>NZ_CP163440.1:0-5610356 GCF_041053035.1 Streptomyces sp. R35
CCTCGAGCCGGGTCCAGGTAGTGAACTGGCGGTGTAGCCAGCTGCCGGCTTTCACGCCGTCAATCACCAAGTCCCGGTGCAGGGTGGCGAGGTCGTGGCCGGTTTCGATGTGGCGGCGCAGCAGGTGGTATTTGCGGTGCCAGTCCGGGCCATGAGGGAGTGTCCAGTTGGCGTCGAGGGCCGCGAGTTGGGCTTCGCGTGTGGAGTCGAGGTGGCCTTTGCGGGCCAGGGCGCGCTGGTCGACGAGGAATTGGCCGCCGGGATCGGTTGCGGGGACGGCGAGGTGGCCGTGGGTGGTGTGGAAGGCTTCGACGGTGGCCATGTGGCCAGCCCAGGCGGCCTCGTGGGCGTCCCAGATCATGCCCAGGTCTTCGAGTTCAGCGATCCATTCGGCGGTGAGCGCGTCTTGGTGGTAGGCGGTGCGCTGTCCGTCGATGAACGAGCCGAGGCGGTAGCCGTAGGCGTCTTCGTAGTCGGTCGGGACGCGCAGGTGGTTGTGTTCGGCGTGGTAGCGGGCGGCGGCCGCGAGGCCAGCGCGGCGGGGCGCGGAGAGGACGGCGCCAGCTGCGGGCCAGGCGATCAGGTCCATGGCGCGGGCGATGTGGTCGGCGTCGAGGGTGAAGTCGAAGCGGAAGCGGCGTGCGAGCAGTTGGTGAGTGTCGGTCTCCAGGCGGCGCTTGGTGTTTTTGCGTGGGGCGCGGGCGGCGATGGACTGGTCGTGGTGGCGCAGTGCCGCGGTGACGAGCCAGAGCGCCTCGTAGGGGGTGCCGAGGAGGTCGGTGGGGTCGGCGTCGGGCGGAGTGTAGGCGGGGATGACCAGGCTCGCTGTTTTGTGGTCGAGGGTGGGTGGTTTGCGCAGGGCGCGGCCGAGGGCCTGGACGATGCGGCGCACGCTCGCGGTGCGGTCCGCGAACACGATCGCGTCCACGGCCGGCAGGTCGACGCCCTCGCCCAGCACCTGCGCGTTGGTCAGGATGCCGCGGTTGGCGGCGATGAAGCGGTCCTGGATCTTCTGGCGCTGGTCGGGGGTGTGGGTGCCGTTGATCGACTGCACGCTCAAGTCGGCTGCCCAGGCGGGACGTTGGCCTGCGGGGAGGGTGCGCAGGGTGTGCGGGAACTGGCGGGCGAAGTCTGCGGCATCCGCGATCTGCTGGAAGTAAACGATCACGTGGTGCAGGTCGTGCTCGCGCATGGCTTTGAGGACGGCCAGGTGCAGCGCGCTCGTACGCTGGGCCGTGGGGCCGAAGCCGGTTTGAAGGTCAGTGTCGGTGAGAGCGCTGCGCAGGTCGGTGTCGGTGATGGTGGGGATGAGGAGTTGGTAGTCGGCCAGGACGCCGTCGTCGATCGCATCCGCGTGGGAGTAGGTGTGCAGGCGCTTGCCGAAGACTTTCGGGTCGTCCATCGACGCGATCAGGTACGGGGCTTCCCAGGCTGGGGCGGTGGCCGCAGTGCGCATGGGCTGTGGGCGCTTGTCCGGGGCCTCTGTCAGGCGGGGGGCTTCCCACTCGTAGGGGGTTGCGGTCAGGTAGAGACGGCGGTCGGCCAGGATCCGGGTCTGGTCGTGGATCATCGTCCACTGCTTGTCCCAGCTGCCCGCGGTGCGGTGCGCCTCATCCACGACCAGGAAGTCGAAGACGGGGACAGGGAAGATCGTGTGCTGGGTCTCCTCGATCCGGGGGAGGGAATCAAGGGTGACGAACACGGTCGCCCGCTCACGCCGTTTCCTGCGCTGGCTGAGCCAGTACGCCAGGTACTCCCCCGAACCCGTACTCACCGCCCCCGTGTCGGCGAGCAGCGGGTGCTTGCCGGCGTCGAGGGAGGAGACCGCCATCAGCGGCTCGCTGCGTCCGTCGGCGCGGGCTGCGGCTGCCCATTGGCCGATCAAGTCCAGGCTCGGCACCGCCACTAGGAGATGGCGGGCGTCGAGTTGGTCTGCCGTACGTAGCGCGATCAGGGTCTTGCCGGTCCCGCACGCGGAGACGATGTGACCGCGCGAACCCGGGTTCTTCAGGTGCCGGGCTGCGCTGTCCACTGCGGCCTGCTGATCGGAGCGGAGCGTCCGGCGTTCGGGGCGAACCAGGGTGGGTGAGCCCTCGGGGCTGGGGTCGGTGGGCATCGGTGGTTCCTCGAGGTGCACAGCAGGAGACGTTGAGGCTGGAGCGGTGGTCAGCAGTACGGCCAGTGGATTCCTTGTCCGCCGCCTCTGATCGCACGCCATTCAGGGACGGGGACCCGGCCGGCGGCGGCATAGATCCAGCCCTTGTGGTGGTAGACGCGGTTGAGGATCTTGTCGAGGACGTGCCAGTCGGCGTGATGTCCGCAGGCGCCACATCGGTTTGGATTAAAGCTGTGTCCCCGCTGCCAGGCGGGCCGGTCGTGCAGTTGTGCCGCGACGTCCGCCATGTCACCGTCCGGTGCCGCCAGGATGCGGCGCGCTATGGCGACGGCCTCGGGGAAGTCGGTGGTGGTGAACTCCTCGCCGCGCGGCCGGTACGACGGCAGCAGCCCGAACACCCACCACAGAGAGAAGGAACACCGCTCGCACGGCGCCTCGTACGCCAGCACGTCTACCTGTAGCGAACTCACCGCGCACCCTCCTTTTACATGGCGATCCTGGCACATCGTGTCTTGACGCTGGCACCGGTCGAGTCCATCGACGAGGGTGACTGCGGTGTCCGCTGCCTCTCGGCGCTGCGCTGGTTCGAGGGCGTTGTACATGGCGTTTGGTCAGCGCCAGCGCATGTTCAGTTCCTGACGGGCGTTGATCTGCGCTGTGACATTGTGGCGCCGCTCGAGCAGCCAGCGGCTAAGCAGGGGCAGGTCTCCTCCTTCGTTGCCTTGGTAGGCGGCCGGGACGGCGAAGTGCTGGTGGGTGGTGCTTGCGACGCCGCCGCGCCGGTCGCGCTGCACCTGCTCGACCTGACCCGCACTCCCCCGCGTCTAGACCCGATCCAGTCGCTCACCGTGGTGGAGAACCCCTCCGTCCTCGAAGCCGCCCTCGCCTGCGGCCACACTGCGCCGCTGGCGTGCACCAGCGGACAGCTGCGCGCCGTCGACCACGCCCTGCTGCAACTCGCTGTCGACCAGGGCGTGGCGCTGCGATACGCAGGCGACCTGGACGGGCCAGGGCTCGGCATCGCGCACACCGTCCGCCCGCCAGGGCGCCAGACTCGTCGCCATGGACCTGGCCACACTCCACGACGCGGGAACCCACCCGTCCGCAGTGCTGCTGGGCCCGCTCCCCACCAAAGACATCGACCTGCAACTCGCCCGCAAACTGCGCGACGTGGGGCGGGTGATGTTCCAAGAATACGACACCGTTCTGAACCGCCTCCTCCCACCCGCCTCCACCTAACTGATCGTTTCAGAATGAGTTGAGCTGCGGTCTTGTGCTCGGCGATCTTGGTCGGCAGGGTGTCCGGGCTGCGTGCTGATCTTGTTCCTGACGACCTGTGGGAGCGGGTGGCTCCGCTGCTGCCCCGTTGATGAGCTGCCGGTCCGCCACCCGAGGCCGCCTGTCTCGGTCCTCAGCGTCAGTGCAGCGAACGGCTTCCGCTCCTGACGGGCGAGTTCATGACGACGGGTCACTCCATCATGACCCGCCGTCCAGATGATCGTTGAAGACGGCCCCTAGCTTGGCAGTGTGCCGTCGGGGTGGTCGTAGATCCAGGAGAGACCTCCCAAGTCGAGGCGTTGGCGGGTACGGGTGACGGCGACGTAGGCGAGACGGGCTTCGGCATCATCGACGGGGTCAGGAGCGGGCGCCAGCGCGGTTCCTGTCTGGTCATCAGCGGTGTCGTTCTGAGAGCGGGCGAAGTCATCGGCGATCAGGACACAGGGCCATTCGCGTCCCTTGGACTTGTGGGCCGTGGAGACGGTGACGTGTGCGTGCGATTCCGGGGCGAGCCGGGTGATGGCGCCGAGGATGGCGTCAGCGCCGTGGGTGTCGACGAGGCCGACCAAAGGCTGGAGGTCCCGGCCAGCGGGGTCGTGGGCGGCGTAGTCCTGCAGGTCGCCCCAGCAGGGGAAGAGGAGCAGTTCTGGGTGGTGGGTGCGGCGGCCTTCTTTGAGGTCGCGGGCGGCCAGGGCCAGGGCGTGCAGGCTGTCTCCTCCTCCGGCCAGGGCGACTCGGTGTCCGGCGGCCATGTGGGCCATGACCTGGGCCATGGCGCCGACGTTAGTGCGGCACAGGACGGCGTCCGGCTGTGTGACGGGGCCGATTTCGGTGGCCACCGTTGGGGTGCCAGTGAGGCGGATCGGTGCGTCGGCGAGGCGCAGCCAGCGGTTGGCCTCGGCGGCGAGGTCGGGGCCGAAGCGGAAGGACTGGGACAGGGCGAGCCGGGTGCCGTCGAAGCCGGTCATGATGTCCTTGGCGCCGCGCCAGTGGTAGATGGCCTGGGCGGAGTCGCCGACCATGACGAGCTGGGCGTGGCCGCGCTGGCTGAGGAAGATCTGTTCGACGACGGGGTTGGTGTCCTGGGCTTCGTCCAGCAGCAGGAAATCGGCGTCGATTCTCGGCCGGGTGAGGGCCCAAATTTTCAGGTAGTGATCGTGGTCGAAGCGGACGGCGCCGTCGTCGGAGTGCTGCAGGTCGGCCCACGCCTTGCGAGCGAACGGCACAATGTGGGCGGCGAGTTGGGTGTGGAGGTCTGGGGCGTCCAGGCCACGCAGCCGGGGCACGTGGTGGTGGGTGATGGCCTCGTCCGCAGTGTGGCAGAAGCGGGTGACGGTGCGCAGGGTGGCGTTGGAGAGAGCTCGTTGTGTCACCTCGCGGTCGCCGACGCGGACGGCTTTGGTCAGGCCGAGGGCTTGTCCGGTCTGCCAGGCGGGGCGTCGTGGGGCGCCCAGGCGGCGGGTGTAGCGGTGGCCGACGGCCGCGTAGGCCAGGGCATGGGCGGTTTTGCACTGGACGGTGTCGGGGAAGCGGGTTCGAGCGTCCTGGGCGATGGCCCGGTTGTAGGCGAGGTAGCGGCCGCGGCGTTTCGTGGTGCGGGCGAGCAGGGCCAGGGTGGTGGTCTTGCCCGTGCCTGCGCCGGCCTGCAGAGCGAGGTGCTGGTCGGCGTGGAAGGCGTCGGCAGCGGCGGCCTGTTCGTCGGTCGGGTTCATGCGGGGGCCGCTCCGGGGGTGCGGGTCAGGGCGTGGCCGACGGCCGCCAGGAGGTGTGCGGCCGTGGTGCCGGCGAGCAGTTGCTGCACGGCCCGGTCGAGCCGGTCGGACTCGTCACTGGCGTGCTGGGCCATCGCGCGGTGCAGGGCCAGCTTCACGAAGAGTTCCGGGCTCTGCCCCACTTGATGGGCGGCCTGGCGGATCGTGGCATGGACGGCGGGCGGGAAGGCGAGGTTGAGCAGGACCTGCCCGCCGGTGTCCGGGTAGTGGGTGGTGATCACGTCCACGGGGAGCCGCGTGGCGAGGTGCTGGCGCAGCCGGTGCGCGGCGCGGCCGGGGGTTTTGGCGCGTACGAGGGTCATGAGGCGGGTGGTGTCGTGGTTGGTCGCGAGCGGCAGCACGCGGGCGGCGTCGCGGAGTTCGGCCGGGGCCAGGGGGCAGGTCAGGAGGATTTCCAGGGCGTGGTGCGGCATCGTCATCTCTCTCCGCTGCCGTGTGCCGGTGGATAGGGCAGACCGGTGCGGAGGTGCTGTGCGTGCAGGAGGGGGTCGAAGATCTGCCATCCGGCCAGCGCCAGGTCGGCGGCGCCGTGGGAGGCGGCGTGCGCGGGGCAGCGCTGGAGGCGCCAGCGCCGTTGTTCGGCGTGGGGCAGCCGGCTGAGGTCATAGACGGCCATCGTCTGTTCGGGAAGGGTGAGTTGGCCGTGTCGGGGGCCGACAGACAGCTGTTTCCAGGATCCGGCCGGACCGTCCGGGGCCAGGAGGGGGCTGGGGCAACGGCGGCGGTGGTTTGTCTGGGCTACGCAGCGGATGCCCTCCACGAGGCCGTCTGCGAGGTAGAGGCCCAGCAGCATCCGCACGACCGGGCGCTCGCCGGTGTCGGCAGTCGCTGCGCTGGTGGTGGAAGCCGTGGGAGTGAAGGCGCCGATGTCGATCAGGCGGCGGGTCCGTACGGCGAGTTGGCGGCGCGCCGACGCGAGAGGCAGGTTGATCCGGCAGATGGGCGTGCGCTGCGGGCAGAGCACGGCGTGCGGAATACGGCACCAGGCGCTGCCGTCGCCGTGCGGGTGGGCGATACCGGAGCTCAGGTGCCAGCGGCAGGGGTCGGGAATGTGGGCGGTGGCCAGTTCGATGGGATGCAGGGCGATGGGCCGCCCGTCGGCACGCTGGTAGAGGTCAATGCGGTTGCCGCAGCGGCGGCAGCGACCGCTCTGGCCGGCGCGCAGCAGGCGGCTGGGGCTGGTGGCGGCCACCCGCAGCGGACGGCGCACCGGCACGGTGCGGGTGCTGCTGTCCCAGTAGCAGCCGGTGGGGGCGGAGTTGGGGCGCATGGCAAGGACCGTGCCAGGCGACACACCGTGAGAGCGGGGCTGACGGGAGGGCGGTCCCCCGGGCAGCCCAGTGATATCGAATACCAGGACGGCGTGTCGCACGTACGTTCCATGCGGGTTCGCCGGTCCGGGTGATTTACGCCGCGTGCCGGGCCGGGACAGACGGGGTCAGGCGCCCTTGGACCCGGGCGGGGTGTGGTCGTCACAGAGCGGGCCGAGCAGCTGCTCGATGGGGACGTCGAAGGCGTGCGCGAGGGCGTGCCAGGTGGTGACGCTGCCGGTGGTACGGCCGTGTTCGAGATCGATCAATGTGCGTCGGGCCAGGCCGCTACGGCCGGCGAGTTCATCGAAGGTCCACCCGCGCTCGTTCCTCAGCCGCGCCAGCGTCACACGCAGCGCGGGGAGGTCGGGGTCGGGCGGCAAGATCGTCACCCCACCATCCGACGGTGCAGACCCCTGCCCTGTCAGTGCAGACCTCTGCACTATCGGCACAGGTGAGCGCGCCGGGCGCCCGCACTGCACGAGTGCAGAGGTCTGCACTACGGTGCGGCCGACTCCCACGTACCTGTTGCCGGGAGACCCCGCACGAGGCCGGCGCGGACCAGACCGGAAGGGACAACGAGGCGATGCGGCTTGCCAGCACACACGCCACGGTGCAGCGCATCTGGACAGTGCACCTACGCCCGCAGACGGGCGGACCGGCCCTGGCCTGTCCCCGCTGCACACCCGGTCCTGTCCTGCCGGCCGCCTCCGCCCGCTCGGCCGCCCTCACCCATCTGGCCCGCCACGCCCGCGCCGACGCGCTGCCCGGACACCTGCGCACCTGCCAGTGCCGGACGAGGGGCTGCCACTGGCACCCCCGCCACCGCGGCTGCGCGGGACCCGTCCTGCTCGCCCTGACCTGCGACCGCAGCGGCCGCGCGTGGCGGCTGGCCGATGCCTGCGCCGCCTGCGCGGCGGCGATGAGCCACACCGCCGTCGTACCGCCCACCCTGCTCCACACCGGCCGCGCCCAGCCGACCCCCGCCACGTCGCGCTCGGCGCGCAGCACACCTCCGTTCGGGCCGGCAGAACAGCAGCGCGTACGCGAAATGCTCACCTACCTCGCCACAGCGCTGCCCCGCTTCGCCTCCCCCGCCGCCCGGCTGCTCGCCCTGCAGTGCGCGCTGCGCGCCGACCATCACGGACAGATCCGCATGCCCCGCGGGTTCCTGCGCGGCATGCGGCTGCACGGCCGCGCGGAGCTGTGGCTCGAGCTGGAGCACGCCGGCTGGCTGCACCGCCCCAGCCGCAGATGCTCCCCCGTCCAGGCACAGCTGCTCGATACCGCCGTCCTCCACCAGGCCCCCGGACGCACCGCACGCATCCGCGCCGCCCACTGGGCCCTGCGCCCCACCCCCCTGACCGTCTCGCCCGCCCTGCCCTCCGCCCTGCGGCTGGCCGCACTTGTCCTGGCCGCCCACAGCACCGCCGGGGCGGGCGGGGGCGAGCTCGAGACCCTCACTCGCCAGTGCGGGCAGCCGCCCCAGCAACTTGAGGACCTCCTCGACCAACTGGTCCGCGCCCGCCTCGTGACCGCCTGGCACCACCATCACGACAGCGACGAGACCCGGTGGAAGCTGCCCGCGCACTCTCCGCCCGGTGAAGACGCCGCCCAAGAGGCCGACGCGTAAAGGAGGCACAGTGACCCGGCCCGTACGCCCGGCCAGGATCCTCCTGCCGCTGCACTCTCAGACCCCCGGACGCACTCGCGAGGGGACCGTGCCGGCGCCCACTGCCGGGACCGGCTGGAGGAAACTGGAGAAGGATCTGCTGGTGACCGACGAGCTCCATGAGCGGCTGGAG
This sequence comes from Streptomyces sp. R35, assembly GCF_041053035.1. Classification (NCBI taxonomy): domain Bacteria; kingdom Bacillati; phylum Actinomycetota; class Actinomycetes; order Kitasatosporales; family Streptomycetaceae; genus Streptomyces; species Streptomyces sp. R35. The sequence continues at coordinate 8,282 of NZ_CP163440.1, forward strand.
TTCGCGCCCGGTGAAAAGCAATCAGGATGGACACGTGCAAGGTCACCAAACCGGAAGCGAACTCCCTGCTCGTCAGCTGCCGGATCGGCTACGGGCGGTCGGGCCGGGATGGCACTCCTTGCTCATGCGACTGCACACGCACCTGCTTGCCCTTGAGCCGGACTACCGCATCTATGACGTGAAGGAAAAGCTCGGCGCGGTCCGCATCCACATCACCGCCTCGCCTGCTCCCGTACGCCCCGAGATCCGAAGCCTTCTCACTGCAGCCGAGGAACAGTCCGCCACGACCTGTGAGTTCTGCGGAAGCCCCGGCCGACGGCGCAACGACGACGCAGCAGGCTGGATCAAGGCGGTGTGCGAGGACTGCCACGCCGCGTGGTCTGATCACTCCATCATGATCGCCAACGGAGAAGCGCGGCACCGGCAACCCCGAAACGGGTAGCTGCACACTTCATGAGACCCGTCTTGCTGGGCGAGCGGCGCGGCGCTTCCGAAGTGCCGCCGTAGGCCGCCGCGTCGGCGTGGGCGGAGAGCCTCTCCAGTTTCTCCCGCCTACCTGGACACCAGTCGCGGCGATCACTGGGCGGCCTCGTCGCAGATCAGCCCGATCAGCCATTTTGCGCGCCAGTCCTGGCCCCCACTGGCACAGTTCACCGACCATGCGCCGCAGGCGGATCTTCGTCTCCCCCAGGGCCTGGCAGCCGACCGCACCTTCGTACAGGAGAGGCATCCCCTACCCGCTTGCTTCGCTGCTGCCTCAGCTGTGGGCGGGCCGCAGGTACATCGGAAGGACGGTGCGCATGAGCTGTTCACCGCGAGTGGTAATGGCTTCGAAGTCGCTGCGGGCCATGGCGGCGAAGTTGGTCGGGTAGGCGGCGACCGCGCTGCGCGGGACGAGGTCGGCTGGCGGTGCGGGCAGACGATCGTCCTTCATGCCGAGGTATGCGAGGGCGAACCCGTCGATGCGTCCACTCGCGGCCCATTCGTGCAGGCGGGCTCGGGCGGAGTCCTGTGCCTTGCGGTGGACGGTGGCGAAGGAGCGGCTGAGGCGTCCGAACATGAAGTGCGGTGCCTTCACAGCGAGTTCGCCCAGACCGGCGTCGCAGGAGATGATGAAGGGCACCTCGTAGACATGCTGGGTGTGGTGCGGTGAGCGACCGGGCTCGAGGACGGACAGGCCAAGGTTGTCGTAGACGCCGCCGTCGGTGAGCAGCACGGTGTGCTGCTGTTGGTGTCCGTCGCGGTGCTGGAAGGTGAAGGTGCGTTCCAGGGCCGGCAGGAGGGCGGGGTAGGCGGCGGAAGCGGCGACGGCGGTGGCGACGTGGATGGGCTCGGTGATGGTGCCGTAGCGGGAGCAGCCGCTGCGGGTGCTCCCGAAGCGGACGGCGTTGGTAGTGGCCAGGTCGGTGGCGGTGAGGACGACGTCGAGGCCTGGGTGGGTGACGTCGGCCATGATGGTGGTGCCGAACGCCTTGTGGGTGAGGACGGCGGCCAGGGCGTCGGTGCGGTTGGCGGGGCGGGCGACGGTGACCTGGGTGCCGCGGGTGAACAGTCCGCGGGTGCCTGCGCGGGCGGCCGCGGTGAGGTTGCGTACGGCCGCGGAGGGCTTGAACGCCTGTCGTGCGATGTCCAGTTGGAGGCCGGAGCGCAGCAGGTCGGTGGTGCGGCTGTCGAAGTCGGTGAAGTCTGGCGGGCCGTAGGCCCACAGGGCGGCGAGAAGGGATCCGCCGGAGATGCCGGAGACGACGCGGATGCGGTCGAGGAGATCGCGGTCGTGCAGGGCGCGCAGGCAGCCGAGGTGGAAGGCGGCGGCGCGGGAGCCGCCGCCGGACAGGGCGAGGCCGATGGTGCGGGTCATGAGCGGAAGCCCTTGCGTGGGAAGGGAACGGGGCCGTGGGGGCGGGTGGTGTAGCCGCCGGGCCACCAGGTCACGGGGCCGAGGTGGGCGGGTAGTGCCGACGGGGGCAGTGCGGCGGTGGCGGTGCGGGCGGCGAGGTGGGCGTAGAGGTCGGGGCCGTCACCGGTGGCGAGCCACTTGTGCCAGACGAGGGCCGGTCCTCCGGCGATGAGGACGAGGGCGCGGGTGGGGGCGTCGTCTAGCGGGAGGGTGAGGCTGGTCATGGCGGCGCGGTCGGTGGCGCTGGGCTGGGCGGCGGTGTGCGGGTGGGTGTGCCACATGCCCAGGAAGCGGCTGATGTTGCCGGTCGCCTTCCGGCGGGCGGCGAGGTGGCCGCTGACGCCGTCCAGGCCGTGCTGGAAGTAGGCCTCGGTCAGCAGGGAGTCGGGGGGCGGGCCGGTGGCCTCGTCGATGAAGATCACGCCGGTGGCGTCGTCGACGGCGCCGAGCAGGGTGCCGCCGGTTTCCACGCGCGGGCCCCGCAGGCGGGCGCCGCGGCGGGCTTCCGCGCGCATCTCGGCCAGTGCGGCGGGGGTGATGCGCACGTCGTAGCCGGTGGCCTCGTCCGTGGTGAGGGTGTCGTTGGGCCAGGTCAGCCAGCGCGGCCCGGCGGGCTGGGTGCTGGTGGGGCCGGCGGGCATCCGGACGATGAGGGCGGCCATGGTGTGCTGGTCGGCGGGCTCGGCCAGGGCGTGGAGGATGCCGGTCGCCAGTTGTCCGGCCAGTGCGGTGACGTCGGCGGCCGATCCGGTGAAGGTGGAGTCCGAGCAGCCGGGTTCGGGCTGGAAGAGGTCGGTGCGGGGCTCGGTGGGGAAGAAGTCGTCGATCAGGTCGTCGAAGGCGTGCGTGGCATCGGCGTGCGCGGCCAGCGCGGTGCGGCGCAGGACATGCGTGCCACCGCCGGTGGCACCGCGGGGTGAGAGGGCGGCGATGCCGCGGGTGGCGTGGTGGCCGATCATCAGTGTGGCCAGGTGGGGCCAGGGGGCAGTGTCGGCGCGGCGGGCGCGTTCGAGGTGGGCGCGGACGATGCGGTTGGCGGTGCAGTCCCAGATCAGGTCGAAGGCGTGCAGGTCGAGGGCGGACAGCCGGGTGGTGACGTTGCCGACGAAGGCTTCGACGCAGGTGATGTGGGGGTCGATCCGGTTGAGGCGGTCGGCCAGGACCCTCGCCTTGGGAAAGCCGATGTCGGCGTCCGCGTAGGGCTGGCGGGCCAGGATTCCCGGGTGGACGAGTCCGTGGTCGGCCAAAGTGAGGTGCGCGGCGCCCGCGCGGGCGCACATGTCAGCGACGGGGGCTCCCAGGGCGCCCGCGCCCAGGACGAGGACGCGTTTGCCGCGTAGCCAGGCCGCGGGGGTGGCGTGGTCGCGGCGGACCGTGACCTCGGGCCGGGCTTCGTAGACGCGCATCCACCGGGTGCTCTGGCGGTCGAGCCAGTTGGTGCCGAACCGGACGACATCGTCGCCGAGTTCGGCCAGGTACGCATGTCCGCTGAAGGCGGTGCGGACGGCCAGGCGCCCGACCTGATCGGCGAAGTCGGGCAGGTGCCAGGCCACCAGGTGCGTCCGGCGCGGCCCATCGCCGGCGATACCCCGCGAAGGGGTGCCCAGCAGCAGGTGCACCGGCGCGGCCGGGGTGTCCTCGTCGTCCCCGGTCGACGCGTCGGCGTCGGGGCAGAGCAGGGTGCGGTTGCGGCCCGCGACGAATCCCGTCAGCCCCAGCAGCAGGCGCGGCGTGATGTGGTCGCGGGCCAGGGACTCCACCAGTTCCCTCGCGGTGAGCGGGTATTCGAACGTCAGGTGCTTCGTGGTGACGACGACGGGGGCGAGGAAGGCGCGGGCGCCGGCCGGCAGCGCGGCGCTCTCCCGCAACTCTTCCAGGCTGTCGGGCCAGGAGTCCTCGGCAGCAAGCCAGCCCACGACGTCGCATCTGATGTCGTTGACCTGGTGCAGTACGGCGGCGCCCAGCCACGGCCCGTCCGGCCTTGCGACGGGCGCGTCGCGGCGGATCACGAGGAGGCCCGCCGTGTGGTCGGTCAAGGCGTTCGGAGGGTGCAAGGGTTCACCGGGCCGGTCCAGTTGTCCCGCAGCGGCCGCCTCGAACCAGTCCAGAAGACGGGTGATGAACCCGTACATGCCGTCGGCCGGATCCCACTCGGTCGCCGTCGAGCGGTACAGGCACAGGTGGCGGCCCCAGTTGACGTGCGGGGCACCAGCGAAGCGGGTGTGCCGAGTTTGCACGCTGGGGGCGGTGAAGGGGAAGTTCGGAGGGATCCGCAGGGTGACCGCCTCCACGCTGCGCAGCCGCAGGCCGCCCTGTGTGCGCGGCAGGTTGGCGCAGCCGACGCTGACGCGGGCCTCGACGTACCCGTCGGCAGTGGCGGCCACGTGCGTGGCCGCCACCGATCCTTGCGAGGCCTGGACGATCCGGTGCAGCTGGTCGAGGCCGAGTTGCTGGCCTTCAGTGAGTTCCAGGGTAGTGCTGTCCTTCACGCGGCACCGAATCCGATCTGCACCGCCGGCTCGGCCTTGTCACCCCTGGCCTGCTGCACACCGGTGCGTGCGGCGTCCGTACCCCGCGGGTGCGGCAGGCCGACACCGGCAGCGAAGGCGGCGGCCGGGAAGCGGGAGGTACCCAGTGCGGCCAGCAGCCGGCGTCCCCCGCCCGCGGCCTCCAGCGCTCGGGCCTTGTTCTCCAGGTCGGCGACGTCCACAAGTTCGAGGCCCAGGCCCGACTCCAGGGCGAAGACCACCGGACGGGGTTCATCCTTGGAGGGATACTCCCCCGTGCACAGCACCTCGTAGTCGGTGATCGACTCGTAGGCGTCCCGGGCCAGCAGGTGCGGCGGGTTGTTGCCCTTCTCATCCTTCTCGCGGAAGGGCAACGAGCTGGCGATCACCCGGGCGTCCGGACTGGCATGCGCCTGGAGCAGGTCGAGAAGGTCCTGCTTGAGCTCCTCCTCGCCGTCCTCGCCCTCGGCGTACATGGCCTTCTTGGAACAGTGGTGCGGGGAGAGCAGCACGTCCCATTCCACCCGGTCCGAGTTGCCCGCGGCCTCACTGTTCTCGAAGATCATCTTGATGATGGGGTAGGCGAGGTCGCCCAGGAACAGCAGCCGGCCGACGGTGCCGTCACTGGCTTTCAGCTGTACCTGCAGGGCCAAGGACGTGTCGTTGCGGTCGCCTGCGCAGTGGTCCTTGAACGGTGCGTGGACGAACGCCTCGAAGCGGTCCGCGGCGTCCTGGCCGTCGACCTTGGTGATCACATCGCCGGGGAAGGTGAAGTACTCGTCAGGCAGTTCGGCGTAGGAGTGCAGTTCGCGGTCCTCGTCGTAGCCGATGATGCGCACCCGGTCTCCGCTGGCCGGCTCCTTGCCGTCCTTGACCGCCTTGAGGGTGGCGTCCACGCGTCGCTCAACCTCGTCCTGGAAGCGTTGCGCGTCCTCGCACATGGGCTTGTCCTCGGACAGTTCGCGCCATAGCCGAGGCGTCGCCCAGATCTCTCCGATCAGGATGGAGCTCTCCAGAAGGTCGCCGAAGCCGCAGCAGTGGTCCGAGTCGGCGTGGGTCAGGGCGAAGACCGCCAGGTAGGGCGTCTTGTCGTCGGGTTGCGGGAGGGTCTCCTCCAGGCGGTCGATGACAGCGGCGACCACCGCGTCGTCCTCGTCGGCGGCCTTCATGTCCCGCAGGTCCACCTGCATGACCAGGTTGTCGCCGACCACGATCGTGGTGGAGTCCCCCGTGCCCACCGGCCAGAACACCACCCCCTGTCCGGGAAGTTCCGTCTCCACCATGTCCTACCTCTTCACTCGATGTTGATCAACTAGCGGTAAAAGCAGACAAGTTCACTTCAGGCCAGATGTACCACGCGCCACTGACAACACCGCCGTGATCGCACGGTGGAGCGTTCAGGCCTCTGGCCGCGGCCCGCTCGCCCGCGGCCCGGAGTCCGCTGCGAGCCGTCCGTCGGCGGTGCGGGCGGGGGTCAGGGACCTGCGCCCGCCCTGGGAGCCCGCCGCCGTCCTCCCCTTGCTTCCGGCGGCAGCGCCTTCAGCGTCGTCGCGGTCGCCGTCTGCGGCAAGGCGTCCCGTCTGCTCCGGGACTCCGCGATCGCCGCCTCGAAGTCCTCGAGCGAGTCGAACGCCTGGTGGACGGACGCGATCCGCAGACGGGCAACGAGAGCGGACACCTGCCGCGGGCCGAGTCGGCCGCGCGCACCGCAGGCGGCGCGGCCGACGGTTCTGTCCGTCCCTGCTCCGGCAGTTGCCGGGTCCCCATCCTCCGGGACGCGCGGGCCGGATCCGGTGGCCGTTGCCTGCGGCGCCAGGGTCCTTCGCCACCGGTGATCAGACCCCAGCGGGCAGTCGATCACTGTATCTGCAGGTCAGCGCATCACTCACTCAGTGATCGCCAACGGTTTTGTCACAGACTGGCGGGGTCGTGGGCCCAGAGTGCTGCTGCAATGCGGCGCAGGACGGCAGGGGGTGCAGCAGCCGGCGCGTCGTCATGGGGGGCGATGGGTTCGGGAACGATGATCGCTGTCTGCGCGGCACGGTAAGCGTGTTGGCCCATCAGGGGCGAGAGAGCGTTGACCAGGTCCACCGTGGTGTAGATGGCGCAGGGCAGCACGACCGCGTCGAGGTCGGGGGGCATCGGGTCTGTCGCGCGCTGGCACCGGATGACCGGCTGGTTGTGCTGGTAGCGCACGGCTCTCTCTTGGGGCAGGAGGATCTCCGCGTGGAGCATCTGCACGGCCAGTTGGCAGGCGAAGGCTTCTGCCTGCTTCGTGTTCTCGAATACGGCCACCACACGGCGCAGGTTGTGCTGTTCGACGACATGGGCGGTGCCTACGGCTTGGGCACGCCATTGCGGGAAGCCGCGCGGCTCAGGCACTTGGATCCGAATCACTTGGTAGGGGCTGAGCAGGCCCTTGTCTACAAGTTTCTGGCGTTCCATGGTCGATTGGTGAGTGCCGAAGATCGGCTGGGCGAGCATGTCGACGGCCCAGGCCACCTCGGTCGCGTGGTCTGTGGGGTCGGGCAGTTCGCGGGGGATGCGGGGAGTGGCCGTCAGGTAGAGGCGTCTGTGGGCGAGGATGCCGTCGTCGTAGTGGATGGCGGCGTGCGGGTGCTGTGGGTCGATGATGCCTTCGGCGGTGCGGTGGGCTTCTTCGATGATGAGGTGTTCCCACGGGGGCAGATGGTGGTCGCTATGGGAACGGACGATGAGTTCGACGTCGCGGTAGCGGGCTACGACGAGGGCTTCTTCGGACTGCTGTGCCATCCAGTCGGCCAGTTCGCCCGCGCTGGTCAGTCTGATGCCGCCCTTGCCGCTGCGGGTGGGGTTGATGTTGATGCCGGCGAGCGGCCTTTTGCGGACCATGCGCCAGGTCGTGACCGCTTGGTGGAGATAGGCCTGGCTGGGGCCGAGCAGCAGGCATGCAGCCCCGTTCCCGGTTTCGTGGACCGCCGTCGCTGCGGTCATGGTCTTGCCTCCCCCGGCTGGCATGCTGAGCAGCACGCGCCTGCCACCATGAAGCAGGACGTCGGGCAGTCCGGGCGGTGATGGTTCGCCGCTTGCGATCCAGAAGACCTGGTCGGATCGGCGGGGCGCTTCGGTGTCGTCGGTGCCAGCCGTCTGGGGGGCGGGCGTAGCTGTCCCGGGGAACGCGGCCGGGGTGTCCTCGCATTGGAGTCCTGGGAGCCATTCCATGGCCAGGGCTTCGACGGATTCGATCTCTTCGCGGCTGAGGCGACCCGTGCCCGCGAGCGTCCGTAGGTCGGCGATCCACTGGCCCAGTGAGAATCGGCTGCCCATGTGTTCGTCGACGTAGTCGGCGGGGACACGCAGGTGCTGGTGTGCGCGGTAGAAGCGCCGGGCGGCGCGCAGTCCGTGTGCGTGGGCGGTGCTCTGGCTGCCGAAGGGGCGGCGCAGTCCGAGGGCCAGGGGGTCGTGCGTGAGCGGCAGCGCGGCCAGTTGCGCCTGCTGTCCCTTGGCGAGATGGAGGAGGACGTCGAACTGCTCGTCCAGCCATCGGGTGATCTCGTCCGCATCTGCCGGCAAGGGGCCGGGCGGAATGGTCAGGGCCGTGCCTTGGGCGCGTACGCGGGCGCACATGCGCTGCCACGCTTCGGGCCAGGCGGGGTTCCACCAGCGGTCGATGTCCTGCAGGGCGCGCCGGTAGGGGGTGGGAAGGGTGCCCTCGCCTGCCTGGCGGCGCTGCTCGGCCAGCCACCGGCCCAGCGGGCGGAGCTGATAGGTCTGTGTTGGTTCTGGCAGTAGGTGGCCGTGCTCGCGGGCGTAGGCCTGGGCGAGTTCCAAGAAGGTCTCCGTGCTGTCCTTGGCGTGTGCCCAGGGCATGTTGCAGGTGGCCAGCGCTGCGGCGCGCGCCGCGGAGAGGTTTCCGGCGGCCTTGAGGGCACGCTGGTAGCCGAGCCAGCAGCCGAGGTGGAATCCGTCGGGGGTGATGTGGTTGCTGGGGACGTTCAGGTGTCCGTGGGTGTCGAAGAAGTGCTGCGCGCAGGCCATCCCGGTCTCCCAGACGTCGGGCTCGGGCTCCATGATCCGCAGCATCAGGTGCGGGGCGATCTCCGGGGCGCGTGCGGGCCGGATGGCGAACGCCGGTGTGGGCAACAGCAGTCGGGTGCCGCTGACCGGGAGGCGGTAGAAGTAGTGCTCGTCGTACGCCTTGAGCGCGATCATGACCTGGTGCAGCAGGTGGTACGGGGTGCCGAACGCCGCTTCCTCGGCACGTTGCCCGGGCCCAAAGAATACCGGGATGACCAGAGTTGAGATCTTGTTCATGCCGGGGCCGATGCGCAGTGCGCGGCCGATCGCCTGGACGATGTCGATGGTGCTCTGTTTGGGGTCGGCGAAGAGTACGGAGTCAGCCAGCGGGAAGTCGACGCCTTCGACGCACAGACGGACATTGCACAACACGCTCAGCTCCGCCAGCCCGCTGGCGTGCTTCTCTCGCAGGGGCTGGGCGAATCGTGCCAGGCGCTCACGCCTCGTGCGGCGGCCGTTACGGGAGTGGACGCTGGCGACCCACAGGTCGTCGGCGTGGCCGCCGGGGATGGCTGCGGCGGTTTCGGGCAGGGTTTCGGCGAAGGCCTCACTTTGGACGATGCTGCGGCTGAAGACAACCGCGCGGCGAATCTCGTGCTCTTCGCGTGCTTTGAGCAGGGCCAACTGGGCCGCCGCTACGCGCATGGCGTCGGCCTGGGGGGTACGGCTGGCTCCCCTGCGTGTGCGTCCGGCCAGGAAGGCGTGCAGCTGCGGGTCGTGGATTTCGGGAGCGGCGATGCGGTAGTCGGCGAGCCGCCCCTCGTGGATGGCTTCGGCCAGTGAGTAGCGGTAGGCGATGTGGCCGAAGAGGTCGACGTCGTCCATGGAGGCGATCGGCTCGGTGGTGATGCCGCGGTTGACGTCCCAGATGCGGGGTGTGGCGGTGAGGTAGAGCCTATGGCGTGCGGGGATGGCGTCGTTGTCGTGGATGACGGCCCAGGGTTTGCCGCGGGCGCCGGCGGTGCGGTGGGCTTCGTCGACGACCACGGTGTCCCAGCGGGGCAGCAGGTGGCGCTGGTGGGCTTCGACGAGTTTGGGCAGCGACGCGTAGGTGGCGAAGACGCTGACGGGCCCCTCCGCGCCGCGCACGGCGGCGGCCAGCCAGGCTGGGTCATTGGTCATGGTGAGCACGCCGCTGAGGAGGGGCTCGCTGGTCTGCTTGTCGGAGCACAGACCGAAGTAGTGGCCCGTCCGGCCGGAGGTGTGCCAGACGCGGGCGGTCTGGTTGAGCAGCTCCAGAGTCGGCATCACGGTCAGGCTGCGGCTGTTGGAGGTGATTTCGTGGGCGATGTGGACGGCGAGGTGGGTCTTCCCCGTGCCGCACGGCATGATGACCTGCTGGCGTTCGTGGCCCATGGCGAACGCGTTGAGCACGCAGTCCGCCGCAGTGCGCTGGCGCGTCCACAGTTGGCTGGGCAGGCGTTCGGCAGGCAGGTCGTGCAGCACAGGATGGCTCCCCCGCTCAAACTGATGATGCTTCAAGGGGCAGGATGCGGACGGGTGTACGGCGCGGATGCTCAATCCGGGCTTCCTCACCCCTGGGGGTGAACTCTCTCGTCGGGGCAGGGGTGCGCCGTGGTAGAGAGCGCAGTGCCGCACGGACGTCGAGATCCCCACGGGCCGCGATAGCCGCGCGGCGCCGCCCGGCCCCGGAGACGGGGGCGGGCAGCAAGGATCAACAAGGGCTGCACGGGGGTGGTGCCCGTGTCCGGGCGGCCGCTGAGCCCGGGGCGGGAGTGGGACATTGGGGAACGTGGTGTGGGGCAGGAGCCTGGCACGGCAACCGGTGCGGTTCGTGGCGCATGAGTCGAACTGCTCGTTCTTGTGGCGAGTGGCAGCAGTACAGGGGGTGGAGGTCGACTTCCTGCTCGCCGAGTTGGGTCACGGGCCGCCCGAACAGCAGGCCCTGAGACCGCATCTGGCAGAAGTTCTGCTGAGCGGCGCGGCGGCAGACCGGCTCGCGCGGATGATCGATGTGCCGTCCGCCCGGCTGCGGTGGGCCCTGCCGCATCTGCGTGCACCGCACCTCTTGCCAGGCGAGCAGGCACGGTGGGAGTGGCCGTGGCAGCCTCTGGCGCACTGGCTGGTGCCGGCCTGCGGGTTGTGCGCGGCGGCACGAGGCGGGGGCTGGGGTGAGGTATGGCTGCTCTGGCCGGAAAGGTGGAGGATCTGCGAGCGGCACGGCCGGTTCACCCACGTGCGCCAGGCCGGGCCGGGAGGGGTCGATCTGGCCCGGCTGCCGGAGTCGGTGCGCGCGCACCGCAGGCGGGGCCGGCTTGAACGGCGCTTCGGACCCGCCGCAGCCGTGTTGGTCGCGGACGCCTTCGCTGTGACCGGATGGTGGTGGCGATGCACCCCGCTCGCCCGCTGGTGGGCCGAGCGCGCCGGGCGGGCCGGGCTGCAGGCCGGAGACATCGAGACGGCATGGCTGCTGGTGTATCCGGAGGCGCTTCAAGTGGCCCGGGCTCTGCTGCGCTACGAGCAGCAGCGCGCCGCTCTGCCCGACGGGCCGTGGGCTGTGGCCGAGTCCCGGCTGGTGGCCGAGCTGTCTCAGCTGGCGGGTGCGCTCGAACTGCCCCTGGGCAGCTGGCAGATCCCGGTGGCGGAGTGGCTCGCCCGGCACTACCGGTGCGCGCCAGCCGCACCCTGCGACGAGGGGAGCGGCCGCCGCCGTGACCGGCAGCCGGTCACGGCACTGATCCACCGCGACGACGAGCACCAGGCGCCACAGGAGAACCTCTGCTGCCTGCCCTGGGACTGGAGCGACCCGTTCACCGCCATATGAGCGCCCCGGCCCGGAGTGGCACACCCCGTCACTCGCACACACATTCGGCCCGTTCCTCGATCGTGGGATGAAGACGGTTGCGGCTGCGCCAGCCATGTCCGTGCCCCGATGCTGGAGCGGGGGTACGCATAGCGCGGCCCGCCGCGGAGACCGAAGGGGACGGATGTGCCAGGGGGCCCGGTCAACGCACGCGAGATCGCCGTCTGCTACCTCGACCGGTTCGGACGGCGGCGCGAACATCCGGTGGCAGAAGCTGGTGCGGTGGCGTTCGAGGAGCTTGCCCCTCTGGAGCGGCCCGTGCCCTACCCGGGACGGCAGTCGTTCGTCACCAATGCGTGGGCCTCGGCCACCGACCAGTTGCTGGCCTGCGGTTCACTGCGGCAGCAGCACTGCGCCATGCTCCTGGACCGCGACCCGGCAGTCGGGCTGCGTAGTGCGGGGCCCATGGAACTGCGCTGGAGCCGTCTGGGGCGCCGCCACCGTCTGCGGCCGGCCTTCGTTGCCCTACGGGCGGGGCAGCGCGAGGTGATCTGCGTACAGCCGGAGGAACGCACCGCCCGGTGGCAATCCGAGCAGGAAGTGCTGTCCGTGGCAGCGGCAGCGGCAGGCTGGCGGATCCGGGGGATGGAACCTCCCGCCGGGGCGGAACTAGACAACCTCACGCTCCTCTACGCCGCCCGCAGTCCACGGTGGCTCACGGCCGGGCAGGACCAGTTGCTGGCACAGCAGTTCACCTCACCACGAACCATCCGCTCCGGGGTACGCGCCGCCGCCCTGCCCCTGTACCTGGGGGTGGACCTTGCCTACCACCTGATCTGGGCGCGGCGACTGCACACCGACATGAGTATCCCGCTCACCCCGTCGTCGAGGGCGTGGTCCGGGGAGGTCGCGTGACCTCGGCGTCACGGCCCGCCGCAGGCGCCGTAGCGCCCGCCGCTGCTGACACCCTGGCTTTGGGGGACACCATCCGCTTCCGCGGTGCCCTCTGGGTGGTCACCGCCTTCCACGGATCGCGTCTCTTCCTCGACGCCGCAGAGCCTGTGGAGTCTGTGGAGCCGCTGATCATCCTGCAGACGGCAGTGACCTCTGCTCTCGACTTCGCCGTGCTGAGCCGGGCGGCGCCGCGCAGTTCGCTGCCCGGCCGCCTCGGCGAGTTCCGTGCGCTGCCGCGCGACGTACGCAAGGCCGCCTTGGCATGGGAACGGCATGTCAAGGAAGTACTGCACCAGCAGGCCCCGAACATTCCCTCCACCGCCCCGCCCAGAGCGGCCTTCGACCCGCAGCGGCGCACCTTGCGGCAGCGCTACCAGGCCAAGGCCGACCAGTTGACGCTGGCCGGAGCCCCGGTGTCCGCGGCCACTGTCGAACGAAAGTGTGCGGCCTGGCGCACGGACGGCCTGATGGGCCTGGTCGACAAACGCAGCCTGCGTCATGCGACCCCGCACGGGCGCGTCGATGCGCGGGTGGTCGACCTCGTGTGGGAGATCCTGGACGACGAGCGCGACAGGGGCTTGTCTCCGGGAACCCTGTCCCGGTTGATCGACCGGGTGCAGCAGACGGTTCGGGCCCGCTATGCGCATCTGCTGGCCGATCCGCGAACCGCCCGGGGCCTGGTGATCAGTCCGGCGACGTTCTACCGGCTGCTGGAGCGGCTGGGGATCACGGCGGAGAACTCGCATGGCGCAGCGGCCCGCCACGCGGCCGGACCAGCCACATCCGCAGAGCGGCCCGGCGCCCGGCGGGCGACCTGGGCCCGCTGGCCCGGGGAACTGGTGCAGATCGACACCACCGGACTGGACGTCCTCGTCCTCGGCGACGACGGACGGGTCATTTCCGTGGAGCTCACCATCGCCGTCGACGTGGCTACCCGCAGCATTGTGGGCTCTCTGATCGTGCCCAAGCGCACCGGCCGCACCGGCGGGACGGGGCGATGGGCGGCCGGGCGGGCCACCCGCTCGTTCGACACCATGCAGGTCGTTGCCCAGACCACGGCCCCGCTTCCCGCGCGCCCTGGCTGGGCGCAGGAAACCTTCATGGAAGGCTCGGACCTGCCCTTCGAGGACCTCCTGGCGGCCGACCCCCGATTCGCCGGTTCCGCCGCCCGGCCCGTCATCAAGCCCGAAACACTCGTCATCGACCACGGCTCACCGTTCATCTCCGCGGACTTCACCCGCGCCTGCCACTCCCTGGGTATCGAGGTACGCGAGGCACGGCTGCGTACCGCCGTCGACAAGGCAATCGTGGAGCGCGCCATGCGGGCGGTGAAGACCGGCTTCAGCCAGTACCTGGCCTCCTACACCCACCACCGCCTTCACCTGCGAGGCAAACGCGTCCGCAAACAGCCGCTCTGGACAATCCGCGAACTCCAGGAGCTGTTCGAGCAGTGGGTGGTCCTTCACTGGCAGCAGACTCCCCACGGAGCGCTCCGCTCCCCCTTCACTCCCGGGCTGTGCCTGACCCCCAATCAGATGTACGCGGCCCTGATTTCCCTGCGCGGCTACCGGTCCACCGCGCTGACCGCGCAGGAGAACCGCAAACTGCTGCCGGCGGTGTGGGTCCGGGTCAGCCGCAAGGGCTTCCAGATCAACAACCGCACCTACAACCTGGACCGGGGGAAACTGGATCTCTTCCGTGGGCCCTCCGGCATCACAGCGCAGCAGGGACGCTGGGAAGTGCACTACTCCCCCGACCACCCGGAGGTCGCCTGGCTGTTCAACCACCGGGCCGAGCCGGGTAGCGACCCATGGACCGAAGTGCCCTTCATCCACCGCCGGTTGCTGAGCGACCGGTGGACCGAAGAGGCCTGGGCCGAGGACCTGCGCATCCACCTCGATGCCGGTGGCAGCCGCCATAACGAGGCGGCCATCGCCCGGGCCACCGATCAGCTGCTGCGCACCGCGGCCGCCGGGCCCCCGCCCGGCAGCGCGTCACCGGGCCCCCGCGCGGCCACGGCATCCCGCCCCGCGCTGCCAGCGCCCGCCAAGCCCTACGCCGCCGACATGCCGCCATTGGACCCGAACACCGTCCGCCCGTTCCGCACGCTCGACCGCCCCGCCGGAGAACTTTTCGACATGCCCGAGCCCGTCCGGGGCGAAGAACAGACCCTCGATGACTTCCTGGCCTCCTTGCCCGGCCTGCAACCGCCCGGCCCCGAAAGCCCCGGCAGCGGCAACGAGCCCGGCTCAGACACCCCGGGAGACAACAGCACCAGCCCTCCCCCGCCTGGCGGGGGGCCAGGCAGCGGACGGCAAGGAGACGAACGGTGAAGACCCCAGTACGCGACCCGCAAAGCGCCTCGCCCCCTACAGCGGCCCCGGTCCTGCCTCCCGGGCCACCGACCACCCTGCACGGCTGGCGCACCCGTGTGCGGTACAAGCCCTCCCCTCCCCCGATCCCACCGGCAGACGACACCACGCCCACCGACAAGGACCGTGTCGACGAGAACGACCCCCGCGTGCGCTACCACGCCCAGCTCGGACTCGTCGAAACCACCGACATCACCAAGGGATCGCTCACCGCCCGGCGGCTGCTGCGCCTCAACGGAGAACGCCGCCATCCCTGCCCGCACGTCGCCATCGACAGCGACTGCCGCGGCACGGGTAAGCGCACCCTGCTGCACCACATCGGACTGGGTCACCAGGGCCGCCGTGAGAAGCTGCACGGCATCGACGACAGCCGTGTCCCCGTCGTCTGCATCAACGCCCCGCCTGAACCCGGCGCACCCGCCGACTGGTCCGCGGCCCTGGCAGTCTTCCTCGGCTGGGACCTCTACCGCCCCGACACCCAGCAGCGGCCCGTGCAGCGCATGAAAGACTTCACCGGCCCCGCCGTCCACATGATGCGCCACGCCCACACGGAGGTCTGCCTGGTCGACGGCATCGACCGGCTGCGGCCCGAGGACCTGCAGCCGACCTTCGACTACTTCGACTACCTCGCCGACGAGTTGAACCTAACCGTCTTCTGGAGCGGCATCGGCTCCAGCGACATCCTCCGTGAAGCCCGCACAGCTCGCTTCCCCGCCTTGCGGCGCCCTACCGAGGCCACCGCGCAGATCCGGCAACGCTCGGTGCCCACGCTGTGGGTCAACCGGCTGCCGCCCCGCTGCAAGGAACACCCCGAGGAATGGGTCAGCACCCTGGCCACCTTCGACGGGCGGCTGCGGCTGCGCCATCACCAGCCCGGCAGCCTCTTGGACCACGAGGAATACCTCTACCGCATCACCGACGGACTCATGGAACACCTCACCCCCCTGGTCGGCATGGCCGCCCAACTCGCCATCCTCGACCGCACCGAAGCCCTCACCCGCGAGGTCCTGCGCGACGCCGCCGGCTACCTCGACCTGCCCGCGGCAGACGAGAACGACAAGACGTGCTGACAGAGACGCGCACACGGGAAGCGTGAAGCCAGCAGTCCCTGCGAGTAGTTCCACGGCGCCTTCGGCCTGCCCTGGCGTGAGGCCAGGAAGCGCGGGAGTCCCCGCTGTGCTCTTTGGCCCACATCTATGCGGCAGCGCGCATCATGGCAAAGGCAGCAAGAGGGGAGGGCAGATCGCGGTGTTGCTCCAGGTGCGGCAAACCGTGCGGTCGTCCCTATGCCCGAACAGCGGGAACTGCTCGACTGCCTCCGACAGCGCTGCTGGCGGTTCGGAATGCCCGCGGCCAGGGCGTTCCGAACCGCCGGAGTGTCAGTCCTGGGTAACGGTGAGAGTTCGCTGGTCGAGGTCGAGCTGGACGATGCCGCCGTTGTGATCGCGGAGCTGGCGCCAGGCGGCATAGCCGGTGAGGATGGCGTGTTCCCAGTCGGCGGCGCGGCAGATGCTGACCTCGAGGTGGGCGGTCATGTGGCCGATGGTGGCGAGGAGTTCGTGGTCGATGTGCTTGATGTCGGTGAGGTAGCGGTGGCGGGCGGCGTAGGAGAAGACGAGGGCTGAGATGCCTTCCTCGATGGCGATGGCGCGGCCGCCGTCTTCGGCTTCGTCGGCGCGGGGGTCGCTTTTGCGTTTGCGGCCCAGCAGGAAGCGGGTGACCGGGGACCAGCCGAGGACGGTGGCGTGGGCGAGGTGGAAGATGTCGTGGAAGCGGTAGTCGTCTTCGACGTGGGAGGCGCTGGTGAGGGGGTCGCCGGCGGGGGTTCCGTCTTCGCGGGTGAGGACGATGACGGTGCGGCCGTCGTCGGTCTTGGTGGGCGTGAAGGTGAGTGTGGTCTGCCGGGGCAGCTGTTCGTGGGCGGGGAAGCCTGCGTCGAAGGGGGCGTGTTCCTCTTGGGGGGTGGTGCGCCAGCGGTCTTTGACCTTCTCCAGGTTGGCTGCGGCTACGTCGTCGAGGTCGAGTCCGAAGCGGTGGGTGAGAGCGGCGATGTACCACAGGACGTCGCCGAGTTCTTCGCGTAACTGGTGCTTGCCCTGCTCGAAGGCCGGCCCGTCGCGCAGGAACTTCTTGTAGGCGGTGGTCAGGGATCCGACTTCGCCGGCGAGGCCGAGGAGGGGGACGAGGACGGGGTCGGTGCCGTCCGCGGGGGGTTGGAGGGTTTTGACGGCCGCTTCCTGGTAGCGCTTGAAGTCCACACGCACACCTGTCTGATCTTGGGACAGCCCCGTTGGCTTTCCCGACAGCATGTCGTAGGCTACGACAACGTCGTTGGAAATGCAGACGATTGGGGAGAGTTGTCGAACACAGACACACCGAGCATGGACGACATCACCTCGGTCGTCATCGACTTCCTCGCCGAGTACGAGGGCGTCTCGCCCGACAAACTCCGCTCTGAACTGGAGCAGGGAGGTCGGGAGTTGCCCGTGGACTCTCTTCTGGTGGTCGAGATTCTCACGCGTATTGAGGAGCGTTTCCACGTCGCGATTCCCGCGGACCGGGAAGCGGCCCAGGCCACCCGGTCGGTGCGGGCATTCGCCGCGGCGGTCCTGGACGCCATCGATGAAAGGCAGCAGTCATGACCCCTCCCCCCTCCGACAGCCGTGACCGCGATCCCGAGCTGGTGCGGCTCGGTGAACGACTGAAGAAGACCCGCGACTACCTGAACATGTCCCAGCAATTCGTCTCGGACTCCACCGGCATCCCCCGCTCGGCCATCAGCGACATCGAGCGCGGCGAGCGGCGGGTGGACAGCCTGGAGTTGAAGAAGCTGGCGCGCCTGTACCGGCAGCCGGTCGCCTATTTCCTGGCCGAGGAGAAGGACGCCGACGCCGGCGAGTACTCGCTGGCCGGTCTGCCGCGGGCGCTGGCCCAGCTCACTGACGGGGATGCCAAGACCGTGCTGGAGTTCGCCGAGTACCTCACCCTCCGGCGCGCAGCAGAACGCGAGGAGCAGGGCGCCGACGGCGGGAGTCCGACGGCGTGAACTGGGCCTTAGCACACCGGATCGCGTCGATCGCCGCCGTTCAGGCGCACCGCGACCTCGGCATCGACCGCACGCAATACGTTCACGTGCACCGGGCACTGGGAGCGGCGGACGTGATCGGGATGGCGCAGCCGATGCCCCGCCTGTTCGGCGTGTACCTCTCCCCCGCCGACAAGGGGCCGGCCGTGCTACTGAACGCCTCGCTGAACGCCATCACCCAGCGGCACACGGCCGCGCACGAGTTGGGGCACCACCGGCTGGGCCATCGCACCGCGGCCGACGAGGAGCTCGATCCCGCGCTGCGCTGGGGCAACGGCAGCTGGCCCGAGGAGGAGAAGACAGCTGAGGCGTTCGCGGCGTGGTTCCTGATGCCCCTGCCGGCGGTGCGGGCGGCCCTGAAGCGGATCTGCGGCGGCCGGCCGTCGCGTCCCGAGCATGTCTACCGGGTGGCGCGCGAGCTGGGTACGTCGTACGCCGGGACGGTACGCCACCTGGTCAACCTCCGGCTGCTGGATGCCGGCCGGGCCGGCCAGTGGTCCAGGATCCCTCCTGCCGGCCTGCGCAGCTCGCTGGCGGGCGGGGCCTCGCTGCCCGCGCACGCCCAGGTGCACGTGATCACGGCAGCCTCCGCGGGGCAGACGGTGTACGCCGACGCGGGTGATGTGCTGATGCTGCACCTGGAGAACGCGGTCTTCGACGTCCTGCCCAAGGGACTTGAGCCGTGGACCAGTGACGGCGCGCAGCCGCTGACGAGCGCCGTGGTGACCGACGAACTCCCCCCGGGCGAGCAGGGCCTGGTCGAGGTCACTGTGCCCCCGCACAGCCGTCCGCTGCGGCTGACGGTGGTGCGTGAAGCCCCGCGTGCCGGGGTCGACGAGACCTGGCCCGCCTGAGCCCGACTCCCCGGATCACACCCGTATGTGTCAGGAGGACTGATGCACACCTTTACAGTGACCGAACGCGACGTCACCCAGGCCTGGGTCGCCGCCTGCAACAAGCTGGACCGCAAGGACAATCCGGACCGGACCGGCCTGCACACGGTAGTGCGCATCGCCGATCCGACGAGTGACGACCCGGTGTTCCGCGCCGAGTTGGACCGGCTGCGCACCGCTCGCGGGCTCTGGCCGCTGGAGACCGTGGCCAGCACCCTGTTCCCCGCGGCCCTGGCGGCACGGTGTCCCAGCCCGGATGACCTCGCCGAGCGCTACCGGCGGATGTATCCGGTGCTCAAGCGGTACCCAGGCAATCACCGCGGCACCTACTTCGGCCGCCTGGTGTCCTACCCTGCGGCGTCGAAGACCGGCATCGACCAACTCGGCACCGTCATCACCCGACTGCGGGCCCAGGCCGCGGGCACCAAAATAGCCGCCGCCTACGAGATCGACCTGGCCGCAGCCACGGACACGGAGGAGGAGAACGGCAGCGAACTGCTGGTCCACACTGCCGGGAAGGACAACAGCTACATCGGCTTCCCCTGCCTGAGCCACATCTCCGTCCAACTGGACCGGGACCTGCGGGTGCACGCCGCGGCCCTGTACCGCAGCCATTTCATGTTCGAGCGTGCCTACGGCAACTACCTCGGCCTGGGCCGCTTGCTGGCCTACATCGCCCAGCAGGCCGAACTGGCCTGCGGGACCCTGACCGTGGTGGCTGGCCACGCCCGGCTGGACGGCCCCATCACACAGCTGCGCCCCCTGCTGACCGGCACCAGCCGTCTCGCGGCATGACGGCAGCCGCCGCAAGGCGGCCAGCGTCGCATGCGGCAAGCTCAGTGTCCGGGCGGGCCGTTGAGCTGCCACTTGGGAGGAAACCAGGCCGGCATCACATCGGCTTGCTGCCGGTAGGTCTGCTTGATGCGGCTGCGGCCGCTGATCCCGGCGATGTCCGGGTGGGCGACCCGGGCGTACTTGTCGACCTCGCAGAACAGGTTCTGGCAGTCGATCAACTGCAGCGGGCGCCCGCGCAGTCCCGCGAAGGCAAGGCCCAGGCGGGCGAAGTGCTCGTCCTGGGTGTCGGCCATGTAGCGGATGACGTCCGCCTCGATGCCGTCGGCCGCCGGCCCGAAGCACTTGCGGATTCCGTCGCGCGCGCCGGGCCCGGGGACGACGAAGTCCATCTCCGAAAATGGCATCTCGGCCGCGTAGTTGAGGTCGATCACGAACTGGTAGGCCAGGAACGGCCCGATCGCCGGGAAGCCCAGCAGAACCTGGTAGGCGCCCTGCAGCGTCGGCGCGGACAGCAGGCGCTGCGGCGCGTCCGCCTTCATCATCATCTCCAGCAGCCGCAGATGGTTCTGGTGCTTGCGCTGCTCGCCGAGCTGCGGTGGGGGCACGATGTAGGCGGCCGAGTACAACCGTTGGCCTTCCGTGAAGGCCTGTGAGAGCACCCGGTCAAAGGCCCGGTAGTCGTAGGCGTCCCACCGCACCTCTCCCAGTGCGCCGTTCAGTAGCCGCCATGTCGAGGTCTTGTTGAAGATCTTGAACAGCAGGGTTCGGAAGAAGACTTCCTCCCACGCCTGGTCGCCCCGGTAGATCACGCCGCCGATCAGGTCCTGGCTGACTCGGTCGGCGGCCCTGAAGCAGTTGGTGAAGCGGTGTCGCTGCAGGATCGGATCGTCCGTGAACGGTCCTGCTCCCCCGGCAAGTCGCGCCTCGTAGACCTTCTGGCGCGCCGCCGCGAAGCGCCAGTAGGTGTCGAACACCGGCGTCAAGGTCAGCGTGCGGCCTGCCACACGGATCTTCCTCGCCGGGTCGCGGTCTAAGACCCTCTGCTCTGAACGCTCTTGCAGCACCGTCACCATGGGCTCAATATATATTCAATATAGATGGGTTAGCGAGGGGGACGTGTGGAATTGCTGTGGCAGCGTCCACGACGCAAGACGCTGGTCGACTGGCCGGAGGACGTGGACGCAAGACTGGACGTCCTGGTCCGGGCCGCGGCGGCGGCCGGGGAGCAGACGTCTCGTTCGCAGGTGCTGGCCGCACTCGTGACGGCGGCCGAGGTCCGTCCCGCCGTCATAGCCGAACTCCTCCACTCCTACCGCCAGATGTCCGCCGACGCCCTCGAAGCGGACAACACGCGCGACGACCTGCCGTCCGTACGCTCTCCCGGACGCATCCGCGGCAGGAGGTGACGCTGAGTCAGTTCCGGTTTCTCACCCGAGTCTCTTCAGTGACCCGGTCAACGCCACCAAACGCCATAAGGTCACGGCTGCGTGCGCCGTCCCTCGATAGGCGGCCGATCGGATATCCCGCAGACCTGGGCCGATTACTCAAATGCCCTAACCATCGTCGCCGGGAACAGACCTAGATGGGCCTCCAGGATGACGAGCTCGGTGCCTGGTGTGCTCCGAGTGGTGCGGTGCCGGTACGGGGCGAGACGACATGGTCGTTCCTGCATCGTGTCGCCGTCTGCTATGGCCTTGAGGTGGGCGAGCTGTTGGCGTGGGGGTGGTGGCAGTGGGTGAATCCGGTCGCCCAGAGCCGCGGCCGCCGTCCGGACGGCGATGTACTCCTGAGCAGCGCGGCCCAGGCACAGGTCGCGGCATGGTCCGGGATCCCGGCTACGCATCTGGCGCGGGCTTTGCCCTCCTGGGCGGCCGGGCCGGCGTCCTTCGCTGAGCGGGCCACGGGGGAACAGGGGTGGGCACGGTGGCGGGTGGGAGTGCAGGAATGGGGGCCGGTGTCGTTCGGCTGCCGGTTGTGCACCGCCCGGCGCAGCGGCCGGGGGCAGCGGGTGTGGCGGTACGGGCAGCGGTGGGGTCGGGTGTGTGCCCGGCATGGGCGGTGGCTGCTGGACGTCGGCGATGGCCACGATCTGGAGTATCTGGACGTGGGCGGGTGCCAGGAGCTGGCTGCCGCCCAGGCGCGGTGGCCGCGGGTGGCCCGGCGGGCGGCGAGCACAGGTGCGGAGCCGGGTTCTGTGTTCACGGTGGCGCGGGCGGTGGTGTGCGGGTGGTGGCAACAGGAAGCGTTCTGGCAGCGGGAACAGGTGTGGGGGCAGCGTCTTGAGCGGGTGACTGTTGACACCGGTCGCAGGGATGAGGCGGTGTCGGGGCGGCCGGTGGCGTGGTGGCGGCTGGTTGCGCGGGACGCGGTTGTCTTTCCGGAGGTGGTGGCGGTGGCGGCCGCTTTGGTGGATCCGGCCCTGCGGCTGCTGGTGGCGGGTGAGCGGTCGCTGGTGCGCCGGGCCGGGCACGATGGCCGTTTCGTGGCCGCGCTCGGCGACCGTCTGGGGCGCGGCTGGCTGGGAGAGGTGGAGCGGCCGGATAGGCCTAGTGCCCTGCAGGCATGGTTGGGGGCTCTGGCCCGCGAAGGCCGCTCGCCGTCGTTGTCTGGTTCGGCGGATGGCGGGCTGTGGTGGGTGCAGGTGGCTCACCGGCCTGTCGAAGTGGGGGCGGGGCTACGTCTGTTGGGTACCACTCCCCCGGTCGCCTCCCGGGGGCACGTCGGGTCGACGGGGTGGCGGGCCGAGTTGTGGGTGCCTCGACGCGTGGGGCAGGGCGCTGGGTTGAAGGCGGTATCCAAGGAGCGGTTCGTGGAGGGCCTAGGTCACGCACGCAGGTATGTGGCCCGGCATGGGCATCTGGCCGTCCCGCACGCCAGCGCCCCACAGGATGGGTTCGACCTGGGCCGATGGCTGGCGAATCTGCGCGACGCTTCTGCCGGCTTGCCGCCTGAGCACGTGCGGATGCTGGCGGAGCTGGACTCGTGGTGGAACCCGCCCTGGCCGATCAGCTGGCAGCGGGCCTGGTACCGGGCCCGTACTCACACTCTCGCACACGGCCCCGTCAGCGGTGGTGACAATCTGGCGGGGCTGCCGCGCTGGCTCGAGCGGTGGCTGCGCCGCCAGATCGCCGAGTCTTCTCAGCTGGCCGCAGAACAACAGCAACTACTCGCCCAGCTCGGCCTCACACCCGCCGAGATCGACCGGTTCCACGCCTGGCCCGCGCGGCGCCGAAGCATGCTTCACGGTCTGGAGGCTGCTCACGACTACGCCGCCCTCCACGGCCACCTGGCCGTCTCCCAGCCCACCACCCACGACGGGTTCGCCCTGGGCAAGTGGCTCAACCAAGTGCGCCACCGCCAGCGCGCCGCCACCCAGCCCACGCGTCTCGGCCGGCAGCTCACTTCCCTGGACACCTGGTGGAACCCGCCCTGGCCCCTGGACTGGCAGCGTTCCTACTGGGCCGCCCGCCATCACCTCCACGGCCTGCCCGAAGGCATGGTGTGGTGGCCCGGCGCACCAGACGAGGCTCAGGCCCAGCAGTGGCTCCATACGCAGCAGGAATCGCAACAGCACCTTCGCGACGAGCAGAAGGAGTTGGTGGACAAGGCTCTCCGCCTCGACATGTCAAGCGACGGCTCGACGTGATCGGCACCGGCCGTGCCGACTCGGCTGCCTCTTGGGCACCTGCCTTCGTTCAGGCCCTGAGAGCATCCGCCCAGACAACGGCCCTCAACGACGCGTAACGCGGGCGAGACTGCCCGCCGAAGCTCGAGACGTTGCCGCGATCGAGTCTGCCTGCTACGCGACTATGCGCTGGTATTGCAGACGCGGTTACGTCATCGAGGCCCAGGCGGAACCCGTCATCTTCCGTACTCCCTCGGGCTTCGGATCCTGTGACGACGGGTCGGACGGCTACCAGCTCGCGGTCAAGGCCCTGCAGCCCAGCACGGTACTGCGCCGTCGCAGTAACGGCGGTGCTTCCATGATGTTTGCCCCTGCGGTGTACGGCTCGCTCTGCTGTCACGCAGTTGATGGAGCTGACCTGCCCTCAGGGGCGCCCGCTGAGGTTCCCTCACACGGGATGGGTTTGCCTGGTGGCTCCGTGTTGCCCGGCCGGGCAACACGGAGGCTTGCTGGTTCCTGCGAAGAGCGAGGTGGTGTGCAGGCAGAAGCCTGCACACCACCTGCGCACTCATTTTTACCGACTGCCCCTGGACGGGACCTTGAGGGCACGACTGAGCGCGGAAGGCTGCCATAGCTTGGGATAACGAGGCAGTGAAAACGCGCGCTCGGGCTGCCGGCAGGCGAACGACGAGAAGGGCGCAGGGCGCCAGCAGCTAGAAGATGACCAGCTTCTGCGGAGGGGCGTCGGGCGTCTCCTGGACCGTGATCGATCCGCCCTGCTGGAGCACCTGCTCAATGTAGGCGTACACGGTCAGTGCCCGGTTGATGCTGTCGGTCTTACTGTCTCCGGTCAGCCCCACTGTCGCTTCCAGCGCCCTGGATGCCCTGCTCGTGAGGTTGACGGTGACCCGCTCCAGAGGGCTGGCTCCCCGTCCTGAAGCAACTGGGCGCCCTCCGTCAACAGTGGTGCCAGCAGTTCTGGACATGAGTCTTCCTTCCCGCAGCTTTCATTACCCGCAAGCACGCTCCTGACCTTCCCTCGATGCGCACTTTGTATGTACAGAATGCTCCTCATGCTCCGCAGAGTCAAGCGAACTACAACACAGTTCAGGACTTCATCGAGCATCCCTTCCGGATCCGCCAGGGCGACCCTGGAGAGGCTGTCAGACCTTCCGAAGATCAATCCCCTAATGAGACGCAAATCTACCGCACCAGCAGGCAGATCGCGAGCCCCACTTGAGGGAACCACACATTCCGCTTGTCGATCGTGCCCGAACAAATGTCATGGTCACGCCATTTGCTGAGCCGGTACGTACAGCTTGCATCCGCACATCGCTACACAATTAGCTGCATGATCTTATAGCGATGATGCAGCACTCATTCAGATGTCACGCGTACGGCTGATAG
Source organism: Streptomyces sp. R35 (assembly GCF_041053035.1). Taxonomy (NCBI): domain Bacteria; kingdom Bacillati; phylum Actinomycetota; class Actinomycetes; order Kitasatosporales; family Streptomycetaceae; genus Streptomyces; species Streptomyces sp. R35. The sequence goes on from NZ_CP163440.1 coordinate 32,637, forward strand.
GATCGTGGCGGGATAACGAGGCGCTCGCGCACGCGGGCGTGTGGGAACACGAGTGAGAGGGGCCGCCGATGGCGCGCCGTAAGCACGTCGATCTGTCGCACGAGGAGCCCGGTCTGCGGGCCGACCCCGTGATCACGTTGGAGACGATGGACCTCGAGGTGAGCCCCAAGCGGCTGCGCCTCCTGACCGCGATGCGTCACGACTCCCGCCTCGGCGCGGGCGCGGTCTCCCTTCTGATCCTGGCCGCGATACTCGGATGCGCGGCCAGCATCGGCGCCCTGGCCAATTGGGTGGGCGTGGGCCCGATGGGCTGCATGATCGCTGCCGGTGCGGCCGCTGTCGTGGCCATCGGGGTGATCATCTTCGTCTTCACGAGCAAGGGCGCCAACCACGCTCCGGAGACCAGGCCTCCGGTCGGCAAACCGGCCAGGGCCTCCAAGGCCGTCAAGAAACGCAAGAACCGCAAGCGCCGCCGGTAAAGCACCATCCCGGCAGGTGGGGCCGGAGCAGCGTCCGCTGCTCCGGCCCCACCTGCTTTTGCGTGCGCGTCGCACAACGGCCGCGACGGCGCCGGTCGGGCACCTTTGGGGCCGACCGTCCCTGGCCAACGCCATCGCCCTCCCCGCACGTCACAGTCGACAGGCCCATCGCCACCGACTGGCACGCCGACCCCGCCCCCTTCCCCGACTGACCCCCCGAGCCGGGCACCTCGACTGCGCCCGGTGACGGCCACACCGCCGGCCGGGAGTGCGTCGGTGATGAAGACCGGGGCGGCCGGCTCCCCGCCCAGCAGTCGCCTGCTGCCCACATTGGGCACCGTGATGTCGGGTGTGATGAACGGGAAGATCCTGAAGTGGTCCGCTGCCTGCTCGGCCGGGCTGCTCACCGCCGGGACGTCCAGGTGGCGGCCGATCGCCTCGGCGATCCCGCGCACCGTGATGCCCTCTTCGATCGCGGCGTACAGTCGCCGGCGTAGCCGGACGCGCCCGTGTCGCAGGCGATCCCGATCCGCCTGGGGATGAAGCCGGTCCTGTCCCGCGTGCTGTGCGTGACCGGCGGGGTCGCGACGAGCGCGGTCCGCGCCGCGTTCGGTTACCCCGGAGATCGCGCGGGCGACGGCAGAGCGGGGGCCGGCGTCGATCGCCGCGTCGCGCTCAGCGTCGCCGATGGGTCCGGCCAGCGCCGATGAGCGCCTTGCCCGTGCCGACCAGCACCTCGCCGAGCACTTGCGCTGTGGCCAGGTCGGCGGCCAGCGCGTCGGCGAACCTGCCGACGTCGATGGTGTTGTTTGTACGCGAGGTGGATGATCGCGTCGGTTCCGGCCGCGGCCTCGCATAGACCGTCCAGGTCGTCGACGTCGCCGCGGCGCGCCTCGGTACCCATGGCGTTGAAGGCGTCGGACCGTGCGAGGCCGACAACTTCGTGACCGGCCTGCATCAGCTCGGGCACCATCCGATGTGGCGGCCAGCACCGGTGACGATCCACGGCGAACATGCCCTAGAGGCGGCAACCGGCAGCGAACGCGGTGTTCCTGTCCGCGTTCGCTGCCCTGGCCGGCCGGGGCGCCTCCCGCGGCGGGCCCAGGATCCCGCCTCCCGCACCTACTGCGACCGATGCCGGGCCTGCGGAAAGACCTACGCCCAAGTCCTCCTCAGCCTCGCCCCCCACCGCGTCAGCGTGCTGTTCGCCATGCTCCGCGACGGCGCCTTCTACGAACCCAGAACCCCGCGCCTCGCTTAGCGAAGGGCACAGAAGCTCCCCGGTGAGCAGGGTCAGTACCCGATCCGGGCCACCCGCTCGCGCTCAGGGCGATCGGCGTGCGCGACGTCCGCGCCTCGGCGAAGTGGTACGGCGGCTCCGTCGGGGCTCTCGGTCAGCACCGGTCTCGCCGGCCGGGCACCGCGAAGCCCTCGGCCGTGTCGGTGACGCAGCCGAAGCACGGCCCGGTGGTCCGCGGCCGAACGGAGGGACGCCGCGTACCGTGCCCTGCGAGCCGATGAGCCTCACCTCCTGTTCGTTGTGTCGGCCTTCTGGCGCGGTCGCGCAAGTGTTTTCACATGTGAAGCACGAAGCGCCCTGCGCAGGAGTCGCGGTCCCCGGCGACCACGATCTCGTCCTCTACAACCACCCCCGTCACGACCGGGTCCGCACCAGCGGTGACAGCGTCTTTGCGGATCTGTCCGCGATTCCCGACGACATCCACTTCGTGGCCGTGATCACCAAGCATCGATCTTGAAGCCCAACCCACCGCTGTCTTCGGTCAGCGCGCGGAGATCATCGAACCCTCCGGCACCCGTCTGTCCTTCGAACCGACCCTCTTCGTCTCGGGCGAAAGCGTCACCATCGCCATCGAGATCTATCGGCACGGTGCGGACTGAACAGCGTGTGATGTCGGCCAGGGCTACGACACCGGCCTGGCAGGCCCTCACGGACTACAGACATCATCGAGGCCTGACGCCGGTGTCCGTGCGTGTGTGTGGGAACTCGGCCTGCCGGGATCACGGCCGGGTGCGGCTCTTGCGCGGCGGGTGGCACACCGGGCAGCGTTTGCCGGTCCCGCCGCGGCGGGAGCGCTGATCGGGCGTGGCTTCCCAACGTCCCGGGCAGCCGGGCTTGGAGCAGGCCCATCGGCACGGTTTGGTGGAGCTCGGCCTCAGTTCCTTCCCGGTCAAGTTCGGTTCGTCGATCACTGCCTGCTGTGGGTCCATTCCGGGTCCAAATCGATGAGCAGGCCCGGGTCCAGCCCGGGCAAGTACAGGTCGAAGCGGTCCTGACCGCGCCCGGGCAGGCGGAGGCGGTGGTCCAGTTCCACGCTGAGCCCGGAGGCGGCCTCGACGAGTATGGCGACGTTGCACTCGAAGGGGGAGCGGCCATGGCCGGTGCAGTCCGGGCACCCGCGTCCATTGGTGCGGTTGGCGAGCGTCGCCGGCCAGAAATGCCCTTGAGCGCACTCCCACTCGCACAGGTCATGAGACTGCGGGCACAGGGTGTCCGGACCACGCTCGGGACGGCTGAGGTTGCGGCGGAACTGCCGTGTCAGAGCAGGATTCAGATCGGCCAGCGATTCTCCCGGACCGGGGGCCCGGTTGCGGCGCTTCCAGCACTCAGGGCACCCCGAGGGTTTGACGGTACGGGTCCGAAGCTGCAACCGGGCGGGCCACTGGTGACCGCATCCTTCCGCCGGGCAGCGCCACTGGCACCGGTCCGTGGAGGACAGCGGCATGTCTTCCAGCGCCATACCCGGGCTGGACAGGTTGGACACGAACTCGACCTTCAGCCGAGCCCGAACTGCAGCCACCTCGGTAGCACTTCGCCGTTTACCCATGGCTGCAGATCCTGACAGCCGTCACTGACAATGGCCGTCCATGGGCCGGGTGTGCTGCCGGGTACCCACAGCGGCTGGAGAGAGCCAAGTCCCGTACCGAGGAAGCACGTTCGTGTCCGGGTGATTTCATGTAATGGGCAGACTGCAGGTACATGCCGTGTTAAAGATGCCTGTGTGCGTGTAACACGGGTGCTGATTGAAGGCTTCAGAGGTTGGGGACACCTTGATGTGCGTCCCGGCAGCCATGTGTTGGTGGCGGGGGTCCCCCGTGCAGGACGCACCGACCTGATCACCGCTCTTGCCCGGGTCCTGGATCCGGATGCCGCGCGTGGCGCCGCACTGTCCGATCTGCATCAGCGGCCGGTCATCCCCGACGGCGCCGACTCTGCACCGGCTGAAGCGGACGATGACGTGGCCGAGGGACGGGCAGAAGCCGTCGTTGAAGCCGCCCCAGCCGCCGATGTTGTCGGCGCGGAAGGTGCGGCAGAAGAGGACGCGTCTGGCGACAACGGCGCCACACCGCGAGCTCCCTCTGCGGTGCTGCAGCGGGTGAAGGCCGCCCAGGTCGAGGTGACACTGACCGATTTCGATCCCGATGTGCAGCAGTTGCTCGATGGGGTCCTGGAGCCACTGGAGGACTCCGGGTGCGCGAGTGAGGATCCTGATGCGTCGGCGGATGCTCCGCTGTGCGCGCGGCTGGCCTATCGCCTGAGCTATGACGAGGAAGCCGAGACGCTGGAGTCGGTGGTGTACTTCCCGGCGCGCAGCAACCCGGCGCTCGGCCAGTACTCCCGGGTTCCGGCCGCCACCCGGCGGATGCTGCCGGTGGTCACCCTCGATGCCGGCCAGCCCGTGCAGTTGCGTGCCGGTGCTGGCTTGCGGCGCATCCTCGACGAGCGGGACGCCAAGGCCGGTGCTGCGGCGTTTGATGCGCTGGCCCAGGCCGTCGCGAAGGCCGTGTCAGCACTGTCGGCCACCCCGGCTGTGGCTGAAGCCGTCAACACGGTACTCGTGGTCGGCCGGGACAGGGGAACGGCTCGGCGACGCCCCGGTCCCCGCTGAGCAGGTCGGCTTTCGCGCCGAGGATGGGTCGGTGGCCGCGTTGCTGCGAACCCTGCGCGCAGCGCTGGATCTGGACGCAGGCGGCATGCTGGGGCTAGCACAACACGACAGCACGGTCAGCGCGGTGTTGTCCATGGCCGAGACGATCTTGCTGGCCACAGTAGCCCGGAGCAGTGGTGCTGGCAGATGACTTTGGTGACCAGTTAAATACTCCTGCCACCGAGCATCTGGCGGCCCTGCTGCGCGCCCGCTCCGGGCAGGTGTGGCTGTCCAACCCGGGGCCGGAGGCCGCTCGGGACTCCGAGCCCACCGAGGTCGTTAGCGAGGCTCTTCCTCGCCTACAGCGTAGCGTTGCGTTGGCTCCTGCCAAGTACCTGGGGGGTCCATTGGAAATGAGCTACCTCGCGACCGTAGCAGACGACAAATCCCGCATCCGTTGCCGAAATGCACCGTCCTTCGGCTGGCAGCGCCAATTGCCACACCTGCTGTCCGTTTTCCAGATTCCAGACAATGGCCGTGCGGTCTTCGCTGACGGTGACGACTGCGAGAGTGCCCTCCGGCAATGCCAGGGTGGCTAGGTCGTTCACCGGACCGTTGTGGCCTCTGAGGGTGTGGATGCGCTCGCCGTTGTCCAGGTTCCAGACGATGGTGGTGCCGTCATCTCCGGCGGTGACGGCTGCGAGGATGTTTGTAGGCAACTTCAAGGCGGCCACGGTGCGCACCGGCTTCACGTGGCCGCCCTCGAGGGTGCGGATGCAGTCACCGTTGTCCAGGTCCCAGATCATGGCAGTGCCGTCGCTGTGGGCGGTGACTGCCACAGGCGGGCCGTGACGCGGCATCAAGGTGGCTACGGCATTCACCGACGTCTTACGGCTCTTGAGGGTGTGAATGCACTCCCCGTTGGCCAGATTCGAGACGATGGCGGTGCCATCGTCACTAGCCGTGACTGCCACCCGAGCATCATCACGAATCCCGGTGGCAACATCATTCAGCCTGGCGGAGTGGCCCGGGAGAGCTCGGATGCGCTGTCCGGTGTCCAGGTCCCAGACGATGGCGATGCGATCATCATGAGCAGTTACCGCCACCCGGGTTTCGCCGTTCAACACCGAGGTGGCTACCGCGCGCACCGAACGCGCGTGGCCTTCGAGACGTCCGAGGCGCTGGCCGTTGTCCAAGTTCCAGATGATGGCCCTTTCGTCGTCGCTGGCAGTGACCGCCACGCGGGTGCCGTCACGCAGCGCTCCAGTGGCGACTCCGTGCACGAACTTCGTGTGGCCTTCGAGCGCGCAGCGGGGTTCGTTGGTGTCCAAGTTCCACACGATGGCAGTGCGGTCGTCGCTGACGGTGATCGCCAGGGGTGTGCCATTGGGGAGCTCCGAAGTGGCTACGGCGGTCACGGACTTTGTGTGTGCTTCGAGGGCACGCCTGCATTGGCCAGAGTCCATGTCCCAGACGATCGCGGTGTGATCGGCGCTGACAGTGACTGCTACAGGTGTACCGTCGCTCAGTTGAGTGGTGGCGACACCATTCAGCGACTCCTGGTGCCCTTCGAGGGTATGGATGCGCCGCCTGTTGTTCAGGTTCCAGACGATGGCGGTCCGCTTGTCGGTGGTGGTGACCGCCGCGGGGACGCGGTCAGGAAGTACTGCGGTGGCCACGGCATGCACCCACCTGGAGGGAACCTCGAGGGTGCGGCGGCGTGTGCAGTTGTCCAGCTTCCAGACGAGGGTAGCGCCGTCGGCACTGGCGGTAACCGCAACCCGGATGCCGTTCGGCTGCACCAAGGTGGCCACGGCCACTACTGATTTCTCGTGTTCTTCAAAGGAACCTCGAGATCTTCCGGTATCCAGGTTCCAGACGATCGCGGTGTGATCGTCGCTGGCAGTGACCGCCACCGGAGTGCCGTCAGTGAGTAGCGCGGTGGCCACGGCGTTCACCGAGTTGGAGTGGCCTTCGAGAGTGTGAACTCGCTGTCCGGTAACCAGATTCCACACGATGGCAGTACCGTCGCCGCTGGCAGTGACCGCCACCGGAGTGCCGTCAGTGAGTACCGCGGTGGCCACGGCGTTCACCCAGTTGGAGTGGCCTTCGAGAGTGTGAACTCGCTGTCCGGTAACCAGATTCCACACGATGGCAGTACCGTCGCCGCTGGCAGTGACCGCCACCGGAGTGCCGTCGCGTAGCTCCAAAGTGGCCACGGCGATTACCCATTGCCTGTGGCCCTTGAGGATGTGGAGGAGGGCTGGATCTGCGGTTCGGTTGGTGGCCCATCGCGGTTCGGCCAGGTTGGTCCGGTCTGCTATTGGGAGGGTGGCGAAGGTGTGAGCCAACTGGGGTTGCTGCCAGCAGACTGCATCGAGAGCCAGGAGGTCGCGGCGTGCTTTGCGTTGGTGGCGCTCGGGGTGGTGTGCGGTGGTGGTGCGGTAGATGCGGGCGTGGAGGATTGCCTGTTCGGTGGCGGCGTGGTGGAGGTGGGGTGTGAGCGTGTCGGGTTCAGCGCGTAGGAGGTAGCACGGGTTTTCGAGGAGTTGGTCGAGTGCCTCGGCGTTAACGGCGGCGGCGTGATCGGCTGCGTGCCGTAGGAGGTAGGGGTGGGCCTGGGCCCAGTTGTGCGAGGCAGTGTCAAGCAGCGCGGTGTAAAGGGTGGCCGGGTCGGTGAGAGGGGCGGTGTGGTCGGTGAGTGCTTGGTGGAAGTAGCGGTAAAGGAGGCGACGGTCGGTATCGGGGGTGGTGCGCAGGTAGAACGCGGCTTTCGTGAGGGCACGACGAGTGTTCTTGAGGTTTGGCGGTAGCTGCTGCTGGGCGCGCTCGGGTGCATGTGCGCAGGCGGCTTCGTGGATGAGCTCAAGGGGCATACCTTGGCCGCGGGCCTGGCCAAGGACGGCGAGAACCGGATCCGTCCAGGGCTCGGCGCTGGCGAGCGTTCTTTGCTCGAGATCGAAGACCTCGGTAATGCTGCGGGGCGGGTCCACGATCGCTTCCGGGCAGGCCAGGAGATGGTTGGCATACAAGGCAGCGACGAGGAAGGCTCCGCTGTCGCTGTATCGCGCGAGCTGGTCGGCTATGCGGTCGAGTTCGTCGGGCGTGCAGCGCCGATCTAGGAGCCGATCGAGGTACTCGCGAAGGTCGCAGGCGAGGTGAGCAAAGTCGTCTTCGTTGACGGGATCGAGATCGAGGACGCGGTCGCGGTGTTGGACAAGCTGCTGGTGCAGGGTAGGCAAGGTGTCCCACCACGGGCGGGTGCCGATAGTGACGCGGCAACCGGAGCGCGGCCCGCCACCGGTCGTGCCTGACAGCGGGAACAGGAGTTGGTCGAGGATGATGGCGGGATCAGCCGCCTCGTCCAGCGCATCAACGATCACAAGTACGTCACCAACGTTGTCTAGGCGACGCATGAGGGCTTCTGGGGTGTTGGGCACGGGCTGGGCGTGCCGACCGGTGTCGCAGTCATGATCGTCGTCGGGTTCGCCGCCGGGTGTCGCCGCAGGGGCAGATGCGAGCTGAAGGTCGAGCTGCCTGTGCAGTGTCTCGGTAACTTGTTCGAGGTCGCGCTGGCGGGCGTGGACGGCGAGCACGACGTCGGGCTGGTGGGGGCGGAACGTAGTGACGACCGAGCGGACCTTGGCCCGCAGCGGCTCAGGAATTTCCGGGTGGGTCATGCAGGTGATCACACCGAGCAGGGCAGATTTACCGCTGCCCGGGCTTCCGATGGCGACCAGCAATCGATCCTGGGTTCCGTCAGTGTTGTCTATCCACGCCCTGATGCGCTCGAGCTCGGCCTTGCGGCCAGAGAACTGGATGGCATCGGCGCGGGCGTTGCCTGCGGCGTGGGCGGCGAAGTGCAGCGGGTCCAGGCCCGGGTCGCAGTTTAGAGCGAACTCCAGGAGTGAGTTACGGAGTCTGGCTACCAGCTGTGCGTGGGGGTCGGTGCTATGGGTCGGATTAGGGAGGAACGGCTGGGGTTCCGATACGGCCTGCGCGTGCGGGGTACGGACGACGGACTGACCCAGTCCTTTGTCCGCGCGATCGGACCGCTTCATCTCCCGGTCGATTGCTTTAGCGAGGGTGTCGACGGGGACGTACTCCTGGTCGGGAGAAACATCAAGGAGACCCTCGGCGAGGCGATCCAGGACACTGGTGGCGGCGGTAGTGAAGCGCGCGCCGTAGGTGATCTGGTCGCCGGCGCAGGCCGCGATCACCCAGAGGTTGCGGTGGGCATCCTGAGGCCGTTGAGCGAGCTGTTCCTGGAAGTACTGCTCGGTGATGGCATGGCCGCCCCCGCACACGTCCAACAAGAGCAGCACCGGTCGTCCGCCTTCCTCGGCAGTCTCCAGGAGATGGGTGAAGGGCAGGCACGTATCGCCAAGGGCCTCCGGGTCGCCGCCCTTGCAGACCAGATACAGGACGCCACTGGCCGACGCCCGGATGCCGTGTCCAGCAAAATGCATGATCAGCGGCTCACTGCGGGAAGCGTCACGCAGGTCTTTCCAGGCCTTGCGTAGAGCGTCGCCGTCGGGCTCCTCCAACGGTGCGCTAGCGAAGATCACGCCGTTGTCTTGCAGCGAGCGGGCAAGTTTTTCCACGGCGTCGCGAACGGCGGGAAGCGGCCCGAAGATGACCCGTCCAGCAGCTCGGTCCTCCTCGGTAAGGTATGCCTCGGGGAAGTCGCCCACTCCTGCCACCAGCGCCCGCACCATGGGTCTCAGCCTCCTCACGGTCGATGCTTTTAACGCATCGCTCGCTGCCGCGAGCCGGACATGAAAAGTCGGGGACTCGATCGGTCGTGTCGCCAGCCAGGCGTAGACCGCTGAACTACTCGTATCGTTTCGGGCGCGCTGCTGGCTGCGGTCCGGTTACCCCGATCATTTCAACGGTAGGACGCTGGCCTGGGATGCTGCACCTTCGCGCCCAAGCGACTGGGGCATCGGCACCGTGCAGACCCGTGGCCATCGTGAGACGCCCATCGTCCACGCATCGGCGGCCAAGCTTGCATTTCGCGGAGCCGCAAGCAGAGGCCTTCCGCGAGTGTGGTGATCGTGGTGGGCGACGCTGCATGCCTTGGCGAAGAGTCCTGAGGACCGTGTTTCCTTTCCACCCCAAGGCGTCGATCACTGCTCGTTGCCGTTCGATTCTGGAGGGTCATCGCCTGGGTAATCCAGGTATGCGGTGAGGGCAGTCGCCGTCAGCCCATCGGCGAGGTACCCGCCGAAGGCGTGGAATCCCAGGCCGGTGTCCGTGGTCTCATCTTGATCAATGGGGAACACGTCTGAGAGCCCCGGTGGGATCGCGACGATATCGCCGACATCTGCGATGTTCACCCACCGCCGCACACCGGCGGGCCGTGTCCCCCGCCCGGCACGCAGTGCGGGGTCCAAACGCCGTGCCAGCCCCGGCAGTCCCAGGGGGGAGCCCACCGTCAGCAACAGCTCAACGTCCAGATCCGAATAGGCCTCATCGAGGAGGGTTTCGTAGACGACGACGGAGCCGAGCGAGTGTGCAACTACAACGGTCGGTCGATAGTCGCGGATCGTCTTGCCCACGCGCTCGCGTGTGAGCCTGCGCCTATCAGGCCAGGCAGTGTATGCCTCAACGTCTCGCAGAAGCGCGACCATGATGCGTTCCAGCACACCCACCGTATGCTCTTGCATCGTCTGAGCCAGCCAGCCGCCACGCTTCCTGACCAGCCATCCCAGCATCTGGCGCAACGGTACAAGCCCGATATTCTGGGGGTCTTGGGGCGAAAAGGCGCCTGCTTCCGCCAGCCATTCAGCGGCCTCAGCACGCTGTTTGCGTGTGAGGTCCTCGAAACGCGGATCGACATCGGTGGCGTGCGCCTGGGCGGGCGGCTCGGTACGGAGCAGGTCTGCGTAGTAAGCCATCACCACCTCGGGACTCGCTTGCCCCAGCCGTGCCTTAGCCAGTCCTTCCGCCAGCTTCGAACGACACTCCTTGGCTTTGAGGCACGCTGCCTTCTCGGGCGTCGCCCCCGGGACGTGGTTGAAGATCCCGTGCACCAAGACCACCGGCTTCATCCCATGCCCCCTTCCGAGCAGGCGGCTCCTGACCGGGATGTAGACCAGGACTCCGTTCTCCCAGCTTCCCTGGAGCAGGGGAGCCACGCTCGTCGTACACGCTGGCCTCTCGCTGGGTAGGGTGCAGGAATCACGCCAGCGGCCCTGCAAGACGTATGGGCGGGGCCTGGACGTCGGCTGGGCGCACGGCAACTGCGGCCAGCACAGTGTCCGGCGAGGCCGTCAGGTGCAGGCCGCTGTCCAGATGGATCGGCCACTTCGGCGCCACGTGCGCGGATGACACCTCACCATCAACGAAGCCACGCGCATCCGCGCGCAACGGAGACCGTCTTCCCCCCCAAGGCGCCACAGCGAGCAGTTCAGCTCACATTCCTCGTCAACGAACATCGTGCCCGGAAAATCCCGCCGGCCATGGAGCCGCACCTACGGCACTGACTCAGTGCTGGTCTGATGCGGCCCGGGCCGCATCAGAGGAGGGCGTCGAGCCGGGCGTACGGTTCGGGCGCCCCAGCCGAGCGGACGCTGGCGAGCGGGTTCAACACCCGTCGCACGTGCGGGAATCCGGCGCGCGTCTCACCCCGCGCCCCGGCGGCACCGTACTTCGCCGAGACGGACGACCCCGAGGCGGCCGCCGGTTGGCGTGCGCCGCGATCCGCTTGGCGCCTGGGCCTAACGCACGGCTCAAGCAGTTACATGGTGTGGGTACAAGCCCCCCGCCACGTGAGGTCGGTCGTCTCGGAGACCACGTCGCAGGACGCGGATGTCGCCGCCGTCGAGGGAGTGGGAGATCTGAGGCCGCGCTAGCCGTCGGGCTGGTCCTGCAGAAGCTGGACAGCAGCCGCAGGCCCCGGCCAGGGCGTAATCCACACCTCGGACTACTCAAGGCACGATCGCCCTGGACTTTGGCCAGTGCTTCGCAACCTCATCAGTCCGGCCATCAAAAGCGCTTGAGAGGACGCATTCCCGGGCGGTGACCCGCCAGCGGATCCCAACGCCACTCCCCCGACGCCATCACATAAGCGTTCTCACTGCAAATGCGGCAGTCTCATCCAACCTGCACGATTGCAGGTCATACGGCCCGCACAGGTTCCAAAGTCCGTCGCAACCTATCTGCGGCACCGCAGGCCAGAGGCGCACAACAACCGCAACCCCGATGAAACCTCACACCCTTCCCGACCGGCTGCGCGATCCCGTCGCCCGGCCGCCATGCGAAAGGCCGTCATGCCCGAGAACAGCCAAGCGACGTCGTCCGATCCGGACGCCGACGTCCCCGACCGTCCCCTGACGCTGGCCGTGCTGCGCCAGCTGGTCCGCAGCGACTGGCGCGGCCTGCCCGGCAGCACGCTGATCGTGCTGTCCCGCGACGTCGAGGGCAACGCCTACTCGCCGTTCGCCAGCTACAGCCGCTCCCGGTACGCGCCGACCTACAACGACTCCGTCGGCGAGGTCTTCCCGCTGCCGGAGGAGCTGAAGAAGGACAAGGAGCTGCGCGAGCTGTTCGCCGACGTCCCGGACAGCGCCGCTCCGGCCCTGGTGCTCTACCCGCTCGGCTGACCGGACCCGCGGGGCGGGACAGCCCGGACGGGCTGTCCCGCCCCCTCACGAAAGCGACGTGTCACCCACCATGTCCGCCTCCGCACAAGCCTTTGAGGAGAGACCTCACCAGCCGGTGCTGGTCATCAGCGACAGCCCCCAGGACGACCCGATCGGTCTGCTGCCGTGCCCGGTCCCCCTGAGGCACTTACCGTCACCTCTGTTCAACGCCGACGAGTACCACGGTGCCCCGCTCGTGCTCCTGGACGACCGCAGCTACACCAACTTCACGCTCCGCCACATGCCCCACCGCCCGGGCCTGATCGTCACGGGCGCCGACCCCGACGACGGCACGGCGTACCCCCGGGCCGTGGCCATCGGCGCCGAGGCCGTCCTGCGGGCCGGACAAGACCTGGCCTGGCTACACCTGCGCCTGCACGCCGCAACCGACTGCCACCACGCCCACTGGGAAGCACTCCTGCCCGCCCCTCCCCCACCGGACGGCAGCTGATGACCGGACGTCATCTGGCACGTCAGCCTCCGCGTTCTCGGCAAGTTCTGGGCCGGACCCAAGCACGTCACACCGAGAAGAAGAGAGAAGAGAGGCATCACCGTGATCACCCCCGACCCCGCCACGCCCGAGGGCGCAGCTGTCATCGACCTGCACGAGAAGATGAACGACCTTGAGGAGCGCGCCGGCGAGTGGCCCGGCGCCGACACCGTCAGCGTCCTCGACACGTGGCTCGCTCGGTTCGACTTCACGCGACCGGTAACGCGCGCGCGGCAGGTCGCGGGCAGCGTCTGGGTGCTGCGCCGTCAGGACCGCCACGAGGACGAGGTGACGCTCTGGGCCGATGAGGATTCCGCGCTGGCCACTCTGGCACAGCACGTGCGCAGCAGCTGGGACAATCTACTCGGGGACGACGGCATCCCGGAGTGTCCGCCCCTGAGCGACCGTGAGGCCGTCGACCTGTACTACGGGCCGGAGGCTGAACGGGCAGACGAGCACTACTCGCTGTACGCCGACGACATCGGCCGGCTGGTGCGGACCCAGCCTGCTCCGGACGGCTTCCGCTTCCCGGACGAGGAGGTCTGCGCCGCAGTCAACAGCGCAGCGGTCTTCCACCCGATGGCCGGACCCGACGACGAAGGCCTGCCGTGCATCGAGATCGCCGGCGTTCTGGTCTTCGCCTACCTCGACGCCGACATGCAGGCCGTACGGGTGTCGGTGCATCTCGACACCACCGACGAGCCGCTGATCCGGTCCGACGCAACGGTGCCGCTGCACGTGGAGGTCGGGAGCTCCACGGTGTTCAGCGCGGGTGCCGTGCTGGAACGGGCCGCGGCCGGAGGGTGGCGGCAGTGGCTGCGACGGCTGGTCCGCCCGGTGCAGTGGGCGAGGGGGGCGAGGGGGGATTGACCAACCCCGGGACACACTATTATTTCAGATAGGAAGTGTTCGTATGGCCCCGTCGATCACGCACGTGTCCGGCACCGTCACCAGCGACGCCGAATGCCGCTTCACCGAATCCGGCATCGCCGTCTGCCGGTTCCGCCTCACCCAGACCCCCAGCCAGTGGGACGCCGGCACCCGGCAGTGGCGGGACGGGACCCCGATCTCCTACGTGTGCACCGCCTGGCGCAACCTCGCCCGCAACACCGCCGAATCCCTCACAGCCGGGGTCACCATCCTGGCCAAAGGCCGCATCACCGAGATCAAGGACAACTCCATCTACCTGAGCGTCGATGACATCGGCATCAGCCTGCGCCAGCGCATCGCCTACACCCAAGCCAGCCTGCCCAGCCCGGCCGCCACCGCTCCCGTCACCCCTCCCCCGACCCCTCAGCCCGACCCTCCGAGCGCACCCCGCCCTCCCGCCACGGGGCCCGGCAGCCCGCCCGCCTGGTGGGAGGAGCACAGATCCTCCGGCTGGTCCGATACCAGAACCTCCGCCGCCGACGGCACTCCCCTTCACCTCGGCCGCTGACGCCCTCCCCTCCTTCCCCTCCTCCCCTCTCCCCCTTCACTCGCCCGCCCGCAGCACCGGTTCGCCCGCCGTGCGGGTGGATTTTCCGGGGCCTCACCCTTGAGGCTGGTCGGCGTAGGTCCGCGCCTGAGTACGCCACAGCCCGGCGTACTCGCCGTCGGCTGCCAGGAGTTGCTCGTGCGTGCCTTCCTCCAGGAGGCGGCCGCCGTCGAGGACGATGATGCGGTCCGCGGCGCGGGTGGAGCCGAGGCGGTGGGTGATCAGGACGACGGTGCGCCCTTCGCTGAGGGCCCGGATGCGGTCGTAGACGGCTTCCTCGGCGCGGGGGTCGAGCGCGGAAGTGGGTTCGTCGCAGATCAGCAGGGGGGCGTCCTTGCGGTGGAAGGCCCTCGCGCCTGCGAGGCGCTGCCACTGGCCGCCGGATAGGTCGCGGCCGCCCCACTGGGAGGGCGCCAGGTTGGTGTCGAGACCGTCGGGCAGGCGCGCGATGACGTCGTCGGCGCCGGAAGCGCGGGCCGCGTCCATCACGGCACGGTCCGAGCCGTCGCCCTGGCCGAGGGTGATGTTCTCGCGGGCCGATACCTGCCAGCGGGCGATGTCCTGGGGCAGCAGCGCGAGCCGTGACCACACCTGTTCTGGGTCGGCCGTGGTCAGATCCACGTCGTCCCAGGTGACCGTGCCGGTGGTGGGGGTGTAGAGGCCGGCGAGGAGTTTGGCGAGGGTCGACTTGCCCGCGCCGTTGGCGCCCACGATCGCCAGCACTTCGCCGCGGCGGACGGTGACGCTGACGTTCTCGAGCACGGGCAGTTCGCTGCCGGGGTAGCGGAAACTGATGTTGTGCGCGGCGATGACGGCCGGGCGGTCGGGCACCGGGACGGGCTCGGCGGGGAGCTGGGCACGGTGTGCGGCGTCGGTGAGGAAGCTGGCCCAGTCGCCGAGGTACAGGCCGGTCTTGTAGGTGGAATTGATGCCGGTGACCAGCTGGTTGAGGAGCAGGCGGCAGGTCTGGACGGCGATGAACGCGGTGCCCGCCGCGGCCGCCGGGATGTGGCCGCTGAGCACGAGCCAGAGCAGCGCCCCGTACACGAGGAGCGCGGCGCCTCCGGCCATGGTGTCGCCGAGCAGCTGGTAGCGGGCAGTTTGTCGGCCGACGCGGGCGGCGTGCTCGGTCAGCCGGTCGGTGACGGTGGTGAACTGGCCCAGGAGCCAGCCGCGCATGGTGTTGGCCCGGACATCCAGAGCGGTGGCGCGGCCGGCGGTGCAGTAGATGAGGTTGTGGCGCAGGCGGCGGTCGGAGAGCGTGTGCCGCTCGGCGAGGTGGGCGGCGCGGGCGGCGCGGACGGCGGCCGCACCGCGCGGGATGACTGCGAGGAGCAGCAGCGGCAGCAGTACCGGGTGGAGAGCGGTGAGGATGCCGGCGGCAGCGATCAGGCCGAGCAGCGCTGCGGTGAGCGCGGTGAGCGCTTCGATCATCAGGTGGGCGTCCTTGGAGGCCCGGTTGGCGGCCTCGCTGTGGTCGCACCAGGCCGCGTCGTCGTAGGCGGCGAGCGGGACGCGGGTGGCGGCGCTCAGGTAGCGCAGCTCGGCGATCGCGTCCACACGGGGGCCGATCCGCGCGGTGATGGCCAGGGTGGTGGCGGCGATCAGGGAGCGGCCGACGGCGGCGACGGTGATCAGGGCGAGCGAGGGCAGCGCCGTGTGGATGCGCTCGGCGGTCGGTCCGGGCGCGAACAGCGGAGCAAGGGCGCCGCGGGTGGCGTAGAGGCCGATCGCGGTGATGGCGCCGGTCGCCAGCTGCAGGACGGCGGCGAGCAGGACGGCGCGCCGGTCGGCGTCCCAGGCCAGGCGGAGCGCGGTCACCGTCAGGGCGGGCAAGCGCCGCGCGATCGTGGTGAAGTCGTCGGCCAGGGCGTTGTCGTGCCGCTCGGCGCTGACCGTGTACTGCGGCAGCATCTCGCCGGCCCCGGCCGGTCGCCGTCGGGGCCACGGCAGGCGAAGGATCCGCCCGGGGGCGGGAGGTGCGGGGGTCTCGCGGGAGCCGCTGCGGGCTCGGGTATCGGTCACATCCTGGGCAACGCGTCACCCATACGGGTGGACATCGTGGCGAAGGGTGGCGAATTTCAGTGCGAGTGGTACGCCGTGGGTGGAGGCGTGTTCAGCGTTCCAATTATGCGCGAAGGAGGAGTTCTGACTCCGGGGAGAGGGTGGCGACGCGGAGCTGGTCGCCGTCGCGGTAGGTCAGACTCCCGGGCACATCGTCCACGGCCGGGTGGTAGTCCGCGCGGGACAGAGCGGTGAGGACTTCGGTGCGCAGGCCCTCGCGGAGCGCGGGCGACATTCCGAGCGGGATGGCGAGGTCGACGTGCGAGTCTGCGAGCGCGGCGGTCACCACGGCGCGGGTCTCCCGTGTCGTCATGAGGGGCAGGCGTTCGGTCACCGATCCAGTATCGGGCACGGCCGAGGGGAGCGGAGCAGGACCTTGGTGGTCAGCGTCAGCCCGCTGCTACCTGGAGCGCGGGGACGTACGGCCAGACGCGGTCCATCTCGTTCTGGCCGACGATGGTGTGCCCGGCTTCGATCCAGGCGTGCGCGCCCTGCGGGGTGAAGCGGGCCCCGACCGCCCAGCGCACCCGGTGCCCGGTGAACGCGGCGGCGAAGTACGCGCCCAGGGACGTCTCCAAGCACGCGGCGCGACCGGGCCACCATCGGGTGGCACGACAGACGGCGGCGTGGGCGGACTGCGCCTCCTCGGGGGTGGCCGGGCTCCCAGGTAGGCGGACGGCGGCATGCGCGACCGCGACGGCGGCGCGGATCGGCAAGAGCCTGAGCAGAACGACGGCCAGGAACAGCCCAACGTGTCCGGCCAGACTCTGGGTGGTACTCGCTGGAACGGAAGCGGCGAACCGCACCTCGAGGCGCTCGTGCTGGATGGTCCGCGGGGCGGAGTGGAGGAGGTCGGCGCGCTCCAACTCGTCGACCAGGGCGGTGAGATCGACCCGCACCTGCTGCGGGTCGGCGCCACGACTCGACCAGTAGCAGGTGAGCTTCTCGATCGCGTCGGCCGGTGTGGCTCCGTCGGTGATCGTGCGCCACAGCTCGGCGCCGATCGGCTCGAGGAACCGCCACTGGCCCCGGCCAGTGCGCAGGTCCATCAACGCGACGCCCTCTGGGCCGGTGGCGGCGTAGATTCCGGCAGTGTTCCTCATGTCGTTGCCTCCTGAGCCTGGCGGGCGGGGGCCTTCTCCCACCAGGAGTCGCGGGTGGTGGGCAGGGTCGCGAGCCACAGCTCGGTGACGATCAGCGTGTGCAGGGCCGCGAGCGGGGCGAGCTCGCCGCGGGCGGCGCCGTCCAGGGCCGCGGCGGCCGCTGCCGCGTCGAGCAGCCCGGCCTGGGCCAGGCCGGAGTTAGTGAGGAGGCGGCGCAGGGTCGGGGCGTTGGTGCGCAGGCCGGCGTACAGGCTGCTGGTGAAGGCGGTCTTGGTGCGTCGCTGCAGGAGGAAGCCGGGGAGGTGCCCGGTGAACGCGGCGCGAGCGAGCGGCTTGTAGTCGCCCGGCTGGAGGCGTTCATAGCCGGGGATCGCGAGGCAGGCGTCGACGACGGCGGTGTCCAGGAACGGGGCGTGGACGGGCAGGTGCCACTGCTGGCGGGCGATCTGGTCGAAGGTCGCGTGCCCGGCACCCATGAACTCCAGCGCCAGGCGTTCGTGCAGGACACCGGGGCTCACGTGCGGGTCAGCGCCGTCGGCTCGGGAGGTGACCAGCTCGGCGACGAGGGTCCGCCCGGCCCGGGTGAGCCAGGTCGCGGCCGCGGTGATGCCGCACCAGCTCATCATCTCCCGCGGCGGGGCCCAGCCGGGATGACGCAGGACGGCGGGCCCGTCGAGCAGTTCGGCGAGGACACGTAACGCCTGGGACTGGTTGGTGTGTTGGGTATGTGCGGCCTGCCGCAGCATCGGCCACAGCGCGGTGTGGCGGGCACGGGCGAGCTTGGCCGTCCGGCCGACGGCGGCAAGACACTCTCCGGCCCGGTACTGGTCGATCACCGTCATGGGCAGCGCGTCCAGGACGTTGTCGCCGCCGCGCCCGGTCAGGTGCAGGTGCGAGCCGTACGCGCGGGCCGGCGCGAGCTGGGCCGTCTTGATGGCGAGCAGACCGAGCGTGAGCGAGGGGCTGTCGGTGAACGGCAGCGCCGCGGGGTCGTCCAGGGCATCGAAATGCTGAACCTTGTCGTGGGTACCGTGCACCCGGACGTGGTCGATGGCCGGATTGCCGGCGGCGATCCGCTCCGCGTACTGCACGTCGTCCTGCTGGCTCATCCGGCCATCGGTGTAGGTGACGGCCAGCAGCGGGGTGCGCGCGGCGGCGAGGCTGGTCAGGGCCGAGCTGTCGATGCCGCCGGACAGGTCTGCGGAGAGCCGGTCGGTGCTCACCGCGCGCCGGGTGACCGCAGAGGTCACCGTCTCACGGACAAGCGGTGCGCCCTCGGGCAAGGAACGCTCGCGGGCCCGATGCGGCACGGGTTCGATACGCGGATCGGCTCCGGCTTCCAGGACAAGCGCGTGGTCGGGCGGGACGCGCCGCACCGTGCGGAAGTGGCTCGCCTCAGCGGCGTCGAGGCCCCGCAGCATGAAGGCCGCCAGCAGGACCGCCGGGTCGGGCTCCGCACCGGAGTAGGCGGCCAGCGGCGCGGCCGCGGTCGCCCACAGCACGCCGTCGTCGAGCGGCAGCCAGTACACGGTGACCGTGGCGGCCCGGGTGCCGGTGATGCGCCATGTCGGCCCGGTCCGTACGACGCTCAGGTAGCTGCCCGAAAGCCGGGTGGCGGCCGCCCAGTTGTCGCGCCCGCCCGCCTCCTGCTGGGCCGCAGCGAGCTCCTGGTCGGTGGCCAGGCAGCAGCCGATCACGAGCACATCGCTGTGACCGTCGCTACGGGTGCGGATCTCTCCGGGCGCGTACCCGGTCGTCCAAATCCGTCCCGCACCGTGGTCGTACGCGATGGTTGCCTGGCGGGGCTGCCAGCCGTGCAGGCCCTCGTCGCCCCTGCGCGTGGTGAACCTTCCCGCAGTGAACCGCATGGTGCCCACCTCGGTCCCTTCGTCCGCCCGTCGCTGATGGTGCCTTTCACGGGCGAGCGCCCGGGACACCGGCTGAAAGCCGAAGGTGTCCCGGGCACTCGCTCACCGGCGTACTCCCTGTTCGCGGGGCGCTACTACTGCCAGTACTCGGTGTCGTCCGCGTTGTTGGCGCTGGCGCTGCCGAAGGTGGCGCCGGTGACGGTGCCCAGGATGCTGATGACGGGCGCGGTGTAGCTGACGGTCTCGAACTCGGCGTGCTCCACGGGATACCTCCACGAGTCGGTCTGTCGGGTTGGTCCGTCGGCCGCACGGGGCGGTGCAGGCTCCCGTGCGGCCTCTTGGACTCCTCTATGAGAGCGCGGAGCAACGCGCCCCAACAGATCAGGAGTTGGGGACTTCCTGGTTCGTGGGGTAGGACAAAACTGGGTTCCAACTAGGAAGTACCGCCGTCAGCGGCCGGTGAGCAAGTCGAGGACGGCCTGGTGGTACACCGCGTACACCTGCGGAAGCTCGGCGAGGTGGGCGCGCTCGTCGATCCCGTGGAGCCCCACATACGGCACGCCGAAGCCGGCCGTCGCGGGAATCCCTCCCTCGCCGGCGAGGAGGTTGCCGATGTTCGACGGGCCCGCCGTCTTGGTTCGCACGGCGATCCCCAGAGACGTGGCGGCCTGGATCAGCGCGGCGGCGGGCTGCTCATCGTCCTGGAGGCGGAACGGTGGCCAGCAGGCGATCGGCTCGACGCGGGTGGGAGCGGGGCCGGGGAGCTCGGCGTCGAGCTCGTCGACGGCCTTGCGGACCAGGGTCTCGGCGTCCTGGTCGTCGAAGGCGGGAGTGGTGCGAATGTCGAGATTCAGCTCGCACCGGTCCGGGGACACCGAGAAGCCCTGCCCGCCGTGGATCGCGGTGATGGACAGCTTCGGTGGCAACGGGAAACCCGAGCCGTCGATCGGACTACCGGGCAGGTCGGCCGAGTCGAGAAGCTGGACCAGACGGGCGGCGCGGGAGACGGCGCCGAGCACACTGCGACTGGACCCAGAGTGCCCGGACGGCGCGTAGACGGTGATCGTGGCGCGCCAGAGGCCGCGGCCGCCGACGACTACCTCGTCCATGCCGGGGTAGCCGATCATCACGCCGGCGGGCCGGGCGGCCTCGGGGTCGGCCAGGTAGGCGCGGGCGCCCCCGAAGCCCCCCGTGTGTTCGTCGACGTCGAGGAGAACGGCCAGGCCACCGTGCAGCGATTCGGCGCGGGCGTAAACGTCAGCGGCGATGTGCACGAAGGCCGACGCCGCCAGCTTCGAGTCGGCCGCCCCTCGTCCCCGGAGCCACCCCGACTCCACGTCGCCGGCCGTGGGCGAGAACGACCAGGCGCTCTCGTCGCCGAAGGAGGCGGTATCCACGCAGGCGTCCAGCGTCCACCAGGAGCCGGGCCGTCCACCCGTGATCTCCACCAGCAGGCCGACAAGTTGACCCGCCTCGTCGTGCAGGCGCCGGTGCGGCAATGCCCGGCCGGACAGCCAGTCCTCCAGGGCCCCGAGCACGGGCGCGTAGTCGTCGATCCCGCCGCGGCTTGGCCGGCGGATCAGCTCCTGGGCCAGTTCGATGACGGATGCCGATCGCTGGGCGGCCTGCGCCACCAGGTCTTCGCTCACGTGTCTCCTTGCCATGACGTTCCGCCGTGCCGAACGGGCAAGGCGTGAACGGCCTCCAACGTCTCCACCGGCCGCGCGGACGCGCACGCCTCCCGGCCATGCTGCACCAGTCCGACCGCGGCTTCGCGGCCCAACAGAATTCCGCAGTCGAAGCCTTCCGCGCCATGAAATGAAGGCAAGGGGACCACCGCCGCGTTCTCCGAGGCCACGAAGTACCGTTCCATCGCCTGCAGCGGCTCGACGATCCGGATGTGCAGCGTCTTGACCCCATTGCGGCGCTCGGCCGGATCACGAAGTTCCAGAAGCCGCACCAGGTGCTCGGACAGCGCCAGATGCCGCGGCGGCCCGTACAGAATCCGGTAGTGCACGAGATCAGGCCGCTGAGCCACCGCTGTCTCGATCGCGGCGAGATAGGCCTTCTCTCTACTGCGTGAGCCGGTGACGACCAGATGCTCCTGCGCTCCGGCGACCACCTCGACCATGGCCTCGACGAGGTCCGTATATCGGGTGAGCACCCGCACGACCACGTCTGTGCCGGCGGCTTCCAGGTCGCTCGCGCTGTCGGTCCCGTCCTGATGGGCGAAGAGGATCTCGGGGCGCTCACGGTAGACCTGACTCAGGCCCCGGCGGTTCTTTGCGCCTGTGCGCTTGCGCCCCGCCTCCCAGGCGCTGATGGCACTGCCGTCCGTCGAGCCGCCTGTGATCGCATTGAGCTCGTCGGCAGCTTCCTCCTGCGTCAAGTTCCGTGCCAGGCGGGCGCGTTTGAGTGGCGAGTCCCCGCTGGTGGATCCGGTCACCGCTACCCCCAGGAATGTGTTGGGCCCATCAGCGCCTCGCGAACACGCCGACCCGCACTCTGGTTGTTCCCCTGACACACCAGTTCCAGCGGCGCGATCCGTGGAGCCGACGAGTTGACGAGAAATGCGCCTTACATGCCTGCCGGGGCTCCAAGCCTGTGACCAGCTGAGCTACTTGACAGGTGTAGATAAGGCCCGCGGTGAAGGTGCAGTTCGGTCTGTACGACGTCTCCGGCAGGAAGCGGCGGCTGTGTTCGGGGTTCCGGTCAGCACCGCCGTCCTCACCAAGTCCCTGCCTCACCTGCGCCCTTCTGCGCGCCGGTCGATCGCGTTGACTCACTCGTACAGATCCCGGTCCGGCAGTCCTATGGGTCTAAGTTCCCGGTCCTGGGCGGATCCACAGGCGGCAATGGATCGTCGTAGCTGACCGAGGCCGTCGGCGTCTCGGGATCGCCCATTTTGCCAAGGTCTGAGGCAAGAACGGCTAGCTTGCCGATGTGGGCACCGTGGCTCTGCCGCACGCGGAGGTCGTGCGCGTTGCTGTAAGCGAGGAGCTGGCGTACTGGACGGTACTGGCCGGCCCCACCCTCGCGGTGGTCGACGACATCGACGGGCACCTGCGGCATCTGCGCTTCGGCAGGTCGTTCGCGGAGTCCACCACCAAGACCTATGCCGGCCATCTGAAGCGGCTTCACGTCTGGTCGGAGGAGCGTGGGCTGTCCCGGAGTGAAACTGCGCTCCAACTGGCGACGTTCGTGATGCATCTGCGGACCACGGAGCGCGAGACCCGTGGCCGCGGTTACGGATGCCTGCCCCGGGAGTCGACCCTAGTGCCGGTGCTGGCCGCCATCCACGGGTTCTACCTGCACCTGGCCGACCTCCAGTTGGTTGACGCGGATGTCCTTGCCGCGCTGTTCACCACGGTGCCGTCCGCCTCCGGCGGCAGGGCCATCCTGGCCCGGCCGCGGACCCGCGTGGACGGGCGCCCCAGCCGGGCATCCGCGCGGCCGGCAGCCGCCACCCGTCGCGAGTTCGCCTCCGTCCTGCGTGCTGCGGCCACGGCCAGGGACCGCTGCATGGTGGCGATCATGGCCTGCTGCGCTCTGCGGGTGGGCCAACTGGTGTCGTTGATGCGGGAGGACATCCACCTCGTTCCGGCCGGCAGCACGATGCCGGGATGTGCCTATCGCCACGGCCCGCACCTCCACCTGCGTAAGCGGGGCGGGCACCCGAAGGGAGCAGCGAACAAGAACCGCGACACGGTGATCGTTCCTGTCCCCAGCCCCGTCGAGATGCTCTACGCGGACTGGATGCGCGAGCGCACCGGGATCCGGCCGGCCGCCGAGAGCCCCTGGGCCTTCGTCACCTTCCCCGGGCCCACCGGTGAGCCCGGCGGCGAAGCACTCAGTGCCCGCCGTGTGCAGGACCTCGTGTCCGATCTGGCCGCTCATGCCGGGCTGCGTCACCTGTTCCCGCACATGTTCCGCCACCTGGTCGGTGAGACAGCGGCGGATCTCGACGTCGCCCGGGACGTCCTGCAGAGTCTGTTCGGTCACCGGGACATCAGCAGCCAGGATGTCTACCGAACCGTCGCCGAGGCCAAGGTGGCCGTCGCGGCCACCAGCGTCGCCGATCACCTCTTTGGCACCTCATGACCGCCACACCGGGACGGGAGCGGGTGCCGGCGTCCGCGCCGGTCGAGCCCGACTGGCCGTACCTCGCCCAGCATGGCGTGGACCGGGCAGTGTGGGAGCTGCACTTCCCGTTCGGCGCCAGCTGGCACACCCTGCGGCCGTGCGCACACCCGTCCTGCGATCGCGCCTCGGCCCATTCCCCCTGGCTGTGCTTCACCTGTCATGCCGCATGGAAGGCAGCCGGCTCGCCCGTCGACGTCCGCGCCTGGTGTGCGACAGCGCCGGCCCCGTCTCCGGCACGCCAGTACCGTCAGGTCCCGTGCCGGGTGGGCTGCCTCCGGCCGGCCGAGGCGAGCGGCTTGTGCAAGACCTGTGCGCGGACGCGGGCCTACGCCGGGCTGACGGTCGAGGAGTATCTGGCCACCAACCCGCCGCCGCGCCCCACCCTGGGCGAGTGCGTGGTCCGGGTCTGCTCGCGCTGGGCGCACCTGCGGCGGACCCGCCTCTGCCCGGCCCACCAGCGCCGCTGGGCCAAAGAGGGCCGGCCCGACCTCGGAGCGTGGGCTCGGGACGCCCCGGCGGTGTACACCACCCTGGGTACGGTGCCGCTCTCAGACCTTGATCCGTTTCTGCGTACCCAGGTGCTCGTGGGCTACGAGGTGCAGCTGCGCAACGGGGGCCGCATCAGCCCCAGTCAGGTCAAGTCCGCGGTGCTGTGGCTCGTTGCCCACGCGGTCGGCGATCTGCTGCAGGCCGACCTGCCGCCGAAGGGGCAGACCACGACGTATGTGCGCACCTGGCGGCAGTACGTCGAGCTGCGGAGCGCGGACAGGGCGGCGGAGCACACCCGCGCGGTGGTGCGCCTGAACGTGCTGGACCCGCGGTTTCGCGGCGGCACCGTCGACTTCAGCGACGTCCACGCGCCCTGGCTGCTCCACCTCGGCCAGGAGCGCGTGCTGCAGTTGGCGGCCTCGGGCGCCTCGGGCGCACGGCTGATGCTGGTGGGCTACACGGTGCGGTGGTTCGCGATGTTCCTGCGCACTCTGCCCGGGGAAGGACGCCGGCCGGCGGCGGTCGGACGGGCCGGTATGACCGGGTACCTGCGGTGGCTGGCGGAGCGGGCCCGCGATACCGGCCGCTACGAGTCCTTGCCGCGCGACGACCCCGCTCGGACCGTGATCGCAGAACGCCTCCTTCAGTCGCTGGTCAGCGGAAAAGGTCCGCTGCTGGTGACACCACCGCGCTACTACGAATTGCTGCACACCCTGCGCGAGATCCTCGACCAGGGCCGTTCGTGGCTGGCCGGCAACGGGGCCGGGGATGTGCACCTGCTGGCCCAGGACGTGCCCCCGTACCCGGAGCGCGACGACTCGGAGAGCGAGCTGGAGGGCCGCTCCCAGGACGCCCTGCCGGAGGCGGTGTTCCTTCAGCTGATGGCGGAGGACAGCCTCGCGCTACTCACGCCCGGCACGCCGCGCAACTACGTGGAGCTGGCCCTGCGGGTCGGCCGGCGCCCGTGGGAGATCCGCCACCTGGAGTTCGACTGCGTCCAGTGGCACGACATCGACGTCGAGGCTCTCGACGGCAGTGTGCAGCGCCGCCGGTACCCATTCCTGGTGTACTGGATGCAAAAGGTCCGACGACGGCACAAACTGCCGCTGCACCCCTCCGACGTCACGGTGATTACCCGTCAGCAAGAGCACTTGCGGCAGGATTTCCCGCAGTGGTTCGACGCAGACGGCCGCCCACTGTCGCCGCGGATGGCACTGTTTCCCACTATCCGGCTCTCGCGCGCCAACCGGCTCGGCGAGCGGCCCTACGACTCCAGCTCGGTCGGCTATTGGCTCGGAGTGTGGATGGCCGCGCTCACCGTCCTGGTGGACGAGCACGACAACGACTTCGACCGCTCCCGGGTGTTCCCCTACTCGTTCCGGCACACCTACGCCCAGCTGCGCGCCGACGCCGGGGTCCCATTGGAGATCCTGCAAGTCCTGATGGCGCACCAGGACCCGTCCACCACCCAGATGTACTACCGGGTCTCCCACCCCCGCCGGGTCGAGGCGGTTCGCGCCATCGCGACGAAGTACCAGTTCGACATCGCCGGCGGCCGGCTGCGGCGCCGCAGCGGCGACGAGGACCTCGCCGACCGGGCCCGCGCGGGCGTCGGCTCGGTCCCCGTACCCGGTGGCAGCTGCCACGAGATGAACAACGTCCGTGCCGACGGGCGCGGCTGCCCGGTCTACTACCGCTGCTTCTCCTGCAAGTTCTTCACCACCGACTTCTCCCAGCTGCCCGAACTGCGCCAACTGCGCGACACGAAAGCCCAGCAGCTCGCGCTGCTGGAGGCCGCCTACGGCACCGTGCGACGAGCTGATCACCAAGTGCGAAACGGACCTCGGGTCGCTCGCCGACGGCGAGAGGGCGACGGTCGAGTCCTGGATGCACAGCCGAGACCGGTTCGTCACGGTCATTCCCGTCGCGGCGGTGCTGGCCGGCCGCCAGTATCTGGACCGGCCGACCACCGACCCGATCCTCCTCACCAGGCAGGCACCGTGACCGCGCGCCCACCGCAGGCGCCGCCCGGAACGGCCTCGAAACCCATACGCAAGAACACGCTGGACGCGGGGCGCCTGGCTGCCGCCGCACGCCGCCGTGCCGACAGTCAGGCGTGCCGGCGGCGCGTGCTCGACATCATCGCCGGCATGCGCACGACCCGCATACCCCTGTCCGACGCGGAGATCACCCGCCGGGCCGCGGTCAACCCGCAGTACC
This sequence comes from Streptomyces sp. R35, assembly GCF_041053035.1. Classification (NCBI taxonomy): domain Bacteria; kingdom Bacillati; phylum Actinomycetota; class Actinomycetes; order Kitasatosporales; family Streptomycetaceae; genus Streptomyces; species Streptomyces sp. R35. The sequence goes on from NZ_CP163440.1 coordinate 58,503, forward strand.
TGCAACGCCACCGGGACCTGAAAGCGGAAGCGGAAGTCGTACGCGCCCACCTCGCCGACCACCGCCCCCGTGTCGAGGCCGCAGCCCAGGCCCGCAAGGAGGCCGCTCTGGAGGTAGAGAACCGCATGCTGCTCGAACAGAACAAAGCACTGCGCCGCGACCTGGAGACGGCGCGATCCGAGCTGCGCGCGATCCGCACCCGCGACCTCGCGGCCGCCGCGCACGGGGACCTCGCCGCCCTGCCGCACCGCGACGCCGAAGTCGAGGCACTGTGCAACGAGCGGGACCAGGCCCTGGCCACCGTGCGGCGTTGTGAGGCAGACCTCGCGGCCCAGCGCAACATCACACAGCGCCTCATGACCGACAACACCAGGCTCCTCGAAAGTACGGGTCACAGCTCACAGCCACGCAAACGTGCCGACCCCTCGCCGTAGCGGCGACCTCAAAGCCGAAGCCGAGACCGTCCGCGCCCACCTAGCCCAAGACCGGCCGCGGGCGGCGGCAACAGCGACCGCCCGCAACGACGCGGCCCTCGAAGTCGAGAACCGCATGCTCCTCGAACAGAACGCCGCCCTGCAACGGACGAGGAACTGCGCAAGCAACGAGACGCAGCACTGGCAGCCGGCCGCCAAGTAGAAGCCGCCATGCAAGCACTCCGCAACGTCAACCAGCGGCTGATGGTCGAAAACAGCTGGCTGATCTCTGCGGATGCGGCGGAACCACCCGCAGGGTAGCCCGTGTACGCAGAAGCCGGGGCGCCCCGGCAGGGTGAGGCCGTCAGACCGTCGCGACCTGGAGACCGTACCTGGGGACGGTCCGGTACGGGATCTTCCCGGCAGGGGTGCCCACACGCCATCGCCATTCCAGCTGGGCCAGTGCCCCTCAGACGAAGTCCATGGGTGCCGATGTGACACAAGAGCACGCCGTGTCAGGGGTGTTGGTTACGGCTTCTTCGAGGTGACGCGTGCTTCGGCTCCCGCGCTGTCGGTGCCAGCGGCACGGCTGCCGAAGCCGGGCCGGAACGGCCGGGCTGTGCTGGTTCTGATCACCGACGCCACGCGTGCGTTATTGCTTGCGCAGTTCGATGACTGTGATGTCGGGTGGTGCTCCGACTCTGATGGGTGGCAGGGATGCTCCGACTCCGCGGGAGACGTAGAGCTGTGTGTGGTCGATGGTGGCCAGACCTGCTGTGAGGGGCTGGGTCAGTGGCACGAGCAGGTTGCCGGGGAAGAAGGCTCCGCCGTGGGTGTGTCCGGACAGTTGCAGATCGACTTTGTGCCGGGCGGCTTCGTGGACCTGTACGGGTTGATGGGCGAGCAGGACGACGGGGTGGGAGGCGTCGCGGTCGCCGAGGGCCCTGTCGTAGTCGGGTGCGTCGTGGTTCTGCTCGCCTGTGACGTCGGTGACGCCGGCGAGGTCGATGGCTCCGTGTCGATGTTCGATCAGTGTGCGGGTGTTGCGCAGGGTGGTGACGCGGAAGTCGGCGAGTGTGTCGATCCAGGCGTCGATGTCGTGGCGGTAGTCGTGGTTGCCCGTGACGAAGAAGGCGCCGTGGGTCGAGGACAGCCGGGTGAGCGGTGCGGCGTGGGTGGCCAGGTCTTGGGCGCTGCCGTCGGAGAGGTCTCCCACGATGGCGACGATGTCGGGCGAGGTGTCGTTGATCATGCGGACCATGCGGGCGGTGTGGGCGCGGCCGAAGAACGGCCCGAGGTGGAGGTCGCTGGCCATGGTGATGCGCAGGCCGTCGAGTGAGGGGTGCAGTCGGCGCAGGGCTACGGGTACGACTTTCACGTCGGGTGCTCCCAGGCCGCGGTGGAAGCCGTAGCCGGTAGCGGCTACGGCGGTTCCGGTGGCGAGCAGCGCGACTGAGCGAGCCAGGACGAGACGGCGGTCCATCATCCGCAGTGCGCCCTGGGCCGGTTGGGGCTGCGGGTCGGCTGTGACCGGAGCCGCGACGGAGTGGCCTTGTTGACCGACCGGTACTCGGGGTGCCTGCGTGGGAACTACGAGGCCGGATCCGGTGCGGCGCCGCAGTGCATGCGCGGTGAGGCGTACGGGGATCTCCAGGACGACGAGCGTCATCAGCAGGTAGGCGGCCAGGGCGACCCAGACGAAGGTCGGCCAGGCCAGCCAGGCGATGTGTGTCGGGTTCGCGTACTGGGCGGCGAGGACACCGGTGGGGACCAGGATCGTCAGGGCGACTGCCGCGGCCCGGCCCGCGCGGCGCAGCCGGGCGGACGCTGTGACGTCTTTGACGAGCCTCAGGTAGAGGTAGCGGTGTGTGGCGGCCGAGGTGACGATGCTCGCCGCGGCGACGGTGACTGTCTGCGCGAGGGTGCTCATGCCGCTGCCTCAGCCGGTGGGAACGGGCTGGAGGGGCATTGCCCGTAGTGGGTGCTGGGGTTGAGGTGTCGGTGCATGACGGCGGAGTGCTCCGGGAGGGTTATCGAACGGTCGGGGTCGGCGGCGGGACGGGCGCGTCGGACGACGGCATCTGAGGGGGCGTATGCCTGCTCGTTAGGGTTCAGTGGGGGTGGGCCAGGCCCACGTCGTAGGCGAAGATGACGGCTTGTACGCGGTCGCGGACATCGATCTTTGCCAGGATGCGGCTGACGTGGGATTTGACCGTCGACTCGGCGAGGTGGAGGTGGGCGGCTATCTCGGTGTTGGACCATCCCGTGGCGATGGCGGCAAGGACTTCGCGTTCGCGTTCGGTCAGGGCGGTCAGTTGTCGTCGCTGTTCGGGGCTGAGGACGGGAGAGCCGAACGTTCGCTGTGGGTGCGAGGTGGTGAAGGCGTCGATGAGTCTGCGTGTCAGGCTCGGGGAGATGACGCTGTCGCCGGCCGCCACGGTCCGGATACCGACGACGAGTTCCTCGGGGCGTGCGTCTTTGAGGAAGAAGCCGGCCGCGCCGGCCCGCAGGGCCTCGTAGGCGTATTCGTCGAGGTCGAAGGTGGTCAGGACCAGGACCCGCGAACGGCCGCCGGACTCGACGATGCGCCGGGTGGCTTCGATGCCGTTGACGCCGGGCATCCGGACGTCCATCAGGACGACGTCCGGGCGGAGTTCCGCGGTCAGGCGGACGGCCTCCTGGCCCTGGGAGGCTTCGCCGACGACCGAGATGTCCGGCTGTGCTTCGAGGAGCATGCGAAAGCCCAGGCGTTGCAGGGTCTGGTCGTCGACGATGAGGACGGTGGTCATATGCGGTGCTTCTCCGTGACGGCGCTGGGCAGGGTGCGGGAGGTGCTGAGGACGGTGTGGACGCGCCAGCCGCCGGCGCGGGTCGGGCCGGCGCTGATGCGGCCCTGGTAGAGGGCGGCGCGGTGGCGCATGCCGACCAGGCCCTGCCCGCTGTGCCTGCCGTGCCGTTCGCTGCCTGCCGCGCGCGCCGGGCCTGTGTCCTCCACCGTGACGTGTATGGACTCCTCGTTCGTGTGCAGGTTGACGGACACGGTGGTGTCGGCCGCGGCGTGTTTGAGGGTGTTGGTGAGGGCTTCCTGCACGATGCGGTAGACGGTGAGCTGGAGGCCGGGACTGAGCGGTGTCAGGTCCCCGTCGGTGTGCAGGTCGGCGGTGGGGCCTGCGGCGCGGACGCGGTGGAGCAGCGCGGGCAGGTCCTGGAGGGTGGGCTGCGGGGCGAGCGGGGTGGTGTCCCGCTGTGGCGCGGGGTTGTCGACCACGATGAGCAGGCGGCGCAGTTCGGCGAGGGCCTCGCGGCCGCTGTCGCCGATGAGGTCGAGGGCGTCGGCGGATCTCTCCGAGCGGGATCTGGCCAGGGCGGCGGCTCCGTCGGCGAGGCCGATGATCACGGCGAGGGTGTGGCCGAGGATGTCGTGCATCTCGTGGGAGACGCGGGTGCGTTCCCAGGCCGCGGCCAGGCGGGTCTGCTGGTCCCTCTCGGTCTCCAGGGCCACGATGTAGGCCTTAGCCAGCCGTCCGGTGAGGGCCAGTCCGGCGCAGGCGGTCACGGCGAGCATGGCCAGCAGCGTGACGATTTCCGGGCGCTTGGCGTGTTGCAGCTGGCCGTTTCCCCAGAACGCCGCGACCCAGACGATGAGTTGGGCGGCGGTGACCGTGCAGGCGATGACCAGATGGCGGTGCCTGCCGTAGCGGCCGACGTTGTAGAGCGCGACGATCCGGGCCGCGTCGGCGCCGTTGAGGACGTTCAGCGGCAGCGCGAGGACGGAGACGGCTGTGGTGATCGCGAACACCAGGCCGGGGTGTCGTTCTCGCCACAGCAGAGGAACGGTGTAGGCGAGCGTGAGGACGATCTCGCTGGGCAGGTGGGTGCGGTTGGCCGGGTTGAGCAGGGAGGGCAGTCCAAGGGCGGCGCAGAAGACTGGAACGGCCCACAGTCGCAGCCGGGGGTGGTCGCGGTCGAGGATCCGCCACGCGGCCAGCCCGCTGATGATCGACACGGTGACGCGGTGGTCGGGGTCGCTCGTAAGGGAACGCGGAAGCCGGGAAGCATGGGACGAGGTGTCGCGTACGGGTTCTCGGGTGGTCGGCTCGCTCATGGCAGGTGGGGGCCTTTTCGCTGTCCGGGCAGGCCGCTCGCCGGTCCTGGAGCGTGAACCGGCGGGCGGGGGCAAAAGGGGCCCGGACAGCCGCTGTGCGGTGCACGGTGTGCTGTCCGGGCCCCCTGGGGACCGCCTGCCGCCCCTCGGGGGATAGGGGCCGGCAGGCGGGGTCGGGGTGTGCCGGGGGTGTGCCTACCCGAGGGGGGCGGGTGCCGTCGGCTCCTGGTCGCTCTGTGCGGGGACGTGTGCGGGGCGGTCGCGCTCCGCCAGGACCTGGCGCAGTTTCTCGCCTTCCACGTCGACGTTGGGCAGGATGCGATCGAGCCAGCGGGGAAGTGCCCAGGCCCGTGCGCCGAGCAGGGTCATGACCGCGGGGACGAGGGTCATGCGGATGACGAAGGCGTCGAAGAGGACCGCGGTGGCCAGGCCCATGCCGATGGATTTCACCAGGGCGATGTCGTCGAGGAGGAACCCGGCGAACACTGAGATCATGATGATGGCGGCGGCGGTGACCACACGGGCGCCGTGGCGGAACCCGGTGACGATCGCTTCGGTGGGGCCGGCGCCGTGGACGTATGCCTCGCGCATCCCGGAGACGAGGAACACCTCGTAGTCCATGGCCAGGCCGAAGACCACGCCGATCAGCAGGATGGGCAGCAGGCTGACGATGGGGGCGGTCTCGTCGACGCCGAAGACGTCCTTGAGCCAGCCCCACTGGAACACGGCGACCAGCACGCCGAGAGTGGCGACGACGCTGAGCAGGAAGCCGGCCGCGGCCTTGATCGGGATCAGGACCGAGCGGAACACGAGGAGCAGCAGGACCAGCGCGAGGCCGACGACGATGGCGAGGTAGGGCACCATGGCCTCGCCGAGCTTGGCGGAGACGTCGATGTTGAGCGCGGTTGTGCCGGTCACCATCACCTGCGTGCCGCTGTCCTTCTCCACCGCGTCGCTGCGGTCGCGGATGTCGGCGACCAGGTCGACGGTCTCCTGGCTGGTGGGCGGGCTGCTCGGCACCGCGGTGATCAGGGCGACGTCACCGGCCTCGTTGAAGACCGGGGGTCGTACGGTGGCGACGTCGTCGAGGCCGTCCAGCATGGCGGAGGTGTCCGTGGCCGCCCTCTTCGCGTCGTCGCTGTCCCGTGCGTCGACAACGATGGTGAGCGGGCCGCTGAAGCCCGGACCGAAGCCCTTGCTGAGCGTGTCGTAGGCCACGCGCTGGGTGCTGCCGGGGGCGGCCATGCTGTCGTCGGGCAGGGTCAGCCGCAGCGACAGTGCCGGGATGGCCAGCACGCCCAGACCGACGACCGACGCCAGCAGCATCTTCCAGGGATGGCGGGTGACGAAGCGGCCCCAGCGAACGCCCATCGTGACGCGCCGGCCGTGCTGCTCGGCCCGCACGCGACGTGTGGTGAGGCGGCCGTTGGCCACGCGGGTCCCGGTGAAGCCCAGCGTCGCCGGCAGCAGGGTGAGCGCGACCAGGACGGCGACGGTGATGGCGAAGGCCGCGGCCAGGCCCATGGTGGTGAGCATCGCGATGCCGATGACGCTCAGACCGGCCAGCGCGATGACGACGGTCAGTCCGGCGAAGACCACCGCCGAGCCCGCGGTCCCCAGGGCGCGCCCGGCTGCTTCCTCGGGGGCGTGCCCCTCACGCAGCTCTGTGCGGTAGCGGGAGACGATGAACAGGGCGTAGTCGATGGCCACCGCCAGACCCAGCATGAGCGCCAGGGTCTGCGCGTTGGAGGCCATGTCGACGAACGACGAGGCGACGGTGATGGCGCACAGGGCGATGCCGACGCCGACGATCGCGGACAGCAGGGGCAGCCCTGCCGCGACCAGCGAGCCGAAGGTGATGACCAGGACGAAGGCGGCGACCAGCAGGCCGATCAGTTCGGCGGCGTTGCTCTCTTCCTCCTCCAGCACCGCGTTGCCGCCGAGGCTGATCTTCAGGTCCGCCTCCTCGCCCTTGTCCGCCACCGCGTGCAGGGCGTCCGACGCGGCGGGAGTGATGTCGGCCTGCGGGACGGAGTAGGTCACCTGGGCGTAGGCGATGCTGGCCGAGGAGCTGACCAGGCCGGCGGTGAAGGGGTCGGTGACGCTCGCCACCTGCGGTGCCTTGCGCAGGTCGGCGACCAGGAACTCCACCTCCTGCTTGTGGGCGGCGGACGTCAGCTTCTGCCCGTCCGGAGCCTCGATGACCACCCGGGCCGTGGCGCCGGCGGCCGAGGCCTGCGGGAACTCCTTCTCCAGCAGGTCGATGGCCTGCTGCGACTGGGTTCCGGGAAGCGTGAAGTCGTCCGTCGTACTGCCCGACACGCTGCTGACGCCGATGACCGCGGCGACGAGCACCGCGATCCAGGCCAGCAGCACCAGCCGGCGCCGCCGGAAGGCGAGCCGGCCGAGCCGGTAGAGAAAGGTGGCCACGAAAATTACTCCCACCAGGAGAAAGACGGATGTGTGAGGGCGAGCCCGACAGGCTCCGCCCATGAACGTAGGAGCCGGGTGCGGCCGAAAAGAGCTACTGGAGGACGAATCCGTGCCCGGGGCGGTACCCCGGTACCGGGCGGTGTCCTCCTTGAGGCGGGTGTGCCGGGTCTCAGGCGGCCGGGCGGGCGGCGAGAAGCGCCGCGGTCGCGTCCCACAGCTCCCGCTGCACGCGCGCGTCCCTGCCGGGCTCGGGGCACTGCAGGGGGCGGGCGTCGCGGGCGGAGAAGTAACCGCCGGTGGTGCCCGCGAACGCCGGGTCGGTGGCGAGCCGCACGATGATGCCGGCCCCCTTGCGGGGATCACCGATCCTCAGGATGTTCAGCACCCGCTGAAGAACGGCAGAGCCGGGCAGGTCCCGGCCCAGGCCGGTGGCGTTGAAACCGGGGTCGCAGCAGTTCACGGTCACCTTGTCCGCATCCAGGCGGCGGGCCAGCTCCTGCGTCCACATGATCGTCATCAGCTTCGTGCGCCCGTACAGGGCCATCGACTCCCGGCGGGTGTAGGCCTCGGTGCGCCGCAGGTCCTCGGCCGGGGCGATCGTTTTCGCCTGCTGGGCCGCTTCGGAGGCGACGTTGACGATCCGGGCCGGCGCCGAGGCACCGAGCTTCGCCGTCAGCGCGTCGGTCATGACGAACGGGCCGAGGTAGTTCACCGCCGTCATGTCCGCGAGGCCCTCGGTGGTGACGCGCTGCGCGAAAGCGTGCAGGCCGGCGTTGTTGACGAGGACGTCCAGACGCGGGTAGTGCGCGGCGATCTCCTCGCCCGCGCGGCGGGCGTCGGAGAGCAGGCCGAGGTCGGCGTGGAAGACGTCGACGGACTCGTCGGTCACCGCCTTGAGGGCGGTGACGAGGGCTTCCGCTTTGCTGCGGGAGCGGGCAACGGTGCCGATGCGGTAGCCCTGGCGGGCCAGCTCGAAGGCGGCGATGCGGCCCAGTCCGGAGGTGGCTCCGGTGATCACGGCGACGGGACGATCCATCCCACAACCCCTTTCATGAGGTACCTCACGATTATGTTGTGCGAGGATACCCGAACCATGGAGCAGCACGAATCAACGACGCCGGGCAGCGCCCCGGAGCAGGTGGGACTGGCCTTCCTCACCCTCGCGTACACCCTGCGCGAACAGGTCGACCAGCGCATGCTGGCAACCGCCGGCCTGTCCCTCTCCCGCACCAAAGTCCTTCAGGCACTGGCTGGCCGCGGTGTACTCCACCAGGCGGAGCTGGCCACTTCCCTCGGCCAGGCACCGCGCTCCGTCACCCAGATCGTCGAAGGCCTGGAGCGCCTCGGCATGGTCGCCCGGACCGGCGACCCCGAAGACCGCCGCCGCAAGACCGTCTCCCTCACCGAGACGGGCCGCGCGGCACTGACGGCCGCGGAAGAAGCGGGCGCGCATGTACTGCGCCAGCACTTCGGCCAGCTCGAACCGCAGCAACTGGCCACGCTCGACGCGCTGCTCGCTCACCTGGACATCGCCCTCACTGGCGGCAAGACCGGCGGACAGGCACGAAGGAGCCCTGCCCCAGTGGGTCAACCCATAGACCTGTAGGAAAACTGGGCCTTGTGCTGTGGTGATGGCTGTTTCCGGTGCGCAGAACACCCCCTTCAGCCAGTCCGTCGAGTGCTCCCGGTTCGTGCTCCTGCCGGAATGCCCCGGAAATTCGGAGAGCTGGTTCCTCGCGCGCTGCTTCCGCACCCTGCACGCCGACGGGGTACGGGGCGTCGTCTCCTTCGCCGATCCCGTCCCGCGGCGGACCTCTACCGGGGTCCTGGTCATGCCCGGGCACGTGGGGACGATCTACGCCGCTACGAACGCCGTGTACGCCGGCCGGGCCACCGCGCGGACGGTGAAGCTCCTGCCGGACGGCACCGTCTTCAATAGTGGAGTATGCGCGGGTTCCCGTGGGACGACCGACGACCGCGAAGCCGCATCTCAGCAGGTAGACCACCGCATCGGCTCGCCCCGACCTCTGACGTGACATCTCGGCAGTAACTCGCAAAATCTGCGAGTGATCGCTGTAATATGCGTTCTCGTGGCAGATTCCGAAAGTCGCGTGCTGACTCTCGTGCCCCCGGCTCAGGACCCGGCGGTCGTGATAGACCCCGCCGACGTGTCGGTGGAAACCGGGCTCGCGGACGTGGTCACGCTGCAACGGCGGCGCCAGGCCCGGATCTCGGTGCACGACGAGGAGAGCTTTTTCCTCGACACGCTGTCCGAGTACCAGTGGGCGCGCGATGCCGCAGGTCTGGCGCCCACGACGCTGGACGGGCTGATCAAACCGGTGATCGAGGTCTGCGAGTTCTACGGCACCGTTCCGTGGCAGCTGACTTCCCGCGAGGTCGACCGATACTTCGCAGGACCGGGCAAGCGGGCCCAGTCGACCCTGCGCGGCAAGATCAACAAGATCGACGCGTACTTCGCATTCCTGGAGCAGCGCTACGCCGGTGAGATCATGCGCCGCTTCGGTACCTCCGTCGAGTCGCCAATTGACCCGTTCAACCGGCCGCGTCACCGCGGGGACTTCGGGCTGCGCATCCCGCCGTCCCAGAGGGCGATGAAAGACTTCTTCGGCCGTTGGCGCGAGGACCTGCCGAACGCACGGAAGTACGCGGTCGCCTGTCGCGACTACGTGATGACGAAGGTCGCCTACCTCTCCGGCGTCCGGGCAGCGGAGTTGTGCGGGGTGTGTTTGGGTGACATCCACTGGGAGCACGGCCAGTGGGGTCGCTTCGTCGTCCTAGGCAAGGGCGCCCGGGGCTCCGGTCCCCGCCCGAGGGAGGCGTATCTGTTCCAGGAGGGCCGTGCCCTGCTGTGGTGGTATATCGAGGAGATTCGGGGCGAGTTCGGAGACGACGCGGAGCACCCGCGGGCACCGCTGTGGCCCTCGGAGCGCAAGTCGAAGGCGATCGCCGACCTGAACGTGCCGATCGCGCCGGCGATCGTGTCTTCGACGTTCCGCAAGGCGTTGCACACCGCGGCCGCGCACTACCTGACGGGCCCAGTCACCGACCTGTTTCCGCACCTGCTGCGCCATGCCTGCGCGACCCACAACTACGAGCGTGGGATGACACTTTGGGAGGTCCAGAAGGTCCTCGGACACGACTGGGCAACTACGACTCTTCGGTACATGGCGACTGCGCACGCTGACCCGGAGCTCGCGAATCTGGCGGCCAGCTCCCGGGCGGCCCAGCGACTGGTGATGGACAAGGGGAACCTTCGGTGAAATGGAATCTGCGGATGGTGGCCGCCCAGCGGGACCTGTGGCGGCCGACCGAGGTGCTCGCCGCCTTTCAGCAGGTCGGGTTCAACCCGTCGCTGAGCAAGGTGGCCGCACTGTGGAGCGGCACGCCGGTCACGGTGCGCCTCGATGACCTGGACAAGATGTGCGCCGCGCTGAACTGCACGGTCGCTGACCTGCTCCAGGCCGAGCCGCTCGCGGCGGGCCAGGCGGCGCCGGAGTCCGGTCAGCGCGCGGTCGGCGCCGAAGAAGGGCCGGGAGCGGGCCCGGTACGGCCGGTGCCGCGCGGCCGTCGTGGTGCCGGGCCGCGCTCACTCCCGCCGAGTTGAGGGGGCTGTCCGGTGGCGGGGGATCGTGGGGAGGGGCTGGCGCGGAGTTGTCCGGTGTGCCTGGGGTGGCTGGTGGTGCATTGGTATCGGGTGTGTGACGGGTGCCGACCCTGGGCGAGGAAGTACCCCAAGCGCGGGGCGTGCCCGCGGTGCCGGCACGAGGCACACCTAAACACGGACGGGCTGTGCAAGCCGTGCCTCATGGCGATCCGAGTTGAGGAAGACGCCGAGTGGGCCCTGGGTCTGGAGGAGGCGCGGCCGCGGCCGGTCCAACTCACGGTCGGCGGCACGTACGCCGACCGGTCGGCGTCGGCTCGGCCGCTGCGCCGGCCCACCAAGAATGGTCGGAGTGTGGGGGTTGAGTGGTGGACCAAGCTCCGGCAGCAGCGGGCCGCTCCCGTCGGCCCGCCGGTGCTGGAGGCACAGGTACACGGTCAGGTCCCGCTCTTCACCGTGCCCCGGGTGCTGGGCGACGCCACGATCAGCGCGATCGTAGGTCGGCCGGTCGCCGGGTGGGAGCAAGTCCGCCCAGTGATCGAGGCGATGGAGGCCGAGCACGGGTTGACCGCGGGCTGGCGCCGCAAGGTCGCCGAGATGGTCCGCCTCGCCCTGGCCGTGCGCGAGGCCGAGGGTGCCGAGCGGCTCCCCGAGGCCATGCTGCGGGACCTGCCAGCAAACGGGGACGTAGTCCGCCTGATCCTGCTGCGGGCCGGTCTCCTGCACGAGGCGCCCAAGCCCATGCGGTTTTCCGGGAGGAATCAGCCCGCTCGCACCCCATACAGCACAGATCTGGCGCCGCTTCCGCCTCGGGCACCGCGCCAGTGCGCCGACTGCCACGCCTGGATTCCCGCCGGTCGGCGGGCAGGATTCGTCTGTGATCCGTGCCGGCACTGGCGGGAGCGGACGGAGCGGGGCCGGTGCTGCCGCTGTAGTCGCGACGGGCTGGCACTGCGCGACGGCCGCTGCCGCAGCTGCCACCCCTACCGTCTCCTCGACGAAGCCCGTCCCGCCTCCCAGCGGTTCACGCAGCTGGTGATCTCGATGCCGACCGGCAAGGGCGGGCCGTTCGAGGCGTTTCCGGTTGGCGACAGCGAGGTCCCGAACTACGACGAGCGACGACCTGCTCTGCATACGAGCCACGGGCAGATGCTGCTGTTCACGATCCGGCGTGACTGGGCCCCGGTGCTGGCCCGGCTACGGAGCATGCCTCTGGGCGAGCCGCCGCTGACCGCGACCGCTCGCCGCTTGGCCGAGGACTTCACCCGCACTCGGCCGGGGCAGCGGCCGGACTACCGGAAGAACACACGCACGCTCACGATCCTGTTGTACTGGCTCGGCGCCGACACGGCGGTCTTCGAGCGCGACGTCTACGACCTGGCTGGGATCGACGTGAACCTCGCCGCCAAGCCCGTCTGCCAGTTCCTGCGCGTTCGTGGCCTGCTGGTGGAGGACCCCACCTTGCATCGGGACGCGGATCTGGCGTGGATCAAGTCGGCCCTCACCGCGCTGCCGGAGCCCGTCGCGAGCGAAGTGAGCACCTGGGTTAAGGCCATGCGCGAACAGGGCCCCCGCGAGGGCGAGCCGCGCGGGTACGACGGCATCCGCCGCTACCTCACCAACCTCCAACCCACCCTCGCCTCCTGGACCACGACCGACGGCGTGACCTCACTGAGGGAGATCACCAAGGACCAAGTGGAGGCCGTCGTGGACGGGGTGTCCGGTTACGCCCGCCGAGGGCTGGCCACGGCACTGCGCAGCCTGTTCCGCGCGCTGAAGCGCGAACGTATGATCTTCCGCAACCCCGCCCGGGACCTCCCGGTCGGCGACATCAAGGGCATCCCGAAGTCCATCCCCTCCGACCTCCTGATGGGGCTGCTCGATCAGGCCACGACACCGCTCGGCCGCCTCGTCGTGGCCCTCGCCGCCGTCCACGCGCTGCCCGGCAAGGAGATCCGGACCCTGCACACCACGGGCCTCGATCTCTCCCGCGGCACCCTCGAAGTACGGCGCGGTCTGCTGCGCCACACCCTCTACCTGGAGGAACTCACCCACCAACTCGCCGCCGACTGGACGGTCTACCGCCACCAGCGCTGGCCCGCCTCCTCCAACCCCCATCTGCTGGTCAGCCAGAAGTCCGCGGTCGACCCCGACCATCCGCCCGTCAGCATCGGCTTGCTGAGCGGGGCCCTGCCCCGTGGGCTGACCCTGAGCGGTCTGCGTCAGGACCGCATCCTCAACGAAGCAGCCGAGAGCGCCGATCCCCTCCGGCTGATGCGCCTGTTCGGCATCACCGAGCAGACCGCCATGCGCTATGTCACCGCCGCCCACCCCGAACGCACCGCCAAGCTGCCCCGGTAGCCGGGGGAGCTTCGCCGCGCGGCCTCAGCAACGGTCGCACGCACCGTCTACTCGGCGGGCAGGCCGACGAAGTCTTGCCTTCGGTGTCGAAGGTCGGGGCGCACTGGGGCGAGGCCCTTCACGTCTTCCTCCTACGCCAGGACGAGGTCGCGGAGCTCGCTCTTGATCTTGCTCTGCGGCGTGGCCCCGACCGTGGACTTGACGACCTTTCCGCCCTAGAAGACGAACAATGTCGGGACGGTCTCGCCCTCGTATTGCTGGGGAGTCAGATAGTTCTGGTCGATGGTGAGCCTGATGACCTCGATCGTCTCCGCGTGCTGCGCTGAGATCGCCTCCAGGACGGGCATCATCACTTGCACGGGCCGGCCCACTCCGCCCAGAAGGCAACCAGGACTGGCCAGCAACTACCCTTCCTTTCTCGGCCTCGCAGCCTCCATCTGCTGCTGCAAACGGCTCGTCCGCCTCACCACATTGGACACAGCCCTGGGGCGGAGGCGCCGCGCTCGGCATCGGATCCTGTCTCAGCCAATTCCAGGCCATGTACGCGGGAACCACCGTGCTACCGAGAGGCGTGCTTGTTTCAGACAAACCGTCACGGGACATCACGAAGTGGCGGGCCGCCAGCCGGTCGGAGGGCGTGTCGCGGCGAGGGAAGGGCCATCGTGTCGCAGTGGTGGAAGATCACGGTCATCGTGCTGGCAGCAGTCGGCGTCGTATCCACGCCAGTGGTCTGGCTCCTGAACAACCCTGATAGGGGGCAGCTGACCGGGGCCTCCATCCAGGCGGCCGTTGGCATCGCCGCGCTGCTGTGGGCGTTGTTCCAGTCCCCGGAAAACCACACGGATGACACGGCGGTCAGGACTGGACAGGCCCGAGCAAGCCGTGGAGGAAGAGCCGTCACAGGTGTCAGGCGTCCGAAGGGCCGGGGCGGCGGATCGGCTCGGTCGGGAAACACCGGGGACGCCACCGCCACCGGCGACGGTAGTAGCGCTGTCAGCGGCATCGACTACACCTGACCGATTCGGCCCAGGCACAGGACGGAAAGCCAAGGAGGAACGGTCGCGTGGCCGGAATGCGCAAGCGTCCAGTCGACCACATAGACACCGCCGACACAGAGGCAGCGGTGACCGACACAGGGAACGCTGCGGCTGTATTCGGAGCCACCGCGGTGACCGGCTACCAGGGACCAGCGCCACGTACCGACGGCGTCCCCACCCCTCCCATACGGGTATCAGGTACCGGGGACGCAACAGCATCCGAGGGTGGGCTGGCCAACACCGGCTACATCCACCAGGTGAGCATCAATCAACTGACCGTGGTGCAGCAGAGGGTGCCCCGGGAGCCGGTCCCCTGGCCGCACCAAGTCGGTGTCATCCCTTCCAGGGCGCAGTCCTTCCAGCACCGCGTCGAGGTGAGCCATCTGCGGACCGTGGTCGAGAGCAGTGGCACCACCGTGCTGGGCCAGGTCTTGACCGGGATGGGCGGGGTAGGCAAAACCCAGCTCGCCGCCGACTACGCCCGCACCGCCTGGCAGGACGGCAGCCTCGACGTTTTGGTTTGGGTCACCGCGAGCGCCCGCTCGCCGATCGTGACTGGCTACGCGCAAGCTGGCGCCGAATTATGCCAGGCCGATCCTGACGACCCCGAACAAGCTGCCCAGGCCTTTCTTGCCTGGCTGACACCGAAGGCTCGAGCCAAGCCGTGTCGGTGGCTGATCGTCCTGGACGACATTGCTGACCCCGACGACCTACGCGGCCTATGGCCGCCTACCAGCCCCCACGGCCGGACTCTAGTCACCACCCGCCGCCGCGACGCCGCCCTGACCGGAGACACCCGCCGCCTGATCGAGGTCGGTCTGTTCAGGGAAAGCGAAGCGCTCGCCTACCTCACCACGTCCCTGGCCGCCCACGGCCGAAAAGAGCCCCCCGGCCAACTCGCCATCCTGGCCAACGAACTTGGAAATCTGCCCCTGGCCCTCGCCCAGGCATCTGCCTACCTCATCGACTCCGGCGAGGACCTGTCCATCTACCGCGCACTACTCGCCGACCGCACAACCACGCTCGCCGACACCGCGCCCGACCACCTCCCCGACGAACAGACTCTCCCCCTCGCCGCAGCCTGGTCCCTCTCCATCGACCGCGCCGACACCCTGCGTCCCACGGGCCTGGCCCGCCCCATGCTCGAAATAGCCGCCCTGCTCGACCCCAACGGCATCCCTCAGCATGTATTGACCAGTCCCCCCGTCCTCACCTGCCTCACCGCACACCGCACCCCAACCGGCCCGCAGATCGCCAAGGAAACGAGCCCGATCTCCCCCCGGGACGCGATGCGCGCCCTGCGGGCCCTGCACCGGCTCAACCTCATCGACCACACATCTGCCACTCCGAACCAGGCCGTCCGTGTTCACCAGCTCATTCAGCGCGCCACTCGTGACACCCTCACTGTTCACCAACGCAATCAGCTCGCGCGTACCGCCGCCGATGCCTTGGTCACCGCCTGGCCCGCCGTTGAGCGCGACACCACCCTTGCCCAGATCCTGCGCGCCAATGCGACTGCACTCGCGCGCTGCGCCGAAGATTCCCTCTACCTACCTGATGTACATTCATTGCTATATCGCGTTGGACTGAGCCTTGGTGAAATCGGACAAACCATCGAGGCCCGCGATCATTACGCTCATCTTGCTGACGCTGCCGAAGCCCGTCTGGGCGCGGAGCATCCCCAAGTCCTAATCGCCCGGCGCGGCCAGGCCTTATGGCGGGCGGAGGCCGGGGACGCGGCAGGTGCTGCGGCGACCTTTGCGCAGCTATTGGGGACCATGACAAAGGTGTTGGGTCCCTATCACCGCGATACGCTCGCCACCCGGAGCTATCTTGCTAACTACCGGGGGATGTCAGGAGATGCGACTAGCGCTGCTACCGCGTACGCAGAGCTGCTACCTGACTTGGTTCGCGTGATGGGCGCAGATCACCCTGACACGCTCACCGCCCGGAGCAGACTCGCTCGATGGAGGGGAGGTGCGGGGGATGCCCCTGGCGCTGCCTCTGCCATGGCAGAACTACTGCCCGATTTGGTCCGTGTGATGGGCGCAGATCACCCCCAAACCCTGTCCAGCCGCGCGATCCTCGCATGGTGGACAGGGGTATCGGGTGATGCAGTCGGTGCGGCTGCTTTGTTCGCCGAGCTGGTGGAAGACAGGATGCGGATACTGGGCCCTGACCACCCTCACACTCTCTCAGACCAGGGGAACCTTGCTCACTGGCGAGGCGAGACAGGAGATGCAGTCGGTGCTGCCACCATGCTCACTGAACTACTTCCCAACCTGATTCGAGTGGTGGGGCCTGATCATCCCGACACACTGGGGATTCGGGGACGTCTAGCTCACTACCAGGGAATGTCAGGCGATGTGTCTACCGCTGTCAGCGGATGCGCCGAGGTACTAGAAGATCAATTACGAGTGCTAGGCCCTGATCACCTCGACACTCTTGCCACACGAGACAACCTCGCTCGCTGGCGAAGCCGAGCGGGAGACGATGGTCCTCCCAGCGGGTAGCGATTGCTCACGAGACACAACAACCACGGCGTTCCGTCAATCTGCCGTGCCGTCGGTGAATCCAGGAGTCATCTGTCAGTGGTACAGCCGACGCCGGCCCAGCCTGACAACGACCACAGCCAGCCTGACGCGGACCGGGTCTGGCAGTGACGCAGTCGATCGATGTTCCGGCGCGCGTTGAAGACCGCCGGGCCCGCGACGCGGCCGACTCGCCGTCGTCTGTGTAGAGCAGCCGCTCCTCGCCGTCGAAGATCTCCACCACGCCCTGGCGCAGGCGGACGCCGCCGGGTTCCGGCTCCTCAATCTCCTCGACCTGGTCTGTCCCCATACTTCATTCTGCGCGCACACGATCAGACACGACCCGAGAACCAGAAATCGTTCTCGCATCAGCTAGTAGCCCATTCGTCGGGTACGAGCCGAACCCACCGCGCAATCCTGGGAAATGGCCTGTACCCGTGCGGGTTGCCGGTCCCGACCTTCCGAGAATCCACGAACCTGCGCGCTTCCGCCCGGGCGACGCAGAAGATCCGCCGCCGGGAGCAGGGGCACGAGTACGCCGCCGCCCAGCTCGTGGCGCTCGGCACTCCGCGGCCGCGGCCCGGCTGCGACCCGGCCCTTTGGCTGCGTGAGGCCCTGCGGCGGTCGGCGCCCGCAACATCCGGCACCTCGGTGCGTGCCGCTACGTGTTCCGGCTCGGCCGAACCCGCCGCGAGCGGGAGGAGATCGAGCTTGGTCTCCCCGTGCTGCGGCCCTACCCCAAGCGTCCCGACCCCGAGCCTGCAGCGGCGTAACCAGTGCGCCGGCACCGCGTCCGCGATCGGGCGCCCAGTCCAACCGCCCTCCCGTTCTCGTCTCCTTGGAGCTGCCATGTCTTCGCGTTACGCCCACCGCCTGCCCGCCGCGCCCGATCTGACCTCCTACGACCTGTCGGCGCCCCAGGTGTCCGGTGGCAAGGACAGCGCGGTCATGATGGCCGCGTTCATGGAAGCCGCCCAGGCCGCCGGTGTGGACGACCGGGTGATCTCCTACCACTCCAGCCTCGCCGTGCTGGAGTGGCCTCCGGTCGTCTCCAACGGCATCCGATATCCCGGGATGTCCGAGCTCGCCGCACTGCAGAGCGCTGCCTTCGGGGTGCCAGCCGACCGGCACCGGGAGGTCACCCGCACCATGCCGGGCCCGGATGGCACCCGGATGCCGCGCAGTCTGCTGACCGAGACCGCGACGTACGGACGCTTCCCCCCGGATGGGCAGCCCGTACTGCCGCTAGAGCGCCAAGGAGAGCGTGGTCTCCAGCGCCTGGACGCCGATCGTCGACCGCCTCAAGCGCGAACTCGGCCGCCCGGTACGGATCCTGAAGGACATGGGGCTGCGCAGCGACGAGGAGCCCGACCGCAAGAAGCGCTCCGAGTCATTTTCCGGGGTAAGAATTCACGCCAATAGGAACTGCTTGTGGTCGAGCAGAGACGGTCCTCGACAGTAAGCGCGCAGTAGCTGAGGTGCCATGGCCCACATTCGTCAGATCGCGTCCCATGAAGTGGTGTAGCCGGGCAGGGTCCCGGAACGCGCGGGTGTCTGCCCGGGGCGTGCATCCGCTGGCGGTGCATGCTCCCTGAGCAAGGGCAGGCCATCGCGCAAGTCTCCCTGGTGAACCGGCAGTTCGACCGGAGGAGCACGCGATGGCCTTGTCCCAGTCTGAGCTGATGCGGCTGCTTGAGTCACTACGTCGGGCCGATGGAGTTGAGGCAATCAGGGTGGTGTGCGAGCGCATCCTGCAGGAGCTGATCGAGGCCGAGGCCACCGATGTGATCGGTGCCGGGCCGCGTGAGCACACCGAGACGCGCACGACCTGGCGCAACGGACACCGGGAGAGGCTGCTGACCACGCAGGCCGGTGACCTGGATCTGAAGATCCCGAAGGTGCGGAGCGGGTCGTTCTTCCCGTCGTTGCTGGAACGCCGGCGGCGGATCGACCGGGCGTTGTTCGCCGTGGTGATGGAGGCATACGTGCACGGGGTGTCGACCCGCTCGGTCGATGACCTGGTCAAAGCACTGGGTGCGGACAGCGGGATCTCCAAGTCCGAGGTCTCGCGCATCTGCGGCGAGCTGGACGAGGAACTGACCGCGTTCAAGGAACGGCCGCTGGACCACACCGTCTTCCCCTACGTCTTCCTGGACGCCACCTACTGCAAGGCGAGGGTCAACCACCGGATCGCCTCGCAGGCCGTGGTCATCGCGACCGGGATCTCCGCCACCGGACACCGCGAGATCCTCGGGCTGATGGTCGGCGACAGTGAGTCGAAGCCGTTCTGGACGAAGTTCCTGCGCAGCCTGCGGGCCCGCGGCCTGGACAACGTCCAGCTGGTCATCTCCGACAGCCACAGCGGTCTGGTGGCCGCGATCCGCACCGTTTTCCTCGGCGCGGCCTGGCAAAGGTGCCGGGTTCACTTCGTCCGGGACGTGTTCTCGGTGATCGAGAGGGGTTCCGGGGAGATGGTCGCCGCCACCATCCGCACCATCTTCGCGCAGACCACCGGCGAGCAGGTCCGCACCCAGCTGGATGTGGTCGCCGACATGCTCGGACGGCAGTTCCCGCAGGTCAAGAAGATGCTGCTGGATGCGGCAACAGACATCACCGCGTTCGCCGACTTCCCGCCGGCGCACTGGAAGAAGATCTGGTCCACCAACCCGCTGGAGCGGCTGAATCGGGAGATCAAACGGCGGGCCGACGTCGTCCAGGTCTTTCCCAACCCCGCCGCCCTGGACCGGCTCGCCGCCGCGGTCCTGGCCGAACTCCACGACGAATGGCAGGTCTTCGACCGCCGCTACCTCTCCGAAGCCTCCATGGCAGAGCTCTTCACCACCAAGCCACCCGAACCCGAACCGCAGATCACCCCACAACCGGAACCGAAACAGCTGCCGTGACTACACCACCCCGCGGGACACGACCCATCGTTCAGGAACTCGAGCCCGGCGGCTTGTCCTCAGGCCGTTCCGCACCTCGATGACGTCGGACAAAGTCGAGTAGGCGGCGATACGCCTCGTGTAGCCGCTCTCTGAGGGAACGTTGGCGGCGCGGATGACAGTCACCTTCTGTCTGAAGACCATTGGCAGCCTTGCTGAGCCAGCACGAAAGCACAGGCCAAGTGACCAGTAGCACCCCTGCGTAGACGATTAGCAGCCACCATGCTTCCGAAGTCTCCGACCACCAGGAAAACCCGGAGCCTGCAACATAGAACCAGGTGAGCGCGGTGGCGAGGTAGACTATCAAACCAGCCGCCGGCGGACCGAGCATGCCTCCGAGCGACCTCTTGGGTTGGCCTTTGAATGGCCCCTCCCCCACCTTCAATCCGAGCCGCTCCTCCAGCGTGCAGGCCTGAACTTCCAATCTGCTGCATCGCTGCATACCGCGCAGCTAAGGGCTGTCCCGTAACGATCTTGGCCGGTTGGGGTTAGAGCCCCCGCACACGGGTGACCGAGTCCTGATGACAGGATGATTGCCCCGACGAACCCGAGGGGCCATGTCCGTGCACACGCCTGCCGACTACCTCGAACTGGCGCGTGCCGAGAACGACAGCGCCGTTCTGCATCGACTCGCGCGTTGTCCGTACCCCTTTGTCTGGCAGGCGCTGGCCGCCAATCCCGCCACGGCGCTTGGCACTCTGCTGGAGCTGAGCACGGCCCAAGACAGTGCCTGGAACGACAACAGGCTCCTTCGCCTGCTGGCGGAGCATCCGAGCGCGAACCGAATAGTGCTGCGAGCCGTCCGTGACGCCGTGGCGGCGAAGCTCGCCGAGGGCGAACGGCCCTATGCCGCGGTGCTTGCGCTGGCAGGACGGACGGAACTTGCGGCGGCAGAAGTGCGACAACTCGGGGCTCTTCGTGGAGCTTCTGCGCGTCTGCGCAGTCGGCTTGAACAGCACCTCGAGCTCCGCACCTGATCCAATGCCCACCGCGGTCGGCTCCGGATGGAACGATCTTGCTGTGACTTCAGTGATCACGGCGTCGGAGCCGTCCTGGATAGGCCCCTTCACCGGGCTGAGCGCGCGCTGCTTCGGCAAGTTGGTGACCTCCGTGCGGCGCAAGACCGCTGCCGAGCTCCAGCGTGGGCGACCCTGGGGACTCCCGCTCGAGGACCGCATTCTGTTGGTCGCGACCTATTGGCGCACAAATTTGACGATGCGACAGATTGCTCCGCTGTTCGGCATCTCAAAATCTGCGGCGGACCGGATCATCAACCACCTCGGACCAGTGCTGGCCATGCAACCGCGCAAGCGGTTCCGCAAGGACACCGTGCTGATCGTGGACGGAACCCTGGTGCCCACCCGCGACCATACGGTGGCCGAGCAGTCAAAGAACTACCGCTACTCCACGGCCCACCAGGTCGTCATCGATGCCGACACCCGCCTGGTCGTCGTGGTCGGCCGGCCCCTGCCGGGCAACCGACACGACTCCCGCGGCTGGGAGGAGTCCGGCGCCAAGGGCGGCGTCGGCAACACCATGACCATTGCCGACGGCGGCTACCAAGGGACCGGACTGGTTATGCCACACCGTCGACGCAAGGGCGAGGAACTCCCGGCCTGGAAGAAGGAACACAACCGGTCCCACAAGCAGGTCAGGGCCCGCGTCGAGCACACATTCGCCCACCTGAAGGGCTGGAAGATCCTACGCGACTGCCGGCTCAAGGGCGATGGTGTCCACCACGCGATGCTCGGCATCGCCCGCCTGCACAACCTCACCCTCGCCGGATAGGCGAACAGAAGGGGCCCACAACCGGCCTTGCCTCTTCCGACTCGAAGATCGTTACGGGACAAGCCTTAGTAGGCGAAGAGCCCCGCCGTTACGGCCAAACCCAGAAGTCCGATCGGCCCCAGCATCCCTCGGTCCTGGTGTGTTCCATCCCGCTCCAACAAAAGGAACGCCCCCGTGCCCGTTGCCAGAGGAAGCAGGGTCAAGAGCTTTCCTCGAAACTCCGTGATCGCCTCATAGCTCGCGGACGCCCGATTGTAAGCGGACTCAAGGGCATCCCTCCTCGAACCGGATTTCCATGATCGCCCCATAGCTCTCACCATGACGGTGGGCTGGCCCTGTCGTCATGACACTGCGCGGTGACTGAGGGACTCATTCATCCGCGCGGAGTATTGCTCCCCGCCAGCATGCGGCCTTCCGTACGGTGCAGGCCAACAGTGCGCGGGTTGTCGACGAGTGGCTGCCCGTCAAGGACTGGTCGACCGACGCGGTCAAGGAGTGGCACGCCGACGCGCCGGTGCCGTACTGCTGGACGTACGACTCGGTGCCCGATGCGGACGACTGGGCAGGCACCTCCCGCTGCTCGTGCTCACTGTGTGTCTTCGCCTCCCGCCACGACATGCTGCTCTCCGTCAGCCGGCGTCCGCGGCCGGCCAACCTGTACGCCGAGGTCGAGCAGGTGCGGGGCGACAGCTTCCGCGCCGGCTGGCGCATCACCGACCTGATCCACCATGCCAAAACCTGCGGGGCGCCCGACCCTGGCGTCGTCTGCCCGGACAACGGCCCGGAGTTCATCGCCCTCGAGGAGCAGGTCCGCGCGGCCCTTCAGCTGGAGCCCCGCAAGGAACCCGACCTGGCCCGCACGGCACGGCGTGGACGGCGATCGCCGTGCGACGGCTGTGCCGCTCCGCTCTGAGATTTCCCGGCGCCTCTGATCTTTTTGAAAGGCATACTGCTGATGATGACGACGACCCAGCGCCTCCTCAACCTCGCAGCGGCCGCACCGGCCCGCCATGACGAGGACCTGGTGCTGCTCCTGTCCGAAGCGAGCGAGCTGTACCAGCAGGGTTTTGAAGTCCTGCGCGACACGGTGGCGGCCCGCTTCGCCGGGCTGCCCACGCCGGATCTGGTGGAGGCCGCGACCGCGGCCGGCATGCCGTGCGACGCCTACCAGGACCGTGCCGAGCTGCTCCTGCTGCTCGCCCTCGCCGAGTGGGAGATGACCCCGGCGGCCCTGGCCTACACGGAGATGGCCGAGGACGCGGCCCGCCGCGGCGTGTGCCTGATCCCGGAGGAATAACCTCTTCCTCGCGCAGCCCGGGAAAACCTGGGCAGCGCACTGGACCCCCATCCCAGACTCCTGCCATTATGTGAGTTGCGAGCCGGGCAGGCCGGCTCGCCTCCGACAGGACGGTTCTGCCATGACCTCGCGCCGCGAGCCTCGCCTGGCCGACGCTGCCGAGATCGCGGCCGAACAGGGCCTGACGCCCGCCCGGATCAGCGGCCTCTACACCGAGCGCGCCGAAAACGCGGCCGGCGTGCCGTTCCCCGAAGTCGCCGACATGCGCGGCCGCGCCCGCCTGTGGGACCACGCCAAGGTCACCGAATGGTTCGCCAACCGCCAGCCGGCACGACTGCGCAAGCACACGCCGCCCGCCCGTGACCCGCAGGACCTGCTGAACGCGGCGGAGGCCTCGAGGTTCCTGGGCTACAAGAACCCCAACCAGGTCACCACCTTCGTCCGCGACCACCCCGGGTACTTCCCCGCCCCGGACGTCGTCGAAGAACTGGGCACCGCCGAAAACCCCTACCGCCGCCAGCAGTGGCGCGTGCAGACCCTGCTGGACTGGATGGCCACACGGCCCGGCCGCGGCAAGCACGCCGGCGCGCAGCGCACCGCCCCCGCACTGCCCGACGTCCCCGTCGACGGCGACCCCGACGAACTCCTGGGAGCGACTCAGGCCGCGGCGCTGCTGAAGTTCAAGAGCGTCAACTCCTTCTCCAGCAGCCTGTCCCAGGGCAACCTGCCCCTGCTGGAGACCCCCGACGCGCTCACGGAGAACGGCGGGCGCCGGCGGTGGACGCGCCGACGAATCCTCGAGCAGGCCGCCCAACGCACCAAGTAGAAAACGGTGGTGAGCGCACAGCAGCCCACCGCCCCACAGACGCGGCATCCGGTTACGGGCCGTTGGTCCCTTGCGGACCGGGTGTCGCACGATGGCCGGCACGGCGTGGCTCGCCACCACGCCCCGCAGCAGCCCCGGCTGCTGCGGACCGGCCATCGCCCAACTTGCTCCCGGACTCCACACTCCACTGCACGAACAAGCCGTACTCGTGCGCCTGCCCGGCCGTGGTCGGGGCCATGGAGGTCGGCCACGGTGCAGACCGCGAGGCTGTTTCGAGTCCGTGACCATGGTCGGGGCTTCATGGTCGGGGTCCTGGTCGGGGCCCGCGGGTTTCCTCAAGTGCAACCGAAGGTTTCCGTCGGAGACCGCCCCGGCAGCGGAAGGAAACACCCCCATGAGCAGCGCCGCACGGAGTACTCCGGCGACGAGACCGGCCCCCAGCCCCGCCGAGCCCCTGGCCCACCAGGTGCTGGCCGGGCTCGCCCAGCACCGCATCGCCACCACCAGCCAGTTGCGCCGGATGCTGCGACCAAACGGCACACGGCAGCTGCTGTCCCGCGTTCTGAACAGACTGCGCTCCGACGGCTTCGTCGACTCCACGGTGCTGCCGGACGCGAACCGTACCCGTACCAACGCCTGGTACCTCACCCAGGACGGCGCGCGGCTGACCCGGGACCTGCCCGTCCTGCGGGGGCGGCCGCCCTACCCCATCACCTCGACCACCGCAGCATCGCTCAAGACCCCGCACACGCTCGCCGTCGTACGCACCCACCTCGCCTTCGCCGAAGACGCACGCCGGCTCGGACACGAACACGGCCCCTGGGACTGGACCCCCGAGGTATCCCACTCCATCGGCGAGGGCGAGCGGACCGTCGCCGACGCCCTCATGTACTACACCGCCATCGACAGCGAGCACCGCCGGAAACTGCGCGCGTTCATGGAAGTCGACCGCACCACCATGAGCAGCGAACGGCTCGCCGTGAAACTCATCGAGTACGCCCGCCTGTTCCACTACGAAGCCCAGCCCGTCGGCCGACGCAGACCGGCCGCCACAGGTCCCACCTGGCTGCGCTGGTATCCGGTCTTCCCCCGCGTGCTCTTCGTCCTCACCAGTGCCTCCCGAAACAGGCTGGAGAACCGGATGAGCGACCTGCAGGCGATGGTTGCCCAGCACCCACTCGTAACAGCCCTCGCCCGCGAAGTCCCCCTCGGAGCCGCCGTACTGGAAGACCTCGAGCAACACGGCCCCGCCCAGGACGTATGGCTGCCGCTGACCGGCGGCAAACCCCGCCCATGGACCGACCTGTGAGTCCCCAGCGCGAGCAATAGTTGTTGATCACCCTGCCGCCCCAGGACACCAACCCTGGGGCGGCAGCCGTTCGTCTGTACTTTCAGGACCCCTGACCTGCGAAAAACGCAGTTCGCGGCGTGTCCACCTCCCCCGCTCAGGTGTGAGGGTTCCCGTCAGAGCTTGCCCATATGCTCCACCGTGCGGTGGTTCCCCAGCTGCTTGCTGAACGTCGCACAGAAGGTAGTGGAGAGCGGCGGCCAGCCCCAGAAGTCGAAGGCAAGTGCTCCCACCGCGAAATTGGTCTCCCACTGCCACTCGGTGACCGAGACCGAGGCACCGCAGGTGGAGCAGGGGGCACTCCCCTCACCCGTCTCCTTCCAGGCGGCGATGCCGTCCTTGAACGGCTGCCACACCTCCTCGTTCGCCTCGAACTCCTCCGGGTAGTTGATGATCACGGTCCTGGTTCGGCACCGCGGACAGACGGCGTATTCCGCATCGTCCGCTCCCTGACCGCCGACGTGGCAGTCGCGCCCCACGATGACGGCCACCGGGCCCGGCAGCCAGGTCGGGTCCGATGAATCGGCAACCGCCTGCGCCCAGTTGGGACCTGGCACATAACCTTCGTCCACGGTCAGGCTGTACACCCCCTCGCTGGACAGCTCACGCGCGATCAGACCCTCGGTGACCATCCAGGCGACCATCCGCTCCGCGAGCGGCCCCGCCTCCTCGGCGCTCACCTCGACATCGACGATCCGCTCGTAGAAGTCCCCCATCGTCCCCACCTCATAGCGATCAGACTCCGACACTGTGCCACCACCCTCTGACACCAGCCCGGGCATCCGTGAAGCCAACCGAGGGAATTCGCTGGCCTGCTGAAATGCAGCCGCCGCCGAGTGAAGGTCCCGCGTGGAGGTATGGAGCTTCCCGATGAATCTTCAGTTGGCCACTGTGAGCGTCATTGTTGGCCAGGGGAGCCCCGCCGACCGAAGGCCCAGTCAGGATGGGATCATTCAACACAGCAGGTCACATCCGTACAACGGGGAGTACACGCATGCGCAGGGCAATGACCACAACGGCGCTCATCGCGGCAGCCGGGCTGATGACCGCGTGCGGCAACAGCGGCGACGACACGGCGGAGCGCGCCGACAAGGGCACGCCCACGTCGTCGCCGAAGCCGGCCTCTGACGGCCAGGACAGGACGTACGAGGTCTCCTTCGAAGTCGGCGGCAAGGGCAAGTCCAGCGTCTACTACAACCTCGACACGAACCGCTCCGAGCAAGTCACGCTGCCGTGGAAGAAGTCGAACAAACTCACCTTGAACAGCACCGAACGCAAGGTCGGGATCACCGTGTCCATCGTGCCGGGGCCGGTGATGCTGTCCAACGGCCAGTTCGCCGCTGCTCCTTGCTCAATCACCGTCGATGGGAAGAAGGTCGCCGAGGACCCGGGTGGCGCCGACGGCAAGCACATGTGCAAGTACACCCTGCGGTAACAGCACACCGGTCGGCGGCGCATGTAGTCGGTGTCAGTCAGCGCGACTCGACGTCACCTCTCGAAGAGTCACCACTGCGGTCCGCGCATTCCGTCACCCCACGAACCGCATTTCCTCGGTTCCCCCAGGTCCGGTGATGGCCAACATGGTGACTGTCTCCTCGATGGTGCCGGTGGCACGGAACGGCAGCAGTCAGCGTACGAACCGCCTGTGACAACGGGCTCGCTGTATAAGTCGGAGGAACAGGCGCAGGAGGCCCGACCCACACCGCCCGCGGTTCGAATCCGATCAGCGTCTGAACTCCCCTTTGATGCCTGGGCAGTTGAAGGGGGGTGCCCGTATCAACTTGGGTCTGTGGCCGGCTCACGGGCGTCGGGCGAGTAGTCCATCGCCCGGCCACAAACCCTGTTCGGCCACGAGGCTGGCCAGGAACGCGCCGACTTCGGCCAGCACGGCGGCCCGTACCGCAGGCCCGTAGTCGATGAACTCGTCGGCTGCGGCATCGTAGGCACGCACGTGGCCGTGGGGTCCGGTGCAGACGAGGGCCCGCGTGATCTCGGGCAAGCCGAGGCTGAGGGCATCGCAGTCCCCGGAGTGGACGAGCCGCACCAGGTCGGCGGTGACGCCCTCCCAGTCGCCGACCGTCGGCCATTCGGCGCCTCCGTTTAGTTCGTGGGTGAGGGTGGACAGCGGGATGATCTCGCCCGGCTGCCGTCCGTGGGTAAGGAGGTCGTGGATCCGGGCGCCGTCGGGCTGGCGCACCTGCGGGTGGAGCAGAGAGCCGGCGGCAACGACGGTGGTGTTGATCTCCTGGGTTCCGGGGCCGGGGTAGTACGGCTCGTGCGCGAAGAGCAGGTAGACGTCCGCCGTGCGTGCGGCCGTGCCGGGTTCGGTCTCCGCCATGAGAAGGGATCCCTTCAGGGGTGCCGTGGTGTGGGCGTTCTGAGGGGCCGGAGGTGTCGTCGGCCGGACCCCAGGGGGATACGGACCAAGGGGTCGCCCGGGGGCATGGGCCTGGTCCGCGTCGGCTGTGCCGTCCTCGGTGGCTGTGCGCTCGATGATCTGGGCGACCTGGTCGGCGAGTTGGAGCATCAGCCGTTCAGAGGCGATCAGCCGAGGTGAGGCCGAGCGGGTGTCCTGGGTCTGGAGCAGGCCGGCGGCGTCCCACAGCAGTTGCTGGCCGACATCGGCCGAGCGGCGCAGCTCGTAGCGGTCGCTGCCGGCGGCGGCCTGGAGGAGACCGGTGTGCAGGACGCCGAGGCGCTGCAGGTACCCGGTGGCGGGTGCGCCGTGTGCGACCCGGACACGCCGCCGGGCGCGCAGGTCGAGCCGGTCGGGCAGATGGTCGGCGAGCAGCGGGGCCAGCAGTGCCACGGGCAGGGCGATGCCGAGGGGTACTCCGCGGGCGATCGCGTGGAAAGCGGCGAAGCATCCGATGACGGCCACCACGACGGCGAAGTACCGCAGCGACCCGGGGATCGTGGTGTGCAGGGCCATGCGGCCAGCCGGGCGCCGGGCGAGCCAGCGGACCGCCAAGCGGTCCGCCCGTGTCGCGGAGGGCGGGAGAACACCGATCTGGTGGGGCCGTTCGGGCATGCTGCCGTCAGCGGGAACCGTCCAGGCCAGCCAGCCCCAGCGGGTGCGTTCGTGGACGAGCACGAGTTCGCAGGCAGCCGAGCAGGTCTGGTCGCGGACGTGGCCGGTGCGCAGGGCGCGGGAGGCTTCCTTCTCCCACCGCCCCGGGTCACGGGCGAAGGGGCGCTCGTGATGCGCGGCCGCGGTCGGCGGCGCGGTGCGGAGGGTGTCCGTCACGGGGTGCTTCCTTCCATCGGGTCGGTCAAGACGGAGGCGCACGCGGTGCAGCGGCCGTCGCCGTCGGGGTTAGCGCGCCGGGGTGTGGGGCCCGGGCAGGTGCGGCACAGCGGCCAGCCGAGGCAGGCCGGGCACAGGTCCTCGCCGGGAGCGGTTGCGGGCACACCGCAGCCAGCGCATTCGACAAGGGCCCGATAGGTGAGGGCCTCGCTCACGGAGCGCGCGGCCGCCGTCGCCGGTGACCGCTCCGTGGTCGCCGCCGCGAACGGATCGTCCAGCGAGGCCGCGTCGTGGCGGACGGTGGCGGGCGGCGGATACGCCTGGGCTGCGCGGAGCCGGGCGGCGACGATCGCGCCGACCGTGGTGCGCACCGGGTGAGGCAGGGGCCGGCCGGCGATGACGTGCCGCAGCTGCTCACAGCTCCAGCCCGCTTCCAGCATCACGGTCACGACGCGGCCTTGATCGGTCAGCGCCTTCCCGGTCAGCAGCAGCTCGGGGCAAGCAGCCCCGAGCTCGAGCAACAGTTGGATCCCTGGGTGCATCTCATCCGCCGCGGGCGCGGCCGGCGGAGACGTCGGCGTGTGCGGCTGGTCCGTCCGTGCCGGTGCCCGCGGCGCTTCGCTGCGGCCGCATGGACGGAGGGGGTTGGTGTTCTGCTTGTTGGTCTTCTTAACGATGGTGTTCTTAGTGCCGGGATCAGCCAACGCAGGCTCAGCCAATCCTGGAAAACCCGACTCTGGTTGCGACCTGGGGCTTTGCAGGGCGGGCAGGTCGGTGATGACGTACCGGGCCTGGCCGAGCGTGCCGTCGGGGTTCCGCTCGCGCGTGCGGTAGAGAAATCCGTGCCGTTCCAGCTGCTTGAGCCCCGTGGTGACCGCGTCAACGCCCTCGCGGCCGCGGCGCACCAGTTCGGCGACGGTGACCTGCCAGCCGTCCCGGTGCGTGCTGACGTACCCGAAGATCCCCTTCGCCTTGAAGGACAACCTGGAGTCCCGGAACAGGCCGTTGGCGATCTGCGTGAAACCATCGGCCGCCATCACACCCCGGCGGACCCCCGCCCCGAAGCCGGTGTCGTGTCCGTCTTCGATCACGAGTCCGGTCGTGGCTTCCAGCAGGGCGACGTCGAGGGTGGCGGGGCGATCGGTGATCGAGTAGACGACCTCGCCGAGCGTTCCGTCCGTGCGGCGCAGTCGTTCGCGGATGAGGTAGCCGTACCGCTCCAGCTCTTTCAGGCCTGCGCGGACCGCCTCACGTCCGTCAGGGCCCACGGAGACTAGGTGGGCGAGGGTGACCTGCCAGCCGTCCCGGTGCGTGCTGACGTACCCGAAGACCCCCTTCGCCTTGAAGGACAACCGGGAGTCCCGGAACAGGCCGTTGGCGATCTGCGTGAAACCATCGGCCGCCATCACACCCCGGCGGATCCCTGCCCCGAGGCCAGTGTCGTGTTCGTCTTCGATCACGAGGGTGGAGGTGGCTTCCAGCAGGGCGGCGTCGAGGGTGGCGGGGCGGTCGGTGATCGAGTAGACGACCTCGCCGAGCGTTCCAGTCGGGCGACGCAGCCGTTCGCGGATCAGGTAGCCGTACCGCTCCAGCTCTTTCAGGCCGGCGCGGACCGCCTCGCGTCCGTCAGGGCCCACGGAGACGAGGTGGGCGAGGGTGACCGGCCAGCCGTCCCGGTGTGTGCTGACGTACCCGAAGATCCCCTTCGCCTTGAACGACAACCGGCAGTCCCGGAACAGGCCGTTGGCAATCTGCGTGAACTGATCGACCGCCATCACACCCCGGCGGACCCCCGCCCCGAAGCGGCTCACCGCGGTGTCTCCAAGGCGGGCCGCGCACGGCGTCCAGGACAGCGCACCGGGCCCACCGGGGCGGGGCGGCCGGCGGGCACGGGCACGGAGGCGTACGTGCGTTCCATACCGTCAGCTCACCCGCCGACCCCGACCAGACCGACGGCCACCAGCCCCGACCATCGGTCACAAACCGGCAACACGGCCATCCAGCTGCCGTGGTCGGGCTCATGGTCGGGCCGACCACGTCTCCCCCGGCACGGTGCGCAGTCCACCCGGGAGCCCGATTGCGCAGCCCGACTGCGCCCCCTGATGGGCAGGGCGCAGTCAGGCTGCGCAACCGGCCGATCCTGCGCAGTCGGGTTGCGCGGTGCGGCTGCGCAGTCGGCCCGAGGATTCCTGATCTTCTGGTGCGCAGGTCCGGGTGCCGCACTGCGCAGGTGCCCGCCGCGGCCCGGGCGGCTTGCGTCTGCGCATCGGTTCGCGGGGTCCAGTGGCTGCACGGCTGGTGGTCGCGCAGCGGTCCTCGGCCGCGGCACGTGTGCCGGCGCGGATGACCTGTCGCCAGCTCGGGCAGCCCCGTGGTCGGGCCTGTGGTCGGCCCGACCAGGTGGATTCGGGGATCGTCGCACCACATGATCACTGGCGTGTGAGGCGAGCAGTGTAAGCAACGGCTCGGCTGGGAGTTCTAGACCGGGCCCCTGTTGCGTCGTGGGCAGCGGGATTGTGTTTGCCCTTCCGGCGGGCGGAAGGGCAAGCATCCCCTCAGAAGGCACCGCCTGGCCCCGCTCCTCAACCCTGCATGGCCAGGACAGAATGAAGTCTCATGAACGACGGATCGAACTGGCCGACGGACAAGCTGACCGCGCTCCGCCTCGGCAGGAGGTTGGTTGCGGAAGTCCCGGCATCGCGACCAGAGCGTCGGGCATTCGTGGACATCACTCCCAAGCAGAGCAAGCCTGATGCCCAGGCGCGGGACGAGGGATAGGTCCGCAGGGACGTTGAACGCAGCTTCCGGCTTGAGCACTGGGAGTACGACAGCCAGCGCATCGACGGCTTCGACTACGACAGCGACGCTGTCCTCATCGGATTCGCTGACGCCACGGACGAGTCAGAGCTGATCACTTCGCTGAAGGCATGGGGTGTGCGGCCCGACCTCTTCGTCCATCCCTGGGCCAGCGACGATCCCAAGTAGACGAAAGTCAGCTCAGGGGTGCCGTCAGCCCGTGCAGGCGCCCGGCGGGAGTTGCCCAGCCAAGTGTCTTGCGAGGCCGGCTGTCCAGCTCGGCAGCGACCGCGTCAACCGGGAGCCCGATTACGGGTCCCACAGGCTTCGACGTCCATTGCCACCTCTGAGCTGAGGTGTTGCCACGACCACTAGAACCAACGTGGTCGGGCCGACCACGCACCTTCAGCCGGGCACGCGGTCGCGCCGGGAGCCCGATTGCGCAGCCCCGGACGGACGTTGCGCAATCGGGCTGCGCAACCGGTCGAGGATCGTGCGCAGTCGCCGTGCGCGGTGCGACTGCGCAGTCCGCCCTGGGGCTTCCGATCTTTGTGGTGCGCAGGTCCGGGTGCCGCACTGCGCAGGTGCCCACCGCGGCCCGGGCGGCGTCCGTCTGCGCATCGGTTCACGGGCTCCAGGGGCCG
Organism: Streptomyces sp. R35; assembly: GCF_041053035.1. Classification (NCBI taxonomy): domain Bacteria; kingdom Bacillati; phylum Actinomycetota; class Actinomycetes; order Kitasatosporales; family Streptomycetaceae; genus Streptomyces; species Streptomyces sp. R35. Next base: position 89,893 of record NZ_CP163440.1, read on the forward strand.
CACGGCTGGTGGTCGCGCAGCAGTCCTCGACCGCGGCACGTGTGCCGGACCCGGTGACCTCTCGGATGCTCGCGCTGGCCCGTGGTCGGGCCTGTGGTCGGGCCGACCATGACCCCGACCATGGACTTCGTGTCCCCTTCGTGACCGTGGTCGGGCCTTCCTGGTCGGTGGTCGGGTCGAGGTCGGCGGGTTTCCTCAAGGTCAGCAACATCCGTTCTGACCTGGGAGTTTGACCATGTCTCCTGGCAAGCAGGCCTCACAGAGCGAGGCTGCCGCTCCGATGGCGGCCGGCGCCCGGCTGGAGGCGATGCGGCGCCGCGTACGCCTCTCGCGCCTGGCGGCCTGGACCGTCATCGCGGCCGGCCCCATCGCCCTGGCCGTCGCCGTCGCCTCCACCCCGACCACGGTCGCAGCGGCCACCCTGGCCACGCCCACCTCCGTGCGCACCGCGGCGACCGCCGCCGACCCGGCCGGCTATGCGCAGCTGTTCCTCAGCACATGGCTGCACAGCAGCACCGACAACGAGGCGAGTGCGCAGGCCCGTCTTGCACAGCCGATGGCACCAGAGGTCGACCTGCCCGTTCGCCAGCACGAAGCCCGTGCTTGAACCGACGGCTCCCGGGGTGATGGCGTGCTCGCCAGGATCGTCTTCGCTGTCGAGCAGCATCACCAGGGCGCGGTCCACGTTGCTGATGATGGCCAGCGAGCGGCCGCGGGAACTACGGAGCCAGGTCTCGAGCTGGCCGGCTGTGATCCGGTCACGCAGCATTTGCGGCGCCGCGGCGGCAGTGGCCGGCACGGCGCCGTCGTTGAGGAGCCAGGTCTCGATCATGGGGAGGACTCTCTCATGGGGCCGAATGAGAGAGCCCTGGCCTATCTGGCTGGCGGCTTGTCGATGGGGTTCTTGGGCCGCTTGTTAGGACCGTAGCTGGGCCCGTTCATGATGACTTGGTGGCTCGCGTTGATCAGCCGGTGATGGCGTCCCGCCAAGTGGTGTAGCGGGACATGACTCTTCTTGGGTGAAGTGGCTACGGGAAGGCGCCGTCAGGTGAACGCGGCTGCCGGCAGCTCTGCCTCCGTCTCCTCCCAGGGGAGGTAGATGCCAAGCTCGCCCTCCAGGAACCGCAGGAACGCGACGTCGCCCACCTCGTTACCGCTGTGAACGAAGCCAAGCGCCACTTCGGCTGGGGCGTCGTTCGTAAGGTGCGGCTGGCCGGGCTCGAAGGACGTCACTGGCTCCCCGTGGAGGGCGTAGTCGACGCGGCTGAAGCCCTTCGCGTTGCGATGCATGCAAAACGCCCGCCCCCGCTGGGACAGCGCCGCGAGGTAGGTCCCCGTATGGCAGTGGAATTCCTCCAGCGCATACGCCCAGCCCGCCACCGAGCCCGCTCGGACGATGGTGTCCGGCGGGGCGGGCAGAAAACCCCCGTTCGTCAGCCGGGCAACCGCCGCTTCGTCTTCCCAGTCCAGGAAGTCGAGGTCACTGATGTGGTCCTCCTCATCCCTGAGCAGCAGCTCGTATGCCGCGGAACGGGTCAGCGGGACAATGTGACGCTCCTCGGCGCCGACGCTGCGCAGCAGCTCGTACGGCGAGAGACCCTCGCTGAGTGTGAGCGTGAAGCTGATGTTGTAGGCATTGGCTATCCAGCGCAGCCCGCTCTCCGTACGTCTCCGGTTCATCAAGCCGCCCTCCCTGCATGGTGGTCCGCCGCGATGGCGGCCCTCGCAAGCAGAACCTAACTCTCGGCGCTCACACCCACTGGCGGTGCGCACTACGTGACGGAGCCCTATGGCGTGCGGCGCCGAGGGCCCGGAGGCGAGTAGAACAGGGCAGGGGGGAGGCGGAGTGTCCTCAGGCGATGTCGCCGCCCGCGCCGGGGATCCGGCGGCAGACGCGGCGGACGAGGGACCTGGTCTCCAGACCCTTCTCCACGGACAGCAGGTATGCAGAGGGCGAGGAGGCGCGGAGGGCCTGGCGTTCGCCGGTCGCCGTCCGGGCCAGGCCGGCTAGGGCGAAGGTGACGCCGGTGGCCGTGCTGACCAGCGGGCCGGCGTACACGCCGCCCGCCATGCCCGCCAGCGTGGCCGGGACCGCGAACTTCAGATTCGCGGCGCTGAACGCGGTATCGATGCCGAGCCCTCGCATGGCTCGCCGCAGCTCCTCCAGGGGACGTTCGAATCTGCGCCCAACCTCCATGGAGACATAGCGGTCGATGGCGGTCGGCAGAGTCACATCGGCCAGATGCTCGCGGAGATCGGCTGCAGCAGCGGTGACCTCCCTGTTGAAGGTGTCGAACTCGTCTTTGTGGCGGCGGCGCAGTTCGACGATCTTCCCTACTGGGACCGCGTCGAGCTCCTCGGGCACGACAATGCGCACCGCCAGCATTCCCACAACGTCCGCGAGATCGCCGGAAAGTGCTTCCCTCGGTTCCCTCAGCTCGCTCGTCCTGTCCAGCAGCGCATCTGCGACGCGCTCGGCGTCCCAGCCATGGGATGCCGCGTGGGCTGCTGCCTGGTCGGTGGTGGGGACGAAGTCGCCCCGGCGGGCAACCTCCTCGGACAGCGCGCACTTGTAGACCCACACGAGCGCCGGATCCATGCCCACCCAGTCGTCTACGCCCGGCTCCGAGAAACGTGTTCCCCGGGAAGGCACGGCCAAGTCGGCGGCGAACAGGGCCTCCCGCACGTCCGGGGCGACCTCACCCCAGTGAAGGTAAGCCCGTCCCGGTGGTTGCGGTTCTGCGACCGCCCATCCGTACCGTTGTCTCAGATCGTCCGCGTAAGCCGCGATGACGTCGAGGAAGACGGACGAGACTCCCAGCGCGGACGAGGAGGGCTCGACGGGAACGACGAAGTCGAGTTCTGCCGTGAGCGCGCGGGCGGTGTCCGAATCGGTCACCGGGAAGCGGTCGGGAACGATCCGGGCCAGCTGAGGCCAGTAGAGCGCGGCCGTCTTCAGCCACTGCTCGTCCCTGAAGTTGACGTACGGGTAGTAGAGCCCGATCCGCTGCAGCACGCTTCCCCCTGTCGCACCCGGCAAATGGAGCTGGCGCCCCCACAGTGGCAGCCCGCTTCTCCTCCCGCCAAGCGCCCGTGGCTCGTCCATCGGGCCCCTGGCGGTCCGGGGCGTGTCGCTGTCTCCTCATTGTCCTGCCCGCGTGAGGGTGGCGGGGGCCTGAGGTCGTGACGTGCGGTTCGCCAACTCAAGCGGTCAGGGCGAGGACGTCCCGCTGATCATGGCGAATCCGGGGTGGGTTCGACGCGGTGTCCTGGAGTTCGCCGGGGTTGGCTGCGGAACAGGATGGACGACATGACCTACGAGCACACCCCCTTGCACAGGTGGGATCCCGCGTCCCTTACCGAAGTCGCCGACCGGTTCAGCGATTTGAAGACCCCCTGGTGGGTGGCGGGCGGCTTCGCGATTGAACTCGCGGTGGGCCACCGCATCCGAGATCACGACGACGTTGATGTCCTGCTACTGCGACGCGACCAACTCGCCGTCCAACAGGCTCTGCCGGACTGGAAGTGGTGGGCCGCCGATCCACCCGGGAGCCTTCGTCCGTGGGCGTCTGACGAGGCTCTTCCTGAGAGTGTGCATGACATCTGGTGCCAGCCAGGGCCAGGCGAACCCTGGCGCATCCAGATCATGCTCGACGAATCCCATGACCAGGAGTGGGTGTCACGCCGTGATCCGCGAGTACGTCGTCCGGTCGACACACTCGGTTTGATCTCCACCGACGGTATCCCCTACCTCGCACCGGAGGTGCAACTCTTCTACAAGGCCAAGGAGCCTCGGCCCAAGGACGAAGCAGACCTCGCCGCAGCCCTGCCCAGGCTCACCGACGACCAGCGACACTGGCTCGTCCACGCCATCACCCAGGCTTACGGAGCACATCCATGGGTCAACCGGCTGCTGCGTTGATACCAACAACGCGATTGGCGACACGCCCGGAATCTCTGGTGGTGCACCTTTGCTGGCGTCGACTCAGAGTGAGCTGATCCGGCGCGCAGCCGGGCTCTCAGCACACACTGCAAGTTCGGTTAAGCCTGCGTACGCTGCTCCCTCCTGCGGCCGGACCCGGCCCAGCGCGGCCGGCTGGTGGAGATCCGCGACAACCTGCTCGACCGGATCGCCGAAGCCGAGCGAGAAGGCTGGCTCGGCGAGATCGAAGGCCTCCGCGTCAGCCTCGCCGGGGCCGAATCCAAGATCAGCCAGATCGACTCGACGGCGTCCGGCGGCCCGGTGCTGCTGGGGCTGCCGGTGCCGCGGCCCACCCCGCAGGGGTGACTTCTCACGGCGCGCTTGGGGGGAGGGTCAGACGGCCGTCTTCGGCCGACGGCGTCCGGTGCCGGTGAGGCTGAGGGCGTCGATCAGCTGCTCGCGGCTCCACCGCCCTAGCCACCCCGGTCAGCGCCCCCACCTGCTCGTACCAGCGTCTCGGGGACGCGCCGGGTGAGGCGGACGCGTTGTTCTGGGTCGGCTGCTGGCATCAGGTGGTGAAGGGCGATGGCGCCACCGGCAGGCCGTACTTCGACCGGTCATACACGTTGGCGAAATCCGTCGACGACCGGATGACGATGTCCTACGCGATACGCCATCTCGGCTTTGCCGACAAGGACGCAGGCCGGTTCCATCAGGCCCGCGAGCGTTTGACCGAATCGGTGACGCTGCGCCGGGAGATCGGCTTCAGGCCCGGGGAAGCGGCCGGCCTGGTGGCGCTGGCCTACCTCTCGGCCGAGACCGGCGACCGATCGGCGGCGCTCGACCACCTCGATGAGGCCGAGTCGGTCGCCGAGGGGTGCAGTGCCAAGGCCGTGTTGGGGTGGATCGCGCATGCCCGCACGCTCATCCACCCCTAGGCTCTATGGACAAGTGCTGGTCAAAGCCACTCATTGAGAACTTGTCCGATCCCGGGTGATGCTTGACACTCCAGTCCCAGCTGATGGTTGACAGTGGCCGTGATCGGGTTTTCTGTGCGCGTCGTCAAGTTCGTGCGCCAGTAGGCCGCGACCAGCAGTATTCGGTCCTCCAGCGGCAGTCCCCACGGCCGGCCCCGCCGTACCGCGTCCGCACCTTCGCGACGCAGTGCGGTCACCAACTTCCCGAAACTGCGCGGGTTCAGCCCGGTGAACGGGGCTATCCAGGACGACTCCGACGCCGTGATTACACCAGCCACACCAAGATCATCGCACCGTCACCGGCGAGATGACCCAGATGCGGGAGCTCAGATGCAGGGCAAGCAGGCGGCGTAGACGAGCAGAGGCCCCGCGATGGAGCAATGCTCAAGACCTGTGGATCGACCTCGGGTTGGCGTGCGAAGTGCGTACCTTCCCGAGTGATCGATTGAAGGTCACCGAGTAGGCCGACGCTGCGAACGTCGGTCGGGAAGGCACGCCCGTGCTCAGCGTAGTCAAGGCCGATGGCACCACTTCGAACGGCTCCCTGATTGACGAGATCGTCCGCGAGGGCGCGAGGCGGATGCTGGCCGCCGCCCTGGAAGCCGAAGTCAACAGCTACATAGCCGAGTTGGCCGGTGAGGTCGATGACAACGGCCGTCGCCTGGTCGTGCGCAACGGCTACCACCAGCCAAGGAAGGTCACCACGGCGGCCGGGACGGTCGAGGTCACGGCCCCGCGCGTGAACGACAAGCGCGTCGATGAGGCGACTGGGGAACGCAAGCGGTTCTCCTCGGCGATCTTGCCGCCTTGGTGCCGCAAGTCACCGAAGATCAGCGAAGTACTGCCGTTGCTCTACCTCCACGGCCTGTCCACCGGTGACTTCGTGCCCGCCCTGGAGCAGTTCCTGGGCTCCTCGGCCGGCCTCTCGCCCGCCACGGTGACCCGGCTGACCACGCAGTGGCAGGCCGACCACACTGCCTTCCAGGACCGCGACCTGTCCGTCACTGACTACGTCTACGTGTGGGCGGACGGGGTCCACCTGCGGATTCGCCTCGAAGAGGCAAAGGCCGCGGTCCTGGTGTTGATGGAGGTGCGGGCGGATGGCACAAAGGAGCTGATCGCGATGGCGGACGGTTACCGCGAGTCGTCCGAGGCGTGGGCCGGCTTGCTGCGGGACTGCGCCCGCCGGGGCATGCGGGCCCCGATCCTGGCCGTCGGCGATGGCGCGCTCGGCTTCTGGAACGCGCTGAACGAGGTCTTCCCCGACACACGCCGCCAAAGGTGCTGGGTGCACAAGACCGCAAACGTGTTGGACGCCCTGCCGAAATCGGCCCAGCCGGCGGCCAAGCGCGCGATCCAGGAGATCTACAACGCCGAGGACAAGGAGCACGCAGTCCGGGCCATCCGCGACTTCGAGCGGACCTACCAGGCGAAATACCCCAAGGTCGTCAAGCGGATCACCGATGACGAGGACGAGCTCCTGGCGTTCTTCGACTACCCCGCCGAGCACTGGATCCATCTGCGGACCACGAACCCCATCGAGTCGACCTTCGCGACGGTGCGGCTAAGGACCAAGGTCACCAAGGGCGCCGGCTCCCGAGCGGCCGCCCTGGCCATGGTCTTCAAGCTCATCGAGTCCGCACAACAACGCTGGCGGGCCGTGAACGCACCCCACCTCGTCGCCCTCGTCCGGGCCGGTGCCCGCTTCGAACGCGGCCATCTCGTCGAACGCCCCGAGACCCTCGCGGCATAGGGTCTGGTGCACTATGACCGACTACGACACCTACGGCACAAGCAGCCACACCGCCAGCGAGCTGGTCCACCTCGTCGGCGGCCGCCTCGGGCTGGTCTTCACCGAGCGCGACAGCTACTTCCGGGGGATCTACCACCGCGCTGACAGTCCCGACGGCCGAGTCGAGATCCAGCCCAACCCGATTCCCGGCGACGATGGTGAAGACGACCTCTATGCCGACGAACACCCAACCGTTCAGGTGCTGTTGCTGACGACCACCTCAGCCCCCAGCCCCGCACTGCGAGCTCGGCTGGAGTCCGTCAAAGGGCTCGTCCACCTGAATCACGAGTCATGGTGAACGGCTACTGATCCACAGCTTTTGACAATTGCTCCCCGCGATGAGTACCGAGCCTCCTCACCTCGTCCGCCTCAAGCTCCGTCCGGGCTGCGAGAGCAAGCACGGCGGCGTAGGGCCGTTCACCCTCATCAAGCTTCGCTGCCACGGCATCGAGGACAGCTCGAAGAACGATGTGGTCCGCGCCAGGATGTTCTGCCAGCAGGCGCAGCAGTTTGTTGTCATTCCAGACGCTGTCGCGGGCCTTGCTCAGTTCCAGGAGAGCTACGTGTGGGGTGTGGGGATTGGTGGCCAGGGCCTGCCAGACGAAGGGGTACGGACATTGCGCGAGACGTTGCAGGACAGGGCCGTCTGTCTCGGCATGCGCCAGTGCGAGGTAGTCGGCAGGCGTGGGCACGAGGATGGCCTCTCGGTTGCGTCCATGGAGATGGTGTACGGGTTCGACCTGATCCGGGGGTTTGCTCCGGCATCGGGATGGTGCCCGCATAGATGAACGGCCACCGGCTGATCTTCGAAGTGTCGAAGCCTCGAAGGAGATCAGCACGATGACCGCACCGGACAGTCTGCCCCTGCACGCCCTCGCCGAAGACAACCTCGCTTCGGCGAGTCCCGATCTGTTGCGCGCGATGGTCAAGACGTTCGCCGACGCACTCATGTCCGCGGAGGCCGACGCCCTCTGCAATGCCGAATACGGGCAGGTCAGCGACGAACGAGTCAACCACCGCAACGGATATCGCCCGCGCGAGTGGGACACGAGGGCAGGCACCGTCGAACTGGCCATCCCCAAGCTCAGGTCCGGGAGTTACTTCCCGCACTGGCTGCTGGAGAGGCGCCGCCGGGCCGAGCAGGCCCTCATCTCGGTGGTCGCCACCGCCTACCTGCTCGGCGTCTCCACCCGCAGAGTCGAGAAGCTCGCCGAGTCTCTCGGCGTCACCCAACTGTCGAAGTCCCAGGTCTCTGCGATGGCCAAGCACCTGGACGAACAGGTCGCCGCATTCCGCAACCGGCCCCTGGACCAGGGCCCGTACACGTTCGTCTGGGTCGACGCACTGACCCAGAAGGTCCGCGAAGGCGGCCGCATCATCAACGTCCATGCGCTGATTGCGGTCGGCGTGAATGCCGATGGACACAGGGAGATTCTCGGCATCGACGTCGCCACCGCCGAGGACGGCGCCGGCTGGCTCGCTTTCCTGCGCTCGCTGATCGCCCGCGGCCTGTCCGGCGTCCAACTCGTCATCTCCGACGCCCACACCGGCCTCGTTGCAGCGATCGGCGCGGTCCTGCCCGGCGCTTCGTGGCAGCGCTGCCGCACGCACTACGCCCGCAACCTGCTCAGCCAGGTCCCCAAGTCCGCCCAGCCGTGGGTGGCCACGCTGCTGCGGACTGTCTTCGAACAACCCGACACCGACGCCGTCCAGGCCCAGATGCGGCACGTGCTGGACGCCCTGGAGGCCAAGTTTCCCAAGGCCGCAGCCCACTTGGACACCGCACAGCACGAGCTGCTGGCGTTCACCGCGTTTCCGCGCGAGAGCTGGCGGCAGATCTGGTCGAACAATCCGCAAGAACGCCTGAACAAGGAGATCAGGCGTCGCACCGACGTGGTCGGCATCTTCCCCGACCGTGCTGCCCTGATCCGCCTGGTCGGCGCGGTGCTGGCCGAGCAGAACGACGAATGGACCGAGGCCCGCCGCTACATGGGACTCGATCTGCTGGCCAAGGCCCGCCTCCGCCCGATCGAGTCAGAAACCGACGAGACCGCCCCGCCCACCGAACTCACCGCATAGCCTCAAAACGAGATCACCGAGTGGCCGTTAATACACCACTCCCGCGGACGTGACCGGCCTCTCATGAGCGTCGAAGCCGTCATCTTGCCACCACGCCTTGACTACCCGCGGACACACGGGACCCGCACGCCCCATCTCAACCGCCTCGACCATCGCTTGCGGGACAAGTCTTAGGCCCACCGTCAAGCATCACGTGGGACCAGAACGTCAGGCATCAGCTGGGATCCGACAGTGCCGCTGCACTGCTTCTCTCAGCGGGACGGCGACACGTAGCAAATGGCGTTGATTTGCTGCCCATCCCCGTAGGCGTGTGTGTTCTCGCCGAGACTCTGCCACCCCAATCGCTCGTAGAGTCGAATGGCGGCAGCGTCCTTGGCCATGACATCGAGAAGTGAAGGGCTGGTTCTCTGACCTGCGTCCATGTAATCGATCAGCGCTGCGACCTGCGACTTAGAGGTTGTCTCACGTGGTGAGTTTCGCGAGTTTCTTGTAGCAGGTGAGAGCTGCGGCGAAGCCCAGGAAGGCGAGGAAGTGGCTGCCCTTGCGTTCATAGCGAACGGTGAGACGGCGGTAGCCGAACAGCCAGGCAATCGACCTCTCGATCTTCCAGCGGTGTCGGCCGAGCCGCTCGCCGGACTCGATGCCCGGGCGCGCGATGCGCGGGATGAGTCCTCGTGAGCGGAGCCAGGCGAGGTGTTCGGCGGAGTAGTACGCCTTATCGGCGCGGACCTTGACCGGTCGCCGTCGTCGTGGCCCGCGCCGGGAGCGTATGGCGGGGAGGCCCAGGAGCAGCGGCTTGAACGCCTGGCTGTCATGCACGTTCGCACCAGACACTGCGACGGCCAGCGGGATGCCCTGCGCTTCGGACAGCACATGCAGCTTGCTGCCCTTCTTGCCGCGATCGACCGGGTTCGGCCCGGTCAGCGAGCCCCCCTTTTCGCGCGGACGGACGCGGCGTCGATGATCGCTGAGGTCCAGTCCAGCGCACCTCTGGCACCGAGTTCGTCCAGGACCGCCCGGTGCAGCCGACGCCACAGACCGGCCCTGGTCCACGCCGCGAACCGGCGATGCGCGGTGGCAGGCGAAGTGCCGAACGTCGGCGGCAGATACCGCCAGGCGCAACCGCTGGTCAGCACGTACACCACCGCCGTGAACACCTTCCGATCCGCCACCGGTACCGTCCCGCCACCCTACAGTCTGGGCCGGAACGGTGGCATCAGTGGCGCGGCAATCTTCCACAGCCCATCGGGGACCAGGTCCCGCGCAAGATCCACAGCCATAGCGGACGATCATGCCCCACGTGGGGCATGTGGCCCGTCATCGGGGCAGTGTGGGAATAGCAGTTGGCCATCGAGCCCCACGACTTCTAACCTGCACAAATGACCGAAGATGGCCCCGCGGTACGCGTGGGGGACACTGGACCGCGACCGGTCCACCTGCTCTTCTCCGAGCTGGCAAGACCGTTCGGGGACGACCCCACACTCGACTTCATCGTGAAAGCTCGCGGGCAATGGGTCAGTATCGAGACCCTGGTTCGGACGTGGGACGGCGACGGCCTCGACACCTTCCTCTCCTCGCTGGCCGAGGATTTCCGCGGCTGGGAAGGCCCGCGCGCCTGGCGCTCTCTGGAACGCGACCTGACGATCTCGGCGGAACACCACTCGGGCGGCTACGTACAACTGACGTGGGGCATCCACGATCGGCCTCCGTCCGAGGAGTGGCACTTCGAGACCACCACCGTGCACGCGGCCGGCGAGGAGATGCGAAACCTCGCCGCCGAGCTCCACACGTTTCTCACGAGCACGGTCGAGTAGCTGGGGCAACACCACGTGAGACAACCTCTTAGCTGTCGATGCTTGTCAGCGTTGGTCGTCGTTGAGCGCCCCCGCACGGCCCAGAGACGGCTCGAGCGGGGGTGTCGCGGTGTGCCCCTCAATGCGAACTACGGGCACGAAGGTCGCTGAGGTCTGCCCGGCTGGCGAGTCGGTCGTCTGAGGGCCGACACGGTCGGCTGCGGGTGTGGTGGTTGCTGTACTTCGCTGCTGTACAGCACCAGTTTGGAAGCCTGGATCACCACGTTAGGAGTTCGTTCATAGCTCCGGACGCGCTGCCACGTTGCTACGACAGGAGCCCAAAGCGGTCCCTCGGCAACCGGCAAGGTCCGCGTGCGTTCGACTCCGTTGCCGTCATCCGTTGCCGTCAGGAGCCGTGTCATCGAAGCCCGTCGTCGCGACTGCTCGCCAGAGGCACCAGAACCACGGAGGCCCCGACCGCAATGATTCAACCCCGACCGGGGCACTCGTCGCACCCCCGCCCGTCCCGCGCTCTTCCGCACCGGCTGTCCTGGACGAAATGATTACCACCATGAGCGGACCACACCGTGACGACCAACTTCCCCGACTGTATGAGGAGCACATGCGGGCACCGTTCCCTGCAGGCTTCCGCGGTGTGAACATTGAAGGCGTGGAACTGATCCTGCTCGATGCGGATGTCGCCGGCGTCGTTCAAGGGGAGCTCAAGGGCGGGCTCAGTGGTGAGGACGTCGCGATCCTCTGGGCGTGCATCACGGGCCTCGACAAGATCCTGCCCCTGATCGGCGACGAGTACTGCAGGTCCTACTATGCGAGGCTGCGGATGATGGCCGGACTCACAGCAGCGAGATACATGCCCAGCGCGATCTGACGAGCGGTTTCCGGCTTGCTCATCGCGACCGGCAAGCGGTCTTGAAAACCGTCGTGGCGCGAGTCACCGTGGGTTCAAATCCCACACCCACCGCGCTGGTGAACGGCCCCTGACCAGGTAGATCGGTCAGGGGCCGTTCTCATGCCCGCTGTCCGCCAGCGACTGTGACTCCCCGCTGTATCCCGACCGAACGGGCACGGGAGGGGCACGGACTACTCATTCATCATCCGGATCTTCGAGGCCGAGGTGGTCCGGCGTTTCGAGGAGTGCCGTCTGTCTCTGGGCATCGGGCTCCCGGTCGGCCACCTCTCGGATCACCTGGGCAAGTCTGTGCCGGTCATCGGCGGAGAGCTGGCTGAGCTTGTGTGCGACGTCTTCGAACCACGGCACGCAGACGTCCGGGTCAACGTCATCGTCATCAGTCATGTCGATGGAGACCATGAGGTTCGCCAGAGCATCGGCGAGCGTGATCAGCAATGGGTCCGTCATGGTGTCCTCCAGCCGGTCGAGAGAGCTGCGCCGGACACTACGTGAGGTCGGCGGAACGGCCTTGGGCTGGAGCTGCCTTGGGGCGAGTGATCACGGCCCCGTAAGTTTCCGGCGAGTAGAGGCAAGCTTTGAGATGCGGCCTCATCTTTATCAGGTCGATGACGGGGCGCTGCCGGTGTCGGTCCACCCACCCGGCGCCTCGACTGGCTGTCGGCTGACGTTCAGTGTCGACCACGGCCGGTCGCCCTTGTTGGTGTCAGGCACTGATGTCAGGAGACTCATCGGGCTTGACTGCCCGCCGCAAGAATGGTCCGGGGATTCGCCGGTCGTAACGCTGGTGTCCACACTCCAATGGGGTGCCAGACGCATCGAGTACATGGGATTCCGAGACAACCCTGTTGGGATCACCGTTCTCGAAAAGCCACACGCTCACCAGTTCGGCCGCGACGGTCACCGCGAACTGGACGTTGGTGCCGTCGCTGACCGCGGAGACGGTGACGGCCTCCCCCGGCTCAAGCCAAAAGTCTTCGCCGTACGGTTCGACGAAGAGGCACAGCGGGACGCTCCCCGCATTCTCAACCGGCAGACTTTCGTGCACTGGATCACCCCACTCTGAACCCTAGCGGCCAGTCGCCCACGCTCTGGCCGGCACTTGCGAACGGCGCCCCTTCCATCTCCGTCCGCCACCGCTCAAGGTCCGGCCTCCCTGCCCCTCGATGCGAACTATGGGCGGGCTGGTCGTTGAAGTCTGCGGGCCTGGTCAGGCAGCCCTTGAAAATCCAGGGCGGTCGCTGACGCTTGGCGTGGTTGCTGTACTTCGCTGCTGTACAGCGCTCGGGCGGAACAGTGTCCTCCTGCCCGCGCCGGGCCGCCTCGGTGATATCGCGTCCATCAGGGCCTGGAAGACGCCCGCGTCGCGCCACTGGAGGAAACGGTTGTAGACGGTCTGCCAGACCCCGAACTCCGTTGGCATCTCCCGCCACTGGCTGCCCGAGCGGAACTTCCAGATCACGTCCTCGAACTGCTCCCGCAGATGCTCCGGATACGGGCCGAACCTGCCTACCGGCAGCAACGGCTCGATCAACTCCCACTCGTCGTCCGACAGTTCTGTACGCGCCATACCAGGCTTCTACCAGCTGTCCTGTGCCAGTGAACCTTGAGCGCGTGCCAGCGACGCTTGATCGTCTCCGGCCTCCTACCAGCCCATATCCTTGGCCACATCTTCCTGGGCTGCGGCGATCTCTTCCTCGGTGGACTCAATAACGTCCACCTCCTCCAAGCGCGCCAGCAGGTCTGCGAGAGCCTGCTTCTGAGCCGGATGCGTGATCGGTACGGCGTTCAGGTCGGTGCTCATCAGCCAGTCGAATAGCACGATGGCATCGGATCGCCACAGGCGGAGATCGACGGTTGGCGTGGACCCCCATGGGAAACCAATTTCCATGAGGGCATCATGCCAGGTCAGCGGCATGCCGGGCGTCGCAGCTCAATGGGTGCACGCCTGCATGCTCAACCTTCGGCGGCACGACCCCACGATCACCAACCTTCGATGGCCATGATCAAGGTTCACAGTCACAGGACACCGGCTCACGAACGATCACCGGAAGAGACATCCACACCTTGACCACGACTCAGGACAGGCCCTAGTCAAGTCCTCGGACATCCCAGCGATCTGGCTCGACGGTCACTTCCGCCAGCGCCGCTTCACCACCCGGGCGCCCCAGGCGGACACAGTGGCGAGAGCGGCGATGCTCGCACTGGACAGCCAGACGTTCGGCGTCCCGCTCAGCCTGCTGACCAGCCAGAGAAAGGCCGTGCCAATGACCCAGACACAGATCCACAACGCTGCCCCGAACCACGGCGGGTCCGGATTGGACACGACCGGCGCAGGAGGCGACGACGGGGCCTGCTCCAAACGTGCGTACTGCGCCTGGCGCCAGCGTTCGACACGGCAGCTGAGCCAGATGAACAGTCCCATGCCCAGCCCCACCAACGCGGCCTGGAACAGGAGCCCGGGATCGTCGAAGGCGGACAGGGCCCAGGCGAGCACGGCCCCGGTGACGACACCGACCAGCGTGCCCGTGCCCACCGGATGGTGGGCCATGAACACCTGAGCCCGAGGGGGAAGCTCGTTCACCCCGAAGCGTTGTTCGAACTTCAGGTAGGCCCGCTGCAACCCGTTCACCGACGGCTCGTCTCCTTTCGAGAGCAACGAAGGCGCCCACGCCGACAACTGCGAGGACAACGAACCCGACAACCAGCACCAAGCAGCAGGAGGCGACCGCCATCATGAGGTCCCCTCCCAGGCGCACGGTACTGCGCGGTCGGCAGGCCTAGCCTCGTGTCAGCAGGGCCACGGCCGCTCCGGTTCCGATCAGGCCTGCTACGGCAAGCGCCGTGGCTATCAGTCGCAGGCCACCGAAGTTTTGCGCGCGGGCCCGCTCCACAGGTCTCCCCTGGAGCCCGGACGAGATCACTTCGCGAAACCAGCTGGACCCCTTCTTCGAGGCGAGCGCCGACCCCATCGCTAGCGCGCCCCCCCCAGACCAACAGGAACAGCTGACCGCCGTGGGTGGCCTGCGCGCTGAGCTGCAACATGACGCGCATCCTGGCGGGTCGCCCTGCGCGCGTCAACCGGCGCTGCCTGCGACAATGCCGCGATGGCGACGCTGGTCGTGGGGCAGGGGGAAGGGAGCGGCGTTGATCTTTCGCGGGGTGCTCGAACTACTCGTGGGGAGCGGATTCATCGTGGTGGCCTGCGGCTACCGCGGCGTGGACGTATGGGTATGGGACTGGGCGGATCTAGTGGCTACGCGTAGGAGCCGATGGGGTGGACCCTGGAAGAGCCTCGACCACATGAGGATCTCGTTCGGGATCGTGGGGGCCGCGTCCGTGACCCTGGGGCTGGTGACCGTGACGCGCTGACCGGAGCTCCGGAAGAGCCTCACGGGGGCCGTAGTCCGGCATGAAGACGTCCGGCAGCGTCGTTTCGAGGGTGCCCGAGATCACGTAGATCCCGGACCAGACCGCGCGGTCCCGCACGATGGCCTCCAGTTTGTCGGACTGCATCAGGACTTCGTAGAGCCAGTCAGACAGGACGAATGCCTGGTCGCGCGTGAGCTTGATCAGCACTGGTTCTCCGTCGGTCACTCCCATGCGCTCCTTAGAACCCCGGTGCCGTCCAGCCACGGAAGGATCATCCCCCAGCAAGATCGCCGAAGGGCGGGCGTCAGCCGACCAGTAGCTCGTCAAGGCGCTGAACAGATCGCGGGGTGCCCATCTCGTCGGCCATTGCCACCAATCGGTCCAGATACTGGCGAGTGATGGGCAGGGCGTTCTCATAGATCCACGAGCACATGGTGTCGAAGGCCAGGGCCTCCTCGCCGTGCGAGAGCAGATGGCGGACGTCCGTGATGACAGCCTCCGAGGTGAGCGGCGAGTCCTCAAGGAGTGCCGCCACCCGGGCTCGATACGACAGGCTCACGAGCTGCCCCCAGACGAGTCCGGAACGAATCAACGACGCACACATCCTCGCCGCCCGAACGAGGGCTGTCGACTCACCTGATCAGTTACGGGACAGCCCTTAGGGCTTGCAGATCATTAACACGTCGTCTTGATCTTGTTGTGGGGCTCGCCAGTTTGGGCGAGAACCCGGGCCTGGAGGGCCGTGAGGACGACGGGTGGCGTCGTCGCGGGTGGGATGACGATGCCGTGTGCCTCGAGTAGTTTCCTGTTCTTCAGAAGGGTGCGGTGCATCGCGGTCCGGCTGCTGCCGAACAGCACGGCGAGAGGTTCGGCGGCCAGGGCGACCCGCAGATGGAGCACGGTGGCCAGGACCTGTTCGGGGAAGGCGAGCCGGGGCGGACGGCCGCGCCGGGCATCGCCGTCGAGGGCCAAAGTCCCCGTGAGGGCGTCCAGTTGTTGCCGGGACATGCCGGTCAGGGCGGGATCGGACAGCAGGGCCTGGTCCCACTGCGGGGCCGGAGCCTGCGGAGCCCGGGCCATCGGGACGGCCGGACGGGGCTGCGGGTGCAGGGCATAGTTCCAGTCGCCGTGGAAGGCGTGCCGGGTCAGCGGCAGTGCCGCCATCTCTGCGTCATCGATGCGGACTCCGGTGAGGTAGGTGTTGGTGTCGAGTGCGGCACTCACGTGCAGCCCGGTGCGGGTGGTGGTCGCGGCGATGGACTGGACGATGACTTCGTGGCTGGTCAGCGGGCGGCCGCGCCAGTTCATGGTGATGTGCGAGAAGAGCCGGTGCTCGATCTTGTTCCACTTCGATGTGCCGGGCGGCAGATGACACACGGTGATCGTCAACCCGGTTTCGGCGGCGAGCTGGGCCAGTTCGAGTTTCCAGGCTCGCATCGGCGGTGATCAGCAGCCGTGCCGCCTGCGGGTAGGCAGCCCGGCCCTGGCCGTGCCACCAGCGGCGGATCGACTCGACCGCGAACGCGGCGGTGTCGTGATCGGTGCCGACGTTGACCCAGCCGGTGTCCGCCGCCAGATCGTAGATGCCGTAGGGGACGGCCTTGCCCAGCTGCGGGTCGGCGAAGTCATGCACGTTCACCGCCACTGGCTCACCGGTCGGCCGCCACTGGCGGCCGTTGTTCTTGAACTCGCCGACGAGCTCTTTCTTCTTGGTGTCCACGCTGATGACCGGCTGGCCGGTGTCCCGGTGCTCGCGGGCCTGCTCGTTGAGATAGCGGAACTGGGCGTCGCGGTCCGGGTGCTGGCTGCCCTCGATGGTCTTGGCGTTGGCCTGCAGGCTGAAGCCTTCCTCCCGCAACAGGTCGGCGACGGTGTCGGCACTGACACGGTGCCCGGCCCGGGTCAGCTCCCGCGCAAGCGTTCGCGTGGACTTCACCGTCCACCGCAGCGGCGACATCGGGTCACCCCGCACATCCGGCTCAACCAGCGCCAACAGTGCCGGCCGCAGCCCCGGATCCAGATCCGCGACCCGTTTGCGGCCCCCGCCCGGACGACGGACCCGCCCCAGAGGCTCCTCACCCGCCTCCAGCTCGAACACACCCTTGCGGACCGTCGTCTCACTGACTGCAGCGGCCTGCGCCACGGCCCGGACACCACCGTGCCCCAGCGCCCGGGCCTCCGCAGCCATCAGCAGCCGCCGCTGCCGCTCGTCCAGATGCGGGAGCAACACCGCGAACTTCACAGCCAGTTGATCACGAGCCTCGTCCGGGATGCGCATACCACACCAACGAGCTTCAGAACGGGAAGCAACACCTTGATTCCCTGCAAGCCCTCAGCTGCAATGCCGTTGCGTTACGGGTTTGCGGGTTGGGGTCGTTGAATGGTGATTGCCCGGGTGCCGGTTCGGGTGGGTTGGGGCCAAGTGTGGTGTTCGGCCCGTTTGAGCCGGTAGTTGGACATCTTGCGTTTGACGACGCGGGGCTGGCTGCGCAGGCGTCTGACCGGCAGGAGTCGTTCCAGCAGGTCGTGCTGGAGCAGGACGAGTGTTCTGACCAGGAGGTCAGGGGGAAAAACTGCCCGGCGTGACGGTCACACTGCGTCGGGCGGAGCGCAGGGTTTCGGTGAAGGAGATCCGGTCGGGGTCCAGGCCCCGGGTCGCGGCCGTTCTCACCATCAGCTCGCGCAGGGCGTGGTGGACCAGCAGATGTGCCCAGATCTGCTGCAGGACACCGTCGGGGGTCTTGCAGCTGAGAACGACGTGGGCTCCGCGTTGATGGGTCTTGATCTCGGCGAAGACGGTCTCCACTTCCCAGCGCTCCTGGTAGAGCGCGGCCAGCTGGCGGGCGGGATAACGGCGGGCGTCGAGCAGGCTGGTCACCAGCCGGTAGCCCTCGGCCCCATGGCCGGTGCCGTCCAGCTGGTAGGCCATGACCCGCACGGTGACCGGGTCGGTGTGGGCCGGATCGGTGTGGGCGTGGATGCGGGAGAGCCAGGATCCGTCCCGCAACTGCCGGTCGACGGGCAGGATCCGGTTGGCGGGCACCCGCCACAGCAGCTGGGCGCCGGTGGCGGTGAAGGACCGCCACAACGGCACGCCGAGGAACTCGCGGTCGGCCAGGACCAGTTGGCCGGGGCCGCAGGAACGGGGCAGACGGCCCACCAAGGTCACTTCCCCGGTGCGGCAGCCGGCGAGTTCGGCGTCCCGTACGAGGTGCGTGCCGACCTCCACCAGGCAGGCCATCCGCACCTGGGGAAAGGAGCTCTTGTCGCTGCCGCGGCTGTTTCCGGGGCGTGCGAAGGCAGCCTCGTTGGCGGGGCTGTCGGCGACGTCCCAGCAGGTCCCGTCCACCGCCAGCAGCCGCAGTCCGCGCCAGAAGGCGCCCGGGGTGGCTTCTGTGCCCATCGGTTTCGCGGTCGTGGTGAACAGCACCCGCAGGGGCTCCGGGCCCAGCCGCTGTCGGGCCCGAAACAGCGACGACTTCGCCGGGACATGCCAGGTGCCCAGCAGGCCCAGGCCCCGCAGCCCCTCGACCAGATGCCGCATCACGTCCAGATACGGAGCGGGCGAGAACAGGGCTATCCCCAGCACGAAGTACACCACCAGCCGGGCCGGGAGCAGGCGCTTGCGTTGCTCCACACGACCACAGGCAGCCACCACCCGATCCACCAGACCTGGCGGATAGACCCAGGTCAACAGGCCTAAACCCGATAACTCAGAGACGCTTGCAGCCACCCGAACCACCCCCGGGACCACTGCACATCAGCGTACGCCCGCAAGCTAACGCAACGGCATTGGGTCTAAGGGGTGACGTGAAGGGATGGGTTGTCGACCCGGGCTTACGGGCCCCTGAGTCGGCGAGGCTGCCGCGAGCCTGAAGAGCGGACCCTGTCACCCCGCCCACTGAGAAAGGCGAGGTCCCCGTCGGTCGACGGGGACCTCGCCGTACGCGGGCACCACCCCGCGCTGCTACGTCGGACCGGCCGGGTACAACGTCAGCCCCACGACCGTACCGAAGCACGCCCGCGAACTCTCCCCAGCACAACGGAATCCCGGCAAGTGGGCCGATCCCAACGACGCGCGCCCCACCACATGGCGAAGGTCCTGCCCGGACACCTCCCGGAGCGGGGCCTCACCACGTGCTCAGTACTCGCCCGCCGCCTTCAACTCATCTGTCACCGCACCCACATGCTCCGGGCAGTACGCCCGCGTCCCCAGCAGCACCAGCTGGTAGGCGTCCGACTTCTCAGTGCCCCAGTCCTGCCCGATCGGGTACAGGCCCCCGTCACCGAGCATCCACTCCACACTGTGACCGACATCGAGCGCCTTGCACCACTGCGGAGGGAACGCCCCCAGGTCCTGATACGCCGGGATGCCCGTCGCGTACGACTTCAGCTGCGCATCGTCGACTGCCGACGTGAACTTCACCAGTGGATCGACAGATTGCGTGGCGCTCGCAGAGGGTTTCGCGGTGGGCTTGTCGTCGCTGTTGCTCCCACAGGCAGTGAGCACGGCGAGTAGCAGCAGGGCGGTGGCGGTGCGGCGCATGGTTCCCCCCGGAACGGTTGGCGTGGCCGGGAGCGTAGCCCCACCCGTTGACAAGTGGGGCGGGAACGGCGAAGGCCCCGCCGGTTCGGGTCCGGCCCGCTCGTGTCACATCTGCGACACGAAGCGTGCACGGCCCATCCACCCCAAGTCACACAGGCGCCAGAATGGCGAGGCTCAAAACCGTCCTTGGGGGGACCATGTACGCCAGATCCGCACTCATCACCGTCGCCATCCTCGCAACGACACTCACCGCCTGCGCCGGAGCAGACCACCAGCAAGGCAAGGCCGAACGAGCCACGGCTGGCGCGCCCAGTCCGTCCAAGTCGCCCGACTGCGGCCCCGACTCGACGCTCTCGCAGTCCGACTGGATCGATCAGTGCGCCAGCGCGACGCCGACCGACAAGCAGCCGGACACCGAACTCGCGGTCGGCGACACGTTCGCCTACAACGACGGCGCGAAGGTCACCATCACCAGCATCCGGCGCCTGACCGCGTTCGGCGAGTGGGACGACCGGCCCGACGCCAACCAGACCGGCTACCGCGTCACCTGGACCATCCTCAACGGCACGAAAAAGCCGCTCGACATGGATCAATGGTCCGAGTCGGAACAGGGCGCCACGAACGGCGGCGAGGTCACCACGTTGTCCGTGGACAAGGGATCCCGGTCGATGACAGGCCGCATCGCCCCAGGACAGACCGGCACCTTCACCAACGAGAGCGCCCTGGACAAAACCAACGGCACGACGATCGTCATCACCATGACCCGCATGGACGCCAGTGCGGATCTCCTGGCGGAAGATCCGCACTGGACCGGCGCGATCAAGTAGCCAGCAGCTGGCCCGGCCGCGGCGCCAACGTCAGCCTGTCGACTCGGATCACGCTCGAACACCGGGAAATCGGCAAGAGCTGAACTTAGGCCCATCACTTAACGCCTTGTAATCTCGATGTAGCCGGCATGATCCGCGGTGCACTGTGCGTCGGCCCGCGCGGGGAGATCGTGGTCGGCACCGGTTGGGACCTCGTGGTGTTCGACCGCGCCGAACCACCGAGCACGGTGTAGCACCCGCCGATTCGCTGTGCCGCAACGGTTGTCGGCGGCGCCGACGGGGAATCACCCGCCGGTGCCGCACCGTCGGTTCTGGGTCAGAACACCGACACGTTATACCTGGCCAGGGCCCCATCACTGGCTGGAAAAGGTGGTGCCGCCGGACCGGCAGTCACCGCTGTCCTGTTGAGCACCTCCCGGCAGTATGGCCACGCAGGGTGTTGTGCGCGACGGCTTCGCTGAGCGAAATCCGTCTCTGCCACGGAAGTTGAGCTTGTCCTACCTTCCAAGCGTGGGTCTGAGGCGGTCATTCGTAAGATCGTCGGGCCCGGGGGTTTTGGGTATGGCTGTGAGCTTGTCACCGCCCTCGCCCGCTGCAACGGGCCAGCTGACCGCCACGGTGTCCTACCCGCCGCCCCGGCACGCTGTCTCCGCTGAAGTCGCCTCTGCGCCGGGGCGATTGCCTGCTTGACTGCCCTGCGCGGTGCCTCAGGCCAGGCCGAGCCTGCTGAGGGCGGTGGTCCACTCGGTGACGATCGCCTGCTGGGCGGCGGCGAGGGTGACCTGCCCCTTGCAGACCGCGGTGTGCAGCTTCGTCTCCACCGGGTCCTTCTTGGCGTTGACCCCGGAACCCTTGCGGTGGCCGGGGTCGGCCGGCTCCACCCACAGGTTGCGGGAGTCGTTGGGGTCCCCGCCGAGCCGAAGGCTGATGAGGTGACATCCGGGGTTGCGATTGGGCGCCGCTGACGTCAGTGACGGGCGCAAGGTACCGGCGCCGAGGCCCTTCCGTGAGCACTATCCGGGGTTGTTCGCTCGCGACGGTGACGCCGATGACGATCGATGCACACCGGACGTTCCGGTTGCCTACGGTCGCGGGCATGGCAGTCAGGCAGCGCGTCACGTGTGGTGACGAGGTCACGTACGTTGTCCTTGATCGGCAGTGGCGTGTCGTGGCAGCGGCCGAGGAGTATCTGGAGCATTTGCGGCATGAGTCGTACTCGCCGCATACCGTCCGTAGCTACGCGCACGGCCTGGCGTTGTGGTGGTCGATGCTCGAGGAGCGTCATCTGGACTGGTGGAAGGTCGGTGTCCAGGACCTGGCTGGCTTCAGGCAGCGGCTCCGCAATAGCGGTAGCGACCCCTCCGTGCTCAGGCTTCGCCCGGGCAAGCCCGTGCCGGACAGCACCGTGGACGCAGCCCTGACTGCGGTGATGAGCTTCTACCGCTACCAGGCGATCGTCGCGGACGTGCCCGCGGCCCGGCAGTTCTACGTCCACGTCAAGGGCGGCACGATGGAATCACGCGGCCGGTACGCCTCGTTCCTCGGGCACCTCGGCGGAGGCCAAAACCGTCGGGTCGTCGGCCGACGCCGCGACCCGAAGTCATCTCCGCCATTCCTGACGCCCCCGCAGATCACGGTGATCAAGCAGGATGCTGCCGCTTTCCAGACTGAGGCCCAACGCTGGGTCGGGGACCTGCGCATGCGGTTGCTGTGGATGCTGCTGGAGGAGACCGGGCTCCGCCTGGCCGAGGCATTGCTGATGCAGCATGGCGACTGGCATCCGGGCACGGGCACGACAGCATGGGTGGAGGTGCAGCCGCGGGAGGACCAGCGGAGGCGGCTGCGGGTGAAGAACCAGCAGTACCGGCGCGTCTACATCAGCGATGACCTCGACGAGCTCTACGGGGAGTACCTTTTCTGGCTGGTCGACCTGGGCCAGGAACTGCGCGACGCCGACCCGGTGTTCGTCAACGTCTTCCGGGGTGAGTTCGGGCGGCCGCTGCGGCCGGAGACGGTCTACGACTGGATTGAGGGCTTCAAGCGCAGGCACCCGCTGCTGCCGGTGGGATGGACCCCGCACTGGTTCCGGCACACCCACGCCACGGCGCTGCTCCTGGCCGGCGTTCCTGAGCACGTTGTGCAGCGCCGCCTGGGACACGCCGACATTCAGACGCTGATGACGACCTACGCGCACGTCACGGAGGACGCCGCGATGCGGGCGGCCGCGGACTGGAAGACTCTGGCGGCACGCTGGGGTGCGGTCGCATGAGCCACGCTCTGCTCTATCGGCCGCGGCGCACGGCCCGGTCCGATCCACGGTTGGGCCACACCGGGATGTTCGACGCGGAGATCAATGCACGTCTGGCGGAAGAACTGCCGGCTGCCACGCGGCACTCCTACTTCAACCGGGAGACGATGCCACGGCACTGGCTGGACGCGATCTTGGAGAACCAGCCGTCCTACCGCGCCCGCGAAAAGAGTGTCGCCCTGGATCTGCGGGGCTTGCCGGCCAGCATGGTCACCGAGTTCGCCTGGTCGATCGAGCGGCAGGTCCAGCTCGGCATGCGCATCCAAGCGGAGTACACGACGAAGCTGACCCGTCAGGTCGCCCTGGTCCTGGCCGACCCCCGCTCGTCGGATCTGGTCAGTTTGACTGATCTTTCCCGGGAGGAGTGGGCCCGCCGGATCCGCAAGGCCCGCACGCTCATCGGCGAACCGATCGCGGCCAATCAGATGACGGCCATGGGCCGCGTCCTGGGCCGCACGCTTGACCTGCTCGTTCACGTCTACCACCAGGGTCCGTGGTGGGAACTGAACGTATGGAATCCGCAGTTGGACACGCGCATCCCGCTGCGCGAGCACGAGCCCAAGCGCCGCAACCTGATCTACTTCAGCCACCTGACCACGCCCTGGCTGCGCGAAGCCGCCAAGTGGTGGCTGTCGCGCCAGTTGGAGCGCGGCGTCTACACCTGGAGCACCGCCTTCACCCGCCAGGTGAACCTCTCGTGGTTCCAGCGCTACCTCGACGCCGTGGGCTGCGACGGCCCGCATCTCGTGGACGACCAGCGCCAGCTCGGGCGGTGGGTCCAGGGGTTCCGGCAGTGGCTCAATCAGCAGCGCTGCACGGGCGGAGCGAACAAGGGCGCCCTGCTGGGCGAGATTCAGCGCCGTGCGGCGATGACGGGGCTGGAGCAGCTCTACCGTTTCTTGTTCGAAGAACGCCAGGAAGCCGCCGAGGCCCTGAGTGAACCTCGCTGGCTGCGCTTGGGCCCGCAGCACACGGTGCTGTTCCGCTACGGCGACAAGCCCACCGGGCCCAAGGCTCCGCCGCCCGATGCCGTCCTGAGCGACGCCGTGATCAGCCGGATCGCCGAGCACAGCGGCCTGCTCGCTCAGCCCAAGGCCGAGGGCGGGTTCGACGACGAACAGCTGGTCCGCATCGTGGGTCTGCTGATCAAGACCGGGAGAAGGATCAGCGAGATCACCTTGCTCGACTTCGACCCGATCGTGGCCATCGCCTTCCCCGATCCGGATGGCCACGTCGCACGACTCCGCTACCAGCAGACGAAGATCATCACGGATGAGAACACCATCCTGATCGACCAGGAGACCCTGGACCTGGTTCGTGAGCAGCAGAAGTACGCGCGTGCCTTCATGGCCGACCAGAACCGAGCCGGCATCGCCCCGAAGTACCTGTTCCTGGGCGAGCGGAACAACCGCATCGGCGATCACTCCTACCCCGCGACCACAGCCCGCCCGCGCCTGACCGCGTTCGCCGCGGCCATCGACCTGCGCGACGACCAGGGCCACCTGATCAAGATCTCCAAGACCCACACTTTCCGACACACCAAGGCCACCAGCCTCCTCAACGCCGGCGTCCCCCTGCACGTGGCCATGCGCTACATGGGCCACAAGACCCCCGCGATGTTCCTGCACTACGCCCGGACCCTGTCCGCGACGGCCGAGCGGGAATTCCTGCGCTACCAGAAGGTCACTGCCGACGGCCGAGCCTACGACCGTGACCCGCGAGAGATGTTCGAAGCCCTCGCTCTGGACCAGCGCACCGACCGGATCCTTCCCAACGGGTACTGCACCCTGCCGCCCCGCCAGTCCTGCGGCAAGGGAAACGCCTGCCTGTCCTGCATAAAGTTCGTCACCGACGCCACCTTCACCGACGTACTCCAACAACAGCGCAAGCAGACCGTCGAACTCATCGACCGGCGCCAGCAGGCCCACACCCAGCGCTTCGGCCAGCCGATGACCAACGACAACATCTGGCTCCGCGGCCGCGGCGAAGAGATCGCCGCCCTGGACGGTGTCCTGCTGGCGATCGAGTGCATCCGCCACAGCGACGGCACCACCACCACCGTCCGGGGCGCCGGCGCCCCGCAAAAACGCCTTCAACAGGACTCCGACGACGACACCCCGGAGGTGCCATGAGCCGCAGCATCGAGGCCCTTGCGAAGGCCACCAAACGGCGTCACAAGCAAGCCGAGACCGCCGTCGAGAAAGCACTGCGACACGCCCGCACGTCACAGCAACCCGTGAGCGTCGCCTCCATCGCTCGGGCAGCCGGCGTGTCCACCGATTTCATCTACCGGCACCCCACCCTCCGCCCCCAAGTCGAAGACCTCCGGCGCGCACGACGCAACACCAGCTCAACCAGTACGGCTCCCGACGCCGAGTCCGAAGCTGCGGCCAGTACCCTGGTCCGCCGACTCACCCACCAACTCGCCACAGAGCGTCGCAAACACCGCGAGCAGCTTGAGCAACTGCAGGACGCCCTCGCTGCAGCGCACGGCGAACTCCTCGCCCTCCGACGCAGGCTGGGAGTTCCTGAAGCCGTTTGAAATGGCCGACAGATGAACTCGCAGCTCAGGAATACAGGGAGATATCGCCCTCACGCGTCCCTGCCGCGAACACCGCGGCGCCATCCGAACGGACCAGCACGTCAAAACTGATCCCCGGCAGAATCGCGTCGACCGCCATCCCTGTCACAGGATCCCACTCCCACACCATGTCATCGCTCGTCCCCGAGACGAACAGGCGCGAGACACCCTCCACGACTGCCGCCGTCAACGTCGGATACTCCGACTCCGACCCCAGCCGCACAGGCGCTCCGAGCAACTCGCCGGTCGCCGCATCCCATCGCCACATGAGTCTGTCGCGGTCTACGCACACAAGGACATCAGATCCCGTGGAGAGCCTCAGAGGCACGATCTGGCGAACAGCGTCGCCGGGACCAGTGATCGCTTCCCCGACCCTTACGCCAGTCGCCGCATCCCAGAGGAGGATGACGCCCGCCTCATCACCAGAGGCGATCACTGCGCGTCCCGCCTCGCTTGCGGGCACAACCGCGACAGCCATCACGCAGCTCATATGCCCAACCAGCGGCGCGCTCAACGGGTCGCCGCTGACGGCATCCCAGCGATGAACCAATTCGTGGTGGCTGGCGCCTGCGAAGAACGAGCGCCCATCGGGCAGCACGCCTGCCGCCACGTCCCAGACAGTGCTGACCCTTTCCATGTGGGGGCTCGGCAAAGACGTGCCGGTCAACACGTCCAGACGCTCGACGCCCTCCTCCGACGCAACAGCGAGAACAGCGCTGCCCCCGGCTATCTGAGCCACGGTGCACTCACCGCCCCCCGCCCAGAAGTCCACCTGCCAGACTTCCCGGCCGCTTTGCGGGTCCCAACGGGAGACCCGGTTCGCACCGTCGGAGAACGACAACAACACCAACTCGCCGTCCGACTCGGCCAGAACAGGCCAAGCCCCATAGACACGGCCAGTCCGTATCACTGACGTCAACGAACACTTCATCAACGGCTTCACGGCCCGACTCTACGGCCCACCTCACGAGCTCCTCAGCCCAGCCGACGTCAGCGGCATGCCGTCGACGCCACTACCAGCTCAAATCCCGCGCATCACCTCAGCGACGCCGGATAGGAGGTGGTCGTACTCGGCATCCCGCATGCTGCCGGTGAAGCCGTAGGAGGCGGCGTTGAGCTCCTTCTCCTTGCCCGTAATGGACGTGGAGGGCCGCACGCGGGAGGTGTAGCCGCCCTTGCGGCAGATCGTCGACGTCAGGTTCGCCTGGGTCACCGCCGGGGAGATCGCGCCCGGCGTGCATTTCGGGTCCTCGAGCGGCTCCCCGTGCTCATAGCGGTAGTGGCAGCTGCCCGCGGCGGGCTGCTGCTGCACCGTGTAGTGCTTCTGCGGGCCCGCCCCCACCGCGATCGGGCCGGACGACCCGCCAGCCGGCGCGGCCGTGCCCGATGCTCCCGCCACCGGGCTGTGGCTTTCGGACGACGTCGACGTGCCGAGCGAGGCGGACTTACAGCCCGCCAAGAGCAGGCAGACGAGCACCACAGTGGATGCGGCGCGGCGGGTGGAACGCATGATGACCCCTCACGGGCAGGCGACGGCTGAGCAGATGCTGCCCTACCGGCCCGGTACGACACCGCGCGGGGTGCCGCGCGATACTGCACACTTCTCGCCCCCGTGCGCCGTCGACTCCTCGCCGACGGTTACGAGTCCACGAGATAGGCCTTCTCCCCCATCATCAGCGGAGCATCGGCGGGCCCCTTGATGTACGGACCGCGCCAGATCACCCGATGCTCTTGGAGGCTGGGGTACCACTGCCTGACCTTGTGCATCCGCACCGGCCACCGATGGTGATACACCCGCTTCTCCTCCCCCGCCGGATCCGACGGACGGGGCGAGGGCGCAGCGAGTCGGATGACCCGCACATCGGGATCGCGCGGTACAGAGCCGTCCACGCCGCTCGGCCCCGGGCGCACGCCGGACCCGCCTGCGGCGGTGACGCCCTGGGTGATCAGCCGCCAGAAGGCGAACATGTAGCGGCCCACGAAGTCGTCGTACGGGTCGTCCACCCGGCCGCCGCCCCACTCCCCGGTCTCGGGAACCGGCTCCGTACGCCACTGGGAGGCCTGGCCGAGGGCCTTCTGGAGCTCCCGGTGGCGCTCGGACAGATCCGCCATCATCTCGGTGCTCTCCTCCGCCAGACAGGCGTCGCCCCGCATCCCGTACATGCCGTCCGGCATCAGCGGGGGCAGCGGACTGCCGGACGCGCGTGCCTGGGAGACCGCCTGCCGCCATCCGGTCGGCTGCACCGGCCCGTCACGGTCCATGAAAGTCGTCACCTGCACACCGGAGTACTGAGCGGTGGGCAGGATCTGGTGCTGGGTGACGAACTGCCAGCCGAACGCCCTGGTGTCCGACAGGGAGCCGGTGCGGTTGACGACCACGATCGGCTCGGGCAACACCAGCAGTCCGCTGGGAACGAGGACGTCCCGGTCGCGGTCCAGAGTGCTGACGTCGGCCGGCTCGAGGGTGGCGGCCGCAGCCATCACCGCGGCGTGTGCGGCTGGGGAGATGACGAGAACCTCCGCCCGCCTCAGCAGCTTCTGGATCTGCTGTATCTCCCACGAGGCCGCCTCCCCGGCTCCCCGGGGCCACGGCGGCCGGTAGCCCTGCTTGCCCAGCGTCATCGACAACGCCGCGTCCCGCTCGATGCCTTCGGGTCTTTCCGCCATGTCCGCGAGATCGCTGTGCAGCAGCACGGCGTGCAACTCGGTGATGACGTTGTCCAGGTTGGAGGCGAGCATCATCTGCACCCACGAGTTGCCGGCCAGGCACCGCTGCGTCTGCTCCCGCAGCCGCTGCGCCGCCCGTGCCGCGTTCGCCGCCGTCCACTGCCCGGCCTTGTCCCTGCTGCGCTCCCGTTTGGCCCGGCTCGCCTACCCCACCCCGCAACCTCCCCCACCCGACGGCCAGTTGCCGAAGCCGTACCCGACCGCGACGGAGGCGACACGGCGTGAATCAGCCGACACCTGGCGGTACGACCGGTTTTCAGTCCAGTACGGAGAAGTCGAGCCTCACGATGACGTCATCGAAGGTGAGGTCCGTCCGGTCGCTCACGTTTGGGTGTAGGTCGTCCCAGAACTCCCATCCGTCGAGGAGGGGATTGTTCCGGCACCTCCAGAGCATGAGCCGCTCGGGAATCTCGTCATCGTCGTCGTCGATGTAGGCCAGCTTGAAGCGGTCCAGTTCGAGGGTGAGCTTACGGACGCGTTCTTCGGTGGTCTCGGCCCGTCGAGCGGCCTCCGGCACGCCGATCTTTCCGTCGAACTCGACGACCGTGCTGAGCAGTCTGCGGGCGGCGAGGGTGACGCGGCGCAGCTCGTCGGCGAACCGGTTGGCCACTTCCACGTTCCAGGCCGCGGTTTCCTCATCCTGCTTGGGAAGGAGACGATCGAGCGTCGTGCACGGCGTCACCTGGTTGCGCCGTGTCAGGTCGACGTACCGGTCTACTACCTCCCCGCCGGGCGGGGGCTTGGCCCTCGGGCGGGAGCAGCTGTAGGTGAGGGTGTCGTGGCCGTACGGGGTCAGACGGGCCGCCCACCGCACGGGCTGGCCCTTCAGAACGGACAGCTCCGCGCGGTCCTCCCGGCAGGCCGAGCTCCACCAGGCCCTGATTCTCCAGGGCGTTCACCTGCTGCTGGTGCGGTGGGAGGAGCTCCGTGTCGAGCGTCCAACCGTGCCCGGCCACCTGCCAGCGCCCGCACAGCGCCTCCAGCACGGACAGCCTTCTCCCAACTCCTCATCCCACTCCCCGCGTTGTCTGTGCCCGGGTCGCCGGCTCCCGCCCGCCGGGTTGTAGGCAACGGCCTGGACGTGGTCGGGCAGCTTCGGCGAGAGGCTGGCGGCGATGGCGGGCCACCAGTCCAGCACGGGTTCCATCGCCGCAGATGAACTTCCTTGAAGGGGTCGCCACCGTCGACGTGATGTACGCCTTCCCACTGCTTCTGCTCAGTGACAGAAGTGGGTGGACCCCGTCACTCGCTGCTATTTTCGGATGGGCGTTTGCCGGTTGGGGTGCAACGCTGGGCTGGTGGGAACGAGTCCTCTACACGACGACGGCCCCCGAAACGCGCACCGGCTTCCCAACCTGACGCGTTCCGAGGGCCTCTCCCAGGCGAACCCGGAAGGAGAAGTACGTGCTCGTACCTCACTGTGCCTGTTCCCCACATTGCGGCCCCGCACACGGCAACCAACGGTGGACCATCACCGTCATCACCGTGATCATCATCGTCGGTGTCCTTGCTCAAGTAGGGCTCAGCGCCGAATGGCTCGCGGCCATCGCCGCAACGACAGGCACCGCACTCGGCTATCAGCAGAAGTAGTGCCACCCCGTGCCCCGGCTGCGCGGCCGGGGCACGGTCACTTCAGCTACTGCATCTGTGCCGCCAGATTCGGCAGTGCCGCCGCCAGCACTTCCTTGAGCCCCGGAAGGGAGAAGTGAATCGGCCCTACCTGGACGCCTCGCAGCTCACAGCACCTGTGGCTGAGGAATCCAGCCAAGCAACTCTGAAGCCACCCCGAGCACCCAGTGGGGAGATTCAGGGTTGTGGCCGCGCTTCCATGATGGCTACGGCCGGAGGAGGGTGCGGGCTTCGACCAGAGCGAGGCCGACGGAGACGGTGTGGAGGTCCTGGCGGACGGTGTCGGTGAAGATGCGTCTCGTGGCCGTGCACCAAGTGATGAGGCAGCCGAACGGGCGTGAGCCACCTGGCAGTTGAGACCTACGAGTCGGGATCACCGACCCGGCCTTATGCTGGCTGCGCGATCAGGTCATCAGTGGACGGGGGCGGCGTGGACCTCATCATCTCTCTTCCTGACGAGTCCGCAACGGCTTCACTGGCCGACTGGCTTCTGGACGACCCCTCTCTCAGGGGGCTCGTCCGTATCGTTCACAGCCCACCGACGCCCGGTATCCTTCACGGTCAACCGCCGCAGATCCAGGTGTCCGTTGCCTCGGCCTCGGCGCTCGCCTCGGCGGTCACGGCCTGGCTGCGTTCCCGGAGGGGATCCGCCCAGGTCACCATTGAGGGTCCGTCGGGCCAGCAGGTGGTCCTCACGGACGCGAGCCCTGACGACGCAGCCGAGCTCAGCCGCGTCCTGGCGGCACCAGGGAGCCAGCAGCGGGACGAATCGATCACCACACTCGATAGTCACACTCCTCCCGGGCCCCCGCTCGACCCAGATGATGACTGGCCACGGGAAACGCCGGAGCGATAACCGTGGGAGACATCGCCAAAGGTGTGCTCGGAGGCGGTTGGGCACTGCTGGTGGGGTGGATCCTGCCTACAGCTCTCAACCTTGCGGTCTTTGCCCTCGCCGTTGCCCCGAGTCTGCATCGTCCCACCGTGCTCGATTCTTTGTGGCCGACATCCAATGGCCCTACCGCGCTCGTGTTACTTGTGGCCGCCGTCCTGCTCGGACTCGTCCTGAACGCCCTGCAGACACCCCTCTACCGCCTCCTGGAGGGGTACGCCCTGTGGCCGGCTTCTGCTTACGAGCGAGGTTGTCGGGTGCAGCGATCCCGGCGCCAAAGGACAGCCGACCGCCTCGCCGACCCCGCCTTCACGTCGTCCATCCGACGCGCCCTCCTCCGGGAGAAACTCAGCCGCTATCCGGTGAGCGACAAACAGATCACTCCGACCCGGCTCGGCAACGCCATTCGCCGCTTCGAGGAGTACGGATACGATCGCTACCGCCTCGACACTCAGGTGCTGTGGAACGAACTGACGAGCGCCGCCCCGGAGCCCGCCACCAAGCAGGTCGTCACCGCCCGCACGAGCGTCGACTTCTTTGTGGCCCTGCTGTACGGGCACGTGGCCGTGGCCGTGACCGCGTTCGCCTCGCTGTCTGCCTCCCACGCCCACCGACCAGTGCTCGTCATCACTGGGGTCAGCCTGGTCGTCCTGACCCCGGCTTGGTACCACGCCGCAGTGGCCGCCACGGACGAGTGGGCCGCAGCCGTACGGGCCCTGGTCAACCTGGGCCGCAAGCCCCTTGCCGACGGGCTTGGACTCGCCCTCCCCAAAAGCCTGGAAGACGAACGCGGCATGTGGCGGCTGGTCACACGCATGTCCACCAAGCCCTACGCTCCGGCCGCTGACACTGCTTTCGAGCCCTACCGCATCGGCCCGCCCCAGGCGACTGGAGAGCCTCCGCAGCCCGATTCCTGACCCGACGCCTTGCCTCACCCTGCTCAGCGCGGGAGTCGTCAGCCAGGCGTAGTCATCATGGAAGAGCGGTCACAACCCATCAGCTGGCCACTCTGACGCTCAGTGCCGCTCTGGCCGGCTCACGGAAATGCGGGAACCGCTCGGCCTTTGGGTCCAACACGTCGATCAGGGTGATGAGTTTCTGCTGGAGTTCGGCAAGCCGGGGCACGGCCGGAGCGGTGTTCTCGGCGAGCCGGTCGATGTCCGCAAGGAGCGGGGCGATCCAGCGACGGAACGTCTCGTCACCATCGAGCTTCTCGCAGAACTCGGCGTAACCCAGACACCTGCGTCGGCCCGGTTCTCCCTCCGGATGGACCATCAACTCTCCGACGGCCCGTTGCTCGGCACGGAAGAGGCGCAGTGCGTTGCTGGCCGTCGAGATGCGACTCAGGGCTGTGCCGACGGACGAGATCATGGTCACGGCGCGCTGGTTGGCCCGTGACTGACCGAGGTCGAGGAACTGGATGTCCCGCCGTAGGATCTCCACCCACCCCAAGTACTCGGCGAGCACAAACACCGTGCTGCGCCGCACGTACTCCCGCTCCTCCGGCGTGCCCAGCAGATGGAAGGAGGTCATGAAACCGCGGGATGGGCCCGGCGAGAGGTCGACCTCATGGCCGTGCAGGATGTTGTACAGCCTGGCCTGCAGGTCGTACGCGGCCCAGGCCAGCGAGGCCCCGTAGGAGTCCATCAGGTTCCGCTGCTCCAGCAGGCGCAGGCGCCGCTGCGTCCAGTAGCCGAGCACCGCCGTCGTGGCCGCGCCTACCAGCGCCACGAGCGCGGACACAAACGTCAGCGCATCCACCGCCCTGCCCCCTGAACTCCCCGGCCCGATCACCCGTCTGCGTCAGCCGACGCGAAAGGGCGACGAGCCCCGAGCGTATCCGGACCGCGGCTCCCGGACCGGCCCGAACCACTGGCCCGCACCCCGTGCCCGGGTCTTCCAGCTACTGGTGTAACTCGGGGTGGGTGAGTTACCGGCGGGCTGCGCGAAGCATTGCCTGCCGAGTCCGGCCAATCAGTACGCCTCCGTAGGCCGCGACCGGGCCGGATACCCGCACCGCGCCCGCGGTACCGCGCAGACACAGCCGCAACACATTCCCATCCCCGACGCGATGCCATCCCGGGCGACGCAGCTGGTGCCCCCGACGCTGAGGCTGCCGCCAGTACGCTGGTCCGCCGCCTCACTCAACAGCTGGCCGCCGACCGCCGCAAACACCGTGAAGAAGTTGCCCAACTGCAGGCCGTTCTTGCTACGGCGCACGGCGAACTACTCGCCCTGTGACGGCACTTGCAGGGGTGAGGCGGCCGCCCTGCGGGCCATCTCAACCGTCAGTAGCCTCTCAGGAATGACGACGCTACAAGATCTCGCCGCTCGCCTGGACCGAGTCGAGACGGAACTCGCACTGCACCGGCTGGCCCACGACTACTGCGTGGGTGCCGACCACCGCGACCCAGTCCGCTGGGAGGCAATTTGGACAGCGGACGCCGCGTGGGAGACCAGCTCGGACCAGATATTCACGGGGATCGAAGCCATCCGCGCGGCGGTCGAGCAGCAGTGGCAGGCATTCCCGATCATGCAGCATGCCACTGCCAACCACACGGTGGAAATCGACGGCGCTGCCGCGACCGGACGATCGGACGTCGTGGTCCTGGCCCAACTCCGCGACCACCGCTGGATTGCCGGTGGAGGTACCTACGAGGACGAATACCGGCGCGAGGGAGGGATCTGGCGCATAGCCCGGCGCCGGGTAGTACGTCCCTTCGACCTCGCGCCTTTGGCACCAAGCGATGAACCCGTCTATGCCAACGAACCAGTCCGGGCCAACGCTGGCGATGCTGATGAGCCGCACCAGTAGAAGGCGTTCAGCGGCATACCGCTGACGAACGGGCCAGGACAATCAATCCTTCACAGGGTCGCGACCCCGGATAACAAGTGGTCGTACTCGGCATCGCCCAGCTCGCCCTTGTAGCCGTAGGAGGCTGCGTTGAGCTCCTTCTCCTTGCCGGTGACGGACGTGGAGGGGCGGATGCCGGAGGTGTAGCCGCCCTTGCGGCAGATCGTCGACTTCAGATTCGCCTGCGTGACCGCCGGGGAGATCGCGCCGGGCGTGCACTTCGGATCCTCCAGCGGTTCCCCCTTTTCGTACTGGTAGTGGCAGCTGCCCGCATCCGGCTGCTGCTGCACCGTGTACGTCTCCTGCGGCCCGGCCCCCACCGCGATCGCCCGCCCGGGCGCCCCGCCCGCAGCGCCGGTTCCCGACGGGCCCGCCGCCGGCGTCCCA
This sequence comes from Streptomyces sp. R35, assembly GCF_041053035.1. Lineage (NCBI taxonomy): Bacteria > Bacillati > Actinomycetota > Actinomycetes > Kitasatosporales > Streptomycetaceae > Streptomyces > Streptomyces sp. R35. The sequence continues at coordinate 123,507 of NZ_CP163440.1, forward strand.
CTCGGGGATGTGCTCGTGCCGCCAAGCGAAGCGGGCGAGCAGCCGGCCACGAACACGGAGGCGAGCAGCACGGACGTCGCGGCGCGGGCAGCGGAACGCATGACGACCCTTCACGAGCAGGCAACGGCTGAGCAGATGCTGCCCCAGCCGACCGCCACTACACCGCGCGAGGTACCACGGAGCGCCCACCCAGTAGGACAATGAGTGCGCGTGGCCTATCCGCTCCGGGGCGCATCCGGACGCGAGCGAGGAACTCCAGGGTGTGGAGGCCACGTGGCGGTGTTCGCTGAGGACGTGACGTTCCCTCAGCCTGCGGCGGTTGGCCATCCGCCGCCCGTGGGTACAGGAGGATGCAACCCGGCACCACCCGCCAGGCACGTACCAGGCCGCATGAGGTCGGTTGCTCGCCGCTGACACCGCGATCAGAGCACGCGGGATCGTCCTGGTCGTTGGCGTACGTCTCGCGCTCCCTCGCTGTCCGCGCGGACGCGCCGCTGTCCCATTCGCCTGTCTGCTGCACCTGGCGGGTGGCAGCAGCGGAGCCCGCTTCTGGTGGCGCTTCGCCGCCGGAGTCGAAACGGCGTCCAGTGGCGTCGCGATCAGACGATTCCCGGGATGCCTTGGCACTTCCACCCGCGATGCGGTCCAGCTGGCCTCGTGGGCGCCGCGCTGCTGGAAAAGGTCGACCGGGCGGCGCTTTTGGCCAATGACTGACCGGTCTAGGCCACACGTAGCGGTCCTGATGGCATGAGCACGACCAGAATCGTATGGTCACATTCGGTAACTTCATGATCGCTTCGGGTTGCATTCGGGCCGGGCCGTGATCGAGGGGGTTGAAGTGGCACGATCTTCCAGGCTGCGGCAGGCCGTTGTCGGCGTTGTGACCGCATGGGCCGTGATCTTCGCGAGCGCCGCCGCGAATGCGGTGGCGACGGAGAGGCCGCAAGTCCCGTCCGCGCCCGCCACCACTACAGACGGGCCAAGACCCGCAAAGCCTCAGAGACCGATGACGCTGAAGCAGCGCCAGGAACAGGTGAGGCGACAGCATTTCAAGGCCCCGCCTCGGAAGATCCGACGGCAGGAGGTGACTGCCGCCGAAGCAATCGCCAGTTCTGGAAGGAACGCAGCCCGAGCCCGCTCCGTAGCAGCGGCGACCGAGGGCACGACACGGGGGCGCACCGCCGCGCAAGCCGCCGATGCGCCCAGCGGGAATCCGAACTACATCGCCGTGGTCGGCCCGGAGGGTTCCTACCGGTCGCTGGTGGGTGCGAGCCCGTTGGGCCCCGACGCGCTCGTCGGGCAGGTCTTTAAAGGCGAGACGCTTCTTGCGAGTGTCGAAGTCACCCACTCCGACTACACCCACGACGCGGACGGCAAGCTCGCCGACGTGCTGCACCAGGTCAAGGTGACCTGGGAAGTCAACTGCGGCGGTACTGCTGTTCCATACGATCTTGGCCAGGTCGTGACGGCTCACTCGGGTGCCTATTCGCTGGTCCATCCTGAAGTCAGCAATCCGGTCCTGACCTTGCAGGCACCAGTAGACCCAGCCCAGTGCGTCGAAGCCAGGGACCCCACCGGTGACTACCTCATCAAGGCCCTCGTCACTGTCGTGGACGTCGAGGGCGGCGGCACCGGCGGTGCGGTCACGGGGATGTCCTTGGCACCGGTGATACCTGACAACCAGACGTACGGATGCGCCCCGGAATGCGCGTCCCTGAGCACTGCCTTCGCACAGCCGCAGGCCCAGCGCGGCGCCTCGGTGAACACGGCCACGGGCGCGTTCTCGGGCGCCTTTACCGACATCCGACAGTCGTCCGTCGGAGGCGGCCTCGACCTCACCCGCCGCTACTCCTCCGACAACACCGCCACCGGCTCCCTCGGCCGAGGGTGGACACTTCCCTGGGACGCCCAGCTGTCCAAGGACGCCGACGGCAACGTCACTTACACGTCGGAGAGCGGGGCGAAGTACCCGTACACCAAGAAGTCCGACGGTACATTCACGGCCCCCGCCACCACACGGTCGGCCCTGAAATCCCTGGCCGACGGCACGTACACCCTGACCACCCCGGACAAGCGGATCCTGAGCTTCGATTCCGGCGGACACCTCACCTCCGCCAAGAACCGCTCCGGTCAGGGTGTGACCTACCGCTACACGGCCGGCCACCTGGCCTCCGTGACCGACGCGGCGGGCCGGGCGTCGACCGCGACGTACTCCGGTGACCTGCTCTCGCGCGTGCAGCTCGGCGACGGCCGGCACGTCGACTACGGATACACCGGCGGCCGCCTGGCGAGCGTCACCGGAACCGACGGCAAGCAGATCACCTACGGCTACGACGCCGAGGGCCGCCTCGATTCGATCCAGGACGCAGCCGGGCACTATCCCGTCCGCAACACCTACGACTCCCAAGGGCGCGTGGCCGCGCAGAAGGACGCTCTCGGGAACAACACGTCCTACACCTACCGGAACGGGGAGACCGACACCACCGCCCCGGACGGCGGCGTGTGGACCGACGTCCACGCGCACAACTACCTGCTCGTCCAGTACGACCCCTTCGGGAACCGGACGTTCTACAACTACGACGGTACGGCGAACCTCAACAGGGCCACCGATCCGCTGGGCAACTTCACGTCGTACAGCTACGACACCGCAGGGCGCCTCAAGACGGAAACTGCGCCGTCCGGCGCCCGCTGGCAGTACGCCTACGACACGAACGGGAACCTGACCAAGTCGACAGACGCCGAGGTGCACGCAACGTCGTTCACCTACACGGCGGACAGCCTTCTGGCCTCGGTCAAGGACCCCCTGGGCAACACCACCGCCTTCACCTACACCGCCACCGGGCAGCTCGCCACGGAGACCGGCCCGCTGCAGAACACGACGGCCTACGGGTACGACGCGGCCGGGAACCGTACGTCCGTCACGTCTCCGAGCGGGGCCACCACCACGCAGGCCTTCGATGCGTCGGGACGCGTGATCAGCAGCACCGACCCGCGCGGCAACGAATCCGGCGCTGACCCCGCCGCGTTCACTACGAGGTACACGTACGACGACGCCGACCGGCTGCTGACCACCACGGACCCCAAGGGCCGCACAGCGAAGCACGGTTACGACGCCGTCGGCAACGCGACCTCGTTCACCGACGCCGCGGGCAGGACGGCGTCGTACACCTACGACGCGGCGAACCGGGCCACCGGTCTGAGTGACCCCGCGGGCAATACCACCCTGCAGTCCTACGACGCGATGGGACGCCTTCTTTCCGCGACCGACGCGGCCGGCGGCAAGACCACTTACGCGTACGACAAGGCCGGCCGCAGTGTGTCGATGACCACCCCGCGCGGCAACGCGGCCGGCGCCAACGCCGCGCAGTACACCTGGACGTACGGCTACGACGCGGCGGGCAACAACACGACGATCACCGACCCGCTCGGCAACACCACCGCCACCGCGTACACCGCCGACTACCAGCCCGCCTCGGTCACCGACCCGCTGGGCTACGTCCAGAAGTACACCTACGACGGCATGGGCAACGTCCTGCGGGCAACCGACGCCCTGAGCCGGATCACCATCAGCACGTACAACGCCAACAACCAGCTGGCCACGGTCAGGGACCGCTCCACCAACACCACCACCTACACCTACGACGCGGCTGGCCGGCTCGCGGCCGAGACCTCGCCACTGGGCAACAAGATCACCTACGCCTACAACGGCGACGGCCTCCTTTCCGACACCGTGGAGCCCCGGGGCAATGCGACGGGCGCAAACCCGGCCCAGTACACCTGGCACACCTCCTACGACGCCGCGGGCAACGCCACCGGCGAGACCGACCCGTTGGGCAACACCACGACCAGCGCGTACGACGCGGTCGGCAACGTCGTCAAGACCGCCGACGCCCGCGGCAAGGCGACCAGCTATGCCTACGACGACCTGGACCAGCTCACCAAGGTCACCGCACCCGACGCCGGCACCACCGACCTCGCATACGACGCGCTGGGCAACATGACGTCACGCGTCGACGCCAACCAGCACACGACCACATACGCCTATGACGAGACCGGACGCCTCACCAAGGTCACCGACCCGCTGAACCGCTCCACGTCCTACGCCTACGACGCCGACGGCAACCGCACCACCGTCACCAACGCCCGCGGCCAGACCATCACGAACGCCTTCGACGCCCGCGATCTGCCGACCAAGGTCACCTTCTCCGACGGAACGCCGACCGTCAGCTACACATATGACACAGCAGGACGGCTCGCGACGGTCGCCGACGGCACCGGCACCCGCACCCTGACCTACGACGCCGAGAACCGCCCCCTGACCATCACCTCACCCGGCGCCACCAATCCGTTCAAGTACACCTACAACAACGACGGCACCGTCAAGACGCGCATCTACCCCGACGGTTACGCCATCAGCTACGCCTACGACACAGACGGCCGCATCAAGGCGCAGACCACAGGCGGCAAGGCCATCACCTACGGCTGGGACCCGGCGGGCAACCTCCTCACCACGCAACTGCCCACCACGACGGCTCTGACCGAGACCCGCACCTACAACCGCGCGGGCCAGCTCGCCTCGATCTCCGAGGGAACCGGTGTCCGGGAGCTGACGAGAGACCCCGACGGCCGCGTCGCCACCGACCAGTTCAAAGACGCCACCACCACCGGCCTCGCCAATCGCTACGCCTACGACCCCGCCGGACGCCTGAGCCAGTCCTGCACCGACACCATCTCCACCACTTCATGCCTGGACGGAACCAGCGGCACCACCTACGGCTACGACAAGGCCGGCAACCTCACCGTCTCGAAGACCGGCACCACCAGCGTCACCAACGCCTACGACGCCGCCGACCAGCTCACCAACCGCACAGCAGGAACCACTAGTACGTCCCTGACCTACGACGCCGACGGCAACCTCACCAAGGACGCCAACGGCACCTACGCCTACGACGCCCTGAGCCGGGTCAAGTCCGCGACCGTCGGCGCCAACTCCTACACCTTCGTCAACGACGCCGACGGCAACCGCGCGATCACCAACAAAAACGGCACCCTGGACCGCACCACACGCTGGGACATCAACAACCCGCTGGCCCAGATCGCCACCGACGCCGACAGCACCGGCGCACGGATCGCCGACTACAACTACAACCCGGCCGGAATCCCCCAGGCCCTCAACAAGCCCTCCGGAGTCTTCTACCTCCTGCACGACCGCCAGGATTCCATCAGCTCGGTCCGGGACGCCACCGGCGCAGCGACCTACACCTACACCTACTCTCCGTGGGGCGAGGCCGCCGGCACGGCCGCCACCGCCAACGGACAGACCAGCCCGTTCGCCTTCACCGGCCAGTACACCGATCCGTACCTCACCGGCCGCCTCGCCCTCAGGGCCCGCAGCTACGCCCCCACACTCGGCCGCTTCACCACCGTCGACCCGGTACCGGCCGACGTCGGCAGCGCCAACCCCTCCCCGTACGCGTACGCCGCCAACGACCCGGTCAACCTCTCCGACCCGTCCGGCCGGTGCGCGCTGTGCGTCAGCGCCGGCATCGGCGCGGCCTTCGGTGCCGTCATCGAAGGCGGGATCTACTCCTGGCAGCACCGCAATGGCGGCTTCAGCTGGAGCGCGCTCGCCAAGGCGAGCGGGAAGGGAGCGATCACCGGCGCCATCGCCGGAGCCCTCATGCCGGGCGTCGGAAACGCCACGGCCCGAGGCCTCGGCCTCAGCGGCGGCCGGGCCCTCGCCACGTCGGCCACAGTCAACGCGGCCGTCGGAGCGGGTTTCTCCTGGGCGGTCAACCAGGTCAACTGCCGCCCGACCGGCCCGTGGGATCTGATCCTCGGCGCCCTCGGCGGAGGCGCCAGCAGCCTTCTCAGCCCCGCTTACACCTGGCTCCGGGGGAAACTGTCCCTTTCATCGTCATCCGTGCCACCTCGCTTCGGGCCGGGGGCTGCGCACGCGGATGATCCGGCGGTCGTGCCGTCGGCGGGTACGGGGCCGCATCTCGCCCTCGGGCTGCGCAACATCCGCGGCGGCGAGCGAGGGATTCTGAAACGGTTCGCGCGGGAGCAAGGCGCGATCATGTTCACGGATCCGATCTTCGGGCTGCCGGGCGGCGGTACCACGATGACGCCAAAGATGGTGGCCGACATGATCGACGTGGTCGTCAACGGGAAGGGACGCATCTCCTTCAACATGGAGGGCATTCTGATGCTCGACGAGATGCTGTCCGGAGCACCGACGTACGCAGGCCAGTCCGTGACAGCCCAGGAGCTCAGATACATCTGCGGCCACGCAGCTGCCAGGGCCATCACCACCTTCGTGAACGGCAACGCACCATGCTGAGAGTGTGCGAGCGAACGAACATGCTTCGCGACATACAGAAACGGCTACGGTGACCGAGGGGAACGCATGCGAACACGCGGTGAAGAGTGGCAAGTTCTGCTCCAGAGGTACGCGTTGCCGCAGGCGCTGGACAGTCGTTTCACCGAGAGCTTGGCCTCCTTGCTTCCGGCAGCTCACCAGAATCCGACCTTCCGATCCCTGTACCCCGTTATCTCCATGTGGTCGCTGACAGTGACCGACGCCGACAATTTCGAGGACTCCACAGACACACTTCCCGCCATCGCGGCGATGGACGGCGTCTACACGGTGCTGGCCTGGCCCCATTCGGAAGGCACAGTCCTTTTCCAGACCACTGATCCCGCCGAAGCCGTGGAATTCGCGGCCAAGCGGATCGAGGAACAACATGCAAGATGAGGTGTGCCGGAGCTGGGGCGGATGGTTCGCCCCCAGGGCGCCACGCTCCCCACCTGGATAGACGCCGTCGACTCAAGCCAACTGCCCGGCCTCACCGGCTTCGCACTCCACCTACTTCGAGACCTCGACGCCGTGACAGCCGGACTCAGCCTGCAACGGCGCCGCCGGAGAACACCGCGTCGCCGAAGAGCATCTCGCCGCCGGAGAACACCGCGTCGCCGAAGTCCACGCTGCAGTCGATGGTGACGCCGGTGAGGTCGAGATCGCAGCCCTGCCAGGAGCGATGGGTGCCCCGAGGGCGTCGGTAGTGGTCTCCAATGAGGCGCAGGATCGTGTGGCGGACCTTGCGAAAGGCCAGGTAGCGGTGATGTTCCTCCTGGTGGGCGGGGTCGCTTCCGGGGTCGGGTGTGAAGGGAAGCTGGAGGTAGGCGCACAGAACGTCGATACAGGTCTGACGCAGGCTGTCGTCGGGGGCGTCGTCGGCAAGGCCGGCTAGGGCGTGGACGCCACCGAGCCTGACGGCCGGGGAGGCCGAGCCGAGTTTGTCGACGGCCTGGGAGAAGCGCTCGGTGTGGAGCCGGGTGGCCTCGCGGTGGGCGCCGGCTTCATCGACGCGCTGACGGCGGTAGGCGACGACGAGGGCGACGAGCGCGCCTGCCCCGGCGACCACTCCAAAGGAGAGTTTCACCAAATCGAAGAGTGTCTTCGCGTCGAGCTTGGCGGAGTTCTCGATCTCCTGGAAGTCCAGGAGGACCACCAAGCCGTAGAAGACGCCGCCCGCGACCACGACCGCAGCGGCGAAGGTGACCGTCAAGGCTCGGCCGACCTTCCACAGTCGCAACTCCCGATCATTCGGGGTTGGTCGCGGCCTTCGGTTCGCTGTCATGAGGATGGAGACAGGACTCGGAGATCTGTGGTTGCAGTTGGCACCCGTAGGTTCGGCCCCGTGGGTCAGCGCCCGGCACCCCTACCCGCAGGGCCTACCCACCGAGGGCTGCACGGCGTGCTGTAAGACTGGCCCATGGACGCAGGATGGGCCGCGGTCATCGCCGGGGCATCGGGGGCAGGCGGAGCCGCTCTGGCCGCATGGGCGACCGGACGGGCCATGGTCCGCCAGGTCCGCGAACAGGCAGAGCAGGGGTTCGACCATTGGCTCCGGGAACGCCGCCAAGAGGCGTATGCGGCCCTGCTCAGTACGGGCGACGCCCTGCAGGACGAGCTGAACACCGTCATCGGCCACACGATCACCCCGGCGCCGCCTGACGAGCAACACGCGGCCTGGCGCGCGGTGAACGCCGCGCTCAGGGAGGTCGACCGGGCCGGCCGCACGGTCGCGGTCGTGGGCCCGCCGCGCGTCGCCCGGAATGGGCTTGCGATGCGCGCAGCTCTGTACGACGCTGTGGCCGTCTGGCGTGATCCAGCGAACCCGCCAGCAGACCAGCGCGCCATTGCACACGCCACCGCCAACCAGGCGTGGGAGGAGTCCGCAACGCTCTTCCTGGCGCAAGTGGAGCAGGCTATGCAGACCTTCGACGGTGTCCGGCCGGGCTAGGCCCCTTACAGCGGCTAACACAATGAGCTGGTTCGGTCCTGCTGGCCGTGCCCATGGGGGGAATTGAGCGTTCAGCCCGGTATGGGGGCGTCGCCTTGGATCGTGCCGGATGAGTTGTGGGACAGCTTGGAGCCGCTGCTACCGAAGCGGCCGAGGCGGTTCAGGTATCCGGGGCGGAAGCCGTTGCCGGACCGGGAGGTCTTCTGCGGGATCTTGTACGTCCTGCACACCGGCATCCAGTGGGAACACCTCCCTCAGGAACTCGGGTTCGGCTCGGGGATGACGTGCTGGCGCCGGCTCCGCGACTGGAACGAGGCGGGCGTGTGGCAGCGGCTGCACGAAGTGCTCCTGGCCGAACTGAACGCGGCCGCGCGACTGGACTGGTCGAGGTGCGTGGTCGACTCCTCCCACGTTCGGGCCTTAAAAGGGGGCTCCACACGGGGCCGTCGCCGGTCGACCGAGGGCGGGCCGGGTCGAAACACCACGTGATCACCGACGCCACGGCACCCCGCTCGCCGTCCTGCTGACCGGCGGCAACCGCAACGACGTCACTCAGCTCCTGCCGCTGCTCGACGCCGTCCCGCCGGTGCGCGGCAGGGTCGGACATCCCCGCCGCAGGCCCGACTCCCTGTTCGCCGACCGCGGCTACGACCACGACGTCTACCGTGACCAGGTCCGCGCCCGCGGCATCGTTCCCGCCATCGCCCGACGCGGAACCCTGCACGGGACCGGCCTGGGCACCTACCGGTGGGTGGTCGAGCGAACCATCGCCTGGCTACATGGCTTCCGCCGGCTCCGCATCCGCTGGGAAAGACGAGCCGACATCCACGAAGCCTTCCTCAAGCTCGCCTGCTGCCTGATCACCCACAGACAACTCAGGTCATTGTGTGAGCCGCCGATAGCCGGTTAAGAACTTCGTTGGGGGTGAAGCTCCAGCCGACCAGGCGCGGCCCGCTCCAGTTGATGCCGATCACGAGTCCATCCCGGGCGGCATCGGGCAGTACGCGATCGCACCAGGTGTCCAAGGGCATGGACTCAACGCGGAGCTCATGCCCCCAGATCTTTGCTGCCCTCTGGGCGCGGGGCGAGGTCGACCAGAAGGGAAGACTTCGCGTGCCGTCCGCAGAGAGGTGAGTCGGGCTTCCGTCGTCATCCCGGACAAGCCAGACCACGCTGCTTTGGCGGACGTCTCGGAAGAATGCCGCCGCTTGCGAACCGCTCTGACTCATGGCCACCGAGCCTACCGTTCTCCAACACTCATTTCGTTAGGAGTTCTTAAGCTCATCACGGCTCGGCGAGAAGAACAGATGCAGCTCGTGCGCGGTGATCAGCCGCTTGAACCGCGGATACGCGGTCCTCTCGATCGATGTCACAACCCACCCCAGGCCCCAGACGACGCTCAACATCACCACCAACGACACTGAGCCGAACGGGTGACGGGGGCGGGTGCCCAGGGCTTCAAGATCATCTCATTGCCCCTTTGGCGCGCATCTCGGCCGTACCCCAAGGAGGCAAAGGCCAGTCCACCGGGCGATCAGAGCAGTTGGGTGAGCGCGCGTCCATGCCAGGGACGACGACCCGCATGTCGGCGACGAGTCCGCCGGTGGTGTCGGCGTAGTCGCGCACGCGGTTGAAGGCGAGTTCGTGATCGCGGTCGACGACCGCGAAGTGCGGTGTCGCGCGGGAGCTACCGATAGCCGGGATCGGACGAGTCAGGGTCGCCCGTGCTGGGGCCAAGATCGTCGATGAATTCCTCGAACGCGAGTGACTTCACAAGGTCGGTGACGATCGCTTGCACCAGTAGGTCGTTGGCCCGACGGAGCGTGGAGAGACCCCGCAGTCCGAGGAGCGCCATGGGGATCCACAGGAGTACCCACAACCAGTGCACTTGGGCGGTCATCACACAGCTCAGGAAGATGCCTGCCAGGCCCACGTTCACCTTGAGATCGGCTTCGGCCGTCAGCCGGTCGTAGTCCCCGTACATGTCCTTGTTCGCGGTGTACAGACGCGTGCTCAGCTGCGGCAGGTCCTCAACTAGTTGATGCATGGCCTTGTCAGCAGTGCCGGGAGACCTTCTTGTTGGGTGCACCCTGCGGCTGAGTCTGTCCCAGCTGTACTTCGTAAGCTTCTTCGCAGCCGGCTTGGTCAGCTCGCCTGTATCGATGCTGCCCCAGCGAAACCTGCCCTCATCCGCTTCATCCCATGGATCCGGCAGCGGTCTCCGAGAGAGGGTGATGACGATCCGGAACCAACGGCTAAGGGTTGCGGCACGAACCTCCAGCACGCTTCCCATGAGGTAGGCGAGGAAGGCGCCGACCGCGAGAGCCGCCAGCTTCCCGAGCCAGGGCATCACGTCGTAGAGCGGCTTCAGGTGCCCCTCGTCTTTGGCTGTCGTCGGGATGCTGTCGCGAAGCAGCAGATAGAGGGACAGCGCGTAGAGGTATCCGGTCGCCAGTGGGGTGCGGAGTTGCCGGAGGCCGGGCAGCAGCGAGGCGAGCACATGGTCATGGTGGTCCCGCGGACGCTGCTGGGGACTACGGACACGCGGCGGGTGCTCTCTGTTCGCGGCCCTGCGGCCGACACGGCATGGCCATCGGCCGTGAGATTTGGCCACGGACTTTGAGAGGGCTTTTTGAGACTTGATGTCCGTTTAGCCGTTGGGGTTGGGTGAGGTCGGCTGGTCGCCTGCCTCGGCGGCGGGTTACGGGCGCGTCTGGGCGAACAAGCCCGGTTCGGTCTTGGTGAGGATGCCGCGGCCGACGAGGCGCTTGAGCTTGGCGCGCATGCCCTCGATGGGGCTGGTGGGCGGTTGGCTGCAAGATCTTGTAAAGGGATCACCCAGCCTGTTGGATGGGCGGCATGCTAACGCGGTCCGACAGGGGCACCTTCGAGCAGCGGATCAGCCCTTACCCGAAATCGACGCCCCGCTCCACGTGGGAGCGGTTCAACATGGCGAAGACCGACTCCGGCTGGCCCTTGCTGATCGCGAACCTTCTGCTTGGTGTGGCAGCCGCCAGTGTGTTCACCTACCTCGGCGCAACGCGCGGTCGGTTGTTCCTGGTCTTCGGTATCGCCTTGATGGGACACGCCGCCAGAACCATCTATGTCATGATCTGCGTTGCCCGAGGCGAAACCGATCGACTGGCACCAGGAAGCACTGCCGGAGCTCGGAGGGGTGCCGGTCGGCACAGGTGAAGGTGCCGCAGGAACGCCGTCGTGCCCCAGCCGTGCCCGATCGGAGGGGAAGCTACGGGGAATAGAGGTAGGTCACGCGGACAACGGACAGCTGATCACGCCGCTCTCGGTCGCGGTGGCCTGTCCGCCGCCTCGGCCTGACCCCAGTGCCCTGGCACGCCCGGTGGCGACTGCCGCCGGGCGTTCGGCGTCGTGCCGGCGTTCAAGCTGTTCGATAGGCCCGCAGCACCCTCCGCCTTCCGGCGCCGTCGTCCCTGGCTGACGGTCCCGATTGCGAGCATCATGGAGCAGGGGGCACCACTGCTGCAGTGGCATCCCAAAGGGAGAGCCATGCGCATCCGTTCACATGTCGACCTGTGCATGTTTACCCGTTTCATGCATGTGCGCTTTGAGGACCGAGCACCTGGCGTGGACGCTCTCCTCGCCGATCGAAAGGACGTCTCGGCCCTTCGTGCCGCGGCTGAACTCCAAACACAGGCCAGTCCCAAAGTCTTCTTCCACGAGACCTACCACTTCTGGCAAGGCCTGCGGCTCCCCTTCCTCTACCGCTATGCCAACCTCGCCGCGCGGGCTGCCATCCATGCCTTCGCCAACGCCGACGCCACCTGGGAGGACCTGCACGACTGGGATTTCCTCGTCCCCGACCTCCACCGCCTCGACCTGAAGGTCACGGTACGGCTCGGGGAGGACCAACTCTCCGTCGGCCCTTGGGATCAGTCCGAAGGCGCTTCCTCGGCGAACGCGGCGGACTGGGCTGACTCGGCGACGTTGAGCCCCGTGGACCTGCTGGAGAGCGCCGCATCCATCGCCGAGTTCCAAGCCTGCTCCGGGGCGCGTCCGGACGATGTGCAGGCGTTCCGCCGCTGGGCGAAGAGACACCCCGTCTACCGTGAGGCGTTCGATCTGGCCTGCCGGGTCCTGCCCATTGATCTCGCGCTCACCGGCACGATCCCGCTGATCAACTCGGCCTTTCACACCTCGGACCCGGTGCGGGCCTTTGCCGAAGAACTGGTGAGGATGAGAGTCCTGCTCGGGCGTATGCGAACTGGAGAGGGCGCCATCCGGGAAGCACCGCTTGAACGCTGGTCGCACCTGACCGCATGGCTGCGGGACGAACTCTCCTACGAGTCAAGCTCCGAGGACGCCAGGTTGCTGGGGAGCCCCTTCCACCGAATTCACCTCGACAACTGGCTGCATGCGACCCTGAACGGCAATCCGGTGGAGCACCCATTCCTCACAGCACCCGCGCTGCGATGGGAGGAACTGGCCCGCGAGAGCGCTGCAGACGTACTCCTTGACGCGCCCGGATACGCACCGAGGGACTCCTTGGACATGGCCTTGAAGACCATCGTGCCCTTCACCGCGGTCCGGTTCCACCGCCGGTCGGACGAGGACATCGACAGAGTGATCACTATCGGCGGCGGGGGCACCAGCACAGCGACTGAGGACTTCCAGATTCGGCTGATGTTCCTGACCACCTACTCGGCTGTCAGACGGGCGAGCGGCGCCCATTTCGATCCCGATCACCGGCTCTGCCCGCACCGGCGGTGCCCCGAATGGGAACACAACTTCTGCAACTCCTACCCAGCCGTACCGGCGGATTGGCATGACTGCAAATTCCCGGAAAACGTAGCGCTCGCCCGGGAGGGTGCACGACGAGTAAGGGGGACACGACAATGACCGACAGGCCCGAAGAACAAGAAACACCCGCCCGCAGCATGCCCCGGACCACACCGGCTGAGCAGTTGCGGATCACGCTCTCGGCGGGCGCGGAGACCGAGGATCTGGCGGCCTTCATCCTCGATGCACTTGACGACGACAGGCTTGACGAGATCGACGTGGAACGCTCCTTCGGCCCGGCCGCCGGGGTGGCGTTCGAGCCGGTCACGATCAGTCTGGTGCTGGCCACCGGGCTGGCCACGACGGTGGTCATGATCGGGCGCTCGGTGGAGCGCTGGCTGGAAACCCGCCGCCAGGAGCAACAGCTCAAATACCTGCTGGATGGCTTCGATCGGCATCCCGACCTAGCGGCCATGGTGCGGGACGTCATCATGAAGCACGCGGACGTCGCCGCCGAATACCAGCTTCCGAATCCCCCGCAATCCACCGTTGAGTAGCCTCATCGGCCCAGGTGAGCAGAGGTTTCTACCACGTGCGGGATCACTCTTCACGTCCGATGCCCGCGCAGGCCGCCAGTACCAGCCCGCACCGCCCAGCCCACCGCGGCGCCGCCCGGGGTCGCCTATCACCGGCTGTCGGCGGATGAGCACCGGTGGATCTTCGACGAGCTGATCACCCCGACGGTCCTGGCAGGCGTCACGGCCCGGGACGACCCGCGCGCCGTGTATGTCCTGGGCCAGCCCGGGGCGGGCAAGCTGCTGGCCGCCAGGATGGTCCGGCGTGCGATGAGGGCCGGCACGACACGACTGGTCGGCGACGACTTCAAGGGCCTCGCACCCCGACTACTTCCAGCTGCTGCGCAACGCTCCTCGCAGCGCCGGGGCGGCGATCCGCACCGACTACCGCGCATGGTTCTCCCGGGCCGAGGAGTACGTACGCCGTCGCCGCGGCGTCCTGATCGAGGCCGCTCCCGGCAGCGTGGAGGAGTTCCTCGACAGCGCACTGCCCTTCGCGGCCGACGGCTATCCAGTGGAGCTCGTCGTCCTGGCCGTACGCGCAGCCGACAGCCGTCTCGCCACCGCGCTGCGTTACGCCCGGGCGCTGCAGATCGGCGGTACTGGCCGGTTCACCACGCGCTCCGGGCACGACACCTGCTTCAGGGCGCTCGCCGATACCGTCGCCGTTGCCGAGCGGCACCCGCAGATCGCGGCCATCACCGTGATGCGCCGTGACGGGCAGGCCCTGGTGCGCCACGAAGCCGACGGCTCCGGCCGGGCATCGTGGGCGCTCGCCGCGGAACGGCTCCGCCCGTACACCGAGGAGGAGGCCATGGCATTCCTCCAGCTCCACCACGCGCTGCGCCGGGCGCTGCCCCGCCACCGCGGCGAACTGGACGACATTGCCGCGCTCGCCCGGCCCCTGATGCCGCCTCACATGCAGCCGGCCCGCATCGACCGGCCGCACCCACCCGTCTGGCCCCTGCCCGTACGGTGGCAGACTTCCGGCTACGACTCCTTGAGCTCTCTCAGCCGGGCCGCGTAGACGGCGGCGATCCGGGCCGCCTCCTCCAAATCGGCGGTCGCCAGCTGTGTCTGGTCAGCGAGAGCGGCCTCACGGCCGGCCTTCAGCTCCTCGATCCGTTCATCGTCGGGCACCGGTGCCCGACGTTCCGCAATGATCTCAGCGTTGTACCAGCCCACCACCTCCCGCACGATGTCGTCAGCCTGCTGATCCTCGCCCCCGCCCAGGCCGGAGAAGTCGGGCTCATCTGGTGTACCGGGCATGGCAAACTCCTTTTGATCTTGATTGGGCGGTCATTGTCCCCTCCGTCCGAGAGCCCTCACCCACCACGGTCGCTAGCCCTGCCGGGCCTGCTGTCTCTTCTCTTAGCGGCGGTATCGCCGGTCCCCGCGCCATGCCCGGATCCGCCGGTGCGCGCGACCGATTCGGCTGTCGAGCACGCGGTACTCGGGATCGGCCAGCCGGACCAGGTCCTGGTCGGCGCCCAGGGAGATGCCGAAGAAGCTGCCATCCAGGACTTCCTCGTACAGGGCGTAGCCGCTGACGACGACCGTGTTGATTGGCGCGCTCGCACGATAGGTCTCGCGGAGCTCGGGCAGGAGCCGGCCTCCGAGTTCGTCCGCGTCGTCGAACCAGTCGTCGGCGACGGGGAAGGCGTTGTATCCGGAGTCGTTGACGCCGACGTACCACGAGCGGTATCCGCCGACGTTGCCGAAGTAGTGCGTCTCGAACTACCCGAAGCGGCGGTTGCCAAGCCAGGCCTGATGGTCGTCGCGATCAGCGAGATCCGCGAAGGTGCTCTTGCCCAGCCGGATCCGCGCCTCATGGATCCGTACCCAGGGCCTGAACCACCAGCTGGTCGTGGTGATCCCGTACATCACTACGGCATCGTCCTCACACCAGGTGACCAGGTAGCAGAGTTTCGACAGGAGCCAGGTCCGGACGGTGAGCCCGACCTTCCACTCCCCGGCATCGGCCTCAGGGGCCTCGATTGAGGGGAGCCGCGTGTAGCGCATCGTCGACTGCCACCTCGGCTCACCGAGCAGGGACGCGACATAGTCGTGCCGGACACCCGGGGAGATCTTGCGGAGTCGGGTGGTGACATAGCGCCGGCGTCCGATGGTGCGGCGCCACCCTTCGGTCAGTGTTTTGGTCAGGGTCCAGCCGGCGACAGGTCAAAGCGATCAGGCTGGGTACGGCGCCGGCAGTGCCGTTCGGGAGAGCGTCGTGACGACGTCTCGGTGAACGAGATACCCGGCCTGGCACGAAGGCCATGCCAACGGGGCTGAAGCCATCCGTGAACTCCCTCCCCCGGGCGCCGCCAGCTTCCAGTACGTCTCACCGTTCGGCGAGGTCGCGGATGGTCGCGGTGCCGGACCGGACGATCCAGGTACCGCTGCCGGGCGGGGTTTCGTCCGAGCGGGTCTTGAGGTCTTCGACGTCGATGGCCGGCGGCCACTGCGTGGTGTGTTCAGACCAGTGGACACCGCTGAGGTCAATGCCGGTCAGGTCAGCGTTACTCAGGTCGGTGGCGGTGAAATCGTTCAGGAGCGCGTGCAGCGAATCCTTGTCGAGCACGAGGGGCTCCCGGTGGAGTGCCAGGCCGATGGCCCGGCCAACCTCGGCGGTACGAATTTCGACAATGCGGTCGAGGTCGAGGCCGAGGTCGCGGTCGAGGCCGAGGTCGAGGGCGAGGACGAAGTCGAGGACGCGGGCGAGGTCGAGGACGCGGGCGAGGCCGAGGCCGAGGCTGAGGTCGAGGGCGAGGTCGCTGGCGCGGGCGAGGTCGAGGGCGCGGGCGTCGGCGATTTCGCGGGCGAGTTCGCGGGCGAGGTCACGGGCGCGGGCGAGGTCGCGGGCGAGTTCGCTGGCGAGGTCGCTGGCGCGGTCGCGGGCGAGGCCGACGGCGAGGGCGAGGTCGCGGGCGCGGTCGAGGTCGAGGGCGAGGTCGCGGGCGCGGCCGAGGGCGCGGCCGAGGCCGACGGCGAGGGCGTCGGCGAGGTCGCGGGCGAGGTCGCGGGCGAGGTCGCGGGCGCGGTCGCGGGCGAGTTCGCGGGCGCGGTCGCGGGCGAAGTCGAGGCCGACGGCGAGGGCGAGGCCGAGGTCGCGGGCGAGGGCTTGGCTGGCTGTTTTGACGTTGGGGTCGTTGCGCAGGGTCATTCGGTCTGCGGGGCTGAGCGCGCGGAGGAGTTCCGTTGTGTCGGTGTGGTGGGGCGGCGTGTCGTGTGTGTCAGCCGGTGGGGTTGGGGGGGCGGGGAGGATGGCGGCAAGGCCTGCTTCGGTGTCGAGGACGGTGTCGAGGTTGTCTGTGGCAGTGTCGTGGTGGGAGTGAAGGAGGATTTCGCGCAGGCCTGCTTCGGTATCGAGGAGGTCGTCGAGGGCGTGGGTCAAGGCGTGCTGATGCTGGGTGAGCCAGTGATGCGCGGCCTGATCGTGGTCGTTGGGTCCGAAGTGGCGGGTCACTGTTCCCCCTCCCGTGCCTTGAGGTAGGCGGCTGCGGCGCGGCGGGCTTTTTTCAGGTTGGCGCGTACGTTCTCGGCCGGCAGGCCGAGGTGGTCGGCGATGTCGGTGGGGGTGAAGCCTGCCAGTGTCCAGGCCATGGCCTGGCGCTGCTTCATCGGCAGACTGCGTAGCAGGGGTAGCGCGTCGTGCTGGGCCTCCCATTCCGCGATGGCGTCGGGGCGGGGTACCAGGGAGGTGGGCTCGGGGACGTCGCCGACGGGTTCTTCGACGGAGGCGACTTTGCGCACGAGTGCGCGTGAGGCGGCTTTGTGGACCCAGGCCTTCGGATAGGTGATGCGCCCCCAGTTGCGGTAGGCATCGGTCATGACCTCCTGGGCAATGTCCGCGGCCACTTGAACGGCGGCGCCGTGGTTGATCAGGAAGCCGGTCAGGGGGCGGATGTTCTCGCGATAGAAGGCGGAGAACTCCTGGTCCGTCTGCTGCCGGGCGCCGTGGCGCTGGCCGGGCGGGCCAGGGGGTGCGGGCGCGGTCACAGGGCGGTCGGCGCTGTCCGCCGGGTCATGTTCGCTCACGCGGCCTGGTCCTCTCCTGGAACCGGAGTGCGGGTGATCTTCACGTGCAGGTGGTTGCCCTCGCCGTCCCGGTCATCGAGCTCCACCTGGCCGTCCGGGGCCACCGTCTCGGTGACCTGGAGAAGGTATCGCTGCCGCTGCTGTTCACGGCGTGCCCGCCAGCGCAGGCGGATCCAGAGTGCCAACAGCGTGCAGGCCTTGGCGATGACGGTCGAGACGATGACGGCCGTGGTCGGGTCCATCAGGGATCCCCCCTTGCTCGTACTACGGACCCGTCCTTGAGGCCGGGCAAGAGTTAAGGGGGCGAGGAACTCATGATCGTGAACTCGTGGGCCGGACAATTGATACCGCGGTCTTCGGACCCTCCCGGGCGGGCCGATCCCCATGCGCGGCTCAGAAGCTCTGTCGGCCTGGGACATGACAGAACCCTGATGCCCGGAACGGTCCAGCCTGATCGCTCTGACCTGCGCAAAGGGATGTGACACAGCTTCTGAGGACCTCGACGAAGGCCGTCTGCTCGGCCTGGTCGGCGTGCAGCGGCAGGTCCGCGCGGAAGGTGTCGCTGACGAGGAGTTCGTCGGCGAGCCAGGCCAGCAGCCGGGCGCCGGTGTGCGGCGGGGTGATGCCGCACGTCAGGTGCAGGGAGTGCGTGCCCTGGTCTGCGGTAACGGCGTGCCACCAGCCGCGCGGCAGATACAGCACGTCGCCCGGCCGCATGACCAGCTCGGCGACCGGCTCGGCCGGAGGCGGCTCCGGCTCGAGTAATTGTCAAGAGTTGTGGGTCAGCAGCGGCTCACCATGATTCGCGGCTCAGGTGCACGAGACCTTGGATGGTGCCCAGGCGGGTGTGCAGGGTGGGCTCTGGGGCCGGGGTGTCGGTGAGCAAGAGGACCCGGACCGACGGGTGTTCCGGAGTGTAGAGGTCGTCCTGGCCGTCATCGCCGGGGATGGCGTTCGGCTGGATCTCGATGCGTCCGTAGGTGCCCTGGGCGAGGTGGTAGACGCCCCGGTAGTCACTTTCGCGCTCGGTGAAAACCACATCGAGGTGGCCGGTGACGAGGCGGACCAGTTCACTCGCGGTGTGTGTGCTGGTGCCGTAGGTGTCGTAGTCGGTCATGGTGGCCTGACCTTATGCCGCGAGCGTCTCGGGGCGTTCGAGGAGCTCACCGCGTTCGAAGCGGGCTCCGGCCCTCACCAGGGCGACGAGGTGGGGTGCGTTGACGACCCGCCATCGTGCCTGGGCGGACTCGACGAGCTTGAACACCATCGCCAGGGCGGCCGCGCGGGAGCCGGCACCCTTGGTGACCTTCGTCCGCAGCCGCACGGTCGCGAAGGTCGACTCGATCGGGTTCGTGGTCCGCAGATGGATCCAGTGCTTGGCGGGGAAGTCGTAGAAGGGCAGCAGCTCGGCCTCATCATCCGTGATCTTCTTGACGGCCTTGGGGAACTTCGCCTTGTACTGTTTCTCGAAGGCCTTGACCGCCCTGGCCGCGTGCTCCTTGTCCTCGGCGTTGTAGATGTCCTGGATGGCCTTCTTCGCCGCGGGCTGGGCCGACTTGGGCAGGCTGTCGAGGACGTTGGCCGTCTTGTGAACCCAACACCTTTGGTGGCGGGTTTCGGTGAAGACCTCGTGAAGCGCATTCCGGAAGCCGAGGGCGCCGTCGCCGACGGCGAGGACGGGAGCGCGCATGCCCCGCCGGGCGGCATCCCGCAGCAGGCTCGCCCAGGACTCCGCGAATTCCCGGTAGCCGTCGGCCATGGCGATCAGTTCCTTGGTGCCGTCCGCGCGCACGCCCATCACAACCAGGACGGCGGCCTTGGCCTCTTCCAGGCGTATGCGCAGGTGGATGCCGTCGGCCCAGACGTAGACGTAGTCCGTGGCGGACAGGTCGCGCTCGCCGAACGCCTTGTGGTCGGCCTGCCACTGGGTGGTCAGCCGGGTCACGGTGGCCGGGGAAAGGCCGGCGGAGGAGCCGAGGAACTGCTCGAGCGCGGGCACGAAGTCGCCGCTGGACAGGCCGTGCAGGTAGAGAAGCGGCAACACCGCGCTGACCTTCGGGGACTTCCATGCCCAGGGCGGCAGGATCGACGAGGAGAACCGCTTGCGCTCGCCCGTCTCCTCGTCGATGCGCTTGTCGTTAACGCATGGAGCCTTGACCTCGACCGTCCCGGCCGCGGTGGTCACGTTCCGGGGGTGGAATCGATCTACGCGCTGCTTCGCGCGCTCGTGCGGGTGTTCCTCCGCACGCCGGGCGCCAAACAGTTCGTGTACCCGGCCGGTCCGACCACGCTCGAGGAACGGCGTTCCGCCAACATGGCGCTCTACCTGGAGATCCGCCAGGAAGTGGAGGAGCGGGCCGCCCACCGGGCCGCCCGCGAGCACTCGGCCGACGGACACCCAGGACGGCGGCTGAGCTCCATCGCTCAGGAGCCGTATGCGGCCGGCCAGTTCAGCCCCTGCCTGGCCAGGAGCGGACCGTATCCGGCTCCCGCAGGCCCGGGCCACTACACCCCGTCTCCCGTGGGCGATGTCCCTTCGCGCGAGACCTGGGCACACTCCTCAACCACATCTGATCAATTCACCTGTCCGGCACACGTCCCCCGGTCCGGGGGCGGCAGCCGGCTCGTCATCACGTGGCTTGTGGCGTTCGGTCTCGCAGCAGCCCTGTGCATGGCATCGGTGAGCTTCGCCGTCTTCGTCCTGCTGCTGACCGCTGTCGCGTGCGCCCGGTACCTGTCCGGCCGGCGCGGCAATGCAGCCGGCCGCGGCCCACTGAGGGCATGAGAAGAGGGCCGCCGGACTCGGCTTCTGAGGCCAGAAGTCCGGCGGCCCTTGGTCCGGTACCACTCCCCCGAATCGCTTCGAAGGGCAGCACCCATGTCCAAGCGTTGCACGCGGTGTCAGCAACGGGCAGGTTCAGCAGGGAAACCGTGCACGTCCAAGGCCTGCGTCCGCCGCGCGCAGACGCCCGCGCCGGCGTACAGGAAGAAGAAGGCGGCACAGCCGGAGCACCCGGCCACTCCCGCCTGCGGGCATGCCGCGGCGGTCAAGTCCGCCATGGACACCGAGATCCCGACGTCCGGTGAAAGGGACGACACCGCAGAAAAGTCCGCTTCACCCGGCACCAAGCTGAATGCCGCGGTGGAGAAGGCACTCACTGCACGGCGCGCGAAGCACCGGCGCCGCATCGCGGACACCGTCGCGGCGCTCCTGGGGCTGCTGGCGGCGTTCTTCCTCACCCGGGGAACCTTCCGGCTCTTCACGGGACCAGCCGTCGACGCCGTCCCGTGGGCCGTGTTCACCGGCGTGGCCATCGCCGCCGCGGGAGCCTGCCACAAACTGCGCAAGAAGCCGGACGACTGAGACGGGCCCGCCTCAGGACAAACGGCGAAGAAACCCCACGACGACCACCCGGCTTTTGTCGGCGTCGACCGGCGCGGTCACCGCGACTCCGGGCAGGCGCAGGCGCAGGCTCTGCTCGCGCCGCCTCCTGCCGGCAAATCCGTCGCCTCACGCGACGCCGTGTATCCGTCCGGACCGCGGGACTGCAGGCGCTCGAACCGAGACGTCAGGCGGGTGCGATCAGCGGCTTTGATGTGCGGGCAGACGGGCTCGAGCCGGGTGAAGGCAGCGGCAGGCCACGCCACCCCCGACGGTCTGCAGCACCTGCTCGCCGGCGCGAAGTGGCAGCCGGACGACATCCGCGACGACCTGCAGCAGTACGTCGCCGACAAGCTCGGTGAGGGCGGCGGGGTCCTCATCATCGACGACACCGGCTTCATCAAAAAGGGCACCACCTCCGCCGGGGTTCAGCGCCAATACTCCGGAACCGCCGGCCGCACCGAGAACTGCCAGATCGGCATCTTCGCCGCCTATGCCTCCGGTCGCGGACGTGCCTTGGTGGACCGGGAGTTGTATCTGCCCAAGTCCTGGGCCGAGGACCGTGAACGCTGCCGCGCGGCCAAAGTCCCCGACGACCAGGCGTTCGCCACCAAGGGCGAACTGGCCCGGCGCATGGTGCTGCGTGCCCTCGCCTCACCGCTGTCCATCGCCTGGGTCACTGCGGATTCCGCCTACGGACAGGAGAGTCGCTTCCGTCGACTGCTGGAGCAGTCGGGCGTCGGCTATGTGCTGGCCGTGCCCAAGTCCCAGTTCACCGTGGGCTGTCCCCGCATCGAGGGCCTGTTCGCACAGGCCCCGGCCGAGGCGTGGGAGAAGATCTCATGCGGAGACGGCGCGAAGGGACCGCGCGTCTACCACTGGGCGGCGGTGCGACTGCCGGCCGTCGCCGAGTTCGACTACCAGGGCGAGGTCCCCCACCGGATGCGGTGGGCGCTGGCCCGTCGCAGCATCCGCAAGCCCGACGAGACCGCCTACTACCTCGCCTACGCCCCCTTGGAGGCCCCCGCCCGGGAGCTGGTGCGGGTCGCCGGGACACGCTGGGCGATCGAGGAGTGCTTCCAGGCTGCGAAGAACGAGTGCGGCCTGGACCAGTACGAAGTCCGTCGCTACGTGGGCTGGTACCGGCACATCACCCTCGCCATGCTCGCGCACGCCTTCCTGGCAGCCACGGCGCACCAGGCCAGGGAAAAGGGGGCAAAACCGGTGAGGCAGCCGGGGTCATCGCGCTCACAGTGGCGGAGGTTCGGCGACTCCTGGCAGCTTGTCGTCCCCGGCCCCCGCAGCTGCGCGGACGCCGAGGCCGACGCCACGCGATGAGCTGGTCGAACTGGCGCCGACGACACCAGGCAGTCGCCCGTCGCTGTCATTACCTGCGGCGTTGTCGCACGTTCGAGGGTCTGCGTCCGTGAGACCGCCCCCGACCACTCCACAGCCCGCTACACTCCAGCCGCCCAGCGAAACCCGCAGGTCAGACAGCGAAATCCTGCTGGAGTACTAATACTCCAGCCGTAGATCGTGATCTCGATGGTGAGTGGAGCCTCTCCGCCTACCCGAGTTCACCGAGACGGAGGGCGTCCCTTATCTCGCTGAGCTTCGCGGTTGTCGCCGGGGTCCGTTCCTTCGCCTGTTCGCCGAGACGGAGGGCGTCCTCAATCTCGCTGAGCTTCGCGGAGGACAAGACGCCCGCCCTCTCGATCAGGTCGCACTGGGACACGGTGGTCAGCCACGTGCAGGGGGTAAAGCCCGGGCGCGGGAACGCGAACCGCAGCACGCCTTCAAAGGGCAGTCCTTCCATGGCACCTACTTGCACTTCGACGCCCAGACCGCTGATGTCGACGCCCGCAGGAGTGACGACCTGCATCGCCCGGATCCTGGACGCGTCGTCTGCCGCCAGCAGTACGACCAGCCGCCGCTCGTCGAACTCCACCCACCAGACTTCGCCACGTTGCACATGTCCTCCTGACTCAGGACGGCAGGCGGAACTGCGCGCCCCTGACGCGTTGTGGAGACGGGTGCGGCCACCGTTGATCATCGTGAGTTGTGTGGACTGACGAAGAGACGGTGGCCGCAGGTCACAGCATAGAACCCGCCCGTTGGCGGGACGCGTTCGAGGGCCTGATGGGCCGGATCGCGGGGCGCTTCGCCCGGGTCGAACCCCGGTGCAGGGCGGCGCGGTTGGTGCTCGGTCTATTGGCCGACCTGCCGCGCAAGAACTGCTGGACCATCGCCGAGTGGGCTGGCGAGACCACTCCGGACGGCATGCAGCACCTGTTGGGCAGGGCCAAGTGGGATGCCGATCAGGTCCGCGACGACGTGTGCGGCTACGTGGTGGAGCACCTGCACGACGACCGGGCGGTGCTGGTGGCGCTCGCGTGTCCGCGTGACCAGCCATTTCTCCACGCCGGTGTCCGGATTGACTGTCGAGGGCGGTGCCGCAGCCAGGCGCCGGGCGGAAGGGGCGCTGGGCTCCGGTGCCAGCAGACAGGGACGGTGAGCGATCACCATGCGTTCGATGGCGGTGGCGAGGTTGTCCCACAAATGCCACCGGTCGGCGACCTGCAGTGCACCCGAAGCCCCTGCACGGGCCGCCTCGGCATAGGCGCCGGCCCGGTCCCGGCAGATCACCTCGATCCCGGGGTGGCCGGCCAGCCAGACGGCGACGGGTTCCTTCTCCCGGCCGGGCAGCTCATCCCGTCGCCCAGCCTCAGCCAGCCAGAGCGCATAGTTGCTCAACGCGGTGGCGAAGTTGGGGAGGTAGGCGTCACGATTATCGGCGGTCAATTCTTGGTAGTGACGGACGGCCTCTTCAGATACCGGCACGGCTTCAGGGGAGGTCGAAGGACTCCGGGTCAGCCTGACCGGCGCCGAAGACAAGCTCGCTCAAATGGACCGACGAACTTCCGGCGGCACGGCGATCAACCTCGGCATGCCACACAAAGCCCCAGCTCAACCCAGCCGGAAGGAGGGAACAGCGTCGCTGAGACAATCACAGGATGACCAGCAATGAGATCCGGTTCGACTGCCAGCACCGTGGCGACGGCGGCCCGCTCGTGATCGTGCCCCACATCGGCGGAGCACCACTCACCGAGCTGATCGACAGGTTCGAGATGGACGCTGGGATGCAGCCCGCAGGCGACGCCTACGGTGGTCTCATCCCAGAGTTCTTCCGGTTCGGCCCGATGGAGGATCACTTCCACGGACAGTCCACCAACGCGATGGGGCCGAAGACCCCCGTTCTCGGCTGCGAATGCGGCGAGTGGGGATGCTGGCCGCTCATGGCTCGCATCATCGTGACTCCTGACCACGTGACCTGGGACTCCTTCGAACAACCCCACCGCAGGACACGCGACTACTCGGGATTCGGTCCGTTCCATTTCGACCGCCATCAATACGATGACGCCGTGAAGGCCCTGAGCGCAGCAGTCAGTTCCGACGAGACGTGAGTACAACCCATCGGCTCAACATGGGAAGGAAGCAGTTGTGTTTGACCACGTCATCGGGCTAAGCCCCGAGGAAGCTGCACGTTGGGCGGCGCTGGTCGAGGAGTCCCGCCCAGTCCTTCAGAGTGACGGAATGGAGGCTGTCCAGAGCCTCCTGGCCGAGCGCGGCATGAGCATCATCCAGGCGATCGCAATCACCCGGGCACTGCTGGGAAATGCGGAAACACCGCTCCGAGTTGCCATCGACATCGTGGCTACGAGCAAGGCTCGGCAGTAAGTTCAGAGAAGCGTGCATCCGCTGCCCGATGCTCAGCGTCAACCCCAAGATGCTGCCCCGCCTCGACGAGATCGAGGAGGACCTGCAGGCCCGCCGCAAGCGGGCCGTCACCGAGGGCTGGCAGGGCGAGATCGAAGGAATCGACCTGACGCTCACTTTCCTTCGCAGCAAGCGCGAACAGACTCGCCGCTTCGAGAGGTCCGACCCCGTTTCCCTGGGGATCCCCGCGATCCCCGAACAGCCGACCACCCACCGCAGCCAGGAGCACGAGCCTCAGCCCAGCGGGCCGAACCAGCCCTCCCAAAAGCACAATTAACGCATAACCATCAGGTGTCACAAGAAAGTCGGCAGCCTCCCTGAAACATGGATACCTGCCCGCGTCCGGCAGCCGCAGGATGGACGCCATGCCAACCCTCAGCACCAGGACGCTCGCCCGAATGATCAAGATCGGCAAGGAGCTCCCGAAGTCCGACATCCTCGACCTGATCACGGAGGCGAACCTCTGGTCCAAGCACGTCAGGAAAGACGAGAACCGTCAGGAGCTTCTGCGGGCCGTCCTGAACGATGCCCGCGACAGGGCCAGCGATGAGTTCTTCGGCGACGAGGCGCACCAGGCGCTTCTCGACTTCGCTCGGGCCCTGGTGGAGTTCAACCTCCGCAAAGACCTCCGAGACCTGGTCGAAGACCTCGCGGAATCGCTCCGGAGCGATGGATACGAGCTCATCGTACAGCCCGAAGTGGACCTCGGCGCCTTTAGCGGCTTCCGCCACAAGGCGAGGATCCTGCCCACCGACCCCAGCTGGGTCCCTCTCCATGAAGAGATGACCGCGCTTGAACACGAGTTGGCAGTCCGGGGCTACATCCAGGCCTTGGGCCACTACAAGGCGGCGGTGAAGAACTTCTCGGAGCAGGACCACCCGTCGTCGAACGGACAGCTCCAGACAGCGCTCGAAGATCTGATCGTCAACCTGGCCATCGACCACACGGGTTACACGGACAGCGGTCGGGTCAACCAGGGCGGCCTCGCGATCAAGAGCCTCTATGTCCGGGGCGGACAAGGTCGGGCCGTCATCGGCGAGCCGTTGCCCGAAAAGGATGGAGGAACTCTGATTCAGGGCTTGTGGGACATCTCCCACCTGAACGGCTCGCACCCGGGGCTCTCTGATGCCCAGGAAGCCCGCATCCGCATGCAGTTGGTGACGGGGGGCATGCAGTTCCTCCTCCGGCACTTCCCCGTCTGACCAGAGGCCTTCTTGGTGCAGAGAAGATCGCCGACAAGACCAGGTGGGGCCTCGCCATCGACCCCGTCGAACAAGCCGCGTTCTCCGACACCCTCGACAGGTGCCCCGACCAGCCCATCACCCTCGCTCGCTGAAACAGGCCTGGCCCGTCGCTACGGAGGGAAGCGACGGGCAGATGACCACCACGGTGTCATACCCGCCGCCCCGGCGCGCTGTCTCCTGCTGGCCTTGTCCACGAAAAGGGGGTTCTGGCACAGATCTTGGGGAGCGGTCGCGGAGCGTCACTGAAGCAGGATCATCTTGCGGAGCAGTTCGAATCCGGCTTGTCCGTAGCGCTGCCTTTTGATCTTCTTGATGCGGTTAACGGCGCCTTCGGTGCCGCCGGAGCTCCACTCCCGGCTGAGTCCGGCTGTCACGGCGTCGAGGTCGAGAAGCAGGTGGAGTGCGAAGCCGGTGAGGCCGGGTAAATGGCTGGCATCAACGGCGTCGATCCAGGCGGGGAGTGTGGCGCCGAGGCGGCCGGTGAGTATCTCGCCGAAGTCTCGGATATATGCCGGGCCGCGGTGTCCAGTTCAGGGCAGCGGGCCAGGACGTCCTTCAAGGCGGCACGGTCCTCCTCGTTCAGGGACGTGGGATGGCGGGTGAGCCAGCCGGTCACGTTCCGCACCGTCCGGCACCTACCTGCGGCCAACGTCCTCGTGGTCGACGAGGTCGGCTACCAGCCCCCCGAACGCGCCGAGGCGAACCTGGTCTTCCAGGTGATCTCCAAGCGTTACGAGAGGGGCTCGGTGATCCTGACCTCGAACAAGACCTTCAGCGAATGGGGCCAGGTCTTCGGCGATGAAGTCCTCGCCACCGCCATCCTCGACCGCCTCCTGCACCACTGCGAAGTCGTCTCCATCAACGGCAACAGCTATCGGCTGAAGAATCGCCTTCAAGCTATCGAGCGGGACACCGACGTGGCCTGAGCAGTGGTGCATGTAACTCTGTACTTGGCGGTGCACTCAGACGAGTACGGGGACAGCCGTCACCGAGCACCTGGCGGAGTATGGCGATGTCACCCTCGCGGACGACGCATCCCGCATCGTCTTCGGTAGCGACGGCGGCGGGAGACTCTTCGCCCTCGCTGAGGACGGCCGGGTGCACAAGTCCAGGACGGCGTCCTGGACGGATGAGTTCGACGCGGTGGCTACTGACCTGACCGACTTCCTGGGTCAATTCCGGCTCCGCATTGAGGAGTTCGCCGCCACGGGTCGGCCTGGCTCCCTCTGAGGCGAACGGCATGCCTCACGGCATCGCCCGTCGTCTCCCGGGATCACGGAACTGCGGCCAGGGCAGGTTTCACAATTCGCCATCGCCGGGGCTTGCGTATCGGTTCGGTGTTTCCGCCATGGGCGCAGGTGGGGCGCCCTGTGCGTGGCCGTGCGCGTCGGCGGAGGGTGAGGCCATCTGGGCGAGCAAGTCGCGGAGTTGGGTGGGGTTCAGGGGGACGCCGGCCCGCAGGTCCGCGTACTCGGCGGCCGGTCCGCCGTGGTCCTGGAGCTCGGTCCAGCACAGTTGCAGTTCGTCGCGGGCTTGGCGGAGTCGGCGATGGGCTTTGTCCTGGTTGCCGCGGCGCGGCGCGGAACGCAGCGCGATGTAGCGCTGGTGGGCGCGGCGTTCTCGGGCCAGGAGTGCGGTGGCGTCCGGCAGGGAGGGCGGTGGCAAGGTGACGCCCATGAGTTCGGTAAGGGCCCGGGACTTCACCGACGTGATCACGTGTTGGGCGACAGTCGCGGGAGGCGTCTCCATCCCCTCGGGCGTCGGGTGTTCGGCGAGGCGGGCGAGGTGGTCGATGACCAGGTCGTAGTAGGCCTCCAGGCTGCCGCGCATGGCGATCCGGAGATCTTCGTCCAGGATGTAGAAGTGCTCGGTCTGCCGGTATTCAAGGGCTCGGGTGAGATGGTCGGCTGCCCGGTAGGGATCGGTCTCACGCAGCGCGATGCCGATGAATTCGTGGAAGTCGGCCGCCATGGCATGGCCTCCACGCAGCTCGATGTTCTTGATCCATGATTCCACTACCGAGGGGTCGCCGCTGATGATTCCTTCGGGCGACATGGTGACCTTGGATCGGAGTTGTCGGGCGCCGGGCACGTCGACGACACCGCTCAGAATGACGTGAAGAAATGTGCAGTTGGGGATGTAGCCCGGGAGACTGCGGTCGTGAAGCACGCTGAAGTCCTGTTGGAGCACTGCGTGCTGTTCGGACGCGGTTCCAGCGGTGTAGCCCAGATAGCCCACGTAGACCTCGTAGAGAGACCCGTCACGCTTGATCTCCTCGATGCCGGTATCCCGCCCGGCATCTGCGGGAAACCTCACCGCCAGGGCCAGTGTCCTCAGTCGCTCCGCCTCTGCGTGATCGCCCGCTGTGTAGCGCAGGGATGCCGCGTTGAGAATCACTTGCCGCCGTATGCCCGGGTGAAGGCGTTCATCGGTTGTCGCATGTATCAGGGCGTTGTCCAGCTCACCGAAGAGAGAGGAACGGGTACCTGAGTTTCCGAGCCCGGGTATCCCGATAGCCATGATCGCAGCGGTCAAAAGCATGATCGCTTCGCTGTTGACGGCGCCGATCCTGCGGCACATGCGGGCAGCCTTGTCGTAGTCGAGCACCGCTTCCTCACGGTGACCGTGAAGCCAGTAGGTCAGGGCGCGGGCCTGGTAGCAGTACGAGCGGTGCATGTAGTACATGACTCGCACAGGCTCGTCGGGATCGGACAGGTCGACGATCTCGGACTTACGGAGCAGGTCGAGCAGAGCGAGCGCCTCATTGATCCACTGCAGCGCCACATCCATGATCTCTGGTCGCCCACGGGTCTTCTCGAAGGGCAGCCAGATGGTGTCGCCGATATCGCCCACGGCGGTTTTGACGCTCTCGGCGGCGAGCGTCTCGATCAGTGAGAACGACGCCCTGACCTTGGCGAACCAGACCTTCCGAACCGCACTGTGCACGCCCTGAATCGCCGTGTTCGAAGATGTGGTTGAACCATATAGCGTCGCGACATCCAGCCGCAGGCCGCGTACCTGCTGGAGGGTTTGTCGGAAGTCACCGAGCCACGCGGCTTGGATCTCGGCCTTCCTGCCTCCAGCGGAGAACAGGTAGAGCGCTGCGTCCAGACGATCGATGACATGGCGGAGCGGCGCCATCGGCATGATCGGTTTTTTACCGAGCAGGAGCACTGTCAGAAACGCAGTCGACGCCCCTATGAACACCCGGATGTCGTGGTGGAAGACGCCGCAAGACAACAACGCGAACCAGCCAGGTCCTAGGACAGCTCCGTACAGGCCCGCGAACCTGTCCCTCTCAAAGCGGGTGCAATGCGATGTCCGCCTCATCTCCACCTTGCCCAGAGAGGCCCGGACAGCCGCCAAATAGCCTCGCTGGAACAGGTAGAAGCCCAGTCCGGTCAGTGCTGTGCCCACCCCGAAGCCGGTGGCTCCCGGCGGCCACAGGCCGACGTATCCGGATCCGACCGGGCCGGCTGCGAGCAAGGTGGCGGCCAGCACCCACAAGGTCATGCTCAGACGCACGTTGTAGCGGTTGTAGCGCGTGAGCCCGTACGACTCCCTGCGAAACGCCCCGAGGTGCGAGTTGACGAGCAGCCAGGTCATGATCACCACAGTGACCGGAATGGTGGCCGGAGCGGAGCTGTGAGCGACGACCGCCGCGGCCGGAACACCCAGCACGAGCACGGCCATGATGTCGGCGAGGCGGACCCTCAGCTCGCGCGGGAGTGCCCTCGGCCGCTTCGGGACGATGTGCTTCCAGGGAAACCGCGTGCCGAAGGGCCGTTCCTCAAGCAAGGACCGGGCCGGACCGTACGGCACGCCCCCGCCGGGCAGTGGAACTCGACGGCGCCCGCCTCGGGGATGGCCGGCCAGCCAGCCGAGGACGAGAGGCAGCGCCCACCACGCGATCTCGCTCGGCGCAAGCCCGGTCGCCGCCATCGTGATTCCGCCTGCCAGCGCCGACAGACTGCCGAGGATGCCCAGGACGAGTCCCAGAGCGATGATGCAGGCGCGGATCGCCGGCCCTTGGTGCAGCAGCGCTGTATAGGGGTGCACCAGGATCCAGCCGAGGAGCGACCACCAGCACAGACGGCCGGCCTTGATCTCGACGACGGGTATGCGGCCACGGGGCGTCAGGAGATGAGTGGTGAGTCCCCCGAATATGGGCATGGCGGGCTCCGATCACGAGGTCGTGGCAACGATGCCAAGGACGCTTTCTTCGGCCGCGCTGAGCAGCGCGGCGACCTGCGCGTGAGGAACGGCGAGGGTGAGCCCTCTCTCACCATGCGGTCCATCGGCGTCGAGCACTAATACCTGGAAGCTGGTCAGCGGCTTGGCTGCGCGAGCGTCACTCTTGGCTGAGGGCATTGCCGTCACGATGACGGTGTCGCCCGGTGCGACCAGCGGTGTCACGACTTTGGTTTCCGGGGGCGTCACCGTGACCACGTCCATGTTCCTGATCAGTTCCGGCTTGACGAGGGGGCCCAAGTCGGCGGAGGTGATCTCAGCATGGGCGCTGATGCGGCGCCGGGTATAGCGGTTGAGGACCGTTTCCGCTCCCGGCCCGTCCACGTCGTGACGGGTGATGAGGTGGTACGGCGGCAGAACGCCGGTCGCGGTGGGCAGGCGGGACGCCGTGGTCCGGGTGGCCAGCACTACGGCGGAGCCCAGGAGCGCCAGGAGGAGAAGACCGGTCAGGAGGGCCCGGCCCCGGCGTCCTTGGCGTCGTGGTGGTGGGGTCGGCCGCACGCTGGGCTCATGCCGTACGGCAGCAGCCGACCGGGGTGCGGGTGCCCCGGCCTCATCTCGGGGGTAGCCGAGGTGAACGGGATCGCCGCTGCCCACACCACCGCGGAACCAGAGCTTGTCCAGGGCCCGCCACTGCGCCTGCTCGGCCTGGTAGCCGCTGGGGCGGCGCAGTCCCATCTCGTCGAGCAGGGTCCAGCGGTGCACGTCAAAGGCTGTGCGGAACAACTGCCCGTAGGCCTCGGCGGCACGGACAGCCGCAGCGTAGCCGTATCGCGCAACCAGACACCCGCTCGCACAGCACAACACCGTGCCGTACCACGGCAGCAGCACCAAACCCAGCCCTCCCCCGACGACGGCGAAGGCCGCACCCAGCGCGCTCAGGGTGACCGCGAGATCGAGATCGGCTGCCGCGGCGGAGAAGATCTGGCGGAACGTCTCCGGCAGGGTCACGTACAGACGCGGCCACGCTGTCACACCGTTGATGGAATAGCGGTGAGTACTGTGCTCCTCCGCCGCCCGCAGCACATTTCCCAACCTCGTGGGCATCACGTCGTCCCGCTCATACGGATAGGCGAGCCACAGCTGCGTGTCCTCGGTCAGGGAGTCGTGGATCGTTTGGTGGCGCTCGCGAAGCCGGCCCACGATGCCACCAAACGGGATGGGGGCCCAGTACCCCTCGTACAACCTGATGAGGGCGACCCGCTGCACCGCCAGCAGCTGCGCCAGCAGCAGGGCCGCCACCAGCACAACGGCCAAGGCCAGTAGGCGGACCTCACCATTGAGGCTCGACCACCAGCGGGCCGTCTCGGACCAGCCGACACCTGCCGCCACCAGGGCGGAGAGCGCGACGACGAAGGCCAACACCGGGATGAACAGTGTGGTGAACACACGCCGGTCCAGTGCTCCCGCGGCCGCATCGATCAACCCGTTCACTCATCCCACCTCGAAGAGAGGCACGAGATCGTGGTCGCCGCCTCGACAGGGGTAGGTCTTGATCCAGCTGAAACGGCGGAACTCGTTGACAGTCCCGCATTCAGCGCAGTGGACACGCAGTGGTGGTGGCAGCCAGACGGCGTCGCCCGGAGGCTGGAAGTCAGAGCCGAGGGGATGAGGCGCGGCGATCTCGCAAGCCAGCTCCTTGTGTACGGACGTCCTGTCCACGAGACCGACGATGTCCCCTGAGGAGTCGACCACCACGAGTCCCACCGCGCCGTCGAGCAGCGCTTGCAGCGCCTTCTGGCTGTTCAAGACCGCCGCGAGCGGGGTGCTGTCGGTCACGACGACGGCCTGCGCGGCGCCCCCGGAGTCGATCAGGCCACGCGGTGTCCCCTCTTCGTCAACGAGTACGGTCAGCGATCCGTCGCTTGGGCTGTCGTCGAGCCTCGTCGAGGTTCGGAAGTCGGTGACCATCACGTCAGCGATCGATCGAGCGTGTCTGTCACGCATCACGATTCCTTCACAGCCAGTCGCCGACGAGGAGGAAAGGAGCCCAGTAGTAGGGATCGTCAAAAGGGAGCAGGGCCGGGGAGCCGTCGACCGCTCCCGAGCCGAGCAGCCGCATCTGAAGCAGAGCGATCTGCACCTGGTCACGGAGGTGCTCAGGAAGATCGCGACGCTTCAGGATTCCGGTGAGCAATCGTTCGGCGCACGCGGGGTCGCCCGCCCTGGCGTGCAGCCGGGCCTGCTCGCACAGGAGTGCCGTCTCCGCCACCTGATCGTCGCGGAGCCTTTCCCCCGCGAGTTGGGCGTAGGTGAGTACGTCTGCCAGTGTCTGGCGGCGCAGCCATTGCTGGGCGCGGCGCAGGCATTCGGCCTTCGACGCTCCGGCCGCCAGTTCGGCATAGAACCTGGTAAACAACATGCTGGTGGACACCTCGTCCACGTCCCACAAGGTGACCAGGACAGACGGTGCTCCCGCATAGAGCAGAGCCCGGGTGAGGCCCATCAGCTCATCTCCTGGCCTCCGGTCGCTCACGCCGGTGCTGCATGCGCCCAGCGTCACCAGGTCGACCTGCAGCGTCAGGCCGAGGATGTCCTGTGCGGTCAGCCGACCGTCGGCGAGTTCGATGCCCGACTGCATCGGTGCTTCAGGCTCGAAGACACCGTGTGTGGTGAAGTGCACGATGTCCGGCGCGGCTGCGCCGGGGCACAACCGCTCCAGCAGTACGGCACGCCGGGCCGCCGGGCCGTTGAGCACCACCGACTGCCCAAAGCCGGCGGCCACCGCGTACGCCTGCTCCTGAGCAAAGGCCAGCGGCCGTTCCGTCGGCGGAGCCGCCACGACCAGCGCCGACCCTCGGCGCCCCGTGCGCTTGGCCCGGCAATACCGCAGCACCGACGAACTCGGCGTCACCGCAACCGGGTTGCGGTCGATCAGCGGCCGGCCGCCCAACGGGATCGCAGCCAGCGGCAGTCGGTGTAGTGCGTCATGCGGAACCAAGTAGACGATGTCGCCGGGACAGGCCCACCGCTCCACTGGGGCCACGAGCTCGCTCAAGCGGCCGTCTGTGAACACCTCCGCGTCAGGAAGGTCATCGCCCGGCCCGCCGGCGAGCTTCCGCAACTCCATGCGATTGAGGTCCACACTGACGACTTCGGGCTCAAGGGCCCCGCCGGTGAGACCGAAGACCAGGGTGCGCTTCTCGGTGACGTAGTACTCCACCAAGATCACCTTTACGGGATCGCTGTCCACCCCGGCCCCCTGTACAGATCCCCGATGCGACACTGCTCAGATCTCGTGCGAGCGGATGCCGTCACAGCTCCTCGCTCGTCTCGTTCAGAGATGGCTGAGATACCCATAACCGCGGCACTTTCACCAACCCGGGATGGGTGCAGTTCGTCCCGAGGAAGTGTGTGATCGAGCGTTGAGTTCGTACTCCTGCTGGTCGGGCACGAGATAGAGCGTTCGTGCTCGCGGACGCCGCTGCCGCCCGGCGGGGTGTGCAGGCGCCAGTCGGCGTCGAGGCTGCCGTTGTCGGTCAGGGTGCGGAGTGGCTCTAAGACCGACCGGCAAAAGGGTGACTGTTGTAGGCCAGAAAGGCAGTGAAACTGCTGTAAGGACCAGGACACGTCCGAGCTGCTGGTGTTTCCGCCCCCTGGGAACTGCGGCCCATAGGCTGCGTCACATGAACGTTCTCTTCATCGCGAGTACGGCGGTCGTCGTCGCTGACCCGCCGCAGAGCCGCAGACTCTTGATTGACACCCTCGGCCTCCCGCTGGAGGGCGAAGACGACGGCTACTACTCCAGCGGGAGCATTCCGGGCAGCAAGCACTTCGGCATGTGGCCGCTTTCGCAGGCAGCCGAGGCGTGCTTTGGCACGCCGGCGTGGCCCGCCGACCGGGTGGTCCCCCAGGCGTCGATCGAGTTCGAGGTCGAGGACGCAGACGCCGTCGCAGCGGCTGGCGGCGAGCTTGAGCGCGCGGGCTTCGACCTGCTGCACCCAGCCCGTACCGAGCCGTGGGGACAGACAGTGACCCGGCTCCTCACAGACGATGGCTTGATCGTCGGCATCTCCTACGCCCCCTCGCTTCACGACGAAGAACGTGCCTGAGCTTCGAGTTCCACGCCCCGCATATAGCGGGTTCAGCGCTGGGACGGCTGGGTGACCAGGCCAAGGGCGACCGGCCAAGAATGGATCACTTGAGCCTGCGGGTGGTGGGTCGGCCGTCCCATAGGTAGCGCTTGGTCGCGCGTCGGATGAGCATGCGGAGCGTGACGAGTACAGCGGCGAGGTAGAGGTAGAAGTCCACGACGCTGCCACGTCTCTCGGTGCAACGCCGTAGCTTGCCGTAGTCGTTCATCCAGGAGTGCGCGCGCTCGACCACCCAGCGCTTGCCAGCCTGGATCGGCGCCGGGACGCCCTTGCGGGCGATCTCGGATGTGAATCCCAACTCTTCTATCAATGCACGGGACTTGGCGCTGTCGTAGCCGCGGTCGAGGTTGACGTTGACCGTGTCCGGCAACGTGCCGACCTGCCCTTTCGTTGCTTCAAGGGTGGGGCCGAGCAGGGGAGAGTCGTGCCGGTTGGCCCCGTCGGAGACGATCCCGAGCGGCACGCCGCAGGCGTCGGAGGCGACCGAGCGCTTCAGTCCCTGCTTGCCCCGGTCAACCGGTGACCGCCCCGCCTTCTCGCCACCGGACGGGGCTTTGGTGATGCAGCCGTCCACCGAGATCTCGCCCAGCCCGAGGCCGATCATCCGGTCGTAAGCTTCCAGGGCGAGGGCGTGAACCTTCTCGGATATTCCGAGTTCAGCCCACTCTTGGACACGCCGTCGGATGGTGCGGTCGGAGCATCCGGGAGTGGAGATGCGCTCGTAGCCGGAGCCGTGCACCAGCGCGAGCACGACGTGCTCGAAGACCGTCCGGTCGGCGATCCGGCGGCGGTGACAGCCCAGCGGGTGGTCCGCAACGAACGCCTCACGTGCGGGCAGGAGCGCAGCAAACTGGTCCCATAGAGGTTCGAGCAGGCAAAATGGCAGCGCGGGCACGGCCGTCCTTCGTGATTACAGAGCGTCGAGAACTCCATGATCACGCAGATCCGTGACCGCGCTACCCCCACCCCCCGGGCCTACAGCCGTCACCTATTGCCGGTCGGTCTAAGCCGCGATCCAACTACCTGGCCCTCCAAGGCAGTTGACGGAACCGCGAAGGCACGACTGCCAGCCGCGGTCGAATGACCCACGGCGAGGGCAGGCCTCGAAGTCGGACGTGAATCGAAGGCGAGGGCGTTGGTGCGCCGCAGCACCACACCGACACCCTGTGAGCTGTCTCACGCAGCACTGTCCGCTCGGACACACGAACTGCCTGGCGAGCGCCCCTCTTCCCCGTCCACCGGCTGCTTGTTGGCAGGATCCGTCAGTAATCTGTCATTGCAGCCAGTGCGGCAGTCGATACAGGCTGTGAACGTGAAGGAGCGACGTGTTGTTGTGGTGGTGTTCGCGGGCGCGATGGCCCTGGACATCACCGGACCGATTGAAGTGTTCGATACCGCGAACCGGCTCCTCGACCCCTCGGACGCCCCTTATCGCATCGACTTCGTCTCCGCCGACGCACCACTGGTGCGCATGAGTTCAGGAGTGGTGGTGGAAGCCTCACCCCTGGAGGCAGGGCAGGGGCCGATCGACACGCTCCTCGTGCCCGGCGGCTGGAGTCTCCACAACGCGCTTCGGGACCGGGGGCTGATCTCCTGGATCGGCGGGGCGGCAGCCCGGTCGCGCAGAATCGCCTCCGTATGCGGCGGATCCTTTCTGCTGGCCGAGGCGGGCCTTCTCGACGGCAGACGCGCCACCACCCACTGGGCGTACAGCGAGGCGATGGCGTGCCGCTATCCGGAGGTGACAGTGGAGGCCGAGCCGATCTTCGTGTGGGACGGCCCCTTCGTGACCTCCGCGGGCGTGTCGACGGGCATCGACATGGCGCTTGCTCTGGTGGAGGCCGATCACGGTGCGGCGCTCGCGCTGGAGACGGCACGGTTTCTGGTGCTGTTCCTCAAGAGGCACGGGGGACAGTCCCAGTTCAGCGCCGTCCTCGACGCCCAGTTGGCCGACCATCCGCCGATCCGGGCAGCACAGGAGTGGATTCTGGGCAACCTGGACCACCCGCTGCCTGTGGCCGAGATCGCGCGGCAGGCCAACATGAGTCAGCGCAACTTTGCCCGGGTTTTCCGCCGCGAGGTGGGCACGACTCCCGCCCAGTACGTCGAGCGGACACGTATCACCCGCGCACGCGAGCTGCTGGAGACCACCGATCTGGCGATCAGCCAGATAGCCGGCCGTTGCGGATTCGCCGCGACCGAGACGTTCTTCCGTTCCTTCGGACGAACCCTGGGACTCACTCCCAAGGAATACCGGCACCGCTTTCAGGTCATCTCGCCATCCGGCCTCATCGACCGGCACCACGAGGGAGAGAGGAGCCCCGCATGACCAGCACGACCTCGAACTTGCGCGAGGCGGAAACGGTACGCCTGGTCGACTATCTGGTCGCGGAACTCGCCAGGGCCGGCGTCACCCACGTGTTCGGCGTCGGCGGCGCGAACATCGAGGACTTGTATGACGCCGTGCACCGCTGCGGCTCCGTCCGCGGCATCGTCGCCAAACACGAGTTCTCCGCCGTCACCATGGCCGACGGATACGCACGTACCACCAGGCGCATCGGCGTTGTTGCCGCCACTTCGGGCGGTGGGGCGATGAATCTCGTTCCGGGTCTGGCAGAAGCCCATGCCTCGCGGGTGCCCGTGCTGGCCCTGGTGGGCCAGCCACCGACCGGCCAGGAAGGCCACGGGGCGTTCCAGGACTCCAGCGGCAAGGCGGGCTCCTTCGATGCTCGGGAGGTTTTCGCACCTGTCTCCCGGTTCTGCGCCCGGGTGGAGGACGCGGACTCGCTCACGGAGTTGCTGCCCCGGGCAGTGGCGGCGGCCCAGGCCGATCCACGCGGGCCGGCCGTGTTGTTGCTGCCCAAGGACGTGCAGCAGGCACAGATCCGGGTGCCCGGCCGGGGCGCGGGCTCGACACCGTGCGTGCCGACGGCACCAGCGGCGCGGCTCGACGGAGCCGCCCTCACCACCGCGTCGGACACTCTTCGCAAGGCCGGCCGCGTTCTCGTCATCGCCGGTGAAGATCTCGCCGCCGCCGACGCGCGTACGGAGCTCGCCGAACTGGCTCGGCGCCTCGGGGCATGGGTGGCGGTCACTCCGGACGCCAAGGACGTCTTCGACAACCGTGATCCCCGATTCGCAGGCGTGGCCGGAGTGATGGGCCACGCCAACGTCGAAGACTGTCTCCGGCGAGCCGACGTATGCCTGCTCGTCGGTACCCGACTGCCGATGATGGCACGCGGCGGCCTCGAGCGGGCCCTGGCCACCACCGACGTCGTCTGCCTCGGCCCCGAACCGCCGTTCGTGGCAGGCACCGCGCTGGGCGGGAACCTGCGGGACGCGCTGCGCGCTGTGACCGCCCGCCTGCCGCCCGGCCCACGTCCCTGTCCGCCGCACGCCGGTCCCCTTCCCACCCCCGTGCCGAGCCCGCTTCCTCAGGCCCCTGGGCAAACCATCCCCTATGTCCAGGCGGTCGCCGCGGTGGAGGCGGCACTCCCCCAGGACGCGCACGTCTTCGTGGACGCCGGCAACGCGGGGGCCAGCGCCGTCCATCTGCTCCCGGCACCGCGCGACGGCCGCTTCGTGGTGGCGGTCGGCATGGGTGGGATGGGCTACACCTTCGGTGCCGGCATCGGCGCCGCGCTCGCCACCGGTCGACGTACCTACGTCCTCGCCGGAGACGGGGCCTTCTTCATGCACGGGATGGAAGTGCACACCGCCGTGGAGTACGCCGCACCCGTGACCTTCGTGATCTTCAACAACAACGCCCACGCCATGTGCGCGCTGCGTGAGGAGTTCTTCCAGGGCGGGGTCCGCAACGACGACCTGTTCGCCCGGACCGACCTCGCCGCCGGAGTGGCCGCCG
The DNA here is from genome assembly GCF_041053035.1 of Streptomyces sp. R35. Taxonomy (NCBI): domain Bacteria; kingdom Bacillati; phylum Actinomycetota; class Actinomycetes; order Kitasatosporales; family Streptomycetaceae; genus Streptomyces; species Streptomyces sp. R35. The sequence continues at coordinate 161,800 of NZ_CP163440.1, forward strand.
CCTTCCCGTCCCTCGATGCCACAGGGGCCGGCGACGGGGCGCAGCTGTGCACGGCGCTGCTGCGCGGCAATACGGGCGGCGGCCCGGCGTTCGTCGCTGTGAACTGCGACCCGCGGGAGATCCCGCCGTTTCTTCCCTTCCAGTCCTTCGCCGAAATCACCGAGAGCACCAACGGCGCCGAGAGCAAGGAGAGTTCAGATGAGCGAGGAGTCGTCCACGCTGGCTGACATCCCCGGTCTGATGCGGGTCGAGAACCCCGGCAAGGAGGAACTGACCGCCCACTGCATGGAGCTCACCCACGCCGTCTACCCCCACCATCAGGTCTACGGGCAGTACTGCACCATCCACGAGTACGTCGACTGCCCCCCGGAGTCGGCCTACGACTACCTGCGCCAGGGGCACCACCTGGAGGAGTGGACCTGCAGCCTGCGGGACTTCGCGCCCTCCGGCACACCGGGGCTGTGGATCGGCCACGACCGGCTCGAGGACGACACCAGGATCTACTGCAAGGTGGTCGCAAACCCCGAGGCCATGACCGTGGACTACCACTGCTCGTGGGACCAGGGCGAGAAGCTGTGGATGATCTACCTGATGCGCGTCGTCCCGGCCCGACTGGTACTCGACAAGCCGGGTTCGGTGATCACCTGGACCAACTGCCGACACCCTTACTACGACGCCAACCCGCATCCCGAGAACGCGCCCCGCCCGGACCGGCCCTGGGTCGGCGACTACTGGGACCTCTTCTACGCAGGGCACACCGTGGAGATGAACAACCTCAAGGCGATCCTGGAACACCGCCACCGCAACGGACTGCCGATCAGCGTGGCTCCGGCACGGGCGGTGGCGCAGTGACGACGGTCAGCCTCACCGACGTCGCGAGCTACCTTCCCGGCGAGCCGGTCCCCGCGGAGTTCTACACCGAGTACCCCGGAGCCGAGGACAAGCTCCGCAACCACCCCATGTTCAAGGTCCCGCCGTTACGGCACCACGTAGCCGCGGACGAGACCAACGCGGACATGGTCGAACGCGCCGTACAGCCTCTGATCGAACGGCACGGCAGGGAAGAGATCCGAGGCGTCGACGTGCTGTTGGTGCACAGCCAGCTGCCGGACCTGCCGTTCGTGGGCGCCGGCACCGAGGTGGCTCGCCGACTGGGCCTGAACCCGGAGTGGCTCGTCGACGTGGCCAACGCGGGCTGCGCCTCTTTCGTGTACATGCTGAAGCTGGCCCGGCAGATCCTCACCACCACCGATGCGAAGACCGCCCTGATCTGCAATGCCCAAAGCGCCGCGGGCCAGTGTTTCACCCAGTCCCAGGTGCGTAGGCTGGCTCAGGCCGCGATCCCGGGCGACGGCTGCGGTGTGGGGTATGTGACGACGTCGTCCGACGCACCGGTCCTCGACGTGGAGACCCGGCACATCGGCGAGTACGCCGGGGACATGACTGTGGCGGTCGACGACGGCCGTAAGTACTGGGAACCGGGAGAGTCCCAACTACGAATCGGCTTCACCGACGCCAGCATCGCCAAGGTCCTCGCTCGCGGGAACCGCCTAGTCCCCGAGGTGGTCGCGGACCTGTGCCGGCGGCTCGGCGTGGCGACCACCGACATCGACGTCCTCATCACCAACCAGCCCAACCGCACCTTTCTACGGAACTGGCGGGAGGCGCTGCAGCTGCCGGCGGAACGGCACCTGAACACCTTCGACGAGTACGGGAATCTCTTCGGCGCGGCGATCCCGATCACCCTGGACCACGCGATCGGCTCCGGGCAGGTCGAGGACGGCAACCTGGTGGTGCTCGGAGGATTCGCCCACGCGGGCGACTTCGCCGGTGCCGTCGCCGTCCGCTGGCACGGCGGACGGGACTGAGCGATGGACATCCCCGTACTGCACCGACTTGCCCTGAACGAGAGCCCGTATCCCCCACTGCCCTCGGTACGCGAGGCGATGCAACGGGCCGTCGCACAGGCCCACCGCTACCCGCAGTTCCATCCCGACGACCTCACCGAGCGGATCGCCGCATGGTGCCAGGTGACCTCCGACCGCGTCGCGGTCGGCAGCGGATCCGTGGGCGTGGCCCTGCAGTTGCTCCAGGCAGTGGTCCAACCCGGCGACACAGTGGCCTACGGCTGGCGCACGTTCGACGCCTATCCCCTGCTGGTTACGATGGTCGGCGCGCACCCCGTCCCCGTGCCCCTGTCGCCGGACGGACACCAGGACCTGGGCGCCCTACTCGCGGCGCTCGACCACCGCACCCGCGTCGTGGTGCTGTGCAATCCGCACAACCCCACCGGAAGCCTCATCACCGCGGACACACTGTCGGCATTCCTGCGGCAGGTGCCCCGACACGTCACCGTGCTGCTCGACGAGGCATACGTGGAGTTCGCCCGCCACACCGCCCTGCCGGACACACCCGCGCTCTTGGACTCGCACCCCAACCTGCTCGTCCTGCGCACCTTCTCCAAGGCTTACGGCCTCGCAGCCCTGCGGGTCGGCTACGGACTCGGCGTCCCCGACCTGGTGGCACGGGTCCGCCGACAACAGCTGCCCTTCGGGATCAACGCGGTGGCAACGGCGGCGGTCAAGGCCTCACTACAGGCCGGCAGCGAGCTGCGCCGACGCGTGGACACCGTCGTCGCCGAACGCGAACGGCTGCAGAACGGACTCGTCGACCTCGGCTGGCACGTACACCCGAGCCACGCCAACTCCCTCTGGCTCCCCACGCCCGATCCGGTCGACGAGGGCGCCATCGCACTCACCGCGGCCGGTGTTCAGGCACGCCACTACCCCGGCGAGGGACTCCGGATCACCATCGGCAGCCCGGAGGCCAACGACGCCGTGGTCGGCGCGCTGGCGGGAGTGGGACACCCCAACGCGTCAGGCAGGCGTGCGCCGAACGCACCGGCGGACGAGGCGGTCGCCGCGGATCGCCGTCTGCCGGTGAGCGGGTGGAGAACACAGATGCGCCAGTCCTGACGGCTTCCTGGGCCCGGCCGGAGCACCAACATTGCGGGGTGTGGCAAGGGCGTGACGGCCCCGCCGAATCCTGCGGACGGTGACCGCCGGTCACCTGCGCGCGACAGCGGCTGTGACGTGGCCGGCTCGGACGGCATCCGGGGGCGCCCCGGAGACCCTTGCGGTCCCTGGGGGCGCCCTCTGCGGCTGCTGCTTTCTGTAGCTCGGTGACCTGGAGTGTCAGCGAGCCTGGGCGGCTGCTTCCGCCTCGGAGTCGGCGATGCCGAGGTTGGCGTAGGCGACCGGGTTGGCGTACTCCCACACCTTGACGATCTGACCGTCGGCGACGTCGATGCGGAAGATGTAGACGTTGTTGTAGACGAGCTTCTCCGCGCTGGACAGGATGTCGCCGTTGGCCTGCAGGAACACCGAGCGGGCGTCCTGGCTGACCGTCCAGGCCTTGTCCAGGAAGGCGACGTGGTCGAACTTCGCCGCGACCGACTCGATGTAGGCGAGCACGCCGGCGGGGCTGTCGAAGACGTACCAGGGCTCGGGAGTGCCCGCGATCGACAGCGGGATGACGAAGATCGCCTCATCCGACAGCAGGGCCGCCACAGCGGACGTGTCGCGGTTCTCGAACGCGGTGATGAACGCCTGGGCGGTCTCGAGAGACTTCTGGTGCACGCTGTTCATGATCATTCCTTCTTGGTCGTGCGGTCCGGCCGCGGGATACGGCCGGACGGAAGGTCGGTGGGGTCACCAGGGCACGGTGCCGGTGGTGCCGACGAAGGCGGCGCTGGGCGCGTCGGGGCCGGCCGTGGCGGCTGCAGCGATCACCGCCGCGCCTTCCTCGACGCTCTGGGTGCCCTGGTGGCCATTGAGGTCGGTCGCGCTGAACCCGGGGTCGACCGAGACCACGCTGATCTGCGGGAACGCTTGGGCGTACAGCAGGGTCAGCATGTTCAGCGCGGCCTTGGAGGAGTTGTAGGCCAGCAGTGGTACCCAGGCCGGCAGGATGTCGGTGTGTGCGGCCGGGTCAGCGTTGATGGTCAGTGAGCCCAGGCTGCTGGACACGTTCACGATCGCCGGGCGGTCCGCGGCCTGCAGCAGTGGCAGGAAGGCTCGCGTGGTGCGCACCGCGCCGAAGACGTTGGTGTCGTACACCTGCTGAAGGTCGGCGGCGGTCAGCTCCCCGGTCGCCGCCACAGGGCCTGCGATGCCGGCGTTGTTGATCAGAACGTCCACCCTGCCGGCCTCGGCCTGGACCAGTTCCGCCGCAGCGGTCACGGACGCATCGTCGGTGATGTCGATCAGGAGCGGCCGGGCTCCCAGCGCCTTGGCGGCCTGCTCACCGCGCTGCGGATCGCGTGCGCCGGCGTAGACGGTGTGGCCCTGCTCGATCAGGCGGCGGGCCGTTTCGTACCCGAGGCCCTTGTTGGCCCCGGTGATCACGGTGACTGTTGTCATGGCAGTCAGCCTGCGCGCCGCACCGGAGGACAGGGAGAGCTCTCCTCAGCGGGGGGTCGGCCAGTACCAGGCTGATGAATGGCCCAGCACGGACAATGGGAGCGTGAACGACGATCCCCTAGCCCTCGGCCAGGCCCTGCGCCACTGGCGTGACCGCACCAGCCCTCGGGAGCTGGGCCTCCCTCTCGGAGGTGTCCGCCGGGCCCCCGGGCTGCGGCGCGAGGAGCTCGCCCAGCTCGCCGGTCTCTCCGTCGACTACGTCGTCCGCTTGGAGCGAGGCCGCGCCACCTCACCCTCCCCGCAGGTCCTGGCCTCCCTCGCCCGTGCCCTGCACCTGACCGAGACCGAACGCGACCACCTCTACCTGCTCGCCGGCCAGGCACCGCCCACCACAGGACAGGTCTCCCCGCACGTCGCGCCCAGCGTCCAGCGCCTCCTCGACCAACTCCACAGCAACCCGCTCAGCGTTCACGACGCCGCCTGGAACCTCATCACCTGGAACGCCCTGTGGGCTGCCCTCATGGGCGACCCCTCGCCCTGGCGCGGCAAGGACCGCAACATCGCCTGGCGGCACTTCACCCACCTGCCCACCCGCGTCACCCACACCCCCGACCAGCAGGACCGGTTCGAGACGGCCCTCGTCTCCGACCTGCGCTCCTCCGCCGCCCGCTACCCGAAGGACACGCACCTCAGGACACTGATCACCAGCCTTCGCGGCGCCAGCGAACGCTTCGACGACCTGTGGGACTCCCACGCGGTCGGCTTCCACACCACCGACAGCAAAACCGTCCACCACCCCGACCTCGGGCTCGTCACCGTCGACTGCGACACCCTCACCGTCCCCGGCAACGACCTGCGCATCGCCATCTGCTCCGCACCACCGGGAACCAGCACAGCCGAACAATTCGCCCTGCTCAGCGCCATCGGAACCCAGACCCTGACCTGACACACCGAGCCAGAGCCTCCCCGCTTGCGCACCCGGCCCGGAAGCAGCCCGCGGAGGCCGGCGACGAAGGCCCGAGCGACGAGCAGGCAGTGGCCTGGTGCCTTCGGTCTGTCATCGCGGACTGCTGACTGCGTGGCGAGTCCCCACGATCATCGGCGGATGGTGGACAGCAGGGATCGCTCGCCACTACGGCAGCTGGTCGGCGATGTGGTCTCTCTCGCACAGCCCGGCGTGCTCCTTCGTGTGCAGGATGAGCCGCAGCCGGGGTATCCCGTCTCTGCTCATGCGGGCACCGTACGACTGTGAGGTTTGGAACGTCAGCCGCCGGGTTCCGACGTTCCCGGCGTGATGCCGCAGGATGATCCAACGGCTCGTCTCCGTGTTGCAAGCCGACCGATGGAGCATGTCCATCACACGGCGCAGGAGCGCGGTGCGGCTGACGGCGATCCCCATGAGCCGAGGCTCACCAGGAGAAGCTGAAGAAGTACGAGCTCCACGTCCGAAAGGACCGGGCGGCAGGACGTCGTGGAGCGAACGGACGGCCGCCGATCCGATGGAGCACAAGACCGTCCTCGTTCGCCAGCGAACGCGGCTGGTGAAGATGCGTGCCTGGCTGGAGCGGGCCCGCACACCCCGACCGGCCCCCTCCCCGGAGTCCCGTGCCTGCCTGAGCGATCCCGACTCCCGGCTGATTCCCGGCAAACGCGGCGGTTACCTGCAGGGATACAACATCCAGATCGTGTGCGCCCGCCGTCAATTGCTGCTGGCTATCGAGGCGCACGACAATCCCTCGGACAGGACGGCCCTCGTTCCGATGGTGAAGAAGACCCAGCACAATCACCAGGCCGCACGGCTCCCCGGCGACATCCAACTCTGGCTCGCCGACAGCGGGTACGCTTCCGCCGCGTCTTTCGAGGCCCTCGCCGACCTCCCGCTACTGGTCTCGGTCACCAGCGATGCCGACCAGGCAGGCTTTCCCGCTAAACGTCAGCAGGCCCCTGCCGGCCAGCAGGACATGACGGCCCGCCTCGCCACTCCAACAGGACGGGCCCAGTACCGTCAGCGCAGTGCCCTGGTCGAGCCGGGATTCGCCCAGATCTTCCAACGCTTCGGACGACACCTCAACTACCAAGGCCGCCAGGCGGTGGACGCCGAGATCAAGCTCCTCGGCACGGTGCACAACATCAACAAGCTCATCAATCACAAGCCCAAGAAGCACTCTTGACCTTCACCGGGCAGGAGCCGTGCGACAGCCTCTGCAGGTGCGGGCGGAGGTTCCGAAACCCTCGTCGGACGCGGGCCGGGGTGAGCCGTGCGGGCTCGGCCGGCTTCTCCCAGGGGCGGCGGAGATCGGCCGCGGCCTCGCGGGTGAGCCGTAGCTGGGTATGGGCAGCGATCATGAGCCAGGTCCAGCGGTCGGCGGCCTCGGGAGTTCGGAGCTTGGGGCGGGTCCAGCCCAGGGTCTGCTTCCCGAAGCAGAAGGTGTGCTCAAGATCGAAGCGCCTCAAGAACGCCTGCCAGCGCAGGTCGACGTCTTCGCCGGTCATGCCGGTCTTGGAGGGCCACAGCCACACGGGTAGCGGGTCCTGACCGCCGGGCAGGTGATCGACCTGGAGACGGATCAACGTGCCCTCGATGACGGGGAGTTCGTCCTCGTGGTCGATCCAGGCGGAGCGAGTGGTCAGCCGGGGATGGATGCGGTCCCAGGCCATGGCCTGCGCGGTGCCGTACCGGTCGGTGACCTGCACGGTCGCCGTGTCCGGCTCACCCCAGGTGTCCGGCCTGGCAAAGCGGAACTCCTTGCCGTGCTTCGGGGGCCAGCCGCCTTGCGGCGGCGAGATGCATGGGACGGGCGCGGGACGGGCTTGCGTATCATCCGGTCCGAGCGCATCCGGCCGAGTACCTCCACCGGGAGGCCGTCGAGGAGATAGGCCATGCGCGGGGCGTCGTAGCCGGCGTCGAAGACGACAAGGATGTCGGCGTCACCGCCTTCCCACTGGCCGCCGTCGATCAGGTCGGTGACGACGCGGCGGACCTGGGCGGCGGTGACCTCGGCGACATCGTCGTCGGGACCGAGGCGGACTGCGTCCAGCAGCTGGCACCACGAGGTGCGGCCCGTCTCCAAGGCGGCGACGAACGAGTAAGGCCAGCCAGGAATGAACTGGTCGCTGGAGCGTCCGTTGCGCCCGTAGACGTGGCAGAACAGACGGTCCGGGCTGGTCGGTGCGTCCGGGCGCAGCCACGGGGAGACATCGACCGCCAGGACCAGGCGCCCGTCGGCGGCCTTGGGCTGCAGCAACGCCGCAAGCGCCCGCCGCAGCCCGGCCGCGTCGACACGGCCGTGGTTCAAGGCGTCGTCGTACAACGCGCCGTGCCCCCGCCGGTGTTCGGCCAGCAGCGTCAGATCGACCGGCGAGGTCACCGGCCCGTCCTCGCAGAGCATCGCGTCCGTGAGCTCGAACAGCGTGTCACCGCGCCGAGTCAGGCACGAGTAGAAGTCCTCCCGGAAGTGTGATGCGAAGTCGAACGCGTCCCGCCGGGCATCGTGGTGCAGCAAACTCACCTCTGCGGCCTTCGTATGAACGTGATTCCGTGGCGGAACGCATGATCATGCGAAGGCCGTCCGCCTGCCCGGCGAATCCCCAGACGAGTGAGTGCGTACGACGCGACGTTCGAGGCCAGAGGTTAAGAGACAAGCTCAGCCGGATCCACCCCTGCCCGCGTCCCTTTGCGTCGCCGGGCGGTGTCAGTTCGGCGACTCGGAACCTGCCACGAGTTGGAGCAGGTCGCGTAGCGTCTCGCGCTGTCGGTCGTCCAGGGCGTGGAGCGGCCGGGAGGCGAACGGCATCCGGGTCCGCAGATCGGCAGCCACGCGCAGGCCGGTCTCGGTGGCGGCGACCAGCTTGACCCGGCGGTCGTCGGGCGCGGGGTGCCGCTCGACCAGTCCGCGACCCTCCAGGCGGTCAACGATCGTGGTGACGTTGGACGGCTCGGCGTGCAGATACTCGGCGATCCGGCGCATGGGTACCGGCTCCTCTGCCGCGAGCAGCGCCTTGGCCTGCAGCGGGGTGAGCTCGTGCTCGGCCGCCGCCTGTTCCGACTCCCGGGCGTACCGGCGGTTGATCGCGGCGAACAGGGCGACGATCTGGCGGGTGACGTCATCCGGTCGGTAGGACATCGCTCCACTCTAGCCATTGGCTTGACAGTGACAGATATGGGTCACCATAGTTATGGAACATATTAGTGGTCGACCATAACTATTGTGGGGAGTGAGACCGAGATGACCACCGGAACCCCGGCTCCAGAGAAAACCGTCCTGATCACCGGCACCTCCTCGGGCATCGGCCTGGCCGCTGCCGTCGCCGCGGCCCAGGCCGGCTGGAACACCGTCGCGACCATGCGCGACACCTCCCGGGCCGATGCCCTGCTCGCCGCCGCCGACGCGGCCGGAGTGGCCGGACGGATCCAGGTACGGCAGCTGGACGTCACCGACCCGGACTCCGTGGAGGCCGCCGTCGCAGGCGTGATCGCCGACCACGGGCGCCTCGACGCCGTGGTCAACAACGCGGGGGCCGGGCACGTGGGCACCCTCGAACAAGAGACGATCGCCGACGTGCGCCAGGTACTGGAGGTCAACTTCTTCGGTGTGCTGCACGTCACCAAGGCCGCACTGCCGCACCTGCGCGCGACCGGTGGGCGGGTGGTGACCGTCACCAGCGTCGGCGGCGTCGTCGGCCAGCCGTTCAATGAGGCGTACTGCGCCGCCAAGTTCGCGGTCGAGGGTTTCATGGAGTCGCTCGCGCCAGTCGCCGCGACCACCGGAGTGAGCGTCACCGTGGTCGAACCGGGCGCGGTGGCGAGCGAGTTCGTCAGCAACGTAGGCTTCGATCCGGCCGTGATCGATGCCGCAGGTCCGTACGCGCCCGCTCTGCGCGCCTACCTCGAGCGGACCCGGAACACTTTCGCCAACGCCGCACAGCCCCCGGCGGACGCCGCCGCACCGATCATCGAGGCGCTCAGCGGGGACCGGCCCGCCTTCCGGATCCAGACCTCGGAGGCGGCCCGCACCTTCGCCGGCACCAAGCTCGGCGACCTCGACGGCTCATCCGTCCTGGCCCTGACCGGCAGCTGGGTCGCCTGACCCCGCAACCCAGGAGGACGACCAATCATGAGTACACACCGACCGGCACATCCCACGACGGCGGTCGACCACCGGGCGTCCGTCGCGGCCGAGACCGCCGCGTTCGTGGCCGCGGTCCAGGGCGCCGATCCGACGACCCCTGTCCCGTCCTGTCCCGGATGGAACCTGGCCGATCTGGTAAAGCACACCGGCAGTGTGCAGCGCTGGTTCGCCGTGCTGTTGCGAAAGGAGATCCAGCAGCCGCCGACGAGCAGGGACGTGGACCTACAGCTCCCGCCGCGGCCGGAGGACTATCCCGACTGGCTGGCCGCGAGCGCGGTCGAGGCCGCCGGGGCGTTCGCGGCCACCGCCCCGGACACCCCGATGTGGGCCTGGGGGGCCGACCAGCACGCCCGGTTCTGGGCCCGCCGGATGTTGTACGAGACGCTGGTGCACCGGGTGGACGCCGAGCTCGCCCTCGGACGGCGGCCGATGGTCGACCGCGCGCTGGCGGTGGACGGTGTGGACGAGTTCCTGGTCAACCTGCCTTTTGCGGCCTTCTTCGCGCCGAACACGGCGCAGCTGCGCGGGACCGGCCAGACCATCCGCTTCCGCTGCATCGACGGCGAAGGCGACTGGCTGGTCCGTCTTCAGCCGGACCGCTTCGGCATCGCAACGGATGGCCCTGGCCGGGAGACCGCCGCCGACGCCACCCTCCGCGGCGCCGCGGCCGACCTCCTGCCCTTGCTCTACGGCCGACTGGACCCGATGGACGACCGCTTCGAACGCCAGGGGAGCCCCGCCCTGCTGGACCGCTGGTTCGCCAACTCAGCGTTCTGAGCCGACCCTGCTCGAGCGGTCAGAAGGACGTGGTGCCACCCCGCAGCGATCGGCGGCAGATGAACCGGCGGCTCACCGTGCAGAAGCCCCGTCCCGCTCGGCGCGCCGGGCCCGCCCGGCCACGCCCGACGAGGACGACGAGGAGCGGTGAGTTCGACTGACGAGGAGGCTGAGGCGCCGCGTTCATCCGAGGCCGATGAGTGGTTCGCTTGGTTGCCAGGTGACGGGCAGGACGACGTCGATGCCGTCCCGGCGGGCCAAGGGAAGCAGCCGGCTCATGGTGATGTCGAGGCGATCGAGCAAGTACGGCATGGGGCGCAGGGGCTGGTCGAGGCCGGTGAAGAAGTCGTCCCAGTGCACCAGGATGACCCGTTGGGCTCCGGTCGCGAGCACGACCTCGTCCCAGTAGGTGTGCAGGAACCGTGGGGTCTGGTTGCCCAGGCTGCCGATGCCCAGGTAGATGACGTCGGCGTGGCGGCCGCGCAGGGCGCCGGGGCGGCAGTTGGCACTGGCCTGTAGCAGCAGGCGCCCGCGGGGGTGGTTGATGAGCACGGAGTAGGCGGTGCCGGTCTTCCACGCACGGGCACGGGCCGGAGGGACCAGCGGCTCATCGACGGTGCCGGGGTAGCGATCGCCGGGGCTGTGCACGGAGTCCAGAAACGTCAGCTCGAAGCTGCCGTAGGTGAGGGTGTCGCCGTCGCCGACCACCCGCAGCTGTGGCTCGGGCACGCCCAGGCCGCGCCCGATGTTGGCGGTGGACGGCGAGCCGACCAGCTCCGCGCCGGTCTCCAACGCCCACACCGGTGCGTCCAGGGCGTGGTCGTAGTGGGAGTGCGCGCACACCACCGCGGCCAGGTCATCCACGTGCAGCCGGTCGATGGCGGACCGGACCAGCGCGCGGTCGGGAGCGATCTTGCCCACGCCGACTCGCAGCATCTCCGGCCGGGTGACGAACCCGTCGCTGAGCACGCGGGTCTGCCCGTCCGACAGCAGCACCGAGCTGGTGCCCAGGAAGTGTGCGGTCAGCCCGTCACTGCCAGTGGCGGGGCGCTGCTTGTACGGCAGGTAGGGCCGCAGACTCGGCCGCCCGATCGGCATCTTCACGCGAGCATCTTCGCTGGCGGGCGGCAGGAATACTACCCGGGACCCTGAGCCACATGGTCTTCGCCGTCGCCGCCCGGCTGGACCGCGACTACATCCGCGCGCAGGCCCTGGAGACGAGGTCGCCACCGCGAACTAGGTGTTGCGGGTCATGACGTTGGTGACGTGAGTTGTTGGCAGATCAGCTGGTGAGCAAGTTGTGCCGTCGCGAGCAGGTCCTCGCGGGCCGTGTCGACGTTGGACCGCACTGACAATCCGTGCCAGACGGATTGGATGAGCCCGGTCAGGACCGCTGCGTTGGTGCCCGCGGCTAGTTCCCCGTCCTGGATCGCTCGTTCGATGCGCATGAGGAGGGCCTGCTCGTTCGAGCTGTGCAGTTCGGCGACGTAGGCGCTGGTATCGAGCGTGCTCGTGCTGTCAGTCATCACGGCGCTGCTGATGAGACACCCGGGATGCCTGTCGCTTGGCTGGGTGAACTCGTGGACCGAGTCGGTCAGGATGCGTTCGACGACGGTCTGGATGTCCTTCTCGGCGACAGCCTGCTCGTAGATCTCGCGGTAACGCTCGGCGTAGGCCCGCACCGCTTCCTCGAACAGCCCGGCCTTGCTGCCGAAAGCGGCGTAGAGGCTGGAGGTGGAGAGCCCGAGGGCCGCGGTCAGGGTCCGGGTCGAGGTGCCGGAGTAGCCGCGTCGCCAGAAGAGGCGAGCGGCGTCAAGGACCGCGCGGTCGCGGTCGAAGGCTCGAGGTCGTCCACGGTTGCGTTCGGTCACGCTTGCATTATAGATCGTTCGCTCCATAATAGACTTATGGAGCGAACGATTCAGAAGAGGCTGCCGGTCGGCGGGGACAGTTGGGTCACGGTCGATGTGTACGGGGAGCCGGATGCCCCGGGCCTCGTCGTCGTCCCAGGCGTGATGAGCGATGCGCATACGTGGCGCCGTGTTGCGGGCGCCATCGATGCCTGGCCCTCAGTGATGGTCGTGAACCGTCGGGGACGTGCTTCCTCGGGGCCGTTGACCAATTCCTACTCGCTGCGGACAGAGGTCGAGGACCTCGGCGTGGTCCTTGACGAGTTCGACAGCACGAGGGCGCTCTTCGGCTGGAGCTACGGCGGCTTGATCACCTTGCTGGCCGCCAACGATCGCCCGATACCCCAGGTGATCGCCTACGAGCCGGTGATGCGGCCATTCGGACATCATGCACTGCCGGACCTGAAGCACGCGGCGGAGACGGCGGACTGGGATCGCTGCGTCGAGATCGTCAATCGGCAGATCTCCGGCTTCTCCGCTGCGCATGTCGAGGATCTTCGGGCCGATCAGCACGGTTGGGCGGTCTTGCGTTGCTTGAGCGGACCGCTGTACGCGGAACTCGGCGCGCTCAACGCGGCGCTGCCTCCGGATGCGATGGCGCGACAGGCAGATCAAGTCGACCTGATCATCGGCCAGTGCAACCGCGGAACAGCCCCCTACGGAACGTCGTTCGACAACGTGCGGCAGCACGTCGCTCGCGCCGGAGTCCACGAACTCCCCGGCCAGGGCCACCTGGCCCACATTCAGGCACCGGCCGAGCTGGGCCACCTGCTCAACAACCTCGCCGCCATCTGATGGGCACCCATGCCAACGCACCTCTCTCCATTGAAGGCCGCAGGCGACTCGTCGAGCGATGCAAGTCACGCCCGATCGCCCACGTTGCGGCGGAGATGGGCATCTCCAGGGCATGCGCCTCCAAGTGGGTCAACCGGTACCGGCGTCATGGTGAGCTCGGCCTGCGCGACCGGTCCTCCACACCCCACCGCCAACCCACAGCCACACCGGGCGAGGTCGTGGAGCGGACCGAGCAGATGCGCCGAAACCACAAGTGGTCCGCAGGACGAATCACCTTCGAACTCAGCCAAACCGGGCACGCCGTGAGCCGTCGCACCGTCACCCGGCACCTCGCCCGTCTCGGTCTGAGCAGGCGACGGTTCATCGACCCCGACGGCCACACCACGCGGAAACCACGCACGATCACCGCTCGCCGGCCGGGACACATGGTGCACATCGACGTGAAGAAGGTCGGACGGATACCTGACGGCGGCGGATGGCGAGCCCACGGCCGAGACAGCGACCTGTCCCTCCTCTCGTAGCGTGAAGACCGTGACTGCAGGGGATGTTGGGAGTCATGGCGGAGAAGCGACGGAAGTTCGATCCGGAGTTCCGTGAGGGGGCCGTACGGATCGTCACGGAGACCGGCAAGACGATCGCCGAGGTCGCCGAAGACCTGGGGATCAACGAGACCACCCTGGCGAGCTGGGTCTCCCGCGCCCGTCGGGCAGGGACCTCACAGGCCGGCGGGAGCGACGAGTTGGAGCGTCTGCGGCGGGAGAACGCCCAGCTCAAGCGGGACAATAAGGAACTGGTCATGGAGCGTGATGTCCTCAAACGCTGCATGGTCCTGTGGGTGAAGTAGCCGTGGCGGACCCGGCGTCCGTCGTCGGGGTGATCAGCGACTTCAGGACCGAGCACGGCATTTCGCATCGCGTCTCCTGCCGCGCTCTGGGCGTGAGCGAGGCGTGGTTCTACAAGCACCGCACCCGCCGGCCCACCCGGCGTGAGCTGCGCAGACAGCATCTGATCGAAGCGGTGAAGGAGGAGTTCGACGACTCCGGCGGCACCTACGGCTCGCCGAAGATCTGGATCAGGCTGGTGAGGCAGGGCTGGCAGGTCTCGGTGAACACCATCGCGAAGATCATGTCCGAGTTCGGCCTGGTCGCGCGGAAGGTGCGCAGACGGCGGGGGCCGACCCGGCCGGGCAGACGGCCGGCCCCCCGGACTTCGTGCGCCGCGACTTTACCGCCGAGGCCCCCGATCTGGTCTGGTGCGGGGATATGACTGAGATCGAAACCGGTGAGGGCAAGCTGTACTTGGCCACGGTCATCGACCTGTTCTCCCGCCGCCTGTTGGGCTATGCGATGGGCGTTCGCCACGATGCCGAACTGGTCGTCGTCGCCCTGCACATGGCCACGGCGACCCGCGGCGGCGACGTGCGCGGCGTTATTTTCCACACGGACCGCGGCAGCGAGTACGCCTCGCGGAGGTTCCGCCGGGCCTGCCGCAAACAGGGCGTTTTCCAGTCCATGGGCCGGGTCGGATCTTTTTTCGACAACGCCGTCAGCGAGGCGTTCAACAGCGTCCTGAAGGTCGAGTACGCCCATCGGCACACCTTCGCCACCCGCACCGAGGCCCGGATCCGGATCGCCACCTGGATCACCGACTTCTACAACGCCCGACGGCTACACAGCGTGTGTGGCTTCAAGAGCCCGATCAACTACGAACACGACTACTGGGCCAGCCTCAGCGAGGGGCGGGCTGCATAGGAAGGTCTCCACGATTCGAGGGGATTGACATGTTCATGTCAAGAGAGGTTGCCAGTATCCCGCCGTCGCGGCATCAGGCCAGCTCAACCCTCTGGTGCCGCAGCCGGAAACGAGCTGTCAAGCAGGCTTTCCGTAGCCGGAGTTGATGCAGGTCAGGCTGGATACATGGGTACAGCGACCGCAGGCCGCGCTCCACCAACGAGTGCGGCCTCCTGCTCCCCCAGGAGGCCGCCTCGCCCGCCGACGTCCATCGAGACCACCAGTGGAGCGCACTCCGTGACAACAGACCCGACCCCCGCCGACACCACAGAGGCAGAGAGGCGACGCGCGTTCCGCCTCCTGCGGCCGACGTCGCTCGTCTGCCTCGTTACCCTCGCCCTCGGCACATTGATCACCCTGGCGGTCTGCACCGACCAGCCGATCGGCTTCATCGCCGAAGGCATCGTAAGCGTCATCGCCGCGACGGCCGCCCTGGTTGCTGCCTTCGACCGCGACCGTCCTGGGGGCGCTAACGCAGCCCGTTCCGCCACTGTGGGGCCAGCCGCCACCTGGCGGCTGGCCCCGCTTTTCTGCCTGGCCGCCCGTCTCCCGCGTACCGCCCGAAAGCCCCACCGCACTCACTCCCGGTGCGCCGACGGCAATTCCGCCCCGTTGATGGGGCTCGTTGAATTTCAGGGCTCTGGCTCTCGTTGTGTGGAGCGTGACGCTGCGTACACGACGTCGTGGGCAGCGCAAGGCTGTTGATGTCGCCGGGAGCCGCCGTTATCTAGACGAATGAGTCTGATGTGTTCAGTGGTCGTACGCGACGAGGGAGCGCATGGTGGGGGCTCCGGTCTTGTTGTTTCGCCAGATAGCTGCGGCCATGGCAAGGATGCGCTGGGCGACGCGGACGGCGACACCCTCGTGGGTGCGCCCACCGTGCTGTTCGAGGTCCAGCTGCCCCTTGAGTGTGTCGTTCACGGACTCGATGAGCTGCCGTACGGACTTGAGGAGTGACTCGCCCTTGCGTTTCTTCTCCCGTTTGAACGAGGGCCGCAGCAGCTCGATGCCTTGCATGGCCAAGTCGTTCTCGAACTCCTTGGAGGCGAAGCCCTTGTCGGAGATCAGCAGCAGCCCGGGCCGCTGGGCGACCAGGTCCGACTCGACGTCGAGCATGGCCTGCAAGACCTCGCGCTCGCCCATCTTCGGGTTGGCGAGCGCCCACAGGATCGGCATGCCGGTGGGGGTGCAGACCAGGTACAGGCGCAGGCCCCAGAAGAACCGCGAGTGGGAGGCGCAGTACCCGTATCCGGCCCAGCCCGCCATCTCCGAGCGTTTTACCGTCGGCCGCGACATCCCGCACGGCACCGGCGTCGAGTCGACGATCCAGTGGTTGTCGAACCAGAAGTCCGTATCCACCGCGAGCATCCGTATCGCCTTCTTCACCAGCAGCAACGCGACCTTGAGCCGCTTGTTGTACCCGGACTGCTGCGGCAGATACGGAAACATCGACGCCAGGTGCGCATACGCGTACCGCAACCAGCGGGTCTCCGAGCCGAAGCCGAGCAGTGCCTGGGCCACCGCAAACGTGACCAGCTCTGCATCAGTCAACTGCGGTGGCCTGCCCATCCGTCGGCCCGTTTCCAGTTCGTCGTCGATCTTTACGTAGAGTGCGGTCAGCAAGGTGTCCAAGCTCTCGTTCGTCACACAACGATCTTGGACGGCCTCTCCTCACTCGTGGATGCGCCGCTCCGCCGGTCATCGCTCAGCCGAGGCCAGAGGCCCGGCCTGGGAAGAAGTCGGCACTTTGGACGTACTCCATCGCTTTGGTGAACTCCGGGTCCCCGATACGGCGTTCCATCTCCTGCGGACTCAGCTCCTCCACGCGGGTCTGGATCCAGTACAGGTTGCCCAGCGGATCGCGCACCCGGCCGACCCGGTCTCCGAAGAACAGGTGAGTGACCTCGGTGACCGAGGTGCCGCCGGCCGCAACTGCCTGACGGTGCACGGCGTCGGCGTCCTCGACGTAGAGGCGGAGGAAGCCAGGGGTCGGCGGCCACTCCGGCCGCGCGTCGAACATCATCACCACCGAGTCACCGATCCGCACCTCCGCATGCTCGATGCTGCCGTCCTGGCCGGCCAGGCACGCGAGCTCCTCCGCGCCGAACGCCCTCTTCATGAAGTCGATGAGCTGCACCGTGTCGCGGGAGATGATCCATGGCGTCACGGTGGTATAGCCCTGGGGAACCGGGTTTACGGACATCTGACCGCCTCCTGGAGTGCGAGTGCCTCAATGTGGCGATGACGCTAGCCCTCAACTAGGTCAGCTCCTGTCCTAGAAGATGCTCGACGGATGGCAGCGCACATCACCCCCATGGACCCCGTCCAGAACGAGTGCGCCGCTCACACCCCCATGACGTCATGGTCAAGGCGCGGTGAACCGGGACAGGCAACGTGGGCCGCCTGCCTGGCCCTATCCCCACCGCTCGGCTCGGGGAGCCGTCAGCGAGCCAAGGCAGGATCTCGCGAGACGCGTAGGCCAGACATAGGACTTGATCGTCTAGTGGTCGCCGGACATCTGCGCAGTTCAGCGATGGCCTCGGTCGTTGAGGCACGTTAGCCACGTCCTCATGCGGTCCGAGGCGAATCGTGGGCGAGGCCCGGGGCTATAGTCTGCGGCGAGAAGCGGGAGCGCGAGAGTTCGCGTCGGGAGTGGGGGACTTATGGCCGTCGACTACGGACGGGCCGCGGCCACCGCCGCACTGGCACTCGCAGCCTGTTTGGGCCTGGCGGCCTGCAACGACGGTTCCGGCTCGGCAGCGAGTGCGAGCGCCGCGGCTACGGCTGCCCGGAGTGCATCGGGATCCGCAACGTCCTCGGCCTCGCCCACACCGACGGACTCGCAGGCGGTGGCGGCATCCGTCAGCCCGACCGCGGTGGCGAGCACCTCTCCGGCCCCCACCGCCAAAGCGATGGCCGGCGCCTCCCGGCCGACGGCAACGCCGAGCGCCGCCGCTGCCGTCCCTGCCGCGTGTAAGAACCTGGCGGTCCACGCCGACGTGAAGTCTGCAGTGACCCAAACCTGGGAGCACGCCAAGAGGGTCAGCCACATCCAGCCGAAGCCCGGCAACTTCTACTACGGCAGCTGCGGCACCACGCTCTATGCAGCCGTCCGCTTCGAAGCTGGTGCCGGCGCGACAGGCGACGACCGGGTCCAACTCCAGGACGAGGGCTCGGGCCTGCAGTTCTTCCGGTTCACCCCCGGCACTGGGTGGTGGTTCGTAGGCTCCGACGCTTATCCGGCCACCGATGACTGCTCGCGGTTCGCGCCCGTCGCCCTGGCACGCCAGTGGAACTGCTCCTGAGCGGAGCCTCACCCGGCGGCCGAGCAGTGCGGCCCTGGCGGGGGTGCAGTTCATCTTGACGGAGTCAGCCCAGACGATCGCGACCTCGACGCCGTCGTCGCCGGACTCACCCTCCCCAGGGCTCCGGCGTCGTCGAACGACACGTCAACCGGATCAAGATGCTCAAGCGCCAGATGTTCGGCCGGGCCAGCTTCGCTCTGCTCCGCAGGCGCGTCCTGCTCTACTCGTGAAGCAGAGCCGGATCCTCAACGAGTCCAAAGCCCTCCGGGAACCCTTCCAGGAACTCCCGCCGAGCCGGATCCGTCTCGGCTGCAGCCATCGCCCCCAACAGCTCCAGAAGCTCGCTCCGCTGATCACTCGACAGCTGATTCATCAGGTGGGCGACGCCCTCAGCTTGTCTTTTAACCTCGGTGCGCTTGGGGCTGCGGGCGCCTCCGTCCTGTGACATCCAAGCTTGAGCGTTGCCACCGAAGAGTGATGGCCAGTGGTTCGTGCCATCGAAGCTTCACAGCCGGGGTGCTGGTGTGCCAGGGGTAGGGGTTGTGGGCTCGCGGAGGCCTGCGCTTTGGCCCGGCCTTGAGGGGGCCTGTTGCCGTCGCGGGCGGGTCTCAAGTCTCCGTTCTTCGGGTTGACCCGTGGTGGTCGCAGCGACGATGGAATATCGCGCGGTACTCCCTCGGCCGCTGGCCCGTATGTCTGGCAAAGATGCCGCTGAACGCCCCAGGGTCGCCGTACCCGACGTCGGCGGCGATGCTCGCGATGGTCCTGTCGGTCGTCTCCAGCAGGTGTCTGGCTCGACGCACCCGGACCGTCTGCAGGTACGCGAGTGGCGTCTGGCCGGCTTCGTCGCCGAAGCGGCGGAGCATGGTTCTCGTGCTTACGTGGAACTCCTGAGCGAGGGTGGGCAGGTCATAGCGAGCACTGAGGTTCTGGTCGAGCCACCGCTTGACGCTGAGCGAGAACTCCCTGCCCACAGTGGGGATGAGCCCCGGGTCGACATAGGGAGCCTGCGTGGAACGCGCATCATCAACAAGCGCGATACGCGCGGTGCTACGGGCGACGCGGGGGCCGTCGTGCTCGCGGATGAGCTGTAGGGCGAAGTCGTACATGGCACTGAAGGCCGCTGTGGTCGTCACCCCCCGGTCGGTCACGACCAAGCTCTCCGGGCGGAGGCGCACGTCGGCGTACCGGCGGGCGAACCGATCCGCGAACAACCAGGACGTGGTCGCTTGGCGCCCGTCGAGCAGCCCGGCTTCAGCGACCAGGAAGGCGCCTACGCAGATCGATACGACAGCAGTCCCCGAGGCCGCCTGCGATCGAATCCACGCTGCTTCCGGTCCCAGGTTTGCGAGTGTCGCGTCGAGATCGAGCGTGGGCGAAAGCTCGAATCCTGGCACGATCAGGACGTCCACCGGGCGAACCGCCGAGACGTCGAGGACCGAGCCGCCGGCCGCGATCACACGACGCCGGGGCGAGATGACCAACGCCTCGTAGGCCGGCTGAACCGACCCTTGCGCCGCGGCGACGTGAGTTGCCATTGCCAGGAGGTCAGGGACGCCGAATACCTCCGACGCGAAGCAGCCGGGGTAGGCCAGCACACCAACGCGCAGCGGACTCATGCGGCCCCTCCGGCACCTTCGAACGGGTGGCGATATTACCGTGATACGTGGCGATGCCGCCGCTTCTCAGAAGGGCGGCCGCTCGTCATCATCTCGGTCATGACAATCATGCGAGGACAGAGCGACCCCTTGGACGACTTCTCACGGAGAGCCGTCAGCGTCGATGACGTCGACAAGACCGTGTACGTTGCCGGGTCAGGACCGGCAGTCATCCTCATGCCCGAGATGCCGGGTATCAGCCCCGACGTCGCGCGGTTCGCGCGGTGGGTGCGTGATGCCGGCTTCTCCGTGTACCTGCCCTCTCTTTTCGGCGTCGACGGTGCCTACCCGCTCGCCGAGGCACGCGAGACCGTCGTTCGACGCGCCTGCGTCAGCGCCGAGTTCCGAGCCTTCGCCGGTGGCGGCACCAGCCCCGTCGTCACATGGCTGCGCGGCCTCGCCCGCCTGGCGCACGCCGAGCGTGGCGGGCCTGGCGTCGGCGCCGTCGGCCTGTGTTTTACCGGCAACTTCGCCTTGACCATGGCGCTCGAACCGGCTGTCATCGCACCAGTGGTCAACCATCCGTCGCTTCCGCTGGACGATCCCGGCGGTCTGGAGATCAGCGACGAAGACGCTGCTGCCGTGGCTGAACGCGTAGCGCGAGAGGGATTGAAGGTTCTCGCCTACCGCTTCGACAACGACAGGTGGTGCACTGGTCAGCGGTTCGCGGCTTACCGAGCGCTGCTCGGGGACGCATTCGACGGCCGCGTACTCAAAGCCGAGACGGCGAACACGAACCCTCCGCCCTTCTTCCGTGACGTCGTCGGTTGCGCCCACAGCGTCGTCACGGCACACCTCGTCGACCAGGACGGTCACCCCACCATGCAGGCCCGGAACGAGATCATCGCCTTCCTGGCCGAGCGGCTCGGGATGTGGGCTGAATGAGCCCTTGGCACTCCGGCACCTGGCGATGCGACAGAGCGCCGCCGTTTCCCGATGCGATCTGGTCGTCGACCTGGGGTACTCGTGACCGCCCCTCGGCGACCACGAGTGACACAGGCCACTCAGATTTCGATGACACACGTTCAATCTTCAGTGGCACAGGACAGCCTCTCCGGTAGGTCGTGGTTTCTGATCACGTGTCCCGTCTCACTCAACCTGGTTCCAATCTCAGATGATCTGGTCCGATCCGCTTGGGAAGGGCCACGTCGACTGAGATGGGCATTCGTTCGGGCGGTTCGCTGTCCGAGAGGGGTGACCCGGGCGCGTCTTGATCGTTTCTGCGGTGGTGGCCGGCGTACCGGGTTCGGCCCCGGGGCTTCCCCTTTCGCGCGGTATCCGCGATGTGAGGGGAGACCTTGGATTCGGATCGTGCGACACGTCCCCGCGCTGGGGTCGGGGAGTTTCAACGATGTGTGGGTTGGTCGGTTATGCCGGTTTCGCGGGCCACGTGCCCCAGGACACCGAAGACACCTCGCTCAAAGAGATGACCGAGACCCTGGCGTGCCGAGGGCCGGACGCCGCTGCCGTGTGGGCCGAGGGGGTGGCCGGTCTGGGACACACCCGGCTGGCCACCGTGGACCTGGTCGGCGGCCGACAGCCCATGATCCTGGCTCGCGACGGGCGCACGGTGTTGGCGGTGGCATTCACCGGCGAGGTCTACAACCACGCCCGGCTGCGGTCTGAACTGACCGCCCTGGGACACCGGTTCACCACCCGCTGCGACAGCGAGGTCGTGCTGCACGCGATCGACGCCTGGGGCGAGGGGGCACCCGCACGGCTGGAGGGCATGTTCGCCTACGCCGCGTGGGAGCCGGGCCCGCGACGGCTGACGCTGGTGCGGGACCGGTTCGGGATCAAGCCCCTGTGCTACGCGCGAATCGGCGACGCGGTGGTGTTCGGCTCCGAGCCCAAGGCAGTGCTGGCGCACCCGGCGGTGACCGCGCGGCTGGACCTGGACGGACTGCGGGAGCTGCTGCTGTCCGCCCACCCGATGACCAAAACACCCGGGCGCAGTGCCTTCGCGGGGCTGAACGAGGTCGCCCCGGCCACCGCGGTCACCATGACTCCCGAGGGTGTGCACGCCCGCCGCTACTGGACGTTGACCCCGGTCGAGCACCGCGACGGCCTGCCCGCCACGGTGGCGCGGGTACGGCAGTTGCTGGAGGAGGCCGTCACCGGGCAACTGGCGGCCGACGTGCCGGTGAGCGTCCTGTTGTCCGGCGGTCTGGACTCCAGCGTGATCGCCGCGCTGGCCCGCCCCGCGGCCGGGACCCTGCACACCCTGTCGGTGGACCTCGGCAATCAGGCATCCGACCGGGACGCCATGGGGCGCGACCCGGACGGCCCCTACGCCGAGTTGATGGTGCGCCACCTGGGCAGCTCACACCGCCGGGTACCACTGGACGCCGATGCGCTCGCCGACCCGGTCCGGCGCGCCCGGGTCGGTCACCTGCGCGACGGGCTGACGCTCGGGGACTTCGACACCTCGCTGCTCCAGCTGTACCGGGCGGTGCGCGAGGACTTCCCGGTCACCCTGGCCGGGGACGGGGCCGATGAACTCTTCGGCGGCTACCGCTGGTTCACCCCCCAGGCCGCGGCGGCGGAATCCTTTCCCTGGGACAGCGTGCTGGACCGCGCGGACCTGACCCGGCTGCTCGACCCGGCCCTCACCGCCGCCCTGAACCTGCCCGCACACCGCGCCGAACTCCACCAGTCCGCCTGCACCGAGATCGAGCACCTACCCGGAACCACACCCGCAGAGGCCGCGCTGCGACGCGACAGCTACCTCAACCTCACCCGGTTCCTGCCCTGCCTGCTGGACCGCGCCGACCGCCTCAGCATGGGCGTCGGCCTGGAGGTCCGGGTGCCGTTCCTGGACCACCGCCTGGTCGAGTATGTCTTCAACACCCCCTGGAACATGAAGACCTTCGACGGCCGCGAGAAGGGCCTGCTGCGCGCCGCCGTCACCGACCTGCTCCCCGAACCGGTCCTGACCCGCCGCAAGAGCCCCTACCCCATGGTCCGCGACCCCGCCTACCGCGCGGCTCTCACCGCACAGGTCGACCGCCTCCTGACCAAGGCCGGCCCCGCCACCGACCTGCTGAACACTGCCGCCGTACGCAGCCTGCTCCTCGAACCCACCGGCACGGACCGCTTCCCCCGTGAGGGACTGGAACTCGTCCTGGACCTGGACAACTGGCTGCGCACCCACCGCCCCACCCTCCACCTCTGACCGCCCCCGTCGCCGAGACCGCACAGGACACCGACACCGTCATGCAGCACGCCGTGATCACCACAGCCGTCCGCACCCCCATCGGACGCGCCCACAAGGGCGTTCTGGCCGCCGTCCGTCCCGACGACCTGCTCGCCCGCACCCTCGCCGAAGCCCTGGCCCGCACCCCCGGCCTGGAACCGGGACAGGTGGCGGACCTGGTCGTGGGCTGCGCCCTGCCCGGCGGTGAACAGGGCTTCAACATCGCCCGGATCGCCGCCGTCCTGCTCGGCTGGGACCACGTACCCGGGGTGACCGTCAACCGCTTCTGCACCTCCTCACTGCAGGCGATCCGCATCGCCGCGCAAGCCGTGCGCTGCGGGGACGCCGACGTCGTCATCGCAGCCGGAGTCGAGTCACAGTCCCGTCTCGCCCACGGCAGTTCGGACACTTGGCCCGGCACCGAGAACCCCGCCTTCCACACCGCCGGGCAACGCACGATCCGGCGCTCACGAGCCGACGCGGGCCCCTGGAGCGACCCACGCGACCAGGGCGGGCACCCCGACCCCTACATCCCGGTGGGACTGGCCGCCGAGAACACCGCCGACCTGTACGGCATCACCCGCACCGACATGGACACCTACGCCGCCCGCTCCCACCACCTCACCCAACAAGCCCTCGACCAGGGCTTCCACTTCGGCGACATCGTCCCGATCAAGACCCCGGACGGCACCACCGCCACCACCGACGACTGCCCGCGCACGGGCGTCACCCAGCAGAGCCTCGCCGCCCTGCAGCCACGGTTCCGCCCCGACGGCAGGGTCACCGCAGGCAACAGCGCCCCGCTGTCCGACGGAGCCGCCGCGGTCGTCGTCATGTCCGAAACCTACGCCCACGCCCACGGCCACACCCCGCTCGCCCGCATCCTGGCCACCGCCGTCAGCGCGGGCACTCCCGAGACCGAGGGCCCGGTCCCCGTCGCCGCGACCCGAACCGTCCTGACCAGAGCAGGCCTGTCCCTGGCGGACGTCCACACCGTCGCCGGCAACGAACCCTTCGCCGCCCAGATCCTGGCCTACTGCACCGAACTCGGGCTGGAGCCCGAGCGCATGAACCCGCACGGCGGCTCGATCGCCCTCGGCGAGCCCTACGGCGCGGCCGGAGCCCGACTGACCACAACCGCCCTTGCCACCCTGCGCCACGACGACCTCAGCACAGCCCTGATCAGCCTCGTCGCCGCAGGCGGCCAGGGCATGGCCCTCCTCCTGGAACGCACCTCGTAGGCCCACCACCCCACACCAGCGACACCGCACCCGCAATCCGCATCACCCAACGAAAACACCGGCACCGGGCCCCATGGGTCGAGACAGCGAACCGCATCCGTGCTCACGGGACCAGCTCAGCTGAGATCTCCGGCAACCGGACGTCTCAGCTGAGCTGGTTGCCGCTGATCAACGCCGCACACTCGGACCAGATCACTTGCGACGGGACATCACGCTGAAGGGGAGAGCTGTTCGCGCACCCATTCGGGATCGGGGTTGGTGTGTGGCTGGCCCGCCACGACGACGGTGGGCACGGTCTCGTTGCCGTCGTTGGCTGCTCTCACCGCTGCGGCTCCTGCCGGGTCGCGCCAGATGTTGACCCAGTGCAACTGGCGGGCGCTGCGGCCCAGCCGGATGCGCAGTCGTATGCAGTACTTGCAGCCCGGCCGCCAGAAGACGACCGGTCGGCCGTCGACCGCGCTGCGGCGTTGTGCCTCCTGCGCACCGATCGACCTCGGGAAGATCAGGGGTGAGTTCACGCCGGCGAGCGCCAGGAACGCCAGCAGGAGTGCTGCGGCTGTGCCGGGGCTCCCCTTGAAGATCTGCCCAGCCGCGACAGCTGAGCCGCTGAGTACAAGCAGCATCGGCAAGGTCCAAGCGCGCATCATGGTGATGCAGGCTACCGATGAGTCGAAATGCTCCTCGAACTAGGCCGCTCACCTGGATGTTCGCCGGACGCTGAGGCGGCCTTCGTCTGATCATGTGTTCCGACCAAGGACACACGTGACCACGACGAAGGCCGTGAAGGTGAGTCTGCTGCCTGATCATGCTCCGGGGGAAGCGTTCGCGAAAGCGTCACGCTTCCGGGAGGACTTATTCGACTGCCTGACCGCGCGCAGGGACGAACTGTTCGACCTCACCGACGCGTTGCTGTGTGCGGACGGACCGGTCAGAGCTCCGGTGGACCTGACGCTGGTGGCCGAGCACCGGCGCGGGCACGGCGCGATGTACGACGCACTGAACAGCGGAAACGTGGACGTGCCCCGGCTGCGGCAGGTACTGGTGGGCCTGCCCATGCCGCACGCCGCCGACGGCCGCCTGGTCCTCGCCGTCGACATCAGCAACTGGCTCCGCCCCGACGCCCCGACCAGCGCGGACCGCCTGTTCTGCCACGTCTACGGCCGCAGCGGACGGTCCTCGGACCAGTTCATACCCGGCTGGCCGTACTCGTTCGTCGCCGCCCTGGAATTGGGCCGGACGTCCTGGTGCCAGCTCCTGGACGCCGTGCGTCTCGGTCCGGACGACGACGTCGCCGAGGTCACCGCCGCCCAGGTCCGCCGGGTGGTCGTCGATTTGATCGAGATGGGCCGCTGGCACCTCGGCGACCGCGACATCCTGATCGTCTTCGACGCCGGCTACGACGCCCCGCGCATGGCCCACCTCATCGACGGCCTCCCGGTCGAGGTGCTGGGACGGATGCGCTCCGACCGCGTCATGCGACGGCCGACGCCCTCGCTCAAGGAGTACGCCATGTCCTATCCCCAGGGCGGCGCCCGCCGAAGCACGGCAAGGAGTTCCGCTTCGCCAAGCCGGAGACCTGGGGCGATCCGGACGCGGCGACGGTGCAGGTCACCGATCGGTACGGCACCGCCCGCGCGATGGCCTGGGACCGCATCCACTCCCGCCTGACCACCCGCTCCGCGTGGATCGACCACACCGGCGAACCCCCCATCATCGAAGGCACGCTGATTCGCCTCCAGGTCGACCGCCTCCCCGGCGGCGGAGACCCGCTGCCCCTCTGGCTGTGGTCGTCGGCCACCGGACTGAGTGGCGGGGACGTCGACGTCCGCTGGCAGGCGTTCCTGCGCAGGTTCGACATCGAGCACACCTTCCGGCTGATGAAGCAGACCCTCGGCTGGACCCGGCCCAAGCTCCGCACCCCCGAGGCCGGAGACCGCTGGACGTGGCTGATCATCGCCGCCCACACCCAGCTCCGGCTCACCCGCGAAGCCGTGGCGGATCTCCGCCGCCCCTGGGAGAGGCCGGCCGAGCCCGCACGGCTCACCCCGGCCCGTGTCCGCCGGGGGTTTCGGAACCTCCGCCCGCACCTTGCCTGTCCGGCCCGTGCACCGAAACCCTCAACACCTGGGCCAGGAAGGCCACTTGGCTCCAAAAATCGCCGACCCGCGATCCGCTATGGCGTCGGGAAAACGACCAGACGCCCCGAGAGCATCATCGAGCGCGACGGCCTCAGAGGTTAAAAGACAAGCTAAGCACGGATCTCATCCATGACATCCCACAGGCGCTGTGGCCCGCTTTGGCGCACGGTCGGTTGTTCATTGCCATGGGCCGTCACCCTCGCCCATGAGCCGTCTTCATGGGCTAGCCACGTGGTTCGCCTTAAGTCAAGCAAACACGTCCTTGGCGCAGGGGTTCCACTGAGCGGGACGTGATCCGGGCGACAGGCCACACATCTGCTTTCCTGCGCACCTCGCGCATTGTACCGACCGTTAGGTCTATCTTTCCGGCAGCCGCTCCACGGGAAGGCACCCCATGTCACAGACCCGAACCACCGCTCCCCCCACCCAAGAGAGATCCCCCTCCACCACACGCAACGTACTCGTCGTCATCGCACTCGTGTGGACCGTCCAACTCGTCGCCCTCATGGCCGCCCTGTCCGGCATCGTCCAGGCCGACGTCGCGATCCACTTCCGGACCACGGAAATCGCGTGGTTCACCCTGATGACCCTGCTGACGGGCACCTTCTTCCTGCCGTTCGCGGTCAAGGCCGCGGCCCTCTTCGGCAAGAAGAAGGTGCTGCTCGTCGCCACCGGGCTGGGCTTCATCGGCGACCTGGTCGCCGCCGTCGCCACCGACTACCGCACGCTGCTGATCGGGCGGGGCATCGCGGGCATCTACGCCGCCACCGCGCCGCTCGCCTACGCGATCACCCGCGACGTGTTCCCCCGCCGCTGGGTCGGGATCGCCAGCGGCATCCTCGCGGGCGGCGTCGGACTCGTCGCCTTCGGCGGGCCGTTCCTGTCCGGCTGGCTCCTGGACGACTACGGCTTCCGCGGCGTGCTGTGGTTCATGGCCATCAGCACCGCCGCGAGCTTCGTCCTGGTGGCGGCCTTCGTGCCCGAAAGCCCGGTCCGCACGGGGGGCGGCCGGATGGACTGGCTCGGCGGAATCCTCCTCGGCGGCGGCATCACGGCGCTCGTGTACGCCGTCGGCCAGGGCTCGCACTGGGGCTGGGGTAGTGGCAAGTTCGCCAGTTATGTCGCCGGGGCGCTGGTCGCGCTGATCGCCTTCGTCCTCGTCGAGCGCCGGGTCGCCGAGCCGCTGTTTCCGCCGGCCATGACACGGCGCCGCCCGGTGTGGACCGTTCTGCTGGCCACCTCCATCGCGGCCGGTTCGCTCAGCGCCGTCGGCGTCGTGATCCAGCTGCTGATCCTGATGCCCGCCATCCCCCACGTCTCCGAGGGCCTGGGCTGGTCCGGCACCCACAACGCCATCGTCACCAGCCCCATCAGCGCGATGATTCTCGTGGCGGCCGTCGGCACCGGCTTCCTCGCCCGCCGGACGGATGCCCGCATCCTCCTGGGCACCGGCTCCGCGCTCACCGTGCTCGGCTACGGCATCGGCACCCAACTGCACCACAGCGCACCCCAGATCGTGGGCATGGGCCTCATCGCTGGGCTCGGCACGGGCATGGTCATGGCCGTCGTACCCATCATGATCATCGAGGTGGTCACCCCCGAGGAGCAGGCGCTGGCCAACGGCGCCCAGACCCTCGGCCAGGGCGTCGCGCAGATCGCCGTCTCTCAGCTGGCCTTCGTCGTGATGGCCCAGCACGGCGCGATCCTGAAGGGCACCCAGTTCTACCTCGACGCCGGCTTCACCAACGGCCTGTGGCTGGTGGTCGGTTGCTGCACCGTGGGCGCGCTGCTCGTCCTCCTCATCCCCAGGAGCAAGCGCCTTGACGAGGCGGAGGTCGGTCAGGCGGCCTGACCGCACGGCTTTGTGGCCCGCCCGTCGGCTCATACCGGCGCGGCGGGCCCTGGCACGCACTCCCCCGGAAGCCCGCTCCCCCGCCCCTGGTTTGCGTGGCACAGCGCGAGGGGCCGGGCAGTCCGCGCCCGGCCCCTCGGCCACACCCTCCACACCGCGACCGGCGCGGCGGCACGCCCCCTCGCCGTGTCGCCGCCCGCCCGCCTACGAGTCCGCGCTCGGCGCGAACTGGTGCTGCAGGAACGCGCCAGACCAGGCCATCAGGTCCGACGGCACGTAGTAGCCCTTCTCGTCGTTGATGGCGTCCCAGTTCCCCGCCACGTCCTCCACGGTCGCAGAACCGCTCTGGTGCACGTACCCCTCGGTCGAGCCGATGAAGAGACGGGCGAAGCGGCCGGCGCCGGCCGTGTAGATCTCGCCGCTGACCGGGCAGCTCTCGTGGGCGAGGTACGCCACCATCGGCGCCACCGCGTCCGACGGCATGTACGGCTGACCGGGGACCGCCTCCGTGGGCTCCTCCTCGGAGCCGCCGCCCATCCGGGTCATGGCCGCCGGCGCGATCAGGTTGACCTTGATGTTGTGCGGCTCGCCCGCCAGCTTCGCGCTGCGGGCGAGTCCGATCGTGCCGCCCTTGGCGGCCGCGTAGGACAGGTTGTTGGGCAGTCCGAAGACGCCGCTCGAAGTCGTCAGGACGACCCGGCCGTAGTTCTGCTCCACGAAGTGCGGCCAGGCGGCCCGCAGCGTGTTGAACGAACCGACGAGGTGTACGGCGAGATGGCGCTCCAGGTTCTGCGCGTCGACCTCCGGCAGACCTGCCCACCGGATGATCCCGGCGTTGTTGACGAGGATGTCGACGCGCCCGAAGTGCTCGATCGCGGTGTTGATGATCGCCTCGCCGCCGGCCGGCGTGGAGACGTCGTGGGTGTCCGCGACGGCCTCGCCACCGGCCGCGGTGATCTCGTCGACGACCTTCTGGGCGGGTCCGGCGTCCGAGCCGTCGCCCTCCATGGATCCGCCCAGGTCGTTGACGACGACCTTCGCCCCTTGCGCCGCCAGGAGGCGGGCATGGGCCCGGCCGATCCCCCGGCCCGCGCCGGTGACGACGGCGACGCGTCCTTCGAAGCTGAACTCGCTCATGCCTGACTCCTTTGTCCTGCGGATACGGCCGCGGGTCCCACCCGTACGGGAGGGACCCGCGGATCGATGGAAGGGCGGCCGGCTACCAGGTGACCGGCAGCTCGGCGATGCCGAAGGCCAGCGCGTCGGCCGGACGGAACGCGAGTTCGTCGCGGTCGACGGCGAGGCGGAGAGTCGGGACGCGCCGGTAGAGGGTGCCGTAGACGACCTGGAGCTCGATACGGGCGAGCTGCTGGCCCAGGCACTGGTGGATGCCCCAGCCGAAGGCGTGGTGGTGGGTCGCCTTGCGGGTGAGGTCGAGCTTCTCGGGCTCGGGGAACGCCGTGGGGTCCCAGTTGCCGGCGGGCAGCGGGACGACGATGCCGTCCCCCGCCTTGATCTGCACGCCCTCGAACTCGAAGTCCTCCTTGGCGATCCGCCGCTGCCCGAACTGGGCGACGGTCAGATAGCGCAGGAGCTCCTCGACCGCGGGCGCGACGGCCTTCGTGTCGTCGATCTCGCGCAGCGCCGCCAGCTGGTCGGGGTTCTCCAGCAGCAGCGCAGTGCCCACCGTGATCATGGTCGCGCTGGTCTCGTGACCGGCGATCAGCAGGATCATGGCCAGCAGGGTGGCCTCGGGGAGGGTGAGGTCGCCGTCCTTGACCCGGGCGGCGAAGTCGGAGAGCACATCGTCTCCGGGCGTCTGCATCTTGACCTGGATCAGCTGGGCCAGGTAGCCGCCGAGGGCCTCGCTCGCCCGCCGGTCGTCCTCCGCCGACTTGTCGCTCCGGGTGGCGAAGGAGGCGTGCTCCTGGAAGAAGTCGTGGTCCTCGTACGGCACACCGAGCAGCGCGCAGATCATCAGCGAGGGCAGCGGCAGGGCGAGCGCGGTCACCAAGTCCGTCGGGTTCGGGCCGGCGAGCATCTTGTCGATCAGCTCGTCGGTGAACTGCTGGATCTTCGGCCGCAGCGCCTCCATCCGAGGACGGGTGAAGGGCCGGGTCATCATGCGGCGGATGCGCGTGTGATCGGCGCCGTCCGCGTTGAAGATCGTGAGCGGGTGGTGCTGGACGTTCTCCGCCATGGCCTGGTTCGGAAGCGGGAAGCCGGGCTGTTTGTCGTCCGAACTCACCCGGGGATCGGACAGGATGGCGCGCTGCGCGGCGTGGCCGGTGACGAGCCACGGGGTGCTGCCGTCCCAGATCCGGCCCCGGGTCATCGGGGCCTTCTCGTTCAGGGCGCGCAGCCCCGGCGCCGGGGCGAAGGGGCACTTGGGGTCCCGGTCGTCCTGGTAGTAGTAGACCTGCTCGTCGGGGGCGAGCTGCGTCTCGGCCATGGTTTCCTCCAGTGATGGGGGTGTGGGGGGAACGGGGCAAGCTGGGGCGGTGCTATTCCTCGATGCGGATGGCCAGCGCCGGGCACACGGCGGCGGCGTTGCGGACGTCGTCGGCCAGCTCCGCCGGCGGGTTCTCGTCGAGGACGATGACGATGCCGTCCTCCTCGCGCTGGTCGAACACGTCCATGGCGGCCGACACGCACTGTCCGGCGGCGACGCACTTGTCCTCGTCGACAACAACCTTCATGGGAGTTCTCCGATCGTTCAGTGGGTGGGGGTGGGAGCCTGCAGCCCGTCGACGACCGACTGGCGCAGAAGGCGGGCCTGCTTGGGCATGTTCCAGCCGAGAACGCCGGTGACCCGGCCCTCGCTGTGGTACCGGGCGACGAAGCGACGGGCCGTCAGGTCGCCCTCGACGACGTCCACTTCGGCGTCCACGGGCAGGAAGCCGTGCACCTGGATCTTGGCGTCGTACTGGTCGGTCCAGAAGTACGGAACCGGCGTGTACGGCTGGTCGCCGCCGAGGATGTCGGCGGCGACCGCCATGGCCTGCTCGGTTGCATTGGTCCGGTTCTCCAGGCGGAGGAGCCGGCCCAGGTGCTCGTGGTGCCAGCGGGCCACGTCGCCCACGGCGTAGATGCCCTCCCCGGCACGGCAACGGGAGTCGCAGACCACTCCGTTGTCGAGTTCGAGGCCGCTGTCCGCCAGCCACTCGGTGGCCGGGACGGCGCCGATGGCGACGACCACGACGTCGGCCGGCAGCTCCTCGCCCGTGAGCAGCCGTACGCCCGTGACCCGGCCCGCCTCGGAGGTGAACCCCCCGACGCCGGCGCCCAGCCTCAGCCGTACGCCACGTTCGCTGTGCAGTTCGCCGAGCACTCCCGACACCAGCGGGCCCACCTGGAGGGCCATCGGCGCCTCGAGCGGACCGGTGAGGGTGACGTCCAGGCCGAGGGTGCGGGCGGTGGCCGCGATCTCGGAACCGAGGACGCCCTCTCCGACGACCACGACGCCGGAGGCGCCGAGCAGTTCCTTGCGCAGGGCCAGGGAGTCGTCGAGGGTGCGCAGGACGTGCACGCCGGACAGGCCCTCCTGGCCGGGCAGGGCGCGTGGCCGTACGCCCGTGGCGATCACGATCGCGTCGGCCTGCAGCTCGCGCCCGGATCCGGTGCGTACCGTGCGGGTCGCGGTGTCCAGGGAGACGGCCGGGTCGCCGAGGACGAACTCGGCGTCCAGGCCGTCGAGCACGTCCTGCGTGCGCAGGGCGGCACGGTCCGGCTCCCAGGCTCCGCAGAGCACCTGCTTGGACAGCGGCGGGCGGTCGTAAGGGGCGTGCGGCTCGTCCCCGAGGATCCGGATCCGGCCTGCGTAGCCCTTGCGCCGCAGCGCTTCCGCGGTGGTCAGACCGGACGCGGATGCGCCCACCACCAGGACGTGATCGATCGTCATGCGTGCTCCGTTACAGCTGTGGGGGCGCCGTACTCGTAGGGAATAAAAAATAGACCGACTGGTCTAAGACATCAATCGATGTCGGGAAAGCGCCTGACTGCCGTCAGGAAAGAGTCAGGAAGGCTCCCGCACCCACCTCACGCCAGGTAGCGCCCGCCGTTGGTGCTGAGCGTCTGACCGGTCACATAGCTCGCCTCCTCGGAGGCGAGGTACGCCACTGCATAGGCGACGTCTTCGGGCTGCCCGGCGCGCTTCATCGGCATGTGGGCCGCGACCGCCTCCACGTCGACGGGACCCTGGCGCACCAGTGGCGTGTCGATGAAGCCGGGCGGGACGTGGTTCACGGTGATGCCCTTGTCGGCGTACTCGATCGCCAGCGCCCGGGTCAGGCCGATGACACCGCCCTTGGAGGCCGCGTAGTGGGCCATGGCCGGTGCGCCGGTCTGGGCCGACGACGAGGAGATGTTGACGATCCGGCCCCAGCCCGCCTCGAGCATGTCGGGGACCAGTTCCCGGGTGACCAGGAAGGGGCCCTTGAGGTTGATCCCGATCATGCGGTCCCAGGACGCCTCACTGATGTTGGTGAAGGGTTCGTAGGCGGTCGTCCCGGCGTTGTTGACCAGGATCGTGACCGGCCCGAACTCCTCGCGTGTGCGCGCGGCGGACCGGGCCACGGCGGCGGCATCGGCGGCGTCACCGCCCACCGCGAGGGCCCTGCCGCCCGCCGCCTGGATCTCGGCGACGGTCTTCTCGGCGCCCTCGGTGTTCAGGTCCCAGACCGCCACGGCGGCCCCCTTGGCGGCGAGCACGGTCGCGATCCCGCGTCCGATTCCCCGCGCGCCGCCGGTGACGACCGCGACCTTTCCCTGCAGTGACATGTGTACTCCTCGGCTCTTTCGATGTGGGGTGGCGGTGGCTGACGCCCCGGCCGGTGGCCGCGTCAGCCCTCCAGCGCCTCGCGTGCGGCGGTGCGCGCGGCGACCGCCCGGGGGAACCCGGTGTAGCCGCTGGCGTGGTAGATGACCTCGGCGATCTCGTCCTCGGTCAGCCCGTTCGTCAGCGCGATGCGGACGTGGGTCTTCAGCTCGGTCTCCGCCCCGAGGGCGATGAGGATGCCGAGCGTGACCAGGCTGCGATCGCGCGGGGCGAGGCCCGCACGCCCCCACAGCGCCCCCCAGACACTGGTGAGGCCGATGTCGACGAGTTCCTCCCCGAGGCGACCGTCCCGCAGGTCGACTTCCTCCTCGGGGAACACGCCCGGCAGGGCGGCCCGCATGGCCTTCCAGCCCGAGGCCCGCAGATCGGTTGTTTCTTCGACGGTCTTGTCGCTCATGACTGACTCCCGTTGCGCGGCTTCGCGTCCCTGAGCGAAAGTTAGACCAAACGGTCGGTACAATCAATCTCCCGGGCGAGATTCACATCCATTGAAGGAATCCGGCCCCTCCTCTACTCTCAGCCTCATTATTCGACTGACCGGTCGAAACATCAATCCAGGCTCACGCGGGAGAGCACATGAGCGAAACCACGAAGACGGACCCGGCGGACCAGGGCCTCGTTGACGTACTGGTCATCGGAGCCGGCGTCACCGGCATCTACCAGCTCTACCGGGCCCAGGAGGCCGGGTTCTCGGTGAAGCTGCTCGAAGCGGGCAGCGGTGTGGGCGGCACCTGGTACTGGAACCGCTACCCGGAGGCGCGCTTCGACTCCGAGAGCTACACCTACGGCTACCTGTTCTCCAAGGAGCTGTGGGAGGAGTGGGAGTGGTCGGAGCGCTTCGCCGGCCAGCCGGAGATCGAGCGCTACTTCAACCACGTGGTCGACCGGTTCGACCTGCGGCGCCACATCTCGTTCGGCGCGAGGGTGGCCTCGGCGGCCTGGGACGAGACGACCGGAACCTGGACCGTGCGCACCACAGCCGGCACCGAGGTCCGGGCACGGTTCGTCGTCGCGGCGACCGGCAACCTCTCGGTACCGTTCATCCCGGGCATCCCGGGCCGCGAGGACTTCCGCGGCGAGCAGCACCACACCTCCCGCTGGCCGAAGACCCCCGTCGACTTCACCGGCAAGCGGGTGGCCCAGATCGGCACCGGCTCCAGCGGTGTGCAGATCATTTCCGCGATCGCGGACGACGTGGCCCAGCTGACCGTCTTCCAGAAGGACGCCGACTGGCTCACGCCGCTCAACAACGGGCCGATCACGCCCGAGGAGCAGGCGGAGCTCAAGGCGAACTTCGAGTCCATCCGCGAGACGCTGAACACCTCGCCGAGCGGGTTCCTCCACCAGATCGTCATGCGTTCGGGCCTCGAGGACAGCCCGGAGGAACGCCAGGCCTTCTACGAGGAGCGGTGGAACGGCCCCGGCTTCACCAAGCTGACCGAGCACTACATGGACATGCTGTCGAACGAGACCGTGAACGCCGAGTGGTGCGCGTTCATGGCCGAGAAGATCCGCAGCATCGTCAAGGACCCGGCGACGGCGGACAAGCTGATCCCCAAGGCCCATGGCTACGGCGGGCGGCGGCCCCCCTTCGGGACCGGCTACTACGAGACGTTCAACAAGCCGAACGTCTCGCTCGTCGACATCAACGAGACGCCGATCACCCGCATCACCGAGGACGGGATCGAAACCTCCGCGGGTGCCGAGGAGTTCGACATCATCATCTGGGCGACCGGCTACGACTTCGGCACCGGCGCCCTCAACAGGCTCGGCGTGCAGGGGCGTCAGGGCCTCCCGCTGAAGGAGTACTGGTCGGACGGCCCGCGCACCTACCTCGGGGTGGCGACGGCCGGCTTCCCGAACTTCTTCTTCCCCGGCGGTCCGCACGGCGCGACGGGCAACAACCCTCGGTACGCCGGCGACCAGGTGGAGATCGTCACCGACGCGATCGTCCACGCGCGCGCCAACGGTTACGACACCATCGAGGTGTCCGAGGCCGCCGAGACGGAGTGGACGGACAGCATGAACAACAGCAAGATGTCCTCCTTCCTCGAGAGCAGCTACTTCTACGGCGGCAACATCCCAGGCAAGCCGGTCAAGCAGCTGCTGAACCCGACGGGCCGGTGGGCGCTCCAGGAGGCGATCGGCGCCGTCAAGCAGAACGAGTACGCGACGTTCGTCTTCTCCAAGGCCGAGGCCCCCGACGCCTGAACGCGCGGACGCCCGTGCCGCCCTGGACGTGGGCGGCACGGGCGTCGGTGTTCGGGCCGAGCGCTACGGCAGGAAGGACGTGACCCGCTTGCGGAACTTCCATGCGCCGTCCACGCGGACCAGCGTGTCCTCGTAGCTCCCGACGAGCTGTACGGCCCAGCCCTCCTCGCCGCGTGCGAAGAAGACCAGGCTGCTGCTGGCCGTCACCTCGTCGCCGGGCGGCGAGGTGAGGAGGGTGTTGCCGACCAGGTGCAACTGCGGGGCCTGCGGGACGAAGGCCGCGAACGCCTTGCCGATCGCCTCCCGGCCCTCGAAGGTGCCCTGCCCGACGATCTCGGCGACGCCGTTCTCGGTGAACAGCTCGGGGATCTCCTCGGTACGGCCCGCGTCGAGGGCGTGGGTGTAGGCGGCGATGGCGTTCTGTACGCCGGCCAGTGCTTCTTCGGCGGTTACGGTCATCGTTTCTCTCCTGAGGGGGTTGGATCAGGCCTGGAAGGTCGTCACGCGCCGCTGGAGCAGCCAGGTGCCGTCGACCCGGCGGAATGTGTCGTCGTAGTGCCCCACGACCTGCACCGTCCAGCCCGAGTCGCCGCGGTGGAAGAAGGCGACGTCGCTCGCCGCCGTCGCCTCGTCGGGCCCGAAGGAGGCGACGACCGTGTTGCCCACCAGGTGCAGTTGGGGCTGCGTGGGCTCCCACCCCTTGAAGGCGGCGCGCAGCGCGTCGTGTCCCTGGAGGGGTTCCATGCCCGGAAGCTCCAGGACCGCGTCGGGGGTGTACAGCGCGACAATGTCGTCGGTGCGGCCGGCGTCCTGAGCCTGGGTGTGCGCCCCGATCACGGCACGCACGCCCGCCGCGACCCACGCCTGTGTGGATTCGCTCATCACTTCTCCAAGAGGTAGACGTTTCGACCGCCCAGTCTATTACTCACTCTCAAGCAATAAGAAGACCCGTACCGAAACGTACAGGCTTGTTGACCACCCGGTACATTCGAAATAGCATGCGGACGACTGTCGACGGGGACTGTCGCCTAAGGAGGCGTTTATCGTGACGAAGCGTTGGAAGCAGCGGCCGCCTGGTTCGACGTGGGGGGATTTCGGTGAGGACGACGAGCTGGGGCGCATCAACCTGCTCACCCCCGAGAAGGTCCTGCAGGGCGTGCGGGAGGTCGAGCACGGCATCAGCTTCAGCCTGAGCCTGCCGCTGGACTATCCGGGCGGCACGTCGCTGAACCAGCGCCGCTACCCGCCGATCCTGCGCCCCACCGAGGACCTCCAGCACAAGCAGGACGTCTTCTACAACATCAAGGCCAGCGAGCACTTCTCACCCGACCTGATCGACGTATGGTCGGACGACGTGGTCACCCTGTGGCTGCAGTACTCCACCCAGTGGGACGCCCTCGCCCACCAGGGCGCCGAGTTCGACGCCGACGGCGACGGGGTCGCCGAGCCGGTCTACTACAACGGCTACCGGGCGGACACCGACCTCGTCGGCCCCGCCGAGGACGCCAAGGGCGACGGCAGCGGAAGCCTGAGCTTTGCCCGGCACCTCGGCCTGGAGCACATGGCGCAGCACGGGGTGCAGGGCCGCGGCGTACTGATCGACATCGCCCATCACCTGGGCACCGGCTACCAGCCGGTCAACTTCCAGCAGCTCCAGGAGATCATGGCGGCGGACGACGTCGTGGTCGAGCCGGGAGACATCCTCCTGCTGCACACGGGCTTCGCCACCCAGGTCCTCGCCTGGGAGAAGAACCCCGACCCGGTCGCCATCCACCAGACAGCGGCCTACCTCGACGCGGACGACCCGAAGCTGCTCGACTGGGTCGCCGAGTCGCAGATCTCCGCGATCGCCTCGGACAACTACGCGATCGAGGGCGTGGGCGTCACCCAGGCCCAGGGCCCGCACACGCTGCTCCCGCTCCATCACCTGTGCCTGTTCAAGCTGGGTGTGCCGATGGGTGAGCTGTGGTACCTCAACGACCTGGCCACCTGGCTGCGCGAGCACCGGCGCAGCCGCTTCCTGCTCACCGCTCCCCCGCTGAACCTGCCCGGCACCCAGGGCAGTCCGCTCACTCCGGTCGCGACCGTCTGACGCGGCGGCGACCGGCATCCGCCGCGGGCCACGGCTGGTCCTGCCGATATGGCCGGGTCGGCGGCGGATGGCAGAAGGGGGATGGCCCCGTGACTCGATCCCGGGGCCATCCCCTTTGCCGTGCGTACGTTCACACCGCCGCGATCCGCCGCAGCGTGTCGGCGATGGTGTCGCGCGACGGCAGCCACAGCCGTTCCAGCGACGGCGCGTACGGGGCGGGCATCGCCGGCGCCGCGACCCGGGTGACCGGCGCGTCCAGGTGCCAGAAGCCCTCGTCGACGGCGAGGGCGGCCAGTTCGGCGCCGACGCCGAAGTCCCGCACCGCCTCGTGCGCGATGACCAGGCGGTTGGTCTTGGCGAGGGAGGCGAGCACCGTCTCCCGGTCCAGGGGGGCGATCGTGCGCAGGTCGACGACCTCCACGCTGACGCCCTCCGTGGCGAGCAGCTCCGCGGCGGCCAGGGCGTCCTGGACCATCCGTGACCAGGAGACGAGCGTGATGTCGGTGCCCTCGCGGACGACCTTGGCCTTGCCCAGCGGGATCATGTGGTCGACCGGCGGCTTCGGGCCCTTGAGTCCGTACTGCAGCCGGTTCTCGATGAAGACGACCGGGTTGGGGTCCTGGATGGCCGCCCTCAACAGGCCATAGGTGTCGGCCGGGTTGGACGGCATCACCACGGTCAGCCCGGGGATGTGCGCGAGCATCGCCTCCAGGCTCTGCGAGTGCTGGCTGCCCGAGGAGCGCCCGGCGCCGAACTGGGTGCGCACCACCAGCGGCATCGAGGCCCGGCCGCCGGTCATGAAGCGCAGTTTGGCGGCCTGGTTGAGCAGCATGTCCAGGGCGACGCCGATGAAGTCCATGTACATGATCTCGACGACCGGTTTCATGCCGGCCATCGCCGCCCCCACGGCCGTACCGAGGATCGCGCTCTCGCTGATCGGCGTGTCACGGACCCGACCCGGGAACGCCTGGGCCAGACCCCGGGTGAGCCCGAAGACGTTGCCGCCCGCGCCGACATCGATACCGGCGACGAACACGGTGGGATCGGCGGCGAGTTCGTGCTCCAGCGCGAGCCTGACGGCGTCCATGGAGCGGAAGATCTCGCCGCCGGCGGCCGGGGCGGCCGGCTCCGGCAGGGCGGGGCGGGGCGCCGAGACGAAGTCATACAGGGTCTCGGGGGCGGGCTCGGGCAGGCTCCTGGCCCACTGCACGGCCGACTCGATCTCCTTGTCGATCTCCTCGTCGACCGCGTCGGCCTCCGCGGCCGGCACTCCGGCGGCCGCCAGGTACCGGCGCGCCACCAGCAGCGGGTCGCGCTCCTTGGCCGCGGCGACCTCCTCGGTACTGCGGTAGCGCTCGGGGTCGCCCTCGTAGTGGCCGTGCCAGCGGTAGGTCTCCGCCTCGACGAGGACCGGTCCGCCACCGGCGCGCAGCCGCGCCACCACGTCGGTCATCATCCCCGCCACCGCGAGCACGTCGTTGCCGTCGACGTGTGCGTACCCGATCCCGTAACCCGCCGCGCGGGCCGACAAGGTGGCCCGGTGCTGCTCGGCGGCGGGCGAGAACTCCGAGTAATGGTTGTTCTCGCACAGGAAGACGACCGGCAGGTCCCATACGGCGGCCAGGTTCACGGCCTCGTGGAACATGCCCTGGGCGACCGCGCCGTCTCCGAAGAACGCCACCACCACGTCACCGGCCTCGCGCAGTCTGGCCGCGGTCGCCACTCCTGCGGCGATGGGCAGTCCGGCGCCGACGATGCCGTTGGCGCCGTAGATCCCGAGACCGGGGTCGGCGATGTGCATCGAGCCGCCGCGGCCGTGGCACGTTCCGGCCTCCTTGCCCATCAGCTCGGCCATCATGGACGCCGAGTCCAGGCCCTTGGCCAGCACGTGGCCGTGGCCGCGGTGGGTGGAGGTGATGCCGTCCCGGGGGCCGAGGGGCCAGCAGGCGCCCACGGCACTGGCCTCCTGACCGATCGACAGATGGAGGAAGCCGGGGATTTCCGTCGCCTTGTACAGGTCGGAGGCCCGCTCTTCGAAACGCCGGATACGGCGCATCCGCCGGTACATCTCCAGGAGCTGATCCGCGTGCGTGGTTCCGTTTGTGGTCTGCTGTGGTGCCTCGGTCGTCATGCGCGTCCTCGCCTTGCTCGCGTGGCGGCACGCGAGCGCACCGCCTGACTCCTACTTTTAATGTACCGTCTGGTCTATCAAACTGTTCGTCGGCCGGGGAGAGACGAAATGCCCAGACCACCGGGCCACGGGCCGGACTACGAGGTCCGGCGGCAGAAGATCATCGACACGGCCGCCGAGCTGTTCGCCCGCCAGGGCTACGCGGCGACCTCCGTCAACGACCTGGGCCGGGCGGTGGGGCTCGCCAAGGGAGCGCTGTACTACTACATCGGCTCCAAGGAGAACCTGCTGATCGAGATCCAGTCCCGGGTGATGACCCCGCTGCTGTCCCGGGCCCGGGAGATCGCGGCCCTCGACGCGGATCCGCTGGTGCGGCTGCGGTTGCTGTCGGAGTCGCTGCTGACGATCATCCTGCGCAGGCTCGACCACATCTGGGTCTACGAGCACGACTACCGCAGTCTCACCGGCGACTACCTGCACACGCTGCTCGGCCAGCGCGCCGAGTTCGAGCGGCTGGTCAGAGGACTGCTCACGGAGGCCTTGGGACAGAGCCGCTTCCGTGCGATGCCGCCGCGGCTGGCCACCCTGCAGTTCCTGAACCTGCACAACCACACCTACCAGTGGGTGAAGCCGGACGGCCGCTGGGACGCGGCCCAGCTGTCGCGTGAGTACTGCGGCACCCTCCTGCGCGGTTTCGGCGCGCCGGGCGCCGCCCTGCCGGACGTGGAGGAGGAGGCGGACGCATTCAAGCGCGACCGCCCCGATCTGCCGCTCGACCCTGAAGCCGAGTGGCAGTCCGCCGAGGTCACCGGCTGACCGAGGGGCCCGCGGCGCACACCGCGGGCCCCTTCGCCTTTCATGCCTCCTTCACCAGCGCCCGGGCGATGACATCGCGCTGGATCTCGTTCGTGCCCTCGCCGATCTCGAGGATCTTGGCGTCGGCGTAGAACCGCGAGATCTCCGACTCGCGGACGTAGCCGTAGCCGCCGTGGATCTGCAGCGCGTGCGAGGCGGCCCGGTTGGCGACCTCGGAGGTGTACAGCTTCGCCATCGCGGCTTCCTTGCTGTACGGGCGGCCGTGGTCGGCGAGCCAGGCGGCGCGGTAGACCATCCAGCGGGCGGCCTCGAACTCGGTGCCGATGTCGGCGATCTTGTGCGCCACCGCCTGGAAGGACGACAGCGGCCGGCCGAACTGGTGGCGCTCCGTGGCGTGTTTGACGGCCAGCGCGAGCGCGGCCTTGGCCAGGGACAGGCCCAGGGCGGCGACGCTGATACGGCCCTTGTCGAGGACGGAGAGGAACTGGCGCAGCCCGCCTCCCTCGTCGCCGATGAGGTGGTCGTCGGAGATCCAGCAGTCGTCGAAGATCAACTCGCGGGTGTCCATGGCGTGCCAGCCGAGCTTCTTCAGCTTGGCCCCGCAGGTGTAGCCGGGGGTGCCGGTCGGGACGTAGAAGGTGGCGAACCGTTTCCGCCCGTCCTCGTTCCTGCCCGTGGTGGCCAGCAGCGTGACGCCCTGACTGATGTCGGTGCCGGCGTTGGTGATGAACATCTTCGTGCCGTTGATCACCCAGCCGCCGTCGCGCCGCTGTGCCGTGGTGGTGATGCCCGCGGCGTCGGAACCGGCACCGGGCTCGGTCAGGCCGAACGCGCCGATGGCCTCGCCCCGGGCCAGCGGGGCCAGCCAGCGCCGCTTCTGCTCCTCGGTGCCGTACGCCAGCAGCGGGAGGGTGGCGATGGTGGAGTGCGCGTTCCAGGAGGAGGCCACCGACTGGTCGGCGGCGCCGAGTTCCTCCATGACGGCGACGTAGGAGACGGTGTCGGAACCCGCGCCGTCGTACTCCTCGGGCACGAGCATGCCCATCAGGCCGAGTTCGCCGAGCTTGGTGAAGATGTGCGTCGGGAACTCCTCCTTCTCCGACCACTCGGCCGCGTTGGGGGTGATCTCCTTGGCGGCGAACTCGCGGACCATGTCCTGCAGGTCCCGCGTCTCCTCCGGCAGGTCGAAATCCATGTCACAGTCCCTTCGGGGTCAGCAGCACCTTCAGGTGCTTTGCGCGGTCGGCTGCCAGGTCCGCGAAGACCCCGGCTCCTTCCGAGAGCGAGAAACGTCCGGTGATCAGGGGCGAGGCGTCCAGGCGCCCGGTGCTCATCAGGTCGATCACCCGGGGGATGTCGAAGTTGTAGCCGAGCGTGCCGAGCACGGACCGCTCGTAGAAGACGAGTTGGCCCATGTCGAACTCGACGCTGCCGTGGC
Source organism: Streptomyces sp. R35 (assembly GCF_041053035.1). NCBI lineage: Bacteria > Bacillati > Actinomycetota > Actinomycetes > Kitasatosporales > Streptomycetaceae > Streptomyces > Streptomyces sp. R35. Next base: position 203,537 of record NZ_CP163440.1, read on the forward strand.
CGACACCGGCGAGCACGACCCGCCCGCCGCGCCGGACGGTGGCCACCGCCTGGGCCGCGAGCGCGGGGACACCGGTCGCGTCGATGACGACGTCCGGGCCGATGCGGCCGGTCTTCACGAACACCTCACGGCGTACATCGGTCTCGCGCGGGTCGAAGGCCTCGGTGACACCGATGTCGAGGAGCTTCTCCCGGCGTTCCTCGAGGGGTTCGCTGACGTAGAGCCCGGCGGCGCCGGCGAGGCGGGCCGCGAGGACGACGGCGAAGCCGATGGGGCCGCCGCCGACGACCAGGACGTTGTCGCCGGGCCGGACACCAGCCCGGGTGACGGCGTGCAGGCCCACGGCGAGTGGTTCGGCGGCGGCCGCCATCTCGTCACTGACGTTGTCGGGCAGCCGAGTGAGACCCGCGATCGGCACGGTGACGCGGTCGGCGAAGGCGCCGGGCGAGGCGAGGCCCACCGAGCCGCTCTTCGGGCAGATGTGGTACTCGCCGCGCACGCACCAGAAACAGACACCGCACCGCCACACGGGGTCGGCGGTCACCCGGTCACCGATCGCGATGCCGGGCACCGCCCTGCCCAACGCGACCACGGTGCCGCTCAGTTCGTGGCCGAGGGCGAGGGGCGGGCTGGCACCGGTGAGCGGGTGCGGATCGCTGCGGATCATGTGCGGGCCTTCGAGGAACTCGTGCAGGTCGGTGCCGCACACGCCCGACCAGGAGACCTCGACGACCGCTTCGTGCGACGCGGGCTGCGGGGGGTCGGGGACCTCCTCCAGTCGTAGGTCGCGTGCGGCGTGCCAGCGCAGTGCCTTCATCTTCTCCGCCCCTTTCAGTGCCGCGATGGGTTGTTCGTTTGCTGCTGCGCCGTCGTGGCTGGGCGCGCAGTTCCCCGCGCCCCTTCGGGGGCGCTTCCCAATCGCCTACTTGTCTCGCTCTGGTCCCTCGAAGCGCGCCTTGCCCGGGCCGTGTTCGAGGAAGGACTGGATGCCGGTGGCGGCGTCCGCCGTGCCGAACACTCCCGTGAACAGGGAGCGTTCGAGCGCCAGCCCGGCGGACAGACCGGAGTCGGCGCCGTGGTCGACGGCCTCTTTGATCGCCTCCAGAGCCGCGGCGGGACCCTCGGCGAGCTTCCGGGCGTATCGCAGGGCGGTGTCGTACACCTCGCCCGCGGGCACGACCTCGTCGACGAGTCCGAGGCGCAGCGCCTCCTCCGCGTCCACCCGGCGGCCGGTCATCAGGAGGTTCTTGGCACGGGACGGCCCGATCAGCCGGGTCAGCCGCTGGGTGCCGCCCGACCCCGGAATGATGCCGAGCTGCACCTCGGGCTGGCCGAGGACCGCGTCGCCGGCCGCCACCCGGTAGTCGGCGGCGAGGGCCAGTTCGAGGCCGCCGCCGAGCGCGTACCCGGTGACCGCCGCGACGACCGGCACGGGCAGCCGGGCGACCTCGTCGAAGGTCCGCTGCAGTGCCCGGTTCCAGCCCCGGACCTCTTCGGGGCCCATCACGGCCAGCGCCTTGACGTCCGCCCCCGCGGCGAACAGCCGCTCGCCGCCGTACAGCACCACGGCCCGCACCGCGCGGTCGTCCGCCAGCTCGCGCACAGCGGCGGCCAGCTCGGCGCGCTGGGCGGTGTCGAAGGCGTTCATCGGCGGGTGTTCGAGGCGGACCGTGACAACGGGTCCGTCGGTGTCGAGGCGGATGCGAGGCAAGGGGCCCTCCTCGGTGTGGGGGTGACTTAGAGCCAGTCCGGATGGTTGTCGACCAGTGGGCTCCGTCGTAAAGTGCGGCTCAACGTTTTATAGACCAAGAGGTACACTAAATCTTGGTAGCGGGCAACCGACCGGTCGGGATAATCCTGGCCGCCGAGCCGGAAGAGTCGCCGTGCACAATTTCTCGAGCATCCTCGATTACCACCTGGCCCAGCGGCCCGACGCTGTGGCCGTGACGCAGGAGGACCGCCGTCTGACGGTGCGCGAACTCCATGAACGGGTGAACCGGCTGGCCGCCGGCCTGACAGAGCTGGGCGTCGGGCGCGGCGACGTCGTGGCCCTGCTCCTCTACAACCGGCCCGAGTTCCTGGAGCTGGTCCATGCGGCGAGCCGCGTCGGGGCGGTCTTCCTGCCGCTGAACTACCGCCTGTCCGAGGAGGAGTGGGCGTACATCCTGGACAACGCCCAGGCGAAGGTGATCGTCACCGAGCCGGAGTTCGTGCGCGCCACGGACCGCATCGCCGGGAAGCTGGCCGGCCTGGAGCACCGCGTCCTGGTGGACGGTCAGGCCCCGGCAGGACAATGGACGGGTTACGAGGCCCTCCTCGACCTGCACCACGGCGCCCGGGTCGAGCCGGTGGACGTCGCGGCGGACGACCTTCAGCGGCTGATGTACACCTCCGGCACCACCTCACGGCCCAAGGGCGTGCGCATCACGTACGGGAACGTGCAGGCCAAGAATCTGGCGCACATCGTCCACTTCGGCCTGACCGCGGCCGACACCACGCTGGTCTGCGGGCCGCTGTACCACGTGGGCGGACTGGACATGCCGGCCCTCGGAGTCCTGTACGCGGGCGGAAGCGTGGTGCTCCAGCGGAAGTTCGACCCGGAGGGCGCCCTGCGCGCGATCCAGGAGCACCGGGTGACGAACGCCTGGCTCGCCCCCGCGATGGTCAACGCGGTCCTAGAGGTCCCGGGCCGGGTGTCGTACGACACCAGCTCGATGCGCTTCATCCTCGGCGGCGGCGAGAAGACGCCCGAGCCGGTCCTGCGGCGCATCATGAACGCCTTCCCCAACGCCTGGTTCGCCGACGCCTACGGACTGACCGAGACCGTCTCGGGCGACACCTTCCTGGACCGCGAGCACGCGCTGTCCAAACTGGGCTCGGTCGGCCGTCCCGTGCCGCACACGCGCGTGCGGATCGTCGACGACACCGGCAAGGAGGTCTCGGTCGGCGAGCTCGGCGAGATCACCCTGCGCGGCCCGAAGGTCTTCGCGGGCTACTGGCGTGACGAGAAGGCCACCGCCGCCGCTCTCAAGGACGGCTGGTTCCACACCGGGGACATCGGGCACGTCGACGAGGACGGCTTCCTCTTCATCGACGACCGCAAGAAGGACATGATCGTCTCCGGTGGGGAGAACATCGCCACGCCCGAGGTCGAGCGGGTGCTGTACGAACACCCGGCCGTCCTGGAGGCCGCGGTGGTCGGCCTGGCCCACCCCCGCTGGGGTGAAGTCCCGCGCGCCTTCGTGGTGTTCCGGCCCGGAGCGGGCGCCGGGCCGGACGAGCTGCGGGAGTTCTGCCTGGAGCGGCTGGCCAAGTTCAAGGTGCCGGTCCGCTTCGACGTCGTCGACGAACTTCCCCGCACCCCCTCGGGCAAGGTCCTCAAGCGGACCCTGCGCGACATCCCCGTGGAGGGCTGACCCATGGCCGATGTCAACACCGACCTGCGCCTCGACGGCAGGACCGCCTGGGTGACCGGTGCGGGCAAGGGTCTTGGCCGGGCGATCGCGGTCGCCCTGTCCCAGGCCGGGGCGGACGTGGCGGTGACCGCCCGTACCGCCGCGGACCTGGAGAGCCTGGAGGCCGAACTCGCCGGGTACGGCGGCAAGGTGCTGGTGCTGCCCGGCTCCGTCGCCGACTCCGACGCGGTCCGCACTACGGTCGAGCGGATCACCGGGGCGACGGGGCGACTGGACGCCGTCGTCAACTGCGCGGGGATCAGCCCGCACTTCATCCGCAGCGAGTTCGTCACCGACGAGGACTTCCGGCGGGTGCTCGACATCAACCTCCAGGGCACCTTCTTCTGCTGCCGCGAGGCCGGCAGGGTCATGCTGGCGCAAGGGTCCGGGTCGATCGTCAACGTCTCGTCGGTGCACGCGAGCACCGGCTTCGAGCGGATCGCCGCGTACGCAGCCAGCAAGGGCGGCGTCGAGGCGCTCACCAAGTCCCTCGCAGTCGAGTGGGCCGACCGTGGCGTGCGGGTCAACTCCCTGGCGCCCGGCTACTTCCGTACGGACCTCAGCTCGGGTCTGCTGGACAGCCGCTGGGGCGAGCGGATCGTGGGAGGCACGCCCCTGGGCCGGGTGGGCAACGTCGAGGAACTGGGCGGCGCCGCGGTGTTCCTCGCCTCGGACGCCTCGCGCTTCGTGACGGGTACGACCGTCACCGTGGACGGGGGCTGGACGGCGTGGTGACTGCGCCGCGGGTGGCCGGCTGACGTGGCTGGAACCTCAGAAAGCCGCCCCAGCGAGCCGGGGCGGCTTCCCGCTATCCGACCACGGACGGCACGTCCCGGGGGTAGGACTCCGAGGTGCCGAAGAGCTCCTTGGAGACGGCCCGCACCACGTTGACCACCAGCGGGGCCACGAGCTCCAGCGAGGAGCGGCCGTCCCCGACCACCGAGATCGCCCCGACCGGCCCCTCCGGCCCGCGCAGTGCGAGGCCGACGCAGCCGAGATCGGGGAAACACTCGCCCCGGTCGATCGCCAGCCCGTTGCGGCGGCGCACCAGGCCGAGTTCGCGGTGCAGTTGGTCCAGGCGGCCGATGCTGTGGTGGGTGCGGCGCTCGATCACCTGCGCGTACCGGGCATCGATCTCCTCCGGGCTCAGCCAGGCGAGCATGGCCTTGCCGAGCCCCGTGCAGTGGGCGACCGCCCGGCCGCCGACCCGCGACGGGATGTCCACCGCCGCGCGGCCTCCCACCTTGTCCAGGTAGTAGATCTCCGGCCCGTCCAGCACGGCCAGGTGGACGACCATCCTGGTGCGCACGGCGAGATCCAGCAGGTGCGGTGCGGCGGCGGCCCGCAGCGCGCTGTGTCCGATCTCCCGGCCTCCCAGGCCGAGCGCACGGGGTCCCAGCGTGTATCCGGCCACCGTGTGCCGCAGCCAGTCCAGCCGGACCAGCTGGTCGAGTATCCGGTGAGAGGTCGAGCGGGGCAAATGTGTCCGGCGGGAAACCGTTTCGAGGGTCAGGTGGGTCTGTGGACTTTCGAAAAGGTCCATGATCAACGTCACGCGCTCCATCATCGACGGAGGCAGCGCGGCCCCGTCCACCTCGGGGGATCGCATGCTCAGGCGAAGGGCAGACGTCATCGTCGGTGCCTCTCTGCTCAAACTGAAATCAATTCTAGTTCGGCGCCGGCGTCAAGGTATCAATGCCTCGGGCCGCAGAGATAGAGTCGTGCACCGATTAATTGGGACGGTCGGTCTATTTTCTGCGGAGCACAAAAATGTACCGCTCCCCGGAAGAACGTTTCCGGGGAGCGGTACGTCGGATCCGTGTCAGCCGCGGGCGGTGAGGTCCAGGGCGATGTCCACGATCATGTCCTCCTGTCCGCCGACGAGGCCGCGCCTGCCGACCTCCTCCAGGATCGTGCGGGCGTCCAGGCCGTACTGCTCGGCCGCGGTCTCGGCGTGCCGCAGGAAGCTGGAGTAGGCGCCGGCGTAGCCGAGGGTGAGAGTCTCCCGGTCGACGCGCACCGGGCGGTCCTGGAGAGGCCGGACCAGGTCCTCGGCGGCGTCCTGGAGGGCGAACAGGTCGCAGTCGTGCTTCCAGCCGTAGAGGTTGGCGACGGCGACGAACGGCTCGATCGGGCAGTTGCCCGCTCCCGCACCCTGTCCCGCGAGCGACGCGTCGACCCGGGTCACCCCTTCCTCCACGGCCACCACGGAGTTGGCCACCGACAGGGAGAGGTTCTCGTGGGCGTGGATGCCGATCTGAGTCGCCGGGTCGAGGACCTCCCGGTAGGCGCGGATGCGGTCGCGTACGCCGTCCATGGTGAGCCGGCCGCCGGAGTCGGTGACGTACACGCAGTGCGCGCCGTAGCTCTCCATCAGCTTGGCCTGCTCGGCGAGCGCCTCCGGGGACGCCATGTGGGCCATCATCAGGAACCCGGAGACGTCCATGCCGAGTTCGCGGGCGGTGGAGATGTGCTGGGCGGCGACGTCCGCCTCGGTGCAGTGGGTGGCGATGCGCACCGAGCGGACGCCGAGGGCGTAGGCCCGCTTCAGTTCGACGATGGTGCCGATGCCGGGCAGGAGCAGGGAGGTGAGGACGGCGCGGTCGATGGCGTCCGCTGCCGCCTCGATCCACTCCCAGTCGGTGTTGCTGCCCGGCCCGTAGTTGAGGCTACCGCCGGCCAGTCCGTCGCCGTGGGCGACCTCGATCGCATCCACGCCCGCGCGGTCGAGTGCCGCAGAGATCTTGGACACGAACTCGGGCGTGATCCGGTGCCGGATGGCGTGCATGCCGTCCCGGAGGGTGACGTCCTGTACATAGAGCCTGCGGGTCACTTGGTCACCTCAGCGGTCGTCCGGCGGGCGATGCGCTCGGCGACGCGCAGGGCGGCCGAGGTCATGATGTCGAGGTTGCCGGCGTAGGCGGGCAGGTAGTGGGCGGCGCCCTCGACCTCGAGGAAGACGGAGACCTTGGTGGCCGGCCGCTCCGTGATGTCGTCGGGCAGCAGCGTGTGGATGGGGTCCTCGGCCGGGACCGGCGTGAACTGCACCTGCTGCTTGAGCCGGTAGCCGGGCACGTACTCGGCGACCGCGGCCACCATCTCCTCGACCGAGTTCCGGACCGCGTCGTGGTCCGCGGCGCCGATCAGGCAGTACACCGTGTCCCGCATGATCAGCGGCGGTTCGGCCGGGTTGAGCACGATGATCGCCTTGCCGCGCCGGGCGCCACCCACCTTCTCGATGGCGCCGGAGGTGGTCTCGGTGAACTCGTCGATGTTGGCCCGGGTGCCGGGTCCGGCCGACCTGGAGGAGATCGAGGCGACGATCTCGGCGTAGGGCACGGGCGTGATCCGGCTGACCGCGTGGACGATCGGGATCGTTGCCTGGCCGCCGCAGGTGACCATGTTGAAGTTGTCGACAGCGTTGTCGGCGCCGGTCAGGTGTTCGTCCAGGTTCACCGTCGGCACCACGTACGGGCCGAGGGCCGCCGGAGTGAGGTCGACGAGCCGCTTGCCGTACGGGGCGAGCTTCTTGGCGTTGTCGACATGTGCCTTCGCGGACGTGGCGTCGAAGACGATCTCGATGTCGTCGAAGCCGTCCATGCGGATCAGGCCGTCGACGCCCTCGTGGGTGGTCGGGACCTTCAGTCGGGCGGCGCGCGCCAGACCGTCCGAGTCCGGGTCGATGCCCACCATGGCGGCCATCTCCAGGGTGTCGGACAGGCGCATGACCTTGATCATCAGGTCGGTGCCGATGTTGCCGGAGCCGATTACGGCCACCTTGGTCTTCGTCATCCGTCTTGTTCCTTGGGTGAGAAGGTCGCGGTCACCGAACCCAGGCCCGACATCTCGGCCCGTACGGTGCTGCCTGGCGGGGTGGGGACGAGCGGACCGAGGGCACCGGAGAGCACGACCTGCCCGGCGCGCAGCGGGTCGCCGAACTCCCGGGCGGTGCGCGCCAGCCACAGCAGGGCGGCCAGCGGGTCGCCCAGACAGGCCGCGCCGTCGCCCTCGGAGGCGAGCTCGCCGTCGGCGTACAGCCGCATGGTCACGTCCCGGGGCGTGAACTCCCCCAGCCCGACCCGCTGTTGTCCGAGGACGAACAGGCCGCTGGAGGCGTTGTCGGCGACCGTGTCCGTGATCGCGATGTCCCAGTCGGCGACCCGGCTGTCCACGATCTCCAGCGCGGCCACGGCGTGCCCGACCGCCGACCTGACCCGCTCGACGTCGAGGTCGTCACCGTCCAGGTCTTCGGCGAGCACGAACGCGATCTCCGCCTCGACCCGGGGCTGGAGCAGCCGGTCGCTGGGGACGGCCGGCAGTCCGGTGACGTCCATGTCGTCCAGCAGGACACCGAAGTCGGGCCGGTCCACGCCCACTTGACGTTGCACCGACTCCGAGGTCAGCCCGATCTTGCGGCCGACGACCCGTGCCCCGGCAGCGATCCGGTCCCCGATGACGCGTCGCTGAACGGCGTACGCGAGGCTGATGTCACTCGCGCCGAGCAGGTCCCGTACCGGCGCACAGGGCCGGTGGTCACGGGCTGCCCGGGTGAGTCGTACGGCCGCCTCGGCCACCGCGGTCTCACGGTTCGCGACGGCAGTCGGTTCCCAAACGTCTGTCATTGCCATCCTCAACTCGTGCCGGCCTTCAGCCTGAGCCGCCGTGCCGGCGGGCAGCCGCGAGCGTTCCGCTCACCGGGACTCGCCGGCGCCCGGGTCTCGATGAGCGAGATGGCACAACGACGGCCCCACACCGCCTCGTTAGCGTCGTCCGGCGAACCGCTGGGCGCACCCTGTTCGTTCCCCCACGCCCCACCCAGCACGGTCGGCACTCATGAGGAGGTTCGGATGAGCATCAACGAGGATGCCTACGACGTGGTGGTCGTGGGGTCCGGCGGAGGTCTGGTCGGGGCGTACGTGGCGGCGTCGCGCGGCCTGCGCACCCTCGTCGTCGAGAAGACCGACCGGGTCGGCGGCACCGTGGCGTACTCCGGAGCCGGCCTGTGGTTCCCGGGATCCGCTCCGCTGCGCCGGGCCGGTCTCGGGGACGACGTCGAGGAGGTGCGGGCATATCTGCGCAGTGTCGTCGACGACCCGTCCCGGGAGGCGCTCCAGGACGCGTATCTGGCGGCCGGGCCCCGGCTGATCGACGAACTGGAGCAGAACTCCTGGTTCCAGACCTTCGTCCACGGGCCGGTCCCGGACTACTACGCCTCGGCCCCGGGATCGTCACCCACCGGGCACACCGTCTTCCCTCCCCCGCTCGAGGTCGCGGAGCTCGCAGAGCGCCGGGCACTGGTGCGCGGATCGCTTCCCACCGAGCGGTTCCGCTTCGACGAGGGCCCGATGCTCTCTGGCGGCCGCTCCCTGATCGGCCGTGCGCTGTCGGCGTTCCTGGAGACGGGCAACGGCGAACTGCGGCTGAACACCGCGCTGGAGAGCCTGGTCGTCGAGGACGGCAGGGTCGTGGGCGTCGAGGTCCTCAGCGACGGTGAGCGGGTCCGGATCCGGGCCGGGCGAGGTGTACTCCTCGCGGCCGGCGGCTTCGAGCGCGACCGCGAGCTCCGTGAGAAGCACCAGGCGCCGCTCACCGGAGAGTGGTCCGAGGGTGCCCCGGCCAACACCGGTGACGCCCTGCGGGCGGGCATCGCGGTGGGCGCGGACACCGACCTGCTCGACGAGGCCTGGTTCGTCCCGGGGCTGGTCCACCCGGACGGGCTGCCGGTCTTCCACACCGGCACCCGGGGCGGGATCTGGGTCAACGGCGCGGGCGAACGCTTCGTCAACGAGACACGGCCGTACGACCAGGCCGCGCACGAGATCGTACGGCTGCACCACACGACCGGAGTGAGCCACATTCCGGCGCACTGGATCTTCGACCAGCGGCAGATGGACCGGGACGGCATCGGCTTCCCGCCCGCCACGCCGGGGGCCGAACAGTGGCTGGAGTCTGGGGCGTTGAAGAAAGCCGACAGTCTGGAGGAGCTGGCGCGCCTGATCGACGTGCCGTTCGACGCCCTGAAGCGGACCGTCGAGGAGTTCAACGGGTACGCGAAGTCCGGTGTCGACGCGCGGTTCCACCGGGGTGAGACGCCGTGGGACCAGATGTTCCACCACATCGTCCCCTTCCCGGCCGACCCCCGGCAGAACTTCCCCGCGAAACCGTCGCCCGAGTGGCCGAACCCGCTGCTCCTGCCCATCGACGAGCCGCCGTACTACGTGGCGACCATCGTCCCGTCCGACATCGGCACCAAGGGCGGTCTGCGGATCGACACCCACGCGCGCGTGCTGCGGCCGGACGGCCGGCCGATCGAGGGCCTGTACGCGACCGGGAACACCGCGGCCGCGATGTCGGGGCGGGTGTACCCGGGGGCGGGTACGCCGATCGGTTCGAGTCTCGCGTTCGGGTATCTGGCGGTGCTGGACATGGCGGGATCGGCGGACTGACGTGACGCACGTGTGCCCGGGACACGGCGAGTGTCCCGGGCACTGTGCTGTGCGCTACGGCGCCGTGATCAGCCGTGCGGCCAGCCGGAGGTCGGTCTCACCCTGATCGGTGGAGATCTCCTCGGTCAGCATGGCGACGAACAGACCCCACCACGTGTAGACGAGCAGGCGCACCTTGCTGCGGGCGTCCGCACGGTCCCCGAGCAGGTGCAGGAGCCGCTGTCCCAGCGATCGCTCCACGATGTCGATCTGTGTCGGGACGGCGCTCGCGTACTCAGTGAACGACGACAGCGCCACCGCCGAGGCCAGCAGCGGACTGCCCAGCAGTTTCCCACTCAGCGCGATGAGCATCTCCGCCACCTCGGCCGCGGGGTCCGCCACCTCGTCGGCCGCCGGGCCGGTGTCGCGGCCTCCGAGGAACTGGTCGATGTGCCATTCGAGCACCGAGAGGAACAGGTAGGGCTTGGAGGGGAAGTAGCGGTAGAGCGTGGCGATCGCGACGCCCGCCTCCTTGGCCACATCGTGCATCTGCACGCTCGCCAGCCCCTCGCGCGCGCCGAGTTCGGCGGCCGCGCCCAGGATGCGGACCCGACGGGCGGCCTGCCGGCTCGACGTCGGAGCGGCTGCTTGCCGTACCTCTGCGGGTCTCGCCACGTCGTCGTCCCCCCTGTCGTCGGCTGCTCCCGCAGTCGGCACTCAGCCGGCCTCCGGGCGGGTCAGGAAGGCCAGCACCGCGCTCTCCCAGGCCGCCTTCTGCTCGATCATCGCCCAGTGCCCGCAGTCCGGCAGCACATGCAGTTCGGCCTTGGGAATCGTACGCATCGGCAGCAGCGCGCTCTCCAGGGGCGTGACCCTGTCGTCCCGGCCCCAGGTCAGCAGGGTGGGTGCGGTGACCTTGTGGAGTGCGGCCCAGATGGGCTGGTCGGACTGGGACTGGGCGGCCTGGATCGCGGCCATGGCCTGCCGCCCGTAGATCCGGCGGGAGGCCTCCAGCGTCTGAGGCTCGGTGGCGCTCGCCCAGCGCTCCTCGATCAGTTCCTCGGTGAGCAGGGCCGGGTCGTGGACCATCGCCCGCAGCCACTGCACGAGGTTGTCCCGGGTCGGGTTCTCGGCGAACTCAACCAGCAGGTTGAGGCCTTCGCTGGGCGCCGGGGAGAGGATGTTGCGGCCCACGCCGCCGATGGTCACGATCCTGCGGAAGAGGTCCTTGTGGGCGACCGCGAGCCCCACGGCGACGAACCCGCCCATGGAGTTGCCGATGACGTCGACACGGTCGAGGCCGAGGCCGTCGAGGAAGCGCAGGACGGCCTTGGGACCTGCCGCCATCGGGTTCTCGGCGGTCGGGTCGCTCACCCCGAAGCCGGGGAACTCCAGGGCCAGGCAGCGGAAGTGCTCGGCGAGCACGGGCAGGTTGTTCCGGTAGTTGCGCCAGCCGGTGACGCCCGGCCCCGACCCGTGCAACAGGAGCAACGGGGGACCGTCACCGGCCTCGTGGTAGCGCAACGTGCCGTCGTCGGTGGGGAGTTCACGCAGGGTGTCGTCGTAGCTGAGTGTCATGACGCTCACCGTCGCACCGGCGAGGGCTCGGTCGCCGTACGTCTCCCGATCAGTGGGACGGCCCCGGCGGCAGGGGGGCCGGGCTGTCTAACGTCACGAAGGTACCGATACCGGGGGCCCGACGGGCCGCCCCGGACCTGACCAAATGTGAGGGGAGGGCCTGATGGGTGTTCGCTCACTCGGGTACCTGCGTCTGGAGTCCAACGACCTCGACAAGTGGAGGGCCTTCGGAGCCGACTTCCTCGGCCTGATGCCCGTCGAGGGCGGCGACTCGGAGTCGCTGTCCTTCCGGATGGACGACTATCCGGCCCGGATCGTGATCTCTCCGGGCGCTCAGCCCACGATGACGGCGCTGGGCTTCGAGGTCCTCGACGAGCGGGAGCTGGCGCGGTTGGTCGCGGATGTCGAGAAGGCTGGGATCAAGGTGACGGCCGGCACCGAGGCCGAGGCGGCGGAGCGGAAGGTCACGGGCTTCGTCAAGTTCAACGACCCGGGCGGCAACCCGGTCGAGCTGTTCTACGGCACGACCCTCGACCATGTGCCGGTGCAGACCCCGCTGGTATCGAAGTTCGTCACCGGCGACATGGGCTTCGGGCACGCCATCATCTCGGCCGAGGACGCGCGGTCGACGTTCGACTTCTACGTCAATGTCCTGGGCTTCATCGAGCGCAACACCATGCGCTCCCCCGGCGGCACGACCTGGTTCATGGGCTGCAATCCCCGCCACCACACTCTCGGTGTCACGCCGATGCCGGGTCCCGGGCGGCTGCTGCACTTCATGGTCGAGGGCGCGACGCTGGACGACGTGGGGCGGGCCCTGGACCGGGCCGGCAAGTACGAGGTGCCGATGATGCACTCGCTCGGCAAGCACACCAACGACCACATGGTGTCGTTCTATGTCTGGTCGCCGGAGAACTACGCCGTCGAGTTCGGCTGGAACGGCCTGAAGGTGCCCGAGCCGGTTCCCGTCTACGAGATCACGGACGGCGCGTTCTGGGGCCACCACTTCACGCCGCCGCCGCAGCCGGCCGGCTGAGCAGGCGGGGGAATGACTGAGCCCCACGGCCTCGGACCGTGGGGCTCAGTCGTGTCACTCGATGGTGATCGCCCGTTCCGGGCAGGCCCGTTCGCCGTCGCGGGCCGCCTCTTCGAGGCCTTCCGGGACCTCTCCGTCGAAGGGCAGCGCGTAGCCGTCGTCGTCCAGACGGAAGACTTCCGGTGCGGCAGCCGCGCACCGCGCGTGGCCGGAGCACATCGTCGTGTCAATGGTGATCTTCATGCAACAGCTCCGTTTCCGAAGGTGAGGGGCGGCCGAGCCGTATCGGCCCACTGCGGGCGGCGGTCAGCAGCGTCGACAGGTCGACACCGGCCTCCGCCGCGACGTCTCCGCAGGCCTCCACGTCCTTGCGCAGATACGGCGTGACCGTCGCGATGAAGGGCTGGGCCCCGCCCCGGGCGGTGATGTACCGGCCGACCGTCGAACCGCCGCTGCTGACGGCGAGGGCGTCGAGCAGGGCACTCTCCTCGATGCCGAGAGCCTTCCCCGCTTCCACTCCGCCCAGCGTGAGTTGGGCGATCGCGGCGAACAACAAATTGTTGAGGAGCTTCACGCGCAGGGCAGAGCCGCGCCCGCCCGTGGTGAGCACGGGTTCGGCGTAGGCGGCGACCACTTGGCGGGCCGTGGCGACGTGCCCGGCCTCGCCTCCCAGGTAGACCACGAGCCGGCCCGCACGCACCGCGTCGGCCGTTCCACTGAACGCCGCGTCCACGATCGCGGCCCGCCCCTCAGGTGAGTACGCGGCCAGGCGCTCGAGCGTGCCCGGTCTTCCGGTCGTGTGCGAGACGAGCACCGTGCGGGCGTCCATGGCTGCCACGACCTCGGGCAATACGTCGAGCATCTGCGCGTCGCTGTAGAGGCAGCTGACGACGACGTCGGAAGCGGCCACGTCGGCCGGCTCCGCCACGAGCTGCGCGGCCGAGAGCCGCGCGCGCACCTCCGCCCGCCGTGCGTACAGGCGCACCTGGTGACCGGCCGCGAGCAGCCGCTCGACCATGGGTTCGCCGATCTGCCCGGCGCCGAGGAACCCGACCGTCGACATTGTCATGTGCCCTCCCCGACCTACGGCTTGTTGGTCGACCCCGCGTCGACGGTGAACTGAAGTCCCGTGACGTACCGTGCCTCGTCCGAGGCCAGGAACAGGACGGCGTTCGACACGTCCCGCGGCTCAACGTAGGGGGCGAGCGGATTCATCGCGGCGAGGCCGAACAGCGGTTCGCGCGCGGCGAGTTCCTCGATGGGCACGCCGACGGTGATGCCCGTGTCGCTGACGCCGGTGGGGTGGACGGTGTTCACCCGGATGCGGTGCGGGGCGAGTTCGTTGGACAGGGCCTTCATCAGGCCAACCACTCCGTGTTTGGCGGCCACATAATGGGCGTACGGCACATGGCCGCGGATACCGGCGGCCGAGCTGGTGATGACGATCGAGCCGCCCTCCCCCGCCTCGATCATCCAGGGGATCGCGGCCCGCGCGCTGTTCCAGGCGCCCTTGAGGTTGACGTCGACGACGACGTCCCAGGCGTCCTCGGACAGTTCCCAGGCCGCACCGATGCTCATGACACCGGCGTTGGCGAGGACGATGTCGAGCCGCCCGAACTCCTCGCGAGCCGCGTCGACGGCGGCGCGCATCTCGGCGATAGAACGGACATCGGCCTGGACGGCGACACATCGCCGACCGGTCTTCCTCACCAACTCGGCCGTTTCTTCGAGCTGTTCCTTCGTCGCCAGCGAGTACGGCAGTTCCTCGCTGATGTCGTGGCAGACGTCGGTGACGACGACGTCCGCGCCCTCCTCGGCCAGCCGTACGGCATGCGAGCGGCCCTGCCCCCGCGCCGCTCCGGTGATGAGCGCGACCTTGCCCTCCACACGTCCCATGCCCGCCTCAGCCCTTCTTCGAGTGGTCGATCAGGTCCTCGGCGGCCTCCCGCAGAGCGCGCAACCGGGACTGCAGGAGCTCACGTTCGGCCGCGTCGGACTCACCCTCGCCGAGTTCGGCCAGGCGAACGTCCGTGTCGGCGATCTCGGCCAGGAGACGGCCGTGGGCCTCCTCGCGGGTGAGCAGGTCGAGGTCGGTCCAGTCGGAGCGCTCGGACTCCGGGAGGCGGCTCATGCGGGGAGGTTGTAGATGCGGCGGGTGTTCAGCTCCACGATCTGGTGGACCTCGTCGTCGGGCACGTCGGCCAGGACCTCGGCGGCGTAGGCGCGGCTCTTGGGCCAGTAGGAGTCGGAGTGCGGGTAGTCACACTCCCAGGTGATCTTGTCGATGCCGACGTGGTGGCGGTTCTCGACGCCGAAGCGGTCGTCGATGAAGCAGCCGTGGAAGTGCCTGTGGAACAGCTCCGAGGGCCGCACGCTCTGGTTGACGTTCTGGTAGAAGCGGTGCCGTTCCCAGGTGCCGTCGCTGCGCTCCAGCAGGTAGGGGATCCAGCCGATGCCGCCCTCGGAGAGGCCTATCTTCAGCTTGGGGTGCTTGTGCAGCACCGGGGAGAAGAGCAGGTCGGCGGTGGCGTACATGGCGTTGCAGCCGAACAGGGCGATCGTCACGGCGAACGGGGCCTCGTCGGCGGTCTTCGGTGCCCGGCCCGAGGTCCCGAAGTGCAGGCACAGGGGCAGGTCGGTCTCCTCGGCCGCCGAGAACAGCGGGTCCCAGTAGTCGGTGTGGAAGGACGGCAGACCGCGCGGGGCCGGGTTCTCCGGGAAGGAGATCGCCTTGGCGCCCTTGGCGGCGGTCCGGTGGATCTCGGCGACACAGGCGTCGACGTCCCACAGCGGCATGATGGCCAGGGGGATGAGCCGGCCCGGCGCGGTGGGGCACCACTCGTCCAGGACGAAGTCGTTCCAGGCCTGGACGCACAGCAGCGCGAGCTCCCGGTCCTTGCCGTCCAGGAAGACATGTCCGGAGAACCCCGGGAATGACGGGAAGCACAGGGCGCCCCACACCCCGTCCAGGTCCATGTCACGGATCCGGGCCTTCGGGTCGTAGCAGCCCGGGATCATCTCGTCGTAGCGCGTCGGTTCGAGGCCGAACTCCTCGGGGCTCTTGCCCGCTACGGCGTTCAGGCCGATGTAGGGGTAGACCCGGTCCTCGTAGACCCACACCTCGGCAGGCGCCTGCCCCTCTCCCCTCGGCTTCTCCACGATGCGCGGACCCGCCTCCCGGAACCTCGCCGGCAGTCGGTCCGACCACAGGTGCGGCGGCTCGATCAGATGGTCGTCGGTCGACAGCAACTTCATCCACGGCTGCAACGGCACTTTGCGCTCCCTCGGTCTCGCAGACTCTCTAGCACCGGGCACATTGTGTGCACTGAACAAGTCCCACTCAGCGGAAGCGATCACCGATGTCCCGCATGATTCGGCGATCATCGAGACGCTCAGGCTCACTGAGCCAGCATTAAGGCTACTCTTTTGTTCGACGGAAGGAGACCCCATGGGTCGAGTGCAGGACAAGGTCGTCTTCATCACCGGGGCCGCGCGCGGCCAGGGCCGGGCCCAGGCGATCCGGCTCGCCACGGAGGGCGCCGACATCATCGCCGTGGACCTCTGTGAGGACATCGCCACCAACGGCTACCCGCTGGCCACCGCCGAGGACCTGGAGGAGACGGTCCGGCAGGTCGAGAAGCTCGGCCGGCGCATCGTCGCCCGCAAGGCCGATGTGCGGGATCCGGCCGCGCTCAAGGCGGTGGTGGCGGAGGGGGTGGCCGAGCTGGGACGGCTCGACGCGGTCGTGGCCCAGGCCGGCATCTGCCCGATCGGGGCCGGGAAGAGCGTCCAGGCCTTCCTGGACGCCGTCACGGTCGACTTCAACGGCGTCGTGCACGCGGTCGACGCCGCTCTGCCCCATCTGCCCGACGGCGCCTCGATCGTCGCGACCGGGTCGATCGCCGGGCTGATACCCGCGACCACGGACAACCCGGCCAACGGGCCCGGCGGGCTGGGCTATTCGTTCGCCAAGCGCCAAGTGGCCTCTTTCGTCCATGACTTGGCGACGGTCCTCGCGTCCCGGCAGATCCGGGTCAACGCGCTCCACCCCACCAACGTCAACACGGACATGCTCAACAGCGACGTCATGTATCGCACGTTCCGGCCCGACCTGGAGAACCCCACCCGCGAGGACGCACTGCCCTCCTTCCCGGCGACGACCGGGTTCGGCATCCCCTACGTCGAGCCGGAGAACATCGCCGACATGGTGCTGTTCCTGGTGTCGGACGAGTCCCAGTACGTGACCGGCATGCAGATGCGTGTGGACGCCGGCGGTTACGTCAAGCGGCGCCCCCAACTCCCGACGTTCTGAGCGGAGTTCACGCTCCCGCGGTCAAGTCGATGACCACCTTGCCGGTGGTGCGCCGTTCCGCCACGTCCGTCAGGGCGGACGCCACCTCGGCGAGGGGGTGGACGCGGGAGACGAGCGGGCGCATCCCGTCACGGACCATCCGGGCGAGCGCCCGGTCGCCGGCGGCCACCGCGTCCGGGGCGTACTGGCGCAGCATGCGGATCTCGAAGCCCCGTACGACCGCGTCCTTGAGCAGGACCAGGTTGAGCGGGATCCGGGGGATCTTCCCGTCGGCGTACCCCACCGTGACGAACCGGCCGCTCCGCCGCAGCGCGCGCAGGGCGGCCTCCGCGTGGTCGCCGCCCACGGGGTCGACGACGAGGTGCGCGCCCTCGCCGCCGGTCAGCGCCCGGACGCGTGTCTTCAGGTCCTCGTGGACGTAGTCCACACCGGCCTCCGCGCCGAGTTTGCGGGCGACCGTGAGCCGTTCCTGGCTCGATGCCGCCGCCACGACGCGCATCCCGAGGCGGGTCGCGATGTCGACGGCCGCGGAGCCGACCCCGCCGGCGGCCCCGAGCACGGCCGCCCACTCCCCCTCGACGGCCTGCCCGACGGTTACCAGCGAGTGGTAGGCGGTCGCGTACGTCACGTGGAAGGCGGCGGCATGGATCATGTCGAGCCCGTCGGGGACGGGGCGCAGGCCCGTGACCGGCACGACGACCTGCTGGGCGAACGCACCCGTCATGACTGCCCCGGCCACCGGAGAGCCGACCGGGGGCCCGGTCACGCCGGGGCCCAGCGCGGTCACGACTCCGGCGAACTCGCTGCCGGGGGTGAACGGCAGCGGTGCGGGGACCTGGTAGCGGTTCGAGACGAGCAGGACGTCCGGGAAGTTGACCGCGGCGGCGTGCACGCGGACCAGGACCTCGCCCGGGCCGGGTGCGGGGTCGTCCAGTTCGACGACCTCCAGACGGTTCGGAGGCCCGTACTGCGTACAGCGTGCGGCTCTCATCGCGTCCTTCCGGTGGTCGGCATCGCCGGGTCCCGGGGCAGGCCCAGTACCTGCTCGGCGATGGTGTTGCGCTGGATCTCGGCGGTGCCCGCGCCGATCGTCGAGGCCCGGGTGCGCAGGAAGCCCCACACCCAGCGGCCGCGCTGCACGGCGTGCGGATCGCGCCGGCCGAGGATGCCGTAGGAGCCCAGCAACTCCAGGGCGAACTCGTGCAGTTCCTGCTCGAAGGTCACGATGAACAGCCGTGACGTCGAGGAGGCCGGTCCCGGCTCGCCCTTCGCCATGATGTCGGCGATGGTCCGCATCCCGGTGAGCCGCATGATCGTCACGCGGATCTCGAAGTCCGCCAGCCGGTCGCGGACCAGGGGGTCGGCGGTCGCCCCGCGTTCGTGCGCCAGCTCGACCAACTCGTCGAGCACGCGCCGGTACAGGGCCGCCTGGTTCATCGCTCCGGCGGCGCGCTCGTGGCCGAGGCTCGTGCGGACCAGGGGCCAGCCGCCGTTCTCGGGGCCGATCCGGTCGGCGACCGGCACGCGCACGTCGTCGAAGAAGATCTCGCAGAAGTGGGCGTCGCCGGTGAGGTCCCGCAGCGGGCGGACGGTCACTCCGGGGGCGTGGGCGTCGATCAGGAGGTAACTGATGCCGTTCTGCCGGGAGTCGGGCGGTCCGGTGCGGACGAGGGTGAAGAGGACGTCGGCGATGTCGGCCGAACTGTTCCACACCTTCTGCCCGTTGACGACGTACTCCGCGCCTTCGCGGCGTGCTGTGGTGCGCAGGGCGGGGAGGTCGGAGCCCGCCTCCGGTTCGGAGTAGCCCTGGGCCCACACCGAGTCACCGCGCAGCATGGGGCGCAGGTGGCGCTCCTTCTGCTCGGGCGTGCCGTACTTGATGAGGGTGGGGGCGGCGATGCCCAGTCCGGTGCCCAGGGGGCCGGGGACACGGGCTCGTGCGTACTCCTCCTGGTAGCTGACCTGGCGGGCGAAGGACAGGTCCATGCCGCCGTACTCACGCGGCCAGCTCGGGCCGGCGTAACCGGCGTCGTACAGCGTGGCCAGCCACTTCTTCTGCCAGGCGAGGCGCTCGACGGGGTCCTTGGGGCGGCGGCCGGGGTGCTGCTCCGTCAGGAACGCGCGCAGGCGGGCGCGGAACTGCTCGTCGGTCTCGGCCTGTGTCGTCGCCGATGTCATCGCGGGGCCATGCGGATGGCGCCGTCGAGGCGGATCGTCTGGCCGTTGAGGTAGGGGTTCTCCAGCATCTCCACGGCGAGGCGGCCGAAGTCGTCGGGTTCGCCGAGGCGCTTGGGGTGCGGCACGGTCGCGGCGAGTCCGTCGCGGATGTCGGCGCGGAGCCGGCCGAGCATGGGGGTGTCCATGATGCCGGGGGCAATGGTGTTCACCCGGATCTGCCAGCTGGCCAGGTCGCGGGCGGCGACGAGGGTCAGGCCGTGCACGCCCGCCTTGGCGGCGGTGTAGGAAGTCTGGCCGATCTGGCCGTCGAAGGCGGCGACGGAGGCGGTCAGGACGACGGCTCCGCGGTCGCCACCGACGATCTCGTTGCCGGAGAGGCGGGCGGCGGCCAGGCGCAGCACGTTGTAGGTGCCGATCAGGTTCACGCGGATGACCTCGGCGAAGGCGGTGAGCTCGCCGGGGGTGCGGTCGCGGTCGATGATCCGGGTGCGGTCGCCGCCGCGCCCGGCGCAGTGCACGACGAAGCGCAGCGGACCGACATCCTGTGCTGCGTCGAGGGCCGCGTTGACCGAGGCCTCGTCGGTGACGTCGGCGCGGACGAAGCGGGCGGCTTCACCGAGGTCGGCGACCGCCTTGACGCCCTGTTCCTCGGAGATGTCGGCCAGGACGACCCGGCCGCCACGGTCGACGATGCGGCGCGCGGTGGCCAGTCCCAGGCCGGAGGCGCCGCCGGTGACCAGCCCCGACGATCCGTCGATGTTCACATCAAACTCCTTACAGGCCCAGGGACTTGCTGATGATGGTCTTCAGGACCTCGCTGGTGCCGCCGTAGATGCGGGTCACCCGCGCATCGGCGTACAGCCAGGCGATGGGCGACTCGAGGATGTAGCCGTAGCCGCCGTGCAGTTGCAGACAGCGGTCGACCACACGGCCCTGCGTCTCGGTGCAGAACAGCTTGGTCTTGGCCGCGTCGGCCGGACTCAGCTCACCGGCGACGAGCGCGGTGATCGCCGCGTCCAGGAGGGCCTGGGCGGCCTCCAACTCTGCGGCCATGGCGGCGAGTTCGAACTTGGTGTTCTGGAAGTGGGCGACCGGTTTGCCGAACACGGTGCGGTCGCGGACGTAGGTGAGAGTCAGGTCGATCGCGGCACGGGTCTGAGCGACGGCTCCGACCGCGATGGCCAGCCGCTCCTGGGCGAGGTTGCGGCCGAGCAGTGTGAAGGCGGCGCCCTCCTCACCGAGGAGGTTGGCGACAGGCACGCGGACGTCGTCGAAGGACAGTTCCACGGTGTCCTGCACGGCGAGGCCGATCTTCTCCAGCTTGCGCCCGACGGTGAAGCCGGGCGTGCCCTTCTCCACGACCAGCAGGGTCAGTCCGGCGCGCCGGTCGTCCGCGTCGATGGCGGTGCGGGCCACGACGATCACCAGATCGGCGTGGTGGCCACCAGTGATGAAGGTCTTGGCACCGTTGAGCGTGTAGTGGTCGCCCTCGCGGACCGCCCTCGTCGCGACACCGGCCAGGTCGGATCCCGTACCCGGTTCGCTCATCGCGATCGCGGTGTACAGGTCGCCCGAGGCCAGTCCCGGGAACCAGCGGACCCGCTGCTCGGCGTTCGCGAGACCCGTGAAGTACGGGACCACCACGTCGAGATGGGTCCGCAGGCCACCCAGGGTGACGCCCGCGCGGGCGCACTCCTCCTGGATGACGACGTTGAAGCGGTAGTCGTCCTGGCCGCCCCCGCCGTACTCCTCGGGAATGGCCGTGCCGATGATGCCCAACTTGCCCAGTGCGGTGAACAGTTCACGGGGGACCAGCCCGGCCCGCCGCCAGTCCTCGTAGACCGGAAGCACCTCGCGGGCGATGAAGTCGCGGACCAGGAGGCGGAAATCCTCGTGATCCTGCTCGAACAGAGTCCGGCGCATCGAATCTCCTTCGATCGGACCCTATTGAGTATACGTAATTGCCCCTACGGGTCTAGGTAATCTGCCGAATGATCAGTGCCACCAGGGAATGAGTGCATCCAAATGCCGTCGCATCCGGTGCCGGGCGACCCCGGCGTCGCCCTGCGCGATCGCGTCGAGGATGCGCTGGTGGACGTGCTGGACCTCGTCGGCCGCCCTGTCTCCCGGGAGCGGCCGGTCGTGGCCGGAGGCGTGCCGGCGGAACAGCTCGGTGATGATGGCGAGGAAGAGGGAGAGCACGGGGTTGTTCGCCAGCGCAGCCAGTTCGGAGTGGAACAGGTCGGCCTTGCGGAGGTCGTCGGCCGGGCCCTCGGTGGTCCACCGGACCGCCTTCGCGAGGCGTTCGGCAACCTCGGTGTCGCCCGCGGCCTGGCGGGCGGTCACCCGGGCGACGATGCCGAGCTCGATGGCGTTGCGGACGATCCGCAGGTCGTCGGCCTTGACTCCCTGGTATTCGAGGAAGAGCGCCATCGTGTCGATGCTGGCCTGCGGCTCGGGCTCGGTGACGACGAGACCGCCGCCGGGGCCGCGGCGCATCCGGGCAACCTGGTGGTACTCCAGCAGCCGTACGGCCTCGCGCAGGACGGCCCGGCTGATCTCGTAGCGGGAGAGCAGATCCGTCTCCGAACCGAGCACCATGCCGACCTGCCAGCCCCGCGCGGCGATGTCGTCGTGGATCCGGGCGGCCACCACTTCGGCGAGCTTGGCCCGCGGCCCCTCGACCAGCTCCGGCTCCACGACGTTCCCGGAGATCCGCTGCCCGCGGCGCACCCGGTGCTTCTCGATCCAGGCGGCCACCGACTCCAGATGAGCGGTGAGTTCGGTCTGCGCGCGGGCTCCGTCGTCGGCGACAACGGCGTCGACCACGGCGCGGTGCTCGCGGTGCGAGGTCTCCTTCGCCGAGTGCATCTCCGCCTTGGAGATGCGCCGGGAGGTGTGCGCGTACCGGGCGGTGAGGCGGGTGAGGACGTCGATGAACAGGTGCAGGACCGGGTTGCCGGACAGCTGGCCGAGCACCGGGTGCAGGGGGTCCTGGGAGTGGACCGACGGGTCGTCCCAGTGGGTGAGTTCGGAGTCGAGGGTGGCGCGGAGGGTGGCGATGCCCTCCTCGGTGATCCGGTCGGCGGCGAGGCCGGCGGCGATCGGTTCGAGGAGCTGGCGGGCCTGGAGCAGATCGGTGACGCTGGTGCCGACGTACTCGAGGTAGATCACCATGGCCCGGGTAGCCGGTCCCGCGTCGGGGGCACAGACGATCAGCCCGCCGTTCGGGCCGCGCCGCATCCTGGCGACCTGGTGGTGCTCGACCAGCCGTACGGCCTCACGCAGCACCGCGCGGCTCACGCCGAGTTGCTCGCGCAGGTCCACTTCGGAGCCCAGCGACTCTCCGACGGGCCAGCCTTGGCGGATCACGGTCGCCTCGATGCGCTGCGCGGTCTGCGCGGCCAGCTTCCCGACCGGCAGACCGGTCTCGCCGTCGGCGGGCTCGCGGTCGACGGCAGTCGCCATGGGCCAACTCCTCTGCGGGGATATTGCGGATCCCCAGTCTATTCGCCACAAACACCGGGCACTGGCAGACGGGCCAAGGCCATGGTTAAAGTATACTCATTTCGCCTCATGGTCACAGGACGACCCGTCCCACGGCCGCAGGACGACAAGGAGCCGACAGCGATGCGACTGGAGTCCATGCCCGAGCTGGAGGCGTTCCGCGGGAAGGTGCGCGCCTTTGTGACGGAGCACGCGCCCGGCATCAAGACGCACTCCGGAGTGCGCGCCCCCGAACCCGGGCTGATGCCGGCGATCCGGGAGTGGACCGCGAAGCTCTACGAGGCGGGCTTCCTCGGTATCGACTGGCCCGTCGAGTACGGCGGCAGGCCCGACGCCCACCCCCTCGAACCGTCCGTCGTCGCCGAGGAGATCGCCCGCGCCCGCACCTGGCCGCCCGTCGGCGCGGCCTCGCTGGCCTCGGGGGCCCTCATCGACTTCGGCACCGACGAGCAGCGGGCACGTTTCCTGCCCCGCATCCGCAGCTGTGAGGACGTGTGGTGCCAGCTGTTCAGCGAGCCGGAGGCGGGCAGCGACCTGGCGGCGCTGCGTACCCGGGCACGCCGCGAGGGCGACGAGGCGGTGTTCGTCGTCGACGGCCAGAAGGTCTGGACGACCAACGGCCAGCACGCCGACATGGGTTACCTGCTCGCGCGCACCGACGCCGAGGCCCCGAAGCACAGGGGCATCACGGCGTTCGCGCTGGACATGCGCAGTCCGGGGGTCGAGGTGCGGCCGCTGCGCGAGATCACCGGGACCACCGATTTCAACGAGGTCTTCCTGGACGGTGTCAGGATCCCGGCCGCGAACGTGATCGGCCGGGTGAACGACGGCTGGCGGGTGGCGATGAGCAGCCTGGGCCGGGAGCGTTCCGGGGTGGCCGCGCGCGGCGCCGAGCTGGCCGCCGTACTGGAGGAGCTCGTACGGCTGGCGGAGGGGCTGGACGACTCCGCCACCCGGCAGGCGCTCGGCGAGCTCGCCGCCCGGGTCCACGTCAACGCCGCGATGATCGGCCTCGCGCAGTCGCGGATGCTGCACGGCACGGAACAGCCGGCCGACGCCCTCCTCGGCAAGATCTTCTTCAGCGAGCTCAACCACGACCTCGCCGACTTCGGTCTGCGCCTGCAGGGCACGGACGGCCTGCTCACCGAGGGCGACCCGGAGGCGGTGGCCGACGGCTGGTGGCAGGACGCCCATCTGTACTCGCGTGCGTACACGATCGCGGGCGGGGCGAACGAGGTCCTGCGGACGCAGGTCGCCGAGCGGGGGTTGGGGCTGCCGCGCGAGTCTCGTTGACCTTCTTCGGTCCCTCGCCCCCTCGGACGATTTCATTGATTGTACCGACCGGTCGGCGTAATGTTCCGCAGACGCTACGCGAAGGCGAGGAACCATGACTGAGAACGTGTCCGGAACCGACGTCGCTGGGGAACTTCCGGAGTTCCCCTCCCCCCGGTCGAGCCAGTGCCCGTTCGCACCGCCGCCGGGCCTGCTCGAACTGCACGAGTCCGGCAAGCCCGTGCAACGCGCCCGGACCTGGGACGGCACCACCCCGTGGCTCGTCACGACCCACGCCGCGCAGCGCGAGTTGATGACCGACCCGCGGCTCAGCGCCAACATCGGTGCGCCCGGATACCCGCACACGACCGAGGCCATGAAGGCGCACGCCGCCCAGACACAGCCGATGATCAACAACGCCGACGGGGCCGAGCACACGCGCTGGCGCCGGATGCTGTCGAACTCCTTCACCCGGCACCGGATGGAGAAGCTCCGCCCGGAGATCCAGCAGATCACCGACGACCTGCTCGACCGGATGCTGGCGGGACCGAAGCCGGTCGACCTCAACGAGGCCCTGTCCCTCCCGCTGCCGTCGCTGATGATCTGCGCGCTGCTCGGGGTGCCGTATGAGGACCACAACTTCTTCCAGAAGCACGCCGGCGTCACCAACGCGCGCTTCAAGACACCGGAGGAAGCCGCCACTTCGACGGCAGATCTGCGCCGCTACATCACCGGCCTGATCGAGGCCAAGACGGCCGAACCCGGCGAGGACGTGCTGTCCGACCTCGGGGCCAAGGTCGCGGAGGGCGTACTCACCATGCCCGACGCCGCCGCTCTCGGGCACATCCTGCTGGTGGCCGGCCACGACACCAGCGCCAACATGATCACGCTGGGCACCGCGCTGCTGCTGGAGAACCCCGACCAGCTCGCGGCTCTGCGCGAGAACGCCGACGACCCGAAGTATGTGACGAAGGCCGTCGAGGAACTGCTGCGGTACCTCACCATCCCCCATCTGCTGGCCCGGCGGGCGGTGCTGGACGACATCGAGTTCGAGGGCGAGACCATACGCGCCGGCGAGGGAGTCATCGCCTCGCTCCCCGCGGCCAACTGGGACCCACAAGCCTTCCCCGAGCCCGAGAAGCTCGATCTCACCCGCAACGCGGCGCACCACCACGCGTTCGGCTGGGGCCCGCACCAGTGCGTCGGGCAGCAGCTGGCCCGCATCGAACTGCATGTCGTCTTCAGCACCCTGTTCCGCCGCGTGCCGACCCTGCGGCTCGCGGTCGACGTCTCGGAGCTGAAGTTCAAGGAGGACTCGCAGGCGTACGGCATCTACGAGCTGCCCGTCACCTGGTGACCGGCCGCCTGAGCAAGGAGCTTCCATGGCCACCATGAAGTCCGTCCTGAGCGGCGGGAAGAACGAGATCGAGGTCGTGGAGGTCGAGCGCCCCGCGCCCGGCCCCAAGGACGCGCTCGTCCGCATCCGCGCATGCGGGATCTGCGGCACCGACACGTTCTTCGTCCATATGGGCGGCACCCCCTACAACAACCCCGACGGCTCGGTGGTCCCGCTGCCGCTCGGCCACGAACCCGCCGGTGAGGTCGTCGAGGTGGGCGCCGAGGTCACGGACCTGAAGGTCGGCGACCGGGTGGTCGTCAACCCGCAGGGGGCACCCTCCGGGATCATCGGCTGCGGCGGCGAGCTCGGCGGGATGAACGAGTACCTCCTCATCGAGGACGCCGTACTGGGCGAGAGCGTGGCGGTGTTCCCGGACGAGTTGCCCTTCGACGTGGCCGCACTCAACGAGCCGATGGCGGTCGCCCGGCACTGTGTGAACCGCTCCGGCGCGAAGCCTGCCGACAAGGTCGTGGTCTTCGGTGCCGGGCCGATCGGGCTGGGCGCCACCATCTGGCTGAAGCTGCGCGGCGTGGAGCACGTGGTCGTCGCCGACGTCATCCCCGAGCGGCTGGAGACCGCGCTGGCCGTCGGCGCCGACGCGGTCATCGACTCCAGGAACGAGGACGTGACCGCCCGGTTGACCGCACTGCACGGCCAAGCGGCCAACGCACTCGGACAGCCGCGCCCGGGCACCGACACCTACATCGACGCCGCCGGGGTCCCGGCCGTCTTCCAGGCCGTCGTCGACGCCGCGAAGTGGAACGCGAAGCTGGTGATGGTGGCCGTACAGAAGAAGTCGGATGCCATCGACCTGGGTGGGATGCTGCGCAGCGAGCTCACGCTCATCGCCTCGCAGGGCTACCCCACCGAGATCTTCGAGGTCACCGCCGAACTCGCCGCGCACAAGGACCGGTTCGCCAAGCTGATCAGCCACCGGGTGCCGTTCTCGGAGGTGGACCGGGCGTTCGAGCTCGCGCTGACTCCGGGCGCCGCGGAGAAGGTCGTCGTCACCTTCTGAAGAGCCGCTTCTGAAGACCGCTGCTGAAGAGCCGCCTACTCCGCTCTCCTCAACAGCATCGCCCCCGACGGCACTCCCCCGCCCGCCGTCACCACCGCGACCCGGGCGTCCTCGACCCGACGCCCGTGCGCGTCGCCACGCAGTTGCAGCATGGCCTCGCGGACGAAGCCGTAGCCGTGCAGGCGGCCGGCCGAGAGCTGGCCGCCGTGCGGGTTCAGCGGGAGGTTGCCGTCCAGGGCGATGGTCTTGCCACCGGCGATGAAGTCGGTCGCCTCGCCCGGCCCGCAGAAGCCGAGACCCTCGATCCAGGACAGGGCGTTGAAGGTGAACCCGTCGTAGAGGAGCGCCACGTCGACATCGGCGGGGGTGAGGTCGGTGCGGGTCCAGAGGTGGGCGGACGGGCCCTGGGACTGGGGGATGTGGGTCAGGGTGTCCTGGTCCCAGCTGAGCCGTTCGAGGACGGCCGTGCCCACGGACTCGACCAGGACGGGCGGGCGGGGGCGGTCGTACGCCGTCTCGATCGCCGACACCACGACGGCCACCGCTCCGTCGCACGGGACGTCGCAGTCGTAGAGGCCGAACGGGGTCGTGATCATACGGGCGTCGAAGTAATCGTCGAGCGTCATCGGATCGCGGTGCAGGGCTTCGGGGTTACGGGCCGCGCCCGCCCGCGCGGTGACGGCGATCGCGCCGAGGGCCTCGCGGCCAACGCCGTAACGGTGCAGGTAGTGCGAGGCGTTGCAGCCGATCCACTGGGCGGCCGACATGGCTCCGAAGGGCGCCCGGAACTCGAACATGCCGGTGGCGCGAGCACCGGAGCTCTCCCAGCGGCCGGACCGGACCATGGCCGCGTGGGAGGACTCCCAGACCGTACGGAAGCACAGCACATGGCGGCACAGGCCGGCCGCCACCGCCAGCATGCCCGCGGTGATCGAGCCGATCTGGCCAGGCACTTCGCTCGCCCCGTTGACCCAGGTGGGACGGAGTTGCAGGGCCTCGGTGAGGGCGGTGACGCCACCCTCGCTCATGCCGTCGGGGCGAGGGCCGGGGTAGGTGGAGAGCCCGTCGATGTCGTCGAGGTCGAGCCCGGCGTCCGTAACCGCGGCCAGGCAGGCGTCGACGGTCAGGGAGAGCGGGTCGACCATCAGGCGGCGGCCCACGCGTGACTGCCCCACACCGGTCAGGGCGACCTTGTCCTCGTATTTGCGCGGAGAAACCATGGGCCGTGCCCGGACCTCGCGTGGTGCGGGCAACGGGCCTTCAGCGGTTTCCGCGTCCGGCTCGAACAGGGGGACGTACACGTCCTCTTCGAGCCGCTCGAAGCACACGCGGACCCGCATGCCGACGCGCACCTCGTCGGGCTCGCAGCCCACGATGTTGGTGGTCAGCCGAGCCCGGTCGTCCTCAGCGAGAGCGACCACGGCGACGACGTACGGCGGCGGGAACTTCGGCAGCCAGGTCTGGTGGTTGACGCTGAAGCCGACGACCACGGCCTGGCCCGAGACGGGAGCGAGGGCCACGGCGCGGCTTCTGCACGAGGGACACACCGGCAGCGGCGGGTGGAAGTACCGTCCGCAGTCCGCGCAGTGGGAGATCCTGAGCACCCCTTCGGCGCCGGACCGCCAGAACTCGGCGCTGGCGAGCGTGGGTTGGGGCAGGGGCCGGGTCATCACACCAGCTCGACGATCGTGGCGTTCGCGGTGCCGCCGCCCTCGCACATGGTCTGGAGTCCGTAGCGGAGGTTCTCGCGCCGCATCTGGGCCAGCAGTCGTGTCATCAGGATGGCGCCGGAGCCGCCGAGCGGGTGACCGACTCCGATCGCCCCGCCCAGCGGGTTGAGCCGCTCGGGGTCGGCGCCGGTCTCGGCCAGCCAGGCCAACGGCACAGGCGCGAAAGCCTCGTTGACCTCGTAGACGCCGATGTCGTCGATGGTCAGTCCGGAGCGGCGCAGCACTTTCTCGGTCGCCGGGATCGGGCCGAGCAGCATCGTGATCGGGTCCGCGCCGCTGACCGCTCCGGAGTGGTAGCGGGCGATCGGTGTGAGGCCGAGCTCGCGGGCCCGTTCCGGGGTGGTGATGAGCAGGGCGGCCGCGCCGTCGGAGATCTGGGAGGAGTTCCCGGCGTGGATCACGCCGTTCTCCTTGAACGACGGCTTGAGGCCGGCGAGTTTCTCCACCGACGTGCCGCGCCGCAGCCCTTCGTCCACACCGAACTTGGTGCCGTCGACCTCGATCGGCACGATGTGGTCGTCGAAGACGCCCGCGTCGATGGCGGCGGCGGCCTTCGCGTGCGACTCGGAGGCGAACTCGTCGAGGCGGGTGCGGCTCAACTCCCAGCGTTCGGCGATGAGTTCGGCGCCGACGCCCTGGCTGAACTCGAAACCGTCGTAGCGGGCGATCGCGGCGGGGCCGTACGGCTGACCGGTGGTCCGGTGCGAGCCGAGTGGCACCCGGCTCATGGTCTCGACGCCGCCCGCGACCACGAGGTCGTACTGGCCCGCCATGACGGCGTGCGCGGCCTGGTCGACCGCCTGCTGGCTGGAGCCGCAGGCCCGGTTGACCGTGACGGCCGGGACGTGTTCGGGCCAGCCGGCGGCGAGCACCGCGAACCGGCCGACGTTGCTGGACTGGTCGCCGATCTGGGTGACACACCCCCAGACCACGTCGTCCACCGTGCCGGGGTCGATGCCGGTGCGCTCGGCGAGGGCCTTGAGCACCTCGGCCGACAGATCCGCCGCGTGCACCGGGGCGAGCGTGCCGTTGCGCTTGCCGATGGGTGTGCGTACGGCGTCGACGATGACGGCGTCTCGCATGACAACTCCCTTGGTCAGTACGGTCGTACGGTCATTCGGGGACCCGCACGCCCCAGTCGCGGAACACGGCCCGGGTGTCCGCGCCGACGGCCCGAGCCGTGTGGCCCGGGCTCGACGGGGTCGCCGAGAAGCGGGGCGCGGCGGCGGGCTGGACCACTCCGTCGCGGGTGAACAGGCTTGCCCGCGCGGCGAGATGCGGGTGGGCGGCCGCCTCCGTGAGGCTCAGGACGGGCGCCACGCAGGCGTCGGTGCCCTCGAAGAGCTCGGCCCACTCGTCCCGGGTGCGCTCCGCGAACCGCTTCGTCAACAGCTGCCGTAGCTCCGGCCAGGCCGATCGGTCGTGCTGCCGGTCCGGGTCCACGTCCAGGTCGAGCAGGTCGACCAGGCTCCGGTAGAACTTGCGCTCCAGCGCGCCGACGGCCACATGGCGGCCGTCCTTGGTCTCGTACACGGCGTAGAACGGCCAGCCGCCGTCGAAGCGGTTGACGCCCCGCTCGTCGCTCCACTCGTCGCGCGCGAGCTTGGCGAAGGTGCTGGCGAGGAGGTGGACGGTGCCGTCGACGATGGCGGCGTCGACGACCTGGCCGCGGCCGGTGCGCCGGGCGCAGTGCAGGGCGGCCAGGATGCCGATGACGAGGTAGCAGCCGCCGCCCCCGAAGTCGCCGACGAGGTTCAGCGGGATCTGCGGCGGGCCGTCCGGGTCGCCGATGGCGCCGAGTGCGCCGGTCAGCGCGATGTAGGTGATGTCGTGTCCGGCCGCGGCCGCGAGGGGTCCGTCCTGGCCCCAGCCGGTCATCCGGCCGTAGACGAGGCGGGGGTTGCGGGCCAGGCAGTCGTGCGGGCCGATGCCGAGGCGTTCGGTGACGCCGGGACGGAAGCCCTCGATCAACACGTCGGCGTGCTCGACGAGCTGGAGGAGTGCGGCGGTCTCAGTCGGGTTCTTCAGGTCGAGTACGACCGACCGCTTGCCCCGGTTGAGCACGTCCGCCGGTCCGCCCGCGCCCGGTTCATCGGCCCGCCCGGGCCGGTCCACGCGGACGACCTCCGCGCCGAGGTCGGCCAGGAGCATCCCGGCGAACGGCCCCGGTCCGATGCCGCCGAGTTCGACGACCCGGCAGCCGACGAGAGGCCCTGTGGCGCCGGCCGTCACGGTCAGCGCCCCTTCCAGACCGGCACCCGCTTCTCCGCGAACGCCGCCGCCCCTTCCCGGGCATCCTGTGACTGGAACACCGGCTCGGCGATGTCGAACTGCCTGCCCCACGCCTCGTCCAGGGTCCAGTCGGCGGTGGAGCGGGCGATCTCCTTGGTCGCCGCGACCGCCAGGGGGCCGTTCTTCGCGATGGTCTCCGCGAGTTCGAGTGCGCCGTCGAGCGCGCCGCCCTCGTCGGTGAGCCGGTTGATCAGGCCGTGGGCGGCGGCTCGTTCGGCGTCGATCGGCTGACCGGTCAGCAGCAGTTCCACGGCGATGGCGTACGGGATCCGGCGCGGCAGATGAAGGGCCGCACCCGCGCGGGCGACGAGTGACCGGGTCACCTCGGGCACGCCGAGCCGTGCCGTGCGGGCGGCCACGACCAGATCGCAGGCCAGCAGGAGTTCGAAGCCGCCGGCCAGGGCCCAGCCCTCGACCGCGGCGATGAGCGGTTTGCGCGGCGGGGTCATGCTGATGCCACACAGGCCGCGGCCCTCGATCGCGGGCGTCTCGCCCCGCAGCCACGCCTTGAGGTCCATGCCCGCCGAGAACGTGCCGCCCGCCCCCGTGAGCACGCCGACCCGCAACTCGTCCGACTCGTCGAGCTCGTCCACCGCGGCCGCGACTCCGGCGGCCACTCCGGCGTCCAGCGCGTTCTTCTTCGCCGGGCGGTTGATCGTGATGACCTGGACCGCGCCCCGGCGTTCCACCAGTACTTCGTCCGACACGTATGCCTCCTGGATTCTCAATTGACGGCGAACCTGGCCAGTTCATGCGCGACCATGCCGTCCAGGTCGTCGGCGGGCGGTGCCGGCAGTTCGACGGCGCGGTCGCGGGTCGGCAGGAGCACGACGGCCGTACCGGGGGTGGTGACCTCGCCCCGCTGGTTCTCGCAGCGCACCTCGATGTGCACCTCGGCCCGCCCGTCCACCCGGCGTTTGTCGACGACCGTGCCGCGTACCCAGGTGGTGTCGCCCTGGTAGTTGAACTTCCGGTGCTCGCAGCGGAGTTTCCACAGCCAGCCGTCGTCGCCGATCCAGTCGGTGAGCAGATGGCACAGCCACGTCTCGCGCATGCCGCCGTAGTCGTAGGGGCCCGGCAGGCCCAACTCCCTTGCCCGTTCCGGCTCCCAGTGCAGGCGCTGCACGGTGTCGGGGATGTTGAGCGGGTTCGGCGGGTAGAGGCCTGGGGCCTTGCGGCGGACCTTCGCGGCGATCCCGAACGCCCCGGGCGGGGTGAGCTGCATGCCCCAGCCCAGGTGCCAGACGACGACGTCGGTGGTGGTCAACGGGCCTTTCACCCGGGGCTGGAGCTCCTCGCCGATCTCGACGTCCTCCCAGTGGCGGGGCTCGGCACCACGGCGTGTCTCGGCCGCGTACGCCGCGTCGATCTCGGCGAGTTGCTCGGGGGTGTAGGGCTGCTGGACGAGTTGTTCCTTCGCCCTCTTCTTCGAGGTGTGCCGCTCGGCGTTGATCCACGTGCCGCGTCTGAGGGCGTGCATCTCGCCGCGCCCGTTGGCGTAGAGGTAGTCGCGCACCACGTGGGCCGTGCGCCCGCCGAAGCGGCTGGGCTTGAGGTGGACGCCCACCTGGGTCTGCAACACCCGGCAGCGATCACCTAGTTGGAGCGGGCGCCACCACTCGAATTCCATCATCGCCTGGTAGGAGCCGAGCCCGGCGAAGGGGTCGCCCTTGAGCAGTGCCTTGGTCTCGGCGTCCGGCGTCGGGGCGGCGTCCTCGCCCATGGTGTAGAGGAAGGTGGGCGGTGCGACCAGCGAGCCCCAGCGAGTGCCGGAGGCGTGGTCCGGGTCGCAGTAGAGGGGGTTGTCGTCGCCGTAGCCGTACGCGAAGTGGCGTACGCCGTCCCGGGTCACCTCGTAGTTGTGCGGGGGGTTGCGCTGGGGCTGGGGGACGCCGAGGCGTCGGCGGGAGCGCTCGACGGCCTTGTCGGTGAGCACGCCGAAGCGCTCGTCGGTCGTCGTCATCGCTGGTTCTCCCTGGTGAGCCCGGCACGGATCAGCTCGATGAACTCGACGCGGCTCACCTTGCTCGACGGGGTCCGGGGCAGTGCGTCGAGTACGAGGATGTGCGCCGGCACCTCGTACGGGGTGAGCCGGGCCCTGCAGAGGGCGACGAGGTCGGCGATCTCCGGGGCGGGCCGTCCCGGCTCGGCCTCGACCGCCGCGACCGGTACCTCGCCCAGCCGCGCGTCCGGCAACCCCGCCACGGCCGCCTCCCGCACGGCCGGGTGGGTCTCCAGGACGCGTTTGACCGTCTCCGGCTGCACCTTGAAGCCGCCGCGGATGATGGCGTCGTCCGCGCGTCCCTCGATCCAGACGAACCGGTCGGCGTCGATCCGGGCGAGATCGCTGGTGCGCGTCCATGCCCGGCCGCCCCGGGTGCTCTGCTCGGTGCGGACCTCCAGCCGGCCGGTCCTGCCGACGGGCAGCTCGGCTCCGTCCTCGCCGGTCACCCGCAGTTCGACACCGTCGAAGGCACGCCCGGCGCTGCCCGCCTTCCGCTGCCACCACCGCTCGTGCAGGGGCAGCGTCCAGCCGACCACCGCTCCGGCGAACTCCGTGGCCCCGTAGGTCATCAGGACGGGGATGCCGTACGTCCGGAAGAAGCCGTCGGCGAGTTCGGCCGGGCAGGGCGCGGTGCCGGAGGTGATGACCTGCAGGCTCGCCAGCCGCTCTTTCGGCACGTCCGCGTCGAGGACGGCGCGGATGGCCGCCGGGACCAGGCTCGCCGCCCGCAGCCGGTGCCGCTCCACCACGCTCACCCAGGGTTCGACGGCGAACCTGGGCAGCAGGAGCATGCGGCGCCCGGTCGCGAGACAGGCGAGCGCCCGCCACAGTCCGCCGATGTGCACGAGGGGTGTGGCCACGAGCGCCGCCGACCGTGACAGCAGCCGGTCCGGCTTCGGGGTCTGGCCGCCGGAGACGAGCGCCTGGTCGAGCTGGCCGATGCGCAGGTGGACGCGTTTCGGGGGGCCGGTGGTGCCGGAGGTGAGCATCTCCACGACGACTCCGGGGTTGGCCGGCGCCACCGCGGGTGCCGTGCCGCCGACGGGTCGCAGCGTGCCGTCCGTGCCCAGCTCCAGGGCCGCTCCGTGTGCGGTCACCGCTCCCAACACGCCCTCTCGGGCGAGGGGTTCGGCGCCGGAGACGACGACGGGCAGCTCACAGCCTGCGATGTCGGACGCGAGCCGCGCGGCCGGCTGCAAGGGGCTCAGCATCACCAGACAGCGCCCGGAGGCGAGCACCGCGGCGACCACGGCGACGTGCTCGGGCCGGTTCTCGAGGACGACACCGACGCGGGCGCCGTCCCGCAGGCCCGCCGCGTCCAGTGCCTCGACGACCTGCCGGGCGGTGTCCTGGACCCGCCCCCAGGTCCACCACTGGCCCTCGTGCTCGATCGCCTCGGCGTCGGCGGCCGCTTCGGCCAGCAGGCGGGACAGGCGGTCGCGAATTCCCACGTGCTCAGCCTTCCTTCGCGGTGGCTACGGAGATGCCGACCAGGTCGGCCAGCCGACCCCGGTGTGTCGCCGGGCTGCCGAAGAGCTGCTCGGACGAC
The DNA here is from genome assembly GCF_041053035.1 of Streptomyces sp. R35. Lineage (NCBI taxonomy): Bacteria > Bacillati > Actinomycetota > Actinomycetes > Kitasatosporales > Streptomycetaceae > Streptomyces > Streptomyces sp. R35. The sequence continues at coordinate 237,293 of NZ_CP163440.1, forward strand.
TTCGCGCGCTTGAGATGGAGGTGCGCGTCGTGCTCCCACGTGTAGCCGATGCCGCCGTGGATCTGGATGTTCTCCTTGGCTGCGTGGGTGAAGGCGTCGGCGCAGTAGGCCGCGGCGAGGGCGGCGGACACGGGTAGTTCGCCCGCGCTCCCGGCCGTCGCCGGCACCGGCAGGTCCCCCACGCCTTCGGCCGCCACGGACATCGCGTGGTACACCGCCGACCGGGCGCCCTCGACCTTCAGCAGCATGTCGGCGCACTTGTGCTTGACCGCCTGGAACGACCCGATGGGGCGGCCGAACTGCACCCTCACCTTCGCGTACTCCACCGCCGCGTCCAGACACGCCCGCGCCCCGCCGACCTGTTCGGCGGCCAGTGCCACGACGGCGAGATCGAGCACTGTGCGCAGATACGCGGTGGCGTCCCCCTCCGGGCCGACCCGCTGCGCCGGGGCGCCGTCGAGGTCGATGCGCGCCAGCCGCCGCGTCGGGTCGAGGGTCTCCAGCCGGGTGCGGGTCACTCCGCTCGCCCCGCCGTCGACGGCGAACAGTGCGGGGCCGGTGTCCGCGCGGGCCACGACGAGAAGCAGGTCGGCGCTGTGGCCGTCGATGACGAACATCTTCGTGCCCGACACCCGCCAGCTGTCGTCACCTCGGACGGCCTCGGTCGTCACATCCTCGACGTTCCACGACCCGCTCTCCTCGGCCAGCGCCAGCGTGCCGGTCAGCGAGCCGTCGGCGATCGCGGGCAGCCAGCGGGCCTTCGCCGTGTCGTCGCCTGACACGGCGAGGGCCTGTCCGGCGAGGGCCACGGTGGCGAAGTACGGGGAGGGCAGCAGGGCCCGGCCCAGTTCCTCCATCACGATCCCCAACTCGACGGGCCCGCCGCCGAAACCGCCGTACTCCTCGGGCAACGCCAGTCCGTGCAGGCCGAGTTGGCCCGCCATCTGCCTCCACAACCCTGGATCGTGACCCTCGTCGGACTCCATCCAGCGGCGCACCGCCTCGCTCGGCGCCTTCTCAGACAGGAAACGGCGCAGCACGGCTCGGAGTTCGTCCTGTTCCTCGGTGAACATCACTGCCACGTCGGGGCCTTCGAGCGGAGGTAGGCGTCGAAGTCCGGGATCCGGGCGCGGTCGACGATCTCGATCCGTACGCCGGAGGGATCCAGGTGGTAGGCGAAGACCGACGGGCTGCCGTCGACGATCGCGCACGCTTCCAGGGGGAAGCCCGCCTCCTCCAGCCGCTTGGACGTCGTCGGGACGTCGTCGCAGAAGTAGCCGAGGTGGTGGGTGGCGATGCGTTCGGCCGCGGTCCAGGGGGTGCCGGGGATCTCCTGGACGAGTTCGATGTGCGGTGCGTCGAGCGAGTAGGCGTACCGCAGTCGCAGCGCGCGTTCGCCGTCGGCCAGGCGGACCTGCAGGTCGCCGGTCATGGTCTCGGTCCAGTGGTGGCCGGCGACCTCGGTCATCCGGGCTTTCCACGCCTCGATGTCCGGGACCACGATCCCGGTGTGGTAGAGATCCGTCGCGCTGAGAGGAGGGGTCATGCCCGGTCACCACTCCAGACGCAGCGACTTGATGCCGTACATGTTCCCGTGCTGCCACAGCTCCTGGCCGGGGGCGACCCGGTAGTCGGGGATGCGCCGGTGCCACTCCTCGACCGCCACGTTGAGTTCGAGGCGCGCCAGGTGCGAGCCCAGGCAGCGGTGCGGGCCGGAGCCGAAGGCGATGTGGTTGGTGGCCTTGCGGTGCAGGTCCACCTGCAGCGGGTTGTCGTAGCGCTCGGGGTCGCGGTTGGTGACCGCGAGCGGCAGCATCACCATCTCCCCCGCCTTGACCGGGCAACCGCCGATCTCGACGTCCTTCGTCGCCTTGCGCGCCGGGACGACGAACGAGTAGACGCGCAGGATCTCCTCGACCCCGGTGAGGATGAGGGACGGGTCGGCGAGGATCTCCGCCCGCTGCTCGGGATGGGTGGCGAAGTGGTAGAGCGCCCAGCCGATGGAGATGGGAACGGTGTCGAAGCCGGCCTGGAACATCAGGATGCAGAAAGCGTGCATGTCCCGGTCGTCGATCGGTTCGCCGTCGAACCGCCAGGCCATGGCGTGGGAGAGCAGGTCGTCGCGCGGGGCCTTGCGGCGCAGGGCAATCTGTTCCTCGAAGTAGGCCGACACCTCGCGCATGGCGGTCATCTGCCGGGCGCCGTCCGGGTCTTCGCCGTGCGAGAGGTGCAGCAGTTCGTGGGTCCAGGCGAGGAAGGTGGGCAGGTCCTCCTCGGGCAGGCCCATCAGGCGCATGAAGATCAGGGTGGGGAAACGGCGCGCGAAGTCGTCGAGCACGTCGGCACTGTCGTGGCCCCTGAGCTTGTCGATCATCTCCCCCGCCACCTGTCGGATCTCCGGTTCCCGGGCGGCGACGGTGCTCGGGGAGAAGTAGCGGCCGAGGAGGCGCCGCCACACGGAGTGCGTGGGCGGGTCCAGCATCTCCGGGATCCACAGGAACTCCGGGTCCGGCGCGAGGACGGTCACCGACTTGTTGGAGAAGGTCCGCCAGTCCTGAAGCGCCTGCTGCACGGCGGGGCCGTCCGTGACGACCCAGTAGCCGCGGGCGATGGTGCTGCGGAAGCCGGAGTGGGTGCCGGCCATCTCGTCCCAACGCTCCTGGTGGCTGAGGACCGGGCCGCCGAGCCGGTTGTCGAAGTGGTAGGCGGGCAGGCCGTCGTGCGTTCCGTCGGGTTCGAGGGTCGTACTCATCACGGCTCCTTTCTCGTACGTCCGTCAGGTCTCGTACGTCCGTCGGGCTTCTCGTACGTCCGTCAGGTCGCCGCGCCGTCGATCTTGAGCGCGATGAGCTCGTCCTCGCTCAGACCGAGGGAGCGCAGGACCTCGTCGGTGTGTTCCGCGAACTGGGGTGCCCGGATGAGGCTCGCCGGGGTCTCGTCGAACTGGACGGGACTGGCGACCAGTTCACGGTCGACACCGTCGGCGTCCACGACAGGGGCGATGAGCCCGTTGGCGCGCAGGGCGGGGTCTTGGCCGACCTCCCAGGCGTTCTGTACGGCCGCCCACTGGCCGTCGCCCCGGGAGAGGGTCTCGACCCACTCCGCGTAGGGGCGGGAGGCGATGAGTTCGGCGACGATCCCGGCGGCCTCGGCGGCGTTGGCCATCAACTTCTCGGTGCTGTCGAAGCGTTCGTCGGAGCCCAGCTCCTCGCGGCCGGCCAGTTTGCAGAACTCGGCCCAGTACCGGCCGGGTTGCAGCATCGACAGTTCGATCCAGCGGTTGTCCGAGGTGCGGTAGGCGCCGATGAGCGGGTTGGTGGCCGACCCGTGGCGGGGCGGTGTGTTGACCGGGAGCGGGCCACCGGTCATCAGCGCCAGGTTGACTGTGAACTGCGTCGCCCAGGCGCCGACGCCGACCAACGACACGTCCACGACGGACGGTTCACCGGTCTGGGCACGGGAGTAGAGGGCGGCGGCGATGCCGCCGGCTATGGTCATGCCGCCCATCGAGTCGCCGTAGGCGCCGGCCGGCATCCGGGTCATCCGGTCCGCGCCGGGCGGGGTGACGCCGGCGGCGCTTCCGCCGCGCGCCCAGAAGGCCGTGCTGTCGTAGCCGCCCTTGCCCGCCTCTTCTCCTCGGGCGCCGAAGCCGCTGCCGCGGACGTAGATGATGTCGGGGTTGATCGCCCGGACGTCCTCCAGGTCGATCCGCAGCTTCGCCCGCGCCTCGGGCAGGAAGTTCGTGAGGAACACGTCGCTGCCCCGGATCAGTTCCTCCAGCACGGGGCGCGCGGAGGGCTTCTCCAGCGCGAGCCCGACGCTGCGTTTGCCCCGGTTGGGTCCCTCCATGATCGGGAAGAACGACGACCCCTTGCTGGCGGCCTCGTACCCGAGCACCCGGACCAGCCCGCGCTGGGCGTCGCCGCGTTCGGCGTGCTCGATCTTGATCACGTCGGCACCCCAGTCGGCGAGCACGGCACCCGCCGCCGGGACGAAGGTGAACTGGGCGACTTCGAGCACCCGCACGCCCTCCATCGGCCTCTGCATCAGACCAACTCCTCCGCGGCTCATCTCGCTATTGCGCATACCCAATGCGCCGAGTCTGCCCCAGAGTATGGACCGAGGGCAATAAAAAGTATACTGTTTTCGCCATGCTGGATTTCACGATCGAACCTGACTTCCAGGCCAAGCTCGACTGGGCGGCGGCTTTCGTGCGTGAGGAGGTCGAGCCGCTCGACCTCCTTTTTCCGCACGGCGGCGACCCGTACGACACCCGCAACGAGAAGGCCCGCGCGATCCTGAGGCCCCTGCAGCAGCAGGTCCGGGAGCAGGGCCTGTGGGCATGCCACCTCGGCCCCGACCTGGACGGCCCCGGCTACGGCCAGGTGAGGCTCGCCCTGCTCAACGAGATCCTCGGCCGCTCCTACTGGGCCCCGACGGTGTTCGGCACCGCCGCCCCGGACACTGGGAACGCCGAGATCCTCGCCATGTTCGGCACGCAGGAGCAGAAGGCGCGTTACCTGCAGCCCCTGCTCGACGGAGAGATCGTCTCCACGTTCTCGATGACCGAGCCGCAGGCGGGCGCGGATCCCAAGGAGTTCGTGTGCCGAGCCCGGCGGGAGGGCGACGAGTGGGTGATCGACGGGGAGAAGTGGTTCTCCTCCAACGCCCGCTACGCGGCCTTCCTCATCGTCATGGCGGTGACCGACCCGGACGCGCCGCCGCACAAGCGCATGTCGATGTTCATCGTCCCGGCCGAGACACCCGGCATCGAGATCAAGCGCAACGTCGGCACGATGGACGAGCGCGAGAACCTCGACGAGGGCATCCACGCGTACATCCGCTACCACCAGGTCCGCGTCCCGCTCGACGCCATGCTCGGCGGCCCCGGTGAGGGCTTCAAGGTCGCCCAGGCCCGCCTCGGCGGCGGCCGGGTGCATCACGCGATGCGTACGGTCGGCAAGTGCACCCGCGCCTTCGACATGATGTGCGAGCGCGCGCTGTCCCGCCGTACGCAGGGCACCCTGCTGGCCGAGAAGCAGGCGGTGCAGCAGTTCATCGCGGACTCGTGGGTGGAGTTGCAGCAGTTCCGTCTGCTCGTCCTGCACACCGCGTGGATCATCGACACCCAGCCGCACGGCGCGGCCCGCACTCAGATCGCCATGTGCAAGGTGCAGACGGCCAAGGTGCTGCACGACATCATCCAGCGGGCGGTCCATCTGCACGGCTCACTCGGCACGACGGGTGAACTCCCGCTCGCCAAGTGGTGGATGGCCGCGCCGAACCTCGCCCTGGCCGACGGCCCGACCGAAGTGCACCGCACCACGATCGCCAAGCAGCTGCTGAAGAACTACCGGCCGGCCGAGGGACTGTTCCCCAGCGAGCACATCCCGCCGAAGCTGGACGCCGCCCGCAAGCGGTACGCGCACATCATCGAGGACGACAGCCTGTCGGGGCGGGTGGACGCGTGACGCACGGGCGCGATGACAAGTCCATCGCCCTGGCCGATCTGTTCGACCTGTCCGGCAAGGTCGCGCTCGTCACCGGCGGCAGCCGAGGCCTGGGCCTGGAGATGGTGCGGGCCTTCGCCACCGCGGGCGCCGACGTGGTGATCGCCAGCCGCAAGCTCGACGCGTGCGAGACGGTCGCGGAGGAGGTCCGCGACCTGGGCCGGCGCGCCCTGCCGGTCGCGGCGCACGTGGGTCACTGGGACGATCTCGGCCGGCTCGTCGACACCGCGTACGAGGAGTTCGGGAAGGTCGACGTCCTCGTCAACAACGCGGGGATGTCGCCGGTGGCGCCCTCGTCGGCTCAGACCAGCGAGGAGCTCTTCGACAAGGTGATCGGGGTCAACTTCAAGGGCCCCTTCCGGCTCGCCTCGCTGATCGGGCAGCGGATGTCCGAGGGCGACGGCGGCTCGATCATCAACGTCTCCTCCTCGGGCGCGCTGTTCCCGCAGCCGCGGTTCGGCCCGTACGCCGGCGCCAAGGCCGCGCTCAACGCGCTCACCACGGTGTTCGCCCTGGAGTACGGGCCGACGGTGCGCGTCAACACCATCTCGGCCGGGCCGTTCCTCACCGACATCTCGAAGGCCTGGTCGGAGGAGAAACGGCAGACGACGCGCAGTGCGGTGGGCCGGCCGGGCCGGCCGGAGGAGATCATCAGTACGGCGCTGTATCTGGCGAGTGACGCGTCGAGCTACACGACGGGGTCGCTGATCAGGGTGGACGGCGGGCTGTACTGAGCGTGGCGAGTGCGCGGGCCGTGGTGGTCGCGCAGTTCCCCACGCCCCTGAAGGGGCGGTACGGCATGCGCTTTTAGGGGCGCGGGGAACTGCGCGACCAGCCACGACGAACCGGCAGCCGAACCACTAGCCCAGCAACGCAGTCGCCTCATCGAGCAGCACCGGCAGTGCGGGCAGCATCCGGCGGTGCATGTCCTTCCACTCCCCCGCCTTTCGGGCGCGCTTGATCAACAGCGCGGTCGCCGCGCACTCCTTGTATTTCGTCAGCGCCTCGAACCACCCCAGATCACGCAGGGGTTCCCCCCTGATCTCCTGGTAGGCGTCGATCAGTTCGGCCTTCCCCGGCATCCCGGTCGGCTCGTCGGAGGGCGACGCCGGGTGCCGGGCCTCGTCGGTGAAGAAGGTCAGCCAGGTCAGATCGACGCGGGGATCACCCAGCGCCCAGATCTCCCAGTCGATGATCGAATTGACCGAGTCCCCGTCGCACAGCGTGTTGCCGAGCCGGTAGTCGCCGTGGGTGAACACCGGCATCATCGCGGACGGCATCGTGGCGTGCAGTCGGTCCGCGACCTCCTCGTACCCGGTGCGCAGATCCTCGGGCACGGTCGTGAACGCCCGGGTCCAGCGGTCGATCTCGGCACTGAGCGTGACAACGGGCTCCACGGCCAGAGCCGTTCGCTTCGGATCCGCCCGGTGCAGATGCGCGAGCATCCGGGCCGCGTCGAGGGCACGGGCGCGTACCTGCCCCGCGGGCACGGTCCCCCGGGGCACGAGCACCGGCTCCACGCAGTCCCCGGGCACCAGTTCCATGGCGACGAACGGTTGACGGGCCGTCGGCTCGCCCTTGTCGCAGAACAGCACCTTCGGCACTCGTACGCCCTGCACACCCGCCAGCACCTGCATGAGCCTCGCCTGACGCAGCACGTCCCGGTTGCGGACCGGCTCCAGGCCGGGCGGGGCCACCTTGAGGACGACGCGTTCGTATCCGCCGGGGACACCCGCCAGTGTGGCCACGTACGTGAGGCTCGACGTACCGCCGGCGAGCGGCTCGACGGACTCCACCGTGGCCTCGGGGGCCCAGCCGCGCAGCACCACAGCCGTGCGTTCCGTCAACTCCCCCGTCAGATCAGCACTGTTGGCGACGACGCTCATGTCCTCATCCTTGTCGGCCGACGGTCAGCGCCGCGACGATGTCGCGGCGTACGAGCTTGCCGGTCGGCGTGCGAGGCAGTTCACGCCAACTCGTGATGCGGTCCGGTGTCTTCGAACCGCGCAGGGTGCCGCGCACCTGCGCGCGCAGGGCGTCCGCGTCGACCGTCACACCGTCCCGCAGGACGACCACCGCCTCGATCCGCTGGCCCCACTCCTCGTCCGGGACGCCGACGACCACCGCGTCGAGGACGTCGGGGTGGTCGAGCAGGACGTCCTCGATCTCGGCGGGCGCGATGTTCTCGGCCCCGCGGATGATCGTGTCGTCGGCCCTGCCCTCGATGTGGAGGTAGCCGTCGGTGTCGACGTGGCCCTGGTCGCGGGTGTGGAAGAAGCCGAGCTCGTCGACCGCGGAGCCTTGTCCGGCGTACTCCCCCGACACTTGCTCACCGCGCACCCAGATCTGCCCGGTCTCACCGGCGGCGACGACCGCGCCGGATACGTCGCGGACCTCCAACTCGACACCTGGCACGGGCAGTCCGGCCGAGCCGAGCCGGGCCCGCACGACGGGGTCGTCGCTCGCCACGGCGGTCCGGTGCTCCTGTGGCCCCAGCACGGTGATCGTGGACGAGGTCTCGGTGAGTCCGTAGGCGTTGACGAAGTCCACGTGCGGCCACTCGCGCAGCGCGCTCTCGATGACCCGCACCGGCATCCGGGCCCCGCCGTAGGCGAGCGCGCGCAGCGAGGGCACCGAGCGGTCCAGGCCGTCCGTGTCGATGATGCGGGCGAGCATGGTCGGCACCACCATCGCGTTGGTGATCCGCTGCTCCCGTATGAGGCCCAGCCAGCCGTCCGGCGTGAACTGCTCCAGGGTGAGGGCCCGGCGCCCCGCGTACAGGTTCGTCAGCACGTTGGAGACGGCGGCGATGTGGTACGGCGGCACGCTCACCAAGGCTGCCTCGTCGGGGTCGGCTCCGGCGAACTCAACCGTGCCGAGCACGTACGACACGAGGTTGTGGTGGCGCAGGACCACGCCCTTGGGCGCGGAGGTCGTGCCGCTCGTGTAGATGAGGACGGCCGGCGAGTCGGTCGGCCCCGGATCCTCGCCGACGGGGTGCCGGGCGGCCTGGGCCAGCCACTCGGCCGGGCTCCGCACCAGCAGCCCGGCACGGCGCAGCGCGTCACCATGCTCCGGGTCGGCGATGCCCAACGCGCGGGGGTGGTTCGCCAGCAGCGCGTCGAGCTGGGCCTCGCCCAGGCGGTAGTTCACCGGCACCAGCGGCACTCCGGCGCGGGCCGCGGCGAACAGCGCGACCGGGAGGGCCGGGCCGTTCACCGCGAGGTACACGATCGCGTCGGCCTTGCCAGCACGCACCAACTGCGCCCCGCCGACGGCCAGTTCGCGCAGCCGACCGGCGGTCAACCCGTGGTCCGTGCGCCCGATGACGACCCGGTCGCCGAAGCCCTCGGCGGCCATGTCCAACAGCATCGATATGTTCACGGGCCGCCCGTCCGCTCAGTCCGAGGCCGGCAGCGGCTTGGCGCTCTTCATCGGCATCGGGACGCCGCCCACGGCCAGCGTGCCCGGTCCGGGCTTGGTGCACAGGAGCTCGAGACCGAGGTCCTCGTCGGCGTACCGCTTCCCGAGCAGCGCACCGCCCATCAGATCGGGGTCGGGCTTGCCGGTGACGCCCGGTCCGTTCCCCTCGACCATGGCGGCTCCGCCGCACGTGATCTCCAGGTCCTCGTCCGGGCACCGCACGACGATCACCGCCGTCGTGTCGACCGTACTGGCGAGCATCTGCCCCACGCGTGGCCTCATCGCAGTGTCCTCCGCGGCTCTCGTGGTACCGGGTAAGGGGTACCGAGTAACCAGAGAAAAGTATACTACTTACCTCGATCACGTCGAGATCACGTCGCGAACGGAGCTGCCGGATGGAACTCGAAACCGTCCTGTTCGAGGTGACCGACCACGTCGCCACGATCACCCTCAACCGACCCGAGGTCATGAACGGCTTCAACCAGCGGATGCTGGAGGAGTTCGCCACCGTCTGGGACACCGTCAAGTCCGAGGACGACATACACGTCGTCGTGCTGCGCGGCGCGGGTGAGCGGGCCTTCTCCACGGGCATGGACGTCAAGGAGGGCATCGATCGCCGGCCCAACGTCTGGTCGCAGACCGATCCCGGGGAGTACCTCTCGCCGAAGCTGCACCAGGTCTGGAAACCCCTGGTGTGCGCGGTGCACGGCATGGCCGCCGGCGGCGCCTTCTACTGGCTCAACGAGGCCGACATCCTGATCTGTTCTGAGGAGGCCACGTTCTTCGATCCGCACGTCAGCTATGGACTCACTGCCGCCCTGGAGCCGATCGGCCTCGCCCGGCGCATCCCACTCGGCGAGGCGCTGCGCATCGCCCTGCTCGGCCTCGACGAGCGCGTGTCGGCCACGCGCGCCCTGCAGATCGGCCTGGTCAGCGAGGTGCTCCCGCGCGATGAACTGTGGGACCGGGCCGACGACATCGCCCGCGCCATCGCCGCCAAACCGCCCGCCGCGATCCAGGGCACCGTGCGGGCGATCTGGGAGTCGCTCGACTCGACCCGCACCCAGGCGCTGCGCACCGGGCTGTCGTACACCCAGATCGGGAATCCGATCGGCAAGGCCGAGATCGACCGCTCGGCGGTGTCCCGGGGGCAGTGGACACTGCGCTGACACTCCCCTACCCTCCCAAAATAAGTGTACTTTTTTAGGACTCAGTGATCGGGAGGCGCTCATGCGGTTCGGCATGCCCTGGCCCGGCCGGGACGTCGGACGGGAGGCCGAGCAGGCGGGTGTCGGTGCCTTCTGCGCCGGGGAGTTCGCCGACCACGACGCCTACCTCACGGTGGCCGACATCGTGGCGAACACCGAGCACGCCCTGGCGGGGCCCGCCATCGCCTACGCGTTCGCCCGCACCCCCTACGCCCACGCCACCGCCCTGCGCCACCTGCACGCCCAAGCCCCGGGCCGCCTCTTCCTCGGCCTGGGCAGCGCGGCGTTCCGCATCAACCGGGACTGGCTCGGCGTGCCGGGCGAACGCCCCGTCGACCGGATCGCCGAAACCGTCGGCGCCGTACGCGCCTGGCTGCACGCGGAGAACGGCGAACGCGTCCACTACTCCGGTGAGTTCTACGAGCTCGACGCAGACGTCCGCGCCCCGGTACTGGGCCGGCTCGACATCCCCGTCCTGCTCGCCGCGTTCAACACCCGCATGGCCACCACCGCGGGCCGGGTCGCCGACGGGGTCATCGGGCACGGGTTGTTCACGGGCTCCTGGTGGAACGATGTCGTACGGCCTGCCGTCGAGCGTGGTGCGACCGGCCGCGTCGGAAGCGAGGCGCGCTCTCTCGAACACGGCTGGATCATCACGGCGATCGACGACGCCGCCCCCGAACGCGCCGCCGCCGACGCCCGGCGCATGATCGCCTTCTACCTCACCGTCAAGACGTACGACCCCTTCGTCACCCACCACGGCTGGCAGGAGCCCGTCGCACGGCTGCGTGCGGCGTTCCGGGCCGGTGACACGGACGGCATGGCGCGGGCGGTCACCGACGAGATGCTCACCGAGATCGCCGTCTGCGGGACGACCGCCGAGGCGAAGGACGCCCTCGCGCGCCGTGCCCGCTCGCTCCCCCGCGATGTCGGCTACTTTGCGCCGCCGAGCTTCATGGTGAGCCGGAGGCGTCGGGCCTCCTACGCCCAGGCATCCCTCGCGCTCGTGGGTGCCGTACCGGAAGCGGCGTGACCGAGACGCGTACGGCGACAGGCCCCGGAGCTGCGACAGCGCTCCGGGGCCGTGTGCCAGCGGCTCAGGCGTCCTGCGGAAGCGGCGCGAGCTTCTTGCTCTTGTCGAAGCCCACGACGTCGGCGAGCGTGCCACCCAGGATGGCCGCGCGGTCCTCGTCGTCGACGCCCTCGAAGTTCTCGGCGATGCACTCGGCGCTGCTACGGAAGGTGCCCTCCGCGTGCGGGTAGTCGTTTCCCCACATGATCGTCGACAGGCCGGTGATGTGGCGGGCCTTGACGGCGGTGGGGTCGTCGGCGAACTGCACGTGGATCTGGCGCCGTACGTACTCGGTGGGCTTGAGCGGGTAGGGCCATCGGGCGTTGATGGCGAACAGGCGCCCCATGGACGGCTGCTCCTTCGGCGGGCGGCTGTCGTCCCAGAAGCCGAGCCACCAGTCGGGGTCCTGGCCGATTCCCGTCTTCCAGGACTTGTCCATGTAGCCCATGTAGGAGACCAGCCAGCCGGCGGTGTACTCGATCAGGTTGAAGTGGAGTTCGGGGAAGCGTTCGCACACGCCGCCGCCGACAAGGCTGGAGAGGATGCCCTGCGGTCCGGAGATGTCCGACCCGACCGCCCTGCCCATGGTCCGGCCGGCGACCATGTCATCGGTCAGGTTGCCCTTGCCCATATTGACGGCCGTCATCAGGCCCCGGACCGTCATCGCCGTCCCGGACACCTCCTCCTTGACCTTCACCCCGCCGGTGGCCACGTGAATGAACACCGGCATGCCGTGCGCCTGCGCGGCCGCCCAGACCGGGTCGTACTCCCGCGAGTAGTACGGCAGCGGCGGGATTTCCGGGAGGAGGATCGCGCCGAGTCCCAGCCGCGCGCACCGTTCGATCTCCGCCACGGCCTCGGGCACGTCCGTGAGCGGGATCGCGGCGGTCGGACGCAGCCGGTCCTTGTAGGGCAGGTAGCGCTCGACCAGGTAGTCGTTCCACACGCGCGCGTGTGCCATGGACAGCTCGTGGTCGTCCGTGAACAGGACGAACAGCGAGAGGTTCGGGAACATGACCGAGGCGTCGACGCCGTCGAGATTCATGTCCCGGATGATGTGGTCCGGATCGCCGTCCGGGGTCTCCCCGCCGAGCTGGCGGTACTTGGAGATGGTCCAGCCGTCGAACCCGATGGTGTGCAGTTTCTTGAACTCGGTGTGGCCGCCCGGCACGATCGGCTCCTCGAGCGTGAACTCCTCTTCCCACAGGGCCCGTTCGCGAAGGTGCTTGGGCAGCCGGGTCTTGAAGAGATCTATCGGCTCGATGATGTGCGAGTCGCCGGACACGACAAATTCCTTGAACACAGGCGGTACCTCTTTCGAACCTCGTCGTTCGTGACAGAACCGAACCCGCAGTTGAGGCCGAAGTTAGCTGTACCGACCGGTCGAGTCAATCATTCAGCATACGGAATGCCTGAAGACTGCGACCCGAAGAAGCTGACGGTTCGCTGACACAAGGCTGACAGCGCATCATAGCTTTCAGGGGAGCCGTAATTCAGTACACTCAACCTGTACCTGTCCGCAGGCGATCAGGAGACGGCACATGGCGACGGCGTACTCGTTCTCTTCGCAGCTCTACATCGACGGGCGTCGGACCGGCGGCCGCGCGGACTCCCCGATCCTCGTCCGCAATCCGGCGACCGAGGAGACGGTCGCTGAGGTTCCTGGCTCTACACCGCTGGACGTACGGCAGGCCGTCGAGGCGGCCCGGCGCGCCTTCGACGAGGGCCCGTGGCCGCGGATGAGGCCCGCGGAACGGGCCGCGGTCCTTCTGCGCATGGCTGAGGAGATGGAGCGCAGGCTGCCCGAACTCGTGGCCGTCAACATGGCCGAGGCGGGCTCGGTCCGCGCGCTGGCCGAGACCCTGCAGACCCGGGTCCCGGTGAACCATCTGCGCGACATGGCCGAGCGGGTGATGCCGGCCTTCGCCTGGGAACGCCCCATGGACCCGACGATCGCCCCGGGCATCGGCATCTCCCAAGGAGTCCTGCGCCGCGAGGCGTTCGGCGTGTGCGCGCTGATCTCCGCCTGCAACTTCCCGTTCTTCCTCAGCATGATGAAGGTGATCCCGGCCCTCGCCGCGGGCTGCGCCGCCGTACTGAAGCCGGCGCCCTCAACTCCCCTGGAGTCCCTGCTGATCGGCGACTTCGCCGACGCCGCCGGGCTGCCGGCGGGGGTCCTCAACATCGTGACCGGTGACGTCGACGCCGGTCACGAGCTGACCACGCACCCCATGGTCGACCTCGTCAGCTTCACCGGGTCCGACACGGTCGGGCGCCTGGTCTACGCCCAGGCCGCGCCCACGCTCAAGAAGGTCGTCCTCGAACTAGGCGGCAAGTCGGCCAACATCGTCCGCGCCGACGGCGACCTCGACGGCGCCGTCCGCTCGGCGCTCTCGGGCATCACCACCCATGCCGGCCAGGGCTGTTCCCTGCTGACCCGCACGCTCGTGCACGAGTCCGTCCACGACGAACTGGTCGACCGGCTGAGCGCGGCGCTCGCCGCTGTCAGGGTCGGCGATCCGGCCGACGCGGCCACCACCATGGGCCCGCTGATCAGCGAGGCACAGCGGGACAAGGTCGAGAAGCTGATCCAGGTGGGCGAGGAGGAAGGGGCGCGTCTCGTCTGCGGCGGCAGGCGTCCGGCCGGCCTCGACCGGGGCTACTTCGTGGAACCGACCCTCTTCGCCAGCGTCGACAACGACATGACCATCGCGCGCACGGAGTTCTTCGGACCGGTCGGTGTCGTCATCCCGTTCCGCACGGACGAGGAGGCGGTGCGGATCGCGAACGACAGCCCGTACGGCCTCGCCGGCGCCGTCTGGAGCGCCGACACCCTGGCCGCGTACGACATGGCCTCCCGCATCCGGGCCGGCGGTGTCGCGATCAACGGCGGCAGCGCCGGGGTGAATCCACGGGCCGCGTTCGGCGGGTACAAGCAGAGCGGACTGGGCCGGGAGTGGGGCGAGTTCGGACTGGACGAGTACCTGCAGACCAAGACGGTGAGCTGGGCGGCACGCTGAGACGCATGCCGCCCGGCCGCTACCGGAATTCATTCGCAGTGCATCGGCCTTCAGGCTGGCGATGAGGAACGAGCACGAGAACGCCAGCTCCAACGCCCCCGTGTAGCAAGGCCGTTGATGACCCCGAGTACCGGTGTGCGGCAGGCCCGTACCACCTCCGCGGGGTCGGCGCGGGCGCCCCGCGGGGAACCGGCACCGTTGCCGAGCGCCTCCTTGAGGTCGATGCCGGCCGAGAACGCGGGATCGGTGCCCGTGAGGATGACCAGCCGGGTCTCGGCGTCGGCGTCCGCCGCCCGGACCGCCTCGATGAGCCCGCGCCGCATGGCGATCGTCAGCGCGTTGCGCGCCCGCGGCCGGGCGAACGTCAGCCACAGCACGCCGTCCGTCCAACGACCGTCCAATCCTTCGGCTCCGGCCTCGATCACCGGCGTTCAGACCGTCAGGACCATGGCCGAGCCCATGCCGCCGCCCGCGCACATGGCCGCGACCGCGATCCCGCCGCCCCGGCGGCGCAGCTCGTGCGCCAGGGTCACGACCATGCGCGTTCCGGTGGTCGCGATCGGGTGGCCGAGGCTGCACCCGCTGCCGAACGGGTTCACCCGCTCCGGATCGAGACCCAGCTCACGGGTGGTGGCCACGGCCACGGCGGCGAAGGCCTCGTTGACCTCGAACAGGTCGACGTCCTCGATCCCGAGCCCGGCGCGGTCAAGTGCCTTGCGGATCGCGGCGATCGGCGCGAGGCCCGTCTCGACCGGGTCGACTCCCACACTCGCCCAGGACCGTACGGTCACGATGGGGGTCAGTCCGTGCGCGGCGGCCACGTCCGAACCGGCGACGACGACCGCGGCCGCGCCGTCGTTGATGCCGCTGGAGTTGCCGGCCGTGATGGAGAACCCCTCAATCTCGGGGTGCAGCACCTTCAGCGCGGCCAGCCTCTCCAGGCTGGTGTCGCGGCGCGGATGCTCGTCGGTGTCGAAGACCGAGATCGCGCCGTCCCGGCCGGTGACCTTGACGGGCACGATCTCGTCGGCGAACCGGCCCTCGTCGATGGCCCGTACGGCCCTCTCGTGCGACCGCAGCGCCCAGGCGTCCATCTCCTGACGGGTGAGGCCGGCCAGCCGGGCCGTGTTCCAGCCGACGAGGACACCCATGTCGTCGTTGGGCGCCTCGTGGGTCGGGACATGGGTGGGCGCCATCCAGGGGTCCTGCCAGTCGTCGGCGCCCGGGATCCGCCGCCGGGCCACCGGTGCCGTCGACGACGAGTGTGTTCCGCCCGCGATCACCACCCGGTCCATCCCGGCCCGGACGCTCGCGGCGGCGGTCGCCACGCTCGCGAGTCCGGAGGCGCAGTGCCGGTTGTGCGCCAGGCCGGCGACATGGGTCAGTCCCGCCTCGATCGCCGCGTACCGGGCGATGTCCCCGCCTCCTGCCAGGGATTCGCCGAGGACCACGTCGTCGATCGACTCGGGAGGCAGCCCGCTGCGGTGCGCGGCCTCGCGGACGACGACCGTGGCGAGTTCGAAGGCGTCGGTGTCTCGCAGGGTTCCTCGGCGGGCGGTTCCGATCGCGGTGCGGCACGCGGAGAGAAGAACGGCATCAACCATGGAATTCAGAGTACTTAAATAAGTCCTGACCGGCGAATGTCGGGCGAGATTGCGCCAATATCTCGACCATGTCGGCAAAAGAGGATACCTTGTCGAGGTGAACTTCGAGCTCAGCGAGGAGCAGGACATGCTCCGCGAGGCCTCGCGCGATCTGCTGTCGGACCGGGCCCCGATCGAGCACGTACGGGCGTGGACGGATCGCGACGAGGACGTCGATCCCGAGGTGTGGCGGCTGACGGCCGACCTCGGCTGGCCCGGTCTGGCCCTGCCCGAGGAGTACGGCGGCGCAGGCCAGGGTCTGGTGGAACTCGCCCTCGTCGCCGAGGAGATGGGGCGTGCGCTCGGGCGGGGTCCGTTCGCGCCCACCGCGATCGTCGGCAGGGCCCTCTCCGCCGGGTCCCCCGAACTGCGGGCCGAGGTGCTGCCCGAGCTCGCCACGGGATCCGGCTGGGCCACCTGGGCCTTCGCCGAACCGCACGCCCCGTGGTCCCTCGACGGCGTCCACGCCACCGCCCGTACCGACAGGGACGCGATCGTCCTCGACGGGGTCAAAACGGCGGTGCAGGACGCGGGCGGTGCCAGGTGGCTGCTGGTCACCGCACGCCATGACGGGGTTCCGGCGTCCTTCCTCGTCGACCGGGCAGCCCTCGGTGTCACCGTCCGCCGCCAGCACGTCCTGGATCTGACCCGCTCGTTCTACGAGGTCCGGTTCGAGGGCGTACGCGTCACGCGCGAGCGCCACCTCGCCGCCTCGCCCGACGAGATTCAGCAGCTGCTCGACGAGGCGTCGGTGCTGCGGTGCGCCGATGCGCTCGGGGTGATGGAGCGCATGCTGGAGCTCACGGTCGAACACACCAAGTCCCGCGTGCAGTTCGGGAAGCCGATCGGCACCTTTCAGGCCGTCAAGCACCAGTGCGCCGACATGGCCCTGCTGGTGCACGGCGCCCGGGCCGCCACCGCCTACGCGGCGATGGCGGCCGACGCGGGCGCCGACGACGCCGACCGGGCGGCCTGCGCCGCCGCCTCGTACGTCTCTCAAGGGGCCGGCGAGGTCGCCGCCCGTGCGCTCCAGCTGCACGGCGGCATCGGCTTCACCTGGGAGCACGACCTCCACCTCCTGCTGCGCCGCGCCCGGGCCGACAGCGTGCTGTACGGCGACGCCGCCGTGCACCGCGACCGGCTGTGCACCCTCCTGCGGCGGTCTCCCGCGTCCGCCTGAGCCGAACGATCCGAAGGGTTCCCGATGGAGATCAAGGGCAAGAAGGCCGTGGTGTTCGGCGGCGCCTCCGGCATGGGCCGGGCCACCGCCGAGCTGCTGGCGGCCCGCGGCGCCGACGTCGCCGTACTCGACCGTCCGACGTCGGCCGGTGCCGAGGTCGCCGCCGCGTTCGGCGCGAGCTTCCATCCCGTCGACGTGACCGACTTCGAGGCGACGGAGGGCGCGCTGGACTCCGCCGTGGAGGCTCTCGGCGGGTTGCATGTGTCGGTCACCACGGCGGGCGGCGGCAGCGTACGGCGCACCCTCGGCAAGAGCGGTCCGCACGATCTGGAGACCTTCCGCCGGGTGCTCGACCTCAACGCCGTCGCCACCTTCAACATCAGCCGGCTGGCCGCCGCGCACATGAGCCGCAACGAGCCCGAGGAGCCCGACGGTGAACGGGGCGTCATCGTCAACACCTCGTCGATCGCCGCCTTCGAGGGGCAGATCGGGCAGGTCGCCTACTCGGCGGCCAAGGCGGCGATCGCCGGGATGAGCCTGACCATGGCCCGCGATCTCGGCTCGCTCGGCATCCGTGTGGTCGCCATCGCGCCCAGCCTGTTCGAGACGGGCGCCACCGAGAAGATCCCCGCCGAGACGCGGGCCGCGCTGGTGAGGGACGCCGCGTTCCCCAGGCGGCTGGGGCACCCCGAGGAGTACGCCAAACTCGCCCTCGCCGTCGTCGACAACCCGATGCTGAACGGCCAGTGCCTGCGGCTCGACGCGGGCCAGCGGTTCGGCCCGAAGTGAGGTTCTTCTGATGCCGGACAACACAGAGCACCAGGGCAAGGTCGCCCTCATCACCGGGGGCGGCCGCGGCTTCGGCAAGGCGTTCGGCGAGGCCCTCTCGACCCTCGGCGCGCATGTCGTGCTCGCCGACATCGACGGCGCCGCGGCAGCCGAGGTGGCGGCGGAACTCACCGCGAAGGGCCTGGGCGCGACCGGCGTCGCCTGCGACGTGGCCGACGAGGCCGGGGTCGGCGCGGTCGTGAGCGAGGTCGTCGAACGCCACGGCGGGCTCGACATCCTGGTCAACAACGCCGGCCTGCACGCCGCCTACAACAAGCCGTTCACCGAACTGGGCCTGGCCAAGGTGCGGCGAGTCCTCGACGTCAACGTCATGGGCACCGTCATCTGCTCGCTCGCGGCGCACGAGGCCATGCGGGGACGGCCCGGCGCGTCCATCGTCAACATCTCGTCATCGGCGGCCTATGCGAACCGCAGCATCTACGGCGTCTCCAAACTCGCCGTACGGGGCCTCACGGTGTCCTTCGCGCGCGAGTTCGCCGCCGACGGGATCCGGGTCAACGCGATCGCGCCGGGCCTCATCTTCACCGACGCCGTACGGGCCCAGCTGTCCCCCGCCGAGGCGGACCGTGTTCTCGGGGAGCAGATCCTGCGGCAGGAGGGCCGGGAGCAGGACATCGTCGAGGCGCTGCTGTATCTGGTCTCGTCGAAGGCGTCGTTCGTGACGGGTGAAACCCTGCGGGTGACGGGCGGGTTCGCGCTGTCCGTCTAGCTTCCGTACACGCCTGTGGCCCCGCGACGACCACTGGAACCCAGGGGCGGTCGCGGGGCCACGGCTGTTGTGGCGGTCCTACACGGTCACCGGTTCGTTCTCCGGCTTCCCGGCCAGTTCCTTCTCCTCGTTCGTGATCGCCTTCAGCAGCACGTACGGCGTGGCGATCTTCCACACGGCGTACGCGACCGAGGGGATGATGTTCGCGAGAAGTCCGTTCCAGGCGAGTGGCCCGTCCTGGTTGAGGAAGACGAAGGCGCCCGGGATGAGCGTCACCCCCAGCACGACGCTGAGCCAGCCGTACCAGCGCGGGAAGAGCGGCTTCTCCCGGGTGTGGTCGATGAACGCGGCGTATCCGATCGACCAGACCTGGAGGACGAAGATGCAGGCGTTGCCCACGAACATGAGCCAGAAGGTGTCGACCATCGCGGTCAGGACGTCGACGGAGTGGCTCTCCGGTCGGTAGGCCGCGGCGGCGAGGATCGCGAGCGGGAAGAAGAACCCGAGCGGGGCCACCACGCCCGTGGTGAGCTGGGTCATGGACAGCAGCCCCCAGCCGCCCTCGACCCGGCGCAGCTGCATGCTCGTCACGATGACGTACGGGTACTCGAACGGGACGAGCAGAACCATCAGGGCGACACAGATGAGGATCCCCGTGCGGTGGTCCTTGAGGAAAGCGACGACGTCCTCGGGGCTCTCCGTCGGGCTCATCGGCGGAGTGAGGTGGCCCACGGCGAACGCGGCGAGGAATCCCACGAAGAGGATGACGCCGCACCACGCCGATATTCTCTGCAGTCTTATGTAGAGGTCTTTCTTCATCTACGGCTCCCTATTGTGCCGACCGGTGCCTACCGGCCGATCTCGTGCCAGCCCACGAGGCTGTCGAGCAGCTGACCCGCGCTCGACATGTAGTCGCCGTATCCGCCCCGGAAGAACAGCAGCGGGGTCTTCAGCGACTCGACGCGCAGGTCACGGACCCGCCCGACGACCAACAGGTGATCTCCGATCTCGACGACCTGCTCCACCGCGCAGTCGACCCACGCGACGATGCCGTCCAGAACCGGGTTGCCGAGCGGTGACGGCTGCCAGGTCGTGTCCGCGAACCGCTCCCGCGCCTGGCCGGTGGCCAGCCTCCGGGACAGCCGTTCCTGGTTGCCCGCCAGCGCGTTGGCGCAGAAGCGGCCCGCGGCCCTGATCGTCCGCAGGGTGGTGGAGGAGCGGTCCGCGAGGAAGGACACCAGGGGCGGCTCCAGCGACACGGACGTGAAGGTGCCGACGACCATCCCGTGCGGCCATTCCTCGGTGTCCGTGGTGGTGATCGCGACCACGGACGTGGGGAAGTTGCCCAGTACGTCGCGGAACAGCCGTCCGTCGATCGCGTCCGCGTCGGCCGTCCGGGAGTGCGTCGCCCCCTCGCTCATATCAGGATGCGCATCGACTCGGGCAGCTCAAGTCCCATCTGTGCCAGGGCGTTGGCGTGGTACGCGGTGCCGGGCACGTGGATCATGTGCTGGAGTCCGACGTGGGCGTCCCGCCAGTACCGCTGCATCGGGTTGTTGCGCCGGATCGCGTTGCCGCCGGACCTCGCGAAGATCTCGTCCAGTGCGGAGACGGCACGCCAGGCACAACGAACCTGGTTGCGCCGTACGTTGGCGCGGTCCTCGAGACTGATGGGCTTGCCGGCCTCGACCTGGTCGTACAACCGGCTGATGCCGTCGATGAGTTGCACTCGGGACGCGGCGATCTCGGCCGCGGCCTCCCCCGCGGCATAGAGGACGTACGGGTCGTCGCGCACCTGGACGCCGGTCACGGCGACGCGGTCGCGCTGCTGGGCCAGGTGGACGGCGAGGGCGCCCTCGCAGATGCCGATGACGGCGGCAGTGATGCCGAGCGGGAACATCGAGGCGAACGGCAGCTTGTAGAGGGTGTCGGTGAGCCCGAGCGCCTCCGCGGCGGCCCCCTCCTGGACGGCCTCCTGCCTGATGGTGCGGTACTCGGGGATGAATGCCTTGTCGACGACGACGTCCTTGCTGCCGGTGCCCGCGAGTCCTACGACGTCCCAGGTGCCGTCGATGATCTCGTAGTCGGAGCGCGGCAGGACGACGTGCATGACGGTGATGGGCCCGGCGGGCTTGCCCTTGCCGTCGCCGAGGAGCGCGCCGAGGAAGTCCCAGCGACAGTGGTCGCTGCCCGAGGAGAACGGCCAGCGGCCGCTGAGGACATAACCGCCCTCCACCGGGTCGGCGATGCCGTTGGGCATGTAGGGCGAGGCGATCCAGGTGTCCGGGTCGTCGTCCCACACCTCGTGCGCCAGCCGGGTGTCCATCTGGGCCAGCTCCCACGGGTGGACCCCGACGACGCCGCACACCCAGCCGGCGGCACCGTCGTGCCGCGCGACCGCCATGACGGCCTCCGCGAAGTCCCGGGGGTGAGCGCCGAATCCGCCGAACTCCTTGGGCTGCAGCAGCCGTATGACCCCCGCGGAACGGAGGAGTTCTACGGTCCTCTCGCTCAGCTTGCCGAGTGACTCGTTCTCGTCGGCGAGCCCGGCCAGTTCGGCGCCCAACTCCTCGACACGGCCGACCACTTCATGCGTCACTCCGCACACCTCCCGGTCACTGATCCCTCGCATGTGCCGCGCGTCGCCGGCGGCCAGTTGGCCTCAGTGTCGGGGCGTGGGACCAGCACCCGCTGGGCGCTTTCCGCTGACCGGGACTGTGCGGCTTCAGCGCGTGATGCGGGGGCGGAGTGCGGTGGTGGAGCGGCCCTTGAGGGCGGAGAACCAGACGCCGGCGCCGTAGGCGAGGTCGTCGAGGCGGCGGGCGACACCGTAGCGGAGAGGGTCGAGAGTGGCTTGATCACGACGGTATTCGAGGACGATGTCGGCGACGGCGGCGACCGCCGCGGCCCGGCGCAGCCGACGCGAAAGCATGCAGCCGACGGCCGTCAGCGGCCACCAGTGGCGGGTCAGCAGTGCGGAGGTCTGCGCCAGGGTGGCGAGGGTGCCGTTGCCGGTGAGGCGCACGGCGAGCCGGTAGGGATGGCCGGTGCCGTCGAGCTTGCGGGCGATGCGCACGGTGACGATGCCGAGGACGGCAGCCGCGGCCGGGACCGACCAGCGGCGCTGGGCGAGCAGCGCGACGGCGAACGCCATGCTCCACGGGGCGAACACGGCGGGTGCAATGTGGTCGGGGTGCCGCCGGGCCAGCGGCTGGGCCCCGGTGCCGTAGACGGCCTTGCGCAGGAACCAGTCCTGTATGCGCACGCGGTGCTCATGGGCGGCCCGCACGGCGGGCTCGTACCGCACGCGTCCGCCCGCCTCGATCAGCCGCCAGCACAGGTCGACGTCCTCCCCGACCCGCATGCGCTCGTCGAAGCCCTCCGCCAGCGCGTCGACCCGTGCCACCACGCAGGCCGAGGACGCCCAGGAGACGGGAGTGCCGGGGCGCACCGGGGCCGGGTGGGCGCCGAGGTCGAGGGAGGACCGGGCGTTCTCGTACCGCTCGATCCAGGTCGTGGCGGTGGTGGGCAGGCCGGTGATGCGGGGTACGGCCATGGCGACCCGGGGGTCGGCGAAGTGCCTGAGCAGGGTCGGGACGGTGTCGGGGTCCAGCACGATGTCGGAGTCGGCGAAGACCACGTACGGGGTGGTGACGAGCCGGAGTCCGGCGTTGCGCGCGCCGGCGGGTCCGACGTTGGCGGCCAGGGTGACCAGCCGGGCGCCGTGCTGGGCGGCGACTTCGGCCACGGCGACCGGTCGTCGGGAGGCGTCGTCGACCACGAGCACGGGAGTGTCCGTGCCGATGCTCCGCAGGAGACGGTCCAGTTGGCGCGGCCGGTCGCGCACCGGTACGACGACCGTGTACCGGGGGTCGGCGGGCGCCGGGAGCGAGTCGACGACGGGATGGGCCATGCCGGTGTCGAGCAGCCGGTCCGCGAGGAGCGCGCTCGACGCGTCGCGCACCGGGAGCGTCCTGCCGACGAGCAGCCGTCGGGCCTTCGGGGACAGTTTCAGCAGCCGGGTCGGGAATCCGCCGAGGAGGGCCCGGCCGCCGTCAACGACCCTTGTGTGTCTGTCGAGTCGGACCACGAAGCCGAGGGGAAGCGTCATCGGCGTTCGGCCTCCGTGAGGCGGCCTCGGCCGTCGACGGTCCATGCCGTGATCCGGCGGACCGCGGCTGCGACCATCACGTCCAGAGCCCGGCGCCCCTCCTCGGCCGAGGCCCCGGCGGGATCGCCGAGCACACCGGAGGGCGAGACCGCGCGGACACCACGGGCCATCAGGTCCGGCAGCAGGACGGCCAGCGGTCGCGTGTCACCGGCGACCGCGGCCTCGAGACGTACCCGCTCCGGTGCCAGGTGCAGCATCAGGGAGGTCTCCGTACGGCCTGCGTGCGCGTCGCCGCCAGGTGTCCCGCACCCGGTCCAGGCGACGTCGTGGCCCTCCGCGCGCAACAGACCGAGGGCCGTGTCGAGGGTGGCGGTGTTGCCGCCGTGACCGTTGACGAAGACGACTCTGCCCGCCCACAGGGACAGCGAGCGCGTCAGCTCCACGAGCACCGCGCGCAGTGCCTCGTGCCCGATCGAGACGGTGCCCGGGAAGTCCGCGTGTTCGCCGCTGGCGCCGTACGCGAGGGGCGGTGCCACCAGTGGTGGGCCCGAAAGGGCGTCGGCCGCCCGCCGCGCGACGGCGTGGGCGACCGTGATGTCGGTGTCGAGCGGCAGGTGCGGGCCGTGCTGTTCGGTGGAGCCGACCGGGACCAGCACGAGCGAGCCGGACGGCACGGCCGGCCAGACCATGTCGCCCAATGCCCGGCGCACGGCCATGGTCAGCCGACCGAGGCGAAGTGTTCCCCGCCTCCCAAGGTCAGCGGAAAGCCGGGAGGTATCACCAGGTCCCCGGGCCCCAACTCGTTGACGGAGGAGTGCCTGAGGCCCAGGACGGCCGAGTCCAGGCCGCCGCGCAGGATGTCCAGGACGTTCTCGACACCGGCCTGTCCGTTCGCCGCGAGGCCCCAGAGGTAGGCGCGGCCGATCAGGACGGCGCGGGCGCCGAGGGCGAGTGCCTTGGCCACGTCGCCGCCGCGGCGGACACCGCCGTCCAGCAGGACTTCGACCTGGTCGCCGACCGCTTCGGCGATGGAGGGGAGGATCCGGATGGTGGCCGGAGTGGTGTCCAGGTTGTTGCCTCCGTGGTTGGACACGGACAGGGCCGTCACGCCGGCGTCGACCGCCCGCTTGGCGTCGTCGACCCGGGTCACGCCCTTGAGGAGGAAGGGGCCGCCCCACTCCTCACGCAGCCATTTGACGTCCTCCCAGGTGGGCGGCGGGGTCTGCATCCACTCGCCGTAGGCGCCGAAGAAGGTGGGCACCTCGCCGCCGGGAGCCCGCAGGTTGGGCACGGTGAGGTCAGGAAGGCGGCCGGACCGGGCGTACTTCCACAACCATCCGGGACGGGGCAGCACATCGGGGGCGAACCGCAGCATGGTCCTGAGGTCGAGCCTGTCCGGGATGGCGGGGCTGCCCCAGTCGCGTCCGTGGGAGAACGACCAGTCGAGGGTGACAATGAGCGCCTTGGCGCCCGCGGCTCTGGCCCGGTCCATGCGCTGCACCATGGTCTCGCGGGTGCCGCTCCAGTACAGCTGGAAGAAGAAGTCGGGCTGGGCGTCGGACACCTCCTCCACCGGCTTACTGGCGAACGAGCTAAGGCCCATGATCACGCCCCGGCTCGCCGCGGCGCGGGCCACGGCCACCTCCCCGTCCGGGTCGACGGCCTGCACGCCGGTCGGCGAGATGAGCACGGGCAGCGCGGTGGGCACGCCCAGGACGGTCGTGGACAGGTCGCGGTCGGCGTGGTGGCCCACGACCCGTGGGGCGAAGCCGAGTTCGGCGAAGGCCGCGATGTTGTGGTCGATCGTACGGCCGCGCTCCGAGCCGGCGACGAGCGCGCCGTAGACCGACCTGGGCAGCTGCTTCTTCGCCCTGCGCTGGGCCTCGGCGACCGTCTCGAACCAGGGGTTCCTAGGCATGGGCCCCGCCCTTTCCCGTAGTGGTCGGATCGAGCCCGGCCAGCGGGTCCTCGGCGCAGTCGCTCACCGGAGGGCGGCGGGTGAGGACGAGGTCCACGGCGGTGCGGGAATGGTCGCCGGTCGGCTTGGGCACCGGGGTGCCGTCGCGGTGGGCCAGCAGTTCCTCCCCATACCCCTGGACGCACTCAGGGTCCGGACCGTCCAGCGGCAGGCCGGTGAAGAACTTCGCCGCCATGCAACCGCCCTTGCAGGTGTCGTAGAAGGCGCAGGAGGCACAGGCGCCGCCGTGCTGCGGGGTGCGCAGCCGCCGGAACAGCTCCGAGTCGCGCCACACTCCCGAGAAGCCGCCCGGCTCGCGGACGTTGCCGGCGAGGAACTCCTCGTGGATGGCGAACGGGCAGGCGTACACGTCGCCGACCGGGTCGATCAGGCAGACGACGCGTCCGGCGCCGCACAGGTTGAGCCCGGGCAGAACCTGGCCGTAGGCGGAGAGGTGGAAGAAGGAGTCCCCGGTCAGCACGTTCTCGCCGTGCGCGAGCAGCCAGTCGTACAGCTCGCGTTGCTGCGCGGCCGTAGGGTGCAGGTCGTCCCAGACGTCCGCGCCGCGTCCGGAGGGGCGCAGCCGGGTCAGGCGCAGTTGGGCGCCGAAGCGGTCGGCGAGCGCCTTGAAGTCGTCCAGCTGCGGGATGTTGTGCCGGGTGCAGACCACGGAGATCTTGAAGTCGCTCATTCCGGCGGCGGCGAGATTCTCAAGCGCCCGCAGCGCCGTCGCGTACGAACCGGGCCCGCGCACCGCGTCGTTGACCTCGGCGGTCGCGCCGTCGAGCGAGATCTGGACGTCCACGTAGTCGTTGCGGGCGAGACGCCCGGCGGCTTCGGGGGTGATCCGGACGCCGTTGGTGGAGAACTTCACGCCCACGTGGTGGGCCGTGGCGTAGTCGAGGAGCTCCCAGAAGTCGGCGCGGACGGTGGGCTCGCCACCGCCGATGTTGACGTAAAAGACCTGCATGGCCTCCAGTTCGTCGATGACGGCCTTGGCCTCCTCGGTGCTCAGCTCGCGGGGGTCGCGTCGACCGGAACTGGACAGGCAGTGGGTACAGGCCAGGTTGCAGGCGTACGTCAGTTCCCAGGTGAGGCAGATCGGCGCGTCGAGCCCGTGCTCGAACAGGTCGACCAGCCGGGACGTGGCGGTCATGAGGTCCTTCCTACGACCATCGACGACTCGGCGAGTGCGGCCAACGCCCGTCCGTACCGCGGCAGTTCGGCCTCGTCGACGCCGGCGGCCAGACAGGCGGCCCGGGCCGTCCGGGTGTGGGCGAGGTGCTGGACGACCGCGAGCAGCCGGCGGTCCTTGAGGAACGTCAGCCTGCGGGTGCCGAAGTGGTAGAGCAGCGCGCCGAAGGGTTCCGGCCGCACCGAGACCTGCGGGTGCAGGTCCCATGCGCGGTCGAGGTCCATGCCTGTCATGGGGCGGCGCCTAGTAGACGCCGCACATGCCGTCGATGGAGATCTCCTCCAACAGATCCTCGCCTTCGATCAGCGGCGCCGAGGCTGCGGCGGGGTCGGTCTCGGCCTCGGTGTCGGCCTGTTCGGACAGGGCGGAGCGGAGCTCGTTCATGCGACTCTCCCTAGGCATCCCACGTGGTCGAACGCGGCTGACGGTAGGTCACCGGGACAGCGAGTACGAGGGCCGGTCCCGGCTACCGGGACGAGTCGCCGCGCGGGGCGGTCACGGCGTTTTCAATTGCTTGCCCATGAAACACACCGAGAACGGGCACAGCCGGGTGCGCCGCCCGGACGTCATCGTGGTGGGCGCCGGGGGCAGCGGTGCCGTCCTCGCGGCGCGACTCAGTGAGGACCCCGGCCGCATCGTGCTGGTGCTGGAGGCGGGCCCGGCGCCGCGTCACCCGTCGGGGTTCGCACCCGAGTTGCTGAATGCACGGCTCGTGCCTGGCGCACAACCCGGACACCGGGCCGTCCAGCCGTACGCCGTGCACCTCACTCCTACGCGTCCATACACGGTCGTCCGGGGGCGCTGGCTCGGCGGCTCGACCACCGTCAACGGCGGGTACTTCGTCCGTGCCCGGCGGGACGACTTCGACCGCTGGTCGGCTGCGGGCGGCGCGGCCTGGTCGTACGACCGGGTGCTGCCGTTTCTCCGCGCTCTTGAGACCGACCTCGATTATGGTGCCGACCCGCTGCACGGCGACCGCGGACCGGTGCACGTCCGCCGCGCGAAGCATCGCCACCCCGCAGTTGACGCGTTCCGGGCGGCCGCTCGCAGACTGGGCTTTCCCGAGGAACCGGACAAGAACGCCCAGGACGCGCCGGGATTCGGTCCAGTGCCGTCCAACGTTGTGGACGGGGTGCGCGTCAACACCGGCATCAGCCATCTCCTGGGCACGTCCGGCCGTCCCAACCTCCTGGTGGAAGGGGACAGCACGGTCCTCAGGGTCATCGTCGAGCGCGGCCGCGCGACCGGCGTGGAGGTCGAGCGGAACGGATACCGCAGGGTTGTGCACGGCGGCGAAGTCGTGCTCTGCGCTGGGGCGTTCGGCTCCGCCCATCTGCTGCATCTGTCGGGTGTCGGGCCACGTCGCGAGCTGGAGGCCCTCGGCGTTCCCGTGGTCAGGGACGCTCCCGCCGTCGGAGCCGGGTTCGGCGATCATCCGCAGGTGGTGCTGGAGTGGCTGCCCCGGCGGTCGATGCCGGAGCCCGCCTGCTCCTGGCTCGGTGGAGTCCTGCACCTGTCCTCGTCGGACGGGTGCCACCCGGGCGATCTGGAAATCCTGCAGTCCCTGGTCCCCGTGGCCGGGCTGACGGGCGGCAAGGTGTCCGTTCCCGGCGCGCCGCTCGCGTTCCTGGTCTCCGTCCAGACACCACGACTCAGCGGTCGGATGCGCATCCTTTCCGCCGATCCCGCGACGCCTCCGAGCCTCGACTACGGCTATCTGTCGACCGCGGAGGATCGGCGGCGCATGCGTGAAGCGGTCCGTGCCACCGCCGAGCTGGTCGGCACCACCGACTTCGCCGCGGTCTCCGGCGGGCTCACGGAACCATCGGCGGGGGTGCTGGACGACGACCGACTGCTCGACGAGTGGATCCTGGGGCATCTCGGCACGTCCCACCACACGTGTGGCACGGTTCCCATGGGCCCCGCAGACGATCCCGGGGCAGCCGTCGACCCCTGCGGAAAGGTGCACGGTGTCAACGGTCTGCGTGTCGCGGACACGTCGATCCTGCCGACGCCCCCGTTGCGAGGCCCCGCGGCCACCGCCGTCCTCATCGGCGAACTCGTCGCCGACGCCATGCGGCGCGGCCGGACATGACCCGGTTCGGGGAGGCGGTGCCACAGGGGTCAGGTCTGCGTATCCCGCCGCGGTCACCGAATCGAGGAGGCCCGGTGTACGGCGACGAAGGACTGATGCTCCGTTCCGACGGACGGGTGGGGAATCCCGTGCGGTGCCTGGTTCTCGACGACTGGCACGACGCCGATGCGAGCCGGATCGAAGCCGAGGCCGCACGGCAGGCGGACTCCTTGCCCCTGACGTTCGGCATCGCGACCCTCCAGCCGCCGGACCGGCTACGACCACTGCTGAAGGCACTGACGCTGACCCTGGCGGCACCCCGTGTCAGCGCCGAGGCACGGGAGTTGGTGTCCGTCGACGATCCGCTGGTCTCGTTCGACGAGCTGGTACGGCTCGTCGAGCGTCAGCCTCGGGCCAGCCTGGCTCTGGGGCAGTTGCTGCGGCAGACGCCGCAGCTCAGCACCGCTCAGGGCCTGGCGGCCGAGGCGGCGGCGTACTCGATGCTTCTCGGCGGGACGGAGTTCGCGTCCTGGCTCGCCGACCGGGACACGCCTCAGGCCTATCGGGAGGAGGGGCCACTGGTCCGCGTCCGGCGGGAGAACGACCGGCTGTCCCTCCTGCTCGACCGCCCGCACCGGCGGAACGCGTTCAGCTTCCGGATGCGGGAGGAACTGTTCGAGGCCCTGGAAGTCGCCCTCCTCGACGCCACGGTCGACCGGATCGAACTGGCCGGTGCCGGGCCGGTGTTCTGCAGCGGCGGCGAGCTCGCCGAGTTCGGGACGGCAACGGACCTCGTGGCGGCGTACCTGGTACGACTGGAGCGGGCGCCGTGGCGGCTGATGGACCGGATGCGGGACCGGGTGACGGTCCGGGTGCAGGGCGCGGCCGTCGGTGCGGGTGTGGAGATGGCCGCCTTCGCGGGACGACTGGTGTCTTCACCCGGGGCGTTCTTCCAGCTGCCCGAGGTCGCGATGGGTCTGGTGCCCGGCGCCGGCGGCACGGTGAGCGTGCCAGGGCGGATCGGCCGGTGGCGGGCGGCGTGGATGATGCTGAGCGGGGCGCGGGTCGGCGCTGTCACCGCCCGGCGGTGGGGGTTGGTTGACGAGATCGACGACGGCCATGAGCGGTGACGTACTGTTGCGCGGTGTGGAACTGCACCCGCGCCAGGGTCCGGTCGACTGCCGGATCCGCGGCGGTGTCGTCGCCGAGCTGGGCCGTGGACTGCGGCCACAGCCGGATGAGTTCGTCGCACGAGGCTACGGCGGCGCGCTGCTGCCCGGTCTGGCCGACCACCATCTTCATCTGGCGGCCATGGCCGCACAGCATGTTTCGCTCGACGTGTCCGCCCTCTCCCGGGACGGTCTCGCGTCCTCCCTCGCACAAGCCGTGGCGGGTGAGGACGGCTGGGTGCGAGCGGTCGGGTACGACGACGTGGTCCACGGCGCTCTCGACCGGACCGTCCTCGACGCGTGGAACCGCGTGCTGCCCGTGCGCGTCCAGCACCGGTCCGGGGCGCTGTGGCTCGTCAACTCCCCCGGTCTGGAACGGCTCGGCGCCGTGTCCGCCGCCCACGACGGCATCGAACGCGATACGGCAGGCCGACCGACCGGGCGGCTGTGGCGCGCCGACGCCTGGCTGCGCGAGGCCCTCGGCGGACGGGCTCCGTCCCTCCGGGCGGTGGGCACACAGCTGGCCGCCCTCGGTGTCACCCATGTCGCCGACGCGACACCGGACCGGGGTGCCACCGGGGTCGTCCCAGAGGCGGTACGGCGGGCAGAACTCCCCCAGCACGTCATGGTGATGGCCGCCGGACCCGGTCACCCGCCCCCTTCACGGCTGAGCGTGGGCCCGCTGAAACTGGTGGTCGCTGACCACGCTCTCCCGGACGTCGACGACCTCGCCGGGCGGATGCGGCGGGCCCACGCCGACGGCCGCCCCGTCGCCGCGCACTGCGTGACCCGTACGGCCCTGGCGCTCACCCTGGCCGCGCTCCACCTGGCAGGTGGCCTGGACGGGGACCGCGTGGAGCACTGCGCCGTCGCCGACCCGGCCGCTGCCCGGGAACTGGCCTCCCGGCGGATCCGGGTCGTCACACAGCCGACGCTGATCGCCCTGCGGGGCGATGACTACTGGGAGCGCGTCGATCCCGGAGACCGCCCCGACCTGTGGCGGTACGCCAGTCTGCTGCGTGCCGGGGTCCGGGTGGCCGCGAGCAGCGACGCCCCGTACGGCGATCCCGACCCTTGGGCGTGCCTGCGGGCCGCGTCCGAGCGGCTGACACCGTCCGGGCGTGTGCTCGGGGCCGAC
Source organism: Streptomyces sp. R35 (assembly GCF_041053035.1). NCBI lineage: Bacteria > Bacillati > Actinomycetota > Actinomycetes > Kitasatosporales > Streptomycetaceae > Streptomyces > Streptomyces sp. R35. The sequence continues at coordinate 267,551 of NZ_CP163440.1, forward strand.
GAGCGGGTTCCGGTGGAAGTGGTGCTGCGGGCCCTGCTCTCCCCCTTGGATGATCCCGGAGGCCCGCCACGGCGGGTCGCGGTGGGGCGACCGGCTGACCTCGTCCTGCTGGACCGCCCGTTGAGGGAGGCGTTGCGGGCTCCGGACGCCGGCCAGGTGCGCGCCACCTTCATCGAGGGACGGCTCGTCCACGGAGCTCAGGACCTCGGCTGAGGATCCGGACCGTGTCGGCGCCCATCTCGGCCGCCGTCCCTTCCGGTACCGGCGCGCGCGGCGGGAGAACCTTCTGTGTCCGGCCGAGCGCCGGGCACTCCACCACCGCCCCGGCCGCGGATGTCCGTACCGGATGGGGCCCGTGATCGGCCGGAGGAGCCGCGGCGAACGCCGCCGCCACGTTTCGCATGGAGACGTCGATCAGCCGTCCCCCGCCGCACGCCAGGGCACCCATCGCGCCCAGTGCGGCGACGACCCCCGTCAGCGGATCGGCGACCGCGTCGGCGCAGAACACCGGCTCACCGTCCGCCGACCGGCCGACCAGTCCGCCGGCGACGGCCGCGTCGTCGCCGAAGGCGACCCGTTCGGGATGACTGCGGCCGTACCCGGTGATGCTCACCCACACCTTGCCCGCCCGATGGTCGAGCCCTTCCGGAGCCAGCCCCAACTGCGCGAGCGCACGCGGCCGGGACGCCTCGATCACCACATCGGCGGCCCGGACCAGGTCGGCGAGCGCGCCTCGCCCTTCGGGCAGGGTGAAGTCGACGGCGACACTTTCGTGCCCGGCGTGCAGCCAGTCGTAGAACCGCCGGTTCCCGGTGCGCGCGCCGTCGGGACGCCGGGTGCTCTCCACCTTGATCACTCTGGCTCCGGCCAGGCCGAGGAGGCGGGCGCACAGGGGGCCTGCCCAGAGCGAGGAGAGGTCCACGACGAGAGCACCCTCCAGCTTTACGTCCCCGTCGGGTGCGGCAATGGTGGACGCCTGCCACGGTGAGGCCACGGGGGGTGGCTCGGTCGGCAGGGCAGCGGCAGGTACGCCGAACATCCGGATGTGGTCGGTGAATTCGCTCGCCTTGGCGCCGCGTACGGCCGTGGTGAGCTCCTGCCAGGGGTCGGTCACGTGGGGCCGGCCCAGCATCGCCGGGACGAGTTCGAGGTCGTGCGGGCGGCTCAGGGTCACCGCGCACCAGCCGTCCGAAGCCCGAAGCAACCGGGTCGCGCCGCCCACGGAGGTGCGCCCGTGCCGGGTGAGGTTCATGGCACCTGCCCGGACGCTGAGGACGAGGGCGAGGTCGATGGGGAGCGGGCGACCTGCGAGGTGCGCCAGTGCTGCCCCTGTCTCCCGCAGCAGGGCCGCCATCGGTCCGGGCGTCAGGACAGGCGGGCCATCCGCCTGGCCGGTCAGCTCCATGGCGCCGGAGGCGGCCCAGTCCAAGAACGGGCAGCCGGTGGCGGACGCAGCGGCGGGCGGGAGCGGGGAGTCCCCCAGGCTGCGCAGCCATCGCCGTACCGGCTCGGCAGGATCGTCCGTCATCGCCCCCCTCAAAAAGAGTATCCCGTTAACCAGTCACCTCGCAGTACCTTCAAACCAGCGGACCGGCACGGTGAACCCTGTCTCGCCCAGCAACCGTCCAGGGACAACGGCGCTTCAATGTGCCTCGCGCTCGCCGCCCGAGCCCTCGCCAGGCTGTGGGTACCGCCAGAAGACCGCGAGCTGCGCGGCCGCCGCGGCGAGACCGAGTCCGGCCGCGAGCGCTGAGCATTGCGGGCCGCTGAGCCTTCCGTCCAGCCCGAGCGCCCGGTCCACACTGAACCGGCCCGGCCCGAGCCCGGCGAGCACCACGGACGCCGTGCCCAGGTTGAGTACGAACTCGTAGCCCTCGTTCACCACGAAGAACCCGTTGGGCAGATGAACCGCCCGTGCGGCGACGCCCATCGTTCCGACGACCGCCGACGCCGCCAGCGGGGTCGCCGCTCCGGCCACCAGGGCAGCACCCGCTCCGACCTCGACGACCGCGCTGGCCGCAGCCTGCAGCCGCGGCTTGCGGAACCCCACGGATCCGAACCATCCCGCCGTACCGTCCAGAGTGCGCCCGTGCCGTACCCCGTGCGCGATCATCGTGCCGCCGATCACCGCGCGCAGCGCGTACCGCGCCACGTCGACGCCGTCCATCGGTTCAGGTCTCCTTTCCGGGTCGAACCCACGCGGGCCCATTCAGTGCGTCACGCCCACCGGTCCCGAGCCGCGAACCTGCGGCACCACCTTCACCGAGGAACGACTTATAGAGTGTACTGTATTTTCCGCGGGTGCAAAGGGTGGAGGTCGGGATGCGCATCGGTATGCCCTTGGACTACAGCGGCGGTTTCAAGGAGACCGTCGCCGTGCTCCGCGACTACGAGAAGGCCGGGCTGGACATCGTCTTCGTCCCCGAGGCCTACTCCTTCGACGCGATCAGCCAGCTCGGGTTCATCGCCGCACACACCGAACGTCTCGAAATCGCCTCCGGGATCCTCCAGATCTACACCCGCACGCCCACCCTGACAGCCATGACTGCGGCCGGACTGGACTACGTCTCCGACGGACGGTTCACCCTGGGCATCGGTGCCTCCGGGCCCCAGGTGATCGAGGGGTTCCACGGGCAGCCGTACACCGCTCCCCTGGCCCGCACCCGCGAGATCGTGCAGATCTGCCGGTCGGTCTGGCGCCGGGAGAAGGTCGTGCACGAAGGGCGCCACTACCGGATCCCGCTCCCGCCCGAGCAGGGCACGGGACTGGGCCGGCCGCTCAAGCTCATCAACCGGCCGGTGCGCGAACGCATTCCGATCGTGCTGGCCGCCATCGGACCGAAGAACGTGACGCTGGCCGCCGAGATCGCCGAGGGCTGGTTGCCGATGTTCTTCCATCCGGAGCGGGCGGCCGAGGTGTGGGGGCCGGCGCTGGCCGAGGGCACGGCCCGGCGGGGCCCCGCCCTCGGCGCGCTCGACGTGGTGGTCTCGCCGCCGCTGGCCATCGGCGAGGACGTGGACGACCTGATCGATCTCGCCCGGCCCCAACTGGCCCTGTACATCGGCGGGATGGGGGCACCCGGTCGCAACTTCTACAACGACCTCGCGTGCCGCTACGGCTACGAGGACGCGGCGGCCGCCGTCCAGGAGCTGTACCTGTCCGGCCGTAAGGACGAGGCCGCGGCCGCCGTGCCCGCCGACCTGCTGCGGGCGACCTCCCTGATCGGCCCCGCCTCCTACGTCGCCGAACGGCTCGCGGCCTTCCGGGCCGCCGGAGTGACCACCCTCCAGGTCCGCCCCCTGGCCCGCTCCACGGCACAGCGGCTGACCGACATCGAGAACCTCAAGACGATGACCTCGTGAACCGGCGTCGGTGTCACTCGTCCTGCACGGCGGCGCACAGGCCGCCGTCGACGACGATGTCGACACCGGTCACGAAGCTCGCCTCGTCCGACAGCAGGAACGCGGCGACGGCGGCGACCTCCTCACACCGACCGGTGCGACCCAGAGGTGTGCGCCCGATGAGCTGCCGCACCGATTCGTGCCGCGCCGCCTCCAGCCGAGTCTGCGGGGTGTCGATCGCGCCGGGCGACAGCGAGCACACACGTGCGCCCACCGGCCCCAGCCGCACCGCCTCGGCCCGGGCGAAGCGCTGCACCCCGTAGGTGGCCCACGGATACGCCCACGCGGGATCCTCCACTGCCGGGCCGATCGCCTCGCGGATCTGGTAGAGGAAGCCCTCCTGCCCGGCGTCGTCCAGTACGGCCGCGACCACCGGGTCGGGTTCGATGTGAGCCATCAACGGGGACACCGAGGCGCAGTACACGAAGGCCGTGCCGGCGGTGGCCAGGGGGCGGAGCGACTCGGCGAGCAGCACGGTGCCGACCAGGTCGACCTCGATGATCCCGCGCCAGTCGGCCTCCTCCGGCTCGACGCTCTCGGCATGCGCGACGGCTCGCAGCGTGCCGAGCCCACTGACCCGCTCGGCCAGCCTGTCCAGGTCCTCCCGGTCGGTGACATCCACTGCGAACGGCTCGACGACGGCTCTCCCGGAGCCGGACAGGTCCTTCGCGACCGCCGCCGCGGCCGCGTCGTTCCGGTCGGCGAGCAGCAGCACGTCCACCATGTCTGCGAGGCGCCTCGCACATGCCTCTCCCGTCCCGCGTCCGGCACCGGTGGCAATCCCTACCGTGGTCATGCGCCACTCCTCACTGGAGACACTCGTCACAGGACGAGTGTCTCCCGGGTTTGGGTGTTCGGGCTCTCAAGGAGAGGAGCGGGTTGGGCGCCACGCCTCTCGCGAGCGGCGCGTCCATGTCCCGCCTGAGCTCCGTCTTCTTGACGTACCGTTTGGTCCAGCAACCGAAGTGATGCCAAGCGGGGAGAGAACCCATGCCACGACCGCCGGGACATGGACCGGGCTTTGAGGTCAGACGCCAGAAGATCATCGATGTCGCGGCGGAGCTGTTCGCCCGGCAGGGATACGCGGCGACGTCCATCAACGACCTGGGCCGGGCGGTCGGGCTCGCCAAGGGAGCCCTGTACTACTACATCGGCTCCAAGGAGAACCTTCTCGTCGAGATCCAGTCCCGGGTGATGGGGCCGCTGCTGTCCCGGGCCCGGCAGATCGCGGAGCTCGACACGAGTCCGTTGCTGCGGCTGCGCCTGCTGTCGGAGTCGCTGCTGACGATCATCTTCCGCAGGCTCGACCACATCTGGGTCTACGAACACGACTACCGCAGCCTGAGCGGCCCGGAGTTGAAGACACTGCTGGGCCAGCGTGCCGAGTTCGAGGAGCTGATCTCGGGGCTGCTCGCGGAGGCCGTCGGCCAGGGCACCTTCCGTGCGCTGCCGCCGCGGCTCGCTACCCTGCAGTTCCTCAACCTCCACAACCACACCTACCAGTGGGTCAACCCGGAGGGTGAGTGGGACGCGCCCTTCCTGGCCCGTGAGTACTGCGCGACCCTGTTCCGCGGATTCGGTGCGCCCGACCACGCTCTGCCGAAGGTCGAGGAGCAGGCCGAGGCGTTCAAGCGCGACCGGCCCGACCAGCCCCTCGATCCCGAGACGGAGTGGGAGCCCCTCTCTGCCGCCGAATGACGAACGGGCCATGGTGCCTTACCGCGTACTGGGCCCTTCGCCATCCCTCCTGACCCGCGGCCCGGCGGTGACGTTGCGCTGGGTCTCGTCCATACCCTCGCCGATCTCCAGGATTTTTGGCATCGGTGGAGAAGCGGGAGATCTGCGCCCCCACACAGCTGTGGTCGCCGTGGATCCTGAGCGGCGGAATCGACGTCCTGGTCACACCGGTCCGGACGGGCCCCCGCCCGGACCGGTGCTCCGGACGGCCCTGTCGGCCGCCGCCCGGAGCGAAGCCGCCACTCTCCCGAGTCATTCGGACCCGGGCCACGCGGGGCTCCTGGTGCGCTCCGACGGGTCCCGAGCAGGCGGCCTCGACGGCCCGGCGAACCCGAACCGGACGGCGGCCGCCGAGGCCCGGCCCCTGCTGGACACCGGCCCTATCCGCACGGTCGACCTCAGTCAACAGCGGGGTGACCGGGCCCGCGCAAAGGCACCGGCACGACGGTTCCACGCAGGTGAACAGCCATACGGCCGCGTAAGCGCCGTCTCTTCCCAGGCCGAGAGCGCGAGTTCGATTCTCGTCACCCACTCCGATGCGAAAACCCCCAGGTGGGAACAGAGCGTTCGTTGTTGTCCGGGCCGGTGGGCGGGGCGCGCACCACAACAACCATTGCGCCGTGGGCTCAAGGGTGGAGTCGACCGGTGAGCATCGCCATGGCGAGTTCGACCCGGGACCCGTGGCCCGTCCGTGAGAACAGTCGCGACAGCCGGCTCTCGACACTCTTCTCGCTGGTCCTGAGGACCTTGGCGATCTGCTTGTTGGTCAGGCCCTCGGAGACGAGTACGGCGAGCAGCCGCTCGTTCTCCTCGGCGGTGGCTTGCCGCCCCGGCACCGCCACTCCATGCGTGCGCATAAGGGGGCGCAGCCAGAACCGGGGCATCAGCGCGTCGAGTTCGCCGAGCATGGCGTACGTGTCCCGCAGCATCGCCGGATCAGCCATGCCGAAGCGGATCAGATGAGCCAGCACGGAGGCCTCCTCCAGAGGCTGCTGCCGCCGCTGGGCCAGTCGCCTCGCGGCATGCGCCGCCGCGTGGTCGGTGTGTACGGCCGCGTGCAGGACGAGCCTGGTCATCTCGGCCCGCTCGGTGCCCAGCCTGCGGGCGACTCCTTCGGCCTTCGCCAGGCACTCTTTCAGGACCTCGGGCCGGCCGATGCGCATCGCGACGTCGGCCACCCGCAGCCACAGCAGGTCGCATCCCGCGACCACGCCGTCGGCCTCGGCGCGGCGCACGGCGGCCCGTAGGAGCGACCGCGCCTGTTCGACTTCTCCGTAGACCAGTTCGCACAAGGCCTGGGCGGAATCGAGCAGATGAGGCAGCATCGGCTGCCTGGCGCGGGCCAGCGCGAGAAGTTCGCTCGCGCGGACGAGCCTGCCGCCGCACACGAGCTGGACCGCCGCGTGGTGGTACATCGCGCACTGGACGGCGTCGCAGGTGTGCACGCCGGTGATGGCACTCCTGCGCGCCAGGTTCATGGCTTCCCGCGGACGCCCCCCATGGAGGGCGATGAGCATCCGGCTGGGCAGGCCCAGCTGCCCCCGGCTCCGCCCCGTGTCGGCGAGCAGTTGCCCTGAGCGGCCTCCATCCCCATCCACCGCACCAACCGCAGGCAGATCGTCCTCGGCGGCGGCGTGCAGGTGCACGCCGCCGCCGAGGACCGCTATCGAATGAGCGCCTCCGTGGCGAATCACCGGCCGAACACCTACGGCACTCCCGGAACCCGAAGCCTGCACGTTGCGCATCCCCCACAAGGGACACCCCACCTTCGCACATCCGATACGAAGGGGCTGGTTGCCCGGCCGGGAGCTGTCATCTGACGCGATCCTGTGAGCCTGTTATCGATCCCCTGAGGGCTGGATTAATTCCAAAGCGATCTCCTTGCTCTGCTCCGACGGCCGAGACTACCGTCCCGGGAAAGCCTTGAGACCGGTCGTTCCATTTATCCGGTCCAAGTTACTCGGAGAGAATCCAGTAGGGGGATTACCTTGACCTCGGAGAAGACGCAGCGCCCCTGTGGCGGACTGGTGAGCCGACGCCTGTTCCTCGGCGGCACGCTGGCTGCCGCCGCAGGAGTGGGCGCCCTCGCCAGCGGCGCGAACCCGGCCTCCGCGGCCACCTCCACCTCGTCCTCGACCACGTCGAGCGGTGCCGGACCGCTGCCCGGGCCCGTACGGATCGACACCGGTTTGGTCTCCGGAACCGCCGCCAAGCTCTCCGGTGTCACCGCCTACCTCGGCATCCCCTACGCGGCGTCCACCGCCGGGGAGAACCGCTGGCGGCCGCCACAGCCCGCCGCGTCCTGGTCGGGCGTACGCAAGGCCGACGCCTTCGGCGACATCCCCCCGCAGATGTCGATGGGACCGGGCGGTTCCTCCTCCACGCCGGCTCAGAGTGAGGACTGCCTCAACCTCAACGTGTGGACCGCGGCGGCGTCCTCGCACGAGCGCCGCCCGGTCTTCGTCTGGATCTACGGCGGCCGTTTCTCCATGGGCTCCGGAGCGGACCCCACCTTCGACGGAGCGGGCCTGGCCGCCAAGGGCCTGGTCGTGGTGACCCTCAACTACCGTGAGGGCGCCCTGGGTTTCCTGTCCACCCCCGAACTCACCGCCGAGGACGCGCACGGCTCCTCCGGGAACTACGGGCTGTTGGACCAGATCGCGGCACTGAAGTGCGTGCGGCGCAACATCCACGCGTTCGGCGGCAACCCGGACCAGGTGACCATCGCCGGGCAGTCCGCGGGCTCCGCCTCCGTCCTGGAACTGGTGTACTCCCCGCTGGGCAGGGGACTGTTCCACGGCGCCATCGCGGAGAGCGGGGCGCGCTACCCGCGCGACCCGGAGACCGCCGGACTGGCCACCTCCTACCGGCCGACCCTCTCCGGGGCCGAGGCCCAGGGCACCGCCTACCTCAAGACGAACGGCGTCAGCACCATCGCCGAGGCCCGCGCCCTGGACTACACCAAGGTGATAGCCGGCGAGATGGCCAACGACACCACGGTGTCCGCCCCGATGAACGGCAACCCCCCGCTGTTCCGCCCGGTGCTCGACGGTTATGTGCAGCCCCGCAGCTACCAGGAGGCGCTCTCCCGCGGCCTGCACAACGACGTCCCGATCATCACCGGCAACAACAAGGACGAGAGCGGCGCCACCCCCACCGCGAACACGACGCTGGCCTCGTACCGGGCGATGGCCAAGACCAAGTACGGCTCACTGGAGTCGCGGTTCCTCGAGCTCTACCCGGCGAGCACCGACACCGAGGCACGGGAGCAGACCAACGCCTCCGCCCGGGACAGCTCCCGGATCTCCACCACGCTGTGGGCGACCGAGTGGCTGAGCAAGGCCAAGAGCCCGGTGTTCACCTACTTCTGGACGCACGCACCGCCCGGACAGGACCGGGGCGCTTATCACGGCTCGGAGATCCAGTACGTCTTCGACAACCTCTACGCAAGCGGCAGCGGGTGGACCGACACCGACCAGAAGATCGCCGACACCCTCTCCGACTACGTGGTCAACTTCGCCACCCACGGAGACCCCAACGGCAAGGGCTTGACCCGCTGGGCACCCACCCGCCCGCGCACGTACACCACCATGGAACTCGGCGACAGCTGGGGCCCCCTCGCCGACGCCACCGGCGAGCAGCTGGACTTCTACGTCGAGGACTACTTCCCCAGCCAGCCGGCCTGGTGACCCCACCGCTGGTGCGGCCTCCCACCCGAGGCCGTACCAGCAGCCGCACCCAGCAGAATCGACCGCCCGGTCATAAACACGGAATAGGGGATCAATATCTTCCGTGAAGAGGTCACCTCATAGGGAATACAGAGGTTCCGGGGGCTCGGATCCTGATTACGGCGTGATAGACAAAGAAGTCGCAATACGCGTTCCCTTTTCGCCTTCCCTCTCCCCTCATCCGCCCCGCGACCCGAGGAGATTTCTCCGACCATGCGCAAGAACCTTGCTCTCACAACCGGCGCCGTTCTGTCGGCGGCCCTCGTCGTCAGCGGCTGCGGTTCAGGTGATTCCACGACATCGTCGTCGAGCCCTTCCACGCAGCAGAGCGGCAGTCAGGGGGGCCCAGGGGGGATGGGCATGCAGCAGGTCACGGAGGTCAACCTCAACACCGACGGGGCAAGTCCGGGCGGCGCCAACACCGCGGCGGTCGTCAAGGCGGTGAAGGCGTTCCTGGCCACGCTGGACGACGCCAAGCGGAAGAAGGTCGAGTACGAATTCTCGGACAACAAGGCGCGGCAGACCTGGTCGAACTTCCCAGCTACGACCGTGCCCCGCGAGGGCATCGAGATGTCCGATCTCACCGCCGCACAGCAGAAGGCCGCCGACGCGGTGCTCCAGGTGGCGCTGAGCCCCGCCGGTGCCCAGGAGGACGCCGACATCCGGAAGGCCGACAACGAGCTGAACAGCCTCGGCGGCCAGGGCGCGGACGGTTTCGGCAGCCTGAAGGACTACTACTTCGCCGTGTACGGGACACCGTCGACGACGCAGCCGTTCATGGTCCAGTTCGGCGGGCACCACCTGGCCCGCAACCTCACCTACAACGGCGACAAGGTCAGCCAGACCCCGCAGTTCGTCGGCTCCGAGCCGACGTCGTTCAAGTCCGGCGGCACCACGGTCGAGCCGGTCAAGGCCGAGTCGACGGCCATGTTCGGCATGCTGGCGGGGCTCGACGCCCAGCAGAAGAAGGCCGCGGAGATCACCTCCGGGACGTTCGACGACCTGGTCATGGGCCCCGGCAAGGACTCGGGGGTGTTCCCCACCTCCGAGGGACTGACGGTGTCGAAGCTGACCGCCGCCCAGAAGAAGCTGGTCATCGCTGCGATCAAGACCTACGTCGGTGACCTCAACAGCACGGCCGCCGACAAGCTGATGGCGAAGTACGAGTCCGAGCTGGACAAGACCCGCATCGGCTGGTCCAACAACACCGGCCCGACCGACGAGAACAGCTACATCCGCATCGACGGCCCCAGCGTGTGGATCGAGTTCATCAACACCCGCAGCCAGAGCACACCCAACATCCACTACCACTCGGTGTACCGGGACAAGACCAACGACTACGGCAGCAGCAAGCCGAAGTGAGCATGCACACCAGGTGGGCGGCCCGCGCCGGGGCACTGCTCGCGTGTCTCGCGGCCCTGACGGCCATCCTGATGGTCACGGTACCGACGCGCGCGGACGCCCACCCCCTGAGCACCACCGCGATCCTGCTCGACGTGGCACCAAAAAAGGTGACCGGCGAGGTGGAACTGCCCATCGACCGGCTCGCCATCGCCCTCGACCAGCCGCTCACCGCGAAGACCGTCGTCAGACCGGCCAAGCTCGAAGAGCTGCGCCACTACGTGCTCGGCCACACCTCGGCGGCCGACCCCGACGGCACCCGGTGGACCACCACGGTCGGCGGCGGCCGCGTCCAGAAGATCGACGGCGTCGACCACCTGGTCTTCGACCTGGTCCTGCGGCCGCCAAGCGGCACGGTCCACGACTTCCGGCTCACCTACGACGCGATCGTGCACCACCTGCTGTCCCACCAGATCCTCGTCTCACTGCGCCCCGACGGCTCCGACAGCTACACGACCGTGGGCGTGCTCGACTGGCAGCAGCACACCCTCGCGATACCGGCCGCCGGTGCCTCCAGCGAGCACGGTTTCACCGCCGCCGTGCAACTGGGCATCCGGCACATCGCCGAAGGCGCCGACCATCTGCTGTTCCTCATCATGCTCCTGCTCCCCGCACCACTCCTCGCCCGCCGCGGCCGTTGGATCCGCGCCGACGACCTGCGCCGCAACTGCGTGCGCGTCGTGCACGTGGTCACCGCCTTCGCCGTCGGGCACTCCATCACCCTCGCCCTGGCCGCCCTCGGCTACATCAGCGCTCCCACACGGGTCGTGGAAAGCCTCATCGCCCTGTCCATCCTGGTCTCCGGCATCCACGCCGTCCGGCCCCTCGTCCCCGGCGGTGAGGCGTGGATCGCCGCCGGGTTCGGACTCATGCACGGCCTCGCCTTCGCCGCGCTGCTGGGCGGCCTCGACCTCGGCAACGGATCCCTGGTCACCACCTTGCTCGGCTTCAACCTCGGCATCGAGCTGACCCAGCTCATGGTTGTCGCCCTGCTCATGCCGTCGCTGTTGATCCTCAGCAGAACCCGGATCTACCCGGCGGTCCGCCTCACGGTCGCGGCGACCGGCATCGTGCTGGCCGCGGCGTGGCTCGCCGAGCGCACCACCCTACTGGCGAACAACCCGCTCAACCGCGTCACCGACGCGCTCATCGCGCATCCGTTCCTCGTCGCCGGAGCCCTCGCGGCCGTCGCGGCGGCCAGCTGGTCCGTACCCGACCTTCGTCACCAGGATCGCGCTGCCGCCGGGGGCTCAGCCGTGCAGTGAGCGGTATGCCGCGACCGCCCCGGGGTGCAGGGCGATGTCCCCCGTGCCGATGAGACTGCCGACGTCGAGGAACTGGGTGCCGACGGCGTGGGGGGAACGAGTGAGGTCGCGCGCAGGACCAGCAGGCGGGTGAGCGCTTCGGCCACACCGCGGGGAAGGTCGGGGCGGCACACCAGCAGGTTGGACACGCCGATGGTGGCGACGCCGCCCGCCGCCCGGTACGCGCCCTGCGGCAGGGACACCTCTTCCAGGCCCGAGCCGGCCCGACCGCCCTGGCCGCCGAGCCGGGGCAGCAGCCCGGCCAGCGGCAGGAACCGCAGACCGAAACGGTCGTCGAGCTCGGACAGAACCGGTAGCGGTACACCGCCCGCGACGAGCAGGGCGTCCACCGAGCCCGTCCGCATGGCGTCGGCCGCGTCGGCCAGCGGCAGATGGCGTACGTGAACGCCGGTGCCGGGGGAAAGACCCGCGGCGTGCAGGATCCTTTCGCCGACTACGGCCGCGCCCGATCCGGTCGCGCCGAGCGAGACGGTGTGTCCGGCCAGGTCGGACACGGTACGCACGGGCAAGTCGGCGCGGACGACGAACTGGAGGTAGGTCTCGTACACCCTGCCGATGACGCGCAGGGGCACCGCGTGCGGGAAGAGGGTCGTGCCCTGGGCGGCCCGGGCGGTGTCGGTGAGGACGAGTGCGAGGTCGGCGCGGTAGTCGCGGAGCAGTTCGATGTTGGTGACGCTGCCCGCGGTGGTGCGGACGCGGCAGCTCAGACGGGGATAAGCCGCCTGGAGTTCCGCGGCAAGGAGGCGGCCGAAAGCCTCGTAGAACGCCGTGGGCTCACCGGTCGCGAAGCGCAGGGCACCGCTCGGCTCGGGACGCTGCCGGGAGGCGTCGCCCGTGAGCGCGCCGCCGAGGATTGCGACGGCCGCCGTGCCGAGGGCGGCGTGGAGAACGGTGCTGCGATCGACAGGGCGGGGGCGGCGGGTCATGGTGCACCACCGTGCCGTCGGTTCCACGGGCCGGTGTTCTGCCGGCAGCCCGCCCCGAAACGGGGAGCGCCCCGCCCTTGCGACGACCGGCGAGCGCCGGCGCGGCCGTTCACCGCGCATCGCCTTCGCCGACGTCGGCGGCGTCGGCGGGGTCGGTCGCGGCGCGCGGCACGACCGCCCTGGCCCGCAGCCCCCGCGGTCGCGCCCGTCCCAGTTCCAGTCTGCCGCCCCGCCCCGCCAGCAGCTGTTCGGCGATGGCCAGCCCCAGCCACGTACCCGCCGTCCCGTCCTGTCGTTGCCGACCCGAGCGCCAGAACCTCGTGGTGGCCAGGGCGAGTTCCTCCGTGCCCAGGCCAGGGCCGTCATCCGTCACCGTGAGGACCGCGAGCGGGCCTTCGGCGGTGCAGCGGAGCGAGATCTCGGCGCCCGGGCCCGCGTACTTGATGGCGCGGTCCGTGCAGGCGGCCATGACCGGGACCGCGGCGGGCTGGAAGGTGAGCAGGGCCCCGGCGCGGTGGGCCATCGGCTCCCACAGCCGGTGCTGGGCGGCGGCGACCGCCGATGCGTCGCAGTGGGCGTCCGAGCCGTCGGTCACCGTCAGTTCCCCGGCCCGGTGCTCCGCGGTGGCGAGGGCGAGCATGTCGTCGAGCAGGGTCTCCAGACGGTCGAGTTCGTTAGTGACGCCGGTGTACGTGCGCCGGGCGGACGCTGGCAGGTGGTTGTGCAGGGCGTCGACGCGCAGCCGTAGCGCCGCCATGGGGTTGCGCATCTGGTGCGAGGTGTCGGCGACGAGCCGGCGCTGCTGCTCCAGGGCCGCCGTGACCGTACGCGCCATGCGGTTGAAGCCGGTCGCGAGCTGGCGCAGTTCCGGTGGGCCGCCGGCCCGGGTCTGCTCGGGCGGCAGTCCCGCAGCGAGCTGGCCGACGGCACGGTCGAGGCGGCGCAGCGGGCTGACCACCCAACGCGTCGCGGCCCGGGCGAGGATCGTACAGGCGACGGCGACCAGAGCGGTTCCGGCGAGGACGAGCGCCCAGCGGGGGGTGATGTCGTCCGCCGCTGTGCCCACCGACGCCCTCAGCACGACCGCACCGGAGACCCGGGTGCCCGTGCCGGCCGGCTCGGCGAACATCCGGTACCCGCGTGACCAGGGACGCAGCGAGCCTGCGGGGTGCGCGGTCTGGTTGCGCAACGCCTCGTCGAGCAGCCGGGCGACGGCGGGATCGGCCGCCCGCATGCCGCCGGTCTGGACGACGGGCTCGCGGCGCGTGTCGGTGACGACGAGTGGTTCTCCGTACAGCTGTGTGTAGCGCCGCGCCTCGGCGGTGACGGCCGAGGTGTCGCCGGTCTGCGCGGCCTGGTCCGTGAGGGACGCGAAACGGTCGAGGTCCGCGCTGCGAGCGAGGACGAGCTGCTGGGTGCGGTCGGACGCGGTGAACAGCAGCAGCGGTACGGCGAACGCGGCCACCGCGATCACGACGAACAGCAGAAGTGCGGCCTGCACTCGGGTACGCACGCGTCGGCTCTGTCAGTCCCCGTGGTCCCCGAAGCGGTAGCCGAAGCCCCGGATCGTCGTGAGCAGCTCGGGGCAGCCCAGTTTGGCCCGCAGCTGTGTGAGGTGGACGTCCAGGGACCGGGACACGGAGTGGTAGGCGTCGCCCCACACCTCGTGCAGCAGTTGCTCACGGCTGACCGCCGTGCCCGCCCGCGCGGCCAACACGGCGAGGACGTCGAACTCCTTGGTGGTCAGCTCGACCTCCGCCCCGCCGACCCGGACCCGGCGCGCGTCGAGGTCCACCTCGACATCACCGGCACGGACCATCCGCACGGTGGGGGCACTCCTGGCCGCGCTCCGCCGGGTGACGGCGTCGATCCGGGCAAGCAACTCGGCGAGGCGTACGGGCTTGACGAGATAGTCGTCGGCCCCGAGCCGCAGCCCGCGCACGACCGAGCGCTCGTCGCCGCGGGCGGTGAGGATCACCACCGACATGCCGCTCACCGCCCGCAGGGAGCGCAGCACGTCCAGGCCGTCGGTGTCGGGCAGCCCCAGATCGAGAAGCAGCAGGTCGGAGCTGCGGTGGTAGGTCAGCACATCCCTGCCGTACCGGACCCGCCTGGTGACGTGACCGTGGTCGTACAGGGTCTCCACGAGCGCCCCGGCCGCTATCGCTGGGACGGCCGCCCCACCACCCGACGCCTCAAGTGATCCATTTGCCGGTCGGTCTAAGCCCTTTTCGCGCCGCTCTGCTCTCTGACAGCGTCGAACATGGAGGTGAGAGCGGGACTCTCGGCGAGGCTGCTCAGCAGCGCGTGAAGCGAGTGCCGTTCAGTGGTGCCCAGGTCGGCGAGGGTTTCGCTGTCGAGACCGACGAGTGTGCGGTTGAGGTCGGCGAGGACCTTGCGCCCGTCGTCGGTGATGTCGACGGCGTACCGACGTCGGTCCTGCGGATCGCGTGTCCGCTGGGCGTATCCGGCCCGCTCCAGGTCGTCAAGACTCGTCACCATCGTCGCCGGGTCGATGCGCAGGAACGAGCCAAGTGCCAGTTGCGGCATGGCACCGTTGTCCGCCAAAGCCTGCAGGACGCTGTAATGCCGCACTCGCAGGCCGGTCCCGCCGATGCCGTCCTCGGCGATCCTGAACGCCACCTGCCCGAGTTTGACCAGCAGGCAGATGGTGTGTTCGGCCACTGTCCCCGGTACCAGCGGAGCCTCGGACATCGTTTATCCCGCCCATGGTTAGTCGTACGTATGGTCCTGTCCATCGTACGAGAAAGCCCGAGGCGCCAGGACCGCTGCAGGCCGGCGGGATTCCCCACCTTCCGCCGGCTTGCGGCTGGTGCGTCCTGGGCGGTCAGCCGACGATGGCCCGACCGAAGATCTGCCGGGCTATGACCCACTTCTGGATCTCGTTGGTGCCCTCGTAGATCTCGCCGATCTTGCTGTCCCGGTAGATCGCCTCGACGGGACCGGGACTGCCGTCGGCACCCAGCTCGCGCGCGAAGCCGAGGCCTCCGAACGCCTGGACGGCGTCGCGCGCCATGTCCACCGACAGCCTGGTGGCGTAGTACTTCGCCATCGCGGCCTCGGGCTCCGGGGACGGGTTGCCCGCGTCCAGGCGCAGGGCGGCCTTGGTGTACAGGGTGCGGGCGTTCTCAATCTCGGTGGCCCGTTCGGCGAGCAGGAACTGCCAGTGCTGGTTGGCGGCCACCGGCTTGCCGAAGGCGTGTCGCGTCGACAGGTGGGCCACGGTGTGGTCGAAGGCGGCCTGCGCCATGCCGACCCCGGCAGCCGCGATGCCGATCCGGCCGTAGGTCAGAGTGGACAGCGCATGGCGCAGTCCGTGTCCCTCGGTACCACCGAGGAGGTCGTCGTCGGACAGAAGCACATTCGTGAAGCGGATGTCCGCGGTGAGCTGTCCACGGTTGCCCATCTTGCGGTCGGGAAGGCCGACTTCCACTCCGGGAAGTGCCGTGTCGACGATGAACATGCTCAGCCGGGTGCCGGTGCGGGCGAGAACCACCACGAACCCGGCGACGGGCGAGTTGGAGATCCACCGCTTGTGGCCGTTCAGCACCCAGCCCGCCTCGGTGCGTATCGCCTCGGTCTGAACCGCCTGCGGGGACAGGTCACTTGAGGCGTTCGGCTCGGTGGTGGCGAACGCGCCGACCACCGAGCCCTCCGCGACCTTTCGCAGCCATCGCTGCTGCTGCTCCTCGGTGCCCTGCCGCAGGGCGTTGCCCGCCAGGATGCAGTGCACATCGAAGACGGCCGCGACGCTGCTGGAGTAGTAGGCCAGTTCCTCGATGGCCGCGGCGGTGGCGGTCGCCGGGTGGGTCAGACCGTCGCCGCCGACCTCGCTGGGGAAGGGGATCCGGAAGACCCCCGCCGACGCAAGCCCGTCAAACACATGCCGGGGGAAGCCGTCCGTGCGCTCGTCGCCCCCCGCGATCGCCACGGCGTGCGGAGCCACTTCGTGCTCTGCGATCCGGCGCACGGCAGCGCGAACGGACTGTGTCTCTTTGGGGGCGAGGAGCTCGTGGTAGAGCCGGTCGATCTGGCGTGTGGGAGTGGAAGTCATACGGGGAAGATACCATTAGCATCACGTACCATTAGTTCGGCAATCTATTTTGGAGGTTCGACCATGACACAGACGCTGGCCGACAAGACCATCCTGATGTCGGGTGGCAGCCGCGGCATCGGACTCGCCATCGCTCTGCGCGCGGCCCGCGACGGCGCGAACGTGGTGATGCTCGCCAAGACCGCCGTGCCGCATCCGAAGCTCGAAGGCACGGTCCACACCGCCGTTGACGAGATTGAGCGCGCGGGCGGCAAGGGGCTGGCCGTCGTCGGTGACGTCCGCGACGAGGACGATGTGCGCACCGCTGTCGACGCGGCGGTCAGCGCCTTCGGTGGCATCGACATCGTGGTGAACAACGCCAGCGCGATCGACCTGTCGTCGTCGGAGCAGCTGGAGATGAAGCGGTACGACCTGATGCAGGACATCAACACGCGTGGCACGTTCCTGCTGAGCAAGGCCGCTATCCCGCACCTGCGCAAGGCGGGCAACCCGCACATCCTCACGCTCTCCCCGCCGTTGAACCTCGCGCCGCGCTGGGTGGGGAAGCATCTCGGTTACACGCTGTCGAAGTACGGCATGAGTCTGTGCACCATCGGGCTCGCCGAGGAGCTCGCCGCCGACGGCATCGCCGCCAACTCGTTGTGGCCGCGGACCCTGATCGACACGGCCGCCGTGCGCAACGTGGTCGGCGGCGCCGGACAAGCCCGTAGTCCGCGGATCATGGCTGACGCCGCGTACGCCATCCTCACGCGTGACGCGCGGAAGTGCACCGCCAACCTGTTCATCGACGACGAGGTCCTGTCGGACGAGGGCGTCACCGACCTGTCCGTCTACAGCCCGGTCGGCCTCGTGGGTGATCTCGCGCTCGACATATTCGTCGATCCGGCCTGATCCCACACTGCTCAGTAGATGAACGCGAGGGCGTTCTCGATGCCCTTCTCGATGCCCTTCTCGATGCCCTTCTCGAGGACCTCATCGGCGAGCTTCGAGTCGAAGGCGGCGCGGGACAGCTGCAGCGACCCAGGCCTTCGCAGCGGCCGATCTAGTCGAGCAGGGCTGCGGAGGGACATCCGACGCCGCGCTGGTCCCGGTGCTCGGGCGACAGATAGCCGCGAACGAGATCCTCGAGTCCCGGGCGGCCGGGCAGCAGAGTGTCGTACCGCGCCGCCTGCATGCGTAGCTCCTCCACGACGACGTTGGCGACGAGGTCGTCCCTTGATGCCACAGGATCCTCTGACGCCACAGGATCCTCCGGTCATTCCGCAGGGCCATTGCCTTGCACGTCATCCCGAGCCTATGGTCTGTCGAATGTAATGTTATGACTCACATTTGATGGCGCCGTCAGAGTCAGAGTTGAGGCATGCCGTGAGTGACGTCCCCCCTTGCGGCCGCCTATGAGATCCGGCAGCGATGGTTCGAGTTCTTCCAGGACTTCGACATCGTGCTCATGCCGGTCACCCCGACGGCCGCCCCCGCCCACCACCACAAGCTGATCGACTGGTTCGGGCGGCCATTCGAAGTCGAAGGTGTGCGACGCCCTTACTGGGACCAGGTCAAGTGGAGCGCCGTCGCCAACGTCTCCGGGGGCCGGCGACGACCATCCCGGTGCGCCGAGGCAGGAGCGGACTGCCCATCGGTCTGCAGGCCATGGGCCCGAGCGGGGGCGATCTCACCACCATCGAGTTCGCCGCCTGGGCCGGGAAGTGGACGGCTTCGTGCCGCCTCCGGCCTTCGTCTAGACCCCCACCACTGGACCCTGACCACCCGCCCGAAAACCCAGGAGAACGACGATGCACAGCTTGAGCCGCAACGCGTCACGACTACTGACGGATTCCGCGTCCCGCTACCCGGAACGCACCGCGATCGTCTTCGGCGACGACCGCATCACGTACGAGGCTCTCGACGCCGCGGCCAACCGGGTGGCGAACCTGCTCGTCTCGCGCGGGATCCAGCCCGGGGACAAGGTCGCGCTGTCCTGCCCCAATTCTCCAGCATCTACTTCGGCATCCTCAAGGCCGGCGCCGCGCTCGTGCCGCTGAACGTGCTGTTGAAGGGCCGCGAGGTCGCCTACCACCTCACCGACTCCGACGCGAAGGGCGTACTTCGCCTTCGAGGGCACCCCGGAGCTGCCGATCGGGAAGGCCGCCTGGGAGGGATTCCGGGAGAGCGCGGGCTGCACCGAGTTCTTCCTGATCGAGAGCGGCGGCGCGCCGTGGTCCGGGGACGAGACGCCGGAGTCCTACACCTCCGTCGTAGCCGAGCAGCCCGTGACGTTCCGGACGGTCGAACGCGACGAAGACGACACAGTGGTGGTCCTCTACACGTCCGGCACCACCGGCCACCCCAAGGGCGCGGAGCTGCGTCACCGCAACGTGTATGACAACGCGCTCGCCGGCATCGACCTGTTCGTTTCGAGGGGGCAGCGCCCTGCTACATGTTGATCATGTGGCCCGCGAGGCCGTGGACGGCTTCCTTGACCGCCTCGCCGAGGGTGGGGTGGGCGTGGACGTTGCGGGCGACCTCATGGACGGTGAGGTCCCACTGCTGGGCCAGCGTCAGTTCGGGGAGCAGCTCGGTGACGTCCGGGCCGATGAGGTGAGCGCCTATGAGCTCGCCGTACTTGGCGTCACTGATGAGCTTCACGAAGCCGGCAGACGATGTCCTCGTCGGCGTCCAGGTCACCGTTGAGGGCGCGGAACAGGCAGGTGACGCTGTAGGCGGGCACCCACGCCCGGCCGGTGCATTCGTCGTCGTGCGGGCACGGCACCATCACGTCGAACCCGATGTCGCCCGCGCCGTCCACGTCGGTGCGCAGGGCGAGGATGAGGTACTGCTGACCGAGGCGGATCTCCGCGACGCGGTCGCCGCCGGCGATGTTCGAGCCGGGCTTCCACCGCCACAGCGGCAGGATCTCCTCGCCGAACGTGCGGCGTACGAGCAGCAGGTCACCGAGGCCGTCGCTGCCGTCCAGACCGAGGTCGGCTTGCCGGGTCTCGCTCAGGCGCTCCAGGAACGGCAGGAGCCGGTAGAGGTTGTCGGAGAAGACGATCTCGGGGAAGCCTTCCGCCTTCAGGGTCCGGTGCGAGTTGACCATGTCCTAGCGCTGCTCGATGACCGTGGCCTCCGGCACCGTGCGGTTGGCCGGCCGCGGGCCCTGCCGCTCGATGCAGACGCTGCCGGGGGTGGCGACCATGACCGCGATGGGCAGCATGTTGTGCCGCTTGGCGGCGGCGACCAGCGGCTCCCTGGCGGAACTGGTGACGTTGGTCGCGTCGACGACCGTGAACAGCCGGCGGCGCATCCTCGCCTCGAGGAGCAGGTGCAGGGCGTCGACGGCATCGCCGGTCGCCTCCTGGTCGCCCGCGTCGTCTTCCCTGTTGGATCGGCCTGTCTTCATGCGCGTACAACGGGAAGACCACCCCGGCGGGAGCCCCGCGCGACCCGCACGTTCGGACCGCAGCCGTCTTGCGTCGGCATGTGACCGTGGGGTGGTGGGGCTTGCGTCGGTCGGCTGTGGTCAGGCTTCTGGGCTCCGTGCCGCCGGCTGGTCGCTGTTGCCGTGTGCCAGTGACGTGAGAATCTCCTTGCGGCAGACATCGAGGATTTCGTCCGCCAGCGGAGAACCGTCCGGGCATGCGCGTGACAACATGACCGCGCCGACCGAGTGGGCGAGCATGTCGATCACCATGGTGCGGGTCGCGCGCTGGTCCGCATCCCCCGGCGTATCACTCTGGGGCTGAAGGGCCGTCAGCAGGTTCTCGATCCCGGCTGCGAACTCTGTTTTGATGTCCGCCGGCTGGCGTGCGGCGTCGCCGCTGAGGGCCGCGATGGTGCAGCCGTCACCGCGCCCGTCGCGATGCTCCCGGGAGACGTAGCGCTCGACGAACTCGGCGGCGTCCAGGCCTTCTGTCCGTGCCGCGGTCTGTGAGAGCCCGCTCGCGGACGCCTCGGCCATCAGGTCGGCCTTGGAGCGGAAGTGCTTGTAGAACCCGCCATGGGTGAACCCGGCGGCCGCCATCAGTTCCGCCACACCGACACCGTCATATCCGCGCTCACGGAACAGCCTGGCGGCTGTCGCGACGATGTGGGCACGGTTGCGCTCTGCCTGCGCCTTGGTGACCCGCACGATCGGCCGCCCCTTCCTCAATTGACGCTCTGCGGTCAAGCGTACATAGATGTCGATCGACATCAAAGGTCTTGACTTATTGAATTACGATCGTCATTCTATTGCTTACCTGCTCCAGAAAGGCCCAGACCATGAGTGACACCCATGTGACCGCACCGACTCAGTACATCGAGGTCGACGGCGACCGCTTCGCCTACCGACGCTGGGGCAAGCCCTCCGGAGTCCCGATCTTCCTGGTCCAGCACTTCCGCGGGGGAATGGACAACTGGGACCCGCTGCTCACCGACGGCCTGGCCGAAGGCCGTGAGGTCATCCTGTTCAACGGCCGCGGCATCGCCTCGTCATCGGGCACGCCGCGTAACCGGATGGAGGACATGGCCGACGACATCGCCGCGGTCATCCGGGCACTGGGGCTGGAGCAGGTCGACCTGCTCGGCTTCTCGCTCGGCGGTTACCAGGTGCAGGAGGTCACGCTGCGCCACCCCCAGCTGGTACGCAAGCTCCTCCTACTCGGCACCGGCCTCCGAGGCGGGGACCCGACAAGTGACCCCCAGGTGCCTCAGTACGCCCTGAACCCGGTCCCCACCCTGGAGGACTTCCTCTTCCTGTTCTTCGGCCGCTCGGAAGCCGCGAAGCAAGCGGGCAAGGCCTTCTGGGAGCGACGTCACCAGCGGGCCGACCAGGACCCGCCGAGCTCGCCCGCAGTCGCACAGGCGCAGTTCGAAGCGACCATCGCCTACGCGGAACCGCTGCCGGGCGAGAACCCCTACGCCCACCTGAACGCGATCACCCAGCCGACGCTGGTCCTCAACGGCGAGAACGACGTGATGATCGCCTCGATCAACTCCTGGCACCTCGCCCAGAACATCCCCAACGCGCAACTGCTGATCTACCCCGATGCCGGGCATGGAGCGCAGTTCCAGTACCCCGAGCGGTTCCTGAAGCACGCCATTCAGTTCCTCGACGAGTAACACCTGCAGGGCTTCGGTGCAGTCGTTGACGCCTGGTCCGTGATGACGGGCCGCAGGCTCACCGGATCCCCGGAATGCGACACGCACACCTTCCCAGGCCAAGGAGTCCTCTGCGCCCCCGTGGTCGAAACGGAAGACAGTCCGGCCAACGGATCGTCGCCGAATTCGCCGGCTTGACCAGCTGCGCGAGAATCCGGCAGGCCGGGTCCCGGCCTGCCGGAGCGGCTGGCTGAGGTAGGCGCATCCTGCGCGATCGAGGCGGGGTGCGCCATCGCCGGCTGCCGTGCCGCTCCCACGGTGTCCACCACCGCGACCTTCCGGCCGGGACGGCTGATACGTGGGCGCCGGCCGCGCCGTCGGTGACCACGACGAAGAGCGCCTGAGTTCCAGCCACTGGGCGGCGATCCGCTCGATCGTGGTGTCCGGGTAGAGCCACTCGACGTCCTCGCTGCCGGCCTTGACGACGTGGGCGACGCCGCTCCATCCAGCGTGCCCCGGGCCGGTCTGCTGGGCGAGTCGGCCCGGGGGCGGCAGAGAGAGTCGCCGGACCAGTCCCAGAGGCTCCGCTCGCCGAGACGAGGGTCGTACAGGTGCCCGACCGCCGGCGCCGAACTGCCCGAGCTCGGTCATCAGCGCAACGCCGGTCTGGATCTCGTCCGCTGTCCAGCCGGTGATTCCTTGATCATCGGTAGTCGGCTGCGCGCCACGCCCAGCGTCCTTTCGCACGCCAGGCGCCTGCGGGGGGTGTCGGATTCAGGAGGGCCCGGGTGGCGCGGGCCTGCTGCGGTGGGGCAGTGGAAGAACGGTGCCGCCGCTGCGCAGTGCGTCGATTTCGAGAGCCAGCTGGCGGATGGCCTCCTCGTACAGAGCGAGAGTGCGGCGCAGGTCGGTGTTCTCCTTCCGTAGCCGGCTCAGGTTGGCTTCCGTACGTACGTCGGATCCGGAGGGTTCCGTCGGCGTCGTAGGCCGGGCCAGCGCTGGGATGCGGGGCCGGAAGTGCACGTCGATCAGGTCGGCGTAGTGCCGGTGGAAGGTGGCGTGCGGGATGTCCAGGAGCCGCTCGATCGCGGTCACGGTGGGGCGCCGTCCGCGGGCTGCGGCCTCGGCAAGGACGGTGTCGATGGCGGCTTTGACGGTCTCGGTGCCGGGCAGGGCGCGTTTCACTCGGCGATCTCCGGGGCGTGGCATGTGAGGAACGCAGCGGTGGCGCGGTGCCTTTCCTCCAGGCGGTGACGGACGTAGGGGGCGAGGCGGTCGCTGTCGGCGAGGGCGTCCTCCAGGCGGGCGAAGTGACCGGTGAGGGCCTGCCGGTTGGCGGGCGTCAGAGCGGTGTTGCGGCAGACCAGCGGTTTACAGTCGGCCATGACGGGCTGATCGGCGGGGCCCTCGGACGTGCGGCACAGGGCACGGTCGGGGTTGTAGACGCAGGTGATGAAGGTGCCCGGGTACAAGTGGGTGTCGTGACGGGCCAGGATGCGGCGCAGGCGGGCTTCGTCGGTGACAACCTGGCCGTCGAAGACGGTGTGGCGGGCGAGCTCGGCGAGCCGGGCTTCGGCTTCCTCTCCGGCGGGGCCCGTGAGGGACGGCCGGTCGTCGTCGGCGCCCATCTCGGCGAGGAACTGGCCGCGGGCGAAGGCTTCTTCGGCCTCGACCTCGTCGCGGAAGCCGGAGTCGCTGGTGCCGGCGTAGCCCTCGAACATCTGGATGCGCTGGTGGCGGTACTGCAGGGCGCCGGCGATGGTGCCGCCCGGGCGGCGGGCGATGAACCAGGCCAGGGTGCGGCGGAACTACCGAGGTGTCAGGCGCGGCAGGCGTCCGTTGTCCTCGGGGATCGCATCCACGCGTGAGCGGGCAGCGCAGTAGGAGTTGATCCACTTGGCCAGTGCGGTGATGTCCTTGATGGTGGTGGCGCTGGTTCGCACGCGCCCGGCCACGTGGTGGCATTGATGGTTGGCCGATATAAGCGGGTGCGCGAACAGGTAGGGCTCGTCGGCCGGCTGGCAGCGTTCCAGGACGGCGACGGCTCGTGCGACGGAAGCGGTGACGACCCAGGTGGCGGCCGCGCCATGGACGCCTTCGCCCTTGAAGGCCAGTCCGTGAAGCCGGTAGCGGTAGATGCGGCCGTCGGTGTCGCGTTGGGCGCTCACGCAGCCGCGCCGCAGGTGTTTGATCTCGGAGTCGCGCAGGCCGGAGAGGTAAGCGATGACGATCCAGCAGGACACCTGCAGCAGCCGTTCGAACCGGCCGACGTCGTAGTAGGAGATCTGTTCCAGCCACCGCTGCCCGTCCGCCTGCGCTTGAGGAACGTGACGCAAGGGAGAGTCGGTGTCTGCGCCGAGGTCGCGGGCCACTTCCTCGATCAGCCGCCGGGAGCAGGCCTTTCTGAACGGGTATGACGGATGGCCTGCGAGCCGGGCCAGGTAGGCGAAGTTCGGGGACCCGCCTCTACCCCGCCATCCGGTGGCCAGCCGGGCGGGTGCAGTGGGCAGCGGCTGTCCGCGCCGGCGGAAGTCGTCCAGTACAACTTGCAGGGCCACAAGCGGATCGGGATGGGCAGGCGGGCGTGCGTCGATGCCGTCGCGCTCGGCGCGGGCGGCGAGCACGTCGTCGGCGAAGTCGTCCACCCAGCGCAGCGCCCAGGTCAGCAAAGGCCCTATGACATGCTCGGGGATGCGGTCGGTGAGGTTCTCGTCATACCGGCGCGGATTGGCGCGCGCCCATGCCTGCCACAGCGGGTCCTGCCCAAGGTGGTCGACAAGGCGGGAGCGGTAGGCCCACAGCAATCGCACGGCACGGCGGTGGCGATACACCCCGCTGACCGACAGCCGCAGCGACGTCAGCTCGGCGTGGTAGGCGTCCAGGTCATCGCCCATCGGCTGCGCCAGCGGGAGCCGGCGACCCTGTGCCCACAGCAGGAAGTGGCGTACGCAGGTGAAGTAGGCGCGAATGCTGGAGATCGTGATCGGTTCTTCGCCGGGCGGGGTGTCCTCGATCAGCAGGGCATAGAACAGGAGCTTGGCGGTGTCCCGGTGAGCGTGCGGGACCTGCACGAAGTCGAGCCGGTGAGGCTTGCGGTCCGCGCGCAGCCACGCCGGCGTCAGCGTCCACAGGTCATCGCCGTAGCGGGAGGTCTCTTCCAGCCGGGCCTCGGCGCGCAGCGGACGCGTGGCCAGGACCAGGGCGTCCTCAGGCACTGCGGCGTGGTGTGCGGGGGCTTGGGCCGCGTGCGTCATCACCACTGGGTGGGCCCTTCCAGAAGATCGAGCATCAGGTGGGGCTGCCTCTGCTGGGCAGCGGCGCGCCGGGCCGGGCTGAACCAGGGCAGGATGTCGTGGGTGAGGATCTGCCAGGTCGTGCCGTACCGGGCCGTCCACTGCGCTGCATCCCGGCGCTGAAGGTCCTCGCGCAGGACCTCGGCCAGGGCAAGGAGGGCGGGCAAGTGGCGTTCCATCACCAGGGCGTTGGGGCAACCGAAGCAGGTCAGGAACGACTGGCGGCATCGTCCACCGCCGGGTGAGTGCTCGATGTCCGTGCACGCACAGGCCAGCGTGTCGAGCTCGCCCGCTGCCGCCTGTTCGCGCACCTGATTCGGCACGGCAGCAGCCGATCCGCCACCGAGGCGGACGACGACCGCGCGGGCGCTCTCCTCCGCGTCAGTGATCGGCTCCGTGAGCACGTCGGCCGCCCACTCGGCGACGAACGGGTCCTTGCGCAGGTAGTGGGTGAAGGAGGTGTCCGCCGTGTTCGTCACCCGCGCGGACGGAAGATGCCCTCCGACCTGGTTCGCCGTGCGCACCTCGACGGTCTTCTCGATGCGCGTCACCATCATCTGCAGCGGCTTGCCGTCGTCGCCGATCAGGCCGTGGCGCTCGGCCCACGCCCCGAGCTTCAGCTTGCGGGCCAGCTCGGCATCGAAGGGCCCGATGTGCCCGCCCGGTGGCGGCATTGAGGACACCGCCTCGGCCGTTGCCCGCCCAGATCGACCACACCGACCCGGTCCCGGAAAACGCCCGGCTGCGGCCCATCAACCGGTGCAGCAGCAGGTAGAAGCTGCCCATCGTCCGCAACTGGCGGTCCTCATCGACGCTCCAGTGCACCGTCGTGCGGGAGTTGGCCTTGCCCCGGCGGCGCTTGGTCAGCGTGACCGCCACCGCGCGCTCCTCCAACATCCGGTGCTCGGCGGGCAGTTCCTTCAGTGTCTCCGGGTTGCGGCCGCTCAGCCCGGCCGCGTAGATGAGCAGCGGGGCAAGGTCCGGATCGGTCACGACCAGCTGCTTCGCCTGGGCGTAGCAGGCCGCCGGGTACTTGCCCACCGTCAGCCCGCGGTAGTCGACCTGGACCCGGCCCGTGGCCGCCATCGCCGCCAGCCGCACCCCCTGTTCCCGCTCAGCCACCGACAGGCTTTCGTCGTCGTCGAGGAAACGCCCCAGCAGCTTCTCGCCCGCCATGATCCGGTCGCGGACGGCGGCCACGTCGGAGCGGGCGGCGGCCATGACGGCCTGGAACTCGCGATCGGAGTACCCCGGGCGCCCAGCCTGCTGGGCGCCCACGCCGTGCCCGGGCTGCCCGGCATAGTCCACCACAGCCCCGTCCAGCCGTTCCTGACCGGGCAGAACACGCACGATCCGCAGCAGATCCTGCAGGTTCCGGCGGGCGGACTTCTCCCCACACGTCTGCCGCCTCGACATCAGGTACCGCTCCAGGTGACGCACCCGCAGCCCCTCCACCCGCCGCGGCGGTTCCGCAAGCTGGTCCAGGAGCAGCAGGAACCGCTTGACCGTCTGCCACTGGCTGCTCGCCGCCCGCTGCGTGCGGCGCCCGCCGCCGGGTCCGATCCGCACCCCCAGCGCGTGCGCGAAATCCCCGGTGCAATCCTGGCAGCGGCAACTCCTCGAACCGGAACACGCACTCGCGGCCGTCCTCACCGGTGAACCGCACCACCGGCGCCCCGCCGTCCTCGGGGAACTCCACGGTCGGAGGCGGCTCGTAGAAGCCGCCGGGAACAGCCGCCGCACGGCCGCGACCCGCGCGGGGTGCCTCCTCGCTCACGCGACGACCTCCGACCGCTCCAGCCAGCCCTCGTCGCTGAAGCCCACCGGCTCCCAGGCCCCCTCCGGCACCAGTTCAAGCCGGGTACGCATCTCCAGCTCCTGCAAGGTGTGCAGATAGAGCGCCGTGGTCGTCGCCGACCGGTGACCGAGCCTGATCCGCACCCAGTTCAGCGGATCACCGAACACCCGCTGATACGTCAGCCGCTGCTGCTCGTTCATCTCGCCCAGCGCCTGCAGATGGCCTCGCCACAGCAACTCCACCGTGATCACCGCGTACGAATGCCGCAGCATGTGCGGCGTCGCCCCCACGTCTACGCCCTGGGCACGGCACCGTGCGTTGGCGTCGGCGAAGACTTGCTTCCACCCGGACATCGTCATCGGCAGGCCCCACTGGTTCAGCCACACCATCGCCGGCTCCCACCTGCCATCGGCCGTCGTCACCAGCAGCCGGCGCCGCTCCTCCGCATCCAGGCGGGCCACCGGCACCCACCGGCCACCCACCCGCACCCGGGGCGCGGCCGGGTCCTCCACCAGCAGCGACCGGCGCGCCTGGATGTAGAAGCCGCGCGAGCGCCCATAGTCGAGCATCTCGGCCCGGTCCCACCCCATGTAGTCGCGCACATCTCGCAGCACCGGCACTGGCCAGTACACCGCCCGGCCCGACCTCCCCTTGGAAATCGCGTGCGGCAGCACCGCTCGCGCGTTGACGATCCCCGACGCCGCAGGCGGCAGCTCCGGTAGATCGAACACCGTCAGCGCCGAGTGCTCGCACAACCGCAGCCCCGTACGGACCATCGAATCCGCGTACGCCGCGTTCCGCGCCGCCCACCTCCCACGGAACCCGCGCCTCGGCATCTCCTTAGAGTCGAAGCCGCACAGCCCGACATTGCGCCAAAGCCGATACGACTTCGGTGGCAGCCACTTCACCTCGCGCCGTGGCCCCATGTGCGACGTCTCGGCTGGCACTTGCCGCACCATCGTGCCACCAGCCCCGCCCCGCCACGGCGACCACACCGAAGCCGCGCGCTGACGGATGGGATTGGCCCGGACAAGGTCCTGCTCGATCGCCCACAGGTAGAACTGCGCATGAACGGGGCCTTTTCGCGCGGCCACGCCAGGTCTCGACGGGTGAAATGCGCTCGCCAACCGGTGATCGACATGACGCTGGACGATAGTCCGTGGACAGCTCAACAGCGCATAACCCAAATGGGACGGGTTCCGGGCGCTGGTCTGCGTCGGCGCGGGCCGGGTGGTGCTGCGCTCCAGGCGCGGCACCGGGATGGCGCCGGCGTTCCCGGAGGTCGTGACCGGGGCCGTGCAGCTGCCGGACGCGACTGCGCTGGACGGTGTTATGTGAGCTGTCGGGTTGTCTCAACCATCTGGTGTCTCACCGTGGTGCGGCTTCACTTCGTCAGTCGGCGACGCCGTGGAGTGCCAGTTGAGGGGGCGCGGTCTCCGGCCTTGGTGCCGGCGGACTCGCATGTTGATGAGTCGTGTATGCGCAGGGAGTCCGCATTGTCGGTCGCATGAGTAGATGATTCACAGCCGACCGGGAAACTGGTGGTGCCCCTGAATTCTTGCTGACCGTGGCGTCGTTCCTGGCGGACGCAGCGATGGCACCGGGCAGCGCACAGTCGGCCTGGTCGCTAGTGCGGGTAGCGGCGGGGTGGGCGAGTGACTGTGGATTCGCGGAACTCGGCAATCCGCGAGTGGACTTGGCGCATCAGGTGGGTGTTCTCGATCCGATCCAGGTAGAGGCAGCGGGCTGCCAGGCCCGGGAGGTCGAAGGCGAAGTACAGGGACATCAGCGGGTTCACGAACAGCTCGCCGCCCCGGGTGCGGTCAGTGAACCGGACATCGCCGAACGAGCCGCGCACGGCTGCCGCGATGGAACCGTTCACGATGCTGGGGTACTCCGGGGTGTGGTGCTGAGCGTGCGTCACCGCGTCAAGGTAGAGAGCGCCCTCACGGGTGGCGCGCGGTATCGAGAACGCACCGAGGTACGCGCCGTCGCGCTCCAGCGCGGCGATATTCTCCAATACCTGCATATGGTTCACGCCGTGGTAAGCGTCTACACCGAAGCCGACTGACACGACGAGCCGGGTCGGTATGCCGTCCAGCGCGGCCAGCGCCGCCACGCTCGTCAGGTCCTCCTCCGGAGTGCCGAGCCCGGCTTCATCGCCGCGCATCAGAATGTCCGTACCGCCGTCGACCAGCACCACAGCGTCGACGCAGTGCAGCTCGATCAGTGCTTGGTAGGCGGCGCGCAGCGGGCGCACCCCGGTCTGGGGGAAGGCGTACACGGTGAACGGGTAGCCGTGCTGGCGCAGCCACTGAGCGAGGGTCCGCTCCGGGAAGTAGCTCTGGTGCAAAGCGGAGTCGGGAGTGACGGCGGCCAGGTCGGGGGCGACCCAGTCATCGATCGGGAGACCGGCGAGTGCGCTGAAGGAGAGGTTCGCGAGATATACCTGCTTGCCCTGATGCAGGAGGGAGAGAGCCAACGGCAGGCCGGAGTAGATGTCGAAGCCGCCACCCGCGCCCGCGACGAGGATCCGTTCGGCATCGGCGAGCCGGGTGAAGAGTGGATTGGAGTGGAGGGACGTCATGACGATCATTGTCCGGGGACGCGGCCCCGGGCGCTCCCGAGTTCTCGACGCGGCGACGGAGCCACGGAGCCACGGAGCAACCGGAATCAAGACCTCCGGCCCTCGACCGCCCAGAGTCAGCCTCTTGCGGTGATGGCCCTGACTGGCGCCCGCTCATGAGACGTCTGCAGCAGTTGGCATAAACGGTGAGCTGGTCGTGTGGGACGCCGCGGGCCACCTGGCCTTCGAGCGGTTGCAGAACCGGCTTGCCCGTCGCGGTGCCGGGGCGGCGGAGGAGTGGCCGGCCCACTTCGTCGCGTTCGATCTGCTGCGGCTGTCCGGGACGGACACGACCGGGTGGCCGTACCGGCGGCGCAGGGCCGCGCTGGCGAGACGAGCGAGGCGAACGTCGGCGCGGTCACCGGCTCCCCGGCCGCTCCCCGCACGCTGCTGCTCGGCAGGTACGACGACGGGGGTCGCCTTCAGTGCGTCGGCCGCACCACCGCCCTCGCCCGGGCGGCGGGTGCTGCGGTTGCCGGCCTGCTCGCTCCGGGGGCGGCGCGGGCATCCGTGGACAGGCTGGTCGTTCTCCGCCTTCCCTGTTGAATTGGCGTGTTGAAGCCGATGCAAGAGGGGCGGGGCAATGCCGGGGTGGCGTGTGTTCTGGGTGCCCACGAAGACGTTCGTGGGCACCCAGAAAACCGGCAGTGTCGCGAACCGGTCCGGCGGCTGTCACTTCCTGGCCGCGCCGGGTTCCCCGCTAATGGATTCCTGGTAGGCATCCGCGTAGGTGGGAGAGTCCTTGATCAGGTCGTCGCAGAACGCGGCGACGTCGGTGCCGATGAGTTCCAAAGCTCCCTTGCCCCCGGCGACGCCCTCCTCGAAGAAGTCGACGATTCCAGGGAGGAGGGGTCCGTCGGGCAGGCTGACCGGTCCGACCTTGAACAGGTACTTCTGCATCTCCTTGTAGACGATCTGGTAGTCCGGCGGGAGTGCCTTGACCCGGGCCAGGTGCGCTCGCCACTGTTTCTTGCCTTCGATGATGTCTTGGATGCTCACGTCAGCCTCCCAGCCGGCTCAATTTCCTTGCAACGTTCCTGTTCAACTGCTCGCGCCATCGGTCGCGATAAGTCCGGGCCCCTGCTCCGCCGGCCAGCGCTGTGCAGAAGCCCCGGACGTCGTCACCGAGCACCTCGTGGACGGTCTGCCCGTCCGCTGCCGACACTTCGAGCAGCCCCAGGGCGGAGTCGAGGATCGGCGTCAGGTTGCGGCCGGTGAAGTCCCCGTAGGGGAAGAGGTGGGCGACGATCTGTCCCCACGCCGCCCGGTAGTCGTCCGGCAGGGCCTCGACCCGGGCTTCGAACGCCTTCCATTCCCTGGTGAGATCGCTGCCTGTGACCTTCTCCCAGAAGTTCATCTCCCGCCCTCCTTGAGCCTGTTGATGCGCGATGAGAGGTACTGCCATTTCGCCCAGAACTTCGCGAGTTCCTCGCGTCCGGCATCGTTGAGCGCGTAGAACTTGCGCGGCGGGCCGACCCCGGATGGCCGTTTCGTCACTTGGACGAGCCCGTTCCTCTCCAGCCGCAGCAAGATGGTGTACACCGTCCCCTCGATGACGTCGGCGAAGCCGAGCTCGTTCAGCTGGCGAGTGATGGCGTACCCGTAGGTTTCCTCGCTGCCGACGATTTCGAGCACGCACCCTTCGAGCGTGCCCTTCAACATCTCCGTCAGGTCGTCCATCGCGGGTGCTCCTCAGCCCTGCCGGTACTACGTGGTACCGAGTACCGCTATACGGTATCACCGAGTAGTGGAACGGCAATGTCTCCGGTGGCCGCAACCCCGGGCCTACGCGTTCGGCGAGGGACCGGGTTCTGTCGAACGCCGCAGCCCGGTCCGGTTGAGCTGACGGGTGGGCCGTTGCACGTCAACATGCAGAACTTGACAGAGAATCCGCCGGGTTGGGCAGCCAGGAATAACTGGCCGTCACGCTGGTGGAACCCGGGCTGGTGGTGGAAGTCGGCATCGACGTCGCCCGCTACGCCTCCGGCCGCTGGCGGCACCCCGCCCGCTGGCACCGCGCCCGCCCCGACCTCTGCCCCGCCGACGTTCCCTGCCTGACATCGCGCTCGGCGCGGCACATCACGTGGTCGAGCATCTCCTGCTGGATGTCGAGCACATCGAGCCGTCCCTCCGGCCCGAGCTGCGGGGCGACGTGCAGCGACTGCAGTCCGGTCCCCGGGCCGATCTCCAGGATCCGCTCCCCCGGCCGCGGCCGCAGTACGGCGTCTATCCGGTCGGCGGTCAGGAACGGCAACGGCACGTCGAGCAGGCCGCGTTGGGCGTACGGATAGGGCGCCGTGTCGCCCAGCCACCAGGCGGCGGCCAACGCGGCGCCCGCGCCGGCGGCGACCGCCCAGCGGGTCCGGGCCGGGATCGGGGCGACGGGGGCGGTGGTGATGCGGTGCATGGTGTTCTCCGGTGGATCGATTCGGTCCGTGGCATGTGGCTGGGCGGTCGGCGTCACGCGTGCCGGCTCAGCGCCCGCAGCGCCAGCCGGCCGCACAGCGCGGCGAGCGGCAGCTCGGCGCCGAGCGCCATGGCGACCGCGGTGGCGAAGTCGCCGCCCGGGGCCGCGGTCGTGGTGTCGAACCAGGCGTCCACCACAAGCAGCGTCGCGGTCGCGGCGGCTGCCAGGGCGTGCCGCCGGTCGCCGCGGGCGGCGAGGAGGCCGGTGGCGATCAGGCCGAGCGCCTCCAGCGCGTCGAGCCCGACCCAGGCGACCGGCCAGTGCGCCGCGGTCGCGGTGGCCGGCAGGCCGGTGGCCAGCACGTACAGCCACGGCAGCAGGGCGAGCCCGCAGGCGACCAGCAGCCACCCGGCCCGCCGCATGCCCCGCGCCGGGCGCGGCTCCTCCGCCTCTTCGTGGAGCGGGATGACCTCGGCGCGGTCGAAGCCCTCGGCACCGGCCACTTCCTCATCGCACAACACCAGTTGACGCATCGTCTTCCCCCGCTCCCCGCCGGCTCTCCCCTTCACTTGCTCCACCCTCCGCCGCACACCAGGGCGCCGTCAGTCACGCAGGGTTCCGACCCAGGGTGGAGATAAGTGCACCCCCGAACCGGGCGGGAGCGTCATGGCACGGGGATGGCCTGCGGCTTTACCGTTTGACGCATGCAACTCACGACGTGGCTGCAGCTGGTGCTGGGCCGGCCGTTCCGCAGGGCGGGACACCGGACCGCGCTCGTCGCCGCCGGCCTGCCGCTCCACTTCGCCGTGGTGCCACTGTGGCTCTGGCTGCTCGGCACGATGGCGGCGTTGGTGCCGGCCGTGACTCCGCTGCCCGTGCTGCTCACGCTCGTGGCGCTGCCCGTGCTGCTCACGCTCGTGGTGACACCCCTGCTGACCGTCGGGCAGCGGCGGCGCTACCGGGCGCTCGTCGGCAAGGACCTCCCGCGCCCCGCCGTACCCGGGCCGGGACGCAACTGGAAGTCGGCGGTACGTCGGCTGACGGGCCGGGCCTTGTGGCGGCAGGTCTGCTACCACGCCGTGGCGGGTCCGCTGCTCGCCGTCCTGGACCTCGCCGTCCTCGCCGTCTGGGCCGTCGCTCTCGTGGCCGCCTCCATCTACGTGTGGATCTGGGCGCTGCCCCCGCAGTGGCGGGTCACCGACCTCGGGTACACCACGCAGGCCGCGTACATCACCGCCGGCGGCCTCGCCCTGCTGTTCCTCGGGCCCCGGCTGACCGGCGCTCTGGTGCGGCTGGAGACCCGGGCGGCCGAGGTCCTGCTCGGCCCCAGCCGCACGGAGAAGCTGGCCCGCCGGGTCGCCGACCTCGCCGAGAGCCGGGCCGGCGTGCTCGACGCCGCCGACGCCGAGCGGCGACGGAT
This sequence comes from Streptomyces sp. R35, assembly GCF_041053035.1. Classification (NCBI taxonomy): domain Bacteria; kingdom Bacillati; phylum Actinomycetota; class Actinomycetes; order Kitasatosporales; family Streptomycetaceae; genus Streptomyces; species Streptomyces sp. R35. The sequence continues at coordinate 300,765 of NZ_CP163440.1, forward strand.
CGAGCGCGACCTGCACGACGGCGCGCAGCAGCGCCTCGTCTCACTCGCTGTCAACCTGGGCCTGGCCAGGGCCACCCTCGGCGACCTGCCGGCGGACGCCCGCAAGGTGATCGACGAGGCGCACCGCGAGGCGAAGGAGGCGATCGCCGAGCTGAACAACCTGGTGCGCGGCCTGCATCCGGCCGTCCTTGAGGACCGCGGCCTCGACGCCGCGCTGTCCGGGGTCGCCGCCCGCCTCCCGATCCCGGTGCGCGTGGCGGTGGACCTGCCGCAGCGCCCCTCACCCACGGTCGAGGCCGTCGCGTACTTCGTGGTCTCCGAAGCCCTGACGAACGTGGTCAAACACGCCCAGGCGACCCGGGCGGACGTGACCGTGGAGCAGATCGGGGAGACACTGCTGGTGGTCGTCGCGGACGACGGCGCGGGCGGCGCGGATCTCGCAGCGGCCGGCGGCGGCACCGGGCTCGCCGGGCTCGCCAAGCGCGTCGCGTCCGTCGACGGCACGTTCTCCTGCCGCAGCCCCGCCGAGGGCCCGACCGTCATCACCGTGGAGCTGCCGTGCGCGCCGTGATCGCCGAGGATTCCCTCTTGCTGCGCATCGGCGTGGTCAAGGTGCTGGAGGCGGCCGGCTTCGAGATGTGCGCGCAAGTCGCCGACGCAGAAGGGCTGCTGGCAGCCGTCGATGAGCACCGTCCCGACATCGCCGTGGTCGACGTGCGCATGCCGCCCGGCTTCACCGACGAGGGAGTGCGCGCCGCGCTGGTGATCCGCCGCCAGTACCCGCTTACCGCCGTGCTCCTGCTGTCGCAGTACGTGGAGGAGCGGTACGCCGCCGATCTGCTCGCCGCCAACACCTCGGGCGTCGGCTATCTGCTCAAGCAACGGGTCGCCGACGTCGAGGAGTTCGCCGAGGCGGTACGCCGGGTGGCGGCCGGCGGCACCGCGCTCGACCCGCAGGTCGTCGCGCAGCTGCTGGTGCGCCGGCACAGCGATCCGCTCGACCGGCTGACACCGCGCGAGCGGGAGGTGCTGGAGCTGATGGCGGGCGGCCGGTCCAACTCCGGCGTCGCCGCCGAGCTGGTCGTGAGCGAGAGCGCGGTCGCCAAGCACATCAACAGCATCTTCACCAAGCTCGACTTGCCCAAGGCCGACGCCGACCACCGCCGCGTCCTGGCGGTGCTGCGCTTCCTGGGCGTTGCGACCGCATAGTGCGCGATCACGCCCGCATGCCCAGTCGACAACGGTGCTGAGCCCTCGCGGCCGATGGCAACTGCCGGCCCCTGGCCTTCCATCTCACCGCCGGAAGACGGCGTGGACGGCCCCGGACCCGGCCATCGGCAGTCCTCGCAGACAAGGCGTATTCGTCGCGGGCCATCCGTGAACACCTCAGGCGGCGCGGCATCCGGGCGGTCATCCCCGTGCCGGCCGATCAACGCGGCCACCGTCTGCGACGCGGCAGCCGGGGTGGCAGGCCACCCGCCTTCGACCGCGAGACCTACAAGCAACGCAACACGGTCGAACGCTGCATCAACCGCTTGAAACAGTGGCGAGGCATCGCCACCCGCTACGAGAAGACAGCAGCCATCTACCTGGCCGGACTCCACGTTGCGAGCATCTTCCTCTGGTCAGCCAGGTGATCCAAACGAAACCGCCTAGTGGTCTCGAGCTGCAACACGAGACCGTGGAGCCCCTGTTCGGCTTGTGGTTGGAGTCAGCAGCAATCAGGGCAGGGCCCGTCCCTCTTGGCGCAGGCCCAGATACGCGGATGGTGGCAACAACCACCGACATCGTGCAACCACGATCGGCGCGTGCGCGCATCAACTCGTTCACTACCACGGGTGACTGACACTTATGGCGATCTGAATTTGGGCGACAGAGCCCCAGGTCACGGTCACATACGCGGCGTGCCGCTGACTCTGCGTGGCATTTTTCGTCTCAGCGCACTGCGCAGTGCGCTGAGACACGGACGCATCAACACCGGCCGAAAGGTCCCCGGGAGGCATTCACGGCCTCTTCCGGCTGTCACCATCTTGTCCACGCACCACACCGAGGGCGGCTGCAACTGCCCGTGGTTCGTACCCGTTTGGAGCAATGCTCAGATCCTGTGGATCGGCTCGGGGAGGCGTACCTTCCCGAATGATCGATCGACTGGTATCGAGTAGGCCCGCGTTGCCGCGCGGGCCGGGAAGGCACGCCCGTGCTCAGCTGAACGACGACGGCACCACCCCCAACGGCTCCTCCCTGATCGATGAGATCGTCCGTCAGGGCGCGAGGCGGATGCTGGCCGCCGCACTTGAGGCAGAAGTCAACGCCTACATAGCCGAGTTGGCCGACCAGCGTGACGAGCAGGGCCACCGCCTGGTCGTGCGCAACGGCTACCACCAGCCGCGCACGGTGACAACGGCGGCCGGGGCGGTCGAGGTGAATGCCCCGCGGGTGAACGACAAACGGATCGATGAGACCACGGGCGAGCGCAAGCGGTTCTCCTCGGCGATCCTGCCGCCCTGGTGCCGCAAGTCCCCGAAGATCAGCGAAGTGCTGCCGCTGCTCTACCTGCATGGCCTGTCCTCCGGTGACTTCGTGCCGGCGCTGGAGCAGTTCCTCGGCTCGGCGGCCGGTCTGTCTCCCGCCACGGTCACCCGGCTCACTCAGCAATGGCAGGCCGACCACGCCGCGTTCGGCGAGCGCGATCTGTCCGCCACCGATTACGTCTACGTCTGGGCCGATGCCATTCACCTGCGCATACGCCTGCGAGAGGTGAAGTCGTGTGTGCTCGTGCTGATGGGCGTGCGCACAGATGGCTCCAAGGAGCTGGTCGCCATGAGCGACGGCTACCGCGAATCAGCCGACTCCTGGGCCGACCTGCTGCGCGACTGCGCCCGCCGCGGCATGCGCGCCCCCGTCCTCGCAGTCGGCGACGGGGCGATCGGCTTCTGGAACGCCCTCCGTGAGGTCTTTCCCGAAGCCCGCCATCAAAGGTGCTGGGTTCACAAGATCGCCAATACCCTTGACGCCCTTCCGAAGTCCGCCCAGCCGGGGGCGAAGAAGGCCCTGCAGGAGATCTACAACGCCGAGGACAAGCAGCATGCACTCAAAGCGGTGACCGCGTTCGAGAAGACGTACGGCGCGAAGTGGCCCAAGGCCGTCAAGAAGATCACCGACGACGTGGACGAGCTGCTGGCGTTCTACGCCTTCCCCGCCGAACACTGGATCCACCTGCGGACCACGAATCCCATCGAGTCGACCTTCGCCACGCTGCGACTCCGCACGAAGGTGACCAAGGGCGCCGGCAGCCCCGCCGCCGCTCTGGCCATGGTCTTCAAGCTCGTCGAATCCGCCCAGCAGCGATGGCGGGCCGTGAACGCACCCCACCTCGTCGCCCTCGTCCGGGCCGGAGCCCGCTTCGAACGGGGTCAACTCGTCGAACGCCCCAAGGCCCACGCAGCCTGACCCCAGAGGGTTGGAGACCCGTCTCGCCGATTACGGAGGTCTACGGATGTGGGCCAACGTCACCGTCTGTCATGCCGAGTCAGACGCCTGGCCAGCGCCCGTCGGGGCACCGACGAGGGACTGCAGGGCGCGGACCAGGAGCGTGGCGTCCGGGCTGGAGAGCGGGGCGAGGAACCGGCGTTCCATCTCCTGGCGGGCGAATTCGGCGTCGCGAAGGCGCTCCGCTCCGGCCGGCGTCAGCTGCACGATGTTCTTGCGCCGGTCTTGGGGACTGCGGCGCCGCTCGACCAGTTCCTTGCCCTCCAAAGCATCGACGAGGGCCACCATCGTCGTGCGGTCGATGCCCAGCTTGCCCGCCGCTTCCAGTTGAGACAGCCCGTCATGCGCGTCGAGGACGGCCAGAACTGCCAGTTCACGGCCGTCGATTCCGTGCGGCGCCAAGGCCCTCGCCGACTCCTCGGTCAACCGCAGGTACACGTGCTTGAGGAGATACCCGAGGCGGGAGGAGAGGACCTCGGGCGGTGCGTCGCGCGTCATGGCCACAGCGTATCCAGAAACTGATAGTCAGCATCACTGACGATCTATTACGGTGATGATTACGTCGCCGTCAACGGCGGCGCATCGACTCGAAAGGCGCATGGCAACCATGTCCGACCAGGACCTCCCCACCGTGACATTCGGAATCAAGACCACCCCGATGCGGGTTCCCTACGAGGACATCCTCCGCGTGTGGCAGGAAGCCGACGACCTGCCCGAAATCGCGGACGCCTGGCTGTGGGACCACCTCATGCCGATCGCCGGCCCGAAGGACGGGCAGATCCTCGAAGGGTGGACACTACTGAGCGCCCTGGCCGCCAGGACCCAGCGGCTGCGCCTCGGCCTGCTCGTTACGAGCAATCGGATCCGGCCGCCCGCCGTGCTCGGTAAAATCGCCACAACAGTCGACGTGATCTCCGGGGGCCGCCTGATCATGGGCCTCGGCGTAGGCGGCACCGTGCAGCCACCCAATGCAGGCGGCATACCCGGCGTGAACCCGGCCGTCGCGGAGTACGCGGCCTACGGCCTCACGCTCGTCCCGCCCGCCGAAGGCATCGCCCGCCTGGAGGAGACCATCACCATCCTCCGCGGCATGTGGACGCGGGACGTCTTCGACTTCCACGGCCGCTACTACACCCTGACCGGCAACCGCAACGAGCCGAAACCTGTTCAGCGGCCAGGGCCGCCCCTGCTGATCGGCGGCTGGGGAAACAGGACGCTCCGCCTGGTCGCCGAGCACGCCGACATCTGGAACATCCCCGGACCGCCGCACAACACGCTGGACTACATCACCGAGCGCAGTGCCGTTCTGGACGCCCATTGCGCCGCCATCGGCCGTGATCCGCGGACGATCACCCGCTCCGTGCAGTACATCGCGTCCTACGACGACCCTGCCACCGACCGCAAGGCCATCACGGAACTCATCGCCGCAGGCGTGACGCACATCGTGCTCAGCCTGCGGAGTCCCTATCCCTCACAGGCCGCGCGGTGGCTCGCCGACGAGATCATCACGCCCGTCCGCAGTGCAACCGGAGAAAGCTGATGACAGAGCCGTCCTCCACTCGGCAAGACGCTCCTCCCTGCCCAGGTCGCCTGAACTGACTCACCTGACTGATCCACAAGTCTTGACTATTCCTCGGCGTCTGGCCGCCGTCGCCATCTGCGCGTTCACGGCGCTGACCTGCGGCGATCGATGGAGAAGCAGGCTCTCAGGAGGCGGAGCGCACGTGAAGGCAGGACTCCTGCAATGGAATGTGACGGCTACGCCTGGCCGGTCTCGAAGCGGGAGATCCGGTCCCTCATTGCTCGTCGATGGCCTGGTGGCGGTCGGGGCTGGTCGGGTTCCGGCCCTTGCCGGAGGCCGCCAGGCTTCCCAGGATCGCGAGCAGTTCGGCGCTGCGGCTGCCGGGTTCGGCGTGGAAGACCTTGAGGACGAGACCGTCGGTGCCGACGATGGCCAGCTTGCTGGCGTGCAGTTCGAGATCGCCGACCTGTGGGTGGTGCAGTCGGTTGACCCGCGGCCGCTTGGGATGCACGTCGTGGCGGCCCCACAGACGGCGGAAGTGCTCACTGCGCACGGACAGTTCGCCCACGAGCTCGGTCAGGCGCGGGTCGTCGACGTCGGGCCCGACGTTGGCCCGCAGGGAGGCGATCAGCGCCTCGGCCAGTTCCTCCCAGTCCCGCAGCAGATCGCGTTCGGCGTCGTCGAGGAGGACGGCGCGCAGGAGGTTGACGCCTGCGGAGTAGTTCGGGGAGACGGCCGTGGCCAGCGCGTTGGCGGCGAGCACGTCGGTGAACTTGTTCTCAACGTAGGCGGGATTGGTGGTCCAGCCCTCCATGAGCTGGAGGATGCCGGGCGGCACGGGCTCGGCTTTGCCTGCAGCCCGTGCACGGCCTGCGGAGCGGGGTGCCCGGCGGGTTCGGGAGGGACGCGCCTGGGTCAGGCCGATGAGGTGAGCGGTGGCGTCCGCGTCCAGGTTCAGGACCTCGGCCAGGGCTTCGAGGACCTGAAGCGAGGGATTGCGGTCGCGGCCCTGTTCCAGGCGCAGATAGTAGTCGGCGCTGATCCCGGCGAGCATCGCGACCTCCTCGCGGCGCAGCCCCGGCACGCGCCGGAGCCCGCCGCCGCGGATTCCGGCGTCCTCGGGCCTGACCAGTGCCCGGCGGGCGCGTAGAAACTCGCCGAGCGCGTTGGTGCCGTCCATGCCCCAACCCTAGGTCTGTACCGGCGCGGGTGCCTGTCCCTGTCACTCCCAGGAACAGCGGGGTACTGCCACGTCCGCCCGGAACCACGCACAGTCAATACGGGACAAGCTGTCCATAGCCGCACGACGAAAGGGCGCACCATGACCGGCACCACCCCCGGCGGAACTCTCACCCTCGCCGACGACCTGACCATCAGCCGCATGGGATACGGGGCCATGCAGCTGGCGGGACCCAACGTGTTCGGGCCGCCCAAGGACCGGGCCGAGGCCGTCGCGGTGCTGCGGGAGGCCGTCGAGCGGGGCATCACGCACATCGACACCAGCGACTACTACGGGCCCGCCGTCGTCAACGAAATCATCAGGGAGGCCCTGCACCCCTACCCCGCGGATCTGCGCATCGTGACCAAGGTCGGCAGCCGTCGCGGCGACGACGGCAGCTGGAACGTCTCGCGGGACCCCGAGGACCTCAAGGCCCAGGTCCACGAGAACCTCCAGCACCTCGGCGTGGACACGCTCGACGTGGTGAACCTGCGCCTGGGCACCAACGAGGGGCAGACAGTCGAGGAGCCGATCGGCGACATGTTCGGCGCGCTGGCTGAGCTGCAGAAGGAGGGCCTGATCCGCCACCTCGGACTCAGTGCCGCATCCGATGCCCAGCTCACCGAGGCGCAGGCCATCGCCCCGGTCGTCACGATGCAGAACCTCTACAACCTGGCCAACCGCCAGGACGACGCCCTCGTCGAGCGGTGCGCGGCGGAAAACATCGCCTTCACCCCGTTCTTCCCCCTGGGCGGCTTCTCCCCGCTGCAGTCGCAGACCCTGACCGACGTCGCCGCACGCCTGGACGTCTCACCGCAGCAGGTCGCCCTGGCCTGGCTGCTGCAGCGCTCGGCCACCATCGCCCTCATCCCGGGCACCTCCTCGCGCGCCCACCTGCGCCAGAACATCGCCGCCGCCGACCTGACGCTGCCGGCGGACGCGGTCGCGGAACTCGACACAATCGGCAGTTGAGTCCCCTGTTTCGAAGTCCTCAGGCATGGGCTCGGCGGCGGCCGGTGGCCGAGGAAGGGAACCACTGCTGCGGCACGTTCGTGATGCGGCAACCGCGACATCTTGGAGACCAGTGCCCACATCTCGCATTCGCAGGCCAGCTCGCCCGGCAGGAGGAGGCCGAGGGACTCGGCGAGCGGTTTGCGTCCTGTGTTCACCAGCGCCCGCACGGCCGCCGACCATTCATCGGTTGCCCCCATTTCTTTCGGGTCCAGTCGGGCCCGTTCCGCCTGCCTCCCATCGCGCTGTCACGCGCGCCGGCAGGGCGGGGACAGCAGGCCCTCGCCGGGCCAGAGATCCTGCTCGGCCACGAGGCAGGCGAGGAACGTGCCGACCTCGGCCAGGACGGCGCAACGCTCCGCCGGCCCGTAGGCGATGAACTCAACACGCACGCGGGATTCGCCACAGCTCTCATCGACCTCGGACCGTACTGGGCATAGATGGGCGCACGCGTTACGCGCCGTCGTCGATGTGCAATGCCCATCGAGACGTGAAGCCGCTGTGAGATCCGAGTCGGGTGGCGAGTCCGCGCAGTGCCGCGTAGCCGTCGTCACGTTCGTCAGAGTTGCCAGCGGAGAGCAGTTGCTCGCAGGGGTCGATGAGGTGGGCTTGGACAAGCGCAGGTCCGTCGTGATCCACCGTGCTCGCCCACCAGTTGCAGCCAGACCGTGTGAATGCGATGAGCTGAGCTGCGTCTTCTCCTGCATGCTGGCCTGCGCTGCGGGCCTGATGGATGGCGAGGCCGGCACGCCGGAGTTCCCGCGCGAGAATGCCAACGCTGTGAGCCGGGGTGGCGGTGAGCCGATCGCGGGCCGTGTGGACCAACTCGGAGAAGGGGTAGGGCTCGTAGCCGGGGAGGGCGAGGGCGAAGAGGTTACGGACTTCGTCGGTGGCAAAGAGGTCCGCGACACGGTCAGTGCTGCTATTCATCGCTGTCCTTGCTTTTAGCCCCGCGCTGGTCATTACCGTCCCCGCAAGCTGTCGTCGCGCAACGCTGCGTTGCGCGACCGTGGCCACAATTCGGGTCCGCCGCGGGTTCCGGCGCCTTCGCCCCCGTCTCACCTGCCCTGCCCGTGCACCCAAACCCTTACGGCGCGGTCCGAGATGGCCGCCCCGCTCCAAAAACCGGCACCCCGCTACGGCGTGGGCAAAACCGGGAACGTCCTGAGAACATCGCCGAGCGCGACCGGATCGGACCATAAAGGACAAGCTCAGAACTGGGGTGCCCTCGCTCTTTCCGCCATCGCAAGGCGTCGCTGCGCGGCCATCCACTGCATAGCCTCGTGCTCTGGGGTGACCTGGGCGATCTCCAGGACGCCAGAAAGGCTCGCGCAAGAGAAGTCGCAAGAGATGCCGCAGGGGAAGGCGCAAAGGTTGGCGCAGGAGATGTTGCCGCAAGGCGGACCGGAGCACGATTCGAACAGCAGTACCGTTAGGCCGTGGCAGCCTCGTACGACCTTCCCTGCTGCCGTGGTCGGCCGAACCGCTGGATGCCGGGGAGAGCCACGAGAACGCCTGGCGGAAGGCGTCCTGCCCCGCCTCCCCCGGTTGGATCCCCGAGGACGCAGCGGAGGTTGCCCGGTTGCGGGCGCGGGAAGCCGAACTCGCCGAGCCGATCGTCACGCACACGTAATGGAGCGAGTTCGCCCCTGCAGAGGTCCTCACGGCCCGCAACGCGCTCAAACGCCATCACGAACGGAAGCCATCGGACGCCTCCAAGTAGCCGCCGACCGGCGTAGCCGGCCGACAACGGACACCGCTTCCCCTCTCGGCTGTCGCGTGGGGGAAGAGGTGTCGTCGTCTCAGGGCAGCTTGCCCGCCGTGCCTGATCTGCGAGAACAAGCAGTGTCCGGTTCGGGGTGCTCTCACTTTCGGTGCGACCCCGGTCCCCTGCTGAAAGCAACTGTCCAGACAACGGTTCAGCCGCCCTCGGGAACAGCCCCCTTCGCGGCCGGGGCCGGCTGCGGCAAACGCGGGGTGGGCCAGGCCGGCTCCCACCGCCAGGACGCCCACCCGGCAGCGTTCGCGAACGGACCGGAGCGTTCCTCGATGAGTGCGAGGACCCGGGCACGGGCGTCGTCGACAGCCCGGTGCTCGGAGTCGGTGATGATGCCGAGCCGTCGCACGTGGGCGTACTCGTCTTCGTCCTTCCACTGCCACCGGCTCAGGTCGGGGTCAACGATCAGGTCCACGGTCAAGTCGAAGGTGTCGAACCCGTTGGCGGTCCGGACCGTCGGGTGCTCGAAGTTCACGTACCAGTTCCGCAGCCGGCGCCCACCGTCGGCGGGGACGAAGAAGGCGTTGACGCTGAACCACACGCCGGGCGGCTTCCACAGCAGCAGCTCGGTCTCCTGCCACCGGCTGTCCGCAAGCTCCCACTCCCCCGCCGCCATCGCCTCGAACGCCTCCGTGCGCACCGAACGGTCGCCGTCGGCACGGGCCTTGGCATACAGGGCGGGCCAGCGCGCCTCCGCTCCCGGCGCGCACGCGGTCACCAGAGCCTCGCCCGTGTCGGCGACGACACGCAGCGCCTGCTCGCTCCACACCCGCCCGCTGCGGTGCACATCGCGCCGTACGGCCGTCTGACCTGCCTCGAAACTGCGCACCGGCTCACCTCCTCCGTTACGGCCACGACGCCTGGCCTGGGTAGCAGCTCAGCGCCGACCCGGGCTCGTGGGCAAGCCGCCTCGCGGGAGAGCTCGCCCAGGGCCTCCTTCGGCTTGCCCGCGGCGGCGCCTGGCGCTGCTGCAGACTTCGGACACCTGATCAGCAGCGTGGCCGGCGGTCTGCTCTGTGTGGTCGGGTCCGTGGTCGGGGTGCGACCACGGACCCGACCACGGTCGGTCGTAGCCACCCAGGTGGCGTACCGGGCCTGGTGGAAGGCATTCGGTATGACGTGGACGCTGCCGGAGCCGATGCTGAGCACACCCGTGTCCGGGCCCGATCTGCGGCCGGGCTGGGCGGGAGAGCGGAAGTTATGGATGGGGTTTCGTTCTGTCCGTTGTCCACTGCGGGCATGGCTCAGGGCCCTCCGGCGTGAAGGGCCCTGGACCAGTGGTGGCGTCGGTTGGGGAGTTGTTAACGAGCGGCGAATCAGGTGCCAAGTAGCTCGAGAACCGCCTCCGAGGTCGCCGCCGCAAAATTTCAGCTGGACGGCGAAGCCCAACCAGGTGGCGCCGCTTTTGTTCCGTAACCAGCCCGCCTCGTCGCAGGGCAGGGTGAAGTGGTCCACCACCCCGTCCAGATCCCGCCCTATCGACAGCCCCTTTCGTCACCCTCGTTCCCAGCGTTCGGGCTGGACGGCATGGGCGCCGGTGTACAGCGGGGATGGATATCGGCGAAGGACTCCCCTACGGAAGGCGGACCTGGTGGATGGGCCGCCGCCGGAAAACTGTCGTAGGCGTCAGCTGTGGCCGAAGGCCGCCGCGGTGGCCACGCACGAGAGCGATGTGCTCGACGAGGTCACCGAACGCAGGCTGCTGACCAGGAACTTGCGGACCGTCAACGCCCTGACGGACCCGACGGTCCTCGAGCCGGTGATCGCCGGTGTGACCGCGGGCTCAAAGAGGCGGGCACAGTGTCGCCGGTCGGGCGCCTGTCCATGTGTGAGTGGGGCTGCCGCATGGACAGGCGTGACCGTGGGCCTCAAGCCGCTTCGAGAAAGGGGTAGTCGGTGTAGCCTTCCGCGCCCGGCCCGTAGAACAGTTCCGGCCGCGGCTCGTTCTCCGGGTGGCCACCCTGCCAGCGCTCGACCAGGTCGGGGTTGGCGATGAGCGCCCGGCCCACGACCACGGCGTCGGCGTGGTCGGCCTCGATCTGCTGGAGCGCCTGTTCGCGGGTGGTCTGCCCCCCGAAGGGGCCGTTGTTGACGATCAGCTTGCCGTCGAAGCGCCGCCGCAGCTCCTGTACAAGGTCGCCGCCCGGCTCGGTGTGCAGTACGGAGAGGTAGGCCAGGCCCAGCGGGCGCAGTTGGTCCATCAGGGTGCCGTAGGTGGCCAGGACGTCGTCCCGGTCGGTCTCGAAGACGTCCCCGAGGTCGACCTCCGGCGAGATCCGCAGCCCGACCCGCTCGGCACCGACGGCCTGGGTGACCGCCGTGACGACCTCGACGACGAAGCGGGCGCGGTTCTGCGGCGAGCCGCCGTACTCGTCGGTGCGCTGGTTGGCCGCGGGAGAGAGGAACTCCTGGAGCAGGTAGCCGTTGGCGCCGTGGATTTCCACGCCGTCCGCTCCCGCCTCGATGGCCCGGCGGGCCGCGGCGACGAAGTCCTCCAGGGCTGCCCGGATCTCTGCGGTGGTCATCGCTTCCGGTACGGGGTAGGGCTGCTCGCCCTTCTCGGTGAACGTCTTATTGTCGATGGCGATCGCGCTGGGGGCGAGGATGCGGCGGCCGCCGTTGATGTCGGGGTGGGTGCCGCGGCCGGCGTGCATGATCTGCAGGACGATGCGGCCGCCCTCGGCGTGCACCGCCTCGAACACCCGCTGCCAGCCGGCCGCCTGCTCGTCGGTGGCGATGCCCGGCTCACCGACATACCCCTGCGACGCGTGGTCGGGGTAGGTGCCCTCGGTGATGATCATTCCGACGCTCGCCCGCTGCCGGTAGTACTCGACCATGAGGTCCCCGGGGATGCCGGAGGAACCGGCCCGGACCCGGGTCAGCGGTGCCATGACGATGCGGTTGGCGAGCTCGATCTTCCCAAGGGCGACGGGGGAGAAAAGAGATGGAGCGGACGAAACTTCTGAAATGTTGATAGTCATGGGTTTCTTTCTGTAATACGGAGGAAAACGGGGTGAAGTTCTGCGACGCAGGGGTCCACGCTGTCCCGGCGGAGGCGCGGATGCGGTCCTCGGGCAGGCGCGGGCCCGCTGACGGTGACGCGGTTCCAGGACTGCGATCGGGGTGTGGGTGGTGTTGGCGGCGAACGCGGGGGCGAACGCGGTGAGAGCTGCATGCCGTCGGCGTCGGCGTCGACGCCGGTCAAGCGCAACTGCCCGCCGAGGTACGGGCGTTCGCTCCTTGCGCACGATCAGCAGTAAGCCAGGTGACGAAGTCACGGGTGCCGCCGCCGGAGTCGGTACGGATCGGTGTCTGCAGGCCGCGCCGCGACCGGCTCCCTCGTCGCGCCCCCGCGAAGAGGACCGATACACGGCTTCACCTGGAACGCGCTTCCGGCGGTGGCGGGAACAGCGATCTCAGCGATCCTCGTTCGCACCGGCGAGGCACTTCCGCCGGCCGATCGCCTATCGGACAGCCTGCTTCACGAAGGCGCGGGCCTAGTTGAGCGGCACGTCCGCGACGGCCTTGAGGTGGCTGAACGTCTCGAGGGAATACCGGCCGTGGTACCGGCCCATGCCGCTTTCGCCGACGCCACCGAAAGGCAGGCCGGGCATGAGCAGTTGCATCACCGGCTGGCCCCAGGCGACGCCGCCGGAGGAAGTCTCGTTCACGAGGCGCGACTTGGTGGCCTCGGACGTGGTGAAGGCGTAGAGCGCAAGTGGCTTGTCGCGTTCGTTGATGAAGGCGATGGCGGCATCGAGGTCGGCGACTTCGACGACGGGGAGGATCGGACCGAAGATCTCCTCCTGCATGACCGGCGATGCGGGGTCGACATCGGTGAGCACGGTCGGTGCGATGAACAGGTCGTCGCGGTCGTGCTGGCCTCCCACCGCCGCCCGGCCGGAGTCCAGCAGACGGGTGAGCCGGTCGAAGTGCCGCTCGTTGATGATCCGGCCGAAGTCGGCTGAGGTCTGCGGGGTGGTGCCGAACTGGGCGTCGACCGCCGCGCGCAGGGCGGGGACCAGTGCGGCGGCGGTGGCAGGATCGGCCAGAACGTAGTCGGGGGCTATGCACTGCTGCCCCGCGTTGCCGAACTTGGCGCCGACCAGCCGCTTCGCGGTCTCGTCCACGTCGGCGTCGGGGGCCACGAAGACCGGTGACTTGCCTCCGAGTTCGAGCGTGACGGGGGTGAGGTTCTTGGCGGCTGCGGCCATGACGATCCGGCCGACCGTGCCATTGCCGGTGTAGAAGATCTGGTCGAAACGCTGCGCCAGGAGGGCCGTGGTCTCCTCGGCGCCTCCCTCGACCACGGTGAGCACATCGGCGTCGAAGTACTCACGCAGGAGACGTGAAGCGACCGCCGAGGTGTGCACAGACATCTCGCTCGGCTTGGCCACCACGGTGTTCCCGGCGGCCAGCGCGCCGATGATGGGGTCGATGAGCAGGTGCAGCGGGAAATTCCACGGAGCGATCACCAGGACGACCCCGAGCGGGTCGTACGTGGTGTAGGCCGTTGTCGTGGGACCGAAGTGGGCAGGAACCTCCACCGGGCGAGGTTCAAGCCAGCTCTCGAGGTTCGCCAGCGTCTCGTCGATGTCAGCAACGGTGAAGTCGATCTCCTGCATCTTGGCCTCGGCGGCGTTCTTCCTCAGGTCAGCCCAGAGGGCTTCGATCAGCTCCTGCTCGTTCTCGACCAGCAGTGCCCGCAGCCGCTGCAGTTGGTTGACGCGCCAGTCCAGTCCGCGGGTGAGGCCGGTGTTGAACGTCGCACGAAGGCGGCCGACCACCTCCGCGGCCGTTTCGGTCCGGTGGGTCCTCGGCTCGGTCGCCTGTGTTGTGGTCATGGGGTGTGCTCCGTTCTTGATGCAGGCCGCGCCGTCAAAGGCGTTCGTGGCATGCCGTAGTACCGGTGATGGGCAGCCCGGTGGATGACGGATGAAGGGTCAATCCGTGCCTTCACTGTAGCCCATGTACGCACCAACGCGAACATGAGGCAGGGGTTATTCTCTCCTCATGGCCAGTCGCACCTCGTCACCCCTCGTCCACCCCGACACGGACGACCTCGACCTCTTCAAGATCATGAGCGCGCTGACCGACGAGACCCGGCTCACCATCGTCGTCACCCTCTCCGTCTCCCCCGGTCTGGCCTGCAGCGGCTTCACGCAGGACGTCACCGCGTCCGTACTCACCCGCCACTTCCGCGTCCTGCGCGAGGCCGGTCTCATCCGGCAGCACGACGTCGGCACCCGCCGTTTCAACACTCTGCGCAAGGAAGATCTGGACCAGCGCTTCCCCGGACTGCTCGACCTCGTCCTCAAGGAGAGCGTCGGCCGCGTGGAGCCCTACGTGAACACCGAGTGCGCCTGACGCTCCGGGGCACCCCTCCGTGGCCGCGACGAACCGGACCCACCGCAGCCAGGCGTCCAGCTTGCGGTTGGCATCGATCACGTCGAACAACACCTCGTGCGCCGAGCGGCAGTAACCGGTGCCCCAGCAAGGCGATACGCCACCGGCCCCGACGTCCCCGCTTACACGGAGGCGACGTACTACGCCGAACCCGGTTCCCCGTCGGCGGAGGCGGAGCACGCCTGCACCCAGGGCAGCGGCGGCTACACCGTGCACGCGAGCGCGGCCCACCCGGCGTTCTGCATCCGCGCCGACCGGGCCAGGGGCATGACCGACGTCCGTGTCACCTCCGCGAAGGCTGAGAAAAGCACCATCGACGGCACCTGGCAGGTCGAGGTGACCCTCAGCCCCGCCGACCGGACCCGTTTCGCCGCCCTCACCGGCTCCATCGCCGCGGCCCCGTCCCCGCGCAACGGATTCGCCATCGTCATCGACGGCAAGCTCTGGGGCAACCCCTACGTGACCTCCTCGATCACCGGCGGCCGACTCGAAATCGTCGGGGCCTTCGTCGGGGACCTCACCAGCGCCACCGCCCACGACCTCGCCCTCCGGCTGGATGCCGGCAGATGACCCGCATACCCTGTGACCTGCACTGACAGCCGGTGCAAGTCACACATCCCCGGACTCCCCCATGTCGCAGGGCAAACCCGACTTCTGGGAGACCGACTCCACTGCGACCAGCCATCGCGGCGCTCCGCATCGCCACCATCAGATTCGCCTCAGCCCCGGCCTGAATGACTCTGCTGAGCCCTGAATGCCGGAGCGCTGCGAATGAATCCTGGTAGCGCGCATCCAGCAGGTACTCCAGGAACAGCCCGATCGTCCCCTCGTACGAGCGGGCTGTGGACATCTGGATCGGAGTGCTCCCGCTGCGGAGGTGGGCGTCCCCTGCCTGGGTGCACCGGGGCATCCCCGGGAGCGCGGGCTGTTGTGCAGCGTCGGGTTCCGGGAGCTCTTGCGGGACGCGCCGCTGCTTACTGGGCCGGGCCGAGGCGGGGAGACTCGGCCCGGGCCGGTGAGCGGCGGCGGTGCAGCGTGACATAGGCCCGGGGGGCGTGCAGGGGTGCCCGATCACCTGTGGGCGGTTTCCGGTCCGGTGCGGCCGGGTGTCACAGTCCCAGGGAGATGGCCAGTCGGGTGAGTTCGGCCGTGGTGTTGATGTTGAGCTTGGCCCGGATGCGGCGGAGATAGGCGTCGATGGTGTGCCGGGAGAGTCCCATGTGGCGGGCCGCCTGCAGGTAGGTGCAGCCCGAGGCGATATGTCGCAGGGTCTCCAGCTCACGCGGGGCCAGCGCAGGTGCGGGGGCTTCGGTGTACGGCGTGGCGAGTGTGAGGCTCATGGGATTTCCTCCGCGCGTCGGCTCGGTCATCACTGCTCACACCCTCGGAAGCAGAGGACAAATGCCCGAATACTGCCTTTTGTCCGCTTTGAAAAGACTGCCCGGAGGACTTCATGACCGTGTCCGCCGACTGTCACAGGCGTGTCACAGGCCACATCCCGCAGGCGCGCTACCGTGCGTCACAGAGAAGAGCCGTACCGCTACGGAG
This sequence comes from Streptomyces sp. R35, assembly GCF_041053035.1. Taxonomy (NCBI): domain Bacteria; kingdom Bacillati; phylum Actinomycetota; class Actinomycetes; order Kitasatosporales; family Streptomycetaceae; genus Streptomyces; species Streptomyces sp. R35. The sequence continues at coordinate 316,737 of NZ_CP163440.1, forward strand.
ATGATCTGCCGCCCCCGACCGGCACCCAGGGCCGTCTTCCGCAGCCCCGCAACGGGGTTGCCGGCCTGCGGAGTTGGCCCGGCCGCCTCCCCCTGGCCTGCCCGGGGAAGATCCCGCACAGTGCTCTGTGCCCCGGCGCGGAAAGGCCGGGCCGGCTGCCACCCGTTGCGCACGCTCTGAAGATTCCCCTTCGGCGGGGGCCGGCGGTGAACGCCGCCGGGGCCACCGGCACAGCGTGCCCACCGCCGGGGCGAGACGGGGTGGGGTGAGGCGGGGTGAGGTGGGTGGGGGCGGGCGGGCGGGTTGTGAGCGGTCCGCCCGGCGTCCTGGGGCAGGGCCTGGGCAGGGCTCGGGTGACGGCGCCGGGTTGGTGCTCCGTGTCCCCCAGGATCATGCTTGTCAGGAGGGTCCCGGCCGTGCAGGTTCCCGAAGGGCGAGATGAGCGGCGATGGAGCGACGTCCCACCCCTGGCGGTGAGCAGGCGCAGGCGGACGCCCTGCCCGGGCCGGCCTACACGGCCACGGCCGTCGTCGACGAGCAGGGCACCGTGACGGGGTGGAGCGAGGGTGCCCGGCGGCTGCTGGGCTACCCGCCGGAGGAGGCCGTGGGGCACAGCGCCGCACGCCTGCTCGCCGAGGACGCCGGCGAGCAGGCATGGCGGGATGCGGCCGCACTCCCCCGGTGGAGCGGCACCGTGGCACTGCGGCACCGGGACGGCCACCGCCTCGAGCAGCACCTGCTCGCGCACCGCCGGATACCGCACGGCCCGGTCGCCGAGTGGCTGGTGGTGTCCGCCGTGGCGGGCGAGCCGCTCCCACCCGCCGACCAGGCGCTGGGGGAATGGGTGTTCCGCCAGTCCCCCTGCATCCTGGCGGTCTTCGACACGGACCTGCGGCTGACGCGGGCCAACGCCGGCATGGAGCGTGCGCTGCAGCTCACCGAGGACCAGATGCGCGGGCTGCGCCTGAGCGACCTCGCGCCGCACCCCGTGAGCGATCAGGCCGAGGCGAAGATGCGCCTGGCGCTTGACAGCGGAGAGACGCAGCACCTGGAGGCCTACCTCCGCCCCACGGGGGTCAGCGCCGAGCACGGCTGGTCGACCTCGCTGGCCCCGCTGAAAGACCCCGGCGGCCGGGTGCGCGCCGTATGCCTGGCAGCGCACCACGCACAGCAGGAGCACCTCGCCCGGCAGCGGATGCTCCTGCTGCACGACGCGGGAACCCGTATCGGCACCACCGAGGACGTCCAGCGCACCGCGCAGGAACTGGCCGACGTCGCCATCCCCCGCCTCGCCGACTTCGCCGCCGTCGACCTGCTGGACGCCCCCGGGCACGACGGCCAGCCGCCCGCCCTCGGGGCCGGGCCCCTCACCCTGCACCGCACCGCCGTCCGCTCGGCCCCCGGCGACAGCCCGCTGCCCCCCTTCACGGCAGGGCAGACCTCCCGCTACCCGGCGCTGTCACCGGTGGCCCAGTGCCTGGCCCAGGGCCATGGCGCCGTGTACGAGGTGAGTGATGCCGCCATCGCCCGGTGGGCGGCCCTGGACCCCCAGGCCGCCTGGATCCGCGAGAGCGGGACCCACTCGCTGATGGTGGTGCCGATGCGGGCGGCCGGCACCACGCTCGGCGTGGCCCTCTTCAGCCGCCACCAGCACCCCGAGCCCTTCGAGGCGGACGACCTGTGGCTGGCCGAGGAACTCACCGCCCGGGCCGCCGTCAGCATCCACAACGCCCGCCGCCACAGCCGGGAACACACCACCACCATGACCCTGCAGCGCAGCCTGCTCCCGCACACACTGCCCGACCAGGGCGCCCTCGACATCGCCACCCGCTACCTGCCCGCCGGCAGCCAGGCCGGCGTGGGCGGCGACTGGTTCGACGTGATCCCGCTGTCCGGCACCCGGGTGGCCCTCGTCGTCGGCGACGTGGTCGGCCACGGCATCCGCGCCTCCGCCACCATGGGCCGGGTGCGTACCGCGGTACGCACCCTCGCCGACGTCGACCTGCCCCCCGACGAACTCCTCACCCACCTCGACGACCTCGTCATCCACCTGTCCGCCGAAGAAGCCGGCGCGGAAAGCGCCGCCGAGAGCGCCGGAGGCATCGGCACCACCTGCCTGTACGCGGTCTACGACCCCGTCTCCCGCCGCTGCACCCTCGCCCGGGCCGGCCACCCACCGCCCGCCGTGGTCACCCCCGACGGCGCCGTCCACTTCCTCGACGTCCCCGCCGGCCCGCCCCTGGGCCTGGGCGGCCTGCCCTTCGAGACCTTCGAGACCGAACTGCCCGAAGGCAGCCTCATCGCCCTCTACACCGACGGCCTGCTCGAAGCCCGCGACCACGACATCGACGAAGCCCTCGACAAAATGTTCCAGGCCCTCGCCCGCCCCGCCAAAACACTCGACACCGTCTGCGACAGAATCCTCACCTCCATGCTCACCCACCGCCCCGACGACGACATCGCCCTGCTCATCGCCCGCACCCGCGCCCTGCACACCGACCGCGTCGCCACCTGGAACCTGCCCTCCGACCCCGCCATCGTCGCCCAGGCACGCCAGCACGCCACCACCCAGCTCACCACCTGGCACCTCGACGACGCCGCCTTCATCACCGAACTCATCGTCAGCGAACTCGTCACCAACGCCATCCGCTACGGCCACCCACCCATCCAACTCCGCCTCATCCACGAGAACACCACCCTCACCTGCGAAGTCTTCGACTCCAGCAGCACCGCCCCCCACATGCGCCGCGCCCGCACCACCGACGAAGGAGGACGCGGCCTGCTCCTCATCGGCCAACTCGCCCAACGCTGGGGCACCCGACACGCCCCCACCGGCAAAACCGTCTGGGCCGAACAATTCCTCACCACCAACTGAAAACCACCCCACCCCAACCCACCCCACCCGGGCCGGGCAAACCGGCGACACACGCCGGAACACATCTCCCCCGCCCGCCCCACACCATCCCTCCCACCCCCGCCCCTCCCTCCACTCCCCCCTGGCGCGCAGCCCTCCCCCGCACCCCGCAAACCGGCACAACCCGCATCCCCGATCAGCGAGCGGACCACCCCACACCCCCGGAAGGCGAAAACCCAGACCATGCGGCCACCCACGGCTCGCGCCGGGCGCCGGCGTACTGGTGAACGTGCAGAGCCGTGTACGGGCGGGCGAACGTGCAGAGCATCGGTATCACCACCGCCTGGTGATCCCGGTTGTGTGGAAGGCGCACGATCTTGCGGTAGCCGCGTGGACCCCAGTCCCCGGTCCCGCCGGCAGATTGACTTTCCGATATGGAAAGTCAATACTGGCTTTCCCAACGGGAAAGTGAGGCGTCATGGACGAGCTGACACCCGAGCAGGCACGCGCCGCGCTGGACACCGTGGAGCGATCCCGCCGCAAGGTGATCGACGAGATCGACGCGCCGCGCTGGTACTGGACGGGCCTGGCCACAGGCTGGATCGTGCTCGGCGTGATCGCCGACCTCCGTCATCCGCTGGTGACCACTGTGGTCACGCTCGCCTTCGGGGCCGCGCACTCCTCGATCGCGCCCCGGGTGGTCAACGGACGGCACCGCACCGGCCGGATGAGCGTCCGCGCCGACATCGCGGGCCCACGGCTGGCAGCCTGGGTGCTGGGCAGTCTGGTCGCCTTGGTCGCAGTCACCATCGCCGCGGCGCTCATCCTGAACGCCGACGGCGCACGTCACCCGGTCACCGGGGCGGCCGTCCTGGCCGCGGTCGTGCTCGTCCTGGGCGGGCCACTGCTGCCGGCCGCGGCACGCCGCCGCGCCGTACGGACCGGCGCGGCATCATGACAACGCCACGGTTCGACGAGCTGATCCATCCCAGCACCCGGCTGTCCATCGTCTCCCTGCTCGCGGCCGCCGACTGGGCCGACTTCGGCTACCTTCGCGACCAGCTCGCTCTATCCGACTCCGCACTGTCCAAACAGCTCTCGACGCTGGAGCAGGCCGGCTACGTCACGGTCGACCGCTCCATCAGACGCCGTGTACGGGCCCGCCTGACCACCGACGGTCGAGCCGCCTTCCAGGGCCACGTAGCCGCACTGCAGGCCATCGTGGCCACCGCGAACGCCCCGTCCACCGGCCCCGCCGGCGACCGGCCACGCAACTGACCACCAAGCCCGGCTGGAGCACCAAACCTTCTGCACACTCACCCGTACCTACCTCTGCAGACCAGCCAGCACGTCGACACCGGGCGCCGCATCCGGTGCCGTGTCCACGCACACGGCACCGCAGACGACAGCCCGGAAATCCACTGCCAGGACAAGGGAACACCGCCAGAACCCTCCGGACACGAGCACTCTCCCCCTTCCAGAGGCCGAAAAACTCGACAAAGCGGCGGGGTGAAGGCCTCAGTAAGCCTCCACCCCGCCGCCCTGGGCGTTACGGCCCGGCCGTCACACACCCGTCCGGGCCACCAGCGAGAGCCGGCCAAAAGACGTCACCGCTGTCACCGCCACCCACGCCCTACCCAACCGGGAGCACCTCAGCAGGGGCAGCCAGGTCAGCCGGGGCAGGAACCTGGTCAACGGGATCCGGAGCCGGATCAACCGGAGCCGGGTCCGGAGCAGGGTCAACGGGGTCCGGAGCCGGAACCTGGTCAACGGGGTCCGGAGCCGGGTCCACGGGGTCCGGAGCCGGATCAGCAGGAGCCGGATCAGCCGGAGCCGGGTCCGCCGGAGCCGGGTCCGCGGGGTCCGGAGCCGGGTCAGCCGGAGCGGGGTCCGGAGCAGGGTCCGCGGGGTCCGGAGCCGGAGCGGGGTCCGCCGGAGCGGGGTCCGCCGGAGCGGGGTCCGGAGCGGGGTCAGCCGGAGCGGGCTTGGGTGAATCCGGCATCTTCTCGACCTCGTCCTTGTCCTTCCAGTGGTCCTCGTCCTTGGTGTCCCAGTAGTGATCCTCGTGGTGCTTGTCCCAGTAGTGGTAGTCGTTGTGGGAGTCCCAGAAGTAGCACTTCTTGTGGTGCTCCACTACGTAGTAGACGTCGTAGTAGTCGTCCCAGTAGTACGTGTGGTGACCATCCCGGTAGAACTTGTGGTGCTTGTCCCAGCAGCCCTTCTTGTGCCCCTTGTGATGCTTCTTCCAGCACTTGTCCTTGCCGTGCTTGTGCCCGGGAGTCATGGCCCCCACCGACGTTTCGGACATCGGGGCCGCCGTAGCGGCGGCGGCCGGCAGGATGACGCCTCCGGCGACCGCCACGGCCGACGCCACCACCGTCGCGAGGCCCAGCCGGCGCCTGGAACGGGCATCCTTGTCATTGCGGGTCATACGGCTCACGATTCCTCCTGAAAAGGGAAAGGCACTTTCCGTGCCCCGGGTGCCTCGTTTTCTTTCCGGTGTTTCCGGTGAGGCCCGCACTTCAAGTAGGCCAAAATCACCGAACCCGTTCACGTTCCGAGGGCTCGGGACTTGACGGATCCAAAAACACCACGTAAAGCCACACAAACCCCACACCACACAGCCACCCCACATCCGCGTGGTGATGGAGAACCCTTCGCCTGTCGGGTCATCGATCATCCAGGGGTGATCACCTGCCGTCGCCGTACTCCGCCGTGCGTCAGGACACGCAGGCCCGACACGGTGCGGCGGTGCGGCGGTGCGGCGGGGGTGCAGCAGCCGGACCCGGTCCCGCCCCGGCCAGCATCAGCCGCCGCAGAGCTGACCCGGCGTCACATCCGATGAAGGCCTGCAGAACATCCACTCAGGACCCCGGCAGACCGGCACACTCCGCGATCTCAGTCGACGGACGGACGGGGTGGGGGCTCGCATGGTGACGCGTGCCGTGCCGGGACAGGGGATGCTGAGCGATGGTCTGCACATCGGAGCCGCCGCGCTGACAATCGCCGTCGTCTGGCGGCTGAGCGGCATGCTGCACCGTGCCGTTGTCGAGGGGCAGCAAGGACCCGGCGGATTCGACCCGTAGCTAGGTGCGTCCCCCTCGCGACCCGTGGCTGAAGAACGCTCTCGGACTCGCCGCCACCGCCGCGGCCCACAGCAAGGACACCTACCTCGCGTCCCGCTACAAACGGATCGCGATCCGCCGTGGGAAGAAGCGGGCCTTGGTCGCTGTCGGGCACACGATCTTGAACTCGATCGGGCACATGCTCACCAACGACACCGAGTACGCCGATCTCGGAGCGGACTACTTCCTCCAGCGAACGGGCCGGGCGCGCCAGACGCGCCGTCTGGTCAGCCAGCTCAACATGCTCGGTCATCAAGTGTCCCTCCAGTCAGCGGAACCGGTCTGAACTGCAGCGCTGGGGGGATTTTCGAATCAGACTCCACCAACCTTGGTGTCTCGCTCATGGTCGCAATCGTTCTGAAGCTTCGCATCGTCGCCTGATCAGCCAGAATGCGGTCATGCTCGAACCCTTCATGAACATCACTGGCGCCCCGGAAGCCGGGCCATATCAATGCCCTTGCTGTGGGTATCTCACCCTGCGCGAGCGAGGAGGCTTCGAGATCTGTGACGTCTGCTTCTGGGAGGACGACGGGCAGGACGACCATGACGCCGATGTCGTCCGAGGCGGCCCGAACGGCTCCCTGAGCCTGAACCAGGCCCGGGGGAACTACTGCGCCTTCGGAGCGTGCGACCAAGGGAGCCGTAAGCATGTTCGCGAGCCACGCGCTGATGAGCGCTTGGACAGCGGGCGAACCTACGGCAGGGGCGTCCTGAAGAGTGCATGGGAGTGAGGCCCCCTGTGCGTCAAGCAGGGCAGCGGCGCTTATCAACACCTCTGTGGACGGAGGGCCTGTAGCAGCACAGCGTCTGTAGGCTGCGCGCAGGAGGGGGCACTGCCAGACATAGGGAGGGACACGCGTGCCACGCTGGTTGTTCGTGGTCGCCGGTATCGTTGCAGTGATCAATGTGATGATCGAAGCCACGGCCGCTTCCAACGTATTCGTGCGAGTCCTCGCGATCCTTCTTCTAGTGGTCACAGGCTTCTTTGCAGGCACCTTGTTCCACCTCGTGAAGGGCCGCCGGAACTCCAGCGCCGCAGCCCCCGAGGCCTAGTCCGCCCCGTCCAGACGGGGTAGTCGCCATCCTGTGGTCAAGTCCCCACCCGACAGCTGACATCAGTGGCTGACACCAACAGCAGCGGACGGGTGCGCATCGGAGCAGACTCCAGCGATCGCCCCAACGCCGCAGGACAGCGAGTTCCCAGGGTCAAGAACCCACGATGATCGACCTGATAAGGATGAGGGCAGATCTCGAAGCCTGTGCGCTGCGCGGGGCGCCGTGTGAGCTGCTGGCCGTGCCACTGCGGCGGACTCAGAGAAAGAGGACTGCGGGGCGGTTCGGACCGTCGAGAGGAAGGCGGAACGCGAGGCAGGGGCAGCCCGTCCGCCTCGATGAAGCCGGTGCGCAGGACCTCCCGGCCGGCGCTCACGGTCTTCTCCTGAGGCGTGCCGGCATCTTGCACATAGTTGGCGCCGCGGAACTTCGAGTTGAAGTCGTCGATCGGGTTGGGCAGCACAGGCGTATAGCCGGGCGGGTAGACGGCGCCAGTAGCGTCGGGGGCCGTGGCCCAGCCCGGGGCGCTCCGGACCCACTCCTGTCCGGCATAGGCCACTCGACAGGCGACCGATGATGCGCCGGCTGATCCCGTACAGCTCGGTCCGTTCCGTCGGGAGCGATGCAGCGGGCCGCAGGCGGATGCGCCGCCTGTGCGGTACCTGCGGGGGACAACGTCGTCACCAGGACGGCGGACGCGGCGAGGCGAACAGGTCTCGTGGATCTCATCGGGAACGGCACCCTTCGGGCTCGATGGTGAGGGCTCTCCGCACCACGAGATGCGTAGACAGAAAGCCGTTCCCCCAAAAGGTCGCCCCCCTTTCGGTCGCATCCTCCCGGTACGGGCAGCTGAGCCGGGCGCAGCCGATCGAGCGGGCGCCGGAGCTGCGGCGGCCTGCGCAAAGAGGACGTGATAGAGCTTCTCAGGTTGCTGTGCCCACCACAGCGTGGACTTCAATGTGCCCCAGTTGCCGACCAGGTTCACCGACAGCGGCCCCGGGGAGGGCCGGGGCCGCGGCAGTTGACGATCGTTACGGGCGGCTGATGATCGTTCCGGCCTGGTTGGTGGTGTCGCCGCCCTGGATGGTGAGGCCGCCGATGGTGAGGCCGAGTGCGGCGACTGCCGTGGCGAGAATGGCGGCGACACGCTTCGAGATGTTCATCGTTCCCCTTTTCGCGCTGACCCCCCGGCCAGCATTGATGTGATCATTACACACCGGGCAGGGGGCCCTCGTCCTCGCGCCGAGCCCGCCTGTCGAGTGGCCTACGCCGGAGAGCAGTGGGTCCGGAGCGCCCCGGGCCGGGCCACGGCCCCCGACGCTACTGGCGCCGTCTACCCGCCCGGCTTTACGCCGGCGCCGCCCAACCCGATCGACGACTTCAACTCGAAGCCGAGCAAGGCGCAACCGATCGAGCGGGCGCCGGACCTGCGGCGACCTGTGCAAAGAGGATGTGACACAGACACTGAACTTGTTCCTTAACGTCCGGATGGTCATCCGGAACACTGAGGAACAAGCGTTCGCCAAGTTCAGCTACGGGAGCCTCTATGAGTCGGTCCAGCGGATTGGGTGACCGGATGCATCTGTGGTGAGCCAGGATCCGTCTCCGAGAGGCTGGATGTCGTAGGGGTTGTCCGTGCGGGCGTCGAACTCCGTTCGGACTTGGCCAGAGCGCACATCTACGCGGTAATGGCGGAACCACTCCTGCTCATCCTCGGTTTCGCCGGTGAGGGTGACGATGACGGTGTCCGGGCTCAGGTAGCCGCCACTCCATTCCACGTAGATCTCGTCGGGGTTGTGTCCGAAGGCGTCGACGGAGAGAGCGAACCTCACCTCGCCGTCGGGGTAGGTGTGGATGGCGATGTCGGCCTGCTCGTGGTGAACGGTCATGAACTGGTGCCCGTCGGGCGACAGGTCGATGAGGCACCGGTCGTCCCACGGATAGCCGATGAGATCCATCCGGGCCCCGGTCAGCGACGCGCGGTAGATGACCGAGCCGTCCTGCCCTTCCCCTACATCGAGAAGGACCTGATCGCTCGCCGGGTGCCGCAGTTGCTGCCCGCCGTGCCCGACGGTCTGCAGATCCGCCTGTGCGATGACCGCCCCGGTCTCGGCGTCCAGGGCGACCCACTGGTCGGGGCGGTTACGGCCAGCCATGGCATCAGGCCGGTAGACCCACACCACACGTTCGTTCAACGACAGCACACAGCTGGGCCGATGTCCGTGTTGCTGATCTGACTGTGGCTCGAACTGCGACCGCCAGGCCTCGGCCCCGTCTGCCTTCATGCAGACGACTGCGTTGAGGGTCGTGTAGTAGGCGCGCTGAAGGCCGGCGGCAACGGCGTGATCGACGACGACGTCATCGGGAGACGGCCGACAGACCATGACCGGCGACAGTACGCCTCTGGCATCGGCAGCCAGGTCATAGGCACAGATGCGTCCGTCAACGAGCCGCGTGATTATCTGCATGGGATGAGGGAATTGAGCCACGCCTCGGAGATTAGCGTCCCAGCGGATCTTCAGCAGAGGCCGCCCCGCGGCCCCTGCGGGCGGGCTCCAGCCTCTCGTTCAGTTGTCGCCCCGATCTCCTCCACTGCGCCACAGACAGACCGATCAAGGTGAGAGTCACCTGATCTTGTTCCGTATCGTCAGGCTTGATCATCGACTCCGGGATGGTCGCTCGATCGGGTGATCGCCGGACGCGGGCACGGCCTTCTCGTGATCCTGAACTCCGCGACGAGATCCAGGTGTTCACGAAGAAAGCCGCGGTGATGAGTGTGCTGCAACGGATACGCGAACGGGACGTGTTCGCGGAACTGCCACGCTTTCGGACGGCCTTCCACGGGTGTCTGTCCGCGCGGGCGGATGCATTCTTCGAACTGACCGACGCACTACTGTGCGCGGATGGCCCGGTGAGGACACCAGTGGAGTTGTCGCTGATCGCTGAACACCGGCGTGGCTACGGTTCGCTGTACGCCGCGTTGAACCACGGCCGCCTGAAACTGGACCAGCTACGGGACCTTCTGGTGTCGCTGCCGCTACCGCGTTTCAACGGGCGGATCGCGCTCACCGTGGATGTCTCCCCGTGGCTGCGGTCGGACGCCGCGTGCTCGCCGGAGCGGCTGTTCTGCCACGTCCATGGCCGTTCCCGCGCGGCCGCGCAAATCATCCCGGGCTGGCCATACTCCTTCGTCGCGGCGCTCACCCCGGACCGCACCTCGTGGACCGCCGTGCTGGACACGGTCCGCCTCGGGCCCGCCGACGACGTCGCGGCCGTCACGGCCGATCAGCTCCGGCAGGTAGCCGAACGCCTCATCGCCGCTGGCCAGTGGCGGCCCGGCGACCGGGACATGCTGATCGTGATGGACGTCGGCTATGACGTGATGCGCCTGGCCTGGCTGCGGCGGGACCTGCCCCTCGAACTGGTCGGCCGCCTGCCCGCGGACCGTAACCTGCGGCTCCCGGACCCGCTCCGCGTCTACCAGCCCAAAGGCGGTCGGCCGCCCAAGCACGGCAAGGAGTTCGGCCTCGCGAAGCCGGAGACCCGGCCGGAGCCGTCGGTGGTGACGGTGAACGACACACCCCGCTACGGCAAGGCCGAAGCCCGGGCATGGGACCGGCTCCACCCGGAACTCCAGCAGCGTTCCGCCTGGATCGACCACGACGGCGAGCTCCCCATCATCGAGGGCACGTTGATCCGCCTCAAGGTCGACCACCTGCCGGGCGACCGCGACGCGCCACCGGTATGGCTGTGGTCCTCGGCCACCGGGGCCAGCCCGGACGACGTCGACTTCGTCTGGTCGTGCTACCTGCGAAGATTCGACCTGGAGCATACATTTCACCTGTTCAAGCAGACGCCCGGCTGGACCCGGCCGCGCCTGCGTGACCCGCAGGCGGCGGACCGCTGGACCTGGCTCGTCATCACCGCGCACACCCAACTCCGCCTCGCCGCCGCCGAGCAGAAGCTCGCCTCCATGCGCGACGTCGCTGCCCGGCACACCACTGTCCACCTCGGCATGCCCAACTTCCGGTCCTCGACGGGGCGATCCAGTATGGATGCCTCACGCCCTGACATCGACGTCTTACGACCCGGGGCACGCGGCTCGCGGTAGCTTCCTGCCATCCGAAATGAAGGGGAGAAGTCGGTGGAACGTCGCTTAAGGTCGTCCCCGTTCACGCCCGTCCTGCGTGTGCTCACGGGTTTGCTGGGTGCAGCGTCTTTCGGAACGGGGGTGTTCGCGGTATTCGTGACCCAGAATGGGACCGGCACGGGGGTGTTGCTTGCGTTCGGCGGCGTCTTGCTTGTTCTCGCTCTGCTCGGCGACCGCATCGAGAGCTTCGAATTCGGTGGAGCCACGCTTAGGCTCCGCGCGGCAGCAGCGGAGAGATTCGCACTAGCAGAGGAGTCCGAACGTCAGGGGGATACCACCACGGCCGACCAGCTGCGCGCGGAGGCACAGGCCCTGCTGGACGCTGCGGGGCCCATTGCGGCCGACTACCAGTCGGTGCGCGGCTCGATGCGCCCCAGTCCCGAGCGCACCCGCGCAATGGAAGAGGTTGTTTCCCGAGCTCGCCGTCTCTCAGAGGAGCAGCCGTTCGAGCCAGCCGAAGTCCTGCGCTGGCTGCAGGAGGGAAGCGACGAGGAACGCGTCACTGCCCTAGCCATGATGCAAGCCAGCCGTGAGCTGCGTAACTTCGAGGCCGCGCTCGCGGCTATCGAGCACTCGCGCAGCCCATTCGAGCAGTATCACGCGATGCTGCTCACTGCGCGGATGATTGACGACCTTGACGCGACGCAGCTAAGGCAGCTAACCGAAGTCATCAGGTCCCAGCGAGGGCCTCGCCTCCGCCGCGACACCGATCGGTGGCGGCTCAGCGAGGACATCCTCCGGCGCGTGGATGGACGCTCAGGCACCCGGTGAGCGCCGGACGGTCGCCTGGTTGACCAGTCGCCCGCGACACGCCCGACTCGCTGCCTCAAGCGAGATTATTCCCATTACCCTCCGCACACGGCCCCGCCTTCCCGACGTCATTCAGGGTTCCTCTCGGTAGTTCGGATAAGACCAGCTCGCCGCCCTCGGCCTGGTCCTCAACGCCGTGGCGCTGTGGACGACGCGGTACCTCGACGCCGCCGTTGACCAGCTCCGTGCCGAGGGCCACGAGGTCCGGGATGAGGACGTCGCCCGACTCTCCCCGCTCAAGCACCGCAATCTCAACGTCCTCGGCCGCTACAGCTTCACCGCCACGATGCCAGCCGGCGTCGGCCTGCGCCCGCTGCGCGACCCGGACGCACCGGAGCTGGACGAGGACGACGACGGGCACGACTGACCCGGGCGGACTGCTCCGACGGAGCGGCGAGCAGGACACGAATCACCGAGCCATGAGGCCGGAAACGGCCTGACAGGACATGGTGGGCCTGCGGACGGGGCGGCTGCCGCGGTTCGTCACGCAGTACGCCGACGTCCACGGCCTACTGCGTGACGCGGCACGGACTTCGCGGCCGATGCGGCGGCGGGGACGTTCCTGGCGCCGGAGCACGCCTTGACCGGATCGGACAGGTAAGGGGCGGCCGAGCGGGCCTCCGGCTGCTCGCCCGCCCCTGGTTCCGCCACGTGTCAGTGCAGCTCGGTCGCCGGCCAGGCTCGTGGGTAGGGGACGCGCAACGCCTCGGGAGCTACAGGGGTGTGGTCGGCGGCGGCGTACAGGCGGCCGTCGCGTAGGACTATGGCGCCGCTGGTGAGCATGGTCGTGACCAGTTCGGCGGCGAGGGCCTCGGGATGTACGTCCAGGAGGCGTGCGGCGTCGGTCAGCCAGGCGCGGGGCGCACCCGCCTCGCTGGCCGTGGTGTCCCGCATTCGGGCACTGCAACTGGCGCGCGCCGGTTCGTACCGCCGCCGCAGTACATGGCCTCGGAGGGAGGTAGAAGGAGATTGGGCCCGCGCCGCGATGAATCCAACGACACGCACCCCGTAGCGAAGACCCGTGGCGGACAGCGACGTCGGGGCGCCCGACGCGCAATCGCAGAGATGCTCAGCGATCCAGCCAGATGGTGTCACCAAATTCCGCTACGTCGTCGTCTGGGAGGCCAGTTTCAGGCAAGACCGTCGGATGGGCCGGGTCTCCGCGGAAGCTGGTGAGGACAGCATCCCAGTCCGCAGCGTCGGCGAAGCGTCGAAGCGCCGCGGAGGTATCGAGAGTGCATGTGCCGTCGGGAACACCCCACCCTCCCTGAGGGTTCACTGAGCCGTCTCGTCGTGGGGTTGCCGGCTGCGGGGCTGCTGTGAGGCTTCGCCCAAGAACTCCGGCCGGCCGTCGTCGTGATCGGTCCGGTGACCGTCCGCCGACGGCTGATTCCGGGGTTCGTCAGGACGAGCACGGCCCGCTCCAGCGCGGTGGCGTGAGGGGCTCCATGCGGGGCCTGGTTGAGGATGCGCCGGTCCGGCAGCCGCCCTCCCCCGCCGGCAACCCCGTCCGGACCGGGCCATTGCTCACCACGGACTGAAAACCGCCCGGGCCGCCGGTGCGACGGCGGGCACGAGCCGGCCGGCCTCAGCCGCTTCCCCCGTTGCCGCCGCGCCCGCCCTGGCCGCTGCTCTGGCAGCCTGCGCCGAGGCAGATCCCGCCGTTGCCGCCCCTGCCGCCGGCGCCGCCGTCACCGGAGCCCACCGCGTCCCCGCCATTGCCGCCGTTGCCCCCGTTGGCGCTGGCGTTGCAGATCCCGGCGCAGATCCCGCCGCCCCCGCCGGCCGTCCCGTCCCGGCCCGGACCGCCGGCCGTGCCGTTGCCGCCGTTGGCGCTGCCGTTGCAGATCCCGGCACAGATCCCGCCGCCCGTACCGCTGCTCCCGTTGACCGTCCCGTTGCACTGGCCCGCGCACACCCGGTCGCCGATACGGACGCTGCCGCCTGCCACCGTGATACTGCCGACGGTGCCGCCGCGCGCGGTGCCGCCCGGCTGCGTGCCCCCGCCGTCCGCGGCCGGCAGATTTTGGGCGGCCTGCGCCGTGGCCGCATGCCCCTGCGGCATCGGCGCCGCCATCGCGGCCGGCGCCAGCGCGCCGGCCGCCAGACCAGCGGTCAGGGCAGCCGAGACCGTGAGACCGAGACGGATTTTCCAAGAGCGCATACGCATGAAATTCTCCCTTCCCGAAGAATTCGTTTCCGTGACGCGGTTTCCCCCTCTTTTCCGCCTCTTCCGGTCCGCCCGCGAGGACAGTGCGGAAGAGGCCACCGGGCGGGCCCTGCAATCGAGCAGGCCGGCCCGGTCCCAGGCTCCTTCAAGAGCCGAAGAGGAAGTTCACCCCCATCAGCGCGGCCCAGTCACCGTCGCGGAACTGCTTGGCCCAGGTGTCGATCTCCTTTTCCGAGACCTTGTACTTCTTGGCGACCTCGGCCTTCTTCGCCTGCCCGGACTCCACCGCCATCACGATCCGTATCTTGTCGATCACCGTGAGCTTCGATTTGGGTTTGTCGGGCAGATCGCCGAACCGGAAGCAGCCGGACGTGCCGGGCTTGCCGGGCTCACCCGGCCGGCCGGGCTCACCGCCCCTGCCGCCTTCCCCGCCCTTCCCGCCTTCTCCGCCCTTGCCGCAGTGGGAGGACTGGTCGGCCAGGACCGCGCGGCCGGTGGCCGGCGTGGCACCCGGCGACGCCTGCGCGGCGCACGCGGTGCCGGTGGCGAGGGCCACCGAGGCGACCGCCAGGATGAGGGGACGCTGCCAGAGCCTTCTGGACATGGGGATTCTCCGTTTCCGTCACGAGGTGACATTCGAAGGAGGTGGGGGGTGGGGGGTGGAGGCCGCTTTGACCTCCACCCCGCCGAGGCGGGCCACCAGGGCCCGGACGCCGCAGCCCCTTTTCGGGGCTGCCGGCGCGGGAGCGTCAGAAGATGCTGCTGCCTCCCGCGCCACCGCCGCCGCCCAGGCCGCCGAAGAGACCACCCAGGCCGCCCTTGCCGCCCTTGCCGCCGTTGCCGCCCTGGAAGACACCGTCGCCGCCGTTGCCGCCCTTGCCGCCGTTGCCGCCCTTCAGGACGCCGTCGCCGCCGCCACCGCCACCGCCGGCGTTGCCGCCGAACAGGCCGGTGCCACCGTTGCCGCCCTTGCCGCCGTTGCCGCCGACGACACCGTCGCCACCGCCACCGCCGCCGCCACCGCCACCGCCGGACAGGACACCGCTGCCGCCGTTGCCGCCCTTGCCACCGTCACCGCCGGTGCCCAGCACGCTGCCGCCACCAGAGCCGCCGGAGCCGCCGCCGCCGCCGATGAGGCCGCCGCCGCCATCTCCTCCGTCACCGCCGACGCCGCCGCCGTGAACGAAACTCACCACGTGCGAGGCCGGCATCGGGGCGGCCATCGCGGAGGACGCCGGAAGGAGAATGCCCCCCGAAATCACCGCGGCCGAGGCGAAGAGCGTCGCAAAACGCAGGCCACGCCGCCGGGAACGGACATCACTGTGGGTGTGAACATTACGAGTCATGGAATTTCTCCTAGCAATACAGAGGGGCTCATTGACGCGCCCCAGGAATTCTGGACAATGGCCGGCGGACCGGTTTCCGACCGGAACCGCCATACCGGAACAACCCGCGGACCGGAGAAAAGGAAGGGACAACCACGGTGAGGATTTCCGCCCCTACCGCACTGCCTCAATTTCCTTTCCGGTGAGGCCCGCACTTCAAGTAGGCCCTGCACACCCGCCACGGTCACGCTCCGACAAGTCGTGGCTTGACCACGCCGCACATATCAGGTAAAAGCCCGCAAAAAACACCGCCGACGAACACACACACCCCACCCCACCGCCCGCCTGCCCGCCTGCCTGCCTGCCTGCCGTGAGCGACGTCCAACAGGCCCCCGCCCCCGCCGGCGACGACCCCGCCCGTGCGACATCCGACGATGCTCAGCCAACCGGCCCCGGCCCCGGCCCAGCCGCGAAGGCCCCCACGGCCCGACAAACAAACCCCTCACCCGCCGAAGCAACCACGCCCGCCACACCGGCCAGGGAAACACCCACCCACTCCCGGACCCGCACAAACACCCCGGTAAAGCCTCCGGCCGCTGTGCCGGTGAGTACGGACTCTGGCCCTAGCCTCGATCTTGACGGTCCGCCGACGGAGTCGGCGGACCGTTTCGCTTTCGGTGGCTGAGGGTGGGCAGGCCGACAGCCCGAGTATCGAGTCGGGTGGGCGCCGGGTTCCACTGCTCCGGTGTGGTGGTGCGGATCGTTGGGGTGGTCGGTGTGGCTGGTCAGCCGGGGCTCGGCAAGGCATTGAGCCGGTCGCTTGCCCGGGTGATCTCGTCGGTCCAGGGCCATCGCGTGGTGAAGCGGAGCCAGCGGCGGCGGCTGGTGGTGACCAGTTGGGCGGCGGCGGAGAAGATCCTTAGGCGGAGCTTCTTGGGTTCCCAGCGGCGGGTTTGGCCGGTCAGGGCGAGCATCGGCATCCAGGCGAGGAGGTCGAGTGCGAGGGAGACGATCTCCAGCCAGATCTGGTTCTGTGCTGTGTCGTGCAAGGGGAGGTTGCGCAGTCCGGTGTCGCGGGCGCCTTGGATGCGGTCCTCGCAGCGGGCCCGGCGGCGGTGGCGTAGTTCGAGGTCGGCGAGCTGGCTGCCTTTTGTGTTGGTCGCGAAGCAGGTGAGCCGCAGTCCGTCGAGGTCGGTGAAGCGCAACTGGGCGCCGGGGTGCGGGCGTTCCTTGCGGACGACCAGCCGCATCCCTTTCGGCCACGTGCTCAGGTCGGGCATGTCGGTGATCTCCGCGACCCAGGCGCCGGGCCGCTCGGTGCCGCCCGCGTCATAGGCCGGCGTCCACGCCTTCTTCGGAATCTTCAGCACAGCCTGGTGGATGGCGTCGGTGATGGTCATTCCGACGGAATACGACAGCCACCGGCCGGGCCTGGAGAGCCAGTCGAGGAAGGCATGGGTGCCGCCGGTCGAGTCGGTGCGGATCAACGTCTGCTGGCCCCGCCGCAGGTGTCGGGGCAGTTGAGCCAGGGCGAGCCGGGTGGTTTCGATGTGATCGGTGGCGGTGTTGGAGCCTGCGTTGCCGGGCCGCAGCAGGGCCGCCACCGGCTCCCCGGACCCGGCTGGGCCGTGGTCGACGAACGCGAGGAGCGGGTGATGGCCGAAGGTCTTCTTCCAGGTCGCGGTGGCATCCTGCTTCTCGGAGTGCGCCAGGATCAGCACGCCGTCGATGTCCACGGTCACCTGGCCGTCGGCGGCCGGACCGTCCGCACCGGCCAACTCCCAGACCCGCGACCGCACTTCGGCCCGCGCCGACCGGATCGCGGTGAGGGCCTTCGGGCCGGCTGCGGCCAGAGCGTCGACGAGACGGGAGACCGTCGGATCGGAGGCCACGGGGCCGAACACGTCAGGCTCGGCCCGCAGCATGCCGATGTCGGCCAGGCAGTCTCCGCCGAGTGCGACGGCCAGGGCCACATCCAGAAGGATCTTGCCCGGATCGTGCACCGTTCGCGGCTTGCGCCACGGCGCCATTGCCGCCGATATCGCGGTGTCCAGGCCGCACGTGCGGACCGTCTCGACCAGCAGCACCGCCCCGGCCTGCGAGACCGCTCCGCTGCGACCGCCCTCGACGCGGACACACGGGTACAACCCGATACGCTTGCTCACCTGGAAAGTGCCTCCGACGGGCGCGGGAACGAGGGCCTAGACAATCCTCATTCTCGCTGGTCAGGGGCACTTTTCGCTCTTCTGACCACCCGTCGGACAACCTGCTCGGGTGACTCCGCGAGGTTGGCTACGCGGATTCCATCACGCGATGGTGATGAGGCAAACGACCCTGACCGCACCCCGGGTCCCGTTCTTTACCGTGCGGGCGACCTCATCACTGCGAGCATAGACGGACACGCGACGGCGACCGGGGAGTACCCGGGGCAAGGCGGTACGCCCGCTTCACCTGAGGGGTGCTCCTCTCCTCGCACCCAACCGGACCCTCGACAAGTCCCGATGCCGCTGGTCAGGAGTACTTCTCCCAGCTGTGATCAAGTCGCGGACCGCCCAGTTCGTGAAAGCCTGAGGCTAGGCTGGCGTGGTGACTGATGAGCAGGAGTGGGTGCAGCCGTCGGGAGTGTGGGCCACGGCGGTGGGGGTGGCCAGGGTGCGGGCGCTGGAGACCGAGCGGGAGAACGCGCTGTTCCGCGACCCACTGGCACAGGCTTTCGCCACCGCCGGCGGCCTGTGGCCCTCCTCGCCGCCGCTGCCCGATGACGCGGCCGCACGACGCCGCCGGCTGGCCGTGTCGTTCTCCATCGTCATCAGGACGAAGTTCCTCGACGACCTGTTGCAGCAGGCCTCCGCGTCCGGGGTCCGGCAGGTCGTGCTGCTCGGCGCCGGCATGGACAGCCGGGCCTTCCGGATGAACTGGCCCGAGGGCACCCGGCTGTTCGAGGTCGACACCGCCGCGCCACTGGACTTCAAGGCTTCGGTGCTGCGCCAGGAACGCGCCGTCGCACGCTGCGAGCGGATCACCGTCGCGGTGGATCTGCGTGAGGACTGGCCAGGCGCGCTGGCCGCCGCAGGGCACGACCCGGCCGTGCCGACCGCGTGGATCGCCGAAGGACTACTGATCTATCTGCCCGAGGACGCGGTGGAACTACTGCTGGCCCGGATCAGCACGCAGTCGGCGGCAGGCAGTCGGATGGGGCTGACATTGGGCTCGCGCGGCGTGATCGAGCGCTTCGGCGCGGACGCCGCGCCGGGATCGGCGGCGTCCATGTGGGTCTCGGAGATGCCCGACGACCCGGTGGGCTGGCTGGCCGGGCACGGCTGGGAGGCCGACAGCCACACCCTGCGCGAGCGCGCTGCCGCCTACGGCCGCCCGATCAGCACCCCGCCGCAACGCGAGGAGCGGCCCGGCGGACTGATCTCGGCGGTCCGCCGGTAGAGCGCCTCCCGGCTCCCTAGATGATCGATCCCAAGGAGACCTGATAAGTGGAGCCAGGTTCATTCGCGGCCAGCCAGTGAGCCTTTTCCAACTTCAGGTTGAAGTGTGGTGAAGGACGACGACGGCCTTCACGATATCGGTGATCGGGTTGGTGCTGCAGCGGAGCTTGCGTAGCAGGCGCCAGCCCTTCAGGATGGCCATGGCCTGCTCGCCGAGGCACCGGATTTTGGCGTGGGTACTGTTGTGCCGTCGCTTCCAGCGCTTGAGTCGACGGCCCCGGAAAGGCACGCGGACATGGCGGCCGGCCCCTTGGTACGCCTTGTCCGCCCAGCACTTCAGCCCTGCCGTTGCGAGCGCGTCGATGATGCCGTGTTCACGCGCGGCGGTCAGGCGTGGGTGGAGCCGGGCAGGGCCGCGGAAGCCCACAGCAGTCGGCCGAACGGATCCGTGATGACCCGGACGTTCATGCCGTGGCGCTTGTGTTTCCCCGAGTAGTACGGGGTGTCGGCAGCGATCCGGTCGATGGGCAGGAGGGTGCCGTCCAGGATCACGAACGCCTTCTTCCGGACGGTCGTCATGGCCTGGGCCAGCGTCTGCGCGCGGGCGGCAAGCACTTCGACGGCCTCGCGTACGTAGCGGTAGACGGTCGCGATGCCGACCTCGAACCCTGCGGCAAGCTGGGCGTACGTGTCGCCGCATCGCAGGTGGGCCAGGGCGAGCAGGGCCTGACGGCCGACGGGCAGGCGCCGCCATCGCGTGGCGATCTCCCGCCGGTGATCGGCCAGTTGCCTGGCCAGGTGCCGCAGCGTTCGGCTGGACAGATCGATCGACGACGGGTAGACAAGCACGCGAAGCTCCTGGCAGACACGGGTGATCTTGGTCGAGAACCCGTCTACCAGGAGCTTCGTCGTCCCGTACAGCCCATGCCCACCAACACCCCGACGCCACAGCCAGGTTGGAAAGGGCTCACTGCAACGGAACCGCCACCCCTATGCCTGAACAGCGGAAATGCAGCCCTCAAGCTCGGAAAGACAACGGCTTCTTAGAGATCACCAACAGCATCCAAAACCTGAGCCAGAGCCGCGACTCACCGGCAGAGCCAAACGAGCGGGGCCGGCCCAGGATTGCCAACGGATGGTCCGGCCCTGCGGGGTGACACTGACGGTGAACTCCTCAGCCATCGGTGTGCAGACGGCCTGCCAGCGGCCGAGCTGCTCCTCGACAGCGTCCCAGAGTGCATCCGGGCCGTCCTGCCGCACGATTCAATGGCCGTCCTCCTCGCAGAGGGCAGCCCACGAACCGGATTCGACGTCGACACGTCGGTCATTTGCCGAGCGATGCCGTCCACTTACCTCGGGACAGGTGGCAGATACCGTCCGGCGTGATCTCCAGACGACTGCCGTGCAGGGGCAGTCCGCCTTCGGCGTTGAGCCGGTTGCGGATGCGTTCCAGCTGACTCCACAGGCGCCGGGGGCCGCCCTGGTGGACTTCCGGGGCATCGAGGCACTCGGCGGAGGCCCGAGCCCAGGAGCCGTCCTCGTGTACCAAATAGGCCGTCCTGCGACGCCCGTTCTCCTGGTAGTCCAGCTCGACGCCGGGCGTAGTGACTTCCAGCATGGACCGCAGTTCCCACGCCGAGGCCAGGTCGAGCACGTGATATCGGCCGGAGGTCACCTCGTCCCCCTCAGCCTCCCTCGGATACGTCAGGAGGGATTCGAGGCCCGGGGAGTAGTCGGCGCCGTGCCGGGTCTTCATGAACCCCGCCCAGTCCCGCTCGATCTGCCCCTTGGCCCCGCCGTCCTCGGTCTTCCACGCGGTCAGGATCAGCGAAGTATTGGCGAGGGTCGTCACCAGGCGGCCGCCAGGACGAAGAGCACCGAGCACGGGCACCAGGCCCTCCCCCGGCTCCATGGCCACCGTGGCGATGATCCGATCGTACGAGCCGGGAATGGCTCGGCTGGCATCCATGGTGAAGAACTGCGGGTGAAGGCCCATGCGTGCCAGCCGTCCGGCAGCCGCCTCGGTCAGGTACCGGTCCACGTCCAGACTCGCCACGTGCCCGCTCCCCAACCGCCGTGAGGCATACGCGGCCAGGCCGCCCGCCCCGGTGCCCAGATCGAGGAGGTCCAGGCCCTCGACGAGCCGCGCGTGGCGCAGGAAGCGGACCACCAGGCTGGGGAGCGTCGCGGAGGAGGTGGGCAGACCGCGCGGTGTGTCGCCGCCTGAGGCGTGGTCGGCATGCAGTGCGCCCACACTCGTGATCAAGGAGGTGTCGCAGTAGGCGGCAGCCAGCCATGCGTCAGGATCGGAGCGGCCGTCGCGGAGCACCCAGTTACCGTCGGCGCGTTCCCACCAGCGCGGCACGAGTTCGTGACGTGGTGTGCTTGCGACCGGCTCACGCCACCGGGAAACCGGGTCGGTCACCTCAGCGGCCAGCTTCGCCGCGTGCTGTTCCCAGTCCACGCCGGGCCTCCTAGGGCGCGTATGCGGGGTTGCACGCTTCGGTGTTCGCCGGATCGCAGTCGCCCGAGTCATCCGGGGTGCAGGCGGTGCGCGAGCGGGGCGGAATGCCGGCAATCGTCCCCGCCCATTGGGGACTTCCCAGGATGTCAGCCAGCCGCCGCTCGCGGACGTTGCCCGTCGGCATGAACCGCGACAGCACGCACCCGGACAGATCGCCGTTCGGCAGGACAGCAGCCCGTCCCCGCCCGCAGTTCCCGCACAGCTCATCCACGGTCGGCACCTGGCCCGGCAGCGCAGCGCGCCCAACCGCTCGCACATGATCGGTTCGGATCTGTGCGAGGCCCATGGAGAGCAGTTCCTCACGAGCCTCGGCGACATGCTGGCCAGGAAGGACTTCGACGATTCCGGCGCGGACGGAGATGCCCCGCCGGACAGCCTCACGGATGTTGCACCGGGTCCGCGTGTAACTGCCCGCCCGCCCCGTGATCGTGTCGTGCTCCGCCGGGTCGTTGCTGTAGTAGCTGGTGCCCAGCGTGACGCCGTCCCGCTGGAACACCTCCCACCACTCATCCCGGACATGGAAGAGATTGCTGTAGACCTGCACGCGGAGCCCGAGGGAGAGTGCGAGATCCGTGAACTGGACCCAGTACGGACTGACCGTCGGCTCACCGCGATGAGCTGGACCTGAGGAATTCCCAGCGCCGCCGCGTCGACAATGACCTTCTGCCAGTCCGCAGGAGTCATGACGCCATGCGACGCCTGCGGACCGGACTCGGAAAGACAATGCGAACACGCGAGTTGGCATGCGCCCGTGATCTCCAGTTCAAGCACGTTGATCCTGGCGAAAGGTTTCGAGACCGGGGCAGGTAGGCGGACTGTTCCTCCTTCTTGGAGGACTTGGTGATGCCGAGCGGCTCCAGCGAGGCCGCGGCCAACCGGTCCGCGTCGGCAGCTTCCAGGCCCGTACCGCCGTCGGCCGCGCGAGCCGCTCCGCGAGGAGAGCGGCGATCCGCTTGGTGCGGGTGGCGCGGTCCGCGACCGCCTCGCCCTTGGCGAACTCCATCCGGGTGGCGCACTTCCACGCCTCGGAGGAGACACGGGCACGGCGGGCACCGCCGTACAGGGCCTGCTTCCGGGTGCCGGAGTCGTCGCGGTTGATGTTGGACGGCGGCAGGCTCTGCAGGATGTGCACCTCAACGAAGAGGGAAGGCTGGGTCATCACGAGACTCCTTCGGTGGTGAAGATGCCCTGCACGAAACCGTGCGGGACGAGAACGGGGGCTGGTGCTGCGCACGCACCCGTGCACAGCCCGGACGTGATGTGTCGGGTTGGCCGGCCGGCAACGTTCGGATGGCAGCCGCCTACGGCTACCGCCGGGCCGTGCCGAGCGCCCCTGTCCGGCTCCCGCTGCCAGGGGCCGTACAGGGGCGCGATGGCTCGTCAGGTGCGCTGAGGCATGGTGTCGGTGTGGAAGTCGCGGTCCCACCTGCTGCGGATTTGCGACTGCGCGGCGGGCCGTTGCGGGTCGTCCCAGTGCCGCAGCGCCTGGCGCAACGCGTCGTAGTCGAGACCTACCCCGCCCGGCGTGGCAGCGGCACGAGTCCGCGCAGGTGCTGCGACAGTTCACCCGTGTCGAGGGAGGTGAGCAGGGCACCGAGTCTGCGCTCGATCGCCGTGCGGTCCGCACCAGCGTCCTTGGCCAGGAGCAGACGGCAGGCGCTCCCGGGGCTGACACCGGGCGTGTGCGCGGGTGTGCTCCGTCCCTGCTGGTGTACGCCGAAGACGATGAGGACGGCGTGCTCGGTCCGAGGTCGCGGGTGAGGGCACCCCTGTTACGCAGCGGCGTGCTGATGCGCGTGCGGTAGAAGGGCCACATGTCGGGCACCGTGCCGGCCTGACGGCCCGCACCTTGACGCAGCGCCGCCAACTGGGCACCGACCTCGGCCAGTTAAGGAGGAAGGTGCCGAAGACCATCCCTCCCGCCGACTGCACGATGACCACCGACGAGAGGGTGTTGAGGAGATGGAGCCGCTGGATCAGGTCGAAGACCGGGATGATCGTGTAGCCGTGCGGCAGGAAGAGCGTCACCCCGACCAGACCCAGCCAGAGCTTCTTGCCGGGGAAGTCGGTGCGGGCCAGGACGTAGCCCGCCATGGACGTGGCGAGCAGCGTCACGATGACCGTGCCGGTCGCGAACAGGACCGTGTTGACGAAGAACCGGCTGAAGTCCGCCTGCGTCCAGGCCTCGCTGTAGTTGGACCAGTGGAACTCGGACGGGATCGGGTTCAGCCCGCCGGAGAAGAAGCCGTCGGTGCTCTTCAGCGAGCTGCCCAGCGCCCACAGGAACGGGTAGAGCCAGATGACTCCGCCGCCGAGCAACGCGAGATAGAGCAGGCCGCGGCGCAGGAGCATCCGCGGGCGCGGCCTCAGGCGCGGGGACAGGGTGGACATCGGAACTCCTTCACTGGTGGGCGGCCGTACGCTGTCGGCTGATCTGGCGCAGGGCGAGGACCTGCAGCGCGGAGAAGACGATGAGCAGCAGTCCGTCGAGGAACGAGGCGGCGGAGGCCAGGCCGATGTCGGGCTGGGCGGCGGAGCCCGGGGAGCCGCCGAAGGCCAGGTGGTAGATGTACGTATTGACGACCTCGGTGGCGAAGTACGGGCCGCCGCCGGTGAGGACCTGCACCAGGTCGAAGACCTGGAAGCTGCCGATGAAGGCCAGCACCACGAGGCACCCGTCTCCGAGGCCGCCTGAACCGATCCGGAGGCCCAGGCCCGCCGCACCTTCACCCGCCATCCCGCCGGCCGCCGGCCCGTCGACGTCCCGGAGCTGGCGGGCCCCGCCGGTCTGACTGCGGGTTCCCTTCGCCCTGGGCCGTCAGGCGATCGACGCAGTCGAACGCTGCGCCAAGGATCGCGACTGGCAGCCAGCCGACCGTCCACATGCGCTTGTCCGCCATTGCGGCACCGCACTACCTTGCCGATGTGGATCTCTTCTCACGCTCTTGGACAGCGTTGCGCACGGCGGTCGCCGAACTTCCGGACGAGGACTTCGCGCAGCCGTCCGGCTGCACCGGCTGGCTCGTGCGGGACCTGGTGTGCCATCTGGTCATCGACGCTCAGGACGTCCTGATCACCCTCGCGACCCCCGCCGAAACGGAACCGACCCGAGACGCGGTGACCTACTGGGACATCGCCGAAACTCCGCCGACCGGCGACGACCCGCTCGACGCGCTGATCGTCCGGCTGGCCGCCTCGTACGAGGAGCCTCGGCTGCTCAAGTTCCACCTCGACGACGTCGGCTCCGCCGCCGGCCGCGCCGCCGAACTCGCCGACCCGGGCCTCCGGGTCGGCACCCGCGACGAGGTCCTCACCGCGGGCGACTACCTCTCCGCGTACGTCCTGGAGTGGACGCTGCACCACCTCAACCTGGTCGCGCACCTCCCGGACGCGGCGGAACCGCCCGCGGCGGGGCTCGTCCGGTCCCGCGAGATGCTGGAGACGATCGCCCGGGCCGCGTTCCCCGCGTCGTTCTCCGACAAGGACGCGCTACAGGTCGGCACCGGACGGCGTGCCCCGACCGACGCGGAAAGGCCGAACTGGGCGAGCTGGCCGCGAAGCTCCCGCTCGTCCTCGAATGACCGTCTGCCTGAACGGGACCTTCGGCGCGGGCAGGACGACGACGCGGCCCCTGAGGCACGTACCGTCCCTCAGCCCACCCGTAGGTGATGCTCAGAAGCCGTATCTCAACCGATCGTGGAACGTGTGGATCGAACGGCGTTCCTGGTCGGGTGATCTTCCGGCGGTACGCGCATGAAGGCAGGGCCTCCTGGTAGCTCGGGGGTACGACCCCATTCCGAGCAATTCCCGGAGGCCCTGTTGTCGTTGTTGTACGCGCCCGAGCCCGTTGACTTCAACTCGCCCGCCGTGTCGTGCGATTGCCTCCGCCCTCGTGCAAGCCGCCGCCCCGGCCGTCACCGAAGCACCCCCGTGAGCCGCAGCCCCGCCCCCTCCGAAGCCCCGAGCCGCAGTTCCGTCCTGTCCGGCCGTGCCCGCAGGTCCGCCCCGTCCCGTTCGGCCGCGCCCGGAGCCCCGGGACCGGTCGGTCCCGGGGCTCCAGTCCCGCTCCACCAGCCCGCAGCCGCCCCGGCCGGGGCGGCCGGCGTCAGGCGACGCTCAGGACGATCTTTCCGGTGGTGCGGCCCTGCTCGCCGATCTCGTGCGCCTTCGCGGCCTCGGCCAGCGGGACGACGGTCTCGACCACGGGCGTGAGCGCGCCCCGCTCGGCCAGGGCGGCGATCTCGCGCAGACCCAGGTGGTCGGGCTCGACCAGCATCCACACCGCCCGCACGTGGCCGGGGACGTCGGCGGGGACGTCGTCGGGGCCGGGCAGGGTGATCAGCCGGCCGCCCGGGCGCAGCACCGTCAGGGACCGCTCGGCGTTCTGGCCGCCGAGCCCGTCCAGCACCACGTCCACGTCCCCGACGGCGTCCTCGAAGCGGACCGTGCGGTAGTCGATCACCTCGTCCGCGCCCAGCTGCCGCAGCAGGTCGTGCTTGCCGGCGCTGGCCGTGCCGATGACGTACGCGCCGCGGGCCTTGGCGATCTGCACGGCCAGGTGGCCGACCCCGCCGGCCGCCGCGTGCACCAGCACCCGCTCACCGGCGCGCACCCCGGCGGTGTCCACCAGGGCCTGCCAGGCGGTCAGCGCGGCCAGCGGCAGCGCCGCCGCCTGCACGTGGGTGAGGTTCGCCGGCTTGGGCGCGAGGTGGCGGGCCGGGGCGACGACGTACTCGGCGTAGGCGCCGGCCTGCCGCGGGAACAGCGGCATGCCGTACACCTCGTCCCCGGGGCGGAACATCCCGACGCCCGGTCCGACGGCCTCCACGGTGCCGGAGACGTCCCAGCCGACCGCCGGGACCTCGCCCCACTCGATCAGGGCCCCGCTGGCCCGGGTCTTGAAGTCCACCGGGTTCACACCGGCCGCGTGGACCCGCACCAGGACCTCGTTCAGTCCCGGCTCGGGCCGGGCGACCTCACGCTCCACGAGCACCTCCGGTCCGCCCCACTGCTCCACGACCACCGCACGCATGCTGTCCGCCTCACTCTTTTCCGTCTTGATCGGATACCGGCCGCCCGGGCCCTTCCCGGCGCGACGCAGTCCACGATCCGGCACCCGCCCCCACCATGGTGTTGGCCGTCTGGCCACTATGTGACAGGATCTGGCCATGAGCGAGATGCAGTGGCCGTGCACCGACCCCCGCCCCGACCCGAGCGCCGACGCGGCCGGGCGGCACCGCATCGCCGTCCTCGCCCTGCCCGGCGTCCCGCCCTTCGAACTCGGCATCCCCTCCCGCGTCTTCGGCAGCGTCCTGGACGCCGGCTCACGCCCGCTGTACGAGGTCACCGTCTGCACCGCCGACGGCGCCCCGGTCCTCAGCGACGCCGGGTTCACCGTGCAGCCCGCGGCCGGTCCCGAGGCCCTGGCCGCCGCGGACACCGTGATCGTCCCGCCCACGCACGCCATGCCCGAGCTGGGCCGCGGCGGCCCGCTGCCGCCCGAGGTCACCGCGGCCATCGCCGGCATCCGGCCCGGCACCCGCCTGGTGTCCATCTGCACCGGCTCCTACGTCCTGGCCGCCGCGGGCCTCCTCGACGGCCGGCCCGCCACCACCCACTGGAACCTCGCCCCCGAGTTCCGCCGCGCCTACCCCCGCGTCAAGGTCGACGAGGAGGTCCTCTTCGTCGACGACGGCGACGTCCTGACCTCCGCGGGCGTCGCCGCCGGCGTCGACCTGTGCCTGCACATGATCCGCCGCGACCACGGCGCCGCCGCCGCCAACCGCGCCGCCCGCATGTGCGTCGTCCCGCCCTGGCGGGACGGCGGCCAGGCCCAGTACATCGACCGCCCGGTGCCCGAACCCACCGTCGCCACCACCACCGCCACCCGCGCCTGGGCCCTGGAACACCTCGGCGAACCCCTCTCCCTGAACCGCCTGGCCGAACACGCCCGGATGAGCCTGCGCTCCTTCACCCGCCGCTTCCGCGACGAGGTCGGCATGACCCCCGTGCAGTGGCTCACCGCGCAACGCCTGGAACTGGCCAAGCAGTTGCTGGAGACCACCGACCTGTCCATCGACCTGGTCGCCCACCGCTGTGGCTTCGGCTCCGCCAACTCCCTGCGCGCCCACATGCGCACCGCCTTCGGTGTCTCACCCGCCTCCTACCGCCGCACCTTCCATACCGACGACCTGGTGGAAGCGGGCGTCTGAGAAGCCGTATCTCACCGATCGTGGAACGTGTGGATCGAACGGCGTTCCTGGTCGGGTGATCTTCCAGCGGTACGCGCATGAAGGCAGGGCCTCCTGGTAGCTCGGGGGTGCGACCCCATTCCGAGCAATTCCCGGAGGCCCTGTTGTCGTTGTTGTACGCGCCCGAGCCCGTTGACTTCAACTCGCCCGCCGTGTCGTGCGATTGCCTCGCGCACGTGTACGGCAACGCGCCCGATCATCCCGATCGGGTACGCCGGTATCCCTCGGACATGACGGACGCGGAGTGGGCGGAGGTCCGGCCGTTGCTGCCGGTGCCGGCCTGGCTTCAGGGGCGGGGCGGGCGGCCCGAGGGCTACTGTCACCGCCAGCTGCTGGACGCGGTCCGCTACCTGGTCGCGGGCGGGATCTCGTGGCGGGCGATGCCCGCGGACTTCCCCGGCTGGGGCCGGGTTTACGCCTTCTTCCGCCGCTGGCGCGAGCACGGGCTGATTGTCGAGTTCCACGACCGGCTGCGCGGGAAGGTCCGTGAGCGCGAGGGCCGCGAGGGCGAGCCCACTGCGGGGATCATCGACGCGCAGTCGGTGCGGGCCGCCGCGACGGTGCCGGCCGCCTCACGCGGCTACGACGGCGGGAAGAAGGTGCCGGGCCGCAAACGGCACATCGTGACCGACACCCTCGGTCTGCTCCTGGCCGTCGCGGTCACCGCCGCGAACATCGGCGACCGGGACGCCGCGGCGGGCCTGCTGACCCGCCTGCACCGCGACATCACCCTCGTCTGGGCCGACGGCGGCTACACCGGCGGCCTCGTCGGCTGGTGCCGGGACGAGCTCGCTCTGACCTTGGAGATCGTCAAGCGCACCGACGACATGACAGGGTTCGTCGTGCTGCCGAGGCGGTGGGTGGCAGAGCGCACGTTCGCGTGGTTGATGAACTCCCGCCGTCTGGCTCGGGACTACGAGACCCTGTCCGCCACCAGTGAGGCGATGATCCGGTGGTCGATGGTCACGCGGATGAGCCGGCGTCTGGCACGGCCACGGGCCGCCGGCCGGCACTGAATGCCCCCGACGCCTCCAGGAGGAGCCACCCGCGCTCCGCCAGGCGCCGGGCTTTCGACCGCAGCCCCTCGACCTTCGCCGGCGTCGCCCCAAGGCCAAGCTCCACCGCGATCTCCTTGGCTCGAAGCGGCCCGTGACCCGTGGATCGCTGCTGTTCCAGGACGCCCAGAATCCGCTGATAGTCCGGCGCCAGAACCGCCACCGGCAGCCCTTCCCGCC
This sequence comes from Streptomyces sp. R35, assembly GCF_041053035.1. NCBI lineage: Bacteria > Bacillati > Actinomycetota > Actinomycetes > Kitasatosporales > Streptomycetaceae > Streptomyces > Streptomyces sp. R35. The sequence goes on from NZ_CP163440.1 coordinate 345,671, forward strand.
AAGGCGGCACCGTCGAGCCCGGCACCGGAGCGAGCGACGGTGCCGCATCCTCCTCCGCCTCGGTCGTGGTCACGGCAGTGGACTCGGCCGCAGAGACTGCCAGGGCCTCGACCAGTTCCTCCCGCGCGATCACCCGCCGGTCCAGCTCGATCTCTGCGGCCTCCAACACCTCAGCCAACCGCGCGACTTCCTCCCGCAAGTCCTCCACCCGCACCCGGGCAGTTGCCTCCCGCTCCTCCAGCATTCCCAGCACCGACGCCACCGCGCACCCCTCGCCATGAAGCGGACACAAGACGTCGCGATGCCTCCCTCAACCCGAGCAAAACCATGCCTGACCAGCAGAAATCAAGGGATCACGTTCGGTTGAGATACGGCTTCTCAGGCATGTTCCATCCCCTTGAACGGGTGGCAGGGGTCTGCGCTCTACTCGTCCGCGACGCGTACGACCGCCAGCGTGATGTTGTCGGGGCCGCCCGCCGTGATGGCGGCCTTCCACAGCTCGAAGGCCGCCCGTCCGTCGTCGTGCTCCCGCATCACCTCGTCGAGCACATCCGTCGTCACCGGGTCGGTCAGACCGTCGGTGCAGATGAGGTAGCGATCGCCGGGCGACAGGGACGCGGCCGTCACATGGGGGTGGATGGCACTGTAGCCGGGGGCTCCGCCCAGGCACTGGGTGACGATGGAGGTGGTGCGCTGCCCGGGTTCGAGCGGAGGGCTGTCGTCGACGCTCACCTGGCGCAGCCCGTCGCGGGAGGCCGCGAGGACCCGGCTGTCGCCCACGTTGAACACCAACAGCGAGTCGGGCTGTACGACGACGCCGGCGACCGTCGTCCCCATGGTGGCAAACTCGCTTCTCTCGTCGCCGCCGGCAACCTCGTACACGGCACGGTTGCAGGCGTTCAAGGCGTCCCGGACGGCATCCTCGCTGCTCAGGGCCGGACCGATCGCCGCGATGCGGCGCACGACCAGGGCGCTGGCCACATCCCCGCCGGGCTGCCCACCGAGCCCGTCGGCCACGGCGACGACGAGGGGCGTCCCGAGCGGGAAGACCAGGGTCTGCGGATTCGCGGTCACGGCGGCGCACAGGATCCACGGCCCGATGACGAGACTGTCCTCGTTCCGTTCACGGAGCAGCCCAGGGTGGCTGAGCGCACTCACAGCGACATACGGCATGGAGTGCCACCGTCTTCCCGCACTGGACACACCACCGGAGGCTGGGCTTCCGCTCCAATTGTAGGAACGGCGGCATCCGGCCCACCAGTGCAGTTGTCCGGCAGGGCCGTCCACTCCCTGATGCCTGCCGCAGGCCGGGACAGCACCCACCGATTCTCACAGTTTTCGCGCGGTCGGCGCGCCCGGGCCCGTCGATGACACCGGGCGAGCGCTGCCCGCATCGGCGCCGGGGATCCTCGACGGCGCCGGACTGCGGCGAGCCACCGGTCGCTGTGTGCGCGGCCGCGGGAGCGGTCCCGGCGCGAGAACGCCCGCGGCCTCAGCCAGCCGCGCACCATCGCGGCATGCGCCGGCTCGGCGCACACCAGCGCCCACTCGGCATTCAGCCCCACGAAAATGCGCTCGTTCCCACCAGCCACGACACGGCCCCTTTCGATCTCTCGTGTCGTGGACTCTCCTCAGCACCTCTGACCCCACCGGCGACCCACACACCCGAATGCGCAGGTCAGCCGGTTGCCCAACTGCCAACCCAGCCGAAATCCGTGAGTGGGTCAGCGTCGTGACGCCCCATTCCGGTTCGCCGCGAGCGGCCGCGGGCCGACGAATTGCCGCCACGGGCAACTCACGGACTGAGGGAAGATCAGGAAGGGAGGCCGGTCGTCCAGGGAGGGACAGAGCGCTGTGGCCAAGCCGAAGAAGAAGCGTGGGATGCGCATCCCGTACGTCGAGGACGCGCGCGAAGACACCTACGACCGGCACGCGATCGACGTGAAGCCCACCCCGCCCTACCTGAAACCGCTGACGTGCAAGGGCTGCGGCATACGCGTATCCGCCCGCCCCGGCAATGCCGATGACCCCGACTCGCGCAGCTCGCACTACTTCAAGCTCGAACCCCACCGCCCCACCTGCCGATATGACCTGGGTCAGCGCGGCAAGCACCTTCTCGACGCCTCCGGCGGCACGGTCGTACGCCTCGACGGCCAGCGGCGGCTGAAGTGCCTGCCCATCGAACGCCCCGCCACCGACGGCGGCGTCAGGAAGCCGCCCGGGCCCGCGCGGCCAGGAGCCCGCGGCGGCGGAGGGCCCCGTCCCACGAGCAAGGAAGCCGGACAGGCGATCGCCTCGGCCCGCCGCATCGTCCAGCTCCTCGATGACTTCGAGAACGATCCCGAGACGGTTGCCGAGGTCACCGCCACCGCCCCGAACGGGCAACGCGACATTCCTTGGCACGAGTTCTGCTACGGCCGCGCGGACGCCCACCAGCTCGCCCAGGCGCTCATCGACGGCACGGCGAGCGCCCGGGCCATCCCGCACGCGGTATGGGGTCCGGCCAGCACCGCCGACGCGGCCGGCCGCAACCGCGACACGTACGTCGTGATGTACGTCGCCAGCGAGCCCGTCACCCTCGACGACGGCACCCGCGTCAAACTGCGCGTGACCGTACGGTCCAACAACCCCCACTGGATCGGCGCCACCACCCGCTCGGGACAGTTCCTCGGCTACGGCTACTGGCAGCTGTTCCCGGCCCAGGACCAAGCCCAGGCCCGCAAACGGGGTCCCCAACTCCAGCTCCGCGCCCGGCCGACCCATCACCGCAGCACTACACCGACGTACCTGCGGTGCCCTCCGCCACCGCTGCCCTGCTGCCATCCGATCCTCCGGAAAGCGGGCACCCGAGAGCAGCGAGGAATTAGCGAGCGAGGACCGTACGCCAGCACCTGCGACGCCTGCGACACCTGCGACAGTTCCGACACCTTCGTCTCCGGGGCCGGGGGCTCGGACCAGCCAACATCCACTCGCTGCCGCACACATCTCCACGACGGCAAATGGTGCCCCCCTGCCGGTGCCAAGCAACGGGATCGTTCCACCCCCCGAGCCGTGCCGGACAGAGCGCGTGGAGGCATACCGGCGCCTGCGGAAAGCCTCGTACGCTCGTTACGCAGTGCACCCATCGGCGCCGGGCTTGCCGTCACCCATGCTTCTGGCAGGTCGGACAGGAGCCACTCCACGTGAGCCCGCCTGGTCCGTCCGGGCCTGGTCGCTCAGTCCGCAAGCCAGTTGCCGTGGAAGCCGTACGGCACGCGGGTCGGCAGATGAATGGTGGCGACCGGGTCGGCGGCGAGGTGGCCCGCGTCCAGGATGACCAGGTCGCTGCGGTCGGTGCCGGCGTCGTAGACGTAGGTCATGAGCCAGCCGGGGCCGTCCGCCGTGTCGTCGGCGGGGGCGAAGGCGGCCTCGCCGGGTGTGCGGCGGGGCCCGAAGTCGTGCGCCGTCGCCGCGCCACTGCCCAGCTCGTATCGGACCAGTGAGCTGCCGCAGGTCACGTGCCCGTATGCGGCGTCCAGTCCGGTCAGCCGGTCGTCGACCCGGGGGAACTCGCCGGGGCGGTCGTCGCACTGCTCCTCGCGGACCGTCCCGGTGGCCGGGTCGATCGTCCACTTCCAGAGCACGGCCTCCTGCCTGCGGTCGATGACGTCGCCGGTGCGCCGCCACAGCTCCGGGTAGCGCATGACGTGCAGCACGATGGTGCCGTCCGGCGCGTCGTAGGCGTTGAGCGGGTGGAAGACGTAGCACGGGTCGATGCCGAACCAGCGCACGTCGCCGTACGGGTCGTTGCGGCGCAGCACCCCCAGCCGGGCGCCGTAGCCGTCGTCCCAGCGGTAGGGCATGGTCCCGGCCATGGCCAGGTCCAGGTCGAAGACGACGGGCAGGTCCATGAAGACGACGTGCTCCGCGGTGAGGTTGAAGTCATGCATCATCGTCGGCCCGGGCACCTCGACCGGCCTGCTGATCACCAGCTCGCCCGAGGCATCCGCCCGGTGGTAGGTGAGATACGGGGCCTCCAGCATCCCGTAGCCGAAGAAGTGCAGCTCCCCGGTGACCGGGCACGCCTTCGGGTGCGCGGTCATCGCGGTGCCCAGCTTCCCGCCGAAGTCGTATGCGCCGACCGTGTCCAGGTCGCGGGTGAGCTCGTAGGGCAGGGCCGTCTCGACCAGGGCGAGGGTCCGGCCCGCGTGCCGGACGACATGGGTGTTGGCCGGGCCCGCGGTGAGGTCGCGGTGGCCCTGGTCGTCGTAGGTCCGGGCCCCGTCGGTGTAACTGCGGGTGCGTACCCAGCGGTTGCGGTACGAGACGGCCCGGCCGCCCTCCAGCCGGACGCCGTGGATCATGCCGTCGCCGAAGAACCAGTGTCCGGAGGCGGCGTCGGCCGGGTTCGGCCCGTTGCGGAGGTACCAGCCGGCCAGCTCGGCGGGGATCCGCCCGGTCACCGGCAGGTCGTACGCGGTGAGTTCTTCGCCGACCGGGGCGTAGTTGCCCGCCAGGTGGGGCCGGGCCTGTTGCGCGGAGGTCATCGGGCACCGGCCTTGGCCTGGACGTGGGCGACGTAGCGGACGGTGAAAATCATCGGGAGGGCGAAGCCGGCGACCTGGATGAGCGTGGCGGGGGTCGAGTGGGCGTTTCCGGCGTGCGCCACGAAGGCGAGCACGACAGCGGTCAGGGCGAAGGCCGCGGTCCAGACGGCGGTGATGATGACGTTGGTCTGGATGAACGGCTTGAGCCCCCAGACCTCGCGCGGGGTGGTGCGCTTGGCGATGCCCAGCGTGAACGGCTTGCCGATGGCCAGTGAGACCCCGGCGATGACCGCCAGTGTGCCCGCCGACAGCGCCGCCGAGTAGTCGTGCACACCCGAGTCCGGGTTGGCGAAGGCGATGACGGCCAGCACGGAGAAGAAGACCGCGGAGCCGGTCTCGATGATCAGCGCGTCGAATCCGGCACCTGCCCGCATCTGCTGGACGATCACTGCCACTGCGACCACCAGGGCGGCCAGCGCCGCCCACTGCCAGTCCCCCGAGGGCAGCGCGGCGAAGACGATCCAGGGGAGGAAGGTGCGCAGGTAGGACATGTGGGTCTCCGCTTCAGCATTTCCATTTCGACATGTGAAAACTAGAAGGTCCAATGCTGACATGTCAATAGTGGAATGTAGACTGAGGGGCATGAGTCTTCGACACGCGCTGCTCGGGCTGCTCTCCGAGCGTCCCGCCAGCGGCTACGACCTGCTGAAACTCTTCGAGACGTCGCTGGCCACCGCCTGGCCGGCGACCCAGAGTCAGATCTACACCGAGCTGACCAAGCTGGCGGGCACAGGGCTGATCAACGTGGCGGCCGAGGGTCCGCGAGGCCGCAAGGAGTACGCCCTCACCGACGAGGGGCTGGCCGAACTGCGGCACTGGCTGACCGAGACCAAGCCGCAGCGGAACACCCGCAGCGACATTCTCCTGCGGGTGTTCTTTCTCGGGGTACTGACGCCCGAGCAGGCACGCGGCTACCTCACCGAGCTCATCGAGCTGTCCGATCAGGGGTACCAGGGTCTGCGCCGGCTGGAGGAGTCCGTCGACTGGGACGACGACAATCTTTCGGTCTACGGCCGGATCGCCCTGGAGTACGGCCTGCGGTTCAACGCCATGCGCCGCGAGTGGGCCGAGTGGGCGGCCGGCCAGATCACCTGACGGCCGGCCGGCCGACGGGAGCGCTGCGGGGACCGGACTTCCCCTTGGAACCGCCCCTCGACCGCGTGTGAGTCACGGGCTTCGCAGACGTGGACACGAGCGGTGGAGCCCAGGAAATCGCGTACGGGCCGAGTGATCGCCATCGTTCAGCGATCACTCCCGCTTCTTCGCGGAGTTCACGGCATGCGGGAGCAGGGGTACGGAGACCCCGGTGACGGCCGCTGCGCTGCCCGGGTGTCCTCAGCCGTCGCGCCTGCGGGCGATATAGACGGTGTTGGCCGCGGTCCCGCCCTGCAGCGGATTGTCGAAATCGACCACGTGCGCAGCGGTGTCCGTGAAGACCGATCGCCGCGCGGGCAGACGCCGTGTTTTGGACCTACGGTGATCTCAAAGGAGCCTGCAAGACCGAACTGGTACTACGAAGGAGGCCGCGGTGGAGGAGTACTTCGTCTGGGTAACGACGCGCCGACTTCAGCCGGGCAGCTTGGAGGAGTTCGAGAGGGCATGGCGCCCGGCCCCCTACCCGCAGGGTCTACGCCGCGCCTTCGCGTACTGGTCCGAGGACGGGCAGGAGATCACCGGGGTGTCGTTCTGGGACTCCAAGGAGGCATGCGACACTTGGCGGGCCTCCGAGTCGGAGGCGCAGCGGCGCGCGAGCATGGCCCCGTACGTCGTCGAGGAGCGGGAAGGCTTCTACCGCGGCCGTGAACTGGCCGTCCCCCAGCGGTAGCCGTGGGCGAGCGGGGGCAGCAAGCCGCCGCGGTCCTGTAACCGTCCGCTTCCCCGGCGGCCTAACAGTCTCCGCGTCTCCGCCCGCAGTCCTCTGGGCCCTCCTGCACGACGGACGATTCGCTCGATCTGCCCTTCGTGTTCGACAACCTGCACGCTGGGGGAGCCGACCGATTCAGTGCTCCCAGCCGGTAGTTGACGGTGACGGCCACCACGTCGTGCAGTGATGCGAGTCGGCTCCCGTCGAACACCGGGTCACGTCCCGAGCCCGTCAGGAACGCGCCTCCGTGCAGCCACACCATGACGGGCCGGTTTTCGGCGCCCTGCTGCGGCGTCCAGACGTTGAGGGTGAGACACGACGCCTCACTCGTGGGAAACGGCGCGTGCCTGAACATCTGCTCGAGCACCAGGTCACGCGGTTGCGGAGTGGCTGGGCCATACTCTTGGACGGGTTTCGCCTCCGTCCACGGTGCGGGTGGCTGCGGCGGCTTGAAGCGCAGCGGCCCTACGGGTGGGGCGGCGAACGGTATGCCCTTGAACACGTGTACGCGTTCGCCGAGGGTGCCCTCGACCGGGCCGAGTGTCGTGTCAACGACCTCAATGGCCATGCGGAAATCCCTACTTCAACGGCCGGTCCACGCCGCTCACCTGCGATGCGGCGCGAGACACGGGACAGCCGACCGGCGCGCGGGCCCGGCGTCGTCCGCCGGCCCCGCGCCCGTCTTCGTGTGTCGGTTCGCTGCTACTTCGGGGCGACGGCCCAGGCGAGGTCGGGCAGATAGCTGGGGGCGGAGGTGAAGCCGGACAGCTTCCCGCCGTTGTAGGCGTACAGCCCGTCCATGCGCAGCACCGAGACGAACCACGCCTGATCGACGACGTAGCGCATCGCGTCCTGGTACAGGGCCCGTTGGTGTTGCGGGGAGGCGGCGTTCGCCTTGGAGAGCATCTTGGTCAGCTTGGGATCCGACGTGGCGTAGGGATTGAACGCGGTCGGGTGCGGAAGCATCCAGTCCAGGGCGAGCGTGTAGGTGGGTGCGCCGCCGTAGCCGAAGCCGAGGACCGGGTACTTCTTCGATGTGGCGGAGGCGAGCCACTGCCCGGCGCTGGTGTCGGTGGTGACGTCGGTCTTGACACCGATCTTCTGCCACTGCTGGACCACGGCCTGGGAGACGAGATCGATGCCGAAGAAGCCCTGGGTCTCCATCTTCAGCGAGAAGCCGTGCGGGTATCCCGCCTCGGCCAGGAGCTTCTTGGCCTTCGCCGGGTCGTACGGGTAGTTGTTGTCGTAGTCGGCGGCGAAGCCGTCCAGGCCGGGCAGGGAGATCTGATCCGTCGGGTGGCCGTACTTCTGCACGACGGCCTTGGTGATCGCGGCCCGGTCGACGGCGTAGTTGAGGGCCTTGCGGACACGTATGTCCTTGAGGGGTGTGGCGAGGGCGCCGTTGCGGTCGGCGAGGTTCACGCCCAGGAACACATTGGGGCTGCCGGTGACCTTGAGCCCGCCGGCCTTGGCGGTGTCGACCTGGTTGGCGTTGATCGCCATGGCGTCGGCCTGTCCCGTCTTGACGGCCTGGAGTGCCGAGTTGGGGTTGGCGACGACCTTGATGACCACCTTCTTCCAGTGGATCTTCTTCTTGTCCCAGTAGTGGGGGTTGGGCGTGTAGGTGTAGTGGTCGCCCGTGGCGGTGTGGGCCGTGTCGAGGATGTAGGGGCCCGCTCCGAAGGACTTGGTGCCCATCGCGCCCGGTGAGGCCAGTCCCTTGGGGCTGATGGCGGAGCCGATCATGAGTACCTGGGTCAGGAGTTGGGGCAGGATCGGGTTCGGGCTGGAGCATCGGATGCGCACGGTCCGGGGTCCGGTGACGGAGACCGAGCTGATGGCCGAGGTCCATGAGACGTTGAGGCCATTCTTGCGGGTGTAGTTGAGGGAAGCCGCGATGGCCTTGGCGTCCAGCGGGGTGCCGTCGGCGAAGGTGAGGCCGTCGCGCAGGGTGACGTCGAAGACCTTGTTGCCGCTACCGACGTATCCCCACTTCGTCGCCAGGCCCGCCTGGGTCTTGCCGCCGGGGCCCTGCCGGAGCAGCGTGTCGTAGGCGAGGTTGATGAACCAGTTGTCCGAGCCGACATTCGCCTTGGCGGGGTTGAGGCTCGCGGGCGCGCCGGCCGAGACGACGGTGAGCGTGCCTCCGTGAGCGCCGCTTGGGGGGCTGGAGGAACTCGAACCGCTGCACGCGGTGGCCGCCGCCGCGAGCGCGGCGAACGCCGCCAGTCCCGCGGTTATTCGCTGTCTGCGCATGGTGCTTCCTTACGTTCCGGGCCGCTGGGGGCGGACTCGAGTTCCTGGGTGTTGGTTCGTCGGGGCATCGGCAGCCCGTGGAGTTCCGCCGAGCGATGGCAGGCGACGGCGCGGCCGTCGTCTCCGGTGCTGTTGCCCCGCCCCTCGGAGAAGGGCTGCAGGTCGGGGCGTTCGCGGTGACACAGGTCGACGGCATGCGCGCAGCGGTGGGCGAAGGCGCATCCTGTGTCGGCCGGAACGCCCGAGACCCGTTTGGCCTCTCGTGCTGACCGGCGAACCCGCTGGATGCGGGGGTCGGGCTCGGGCACTGCCTCGAGCAGCATTTGGGTGTAGGGGTGCGCGGGATCGTCGTACACCGCGCCGGCGGGCCCGGATTCCATGACCTGACCGCGGTAGAGCACGACGATGCGATGCGACAGATGGCGCACCACCGGCAGGTCATGGGCGATGAACAGATAGCTGAGAGAGAGTTCCTGCTGCAGTTCGGCGAGCAGGTTCATCACTTGCGCCTGGATCGACAGGTCGAGGGCGCTGACCGGCTCGTCGCAGATCACCAGGCGTGGATGGAGCATGAGCGCGCGGGCGATGGCGATCCGCTGGCGCTGTCCGCCCGAGAACTGCCCGGGAAAGCGCTGCGCGGTGTCGGGCGGCAGGCCCACCCGCTCGAGCATCGTCGCGATGCGCTGGGCGACGCCTTTACGGTCGGTCCCGCCGTGCGCCATCAGCGGCTCGGCAAGGGTCTGTCCGATGGTGCGGGCCGGGTTGAGTGAGGAGTAGGGGTCTTGGAAGACCACCTGGAGTCTGGCGCTCAGAGCACGCCTGTCCCGGGTCGAGGCGCGTGTGATGTCGCGGCCTTCGAACTGGATGCGGCCCGAGTGGACCTGGTTGAGTCCGAGCACGGCGCGGCCGAGTGTGGACTTGCCTGATCCCGACTCCCCCACGAGGCCGACGGTCTCGCCTTCGGCGATGGTCAGCGAGACACCGTCCACGGCCCGGAACGGCTGAGTTCGGCGGCCTTGGCGGAACTGCACCACGAGTTGGCTGATGTCCAGGAGGGGCGGCTGGGTCATGGGTGGCTGCCTTCCGCAAGGAGCTGCTGGTCGTGGACGCAGCGGGTGAGCCGGTCGGGGGCCGGTGCGGTGAGCTGGACCGGACGCTCGGTGCACGTGTCGTCGGCGAGAGAGCAGCGGGCCGCGAAGCGGCAGCCGGTCGGCCAGTTGCCGGGGGCGGGGACGGTTCCCGGGATGGTGGGCAGTGGTTCCCCGTGGCGTGCGAGGTGAGGGTTGGCTCCCAGCAGTCCCGCTGTGTAGGGGTGGAGCGGTCGGCTGAACATCTGCTCCACCTCGGCCTGTTCGACGACCTGCCCGGCGTACATGACCACCGAGCGGTGGCAGAGGTCGGCGACGACTCCCCAGTCGTGGGTGACGATCAGGATCGCCATGCCGGTCTGCTGCTGGAGCGTGCGCAGCAGGGTCAGGATCTCGGCCTGCACGGTGACGTCGAGTGCGGTCGTGGGCTCGTCGGCGATCAGGAGCTCGGGGTCGCCCGCGAGGGCCAGGGCGATGGCGACGCGTTGGGCCATGCCCCCGGACAGTTGGTGAGGGTAGCGTTTGGCCACCCCGGCGGGATCGGGGATGTTCACCATGCGCAGGAGTTCGACGACTCGTGCCCGAGCTGCGCGCCGGTCGCAGTCCTGGTGCCTGCGCACCGCCTCGGCGAGCTGGTCGCCGACCGAGAAGGTCGGGTCGAGGGCGACCATCGGTTCTTGCGAGACGTAGGCGATGCCGGTGCCGCGGACGTGCTCGAGGGCACGGGGAGCGCCCACGAGGTCGGCCCCGTTGAAGATCACCTGACCATCAGTGATATCACCGCCTCCCGGTACGAGTCCGAGGATGCCCAGCGAGGTGACCGACTTGCCGCACCCCGACTCGCCGACCAGACCGACGGTCTCGCCGGCGCACACGTGGAAGCTGACGCGCTGCACCACGGGTGTCCCGCCGATGGCAATCGACAGGTCGCGCACCGTCAGCAGGGCGTCGGTGTCGTCAGGGGCGGCAGGCCGCCCGGTCTCCCCGACACGTTCCGGGGCAGGAGCAGCGGTCGCAGCTCGTGTCTTGGGCCGCCGCTCCGGCTCGCGCAGTTTCGGGACGGACCAGTTCTCCGTCGCCGCATCCCTGATGGCGTCGCCGAGGATGCCCAGTGCCATCACCGTGAGGACGAGCGGGACACCGGTGGGCACGAGCATCCACGGCGCGCGATCGATGTTCTGGGAGGCATCGGCCACCAGACCTCCCCAGGAGGGGTTGGGGGGTTGTGCGCCCAGGCCCAGGAACCCGAGGCCGGCCTGGATGACGACGACGACCGCCGCGAACAGCGAGGACTGGACGATGACCGTGCTGGCCAGCCGGGGCAGGATGTGGCGGCGCATGATCTGCCCGCGGCGCAGACCCGCCACTTGGGCCGCGGCGACATAGAGTTCCTCGCGGATGCCGAGGGTCTGGGACCTCAGGACCCGGGTGATGCCGGGGCTGCCCAGCACCCCGAACGTGATCATCGCGGCGTGGAGGTTCCCCGGGAACACCGAGAGCACCACGAGGACGATGATGATTCCGGGAAGGGCGAACAGCAGCTCTGCGCTCCGCGTGACGAGCCAGTCGATCCATCCCCCAAGGAAGCCCGCCGCCAGGCCGGAGGTGACGCCGATCAGAAGGAAGACGGCCAGGGCCTCCGCCACGGCCAGGAGCGTGGAGCGGCCGCCGTAGAGCAGTCGGCTGAGCAGGTCCCGGCCGAGGTTGTCCGTGCCGAGAAGGTGATGGCCGGAGGGGCCGGCGAGCACGTGACTCAGGTCCTGGTCCAGCGGGCTGTGGGCCGACACGGCCGAGGCCGCGAGGGTGGCCATGGTGAGGAGGAGGAGCCAGCCGAGCGAGATGGCTCCCGCGGGTCGGCGCAGGACCCGCGAGATCAGTCCGGGGCTTCGCGCGGCCTTGCCGGCTGCCACGGTCGGGGAGAGTTTCATGAGGTACGCACCCTCGGGTCGAGTCGGCCGTAGGCCAGGTCCACGAGCAGATTGACGATCACCACGAAGCCGGTGATGTAGAGAACGGCTCCCTGGATGACGGGGATGTCGTGCTGGACGGTCGCCTGCTGGGTGAGGCTGCCGAGTCCCGGCATGGCGAACACGGTCTCGACGAACACGGACGCAGCGAGCAGGCTGACCAGCACGACGCCGAGAACCGTGACGACGGGCAGGGCAGCGTTGCGCAGCACGTGCCGGTAGAGAATCGAACGCCGGGAGAATCCGTTCGCCTCCATCACCCGGATGAAGTCCCGGCCGAAGGTGTCCAGCACCGCGTCGCGTGTCTGTTTGGCGATGATCGCCACCGCGCTCAGCGACAACGACAGGACGGGCAGCACGAGAGAGCGCGCCCACTCGCCCGGGTCGTCGGCCAGGGGAACGTAGCCGGTGACGGGGAACCATCGCAGCTTCACGGCACCGACGGCGATCAGTACGAGCGCGAACCAGAAGGCCGGCACCGCCAGGCCGATGAGCGACAAGCCGTCGACGACCTTCACCAGGAATCCGCCGCGCCGCGCGCTCATCAGGCCCAGCGCCACTCCGAGGAGACCGGAGACCAGGGTTCCGACCGTGATCAGGGACAGGGACACCGGCACCCGGCTGCCGAGCACGTCGGTCACCGCCTCGCCGCTGAAGAGTGAAGATCCCAGGTCTCCGTGAAAGACACGCGCCAGCCAGTGCCCGTACTGGACCGGCAACGCGTCGTCCAGGCCCAGCTGTTGGCGCACCGCCTCGTACTGCTCGACGGTCGCGTGTTGCCCGACGATCGTTCGAGCCGGATCCCCCGGAACCAGGGACACCAACACGAAAGTCAGCGCAGAGACCAGAAACAAGAGGGGGATCGACGACAGCAGCCGCCTTGCCACCAACCGCAGGATTGCCATGCTCACCTCACCGTGAGTTGTGCAACTGATCGGTCGTAACGTCACTTCGGCGCCCGACCGGAGCGTGCGAAGTCGTCTGGATGTCTCGAACCCGGCAGAAGACAGGCCTGGTGGGCGGGGGTCAGCGCCGTGCGACCTCGGCCGGCGCAGGGATGCCCTGAGGGGCCGGCGAAACGCCGCGGGATTCACGTCGGGAGGCTGAAGCCGTGAGAACGAGACGGATGGAGCCGGACCCGAACGGGACGGAGCAGGTGCGGGGTGCGCACAACTCCCCGGCACGAGCTGCTGGTTCGACCGCTGAGAAGTGCGGCGTCTGAGACCGGGACCTTATATCGAAATACTGGCGGTCGCCAGAGAAACAACATAAACGTTGAGTAACGTGCCCGCCGCCCCCCTCACCCCTTGCCCGAACACGCTCCGGCATGGACACTGCTTACACGTGTTAACGGCAGGTCGTCCAGGGGGCGGAATGAAGTTGTACGGATACGAGCAGGGCCACGACCCGGCCTCCGCACTGATCCACGGTGACATGGCCGACCACCAGATCTGCAGTCGACGGGTTCATCGAGTCACTGAGGGGCTGGACCTGACGCCAAGAGTTACACGTATTAGCAGCCCAACCAGCTTCCGTGGCCAGTGCTCGCGTGCCGCCGCGGAGAGCCTCGCACGCGGCGCTCGACTCAGAGTCCCGTCACTTTCCGTACATGTTCGAGGCTCGGCGCGGCCAGGACTCCATGCAGCTGCTGGAAGAGCTGACGGGCAGCGACCGCGTTCCAGTCGTCGGGGAGCAGTTCGACGGGAAGGCCGGGATCGAGATAGGGCAGGCGCCTCCACTGCGTGAGCATGGGCACGTAGTGGCGGAATGCTTCTTCGGCGTCGATGTCTTCCTGCTGCTCGATGGAGCGGACGATCGGGCCGTAGGCGTCGGTGAAAGCCGCGTACTGCGCCTCGATCGCCGGGAAGTCCCACCAGGTGCTCACTGTCGTACGCAGATCGCTGAAGGCGGCGTACTGGGACGTGAACAGGTGGACGTAGTCGCTGAGTTCCAGGCGCTCAAGCGTGGCGCGGGCAGGCTCCAGCAGTCGGGCCGGCGCCAGCCAGATGCCCGGCCCCATGTTGCCGAAACCGAGCCACGTCAGCCGCGTACGCAGCTGATAGCGGTAGGTGCGTTCCGACTCGGGCACGGAGAAGACCGCCATGACCCAGCCGTCCTCCAGCGCGGTGGGCTCCAAGCTGCCGAAGATGCGGCGATCGCCCTCGTCGAAGACGGGGTGCATGGCGGGGCTGAGGCTGTACCCCGTGCCTGAGCGGCGTTCGGGTACGAGGACACCTCGCTTCTTCAGCCGGGACATGGCGGAGCGCACCGCCTGGCTGTCCACGCCGAGGTCCCCCATCAGCACGATCAGATCAGCGATGGAGATCCACCCGCCGAGCCGTCGGACGAATGCTCCGTAGACCGTGTTGATGAGGGAGCTTGGCCGAATGGAGCTGTCCACCTGATCGCCTTCCGTCGTATGCGGTGGCGATCCTATCGAGCGGTACGGCCTCCTCCGGGTGCCGGGCAGTCCCCCGCCGGGGTCATCGCCCGCCGGTGGAGCCAGGGCTGAACGGCGCCTCCGCGTAGGCTCCGGACAGGAGGTGCCCGGCGCCGGGGGCCACAGCGGGAAGCCCGAGCGCCCGCAGCATCTGGTGGGCGGTGCAGATCGCCGCGGAGACCACGGGCTTGCCCAGCTGCTGCTCGGCCTCCTCGACGGCTCCCAGTGACGGCATCTGCACACAGGCGGACAGCACGACGGCGTCGGCGTCGGCGTGGTCGAGCGCGCGGGCGAGGCCGGGCAGCCTGGCCGGATCGTGGGCGGCCACGTCGAGGTTGTTGGGGATCTCGAGCGCCGCGTAATCGAGGACCTCGATCCCTTCATGGGTCAGGTAGTCCACGACCGTCTGCGTCAACGGACGCATGTAGGGCGCGAGCAGTGCGATCTTCCTGGCTCCGAGGGTGTGCAGGCCCTGGACGAGGGCTCCCGCACTGGTGACGACCGGCGCCGGGGCACCGTTCTCGACGGTCCGGCCGTGCAGGCGTTCCTCGGACGTGCGGTGGTAGCCCAGGCCCATGCTCATGATGGCCACCAGGCAGGCGTAGCCGAGGACGTCGACGTGGGCGTCGGACAGTTCCAGAGCGCACCGGTCGGAGTCGGCGTCCATGGCTTTGAGCTGCTCCGGCGTTACGTGCGTCATGCGCATCCGGCTGGAGTGGAAGGTGAAGCGTTCCGGCGCGATCGTTTCCCGGGCGCGCAGGATGGCCGGCACCTCCGTCTCCATGGTGACGTTGGAACTCGGAACGATCTGGCCGATCCGATACGTACGTGGGGCCACGGGGATTCTCCTGCTGGAAGTGAAGGGGACGCCGCGCGTCAGCGTGCGTCGATGACGGGGTTGGTGAGCGTGCCGATGCCCTCGACGGTGGCCTCGACGATGTCACCGGGTACGAGGAACTGCGGAGGGACCATGCCGGCGCCCACTCCGGAAGGGGAACCGGTGGCGATGACGTCGCCGGGCTCCAGCGTGACCCCGGAGGTGATGTCGGCGATGAGACGGGCGATGGGGAAGAGCATGTGGCGGGTGTTCGACTTCTGCTTGGTCACGCCGTTGACCCGCAGTTCGAGGTCGAGGGACTGGGGGTCGGGCACCTCGTCGGCGGTGACGACGGCAGGGCCGAACGGGGCGTAGGAGTCCTGCCCCTTGGAGAAGAACCACTGCCCCGAGCGGCGCTGGTCGCGGGCGCTGATGTCGTTGACGATGCTGTAGCCGAAGATGTGGTCGAAGGCGTCGTCCTCGCTGACGCGGAAGGCGGTACGGCCGATGACCACGGCCAGCTCGCACTCCCAGTCGAGTTGGTCGGTCAGGTCCGCGTTGTGCAGGATCGGCTGGCCGGGACCGGTCACGGCGGTCGACGGCTTGCTGAACAGCACCGGCCTCGAGGGCAGTTCCTTGGCGGTGTCGAGGCTGCGGCTGGACTCCTCGACGTGTTCGACGTAGTTCAGGCCGACACCGATGACCTTGCCGGGGCGCAGCGGAGCACGCAGCGAGACCTCGTCCAGTGGGCGGCAGACGTCGGCGGGCCAGGCGACCGGATCGGTGGCGAGCAGCCGCCGTGCGGTCTCGTGGACGACGTCGCCGGCCCGGACGAGGGACAGGAGGTCCTGCGGCAGTTCCTCGTTGTGGAAGGCGGCCAGAGCGGGCAGGTCGATCACGCTCTCGTCGATCTGAGCACCGAGTCGGGCGGGCCCCTCGTCGAGGCAGTAGGTCACCAGGCGCATGGGAACTCCTTGGGCAATGAGTACGGATGGAAGAGCGGGGAGGGTGAGGCGGTGGCGAAGGTCATGTCCCTTCGCCACCGCCCCGGAACCGGGGGCGGCGCGGGGCGACAATGGCCGTCCCCGGTCGCGCCGGCGTCACACCACCGGTGTCAGGGCCGGCCGCGGTGGTGACGGTGGGCGCGGTCTAGGCGGTGGGCTGGTGCCCTGCGTTGTCGGCGTACGCCTCTTCCCGGTAGAAGCCGAGCGAGCGCATGACGGGGAAGTCGTTGAACGAGAAGAGGCAGGCATCGTCGTCCTGGTCGAGGTTGCTGTGCTCGTGCCACGCCCAGGACGGGACGCAGAAGATGTCGCCCTCCTTCCAGGCGAAACGCTCCCCGCCGATCACCGACTCTCCGCGGCCCTTGGCCACCGTGTAGATGACCGAACCGGTGTGCCGGTGAGCCTTGGTGGCCTGGCCCGGTCGCAGCAGCTGCATGTGCGCGCCCATGGTGGGCATGACCGACCCGCCGGTGACCGGGTTGGTGTACTCCGCGATCACACCGTCGTAAGGGGAACCTTCGGAGGCCCGGGCCAGCTGGCGCAGGGACTCGTACGTCGGCTCCCAGGGGTAGGCGAGCAGCGGGGAGTACGGGCGCGTCCACTTCTCCACCCCGTAGGGCAGGAGGTTGGCTCCGTAGGTGAGCACGGAGGAGTTGATCACCTTTCCGGGCTTCTGGTAGAGCTCCGGATGGACTTCGTAGAAGCCGGCGTCCAGGGCGTTGACGAGAGGGATGTCGAGGCCGTCCTGCCAGATGACCGGACCGTCGTCGGATTCGTTGCCGTGCTCGTGCCAGGTGCCGTTGGGAGTGATGGCGAAGTCGCGCGGGCCGACCCTGAGCTTCTGTCCGTCGACGATGGTCCAGGCTCCGGTGCCCTCGTGCACGAAGCGCAGGGCGGCGGCCTGGTGGCGGTGGGCGGTCATCGCCTCGCCGGGGCCCATGATCTGCAGTCCGGTGTACAGAAGTCCGACGGCGGCGCTGACGTCCTTGCGGCCCGGGTTGACGAGCATCACGACGCGCCGGCCGGCGTCGTCGGCCTTGACCAGGTCGAGCGCCTTGCGGACCAGGGGGCGCAGTTCCTCGTACCGCCACAGGACGGGTACGGACTTGGGTTGCGGGTACCAGGGTTCGATGTCGTTGGCGACGGTCCACAGGGCGCCGGCGTCCCGTTCGGCGAGTTCACCGTAGTAGGCGGTGAGTTCGGGTGTGTCGGCCACCCGGGCCCGCCCCGGCTGGTTGTCGTCGTACGCGGTGGTCATGCGTGATCCTCCTTCGTGGTGTCGGTGCCGTCCGTCGGCAGCGGGGCGCAGTGGTGCGTCGCGGGCTGCCGCGCGGGATCCGCGGTGAAAGTCACCGGGCTGCGGGGGGTGTTGTCGACGTGGAGCTGGAAGACGTCGAAGCGGTTGTAGTGGCCGACGATGTCGTGCATCTGCTTGGGCTGGATGCACTTGGCCAGGTCGATCTCCGCGTAGACGATCCCTTCGTCGTCGACGAGGGGTTCGGTCACGGGTCTGCCGTCGGGGCCGAAGATCCCCGAAAGCGCGCTGCGAGGGCGGGCGAGCATGCGCCGTATCTCCTCGTCGTCACCGGCGACGGTGTCGACGATCTCCGGGGAGATCGTCGAACAGGCCACGACGGAGAAGACCTTGCCCTCGAAGCTGTGGGCGGCGGTGCGCACCGCGATGGCGTCCGCCATGTCGTAGTCCTCGGGGGCAACCGGCAGCGCGATGTAGCTGGCGGCGTGCACCAGTTCGCCCTGCGCCAGGAGCGCGAAGCGGGCGAGGGTGTTGGTGTTCTCGCCGCAGGCCAGTACGCCCAGGGGCCCGATCGGGGTGTGGTGGACGCGCAGGGAGCTGCCGTCGCCGCCGGTCCAGGTGAGCTTCTCCGCCCAGGTGGGCACCAACTTGCGGTGGACGCCGAGCAGTTGCCCGTCGGGGCCGATGGTGAGCAGTGTGTTGTAGAGGACACCCAGACTGTGCGGGCCGCGCTCGTTGACGCCGATCACGACGACGACGTTGTGCTGGCGGGCCGCCGCGCGCAGCGCGTCCACGTGGGGTCCGGGCACGTCGATGGACGCGCGGTAGAGGCGTTCGAACCAGGGTGAGCCCTGGACCGGGTTCATCGTCCAGTTCCAGTACGGGTAGCCCGGGACGAACACCTCGGGGAGGACGACGAGCGAGGCGCCGTTGCCGGCAGCCTCCTCGATGAGCGCGACCGCCTTGTCGACGGTGGCGGCCGGGTCCAGGTAGACCGGGGCGGCCTGGACCGCGGCGGCGATGAAGCGGGGAAGATTGTCCACGGGTTCCTCCTGGGACCGGGGATGTCCTGGGCGGGTCAACGGACCGCCGCCGCGGCGACGGTGGCCTGTGCAGGGGGCAGCCAGCGCTGGTGCACGGGCACGGGGGCTTCCCGCAGCAGCTGCAGCCGGGGCGGGATGCGGTCGGTGCGCACGCCCGGGGGCTTTCCGCTCCCCGCCTTCCAGGACGCCGGCCACGGTGCTGCGGGTCCTGCGTACCCCTGGGCCGCGGCGGCGTGCAGCGTCCAGAGCGGATCGTGGAGCTGTGCCCGTCCGACGGCACAGAGATCGGCACGACCGGCCAGGATGATGGAGTTCACGTCGTCGTAGGTGGAGATGGCTCCCACGGCGATGGCGGGAATCCCAGTGGCGTTGCGGATGAGGTCCGCGTACGGGGTCTGGTAACTGCGGCCGTAGCGGGGCTGTTCATGGGCGACGACCTCGCCGGTGGAGACGTCGAGGGCGTCGGCGCCGGCGGCCGCCAGGCGGCGGGCGATCTCGACCGCCTCGGCCTCCGTGGTGCCCCCCTCGGCCCAGTCCGTCGCCGAGATGCGGACGATCAGAGCCTTGCCCGCCGGCCATACCTCGCGCACACCTTCCAGAACCTGCAGGGGGAAGCGCAGCCGGTTGGTGAGGCTGCCCCCGTAGGCGTCGGTGCGGGTGTTCGTCAGCGGTGACAGGAAGCCGGACATCAGGTGTCCGTGTCCGAACTGCAGCTCCAGGACGTCGAATCCGGCTCGGTCGGCGCGGCGCGCGGCGGCGACGAAGTCCCGGGTGATGTCGTCCATGTCCTGGCGCGTGGCCTCCCGGGGCGTGCTGCTGTCGGTGTCCCAGGGAATGGCCGAGGCAGCGATGAGCGGCCATCCGCGGTCACCGAGTGAGGTGCTCCGGCCGTCGGCGCGGGGCACACCGGTCGCCGCCCGTCGGCCGGCGTGGGTGAGCTGGATGCCCAGACGGGCGCCCGCCTGACGGTGGACGAATTCGGCGATCTTCCGCCAGGCCTCCTCCTGTTCGTCGGTGTAGAGACCGGGGCAGCCGAGTGTGGCGCGGCCGTCCGGGTTCACGGCCGTCATGCCCGCGAGGACGAGCCCGGCGCCGCCGAGGGACTGGGTGCTCAGGTGAACGAGTTCGAAGTCCCCGGGCAGACCGTCATGTGCCGAGTACAGGGCGGTCGGGGGCACCACGACACGGTTGCGCAGGTGCAGGCCGCCCAGTGGGAACGGCCGGAACATGGGCGGCACGGCGGCAGTGGTGCCTGTGACGGCGGTGATCGGGGCCTGCGTGGATGCGTTGCGTGCCTCGACCGCGTCCGTGAACTCCTTGTCCCGCACGCGCAGGTTGTCGTGGGTGACGCGCCGGCTGCGGGTCAGAAGGTTGAAGGCGAACTGGTGCGGCTCCTGACCGCTGTAGCGACCCACGTTCTCGAACCATTCCAGGCTGGCCTGGGCGGCGCGCTGGGTGGACTCGACCACCGGCTTGCGCTCGGCCTCGTACGCGACCAGTGCCGTTGCCGGATCGGGCTGCTCGTGGAGGCAGGCCGCGAGCGCGAGCGCGTCCTCCATCGCCAGCTTGGTGCCGGAGCCGATGGAGAAGTGCGCGGTGTGGGCGGCGTCGCCGAGCAGGACGACATTGCCGTGCCGCCAGGTCTCGTTGCGGACCGTGGTGAAGCGGATCCACTTGGAGTTGTTCGGTATCAGGCGGTGTCCGTCGAGGTGGTCGGCGAGGATCTCCTGGCACAGCCGGATGCTGTCCTCGTCACTGGTTCCCGGCGGGTGGTTGCGGGCCGCGAACTCGGCGAAGCCCGCGCGCCGCCAGGAGTCCTCGTCGATCTCCACGATGAACGTGCTGCGGGTGGCGTCGAAGGGGTAGGCGTGGACCTGCACGGTGCCGAAGTCCCGCTCCTCGACGATGAACGTGAACGCCTCGAAGACCTTGTCCGTGGCAAGCCACATGTAGCGGCAGTGCCGTTCGTCGAGGTCCGGCCGGAAGGTGCCGGCGTAGGCGGCGCGGGCCGTCGACCGGACCCCGTCACTGGCGACCACCAGGTCGTACTCGGCCGCGAGTGCGGCCACCGGCGGCGCCTGGGTGCAATAGCGCACGTCCACCTTCAGGGCCGAACACCGCTCCTGAAGGATGGTCAGCAGCCTCTTGCGCCCGAGCGCCGCGAAGCCGTGTCCTCCCGAGGTGAGGACCTGTCCCTTGTAGCGGATGTCGATGTCGCTCCAGCGGGCGAACTCGGCCGACATCGCCGCGAAGATCTCGGGATCGGCCTGCGCGATGCCGTCGAGGGTCTCGTCGGAGAACACGACACCGAACCCGAACGTGTCGTCGGCCGCGTTGCGTTCCCAGACGGTGACCTCCCAGTGCGGGGAGAGCTGCTTGGCCAGAGCTGCGAAGTACAGCCCTCCCGGCCCTCCCCCGATGACTGCTACGCGCACGGCGTCCTCCTTACGGTTCCACGAGCAAGATATGCCGTGAATTCAACGATCGTCAAGAAAGCTATATACATGCGGAGTCCTCAGAGGAGGCGTTCCGGCGCTTGGGGTCCCGCCTTGGTCAGCACCTCGCGCACGTCGTCGGCCCAGGGGGTGGCGCCGGACGCCCGGGCGGCCGAGTGCGCGATCGACATGCGCCCGGTGGCCGCCACTTCGCCGTCCTCCGCCCGGACGGTGAAGGCGTAGTGCAGGGAGGCCGTGCCCACCTTCGTGACACTCAGCTCCGTACGGACGAGCTGGCCGAACCACAGCCGGGCGCGGTAGTCGGCCTCGAAGTGCACCCTCGGTGTGCTCCCGAAGAGGTGGGCAAGACCCAGCCGGCTCAGCAGTACGGCCTCGGCCGCCTCCACCCAGCGCACGACCGTCGAGTGGTGGTAGTGCCCTGCCGCGTCGGTGTCCGGCCACTCGACGCGTCGCTCGATGACAACGCTGGGCAGCTGGGGTTCGCGCGCTTCGAGGGATCCGGCGGAACAGCCTTCGTCACGAAGCGCTTTCGGCCGTGGCCTGGACCTGTCCATGCGAGTGCCTTTCACAACGAGCCGGCCGTGCCGGCGTGGGGGAAGGACGGCCGTGCCGTCCACGGGAGAGCCGACGCCGTGCGGGATGCCTGTCTCAACTGGCTGCGCCCAGGGCGTGTTTGCGCAGCTCGGCGCGCTGCAGCTTGCCGTTGATCGTGCGCGGCAGGTCGGCGACGAACTCGATGGCGCGGGGGTACTTGTACGGCGCGATGGTCTGCTTGACGTGGTCCTGAAGTTCCTTCGCGGTGACCTCGTCGCCGGAGACTTCCGGCTTGAGCACGACATACGCCTTCACGATCATCCCGCGACGGTCGTCCGGAGCTCCCACGACGCCGCAGTCCTCGACGTAGGGATGAGTGACCAGAGCCTTCTCGACCTCGGGGCCCGCGATGTTGTAGCCGGAGGAAACGATCATGTCGTCGCTGCGGGCCACGTACCAGAAGTAGCCTTCAGCGTCCCTGATGTAGGTGTCGCCGGTGATGTTCCAGCCGTTCTTCACGTAGGTCGTCTGACGGGGGTCATCCAGGTACCGGCACCCGGTGGGGCCGGTCACGGCGAGCAGTCCGGGCTCGCCGTCGGGGACGGGTTCGCCGGTCTCGTCGACGACTCTGGCCCGGTATCCGGGGACGGGCCTGCCAGTGGAGCCGGGGCGTATGTCGTCGTCGGCGGCGGAGATGAACACGTGGAGCATCTCCGTGGCGCCGATTCCGTCGATGATGCGCAGTCCGGTGGCGGCGTGGAAGTCTTCCCAGACCTGCGCCGGCAGTGCCTCGCCGGCGGCCACGCAGCGCCGGAGGTTCGCCAGGCGGTCCGCCTTGCCTGCCGCCATGATCGCCCGGTACGCGGTGGGTGCGGTGAACAGCACCGTGACCCCGTGCTCGGCGACATGGTCCGCCAGCTGGCCCGGCGTCGCCTGTTCCAGCAGCAGGGAGGCCGCACCGACGTACAGCGGGAAGACGACGAGTCCGCCGAGACCGAAGGTGAAGGCGAGCGGCGGCGTTCCCGTGAACACGTCGTCGGGTCGGGGTCGCACGATGTGCCGGGAGAACGTGTCTGCGTTGGCCAGCACGTCGCGGTGGAAGTGCAGCGTGGCTTTCGGCCGCCCGGTGGTTCCGGACGTGAAGGCGATCAGCGCGACGTCGTCCGCGGCCGTGTCGACGGTGCGGAACGTGGCGTCCTTGGCCGCGCAGCGGGCGACGAGGTCGTCCGCCGCACTCCCGCCGTAGGCGATGACCTGCAGCCCCGGCGCGTCGGCGGCCTGCAGCTCCTCCAGGTAGCGGTGGTCGCACACGGCGACGGCCGGGAGGCTGATCTCGTGCAGCTGCGCCAGCTCCGCAGCGCGCAGCAGCGGCATCGTGGTGACGGCCACGCATCCCGCCTTCAGGACGCCGAACCACGCGGCGACGAGCCAGGGATTGTTGGGGCCGCGCAGCAGGACGCGGTTGCCGGGCCGCACCCCGAGATCCTCGGTCAGAACGCGGGCCACCTGATTGGCCCGGCGCAGTAGGTCGCCGTAGGTCCAGCGCTCGGTGGGCGTCAGCAGACACGGCCGGTCGGCGCCCCAGCGCTCGACGGCGTCGTCGAGCAGCCGGTCGGCGCAGTTGAGTCGCTCGGGGTACATCAACTCCGGTAGATCGAAGTGGAGTTGGGGCCAGAGGGCGAAGGTCGGGAGGCGATCGCGGCAGAACGTGTCCACATGTGCGGACAGGGAGAGCTCCATGGGGTGCACCTCGTCTCGGGGCAGCAGGGAGAGTGCCGCAAGTATCCCGCCTTTCTGACGGCAGTCAATATTTCGCTATAGATCTCTTGGATGACGCGGCGCCATACACACACAGCCGTCGCCCCAACTCCCTTGCAGGACAGGCAAGAAGCGGCACAGACCACCGCGTCAAGAAACTTCACACCCCGCAGCGAGAGGGCCACAGGTGTTCAGCGGACCGCCGGAATCCGAACCCGGACGACCTTCCCCGCACCGCACGGGAAGGCGTTGAGCACGCCGCACGCCTCCGCGACCAGGAGGTCGACGATGAACAGGCCCCGACCCCCCTCCGCCTCGACGTCGGCCCCTGGACCGACTCCCGGCAGCGACGGATCGCCGTCACTGACGTCCAGCTGTATCCACTCGCGCCCGAAAGTGATCGCCGCGCACAGCCAGTCCGTGGCCGCATGGCGCACCGCGTTGGACACCAGTTCCGTGACCGTCAGGAGCAGCACGTCCTCCACGTCCACCGAAACCCCCTGGCGCCGGAGTGCTGCGCGAACCCGGGCCCGAACCCCGGGAACGCACGCGACAGTCGGCCGCATGACCCATTGGCGGAAGGCGTGACCGCGCAGCCCGCGGACAGCGGGCCTCATCTCTGCGCGAGGAGGCCGCGAAGGCTGCACGAGGGTGACGGAAGGAGAGGGCATTGCAGACTCCCGAGGGGAGGATGACGCAAAGTCACTCGTGTAACCACTCGCAGTAGTGCGGGCGATTCCTTGAGTGCAACCTGTCGCCATCGGGTGCGTTACACGTGTAACATCATGCATCCCGGAGGCTCTGAGCGCAATACATTTCGGACATTCTTTCCATTCGACGCCCAGCTGTGCCCCTGAGAAGGGCCTGCTGTCGCCACACCTCAGGTGCGACAGGCCGCCGAGACCTCACCGCTTGCCCGCAACGCCGGAAGAGAGGCACACATGCCACCATCACTGCCCGCCGAGCTGGACCTCGGGTGGCCTCCGCCGCCCTTCCTGGCTCCGCCTCCCGCCCAGGTCAATCCCGAGGGCGTCCGCCACTTCGACGGCGTCACGTATGCGACCAGTCCCGGCTACCGCCCTCGCCTGCTCGACGTCCACGTGCCCGCGACCGAGGAGCCGGTACCGGCCGTGGTCTGGATCCACGGTGGTGGATGGCTGGAGGGCGACCGGCGCTACCCGCCGCCCACCATCCCCGTCGAGCTGCTGCACGGTTCCGTGCTGCAGGCCGGTCTCGCCCTGGTCTGCATCGACTACCGGCACAGTCTGGAGGCCCCGTTCCCGGCGCAGCTGCACGACGTCAAGGCCGCCATCCGCTATGTACGCCGATTCGCCGACACGCTCGGGATCGACGGGGACCGCATAGCGGTATGGGGCGAGTCCGCTGGTGGGCATCTGGCCGCGCTCTCCGGGCTCGTCGGCTCGAACGACCGCCAGGGCGTTGACCTGGAAGGCAGTGAAGGCACCACCGAAGAGAGCAGTTCAGTCCGTGCCGTCGTCGACTGGTACGGCGTCTCGGAGCTGATCTCCCTGCTGTCGCACACCCTGCCGGCCGTCCCCGGGCTCGACTACCCCAGCCCGTTCACGGCGTTGCTGGGCGGCGCCACCGGTGACGAGCTGGTGGCGCGGGCAGCGATCGCAAGCCCTGTCACCCATGTGACGGCCGGCTCTCCGCCTCCGCCGTTCCTCCTGATCCACGGGACGAACGACGGACTGGTGCCGTACAGCCAGAGCGAGGCCCTCGCCGAGGCGCTCGAACAGATCGGGGCGGACGTGACACTGCAGCCCGTCGCGGACGCGGATCACATCTTCCTGGGAGCGGCGGACGTCGGGCCCATCGTGGCGCAGAGCGTCGACTTCCTCGTACGGCACCTGACGACCGCGGAGAAGGCTGCCCGCTGATCTCGACTCCCCCGCTCAGGCGCAGGGAGCGCCCGCGCGTGTACGGCCCGCGTCGATCCCGTGGACATCAGTTTCATTCCCCACTTCGGCCGGGTCCGTACACCGCGGCCGCGAGAGGCTCTCATGACTCGCGCCCTTTCCGTCGCAGACACCACGCCTGCGCACCACAACCCGCACCCGGATCCCACCGCACCGAGCGCGGCCGTGCTCCCGTTGGGAATGGCCTGCTCAGCGCTCGCAGCCGGGCTCGGTTTCGCCCTTCATGACCGGTCCGGGCGGTCGGAGATTCAGGTGGTCGACCATCACTGGCTCACCTGGATGGGCGGACCCCACGGCGGTGTGTACGCGGCGTTGGCGGACGTACTCAACTGGTTCGGCGGACCGCTCGGAGCCGTGCTGCCCGTTGCCCTGCTGCTGCTTCTCATCGGGCGGCGGCGATGGTGGTCGGTGGCCTATCTGGTCACGGCGTATCTGCTGGGGAATGTGGTCGTCGTCCAGGTCCTCAAGCACCTGGTCGATCGGCCGCGGCCCGCGCACCCCCTGGTCCGTGTGGACCACGGTTCCTTCCCGTCCGGGCATTCCGCCGGCGCCGCACTGCTCGTGGTGGTCGTCGGCGCCGTCCTCGTTCCGGCCGCTCGCCGACGCTCGTGGTGGCTGCTGGGCGGCGCGTTCATCCTGGCCATGATGTGGAGCCGCACGTGGCTCCATGCTCACTGGCTCAGTGACACTGTGGCCGGCGCGTCGATCGGTGCTGGCGCCGCGCTTCTGCTCTGGCGGGCTTTCGCCCCGCTGCTGGCCCGGGAACGCATCTCACGAGGACTGCCGGGCGACCAGGACGGCGTCCGTCGGCGGCACTTCGGGGACGTCGGTTCCCTTGAGCAGCGCGTCGATGGTGTCCGCGACCTGAGCGGGTGAGGGCAGTTCCAGACGCACCGTGGTGAGCGGGGGGCGCTGCAGCGCGGAGGGTACGAGGTCGTCGGCGCCCACGACCGCCACCTCCTCGGGAACTGCGATGCCCCTGTCCTGGAAGGCATGCATCAACAAGGTGGCGTACTCGTCGTTGTAGGCGAACACGGCATCGAGGCCGAGGCTCGGCCACCGCTCCGCCAACTCGGCGGCGGACTCTCGGGTGTAGTTCATCGGGACGGCGGTGACCGTCGCCGTGCTCTGGGAGGCGACGCGCTGGGCGCCCGCGAGGCGAGGCTGGGCGAAGACATCCAGACCACGTTCGCCCGGCAGGACCACACCGATCCGCTCTCGTCCCCGCATGACCAGGTGTTTCGCCGCCACCTCGCCGATCCTGGCGTGATCAAAAGCGAAGGTGTGGACCCCGGCGACGGGCTGTGAGGCGAAGGCGAGCAAGGCAGGCACCCCGGCACGCCGGAGTACGTCGACCGCGCCGGCCGTCAGGCGGTCCCCGTCCAGCGCGAGGACCGCGGCCGGCCGCAGCTCCGCCCAGGCACGAGCGCCGGCGGCCGCATCGGAGTACCGGCCCGCATGGAGAACCGCGATGTACCCATGCCGTTCGAGTTCGCTGTGCAGGTCGTCCAGCCAGCTGCTGACCAGACCGCCGACCGCCGAGACGGAGGCAGGGATCAGCACCAGATTGCTGCGGCCGGCCCGCAGCGACCGCGCTGCCGCATGAGGGACGTATCCCAGCTGTTGGGCTGCAGCCAGCACCCGGGCTCGCGTCGTGTCGCTCACACGGTGCGCTTGGGTGTTGTTGAGGACGAACGAGACCGTCGCCCGCGACACCCCGGCCAAGCGGGCCACGTCTGCGCTCGTGATCGATGCCGACGCGTTCGGCTCCTGGGCCATCGGGTGCATCACCTGTCCGACTGTGTTCTGACCTTGGAAAACCAGGTTACACGCGTTAAGCCGGACCGCCGACTCAAGAACGGTACCCACCACCGAGGACCTTCCTCCCGAAGAGAGGTCGGAGAAGCGATCCGATGAATCCAGCCAGTGGGAGCGGTGCCGCTTCCCAGCCCCCTTGTCCAGCGAGCCGCCATCAACAACTCTCCGGCGGCTTGTCTCCAGGGGACCTACGCGTCCAGTACGAGGAATTGCGTCGCCGCTGGGGACCCGTCGCCCCCGTCGAAATCCTTCCGGGCGTTGCCGCATGGCTGCTCCTGGACCACCAGGCAGCCTTGGAAGTGATCTGGAACGAGCACCTCTTCTCCAGCGACGCGCGGCGTTGGAACACCGTCACCGATGGCAGGTTGGCGGCCGATGCGCCGCTGTTGGCGATGCTCGGCTGGCGCCCGGCGGTGTCACGCCTCGACCTGCAGGAACACAGGCGGCAACGCCAGGCCGTGACCGACGTCCTGGATCACATCGATCCGCGACGCCTGCGCAGAGTGGTCCAGCAGCAGGCCGACCGCCTCATCGACCACTGGGCACCACGCGCGAGCGCGGACCTGGTCGCCGACTACACCCGTCCCCTGGCGTGGGCCGTCTTCGCCCACCTGCTCGGCTTCTCCCCCGAATCGATCCCCGCTTTGGAAGCACTGGTCACCGCCGCCACCGACACAGCCGATGACGCCAGGTACGCGGAGGCCGAACTGCTGGAAGCGGTACGTCGGCTCCTGAATGCCAGAGTCACCACGCCCCGCGCGGACCTCGCGTCCTGGATGGCTCACGCGACCACGCTGACGGACGTGGAGATCGCGCACAACCTGGCGCAGATTCTGTACTTCGGGGCTCCCGGCACCATCAACTGGGTCGGCAACGCCCTGCGGTTACTGCTCTCCGACCGCCACGTGAATGCTTCCGTGGCGACCGGTCGCCTCACCCCGTCCGACGTCCTGGACCAGACGCTCATGGACGACCCGCCCGTCCCGAACATCGCCGGCCGGTGGGCCACGCAAGACATCATGTTCGCGGGGCACGCAATCCACGCCGGCGACCTGCTCATCCCCTGCCTGGTGGCCGCGAACACCGACCCCGCCATCCACGGCAGCGGTGCCGTACACACGCGTACCCGCGCACACCTGGCCTGGGGGACGGGCGCTCACGGCTGCCCCGCCAAGGACATGGCCCGGCTGATCGCCGAGGCAGCGATGGACGTCGCACTGCGCCGGCTCGCGGAGCTACGGCCGGCCATCCCCGACTCTGTCGTGGCCACCAGGCAGTCCCTGTGGTGCAGCGGTCCGGTCGCGCTGCCGGTCGTGTTCAGCCCGACGGATCCCGAGCAGCGCACCGAGGCGCTGCACGAGCTGCCGGCTGCCTTGCCGGTTCCCGAGAGAACGCGGATTGCAGAGGCGGCGCCGGGAGAAGCGCCGCAGCGGTGGGGCTGGTGGAATTCCATGACCGGGTGGTGACCACGCGCGAGGCTCATCTGCTCGGTGCGGGTGATGCCGATACGGGGCGGACCCAGGTCCTGGAGCACTCTACGCCGGGCAACGTACGAAGTGCCGCCGATGGCTCGGCGGCACTTCGCGCCGACCTCTTCGAGACTGGGCCGGCGCTGAGGTGTTGCGTCGGTGCAGACGCATTGCTGCGCCCGGCGCCAGACGGCCTGCTCGCCCGGGGCCGGGGCGGCCACTCCCCTACGGCAGCCATCGCGGATGTTACACGTGTAACTCCACAGAGGATCGTGGCCGACGCGATCGATGCGCCGTCTCGCTACCGGGCCCCGCGCACGTAGAGCCTGCGAGAGTGACCCGCCAGGTCATCGACGGCCGAGACGACGGAGTCGAAGCGCATGGTGGTGCGGCTGTCCGCCTCGTAGGGCGCCCATTCCGGCAGTCCGTGGTGATGGGGATTTCCGTCACGAACGAAGGAGATCCACGCCTGGTGCATGCTGTGCGCCAGGCCCTGCCGGGCGGCGGGTTCGATCCCTTCGACGATCGGCGCCTTGGACCAGTTGTCGAAGTTGTTGAAGACGAAGGGCAGTTCGAGGCAGTGGGCCGCCCCCAGCCTGCCCTGATGCGCGGGCGTTTCGAAGTCGAATTGGTACGCCCACACCGGACGCCCCATCTCTGCCCGGGCTTCCGCCAGTTTCAGACTGGGAACGCGGAACAGCTCGTCGCTGATCAGGTCCATCAGCACATCGAGGGGCCGGGAACCGGGCCGCGTGCGCTCATAAGCGGCGTACACCTCGAGTGCGTCACCCTCGAACGTGTCGGCGATCCTGCCGATCACTTGCTCCTTGGTGGCCGTCTCGTAGCCCGACCCAAGGGCGAAGCTGAAGTTGGACTCGTCGCGAGTCCAGCCGATCATGACGTCGATGTCGGCACCGCCCTCGCAGAGCAGCGTTTCGGCGGGGTGGCGGGACAGGGTGGCGCCGTCGATGACGGGGAGGAAGGGCGTGGGCCAGTAGCCCCAGCGGGCGCTGGCCCCGAACAGTGCCATGGTCGCCTCGACCAGTCGCTGCCAGGGGACTTGTCGCAGCGTTTTGACGTCCCTCGCGCCGACGAGCTTGAGAAACGTCTCGGTGCGCTCTGCGCAGGCCTGGGGGTCGGGAATCTGCAGACCGAAGGGTGCGCTCTGCAGGATGGCCCTGCGGAACAGCCCTTGAGCGGCGGGATGCCCCGCCAGCGCCGCGGTGGAGATCGCGCCTCCTGACTGGCCGGCGACCGTGATGTTGTCCGGGTCTCCGCCGAAGTGCGTGATGTTTTCGTGCACCCAGCGCAGTGCGGCGACCTGGTCCGTGAGCCAGAAGTTTCCGGACCCCGGCTCATCATGGTCGGCGCCGAGGTAGAGGAAACCCAGGGGGCCGAGGCGGTAGTTGAGGGTGACGACGACGATGTCGCCGTTGCGGGCGAAGGTCTCCCCGGAGTAGTAGGGCAGGGAACCGGCCCCGGAGACGAAGCCTCCGCCGTGGATCCACACCATCACGGGCCGCCGGGCGTCGTCGGCAGCCGGAGTCCACACATTGAGGGTCAGACAGTCGTCGTCGAACGGCGGGAAGCCGTGGCCCCCCAGCACGGGGTCACCGCTCTCGCTGAACATCTGCGGCGCGCTGGGGCCGAAGTCCGCGGCTTCGCGAACACCGGTCCATCCTGGGTGGGGCTGAGCGGAGCGCCACCTGAGATCGCCCACGGGCGGGGCCGCATAGGGCACGCCCTTGAAGACGGCGACGCCGCCTTCGACGGCCCCGCGCAAATGGCCGGCGGGGAGTTCCACCAGGGGTGCGACCGCACCAGGTTGCTCAGCCATGATCTTGTTTCCTCCTCGTTCACGCCCGAGGGCGCGACTGGACGGGCCCTTGGGCAGGTCGGATCGAACTCAGGCTATTCACTTATTTTTACGGACGTCAATGATTCGACATATTCGTCATCTCGGCCCGCGACCGCCTCGGAGCCTTCAGTCCCACAGGCGATCGGCCGCCAACCGCTCCGCCTCGCGTCGAAGGAGCGCCGCGAAGGCCCTCCACAGCACCAGCCCGGCACCCGCCCCCGCCATGGCGCCGGCGAGCGCGTCGCTCAGCCACTGGGCATGCAGCCACACGCGGCTCCACATCATCAGCGCGACGAGCAATCCGAAGGCGATCCACCCCCACAGACGCGTCCGCGGACGAAGGAACACCACACCCACGGCGACGAGGAGGGTGGTCATCATGAACACCTGACCCGAGGGAAAGGAACCATCGCTGACGAGGACCCACGGATGCGGGGGTCTGGGCCGGCCGACAAATCCCTTCAGGGGCAGAACGACCACCAGGTTGGCGAGCACGCTCGTCGCGAAGAAGAAGAGGGCAGATCTCCATCGGCCGTAGACGCCAAGGCAGCCCGTCACAGCAAGAGGGATCACCACCCCCATCGGCCCGCCGACCCTG
The DNA here is from genome assembly GCF_041053035.1 of Streptomyces sp. R35. Classification (NCBI taxonomy): domain Bacteria; kingdom Bacillati; phylum Actinomycetota; class Actinomycetes; order Kitasatosporales; family Streptomycetaceae; genus Streptomyces; species Streptomyces sp. R35. The sequence continues at coordinate 376,422 of NZ_CP163440.1, forward strand.
TCGAGGAACAGCGCCAACTCCATCGTCGAACCGCGTGTCGAACCGGCCATCCCCGCGGTGAGGCGCTCGTCGGCCCCCTGGAAGAAGGGCCGCTGACCACCTCTGAGCAGCAGGCCCATGACGAAGGTCGCCAGCAGCAGGATGGAGCCGGCGGCAAGAGCCCCTCGGGGCGGAGCAGCCGGCACGGAGCGTCGAGGCTCGGCGGAGGGGTTACCGCCGAGGTCCCTGTTCGAGTTCATTTCCAGCACGACAAGCCTTTCCCTGATGCAAGAACGCACAACAGTGCGGTTCAGGCGTGACGGTTGAGCTCTGCCGTCGAGACAGCCGGCGCGACACCAGAACACGAAGAGGCCTCGCGTGAGGCCTTGGGATTCGACGTTCAGCCCAGCGACAGGCAGCCGGGGCAACCCCTCGTGGGGGTGGGAGTCGGCGCGGGCCGGGTAGGCGCGACGCGGCCATGCCACGCATAACCGCCGAAGAGCCGCTCGCAGCATGCACGTACGGCGCTGAGAGTCCGGCCTTCAGCAGCAGCATGGCGTAAATATGACGGTAGCCACAAGCGCGCAATAAGGTCGCAGCCGAACCGTTACGCACAGCACGCCGAGCGAGCCGAGCAGGGGACAGCTACACGTGACAGCAGGCCTTCGGGCGCAGGCGCGACACCCCACCCCCTGTCGCGCCGAAACCGATCAGCCCGGAAAGGGCGAGCTTGGCATGGGAGGTTGGACAGCCGCCCGCCTTACCTCTGGCGCAGCCCGACGAAGGGTGCTACACAAGGTCTGCACACGGAGATAACACGTGTAACTAACTCTCGGGAGCATCCGTCCCATCACCGCCGCACCAGCCTCGCGGCCCCTCTGGCGCTCTGCCCCCGCACCACCCCTGAGGAGTCGACATGCCTGTCTCCCCGTCCCGTCGCGCTGCACGCGCCTGCCCCGCCGCACGGTGGTCGCGATGAGCGCCGGCGAACTGATCCAGCCGAAGGCGGCAGCGGACGCCGACACGCCCCGCCAGTGGGGGCTCCTGCTGCTTCTACTGATCGCCAACTCCACCATGCTGGCGGTCTACATGGGAGTGGGCTCGGTACTGCTCCCCACTCAGATCGCCTCGATCGACCCCGCCCACAAGGTGACCATCCTGGGCATCATCGGGGGCGTCAGCGCGATATTCGCCACCGCGTTCAACCCGATCGCGGGGGCGCTCTCCGACCGCTCCGGCAAGCGAAATCCCTGGATCCTGGGCGGGGCGTTCGTCTCGTGCGCCGGCCTGATCTTCCTCGGTACGGTGCGTACCGCGCTGCTCCTCGGCATCGGCTGGTGCCTGGTCCAGGCGACCATGAACACCTACCAGGCCGCGGTGACCGCCATCGTGCCCGACCGCGTCCCCCTGGCCCGGCGCGGCACCGCGTCCGCACTCGTCGGCCTCGCCCTGCCCATCGGCGGCACGCTGGGCGTCCTGATCGCCACACGTACGGCCGACAGCTTGAGCACGGGCTACCTGATTCTGGGCGTCATGGTGTCCGCGGCAGCAGCGCTGCTGTCGTTCCACTTCCGCGACGTGCCCCGGCAACAGACGGCGCCCGAGGTGTCCCGCCAGGACAAGATCGCAGCCTTCCTCTCCGCACTGGCCCACCACGATTTCCGCTGGGCGTTCATCGGACGGGCTCTGCTGGTACTCGGCTACTTCTCCGTCGTGGGCTACCAGTTGTACATCCTGGACGACCACATCGCCCTGCCGAAGGGCATGCAACCCACCGACGCCATGGCGATCCTGACCCCCGTGTCCATGGTGGCCATGGCGGTCTCGACGATCGTCGGCGGACTCCTGTCCGACCGCTGGAACCGGCGCAAGGTGTTCGTCGGCGTATCGGCGGCCCTCGCCGGCCTCGTCACCGTGATCCCCGTCATCAGTCCGACCTGGCCCGGGATGCTGGTGTTCAGCATCCTCAACGGTCTGGCCTTCGGCTGCTTCATGGCGGTGGACACCGCGCTCGTCACCATGGTGCTGCCGAACGCCGAGGACGCCGCGAGAGACATGGGCGTCCTCAACATTGCCAACGCCGGGCCCCAGATCATCGCCCCCTTCGTCGCCTCGGCCATCGTGACCACGATGGGGGGATACAGCTCCCTCTTCCTGGCAGGCGGCGTTCTCGCGCTCCTGGGTGCCCTCGCGATCCTTCCCATCCGCGGCGTCCGCTGACCACCCTGCCCGACGACCGGCCCACGGCCGGGAGCCCCACTACCCCGGCGGACACATGTCGAGGGTTCATGTGTCCGCCGGTCCCTCTTTCGACACACCTCCAAGGAGCACCACGTGAGACGCAAGCGTGTTCTGCCGCTGGCCGCCCTACTGTTGTGTGTGCCCGGGCTGGGTGCCACGACGCCCGCGGCGGCTTCGCCGCCGAGCGACACGAGCGGCCCGCTGCGCATCCTGCTCACCAATGACGACGGCTACAACGCACCTGGCATCCGCGTCATGTTCGACCGTTTGACGGCCGCCGGGTACGACGTCACCATCGTCGCCCCGCTCACCAACCAGAGCGGAGCGGGGACCAGGATGATGAGCGCGAGCACGGTGACGGTCAAGCATCCGGAGCCCCGCGTGTGGGCCGTCGACGGCACGCCCGGCGACTCGGTGGCCTTCGGCCTCTCCGAGGTGTTCTCCGACCGGGCCCCGGACCTGGTGGTCTCCGGTACCAACTTCGGCCCGAATGTCGCGGGCCTGGCCACTCACTCGGGCACGGTGGGCGGCGCGATCGCCGCACTGGAGCAGGGCGTCCCCGCCATCGCGGTGAGCACCGGCGGCCTCACCGCACCCGTGTACGAGCCCACGGTCAACGCGATGAAGCCGACGAGCGACTTCACGGTCAAACTCATCGAACGGCTGCAGGGCCGCGCGAAGTTCGGCCGGCTCCTGCCCGAGGGCGTCGGTCTGAACGTCAACCACCCGGTGATCGGCAAGGACGGCACGGGGACCGCCCAGGGCACCGCGCTCACCACTCAGGATCCCCAGCCGTTCCTCAAGGCGGACTACACCGACAACGGCGACGGCACGTGGAAGGTGACCGTCAATGTCGCCTCACAGCCTGCCCAGAAAGGAGGAGACGTCGAAGCGCTGAGCGCCAACAAGGTCTCCGTCACTCCGATCTCACCCAACTGGAACTCCGGCGCGGTCGACTTCGCCAGGACAGCAGCGCTGCTCAGCGACCTGCGGCCGTAGCACATCCGCACGTCCTGGCGGCCCGGGACGATCCGCACGTTTCCCAGCCGGCTGCCGCCTCCGTACCGCTCCGGCGCATCGGAGGCGGCTTGCGTGCTGTTGAGAGATGGGCGCCGACTGCGACCGCCTGCCCCTCACGGAACCTCTTCACGAGCCGGGGCTTCACCGTTGACGGCCAGACCGCGGAACATCCGGCCGGTGGACTAGATGCCGGAGTTGCAGGAGGACAGGGCGGCCGCCAAGACGCAGAAGTTCATGATTCCGGCGGCGTCAAGGCGGGTCTTCAAAGTTGAGCGGTGCGGCGGTGCGCGAGGCCCGGACTGCCGCCCGCCATCGTGGTGGTCCACCACTTCCACGTGGTGCAGCTGGCGAACAAGGTGCTGAACATCGTCCGGCGGCGGACCACTGCCACCCTGCGCGGCAGGCGCGGGCGGGCCACCGACCCCGAGTGGAAGGCCCGGCGCCGCCTCCTGCGCAACCGCGAGGACCTGACGGACAAACAGTTCACGAGCGGGGGAACGCGCTCATCGACGCCGGCGCGATCGGCATGACGCTGCTGACCGCCTGGATCGCCAAGGAGCGGCTGCGGACCTGCTCGCCTGCGCCCGCACCGGCGCGAACCGGCACCAGGTCGGCCACCCGCGGTGGAAGTTCCTCACCTGGTGCGCAGACGCCGACATCCCCGAAGTGCGCCGGCTTGCCGCCACCGTCGACCGCTGGTGGCCCGAGACCGAAGCGTTCATCGCCACCGGCCACAGCAACGCCAAGAGCGAAGGAATCAACCGCATGATCAAGCTGACCGCCCGCGCCGCCCGCGGCTTCCGCAACCCCGCCAACCAGTGCTTACGCACACGCTGCGTCACCACCCGCCGAGCCCGCGGACACCTCCGCACCGCTCAACTTTGAAGACCCCACCCAATCCGGGCCGCCAGCCGAACTGATGCATCAAGGACCGTGACAGGAGGTCAGCGGCCCGGCGCAATACACCGCTCAACTTCGCGGACTCTCAAGATCTTACTCTGGCGGATCAGGCGTGCGGCAGTTCGCTCACGGCCGGCCGACAGCCTCCGTAGGAGGCGGCCAACGCGTCTGCCACGATCGCCGCGTCTGCCTCGGCCACGTCAGCCGGGTACTCCGGCAACAAGTCGTCCCAGATGACCATCCACGACCCATACAGTTGGGCCTGCCCCTCGGGACGGGCGAAGAACCAGATGTGCAGATGGGCGCCACCGTCTCCGATGCGGTACACATGGGCCCGCGAGATGTGCGGCAGTGCTTGCACATGGCGGGCGATGTGAGTGGTGAGCACCCCCAATTCGGCTGCCAGTTCGTCGGGCAGGTCCGCCAGGTCAAAGTGATCGCGTGGATACAGCATCAGCACCAGCGGCACGCCGACACCCGTGATCCGGGTGAGCCGCCAACGGTCGTTGAGCCAGATGCCTTCGTCCCGGCTGCGGCACGCGTTGCAGTCCAACGGGTCCTCGCCGTGCCGCGCCGGTTCGGGTAGAACCGGCGGTCGCAGCGGCGCGACCAGCAGGCCGTCCGGCTCGAACGGACTGATGTCCCACGCTGTCATGCGGGCTACTGGGAGCCGTCGCTCATCATCCGCAGCGGTACGTGCATGGGCGTAGAACTCGTCAGGTCGCAGGGCCATGGCTGAAGACTACTGATGTTCGACGGCAACCAGCCCCTACGCATACACTGCGTCACCACCCGTCGAGCCCGGGGACACCCTCGCACCGCTCAACTTCGAAGACCCGTCAAGGCAACCGAGCAGCCGAGCACGGGCCCGGCGAGCCCGTCCGGGGCTCGACACCGGTCCCACCCAGCACACTGGCCCTGCATCCCACCCCGGCAGAGCTGCCGGCCAGACGGTCTCCGGCCATGCAGCTGACCGCACTTGCCCTTACCTCGCACACCTCGGGCGATGCCGACGGCACTGGCATGGATGTCCTCGACCGCCTGACCACATCACACACACTCACCAGCTGGCACCACAACTGGAAGACCGACGAAGCCGTCTGGCACCCGCCCCAACAGCACGCCACAGCACAGCCCGGTGAGCATCGACCGCACTGACTGCGGTCCATCTATGACAGTGCGGTTGAGTGCAAGATATCGCCGGAGCGGAACAACCTGCTCCGCCCGCCCGTACTATCGCTACACGCGGGCAGCGAATTGCACTCGTGGCCCACTCATGACTCCATGAACGCCAGCGGATTCGCTGCCCAGCCCTGGCGCCCGCGCTGCGGCCGCGAACCGAGGAAAGGCCGACATCATGCCTGACACCAAAACCCCCACCACCGAACTGACATCGCAGTACGCGGCCCAGGTGGCCAACGACCTTGAGCGCAACGCCAAGGAGCAGGAACGCATCAGTGCGGAAATCGACGCGCTGCAGGAACAACTGCGCGCCCTGCAGCACGACCACACCGTGCTGACCAACGTGCAAAAGGCACTCGGCATCGCGGACACAGCCACCCCGCCCGCCCCAGAAGAGACGGCAGCACCCTCAGTACCGCGGCAGAAGACCGACAGCGAGCCCGGTGCAGGCAAGCGGGTACGGGCGAAGAAGGCCGCCTCCGGGCAGGGAGACAGGGCAGCCAAGAAGCCCGCGGCCGCAGCCAAGGCGACGGTCGCGAAGGCGACCCAGCCCACCCTCGTCGAACTCATCCGCCGCCACCTCACCGATCAGAGCGAACCCCGCTCCGCGGCCGAAATCGCCACCGCGCTCGGCCAGGCCCACCCCGACCGCACCATCAAAACCACCGTCGTACGCACCACCGTCGAAAACCTCGTCGCCAAGAGCCACGCCCAACGCACCAAGCAGGGCACCTCCGTCTACTACACCGCCACCCACACCCAGGAACCGACCACACCCGCAACACCCCCCGCCGACACCCAGCCCGAGACAAACTGACCGGCGGGGACGCTTTCTGAGATCCTGCCTCCTGACCGACCCAGCCGCTCGCTTCGCATGCACCGGCCTGCCCTAGTCCTGTTTGGAGTCGTGATCAATCTGGTCTGGTTCGGCCGCTTGGGCCGGGCGGGGCCAGGACGTGTATCCAAAGTGGATCTTGAGGTGAGTTGATCTTGCTTTGTGGCACGTGGCGTCGGGATGTCCCGGAGCGGCACGGCCCCTGGGGCGGGTGTACGACCTGTTCCGACGCTGGCAGCGGAACGGCACCTGACAGCGGATCTTCGCTGAGCTGCAGGCCCAGGCTGACGCGAAGCATCTGATCACCTGGGAGATCAACGTCGACTCCACCGTTCGCCGGGCCCACCAGCACGCCGCCGGAGCAAGGAAAAGGGGGACCTTCAGAAGGAGTCGCCCGGCGGCCTCACGTCCGAGCCTGAGGACCACGGGCTCGGACGCTCGCGCGGCAGCCTGACCACCAAGCTGCACCTGGCCGTCCAGCAAGGCCAGAAACCCATGTCCATCGTGATCACGGCCGGGCAGCGCGGGAACTCTCCTCAGTTCGAGCCCGCACTGAAGAAGGTCCGGTTGCATCAGCTGGGGCCCGGCAGGCCCCGCACCCGACCGGACCGGGTGCGGGCCGACAAGGGGTGCGCCTCCCGCAAGAACCGTGCCTACCTGCGGTGCCGTGGTATCCACTGCACCATCCCGGACAAAGGTGACCACGTCCGCAACCCAAGAAACTCGGCTCCCTCGGCGGCCGTCCGGCGAAGTTCGACAAGACCGATTATCGCGAGCGCCACTCGGTGGAGTGCGGCATCAACCGCCTCAAGAGGCACCGGGCGGTGGCCACCCGCTACGAGAAACTCGCCGTCCGCCACGAAGCGACGGCCCTCGTAGCTGTCATCAACGAGTGGCTGTGACCAGTGCTTTCGCAGTCGGCGCCGGGGTCGGTGTGAGAAAACGGCTCGCGAGGCCGATGGGGCGGATGGCAGGGTGCGGCGCGTGGCACCCCAGTATCAGATTCGTGCCGACTACGACGCTCACACGATCGTGGTCTACCAGGCGTACGCGCCTGCCATCGCCGAGGCGGCGCTGCGGGCGGACCGCTTCGTTGCGCCGTTCTCGTTCCACCGGATGACGTGGGTCATCAAGCCGCGTTGACAGACCCTTGTCCGTCGCCGACGGAGAGGCCGCGTACGGTTGGGCGCGCGGCAGTGACGCATTAGCAATGTGGGGCGGGTTTCCCGCTCGTTGGCCGGTCGCGAGGAACAGGCCGGGGCAAAGCGCTTGGATCACTCTGGTCGAGTGCGGGTCGAGCCAACCTTCGCCCTGCGACGTTGGCCGGCCGGACTCCTGGGCATGGTCCAGCCGAGCAACGAGGTTGGGGGACGCGGGCGCCCAAGAAGTCGCTGACGACACAGTTGAGTCTCACATGGATGCACTCATCAGCCTGCCCAAGACCCCACCTGGTTGGGAGTCACATGGCTGGCGCTGACCGCTGAGCCAGTGTTCTTCATCGAGGGGCTTTCTCGCCGCCCTGCGAGGGGAGACGAGTTTCGCGGTCGGCACCACGGCTGCTCTCCGGCCCCTTGTCCGGCCTCTGAACGGGCTGCCTGGTACTTCGGACGGACACCTCTTGGCTCTCCGGTGTCGCCAGCCCGAACCGCGGGCATGGATAGCCCCGCAACGACAGGCTGGGCGAGGAGCAGGGCATGCGGCGGCGGTCTCAGGCCCGCACGGGTGCGGGAGTCTCCGGTTTATTGGCTGCCATAGCGGTGCTCCTGGGCCCGGTGACGAACTACGCCAGCAACTCCGTACCTGCATGGGCCACCAATGCCTGGGTGATCTGGCCGACCTTCGCCGTGCTGGCCGTGCTCAGCATCGGATTGACGTGGTTCAGCCAGCGCCTAGGAGGCGAGGAGTCCCCGCCCTCTGCGCTGCCCCCCATACGCCCACTTGCCGCGGCGAGTCCCGTATCCCTGCGGCCCCCGCACATCGAGACGGAACGGATGCATGGCCGGCAGGCGGACCTGGACCGTCTCACCCCCATGCTCCGCACGCCGAACGGACGCTTCGCTGTGTTGTGCGCAGGTGGCGGCATCGGGAAGACAACGCTGGCCGCGATGCTGTGCGCCGACGCGGCGGACATGGGGTACGAGGTCTTCTGGATACGGTGGCAGGGCCTTGAGCCCTTGCAGGCACAACTGACACAGGTCGCCGTTGCCTGTGGCCTCCCCAACGCGCTCCTGGAACGGACCCGGGCAGGCCATGACAACCTGCCAGACGTCTTTTGGCTGCATCTGGCCCGCACTCGCAAGTGGCTGCTCGTCATCGACAACATCGACGATCCCAGCCCGATCGTCCCGGACACCGAACAACTCAGTGACTACCGCGGTTGGATCAGGCCCTACGGCGGCGGCCTCCTACTCGTCACGAGCCGTGACACGAGCCAGGATGTCTGGGGGCCGGCAGCCGAACTGCTGAGGCTCCGGCCGCTGACCACCCCGGCAGGAGGGCAGGTTCTTCTCGACCTGGCTCCCCGGGCAGGCACGTTGTCCGAGGCCGAGTCGCTCGCTGCCCGCTTGGGTGGCCTTCCCCTTGCACTGCGGGCAGCCGGCCGCTACCTGACCGAGCAGACCAGCCGATACCGCGCGTTCACCGAATACCAGCAGGCGCTGGATCAGGATCTGGCTCCCTTGCTCGGCCCGGAACAGCCCGATGCGACCGACCCGGAAACAGCCCGTGCTCTGGTCCGCCACACCTGGGAGATCTCCCTCGACCAGCTCGCCGCGGACCGGAGGCCGCTCGCCCGACCCGTTCTGCGGCTGCTGTCGCAGTTCGCGGACGCGCCAATTCCCCGGGACCTGATCGTCGGGGACTTCGTCCAGGCGGTCGTTGGCGAGAGCGTCACCGAAGGGGCCCTCGACGAGGCCCTGTCCGGCCTCCGCCGCTATGACCTACTGCAGACCTCGGAGATTTCCCTTGGGCGTGATGTCTCAGTCTCATGCCTCGTCCTGCATCCGCTGGTGCGCGAAGTGAACGCGTACATCCTGTCCGCGACGACGGCGGACGTTGCAGGGTGGCGCACAAAGGTCGCCATGCATCTGATGTCAGGAGCCCGGGAACTGTCTGAAGCCTCGCAGTCGTCATGGGACCGCGCCCGGCTCATCGCACCTCACTTCGCTCTTGTCGCCGAACTCGGCGCAGACGGCTCCATGCCGCTGCCCGATGCCCGGGAGGCACTGGAGAATCTCGCCGCGCTCCTCAGTGACGCGGGCGCTCATCCGCTCCAGCTCACTTTACGGCGAAGCGCGCACGACATGGCATGGCAGCGTCTGGGGGCCGACCACCCGGACACCCTGGAGTGTCTTGGCAAGTACGCTCGCGCGCTACGCGCCATGGGGGACTACAGCGCGGCCGTCGACCGGCACAGAGAGGTCCTGGCCGCGCGGACCCGCGTGCTCGGCCCGAGTCACCTCGACACGATTTCCAGCCGTCATCACCTCGCAAGGGCACTGCGGTACCTGGGCCGTCACGCCGAGAGCGTTGACCTGGCCAGGGACACCACCGGCGCCCTGACCAGCTTGCTCGGCCCAGACCATCCCGAAACGCTGGCCAGCCGTGATGTCCTCGCCCTCGCCCTGGACAGCTTGGGGAGTCACCGGGAAGCGGCCGAGATCCACACCGAGGTGGCCGAGATCCGTACGCGGGTGCTGGGGCCTGCTCACCCTCGTACGATTTCCAGCTTCAACCACCTGGTCGACTCGCTGAACCACCTCGGCGAACACGCGCGAGCCGCTCGTCTCGCGCGCGAGACAGTGCGGACGGCCCACCAGGCACTCGGCCCTGATCACCCCCGCACCCTGAACGGCCGCCATGCACTCGCCACGGCCCTGCACGGGCTTGGTGAGTTCGGGGCAGCGGCTCGAATTCACCAAGACGTACTCCAGGCGAGGACGCGAATCCTGGACGCCGAACATCCGGAAGCCGTTGAAAGCCGCGACGCGCTCGAACGCTCATTGGCCGCGCTGCGCGGTACTGGTCATTGAAATCGCCATCACCGTTCCCGTCACGGACGGTGGAATTCTGCGACAGGTGACCTGGGCCGAATCGGTCCCGCCAACGGGCCACGGCGGAAACCGCCCGCGGGGCGCTCGTGACCGATGGCTGATCCAGCCCGATGGTCGTCGGCAACTCCCAAGGAAGTGACTATCAGCAAGGCTTGACACGAGCCATCCCGCCGCGTTCACAGACCGCATCACTGGTGCTGGAGTCGTCCGTGCCCAAGCGCTGAGGTCTGGTTCGCTTCCACACCGTAGGTGATCTGCGGGGGTACTATCCGCGAGCGCCTTTGGCCCATTCGGGCTGGTTGAACCATGTGCGATCGCCTGCGGGTAGACAAGCAAACGAAGCTCCTGGCAGACACGGGTGTTCTTGGTCGAGAACCCATCTATCAGGAGCTTCACCAGTTCGTACAGCCCGCCAACTGTCCGCCAGCACCTTCAGGTTGGAAAGGGCTCACTGAGATGTCGCTCAGCTGCGTGGAATTTTATACCCAGATCTCGAAAATCGAGCGAGCCATCCATTGGGAGCCACTACGGCCGCATCCATTCTCATATCTCCAGGGGTCATTTCAATCAAATTTTGACGCTCAAGATCCTCTGCATGTCGTTTCATTTCTCGAGCATTCGAAAAATTGAAGGACTTGAAGTCTTCAAAATTACAAGATCCCCCATTATCGACCATTTCATCCAGGAGCCCCCAGTCGACTGCTGAAATGTTGGGGTTGTTTGCATATTCATCCGAACGGAGCGTCAACCAGGATTCCAGTAGCGCAACGTGTTCCAAATCATCCGCATCCAAGATGCCCTCATCATGCAGCCAAAAACTGAAATCCTCGCACTTCTGGAGGGCGTTCCTGAGATTACATTTCAGTATCTCGTAGAGATACTGAAAACCAATGGGGCCGACCGGAGGTGTCCCGCCTATCGAGTACTCCCCGACCCTGGCCTCAAGGGCCTTTATAGCGTCACCCATGGACAACGGATCCACTTCGATCGGGTGACACAAGCGGCCTTGGAGCCGAGGTGAGGCCGCCGCTGTGCGCACCACCCCTCGTGCGCCGCAGATAACCCACCTCAAGCCTGGTTCGGCGAGGATCGTGTCGCGCATTTCCTCGAGTGCCTGTCGCGCTGAAGTGGAGCTGACTAGAAGCTCCAAATTGTCTAATACGCAGACGAAGTATCCGCACCCCGGTGGATCGAAGCATGTGCTCATCCAGTTTCGAACCGTCTTAGCAAGACCTGTTTCCGCAAATGCGACTGAAGTGTTCACGGATTCACTTCTGGCACCCGTCACACCAACGCCGGCGATTGAAGCCCCAGCGGATATCGACTTGACTGTAGGTGAATTCATCCACTTGTTTACGTCTCTCACTTTAGGCGCACCATAGCCCCATTCATGCAATTCGTCTCTGTATCGAATGAATGCTTCCGCCATCGCCCGATAAATCTTAAATTCGAGAGCCGTCACACCATCCTTCGTGGTGAGCTGAAATTCTTCCCCAAGGGGCAGTAGCAGCGGGCTTCTGGCCTTATCGCTATTCCGTTTCATTCGGTAGTTAGCTATGGTTATGAGGCTCGTCTTTCCAGCCCCGGCCTCACCTTCTATCGTGACGTGACTCGAAGATGATGCCAGTCGATTGATCAAGCGTCGTATGTGATGCTCTCGCCCCACTAGCAGCCTTTCCCCTGTCGCTGTCGGGGGGAGAGAGTGAGTGTCATAGGGACTTTGGGTAAAACCGAAATCCGGCCAGATCGTCATGATGCACCAACTGACACTTCGTTGAAAAGTCACAGCGCAACTCGGATTGAACGCTCTTTTCATCAACGGTAGAAGCTGCTGGCGAAGTCCTCAACTTGCACGTCACGTCCGGTTGTCACGGCCGCACAGGGCGCGTAGCCAGCCACCGTCGACACGTTCCGGTCGGGCAGCAGATCCACCGGGCGCCTGGTCTCGATGTCCACCAGGACGGTGGCATAGACATGCCCCTTGCGCAGCGCGAATTCGTCCACCCCGAGCACCCTCGGCGTGTGCGGTGCCGGTTCGGGCAGGGCCCGTATCAGGCGCAGCAGAGTGGAACGGCTCGCCGGAACCGCGAGCGGGTCCACCAGTCGGGCCCCCGCCCGGCCGGCCAGCATCATCGCCAGCTTCTGCAACACCACCTGGAGACCGGCACTGCGCCGGCCATAGCGGAAGGTCAGCCCGCTGACCTGCTCGGCGAAGGTCGCCTGCGGACACGCGCCCTCACCGCAGCGGAACCGACGGACCTGTAACTCAATCACCACCCGGCGGTGCCCGACCGCACTGTCCGCAAGACGACGTACATATCTGCTGTGCACTCGCGCAGACCGCACCCCGCAGCCAGAACACCCGGCCCGCTCCGCAGTCGCCCGGGCCCGCACAACCACCAACTCGCCATCCACCACTACGTTTTCGATCCGAACACCATCGACCCGGTGAAACCACAGGCCCTCAAGGAAGACGTCACCCACGGCCGTTCATAATCGCGGGTTCGGTGACCCTCCGTGGCTCCGGCACTGAAAGTGATCCAGAACCACAATTCACGCGTCGCTGACACCCGTGACGGTGTGTTAGATGAGCGCCCCTTCGCCATGGGGGCGCGTGGTGCACCAGGAATCCGTTCCGGTTGCGGGCCGGCAGGCGCTGTAGGAGCGTGGTGTTGAAGGGTCTCTGGGTCTGCCGAATCGCTGCTGAAAGCGCGGCGGCTGGCTCCCAGCCCATTCGCGGACGACCCCGCGAAACCTAGCGCTCTCTGAACCATGCCTGTCATTCCGGCATCCGGGTCGGTTCGCTCAGAACTACGCATACACCAACGAGCAGGTGATTCCCATGCCTACGCGCATCTCTCGCAGGAATCGTACTCTCGCGGCCATGGCCCCGATCGTCACCGCGGTGCTGGCCGGAGCTCTCCTGACGGCCCCTCCTACCTCGGCGGCGCCTCCAGTCGGGACGGTGTCCTTCACCGGCAAGGTGACCTGCAAGAATGCATTCCCGGCCCCCAACAACTCTGTCCCCACCAGGGTGTCGCTCGACAGTGGTGAGGACGATGCATTGGGCCCCACCAACAACCCAACCAACCGCAGGGCGACGTTCGGCCCGATCAGCCTCGACGCGCCGTTGGACTCGTCGTTCGCCCTCACGGTCGACGTCACGTGCAAAGCACCCGGGAAGAAGGCCCAAACGTTCACCAGAACGATCACAGAGGACAACCTCACCGAAGGTGACACAGTCTCGCTGAACGTCAAGTAGGCGCACATCGCCCCGTCAGGCCACCGGTCTGACGGGGCGTCTGCCTTGCCGAGCAGCCAAGCGGCGTTGATGTCAGGGTGTTATCCCGTTTCCGCTGGTCAAGTCGTCGTTGGCCCCTGCGTCCGCTCTCTGGTGCGGCACTTCGAGCGTCGTCGCGTCCCCGTGGCGCCCCTCGCGGGACCCAACAGGCAAGAGGTCATGCGGCAGGGCCACCTCACCGGCCCGGCGCTGAGCGAGCCACCCTGAGAAGCTGTTGTCGTTCCGAATCTGAGGGCGGCGTTTTCGCTGGTCAGGCATAGGGTCGGTGACCTGGTGGGAGTGGTGGCGTGTCGTGTCGTCGCTCCCCGGGAGGTTGTGGATGCCGTCGGTGGTCGGACTGCTGGAACAGCACGAGCTCGCTGCTCGCCGTCGGGTCGAGGGGTTGCGTGAGGAAGCCGTTCGCATCCAGGCCGAGTTGGCCGCGGCCGAGGAGGAATGGCAGGAGTGGGCGATCGCCCGCAGGCGAGTGGGCACGGTCCTGGCTCCGGACGGCGGCAGCACCGCTGTTGAGGAGGTCGCCTCCGGGCCGGTCGCGGGCTCGGCGTCCAGGCAGGCGGCGAGGGCGAGGTCGCAGGTTCCGGTGTGGTGCCAGGGGCTGGCCTGGTCGGTGCTGTCGGTGGACTATCAGCGCATCCTCACCGCGCTCGCGGACCGGGACCGGCTCCATCAAGGACCCCTGACCTGCCAGGAGTTGGCCGGGATGTTCGGTCGGGACGCGGTGCCGACCAAGGTGGAGGCGCTGCGGTCGAAGGCGAAACGTCTGGTCGCGCGGGGCTGGCTGGCCGAGCGGCAGCCGGGGCGGTTCACTCTCGCGCAGGGCCTGGCCGGGCAAGGCGGCCCGTCATGAGCAGGGTCATCGACCAGTAGATCATCGCCTCGGCGCTGGTGGTGCGGCGTTCGTAGTCGCGTGCCAGGCGGCGACTTTGGATCAGGTGGGCGAAGAACCGCTCGACGATCCACCGCTTGGGCAGCACCACGAAGCGCGCATGTCGTCGCGGCGTTTGACGATCGCCAGGACCAGCGCGAGCGAGGTGAGGCAGTGGGTGATGAGACTGCCGGTGTAGCCGCCGTCGGCCCAGACCAGTTCCAGCCGATGATGCGCGTCGGTGACCTGCCCCAGTAGTACGTGGGCGGCGGTGCGGTCGCCGGTGTCCGCGGCGGTGACCAGCACGCCCAGCAGCAGGCCGAGCGTGTCGACCACGACGTGCCGCTTGCGGCCGTTGACGCCGGTTGGCGATGGCCAGCCGGGCAGTCAGCTGGGTGTTGAAATCATCGGGTCCGGTGAAGGTGCGACCGGCCAAGAAGCTGGTCTCCAGGTAGCCGTTGGCCCGCTCCACCAGTCCTTTCGCTTCGGGATCGCGGGGCCGACAGAGGTAGATCCGGGTGGCGAGCAGGCCCGCGAACGCGGCGAAGTCGCCGGTCACCTTGCCCCGGCCGATGCCGGCCTCGTTGTCCCAGACCAGCATCCTTGGGACCGCGTTCCAGCCGGTCAGAAGCTTCCAGTGGCCGTCGATCAGGTCGCCGGTGGTGCGGGTGGGCAGCATCCGCGCGGCGATGATCCGCGAGTAGCCGGACACCATCACAAGCACCGGAGGACGGCCGCTCTGGCCGTATCCGAGCGGGATGTCGACCGCCGGGAACGACAGATCGCACTGCGCCAGCTCGCCGCCCACGGCGCTGCTGCCGCTGACGCCGCCGCTCGACAACATCCCCGCCACCCCGCTCATGCAGCGGGTGACCGAACGGCATGCGGAGATCCACCGATTACGCAAGGCGACGTGGACGATCAGCGCCATCGCCCGCCAGTTCGGACTGGACCGCAAGACCGTCCGCCGCTACCTCACCACCGATCTTGAGGTGCTGATCGCCTCGGCCCGTGACCGCCGCCCCCGCCAACTCGACCTCTACCGGCCTTACCTGCAACAACGGTTCGATGACGGCTGCACCAACGCCGCCCAGCTCTACCGCGAGATCCACGAGCACGGCTACCGCGGCAACCATCAGGCCGTCCGCCTCTACATCCGCTCCATGCGCGTCGGTACTGCCGCGGCGGAGCCTCCCCGTCTCATCCCCACGCCAGGCAGGATCACCTCATGGATCATGAGACCGCGCGACGGCCTCAGCCGTGAGGAACAAGACCAGCTCGACGAGGTACGCATCGCGTGCCCGGACATCGCCACCGCGTCCAACCTGGCCCACGTCTTCGCCGGCCTGGTCCGCGACCGGCGAGGGCATCTCCTCGCTGGCTGGGTCCGCGAGGCCGAGACCAACGGGCCCGGGCCCGTGCGGGGCTTCGCTGGATTTCTCCGCCAGGACTGGGACGCCGTCCTCGCCGACATGACGCTCGACTACAGCTCCGGAGTCGTCGAGGGGCACGTCAACCGTTTAAGACGATCAAGCGGCAGATGTACGGACGGGGATCTTTCCGGCTCCTCCGCACCGGCGTCCTGCTGCGATCGTGACCATCCTGAAATACCGACCAGAGCCAGTCTCAAAGAGCCCTATTGCTGTTCGGCTCATGCACTTGACCGCGCGTCGCTCAGCCGAGCTAGAGATTTTTCACGGCTGGGATTACGAAGGAGCACATCCCCTTGGAGGGGCTGTGGATGCCGCGCGGAGCCATCGCTCTGGGGAAGTCGACCGCCAAGATCGGCGGCATGCTGCTGATCGCTGCGACCGTCGCCTTGCACGTCTACGATGTGGTGTCCGCACCGAGCGGATCCAGGCGGCCTCCACGACGGTGTCAGCACGGCGGGCGGCCTCGCGGGCGCGGGCGCGGGTTACGGTTCCGGGTTCGGGGCAGACCTCCGGACTGTCGGACCCGCGGTCGGCGGGATCTTGGGAGGTGTCGTAGATGAGGACTTGGCTGGACAGGCTGTTCAGGAAGGAGCGGCCCAGCAGCGTGAATGAGGACGCGGCGGCGGTCTCGTCGCCGGGCCCGGTATGGAGCGATCCGGAGATCCCGGACGAAGAGCGCGCGGTTCTGCTCGTACGCCTCATCGAAGACCCCACGGCGCGCGAGGACGAGCAAGACGACGCGGCGTCGGATCTGGAGTTCCTCTCCGGTCCGTTCGTCGAGGCGGCCCTGATCCGGGCCATCCGGGCGGGGGACTTCCGCAGCGACTTGGCCCAGCTCTGCGCCGAGTCCCTCGCCGGAATCTGGGCCAGGGAGGGCCACGTGGACCCCGCCTTCCTGGCGGAACTGCGCAGCCTGGCGAAGGATGAGGTCTTCGGCATCCTCGGCATCCGCGCCCCACGCCTGCTGCCGCCTGGCGCCCTCTAGAAGATCTTTAACGGCTGAGGCTGCGGTGGTTGGAGGTCGAGTCCGGTTTTGGCGATGAGCCCTTCGATGAGGTGGGGTCGGTACTGCATCCGTTTCAGCCGCGTCTTCACCAACGTGGTGAGTTGATCGAGGCTGTGTTTGGTGAGGTTGGGCAGTGATCTCTTCAGGTGCGACCACACGCCCTCGACCGGGTTGAACTCGGGAGCGTACGGGGGCAGCTGGTAGACGGTCAGCCATAACCGGGCGGTGATCAGCCGTCGCATCATGCGGCTGACGTGCGTGTTCAAATTTTCCCAGACCAAGACAATGGGACCGCCGAGCTGCTGGTGTGCGGCATCGAGCAGGCGGGCGTAATCGGTCTCGGTGAAGCCCTTGCGCCGGCCTTTGGCGGGGCCGCGGTCCAGGTGGATGCGGTAGATGAGCCGTGGCCTGCGGCCGGCCTTCGTGCAGATCAGCGCCGCCATGGAGACCCGTTTGGTGCCCGCGGCGGCGACCTTCACGACCGGGGTGCAGCCCCGGCGGCCCCAGGTGCGGCCCTTGGGCGGCCTCAGGCCCTGACCTGCCTCGTCCTCAAAGCAGAGCCGGGCGCCCAGGTCCGCCGCCCTCTTTTTATGACGGGCCACTGCTCGTCCTTCCAGGCGGCGATCTGCGCCTCGTTGCGCTCGCTGGCCTTCCGGGCCGGGACCTGCACGCTCCAGCCGATGCGGTGCAGCAGCAGATCCAGCCCGGCCAGGGTGTACTCGACGCCGAACCGGCGGCGCACGACCTCGCCGATACGGGCCAGCGTCCAGCACTGGTCACTCCATCCGCACGCGGCCGGCCCGGCCTCCAACACCGCCTCCAGAGCATGCAGTTGACCCGCGCTGAGCTTGCAGCGGGCGCCACCGGGACCCTTGGAGACCAGCGCCTGGCGGCCGCCCGAAGCCAGGGCCCGGCGCCAGCGGTTCGCCGACATCCGGGTCACCCGGAACCACCGGGCCACCTCCCGGTCACTGGCCCCCGCCTCGATCAAGTCAGCTGCCGCGAGCCGGACTTGCTCACGCCGATCGCGCTCTTCGGCCGTCAGCCCACCCCCATCGGGATACGTCATCCCTCCGGCATAGCGCGGCCCCCACCAACCGTCACGACCCCACGTAACCCACACCGTTAAAGAACTCTAGGTGGAGATCCGTGTGGTGGGTACGGGCTGGCGGCACCCGTACCCGAGCGATTTGACCGGACGAGGCGTGGGAGTTGATCCGGCCGGTCATCACGTCCTCGAAGGGACAGCACCGGTCGGTCAGCGCTACGAGATCCGGTATGAGAGGCTGACGCTCTGTGGTGGGGTTATCCGGTGTGGGTCTTGGCTGTGACCGCTGGGGGTGGACGAGGTGGCGGACCTTGTGCAGCTTCTGATTGATCACGTTGTCCGTGGGGAGTTACTGGATCTGGCCGCAGGTGCGGCGGTGCATGAGGCGGCGATGCGGTCCTGGGGGGAGGAGCGGACTATCCCGGCCGCGGCGCTTCGCGACATTCTGCGGGGCCGGCTGGCGTCAGACCCCGATCCGCACGGGCTGCGGCTACGCGGCGCACGCATCACCGGCCCGCTGGACTTGGAAAACCTCACCACCAGCGTCGCACTTGAGCTGTACAGCTGTCTGCTCACTGAGGGACTGGTGGCCTCTGACGCTCACCTGCCCGTACTGGTACTGGCCGACTGCTTGCTCGAGCACCCCGACCAGCCGCCCCTGAACGCCCAACGACTCACCGCAACGGTGATATCCCTGACCAGCACCACAGTCATCGCCGCTGCCGAGACGGGTGCGGTGCTGTTGGCCGACGCGCGCATCCGCGGCGACCTGAACTGTTCGGAGGCCAAGCTCCACAACCCCAAAGGCCCCGCCCTGAACGCCACACGCATGCAGATCGAAGGCGCCGTGTACCTGAACGGCGGGTTCGAAGCGACAGGCGGTGGCGACCGGGGTGCGGTGCTGTTGGCCGACGCGCGCATTGGTGACGACCTGGACTGTTCGGAGGCCAGGCTGCACAACCCCGAAGGCCCCGCCCTGAACGCCGAGTGCCTGCAGATCAAGAACTCCGTGTTCATGACCGGCGGTTTCAAGGCGACCGGCGCCGGCACCTTGGGTGCAGTGCGGCTGCTCAGGGCCCGCATCGGCGGCCAACTGGACTGCACGGGGGCCAAGTTCCGCAACCCCACCGGCCCCGCCCTGCACGCGGTCAACCTGCGGAGTGAACAGGTCGTGTTCCTGCGCAACGGATTCGAAGCGACCGGCAGCGGTCCCCGTGGTGCGGTGCGGCTACCCAGAGGGCGAATCCGCACTTCATTGGATTGCTCGGGGGCGACGCTGAGCAATGACAATGGCCCCGCCCTGGAGGCGGTCGGCCTGCAGATCGGCCAGGACCTCATCCTAGGCAACGGTTTCGAGGCGTCCGGCAGCGGCACAGGCGTGACGCTCGACCTGACCAGCGTGCGCGTTGGAGGCCCGTTTGAGTTCGCTCCCAGACACCTGCGACACAACGACCCCAGCCACCGCTTGGCCCTGGACGGGTTGGAGTTCCCGGGCCTGCCCACCGAAAGCTGGCACATCTGGCTGAAGCTGATACGCGAAGCCACCCCCGTCTACGCCGCGCAGCCCTACCGGCAACTGGCCGCCGTCCACAAAGCCGCAGGCCACGACCGCGACGTGCGCAATGTCCTGATCGCCCAACGGCGGGACCAACTACATCGGGCGGTCGCCAGCCGCGGCGAACGGGCCTGGGGCCGCTTTACCTGGCTCACCCTGGGCTACGGCTACCAGACCTGGCGGGCCCTGCTCGGCCTCCTGGCCGCCGCCGCCCTCGCGATCATCCTGGCCGCGCTTGGCCCCGGCAACCACGGTGGTCTCGCCCGCACCAAGACCACCGGCACCGTCAGCACTTCTGCAGCGGCGGCGGGGACACCCTGCGCCTGGACCGACCGTGTCGGGGTGGGCCTGGACCTCGGCCTTCCATTGATCGCAACCGGGGCCCGTAACCGTTGCGATGTCACCGACACCACCACCGGCCACGCCCTCGCCCTCAGCGGCTGGAGCCTTCAAGTCATCGCCTGGGCATTTGCCACTCTGTTCATCGCCGGCTATACCAGCGCCGTCCGCAAAGTTTGACTACACCTCGCTCCTGGCCTGAGACATGAGTCCGGACACGCCAACTCCGGTACGACGCTGTGGGCTTCGGCCACAACCACCCCGTTCACCTCGGCCAACCGGTCCAGAACCATCCCCACGGCATCCGGGAACAGCACGTCCTTCAACGCGGACAGAACCCCCATGTCCAGGGCATTCCCGAGGCCAAACACGACGCCGAGGACTACGCGATCGTGACCGTCACGAAATTCCACCCAGACCCAAGTTCAAAGAGCGCCATCAGTCGAGGATGACGTAGATCGGGGCGCCGTCCGGGCGGGCGGCCCGGATGCTCCTGAGCGCGGTGAGGCTGTGGTCGGCGCCTTTGCGGAGGTGGTTGACACCCCAGAGAGTGTCGTCGCCGACGGAGTAGCAGCCGTGGAAGTAGCGCACTCCGTGTGTGCGGTGGAAGGTGGCCGGGAGCTGGTCCGGCCTGTCCTGCCTGGCCCGGCAGGTCCCGGCAGTCGGACGGCCGCCGAGCGGGCCGAACTCGTCAACTCGAGGCCCTGGGCCTGGCGCTGAATGCCGTAGTGCTGTTCAACAGCCTCTACATCGACGCCGCTGTTAAGCAGCTCGCCGCCGACGGCTTCCCCGTCACCGACGAGCTGCTCGCCCGTGCTCTCCCCGCTGCAGTTCGACGGCCATCCGCGGCAAGCGCGGACGACCTCGTCAGCGCCCCGACGTCCTCTACGCCGACCGCGGTTACGACCACAACGTCTACCGCCATCAGGTCCGTGAGCTGGGCATCCGCCCGCTCATCGCCCGGCGCGGCACCGAGCACGGAAGCGGCCTGGCCAAGAACCGCTGGGTCGATGAAACGGCCTTCGCACTTCTGCGCCGGTTCCGCCGACTGCGTATCCGCTGGGAAATCCGCGCCGACATCCACCAGACCTTCTCACCCTCGGCTGCGCAATCATCTGCTGGCGGCGCCTCAAAAAACAGTGCTGATCTGCGCCCTCAGCCCGAACCGCCGACCAGTGCCTCGCCGAGCGGGGTGCGCCGGTAGAGCACCGACCGTCCGGACCGGGCGCGGACGAGCAGCCCTGCGCCTCGCAGGATGGCGAGGTGGTCTCCTACCGCGCCGGGTGCCATGGCGAGGCTTCGGGCGAGGTGGCTGGTACTGGCCGGGGCGTCCAGCGCCACCAGCAGCCGGGCTCGGGCCCGGCCGACCAGAGCGGTCAGTGCATCCGGTTGGGGGACGGTCTCCTGTTCGCCCCACAGGGCGGCGGTGCCGCGGGCAGGATAGACCAAGGTCCTGGGCCAGGGGTCTTCGAGGTGGGCGGCGATATTTCCGACGAAGACCGAAGGGATCAGCAGTAGCCCGTCGCCGGCGAGGCGGACTGTTCCTCCTCGGAAGAAGCCGATCTCGATACCGCCGGCGCGCCAGGCGATGCCCGGGTGCAGGCTCTCGATGGTCGTGGCCCATCCGTGTTCGCCGATCACACCTACCCGGTGCACGACATCGCGCTCACAAATCGTGCGCAGTTGCGGCCAGTCCGTGGCGAGCAGCTCGTGCCACGCCTGGTCCATCGCCTCGGCGATCCTGGAGACGGCGTCCGTCGAGTCCAGCACTGCGCGTACGCGGGGATCACGGGCGGACGGGCCGGTCGCAGTGGTGGCGAATTCGTAGCGGGCCGCTTCCAGCGGTGTGGCCCGGATCATGGCCAGGTCGTCTGCCCAGGTCTGGTTGAGGCCGCGCGGGGGCGGGGCGACGAAGTTCGGTCCGCCTTGCGGGGTTTGCAGGGCGAGGGCGGCGTTCAGTTCGGTCTCGCGGCGAAGACGTTCAAAGGTCGGCAGGAGCCGGGTGGCCCAGGCTCGCGGCAGCGGCCGGTTTTGGCCGGCGAGCGAGCGCAGCAGTAAGCAGAGATCCATCGCGGGCGACAGTGCGAAGCGGCTGCGCAGCAGGTCCTCGACGGAGACTTCGAAGCGGACCACCCTGCCATGCTACCGCGGGACGTCTGTTCCGATTCGTCCAGCGACGAATCATTGGTGAGTGGCGTGGGCGCACGGCGAGGCTGGACGTCATGACCCCAACCGCCGAACCCGCGCAGGGCAACCACCGTGCCACCTACCGGGAGGTGCTGGCCGAGCCGCGATTCCGGCTGCTCTTCTCGACCCGCACCGTCGCGATCACTGCGGGCTCGCTGCGGATCACCACGTTCTCGGTGCTGGTCTTCGCGACCACCGGCTCCGCGCTGTTGAGCGCACTGGCCTTCGGCATCGGCTTTCTCCCGCAGTTGTTCGGCTCGCTGCTGCTGGGCTCACTGGCCGACCAACTGCCGCCCCGCGCGCTCATCGCCGGCGGCTACGCCTTGGAGTGCGCCGCCGCCCTGCTGCTCGCCCTGGTGCGGATGCCGATCGCGGCAAGCCTCAGTGTCGTGGCGCTGGTCGCCCTCGCCACACCGGTGTTCGGCGGCGCGTCGAGTCGGCTGGTCGCGCAGTGGCTGGAGGGCGACGCCTATGTACTGGGCCGTTCACTGAACAACATCGCTTCCTCCGGCGCGCAATTGTTCGGTCTGGCGCTGGGAGGTGCGGCCGTCGCGGTACTCGACCCGCACCGGGCGCTCGCGGTAAGCGCCGCCCTCTACCTCGGCTGCGCGCTCGCTATCCGCATCCGGCTACCCCGGCTGCAGCTGGGAGAGTTCGGCGGCACACCCGGCAGCGCTCGGGGCGATGGCGGGGCCGTCCGGGCAAGCCTGCACGGTGCCGGCCTGCTGCTACGCGGACACACGGTGCGACGACTGATGCTGGCCCAGTGGCTACCGCCAGCGTTCGTAGCGGGCGCGGAAGGCCTGATCGTCGCCTACGCGGGAGGACGCCACTTCGCGCCCGGCTGGTACGCGGTGCTGATGGGCTGTCTGCCGGTCGGCATGCTTGTCGGTGACCTGCTGGTGGGTCGACTCCTACGGCCACCCACCCGGGAGCGACTGGTAGTCCCGTTGATTGCGCTGACGGGACTGCCGCTGGTCGGCTTCGCTGCCGAGCCCGGAGTGGGCGTCTCGTCCTGTCTGCTGCTGCTCTGCGGCTTCGGATTCGCCTACGGTCTCGGCCTGCAACGGCCGTTCCTGGACGCCCTGCCTCAGGATGGCCAGGGCCAGGCCTTCGGTCTGCTCGGCTCCGGCAGCATGACGCTGCAGGGCGTCGGGCCGGCCTGCTTCGGCTCGGTGGCCGCAGGCATCGGAACAGGCGGCGCAATCGCCCTGGCAGGCGGCGCGGCGGCGCTTACCGCCGGCTGGATCCTCACCTGGCACCCGCCCACTTCCCCGGTCCCCGTCCCCAACTACTCAACGGGATCAGAGAACAGCACCGAACAGCATGCGTGTAGTTCTCCTGCGCAGTAACCGTCGCAGGTCGGGTCGGCCGCGAGCCGTCACGCACCCCACCCCCACGTCTCTCTGACAGACCATCAATCCCGGCAGCTCATTGTGTTAAGAGTCCTAAGCCTCGGCTCTGCCAGCCGTTGCGGACCACGTATGGGATCTTGAGAGCACGAACAGCCCATGGAAGGCTCATGCCGCATGATCGATAAATTCGCCAAGGACAACCTGCACGGGAGACTGCGGCGGGACCGCGAGGCGCTGCTCTGGAAACTCGACGGCTTGTCCGAATACGACGCCCGCCGACCTTTGACAGCGACCGGGACCAACCTCCTCGGCCTGGTCAAACACGTGGCCACCGTCGAGGCCAGGTACTTCGGCGAGGTCTTCGACCGCCCTTCCCTGGAACCGCTGCCCCGATGGCAGGACTACAACGGCAGCGATCAGTGGGCCGCCGAGGACGAGACCCGCGATCAGATCATCGGGTTTTACCGGCGTACGTGGGAACACTCGGACGCGACGATCAACGAGCTTCCCCTCGACGCCCCCGGCCACGTGCCGTGGTGGCCCGAGCCCTATCCCAACACGAACCTGTTCGCCATCATGGTCCATGTCCTCGGCGAGTCCAACCGGCATGCCGGGCACGCCGACATCCTGCGCGAGGGCCTCGACGGCCGGACCGGGATGCGCCCCGAACACGAGCAGCAGATCGACGAGGAAGCCCGTGCAGCCTACTGCGCGAAGATCGAGCAGGCCGCCAGGTCGGCCGCATCAATCAAGGCTTAGTTAGACATACCAGGCAGCCTGACATCAGCTCCCCTACCGGCGCTTGCGATTTCCGAGCACTCCGACCACCTGATATGCCCGCGTCACCCGATGTGGGCGTTCAGTCCACGCCTTCGTCGTCCTCGTCCAGCTCGGGCGCGTCCGGGGTGCGCGGCGAGCCTGGTAGGGCTTCGCGGTCAGGTCGGCGCCCGCCCGGAGCAGGTCGAATGCCAGGACATGCCCGGGGCGGAGCGTGGGGGCGGACACAGGTGCGGCGAGCATCGGCTCCGGCAGTGTCCACGTCACAGCCCATGCCTTCCACCCGGCCCGCCCGTCGGCAAACCGAGTGCGCGTACGCACCCGACTACCGGCCCGACCACGGCAGGTCAGCGCACTACAACACCTCGCCGGGGGCTGCGTGCTGAGCTCCTGGCGCACGTCCAGGCAGCGCAGCCGGACACCGGGCTGCCCGGATCCCGTGTCGTACGGTCTGATGTCGCGGCCGCCCACCGTCCGCAACGGATCTCACCGAACCCGGCGGTGCCGCCGGTACGGCCGAAAGATGTCAACGACCCGGGACTGAAAGTCCCGGGTTTGCACAACGGGCGCCACTGGTTGTGGTGCTGGGTTTGCGTCTTGTCCCACGGCCGGGTTTCGGGGGTGGGTCTGG
The DNA here is from genome assembly GCF_041053035.1 of Streptomyces sp. R35. Lineage (NCBI taxonomy): Bacteria > Bacillati > Actinomycetota > Actinomycetes > Kitasatosporales > Streptomycetaceae > Streptomyces > Streptomyces sp. R35. The sequence continues at coordinate 401,128 of NZ_CP163440.1, forward strand.
GACGGTTGACTGCGCCCCGCGTCGCCACAACTGTTCCGCGCGGGCGCGGATGTTGCGGGAGCCGTTCCGGTCCGCGTGATCAACGAATCCGCAGTTCCGGCACGCGAACCAGGCCTGCGAGACCCGGTTCGCCTTGTCGGTGTGGCCGCATTCGGCGCAGGTGCGGGAGGTGTACGCCGGATCGACGTGCACCACCGGCACCCCCGCGTTGCGAGCCTTGTACGCGATGAACGCTCCCAGCTGGGCAAAGCTCCAGGAGGAGTGGGTGGCCCGTTGGGGCTTGCGAAGCCGTACCCGCTCACGGATGCCCGTCAAATCCTCCAGGGCGATGCCGCGACCGGTGCGTTCTGCCTCGGCCACCACGTGTTTCGCGATCTTGTGGTTGATGTCTGTGGCCCGCCGCGCCTCCTTGCGGCGGCGTTTCTTCAGGCGGCGTCTGGCGGAGGGGGTGTTCTTGCGCTGGAGTTTGGTCCGCAGGGTGCGCTCGCGCTCCCGTCCCCGGTTCAGTGCGCGCCCGGCCATGATCTGGCCGTCCGAGGTGGTGGCGATGTTCTGCCTGGCGATGACGATCTGGTCGTGGCCCTTGAGGTGAGAGGAGGCGGCCAGTCCTCGGCGGGGAGTATCCGGTCAGGCTCGCGCGCTGAACGCGACCGGAGCAGCGAGTCTTGCGGCGTGGGCGACCGGAGCTGGTACGTCAGCTTGCCGCGCACCGTCAGGCTGCGAACCGGCGGCCCGTGATGACGGCGGCGGCGACCATCAGGGAATAGCCGGTCAGCTCGCCCACGGCGCAGATGACGACCGCATACGTGTAGGAGGACTTGGTGCCCAGCAACGGCCCCCCGATCCCGTCGGCGGTGTAGACCATGGTGACGGGCGTTCCATCCGGGTGCGGGCAGGCGCCGCCAGACGGCAGTTGATCGACATTGCCGTCGGGGTCCTGGACGTAGCACTGCAAGTACGCGCCATGGCTGCCCTGCTGACGGTCCTGGTAGTCGATGGAGCCGACGCCCTCCTTGCCGAAGGCGACCAGCCTGGCGGGTGATGCGTAGACGGCGCTTACGGCGAGCGCGATCGACGCCAGCGTGAAGCAGACCTTGACCCGCTTGGGCACCGCGTTCCGGCGCAGGATCAGGCGCCGCACGATCAAGTGGTAGCTCACGATGAGGGCGATGACTCCGAGGACCCCGCCCAGGCCGGCGTCGAAGGCGCCCAGCAGCGACGTGGTCAGGACGGCCAGCAGCAAGACCAGGAGCCACCCGATGACTATGCGGCTCCGGCTCGGCACCGGCAGGCCACTCACCTTGCCAGAACCCGACGTCGTCACTCTCGCCCGCCCCTCGCCATACCGGTGATCGGCGAAGACTCTAGCCCGCCGCCACGAGGGCCCCATCCAGTGGGCTTCGATTCGATCATGCCCAAGACGCTGGCCACCGCCACCGTTGACCGGCTCCTGCACCACGCACACCTCGCCCCGACCAAGGGCGACTCCCACCGTCTCACCGTGGCCATCGCGGGAAGGGGGTGATCCCCCCGAATTGATCCGTCCGCCTACTCGGTCCCGCGGTCCGGCATCTGCTCGCGAACAACGGCGGCAAGGAAGGCGACCGCTTCGCCTGGCGCGGTCGTCTCCAAGACGATCCGCCCTTCACCCCACGGATGAGCGACCAGCGAATACCCGCCCGACCAGGCGGCAATTCCGGGAAACGTCTCCGAGCCGAAGTCCTCCCAGTCGTCGGATGACGATACTTGCAGCTGGTTCATCGAGGTCCACGGATACTTCGACCGCAGCACCGGATCGAGCATGGCCGCCTGCACCAGGGGCCACATGGCCGGAGCCACCCAGTCGTCCTCTCGATGCGGAGGGCGATAGGAGTCCAGCAGCTCCTCCCAGACCACGCCGGGCTCACGGCTCACGCCCTCAGTCGACATGACCTGACCCTCCAGCCCGCGCCGCTAAGGCGTCAACACCTACACCTCACATAGCGGAGACACGCTGTCTGCCAGCCAGGGCAACTCCTGTCCGCCAGTATGGACATCCACTGTCCGCCCAGCCAGAAATCCCAAAGACCGTTGACAAGCAGCGAATTTGGCTGTGGTGACGTGGCGGTGGCCGAGAGCTTCTGCGACGACCGGTTCGGGCATCTCCAGGACGTGGTGCCGGATCGCGACCATGCGGCGGGCATGCCTGGCTGGTCGCGGTGTTCATGTTGTCCAGGCTGTCGATCCAGCGGAGCAGAAGTTCCGCGAGTAGTTCGGAGGCCGGGGACAGCGGTTCGCCGAGGCGGAGGAGGGTGTTCAGTCGGCCAGCCCAGCTGCTGCCGGCGACTACACTGCTCGTTGCGAAGACTCTTGTCACGTAAGAAAGTTGGCGCCACGAGCGTCACCGAGCCCGGCCAGCGCCTCGGCCGCGCTCACGCGTGCGTCGCCGCTGAGGGCGGTGTCGCGGGCGAGGGCGTACAAAAGGTTCACCTCGCGGGAGTCCCCCAGACCAGCCAGCGCGTCGGCTGCCCGTACGCGAACGCCATCGTAGGGCGTGGTGTCGCCGGCGACAGCGACAGCGTACAAGAGGTCGACCCCGCGAGAGTCGCCGAGCCCGACCAGCGACTCGGCCGCCGCGACCCGGTCCACGCCAACGCTGTACGTGGTATTGCGGGCGAAGTTGTGGAAAAGGTCCACGGCGCGGGAATCCCCCAGCTGGCCCAAGGCCTCGGCCGCCCGAACCCGGTCGCTGCCGTAGAGCGTGGTGTCGCGGGCGAGAGCGTACAAGAGGTCCACCCCGCGAGAGTCGCCGAGCGCGGCCAGCGACTCGGCCGCCCGCACCCTGTCGTAACTGTAAAACCCGGTGCTGTCGGCACAACTGTGTAGACGGTTGGCGGTCCGGTGGAGGACACCATCGGGGACGAAGGCGCCAAGGCGGTGAAGGGAGACGATGAACTCCCAGGCTGATAGCCCCCCCTCGGGCGAGACGGCTCAGGTACCTGCGTCCGGCGGTGACGCTGGCGTGGCGTGCGGCGTCGAGGAGGAAGCCGACGTAGGAAGGCCCTGCGTCGGGGGGCACCCAGTACCTGCTGCCCCAGACCCGCAGCGTGACGCCCACCTCGGGACGCCTGAGACGCTGTTGTCTTTCCGAATCTGAGGTCGGTGTTTTCGCTGGTCAGGCATAGGGGCGGTGATTCGGTGGGAGTGGTGGCGTGTCGTGTCATCGCTCCCCGGGAGGTTGTGAATGCCGTCGGTCGTCGGACTGCTGGAACAGCACGAGCTCGCCGCTCGCCGTCGGGTCGACGGGTTGCGTGAGGAAGCCGATCGCATCCAGGCCGAACTGGCCGCAGCCGAGCAGGAATGGCAGGAGTGGGTGATCGCCCGCAGACGAGTGGGCACGGCCCTGTCTCCGGACGGCGGCAGCGTTGCTGATGAGGAGGCTGTCTCCGGCCCACGGGACGCGGACGCGCGCTCAGCGCCCGGCCAGGCGGCGAAGCCGAAGTCGCAGGTGCCGGTGTGGCGTGAGGGACTGACCTGGTCGGTGTTGTCGGTGGACTATCAGCGCATCCTTCAGGCCCTCGCGGACCGGCATCGGCTCCATCAAGGGCCGCTGACCTGCCAGGAGATGGCCGTGGCGTTCGGCCTGGACGCGGTGCCGACGCGGGTGGAGGCGCTGCGGTCGAAGGCGAAGCGCCTGGTCGCGCGGGGCTGGTTGGCCGAGCGGCAGCCGGGCCGGTTCACCCTGGCACAGGGCCCGGCCGGGCAAGGCGGCGCGTCATGAGCAGGGTCATCGACCAGCAGATCATCCCCTCGGCGCTGGTGGTGCGGCGTCCGTAGTCGCGGGCCAGGCGGCGGGTGCGCATCAGGTGGGCGAAGAACCGCTCGACGATCCACCGCTTGGGCAGCACCACGAAGCCGCGCATGTCGTCGCTGCGCTTGACGATCGCCAGGACCAGCGCGAGCGTGGCCAGACAGTACTCGACGAGGCTGCCGGTGTAGCCGCCATCGGCCCAGACCAGCTCCAACTGGTGTTGTGCGTCGGCGACTTGCCGCAGCATGACCTGCGCGGCGGCGCGATCACCGGTGTCCGCGGCGGTGACCATCACACCCAGCAGCAGGCCGAGCGTGTCGACTACGACATGCCGCTTGCGCCCGTTGACCAGCTTCCCGCCGCCGAAGCCACGGCTGTCCGCACCGACGACGGCGTCCGCCTTGACCGACTGCGAGTCGATCACACACGCACTCGGCTCCGCGTCGCGGCCCAGCTGCTCGCGGACCTTCGACCGGAGCCCGTCGTGGAACTCCCTGACCAGGGCGTGATCGCGCCAGCGGCGGAAAAACGCGTAGACCCGGTCCCACGGCGGGAAGTCCACCGGCATAGCCCGCCACTTGATGCCATTGTCGACGAGGTAGCGGATCGCATCGAGTATCGCCCGGTGGCAGTACACCTCCGGCTGCCCTCCCCGGCCCCGCATCCAGGTCGGCACCGGCAGCAGCGGCCGGACCACGGCCCACTCCGCGTCCGTCATATCCGAGGGATACCGCCGAACACGTTCCGGATGATCGGCCGCATTCCCGAACCGGTGAGCGACACAATCACACGACGGAGACGCCGAGTTGAACTCCACCGGCGCGAGCACGCACAACTGCGGCAACAGGGTCTCCTGGATCTCGGTTGGCTTCGCAACCCCGAGCTACCAAGAGGCCCTGCCTTCATGCCCGTGACCAGCCGCGGTCACCCGACCGAGACTCCCGTTCGACGCACACCCCTCAAGATCGGAACGACAACAGCCACTCAGTTACGGCGGGTGACCAACGCGACTGCAGGCTCGCGAACTTCGGCCCGCCAAACTCGCAAACTATCGCGCACCACCGGGCCCCCGACCAGGCCCTTCCCAGCGATCACTCGCAAACAACGCTGCTCCGTCACAGTTCGCCGGTGGGGTTTGCCCGAGCTGGGCGGCGCCGCGGGCGTCGGCGACCTTGCCCCGCCGCAGCCGCACCGCCGCCAGCACCGGACGGGCCGCGTCCTACCTGTCGTCTTCGTCCCGGCCATCCTCGAAGACGAAGAGCGGCTTGGCGCCATGTGCGGGTGCTTCGGCGAACGAGATGGCTTCGGTGAAGCGTTCGAGCGGGAACGGCTTGCCTCGGGGGATGCTCAGCACTTCATCAGCGACGAGACTGCGAACCTTGGACAGCGCGCGCAGCGCATCCGCAGGTGAGGCAGTGCCGAACCAGCGGTTCAGCCAGAAGCCACGGACTGCTTTGCTCTCGTAGATGACCGAGCGTGCCTGCAGCGGGATCGTCAGCGCTGCCGGGTCAGTCTGCCGATGGGTAGAGAGCGCGCCGTAGACCACGACCTCTCCTCCCGGAGCCAATGCCTGGGATAGCTGGGCACCCACGTGGCCCGCGACGCAGTCGATGGCCTTGCGCACGCCAGCCGATCCTGCAATCTCGGCCACACGCTGCCACAGGTCCTCGTCCTCAGTGCAAATGACCTCGTCACCACCAAGCGCCTTGATCTCCTCGACGGCATCGCGCCTTCGCACGACATTGATCGTGCGAATACCCAGATGCCTGGCCAGCTGAATGACGAGCCGGCCGACGGTGGAGCCCGCGGCCGTCTGCAACAACCATTCACCCGGCTGTACGTCGAGTTCGCGAGTCACCAGGAGCAGCGCGGTCAACGGGTTGACGGCGAGTTGACAGGCGCTGGAGTCGCTCAGATGGTCGGGGACCGGCAGGAGCCTTCGTGTATCGGCAACAAGGTATTCCTGCCAAGTGCCGGCCACATGCGGCCCGGGTACCGCCGGGACAGCAACGGCCACCACGCGCTCGCCGATCTTCAGTCCCTCGGTATCCGGGCCCAGGACCTCAATACGGCCCACGCATTCCATGTGACCCCCCACAGTGGGAAACTCGGGGGAGAAACCGTAGCGGCCACGCAGCACATGCAGATCACTGGCGTGAATAGGTGTCGCCTTCACACGGATCAACGCCTGACCGGCTTCTGGCGTGGGAACAGGACGGGATTCCAGCCGCAGGACATCGGCCGGCTCGCCAACCTTTCCGGCTACGAGCGCGCGCATGAATTGTGGCACGAGTGACCTTTCGTCTTTCAGCGCCCGACGAACTCGGCGGGCGTTCTGGACAGGAACAATGCCGGTGGCGGCATCCTCGTCGGCGACCAGGCTCCGGACGTTTCTTTCTCGATGGAGCAGGCGCGTGCGCAGAGTGTCATCGGCGTCGGGTCCCCTCTAGGCCTTTACCGACTCGCTCAGCATGATCATGTGAGCGAGCTGGGTTCGTGCGGCCTACTGAGGTCCGTGATCAGGACCGCTCGCCGCAGCGCACTGATCTGAGGTCAGAGTGGAGAATCGGCGAACGGATCGGATGCCTGAAGGTGTCGGTGAGATTCTTGACGAGCGTCTGTGTGCTGTCAGTCATCATTGATCACCTCGATGGACTGGACCCGGGCGCATGCCCTGCGAAGTCCGCCGCACGCACCGCACCCGAGAGCCCCTGGAGTCCCCGACATCACGCTAAGCGCCACTGACAGGCTCTGCAATCCAGCCTCCGACGGTTCCACCGGTCGCCAGTCCGCATTGCCGCAGGCGAAGGAGGGGACTGTAAGACGTTCGGTGGAGCGGTGAAGGCGCCGGTGGACCTCACGCTCACGGCCGAGCACCGGCGCGGCCACGGCGCGATGTACGAAGCCTTGAATGTCCGGCCGCCAGCACTCGCGCCACGGGCGTCATGGTCGGCGGCATCACCCTCGCCAACATCGTCGGCGTCCCACTCGGTACGGCAGCCGGCCAGCTGGGCGGCTGGCAGGCCCCCTTCTGGATGCTCGCCGCTTTCGCCGTGGCCGCCGCCGTGGTGGTGGCCCGCCGGGTGCCCGCCGACACCACACGTGCCGACACCCCCCTGCGCGCCGAGACGGCCGCGCTCAAGCATCCGCGCCTGTGGCTGGTCTACCTGGCCACCGCGCTCATCCAGGCCGGAATCATGGGTGCCTACAACTACGTCGCCCCGCTGCTGACCGAGCGGGCCCACCTCGCGACGGCCGTGGTGCCGCTGGCGATACTCGGCTTCGGCATCGGCGCGCTGGCCGGCACCACGGTCGGCGGGCGCCTCGGCGACCGTCGCCCCTACACCACGCTGATCCCGGCCACCGCCCTCACGGCCGTGATCCTGGGCGCCATCACCCTGTGGGCGACCAACAGCGTCGTGGCCGTCGTCCTGGTCGTGCTGCTCGGCGCAGCCGGCTTCGCCTGCAACCCCATCGTGGTCGGCGAGGTCGTCCACATCGCCGGAGCCGGCCGGTCCCTGCCCATGGCCCTGGCCACGTCCGCCTTCCAGATCGGCATCGCCACGGGTTCCTGGATCGGCGGCATCGCCCTGACCTCCGGCCTGGGCCTGAAGGGCCCGTCGATGGTCGGCTTCACCTTCGCCCTCGCGGCCCTGCTGCCCCTCGGCCTGCTGGCCGCCTCCCACCGCAAGACGGAATCAGCGCGGAGCTGACACCGCTTGGGGAGGCCGGGCCCTCCCCGTCCGGCGACCATCCTGCGGCCGACGTGGACTCCGTGGTCCTGGATCGCATCGACGCCATCGTCACTCCCGGCACGGTCATCAACCCGGCCGACAGCAGCTTCGCCAACCCCGCCCTGGAACCGGCGGCCCGCCGACGCTGACCAGGGGACTTGCACCGAACACCGAACCAGCAAGGCGCATCCATGCGGTACCGCACACTCGGCAGCTCGGACCTTCAGGTCTCGGAGATCTCCCTCGGCTCGTGGCTGACCTACGCCGGCGGCATCGAGGCCGACGCGCCCCGCGCCTGCACCGAAGCGGCCTTCGACGCCGGCATCAACCTCTTCGACACCGCCAACGTCTACGGACAGGGAGCCGCCGAGACGGCCTGGGGCGAGATCCTCTCGGCCCACCCCCGCGACTCCTACATCCTGGCCACCAAGGTCTGGGGCCCGATGTCCGACGACCCGGCCGACAAGGGCCTGTCTCCCGCCCAGATCGCCCAGCAGATCGACGCCTCACTCACCCGCCTGAAGACCGACTACGTCGACCTCTACCAGGCGCACCGCTTCGACCCATCCGTGCCGATCGAGGACACCATCGAGGCGTTCCAGAAGGTCGTCGAGCAGGGCAAGGCCCGCTACCTCGGCTTCAGCGAGTGGACCCCCGAGCAGATCCAGGCCGCGATCAACATCGCCGGCCCCGACCTGTTCGTCTCCTCCCAGCCGCAGTACTCCATGCTCTGGCAGGCCCCCCGAGGCCGAGGTGTTCGGCCTGTGCGCCGCGAACGGCATCTCCCAGATCGTCTGGTCCCCCCTCGCCCAGGGCGTGCTGACCGGCAAGTACAAGCCCGGCCGGCCCGTCCCCGAAGGGAGCCGGTTCGCCAGCGAGACGATGGCGGTCTCCCAGGACCTCGTCTACAGCGACGCCATCCTGGAGGCGGTCCAGCGCTTGGTCCCCATCGCCGAGGAGGCGGGGATGAGCATGCCCACCCTGGCGCTGGCCTGGGTCCTGCGCCGCAGCGAGGTCGCCTCCGCCATTACCGGCGCCTCCCGCCCCGAACAGGTCCACGCCAACGCCGCCGCCTCCGGCGTGAAGCTGTCGGACGACCTGCTGGCGACCGTCGACCAGGCCCTCGGCGACGTCCCCGTCACCGAACCCACCCTCGCCACTTCCGCCCAGGCCGGCGTCAAGCACCGCTGAGCAGACGACTGCTGCCCGGCCGACGCCCCCCACAGCCAGAAAGCGAAGGTCTCAGCCATGACCAGCAAGATCCCCCAGATTTCCCTCAACAACGGCGTGCAGATGCCGATTCTCGGCTTCGGCGTCTTCCAGATCCCCGAAGACCAGACCCAGCAGGCGGTGGAGGCCGCGCTCGAAGCCGGCTACCGCCTGCTCGACACCGCCGCGGCGTACGAGAACGAGCGAGCCGTGGGCCGGGCCATCGCCGCCAGCGGCATTCCCCTCGACGAACTGTTCATCACCACCAAGCTGTGGGTTCAGGACTACGGCCAGGACAGCGCCAAGCGCGCCTTCGACCGCTCGCTGCACCGCCTCGGTCTCGACAACCTCGACCTCTACCTGCTCCACCAGCCCTTCGGCGACTACTACGGCGCCTGGCGGGCCATGGAGGAACTCAACCGGGCCAGCCGTACCCGGGCGATCGGCGTCAGCAACTTCTACCCCGACCGGCTCGCCGACCTCATCACCCACCACGAGATCGTCCCCGCGGTCAACCAGATCGAGACACACGTCTTCTTCCAGCGCACCGATGACCAGAACCTGATGCGTCAGCACGGCGTCCAGCACGAGTCCTGGGGACCCCTCGCCGAAGGCGGCCAGGGCTTTTTCGACAACCCCGTGCTCGTCGACATCGCCCGCGCCCACGACAAGTCCGTCGCCCAGATCGCCCTTCGCTGGCTCGTCCAGCGCGAGATCGTCGTGATCCCGAAGTCGGTGCGGCCCGAAGGCATGGCAGAGAACCTCGACGTCTTCGACTTCCAGCTCACCGCCGACGAGATGGCACGCATCGCCGGCCTGGACACGGGCCGCAGCCACATCTTCCACCACCACGACCCCGAAAAGGTCACGTGACTCGGCGGGATGCGGTTCAACACCTGATGCCGCGTCGCGCCTCACTCCCGTAGTCACCCACCCGCAGTCCCTTCCTCGGCCACCAGGTGGTCAGCCGGGGCACCGCTCGGCCCGGAGACGTGCGGCACCGCTCCGTCGTCCTCCAGCCGATTTCACAGGAAGCAACATCATGCGCATTCGCTTTGCTCACGTCGCAGCAGTCCCCGCTCTCGCGACCGTTCTCGTCTCAACCCCGTCCGCGTCCGCGACCACCGGACGAGACGGCACGCAGCCGGTCATCACTCAGGTGAAGACCACGGCCGCGTTCGACTTCGCCGCCGGCGACTCGCCCGAGAACATCAACGTCAACCCGAACGGCTCCCTGACCGTGTCCCTGCTGGGCGTCCCCGCGAACAAGCCGCCGAAGCTCGTGCGCATCGCCTCGTCCGGGCAGCGCACTACCCTCGTCAGCGGGCACCTGGGCGATCAGATCACCGGCAACACCCGCAGCAACGACGGCACCGTCTACTACAACGTGGACTCCGACGGCGCCTCCCGGAACGGGACCTGGAAACTGCCCCCGCACGGCCGTCCCCAGCGTCTGGCCGCCCTGCCCGATGGTCTGGCCCAACGGCCTGGCCATCGATGCGGCCGGCCGTACCCTCTACGCCGCTGACAGCTACAACGGCACGGTGTGGGCCGTGCCCACCTCCGGCGACCCGGCGAAGATCTGGCTGAACGGCCCGGCGCTCGCAGCCGACCCCGACGGCTCCCCGCCGCTGGGCGTGAACGGCGTCCGCTTCCACAAGGGCGCCGTATGGGTGAGCAACTACAGCCAGGGCAAGCTGCTGAGGATCCCGGTCACCGCCCACGGGGCCCCCGGCCGCGTCCACACCGTCGCCGACAACATCCCCGACTTCGACGACTTCGCCTTCCTCAACAACCACTCCGACACCGTCTTCGCCGCGCAGAACGACCCGACCGACCGGGTCAGCGTCGTGCACCCGAACGGGACCCACGAGACCGCCCTGACCGTCGACGACGACCTCGCCTCTCCAACCACCACCGCCGTACGCGGCAACCAGCTGTACATCGCCAATGCCGGATTCAACGCACCCCACGACGCGAAACTGCAGCGCGGAACCATCAACCTCCACGCGCTTACCCCGCATCTCCGGCACCACTGACTGGTCACTGACCGCCTATGCACAAGGGTGCAGAGCGTGAAAGCGGCGGAGACCGTCTCCAAGGCCACCCGCGGCTACGACGCGGGCAAGAAAATCAACGGCCGCAAGCGCCACTTGGTCGTCGACACCCGCGGCCTGCCCCTCATGGTCATGGTCACCCCCACCGACCTGCACGATGCCGCATCCGCCAAGGAAGTCCTCTTCCGCCTGCGACTGATGCACCCCGAGATCACGATCGTGTGGGCCGACTCCGCCTATGCGGGGAAACTCGTGGACTGGGCGAAACAGCACCTCAACCTCACCATCAAGCCCGTCAGCCGTCCCAAGGACGCCTCCGGATTCGTCGTGCTGCCCCGCCGCTGGGTCGTCGAGAGGTCGCTCGCGTGGATGATGCACGCCCGCCGCCACGCGAGGGACTACGAACGGCTCATCCAGCACTCCGAAACACTGATCACCTGGGCCGCTATCACCCTCATGACCAGGCGCCTCGCGAGAAAAGGCGCCACCCCCAGCTGGCCGAGGAAACCGGCGCCAGCCGCTTGAGCCGTCTCTACTGGTCAGCATCGGCGCCCTGAGGATGCTCCGCAGCACCAGGGCGATCTTCGAGTGTCAACGGACGCGAATGTTCCCGACATCTTGCAAAATATCCTCATGCAGCCGCTGCCGGTTCCCTGCCCCGCCCATCTCATCCCAGACGCTTCCGGCACCGCTGCTTTCCACAAGGTATACAGGCAGGCCATGGCGCACCAAGCCGTGTTCGTCGCCATCGAATCCGACGGTCCGCACTGGACCGTGAAGGCGGACACGCTCACCGCCGGCCCCGGACACTCCGTCGACGACACCGTGAACGAAGCTGTCCGGGCCGCGATCATCCGGATGGTTCACAACCGCGAGGTCGATGCGGACGCCTACACAGGACCGATCTACTTCATGATGCACAGCGTGTTGAGCGAAGAGCGGGCCCGCGAACTCGCGGCCGCACTCCACGCCGCCCTACACGGAGACCTCGAACCTCTAAAGCGCGCCGTGCCTCCCACGTCCTGACCCGAACGCGAGAGGCCACAAACACAAACCGCGAACCCAGCCTCCTCCGCAGCGGGGGCAGGGTCGGTTGCTGTGACGTCAAAGCCCCGAGCGAGATAGTGCGTCGCCCAGCTCGCACCGATGGTGCCGGTGCCGACGATCGCTACGCGATGGACGGGTTTATACGCGTTCATGGCTCGTCGTTGCTCCTGGGTGTTGGGTGCCTGTGGGCGAGGGGAATCACGGCCAGGTAGTCAGAGGCCAGGGCGGCTCGGTCGGCCTGCCAGCGGCCGCGTTGCCGGTTCGCGCGTTGGACAAACAAAACTTCTCTGGATCGGCCACAAGGAGAAGCTGTCTCCGTCCACCGGTCGGCGCGGCCCGCCCGGTCCACCCTGTTTCCTCGCAGGGTGCCCCGGCCTTCAGGCCGGGGGTGAATGCGAGCCCCTGCGGAGCAGGGCAGGGACAGCCGTTACGCCCCCGGGGCGGAACGGCGTTCGCTTTCCTCAACCGCACGTCGCACGAGCGACACCAGCCATGAGTTGAGGGAGCGATCGTCTGTGGAAGCAAGCACCTTGGCCGTGGCGTACAGGTCATCCGGAAGTCGAAGATTCAGCTTGATCATGCATCAAGTCTGGCCCTAGAGTGGGGCCATGTCCAGATTCCGTCTGTACCCGACGCCCGCGCAGGAGAGCGTCATGCTCGGCCACTGCGCGCACGCCCGGTACGTGTGGAACCTGGCCGTCGAGCAGCACTCGCACTGGTCCAAGGGCCGCAAGGCCGCCCCGGGTTTCGCGGAACAGTGCCGCCAGCTCACCGAGGCCCGGCGCGACAACGAATGGCTGGGTGCCGGGAGCGCGGATGTTCAGCAGCAGGCACTCAAGGACTTCGCCCAGGCCAAGAACGCCCGGTTCACGTCCGGGTTCGGTGAGCCGACGTGGCGCAAGAAGCATGTGCACGAGGGCTTCCGGGTCATCGGCACCGACCGCGTGCCGGAGTTTGAGCCGAACGGCTCGCCGAAGCTCAACGCGAAGACCGGCAGGCAGGTTATGGGCCGCTCGGTGGTGGTGCAGAAGCTCAACAGGCGGTGGGCGCAGGTGAAGGTGCCCGGCTGCGGCTGGGTCCGCTTTCGACCCACCCGAGGTGATCTGCCGAAGGCGAAGACGTTCCGCGTCACCTGGCGCAACGGCCAATGGCACATCGCCTTCGCGGTCATCCCCGAACCACTCGGCGCCCCCGGCACGGGCGAAGTCATCGGCATCGACCGGGGCGTGACGATCACGGCCGCGCTGTCGGACGGCCGGAAGCTGAACTGCCCGCAGCTCACGGTCAGGGAACGGGCACAGGTCCGCAAGCACCAGCGGCGCGCCGCACGCGCGCCCAAGGGCAGCGTGCAGAAGACGGCCGAGTACGCCAGGACTGCACGGCTCAAGGCCCGGGAATCGGACCGACGCAAGGACTGGTGCGAGAAGACCAGCACGATGCTCGCCCGCACCTACGACCTGGTGCGATTCGAGAAGCTCAACATCAAGAACATGACCCGCTCGGCGAAGGGCACCGTCGAGCAGCCCGGCAAGAACGTGCGGCAGAAAGCCGGACTGAACCGGGCCATTCTCGCCCAAGGCTGGGGCCTGCTCCGGCAGCGCACCGAGCACAAAGCCCCCGGTCGTGTCGAAGACGTCCCCGCCCCCTACACCAGCCTGCGATGCAGCGCCTGCGGATGGATCGACAAGAAATCGCGCAAGAGCCAAGCCGAATTCTGTTGCTCCTCCTGTGGCTTCACCTGCAACGCGGACACCAACGCATCAACCAACGTCGCGGCAGGACAGGGCGGCATTCCCCGCCCCCGGCGCTCAGCCGGTGCCGGAGGGACGACACCGCCCACACAGCGGTCGAGCGCCCGTGAACCTCAACCCCCCTGGGTTGGAATCCCCCTCTTTTGAGAGGGGGAGGATGTCAATCGGGCGTCGGACAGGCTTGTGCTTGTGCCGGCGGTGTGCCGGAGCAGGTCCGACGATGTATCAGAGCAGGTCTTCGATCGTGATGGGCATCTTGCGGATGCGGCGCCCCGTCGCGTGGTGGATGGCGTTGGCGATGGCCGCTGCGGCGCCGACCTGGCCGACCTCCCCGACGCCCTTGACACCGAGCGGATTGACGATCTTGTCCTCCACCTCGATGAGTTCGATGTCGACCTCGGGGGCGTCGGCGTTGACCGGGACGAGGTAGTCACCCAGGCTGGAGGCGACCCAGCGGCCGCGCCGCGAGTCCATGTAGTTGGCCTCCAGGAGAGCTTGGCCCAGTCCCCACAGCATGCCGCCCATCAACTGACTGCGGGCCGTCTTGGCGTTGAGCACCCTGCCAGGGGCGAAGGCGCCGACCATCCGCCGGACCCGGGCGAGGCCGAGGTCGGGGTCGACGGCGACCTCGGCGAACTGGGCGCCGAACGTCATCATCCCGTAGTTGTTGACGATGTGCGAGGGGGACCAGGCGCCCGCGGCTTCGACGTCGGGCAGGAAGTTGCGGTGGAGCAGGTCCCCGTAACTCTCCCCGATGTTGGGCTGGTCGCGCAGCGTCATGCGGCCGTCCCGCACGACGACGGTGCTGGGATCGGCGCCGTGCAGCGGCGACTGGGCATCGCCGACGGCCTGGGCGACGAGCTGGTCGCGCAGGTTGGTGGCCGCGGTGTGGACGGCGGCGCTGATCATGCCGGCTCCCGAGGAGCCGACCGCGGCCGCGATGGTGGGCAGCGTGGTGTCACCGCCCTCGAAGCGGCACCGCTCGACGGGCAGGCCCAGCGCGTCGGCGGCGACCTGCGTCATCACCGTGGCGACCCCGGTGCCGAAGTCGGGCGTGGCGGCCTGGACCACGGCGGTGCCGTCGGCGTACAGCCGGGCGCGGGCCCGCTGCGGGTTGTTCGGGCCGTAGACCGGATAGCCGGCTGTGGCCATGCCGTAGCCGATGAGCCAATGGCCGTCGCGGTGCGAGCGGGGTTCGGGGTTGCGGCGCTGCCAGCCAAAGCGCTCTGCACCGCGCTGGTAACACTCCTTCAGGCCCGTGCTCGACCACGGGTTGCCGGTGTTCGGATCCGTGTCGGTGTAGTTGCGCAGGCGCAGTTCGATGGGGTCGATGCCCAGTTGCTGGGCGAGGTCGTCCATCGCGCACTCGAGGGCGAACATGCCCGAGGCCTCGCCGGGGGCCCGCATGAAGGTGGGCGTCATGGTGTTGGCGCGGATGAGCCGGTAGACGCCTTCGTAGTTCGGGCAGGCGTAGATCTGGCCGGCCACGCCCAGAGAGGGTTCGGCCCAGTCGTCGAAGTGCGAGGTGGGCGAGAGTTTGTGGTGCCGCAGCGCGGTCAGCCGCCCCTCCGTCGTCGCGCCCAGGGTGATGCGCTGCTCCTGTTCCTCCCGGTGCCCGACCGAGGTGAACATCTGCTCACGGGTGAGGGTGAGCTTGACCGGGCATCCGGTCATGCGGGAGGCGAGTGCGGCCAGTGCGGGATGGGCCCAGATCATGGCCTTGCAGCCGAAGCTGCCGCCGACGAAGTGGGAGATGACGCGGACCTTCGACGGGGTGAGACCGAGCAGTGCGGCGACGGTGAGCTGGGTGGCCGCCACGCCCTGGGTGGCGTCGTAGAGCGTGAGTTGGTCGCCGTCCCAGGCCGCGGTGGTGGCCGACGGCTCGATGGGGTTGTGGTTGTTGGCTGCGTAGGTGTACGCGGCGTCGATGCGCACATCGGCCTGGGCCAGGCCCGCCTCCACGTCCCCGCGCTGGTTCCGGCCCGGGATGAAGCCCGCGAAGATCGCCTCGGGCTCGTAGGCCTGCTCGCGACCCTGGTCCAGGGTTGTCACCGAGGGTGTCTCCTCGTAGCCGACGCGCACCAGGGCGGCGGCGTGCTGGGCCCGCTCGAGGGTGTCGGCGACCACGACGGCGACGGGCTGGCCCGTGTAATACACGACCTCGTCCTGCAGAGGGAAGAAGGTCTGGCCCGGGGCGGGCATGCCCGCGAGCGAGGGAATCAGCGGAGGCTGCGTCGCGATCTTGGGCAGATTCTCGTGGGTGAGGATCACGAGCACTCCCCGGGCGTCCATCGCCTCGGTGGTGTCGATGTGGGTGATCCGTCCGCTGGGCACCCGCGCGCCGACCAGGACGGCGTAGGCCAGGTTGTCGAGGTGGATGTCCGCCGAGTAGTGCGCGCCGCCGGTGACCTTGTGGCGGCCGTCGACCCGGTCGGTGGGCTGTCCGATCGCGAGGACTGTGGTCATGACGGGCTCCCCGTTGCGGTGATGGTCTCCAGGACGCGGACCATGGTCCGTCGGGCCAGCTCAGCCTTGAACGCGTTGAGCTGCGTGGTGCGGGCGGGGGCCAGTTCCTCGCGGGCGGCTCGCGCGAAGGTCTCGCGGTCGGCGGGCGCTCCGCGCAGGACCTCCTCCGCTCGGCGGGCCCGCCAGGGCTTGGTGGCCACTCCGCCCAGGGCCAGTCGTACGTCGCCGATGACGCCGTCCGCCAGGGGCACCACGGCTGCAACGGAGGTCAGGGCGAACTCGTACGACTCGCGGTCGCGCACCTTCAGGTACATCGACGTACGGGCCGCCGCCATGCCCGGCACCTCGATGCCGACGACCAGCTCACCGTGCTCGATGGGGTGCTCCAGATGCGGGGTGTCACCGGGCTGCAGGAAGAAGTCGTCGATGGCGTAGACGCGTCGGCCACGAGGCCCTTCGGTGTGGATGCGAGCGTCCAGGGCCATCAGGGGCACGGCGACGTCCGAGGGGTGGGTGGCAATGCAGTGGTCGCTGACGCCGAGGACGGCATGGCCGCGGTTGAAGCCGTCCAGGGCGCTGCACCCACTGGCGGGTTCGCGCTTGTTGCACGGCGACACGCCATCACGGAAGTAGCCGCAGCGGGTGCGCTGCATCATGTTGCCGCCCATGCTGGCCATATTGCGCAGCTGCGCGGAGGCTCCCAGGACGAGAGCTTCGGCCATCATCGGAAACCGTTCGCGCACCATGGGCGCCTCTGCCACGTCGCTCATGCGCGCCAAGGCGCCGATGTACAGGCCGCCGTCGGGCCGGTCCTCGATCTGAGTGAGCGGCAAGTCGTTGATGTCCACGAGCCGGCGCGGCAAAAGGACGTTCTGGCGCAGCAGGTCGACCTCGGTCGTGCCCCCGGCCAGGAAGTCGCTGGTGGGGTCCGAGGAAACGGTGGCGATGGCGCCGGCGATGTCGCCGGCGCGGGAATAGCTGATGGGCCGCACGGCAGATCTCCCTAGGCCTGGTCGCGGACGGTGCGGATGGCGGCCCGGATGTGCGGGTACGCGGCGCAGCGGCAGATGTTGCCGCTCATCCACTCCCGGATCTCGGCGTCGTCCGAGGCGTGGCCCTCCTTCAGAAGCGCCACCGCGGACATGATCTGGCCGGGTGTGCAGAAGCCGCACTGGAAGGCATCCTGTTCGATGAACGCGCTCTGCATGGCATCCAGTTCATCACCCTCGGCCAGCCCCTCGATGGTCGTCACCTCGCGCCCTTCGCAGGTGATGGCCAGCGTGAGACAGGACAGGATTCGGCGCCCGTCGACCCACACCGTGCACGCACCACAGGTGCCCTGGTCACACCCCTTTTTACCGCCCGCCAAATGCAGGTGTTCGCGCAGCGCGTCCAGGAGACTGACCCGCGGCTCGATCTCCAACCCATGCTCGGTGCCATTGACCGACAGCATGACCTTCACCGGGCCGGGGCCACGTTCCGGCAGGACGGGGGCCTCAGCCACCCGTGAGGGATATTGCGTATCAGACACGAATGAACCTCCTCAAAATTCATGTTCATCCTGTTTCCCCCGAAAGCAGACCGCCAGTCGGCACGCTGGACCGCCCGTCAGTTCACGCTGCCGAGACCGGTCATATGGCGCGCCGCACAGCGGTCGCCGGCCGCCACGCCCACCAGCACGACACGCTCCACCTCCGCGAGGCTCTCGAAAGCGAGAGTGAGGCCGACCGCGGCGAGGGCGCCCGCGAGCCGCTCGGGCCGCCGCGCCCCGACAACCGGCACGATGTCCACGCCGCGGGAGAGCACCCACGCGACGGCGACCTGGACGACCGATGCCCCAAGGCATCCGGCAACCGAGCCGAGGGCCGCATCGAGCGCGAGGTTCTCCCCGCTGAAGCGCGGGATCTGGCTGCGGGCACCATCGGGATAGTGATCATTGACGGATTTGTCAGACAACGCGCGCAAGCTCGACGCCGACCACCTCGTCCCGCTCGTCGAGGCCTGGGACAGCGGGGCGTCACAATGGCCGGCGAAGGAGCGCGAGGTGTACGCCCATGGCCTCGACGACGCACGCGCCTTGATCACGGTGTCCGCGGCCGGCAACCGCTCCAAGTCCGACCAGGACCCCAGTACATGGCTGCCGCCCTTTGCGGGCTACCGCTGCCAGTACGTCACTGATCGGGTCGCCGACAAGACGCGGTACGGGCTCGCCGTCGATCCCACCGAGCAGGCTGCGCTCGCCGAGTCACTCAGCCACTGCCCCAACGAGCCCATCACGGTCGTAATCGCCCGGTAGCGCTTCGCGCACATCCCGTTTCGCCGCGGGTTTGGCGCGTGCCCGAAGGTGGTGTCAGTCCGTGGCCCAGGCGCGGAGCTGGGCGGCGACTTCCTGAACGCGGGCGCCCTTGTGGTTTGCGCGCATGACGAGCGCGAGGGCGTCTTCCGGCTCGTAGCGCATGAGCAGCTCGGCGTGAAGACGTTCTCCGTCCAGGCCGACATGTCCGCGGTGCCCGACATCGAGCGCCTCTTCGCCCAGGCCATGGAGCAGTTCGGGCAGATCGACATCGTCGTCGCGAACACGGGCATCGAGTTGATCAACGTCCCCTTCGTCGAGATCACCGAGGATCAGTTCGACCGGCAGTTCGGCATCAACACCGAGGGCACGTTCTTCACCCTCCAGGCGGCGGCCCGGCACGTCGTCGACAACGGCCGGATCATCAGCATCGGCTCGAGCACTGCGGTCGTTCCGTTCGCCGGTCAGGCGCTCTACGGCTCGAGCAAGGTGGCGCCGCACTACGTCGTGGGGGTGGCGGCGCAGGAGCTCGCGGACCGGGGCGTCACCGTCAACACCATCATGCCGACCGGCATCGAAGGCGCGGGCGTCTTCACCGAGCCCAACCCGGATGACCCGCTGCGGCAGTTCATCGCCCAGCCCGGGCGCATCGGCCGCCGCATGGGGACCGTGGACGACGTCGCCGACGCGGCCGAGTACCTCGCGTCGGACCTGGCGGCCTGGGTCAGCGGACAGGGCCTGGTGGTGACCGGCGGCGCGCTGCAGTGACCACGTCACACAGCGGCACGGCGGACATGTCCACTGACATGTCATCAGACACGTCACTGGACATGTCACTCGACGGGCGTGCCGGGGCCCGCCTGGCTCAGACAGCGCTCAAGCCGTCGCAGAAACCCGTCGAAGGACTCCTCCGCAGGCCAGGTCTCGTAGGCGGTGATCGTGGCGGCTACCGCGAGGTTCAGCTGCAGGACGGGAGTCAGGTCGTCGGACCCGGCGACGCGGGACCGGGCCCACCGCCTCAGGTCCTGGAAGAACTGCTCACCGAAGCTCTGGGCCGACTGCGCGAACGCGGGCGACTGCGCCTTGAGATGCCGCTGCAGAGGCACGCGCTCGCGCAGGCTCTCGCAGAACCCCGTGAGGATCGTGGTGAGCGAGTCCCAGAGCGGTTCGTCCGCGGGGCGCTCGTCCATCAGGGCCTGCCAGTTGAGCCGTTCCGCAGGGTCCTGGTCCAGGACCGCGGCGTCCTTGCTGGCGAAGTAGTTGAAGAAGGTGGCGCGCGAGACGTCCGCGGCGGCCGCGATCTGCTCGACGGTCGTCGCCTCGTAGCCCTGCTCCTCGAAGAGCCGCACCGCGGCGGACTGGATGGCGCGCCAGGTCGCCAGCTTCTTGCGCTCGCGCAGGCTCATGGTTCCTCCCATGAGCCCCATCCTACGGCCTATTTTCTGGACGAATATATTTCTAGAGCAGCCTATCTTTGGACGAGTCTAAGTTTCTGCGTTACGGTGAATGAGGCACCGGGGGGCAGCCCCCGAAGCCCGCCCCTCAAGGAGGAATCATGAGCAAGGTCTGGTTCATCACCGGTACGTCCCGCGGCCTCGGCCGCGCGTTCGCCGAGTCCGCCCTGGAGCGCGGCGACAAGGTCGCCGCCACTGCCAGGAACGTGGCCACACTGGACGACCTGGTCACCAAGTACGGCGACGAGGCCGTACTGCCCCTGGCCCTCGACGTCACCGACAAGGCGGCGGTCGCCGGCGCAGTGAGCGCCGCACACGAGAAGTTCGGCCGCCTCGACGTCGTCGTCAACAACGCCGGCTACGGACTGTTCGGCATGGTCGAGGAGATCACCGAGCAGCAGCTGCGCGACCAGATGGAGACGAACCTGTTCGGCGCGTTCTGGGTCAGTCAGGCCGTGCTGCCGATCATGCGCGCACAGCGCAGCGGCCACATCGTGCAGATCTCGTCCGTCGGCGGCATCGGCGCGTTCCCGTCGCTCGGCGCCTACCACGCCTCGAAGTGGGCGCTCGAAGGGTTCAGCGACTCCTTGTCCCAGGAGGTCGCCGGCCTGGGCATCAAGGTCACCATCGTCGAGCCGGGCGGCTTCGCCACCGACTGGGGCGGCTCCTCCGCCGCCCAGACCGAGCCGATCCCCGCCTACGACCAGGTCCGCGAGGCCATCGCGGCCCGCTTCGGTGAAGCCCGCTACGCCGAAGCCGGCGATGCCGGCGCCGCCCTGCTGCACATCGTCGACGCGGAGAACCCGCCGCTGCGCGTGTTCTTCGGCACCGAGCCCATCGAGGTCGTCGAGCCCCTCTACGCCCAACGCCTCAAGACCTGGAACGACTGGCAGCACGTTTCCCGGATCGCGCAGGGCTGACCGGGCACGCCGCCGCACGCAGCGGCTTCCCGCATTCGCACCGTAGAAGGAGAACTCATCATGGCCGACACAGCACCGACTCAGACAAACCTGGACATCGTTCGCGGAGTGTATGAAGCAGCGTTCCGGGGTGACATGGACGCGTTCGCCGCCGCAATGCACGAGGACTTCGAGGAGTACATCCCCCCGGTGCTTCCATGGGGCGGCGTCCGCCGGGGCCCGGACGCGTTCAAGAACGAGGTGCTCCCGCTGCTGAGCGAGGCGCTCGACTTCGGCACCATGCGCCTCGAAAGCCTCTCGGCCGACGGTGATCACGTCGCGGGCCTGCTGACGGCGGAATCCACCAAGGGCGACGATCTGCACATCGTCGAACACTGGACTCTGCGGGACGGAAAGGTGTGGCGCATGCGCGTCTTCTACTTCGACACCACTCCGCTGCTGGCTGCCGAGTAGGTACGTCACGGACGCCACACATCACACACGTCGTACACGGCACTCACGTGCGCTCACATCAGGAGACACCCTTATGTCCGTACCTCGGAACCCCGGCACGTTCAGTGCGACCACCACTGCCGCCGAGGTGATCGACGGAGTCGACCTGCACGGCCGCCGCGCCGTCGTCACCGGCGCCACTTCCGGCATCGGCGTGGAGACGGCCCGCGCGCTCGCGTCGGCCGGCGCCGACGTCACCCTGGCCGTCCGCAACACCGACGCGGGTGCGCAGGTGGCGGCGCGCCTGGAGGCGGAACTGCCATCCGGCGCAGGGAAGTTGTCGGTCGGCCGACTCGATCTGTCCGACCGGTCGACCGTCGCGGCGTTCGTCGCGGACTGGACCGGCCCGCTGGACATCCTCGTCAACAACGCCGGGGTGATGGCCCCGCCGGAGATCGCCCACACGGCGGACGGCCGGGAATGGCAGTTCGGCGTCAATCACCTGGGCCACTTCGCCCTGGCCACCGGCCTCCACTCCGCGCTCGCGGCGGCGAACGGCGCCCGGATCGTGTCGGTGAGCTCCGTGGGCCACCAGTTCTCCCCGGTCATCTTCGACGACCTGGACTACCGCTTCCGGCCCTACGATCCGTGGACCTCCTACGGCCAGTCGAAGACGGCCAATGCCCTGTTCGCCGTCGGTGCCGCCGAGCGCTGGGCCGACGACGGCATCACCGCCAACGCCCTGATGCCGGGCAACATCGCGGACACGTCCCTGGCCCGGCACATGGACATGGAGCAGGTGACCGCCTTCATCGCCTCGGGCGATCTCGCGCTGCCACCGCAGAAGACCGTGGAGCAGGGCGCCGCCACCTCGGTGCTGCTTGCCGCCTCCCCGACGGTCGAGGGCGTCACCGGCCGCTACTACGAGGACTGCGCGGAGGCCAAGCCGGTCACCGAGCGCGCAGGCAACGTCGGCGGCGTCGCCCCGTACGCCCTCGACCAGGACAACGCCGCCCGCCTGTGGACCGTGTCCGAGGACCTCATCCGCTAGTCCACTCCGTTAGTTCACTCCGTGGCGGCAGCGACCGTACACACGTCGTCGGCCACCAAGTGCGGGGACCCGACACCCGTGCCGGGTCCCGCCGCACCGTGCCGGAACGGCGACCGCCGCATCCCCGGTCCACCCACCCGGAACCCCCTGAACCACCCCGCACAGATCCAGGAACACCATGCCTGACACCACCCGTCTGACCACCCCGTTCGACCGCGAGTCCACCGCTGACGAGGTCCTCGCCGGCGTCGACCTGACCGGCAAGCGCGCCGTCGTCACCGGCGGCGCCTCCGGGATCGGCATCGAGACCGCCCGCTCCCTGGCCCGCGCGGGCGCCGAGGTGACCCTCGCCGTACGCAACACCGAGGCCGGCCGGAAGGCCGCGGCCGACATCACCGCCACCACCGGGAACACCAAGGTCGAGGTCGCCGCCCTGGAACTCACCGAGCGGTCCTCCGTGGCCGCGTTCGCCGACGCCTGGTCCGGACCGCTGCACATCCTCCTCGACAACGCCGGCGTCATGGCCCTGCCCGAGCTGCGCCTGACGCCCGAGTGTGTCGAGTACCAGTTCGCCACCAACCACCTCGGCCACTTCCAGCTCGCCCTCGGCCTGCACGACGCCCTGGCGGCCGAGGGCGGGCGCATCGTCGCCGTCAGCTCCTCCGCCCACCTACTCGCCCCGGTGGACTTCGACGATCTCCCTTTCGAGCGTCGCGCCTACGAGCCGTGGGCCGCGTACGGCCAGTCCAAGACGGCCGTCACGCTCTTCGCCGTCGAGGCGTTCCGGCGCTGGGCCGGTGACGGCATCACCGTCAACTCCCTCAATCCGGGCGGCATCCGCACGGCCCTCCAGCGTCACCTGGAAGGCGAGAACCTGGACCAGGCGACCAAGGAGATCTTCGACGCGGTGCCCTGGCGCACGCCTGAGCAGGGCGCCGCCACGTCCGCCCTCCTCGCCGGTTCACCGCTGGTGGACGGGGTCGGCGGGCGCTACTTCGAGAACAGCAACGAGGCTCTCCCCATCGACCCGGCTACGGCCGTCCAGAGTCCGGAGCCGTCCGGCGTGGCTCCCTACGCCCTGGACCCCGAGTCCGCCGAGCGCCTCTGGGACATATCCCTCCAGCTGCTCGCACGCCAGCTTGATCTTTAACCCGTGCGGCGGGGTCGTGAGGTG
This sequence comes from Streptomyces sp. R35, assembly GCF_041053035.1. Taxonomy (NCBI): domain Bacteria; kingdom Bacillati; phylum Actinomycetota; class Actinomycetes; order Kitasatosporales; family Streptomycetaceae; genus Streptomyces; species Streptomyces sp. R35. Next base: position 424,506 of record NZ_CP163440.1, read on the forward strand.
GTTGACTTCTTCGTTCGCTGGTTCGCCGATGGTGTTTTGCGGGGTGTGTGCACGTCGTGGCGGGGTGTGGGTCGGGTGTTCTTTCGGCCCGGTGGCCGTCCGGGGCCGGGGCGGGTGGGTTTCGGTGCTTGGGCCGGACAGGCGGCTTGTGGGCGGATGTGCCGAAAGTCGCGGCGGGCTCGGGCGGGGGTGAGCCTGTCCGGCGGGATTGGTCTCTCCCACGGCCGACGCAGGTCGGCCGCCAGCGGGCGGGCGAGCCGCAGTTCGGTGTAGGCGGCGAGGATCAGCCAGGTCCACCGGTCCGCCGCCTCGGGGGTGCGGATCTTCGGGGAGGTCCAGCCGAGGGTCTGTTTGGACAGGCGGAAGGTGTGCTCGGGGGCGTAGACAGTCGCTGGCAGACGTTCTGCGGTGGCGGTTGAATGCCTTGGTGAGTGACTACTGGACGCCCGCTCATCAGGCGGTCGAGCACGAGGATGCAGAGACCCTGGCGCGGTTGCTAGCCAACGGTTCCGATCCCGATGAGGCCTTCAGCAACATGACGCTGCTGACGCACGCTATCGACGTCGAGGGCGATGGCTCCCTGCAGAGCCGCCAACCGTTGACTGTGCATACCACTGCAGTGCTGCTGGCCTTCGGGGCTGATCCAGAACTCGCAGATCCAGACGGCCGCACCCCCATGGACATGGCCAATCATTACGGCCACGACCCGGCGGTGAAGCTGCTGCGAGCCCACATCAGCGGGCGAGCCGCCGGTAACAGATGAGCGTGCAGGCGATACTCGCGAAGGCCAGAAAGTGCTCGGCCTTACGCTCGTAGCGACGATGGAGACGGCGGCAGCCGGCGAGCCAGGCCATGGTGCGTTCGATGGTCCAACGATGACGTCCCAAACGCTGTGAGGTCTCAACTCCCTTGCGGGCGACAGTTCAACGCGGGCCTTCTTGGCGGCGTAGTCCGGGTCGCGGGAGGTCTTCCAGGTCTTTATGCGTTGAAACGAGACGCCCTCCTCTCGGAGCAGAACCCGAAGGCCCTCGTGGCTGATGTCGCCAACCACCCCCTCAGCGCCAGGAAGTCGGCCAGCTTGGCCAGGCTCCAGGTCGAAAACGGCAGGCCGTGCTCAGTCGGCCTGGCCTTGGCAATCTTCTTGATCTCGCGCCGCTCGGGCAGCGTGGAGGTCTTCGGCCGGGCCGCCCTTGTACTTCGGGTAGAGCGAATCGAAGCCGTCGGTGTTGAAGTTGTGGATCACGTCTCAGACCCGGTCTGTGCTGGTGAACGTGACCTCCATGCCCTGCGCCGACAGCAACACCATCTGGGCCCGCCGCCAGGTCACCACCGACCCCGTGCCGCGGCGGAAGTCCGCAGCAACCACCGGCCCTCACCGTCATCGATCTCACGGACGCGTACTCGTTCAGCCACCCGCACAGCCTGACGGTCACGTGCCACCCAGGACAGGACCCGTGGCGCGCCAATCACTCCTCTCCGACCGCCTCTGCCACCACTTCCTCACCGTCGATCCGGAACTGCAACTGGGCAGCCCATCGGGGGCCCGGTGGCAACGCACTGACCTCAAGCCGATTGAACACCCAAGCACCCTACGTGCGTACTGGCCGTCACAGATCCTTTCCTGCGACCAGGTGTGGGCGTCTGGCCAACTGCCAAGTCGACGTCCCCAAGGGGCGAACGTTGCCTGATGCGGCACTAGCGTTGGCCCAACTCCGATGACAACCAGTCCAAGATCCCTGTCACAGGTCACGGCCTGACCAGGCTCGTGGCAACGCGTGCACTGGGCCGCGGAGCCTTCTTCGACCGGGAGCGTCGCCTGTCACCGCAGCTGGCTGAATGCCTGGTCGGCATCGGCTACGGCCTCGGGGTGGACGTCGTGGGCGGTTCGACCGTCGGCGATCTTCTGCCAGTTGGTCCGGGCGAGCACCCGTTGGACCGCGAGTACCTGGGCGGCTCGCAGGCGTGCCTGGATGCCTTCGCCGAGGGCGTCCGCCAGTGCCTCCTCGTCCTCGAGCTGGTACCGCGTGAGCCGTCCCGCCAGGCTCGGTGTGGTGAACACCAGCCGATGGAACGCCACCACCTCGGGATGATCGTTGAGACCGGTGACGGGGTCGTACCGATCGAGGCCGGCCCGGAAGTGCCGGTGCAGCGCCGTCACTGGCTTGATGCCGGACCTGCGGTCACGTACGACGCGTGCCGCCTCGCCCTGGTGGTCCGCAAACCGGTGCAGCACCAGGTCTTCCTTGGTGGGGAAGTACCGGAAGAGGGTCGGCTTGGAGATCTCGGCCGCCGCGGCGACGTCGTTGACCGAGACGCGGTCGAAGCCGCGCTCCAGGAACAGCGAGACGGCCGCGTCGCCGATGGCGTCGCGCGTCCGCTCCTTTTTGCGGGCCCGCAGTCCCGTCGGCTCGCTCACATGACCACAGTAACATTCGTGACCAGGTTGCTTTTTTAACCAAGTAACGTTTTCATGGGCGGCATGAATCAGATGGACATTCCTCCCGTGCTCGTAACCGGGGCGACGGGCCGGGTCGGCCGCGTCGTCATCGACCAACTCCTCAACGCGGGCGTGCCGGTCCGCGCCCTCACCCATCGCTCCGAGGCGGCGGCGACCCTGCCGGCGAAGGTCGAGGTCTTCACCGGCGACCTCACCGTGCCCGAGTCGCTCGACCCGGCATTGAATGGCGCCACTGCGGTCTTCCTCGTCTGGACCGCCCCGCCTCAGACCGCCGCGGCAGTCGTCGAGCGGCTGGCAGCCCACGTGCGGCGGGTCGTCTTCCTCTCCTCCCCGCACCAGACGCCGCACCCCTTCTTCCAGCAGCCCAATCCCATGGCGGTGCTGCACGCCGACATCGAGCGGCTCATCGCGGCCACCGGACTCGAGTCGACGATCCTCCGGCCGGGGATGTTCGCGTCGAACTCGCTGGCCTGGTGGGCGCCCGCGATCCGGGCCGGCGAGGTCGTCCGGTGGCCTTACAGCGCTGCCGAGACGGCACCGGTCGACGACCGCGACGTCGCAGCCGTCGCGGCGCGGACGCTCTATCAGGACGGATACGCCGGAGGCGACTACGTCCTTACGGGCCCCGAATCGCTGACCCAAGCCGCGCAAGTGGACGTCATCGGTGACGCCCTGGGGCGCCGGATCGCACTCGAGGAGATGACGCCGGACGAGTTCCGAAGCCTGTCGGAGGGTACGGTGCCCAGCTCGGTCGTCGACATGCTGCTCGCCGCGTGGAGCGCGGCGGTCGGACAGCCCGCGTACATCACCACTGCGGTGGCCGACATCCTCGGGACGGCGCCGCGAACGTTTCGCCAGTGGGCCGTCGACCACGCCACCGCGTTCACGGAGGGTTCGTAACCTCGTCGACCGCGACCCGTGCCTGGCCGCAGCCCTCAGTTTGCCGTCGCCCGGGCCCTCGCCCCCGGGACGTGCCGGGCGCGTGGGTGCGTAAGGCTCAGGCGGCGCGGGGCATCGTGCGTACCGACAGGACGCGCGCCTGCGGTCCAAGTGCGCGACATCGAGTGGCACCTGCCGGCCCGACTGAACAGTGCAGGGTTAGAACACCGCCTCTTCACCAGTCCGCCCACCGAGCCAGGCGCCGTCCCGATCACCGCGATGCGCCACCCGGCCGCCCCGGCGACCACCGCCGGCCTTCCGAACCCCGACCATGGCGCGCCCGCGACCTGCGCGGCCCGACGCACACCACCCAAGCACGGCAAAGGCCTGTACCCCCTGCGAACTCGCAGGGGGTACAGGCCTTTTGTGCGTACCGTCCCCTCAAGCATGCGCGGGTACAAGGCCGGTGCCGGTCTCATCTCTCAGGACCTCATGACGAGGCCCCCGTACCTCCGGATCCCGGAGGTACGGGGGCCTTTCTGCGTTTCTGCCCCCAACTACCCGCTGCGTGCGGACGGCTGAGCAACCGCTCTTGGACCGGTGAGACGAGATGGACACCGGGCGAGCGTGCGGGGTGCTGCAGACCGCGGGTAGAGGAGGCCTGGTTATTACGGCGTAATAGCTGTCAGAGCTAGGAGATCACCGGCGGGATCGGTTCGTGAGGGCGGGCTGCCGCAGTGAATGCTCCGAACAGTGCCGCCTAGAGCGTCCTGTGGCCCGCCATGGGTGCGGAGGGCTACGTGGTGCTCTGCGTCTCCACGCCTACCGCCGTGCTGGTGGCTTGGACATGCCGCCAACGGCTAGGCGGGAGCAGTATCTGGTGTTGTGTCACATGTTTCCTACGGGAGCGGATGCTGCCGCTCAAGGGCGCTGACGATGCGGCCGGTCGGGAACGACAGCCGTCCCACCGGGACGACCCATTGCGCCCACGCGGACAGCGGCTCCGGCAGGGGCAGTCCGGCGTCGGCAACGGCGGCAGCAGCCTGATCCAAGCCGCGAAGCAGCGCCTGCCACTGCTGCGCCCGGACAGGCGTCATGCGCGGGTCGGAGTCGTTGCACCAGCCCCCAGGCTCGCGGCGCGGGGTCAGCGTGGACCGGAACTGCGTCCACGTTTGATGAGGGTCACTCGCAGCGGCGTGGTGCAGGTGCAGGAACAATGCTGGCCCAAGTGACGGATAGGCCATGAGCGCGGGGAGCAGAATCATGCTGCTCCGGTAAGGCCAGTAGGCCCCGACACGTTGTCCACCCCGCTCAGCGTCCGGAGTGGCAGCGTGTTGTTCGGCGAGATCAGTGTCGCGCTGTGCGTGGCGCATCGCTGTGAGCAGTCCGTAGCTATTGGCGAATCGCTTGGCTGCCCGTGGCGCAGACACCAGCAGTGGAGGTCCGAGCAGATCCATGAGCGTGATCTCGTCTGGGGTGAGAGTCAGCGGGTCGACCCGCTCAACAACTCGAGCGGCTGGCAACTTCGCCCAGGCGTCGGACGGGTCGGCCAGCCCTTCGCCTCCTGTTGCATCAGCAGGGTCTTCAGTGTCTGCAGACGGTTCATCCGTGCCCGCATGTCTTGACATCCTCCCCCTCTTAAAAGAGGGGGAGGATGTCAAGACCGCCTCCGCCGCAAGGTCCGGCGGCTGGCCGGGCGGGATCCGGAGCCGATCGCGGGCGTGATCGACTCCCAGTCGGTAAAGGCGGACGCCGTCGTCGGATCCGACAGCCGCGGCTTCGATGGCGGCAAGCTGGACGGCAAGCGGGGCTGGTAGGGCCCGAGTATGTGTGAGGCCAAGATTTGTACGGCCGTGGCGGCTGCAGCTCTGGTTGCCTTCACCCCCGTTCCCGATCGAACCGCCGGACGAAGACCTGGAGGACGAGTCCGGGGCGTCTACCGCCTCGGGCGTCAGGTGGTCTTGCCACCCCGCCGGGTGTCGGTCCGCGCCCAGTCCGCGGCCCATTGCTCCATGCGCCGCCGATCCAGGCAGGCCCTTGTGACATGGGCCCCGGCTGCCGCAAGTCCGCTGGCGGTCACTGCGGCCAGCACGCCCACCAGGTCCGCCTGCAAGCGTGCCTCCTCGTGCGTCACGGGCTTCGAGGTGAGCACGCCGTGCTGGTCCGTCCACACCGTGACCCGGGTTCCGGCCGGGGTGTCGGGCCGTACCTTGGTCTGGCTGGTGCGTGTCGAGCCGTCCGGTGCGGTCCAGCGGGCCGTGGCCCACACCCTGTCGTCGTCGGCCGCACCCGCGGAGAGCTTGCCTTTCGCGTCTTCGACGAGCACGGCGGTGACCGCCTGTCGCTCCACCCGCTGCCGGTCGAGATCACGCTCCACTGCCCCCTGGGTCACCAGACCGGCCAGGAGACCTCCTACCAGCGCCAAAACGCACGCGGTGAGCAGGACCCAGGCTTCGAGGACGTCGCTGCGTCGCCTGAGCGGGTTGCGTCGCCACCGCCACAGCCACACCGTCGAGCGCTGCGTCCTCGCCATCGGTCGGCACCCCCTTGCCAGCGCCGCCATCACACACTTTCAGTGTCCTCCCTGGAGCGCCCGGTGGCTCCCGGAGGCACGGCAGCGCTGAGGCTCTTCCGCGGAGCTGGCCGGACGGCATGCGGGAGCGGAGAATGGTGCTGTTGCCCTGCTCGCCGGTTGGGCGGTGGTCGGATTGACGCAGCAGTATCTCGTCGGGGAGACGTCCGTGCTTCTGGCGGAGTTGCAGGCATCCGGCACCGATCCGATGGCCGTGCGCGAACTCGCACGACTGCGTCGCGAGGCGGAGACCGGTCCGGTCAGCAAGCTCGGCTGGGTGGCCCTGCGCGCGCTGGAACTGACCGACGTGCTGTGCCTCGATTCTCTGCGTCGGGGAGACGTCATCGCTTTCGCCCGCCAGTGCGCCTGCGGGGCCGAACTGCGCGAGTTCTCCGTCTGCGCGCAGCTGGCCGACGTGTGAGACCTCGGAACGCCGTCGCGTGAGGGCGCGACTGTGACGCTTCCCGGCGCCTACAATTGAAGAGTTCTTCAATTGGTTAGTTGCGGCGGTTGATAGATGATCCAGGGTGTGGAGGTCGGGGTGGGCACAGTCGTCGAGGCGCTGCTGGCGCGGGTGAGGGCGGCGCGCGCCGGGCTGGCGGCCGCCGTGGCGGCCGACGACCCGTACGCCGTGGCGGTGGCGCGGGACGAACTGGACGACGCGGTGCGGCTGGCCTGCGGCTACGGGCTCGACGTCGAGGTCGCAGGGGCGGACGAGGAGTGATCGGCATGCCGGTTCCGCTGTACGAGGCGAAGGCGGAGTTCTTCCGGATGCTCGGGCATCCGGTGCGGATAAGGGTGCTTGAACTGCTGCAGGACGGGCCGCTGCCGGTGCGCGACCTGCTTGCCGCGATCGAGGTGGAACCGTCGAACCTGTCGCAGCAGCTGGCAGTGCTGCGCCGCTCCGGGATCGTCACCGCCACCCGGACCGGCTCGACCGTGGTCTACGAGCTGGCAGGTGGGGACGTGGCCGAGCTGCTGGCCGCGGCGCGACGGATCCTGTCCTTTCTGCTGTCGGGTCGTCAGGAGCTGCTGGAGGAGCTGCGTGCCACGGAGCCGGCCCGGTGATGGGCGGACGCCCGTTCCGACCGGGCGTGAACGCCCGGGGTTCCGCACTAGGCACTGTTTCTCGGGTCATGTTCGGAGCCAGATGGCGAGGGCTGCGAGCGTGATCCGAGAAACAGTGCCTAGATGAGACCCTCATCGACACACCGATCGTCCGCCACCCTGACCACGCGGTCTACACCCGCCGCCACGGCCGCCGCTACGGACTGGGCAGCTACGCCCACGACGCGCTCCCACTGACTCCGTCCCCGACGCTCACATCGGCCGAACCTCCCTTCCAGGAAGCAGCCTTCGGCACCGCCATCGCTGAGGCCACCGCCCTTGTCCCGGCCTTCCGACAGGTACCCCAGGGACGGAGGCTCAACGGTGTGTTCGCCCTGACCCCTGATGAACTCCCCCTGGTCGGCCCCGCTGCGGGGGTACCCGGCCTGTGGTTCGCGGAAGCTTCCTGGGTCACCCATGCCGGCGGCGTCGGCCGACAACTCGCGAACATGCTTCTGGAAGCCGGCAACCTCCTCGTCGCCCCCGATCGCCTGTCACCCGGCCGCTTCGCCCCCTGGAGCAACGAGAAGATCCGCGAGAGCGCGCTCGGCCACTACCGGGGCATCTACGACGCACACTGATGCACGCCTTGGAACAAGAGGGCCGAGCAGATGTCCACACCCGTGGAGGGGTTGAGTTCGTTCCGGGGCGTGCGATGAGGTGGCCGCGTTCGAAGCCGGCTCGGCGCGGACGAGCGCGGCGAGGTGGGGTGCGTTCACGGCTCGCCGGCGGGCCTTTCACGCGCTGGGGCGTACGCTGCGTTCGGCGATGCGGATCAGGGGGCGCTCCGGTACCAGGCGGCTGACGACGCGTGACACCAGTGCATTGCCGGCGCCGTCGACGACGGTCGCCTTGCGTCCGCCGAGCGCCGCGAGTGCTGTGGCGACGACCTGCTGCGGTGTGCGCCGGCTGCCGACCGACGCGTTGTCACCGGCCACGTCGAAGAACGGGGTGTCGGTGGCGCCCGGGCAGATCCCGAGGACGGTCACACCGGTGCCGCGGGTCTCGCCCCAGAGGGAACGCGTGAAGGACAGGACGAATGCCTTCGTCGCGGAGTACACCGCCATGTGCGGTACCGCCTGGAATCCGGCCGTGCTGGCGACGTTGATGACGGTGCCGCGCCCGCGCTCGACCATGCCGGGCAGGAGCCGGGTGGTGTTGCCGACGAGCGTGCCGACGTTGAGCTGCACCTGGGAGGCCATGTGGCCGGGGTCGGCCTCGGCGAGGTCGCCGTGGGAAGCGAAGCCGGCGTTGTTGATGAGGATGTCCACGGCGACGCCCTGCTCGTCGAGCGAGCGAGCGAGGGTCTCGGAGGAGTCGGGCAGGGAGAGGTCGAGGGCGATGGGTGTGACGGTCACGCCGTGCTTGGTCCGCAGGGTCGAGGCGAGCTCCTCCAGCTTGTCTTTCGAACGGGCGACGAGGACCAGGTCCACACCGCGGGCGGCCAACTGTCGGGCGAACTCGGCGCCGATCCCTGACGAAGCGCCGGTGACGACGGCCAGCTGGGAGGTGAAAGTGTCCGAGTAGTTCATGTCTGTCTCCATACCGACTTGAAGGTTTTTTTCTTGGCGATGAAAAGGCCGAGGTGGCCGACGTGTGTGATGTCCGGCCTGCCTGCGTTCAGTGAGCTTCGATGGTCGCCTCAATGACTTCGGCGAGAGCGCCCGCTGCACGGCGCAGCTCTTCGGGAGTGGCGCGCCCCGTGGCCTCGAGGACGCCCTTCAGTCCGTCGAACGCGCCCACGAATACGGTCGCCAGCGTGTGGGCGTCGGCCGGAAGGTGCAGGTCGCCCGCACGGGCGCCGGCCAGGAGGAGTTCTTCGACCAGGTCGACCCACTCTGCGAGAACGGACACCTGGGCGTGCTCCTGCGGTGACTCGGTGGTGAGCTCGCGGTCGAGCCGTACGACGGACCATCCCGCGGGTTCGGCGATGACGAGGTCCACGAGGACGGGGACGAGTCCGCGTACCTGCGCGGCCGGCCCTCCCAGCCCCTCGAGCTGCCTGCGCACATGCGCAAGCATCCCCTGCTTCTGATCGTCGACGACCGCATGGGCCAGGGCGGCCTTGCTCTTGAAGTGGAAGTACACGGCACCCTTGGTGAGGCCGGTCTCGCTCACCACGTCGTCCATCCGCGCCAGGGCATACCCCTTGGCATCGAAGACACGGGCGGCGGCGCGCAGAATCTCCCGGCGCGTCGCCGCACCCTTCGGTGTCAGTTGATCCACTGGCCTTCCCATGCCCCCGATATTAAATACCTTCGAGTCGGTATTTCAAGTTGATCAAGAGTCGCGCTACCCCGGAGGGCCCCGCCCGCGGCGACTGGAGTGCGCGGAATGACCGGCCGGATGCCGGTTGCCCGATCCGGGAATCGTGGAGGCGTGGAGGCGGCCCGGACCGCCTTCGACGAGGCCCTGGCGGGCCGCGGACTGGTCTCAGCCAAGCATGCCGCGCACAAAACGGCGAGCAGCCCCATCCCCGCCAGCATGAGCGGCGGCGACTCCTTGGCCGCGGCGGCCTGTTCGGCGCGCGGCCGGGCGAAGAAGCCCACGCCGAGTGCCTTGACGAACACCGCCGCCGCAAGCCCTGCCGACAGGGCGATCACCGCCACCGCCAGCGGCAGCACGATCGCCACGGTCACCCCGGGCACGGCCAGCCCATGGATCATCGACTGCAGCAACAGCCACTCGCTGATGAATCCGTTGCCCGGCGGCAGCGCCACCGCCCCCAGCGCGCCGAGGGCGAACAGCCCCGCCGTGACCGGCATCCGGGCCCGCAGCCCGCCCAGCAGGTCCAGGTTCCGCTCCCCGGTGGCACGCAGCACCGAACCCGCCGCGCCGAACAACAGCGCCTTGAAAGCAGAGTGATTGACGACGTGCAGCAGCGCCGCCGCCAGCGCCAGACCGGCCAGCGCCGTGTCACCGGCGTGGGCGAACAGCCCCGCCGCACCGACGCCGAGAACCACCAGGCCCATGTTCTCGGATGTCGAATACGCCAGCAGCCGCTTCAGGTCCGAGGCCATCGCGGCCTGCAGGATCCCGTACACCGCCGAAAGCCCGCCCATGACCATCACCAGCAGCCACCACCAGGCCGGTCCCCCGCCGAGCAGATCGAATCCGACGCGTACGAGACCGTAGACACCGAGGTTGACCATGGTCGCGCTCATCAACGCTGACACCGCGCTGGGCGCTTCCGGGTGCGCCCGTGGCAGCCAGGCGTGCAGCGGCACCAGGCCCGCCTTCGAGGTGAAGGCCACGGCGGTCAGCACGAAGACGAGCCCGCGCAGGGCCGGCGACACTGCCGCCGTACCCGCACGCAGGTCGGCGAAGGTCTCGCCCCCGGCCTGGGCGGCGTACGCGGACAGGCCCGCCAGCAGCAGGACGAGCCCGAGATGCGTCGTTACGGCGTACCAGACAGCCGCCTCCCGTACGGCGGGCCGGGCGCGGTGCTCTGCCCGGACGAGGAGCAGCGAGGTGAGCGCCATCAGCTCCCACAGCAGCAGGAACGTCGACACCGAGGCCGCCGCCGGCACCAGGATCAACGTGAGCGCGAACAGCGGCAGCAGTGCCTGCGCGCCCCGCGAGCCGAGCCCGTGTGAACCCTCTCCGTGCGCACCGTGCCCGGACACATAGCCGATGCCGTAGATCGCCACCGCCGCCACCACGACCCCGGCCACCGCCATGAACAGTCCGGACAGAGCGTCCACCGCAAGATACGTTCCGGCCAGTGGGAGCAGTCCGGGTACGTCGGCCGACCAGAGGCTTCCGCCCAGTGCGGCCACACCCGCCGCGACACCGGTCACCCCCACACCCGCCGTCAAGACGCCCACCACCGCGCCGCGCACCCGCTCCGGCAGCACCAGCCCGGCCGGCGCGCCCGCCACACCCAACGTGGTGGCCGTCTCGAGGGCGGCCGGAATCAGGCTCACCGGCCGGTCACTCTCCTCAGCGCCGCGACGATCTCGCCCGGCTCCGGCGGGCACCCGGGCACCGCCAGATCCACCGGTACGACATCGGAGACGGCGCCCTCGACGCCGTAACCTCCGGCGAACTCACCACAGTTGATTGCGCAGTCGCCGATCGCGACGACCAGCCGGGGCTCGGGCATCGCGGCGACCGTGCGACGCAGCGGCTCGGCCATGTTCCGGGTCACCGGCCCGGTCACCAGCGCCACGTCGGCGTGCCGGGGCGAGGCCACCAGCCGGGCCCCGTACCGCTCGGCGTCGTACACCGGGTTGAAGGCGCCCGCGATCTCGATTTCGCAACCGTTGCACGATCCCGCGTCCACGCACCTGACCTGCACCGATCCGCCGAACTACTTGGTTGCGGACGGCTGTTCACCCGCAGGCCTGGGCGGGGCGGGCTCGGCCACCCGCCCGGCGCCGCGGATCTTGCGCAGCAGGCCCATGAACCCTCCCTGAGCGTGTGAGGACTTGTCCGCCGGTGCCCAACAGGCCACCCTGGACCGGAGTTATGCCACGCGGAGGTGTAGCGGCCGTCTCCCGCACCGCAGAGCGCTGTCAACTCCTGGAAGACGGCCGCCGATTGAGGGCCGTCGTTACGACGGCGGTTTCGCCTGCGTCTGGGCAGCCTGCAGATCGGCGAGCAGTTCGGCCTGCCCGGCTAGCACTCCGGACAGGATGGTGCGGGCGACCGTGAGCAACTCGGCGATATACGGGCTGGTCAGCGAGTAGAACACCGTCGAACCCTCCTTGCGGGTCACCACCAGGTTCGCCCGGCGCAGCACCGCGAGCTGTTGAGACAGGTGGGCCGGCTCGATCCCCACCTCGGGCAGCATCTCCGCCACCGCGTGCTCGCGCTCACTCAGCAGCTCCAGCACACGGATGCGCGCCGGATGGCCGAGCGTCTTGAAGAACTCCGCCTTCAGTTGGTACAGCGGCGTGCTCATCGTGTCGCCGCCTCCCCGGTACAGCAGCACGGCCGCACCAGACCATCCTCGGCGCATCGTATCCACCCACTCGTCACACACATGCGGCCCATCCTCGCGTGCGACAGCGGCCATGCCGAATCCGCGCACGAGAACCGAACCGCCTGAAATCAGCAGTGCCAACCTCAACAATTGCTAAGATTAGCAACTCCATACGTTACGTGAGGGAGGCTTGCGTGAGAATCATTCCGCTGCGTGGCGCGGGAGTCGCCTGGCTGAAGTGCCCCGCGTGCCGCCTCAAGTGCCGGCCCACCGCCGTCGGCCCGGACGGGCAGTGCCCGCGGTGCGGCGAGGCCCGCATGCTGAAGCTGTCCTTCGGCGGCCGGGCCACCGTGTCCTCGTCGGACGGCGGCGGGAGCTGACCCTCACACGGCCGCGGATCCACAGGGGAAAGGATCATGGGTGACTGGGCCGCCCAATCGGGCGCCGGGATCCGCTTCGAGTGGGGGCCTGCCGGAGCGGACCGCCTCGCCGCGGAAGCCGCCTGCCTGATCATCGTGGACGTGCTGTCTTTCACCACGACGGTCAGTGTCGCTGTTCAGATGGGCACGCGGGTCTTTCCCTTCCGGCACGGGGACGGAAGCGCCGCTGCCTTCGCCGCACAACATGGTGCGGAACTGGCGGTCGGGCGAAGCGCTGTCACGCGCCACTCGCCGTGGTCGCTTCCCCCAGCCCACCTGCGCAGGGCTCCATTCACCTGGTCCCTTGCGAGGAGGCCCCGGCGTTCACGCCGGGGAGGAATCGCCTCCAGTGACAGCGACGCGGAGCGTCGCCGCATCCTGCTTCCCGGGCGCGGAGCGCCGCTGCGGCTTGCCCGGCGGAGCCGGGTGCAGGCGAACGCGTGTGCCCGTGTTCGCCGATGGGGGTGATCGCGGCGGGAGCGGGGCGCGGATGTGCGGATCTCGCACATTCGGTCGTCCGACAGGGCTTGGGCGGCCGGAACCTGGACGGGGTGAGGGCGTGGCGGAAGCAGCAGGGGCCGACGGAGCGGGGCACGCCCGGTACACCTTCCGGCTTCGCGTGCCGTCCACCGCCCACACGCTGCTGGCGGCGGAGCGGGACCGGTGCCGCTGGGTGTGGAACGAGTGCGTGGCCAAGTCGAAGCAGGTGCATGCCTGGAACAAGAACCGTCCCGAGGGCACCGACAAGCGCACCTGCGGCCCGGCGCAGCTCGACAAGATGCTGACCGACGCCCGTGCGCGCACGCCGTGGGTGCGTGAGGGCTCCAGTGTTCCGCAGCAGCAGCTCATCCGGGATTTCGGCAAGTCGAAGGCCAAGGCGCAGAAGGACATCCGTGACCGGGTTCCGCAGCACCACCGGGCCGGGATGCCGCAGTGGAAGAAGAAGCGCGAGACGTTGCCAACGCTGAACTACACCCGGCGTGGCTTCCGTCTCAAGGACGGCAAGCTGCACCTGGCGGGCGGCATCGCCCTGACGGTGGTGTGGTCGCGAGACCTTCCGGCCGACCCGTCATCGGTGCGCGTATATCAGGACAGCCTTGGGCACTGGTACGCCAGCTTCGTCGTCCCCGCCGAGGTGCAGCCGCTCCCCGAGACCGGCCGCGTGATCGGCATCGACTGGGGTGTGAAGGAGACCGCGACCACCACCAGCGACGCCCATGACCTCGCACACGCCCGGCACGGGCAGAAGGCCAAAGAGAGAAGCGCGCGGGTTCGCGGAATCCTGGAGCAGTCCTTAAGCGAACCCGTGCGCCGGTGAGGGACTGGTGGCCATCCCGATACGGGTTGCGTACTGAGCTTGACCTTCGAGTCGGCTCGAAGGTCTACCGCGGATGTCGAGGGAGCCGCCGCCCTTGTTCGACCGAGCCGGCTTCTGATCGGTACGCGGATGGCGTCTCAGTTGTGCTGCTCGGCATCCAGCAGTGCGAGGGCGTTGCGCATGCCCTGTTCGAGGAGTTGGTCGGCGAGCTGCCGGTCGGTCAGGGCACGGGAGAGCTGCAGTGTCCCGGCCATCATGCCGAGGAGGCCAAGTGCCCGCAGACGTGCCGAAGGTGGATCGTGGGGTGCCAGGCGGGCGGCGAAACCGTCAATGAGGACCAGCGCGCCGTCGGTATAGGCCTGCCGGGTGGGATCCGTGGAGCGTGCGATCTCGTCGAGCAGGGCGGCGTTGGGGCAGCCGTCCTCGATATTGTCGCGCTGCTCGGGGGAGAAGTACCAGCGCACGATCTGTTCGAGTCCGGCACGGCCGGGCGCCGCCTGCGCGACGATGTTCTCGTGCTGGGCGCGCATCTGGTCGGCGACCGCGGTGGCCACGAGGTGGTCCTTGGAGGCGAAGTAGGCGTAGAAGGTGCCGTTGGTCAGGCCCGCGTCCTTCATGAGCGTGGCGACGCCGGAGCCGTCGATGCCGTCCTGCTTGAGCCGGCGACCGGCCGTTGCGATGATCCGCTGCCGTGTCTCCTGCTTGTGTTCTTTCGTGTACCGCACGATGTGTTCCTCCTGGGAACCGGGGCTTGTGCCCCGGCTGCTGCTGGTCGGGTCAGTGTGCCGCGCCGGCGAGGAGAGCGGGGAAGTTGATCCTGGCGGTCTGCAGTTTCGGGTCGTGGGGCTCGGGGACGCCGCCGTCGGTGATGTACAGCCGGTTGCCGCGGACGGCGGTGGCGGAGGGTGAGGCGAGACCGTCCGCGCTGGTCAGGACGGGCTTGTAGGTGCCGTTCGGGTAGATCACCACGACCCGGTCCGGGCCGTTGTTCGAGGAGGAGCCGTTCTGCGCCGCGAACACCACATCGGAGCTGGGGGTCAGGAAGCTGAGATCGTCGATGTTGGGCAGGCCGCCCGCGACCTGGCGGATGGGGCCGGGCACGCCGGTGGTGGTGACCGGTACGCGCAGCAGGGTGCCCTTGTTGAAGTTGCTGACCCACAGGGCGCCGTTGTGGAACCTGAGCCCGTTGGCACCGATCGGCAGGGCCTCGGTGGGCACCGGCGCGAGAGCGGCGTCGGTCAGCCACGGTGTCACTGATCCGCCCGCGACGGGAACGGACCAGATGATGCCCTTGAGGCTGTCCGCGACGTAGAGCGTGCGTCCGTCCGGGTCGACAGCCAGCCCGTTGGGGCCCGAGTCGGGGGCCAGCGCGGCGATGCGCTCAGGGGTGCCGTCCGCAAGCAGCTTGTACACGCCGTTCCTGGCCGCGTTGCCCGGGGCCCACAACGCGTAGTAGACGGTGCCGTCACTGCCGCGGGCGTTGCCGCTGATCGCCTCGCCCACCTGCCCGGTGGCGAGCACCGTGCGCTCTCCGGAGGGGGAGATACGCATCAGCTCCGGTCCGTGGGTGCGCTCGCACACCGCGCAGCTGCCGAGCATGGACAGGGTCACCGAGCCGTCGAGGTTGGCGGTGATGTTCTCGGGGATCTCGCCGGCCGCGAAGTCGAATGTCGCCGCGGTCTTCACGTCGGTGACAACGGAACCGCTGTACGCGTGTCCCGTCCACGCGGACGCGGATGGCGCCGAGACCAGGACGGCCGCCGTCGCGGTGACCGCCAGCGCGATCCCGACGTTCCTCTTCACAAAACGCCGTGCGCCCGATGCACTGCGCCGGGCCGTTTGCTGGCGTTGCTGCTGCATGACTCTCCTCGGTAAATCAACGAGTTACACATCAGAAGCACTCGGGCGGAAACGACGCCCTTGAGGCCGGACCGGGAGGCCAGGCGGGAGGCGGCGGTGTTTCTTGCAGATCTGCTTGTCGAACGTTCCGGCGGGGCCGAGGCGGCGGGCCGCGGTGACGCGTGAGGCCAGCAGGCCGGCGGTGTAGCGCGGCTTCGGCTTCTTGTCGGTGGTCGCGGTGACGATCGTTCTGGTGACGACGGCGGGGTCATCGCCGTCCTTCACCTGCGCCATCACCTCGTCGAAGACACGCCGCCGCTTTCGGACGGGTTCGGGTACGCGAAAGGTGAGCGTCAGTTCGGCATCCGGTTGAATCTGCGGACGATGCGGTCGAAGATCCGGGCCGGAAGGATGCGGTGGAGCACGCTGATGCTTGCGGCCGTCGAGCCGGCGGTGCGCCGCAGTTTCGGGTTCCGGTCGGTGGCTGCCGCGACGATCACCTTGGCCACGGTGGCGGGATCGTCGCCGCCGCTGGTGTTTTTCGCCAGCACCTCGTCGAAGGTGCGCCGTCCCGACGCATAAAGCGGCAACGGGGTGTCGCCCTGCACGCTGTGGTCCCCGAACGGGGTGTTGATCGGGCCGGGCTCGACGAGCAGGATCCGGACGCCGTGCTCGCGGACCTCGTGGTCCAGCGACCCGGAGTAGCCCTCGACCGCGTGCTTGGTCGCGGTGTAGATGGCCATGAACGGGCTGGGGACGAACCCGCTGAGGGAGGAGACGTTGATGACGCGTCCGCGCCGCTGAGCGCGCATGTGCGGCAGAACCGCCTTGGTCATCCGCATGATGCCGTAGACGTTGATGTCGAAGACGTCCTGCGTCCGGGCGACGGAGAACTCCTCGGCGGCGCCGTTGGCGCCGACGCCGGCGTTGTTGACCAGGACGTCGATGCGCCCGAACCGGTCGATCACCTGCTTGACCAGGGAGGCGACCGAATCGTCGCTGGTCACGTCGAGGTCGAGGTAGGTCACCCCGGCGGGCGCGGTGACCCGCGCGGTGTTGCGAGCGGTTCCGATCACCTCGAAGCCCGCCGCGGCGAAGGCGCGGGCCGTCTCCTTGCCGATGCCCGATGAGGCACCTGTCACGAGCGCCACCGGTTGGGTTGCCGCCATCACGGTCTCCCTTGATTTTGGAGTACGACCCTATGGTCGTACGACCGTATGCCTTACGGTTGTACGACCATAGAGTGGTCGCCGGTCGATGGCAAGTGGTCGCGTCCGGTGATTCGAGAAGGGTCCGGGAGGCGTGGGGTGCGGTATGGGAAAGATCGCGAGCGGAGGGCGAGTCGATGTCGGCGGTTGATCTTGCATGTAGAGCCTCTTTTGGTCCATTTTGCTGATTTTTCTCCCCATGTGCCTGCCTGGTCAGCGCGCTGGCGAACCGCGAGCTCCAGTCCTGCGTGCATCACAAGAGGCCCTCACCGCCAGGAGGCAAGGGGTGGCCTGCCGCGCGTATCGCAGCTTCGAAGCCGGTGGTGGTTGCGCAGGGCCCAGACCGCGGAGCCCAGACCGCGGAGCCCAGACAGGGCCAGCCGGCACCGTCGAACTCGGTCGCCTGACCGGGGTGCCAGCATCCCGGCTGCAGAGCAGGATCAGGCGCGCGGGTGGACAACATCGGCTCCGGCCGCGTCCACGTCACGCTTCATGCCTTCCACCCAGGTGGTCGGCCGCCCGGGTGACCGATGACCGGACCGGTCTTGGTCGGGCCCGTGGACGGGCGCGAGGGGAACCCCCGACCATGCCGTCCCCGGCTACTCCACTCCACCCAACTCGGGGCAGTCCGGAACCTCCACCGGTATCGGAGCGGTTCACTGTCTGCAGATCTCAGCCGGCAAGTTTGTTGGCCTTGCGGACCTGTCCGTCGAAGACCCCGGCGGGAAGGACGCGGTGCGCCGCGCTGAGGAGCCGGGCGTTCCGGCCTGCTGTGTACCGCACCTTCGGCTTGGAGTCGGTGGCGGCCGCGACGATCGCCTTCGCGACGGTGGCGGGGTCGTCGCCGTCCTCGTTGACCGCCAGCGCCACCTTGTCGGCGATGCGCCGCTGCTCCGCGTAGATTTGCATGGGCATGTCGGGCTCGACGGTGTTCGCCTCGAACGAGGATTTGGTACCGCCAGGCTGGACGAGCCCGGACCCCGTGTACGCGGATCTCGTGGTCCAGGGACTCGGCTTGCCGATGCCCGCGTTGTTGACCAGGACGTTGATCCGCCCGAACCGCTCGACCGCGGCAGCGACCGAATCGTCGCTGCCCACGTCAGATGGTTCGGCCCTATCGCGAACGGCGTGCTGTCCTGGAGGATCTCTTCGCCCGCGAAGGGCTCGGTGCCCCGTTCACGCTGTGCCCGAACACGACCGACCGCGCCACGGCACAGGACTGGTTGGACCCCGCCTGGGGCGGAGTCGGGATCGAAGGTGTCGTTGCGAATTCCCTATTGAATCGGCGTGTTGAAGCCGATCTGGCAGGGTGGCCTGATGAGCAGTGGCGTGTGTTCTTAGTTCCCAAGACGGCGCCGAGCGTGTCGCCACAAGTGCCCGTGTTGGAGAGGTGGGCAGGTCTGGCGGAGCGCGAAGAGTCGACCGGTATCCGACCCGGTGATCCGATTCTGCTTTCGCCGGACTACCGCGTCGACGAGCTCCTCAGCCTGTACACGCGCAATAGTCCGTTCCGGGGCTACACGAGAGAGACGAAGCGGACGTCTGCCTGTTCCTCAACTTCCTGTGGCTGCACGGGAGGGTCTGGACTCAGCTCAGGACTGCAATTGGGCGAAGAGCGTCGCCAGGTCGATGAGGCCCCAGTGCTCGGTGAGCTTCCCGTCTGCCACCTTGAACATGCGGAGCTCCAGCACCTTGATCGATCGGCCGGTGGCGGGAGTGCCGTTGAAGGGCCCGGTGTTCGTGCCGGTGAGGATGAAGCTGATCGCGAACCAATCGTCCTCGGCGACGACACGAACCGGCGTGGCGGCGAAGTCGGGGACCGCGTCGAGGAACGACGCCAGCACCGCGCGGGTCTCCTCGAGGCCGGTGGCGGTGCCGTCGGCGGCGTGGTTGCGGAAGTCCGGCGCGTACAGGGCGAACAGGGCGTCGAGGTCACGCAGGTTGACGAGCTTGACGTACTCATCGGCAAGTCGGTGCAAGTCGGCGGTGGACGTTCGGGTTTCGACGTTCGAGGAAGACATGTGCTTCTCCAATGTGGATGGACGGAGCGGCTCGGCCCCGGTGATGGACTGTGGAATCGGGTCGAACTGGCGGGTTGGACGAGCAGGGTCCGGCGATGGCGCCGGGCAGCGGCTGCTTCTTCTCGCGGAGGCGAAGCGCCCGGCCGGGGTTTGTCAGGCGGTGTGGGTGGGGTAGTCGGTGTAGCCGGCCTCGCCGCCGCCGTAGACGGTGGCGAAATCGGGGGTGTTCAGCGGCGCGCCGGTGCGTACGCGCTCGACCAGGTCGGGGTTGGCGAGGGCCATCGTGCCGACGGTGATGACGTCGGCGATGCCGTCTTCGATGTCCTTGGCGCGGGTGGCGATGTCGGTGCCGGCCCGGTTGAGGACGAGGGTGGTCGGCCACAGCCTGCGGAGGGTGTACAGGAGTGCGTCGTCGCCGCCGTGGTTTCCGATGTGCAGGTACGCGAGGTCGAGGGGGGCGAGAGCGCCTACGAGTGCCGGGTACAGGTCGTGGGTGTCGCTCTCCGCGATGTCGTTGAACGGGTTGCCGGGAGAGATCCGCAGGCCGGTGCGGCTTGCGCCGATCTCCTCGGCCACGGCGGTGGCGATCTCGACGGCGAAGCGGATGCGGTTGTCGACGGAGCCGCCGTAGCGGTCGGTGCGCTGGTTGGTGTTGTCGGCGAGGAACTGGTGCAGGAGGTAGCCGTTGGCGCCGTGGATCTCCACGCCGTCGGCGCCGGCGGCGACGGCGGCCGCGGCGGCGCGCCGGAAGTCGTCGACCGTCGCGGCGACCTCCTCGGTGGACAGCTCGCGCGGTACCGGCATCTCCTGCGGGCCGGACAGGGTGAACATCTCGCCCGCCGGCTGGACCGGGGAGGGGGCGACCGGCTGCCGGTGGTGGGGGGTGTTGTCGGGGTGGGACATCCGTCCTGCGTGCATGAGCTGGATGACGATGCGTCCGTCGGCCTTGTGCACGGCGTCGGTGACCTTGCGCCAGCCGGCGATGTGCTCCTCGGAGTGGATGCCGGGGGTGAGCAGGTAGCCCTGTCCGTCGGCGTTGGGCTGGGTGCCCTCGGTGATGACGAGGGCGTGCGAGGCACGCTGGGCGTAGTACTCGGCGTTCAGCTCGGTCGGCACGCCGTTGGGGGTGGACCGGTTGCGCGTCATGGGGGCCATGGCCAGCCGGTGCGGCAGGGAGATCTCCCCGACGGTCGTTGGGTTCCACAGGGCGTTCGACATGGATGTTTCCTCAAACGAAGGGTGAGAGAGAGTTGCGGGGTGGCGGGTTGCCGGGAGTAGCGTGTACGCGGTGAGTGGCCTGATGGGCCCGGGTCCTTCCACCATGGAAGGCAACTGCGCGGAGGGGCAGTCGACGGGGCGGACGGGCTTGCCGCGCACATGACCGCCGCCACTGCGGTGCCGTCCCCCGGCTGTTTGGGTGGGCGAGGGGAAGGTGGCGAGTGTGTCGGTCTTCCCCCACGCCGCATGACGCATCGGTCTTGTGCGGCAGCGGCCGTGCCGTTGTCGCAAAGGGACTCCCGCACGGGAGTCGGTGCGGTGGTCAGCCGCGGTAGCGATCGGCCGGGACCTTCAGCGACAGGTTCGGGACGAGTGTCTGACGAGCCTTCTCGAACGACTCCCAGTCGCTGATCTCCGGCAGTGAGGGGATGGTGACGGGCTCTCCGGCGTCGAGGCCGGCGAGCGCCGCGTCGACGACGTCGTCCGCACTCATGATCCACTCGTCGGGGAACGCCCCGAGGTCGGCGCCGGAGCCGTCCCAGAACTCCGTACGGACAGCGCCCGGCAGTACGGCCTGCACCACGACGGGGCTCTCGGCGAGTTCCTGCTGAAGGGCCTGGGTGAATGTCAGCACGTAGCTCTTGGTACCGCTGTAGACGGCGCTGACGGGCAGGATGTTGAGAGCCAGGGCAGAGGAGATGTTCACCACGGTGCCGTGCCCGCGGGCCGTCAGGCCCGGCAGGACGGCGGTGGTCAGCCTGGTCAGCGAGGTCACGTTGAGGTTGATCAGTGCCTCGGAGGCCGCCGCGTCGGAGGTTGCCAGCGGGGTGAACAGCCCCCCGCCGGCGTTATTGATCAGCACCTCGATGCTCTCGTCGGTCCGCAGACGCTCCTCGACCACGGAGATCTGCGCCGCATCGGTGAGGTCGGCGGTGACAACGTCCACTGCACGGCCCGTGCGGCTGCGGATGTCCGACGCCAGCGTTTCCAGGCGCTCAGCGTTCCGGGCCACCAGGATCAGGTCGTAGCCCCGGTCGGCAAGCCGCTGCGCGTAGGCACTACCCAGGCCGGCGGATGCGCCGGTGACGACTGCGGTCTTGTTCTGCGTGGTCATGGGGTGGATCTCATTTCTGGTCTGACGGATGAGCGGATGAGTAGGGGCCAGAGCGTCGGCCGCGCTTTAGATTACGATAGCTATCTAAAGAGATCCGGTCAATCGCTGCGACGCCGCCAGCCACCCGTCCACAACCGGAGGCCGGGCGGACCCGCGAGCCTTTCGCCTTGCCAGAGCGAGAAAGAGTCGTACGGGAAGAGGGCTCTACGGCCGACCGTCCGGCACTTCGCGTACGATAGATGCATCCAACTATCTAACGTGAGCAGGTGACTGATGAGTCGCGTTTCGCAGGCACAAGCGCTCGAAAACCGCAGGCGCGCGGTCGCCGCGGCCTCCCAGCTCTTCCGGGAGCGCGGCGTGAACGGCATCAGCGTCGCCGATCTGATGAAGTCCATCGGGCTGACCACGGGCGGCTTCTACAAGCAGTTCCCCTCCAAGGAGGCCCTGATCGCCGAGGCGGCCCAAGCGGCTTTCGGGGACCTTGACCTACTCCTGGCGTCGTTCGACACGGCCCACGGCGATCACGCCACCGCACGCGGCGCCCTCGTCGACTTCTACCTGTCGGCCGAGCACCGTGACCAGCCCGGCACCGGTTGCCCCACCGCCGGATTCGCAGGGGACATGGCTCGCGAGCCCACAGCCGGGGAGGTACGTGAAACGTACGCGGCCGGAGTCCAGGAATTCGCCGCGTGGCTGTCAACCGACGCCGACGACGGCCTTCCCATGGTGGCCACCCTGGTCGGCGCGATCCTGCTCGCCCGCGCCACGGCGGGCACAGAACTGTCGGAAAAGATCCTGGAATCGACCCACAAAGCCCTGACCGCACCACACGGGCCCCGACCCGGACTCCTGGGGACAGAGACTGCGCGAGTGGGACCCGACGCCACGTAGGTAGGCAATCTCCGGAATCCCAGCAGCACGCGGTGGCGGTAGCCCTCCGGCTGCCCGCCCCACCCCTCCGGCCATGCCGGAATGGGCAGCAACGGCCGGATGACCTGCCATTTAGGGATTATTCGGGCCATGCCGCAGCCGAGGACTATCCGGATGGTCGCCTGGGCCTGAGGCTGGGCCGCGCTTCAGCGAGGCAGCAGGACATCGACCTGCCTGCGGATGTCCTGCGCGATCTCCTCGACGCTCAAGGCGATGTTCACGCTCGCCGCCGTGCTGAGGAACATCACGGCGGACACGATGTGTGCCGGCGTCGCGGCGTCGCCCTCTGCGACCCGCTCGTCTCGGCGCAGCACGGCGGCGATGGCCTCCTCGGTCTGCGCGACGATGGCGAGTGCTGCGCTGTGCCGGGGCTCCTCGGGGTCGCCGAAGACCATCTCTCGCAGGTAAGTGCGTCCGTTGTCGATCTGGGTGCGGTTGCACTCGACGATCGGCCGGACGATCGCCAGCACCGCGTCCAGCCGGTCCTGCCCCCGTCAGCGGCGCGCCATGTACAGGTCCAGCGCCTTGTGCAGCAGGCGGTTGAGGGGAAGTCCCTCCCCCACGCCGAGGTACTCAACGGCCTCACCGCCCGAGCCGACCTTCAGGCGCAGCAGGCCGAGGAGGTGGTTGGACTCGTCCAGGGTGTCGGTGATGCCGCGGAAGTCGTAGACGGCGGCGCCGAGTTCATGGGTGTCGGTCATCATGCGCCGCTGGATGGCGTTGTTGGGCTGGACCGGCTCTCGGCACGCCAGTCCGGCTTCACCTCGCTCCACGAGGGCACCTGCATGTGGCTGACCGAGTGGCGAGACGCGACGAATCCCAGATGCTCATCACGGCTGATGGCCCTCACGCCAAGAGTCATATGCTGATGCTCCGTTGTCCGAGTCGATCAAGCCGGGTGGGTGTGCCGCACGGCGATCAGGTGGGCCAGCCGCTGGTGCGCCAGTCCTGTCGGCCGTCGTCGGCCAGGTCGCTTGCCCCATGTGCTGCGAGGGCTGCCGCGAGGTCGCAGTGGACGGCGATGGGCGGGCAGTCCCCGTCGGGGACGAGGGACCCGTCAGCCGGAATCGCCGCCAGCTCCAGGCTGCGGTCATGCGCCATGAGACGGCGGGCGGCTTCGGTGACAGCAAGCTGACCCTCTATCGACCAGCCACGCAGCCCGGTCATGTCGACTACGACAGGTCCGGTGCCCCGGGCCAGGACCCAGCCGATGGCACCCGAGAAGCGATGAGCGCCCTCGGAGCCGAGGTAACCGGCGAGGGAGAGGAGACCGAAGTCCTCACCAGAGGTGTACTGCCATTCGATGGTCATGTCGTGAACTTCCTTACGCAGTCTGCCCATTCGGATCACAGGGGCAGGGTGATCCAGATGCTCTTGCCCCTGCCGTCGGCATCGGCGCGGACGACCGCGGTGCCGCCCAGGCCGAGGGTGAGCTCCATGACCGTGGCCAGGCCGCCGCTCCCAGTGCCGGTGACCGCGCTGTACAGAGGCGGCTGGTAGGGGTGACGGTCATGGACCGCGAAGGCCAGACAGTCCGCGCCCGCCGCATAGATGACGGTCACCTGCGGGGAGAGCACAGCAGCGTGCCGGACACTGTTGGTAACCAGCTCGCCGAGTATCAGCAGGGCCGGGTCGACCGCGGGGTGGCGCAGGCTGATGCCCCATTCGATCAGCGCCCGCTCGGCGGTCTGCCGGGACAGCCGGACGGCGGACGGCTCGCTGGGCAGGGTGAGCACATGCCGGTAGGGCAGGGCTTCGAGCCGCGTGGACATCAGCTCTCCGTCCCCCGGGCCAGCCGGAAGCCGGAGACGCTCTGGGGATGGACGCGGACGATGGTGTCATGGGGGCCGTACGTCCAGCCGGTGAGCGTACGGCGGTAGTGGGCGGCCTCGTTCGGATCGGTGATCACCTCGGCAGGCCCAGCCACCGTCACCGTCCAGCCGGTGCCGGTCGCGGCACGCACCTCGTCCACCTGGTACGTCGCCGTCAGCGGGACCGCTGCCGCCTGCACCGGAGCGCGCACCACCAGGCGGCCGTACTCCCATGTGTGCCAGCCGGGCCGGATCACGGGCAGGTCCCGCTGCGTGTACACCAGCCGGCCGAGCGCGCTGCCCTCCAGCAGCCACAGGGCCTCGGCCCCGGAGACCTCGACCATGCGAAGCGATGCGGGCGCAGTGCTCATCCGACGGTTTCCTCTGTTTCCTCGCTGATGGGCCGGGACGTCTGGGCGGGCAGGGGCGGCATGACTCCGGCGCATTCCAGGTAGGTGCGGGCGCCCTGGATCGCCTCGGGCGTGGTGGCGTACTCGCGCCCCTCCAGACGCAGGAGCTCCAGCGCGCCGACCGAGTCCAGGACCTGGCGCTGGCCGGGGCGTATCCCGGACGTCATGACGGCGATGCCGCGGCGGTTGAGCTTTTCCACCGCGTCCTTGAGGACCAGGGCGCCGGTGGCGTCCATGGTCGACACCCGGGACATGCGCAAGATGACGACGCGGACGTCGGCGACCTCGGTCAGTTCCAGCAGGAAGCGGTGGGCGGCGGCGAAGAACAGCGGGCCGTCGATGCGGTACGCCACGATGTGCTCGGCCAGCAAGGCGTGTTCTTCGGCGCTGTGGTCCGCCTTGTCCAGCGGCACCTGGTCGAAGCGCGCCTGCTTGGCGACAGCACGCAGGGCCAGGGCACCGGCGACGACCAGGCCGATGATCACGGCGTACACGAGGTCGAGGGCGAGCGTGGCCACGGCGGTCAGCACCAGGATCAGGGCGTCGGAGCGGGTGGCCTTGGCCATCGCCTTCAGTGAGCCGACCTCGACCATCCGGATGGCGGTGGCCAGCAGCACGCCCGCCAGCGCGGCCAGCGGAATCCTGGATACCAGCGGGGCGGCCGCGAAGACGATCACCGCGAGTACGGCGGCATGGACGAGGGCGGCCAGCCGCGAGGACGCGCCGGTGCGTACATTGACCGCGGTCCGGGCGATCGCGCCCGTCGCCGGGACGCCTCCGAACAGCGGGGCGGCGATGTTCGCCACCCCCTGCCCGAACAACTCCCGGTCCGGGTCGTGCTTCTGCCCCACCGTCATGCCGTCGGCGACCGAGGCCGACAGCAGCGACTCCAGGGCCGCCAGCGCCGCCACCGCCACCGCCGGGGCGAGCAGGGAAGCGAGCGCGCCCGGGTCGAGGAAGGCGAGGGAAGGCGCGGGCAGGCCGGACGGCAGGTCACCGATCGGCTTCGCCGCGTCCAGGCCGGCGGCCTGCGCCACGACGGTGGCCGCGATCACCGCGAGGATGGAGAAGGGGATCGTGGGCCGCCAGCGGGCGCCGACCAGCATCACGCCGGCAACTGCCAGGGCGAAGGCGATGGCGGTCCCGTTCGGGTCTTTCGCGAACTCCGCCAGCGCGCGCCAGGTGACAACCAGCACGCGGTCGCCCTCCGGTTTGGGTACCCCGAGGGCATTCGGGATCTGCTGCAGACCGATGACACAGGCGATGCCGAGGGTGAAGCCCTCGACGACGGGCGCCGGCACGTACTGCATGTACTTCCCGGCCCTCAGCAGGGCGAGCGCGATGAGCATCAGGCCCGCCATCAGCCCCACCGTGAGCACCCCGGACGGCCCATGCTCAGCGACGATCGGCACCAGCACCACCGTCATCGCACCCGTCGGCCCCGACACCTGCAGATTCGAACCGCCGAACACCGCGGCGAGCGCACCCGCGATGACCGCGGTCGCCAGTCCGGCCTCGGCGCCCAGCCCGGAGGAGACGCCGAAACCGAGCGCGAGCGGCAGCGCGACGATCGCCACCGTGAGGCCGGCCAGCAGATCCCGGCGCGGGTCGCGACGGATCTCGCCCAGATCGGTCCGGCCAGGCAGCAGCGCGGCGAGTCGGCCCCAGATCCGGGTGACGGCGGAAGTCATCGCGCGGCTACCTCGGTTTCCCGCAGCTCGGCCAGCAGCTCGTTCCGCCCGGCCAGCATCTCGGTCAGAATCCGGCGCGCGGCCCCCATCAGGTCCGCTACGTCCCCGCCGGCCAGCTCGTAGACGACCGTCGAGCCCTCGCGCCTGGACCGGACGATGCCCGAGCGGCGCAACACCGCCAACTGCTGCGACAGACCTGAGGGCTCCACGCCGATCTCGGCCAGCAGATCGCGTACCGGCATCGGCCCATCCTGCAGCAGCTCCAGCACCCGTATCCGCACGGGATGCCCCAGCATCCGGAAGAACTCGGCCTTGGCCTGGTACAGCGGAACAGACACGACCCCTCGGCTTCCCCGACAGCGCCCCACCGGGGCAGACATAAAGGGCTGTACCCGCGGCTACCTGCGAGCACAGCCAACACAGCATCTAACCAATTGCGAAATTTTGCAATTCAGCATCCTGCCGCTGCCGGGCCGCCCCGGCGGGCGGGGCGGGCAGGTCAGCCCTTCTTGACCACGCTCGACTTCAGCTGCATCGCCCCGAAACCGTCGATCTTGCAGTCGATGTCGTGGCCGTCGACCCCGTCGACCAGCCGGATGTTGCGCACCTTCGTGCCGGCCTTGATCCCCGACGGGCTCCCCTTGACCTTAAGCGCCTTGACCACAACCACGGAGTCGCCGTCCTGCAGCACATTGCCGACAGAGTCCTTGACAACGCGCTCCCCAGCGGCGTCGCCGCCCTCGGCACCGCTCTCGGCGGGCACCCATTCATTGCCGCACTCCGGGCACACCACAAGAGCGTTCATCTCGTACGTGTACTCACACGAGCACTTCGGACAGGGAGGAAGAATTTCGATCATCCCACCAGCGTATCCGTCCTCAGTCTCTCGTCCCGACGGGACGAGAGGTGACCGGCCCCGACACCAAGCGAGGCCGTGCCCAGAACACGGGAGAGCGGCACGAAGGCGACAGCCTCTCCACAGCGCAGGCAGCAGCTGGCGTCGTCCTACCCCTGCCTGCGCACCAGACGTACCGGCATCTGCGCCGACTCCGCTGCCGGCCCGGTACTCGACTGGCCGCGCTGTGGATTGCAGCCCCATGCCCACACAACAAACAAATGGGACAACGAACCGGCCCGAAGACACCGTCGGCGCAGCCACGGCTGCGCCGTCCCGGCCGCTGTACGGCCCCTGGATCTTGGCATCACCCCTCAGGGCAGTCGCCCGGACAGCGAGCGACAACCTCGATCACCTACTTCGCCGCAGGTCAGAGGGGTGGGAACTCCCCCGACCACCGCCGGACTCCAAACCCGCGCGCAGCGGATTCAGTCCGTTCAGGCAAAGTTGACGCTCCGACACCCAAAAATGAACGTTTCCGCAGGTCAGAGACCTGCACAGGAGGGGCGGGTGGGACTCGAACCCACGGCCGACGGATGATGAGTCCTTTGAGGATCTTGGCGGCCCTTGCCGATCCACGCCCATCTACGGCGTTTTCCCAGGCCAGAAGGGGTGATCCATGCCGGTACTACTCAATCCTTGTCAGTCTGTTCCTGTCCTTGCGGCCTCAACACGGCCTCAATGAGGCCCTTCAGGATCGGACCGAAGGCATCGGGGCCGATCGCGCCGGCTCGGGAACGGGTCTCGAACCCGCCCGCAGCGGATTTCCCTTCCAGCCACTGCGTGGCCGTTTTCGCAGGACAGCGCGTCTACACCGAGCATAGCCACGATCCGGCGTTCAACGGCCAGCCGTCGGACACCCCCGTGTCGGCAGTCACCCGATTCCAGGCGCCGGAAGCGGCGCGGACAGCTGTGTTGCGCCACGAACGCGCATCGGCACGGCCAGACCGGTTTCGCCGACTCAACTTCGCGCCACTGGGCCGTCCGGCCGCCCCGGCGACCGAAGCACTCCTGCAGGGCGGCGTCGACCTCCTCGAATTCCCGGCTCCGGGTCTTGAACCACAGCTCGAACGCGGACACCTGTGCCACCTCGGGGCCTCTCTCTCGCGAGAGGCACGCGATCCCCGGCGGGCCGAACGTGCGCGCACACTCTCAGCGCGTGGAACCCGGCCGGCCGACAGAACCGGCTGCGGCCGACGCGTCCTGCCGGTCACGCCGTGACTGCCTCGGCCCTGATGCGAGGGCCCACCGCTGTCCACACACAGGGCGCAGCTCCACGTCCCGAGCGGGTGGAGTGCCGTGCGGCACTCCCATCGGCGGACCGCGCCGACCAACGATGTCGTCCCTCATTGCCAAACGCTCGTGATCCCATCGGCCATGGTCTTCCGGGCTAGGCGGGTTCAGGCGTAGCGGTTCGCCGTGCGGTGGTCTGCCGCGGCGGGTTGTCAGGCGAGAACGTTGACGGCTCGGGCGATGATGAGTCCGAGGACGAGCAGGGAGACGAGGGACTGGACGGCCATGACGATCTTGGCCCAAGGGGCCAGTGGCATGACGTCGGTGGGGCTGAAGGCGGTGGAGTTGGTGAGTCCGAGGTAGAGGTAGTCGATGTAGCGGGGGCGCCAGTGCGCGGCGTTCAGTTCGGGGCTCATGTGCTGGGGAAAGGCGAGGGCGGGGGTGGGGGGCATGTGGTGGGCCCGGGCGGCTGCTCCGCCACTGTCGAGTTCGAAGTACAGCAGGGAAAACGCGAGGACGGTGGAGGCCCAGACGCTGCCGCCGGCCTGCAGCAGGGCGGAAGCGGAGTTGGTCTCGGTCCCGCCGCTGACGAGGTCGTCGATCAACCGGACCGTCGACCAGATGGCGCCACAGATCAGCACGCTGACCAGGGCGATCGCTACTGCGCGCAGGGCAGCCGAACGGCGGCTGATCCGAACGGGGTCGCCCGCGATCAGCGCCACCAGGAGCAGTCCTTCGACGAGAGGGAGCACCCAGCGGGGTCCCAGGCGCAGGTCGTCAGGCAGCACCAGAGTCAACACCACGGCGGCGAGGACGGCTCCGGCCATCGGCCAGCGGGCCTCGGAGTACGGATTGCTCGCATCGTTCGTATGGGAGGGGTGGTGTCCGGTCATGGTCGGCTGCCGCTCGGGATCGGGTCGCGGCCTGGGTCGGCGTCTGCCCCGGCAACCACGAGTCCGCGGGCAGGCAGCCCACCGGCAAGACCCGTCACGGCGATCCACGGCTGAAGGCGGCGCTCGGCCAGGCCGCCGTCAGCGCCTCGCGCACCAAGGACACCTGCCTCGCTGCCCGGTACCGACACATCCGCTGCCGCCGGGGCAAGAAACGCGCCCTGGTCGTCCTGGAACACTCCATCCTCATCGAGGTCTGGCGCACGTTCACCCACGACATCGAGTACGCCGACCTCAGCGGCGGCTACTTCCTCGAATGCACCGGCCGAACCCGCCGGACCCGACGACTGGTGAGCCGGCTCAACCAACTCGGCGACCAAGTGACCCTCCAAACAGAACAGGCCGCATGACCTGCGGAAACGGACAACAAGCCGGGTATATTCGTATGCGCCCGGGGCGGCCCTCGCCCCTGTGATGTTCGCTGCGCCCGGGTGCGCATCCGGATCAGCGCGGCGCACGTCAGGAGCCAGGCGCCCGCCGCGATCCACAGCAGGACGAGCCCCAGAGGCTCCAGCCACGCGACGCCGGCCGACGTGGACAGGGACAGGCACGCCACCGCGGTCATGCCGAGCGGGAAGACCTTGGACCAGCGCATGATGCCGTACATGTGGCGCGGCCGTCGGATCTCCGCACACATCAGCACGGCGTACCAGCCGAGGGAGAGGGCGAGGAGCACCAGCGCGGCGGCCCGCAGCACGGTGTGCGCGCCCCCGGTCCACAGCGTGGAACCGGTCAGGTACGGACCCGGCGAGGGCCGAGATGACCAGTGCACTGCCGGCCACCCACTGGTCGCCCGTCCCATCATGGACCTGCCGGTAGTCGCAATGGGCCAGCGCGACCCCGTACAGCGGCAGGCCGAGGCAGAAGAAGACCAGGGCCGCCCAGCCGAGCCAGGTACCGCCCTCCGCGGCGGACAGCCTCCCGCAGAGCACCGCGAGTCCCTGAGTGGCGACGCAGATGAGGAAGACGGCACCCGGCATCCGGTGCCCCTCGTGCCGCAGGACGTTCACCAGCAGCAGTGGCCACACCAGCGCCGCCATCGCCAGCAGGGCCGTCGCGACCTCCTGCCACCCGAGCAGTGACAGCCGGGTGCCCAGCACGGTGGTGGCCGCGACCGCGGTGAGCGCGGGCGGGGTGGCGGCCTGCGCGGTCCAGCGGTCCCGGTGCCGGAGCAGCTCGTTGGTGAAAGCTGTGGCGAGCAGGAGCCACAGGGCCATGTCGACGGCGAGGGCAATCAACGAGAGCGTCCGGTGGCCGGCCAGTTGGAGCCCGACGGACACGATGCCGGTGGCCATGGCCGCGGCACCGGCCGCTGCGGGCAATTCGGGATCCCAGCGAACCGTCCGACGACTCATCCTCCCATCCCAGCGCGGCGTCCACGTGACCGCCACCCGGCCCGCCCATTCGCCGTACGGGGGCCGGGGCCCCGCCGCTCAGAGGAATCGGCCGCCGGGGGCGAGCGATGCATGCGCCTTGCGCCCCGGTACGGGACGCTCAGACGTACGGAGCGGCCGGTGGCGCCGCATCGGGTCAGCCGAGGACGTAGGTCTCATCACCGAAGTCAGCGACGATCTTCAACTTGCCGCCGAGCGCCTTGACATGGGCAGGAGCACGACGAGAGCGGCTGAGCCCCGACGCGGCCGGATGAGAGGGTGTCCGCGTGACTGATCCACTGGTGACCGGCGGCGGCCCGGTGCGCACCCGCCTCATGGCGTCCGGGGCGGCCGTGCTGACGGTTGCCGTGGGGCTCGGGGCCAGGGCCGGGATGGAAGGAGACGTCGCCAAGTACTCCGGGGACGCGCTCTACACCACCCTCGTCTACACCCTTGTCGTCCTGGCCGCGCCCCGGGCGAAGCCCTTGACGGCTGCCGGGGTCGCACTGGGGATCAGCTGGGCGGTCGAGTTCCTCCAGCTCAGCGGGGTACCCGCGGAGCTGTCCCGGCGGAGCGTCGTCGCCCACCTCATTCTGGGTTCCACTTTCCATACGCCCGACCTGTTCTGGTACGCCGTCGGAGCCGCGCTCGGCTGGTGCATCCACGCCGCAGGCCGAGGTCAAACGGCGAAGCGGCGCACATAGCACCGCTGCCAGGGGTTTCCGCCGCGCGGCGAGGCATTCTCCAGCACTCGCTGGGTGACCATCGCGACCCAGCAGGCCCACTACCCCTTCTGATCCATCCGTCGGTGACATGACAGAGCGCCCGCACCCCACGGGGCGGATTCCAATGATCGTCGCAACACGTGATCACTGACGTGTGGTGGCGAGCAGTTTAGACAGACGCTCGGCTGGGGTTTCCCAGCCGAGCGTCTTGCGTGGGCGGCTGTTGAGTTCAGCGGCGACGGCATCCAAGTGCTCGCGGGTGTGGACGGCGAGGTCGGTGCCCTTGGGGAAGTACTGCCGCAGCAGGCCGTTGGTGTTCTCGTTCGAGCCGCGCTGCCAGGGACTGGCAGGGTCGCAGAAGTAGACCCGCATGTCCGCAGCCGTGGAGAAGACCTGGTGGCCGGCCATTTCGTTGCCCTGGTCCCAGGTCAGTGACCGTTTCAGGTGGGGCGGGAGCTGCTTGACGGTGTCGGCCAGGGCGAGGTGGAAGCGCTCGGCCCGGTGCCCGTCGGGCAGGTGGACCAGCATCAGGAACCGGGTGGAGCGCTCGACGAGGGTGCCGATCGCGGAGCGGTGGCCGGGGCCGACGATGCAGTCGCCTTCCCAATGCCCGGGGACAGCGCGGTCCTCCGCCTCGGCGGGCCGCTCGCTGATCATCACCATCGGTGCCGTAAAGCGCGGTTGGCGTTTGTTGGACTGCCGGTGCGGCTTGCGCCGCGCCCGCCCCGATCGCAGGGCGCGGGTGAGTTCCCTGCGCAGTTCGCCCCGGCCCTGGACGTAGAGAGCCTGGTAGATGGTCTCGTGTGTCACGTGCATCTCCGGGTCGTCGGGGAAGTCCCGGCGGAGCTGCTGGGCTATCTGTTCGGGGCTCCAGCGGCGTTCGAGTCCCTCTTGGATGTAGTCCCGCAGCCTCGGGCTCTGTCCGATCTTGCCGGGCTTGGGGCGGGGCCGGCGGGCCTCGGCGCGGGCCTGGGCGGCGTGGGGCCGGTAGGTCCACTGGGTCCCACGCCAGAGAGCGCCATTGCGGCGTATCTCCCGGCTGACCGTCGAGGGGCTGCGGCCCAGCTCGGCGGCGATCGCGCGGATGGATGCCTTCTCCCGCAGTCGGTCCGCGATATGGATGCGTTCATCTTCGCGGAGGTAGCGGCCCGCCGACGCAGGGACGGCTGCCCGCTCTGAACGAACGGGCAGCCAGACCCTGCCTCTGTTGACGCGGCCGTTGCGCCATCCCCGGGCAGTCCGGGGATGGACGCCTACGAGTCTCGCCGCCTCTTTGTTGCTGTAGCCCTGTTGCTTCAGCGTCGGCAACGGCGTCGTCTTCCACAGCACGTACAGCGCCGACGGCGCCACGCTCCACTACCAGACCGCCGCCGGCCCCGACACAGGGCGAGCGAGGACGTCGAACGCCCGCGGCAGAAGCCGCCCTATCTGACGGCCGTGACCGGCGTGTTGCAGGGCACCTTCTCACGGCCGATGCCGGACGGAAAGGGCTTCTGGGACAACCAGACCTTCCTCCAGCAGATTGGCCTCACCTGATCCAGCCGATGGCCCGGCACGTACGCAGCGACGTGTTCCCACCGGGCCATCGGCTCATCCTCGTCCGTGACACCCGGAGCCTTCCATGACCCCTTTCGGCGCCCAGTCCGGCGGCTTCGCCGAGCACAAGGCGCAACCCTCGATGCTGTCCCTTGCCGCCTACCGCGCGGCAATCACTCTGGACGATCCCTTCCGACCGGCGGCGATTCCCGCCCCGGCCGACCGGCTGGATGAGCAGGTGCGCTCGGCACTGAGACTGCTCAGCGTCGACCCGGCCGTGCCCCGGCTGGGGCCGCGGGCCGACTCCCTGCGAGGTCCGGTCGGCGTCGACGCGGAGACGGCCCGGCGGATACTGCGCGCCTTGCTGACCACCCGTGCTCCAAGCCCGCTGCCCGAGGGCGCGTCCGACGCTGTGGACGCGGTCCTCGGCGCGGAGCGGCATCTGCGGCCGACCGTCTCGGTGGATCGACTTCCAACAGTCGCAGAGGAGTTCCCCCGCTCCGTCTTCCGAGCGGCGGGTCAGACGGTGCTGTGGCGGGGAGACATCACGACTCTCGCGGCGGACGCCGTCGTCAACGCCGCCAACAGTGCGCTGCTGGGCTGCTTCCACCCTCTGCACACCTGCATCGACAACGCTCTCCACAGCGCCGCCGGCCCCCGTCTGCGCGACGACTGCCACACCATCATCACCCTGCAGGGCGCGTCCGAACCGACCGGCACCGCCAAGATCACCCGCGGGTACCATCTGCCGGCCCGGTACGTCCTGCACACTGTCGGCCCTGTCATCGACGGCCGTCCCCGTGCGAGTGACGCGCAGGCCCTGGCCTCGTCCTACCGGGCTTGCATGGACGTGGCCGCCGAGGTGGAGATGATTCGCACCCTCGCCTTCTGCGCCGTGAGCACCGGGGTCTTCGGTTACCCCAAGGTCGAGGCCGCCCCTGTCGCCCTGCGCACCGTCGCCGACTGGCTCGACGCGCACCCCGGCCGGTTGGACCGCGTCGTCTTCACCGTCTTCGGAGACGAGGACGAACAGGCGTACCGGCGCGCCCTCATCGGCTGAGCGGAACCCGAAGAAGCAACCCGGCGAGCGGGCCACAACGGCGCCCGGACCATGCCCGTCGGCGTTCAGCCGTCGCCTGCACGGGGACGGGTGGCCAGGCAGGGGAGGCGATTCTTCCCATCCCCTTCGGCGCTGATCGTCGCGATGACAGCTCCGTCGCCGACTGGGAGCGGCATGTCAGCGAGCAACGCCCCTGCCATCGGGCAGGGCGTTGCTCGAGATGGTCTGTTTCAGGATGCCTTTTGGTCGGCGGGCTTCTCGATCTCGGTGGTCACCCGTGCCCCTCGGAAGAGCACCGGGAGCCACAGGAGACATGCCAGCAGGGGGACCGCAGCGTAGGTGGCCATGCCCACACTGGAGCCCAGCCCCTCCATGAGCGCGCCGAGGACGAGATAGCCGATGCCGATGAGCGCCGACTCCACGAATGCGATCATCGACAGCAGGCTCGCCCGGTGGCGCGACGGCACTGCCTCGTTGAACACGTTGTCCACGATCACGGCGGTGATCTCGGGAATTCCGACCAGGCCCAGGAACGCGGCGATGGTGACCCAGACAAGGCCGAGGC
The DNA here is from genome assembly GCF_041053035.1 of Streptomyces sp. R35. Lineage (NCBI taxonomy): Bacteria > Bacillati > Actinomycetota > Actinomycetes > Kitasatosporales > Streptomycetaceae > Streptomyces > Streptomyces sp. R35. The sequence goes on from NZ_CP163440.1 coordinate 458,765, forward strand.
CGCTCAGGCCGAGCGCCGCGGCGAGCGTCAGGAGAGACACCGGGACGATGACCCGATACCCGATGCGCCGGTCCGCGCGGTCCGACAGCAGCGGAGTGAGCCCGCCAGCGAAGAATCCCGCCGATATGACCACGCTGACCAATGCGGTGCCCGCTCCCTGATCGGAGAGGGTCTTCTGCGTAAAAATGATGTACGGCGTCAAAGTCGCATGCATCAATCCGGACACCACGACAAGCGTCACGAGCGCCGGCGTGGCGACCCGAAGCATCGCCCGCCATGCTGTGGCGTCGCCGTGCTCCTCGGCTCCGTCCTGCTCGTCCACCGCGTCCGCGCCGCGGATCTCGGGCACCCGTGACATCAGCACCACCACGGCCAGGACGAGGCACGCCGCCGAGCCGACGTAGACGACTCCCCAGGAAATCTGCTGCAGTTGGCCGCCGAGGACGATGGCGGCTCCCGAGGTGACCGTCCCGAGCATGGTGAACCGGGACTTGATCTTGACGTAGCTGGCCGTTGCACCACGACGCACGAGCAGGTCGTACAGCAGGGCGGTGTCCGAACCGGACACACATGCCATGCCCACGCCCTGCCCGATGAACAGCGCCAGGAACACCCAGTAGTTGGAGAACGCCACCTGACCGAGCAGACATCCAGCTATCAGCACCTGGCCGATCACGATGCTGGCACGCCTGCCGATTCGGTCGGCGATGACTCCCGTCGGCAACTCCGCAAGTCCGCTGACCAGGTAGAGCAGTGTCTGCAGTAGGGCCACTTGCCCAGCGGAGAAGCCTCGCTGATAAAGGAAGAGGACGAATACGCCGCGCTGGAACAGCGTGTTGGCGAGCACGGCGTATACGTAGAACGGGCGCGTGACACTTCGTGCTGCATTGTCGACTACAGCCGACCCGCCAAGGGCCTCCGTGGTGCCGGTCATGCTGCGGGCTCCCTGGTGACTCCGGTGATCATTAGTGTTGGGCCTCCGCCGCCGACCGGAACCTCCAGTCCATACTTCGCGCAGGATATTGGGCGGTGTCTCAGCCCGATGATCATGAGAGTGTCCCGTGCCTGCTGTTGCATCTTCCCCTATCCCTGCCGTGCTGGAGAACCTGGGTCCGCTGGACGAGGGCAGGGTCGCTGACCTGCGCGTTCACCTCGGGGCGGTTCCGGATCCGCGATCACGGCAACATCCGAGATGTAACCTTCGCCGAGGACGCCTCCCGCATGCACACCGGCACCGCACCCCGCGCCATGGCCACCTTCCGCAACCTCGCCACCGGCGCCCTGAAGATCCTGGGAGCCGACAACATTGCCAAGACCACCCGAGCCATCCGCGACGAACCCACACGAGCCCTCACAATCCTCGGCATCCCCAACACCCAGACCAATCACGGAACTTGAAACCGCCCTGGCTCATCCACGGACGGGGGATGCGGCGTCGCTGAGACCGCTCGACCGTCCCCGCCCCCCGAAGTCACTCATGTGGCCATGTTGCCGGGACTGCCCTGACCGGTGCCCCCGGGGCACTGTTCGCCACCGTCCTCTCCCTGGCCGACGGCAACATCGACCAAGCCCGCCAGCTCGTCGGCTTCATCGCCGAGCACGGCACCGGCATCCAGCGCCGTGCCTACGCCATCCGCCTGCTCACCCTCGCCCAGCACAACCGCGAACTCGCGCCCGCAGAAGAACTCGCCAACCGCATCGATCCTGACAACATCTCCCGACAGGGCCCTCGAAGCGGACGGAGAGCTTGCCGAAGCGGGGTAGCCACCGCTCGTTTGCGTTTTAGGCGGTCGATCCCGCACTCGACCGCGTGGCAGGCCTTGTAGTCCTCGCGGTCGAAGGCGGGAGGGTGCCCGCCGCTGCTGCCGCGGCGCTTGTGGTGGCCGGCCTGGTCCGCTGGTTCCGGAATGGTGCAGCGGATCCTGCGCCGATGTAAGTAGGCCCGGTTGGCGCGCGAGCAGTACGCCCTTGCCACCCCGAACCCTCAGCGGCCGTCCACGACGTCGCCCCGTCCCGGGTCGCAGCACGCGGATGGCCTCCAGGCGGGAGAAGCCCGGCGACGTCGAACCATCCGTCGAGGTAGTTCGCTTTCACGTGGAGTTCCGCCTGACGCCAACCCGCATCTGATGATCCATCATGTTTCGGGCTATCGGGTCATTCTCGTTACGGCAAGACAGGGAAATTCCGTTTGCTGCACAGACCGCAGCACCGGAAGGAAGGATCACTACCGCTAAAGATTCGAAACATGCCGCCGACCTGCCGAGTCGGATGCATCCGAGTATGGTCGATATGTGAGCAAATCGGGGGAAACCTCTGAGTCAACTGGAGGTAGCCATGGCTTGGGAAGCTGGCTGGTACTGGCTGCCGGCTGGAGGGTCGGACACGTATTGGGTGTCATGGGGTGACACATGGCAGGGCGTTCAGTTCATCGCGGCAGAACCCCGCGGCGTCGGGCAGGATCCGAAGATGGATGTTACTAGCTACGGTATTCAGAGCATCCCGCAATTCGGTGCCCCTCCGCGCACTTCCTACTGGGTGACCGTTGTGAACTCCGGCGCCTCTGACTCGAATTTTGTCCTTCGCGGGCAGAGAGTGGATTAGGGAGGATTCGGCCATGGAGCGTGTACTGCGAACATCCAAGCTGCTCGTTGTGGCCGACGAGTCCGGAAACATCGTGTCGGCGGCATGGCCCGGCGTTCAGTCTGAGGGCGCCCCACCGCAGACCGGGGTTGTTCTGTCGGAAGGCAGAGTCGCTCACGAGGTGGACCTGCCGGATGAGTTGTACGAAGCGGCCCGGCCCGACCTCTCCGGCTACCGTCTGCGCATCGACGCCGGCGGCTCGGCCGCAATCGAGAGAAGCCCAGGGGCTTGAGCTCCCGACGCGACTCCGGAGGGAGCGCGGCATGGGCCGGTCGGCAACGCATCGGCGGTAATCGACGTCTCCTGGCGGGTGCTGCGGGTCGAGATCGCGGCCTCCTCCTCGGACTGCAGGGTGAGGGCGCGCAGCTGGTCGCGGTGAGCCGCGACGCACTCCTCAACCGCCTGCCCGAGGTTCTGCCACAGATGGAACCGGTCTGCGACCAGCAGGGCATCCATAGCGCCGAGCGCGGCGCCCCCACCCCGCTGCCAGACCCAGGGCATTGGCCATTCGCGCCCCGGCACGGCCGGCCAACGCGAGCGCGATCCGGTCGAGCAAGGCGCCGAGTCGATCAGTAACGCGGGCGTATGGGCTGGTCAACCCTGGTATCTGCTCAGCGAATGTGCGCTTGAGACAGGCGCCGTCAGCGCATGCGAAGCGCCTCACCGAGAACAGGATCCGTACCGCGTGCCCAGCCAGCGGAAGATCCTGCAAGCGACGCTCGCAGCGGTCTTGCACGCGTATCGACGCCCGGCTGCAGGCCGGACACGAGCCCGCGTCACGGCTGCCGCTCAGTCGCACCACCATCCCGCACGCGCCGTGCACCGCCGTGGTGGCCAGTACCTCGACTCCCTTGAACAGCGCATCCTGCCACGCGAGTTCGTCATGGTTCATGCCCTGGACGTCGACGCCGACGGCACAGTTCAGCCCGCCCCACCGGGACATGACGGTGCGTCATAACCGGCGTACCACGGCGGGGCATACCCCGGCTCACGGTCCGGAATCGAACGCCCCCACCACGGACCGCGCCCCCTCGGTGATCGCTGCCAGAACCCGCCGAACAACGTCACCGCCAGCCCGGGTCCGCAGCCGGGAGCCGAGCCAGAGCCGCTGGGGTCTGATGTCTGGCGTCAAGGGCCTGGTGTCAGGTGTCAGGTGTCAGGTGTCAGGTGTCAGGCTGAGCGTGGGACTGCGATCTTGGCGGCGAGGGTGAAGCCTGAGCCGGCGAGGGTCACGGCCGTGCCCAGCGCTTCGAGCTGGCCGGGCATCACCAGCAGGACGGCGATGGCTCCCAGGAGTGCGGCGACGGCGATCACCACGGCGGCCACCGCGTTTGCCACGGGAAGCTGCGCCACGGCGGCGGGGCGTTCGTCACGTGCTGGTGCGGCAGGGGGACGGTGTATGTCGGGCAGGCGGGTCCTCATCATGTTTCCTCTCGTGTCAGCCCAGGTGAGACGGTCAGGCAGTCAACCGTGCACGTGCGGTAGCAGCCGCATATGCGTGTTCCCAGAGATGCCCTGCCGACGGCACGTCAGAACGTGGCTGAGAGAGAAGACATGCAGGTGCGGGAGGCGTATCTGCCGCATCCTGCGTGCGGCCTCTACGACAGTGGCCCCGCCGGATCGGGATCCGGCGGGGCCACACACGTCTGTTCGGGGGCTGCTGACACTCCCCCTGCGGGCCTGCTGCTACAGGCCGGCAACCTCTGTTCCACCTGGGCTGACAGGAAAACGGAGGACCAACTCGGGCCAACTTAACCAAGTTGGTAACCAACTCTTACGGATAGTGTCCCCACTCCACCGGGATCCATAAACCTGTCCCGCACGACTCCCCGCCCATGGAACGAAGTTCACGGCCGGCAATCCGCACTCCAGCAAGGGCCGGACCCCGCACCTGGCGGACCGAAACCGGCACGGACAGCACCACACAACACCAGCCAGCGACGATCCACCACCCCGCCACCGACCCTTACTCAACTCCCCCAAATAGGAGGAAATACGGACGGGTCTCATGCTGCATTCCACCGCCCGCGCGGCGAGACGTCTCCCGGCAGGACCCGCGCCATGACCCGGCCCGGTCGGAAACCGGCAAGACCACACACTGCGCGGCCGGCCGCCCTCTGTCGCTACGGGCCGGCTGCCACCGACTGCCGGGCTCCCCTCATGCCCGAACCGGCCGGAAAACGGATGACCACATTCACCCAACTCCACCAAGTTGGCAGCCAACCCCCGGAGTCGTCACCCCAGCCTCACCGGGACCCGGCACGCCACACGACTCCCCCGCCCGCAGCGACGTTCACACCCAGCAGCCGGCACCCCGGAAACGGCGCGACACCGCACCCCGGAGACGAAAACACGGCAGCACCCACGGCTTCGCCACACACAAAAGACACCGACCAGCACGCCCTGCTCGGCCAAGTCGCCAGCGCCTGCCCGGAAATGACAGCCCTCGCGACCCAGATCCGCGCCTTCGCCGACCTGTTGGTCCCGGCCGACGGCAATGATGAAGCCCCGACCAGCTGGATCCTTGACGTCCGCGCGGCCGATCTGCCGCTCCTGCACTCCTTCACGAACGGCCTCGAACGTGACCGCGCCGCCGTCGATGCCGCCCTGCCCCCGCCCCACCACAACGGCCGGACCGAAGGCGTCAACAACAAGATCAAACTGCTCAAACGCCCGACCTACGAACGCGCCGGACACGCACTCCCCGCCAGCTCATCCGGCTCAACTGCCTGCCGGACTCAGGCGATCAACGCCTACGAAAATCGTGGAAGACCCAAGAAAAAGACACCCCCGCTCAGTCGTCGTGTCGTCGAATGCAGTCGAAGGTCTTTGGGATCTGATCGTGCCAGGATGCCGGGGACACGACCGCCAGCACATCGACGGGCAGGAGCCAGCCATGATCAGCGGTGCACATGTCATCCTCTACAGCCAGGACGCCGAGGCGGACCGCGCCTTCATCCGTGACGTCCTCGACTTTCCCGGCGTCGACGCGGGCGGCGGCTGGCTCATCTTCAAGCTGCCCCCGGCCGAGATCGCCGTGCACCCGACCGACGGCCCGCCCCAGCACGAGTTCTACCTGATGTGCGACGACCTTGATTCCCAGCTCGGCGAGTTCCGCGCGCGGGGCGTCGAAATCACCCGCCCGATCAGCGAACAGCGCTGGGGCAAACTGACTGCGATCCGGCTCCCCAGCGGCGCCGAACTCCCGCTGTACGAACCGCTGCACCCCATCGCCCACAGCCTATGACCCCACAGCACTCAGCTCAGCGAGACGAATCTCAGGGTGACCGCGGAGCCTTTTCGGCGGCGCCGCCACAACAGGCAGGCCGTCCGCATGGGAATCACGTTCGTAGCGGTTCGGAACAGTCCGGCCCATCACGCGACACTCGGACGTTATGTCATCGAACTTCATCACCGCAGGTCAAGACGCCGTGATCGACCGACTTCGATGACACCGGTCAGCCGCCCAGCACGTGACGCGACGAAAATCCGACAGCTTCAATGCGACAGAACAGGCCTGCCCTCAACAGCACGGTGCTCCCGCCGACACGTCGACGGGAGCACACCCGCAAAGGCTTCATTCAAACGAGGTTCGGCAGCGACCTGCGGATCTCAGCCCCGCGTCGGATCCGGCTCCGATCCGACATCGACATCGACATCGACAATGACATCGACAATGACATTCCGACACGAAATCCGAGACTCTACAAGGGGATCAGGCCGCGAACCCGACGTTGGTCACATACTCGTACTCGCCCCACTGGGAACCCAAGTCGATGACCGCGTCGTTGACCCAGGCATCGTCGAGTGCTTCGTCGTCGTCCTCGACCCAGGCCAGCACAATGCGGTCCCAGTGACGGACATTGAGCGTGCGGTACTCGATCACCCGCTGACGCGGCCTCGGAACCTGGGACTGGTTCAGCGGGTGGAACTCCACACGGGTGCCACGACCCTCACGATTCAGGCGGGCAAGCAAGTACCGGGCCACGTTGTGCCGTCGCACAGTACGGTAAGCGGCCTCGATCCTGTCGAGGTTCTTCGCCGACGGACTCCGCCTGCCATCCAGCCACGCCTTCAACGTGCGCTCCGTGACGGTCAGACCCGCATCGCGGGCAGCAGCGCGGGCATGGTCGCTGCGGGTGAGGTAGTGCAGCCGGGCCAGCAGACCACGCCGCACCGTGACCGGAGTGGCGACAAAGCCGGCGAGTGCGTCGAGCCGACGGGCCACCGCCTCATGCCCTTTAAGACCACGAGCCCCGTATTTCCCGAACTCGACATTCCTCTCCGGCACCTCGCCCCCTCAGCCTGCTCGTCATTGACGGTCACTCAAGCCCACCTACCACAGAACAAATCAAGAATACCGGAATTCGGGATACCGCAAGAACAGCATCCCCAACTCCGGGAGTGCCAGGATGCAGCAGAATCTCACCGGCCACTGCAAACCGATGTCACGCATCCGGTGAAGCTACACAACCGCCCGCTCAGCCCGCGCAATCGGGCCCAGCAGCCCCTTCGACGGTGCTGCACCGGAAGCAAGCCGCAGCCCCCCACGGCGCGAGCCGTGACCATGAGCGGCACTCCCCCAGTCCCGCGGGACAGCGAGGACACCGTGTTGCGCGAGTGCCTCGAAGACGCCCTCGGCGCCGGCACACCGATCTCCATCGGACCCAATACCGCCACTGAGCCCTTTCCAACCTGCTGGCTGTGACTGAGCGTCGTTGCGCGGGCGGTCGGCCACGACACCTGGTCACATATCCGGCAGAAGAAGCCAGACTTCGGAGAAGGCCAGGCCGTGCTCGTGGGTCACCACCCCGCACGGGCAGCCCAGCGAGATCAGACGCCAGTCGCAGGTCACGGTCCACGGGCCGGCCTTACCCCCGCACGCCGGCAGGCGACGGTCTCAGCCGTCCACACCCCGAAAGCGGGTCTGCCATACCGACGGAAGCGGCCCGCGTACCGGAGCTGCCAGGGCTCGACCGGCGGCGTGAGCGGGACGGTCCCGGGCAGGCTCGCCGAGGCCAGCACGGCGAACAGCGCGATCAAATCGGGGAGCAGGGCCTCGCCAGCCTCCGTCGGCGGCACGGCCAAGCCCTCTGCCGTCCCCGCCGGGGTCCCGTATCTCGGGGCCGCCGCCGCGGCCGGCGGGTTCGGGGTCGCGTACCAAGGCAGGAAAGCGCGGGCCACGGCGGCCAAGAGGGCGGCTGCCGGCGGGCTGACGGTGCCTGCGTCAAGGTGATAGAGGGTCGTGCGCAGGAGGCGTTGGAGTCGCCGGTCCCGGTCCGTGGCCAGCGTCCGTACGGTCGCAGCCCGCCGGGCCGGGAGCGGAGCCACGAGACGGCCCAGGACAGCCGCCGCTGCCTCGCAGTCCGCCGCGGCCGGACACCACTCCCCTGCGGCCAGGAACCCCCGCGCCCGCCCAGCCTCACGGGCCAGGGCACGCGTCTGCAGCGGCCCCAAGCCGAAGACCGCCCCCTGAGTCTCATCCCCGCTCGTCATGACCCACTCCCCCTCCCCCTCGTTCCCGCGGCCGCCGCGATACACCCGCGCGCCCGCCCCGAGCACCGGTGAACATCCCCTCACACAAGCAGATTGGCTCTTTTGGAGCCGATGAAGTGCGCACCAGACCGCGTGCCCCTCCCCGACTCACACCGGCTTCCCAACGAGGAGGTTCCATCTTGAATTTGCTGGTCACGGGGCTGGTGTGGGTCGAGTCGGTGCTACTCATACCGGTCGGGGTTGTGATCGGCAGCAGGTGACCGTCCGTCGTGGGGCGGTTTGCCGGAACCAGCTGTGGTGGCTGTAATCGCCGCCTACTGTCCGCTGGGCCCGGGGAGTTCGTGGGCCGGGGGGAACGTGCCGTGCGAGCTAATACCCATGGATGTGCGACTTCGCCCTCCTTCACTTCCTTCAGCACCTCTGTAAGCATTTAGGTCGACCTGGCCGCCGGACAAGGGGAGTCCGTCATGAAATCCGTTGTCGGGCTCATTCCGGTCCTGCTGTCCGCAGTACTCGTCAGCGGGTGCAGCAGCACCAGCGGCTCGGGCGAAGCAAGCGGCTCGGGTAGGTCATCCGGGACTCCGACGACCACGGCATCGGCACGGATCCCGGGCTGCGCACCGGCGTGCCTCTCAGGGGGTTCGGATCCCGGAAGCCTGTCGGCGGGCCCGTACCGGACTTCACACTTCTTCAACGGGCAGCTGACGGTAATATTCAAAGGCCAGTGGGAGAGCCATGAGGACCAGCCCGTCGAGTTCTCCGTGGCGCCGGAGGGCAACTGGGATACGCACCGGGTCCTGTTCTGGTCCGACATCATCCCCGTGGGCAAGGACCGGAAGCGTGCCGCCGGAGTGCCCAGCACCGCATCAGGGCTTCTGGCCTGGCTCAGGAGCCGCCCCAACCTACAGGTCTCCGAACCTCGCAGCGGCACGATCGGCACCGGCGCGCTCCCGGCGAAGGTGGTCGACATCGCGATCTCCGGCAAGGCGGTGAACGAAGCCTCCGACTGCCCGGCGCGGGCCTGCGCGGACTTCCTGACCTGGCCGAATTCCGGCGACAATATCTACGGTCTCGCGGAGCCAGCGGTGCTGCGGCTGTACCTGTCCGATGTCAGGTACGGGGGCAGAAGCCATCTGTTCGCCATCGGGATCGAAGGCCAGGACCAGACCGACCTCAAGGCCTTCCTGCCCGATGCGGAGCAGCTCATCGCCAGTGCCAGCGCACCAATCAACCCAGCCTGAGCAGCTGTTGGGGCTCCTTGAAAATCGCTCCGTCCGCAGTTCCGTGAGCATCGAAGTCGGAGGTGCCCACGGCTGCGTCCTTCTACCCACCACCTCAAGCCAGATGTCTTGTTCGACTGCAGGTTGTCGACTTGGACCGCGGTGTAGGACCGGCTTGTTGACGGTAGGTCAGGGGACGGCTGGCAAGTGACACTTCGCGCGGCCTCTCTACACCATCGCCGAGCGACCCCCGGCAATGCCACCGCACCCCCGAATATGACGACGGCCAGTCCTGCGCCGTACAGGGGCAACCATTGTGTAGTCAGGTCCGCCCGCGGTTTGGTGCACCGGATCATGCGGCCTTGTGGTTGACCGAACGGCGGGGCCGTCTGCAGCCGCGCGAGATCAACGACCGGTTCACCGTCTACCGCAACGCGATCGGCCTGCCGCCGGAGTTGACCCCGCACTCGCTCAGGCATAGCCACGTCACGCATCAGATTGCCGAAAGCCCGCCCGGCATCCCTCAAAGGCGCCCGGCGGGCCCGACTCCGGGAGCCTCAGCCTGGCACCGCCTCCCGTAGAGAGGCGAGCAGTTCTGTGCCGTCGGGGACACCCAGGCCCGTACAGGCATCCCAGCCGGGGGCGGCACGGAAGTCACCGTTCGTACCCACAGTGATGTCACGGAATCCGCGCGGGGTGTGTCCGGGCGTGGCGTTGGCGTACAGCAGGGGCTGGAGCATGCCGAGCGGATGGCCGAGCGCCTCGACGAGTCGGCAGGTCAGGGCAGCCCAGAGCGGGGCGACGGCGCTGGTGCCGCCGATGACCAGGCGTTGACCGTCCACCAGCACTTCGTAACCGGTGGCCGGGTCAGCGACGCCCGAAACATCCGGTACACCGCGGCCCGGAGCACCTCCGTTGTGCGGAACGCCAACGGTGGTCTGCCAGGCCGGAAGGCTGAACGCTTCGCTGACCCCGCCGCCGGTGGCGCCATCTCCGTCGCCGCCCCACACTCTCTCGCTGCTCACGGCACCAGTGTCAGGGTCGGCGTCCAGACGGGTACCTCCGCAGGCCAGCGCATGCGGGCTGGACGCCGGGAAGTCGGTGTGCGCCAGACCATCGCCGACCCCGTCGTCACTGCCGTCGTCACCGGCCGCGACACACACCGTCACACCGAGCGCCGCGGCGTCGGCGAGCGCCTCGTCGAACACCGCGCGGGCCTGGTCCGTCCAGAAGATCTCCGGTGCGCCCCAGCTGATGCTCAACGCGGCCGGCGTCGGGGTGGCGTGCACCGCAGCGCTCACCGCATCGACAAAGCCTTGGTCGTCGTTGTGCGCGAAGTACACCTGCTGGTGGGCGCCGGGTGCCAACGCGCCCGCGACCTGAATGTCCAGCAGCACCTCCCCGTCGGCGCCGTCCGGGTCTGCGCCCGGCACATTGCGGCCGGTTCCGACACTCACCATGGTCACCCGGGGCGTCGGCACGCCCAGGGAGGTGAAGTACGTCTCCAGTTCGGCCGGGTCGGCGCCACCGCCCAGTTCGATGATCGCCAGCGTCTGGCCGCTGCCGTCGGTGCCGGGAGGGAACCGGTACACCTTGGAGAGCTGATTCGGTTTGTAGGAGATCTGGCGCCCCCTAGCCCGTGCGCGCCGCAGACGGGGACGGGCTTGCGGCCGGTCGTCCAGTCCGAGCACCGCAACGACCACACCGTCCAGCTCTTCGGGCACACGCAACGGGCCCTCGCGATGGCGGTGCTCGATGGGCGCACCGCCGGTCGGGTCCGGGCTGGAAACCCGGGACAGCTGGGTCCCGAACACCGCGGCCATCTCGTCCGCAGTGCCCGTCACCTTGGCGCGCCGGGAGGCCAGATCGACATCGGTGACCCGAAGACCTTGGCGGCCCAGCACATCGCGCACCAGGTTTGCATCGGCCGGGTCGGCACCGTACCGCTCGGCCAGCTCGGCCTGCGAAATCGTCTCGGTCCCCACGATCAGATCGCGCGGAACCTCCGCTCGACGGCGCAGCATGACCGTGGCCTCGATCGGCGTCGAGCCATCGACGGGCCCTACGTAGAGCGCCCTGGGCGCGGCCGAGCGCTCACTCCCGGGAATGGCGGAAAATCGTTCGTTCATGGCACAAAGTATCGACACAACTACTGTCAGTCCGCACATCGAGCAGCGCTACGAGCCACGACGGCGGCGCGGGCGGCCTGCTGCTGTTCCAGTAGCTGGATCTCAAGATCGGCAACACGCTTGTCGGCGAACCACAGGTTGGAGCGGGCTCCTTCGAGTCGTTCCTGGAGTGAGGTTCCCTTCGTAGCGTGGAGTCCGTGACAGCAGGGGATGTTGGTCGTCATGGCGGAGAAGCGTCGCAAGTTCACGGCGGAGTTTCGTGAGGGGGCGGTACGCATCGCGACGGGGACGGGAAAGCCGGTCCCCGAGGTCGCGAAGGACCTAGGACGTGCAGTGCACCAACCCGTCCGCCCTTGCCGAGCTCATGACCATCTTCCCGGCCTACAGGTCGGTACCGGCGTTGCCATCGTCGCTCGAAGAGTCTCGCGGCTTGGGCTCGCCCTGAGCGGAAGAGTCCTTCTCCTGCTTGTCCAGGAGCTCCAGGAGCGCAACGTCTGCCTTTTGCTGATCCTCCTTCGTCAGTTCAATAGGTGCGTTGTTGTAGACGGCGTACCGGTCGGGATCAATGATGTTGGTGGTTCTCAACGTGAACGTCAGAAGCGGGCGCCACCCCTTGCGGTGGCCAACCCTCACTTGAATTTGGACCTTGTAGTCACGGGCCTTCGGAAGGAGCCCAGGAAACGGTGCCTCGAACTCGAAGAAGAGTTGTTGAGCTTCTCTGCCGGCCACAACGAATCCGGCCGGCAACTTCAGTTCCTCGTCCGGCCCGGGTTGGAGACGAGACGGCGAAGACATCCACAAGAGTGGTAGATGAGAGGCGGGCTCATCAGGGAAGGTGAGCCTGACATCCTGCACAACTATCGGCGTGGCGCCGGTGTTGTGAAGGACGAGGGGGAGCCGCAGGCGAACCAGAGAGTAGTTGAAAATCGCTGCAAAGGAGTGAGGCTCCCATGCCTTCAGGCGCCCTTGTCTGGCATTGAGCCACCAGAATGAGGCGACCGTGAAGACCAATGCACAGACCGACACGACTGCGGCGCCGGAAATCGATGAGGACGCAATCTGATCAGCAGCGGTCATCAACGGGGACACACATTCAGTGTGCCAGCCTCAGGATGGCCACGCTAACCTCGATCTTTCGTGACGGTCTGCCGACAGAGTCGGCAGACCGTTTCGCGTTCCGTGGCTTTGGCGGGCAGGCCAGTAGCCCGACTGACGTGTCGGGTGGGCGCGGGGTTCCACTGCTCCGGAGACGTGGTGCTGCTCGCAGGGACGGGAAAGCTACTGGTCAGACTGGGTTGGGCAGTTGGTCGAGCCGTCCGAGGGCGCTGGTGGCGACATCGGTCCATGGCCAGTGGTGAGCGAGGCGGAGGATCTGGCGGCGGCCGGTGGTGACGAGCTGAACAGGCGGAGCCACAGGCGGCGGGGCTCCCAGAGCCGGGCCTGGCCGTTCAGTGCAAGCATCGGCATCCAGGCCAGCAGGTCGAGTGCGATCTGGACGATCTCCAGCCAGACCCTGTTCTGCGCGGTGTCGTGCAGGGGCAGGTTCCGCAGGCCGGTCGCGCAGGCAGCCCGGACGCGGTCCTCGGCCCGTGCCCGCAGGCGGTGGCGGAGTTCGAGCTCGGCGATGGGCCGGCCGGGAGTGTTGGTGGCGAGGCACGTGATCCGCATGCCGTCGGCATCCGTGATCCTCAACTGGGCGCCGGGGTGCGGTCGTTCCTTCCGAACGATCAGCCGCATGCCCTTCGGCCAGCCGTCGAGCATGCCGCCGGTGAGTTCGGCGACCCAGGCCCCGTCGCGGATCTCTCCGTCGGGCTCGACGGCCGGCGTCAATGCCGCGAGCGGCACCTTGAGTACGGCCTGGTGAATTGCGTCGGTGATGGTCATGCCGACCGAATACGACAGCCACCGTCCGCGTTTCGCGAGCCAGGCCACGAACTCGTGGGTGCCGCCCGCCAAGTCGGTGCGGATCAGCGTCCGGCGCCCGCGCCGATAGGACTTGGGCGGCTGGGCAGGGCCAGTTGGGTGGTCGCGGTCCGAGCGGTAGTCGTGGTCGCGGCCCCACCGGCGGTCGTCGCTCCGGTCCCAGTTGTGCTCGTGGCCGCCGCCCGAGCGGTGATTGTCGGCCGCGACACTGACGGCCGGGCGCTGGACATGCTCGGACGTCGCCGCCGACGCGGTACCCCCGGCATCGACTACGGCTCCGCCTGCACCACCACGGAGGTGATAGCGATACACATGCGCTTCGTGAAGTTACTCACGGGTTTCTCCTTCGGCTCAGAGCAATCCGCCAGTGCAACGGGTGCTCCTGTCACTGGTGCAGTTCGGGGGCGCTGTACGAATGCAACACGGCAGGGGGGATGCGATCCTCGCCTACACCCTCATCGAACTGCCCCTCCAGGCACTCTCCGCAGGAAACTCGGCCCCTCTTGATCACCCTGGCTGCAGCCACTCGTTGATGGCTGCTATGAGGCCGGTCGCTTCCAGAAGGTCCATCACAGCCACCTCGGGCCGGGGAGAAGAAATGGGCGCCGGTGCTCAGGAGAGCACCGGCGCCCACGGCATGGCACCTCTTACCGCCGCCCACTCTCGGGCTGATCGGACTTCGGAATATCCCGCGCGACCAGGCGGCGGCAGCGCCATCAGACCCAGGCGACGGCGTCCTCGACGGGCACGCGGGGCAGCCGTGGGAACCACGGATCGGCGCCGGGGTGACCGATGTTGACCACCAGATGCGAACGCCAGCTGGTACCGGCGAAGAACTCCTTGTCCACGCCGGCCTTGTCGAAGCCCGCCATGGGACCGGCCGCGAGCCCCGCCGCGCGCACCGCGAGCAGGAAGACCCCGGTCTGCAGTGCAGAGTTGTAGGCCGCGAGGCTCTCGCGCTTCTCCGTCTGGTCGGCGAACGCCGCTCGCAGCATGTCGCCGCGGGCCGGGAAGACGGTCGGCATCTGCTCGTGGAAGTCGACGTCGTACGCCAGGATCGCCACGGCCGGCGCACTGAGCGTCTTGGCCCTGTTGCCCTCGTCGAGATGCCGGACCAGTCGCTCCTTGCCCTCACGGGTGCGCACGAAGAGCACCCGCAGAGGCTGACCGTTGGCGGCGCTCGGCGACCAGCGGGCGAGTTCCCAGATCATGGCGAGTTCGTCGTCGGCAACGGCCACCTCGGCGAAGGTGTTCGCGGTGCGGGCCTCGGTGAACAGCACCTTTCGCCCGGCGTCCTCAAGGACATCGAGGGCCTGCGGTTCGCGGTCCGTCATGCTCATGGTTTCTCTCTTACTTCGGTTGTGCGGATGGCGTGGTGCCGGGGCGGGTGGACCGCCCCGGCACCACGCGGTGGGGACGGGGTTTGCGGGGCCGGGTGGGGGAACAAGGACCCGGTGCTGTCACGTGGGCCTGTGTCCCCTGGCCGACGTCATGTGTGGTGTGTCGACCGCTTGTTCCGCTCCGCGCCCAGGCGGGCGAAGTAGGCGATCAGGTCGGGGTTGTCGACCGCCGCGGGGTTGAGGACCTGCTCGGCGGGGGCCCCTTGCAGCAGGCGCTTGACGGGAACCTCGAGCTTCTTGCCGGTCTTCGTGTGTGGGAGGGCCGGTACGGCGATGATCTCGTCGGGGACGTGGCGGGGTGAGGCGCTGGCGCGGATCGCGTCGCGGATCCGGTCGCGCAGGGAATCGTCCAGGCCGACCCCGTCGGCGAGGACCACGAAGAGCGGCATCCAGTAGCCGCCGTCGGGTTCCTCCGCGCCGATGACGAGGGCCTCGGTGATCTCGGGGAGGCGTTCGACGACGTCGTGGATGTCGGCGCTGCCCAGGCGCACGCCGTTGCGGTTGAGGGTGGCGTCGGAGCGGCCATGGACGATCAGCGATCCGTGCGAGGTGAGCGTGATCCAGTCGCCGTGCCGCCACACGCCCGGGTAGGCGCCGAAGTAGGCGTCGCGGTAGCGGCTGCCGTCGGGGTCGTTCCAGAAGTACAGCGGCATGGACGGCATGGGCCGGGTGACGACCAGTTCGCCGACCTGGTCGAGGACAGGGGTGCCCGTCGCGTCGTAGGCGGCCAGCGCCACGCCCAGGCTGGGGGCGGACAGCTCCCCCGCCCAGACGGGGGTCGTGGAGGCGCTGCCGGCGAAGCCGGAGACGACGTCCGTGCCGCCGCTGGTGGAGGCCAGCTGGACGCCGGCGCCCACGTGGTCGCGGACCCAGGGGTAGGCGGAGGCGGGCAGAGCGGAGCCGGTGGAGCCGATGACGCGGATGGCCGACAGTTCGTGCACGGAGGGGTCGATGCCCAGCTTGGTCATGGCCAGCAGGTACTGGGGGCTGGTGCCGAAGACGGTGACCTTGTGGCGGGCCGCAAGCTCCCACAGGATGTCCGGTCGCGCAAGCGGTGCGGGGCTGCCGTCATATGTGCAGGTGGTGGCACCGGTCAGCAGGGTGGAGACGACCAGGTTCCACATCATCCAGTGGGTGGTGGTGTACCACAGCAGGCGGTCCCCGACGCCCAGGTCGCTGTGCAGGCCGAGCATCTTGAAGTGCTCGAGCAGGACCCCGCCGTGCCCGTGGACGATGCCCTTGGGCAGGCCGGTGGTGCCGGAGGAGAAGACGACCCACAGAGGGTGGTCGAACGGCACCGGGGCGATGGTGAGGTACTCGACACGGGCGACCGCGTCCTCCCAGGGCACCGTCAGCCTGGTGTGCCTGTCCTCGGGCCAGGCAAGGCCCACGTGCTCCACGAGCATCGTGGCCTTCAACGTCGGCAGGGCGGCGGCCAGTTCGAGCGAGGCGGCACGGCGGTCGTGTGTGGTGCCGTTGAAGAGGTAGCCGTCCGCGGTGATGAGGACGGTGGGCCGGAGCTGGGCGAAGCGGTCGGCGGCGGCCTTGGGTGCGTAGTCCTGGCCGCACACCGACCACACCGCGCCCAGGCTGACGGTGGCGAGGAAGGCGATGACGGCGTGGGGGGTGTTGGGCAGATAGCCCACCACCCGGTCGCCCTGTCCGACGCCCAGGTCGCGCAGGCTGGCTGCGACGGAGGCGACCCGGGAGCGCAGCTCCCGGCCGGTGATCTCATAGCCGGATCCGGTCTCGTCCAGCGCGGTGATCGCGGGAGCGTCCGGCTGCAGGTTGCGCAGCGCGTGGTGGGCGTAGTTGAGGGTGGCACCGGGGAACCAGCGGGCGCCGGGCATGGTCTCCTCGGCCAGCACCCGCTCGTACGGAGTCGTCGCGTCGATGTCGAAGTACTCCCACACCGCGGCCCAGAACCCTTCCAGGTCGGTGACGGACCAGCGGTACAGGGCTTGGTAGTCGGTGGGGTCCTGGATCCCTTCGGCGCCCTGGTGCCGGGCCGCCCATCGTGCGAAGTCCGCGATGCGGCTGTGGGCGGCCGTCTTCGGATCGGGGGTGAAGAACGGTTCCGGGTACGGCGTGGGGTGCGGGCTGGTCATGGTGTGTTGTTCCTCGTCAGGGGACGGGCCGGACATCGGCGGTATGGCGGGCCATGTACAGCAGGGGCGCCCAGGCGGCAGTGTCCGTGAAGTCGCCGGTGCCGGCCGGGACGGTGTCCATCACGACGCGGTCGGGGCGCAGCAGGACGGCGTCCGACCGGCCGCGTGCCAGCCAGGCGGCCAGGTTGCCGTCGTCGCCCAGGTCGTCGACGTGGATCGTCGGGGCGCCCAGTGCCGTGGCCATGGCCGTCATCTGCGCCGTGGGCGGCACACCGGTCAGGACGGCGAAGGAGTCCCCGAGGACGTCATCGAGACGCACCCGCCTGCCGTCGTGCCGTACCCAGGGCTGCGGGCAGGAAGTGCCGGCCAGCACGCGGCCGGTCATCCTGAAGCGACGCCGTACGAGTGGACCGGCGGTCAGAGCGGGGCTGAGGTCACGACTCACCGCCGCGGTCAGCCCGGGGATGCGACAGGCCGTACCCACGGCGGCCCGGCGGAACGCCGCACCGCGGTCCTGTCCGCCGGTCATGGCCCAGCCGACGGCGACCGCGATCCGGATCACACGGCGGGCGTGCGGCTTGCGCTCGCGTTCGTAGGTGTCCAACAGCCCCTCGTGTGCGCCCTGTTGGAGGACGCGGGCGAGTTTCCAGGTGAGGTTGTGGGCATCGCGCAGACCCGCGCACAGACCCTGGCCGACGAAGGGCGGGGTGAGGTGGGCGGCGTCGCCCAGCAGGAAGACGCGCCCCCTCCGCCACCGGTCGGCGAGGCGGGCCTTGAAGGTGTACTGCGCCTGCCGGATCACCTCGAAGTCGTCGCCAGACGAGGCGTCGGGCGGCAGGTCCACCCAGGGGGAGACCAGCTCGCGCAGGCGCTCCCATCCGTCCGGGCCGTCCAGGTGCTGATCGTCGGCCAGCCGGAACTCCCAGCGGTAGCGGTCCTCGCCGACGCGCATGAACGTGGCCGGCCGGGTGGGGCAGCAGATCTGCTCGACGCCTTCCCAGGTTCGTACCGGGCGGCTGGTGCGCACGTCGATGACTCGCCAGCTCTCTTCGAAGTGCAGGTCCTCCCAGAGGGTGCCTATGGCGTCGCGGGTGAGGCTGCCCGCACCGTCGCAGCCGAGGACGGCATCGGCCCACAGGTGCTCCTCCTCGTCGCTGCCGTCGCGGCGGAAGGTGACCCGGACCGGACCCGTGGGATCGTTCGATCCGTCGGTGTCCTGGGTGACGGACACGACCTCCACCCCGCCCCACAGCTCGCACTCCGGGCGGCGCACCAGGGCGTCGCGAAGCAGGTGTTCCAGCTCGGGCTGGTCGAACATGCTGGTCTGCGGGAAGCCGTGGTGCCCGTGCAGGGACCGCGGGAATTCGCTGATCATGCGGCGCCGGGCGTCCAGCAGCCGCAGCCCGCGCGCCGGGCGGGTGAGGGCGGCGAACTCCTCGTGGACCCCGACACTCTGCAGGATCCGGCGGACCTCGTCGTCCACGACAACGGCGCGCGGCAGGGGGTAGACGTCCCGGTGGCGTTCCAGGACGACGCTGCGCACGCCGCGCCGGGCGAGCAGGAGGGCGGCCGTGACCCCCACGGGTCCCCCACCGATGATCACCACCGGTCTCCGGGATGCGTCCTTCATGGTGCGTCCGTAACGGGGGTCCGCTGCTCGCCAAGGTCGATCTGCCCGTCGGGGGTGGCGATCGTGGCGGTGATGAGGTCACCGTCGCGCAGGTAAAGGGGGTTCTTGGCCTGGCCCTTGAAGAACGCCTTCCACTTCAGCGCGGGCGGCAGCAGGGCGGCGATCTTCTCGACAGGCTTGGGCGGGGCCTTCAGGGCGGTGCCGCCGGGCGTGCCGGTCAGCAGCAGGTCGCCCGGATCGAGCGTCTGGAAGCGGGCGAGCAGGGTGAGCGCCTGTGCGGGTCGTACGATCATGTCGGCCAGCGTGCGGTCCTGACGCGGGGCGCCGTTGACCGACAGCCGCAGCCGTAGGTTGAGCAGTTGGTCGAAGTCCCCGGGCTCCAACAGGGCCAGGTACGGCCCCGTCGGCGTGAAGGTCGGATAGGACTTGCTCTCGTAGAACTGGGTCTTGGTCAACTGGACGTCGCGGGCGCTGACGTCGTTGGTCAGGACGAGCCCGGCGACGTAGCGCGGCAGGTCCCGCTCCTCGACGACAGTGCCCACGGGCAGCGGGGCGCCCATGACGAGGCCGAGTTCCACCTCGTAGTCGAGGAACTTCACATGCGCGGGGCGGACGATCTTCTCGTGCGGACCGCTGACCGAGCCGGACGCCTTGCGGAAGAAGGCGGGCGGGATGTCGCCGGTGAAGCCCGAATCGCGAGCGTGGCTGCGGTAGTTGACCATCTGGGCGACCACCCGGCAGGGGGTGGTGACCGGAGGCAGCGCCACCAGGCCGGCGACGGGCGTCCCGCTCTCGGCGGAGGCGGCGGCTTCGCGGACCGTGTCCCGGTCGGCGAGCAGCTCGGCGGTGGTGACGGCCTTGGTCTCGATGCGGACGGCGCGCTCGTCCCGGACGACCCACCAGCCGTCGGCGGTGCGCAGAACATTGGTACTCATGAGCTCATCGCTTTCATCAGGCCCAGCAGGCGTGCGGGGTCGAGTTCGTTGTCGCCGCGCAGGGCCGACATGACCTCGCGTAGCTTGGCGGAGGACGGGCTGGCGCCCAGGAAGTCGCGGGTGACCGGCGGGCCCCACTGGGCCAGGCCGCTCGCCGACATCGGCGCCCAGCCGGGCTTCAGGTCGCAGGAGAAGAGGTCGCCGTCGGCGAAGTGCTCCAGCATGAAGTGGTCGGGGTCGCGCCAGTAGTCGAACAGCTGGCTGCCCTGGATGTGCCGGCCGATGCCCCAGCTGCGCTTGTAGCCGCGCTCGGCCAGGTACTCCCCGCCAGCGGCGATCGCGTCGAGGTCGGTGACCTGGTAGGCCGAGTGGACGTAGCCGGTTCCGGGCCCCAGGTGCAGGGCCAGCGTGTGGTGATCGACGGCCACGCTCCCCTGGTCGCACCTAATGAACGCCATCGTCGGCCCGCGCCCGCGCTGCCCGTCCAGGAACAGGAAGTCGGAAACGATCAACCCGAGGGTGTCCAGATACCAGTCCAGGGTGCGGGCGAACACCCGTGTCTCCAGCACCACATGGCCCAGCCGCTGAATACGGGACGGCTCACGGGACGGACGCTGGGTGGCGTTCGTACGACGGTGGTCCGTGCCGAAGTTGAGGAGGAGAGGCTGCTGCTCGGGCAGCGCGGGCAGCTGCTCGGCGCAGTGCACGACCCGGACCGGCAGGCCCGAGGGATCGAGCAGGGCGACCGACTGCCCACCGCCCGGTACGCCGATGTCCCGGACGGTAGTGCCGGTGGCGCGGGCCAGCCGGTCGAGGTCGGTCCGCTCGGCCGCGCGGAACGCCGGCCCGATGAACCGGGACGTACGCCCCCGCCGGATGACCATGCAAGGTGAGCCGGCGAAGGTGCCGCGCAGCCACAGCTCTCCCTCGGTGCGGGCGGCGATCGCGAACCCGAAGTCACGCGCGAACACCTCGGCCCGGTCCAGGTCCGGCTTCTCGAACTCCAGCCAGGCCAGATCCACCACCTTGATCACGGGATTCCGGGAACGTCCGGGGTGCTCTCCGCGCAGGGCGCCCTGCTCACTGTGGAGGTCTTGGTGGGGCGTCTGAGGATCGGCCCTGTTAACGGGGGTGTGGGACATGGTGTCCTCCAAGCAACACTGCTGTAATGAGGAAATCATCAACTTTGCCGTAACCCATCGTCAATAGGATGAGGCCAAATAATTGAGGATCTCATCAGTAATGGCAGACTCATCGCGATGGTTGTTACACTCGGCGTATGCCGACGTCAGCCCCGCCCCGCAACCGATTCGAACGGCGCCGCGCCGAGACCCGTCAGGCGCTCGTCCGTGCGGCCCGGCAGATCCTCGCCGAGACCGGGGACACCAGCGCCAGCATCCAGGCAATCGCCGAGCGCGCGGACGTCGGTTTCGGCTCCTTCTACAACCACTTCGAGTCCAAGACGGAGCTGTTCGACGCCGCGGTGACGGACGCCCTGGAGGAGTTCGGTCAGGCCATCGACGAGCGTGTCGAAGGGATCGAGGACCCGGCCGAACTCGTCGCGGCGGGCTTCCGGCTCACCGCCCGGATGGCCGACTCCCACCCGGAACTCATGCGGATCCTGCGTGATCGCGGTCTGGCCCACATTCACGCCGAGATCGGCCTGTCCCCACGAGCGCTCCGCGACCTGGAGATCGGCATCGCCACGGGCCGCTTCACCTGCACCAACCCGACCATCGCCCTGTCCGCCCTCGGCGGGACCCTGCTGTCCCTCGTGGCGCTGAGGCTGGCCCGCCCCGATCTCGACGGCGACGAGGCCGCCTCGGACCTGGCCGAGATGGTCCTGCGCATGCTGGGTGTCCCCGCTGACGACGCCCATGAGGTCACCCGGCGCGCCCTGCCCGACCTCACCTGATCCCCCACCCCCCGCCCGAGGCGACCTCTGGACGACTCGTCAGAGCGAGGCTGCGGCGGACCGGGTCACCGATCTTGTTTGCCGGCCGGCGCATTGCGTAGGCGGCGTCGGCGAGCGGGGTGTGGTCGGTGATGGAGGGGGCGAGGTCGAGGCGGCCGGCTGCGGTCAGCTGCACGAGCTCGGTGACGGACTCCTCGGGAGTGCCGCTGTACCATACTATGTATGGAAAAGCAGAGGAAGGCCCCCCGGGGGACCAGGAAGAGGGACGTCCCGCTCACCAAGGACGGCATCTACGCCATGGCGCTGCAGCTCATCGACGCCGACGGTGTCGAGGCGCTCACCATGCGCAAACTCGCGACCGAGCTGGATGCGAATCCGATGTCGCTGTACCACCACGTGCCGAACAAGGACGCCGTGCTGCATGGCGTGGCCGAGCGCGTCGGCTCGCAGTTCCGCGCGAGGGAGTGGGAGGACCTCCCCTGGCAGGACCGCCTGCGCCAACTGGCTCTGGACTTCCGTAAACTGTCGCACCGCCACCCGAAACTGATGGCGTACTCCTTCGCGCGAGCCGACTACGTCCAGCCGGAGGACCCCTTTTGGCAGGGGCTCATCGACATCCTGTCCGCCGCGGAAGTGCCGGCCTCGGAGATCCCGCGCGTCGCTGCCTCCCTGTGCGCGGTTTTCACGGGCCTGCTGGTCAGCGAACTGACCGGAGCGCTGCAGCGGTGGACCACCCTGCCGCCGGCACCAGCCGGCCCCGGCGGAGAAGACGCCCCCGCACCCGCGAAGGACGTGATCGACGCGATGTTCAACTGTGCGCTGGACGCGACGATCGTCGGCTTGGAGAGCCACATCGCACGAACCCGCGAGGAGCCGTGACGGAGCGGAGCGGCTGTCGCGGGCTCGGCTGACGCACACTTCTTCGCTGCCGACCGCGGTGCGGTCGAGCGGCAGGTGACTGACCAGGGTCTCCGACTCCCTGGTCTGGCGCTACGACCCCAAGGCCAGCCCCGACGGCCTGGAAGGCGACGAAGGCACCTTCTCCATTTGCTCCTTCTGGTACGTCGAGGCCCTCACCCGGGCCGGAAGCCTGGGCGAAGCCCGTCTGGCCTTCGAGGAGATGGTCACCTACGCCAGCCATCTCGGCCTGTACGCAGAGGAGATCAGCCACACCGGAGAGCAACTGGGGAATGTTCCCCAGGCGTTCACGCACCTCGCCCTCATCAGCGCCGCCTTCAACCTCGACCGCGCCCTGGGCTGACCGCCGCCTCCGGTGGAGGGAGCTGCACGCGGCCTCCGTCCTCCCTGCCAGGGCCGTGCGGGCGTCCAGGTCGATTAGGCGGGAGGGGTGATCGCACTCGGGCCTCGTCGGCCTCACTCAGCGTCAACTGCCCTTTCGGAGAGCGATGTTGGCTGCCGTACGGCTGGGCCGCGCGTCTCCAGGCCACGGTGGGACAGAGGTCCGCCTTCCGATCTGGTGGCAGCCATCGGGGGTGGAGGCTGTCGACATGTTCAAGCAGGCCGCGCCGTTGTCGGAAGGCGTTCCTGCCGCTCTGACTCAGACAGAACGTCCCGCACGCGGAGCGCAGCAACCTGTGGTGCTACGCCGGCCGCGACGAGGAGCGCGGTCGCCGCAGCTTCACCCGTGGGATCCGCCCAGGTGGACGTGGCGTTCTCCTCGGCGAGGGCCAGTATCAGTGCTTCCAGCGTCAGGGCGAGGACAGGCGCGGGGACATGATCCGCGAACACGCCTTCGTCCTGACCACGTCGCACGGTCGCGGTGGCCTCTGCGCGCGCCGGTGCCAGGGTGGCTCGGATCACCTCGTCTCCCAGATCGCGGCGCCCCAAGGAGATGAGCATGCGGTACTGGTCGCCCACCGCCCATGCCGCCAGTGCCATCCGCGCCATCGCCTCCAGCGGGTCGGCACCTGGAATGCGGGCCGTGGCGAACGCCTGTTGAAGCGCTTGGCCTGCTTCCTGCGTCAGGGCGGTGACCAGCGCTTGCCGGCTGGAGAAGTGTCCGTAGAGGGTGCGCCGCGCGACGCCGGCCGCCTGAGCGATGCTGTCGAGACTCGCATCGGGATCGTCCCCCAGTTTCTGCCGAGCGGTCGCGAGAATACGTGTGCGGTTTGAGCGAGCATCACTGCGCTGCGGAGTGCGGCCCAGAACGTCGGTCATCTGCATGACTCCCCTCTCCACTTCCGGATCATGTGCGCGGCTACGGAGGACGCCGGGTTCTGGCGCCCGACAACGAGTCGGCGGCAGCGGGGTTCCACGGCACATGCCCGGCCAGCAGATACCCGAAAGCCGTGGGCGCCGGTGCTCCCTCAAGCACCGGCGCCCACTCACCCCTGCCCGAGGTGGCTTTGAAGTCCCGCTGGACGTGTCAGGGGACGAGGATGAGGCGGATCGGGTCGCCGATCTTGTTCTCCAGCCGGTGGACGGCGTCGGCAGCCTCGGCGAGCGGGATGTGGTCCGTGATGGAGGGGGCGAGGTCCAGGCGGCCGGCCGCGGTCAGCTGCACGAGCTCGGTGACGGACTCGGGGGTGCCGCCGTAGTGACCGCGCACCTGCTTCTGCAGGTAGTTGAAGGTCAGGCCCTCGGTGATGGTGAGGGGCCTGGGTGTGATGCCGACCAGGATGAGGGAGCCGCCCAGACCGAGTACGGAGGCGGCCTGCTCGCGGACGGCGGGCACGCCGGCGCAGTCGAAGGCAAAGTCCAGGCCCTTCCCGGCGGTGGCCGCGCGGACTTGGTCGGCGAAGTCGTCGGCGGTCGGGTCGAGTGCGATGTCCGCGCCGAAGGCCAGGGCGCGTTCCCGGGCACTGGGCAGCGGGTCGACGGCGATGATCGGTGCGGCGCCGACCAGGCGGGCGAGGCGTACGTTGTGCGCACCGACTCCGCCCGCGCCCCACACGCCGACAGACTGGGCGGGGCGTACTCCGGCGGTGGTGACGACGGCGGCGTAGGGGGTCGAGACCGCGTCGGGGATGATCGCGGCCTGGTCGAAGGGGAGGCTGTCGGGGATGGGGATGAGGGTGTCCTCGCGGGCGAGGGTGTACTGGGCCCAGCCGCCGTCGTAGTCGATGCCGGCGGTGAGCATCTGGGTGCAGGGGCGGCGGCGCACGCAGCCGGCGCACTGGCCGCAGGTCTTGCCGGCCTCCAGGGTGACGCGGGCGCCGACGGTCAGGCCGCGCTTGAGGTCGGGGCCGAGGGTGTGGATCACGCCCGAAACCTCGTGGCCGACGGTGACCACGTCGGAGGTGGCGAACAGCGGAACGAGGGAGCCGTCGATCAGGTGGACGTCCGAAAGACAGACGCCGGCGGCCTTCACCTCGATGAGGACCTCGCCCGGACCCGGCACGGGGACGGGGACCTCCTCCACGACGAACTTCTTGCTGTCCAGGTGGAAGCGTCCGGCGAGCATGGTGTCCATGGTGCTCTTCCTTCGGTGAGTGGCACTCCCGGCGATTCGAGCCGGTCGGTGCCGTGTGGTGTCTGGGGGGCTTGTGGTGGCCGGGAGGCGTGCGGGTGGCAGGTCGGCCGCAGGCCTCCCGGCGTCTGGGGTCAGGCGAAGACGTCCTGCTGGTAGCGCTCGTCGGCCTCGAGCTGGGCGAGCCACTGCTGGGCGGTTTCGTCGTCGCTGCCGGTCTGCTGGCGGTGAATCGCGGCGAGGGCCTCACGGACGGCGGGCGCCATGCGGCGGCCGTCACCGCAGACGTAGATGTACGCGCCGTCTTCGATGGCCTGCCACACCGTGTCGGCGGCGTTGGCGATGGCGTTCTGCACGAACCGGGCCGGGTGGCCGGTCACCGCGGAGAAGGCGGTGTGGACCTGGGCGATGCCGGACAGCGCCCACATCTCCATCTCGTCCCGGTAGAAGTAGTCGTGCTCCGGGTGGCGGCAGCCCATGAAGACCTGCGACACGCCGACCTGCGTGCCGTTCGCGTGCTGCGAGGCGCGCTCCTCCAGGAATCCGCGCAGCGGCGCGATGCCGGTGCCGGGGCCGATGAGGATCAGCGGCGTGGCGGGGTCGGCCGGCGGGGCGAAGGTCGGGGAGGGCACGCGCACGTAGCCGTAGAAGACGTCTCCGGGCTCGAGGCCGGCGATGTAGGACGAGCAGGTGCCGCGGTACTGGCCGTCACCGGACAGGGCCGGGCCTTCCAGCAGGCCCACGGTCAGGCGCACGTGGCGCGGGTTGGCCAGCGGGGCGGAGGAGATGGAGTAGAAGCGGGGACGGATCGGCCCCATCATCTCCAGGAAGACCGCCAGCGGCAGTTCGACCGCGGGGAAGCGCTCCAGCAGGCCCAGCACGGAGACGCGCTTGCCGAGGATCTCGTTCTGGTAGCGCTCTTCGGCTTCCTCGGTGTCGGCGGTGTAGGCCTGCAGTTGCGGCCGGGTCCACGGGCACTCGGTGTACTCCGCCAGGATGCGCACCTGGGTGCGGGTGGCCACGTCCTGCAATTCCAGGAACTCGGTGAGGAGCAGGCCTGCGGTGACGGGGGTGCCCACCGGCAGGTGGGTGCGGCCGCCGGCCGGCTGGTCCAGGCGCAGGACCTGGTCGCGGTCGACGCCGAGCCGCGTCAGCGCGCGGTTGACCAGGGCCGGCTCGTTCTTGGCGAAGGCGGCCAGGTGGTTGCCGGTGTCGTAGGTGACACCCTCGGGGAGCTCGATGGTGATGGACTTCGCCGACGGGCGCGGCGGCTCGATGCTGAAGTCCCACAGGCCGGTCGCGTCGGCCACGAGTTCGTCGTTGGCCACCACCGTGAGGGGGTAGGCCTGCTCGGAGACGATGGCGGGGCGCACGTCCGCCTCGGTGAGCAGCTGGACCTGGTAGCGCGGGCCGCTCGCGTCGGAGGTGTCGGCGGCGTACTCCTCGGCCAGGGTGGTCCACAGGGTGTCCATCCAGCGAGTGGCCATGCCGTCGAAGTCACCGGCGGCGTCGGCTATGCCGCGCTCGATGACGGGGGTGGCGCCGGCGGCCAGCAGTGCTTCGTCGATCCGCTTGGGGAAGGCCTGGTAGGTGGCCACCCACTGGGTGTTACCGGCGCCCAGCAGCGCGTACCGCACGTTCGACAGCGAGCCCTCGGGCAGGCCGGCGGCGATCAGGTCGTCGAAGCGCTGGGCGTTGTCGGGGGCCTTGCCGTTGTAGCTGGCGGCGACGACGGCGAGCAGGCCCTCGGTGGGCAGATTGTCGCCCAGCTCGTCCAGGCTCGTCAGCGTGGTGCCGAAGCCGGAGCGCTCGCCGCGGTCGGCGATGGTACGCGCCAGGTCCTCACACGAGCCAAGGCTGGAGCCGTAGGCGACGGTCAGGTTCACTCCGACACCGCTGACCGCGGCCTGCGCCTGCGTGTCGTCGGTCTGCAGGTCCGCGGCGCCGAAAACGGTCCGCTGGTGTTCCTGACGGCGACGGACGACCAGCTGGAAGTCGCCGGGCTTGCGCGTCAGCGCCTCTCGAACGTCCATCTTGTAGTCGCCGGTGTCGGAGAACTTGAACTTCTGCAGCACCAGCGCCAGGGCCAGACGGGCCTCGGTGAGTGCGAACTGCCGGCCGATGCAGGCACGCACGCCGTTGCCGAACGGCTTGTAGGCGTGCGGGTGCTGCTGGGCGCGGTTCTCCGGCAGCCACCGGTCGATGTCGAACTCGTGCGGTCGCTCCCATGCCTTGGGGTGGGAGTGCAGCGCGCCCATGAGGATGTTGGCCCTGGTTCCCTTCTTCATCTCATACCGGCCGCCGATGACGGTGTCCTCCAGCGGCGCCTTGGCAATCAGCGGGATGGGAGCCCACAGGCGCAGGGTCTCCTCCAGGATCCGCGGGATGACGTCCAGCTGCATGATCGTGTCGTAGTCCGGGACCGTGTCGCCGGGCAGCAGGCGGTCCACCTCGGCGTAGGCCTGGGCCAGCACGTGCGGGTTGCGCATCAGCGAGTACGTGGCGAACGACAGCAGACCACTGGTGGTCTCATGACCTGCGATCAGGAACGTCACCACCTGGTCGCGGACGTTGTCGTCCGCCAGCAGCTTGCCGGTCTCCGGGTCGGTGGCCTCCAGCATCAGGCCGAGCAGGTCCTCCTCACCGCTGCCCTTGCCCTGACGGCGCTCCTTGATCACGCTCTCGACCAGGTCGCGCATCAGCTGGATGTTCTCGCGGTACTTCTTGTCGTCGGCCTTACGGAGCTTGGTCATCATCGGCAGCTCCTGGGAGCGCCGCATCGACTCGATCAGCGCCTCCAGCAGCGCGTTGAGGAAGGGGTGCAGCTCCTCCTTGTCGAAGGACTGGAACCGGTAGCCGAACCCCGACAGGGCGATGGTGTCCAGCGTCAGGCGGGTGTAGTCGTCGGTGATGTTGACCGGCTGGCCCTCCCTGCGCTCCCACTTGCCCGCCAGGTTCTGGGCGACCTCCAGCATCTGCCCGAAGTAGGCCTTCATGGCCCGCTGGCTGAAGGCCGGCAGGAGGACACGGTGCGCCATGCCCCATTCCTCTTCGTGCTGGTGGGCCGTGAACAGACCCGCCCCCGTGAAGTCCCGGACGTGGTGCAGCGGCGTCTTCTCGATCTGCTTGAAGAACCGTGTCTCGTCGCAGACCTCGGCCACCAGGTCCGGGTCATAGACGAAGACCTGCTCGATGCCGGCGATGTCCATGCCATAGATGCCCTCGGGGAACTGCTTGGACAGCTCGCCGAAGTACTCCACCGGGTTGGTGCTGGGGATCTGCGGCGTGTGGCCGAGCAGGGGTATCCCGCGCGGGGACCGAATGGGGCGAAGGTCGTTCGCAGATGGCGTGGTCATGGCTTGCTCCTTTGTGCGGAGAGGAGGGATGGGCAAGGGCGCCGGTCGATGCCGCAGTGCACTAGAAACATACGTCGTATGGAAAAGAACCATACGCCGTATGGAACATCGAGCGCAACCCGGGCCGCGGGAGCGACTGCTCCGTCACCGTGTGATCGAGTTCATTTCCATACGCCGTACGAAACCGCTACCGTACGGCGTATGACAAAGGCGAAGCCTCCCCCGCGGGGAACAAGGAAGAGAGACGTACCTCTGACCGAGACCGGGATCTATGCCGCCGCCCTGCGGCTCATCGACGCGGACGGGGTCGAGGCGCTCACCATGCGCAAACTCGCGACCGCGCTGGATGCGAACCCGATGTCGCTGTACCACCACGTACCGAACAAGGACGCTCTGCTGCGCGGTGTGGCGAGGATGGTCGGCGCCCAGTTCCGCACCGTGACGCTGGAAGACGCTCCCTGGCAGGAGCGCATCCGCCTGCTCGCCACAGATTTCCGGACGCTGGCGCACCGCCACCCCAACCTCATGGCCTACTCGTTCAGCCAGCCGGACTTCATCCAGCCCGAAGACCCGTTCTGGGCCGCGCTCACCGCGACACTGGACGCCGCAGGGGTACCGCACTCAGAGATCCGGCCGATCGCCGCTCTCATGTGCGCGGTCGTCATCGGTGTCCTCACCGCCGAACTCAACGGCGCGCTTCACCAGTGGTCGAACCTCGAGCCCACCGCGCCCGCCGCAGGCAACGACGGGCCCGCGGACGCAGGCCCTGAGGAGGACCGCATGTTCCGCCTGGTGCTGGACACGATCATCACGGGCCTGGAGGGTCGGCTCACCGCCGATGGTGACGGCCAGGGCGCCGACCGAGGCGGTGTGCCTGAGGCAGGCCCGCGGTCGGACGAGCCGATCTTCGTCCCAAGACAACAATCAGTGCCCAGCACGCGATAGCCGGGCCCAGTCCGGTCCCGCTGACCCTGGGCCGAATCGATCTGATGATGTACACCGTCGGCGGATCCATGTGCGCGCTCTACGGGCACAGCCTGCCCTACGCTGCCCGCGCCCTGGCCTGTGTGGTGCTCGCTATATCGTGGGCGGGTGGGCTGGCAACCGCGGCCGTCCACCCGCAGCACCGCGGTCCGGGGCGCCGTGGCGGCCCTCCTTACCACTGCTCACAGACTCGTGCGCGAGGCCACCCGGATCAGCGCTCCGGGCACGTCGTCGGCACGTTCGTCTCCGCCGGCTGCGCCTTCTTTCCGCAGCGCTTCGCCGACATCCCAGGCCACCTCGTGCTCACCCTTGCCGCTGGTTCGCTCGACTGAATGGTCTGCACGGCCCCCGGTCTCGTACGGTCCCAGGAGCCGCAGCGCCTGGCGGTGGCCAGGACACTGCCGTGCTGCTCGCTCTCACCGCAAGGGTGAGTCGGCGGTGGGCGTCAGCGCGGACTCGGTGACGTCGATGATCTGGCTGATGTCGAAGCCCTCCATGTCGGCGCGGAACTCAGGGCTGGACAGGTACGCCTCCAGCCGCTCCTGCACGTCGTCGGCGTCGCTGTAGGAAACGAGGGCGTACAGCTGGGGCGCCTCACTCCCGGGAGCTGCTGGCACCGTCCAGACGCCGTGTGTGGTGATCCAGTGCTTGGCCAGACCGGGAATGTGCTTGGACCAGATGCTCTCGTAGGCGACGAGCGCCTCAGGGCTGCACAGTGTGTAGACACGAAGCTGGTACTGGGACATGAACTATCTTCCCTTCTCTTCTGCGGCCGGGACAAAGATCCCCATCCGCACGGCGGTGGGGAGACTTCTCTCAGCCTTTCGCGAGCAAGTTCGGCAGTTCGAGGTTCCAGTCGATGTGTCCGGACTCGGTACCCCGTGGCACCAGCGCCTCCGTGTTGTCCAGGAAGGTCCTGACGTCCTGCACGGGAACCTCGAGCAAGGCGGTGCCCGCGGGAGACCCGAGGACGATGTACATCGCTTGGTCGCCA
Source organism: Streptomyces sp. R35 (assembly GCF_041053035.1). NCBI lineage: Bacteria > Bacillati > Actinomycetota > Actinomycetes > Kitasatosporales > Streptomycetaceae > Streptomyces > Streptomyces sp. R35. Next base: position 488,925 of record NZ_CP163440.1, read on the forward strand.
CGGCCGACGGCCGGCCAGATCCGGATGTCCCCAGAGCCTGCGGAACTCCTCAGGCCATCGGCCAGAAGATCACGTCCCAGGACCCATTCGGCCGGCTCGTCGGTGTCGGTGAAAAAGACGGCACGGACGACATAGGGATCAGTGGGCTCGTAACGCAGGCTCATGCACGTGGACAGCGAGTAGGTGCGCGAGATGACAAGCTGCACAGCCACCCCCTGCATCACGGTCTTCAAAGACTCCATCGACTTTCCCTCCAAGGTGTCTCTGCCTCGGCTGCGCTGCGCCGCCGGACCGCCGCTGGGCCGGCAGCGAAAAGGCAACGAAGGGAGAGGAGTTACAGCAGGGCCCTGGCGCCGCGCGACGGCCGCCTGGGCGGCGGTCAGCGACCACTGATCTCCTCCCGGCCGTCGTGGTGCCAGCCACGGATCTCATCCCAGCTGTAGCCCAGCTCGAGCAGGTGGCCGATACCGTGATCCCAGCGGTAGTCGCCGGCGTTGACGATGACGGCCGGGCGCTGGACGTGCGCGGATGCAGAAGTCGCGGCCGAAGCGGTGCCCCCGGCACCGAGAACGGCGACACCCGCGACCGCCATGGAAGAAGCAGTGACGGCAACGAGCCTCGTGAGCTTGTTCATGGTCTCTCCTTCCCGATTGGGTCGACGTGCGCCATCGGCTGCATGCAGGCGATGTGCGACGCCTGGCGTGGCCAGAGCAAACTCCTCTTCCATACGGCGCATGGAAGAGCCCTACCACGATTACCATACGACGTATGGAAATGTCGAGGCGGCGAAAATGGCCCGCACGGCCGGCAGCGGCATGAACAGCTCGACGTCCTCGCCCAGACCGCGTCGGCCGCCTGGCCGAAGTCCGCCTGGCCTTCGAGAAGATGCTCACCTGCACCGACCATCTCGGGCTCTACACCGAGGAGATCAGCCAGACCGGCGGGCAACTGGGCAGCAATTCCCGGGCATTCACCCTCCCTTCCCTCATCGGCGCGGCCTTCGGACTCCACCACGTCTGGGCTGAGCCGTCGCCCCGGAGGACGAGCTGCCCGGGATTTCCGTCTCCGGAGCCGTGACGTGCGGGCGCCCGGGTCCGGCCCCATGCTGGAAACGAGGGGGTGAGACAACGGAGGGAGTGGTGGGGATGCAGACCGTTGTGGATCTCACGCGCTGCCAGGGCTATGCGCAGTGCGTGTTCCTCGCGCCGGAGGTGTTTCAGCTGCACGGGGAGGAGGGGCTGCTGTACGCCACCGCCGTCCCCGACGACCAGGTCGAGCGCGTGCGCCAGGCCGCGGCGGCGTGCCCGGTGCAGGCGATCCTCCTCGGTGAGGAGGTGAGCGCCGGTGCCCGGTGACCTCAAGGACGGCCGTATCGTCATTGTCGGAGCATCGCTCGCGGGGCTCAGGGCCGCGGAGGCGCTGCGCGAGGAGGGCTTCACCGGCTCACTGACCGTGGTCGGGGACGAGCCCCACCCGCCCTACGACCGGCCGCCGCTGTCCAAGCAGGTGCTGCTCGGCCAGGCGACGGCGGACACCACCGGGCTGCCGATGCACCGGGATCCGGACGCCGACTGGCGGCTGGGCGTACGCGCCACGGGCGTGGATCTGCTCGCGAAACAGGTGCTGCTGGAGGACGGCGAGTCACTGCCGTACGACCGGCTGCTGATCGCCACCGGGACCCGCGCGCGGCCCTGGCCCAACCCGGAGGAAGCCGCCCTGGACGGGGTGTTCACGCTGCGGACCCGCGAGGACGCCGGGGGGCTGGCCCAGCGGCTGGCCGCCGGGCCGGAGCGGGTGCTGGTGATCGGCGGGGGTTTCACCGGCTCGGAGATCGCCTCGGCCTGCCGGGAACGAGGGCTGGAGGTCACGGTCGCCGAACGCGGCCCCGCACCCCTTGTGGGCGCGCTCGGCGGCACCCTGTCGAAGCTCGCGGCCGTCATGCAGCGCAACCACGGCGTGGACCTGCGCACCGGGGTGACGGTCACCGCCCTGCGCGGGAACGGCAGCTTCACCGGTGCGGAGCTGTCCGACGGCAGCCGCGTCGACGCCGACGTCTGCGTCGTGGCGCTCGGTGCGGTACGCAACGTCGAGTGGCTGGCGGAGTCCGGGCTGGCGGCGGGCCCGCGCGGGATCGCCTGCGACGCCGGATGCCGGGCCTTCAACATGTACGGAATCGTCACCGACGACGTCTTCGTGGCCGGTGACGTCTCCCGCTTCCCCCACCCGCTGTTCGGCTACCAGATGCTCTCCCTGGAGCATTGGGGAAACGCGGTCGAGCAGGCCGAGGTGGCGGCACACAACATGGTCAATCCGGGGCCCCTGCAGCGCCCGCACCTGGCCGTCCCGTCGTTCTGGTCGACCCAGTTCGGGCTGAACATCAAATCGGTGGGCGTGCCCACCTACTCCGACCACGTGGTCATCGCGCAGGGCTCCCTGGAGGCGCGCCGTCTGGCAATGGTCTACGGCTACCAGGGGCGGGTCACCGCCGCGGTCACCGTCGACATGGCCAAGTCGCTCGACTACTACCGGCACCTGATCGAGACGGCTGCTCCGTTCCCGCCCCCGCCCGGCGCCCAGGACCGTGCGATCGCGGCCGACATCGCGATTCCGTCCGACGTGCCGGATCCGAAGGGGCTGTCCCACGGCCCCACCGTGGCGCTGACCGGGTACCTGCCTGACCGCCGACTGACCGTGGTGCAGCCCGGGGGCTGACCCACGTCCCGTCCAACGACGAGGAGCCACCATGGACTCCGAGACCCTGCTGGCACGGATCACCGACTACGCGAACCGTCCCGACCCCTGGCCGCTGTACGCGGAACTCCGCGAGTCCGGCCCCGTGGTGCGGCAGGCGGACGGCAGCTATCTGGTCGGCACCTACCACGAGATTGCGGCTCTGCTGCACGACCCACGGATGAGTGTCGACCCCCGCAGCCGTGGCGAAGTGACACACAAGCCGCCGTTCCTACGGCTCGACGACCCGGAGCACCACAGGCTGCGCACCCTGGCCATGCGGCCGTTCGGCCCGCCGCACAGCCCTGGCCGGGTCGATGCCATGCGCGACGAGATCGACCAGATCACCAAGGAACTGATGGAGCCCTTCGAGGCGGGTCGGCAGATCGACGTCGTCGACGATTTCGCCTACCCACTGCCCGTCACGGTGATCTGCCGCCTGCTCGGGGTACCGCGCGAGGACGAGCCGCTGTTCCGGGCCTGGTCCGACGCTTTGGTCGCATCCGCCGACGTCAGGCCCGAAGCGGACACGACCGAGACGGACAAGGCGGGCGACCAGGCGCGCATCGAGATGGGCGGATACCTGGTGAACCTCGCCGAGCAGCGTCGTGGCAACCCGAGCGACGACATGCTCTCCGCCTTCGTCAACGAGCCGGACCCGGACCTGCGGCTCACCCAGGAGGAACTCGCGGAAACCGCCGTGCTGCTCCTCATCGCGGGACACGAGACCACGGTCAACCTGATCACCAACGGGGTGCTCACCCTGCTGCGCCAACCCGAGCGCCTGGACCAGCTGCGCCGCAACCCCGGCCTGCTGCCGCAAGCGGTGGAGGAACTGCTGCGCTACGAACCTCCGGTCCACATCCGTGAGCGCCTCCCGCGCGCCGACATCGACGTCGCCGGTACACCGATCGCCCAAGGTACCCCCGTCGTTCTGGTGCTGGCCTCGGGCAACCGCGACCCCAGGCGGTTCCACGATCCCGACCGGTTCGACCCCACCCGCCCGGACAACGAGCACCTCGGCTTCGGCAGCGGCATCCACCTCTGCTACGGCGCCCCCCTCGCCCGCATCGAAGCCCAGGCCGCGCTGGGCGCGCTGCTCCCCCACCTCGGCACGGCACGCCTGGTCCAGAACCCGCCGCCCTACCGGCAGAACGCCATGCTTCGCGGACCCCGCCACCTGCCGATCCAGTTCTGAGGCTGCGGGGCGGCAGACAGCAGGCAAGCGCAGTCGTCGCCAGCGCCAGTCGGCTGGTGCGCGACAGGGTTCTCTTCACGCTGCAGCGGGAAGAGGCTGTCGGGCGAGGTCGCGGGCCTCATCCGGGGAGAGGCCGAGCATGTGCAGGAGCATCTCGGCCATTTTGCCTGCGGCCTGGTCGCTGTCGGTCCCGGGCCGGTTGAACCACAGCTCCAGGAGCGCCAGCAGGCTGCCGTTCAGCGCGGTCAGGGCAATGATCGGGTCGACCACGGTGAAGCGGCCCGAGGCCATGCCCTGCTCCACGTCGCGCTTCGCGCACGGAGCCAGTCCGTGGCCGGCGCATATGCGACCGAGCTCGCTGTGGCACAGGATCCGCATGATCTCCGGGTGTGACTCGGCCATGCGTGCGCTGAGCCGCAGGCCCTGAGCGAGACGCTCGGCGGGATCGTCGACGCCGTGCAGGCGTTCGTCGACGGCTTGGGCGTACTCCTCTATTGCGTCGGCCACGGCCGCGTCGAACAGGTCCGGCTTGCACGTGAAGTGGTTGTAGAAGGAGCCGAAGCCCACGTCCGCGCGCTCCGCGATGGCCCGGATGCTGGCGCTGGTGTCGCCCGACTCAGCCAGGATCTGCCGCGCGGCGCGGACGAGTGCCTGCCGGGTCTCGGCACGACGGCGTTCGAATCGGTTTCTGCGTGAGGCTGGCATCGGCATGCTCCGTAAATAAGAGCAGCAGTTCTGATGAATTCATCATCACACCGCCAGCCTCGGCTGTCCACCCCGGGACACCACCCTCGACGGGCCGGTAACCGCTGCAGGGGCACTTACAGGGCGCGGCGATGCCGACCAGTGCCGCCCGGGTTTGCACCTTGCTCCGGTCGAGGTGCCGGGGCGTCCGGGCTGCCGGTCCCGCGTGACTCACGCCTGATTGTTCGATCAATCTTGGCGGTCTTGACGATTAAGCAATCGTCGGTGATGCTTTCATCAGAATTTGGGACAAAGCGGCCTCGATCTGCGAGGTGCCGCGCTTGTGGCCGCTCAACCGCTCGGCCGTCGCGCACTTACTCCGCACCCCCATAGAAGGAATCGCAAGGATGAACACCGACCACACGCCACTCGCCGAGCCGGTGAGCCCCCGCGAGATACCCGACGCGGCGATAGCCATGATCGATGCGGAGGGGACCGTGGTGGGGTGGACGCAAGCTGCTGAGCAGCTTGTCGGGTACTCGGCCGGGGAAGTGGTCGGCCGCTCCGCCGTACACGTGCTGCCGCCCGCCGAGGACACCCTGAGGGCTTCGGCGTTCGCCGAGCAGTATCGTGCCCAGGATGGCTGGTCCGGCACCGTGACGGTCCGCCACCGCGACGGCCACGCCATCAAATTGACGCTGCGGATCTCGCTCCTGTGGGGACAGGACGCCGGCACCCGGTGGCTGGTGTCCGTGACCGACATAGGCACCCTGTCCTCGGGGGCGTCCAACGGACCCGTGCGGGAGTCGCTCCTGGCCCACGCACCGATCGGCATCGCCGTCTATGACCCGCAGCTGCGCTGCACCTGGGTGAACGACGCCATGGAGCGCCACGACGGCGCTCCTCGTGAGCGACGGTTCGGACGCCGCCTGCGGGACTCACTGCCCGCCGTCGAGGCCGAAGCCCTCGAGGTGGTGATGCGGCAGGTGCTGGCGAGTGGCACCACCATGGTCCACGAGTACCGGGCGTGGTCGTCGGCGGACAGGCGCCGGGAACACGCGTTCTCGGCCTCATTCTTCTGCCTCCAGGACGCAGGTGGCCAGGCGATGGGGGTGTGCTCCATGAGCGTGGACGTCACCGGCAACCGGCGGGCCCGGGAGCGCCTGGCCATCCTCAGCGAAGCCAGCACGCGCATCGGCAGCACCCTCGATTTCATGCAGACCGGTCAGGAACTGGCCGACCTTGCCGTGCCCCTGCTGGCCGACATCGCCGTCGTCGACCTGTTGGAGTCGGTTCCGCTCGGACTCGAGCCCTCCACACGGATCGGCACGACGAGCGGCCGCCGCCCTGTGTTGCGCCGCGCCGGGGTGGCCTCCATCGACCTGGGTGTCCTGGAGTTGCCGGCTGTGCGCGAAGAGGTGATCCACGTCCCCCCGGCCTCGTCATTCGCCGCCGCCCTGCGCACGGGCAGGTCTCACCTGGAACCGGTGCTGGACCCCTATGCCGGCCCCTGGGTCGACCACGATCCGACGCGGGCGCAGAAGGTCCGTGAAAGCGGGATCCACTCGTTGATGGTCGTACCCATCCGTGCGCGGCGTTGCGTGCTGGGATTGGCGCTGTTCGGCCGCTCCGAGGAACTGACGCCGTTCCAGGACGATGACCTGCTCCTCGCCGAGGAGCTCGTCACCCGGGCCGCGCTCAGCCTGGACAACGCTCTCCAGTACGCCCGCCAACGTACCGCGGCCCTCACGCTCCAACGCGACCTGCTCCCCAAGCATGTGGGAGGAGGCGCCGCCGTCGATGTGGCCTCGCGCTATGTGCCGGCTGACACGGACCATGGCGTGGGGGGCGACTGGTTCGACGTGATCAAGCTGTCTGGCGCCAGGGTGGCCCTCGTCGTCGGAGATGTGGTCGGACACGGCATCAACGCCGCGGCGACGATGGGCCGATTGCGCACCGCCGTCCGCACGCTCGCGGACATGGAATTGCCTCCCCACGAACTGCTGACGCACCTCGATGACACGGTCAGGCGGCTGAGCGAGGAAGATGCCGACGCTCCGGACCAGGTCCCCGCGGCGGTGGGCGCCACCTGTCTGTATGCCGTCTACGACCCGGTCACCCGGCGGTGCACGATGGCGCGGGCCGGGCACCCCCCGCCCGCGATCATCGACCCGCAGGGCCATGCCACTTTCCCCGACATGCCCGCCGGAGCCCCGCTCGGCCTCGGCCTCGGTCTGGTCCCCTTCGAGTCCGTGGAACTGGAACTGCCCGAGGGAACTCTGCTCGCGCTCTACACCGACGGCCTGGTCGAGTCCCGCAACGACGACATCGACGCGGGCCTGGATCGCCTGAGCGCCGCCCTGGCACAGACCGGTTCGTCCCTGGAAGACCTGTGCTCGCAGGTGATCGAGGCCTTGCCGACTCAGGCCCCGGCCGACGACGTCACCCTGCTCCTTGCACGGACTCGAGTCCTCGAACCAGCCCAGGTCGCCTCCTGGGACCTGCCGAACGAGCCGAACGCCGTCTGTACCGCCCGGCAGGCGGCTGCCCGTCAGCTCGGCGAATGGGGGCTTGAGCATCTGGTGACCACGGTGGAGCTGATCGTCAGTGAACTGGTCACCAACGCCATCCGCCACAGCGCGGGACCGAGCCGCCTACGGCTCATCCAGCACCAGGTTTTGACGTGCGAAGTCTCCGACGGCAACACCAGCCAGCCACGCCCCCGTCATCCCCACATCCTCGACGAGAACGGCCGCGGTCTTTTCCTCGTCGCTCAGCTGTCCCGCAGGTGGGGCTCGCGCTCAGCGACGGACGGCAAGGTCGTCTGGGCCGAACAAGACCTGCTCTCCACAGCCGTTGCGGTGTGACGAGCTGCCGACCGGGCGGGCGGCCGACGGCCGCCACCGCATGCCGATATCTCAGAGCCGCACGTTCTCGTAAAGGAAGCCAGACATGGATATAGAGAATGTCAGAAACGCCAACTCGCCAGGCGCCTCCCAAGGATCGACGGGCGTCTCCGGTTCCGGTCCCAGCGGCAGGTTGCACACCTTCGACGGCCTGGCAGCCGCCGTGCTCGACAAACGAGGTGCGGTGGTGCGGTGGACCGGAACAGCGGCGGACCTGACGGGATTCCCCGCGGAGAAGGTCTGCGGCCGGCCCGTGCGGGAACTGGTGGCCGACCTCCCGGACGAACTGCGTGGCGCCGCGGAGATGCCGGAATCCGGCCGGGTACGGCTGTGGCACCAGTGCGGCGACACCATCGATGTCACTTTCCGGACCACAAAGGTGGAGGGCTCCGCGGAGGTCCTCGTCCTGGCGGCACCCACACACCACGTCGCCGACCACGAGCAGGGCGCAGCGCTCCTGCGCGCACTGTCCGCACAGAACCGGATCACGATCGCCCTGCACGACACGGATCTCACCACTGTGCAAACGAACGCCATGCCGGGCACTCTCGACGGCCGTCCAGTACAGCCCGGCGCTCGGCTGTGCGACGTGCTGTGCGCCGAGGACGCCGAGAACCTCGAGGCAGTACTGCGTCAGGTGCTCGAGACGGGTGTCCCGGTGGTCCGCAGAGACCAGCAAGTGAGCTGGCGGCACGATCCGGCGCAGCAGCACACGCTGTCGCTGTCCGCCTTCCGTCTGGAGGACGCGCGAGGACGCCCCACGGGGGTCGCTGCCCTGTACATCGACAGCGCCGACCAGCTGCGTGCCCGCCGTCATCTGGATCTCGCCCGCGAGGTGGCCGAGCGAGTAGGAGGATCCCTGGATGTCGTGCGCACTGCTCAGGACCTTGCGGACGTTCTCGCACCCGCGTTCGGGGATCTCGCCGCAGTCGACCTTGCGCACTCCGTTTTCGACGGGGAAGAACCCTCGAAGCAGCTGGGCGGTGGAGAGATGAGCAACGCGGCCATGGCACCGGCCACCGCAGTGTGGCCGTCCGGCATCAAGCGCGGCGACCCCATCCCGCCCCTTCCCGACCACCCGCTCATGCGCAGCGTCCGACACGGCGAGACAGTCGTCTTCGGCCTTGACGACTTCATCGCCATGGTCAGCGACCCGCAGCTGGTCGAGTATCTCGTCCCGAAGGACGCCCATTCGGTGATGGTGGCACCGTTGCATGCCCGAGGGCTCACGCTCGGCGCCATATCGGCCTGGCGCTGCGGCCGATCCGACCGCTTCACCGAGGACGAGGCGGATCTCATGAAGCAGATCGCCTCACGGGGTGCGCTCGCCATCGACAACGCCCGCCGTTACACGCGCGAGCACAGGGCGGCCGTGGCAATGCAGCGACGCCTCCTTCCCCCGGCCACGACCGACACTCCGGCAGCCGAGACCGCCGGCGTCTACTTGCCCGCAGGCGGCGGAGCGGGCAGCAGCGGCGACTGGTACGACGCCATTGCTCTGCCCTCTCTCCGGCTGGCCCTTGTCGCCGGAGACGTGGTCGGCCACGGCATGCCCGCAAGCGCCACCATGGGCCGCCTGCGCGCCGCCATCCAGACGCTCGCGGACCTGGAACTCGAACCGGACGAGTTGCTCACCCGGATCGCGGACCTGATCCAGCGCCTCGCGGCCGAAGCCCCACCCGGCGACCACGACATCGTCGGCGGCACATGCCTGTACGCGGTCTACGACCCGGTCACCAGGCGCTGCGCCATAGCCAGTGCCGGGCACCCGCCACCCGTCCTGGTCCGGCCCGACGGGACCGCCGAAGTCGTCGGGATCTCCCCGGGGCCACCACTCGCCCTCAGCGGCATGCCGTACGAGACCACCATGATCGACGTTGAGCCGGGCAGCGTCCTCGCTCTCTACACCGACGGCCTGGTCGAACGGGGCGACCGCGATCTCGGCCAGGGTCTGCGGCACCTGACGGATGCCCTTGCCGCGTCCTGCCGTCCGGATCGTGCCCTGGACGAAACCGGCCGGGCTCTCCTCGCCGACCTGGCAGACCAAGTGCCGCGCGACGACGCGACCCTGCTGCTGGCCCGCACCCGCGCCGTCCCAGCGGCGGACACCGCTCACTGGGAGATCCCGGCCGACCCGGCCGCCGTCTCCAAGGCCCGAGAATGGGCAACCCGCCAACTCACGATGTGGGGCCTGGACGACCTCCTCTTCGCCACCGAACTCATCGTCAGCGAACTGGTGACGAACGCCATCCGCTACGGTCGTCCGCCGATGGATCTCCGTCTGATCCGCCACAACGTCCTGGTGTGCGAGGTCACCGACTCCAGCAGCACCCAGCCCCGCCTGCGGCGTGCCCGCACAACCGACGAGGGGGGACGCGGCCTGTTCCTCGTTGCTCGACTCGGCGGACGATGGGGCTGCCGCCATGGCCAGAACGGCAAGACGATCTGGTCCGAGCAAGCCATCCAGGGTTGCGCCTGAAGCTACAGCTCACCGAGGTGGGTCGCGGCAAAGTCACCCACAGCTCTGATGTCTCTCGACCCGGTGTGCCATGACAGCAGTCACCCGAGGCCGGAGTCTGCGAGCAGGAGCAGCCTCCCACCTCGTGGCCGCGGCGCGGCTCGGCTCGATGGAGGCGCAGCGACCGGAATCAGGTGCCATCACCAAAGCTGGGCTTGGCATTGATCACAGAAGAGACGTCGACGACCACGACACTCGCACGTTCCTCCGGCACCCCGGTAGCGATCAGGGTGGCAATGACGAGAGGTGAAGTAGCTGCTGATCATCGCCGGGCTGACCCGGTAGATCTCCCCGCTGGTCATCACACCGTCCTGCAGTTGCCAATCCTTTTGGCCGACGCCCGGTTCGGGTTGGGCCCGCGGTGACACACGTGCGCGTGCGGGCTCTTGCAGTCGACGGTCATCGCCGACAGGTCGGCGTCGCTGCTCATGGGCGGACCTCGTCCTGAGTGGGCGCCCGGTCTTGCGCGATTGGGCGGAGACGGGCGAGCAGGTCGCGTCTGCCACGGACGGACAGACCGAGTTGGCCTGCGCGTTTGAGATCGATCATGCCGTTGAGCAATCCGAGGACGGCACGGGGCGGTCCGTCCAGGACGAGGTCCGGGTCGGTGGCACGACCGAGCCGGGTGTGGATCTGACCGCTTCGCAGCTCGATGACCGCCAACTCGTCGGACGCGATGAGTTGAATGACTGCGGGTGGGGCGTCGGGGTCGGCGTCGGTGGTGAACCACGCCGGGGCGTAGGCCAGCCACTGTGCTTGGAACGCGTCGTCCGGCCGTTCGACGGCCATGAACCGCAGACCCCACAGCCCGAGCGCCTTCAACACAGGCTCCAGCTCCAGACCCGTCTCGCTCAGGGAGTAGAGGACGGTGGCGACCGGCGGCGGCGCGTCCTCGCGAGTGATCAGTCCGGCGGCCTCGAGTTCCTTGAGGCGACTCGACAGCAGGTTCGCCGCGACGCCCGGCAGCCCGTTCTTCACGTCCGTGAACCGGCACGGGCCCCGCAGCAGCAGCTCCCGGACGACCAGCAGCGTCCAGCGGTCCCCCACGACGTCGAGGGCCCGGGCGATCGAACAGTACTGGCCATAGCTCCGCATACGCCAAGCCTAGCCCGTGATTAGTTTATTTTCCAAATCATGCAGTAGAAAAAATCAACTACATGTGAGTAATCTTCCACCATGGCTGGTACACCATCGAAACCGCTCGTCCTCGTCGCGCTATTGATGGCCTCGTTCGTGATCAACCTCGACACCACTCTGGTCAACGTGGCACTGCCGACGCTGACGCGTGAGCTGGGTACCTCCACCGCGCAGCTGCAATGGGTTGTGGATGCCTACAACCTCGTGTTCGCCGCTCTGCTGATGACCTCGGGGAGCCTGTCCGACCGCTTCGGCCGCAAGGGCATACTCATGGCCGGTCTGCTGGTGTTCGGCGTGGCCAGCTTCGTCGGGGGGTACGCCAACACCTCGGCGGAGCTGATCGGGGCCCGGGCCGTGATGGGCCTGGGGGCCGCAATGACGTTCCCGGCCACGCTCTCGCTGCTCACCGGCGTCTTCACCAGCCGCAAGGAGCGGGCGTTGTCCATCGGCCTGTGGGGCGCGACCGCCGGTATGGCCATCGCGCTGGGGCCGATCGTGGGCGGCTTCCTGCTCGAGCACTACAGCTGGTCGAGCATCTTCTACACCCTCGGCCCGGTGTCACTGGCCGTCATCGCCCTGGCGGCACGGTTCGTCCCCAGGTCGCAGAACCCTGTCCCGCACCGCCTGGACTTCCTGGGCCTTGGCCTGTCCGGCGGTTTCATGGGGCTGCTCGTCTACACCATCATCGAGGCCCCGGAGCGTGGCTGGGCATCAGCGGCGTCGCTCGTCGGCTTCGCCGGTGCCGTGGTCCTGCTGATCGCGTTCATCGTCGCCGAGCGCCGCACCGACGACCCGATGCTCGACGTGCAGCTCTTCAAGGACATGCGCTTCAGCGCCGCCAGCGCCGCGGTCACGGTCGCGTTCTTCACCCTGTTCGGGTTCATCTTCCTGATGACGCAGTTCTTCCAGTTCGTCCGGACGTACAGCCCCCTGTCCACCGGCGTCCACCTGCTACCGGTCGCGGTCTCCGTTGCTGTCGGATCCACCCTCGGGACGCGGCTGGCGGTCCGTGCCGGCACCAAGGCGATCGTCACCGCCGGGCTGGCCCTCCAGGCGATCTTCTACTTCTGGGTCGCCAGCGACATTTCCCCGACACTCAGCTACGGGATCATCGCCATCCAGATGGTCGTCTACGGCCTGGGCATGGGCCTGACCTCCGCCCCCGCGACCGAGTCCATCATGGGAGCAGTCGCAGCTGACCAGGCCGGCGTGGGATCCGCCGTCAATGACTCCACCCGCCTGCTCGGCGGAACCCTCGGTGTCGCGGTCATCGGCAGCGTGTACGCCTCGCTGTACGACGCGCGGCTCAACACCACGCTCCCAGCGACACTGCCCCCCGCGCTGACGGACCTCGCCCATCAGTCCGTCGGGGCAGCGGTCGGCGTCTCCAGCCAGCTCGCCGCCCACGGCCAGGCCGCCGCGGCCGACGTCGTACGTCAGGCCGCGACCGGCGCCTTCGACCACGGTCTCAGTGTCGGGTGCGTCGTGGCCGGAGTCGTCGCGGTCGCCGGTGCGCTGCTCGCCGGCGTCTTCCTGCCCGCTCAACCCCCGCAGCAACCCGGACCGGAACACCAGCCAGCGGAGCTCGCCGACACCCCCAGCAACCGAAAGGACCCGGTGCTATGACCTACGGAGAAGCTGCCGTCCGCCAGACCATCGACCGACTCCTGAGCGACCATCGCGATCTCGACGCCTCGGCCGACGGAGCCCTGGACAACCTCGACCAGTTCCACATCGGTGGCGCCGACGCGGTCGAACGGCTCATCCCCACCCTCGCCCTCGCGCACGGTGGTGTCGTCCTGGATGTCGGCTCCGGATTCGGCGGACCCGCGCGCCAGATCGCCCGCCGCACCGGCAATCACGTTGTCGGCATCGACATCACCCCGGCCTACGTCGACGCCGCACGCGACCTCACCGCCAGGGCCGGACTCGGCGACATCGTCGAGTTCCACGCGGGGGACATCGCCGGCTTCCAGCCCGATCCGGCCTTCGATGCCGCGCTGACCATGCACGTCCAGATGAACGTGCGGGACAAGACCGCCTGGTTCCGTCACATCGCCGAACGCATCGCCCCCGGCGCGCGCCTGGCCGTCTGGGAAGTCTGCCAACCACACCAGGCTGACCTGCCCTGGCCCATGCCCTGGTCACTCGACGGCGCCGACAGCTACGTCGTGTCCGCCGAAACACTGCTCGCCTGCGTCAAGGGCGCGGGGTTCGCCACGGTCGAATGGACGAACGAGTCGACATGGGTCCAGGACTGGATCGCCAAGACCTTCGCGAACGGCCTGCCCGCCGGACCCGCACTACCGATGCTCCTCGACGACGGCTATACCCGCGTCATCAACTACGCCACCGCCCTAGCAGGCGGCTCCCTTGAAGTCTGGCGCGGCTGTTTCACCAAAGACACCGACTGACTCACGACCGGCTCCCGTGCCGACCGGCGCACGGCGACGACGAGGCCCTGCACCGACGCTCTGGACCCAGCGTGCCCACGACATTACGGGACCCAGCAATCGCGGATGCCCTCACGGACCGCATCTTCGTGAGCCAGATTTTCCGGTCCGGTGACCTGGGCTTCGCCGAATTGTCTCATTCTCGGGCCGCGCCATCCTGTCTCAGGATCTTGGCCCTTGAGCTCTGATCCACGGACTCCTCGACGGTCCGATACGTTCGCGCCGCAGCCCCCATCCGCTCCCACGCAACTGTTCGACTTCGCCTGAGCCTCATCAGTCGTTGCACGGATGTGTGGGCATGCTGATCGACGAGGTTCTGGGCTGCTCAAGCCGCACTGTAACGAGCTGGTCATATCGCTCGGCGAGGTCAGCCTTCAACCAGGAGCAGCGTGCCCGGATGCAGATCTACACGGAGAGGGATCAATGATGGCGATTCTTGAAATTTTTCAGGAGTTCTCATCACATCTACGCGGCTGCGCCCAGGTAGCGAGTGGGATCGCTGAACCAGAGTCGTCGGGAGAAGTCCACGGCGACCAAGGCCCTGGTGACGACCTGGCAGATCAGGACGATCGGGAACGTGGAAGGGCCGAGCAGGGAGGGGACCCAGTAGGTGGTCAGGCCCTTCGAGGAGCACCATGCACCGGGCAGGCACAGGAGCCAGAGCGCGGTGCCGACGATCGGTGCGACCCACTTGGTGGGCGTGAGCAGATCTCGGGCAGTGGTCCGAAACCCGCGGATCGCCGTTATCTCCCCCGCGGTGCCGAGGCCGAGCCACCACGGGCCGAAGGAACCGTTGCCGAGCCAGCTGATGAACCAGATACCCGCCCAGGCCAGAAGGACCTGAAGGAGGTAGATAGTCGCCATCCATGCCGCCGCGGAGGCGGCGAACTCGCCGACGTACTGGGCGATCACCCGGTAGGGCATCCGGTAGCGGCGTGGTTGGTCGGGACGGAAGTCACGCAGGAGGTGTATCTCGCGCCAGACGGTTCTCACCAGCGCGCCGGAGGGGTCCAGCGCACGCAGGGCGGGTGCCGCGGCCAGCAGGTAGGACGAGAAGGTTGTCGTGCGCCGGAACTGGGCGCCGATGCCTGCTGTTTCTGCAGCGGCGGGCCCCGGCGGAAACGGTGGAACTGCTCGCGCTGGGTGGCGGCGTCGACGATCCTCTGCCGGTCGGGTCCGGAGGGGAGGGCCGCGCCGAGATCAATGAGGTCTCTGACTTGAGACGCCGTGGGGTTGGTGCTGATCAGCGTGAGCAGGCGGGTGATGTGTCCGGGTGACAGTCGACCTGGGTGCTGAGCCATGTGCGAGGTGAGTCTGTCCACCATCCATGGGTGATCGGGCGAGGCAGTGTGGGACTCGGCGGCGGTCAGGGCCGCGTCGATCAGTTCGGGCCGCCCGGTGGCGATCGCAGCGAGTGTCGCGCTGAACCGGATGGTGGTGTCGCAGTCGTCGCGGTCCGTGCCAAGTGCGGTAGCGAGCAGTTCCACCCCGCGCGGATCGTTGATCTCTTCCAGCAGTCGGAAGAACAGCCGTGCCGTGGCGGTGCGTTGGCCGGGGCCGGGCCGGGTGGCGTCGTAACGTCCGAAGGCGGTCAGAGCGGCCTCGTGGACCAGCCGGCGCATCCCGTCGGACAGCTGTGGCGTGCCGTCGTCGCATTGGGTGGTGTGCCATTGGCGAATCCCTGAGGAGAGTGCGGCGACCTCGAGGTCCGGGCGTTCGACGTCGGTAAGCCAACCGAGGATGCGGCGGAGGAACGTTTGGTCGTCGTACAGGAGGGCGGGCCGCATCATCAACGTGCAGGCGTGGGCGAGTTCCTCTGGTAATAGGAGGCGCAGATTGGTCGCCTCGCCGGCCCACCGCAGTCTGCGCCGAGCGGCGCGGGGCCGCCCGGCGGCTCGCAGCGCGTCCGCAGCCAGGGCCAGGGCGGCGGGGCTCTCGAAGTCGACGGTGTTGAACCGGGGCGGAAGACGCCGGACCGAGTAGGCCAGACTCCGTGCCCGGCGGGCGAGCCCGGCACAGGCCAGATGGCAGGCGAGACTCGCGCGAACGACAGGCGGACTCGCGTGCCCCCTCAGTCGGGAACGGATGAGCTTGAGGCCCTCGATGTCACCGGCCCTACTGCGCAGTGACGCGGCTGTGGTTGCCAGTTCGAAGGCGCCATGGGCCCCATCCAGCGAAAGGTCCAGTGCCTTGGCCCACTCCAACTGAAGTTGGTCCGCTATGTAGGTGGTGAGGGAGGCGTTCGCGTCCTGGGTGGCGTCCAGTTCACCGGCTGCCGACAGCAACGCGGCGACGGCCGCGCCGCGCTCGGCGGGCAGACCGGAGACCTCGTGCAGGGCGCGGGCGAAGCGGGCGGACGCCTGGTCCGAGGCGCCGACGCGGTGGAGTGCCAGCGCGCACCGAGCGTGGGCGATGCAACGGATCACCCGGTTCTCCAGGTGCCCGGCGCGGAGTTGGGCCAGACTGTACGGCCCGCCGAGCGCCTCGGCCAGGCCGTAATGGTGATTGACGGACTTGTATCCCTCCAGGTGGGTCGGGCCCCACTGACGTCGGTTGCGGCGGCGGGACTCCTCCTCGGCCATGCGCGCGATTCCGTGGTCCAGGCGAGTCGATGTCGATCCGCCAGTCGGCGAACGGGACGCTCATACGCACGGTCCGACCACTCGCTATGGAGGTCTGGTCCATCACACCCGTGATCGTCGGTGTGTTTATCCCCGCGCCCCGTGTGCGCCTCCGAGGAGCTGTGTCATGGAGCCGCTCCAGGGCGTCGAGGGCCCACCGTGCCTGATCGTGATCGCCGGCTTCGGCCGCCCCGATGGCGAACGCGGCGTAGGCGGAGAGCTGCCTGCCTGAAGCGACGTACGCGGGCTTCGTGCGCGCGTGCTCGCTCTGTTCGTCGATGAGGTCTTCTCTGATGGACTGCAACGGCCCGTCCTCGCCCCGGGAACGCCATTGGTGCAGCCCGTGATGACGCCGGTCATGCACTCGGGAGTGCCGCGCCCGGACGGGTCGGCCGGCGTGGCGGCGATGTCGTCATGGGCCACAACTGGGGCGCGTCCGGTGTCGCCGGGGCAGCGGATGGTGCCGTCGTCGCCGGCGGGCACGATCCACGGCGACACCACTCTGCCCTCCCCGCAGCCTCAGCCAGCCCTCCCTGCCTCTACGGCCAGGTCGTTGTCGACTGTGTAGTAGGGGCGCAGGATGGCACCGCCGACTGTGACCGGTGGGTAGACGAACACCTCCTTGCGGTCCGCCACGTCGTCGAGGAGACGAGCGACCCGGATGAGAGGTGCTTCCGATGCCGGCTGGATGAAGACGTCCCAGACGCCGCTCCCGGCGCTCACCTCGGCGGCCAACTCCTCGTAGTCGACCGTGAAGGAGAAGCTTCGGTCGTCGTTTCCGGCCCGTGGCTCCAGTGCGCGTACCGTGCCGCCGTCCCGTCGGCGCAGGCGCACAACGGCTCCCTCCAGGAGCGGGGTGCCGTGCAGGCGTGCGCCGACCGTCATCGACCGGTCCGTGACATTGATGACGTCGACCTCCGCGTGGGCGGGGCGCAGCCAGGCTCGCACGGCGAGGTATCCGTCCTTGGTGACGTACGGGATCCGGACGGCCAGTGGTGAGGGCCAATCACGGAGGTGTCCCACAACGAGTGCCCGCAGATCGCGAAGGCCTGGGCGCACACGCTGCCGCTCGGAACTCGGGTCCCGGAGCAGGTAGACATCCCACCGGCCCTCCGGGAGAACGGGTTGCGGGCCAAGGGCGGCGCGTCGGCGACCGTCGGCGGCGGGCTCCAGGTCGAGGGTAAGGAAGGCCTTTTCGGACTGTCCTTTCTTCGGGCGCCAGCGCAGCAGCAGCTGCTGTCCGTCGGCCGGCCCCGGCGGCAGGTCGAAGGTGATCCGGCCGTTCGCATCGACGGCGCAGCCAACGCGTGGTTGCCCATTGTGTTCCGTGCTCACCGCTGTCCCCTCCGAACCATGCGCAGTGCGTGGCCGGCCGCGGTGAATGCGGCATCGCGGGCGGCGAAGCCCTGGCCGGCCAGGACGCGGTGAACGCGGGCGCGTTCTTGCGCGATCGGTCGCCCTGCCCTTCTCGCCGAGACCGCCTCGGCGAACAGCCGCTCGGCCTGCTCGACCACAGGGCCGGGAGCGAACCGCCGCGCGTTCTCCAAGGCCGAACGGCCCGCACGACGGCGCAACTCGTCATCACGGACCAGGTCCAGCAGGGCAGCGCCCAGCGCGTCACGGTCCCCGACCGGCACCAGTCGGCCGTCGACGCCGTCTTCGATGATTTCACCGGGTCCATAGGGGCAGTCGGTGCTCACCACTGGCAGGCCGCAACGCATCGCCTCGACGATCGTCATGCCGAACGGCTCGAAGTTGGAGGCAGCCGCGCCGATGGAGCCCTTGACCCACTCTGCCTCCATTGGGGTCGCCGCCCCCATCAGGAAAACGTTGTTCCACAGACCGAGATCTGCGATGAGCTGCCGCAGCCGAGCGTGCTCCTGGCCCTTGCCGTAGATGCGCAGATGCCAGTCCGGGTGTTCTGCAGACACGACTGCGAAGGCCTCGATGAGCAGGTCGTAACGTTTCACCGGGACCAGCCGGCCGGCTGCGACGACCACCTTCGCGGCACCGTCCGCGGCCGGCAGCGCCGGATCCGGCACGCTGTTCGGGAGTGCCTCCACCCTTACACCAGGCAGCCTCATCTTGCGCCGGTAGGAGGCGGCGTCCGCCTCGGTCACCGTGGTGAGCGCGTCGAGCCTGCGGTAGGCCCGGCGCAGCGTGTTGCGCAGCCGTGGCGGGTGGTTGTCCAGGGTGAGATGCTCCTGGCCGATGCGCACGACGTGTCGCGGAGCCTGGAGCGCGAGATGCACATTGAGCCCCGGCCGCGTACCGATCACCACGTCGGCGTCGATTGAGGCGAGACATCCGCCGATCCGCTGGTCGGTCAACTCGCTGTACTGCAGGTACCGGTACTCGGCGCGGGGGAACACCCTCGCCGGTCTCAGATGCAGGGGATGCTCCTTCTCCTGTCTGAGGTCCACCAGCGGC
The DNA here is from genome assembly GCF_041053035.1 of Streptomyces sp. R35. Lineage (NCBI taxonomy): Bacteria > Bacillati > Actinomycetota > Actinomycetes > Kitasatosporales > Streptomycetaceae > Streptomyces > Streptomyces sp. R35. The sequence goes on from NZ_CP163440.1 coordinate 507,602, forward strand.
CGCAGCGACACCCTCGGGTCCAGGGTCAAGTTCGGGTGCTCCCGGTGCCGCAGCACAGAGACGATCTCAACCTCGTGGCTCTCGGCCAGGGCGTGGGCCAGGTTGAAGGTGGTGGTGATCGTTCCTCCGATCCCGTAGGCATTGTGGAGCAGGAAAGAGATCTTCATGGCGGCTTAGACCATGACAACTCCCTTACAGTTGCTTCCTGTTACCGCTTCGTAGTGGCCGCTCGATGCGCAGGGAGGCATTCGAGGCGATGGCTGCCAGGCAGCAGGAACTCCCGCGCCGAGCGTCACTACGTCACCTCGGCCTGCTCGGCCCCGTTGATCGGGACGCGACCGCAGTGGCCTGCACACACAGGAGGGCGTTGGGACGGGCGCGGTCGTGGGCTCCCCGGGCCGCTCGTCGGCCAGGGAGCGTGACAGCCCAAAGGCCGGCACGGCTCGCTCGACGCACCGCTGCCGAACGCGACGGATTTCTGGTCAACTCCTGTATTCCGCCTTGACGCTGCCGCACTGCTCAGTGGAGAGGGCCCACACCCGCGGCAATCGAGAAGTGTGGTCCGCTCCTACTGGCGGGTGACCGCCACGGTTCTACGGTGCAGCGGACCGCCCGCTCCGGGGGACGACCGGGGCGGCGTCCGCCCCTCGTCCCCACACCACGGGAGGACCGCATGTCGGCTCGTGACCGCACCCGTATCTCCTGCTGGGCCGGGCTGCTGGCCCTGCTCCTCGCCCTGTTCGCCGTGCCGCAGAGCGCATCGGCGGCATCACTCACCCAGGTGACCGGCTTCGGCTCCAATCCCGGCAACCTGTCGATGTACACCTACGTCCCCGACAACCTGCCGTCCGGCGCCCCGGTGGTCGTGGCGCTGCATGGCTGCACACAGAGCGCGAGCGACTACTACAGCCACTCCGGCTGGCCCAAGTACGCCGACGCCTACGGCTTCGCACTGGTCTTCCCTCAGACCTCCAGCGCCAACAATTCCAACTCGTGCTTCAACTGGTACCAGTCCGGGGACTACACCCGCGGCCAGGGCGAGGCCCTGTCCATCAAGCAGATGGTCGACTACGCCACATCGCAGTACGGCAGCGACCTGGGCCGCGTGTACGTCACCGGACTGTCCGCCGGCGGCGCCATGACTTCCGTGATGCTCGCCGACTACCCTGACGTCTTCGCCGGCGGGTCCATCGACTCCGGCATCCCGGCCGGTTGCGCCACCGATCTCAGCAGCGGACTCACCTGCGAGTACAACCCGGTCAGCAAGACCCCGCAGCAGTGGGGCGACCTGGTCCGCAGGGCGTCGGGCGGCTGGAGCGGGCCCTGGCCGCGGGTGGCCGTCTGGCAGGGTTCCGGTGACTCGACCGTCAACCCGGCCAACGCCACCGAGTCCCGAGACCAGTGGACGAACGTCTGGGCCATCGGACAGACCCCGTCCTCAACCACCACACTCACCGGCGGGACGACCCAGGCCGTCTACAACGACGCCGGCGGGAACCCAGCCGTCGAGACCTTCACCGTCGCCGGCATGGCCCACGGCCTCGCCGTGAACCCCGGCTCCGGGGCCGACCAGTGCGGCACGACCGGCACGTACTACCTCGCCTATATCTGCTCCAGCTACTACACCGCGAAGTTCTGGGGCCTGGACGGCACCTCCGGCGGCGGCACCGGCAGCCTGCCCGCGCCCAGCGGCTTGTCAGTCACGGGCACCACGGACAGCAGCGCCTCACTGTCGTGGAACGCCGTCAGCGGCGCCGCGTCGTACAACGTCTACCGCGGCGGTACGAAGACGGGCTCGACCACCTCCGCCTCGTACACGGACACCGGACTCTCCCCCGCCACCGGATACAGCTACTCCGTCGCCGCCGTCGACTCATCAGGCAGGGCCGGCGCCGCCTCGGCGGCCGTGTCGGCAACCACCACCGGCTTCCAGCCGCAGTGCTTCACCGCCAACAACTACAACCAGGTCGCCTCCGGCCGCGCCCACCAGAGCAGCGGCTACACGTACGCGAACGGCTCCGACCAGAACATGGGCCTGTACAACACCTTCATCACCCACACCCTCGAAGAGACCTCCACCGGCTACTACGTGATCGCCGACTCCGGCTGCCCCGCCTGACCGGCCTGCCCCTGCTCGCCGCACCATCGTCGGTGAGCAGGGGCGCTGCCGGACGCCGCGCTCTTCCCCCTGCTCCGGAGCGCTTCTCGTCCGAGTTGACTGCACTTCGACACGGTCCTCCCCTCCTGCCCTCACTGTCAGCGGCCGGATGTCTCTCCGCGTATCGGCTCGCGGCGGGCCCATCCGCACACGCCTTCTGGTTCGGTGGGTGACCGACCGCTGTCGGGCAGTGAGGCAGCCGCCGACTGGAGAGCGGGCTGGTGCTGCCGGGGTGACCATAGGAGGTGTGAAGGAAGCGCAGCCGGCAGCCGCCTTTGCCGGGCGGCTCCGGGAGCTGACCGCGGCGCCCTTTCTGTTCGCAGGCAGCGGCATGTCGTGGCGCGGCCCGGGGCTCGCAGGCCGGGAAGAGCTGCTGGAAGACCAATGCGCCGACTTTCTCCGGCCGCACGCCTACTACCGTGCCACGGCGGGCGCGGGTCTGCCCGGTGTCGCACGTTTGAGCTCGGGACGTCCAGGAGCTGCGGTGGTCCGATCCGTACGCCGCTCAACCAGTCGGCAAGGAGCCGGCGGACCCCCGGTCGGCTCACAAGGTCCCCCCGCTCCGCCCACGCCCGGTGAGCTGGAAACCCCCAATCTGGTGGAGCTGGTCAGCTTCTCCCCCTCCTCGACCCTGGCACGTACCAGCTCGATGAGTTGTGGAAGGGGCTGGCGGAGCACAAGGATGACCGCGGGACGGGGAGCACGCACAAGATCGACTGCCACATGCGCGTGTGCCTCTCCGACCTGAAGCACGGCCCGGACTCTGCCCACAGGGGAGGTGCGGGATGAGAGAACCGAACCCGGTCGAGGAACTGATCAGCGGCGCCGCACAGGACGCCGGCGGCTGGCTCGGCGCACTGCCCGTGGCACAGGTGGCCACCAGCGCCGACGGAACGATCGTGCGCTGGAACCGGGCCGCCGTCGAACTGCTCGGCTTCACCCCGCAGCAGGTGATCGGACGGCACATCGGCGAGCTGTTGCACCCGGGCGCGGACCGAAGCCTTGGCCGGTCTCTGTGGGAGGCGGCGGCCGGCGGACGGGGGGTGATGGGCACGGTCACCGCCTGGCACCAGGACGGACACCCCGTGGAGCTGGAGATCTGGGCAAGTCCCGTTCCCGACCGGCGTGACGACGCCTCCGCGATCCTGGTCTTCGCCGCCGAGGCCCACACGGCCCGGCGTATCCGCGGATCGTCGGCGGTATGGGACGGATTGTTCGCCCGCTCCCCGGTCGGTATCGCTGTCCTGGACACACAGCTGCGATTCCTCCGGGTCAACCCGGCCCTGGAGCAGATGAACGGACTGCCGGAGTCGACACACGTCGGCCGGCGCCTGGCCCAGCTGCTGCCCGAGGTCAACGCCGAGGACATGGAGGAGGCGATGCAGCAGGTCCTGGACAGCGGTGAGTCGGTCGTGGACCGCCGCCACATCGGCCGCACGCGGGCCGACCCCGACCGTGACCGGGTGTGGTCATGCTCCTACGTACGCGTCGAAGACCCCGGCGGCCGGGCCATCGGCGTCATCGCCTCCCTGCTCGACATCACTGACCAGCAGCGCGCCCATTCCGAAGCCGAAGCAGGACGGCGCCGGCTCGCTCTGCTCAGCGAGTCGTCCATCCGGATCGGCTCCAGCCTGGACCTGGAGCGCACCGCCCAGGAACTCGCCGACCTCGCCGTTCCCCACCTCGCCGATGCGGTCACCGTCGACGTCCTGGACACCCTCGCCCACGGCGACGAACCCGGCATGGGCCTGACCGGCGGTGTCGCCCTGCGCCGCCTGGGCAAAGCCCCGCTGACCGGCTCCGCGGTCGCTGATGTCCTCGCCCCGCTCGGCCGCACCCTCGACTTCCCAGCGGCCGCCCCCTACACCCAGGCCCTCGCCGGGCGCCAGCCGTTCCTGCTCGCCCGCCTCGACGAGAAGGCCATCGCCCCCGCCGCCCGCCACACCAGCAAGCCGGCGCAGCTGCTGAAACTCGGCGTGCACTCGTTCATGATGGCCCCGCTCGTCGCCCGGGACCTGGTGCTGGGCGTGGCGACCTTCTATCGCACGCGATCCGTCGGTCCCTTCACCTCCGAGGACGTGACGCTGGCCGGTGAGCTGACCGCGCGTGCCGCCCTCAGCATCGACAACGCTCGCCTCTATCACCGCGAGCACGACACCGCGCTCACCCTGCAGCGCAGCATGCTGCCTCAGCACATCACCCCTCCGCCCGGGATCGAAGTCGCCCACCGCTACTTGCCCGCCAGCGACGTCAACGAGGTCGGCGGCGACTGGTACGACGTGCTGCACCTGCCCAGAGGCAGAGTGGCCCTCCTCATCGGCGACGTCATGGGCCACGGCACCCAGGCCGCAGCCGTCATGGGACGGCTCTCCGCCAGCGTCCGGGCACTCGCCCGGCTCGACCTCGAACCCGAGGACCTGCTGTACCAGTTGGAAGCAGCCCTCGACGATCTCGCCGAGCCGATGCTCGCCACCTTCCTCTACATCGTGATCGACCTGACGACCGGCCGCTGCCGCATGACCCGCGCCGGCCACCCGCCGCCCGTCACCGTCAGCCCCGGCGGCACCGTCCACCTGCTCGACCTTCCACCCGGCACCCCACTCGGTGTCGGAGGCACCCGCTTCACCACCACCGAGACCACCCTGGAACCGGGCAGCATCCTCGTGCTGTACACCGACGGCCTCATCGAGTCCCGCGGCAGCGACATCGACGAACGCCTCGCTGAACTGACCCATCTGCTCGCCCAGCCCCACCCGTCCCTGACGGGACTGTGCGACAACCTGCTCACTCACCTCGCGCCGGGCTCCGCCGACGACGACATCGCCCTGCTGATCGCCCGCCTCCCCGGCGGCGGAACCGACCCACACCTGAGCATGGAAGCGCGCGCACCCCTTCCTCGTTGACCCTCCGCCCCAGGCGGACACAGTCGCCCAGCTGCCCCCCAGCGTTGCGCTGCGCTCGCTCGGATACGGTCCAGGCGTGACTCCTCCACCCCGTAAACGGGGTGGCTTCTCGCTATGCCTGGTTGGCGTCGCGACGGACCAGCCCGGCCCGTAGAACGTTGGTTGCTCCGACGACGTCGGCGTGTGCCCGGTGGCCGCACGAGAGGCAGTGGAACTTCTCCTGGGTGGGCCGGTTCTCCTTGGCGGTGTGCCCGCATTCGGGGCACGTGCGGGAGGTGTTGCGGGGGTCCACGGCCATCATTTCCCGCCCGGCGCATTCAGCCTTTGCGTTGAGGATCGCGAGGAACACCCCCCAACCGGCTTCAGCGATCGAACGGTTCAGCCCGGTCTTGGCCGCTGCCCCGTTGGGCACAAACGCGCCCGGCTGCTCGGGGTCGGGCTTGGGCGCGGGGGTCTTGCTCATGTTGCGGATCTTGAGGTCTTCGTGCGCGATGAAGTCGTGCTCACGGACCAGATCGAGTGCGGTCTTGTGCGCGTGGTCGAGCCGCTGGCGTCGCACCTTGCCATGCAGGGCCGCGACCTTGTCCACGGCGCGCTGGTGGTTGCGGGTGCGGTCCTTGGGTAGTCCTGCACCCGTGACCGAGCCCGCCACCGCCCCTCACGCCGCCAGGGCCCGCCCCATCTGGCTGACCCGCAACGTCAAGGTGCTGTGCGGGGTCTCCTTCCTGCAGGACGCGGCCAGCGAACTGCTCTACCCGATCCTGCCGATCTTCCTGACCGTAGTACTCGGCGCCCCGCCCGCCGCCGTCGGTGCCATCGAGGGACTGGCCGAGGGAGCAGCATCGATCACCAAGGTGGCCGCCGGGCGCCTCGCCGACCGGTTCGCCCGCCGTCCGCTGATCGGTGCGGGATACGGTCTGGCCGCGGTCGGCAAGCTGCTCATCGCGCTCGCGACCGCGTGGCCGCTGGTCCTGGTCGCCAGGGTCACCGACCGGCTCGGCAAGGGGCTGCGTGGCGCACCCCGCGACGCCCTGCTCGTCGAGGGCGTTCCGAACGGGCAGCGCGGCAAGGTGTTCGGTCTGCACCGGGCCGCCGACACCGCCGGCGCGGTGGTCGGCCCGCTCGTGGGGCTGGTCCTGTACGAGGCGCTCGACCACCGGTTGCGCCCGCTGTTCTGGATCGCCGTGATCCCCGCCGTCGCGTCGGTCGCGCTGGTCGGCGCCGTCCGCGACCCCCGCTCACGCAGGACGACCCACGGCACACCCACGAAGGCGGCCCGGACACCGTGGCGGTCCCTGCCTCGCCCGTACTGGCGCGTTCTCGGGGTGCTGCTCGCCTTCAACCTCGTCAACTTCCCTGACGCGCTGCTGCTGTTGCGTGCTCACGACCTGGGCCTCTCCACCGCCGGGGTGGTGGGTGCCTACGCGGTCTACAACCTCGCCTACGCCGCCCTTTCCTACCCTGCCGGGGCGCTGTCCGACCGGTTGCCACGCTCGCTGGTGTTCTCCGCCGGCCTGGTCTTCTTCTCGATCGGCTACCTGGGCCTCGGCCTGATCCATGCCCCGTGGGCGGTGTTCGTGGTGCTGCCGCTCTACGGTGGATTCGCCGCCTGCACCGACGGAGTGGGCAAGGCGTGGATCTCCACCCTCGTTCCCGACCGCCAGCAGGGCACCGCGCAGGGCCTCTACCAGGGCGCCACCGGCGCCGCCGTCTTTCTCGCGGGCGTATGGGCCGGGCTCGCCTGGGGCGCCGACGGCCACCTCCCGTTGCTGATCTCAGGTGGCATCGCCCTCGCCCTCGCCATTGTGCTGCCGACTGCCGTCCGCTCGCGGACCGCAGCTCCCTGATCACCCCTCAGTGACCGAAGCACGGCGAAGGCGGCCGTGTATCAGGTGTAGTGACAGGTTCTGGTCAAAGACTTGTCCAAGTGCCGGACGCCTCCTGCCGCCGGTGATCGGGTTCTCTGCGACGGCTGTACGACCACCCGTTCTTCGGAGGACCTGGTGTCAGCACCAACCCGTAAGAGACGATGGCTCACGACCTGTGCCATCACCGCATCCGCCGCACTCGTCGCGATACCCGCAGGCGCCGCGTCCGGCCCGGACGGCACCCCCTTCGGGGCCCGCGCACTTGCCCAACTCGCCGCCGAACGCGCGCAGTCGGCGGGTGCCATCACCCCCAAGGCGAAGGCCGAGGACGACGGCGACGGCGGCGACGACGGCGACGACGGCAACGAGGCCGACGAGATAGCCGAGGGCGCGGACCAGTACGCCGAGGCCCGCACCTCACCCGGCATCGTCGCGCCGGGCGCGTACGGCGCCGCCTGGCAGAGTCTGACCAACCTGCGCAGCACCGGCGGCAGTTGGCGGAACGTCACCGACCTGCCGTACAACTCCGACGACCCGCGCTACCGCGACTACGACTCCAACTCCAGCGGCGGTTCGGGCAACGTCACCGGCCGGATGGCCGCCATGGCCGCCGACGACGACGGGTACGTGTACGCGGGCAGCGCGGGCGGCGGAGTGTGGCGCTCGCGCACCGGAGGCGGCCACTGGCAGCCGATCAGCGACCGACTGTCCTCGCAGTCCACCGGCGCGCTCGCGCTGGACGGGGCCGGGCGGCTGTGGCTGGGCACCGGCGAGGCGAACACCAACGCGGACGCCTACCTCGGCAGCGGCGTCTACGTCCTGTCCCACCCGCACCACGGCACGTTCTCCACGCGCAGCCGGGTCGGCGGTGACGAGCTGGAGTCCACCACCGTCCGCCAGCTGCGCTTCGGCGGCGGCAAGGTGTGGGCGGCGACCAGCGAGGGCGTGTGGAGCCACTCCACCAAGAAGCTCAGCGGCTCCTGGAAGCTGGAGTTCGCCCCCAACCCCGACTACCTGCCCGGGGGTTCGAAGGCGACCGACGCCAGCGCCGCGTACAAGAACATCACCAACGACATCGCCATCGACCCCAAGGACCCGTCCAAGGTGGTCCTGGCGGTCGGCTGGCGCAGCGGTGACGACTACAACGGCTTCTACACCAAGGGCGCAGGCGGCACCTGGACGCGGATCACCAGCGGCTTCGGCGACCTGCCGACCGACGCCGACAACGTCGGCACGGTCACCTTCGCCCACTCCGCCGACGGCTCGCGCTACTACGCCATCGACGAGTCGCCCGCGCAGATGGCCGCCAACCCCGACAGCGGCCTTCAGGGCATCTACAGCGCCGGCTCGCCATTCGGTCCCTGGACGAAGGTCGCCGACTACAAGGGCCTGGCCGCCGACGGCTCGGCGCTCACCTCCAGCGGCTACATGCCAGGCGTGCAGGCTTGGTACAACCAGTTCCTGACCGTCGACCCGAACGACCCGAAGCACGTGTACGCGGGCCTGGAGGAGGTCCACGAGTCCAAGGACGGCGGCGCCACCTGGTCGGCCGTCGGCCCGTACTGGAACTTCGGCTTCTCCTGCTGGAGCATCGACCCCACCAAGCAGACCGGCGACTGCAACCAGACCACCCACCCCGACCAGCACGGCGTCGCCATCGGCAGCTACCACGGCAAGAGCTTCGTCTACGTCGGCAACGACGGCGGCGTCTACAAGCGCCCGGTGGGCGGCTCCCAGGACACCTCCGGGCACGCCACCGACTGGACCTCCCTCAACGACGGCACCATCGACACCCTCCAGTACTACTCGGTGGGCGTCGGCAAGGACCTGACCTACGGCGGAGTCTCCGTCACCGGCGGCCTCCAGGACAACGGCCAGTCCATCCTGCGCGGCAACGACACGGTGATGGGCTCCAACTTCGGCGGCGACGGCGGCGACACGCTCACCGACCCGGCCAACGGCTGCAACATCGCCGAGGAATATGTCTACCTCGCCATCCAGGTGACCCAGAACTGCGCTGTCAACGACGGCAGTTGGATCACCGACTCCAGCAAGATCACGTCGTACAACGTCGCCCCGGCCGACAACGCCACCGGCGAGGCCCGCTTCATCGCCCCGATCACGGCCGACGCGAAGAACAGCTCGACCTGGATCGCCGGCGGCCGCCACATCTGGGTCCAGACCCACGGCTACGCCATCCGCAGCGGCTCGGAGTGGACCAGCGTGTACGACCTGGGCGCCGGGCACACCGCGACCGCCGTCGCGGCCGCGGGCGGCAAGGTCTACGCGGCCTGGTGCGGCCCCTGCAACAACCAGGGCTTCGCCCGTGGCATCTCCGTCGGCAACGCGGACGGCACCGGCTGGCACGACATCACCCTGCCCGCCACCGGCGCGGACGGTGCGGTGCCCAACCGCTACCTCAGCGGCTTCGCCGTGGACCCGAAGAACGCCGACCACGTCTTCCTCGCGGTCAACGGCTTCTCCCGGCACTGGACCGAGGGACCCGGCGCGGGCGTCGGCCATGTCTTCGAGTCCACCGACGGCGGCACCACCTGGAAGGACATCTCGGCGAACCTTCCCGATGTACCCGCCAACTCGGCGGTCGTCACGGCGAACGGCGGCCTCGCCGTCGCCACCGACCTCGGCGTCGTCTACCGCGCGCCGGGCCGTACGACATGGCAGCGCGTCGGGAACCTCCCGGCCGTCGGCGTGCTCCAGCTGAAGCTGAGCCCCGACGGCAAGACGCTGTACGCGGCCACGTACGGCCGCGGCATCTACACGATCAAGGTGCGCGACTGCGACTGAAGTAGCGACATCGCAGGGGTGATCCCGGGCTGCCGGAGTCACCCCTGCGTCGTGTACGGCACCACACTCACGTCGAGCCTGAAGGCGACGCGCGCGGCGCCCGCCACGTCCGGTGCTTTCGCCGTTGCCGTGATCTTGGCGGTACCGCCCCGGGTACCCGCGCAGCGCAGCGAGGCGTGAGCCGAGCCGTCCGCCTCCAGCTGCCACCCGGACACCAGGACGAAGACCGGCGCGGAACTCGTCACACCCGTCCACCGCTTGTCGTCGGTTCGAGGCCGCAGGACGAGGGACACCACCGTCCCGGGCCGAACGCACAGATCGTGGACAGACGCGTCTCCCGGGCGAAAGGTGACGGTGGTGGAGCCCGCGACGCACCCTGGGGACGTGGAGGCTGTCCCATGAGGGGCCGGGGCTCGTGTCGACGGCGTCGACGGTGCCGTTGCCGACCTTGTCACAGCGGGCGAGCTGGGGATTCCCGGTGTGCCGGGGCCGCTCTCCGAGGGGGTGGCGGTAGGTGGACTGGCAGCAGGACGCGGCGGCGCCGAGTCCGCTTCCGAATCGTCGCCACTGCCTCCGCAGGCGGTCAGAAGGCAGGAGAGGGCGGCCAGGGCGGCCGCGAGCAGGGGCCAGGATCCTCGGCCCCGTCTGCAGTCCTCCGTCATCATGACCACTCCCTTGCGTCACCGAACGTCACTGCGACGTCCTCGGCCGCAGTTCGGTTCCCGTCGCCCGAGGAGAAGCGGAGGGTCTCACCGTATGCCCGAGTCCAAGGGGATGGACATCCGGGAGGCGGTCGCCATTCACGACGGAGGCATCCCACACTGCGCCATCAACGGAGCGCACGATCGAGGCCCTGGAGCAGGGCGTTAGTGCTCGTGAAGGGTGTCGGCGATGGCGGCGGACAGGAGCCGTCCCTCGCCGAACAGCCCCTGGCGCCCATGGCTGAGGCATGCGTCGTCTCCGGGGCCGGGGTGACGAGCCGGGACAGCGGTCCGGCGATGATGCCGGCCCCGTGGCAGCGGCGCCCTCAAAGTGTGGTGCGGAAAAGGCGGGGCATCGAGGTGTTCGAGGGTCAAGGGCACGTCAATTCCCTGCGGTTCGGGCGGTGTTGAGCCGGAAGGCGTTGACATGGTCATGCTTGCCGCAGCAGAGTGTCGGCGTCCCTCAGCACGTCCTGCACGATGTTCGGTTCGGCCGGGCCTCGCCCGCCCCCATGGCGCGGACGTGTACGAGGCATGCTCCCGACCCCACTTCGCGACGCACCGATGCCGGACGTGCCCCTTCTGCGAAAGGGAACGGATCATGTCCCTGGCATCCCTGCTCCACCGCCTGGCGAGACCCGGCCTGGTGACGGCGGCCCTCGCGGCCGGTGCGCTGGCACTGTCGACGACCACCGCCAGCGCCGCGCCCGCCCTCACCCAGATCAGCACCGATCCCTACACCAACTCCACCAGCCAGCACGCCACCGAGGTCGAGCCGGACACCTTCTCGTTCGGCTCCACGGTCGTCTCCGCCTTCCAGGTCGGCCGGTTCACCGACGGCGGCTCCTCCAACGTCGGCTTCGCGACCTCCATCGACGGCGGTACCACCTGGACCAAGGGATTCCTGCCGGGGATCACCACGCAGGCGGGCGGAACCTTCCAGCGGGTCAGCGACCCGTCGGTGGCCTATGACGCCAAGCACAACGCCTGGCTGATCTCCACCATCCCCATCACGTCATCCGTCACCGTGCCCGAGGTCTTCACCAGCCGCTCGACCGACGGCGGGCTGACCTGGAGCAACCCCGTGGTCACCGCGACCGGTTCGAACCTCGACAAGAACTGGATCGTCTGCGACAACACCGCCACGAGCGCCTTCTACGGCAACTGCTACACCGAGTACGACAACAACGGCGACGGCGACCGCATCAAGATGACCACCTCCTCCGACGGAGGACTCACCTGGGGCGCCTCGAAGAACACCGGCAACAACGCCACCGGCCTGGGCGGACAGCCCGTCGTCCAGCCGAACGGCACCGTGGTGGTCCCGATCGCCAACGCCTCGGAGACTGCGATCCGCGCCTTCACCTCCACCAACGGCGGCAGTTCCTGGACCAACGCCCGGACCGTGGCCACCGTCAGCACGTTCACCGTGCGCGGGGGTCTGCGCAGCGGCCCGCTGCCCTCCGCCGAGATCGACGCCGCCGGCAAGGTGTACGTCGTCTGGCAGGACTGCCGCTTCCGCGCGAGCGGGGGCTCCTGCACCTCCAACGACATCGTGATGGCGACGACCACCAACGGCACCACCTGGTCGTCGGTGACCCGCATCCCGATCGACGCGACGACCAGCACCGTCGACCACTTCATCCCCGGCCTCGCCGTCGACCCCGCCACGTCGGGCAGCACCGCGCACCTGGCGCTGACGTACTACTACCACCCGGTCGCCAACTGCACCGCTGCCAACTGCCAGTTGGACGTCGGGTACGTCTCCTCGACCAACGCCGGCAGCACCTGGACGGCGCCGACCCAGCTGGCCGGTCCGATGACCCACTCCTGGCTGGCGAGCACCACGCAGGGCACCATGGTCGGCGACTACATCTCGACGTCCTTCTCCGGCGGAACCGCCCACCCCGTCTTCGCCGTCGCCTCGGCCCCCAGCGGATCGGTCTTCAACGAGGCGATGTACACGCCGACTTCGGGCCTCACCGCGGCCGCCGGCACCACCACCGCCACGACCGCCACCGCACGCGACAACGCCCTCTCGGCCCGCCTGGCCGCGATCGCCTACGCACAATGGCTCGCCAACGGCGGCACCGGGGGCGGCGAGGACAGCCCCTGACCGACAGCCCGCCCCGTCTGTCCGGCGGTCAGCCGCCGGACAGACCCCCGCACAGCCGCGCCGCGGCTCACCCGCACCGATCCAAAGTCAGGTCGTGGGTTGTCAATCGGTGCCGGCGGAGCGAATAATTCCTTGCGTGGCCCTCATGCGGGGGAAGTGGGCCTTAATCGGCCCGACGCGCATAATTGACGGCGGTCTTGGTTCAATCGGCAGGATTACCTCGATCGCCGTTCATCCGACGACGCCATCGACCATTTATGTGGGCGGCCCGCGATGCGGGATCTGGAAGACCACGAACGGCGGCGGCTCCTGGCAGCCCGTGGGCGACAGCCTTCCCACGCTGGCGCTGGCGGCGCTGGCCGTCGATCCGGTCACGCCGGGCCGTGTTTTCGCGGTACTGGCGGGCGACGGCATCTACCGGTCCGACGATTCGGCAGCCACGTGGACGCAGGTCTTCGGCGATCTAGGAACGCCGGCGGGGACGGGGGTGTTGCTCATACATCCAACTACACCGGCTCTGCTGTACCTGACCGCCGGTGCGAACGGCCTATATCGCTCAGTCGACGCTGGCGCGGGCTGGACACGCGTGAAGACCGGATTCGTCAACGACGTCGCGATGCATCCGATCGAACCGGCCATTCTGTACGCCGGCGTGCAGGGGGACGGCGTCTATAGGACGACAACCGGCGGTGCGGCCGGCGAGCCTGACTGGACAAAGCTGCCCGGGCTTCCCGCGAGCGGGTTCACGCGCGTCACGCTCGCGCTCTGTCGGGCCGTCCCGAACACGATCTACGCCGGCCTGAGCGGGAACCCGTTCCGGTTGTACCGGACCACCGACGGTAGGACCTTCGCATTGCGCTACACGGCGCCGTCCTCGATCTACAACCCATGGCTGGGCGTCGATCCAGTGGACCCGTCGATCGTCTACCTCCCGAGCGCGAACTTCCAGCGTTCGACCGACGCGGGCGCCAGCTTCGTCGTGACGAGCAGCGATTTGCATGAGTGCCAGAAACTTGTCACTGACCCGGTTACGCCAGGGGAGATCTACCTCGGCCGCGACAACGGGATCTTCCGTTCGACAAACCGTGGGGTGAGCTTCACACAGATCGGCGGCGGGATCGCAAACGTTGAGTTCTACGACGGCGCGCTGGCGGCGACCAGTCCGAGCTTGATGATCGGAGGCACACAGGACAACGGCACCATCAAGTACGACGGCACGAGCACGGTCTGGAACGAAATCCAGGGAGGCGACGGCGCCACCGTCGCGTTTGATCCCACTAACGCGCAGATCCTCTACGCGATGGGCCAGTACGCAAGCAGCATCACCCGCTCGGCGAATGGCGGCAATAGCTTCAACCCGTTCGCGCCTGGGCTGCCGACCGGCTCGGTCTGCTTCAACCTCCAGTTCCTCGTGCATCCCACGACTCCCGCAACGCTGCTGCCGTGCTGCACGTCGCTGTGGCGCATCACGGCCCCGGGCGGTACGTGGACGCCGATCTTCACCCCGACTGGCGACAGCATCGTGCGCGCGGCCGTAGATCCCCCGGTCGACCTGTACTACGCGGGCTCGAGCGGCGGAAGGCTGTACGCCGGACCGAGCGGCGGCTCGTGGCAGCAGGTTTTCGCGAACCCGACCGGCGCCAGAGTCACCGACCTGCGCATCGATCCCGACGACCGTGGCGTCCTCTACGGGACATTCAGCGGGAGCGGCGCGGGCCGTGTGTACCGTATGACGCGCACCGCCGCGGCGCCGACGAGCCTGTCGGCGGTCGACATCACGGCGAACCTGCCCGCCGGCCTTGGAATGAATTCGCTCGCCGTCGACCGCATGGCGCCGTTCACCGTCTATGTGGGCACGAACCGCGGCGTATATCGAGGAGTGTCGACGAACAGGGGCGCGAGTTGGAGCTGGACCAGCTACAACAACGGCCTGCCGATCGTCAGCGTGAACGACCTCGAAGTGCACCCCACAAGCGGCGTCATGCGCGCGAGCACCTTCGGCCGGAGCGCGTATGAGGTCTACACCGACTGGCCGATCGGAACACTGGCGGAGGCAACGGGACGGATCGCGTTCCTACGCGTCCACGCAACGGCCGGGCCGTTTGCATGGTCGCTCACCGCGCGCCGATCAGGGTGCCCGGTGTCCGTGCAAGCGCTGGCTCCACGCCCGTCAGCGGCGACCGCAGAAGTCGCTGCCGGATCCGATGCCGGAGCACTCCCCCGCTCAATCGGCGCTCGAGGCGGGATTCCATGGAAGGCGCGACGCGGCATCCGGACCGGCAGGCAGCGCCAGATGCGACAGATCTTCGGGCGGAGGGGTGGTCACTGGCCAGAACGGGACGGCGGCCCCGTCGGCCACCGCGGCCGGAGCGTCGGTCAGCCGCATGCGCTCACGCAGACGGCCGTAGAAGTCCATCGGCCCCAGTCGGACGGCCCTCAGTCGGCGCGGGGCGGCATAGACGCCGATCCAGTCCCCCGGGTCGAGCACGCCGCGCAGTTGGCCGTCGATGCTGACGGCCACCGGGCCCGACCGTTCGAGTACGCGCAGGACGACGGGTTCGTCGGGGGCGGCCACCACCGAGCGGTTGAACGCCATGTGCGGGGCAACCGGGGTGAAGATGAGGGCCTCCGCGCGAGGCGAGACGACAGGACCGCCTGCGGCAAAGCTGTAGGCGGTCGAGCCAGTCGGTGTGGCCACCAGCAGCGCGTCGGCGGAGTAGGACGCCAGGAGTCTGCCGGCGAGATAGACGGCGACCGATACCTGCCGGTCCCTCGACAGTTTCTCCAGGACAACGTCGTTGAGTGCGGTGACGTTCAGGGCAATGCCCCAGTCGTCACCAGACGGGCAGTCGGTGCGTACCCGCGGAGGCGGCAGGAGAGGACCGCGGCCGTACCGCAGCAGCGCCTCCATGCCCGAGGGCACTTCCAGACGGCATGACGCGCGCACAGTGAGCAGCATGCGGTCTTCGACCGTGAGGCGCTCATCCCGCACAGCGTCCAACGCCGAGCACACCTCCGTGACGGGGACTTCGGTCAGGAATCCCACCCGACCAAGATCGACTCCCAGGACCAGCGCGTCGTTCTCGGCGGCCAACCGGGCGCCGCGCAGGAAGGTTCCATCGCCTCCCAGAGTGACGATGAGATCGGGATGGCCCGCGGACTCGACTTCCTCGCGCGCGCTGCGGCGCGCGCCGTCACGCCACACGTCGATGTCCGTGCAAGCCACCGCACGTTCGGCGCACCACGCCCGAACGATTCCAGCAGCCTCCAGGGCTTCTGCACGCCCTCCGTGAACAACCAAGCCGACACGACTGACCGTCACGTCTCCTCCAAGCCGACTCGCGGGTGAAGGCCGGCGGCGGGGAGCCCCGCTGCCCCGGCCCCCGGCATCCACAACAGCACCGCGCCGAAGACGCGGGCTCAAAACCGCACCGATGCGGAGCAACGGCAGGCGCAAGGCCATACTCTCCGCGCGGCGATCCATCGCGCGCAAACGCCACGCCCTCCGCGCGTTCTCCGCGAACTCCTGGTCTGGGAGCGCTGCTTCCGCTCTGCTGGGCGCACGTCAGCTCAGGCCGGTGCCGTCGTTGAGCGGCATCCTGTCCTGAAGGCTGCCGCAGGCCGAGCACAGCCTGGACGAGGGGAAGAAGCGGTCCACCGCAATCACTTCCCGGCCGTACCAAGCAAGCCTTGGACTCCAGCATGCTCCGGAACTCGGCCCATGTCGTATCCGAGATGGCGCGAGCCAGGCTCCAATTCCTGACCATGTTGCACACCGTCAGGTCCTCGATCACGAGCGTTTGTTTTTCACGCACGAGTCGAGTGGTCAGTTTCCGCAGATGGTCACGTCTACGGTCGGTGATGCGAGCGTGCATACGAGAGTTGCCACAGAGCGCGTGCCGCCCCGACCGTAGGCACGGTGCCGGCACCCGCGGGAGCCGGCACGGTGTCGTGGCTACTGGAGCTGCTCGGTCCGGCTGACGACGAGTCGGCCGCTCGCGAACCCTTCCAGCCGTGCCGAGCGCGCGGTGGCGGCGCCCGGCACTGTGACGTCGGCCAGGCCGTCGGCGAGGTCGATCGACGCGCGGGGCCGCTGGTCGACGTAGACGTCCAACCGGTCGATGTTGAAGGTCTTCACCTTGAGCCGAAGCGCGCCGTCGGTGGCGGTGGCCTCTGTGATGGACAGGGCATGCGGCCCCCATCCCGATCCTGGGGTGCGCCGGATCGTCACCGCCCCGGGGCAGACCTGGCGTTTGGCCGTGACTTCGACTTCGCGCACGAGCCTCGCCGTTGTATTGGCCACCGCCTTGCTGCTCGCCGCCGAGGCGGCCACCGCCGTCGCCGAGCCTGCGGGTTCCTCCGCCGCAGACCAGCTGCGCCGGGACACCGAGGCGATCCACGCCCTCGGTACCAGTGGTGTGCAGGCCCGCGTGATCGCGCTCACTGGCCCGCACGCTCTGGCTGTCGACAATGGCCGCACTGGATCTGGGATCACGGCCGAGCCGCACACGCTCGCGTTCGCGCAGCGCCGTCAAAAGCCGGTACGCCACCGCGTTGAGGATCTCCCGCCGTGTGTGTTTCGCCGGCTGTCCACCGGGCCTGACCGCCGGAACCAGCGGACGCAGGATCTCCCACTCCGGATCGGACAGATCCGTCGAGTAACGGGTACGCCCGCACACCCCAGCCCCCGAACGTGCGCCACGACCCCGCTACCAGGCGACTTGCCCGCTGACCGGCTTCTCAGACGCCCTCTGGTTGGACATCTTTCGCTTGACGACGCGGGACTGGCTACGGAGCCGTCGTGGTGGCAGCAGCGTGGTCAGCAGGTCGTCGCGGAGCCGGATCAGTGCCGCGATCAGATGCTCAGGGGGAAAAGACACCGGGCGCGGCGGTGACTCTGCGGCGGAACACACACGTCGAGGAGCTGTTCGGTTGATCTTGGGGCGCACCAGACACGCCGTCACCGGCACGCTCTCGCGCGCGTCCTCTACGGATTGTGCAGCTCACAGCCCACGAAAGTGTCGAGGGCGTCTCCGTTGGCGATGTCACCAGTGCCACCGTCACAGTTGACTGTGTCGGCGAAGCCGTCCCCGACGCTCACGACGTCGTTCGCGCCACCGGTGGTCACGGTGTCCTTGCCGCTGCCCGCGTTGAGGACGACACGGAAGGTCGGGGCGGGGAGGCTGTCCGTGAACGAGTCGTCCCGGTCGCCCAGATTCGCGGTGAAGTTGCTGACGCCTGCGGCCAGGCCACAGGTCGCCGTCGTGGCGTTGACCTGAATGCAGCCGAACCCGACAGCGATCCCGGCCGTGTCAGTGACCGTGAGGACTCCGCCGGGCGCCGTGACGGTCACCGTGTTGCTGAAGCCGGATGCGGCGTTGTAGGCGACGTACGAGCCCCAGCGGTTGATGCCTGAGCCCGCCACCGCGGCGGCCGGAGAGGCGAGCGCCAGCGGCATCGCCAGTCCCGCCAGGGCCGCCGGAACCGCCACACGTATCAGAGTCCTGCTTGCGATCTTCATGCTCTGCACCTCTCACACATCCGTAAGGGCACCGGGCGGAACCCTCACCGCCAGAGAAGCAGAGCGTGACGATCGATGCACTATTTGTTACGGCTTTCGGAGGCTGTCCAAACGAGACCCTTGTCTGCGCAGGGCAGCTGACCTATCCGCGAGAAACACCCCATTACAGCTATCCAATCGGGAACCGCTGCGGCCAGGCGGCCGCTTGTGACTTTGCAGCTGATGACGGAGGCTCACTGTGATCTCGGTCCGTCGGTCGGCCGCGGCGGCCCTGAGACGGTCCAGCGCGCCAGGTGAGTACAGCGGGCTCAGCACCCTTGGGGCTACAAGTGCATCGCATCCTCTTCAGCCCGCAAAGGTTCTGGCCACCTTCCCAGTGGCTGCTGTGGCAGCCGGCTTGATTCGCAGGGACAAGCTTCGACGCCAGCAACCACCGTCCATCAACTACATGCAGAGACTCTTGGCTAACGGCACCCACGGACACCTCGCCTCTGGCTGCGAACTACGGTGTTTCGAAAGTGTGCCTCTCTCGTTGGCGGGGTCGATCCAGCATGAATGTCAGACGTGTCTGTCAGGCTCTGGTTATGGAGATGACGCTGCAACTGACGATCGACTGTGCCGACCCGCAGAGGCTGGTGGCGTTCTGGAGCGAGGCTCTGGGATACATACCCGAACCTCCACCGGGCGGCCATGCCACGTGGCGGGAGTACTGGGCGGCCATGGGGGTGTCCGAGGAGGAGTTGCCTGCAGGTGCGGGCGACATCCCGGAGTCGATCGTGGATCCCGCAGGGCAAGGGCCCCGGGTGTGGTTCCAGCAGGTTCCGGAACCCAAAGCCACCAAGAACCGAATACACCTCGACCTGAAGGTCGGCGGCGGGCGCAACGTCCCGTTGGCGGTCCGCACGCAGCGGGTCACGACCACGGTGGAAAGACTGATCAAAGCCGGCGCCAGCGTGCTTCGGATCACGGATGAGCCGGACATGGGGCAGTACGCCGTCCAGCTGCAGGACCCGGAAGGCAACGAATTCGACGTCGTCTAGGAATCGTTCGGCCATGCTGCTCACAGCCACTCGTTGATCGCCGCGACGAGGACGGTCGCTTCGTAGCGGACCGCGAGCTTGTCGTATCGGGTTGCGACGGCACGGTGCCTCTTGAGCCGGTTGATGCCGCACTCAACGGCATGCCTTTCCTTGCTGGAGGGGCTCATAGCAGAGGCCGCGGAGCGACGTGGAGCGACGTGGAGCGAGGTGGACCTGTTGCTGGTCAGCGTTGACTCCACCACCGCCCGAGCCCACCAAGACGCCGCCGGGATGCACCTCGATCCCGGCGCGCTCGACGCGCTGGAGAAGGCCACCGAGGAAGAGCTCAGGTCAAAGGGGGCGGTCGCGAAGAGCAAAACGGGCGGAAGACCGAAGACGATCCCGGGCGGGAAGAGCGACGACGCATCCGGCGCCGTTGCACACGCCGGCTGAAGGCCGCACTCCTGGGAGGCTCCCGGGGTGGGCAGACCAGCAAGGTTCACCTCGCCGCCGACCGCAGGTGCCGTCCGCTGGCGTTCGTCCTGACCGCTGGGCAGGCCGCCGACGGCCCGCAGTTCATCCCCGTACTGGACGAGGTGCGCGTCCGCGGGCCCGTCGGCCGTCCCCGCACCCGCCCGGACTCGGTCGCCGGGGACAAGGGGTACTCGTCCCGCGGCAACTGCGCCCACCTGCGCAGGCGCGGCATCAAGGCCGTCATCCCGGAGAAACGGGACCAGGCAGCCAACCGGAAGAGGAAGGGCCGCAAAGGGGGACGCCCCGTCGACCACGACGCCGAGCTCTACAAGGAGAGGAACACCGTTGAGCGCCTGATCAACAAGCTCAAGGCGTGGCGGGGCATCGCGACCCACTACGAGCGGCTCGGCTTCACCGTCGCCGAATCATGGGAGGAACGGGATCAACTGGTGTGCATGGAGCGTGCTCTCTGAGTGGTCACAGCCACTCGTTGGTGGCCACGATCAACACGCGCTGGCGGATCCGGTCCGTGTGGAGGTCGAGTTCCTTGAGTGCTCCCCCACCACACCCCGCTCCCCCGTGTTGTGTGCCGCGCCCGTACGCGTTCGCCGACCGTAGACGTCGATGCCGGTCTGGACAGCGCCAAGGCAGGGAATGCCAGCCCATCGGGGGAATCCGTCCGGCGCTCAACGCGCTCTCGGTGAGCCGGCGGATACACGGCCTGGCCGTCAACGTGGGGGGCGGAGGAAGTGGCAGACGCGACCGCCGACCCTCACGGGGCAGGCGATCATGGTCTCGGGGCCAAGATAGTTGGCGTAGGGTGGAGCTATCCGACGCGGGGTGGAGCAGCTCGGTAGCTCGCTGGGCTCATAACCCAGAGGTCGCAGGTTCAAATCCTGTCCCCGCTACTGACGCCTGAGGGGCCAGCACGATGTGCTGGCCCCTCAGGTGCGTCCAGCCCCGGGTACACGGCGTTGCAGCTCGCGGGACGGGCGGGCCGAACTGCGCCGTGGGCACGAAGTGTCGCGCGGAGTGCAGCGCCGACTCGAGCTGCCCGGCGAGTGGGGGCACTGGTCGTGCGGCGCGCTCAACAGCAGCCCTGGGACGCCGACGACGAGTTCTGAACCTGTCCGCTGCGGCTCGGCACGCGGGGCGTTGTCAGAGCGGGGTGGTAGGTATGCCGCATGAATATTGGTCAGGCCGACCCTGCTGAACTTGCGGCGCTGCGGGCGGCGTTCGATGTCGAAGACGGGGGTGAGTCGGCTCTTGGCTGGGAGGCAGTCCGTGCCTTCGAGACAGACAACGGAATCGTGCTGCCTGAGCCGTATCGGACCTTCGTCGCTGAGATGACGGACGGGGTGTCGTCCGGGCCGCCGTCATACGGACTGCTGCCGGTGGCGGAGCTGCCGGCCGACTGGGGTGATGACGAGCAGGAACGTGATCTGAGTAAGCCGTTCCCCTTGACGGAAACATGGGTGTGGGAGGAAGACTCGGACCCGCCCGAGGATTCCGACGAACTCCTTGAGCAGGTCTACGGCCATGGCTCGATCGTGCTGGGCACTGACGGATGCGCAATGAACTGGCACCTCATCGTCACTGGCCCTCACCGAGGGCACATCTGGCTGATCGGTGACGTCGGCGCCTCCCCCTTCGGATCCCAGTTCGGGTTCACCACCGCTGATCCTGGCTTTGCGGGCTGGGTCCGGCACTGGGCGGCGAACAAGCCCTGGTATGACGCTGCGTGACCCTCGTACCATGGCCGCATGGGCAGAGACGGCGTTGCCCGGCTGAGGCTGGTTGTGGTTACGGACGACCGCGACGTTTCGCCCTCATGTCCCACCGCTTGTTCCGACAGCACCTCCGCCCCGGGGCGGTCCCTGCCACCCTGCGGCAGCCGCCTCCCGGGGTGCTGACGGTTCGAGCGCGCGCCGTCCGGTCCCGGCGGCACGGTGACGGGGTCGGCGATGTGGCCGGCGATCGGTGCGCCGGTGGGTCGGCTGAGTTCTGCGGAGCCGAAGTGGTCGATGTGTCCATGGGTGACGACGATCAGGCGGACGCCCTTGGGGTCCGCGCCGTGGGCGGCGACCTGGTCGTGAATCAGCCGGCCGCTGTCGGGTGTTCCGGCGTCGACGATGATCGGTTGCCTGCCCAGCAGCAGATAGGAGTGGGAGGCGTGCATCGTGAACATTGGTCAGATGCCTGCTAAGCCCTGGGAGGGGCGGGCGGCCTGTGCATCCGTGCTCAGGCCGCCCGGCGCGGTCAGCTGAAGAACGGGTCGTCCACGACGTGTACCCAGCCGCCGTCCGGCTGGCGTCGGAGGATCTCGGTGGTGGTGGAGACCACCGGCTCCGGTCCGGCTCCGGTGAGGATGGCGTTGTTCGACACCAGGGCGACGTCGTCGACCTGTCGGATCTCGCGCGGTTCGAGCTTGAGGCGGGCACCGCTGTCGACCATCTGCTGCATGGCCTTGCGGATGGCGTCCGTGCCCACCAGGTGGGTTCCGGGAGTGGGGACGAAGTGGGCGTTCGGCTCGTAGAGTGACACCAGGCCCTCGATGTCACCGGCCTCCAGGTACTCCATGAACAAGGTCCCCACCTGCTGGGGCGTCTCGGCCCGACGCCGGGCGGTGACGCCGACCGGCTTGTCGCCCCAGCCGGCCGCCGCGATCAGGTCGTACCAGCTGGGTTGGGCGCCGTAGGGCAGGTGGCGGCGCAGCAGGTCGCCCGGGAAGGTGATCGGGTACGCCTTGTGGGGTTTGGCCAGGGCCTGGGTGATGATGGCGTCGCTGAGCCCGTAGGCCAGGTCCTGACGCGGCAGCAGGGCGTGCACTTCGTCGGCGAGGCCGGGCGGAAGGCTCTGACGCTGGGCTCCGAGGATGTCGGTGGCGATGCCCGCCTGGGCCAGCGCCACCTCCGTGCCCTTCCGCGAGGCGATGCCGTCCGAGGTGTGCAGAGCGATGGCGTCCCAGGCGACGGCGATACGCCGTTCCTCGACACCGCGTTCGCGGAGGAATGCCGCTGCGATGTCGGCGCCGTCGACTTCGAAACGCTGGTCTCCGTTGCCCTCCTCGCTCAGTCCGATGTCGTGCAGGACGCAAGCGACGAACAGCAGCTCGTCGTCGTAGTCGGTACCGGCGCGCAGACCCTGGTTCTGGGCATGGGCGCGGGCGAAGACATAGCTGCGGACGCTGTGATGGTGAACGAAGGCAGGCGTGGCCTGTGCCGCATAGGCGTATGCGTCCCGGGCGAGGCTCGTGTCGGGGAGGTCGAGCTGCTCGAAGACGGACAGGTGTGCGTCGGTGGTCATGATGTGTCTCTTTCATTTGGGCCCCGGTCCGGGGCAGATCGGTACGGTGCCGGCGGCGCGCTCACGGGTGCCGGGTATGGGGGGGTGTGCGGCCGCACGGCACGTGGAGCGACAGCCGATCGCCCCACGGGGGATGCGCGGCTGGAGTGCTGTGCTTACAGCTGGGCGACGAACGCGCCGATGTGCGCGGCCACCTGGTCTGGCACCTCAAGGGGCGAGAGGTGGCCGGTGTCCTTCAGGACGGTCAGCGTGGCGGTCGGGATCAGCGGCAGCAGGTGGTCGGCTAGCACGGTCGGCGGGTCGACCTTGTCGTGGCTGCCCGCGAGAACCAGCACCGGCACCTCGATGGCTGAGACGCCGGCCGACACGTCCTGGACCAGGCCCTGGCGCGGCCACTGGAGACGGGCCTCGTCGCCGCCGCGCAGACTGTCCTCGACCACCTGCCGGCGCAGCTCGGGAGTCAGCCCGCCGCGGGTCAGCATCAGGTCGATGCTCTGAAGAACCGTCTCCTCGTTGTCGTAGGCGTGGGAAACCGTCTCCTGCACCTGCTCGGTCACCCCGATCGGCACGGGCGGCGCGGGCGCCACGAGGACAACTCCCCTCAGACCGGCGGGCTTGCGTGCGGCCAGCATCTGAGCCACCTTGCCGCCCATGGAATGCCCGACCAGCACATAGCGGGAGTATCCGAGCGCGTCGACGACCCGCTGCGCGTCGTCCGCGAGCTGCTCCAGGTCATAAGGTCCCGGCACGCTCGTGGAGTCGCCCCATCCACGCTGGTCGTAGGCCACAAAGCCCTGCCCGGGATCCAGACGCTGCAGCACCGGGATCCAGGTGCGCCGTGAGCCTCCCCAGTAGTGCAGGAAGACCAGCGCCGGAGCGTCACCCTCGCGGACATGGGCGTACACCTGGCCGCCCTGCACGTCGAAGAAGCGGCCCACCACATTCTGCGAAGTCATTGCCGGCTCCTCGTCCACGGCCGGGGCTCTGGGACCGCTCCACCGGTGTGTGGAGTCGGCTGCCCCGCGCTCGCTCCTCGATCCTGCTGCGGAACCTCCCTTCCAGGCCACGGCTCATCTGTCAGCATGCGCATCTTTTGGGCCAGAAGGGTGCGGATGGGGCCTTGCTTTCCGGTCACACGATCAGCGGCTTGATCAGGGAATTTATCCCCGTGGCATCCCTGGGTCAGGCATGGCGGCTCCCTGGCCCTCCCTGCGACATTGGTGTCGGACGTAATATTGCGGCCATGAACATGCACCGGGTCATGGTCCTGGCGGTCGATGGCGTGCTGCCCATGGATCTGGGGATCCCCACGCAGATCTTCAACGCCCGTCCGAACACCCCCTACGAGCTCACCGTGTGCGGCGACACCGAGGAGGCCGTGACCACGAGCGCCGGTTTCACCCTCGGGCTGACCGCGGGTCTCGAGGCGCTCGCCGACGCGGACACGATCATCGTCCCGGGCTTCGAGGACTTCCGGCGCGCTCCGCACCCACGGGTGAGGGCCGCTCTCAAGCTCGCCGGCCGCGCCGGGATTCGTATCGCTTCCATCTGCACCGGCGCCTTCGCCGTCGCGTCGGCCGGACTGCTCGACGGCCGTACCGTCACCACCCATTGGGCCAGCGCGGATGACCTCGAAGAGCTCTACCCCCGGGTGCGCGTCGACCGCAACGTCCTCTACATCGACAACGACACCATCCTGACCTCCGCGGGCGTCACGGCCGGCATCGACCTGTGTCTGCACCTGGTCCGCAAAGACCTCGGCGCAGCCGTCGCGAACGACATCGCCAGGGACATCGTCGCCGCCCCGCACCGCGACGGCGGACAGGCCCAATACATCAGCAGAACCCTCCCCACCCCCCAGGCCACCACGCTCGCCGACACCCGTGAATGGGCCCTGCTCCACCTCGAAGAAGACCTCACCATCCCCCACCTTGCCGACCATGCCGGCGTCTCCCCACGCACCCTGACCCGCCTATGGCGCCAGGAAACCGGCGTCAGCCCCCACCAATGGCTCCTGACCGCCCGCATCAACCGCGCGCGAGAACTCCTGGAGACCACCGACCTCCAGGTGGAACAGATCGCCATCCGGTGCGGCCTCGGCAGCGGCGCCAACATGCGCGCCCGTTTCCGTGACGCCCTCGGCATCACACCCACGGCCTATCGCCGCACCTTCCAGCACCAGGCCGTCTGACGGCGAAGGCCAGACTGCGCGGTCACCGAGCCCGTCGACCCAGGCGCGCGTCCGCCCCGGCAGTGTCCAGGGCAGAAAGATCGCCTCACGGTAGGACGTCGAGGCCGTCCGGCCAATCCAGGACGCCATCGAACAGCGGGTGCGCCGCCTGCTCGCCGAACTCGACACCTCGGCCTGGCTACGTCCATGAGAACGGGTTCTGGCTCAGGCAGTCCGGCACCAGCCGCCGAGGGACGCCGCCGAAACAGGCGAACGCCGCCACGTGGGCTTCGGTCCAGGCGTATTGATCCAAGGGGAACACGGGGCGCACGAACATGTGCCGCGAACACGGCAGCACCATCACGAACGCCCAGACTCGGTGCCGTTTCCCGGTGCGCGGGTTGGTCCACTGCCCCAGGAAACCGTAGTCGATCTGTGCTTCCGACCCGGCTCGACCTCGTCGCGCAACACGGTGACCTGCGAGCTGGACACCTCTTCCGGCAGCGTGGCGTGCACCCACCGCCGGACCGCGGCCAGTGATACGTGCAACTTCCGCTCGTCGCACAGGCGTTGGTGGATCGTGGAGACGGTCACCGTTCCCAGCAGCGGCTTGATGTACTCAAGGTGCTTGTCGATCTCCGGCCAAGTCACCTGCCGCAGCCGCTTGTCCGCGGCCTGCGGGAACCAATCCTTGATCAGCTCGGCCCAGTCGGCCTCGCTCACGGGCGGCCCGCCCGGCGACATGCCCGCGGCCTCGGCCGGGGCCAGATACTTCCTGACCGTCTTGCCGTCCATCCCCAATGACACGGCCAGCGCGCCCTTCGAGCGCCCCTCGTACCAGTGGATGTAGATCTCCGTGATGTCGACCACGACGAACGTCCTCCTCGCCATCCGGGCTGCCCATCGGCCATCCGAACCCACAGGACGAGGAACATGAGCAGCTCCGCGACGACCAGGCCCCTCGATCCCGAACGCCGCGCTGCCCATGGCCAATTACGAAGATTCAGGATGGGGAGAATCGGGACGCTCAAACCGCCCTAGATGGGGAAAATCGCTACCGCCCACAAGCGTCAAACGCCGTTGTCAGTGCCTCCCCATAGAGTGAACACATCACTCGGGGATCCTCGGAGGGGGAGCAAAAACGTGTCCGCAAACAAGATCCAGCACAAGGTGAATCACGTCGCGCTGGTAGTGGACTGTTCGGGTTCCATGCGTCCGCACCAGAGTCAACTCATTCGCGTTGTGGACGAGTTCGTGGCGGGGTTGAAGGCCGAATCAGACAGCCTCGGCCACGAGACCCGGATCAGTCTTTATTCCTTCGACCACAAGGTGGAGAACCTGGTCTGGGACATGGATGTGAAGCATCTGCCGTCCATGCGAGGGCTGTACCAGGTCAACAATGGCGCTACGGCCCTCATTGAGGCTTCTCTGAAGTCCCTGGACGACCTGGGCCATATCTGGGAGGAATACGGCGAGCACAGCTTCCTCCAGATCGTGGTGACGGACGGCGAGGAGAACGCGTCCGGCGGTGACCGGCGGCACGACGGCGACATGACCATCCTCGGCCCCTGGCTCGACAGGATCACGGCGAAGATGAACGGGCTTCCGGGCCACTGGACTTCCGCGATCCTCGTACCAAACTCCCTGGCCAAGCGGACCGCCCAGAACTACGGCTTCCCTGCCGGGAACATCGCCATCTGGGATGCGGATTCCCAGAAGGGCGTCGAGGAGGCGATCGGCACCGTGCGCGCCGCCGCCACCAGCTTCCTCCGCGGACGGGAGCAGGGGGTGCGCGGCACGAAGAACCTGTTCGCCGTCGGCCAGGACATATCGGTTGACGAGGTGCGGGCGAACCTCGAACCAATTCCGGCCGACAAATACCGGATCCTGAAGGTCGACAAGGAGACCGAGATTCGCCCCTTCGTCAACTCACATCCCGGCGTGACGTACGAACGTGGCTCGTGCTACTACCAGCTGGGCGCCCGGGCTCAGGTTCAGCAGAACAAGGAAGTCATCGTGGTCGAGAAGGACACCGACCGCGCCTATACGGGCGACGCGGCGCGCAGCCTTCTGTTCGGTACCGGAATCCAGGGGACCGTCTCCGTGAAGGCGGGGAACAACCCCAAGTTGGAGGTATACGTACAGAGTCGTTCAGTGAACAGGAAGCTCAAGCCGAACACCCGCCTGCTCATTATGCTCTGAAATCAAAGACCGGAGAGCGGGGTGGCCCGGGAGCAGCCCGCTCCCATCGCTCAGCTCCGCCATGAGCAGCAGATGTCGCCCCGTGCGGTCACCGGCGGCACAGGCCGGCGCGAAGGCCGGGGGTTTGCTCACAGGCACTGACGGGGACGCCCGTACCGCATCCTGACGAAGTGGGTGGCCCCGGCGACCGCACCAGCCCAAAGGGTCAGGCGCATTGGGCACATTCGGCTGTACCGACCGGTGCACGTTCCGTTCCGATGTACGCCGACGCCTGCCATCGTTCGGTGATGGCCTTCAGCCGGGGCAGCATCGCGGCGCACTCGGCGGGCGAGAGCTCGCCGCCGCCGCCATCTGGGCGATTGAGGATTGGCTCGAGTGCGGTGGGGACGTCGCGCCGGGGGCGCTCCCCACCAAAGCCCCGCATCTCGGAGAGAGTGAACCCCTCGGCCTGTGCCAGGCGTCGCCGGAATGCGGCGAAGCCGATGTAGGACCAGGCGGCGTCCGGACTGCTCGTATCCCCCTCTCCCGGGAACAGAATCTGCTCTTACCCTCACTCGGTCCGGAGTTCAGCGGAGTGGGGAGTTTCAATGATCGCGGCGCGAGTTGGCGGCCGGACCGCCCGCTCTTCTTCCTCTCACCTTGGCGTGTCGGCTTACAGGATCGCGAGTTTCCGTAGCGCCTGTTCGGATGCCGAGCCCGGCTCAGCGGCGAACAGGTCCAGGCCCCAGCACGACGGCTCGTCGGGCAGCGCGATGAGCTCGCCGTGCAGAGTGAGGTCGCCCACGACCGGATGGTGCAGCAGGTACGCCCGGCCCCGTACTTGCGCGACCGGGTGCTCCGCCCACATCCGCGCGAAGTCCCCGTTCAGATCCCGCATGTGGTCGATGTGCGCCGCGAGTTCGGTGTCCCCGCGATACCGCCCGAGCAGAACGCGCAGATGGGCCACGTGTGCGCATGCCGCCCGCTCCCAACCGGTGCGGTACAGCTGCAGATACGGCTCGGTGAACAGCAGGTGCGAGATGGTGCGGCGGCCCTCCGGCAGCCCGGGAAAGTCGCCGAACACCGCCACCGCGAGCCGGTTCCAGCCGATGATCTGAGTGTGCCGCCCGACCAACAGCGCAGGTGTCATCACGAACGACTCCAGCAGGTAGCGCAAGCCCGGACGCACGTCCGACAGGGCCGCGGCCCCCGCACACGGCCGGGGACGCCGCGCGATCCGGTGCAGGTACGCCGACTCGTCCGCGTCCAGGCGCAGCGCCGCGCCGATCGCCTCCAGGACCTCGTCCGAGACACTGTCGCCCTTGCCCTGTTCCAGACGCGTGTAGTGGGCGATGCTCACGCCCGCCAGCCGAGCCAACTCCTCACGCCGCAGACCCGCGACCCGGCGCACTCCGCCGTAGTCACGCAACCCGACGTCCTCCGGGCGAAGGCGGGCGCGACGTGATTTGAGGAACTCGCTCAACTCGGTCCGGTCGTCCACACAACGACCCTACGCCTGGGCCGGCGGCGGGTGATCACGCCGTGAGTACGCAGCACACGGGCCTGGTCGGACAGTCACGCCAGATCCACGCTGTCAGGCGAGCCACGCGCGCCCGGCGCGCCGCGCTCATCCACACGAACGAACGGAGCGAAGCCGTGCCGCAAACCCTCGGACTCATCGGCAGCGGAATGATTGGGTCTTCCGTTGCCCGCCTGGCCGTCGCGGCAGGACTTGAGGTTGTCCTCAGTAATTCGCGAGGCCCTGAGTCACTCGCTGACCTGGTCGCTGACCTAGGCGGGCGGGCCCGAGCGGCCACACCGGCAGACGCAGCACGCGCCGCAGACCTGGTGGTGGCGGCCATTCCACTGAAAGCCCGCGAACAGCTCCCCGCCGATGCTCTGGCCGGGAAAACGGTGCTGGACACGGGGAACTACTACCCCGAGCGGGACGGCCACTTGGCCGAACTGGACACGGGCGAACTGACCTCCAGCGCCCTGATGCAGCGCCACCTCACGGGCTCCCATGTCGTCAAGGCATTCAACAACATCACCCCGCACCAGCTGTTCTCCCTCGCCCGGCCCGCGGGCGCGAGCAACCGCAGCGCCCTGCCCATAGCCGGCGACAACCCGGAGGCCAAGACAGAGGCCATCGGGCTGTTGGACATCCTCGGTTACGACACGGTCGACATCGGCACACTCGCCGCCAGCTGGCGCAGTGAACCGGACACCCCGGTATACGTCCGGCCCTATCTCGGCGAAACACCTCCCATGAGCGTGGAGGCATTCTTCCGCTGGACTCTCCAGACACCCGGCATCCTCGTTCCTGCAGCACAGGTCGGCAAGCTCGTCGAATCCGCGGTTCGCCGACCGGCAGGCGAGGCCAGGATCCCCAACGACGGCTGAACGCGGTCCCAGACGCTCGAATATCGGCAGCTTCGGATATTCAGACGTGCGGAATAGGGCCGTGGACCGAGGGAGAGCCGCTTCTGGGTACGGAGGCTGGCCCCGGGCATGCTCTCCCCACGGCTACTGGGTAGCGTCCCCCGGGTGAATCTTCACCTCATCAACGATGTGCCCGACGGCCTGACCCGACGAGCGCGATCCTTTGTCAGCTCGCATGGCGTCAAGGTCGACGTTCGCCCCGTCGAGGGTCACAGGCAGTGGTGGCTTGAGCGGGACATCCCAGCAGCGGTGATCGATCGAATGGCGGCCTACCAAGAGCGATGGGGCGGTCTGCTCTTGCCACCCGCACCGCAGTACGACGGAGGCCCCAAGTACCTCGATCCGGACTCGCCCGAAGCAGACTCCGCAGGGTGGTGGTTCGAAGCCGGGATGCAGCGGACCGCAGTCCCCTACTCATTCATGATCAGTCCGTCTGGTGAGTTCGGTATCCAGGCAGATAGGTGGGCCCCCCTCCATGCAACCATCGAGGGCTGGGTGGAATCGCTCGCCTTGGCTCACCACGCGTCTATGTGGGCAAAACAGGTCACCAAGCTCGTCGGCGATGACGTCGATGGCATCGAGCTGAACGGCTACGCGCCGGTGCGCGAGGTGATGGGCCTGGCAGACACCTGGTGGAGAGGGCCCGACTCGCTGGTAGCCCTCTATAGCGGGGAGGCTACGTCACTCGACTTCCCCAGAGGCCGCATCGCAGTGATCTACTCCGGCCTCGATGAGTGGGGACTGCGAGGAGGCGTGGACGACGATGGCTGACCTAGTCGTTCAACCTCGTCTCGGTTGAGGGTAGGTATGGATCAGGCGGTCTTTGAATCCGTCAGGTACTCCGTGGTGTGCCAGGACTGCGATGCGGAGCTGGAGTGCTGGGGAGTTCAGGCCCTGGTGAATGGCCGGTTGCGCTGGGACGTTGAGTCGACCTGTTCCACTTGTGGCCTTGCTGTAGCCGTGTGCGGTGGCGCCGTACCGACAGAACGGCGGGACCAGATGCTCTCCGAGCATGGACCCGCGTGGCTGCAGGTGAGCACTCCGCCGGTGACGAGCGTCGCCATCATGCGCGTGCTGCGGGCCGAGCTCGGCATTGACCTGATGAACGCCAGGGCTGTGCTGCGCCGTGTGTTGGATGGTGACTACTCAGGAACGCTTCCCGAGATGGAGTATCTGGCCCGCGCGCTTCGGAAGTCCGGCATCCCCGCTGCAACTACTCGTCCTTAAGCGTCTGAAGGTCGAGCAAGGCCGCGCATCGTCCCGCTCCAGAGGGAAGCCCGAACGGGTTCGGCGAGGAGCGGGGCGAAGGCCGGGCCCCGAGGGCTGGGAAGACGGTCAAGCGCTCACCACGACTGAGGCCCGCAAGCGCCCCACTGCGGTGTCGACCTCCGCGCGGATTCCGCGGCAGCATCTCGAGGTTCGCCGACACTATCCGAGTAAAGCCGTTGAACTGCCCGCCCCGCTTTAGACATGATCAACTCTGTGGACACCTACCTGGAGACCGAGCGCCTGACCCTGCGCCGCTTCACCACCGACGACGCGGACTTGCTGATCGAGTTGGACAGCGACGCCGCAGTGATGCGCTATCTGACCGGGGGCAATCCGACCGCCCCGGAGATTGTCCGCGAGCGCCACCTGCCAAACATCATCGACGGCTACAAGAGGTGGCGCGGCGATCTTGGACTGTTCGCCGCGCACGAGAAGGACGGCGGCGCGTTCATCGGCTGGTTCTGCCTGCGTCCCGAGCCGCAGGGCCCGCCGGACGAGGTCGAACTTGGCTACCGGCTGCGGCAGGCGGCTTGGGGTAAGGGTTATGCCACCGAAGGCTCGCGGGCTTTGCTGGTCAAGGCGTTCACAGGGCTCGGTGTGCGCATGGTCTGGGCTGAGACGATGGCCGTGAACCACGGTTCGCGCAACATCATGGAGAAGCTCGAAATGACGCTCGCGGACACCATCCCCACTCCCCCCGACATGAAGATGATCGAGGGCTCCGAGCACGGGGGCGTGCGGTACGAGA
This sequence comes from Streptomyces sp. R35, assembly GCF_041053035.1. Classification (NCBI taxonomy): domain Bacteria; kingdom Bacillati; phylum Actinomycetota; class Actinomycetes; order Kitasatosporales; family Streptomycetaceae; genus Streptomyces; species Streptomyces sp. R35. The sequence goes on from NZ_CP163440.1 coordinate 539,283, forward strand.
TCACCAAGGAACAGTGGGAGCAGCATTGACTTGCTGGTCGGGCTGAAGCCCGGGGATTCTGGCCTTCCCTGCCGGTTGCTGTGCCGCTACGCGGCACGGGGTTCGGTGAAGAATCCGTGGCTTCCTGTTTCGTCGCACTGCGCCGGGACGAGTCCTGGTCTTAACCGCGCTCCACAGGCTGTAACCGCCAGTCCGGCGGCCGTTTTGACGTTCTTCGCGGCGTTGTGGTCCCGGTCGCGGACCGTGCCGCAGGCGGCGCAGGTCCAGGTCCGGATGTGCAGGGGCTTGGGGCCGTCCTTGGCCCCGCACTCCGAGCAGGTCTGGCTGGTCGACGTGAACCGGCCGAGGCATCAATGGCATAGCGGGCGATGCCGGCCGACGTGGTGGCGCCGCCGAGCACTGCGAGCAGGCACAGGGCGAACATGGAAGCTCCGCCATCTTGAAGTGGCTGGTCAGCGGCGTGGCGTGACCTCGTTTCGGGGTGCTCGTGCTGGTCGTGGGCGGCAGTTTGTGTTGTAGATCGTCCGGTGGGGTGGTTTTGCCGATGAGTTCACCGTCCTCGAACGGTCTACCCAGCGACACGACCGTTCTCGACAGGAGTGCCATGTCCACCATCCAGCCAGTGATCGTGACTGCCGACCTGGACGTTCTGCTCGGCTTCTATACGAAATTGTTCGGCGCTGAGGAGGTCTTCCGGGTACCGGCGGAAGGCCCGGCCTTCTACCTCGGCTTGCGCATCGGCGACACCGACCTCGGGCTAGTGGCCAAGGCGGACCCGGGGACTGGGGCGGAACCGCGGATCCTGCTCAGTATCGGTGTCGACGACGTCGACGAGACGCTCGGCCGGGTGGAGGCGCTGGGCGGCTCGGTCCGCAGCGGCCCCAACGACATGCCGTGGGGACAGCGCGTCGCCCACATCCAGGACCCCGACGGCAACCCGGTGAACCTCACTCAGCCGATCCCGGCCCGGTGACGCTGTTCCGGGGGCATGTGCTGATCGTGGGCTACCTGCGGTAGAGAGCCCTGCTGGAGGAATGGATTCGCCAGGCCGAACGAACCGCACCGCCTCCGGTCAAGGGCTTCGCGGGGTTCCTGCGCCAAGCCGGCGCTGGCTGCCTGCCATCTGCTCCAGTCCCCCACCGCCAGCCGCATCTCCGGGCTCAAATCGAGGCTGTTGGGGTACTCGGTGATTGCTTCTGGTGCCAGCAGACACGGCTCCGGCACATAGCCCGGGTAGTTCGCCTCATACGGTTCCGGTGGTGTGGCGAGGACATCGACGACCGTGGCGGCGGACCGCCAGAACACTGCAGTCGCGGGCTTGTAATCCGGATCGTGGTCGTAGGGACACCAGAGGACCTGGAGCAGATCGGCCTGTCCGGGCGGCCGCAACAGGGGTATGTCGCGCAGATACAGCTGGGCCACGGGCAACATGGGGACCGGGCACTCCGCGGGCCAGGGAGGGCCGGCGTCGAGTCGCTTCGCGAGCCTCGCGGCATTCTGTTCCTTGGTCGCCTCCTCCTCGGGCGTGAACGCGGGACCATGGGGATCACGGTGTCGCCGGGCCCGCCTGCGCCTCTCCAGCCGTACGTCTGCCGACGACCGGCGGAACCCACTGTCCAGGTGCGCGCTTTCGCAGTGTGGCCACGGCTCCTCAGTTGGTCACAGCAACGGCCCCCCGACCGACCGACCTCTCCCCTATCGAAGGCGCCCCGGGACGAGGATGCAGCCGAATCGCAGGACGTGCCAACGAAGCCGGCTCAGGAAAGACCGCGGTCACCTCGACAGGCCGCGGCGGAGTCGTACGTACGAAAACCATGCCGGTGATCCTGCCACCAGCCACCGACAGTCCCCTGCCACCTCAACCGGCGTCAACGCTCAACTGGCTGCAACGCCCACCAACCCAGCCCCGTTCCGCGGCAAGTTCGCATTTCCTGAAGGCGCAGCGCGGTGAACTTGCTGGTGTGCGGTCGGGATATCGGGGGTCGGGGACGTGGGTTCGAGCGCGTGAGCGCAGGGTGGGGCAAGGAGTGGACACCAATCGGTGAGGAGGGATGTTTGGCTTGTCGGGCCCGGCCCCGTTGGTGAGGGTGAGGCCCCGGGCCGGTGGGTTGATCGGTCGGCGAGTCTTGATCGCTTCTGAGTCTGCTGGTTAGGTTGGCCGGCATGACCGACCACAGAGCCCTCGCCTGGCCACCTGCCCCGATCAAGACCGAGCGGCTCGTACTCCGCGAGTCCGAGGCCCGGGACCGCGAGGCGGTCATCGAGCTGAACGCCTCGCCAGAGGTGGGCACCTACCTCGGTGGTCCTCGACCGCGTGCCGAGCTCGAACGCACGGTGCCCGAGGTGCCCGGGCGGCGCCCTGGCTTCTTCGTGGTCGAGCTCGACGGAGCGACGATCGGCACAATACAGCTCGACCCGCACGCCCCCGAGCTTCCGGGCAGCAACCGCCGTCGGGAGGCCGGGGAGACCGAGCTCGGCTACTTGTTCCTGCCGGAGGCGTGGGGACGCGGGTACGCCACCGAGGCGTGCGCAGCAGCACTCGACTGGTTTGCCGGCGCGCTTCCCGGTGAGCCGGTAGTGCTCTACACCCAGACCGCCAACGTCCGCTCGATGCGCCTCGCGGCGAAGCTCGGGTTCACCGAGCTGGAGCGATTCGAGGCGTACGACGCCGAGCAGTGGTTCGGCGTGTGGTCTTCGGTCGCGCCGCTCGCTTGAGCTCGACGCGATCGGCCCCGACGCATCACCCTCCGACTGCTCCCCGCGCACGCGGGGATGGTCCCTGGGTTGAGGTGTCCGGCTACAGGGTCGCCTCGGGCCGCAGCGCCGGTAAGCAGGTCTGCGGCCCGCAGCTCGGAGAGCAGCAGCTCGTGCAGGCGCTGCCCGACTCCGGCCTCGTTCCAGTCCCGCAGCCGTCGCCAGCAGGTCATCCCCGAGCCGAAGCCCAGCTCCTGGGGCAGAAACTCCCAGCGGATCCCGGTGTACAGCACGAACAGGATCCCGCACAGCACCTTGCGACTATCCAGACGCTCACGACCTGGACGCCGCGGATTACGCGGGACAACCGGCAGCAGCGGCTCGATGCGCGCCCACAACTCGTCGTCGATCTCCCACGGTCTGGCAGCGGTCTTCCTCGTCTCGACTGGCTCGCACCCCCCTTCGGCCAGCATCAACGAGAACTGACACACCGTCATTTCCAGAGGTCCAGAAGCCTCCTTTTGTTAGGAGTCGTAAAGCCTGTCAGCGGGCAAGTTGCCTGGTAGCGGGGTGGTGGCGCATTTTCGGGGGCTGGGGTGTGCGGGCTGCGTACCCGTTACTCGACGGTTCTGTCTGATCCGGAGTGGGAGATCCTCCGTCTGCTGGTTCCTGCGGTCAGGCCCGGAGGGCGGCGGCCAAAACACGCACGGCGGGGGATCCTCAACCGCTGGCGTACTGGCTGCGGGCCAGCTGCGCTTGGAGATTTCTGCGGCATGACCTGCCACCGTGGCAGACCGTCCACCTCACCATGGCCATGCTCCTCGTACGCCGTCTCGCAAGACCAGCTCCCTGACCGGCTTTTCAGACGCCCCCTAACAGAGCACCCAGCGCCATCTCTTAACCCCTTCCGTCTGGCTTTCCGCCGTGACTCCGGATCAGGGGCTGGCACCGACCCCAGCAGGATCATGACCGCAACGACGTGTTCCGCACTCACGAAAGGCTCGCTTCGCATGCTCATGTCCCAGCTTCACGGCGTTACGCACGAGCCTCGCGCGCACGACACCCAGAGCTCCTCGGGATCGCCATCAGGTGCTTTGGTATCGGCGTCATCCGGCACCCGATGGACCACTGGGGCCGGGTCACCTGGGGCTTCCCCGCCCCGAGTGCGGCTCCGTGTGGCCGGTCGGCTCCTTCGTCTGGCCGGTAGCCACTTCGGCGCCGGATTCGGAGCCGGACTGTGATGTCGGCCCGGCGGTCGTGGGCGCGCCCGTCCGCCGGTCGACGCGGCGCCGGATCCCCCGCCACGCCGCCGCGAACATCCCGCTGAACAGCAGCGCCAGGAGCGCGATGCCGACCAGCGCGACGATCGGGTGCCACCACGGTGTGCGCAGCCACGGCACGACGTCCCGGCCGGCCACCCCGGTGTCGTTGCCGCCGGTGCCGAACAGCACGCGGCGGCCGACCGGGCAGCCGGTGAAGAAGACCGCCACCACGACGGTGAGCGCGCCCGCGGCGACCAGCGCCTTGCGCCAGTGCGCCCAGGTACCGAGGACGAGCAGATAGGAGCCGAGGAGTGCGAGCACCGTGCCCGTCAGGCCGAGCCAGGTGACGTGCTGGATCATCGACAGGACACCGATGGTCAGCGCGGCGGCGCCGGTGAGGATCAGAGTGCGGGACCGGCCGCGGGTGAGGGCGGAGGCGCGGTAGCCGGCCAGCGTGATGGTGCGGGTCGAGGCGAGGAACGGTTTCAGCGGCGCCGGCATCCGGCGCACCTCGCAGACCCCGGCGGTGGCCACGGCGACGGCCTTGCTGATGGTGCGGGTCAGCAGCGGCTGCCCCAGCTCGCCGGCGAAGGTCTCGTCGGGCACTGGGCAGGACGCCAGCAGTGCGGCGAGGGCGGCAGGGTCCGCGCGTGTGACCGGGTCGTAGGTCTGGCGCTCCGACGCGCCCGGCTTCTGCGGCTGGGCGGTTCGCTGTGGTGACTCGCCCGGATTTCGCTGCCCGGCGGACCGCTGTTGCGCGTTGCCCGGTTTCCTCTGCTCGGCGGCTCGCTGTTCCCACTCGATCAGTTCCCGCTGTTGCGCGGTCCATTCGCCGCTCATCACCGCGGCGACCGCGGTCTGGGCCGCTGCCCGGGCCCGCTCGGGGCTGCCTGCGACGTCTAGCACCTGCGTGGCCCAGGGGTGTGTCCGGGTGGCCGGTGTGCTGAGCATCTCCCGTGCGATGACCGGCAGTTCGACTTCAGCGACGCACCGCTGCCAGCTCTGCGCGATCCACATCGACGTCAGGGGCAGGCTGGACGGCAGACGCTCGTCCGGGTGGTCGAGGAAGCGCAGCTCGCCGCAGATCGCCTTCTTGGTGAGCCGGGTGACGGTCCCGTCCGGGGCTTCGTCGACGGGTTGGTCTGGGTCCTCGCCGTCGGCGAACAGGATGCACAACCGTTCGTAGAACGCTTCGGCCCGACTCTTCCCTGCCTCGGCATCCGGTACGACGGTGAGAACGCGCCGCGGGTCCAGCAGCAGGTGAACCAGCCAGCCGGCGCCGTCCAGCCGGCCCCACGTCCAGTCGTTCGCCCGCCATGACGACTTGTAGAACGCCCCGAAATGGTGCAGCTGCAGCCCGGTCAGCTTCTTCGCGGCGGTCGGCCGGCGGGGTGCGAGCGCGCACCGCGTGTCGGCGCTGACCTGCACCAGCTCGACCGGCTGTTCGACCTCGGTACCCACGGACAGCACGGAACGGGTGGCCACGTGCAGTTCAAAGAGCGAGAGTGCGACGCCGTCACGCCCATCGGGAAGGAAGCCGAAGTAGGTGCCCAGTTCCGCGGCCGCCCGCCGACGTCTCCCCTGGGCCGTGGTGGCCACCGGCGGCGCGACCGCCGCCTGCTCGATGCTCTGCTGCGGGACCAGCTCCCGCAGCCGGATCACGGCGGCCGCGAGCCGGGACCACGCGCCCTTGAGGGAGAGATCCTCCCCGCCGCCGTCCTGCGGCGGAGGCGCCGGCCGGCCGCGCTGGTCCCAGTACGCCCGCACGGCGTCGCCCGCCACGTCCCCAAGTGCCGAGCCGCGCGCCTGTCCCTCGTTCATCGCACGCTCGACGAGTTCCTCAACGTCCGGCCGCCTGTCCGGTACGAACGCCCGGTGCACCCGGCGTACGACCTTCGCCAGCTCCGTACGTTGCTCGGGGCAGCACACGAACGCCTCCCGGAGCATCGCCAGCACCGTCGCCTTCGCGCCGTCGAATGGAGCCACCCCGAAGTCGGCCAGCCGCCCGTACAGCACGTCGCCTCGGTCGCCCGGCTCCGGAAAATTCCACTGCGCCGTGACCGCGTTCACCGCGGCGTCCCGGCAGACCTCCTCCGCGCCGCCGCCCGGAGCCATCGCGGCCAGCCACGCCTGAGCCAGCGCCTTGGCGGGCCGGGTGGTCAGGGCGCGCATCAGCGCGGTGTTCACTGGCCGGGCCAGCCAGGTGCCCTCCCGGATCCGGAAGTCCTCGCACATCTGCAGGGTCACGAGCCGGCCCACGGCAGCATCCGCCACCTCGTCCTCGCCGTGCCGCTCCCGGCACTCGGCCAGTGCCCGCGCCGCCATACGCCCCCGGGCGCCGAGCTCGGCCATACGGCGGCGGGTGTCTCGGAGCGCGTCCATGCGGTCGTTGTGGTCGCGCAGTTCGCTCAGCTCGGCGCTGATGGACTGGCTGAGCGCGGCACCGAGGTCCTTCATCAGGGCCTCGCCCAGGGTCCACGGTTCGTTGAAGGACTCCTGCGGTGGTGTCGCACGGGGGTCGGGCGCGGCGCCGGCCGAGGGCACGACGTACAGGAGGACGCGCCGCACCTGACGTTCAGCCGGCCGGTCGAAGATGGCCCGCAGCAGCGGTCTGATCGGCCGGTTCGCCAGCAGACCGCCGTCGGCGGCCCAATGCGAGCGGGTGATGTTGGTGTACTTCCTCATCACAGGGCGCTCGGGAACGTCGCGGGTCCCGTCCACCGGGGTGTCGTACGGCAGGAACGACGGCTCGAACGCGGCCGGATAGGAGGCGCTGCTGCGGGCTGCCAGCGCCACGGCCTGCTCGCCGGACTTCTCGCCCAGGACGCGCTCGTCGAAGACGAACAGGCCCCGGTGGTCCTCGTCCTGGACCTGGGTGCCATAGGAGTCGGTGAACCGCCCCGTCTCTCCCGTGAGCAGCGTGGTGGTGATGAAGACCTGCGTACCGTTGGTGACGTCGTCGGCGACGGTGCCGGGCGATGGTCTCCCGGACTGTGAGGCCAGGCCCAACCCCTCGATTCCGTTGAGCAGTTCGCGGAACAGGACGCCGTCGCCCTGGAGGAGCGAGGGCGGTTGCTTCTGCGCGGGGTCGCGCAGCAGCGTCTCGAAGGCACCGGACTTCAGCCAGAAGTCGCGCAGTGGCCCGAGGTCCCACGACCTGGCCCTGGCCAGGCCCAGCAGCGCGGCGTTGATGCCGCCCGCGCTGGTGCCGGACAGCACATCGATGGAGACGGTGGTGTCCAGCAGTTCCAGCAGACGCAGATACAGGGCCTTGGCCCGCTCGTCGCCGCCGGCGGTGTCGTCCGGTTCGGGCAGGGGATCGTCCTCTTGGAGGGCGTTGCGCCACCAGGCCGCCTGCTGGAGCAGGTTCAGCTCGCGGGCCACCCCGCCCATCCAGATCGCCAGGCTCACACCGCCGGTCATCGCCGTGGCGATCCGCAGCTCCTGGGTAGTGGGTCCGAGCCTTGTCGTATTGCCCATGTTCAAGGGTTCTCCCGGGCGGCGTGCCACGGAAGGACTCGGAAGCGTTAATCACCCGATCGTGGCCTTCCGCTTCCTGCGTGTGACACGCCGATGATCTTGCGTGGGCGATTCACCGGTGGTTGGCGTTGTACGCGGCGCAGCCCACCCCGGACCGTCCCGACGGCGCGATCATCGCCACCACCGCCCCGCACTGGTGGCCGAGCGAACCGGTCCGGGTGCTGGACCTCACTTCTGGGATCCTCGGTTCTGGTGGAGCCCTATTCCAGGCCGGGAGGCACGCGCGTCGCTTGGTGGTAGTACATCCGCCACCCTGCGTCTGCGTCTGCCTTGCGCCAGATGGAACTGTGCCTGGTTATGCGCTCGCCGAGGGCGGTCTCGAACGTCAGATGGACCAGCCCCGGGGCCAGCAGTACGCCCGAGATGTCTGAGGGCTCGAATCGGGGACCATCCAGTGAACTACCCGGATGGTCGGGCAATTCGGCGAGCATGGCCTCGTACGTCCACCGTCGCCCAGACCCGCCCACCTCCACAAACTGCGGGTCGAGGAGTTGTCCGGCGAGTTCACGCGAGGCGCGGACAAGCGGATCCATGAGCTGCAATTCACCCGCGATTGCCTGATTCACATCGTCTGTTGCACTGTCCATGGACGTATCTCACCGAGCTCACCAGGACTGTCGCAATCGAGTAATGCCGCGTCCGGATCGATGCACTTCGTGTGGTGTGGTGGCGTCGGTCACGCCAACAGGACTCCCTTGCGGAGGAGTTCGAATCCAGCGCGGCCGGACATCTGGCGCCTGAGCATCTTGATCCGGTTGGCATGGCCCTCCACGACGCCGGAGTTCCACGGCTGTGTGAGGCCGGCGATAACGGCGTCGAGGTCGCACTCCAGGTGCTGGTCGAACTGGCGGAGACTGGGCAGGTCGGTGGCGGCCGTGGCCGCTTCGATCCATTCAGGAAGTCAATCGCCCTGCAACTGGGTGAGAATCCAGTGAGCCCTTTCCAACCTGCCGGCTGTGACTGAGCGTCGTTGTGCGGGCCGTCGGCCACGACGCCTGTCATATGTCCGGCAGAAGAAGCCAGACTTCGGAGAAGGCCAGTAATTGTCAATTCCTGTGGATCGCTGGGTTAGGACAACGGGTTGGCGCCTTCGATGACCTGCCACCCGGAGGCCAAGGTGCCCGACTTGAGATGCTGAACGCCCTCTCCTCGGAGCGTCACGAAGGCGGTGAGGCCAGTATCGAGTGCTGCCACTTGATGCCTGAAGAAGACTGCCTGCGTCAGCGTCAGGTCGATCACTTGTGCTGAACCGCTGAGCCGGTTGAAGCGGGCACCGCGACGGACCGGTCCCCGCAGGCAGCGCACACTGACAGTGGCCTGTTCGAGGGATGCGACGATGACCCGGTCAATCTGCAGTTCTACGCTGCTACGACGGCTGCCAAGGCCGGGGATCTCGCTCACGCGGCTGCCTCCTCTCGCTCGACCAGGATGCCATTCTTGAACCGGGCGCCCGCGCGGACCAGGGGCACGAGGTGGGCGCCGGTGATCGCGCGCCAGCGGGCCTGGGCGGACTCGACGAGCTTGACCACCATCGCGAGGGCCCCGGCCGGGCTGCCGGCGCCGCGGGTGACCTTGGTGCGGAGCTTGACCGTGGAGAACGTCGACTCGGTCGGGTTCGTGGTCCGTAGGTGGTTCCAGTGCTCGGCCGGGAAGTCGTAGAGCGCCAGCAGCTCTTCCTGGTCCTCGGTGATCTTCGCGACGACCTTGGGCCACTTGGTGCCGTAGGTGCGCGCGAACGCCTCGAACGCCTTCTCGGCATGGGCCCGGTCCTCGGCGTTGCAGATCTCCTGTATCGCCTTCGTCGCGCCCGGCTGAGCGGACTTCGGCAAGGCGTTCGTGACATTGCGCGCCTTGTGAACTCGGCAGCGCTGGTGGCGGGCTGCGGGGAACACCTCGGCCAGTGCGCTCCACAGTCCCATCGCACCGTCGCCGACGACCAGCTCGGGGTCGCGCATGCCGCGTCGGCGGCAGTCGCGCAGCAGGTCGGCCCAGGGCCCGGACCTCGACCGGCCCGGAGGGCCTGCTGCATGGACCGAGAGCCAGAGCCCGCCAGGGGCGTACCGGCCGTACGCCGGGTGCACCGTGCCGCCCCGGTGCGGAGGTTGGACTTCGCGGCCCTGCTGCTACGTCATCAATCTGCCTTGCTTGACGGGGAGTTGGAACGATCCTCCACTGCCCCGTAGGGGCGACGGGCCGTCCGCCGCCGTGGAGGGGGAGTTCCCGTGAGCACGCCCGCGCATGCACCACAGACGGTCGGTGAACTGCGGCGTCTGCTGGACGAGTTGGGGAATCCCTGGACGGTCGATCCGGGGCTTGCCGACGACGATCCGCTGCCCGACCCGCCGCGAGGCGCCTTGACGGAGGACGAGGCACCCGCGGAAGTGCGGCTCGCGGCGCTGCCCGAGGACGTGGACCTCGGTGACCTGATCAGCTCGCAACCGCCCGCCAACCCGGAGCTTCGCGCCCGCTGGCGGGAAGTCGGGCTCCTGCCACCGGAGGAGGGGGACGCGTCATGACCAACGTCGACTGGCGCTCGCGTTTCGGGCGCGGCTGGATCACGAGCGTACGCAACCAGGGCGGCTCGCAGAACTGCTGGGCGTTCGCCACGACGGCCCTGTACGAAGCAATGATCCGCATCGAGCATCTGCTGTGGACCCGCCGCTCCGAAGGGGATCTGGCACGGGGCACCGGCAAGCAGGCGTGGGACCTCGGCAACATCGGCGAGGGCACGATCTTCGTCGAACGGTACGGACTGGCCGACCCCGACTGCTTCCCGTGGGGCGAGGCGGCGTCGCTGTACACGTCCAAGCCGCACGGCGCCAACCTGCAGGCGACCCCGCTGTCCACCACACCGGACCGCTCGGGCCGCACCATGCGCATCGCCGCCGGCGCGACCGTCACGCTCACCGATCCCGCACAGAAACGCCAGTGGATCGACCTGGTCGGACCGATGGCCGTCATCTTGGTACCGCCCGCGGACTTCGGCAGCCTGCGCGACGGCATCTACATGCCCACCACCAGCGCCCTCGGCGGCGCACACGCCCTGCTCGTCGTGGGCTTCAACGACGACGAACGGTACTGGATTGTGAAGAACTCCTGGGGCACCGCCTCCTGGGGCGTGGGTGGATTCGGCAAGATCTCGTACGACGCCGGACTGCTGGAGAACGTGGGGTTCACCGGGCTGCGCGGCACCAATCCCGACCCTTGGGCGAAGCGGCGGCTGCGCAACGGGGTCCTCGTCCAGGGCAGCAACGGCGCGCTGCGCAACAACTTCGAGCTCTTCGTCAAGGCAGGCGCGAACATCGACCACTGGTACCGGGAAAACGCCGACTCCAAGACACCCTGGGCGCGCGTCGGCACCGTACGGTCGACCGACGTGTGGCGGGACACGTTCCACGACGACGCCCTCGACTTCCCGGCCGCGGTGCAGAGCTCCTTCAACCGGGACTTCGAGCTCGTCTACCGCTCCAACTACCGGAAGCTGCGCCACGTGTACTACGACCAGGCCGGAGGCCTGTGGAACGACGCGACGCTTCTCGGGCCGCAGGACCCCATCGGCATTCCGGGGTTCGTGCAGAGCAATCGCGGCGCTCCCGGCGACTTCGAGGTCATCGCGGTCACCGGCGATGGCCGCGCCCACCACCTGACCAAGCACAACAGCACACCGTGGACCCGCACACCGGGCGAATGGTACGGGCAGCAGACGTTCGGCTCCGGCATAGCCTTCAGCGGCCCCTCGCTCGTCCAGAGCAAGCTCGGTGTCACCGCGTCGCCCGAGAACGGGCAGGGTGAACTCCACTACGTCTGCACGCTGTCCGGCGGCGGGATGGCGCACTTCCGCCGTGCCTCCGCTGCGGACGGCTGGACCCAGCTGGGCACGTTCGGCCAGGACGCGACGGAGGCGCCCTGCCTCATCGAGGGCACCTACGGCGCCGGCAACGAGACGGGCGTCGGCAACTTCGAACTGTGCGTGCCCGTCGCGGGCGGGCACATCGAGCACTGGTGGCGCTACAACGCCTCCCCCGGCCCATGGAACCGCTCGGCAGTCTTCGGCAGCGACGTCCGCCGCGTCCTCGGCCTCCTGCAGAGCACGTACGCCACCAACCTGGAGCTGATCGCAGAACGCACGGACGGCCGCTGCCAGCACTACTGGAGGGACGGTGCGGGCTGGCACGCGGGACCGGTGATCACTTAGCTTGACTCTGTCGGGGATCTTGGTCTTTCCAGGTGCGGCAGCATGATCGCCGGGCACACTCGGGACAACTTCGAAGGCCGACCCAGTAGTTGAGGTGCCCGTTGTCCGTCGGTCCCCGCTCCGGTGAGAGGGTTCGGTCCTTGACCGCGCAGATCGCGCGGGCGAGTAGTCCGGGCGGTACGCCGGCGATGTGGGTGAGAGACCGGCTGGACGGGCTGTGATGCGATGACTTAGGGGTCGCGCACAAGGGCGAGAAGGCGCGCATCCAGGCCAGTCAGAGGTGGCACGTGGAGTGCACCCACGCCTGGCAGAACGCCTTCTACCGGCTCGCCCGCTGTGACGAGCGGCGCGCAACCGTCGTCGACGCATTCTTCGACCTCGCCGGCACGATCATCACCGTGCGCAGTCCGATCCAGCGGACATGGATGACTCACCGCTGGGACAAAGGCCCGAACCGTCGGCCATAACCGCCGCGCACCTCTGAACGTCGCGCACCGCCAGCACTTCGACCGCTGCCCCGGACGACTCCAGCAGTGGTGCAGCGGCAGAACGCCGGGGATCCGGATTGGGTCCAGCGGGCCGTGGTCGGCGGCTTCCGCAGGTTCCTCGCCGCTCAAGGCAAACGGTCGGCGAGGCCGAGTGACGCTGGGGAAGGAGGCTGTCAGTGCCTCCCGTGATAATCACCTCGCCACGTTGACCGCGCCGATCGGAGGCACCTGTTGTCCACGCTCCATGAGTTCACGACCTGGGAGCCTCTGCTGCACATCCTGCGATCCGCTCACAACGCGACGCCGGGCGCTCTGGGCGGTCACGTCGCCGGACGGATCGGCACCCACGCGTACAGCGTGCCGATGCCATGGGGGACGATGTTCGCCATGCACGGGCAGGCGTCTGGCGCGGCGGACAGACGGCCCGAGTTCGACGCCGTACAGCGGGTGCGGGGCGCGCTGGCGGAGGCCGACGCCGACGGCGTCTCCTTCGTGGCCCGGATGTCCCCGGACGGCCCGGCCGTGCTGCACTTGCTCGACTTCGGGCCCGCCGTGGAGGTCGAGGTCAGCGGGCCACTCCCGGGTGCGCTCGTACTGGTCGAAGGCGCTGTACCCGAGCCATGGCGCCGGCTGCCCGATCCGGTGCCCGACGTGAAGCCCTCGCCGGCGGCGGATCCGGCAGCACTGGAGAGTTTCCTGCGCGAACGCCTCCCCGACGCCATCGGCGCGACCGAGGAGGAGATCGCCACGGCGGAGGCGCGCCTCGGGATACCGCTGCCCGACGAGCTCAAGGCGCTCTACCGGGTGACGCGAGCCCGGTGGGACGACCTGGCCGACGACGAGGCGATGTGGCACCTCATGGAGACGGTGACCTGCGAACTGTTCCCCCTGGACGAGCTGTACATCGCCGACGCGCCCTCCCGGCACTCCCCGTGGCGGTTTGCGGCGATGGAGACGGTCGGTACGCCGCCCGGCGCCGCGGTGCAGGGGCTGGTCGGATCGCCGGGCTGGATCGTCTTCGGCAACAGCGACGGCGACCGGCTCGCGGTCGACCTGACGCCGGGGTCAGCCGGGCACACGGGGCAGATCATCATGCTCAGCCACGAGGAGAGCGTCGGCGCGGGCCTGGTCGCCGACTCCCTCACCGAACTGATGCTCCGCCTGCCCGCACAGCGCCGCAGCGCCCCACGGACGGAGGAACCGCCTGCCGCGGCCCGGGTCAACATCCGCAGCCTGAAGAGCGTCGAGGCCGCCGCGCACCCCGCCCTGGAGGTCCTGAGCATCGGCGTGTGGGAGGGCGAACCGCTCAGCCTGGAGCCCGTCGTGGACCTGCCGCGCCTGCGGACCCTTACCGCCTACCCGGGCACGCTCGCCGACCCGTTGGAGATCTCCCGGCTCACCGGCCTGGAGTTCCTGGAGCTGTGCCCGCAGGACTGGCGTGTGCTCCTGGACGCCGACATGGTCCCGCCAAGCCTGCTGGCCGCCGGCATCGAGGTGCGCAACGACGTCGACCCCCTGCCGGTCGTGGACCTCGCCAACGAGATCCTTGCCGGCTGGGACCGCCCCTTGATCACCCGCACCACCCTGGAGGGCAACCTCGGCCCCGTGCCATAGCCCATGCCCGGCCGGGGCGGCGGCCAGCGGGGCACCGCCAACACCCTGGCGGCGCTGAAGTCGATCCGAGCCGCCCGACCCGACGGCGCCCCGATCTACATCTTCCTGGGCAACCTCTCCGCCCACACCGGCGCCAACATCCGCCGCTGGGCGAAGAAGAACAAGGTCGAGCTGTGCTTCACCCCGACTTACGCCTCCCGGGCCAACCCGATCGAGGCCCACTTCGGTCTGCTGCGCCAGTTCACCTTGGCCAACTCCAACCACCGCAGCCATCTCGCGCAGACCCAGGCCCTGCACCGCTACCTGCGCCGGCGCAACGCCAACGCCCGCCACCCCGACGTAGTCGCCGCCCAACGCAAGGAACGCGCCCGTATCCGCAGCGAGAAGGGCATCCGCTGGGGCGGACGCCCCCTCGCAGTCGCAGCCTGAACTCAAGTGGGCCCTCGCCTCACTTTCGCCAGAACAGGTGGTGCGTCACGCCGCTCGGGCTGGGCACGACCTCCAGGTGGAACCGGTCGAGCAGCTCATCGGGGGACTCCCAGAGTCGTAGTCCGGACCCGAGCTTTACCGGCGAAACCGCCACATGCATGGTGTCGACGAGGTCAGCATCAAGGAACCGCCGGATGGTGGTGACCCCGCCGCCGAGTCGGACGTCCTTGCCCTGCGCCACTTCCCGCGCCCGTTCGAGGACCGTGGCAGGGTCGCCGTCGACGAAGTGGAACGTGGTGTCGGAGAGCGTGAACGACGGACGCTTGTGGTGGGTCACGACGAACACTGGCGTCCGGAACGGGGGCTCCTCCCCCCACCAACCGCGCCACTCATCGTCCTGCCAAGGCCCGCGCTGGGGCCCGAACTTGTTGCGGCCCATGATCTCGGCACCGATGTTGCGTGCGAAGTCTCGCGTGAAGTAGTCGTCGAGACCCCGGCTCCCTCCGGGATCCGTGCGCATGGGCCAGCTCGCCGTGGCTCCGGCCCAGGCGAAAAGCCTCTCGGGATGGTCGTGGCCGAACGGTCTCTCGAGACTCTGGTGCTCACCGGCACCGATTCCGTCACTCGAGATGTTGAAGTTCATGACTCTCAGCAGTTGATCCACGTGTTTCCTCGTCGGGTCCTGTCGCGTCATCGTGTGGCGAGGCGCCGCACATCATGACGTCGAACGGGACGTGGCCGGATCGACAGCGGCCCGCAACTCTTTTTCCAAGGCGCGTCAGGAAGCCGCCCTGTTGACGGTGTGGCCGTGGCGGACACGGACGGCATCGAGGTGGCCGGGTGGCCGCCGCGACCATTCACATGCGTCGCAACGGACGTCACCGCCCATCCCACCGCCCCGACCGCCAACCCGGCGAACCTATGCGGTCAGAGCACTCGTGAAGGTGGTGCGGGAACGCGGCGGCAACGGCACCTTGCGAGGCCGGCCGTGGTCTCTGCCGCTGGCGGGCGGGTGCTGGTGGTCGCGGTGTATTAGCGTACGAACTTGACCATGCGGCAGCTGGGTCCGCTGCTCGGTGTCTCCTCTTCCACGGAGTGCCGGGGCATCCAGCGGCTGGGGCCGCTGCTCGCGCTCGAGCCCGTCTCCCCCCTCAATTGCGGGATGGCTTTACCGCACCGCAAACGCCCCGGGCGGGCTCTCCTACCGGGCGAGGAGGACGACAACGCCGAGCACCGCAAGGTCCGCGCCCGGGTGGAACATGTCATCGGAAAGTGTGCGGCAGCGGCGAGGAGTGGCGAGGCACCATTCCACGCCCGCGCTACTGGCGCCGGCCCATTCGCCGGAGCTCGAGGTGATCGCATCCGACGGGCGGCTGCGGTACCCGAACGAGGCGATGGTGGGCAGCGCCGCCAAGCAGCAGTTGCGGTCCATCACGCCTGATGTGGTTTTCCTTGGCGCGGACGCGCTGATCGCCGGGCGTGGCCTTTGTGCGCCGACGCTGGAGCAGGCGCAGCTGAAACACATGATGCTGTACGCGGGGCGGACCGCGGTGGTGCCGGCCGAGCACTCCAAGCTCGGTGCCAGCCCGTTCCCCTGCTGGGCGCCGCTGGACCGGCCGTACACCCTGGACGTGGATAAGCAGGCGATTCCGGCGACGGTGGCACCGTTCCGGGCCGATGGCACGGTGCTGCTCGCGCCGGTCACTTCCGTTCCAGCGCGGCCAGCCGCAGCTCGAGCTGGTCAACCCGGTGCCGTAGCAGGGTGACCTGGGCTTCCAGACTGACTTCCCGTTCCGCCCTGCGCTGAATGCGCGGTGACGCGGCGGCGCGCTCGATCACCGCGTCCAGCTGGACCAGGCGCTGTGGACCGTTCGGGCCGTCCACCAGCCGGGACCGGATCTCACCGTTGCGGTACCAGGACCGCAGGGCCGAGCGGGAAACGCCGGTCTCGGCTTCCGCCTTGGCCAGCGTGACCCAGGGTGTCTCGTCCAGCTGCTCGAACAGCTCCAGCTCGCTCTGCCAGCGCGCGAGCCGGTACTCCCAGTCCGACGGTGTCTCCATCACACGCTCCCTTCAGCAGGGTGACCCTATCAATAACAGTGTATTGACATGGTTGCGACCATGGAGACATGCCATTTGAAAGGTTCACGGTGGAAGCCCGCAAGGTGGTCGTCACGGCTCAGGAGGAGGCGAGGCTGCTCAAGCACAACTACATCGGCACGGAGCACATCCTGTTGGGGCTGCTCGACGCGCCGGACAGCATGGCGGCGAAAGTGCTGCACCGGCTCGGGTACGACAAGGAGACGGCGCTGGTCGATATCGCCGCGGCGGTCAAGCCCGGCACGCAGGAGCTGAGCGGCCACATCCCGTTCGCGCCGCGCGCGAAGAAGACGCTGGATCTCGCCCTGCGCGAGGCGCAGCAGCTGCACCACACCTACATCGGTACGGAACACATCCTGCTCGCCCTGGTCCGGGAAGGTGAGGGCGTCGGCGCGAAGGTGCTTGCCGAGCGGATCAATCCGATCAGCAAGATCCGTGCCGCGGTGCTGGCGTCATTGGAGGGGTCGCAGGACGTCGCGGCCGGCCCATGGCCGGCCGGCACACCTGCCACGGAGGACACCGTGTCCGCCGCCAGCGCGCTGGCCGGTGGCGCACCGGTCGGCAGCCATCACCTGCTGGAGGCGATGCTGCGGACGGAGAACAGCATGGCGGCCAGGGTGCTGCGCGAACTCGGGGTCGACCCGGACGCGGTCGCCGCCAAGATCGACGAACTGGATCCGGAGACGACCACGGACGCGAACCCGGAGGAAGCCGCCGCGCGCAAGATGGAAATCCGGCTGGTCGACGATGAGGTGCACCTGATCCTTCGGGACCCGACAACGGTCACGATCGCCAAGAAGGTCACCGAGTTGTCCGACGGCCCGATCCAGGGCGTCGGGCCGGTCGCCGGCATGTTCGTCCCGCTCTGGCGGTCGACCAACCAGCTGCTGCTGCAGATCCAGCGCGTGCTGGAACCGGAAGCCGAAGAGGAGGACGGATCCGCCGCGAGCAAGGTGGCCAAGGTCGTGCGCACGGTGCTCGCGCCCCGGCTCCGCCGGTGAACCAGCTGATCAGCGGGCCGGAACCTGTCCGCGGGATAGGCGAGGACGGGGGCGTGGTGAGCGACGCGGCGCTGGCGCCGTTCTCGCCGGCGGCCAGGGCGTGGTTCACAGGCGCGTTGGCCGCGCCCACCGAGGCGCAGCGCGGCGCCTGGCAGGCCGTCGCCGCCGGCCAGCAGTCGCTGGTAGTCGCGGCGACCGGCTCCGGCAAGACGCCGGCCGCGTTTCTCTGGGCACTGGACCGGCTGGCCACCGACCCGGTGCCGGCGGATCCGCCGGCACGCTGCCGGGTGCTGTATATCTCGCCTCTCAAGGCGCTGGCGGTCGAGCGCAACCTGCGGGCGCCGCTGGCCGGATGCCGAACAGCGGATTCTCGCGCTGGTCGCCGAACATCGGTCGACGATCGTGTTCGCCAACTCCCGCCGGCTCGCCGAACGGTTCAGCGCCCGGCTGAACGAACGGATCGCCGAGCCGACCAAGGCCGGCCAGCTGACCAGGTTCCCGGCCGAGGCGATCGGCGAGTCCGGGATCGCGTTCGCCGCCCCGCCGGTGGTGGTGGCCCGCGCGCACCACGGGCCGATGTCCCGCGAGCAGGCAATACCGTGAATCGGAGGCAACCAAGACCATGACCATCACCATCGTTGGAGCCGGCTTGGCCGGCCTGGCCCTTGCCCGTGTGCTGCACGTGAACGGCATCGACGCCGTCGTGTACGAACGTGAATCGTCGCGCGGCGCGCGCGGTCAGGGCGGCATGCTTGATCTTCACTCCGGGACCGGGCAGCGGGCGATGCGCGAGGCCGGCCTGATCGACCAGTTCCACGCGATTGCCCGTCGTGAAGGCCAGGACCTGCGACTTCTCGAGCCGGACGGCACCCTGCTGCTGCAGGAGGATACGCCCGACGACGCCCCACTCGAGCGACCCGAGGTCGACCGTGCCGATCTGCGCAACCTGCTGCTGGACTCTCTCCCCGAACACACGGTGCACTGGGGGCACGCGTTCGAATCCGCCGACAATGGCCTGCTGCACTTCGCCGACGGCAGCAGTGCGACGTACGACCTGCTGGTCGGCGCCGACGGCGCGGACTCCCGGGTCCGTGCGCTGCTCACCGACGCCCGGCCAGCACACACCGGCCAAAACGTCGTTGAGCTCGGCATTCCTGACATCGACCGCACCCACCCCGACCTGGCGGCGATGGTTGGGCGCGGCAACTACTGGGTGCTCGGCAACGGACAATCCCTGTCGGCGCAGCGGAACGGCGACGGCCGCGTACGCATCTACCTCAGCTTCAACAACACCGCCGAGAACTGGTTCGCAACCAGTGGGATCCCGTTCGGCGACCCAGCCGTCGCCCGGGTGCGGCTGATCGACCTGTTCACCGGCTGGGACTCACGGTTCACCGCACTGATCGCAGCCTGCGACGACACGGTCCTGCCGCGGTCGATCACCACTCTCCCGGTCGGCCTGACCTGGCCGTCGACGCCAGACGTCACGCTGCTCGGCGACGCCGCGCACCTGATGCCGCCGGTGGGGCAGGGCGCCAACATGGCGCTGCTCGACGGCGCCCTGCTCGGCCTCGCGCTGGCCGCGCACCCGGACGACTTTCCCGCCGCCGTCAACGAATACGAACGCGAGATGTTCGAACGCACCAGCGCCGTCGGCCGACAGTCCGCGCACGTCCAGGAAATCCTGATGTCGCCGGACGCCGGCCGAAAATTGCTCGCGTTCTTCCTACCGGGCTGAAGGTAACCGCATACGACCAGGCAACCGGCCGCCCAGCCAGCGCGATCACCCGAGGTTCAGGTCCCTCGGTTAACTCACGGAACGTCACGCGACATGAGTCTCGGTGCCCGGTTGGCGCCGGACCATGCGCCGGCGCTGCCCTGGCGCCGCTCCCGGCCTCGGTCCTCAGCGGGCGAGGAGGTCTCGAAGTGCCTTGGCAACCTCGGCGGGGGCTTCCTCAGCCATGAAGTGACCGCTGGTGACGGTGGTGTGCCGCAGATCCGGTGCCCAGGCGCTCCACAGGGCTGCCGCGTCGAAGCCGAGGGCGGCGCCCCAGTCCTGCTGGAGCACGGTGACCGGCATCCGCAGACAGTTGCCGGCGTCCCGGTCGGCCTGGTCGTGGTCGACGTCGATGCCGGCGGAGGCGCGGTAGTCGGCCACGATCGAGGGCACCGCGTCGCGGCAGGCGTCCAGGTAGGAGGCGCGGACGTCGGCGGGGATCGCCTGCGGGTTGTTGGTCCAGATGTCGAGGAAGTGACCGAAGAAGGCGTCCGGGCTGGCGGCGATCATCTGCTCGGGCAGGCCGGGGGGCTGGGCCATCAGGTAGAGATGGAAGCCGACGGCGGCAGTGACACCGCGCATCACCTCCCACATGTCCAGCGTGGGGAGCACGTCGAGGCAGGCCAGGTGAGTGATCGTCTCGGGGTGGTCGAGCCCGGCGCGGAAGGCGACCAGGGCCCCGCGGTCGTGCCCGGCCAGCGCGAAGCGCTCGTGCCCCAGCGCACGGGTCAGGGCGACGATGTCCGCAGCCATGGTTCGCTTGGCGTAGGTGGTGGCGTCGGTCTCGGCGGGCTTGTCACTGGCGCCGTAGCCGCGCAGGTCCGGGCAGATCACGGTGTGGTCGGCCGCGAGGTCGGCGGCGACATGCCGCCACATCAGGTGGGTCTGCGGGAAGCCGTGCAGCAACACGATCGGGGAGCCCGAGCCGGAGACGGCCGCATTCAGAGTGACGCCGTCGGCGACGGGAACGCACCGGTAGTCGAAGCCGGCGATGGCAGGCGTCATGATTTCGCCCTTTCGTAGGTGACCAGGCGCCTCAAAGCCTGCTGGACGCGGATGAGCATCGAGTGAGCGCGCTACCGTGACCAGGGGCGATGCCCCGGAAAGGGTGGTCAAGGGTGCGGGTGGCGTTCGGGGTGCTGGGGCCGGTGGTGGCTTGGGACGGTGCCGGCGGTGCGATCGCGCTGAAGGGGCCGAGGCACCGCGCGGTGCTGGCCCGGCTGATCGTCGCACGCCGCCGCGTCGTCCCGGTGACGCGTCTGGTCGGGGACCTGTGGGAGGACCCGCCCGCTGATGCGGCAGGTGCGGTGCGCACTTTCGTGGCCGCGTTGCGCCGTGCGCTGGAGCCGCAGCGCCCGCCCCGTGCTCGGGCCCGGCTGCTGGTCACCGAGGGCTCGGGGTACGCGCTGCACGCCGAGCCGGGTGGGGTTGACGCCTGGCGTTTCGAGCGGGCGGTGGCCGCTGCCGCGACGCTGCCACCGCAGGATGGGCTCGCCCGGCTGGAAGAGGCGCTGGGATGGTGGCGCGGGCCCGCCTACGCCGACTTCGCTGAGGAGACTTGGGCCCGTGCGGAGCGGTCCCGCCTGGGCGAGCTGCGGCTGCACGCCGTCGAGCGGCAGGCCGAGGCCCGCCTGGCCTTGGGGCTCGCGGGCGAGGCGGTGCCGGATCTGGACGCGCATGTGACCGAGCACCCTTGGCGCGAGGACGCCTGGGGGCTGCTGGCCCTCGCTCTGTACCGCACCGGCCGCCAGGGCGACGCGCTCGCGGTGCTGCGCCGGGCACGAACGCTCCTGGCCGAGCAACTGGGGTGGATCTGGGCCCGGGTCTGCGCCACCTGGAGGCGGACATCCTCGACCACGCAGACCACCTCTACCCCGCTTCCGGGCCCAGCGGTCCGGCGGGGCGGGTGTGGGCGCAGGCGGCCGCCGACTACGACCGAACCGTCGCATCTGGCTCTCGGGCGCGACTGGAGTCAGCGGTGGGCCTGTTGCGCAGTCTCGCGGTGACCGGAGGCGAGGGCCTTCAGGCCGCCCGCCGGCACCGCTTGGCAGCCATCACAGCGGCGGAAGAGCTCGGCGACGCGGAACTGATCGCCCGTGTGATCGGTGCCTACGACGTCCCGGCGATCTGGACCCGCGTCGACGACCCGCAGCAGGCCGCGCGTGTCGTGGCGGCGGCCGAGCGCACCCTGTCTGTCCTCCGGCCGGGTGCGCACCCCGCGGCGCGGGCCCGCCTCCTGGCCACGATCGCCCTGGAGTCACGCGGCACCGGCTCGGCGCGCGGGCCCCAAGCCGCCCGGCAAGCGGAGCAGATCGCCCGCCGCTTGGACGACCCCACGCTGCTGGCGTTCACCCTCAACGGCGTGTTCATGCAGACCTTCCACCGCGCGGGTCTGGCCCCGCGCCGGGACGCGATCGGCGCCGAGCTGATCGACCTGTCTGCCAGGAACGGCCTGGCCACCTGGGAGGTGCTTGGACACCTCATCCGCCTCCAGGCCCGCAGCGCGCTCGCTGATTTCCCCGCGGCCGACGGGCACGCGGCGGCCGCGGACCGCCTGGCCGAGCGTCATGAGCTGCCGCTGGTGGGCGTGTTCACCCAGTGGTACCGGGCACTGCGGATCGCCACGACCGGCAAGGCGTCGACGGCCGAGGGGGAGGCGGCCTACCAGGACGCCGCGGCGCGACTGAGCGGAGCCGGCATGCCCGGGCTGGAACACGGACTGCTGCCGCTCGCCCTGCTGTCCCTGCGCCTGCAGCACGCACAGCCCGCCCAGGCGCACGAACGCACCGACTGGGGACCCTACGAGCCCTGGGCCCGCCCCCTCGTGCTGCTGGCCCAACACCGCCCCGGTGACGTCACGTCGGTCCTGCGCCGGCTCCCGGAACCGCCCCGCGACCTGCTGTTCGAAGCCCTGTGGTGCCTCGCCGCACAAGCGGCGATCGCCGTCGGCGACCGGAAGACGATGGAGCGCGCCTACACCGAACTCACCCCCGCAGCGGCGGAGCTGGCCGGTGCAGGCAGCGGCCTGCTCACCCTGGGCCCAGTGGCAAAGCACCTCAACGACCTCGCTACCGCCCTCAAGCATCCTCGGTGAGCAGATCGCACCACTCGTCCGTGCCCCATGACGCGGAACTCGCCACGCGCGGCGTCCTCGGAACGTCGCGGGCCGGGCCGAACCTGACCCCCGAGGCGGCGTGCGTGTCCTGAGCGCCTCCTCGACGACAACACGCCGTGACCACCGCACAGGGTGGCATGAAGCAGAGCGCGCATTCCCAGCCGACGCAATCAGTGCGCGTCAAGCCCAGATTCCAGCGTTTCCGCAGGCCCCGGTGCGCACGGAGCCACGGACCTTACACAGCCGGTCCAGCAGGCTCGCATCCGACAGGATCACCCCGCACGGATCGTGTCCCTTGCCGTGGTGTAGCCGATCAAGGTGTGGGAGTGCGCGGGCGTTTACCCCCGGCGCGCACCTGATGCGAGTGGCCGCTCCCTCAGCATCGGGCGGGCCATCGTGCAACTCTCCCTGCTAAAACGCGAGTTCAAGCGGTTGGAGTGCACGATGGCCCTGTCTCAGTCTGACCTGTATACGCCCGCTGGACCACACCCGCTTCCCCTACGTCTACCTCGACGCCTCGTACGGCAAGGTGCGGGTGAACCACCAGATCGTCTCCCAGACGGTCGTGATCGCCACCGGCATCACTGAGGACGGCGGGCGTGAGGTCCTTGGACTGATGGTCGGCGACAGCGAGACCGAGGCATTCTGGAAGGAGTTCCCGCGTTCCCTGCGCGAACGCGGCCTGACCGGCGTCCGCCTGGTCATCACCGACAACCACTCCGGACTGGTCGCCGCCGTCCGCAAGGTGATGCTCGGAGCTGCCTGGCAGAGGTGCAGGGTTCACTTCCTGCGCAACGTCTTCGGCGTGATCGACAAGGAGTCCGCGGAATGGTGGCCGCGACAGTCCGCACCATCTTCACCCAGCCCACCGCCGGCCTCGTGCGCACCCAACTGGACACCGTCGCCGACATGCTCGGCGCCAACCCGCTGGGGCGGATCAGCCGGGAGATCAAATGCCGGCCCGACGTCGTCCAGGTCTTCCCGAACCCTCCCGCCCTGGAACGGCTGACCCCCGCCGTGCTCTGCGAGATGCACGACGAATGGATCGCCTTCCCGCGCCGCTACCTCCCTGAAGGCAGCATGGACAAGCTCTACCCCGAACTCCCCGACAGCGCCCCCGCACTGCCCCGCACCACGAACGAGCCCACCGATTGATCGGCTACGCCACGGGAGGGGACACGACCGATCTCGGCCCCTACACACAACCTCTCGCCGCCCGAATCGACCGAGCCGCCGCAGCCCAACCCACCCAGGGGCATGGCCCATGAACACACAAGGCTCACGTGTCGGGGTGTCGTCAAGGCTCCGCGTCAGGACCGGGCGAGGACGCAGAACTCGTGACCCTCCGGGTCGGCCAGGCACGTCCACGGGACGTCGCCCTGGCCGACGTCGAGGTCGGTGGCGCCGAGGGCCCGCAGCCGGGCCACCTCCGCTGCCTTGTCGTCACCGGGGTCCGGCACCACGTCAAGATGGACGCGGTCCGGCACGGTCTTCACGCCGGGCTTGCGGAGGAACTCGAGATACGGGCCGACACCTCTGGCGTCGCGCAACACCGCATGATCGTCAGTCACCTCGTGCAGGGTCCAGTCCATCGCCTCGTCCCAGAACCGGGCCATGGCCTGCGGATCCACGCAGTCGACCACCACCGCGGCGATCGGCCCGGTGTCCCGGTAGACCTCCCGAGGCTCCAGCACGCAGAACTCGTTGCCCTCGGGGTCGGCGAGGACCGTCCACGGCACGTCACCCTGGCCCACGTCGGCGGGCGTCGCACCAAGAGCCTTCAGGCGCGCGACCAACTCCGCCTGATGGGCCGCAGAGGTGGTGGCGAGATCGAGGTGCACACGGTTCTTTGTTGCCGTCTTGGGTTCCGGGACGGCAATGACGTCGACGCAGACGCCGACCGGGTCCAGCCAATCGAAGCCGGCTGGTTTAGCGGCGGTCGCGCCGGGTTCCGCGCTGGCAACACTCCAGCCGAGCGCCTCCGCCCAGAACCGGCCGACCGCCGAGTCATCAAGTGCCTTTATGTTCACCAGGACAGGTCGCAGTGTCATGCCCGCGATCCTATGCACCCGCTCTGCAACGACGCAGGTACCGTCGCCAAACAGAGATCAACTCGCTCACCAACGTCTCGCGCATGCGCTGCGCATGGTGCCGCAGCCGTTCACTGACCGGCTTTCCCTGTCAGGTTCAGCGTGTTGTGCATGACCCAGATGCGCCAGAAGCCCGTCACCGGGACGATCTTGGCGTTGGGGTAGCTCGCTACGGTCGCTGTAGCCCCTGCAGGAGCAGTTCGATCAATCGGCGGGGGTCATAGCGGGGGTCGCTGTCGTGTCCGATGCAGAGGTTTCCGATGCCGCGCATCAGTTCGTAGGCGTGCGTGCCGGGATCGATTTCGCCGGCGTCGGCGGCGGCGTCGAGCAGTTGCGTGCAGACGGGCACCAGGCGGTCGAGGAAGTAGGCGTGGAGTGCGTCGAAGCCGCCGCTGTCCGATTGCAGTGCGTTGGCGAGTCCGTGCTTGGTGACCAGGAAGTCGACGAAGAGGTCGACCCACTGGCGGAGTGCCGCGAGCGGGGAGTCGGCACTGGCCAGCAGGTTCGGGCCTGCTTCGGCGCAGGCTTCGACCTGGTGGCGGTAGACGGCGACGACGAGATCCGCGCGCGTCGGGAAGTGGCGGTAGATCGTGCCCATCCCGACGCCGGCTCTGGCCGCGATCTCCCGGATGGGCGCGTCGACGCCGGAGCTGACGAACACCTCGGCGGCGACTTCGAGCAGCGTCTGCTGGTTGCGCACCGCGTCGGCCCGCTTGCTGCGGGCGGACGCCCCTCTGGACGGGCTTGCAGCGGGCACCACGCTCTCCTTCCAAGGACAGTTGACGAAACGGAACAGCGCTCCGTATCGTAAACGGAACGACGCTCCGATTTCAGGGTAGCTGAAGCCGGGCGTTCCTGGCCCCGTCTCGCCCGCTGCCCGGCCGCATGAGCCGGGCAGCAGAGGCTATCGAAGGGAAATGCGCGTCATGAGTGAATCGACTTACACGGCCGACGCCTTCAGCTCGCCCACTCCGGTCCTCGCGGTCAGTCCGGTCGTGCTGCCGGCTCCCGGCCGGGCTGTGGACCTTGAGGTGCGCGTCTCCGCCCCGATGACCGGGAGCGAGTTGCCGGTCATCCTCCTCTCGCACGGTCTCGGCTTCTCGAACAACCTCTCCTCCTTGAACGGCTACGCCCCCCTCGCCAACTTCTGGGCGGCGCACGGCTTCGTTGTCATCCAGCCCACCCATCTGGACTCCAGGACACTGAGCCTGGATCCCGACGCCCCCGGTGCGCTTCCGCACTGGCGCTCACGAGCCGAGGACATGAAGCGCATCCTCGACCAGCTCGACGTGATCGAGGCAGCCGTCCCCCAGCTCGCCGGGCGCCTCGACCGAAGCAAGGTCGCCGTGGCCGGGCACTCGATGGGCGGGCACACCGCGAGCCTGCTCCTGGGTGCCCGGCTCACCGATCCGCACGACGGAACGGAGGTGAACCTGGCCGAGCCGCGGATCAAGGCGGGTGTGCTGCTGGCCGCGCCCGGCCGAGGCGGCGACGCCCTCACCGAGTTCACGGTCGAGAACTACTCGTTCTTCCTGACCACGGACTTCTCCGAGATGATCACGCCCGCGCTCGTGGTCGCCGGCGACAAGGACGACTCTGCCTTCCTGACGGTCCAGGGCCCGGACTGGCACACCGATCCGTACGTCCTCTCCCCCGGCCCCAAGTCCCTGCTCACCCTGTTCGACGCGGAGCACGGGCTTGGCGGGATCTCCGGATACGACGTCGCCGAGACCACGGACGAGAACCCCGAGCGAGTCACCGCGGTCGCGCGGCTCACCTGGGCCTACCTCCGCACCGAGCTCTATCCCGGGGACTCCGCCTGGCAGTCAGCGCGTGACGCGCTGACTGCCGGCCCCAACCCGCTTGGTCGAATCGAATCCAAGTAGGCCAAAGAGACACCATCTCCGTAGCGGACCAGCAGCACGAGACGGCCGCGTTCTCTCGCTCCCGGTGGGAGGAGTCAGGGCCCACCCATAACGCTAGGCAAAATTCGGTGAGTTCTCGCATCGGGCGGTCTCAACCGCCGCCGTCTGCGGCCAACCAGTCCGTCGGCGAAGTCGTCCGCGCCAACGAGTCCCACTCCGTCCAGAAAGGCACCATCGCCTGACAGGTCCTCGGCCAACCGCCGTAGTCCCCAACCGAGTTGACGGGCAACGGGTCACGGTCAGTCGCCGACGAACCACAGATACAGGTGCGTCCCCCGCTCGACGACCTGGCACAACTCGCGGGCCTGCCCGACCCAGTCACCACCACAGGCGGCGGGAAGCCGGTCGAGTTCCGACAGTAGAAGCGGCACCTGCCGCTGGTTGAAAACCGCATCCCCATACGGGGTCATGGCCCAGAGCATCGGGAATCCCGCCGGGCCCAGATCCGCGAAGGCAGCGGTCCACTCCACACCGCCCTCGGCGCGAGCAACGACGTTCCCGAGGTCACCACGCACCACCATATTGATCACCCGCCGAGCCTATCGGCGCCCACCGCGACCGGCGAGGGAATTTACGACCGGAGATCCTCAACGCCGCGACTGGCAAGTCCAAGGTCGACGGCTCCACCTCCCCCACCGTCACCCGGATCTGCCGCGCGGACCTGATCGTCAACAGACCCCATGAGGTGGCGCTCCAGCATCGGTCCGAGCACACCTCATGCCCAGCAGGGCCGCCACCACGGGACCCTCATCGGCGACGGCGGGGCATGCTGGTAGTCGTACGAGCGAGCCGGGAGGTGTTGGCATGCGTAGCTGGGCTGGGGGATGGATGGTCGCCGGCGTATTCGTCCTGGCGGCTTGCGGAGCGTCGGCGGGTGGCGGATCGGCCTCAGGGCCGTCCGGGAGCCGCTCGGCAGGGCTGTCGGGGGCGTCGACCGGTGCGTCCGTGGCACCGTCCTCGGCGGCACCCGCGAGCCCGACCGGGCCAAGCCCGACCGGGCCGGCCACCACTCCCCCCGCTTCGGCGGGAAGCTGTGCCGCCGGGGAAGCCACGGTCACCGTCGCCCCCGCTGACGCATCCGACCAGCGGCTGTGCGTGCGGCCTGGGACCGTGGTGTCCCTCGTCCTGGAGCCCCGAACGGACGACAAGCGGTGGACGGACGTGCAGAGTTCCGCGCCGGTCTTCGTGCTGCCGACCGGCTGGCGGTTGGACGCGGACGGCACCGCCCGCGCCTCGCTGCGGTGCGCCGGTACCCGGGCCGGTACGGCCGACGTCACCGCGCTGGCGAAGGCGCCGGACGTGGCGGGTGCGCCGCGGGTCGCCTTCACGCTGCACGTGAGTGTGGTGCCGTACACGACGCAGGGGTGATCACGGATACCCGGATCACCCCCGCACTGGGTTTCGTGCACCTCAGCCGCAGTCACGCACCTTGATCGTGTAGATGCCGCGGCCGTGGGTGGCCGCGTACAGCGTCTTGCCGTCGGGGCTCAGCTTCAGCTGGAGCACGCCGACGGCCGGGAGGTTCCCGACGCGCTGCCATGTCGTACGGCCCGGCGCGCGGTAGACGACGCCGAGGTCGGTGGCGACGGCGAGGCCGCCGGTCGGCGTGACGACCGCGGAGTTGGTCGGCACGTCGGGAAGGTTCGCCGAGATGTCCTTCCAGGTGGTGCCGCCGTCGGTGGACTCGAAGACGTGGCCGACGCCGGCGCCGGGTCCCTCGGTCCAGTGCCGGGAGAAGCCGTTGACCGCGAGGTAGACGTGGTCGGCGTTCTTCGGGTCCACGGCGAAGCCGCTGAGGTAGCGGTTGGGCACCGCACCGTCCGCGCCGGTGGCGGGCAGGGTGATGTCGTGCCAGCCGGTGCCGTCCGCGTTGCCGACGGAGATGCCGCGCGCGAAGCCCTGGTTGTTGCAGGGGCCGCACCAGGCCGCGTAGACCTTGCCGCCCGCGGCCGCGACGGCGGTCGCGGTGTGCCCGGCGCCCAGGTCGTACACGCTGGTCCACTCCGAGCCGCTGCGGATGGCGTAGCCGTGGGTCTGGACCCAGATGTGGCGGCCGCCGGCGATCCAGGTCGAGCTGTTCTTCGCGTCGGCCGTGATCGGGGCGATGAAGCGGGCCTCGCCGGTGGCGTTGTCGGCCGGGGCGACGTTGTACGACGTGATCTTGCTGGAGTCGGTGATCCAACTGCCGTCGTTGACAGCGCAGTTCTGGGTCACCTGGATGGCGAGGTAGACATACTCCTCGGCGATGTTGCAGCCGTTGGCCGGGTCGGTGAGCGTGTCGCCGCCGTCGCCGCCGAAGTTGGAGCCCATCACCGTGTCGTTGCCGCGCAGGATGGACTGGCCGTTGTCCTGGAGGCCGCCGGTGACGGAGACTCCGCCGTAGGTCAGGTCCTTGCCGACGCCCACCGAGTAGTACTGGAGGGTGTCGATGGTGCCGTCGTTGAGGGAGGTCCAGTCGGTGGCGTGCCCGGAGGTGTCCTGGGAGCCGCCCACCGGGCGCTTGTAGACGCCGCCGTCGTTGCCGACGTAGACGAAGCTCTTGCCGTGGTAGCTGCCGATGGCGACGCCGTGCTGGTCGGAGTGGGTGGTCTGGTTGCAGTCGCCGGTCTGCTTGGCCGGGTCGATGCTCCAGCAGGAGAAGCCGAAGTTCCAGTACGGGCCGACCGTCGACCAGTTGCTGCCGCCGTCCTTGGTCTCGTAGACCTCCTCCAGGCCCGCGTACACATGCTCCGCGTTCGCCGGGTCGACGGTCAGGAACTGGTTGTACCAAGCCTGCACGCCTGGCATGTAGCCGCTGGAGGTGAGCGCCGAGCCGTCGGCGGCCAGGCCCTTGTAGTCGGCGATCTGCGTCCAAGGACCGGTGGGAGAGCCGGACTTGGACACGTAGATGCCCTCAAGACCGCTGTCCGGGTTGGTGTTCAGTTGCTCCGGCGACTGATCGATGGCGTAGTAGCGCGAGCCGTCCTCGGAGCGGGCGAAGGTGACGTTGCCGACGTTGTCCGCGTCGGACGGCAGGTCGCCCAGGCCGCTGGTGATCCGCGTCCAGACACCGTTCACCTTGGTGTAGAAGCCGTTGTAGTCGTCACCGCTGCGCCAGCCGACGGCGAGGACCACCTTGGTGGGGTCCTTCGGGTCGATCGCGATGTCGTTGGCGATGTTCTTGTACGCGGCCGAGGGGTCGCTCGCGAGTGAACCGCCCGGCAGATAGTCGGGGTTGGGCGCGAACTCCAGCTTCCAGGCGCCCTTCAGCGTCTTCGTGGAGTGGCTCCACACACCCTCGCTGGTCGCCGCCCACGCCTTGCCGCCGCCGAAGCGCAGCTCGTGGACGGTGGTGGACTCCAGCTCGTCACCGCCGACCCGGCTGCGGGAGGAGAACGTGCCGTGACGCGGGTCGGACAGGACGTAGACGCCGCTGCCGAGGTACGCGTCCGCGTTCGTCGTCGCCTCACCCGTGCCCAACCACAGCCGCCCGCCCCCGTCCAGCGCGAGCGCGCCCGTGGACTGCGAGGACAGCCGGTCGCTGATGGGCTGCCAGCGCCCCCCTCCGGACCTGGACCTCCACACTCCGCCGCCCGCGCTGCCCGCGTACACGTACCCGTCGTCGTCGGCGGCCATCGCGGCCATCCGCCCGGTGACATTGCCCGAGCCGCCGCTGGAGTTGGAGTCGTAGTCGCGGTAACGCGGGTCGTCGGAGTTGTAGGGCAGGTCGGTGACGTTCCGCCAACTGCCGCCTGTGCCCGGCAGACTGCTCAGACTGTCCCACGCGGCACCGTAGGCGCCGGGCGCGACGATGCCGGGCGAGGTGCGGGCCTCGGCGTACTGGTCCGCGCCCTCGGCGATCTCGTCGGCCTCGTTGCCGTCGTCACCGCCGTCATCCTCCGCCTTCGCCCTGGGCGTGATGCCGCCCACCGACTGCGCGCGTTCGGATGCAAGTTGGGTGAGTGCACGGGCCCCGAAGGGGCTGCCCTCCGGGCCGGACGCGGCGCCTGAGGGTATCGCGACGAGTGCGGCGGACGCGGTGATGGCGCAGATCGTGAGCCATCGTCTCTTACGGGTCGGTGCTGACACCAGATCCTCCTAAACGGGCATTGATACAGCCGTCGCGGGAGACCCGATCAGAGCGGGAGGAGGAGCGTCCGACGCTTGGACAAGTTTTGGCGAGAACCTGTCACTCACCACATCCGTGCCGGAACTGCATGAGGGTCCATGTGCCATCGGTGCGGCGCGGCGCGGCCGAGTGCCACGGGGTGGTCCAGGCGTCACGGGCGACGAGGATGCGGATGCCCGAGCTGGGGGGGGCGCCGATGGGCTGGGGGTGGGTGGAGAGGCGTACCGCGTGGGGGTGGTGCTCGGCGATCAGGTCGCCCCAGGCTCGGCTGCGCTGGATGACGCCCTGGGCGCGCTGCCGGCACTCGCGCGTGGCGATCGTGGACAAGGGCACGTTTCGTGTCGTGCGGAAGGTCGCCGAGCACGTCCCGTAGGTCGAAGACGGACGGTCTGCGCAGGCCCAGTTGGCGTATGAGGACGCGTAGTTCGTCGGCGTAGGCGTCGATGTACTCGTCGTCCGGAACATGGATGAGGCCGCCGAAGACATGGCCGTCGGAGCAGCTAATCACGCGGGCATCGGGTGGGGAGATCCGCTCGATCTCGGTGCAGAGGGTGTTCAGGCAGGTGCGGGAGAGGCGTTCTCCCTGGTCGTGGAGGTGGCCGAGGACCTTGGCCGGGTAGGGGGACTTGTAGGGGAAACCGGGCAGGGTCATATCGCGTACGTCGGCCCCGTCGGCGGTCCCCGCCCGTGAACGGCGTGCCGCAGCCGGATGGTGTCCCGCCGCGTGGTGTAGCCGGGCAAGGTTCGTGAACGCGCGCGTTGATCTCGGCAGCCCCACGGTGGTTGAATCCTGGCTCTGGTCCCATAACACCGACACGAGGCGACCATGTCGGCAGCACAAGACAACGGTGGAGTCGACGCAAGCGCCGACTGGGCCGATGAGCACCGCTTTGAGGTGATCATCGGCATCCCCGTGGTCCGCAACGCAGTCAGCAGTTGCGCCGCACACGCACGCGTTCCCATGAGCGCTGAGGAGTTTCTCGCGAGGGCAGCCGCGGTATTCCCGGCCCTCGGCAAGGCCATACACCGCGGGGCCGCAGCCCGTGGGCGCGCGCGGGCACTGAAGCGGGGCTGGCGAACCGTCAACTCGCAGGAGGCTGAGATACGTGCACCCGTAGGCCAAGTCATCGCCTCCGTTCTGTGCTCCATGGCTTTCCACGGCCAAGTAGTTCAGTCCGTCGAGCAGCGGGAGGACGGATGCACGTTGATCGCCGAGATCCCTTCCGACCGCAAGACCTTCGGCGGCGTACTACAGGTACGCATCGACCGCAGTGCCAACCGCAGCACCACCCTGGACGCGAAAGCGGAGATCCCTGGGCAGCTCTACGACTGGGGAAAGAGCAAGCAGACCCTCGCCGACTTGTTCGCCGACGTCCTGGCCCTCCCGAGCTCCAAGACACTTGGACCTGGGATCGTGGCCGCGCCTCCCGCTTCCTGAGCAGGACCGACTGCTTTCCTCACCACCGCAGTGACTGCACATCCCTGTTCGACCAGTAGCCCAACGACTCGCCCAGGGCGACCACGAATGGCCTCGACGTCGCGTGGTGACAACAAGCCTGCTTCGACTCAGCGGCTTGACAAACGACATTGAACATCCACCATCTTGAATTCGCTGGTCACGGGGCTGGTGTGTGGGGTGGGTTGTGTACTCGCGCTGGTCGGGGGCGGTTGTCTGGCGTCAAGATCGTCTGTCAACGCGCGATCTCGATGTTGGTCAGTACGAGCAGGGCGCGAAGGAGCGTGGTGGCGTGACGGACGTGCAGGCGGAGCTTGGTGAGGATGCGCCAGTTCTTCAGGTGCGCGAAGGCGTGCTCGCAGACCGCGCGGACAGACGCGATCAGCTTATTGACCTGCTTCTTCGCAGGGATGAGTGGCTTGGTGCGGGCGGCTTTGTAGCCGGTGATGACCACGGGGTTGTCCGGGTCGTCGTCCAGGCCGACGAAGCCGAGGTCACCGATGGCACCCAGCTCGACGGCCCGCAGGCGCTCGACGAGCTTGTTGTAACGGGCGGTGGTGATCTCCGAGGAGCGTCCCGGGCGGGCCGCGGACAGCCACAGCAGCCGGCCCTCAGCAGCCGGCCCTTGTCGTCGGTGAGGGCGAGGAAGAGCAGGCCGTGGGCCTTGTGTTTCCCGCTGTAGTTGCGGCGGTTGTCCGCTCCTGTGCGGCGCCGGGTGCGGATCAGAGTGCCGTCGATCAGGACGACGTGGCCACCCGTTCGGATGACTTTCTTCAGCACGCGCTCCAGGCGCTGGGCCCGCGCGGCAAGCAGTTCGATCACCTCCAGGACCCAACGACGCACCGTCGTGGCGGAGATGTGGTTGCCGCCCGCCATGTCGGCAAGCCGCTGGTCATGGCGGAGAACCGCGAGGACGATCGTGGCGATCTTCCCGGCCGGCAGCTTGCGCCACCGGGAGCGGATCTTCTTCAGATGGCCGCGGAGCAGGTCGCCGAGGAAGGTCAGGGTGGCCGTGGACAGCTGCAGACTGGACTGGTAGACAACCGTCTCAGTGCCCCCGGCAGGGCTGGTTTACTTTGACATGATCTATCAACTGCCGCCGGGGGCATCGGCGTTACGGCCCGGGCTGTATGCCGTTGCTGGACCACACTCACAGCGTGGTGGTGAACTTCCCGTCGGCCAGCTTGCGCAGCCAGCCCCGCTTGGCCAGTCGGTTCAGCTTCGAGCGCATCGCCTCCGAGCGGGCCGGCTCTTTGGACATCCCCAGCTCACCGCAGACCTGCTTGACCATGACCGGCGTATCCGCCCGTCGCACCACGTCCATGATCCGCTGGTAGTCCTCTGGCAGTACCGTCTCGTCTGTGTTGCGCTCGCGCTGCGGCACCAGCAGCACCGCGCGGCCCGCGACCTGGCCGGCACCCCCAGGCGTCGTCCTCGTTTCGGCGTGCAGCTGCTCGGCCAGCCGACGCGCGACCCGCTCGGCGACGGTGAGTTCCTCGAGCTCGTCGCGCACCTCTTGAAGCTGCTGGCTCAACTTCTCTGCCTGCAGTTCCAGTTCGGCTCTGCGGGCCGTGATCAGCCCATGAAGGTCCGGTTCCGCATCCCTGGCCACCTGACGCACCTCCCGCCCGGACAGGTACCTCGCTCACGCCGGGGAATCCGTGGATCTCTGATCACCTAAACGGCAGAGGATGCGGGAGTTCAGTGCGGCGTTCGCCGGACTTGATCAGCGGTTGGAAGACTAGGCGTACGGGAGGGCCAGATGTTCCTGATCAGGCCGGACGGCGAGTATGACGTCCTGTTGAGACGCGGGCGGGGCGGCCCGGAGCAGACGCTCCGGGCCGCCCCGCCCATGCGACGTCAGCGTGCGGCGGGGACGGGGGCGTGGGTTGGTGCGGGTGTCTCCTTCGGATCGAGCTCGGCTGTCACCGCGGAAGGAGCGGGGGTGGGGGCGTAGGGGATCTCTCCGCGCAGGACGGCCTTGGCGCGGTCCTCGTCCAGCTCGCCCTCCCACCGGGCGACGGCCAGGGTGGCGACGCCGTTGCCGACCAGGCTGGTCAGGGCGCGGGCTTCGGACATGAACCGGTCGACGCCGAAGATCAGCGCGAGGGCGGCGACCGGGACGTGCGGGATGGCGCTGAGGGTGGCGGCCAGGGCGATGAAGCCGGAGCCGGTGACGCCTGCGGCGCCCTTGGAGGTGAGCAGCATGACTGCGAGCATGGCCAGCTGCTGGGTGAGGCTGAGGTCGATGCCGAGAGCCTGGGCGAGGAAGACCGAGCCCATGGTCAGGTAGATGGCGGTGCCGTCGAGGTTGAAGGAGTACCCGGCGGGCAGCGTGATGCCGACGACCGGTTTCGAGGCGCCCGCGTGCTGGAGCTTGGCCATCATGCGCGGCAGGACGGGCTCGGTGGAGGAGGTGCCCAGGACGATCAGCAGTTCTTCCTTGATGTAGCGCAGGAAGGGCAGCAGCCGCAGTCCGTTCAGGCGCATCACGGTCCCGAGGACGACCAGGACGAAGAAGAGGGCGGTCAGCCAGAACGAGCCGACCAGCAGGGCCAGGTGGCGCAGGGTGTCCAGGCCGTAGTTGCCGATGGTGAAGGCCATTGAGCCGAACGCGCCGATGGGGGCGAGCCGCATGATCCAGCGGATGAGCGTGAACAGGACCGTGGAGAACTTCTCGATGCCCCGGGCGATGCTCAGGCCGGCCTCTCCGCTGGCGTGCAGGCCGAAGCCGAACAGCACCGACACCAGCAGCACCGGCAGGATCTCGTTGCCGGTCAGGGCGCTGACCAGGGTGGCCGGGATGATGGCGAGGACGAACTCGGCGAAGCCCTCATGGGCCGTGGTCGCCTCCGGCGGCAGGCCCTTGGCGGACAGGGTCGAGACATCAACGTGCAGACCGCTGCCAGGCTTGACGACGTTGACGACGACCAGGCCGATCACCATGGCCACGGTGGTCAGCACCTCGAAGTAGACCAGAGCCTTCAGGCTCACGCGGCCGACCGCGCGGGCGTTGCCCATGGAGGCGATGCCGTGGACGACCGTGCAGAAGATGATCGGCGCGATGAACATCTTCACCAGCGCGATGAAGCCGTCGCCGAGCGGCTTCAGGTCAGCGCCGACGGATGGCCACAGCCAGCCCACGGCGGCGCCGAGGAGGACGGCGATCAGGCACTGGACGTAGAGGTGGGACAGCATCCGGCGGATGCGGCCCGGTGGTGCGGTGACGGTACCCGGGGCAGCGTCGTTGCGGCTCATGCGGGGCGTCCTTCCAGGACGGGAACGAGGAGTTCGGCTCGGGCGATACGCCGGGCGGCGCGGTGCAGGAGCACCGTGGGGGACGCGGCGTCCGGTGCGGGGACGGCTTGGGTGGCGATCACGCCGGCGGGGGTGCCCAGGCGCAGCGTGCCGTCGGCGGTCTGCCGGGCGACGCGGTGGGCGAGGGTGCCGGGGGTGGCGGCGGCCGTGGCCAGGGCCACGGCGGAGGTCAGGCCGATCGCCGGGTGCGGGGCGTGCATGGAGACCATGCGCACGGCCAGGTCGTACTCGTCCTGGTTGACGAGTATGCCCTGGGCGGTGCGATAGGGGGCAGGTCGGGCGACGATGCCCACCTTCGGCACCGCGTGGCTGACCGGATCGCCCTCGCGGGCCAGGCCCATGGCCAGCGCTGCCTGGCGGCGCAGCAGTGTCAGCGCGGGCACTGCGGTGGCGAACGCGGTGAGGGATTCCGTGCCATCGAGGCCGAACGCCTTGGCCTCGAACAGCGCGGCCGGAGCGCCGGCGTCCACCAGGGATGCCTCGACGGGACCGTCCGGGCCGGTCAGCTCGTCCAGTGCCCGGCCGGTCGGCAGTGCGCGGCCGGTCGTCGAGCCCGCCGGGTCCTGAAACCCGAGCAGGACCGGCACGCCGGGCGCCGAGGTACCCGGGACCACGGCCGTGCCCTCCTCCGGGGCCACGCCCGCGGGGGTGGGGATCGTGCCGGTGAGGCGGGCCCCGGTGTTGACGTTGAGCATGCGGACGGTGGTGGTGTCCGACGTGATCGGCACGAGATCGTGGTGGACGGCGTACAGGGCCACGGCGGTGGCGCAGTTGCCGCAGTTGCTGGCCCACTCCACGCGCTCGTCGCCGATTCCGACCTGTGCGAAGGCGTACTCGACATCCACACCGGCCTCGGTCGACGCCTGTACGACGGCGGCCTTGGAGGTGGTGGAGGAAGCGCCGCCCACGCCGTCGATCTGGCGGGGGTCGGCGGCGTTGAAGGCGGCGAGCAGGAGGGCATCGACGTCCACGCCCGTGGCGGCCACGTCGCGGTGGTCGAAGATCCAGCACTTGCTGGTTCCTCCGCGGATCATCTCGCCCTGCAGACGCAGCACAACTGACTCCTCACAGACATGGAAGGGGAAGCCCACCGACGGTCTCGCCGTGCGTGGTGTCCTCCACGGTGGGTTACGGCAGCGTGAAGTACAATCTCGGAAATCTGCATGGCTATTAAGCTCAAGTGAACGCTGGAGGTGGCGGCATGCTCGACGTCCGGCGCATCCTGCTGTTCACGGAGGTCGCCCGGCGCGGCTCGGTGACCGCGACAGCCCGCGCCCTCAACTACACCCCGTCAGCGGTATCGCAGCAGATCAGCCGCCTGGAAACAGAGGCAGGCCAGCCCCTGCTGGAACGCCACGCCCGGGGCGTCACCCTCACCGACGCCGGACGGGCGCTGGCCGAACGAGGGCAACGGATCGCACGCGAACTGCAGGCCGCGGAAAACGAACTCGCCGACTACGCCGGCCTGCGCGCGGGCACCCTGCGCATCGGCACCTTCCCCACCGTCGGCGCCTCGCTCCTCCCGCAGGCCGTGATCGCCTTCCGGGACGCCCACCCCGACGTACGGCTGACCGTCCGCAGCGCCCGCATCGCCGGACTCTGGACGATGCTGGAGAACCGGGAGATCGAAATGTCGCTGATGTGGGACTACGACTGGAGCCGAATCGACCGGGAGGACATCGTCATCACCCCTCTCCTCGATGACCCGCCGGCCCTTCTCGTCAGCGACCACCATCCACTCGCCGGCCGCGACGCCGCCTCACTCGCCGACTTCGCACACGACCCCTGGATCACCCGCGCCGAACATCACCCGGTGGCCGAAGCCCTCGTCCGCGGCTGCCGCGCCGTCGGCTTCGAGCCCCACATCGCCTACGAGGCCCACGACTACCAGGAAGCCCAGGCCATGGTCGCCGCCGGCATCGGCGTCGCCCTCGCCCCCACCCTGGCCCTGGAGGGCATCCGACCCGGCGTCAACGTCCTGCCCCTCCAGCCGCCGGCCCCCATCCGCCGCATCCTCCTGGTTCGCATGGCCGACCACTCGCTCACCCCCGCCGCCCTGACCTTCGCCGGACTCCTCCGCGACGCCGCTGCGGCCCGAACCCTCTGACACCGAACCACGCCCACCGGTCATGGAACCGTCGCGCTCACCGCCGCCAATCCAGGCCCCGCGCTTCGGTGTTGGACGTGGGCAACGGGCGGCGGCAAGCAACCCTGGCCATACGTTGGGTTCGTGATCCGGAAGGAGCACGGGGTCCGAGGTGGGCGCGGCGAGCGTCGGCTCCGGCAGTGACAGGCCGAAGGCATGGTCGATGTCTTCCACTGCGGCGTGATGGCAGTGGGCGGTCCGGCCCAGTCAGCGGATCCGGGGCAGCGCCCTGTCCGGGTGTGCGGCTTGCACGTACTTGACGGCGATCTCGAGGTGGCCCACCTGAAGAACTGGCGCATCCTCACCAAGCTCCGCCTGCACGTCCGTCACGCCACCATGCTCCCTGCGCCCTGCTATTTCTGACCAACATCGAGATCGCGCGCCGACAAACGATCTTGATGTCGGACAACCGCCCCCGACAAGCGCGAGTACACAACCCACCACACACACCAGCCCCGTGACCAGCGAATTCAAGATGGTAGATTCTCATTAGGAATCAAGAATGATGCGGGGTCTGATGGTGTCCCGCTGAGTGGTGTAGTCACTGGCCGAGCTGATTCGGTTCCTGTTGTGGAGGAAGTTGTTGGTCGTCCTCGGCCGGTTTGGTGGTGAGGAGATCGGCCATGGAGGCTTCGGAGAGGTAGCGGCGGTCGAAGACCTGCCGTTCGTCGTGGAGTTCGGCCAGGACCACGGCGGCCAGCCGGTCCAGAGCGGCAGGGCTGGGGAAGACCTGGACGACGTCGGCCCGGCGTTTGACCTCCCGGTTCAGCCGCTCCAGCGGGTTGGTGGACCAGATCTTCTTCCAGTGCGCCGGCGGGAAGTCCGCGAACGCGGTGATATCTGTCGCGGCGTCCAGCAGCATGTTCTTGACCTGGGGGAATTGTCGTCCGAGCATGTCGGCCACACCGCATTCAGCTGGGTGCGCACTGCCTCGCCGGTGGTCTGCGCGAAGACGGTGCGGGATGGTCGCCGCCACCATCTCTCCCGAGCCCTTCTCGATCACGCCGAAGACGTCTCGCACGAAGTGGACGCGGCACCTTTGCCAGGCCGAGCCGAGGAAGACGGTGCGGGCGCGGCCACCAGGCCGCTGTGGCTGTCGGAGATGACCAGCTGGACGTTGGTCCAGGCCGCGGGCCCATAAGGAGCGCAGGAACTTCGTCCAGAACGGCTTCGAAGGGAGTCGAAGTCGCCCGGCACGAACGGCTGATGACGGCCCCGGAGTCCTAGCCCAGACACCAGCCGCAAAGTAGCGGGGTGATCACGTGCTCGCCGCCATTGCGGCAGTCCGGTTCGCCGTGGCTGACGAAGACCGTGGTCGGCCGCTTGCCGCTGTCCAGGACCGCCGCGGCCAGGCGGTGCCCGTCCGCACGGGTGAAACCGGCGTCGCGTCGCGCTCGCCGGTTACCAGGGTCGCGGTCTTGTTATTGGACCCGACCGGGAAGTCCAGATCGAGGACGGTGAAGCCGGCAGTCTCCGCAGAGCGGTGGCGTGGTGACGGAGCCGTTCAGGCGTGTCGGGTGGGGGACAGTCCGAGCCAGCCAGGGGTGGGCGGCCCGGAGACTTCGCCGAGGAACAGCACCATGGTCTGGCGCCAGCGTTCCACAGTGGCGCGGTCGGCCATGAAGTCGACGAACTCGCGGGTGTGGGCGTTGGGGACGTCCCAGATCCCCTGTCCCGTCGGGGTGACGTCGGTACGCACGCCCCAGCCGTGCTGGCCGGCGGCCTGCCACTCGGGCGTCAGCAGCCAGTTCAGGTAGAGCCTGGCGGCCGCCGGGTGCCGGGCGTTCTTGAACATGGCCGCGCGCTGACCCCAGGCCAGGAACGGGTGGTCGCCCTGCGGGGTGACCCAGACAGTGGTGTCCGCGCCACCCGTCTCGGCGCCGGCCACGCCGATCCGCTTGGCACCGGCGTCGACCGCCTCGCCCGGACTGTTGGTGCCGCGGTGGAAGACGACGTCCTGCTCGGCCAGGCGCTGGATCCAGTCCCACCCGTAACGGTCGGCGTACGTCTTGTACAGGAACAGCGTGGCGTCGTCGTCCCCGGGATGGGAGGACAGGATCTGCCCCTTCCACTCGGAGTCGACGAAGTTCTGCGGGGTGGCCGGACCACCGCCGGGCCCGTGCATGTAGCTGAAGGCGAAGACGCCGATCGCGTACCAGTGACCCTCGGGGTCCTTGAAGATGTCGTGCACCTGGCCGAAGCCGGCCGGCTTGTACGCCTCCAGCACGCCGAGGGCCTTCCATCGGTCGAAGTCGAAGGACGTCTGCAGGTGCGTGACGTCCGGCGCGAGTCGGCCCTCGTCCAGCTGCCGGTCGATGCGGACGTCGTGGTACTTGCTGTAGTCGACAATCATGTTGATCTCGATGTCGGGGAAAGCCCGCCGGAATCCGTCGACCGTGTAGTCCTGCTGGTTCGGGATGTCCCCGCCGGCGTAGACCGTCAGGGTGCCGCCCTCGGCCAGGGCGGCAGCGTGCAGCTCGTCGAGGGACCTGGTCTCTTCACGGGGCACGGCGTTTCTCCTCGGGGCGAAGGTGTCCGCAGGACGGGCCCGAAGCGGCCCCGCCTGATCCCGGCGTCGATGTGCCGGACCGGGCCGGGCCACGCGATGATCAGGCGAGGTCCTTGGTGAAGAACTCCTCCAGCCTGTCGTACGGGATCACGTCTGTCGTGTCGCAGAGGCGCGCACATACGGCGTTTGGAACGGAGGCGACCGCGCGCACCACGGTCGCCGGGTTGCACGGGCACCCGGTGTCATGAAGGACCTGACCGGTGTCGTTGTACATCGCGATGAGCACGCCCCCGGTGTACTCCAGCTGGTCCGGCTCCAGGAGCGCGAGGTGCTCGATGGCCGCGGCGCGGTCGCGGGCGGCGTAGGCGCGGATCAGGTCGAGCGCCCGCCACGCGGCCTCGTTCATCTAGGGGCGGTGAGGTCGGTGAAGTCCTTCATCATGCCTGCGTGCTCGATCGGGCGGTGGCATCCGCCGGGGTTCGTGGCCGGGGCACGGCGGCGCAGCACCTGCTCCGCCTCGGCGTCGCGAGCATCGTTGGGCGACGCTCCCGCCGCCCTGTGACCCACGCCACATGTATTTCCTGTCAGGAATCTGGGCGCCGTTCCGCTCAACTCACGCAAGAGCAAGCGAACTGACAGGAGCAACACATGAAGCACCGCATCGTCGTCCTCGGCGCCGGCTATGCCGGGGCCTACGTGGCCGGGAACCTGGCCCGCCGGCTGTCCCCGGCGGACACCGAGATCACCGTAGTCAACGCCGAGCCGGACTTCGTCCAGCGAATGCGGCTGCACCAGCTCGCGGCCGGCCAGCAGATCAAGGCTCCCAAGCTTGCCGACGTCTTCGCTGGCACGGGGATACGGCTGCACCTGGCCCGTGTCACCGCCGTCGAACCCGAGCGCCAGCTCGTCGCCGTGGCCGACGCCGACGGCGGCGGCGAACTCGGCTACGACACGCTTGTCTACGCGCTCGGCAGCCACGGCAACGACCACGGCATCCACGGCGCGGCAGAGCACGCCTTCGACATCGCCGCCCGGCCCTCCGCGCTGCGCCTGCGCGAGCGCCTGGACAGCCTGGACAGGCGGGGCGAAGCCAGAAACGTGGTGGTCGTCGGCGACGGGTTGACGGGCATCGAGACCGCCACCGAGATCGCCGAATCCCGGCCCGGCCTGTCGGTGACGCTGGTCGCCCGCGGCGAACTGGGCGCCCGGCTCTCCGCCGGAGCCCGCGGCCACCTGCGCCAGGCCTGCGACCGGCTGGGCATCACCGTCCTGGAACACACCCGCGTCGAAGCCGTCGAAGCGACGCGGGTGCTGTGTGCCGACGGCACCGCCCTGACGTCCGACGCAACCGTGTGGACCGCCGGATTCGCGGTCAACCCCATCGCCGCCGCCAGCGGGCTGGAGGTCACCGAGAACGGTCAGATCGTCGTCGATCCCACCATGCGGTCCCGCTCGCACCCGAACGTCTACGCCGCCGGCGACAGCGCCTACGCCATCGGGGACAACGGCCGGCCGCTGCCGATGTCCTGCGCCTCGGCCGGCTACACCGGCCAGCAGGCTGTCGAGGCGATCGTGGGACGCCTGACCGGCCGCGAGATCGCGAACACCAAGCTGGTCTACACGTGCAACCACATCAGCCTCGGGCGGCGGGACGCGATCCTGCAGATGGTCGACGACGAAGGGCAGGCAAAGCCGAAGCACATGGGCGGCCGGAAGCCCGCGCGGATCAAGGCGGCCATCCTCAGGATGTCGCTGTGGGCCACCTCCCACCCCACCTTCGGCATGCCCAAGCGCAAGCACCGCCTGACAGCCGCGCCGGTCGCGACCGCCGAGAAGGCTGTCGCGTAGCCGCCTCATAAGGTGTTCCGCGTGGACGACACCGCCACTGATCGCTTCGACACCAGCCGGTTCGAGGCCAGCCGGAACCGGCTGGCCTCGCTGGCGTACCGGCTGCTGGGCTCCGCCGCCGACGCCGAAGACACCGTTCAGGACGCGTTCCTGCACTGGCAGGCGACCGACCGGCAGCGGATCAAGGTGCCGGAAGCATGGCTGACCAAGGTCGTCACCAACCTGTGCCTCGACCGGCTCCGCTCGGCACACGCCCGCCGCGAACGCACCGTCGGCGCCTGGCTGCCCGAACCACTCCTCGACGGCGACCCGATGCTCGGCCCGGCCGACACGTTCGAGCAGCGCGAATCGGTCTCCCTGGCTGTGCTGACGCTCATGGAGCGCCTGTCACCCCTCGAGCGGGCCGTCTACGTCCTGCGCGAAGCGTTCTCTCACAGCCACGCGGAGATCGCCGAGATCCTCGATATCACCGAGTCCGCAAGCCAGCAGCACCTCCACCGGGCCCGGCGCCGCATCACCGCCGCGCGCCCCCGCGGCGGCGAAGTCGACCCGGCATCCGCCCGCAGGATCGTCGAGGAATTCCTCGCCGCTGCCTCCTCGGGCCGCACCGAACGCCTGGTGGCGCTGCTCACCGACGACGCGACCGCGATCTCCGACGGCGCCGGCCTGACCAAGACACTGCTGCGGTACGACACTGCGCAGCGCATCGCCGCCATCGCACGGGCCGGCTTCAAACCCACACCCGCGAAACGGCGACTTGCCGGCGGCACGCCCGCCATCCACTACGCGATCGTCAATGGCGCCCCCGCCATCCTCTTCGTGATCGGCGACCAGGTCATCGGCGCCGTGACGTTCGACATCACAGACGGCAAGATCGCAACCGTGCGCGGCATCGCCGCCCCCACCCGCCTCACCCGCCTCACCGAAGCCTGGCGACAACGCGAACCGGACACGCCGCTCATCACCCAGTGGTGACCCGACGCCGACCGATCACGAAGTACCGTCGAAACTCACCTGCATGCGCCGTCGGCTCTCAGCGACAAAGCCACGGGTCCAGTACCCACTGCTGGAGCCACACCGAAGCCCGCCACCGGCAGCGGCGTAGCGCGGAGACACGGCGCACGGGGTGCGGACACCATTGTTACGGTCGCGGGATGGAGAACTGGGACGGGGACGGCGTACGCGCACGGATCCTGGAGATGGCGGCACAGGACCCGGGGCGGGAGCGCTTCGGAGCGGACACACATCTCTACGAATTGACGCCTCAGCTGCCGGAGACGGAGATCCGGGCTTTCGAGGAAACCCACGGCATCGATCTGCCAACGCAGTACCGGTCCTTCGTCTCGGAGGTAGGCAACGGCCGCGCCGGTCCCTGCCACGGGTTGATGCCATTGACCGTCCCCCGCCCGGAGGCCGGCGAGGAGTGGGCCGTGGACGACGAGTGGGAGCAAGACCGGCGGCTGGGCCGACTTGCCCAGCCGTTCCCACTCACCGAACCCCTGCCCGGCCGGATCAACCCACTGGCCGATGCGCTGCCCCAGGGCACGCTCATGCTGGCCGAACAAGGCTGCGGCGTCTTCATCAGGCTGATCCTGAACGGGCCGCGAACCGGCGAGATCTGGCAGATCGATCCGGACTGGGGCGGCTTCGTCCCAGTGAGCCCCGACTTTCGCACCTGGTACACCGACTGGCTGAGCCCGTGACCGCGTGTCACGCCGTCCGGACCGACTCACTGGC
The DNA here is from genome assembly GCF_041053035.1 of Streptomyces sp. R35. Classification (NCBI taxonomy): domain Bacteria; kingdom Bacillati; phylum Actinomycetota; class Actinomycetes; order Kitasatosporales; family Streptomycetaceae; genus Streptomyces; species Streptomyces sp. R35. The sequence goes on from NZ_CP163440.1 coordinate 582,635, forward strand.
ACGGAGCCAGAAACGGTGGGCCCGGGTCACTCGGTGCGGACGTGCTGCCGGCGTAGAAAATAAGAGTCGGCTGCGTTCAGAGAGCGAGCAGCCGGACAAGCAACACCACCATCGTGCTCGCTGTGATCACCGACCCCAACACGGTGAACACCAGGTCGACCGTCGTTCCGTCCCAGCCCTGGATTGCAAACCGGCGGGGACTTTCCGGATCGTATTGGACCATGACAGAGGTCCCCACGCCGAAGTCGCCTCCGACGAAACCGCGGCCGAACCTGGATGAGTACTCGCAGTCGCGGCCGTCCCGAGTCGTCCAGGCTGCGACCGGGTGGTAAAGCGTGGCGCCTTCGTCGTCTCGCCTGACATCGTGGCGGACGATCCGACCCTCTGCGGTGACACCTGTGCGACGGAGCGCGCTGGCGCGACGGAGTCCGTACACGCCGAAGCTGAGGAAGACCGCGCCAATCGTCAGCGGGATGAGCGAGAAGAGCCATTCGCGTTCCATGTGTTGTGCGACGCGTGCGTGGGGGTGTCGGTTGCGAGTGGGGCGGCTGTGGCAGCCTGCCTCCACCATTGTTCCGCGCGTGCTCAGCGGCACAAGGTGGCGTTGACGTTCTGCTGGTGCGGCAGGAGGAGTTCCGTGTCAGTGTCCCGTCGATGCCGGTCTGGACGGCGCCAAGGCGGGGAAGGCCGGCCCATCCGGGGGATCCGTCCGGCGTTCAGTCCGCTCTCGGTCAAAGCGTGCGGATTCACGGCCTGGCCGGCGATGAGGAAGTGGCGGCCGCGACCGCCGACGCCCCTCGCGGCGGGCAGGTGATCATGGTCTCGGGGCCGCGATAGTTGGCGTAAGGTGGAGCTATCCGACGCGGGGTGGAGCAGCTCGGTAGCTCGCTGGGCTCATAACCCAGAGGTCGCAGGTTCAAATCCTGTCCCCGCTACTGAAGCCTGAGGGGCTGGCACTATGTGCTGGCCCCTCAGGCGTATCCAGCCCCGGGCACACGGCGTTGCAGCACGCACGTCGGGCGGGCCGAACTGCACTGTGGACACCGCAGTTGGACTACTCACCATCGGGATCGCACACAGGTACTGCACTTGTCGTCCGGCTCCGAACGCGGCACCTCCGACTTCGCCGACGCATACCACGGCAGGGCCCACTCCCCCATCGGCGCCCATCGACGCCCATCGACGCCCGGATAAGCGGCGTCGGCCGCGACGACGACCTAGTGACCAATGACCGGTGCGTGGCGAAGACTTCAATCCGTGAGGCAAGGTCGGCGGGTATGCCGTACGCCGTGTGACCAAGCGTGCCTGGCAGAAGCTGTCGGCAGGGGCCGGCGCCAACGGCCACCGCTTCTACGACTGGGCCGTCATCGACCTGGCCGAACCCCGCCCAGGCAGCCATCGGATGCTGATCCGCCGCAACCGCACCACCGACGAACTCGCCTACTACCGTTGCTGGTCGCCGACCCCGGTGCCCCTGGCCGCGCTGGTGCGCATCGCCGGGTCGGGATGGCGGGTGGAGGAGACCTTCCAGGCTGGAAAGGGCCTGGCCGGAATGGACGAGCACCAGCTCCGCCGCTTCGCCTCGTGGTCCCGATGGGTCACCCTGTCCATGCTCGCCCGCGCCTTCCTCGCCGTCGTCCGTGCCGACGAACACGCCAGCCACCCCGCCCGGGACGGACCTGATCCCGATCACCTGCAACGAGATCCAGCCGCTGTTCACGACAGTCGTCGTCCGGCCCGCGCATGATGCGGCCCACCGCCTCCGCCAGTCCGCCTGGCGACGTCGTCCGCTCACGCAAGGCTGGCGCGGCAGAGCTTTGGATTCAGCGGTCGCGCTTGGCGAATGTCTCGGTCCACGCATCTGTTTTTGCCCAGGCGGCGGCTTCCCTGACCTCCTCGACGGTCATCTCGCTCGCGATGGTGTGCCCATAGTGCATGGCGTCACCATCGCCCAGGTCGAGCATCTTCATGTAGCAGCCCAGTTCCCTGACCTTGTCGGAGGTTCCTCCCAGACCGTAGTAGTACATGGTCGCTAGGTTTCTCACTGAGGCCACGGTCGCGGTGCCTTCGGGAACGATCAATTCAAGGATCTTCCTCGCCCCGGCGTAGTCCTTCATCTGCCGTTTGGCGTCTGCGAGGTAGTTGGCTGACTGGCTGAACCCCTCCGCCATTGCTTCCTCCAACAACCTGAGCGCTTCCTCCGCGGAGGCGGTGACTCCGTCGCCGAGCAGGTACATGCATCCCAGGTTGTGTTTCGCGACGGCGTCGCCTGCTTCGGCGGCCCACCGATAGAGGGCCGCGGCCCTCTCAGGGTCCTTCTCAACGCCCAAGCCCAGGGACAGCATGAAGCCGAGACGGCGCTGAGCGGATGGGATGCGGGCCTTCACGGCGAGGCCGAGGTACCTGTGAGCCTTCTCGTAGTCCTTCTGGAATTCGAGGGCGGCGGCGCCTACTATTTCCTGGAAGAATGGGTCCCCGGAGTCTGCGAACTGTTGAACCCGAGGAAGTATTGAATTTATTCGGTCGACACCCTCAGGAATCCCACGCAATCCATCTGCGAGAGCCGACTGGGCCATTTCGAGAAGCTGAGACCTGCCAGGATTTCGCATCCTCAACTGCCCCCAATTGACTGGTCGATGGCGTAGGCAAGGAACGCTTGAGCCCAATCATCAACCTTCGACCAAGAAATCGATTCCTCAATTTCAGCTGCGGTCAATTCGCTCGCGATAGTGCGACCATAGCCAAGTCCATCACGATCACCGAGCTCCGCCGTCTTCAAGGCGCTACCAAGCGCCTTGACCTTGTCGACCGGGCCGCCTATGCCCATGTAACACATGGCAGAGAGGTTCTTTGCCGACAAGGAAGGAATTTCCCCGTCCGGGATGATCCGTTCGAGAATCTCCCTGGCCCCCGCGTAGTCCTCCATGGCCCCCTTGATGTCCGCCAGCTGCACCGATGCAGGGGGCAGGCCAGCATTTGACGCCTCCTCCAGCAGCTGGATTCCCTTCTCTTGGGACTCCGGAACCCCCACGCCTCGCAGATACAGGACAGCCAGGTTGTACCTCGCGAACTGGTCACCAGCTTGGGCTGCTTCACGGAAAAGGACTACCGCCATCTCAAGATCCTTCTCGACACCCAGCCCCAGGGCCAGAATATGCCCGAGGCCGCGCTGTGCGGATGGGATCCTGGCGTCTGCGGCGAGTTTGAGATACTGATATGCCTTCGGATAATCTTTCTCGATCTCAAGGGCTGCAGCCCCAATTACCTCTTGAAAATATGGGTTTCCGGAATCTGCCAGCTCCTGAATCCGGGGAAGCATGACATTCAGCAGGTCGACTTCCTCCTCCCTGATGGCAGAGCGAGCCTTTTCAAGAAGTTCATGCATCTCAGTATCAGTCATCACTGCTCTGTTTCGTCGTCGAATTCCGATTAGTACTCCAGCTGTAGATCGCGATCTTGCTGGTGGAGATGACTGAATGCTGAGTCGCCGGCCTGCGACCACGGGCGGTCTTGCCTCGTCAGGTGATGCTTCGGGTGATCGTGACGTCGATGGCGCGAGCGTCCGCGCCTGGGGAGTCCACTGCGACGCGCACCTTGAACTCGCCGCGGTCTCCCACCCGGTATACGAGCCGGGTCAGTTGCTCGACGTCACCGACGGCGATGCGGCCGTCCGGCAGTAGTAGTGAGCCGTCGAAGACCGTGGTAAATGCGGGGTCGGCTCCTTCGGGGTCCTCAGACTGTGGCTGCACGAAAAAACGTACCTTGATGAGTCCCGTCTGAGGCCGGACTCGGACCGCCACGTGGGTATCGCAGCTGGCTGCGGGTGTTTCCGCCAGGGTGAGGGAGAGGGGAACCCAATCGGTCGCTCCCAGGTGCAGCACAGCATGGTTCACGTAGATATCGACTCCAGCGACCTGCACTGCGCTCCTCTTCCTCAACACCTCAGATCACCGATCAGGCTGCCTTTCGGTGTCTGAGCGGCCGAGCTGGTCCCGTAGGGGCAGCCACCGTTGATCATCGTGAGGTGTGTGGACTAGCGAAGAGACGGTGGCCGCGGGCCACAGCATAGATCCCGTCCGTTGGCGGCAGTCTTTCGAGGCGGCCTTGAGCCGGATCGCGGGCCGGTTCGCCCGGGTCGAACCCCGTCGCCGTGCGCGCAGGCTGCTCCTGGGCCTGTTGTCGGACCTGCCCCGCAAGAACTGCTGGACGATCGCCGAGTGGGTCGGCGAGGCGACCCCGCACGGGATGCAGCACTTGTTGTGCCGGGCTTCCTGGGACGCTGATGCTGTCCGTGACGACGTGCGGGAGTACGTGGTCGAACACCTCCATGACCCCGACGCCGTGCTGGTGGTGGATGAGACCGGGGACCTGAAGAAGGGGATCCACACCGTCGGCGTCCAGCGCCAGTACACCGGCACGGCCGGACGCATCGAGAATGCCCAAGTCGCTGTCTACATGGTCTACACAGGTCAGCGTGGCCACGCTGCGGTAGACCGGGAACTGTACGTCCCTCGCTCCTGGACCTCTGATCCTGGCCGCTGCCGCGTCGCTGGCCTGGCCGAGGAGCCCGTCTTCGCCACCAAGCCGGAGTTGGCGGCACGCATGATCGCCCGGTTCCTGGATGCTGGCCATCAGACCGCATGGGTGGCTGGCGACGAGGTCTATGGCGGCAACGCGAACCTGCGAACAACGCTGGAAGGACGCGGCATCGGCTACGTCCTGGCGGTGGCCTGCTCGCACGAAGCAACCACCGGAATGGGAAAGCTGCGCGCGGACGTCTTGGCCAAGAAGGTGCCCAAGCGTTCGTGGCAGAGGCTTTCCGCAGGCGCAGGTGCGAAGGGCCACCGCTTCTACGAATGGGCGGTCGTCGACTTGACCGGCCCCGGCACCAGTCAGCTGCTGATCCGCCGCAACCCGAGCACCAGCGAACTCGCCTTCTACCGCTGCTATTCGCCCATGCCGGTGCCGTTGTCCAAGTTGGTCCGGGTCGCTGGTTCAAGATGGCGGGTGGAGGAGTTCTTCCAGTCCGGAAAGGGTTTGGCCGGCCTGGATGAGCACCAGGTTCGCCGCTATATTTCCTGGTCGCGCTGGGTCACCCTGGCCATGCTCGCGCATGCCTTCCTCGCGGTCGTACGCGCGGACGAACACACCCGTCACACTCCTTCCGGGGATCTCGTACCGCTCACCAGCAATGAGATTCAGCGCCTGTTCATCGCTCTCGTTGTCCGCCCCGTCCACGATGTCGCCCATCGGCTCGGCTGGTCGCACTGGCGACGCCGCCACCAGGCCAGATCCCGAGCCTGCCACTACCGACGGCAAGCCGCTCTAGCGTGAAGATCACCATCTACAGCTGGAGTATTAGGCCCCTGCGGGAAGCGACCGGAGGGCACGCCCAGCCTCCTGGCGGTTCTACGAGAGCGCCCGCAGGCCGATCATGCCGGAGTCGAGCATGATGCGATCGACGGTGGCGGCGAGGGTACTGTCGGCGCCGATCACGGTCTCGGCTCCGCCGGGCAGGAGATCGAGTTCCCTGTACCAGTCGCGCAGATCCGTCTCGCCCACCTCGCCGGCGATCGGCTTGGTGGCATGGCGGGCGAGGGTTTCCGCGAACGGCACGTGCAGGTAATAGCTGTGAGTCGGACCGCGGTGGTCCGCGCGCAGCTGCGCGAGCATGTCGCCATAGCGGTCGGCGTACAGGATGCCCTCCAGAACGACGTGATACCCGGCGTCCAGGGCATAGCGGGCGACGGTGTCGATCAGCCCGACATTCGCCGCGCCCGGCCGGTCCCGCTCGCGCAACACGACCCGGCGAAGGTTGTCCTGACCGACCAGGGCCAGGCCCCGGCCGAACTTCTCGCGGAGGCCGCCCGCGACGCTCGACTTGCCCGACGCGCTGTTGCCCCGCAGGACGACCAGCCGGGTCTCTTCCGTGCCCACCATCACGGCGGCCAACCTACTGGCAGCCGGTGACATTGCCCGTCAGCTCACGACGACGGCCCGAACACACGGCTTGGACCCTACAGTTCGAACGCAAGGAGCCCCACGTCGGAGTACTCCACCAAGAGGGCGTGGGCGCGGTGGCCGCGGTCCTTGAAGTGAGTTCTGTTGCGCAGCCGTCTCGTTTGGGGATGGAAGCCTTCTCGGAGGGCGTCTGGTGGGCAGCAGGAAGGGGCCAGGTGGGTTCTGGCCCCTTCAGAGCTGGCGCAGCGTCAAGATGGGATCTTTAGCGGGGAGGCTGGTGGGCCGGTTCGTTCGGCTCGGCGTCGCTTGCCTGGTTCTTCGCGTCGTCAACGTCCCCGGGTTGCCATGCGCGGCGCATCGTCTTCCAGGTCTTTGCGGCTTGCCTGAGTTTCTCCAGCAGCATGTTGGACACGTCCAGGACGCCCAGCAGGCAGATCAGGACGATGACGAGCAGGAACCCTGCCGTGTGCACCGCTTCCGCTGCATCACATGCAGCCGACGCCGGCGAGACATGAAGGCCCGCAGACCGGCCCGGGGCAGCGGTCCGCACATCCCGACGAGGCTGCGGTGCTGGTCGTCGACGAGACCGGCGACGTGAAGAAGGGCACTCGCACCGTGGGATTCGGCGCCAGTACACCGGCACCGCCAGCAGGATCGAGAACTCCCAGGTCGCCGTCTATCTCGTCTACGCCGGCGCCCCGGCCCACCGCCGCGTATCCCCGGGCGGTCGCGAAGACAGTGTCCACGCCGAACCCTGTTGCCTGGCAGCGGTCAGGGTCGCACGTCCAGGAGCGCGGGATGTACAGCTCCAGGCCGGAAGTGGCCCACGACGACGATCAGAACTCTTCGCTGGGATGTCCTCAGTAGTTACCGCGACGCGCGGTGTTGCGGTGCGGGTGGCGAGCCGGTGCGGGGCGATGTGGGAGAACTGCGGCCACTCGGTCAGGTGCCGGAAGCAGATCGGCGTCCTGGACGGCGACGGAAGGGGCGACGACGCAGTCCCGTTCAGGGTTTCACCTTTCAGTGGGTAGAGGCTTCGATCCGTACGCGATCGTCGTCGCGGTCTGTCAGAAACGTGGCCAGTGCCTGTCCCTCTTTGGTGACAGTGGTGCGATCGGCTGCAGAGAAAGGCCGAAGCGGGGTGATGACGAGCAGGTTGTCTTTCACGGTCCAGGTGGCAGACACGCGGCCGTCCACCAGAACGACACGCTCGCCGGCGACCGACAGCCCAAGATGGGCATCGTCAATGATGCGGCTGCGGTCGCGGTAGCCGAGGATCGCGTTGTCAAATGCCGGCAGGAACCTGACGGGCGCGGGTGTGTCCGGGTGGGGGCGCGGCGCGTCAGGGAGGTCCAGCAGTTCGCGGCCTCGTCCGTCGCGGAAGGAGATGAGTTCTTCGCGCACGGCTTTGACCGCGGCGGGGAGTCCGGCGAGACCGCACCAGGCGCGCAGATCGGCCGTGGCGGCGGGACCGTACGCGGCCAGATAGCGCCGTACCAGCGCTTGTCCGGCCGGGTCGGAGTCCGCCGGTGCCGACGGCGCGATCTCGCGCCCCAGCCATGATGAGAGGGGTACGTTGCGTACGCCTGCTTTGGTGCGCCACAGCCCGCGCGGGGGCAGTTGGGCCACTGGGATCAAAGCGGCGACGAGCAGTTCGCCCAGCACCCGGGGCGGTGGCGCGGGCCAACGATCGCCGAGTGCTTGGACGAGTTCGGCCATGGTACGGGGTTGGCCGTCGGCCATGACCGCCCGGCCTGCCGCCGCGACCTCTTCCGGGTCCACCCCGGCGAGCTCGCGGCGATAGGTGGCCAACACCCGCTGGCGCAGCATGGCGTCATGGCGGGCTCGCCAGGCCAGCGCATCCTCGGCCGTGACGAGGTGGACGGTGCGGCGCATCAGGTGGGTGCGCACCACCTCCCGCCCGGTCAACAGGTCGTCCAAAGCAGCGGGCTTGAAGCTGCGCAGCCTCGACCACAGTCCGACAAACGGCTCCTGCGGTTGCTGCGCTTGCATCCCGCACAGGTGCGCAACGGCATCGTGGACCGGGGCGTCGCTGCGGGCGAGGAGGAATTGCCGGGCGAGAGTGGCGCGGTTGAGGGCACGGGTGGTGAGGACAGTCATCGCATCAGGCCGCCGCCCGCTCGTCAGCCGAACGCCTGCGCAGCGCCGGGCGCGTGACAGCGGGCGGGCTGTAGGACACGTCGAGTGGACCGAGGTCGGTCCCGGGCGGGACGATCTCGTCGATCCGGTCCAGGATGTCGTCGCCGAGCGTCGTGGTGGCGCCCGCCAGGAGATCCTCCAGCTGTTCCATGGTGCGCGGTCCGATGATGGCCGAGCTGACATCAGGGTGGGTGGTGGCGAAGGCCATCGCCAGATGAGTCAGCGACAAACCAGCTCCCTCGGCCACGGGAATGAGCTGCTCGACGACGTCGAGCTTGCGCTCGTCGGTCAGGTGCTTGCGCACCCAGAACATCCTGGGGTTCTCCGCCTGAGCGGTGCCCTTGCGGTAGCGGCCGGTCAGCAGGCCCATCGCCAGCGGGCTCCACACCAGCACACCCATGCCGTAGCGCCGGCAGGCGGGCAGGATCTCGCGCTCGATGCCGCGGTTGAGGATGGAGTACGTGGGCTGCTCGGTGCGCAGCCGTTCCAGTGCACGTCGCTCGGACACCCAGTGCGCCTCCACGATCTCCGAGGGCGGCAGGTTCGAGGAGCCGATCGTGCGGACCTTGCCGCTGCGCACCAGATCGGTCAGCGCGGACAGGGTTTCCTCGATGTCCGTTCTGGGGTCGGGGTGATGGACCTGGTAGAGGTCGATGTGGTCCGTTTGCGGGCGCCGCAGCGAGTTCTCGACCTCGGCGACGATCCAGCGTCGCGAGCTGCCGTGACGGTTGGACCCTTCGCCCATCCTGCCGTTGACCTTCGTGGCCAGCACAACGTCGTCGCGGCGGCCCTTGAGGGCTTTCCCGACGATCTCCTCGGTCTCGCTGTAGGGGTACACATCGGCGGTGTCGATGAAGTTGATGCCGGCGTCCAGCGCCCGGTGCACCATGCCGATGCAGTCGTCGTGATCGGGGTTTCCGACCTTGCCGAACATCATGGTGCCCAGGCAGTAGGCGCTCACCTCGATGCCGGTTCGCCCCAGCTCGCGCATTTTCACCGTGACCCGGTTCCCTTCTCCATTTCATGCAGGTCCGCTTCAGGCAGGTCCGCATGGTTCGTTTCTCGCAGACCTCGTCGACAGTCCCCAGTGCTCCGGAGTGGCGCAGGGGAGGTGCGGTGCGGCGGACGGACGTCTGCCGCACCGCGAAGCGGGTCACCCGATGTACTGGCTCACGACGTCCAGGACCCAGACGACGCCGAAGCGGTCCGTGAGCATGCCGTAGAGCGGCGCCCACTGCGCGGGCTCCAGCGGCCGCAACACGGTCGATTCGCTGGACAGCTTCTCCCACAGGGCGGTGATCTCCTCCGCGTTGTCGCCGCGCACGGATACGAAGAAGGAGTTCTCACCCTGGTTCCACGGCATCTGGGACGGCACGTCGTAGGCCATGACGTGGAAGCCGTTCTCCGCGGCCACCTCGCCCCACATCACCCACTCCGCCTCGTCCGCGTTCTGCACATTGCCCGCGTCCTTGTAGGTGATGGCGACCGTGCGCCCCCCGAAGACGGAGTGGTAGAACTCGAGCGCCTCGCGAGCGTCGCCCCGGAAATTCAGGTGAGTCGTGGTCGTGACGGACATGATTGGCTCCTTGCCTTCGATTCGTTGCGGGAGCGCCGGGCGCAGACGCCACGGCTGCGGGCCACGGTGGCCGGAGCTTCTGATCGCTCCCGTTCGGTGGCTCGGAGACCAACGTTCCATGGGTAGGGGACAGGTTGTGTCCTCTACCCGCGGCAGAATGTGCCTTGTGCAGAAGACCTCCTCGCGACTGCTCGCGCTTCTCTCCCTGCTCCAGACCCGCCGCGATTGGTCGGGCGAGGAGCTGGCCAAGCGGATGGACATCAGTCCACGAACGGTCCGCCGCGACATAGACCGCTTGCGGGAGCTCGGCTATCCGATCCTGGCCTTCAAAGGGCCCGACGGCGGATATCGGCTCGACGCCGGCTCACAGCTGCCTCCGCTGCTGTTCGACGACGACCAGGCCGTCGCCCTTGCCGTGGCCCTTCAGACCGCCACTGTCACCGGGACCGGCATCGGAGAGGCCGCGGCACGCGCCCTCAACACCGTCCGGCAGGTCATGCCCTCCCGGTTGCGACACCGGATCGACATGCTCCAGGTCACCGCGGTCGCGCCGTCCGACGCCCACCCCGGGGCGCAGGTCGACAGCCGCGTACTCATGGCACTCAGCGCCACCATCCACGCCCACGAGGAACTGCGCTTCGACTACACCCCTGCCTTCCCTCCCACGCCGGACCAGGCCGACAGTGCCGCGCGACGGCAGCGCCGGGTGCAACCCCATCACCTGATCACCTGGGGCGGACGCTGGTACCTCCTCGCCTGGGACCTCGACCGCGAGGACTGGCGCACCTTCCGCGTGGATCGCCTCTCGCCGCGCACCCCCACCGGCCCCCGCTTCACTCCACGGGAGCTTCCCGGAGGCGACGTGGCCACCTTCATCACCGGTAGATTCCGAGGTTCCGACGGACCTGGCGACTGGCCCTGCCGCGGTGAGGTGATCCTCGACCTGCCCGCAATCGCCGTCGCCCCTTACACCCCAGATGGATTCGTCGAGGAACTGGGCCCGGACCGCTGCCGACTCGTTCTCGGCTCGTGGTCATGGCCCGGTCTGGCCTCCGCCATCGGCTGGTTCGACGCCGACTTCGAAGTCGTCGGACCGCCCGAACTCAAGGACGCCCTCGCCCGCCTCGCCCACCGCTACGCCAACGCCGCCACCGGTGGGCGCACCGCGCCATGACACTGTGCCCGTGTTCGCCAATTTGGAGCCTGCCGCCGAGCAGGTCGCCACAGGGTACGAAGGGTGCGGGGCCGACCGATCATCCGCACTGACGGCGCAGTAGTACGGCCGCCAGCACGCCGCGGAACCGGTTCTGAACCCTGGGGGCCGGTCACCAGCCGGCCAGGCCCGGGGCCGCAGTGTCCACCTCCTCCGCCATCTGCGCCGCGACCGCCGGAATCTGCTCGTCCCAGTAGAAGTGCGCGCCGGGGAAGAAGTGCTGGCCGAGCAGGTGGTCAGCGCCCTCGCCCCAGGCCAGGAGCTGTTCGCGGGTGACCACGTGGTCGTCCGCCTCACGTACGGCCAGTGCCGCGGGCGCCCTCCCGTACCCGCTCGGCGACCAGGTGGTGAACTCCCCCCATGCCGCCGCCTGTTGACCGGACGCGTGGCGCACCCATGAATCCCTCTCATGTTCTGTCGCGGATCACCCGGAGCCCTCACCGGGCGCGAGGAAACAACGGAATCGCCCCGGACGTACGGGGGCCACGGCAACCGGAAAGCAGGGTGCGACAGTCGGGCCACATTACCCGGATTCGCACGGGTTCCCAGGGAAAGGGATCCATTCAACTTCCACATCGCGGAATATCAATTCCGCCTGACGGTAGACTATGCTCCGCGTCCCGACTCGTCAACGATCAATCACTCAAGGGGGCGGAAATGATGGACAGCCGCGTCGCACTCATCACCGGTTCGTCGTCAGGGATCGGAGCCGCCGTCGCCCGGCGGCTGGCCGCGGAAGGCTTTCGGATCGTCGTCAACTCGGCCCGCAGCGAGGTCGCGGGGAAGAATCTCGCGACCGAGCTGCCGGACGCGGTGTACGTGCAGGGAGACGTGGCCGACGGTGCGGACGCCCGGCGGATCGTCCAGGCCGCGATCGATGCCTACGGCCGCCTCGACATCCTCGTGAACAACGCGGGCACCACCCGCTTCATCCCGCTGGACGACCTGGAAGCCGCGGACGTCGAGGTCTGGCGGGAGATCTTCGACGTCAACGTCTTCGGCGCATGGCAGCTGACCGCCGCCGCCGTCCCGCATCTGAGGAAGTCCGACGCCGCCTCAGTCGTCAACATCTCGTCCGTCTCAGCCACCCGCGCCCTGGGCAGCTCCGTCCCCTACGCGGTGAGCAAGGCCGCACTCAACCACATGACCCGCCTGCTCGCCTCCCAACTCGGCCCCGACATCAGGGTCAACGCGGTCGCGCCGGGCCTGGTCGACACCCCCTGGTACGACGAGGCCGAGCAGGTCTGGGAGAGCTCCCGGGAATGGATCACCGCGAACACCCCACTGCATCGCGTCGGCACACCCGAGGATGTCGCCGAGGCAGTGCACTACCTCACCAACGCGGCGTACACGACCGGCGACGTCCTGACGGTGGACGGCGGTCGCCACATCGTCTGACGGCGGCACCCCGCCCCTGGAGAGCAGACGGCCCCCGTGGCCGACGGCCTCCGTGGTTGTCGTCCTCGGTGGCGTGGCTTCGGGTGGACGCTCGGCACCGAAGCCGGATGGCCCGTGAGCGCAGAGCGGAGGGTGCGCGGATCCGTGCCCACCGCCTGGGCATTGAGCAACGGCCCCTGTCCCGCACCGACATGGCGGGGCAGATCATCGATATCAAGATCAGAGGTGAGCAGACAGGAGAAACGCTCCCGGCTGTCGGTGGGCCAAGATATGGTCCCCTCGCAAGATCCCGCACATCAAGATCTTCAAGGGGGAACTCCGCCATGAGCAACACCGGCAGCACGCACGGGGGATTCACGGCCGAGGAGCGGGCCGCGATGAAGGACCACGCCAAAGAGCTGAAGACGGCGGCCCGCCGCAGCTCGCGCGCGGACAAGGCGGCGGAGGCGGAGCGGGACGTGCTCGCGAAGATCGCCGAGATGCAGGACTCGGACCGGATCATGGCCGAGCGCGTCCATGCCGTCATCACAGCCAGCGCGCCGACACTCGCGCCGAAGCTCTGGTATGGGATGCCCGCCTACGCGCTGGACGGCAAGGTCGTCTGCTTCTTCCAGAGCGCGGAGAAGTTCAAGGCGCGCTACGCGACGCTCGGGTTCAGCGACCAGGCGAAGCTGGACGACGGCACGATGTGGGCGGCCGGTTTCGCCCTGACCGAGGTGACGGCCGACGTGGAGGCGCGGATCGGTGCGCTCGTGAAGCAGGCGGTGAGCTGAGGCGCGTACGCGGTGAACGGGCCGGGCCCTGCGGCACCTTTACGTGCTCGGCGGCCTGGCGCTCGTTCTGCCGCATGGGACGTCCCCGCAGACACCCCGACGCCCTGCTCGGGGGCAAGGGCTACGCGGACTCCGCCCTTTTCAGGTAGTTCACCTGGTCCCTTGCGAGGAGGCCCCGGCGTTCACGCCGGGGAGGAATCACCTCCAGTGACAGCGACGCGGAGCGTCGCCGCATCCTGCTTCCCGGGCGCGGAGCGCCGCTGCGGCTTGCCCGACGGAGCCGGGTGCAGGCGAACGCGCGTGCCCGCGTTCGCCGATGGGGGTGATCGCGGCGGGAGCGGGGCGCGGATGTGCGGATCTCGCACGTACGGTCGTCCGACAGGGCTTGGGCGGCCGGAACTTGGACGGGGTGAGGGCGTGGCGGAAGCAGCAGGGGCCGACGGAGCGGGGCACGCCCGGTACACCTTCCGGCTTCGCGTGCCGTCCACCGCCCACACGCTGCTGGCGGCGGAGTGGGACCGGTGCCGCTGGGTGTGGAACGAGTGCGTGGCCAAGTCGAAGCAGGTGCATGCCTGGAACAAGAACCGTCCCGAGGGCGCCGACAAGCGCACCTGCGGCCCGGCGCAGCTCGACAAGATGCTGACCGACGCCCGTGCGCGCAGCTGCACCTGGCGGGCGGCATCGCCTTGACGGTGGTGTGGTCGCGAGACCTTCCGGCCGACCTGTCATCGGTGCGCGTATATCAGGACAGCCTTGGGCACTGGTACGCCAGCTTCGTCGTCCCCGTCGAGGTGCAGCCGCTCCCCGAGACCGGCCGCGTGATCGGCATCGACTGGGGTGTGAAGGAGACCGCGACCACCACCAGCGACGCCCATGACCTCGCACACGCCCGGCACGGGCAGAAGGCCAAAGAGAAGCTGACCCGGTACGACCGGATGATGGCCCGCCGCAAACCGAAGAGGGGGAAGGCCGGGTCGAAGGGCTATCGCACAGCGAAGAAACTTCGGGCCAAGGCGCACCAGAAGGTCGCTCTGCAGCGCCAGGACACGGCCCGCAAGTGGGCCAAGTCCGTCGTCCGCGACCACGATGCCCTGGCCGTCGAGGACTTCAAACCGAAGTTCCTTGCCAAGACCACCATGGCCAAGAAGGCCGCCGACGCCGCCATCGGCGCCACCAAACAGGCCCTGATCGAGATGGGCCGCAAGCACGCACGCCGTGTGCACCTGGTACATCCCGCGCACACCACGATGGACTGCGCGCACTGCGGAGCGAGAGCCAAGCACGCACTGCCGCTGGGAGAGCGCACCCACACCTGCACCGCATGCGGAACGGTGAGCCCACGCGACAAGAACTCCGCACGCGTAATGCTCGTCCGGGCTGGTCTCAACCCGGCTGGTGCTGAGGGCATAAGACCACCTGGGGCGCCGCCCCGGATGGCAGCCTGAGCCAGGAATCCCCTTCCCTTCAGGGAGGGGAGGATTCAATGCCAAGTGACAGGGCACCGAGGGCGATTCGGTGTGGAAGCCGCGGTGGTCGCTCCCGCATCCGACGTCCCGGCCTTCATAGATTTCGTGAACCTCACGGACAGCCTGGAACACCCACGCCCAGAGGACTTCCCAGTGGTCGGGACCATGCTCGATGCAGTTGTGCTCGACTTCATGCCCTGGGGTGAGCTGCGCTTGACGGCCCGTCCGTCATCACTCACACGTCAACGACTACGGGACTCGACCACGAAAGACAAGGAAAAGCCTCCCGGGGACTCCTGAAGTCCGCCGAAGTCGTCCGCCAAGAACTCGCGCGGACAGGTGCGATGGAGCACCCGGGAGTGGATGAGGCACGGGCCCAGTGGTCACGGAATTGCGATCCTCCGTGACCACTGGGGAGATCTGTGCCCGCACTGCCGTCATGGCTGGCGCTTCAGCTGATACGAGTTCCTGTGCCGCCGACATGGACGCGCGGGTCTCCCGCGCGCAGCGTCACCGTGAGCTCGCCGGGGCGGCCCAGGTCCTCGCCCTGATGCAGGGTGAGGACGGCGTCCTCGGGGACCAGGTCGAGCTCACGCGCGTACGCACCGAACGCGGCGGCCGCGGCGCCGGTCGCCGGGTCCTCGACGACGCCGCCGACGGGGAAGGGGTCACGGACATGGAAGACGGTGGCCGACTCTCGCCATACCAACTGGATCGTGGTCAGGTCCAAGCGGTGCATCAGGGCTTCGAGGCGTGCGAAGTCGTACGCGAGATCCGCGAGGCGGGCGCGCGTCGCCGCCGCGAGGACGAGATGGCGGGCGCCGGCGAAGGCGATACGGGGCGGGAAGGCCGGGTCGAGATCGGCTACCGGCCAGCCGAGCGCGGCGAGCGCCTCATCGAGGTCGGTGTCGGCGATCTCCTCGATGTGCGGCTCGACACTGGTGAGCGTGGCCCGGAGCGTCCCGCCCTCCTCGGCCACTTCCACCGGCACGGTGCCCGCCCTCGTCGCGAACACCAGTTCCCCGGAGCCGATCCGCTCGGCAAGCGCAATAGCGGTCGCGACGGTGGCGTGCCCGCAGAACGGCACCTCGGCCTTGGGGCTGAAGTAGCGGATGCTGTACGCCCGTCCGTCCTGGCCGCCGAGGCCCTCCGGGGGCGCGGTCAGGAACGCGGACTCTGAGTATCCGAGATCGGCGGCGATGGCCAGCATGTCACTGTCGTCCAGGGCGCTGGCGTCCAGAACTACGCCGGCGGGGTTTCCGCCGGCGGGGTCACTGGAGAAGGCGGTGTATCGCAGCACCTCGGGGCGGGGCTCATTCGTCGTCATGCTCGCGGCAACACCGGGCGGGCCTGCGGCCATTCCCGGATGGCCGTGTACTCGAGTTGCTGCTGTCCTGTCTGTGGAGGTCGGCACGCCGAACTGGGCGCGTCAGCAAGGCATACGATCAGGCTCTCTTCGCTCTGGAAGGTGATCTGTCGATGCCGGTGCCGAGTCTGCTCGCGGTTTTCGCTCACCCGGACGACGAGTCCCTGTGGTCCGGCGGCGTGCTTGCCCGGCACGCGGCCGCAGGAGCTCGAACTACGGTTGTTACGGCGACCTGGGCCGCTCACACTCAGCGCGGCGCGGAACTGGCCGAAGCGCTTCGGATCCTCGGCACAGACGAGCCGCGCATGCTCGGTTACGCCGACGCCTGGGCACCTCAGTCAGCTTCGGGCAGCGTGCGGTTCTGCGATGCGCCGCTCGACGAGACGGTGGGGCGGTTGGTCGCGCAGTTGCGGGAGATTCGCCCGGAGGCCGTGGTCACCCACGACGCCTACGGTGGGCTGACCGGTCATCCGGACCATGTGCACACCCACCGGGTGACCACGCTCGCAGTCCAGGCAGCCGGACTTGAACGGCTCTATCCGGGTGCGGGTGACCCCTGGCAGCCGAGCGCCCTCTACCTGGCCACGCACCCGCACTCGGCTGTACGGACGCTGAGCGACCTGGCCCGTGCCGGGAAGGCGATGAACAGTGTTCCGGACGAACGGATCACCGCGACTGTCGATGTCAGCCCTTGGCTGGAGCAGAAATGGGCTGCCGTGCTGGCCCATCGCACCGAGGTGGAGCGAGGGGCCGCACCGGGTCTGCTCGCGGGCCTCCCGGAAGCCGTCCGGGAGCGGATTCTCTCCACCGAGTGGTACATCCGCCAGGACACCGTCTCCCCCGTGGCAGATCAAACCGAACTGACAGCCTGAACATGACGGGCCGCAGTGATGACCAGCAGTCGGTCGGTGAACACCAACTCGTATTGTGGCCCAGCGCCGACCTGACGCCGCCGGTCGCCGCGGCACCGCTGGCGGCGCCCGGACGGACTCGCATCGCGCCTCCCACTGCGGCGCAAGTTCGGTGACAAGCTCTCCAAGGTGTCCCCGTGACAGCCCGCAGAAGGCGTAATGGGACATGACCGCGCGGCCTGACCATGGTTCACACCCCGACAACCTGGTGGGCCACCAGCACGTCACCGCCTGCGTGAAGACGCGGTCAGGCGGGCTGCCACAGCTCCACCCGATTGCCCTCAGGATCGGTGACCCAGCCGAATCGACCGACACCCTCCATGTCCTGCGTCTCTTCAGCCACGTCCGCTCCCTTGGCGCGCAATTGCGCGAGCATCGCTTCCAAGTCGCGGACCCGGAAGTTGAGCATGGTCTGCTGGGCGCGGGACCCGAAGTAGTCGCTCTCGGACTCGAACGTCGCGAACACCGTCAGCCCGGATTCCTGACGCCACAGGCCCTTCTCATCGGCGTCCAGGCCCAGGCAATCGCGGTACCACGCGCCCAGGGCCACCGGGTCGGCGGCCCGCAGGAAGTAGCCACCGACTCCAAGCACACGTTCCATGCCGCTATCTTGCCAGGACGACGATCGGGCCTGGTGGCACAACACCATCGCCACCTTCACACCCCCATCTCAATCGCGGGGGAACTCGTAAGTCGCCGCCACGAGCAGTTCCTCTGCACTGGACGTCCGAAGACGGTCCGTCCTGTCGGCGAAGTAGCGCTGGTTGAGCATGGCCGCCGACACGTGCCGGGCCTCTTTCAAACCCATGTCGCGGGCCAGTGCCAGCATCTCCTCCGGGGTGAAGAAACTGATGAAGGGCGTCCCGGATGCTCGGGCGCCGTGCTCCGCCGCCTGGCGCATGGGGCGAGCCTCCTCATCGACCAGCTCCAGCGGCGGCATGAACGACATGGCCAGCGTGGAGCCCGGGGCGAGCAATGCCACCTGGCGCAGCGTGGCCGCGTTCGCGTCCTTGGTGAGGTACATGGAGACGCCCGTGGAGGCCACCACCGCCGGTTGCCGTGCATCGAAGCAGGCGGACACCAGCTGCTCCCACCACGAGTCGCCCGCCTCGAAGTCGACCGGCACGAGCCGCAGCCACTCGGGGACGCCGAAGCCGAGCTCCATCAGGCGCTGCCGCTTCCAGGCCTGCGGACCGGGCCGGTCGACCTCGAACACCCGCAGGCGGGAAGCGATCTCCGGCCTGCGCTGCGCGAAGGTGTCCAGGCCCGCGCCGAGGATGACGTACGGACCGACGCCCTGACCGACCTGCTCGACGACCAGATCCTCGACGAAACGAGCCCGGGCCACGATGCCCGCCCGGACGCGGCTCATGGCGTGCGGGTCCATGTCCGGGCGGCGGCGCCAGCCGTCGTCCGGGGCCGCCAGCCGCAGGCCGACCTCGTCCTCAAGCACGTGTGGCGGTGGATCGACCTGGACGTGCATGGCCCGCCACAAGGCGACCCGCTCCGCCGTACTGTCCACCGCCGCAGCTCGCTCGTCGCCCATGATGATGTCCCCTCCCGTTGCAAGGTCGTCCCGCCTGCTTCGCAACGCTAAGCAGGCGGATGCTTACGGCGCTTCTTCAGAATTGCGCTTCGATCACCGGCTCCAAGGTCGGCTTCTCCGTGGCCCAGAACGTCGCAGGCACCAGCGTGACCACCGTTTCGGCGGCCGTCCGGCTCCTCGTACGGCGGTGCCGTGAAGGTGAGTTGGGGAAGGTGACGGCGGCGACGCTTGGCGCGCGTTCGAGGTGGAAGTGGGCCCGGCCTTGGAGAACGGGCGGCTGCGCAGCACCGGCACGGCCCGCACACCGCGCAACGTCTGCAGCGGTTACAGCAGGTACGGGTGGCGATCCGCAGTCAGCGCCGATGACCGCAGCCCAAGAGCGATTCCAGTGCCGGGCCGTCCGGCTCCCGCAAGCGTTCGAACCGCTCCCGGGCAGCCGATTCCTGCGCTTCCCACAGCCCCATCACCAACGCCGCAGGCCACCGCCGCACGGTCCAGGACAGATACAACGCCCGCTCTCCCCTCGCCGAGGCGGAGCCCGGTGGTCGTCCGCCACGGCACCCGCGCCGCCTGGATCATCCCGCGTCGGCCGGCTGTAGCCTCGGCCCTTATGAGTTGGCTTCCTGAGGACTTCGTCCACCCCGTCTACGTGCCCGTGCCCGACACCGCGCTTCACCTGCGCCCGATCCGGGAGGCGGACACCGCGCTCGACTACCCCGCCGTGATGGGCTCCCGCGAGCGCTTGTGGGAGATCTTCGGCCCGGCCTGGGCCTGGCCGAAGGAGACGATGACCTATGAAGAGGACCGCATCGACTTGCTGCGGCACGAGAAGGAGATAGCCGCGCACCAGTCGTTCAACTACGCGCTGCTGGACGAGGAGGAGACGGCGATCCTCGGCTGCGTCTACATCGACCCGCCCGAGCGCACCGGCTCCGACGGCGAGGTCTCCTGGTGGGTGGTGGACGACCTCGTCGGCGGCGAGGTGGAGCGCGCGCTTGACGCGCTGGTGCCGCAGTGGATCGCCGCCGACTGGCCCTTCCAGCAGCCCCGTTGTCTGGGCCGCGACATCACCTGGCAGGACTGGCTCGCGCTGCCCCGCGCCTCGTGACGAGGTGAGCACTGCGACGGCTGACGTGCGGCCACCGTGAGATCACCGGTTCGCCCCGAGCCGTCGTGCTATCGCCGACGCCGTGGTGTCGTCGAGCCTCAGCAGACTGACGGCCCAGCCGACTCTGTCCACCACCGATGCCGGGATCGCGGGTGACAGATTCGGTTGCTCGGTCGCTGCTGATCTTGGAAGGCCTCGTTCCGTCTCGCCCTCGCGTCACGCCGTGGACCCGGACACCACGAGACGGCTCACCCAGGTTCATCCGCGAGAGCCAAAAAGTTTTGGCGGCGATGTCGAGAACCCGTGGCTGGCTCCGTCCCCGCAGTGAACGCGACCACAATGGGTCGCACCAGCACCGAGGAGAACCACCATGGCCAAGTACTTGCTGCTCAAGCACTACCGCGGCGCCCCGGCTCCGGTCAACGACGTGCCGATGGACAAGTGGACGCCGGAAGAGATCTCGGCCCACGTGCAGTACATGCACGACTTCGCGGCCCGGCTCGAGGGGACCGGCGAGTTCGTCGACGGTCAGGCGCTCGCCCCCGAGGGGACGTGGGTCAAGTACGACGGTGAGGGGCGCCCGCCGGTCACCGACGGCCCGTTCGCCGAGACCAAGGACCTCATCGCCGGCTGGATGGTGATCGACGTCGACAGCTATGAGCGCGCCGTCGAGCTGGCCGGGGAACTGTCGGCCGCCCCCGGGGCGGGCGGGAAGCCGATCCACGAGTGGCTGGAACTGCGCCCGTTCCTGACCGCGTCGCCCACCATCACTGAGTGCCACTGAGCGACCTCATCATGAACGAGGTCCTGCTCCGGAGCCTCACACCGAGCGTGCTCGCGATCCTCGTCCGCCGCGGAGCCGACTTCGCGGCGGCCGAGGACGCCGTGCAGGACGCGCTGGTCGAGGCGGTCCGCGTCTGGCCTGCCGACCCTCCGCGGGACCCGAAGGGCTGGCTGGTCACCGTGGCCTGGCGCAAGTTCCTCGACGCGACCCGAGCGGACACCGCCCGCCGCCGGCGCGAGGACCTCGTCGACGAGGAACCGGAGCCCGGGCCTGCGCCCGCCGTGGACGACACGCTCCAGCTCTACTTCCTGTGCGCCCACCCGTCCCTGACCCCGTCGTCCGCGGTCGCGCTCACCCTGCGTGCCGTCGGCGGGCTCACCACCCGCCAGATCGCCCAGGCCTACCTGGTGCCCGAGGCGACCATGGCGCAGCGCATCAGCCGGGCCAAGCGCACCATCTCCGGCGTGCGGTTCGACCAGCCCGGCGACGTCGCCACCGTGCTGCGCGTCCTCTACCTGGTCTTCAACGAGGGCTACTCCGGCGACGTCGACCTCGCCGCCGAGGCCATCCGGCTCACCCGGCAGCTCTCGGCCGCGATCGACCACCCCGAGGTGGCGGGGCTGCTCGCCCTCATGCTGCTCCACCACGCCCGGCGCGCCGCCCGGACCGCGCCCGACGGCAGCCTGGTGCCGCTCGCCGAGCAGGACCGCGGCCGGTGGGACACCGAGTCGATCGCCGAGGGCGTCGAGATCCTGCAGGCGGCCCTCGCCCGTGACCGGCTGGGCGAGTTCCAGGCCCAGGCCGCCATCGCGGCACTCCACGCCGACGCGCCCACCGCCGAGGAGACCGACTGGGTGCAGATCGTCGAGTGGTACGACGAGCTCACGCGCCTGACCGACAGCCCGGTCGTCCGGCTCAACCGCGCGGTGGCCGTCGGCGAGGCCGACGGACCGCGCGCCGGGCTCAACGCACTTGCGGCGCTGGACGACTCACTGCCCCGGCACACCGCGGTGGCGGCCTACCTCCACGAGCGCGACGGCGACCTGGCGACGGCGGCACGGCTGTACGCCGAGGCGGCCCAAAAGGCACCCAACCTCGCCGAGCGCGACCACCTGACGCGCCAGGCCGCCCGGCTCAACGCCCGTCGGCGTCGCTGACGGGTCGCGCTCGGATTTTCCCGCGGCACTGGCGCGGCCCCATGGCCAGAGCGGTTGCCTCAAAGTGAGCAGCCGGGCCGGGACCAGCCGCACGACGCGTTGCCGGCGGGGAATCTCAGCGACGACGACATGCGCGCTGGAGGCGTGGTGTCTCCGTGGACCCGCCCGCCGAGACGCCCGGTGAAGGTGGGCCACCTGCGACGGTTCGGCTGCCAGGAAAGCGGCTGCTTGTTGGTGTTGGTCGACACGTTCACCGGGACCTTGTTGACCGCGTCCAGCACGGCGGCGCCGCCGTAGGAGCCTGCGCGCCCTGGCACGCGCCGCCCACCGTGCCCTCCCGTCGTCGACGACCCAGTTCTACGGCCTCAGTACGCGGTGAGCCCGTGTTCCCTGAACTGCTCACGGACGCGCTCCGTCAGCGCCGGTTCGGGAACCGGGTTGTCCCGCAGCGGGAAGGGGACCCCGAGCGCCTCGTACTTCGAGGCGCCCAGCTTGTGGAACGGGAGGACGTCCACGCGGTCGACGTTGCCGAGACCGGCGACGAAGCGGGCGAGCCCGTTCACGGCCTCCGGATCGTCGGTCCAGCCGGGGACGAGAACGTAGCGGATCCACACCGGGATGCCGAGGCTGTCCAGGCGGGTGGCGAAGTTGAGCGTGGGGGCCAGTTCTCCGCCGGTCAGCTTCCGGTAAGCGCGAACATCGAAGGACTTGATGTCCAGGAGTACCAGGTCTGTGTCGACGAGGAGTTCGTCGGAGGCGCGCTCACCGAGGAAGCCGGAGGTGTCGAGTGCGGTGTGCAGCCCCACCTCCTTGCAGCGGCGGAGGAGTTCGGCGGTGAACGCGGGCTGGAGCAATGGCTCGCCTCCCGTGATCGTCACCCCTCCCCCGGCCGTGGTGACGAAGCCCCGGTACTTCTCGGTCTCCGCCATCACCTCGTCGACCGTGACCTCGCGGCCGTCCCGCATGTGCCAGGTGTCGGGGTTGGCGCAGTACAGGCACCGCAGCGGGCAGCCGCTGGTGAAGAGGACGAACCGGGTCCCGGGACCGTCCACGCCGGTGGACAGGTCCCAGGAGTGGATCCGGCCCGTCGTCTCGACCTTCATCGCAGTCACAGCGATCCGTGGAAGGTGCGGCTGATCACGTCGAGCTGCTGCTCACGGGTCAGACGGACGAAGTTGACGGCGTAGCCGGAGACGCGGATGGTCAACTCCGGGTACTTCTCGGGGTGTTCCATCGCGTCCTCCAGCGTGGCCCGGTCCAGGACGTTGACGTTCATGTGGAAGCCGCCGGAGGCCATGTACGCGTCGAGGATGCCGGCCAGGTTCCCGGCCCGCTCGCCGGGCGCGTGTCCCAGGCCCTCCGGGGTGATCGTCGTCGTCAGTGAGATGCCGTCGCGGGCCTGCTCGTACGGCAACTTGGCGACCGACAGGGCGGAGGCGGCCACACCGTGCCGGTCACGCCCGTTCATGGGGTTGGCCCCGGGCGCGAAGGGCTGGCCGGCGCGCCGGCCGTCGGGGGTGTTGCCGGTGTGTTTGCCGTAGACGACGTTCGAGGTGATCGTCAGTACGGACTGGGTGTGCTCGGCGTTCCGGTAGGTCGGGTGCTTGCGCACCTTGGCCATGAAGGACTCGACCAGGTCGGCCGCGAGGGCGTCGGCGCGGTCGTCGTTGTTCCCGTACGCCGGCCAGCCGCCCTCGGTCTCGAAGTCGACGGCCAGCCCGGTGTCGTCCCGGATCACCTTCACCCGGGCGTATTTGACGGCGGACAGGCTGTCGGCGGCGACCGAGAGGCCCGCGACACCACAGGCCATGAAGCGGTGCACCGGGTGGTCGTGCAGCGCCATCTCGATACGCTCGTAGGCGTACTTGTCGTGCATGAAGTGGATGACGTTGAGCGTGTTGACGTACGTCCCCGCCAGCCAGTCCAGCATGCGGTCGTACGCCGCCGACAGCTCCTCGTAGTCCAGGTACTCCCCGGTCAGCGCGGGTGCCTGGGGTGCGATCTGCTCGCCGGTCAGCTCGTCCCGGCCGCCGTTGATCGCGTACAACAGGGCCTTGGCGAGGTTCACCCGTGCCCCGAAGAACTGCATCTGCCTGCCGACCGCCATCGCCGACACACAGCACGCGATGGCTGTGTCGTCCCCGGTGCGCGGGCGCATCAGCTCGTCGGACTCGTACTGGACGGCGCTGGTGTCGATGGAGACCTGGGCGCAGAACTCCTTGAAGCCTGCGGGCAGTCGGGGCGACCACAGCACGGTCAGGTTGGGTTCAGGGGCCGGGCCGAGGTTGTAGAGGGTCTGCAGGAAGCGGAAGGAAGTGCGGGTGACCAGCGGACGCCCGTCCGTGCCGATGCCGCCCAGGGACTCCGTCACCCAGGTCGGATCGCCGGAGAACAGCGCGTCGTACTCGGGGGTGCGCAGGAACCGTACGATCCGCAGCTTGATCACGAAGTCGTCGATCAGGTCCTGGGCGCGGGACTCGTCGAGCGTCCCCTCCTCCAGGTCCCGTTGCAGGTAGACGTCCAGGAAGGTGGAGGTGCGGCCCAGCGACATGGCGGCGCCGTTCTGTTCCTTCACGGCGGCGAGATAGCCGAGGTAGAGCCACTGCACGGCCTCGCGGGCAGTGGTCGCGGGGCGGGAGACGTCGCAGCCGTACGAGGCCGCCATCCGCGTCAGTTCGTCCAACGCCCGTGTCTGTTCGGCCAGTTCCTCGCGGTCGCGGATGACGTCGGACGTGGACGGTTGTGTGTCCAGCAGCGCGCGCTCCGCTTGCTTGGCCTCGATCAGGCGGGCGGTGCCGTACAGCGCCACGCGCCGGTAGTCGCCGATGATCCGGCCGCGGCCGTAGGCATCGGGCAGTCCGGTGATGATCCCGGCCTTGCGGGCGGCGCGCATCTCGGGTGTGTAGGCGTCGAAGACACCGTCGTTGTGGGTCTTGCGGTAGGTGCCGAAGACGCGGGTGACGAAGGGGTCGGGCTCGTAGCCGTATGCCTTCAGGCTGTTCTCGACCATCCGCAAGCCGCCGTTGGGCATGATCGCGCGCTTCAGCGGGGCGTCGGTCTGCAGGCCGACGATCAGCTCCCGCTCACGGTCGATGTATCCGGGCGAGTGCGAGGTGATCGTCGACGGGGTCTTGGCGTCGACGTCCAGGATGCCCCTGCGCCGTTCCTCCGGGAACAGCGCGCTGACCTTCTCCCACACGGCGCGGGTGCGGTCCGTCGGGCCGGCCAGGAAGGCCGCGTCGCCCTCGTACGGTGTGTAGTTGGCCTGGATGAAGTCGCGTACGTCGACGCGCTCGCGCCATTGCGTTCCGGCGAAACCGCGCCATGCCTCGAGCGCGCGTGTCCCGGCTGTCACTGTCACTGTCATCGCCGGTTCTCTCCCTTGTTCCGCACTGGAATGTCTCCCTTTCCATACTCGTGCGACACGATCGCCGCCAGGAGGGCCGGGCAGGGCCCACGCCCCCGCCGTGCGGCCCCCCAACGGGGGCCGTCCGGCCCCCTTGTCACGGGCACTCACGCGACAGGCAGATCCGGCCGGACGAGGGTGCCCGCGTTGCCGTGGACGATCTCGTACGCCGCGTCCAGGGATCCGATCGCGGCCAGTCCCCCGGTGTGTTCGACGAACCGGGCGGCGGCCTCGGTCTTGGGGCCCATCGAACCGTCGGGGAAGCCGCCGCGGCGCAGCTCGGCGGGGGTGGCGCCGAGGACGGGCCGCTGGCTGGGGGTGCCATAACCGTCGTAGACGCAGGGCACGTCGGTGAGGATGAGCAGGAAGTCCGCCTTCAGGTCCTCGGCGAGCAGCGCTGCCGTGAGGTCCTTGTCGATGACGGCCTCTGCCCCGGTGAGTGCGCCGGTGTCGCGGTTGGCGGTGACGGGGACGCCTCCGCCGCCGGCGCAGATGACGAGCGTGCCGTTGTTCAGCAGTTCGTGGACGGTGTCGGTCTCCAGAACGCGTTCGGGTGCCGGGGAGGGGACGACGCGGCGCCAGCCGGTGGTGTCGGCGGCGATGTGCCAGCCGCGCTTGCGGGCGAGCGTGGACGCCATCTCGTAGGGGTAGACCTGGCCGACGAACTTGGTGGGGTGGTCGAAGGCGGGGTCGTCGGCCCGGACGAGGGTGTGGGTGACCAGCGCGGCGATCCGCCGTCCGGGCAGGGCGTCGTGCAGGGTGCGGGCCAGCAGGGAGCCGATCATGCCCTGGGTCTGGGCGCCGAGCAGGTCCAGCGGGTAGGGGGCGCTCAGCGCGGGGTCGGCGGCGCTCTCGACGGCGAGCAGGCCGATCTGGGGGCCGTTGCCGTGGGTGATGACGATCTCGTGTTCCTGGGCGAGGGCGGCGATCGCGGTGGTCACCCGGTCGATGTTCGCCTCCTGGACGGCCGCGTCGGGGCGTTCGCCGCGGTGCAGCAGGGCGTTGCCTCCGAGGGCGATGACGATACGCATGGCTCAGTCCTCCAGAGTGGCGACGAGTACGGCCTTGATGGTGTGCAGGCGGTTCTCAGCCTGGTCGAAGACGACGGAGGCGGGTGAGGAGAAGACCTCGTCGGTGACTTCGAGGCCGTCCACACCGTAGGTGTCGAGCAGTTCGCGGCCGAGGTGGGTGCGGTGGTCGTGCAGGGCGGGCAGGCAGTGCATGAACTTCACGTCCGGGTTGCCGGTGAGGGCGAGGGTCTTGTCGTTGACCTGGTAGGGAAGCAGCAATTCGATGCGCTCGCGCCAGGTGGCGGCGGGTTCGCCCATGGAGACCCAGACGTCGGTGTGCAGGAAGTCCGCGCCGCGTACGGCGGTCTCGACGTCCTCGGTGAGGGTGATCCGGGCCCCGCTGTTTTCGCCGAGCGCGCGGCAGGCGGCGACCAGTTCGGATGCCGGCCACAGTGCCCTGGGCGCCGCGATCCGTACGTCCATGCCGAGCAGGGCGCCCATCGACAGCAGCGAGTTGCCCATGTTGTTGCGGGCGTCGCCGAGGTAGCAGTAGCTGATCTCCGGCAGTGGCTTGGGGCTGTGTTCGTGCATGGTGAGGACGTCGCACAGGCTCTGGGTGGGGTGTGCGGTGTCGGTGAGGCCGTTGTAGACGGGGACGCCGGAGTGGGCGGCGAGTTCGGTGACGATCGACTGGGCCGAGCCGCGGTACTCGATGCCGTCGAACATCCGGCCGAGGACGCGGGCGGTGTCGGCGATGGACTCCTTGCTGCCCACGTGGGTGTCGCCGGGGCCGAGGTAGGTGGTGGCGCCGCCCTGGTCTGCCGCGGCGACCTCGAAGGCGCAGCGGGTGCGGGTGGAGGTCTTCTCGAAGACCAGCGCCAGGTTCTTGCCGGTCAGCCGGGGCTGTTCGGTGCCGGAGCGCTTGGCCGCCTTGAGGCCGGCGGCCAGGTCCAGGAGGTGGTGGATCTCGGCGGCGGTGAAGTCGAGTTCGCTCAGGTAGGAGCGTCCTCGCAGGTCCATGGTCATGGGGTTCCTCGCTGGTGCGGTGGGAGCGGGCGGGTGCCTGGGGATCGCCGGGGCGTATGGCCGTGTCGGTGCGGCGGCCCTCAGTGGGCCGGGTCGCGTTCGATCGGGCAGCTCATACAGCGCGGGCCGCCCCGGCCGCGGCCGAGTTCGGCGCCGGCGATGGTGACGATCTCGATGCCCTGCTTGCGGAGGTAGGTGTTGGTGGTGACGTTGCGCTCGTAGCCGACGACGACACCCGGGGCGAGTGCGAGGAAGTTGCTGCCGTCGTCCCACTGCTCGCGCTCGGCGCCCGCGAGGTCCTGCGGCGCGGACAGCATGCGGACCTTGTCCAGGTCGAGCGCCTCGGCCAGCGCTGTCGCCAGGTCGGAGTTGGGGGTGACGTCGAATCCGGTCGCGTAGGCGTCGCTGGGCCGCAGGGTCCACGAGCGCAGGGAGTCGGCGAGGCCGGGATAGACGGCGAAGGCGTCGCGGTCGAGCATGGTCAGCACGGTGTCGAGGTGCATGTACGCGCGGGTGGCGGGGAGTTGGACGGCTATCAGCCGGGTGGCCGTGCCGGTGGAGAAGAGCCGGGCGGCCAGGTTCTCCACGGCCTGGGCGGTGGTCCGCTCCCCCATGCCGGCCATGACGGCGCCGTTGCCGAGGACGTGCACGTCGCCGCCTTCGAGTGTCCCGACGGGGCCGTCGAGGATCGGCTCGGGCGCGGCGGAGGCGAACATCGGGTGGAACCGGTAGATGGCCTCGGCGTGCAGGCTCTCGCGCCGCCGGGCGTCCTTGGCCATCGGGTTGACCGACAACCGGTCGTACATCCAGCAGGAGTTGTCGCGTGGGAAGAGGTGGTTGGGCAGCGGGGCGAGCGCGAAGGCCTCGGTGTCCAGCGCGTTCCAGACCAGGCTGTGCGGGGTGGTGAGCGGCAGGTCGCTCTTGAGCATGCCGCCGATCAGGTATCCCGCGAGGCTCTCGCCGTCCAGCTCGGCGCAGCGCTCGCGTACCGCGTCCAGCAGGGCGGGGCCGATGGTCGCGGGGGTGACGACCCGGTCCAGGAGCCAGTCGCGGCCCTCCGGCACGTCCAGGGTCTGGGCCAGCAGGTCGGCGAAGTAGTGCACCCGGGCCCCGTGGTCGCGCAGCACCTGGGCGAAGGCGTCGTGCTCCTCACGGGCGCGCTTGGCCCAGAGGATGTCGTCGAACAGCAAGGAGTCGACGTTGCGCGGGGTCAGCCGCGAGAGTTCCAGGCCGGGGCGGTGCAGGATCACCTGGCGGAGGCGGCCGACTTCGGAGTCGACGTGGAAGGCGGTGGTGGCGTTCATGGCGGGGCTGCTCCTGTGGTCGTACGGGTGCGGGGCCGGCTCGGGGCGCGGTCAGTCGCGGTTGCGGAGGCGGTTCCTCCGGAGGGCACCGGTGCGACTCGTGGGCACGGCACGGGAGATCCGCTTGGCCGTCGGGACGGCGGTCTCGGGAGCCCTGCCGTCGGAGAGAGGCACGGGGGCCGTCGACTCCTCGCCGTACACCCCTTGGCCCCGCTTCAGCCACACGTACACCGGCAGTCCGAGCAGCAGGACGAACAGCCCGTAGTAGACCGTCTGGTACCCGCTGCCCTGGATCGACCAGTACGAAAAGGCCATCGCGAGGACGGAGACGGTGATGTCGCGGGCCAGCCGTCCGGGGCTGAGGGTCTCGCGTCCGCGGACCAGCAGCCAGTACAGCTGGG
The DNA here is from genome assembly GCF_041053035.1 of Streptomyces sp. R35. NCBI lineage: Bacteria > Bacillati > Actinomycetota > Actinomycetes > Kitasatosporales > Streptomycetaceae > Streptomyces > Streptomyces sp. R35. The sequence continues at coordinate 611,201 of NZ_CP163440.1, forward strand.
CGGCGGCGGAGAAGAGGTACGGGATCACGGCAGTCAGCACGCTCAGCAGCACGATCTTGGTGAAGACGTCGTCGAAGCGCGTGTAGCTGAACACGGTGATCAGCGAGGCAAGGACGGTGGAGGCCACGATGCCGAAGACCGGGACGCCGTTCTCGCCGCGCAGCTTCGCGAAGGCCCCGGGGAAGAGTCCGTCGCGGGCGGCGGCGTACGGCATTTCGGCGCAGAGCATGGTCCAGCCGTTGAGGGCGCCGATGCCGGAGATGATGGCGGCCACCGCGACCGTGTCGCCGGCCCAGGTGCCGCCGAAGATGTTGTTGGCGGCGTCGGTGAAGGGCGCGGTGGAGGCGCCGAGTTCGCCGTGCGAGACGGTGCCGAAGACGGCGAGGGTGCCCAGGATGTAGATGACGGCGCAGGCGAGGGTGCCGTACACGGTGGCGCGCGGCACGTTGCGGCCCGGCTCGCGGACCCGGCCGGCGACCACCGAGGCGGCCTCCAGGCCCAGGTAGCTGAACAGGGCAATGGCCGCGGCGGCCGAGATCGCGCCCAGCGCCGACTGGCCGCTGGCGTTGAAGGAACCGAAGTTGTGCGGATCGATGAACAGCAGGCCGATGGTGGCCATGAAGACCAGCGGGATGAACTTCAGTACGGTGGTGACCACTTGGACGGCGCCGATGTTCCGTACGCCGGTGAGGTTGATCGCGGCCGGGATCCACAGCCCGACCAGCGCGATGAGCACCGACATCGCCGTGCGGTGGCCGGTGTTGACGAACACCTCGACATATCCGACCCACGCCACCACGATCGCGGCGTTCCCGGCCCACGCGGTAATCCAGTACGACCAGGCGTTGAGGAAGCCGGCGAACTCGCCGAAGGCCTCCCTGGCGTAGACGTACGGACCGCCGCTCGCCGGGACACGCTTCGACAGCGCCCCGAAGGTCACCGCCAGCGCGAGCGCGCCGAGCGTGACGACGCCGAACGCCACGAGCGAGATCGGCCCGTACGGTGCCAGGGCCGACGGGAGCGCGAAGACTCCGGTGCCGATGATGCTGCCGATCACGAGCGCGGTCGCCGAGGGAAGGCCGAGGGCCGCCCTGGGGGACGGCCTCTCGTCACTTCTTTGGGTGCTGGACATGGTTGTGCTCCTTGCGCGGGTCGCTGGGGACGGGCTGCGGATGACTCGATCCGCGAACGATCCTGCTCGGCGCCCGTCATCGCGGTCAGTGGCCACCCGTCCCCCGCCGGGCCCATTGGTCCCGTTCGGGGAGTCCCGAACGGGCCTGTGCTCCGCCTCCCCGATGGGTGGGGATGCGGAGCACAGGGCCGTTGACGTGGCGCGGGTCTGGTCAGGAGGACAGGTCCACCCCCTACATCGTGTGGCCGCCCACGAGTTGACGACCGGTCACCAACTCGGGCTCGATACGGATGAAGACCTCCTCGGGCGAGGCCACCCAGGAGCGCGGGCCGGACCGGGCGAGCCGGCCGTTCTCGACGGGATCGGTCACCACCGTCGCGCGGCCGGTGACCACGACACTCCAGCCGGAGTGCGCCGCCGCATCCACCTCGTCCGCTTCGAAGGCGATCACCACGCCGTCGATCGCGGCGGCCAGCTCCGAATCGGCCGCGGTGCGCATCAGTACCGCGAAGTCGGTGTCCAGGCAGAAGTTGACCGGCAGGACGGCGGGCAGGGCGTGGCGCGTGTGGACGACGCGGCCGATCGGTGCCCGCTGCAACAGACTCAGGCACTCCTGGCGGTCGAGTTCACGGAAGCCGTCGTTCGGGTTCATCACTGGGTTCAACTTTCACGGGGTACGGCCGTACACGTTTCATCCTCTGGGGCGGCCAGGGACGAGGCGAGGGCCTGTCGGTCCAGAACGGCCCGAGAACGGCCGCCCTTCGGAATCCGCTCCGGACCATGCGGTCAGCGCACCGCTATCCGGCGCCCGGTGGTTTCGACGGGATCGAGGCGCACCCATACGTCGCGCTCGCCGCCCGCCCATGGTTCGCTGTACGCGAGCTCCGTCAGCCGACGCACGGCGTCGGGGTCCGTCACGGCCCGGGCGAAGCCGCGTATGAGCACGCTCCAGCCCTGACTGAGCGCCTCGTCGATGTGGTCGACCTCGAAGGCGACGTACGCCCCGACAGCTGTGGCCGGCACGGCGTCGGGTGCCGTCCTGAACATGACCGCACCGTCGATGACGGTGTAGTTCAGGGGGACGATGATCGGCCCGTCCGGCGTGTCCATCGCGATCCTGCCGACGCCGTGCCGGGAGAGCCGGGTCCGGCACTCCTCGGCGCTGAGTTCGATCAGCTCAGGGTGGCGGGCGGCCCGGCCGGTACCGGGCGGAAGATCGGCGTCGCCTCCGCGCAGGGCCGCCACGCTCGTCTGCAACGCGTCCGCGAGCCGGATGAGGACGGCGGTCCCGGGCATCGCGGTCGACTGTTCCTCCAGGTACTGAACGTAGCCGGGAGCCGTGCCCGCCCGGGATGCCGCCTCCTCCCGGGTCAGTCCGAGTTCCTGGCGTCGTTGAGCGATGCGACGCCCGATGTCGCCCCGTGTGCTGTCCGCGGTGGCGGACACGGCGTTCGACGGTGTCTGCTCCGACATGGCCGTTCACTTCCTCGTCTCAGGACGCCCTGACCGTCAGGGCGTCGTGCTGCGGTGCGCCGAGGACGACCTTGAGCGCGCCGGTGTCGGCGGCGCGTGAGAAGACGTCGTAGGCCTCCTCCATCGCGTCCAGCGGGAAGGTGTGGGTGACCAGGGACGACGTGGGCAGTTGCCCGGCGGCCGTCATACGCAGCAGGGTGGGCGTGGAGTACGTGTCGACCAGGCCGGTGGTGATCGTCACGCTCTTGATCCACAGGTCTTCGAGGTGGAGTGTCACGGGCTTGCCGTGCACGCCGACGTTGGCCACGTGCCCGCCGGGCCGCACCATGCGCGTACACGCCTCGAAGCTCGCCGGCACCCCCACCGCCTCGATGACCACATCGGCCCCCAGGCCCTCGGTGAGGTCGGCGACCAGCTGCTCCGCCTCCTCCCCCGCCGTGGCCACCGCGTCGGCGCCGAGGCGTTTGGCGGCGTCCAGCCGGGCCGGGGCCAGGTCCACGGCGATGATCTTCCCGGGGGTGTAGAGCCGTGCCGTGGCGATCGCGGCGAGCCCGATCGGCCCGGCTCCGACCACGACGACGGTGTCCGCGGGCCGTACCCGCCCGTTCAGCACGCCCACCTCGTAGGCGGTGGGGAAGATGTCGGCCAGCAGCACGGCTTCCTTGCTGTCCACGGCACCCGGCAGCAGATGCGTCGACAGATCCGCATGCGGTACGCGGACGTATTCGGCCTGCGTGCCGTCAATCGAGTGGCCGAGGATCCAGCCCCCGCCACCGCGGCACTGCCCGTACATGCTTTCCCGGCAGTAGCGGCAGCGGCCGCACGCCGTGATGCACGAGACCAGGACACGGTCACCGGGGCGGACCGTGCGGACGTCGCCGCCCACGTCGACGATCTCCCCGACGGCTTCGTGTCCGAGCACCGTGCCGGGGCGTACCTCCGGTACGTCGCCCTTGAGAATGTGCAGATCGGTCCCGCAGATCGTGACGGCGTCGACACGGACGACCGCGTCGGTGGCATCCTGGATACCGGGATCCGCCACGTCCTCCCACGCGGACTCTCCGGGACCGTGGAACACGAGTGCTTTCATGGCGATGCCTTTCTGGACCTGGCGGATGCCTGTGGCGGAGGCGACGGCGTGTGAGCGTCCTCTTGCGCACGCCAGCCCCCTCTCTGAGGCACCGGCTCTGACGATGGTGGGGCGCCCTTTGACAACCTCCTCGCGCGTGGATTGACCTTGTATGTCCAGCCTGAGCGTGACACCCGCTGTCCGCATGGGCCGGTCGGTCCCCATAGAGGGACCGGGCAGGGCCGTTCGGGCCGGCCGACGGCCTCGCATACGAGCACGGCGCCGCCGTTCCCCGCGGACAAGGGCCGAACGGCCCGCCGCCGGGCCCCGGGGAGCACCGGACGGCCCCATGATGCCGACCGGTCGGCCCCTGCCCTGGTGCGGTCCCCGCTGTCACCGTTCCGTCTACGACGAGACGATGAGGAGGTGCAGTCAGATGCGCGGCACCAAGCGTATGAGGCAACTGCTGTGGCGGTGGCGCAGCAATCCCCTGCGACGACACGACGACGTCGTCGAGGCCTGGATCGTGCTGGCCGTCTGGGCAGTCATCGCGATCGGCGGCACCCTGGCCGGCGTGCTGACAGCCCACGCCGCCGACGGGTCCTTCGCGCGGCTTCGCAGCGAGCGGCACCCGGTCCAGGCCGTCCTCGTCGGGAGCGGGACCGAGACCGCGGCGGTCGGGGCCGACACGCCCTACAACCAGGTCCGGGCGACGGTCCGCTGGACGGCCACGGACGGCTCCCAGCACACCGGCCGGGCCCTCGTGGACACCGGGCATCAGACGGGATCGAAGGTCGTCGTCTGGCTGAACAGCAAGGAGCAGCTCACCACGGCGCCGACATCCGCCTCGTCGGCCGCCGTCGAGGCGGCCGTGCTCGGAGCCGGAGCCGCACTTGCCTTCGGTGGCCTGGCCTTCGCCGCCGGGCGCGTCGCACAGGGGCGGCTCGACCAGCGGCGCTACGACCAGTGGGAGCGAGAGTGGGATCAGGTCGGACCGCGGTGGCGGCGCAAGACCACGTGAGGTGTCACCGGTCCGTACGAAGGTGAGGAGAAAGTGATGCTGCATACGGTGGAGTGGAAGGTTCGCCTCTACCTCTCCGAGGACGGAGGGACGACCACGGCACGTGTAGTGATGAACACCGGAACCACGACCCTCACCGGCCACGGGGCCGCGCACTGCAACCCCGCGGACGCCGATGTGCCCGAGATCGGTGACGAACTCGCGGCAGGCAGGGCCATGCACGACCTCGCCCAGCAATTGGTCAACACCGCCGAGCGCGACATCGAGGGCCTGGACACGCCCGCCGCTGGACGAAGCCCTCGCCCGGTGGCCGGATGGGCCATGTGACGGACGCCTGCGCGGCAGCTCACTTCGACTATGGCCACGCGCACGCCCAGAGCCTGGCGACATCGGACATCCACCCCGGTTCTCATGTGCCATGGCGGTCAGGCTTGGTCACGCGGCATCCGTGCCAGGAACCGGTCGCCACCGGATGCGGCACCCGCGACAACTGCTGAAGGGCCGGCCGGCCCGAGAACGGTCCGTTCGGCACCCCTGGTGGGGCCGCCCGGGCCATGCGGCGGCGCTCTGCGCGTGGCACGTTGGGTACAGCACCATTCTGAGGAAGGGGCGGCGACCATGCGAGCTCACCTCGGCGACCAGCTCGTTGTCGATGGCGCGGCCACCGGCGCCACCAGGCGCGACGGCGAAATCGTGGGACTCCATCACGAGGACGGAACCCCTCCCTACGACGTGCACTGGTCGGATACGGACGAGGTGACGCTCGTGTTCCCCGGGCCCGACGCCCACATCCGTCACCTCGAACACGGCCCAGGAGAAAGCCCTGCCCCGGTTTCCCGGCCAAGCACGGACGAGGCACGGCAGCAGACGGGTACCGGGTCCGGCACTCCCCCGTCGGCCGGGGCGTCCCACGCCGGTGACATCGGCCGACGCCTGGCCGCCGTACGCCGGCGCCAGGGGCTGACCCAGGCGGAGACAGCCCGCCGCGCCAAGATGGCGCCCCAGTACCTGGCCTACCTCGAAGAGCGGTCGGCCGACCCGAGCCTGGCGACTCTCATCAGACTGGCCGCCGCGCTGGGCACCTCCGTCGCCGCCCTGCGCGGGGGCGGAATCGATCTCCCGCCGGGCCAGGGCCAGGCACTCCTCGATCCCCAGCTGCGGGACCTCGGCCCGGAGGAATGCCGCGCCCACCTCTCCACGCACGGCCTGGGGCGCATCGCGGTGTCGACCCCTGACGGACCGGCGGTCGTTCCGGTGAACTACGAGGTCGTCGACAACGCGATCGTCTTCCGGACCGCGCCGGACTCGGCCCCGGCGGCGGCCGTGGGAACGGAGGTCGCCTTCGAGGTCGACCATGTGGACGAGGCCATGAGCCAGGGCTGGAGCGTGCTCGTAGTCGGCCCCGCCCAGGCGGTCACCGAGCCCGACGCGGTGCGACGGCTGGCCGATCGCGCCCACAGCAAGCCATGGGCGGGAGGCGAACGTGAGCTGTGGGTGTCGATCACGCCCACCCAGCTCACGGGGCGCCGCATCAGTCCGCCCGATCACAGCGGGCACTGACCGCGCTTCTCCCGACAGGCATTCCACCGCGAGGATCCCGCGACATCCGAGGAGCGGGCCCCGTCCAAGGGCTCGCCGACCTGCGAAGGGAGGCAGCGGTGAGCCAACGAGCACTCTCCCCGGAGCGTGTGGCGACCCTGGTCCGCGACGCCACGGCCGCACCGTCGATGCACAACGCGCAGCCATGGCGCTTCCGCTACTACCAGGGCAGCCGCACGTTCCATGTGCGCGCCGACCTCGGCCGGACCATGCCCCACGCCGACCCCGACACCCGTGCCCTCCACCTCGGCTGCGGCGCCGCCCTGCTCAACCTGCGGGTCGCGGTTGCCCACGGGGGCTGGTACCCGGCGACCCGGCTGCTGCCCGACCCCGCCGACCCCACCCTGCTCGCGACCGTACAACTGACCGGGTTCGGCAGCGGCGAGAGCAACCTTGCCCCGCTGTATCCGGCGATTCACCAGCGGCACAGCAGTCGTTTCCCGTTCGAGGAGACGGAGATACCCGAGGCCGTACGGACGGCGCTGAGCGACGCCGCCAGTCTGGAGGGGGCGTCACTGTCCTTCGCCACCGCATGGCATCTGCAACAGGTGCTGGAGCTCGTCGAGGAGGCCGAGGCACGCAATCGGACCGACCCGGGCAGCGACGAGGACCTGGCCACCTGGACCCGTACCGGCGACCCGTCGGTGCACTCGACCCCCGACGGGGTCCCGGAGTACGCCTTCGGGCCACGCAAGCGCGGCGGCAAGGCTCCGGTACGCGACTTCGCGGGCACCAGGTCAGTGCCGGACCGCACCGCGACAGCGTTCGAACGCTCCCCTCAACTCGCCCTCCTCAGCACATCTCGCGACCGCCTGGAGGACTGGCTGCACGCCGGTCAGGCCATGCAGCACGTGCTGCTGCTTGCCACCCTCGAAGGCCTGTCCAGCTCGTTCGTCACCCAGGCCCTGGAGTGGCCGGACCTGCGCTGGCCGCTGCGCGACCCGATGTCGGGCACCGGCCATGTACAGATGGTGCTTCGCCTCGGCTACGGGCCCAAGGGCCCCGACACGCCACGCCGCCCGGTACCGGAGATACTCGACATCCAGCCCTGAAAGTGGGAAGTCGACGTCCACGACACCCTCCGGGGCGGCGCATGCCCATGGACGCGGTCCAGCCGACGGTGACGTCCGCCGGAGCGCGACCGGCCGCCGCCGAGTACAGATGTTCCGAGCGCAGGATGCGCGGCTTCTTCTCCAGGAGACCGGCTCCGCGCGAGGCGGTCGCCAGGCGGTGCATGAGGCCTTCCCGGTGTGGGCCGCCCACACCGGGAAGGCCCCTCCTGACCACCGCCGTGCGCTCGGTCAGTCGTGCGGGACCACCGCCACCGGTGCGGCGGAATGGTGCAGCACCGCTTGCGTCACCGGTCCGATGTGCGGGCCCACCGGCGTACGACGGTTGCGGCGCCCGACCACGACCAGCGCCGCGTTGCGGGAGGCGTCGATCAAGTGGGAGCTCGCGTTGCCGATCACCGCCTGTTCGTTCACCTCGACGCCGGGGAACTTCTCCCGCCACGGCCGCAGTACCTCGATCATGTTGTGCTGCAACTGCGCGCGCAGTTCGTCGTTGAGGTCGAAGTCGAAGGCGCCGCCGTAACCGTAGGTGGACGGCAGGGTCCATCCGTGGACGACGCGGAACTTGCGCCCGTGTCGGGAGGCGGCTTCGCACGCGAAACCGATCAGGGAATTGTCCGGATGGTCCAGGTCGAGGCCGAGCACGACTTCGTCGTTCAGGTGGTCGTCTTCGACGCCTTTGCCGGCTCGTACGAGGACGACCGGCCGCTGGGTCCTGGCCACGACGGCGAGTGCCACGGAGCCGACGAGGAACCCGGTGACTCCGCCCAGGCCCCGGGACCCGAGCACCAGGAGATCGCTCTCCTCCGCGGCAGCCAGCAGGGTGGTGACGGGCTGTTCCGAGATGCGCTCGGCGGTGATGTGCAGGCTGGGGTGGCGCTCGGCGAGCCGGGCCGCGGTCTCCCGCGGCAGGCGGTCGGCCCACTCGCTCTGCGAGTCGTCCACGGGCGGCACGGAGGCGCCCGCCAGCGGGGAGTATGTGTAGGGCTGCCACTGCCAGGCGTGCACGAGGCGCAGGGGCGCGTCGCGCAGCAGCGCCTCTTGGGCGGCCCAGTCGGCGGCTGCGAGACTCTCGGGCGAACCGTCAAGACCGACGGTGACGTTGCGGGACATGTGCGGACCTCCTCAGGGGATGCGACTCAGTCTCCGGGTGGCAGGCCCACGTCAGGAGGGGCCACAGGTCCCGGCCCGGGACCGACCGGCCCATCCGGCACGTGTCCTGTTCTCCCGCGAGGGTCGTTCACACGATCGCGACCGGGCAGTGGGAGTGGTGCAGCAGGGCGGCGGTGACCGGGCCCGGTCGCGGGCCGATGCGGTGGGAGTGGCCGCGGGCACCGACGACCACGACGGCGGCTTCGCGGGTCGCCTCCAGCAGCGAGTGAACCCTGTCGGAGTCGACCGTGCGGACCGCCACCTCGACCTGGGGATTGCGCTGCCGCAGCCCGGCAACCGCACTGCGCGGTACAGCCTGTTCGGTAAGTACGTGCCCAGCAGCATCGTCCCGCGCCCGATCCGCGGGGACGGGGCCCGGGGGTGCCGGCGTCCGGCGCCGATGGGCCGCAGAGTGCAGCACACGCAGCCGGACCCCGCGGCGCTCCGCCTCCGCGAAGGCGAACGCCGCGGCATCCGCGTCGGCGTCGCCTTCCAGGCCGAGCAACACCTCGCCGCGCCCGGCGGATTGGTGGTTCCCCCTGACGACGAGCAGCGGACCGCGCGTGTGCGCGGCCAGCCGCAGGCTCACCGAGCCGAACAGTAGGCCACCGACACCGCCGAGCCCTCGCGTACCGACCACGGTGAGCTCGGCGTCCTGACCGTGCTGGGCCAGCGCCTGGACCGGTCCGCCCTCGAAGGCGGAGGTCGTGACGGGCAGGCCGGGATGCCGCTCGCGTAGCCGGGCAGCCGCGGACGCCAGTACCGGGCCGGCCTCGTCGAGGTCGGGCACGGCGTACACGATCTCCAGCCGGGCGCCACGCAGCACCGCTTCCTCGGCGGCCCGGTCCAACGCCCGTACGGCGATGAGCGAACCGTCCACGCCGACGGTCACATGACGGGTGGTCATGTCTTTCCCTCCCCTTGGTCGGTGTTGGCTAGGTGGCCGCGGACGCCCCGTCGGCCCGGTTCGCCAGCGCCGCGCGGCCCGCTTCCAGGCGGGCGGCGGGAACGCGGAACGGCGAGCAGGAGACGTAGTCGAGGCCGGTGTCGTGGAAGAAGTGGATGGAGTCCGGGTCGCCGCCGTGTTCGCCGCAGACGCCGATCTTCAGGGTCGGGTTCGTCGCGCGGCCCTCCTCGACGGCGATCCGGACCAGTCGGCCGACGCCGTCCCGGTCGAGGGTCTCGAAGGGCGAGGTGGCGAAGATCCCCTGGGCGAGGTAGGCGGGGAAGAAGGACGCCTCGACGTCGTCGCGGGACAGTCCCCACGCCGTCTGGGTCAGGTCGTTGGTGCCGAAGGAGAAGAAGTCGGCGGCCTCGGCGATCCGGCCGGCGGTCAGCGCGGCGCGGGGCAGTTCGATCATCGTGCCGATGGGGCAGTCGACGGTGAGCCCGGACGCCTTCGACACCTCGGCGAGTACGCGCTCCGCAGCCGCCCGCACGATCCGCAGTTCCCCGACCGTGCCGACCAGCGGAACCATGATCTCGGCCCGGGGGTCTCCCCCGTCCCGCAGCCGCTCCACAACGGCTTCGGCGATCGCCCGTACCTGCATCTCGACCAGCCCCGGGACAACGAGTCCCAGACGAACGCCGCGCAGCCCGAGCATCGGGTTGCTCTCGTGCATGCGCTCCACGGCGGCCAGCAGGCGCCGGTCGTGTGCGGTGGGGTGGGTGGCGACGCGGACGGCGAGGTCGGTGCGGTCGGGCAGGAACTCGTGCAGCGGTGGGTCGATCAGCCGGATGGTCACCGGCAGGCCGTCCATTTCGGCCAGGATGCCGCTGAAGTCGGCCCGCTGGAGCGGCAGCAGCGCGTCCAGGGCGGCGCGCCGCCCGGTCTCGTCCTCGGCGAGGATCATCGCCTCGATCAGGCCGCGTCGCTCGCCGAGGAACATGTGCTCGGTGCGGCACAGGCCGATCCCCTCGGCTCCGTAGCGGCGGGCGCGGGCCGCGTCCTCGGGGGTGTCGGCGTTGGCGCGCACCCCCAAGTGCCGTACGGAGTCGGCGTGTTCGAGGGTGCGGGCCACGGCGTCCGTCAAGGGCCCGCCGCGTTCCCCGGTGTCCAGGAAGCGGCCGACGGTCGAGTCGGTCAGTGGCAGTGCCCCGAGGTGGACCGTGCCCGCCGTGCCGTCCACGGAGAGCACCGTGCCTTCGGCGAGCACGGTCCGGTCGGGTGCGGTGAGCGTCCGTGCCTCGACGTCCACCGTCAGTTCCTCGGCGCCGCACACGCACACCTTGCCCATGCCGCGCGCCACCACGGCCGCATGGCTGGTCTTGCCGCCGCGGCTGGTGAGCACGGCCTCGGCCGCGACCATCCCGGGCAGATCGTCGGGGGTGGTCTCCCGGCGTACGAGGATCACCTTCTCCCCCGTCTCGGCGCGGCGCACCGCCTCGGCCGAGTCGAAGACGATCGCTCCGACGGCGGCGCCGGGAGAGGCCGGGACCCCGTGCGCCAGGGGCTTCGTCTCGGCGTGTGCCTCGAAGCGGGGGAACATCAGTCGGGCGAGCTGCGCCCCTCCGACGCGGGCGAGCGCTTCGTCCTCGCCGATCAGTTCCTCGTCGACGAGCGCCTCGGCGATACGGAAGGCGGCCTCGGCGGTGCGCTTGCCGACCCGGGTCTGGAGCATCCAGAGCGTGCCGCGCTCGATGGTGAACTCGATGTCGCACAGATCGCGGTAATGGTGCTCCAACGTGCCCATGTGCTCGATGAGTTGCCGGTACGAGGACGGGTCGAGCCGCTCCAGCTCGGCGAGTGGCACGGCGTTGCGGATACCGGCGACGACGTCCTCGCCCTGGGCGTCCCGCAGGTAGTCGCCGTAGACACCCCGGGCGCCGGTGGCCGGGTCGCGGGTGAAGGCGACTCCCGTGCCGGAGTCCGGACCCCGGTTACCGAAGACCATGACCTGGATGTTCACGGCGGTGCCCAGGTCGTCGGGGATGTGTTCACGGCGGCGGTAGAGGCGGGCGCGCTCGCTGTTCCAGGAGCGGAAGACGGCCCGGATCGAGCGGTACAGCTGCGCGCCGGGGTCCTGTGGGAACTCCTCGCCCGTCGCGTCCCGGATCACCTGCTTGAAGTCCTCGACGAGCTGGGCGGGGTCGTCGGTGCTCCCGCGCCGGTCGAACCGTTCCGGGGCGATACCGAGGACCGTGCGGCCGTACATCTGGAGGAGACGACGGTAGGAGTCCCACGCGAAGTGCTCGCTGCCGGTGGCCTTGGCGAGCCCGAGGACGGATGCGTCACCGAGGCCGATGTCCAGGATCGTCTCCATCATCCCGGGCATCGAGAACTTGCTGCCCGAACGAACGGACAACAGCAGGGGGTTGTCACGGCCGCCCAGCTCATGACCGGTGCGTCGTTCCAGCTCCACCAGCGCGTGGGCGACCTGGGCGGCCAGTTCTCCCGGCTCCTCGCCCGTTGCCAGGTATTCCCGGCAGGCGTCGGTGGTGACGGTGAAGCCGGGCGGTACCGGCAGTCCCAGGCGGGTCATCTCCGCCAGGTTGGCTCCCTTGCCGCCGAGCAGGTCCGCCATGTCACGGCCGCCCTCGGAGAATTCGTACACGTACCTGGTCATCTCTCTCATCCTCCGGGGCTGTTCAGGCGTGCGGGACGACGGCGACGGGGCAGGGTGCGTGGTGCAGTGCGGCATGTGCGACGGAGCCGAGGTGGTTGCCGAGCAGGCTCCCCCGCACCCGGCGGCCCACCACGAGGAGGGCCGCGCCGGCCGAGGCATGGATCAGCTCGCCGGCCGCGCGCCCTTCGGTGACGGTCTCGGTCACGGCGACCTCGGGGAACTTCTCGCACCAGGGGCGCAGCGTCGCGACCACGGCGCGCTCGTGCTCGGCGAGCAGCTCGGGGCCGTTCACCGGGGCGAGCCTGTCGATCGCCGCGTAGGCGGGCGGCGCGCTGAAGGCATGGATCACGCGAAGCGGGGTGGCACGGAGTCGGGCGGCGTCGAAGGCGAACTCGATGAGTTCGTCGCAGGGCCGGTCCGTGTCCAAGCCGAGCACGACATCGCGGTACGGAGTCTCGGGTATCTCGTCGGGGGAGATTCCGGCCACCGCCGAGAAGTGCTCGCGGGCGGTGCACTCCCCCGCCCGCACCAGCACCACGGGACGCGGTGACCTGGCGACCACCCGCTGTGACACCGACCCGGTCAGGAACCCCGTGACGCCGCTGATCCAACGGGAGCCGATGACCAGCAGATCGGCTTCTTCGGCCGCCGCGAGCAGGGCCCCGACCGGCGCGTCGGCGACCGAGCGGGTGACGACCCGCAGGCCGGCGTGCGCGGCGCGCACGCTGTCCGACGCCTGCGCCACCATGTCCTCGGCCCAGGACCGCTGCGACATGTCCGCGGGCACGGCCGGGGCGGGCCGCGGCTGCCGCTCCCAGGCGTGCACCAGCCGCAGCGCCGTGCCTCGGCGCACGGCTTCCCTGGCCGCCCAGTGCGCGGCGGCCAGACCTTCGGGAGTCCCGTCGATCCCCGCGGCGACGTATCGAAGCATGGTCCGCACCTCCTGCGTGCATACCGGTGGATTCCTCTTGTCCCCATCGAGCCTGATACCGGGCTGGGCCCGGGTGCAGGGGCCGGGCAGGCCCTTTCGGGGGGCCCTATGGCCCCGGTGTCGTCCCGCCCCTCCACCCCCGGGCAGCCTCGCTCCCGTGCGGCGCGATGAGACGCCGGACCGCATGCACCGGGCGATGCCGTACGGCCCGGCCTCGGGGCCGCTCGGCCCATGGTGAGGACGGGGCTTCGAGGAGAGATTGGAGGTGGCAGGATCGCGCTCCAGGAAGAGGACAGGATCATGAACGCTTCCCCCACTTCCAGCATGCTGCGGGCGTTGCCCGCCGAGCACGGCGAGCGCCTGAAGCACGTAGCCCGGGAGGTGTCGTTCCCCCAAGGAACCCGCCTGTTCGAAGAAGGCCGGCGAGCGGACCGGTTCTGGATCGTCCGTACCGGCACGGTGGCCCTCGACATGCGCGTGCCCGGCCGCCGCGCGGCCGTCATCGAGACCGTCGGGCACAACGAACTCGTCGGCTGGTCCTGGCTGTTCGGACCGCACACCTGGCACCTGGGCGCCGAGGCCACGAGCCCGGTGCGCGCCTACGAGTTCGACGCCGACGTCGTACGCGGCATGTGCCAGGCCGATCCGGCGCTGGGCATGGCCGTGGGCCAGTGGGTGGGAGACATCGTCGCCCGCCGGCTGCGGTCGGCCAGGACCCGACTGCTGGACATGTACGCGCCCTACGGCAGCGGAAGCCTTCGCTGACCGCGTCGCCATCCACCGAGGAGTCAGCATGCACGGCACCCCGCACATCGTCAGCGACGTGATGACCCACACCGTCGCCGCCGTCGGCCGCAAGGCCAACTTCAAAGAGATCGTGCAGTTGATGGAGCAGTGGAAGGTCAGTGCCCTGCCCGTCCTGGAAGGCGAGGACCGCGTGGTCGGCGTCGTCTCCGAGGCTGACCTGCTGCACAAGGAGGAGTTCCGGGACGGAGACCCGGACCGCAACACCCAGCTTCGGCGCCTTTCGGACCTCACCAAGGCCGGCGCGGTGACCGCCGAGGACCTGATGACGGCCCCGGTCGTCACCGTCCACGCGGACGCGACCCTGGCGCAGGCCGCGCGAATCATGGCACACGCCAAGGTCAAGCGGCTCCCCGTCGTCGACGACATGGGCAAGCTCGAAGGCGTCGTCAGCCGCGGCGATCTCCTCAAGGTGTTCCTGCGGGACGACGAGGACATCGCCGAGGAGGTCCAGCGGGAAATCGTGTCGTACTTGTTCCGTGCCCCCTCGTCCCCTGTTCGCGTGCAGGTGAGGGATGGTGTCGTCACACTCGCCGGTCAGATCCGGGACACCTCGTTGGTGCCGGTGGCCGCCCGCCTGGTGCGGGCCGTCGAAGGTGTGGTGGACGTGGAGTTCGAGCTGACGGGGCCGTCCCGCGGACCGGAGCAGTGACCAGGGGCCGACCGAACGTACACACCCGCGCGAGATGCCACCACACGTTCGATGCCGCTCACCCGATCGAACGAACGGATGGTCCCCGCCCGGCGGTCTCCGCCACGCGTGACACTCAGCCCCTCCGCGGCCGAACAACCACAACGCAGCCTTGAGGATGCGATTCCTCCCGGGCGTAAACGCCCGGGGTTCCTCGCAAGAACTCGCTGAACAAGGGGTCGTCATGGCCGAGGCGCGCATGTTCACGGAACAGGACCCCATCCGGGTCTTCCTGCTGGACGACCACGAGGTGGTGCGCCGCGGTCTGACCGATCTCCTGGACGCCGAGCCGGACATCTCGGTGGTCGGCGATGTGGGCAGTGTCGAGCACGCGCTGGTGCGCGGCCCGGCGCTGCGGCCGCATGTCGCGGTCCTGGACGTCCGTCTGCCGGACGGCGACGGGATCAGCGTCTGCCGGGAGCTGCGCAGCCGGATGCCGGAGCTGTCCTGTCTGATGCTGACCTCGTTCGACGACGAGGAAGCCCTGCTCGACGCCATCATGGCCGGAGTCTCGGGCTAGGTGCTCAAGCAGATCCGCGGTTCCGACCTGGTCTCGGCGGTACGCACGGTGGCATCCGGGCAGTCGATGCTGGACCCCACGACCACGGCCCGGCTGATGCGCTCCCTGCGCGCGGACCCCACCGAGGCCCCGGCACTCGCGCCCGAACTCGCCAGCCTCTCACCCCGCGAGCGGGAGATTCTCGCGCTGATCGGGGACGGGCTCACCAACCGCGAGATCGGCAAGAAGCTCCACCTGTCCGAGAAGACGGTCAAGAACCACATCTCGCGGCTCCTGGCCAAGCTCGGTGTCCAGCGCAGGGTCCAGGCGGCGGTCCTGGCCAGCCAGCTGGAGCACCCCAACACCGCCAGCCTCCCCGCACATTGAATCCGTATCCCTTCAGAGGCGAGGGGGAACGACGCGGTCGGCCCCCGTCCGTCCGCGGCCGAAGAAGTCCGGACACCCGCGGCACCGACGGTCTCAGCCGTTCGCCGAGCCGCCGGCCGTCGCCGCGCCGGCCGGACCCACCGGCACCCACCACACCAGCCGCGTGCCACCGCCCTCGGGCCGCTGGCCGAGTGTCAGTGTTCCGCCGAGACCCACGGCCCGCTCCTCCATGTTCTTCAGCCCGCTGCGCTGGACGTCACCGGACATCCCGCAGCCGTCGTCCGTCACCGTGAGCGTCAACTCGCCCCCGGCGCACTGAAGTCGGACGTCCACGGCTTGAGCGCCGGAGTGCCGGGCCGCGTTGCTCAGCGCCTCGCCGAGCACCGCAACCGCGTGGTCGGCGATGTCGCCGGGGACATCGGTCTCGACGAGCCCCTCGATCCGCAGCGCGGGCGCGAAACCGAACGACGTGGTGGATGCCGTGACCGCCTCGGACACCCGGCCGCGCAATCCGTTGCCCTCCCGGCCTCTTCCGCCGTGTGTACGCAGGCCGAAGATCGTGGACCGGATGATCTTGATGGTGTCATCGAGGTCGTCGACGGTCCGCGCCAGCCGCTCCATGCCCTCGGGGTGCTCCATGAAGCGCTGGGCACTCTGCAGCGTCATCCCGGCCGCGAAGAGCCGCTGGATGGCGAGGTCGTGCAGGTCACGAGCGATACGGTCACGGTCCTGAAGCAGCGCGATCTGTTCCGCGTCCCGCCGTCGCTCGGCCAGCTCCAGCGCCAGTGCCGCCTGGTCGGCGAACCCGAGCAGCGGCCCGGTGTCCGCATCGCCGAACGGCGCGCCGCCCTGCACCCGCCCCAGCAGCAGCACGCCCCGGGCCTTCCCGCTGGTACCGAGCGGCACCGCGACCACGGGTCCGAGCCCGGCCCACTGGGGCTCCCCCTCGCCCTCGCGGGCATCGCGTTGGATGTCGGAGCTGACCACCGGCTCCGCGGAGCTGAGCGCGGCTCCGACCAAGCCGGCCCGGGCCGACATCACCAAGCCACCGCGCTGCTCCGCGCCGAGCCCGACGGCGAGCGCCGGCCGCAGCGCCTGCTCGCCCGGTATGTTGTCCGCGATCATGCCCATGTCCGCGGAGACGATCTTCCGGGCCTCGTCGACGATCAGCTCCAGCACCTCCGCGCTGGGTGCTCCGGTCAGGAGAACACTGGTGACCTTGCCGCTGGCCCGCTGCCAGCGTTCGCGGAGCCTGGTCTCCTCGTACAGCCGGGCGTTCTCGATGGCGACCCCGGCGGCCACGGCCAAGGTCGACAGGACGGACTCGTCCTCCGCGTCGAACTCCCGCTCGTTGCGCTTCTCGGTGAGGTAGAGGTTGCCGAACACCTCGTCGCGTACCCGGATCGGCACGCCGAGGAAGGAATGCATCGGCGGGTGGTGGGCGGGGAAGCCGTACGACTCCGGATGCTCCGAGAGCTCCGGCAGCCGCAGAGGCTCCGGGTGCCGGATGAGCTCGCCGAGAAGCCCGTGCCCACTGGGCAGCGCCCCGATCCGGGACCGCCGCTCCTCGTCGATCCCGACAGTGAGGAACTCGGACAGCTTCCGGTCACCGCCGATCACGCCCAGCGCCCCGTACTCCGCGTCCACCAGGACCACAGCGGCCTCGACGATGCTGCGCAGCACCTGCGGCAGGTCCAGCTCCCGTCCGACCGACAGGACCGCCTCCAGCAGGCTGTGCAGACGGTCCCGGGTACCCCGCACCGCGTCGATGCGCACCTGCAGCTCGCCCAGCAACTCGTCGAGCCGAAGCTTGGGCAGATGCTGCTCAGAACCCCCGCGCGCGTCCGCGCCCATCGCTTCCTCCGGCCCATCAAGCGGACAAGGCCGCGCACCAGTTCGACTGCCGTCACGGTACTGCCTGGGAGGCCTCGGCGGCACCACGCACCCCTCCGACGACGGAAATCCTGAACGCGGTTCAGACACCAGCCCCCGGTCGTCGGAGTCTCGTCCGGTCGCATCAGGCTTCAGGGCGGCGTCAGGGCGCAAGCCGGAAAGGGTCCGGTTGCGCCCGGTCCCGAATCGGCGCGGGGTTCATTCCGCCGGTGCGCCGGACACCAGCTCGGTACCGACGCGCGCGGCCCACGCCTCGATCTGCCCGAAGTCACGAAAGTCCCCGCCCTTCCCGGAGGAAACGATCTTCCGGGCGATGAATCCCTTGGCCCCTCCTTCCAGGCAGCCCCCGAACGTGACGTGTTCCCGGACGTTGAGCCGCGTCATGGCCCGCCGCACGCCAGGAACGGGCGGTATGTCCTTCTCCGTGGCCGAGGCGTCGAGGGGACCGCTGCTGAAGAACCACAGCGGTCGCCCGGCGAGTGCCCGGCCGTGCCGACGGACGAAGCGGCGGGCGTCCTTGTGCCAGCGCCCCGCGTACAGCCCGCCGCCCACCACCAGGGCGTCGTACGACTCGATGTCCGTCACGAAGCGAGCGGGCACCGCTTCGGCGAGCACGCCCTCCTTGCGCAGGACTTCCGCGATGGTCTCCGCGATCCGCGCGGTCGATCCGTTCGTCGTCCCGTAGGCGACGACCACCTTGCTCAGCATGGCGGTACCCCTCCTCTCGCCTTGGTTCAGAGCTTTCGCAGCCATTCCTCGGTGACTCCGTGCAGGGCCGGCTCGTCCGGCCGCAGGTGCGAGTCGTCCATCCGGTAGGTGAGCTTGTCCGTCACGGCGACCACGCCGTCGATCCGGTCGGTCATGGAGACGGCGATCTCCGCCTCGCTCCGGCGCTCCACATGGCCGTCGAGGGTGACGACACCCTCGTGCACACCGACGTTGACGGCCGAGGGGGCCAGCCACAGCGTGCGGACCAGCACCTCGTCGATCACCTCGCGACGGATGACGTCGTCCGGTTGCAGAAAGACCTGTATCAGGTCGCGGCGGGTGACGATGCCGACCAGCCGGTCCTCCTCGTCCACCACCGGCAGCCGCTCCACGCGGTTGTGTGCCATGGTCCGGGCCGCCTCAGCAATGGTGTCGTCGGCATGCACGGTGACCGGCGGCACGGACATCAGCTGTCCGGCCGTACGGGCGTGCTCCTTCGCGGCCTGCCGACGGGCTCCGCGGGTCAGCCCGGCGAACCGGGGGCGGCGCGGCGTCTCGTAGGGGTCGGGTACACCCGCCTGCCGGACCATGAGATCGGTCTCGGAAATCACACCGAGGACCTTGTCGTCCTCGTCGACCACCGGCAGCCCGCTGATGCGGTGCTCTGCAAGCAGCCGTGCCACTTCCTTGAACGGCGTGTCGTACCGGACGGTGACGACCTCCGTCGCCATGACCGATCCAACCTTCTTCTGCCTCATGTCTGTTCCTCCTCAGCGCAGTCGGCGCAAATAGGGGTCCTGGGCCCGGCGCGGCAGCAGGCGGACGCGTGCGTCCAGCACGGTGGCCGCGGCCGGTGTCGCCAGGACGGGGTTGAAGTCGGCCTCGGCGAGCTGCGGCAGCTCGCCCGCCATACGGGACAGCCGCAGCAGGAGCTGTTCGAGGCCCTCGAGATCGGCCGGCCGGCTGCCGTGCGCGCCCAGCAGCAGTGGCGCACAGCGCGGCGCGGTGATCAGGTCGTGAACGTCGTGGTCGGTCAGCGGGGCGAGCCGGGCGGCGTAGTCGGCCAGCACCTCGGTCGCCGTACCGCCGAGCCCGAACAGCACCAGGGGGCCGAAGACCTCGTCCTGCGTCACGCCTGCGAACAGCTCGGTGCCGCGCGCGGCCAGCGGCTGGACGACGACCCCGGTCATGAGTCCGGCGAAGCGGGTCTCGAAGTCCCGGAAGCCGGCGCGCACTTGGGCGTCACCCTGGAGGTCGAGATGGACCGCGTGCTGTTCGCTCTTGTGGACCAGGCCGGGCCACTGTGCCTTCATGACCACGCGGCCGTCGGCACCACGCAGTCGTTCGGCGGCGATGACGGCGTCGTCCTCGGTCTCGGCCCAGGCCCACGGGAGTTGCGGAATGCCGTAGCAGGCGAGGAGTTCGGCGCAGGTGCGCGGGTCGAGCCAGCCGCCGTCCGGATGGGCGGCGAGGTAGGTCTCGGCGACCGTGTGCGCTCGGGCCGTGTCGACCTCCGTCAGCTCCGGGATCGTGCCCGCGGGCCGGTTCAGCCAGGCCGTACGACGGGCGGCGTGCGCCAGGGCCCGCGCCACCGCGACCGGCTCGGCGTACGAAGGGATGGCACCGCCCTCCGGCGTGGGCAGCAGCTTGACCGGCAGGTCCTGCTCAAGGCGTACGACGGCGACCGGCCGTTCCCGCCGTCCGGGGCCGTCGGTGAGGGCGCGCACGAGGTCGTCGCCGGTCGCCACGGCGACGGCGGTGGGGACGAGAGCCACCAGCACGGCGTCGATACCCGGGTACCGCAGAAGCCGGTCCACGCAGTCCCTGAGCTGGTCTTCCGTGACGGCCGCCGTGGCGTCGACGGGGTTGCCCACGGCGGCGCCCTCGGGCAGCAGCGCGAGCAGGTCGTCGATCAGTTCGGGGGTGGGGGCGGGCAGGGACAGTCCGGCCTCGGCGCAGGCGTCCGCCGCGAGGACACCCGCGCCGCCCGCGTTGGTGACGATCGCCACGCGGGTCCCGTCCGGTAGCGGCTGGGAGTGCAACAGGGCGGCCGTTTCGAGGAGTTCACCCACCGAGCCGGTGGCGGTGATGCCCGCCTGGGTGAACAGCGTCTGCCGGGTCACGGTCGGGGTCGCGGCGGCCGCGGTGTGCGAGGCGGCGGCACGGCGACCGGCCTCGGTACGGCCCGCGTCGACCGTCAGGACGGGCATGCGGCGGGTCACGCGCCGGGCGGTGCGGGCGAATGCCCGCGGGTTGCCGAAGGACTCCAGGTGCAGCAGGGCGAGGTCGGTACGGCCGTCGCTCTCCCACCACTGGAGCATGTCGTTGCCGCTGACGTCGTACTTGTCGCCGAGCGACGCGAAGGAGGAGACGCCGATGCCGAGCCGGGACAGCCCGTCGAGCAGGGCGATGCCCACGCCGCCGGACTGTACGGCGACGCCCGCCGTGCCGGGGCGCGGATGGCCGGCGGCGAAGGTGGCGTCGAGGCGGAGCCTCGGGTCGGTGTTGGAGATGCCGAGGCAGTTGGGGCCGACCAGCCGCATGCCGTAGGTGCGGCACGCTGCCATGAGCGCTTCCGCCTGGTCGCTGTCGAGCCCGGCGGTCACCACGAGCAGCGCCCGGACGCCGGCCTTGCCGCACTCTTCGGCCGTGGCGGGCAGGGCATCGGCCGGGATCGCGAGGACCGCGAGATCGGGGACCTTGGGCAGGGCGCCGACCGACGGGTAGGACGGCACGCCGAGGATCGACGAGACGTGCGGGTTCACCGCGAAGAGCCGCCGGGTGAATCCGCCGGCGTGCAGATGGTGCAGGAGGGCCCGTCCCACCGATCCGGGCCTGCGGCCGGCGCCGACCACGGCGACCACGTCGGGGCGCAGCAGAGGTTCCAGGCTGGCGATGTCGGCGGCCCGGCCACGGGCCTCGACGGCTGAAAGATAGGTGTCGTCCTCGGCGAGTGCGATGGTGCAGCGCACCTCGGGGCCCTCGAACCGGCGTGCGGCGCGCAGGCCCAGGTCGGTGAAGAGCCGGAGCACTTCGTAGTTCTCGCTGAGCGCGTCGGCGGTGAACGTGGTGACGTCGTCCGCACGGGCCGCGGAGACGAGGTGTTCGACAAGGAGGGTGCCGACGCCTCGGTGGTGCAGCCCGTCGGCCACGGCGATCGACATCTCGGCCGTCTGCGCGTCGTCGCCGGTCTCGTACTCGGCGAGGCCGATCACCCGGCCCTGGGTCTCGGCGAGCAGCGCGCGGTAACCGGGGCGCGCCGGCGCCGCGGCCCGGTCTGCGGCCAGGTCGGCGGAGCGGCGGCTCGCGGCGAAGAACCGCAGCCGGAGGTTCTCCGTTGACATCTCCTCGTAGAGTCCTCGCAGCTGCTCGTGGTCACCGGGCCGCACGGACCGTATGCACACGGTGGTGCCGTCCGCGAGCAGGGCGTGCACGGTGGGGCGGTCGCGCTCGTCGTCCGTCATCTTCGGCCTCCTCAAACCTCTTGGCCCTTCGAGCATCCAGCGCTGCGCGGCTCCGTCCCAGGGGCTGATCGGGTGCGCCGTATGGGCCGGTCGGCCCCTGCATCAAAGGCCGGACCACGGCGGATGGTGGACACCCTGGACTCCCGTACGCACGGAGGGACGAACTGTCATGACCGAGCCGATCGTTGTCGGGGTCGACGCCCGTGATCCGGTGAGCGCGGTCGTGGACTTCGCGTTCGACCTAGCCCGGCGCCGCGGTGCCCGGCTGCACGCCGTGCATGCCTGGCAGCTCCCGTCCGCCGCCGAGCAGTGGATGCCCTACGCGGTGCCGGAGGAGGACCGTGGCGCGTGGGAGGACCAGGAGGTCCAACTGCTGTCGGACGCGCTGCGGCCCTGGCGGGAGAAGTATCCGCAGGTGGACGTCTACGAGGACGTCCGTTTGCAGAGCCCGTCGGCGGCCCTGGTCCATGCGTCGGCCTCGGCGGGGCTCCTGGTGGTCGGCCGCGCGGGCCGGTCGCTGGGGTCCACACTGCGGGCCGTGCTGGAGCACGCCGAGTGCCCGGTGACCGTGGTTCCGCGCTGACGCAAGGACCGTCCGGTCACGGTCGGCGGGGTGAGGGTGAGGGTGAGGGTGAGGGTGCAGGATTCCCCGGGCGCCACGGACATGGTGCGGTGCGCCCGGGCGACGTCGATCGGATCCCGGTCGGATGAGACACCGAGATCCTCAACTGGTCAGCAGCCAGGCACAGTTGCACCCCGCGATGGCCTCGGTGCGAATGGTGAAGCCGGGCTCGGACAGCTCCGGCAGCGGCACCGGATGACGCAGTCGGTGTCGAGGACCACGGCGGCCCGCGCCCCGCAGCAGACGGGGTACGCGGGCCGCGTCGCTCCGCTGTCAACGGTTGTCGGCCACCAGTGCGGTGAGATCGAGGAGCCGGTTGGTGTAGCCCCACTCGTTGTCGTACCAGCCGAAGACCTTCACCAGCGTGCCGTTGGCCTGGGTCAGGGCCGGGTCGAAGACGCAGGAGGCGGGGTCGCCGATGACGTCCCGGGAGACGATCGGCGCCTTCGAGACGCGGAGGATGCCGTTCAGTGGTCCCTCCGACGCCTCGGCGAAGGCGGTGTTGACCTCCTCTGCCGTCGCCGCCGTCCGCAGAACCACCGCGAGGTCGGTGAGCGAGCCGTCCTCGACGGGCACGCGCACCGCGATGCCGTCCAGGGCGCCGGCCAGCTCCGGTACCACCAGCCCGACGGCGCGGGCGGCTCCCGTGCTGGTCGGGATGATGCTGAGGGCCGCCGAGCGGGCCCGGCGCAGATCCTTGTGGGGACCGTCCAGCAGGGACTGGTCATTGGTGTAGCCGTGGATGGTGGTCATCACGCCGCGCTCGATGCCGAAGGCCTCGTGGAGCACCTTGACCATGGGCGCGACGCAGTTGGTGGTGCAGGAGGCGGCGGACACGATCCGGTCGCTGTGCCGGTCGTAGGTGTCGTCGTTGACACCCATCACGATGGTCGCGTCCGCGTTCTTGCCGGGCGCCGAGAGCAGCACCGTGTGGGCGCCGGCCTTCAGGTGCAGTGCGGCGGCGTCGCGGTCACGGAAGCGGCCGGTGGACTCGATGACGATGTCGGCGCCGTGGTCGGACCACTGCAGGGCCCCCGGGTCGCGCTCGGCGGAGACGGAGATGCGTCGGCCGTCGACGGTGATCGAGCTGTCGTCGTGCAGGACCTCACGTCCGATGTGTCCGAACGTCGAGTCGTACTCCAGGAGGTGGGCCAGGGTGGCGGGCGGCGCGATGTCGTTGACGGCGACCACCTCGACGTCCTGGGTGCCCGCCTCCGCCCGGTCGAGTGCCGCGCGCAGATAGGTGCGGCCGATGCGGCCGAAGCCGTTGATGCCGACGCGTACGGTCATGGCGATGAACTCCTTCGCGGGGGTGGGGTTTTCAGCTGATGCGGGGTAGGGGTTTTCAGGCGGTCCAGGTCCAGTCGGTGACCTCGGGCAGGTCGGTGCCGTGTTCGCGGATCCAGGCGTGCTGCCGGGTGCGGGCGTCGGCCATCAGCTGACGCAGCAGCCGGGTCATGTCGACGAGGTTCACCACCGGCACGGCCAGCTCGGGCAGATGGCGCCGCAGCAGACGGTGCGGGGCATGATCTCCACCTCCTGAACCGGGATCGCTCGACGCCGGTTCCAGCGTCGCGTCGTGAGGGGGGCGCGGTGCAGGGGCCGCGGGTCCCCGGAAGGAACCCATCGGCCCCATGGACCCGCGGCCGGCGGAGGAGAAGACGGCCCCCTGTATGAGGCCGGCCCTCCTCTCCAGCGGTCAGCGCAGCCAGCCGTGGTTCCGGACGATGGGCAGCTTGGCCCAGAGCTTGCCGACGCCGAGGGTGTCGCCTGCCGCGACCAGCGCCAGGGCGATGAGGACGACGGCGTAGATGAGGTGGTAGTCCACGAACGGGTTGGGGGACATGCTGGCCGAGCCGTCGGAGAGGTGCTTGGCGGGCGGCCACTCGGCGATCCACATCAGCGCCATCAACGCCGTGCCCGCGACAGCGGCCAGCCGCAGCGCGATCCCGCCGATCAGGGCGAGCCCGATACCCAGCAGGCCGGCCATGAACAGCCAGTCGGCCCAGGTGTCGCCCGCCCAGGAGTGGAAGGTGGACTCCATCGGCCCCGCGGCCACGCCACCGAGGAAGCCCTTGGTCGGCGAGCCGCCGTCGATCCAGCCCTTGCCCGACGCAGTGGCATAACCGAAGCCGAAGGTCTTGTCGAGGAACGCCCACAGGAAGACGAACCCCGTCAGCAGCCGGAGCGAGGCGAAGGAGTAGGCCCGCAGAGAGTGTGTGTCGGTGCTCGCCGACACGGCGGACTCAGAGGTGGACGCGGTCCGGCTCCTGCGGAACGACGGCAGGTGGAACCCCGGGCTCCGGTGAGGGTGCTCGTGCACGGCCATGATGGTGATCCCTTCGGGGAATCGGAGAGTGCCGGACCGGTGCCCGACAGCAACCACTCTGGTGGCGCGGGGCACATGGCGGCGGATGCCGAAGGGCCGCGGCCGTGGGGCTGAACGGCCCTATCTGCAAGGCCTGTTGGACTTGTGGTCCAGGGCGGGTACGACGGCGACCGCGCCGAGCGGTGGGTCCCAACGACCCCGCTCCGGGATCGGGAGGCCCGTGACGCCTCCGCTCCTGCGCGCCCAGGCGGGCAGCGCCGGCCTCCGTACGCACGCTGGTCAGCACAGTGACGAGGGGTTCACGCATCTGCGAGAGCAGGTCATCCGCAGACGGTCCGTGCATCTGCGTCTCGTGTCCCGCCCCCTTCCTGGATCCCGCCCTCGTCCGTACATGACGTCCCGAGGGGGTGCAGGTGAGAGACGGCGTCGTGACACTCACCGGGAAGTCCGAGGACTCCTCACTGACGCCCGTCGCCGCCCGTCTGGTGTGTCGGCCGTCGAGGGCGTGGTCGATGTCAGATGCGACCTCTCCGGCGGTTCGGACGCCGCCCCCTCGTCACAGGGCCCACGATCAAGGACGCGGACGCGCAATGCGACACCGTGAACCGGCGATGGCCCGGCGGGCGGGCGATGGGCGGACATGTGCGCGGCCGGAAGGAATCTCCCGGCCGCGCACGGTGAACCCACGCTCAGACGTGTTGCACGGGGAAGTTCCTGGTACCCGTCTTCGCCTCCGGTACTGGAACAGTGACGGTGAGGACACCGTCCTTCTTGCCTGGTGCTTCCAGCGTGGCGCGCCCAGACCGGGCTGCGGGTGGGCCTACCGGCCCGGCGATGTCCCCGGCCTGCGCCTTTCATCCGGTCGC
The DNA here is from genome assembly GCF_041053035.1 of Streptomyces sp. R35. Lineage (NCBI taxonomy): Bacteria > Bacillati > Actinomycetota > Actinomycetes > Kitasatosporales > Streptomycetaceae > Streptomyces > Streptomyces sp. R35. The sequence goes on from NZ_CP163440.1 coordinate 636,477, forward strand.
GCGGCTCCACTTGGGTCCGATCCGCTCCCACTCCGCGTCCCACTGTTCCACGCGACGCCGGTCCAGACCGACGCGTACGAGCCGTCCGCAGACCAGCACCGCGACGCCGCCGCCCAGTCCGGCCAGCACGCCGGTGAACACCGCCCGCAGTCGCGCCTGAGATGCGGTGACGGGCTTCGCCACCAACCTGCCCTTGTCGTCCGTCCACACGGTGACCGTGGCGCCCGCGGCGCTGCTCGGCTCAACCCTTGTCCGCCCCCTGTGCGCCGTACCGTCAGCGGCGGTCCAGCGAACCGTCCCCCATACCTTGTCGTCGCCGCTGAAAACGGACGTCCTGGTGAGCGCGGTTTTCGCCGCGTCCTCGGTCAGCTCAGCCGGGATCGCGCGCGATCCGGCGCGTTGTTCGGCAAGGCCACTTTGCACCGACTCCGCCGCCGCCAGGCCCGCGAGCACCCCGACCTGCAGCACGAATGCCCAGGTGACGAGCACGATCCAAGCCTCCACGCGATCGCTGTGACGCCGCAATGGATTACGCCGCCAGCGCCACAACCACACCTTCGCCGCCTTCGTACGACACGTGCTCGCCATCGGTGCACACCCCCTTCCGAGTACCGACAGCACTCCCTGTCAGTTGCTGCGAGGAACGTCCCACCGGCGCCCACCAAACGGGAGGGACCGACCGGACCCTCCATCGGGGACCAGCAGGCCAGACTCCGGGCCAGGAGGGGCCACTCGGCGCTGCTGCCCGCTCTCGGTACCCACCCAGCCTCAGGTTGGGGCCGGACGGCCCCTTCGCCCCGCTCTTCTCACGGCAGCAGGCTCAGGGCATCGCACGCCCTGCAGCTCGCCTCGTCCGAGAGGAGGCCCGCATGTCTGCCACATATCTCGACTCATCAGCGTTGGAGAAGCTGATCTCGGCGGCCGTCGCCGCGCCCTCGATGCACAACACGCAGCCCTGGCGTTTCCGTCTCGACGCCGACTCGACCACCATGGAGATCCACGCCGCCGCCGAGCGGGGGCTTCCGCACGAGGACCCGCACGGCCGGGCCCTGCACATCTCCGCCGGCGCGGCCCTGTTCAATCTGCGGGTAGCGGTGAGTCAGTTCGGCTGGAAGCCGGTCACTCGGCTGCTCCCGGATCCCCACCACCCCGGTCTGCTCGCCTCCACGCACATCACCATGCGCACCAGCCCGCGCACACTCCACGGCGACGACCTGTACGAGGCGATCTGGCACCGGCACAGCAGCCGCTTCCCCTTCGCCAACCAACCTGTTCCCAGGGCCGTGCTCCACGAACTTGCCGAAGCCGCCCACTCCGAAGGCGCGACGCTCGCCGTCACCGGACCGCGCGAGACTGCGCGGCTGCTACGGGTCACCGCCGAAGCGGAGCACCGCAACCACGCCGACCCGTCACGCAGCACCGAAAGCCGCCGCTGGACGAACCGGGACGGGGCCGCGGACACCGGCATCCCGTCCACGGCGCTCGGGCCCCAGGACACCTTTGAGCAGCTTCCTCTGCGTGACTTCAGCGCGCGGCGATCCCTGGAACAGCTACCGGCCCGGCCGTTCGAACGGACACCTACGCTCGTGTCGCTCAGCACCTGTCACGACCGGCGCATCGACTGGCTCCGGGCCGGACAGGCTCTTGAGCGCGTCCTGCTCGTCGCGACAGCCCACGGAGTGCGCACCTCGCTTCTGCACCAGGCCCTGGAGTGGACCGATCTCCGCGACGAGCTGCGTTCCGCGACGTCTCCGTTCGACCACGTCCAGATGCTCATCCGACTCGGCTACGGCCCGGAAGGACCTCCCACTCCGCGCCGCACACCGCGCCTCTTCCTCGACCCGGACCCCGACCCCTACCTCGACCTCGGTCTCGACGGCACTGGCCCTCAGGCAGATCAGCACTGACCGAGCAGGCTGCGAAAGCGCCGTGGGCACAAGGGCAGAACGGTCTCGCGTCGGTTCTCGTTCGACCGTGTGGCGGCCGGCGGACCTGGAAAGCATGGCTCGCGGTGCTGCTGACCAGGTGCACCTCACAGGCCCGCGCGATCGCGAACTCCCGGCTGGCCTCCGGTCACCTGACCGGCGCTCCCGCACACGTCTCCTCAGCATCGACGTCTCGCGCCCACCGGGCCGGTCGGCCGTAGCCGGGGCCGACCGGCCCATGGGGCGACGGCCCAGGGCGCCGCACAGTGGAAGGGGGACACATGTGACGCAGGAGGCGGGAGTCATGCAGCACCGGATGGTGAGCGATCTGATGACGACATCGGTCGTACGAGTACGCAAAAACACCGGCTTCAAGGAGATCGCCAAGCTGCTCGCCGAGTACGACATCACGGCGGTACCGGTCGTGGACGACGACGACCGGCCCGTGGGTGTGGTCTCCGAGGCGGATCTACTGCGCAAGGAGGCGGGCCAGCTGGACCCCGCAGGGCTGCTGCCGGTCCTGCACTCGCGCCCCGTCGACCGGGCCAAGCGGGAGGCGACCACCGCTGAAGGCCTGATGAACAGCCCGGCCATCACGGCCCGGCCGCAATGGACAGTGGTGGAGGCCGCCCAGGTGATGGAGCGCTACCACATCAAGCGGCTGCCGGTGGTGGACGAAGCCGACCGGCTGATCGGACTGATCAGCCGCGCCGACCTGTTGCGGGTGTTCCTACGCGGTGACAGTGCCATCCGCGAGGAGATCTCCGGGAACGTACTGGTCCGCACGCTGGGCATCGCCCCCGACTCGGTGACCGTTCGTGTCGTGGACGGCCGGGTGTCCCTGAAGGGAACCGTCGAACGGAAATCCCTCATCCCCGTCGCCGTGCGGTTGTGCCAAGGCGTGGACGGAGTAGTGGACGTGACCGAACAGCTGAGCCACCGGACGGACGACACCGCCGAAACCCTGGACACCGGCTCACCACGCCGCGCTCAACTGGCACCTTGACGGGCAGCCGGATGCCGCCTCCCGAGTGAAACCGCAGATCAGTACGGGCTCGCTCCAGAGCACCTGGGACACAACTGTGCCCCGAGCCGGTCGCGCACCAAACCTCCCAGCTCAGCCCGGTGGTCTGCTTCAGCGACCCTCGGTGACCGATCCCCAAGATCTGTGCCAGAACCGAGTTTTGATGTCACTGGGTGCCTGTGACACGCGGCGCGGGCCGGGGACCAAGTCCCCAGCCCACGAAGCATTGCTCGCCGAACGCCTCAGCAGTGCACCGACGCACGGCGGTCGTTCCGCTCCGGCCGGTACGGCGCCTGTGGCGGCGTCCTGTGTGCCCGACTGCGCAGGACCCGGACGGCGAGATCGTCGAAGACCGCGGCGAGGACACACGTCAGACCCGCCGCAAGCACGAGCAGCACCGCGAACCGCTCCCAAAACTCCGGTGTGAGACTGGTACCCACTGCCCTCGCCCTCCCTCGTCGATGTCCTTCTCTGTGCTTCCAGCCAACCCCGCCGCAGGGCGGGGCGCATGGGCCAATAGGGCCTGTCAGAGGTCCACAACGGCCCTTGTACGCGGGGGTTCACTGGCCTTGGGCCAGGTAGGCCGTGTGAGAGGACTCCTGAGGGAGTTCGCCAACGCGACCTGCGCCCTCGCCCCTGCCTGGCTCCCGCAAGACCAACGGAATGACCCGAGTCCACTCTCTCCAGAACCGCGAACTGTTCGACGAACAGACCGTGTTCCCCACCCAGCTCGCCCAGGGCGCGTAGCGCGGCCCGGAGGCTTCGGGGCCGGTCAGCCCGACAAAGGGACCAACGGGACCTGGGCCGGAGCACCCCGGACGAGAGACGGTGCTGGTGGGAGCGGTACCGGTCTCTTTCTCTCCCCCAGCCGTGCCGTTCCCTCCACGCGCCGCCGCCTCTGCGGCGGTGCCCTCTCGACAACGGAGGCTCGCCCCCATGACCCGCCACGACGACCCAGCCGCGACCGCCGGCCCCGCCGCCACGCCGTCCGACATCGCCATCACGGTGGACCGGCTGGTGACGAACGGGCTCAAGGCACTCGCCGACTATGAGGCGCTCGATCAGGAGCAGGTCGACCACATAGTGAAGAAGGCGTCGGTCGCCGCCCTGGACCAGCACACCGCGCTCGCGCGGCTCGCGGTGGAGGAGACCGGACGCGGCGTCTTCGAGGACAAGGCCGCCAAGAACATGTTCGCCTGCGAGCACGTCACGCACAGCATGGGCCCGATGAAGACGGTGGGCGTCATCGCCCGCGACGACATCGAGGACATGATCGAGGTGGCCGAGCCCGTCGGCGTGGTGTGCGCCATCACTCCCGTGACCAACCCGACCTCCACCACGATCTTCAAGACACTGATGGCGCTGAAGACACGTAACCCGGTCGTGTTCGCCTTCCACCCCTCCGCTCAGCGCTGCAGCTTGCAGGCGGCCCGCATCGTGCGCGACGCGGCGGTCGCAGCGGGTGCGCCCGAGTACTGCGTGCAGTGGATCGAGGCCCCGTCCGTGGAGGCGGCCGGCGCCCTGATGCGACACCCAGGTGTCTCCCTGATCCTCGCCACCGGCGGCAACGCCATGGTCAAGGCCGCCTATTCGGCGGGCAAGCCCGCTCTGGGAGTGGGCGCCGGCAACGTCCCCGCCTACGTCCACCGGACCGCCAAGCTGCGCCGAGCCGTAAACGACCTGGTGCTGTCCAAGTCGTTCGACAACGGCATGATCTGCGCCTCCGAACAGGCCGTCATCCTGGACGAGGAGATCTACGACTCGGCCCTCGCCGAATTCCTCACCCTGCACGCCCATCTGGCGACCGCCGAGGAGAAGGCCAAGCTGGAGGCGTTCCTGTTCCCCGCGGGCACCGCGGGCGCGGGCTGCGAGCCCAAGGTCAACTCCGCGGCCGTCGGCCAGAGCCCGGCCTGGATCGCCGAGCAGGCCGGATTCTCCGTGCCGGACGACACGTCGCTCATCCTGGTCGAGGCCGACCGGGTCGGCGCGGACGAACCGCTCACCCGGGAGAAGCTCTGCCCGGTCCTCGCCGTGCTCCGCGCCGACTCCGAGCAGCGGGGCTTCGACCTGGCCGCCGACATGGTGGCCTTTCACGGGCAGGGGCACAGCGCCGTCATCCACACCGAGGACCTCGCGCTGGCGGAGGCGTACGGAAGGCGCATGAAGACCGTGCGGATCATCGTCAACGCCCCGTCCTCCCAGGGCGCGATCGGCGGCATCTACAACAGCCTGCTGCCGTCACTGACACTGGGGTGCGGCTCCTGGGGCAGCACGTCGGTGTCGAACAACGTGTCCGCCGCCCAGCTGCTGAACGTCAAGCGCGTCTCGGTGCGCCGCAACAACCTGCAGTGGTTCAAGGTCCCACCGAAGATCTACTTCGAGCCACAGGCCATCCAGTACCTCGCCTCCATGCCGGAGGTTCACCGCGTCACCATCGTCACCGACGCGACGATGACCCGGCTCGGCCTCGTCGACCGGGTCGAGCGCGTGCTACGGCGGCGCCGGGAACCGGTCACCATCCAGGTCATCGACAACGTCGAACCCGAGCCCAGCATCGACTCCGTCCGGCGCGGCGCTCGCCTGATGGGCGACTTCCACCCGGACACCATCATCGCGCTCGGCGGCGGCTCTCCCATGGACGCGGCCAAGGTGATGTGGCTGCTGTACGAACAGCAGGCCGAGGGCAAGGACGTCGACTTCGCCGACATGCGGCACAAGTTCTCCGACATCCGCAAGCGCGCCTTCCGCTTCCCCGTCCTCGGCCGGCTCGCCCGCCTGGTGTGCATCCCCACCACCTCCGGCACCGGCGCCGAGGTGACCCCGTTCGCCGTCATCTCCGACCCCGCCACCGGCAAGAAGTACCCGCTGGCCGACTACGCCCTCACTCCCAGTGTGGCCATCATCGACCCGCTCCTCACTACTGGGCTGCCCCGGGCGCTGGCCGCCGACAGCGGCTTCGATGCCCTCACCCACGCCATAGAGGCGTACGTGTCGGTCTACGCCAACGACTTCACCGACGGCCTCGCCCTGCACGCGATCCGGCTGATCTTCGCCAACATCGAGGCAGCGGTGAACGACCGCGCGGCCCGGCCGGAGGCCCGGGAGAAGATGCACAACGCGGGCACCATCGCGGGCATGGCCTTCGGCAACGCCTTCCTCGGCATCGTCCACGCCATGTCCCACACCCTCGGCGCCACCTTCCATATCGCGCACGGCCGTACCAACGCCGTTCTGCTTCCGCACGTCATCCGCTACAACGGCACCGTCCCCACGAAGCCCACCGGCTGGCCCAAGTACGAGAACTACCGTGCCCCCGAACGCTTTCAGGACATCGCCCAGACCCTCGGACTGCCCGCCACCACCCCGGCCGAGGGCGTCGAGTCCCTCGCCTCAGCAGTGGAACGCCTCCGCGACGCCTTGAGTATCGAGCCGACGTTCCAGGCTCTCGGCGTCGACGAGCGGTCCTTCCTGGACGCACTCCCCCAGCAGGCTCTCAACGCCTACGAGGACCAGTGCGCCCCGGCCAACCCGCGGATGCCCATGCTCGACGACATGCAGGAACTCATGCGTACGGCCTACTACGGCCGTGTGCAGGGCCCTCCGGACGACGAACGGGCAGAACGACCGTAGCGCGCGCATCGCAGCCGCCGTTCCGGTGAACTGACCAGGCCTGGCGTGTTCAGACGACCGTGTGGGCAGGCCTCGTGGCTCGTCGCCGCCCACACCATCCGGGCGACGGCTGCCTCGTAGGCGCCCCTCCACGAGGACGGCCGTGGCAGGGGTCGAGGGGGCAGCGCCAAAGCGCCGTCCGACCCCGGCCGCACGGACCCGGTGGGGCCGATGCGCCTGAGGTGATGGGGCCCTTCGGCCCCTCTTCGCCCACTGCCGCCAAACGGCTCCGAAACGCGGTCCGACGCCTGCTACACAGAAGACCGCCGCCCCAACGCGATGCGGCTCCTTTCCCCTTCATCCGCCCTGTCCGGGAGGCTCCATGCTGTCCACAGAATCCGCCGCTCTCGTACGGGCCACCCTGCCCGCCGTGGCAGGGGCGCTCGACGAGATCACCACCCGCTTCTACGACACGATGTTCAACGACCGGCCGGAACTGCTCGACGGGATGTTCAACCGCGCAAACCAGGCCAGCGGCGCCCAGCGCCGCGCCCTGGCCGGCTCGATCGGCGCCTTCGCGACCGCGCTCCTCGACGATCCGGACACCCGCCCGGACGTGCTGCTGGCCCGGATCGCGCACAAGCACACGGCCGTCGGCGTCACCGAGGACCAGTACACGATCGTGCACAAATACCTGTTCGGCGCGATAGCCGAGGTCCTCGGCGGCGCGGTCACACCCGAGGTGGCGGCCGCCTGGGACGAGGTCTACTGGCTGATGGCCGGCGCCCTGATCAGCCAGGAAGCCCGCCTCTACCAGGACGCCGGGGTGCAGCCCGGCGAGATCTGGCGGCAGTGGACGGTCGTCGAACGCCGCGCCGAGACCACCGACGTGGTGTCCTTCCTGCTCCGCCCGGCGGACGGCGAGCCGGCGCCGCGGGCCCGGGCGGGACAGTACGTGAGCGTACGGGTGCGCATGTCCGGCGGAGTGCACCAGTTGCGTCAGTACAGCCTGTCCTCGGACCCGGGCGGAGAACTGCGGCGGATCACCGTGAAGCGAGTCACGGGTGACGCCGCCGGTCCGGATGGCGAGGTCTCCAACCTGCTGCACGACCACATCCGTGAGGGGGACGAACTGACGTTGTCCACGCCGTTCGGCGATGTGTTCCTCGACGACCGGGCCGACGCCACCGTCCCTCTCGTCCTGGTCTCGGCGGGAATCGGCTGCACTCCCATGGCCGGCATCCTGGCCCACCTCGCCGCTCACGGCTCGACCCGCCCGGTACTGGTCCTGCACGCCGACCGCTCCCCCGCCGAACACGCCCTGCGCGCCGAGACACGCGACCTCGTCAGGCAACTGCCGGGCGCCCGAGCCGTCTTCTGGTACGAGCGACCCGGACCGGAAGAACCCGCCTCCCGCACCGGCCTGATGGACCTGAGCGAGATCCAACTCCCCTACGGCGCCACGATGTTCCTGTGCGGCCCGCTCCCCTTCATGCGCGAGGTACGCGGACAACTGCTGAGCACCGGGATTCCCGCACGACGCATCCGCTACGAGATCTTCGGGCCCGACCTCTGGCTGCCCGACACCGCGGCCTGAACCGCACCGAACGTTCTGATGTCCCCGAGGAGGAACCCAGCATGAGCACCGACAACACCCAGGCGACGCCCATGATTCAGCTGCGCTCCGATGGCGCCGTGGACGAGGAGACCCTGGCGTACGCCCGTACGAAGATCGACGCCGTCGTGACCAGGCCGGGCCTGCCCGCCGTCACCGGCGAGGTGCGCATTGTGCGGGCAACCGCCCACCACGCCGACCGCCCGTGGTCGGCCACGGCCGACCTGCATGTCGGCGGTCACCAGGTGGTCGCCATGGCCGAAGACGCTACGGGCACGGGGGTCATCGACCGACTCCAGGACCGGCTGCGCCGCCAGACCGACAAGGCCACCCATGCCTGGGACAACGGCCACCGGACGACGGCCCCGCCGTGGCGCGGCGGAAGCGGGCGGTCGGGTCCCGCCTCGGACTCCGGCAGCGCGGCAGAGGACTCCCGCACGGCGTGAATCCGTGGTGAGAACAAGCCCGGTCCGTGACGGTCCACCGACCCGGGCCGCCGTGCTGCCTTCCGCCTGTGGGCGAACAGCGCGGAAATCCACTTCGAGGGCCGTCCGGACCCATGAGGTGACCAACGGCCCACTGCGGAACCCCGGGCCGAAAAAAGACCCTGGGATAAGTGATTCCCGATCGACCTGCGAGAACGAGGAGTTGTGTGATGGCCAAGGCATATCTGGTGGGCAGCGGGATCGCATCGCTGGCCGCTGCCACGTTCCTGATCCGCGACGGCGGCTTCAAGGGATCCGACATCCACCTCTTCGAGGAACAGCGGACCGTCGGCGGCAGCCTGGACGCGGCCGGTACGCCGGACGCCGGCTACACCATGCGCGGTGGGCGGATGTTCGAGGCCGAGTTCCGCTGCACGTACGACCTGTTGTCCGGCATCCCCACCCTCGACGACCCCTCCGTCTCCGTGACGGAGGAGATCCTGGCCGGACACGAGGAGTTCGCCTGGGACGACATCGCCCGTCTCGTCGACGGAGACGGCAAGATCCTCGACACGACCTCGATGGGATTCTCCGAGCGTGACCGGCTGGAGCTGATCCGCTGCCTGGCCACCCCCGAGGGGCACCTGGACGGCAGGCGGATCACCGACTGCTTCGGCGAACACTTCTTCACCACCAACTTCTGGTTCATGTGGTGCACCACGTTCGCCTTCCAGCCCTGGCACAGCGCGATCGAGTTCCGCCGCTACCTGAGGCGCTTCATCCACCTCTTCCCCGGGTTCTCCACCATGTCGGGCATCCACCGGACCCGCTACCACCAGTACGACTCCATCGTGCGGCCGCTGACGACCTGGCTCCGCGAGCGCGGTGTCACCGTCCACACGGGCTGCCGTGTCATCGACCTCGGGTTCACTCCGGGAACCGAGAGCGGCACGGTCGAGATTCTCTACCTGAGCCGGGACGGCCAGGACGAGAAGATCGCCGTCACTCCCGAGGACCTCGTCTTCGTCACCAACGGGTCCATGACCGATGCCTCCAGCCTCGGCTCGCACACCTCCGCGCCCCCGCCGGCTCCGCATCGCTCGGACGCCTGGTTGCTGTGGCACCGGCTGGCCCGCGGACGCGACGACTTCGGCGACCCGGAAGTCTTCGACAAGGACGTCAAGGCGTCCCGCTGGGAGTCGTTCACGGTCACCACGAAGGACCCCGCCTTCCTGAAGGCACTCGAGGAGTTCAGCCGCCGTCCGGCCGGCAAGGGCGGCCTGATGACCTTCACCGACTCCAACTGGCTGCTCACCATCGTCGCCAACCGACAGCCCGTCTACCGGGACCAGCCCGAGGATGTCTCCGTCTGGTGGGGCTACGGCCTGTTCCCCGGCCGTGCAGGCAACCACACGCCCAAGCCGATGACCATGTGCTCCGGCCGGGAGATCCTCGAAGAGGTCCTGCACCACCTCCCGTTCGACGAGCAGACAGCGGCCCGGGTCCTGGAGACCTCCACCGTCGTGCCGTGCGTGATGCCGTACATCACCAGCCAGTTCCTGGCCCGTCGCGGCGGCGACCGGCCCCAGGTGGTGCCCGAGGGATCGGTGAACCTGGCCTTCATCGGACAGTTCGCGGAGGTGCCCGACGATGTCGTCTTCACCGTCGAGTACTCCGTGCGAACCGCCTGGACGGCGGTGGCACAGCTCCTGAACCTGGACAAGCGCCCCCCGGAGGTCTACAAGGGCCACCATGACCCCCACGTACTGACCGCCGCTCTGGAGACCATGCACCGCCGGTAGCCCAGGGCGCGATCACCGACGCGCTCCAGTCCGCCGGCAGGGAACAGAGCCGCCGGGTCCGCTCGGACTCCAGGACGGGCCGGACAAGGCACTTCGCGTCCTGCCTGACGCCCGCCGTGTGGGGCAGCGGGTGTGGACCCACGGCGCCCAGTCCTACCGTCCGTTCGGCACCGCGGCCCAGTACACCGTCGTACCCGACCACCAGGCCGTCCCCCTCCCCGACCACGTCGGCGACGAGCTCGGCGCGAGCCTCGGTATCCCCGGCATCACCGCTCACCGCGCCGTGTTCGGCGACGGTCCGGTCGCCGCCGCCCTCGCCGAGACAAAACCGGAACGCGGCGCCCAGACCCTCCGCATCATCAGCGCAAGCGGACGCGATGCCCTGGCCGAACTGCGCCGCCTGCTCGCCGTCATCAGCGACGACGACGGCGACAAGGACCGAGCGGACGACGCACCCCTCGCCCCCCAACCCGGTCTGTCCGACCTCGACTCACTGCTGGACCGCGTCCGCGCGGCCGGCCCCACCGTGGACCTGGACGCCCAGGGCGACCTGACCGGCCTGCCCCCGGGTCTCCAGCTCTCCGTCTACCGCATCGTCCAGGAGGCCCTGACCAACACGGTCAAGTACGCCGTCTCCGACACCTCGGTCCGCGTGTCCGTCGCGGCCGCCCCGGACGCCGTTCGGGTCACCGTCGAGGACCCGGGCCCGGCCCGCGCCCCGGCAACAGGCCGTCGCCGCGCGGGCAGCGGCCGTGGCCTGGTCGGCATGCGTGAACGTGCCGCTCTCTACCAGGGCACCGTCACCGCGGGCCCCAACGACCAGGGCGGCTGGACCGTCCACGCACTCCTCATCCCCACCCCGACCTCCAACTCCCCGGAGAAGCACCACTCATGACCACCGCCCTCATCGTCGACGACCAGGCCCTGCAACGCATGGGCTTCAACATGCTCCTGGAGGCCCAGCCCGACATGACCGTCGTCGGCGAGGCCACCAACGGCAGCGAAGCCGTCCGCATGACGGCCGAACTCCGCCCGACGTCGTCCTGATGGACGTACGCATGCCCGGCATGGACGGCATCGAGGCAACCCGCCACATCGTCGAGTCCGGCGGCCGCTCCCGCATCCTGGTCCTCACCACCTTCGACCTCGACGAGTACGCCTACGACGCCCTGCGCGCCGGAGCCAGCGGTTTCCTGCTCAAGGACGCCCTGCCCGAAGAACTCGTCGCCGGCGTCCGGGCGGTGGCCGCCGGTGACGCCGTCATCTCCCCCGGCCTCACCCGCAAACTCATCGACACCTTCAACGACCGCCTCCCCGGCCACTCCCCAAGCAGCAGCGCCGGCTCGACGACCTCACCCAGCGCGAACGCGAGGTCCTCACCGCCGTAGCCACCGGCTGGACCAACCAGGAGATCGCCGAGCGCCTCCACCTGGCCGAATCCACCGTCAAATCCCACATCGGCCGCATCCTCACCAAGATCGACGCCCGAGACCGCGTCCAGGCCGTGATCTTCGCCTACGACACCGGACTCGTACGCCCGGCCTGACCCGCCCCACCCCACGCGCCCGAACCCCGCGGGCCACCCCGACACCGCTCTGTGCTCACCGAAACGTCCCCGCACCCCAGCATCCGCGACGAAGAACAGGACACAGCAATGGGACCGTTGGCACGAACCGGCACAGGCGTGGCCCTGGCGTGCGGGGTACTCGTCACCGCCGTGAGCATCGGACAGAACTCCGACAGCAACGACAAGAAGGAGACGCCCAAGGGGCCCTACGTCGCCCTCGGCGACTCGTACACCTCCGGCCCCAAGATCCCTCCCCAGACCGGCAATCCGGTCGGCTGCGACCGGTCCGGCCGCAACTACCCGGCGCTCGTCGCCAAGGAACTCGGCCTCAAGGCAGCCGACTTCCGCGACGTGAGCTGCAGCGGCGCCACGATCACCAACTTCACCACACCCCAGTCCACCGACAAGGCGCCTTGCAAGGAGAAGTGCACCTCCGACGGCACCGACGCCGTGGCCCAGAAGATCCGTGCCACGGGTGACCGGCTCACCCGAGCCCTGACCGAGATCGAACGCCGCGCGCCCGAGGCCCAGGTCTACGTCGTCGGCTAACCCGGCGATCGTGCCCGTCACCGGCACCCACTGCGGCCGCGACATGCCCCTCGCCCCCGGCGACGTCTCGTTCCTGCACCAGAAGCAACAGCAGCTCAACACCATGCTCGGCGAACGCGCACAGGCCGCCGGAGCGACATACGTCGACACCTTCGCTCCGTCCACCGGCCACGATGCCTGCTCCCCGGCAGACACCCGCTGGATCGAGCCCCTCCGGCCCAGCAGCCCGGCAGCCGTCGTCCGCCCCAACGAACGCGGCGAACAAGGCATGGCCACCGCCGTCCTGAGCGCCTTGAAGCACTGAGAACACCACCGCAGGGGAGCCGCGGGCCATCAGCAGGCGGCCCACCGCATCCGCGTCCCCCATACGCCCACGACTCCGGGGCGCGCGTGCTCGAGCGGAGCGCGCGCCCGGTCCGCCTCTAGGCCGGGAGCAGTACGAGCTTGCCGCCCAGGTGCCCCGACTGGCTCACCTCCAGCGCGGCCGCCACCTCGTCGAGGGGGTACGTCCGCCAGATCGGCACCCGCAGCTGCCCCGCCTCGATGAGGGCGAGGATGTCCCGGAGCGCTTGGGGACCGCCCGCTCCCGGCTCGGTCATATGGATCTGGATACCGCTGCCGGCCGCGTCGAAGGCCACGAGAGTCAGGACGCGCGACGGGCCACCGGCGAGTTCGATCGAGTCCGGGATCTCACCGCGGCCGGACGCGTCGAGGACCGCGTCGACACCCTGGGGGGGGAGATGGCCCGTACGCGCTCGACCAGCCCCTTGCCGTAGGTGACCGGTTCCGCGCCGAGGGAGCGGAGCTGCTCGTGGTTGCGCTCGCTCGCGGTGCCGATGACGCGCACCCCACGGGCGACGGCCAGCTGCACGGCGAACGTGCCCACGCCACCGACGGCGGCATGAACCAGCAGTGTCTCGCCCTTGGCCACCTTGAGCTTGTTCAGCACCTCCCAGGCGGTGATGCCCGGGCCCGCCAGGGTCCCGGCCACCTCCCACGGAACGGAGGCCGGCTTGGCGAGCAGCGCGGCGGGGTCGGCGAGTGCGGACTGGGCGTAGGACGGGGTGATGGAGGCCCCCAGCACCTCGTCGCCGACGCTGAACCCGGTCACCCCCTCGCCGACCTGGTCGACCACACCGGCCACGTCGGACCCGAGGCCGCCCGGAAGGTCGAGGGGCATCACCTGGCTCATGTAGCCATGCAGGATCTTCCAGTCGATCGGATTGACACCCGCGGCCCGCACCGCGAGCCGCACCTGACCGGGGCCGGCGATGGGCGGCGGAACATCGACGACACGCAGCACGTCAGTGGCGCCGTACTCGGAGAACGGCACTGCACGGGACATCTGCTCGGCTCCAAGCTCTTGTGGTCTCTCGGGGGCAATTGCTTGCGTCGGGATGGGACGGGCACGGCTGCGTCACTGACCGCAGGGCCCCGAGTGGTCGCAGTACGGCTGAAGGCGGCTCTGCCCGCAGCCGCACAGCACGACCCTGGTCTCGGTGCGCGGGCCTTCCGGCGTGTCCACGCTCAGCTCGCCGCGCACGGTCAGCTGTCCGGCGGAACCGCGCGTGATCCGCGTGGGCCGGTCCGGGGACTCCGCCCCGCCGTCCGCGAGTTGGTACTGCAGTGCGCCCGAGGGGCAGCGCCGCACCACTTCGGCCAGGCGATCGGCCGTGGCGTTGTCGGGCTGGATCCACGGTCGCTCGGCCGTGTCGAACACCTCGGGCAGACCACGGACACATTCGGCGGCGTGCAGGCAGCGCCCGGCCTCGAAGGTCACCGTGATCGACTGCCCCTCGTACGCCTTCTTTTCGGATCTGCCGCTCATACCGGTCTCCCTCACTGCCGTGCTCGGCCGTTCAGTCGCTGACCTTGCTGCGGGACTGGTACAGCAGGTCCTGGTACTCGGGGTGACGGCCGATCCACCCCGCGATGAAGGGGCAGGTGGCCAGCACCCGCAGGCCCGAGGCACGCGCATCGTCGAGGGCGGCGCGGGCCAACGCGGACCCGACTCCCCTGCCCTCGTACTCCGGCGCGACCTCGGTGTGCACGAACGCAACGAGTTCCGTCGTACGGATGTATTCCGCGACGCCCGCGACCTTGGACTCCCCGTCGACCCGGGCCTCGTACCGCTTGGCCTCGGGAACGTCACTCACTTCTACTGCCATGTGTCCTCCTCATGGACCTGATCCCGCTCAATCCGACGGGAGTCCGGCCGACCTGAATCAAGACTAACCCATCCGGTTGATGCATCAACTTATTCGCACTGCAAACGGTTCAACGTCGCCACTTACCGCGACCTCAGCACGCCACCTCAAAGTGGACGGAGCAGCTCGCGCCCGTGCTGGAGCACGGTGCCTGAGCGAGGCGAAACGGGTCGCCGGAAATCCTGGTCCGTCATGGAGACAATCATCTCCGTAGTGGCCGGCGAACTGGTCCTCCTGCTGCCCCTCGTCATCTAGTGCCGCATCAGGCATGGTTCGCCCCGGTGATGGGGCTCGTGCTAGGGAGTTGGCCTCCGCTGGTGGGCGCTTCGCGGGTGAGGTCAGTCGGGTGAGCCTTCGCTGCGCTCGCTCTCGAACTCCCGGGCGGAGGTGAGTCCCTTGATGAAGGACCGGAAGTCCGGCGCGAGGGCCAGTTCCGAGTTGTCGTCCGCATCGAACCAGGCAACGGACGGTTCCCCGTGTCGGCCGCAGGTCCGGTAGTCGAGCCCGATCCAGTAGTGCCCATCACCCGAGACCAGCACCACGGCCGTGGGCAGGCCCCACTCTTCGACCAGGTACGGGCTGTCGAGCATGGACAGCGTCCGCTCGCGGTGACCGATGCCCATCACGCTGTCGAACGGGACGCGGTCGGTACTCCAAGAGGTCGGCAGGCTTGTGGGGAAGGCATTCCGGCTGTCGCTGACCTGGCCACCGTTCTGATTGCGGAGCAGGTCCAACAGTGAGTCGGGGAGTGTGACGTTCAACAGCCGCTCGGCCTCCCCGACCGCCCGGTCGGTCAGGGGCGGCTGCACTCCGTAGTCGCTGCTGGTGTCCCAGAACGGGGACAGAAGATCCTCAAAGCGTGCCATGACCGGCATCGTAGGAGCCGGACTGGACAGTTCACCGTCCGGCCTCGGCCGGACGAGGACAATGCTCACGTGGCTGGACGTGTGCGGGTGCGGGACATTGATGACGACGTGACCCACCCCTGCCGCCCCGGCACTCTGCTGAGGGTGCGGCCGGGCCAAGTCCAGCGCTTCGGCCCCGCCGACACGATGAACGGCACGCATCTGCTCTTCACCCCCGCCTTCCCGCCCCGCTTCACCGACGCCGAACGCCTGCTCACGGCCTGGCACGGACCCGTCCGCCGACAGCTGGGAGCAGGCCGCGAGTACGCCACGCTCTCCGCGCTGCTCACCCAGCTGACCGCCGAGTACACGCGCCCGGCCGGCACCGTCTCCCGCGCTCGTACACCACCACACGCCGCGCCGAGGACTACGCCCACCGCCTCGGATACACGGTCAAGACCCTCACCCGGGCCTGCCTCGCGGCCACCGGACAGCCCGTCAAGCAGCTCATCGACGCCCGCGTCGCGCTGGAGGCGCAGCGCCTGCTCGCCCACACCGACGACCCGGTCGCCGTCATCGCCCACCGGCTGGGCTTCAGCGAACCCACCAACTTCGGCAAGTTCTTCACCCGCCTGACGGGCACCACACCCGGTGACTTCCGCCGCGAGCATCGCGACGGCACACCGCCCGGCGCCCGCTGAGGCATCGATTCGATCCACCGCGTCAACGCGAATAGATGAGCTGTCAACGATCTCGTTACACTCGTTTCATGAACGCGAAGCCGCGCTGGCTCACCCCGGAACAGAAGTCCGCCTGGGACGGCTTCATCCGCATGCAGGAGACGCTCATCGGCCGGCTGTCCCGCCGAGTTCAGGCCGACTCCAAGATGTCGGCTTCCGACTACATCGTGCTGGCGAACCTCACCGAGACCGGCGGCGGGCGGATGCGCTTCCTGGACCTGGCCAAGTTGGTGGAGTGGGAGAAGAGCAGGATGTCCCACCAGGTCACGCGGATGACGAAGCGCGGACTGGTGACCCGGGAGGAATGCCCCGACGACGGACGCGGAGCGTTCATCGTCGCCACCCCGGCCGGCTACAAGGCGATCGAAGAAGCCGCTCCCATACACGTCGAGCACGTCCGCCGACTGTTCATCGACGCCCTGACCCCGGAAGAGCTCAGCACACTCGCCCAGATCTCGAAACGGGTCCTGGACCACATGGAGAAGCAGCCCGACTGACCGATAGGAAGCGCTCCACGCGGGGTGGGGCCTCGGGGCATGAGGCGCGCTCGACGAACCTGTCCACGCGAAGGGGCGCCGGTCCCGTTCGAGCGTCTCGCCGCACACGCTGCCAGCTGCGAGCAGGAGCCCCCAGCCTTGCTCGGCCCCGGGAAGTCAGCCTCGCGCCAGCTCGGTGAGCGCGTCCTGGTGTGCGGGCCGTCAGCCGAGGTCATGACGGGCACGCTCGCCGCTGAACCGCTGGTCCAGGACCAGTGCGTCGCGCCCTCCACGTTCGGCAGGCCGAGAACGTCGGACAGCGGATCCATGTGAGGTACTCCGGACGATCGGGAGGATCGGGAGGATTCTGGGACGCAGGACCGGCGGCCACCGCTGCGGACGCGCGCTCACCGCGGGCGGCCGATGCGAAGCCTCCGGTTCACATGGCCAGGCTCAGCGTCACGACGGTCGCGACCGAGACAAGGGCCAGCACGATGGGCGCCATCGCGTTCCCCTTGGTCTCAGGGTTGGCGTAGTCCCCCACCCTGGCGTGGAAGACGACCGCACCGACCAGCGTGACGGTCATGCCGACAGCGGCGGCGACACCCAGGGGCTGCCAGAAGAGCCCGATGACCAGGCCCACGGCGGCGGCGACCTCAGCCAGCCCGATGAACCGGACGAACCCGGCACTCAACCCCATGTGGGACTGCAGCCCGGCGGGGACATCACCTTTGAGCAGCGCCTTGGGCGCACCTGCGGCCAGGCTCACAAGGGCGAGGATCACACTGAGGATGGCGGCGGTGATGTACACGGGGTTCCCTTCACGCTGTCCGCGCCTGCACAGGAAAAAGATGCAGGATTAGTTGATTGATCAACCGCAACCCTAGGGTGACATTGTTGACTCGTCAACCGTCGACTCCGCGATGACATCACCGCACACCAGAGGCGGGGACCATCGACGGAACAGTAGGAATACCCGCACCCGGCATCACGTTCCCGGCTGGAGTTGATACATCAACCATATGGAGATGGGTGCGATGCAGTTCGGGATCTTCACTGTCGGTGACGTGACACAGGACCCCACTACCGGCCGGACACCGACCGAGCACGAGCGGATCAAGGCGATGGTCACCATCGCGCAGAAGGCCGAGGAGGTCGGGCTCGATGTGTTCGCGACCGGCGAGCACCACAACCGGCCGTTCGTGCCCTCCTCCCCCACCACCATGCTCGGCTGGATCGCCGCCCGAACCGAGCGGATCATCCTGTCCACGGCCACCACGCTGATCACGACCAACGACCCGGTGAAGATCGCCGAGGACTACGCGATGCTCCAGCACCTGGCCGACGGCCGCGTCGACCTGATGATGGGCCGCGGCAACACCGGCCCGGTCTACCCCTGGTTCGGAAAGGACATCCGCCAGGGCATCAACCTCGCCATCGAGAACTACGCGCTTCTCCACCAACTCTGGCGCGAGGAGGTCGTCGACTGGGAGGGCAGGTTCCGTACGCCACTGCAGTCGTTCACGTCCACGCCCCGGCCGCTGGACGGCGTACCGCCCTTCGTCTGGCACGGCTCCATCCGCTCCCCCGAGATCGCCGAACAAGCCGCCTACTACGGCGACGGCTTCTTCGCCAACCACATCTTCTGGCCCAAGGAACACTTCCAGAAGCTGATCAGCCTCTACCGGGAGCGGTACGCGCACTACGGCCACGGCGCCCCCGAACAGGCCATCGTCGGGCTCGGCGGCCACATCTACATGCGGCCCAACTCCCAGGACGCCATACGCGAGTTCCGCCCCTACTTCGACCGCTCACCGATCATGGGCGGCGGACCGTCGCTGGAGCAGTACATGGACGAGACACCGCTGACGGTCGGCAGCCCCCAGCAGGTCATCGAGAAGACCCTGACCTTCCGCGAGAACTTCGGCGACTACCAGCGCCAGCTGTTCAACGTGGACGGCGTGGGCGTGCCGCTGAAGACCGTGCTCGAACAGCTCGACCTCCTCGGAGAAGAGGTTCTGCCCGTCCTGCGCAAGGAGTCCGCCAAGAACCGGCCGGCCGGCGTACCCGACGCTCCCACCCACACCTCACTGGTCGCCGCCCGCGACGCCGAGCGCGCATCGTCCGCCGAGACGACCGCCTGAGACGCGACGACGAACGCGGGGGCATGTTCCGTTCCGGCAAATGGGACGTGCCCCCGGTGTTGGCGGCAGGGGGTGCGAGGGAGTTTTAGCCCCGCTGAACTCATTGCGGTGAGAGCATCGATGTGCGGCGGCAACATCATCGAGACGGGCACCAACTCCTATCGTCTTGCTCACTCCAGGAACCAGCAGGAGACGTACGCAAAGTGACTGGGAGTCACATCACTGGTTGGGTCTGTCCGGATCCAGGCGGACGCTGAGCTGGCTCCCGAGTGCCCGAGCGACCCGGCGGGAGGCCTGCGCCCGGGCCCGCCACTGGGGCAGCAGACCCGCGGTGAGTGCGTGCGCCACTGCTACCGAAGCCGTCCGCCTGACCAACTGGCGGCGCCCCTTCACGGAACCACCCCAAGCGCGCCACAAGCACAGCGCATCGGGCCTAGGGTGTCGCGTCGTGACCGTTTTGATCGTTGGTGGTTCCGGGTTCTTGGGTGCCGAGCTGGTCCGGCAAGCGACCGTGGCCGGGCTCACGACGGCCGGGACCTACGCGACCAGGCCCGGGAGCACTCAAGAGGTCGCGTGGCACGCCCTCGACCTGCGGGATCCCGGAAGTGTGGAAGCGGTCGTGGCCGAGGTCAGCCCTCGTCTCATCGTCAACGCATCGAGCGGCAAGGCGGACTGGGCGGTCACGGCCAAGGGTCCTGTCCGTCTGGCGATGGCTGCGGCGAAGTCCGGTAGCCGGCTAATCCATGTCTCCAGTGACGCCGTGTTCTCCGGCGCCCGTGTCCACTACGACGAGTCCTGCCTGCCCGATCCCGTCACCCCGTACGGGGCAGCGAAGGCCGCGGCGGAGACAGGGGTCCTTCTCGTTCATCCGGACGCCGTGGTCGCCCGCACCTCGCTGATCATCGGCGACGGACAGTCCGTACACGAACGTGCAGTGCACGAACTTGCCGCCGAGCCCCGTGCCGGCGTCCTGTTCACAGACGACATCCGTTGCCCGGTGCATGTGGCCGACTTGGCCGCAGCTCTCATGGAACTCGCGTCGGGAGAAGCGAGCGGCATCCACCATCTCGGTGGAAGTGAGGCCCTCAGCCGTCACGAACTCGGCGTCCTCATAGCCAGGCGCGACGGACTCGACGACACCCGGCTGCCCACAGGTCTGCGGGCAGACAGCGCGCTTCCCGGAGCCCTCGACGTACGCCTCGACAGCCGTGCGACCCAGCGCAAACTCCGCACCACGCTGCGTGGCGGCCACCAGTTCCTCACCCCGGCGGCTTGACTGGCGGAGCCCGGCGGCTCGCTGTTGCAGATCAGGCACTTGATCCACTGAGCGCGATGGGGGCCCTGTCGCTCCCTGGCTCACTGCGGCCTGCCAGAGAGCAGACGGAGGCGCGAGGCTGGATGGCGTCACCCATTCCCACCCGAGGAGCGGAGCACCACTCCATGGCGGTCACCCACCGGTCCGGGTGCGTGCAGCCGAAGCGGGAGTGGCTCGCGCAGATGCGTGCCGGACAGTTCGACTGCCACAGCGTGGACGAGAAGAGCGTGGACGTCGAAGTGCGGGGCAATACGGCGCGTTTGGCCGGCCGCACGATCACGGACGCCGCCGTCTGCGGCATGCGTGCCCCCTGGCACCTGCAGCCGGCCTTCGACTACGCCCGGGTCGACGGCCAGTGGCTCGCGCTTCGCGCGGTCGGCACCAGCTGGCGACCGGGCCGCATCACCACCCGAACAGAGCGAGAAGGATCCGAACAGCATGAGCGAGCAGAACAAGGAAATCGTCGTCGTCATCGGCCCTGGCAGCATCGGCCAGGCCATCGCCCGCCGGGTCGGCTCCGGCCGAACGCTGCTGCTCGCCGCCCACAGCGAGGAGGCGACCAAGGCCGCCGCCGAACAGCTGCGCGGAGACGGATTCGAGGTGGCCACCCAGGCCACCGACATCTCCGATCCGGCCCAGGTCGAGGCGCTGGCCGCCACAGCCGCCGGGATGGGCGCGGTCACCCATGTGATCCAGGCCGCCGGCGTGTCGCCCACCCAGGCCAGCATCGAGCGGATTCTGCACGTGGACCTGCTGGGCACCGCTTACGTGCTCGACGCGTTCGCCCGGGTCATTGCGCGTGCAGACCGCCGCCGCTGCGTGGGGCAAGCGCGGAGGGCGCGTCAACGCCATCAGCCCGGGCGTGATCATCACTCCGCTGGCCCTCGACGAGCTGTCCGGCCCGCGGCGCGAGTGGTTCGAGCACGTACGCGAGGTCTGCGCCGCCAAGCGGTTCGCCACCTCTGACGAGGTCGGCGACGCCGCGGCCTTCCTCCTCGGCCCGCAGGCCGGCTTCATCACCGGAACCGACCTGCTGATGGACGGCGGCGTGACCTCCGCCCTTCGTGTCGGAGAGCTGACGACCCCCTGATGGATGAAAAGTATCGACCGCGGATCGGCAAGGGCCGTCCCGCCTGGATGAGCGCGACGGCGCAGCTCACACACGTCCCGCAGGGTGCCGTCGCCCCGCTGATCCGCACGAGCGGGAGGCCTGGCCCGGGCAGTCCTCAAGCACCCGCCGGCGGTCATGGCCCCGCGGAGTGGTTCACCGGTGGCCTCTGGTTCGACGTGTGTCTGTGCCGGTCGGGCCACACCGGGGAGCAGTCCGTCGATGTAGCCCCGCGCCGGAGCAGGGGCCGCCGGTCAGCGTGATGTTCGGGCCGAACAGGCTGGTGAAGCCGACCGGTACGGCCTCGGGCTGCGGCACGCCGACCCGGCTGATCACGCCGCCTGCGCGGACGGACCGACGGACTGGTTCGGCGATGCCGGTGCGATGTGGGTGTCTGAGACCATTGGGCTCGGGCGTATGACCATCGGGAGGCACCATGACGCGGGAGACCGGGCGGGGCAGGAGTTCCACCCCGCCGCGCAGCGCGGACGTGGCCCAGTTGGCAGGGGTCTCCCAGAAGACGGTGTCGAGGGTCTTCAACGACGAGGCGTACGTCTCCGCGGACGTGCGTCGACGCGTCCTCAAGGCCGCCGAGGAACTCGGATACCGGCGCAACAACGCGGCTCGCGCGCTCGCCTCGGGCCGGACACGTTCCATCGGTGTGGTGACGCTCGGTACCGCCTTGTACGGGCCCGCGTCGCTGCTCATGGGCGTCGAGCGCGCGGTCCGGGACACGGGATACGCGCTGCGTGTGGTCAACACCGTGGAAGGCGACCCGACGGGCATCGCCGGCGCCGTGGACTCGCTGCTGGACCAGGGTGTGGACGGCATCGTCATCTCCGAGCCGATCGACGAGGGCGGGGACGGGGACGGGACAGAGAGCTCCCTTCGCGTCGACGTGCCGGTCCTCGTCTGTGGCGCGCCACCGCCGTTCGCCGCGCCCAGGGTGCTGGCCGCGGGGGTCGGCGCCGAACTGATGGCGCGCACGGTCACCGAGCACCTGCTCGACCTGGGACATCGCACCGTCCATCACCTCGCCGGTCCGCAGCGGTGGTACGCCGCCCGGGACCGTCTCGACGGATGGCGGGCGGCACTCGCGGCTCACGGCAGGGACGAACCGCCGGTCGTCGAGGGCGACTGGTCGGCCGCCTCCGGCTACTCGGCGGGCCGCGAACTGGCCACCGACCCCGACGTGACGGCGGTCTTCACAGCCAACGACGACATGGCCATCGGGCTGATCCGCGCGCTGACGGAAGCCGGCCGGCGGGTGCCGGAGGACGTGAGCGTCGTCGGTTTCGACGACATCCCGGTCGCCGCCTATGTGTCCCCTCCCCTGACCACGGTGCGTCAGCCGTTCGACGCCGTGGCCCAGGAAGGACTCAAACGTCTCGTGCACGCCATCGAGAACCCGCAGGCCGAACCCTTGGCGGCGAGTGATCCACCGGTCGACCTCATCGTCCGCGCCTCGACCGCGCCCCCGCCGCCGTCGAACGGACGCACCTCCACCCAGCACTGATCAGCAGGCCGTCGCGGAAGGGGGCCCGCCACCGGCCGCCCGATGTCACCGACGCAGCTCTGTCCGGCCTCGTATCCCCAAAGACCCGGCAGGATTCCGCCGTCCACGACCCCGCACATGCCCGGCACGGTCGCCCGCTGGTCGGAGCTCATCACATGGCAGGTGGAGGTGCCCATGATGGCGGCGGGCCGTTCGGACTTGGCAGTCGGGATGTCGGCCAACGACGTTCGATCGGGCGAATGAGGGCTGAGGCCTGACAGCGAGTGCCAGACCCCGGCTTCACGGTGCCTACTGGACGAGTTCCCAGTCCTGCGAGCCGTCGGTGACCGCGGTCTGCAGGGTCAGCTGTGCCCCGGCGGACGCTCCCGTCAGGTACAAGCTGGTGTTCTTGACGGACTGCAGTCTGTAGAACCCGCCGCTGGTCTTGACGAGGTTCCAGCTGCCGGTGTCGCTGTTGTCGACCCATTGGCCGATCTTCTGGCCTGCGGTCGCGTTGCCGGTCCAGATGGCCGCGGCCCGGCCGCCCGACTTGTTGAGCAGGGTCACGCCGCCGCTCGGCTCGGTCGCCATGTGCCAGTACTGGGTGTCCCCGTTGTCCGCGGAGCCCGGGGCCTCCAGGCGGACGTCGGGGACGTCACCGTTGCCGATGTTCGCGTCGTTGGTCTTGTTGCCGGTGCCGATCACCTGGTCGGTCTTGCGGTTGACCAACTGGTAGTAGGCGCCGTCCGAGTGGCCGAGGTCGGTCTCGGCGTAGGCGATGGTGGAAGTGCCCTGGTTGTTGAGGATCGCGAGGCGGCCGGTGCCCGCCACGTACTGGAGGTTGCGGCTGTAGCCGGCCGGGGAGGTCGTCTGGTACTCCTTCCACGTGCCGTCGCTGCGCCCGCTGTCGTTGACCCAGACGTTGCCGCTGCCGGCCGCGTTGTAGACCAGGCGGCCGCCGGGAAGCCTGATGACGACCGGGCTGCCGTTGACCGCGAGAGCGTGGGATCCGCTGTCGAGGGGCAGGGAGGTGACGCCGGTGCCCGTGGCGGAGCCGAGGAAGAACTTCAACGGGTTGTCGGCGAGCACGTACCGCGTGTTGACCCCTCCGCCCCAGTACTCGAAGGTCAGGAGCCACTTGCCGTCCGTGGTGCGCACGACGTTCGCCATGCCCGGCCGCCCGCCGCCGATCTCCGTCTTGCCGCCTCCCATGTCCTGGTTCAGTCCGGCGATGTCGACGACGGGGTCGCTCCACTGGGCGCTGGTGCCGTTCCAGGTCTTGTGGGCGAGGATCTGGCCGTGCGAGTCCGTGGCGGTGTTGTTGGCGGGGTCGAGTGTCGGGACGCCGGTGGTCGCGTTGAAGCCGGTGTAGTCGTTCTCGTCGGAGTAGTAGCAGACGAGTTGGCCCTTGTAGACCATCAGGTACGGCTCCCAGATGGGGTCCACCTGCTTGTTCGTGTTGGCGGCCGCGATGTTCTGGCCGACCGCGCCCGCGCTGCCGCCCTGCCAGCCGCCGGTCGCGATGACGTTGACGACGCTCCATGTCGCACCGTCGTCGGTGCTGGAGTACAGGGCGATCGCCAGGTCCTTGCGGTCTCCGTCGTTCGACGGCGTCCAGTTGGGGTCGGCCGCCTTGTGCTCCTTGTAGTAGTAGTCGTCGCCCGAGACGACGCTGGCGAGGAGGAGCGTGCCCTGCTTCAGGTTCCCGACGTCCTGCGGAAGCGTGTAGAGGTACGGGTTGGTCCAGTTGCTCGTGTACTTGGCGTACTGGGGGTCGCTGGAGAGGTACGCCGGAGCCTTGACCTCGGACAGCGACTGCCAGGTCGTTCCGTGGTCGTCGCTCTTGTAGACGGGGAGGGTCTGCTTGTCGGCGCTGCCCGTCGAGGTCACGACGGTGGACTTCTCGAACGACGCGACCAGTCGCCCGCCGGGCAGCTCCGCCGACTTCGGGTAGACCGCGCAGTTGCCCCGGCCCTTGAGGCACGGCTCGCTGCCGAGCTGGTAGAGGATGCCGCCCGTCGGGTCGTAGGCCTGCGCACTGAACATGGGTGTCGCCAGGATCGCGGATGTCGCGGTGAAGATGCCGAGGGCTCGTCCAAGCCTTCTTCGCTGCATGGCCCCTCCTCAGGGGATGACTACGGTGAGGTGTTCACAAGGGGTGGATCAGGAGACGAACACGCGTACGTCCCAGGCCCCGAGGTCCAGCGGCGTGCCCGTCGGGTGGGACGTGCCGTTCAGGGCGTCGGAGAGGTCCACCGGGGCCGCGACACTCTGCGGCTCCCAGCTCCAGTTGTGGACGATGTGGACGCGGCGGCCGTCGGGTGATGTGCCGGTGGTCGCGGTGACGGACGCGGGCAGGTCGCGCCACCCGCTGCTGGCGGCCGGGGCCAGCCACTCGGCCAGCGTCCGGGCGAGGCCGCGGCCCGGTATCGCGCCGACGCAGGTGACCCGACCCTCGCCGTGGCGGCGGGTGGTGACGGCGGGCCAGCGGCCGTAGTGCGGGTGCTCGTACGTGGCGAGGACATCCGCGTCGACGACCGTGAGGCCCTCGATCCACTGCGTCGCCGTGGCGTTCGCAGACACGTCGAGCGGGCTGCCCGGCACGGCGCGGACCGGGACCTCGCGCGTGAGGTTGCTGAACTCGTCGTACCGGACGCCCGCTGCGGGGACGAGACGTCCGGGGGTCGGCTCGTGGCGGGCCCGTGCCTCGTGGTCGGCGTAGGCGGTGCGCGGGCCGAGGACCAGGTGGCCGCCTGCCCGGGCGTAGGCCTCCAGCCAGTCGAGCGTGGTGTCGTCGACGACATACAGGGCCGGGGCGACGAGGACGGGGTGACGCTGGACGGCCTCCTCCGGTGTCATCCCCTCCCGTTCGCCGCGCGGGTCGTGCAGCTGGCGGGCGTGGACGATGCGGACCTGCCGGCCGGTTTCGAAGGCGCCGCGATAGAAGGGGTCGAAGAACCGGTGGTAGGCGGTGGCGTCCGGTTCGCCGTCGGCGGTCGCGAGTGGCGGGTACTTCTGCATCAGCCACTTGCTCGGCATCGAGTAGACCATCGTGATGTCGGCGTCCGGTTCCAGACCGGCGACCAGCGGGCCGGCGGCCTCGAACTCCGCGCCGAGACGGGCGATTTCGGCGTAGGTACGGCCGGGCTGGCCGCTGTGCGGGAGGACGCCACCCCAGTAGGTCTCCGCGCCGAAGCGCAGGGTCTGCCACTGCCAGTACTCGATCATGCGGGCACCGCGGCCGACGAGGGCCCAGGCGGCCTGGCGCCACTGGCCGTCGTAGCCGGGCCGGTTGTCCCACGGGAAACCGATGCTCTGGGCGTTGGTCTCGGTGACCAGGAACGGCTCCTGACGCGAGGAGAACATCCAGTCGGCGGTCTGGTACATCGACCACACCCCGGTGGTCTTCCACTGCTGCTCGTGGGTGTCGGGAGTCGGATCGGGCAGCAGCAGGCCGTCCTGCATGTCGTAGTACGGGTTGCCCGACGCGATGTCGAGGCGGTCCGTCATCTCGTCGTCCTCCACCCCTTGGCGGGTGTAGGAGATGCAGGTGGTGACGAAGTGGTCGGGGCGGGCGTACTCGCGGACGATGTCGGCCTGCCAGCCGATGAACTCGGTGACCTGCCGGGCCTGGAACTCCCGCCAGGCGACGTCGTACTGGGGCTGTTCATTGCCGTCCGGTGTCCACAGGTCCGCCCAGGTCGACAGCCGGTGGGACCAATACACCAGGCCCCACTCGCGGTTCAGGGTCTCGACGTCCCCGTACTTCTCCCGCAGGTGGTCCACGAAGCGCTGGAAAACGCCGTGGTTGTGGAAGAGGTGCAGGCCCGGCTCGTTGTCCACCTGCCAGCCGATGACCGCCGGGTGGTCGGCGTACCGGGCCACCATCTTGCGGATGATCCGCTCGGCGTGGAACCGGAAGGCGGGGTGGGTGAAGTCGATCTCCTGACGGGCGCCCCAGCCGAGGCGCTGCCCGGTGGCGTGCTCTGCGGTGATCTCCGGGTACTGCCGGGCCAGCCACTGCGGCGCGGCGTACGTCGGCGTGCCGATGACGACGGAGATGCCGCGCTCGTGGGCGCCGTCCAGCACCGGCTGGAGCCAGTCGAGGTCGAAGCGGCCGTTCTCCGGTTCCCAGGTCGACCACACCGACTCGCCGACCCGGACCACGGTGAAGTTCGCCTCGGCCATCAGGTCCAGGTCGGTCTTGAGGCGTTCGTCGGGCGGCAGTTGGGAGCCGTAGGCGGGCGTGTACTCGTGGTAGTACGCGGCGCCGAAGAGGACGCGGGCAGGCAGAGCCGCCATGAAGGGAAACCTCCGGGGATACGGGGAATGGTGTGAGGAATGCGCGGGCTACTGCTTGACGCCGCCGGTGGCCAGGCCGCTCTGCCAGTACCGCTGGAGCATCAGGAAGGCCAGGACGAGCGGGACGATCGAAATCAGGGAGCCGGTCACCACAAGGGCGAGCATGTCGCTGCTGGCTCCGGCGCCGCCGTTCTGCGCCTGGGCGGCCCAGGAGGAGAGCCCGACCGTGATGGGGTACAGGTTCGGGTCGTTGAGCATGATCAGCGGCAGGAAGTAGTTGTTCCAGGTGGCGACGAGCGTGAAGAGGATGACGGTCACCAGACCGGGGGCCAGCAGCCGCAGCGCGATCGTGCAGAAGATCCTGAGTTCTCCGGCCCCGTCCATGCGGGCGGCCTCGATGAGGCTGTCGGGGATGGCGTCCTCGGCGTAGATCCGCATGAGGTAGAGGCCGAAGGGGCTGATCAGGGAAGGCAGGATGACGGCCCAAGGGGTGTTGACCAGGCCCGCCTTGGCGAAGAGCAGGTAGGTGGGGATCGCCAGGGCGGTGGTCGGGATCATGATGGCGCCGAGGATGAGGTTGAAGGCGGCGCCGTGGCCTCGGAAGCGGTACTTGGCGAAGCCGTAGCCGGCCGCCGCCGCGAGCAGTGCGGCGCCGAGCGCGCTCACCCCGGCGTAGAGGACCGTGTTGAGCAGCCAGCGCCCGTAGACGCCGTCGTCCTGGGTGAAGGTGGCCTTGATGTTCGACAGCAGTTGCGGGGCGTGCGAGAACCACAGGCCGAAGCTGTTGAACAGGTCCTGGGTGCTCTTGGTCGAGGCGATCAGCAGCCAGAACAGCGGGAGCAGGAAGTACGCCAGGACGGCCAGCATGGCGATCGTGAGCGGGGTGCTGCGCCGGCGGGCCGACGGCGAACGGCGCCGCGTGCGGGCCTCGGCGGGCAGCCGCTTCCCCGTCGAAGCAGGAGACTGTGCGGGGGTCACGGTGGTCATGAGGTCCTCCTGCGGTTCGCGGTGAGCAGGAAGGCGTACGACACGATCACGATGATCAGCCCGAGGATGAAGGACACCGTGGCCGCGTAGTTGGTCTGCTGGCTGATGAACGCGACGGAGTAGGCGTAGAGGTTGGCCGTGTAGGAACTGCTGATCACGTCCGGGGCGACGCTCATCAGCAACTTCGGTTCGTTGAACAGCTGGAAGCTGCCGATCACCGAGAACAGCAGGGTGAGGGTCAACGCCGGTCGCAGCGCGGGGAGTTTGATGGACCAGGCGATCCGCCAGGCGCCGGCGCCGTCCATGGCGGCGGCCTCGTAGAGCTCGGCGGGGATGGTGCGCAGGGCGGCGTACAGGATGATCATGTTGTAGCCGACGAACTCCCAGGTCACGATGTTCGCGAGGCTGCCGAGCATCCAGCTGTCGCTGAGGAAGTGCGGGGCCGGCAGGTGGAGATGGCGGCTGATCTGGGCGAAGGGGCCGAAGTCGGGGCCGTAGAGGTAACCCCACATGAGGGTGGCGATCACGCTCGGGACCGCGTACGGGACGAAGATGCCGAGGCGGATCACCCGGGCCAGGCGCAGCAGGCCGCTGTCCAGGGCGAGCGCGAAGAACAGGGCCAGCAGCAGCATCACGGGGACCTGGATCAGGAAGAACAGGGCGACGCGGCCGATGCCCTTGAGGAAGAGCGGGTCCTTCAGCGCGGTGACGTAGTTGTCCAGGCCGACGAAGGTCGAGCCGCCGATGAGCTTCTCCTGGAAGAGGCTGAGGTAGGCGGCGTAACCGAGCGGGGCGAGGAAGAGCAGCAGGAACAGCACCATGAACGGGGCGATGAACAGTGGCCCTGCCGACCGGCGGCGGCGCGTGCCGTCGCGCCCGGGGCATGTCGGCCCGTCTCGGCGCCGGCCCTTGGGGGAGGCCGCGGTTGTGGCAGTCATCATCGGGCCTTTCTGAGGGGTGGGATCGGGCGAGTGGGGGACGGGCGGGTCCCGCGCCGCGGCGCGGGACCCGACGCTCCGTCAGGAGGTCTTGACGGTGAAGCCCTGGCTCTTGGCGTAGGTGGTGAGCCGTGTCTGCCATGCGCCGAGCGCTCGGACGGTGTCGGACTTGCCGGCGAGGGACTTGCCGACGGTCTCGGTCCAGTCCGTGGCCACCTGGTCGAGGAACGGCGGCCACTGGAAGGAGGGGTTGACGGTGCTGCTGACGTCGGCGAAGACCTGGTTGACCTTCTGGCCGCCGTAGAAGGACGGCGCGTCTCCGACGAACTCGGCGTCCGCGAGCACGGCCTTCGTCGCCGGGAAGAAGAACTGCTCGGTGGCGAACATCTTGGCGCTGGCGGGATCGCTGTTGAGGAACTGGGCGAACTGGGCCGCCGCGATCGGGTTCTTGGTGGAGCGGATGACCGCGGTCGTCGAGCCGCCCCAGTTCCCCGAGCTGGGCTTGGCGGCGTCCCACTGCGGGAGCGGGGCCGCGCGCCACTTGCCGGCGGTGGACTTGGCCGAGCCGGAGAGGAAGGCGGGCCCCCAGGCGGCGGTGAGCCAGGTGGCGTACTTGCCCTTGTTCAGTCCGGCGTACCAGGAGTCGGTGAAGTCCGGGTCGACGCCGATCACGCCTTCCTTCGCCAGTCCGCCCCAGTACACGCCGAGCTTCCGGGAGACGGCGTCGTCGACGCTGATGGCGATGTCGCTCTTGCCCGAGGTCACGTACGGCTTGGCGCCCGCCTGCCAGAGCAGGCCATGCCACGCGGCGGCCTGGTTCGCCGCCAGGTTGGTGAGGTACACGTCCGGGTCGGCCTTGTGGAGCTTGCGGGCCGCGGCGGCGAACTCGTCCCAGGTGGCGGGCACTTGGATACCATGCTTGTCGAAGATGTCCTTGCGGTACAGCATGCCCATCGGCCCGGTGTCCTGCGGGATCGCCCAGACCTCGCCCTTGCCGCCGCTGACCTGGCTCCAGGTCCAGTCGACGAACCGGCTCTTCAGCGCGGAGGCGCCGTAGGGCCGCAGGTCCAGCAGGCTGTTGGTGATGGTGAAGGTCGGGATGGCCTGGTACTCGATCTGCACCATGTCGG
This sequence comes from Streptomyces sp. R35, assembly GCF_041053035.1. Classification (NCBI taxonomy): domain Bacteria; kingdom Bacillati; phylum Actinomycetota; class Actinomycetes; order Kitasatosporales; family Streptomycetaceae; genus Streptomyces; species Streptomyces sp. R35. The sequence goes on from NZ_CP163440.1 coordinate 666,680, forward strand.
GGGCGCCGCTGCCGGCCTTCAGGGCAGTACGCAACTTGGTGTACTGCGGTGTGCCCTGGCCTGCGTTGACGACCTTGACCTTGATGGCCGGGTACTTCTTCTCGAAGAGCGCGACCTCCTGGGCGATGTTCGGGACCCAGGTCCAGAACGTCAGCTCGGTCGGGGTCTTCATGGCCTTGTCGATGTCGGCCTGGCTGACCGGCTTGGCGGACGTAGCGGACGAGCCGCCCGAGTCGCCGCCACCGCAGGCGGACAGCGTGCTCGCAAGCGTCAGGGCTCCGGTCGCGGCGAGGAAGCCACGACGGTTCAGGGAGGCCGAGGAAGCGGCTGTGGCAAATCTGGACATGGTGAACTCCGCAGAGAGGCGTAAGGGATCCGCGCGCCGGGCGACGGCGCGCTGAAGGGATGCCGGGAGGTGCGTTCAGGCGTGAGGAGCGGGGCAAGGCCGGCGGGACGAGCACGTTCCTCGCAGATCCCGGGGCCGAGCACGTCACGCTCGTTGACCGAAAAGGGGGCTCGCGCCGGTGAGGGCGTGAGACGGGACGCCGGCCTGGGCGATGGTCGGCTCAAGGGAAGTGCCCAGGCCGCGGCGCTGGCGAGTGGGAGGTACGACGACCTGATGCGGGTGGGTCGGCTCGCGCACTCGATTACGGGTGTCGCAGCAGGTGGGAGGGGTGGACGGGCTGTGGGTGGGCGGAACTCCCCTCGTGGTCGGGGTCGGAGAACGGGGTTCTTGCGGAGTCAGTCCGTGGTCCGGCAGCGTTCCGGGGTCGTCCGGTTCGGCGGGGGTGCGGTCGACTCGCGGACGACGAGGTTGACCGGCGGGTTGTCCACCGGTATCGGGTCCGCGTCCGGGTTCTCGATGGCGTGCACGAGCAGCTTGAGGCCGTCCTGCGCCGTCGCGTCGAACGGCTGTCGGACCGTCGTCAGGGGCGGTGTCACATAAGCGGCGACCGGAATGTCGTCGAGACCGACGACACTGATGTCCTCCGGTACGCGCCGGCCGGCTTCCAGCAGCGCGCGGATCAGACCGATGGCCATGTCGTCGTTGGCGGCGAAGACGGCCGTCACGCTGTCGTCGTCAGCCAGCCGGCGACCGGCCGCGTAGCCGGAGGCGGCCGACCAGTCACCCTCGATGACAGGCGGTTCCCGTCTGCCGTGCGCGGCCAGCGTCGCACGCCATCCCTCAAGACGGTCCCGTGCGGCGAACCAGCGTTGGGGACCTGCGAGGTGATGGACGGTCGTGTGCCCCAGTTCGAGCAGGTGCTCGGTGACGGCCTGTGCCAGCTGATGGGAGACGAGCCCCGCGGTCACCACCTGGGAGGCGGCGAACGGCGGCGGTGCGCCGAGGGTCAGGACCGGGACGTCGACGCGGACGGAGAGGTTCGCGCCGCCCTCCTCGTCGATCGGCTCGGAGATGACGATGCCGTCCACGCCCTGCTCGAGGAGCGAGTCGACGGCACCGGCGATGCCCGCGGCGTCGCCCTCCATCGTGTTGACCACGCGGAGCGCGTAACCGGTGTCCCGTACGGCACGTTCGACGCCCATCAGCAGTGAGGCGGGCCCGTACAGGGCCGTTCCGAGCGTCACCACACCGATGGTCTGGGTCCGTCCGGAGGCCAGCGCCCGGGCGGCGTGGTTCAGCCGGTAACCGAGCGCGTCGGCGGCTTCCAGGACACGTCGGCGTACGTCGTCGGAGACGTACTGCTCACCGTTCATGACCCGGGACACCGTCTTCTGCGAGACGCCCGCCAGACGCGCCACGTCGATACTGCGCGGCGCGGTGCCTGTGCTGCGGCCTGCCAGTCGTGCCATGCGTGTCTCCTGATCTCCGGCAGGTGACAACGTGGCCAGTTCCCGTCTGACTGCGCTGCCATGACTGCGCAGACATATCTACGCAACGGAGCGAGACGCGTCAAGGGGTTGCGCAACATCTCCGTACTCGAGGCGCGCTGTCGAGTGGCGGCCGCCAGGGGTGCGAGGCAGCCGGTGCAGCGCGGCGGCGACCGCTTCAAACGCGGCGTCAGCCACACACTGCCACCCGGACGCCGACCGCCTCCACGAACTCGCGCCGGGCTCGGACGACACCAACAACAACGGCCGGACGGCGGGGAATTGGGACAAGGTCTGGCTCAGGAACTGTCATTGCGGTGATGGCGCCTGCGAGAGCGGTTGCTAGCATCCCGCAACGTGAACGACAGCGTGTACGTGGGCAATGCGGGCAAGGACGCGCCACTGGACCGAGGGTGGCTTCTCGGCCATTTCAAGGACGTCGACGATCCACGTCACAGCGAGGCCGTGGAGATCAAATGGGGCGTCCATCCTCGCGGCGACGAGCGATTGGAATGGGTGAGAGGCGAGGAACGCACGGCTCTCCTGGTTCTTGTCAGCGGCCGCTTCCGCGTTGACCTGCCCGGCCGCAGCGTTGTTCTGCAAGAGCAGGGCGATTACGTCGTGTGGGGGCACGGAGTCGACCACTCATGGTTCGCGGAGGAGGAGTCGGTGGTGCTGACAGTCCGGTGGCCGTCCGTGCCTGGCTACGCGGCAACGGAGAAGGACCGGGCGCGCCTGGAGAGCTGAGTACGAAGGTCGGTCCGCGTGGGCTCCAGGTCGTGGACCTGCTACTCCCCCGCCCTGCCTCAACCAGAGGCGCGGCCGGCTGCCGATGTGGCTGGCAGGAGTGGCGACGGCACTCAGCCCGCAGACCCGGAGCGGTCACGGGGTGCAAGTCTGAAAAACATGGCACGTGAGCAGCACAGCGGTGGCAGCGGCGGTATCGAGCTGGGGCGTTTTCTGCGCGCCCGCCGCTCCCGGGTGACACCCGGCGACGTCGGTCTGCCGGTCAGCGGCGGGCTGCGCCGCACGCCCAGCCTGCGCCGCGAGGAAGTGGTCACCCTCGCCGGGATCAGCAACGACTACTACACACGTCTCGGACGCGGCACGGAGACCCGCCCCAGCCCCTCCGTCGTCGACGCCATCACCCGCACTCTTCGCCTGGACGAGGCCGAACACAAGCACCTGCGGAACCTCGCCGCCTGTGCCGACGGGCAGCCGGCCGCACCGGCGGCCGTGCCCAGCCTGTCCGTGCCCGCCGGCACCGATCTGCCGCTGGAGAGCCTGCGCCCCAACCCCGCGTACGTGGTGGGCCGCACGCGTCCACAGCGACGGCTCGGACTGCCCCGGAGGTTGGTGACTCCTGCGGACTCAGGCGCCCACGGTCCCGTCGACACCCTCACGTAGAAGGTCCGCGTGCCCGTTGTGGCGGCCGTACTCCAGGAGCACGTGCACCATCACCATCCGCAGCGACACCTCCTCTTCCCACCTTGGCTGATACCCGGCGTGGTCCATGGACTCAGCCTCCCGCTCGATACGGCGCGAGTTCTCCACCTCGGCCTCCCAGGCTGCGAACGCCTCCGCCCTGGTCGACGCGCTCGCGTCGTACGCCGCCTGGAAGTCGATCTTTTCGGACCAGACCATGGGCGCGTCGTTGTCCTCGAACACCCGCCGGAACCAAGCACGCTCGACCTCCGCCATGTGCCGCACCAGGCCCAGCAGCGAGAGCGTCGACGGCGGCATCGACTGCTGTCGCAACTCCTCGTCAGTAAGCCCTTCGCACTTCATGGCGAGGGTCGCGCGGTGGTAGTCGAGAAAGGCCCGCAGCATGTCGCGTTCGCTGCCAAAATTGGGCGGTCCTATGCGGTTGTCGCTGGTCACTGACCGTGCTCCTCATCCGTGCCTGCATTCGGGGCCAGTATCCACTCCCGTCAGCCGTCCCCATACGACAATTCAGCATGATCTTGCGAGGAACCCCGGGCGTTCACGCCCGGGAGGAATCGCATCCTGAGCTGGGCGGCGCGGAGCGCCGCCGCGCCGTGCAGCGCGGAGCGCGGCCAACAAACCGGCCCGGAGGGCCCGGTGAGATCTCGGTGTTCGAATGCCGGTGATCCGGAGGGCGGGTAGCGTCGCACGGGTGAAGCTGGTGGTGCAGGTGAAGCTGCTGCCGACGCCCGTGCAGGCGGCGGCACTTGAGGCGACCCTGCGCGCCTGTAACGAAGCAGCTTCCTGGGTGTCGTCGGTGGCGTTCGAGAAGGACGTGAAGCGGAACTTCGCCCTGCGCGAGCATACCTACATTCAGGTTAAGCAGCAGTGGGGGCTGGGTGCGCAGGCCGCCCAGCACGTGATCAAGAAAACCTGTGACGCCTACACCACGCTGAAGGCGAACCTGAAGGCCGGGAACCTGGGCAAGCCGTGGTCGAAGCGCTACCGGCGGGCCGCCGGGAAACCGGTGGCCTTCCGCCCCGAAGGTGCGCAGCCCTACGACGACCGGATGCTGTCCTGGCAGATCACCGAGCGCACCGTCTCCCTGTGGACCCTGCCGGGCCGGACGAAGAAGGTGGCGTTCACCGCCTCCCCGGAGCATCTGGCGCGCCTGGCCCTGTACCGCAAGGGCGAGTCGGACCTGCTGTTCCGGGACGGCATGTGGTTTTTGAACGCCACCTGCGAGATCCCCGAGCACCCACTCAAAGCCGACGTGGAGGAGTTCCTGGGGATCGATCTGGGGATCGTGAACATCGCCACCACCTCGGACGGCCAGATCATGGCCGGGCGCGCACTGAACCGGGGACGGGAGCGCGAGCGCACCCTGCGGACCAAACTCCAGCGCAAGAACACCCCCTCCGCCAACCGCCGCCTGAAGAAACGGCGCCGCAAGGAGGCGCGGCGGGCCACAGACATCAACCACAAGATCGCGAAACACGTGGTGGCCGAGGCAGAACGCACCGGTCGCGGCATCGCCCTGGAGGATTTGACGGGCATCCGTGAGCGGGTACGGCTTCGCAAGCCCCAACGGGCCACCCACTCCTCCTGGAGCTTTGCCCAGCTGGGAGCGTTCATCGCGTACAAGGCTCGCAACGCGGGGGTGCCGGTGGTGCACGTCGATCCGGCGTACACCTCCCGCACCTGCGCCGAATGCGGCCACATCGACAAGGCGAACCGGGTCTCGCAGGCCTGGTTCGCGTGCCGGAACTGCGGATTCGTTGATCACGCGGACCGGAACGGCTCCCGCAACATCCGCGCCCGCGCGGAACAGTTGTGGCGACGCGGGGCGCAGTCAACCGTCCCAGACCCACCCCCGAAACCCGGCCGTGGGACAAGACGCAAACCCAGCACCACAACCAGTGGCGCCCGTTGTGCAAACCCGGGACTCTCAGTCCCGGGTCGTTGACAATGTGGACACGGCGTCATCTGAGGGCGCCCGGCCCGTGCCGCGCGCTCGCCGCCTCGGCTGTGAAAATCACTGTCCGATTGTTGGAACACGGTGATAGTGAGTCCATGTGACAACGACACTTACGTTCCCCGTTCTGTTGCGACTGATCGACGAACGGTCGAGCGCCTTCCGCGCCGCGGTCGCCTCCGCGCCCAGCCTCGACGTGCAGGTGCCGACCTGCCCGGAGTGGACGCTGTTCGATCTGGCGCAGCACATCGGCGAGGGGCGCCGCGCCTGGGCCGCCACCGTCGCCGCAGGGCCTGCTCCGGCCAAGTCCGTACCAGAGGGCGCCCCGGCTGCGCCTCGGGAGCGCGAGGCCGTTCCGGCCTGGTTGGCCGCGTCGACGCAGGAGCTGCTGGACGCACTGCGGGAGGCCGGCCCGGATCGCGGTTGCTGGACGTGGTGGGGTGCGTCGCAGTCGCCGCAGACCTGTGGCGCCGTCGCCCGGCACCAGCTCCAGCAGATCGCGGTGCACACCTACGACGCCCAGGTCACTGTGGGTGCCCCGGAGCCGCTGCCGGATGAGGTGGCACTCGACGGTGTCGAGGAGTTCCTGTTCACCTGCGTCGCAACGACGAGTGCCTGGCCGCACAAGCCCACTGCCTTCGACTTCCACGCCACCGAGGGCCACTCCTGGCGCCTAACGGTCGACGGCGACGGCGCACGCTCCACCCGTATCCCCGCGCCCGGCACGACGCCTGTCGCCGCTGCCGACGAGGGCCCGAACGCGGCTGGCGTCTCCGTCCGCGGCACGGCCAGTGAGCTGGTCCTCTTCGTGTACGACCGTATCCCGGCGGACTCACTGCAGATCGACGGAGACGCAGGTTTGTTCGACCTGCTCCGCGCGTGGGAACCGGAGGAGTAGGACGGGTGCTGTAGAGCGGCGAGGTAAGCCTTGTCAAGACTGCATGCGGCGTCTGACACCAGCGGCTGACACCAACAAGCACGAACCGCAGCGATCAGCGCCGGACCTCAGTGAACGATCGACCGAGGCGCAAGGGCCGTTGGCCGACGTTGACAGACCCCCGTGATCGACCTGATAAGGATGAGGCCAGACCTCAGAAGTTGGGTACCGCGCGGGGTGCCACCTTCAGCCGAGGGCCGGCGCCCTGCCGACTTGACTCGGTCATCGAGACTCCACCGACCGCGTGAGCATGCGCATGCCCAGGGATCCTCAGGACTTCGCTTGACCCGTCGGGCAGACCTCAGCGGGCGGCGTCGCAGTCAGTGTGGCGCTCTCCAACCTGCGAATGAGCTGCCAGACGACGACAATCGAGAGCGCAGCGGCACAGATGTCCAAACCATCGCTGAACATGATCTGGCGAAGGGCATGGCGAGCCTGGCTGGCGGTGACCGCCTTCTTCAGTGCCTTGGGGGCATCGTTGTATGCGTTCGCCGCGACGAGGACGGACAGCCACCATGCCGTGAGCAGGGGATGTCCGCGACGACGCTGCGATTTCGGCCGGCTGGCAGCCCAGAGGTCGTTGACGAACATCTTGGGTATGAAGAGCTGCGCCACCGGTATCACCCAGCCGAAGACGAGCCACGCCCTGCGCCGACGCTGGCCCTGGCGCCAGAGCGCATCCGCGACGTCGCGCATGTTGGCAAGCCAGATGCTGAACTGAAGCAGGGCCGCGAGGAGCAGACCCGTCCGCCAGCCCATCAGGTTTCTGAAATACGTGTCGACCTCGACCAATGGGTTGTCTACGTACGGCCCCGGCGCCGGCGATCCCGCCAGCAGTTGGTACTTGTGCCACGCTGCCAGCCCGGCCGCGACAGTCACCAACGCGAACGCGGCGAGCGCGGCGGAGGCAAACCGGGCCTGTCCGCGCGGCAACCTAACTGCTTCAGCCACTTCACACCCCCTGGAGGCCGCCCGTTCGGACTTCCCGCAGGTCGGCAGCGGATCTTACCTCCCAGGGAAGCTGATGCCACAGCGTCTCGCCAGGTCAAGACCGGCACGGTGAGCTGACATCAGCGACTGACATCAACAAGCGTGAACGGGGCTGGCCATCCACGCGACCGCCACCAGGGATAGCCTTCACGTCCGTTCGAAGGCCTCTGGAGGCGCCCAGTGCACACCATCGCTTTCCTGCTGCGGAGCGCGCTGGGACTTGGTGGCGGTCTGGTGTTCATGTGGGAGCTGAACCGCCAGGCTTCGGGACCGGGCTGGAGGAAGCCGCGGCTCTTCTCTGCGGTGGCGGCTTTGCTGCTCGCCGGTCTGCTCGCCGTCTAGAGATCGCCAGCCGTCGTGCCCCTCCCGTGCCCGTTCGGACGGGAAACAGCGGGGAGCCACCGTCGCTGGCGGACAGCGGGCACGAGAACGGCCCCTGACCGATTTCCCTGGTCAGGGGCCGTTCACCTGCGGTGGGTGTGGGATTTGAACCCACGGTCACATCGCTGCCACGACGGTTTTCAAGATCGCGGACTAGGTTCGTGGCGGAGCCGGACGCTCGTACCCGAGGACGCCGTAAACCCAACGATCGAAGTACCGGGCCTCGGCCTCTCGATCCCCCTCGATGGTCAGCCACTCACGGGCGGCCGTAATCATGTGCATCTCTGCTTGATCCGTTTCCGCAGACCGAAGCTCAACCCAATCGGTCAGCGCGCCCCAGACGAGCTGAAGCGAATAGCACGCTTCGTCACCGTCATCCCCTGGCCACGCACGACATGCGAGACCCCAGATCTCCAACGCCGCATCGTACGGTGAAGCATTGCCATTCAGCATGGCTGCCGCATGCGCTCTGACCGCTGCTCGAAAGGCCTCCAAGTCCTCCATGATCTAGAGAATAGGCGACGCGATCCGCATAGCTGACTGCGGGAGTGATCGCAGGCAGAGGGCTTCATTGTTCGGCTTCGCCGCTTCTCCCGACTTATGCACCGGAGGCATGACACTCCAGAAGTTGTCGTGAACTCAGGCAGGCACGCCCACCCAGGCACTGAGCAACTCGTCTGGCCAGAACCGGCTGGGCAGGATCATCGTTGCGTCGCAGGTCGGGAGGATGACCAACGGGAACAGTGGGTGGTCGAGCGTCCTGGCCGGCAAGTGCCGTCGAGCGACGATCACATCTGTGCAGTACGCGGGCGCTCCATCGACCAGGCTTGGAGGAACCGGCATCCGCATCTCCCGGGACAGCTCCCTGCACAACATGTTGGCGAATGGCTGCAGCACAGGATCTGCCAGGAGCTTCCCCTTGACTGAGTACAGTTTCCGTGCAACAGCCCGCAGTTCGTCGGGCTGATCGTCGAAGCTCTCCGGATCGGCGCAGTAGAGCACGACTGCTGGATGATCGTAACGGCCCGGCTTGAACAGAAGCTGATTGGCCTGAACTAGCGATGCCCAGACCACGATGCCCTTCTCCAGGAGCAAGTCCTGCTGTTCGATTATGCCGAGCAATGGATCGTCAGACATCCACCTCCGACGAGGTATGCGGAGATACGTCCGCCTGTCCCGCCAGGAGAACGACCGCGGCCCAGAGCCGAAGTTCTGTCGACACTGCGCAATGAGCTCGGAGGGGGATCGGTACATCAGTGGATCTTAGGTCCCCGCGTAGGAAGTCGCTCAAGCCGTCCAGAACGGGGGCTGCTTCATGCCATTGCTCGCGAGCACCCGAGGCTCCGAGGCTCCGAGGCCGTGATCGCCCGGAACCCGGATATGAGGCTGCTGTGAATCTGCGAGGCGATTGAACGCGACCGGGCTCATCTACGTATGGGACGGGGGATTTTCATGCCTGGCCTGCTACGAAGCGTAGGAGCACTCACGTGAGACGCAACACACGCAGACGCCGCCCCACGGGTGCGCGTCGTGCGACATTTGCTGCAGCCGCGCTGATATTGGGCGGAGGCGGGCTGGTAGCGGTGAACGTCTACGCTTCAGCGACGGAAGGCGGCTGGGGCGGCGCGCCCAGTCAGGAGGGGAACCCGACTGGCAGTAACCAGACCCGGGCATCGGGAGCCGCCACGATCGACTGCCCGGACGTGGGCAGCCAGCTCACAGAGGTGCCGCAGCAAGCGAGGGCGGACACCGACAAGCAACTCGCCCTCCTCGACCAGCAGATCTCCGAAGCGTACGCCCGACTGGCCTCGACGCAGCAGGCACAGGCGGAGGATGCGAACTTCGTGCAGAACTCGATCCTCGGCCCGCTGAACGAGAAGCGGGGCGCGGTCATCGACCGCATCAAGATCGACTTCAAGAGTGCGGGCGCCGAGGCGCCGAATTCGCTCGACGGTCTCGCCTCTTGCACCGCGGTCCCCGCCGACCAGGCCCAGAACAACACGGGTGGCCAGAGCGACAACGGCCAGCAGCAGAACAACAACAACAGCAGTCAGAACAACGGGCAGCAGGGCGGCAACGCGAACGGCGTCAGCAGTCCCGTCGCCGCGGACTTCGTGGACATCACGACGGTTCAGCCGAACGTGCAGCAGAAGCCGGCAAACGGCGGCGACGCCTCGACCGGCACGTTCACCAGTTCGTGTGGGGTGAACGCCAACAAGAAGTTCAACACCGACAACGTGATCGTGGCGCCCGGTGTCGCCAACGGTGCCCACCACCTGCACGACTACGTCGGCAACCAGTCGAACGACGCGTTCGCCAGCAACGACGATCTCGCCAACGCCTCGACCACGTGCCAGAACCAGGGCGACAAGTCCACGTACTACTGGCCGGTGGTCCGACTGCAGGACGGTACGCAGGAGTTCGACGCCGACAAGAACGGTGGCGGCCTGGAGGGCAACGTCGGGAAGGTCCTGCAGGCAAAGCAGGCGCAGATCGAGTTCATCGGCAGCCCGCAGAGCAAGGTCGTCGAGATGCCGACGTTCCTGCGCATCATCACCGGCGACGCGAAGGCGTTCACCAACGGCACCGCGAACGCCAACGCCCACTGGAGCTGCACCGGCTTCGAGGACAAGGTGCAGTTGACGGACAAGTACCCGATCTGTCCCCAGAGCAGCAGTGTGGTGCGGACGTTCGCCTTCCAGAGCTGCTGGGACGGTCAGAACATCGACAGCGCCAACCACCGTGCGCACGTTGCCTTCACCGACGCCGACGGCAACTGCTCAGGCGGCTTCAAGGCGATTCCGCAGCTGACAATGCGGCTGGTCTACGACGTTCCGGCGCCGACCATCGAGAACGGCCAAGTGAAGAACCCGTACGCCGTGGACGGGTTCCCCGAGCAGCTGCACAAGGCGATCACCGACCACGACGACTTCATCAACGTCTTCGACGCATCCCTCATGCGGGAGATGGTGGACTGCATCAACTCCGGCCGGCAGTGCGGCGACGGTGCAGACGGTGGCGACGACGGTGACGGTGCGGGCAGCAACGGTGGCGGTGGCGGTTCTGGCACAGCTGAGCCGTCGCAGGACGAGCCGACACCGAGTCCTGACGCCTCGTCCGGTGGCGACCAAGCGACGGACCCCGGCACCCCCGCGGGCACGCAGACTCCGCCGCCCCCGACCAGTACGCAGGGCACCGAACCGACAGGCGGCGCCTCGGCCACCGGCGACGGCGGCGTGGTACCCAAGGCGGACACGAAGCCCTCGGCCGCAGGAAGCGACGCGGCCGCCGCACCGCAGGGTGGCACGGACGACGACCACAGCAGCGAAGCGACCCACCGCGGGCAGACGCCGGCCGCGGGCGCAGACGCTCCGTCCGCGCAGGCGACGGCGCAGTCCACGTCGCAGGCGCAGACCGAACCGCAAGCGGTCACCGGCGATCTGGCCGACACCGGCACGAACCTGTGGCCGGCCGCGGCCGGAGGAATTCTCGTGATCGCGGGCTTGGTGCTCCTGCGCCGTATCAGACGCGGCTCTGTGTGACCCGGTAGCGGGTGGCCGGCCGCCACCCGCTGGATGGGCATCTGCTGAATCTCCTCTGCGTATGCGCTGCCCGTCCTGCGGACCGTTCCCCGCACAGTCCGCTTCAGGTGAGTGGCGGTGCCAGGGTTGCGGGGGTGGCGCCGTCGGGACGGACGGTGATGCCGTACGCCGCCTTCGTCGGGGTGGAGTGGAAGGCCACGGTGTGGACCGGCAGCAGGTGTTCGAGCAGGACCGTCGATTCGCGGAGCGCGAACTGCAGACCGAGGCAGGCGCGGGGACCGATACCGAAGGGGAAATAGGCGCCCGGGTGGGTGGGCCGGCCGTCCGGGGTGTTGAAGCGCCGGGGGTCGAAGTCCTCTGGGTCTGGCCACAGTTCGGGATCGCGGTGCGTGAGGTACGGGCAGACCAGGATGTCGGTGCCCGCCTCGACGGCATAGCCGGCAAGGGTGTCGTCCTCGGTGGCGTGGCGGGGCAGGATCCAGGCGGACGGGTAGAGCCGGAGCGTCTCGTGGACCAGGGCCTGGATGGCCTGGCGACGTTGCGCTGAGCCTTCGTCGCCGGCGGCGAGAGCTTGTTCGCGTGCGGCGGGGTGCCGGTCGAGGAGCAGGTAGAGCCAGGTCAGGGTGGTGGCGGTGGTCTCGTGCCCGGCCACGAGCAACGTGACCAGCTCGTCGCGGATCAGCCGGTCGGTGTACTCGGGGCGCTCGGTGGCGGCGTCGACCAGGACGTGCAGCAGGCCCGGGCTGTCGGGGCCGGCCGCCCCGCTGCGGGCGGCCTCGATGGCGTGCTGGGCGACCGCATCGATCCGGGCGAGATCGGCGGCAACGGCGTCCTGGGCGTCGGTGACATCAGCGGGCAGAGTCGGAAGCGCGGCCGCCACGGCTGCCACGGCGGCCAGTTCGCGCTCGGTCCGTTCGTCGAGAGGGTGCCCGGTGAGAGAGCGCCAGATGGCGTCCAGGGCGAAGCGGCGCATCTCCCGCCCGACATCGAGGGTTTGCCCGGTACGGGCGTACCCGTCCCAGCGCCCGGCGGTGGTCCGGGCAGCCTCGGTGATCCGCTGTTCGTAGCGGCGCATGCCGGTACCGGTGAACTGCGACTGCAACAGGCGGCGTTGCCGCTTCCACGCCGTACCGGTGGCGGCGAGGACGCCGTCGCCGATCAGCACACGGGCACGGTGGGAGCGCTTGACGTACCGCTCCGGGTGCCGGGCGAGTACGTGCTGGACCGCCTGCGGGTCGGTGACGAGAACGGTGGGGGCCGGCCCGAGGCGGAACGCGGCGATGCCGCCGAACCGCTCGCGCACCTGGGACAGCAGCTCGACCAGTTCGCCTCCCCCTGATCGCCACCGCTCCACGAGTCCAGGCTCGGCTTCGGGGACCGGCCGTCCCGTTCCGGGAACGTACGGAAGGGAGCCGAGACTGGCTTCGGTGTCCATGTTTCCTCTCCTGGTCAACCGCTGGGCTTGGCCGTAAGGGAGCGCTGGCACCACGGACTGTACGGGAGCGGGCACATCCGGTGACAGTCCGTCTCGGCGCGGGAACTGTCCGGGGGATGGCCCGGATCCCGCCACCCTGCACCCCTTCCACTTGGTCTCCTTGACCTGCTCCCAGGGCCTGTCCGGAGTTCTGGTCACGTGGCAGGAAAAAGGGTTGGGCGGGATGATGTTCGCGCTGGTAGCTTGCAGACGACCGCGACACCGCCCGAGGAGGTGAGACCCATGAACGCTGTATTCGTTTGGGTGCTCCCCCTGTTCGTCACGGTCGGGCGATTGACTTAGGTGTCGCCGGGAGCGCCGCAACAACAAGGCACTCCCGAAGGGCAACAACCTATGCATTCTGTGCAGTTCACTGCGGAGACGTCGTCGAACGGTGTCGTCGAACGAGACTTCATCGTGGGCGGGATCCCCGGCGTGCTCTGGTCACCCGCATCCGGCGCCGATCGCGCGCCTCTGGTGCTGATGGGCCACGGCGGCGGCACGCACAAAAAGGCACCGGCGATGACGGGCCGTGCACACCTCCTCGTGACCGGCTGCGGCTTCCACGTCGCCTGCATCGACGCGCCCGGGCACGGCGACCGGCCGCGCACAGCGCACGACGAGCAGGAGATCGCCGTGATGCAGCGGGCGATGGCGGCGGGTGAGCCGGTCGGCCCGATCGTCGTCCGCTACAACGCCCACCTGGCAGAGCGCGCCGTGCCCGAGTGGCAGGCGACCCTGGACGCCCTCCAGGAACTGCCGGAGATCGGCACCGAAGAGCCGGTCGGCTACTTCGGCCTGAACATGGGCACCGCGATCGGAGTGCCGTTGACGGCGATCGAACCCAGGATCACCGCCGCGGTCTTCGGTCTCTTCTGGCCCGAGCCCCTGGCCGACACGGCGAAGCAGATCACCATCCCGATCCAGTTCGCGCTCCAGTGGGACGACGAGCACATCCCGCGCCAGTCCGGTCTCGCGTTGTTCGACGCCTTCGCCTCGAAGGACAAGACGTTGCACGCCAACGCGGGCCGGCACAAGGAACTGCCCAGGTTCGAGGCCGACAGCGCGGTCCGGTTCTTCGCCCGGCACCTCGGCCGAGCGGTCACCTCGCCGGCCTGACATGAGCGGTAGCGGCGTCGGCCTGCCAGCCGGACGCCGCTACCGCGGCCCGGGTTGAGGCCGCGCATCCACATGATGGATCCACGCAACTGAAGCCCCGCCAGGCCACCGTCTTCATCGCTGCCATCAACGAATGGTTGTGAACGGCCGTACTGCGGCGGCGCATTGGCTTCTTCGAAGCGAAGCGTTCTGCTGTCGGCCAAGACTGTCGCGGCTCCGATGACACGGGCGGCAGGATCGTCACATGCAGCCGATCTTCGTTCTCGTGCACAGTCCGTCCGTAGGTCCCTCGACCTGGCACCCGGTGGCCGAACACCTCACGGCGGCGGGACACCGGGTACGGGTGCCGTCCCTGTTGCATATAGGCGCCGGTGCTCCGCCGTTCTGGCCCCGCATCGTCGATGCCGTCCGCGACGACCTCCGGCAGGTCCCGGCCGGCAGTCCCGTCACGTTGGTGGCCCACAGCAACGCAGGCTTGTTCCTCCCGGCGATTCGCTCGGGCCTCGATCATCCGGTGATCAGCTCGGTCTTTGTCGATGCCGCGCTGCCGGCCCGGATCGGACCGACCCCTGTCGCCTCACCCGAGTTGTTGGAGTTCCTCGGCCCGATGGCTGTGAGCGGCAGGCTGCCACGCTGGACCGACTGGTGGGACGAGGCAGACGTCGCACCCATGTTCTCCGATCCGATGGTGCGACAGACAGTCGTTGAGGAGCAGCCCACCCTGCCACTGTCGTACTACGAGCAGCACATCCCGGTCCCCGGCGGATGGGACGACCATCCCTGCTCCTACCTGCTGTTCGGCCCTCCGTATGACGACCTTGCCGCCGACGCGCGCGAACGCGGCTGGCGCGTGGCACACCTGCCCGGCGCACACCTCCATCAGATCATCGATCCTGCCGGCACAGCCCGGCATCTCGTCGAGCTCGCCACTGCGACTTGATCCACTTCCGATACACACCCAATAGCAAGGCGACGAGAATGTGATTCTTCAAATCCGGTAACCACCCTTGCGGCTCCACCGAGAAGCGCCCTAGCGTGCATGTACATGTCGAATCAGTGGATGAGTGGCCGACGGATGCGATGGTCGTACGCGTGGCTCTTCTTGCTGCTCGGCGTCATGGCGGCAACGCTGACGGTGCCCGCGGTGGCGACGGACCGCACTGCCGGAACGGATACTGCCGTGAGCAGCTACCTGCACGCGCCCAAGCCCGAGCCGATCTCGGTGAGTGAGCTGCCGCTGCCCCCAGTCGCGCCGAGCGCCGCGCAGGGCGCGTGCACCCGTGCGGTCAATCCGCACCGGACCGGCTGTATCGGCCAGTCCGTCAACCTCCAGTCGGGGGGCTTTCTCCCGGACGGCCACCAAGTCGTCGCGACGGTCGGCTTCGCGGGGGCGCCCGCGTCGCCCGATCCGGCGAGCATCTACACCGGACTCCAGCTGATCGTCGTGAAGACCGACGGGACCATCTTCCCGGGCGGCGATCCGTGGAAGTGCCTCACCTGTGGTGTGCCCGAGGCGAACGCGGTCGGACGGAGTGCCGCACTCGACTACGCCCAGCCGTTCCCCTACGGCCGGCGCGTGCTGGCCGGAACCAACGTGATCGACTGCGGCCCCTATCGCCTCACCGACCCGGCTTGCACCCCGGCCCGGATCCACATCTACCCGATCCGCTGGAACGTGACCGCGGACGCTTCCGGGGCGGGCGGCTCCATCCGCGAACTGCGGCTGAACCCGGACGGCATCCACCTCGGCTTCAACAGCGCCACCTACTCCAACGGCAAACTCGGCCAGTTCGCCCACCTCGCACGCCTCAGCTTCAACCCGGACCCCGCAACAGGCACACCGCTCGCATCCCACTACGACCTCACCCACGTCACCCGCCTGTTCGACCCGGCCCCGGACCGGCAGCCCGTCGTCGTCGACCCGGACCACCCGAACCGGCTGAAGGTGAACGCGAACGCCATCTCGGTCGGTGAGCTGCGCGGCTTCACCAAGGACGGCAAGGAGGTCCTCTACATCGGTCACCCGGCCGAGTCCTCCAACATCGACGTCTTCGCCGCCGACCTGACGACCGGTAAGGTGCGCCGGCTCACCCGTAACCCCGAGTACACGGACCCGGTGGACAGTTCACCGGACGACAAGTGGACGGTCGTCATGGACACCCGCGCCTCCGGCCGCCAGATGTTCCTCGCCGGCATGCGGGGCATCCCGCCGATCACCGATCTGATCACCACCAGCGCCACCTCGTCGACCCGCAACAACGGGCAGCGGCGGTTCTTCCAGCCGTACCTCATCGACCGGTACGGCGACCGCGGCACCTACCAGGGCCAACGGATCAACGCCTCCGGCGACGGCAGTCCCGGCAGCGTCAACGACCCGAACTGGAACGGGATGGCGGACCCGAGGTGGTCGCCGGACGGCACAAGCATCGTGTACTGGCAGGCGCTCGCCGTACCACCCGCGTGCGGCGGAGCCAACCCGCTGGCGTGCGAGACGTCCACCGAGCCCGGCGGCCGCACATCCCGCATGATGATCGCCCGCCTCACCAGTCGTCAGCCGATCCACCCGCACTCGACCGCCCCGATCTCCGACGACGTCCCCTGGGGCACGCCGTACGTGCCTGGCAGCCCGACCCCGACCCGGCCGTATCCGCCGCAGGGCACCTACACCCTGCGCGGCAAGGTCTGCGGCTCGGCGCAGGTGCGGATCACGGAGAACGCGGCCCGTACGGCCATCAGCACCGTCGCCGTCACCTACACGCACTACTCCGACGACGGTGTGCACGTGCTGGACGGCACGGAGAGCGTCACGGCGGCGAACCCGACCGTGACGACGGCCAAGGTCGACTGGTACTCGGACCTGGTGCAGACGGGCCGCGCGCACGGCACCAAGAAGTCCAGCCGCGACGGTTTTCATCTCACGATCGACGTGCTGACCAACGTGTTCGAGGCCACCGGCACCCTGGCCACGACGCTCGACGGCCAGGTGTACCAACAGCCCGCGAACGGAACCTGAGACGCCTACGAGCCCGGCCAAGGTCTGGCATCGGCGCGCGTGATTCACGACATGGCGGGCATGGCCGGTGATCGTACCCAGTCACGGCATGGCCCTGGCCCGCCTCGACGAGCAAGCCGGCCGACCGGCCTCAGCCGCTGCGACGCCAAAACCCGGTATCGCGATAGCGCCACCAGTACAGGACCGTGCAGTCGTCCGGCCACGCAGCCGACACCGGAGCGATGCGGCGGCTACTGCTGTGGGCTCGACGGAAGCAACGGCCCGAACCTTGAACGCGAGCAGTGCGGTGGGGCGGTGGCGACCCGGAGGTTCGGCGTCTCTTGTGGTCAGGACGGCACGAGGCGGAAGGAAACGAAGCGTGGCCTGATCCCCATCGGGTGTCCCCCAGCGAGAACTCGCAGCCTCCTGACGGGGAACCGTGCCTCGACTGAGGCTGCCGCCCGATCGTCTTGACCAGGTCGGCGAATGTCGTGGCAGGCGCCGACAGCCTTTGTCGCGTTGACGTCTGCATCTGCGCTGCGATTGTTGGAATGGGTTGCTGGCCGATGGCAACCATCCTTGCCTGGGCGGCCACTTAGGTCTGACATCCCGAGACCTTCCCGAAGGATCCACCTCCTGAGACCGCCCCGTACGACCCACCGCCTGCGCAAACGCCTCATGCGCCCGATCCCTGTCGCGGTCGCCGCCACACTCGTGGCGGCGACCGGTGCTCTGGTGCCCATGCTGGCGAACGGTGCCGAGTCCAGTTGCAAGGTGGACTACCGCGTGACCGGCGAGTGGGCCGATGGCTTCCACCGGCCTCGTCACGCCGCTCGGCCAGGTCTGGGACCACATGGCGTCGACGTACCCCGACATCTACGGCTTCAAGAATTACGGCTTCGACCAGATCATGGCCAACAAGGGCAGCATCAACTACTGCGTCCGCTGGGACTCCGACAACCCGGTCACCGCCACCCTCCGCGACCGGATCGAGTCGACCCTGCAGAAGCAGTTCGGGAAGTGGATGGCCGCCCTCACCGAGGACGGCAAGGGCTACAACCAGTGGCCGTACGCCAAGGTCTCGGTCAAGGTCGTCGGCTGGGCCGTCAAGGACCGCTCCACCCTGAAGTGGACCGACGACTCCGTCGACATCTACGCCGGCAACCTGGACGAGGGAGGCGCCCCCCAGTGTGCCCCGCCCTGCGGCCGGTTCTTCCACCAGGACGGCGACTACTCCCAGTGCCCCGGCAAGGAGGAGCGCCACTACGACCAGTCCCTGTGGCTCACCAAGGGGATGGGCTTCGGCGGCGCGGGCGGTGACTGGGGCCAGCGCGTCGACCAGGAGTACTTCACGGACGCCCTGGACGAGGAGAACCTGCACATCTATCTGCACGAGGTCGGCCACACCTTCGGCCTGGACGACTTCTACGACTGGACCCCGACAGGCGTCGGCGGCTTCATCATGAACGCCGGCAGCGCGACGGAGATCACCGAGTTCGACAAGTGGATGGTCCGCGACTTCTGGCGCCACATCAAGAGTCGTTACGGGTACTGATCCACGTCCGTCCTCCGGGAGTGTCAGGGGTGGCTGTACGGGATTCGGAGCCCGGACCGCCACCCCTGACACGTGGGAGTCGGCCGTACCGAACAGCGGCCGGTGCAGGTGCAGTTGTTCCGCGACTGCGACTGCGACTACGACTACGACTACGACTACGAACTGGACCGTGAGTTGAGCCCGATCGCTCCAGCCGTTGCCCACTCCGGTCGGCAGCACCTTCACCGACGCACACCACCCGGCGTGCCGAGCCCGCGGCGACAAGCGGCGGACGCTGGCCGAACTCGGGCTGGACTGGACTCGGCTGGACGGCACAGAAACCGTGGCGCCGTCACATGCCTCGGTACGGGCCCCGATCCGGGTGGCTTCCCACGAAACCGCCCCCGGCACGAGCCGCTGCATAGCCGCCGCCCGGCCGTACGGCAGGATGGGGCCATGAGCGTAGTCAAGATCAACGTACTGACCGTCCCCGCCGAGCAGCGAGAGACGCTGGAGAAGCGCTTCGCCTCTCGCGCCCATGCCGTGGAGAACTCCGACGGGTTCGAGTGGTTCGAACTCCTCCGCCCCGTCGAAGGCACCGACAGCTATCTCGTCTACACACGGTGGCATGACGAGGAATCCTTCCAAGCCTGGATGGAAGGCCCCATGAAGACAGCCCACCAGGGCGGTGACACGGCCGGCGGCGAACGTCCCAAGCCGGCGGCGAGCGGGTCCACGCTGTGGTCCTTTGAGGTCGTGCAGCAGGCGGCACCGACAAGCACGTAGGGCGAATCCCGGGTCCGACGAGCCGAGGTCGGGCCATCAGATGATGCGTTCCGTAGAGGAGTGCGTCACGACCTCTGCCGGTGCCAGAGGCGGGCCGCGGTCTCCATCCGGCTCGCGCAGGCGACCGCAGATGGGGGTGCGGTGTGCCAGGCGGGGACATGTGCGTGCGCGTGGAACAGGGTGTCGCCCGCGAACGCCTTCCCGTCGGCCGGGTCGCCGACACCTCGTCGCTCCATGTTCCCGAGCGACACGACGCATGATCGACCCGGATCACACGCCCACCTCCTCCGCCTCCTACCCTGGGGGGGCAACCATTCGAATCCAGAGGAGCAGAGCAATGAGCGAGAACGTCTTTTTTGAGGTGTCCGCCAACGGCGAGCTGATCGGCCGCATCGAGTTCAAGCTCTTCGACGACGTCGTCCCGAAGACCGCGCAGAACTTCCGCGAACTGGCCACCGGCGTGCACGGCTACGGTTACAAGGGCTCGCCGTTCCACCGGGTCATCCCGAACTTCATGCTCCAGGGCGGCGACTTCACCAAGCAGAACGGCACGGGCGGCAAGAGCATCTACGGCGAGAAGTTCGCCGACGAGAACTTCAAGCTCAAGCACACCAAGCCGGGCCTGCTGTCCATGGCCAACGCGGGCCCGAACACCAACGGCTCCCAGTTCTTCATCACTACCATCGTCACCGACTGGCTGGACGGCAAGCACGTCGTCTTCGGTGAGGTAGTCGAGGGCATGGACGTCGTGAAGGCGATCGAGGGGCTCGGCAGCGGTTCCGGGACCACCTCCAAGAAGATCGTCATCTCGGACTGCGGCACCGTCTGAGAGGCCTGACGACCCAGGATTTGTCCGGCCGATCATGTGGCCGCCCCCTGTCCGGATCGTTGATGCGGACAGGGGGCGGGGTGACCCGGCAGGTGAACGACGGGATATTGCACCGGGTGCAGACCCGTGTGCAAAGCCGCAGCGGTGATGCGTCGAGATGCGCGGTTCGACGTGGCGCTCACCGCTGCGGTGCGGCGTTGACGCTGACGCTGACGGTCCAGAATCCGCTCATGGGCCGGTACCACCTTGCGGCTCGCTCGGATGCCCGCGTGCCCGCGCTGGGTGGATCACCAGGTCGTGGCGACTGAGCGGAGGGCGATCCAGGTGTCGCCCTCGCGGGCGTAGTCCATGGCGAGTTGCAGTGGCCAGGCGGCGTGCGCCCCGTAGACGGTCGCGTCGGTGACGATCCGGCCGACGAGGTGGGCAGTGGCGCCGTCGATGTCGACGGTCACGCTCTTCTCATCGACCTTGTGGTAGACGAATCTCCCGGCCCGCATCTGTGACAGCCACTCGGCCTTCGGCTGCTGGTACCCGGTGATGTGGGTCAGGGTGAAGCCGTCGTCGAGCAGGTCGTCGAGAGTGTCGGTGTCGCCGTCTGCCATCGCTTGCAGGTGGGCGCGGTAGGCCTCGATGACCTGGTCACGGATGCTCTGGTCGGGTGATGTGGGCACGGTGGCTCCTGTCGTTGTGGCGGTTGTCGGCCCTATCCGGTGAGGTGGCCGTATCAAGTGGTTCATCCGCGCACCCTTCGCCGCAGCTCCGCGTACCACCAGGTTTCCGCTGCCGCCACAGCGGCCAGGACCACGACGACCCCCGCCAGCGCGGCGACCAGTGACAGCCTGGAAGCCGCCGGCACTGCGGCGAGCACGAGGCACAGTGCCGCCAGGCGGAATCCGCCCCACGCCCTCAGCATGATCCGGCCGAACAGCAGGAGCCCGGCCACGTACAGGACCGCGATCGACCGGCTGACAGGCAGGGATGCGGTCAGGAAGAGGGGGCCACCGCCTCACCTGCGGTGGGTGCCGACGCGCCGCTCGGTGCCAATGCCTGCTTCGCGGGCTGGTCCTGCCCAAGCAGGTCGAGGAGGATCATCGCGTCGTACTCAGGAGTGCCCGGTTCGGCGTAGTACGTGATCAGGCGATGGCCGGGAGTGCCTTCCAGCTCCATGGCCTGGTAGCCGAGGGTGAGGTCGCCGACCTCGGGATGGTGGAACACCTTGCGTCCGTGGGTGGTGCCTCTGACGTCATAGCGCTCCCAGAGGCGGGCGACGCAGTCGCGGATCTAGGAGTTCCAGTCGTGGAACAGCTCGCGGGCCGCCGGGTGCAGGAAGACGTAGCGTGCGATGTTGCGCTGCCTGACCGGCCACTCCTCGATGCCGGTGAGCAGCCGCAGCCCGCCGGGGTTGGCGGCGAGCAGGTCCTTGGTGCGGCTGACCACGTGCGCGGGGTTGGGGCGGAGACCGGCCTCGGCGGGGGTCACCCCGGCCCGGCGGGCGCGCAGGAAGCGCCCCATCTCGGTACTCCGGCCGGAGTGCTGCTCACGTGTCATGGCTTCGAGTGTGCGGGGACCGGTGACCTGCGCGGTAGGCGCGAAGGGGGCCGTGTCGCACCCCGGAACCGCGCTCCCCGGCACAACGCGGTCTGCCACGCGGCGGCCACCGCGGGCAGCGCTGCGGGTGGTACCCATCAACGCGCTCTGCACCGGAGCCAACGCCGACAACGAGGAAGGCATACGGGCCATCCACCGCGCCCTCGGCCTCGGCATCACCCACATCGACACGGCCGAGGCATATGACCCTTCCTCAACGAGGAGCTCGCGGGCAAGGGCCTCAAGGGCCACCGGGACCAGGTGGTGCTGACGTCGACGTTCGGCTCCGTGTCGTACACCGGCCGCGAGGGCCTCGACAGCGGCGCGCCCAACGTCAAGGCCGCGGTCCAGGGCTCGCTGAAGCAGCTCGGCACCGACGACATCGACCTGTACCCACCGTCAGCCGTCACCAGGCCGAGCCCACTGTGAATGATCTCTAGACCACTGAGCTCAGCGGAGTCGCCGGGACCTCGGGAGCATGAGGGTAGGCGGCTGACCGGTGCTGGAAAGAGAGGATCTTCGGGTTCTGGACGACGCCGTCGCGGATCTCGATGGCCTTTCTGACCGTGTCGTCGGTGTCCCATGCCGCGGGGCCGCTCATGACCTTGCGCAGGTAGGGAAGGAGCGCCTCGCTGATTTCCCAAGTGGCGGAGTTCCACAGGTGGGACGGGCTGTGATCCACCGCGTAGTAGTGGCAGCCCGACCCCACCGCGGGCATGGGCTCGCCGAAGGTGGTCGGGCGGGCCCATTCGAAGCCCATGCCCTCGTCGCAGGCGACGTCAATGAAGAAGGTCCCCGGCCGGAACAGGGCGAGTTCCTCGTCGGTGACGAACATGAGCGGCGCGTCGGTGTCCTGCAGGACGCAGTTGACGATGATGTCGAATCCGGCCAGGTACTCCGCCAGCGGCATGGAACCGGCAGCGGTGAATGCCCGCAGGCGCGACGGATCGTCCTCCTGCTCCTCGAAGTGGGCCATCACCACCGAGGGCATCGGTGAGGCCACCGCTGCGGCGGCGCGCTGGGTGAGCACCGTGACGTCGGTGACCCCCATGGCGCCCAGGCCCGTGACCGCTCCGCGCGCCGTGGCGCCGAAGCTGATGACCACCGCGCGCAGGCGGCGCCCGTAGCTGCCGGTCAGCCCGCCGAGTTGCAGGGCGTGCAGCACCGAGCAGTAGCCGGCGAGTTCGTTGTTCTTGTGGAAGACATGGACGCTGAAGGCGCCCGTGGACGTCCAGTGGTTCATGGCTTCCCAGGCGATCAGGGTCAGCCGTCGGTCGATGCCGATCTGGGTCATCTTCGCGTCCTGCACGCAGTGCGGCCATCCCCACAGCACCTGACCCTCGCGCAGCTCGGCGATGTCGTCGTGCATCGGTTTGGGCAGCAACAGGACGTCGCACTCGGCGAGAAGTCGCTCGCGCGAGCGCAGGCCGGCCACGAGTGGTCGCAGCGCGTCGTCGGCGACGCCGAACCGTTGGCCGTAGCCCTGTTCGAGGAAGATCCTCTCGCGTACATCCGGGGCGATACGGTCGAGGTGGCGGGGGTGCAGCGGCAACCGGAACTCGTTCTCCTTGCGGGAGGAGGCGAGTACTCCGAGACTCATCAGGCTCATGTGGGGCGGCTCATTTCCGACCGGACGCGATGTGCTCCGGCCTTGCCGTTCCCCGAGGGCGACGCCGACATGGATGACGGCGTGCGAGGTGCGCTCGGTACCGCCACCGTACTCCCGCCCCGGTCGCGGACCGCCCACCGCTCGTTTGAGCTCGAAGGATCCGCAGGGTCCAGGTCTGGAGATCATTCGTGGTGGACGTTCTCGGCCAGGTGACGGCTGACGGTGTGCTCACTGTTCGTGTGCGGTTCCCTGCGGCCGACTTGATCGAGGCGGGGGTCAGTGATCAGGAGGTGGTTCGGCGTTTCAGGGTGACACGGATGAGGATCAGTGCTGGACGCCGGCGCGGATCGCCGCCGGCACCAAACGCGTCTTCAGTTGTTGCGCTCAGTCGTCGTGCTCGCCCGCAGCGGCCGGGTCGATGTCGTCGCCGACGGAGTAGGTGTCTTTGACCTTCACTTGAGCAACACCGCGGCCTTCCGCGAAGACACTGCGCCAGTCGCCGATGACGTGCAGTTCGTCGGTGCCCATCGCACGGACGACGGTGAGGCCCTCGTCGTATGCCTTGTAGGCCTTCATCCAGAGATTGGCGAAGGCCTGGGAGCGGATGAGGTGCATCCAGTCGGGGCGGTACAACTCACGGTTGTAGTTCGACTCCCCCATCGTGGAGACGAACTTCGAGTACATCGCTTTCACGTACTCCAGCGTCACCTCGTCCTGCTCCGCGATCGCTGTGTCCCGGGCGTCTTTGAGGGTGATGCGGAACTTCTCCAGCAGGCCCTCGGTCGCTCCGGAGGTGAACGACTCGTGGATCTCGGGCGGGTCGCACAGGGCGTAGGCGGGTGAGGACAGGCGGAGCAGGAGGCGGAGGGTGGGTTCGGTGACCCACAACGGGCCGGGTTCGTCGCGGTTGCCGAGCGGGCTGGGAAGGACGGCGTCATGGTCCCAGGCCGGTGGGGTGATGAGGTGGACCCCGGCGCGGCGGCGGTCGTGGGTGGGGTCGGTGGAGTGTTCCAGCTGGCCGATGGGCAGGTGGGTCTTGAGTGCGGACAGGTAGGCGCCGTTGATGTCGAGTGCGGTCACCTCGTGGCGTCCGGAAGGGAGTTCGGGGCGGGTCCATTTCGGGCGGGCCTCCCAGATCCGGTCGGCGCCGCGGGCGGTCTGCTTGCGCAGGATCTCCGGGATCCACGGGTGGGCGACGATGTCGTAGCGGCCGCCCTTGCGTGTCTCGTCCAGCAGCGCCATCGCGTCCGGGATCGCCCGCTTCACCAGCGCCGCGGTCGCTTCCTCGACATCGCCGGCGTGCTGGGCGAGCGCTGCCACGACGGCCTCACCGATCAAGTCGGGGGTGTCGGAGGCGGCCTGGATGCGGCGTCCGACGGGGACGATTCTCACCTGCTTGCGCAGACCGGAGCCATCCGGCTTCACCTGCGTGCGCGGACCGGAGCCTTCCGGCTTCACCTGTGTACGCGGACGCGGGCTTTCCGAATCGCCCTCACGCAGGGCCGGCTGGGGCGGTCGCGGCGCCTGTGCGGGCTCTGCCGTGCCGCAGTCGGCGGGGTCCAGGTGCTGCGGGAAGCCGGCGACCTGGTCGTAGGCCGGACTGCCGCACAGCACGCAGGGCCGGGGCTCCGCGAGGGTCTCCACCTCGTCCGCGGTGCCGTCGGCCGCCGCGGCCTCGGCTTCACCCTCGTCTTCGCCGACAACGGAGCCGACGTCCGCGCCCTCGTCCGCGACAACGACCGCTTCCTGGGCCTGGGCCTGGGCCTGGGCCTGCAGTTTGGCCTGTGCGCTCTCAAGGAAGTACGCGTACTTCTCCCGGACCTCGCCGCCCGGGTCCCGGCCCGACTCCCAGCCACCCACCGTGGAAGGGCTCACCCCGAGAGCCTGTGCCACCTGCGTGCGCGACAGGTTCAACTCCTCGCGCAGCCCGCGTCGTACCTCGACGGGCGGCAGCGGAACCTCCTGCTTGGCCGCTGCCAGCAGCGCGTCGATCGCGTCGAAGTTCGTCATCGGGCGACGCCCTCCCGCACAACCGAGCCATCGCCAGGGGCACGCCGGCCGAGCGCGCGGCGCCGGAGGTCCGGCAGGGATTCGGAGGCCCGGGTCGGCCCGGCCATCAGGTCCAGCACATCGATACCGAAGTGTTTTGCGACCGCCTCGCAGTCGTCCAGGCTCCACGCGGCAGCGCCGGACTGACGGCGGCTCACCTGGCCCTGGCTCACCCCCAGAGCGGCCGCGAGATCGGTCTGCGACTCGCCCGTGGCGTGCATGAGCGCCGCCACCGCCGAACGGACCCGGTCGGCCAGAGACATCCCCATGCCACCGAACCTACCACCCAAACCTCATGAACTATGCGAGTTGAGCATGGCCCTGCGAGTTGAACATGGCTTGATCACAGCCGTCCTGCGGACCATGACCCATCCGGCGGCACCGATCTTCGCCGGAGCGACGCCCACGGCCGACAGAACGACAGCCGACAGGAAGACAGGCAGGCCGACGGCCGGCGCCGCACCGCGCGCTCCGTACCCGGACAGGGCACGCAGTGCCTAGGCGCAGGACGGGCACAGCCCTCGGTAGGTGACCTCGACCTCCGACACGGTGAAACCGAACCGCTCCTCCGCAGGGAGGTCGGACAGCGGGTTGCCTGCCGGATGGACGTCGCGGATGGTACCGCAGCTGGAGCAGACTAGGTGTTGGTGCGGGTGGTGCGCGTTGGGGTCGTAGCGCTTGGCGCGGCCGTCGGTGGAGACCTCTGTGACCTCACCGAGCGACACCAGCTCGCCCAGGGCGTTGTAGACGGTCGCCCGCGAGATCTCGGGCAGCCGCTGTGCCGCGCGGGCGTGCACCTCGTCGGCCGTGAGATGCACGTGGTCGCCGTCGAGGACCTCCGCAACGACACGCCGCTGGGACGTCAACCGCCAGCCACGCGCTCGCAGCCGCTCCAGCAGGTCACTCATATCGGTTCACCTATTCAGGTTCGGAGGGATACCCGAAGTTTACCTATGGACATCCGGGTTCCGATTGGATATGGGTTTGGCGCGCTTCTTGACTTGGACTCTGTCCATCGTAGGATCAGTTCTGGCGATAGCCAAGGGACAGGAAGATTCCAGTACGGCAGGAGACAGAGACGTGACGGGACCACCGCCGAGCAGTTGCGGCGGTGCCGGCCTGCGGGTGACGGCCGCGCACGTCGCGCTGGTGGGCCATGTCTCCCTTCAGGTCGTCCGTGGGGACCTCCCCGCGCTCACCGCGGCGGGAACCGTACGCCGCGTCGAACAGGCCGGCAGCCCGGCCCGGTTCGAGGGACGCGTCGAGGACAACCACCATCACGTCGTGTACCGGTCGTACGGTGTCGTCGCTGACGTCGACCGCGCGGCCGGCGAAGCGCCCTGCCCCACCGCGTCCGAAGACCACGGCTTCTCGACCGACGAGGCCGAGGTCATCCACGGGGGCCCTGCGCCCCGCCCGTTCCATCGCCCGCAGTTCTTGAGCACCGTGATCCGCCTGGTCCGGAAGGATTCCCATGTCTGACAACCAAGATGCAAACGTCGTAGACGCGAACACGGAGGGCGGAGGTGGTTGCCCGGTCGCGCACGGACGCGCCCCGCACCCGACCCAGGGCGGCGGAAACCGCCAGTGGTGGCCGGAACAGCTCAACCTGAAGATCCTCGCCAAGAACCCCGCCGTGGCCAACCCCCTCGGCGAGCAGTTCGACTACGCCGCGGCGTTCAAGACCCTTGACCTCCCGGCCGTCAAGCAGGACATCGCGGAGGTGCTGACCACCTCGCAGGACTGGTGGCCGGCGGACTTCGGCCACTACGGCCCGCTCATGATCCGCATGGCGTGGCACAGCGCGGGCACCTACCGCATCAGCGACGGCCGTGGTGGCGGCGGCGCCGGTCAGCAGCGCTTCGCTCCCCTGAACAGCTGGCCGGACAACGGCAACCTCGACAAGGCCCGCCGTCTGCTGTGGCCGGTCAAGAAGAAGTACGGCCAGAGCCTGTCGTGGGCCGACCTCATGATCCTTGCCGGCAATGTCGCCCTGGAGTCGATGGGCTTCGAGACCTTCGGCTTCGCCGGCGGCCGCCCCGACGTGTGGGAGCCCGACGAGGACGTCTACTGGGGCCCGGAGCAGGTCTGGCTCGACGATCAGCGCTACACCGGCGACCGCGAGCTGGAGGACCCGCTCGGCGCGGTCCAGATGGGCCTCATCTACGTCAACCCGGAGGGCCCGAACGGGAACCCGGACCCGATCGCCGCGGCCCGCGACATCCGTGAGACGTTCCGCCGCATGGCGATGAACGACGAGGAGACCGTCGCCCTCATCGCCGGTGGCCACACCTTCGGCAAGACCCATGGCGCGGGCGACGCGGACCTCGTCGGCGCCGAGCCCGAGGCCGCCCCGATGGAGCAGATGGGCCTCGGCTGGAAGAGCACCTACGGCACCGGCAAGGGCGGCGACGCCATCACCAGTGGCCTCGAGGTGACCTGGACCGCCACCCCGACCCAGTGGGGCAACGGGTTCTTCACGAACCTCTTCGAGTACGAGTACGAGCTCACCCAGAGCCCGGCCGGTGCGAACCAGTGGGTGGCGAAGAACGCCGAGGCGATCATCCCCGACGCGCACGACGCGTCGAAGACGAAGCTCCCGACGATGCTCACCACCGACCTCTCGCTGAAGTTCGACCCGATCTACGAGCCGATCGCGCGCCGCTTCTACGAGAACCCGGCGGAGTTCGCGGACGCGTTCGCCCGCGCCTGGTACAAGCTGACGCACCGCGACATGGGCCCGATCCAGCGCTACCTCGGCCCGGAGGTCCCCTCCGAGGTGCTGCTGTGGCAGGACCCGCTGCCGACGCGCCAGGGCGCGGTCATCGACGCCGCCGACATCGCCTCCCTCAAGGAGCAGATCCTCGGCTCTGACCTGACGATCGCGCAGCTCGTCTCCGCGGCCTGGGCCTCGGCGTCCACCTTCCGAGGCAGCGACAAGCGCGGTGGCGCCAACGGTGCCCGCATCCGCCTCGAGCCGCAGCGCGGCTGGGAGGTCAACAACCCGGACGACCTCTCGCAGGTGCTCCGTACGCTGGAGGGCATCCAGGAGTCCTTCAACGCCGGCGGCAAGCAGGTCTCCCTCGCCGACCTGATCGTGCTCGCGGGCTCCGCGGCCGTCGAGCAGGCGGCCAAGGCCGCCGGCGTCGAGGTCGAGGTGCCGTTCACGCCGGGCCGTGTGGACGCTTCGCAGGAGCAGACGGACGTCGAGTCGTTCGCCGCGCTCGAGCCGAAGGCCGACGGCTTCCGCAACTATGTCGGCAAGGGCAACCGCCTGCCGGCCGAGTTCCTGCTGACGGACAAGGCGAACCTGCTGAACCTCAGCGCGCCCGAGATGACGGTCCTCGTCGGTGGTCTGCGTGTCCTCGGCGCCAACTCCGGCCAGTCCAAGCACGGCGTCTTCACCGACCGGCCGGGCACGCTGACCAATGACTTCTTCGTCAACCTGCTCGACCTCGGTACGGAGTGGACGTCGACGTCCGCCGCGCAGGACGAGTTCGAGAGCCGCGACGCCTCCGGCGCCGTCAAGTGGACCGGCACCCGTGCCGACCTCGTCTTCGGCTCGAACTCCGAGCTGCGCGCGCTCGCGGAGGTCTACGCGAGCGATGACGCGAAGGCGAAGTTCGTGAACGACTTCGTCGCGGCGTGGGACAAGGTCATGAAGCTGGACCGGTTCGACCTCGTCTGACACAGACGGTCCTGACCAGGACCGTCTGATCAGGAGCATCTGATCAGGAGCATCTGATCAGGACGTCCTCAGCCCGAAGAATCCCGGCACCGCCCGCCCCGTCCCATCCCCACCGCGGTATCCAGAGCCTCGCCGCCGAGCAGGGGTCGGGCGGTGAGCATGCCCGCGCCGTCAGCCGTCCTCAGGACGCTGCGATCCCCTCTCGCACCTGGCTCCGCCCATCCCACCGATAGCCCTAAAGCCTGATATATCGCCATTTCTGCGGTTAACTCTTGAACGTCCTATGCTGATCCGGGGAGGGCTCGGGCATTCGACGGCCGGTCCTGGGCCGGCGGGAAGCGGGCTTCCATGGCTGAGCGTTTCAAAAGCTCTGGGCTGATCGGCGAGCTGTCGGCTGAATTCGCCGGCACCATGATCCTCATCCTTTTCGGTGTCGGCGTGGTGGCCCAAGTGGTCGCCGGCGGAGGGCTCACGACGCCACCGGGGGGCCTCGGAAACCACGACAGCATCTCCTGGGCGTGGGGTATCGGCGTCACCATGGGTGTCTATGTCGCAGCACGGCTGAGCGGCGCCCATCTCAACCCCGCGGTGACCCTCGCGCTGGCCGCGTTCAAGGGTTTCCCGTGGGCCAAGGTGGCGCCCTACGTCGTGGCCCAGACGATCGGCGCGTTCGTGGCGGCCCTCATCGTGCGCTGGAACTACACCGAAGCGCTGGGGACGTTCGACCCCGGTCACACCATCAAGACGCAGGGTGTGTTCTCCACGCTGCCCGCCAACGGCAACCCGAACCTGCCGGTTCACGAGTGGGGCGCGTTCCGCGACCAGATCATCGGCACCGCCATCCTGCTGCTGATGATCCTGGCCATCACGGACCTGCTCAACACACCTCCTGGCGCCAACATGGCCCCGTTCATCATCGGCCTGGTCGTGGTGGGTATCGGCATGGCCTGGGGTACCGACGCGGGCTACGCCATCAACCCGGCACGTGACTTCGGTCCCCGGCTGGCCAGCTACCTCACGGGCTACAGCGGAGCATGGCGAGATCAGTACGGGAACTTCTACTTCTGGGTGCCGATCATCGGTCCGCTGATCGGCGGTCTGGTCGGCGCGGGCGTGTACAAGACGTTCATCGGTCGGTTCCTGCCGACGGGGGAGCCGGAGCCTCCCGGGAGCATCGCCGCCCCCGAGGACTGACACCGACGACAGAGGCGGTAACCCATGGCTGACTTCGTAGGCGCGGTGGACCAAGGCACCACCAGTACCCGGTTCATGATCTTCGACCACGCCGGCAACGAGGTGGCGAAGCACCAGCTGGAACACGCCCAGATCCTTCCGCGCTCCGGGTGGGTCGAGCACGACCCGGTGGAGATCTGGGAGCGCACCAACTCGGTGATGCAGAACGCCCTGCGGCACGGGAACGTGTCCCCGACCGACCTGGCGGCGATCGGCATCACCAACCAGCGGGAGACCACCGTGGTCTGGGACCCGCGCAACGGCCGCCCCTACTACAACGCCATCGTCTGGCAGGACACCCGCACCGACTCCATAGCCGCGGCCCTGGAACGCTCGGGCCAGGGCGACGTCATCCGCCGCAAGGCGGGCCTGCCGCCGGCGACCTACTTCTCCGGCGGCAAGATCCAGTGGATCCTGGAGAACGTCGACGGGGTGCGCGAGGCGGCGGAGCAAGGACACGCCCTCTTCGGCAACACCGACTGCTGGGTCCTGTGGAACCTGACCGGCGGCCCCGACGGCGGCATCCACGCCACCGACGTGACCAACGCCAGCCGCACCATGCTCATGGACCTGGAGACCCTCGACTGGGACGACGAGCTGCTGGGCTTCTTCGGTGTCCCCCGGGCGATGCTGCCCACCATCAACCCCTCGTCCCACCGGGAGGCGTTCGGGGTGACCCGCACCTCCCGGCCGCTGAGCGCCGCCATCCCCATCGCCGGGGTGCTCGGCGACCAGCAGGCGGCCACCGTCGGACAGGTCTGCTACGCGCCCGGCGAGGCCAAGAACACCTACGGCACCGGCAACTTCCTGGTGCTCAACACCGGCACGGAGCTGGTCCGCTCGCAGAACGGCCTGCTCACCACCGTGGCGTACCAGTTCGGCGACAGCCCGGCGATCTACGCGCTGGAGGGCTCCATCGCGGTCACCGGATCCGCGGTGCAGTGGCTGCGCGACCAGATGAAGGTCATCAGCAACGCGGCCGAGAGCGAGACTCTCGCCCGTACCGTCGAGGACAACGGCGGCATGTACTTCGTCCCCGCGTTCTCGGGCCTGTTCGCCCCGTACTGGCGCTCCGACGCCCGCGGCGCGATCGTCGGCCTCGCCCGGTACAACGACAACGGCCACCTGGCCCGGGCAACCCTGGAAGCCATCTGCTACCAGAGCCGCGACGTCGTCGAGGCCATGGAGCAGGACTCCGGAGTCCACCTCGACGTGCTCAAGGTCGACGGAGGTGTGACCGCCAACGACCTGTGCATGCAGATCCAGGCCGACGTTCTCGGCGTACCGGTCAGCCGTCCGGTGGTCGCCGAGACCACCGCGCTCGGCGCCGCCTACGCGGCCGGTCTGGCCACCGGCTTCTGGCAGGACACCGACGAACTGCGCACCCACTGGCAGGAGTCCAAGCGCTGGGAGCCCCAATGGTCCGAAGACCAGCGCGCGGAGGGTTACGCGGGCTGGAAGAAGGCGGTGGAGCGCACGCTCGACTGGGCCAAGGTCGAATAGACCGGCCGCTCCACCGGCGCCCACTGCCGCGGCGAGCCTCCGTCCCGCACCGCTACGCCCTGCCGGACGGGGCGCAGCCGTCCGTCCGTCCCTTGCTCGTTACCGTCGGCGGGCACGAGGGCTGTGATGCCGACATGAGAAATTTCTCGCGCACTGCCCGCCGTACGGCTCTGCCCGCAGCGTGCGCGGCCCTGCTGATCGGAGGCTGCGCCCTGCCCCCGGGGACGAGCGCCACGGCGCTCTCGCAATCGTCGGCCACGCCAGCGGCTACGGCGAGCGCCTCCGCCCCCACTCCCTCGGCGCTGAAGCCCATCGATCCCGCCGCGCTCCAGTCCGCCGTGGAGCGCGCGGCGAAGGACCTCATGGTCCCCGGCGCGGTGGTCCTGCTCCGCACCCCGCAGGGAACCTTCCGGGCGATCGTCGGCACGACCGAGCTGGGCACGGCCACACCGCCCACTACGGCCGACCACTTCCGGATCGCCTCCAACACCAAGACCATGACCTCGGCGCTGATCACCCTCCTCGCCCAGGACGGCAAGCTCCGGCTGGACGACCCGGTGTCCGCCTACGTCTCGGGAGTGCCCAACGGCGACCACATCACCATCGCCGAGCTGCTGAAGATGCGCAGCGGGCTCTACAACTACACCAGCGCACCCGAACTCGCCGCGAGGATGGACGCAGACCCTGGGAAGGCCGAGACGCCGCAGGCACTGCTGGACATCGCGTTCCGACGCCCGCCGGACTTCGCGCCCGACGCGTCCTACGAATACAGCAACACCAACTACGTACTGCTGGGCCTGGTCGCCGAAAAGGCGGGTGGCCGCCCCTTGGCCCAGCAGTTCCGGGACCGGCTGTTCGCCCCGCTCGGACTGAAGGGCACGTCGCTGCCGGCCGCCGACGACCTGTCCCTCCCCGCCCCCTACTCACACGGCTACATGTACGGCGGATCGGCCTACGCGCTGGTCGACCAGCCCTACCCCGTCGACATGCAGGCGGCGGCACGGTCGGGAAAGCTCCGGCCCCTGGACTACACCCACCAGAACCCCTCCTACGCCACCGCCGCCGGAGGCGCCGTCTCTACGGCGGACGACCTGGCCACATGGATCCGGGCCCTGGTGACGGGCAAGGTCTTGAACGCCGCATACCAGCAGCAGTGGCTCCACAGCCCGCAAGCCGAGGACCCGGCCGCGCCCGACGGGCAGAAGTACGGCTACGGCATCGCCTACCAGCGCTTCGGTCCGAACGCCTCGATGTACTACCACGGCGGTGAACTCCCCGGGTTCAACTCCTTCATCGGCCACGACCCGGTCAACGACGTCACGCTCGTGATCTGGACGAACCTGACCCTGTCGCCCGACGGCCGGACCACGGCCCAAGCCCTGCTGCCCACCGTCCTCAACCAGGTCTACGCGGGCCTCTCCCTCCCCACCGGCTCCGGCTAGTGCTGTGAGCGCGAAGGTCCACCAGCATGCGTCATACCGGCGGCGAGCCGGTGTTGCCCGGTCGATCAGGTGCGACCTGTGCGTTCCGGCCCTGTTCAAGGCCGTTTGGCGCTTGTCCGGGGCAGCCTTACGCCTCCGCGGGGGTGGCCGGTCGTGTCGCGTAACGGTGACGCATGCCGTCGCCGGCTGCGGGACATGCCCTCTCCTGGAACTGGTCGAAGCGGGTGTAGCCGTCAAAGGCGTCGTGGAGGATCAGCAGCGTCCACCATTCGCCTACGTGTTCCACCGTCGTGGACAGCGGGCACTCCCGGTCCTCCAGCCTGATCCGGCTCGCCATGGCGACCACCCCTTCAGTTACTGCTAAAGTCGAAGTAACTAGCTTCTACGGAGCACACCGTGACCACATCCATCAGCGAATCCCTCGACGGCCGACGCGCTCTGGTCACCGGCGGCACCAAGGGCACCGGAGCCGCCATCGCCCGACGTCTCGCCCAGGCCGGCGCAACCGTACTGGTCACCGCCCGCAGCCGCCCCGACGACGTAGATGAGAAGGCGTTCATCACCGCCGACCTGTCCACCGCCCAGGGCGCAGCCCACGTAGCCGCCGAGGTGGACGCCCGCGTGGGAGGCGTCGACATCCTGGTCAACACCCTCGGCGGGTCCGAGTCACCGGCCGGGGGGTTCAGGGCGCTCGGCGAGGAAGACTGGGCCAGGGAGCTGAACACCAACCTGCTGGCCGCCGTCCGCCTGGACCGCGCACTCCTGCCGCACATGATCGCCACGGGCAAGGGGGCCGTCGTGCACGTCACCTCGATCCAGCGCCGCATGCCGCTGTGGAACGGCACCCTGGCCTACGCCGCCGCCAAGGCCGCCCTGACCACCTACAGCAAGGGTCTGGCCAACGAGGTCGCCCCGCACGGCATCCGAGTCAACACCGTCTCACCGGGCTTCGTGCAGACCTCGGCCGCCGACCACCTCGTCGCCCGGATCGCCCACGACGCGGACATCACCCAGGAGGCGGCGCTGGGACGGCTCATGGATTCGCTGGGCGGCATCCCGCTGGGCCGTCCCAACCGGCCCGAGGAAGTCGCCGAGCTCGTCGCCTTCCTCGTCTCCGACCGCGCCTCTGCCATCGTCGGCGCCGAACACGTCATCGACGGCGGCACCACCCCCACCGTCTGAAGCCGCCGTCACTCCAAGGAGCGTCATGCACGACAACCAGCCCCGAACCAGCACCCCGGACACCCTGCCCGAGGTGATCACCCGCTACCTGAAAGCGCACCGCGCCCACGACACCGCCACCGCAATCACGGCGTTCACCCGCGAAGCCACGGTGA
Source organism: Streptomyces sp. R35 (assembly GCF_041053035.1). Lineage (NCBI taxonomy): Bacteria > Bacillati > Actinomycetota > Actinomycetes > Kitasatosporales > Streptomycetaceae > Streptomyces > Streptomyces sp. R35. Next base: position 700,945 of record NZ_CP163440.1, read on the forward strand.
TCGACGACGGCAACACCTACGACGGCACCGAGGCGATCGAGGGATGGCTCGACCGATCCGCCACCGAATTCACCTACACCATCCACCTCACCGACGCCCAGCAGACCGACGCGACCCACTACATCGCCACCCACCACCTAGAAGGCAACTTCCCCGGCGGCACCATCGATCTGCGCTACCAGTTCACACTCCGCGACGGCCTCATCGAACGCCTCGTCATCGAACCCTGAGTCCCCTCCCACGCCACCCCGTTGCCGCCTCAGGCAAGAAGCCGCGGTCATTGCCTTGACGTCTTCAGGGGGACGATACGGCTGGCTGAGCTGTGGCATAGGTACGGCGCTCGCGTTTCTCATTGCCGCCTACTACCGCCCCTCATCGGTGATGGCGGGTCAACGGGCGCGCACGGGCGTGAGCGCGGTGAACGCGTCACTGGCTCGGCCGACTGACGACCAGCACCAGGGGACGGTCCGAACCGGGCATTCGGCCGGAGTCGAGTAGTACGGCGATCGCCGCCACTCCTCGCGGCCCACTGAGGACAGCGCCGGCTTCCACAGGACCACGCCGTGCCGTCGTTCCCAGACCGCGATACGCCACGCGTGAACGAGCGAGATCAGCAAAACGGCTGGCAGCGTCAGCGCGAGCAGCGGCTGGTGGAAGAAGTACACGCACACCAGCGTGTACACCAGCATGGCTGCCGCGAGACGGATCTGTCCCCACCTCATGAGCCGCCGCTGCTCTGGCTCCTGCCCGATTAGCGCCTGCGGATCGTCGACCGGCACCGCGCTCTCGTGGGCGCGCAGCTCGCCGGAGCGCCCCGCGAGGAGATTGACGATCCACAGAGCAGCCACCGCAACCAGGACACCTATCTGGATCACTCCGGCACGGCCCGAGAGCCTTAGGTCGCCCCGCTCGATGAAGAGCACGGTGTCCAGCACCACAGCCACGGAGGCACCTGCCACAGCTTCGCCCGCTCTGGATGCGACGACGCGCACCAAGACACCCGTAGCCAGTTCGCTCACAACGTTCCTTCCTTGCATCGTCGTTCGGGTGCCGCGCCCTCCCGCCGATCCGCGGCAAGCGCGGACAGCCACTGCGCCGCCCCAGGTATCTGTACGCCGACCGCGGCCATGACCACGAGGTCTGCCGGGACAAGGTCCGCCGGCTCCAGATCACCCCGCACCTCGCCCGGCGCGGCACCGGGCACGGCTCAGGCCTGGGCGTGTACCGCTGGGTCGCGGAAGGAGCGATCGCGCTGCTGCACTGGTTCCGCCGCCTGCGTATCCGCTGGGAGATCCGCGACGACATCCACCACGCGTTCGTCACCGTCGACTGCGTCGTCATCTGCCGGCGACGACTGCGCACCGCACTTTGTCGAGAGTAAGGGCGGGCGATCGCCCCAGGGGATGGCCTGTTCGATGCGTCTCGATGCATCAGAACGCATACGTAGCAGTCGGGCCCGCGCAGCCTCACATACGGGATCTCAGCACGTCGACCTCACAACCCGGCTCGAACGGGTCGAAGCCGTGCTCGCTCAGCCAGCGAACCACCAACAGGCTTCGCAACGACCACCACGCGCGGATCACGTCGAGGTCGACGTCGGTGCCATAGCCGGCGATGACGTCGTCGAGGTGCTCCTCGTGTCCGAGCGTGAAGGTGGCGAGGTCGTACAGGGCATCACCCTGGCCCGCCTCGGACCAGTCGATGATGCCGGTGACCTCGTCGCCGTCGACGAAGACGTGCGCGATCTGCAGGTCGCCGTGCGTGAACGCCGGAGTCCAAGGTCGGAGCGCAACCTCGGCGACCTGGCGGTTGCGGGTGACCAGGTCGGCGGGCAGAACGCCGTTCGTCACGAGCAACTCGCACTCATCGTCGAGTTCCGCCGCCAGCGCGACGATGCTCCGCCCGGCCTGGCCAGGCCGGGCCGGCAGCGGCGCGTCATGCAGCTTCCGGATGGCGGCGCCCGCCGCGGCCCACGCCGCCGGCGACCCGGTCGACGGCCCGCCGAGGCGCCCAAGCGTCGTCCCCGGGAGTGCAGCCATCGCGAGCACGGGCGGCTTACACCACAGGACCTCCGGAGTCGGGACCGGCGCCAGGGCCATCGCCTCGACCTCGACGTCGATGCGCGCCTGATCGGCGTCCACCTTCAGGAACACGTCGCCGACGCGCAGGGTCGCGCGCTCGGAATGGGCGACGACGACTTTGACCTCATCCATGGGCGACCAGTATCCCGGGGATGACCGCCGGCGTCGCCGGGCTTATCGCGTGCGCTTACGCGGCTGACCGCGTCCCGCTACCCGGCGGCCTCGTGCACGACACCGACCCCTGACCGGGTCAAGCCCACCACTTTTGTTGGGAGTCCTTAGGCACATGAGGGGTTTATCCGATCAATACCAGTTCGTATGTGATCGCTGCGGTGACGCAAGCTCCACCGTGCGCGAGCGAGGGCGAATCGACCCATGCCCAAGCTCTGCGATGCCTGCTGGAACACCATCGCCAACGAGATGGCCGAAGTCGATGGAGCCACAGCAGGCGTTTGACGAAGCTCCCGGCCCGATCCCCCGTCGTCACCGCACGGGTCAGTGGAGTCGATCCGCTGCCGAGCGAGCCCGTCGTACCGGCTCACCGCATGATGTGCGTCCCCGACCAGGGGAGCATCGAGCGGGCCGGGCAGCGGGAAGCGTCAGCGGCCCCGGAGTTTCCCTAGGGCCGACTCGGCGCCGTCGGACGGCACTCAACGACGACCGACGCCGACAACCGTCGACAGCCGAGTCGCAGGTCGCACCGTCGGTCGATGACGTGGCGAGGGCGGGGGTCAGTCCGTGGCGATCAGCAGGTCCCCATAACTGTCTCGCCAACCGATGCTCACCGCGCCGTCGGCGGTGTCGAGGATGTCGAGCTTCTCGAAGTCGTCAGAGTCGTCCGGCGCGGTCATGGCCGGCAGCCGCAGGGTGTGGAGCAGGCGCCCGGTGTCCGCGTCGAGGATGAGCAGGTCGGCGCGTATCCGGCGACCTGCATCTGCCCCCGTGAGGAATGGCTGGCGTACGACGTATACCCGGCCGTCGGCGATCTCGGGGAGCCCGTACTCCTGGCCGGTCGGCGCCCGCAACTGCCAGGAGGGTTGTCCGTCTCGGGTGTCGTAGGCGTGCAGGAGAGTGTCGTGGTCCTCGGAGCCTTCCTTCGGGTCGGTGCCGGACAGTACGGTGCCGCTGCCCCCAGCGACCGCGTCCCCCTCCTCCAGGGGGAGAGCGGCGCCTGGACACATCCCTCGACGGTTCATGTCGAGCAACTGGATGGTCTGCGGGCGGTCCGGGTCCGGCGCGACGAGCGTGTGCCCGTCACCCCAGACCGTCAGCTCGGGGTCCACGGTGCGCTGCCGCCACAGGACCTTGCCCGTACGGTTGTCGACCCCGAGCAGAAGGCCGTACCTGTCCCGGTCGTCATCGCTCGACGCATTGCACAAGACGTGGACGGCGCTCAGATGGTCCGGCAGGGCGTGCACGGAATGGAGGAATACCTCGGGACACGACTCAGACGTGTTCACCGTCCACAGACTCCGGCCATCGCGCTCGTCGAAGGCACGCACGGCGCCGGGATCCTCGGTGACGGCCCGGCCGCCGACGAGCTCCACGGACCGATGGTGGTCGCCGGCCTGAATCTCTGCATGCCACAGCAGCTTGCCCGTGCGCAGATCGATGGCGACGAGCTTCCCGTCGGTGAAGCGGGCCACCACGGTGCGTTCCGACTCCCCGAACGACCACACAGCAGAGTCGTTCGTGTCCCGGCGCTCGTAGCGCCAGTACTCCTTGCCGGTCAGCAGGTTCACCGCCGCCATGCCGGAATCCGTCCACCGCAGGGACAGCCCGTGCACCACGGCTTGCTCACCCCCATTCCGGCGCATGACGTGTTCAGGCGCAGCCGGGGCTTCGGCGGCGAACGCGGCGGGAAAGGGGCCGTGGGCTCCGGTGAATACATCCCGCGACTGGTACCAGCTCACCAGCAGAGCGATCACGCAGAGGATCAGCGCGAGGAACATACCCAACACCCGGCCGCGAGCCATCCGCACGTCCGCACGGCTCGGAACAGGCCTGCCCGGCCCTCCCGGCAGCCCCACCCCCGGTTCTCCCAGCAAATTCATCCGCTGCGCCATGACTCCCCCCAGGCCCTGCCTCCTGTCACGGTGACACGGCGGCTCAGGGATCTTCACTCTCGTGCGGGAGCCAGGCAAGTCGGGCCGCCGTTGAAATCCGGTCGACCGCACGGTCGCGTGATCAACAAATGAGGCTGAATCGCGCCCTACTGACATCCGGTCAGATTCACTCACACTCGAACACATGGGGGCATTAGGGGATCAAGAGTGGTTCATATGCCATTGCTGCGGAGAGGCGGGCCCCACCGTGCGTGATCGCGGGCGGATCGACCTCATGTCGAGACTCTGCGAGACATGCTGGAACGTCCTCGCGAACGAGATGGCGAAGGCCGATGGAGCCACGGCCGCCCCACGACCTGAGCCCGACCCTGACGACGTCTCGTGGATCGAGCCGCCGATCTGCCCCGAATGCGGAGCATTGATTCGCGTATACCCAACTAACTACGACCGGTGGGTCAGCCTCGCCACCATGGAACTGCCCGCCAAAGAGGTCCCAGAGCCTTTCCGCTGGCGTTTGACGAAGCCCCTGGGTCGTTCCCCCATCGCCACCGGCATCGTGGCCGTACGGGTCCGTGGAATCGATCCGCTCCCCGGAGATCCAGTTGTGCCGGCCCACAGCATGATGTGCGTCCCCGACTGACGCGTGCCCTAGATCACACGCCCCGGGCGAGGCGCAGCCGTGCCCCTGGCGTACCCCTGGCCTACCCCGAGCGTGCAGCGATCAGCAGGAAACAACGGGGAACGTCGGGGAGCAGCCGGAGAACCCGCACGTCAGCATTGCGCCAGCTCAGCCCCGATCCGCATACGCGATCTTCCAAACTGGGGCTCCAAGACTCAGGCGGCGCGCTTGGCCGGCGCCGACCTCGTGGGCAGCTGCCGCACTACAGGTTTCGATCAGAGAGGACAGATGCGGCCACACCCGAGGAAGTGAGGCGCAACTCAGCTTGACTTGCCAGTCGCCTGTAGTGAGGCCAAACAGGGATTCCTGGAAACATCCCGTCTCGATGTTCAATAAAGGGTGCGGCGGCGTACTTCAACCGGCCTAGAGCCGGAGCCCAGAGATCCAGGAAATCCTGCTCACTCACATACTTCTTCTCGCAGTAATATGCGGCAACGTCTAGAGCCGCCAGGGCCCGATTGGCGAGTTCGTAGTCTTCCTGCCTGAGGTCCTCGACTACACCCTGCCGACGATAGAGATCGAACAATACCCTTCTCCCTCTCTGCAATTCCGGAGAAATGAGTGTCTCGTGTAGCTTCAGGAATACATCCCTCTTATCCGTCCGCGTCGTGTAACGAACGGCGACACCACTCACGAGTAGAGCGATAGCCGAGACGACGAGTCCCGTAATCTGCATTTCCGACTCCCGAATGACAGAGCGATCGCACCCTTGGACTGCGCACAGGGCGCAGTAGCAGGCAGTCTGACAGAGGCGCGCCCCGGCCGTGCCGCATCGTGCGGTCCACCAGGGGCAATAGCGGTTCGCCGCGGTCGAGCTGCGCCGCTGACCTGGCCACGCATATACGCGAGTCGTTCCAGGCCCGCCCGGCGCCACACAAGTTCATACACAAGAAGGACTTCCCGTTGGAACCCCACCGGGCGGTCGCGTTGGTAATCTTTCCGTCGACCGGCGACCGGCCAGCGTTCTCCCTCATCCCAGCCACAACATGGCGGGAGGCGCCACCACCCTTCACCGACTATGACTACGAAGGGAGGAAGAGCGCCCCGGAATACGGCCTGAGCAGATGAATGTGATCCGCCGCCCAGAGAACCGATCGTGGCCGTCACGAGAATTCGACCAGACCCAGATTCAAGGATCTGGCACACGCTCCGTGAATGATCTTGCGGGAGCGGTCGGCTGGCGTCGCGGGCGTTGTGCCGGAGGCCGGCGGCGAAGCTGCTCTTCCCGGCGAGGCGAAGGGCGCCGATGGCGGGGTTGCGCCAGGTCGCCATGGCGGGGCGCGGATCCGGTTCGCGGCTGGGAGGCGTCCTCGGCCAACGTCACGTCTCGGACGTGGTGCAGGGCTTCGATCTTCCAGTGGCTGCGGATCAGCCGGGCGGGCTCGGCGGGTGTGGCCTGTTCCGCAGTGAGGCAGTTGACCGCCTAGTACTCCAGCCGTAGATCGTGATCTTCATGCTTGAGCGGCTTGTCGTCGTTAGTGGCTGGTCTGGGATCGGGCCTGGTGGCGGCGTCGCCAGACGGACCAGCCAAGCCGGTCGACAGGGTCAAAGACGCCGTTGGATGACGAGCGTGATGAACAGTCGTTGGATCTCGTTGCAGGTGAGCGGTATCAGCTCGTCGGGTGAGGGATGACGGTCGTGTTCGTTCGCGCGGACGACGGCGAGGAAGGCGTGCGCAAGCATGGCCAGGGTGACCCAGCGGGACCAGGACGAGTAGCGCCGGACCTGGTGCTCGTCCAAGGCCGCCAAGCCCTTGCCGGACTGGAAAAACTCCTCGACCCGCCACCTTGATCCAGCGACGCGCACCAGGGTGGTCAGCGGCACTGCGGCCGGCGAGTAGCAGCGGTAGTACGCGAGTTCGCCGGTGCTGCGGTTGCGGCGGATCAGCAACTGCTGGCTCCCGGGCCGGAGGTCGGTGAGGTCGATGACGGCCCAGTCGTAGAAGCGGTGGCCCTTGGCTCCGACCCCTGCGGACAGCTTCTGCCAGGCCCTCTTGGGCACCTTCCTGGCCAGCGTGTCCGCGCGGAACTTCCCGGCGCCTGTGGTGACTTCGTGCGAGCAGGCCACCGCTAGGACGTAGCCGGTGCCGCGTTCCTCCAGCGCGGCGCGCAGCCTCGGGTTGCCGCCGTAGACCTCGCCTCCCGCGACCCATGCGGCCCGGTGGCCGGCGTCCAGGAATCGGGGGACCATGCGGGCGGCCAGCTCTGGCTTGGTCGCGAACTCCGTCTTGTCACCGAGTCCGGCGGCCCGGCAGCGGTCGGGGTCGGAGGTCCAGGAACGCGGAACATAGAGTTCCCGGTCGATCGCCGCGTGCCCTCGCGGGGTCGAGTAGGCGAGGTAAACGGCTACCTGGCTGTTCTCGACGCGTCCGGCGGTGCCGGTGTACTGGCGCTGGACACCGACAGTGTCGGTGCCTTTCTTCACGTCGCCGGTCTCGTCGACCACCAGCACCGCCTCGTCGTCGTGCAGATGCTCCACCACGTAGTCACCCACGTCGTCGCGGACCTGGTCGGCGTCCCACTTGGCCCGCCCGAGCAGGTGCTGCATGCCGTCCGGGGTCCTGTCCCCGGCCCACTCGGCGATGGTCCAGCAGTTCTTGCGCGGCAGGTCCGACAGCAGGCCGAGTACCAACTTCCGGGCTCGGCGCCGGGATTCGACCCGCGTGAACCGTCCCGCTATCCGGCTCATCAGGCCCTCGAACGCCTCCTGCCAGTGGGCAGGGTTTACGCTGTGACCTGCGGCCACAGCGTGATCTTCAGTCTTCACACACCGATGATCAACGGTGGCCGCACCCGTCTCCACAGCGCGTCAGGCTCGCGTAGCGTCTGTCTGCCGTCCTGTGTCTGGAGGACTTGTGCAACGTGGCGAAGTCTGGTGGGTCCAGTTCGACGAGCGGAGGTTGGTCGTACTGCTGTCGGGAGACGACGCGTCCGGGATCCGGGTGATGCAGGTCGTCGCTCCGGCGGGCGTCGACATTAGCGGTCTGGGCATCGAAGTGATGGTGGGCGCCGGTGAAGGAGTGCCGTTCGAAGGCGTGCTGCGGCTCGCGTTCCCGCGTCCAGGCTTCACCCCTTGCACGTGGCTGACCACTGTGTCACGGGACGACCTGATAGAGCGGGCGGCCGTCCTGTCCTCGGCGAAGCTCAGCGAGATTGACGATGCCCTCCGACTCGCTGAACAAGCGCAGGAGCAGACCCCGGCGACGACCGCGAAGCTCAGCGAGATAAGGGACGCCCTCCGTCTCGGTGAACTCGGGTAGAGGGAGAAGGAGCCGACGGCGTGGGCGGTCTCGGCCAGATGGTCGACGCTGTCCGACTGTCGCCTCGGCGCCCCTCACCATCGAGATCACGATCTACGGCTGGAGTAGCTAGACGGTCTTGATGCTGACCTTGCCGGTCTTGCGATCCATTCGGCAGCGTTTGAGCTGGACGGCCTGGCGGGCGCCGGGAAAGAGCAAGCTGTTCCCCGTGCACACCTTGATGCGGCGGATCTCGCCGCGGCCGTGGCCGGTGTCGCGGGTGCGGCCCTGCAGCGGGATCTGCTTCCAGGGAAGGGACTTGAGCTGCTTGTGGAGCTTCTTCTGGTTCCCTTTCACGGTCACGATGTAGTGCGCGGCTCGGCCGAGCAGGTAGCTGGCGTGCTCGCGCTGGGTGTGCATGGCGTCGCTGGTCACGACCATGCTCCCGCCGGGTCGGCGAGGGTCTCCAGCAGAGGCTGGAAGCAGGTGGTTTCGTTGGTCTTCTCGCCTACGTCGAGTTGGGCCAGGACCAGGCGGGAGAGGTGGTCGCAGGCGGCGAGCAGATGGATCTTGTGGCCCGTGGCCTGGCCGCTCCGCGCAGGGTCTTGCCGTCGACCGCCACTGCGTGCAGCTGACCGTCGGCCCCAGCGCGCCGGTCGGCCAGCCAGCGGCCCACCGCCCGGTCCAGCGCGTCGCCGTCGATGCGGCCCAGCAGCCGCCGCCGCACCGTCGCCTCCGCCGGCAGGCACCGCTTCGGGGACAGCGGATCGGGCCGTACGCCAAGGCCGCTCCAGGACGGACGGCGGGGCGTCGGTGATCGGCTCACCCACCACCGGCAGGGAGGTCGCTCCGGCCGGAACCGCGCACGCGGTCAGCGCGAGCACGACGACCAGAGCGTGCCGTACGCCGCGCGGATCGCGGGGGTCGGGCACCTCGGCCAGTCGCTCCGGCAGGCCCGGGATCTCCTCGGGCACGGCCCCGGGATGCTCGCCGAGTTGGTCAAAGGCAGGCGGGATCGGTGATGATGCGTCGGCAGGCACGGTCTTCCGCTCGGATCACGGGGCATCGAGAACTCCATGATCTTGGAAGGGCACGTCATCCGCCCGCGGCGTCCTCGGCCTCCCAGCGCAGCAGGTCGCCCGGCTGGCACTTGAGCACCTCGCAGAGCGCGGCGAGCGTCGCGAAGCGCACCGCCTTGGCGCGGCCGTTCTTGAGTACCGCCAGGTTGGCGGGCGTGATCCCTACGCGGTCCGCGAGCTCGCCCACGGACATCTTCCGCCTGGCCAGCATCACGTCGATGTCGACGGCGATCGGCATCAGATCACCTCGTCCAACTCGGCCTGCATCTGCGCCGCTTCGACGTCGCGCGCGACGGCCTGGGCGAGCAGCATCCGCAGCACGAGCACGATGAGCGCGACCCCGAGGATGGCCACGGCAATCCCGCCCATGATGAGGGTGACGCCCGGGTCGTCTCGCTGGCCCGGCGCATTGATGACCGTGACCGCGAACCACAGGAGGGCAGCCGCCACGATCGCGCCGATCACGCCGTCCACGTACCGGAACGCGGCATGGGAGAACACGGTTCCGCGTCGCACCATCGCCACCAGCCGCCATACGCAGACCAGCGCGACCTGGACCGACACCATGCCCAGGATCGTGACCACGCGCAGCGCGGTCAGCGGCAGCGACCCGTCCTCCGGGTCACTCCCGCTGACCAACGTCCACACCATCAACGCCTGCACGAACACGGTGCCGGCGAGCACCACCGCGAGCACGGCGCGCAGCGCACGCGTTGTCAGCTTCCCCATGACCCATCCTTCCATCGAGTTGCGATGGGAATCTATCGAAATTCGATAGGTGAAACAAGGACTGTGACGGAGGGCGGGCGGCAGTTTCGCACCGTGACGGGACGCCGCCGCCTCCCACGGCATGGCGGTTGCGCGAACCGTCTTGATCTTGTCGAAGTCGGCCTCACTTGAACACAAATCGGACGCCACCCGACTACGCCGAAGCCCTGGGGACTCCCCTCTCCCTCTCCCGCGCCCTCCCGCCCGGCGGCTCGATGTGCGTGGTCGGCGAGTCCGGCTCGGGCAAGACCACGGTGGCCCGGATGCTCGTCGGCCTGGAGACTCCGACGGCGGACACGATCCGCATCGACGGCGAGGCGGTCACCACCGGCCGGGGCACGCGCCCCGACCGCCCTGTCCGCGCCCAACGGCTGTGCCGCGCCCGCCGCATCCAGCTCGTCTTCCAGGATCCGTACGCCTCCCTCGATCCGCGTCAGACCATCGGCGACGGCATCGACGAGCTCCTGCGCCTGCATGAAACCGACCGTGATCTGCGCCGGGACCGCGCCGCCGAACTCCTGGACCAGGTGGGCCTGGACGCCCGGATGGCACGTTCGAGGCCGAGCGCTCCCTCCGGGGGCAGCGCCAGCGGTTGGCCATCGCCCGCGCCCTGGTGTCCCGGCCGAGGATCCTCGTACTCGACGAGGCGGTCTCCGCGCTCAATGTCTCCATCCAGGCGCAGGTACTCAACCTCCTCGCCGACCTGCGCGAAGAGCTCGGCATCGGCTGTCTCTTCGTCACCCACGACCTGGCCGTCGTCCAGCAGGTGACCGACGAGCTGATCGTGACGCACCAGGGCCGCGTCGTCGAACACGACACCACCGACCAGGTGCTGACCGCCCCGGAGCAAGCGAGACCGCCGCATGTTGGTTGAGAACGCCCAGCGGAATGATCCCGGAAGCAGGCGCCGTTGCCCGCCGGTCCCCGGCTCGACGTGTCCGTGTGGTTCACACGGACACCGGCGGCCTTTCCGGGCCGGCTGCCTCCAGGAGCAGTTTCGCGGCCACCGTCGCCCCGTCGGTGCGGATCGTGCCGGCCACGGCCCTCGCCCGTGCTCGGGTCTCGGGGGTCAGGGCCGTGGTGAGCGCGGCGGACAGGGAGTCGAAGGTCGGCGTCGGGCCGTAGTGAGCCGAGCCGATGCCCAGCTCGGCCACCCGGCCGGCCCAGTAGGGCTGGTCCGCGATCCGGGGGATCACCACCTGAGGCGCGCCGGCCCGGGCCGCCGTCGTCGTGGTGCCCGCGCCGCCGTGGTGCACTACGACGGCCACCCGGCGGAACAGTGCCTGTTGGTTGACCTCGCCGACGACGAAGCAGTCGTCGGCGTCGTCGATCGGGGCCAGGTCCGCCCAGCCGCGGGCGAGGAGTACGCGGCGGCCTTGCGCACGGCTCGCTTCAATGGCCACCCGGGCGATGTCCTTCGGCGCGTGCGCGGCCATGCTGCCGAAGCCCACGTAGACCGGTGGTGCGCCCGCGTTCAGGAAGGTCTCCAGCTCCTGCGGGAGCGGGCGGTCGTCGGGCAGGATCCACGCCCCGGTCTGCACGAGGTCGAGGTCCGTCCTGCCCTGCGACGGACACAGCGTCGCGTCCGCCGCCAGCCACGGCCGGCCGGTGAGGACGTGGTCGCGGACGTTGTCCACCGGCGGCAATCCGATCGCCGCCCGATGGCTGTTGAGCGCCTCGCCGTACAACGCATTCACCCTCTGGGCGTCCTGCTGCCACAGCACCCGGTTGTCGGTCTCGTCCTGCGGGGACGGCGTGCCTGGCCGCCTCCCTGGAGGGAAGTGCTGCGACGGCAGTCCGAGGGTGTGGAAGCACGCGAGCACATAGCGGATGCCCAGTTTCTCGGCCACGTCCCGTGCGCCCGCCGGCATCAGGCCGGTCGCCACCAGCGCGTCACATCCCTCGGCCGCCGCGGTGAGCGTGTCGAACCGCGCGGCGACCAGCTCGGGGGCGAGCCGGAACGCGTCTTCGGCCGTCGGTGGCTTCGTCCCGGCGACCACCGAGTGCACCGTCGGGCCGAGCGGCACCAGCGGCACACCGGCACGCGCCAACAGCGCCGCGAACTCCTCGTCCGGCGGCGCGCACACCCGCGCCTCCGCACCGAGTTCCCGCAACGCCACCGCCAGTCCCGCCAGCGGTTCGACGTCCCCCCGCGACCCCCACGTCGTCAACAACACTCGCACTTCGCAACTCCCCGTCTGTTTCCGCAGGTTCTGGCTTTCGGCCGCCGATTCTGCGGGACAAACCGGGTCTTGCCGCAAGCCCCCCAGTGCGCTATAAGTTGAGAGAGGCAAGGAGAGGGATCTCCTTGCCTTTGCTATTTGTCGTCCCCTGTGGACGGACAGCCTCCTCGCGAAGCGGCGACCCGCCGCGTACGGCGGCACATCGGCCAGGAGGATCTCCCCTCGGCCGCGCGCCGTCCACAGTGACGAAAGGACGGCACGCATGGCGAACAGCGCCTTACTCGTGATGGATGTTCAACGGGACATCGTGGGCATCGCCGACGACGGCTCCGGATATCTGCCGCGCCTGCGCAAGGCGATCGACGGTGCCCGCGCGGCGGGCATTCCCGTGATCTACGTGGTCATCGGGCTACGGCCGGGCCATCCAGACGTCAGCACACGCAACAGGGTGCTCACCACCGCCGTGCAGGCCGGTCTGTTCACCGAGGGCGACCCCGGCACCGAGATCCACCACGACGTCGCACCCCAGCAGGACGACATCGTGGTCACCAAGAGGCGAGGAAGCGCGTTCTCGGGCAGCGATCTCGACTTGGTACTCAGGGCTCGCGATATCGACAGTCTTGTTCTCACCGGCATCGCCACCAGCGGTGTAGTGCTGTCCACCCTGTGCCGAGCCATCGACCTGGACATCGGCCTCACCGTCCTGGTCGATGCCTGCCTCGACACCGACCCCGAGGTGCACCGGGTCCTCACCGAAAAGCTGTTCCCGCAGTGGGCAGATGTCGTCTCCGTCGAGGACTGGCTCAACGCCATCAGCCGCGGCAGCGCAGCCAAGCAGTGATGCAACATGACTCAAACCAGTTCGGGTTGCGGTTCCGGTTGCTGCGCCGGTGCGGTCTTCGGTTCCCACAGTTTGCTGGTCCGTACGTAGCGGTGGACCACTGAGGTCATCGCCAGAATGAGAAGTGGTCCAGCCACCCACGGGTGTTGGGCCATCTCCATCGGCAGATAGCGATATGACACCAAGAGCGCAGCGAAGACTGTTGCGCCGTAGGTGACCAGCTGGATTCCCGGCCGGTCCCAGCCGCGGTCATGCGCGCGCAGTGCTGCCTCGATCGTGAGCGCGAACACCACGCCGGCAATGAGATCGGCGCCGTAGTGGTAGCCGAATCCCAGCGTTGCGCTGAGCGTGGCAATCAGCCAGAACGCGCCTGCCCATTGCAGAATCCGTGGGCCTTTGCGGGAATGAACGAAGATCACGGTGGCCCACGCCGTGTGCAGGCTGGGCATGCAGTTGCGTGGGGTGATCTCGTCGAATGGCATCGGGTGCGGGGCCGTGAGCGGCGGCGGCGTGTCCGGCCACAGGTTGGCCACCGGCCAGTGCCCGCCGCCGGTGCCGAAGGCGCCGGTGCCGTAGGCGAAGACCGGTCCGACCACCGGGAAGATCATGTAGATGGCCGGCCCGAGGAGGCCGATGACCAGAAAGGTGCGCACCAGATGATGGCGCGGGAAGCGGCGCTCGACCGCCACGTTACGCAGCTGGTACAGCGCGACGACGACCGCGGCCACCGCGAGCTGAACGTAGACGTAGTCGAGAACATGGGCGCCGATCGGGCCGGTGGCCTCGACAATCCGGCCTGCCAGCCACGAGGGGTCACCGAGGGCGTGATCGGCGGTTGCCACGTACTGGTCCAGCACCGCAGGGCGGGTCTTCGATGTGATGAGTAGCCAGGTATCGCCGGTCTTGCGGCCGGCCACCAGCAGCAGGCCCAGCCCGACGCCCTTCAGCAGCAGGACACGTTCCCGGCCGGTGCGGCGCGTGACGGCGATGACCGCACAGCCCAGAATCACCCACAACGCGCCATTTCCGAAGGGCTGGCCGTCGGTCGTCCTGGCGTCGACCGCCCACCGCACCAGCGAGAAGACGACGTCGATACCGATCGCGGCGCCAGCCGCGATGAACCGCTGCCGCCAGGTGAGCACCACCATCATCAACGCCATACTGGCGTACAACAACGGCCCCGATTTGGGGGCGAATATCAGCTCTCGCACCTGGTTGGTGATCGGCCCCGGCAGGCCGTAGCGACGAGCGACGATCTCCAGCATGATGAGGAATCCGAGTGCCGCCAACCCCGCCGTGGCCCACAGCATCGCCCGCGGTTGACGCCACGCGGCGAACGTAGTTCTGCACTTTATTCGCGAAAATATCCGCGACGCTATAGATATCAATTGTTGTTTGGCCGATTTGTAGATGTCAGTTAATTGGGTTGCCCTTCATGCCGGATGGCATGGTTTTCCGACGAAGGGCGGACGATCAAGACGCTCGCCGTGAGCTCGAACATGCTAGCGGAGCGGTGCGGGAGTGGACATACGTCCGACCGGCGTCAGGAGCTCGTGAGGATGACGAGTTGCTGGGTCGCTCGGGTCATCGCGACATAACGGTCGACCGCTCCTTCGATGCCCTTGCCGAACGCCTCTGGGTCGATGAGGACGACCAGGTCGAACTCGAGCCCCTTCGACAGCTCCGGGGTCAGCGCCCGGACACGGGACGTCGTGCGGAATGTGGGATCGCCGATGACGCAGGCGATCCCGTCGGCATGTGCAGCGAGCCAGGTGTCGAGGATCGAGCTCAGATCCGAAGCGGATCCGTGGACGACGGGGACGCCGCCGCTGCGGATGGAGGTCGGCACGTTGGCGTCCGGGAGCACGGCCCGGATGACCGGCTCGGCTTCCGTCATGATTTCTTCCGGCGTCCGGTAGTTGATGCTCAGGGAGGCCAGGTTGACCCGGTCGAGCCCGATCCGTTCGAGCCGTTCCTGCCACGACTCCGTGAACCCGTGCCTGGCCTGAGCGCGGTCCCCGACGATGGTGAAGCTCCGGGACGGGCATCGGAGCAGCAGCATCTGCCACTCGGCGTCGGTCAGTTCCTGGGCCTCGTCCACGACGATGTGCGCGAACGGGCCGGCGAGCAGATCCGGTTCGGTGCCGGGCAGTGCGCTCTCGTCGATCAGGGTGTCCTGCAGGTCCCTTCCGCGCAGCATCCCCACCGCGCCTTGGCTCTCGTCGATCTCGGTGTCCCGCAGCAGGATCTCGATGACATCGGCCCTGCCCGCGCGTTCGGCGGCGACAGCGGCCTCGTTCCGACGCTTGCGTCGGGACGCCTCCGGGTCGCCGAGCCGCTGCCGTGCCGCGTCCAGGAGCGGCAGGTCGGACACCGTCCAGGCCTGGGCTTCCCCGCGCTGCAGCAGTGACACGTCATCGGGGCTGAGCCAGGGAGCGCACATCCGCAGGTAGGCGGGTACCGACCACAGGTCTCCGACCAGGTCGGCCGCTTCGAGGAGCGGCCACGCGCGGTTGAAGGCCGTGAGCAGCTCCCTGTTCCGCAGCAGCGACTTGCGGAGCAGGTCATCAGGGGCGTCGCCGTCGTGCTTGTCCACCAGGATCGTGAGCAGCTCCTCCAAGACCTGGTCGCGCGCCTCGTTGTGCGGAGTACCGGGTTCTGCTGCTTCGAACGCTGTGGCCCATTCATCGGCGCTCAGCCAGATGTCGGACCAGTGGGTCGTGACCGTCATCCCCTTGGTGGGCGGCTCCTCGTAGAACCTGACGGCCGTCTCGATCGCTTTCACCATGTTCGCGGACGACTTGAGGAGGGCCACGTTCGGGTCCGCCTCGGTGGCCGCTGCGGCTCCCTCGTCGACCAGGTCCCGCAGGGTGCAGGTCTGCACACCCTCCTCTCCGAGGCTGGGCAGGACGTCGGCGACGTAGGCCAAGTAGGGCCGGTGCGGTCCGACGAACAGCACGCGGCCCCGGTGGTGACCGAGGCGAGGATCGGAGTAGAGGAGGTAGGCGGAGCGGTGCAGGGCGACGACGGTCTTCCCGGTACCCGGACCGCCGTCGACGACGAGAGCGCCGCGGGATCCCGCGCGGATGATGGCGTCCTGGTCGGCCTGGATGGTGCCGAGCACGTCTCGCATCCGTGGCGACCGGTTGCTGCCCAGGCTGGCGATGAAGGCGGACTGGTCGTCGAGCGCTGCGTGCCCGGCAATCCCGTCCGAGGTGAACACCTCGTCCCAGTAGTCGCTGATCCGGCCGCCGGTCCAGCGATACCTGCGGCGGCTTGCCAGACCCATCGGGTTGCCGTGGGTGGCTCCGAAGAACGGTTCGGCCGCGGGGGAGCGCCAGTCGACCAGCAGCCGACGGCCCGCGCTGTCCGTGAGGCCAAGTCGTCCTACGTACACGGGCTCGGGGTTGTCCGCGCCGACCATGTGTCCGAGGCACAGGTCCAAACCGAAGCGCCGCAGTGCGCGCAGACGAGCGGTCAGCCGGTGGATCTCCATGTCCCGGTCCATCCCTTGCCGGCCCAGGCCGCCGGGCGCCTTGCGCGCGGTTTCGAGGCGGTCGGACAGCTCGGCGATCGACTGCTCAAGGCACTCCGCGATGGCCGCGAAGTGCTGGTCATCGCCGGCGATCAGCGTCGGGTCGGCCTTTGCGGAGAGGTGGTGGGGAAGGTCAAACGCCCTGGTGGTCAGGGGGTTCACGTGACGGGCTCCGATCTGAGGTCACTTGCGACCATTGCGTGCGGCCGGATGTCTGGGCAGGGCGTGTCGAACCTGGTGGCCGTGACGAGCGACGCGCCGCCTGAGGTGGACTCCGGGGCCTTGCCGGGCCAGGTCGCCGGCGTTTGCCGATTCTCGTGTTCTGGGTCCTGGCTCGACGATCCCGCGTGGTTCACGCGGGCACGGGCGGCCCTTCTCAGCTGACCGCGTCGAGCAGCAGCTTCGCGGCCACCGTCGCCCCGTCGGTGCGGATCGTGGCGGCCACGGCCCTCGCTCGTGCTCGGGTCTCGGGGGTCAGGGCGGTGGTGAGCGCGTCCGACAGGGACTCGAAGGTCGGAGTCGGACCGTCGTGTGCCGCGCCGATGCCCAACTCGGCCACCCGGGCGGCCCAGTACGGCTGGTCGACGATCTGGGGTACCACCACCTGAGGCGCGCCGGCCCGGGCGGCCGTCGTCGTCGTACCCGCGCCGCCGTGGTGCACGACGGCGGCCACCCGGCCGAACAGTGTCTGGTGGTTGACGTCGCCGACGGCGAAGCAGTCGTCCCCCTTGTCGATCAGGCCAAGGTCGGCCCAGCCCTGGGCGACGATTGCGCGGCGGCCCTGCGCGCGCACCGCCTCGATGGCCACTTGCGCGACGTCCGTCGATTCGCGCATGGGCATGCTGCCGAAGCCCACGTACACCGGCGGTGTGCCGGCCTCCAGGAACGCCGTCAACTCGGCCGGCAGCGGGCGTTCGTCCGGCAGGAGCCATGCGCCGGTCTGCACGACATCGAGGTCCGCCGTCTCCTGCCACGGGGCCAGGACCGGGTCGGCCGCCAGCCACGGCCGGCCGGTGTAGACGTGGCTGCGGACGTCGTCCACCGGTGGCCGGCCGAGCGACGCCCGGTGGGCGTTGATCCCTGGGCCGTACAGCAGGTTGAAGCTCTGGTCGTTCCAGTCCCACAGCGCCCGGTTGTCGGTCACGCCCGGCGGGAACGGCCGGCCCGGCAGCGCGTGCGGCGCGTGGTGCGGCGACGGCAGCATGGTCGGGAAGTAGGCCACGTACGCGAAGTGGATGCCCAGTTCCTCGGCCACCGACTGCGCCCCGGCCACCGCCGGGACCAGGCCGGTCGCCACCACCGCGTCGCATCCCTCGGCCGCCGCGGCGACCGCCTCGTACTGCGCGGCGACCAACGCGGCCGCGCGCCGGGGCAAGCCCTCCGGCGTCAGCGGCGCCGTCCCGGTCACCAGTGTGCGCACCGGCTCGGCGGCCGGCACCAGCTCCACGCCGACACCGGCCAGCAGCTTCGCGAACTCCTCGTCCGACGGCGCGCACACCCGCACCTCCGCGCCGAGTTCCCGCAACCGCACCGCGAGTCCCGCCATCGGCTGGACATCCCCGCGCGACCCATACGTCGACAACAACACACGCACTTTGCGACTCCCGATTTCCGCGGATTCTGGCCTCGGCCGGAGATTCTGCGCCACGACGGGGGCCTTGCCGCAAGCCCCCCGGTGCGCTATACGTTGAGAGTGGAAAGGAGTGGGTACTCCCCTTTCCCCTCATCGTCCGCTGTGGACGGACGACCTCCTCGCGAAGCGGCGACGCGCCGCGTACGACGGTGCCATCGGTTCGACTCCGGACAGACCTGCTGTCGCCGTGTGGATCGGCGGCAGCGGGCGAGGTTCCTCGACCAGCTGCCCCGGTCATCTTGCTTGAGTGGGAAAACGCCGCGCCGCGCAGTGGGTCTCGCCGATCGCTGCCGTGCGAGTGCGTACGGCTTCCGCGTGCGCACGGACCGCTGCCGCGCAGAGGTGAAGACGCCGGGCGGCCGTGATCACCGTGATGGGTTTGCCGCCGTTGGCACGCGGACCGGAGTGCGCGGTGGGACCGAACGGAGGAGCGTGGTGGTGTAAGGAGGAGCGTCATGGCCAGCAGGGCCGCTTCAGTGCGGCGGGACGATCAGGAGCGGGGCTGGCTGCGTGGCTCGCCGCCTCCGCGCTGGGTTCGGATGCTGCCGCCGGCGCTGCTGGTAGGGGTCTGCGTGGCGGAGTTCGCGAGTAGCGAGCCGCTGGACATCGGTTTTCTGCTGGGCACCATTCCGTCGCTGGCCGTGCTCTCCTACGGGCCTGTGGCGACGGGAGTGTTCGGCGTCGCCGTCGTCATTCTGTTGAACGTGCCCGCTCTGGAGCTCAACCGCCCGGGCAACACCGATCTGATGACCATCAGCTTCATCGCCGTGCTGAGCGTGTTCGTGTCCCTGGTGCGCAGCCGTCGGGACGCCCACCTGGTCACGGTGCGGACCGTCGCGGAAGCCGCCCAGTTCGCGGTCCTGCCGCCGCTTCCCGAGCGCGTCGGCCCGGTGGGCTGCGCCGGTCTGTACCGGGCGGCACAGCGCGCGGCGCTGGTCGGCGGCGACTTCTTCGAGGTGCGCGAGGGACCCTATGGAGTCCGGGCCGTCATGGGTGATGTGCAGGGGCACGGGCTGTCGGCCGTCGGTACGGTCGCGTCGCTTCTCGGAGCGTTCCGGGAGGCGGTTCTCGACCAGCGCGGGCTGGAGGCGGCCGCGGCCCGCCTCGACCGGAGGCTGGTCGTGGACTCCGCGGGTACCGAACACGCCGAGCTGTTCGCGACCGCCGTACTCCTGGAGTTCTCGCCCGGCGCGGATGAGGTGCGGCTGGTGTCCTGCGGGCATCCGCCTCCGCTGCTTCTGCGGGGAGCGGAGGCCGTCGAACTCGATCTCGAGCCGGGGGCTCCGCTGGGTCTCGGGCTCTTGGACGCCTCTATGCCGCAGGGGCGCACCGTCCGGCTGGAGCGCGGTGACCGGCTGTTCCTGGCATCCGACGGGGTGACGGAGAGCCGGGACGAGAGCGGTGCCTTCTACCCCTTGGCCGAGCGTCTGCCCAAGTTCGACGAGGAGACGCCGGCCGCCCTGATCGACAGCGTGTGGGAGGACCTTGTGCGGTTCTGCACCACGGTGCGTGACGACGTCACCATGCTGGTCCTCACACCGCTGCCGGAAGGTACGGAAGGCGGCCCGGCCGGACCCGGCGGGCACCTCGGTTGAGGACTCAGCACAACCCTGGGGCTGTACCTACTAGTACGTACGGGCGCGATCACGGAAGCGTGGGACCTCCGGTGAAGCACGCCCGTCGCCGTCAGCCCGTCGCCCCCGCCGCGATGTCCAGCGCCGCGATGTAGCCGAACGTCATCGCCGGACCGATCGTCGAGCCCGCGCCCGCATAGCTGTGCCCCATGACCGCCGCGCTGGCGTTCCCGGCCGCGTACAGGCCGGGGATCACGGTGCCGTCCGAGCGCAGCACACGCGCCCGGGCGTCGGTGCGCATCCCGCCCTTGGTGCCGAGGTCCCCCGGGACGATCTTGAAGGCGTAGTACGGGGCGAGCCACAGGGGTGCCAGACAGGAGTTGGGGAGGATCGCGGGATCCGTGTAGTAGTGGTCGTAGACGCTGTCGCCGCGGTGGAAGTCGGTGTCCTTGCCGTTCTGGGCGAGGCCGTTGAAGCGGCTGACGGTGGTGCGCAGGGCGGCCGCGGGTACGCCGATGGCGGTGGCCAGGGCGTCCAGCGTCCAGGCCTTGTACGCGGCGCCGGAGGTGTACCACGCGTCCGGGAACGTGAACGTGGGTGCGACGTCCTTGAAGAGGTAGCGGTTGCGGTAGTTCTGGTCGACGATCAGCCACGCCGGGATGTCGGGCGCGCCCGCGTCGCGCTCGTACATGGTGTGCACGACGTCGCTGTAGGGGGCGGCCTCGTTGACGAAGCGCGCTCCGGCGGCGTTGACCAACAGGCCGCCGGGCAGGGTGCGTTCGGCGAGGCAGAAGTAGGGCTCGTCGGGCAGCGGGATCGCCGGGCCCCACCAGGCGTCGTCCATCAGGTCGAGCGCGGCGCCGGCCCGCTGCCCCGCCCGGATGCCGTCGCCGGTGTTCTCCTTGGCGCCCACCGTCCACGCGGTGCCGATCGGCTGCTGCTGGTACTGGGCGCGCATCGCCGCGTTGTGCTCGAAGCCGCCGGAGCCGACGATGACCCCGCGTCGGGCCCTGACCAGGCCGGATGTGCCGTTCTGGGTGACCACGGCGCCGGTGACGGAGCCGTTCTCCACGTACAGGTCGGACAGCGGGGTGTTGAGCCACACCGGCACCTGCGCGGCGAGCAGTCCCGCGCGCAGCCCGGCGGCCAGTGACTGGCCCATCGTCAGGGGCTTCTGGCCGAGGAGTGCCGCCTTGGTGCCGCGGGCGAGGCATTCGGTGGCGACGGCGGCGCCCTTCGCGCTGACCAGGGAGAGCGTGAGCCATTTGTAGTCGGCGCTGAAGACGACCATGCCGCTCGGGACCGCCATGTACGGCGGGTTCAGATGGGCGAGTTCGGCGCCCAGGATGTTCCCGTCGAGCTGGTCCGGCTCCATGGAACGGCCATTGGGCAGCCCGCCCGGCAGCTCGGGGTAGTAGTCGCTGTAGCCCTCCATCCAGCGGAAGCGGAGCGGGCTGTTGGCCATGACGAAGGAGATCATGGCGGGTCCGTTGCCGAGGAAGGCCTGTTGGCGGTCGGCGGAGACACCGGAACCGACCACCGCGGCGAGGTAGGTGGCGGCCTTCGCCGGGGTGTCGGGGACGCCGGCGGCGAGGATCACCGGGTTGTTCGGGATCCAGATGCCCGCGCCGGAGCGCGCCGCCGAGCCCCCGAAGGTGGCCGCCTTCTCCACGACCACACAGCTGAGGCCCTGTTTCGCGGCCGTCAGCGCGGCGGTCATCCCCGCCGCCCCGGAACCGATCACCACGACGTCGTACGTGCCGAGCAGGGGCAGATCGGCCGCCTCGGTGACACCCGGGAGGCCGGCCGCGAGCGCGAGCCCGGCTCCTGTCGCGGCACCGAGCACGCGGCGCCGCGAGGGGCCGGGTGCGGCGGGGGTTTCGGTACGTCTTGCGGGGTCCGCGCTCGTGGACATGGCAGGGCGCTCCAGCAGGGCGAAGGAATGTGAGGCGTGCTGTGCTCCGGGAACCAACGGGCCCCCGCCGTACCGGTTCTGATGCAGCGTCAGGAATGTGGCGCGGGGGTCTTGTGAAGTCAAGAGGCCCGGACCGCAACTCCCCTACCACCCCAAGATCGGGCAGAAGTTACCAACCGGTATGTAGTGACTTAACACGCAAGCAACAGTAGAACGTGTTCCCACTCAAAGAGAGTGAGGAGCGTCACATGAGTGACACTACCCAGCAAAACAAGGACTCCAGGGGTGTCTCCCGTCGAAGATTCATTGCTGGAACAAGTTCTATTCTTGGAGCCATGACCCTTGCGGGTCACACCGCGGCGGCTGCGGAACAGGTCGTCACGGCGGCCGGACCGATCGCCTCCGGGGCCCACGTTCCCGTCCTCGTGATCGGCACCGGATACGGCGGCTCCGTCGCCGCCCTGCGCCTCGCCCAGGCCGGTGTCGACGTTCAGATGATCGAGATGGGGATGGCCTGGGACACCCCCGGCTCGGACGGCAAGATCTTCGCCAACACGACGAGTCCGGACTACCGGTCGTACTGGCTGCGCACCAGGACCAAGCAGCCCCTCAGCAACTTCCTCGGCTTCCCGATCGACAAGGACGTCCCCCTCTACACCGGGATCCTGGACGCCGAGGACATGGGCGGCATCCTCGTGTACCAGGGCCGCGGCGTCGGCGGCGGCTCGCTGGTCAACGGCGGTATGGCGGTCACGCCCAAGCGCGAGAACTTCGGCGCCATCCTCCCGTCGGTCGACGCCGACGAGATGTACGGCACGTACTACCCGCGCGCAAACGCCGGACTCGGGGTCGGCACCGTCGATCCGACGTGGTTCGAGAGCGCCGACTGCTACCAGTACGCGCGAGTCGGCCGCAAACAGGCCCAGCGTTCCGGCTTCCCCTTCGTCTTCGTGCCCGACGTGTACGACTGGGACTACATGGAGCAGGAGGCCGCCGGAACCGTACCCAAGTCGGCGCTGGCGGGCGAGATCCTCTACGGCAACAACTACGGCAAGAAGTCCCTGCAGAAGACCTACCTCGCCCAGGCGGCGGCCACCGGCAAGGTCACCATCTCGCCGCTGCACAAGGTCACTTCGGTCTCCCCGGCGGCCGCCGGCGGCTACACGGTCGTCATCGACCAGCTCAACACCACCGGCGGCACCACGGCCACCAAGACGGTCACCGCGGACCGGGTGTTCTTCGCGGCCGGCAGCGTCGGCACCAGCAAGCTGCTGGTCAAGCTGAAGGCCACCGGGGCGCTACCCAGCCTCAACTCCGAGATCGGCCAGGGCTGGGGCGACAACGGCAACGTCATGTGCGGCCGCGCCAACCACCTGTGGGACCCCACCGGCGCACTCCAGGCGAGCATTCCCTGCGGCGGCATCGACAACTGGACCGCCGGGGGCGCGTTCGCCGAGGTCGCTCCGCTGCCCACCGGGATCGAGACCTACGCGTCGTTCTATCTGTCCATCACCAAGAACCCGAACCGCGCCCAGTTCTCCTGGAACGCCGCCACCAACAGCGTCGACCTGAACTGGCAGACCGCCTGGAAGCAGCCGGCCATCGACATGGCCAAGTCGATCTTCGACAAGATCAACGCGAAGGAGGGGACGATCTACCGGACCGACCTCTTCGGCACCTACAAGATCTGGGGCGACCATCTCACGTACCACCCGCTCGGCGGCGCGGTACTCAACAAGGCCACCGACAACTACGGCCGTCTGCAGGGCTATTCGGGCCTGTACGTGATCGACGGCTCGCTCATCCCCGGCAACACCAGCGTCAACCCGTTCGTCACCATCACGGCGCTCGCCGAACGGAACATCGAGACGATCATCGCCACCGACCTCTAGCGCGTCCGGGCCGACCGGGCGGCCCGGACCCGCTCAGTGGGTGGGCAGCACGCACACGGTGTCCAGGCCCAGCACATGGTTGAGCCGGCCGAACGCCAGCCAGGATCCGATGCTCATGCTCAGCTCCACGATCTCGCGCTGGCTGTAGAGCGCGGTCATCCGAGTCCAGAACTCGTCGTCGAGACCGTGGTGATCCAGGGCGTACCGCTCGGCGTACTCCGCGGCCAGCCGGGTGCGGTCGTCGAAGGCGTCGGTGGTACGCCACTGGGTCACCGCGTCCGCGAACTCCTCCTCGACCTTCCGCCCCTCGCGCTCCGTGCGCCAGTCGAGGCAGAACTGGCACCCGTTGATCTGCGCGACGCGCAGCCGCGCGGCCTCGAACTCGCGCAGGCCCAGGGTCGAGTGCTCGTACACCGACAGCGAGAAGTTCGCGGCGGCCATGCCGATACCGGGAACCATCTCGCCCCACACGTACCCGATCGGCTCCTGGTCCTCGGGAATGTCGATGCGCATGGTCATGGGTCACTTCCTTCCGAGTCTGCCGACTGCGGGTCGCAGCGGGACGTCGAGCGCGTCATAGAGTCCGGGTTCCGCGTCGACGAGCCAGTCGATGGCGCTCACCAGCCGGCCGACCGCGGTGGCGTTCCCGCCCGCGGAGCGGTTCTCGCCCTCGTCGGTGGCCTCGACGGTGACCTGGATGCGCGGACGGCCCTCGATGATCACGCGGTGGGCCCCGTCGCCGTCGGGCGGCGTCGGCCAGTCCGGTGCGCAGGACGGGTGGATACGGGTGATGTGCTCGATGACGATCCGGGGTTCGCCCCCGACGATCCCCCGCACCTCGAACCGCACGGCGCCCTGGGTACCCGCCGCGAACTCGCCCATCGTCCGGGTGCGCACCGTGGCCTCGAGCGGGCGCCGGTCCATGGTCTCGCGGATGTCGTCGAGTTCGACGCCGAGGGCCCGGGCCATCAGCCGTATCTGCCCGCCCCACACCATGGTGGGGACAGACGGCGCGAGCATCAGCGGCTCGTAGCCCATCGGCTGCCCCATGCCGACCAGATACCGTACGGACTCCTCCTGTTCGTACGTGGAGTAGTCGAAGATCTCCTGGCAGCGGATGGCGTCCACCTCGGTGCCAAGACCGCTGATCAGCAGGGGCAGTACGTCATTGCCCCAGCCGGGGTCGACGCCGGAGACGAAGAGTGAGCCGCCGCCGTCCTCGATGGCGGCGAGCACCGGATCGCGGAACTCCGGCGGGGCGTTGCGCTGATCGTAGAGGGGGTAGAGCGCGGGGGTGACGACCACCGCACCGGCCCGGATCGCCCTGCCGATATCGGCGAGCGCCTCGTCGGGCCGGATGTCGCCGGACGCCGCGTACACCACGGCCCTGGGACCAAGGGCCAGTACCGCGTCGATGTCGTCGGTCGCGGCGACCCCCAACTCCTGGTCGAGCCCGGCGAGGTCGCCCGCGTCGCGGCCGACCTTGCCGGGGTTGTGGACGAGCACGGCCGCGAGTTTCAGCGCCGGGTGGGCCTCTACGGCGCGGATGGCCGCGCGGCCGACATTGCCGGTACCCCAGACCACCGTGGAAATCATGCGGCGGAGGGTAGCGAGAGGACCTCAAGGTTCCTATAGCCGTGACCGGTGAAGATGCCGGAGCCGGGCGCCGGCCGTCCCGGCGGTTCACCGGCGTCGGTGGTCCGGGGAGGGGCCCGCGCGGTCCTAAGCTCGGCGTATGGCCAAGTACTTCGACGTGCACCCGGAAAACCCGCAGCGACGCATCATCGGCCAGGTGGCCGAGATCGTCCGTGGCGGCGGTCTGATCGCATACCCGACGGACTCCTGCTTCGCGCTCGGGTGCGCGCTGGGCAACCGTGACGGGCTCGACCGCATCCGCTCGATCCGCCAGCTCGACGAGCGGCACCACTTCACCCTGATGTGCCAGGACTTCGCGCAGCTGGGCCACTTCGTACGCGTCGACAACGCGGTGTTCCGCGCCGTCAAGGCGGCGACTCCCGGCAGCTACACCTTCATCCTCCCGGCGACGAAGGAGGCGCCGCGCAGGCTGCTGCATCCGAAGAAGAAGACGGTCGGGGTCAGGATTCCCGACCACGTCGTGACCCAGGCGCTCCTCGCCGAGCTCGGCGAGCCGCTGCTGTCGAGCACCCTGCTGCTGCCCCACGAGGACAAACCCCTCACCCAGGGCTGGGAGATCAAGGAAGAGCTCGATCACGTGGTGGACGCGGTCATCGACTCCGGTGACTGCGGCACCGAGCCGACGACCGTCATCGACTTCTCCGGCCCGGAGCCGGAAATCGTCCGCCTCGGGGCGGGCGACCCCTCACGGTTCGAGTAGCCGGCCCATGGACTTCGAACCGTACCGCGGTGAACTGGTCACGTACTGCTATCGGATGCTGGGGTCGTTCCACGAGGCCGAGGACCTGGTGCAGGAGACGTTGCTGCGCGCGTGGAAGGCCCGCGACCGGTACGACAGTACGCGCGCGTCGCTGCGGACGTGGCTGTACCGCATCGCCACCAACGTGTGCCTGACCGCGTTGGAGGGGCGCGCGCGGCGTCCGTTGCCGTCCGGGCTGGGCGCCCCGAGCGACGATCCCGGGGCTCCGCTCACACCGGCGTACGACATCCCTTGGCTGCAGCCGTTTCCGGACACGCGGTTCGGCACGGAGGCACGGGCCGACCTGCGGCTCGCGTGGGTCGCGGCGGTGCAGGTCCTGCCGCCGCGGCAGCGGGCCGTGCTCGTGCTCCGCGAGGTGCTGGAGTTCACCGCCGCCGAGGTGGCCACGCAGCTGGGAACCACGGTCCCGGCCGTCAACAGCGCGCTGCAGCGGGCCCGCGCCACCCTCGTGGAGGTGGGTGACGCGGGTGAGGTCACGGAGCCGGACGATCCCGAGGTACGCGCGGTGGTCCAGCGGTACCTGCGGGCCTTCGAGGCGGCCGACGTCCCCGCGCTCGTACGGCTCCTCACCGACGACGCCATCCTGGAAATGCCGCCGGTCCCACTGTGGTACCGGGGCCGTCACGACTACGGCCTGTTCATGCACCGCGTGTTCGACCTGCGCGGGACGGGCTGGCAGATGCGGCGCCTGGCTGCCAACGGCCAGCCCGCGCTCGCCGCGTACGCGCCGGAACCGGGCGGCGGTCATCGGCTGCACACGCTCCAGGTCCTCACGATCACCGGCGGCCGGGTCGCACACAACGTCGTGTTCGCCGATCCACACGTGTTCCGGGTCTTCGACCTGCCCCCGGGGATTCCCTCCGACAAGTCGCGCCCGGTGCGATGAGTTCGGCCGATGCCGCCGGTATGTACAGGTGAGCATCGACCGAAGGGACATTCGCCGTGAGCGTCATCGTCATTCAGTTCATCACCCTGGACGGAATCGTGTCCGACCCGGACGGGTCCGGGGGCACAGCGACCGGAGGCTGGGCGTTCCGGCACGGGCCCGAGACGGCGGCCGGGGACAAGTTCCGGCTCGGGAGCACGCTGGACAACGGGGTCATGCTGCTGGGCCGGACGACCTGGCAGCTGTTCTCCCGGATCTGGCCGGGACGCGACGACGCGTTCTCGGCGCGGATGAACGCCGCGCCGAAACTGGTCGCCACCCGCACGCTGACCAGCACATCGGCATGGGCGAACTCCCGGATCCTCGACGACGACCTCGTCGACGCCGTCAAGCACGAAGAACGCGATGTGATCGTCGCCGGCAGCCTGAGCGTCGTACGCACGCTGATGGCCGCGGACCTGATCGACGAGTTCCGGCTCCTGACCTTCCCCACGGTCCTCGGCGCCGGCGACCGGCTCTTCCCGGCCGGCGGTCCGCCCGCATACCTGGAGTGTCTGTCGGCCGAGCTGGTGGGCGCCGCCGTACTCGCGCGATACGTGCGGCCGGCACGCTGACAGTTCGCGTGGCCCGGGGCGTCCTCGCGGATGCCCCGGGCCACGGCCGGTTCGGAAGGGATCAGGTGGTGCCGGTCAGCTGGTCGTGACGGCGGTGTCGTCGACGACGAAGCTGGTCTGGAGCGAGGAGTCCTCGACACCGCTGAACTTCAGCGCGACGGTGGTACCGGCGTAGGAGGACAGGTCGAAGGTCTTCTGGGTGTACCCGGTGGCCTTGTTGAGGTTGGAGTACGTCGCCAGAGTCGTCGACCCCGCGGTGACCGTCAGCTTGTCGTACTGGGTGCTGGTCGTGGTCTCCGCACTGTCGATGTGCAGGTAGAAGGTGAAGCTGGCCTTGCAGCCGGACGGGATGGTCACCGACTGGGAGAGCGTGTCGGTATGCGTCGAGCCGTAGCCGTCCAGCCAGGCCTTGTACGAACCGGCGTGGGCGGCCTCACTGCTGGAGCTGGTGATGACACCGCTCGTGGCGGTCCAGGTGGTGTTGCCCGACTCGAAGCCGGGGTTGCCCAGCAGTTGGGCCGAGGTGCAGGTGCCGCCGCCACCGGAGGAGCTGACCGTCCAGGTGAAGGCCGCAGTGCCGGTCGCGCCGGTGCTGTCGGTGACGGTGACGGTCGTGCTGTAGGTGCCGGCCGTCGTCGGGGTGCCGGAGATGGCGCCGGTGGAGCTGCTGATCGACAGGCCGGTCGGCAGTCCGGTCGCGGCGTACGTCAGCGAGCCGCTGTTGGTGCTGCTGGCCGAGATCTGCAGGCTGACGGCGGTGCCGACGGTGGAGGACTGGCTGCCCGGGTTGGTGACGGTCACGCCGCTCGACGGCGGGGTGACATGGGCGCCGACGTTGATGCCCGCGAAGGCGTTCGCCACTCCCGCGTACTGGGTCGAGCTGGCGCCGTACAGGGCGGTGGCGGCATTGAGGGCCGCGGTGCGGGCGCCCGCGTAGTTGGTGCTGGACGTCATGTACGTCGTCAGCGCCTTGTACCAGATCTGCAGCGCGGCGGCCCGGCCGATGCCGGCGACGGCGACGCCGTCGGAGGTCGGCGAGTTGTAGGTGACACCGTTGATGGTCTTGGTGCCGCTGCCCTCGGAGAGCAGATAGAACATGTGGTTCGCCGGGCCCGAGGAGTAGTGGACGTCCAGGTTGCCGACGCCGGAGTACCAGCTGTCCGCGGAGCCGCCGTCCTTGTCGGGCTCGTCCATGTAACGCAGCGGCGTACCGTCGCCGTTGATGTCGATCTTCTCGCCGATGAGGTAGTCGCCGACGTCGCTGCTGTTGTTGGCGTAGAACTCGACGCCGGTGCCGAAGATGTCGGAGGTGGCCTCGTTGAGGCCGCCGGACTCACCGGAGTACTCCAGACCCGCGGTGTTGGAGGTGACGCCGTGGCTCATCTCGTGGCCGGCGACGTCGAGCGAGGTGAGGGCGTGGGTGCTGCCCGAGCCGTCGCCGTAGGTCATGCAGAAGCAGTCGTCGTCCCAGAACGCGTTGACGTACGCGGTGCTGTAGTGGACGCGGGAGTAGGCGGCGACACCGTCGTTCTTGATGCCGCTCCGGCCGAAGGTGTTCTTGTAGAAGTCCCAGGTCGTCTGGGCGCCGAAGTGGGCGTCGACGCCGGCTGTCTGGGTGTTGGAGCCGGAGCCGGTACCCCAGGTGTCGTCCGAGTCGGTCATCAAGGTGCCGGTGCCGGACGTGCCGTTGCTGAGGCTGTACGTCTTGTGGCCGCCGCGCGTGGTGTCGTACAGCTGGTACGTCGAGCCGGACAGCGTGGTGTTGATGCTGACGGTGCCGCTGTACTGGCTGTTGCCCGTACCGGTCTCGACGCCCTGGAACTGGGAGAGCTTCGCCCCGGTCGCGGCGTCGGTGATGACGTGCAGCTTGCTCGGGGTGCCGTCGTCCTGGAGGCCGGTGACCACGGTTTCCCAGGCCAGGACAGGGGTGCCGGTGCCGGCCCAGATCACCTTGCGCGCCTTCTCGGCGGCGGGCTTGACCGCGTCGAGCGCCTTGGCGGCCTTGAGGGCCTTGCCCTGGGCGGTGACCGCGGCAAGCTTCGGGGTGGTGGAGGCGACCTTGATGGTGTGCTTGTTGTTGAAGGTCGTGCCGAGGGTTCCGGTGCCGGAAGCCGGGGTGTGGACGACGAGGTCACCGCCGAGAACCGGAAGGCCGGCGTAGGTGCGCTCGTAGCGGGTGTGGAGGGTGCCGTCGGCGTCCTTGACGACGTCCTTGACGACCAGCTTCTCCTTGGCCCCGAGACCGAGGGAGCCGGCGGTCGTAGCCGTCTTCGCCGTCGCGGTCTTGATGAGCGCGGCGCGCTGTGCAGGGGAAAGCTTGGCCTGAAGTGCGCCTGCCTTGAGGGGACTTGCGTGGGGGGCGGGCTTGGCGGCCGCCGGGACCGCCTGTATGCCGACGGCCAGGAATGCGGCGGTGGCCACGAGGGCTCCGGCCGCGGTCGCCTGACGGGGGATACGTCTCACTCGTACTCCTTCTGCGACGGCCACATGTGGGGCGGCCGGTGACAGACCGGGCAGACGGGTGTGCTGTCCGGACGAGCTGAGCAGGGGCGTGCGGGAACGAGACCGTGGACAGGCCTTGTGCGACCTGCGCGACAGGTGGGGGAAGGATTGCATCCTTGACCGATACATGACACCTACTTGGGGGTAATCAAGGGTTATCCCTACTCCGCCTTGGAGCCCCCCGCCCCTGCACCCCCTGGACGCGATGGCCGAGAATCGGCGCATGGACGTGACCGAACTGCTCGAAGCGGCTTCCCTGTTGGTGCCCGAGGAGACCGCCACCGAGGACGACCTCACGGTGCGCGACGTCTGGGACCACCTCGTCGCCGACGAGTGGGAGATCGCCCTCGGCCTGCTGGAGCAGCTCGGCGACGCCGGTCCCCCGCCGCTGAGCTTCTGGGAGACGCTCGCCGCAGCCGCCGAGCAGCTGCGGATGGAGCGGAGCGCGGCCTGGTGCCACTGGCGCTGCCACGAGATCCGTCAGGGCGTGATCCGAGCGGACCTCACGCTCCGCCCGGCCGGGGAGAGCCGACGGACGACGCCCATCGGCGGGGCGGGTGTGCTGCGGCCGATGTGGGACATCGGCCACCGAACCCCCGCGGGTGAACTGTCCGTCAACATCGCGGCGCTCTGGGTCGAGCAGAAGCCCTTCCTCGAACCCGGCGGGCGGGCACTGGTGCGGCTCGTTCCCCTTGTCCCCTCCGGGTGGCGGCATGTTGAACCCGGCCGGCGGATCGACTTGTACGAGGACCGGTCCGTGGGCGGCACGGCGGTGGTCCTGGAGGTACGTCCTCCCGTGTGAGCGAGGCGGTCGCGGAGGTACGTCCGCCCGCCGCGACGACGGCCGGTCTCACGGCCAACCCGCACCCGGGACCTCGACCTCCGTGGCCAGCACCTGGCCGGAGCCGGGCGTGACCATCTCGGACTCCGTCATCCCCCGCCACTCGGCGGCCACGATGAACAAGGTGGTGCCGTCGGGGCCGCCCAGCGCGCAGGCGAAGCCGCCACGGTCCAGGTCGATCCGGTCCAGGACCTCGCCGCCCTCGGCGACGCGGACGCAGCACCGGCCCGGCACGTCGGCGTACCAGACGGCGTTCCTCGCGTCGACGCAGATGCCGTCCGGGGTGCCCTCGCCGAGGTCGGCCCAGACACGCCGGTCGGACAGCCCGCCGTCCGCGCCGATATCGAAGGCCACCAGGCTGTGCCGGTAGGAGTCCGCGACGATCAGCGTGGAGTTGTCGGGCGTCACCGCCATCCCGTTGGGGAACGCGATGTCGTCGGCCACTTGGCGCACCGAGCCGTCCGGCGTGACCAGTGAGACCGAGCCTGGCCTGAACTCCTCCCCCGCCATCGGGTTGAAGTCGCCGCGGTTGACATAGGTGTTGCCTCGGCCGTCGATCACGATGTCGTTCCAGCCCGGCCTGCCCAGGTCCGCATACGGGGCCAGGGAGCCGTCGGCTTCCCGGCGCAGCAGCTGCCCGTCCGGCGACGAGACGATCACCATCCGCCCGTCGGGGAGCCAGGCGGTACACAGCGGCAGCGACGCCACGCGCGCGATCACCTCGCTGTGACCGGCCGCCGGATCGACGGCGATGACCTCACCGGCGGTCCAGTCGGAGAAGTACAACCGATCACCGTGCCAGCGCGGCGACTCGACCAGTCCCCGTCCGCCGAGCAGCGTCCGTACCTCGTTCATCCTCACCACAGCCTTCGTCCCGCACCGGCACCGCACCGGCGGCTCACTGTCTCAACGAACGGCCACACGCTGAATCGACAGGTTGCGGCGCCGTTTCGTCGAGGCCTGGGGTTTGCCGGCGTCTGAGATGGTCCGGGATGTTCAGCAGGCGGCGGTGACGGCGTCGGCGCGCAGGGGTGCGGCGGTCTTCGCGGTGATCTCGTCGAGGGTGACGCCGGGTGCGGTCTCCACCAGGGCGAGGCCGTCGGGCGTGACGTCGAGGACGCCGAGGTCGGTGATGACGCGGTGGACACAGCGTTCGCCGGTGAGCGGAAGGGTGCAGTCCCGGACGATCTTCGGTGAGCCGTCCTTGGCGGTGTGCTCCATCAGCACGATGACGCGGCGGGCGCCGTGGACGAGATCCATGGCGCCGCCCATGCCCTTGACCATCTTGCCCGGGATCATCCAGTTGGCCAGGTCGCCGCGGGCGGAGACCTGCATGGCGCCGAGGACGGCGGTGTCGATGTGGCCGCCTCGGATCATGCCGAAGGAGGACGCGGAGTCGAAGAAGGACGCGCCTGGCAGGACGGTGACGGTCTCCTTGCCCGCGTTGATCAGGTCGGGATCGACCTCGTCCTCGTACGGGTACGGGCCCGTGCCCAGGATGCCGTTCTCGGAGTGCAGCACGATGTGGACGCCGGGTGGCAGGTGCCCGGGGATGAGGGTGGGCAGGCCGATGCCGAGGTTGACATAGGAGCCGTCTGTGAGTTCGGCGGCGGCGCGGGCGGCCATCTGGTCGCGGGTCCAGCTCATGCTCGTACGGTCCCTCGTGTCGAAGGCGCGGAAGTCAGGAGGTGTTCGATGTGCTTGTCGGCGGCCTGGGCGGGGGTGAGTCGCACGACGCGCTGGACGAAGACGCCCGGCAGGTGGATCTCGTCGGGCCTCAACTCGCCGGGTTCCACGAGCTCTTCGACCTCCGCGACGGTGATGCGGCCGGCCATCGCGGCCAGCGGATTGAAGTTGGCGGCAGCCCGACGGAAGACGAGGTTGCCGTGGCGGTCGCCGCGCCAGGCCCGTACGAATGCGAAGTCGGTGGTGAGGCCGTGCTCCAGGACGTGCGGGCGTCCGTGGAAGTCGCGGGTCTCCTTGGGCGGCGAGGCAACGGCGACCGAGCCGTCGGCGGCATACCGCCAGGGCAGTCCGCCGTTGGCCACCTGCGTCCCCACGCCTGCCGGGGTGTAGAAGGCGGGGATGCCCGCGCCGCCCGCGCGCAGGCGTTCGGCGAGGGTGCCCTGCGGGACCAGCTCGACCTCCAGTTCGCCGGACAGGTACTGGCGGGCGAACTCCTTGTTCTCGCCGACGTAGGAGCCCGTCACGCGGGTGATGCGGCCGACGGCCAGCAGGATGCCCAGACCGCGGCCGTCGACGCCGCAGTTGTTCGAGACGACCTCCAGGTCCGTGGCGCCCTGCTCGTGGAGGGCCCGGATGAGGACTTCGGGTACGCCGCTGAGGCCGAAGCCGCCGACGGCCAGCGACGCGCCGTCGGGGATGTCGGCGACCGCCTCCGCGGCGCCGGAACTGACCTTGTCCATAAGGGAATTGCCTTTCAGTCGACGGCGCCGGGGAGTACGGAGGACCAGCCGCCGTCGACGACGAGATTGGCGCCGGTGATGTAGGAGGCCTCGTCGGAGGCGAGGAAGACGGCCGCGTTGACCACCTCGTCGGGGACACCTACGCGGCCGAGCGGGATGTGGCGGGCGATGGTGCGCATGGGGTGGTCGTCCGCGAGCAGGTCGCCGCGGGTGGCCTCGGTGTCGATCATTCCGGGGCTGATGCAGTTGGCCCGGATGCCGTATGGGGCGCCCTCGGCGGCGAGTTGGCGGGTCAGCGCGATCACTGCGCCCTTGGAGGCGGAGTGTGCGGTGCGGCGGTTGGTGAGGGAGCCGGTGAGGCCTGCCGTGGAGCCGACGGTGAGGATGCAACCGCGGCTGCGGACCAGGTGCGGCCAGGCCGCGTGCGCGGCCAGCCACGCCGAGTCCAGCTCGGCACGCATCGTGAAGGTGAAGTCTTCGTACGGCTGGGTGTCGACGGCTCCGAATCGGACGGCGCCGGCATTGGCGTAGAGGATGTCGATGCCGCCGTAGGCGTCCACGGCCTCCTCGACCCACGCCCGGACGGAGTCCTCTCGGGTGACGTCCAGTGGGCCGGGGGTGAGGGCCGTGCCGCCTGCCTCCGCGATGAGCCGCTGGGTTTCCAGAGCGGCCTCGTGCAGCAGGTCGCCGCCGACGACGAGCGCTCCCTCGGCCGCGAAGCGCAGCGCCGCCGCCCGGCCTTGGCCACGGGCCGTTCCCGAGATCAGGGCCACCTTGCCGTCGAGCCGCCTCATGATGTCTCCGCGTGCAAGGCGTCCGAGATGGACTTGACGCCGCCGTGCGCGGTGAGGCCCCCGTCGACCGGGATCTCGGCGCCGGTGATGAAGGAGGCGTCGTCGGACAGCAGGAACACCACCAGCGGGGCGACCTCCTCCACGGTGCCGGTGCGGCCGAGCAGGGTCTCGCGGAGGTTCGCCGCACGGAAGGCGGGGTGCGCGGAGGCGGTCATCTCCGTCTCGATGAAGCCGGGGTGGATGGTGTTCACGCGGATGCCACGTGGCCCGAGCTCCGTGGCAGCGGCCTTCGACAGGCCGCGCAGGGCCCACTTGCTGGACGTGTACGCGACCGGGTAGTGGCCGGTGAGGGCGGCGGACGAGCCGACGTTGACGATGGACGAGCCGGGCGGCATCAGCGGGGCGAGGTGCTGGATGCCCAGCAGCGGGCCGGTGACGTTGACGGCGTGGACGCGGGCGAAGTCGTCGGGCCGTACGTCGTCGAGGCGGGCGCGCCACGTGATGCCCGCATTGTTGACCAGGCCGTGGACCTGGCCGTACCACTCCCGCAGTTCCGCGGCCAGTTCGGCCCATTCCTGTTCGCTGGTGACGTCGAGGTGGCGGCAGTCGCCCTCCGGGTTGGCGTCGGTGGCGATGACCCTTGCGCCCTCACGGGTCAGCGCCTCGGCCTCGGCGGCGCCCTGGCCTCGGGCCGCGCCCGTGACGACCACGACCTTGCCCAGTAGCCGCTTGGGTTGCAGGTCGTTCACGGCCGTTCCCGGGTGCGGCGACGGGCGGTCGGCAGCGGCACCGGATCGGCGCCCGCGACCACCGTGTTGGTGACGGATCCGATGCCCTCGACCGTCAGTTTCACGGTGTCGCCGGGCTTCAGTGGCGGCGGGGCCGACTCGCCTCGGACGCCCCACAGCTCCGCCAGGCAGCCGCCATTGCCGCAGGTGCCCGAGCCCAGCACGTCGCCAGGGCGCACGACGGTGCCCC
This sequence comes from Streptomyces sp. R35, assembly GCF_041053035.1. Lineage (NCBI taxonomy): Bacteria > Bacillati > Actinomycetota > Actinomycetes > Kitasatosporales > Streptomycetaceae > Streptomyces > Streptomyces sp. R35. The sequence goes on from NZ_CP163440.1 coordinate 735,886, forward strand.
GCGAGGCGTAGGCGACCATCTCTTCGAAGGTCCAGCTCATGTTGGACAGGAGATCCTTGCCGACGACATCGCCGTTCACCTCTGCGGTGAGCGCCAGGCGCAGGAAACCGTCCGGGTCGCGGTAGGGCTCCAGTTCGTCGGCGGTGACGAGGTACGGGCCGAGGGTGGCGGCGGTGTCCTTGCCCTTGCAGGGGCCGAGGCGGACCTGCATCTCGCGGGACTGGAGATCTCGCGCGGACCAGTCGTTGAGGATCGTGTAGCCGATGATGTGGTCCCGGGCCTGCTCGGGCGTGAGGTCGCGGCCCTCCCGGCCGATGACGGCGGCGACCTCCAGCTCGAAGTCCAGAGCCTGCGAACCTGGCGGCACAGGGATGTCGTCGTACGGGCCGATGACCGCGTACGGGTTGGTGAAATAGAAGGTCGGGGCGTCGTACCAGGCTTCGGGTACCCCGCCGGCGCCGTCGACGGATCGCCGTACGCCTTCGACGTGTTCCTCGAAGGTCACGAAGTCCCGGATGGTCGGCGGCTCCAGCGGCGGCAGCAGGCGTACGTCCGCGAGCGGGAGGGCCGGGCCCACGGGACCGATCCCGGGGGCGTCGAGTGGTGACGTGCCGTCCGGCAGGGCCCGTACGACAGTCCCCTCCACGACGCCGCAGTGGCGACGGCCCTCGTACAGGTAAGTGGCGATACGCATGGCGGCGCCCCTTACACCGGCGGGGCGACGAACACGCCGCGGTCCACGTCGTTGAACGACTCCTTGGCGACCAGCTCGTTCATCGCGTTCGCGGTGCCCCACTGGTCGGTGACCTCCGGCTGGGAGAAGTCGTAGACGTGCGGGTGCCAGGTGTCCTCGTCGAGGACCTCAAGCTCCGTCGTGTATTCGACCGTGTTGCCCTGCGGGTCCAGGAAGTACGTGAACGTGTTGTCGCCCGCCATGTGCCGTCCCGGCCCCCAGAGCTTGCGGAAGCCGGCCCGGATCACGCGGCCCGAGCCGCGCATGTACTCGTCGAGGCCGCGCATCTCGAAGGAGACGTGGTGCAGGGCGGTGTGCGGACCCTGGGCTATGGCCATGGAGTGGTGCTGGTTGCTGATCCGCATGAAGTGCATCGCCTCGCCCATCCTCGGATGCATGAGGGTGTCGGAGAGGCGGAAGCCGAGGTGCCGCTCGTACCACTGGCGAGTGCGGTTCAGATCCGGGGAGTTGAGGACGACGTGCGACAGCTTGACCGGGATGGCCTCCTTCTCCTCGATCTTGCGGTGCTGCCGTACCTCGACGTCGGCCGAGACCTCGATGGTGCGGCCGTCGACGTCGAAGAAGCGGAAGCCGTAACCGCCGCCCGGGGTGTCCACCTTCCCGGGCTGTGAGATCAACTGCACTCCCCCGGCAAGCAGTTGCTCGGCAAGGGTGTCGGCGTCCTCGGCGCTCGCGGCGCCGTAGGACACCAGGTCCAGCCGCTTCTCGTCGGCCTTCCGCAGCCGTACGACGTACTGCTCGGGCGAGCCCTCGGCGGCCAGGAAGGAGATCCCGGAGTCCTCGGCGACCTTGGTCAGGCCCCAGACTCCGGAGTAGAAGTCGAGCTGCTTGTCGTAGTCGGGCACCGCCAGGTCGACGTGCCTCAGATGGGTGAGCAGGCGCATGGTGTCAGCCTTTCCGGAGGAGGGCGGCCGCGTTGCCGCCGCGAACGGCGTGGAAGTCGGCGTCGGGCAGCCGGGCGGCGCGCAAGGCGGCGACCGGGTCCTCGGTGCCCATGTCGAAGGGGAAGTCGGAGCCGAGCAGGACGCGGTCGGCGCCCGCCACGCGGATCAACTCCCCCAGCACGTACGGATCGTGGACGAGGGAATCGAAGTACAGGCGCTTGAGGTAGCTGCTGGGCAGGTGGGCGCAGCCGGCGCCCGCGTCGGAGCGGGTGGACCACGCGTGGTCGGAGCGTCCGATGTGGGTGGGCAGATAGCCGCCGCCGTGTGCCGCTATCAGCTTCAGTTCCGGATGGCGGTCCAGGACGCCTGAGAAGATCAGATGGGACAGCGCGACGGCGTTCTCGGTGGGCTGGCCGACCGTGTTGGACAGGTACCACCGGTCCAGCCGCTCGTCGAGTGTGCATCCGAAGGGGTGCAGGAAGAGGATCGCGCCCGTCTTCTCGGCCCGGGCCCAGAACGGCTCGTACTCCGGATCGGACAGCTCTCGTCCTGGTGCATGACTGGAGATCTCGATGCCCAACAGGCCCTGGTCGAGGGCGTGTTCGAGGGCGCGCACGGCCTGGGCCGGGTGCTGGAGGGGGACGAGCCCGAGTCCCTTCAGCCGGGCGGGTGCCTGGGCGCAGTGCGCGGCAGTGGCCTCATTGGCGAGCCGGTAGATCTTCTCGGCCGTGTCCTCGTCGGCCCAGTAGTGGTAGTGCGACGGGGACGGGCTGACCAGCTGGACGTCGACGCCCTGCTGGTCCATGGAGGCCAGACGTACGGCGACGTCGGTGAGCCGCGGGATGCGCTCGCGCACCATGGGGCCGCTGACGGCCAGGGAGGCCGGACCGTTGCGTCGGGCGTCCTGCGCCCTGGCCTCGGCGTGGCCTGGCGTGTCGGCCACCAGGGCCTCGACCTCGGGGAGCAGGACGTGCGCGTGCACGTCCACGGTGGGTGCTGTCACGGCAGTTCCTTGAGCATCGTCATCGTGCGGCCGATCAGGCCGGGGACGTCGGCGTCACGCACACCGTCCAGCTGCCACTGTCCGAGCTGGACGGACGCCTCGACGACGGCCCGTACCCGTGGGATGCGGCGCTCGTAGTACGCCTGGAAAAGGTCGTCGTCCCAGGCCCGGCCGCTGGTGAGCAGCTCGGCGAGGACGGAGGCGTCCTCCAGGGACATGGCCGCACCCTGGGCAAGGGTGGGCGGGCAGCAGTGGGCGGCGTCGCCGATGAGCACGACCCGGCCCCGGTGCCAGGAGCCCTCGACCAGCAGCCGGTCGAACCAGGTGTAGTTGACCTTCGCGGGGTCGGTGATGTGCGGGGTGATCTCGTTCCAGTAACCGCCGTATCCCTGCGTGAGCCGCCGCATCTCGTCCGCATACGAGGCCGGGTCGATGGAGGCGCGGTCACGGCACCTCTCGACGACGTAGGCGTAGATGGTGTTCTCGCTGGTGGGGCAGTAACCGGCGATATAGGCCGGGCCGCCGTAGGCGAGGTCCGTGCGCACCATGCCGGCGGGCCGCGGGGCGGGCGTGCGCCAGATGGCCATGCCGGTGGGCTCGGGTTTGACGGTGACGCCGATCGCGGCGCGGGTGGCCGAGTTGAGGCCGTCGGCGGCGATCACCAGGTCGTAGCGGCCGGTCGTGCCGTCGCTGAAGCGCACCGAAACGCCGTCGTCGTCCTGGTCCAGGGACTCGGCGGTGGCGCCCAGGCGGACCGTGGCGCCGGTGGCGCGGACGGCGTCGATGAGGATCCGCTGGAGCTGGGGCCGTTGCATGCCAAGGGTGGCGGGCAGGTCGTCGCCGCCGGTCTGGATGTCCTCGGCCTGGTGGAGCAGGGTGCCGTCGGGTGCGATGACACCGAGCGAGCCGAAGGCGAATCCGGAGGCGCTCACCTGGTCCCAGACCCCGAGTTCGCGCAGGACGCGCAAGGCGTTGCCCTGGAGGGTGATGCCGGAGCCGGTGGTGGCGTTCCAGTCCGGCCGGGCCTCGATCAGGTCGACGGCGAGGCCGGCGCGGCGCAGCAGGACGGTGAGGGCGTTGCCGGAGGCGCCGCCGCCGACCACGAGGACCGTGCGGGGTTCGGTCATGGGAAGCTTCCTTGTTCCGCGGGTCACTTGACGGCGACCGGGTTGACGGGGGAGCCGACGGCTCCGGTGATGGGCAGGGGTGCGGCGGTGAGCCAGAACTCGTATACGCCGTCGTGTGCGCAGTCGTCCGCGAGCGCGTCGAGGTCCCACATCTCGCCGATGAGCAGACCCATGTTGGGGATGGCGACCTGGTGCAGCGGCTGGAAGGCGCTGTCGAACTCGTTGGGCCGTACCTCGAAACCCCAGGTGTCGGTGGCGATCGCCGCTATCTCGCTTGCGTGCAGCCAGCCCGCCGTGGCGAAGGACAGGCCGGGCGAGTCGCCACCCGCGTAGTCGCCCCAGCCCTCACGCCGGGCGCGGGCCAGCCGCCCGGTTCGTACGGCGACGATGTCCCCGCGGCCGACCGCCACGCCGTGCGCCTCGGCGGTCGCGGTCAGGTGCTCCTCCGTGATCGCGAACCCGTCCGGCAGTTCCCCGAGTACGTCGCCGACCACACGGCCGACGTCGAGGAGGACTCCGCGTCCGGCGACGTACGGAGCCATGTGCTCGATGCCGGTGACCAGGTCGCCGTCCGAGGTGACGACCTTCTCGGCCGCCCGCCCGTTCCACGCCTTGCCGTGGTCGAAGATGTGCCCCAGGCCGTCCCACTGGGTGGAGCACTGCAGCGGCATCGCGATCACGTCGTCGGCGCCGCCGATGCCGTGCGGGAAGCCCTGGTTGCCGAGGGCCGCGTCCGTGCCGGTGTCGAGCATGGTGTGGACGGGGTTGGTGCGGCGCCGCCAGCCTTTCTGCGGGCCGTCCATGTCGAACCTCTGAGACAGCGAGAAACTCACGCCCCGCCGGACGAGTGCGGCTCCCTCGCGGCGCTTGGCCGCGTCGAGGAAGTTGAGGGTGCCGAGGACGTCCTCGTCCCCCCAGCGGCCCCAGTTGGAGAAGGACTTGGCGGCTTCGGCGATCGCGCCCTCGGGGTCGGAGCGGTTCACACGCCCTCCTCGACACAGCGAGTGCGCTGCACGCCCAGCCCGGTGATGGAGCCCTCCATCACGTCGCCCTCGCGCAGCAGCCGCCCCCAGTGCATTCCGTTGCCGGCCGGGCTGCCGGTCAACACCAGGTCCCCGGGGAGGAGTTGTGCGGTCCGGGAGATGTACGACACGAGCCGCGCGACACCGAAGAGCATGTCCTTGGTGGACTCGTCCTGCATGGTCTCGCCGTTCAGCTTGAGGGTGACCCGCAGGTCGCCGGGGTCCGCGATCGACTCGGCCGGGACGAGCCACGGGCCGAGCGGGGTGAAGCCGGGGGCGTTCTTGCTGCGCAGCCAGTCGGTGCCGATGGCCTTCATGTCCCGGCGGAAGACGGTGGCCCGGTCGGTCAGATCGTTGGCGATCGTGTAACCGGCGACGTACTCCAGGGCCTCCTCGACGGACACCCGATACGCGGGCCTGGCGATGACGGCCGCCAACTCCAGCTCCCAGTCCGGCTGTTCGGCCCAGGCGGGCAGGACGACGTCGTCGTACGGGCCGGTGATGGCGCTCGGCAGACCGATGAACACGTACGGCAGGTCCTCGGCCGCACGCCGGTCCATGACCGCGGCAATCTCCGCCCGTGCCTCCTCGACCGTGCGCGGGTCGTCGGGGGCGCGGTGGGCGACCTCCAGGTCGATGACGTGCTGCCGGTAGTTGGCACCGGACTGGAAGACCTGGCGGGGCTCCAGCGGGGCGTGCACCCGCAGGCCCTCCAGCGGCCGCCAGTCGAGGGCGTCGTCGTCCGCCAGGGCGTGCAGGACGGGGAGGGTCTCCTCCCACCGCTCCACCACGGCGCGCACGCCGGACGGCGCCCAGGCCAGAGCTCTGCTCAGGTCGAGCACCTGGTCCTTCGCCACGAGGCCGGGAAACGGATCCCCGTCCTGAGCGGAGAACGTGCCGAGCGCGAACGGGCCGGCAGGTTGCGCAAGCGTTGCCATCAGATTTCCTCCTGCTGGGTTGCGGTCTACTCTGAACCCGATCGAGAGATCACGGAAATCAATCCTGTGGATGGGGCAAATCCATGACATGGATAGCCTTCGGCGGACTTGGCGGTGCCCGGTGAACCTGTCCCGACTCGACCTGAACCTGGTCCTCGCCCTGCGCGCGCTGCTGGAGGAGCGCAACGTCACCCGGGCCGGCGAGCGCGTCGGGCTGAGCCAGCCCGCGATGAGCGCGGCGCTGGCCCGGCTGCGGCGCCATTTCGACGACGAATTGCTCGCCCGCACCGGCAACGCCTACGAGCTGACCCCGCTCGGCGTCGCGTTGCGCGACCGCAGCGCCACCGCGTGCGATCTGCTGGAGCGGGTCTTCGCCAGCCAGGCGGACTTCGATCCCGCCGCCGAGACACGCGAGTTCACCCTGCTCGCCTCCGACTACGGAGCCGCCGTGTTCGGCGCCGCGCTCGCCCGCGACCTGCACCAGGAGGCCCCCGGAATCCGGCTCACCTTCCAGCACCCGGCACCCTCTGTCGTGGAGAACACGGCCACCGTGCTGAGCACCGTCGACGGACTGTTGATGCCGCACGGCGTCATCGACGGCTTCCCCGCGGTCGACCTCCACCAGGACCGGTGGCTGTGCATGATCGCCGACGACAACCCCGAGGTCGGCGACGACCTCACCCTCGACCAGCTGGCTCGCCTGCCCTGGGCCGTCTACCAGCGCCCCTACGACGCCCCGGCCGCCCGCCAGCTCAGCATGATCGGCATCAGCCCGCGGGTGGAGGTCTCCGTGCAGACCTTCCAGCTGCTGCCCCACATGGTCGAGGGCACCCGCCGGGTCGCGATGATCCAGGAGCGCCTGGCGCGCAGAGCGGTCCGCTCCGCCGCGGTGCGCGTCCTGCCCTGCCCCTTCGAGGCGGTACCGGTGCGGGAGGCGATGTGGTGGCACCCGGTGCACGCCCAGGACGCGGCCCACATCTGGCTCCGCCGGAAGGCTGAGGAGGTGGGGGCGACGCTCATGGACAACGGCACCTGAGCGTCCCGTAAGGGGCGCGGGGCTGTACTGATGTGCGGCTCCGCGCCCCTGGGGTTGGCTGCCCTGCCGTATCCCTGTGGTCTCAGGCCAGCTGCTCCGGCAGCGGTCGGGCATCGACCGTGCCCGCCCGGCGCCGGGACGCCCACAACCCGGCCGCGACGACCGCGGCGGCCAGCCCCAGCACGCCCACCGCACCGGCCAGACTGCCGACCGCCGACTCTCCGGCGAGCAGCACGAGCGGGCAGACGAACTCGCCGCCGAAGAAGGCCGCCATCCACAGTCCGGTGCCACGGCCACGGTCCTCGAACCCCAGCCTGGACATGGCACTGGTGAGGAGGGCGGGCAGCAACAGGCCCGTACCCACGCAGTTGATCACCGCCCCGACGACCAGCAGCGGGGCGTTTCCCGCGAGGAACATCACTGCGAAACCGACCGCGCAGAGCGCGAGAACGGCGGGCAGCATCGGGTCCGGGGAGCGCTTGAGCCGGGCGAAGGTGACCGCTCCGCCCACAGTGGCGGCACTGGCGGCCGCGGTGGCCAGGCCGATCACACCGGAGTTCTCCACCCCGAGGTCGTCGAGCAGGTACGACATCTCCACCGGGACGGTGTAGAAGACCATCGCCCCGAAGAAGGTGAGGGCACAGATACCCGCCAACTGCCGCCAGGGGAACGGGCGTCGCGCCTCCACCTCGGCCGGGACCTCGTCTGCGGCCGCGCGGGCCGCCGGGCCGGGCAGGGCGGAGACCATCAGCGGGGCGAGCGCCAGGCTCACGGCGTACACCCAGAAAGGAACACGCCAGCCCGCCGATCCGGCGGCACCGCCGAGCACGAAGAAGACGGTGGCCGACGCGGACGCGCACATGGTCTGAAGGGCGAGGTACTTCACGCGCCGGTGGCCGGAGTAGTAGTCGCCGATCAGCGTGGTGCAGCAGGTCATGATGGCGGCCTCGGTGACACCGACCAGGGCGCGGCTGGCGATGATCGCGCCCAGCGACTCCAGCCAGAGTGGAGCGGTGCCGAACACGGCGTACAGCAGGGTCGCCACGATCAGCAGGCGCTTGCGGCCCAGCCGGTCCACGATCACCCCGGCGAACGGAGCCAGCAGCGCCAGCGCCAGCGCCGGAACGGTCAATGCGAGGGGCACCAAAGCCTTGGCCCCCGGGACCGACTCGAAGTGGTCCTGCATCTTCGGCAGCACCGGGGCGATCAGCACCGCGCCCAGGATCGGCAGACAACTCCCCGCCATCAGCAGGGTCACCCGCAGCAGATGGGCCGGGCCCGACACGGCCACGGGTGACGGAGCGGTGTCGGCGACCGCGGCGGGAGGCAGCGACGGAACGGAACCGGGCATGGCGACTCCAGGGGACGGCGTACGGGAGCGGGCATGCCTCACTGGCGCCGACGGCGCACGGGCATACCGGGGAAAGCCGCACGCCGGCGACGGATCCGACAGCGGCGTGCGGGTAGCGACGACTATGGGGTGCCGAGGCGCCCGTCGCCATCCCTTGCGCAATCCGAATCCCGGATCCGGGTCATCCACGCGGTGGATGGGGAGGGGCAACAGCCACAGAGCGCGAGCAGGGCCGTTCCGGCGCGGGACACGGAGGCGTCCCGGAACCCGGTCGAGCTCCCTGCTCGTCCAGCGGCCATGAGCTGAAGCGCGCCCGGGGCCTGCCGAGCCACCCTTTCGGCCGGACCCCGGGCGCCTGACGCGCAGGCCGCCCCGGCCTCCGGGGGAGAAGGGGCCGGTGTGCGGTGGCAGCCCACGCGGGGGCCTGGACAGGGGGCAGCCCTCCGCCCTCACGGCGGCTGCCCGCGCCCACCCGGCCCGGTCACTGGCGCACGGAAACGATGGGTGCGGCTCCCATGCGCACCCTGTGGCGCTGGAAAGATAATTGCACGTTCACGAGCAATTATTGAATGGCGGTGGTCACACCCCCGCACGCGGCCCTCACTCGGTTCACCCCCGAGCCGTCCCGCGCAGGACTCGGGACAGCCCGAGGGCCGCTGTCCGTACGGCGGGGGCGATCTGGGCGGGGCTGAAGCGTGAACGTGGTACGGCCACCGAGAGGGCGGCGACCGTGGTGCCGCCGGCGAACACGGGGGCCGCGATGCAGCTCACGCCGAGGGCGGCCTCCTGCTCCTCGTAGGCGAGGCCGGAGACCTGGATCTTCTCCAGGGCCATGCGCAGACGGGCGGGGTCGGTGATCGAGTACGGGGTGAGGCTCGGCAGCGGCCGGGACAGCACGTCGTCGGTCAGCTCGGGGCCGGAGAAGGCGAGCAGGGCTTTGCCGACTCCGGTGCAGGTGAGGGGCAGGCTGCCGCCGATGCGGGAGGGCAGTTGCAGCGCCTCGTGGCCGTGGATGCGTTCGAGGTAGACCACCTCCAGGCCCTCACGGACTCCCAGGTGGACGGTCTCGCGGGTGGCCTCGAACAGGTCCTGGAGGAAGGGCAGGGCCGTCTCCCGCAGATCGAGCCGGTGCGGCACCAGCGAGCCGAGCTCGAACAGCTTCGCGCCGAGGCGGTACTGGGGGCCCGAGCGCTCCAGCCAACCCAGCCGAACGAGGTCCGCCGCCAGCCGGTGCACCGTCGGCTTGGGCAGTCCGGTGCGCTCGGAAAGTTCCGACAGGCGGTACGATCCGCCGCTCGGACTGAAGGATTCAAGGATGTTCGCGGCTTTTTCCAGCATGCTGCCGCCAGCGATATTCCGTTTCACGGAACAAAGTTTGTTCCACCGAGGGAGTGCTGTCTATATCGATAGCGGTACACCACTCCCCCTCTGGAGGTAACCCGTGTCGACCGTGCTCGACGGCGTCCACCCGGACGCCACCCCACCGGCCGTGGCCAAGGCCGCCGACCTGCTGGTGGAGGCCGCCCGTACCGGGGCCGCCTGTCACCCGGTACGGAACCTGTTCGACGACGGCGGCGATCTGGAGACCGCGTACGCCGTGCAGCAGCTGAACGTCCGGCGCGGCCTGGACGCCGGGCGCCGGATCGTCGGCCGCAAGATCGGCCTGACCTCCGTGGCCGTGCAGCGGCAACTCGGCGTGGACCGGCCCGACTTCGGTGCCCTGTTCGCCGACATGGCCGTGCCCGACGGCGGCGAGGTGGCGGCCGGGCGGCTGCTCCAGCCCAAGGTGGAGGCCGAGGTCGCGCTCGTGCTGGGCAGGGATCTGCCGGACCGCGCGTGCACGGTCGTCGATGTGCTGCGGGCGGTCGACTTCGCGCTGCCCGCTCTGGAGATCGTCGACAGCCGGGTGCGGGGGTGGGACATCTCCCTCGTCGACACGGTCGCCGACAACGCCTCCTGCGGTCTGTACGTCCTGGGCGCCACGCCCGTACCGCTCACCGCGGTCGACCTCCGTGCCGTGACGATGACCATGGCCCGCAACGGGGTGACCGCCTCCGAGGGCACCGGCGCCGACTGTCTCGGCAGCCCCCTCACCGCGGCGGCCTGGCTGGCCTCGGCCCTCGCGGAGCGCGGCGACCCGCTGCGCGCGGGTGACCTCGTGCTGACCGGGGCCCTGGGCCCGATGGCTCCCGCCGCCCCGGGTGACTACTTCGAGGCCCACATCTCCGAACTGGGCTCCGTACGCGTCGGATTCGCCGCAGCAGGCACGGCAGAAGGAGACCACCAGTGAGCAGCAGGACCAAAGTCGCCGTCATCGGGTCGGGCAACATCGGCACCGACCTCATGATCAAGGTGCTGCGGCTGTCGGAGAGCCTGGAGATCGCCGTGATGGCGGGGATCGACCCGGACTCCGACGGCCTGGCCCGGGCGCGCTGTCTGAAGGTGTCCACCACCCATGAAGGGGTGGAAGGTCTCGTGCGGCTGGACGAGTTCGCCGATGTGGAGATCGTCTTCGACGCCACCTCGGCCGGCGCCCACCGCCATCACGAGGAGGTGCTTCGTCCGCTGGGCCGCACCCTCGTCGACCTCACCCCGGCGGCCATCGGCCCCTACGCGGTCCCCCCGGTCAACGGCGACGCCCACCTCGGCGCCCCGAACGTCAACATGGTCACCTGCGGCGGCCAGGCCACGATCCCGATCGTCGCCGCGGTCAACGCCGTCACCCCGGTCCACTACGGGGAGATCGTCGCGTCCATCGCCTCCCGCTCCGCGGGCCCCGGCACCCGGGCGAACATCGACGAGTTCACCGAGACCACCTCCTCCGCGATCGAGCAGGTGGGCGGCGCCGCCCGCGGCAAGGCGATCATCGTCCTCAACCCGGCCGAACCCCCGCTGATCATGCGGGACACCGTGCACTGCCTGGTGTCCGACTGCACGACCGAGGCCGTCACGGCGTCCATCGAGGAGATGGTCGGCCGCGTCCAGGCGTACGTGCCCGGCTACCGGCTCAAGCAGAAGGTGCAGTTCGACCGCGTGAAGGCGGACGACCCCTTGCGCACCCTCGCCCCCGGTGCGGGCGAAGCCCTGAAGGTGTCCGTCTTCCTGGAGGTCGAGGGCGCCGCCCACTACCTCCCGGCCTACGCCGGAAACCTCGACATCATGACTTCGGCCGCGCTGCGCACCGCGGAACGCATGGCCGCCCACCGCTCCACCGAGGGGGCCGCACGATGACCACGACGGAGACCAACGGGACGCAGACGGCCGCCGGGCCCACCCGCCTGTATGTCCAGGACGTCACCCTGCGGGACGGTATGCACGCCGTCCGGCACCGCTACACCGTCGACCAGGCCCGCGCGATCGCCGCCGCCCTGGACGCCGCCGGCGTGGCCGCCATCGAGATCGCCCATGGTGACGGTCTGGCCGGCTCCAGCATCAACTACGGTGTCGGCGCCCACACCGACTGGGAGTGGATCGAGGCCGTCACCGACGTCACACAGCACGCCGTACCCACCACGCTGCTGCTCCCCGGCATCGGCACCCTGCACGACCTCAAGCAGGCCCACGCGCTCGGCATTCGCTCGGTCCGCGTCGCCACCCACTGCACCGAGGCCGACATCTCCGCCCAGCACATCGCCGCCGCCCGCGAGCTGGGCATGGACGTCGCCGGGTTCCTGATGATGTCCCACATGGCCGAACCGGCCGAACTGGCCCGCCAGGCCCAGCTGATGGAGTCGTACGGCGCCACGTGCGTCTACGTCACCGACTCCGGCGGCCGCCTCACCATGGACGGCGTCCGCGACCGCTTCCGCGCCTACCGCGACGTACTCGACCCCGCCACCGAACTCGGCATCCACGCCCACCACAACCTCGCCCTCGGCGTCGCCAACACCGTGGTCGCCGTGGAGAGCGGCGCGATACGCGTCGACGCCTCCCTCGCGGGGCAGGGCGCGGGGGCGGGCAACTGTCCGCTGGAGGCGTTCATCGCGGTGGCCGACCTGATGGGGTGGAAGCACGCGTGCGACCTGTTCCCGCTCATGGACGCCGCCGACGATCTCGTACGACCGCTGCAGGACCGTGAGGTCCGGGTGGACCGCGAGACCCTCAGCCTCGGCTACGCGGGCGTGTACTCCAGCTTCCTGCGCCATGCCGAGACGGCGGCCGCCCGGTACGGCCTCGACACCCGCAGCATCCTGGTGGAGGTCGGCCGACGCGGCATGGTCGGCGGCCAGGAGGACATGATCACCGACATCGCGCTGGACCTGGTGGCCCGCGCGGAGAGCGGGTCCTGAACCCGGACGACAAAGCGGTGAGCCCCGGCCGACGGCCGGGGCTCACCGCTTTGTCGGGGCTCCCGTGGTCGAAACGTAGCCGCTGTCGCCTGCGCGGCCCCTTTTGACAGAGAGAACGGGCGGGCCAACAGAGAGAACGGGCGGGCCGGACCGGTGGGAAGCCGCTCCGGCCCGCCCCGTCCGTCAGTCGTCGGGGATGCCGGCGCCGCTGAGGGCGGGGACGGTGTTCTCCGAGCGGGCCAGGGAACGGACGCCCAGCCGGAACTGGCCGAGTTTGTCGACGATCGTCTGGCCCACCGGGGTGTGACCCCAGATGCTGATGCCCTGGTGGGTGCTGGGCTGCCAGGTGGTCTCGTCGACGACGAGGGGATTCCAGCCCACCTCCCACTCGAAGCCCGAGGGTGTGCGGGCGTAGTAGGAGAGTTCCTTGTCGTTGGTGTGCTGGCCGACGGACAGGGCCATGTCGAAGCCGAGTTCGTGCACGCGCTGGTAGCTCTGGGCGACGTCGTCGAGACTGGCGGCCTGGATGTTGAGGTGCTGGACGCGGGTGCGGACCGGATCGACGGGCAGACCCCGGACCGCAGCGATGGCGATGGAGTGGTGGCGTTCGTTGACGCGCAGGAAGCGGATCTTGAGCTTGACGCCGCTGATCGTCTCGTCGATGTAGTCGGTCAGCCGGGCATCGAAAACGGTGTTGAAGTAGCCGCGCAGCTGCGTCGGCTTGGCCGAGGTGATGGCGACGTGGCCCATGCCGGAGTCGCCGGTGACCCAGCCGGAGGCGAGCATCCGCAGCGGCTGCGCCGACGTCACCGGAGTCGTGTAGATCTCCTGGGTGATGCCCTTGGGTCCGGGAAAGCGCAGGAGACGCTCGACGCCGCGCAGGGCGGCCTCCTCGTCGCTGCCGTGCACGACCGGGACGCCATGGGCGCGGACGCGGGCCTCGATCCGCTCGAAACTGACATGGTCGTCGATGTGCCAGCCGGTGGCCACGACGTCCTCGGCGGAGCCACGCCGGATCAGGAAGCGGCACTCCTGGTCGTCGAGGCGGAAACGCATGAGGTCGCGGGAAAGGGCGTCATGGTGCATGCCGATCGCGTCGGTGCCGAAGCGGCGCCAGTCGGCGAGGCGGTTGGACTCGATGACGATGTAGCCGAGGTGGACGGCACCGAAGACGGACGGAGCGGGGTTCACGGCGGTCATCGACGGCCCGCCAGGAAGTCGGCGCACAGCCGGTTGAAGAGCTGGGCACGTTCGAACTGCACCCAGTGGCCGGTGTTGGCCACCATGTACAGGTCGCAGTTGGGCATGCGGTCGGCCAGCATGGGCCCACCGCTCGGCCGGTTGACCTTGTCCGCGGCGCCCCACAGCACGAGGGTGGGCACAGGCAGCCGGGAGAGGCGCTTGTCGCGGGTGAAGTCCATCTTCAGGACGGTGCGCAGCGCGTTCGGGCCGGACGGGCGGCGCAGCGGCGGGTCGGCGACGACTTCGGGGTCGATGCTGTCCTGGTAGCGCGCGTCGATGACCGAGTCGGGCACATCGGCGGCGTTGAAGACGAGGTAGTCGCGGATGAACTTCTCCAGCTTCGGCCGCGAGGGACCGTCACCGGAGTAGAAGTTGAGCAGGTTGCTGAGACCCGGGGTGGGCAGGGCGCGGGTGGTGCCGATGCCGCCGGGGCCCATCAGCACCATGCGGTCCACCCGGTCGGGGGTGTCCAGGGCAAGACGCAGGGCGCAGGCGCCGCCGTAGGAGTTGCCGACGAAGTGGGCTTTGTCCAGGCCGAGTTGGTCGAGCACGCCGCGGATGCCGTCGGCGAGGCAGCCGAACGGGTCGGCACCGTCGACGCCCTTGGTGCTGCGTCCGTAGCCGGGCAGGTCGGGCACGATGACCCGGTACTCCTTGGCCAGCGCCGCGATGTTGCGGGAGTAGTTGGCGACGCCGGAGGCGCCGGGGCCGCCGCCGTGCAGCAGCAGGACGGGGGGACCGTCCCCCGTCTCGGCGACGAAGATCTTCTTGCCCGCGATGTCGAGCAGGGACTCCCGCATCGACGGCAGTTCGTTGTGGGTGGTCATGGTGGTCCTCACGGGGTCGTCGAGACGGTGTTGCGCAGCACGGGGGCGAATCCGGCCGGGGGCGGCGGCAGTTGGGCGCCGGCAGCCGCGGCGGCGTAGACGTAGGCGTCCGGGCGCAGGGCGAGGGTGGTCACCCGGTGCTCGGCCATCCACGCGAGCAGCACACCGTCGCTGTCGACGACGGTGCCCTCGGCCGGCCGGGTTCCGGCGGGTGTCACGGTGAGCGAGGGGACGTCCAGGCGCTCCCACGCCGGCTGGGGTGCGGGCAGTCCGCCGTGCAGGAGCAGCCACCGGCCGCCGAGCGCGTCGTCCAGTCGTACGCGTTCTCCGTCCGGGCCGGTCACCCAGGGCTGCGGTATCTGGCGCCCGGACGCCTTCGTGCGCGGGCGGGCCTGGAAGCCCGCGGAATAGTGGGCCACGGGGATCCACTGGGAGTCCTGGAGCCAGTTGCCGAAGCCTGGTACGCGGCCCAGGGCGCGCAGCCCGGAGTTGCGAACGCGCGTGACCGCCGAGCGTCGTTCGGTGATGATCCGTCCGACGAAGACCGCCCGCTTGGTGATCTCCGTGACGTGCGGCTTGCGTTCGGCCTCGTAGCTGTCCAGCACCGTCTCGGGCAGCTCGCCGCGCAACACGGCGTCGAGCTTCCAGCACAGGTTCGCCACGTCACGTACGCCGGCGGCCATGCCCTGGCCGATCCACGGCGGCATCGCATGGGCGGCGTCCCCGGCGAGGAAGACCCGGCCCATCCGGAACCGGGACGCGAAGCGGACGTGGTGGCTGTAGACGGTGGCCCGCAGGATCTTGATGCTGTCCCGGCTGATTCCGTACCGGGAGACCATCCGGTACACGGCCTCGTCGGTGGTCAGGTACGCCTCGTCGTCGCCCGGCAGGATCGGGAACTCCCAGCGGTGGTGCCCGAGCGGGGTCGGACAGTCCACCGCCGGGCGGGCCGGATCGCAGCGGAACCGCAGGCGGTCGTGGTCCGGCCACGGCTTGAGCATCTTGGTGTCGATGACCACCCAGCGGTCCTCGTACGTCTTGCCCTCATAGCCGATGTTCAGCTGCGCGCGGGTGAGGCTGGACCCGCCGTCGGCCGCGATCACGTACGACGCGCGCACCCGGTGGACGGAGTCGTCGGCGGTCCCGAGCACTGTCAGCTCCACGCCCGCCCCGTCTGCGGACTGCCGCAGCCGCAGGCACTCGTGCCGCAGCAGGATCTCCACGTTCGGGTGCCGGTCCACCCCGTCGCGCAGGACCTGTTCCAGGGCCGGCTGGTAGATGAACATCTGCGGCGGATGCCCGTGGCCGCGCGGGGTGGGGCAGGCGCTGAGGAAAGTGCGGCCATCGGCGTCGACGAAGTCGAGCGGCCGCTCGGCCAGCATGTCGCGCTTCAGCCGGTCGGCCAGACCGATGCGCTGCCAGATCCGCACGACCTCCTCGTCCGTGGAGATCGCCCGGGCGCGGGCGAATATCTCGGCGTCGCGTTCGAGCACGACGACCCGCAGTCCCATCGCCCCCAGCAGGTTCGCCGCGGTCACCCCCGTGGGCCCGTAGCCGATCACCGCCACGTCATAGGCACTGTCTTCGGCTCTGCCCTTGGCGCTGATTTCACTCACCAGGCCACCTCACTGTCGTCCCTGTTGCTACGGCTCTTGTTGTAGCGTTTACTCCAATTGGAATAGCCGCTACGGTAAGCTGGGTGCTGGAGACGGTCAAGAGCCGGCACGACAGGAAGGGCGACTTCATGACCAAGCCAGTGACGGCGCGCAAGAAGCGTGCGAACGGGGTGGAATCGCGGCAGCGCATCCTCGACGCCACCGTCGAGATCGCGGGCGAGCGCGGATACGAGGGCACGTCCATCGCGGCCGTCAGCGCCAAGTGCGGACTGCCCGCCAGCTCGATCTACTGGCACTTCAAGGACAAGGACGACCTGATCGCCGCGGTCATCGAGCGCAGCTTCGAGACCTGGCTGACGGCCGTCGAGCTGCCGGGCGAAGAGACCGGTACGCCACAGCAGCGGATCGCCACCATGGCGGCGAACGTGGCGAAGTCCCTGATCGACGCTCCCGACTTCCTGCGCCTCGGCCTCATGCTCGCCCTGGAGCGACGACCGGTGGAGCCCCGGGGCCGGACGGTGTTCCTCCAGGTCCGCGACATCGCCGCCCAGAAAATCGCCAACGTGGTCCGCACCCTGATCCCGGGCCTGGACGACGACGCCGTGCGCACCCTCACCACCTACGCCGTCGCCGGCGCCGACGGCCTGTTCGTACAGCGGGAGATCGCCGGCGACGCCGTCGACCTGGTGGCGATGTTCCAGCTGCACGCACGGCTGGTCTACGAGGCGGCGGTCGGGATGGCGGCAAGGAGCGAGGAATGACCCTGACGGCCGAACAGCGCGCGGAGGCCGCACGACTGCTGCGCCATGCCGAGCATCGCGCGGCACCGATCGACCCTCTGTCGACTCTGCTGCCCGGCCTGGACCTGGCCGACGCCTACGCCGTCCAGCAGGACAACATCGCCCGGCGGCTGGCCGACGGGGCATCCGTCGTCGGACACAAGGTCGGCCTGACCGCGGCCGCGATGCAGCAGCTCCTCGGCGTCGACGAGCCCGACTTCGGCCATCTGACGGACGACATGGTCCACCGCGACGGCGCGACGGTCCTCGCGTCGCGCTACTGCCGACCGCGCGTCGAACCGGAGATCTGCTTCCGCCTCGCCGAGCCCCTGCACGGCCCCGGCATCACCGTCGATGACGTCCTCGACGCGACGGAGTCGGTCGCACCCGCGCTGGAGATCGTGGACAGCCGGATCCGCGACTGGCGGATCACCCTGCTCGACACGGTCGCCGACAACGCCAGCTCCGCCGGACTGGTCTGCGGCGCCTGGACACCCCTGGCCGACGTGCCCGACCTCGCCACCGTCGCCGTAGACCTGCTCGTCGACGGCGAGCGCGTCGCCTCGGGCAGCGGACGCGAGGTGCTCGGCCATCCGGCTGCCACCGTCGCCTGGCTCGCCAACACCCTTGCCGCCTTCGGTACCGCCCTGGAGCCCGGACAACTGGTGCTGCCCGGCGCCATGACCACTGCCCCCTTCGTCAGCGCCGGCCAGAAGATCGAGGCCCGCTTCGGCGCTCTCGGCCCGGTGTCGGTGACCTTCGTCTGATGCGTCCGATCCACCTGACTCACCCGAGGAGTCCTCGCGTGTCTCCTGCTCCCGCCCCGTCGCCGGTCGCCGTCATGGGCGCCCGCGCTGCCAGCATGCCGAGCCGCAGGACCGGGCCGGCGAACCTCGCTCGGTCGGGCAAGCCCACGGAGGACCGCGGCGCCATCCGTGTCGACGGCTGCGACCTGTTCGCCCTGCGGGCCCCTGCCGACCATCTCCTACGACCACTGCGGCATCGCCTCGTCCAGGTGAACCGCGAGACCCACGACCACGCCGACGTCCACTCCGCCACCGTGCACCATGCCGAGGCCACCTCGGCCCGCCAGGCCGTCGACGACCGGAGCCTGCTCGTCGTGGTCGGCCTGCGCGGCGAGGTCGGCGGTCAGGAAGACGTGATCACCGACGTGGCCCTCGACCTGCTCATCGCCCAGGAGGCTGCCGCATGACCGCCACTGCAGGACGCATCGACGTCCACCACCACCTCATCCCGCCTTTCTACCGCGACCTGCTCGCCAAGGCGGGCATCGCCGAGGCCGGTGGCCGCGCCCTGCCCGACTGGAGCCCCGAAGCAGCCCTGGAGCTGATGGACCTCCTGGGCACCGCCACGGCCATCGTGTCCGTCTCGACGCCCGGCACCGGCTTCCTCACCGACCCGGGCGAGGCCACGGACCTGGCCCGCCGGCTCAACGACTTCTCCGCATCCCTCGCCGCCGAACACCCGGGCCGTTTCGGATACTTCGCCACCCTGCCCATGCCCGATGCCGCCGCCTCCGCGATCGAGGCCGAGCGGGTCCTGGACAGCCTGGGAGCCGACGGAGTCACTCTGCTGGCCAACAACCAGGGAACCTACCTGGGCGCGAGCGGCCAGGACGCACTGTGGCAGGCCCTCAACGAACGGGGCGCCGTCGTGTTCGTCCACCCCGACGAGCTGCCCGCACCGGCCGTCGAGAACATCCCGCCGTTCGCCGCCGACTTCCTCCTCGACACCACCCGGGCCGCCTACCTACTCGTCCGCAACGGCATCGTCCGGCGCTACCCGGACATCCGGTTCATCCTCAGCCACGCAGGCGGCTTCGTGCCCTACGCCTCCCATCGCATGGCCGTCGCCATCGCATCCGACACCGGACGCAGCCCCCTCGACATCCTCGACGACCTGCGCGGCTTCTACTACGACACCGCCCTGTCCTCCAGCCCCGCCGCCCTGCCCACGCTGCTCGCCTTCGCCCGCCCCGGGCACGTCCTCTTCGGCAGCGACTGGCCGTTCGCCCCCACCGCGGCCGGCCAGTACTTCGCCAACGGACTGGACACCGGCGTCGACACCGGCACCCTGACGGCCGTCAACCGCACCAATGCCGCAGCGCTCTTCCCTCGCCTGGCCACCTCCCCCGCACCCACTCCTGCCCGCCCGGCCCCGATACGCCTGCGCCAGGCCGCCCAACGGGCCGCCGCCCGCCTCTTCTTCAAGCTCGTCCAACCCGGCACTGATTGAGGCACCCCTCATGATCGCCGCGGCGCGCACCGTCTTCACAGCGGCACTGCGGTCGAGCCGGGCGTCGTGCGCGAGGTGCACCTCGGCCGGACCCAAACGACTCCGCCCCGGCGTGAAGCGCCGGGGCAGAGGAAAACCGTGGAGCATGACCTCTCGCGGACTCAGTCGTCCGCAGCGGACTCCACGACGATCGTCGACGCGACGTCGTCGACCACGACACACGCCCGCCTTTCCAACACTCCGGCCGCGACAAGCGTGGCGACGGCCGTATGGGTCCCGTCGTCCTCCAGCGCACCGGAGTTGACCTCCTCCAGCAGCGCGACCGTCATCGCTTCCAGCCCGGCACTCAGCACGCCGGGGGGCAGATGGGTGTGGAAAACACCGTCCCGCTGCCCCCGCTCCAGGATGGCCGCGGCCTCGTCACGAGCAGGAGCCAGGATTTCGGTCACGCGGTCCACGCCCAGGTCCCGCCTGGCCATGGCCAGGAGAAACCGGTAGCGGTCCCCCACCGTCCACATCGAGAACACGAAGTGCGCGAGCGCCCGCTCCGCCGACTCATCCGGCTTCGCACCGGCTGCGAGCGCGTCCCGAAGGGCCTCGGAGGCTTCGTCGGCAAGGGCTTCCAACAGCGCCTGGCGTCCCGGGAAATGCCCGAAAAGGGTGCGCCGCACCACACCGGAGGCCCGCGCGATCTCCTCCAGGGTGACGTCCGGGTTCCGTCCGAGCTCCTGGCGGGCCGTGGCCAGGATCCGCGCCCGGTTGGACCGCGCATTGCGTCGCTGTGGAACGCGGCCCACGGGCTTGGTCATGGAAAACCTCGGTGCATTGCGGAGAACGACGGGGCGGGATGAACAACCACCCATTCTGACACGGAGATCCTCCGCACCATTCGGGCCCGGCACCAGGGCAGGAACCACACCGTGCGGGGGTACTTGCAGGGGGCCACACATTCCTTGACGTACACCCGCAGGTCCTCGACGGTCACCTGGGCGTCCGGGGTCAGGACGACGGCCGCCTCCACGACGTCCGGGTGCTCGTAGAGGCGCGGCGCAGGAACCGCTTGGCGCCGGGCCGTGTTCAGGCCCAGCAGGACTACACCCGTTCGAGCGCCGGGAATCCGGCGGACTCGTTCAGCGCCGCCCAGACCGTCTTGCCGTGCCGGGCGTGACGCGTGCCCCAGCGCTCGGCGAGTTGGGCTACCAGGTGCAGACCGCGCCCGCCCTCGTCGTAGACACGGGCGCGGCGCTGGTGCGGAGTGGTACCGCTGGCGTCGGAGACCTCGCAGAGGAGCGCGCGGTCGTGGATGAGGCGCAGCCGGATGGGGGGCGTGCCGTAGCGGATGGCGTTGGTGACCAGTTCACTGACCACCAGTTCGGTGGTGAATTCGAGGTCTTCCAGCCCCCAGGTGCTCAGCTGCTGGGAGGCTCTCGACCGGGCCCCGGCGACTGCGGCAGGGTCGGCCTCCAGGTCCCAGCTGGCGACCTGGAGGCTCCCGAGAGCATGAGTGCGGGCCAGGAGCAGGGCGACGTCGTCGTCCGGGCGAGCCGGCAGCAGGGTTTCGAGCACGGTGTCGCAGGTGGCCTCCAGGGAGGGAGCGGGCCGGGCGAGGACCTGGCGCAGCAGGGTGAGGCCGGCCTCGATGTCGTGGTCGCGGGCCGCGAGCAGGCCATCGGTGTAGAGGGCGAGGAGGCTGCCTTCGGGCAAGTCGACCTCGGCCGCTTCGAACGGCAGGCCACCCAGGCCGAGCGGCGGGCCCGGCGGAAGGTCGAGGATGTCGACGGTGCCGTCCGGGGTCACCACGACAGGCGGCACGTGGCCCGCGCGGGCGAGGGTGCAGCGACTGCTGACGGGGTTGTAGACCGCGTACAGGCAGGTGGCGCCGATGTCCCCGCCGGCTTCGGCGTCCGGGACAGTGGAGGCTTCTGCGTCCGGGACGGTGGAGGCTTCTGCGGACACGCGGAGGACGACGTCGTCCAGGTGCGTGAGGAGTTCGTCGGGCGGCAGGTCGATGTCGGCCAGGGTGCGTACCGCGGTCCGCAGGCGACCCATGGTGGCGGCCGCGTGGATGCCGTGGCCGACCACGTCGCCCACCACGAGGGCGACTCGGGATCCGGACAGCGGGATGACGTCGTACCAGTCGCCGCCCACGCCGACCTGGGCGCCGGCAGGCCGATAGCGGCAGGCGACCTCCACGGCGGACTGCTGTGGTGTACGCGACGGGAGCAGGCTGCGCTGGAGGCTGAGGGCGGTGGCGCGGGCGTGCGTGTAGCGGCGGGCGTTGTCGACGGCGACGGCTGCCCTGGCGGCGATCTCCTGGGCGAGCAGCAGGTCCTCGCCGTCGTAGAGGCCGGGATTGCGGTGGCGGGAGAACTGCGCGACGCCCAGGGTGGTGCCGCGGGCGCGCAGGGGGACGACCAGCGTCGAGTGGGCCTGGTGGGCGTCGACGCCGTGGCTGGGTCCCCCGTTCGCCGCCGATCGGTCGGGAGGCCCGTCGAAGTGGTGACGTGAGGGCTGTCCGGTGGTCAGGGCGCGGTCCGGCGGCGATCCGTCCGGGTAGGTGTGAAGCTGCTGCTGCGTGATCATCGCCTCCGGGCAGCCCTCGGTCACCGACCGCTGGGCGACCCGGCGAAGTACCAACGGTTTCTCCGCCGGGATGTCCTGTCCGTGAAGAGCGGAGTCGAGCAGGTCGACGGTGGCGAGGTCGGCGAAGTGCTCGGTGGCGAGGTCCGCCAGTTCCTGGGTCGTACGGGTGATGTCCAGGGTGGTGCCGATGCGCATGCCGGCCTCGTTCACCACCGACAACCGCCACCGCAGCCGACGGTCCCGCTCTTCCTGGAACGTCACGACGCCCTGCTCGGAGGTCCGGTCCACGTATCCGGTCGTCGTCGCGATCAGTTTGCGTGCCGCCGCGTTGATCAGCTCGGGGTCGCTGGTCAGCCGGGGCAACTCTTCGAGCAGCCTGTCGAGAGCGACGCCCTGTGCGAGCCGGCGAGCCCGCAGCATCGCGCTGACGGGTATCCCGTGCCGGGCCAGCCGACGGACGCGTTCGACGTCGGCTACGGGCGGTTCGATCCGGCCGGACTCGACACCGTGCTCGATGCCGGCCAACGCGCCGACGATGTGCTCGGCGATGTTCTCCAACGTCATGCGGGCGATACCCGGGTCTTCCCACAGCACCGGGACTTCACCCCGCAGGCAGCGCTCCACGTCGGCGATCAGCCCGTCCGCGCTGACGCCGAGCTCATGCGCGGCACGGCGCACAAGGCTGTCCGCGGTGACGTCCACAAGGACGACGTTACGCCGAACAGGCGAGTACGCATCGCCTGGAGACGGGCGACGCCCGGGCGTCCCGGCGGCAGTGCCCCCCGTCCGCCGGTCGACGCCCGCGACGTCGACGGACGCCCGCTGTCCGGCCTCGACGAGACGAGGCCGGGCAGGATTCCCCGGGGGCCGGGCCGCATCACCCGACGGAGTCGGCGTACTCCTCGCCCTGGTCGGCGTCGGCCGCCACCGGCTCCTCCTGGCGGTGCTTGCCTGCGGCCTTGCGGCCGGGCAGGACCGCCAGGACGATCATGGTTCCGGCGGCCATGATGATGCCGCCGATGAGGCTGGTGTGGGCGATGGCGTGGGCGAAGGACTCATGGACCGCCTCGACCAGGGCCTGGGCCTGCTGGGGTCCGCCGCCCGGGGTCTTCGCAACCTGTTCGGCGACCGCGAGGCCACCGCCCACCGAGTCCTTGGCCGTGTCCATCGCGGCGGCCGGGAGGTGACCGCCGACCAGGTCGGTCAGCTTGTCCTTGTAGGACGTGGCGAGAAGCGAGCCGAGGATGGCGATGCCCAGGGAGGCGCCGAGTTCCAGCGCGGTGTCGTTGGCACCGCCGCCGACGCCCAGCTCCGACTCGGGGAAGGAGCCCATGATGGTGTCGGTGGCCGGGGACAGGCTCAGACCTATCGCGAAGCCGAGCATCAGCAAAGGCGTCAGGAAGTCGGTGTACGTCGAGCCCGACTCGATCTGCGTCAGCAGGAAGACGCCCGCCGTGCCGATCACCATGCCGGTTCCCACCACCGGCTTCACGCCCAGCTTGGGCGCCACTCGCCCGGTCACCACGGCGCCGACGAAGACGGCTCCGGCCAGCGGCAGCAGTCGTATGCCGGTGTCCAGCGCGTTGTAGCCGAGGACGAACTGGAGGAACTGGGTGGCGTAGTAGATCGAGCCGAAGGTGCCGAAGAAGAAGAACAGCACCGAGAGCATGGAGCCGCTGAAGGGGCGCTCCCTGAACTTGCGCACGTCCAGCATGGGGTGGGGGTGGCGCAGCTCCCAGGCGACAAAGGCCGGCAGACCGACGGCGGCGACCACGGCGGCGGCGATCGGACCGGTGCCCCAGCCGAAGTGCGGGCCCTCGATGGTCGCGTAGACCAGGCTGCCGACGGTGACGATCGAGAGCAGACCGCCGATGTAGTCGATCCCGCCCATCTTCTCCGCCTTCGACGGCGGCACCAGGAGCAGTGCGCCGACGACGCCGAGGATCGCGAGGGGGACGTTCATCAGGAAGGTCGAGCCCCAGGCGTGGTTCTCCAGCAGCCAGCCGGCTGCCAGGGGGCCGGCGGCGATGGCGAGGCCGGAGGTGGCGCTCCAGGCCGTGATGGCCTTGGCGCGTTCCGCCCTCGGGAAGATCGCGACGAGCAGGGACAGGGTGGCCGGCATGACCACGGCGGCGCCGACGCCCATGATCGCGCGGGCGGTGATGACGAGGTCGGTCTGGTCGACCAGTCCGCCCATCACCGAGCCGCCCGCGAAGATCAGCAGGCCCAGGACCAGCGCGCCGCGGCGGCTGTACTTGTCGCCGATCGAGCCCAGGACAAGCATCAGCGCGGCGTACGGGACGGTGTAGCCGTCGATGACCCACTGCAGGTCGCTGCTGGACAGGCCCAGGTCGGTGGTCATGTCGGGGGCGGCCACGATCAGCGAGGTGTTCGCCATGACCACGATCAGCAAACTCAGGCACAGCACCAGCAGGGCCCACCAGCGCCGTGGATAGGGCCCGGTCATCTTCTCGGCGGGTGTGGTGACAAAGAGCGGCATCAAAGCTCCTCAGGGCGAAGCGGCAGGTAGGGGGATTCGCGGATCGGCAAGAGCAGTGCGGGCTTGGCCACGGCATTGCGAGTAGTTATTTGCCCAACGATGTGCAGACTAGTTTGTTGCCCATTGATGTGCAAATATCGAGCCGACCGCCCACCGTCGACCGGAGCCACGACATGACCAGCCCCCGCGTGACGGGCAGCGCACGCCGCCAGTCACAGCTCACCCGGGCCCGCATCCTCGAAGCGGCGAGGGAGCAACTCGGCCGCGATCCCGACAGCAGCCTCAGCGACATCGCCGAGGCGGCCGGCGTGGTGCGTCGTACCGTTTATGACCATTTCGCCGGGCGGTCCGCACTGGTGGAGGGGATCGTCGCGGACGCGGCGGAGTCGCTGCGGCGCGCACTGGCGACCGTGACGGCACCCGGCCCCGACGCCGTCACCGCCATGGCGCGCTTCGTCCTGGCCCTGTGGCCCGTGGGCGACCGCTATCGCACGCTGCTGAGACTCACGCCTCAGGACCTGCGGGCGGAACGCGTGAACGAAATCCTCGCCCCCGCCCGTGACATGGCAACGGCGATCATCGAGCAGGGGCAGCGGCAGGGCGTGTTCCACACCAGCATCCCGCCCGGGCCGCTCAGCCGGGCACTCGAAGGGCTGATGCTGGCGCTCCTGGAGTGCGTGAACGCCGGGACCTACGGCGACGACGGCACGCGTACCGCGACGGCCGCCCTGATCGCGGTCGGCGCGGACCGCGATCTCGCCGTCGCCCGGGCCCCTCGGCTCGTCCGTCCCCAGCGTGTCGGCGCGTAGACCCCCCGTCGAAGTCCAACTCCGGTGGGTCATGCCCGCGACCGGAGATCACTGCCCGAACTTCCCGAACTTCCCGAGAGGAAAGCCATGTACCAGTCCCAGTACGACAAGGAGCCCGTGGGCGAGCCGTATTACCCCGTGGGTGAGCCGTATGACGCTGACGCCGCCTCGTTCGTGAGTTCACCGACCGCGAGGAGGCGGCGCTGGATCGTCGCGGTCGCGGCCGTCGCAGCGTTGCTGGTCGGCGCCGTCGTCGTCGACCGTGTTGCCGCAGCCCACGCGGAGAGCCGTACGGCCACGGCGTTCCAGGAGGGTATGGGGACCTCGGAGCGGCCTTCGGTGCACGTCAGCGGCTTTCCCGTACTGACGCAGCTGGCGAGTGGCAGCCTGCGGCACGTCGACATCACGGCCCACGACATACCCGCCCGCGGAACGACCCGACCGCTACCGGTGACGAAGCTGACGGTCGGCCTCGACGGACTCAAGACCTCGGGGAGCGCCGACGAAGCCCATGCGAGCAGCGTCGCGGCGACCGCCTTCCTGTCGTACGAGGACGTGTCCGACGCGCTCGGCCTGGACGTCTCGCAGGGCACCGAGCCGGGCCGGGTCGACGCGACGGTCAGCCTGCCGCTCGTGGGCGACGTGACGGTGAGTGCGGCCGTCTCGGCGGCCTCGGGCAACCGCATCGCCTTCACGGACGTCCGCATCACTCAGGGCGAGCTGATTCCTCCCGCGAAGGCTCTGCTCAACAAGGGCCTGAAAGACCCCATCGCCCTGCAGAACATCCCGGAGGGGCTGCACCTGCGGTCCGTCACCACCACGGCGAGCGGGATCAGCGCCCGCTTCACCGGCAAGTCGGTTACCTTCCGGCCGAGTGCGACATCCGCGTGATCTCTCCGGCCTGTCTCGTACGCGATCAGCCGTCGGAGGTCACGGCTCGCATCTCCGACGCCACACCCTCGACGATCGCGGTCGCTTCCTTTTCCGCCACGCCCGCCGCGACCAGCGTGGCGACGGCGGCTCGCGTGCCGTCGTCCTCCCACGCCCCCGTGTTGACGCTCTCCAGCAGGGAGAGGGTCAGGGCTTCGAGGGCGACACTGAGCACAGTTGCCGGCAGGCGGTCGTGGAACACACCCGCACGCTGACCTCGCTCAAGGATGGCGGTGGCCTCGTTGCGGGCGGGGGTGAGGATCTCGGAGACCCGTTCCGTACCCAGGTCCTGGCGGGCGAGCGCGAGGAGCAGCCGGTAACGGTCGCCGACGGGCCAGATCGACAGGACGAACCGCGCCAGGGCGCGCCGGGGTGCCTCCTCGGCGTCGGGTGTTCGGGCCGCGCTGCCGCGCAGGGCCTCGGACGCCTCCTCGGCGAGAGCGTCCAACAGGGCCGCGCGTCCCGGGAAATGCCCGAAGAGCGTCCGGCGGACCACACCGGCGGCCCGAGCGATCTCCTCCAGGGTCACGTCGGGGTTCCGGCCGAGTTCCTGACGGGCCGTGGCGAGGATGCGGGCCCGGTTGGAGCGCGAGTTGCTGCGCATCGGTTCGCGGATCACGGGCTTGGACACGGCGCTCTGCCCCTCAGTCAGTCAAGGTCGGCAGCGGGCGCCGGGCGACGTCGCGGGCCTCCTCCGGCGGGACGCCCAGCATACGCAGCAACATCTCTGCCAGGTTCGAGGCCGCCTCGTCGCCGTCGAGATCCGGGCGGGTGAATCGCAGCTCCACCAGCGCCAGCAAAGAGCCGCCCAGGGCGGTCAGCGCGACGGTCGGGTCGGCGATCGTGAACCGGCCGGAGGCGATGCCGACCTCCAGATCGCGCAGGGCGCGCGGGGCCAGGCCCGAGCCGGAGTGAATGTGGCCGAGACCGCGGTGGCGCAGGACCTGCATCAGTTCGGGTTGGGAGTCGGCCAGGCGGGCGCCGAGGCGGAAGCCCGCCGCGACGAGTTCCGCCGGGTCGTCGATGCCCTCAAGGTGCTCGTCGAAGGTCTGGCCGAGCTCTTCTAGGGCGTCCGCCACCGCCGCGTCGAACAGTTCCGTCTTCGACTCGAAGTGGTTGTAGAAGGAACCGAACCCCACATCCGCGCGCTCCGCGATCGCCTGGATGCTCGCGCCGGTGTCCCCCGTCTCGGCGAGTATCTGCCGGGCCGCTCGGACGAGAGCCTGGCGGGTCTCGGCGCGGCGCCGTTCGAAGCGGTTGCGGGGCGGGGCTGACGTCGGCATACGCGCGAGTCTAGCAACGAGGCCTCCAACACCACAGTTCTGATGAATCGATCAGTACACCTCTGACGAGTTCGTCGTCTTTCCAGAGAGCAGCCATTGACGATCGATGAGTCAAAGCTGATGATTTCCTCATTACAGCAATGTTGCTTGGAGGACACCATGTCCGAAACTCGCGTCAACGCAGCCGGCGTCACAGACGTCAGAACGGCCCACCAGGACCTCCACAGCGAACAGGGCGCCCTGCACGGCGAACACCCCGGGCGCTCCGAACTCACCGTCGGGCCCCGACGGCTGTACGGCTCGACGGCTGGATGGGGCTGCCGACGCAACACAAGGAGATCCGACAGCGGCGAGGGCGCCATCGCCGTCCGGCTCGTGCACGAACACCGCACCCAGCAAGGCAACTTGGTCCGTACGTCAGCAAAGAACGCGCCGGTACCGCACCTTCCCCGGCGCGAGGGTGCCTAGCATGGCCGGATGCCTAGACTCCAGCGCCTGCGTCTCGACCACGCCCCGGTTCTCCTTGAGTTCGAGCGGGAGAATCGGGACTACTTCGCGGCGTCGATTCCCGACCGCGGCGACGCGTACTTCGCCCACTTCGACGCCCGGCTTGATGAGCTGCTGGCCGAGCAAGCAGCCGGGCTGTGCCGCTTCCATGTCGTGGTGGACGACAGCGGGGCGGTGCTGGGGCGGGTCAACTTGGTCGATGTGGCGGACGGTTCGGCCGAGCTCGGATACCGGATCGCCGAGCGGGCCGCGGGGCGGGGAGTCGCCACGGCCGCCGTGCGCGAGGTGTTCGCCCTGGCTGTCTCGGAGTACGGCCTGAGGACGCTGCGGGCCGTCACGACCGTCGACAACGCCGGTTCGCGAGCCGTCCTGGCCCGTACGGGATTCCGGCCCGTCGGTGACATCCGTCTGAGCGGTCGCCCAGGCATCCGCTTCGTCCGGGAGCTGCGGGACATCGGCGAGGCGGCGTCGGAAGGTGCGTCGGCCGTCAGGGGATCGGTTCGACGGAGGGGTTGATCGGCGACTGGTAGGCGCCACTGGCCAGCATGCGCACCTCCCCCGCCGGGCTGATCTCGGCGCGGAGGATGCCGGTGGGATCGCAGTACACCGGGTTGCCGCCCGGTCCGAGGGCGTCGGTCCGTTCGACGATCACCTCGTCCGTCACGACGCTGGTGCCCGATCCGGGATGGGTGAAGGTCAGCCGGTACTGGTCCTGGGTCTTCATGACGACCTCCCATGTGCGGGAGACAAATGCGGGCAAATAGATACCCCTCCATGATGCGGCCAGATCCCCTCGGCAGCAGCACGCGCCGACGGTGAACGCCGCGGACCGGCCACGGGCCCGAGGCCACCGTGGCTCACCATGTGTGACGCCCCTCGCCACCCGGCGCCGGGCAGTGTAGACATAGCACATGGTCGGACTATTGGGTCGATCCCGGGCTCAGTCGACCCGCCGCCTCAAGACAGCGCTCGGTCAGCGTGAGCCACACGGAGGCAGGCACCGACGCAGCCCGTCCGCCGGGCCACGGTCGGCGCTGAGCGGGCGCAGCGTCGCCGGACAGGTTTTCGTCCTGCAAGTGGTGATCGTGGTGCTCCTGGTCGTGTCCGCGGTCGTGGCCCTGGTGCTGCAGGTCCGGCACGACAGCACACAGGAGGCCCGCAACCGTTCGCTCGCCGTCGCCGAGACCTTCGCCAACGCACCGGGCACCCGCGCGGCGCTCAGCGCCCCCGACCCCACGGCCATCCTTCAGCCACGGGCGGAGGCAGCCCGCAAGGCGTCGAAGGTGGACTTCATCGTCGTGATGAACACCGACGCGATCCGCTACACCCACCCCAAGCCCGACCGGATCGGAAAGAAGTTCGTCGGAACCACCGCCCCCGTACTGGCCGGCCACTCCATCACCGAGCAGATCACGGGCACCATCGGGCCACTGGTGCAGGCCACGGTTCCCATCAAGGCGCCCGACGGCAAGGTCGTGGGCATGGTGTCGGCCGGGATCACCACCGCGAACGTCGGCGGCGTCGCGGACCGGCAGCTGCCGATCGTGCTGGCCGCCGCGGGCGTCGCCCTCGCCCTGGCCACGGCGGGGACAGCGCTCGTGAGCAGACGGCTGCTGCGCCAGACCCGTGGCCTGGGCCCGTACGAGATGACCCGCATGTACGAGCACCATGACGCCGTGCTGCACGCCGTACGGGAGGGAGTAATCATCGTCGGCGGAGAGGGGCAGCTGCTGCTCGCCAACGACGAGGCGAGCCGGCTGCTCGACCTGCCCGACGACGCCGAAGGGCAGCAGGTCCTCGACCTCGACCTCGACTCGGACACCGCCGGCCTGCTGGCCTCGGGACGGGTCGCCACCGACGAGGTGCATCTGGTCGGCGACCGGCTGCTGGCCATCAACCAACGGCCCACGGACCTTCAGGGCGGCCCGGCCGGCAGCGTCGCGACGCTCCGCGACTCGACCGAACTGCGCGCGCTCTCCGGCCGGGCCGACGTGGCACGCGAGCGACTCAAACTGTTGTACGACGCAGGGGTGGGCATCGGTACGAGCCTGGACGTGACCCGCACCGCCGAGGAACTCGCGGAGGTGGCTGTCCCGCGGTTCGCGGACTTCGTCACCGTGGACCTCGCCGACGCCGTGCTGAACGGGCAGGAGCCGGACGCGGGCACCGATCTGCGCCGCACGGCGTCCGGCGGAATCCGCAAGGACGCTCCGCTGTATCCGGTCGGCGAGCACATCGGATTCGCCTCCTCCACACCACAGGCCCACAGCCTCCGCACCGGCCGGGCCGTCATCGAACCCGACCTCGGCGGGTCCCCGGGATGGCTGGCACAGGACCTCCAGCGCACCGCCCAGGTCGTGAACTACGGAATCCACTCCCTGATCACGGTCCCCCTGCGGGTGGGCCCCCTGGTGATGGGCGTGGCCAACTTCTGGCGCTCCGAGAAGCCCGAGCCCTTCGACATGGAGGATCTGGCCCTCGCCGAGGAGCTGGTGGCCCGTGCGGCGGTCTCCATCGACAACGCGCGCCGCTACACCCGCGAGCACACCATGGCCGTGACACTGCAGCGCAGTCTGCTGCCCCGCAACCTGCCCGAGCAGAGCGCCCTGGACATCGCCTACCGCTACCTTCCCGCCCAGGCGGGAGTCGGCGGCGACTGGTTCGACGTCCTGCCGCTGCCCGGCGCCCGTGTCGCGGTCGTCGTGGGCGACGTCGTCGGCCACGGGCTGCACGCGGCGGCGACGATGGGCCGGCTGCGTACGGCGGTCCACAACTTCTCCGCCCTCGACCTGCCTCCCGACGAGCTCCTCGGGCTCCTGGACGAGCTGGTCGGCCGTATCGACCAGGACGAGGTCGCGGAGGACAGCGGAGCCGCCGTCACCGGCGCCACCTGTCTGTACGCCATCTACGACCCGGCCTCCCGGCGCTGCACGGTCGCGCGGGCCGGACACCCGCCGCCGGCGCTGGTCGGCCCCGACGGCAGCGTCGACTTCCCCGAGGTGCCGGCCGGTCCCCCGCTCGGCGTGGGCGGCCTCCCGTTCGAGACGGCCGAGCTCGAGCTGGCGGAGGGCAGCCGCCTGGTGCTCTACACGGACGGGCTCGTCGAGGACCGGGAACGGGACATCGACACCGGCCTTGACCTGCTGCGCACCGCCCTGGCCGGGGCCGACCGGTCGCCGGAGGACACCTGCCGTGCCGTACTCGACGCCCTGCTGCCGGCCCGGCCGAGCGACGACATCGCCCTGATCGTCGCCCGCACCCACGCGCTCGGTCCCGGGCGGATCGCCGAGTGGCAGGTGCCGTCCGACCCGGCGGCAGTCGGCGAGGTGCGCGCCTCGGTCACCCGGCAGCTGGCGGATTGGGGGCTGGACGAGATGGCGTTCACCACGGAGCTGATCCTCAGCGAGCTGGTCACCAACGCGATCCGTTACGGCAGCGGCCCCATCCGCGTCCGTGTGCTGCGCGACCGCACCCTGATCTGCGAGGTCTTCGACGGCAGCAGCACCTCACCCCACCTGCGCTACGCGGCCACCACGGACGAGGGCGGACGCGGCCTGTTCCTGGTCGCCCAGCTCGCCGAGCGCTGGGGCACCCGCTACAACCCCGCCGGCAAGGTGATCTGGGCCGAGCAGCCGCTGCCCTGAGCCCGAGCCGGGCAGCCGCCGTCTCCTGAGCCTGGTGCGGGGCGTACGCGCTCAGCCGGGCGCGGACGGCGGCCCCTCGCCGGCGTCCACCTCCGCCACCGGCCCCGGCGCCGCGTGAGCCGTCTCGCCGACCTCGACCGGGGCATCCCTCGCCGGTACGAGGGACTGGGCGCCGCCCTGGAGGCGTTCCAGGTCGGAGGGGCGCACCTGGATGGGCCGAACATGAAGACCCGGCGCCGGCCGAGGATGTCGCCGGAACGTCCGCCGAGCAGGAGCAGCCCGCCGAAGGTCAGCGTGTAGGCGTTGATCACCCAGGACAGGTTCTCGGTCGAGAAGCCGAGCGAGGTCTGGATGTGCGGCAGCGCGATGTTCACGATGGTGATGTCGAGGACCACCATCAGCTGGCAGGAAGCGATGACGAGGAGCGCGATACGACTGCCTCGGCCCCGCTCCGGGGACTCGGCAGGTGCGGAAGGTGTCGGGTGAGCGGCCGTCATCGGAGGGCCCCGCGTCCGGGGTCAGCAGTGAACGCAGACGTTCACTACATCGACGTTAAGCCTGAGCGCCCTGCCCTTCCAATCGATCAAAGGGTCCCGGTGGGAAGGCGATGGGACGGGCGGGGCTCAGCGGGCGAGGCGGCCGAGCAAGGACGAGGCGGACAGGATGCCGAGGGCCGCGGCCAGGACAAGAACCCCGTAGTCGAGGGCCAGATGGGCGGGTGTGCCGAGCAGCAGGCCGCGCAGCGCGTCCACCTGGTAGCTGAGGGGGTTGAACTTGCTGACGGTCTGGAGCCAGCCCGGCATGACGGCCACCGGATAGAGGGCGTTGGAGCCGAAGAACAGCGGCATGGTGATGGCCTGGCCGATGCCCATCAGACGGTCGCGGGTGAGCACGATGCCGGCGATCGTCATCGAGAGGCAGGAGAAGAAGGCCGAGCCGAGGACGACGGCCACCGCGACGCCGAGCAACCGCAGCGGATTCCAGGTCATCGCCACCCCGAGCAGCGCGGCGATGACGACGACCACGACCGCCTGGATCACCGCCTTCACCCCGGAGGCGAAGGCCTTGCCGGTGATGAGCGCCGAGCGCGGAGTCGGTGTGACGAGGAGCTTGGTGAGGATCCCGGCGTCCCGCTCCCAGATGATCTGGATGCCGTAGAAGATGGCGATGAACATCGCGGACTGGGCGATGATGCCGGGCGCGAGGTAGTCGAGGTAGGGGATGCCGCCGGTGGGTATCGCCTTGATCCGGGTGAAGGTCTCGCCGAAGATCAGCAGCCAGAGCGCCGGCTGGACGGCCCGGGTGTACAACTCGGTGCGGTCGTGGCGCAGCTTCTGCAGCTCGACCGCGCACATCGCGCCGACCCGGGCGGGCAGCACCTTCCAGCCGCTGCGGGCGAGGGGCGGCACGACGAGCAGGTCGAGGCCGGCCGGGTGGACGCGGTCAGCCGACACGGGACGCGGTACGGCGGGTGCTTCGGACATCGCTGAAGTCTCCTGACTGGTCGTCGAGGCCGCTGCCGGCGATGTCGCGGAAGACGTCTTCCAGCGTGGGCAGTTCACCGTTCTTCGCGGTGCCGCGCCGCTCACCGAGGCCGGTCCTCAGCTCGTCGGGGGTACCGAGGGCGCGGACGCGGCCCCGGTGCATGAGCGCGACCCGGTCGCAGTACTGGTCGGCCTCGTCCATGTAGTGGGTCGTCACCAGGACGGTCATACCGGTGGCCGCGCGCACGGCGTTGATGTGTTCCCACACGCTCGTCCGGGCGATCGGGTCGAGCCCGATGGTCGGCTCGTCGAGGATCAGCAGCCGGGGCGCGCTCACCAGTGCCTGGGCGAGTTCGAGGCGGCGGACCATGCCTCCGGAGTACGTCTTGGCAAGCCGGTCTGCGGCGTCGGTCAGGTCGACCGCCGCGAGCGCCTGGCCGACGCGCGCCGCGCGCTCCCGGCGGGAGACGTCGAAGACGCGGGCGAACAGGGCCACGTTCTCCCGGCCGGTGAGTCCGGAGTCGGCGGAGAGCTGCTGCGGTACGTAACCCAACAGGCGGCGTACCGCCATGCGTTCGCGTGTGGCGTCGTGCCCGAAGACCCGGACCATGCCGGCGGGTACGGGCAGCAGCGTGGTGATGCAGCGGATCGCCGTGGTCTTGCCCGCGCCGTTGGGCCCGAGCAGTCCGAACACCTCGCCGTCGCGGACGGAGAGTTCGAGCCCGTCGACCGCGGTGGTCTCACCGAAGGCGTACGCGAGCCCGGCACAGGTGACGGCGTCCGTCCCGGCATCGGCCGCCGCCGCCCGGGCGCCGGCCGCGTCCGGCCCATGGCTTGCCCGCGCGGCCGGTCCGCCAGCGGCATCCGTGCCGCCATCGGTCGCCAGGGCCTGTCCCTCAGCGACGTCCGTGCCGCTGTCGACCGCCGGGGCCTGTCCCTCAGCGGCATCCGCGCCACTGTCGACCGCCGGGGCCTGTCCCTCAGCGGCGTCCTTCCCCTCGGCGGCCGGGCTCCCCCGCCGGGCGGGGTCTCCCCCTCCGGTCGTGTTCCGCGTCATGTCTCCTCGGCCTCCTCGTGCAGGTTCGCCGCCAGCTTGCGCAGGGCCGGAAGGGCCGCCTCCAGGGCCGCGCGGTCCGCCTCGTCGAGACGGGCCACCTGGCGCCGTACGAGTGCCGCGCGCCGCGCGCGCCAGTCGCGCAGCCGTGCGTCGGCCGCCGGTGTGGGCAGCAGTCGCGCGGCCCGCCGGTCGGCCGGGTCCGTCTCGCGGATCAGATAGCCGTCCCGCACCAGTTGGTTGACCAGCGTCGAGACCGAATTGCCCGCCAGGTAGAGCTCCTTGGCGGCTTCCGACACGCCGATGCCCGGGCGGGCCACGACCAGGCGCAGCAGCTCGACCTCGGCGCCACGCAGCCGCGGGGCGGTCATACCGCGGCGCAGCTGCCGCCGGATCAGCCGCTGCACTCCGGCCAGGGTGTCGGCCAGGGCGTCGGGAAAACTCTCTGACTCCACTCTTCGAGAATAGCTCTGTGTCAGAGGTATTTCGGGAAAGGGAAGGTCAAGAGGGGGCAAGCAGAAAGCCGGGCGGCCCGGCGCAGGGGCCGGGCACGAGCGGCCGACGGGGCGGCAGCGTCGTACCCGGCCCTGGTGCGAACCGAGAGCCCGCTGTCAGTGGTCCTTGAGTTCGTCGATGCGGGCGGGTCCGCCGGTGGTCACCGACTGGATGGCGGCGAGGGCGACGGCCAGGGCGGCGCGGGCGTCCTCGCCGGTGACGGCGGGGGCCCGGCCGGCGCGGACGCATTCGGTGAAGTCGGCGAGTTCGGCCACGTAGGCGTCGTGGAAGAGGTCCTGGTCGTACCGGACGGATTCGGCGGTGATGCCGTCCGGACCGTAGGAGGTCAGAGGGGTGCGGCGGATGTCGCCCATGGTGAGCATGCCCGCCGAGCCGAACACCTCGCCGCGGACGTCATAGCCGTACACGGCCTGGAAGTTGGCCTCGGCGGTGGCGAGCGCGCCGTTGTCGAAGCGGATCGTGACGACGGCGGTGTCGAGCAGCCCGCGGTCCTTGAAGTCGGGGCGGACCAGCGCGTCGGCCATGGCGAAGACCTCGACGGGCTCGGCGCCGTGGTTGAGGAAGCGCAGGGTGTCGAAGTCGTGGATCAAGGTCTCCAGGAAGATCGTCCACGGCGGGATACGGGCCGGGTCCGCCAGCCTCGGGTCACGGGTGAGGGAACGGAGCAGTTGGGGGGTGCCGACGGCACCGGCGGCGACCTTGTCGTGGGCGGCGCGGAAGGCCGGGTCGTAACGCCGGTTGAAGCCCACCTGGAGAGCCACGCCGGCCTCATGGGCGGCGGCGATCGCGCGGTCGGCCTCGGCGAGACCGATCGCCATGGGCTTCTCGCAGTAGACCGCCTTGCCCGCCCGTGCCGATGCCTCCACCAGGTCGGCGTGGGTGCGGGCCGGGGTGGCGATCACCACCGCGTCGACCTGCGGGTCGGCCAGCAGGTCGCCGATGTCGGTGTACACCGTGGCACAGCCGAGCGGGGCGGCGAGGCGCTCCGCGGCGCCCGGGGCGGGGTCGGCGACAGCGGCGAGGCGGACGCCGGGCAGGCGGTGAGCGAGGGTCTCGGCGTGGAAGGAGCCCATCCGTCCGGCGCCTATGAGACCGACGGCGAGCGGTTGTTGCGTGGCCATGCGAGTTCTCCATACCTGGGTGAGGGGGTGCGTGGGAGGTCTTCGTCGGTGAGCGAGTGCGGGGCGGTCGCCGTCAGATGGTGAACGCGGAGCGGAAGCGCTCCAGGGCGAGGTCGCTGTCGCCCGAGGCCCATGCCTCCATGGCGACCGTGCCGTCGTAGCCGAGGTCCGCGAGGGCGCGTGCGACGGCGGGGTAGTTGATCTCCCCGGTTCCGGGTTCGCGGCGGCCGGGGACGTCGGCCACCTGGATCTCGCCGATCAGGCCCCGGCCGTGGGCGCGGCGGAGCAGCTCGATCAGGTTCCCCTCGCCGATCTGCGCGTGGTAGAGGTCGAGGTTCATCCGCAGTCCGGGGCGGTCCACGGCCTCGACCAGGGCCAGGGTGTCGGCGGCCTTCGCGAACGGCACTCCGGGGTGGTCGACGGCGGTGTTGAGGTTCTCCAGGGTGAAGACCACCCCGGCGCTCTCCCCCAGTGCGGCGATGCGGGTGAGCGTGCGGTGGGCGGCGATCCACATCGGGCCGGTGGCGTCGCCGGTGACGGCGGTGACCGGGAGCCCCTCGGAGTCCAGGCCGGTGCCATGCAGGTTCAGCCGGGGGCAGCGCAGCCGCGCGGCCGCCTTGACCGACTCCTCGGCGGTGCGCAGCAGTTCGGCCGCTCCGTCCTCGTCGGTCAGACTGCCGCGCAGGTATCCGGTCATCGAGGAGAAGACCGCCCCGCTCCGCTCCAGTGCGGTCAGGTCGTGCCGGGTCCAGTCCCAGATCTCGACCTGGAAGCCGGCGTCGTGGATACGCCGTGCCCGGTCCTCGACCGGCAGATCCCGGAAGACCATCTCGGCGCAGACCGCCAACGTGTACATCGCCCATCACCCGCTTTCCGGTGGCCGGGCTTCTAGAACGTTCTAGTCCCGGAGCAGCAGTACGCCAGCCGCCGAGCGCCTTGTCAAGGCTCCGCGAAGGCCTTCGAGCTAGAACGTTGCAGTAATGCCGACCAGTGTGTTCGCGTCTGGTCTACGATCCTCGGCGGGAAGAACACTTCGACCAGGAAGGGCCTCCGTGCCACCCACTCCCGCGGTCCCGAGCGGAAAACGGCCGACTCTCGCCGATGTCGCGGCGCGGGCGGGTGTCTCCGTCGCCCTGGTCTCCGTGGTGATGCGCGGGGCCAAGGGAGCCGGAGCCGCCACCCGCGAGCGGGTGCTCCGGGCGGCGAAGGAGATCGGCTACCGGCCCGACTCCCGGGCGCGCCTCCTGCGCAGCAGCCGCTCACGCCTGCTCGGGGTGCAGTTCGGACTCCAACAGCCGTTCCACACCGACCTGGTGGAGTTCCTGTACGCCGCTGCCGAGCCCCTCGGCTACCAGATCGCCCTCAGCGCCGTCGCCCCCAGCCGCAGCGAGCGGCAGGCCGTGGAGGCACTGCTCGGCGACCGCTGCGAGGCCCTGATCCTGCTCGGTCCGCAGGCCCCCGCCGCACGGCTGGCGGAACTCGCGGCGCAGCTGCCGGTCGTGTCCGTGGCCCGGCGGCTGCGTCCCCCCGCCGCGGGCGTGGATGTCGTACGGACCGCCGACGACGAGGGCGCCCGCCAGGCCGTCGACCACCTCGTGGCCCTCGGCCACCGCGACATCGCCCATATCGACGGCGGCCGGGCGCCCGGCGCCGCCGACCGGCGCCGCGGCTACCGTACGGCCATGAACCGCCACGGTCTCGGCGACCGCGTCCAGGTCCTGCCCGGCGGACTGACTGAGGAGGACGGCGCCGCGGCTGCCCGCGTCCTCCTCGACGCCGACCGCGCACCCACCGCTGTCCTCGCGTTCAACGACCGCTGCGCCACCGGCGTCCTGGACACCCTTCTGCGCGCCGGCGTACCCGTACCCGGCCGGATCTCCGTCGTCGGCTTCGACGACAGCCGCCTGGCCCGGCTCAGCCATGTCGACCTCACGACCGTCGGTCAGGACATCTCGCGCCTCGCGCAGCTGGCGGTCGGCCGGGCCGTGGCACGGCTGGAAGGCGAAGCGGCATCCGAGGGGCCGGGGCAGGAGATCGTCGTCGAGCCGCACCTCGTCACGCGCGGCACCACCGCCGCTCCCCCGTCGGCCTGAGCCGTCGGCGCTCCCCGTACGGGCACTCGGTCATCCATGACCAGTAATCGACACACCCGCCCGCCCCATTGACACTTACCGTCCGGTAATGTCGCGCGACAGGCCCCCAGAGGAGGAACCGTGCCACGGTCGGAACGCTCGCCCTTGTTGCTCGCCGGCCTATTGGCCACCGCGGGCATCACCCACTTCGTCGCGCCACGCCAGTACGACGCCACCATCCCGCGGGCTCTGCCGGGTACGCCGCGGACCTGGACCTACGCGAGCGGTGCCGCCGAGCTGGCGCTGGCTGCCGGGGTGGCGCTGCCCCGTACACGGCGTGTCGCGGGGCTTGCCACCGCCGCCTTCTTCGCCGGCGTGTTCCCCGCCAACGTCAAGATGGCCGTGGACTGGCGCAACCGGCCCGCACCCCTCAGGGCCGCGGCTCTCGCCCGGCTCCCGCTGCAGGTGCCGCTCGTGCTGTGGGCGCGCGGTGTCGCCCGGAGCGGGGAGGGACGGTCATGACGTCTCGGGTGAACGTGGGCGACACGGTCGAGGACTTCGCGCTGCCGGACGAGACCGGGGCGAGCCGGAGCCTGTCCGAACTGCTCGGCGACGGGCCGGTGGTGCTGTTCTTCTATCCCGCCGCCCTCACCGCCGGCTGCACCGCCGAGGCCTGCCACTTCCGTGATCTGGCCGCCGAGTTCGCCGCCGCCGGCGCGCGGCCGGTGGGCATCAGCGGCGATTCCGTCGACCGGCAGCAGGAGTTCGCCGGGCGCCACACCCTTGGATTCCCACTGCTGTCCGACACCGACGGGACCGTCCGCGAGCGGTTCGGGGTGAAGCGCGGCTTCTCCCTGGCCCCCACCAAGCGGGTCACCTTCGTCATCGCACAGGACCGCACGGTCTTGGAAGTGGTCCGCAGCGAAATCCGGATGAGCGCGCACGCCGACCGCGCTCTCGCCGTCCTGCGCGAGCACAAGAGCTGAATCCCCGGCGGCGCGGGGGCATGCCCACGTGAACAGGCCCCGCCCCATTGCGGATGGTGGGCGGGACCCGTTCACTGCGCCTCATTTTCGGCGGCTCCC
Source organism: Streptomyces sp. R35 (assembly GCF_041053035.1). Taxonomy (NCBI): domain Bacteria; kingdom Bacillati; phylum Actinomycetota; class Actinomycetes; order Kitasatosporales; family Streptomycetaceae; genus Streptomyces; species Streptomyces sp. R35. The sequence goes on from NZ_CP163440.1 coordinate 774,598, forward strand.
AGGGCCCCGGGCAGGGCGCACGACCGGGCATGTCCGCAACGCGGCGCGTACCCGGTGTGGGCGCCGCGCATCCCGTGCGAACGGCTACCGGTCACCGCACGGGGATCGTGCTCGTCCCGCGTGGGATCGAGATGATCGTGCGTCAGATTGCCGCCACCGCACCGCGGTTCGCGATCAGGGCAGCAGTCGCTGCTCCTTGGCGACGGCCACCGCGCCCGCTCGGGTGTCCACCCCGAGCTTGGCGTAGATCCGGCCCAGGTGGGTCTTGACCGTGGCCTCGCTGATGAACAGGGTCCGGGCGATCTCCCGGTTGCCCAGGCCGCGGGCCAGCTGCTCAAGGATGTCGCACTCGCGTTCGGACAGGGCGGGGCGCGGGCTGCGCAGCTGGGCCAGCACCCGGTCGGCGACCGGAGCCGACAGGGCGGTGCGGCCGGATGCCGCGCTGTGGATCGCCGCGAAGAGTTCTTCCGGGCGCTCGGCCTTGAGCAGATAGCCGGTGGCGCCGGCCTCGATGGCCCGGGAGATGTCGGCGTCGGTGTCGAACATCGTGAGCACCAACACACGGGGTCCCGGCGCGCCGGGTTCTTCGCCGTCGCCCGACACCAGGTGCCGGGTGGCCGTCACGCCGTCCATGCCGCCGCCGAGCTGAAGGTCCATCAGGACGACGTCGGGCCGGACGCGGGCGGCCACGGCGAGAGCCTCCTCTCCGCTGCCCGCCTCGCCGACCACCTCGATGCCCTCGGTACTGGCCAGCAGCGCGCGCAGCCCGGCACGCACCATCGCATGGTCGTCGCACAGCAGCAGCCGGATCGGCGCGGGGGATTCCTGGGGGCTCACGGGCCGGTCTCCGTCGGGGTGTTGGAGGCGAGAAAGGTGAGGGGAATCGCCGCCGAGACCACCGTGCCCTCGCCCGGCGTGGATTCCACGGTGAGTGTGCCGCCCGACTGTCGTGCCCGGATGTCCATGGCCGGCAGCCCGTGTCCGCGCGACCGGTCCGCTTCGGGGGCAGCCAGTGCGGCCGGGTCGAAGCCGCGGCCGTTGTCGGCGATGTCGAGCGAGATCTGATCGTCCAGACACGTCAGGGTCAGCGCGGCCCGTGTCGCCGCGGCGTGCTCGCGCACATTGGCCAACGCGCCCTGCGCGATGCGCAGCAGCGCCGCCTCGACCCGCTCCGGCAACGGGCCCGGGGTGCCGTCGAGCCGGAAGGCCACGGCCAGCCCCGTACCGCTCTCCCGGTCGGCGAGCACGCTCAACGCCTCGGCCAGCGAACACTCGGCGAGGTCGGCCGGGGCCAGGTCGTGCACGAAGCGGCGCGCCTCGACGAGACTGCGGGAGGTGATCTCGGCCGCGTCCCTCATGTGTCCGCGGGCCGCGTCGGGATCCGCCTGCCACATGCGGTCGGCGGCCTGCAGCAACATCTGCTGGCTGGACAGGCTCTGGGCGAGCGTGTCGTGGATCTCCGTGGACAGCCGCTGTCGCTCCGCGAGGATGCCCGCGCGCCGCTCGGTGGCGGCCAGGTCCCGTCGGGTGCGGACCAAGTCGTCGATGAGGACGCGCTGTCGGGCCGCCTGCCGTTGCAGATGGACCAGTACGGCGGTGGCGACCGCGGCGATGGCCGGTGGGGCGACCACCATGTTGGGGTTGAGCGTGCCGTGCGACACCCGTATCTCGGAGACTACGACCAGCGCGGTGAGCCCGGCCACCACGGGCACGGCGATCCGTGCGGGCAGCGTGTGCAGTCCGGCGAACAGCAACGGCATGGCACACCAGGTGGCGCTCGGCGCCAGGGCGAGCAGCACGATCCAGACGGCCGAGACCGACCCCAGCCACGCCAGGTGCCGGGCGGTGGGCCGGCCGCCCGGACGCGGCGCGGGGGCCCACCACCGCCCGAGGACGTAGAACAGCCAGAAGAGGGCGAACAACGCCATGACCCAGGCGGTGCGCGTGCCGCTCTGGTCCCGGGTCAGGAAGCGGGCGAGCGAGGAACCGAGCAGCAGGAAGAACGCGGCGTGCATGACCACCGCCAGCCACCGCCCGTCCGGATCGGCCGACTGACCGTCGCCCCGGTGGCGCCGACCCGGATCGCCCAATTCGCCCTTGCGCTGGTCGCGCGCTTCGCGCCCGTCCGGATCACCCTCCACCCGGTCGCGCCCGACGCAATCGTCCAGCTCGGCCTCCCGCTGGTCGCCCCTGTCCCGATGGCCCAGCTCGCCCTCCAGCAGGTCGTGCCCGTCCCGATGGCCCAGCTGCCCCTCCACCCGACCGCGCCCGTCCCGCTCACACCGCTCGCCGTCCAGCGCGTCCCCCCGCCCGATCGCCGCCGTCACAGGGCGCACGCCCCCGCGTGACCGTTCACCCTGTCGCACCGACGGCCCCCTCGCTCGCCCCAACCGGCCTCTTCTCGTTCGACAGTCCAGCGTCCCCGGCGCGGCGGCGCATCATCCGATCGGTTGACATCGGCGTCCCCCGAACCGCCTCCGCATCGGGGCCGGTCGGCCACGTCGGGCCCCCGCTCGTGCGCCGAGGCTGGGGGCCAGACCCGCGAGGCGCGGCGGCCCGGCCGCGGCGCCCTCGCCGAACGAGGAGGACAGATCCGCGTGCCTGCCAAGAACGTCACCGTCAACCGGTCCGCCCTCGGGCACCGCATCGCCTACGCGCTGCGTCATCCCGGGCGGGTGCCCCGCCATCTGGTCCGCGCCACTCGGGACGCGTGGCTTCGTCACCGCTGGCCGGACCACATCGCGTACTACCGCGCGGTGATGCGGTCCGACACCCGTACCGACCCGGACGCGGCGGTCGGCAGCCGTACGCATGAGCGGTGGCTGGCGCTGGGGGCCATGCAGTTCGACTATCTGCTCGGCCACGGTCTGCGCCCCGAGCACCGGATGCTGGAGATCGGGTGCGGCAACCTGCGGGCGGGCTGGCGGTTCATCCGGCATCTGGACCCGGGGCACTACTACGGCATCGACATCTCCCCGGACATCCTCATCGCCGCGCAGGACACAATGGTGCGCATGGGGTTGCAGAAACGGCTCCCCACGCTCACCCCGGTCCACGATCTGACCCTGCGCTTCCTGCCCGACGCCCACTTCGACGTGGTGCACGCGCACAGCGTCTTCTCCCACTCCCCGCTGCCCGTCATCGAGGAGTGTCTGGCCAACATCGGCCGGGTGCTGGCACCCGGCGGCTGGTTCGACTTCACCTTCGACCGCACCGAGGGCAAGGAGCACCACGTCCTGCGGGAGGACTTCTACTACCGCACCGAGACGCTCGTCGACCTCGCAGAGAAGCATGGTCTGACGGCGCGTTTCATGGCCGACTGGGAGGAACTGCCGCACGGCCAGTCGAAGATCCGCGTCACCCGCAGCGATGCGCCCTGTCGTGAGGCGGGCCCAACGGCCATGCTGGACCCCGACGAGCCGACCGCACGATCAACGGAGCCCACATGACAGACCAGGTCACCCGTCTCGAAGTGAAGCCGGTCGCCGGCCATATCGGCGCCGAGATCACGGGAGTCGACCTGGCCGAGGAGTTGAAGGACGAGGTCGTTGACCAGATCCGGGCGGCGGTGCTGCGCTGGAAGGTGGTGTTCTTCCGCGAACAGCGGCTGGACCACTCCTCGCATGTCGCGTTCGCGCGGCACTTCGGCGAACCGATCCGGCTGAGGTCGCGCGGCAGTGCGTCGCCCCGGGACTTCCCCGAGGTCGAGACGACGGCCGACCGGCTGGAGCTCGGCGGGCGCTACGGCATGGACCACGAGGAGTGGCTGCGCCGGCGCCGCCATTCGCTGCTGCGGGGGTGGCACTGCGACCACGGGGCGCGGGTGGATCCGCCGGCCGCGACGATCCTGCGTGCCGAGACCGTGCCGCCGTACGGCGGTGACACGACCTGGTCCAATCTGGCCGTTGCCTACGCGGGACTCTCCCAGCCCGTACGGGACTTCGTCGACGGGCTGCGCGCGGAACACCGGCTGGGAGTCGGGTACCAGGCGCGGCCCGGTGACGACGCCTACGTACGGCATCTGCTGGACCATCAGGTCGCCTCCGAGCATCCGCTGGTACGGGTGCACCCGGAGACGGGTGAGCGGGTGCTGTTCGTCAACGGCTACTACATCGAGCAGATCCTGGGGGTGTCCCGGATGGAGAGCCGGGCACTCCTGGAGATGCTGCTGGAGCAGGCGACCCGGCCGGAGTACACGGTCCGGTTCCGGTGGGAGCCGGGCAGCGTGGCCTTCTGGGACAACCGGGCCACGATCCATCTGGCGCCCAGCGACACGGCGCATGTCGACCACCCCCGGGTCATGCACCGTGTGATGCTCGCCGGCGACGTCCCGGAAGGGGTGGACGGCAAGCCGTCGGTGCCGATCGTGGGCAGCGAACCGCAGCGCTGGTAGACGGCGGGGCAGGATCGGAGCGCCGTCAGAAGATGCCCTGTCCCGGTACCAGGATGCCGTGCGGGTCGTAGGTGTGTCTGGCGGTGGCCAGTTGGCGCCAGCTGGAGCCGAAGTGGTCGCGCCAGTCCGACGGGCCGAAGGGGACGGAGCCGACCGGGTAGTGGGTGCCGCCGGCCGCGTGGACGGTGTCGTAGGCGGTGCGGTTGGCGGCCAGAAGACGGTCGATGGTCGCGGTGTCGTCGGGCGGGGTGGTGCGCAGGACTGCCAGCAGGTAGGGCACGGGGTCGTCGGGAGTGCGCAGCAGCGGCGTGTGAAGGCGCTCGCGCAGCAGCGGGTAGAGAAGGACGACGCCCGGGCCGAGGTCGGCCGCGGTGAGGTCGTCCAGCAGGGATCCGGCGACGGAGACCACGGAGCGGCCGGGCAGCAGCAGGTTGAGCCAGGGGTGGGCGTACGCCCAGAGGCCCGCTTCCTTCAGGGCGGCCACGCCGGGGGCGAGCCGGTCGAGGAAGTCGTAGTACGCGAGGTCGGACGTCTGCACACCGGACGGTTCGTGGCGCAGTCCGCGCAGCAGGGTGCTGTCGTCGGGGATGGGACCGACGGGCGGGCCGTAGGCGACGGCTTCGAGGAGGTAGCCGCGGAACGCTCCGTCGGTATCGGCGGTGACTTGGCCCTCGACGTAGGCGAAGCGGCCTTCGCGCACCAGCAGTCGCTGGTCGTCGAGGAACGTCCGCAGGTCGTCGTACGGGAGGAGGTAGTGGCGTACGGTCTCGGGCGCGGGGACCAGCCGCAGGGTGGCTCCGACGATGACGGCGCACTGGCCGAGACCGGCGAGTACGGCGCGGAACAGGTCGCGGTGGCGCGTCGGCGAGCAGCGGACGAACTCGCCCGCGCCGGTGACGACGTGCAGTTCCGTGACGTTGTCGACCTGGGCACCGTGCCGGTGGGTCTGGCCGCCGAGACCGCCGACCGACAGGGTGCCGCCGACGGAGAGTTCGAGATAGTCGGTGAGCGTGGGCGGTGTGAGGCCGTGGGCCAGGGTGGCCTTGGCGACGTCGCTCCACTTGGCACCCGCCCCGACCGTGACCGTCGCACTCCGTGAATCGACGGGGCCGATGGCCGCGAGCGGTGCGGTCTCGATGATCAGGCCGCCGTCGACCTGTGCCTGACCTTGAGTGGCGTGGCCCTGACCTCGGGGGGCGACCCGCAGCCCGTGCGCGGCGCAGAAGCGGATCATCGCGGCGATGTCGTTGACGGAACCGGGTCGCAGGACCGCGGCCGGACGCCGGTGGACGATGTGACCGAAATCGTCGGCGTCGGCGTCGAGCGCTGCCGCGTCGGTGTGGAGGGTTCCGTCCAGCGGCGGAAGGCCGGTGAGCGGACGGTCGGACGCGGTGGCCGCCCAGCTGCGGGTGAACGGATCGAACCCGATCACCGCGGCGCCGGCGGCGGCAATGCCGTGCAGTGCGGTACGTCGCGACGGTGTGCGGGGCATGCGCTCCTCCTGGGGCGGACCGGATGAAGCGATCAACGTTCGCCGAGTGTAGGGCAGTTGGTTCCGGTGAGCCGGGCGGGACACGGTGGTGGCGAAGGGTTCTCGAGAGCGGAGCGGAACCGCGGTGATGGCGAACCGACGGTCGTGTTCCGCCGCTGCCGTGCGCGGTGCGGCGAGTGCGGCGCGGCGAGTGCGGCCGCCGCCCGGGCGGGACGGCGGCCGACTTCACGCCTGCGCGGCGCGGATCACTCGTGGGGCGTCTTCACACCGACGCGGCACGCATTGCTCGTGGGAGTCTTCACGCCGACACGGCGCGGTCACTCGTCGATGGCGGCGCCGAAGCGGGCGGTGCCGGCCGAGTTGCCCAGCGCTCCCGCGCCGTAGAGCCAGGAGCCGTCCGCGACCAGGCCCTTGGTGCTCGCGGGCAGCTGCCAGACCACCCCGTCCTGGGTGTCCTCGCCCGGTGCGGCGGCCAGCAGTTCGGCGTGCCCGTCGCGATCCGTGTCGGCGAGCCGGACCTGTGCGCCCCACAGGTCGCCGGACTCGGCGGTGCCGGGGACGCCTGCGGTGTTCTGGTCGAAGGACTGCGCGCCCGTCGCGGTCAGGCCGTCCGCCGAGCCGCGCAGCAGCCACACCGCGCCGGCGTCCGCGACCGTACCGATGTTCTCGCCCGGAGCGCCGATCGCCAGATCCGCGTAGCCGTCGCCGTCGACGTCACCGACGGAGAGCTCGGAGCCCCAGGCGTCACCGTGCTCGCCGGTGCCCGGCACTCCCGGGGAGTTCTGCGTCCACCACTGAGGTGTGCCGTCCTCGCTCTCCAGGCCCTTGGGGCCTTCCTCGCCGCCGTAGTAGACGCCGACCAGGCCGCCGGTCAGGCCTTCCGCCTCGGCGTCGGGGCTGCTGTTCTGGCCGGTGACGAGGTCGTCGTAGCCGTCCTTGTTGATGTCGCCGGATGCGGTGGAGATGCCGCCGCGCAGGTCGCGCAGGTGGGTGAGACCGTGTTCCCCGCCCGAGTAGACCGCCGACCAGCCCTGGGCGTAGTCGTCGTCGGGGCTGTAACCGGAGACGACCAGGTCGGCGTAGCCGTCGGCGTCGTAGTCGCCCGTGGTCAGGTAGGCGGGCTGGATGGCGCGGCCGGCGGGGTGCGCGGTGGTGTCCAGGGAGCCCGTGTGCCGCAGGGCGCCGCCACTGTAGGTGAACAACTCCGCGCCGCGCTGGTCGAGTACGGCGACGACGTCGGCGGGGGTCTCCCCCGTCAGCCGCGCCGCGGTGACGGCGAGGCCGAACCGGGCGCCGGCTGCCGGGGCGGCGGACGCGAAGGCGGCACTGCGGGCGGCACCGAGTCCGTTCTTGGAGCCGTACAGGACGGTCACCTGACCGGCGTCCTCCAGGGCACCGGCCTCCTTGCCGGGCGCCCCGATGACCGCGTCGTCGTAGCCGTCGCCGTCGAGGTCTCCCGTGGCAACGGCCGCGCCGAAGGAGTCGCCGGTCTGCGCGGTGCCGGGGACACCGGCGGTGTTCTGGCTGAAGAGGGCGGTGCGGCCCTTGGGGACGCTGTTGTTGGTGCCGATGCCGTGGGGCGCTCCGTACTGGACGGTGACGAATCCGGCACCCTTCTTGCCGCCGACGGTGCCGTCCGGCGCGCCGATGAGGATGTCGTCGTAACCGTCGCCGTCGAAGTCGGAGTTGCGGTCACGGGCAGATGTGCCGCCGGGAGTACCCGCGTAGGAGGCGGGCGCGGCGGCGATACCGAGGCCTGCCAGCAGCAGGAAGGAGGCGGCGGCCAGTGCGGCGGAGGCGGTCCTGCGGCGCGAACGAGTGGTGCTGGTCATGGTGGTGCTCCCCGTTGGTGATGTGTCGTGTCAGCTCGAAAGCCGGGCTTGTCGGTGAATGCGGCGAAAACGCCAAGTTGCTTTCACCTGCGCCCAGTTCGACACGAGACGTGCCAAGGGAGTTGTGGTGCCCCGAGGGGCCGTGGCACAGCAGTGACATGTGTTGCGGAATGCGGACCACCGGGTGCGCGGTCCGGCCGTCCGCCGGATCCTTCGGGCGGACTACCGGACCGCGCATCGGAAGGTTCACTCGCCGACGCGGTCGTCCTTCGGCTCGTCCCCGTCCGTGTCCTTCTTCGGAGTGCTCAGGTACCCCGGCAGTTCGAGCAGACCGCCGGCCTTCTCGGGGCGGCCGTCGGAGTTCTGGCCGCTCAGGTTCTGCCGGACCGAGTCCAGGATCGTCAGGCCCTGGGCGACCAGTCCGGCCGCGATCTCGCCGAGGCCGTCCGCGCCGTTGAGGACGTTGACGTTGGCTCCGGCGAGACCGCCCGCCGCTTCCTTCACGATCTGCGGAAGCTGCTCGATCAGCATCCGGTCGAGTGCGACGCGGTCGTGCGACGCCGCGGCCTCGGCCTGGATCTTCATGCGTTCCGCCTCGGCGATGGCGAGCACCTTGATCCGCTCCGCCTCGGCCTCGGCGGGCTTCACGATCTCGCCCACCAGCTGCTGCTGGCGCAACTGGGCCGCGCGCTGGGCGAGTTCGGTCTGGGCGGCGAGGACCTCCTGCTGGGCGTGGGCCTGGGCCAGCGGTCCGGCCTGGGCGGCCTGCGCCTGGGCGCGGTCCACCTCGGCCGAGTACTCCGCCTTCACGACCGCGGTCTGCCGGGCGTACTCGGCCTGGTTGCGCGCGGCCACCTGCTCCGCCTCGACCGAGGCCTGGGTGGCCTGGGCCTGCGCGATCTGGGCCTGCCGCTGGATGGCCGCCTTGTGGGGTGCGGACATGGCCTCGATGTAGCCGACGTCGCCGTCGTCGATCGACTGGATCTGCAGCGAGTCCACGATCAGGCCGATCTTCGCCATCTCGACCTTCGAGGTGTCCAGAACCTCCGCGGCGAGCTTCTGCCGCTCGGTGACGATCTCCTCGACGGTCATGGAGCCGATGATGGCGCGCAGATGACCGGCGAAGATCCGGCCGGTCAGCACCGACATCTGGTCCTGGTCGGAGAGGAAGCGCTGACCGGCGTTGATGATGCTCTCGTGGTCGTTGCCGACCTTGAACGCGATCACGGCGCGGACGTGCAGCGCGATGCCCTGCCTGGTCACACAGGTCTCGGTGACCTCGGCCTCGCACATTGACAGGGTGAGGAAACGGGTCTTACGGAATACGGGCAGCACGAACTTTCCGTGACCCGTCACCACTCGGAACGGCGCGCCCCCCAGTCCCCGCCTGCCTCCCGATATCAGCATCGCCTCGTCGGGGGCGGGAACGCGGTAACCGAACATTCTGATTCTCCTTAACCGGCGTCGACGGGATCGCCGTCCAACGCGTCCAACGGGTCGACCCAGCGGATGACGTCGACCTCACGGCATCCGCGGGATTCGACCACGAGCACGGTCGCCCCCATGGGCAGGGGCTCCTGCGACCAGGCAAGGAAGGTCTCGGATCCGCCTCTGACCCGCACAAGGATCTCGCCGGGGCCGGCGCTTCCCCGTGTGCCGATGAGCAGCTCCCCCGTACAGCCGATCACGGCATCGTCCTGCACCATTATCGGCCGCCTCCCCGTATCTCTGGTTCTGCTTCCGACCTTAGACCTCACCCCCGTCGGACGCCTACGCGCCTGTCACTCTCCGAGTCACGCGCCGCGGTGCCTGTGCTCAGCTCTTGGTGAACCGGTAGGTCTTGCTGTCGGTCAGGACGCAGAAACCGGGCGACACGACGATCACCCGCAGAGTGCCGGTGCGCCGGTCGTAGTCGATGCCCTCCGCCTCGAAGGTGCCCGAGCAGGAGCTGCGCAGCGGGAGCTGGCGCAGCGCCGTGACATGGCCGGACACGTCCGCCGTGCCGTTCGGCTCGCCGGACAGGTCGATCTGCAACAGCGGCTTGGTGATGCCGAAGAGCGTGCCCGCCGGGTCGTCGGACGAGCACAGCAGCCGCGTCGCGGTGACGAAGTCGCAGCCCTGCACGTCGCGGACGGCGTGGTCGAGGTTGATGGTGGACGCCTGCGGGAGGTTCGCCGAGGGCGAGGTGCTCGGGTTCACGCCAGGGGTCGGGAACACCAGCAGCCGGCTCATCGTGCCGTACTCGCCGGACACCATCCACGTACCGCCGGGCGAGATGGTGACGAACGAGTTGTTCAGCGCCTCTCCCGCACTCAGCGCGTGGACGTACTCCGACCAGCCGCCGCCGGGCGCCTGCACCCGGAACATCTTCGCGCTGCCGGAGTCGGCCTGGTACGGCTCGATGTAGTAGCCGTCGTAGGAGGCGTCGGGGTCGCCGACATGGTTCCAGCCGCGGCTGCTGACGCTGGACGGGATCGTGCCGATGCCCGTGTAGCGGTTGGCGCTTCCCGCCGGCACCTCGACCGAGGTCAGCCCCTGGCTCTCGGTGAGCGGGTCGGCGCGGTCCGAGCCCACCTCGTTCCAGGTGTCGGCGGCCGTGGCGGGCGCGGCGGTGGAGACGGAGAGGACGGCGGCCGTGGCGAGCGTGACGAGACCGGCCAGGACCGCGTGACAACGTTGCCGTGCGAGCATGCGCATGAGGTCTGCTCCTCGGTGGGGGGTGTCTGTTCGGCGCACAGTCTGGCCCGCCGCGGTGGTCATGTACAGACCAATGAATGGACGTCAGTCGTCAGCCCGACGTCCAGCGGGCAACCTGGTCGGTCCCCCTACGCCGGTGCCATCGCACCGAGTTCCGTCCGCGCACGGAACGCCGCGCCGAGCGCGACGGCACCGTTGCCGAGCCGGGCGCCAAGAAGAAGACGAGCAGCCATGCCGCAAGGAGGAGTCATGCCGCAATCCCGCACAGCTGTCGCCCGCCCCCTCATCGCCATCGCCGGACTCGGCATCGAGTCGTCGACGTTCTCGCCGGCGCGAACCGAGGCCCCCGCGTTCCATCCGCTGCGCGGCGCGGGCGTCCTGACGCGCTGTCCGTTCCTCGCGCCCGGGACGCCGCTGCTCGACGCCGCCGAGTGGCGCGGCGCGCTCGTCGGCAAGGCGCTGCCCGGCGGCACGGTGACCGCCGCCGCGTTCGCCGAGCTCTCCGACGAACTCGTCGGGCGGCTCGCTGCGATGCCACCTCTCGACGGCCTCTGGTACGACATCCACGGCGCCATGACGGTGGAGGGCGTCGACGACGCCGAGGCGGTCCTGCTCGCCCGGATCCGCGCGACCGTCGGCCCGGACGTGATCGTGTCCACCTCCATGGATCTGCACGGCAACGTCTCGCGCGAACTCGCCCACATGAGTGACCTGATCACCTGCTACCGGACGGCCCCGCACGAGGACCACAAGGAGACCAAGGAGCGGGCCGCGCGCCATCTCGTGGACCTGCTCACGACCGGTGCGCCCCGGCCGGTCAAGGCCTGGATCCCGGTGCCCGTGCTGCTGGCCGGCGAGCAGACCTCTACGCGGATCGAACCGGCCAGGAGCGTCTACGCGGCGGTCGACGACGTGGAGGCGACGGACGGCGTCACCGACGCGGCGGTCTGGGTCGGATACGCGTGGGCGGACGAGCCGCGCAACCGCGCCGCCGTCGTCGTCACCGGACCGTCCGAGGCCGCCGTCACCGCAGGTGCCGAACGGCTGGCCCGCGGGTTCTGGGAGGCACGGCACGCGTTCGCGTTCGTCGCGCCGACCGGATCACTGGACGAGTGCCTCGACGAGGCTCTGGCCTCGGACGCCCGGCCGTACTTCATCAGCGACACCGGCGACAACCCGACAGCGGGCGGCGCCGGCGATGTCACCTGGGGGCTCGAACGGGTGCTGGCCCGGCCGGAGTTCAAGGAGGCGTCCGGTCCGACGGTCATCTACGCCTCGGTGCCGGGCCCGGACGCGGTGGAAGCCGCGGAGAAGGCGGGAGTGGGCGCGACCGTCACCGTCACGGCCGGTGCCGCGGTGGACGACCGGCATGCCGGGCCGCTCACCATGACCGGGGTCGTACACGCGGTCCGGCACGGCGACCGGGACGCGGAGACCGAGGTCGTCCTGCGGGTGGGCAGCGTGCACGTGATCATCACCAGGCTCCGCAAGCCGTACCACCACGAGCACGACTTCACCGATCTGGCGCTCGACCCGCGCGGCGCGGACATCGTCCTCGTCAAGATCGGCTATCTGGAACCGGAACTGTTCGGCATGTCCGTCGGCTGGAAGCTGGCGCTCACTCCGGGCGGCGTCGACCAGGACCTGGTCCGGCTGGGCCACCGCCGTATCCGCCGCCCCATGTTCCCGTTCGACCCGGACATGGCCGAACCGGACCTCACGGCCCGGATCATCCCGCCCTCGAACACACCGCTCACCGGGGAAGACGAGTGAGCGACCGGGTCGTCCCGGAGGCCCCGTGATCACGGGGATCCCGAAGATCCCGGCCGTTCGCCGGGCAGGGCGCGGCCCTGCCCGGCGCTACTCGGCGGTCAGTCGCTCTGGCAGAAGTTGTCGGTCGCCGGGTTCAGCAGACCCACCACGTTGATGGTGTTGCCGCAGACGTTGAGGTCGACGTCGACGGGGATCTGGATGACGTTGCCGGACACGAATCCGGGACTGTCCACGGCGACACCGACCGGGTCGGGGTCGGCGGCGGCAGCGGTCCCGGCGGTGGCCAGAAGGGCCACGCCCGCCAGCCCGGCGGCGGCCATCAGACGAACACGCATTACAAGCTCCGATCAGTCGCAGGGGTGCGAATTCCTCCACCTTCACCTCCGCGAGCGGCGACCGACATCGCTGTACGCCCGAACGGGGCCCCTCATGCCGAGGACCACCCCCTGAGCTGCACCTGGGCACACCACCTGGGCACACGACTCGTCGCGCGGGGTGTGTCGCGCGGGGTGTGCGGAATGCCCGTAGCGTGAGAACAGGTCAGGTGGAACAGGGAGAGATCATGTCAACCAGCCAACCCGATTCGCCCGCGCCGTCCGACGACACGGTGACCCCCGACGCGCTGCTGCACACCGGTGCCAACGGCGAGTTCACCGCCGAGGACCTGGTGCTAGCCGCAGGGCGCGACATCACTCCGGCGAACCTCGCCTGGGCCGAGCGCAAGCTGAAGGAAGAGGGACCGGCGGCCCTCGACAAACTGCTTCCCTAGCTTGACCGGCTCCGATGCGGAGGAGCCGGTCAAGGACCTGCGGGTCGAGAACCGCAGGTCAGGAAGGGTGGATCAGGAGCTGGGGCACTCCTTCCAGGCCAGGTGGTAGATGGTGCTGATGTCGCCGTCCGTCGAGTCCATGGTCATGAAGCTGGTGCTCCCGGGAGCGGAGGTGCCCGCGTTGACGCGGAGCTCCGTGTTGATGTTGAAGTTCCGCTGAACCCCGCAGGGCGCCCACACCAGTTGAGCCCAGTCGGTGGTGTCCGTGGACTGCCAGTTGTCGTTGTACGGGCCGCTGAAGGGGTGGGTGATGGCGGCCGTGTTCGGGGAGCCCTGGAAGTAGTACGAGGCCTTCTCGGTGCTGCTCGCGCCCCGCTGGAGTGCGGCGAAGCCGCGGTAGTCCGCGCTGGCGATGGCGTACGTGAAGCCCTGCGGGACATGGACGATCAGGTTGAGCTGGCAGTTCTTGCGGAACGCGGTGGGGTCGGAATTGCCTCCGACCTGGGCGAGGTACTCGCTGTAGGTCACCGTGAAGGCCGTGTTGTCCGGGGAGACCGCGACAGCGGCGGTCCCCTGGGGACAGCCGGATCCGTTCACCGTGGCGACCTTGATGACGATCTTGTCCGGGGGCGGGTCGACGAACCCGGAGGACGGGTCCTGAGCCGGGAACGCTGAGGCGAACAGGGCGGCGATCGCGCCACCCAGAAGCAGCCCACCAGCCATGGTGCTCCAATCCGTTGCGTTGGTGTTCCGGCGGCAGCACAGGGCGTGTGCCGCCGTGAAATGGGGGGTGCGGTTCCCCGCGTGGGCGGGGAGCCGTCGCAGACCAGTGCGTTGGATCAAGCGTGGCTCGTTTATGCATGCGCATGACAAGCAGACATGCGCATCTCACCCCCGGATGTGAAGGAGCCGTGAAGACCGGGGGTGCCCGAATCGTACGTACGCGCGTCCGGGGCGGCCAGGGTCATCTCCGGCCATTCGACGCCGTCATTCGACGATGCCGTTCGACGCGCGTCACACGAAGCCGGTGATCCGCGCCGCTCACCGCCCGTAGCGGCCGACCAGCGTGCCGGATCCGGTGACATGTCCGGCGAGCGCGTGCTTCACCTCGTCGGCCGAGGCGTCCTCGGAGAGGGCCGGTCTCCCGTCGGCGGCGAACACCGAGAAGACATAGCGGTGAGGCGTGCCCTTGGGCGGGCAGGGCCCGCCGTAGCCGCGTTTCCCGAAGCCGTTACGGCCCTCCACGACCCCGCTCGGCACCTCACCCGCACCGAGCGCCGTCGCGTGGGGATCGATGCCCCATACGACCCAGTGCACGAAGGTGCCGCGCGGGGCGTCCGGATCCTCGACCAGGACCACCAGCTCGGCGGCGTCGCCCGGCACACCGGAGAAGTCCAGCGGCGGCGACACGTTCTCGCCGTCGCAGGTGTAGCGGCGCGGGATGGTCCCGCCGGCGTCGAAGGCCGGACTGGACACCGTGATCTTCTTCGCCGCGTGGGGCGCCGATGCCGCGGACGCGGTGGAGGTGCCGGGGACTGAGACGGCGGGCGTGCTGGAAGCTCCTCCGTCGCCTCCGCAGCCGGCGATGAGCCCCAGCGCGGCTGCCGCGACGAGGGGTACGGCCCTCCGGCGGCTTCTTCGGCGCATGTCCGCCACGTTAGCGCCGGGCGGACAGAGGGGCAGCTCGACGACCCACGGAGTCAGCGGCCCGGGACAGCGCGTCCGGCACCTGACCCGTGGCCAAAAGTCGTGCGTCGGCGGGGAGTTGGGGTCGCGGGGCCGGGCGGGGCCGCACCGGCTCGTCTAGGTTGATGTTCGGCCGTCGAACATCGCTGCGCAGGAGGCGCTTCCGTGTCAGACCCTGACCCCCAGCTCGCTGCCGCCGCGGAGATACGCGCCCGGATCGACACGAGCAAGCCCCACTCCGCGCGCTTTTGGAACTACTTCGTCGGCGGCAAGGACAACTACGAGGTCGACCGCGAGATCGGCGACCACATCAAGCAGATCTTCCCCGGCCTGGTGGATGTGGCGCGCGCCAGCCGTCATTTCCTGGGCCGCGCGGTCCGGTATCTGGCGGTCGACCAGGGCATCCGTCAGTTCCTGGACGTCGGCACCGGGCTTCCGACGGCCGACAACACCCATGAGGTCGCGCAGCGGCTGGCACCGGACGCGCGGATCGTCTACGTCGACAACGACCCCATGGTGCACGCTCACGCCCGAGCGCTGCTGACCAGTACGCCCGAGGGCGAGACCGCGTATCTCGACGCCGACCTGTACGACCCCGACGCCATCCTGAAGGCCGCCGCGGGCACACTGGACCTCTCCCGGCCGGTCGCCCTGATGATCCTCAACACGCTCGGCCATGTCGCCGACTACGAGCAGGCGCGGGCGCTGGTGTCCCGGCTCATGGACGGGCTCGCGCCGGGCAGTTACCTGGTGATCAGTGACAGCACCGCCACCAGCGAGGGCATGATCGCGGCGTCGGAGGCGTACAACTCCAGCGGGGCCGTGCCGTACTACGTGCGCAGTGTCGAGGAGATCGGCGGCTTCTTCGACGGGCTCGAACTGGCCGAGCCCGGCATCGCCCAGGTCACGGGGTGGCGTCCGGAACCCGGGGGTTCATCGAGCACGGACGTCGCCGTCGATGCCTACGGAGGAGTGGGCCGCAAGGCGTAGTGATCCGGCCATACGGTGGCGGAGCGAGGGGCATGGTGGCGGGGGAAGAAGCGTGGTGACCGCGCGAACAGCCCGCCGCCTCATCGTGCCCTGCCCGCCCCTGCGAGACTGAGCCACATGGATCCACGACACCTGAGACTCGGTCGCCGTCGCATATGGATGAGCAGCGCGGCCTGCTTCCTGGTGCTCGGGCCGGTCGGCTGGTTCCTGGCAGGCTGGATACCCGTCGTGCTGCTGGCCATCGCCCTCGTCGCGGCCACGTCGGTCTCGCACTGGAAGGCCACTTCCTGGCTCGCGCCCGCCATCGCGAAGGGACAGCAGGAGAGCCGCCGGGACGTCGCGACCTTCTGCGTGGTCATCGCCGTCAGCGGCTACGCCCAGCCCCTGGCGATGCCTTCCAGCTCCCCCCGGGACACGGCCGCCCTGCGTCTTGAGGCGTACCGGGCGGCCGCGGACGACGATCTGGCGGAGGATCTCCGCCACCTGGCGGCCGACGCACTGGACGCCGCCGACCACGCGTACGCCGAGGACACCCCGGCGGGCTGGCGAGCCGCCCGCGCGAGCGCGGAGCGCCTGGCGCACGCCGCCCAGGAGGGCAACCCGTACGTGCGCCAGCTCCTCATCCAGTGGGTGGAGCAGAACCCCGCCGGGGAACGCTAGGGCCTGTCTTTCGGATCAGCCCTGGGCCGCGAGGCCTTCACCGCGCCGGCCGCGGTTCACGAGTCCGCTTCTCTGCGCAGGAAGTTGGTCACCTGGCAGGCGAGGCTGTCCCTGGTCGTGCCGGAGCGTGTGCTCGCGTCGACGGAGGTCTCGTAGAGGTCGATACCGCCCGCCCAGAGGTAGCGCTCGGTCCACTCGTCGTCGACCTTCAGCTGGATCTGGATGTCCGCGCGGTGCAGGACGGCGTCGGGACCGGCGGCGTAGAGGACCGCTGTGGCCCGGCGCAGGGGGTAGACGTCGTAGCCCTCGATGAACTGTGAGTTCCTCCAGTCGAGGAACGCGCTCTCGCCGTCGGCGCCGATGCGGATATCGATCTGACCGTCTTCGAGATGGATGCCGAAATGCTCAGTGGTTCGGTTTTCTACGGTCACCCGAAATCTGAAGTAGGTGAGTCCGTCGGCGGCGTCGTCACGCCCTCTCGGGGGCTCCGCCTTCTCCACACCGTGAACGCGGACACGCAGGCCGGCATGCTCGTCGCACTCCTGCCAGTCCCCGACCACGTTCGGCTCGCGCACAGTCCACCTCTCCTCTTCAGAGAGCTGTTTCCTATCTGTGCCCTCAACGAAGTGTCAAATGAGCGGAACGTGCCGTGGCCAGGGATTTCCCTTTGCTTGATCGGCGATCAAGCCGTGCCCAGCCAGAACCTTTCCCGGGCGGCTTCGACGGCATTTCCGCGCGTGCTGCACATCACGTTCCGCACATGACGTTCTCCGGCGTCTCATCCGCCGCCGCGCAGTGTCCGCATCTGCTCGTCGAGCGGGCCGAGGCCGACGTCCCGGCGGCGCTCGTCGAGGGTCTGGGGACGGCGGATCGGGTATGGGCGGAGGGTCACCGGATTGACGCGGGTGCCGTAGAACTGCGGCCGGCCCTCTTCGACGGCGCAGTGGTCGGCGATATAGGCGTGGTGCACGGCGGGGCAGCGCCCGTCCGCCGCGGCCTGGGCGATCAGGTCGCGGCACCTGAGCTGGAGGTCGAGGTCCGGTGCGTGCAGCAGGATCATCAGGGCTGCTGTCGAGGCGGGCGCGCCGACCACGTCGGCGCTCGGCCAGCCGTGCCGGCGGACGATCGTCCCGAGCGCTTCGGCATTGGCTTCGCGGCACTCGGTGAGGAAGCGCCGGCACTGGGCGTTGGGGTCCACCCGCGCCTCCCGCATCAGGCGCTGCTCCTCGTCCGCCCGGCGCACGAGTTCCCCGGCGAGAGCCGCCGCGAGTTCCGGGATCATCCGCCGCGCGTCCTCATGCCCCGGCCGCGCGTCGCCGTCGACCGCCAGATGCCCCGGGGAACCCTTCACGGCATCCCCCGAAGCATCAGCGCGAACCACACCTTCTTCCCGGCGCTGCCCGGGCCGGCCGGTGCGATCCCCCAGTCGTCGCTCAGCGCGGCGACGATGGTCAGTCCGCGTCCCGACTCCTCGGCGCCGTCCGCCGTACGCAGCCGCGGCAGGGCGGGCGAGCGGTCGGCGACCGTCACACGCAGCTCGCGCTCGGTGTACTCGACGGTGACGGTGATCGTGCCGCCGGGGTCGGGGCTGCCGTGCTTGACCGCGTTGACGAACAGCTCGTCGGCGGCGAGGACAGCGTTGTCGAGGTGATCGGGCGAGAGCCCCAGCTGGGTGAGGTGCTCGGCGAGCATGGCCCGGACCCCCGCTGCACGCGAGGGATGGGCGGGGACCGTGGTCCGCAGGAGGTGGGCTTCGCTCGCCGACAGCACGGGCATCGCGGGAGTCACAGGCGTTCCGGGGGTCAAGGGGGACACGGGGATCGTGGCGGGGTCAGCGGACCGGGCCCGGCCCGCAGGCGCGTGGTCGTCCGCGCGGCGGACGTCGTCCGCCGGTGACCGGGCATCGTGCTCCGGCGCGCGCACGTCGGGCGCCAGTGAGGGCGACGGCCCGCGGCGATGCGCCCTGGATGCCGTCATCGGTCCTCCTTCGCATGCAGCACGGGTGGGGGGTCGGTCTCGGTGGCTGCCCGTGCAGCCAACACGCCGGACCGGCGGCGGGACCAGGGGGTATCGGGGTTGTCCGGTTGCAGGGACGTAGTGGCATGGGATGTATGTTCGATCGCGTGAGCAACGTGAACGGGGGCCGGCCGGCGGTGGACCGGACCGGCGGCACCGGATGGCCGGGGGTGCTCGGCAAGCGCGTACTGGTCACCGGTGGTACGCGGGGGCTCGGCGAACAGATTGTGCGACTCCTGGCCGCGGAGGGCGCCCGGGTGGCGACCTGCGCGCGCACCGCGCGGGATCTGGAGACGCTGGCCGCGTCGATGGACTCCGCCGTGTTCACCCAGCCGCTCGATGTCACCGCGCCCGAGGCGCTGGAAGGGTTCGTCGCCGCCACGGTGAAACGTTTCGGCGGCCTGGACGGGGTGGTGGCCTGCGCGGGCGGTTCCCGCGGGGGCGGGTTCGAGCAGGCGGACGCCGAGGACTGGGCGGCGACCTGGGAAGTGAACGTCGGCCATACCGTGCGGCTGGTGCGGGCCGCGGTCCCGCATCTGCGGGCGGCGGGCGGCGGCTCGGTCGTGGTGATCTCGTCGATCTCCGGCTGGAAGCCCGGCCCGCCTGTCCAGTACGGGGTCGCGAAGTCCGCGCAGATCCAGCTGGCCGCGTCGCTCGCCCGCGAGCTCGGTCCGGACGGGATCAGGGTGAACGCCGTCTCCCCCGGGTCGATGCTCATCCCCGGCAGGCGCTGGGAGCGGATGCGCAGGGAGGAACCCGAGGCGTTCGCCCGGTTCGTGGCGGCAGAGCTGCCGGGCGGAGAGCCGGTCGCACCCCAGGAGGTCGCCCGGGTGGTGGCGTTCCTGCTCTCGGACTGGTCGAGCGGGATCTCGGGCGCCCACCTGCCGGTCGACCGCGCCCAGAACGCCCCCTCCCCGGACGGGTATTGAGGCACCCGGCAGATCGGAGCAGAAGAGAGCAGCGGCGCCGCACACGCCCGTCCCGGGCACGACCCACCGGACAGCCCCTGAGACACCCGGCGTCCCGGCCGCACCCTGCCCCGTCATGCCACCGCCCCCAGCACCCCCCGGGACCTGCGCTCGAACTCCTGCACCACGGGCTCGTGGCGGCGGGGCTCGAGGCGCCTGCGGAAGTCGCGCAGGGCCTGGATCGACCGTTCGCTGTGCACGGTGCTGAGGGTGTCGAGCGCCTCGGTCGCGGTGCCGACGGCCTCGTCGAGGCGGTCCTGCTGGAGATGGGCGGTCGCCAGGACGGAGCGGCTGATGGCCTGGCGCCTGCGCCGGTCCGCGTTGGCGCTGAGCGACTCGCTCGCCGTGCGCTCGGCCTGAGCGGCCTGCCCCAGGTCACGGAAGCACAGGGCGGATTCGGCCTGCAGATAGTGGTGGTCGAGATAGCGCACCCACACCGACTCCTGCGCGGCTCCCTTGCTCGCGTCCAGCTCCCGCTCGGCGAGACGCAGGGCCTCGGAGGCCTCGTCCGAGCGGCCCTGCGCGGCGTGCCCTCGCGCCGACATGGCGTACAGGCGCATCAGGCCGAGCGGGCTGCCCGCGCCCTTCGCGGTGACGATCCCGGCGCGGGCCAGGGCCACCCCCTCGTCGGGGCGGCCGAGGTTGGTGGCCAGATGGGAGAGTCCGGCCAGGATCTGGCCGCCCAGCACCCGGTCGCGGCCCTCGGCGCAGAGCCTCAGCGCCTGGGTCATATAGCGCTGAGCCAGGCCGTACTCCCCCGCGTCGTACGAGCTCCAGCCGGCCATCGCGGCCAGGCGCGCGGCGGCCGCGTACAACTGGCGGCGCAGCCGCGGTGGCGTACCGCGCCGCTGGAGCAGGGGGACGACCTCGGTGGACAGGTAGTGCACGATGCTGGTGCGCACTCCGCCGCCGCCGTAGTGGTTGTCCATCTGGTCGAACATGGCGATCATCGCGTGCACCTGCTCGACCGGTCCGCCGCTCGCCATCAGGGCCGGTTCGACGGCGTCCTGGTGCTCCAACAGCCAGAGCAGCCACTCACGTTGAGGGATCGTCAGGGCGGCGGCCACAAAGGGGACCGAGCCGAGGAGGCTGCGCCGGGAAATGTCGGTGGACCCCAGCTCCGCCAGGGTGTGAAGAGTTTCTGCCACGTCTTCGCCATAGCCGAGCGCCCTGCTGACGACCGGGCGCTGCTGATCGGAGGGGAAACCGAGGTCCGCGGGGGACACGGCGCGGCCGAGCCGCTCGGACAGTACGGCGGCGATCAACTCCGGTGTGGTTCCCCGCGGTTGCTGGCCCTGGAGCCAGCGGGTGACCGACGCCTTGTCGTAGTGGGATTCCGTGCCCTGACACCGGCCCAGCTCGTTGACGCGCAGGGCGAGTGAGGCGTAGGAACAGCCGGCTTCCTTGAGGGCGGCCGCCAGCACCTTGTTGGCCCCGGTGGGGACCTTGCCGGCGTTCCTCGCTTGTCCGTCGGTCACGGTGGCCATCCAGGTCTCGCCTCACGGTCGCGTACGGCTGCGCTCGTACGTACCTGCCGAGACATCAATTCCGGTACGGACGAGCACAGTTGGACGCCATCGCCACGGAGTGTGCGATACGTCACTCGATCACTATGGTCGCCGACACACTCAGTGTGCAACCGGCGTTCTGATAATTTCAGAACGATTGGCATCGCCCTGTCTCTGTCATCGACCGCGTGGCACACTGCACGCTGTGACGGCCGTTCCGGGAGGTAGGACGTGAGCGAGAACCGCTCTGGCGGCAGCGCCCCCACCGTCCTGCGGATGGTTCTCGGGAAGCGGCTTCGGCAGCTACGGGAACAGGCGGGGGTGTCGTTCGAGGACGCCGCACGGGCCATCGAGGTCACTGCGTTGACGGTCCGCCGGATCGAGAAGGCCGAGGTCGGGCTCCGCATCCCGTACGTACGGGAGTTGCTGCACACCTACGGCGTGCCGGCGGCGGAGATCGACGACTTCCTCGCCCTGGCCAGGGAGGCCAACCAGCCCGGCTGGTGGTACAAGTACCGCGACGTACTGCCGGAGTGGTTCAGCGCCTATGTGAGCCTGGAGAGCGAAGCCAGCGTCATCCGCCTCTACGAACCCCACTACGTTCCCGGCCTGTTGCAGACACGCGACTACGCCACCGCACTCATGCGCGTCGGCTTCCCCAACGAGTCGAAGGAGGACATCGCCCGCCGCGTCGCCCTGCGGGTCAAGCGCCAGGACCTGCTCGCCAAGCCGGACGCGCCCGCCATCTGGGCCGTTCTGGACGAGACGGTGCTGCGCCGGCCGGTGGGCGGGGCCGAGGTGATGCGGGCTCAGATCGACCGGCTGCACGAGGTCCTGGACATGCCGAAGGTCCGGATCCAGATCATGCGTTTCAGCGTGGGGGCCCACCCGGGCGCCTTCGGCCCGTTCCACCACTTCCGCTTCGGCTTCTCCGAACTCCCCGACGTCGTCTACACGGAGAGCCTCGTCGGCGCGGTCTACGTCGACCGGCCCGACGACGTCGTCACCTATCTCGAAGTACTGGACCGGATGTCCGTTCAGGCGGAGCCGGTCGCTCGGACCAGGGCCATCCTGGGTGAACTGCGTAAGGAGTTGTGATCCATGGGATCCGTCCACAGCGGCATGTCCGCCGTCGATCTGGGAACCGAGGGCTGGGAGAAGCCCTGGAGCGGCACGAACGGCGGAAGCTGTGTCGAGGCCAAGCGGCTGCCCGACGGCAGCGTCGCCTTCCGTCAGTCCAGGGACCCGGAGGGGCCCGCGCTGGTCTACTCCCGCGACGAGATGATCGCGTTCCTCCAGGGCGCCAAGTCCGGGCAGGCCGACTTTCTGATCGCCTGAGCACCACCACCGCATGGCCCCTGAGGCCACCACTACGCCCGCACAACCGGACAACCCGCACGGCCACTCCCCCTGTGCGGGTTGTCCCCTTCACACTGGGGGAGTCGGTCGTCCGGGAGGGAGTGGGTGCGGGGATGATCCTCCACCAGGCCCTCGCCCAGTGCCGAACGCTGGTCGTCGAGGGTCCCGACGGCATCGGCAGAAGCGGCCTGATCGCCGAACTGGCCCGGCACGGATTCATGATCCGCCGCTCGCGCGGGCACCTTCACCATGTGAACCCCACCCAGCCGTACCGCGAACTCCTCGCCGCACCGGGGCGGTTGGCCGTCGACGGCAGTCTCGTCCACGAGCTGGTCTACGGACCGCTGCGGCGCGGACGTTCCCGGGTGACGTGGATCCAGGCACTCGACTTCGCGGAAGCGGTGGCCGAACGCGACGGCGCCCTCGTCCATGTGACGGGCGTGACGGACGACACCGAGGCGGTCGACGCATACGAGCGGGCGCTGCGCACCCTGTCCCAGCATGTCCCCGTGGTGACCCTCGATGCGGCACAGCTGGGCCGTCCGATCCGCGCTCCCGCTACCCCACAGCCCCAACTCGGGGGCTGTACACAGGCATTGACGATAAGTTAGAGACCGACCGAGTGACATACGGCAGGAGACTTCCCATGGCAGACGGCCACCCCGCCCCCGACCAAGAAGCGCTGTCCAAGATCGACACCACGGTGCCGCACTCGGCTCGCATCTGGAACTACTGGATGGGCGGGAAGGACAACTACGAGGTCGACCGGGTGGCGGGCGACGCCTACCGCGAAGTCGCCCCGAACATCGAGACGATGGCCCGCGCCTCGCGCGGTTATCTGATCCGCACCGTCACCTTCGTGGCCGGCGAACTCGGCATCCGGCAGTTCCTCGACATCGGCACCGGCCTGCCCACGTACGACAACACCCACCAGGTCGCCCAGCGCGTGGCGCCCGAATCCCGGATCGTCTACGTCGACAACGACCCCTTGGTGCTCCGGCACGCCCAGGCGCTGCTGACCAGCACCCCCGAGGGCGTGACCGACTACATCGACGCGGATCTGCACGAGCCCGAGAAGATCATCGAAGCGGCGAGCCGCATCCTGGACTTCGACCAGCCCGTCGCCCTGATGCTCATGGGCATCCTCGGCCATATCCAGGACTACGAGGAGGCCAAGTCGATCGTCCGTCGCCTCCAGGCCGCCCTGCCCTCCGGCAGCTACTTCGTGCACTACGACAGCACCGACACCGACGCCGCGCTCAAGGAGGCCCAGCAGGGCTACGACGACACGGGAGCGATCCCGTACGTCCTGCGCAGCCCCGAGCAGATCACCGCCTATTACGAGGGGCTCGAACTGGTCGAACCCGGCATCGTGTCCTGCCCGCTGTGGCGCCCGGAGCCCGGTACCTCGCCCGAGCCCACGGACGTCCACGGGGGCGTGGCCCTCAAGGCGTGATCAGGCCTGTGCCGTCGGTTCGATGTTCTGGTTGAGGCGGAACAGGTTGTCCGGGTCGCGGTCGGCCTTGATGCGGGCCAGGCGGGCGTAGTTGTCGCGGTAGCTGGCCCGCACACGCTCCTGGCCCTCGTCCATCATCATGTTGACGTAGGCGCCGCCCGCGGAGAACGGGTGCAGGGCGTCGGAGTAGTCGACGCTCCACCGCTTGATGAGTTCGGCGTTGGCCGGGTCGGGGTCCACGCCCGCGAACACGGAGGCCCAGCGCGCGTCGCGGTAGCTCCACGCGGTGTCCGTCGGGGCATGGTCATGCACGGCGCCGTCGATGGGGTACAGATGCATCGTCGACTTCCATGTCGGCAGTTGGGCACCGAACTTGGCGTGCAGGTCGACCGCGTCACCGGGGATCTCGTTGACGAAGTCGGCCCGCCAGTACCACTGGTCGCCGGGCGGGTAGACCCCGTCGAACGCCGACTGGATGGCGGGGTGCGGCATCGGCGCGGGGCCGTGCAGCAGCGGTGCGGGCAGGGCATCGAGCATGGGTGCCATCTCCCTGGCCGCCGCCTCCGTGTCGTCCCCGATACGGCACCACACGACGCCGCAGACCTTGCGCAGATGGATCTCCTCCGGGAACGGCGGGCCCGGTGGGACGGATCCGAACATGAAGAAGGCGTTCAGCTCGCGTGGCGCGTGCGGGATGAAGTCGCGGTAGGCGGCGAGGACTTCGGCACCGAGTTCGACGGGCCAGAAGGTGGGCCCCGCGACGACGTTGCTCACCTCGTGCAGCCGGAACACGAACGAGGTGACGACGCCGAAGTTTCCCCCGCCCCCGCGGATCGCCCAGTACAGGTCGGCGTTCTCGTCGGCGCTCGCCCGCACGGACTCGCCGTTGGCCAGTACGAGGTCGGCCTCCAGGAGATTGTCGATGGTCAGCCCGCATTTGCGCGTGAGGTGCCCGAGGCCGCCGCCCAGCGTGATGCCGCCGACGCCCGTCGTGGAGATGATGCCGCTGGGTGTGGCCAGACCGTGTGCGTTGGTGGCGCGGTCGACCTCGCCCCACACGCAGCCTCCGCCGACGCGTACCGTGCGGGCCTTCGGGTCGACCTCGACGTCCTTGAGCGGGGAGAGATCGAGGACCACGCCGTCGTCGCAGGTTCCCAGGCCCGCTCCGTGATGGCCGCCGCCGCGCACCGCGAGCGGTAGGCCGTGGTCGCGGGCGAAGCCCACGACATGGGAGACGTCCTCGGCGCCGGTGCAGCGAGCCACCAGGGCGGGCCGTCGGTCGATCATCGCGTTGTACACGGTACGGGCCTCGTCGTATCCGGAGTCGTCCGGTCCGATCAACTGCCCTTTGAATCCTGCCAGTTCCTGGCGTGCCGCCTGTGCTGGTGTGATGGACATAAGCATCCCCGTGTCTGGGGACCGGGCCGGGGTCCCGTGTCCGGGTCCCCTCGCCCAGTCCCCCCTGATGGGTCCGATACGCCCGTTCTAGCCCGGTTCCCGGTACGCGGATATCCGTGCCCGCCACCCACCTCGCACCCGGCGGCTACCTAGAGATGGGCCAAGAAGTCCTCCCGGAAGTGTGACGTGAGAGCGAACGGCTCCTGCTGGGCATCGTGGTGCAGCAGACTCATCTCCGACGGCGGTCTTGGGCCAGTGAAACGCGCGCTCTGGACCAGTACGAAGGATCACACCAAGACCGCCGTCTCCGCGATCCGTCGCCACGGCAATCGGTCCATGCGCGAGGTCGTCAGCTTCCGGCGGCGGGAAGCATGCCCAGTTCCACGGCTCGCGCGGCGGCCTGGCGCCGGCTTCGGACGCCAAGTTTGTCCAGCACGGCGGAGACGTGGTTGTCGACCGTGCGCACCGACACCACCAGCTTGTCCGCGATCTCGGGGTTGGTCAGCCCCTCCGCGAGCAGCCGCACGACCTGCAACTGGCGCTCGGTGAGACCGGCGGGATTCTCCCGTGTCACCGCGAGCGGGCCCCGCGGGATCCTGCGCATTCCGAGCGCGCGCAACTCCCCGCGGACCAGGCGGGCGAGCGGCTCCGCACCCAGCGCGTCCAGAGCGGCGAGCGCGGTCAGCTTGTCCTCGGGGTCAGGGCTCTCGGCAAGGGCGGCGGCCTGCTCGTACGGGCAGCCGGCCGCCGCCCAGATGTGGGCGGCCTCGCGCCAGCGGCCCGCGGTCTGGAGAGCGTACGGGTGCTCCGAGCCGTCCGCCTCGACCGGATGACCGGCCTTGGTGAGCCAGTAGCCGAGCTCCGCCCGGTGCGGCATGGCGGACAACCGATGGGCCTCCGCGAACACCGGGCCGGCGGCCTCGGCCACGGCGAGGTGATCGCCTCGCAACCAGGCCGCCTCGGCCAGGGCCGCCGCGACCGGTCCGGTGCGCTGGAGCTCGCTGCTGCGCACCGCGATCTCCCAGGCCTGGGCGAGCAGTTCGTCACCGCCGCTCCTGCCGCGGCGGACTCGTACGCGTGCCAGCACGGTCAGCGCGGGGCAGCGGGCGGGCACGAAGTCGTGTGCGCCGGCCTCGGCGTATTTCTCGGCGTCGTCCCAGGCCCCGGCGGCGAATTGCCGCAGCGCCATCTCGACGTTGAGATAGCTGAGGAAGCCCAAGTGCTCAGCCCGGTCGGCCAGTTCCATCGCCGGGGCCAGGAAGCGGTCGGCCTCGGCGAAGTCGAGGTTTTCGAGCAGGGTCCAGATGATGTTGGCGTAGGCGCGGCACGCGTGCTCGACCTCGCCCGCGCCCAGGGCCACTTTCAGGCTCTCCTCCACCTGCGCCCGTCCCCGTGGGTCGCCGGTCCGCCAGCGGGCGGAGCCGACGTTGTTGAGAGCGTGCGCGAGGATCTCCAGGTCGCCCGCCCGGCGGGCCAGGGCGATGGCGCGCTCACCGACGGCGATCGCCTGCGCATGCCGGTCGGACAGCATGTGCAGCTGGGAGGTGTTGCTCAGCGCCAGCGCGAGCAGCCGGTCGTCGCCCGCCTCTTCCAGTACGGCGATGGCTTCCCGCGCGGCCTCCCGCGCTTCCTCGGCATCACCGGCCCACCAGTGGATCCTCGACAGCCACCGCAGATCCGCACCGAGCGCCCGCGCGTCTCCCAGGGACCTGCGCAGCGCGACCGCCTCCCGCTCGGCGCGGACGGCCGCCCCGGAGTCCGCGATCGTGTAGCTCTCCACGGCGTATCGCTCAAGGAGGCCGGCCAGCTCAAGTGGGGTATGACGCTCGCGCTGCCGCAGGACGAGCCGCAGGTGGGCGGCGGCTTCGCGGTGTGCGCCCGCGCGGGAGGCGTCCCGGGCGGCGTCGGGTCCGTAGCGCGCGATCGCCTCCTGGTCGCCGGCCTCCGCCGCGTGATGCACGATCCGTGACGCGTCGGAACCCGGCAGGGCGACGAGCGCGGCCAGCACGTCCCGGTTCAGTTCGATCCGCCGTGCGGCGGGCAGTGAGTCGGCGATGGCGCGGCGGATCAACTCGTGCCGGAACCCCGCCCGCTCCGGCGTGACGACCAGCAGCCCGCGCCGCTCGGCCGCAGCCAGCTCGGCCATCCCTTCCGCCAACAGTGCGTTGACCAGCGGGCGTTCCACCGCGGACGGCACCACGGCCAGCTGCTCCAGCGCGTCCCGGGTCCCGTCGTCCAGCCCCCGCAGCCGGGCCAGTACGGCGTCCACCACCGTCGGCGGCACACCGCCGGTGCCACCGGCCGCCACCACCTCGGCGACGAAGAACGGATTGCCCGACGTCACCTCGTACACCTCGGCCGGATCCAGTCGGCTGGCCGCGCTCAGCCTGCGTACGGCCTCCGGTGAGAGCCGGGGCAGCGGCAGGCGGTGCACCCGCTCCGCCCGGGACACCTGACCGAGCAGATGGCGCAGCGGGTGCTCACGGCCCAGTTCGTCGTCCCGGTATGTCAGGACCAGCACGGCCGGGAGCCGCTCCACCCGGCGGACCAGGAAGCGCAGGGCGTCGAGCGACGCCTCGTCGGCCCAGTGCACGTCCTCGACGACGAGTACCGCGGGGTGCGGTGCCCCTCTCAGCTCGATCCGCAGGGCGTCGTACACCCGATGACGGTCGCCGCCCTCGGTGAGCGCCTGTGCCAGTTCCGGGCCGACGCTTCCGACAAGGTCACGGAAGGGTCCCAGCGGCCGTCGCGTCGCGAGATCGTCGCACTCCCCCAGCAGCACCCGCGCCTCGGGTGGCATGACCTCCGGCAGGGCCTTCACCAGGCTGGACTTGCCGATACCGGCCTCGCCGAAGACAAGCGCCACCGATCCGGCGCCGTCGGCCGCTTCCCGCGCGGCGGCAGCCAGTCGGGCGAGCTCGTGGTCGCGTTCGAGGATCCCCCAATCCACGGCGCAATTCTGGCACAGCCGCGCTTTTCCGGCGGGGTCTCGGCGAACTCGCGGGTGCCGCGTGTACGGGTGAGGAGCTTGCCCGGATCAGGTCGCGGACCGCCCGCGCCGTGTCTCGGTCCGGTGCGGGCGGGACAGCAGCACGAGACTGCGGGGTTCGACATGGACGTCGGTGCCGGCCTTGCGTTCCGACTCGTCCGGCAGGCCCTGCGGATCGGCGGTGTCGATCCGCACCGTCCATCGCTCGCCGTAGTCGGCGTCCGGCAGGCGGAAGACCACGGGCTCCCAGTAACTGTTCAGGAGCAGCAGGAAGGAGTCGTCGGCCACGGGGTCGCCGTACGGGTCGGACTCGGCGATGGCGTCACCGTTGAGGAAGACGGCGACGGCGTGGGCGTCGGGGCGCCGCCAGTCCTCGTCCGTCATCTCGCGGGCGTCCGGCCGCAGCCACATCAGGTCCGGCAGCGGCTGATGCTCGTGCGTCGCGGTGTCGCCGAGGAAGAAGCGGCGGCGCCGCAGTACCGGGTGGGCGGCGCGCAGGGCGATGGCGCGCCGGGTGAACTCCATGAGCTCGCGCTGGTCGTCGCTCAGGTTCCAGTCGATCCAGGAGATCTCGTTGTCCTGGCAGTAGGCGTTGTTGTTGCCCCGCTGGGTGCGGCCGAGTTCGTCGCCGTGAGCGATCATCGGGACGCCCTGGGACAGCAGCAGGGTGGCGAGGAAGTTGCGCTGCTGGCGGGCGCGCAGCTCCAGCACCCCCTCGTCGTCCGTGGGGCCTTCGACGCCGCAGTTCCAGGAGCGGTTGACGCTCTCGCCGTCCCGGTTGTCCTCGCCGTTGGCCTCGTTGTGCTTGTCGTTGTACGAGACCAGGTCGCGCAGGGTGAATCCGTCGTGCGCGGTGACGAAGTTGATGCCGGCGCGCGGCCGCCGCCGGTCGTGCTGGTAGAGATCGGACGAGCCGGTCAGCCGGGACGCGAACTCGCCGAGCGTGCGATCGCCGGCGCGCCAGAAGTCCCGGACGGAATCACGGTACTTGCCGTTCCACTCGGACCACAGCGGCGGGAAGTTGCCCACCTGATAGCCGCCCTCACCGACGTCCCAGGGCTCGGCGATGAGCTTCACCCGGCCGACGACCGGATCCTGCTGGACCAGGTCGAAGAACGCCGACAGCCGGTCCACCTCGTGGAACTGCCGTGCCAGGGCGGCCGCGAGGTCGAAGCGGAACCCGTCGACGTGCATCTCGGTGACCCAGTACCGCAGCGAGTCCATGATCAGCTGGAGCACGTTGGGGTGCCGCATCAGCAGACTGTTCCCGGTGCCGGTGGTGTCGTAGTAGTGCGCGCGGTCGCCTTCCACCAGACGGTAGTACGAGGCGTTGTCGATGCCCCGGAAGGAGAGCGTGGGGCCGTTCTCGTTGCCCTCGGCCGTGTGGTTGTAGACGACATCGAGGATCACTTCGAGACCGGCCGCGTGCAGCGCCTTGACCATCGACTTGAACTCGGTGACCTGCTGTCCGCGGGTGCCGTGGGCGGCGTAGGCGTGGTGCGGCGCGAAGAAGCCGATCGTGTTGTAGCCCCAGTGGTTGGACAGGCCGCGGTCGCGGAGGAAACCGTCCTGGGCGAACTGGTGCACCGGCATCAGCTCGACGGCCGTCACTCCCAGCGAGGTCAGGTGCTCGACGACCGCCGGGTGGGCCAGTCCCAGGTAGGTGCCGCGCAGTGCGGCCGGAACCTCGGGGTGCGTGCGGGTCAGACCGCGCACATGGGCCTCGTAGATCACCGTCTCCGCGTACGGGTGCCTCGGCGGACGGTCGTCGCCCCACTCGAAGGCCGGGTCGGTCACCACGCCGAGCAGGGTGTGACCGGCGCTGTCGGCCGGGGATGGCCCGTCGGGTGCGTGCTCGAAGACCGAGGCGTCGTTGCCGGCCTGTCCGTCGACGGCCCTGGCGTACGGGTCGAGCAGCAGTTTCGCCGGATTGCACCGGTGGCCGGCGGCCGGGTCCCAGGGGCCGTGCACCCGGTAGCCGTAGCGCTGCCCTGGGCCGACGCCGGGGAGGTAGCAGTGCCACACGAAGCCGTCGACCTCGGTCAGCGTGACCGTACGGGTACGAGAGTCGCCGGACGCGCCGAACGCGTCGATCAGGACAAGATCGACGCGTTCGGCGACTTCGGTGAACAGGGCGAAGTTGGTTCCTTCGCCGTCGTATGTCGCGCCCAGTGGATAGGGGCGCCCGTTCCAGGTGCGCACACGATCACCGTACGGCGATCACGGCCGCGGTGCCGTCACAACGTCTCCGGGTGACGGTCACCGCGCAGGTGCCGTCACGGGATCACCCGACGGCGACGGGAGCCTCCTTCTCGTCGAGGGGGCCGGCGAACGCCGGCTCCGGCAGCGGTACCTGGCGAGGCGCCTGGCGCGCCTCCCGCAGGCTGGGCGCGGGTGCGGCCGGGACCAGCGGGGCGCGTTCCGCGGCCCGGGCCCGCCACGAGAACCAGATGATCTTGCCGCCGGCGCCGGTGGCGCAGCAGCCCCAGCCGTCACTCAGCGCGGCGATCTGCGCGAGGCAGCCCTGCGGCGCGTTGTGCGGTCGGATGTCCTGGCTGTTGTCGGAGACGGCCGCGATGAGGTGCTGGCCGTTCCACCACATCTCGATGGTCGTGTTCTTGTCCGCCGCGTGCTCCTCGATCGTGTGGAGCAGCGCTTCGGCGCAGTGGCAGACGGACTCGACGAGAATTTCCAGATTCCAGTACCGGAGGTGCGCGGCCAGAATGCGCCTGACCTGCCCGACCCTTTCCGGGCTGACCTCCACGTCGAGGTGGTAATAGCAGGGCACTGCAGCTTTCATCGTCGTTGGCTCCTCACCGGCGAAGCTCTTGCTTCTCCTCGCCCCTGCGGGCCGAGCCCCGAACACGAAGCGTGAGCAATGATCGCTTCTGAGTCAGTCCCAGAGTGAGAGTGCTACTCCATTCGTGCAACACGAGAGCGCCCACCAATATTGTTGAAGACCTAACAAGACGCTCGGTGGCGGTACGGGCACCATGAGTGAGAGCTCCGATCTCCGTAACGGATCGGTGCCTCTGCGTGCACGGCCCTCACCCGCCACCCAGGCGAGCCGTGCGCGGTCCAAAGAGTGGGAAGGTGACCAGCGTGATGCTGCTGCCTGCCAAAGCCGAGGTCGCCAGGCATCTGGAGCGATACCGGGCCTGGGAACGCCTGTTGCTCGCGGCCCCCGCCGACCACGAGGTGCGGGGCAATTTCGAGAACACCGGGTACACCCTGTGCGTCCTGATGGGGAAGCGCTGCGCGCGGGAGGCCGCGGACGCCGCCGAGCACTATCTGCGGGATGTTCCGGCACGGATCTGAACCGGTTCGGCGTGACGCGGATCCCAACCGCGGGTTGGGCTCAACGACGGCGGAGGCGAAACCCATGGACACAACCCCGGACACCGGCCGCATCCCGATCGTGGATGTCCGTCCGGTCGTCGAGAACGGCAACCGCCCCGCGAAGGCGGTCGCCGGCGAGACCTTCGAAGTCACCGCCACTGTCTTCGGCGAGGGCCAGGACGCGGTCGCCGCCAATGTCGTGCTGCGCGACCCGAGCGGCCGCCTCGGCCCGTGGACGCCGATGCGCGAACTCACCCCCGGCAGCGACCGCTGGGGCGCCCACGTCACACCGGACGAAATCGGCCACTGGACCTATCTGGTGGAGGCGTGGAGCGACCCCGTCGCCGCCTGGCGCCGCGCCGCCGAGATCAAGGTCCCGGCCGGGATCGACCTCGGGCTGATCCTGGAGGAGGGCGCCACCCTGTACGAGCGCGCCGCCGCGGGAGTACCGGAGTCGGCGGGCCGGGACGCGGTGCTCGCCGCCGCGAACGCCCTGCGCGACGATTCCCGGGCACCGGCCGCCCGACTCGCGGCCGCCCTCACCCCGGAAGCGGAGTCCGCCCTCGCCGAGCACCCGCTGCGTGAACGGCTCACCCGCTCACTGCCGTTGCCCCTGCTCGTGGAACGGAAACGGGCGCTGTACGGCGCGTGGTACGAGTTCTTCCCCCGGTCGGAGAGCGGACAGTCCGAGAGCGGGCAACCGGAGAACGGGCAGCCGGGCGTGCCGGTGCACGGCACGTTCCGCACGGCCGCCGAACGCCTGCCCGCCATCGCGGAGATGGGCTTCGACGTCGTCTATCTGCCCCCGGTCCACCCCATCGGGAGGACCTTCCGCAAGGGCCCCAACAACAGCCTGTCGGCGAGCCGTTCGGATGTCGGTGTGCCCTGGGCGATCGGCTCCCCGGAGGGCGGGCACGACGCCGTCCATCCGGACCTGGGCACGATCGACGACTTCGACGCGTTCGTACGCCGGGCAGCGGACCTGAACCTCGAAGTCGCCCTCGACTTCGCCCTCCAGTGCTCCCCCGACCACCCGTGGGTGGAGAAGCACCCCGAGTGGTTCCACCACCGGCTGGACGGCACGATCGCGTACGCCGAGAACCCGCCGAAGAAGTACCAGGACATCTATCCGATCGCCTTCGACCAGGACATGCCGGGGCTGATCGCCGAGACCGTACGGCTGCTGCGTTTCTGGATGGATCACGGCGTACGGATCTTCCGCGTCGACAACCCGCACACCAAGCCGGTGGTGTTCTGGGAGCGGGTCATCGCCGAGATCAACCGCATCGACCCGGACGTGATCTTCCTGGCGGAGGCGTTCACCCGCCCGGCGATCATGCACCGGCTCGCGACGGTCGGTTTCCAGCAGTCGTACACGTACTTCACCTGGCGCGACACCAAGGAGGAGCTGACCGGCTATCTCACCGAACTCTCCGGTGAGACGGCCGCGTTCATGCGCCCCAACTTCTTTGTCAACACCCCCGACATCCTGCCCGGCTACCTCCAGCGAGGGGGTCGGCCGGCCTTCGAGGTGCGGGCCGTGCTCGCCGCGACTCTCTCACCGGCGTGGGGGATGTACTCCGGATACGAGCTGTGCGAGAACACCCCCGTCAGGCAGGACAGCGAGGAGTACCTCGACTCCGAGAAGTACCAACTGCGGCCGCGCGACTGGGCGTCGGCCGAGCGCGAGGGCAGGTCGATCGCGCCGCTGATCACCCGGCTGAACCGGATCAGACGGCGCCACAAGGCCCTGCACGAGCTCAGGAACCTCCACTTCCACTCGGCGGACAACGACGCCCTCATCGCGTACAGCAAGCGCACGGGCGACGACACGGTTGTGGTGGTGGCGAACCTCGATCCTCACCACACCCAGGACGGCACGGTCTCGTTGGACATGCGGCACATCGGCCTGGACTGGGACGAGTCGGTGCCGGTGCGCGACGAGCTCACCGGCGAGACCTACCACTGGGGCAGGGCCAACTATGTGCGTCTGGGACCGGGCGGTGCGCATGTGCTCACCGTCGGCCCCTCGTCGCGGATCGGAGCGTCACCCGCATGATGGTCAACGAGCCCGTCCCGGACACGTTCGAGGACACACCGGTCAAGGACCGTGATCCCGAATGGTTCAAACGCGCCGTCTTCTACGAGGTCCTGGTCCGTTCCTTCCAGGACAGCGACGGCGACGGTGTCGGCGACCTCAAGGGCCTCACCGCGCGACTGGACTATCTGCAGTGGCTGGGCGTCGACTGCCTGTGGCTGCCGCCGTTCTTCAAGTCCCCTCTGCGGGACGGCGGGTACGACGTCTCGGACTACACCGCGGTGCTGCCCGAGTTCGGTGACCTGGCGGACTTCGTCGAGTTCGTGGACGCCGCCCACCAGCGCGGCATGCGGGTGATCATCGACTTCGTGATGAACCACACCAGCGACCAGCACCCGTGGTTCCAGGAGTCGCGGTCGAATCCGGACGGCCCGTACGGCGACTACTACGTCTGGGCCGACGACGACAAGCAGTACCAGGACGCCCGGATCATCTTCGTCGACACCGAGGCCTCCAACTGGACCTTCGACCCGGTCCGCAAGCAGTACTTCTGGCACCGCTTCTTCTCGCACCAGCCGGACCTCAACTACGAGAACCCGCGAGTCCAGGAAGAGATCCTGGCGGCACTGCGCTTCTGGCTCGATCTGGGCATCGACGGCTTCCGTCTCGATGCGGTGCCGTACCTCTACCAGGTGGAGGGGACGAACTGCGAGAACCTCCCCGCCACCCATGACTTCCTGAAGCGGGTCCGTACCGAGATCGACGCCCTCTATCCGGACACGGTGCTGCTCGCTGAGGCGAACCAGTGGCCCGAGGACGTGGTCGACTACTTCGGCGACTTCCGAGCCGGCGGCGACGAATGCCACATGGCCTTCCACTTCCCGGTCATGCCCCGCATCTTCATGGCCGTACGTCGGGAGTCCCGCTACCCGGTGTCGGAAATCCTCGCCAAGACGCCCGCCATCCCGTCCGGCTGCCAGTGGGGCATCTTCCTGCGCAACCACGACGAGCTGACCCTGGAAATGGTCACCGACGAGGAACGCGACTACATGTACGCGGAGTACGCCAAGGACCCGCGCATGCGCGCCAACATCGGCATCCGCCGCCGCCTGGCCCCGCTGCTGGACAACGACCGCAACCAGATCGAACTCTTCACCGCCCTGCTGCTGTCCCTGCCCGGCTCGCCGATCCTCTACTACGGCGACGAGATCGGCATGGGCGACAACATCTGGCTCGGCGACCGCGACGCCGTCCGCACCCCCATGCAGTGGACCCCCGACCGCAACGCCGGCTTCTCCTCCTGCGACCCCGGCCGCCTCTTCCTCCCCACGATCATGGACCCCGTCTACGGCTACCAGGTCACCAACGTCGAGGCGTCGATGTCGTCACCGTCGTCGCTCCTGCACTGGACCCGCCGCATGATCGAGATCCGCAAACAGAACAAGGCATTCGGCCTCGGCTCCTACACGGAACTCCAGTCCTCCAACCCAGCGGTCATCGCCTTCCTGCGCGAATACAAGGACGACCTCGTCCTGTGCGTCCACAACTTCTCCCGTTTCGCCCAGCCCACCGAACTGGACCTCCGCGTATTCGACGGACGCCACCCGGTGGAGCTGATCGGCGGGGTGCGCTTCCCGGCCATCGGTGAGCTCCCGTACCTGCTGACCCTGGCAGGACACGGCTTCTACTGGTTCCGGCTGCGGCGCGCTGTCGCACCCGGCGCCACCAGGCGTTCTTGACCGTGTGCCGCCGCCCGCTCCCCCAGCCCACATGCCTCAGGCTCCACCAGCCCGCATGCCTCAGAAAGGACGTGTCGCCATGGCGAAGACCGCGCTGCACCGTCCCAGCGGCCTCGGCACCGCTCCGCTGCTGACCTCGCTAGCCGAGTTGCTGCGTGCTTGGCTCCCTCGGCAGCGCTGGTTCGCGGGCAAGGGCAGGCCCGTCACCGATCTGAGCCTGATATCGACGACCGAGTTGTACCCGGGGTGCCTGCATCTCCTGGTCCGCACCGAACACCTCGGCCCGCCCGCCCACGGCGGCCCCGGCACTCCCCCGCCCGACGACTGCTACCAACTGCTCGTCGGAGTACGGGACGTTCTGCCGCCGCGTCTCGCCCACGCCGTCATCGGACGGGCGAGCGCGGGCCCGCTGGCCGACCTGATCGTGTACGACGCCCTCCACGACCCCAGGGCGGCGGGCCTGCTCCTGGAGCGCCTGCGCCGGCCGGGCACCGTGGGCCCGCTGCGCTTCGAGCGCGACACACGCGTGACGGTGCCCGCCGGTCTCGCTCCACGTCTCCTGGACGCCGAACAGTCCAACACCTCCCTGGTGTACGGGGATTCGTTCATCCTGAAGATCTTCCGCCGCGTCCAGCCCGGCATCAACCCCGACCTGGAGGTGCCGTGGGCGCTGGCCCGGCAGGGCTGTACCCGCGTGCCCGCTCCCGCCGCGTGGTTCCGGACCTCGCGACCGCAGGAAGCGACACTCGGCGTCCTTCAGCCGTACCTGCGCGAGGCCGCCGACGGCTGGACTCTCGCGCTCGAATCCCTCGTCCTGGGGCGGGAGTTCACCGAGGAGGCGTACGAACTGGGACGGGCGACGGCTGAGGTACATCTGGCACTGGCCTCGGCGTTCCCCGTCGATGTGCCGAGCCCCCGCCAGAACAATCGCCTCGCGGCTGCGATGAGTGAGCGTCTCGACGCCGCTGTCCGATCCGTTCCCGAACTCCGGCCGCACGCAACGGGCTTGAGGTCCGCCTTCGACGCGCTCGCAGCCCTCGACGGGGCGGTCCGTCCCGCACAGCGGATTCACGGCGACCTCCACCTCGGCCAAGTCCTGCGGGCCGGACAGCAGTGGTCCGTCATCGACTTCGAGGGCGAGCCGGCCCGCCCGCTCACCGAACGCCGACGCGTCCAGTCCCCCGTGCGCGATGTCGCGGGCATGCTGCGCTCCTTCGACTACGCGGCCCGTTCCCGCCACCCATGGCGTCCCGAGTGGGCGCAGAGCTGCCGTGAGGCCTACTGCGCCGGCTATGCCGCCGAGGCGGCCTGGGACCCGCGCGAGGAGCCCGAGCTGCTGCGCGCGTACGAGACGGACAGGGCCGTGTACGAGGTGCTGTACGAGGCGAGACACCGTCCTGACTGGCTGCCCGTGCCGATGGCGGCGGTCAGGCGGCTCGCCGAACGCTGCTGAAGGCCCTCCGGCAGTGCTGCCCCGCCCGCCCTATCCCCCCTCTTGAGGAGGCTGACGTCGTGACAGTTCGCACCGCATCGGTGAGCGTCCAACCGGCCGCTGCCGCTTCGTTGAACGCGACAGACCGGGGGCGACTGCTGTCGGGCGCCCACCACGATCCGCACGCGCTGCTCGGCGCACACCCGGTGCCGGGCGGCGTCGTCTTCCGGGCGCTGCGGCCGTACGCCCAGGCAGTGGCCGTGGTGATCGATGGAACGCGCACGCGGCTGGACGACATCGGCGACGGGCTCTTCTCCCGCGTACTGCCGCTCGACGCCCTCCCCGAGTACACACTGTCGGTGACGTACGACGGCACCGAGTCCGAGGTGCAGGACCCGTACCGTTTTCTGCCCGCACTCGGCGAACTCGATCTCCACCTGATCGGCGAGGGCCGGCACGAGGAGCTGTGGACCGCGCTGGGCGCCCACCCGATGACCCACGAGGGCGTCCTCGGTACCCGCTTCACGGTCTGGGCCCCGAACGCACAGGGGGTCAGGGTCTGCGGGGACTTCTGCCACTGGGACGGCAACACGGGATTCCCGATGCGCTCGCTCGGCTCCTCCGGTGTCTGGGAGCTCTTCCTTCCCGGCATCGGCGAGGGCACGCTCTACAAGTTCGACATCACCCGCCCCGACGGCACGCGCACGCTGCGCGCCGACCCGATGGCCCGGCGTACCGAGGTGCCTCCGGCGACGGCCTCGATCGTGACGGAGTCGTCCCACGTGTGGGGGGATGCCGAGTGGATGGCGGGACGGGCGGCGCAGCACCCCATGCACGAGGCTCCGTTCTCCGTCTACGAAGTGCATCTGGCGTCCTGGCGCCCCGGGCTGACGTATCGCCAACTGGCAGAACAACTACCGGCATACATCGGCGACTTGGGCTTCACCCATGTGCAGTTCATGCCGGTGGCCGAGCATCCCTTCGGCGGATCGTGGGGCTACCAGATCACCGGCTTCTACGCCCCGACGGCGAGGCTGGGCACCCCGGACGACTTCAAGTACCTGGTGGACGCGCTGCACAGGGCAGGCATCGGCGTCCTGATGGACTGGGTTCCGGCCCACTTCCCGCGCGACGACTGGGCGCTGGCCGAGTTCGACGGCCGACCGCTCTACGAGCACGAGGACCCGCTGCGGGCCGCGCACCCCGACTGGGGCACCCTGGAGTTCGACTACGGACGCCGCGAGGTCCGCAACTTCCTCGTCGCCAACGCCGTGTACTGGTGCGAGGAGTTCCACATCGACGGCCTGCGCGTCGACGCCGTCGCCTCGATGCTCTACCTCGACTACTCCCGCGAGCCGGGCCAATGGGTGCCCAACGAACACGGGGGCCGCGAGAACCTCGACGCGGTCGCCTTCCTCCAGGAGATGAACGCCACCGTGTACCGCCGCAACCCCGGCGTGGTCACCATCGCGGAGGAATCCACAGCCTGGGACGGCGTCACCCGGGCGACTTCTGACGGAGGTCTGGGCTTCGGCCTGAAGTGGAACATGGGGTGGATGCACGACTCGCTCGAATACATGCAGCGCGAGCCGATCCATCGCCAGTACCACCACAACGAGATGACGTTCTCGATGGTGTACGCCTACAGCGAGAACTACGTCCTGCCCATCTCCCACGACGAGGTCGTCCACGGCAAACGCTCACTCGTCTCGAAGATGCCCGGCGACTGGTGGCAGCAACGCGCCAACACCCGCGCCTACCTCGGCTTCATGTGGGCCCACCCCGGCAAACAACTCCTCTTCATGGGACAGGAATTCGCCCAGGGCGCCGAATGGTCCGAGGCACACGGCCCCGACTGGTGGCTCCTCGACCCCGCCTACGGAGCGGAGCCGGACCACCGGGGCATACGCGACCTCGTCCGCGACCTCAACACCCTCTACGCCCGCGAACCCGCTCTCTGGCAACGCGACACCGACCCCACCGGCTTCACCTGGATCGCCGGCGACGCCGCCGAGGACAACGTCTTCGCCTTCCTCCGCCACGACGCCGACGGCACCCCACTCCTGGCCGTGTCCAACTTCTCCCCCGCCGTCCGCCACGGCTACCGCCTCGGCGTCCCCGAAGACATCCCCGCCTGGCACGAGATCCTGAACACCGACGCCGCCCACTACGGCGGCAGCAACGTCCTCAACCAGGACCCCGTCAAACCCGAACCCCACCCCACCCACGGCCGCCCCACCAGCATCCAACTCACCCTCCCACCCCTCGCCACCCTCTGGCTCCGCCCCGCCTAAACGTTCTCCGCCCCCGCCGCCCCTACCCGTCCCATCCCAGGGGCTCCGCCCCTTCAACCCCGGCAGGTAGTGCGTCGGGCGCGAGTGGGTGGGGGCTGATCGCGCAGTTCCCCGCGCCCCTAAAAGGGGCGCGGGGAACTGCGCAATCTTTTAGCGGGGGTCTGGGGGCGCAGCCCCCAGGGATGGGACGGGTAGGGGCGGCGGGGGCGAGAAACCCTTCAAGAGGACGACGGCTTGCCCGGTGTGTTGAGCCAGGTGTGGAACAGGGCGTCGAGGTTCTTCCCGGACTCCCGTTCGGAGAGGCGGATGAACTGGGCCGTGGTGCCGTGGCCGTCGCGGTGGGCGGTGGCCCAGGAGCGCAGGATGTGGAAGAACACCGGGTCACCGACGGCCGTACGCAGCTTGTGGAGGGTCATGGCGCCGCGGGCGTATACGGGAGTGTCGAAGATGTGCGCCCCGCTCCCGGGGTCGCCGGGCGGGAACGCCCACAGGTCGCTGTTCGCCGGACTGGCGTACAGCGAGTCGAAGGTCTTCTGCGCGCTCTTGCCGCCGTGTTGCTCCGTGTAGAGCCACTCGGCGTACGTCGCGAAGCCTTCGTTGAGCCAGATGTCCTTCCAGCGGGTGAGGGTGACGGAGTCGCCGAACCACTGGTGGGCGCTTTCGTGGACGAGGGTGCTCAGGTCCGGTGCCGAGTCGTAGACGGGCCGTGTCTGGGTCTCCAGCGCGTACCCGACCTGGGGTGCGCGGTCGACGATCGACCCGGCGGCCCGGAACGGGTAGGGGCCGAAGATCTCGCTCTCCCAGGCGAGGACCGACGGCAGCTTCTTCAGGACCGGCGCGGCGGCGGCCGCCTCGCGCGGGTCGACGGCGTTGTAGACCTTGAGGCCGTCCGCGGTGGTGTACTGCTCGACGTCGAACTTCCCGACGGTCGCGGTGGCCAGGTACGCCGCCATCGGCTCGGACTGCCGCCAGCGGAAGGTGGTCCGGCCGTGTGAGGTCTTCTGCCCGAGGAGAACACCGTTGGCCACGGCGGTACGCCCCTTCGGCACAGTGAGCTTGAAGTCGTACGAAGCCTTGTCCGTGGGGTGGCTGTTGGCGGGGAACCACGTCATGGCGCCCTGGGGCTCGCTCGCGACGAACGCGCCGTCGTCCGTGGGAATCCAGCCGTCGAGGGAGCCGTCGGGGTCCGTGACCGGCTTCGGGGTGCCGGAGTAGGTGACGGCGACGCGGAACTCCTGGCCCTTGCACAGCGCGTCCCGCGGGGTGACCACGAGTTCCTGTCCGTCACGGCGGAAGGACGCCTTGGCGTGGTCGATCGTGATGCCCGTGACCTTCAGGCCCTTGAGATCGAGGTCGAAGCGGGTCAGCCGCTGGGTGGCCCGGGCGGTGATGACGGCCTTGCCGTCGAGGTGACGGCTCTGCGGGTCGTAGCCGATGGTGAGGCCGTAGTGGTGGACGTCGTAGCCGCCGTTGCCCGAGAGCGGGAAGTACGGGTCTCCCGCGCCGGCGGAGCCCACGGTCCCGGCCACGGCCGGCCCGGCCCCCACGAGAAGGGCCGCGACGGCGACGGGGACCGCCGCGACAACGGCTTCTCGGCGAAGGACAGTTGTCCGTCTGGTCGTGGGCTGCTGCGGGCGTCGCGTCACGTTCGCTCCTCCGGTCGATGGAGATCACACAAGGGGTAGATGGCGATCACTCGGGGGTCGCGAGTGACCACACACGGGTCAGCGGTGATCACTCGCGCACAGCCTATGAGCCTCCTCGCCCCACAACCCCCTCATTCAGGTCAAGTTACGCCGGGCCTGGATCACGACCGTCCCCCAGAAAGCGTTGACACGGTCAGTGGGCCGGAAGACATAGTCGGTGGCGAAGCCCGACTCGGCGAGGATGCGCAGCCAGCCGGTGACGCTGTACATCCAGCGGACGGTCCACAGGGACCGGGCCGGGCCGGTGCGTACGAGCAGGCGGCGGCGTCCCTCGGGCGTCCCGGCCGAACGGGACAGGCAGGACAGCACCAACCGTCCGCCGGGCTTGAGCCGTTGGGCGACACGAGGCAGCAATCGGTGCGGATCGGAGAACCAGGCGGCACCGTAGTTGGAGAACACGGCGTCGAGCGGCGGCAGATGGGGCGCGATCGCCACGGCGTCGCCGAGCCACCACTCCAGCGCGTCGATGTCACGGAAGCTGGTGGCGGCGTGGTGAATGCGGACCGGGGAGACATCGATGCCGATGCCTCGGGCGATGCCGTGCTCGGCGAGACCTGCCAGCTGGGCCCCGTGTCCGCAGCCGAGTTCGGCGACGCACGCACCCGCGAGGGGGCCGAGTAGTTCGGGGCCGGGACCCGGAGCGGTGCGGAACATCCACTCCATCGCCTTCGGGAGGTCACGGTGAGGCCGCGCGACGAGGTTCCAGGTGGCCGCGTTGAGCTGGGCGTCGTACCAGGTCTGATCGGTGGTGACGGGCAACTCGCAACTCCTCTGGGCTCGGCCCGACGCGCCGCCGGCCGTGGGCTCGGCCCGTTGGCCGCCGGGATGTTCACGGAAGAGGACGGAAGAGGAATGGTTCTCACACCCAGGGCGGCGGCCCGTCCGGGATGAGCTGGTGGACGTCGAAGAGGATCGCGGACTCGACGCCGAGAGCGGGGCCGCCCATCCCGGCCGCCCAGGTTACGAACGGACGCGCCGCGAAGGCCCCCGCTCCCAGCCCCTTGGTGTATTCGGCGTGCGCTTCGAGCGAGGCTATTCCGCGTTCGAGGGGTTCGCCCGTGACGTCGACGCCGTGGGTGGGCTGTTGGGCACCGGCGAGGCACACCATCCGGATCCCGTTCCAGGGTTCCAGCCCTTCGTCGGCCAGTTCCGGGAAGATCCAGCGGTTTCCCGCGTCGCGTGCCGCGTCCAGGGTGGCCAGGCCCACCACCCGGTGGTCCGCCTGGTTCGTGATGCCGCCGACCATCCGCACGGTGAACGCGCCGGACACCACGACCTCGGGCCGGTGGCGGCGCAGCGCGCGCACGATGTCACGGCGCAGCGCCGGCCCGTATTCGACGACCCCGTCGCGGTGGTCGAGGAACTCGACGGTGTCGACGCCGACTTGCAGGGCACCGGCCCGTTCCTCGGCCTCGCGCAGCGGCGCCGCACGGTCCGGGTGCATGCCGTCGATTCCGGCCTCTCCCCGGGTCGCCAGCAGGTAGCTGATCTGCTTGCCCTGCGCCGTCCATCGGGCGACGGCGCACGCGGTCCCGTACTCGATGTCGTCCGGGTGCGCCGCCACCGCGAGACATCGCTGCCAGTCCTCCGGCAGCACGGGCAGGCCGGAACCGTCCGCGAAGTCTGCTTCATCCTGTGTGGGATTCATGCCCCGAATGATGGCGCGGGTACGCCATGAGAGACAGAGGCGTGCGCCTTCCTCGCCGTGCGCCGGTCCCCCTGCCGCTGCCCCGTGAGCCCGGTGTTTCAGGTGCTCTTCGTCCCGAAGCCCGAAGACCGCACCCCCTGGTCGGGATGCCGTACAGCGTGGTGAAGTTTGTCCACCCGCCCGGAGATCCGGCGCTCGGCTTCCGCCGCTGTCGGTCGACGGCGCATCATCGCCCCCGCACACCGCAGAGGAGACTTCTCGTGACCGGAACCTCGCACGCCTGGCCCCACGCACCGGTCAAGGTCGGGCTCGTCGGCGCGGGGCCATGGGCGCGCGCCGTGCACGCGCGCCTGCTCGCCGCCGGGCCAGAGACGCAGCTGACGTCCGTGTGGGCACGCCGCCCCGAAGCGGCGCGAGAAACGGCCGCTCCTTACGGTGCCGGCGTCGCCGCGACGTTCGAGGAACTGCTCGACGGCTGCGAGGCGGTCGCCTTCGCGGTTCCGCCCGCCGTGCAGGCGGAGCTCGCGTCGGTCGCCGCGAAGGCGGGCAAGGCCCTGCTCATGGAGAAGCCGATCGCGCTGGACCTGCCGTCGGCGCAACGCCTCGTGGACGCCGTCGACACCGCCGGTGTCGTCTCCCAGCTCGTCCTGACGAACCGTTACCACCCGGCCACCCGGCAGTTCCTGAAGGCCGCCCAGGGCCTCGACGTCGTAGGCGCACGGTCCTGCTGCCTGAGCGGCGCATTCCTGGGCGGTGACTTCGCGACCCCCTGGCGTCTCGAACACGGCGCCCTGCTGGACCTCGGGCCGCACCTTCTCGATCTGCTGGACGCGGCCCTGGGTCCCATCGTCCGTGTGCGCGGTGCCGGAGACCTCCGCCGCTGGATCGAGCTCACCTGTGAGCACGCGAGCGGGGCCATCAGCCAGGCGTCGCTGTCGGGGTCGGTCGACGTCGAGCGCGGCATCACGCGGATCGAGTTGTTCGGCCGGCACCCCGAGCTCGTGTTCGACAGCACCGCCCTCGACCACGAGGAGTCCTGGCCCGTGCTGCGCCGGGAGTTCGCCACCGCCGTACGGACGGGGCGGTCCGGCGAGCTCGATGCGCGCCGTGGGCTGTATCTGCAGACCCTGATGGCCCAGGCGTTGGAGAGCTAGCGCAGCGCCCCCGGAAGGCGACGCCGTTCAGGCGAAACGGCCGGCAACCGGGAGTGGGCGCGAGGAGGTGTGTCGACAACACAGCTGTGAGTCTTCCGCTGATCGCTCCCATGCTCGCCACACCCGGCACGCTGCCGCCCGCCGGGCAGGACATGCGCTGGGCGTACGAGACGAAGCAGGACGGGCAGCGTGCCGTGGTCTATCTGCCCGGGGACGGAAGCGTGCTGCTGCGGGCCCGGTCGGGCGAGGACATCACCGGCGCGTATCCCGAACTCCGTTCGCTGGGCGGCGTTCTCGGCGCGGCCCCCGCGATCCTGGACGGCGAGGTGCTGGTCCTGGACGAGCAGGGGCGGGGTGACTTCCAGCTCCTGCAGTCCCGTATGGGGCTGGCCCGGTCGCCGGGCAAGGCGGCGCGTCGTGCGGCGGAGGCTCCCGCGCATCTCGTCCTGTTCGACGTCATGTACCTGCGGGGCGATCTGACGGGCCTGCGCTACGCGCGCCGCCGGCACGAGTTGGAGGGGCTCGCGCTCGACGGGCCGTTCTGGTCGACACCGGCCGCGCTCGTCGGCCATGGGGAGCTGGCCCTGCGGGCGACTCGGGAGAGCGGCCTGGAGGGGCTGGTCTGCAAGCGGTTGGACTCCGTGTACGAGCCCGGGGTGCGCTCCCGCGCCTGGGTCAAGATCCGCAACGTACGGACCGTGGACGTCATCGTCGGCGGCTGGGTCCCCGGCAAGGGACGCCTGTCGGGGCTGCCCGGCGCCGTTCTCGTGGGACAGCGCGAGGCGGGGCGGCTGCGCTATGTCGGGAGCGTGGGCACCGGCTGGAGCGAGGCCGAGCGGTCGGAACTCGCCCGGCTCCTGCTGGCCGCCGCGACCGACCGCTGTCCGTTCGAGACCGTCCCACAGGTGGCCGCGGCGCACTGGGTCCTGCCGCGGCTGGTCGGCGAGGTCCGGTACAGCACCCGTACCCGGGCCGGACTGCTGCGGCAGCCGTCGTGGCTGCGCCTGCGCCAGGACCTGGCCCCCGAGGACTCCGCGGCCGACCTGCCCTAGGCGTGTGGACAAGGCACACGGACGATATGACCGCCCCGTGGGGCGGTCATATCGTGCAGCGCGCCGATTACGACAATCCGGAGCCGCCGCCGCCGAAGGACCCGCTGGATCCGGGGACCCAACGCTTTCGATGCTGGTCCGCGGCGTGCTTGCTCCCCACGGCATGGATGTTGTACGGCATCAGCCGCTCGCTCTCGTCCGCGGCGTGCGGTACTTCGTCGGGCTCCCGCCGCTCCCGGATTTCGTG
Organism: Streptomyces sp. R35; assembly: GCF_041053035.1. Classification (NCBI taxonomy): domain Bacteria; kingdom Bacillati; phylum Actinomycetota; class Actinomycetes; order Kitasatosporales; family Streptomycetaceae; genus Streptomyces; species Streptomyces sp. R35. The sequence goes on from NZ_CP163440.1 coordinate 819,233, forward strand.
AACCGCTCCGGAGGCGGGCAGCCTCGGCTGTTCATCGGGGCGAGGCGGGGCCGACTCCTGGCGCCGTACCTTGATGCCCAGCCGGACGGCCCAGACCAGCGCGCCGGCGATGAAGAGGCCACCGACAAAGGCGGCGACCGCGTTGACCGTCGAGTTCGCTGCGATCAGTTCATAGCTCGCGGTGTTCATGTGCTCGTGTACCCCCAATACCAGGGGAGACTTGCGTGGTGCCGCCGTCAGCGACGGCGATCCCATTATATTCTGCTTCATTCCGGACGGTGCGCCACGGCTCCGAACATCGTGACGGACATGTGCAGCGCACCCTGCGCGGCGGCCTCCGTGAGGTCCGCGTACAGGCGGTCGCGCTGCCCCTCGGTGATCAGCGCACGGCGCACGGCCGACTCACCCAGCATGCGGATCAGCGGCCAGGCGACCGAGGTGTGGTTCTGGAGCAGGGCCTGCGATCCCCGGTCGTCGATCACCAGACCGGCCGCCGTCAGCCGGCCCACCAGCTTGCGTCCGGAGTACGGGTCGGCGGCCGCGGACAGCGCGCCGGAGGTGAGGGCCGCGACGGTCTCGGGGTCGCCGGGGTGCAAAATCGTGGTCGCCCAGTCGGTGTCCAGCAGGGCGACCCGCCCGCCGGGGCGCAGCACGCGCGCGATCTCGGCGACGGCCTTCTCCGGTTCGAGGAGGTGCTGGAGCACCCGTTCGCACCACACCACGTCGACCGAGGAGTCGGGCACCGGCAGGGTGAGCGCGTCGCCGTCCACGAAGCGGGCCGGGCTGCCGGCCTCGGCCGCACGCTGTTCGGCCAGCGCGCGCAGCCCGGGGTTCGGTTCGATCCCGAGTACCTCGCCCCCGGGAGTCACGGCGGCCGCCAGGTGCCGGGTATGCGATCCGGTGCCGGAGCCGATGTCGAGCGCGCGCTCTCCGGGCCGTGCGGCCAGAGCCTCGTGCGCCCACGCCCGCAACCGTCGCACGCCGTCGTTGGCGTCCTGCGCGTCCAGTGCCCCCACCAGCCGTGCGACGCTCTCGGCGGTGATGTTCCGGGCATGGAATTCCGACGTAGGTCGTGTGTCCCCCATGGCGGTCACTCTATGACTGTCGCGGCCTCTTCCGGTGTCAGATGGTGTAACGCCTCAAGGCCGGTGTCACGGCGGCCAGGCCCAGTACGGCGGCGATCACCAGCAGGCCGCCGCCGGCGACCGCCGCGCGTGCCCCGAGGACCGATCCGACCGTGCCGTGCAGGACATCGGCGAGGCGCGGGCCGCCCACGACGACCACCGTGAAGACGCCCTGCATCCGGCCGCGCATCTCGTCGGTGGCGGCCGACAGCAGGATCGCGACGCGGAAGACGCCGGAGACCATGTCGGCGATCCCGGCCGCGGCGAGGAAGGCCACCGCCACCCACAGGCTGGTGCTGAGCCCGAACCCGGTGATGGCCGCACCCCATGCCGCGACCGCGACGATGACCATCAGGCCGTGTCTGCGGGCACGCGAGAAGGTGCCCGACATCAGTCCGCCGATCATCGCGCCGATGGGGATCGCCGCGAACAGCAGGCCGAGTGCGAGCCCTTCGCCGTAGGGCGCGTACGTGTGCGTGGCGAGTTGCGGGAACAGGGCGCGGGGCATGCCGAAGACCATGGCGATGATGTCGGCGAGGAAGGACAGCAGCAGCACCTTGTGCGCCGAGATGTAGCGGAAGCCGGCGGCGACCTCGCGCCAGCCCGCCCGCTGGGCCGCCCCTTCCGTCAGCGGGGGCAGGGCGGGGAGCCGCACCACCGCCCACACGGTGAAGCAGAGGGCGAGCGCGTCGATCAGATAGAGCTCGGGCAGGCCGACGACGGGGATGAGCACACCGGCGAGCAGTGGCCCCATCACCAGGCCGGTCTGCATGACGGTCGCGCCGAGCGCGTTGGCCGCGGGCAGTTCTTCCGCGGGGACGAGGCGGGCGATGGAGGCGCTGCGGGCCGGGGAGTTGAGGCCGAAGAACGCCTGCTGGAGGGCGAGCAGCGCCATCAGGACGAGCACCGAGTCGAGTCCGGTGACGGCCTGTATCCAGAAGAGCAGCGAGGTGACGGCTATGCCGCTGTTGGTGATGAGGAGCAGCTTGCGCCGGTCCATGCTGTCGGCGATGGCGCCGCCCCACAGCGCGAAGACCACGAGGGGCAGCAGTCCGGCGAGGCTCGCGTAGCCGACCCAGGCCGAGGAGCCGGTGATGTCGTAGATCTGCTTGGGCACGGCGACGGCGGTGAGCTGGCTGCCCACCGTCGTGACGACGGTCGAGGACCACAGCCGGCGGTAGGCGGGGCGGCGCAGCGGCCGGGTGTCCATCGCCCAGCGGCGCCATCCGCTCCGGTTCGCCCGCTCCGGTGCCGGTGTCCGGTCCTGTGCCGCGGGGCCGCTGTCCGTACTGCTCTCGCTCGTGTCCACGCTCGTCCTGGCTGCTCGATACATCTTTCGGTCCAGGGATCACTATGGCCGAGCGGGAGCGGAACGCGTCCACGGGGGACCGGACTTGCGGGGGCCGCAGGACTTACGACGCCTCAAACACCGGCGATCAGCGAGGCACCCATGGCGATCATCGTCGTGGCGACCAGGCCGTCCAGCACACGCCAGGACGAGGGCCGGGCCAGGAAGCGGCTGAGCAGCCGGGCGCCGAAGCCGAGCGCGGCGAACCAGCACAGGCTGGCCAGGGCCGCGCCCAGGCCGAAGGTCCAGCGCAGCGGGCCGCGGTCGGCCGCGATCGAGCCGAGCAGGAACACGGTGTCGAGGTAGACGTGCGGGTTGAGCCAGGTCAGCGCCAGACAGGTGAGTACGGCACGACGCCGCGAGCCCGTCGGCACGGTCGCCGCCTGTAGGGCCGAGGGTTTCAGGACCCGCCGTGCCGCGAGGAATCCGTAGACCAGGAGGAAGGCGCCGCCGACCAGCCCGACCGCGGTGAGGGCCGCCGGCCAGGCCACCACCACCGCGCCCACCCCGCCGACACCCAGGGCGATGAGCGCCGCGTCGGACAGGGCGCAGATGCCCACCACGGCGAGGATCGCGTCCCGGCGGATGCCCTGGCGCAGCACGAACGCGTTCTGGGCGCCGATGGCGACGATAAGGGAGAGGCCGGTGCCGAATCCGGCGGCCACGGCGGTCAGGGCGGCTGTCATGACATCGACGCTAGAAAGAGAATCGCCAGGAGTACAGCTAAAGATTCTTACGTATCATTAGCGCTCGTGATGACGGAACTCCCCCTCGACCAGGTGCGCACGCTCCTCGCGGTGGTCGACGAGGGCACCTTCGACGCGGCGGCCGCCGCCCTCCATGTGACGCCGTCGGCGGTCAGCCAGCGCGTCAAGGCGCTCGAACAGCGCACGGGCCGGGTCCTGCTGATGCGGACGAAACCGGTGCGGCCGACCGAGTCGGGCGAAGTCGTGGTGCGCTTCGCGCGTCAGCTGGCCCGGCTTGAGCGCGACGCGCGGGGCGAGCTCGGCCTTACCGGATCCGGGGAGCCGACGCGGCTGTCGATCGCCGTGAACTCCGACTCCCTGGCGACCTGGTTCCTGCCCGCGCTCACCCGCGTCCCGGAGGAGCTGCGGCTCTGTTTCGAGCTGCGCCGCGAGGACCAGGACCATACGGCCACGCTGCTCCGCGAGGGGCTGGTCATGGCGGCCGTGACCTCGTCACCCGACGCGGTCACGGGCTGCTCGGTCCGCGCGCTCGGCCGCATGCGCTACCTGCCGGTCGCGAGCCCCGGTTTCGCCGGGCGATGGTTCGGCGGCCCGCCGAAGACGCCGTTGCGGGACGTGATCGGCGACGCGCCCCTGGTCGTGTTCGACCGCAACGACGGCCTCCAGGACGACTTCGCCCGCGCGCTCCGGGGCGAACGCGGCGCCGGCCCACTACGGCACTTCATGCCCACGTCGGAGGGGTTTGTGGACGCCGTCGTGGCCGGCATGGGCTGGGGAATGGTGCCCGAGGTGCAGGCCGAACCGCTGCTGCGGGCCGGGCGGTTGGTCAACCTCGCACCGGACCGGGCGGTCGACGTTCCGCTGTTCTGGCAGCAGTGGAAACTCGACTCCCCCGCGCTCGCCGCCGTCGCCGCGGCTGTGGCGGCCGTCGCCGCCGAGACGCTCGCTCCCGGACCGGGTTCCTGAATCACTCGCCTCCGAGCGGCTCCCGAACCTCGTACGACCCGGTATCTTCGCGCTGGGCACAAGTGAGCACGGCCGTGGAAAACGGCCGCGCGCCCCCGTGCCCCGGAGGGCTTCGAGGTGCGGTCAGGGGCCTGGAAGGCGCATTCTTGCTGTGGTACCCCCCTGGCGGCGGGCGGACGAGGGCAGACCGATGACTGGGAGCGCCGAGCGTGAGGACCAGGCGCTGGCAAGCCTGGCCGCTCTGCTCAGCGGCGCCGTGACGGACGCGATCCGGGCGGCGCGCGGCTTCGCGGGAGGCGTATACCTGCGTTCGAGCACGCCCGGACTGCTCAGGCTGGCCGTGCTCGCGGGGCTGCCCGGCCCGCTGTTCCGCCCCTGGTGGCGCATGCACGTGGACCGCCCGTTCCCCGCCGCCGACGCCCATCGGCTCGGCGTGGAGGTGCTGCTCGCCGACCCCACGGAGACGATGCGCCGCTACCCGCAGCTCGCCGCGGGACTGCCGTTCCCGTTCGGTTCGCTGTATGTCCCGGTGGTGGGCGCCGCGACGCCGTTCGGCGTCCTGACGGTGCTGCGGCCCTCGGCTTCGGACGCCACCGAGGTGCTACCGGACCGGGACCGGATGACGGCGGTGGCCGATGAACTGGGTGCCGTTCTGGCGTCACTGGACAAGAACGGGCAGGGCGTCCTCTGGGACGGGGAGCCGCTGTGCACGCGGCCACCGGCCGACGCTCCGTCCTCCCGGTGTGTCGGCGGCTTCACCTGGGACCCCACCGACGGCACGGTCATCGCCGACGACGCCCTGTGGGCCCTGCTCGGCACCAGCCGCGAGGGCTTCACCGGAACGCCGGAGGCGCTGGCCCGCGCGGTCACCCGCGACGATCCCCGACTGCTGCTGGCTGCGCTGCGCGACACGGCGGCCGGGAGCCCGCCGCCCCACCCGCTGCCGGTGCGTACCGCGGACGGCGGACTGCGTCTGCTGGAGCTGTGGATCTCTGGTGCCGCGCCCGCCCCGCCGTACCGGGTCAGCGGCGTGGTCGTGGATCCCGGCCCGGGCCCGGCGGCGGACGGGGCGGCGGATCTGCTGCCGGAGGGTGTGTTCGCCTTCGACCGGCTCGGACTGATCACCTACGCCAACCCGCGCGCCGCCGAACTGCTCGGCCGGCCGCTCCCGGAGCTGCTGGGGCGGCCCCTGTGGGAGGCGGTGCCCTGGCTGGACCGGCCGGCCTACGAGGATCATCTGCGCGGGGCGCTGCTGTCGCCGGATCCGGTGCACTTCCAGATCAGACGCCCGCGCGGAGACGGCCGCGAGGCGACTCCGGGGCGCACCGGAGGCACCTGGCTGATGCTGTCCGTCTACCCCGGCCCCAACAGCCTGACGTGCAAGATCGTGCCGATGGGGCGGGTCGCGGACACCGCGGAGGCCATCCCGTACGACGAGCGGGCGATGGCGGCCGTGCCGGTGGGGCCCGAGGCCGACGAGCCCATGAGCGGTGTCCCGACGACACCGCCGCAGTACCGGCCCATCGTCCTCGCCATCGCACTGACCGAGGCGGTGACGGCCCGCCAGGTGTCCGAGGTGGTGATGCGGGAGCTGCTGCCCGCGTTCGGCGGACGCCGGCTCGCCATCTATCTGCTCCAGGACCGGCGCATGTACCTGGCCTGGGAGACCGGCTTCCCGCAGGGATTCCTCGCCCCGTTCGACGGGGTGAGCCTGGACGCCAAGCTGCCCGGCGTCGAGGTACTCACCAATGGCCGCCCGCTCTTCTTCGAGTCGATGCGGCAGCTGGCGGCCGCCTATCCGGGTATCGCGCTGGACGCCAAGGAGGGGGCCCGTGCCTTCCTGCCGCTGATCGCCTCGGGGCGGCCGGTCGGCTCCTGCATCCTGGGCTTCGACCGCTCCCGCGACTTCACCACCGAGGACCGTACGGTGCTGACGGCGCTCGCCGGGCTGATCGCGCAGGCCCTGGAGCGGGCCCGGCGCTACGACGACGAGTCCGCCCTCGCCCGCGGGCTCCAGGAGGCCCTGCTGCCACACCGGCTGTCGGCACACCCGCTGGTGAAGACGGCCGGGCGGTATCTGCCCGGCACCGTGGGCATGGACGTGGGCGGCGACTGGTACGACGTCGTGAAGGCGGGCGACGGGCTCGCCCTGGTCATCGGCGACGTACAGGGGCACGGCGTACAGGCGGCGGCCACGATGGGCCAACTGCGCAGCGCCGTAAGGGCGTTCACGCTCGGCGACCATTCCCCGGACGAGGTGATGAGCGGCACCAACCAGCTGCTCATCGATCTCGATCCGGGTCAGTTCGCCAGTTGCTGCTACGTCAGGGTCGACCCGGTCACGGGAGTCGCCCGAGCCGCCCGGGCCGGGCATCCGCAGCCCCTGCTGCGCCACCCCGACGGCCGCACCGAGGTGCTGGACCTGCCCGGCGGGGTGGTGCTCGGAGTGGACCCGCGGGCCCAGTACCCGGTGACAGAACTGCAGCTGGAACCCGACGCCGTGCTGGCCCTGTACACGGACGGCCTGGTCGAGCGGCCCGGCACCGACATCGACGAGGGCGTCGAGATCCTCCGCGCGGCCCTGGCCCGCGCGGGCACCCCGCACGGCAGGCCGGGCAGCCCCTCGTTGTCCCGTGCGGCCGACCTGCTCACCGCGGAGGCCCGGCAGGCCACCGAGCGCCCCGACGACATCGCGCTCCTCCTGACGACACGCAGGTCGCCGCGCGGCAGTGGCCACTAGGCCCTGACGAGGACCGTGCCGTTCCTCTCAGTGAGCGGCGTCCAGCCGGGCCCGCTGATCCGCCGTCAGTTCCAGCTCCACCGCGGCCAGGTTCTCCTCCAGCTGGGCCACGGAGGACGCCCCGGCGAGGGGGATCACCGGCAGCTCGGCACCGATCTGCCAGGCCAGCACCACCTGGTTGAGGCTCGCCCCCGTCTCCTTCGCCACGTCCCTCAGCACGGCGAGCCGGGCCGGCGTTCCCGGGTGGTCGTAGTCGGACGGCAGCGGCTTGTCCGGGCGTACGTACGCGCCGGTCAGCAGGGGTGAGTAGGCGACCAGTGTCAGCGTGGGCTCGGCTCGCAGATAGCTGAGCAGTTCCCCCGCCGCCGCGCCGAGGCTGCCCTCGGGGAAGAGCTCGCTGGGCACGTCGGCGCGCGGCCGCAGGAGGCTGTGGTGGTACTGCAGGACCTCATAGCCGGGCAGTCCCGCCGCGGCGGCGAGGGCGCGGGCCCGCTCCACCCGCCAAATGGCGTGATTGCTCACCCCGAGCAGCCCGACAGCGCCCTCGGCGACCAGCTCGCCGAACCCCTCCACGGTCTCCCGCGGTTCCACGGTCCGGTCCTCGATGTGCGCGTACAGCAGGTCGATCTTCTCCACGCCGAGGCGTTCCCGGCTGCGCTCGGCCGCCTCGCGGATCACCTTGGCGGACAGGCCCTCCGGGTTGTCGATGTAGCCGGTGCCGGGCGCCAGTGGCCGCGCGCCCAGCTTGGTCGCGATGACGATCTCGTCACCGATGCCGCGGCTGCGCCGCCAGCGCCCGAGCAGCGCCTCGCTCTGGCCGCCCTGGCTGTCGTCGGTCCAGAAGGCGTAGTTGTCGGAGGTGTCGATGAAGTTCCCGCCGGCCTCGACATAGCGGTCGAGGACGGCGAAGGAGGTCTTCTCGTCCGTCCGTGAGCCGAAGAGCATCGCACCGAGTGCGAGCACGCTCACCTCACGGCGGGTCTTCGGGTCGGTGCCGATCGTGCGGTACCTCATGGTGTCCCTCCCGTTCGGGCCCGAAATCCGCGGGCCTGAACGGGAGTCTGGAACTTGAAGTGCTCTTCAAGTCAAGCCTTCTTGTCAAGCCTTCTTGAACGGTCCTTCCAGGGCCGCCCATTGCAGCAGCATGATGGTCTTCGCGTCGGCGATCTCCCCGGTGCGGATCATGTCCAGGGCGCTACGGAAGGGCAGTTCGACGATCTCGATGTCCTCGCCTTCCTCGTCAAGCCCTCCGCCCTCGTGGGTACGGGTGGAGGGGCCGTACGAGGCGGCATAGAAACTCACCCGCTCGGTGACCGAGCCCGGGCTCATGTAGATGTCGAAGACATGGTGGACGTCGCCGACGGTGTGCCCGGTCTCCTCGATGACCTCGCGCCGCACGGCGACTTCGGGATGCTCGTCCTCCTCGTCGAGCAGCCCGCCCGGTGTTTCGATCAGCATGCCGTCGGGGTGCCCGTTGACGTACACGGGGTAGCGGAACTGCCTGGTCAGCAGCACGGTTTCGCGTTCGGCGTCGTACAGGAGGAGGGTGGCGCCGTTGCCGCGGTCGTGCGTCTCGCGTTCCTGGGTGCTCCAGGTGCCGTCGGCGTGCCGGAAGTCGAAGGTGGTGGTGCGCTCCACGTACCAGTGGCAGGACAGGAGTTGTACGTCCCGGATCTTGACGCGGGGGTTGCCGGTCAGGTCGCGGCCGACGCGGTCGAGTCCGGTGCGGCCCCGGCGGTCCGGGGTGTCGACGCCTTCGGTCATCGTGCGCGGCCCGGGCGGGAGCGGGAGAAGTCGTTCATGGCCACTGTCTACCATCTCGAATCGAATACCGAGGTCACAGCGGGGCTTCGCGCGTCTAGGCTCACGGCATGGAACAGACGGAGATCATCCTGCGCGCCATCGGCGTCCTCACCGAGACCAACGCGATGGTGCGCAGGATCGCCCAGGACGAGGACGCCGAGGTCGAGTCGGCCGAGACCCACCTCGGCGCGCTGGTCACGGAGGTGTTCCCCCGCGTCGAGGTGCCCGCCGACGCGGGACCCGCGGAAGCGGGCCAGGCCGTCGCCGACGCCTACCTGCCGGCCGCCATCTCGCTCGTGGGCGCCTTCGCCTTCCTCTTCTCCGAACTCGCCGACATCCACGACTCCGGACGGACCGACATCAAGACGGCCGATCTGCTCCGGGACCTCGCCCTGCGCATGTCCAGGGCGGAGAACACCTAGGGATCAGCCGTGCACGGGCCTGCCCGGCGCCCCCGGTCACCTGCTGCTGGACCTGGCCACCACGGTGAGGTCCGGCTCGGCCCGAGGTGTCAGGCGGCCCGAGCGGGCCAGCAGGCCGACGCATCCGGCACAGAGGGCGCCCGTCAACGCGAGCGCCCACCACGTCAACTCCGGGTGCCCCTCGCGTTCGGCGGCGTCCCAGAGGGCGCCCGTGATCAGGTTTCCCAGAGTGATGCCGAGTCCGGAGACGGAGTTGTACAGACCGTAGTGGGTGGCGACCAGCCGCCCGCCGGCGAGGAAGACGACGGTGTCCATCTCGAACGGATAGACCACGGCCGTGCCCAGTCCGAGCAGGGTGACCGTCGCGAACAGGGGTGCCAGAGCCGTCAGCCGGCCGATGGCACCGGTGTCTCCGGTCACCGCTCCGGTGCCGAGGAGCATCGGCAGGAAGGCGGCGCCCATGAGCGCGATGCCGTGGACGATGGCGCGACGCGCGGTCCATCGCGCCCGCACCCATGCCGTGATCTTCATCTGCCCGGCCACGGCCACCCCGGCGGAGACCGCGAACAGGGCCGTGGTCACCGCGTCGCCACTGCCCGGGGCCACCCGGTGCGCCTGCAGCGGCAGCGCGAGGTAGACCTGGAAAGACAGGACGTACGAGCCGATCATGGCGGCGGAGAAGAGCAGGAACGGCCGGTTGCGGACGACGGTGCGCCAGTCGGCGAGCACGCCGCCGGGTTCAGCCCTCGGGCTGCCCCCGCGATCGGGCAGCATGCGGAACTGAACGACCGTCAGGGTGAGGAACAGCAGCGCGGCGACGGAGCAGACCAGCCCGAAGTCGGCGGACAGCAGGGCGAGTCCGACCAACGGGCCGACGAACATCCCTGCCTGGTAGAAGACGTTGAACGTCGCGAACGCCTCCACTCTGCGCTCCCCCACCTCCTGCGCGAGACAGGCCCGGACCGCCGGGTTGAACAGGGCTCCGGCGAACCCCGTCAACGCCGAGGCCACGACGAGAGCCGGCAGCGAGTCCACGAACCCCAGCAGGCCGAATCCGACGGTCCGGAGACCGCATCCGGCCATGATCATGGGTTTGTGGCCGAGCCGGTCGGCGAGCGTGCCACCGACCAGGAACATCCCCTGCTGGGTGAAGTTGCGCACCCCCAGCACCAGGCCGACCGCCCAGGCGGCCATCCCCAGCCCGTCCGCGAGATGAACGGCGAGATAGGGCATCAGCATGTAGAAGGCGGTGTTGATGGTGAACTGCTGAACCATCAGCAGCCGGACGCATCCGTTGAACGAACGGAACTGCTCGGCGAGTGACTTCATCGCGCCGCCCCTTCCGTCCCGACGGGTGCGGTGACGCCGGCGCAACGGGTCCAGCGCTCGACCGTACGCTCGCCGGGGTGCGCGATCTCGTCCGGCTCGGCGGCCGGGAGACGGCGCAGGAGGTCATGGGTCCGGCAGTAGTCGTCGCTGTAGACCGTGTCCCAGTAGCGGTGCACACCGTCGGGGAAGACCGCCGCGATACGGGTGCGCGCGGGCTCCGTACGGGCCAGCCAGTTCGCCACCAGCGCCACCGCGCCGACGCTCCATCCGCCGCTGGCGTAGTGGCCGCGGGCCAGTTCGCGGCAGGTCCACACCGCCTCGCCGGGAGCGACCCAGTGGACCTCCGCGAAGGCCGCGTGGTCGACGTTGCCCGGATGGATGCTGCTGCCGAGGCCCCGCATGAGGCGCGGGCCCGCCGGCTGGCCGAAGACGGTCGAGTGCACCGAGTCGACGCCGACGAGTCTGAGCTCCGGGTGGAAGGCGCGCAACGTGCGGGCGATACCGGCCGAGTGTCCGCCGGTGCCGACCGCGGCCACGAGGACGTCGATCCGGCCGAGCTGGACGGTGAGTTCGAGGGCGAGCGGGGCGTAGGCGGCAACGTTGTCGGGATTGTTGTACTGGTCGGGGCACCAGGCCGAGGGCGTACGGGCGAGCAGTTCACCGACCCGTTGCCGGCGGGCCTCCTGCCAGCCTCCCACCGGGTGCGGCTCGGTGACGACGTCCACGTGCGCGCCGAGGGCGCGGAGCTGGTGCGCCATCAGTGGCTCCAGGCCGGGGTCGGTGACCAGAGTGACCGGGTGGCCGTAGGTGATCCCGGCCAGCGCCAGGCCCAGGCCGAGGGTGCCGCTGGTGGACTCGATGATCGGGGCGCAGGGCGCGAGGTCGCCGCGCTCGCGCGCCGCGGAGACCATGTGCAGCGCCGCGCGGTCCTTGATGCCGCCGGGGTTGGCGCCTTCGAGTTTGGCCCAGAAGCCCCGTCCCGCGGGGTTGAAGGGTTCGCCGATCCACAGGACGGGGGTGTTGCCGACCAGGCCGGCGGGTGACCGGCGCGGTGCGCCGAGCGGGTCGGGGAGTTCATGTGCCGCGAGGAAGGAGGAGATGTCGCGCGAGGAGATCCTGCGCAGGGCCGTGCTCATGTCGTGGTCCTTCCGCGGCCCGCGAGGAGGCCGCGTGTCTGTGCCGTACGGGAAGGTGTGCCGGACACCCGGCGGATGCGCCGGGCGGGCGACGTCACGTACGGCTGACGCAGACGAGTCGCAGCAGTCGGGGACCGCCGGGGGACGGCCCGTCGGAGGTTTCTCGTCCTCCGGGTGGGCCGCCGGATGTCGCCCGGTCTTCCCCGCGTCGGCGGAGCACGAGCAGGGCGAGCAGAGACAAGGCCAGCAGCAGGGCTCCTGCCGGCGCGCGTACGTTCGCGGTCCAGTCGGCCGGGTCGCAGCAGGTGGCGCCGTGTCCCGGGTGGTCGTCGCCTTCGCCGTCCGCCGCGCAGTCCGACGCGTCGGAGACCTGCGGCGGGTCGTCGGCGCCGGACGCCGCGTGCACCGAGGACGCGGCCGCCGCAGGGTGGGTGTGGCTCGCGGCCGCATGCGCGGCACACGCCACGACGTGGGCCATGAGCAGCAGAGCCAGGCCCACGAGGAGTGCGAGGGTCGGCTTGCGCGACGCCGTGCGGCCGACCGGTTCCTGCGGCATGTGACTGATCGTAAGCGGAACGTCACGACGTGGGCGTATTAACGCTCTTCCGGGTGAAGCCGCCCGGTGCCGGCTGACCTGACACCGATGCCCGCCGCCGCACGGCCGCTCCACTTTCGGTACTGTCGCAGAGCAACATCCGGAGCGATCACAGGCGGAGACCCCAGAGTGCGTGTGAGCCGAAACGTACGGACAGGAGCGGCCCTCGGGCACCTTCTGCTCGTCGTGGTGCTGGCGCTGGGCGTGTTCGTCATGCATACCGTGGGACACCCCGCCGGCTCCTCCGGCTCCGGGATGGGCGCCGCGTCCCAGGCGTCGACGACGTACACGCCGTCCGCGGCGCACGACCCCATGCGGGCTCCGGCGTCTTTGGATCAGGGTCACGCGCTGGATCCCGCGCACACATCGTCCTCGCACGAGCCCGCCATGGCGATGGACATGCTCTCGCTGTGCATGGCGGTTCTGGTCACCGCGTGGGTGCTCGCCGCGCTCCTGCGCATGGCGTTCTCCCGCCGCCCCGACTGGCTGGCGACCCTCCTCGCCGAGGCCCCGGTCATGCTGCGGCCCAACCCTCCGCCACGCGGCCCCGATCTCACCCGGTTGTCGGTCCTGCGGCTTTAGGCCGAACCGCCCTCGCGGACGCGCACCCCTGCGCCGTCCCGCGATGACGCGTACGCCAAAACAGCCAGAGAACCCACACACGAGGTGAATTCACGATGACTGCCTTCACGCGCGCCCTGCGCCGCCAGCCCGCCCGACGCATCGCGGCCGCCGGCGTCGTAGCCGCGGGAGCCCTGCTGCTCTCCGCCTGCAGCAGCGACAGCACCGGTATGAGCGGCATGGACCACGGCAGCAGCAAGAGCTCCGCGTCAGCGACGGCGGCCGCCAAGTCCGAAGCCTTCGACGACGCGGACGTCACCTTCGCTCAGTCGATGATCCCGCACCACCAGCAGGCCGTGGAGATGGCCCAGCTGGCCGACGGCCGCGCCTCCGACTCCGAGATCAAGGACATCGCCGCGAAGATCGAGAAGGCCCAGGACCCCGAGATCAAGACCATGACGGGCTGGCTTCAGTCCTGGGGCAAGCCGACCGCCATGGGAAACATGCCCGGGATGGACATGGGCGACGGAATGATGTCCGACAAGGACATGAAGGAACTCAAGGCCATGAAGGGCACCGAGTTCGACAAGATGTTCGCCCAGATGATGATCGACCACCACAACGGCGCGATCGGCATGGCCAGGACCGAGCAGAAGAGCGGCCGGAACACCGACGCCAAGACGATGGCCGACGGCATCGTCACGGGCCAGTCCGCCGAGGTCAAGCAGCTCCAGGGCATTCTCGACCGGCTCTGATCCGCAGCACGCGTGACCGCTCGGGCTCCGTCAGGGGCCCGAGCGGTCACGCGTTCGACCTCATCTCCGGGGCGAGGTGGCGATCCTTCGACATGACCCATCCGAACCCGCCGCCGCACCGAATCCCCCTCGCAGTAGGCCCGCACCCGCTCCTGCACATTGATCGCATATAAGGTGTGGGCGCAGTAATGGCCGGTCAGGATCGCCCCGAGAGAAGCAGCCCATGAGCACGAACGCCGCGCCCGCCCAGCGGGCCACCGCACGAGGCCGCCGCTTCGACAGCGGAGAGATACGCCGCCTGGTGGCGATGTACGGCTTCGTCGCGGCGCTCCACGTCGCGGGCTTCGGACTCTTCGCGTACTACAACGCGCGCTACCAGGGGCTCACCGACAGCCACGGCACACTGCTGTACGCGGGGGCCGCGGGGCTCGCCTACACCCTCGGCATGCGCCACGCCTTCGACGCCGACCACATCTCGGCCATCGACGACACCACCCGCTACCTGCTGCAGAAGGGCAAGCGCCCGCTCGGTCTGGGTCTCGCCTTCTCACTGGGCCACTCGTCCGTCGTGTTCGGCCTCTCCGTCGGCATCGCCTTCGCCGCCCAGGCCGCGAACCGCTTCCAGGCGGGCTTCGCCGAAATAGGCAGCGTCGTGGGCACGCTGGTCTCGGGGGTGTTCCTGTACGCGATCGCCGCGCTGAACTTCGCCGTGCTGCGCGGCATCTTCAGGACCTGGCGCGAGGCGAAGGCGGGCCGCCACGAGAAGGAGGAACTCGAGCAGCTGCTCGCCGACCGCGGTCTGATGAACCGTGTCTTCAAGGGCCGCTACAACAAGTTCATCGAGCACACCTGGCAGCTCTACTTCGTGGGCCTACTCTTCGGCCTGGGCTTCGACACCGCCACCCAGGTCGGCGCGCTGGGCCTCGCGGCGGGCTCGGCCGCGGACGGCACCCTGCCGCCGCTCGCCATCATCGCGCTGCCGCTGATCTTCGCCGCCGGAATGAGCCTGATGGACACCACGGACGGCGTCTTCATGGCGAAGGCGTACGAGTGGTCGTTCTCCAACCCCGTCCGCAAGATCTACTACAACCTCACCATGACGGGACTGTCGATCTTCGTCGCGTTCGTGGTCGGCACGGTGGAACTGGTCTCCCTGCTGGCGGACCGGTTCGGTGCGGCCGATCGACGGCCCTGGTCGTGGCTCACCGGCATCGACCTCAACACCATCGGCATCGTCATCGTGGTCACCTTCCTGGTGACCTGGATCGGCGCCGTCGCCCTGTGGAAGCTGCGCCGTTTCGACGAGCGGTATCCGGTGCCCCAGGGAGCCATGGAGCAGTAAGGCCGCCCTAAGTCGGCGTCAGCGGGCCCTGGAGATCCTGTTTCGTCGTACGACGAAGCGGCCCAGACCCGTCAGGACAGTGACCTTCAGCAGGACGACCGCCAGGACCACACCCACGGCCCATCCCGTCCACCGCCAGTTCGCGAGCAGGACTCCGCCCAGCCCGAGGTGTACGGCGACGGCGAGCACACCGACGGCCACGAGGGCCGCCGTCCTGGCGCGCCGACCTCGTCGTACGACCTCTCCTCGCGTCGCCGGAGCCGCGCCGGCGGCGTTGTCGTCGGCCGGCTCCATCGCGGCCTCGGGCTCTTCCCAGGCCACCGTCAGCTCCTCGCGCCTGCCGAACCTCTCGACGTGCCCGGTAACGAGATCCTGGAGCCGGCGCAGGTTCTCCTCGTCGACGGCTTCGACGTGTGCGGTCAGCGCGCCCGGTTCGGCCCGCAGCTCGCACCGGCCCCAGGGAAGGCGGACGCTCCCCCGCGTCTCGGACCATTCGACCTGCGCCTGGGCTGCCACCGCCCGCGTCTCCTGCAGCGCCTGCGCGTCCTCGCCGTTGTGGCCGCGCGGCCGATGTCCCAAGTGCCGCCCCTTGTTGTCGAAGTGCTTGCAGAGCTGCACGAGATACCGGCTCGGACGATCGGTCTCGACGCGGGCTTCGGCGGTCAGCATGGTGTTCCTTTCTCCGCGCGGGCGGTGAGGTGCCGCCCCGCGGAGGCTCAGATGCGGGTGAGGGCGACCAGCCAGGCCTGGATGCCGGCGGCGTCGGTGGTGATGTCGAGCGTGGCCGGTTCGATCGAGTCGATGCGCCATCCGTCGGCGAACGCGGCCTCGATCTCGCCGCGCGTCAGCCGGTGCACGTGTCCCCACTCGCCCGGCTGCCGGTCGCTGAAGGCGAGGATGAAGCAGCGGCCGCCCGCCGACAGCACGGACCGCAGGCCGTCGACGTAGGCGGCGCGATCGTGGTCGTCGAAGATGTGGAAGAGCCCGCAGTCGAGCACGGTGTCGAACCGCTCGTGCAGATCGGCCAGTCGACGGGCGTCGTGGCGCATGAACCGCGCCGGGCGGCCTCGGTCGCGGGCCTTCGCTTCGGCCACGCGCAGGGCGTTGGAAGCGAGGTCGACGCCCGTCGCGTCCAGACCGAGACCCGCGGCCAGCAGCGCGTGCTCACCGGTTCCGCAGCCCGCGTCCAGCACCCGGCCGCGGAGGGCACCGGCCTCGGCGAGGGCGAGAAGCGCCGGCTGAGGGCGGCCGATGTCCCACGGCGGCGGACTGGCGTAGAGGTCCTCCGGCCTGCGCGAGGTCTCGGGATCGTAGTGGGGGTGAGGGGTCGAGCGAGCCATGGTCGTGTCCTTCCCTGGCCGTGACGGTCCGGATTCCCGGTGCCGACTTCAGCTTTATCGAGACACTATGTCGCTGTCAACTCATTCTGTCTCGTCAACGTCGAGTCGTACACTGAGCAGGTGCCGAAGCTGTGGAACGAGACGATCGACGCGCACCGGGCGGCGGTGCGCACCGCCGTCATGGACACCACCGCGGCGCTGGTCGCCGAACACGGACTGGCGTCGGTGACGATGTCCCAGATCGCCAAGGAGTCCGGCATCGGCCGGGCGACGCTGTACAAGTACTTTCCGGATACCGAAGCGATCCTGCTCGCCTGGCACGAGCGGCAGATCGGCGGCCACCTCGATCTCCTCGTCGAGGCCCGGGACCGGGCCGTCGGCCCCGGTGAGCGACTCAAGGCCGTGCTGGAGGCGTTCGCCCTCATCTCCCACGAGTCCCGCCGGCACCATGACACCGATCTCTCGGCGTTCCTGCACCGGGATCAGCACGTCACTGAGGCACAGCAGCGACTCCACGGCATGGTCCGGGATCTGGTGGCCGAGGGCGTTCGCACCGGCGACCTCCGCGGCGACATCGCCCCCGGCGAGCTCGCCACCTACTGCCTCCACGCCCTCACCGCGGCCGGCGACCTCCCCTCAAAGGCCGCGGTGCGCAGGCTCGTGAGCGTCACCCTGACCGGACTGCGTCCCGACGACACTCCTTGAGCCGGGCATGTCCGGGTTTCCCGCACCCACGGTTCCCCGTCGACCGCGGTGCGGTCAGGCGACGTCAGTGCACATGCGGGCCCCCGGTCATCCGAGGCTTCCCGCGCGGTACGAGCAGCAGCGCGACCCCGGCCGCGACGGCGGCGGCGACCGCGCTGAGCGTGAACGCGTCCCTGAAGCCGTCGATGACGCCGTGCTCGATGCCCTCAGCCGCGATGGTGGACGTGACAGCCACGCCGATCGAACCACCCACCTCATGGAAGGTGTTGACAACACCCGAGGCGAGCCCGGCCTCCTCGTGCGCGACCATGGCCAGCGCCGTGGTCATGGCGGTGACGAAGACCGCGCCGATGCCGAGCGAGGCGACAGCGAGGCCCGGCAGCAGGTCGGCGTACACGCTGCCGTCGCTTGACAGCCAAGCCAGCGGCACGGTCCCTGCCGCCGCGACCAGCATGCCGCCCACGGCGGTCGGCCTGCTGCCGATCCTGCCGACGAGCCGGGATCCGAGATGGGCGCCGAGTGCGGTGGCCACGGCCACGGGTAGGAACACGAGCCCGGTCTTGAGCGGGCTGAAGCCGCGTCCGTGCTGGAGGTAGACCGAACCGAGGAAGAAGAACGCGATCAGCAGCGCCGTGGCGATCAGCATCAGGAACGCGCCCGCCACGACGGGACGGCGGGTGAGCATCCGCAGGTCCATCAGCGGGGCTCGACTGGATCGCTCGACCGCTACGAACGCTCCGTAGAGGAGCGCCGCCCCGAGCAGCGGCAGCAGCGCTGTGGCTGCGCTCCAGCCGCCGTCACCCGCCTTGACCAAGCCGTAGATGAGTGATCCGGTGCCCGCGGTGACCAGCAGCGCGCCGGGCAGGTCCAGCCGGGCGGGCTGCGGCGGGCGGGACGGAAGAACGGCGGGCAGTGCGGCCAGGGCGAGAATCCCGATGGGCACGTTGATGTAGAAGACCCATCGCCAGCCGGGGCCGTCGGTCAGCATTCCGCCGAGCAGCACGCCGACCGCCGAGCCGGTACCGCCGATCGCCGCCCAGACGCTGAGCGCCTTGTTGCGCTCCGGGCCGTGGAAGGCGGTGGTGAGGATCGAGAGGGCGGAGGGAGACAGTAAGGCGGCTCCCACGCCCTGGAGTGTCCGCCCGCCCAGCAGCATGGGCACGCCCGTCGCGAGTCCGGTGATCAGGGACGCCGCGGTGAAGAGGGCGAGCCCGGCGAGCACGGTGCGATGGGCGCCGAGCGCGTCGGCGAGCCGGCCGCCGAGCAGCATCAGCCCGCCGAGGCACAGGGTGTAGGCGGTGACCACCCAGGTCAGTGTCTCCCGGCCGAGGTCGAGGTCGGCGGCCATGTCGGGCAGGGCGACGTTCACGACGGTGACGTCGAGGATGAGCATGAACTGAGCCAGGCAGAGCAGCGCGAGCATCACCCAACGGCGCGAATCGGCCGTTTGAGGGGATGCGGACGCGCGCTCCGCACCGACAGTGCTGTGCGTCATGACGACTCTCCAGGTGTGACAGACAGAGGGTTCCGCACGAACCCCACCATGTGAACTGTACGGAACAGTTCACATGAACTCAACCGTTCAGTTCACTACCTGGATAGACTTGCCGTATGAGCACGAAGGACGTCAAGCGGCCACCGGCCGGACCACGCGCCGAGGCCAAGCGGCAGGCCATCGTCACAGCGGCCCGGGAGCTCTTCCTGCGCGAGGGCTTCGACGTCAGCGTCGACGTCATCGCCGCCGAAGCGGACGTGTCCAAGGTGACCGTCTACAACCACTTCGGCAGCAAGGAAGCCCTGTTCATCGGGGTCATCAAGGACTCACTCGACGCACCGCTCGGTGGCACCCTGGTGACAGCCATCGACCACCTCGCCGAGGCGGAGGACCTCCGCGAGGCCCTGGTCGCCACTGCCCGCGCCTGGGTGGACGGCATCCGCACCAACCCGGACATCCTCGCGCTGCAAAACGTCGTCGGCCGGGAGCTGCACCGGTTCCCCGAACTCGGCGAGGCCTGGCGGCACGGCAGTACCGAGCGCCACCACCCCGCCGTCGCGGGGGCGCTCAGGAAGGTGGCCGAACAGGGCCGACTGGACATCTCCGACTTCGATGTGGCCACCCTGCAGCTCTACTCGCTGCTGCTCTATCCCCACCTCGTCTTCAGCGCCTACGGCACCGACATCGACGACAGCCTCACCGACCGTCTGATCGCCGGCGGCGTCGACATGTTCTTGAGCCACTACGCTCCGCGCCGCACGAGGTCGTAACGAGGTGCCCCAGCCCTCAACGGCGGCGCCACCAACGTCGTTTCCGCTGGGCCTGGAGAACCTTGAGGTGGTCGGCAGGACGTCAGGCGTCCGAGGTCGACCGCGTCGGCCATCGCCTGCATTCCCTTGTCGTTGGGGTGCAGGTGATCGCCGCCGTCGAAGAACGGCAGGATCAGTTGCGGGTCGTACGGATTACGTGTGATCTTGTCGAAGTCCGTCACGGCGTCGAGCGCGCCGCTGTTCCTGATCCAGTCGTTGACGCCCTGGCGCACGGCCTCGGAGGCGGCGTCGTACTCGTACCAGCCTTTGAAGGGCATGACGGTCGCGCCGACGACACACTTGCCCGCCGCGTGCGCCCGGTCGATGATCTGCTGATAGCCGGCGATCATGTCGTCCACCGTCACGCCGGAATGGGCCTTGATGTCGTTGATGCCTTCGAACAGGAACACCGTGCTGACCCCGGGCTGGGAGAGCACATCACGCTGCAGCCTGTTCAGCGCGGCCTCCCCGGCTCCGTCCGCGAGCACCTTGTTGCCCGAGATACCCTCGTTCGCCACTCCCTTCACCGTGCTGCCGGACGCGGCCTGGAGCCGCCGGGAGAGATAGTCGGGCCAGCGGCGGTTCTCGTCCGTGGTCGAGGCCCATCCGTCGGTGATGGAGTCGCCGAGGGTCACCACCGAGCTGACCGCCGTGGACGTCTCCACGGCGACGGCGTCCAGCCAGTACCAGGAGCCCATCGGATCGGTCCAGTTGGCCGCGCCCTCCTCGGCGGCGTGGTTGCCCGCGGTCGCGTAGTTGGTCTGCATGGCCATGCCGTGACCGGTCGTCGGTCCCTGAGCGCCCGTCACGTACAGGCTGATGACCAGGTTGGTCTGGGCGGCCAGTCTGCCGGGCAGCGGATCGCTCAGCACGGTCTCGCCGGCCGGGACGGTGACGGACGCCACTCCGCCGAAGGACAAGGGGTGGTTGGAGCCGGGGACCAGCTCCGCCCCCTGCTTCTGCAGCCCGGCGTACGCACTCGCGAAGGTCACCGGGTGGTCACCGAAGGCGTTGGACAGCCGGATACGCATGTTCGTGCCGCCGACGCTGGTACGCACGATCAACCGGTAGCTGCGGTCGGCGGGCCCGGCACCCTGCCGGTCGGCACTGGCGCCCCACGTGACGACGGAGTGCTTGCCCTTCGCGGCGGCCGGGGTCGCCGCCGTGCCCGTCGAGGCCTGCGACAGCGGTTGCGCCTGCGCTGGGGACTGCGCCTGTGCCGCCGACGAGGCGGTCAGGGGGCCGCAGACCGCCAGGACCAGTGCTGAGACGACGCCCACCGCGCGGCGCCGGTACCAGGCGGCCCTCATCCGAGGTTCCGCAGCGTGACGGACTCACCGGGCTTGAGGCTGATCTTCCGCGAGGCGCCGCCCGCGACGACGGTCGCGCCGCTGCCGCCGACGCTCTTCAGCGTCGCCCGGGTGACCTTGCCGTTCTGCCAGCTGAGGTCGACGACGAAGCCGCCGCGGACGCCCACGCCGGACACCGAGCCGGATGCCGCCCAGGCGGCGGGCAGCGCGGGCAGCAGCTCGATGTGTCCGGGCCGTGAGTAGACCAGCATCTCGACGATCGCCGCCGGGGTGCCGAAGTTCGCTTCGATCTGGAAGATGCCGCGGCCCGTCTCCACCTCGTAGATGTCGAAGAGGTTGAACGCGGTGCCGTTGCTGCCGTTGGCCGACGGCTTCAGGTTGTTCACGACCAGCTGGTACGCCTTCTCCGCGTTCTTCAGCCTCGCCCAGCACAGGCTGCGCCAGGCGTTGGCCCAGCCGAAGCTGTTCATGCCGCGTGCGGTGAGGAGGGCCGTCGCGCCGTCGAGGATGTCCTTCGGGGTGGAGTCGTCCGGACGGATCCGGTCGCCGGGGAAGAGGCCGAAGAGCGGGGAGAGGTGCCGGTGCGTGGTCTCGCCGAGGTTGTCGGGCGACATCCACTCCTCCAGCCAGCCGGTCTTGGGGCTGACCACGGGCAGGTACAGGCGCTCGCGCAGGCCGTCGATGGTCTTGCGGTAGGCGGCGTCCTTGGCGAGCACCTCGGTCGCCGTGTGGAAATTGCCGAAGAGGTTCCACACCAGTTCCTGGGCATAAGTGATGCCCTTGGCGTCCAGCGGGCCCTGCTCGGGCGACCAGTCGCTGTCAGCGATCAGGACCTCGCGCGAGGCCCCGGACGCGTCGGTGACGGTCGTGGTGATCAGCCGGGCCTCCCAGAACTCCACGGCGCCCTTGACGAGGGGGTAGACCTTCTTGAGGTAGGCGCGGTCCTGGGTGTACTCGTAGTGCTCGAACAGGCTCTGGCAGAGCCAGGCGTTGCCGGCCGGGTGCCACCACCAGCCGCCCCCGCCATAGGGGTTGGTGGAGATGGCCACCGTCCAACCGGCGATCTTGCCGCTGGAGTTGCGGTATCTGTTGGTGGAGTCGTTGAACAGCCGCTGGGTGACGTCCGTCCAGTCGGGCAGCTGCGCGAGGCAGTAGTCCGCGAAGGCGTCGAAGCAGTCGGACAGGCCCGCCCGGTCGGCCATCCAGTAGTTCATCTGGATGTTGATGTCGGTGTGGTAGTCGGCCATCCAGTCCGGGTCGTTGCCGTCCAGCCACGGGCCCTGGAGGCCCATCGGCAGGCTGCCCCGGGATCCGGAAATCATCAGATAGCGGCCGAACTGCAGGTAGGCGGCCTCCAGTTCCGGGTCGGGGACGTCGTCCCGGTGACGCGCCTGCACCCGCGCCCAGGTGTCCAGTTCGCGCTGCGCGGCGGACGACGTGCCGAGGTTGATGTCCAGTTGTCCGAACACGGCGCGGAAGTCGGCGACATGCGTGTGCAGCAGCGTGCTCGCCGAGTGGCCGGCCGCGCCCAGGACCTTGGTCCTGGCGAGGCGCTGCGGGTCCACGGACGGGTCGCGGAACTTCGCGGCCGCGTCGGGAGCGTAGTCGGTGCCACCGCTGACGACGACGGTGAGGTCCTTGCAGCCGCTGAAGGAGATCGACGTACCGTCGACGCGGACCCTGCCGGTGCTGCTGTAGGCGGTGACGGCGGCGCCGTACTTCAGGCCGTTGGCGAAGGAGGCGCCGAACGACGCGTACCGGCCCGCGCTGTTGGCGGTGGTGGACTCGCCGTGGGTGCCGGCGAGGGAGACGGTGCCGGTGTAGGAGCCGCCGCCCTGCTGGGAGAAGTACAGGACGATGGCGTCGTCGGGGCGGCTCGCGAAGATCTGCCGCCGGTACGTCACACCGGAGATGTCGTACGAGGTGCTGACCAGGCCCTGGGCCAGGTCGAGGGTGCGGCGGTAGTTGTTGACCTTGCCCAGGTCGTGGTCCGGGATGGCGACGGTGAGCTTGGCGAGCAGCGTCAGGGAGCCGAAGTCGTCGCGGCCGTAGGGGAACTGGCCGTCGCTCTGGAGCTTGTCGTTGAGATCACCGGTCCACAGGGTGGCGTCGCTGATCATCAGCAGTTCATTGGAGGGGTCGTTGCTCGCGAGCGCCCCGAGGCGCCCGTTCCCGACGGGCAGCCCCTGCTCGATCATCGAGGTGGAGGAGCCGGGAGCCTGCCACCACAGCTGGTTCTTCGCAGCGTCGGCCGCGGACAGCAGGGGCGACTCGGTGGGGCGCAGGGGGGCCGCCGAGGCGGTGAAGGCGGGCAGACCGCCCAGTGCGGTGGCCGCGCCGGCAGCGGCGGCGAGAGCGAGGAAACCTCTGCGGTTGGGTCTGTCGTCACGTGGTTCGGTGTGCTGGATGTCCACTGTGGTGCACTCCATATCCGGGGAACGGATCGTGCAGGGACGGCTCGTGCGGAAATGACGGCTGCGGGCCGTCGGCGTCGGGCCGGGCCCCGTGGGGCCCGGGTTGTGTCACCGGGCCCCACGGGAAGCAGGGTCAGACGGACTGCGGGACGACGATCCTGTCGATGTCGGGTGCGTATCCGCTGCCGCTGTCGAAGGTGATGGTGTTGGAGCCCGCCTTCAGTGCCAGCTGGACGCTGACGGTCTCGGCCGTGCTCCAGTCGCCCGTGGAGGGGAACTTCAAGCTGGTGCCGTTGCCGCTGTTGGAGAAGACGGTCACCGAGCGGGGGTCGCCGCTGACGTAGGAGACCTTGACGGTGTAGATCCCGTCCTTCTTCACCGTGACGTCGTTGAACCGCAGCTTGCCGCCGGAGTAGAGGTTGCCGACCTTCTTGCCACCGGAGCAGGCGTCGCATCCGGCCACGGAGGCGTTGCCTGACAGGGTGTTGGCCGCGGCTTCGGCCTCGTAGCCCGTGGTCGTCAGCGTGCTGCCGCCGGGCGTGACGGTGAACAGCCGCGAACCGTGCGCGGGCAGCGCCTCGGTGATCTTGTTCTTGTAGGTCCCGAGGTTCGCCTTGTTCCACAGGTCGCGCACTGAGGCGTTGCCGGTGAATCCGAAGGACGCCCAGTCGGCGGTGACGGAGGCCGGCGAGTCGCCGAGGTTGAACAGGGCGACGGTGTAGCTGCCGTCGGAGTTCTTGGTGCCCCAGACCTGCTGGTCGCCCACCGGGGTGACCGGACGCGCCACAGGCGAGGCGTTCTGGTCGACGGCGATGACTTCCTTGTTGGTCAGCAGGGATACGCCGTAGCTGTCCAGCTTGGTGAGGTCGTCCCCGGTGAACAGCGGCGACTTGTTGATGGCCCACAGGGTCATGTAGCTCTGCCGCTCGGCCTTGGTGAGGCCGTCCATCTCGCCGTTGCCGACGTCGATGCCGTCCAGGTCGTTCCAGCCGCCCGGGCCCGCCTTGCGGCTCCACGCGGGAGCGTCGTCCCACCGGTCGTTGACCGAGTTCTCCCAGGTGACGAGGGTGTTGCAGTAGCACTCGACGTCGGTGTCTATGCGCCAGCCGTTGGAGTACTTCTTCCAGTCGGCGGCGTGGCCGATGTCGAGCGACCAGGAGAGTTCGAGGTGGATCGGGCGCCCGGTCGCGCCGATGGCCTTCTGCCAGGCGGCGACGTCGGCGACGTTGTTGTAGTTGTCACCGGACTTGAACGAGCCCGGGCCCACACCGTCCAGCTTGAGGAAGTCGTAGCCCCAGTCGGCGAACATCTGCGCCTGAGAGTCGACGTACTTCTGCGCACAGGAGTTGTCGAAGTCCAGCTTGTAGGCGCTGTCCCAGCCGTTGGTGGTGCGCAGGTCCGGGTAGACGATGTCGCCGGTGGTGCAGCCGGGGGCGTTCCAGATCGGCACCTTGCCGTCGCCGTACGCACCCTTCTCCAGGCCGGCGGGCAGGTAGATGCCGGCCTTGAGGCCCTTGGAGTGGATGTGGTCGGCGACCGACTTCATGCCGTTGGGGAAGCGGACCGGGTCGGGTGTCTGCCGGCCGTACTGGTCGAATCCGGACTTCCAGTTCTTGTCCATCCACCAGCCGGCATCGATGTTGACATGGTCGTAGCCGTACTGCTTCAGCTTGGCGGCGAGGGCGTCCGTCTGCTTCAGGACGTTCGCCTCGGTGAGGTAGCTGTAGTCGCCGTCCGGGTTGAGGCCCGGGTACTTCGACGACTGCATGCTCCAGCTCGACCAGCCCATGTATGGCTTGGCCGCCACGGCGGCGGTGGTGGTGTCGGCCGGTGCGGGATCGGCGTGTACTGGCGGGGCGGTCGTCGCGACGCCAGCGGTGAGGGCGAGGACGACCGCGGCTCTGAGAACGGGCATGACGGAGTACGAGGATGACCGCATGGGCCGTACCTCCTGGGAGTGGGGTCAGCGAAGGGGGACGCGGGGCGGCTCATGCCCCTGTGCTGCGGCGGCTCAGCCCTTGCCCGAGCCGATGGTGAGTCCGCTGATGAACTGGCGCTGGAGCGCGAAGTACACCAGCAGCGTGGGGATCGCGGTCATCAGCGCACCGGCCGCGATGAGGTTGGGGTTGGTGAAGTACTGGCCCTGGAGGTTGGCCAGGGCTGAGGTGATGGGGCGCTTGTCGCCGGTCTCGATGAGTGCGAGCGGCCAGAAGAAGTCGTTGTAGATCCAGATCGATTCGAGCGTCGCGAGGGCGGCGAACGCCGGTCGGCACAGCGGCAGGATGATCTGGAAGAACTGCCGCCAGACGGGGGCGCCGTCGACGAGCGCGGCCTCGGAGATCTCCCGGGGGATCGTCTTCATGTAGTTGCTGAGGACGAAGGTGCAGAACCCGCACTGGTAGGCGATGTGGATCGCGATGATGCCCCAGGCCGAGTTGTAGAGGAGGAGGGAGTCGCTCATCCACTGCGGAAGCGGGACAAGGAGGTAGAGCCGGTACAGCGGGGTGATGAGGACCTGCGCCGGAAGCAGGTTGCCGGCGGTGAACAGCATCAGCAGGACGATGTTCCAGCGGAAGTCGAAGCGGGTGACGAAGAAGGCGACGGCCGCCGAGAACAGGAGCGTGCCGAGGACCGACGGGACGGTGATGAGGACGGAGTTCCAGAAGAAGTGCGGCATCCCGGACTGCTCCCAGGCGTCCGTGAAGTTGCCGAGGCTCAGGCTGCGCGGCCAGGAGAGATAGCCGTACTTCGCCGTGTCCGAGTAGGGGCGCAGCGAGGTGTACATGGCCCAGAGGAGCGGGACGAGCCAGAGGAGGGCGATGCCGGCCAGCATCAGATGGCGGCCCGTCTGGCGGCGGGGTCCCGCGGGGGTCTGCCGTGTCTGGGGCTCCCGCGTTCGGGAGGCGGGCCGCGTCGCCGTCGTGGTCACTGGTCCTCCTTGCGGACGGTCTGGACGAGGAACGTCCCGATGGCGGCCAGGGAGACCAGGAGCAGGACGACGGCGAGGGCGGAGCCGTAACCGATGTGGCTGGACTCGCCGATGATGTTGTCGGTGATGAGGAGGGACAGCAGCTCCATGCCGGGCTTGCTGCCGACGCCGCCGCCGAGGACGTAGACGATGTCGAAGGCCCGCAGGGACTCCATGACGGTGACGACCAGGATGATGATGTTGACCGGTTTGAGGGCGGGGAAGACGACGCGCAGGAAGGTCTGGCGGCCGTTCGCGCCGTCGAGCGCGGCGGCTTCCTTGAGCGCCGGGTCGAAGCCCTTCAGTCCGGCCAGATAGAGGATCATGATGTAGCCGGTGTGCCGCCATCCCGAAGCCACCAGAACGGCCCACAGGTTGAGGTCGGGATTGCCGAGCCAGTCGATGTGGTGGCCCGGACCGGCCGCGTTCAGGATGCCGTTGAGGAGTCCGGTGTCAGGGTTGTAGATGATCTCCCAGATGAAACCGACGACGGCCAGGGAGAGCACCATCGGCAGGAAGATCGCGGTCTGGTAGATCCTGGTGAAGCGGATCTTCCGGTCGAGTTGATAGGCGAGGAAGATGCCGAACGGGGTGGGCAGCAGCGCCGTGAACAGCAGCCAGATCACGTTGTGCCGGACCGCGGGCCAGAACGGCGGGTAGTTGGTGAAGATCTGCTGGTAGTTGTCCAGGCCGGTCCAGTGGATGTCGGCCAGGTCGATGCCGTCCCAGGTGGTGAAGGAGAGTCCCAGGGAGGCCAGTGCGGGCAGCCAGACGAAGAAGAGCAGGGCGGCGAGCGGGATGCCGATGACGACGGTGAGGAAGAGCCGGTCGCCGGGGCCGAGTCGGCGGGCGCGGGAGCGTTTGGGTGTGCCGGGCGTGATGGGCGTGACGGGCGCGGAGGACACGTGGGGGCGACCTTTCCGGTCCTGGTCAGGCCGTGAAGAAGCGTGAGCGCTGGGACTCGATCTTCTTCAGCGTTCCCGAGCCGTCGTCGGGGTGGCCGAGCCACTGGGTCAGGCCGGGGAGGACCACGGTGGAGATGAAGCCGGGGTCGCTGTCGCGGTCCGCGAACTGGCTGATGTGCCGGGCGGAGGCGATGAGGTCCGCGGACTTCTTCTGAAGTGCGTTGTACGAGCCGGTGTCGGCCTGTTCGTTGACGGCGAGGTTGCTCGGGTCGACGGCCATGTACGACTCCTCGGCGTGGGCGCCGCCGAGGAACTCCAGGAGCTTCTTGGCGCCGTCCTCGTTCCTGGGCCTGCGGCTGAGCATGAAGCCGTCGGTGGGGGCTTCGACGGCGTCCTGGCCGTGGGCGGCCTCGATCTCGGGGAAGGGGAAGAAGTCGATGTCGGCGCGTATCTTCTCGTCGGTGATCTGCTGGCCGAGGAAGAGCCCGATGACGGCCATGCCGGACTTCTTGTCGAGCAGGGACTGGGCGGCGTCCTGCCAGGAACGGCCGCCGGCGCTCGGCTGGTAGTAGGGGGTCAGCTCACGCCACAGGTCGAGGACGGCGACGGTGCGTTTGTCGGTCCAGGAGACCTTGCCGCGCATCAGGGACATGTGGAAGTCGTAGCCGTTGGCCCTGAGGTCGAGGTAGTCGAAGGCGCCGAGGACGCTCCAGCTGTCGCCGCCGCCGTATCCGGAGGCGATCGGGGCGAGGCCGTCCTTCTTCATGCGCTTGGCGAGCGCGATGAACTCGCCCCACTTCTGCGGGACTTGGTAGCCGCGCTCCTTGAACAGGCTCTTTCGGTAGAACACGGCCCACGGGTAGTTGTACAGCGGCACGAAGTAGTACTTGCCGTCCTCGCCGCGCGAGAGCTGCTTGGTGGCGTCGCTGAAGCCGGCGCCGATCTTGTCCCACACGTCGTCGAGAGGGCTGCAGAGCTGCTTCTTGGCGAAGTACTGCATGCGGTAGCCCGCGAACCAGGTGAAGACGTCGTCCGGGGTGCCCTGAAGGTAGGTGGAGATGCTCTTCTGGAAGGTGTCGTGGTCGACGGTGTTCGTCTTCACCTTCAGCCCGCTGTCCTTGGCGAATGCCTCGGTCACCGCGGCGTAGGCCTTCTTGGGGGTGGCGTCGGCGCCGTTGGATCCGAAGGTCACCGTCTTCGGGTCGGCGCCCGCTCCCCCACCGCAGGCGCTCAGGACGGGCGCCCCCAGTGCGGCCGCGCCGAGTCCGAACAGCCCGCCGACCACTCTGCGCCGACCGGGCCCCCGCGCAGCCAGGTGATCGCGGCTCTGCTGCGTCATCGTTGCTCCTCGTGCGTGCGGTTACGTGTCTGATGTGATGAAGGACTGGATCGCGGTGGCCGCGGCCCCGCGCGCCCACTCCTCGAAGGGCAGCGGGCGGGTCCGCACATCGCACCGCGCGGCCGATCCGAAGGCGGCCGCGGCGAACGCGTCGCGGATCTGCTCGGCGAACAGGTCGTAGGCGGCGAGGCCCTCGCCGGAGATGATCACTCGCTCGGGGCCGAGCAGGTTGGCCACGGTCGCGATGCCCCGCCCGATCGCCTCCCCCGCCCGCGCGTACACCTCGCGCGCTCCGGGGTCACCGTCATGCGCCAGCGCCAAGGCCTCGGCGGCGTCGGCCACTTGTACGCCGGTGACCTCCCGGATCCGGCCGACGATCGCCGAGTCCGCGGCGATCGCCTCCACGCAGCCGCGGTTGCCGCAGTGGCACAGGGGCCCGGCCGGGTCGATGGCGACGTGCCCGATCTCACCGGCCACGCCGTGCGCGCCCGACACGACCTGGCCGTGCACCACCAGGCCGCAGCCGATGCCCGCGCCGACGGTCACCACGGCAAAGTCGGACAGGCCCACTCCGGCGCCGAACCACTGCTCGGCGACGGTCAGCGCCCGGACGTCGTTGTCGACGGTGACCGGCAACCCGGTGGTCATCGCGGCCAGTTCGGCGAGCGGTACGTCGCGCCACTCCAGGAACGGTGAGTAGCGCACCACTCCGGCCGTGCGGTCCACGTCGCCGGACACCGCGATGCCCAGTCCCTGGACCGGCACCCCGAAGCCGTCGGCCTCGGTCAGCAGTTCCTGGACGAGCGCCGCGGTCGAGGCCAGCACCGCCTTGGGATCGTGGGTCGTGAGCGGCAGGTGCCGGGCGACCCTGATACGGCAGCACAAGTCGGTGAGCACGGCGATCAGTTCGTCGCCCGTCATCTTGACGCCGATGAACAGTGCCCTCCCGCCGTCGACCCGCACCGGGTTGGCGGGCCGCCCGAGGGACGGCTGCCGCGCGTCCTCGTCGGCGTCCTCCAGGAGGTATCCGGCCTCGATGAGGGGCCGGACCGCCTTGGTGACCGCCGCCGCCGACAGCCGCGTCCGTCCGGCTATCTCCGAGCGGGTGAGCGGGCCGTGCGACAGCACGGTGGTGAAGATCTGGGCGGCGGCCGGCGTGTGGGCCGGGAACGCCTCGGTGCGAGAGGTCGAGCGCATGGCCGGAACCTAAGTCCCTTATTTTCTGCTGTCAATGAAAGAAGCAGGATTATCTTGAGAGCCCTCTTTGAGAGTCCAGTAACCTGCAAATGACAGATGGGGGCGGGGTGTTGACATGTGATCGAAGGTCACGGTTGGCTTTCCAGCATCTCGTGGCACCACCGGAACGTGAGGACGCCTCTCGATGATCTCCTTCGCCCCGGACACCGGGGTCTGGCTGCTGACCACACCGCACACGTCGTACGCGCTGAGAATCGACGAGACCGGAGCGCCCTGCCATCTCGGATGGGGCCCGCGCCTGACGCTCGCGGAGGCCGGGGAACTCGCCCTGCCGCGGCCCGTTCCGACCAGCAGTTTCGAGGGAAGACCCCCCGCCGGGGAGGAACTTCCCGTGGACGGCGGGACGCGCTACGGGCCACCGTCGCTGCAAGTCCGGTTCGCGGACGGATCCCGCGCCTTCGAATGGCAGCCGACCGGCCATCGCGTCCACGAGGGCGAGCTGGAACTGTCGTTCCGCGACCGCCGCTACCCCCTGCGGGTGGCGCTCCACTACCGCCTGCGCGACGACACCGACGTCATCGAGCGCTGGACCGTCGTCCGCAACGCCGGCGACGAGCCCGTCACCCTGCTGCGCGCCGACTCGGCCGCATGGACCCTGCCCCCGCTACGGGACTACCGGCTCAGCCGTGTCACCGGACAGTGGTCCGCCGAGACCCAACTGCACCGAGCCCAACTCCCTTACGGGGAGACGGTGTTGACGAGCCGTCGCGGGATCACCAGTCATCACGCGAACCCGTGGGTGATGCTGGACGGGGGCGAGGCGACGGAGGAACACGGCCGGGTGTGGAGCGCCGCCCTCGCGTGGAGCGGGAGCTGGCGGATCACCGCGCAGCGCACCCCGGACGGGCACGCGGGATTCACCGGCGGCCTGGGCCATGACGGTACGGCCGTGCCGCTCTCGCCGGGCGAGGAGTTCACCACTCCCCCGTTCGCGGGCCTGTTCACCGACGGCGGTTTCGGCGCCGCCAGTCGCGCCTGGCACACCTACGCCCTGACCCATGTCCTGCCGCATCCGGACGAGGTCGCCCCGGTGCTCTACAACTCCTGGGAGGCCACAGGCTTCGACGTCGACGAGGTCGGCCAGAAGGCGCTCGCCGAACGGGCCGCCGAGCTCGGAGCCGAGCTGTATGTCGTCGACGACGGCTGGTTCGGGGCGCGCCGCAGCGACCGGGCCGGCCTGGGCGACTGGACGCCCGCCCCCGACCGCTTCCCCGAGGGGCTGGCACCGCTGGTCGAGGCGGTGCACCGGCTCGGGATGGGCTTCGGCCTGTGGGTGGAACCCGAGATGGTGAATCCGGACAGCGACCTGTATCGCCTGCACCCGGACTGGGTCCTGCACTTCACGAACCGACCACGCTCCGAGCTGCGCAACCAGCTCGTCCTCAACTTCGCTCGTCGAGATGTCGCGGACTGGGCGTACGGCTGGCTGACGCGACTCGTCGGCGACCACGGCATCGACTTCCTCAAGTGGGACATGAACCGGGCGTTCAGCGAGCCCGGCTGGCCCGGCCGGCAGGACGGCGCCGACCGCCTCGGCCCGCAGTACGTGCGCAACCTGTACGACGTCATCGACCGCCTGCGCGCGGACCACCCGGCGCTGCGCATCGAGTCGTGCAGCGGCGGGGGCGGCCGGGTCGACCTGGGCATTCTGTCCCGTACGGACCAGACGTGGGCGTCGGACAACACCGATGCCGCCGACCGGATGTGGATCCAGCACGGCTACGGCCAGGTCTATCCCGCGCGCACCATGGGCTCGTGGGTCACGGACACACCGAACCAGCTCACCGGCCGCACGGTTCCGCTGCGCTTCCGCTTCCACGTCGCGATGGCCGGGGCGCTGGGCATCGGGGGCGATCTCACGCGCTGGTCCGAGGAGGAACTGCGGGAGGGGGCCGCCCTGGTGGCCGAGTACAAGACGGTGCGCCATCTGGTGCAGCACGGCAGGCTGGACCGCTTGTCGCCGCCCTCCGAGGACGCTGTCTGCGTGGTGCAGTACACGGCCGCTGACGCCTCGGAGGCCCTGCTGCTCGCGTACCGGCGCGTCTCCCGCCACGGCGCGCCGGCCCTCCCGGTCCGCCTGTGCGGCCTGACCCCGGCGGCGCGCTACCGCGTCGCCCGCACCGGCGCCATGCACCACGCCACGGTGCTCGGCGCGTACGGGCTGCATCTGGACCTGCCGCCCGGCGACTGATCGAGCGCGGCGATGCACCTAGTGCGTGAACCGGACGTCTGAGGTCAACGCCCATGTGCGCGCTCGGCGTTGAACTCGTTCACCGCGCCCCGCGCATCCCCGCTCGTCGTGTAGTCCACGGCGATGAAGTTGACCGGCCGACCGCGCGCCCGCTCGCATTTATGGACCCGGTTCAGCACATCGTCACGCCGGTTGATGTGCCCCGCGTCGAGTCGGCTGCCGCCGTCGATGGTGATGA
Source organism: Streptomyces sp. R35 (assembly GCF_041053035.1). Lineage (NCBI taxonomy): Bacteria > Bacillati > Actinomycetota > Actinomycetes > Kitasatosporales > Streptomycetaceae > Streptomyces > Streptomyces sp. R35. The sequence continues at coordinate 851,032 of NZ_CP163440.1, forward strand.
AGTGGGGGGACGAGAACCGCCCGCGTGCGGCGGGCCCGGTCTCGCTGCGGCGCACGGCGGATCGGGGCCGGCCGGTGCGGATGGCGTTTGTCGACGACACGGATGCCGTTGTGCGGGCCGAGGAGGTGCGGTTCACTCCCGCCGGCTCCGCCGGTTCCGCCGGTTCGGGGAAGCCTTGGAGCTGGCCTCATTTGGGGCGATCGCCCTTACTGTGTCCGTCAGGGACCTGGTGTAGTGGCTGGTGCCGGACGCGCTTTGAGGCTGGCCCAGTTGGTGGTGCCACCTGCGCCGGCGCGCCCCCAGGGCGGGGCCGACGCCGCAACACTGGGTGATTGACAACAGCGTCAACGGGATGGGGGGCGTGTGCTCCTGCCGTGGGTGGAGGGGTCCTCTTGGGTTGGAGTCCGATGATCTACAAGTTCGTCGACGGCGGTGAGGCGCCCGTACTGCTGGACTTGGCGTTGGTACGGGCTGTTCTGGAACCTCACGATGTTGGGGACCCGCAGCTCACGGTGGGCGAGGAAGGGGGCCTGGAGTTCTGGGTCCGGGCTTCCGACGGCAGCGAGGCCGAAATATTTGCTGATGCGCAGGGCGTCGTGGTGCACCGCCCGCATGCCGGAGGTGTGTGGGGCATCGTTGCGGAGCTGGTCTCCCGGCTTGGAGCGGTCATCATCGACCCGAGCGGGGCAGTGGTCGTGTGCCAGGCGGAAGAACACGCACACCTTCCGGCGGGAATGCAAGACGATGCCATAGTGATCGAGATGACGGGTGAGGCCGTCGAGGCCGCTCTCCTAGGGCCGCGTCGGCCCTGACCAGCGCCCCGTCATGTGCGCGATCTTCGCCGGCCTGCGGGCATGGATCTGGCGGAGCGCCAGGTGCCGGACGAGTATGGGAGCTGTTCCAGCGGGTTGCGCACCGTCGTGCGCGCGTGTCAGTACGCCGGCAGGGTCCCGTGGAAACGGGCCCCTGCCGGCGAGTCGTACGGCCATGCCGTCGACCGCGACACGTACGCCACCACAGCGGTTACAAAACGCCCGCTGTGGTGGCGAGCCGTGCGGTCAGGAGGGCTTGGTGGCGGAGACGGCGGTGACGGTCACCGTGTCGTCGCACTCGGCCAGTACACCGTCGTCAAGGGCGACCTGGTGGAAACCGGCGGCCGGGAGGCCCACCACCAGGGTCGGATACGTGACGGGCGTGGACCCGGACTCACAGTAGCCGTCGGCCTCGCCCTGGACCTGGACGAACGTCAGCTTGGTCCATGCCTTGCCGCCCGGTGAGAGGACCACCTGGGACGCGGAGCCCTCGGCGGTCACCGTGAGGGGATGGTTCTTCTCCGGGGAGCCGTTGCCCGCTCCCGCCACGGTCGGATGGCCCTGGACGGTGCACGGCTTGGCGGACACATTGGTGAACTCGACGATCGCCGCCCCGGTTCCGGTGCCGTCCGGCCGGACGGCGGCCTGGTGCATGGAGGCCTCCAGGTCCGCCACACCACAGGTCTTCGTCTTCGTGGCGGGGGTCGGCGTCGCGGTCCCGGCGGGGGTCGACGGGGCGGTCGTGGCGGGCCCCGACGGCGCGGACGTCGGGGCGCTGGACTTGGAGGCTGCCGGCTTGGCCGGAACGCCCGACGGCGAACTGGCCGCCCCGGCTCCGTTCCCGCCCGGCTGGCACGCGGTCATGAGCAGTGTGGCCGCCGACGCGGTGACCATCGCCAGAGCGCCTCTGCGCATACCCGTCGCGTACTGCATGTAGTCCCCCGAAGTAGAAGTTCAGGCGCCGGTCGCTCACCGGCACTCGTAGCTTCAGAGAGCATCGGCGGCTTGCGGGGTTCACCTGCTCAAGGGTCTGTGACACGACGGTGACAGACCCTGTCCCGGACGGCTGCCTAGTACCGCTGCGCCTTGGCCAGCCGAGCCGTCAGCTGGGGCTCGGCGGGCTGCCTGCTGATGGCGATGGGCTGGGCCCGCTTCCCCGGGTCGAGGTTCTCCGCTCCGACGTACCGGGTCTCCACGACCTTGCCGTCGGAGTCCTCGAAGTCGATCTGCACGGCGTACGACGCCTTCTGGTCGGTCTTGTTGGTGATGGTGACGAGCACGGCGAGCAGCCCACCGGTCTCCGCCTTGGGCAGGCCGGTCATGGCGACCTCGGACATCGCGTTGCCGCTGCCCTGTACGTCCTTCAGCTCCTTCTGCGCGGCCGCACTGGCGCGTGCCGTGTCGGCGGAGACGGACGCCTCGAACGCCGAGGCGGCGGCCGCCGCGGAGGAGGCTGCCGCCGACGCCGAGGCGCGGGCGGAGCCGATGATCGAGGAGGCGGCCGAGGCCAGGGCGGACGGCGCCGACCCGGTGAAGTTGGACTCGTTCGGCGCGGTGGGGCGCGGGCTGAAGGAGGAAGTGCCGCTGTCGTTGCTGTCCGTGCTGCACGAGACGAGCCCGGACCCGCACGCGAACACTGCCAGGAGGACAGCGATCCGGCGTGATCGGGTCGATCGGCCTCGGGCGTCGGGGGTGCGTGTGCGCATGGGGGGTTCGTCCTCTTCCTGGCGTACGAGACTCCCTCATGCTCCGTGCCGGGATCGGGGTCCGCGAATGGCACTGGACCGTTGGAGTGTCCGGCGCCTCGGGGCTCGGCGGGGCCAGGAGCTCAGTGGGCGCCCGAGCCGCCCTCCCGTTCCAGCCAGGTCTCCGCGATCGCCAGAGCCGCCGCCATGATGCTCAGCTGGGGGTTGACCTCCGGGCAGCTGGGCAGGGCCGAGGCGTCCGTGACGAGGATTCCGTGGGTGCCACGGAGCCGGCCCTCGGGGTCGGCGGGGGCGCGCTGCGGGTCGGCGCCGGCGGCGGCTGTGCCGGTGGGGTGGAATGCCGAGAGATGCAGGTTGCGGGCGGTGACGCCCGTGAGCAGGTCGTCGAGTTCCTTGAGTGAGCGGGCGCGCGGGGCGCGGGGGACTCCGGTGAGGATCTCTTCGGCGCCCGCCGCGAAGAGCAGGCGGCCCATGGCGCGTACGGCCGTCATCAGCCGGTCGCCGTCACGGGGGTCCAGGTCGTAGCGGACGAGGGTGCGGCCGTGGCCCTGGACCCGGCCGGAGGGGCGGTCGGCGATCATGGCGCCCAGGGTCGCGAGGTGGTCCGCGTCCTCCAGTTCGCGCCGCAGCTCGCGGCCCAGGCCGGGGAGGACGAAACTTCCCATGCCCGGCGGGCTCGCGGTCGCCTCGATGAGGACGCCGCGGTCGTGCAGTTCCTCGATTCCGGCGCTCTGCAGCACGCCCTTCCAGGCGGTGACCGGCTCGGTGAAGCGTCCCGCGACGCTGGTGGCCGGGTGCACGCTGAGGTTGCGGCCCAGCCGTGGATGTCCGCCGAGGCCCGAGCGGCGCAGCAGGGGCGGTGTCTGGAGGGCTCCGGCCGCGGTCACGACGAGCGGGCTGAGGATCTCCAGCTCGCTGCCGTCCGGCCGCCGCGCCTGTACGCCCGCGGCGCGCGGCGCTCCCGGTCCGTCGTGGTCCACCAGGATGCGGCGGACCCGTGCGCCCGTAACGATCCGGGCCCCTGCGGCGCAGGCGTCGGGCAGGACGGACAGCTGCACGCTCTGTTTGGCTCCGGTGGGGCAGCCGACCACACACTGGCAGGAGCCTTTGCAGCCGGGCGCGTTGCGGCGCAGCGGTCCGGCCCGCCAGCCGAGGCGCTCGGCGCCGGCGAGTGCGAGCAGGCCGTTGTTGCCGAGCACGTCGAGCGGCTGGGTGGCCACGCGGAGGGTGCGCTCGATCTCGTCGAGCCGGGCCGCGAAGCCCTCGGCGAGCCCGAACCCGTACGCGCTGCTCCATCGGTCCAGCACATGCTCCGGAGTCCGGTAGCAGGTACCGGAGTTGACCACGGTGGTGCCGCCGACCGCGCGGCCGACCGGCAGCAGGAGCGGCGGGTTGCCGACGGCGACGGTGGCGCCGCCGTCCCGGTACAGCTCGGCGAAACGGTCGAGCGGCGCCCGGCGTCCGAAGGAGGCCGTCGAGTGGTGTTCGCCCTCCTCCAGGACGACCACGCTCATTCCTGCGCGCGCGAACGTCCGGGCGGCCACGGCACCGCCCGCGCCGGACCCGACGACCACCACGTCGGCGGTGGAGCGTGTCGGCCACTCGTGCGCCGGGGTGCAGTCGAGGGGTGGGTCCTCGGGTGCCGTCGTGGGAGTGGCGGGCGTGGCGGGCATGCGCTCGGTGCCCGCCGCCAGCAGCACGGGCACCTTGAGGACGTCGAGCAGCGGGGCGATCCGGGGGCGTGCGGCCAGCGAGCCGAGCACGCTCTCGCGTTCGTCGGCGGCGAGTGCGGCCAGGCGTCTGCCGGTGCGCAGGACGGCGTACGTCTCCAGGGCCGCGACGGCCGTGTGCAGCCCGGCGCGGGCGGGCCGGGGCAGCGCGGCGAGCACCGTGTCGAGCCGGTTCGGCACGCGTGCGGGCCAGCTCTCGTCGCCGGTGTCGGCGAGCAGCGCGGCAACGAATCCGTCGGCGGTCACCGCTCACCCGCCTCGGCGTGCGCCGTGCCGTCCAGGACCCAGGAGGCCTCTGGGCGCCAGCGGCCCCACCAGCGCTCCAGCACGATGCGGGCGTCGGCGGACTCGCTGTTGTGGCACACCGCGCGGGCTCCGTCAGGGTCGCGGTACTCCAGGGTGAGGGTGCGTTCGGCGGGCTGGTCGACCTCGACGCGGATGCGACGCAGCGCCGTCCGGCCGGTCACCGTCCACTCGGGGAGGCCGAACGCGGCCCGGAACCGCCCGACGCCCAGCCAGCCCACCGCCGACCGCTCCGCCCGCCGCGGCCAGGTCCTGCCCCGGCAGCGCAGCCGCAGGAACACCAGCGGAGGCAGCCGCCGCAGGCCCGGCCGGGTGGACACCGCCGCGACGATCTCCAGGACGTCGCCGTCACCGAGTTCCGCGTGGAGCCAGGTCCACCGGTGAGCGTTGCCGTGCCCGTAGATGCGGGCCGAGGCGCCGGGTGCGCCGCGCGGGGTCAAGGTGCGTTCCCCGTACGAGAATTCGCCGTCGTACGTGGCCCGAGCGGCTGGGAGCATCTGGGCGGCGGGCAGCAGCGGTCGGCGCCAGGACCAGCGCGGGAAGGTGAACAGGGGTGATGCTTGCGGGCGTTCGGTGAGCTTCCACTGGAAGTCATCCGCAGTGCCCGTGAGTTGCCCCGGGACGGCCGTGACCTTGTCTCCCGCGAACCCGTCCGTGGGCCGGGTCCAGGGAACGGGCCCGAAGCGGGCGTGCCGCACCTCGCCCTCGCGGGGGAACGCCGCGACCCATCCGTGGGCGAACGGCTCGGATCCGTCGGCGGGCGCGGTCAGTTCGTGGTGCAGCCAGATCCCGGTGCCGCTCGCCGGATCGGTCAGCGTGGTGTACCAGACCTCGGTGCGGCCCGGTGTGCCGTTCCAGCGCGGCGCGAAGTGCTCGGAGGGGCTCTCGCGCCGCGGGAAGCGGAAGCTGAGGAGGAACGGTGCGAGGCCGGTCGCGAGCGGGAAGCGCAGGACCCCTTCGCCGGCCGGCGCGTCGCCCTCGTACAGCGTGAACGGCAGGACGGTCATCGACTCCAACGGGCGGCGCGCGGTGACGGACTTCCAGCCGTCCAGGGTGAGGCCGCGGCCGTCGGCGGTGAACGCCAGTCGGTAGCGGATGCGCCGCCTGGCCAGCGGTGACACCTCCAACTCGCCCTCGGCGTCAGGGTCGTCGGCGTACCCGGCGATCCGTATGCGGCCGGTCACGCGCGCCCGGGTGGTGCGATGCGGGCGCAGTATCCCCTCGGCTTCGGCGCGCAGGTCGAGGCGTATGCGGCGTTCCCGCGTCTCGGTGTCGAGCCGGACCGTGCCGAGCATCGTCTCCTTGAACGCGGTGCCCCTCATGCGAGACCGTCCAGCATGATGCGCTCGGTGGCCCGCAGATAGGTGTCGGCTGCCGTGTGCGCCTGCCGGGCGTCCTGGGATGTCACCGCCTCCACCACCGGGGCCAGCCGTTCGTACGCCGCCGCCGGGTCGGTGAAGGGCCCCTTGAGCAGGGAGCGGACGGGCAGGTAGGCGTTGAAGAGCGTGTTCGTCAGCAGGACGTAGACGCGGTTGCCGGTGGCCCGGGCGAGAGCGCGGTGCACCTCGACGTCGGCGAGCTGCACCGCGTCGGCGCCGTCGGCCTCCCGTACGGCTTCCAGCAGCGCGCGAAGCTCGGCCCGCTGGGTGCGGGTGGCTCGCGCCGCGGCCCGTTCGGCGATCAACGCGCCCACGCCACGCCGCACTTCGAAGATCTCGTGGATCCATTTCGCGTCGTGCCGCACGAGCATGGGCAGCAGGTCCGCGCCGCCCAGGCGGGCGTAGTCGCGCACCCGGGTCCCCACACCGTGCCGGGTTTCCAGCAGGCCCGCCTGGACGAGCCGGCCGAAGGCGTGCTTGAGCGTGGTCCGGGTGACTCCGTAACCGTCGGCGAGTTGGCGCTCCGGTGGAAGGTAACTCCCCGCCGGGTGACGGCCGTTGAGTATCTCCGTGCGCAGCCGGTCTTCCAGGACGTCCACGATGGTCTCGCGGGGCAGTGCCTCCACGGTTCCCCCTCCGGCAAGTGGATGAGTGGCTGAGCCACTGAACCAGTAGGCGTCCCTTTCGGTCAACCCTCCTTCCACACACGGCTGTTAGCGCTCACGGCCGACCCGAGCGTGAGCCACTCCTGGTCCGGCAGGCCGAGGAGGCGTTCGATCCGCTCGATGTCCGAGAGGGGCACATGGTCCCCGTCACCCCGAGCGCGGACACCGCGGTGATGTGGCCGAGCCACAGCGCGCGCCTCATGTCCATGCCGTGCAGCAGACCGGCCAGGAACCGACGGGTGGGCGGGTTTCCTCACGCTCCTGAACGCCCGGTCCGGCCTGGGCGGTCCGATGCCCACGACGATCGCTCTGGTCGTCGTGGGGCGGTGCCGTCCGTCGCCGGATCGGGTGCCCGAGGGCGCGTCTGCCGATCGCGATGCTCGCGGCATCGTGACGGGACATTTTGCGAGTGTTGCTGGTCAGGGGCTTACGCCAGTGCTGGTCGCCCCACATCGACGTATACGCCGGATCGACCGCGACGATCGCGAGGTCCTGCCCGGCGGCCATCGAGACGAGCCGGGCTTTGAGCTTGCCGGTGGGGATGCCGGAGATGAGCTGCCGGAACCTTTTGCGGCGGCCGTGTTTCTCGCGGGTCTTCTCCTGCGCGAAGTCCAGGTCTTCGATACCGATGCGGTCGCCCCACTCCGGGCCCCGGTGCGCGAATGCCACCTTCGAGGTCAGGACGTACCGGCCGTGTGCAGCATTCGCGTGGTGCGCGAGCGGTGCGGGCAGCTTGACGGATACCTCACCGTCGGGGGTGACGCGGATCGTCTCGTTCCCGAAGCGTTTACCGGACTCGCCGTCGGCGGCCAGGAACCAGCGCTCTGCCTCCCACCGCTTGCGCTACTCGGCCTCGGTGAGCTGAGCGTCGGCGAGGTGGTGGCGGATGTTCATCAGTTTCCGGCCGCCACGCACAACACGGAGCGGTCCGTCCTCACGGTCGGACCGCTCCTGTTCCAGGCGGCCTTCCAGCGTGGCCAGACGCCGGGACTTGCGGAACCACTCGTTCTTCGAGCGGTATCCGCCCGGTGCCTTCTTGGCGCCCTTCTCACCGATCGGCTGTGACAGCCGGTGTATCAGAGTCCGGACACCGGCTTCGAGGTTCTGAATGTGCGCGAGCTGACAGCGCCGCGACAGGGCGCACTGGTCGTGGGTGGATTTGGTGATACTGCCTGCCCAGCGCGAGGAGGACTCGGAGGTCAGGCCCTGCTTGCGGACCGCCCACGTCTGACTGGAGTGCTCCAGGCCGTCCGCACATCGTGCCTTCAGGTCCCGGGAGGCCACAGAGCCCAGGTGCTCACCGACGAGGCGCAGCACCTTCTCGTCCCCCGCGGTCAGGTACTTGAGGCGGTCGCGGATGGCGACGCCGGACGGACCGAGCGCGACGAACGGCGCCTCAATGGTGCGCAACTGCTTCCTGGGTTCAGCCATGCTCGGCCGCCTCAAGAGCCTTGCGCGCCCGGTTCTTCGCCGATCGGCGGCCGTACAGGCGGGCACAGAACCAGGTCAGCACCTCGACCATGTCCCGCACCAGGTCGTCCTCGACCTCGCCGTCCTCCAGCACGACCAGGCGGCGCCCGGTCGCGGACAGGGCGGCCTCGACCAGCTCGACTTTCATCCGACCGAGGCGGTCCTTGTGTTCCACCACCACCGTCTGCACGGCAGGATCGGCAAGCAGCCGCTTGGCCTTGGAACGGGCGCCGTTCATACCGGACGCGATTTCGGACTCCACCCGCACCACCCGGTGACCTGCGGTGGCAGCCCAGCGGACCAGCCCGGCGACCTGGCGCTCCAGATCGTCCTTCTGATCATGCGAGGAGACGCGGGCATACAGACCCAGCCCGCCGACTGCCTCGGGCGCGGCGTTGACCCCCACGTTCACGAGAATCGTCCGCGGGCCGACCCGCTGAGCCGGGACAGGCAGCGTCCCCTCACGGAACCAGCGATACGCGGTCTGCGGATGCACGCCCTGCGCCTTCGCCCACAGTTGAAAACCCCGCCACGAAGGCGTCTCCCGCGCCGACGGGTTCCACCACGGTCGTCCGCAGCGCCGGAACGGTGCACACGCCTTCGTCACTGAACGCGGTCGCGGCGTACGCGCCGTCCTTGACCACAAGGATGCGCGGGCGCCCGAGCAACTCCCGTACCTCAGCGGCCTTCAGGTCCTGGCCCCACAGGCGCTGCGCCTCGTCGAGCCCGACGAACACGATGTCCGCGCGGTCGGCCAGGTCGCGCAGCACCATGCCGGCCGAGGCGTCGGGCCACAGGGGCCATCGGATCGTACGAGGCCCCGGGGCGGCGAAAGTTGGACCAGACCAATCATGCGTGAATCGTTGACATGTACGCCACCCCGGACGATTCTGAGAGCGCTCTCAAAGGGAAACCGGACGACCTTCGTCCGCAGGAATCCACCTCGCTGAATCCCCCACATCAAGGAGGAAGAGAGTGCCCGGAAAACCCACCTGGCGGGCCCTGGCAGCGGCGGCGGCCACGCTCACCGCGGCGCTGTTGACGTTCGGGGCCCCACCCCGGGCCGAGGCCGCCGTCCCGGCGACCATCCCGCTGAAGTTCACGAACAACTCCGGCCGCAGCGACCCGATTTACATCTACGACCTCGGCACACTGCTGTCCACCGGCCAGCAGGGCTGGGCCGACGCGAACGGAGCGTTCCACGCCTGGCCCGCGGGCGGCAATCCGCCGACGCCCGCGCCCGACGCATCGATCGCGGGGCCGGCCAATGGACAGTCGAAGACGATCCGGATCCCCAAGTTCTCCGGACGGATCTACTTCTCCTACGGGCAGAAGCTCGACTTCCGGCTGACGACCGGCGGCCTGGTGCAGCCGGCCGTGCAGAATCCGAGCGACCCCAACCGCAACATCCTCTTCAACTGGTCCGAGTACACACTCAACGACTCCGGTCTGTGGATCAACAGCACACAGGTCGACATGTTCTCGGCGCCGTACGCCGTCGGAGTCCAGCTCGCCGACGGCACGACGAAGAACACCGGCCACCTCAAGTCAGGTGGGTACAACGGGTTCTTCAACGCCCTGCGGGGTCAGCCGGGCGGCTGGGCCAATCTGATCCAGACCCGGTCCGACGGCACCGTTCTGCGGGCTCTCGCTCCCGGCCACGGCATCGAGGCGGGCGCGCTGCCGGGCACCGTCATGGACGACTACGTCAACCGTGTGTGGCAGAAGTACAGTTCGTCGACGCTGACAGTGACGCCGTTCGCCGACCAGCCGAACACGAAGTACTACGGCCGGGTGTCCGGTGACGTCATGAACTTCACCAACAGTTCCGGAGCGGTCGTCACCAGCTTCCAGAAGCCCGACTCCGACAGCGTCTTCGGCTGCTACAAGCGTCTCGACGCGCCCAACGACCTGGTGCGCGGCCCCATTTCACGCACCCTGTGCGCGGGCTTCAACCGCTCCACGCTCCTGGTCAATCCCAACCAGCCCGACACCACCTCGGCGAACTTCTACCAGGACACGGTGACCAACCAGTACGCCCGCAAGATCCACGCGCAGATGGCCGACGGCAAGGCCTACGCGTTCGCCTTCGACGACGTCGGCAACTACGAGTCGCTCGTCCACGACGGCAATCCGCAACAGGCCTACATCACGCTGGATCCGTTCAGCTGACGGATGGTCCCGGGGTGGCGGAGTCCCGCGCGGGACTCCGCCACCCCTTCACGTCCCGTCGTCAGTCAGGATCGAGGCAGAGCACAGGAACCCGCTGGACGAGGTTGTTGACGAAGCCGCCCCGGTTCCACGGCTGTTCCAGGGGCTGGGTGTGGCCCTCGGCGTCGGTGGCCCGCGCGCTGAGCACATGGTGGCCGGGTGTGGCCGTCCAGTCGAAGTGCCAAGGGCGCCAGGCCCAACGCAGGCCGCTTCCCCCGTCCAGGTGCGCCGCGGACCAGGACCGTCCCGCGTCCCAGCTCACCTCGACCCCGGTCACCGGCGCGCGCCCCGACCAGGCTCGTCCCTCCAGCGCCACGGCACCCGGCCGGACCACCCGGGTCCGTGACATGAAGTCCGGGAAGCCGGGCGGGATCAACAGGGCACGCGGGGCGATCCGGGTGACCGGTTCGCCCTCGTCGCCGGCGCCCTGCCGCAGCCGGTACGCCACGGCCTGCTGGAATCCCGTGAAGGGCGTGTCCGAAACCGTGATGTCGCGCAGCCACTTCACGTGCGCCATGCCGTACCAGCCGGGCACCACCAGCCGCACCGGATGTCCGTGCTGGGGCGGCAACGGGGCGCCGTTCATCCCGTACGCCACAAGCACCTCGGGCTCGCCGCCCATGGCCACGTCCAGCGGAAGGGCACGCTGGTAGTCCTGCTCGACCCCGCGCTCGACGCCGTGATCGGCGCCGGTGAACACCACGTCCACCGCCCCGGGTTCGACGCCGGCCTCGGTGAGCAGCATCCGCAACGGCACGCCGGTCCACTCCGCCGTGCCGACCGCCTCCACCAGCCACGGCTGACTCACCGGCCGGGGCGTCAGCAGGGCCCGCCCATTGCCCGCGCACTCCAGCGTCACCCGTTGTGTGACCGCGGGATACGCCTTCAGGTCAGCGATCCCGAACAGCAGCGGCCGCCGCACCCGTCCCCCGAGCGTGAGCTGCCACGAGGAGCTCGCGGTGTACGGGATGTCGTAGTGCGTCAGTACGTAGTGCAGCCCCGGTGGCGTGACGTCGTACCGCAGAGCCTCCAGCGGTATCCCATGATTCCGGGCGGCGAGGGCCAGCTCCTCCTGGCTGACGCCCTCTTCCGGCCCGGCCAGCCGAGCGGGTCCACTCACGTCGCCGAGACGATGGCTCATGCCCGCATTGTCCGCCTTCCCGGCGTGCGGAAGCTAGGCGGACGGCGGACGGATGCTCCGGTCCACGAGGTCGTGCCAGCCGGACTCCAGGCGCTCCAGCGGCATGTCGCGCTGGCGGGTCAGGTGGTGGATCAGGGCGGGTTCCAGGTATCCCATCAGGGTCTGGGCGACGAGTTCGATGTCCGTTGCCGGGCGGACCTGGCGCAGCAGCATGCAGACGTGCATGAGGTGGACGCGGTACGGGGCGGAGTTGAAGCGGCGGGAGGCGTCGGGCTCCGCGGCGAGGTACAGGTCGAGTCGCTCGGAGGTCTGGCGCAGGGCGCGACAGCCGAAGGCGTGCAGTCGCTCCGCCGGTGACGCACCGGGGCCGAGCGGAGGCGGACCGCTGATGAAGTCGGCCTGGAACCGCTGCTCGGTGTGGTCGAGCAGCGCCATCAGCAGGCCGGTGCGGTCGCCGAAGCGCCGGAAGACGGTGCCCTTGCCCACCGAGGCCGCGGCGGCGACGGCCTCCATCGTCACATTGGCCACCCCGTGCTCCTCCACCAGCCGGGCGGCGGCCTCCAGCAGACGCGCGCGGTTGCGTGCGGCGTCGGCGCGCAGCTGCGGGGCGTCACCGGGGGCGGTGAGCTCCGTCAGCACGGGTTCGTCGGACGGTTCCTGTCGCTTCGGGAACGGCGGGAGCGGGGTGGACATGAAGCCAGCGTAACGGCAGACCGGGAAAACTGGACTCCGGTCCGCTTCAGTGCTACAACTTTAAACGGACCTCGGTCCGCTTTATTGCGGCAACGTTTCAGCTTCGGGAGTTACTCATGTCTGTACGTATCCTCGCGCTCGTCGGCAGCCTGCGTGCCGGCTCCCACAACCGCCAGCTCGCCGAGGCGGCCGTCAAGCTCGCCCCGGAAGGCGCCGAGGTCGAGCTCTTCGAGGGCCTGGCCGAGATCCCCTTCTACAACGAGGACATCGACGTCGAGGGCAGCGTGCCCGCCGCCGCTGCCCGGCTGCGTGAGGCCGCCGGCCGCGCCGACGCCTTCCTGCTCTTCTCGCCCGAGTACAACGGCACGATCCCGGCCGTGCTGAAGAACGCCATCGACTGGCTGTCCCGCCCCTACGGCGCCGGCGCCTTCACCGGCAAGCCGGTCGCCGTGGTCGGCACCGCGTACGGCCAGTTCGGCGGCGTATGGGCGCAGGACGACGCCCGCAAGGCCGTGGGCATCGCCGGCGGCACCGTCCTGGAGGACGTCAAGCTCTCCATCCCCGGCTCCGTGGTCCGCTTCGCCGAGACCCACCCGGTCGACGACGCCGAGGTCGCCGCCCAGCTGACGGAGGTCGTCAGCCGTCTGCACACCCAGGTCGGCGAAGTCACCGCCGCCTGACAACTCCCTTGAGGGCCGGTCCGGTTCAGCCGGGCCGGCCCTTTCGTATGTCTCAAGATCGCCACCGCGTGTCTCAAGACCGCCACCGTATGGCTCCGGCGTCTCCTGGATCTTGGCGGAACGAAATCCTCCGCGCCAAGATGCCCGCATGAAGGGTGATCTCTTTTCCAGTGACCACATGGTGCAGCCCGCCGTCGCGCCGGGCATGACCATTCAGAACGCCAAGTCCATCAAGTACGCCGTCAACGGCGAGATGCTGGCACGACAGGGGGCGATGGTCGCCTACCGGGGGAATCTGCAGTTCGAGCGCAAGGGCCAGGGCGTGGGCGGCATGCTCAAGCGGGCGGTCACCGGTGAGGGGCTGCCGCTGATGACCGTCCGCGGGCAGGGCGAGGCCTGGTTCGCGCACGAGGCGCAGAACTGTTTCATCGTCGGTATCGAGCCGGGCGACGTGTTCACCGTCAACGGCCGCAACGTCCTGTGTTTCGACGCCACCTTGTCGTACGAGATAAAGACCGTGAAGGGCGCGGGCATCACCGGCGGCGGCCTCTTCAACAGCGTCTTCACCGGCCACGGCGGTCTGGGACTGATCTGCGAGGGCAACCCGCTGGTCATACCCGTCTCGCAGCAGCAGCCGGTGTACGTCGACACGGACGCCGTCGTCGGCTGGACCGCCCATCTGCACACCTCGCTGCACCGCTCGCAGTCGATCGGCTCGATGATCCGCGGCGGTTCGGGCGAGGCCGTGCAGTTGAAGCTGGAGGGCGAGGGTTACGTGGTCGTGCGTCCCAGCGAGGTGACGCCGCAGAAGGCGCAGCAGCACTGACACCGAGGCCGCGGACGAAAGGGCGCCCCGCCGGATGGCGGGGCGCCCTCATGTGGTGCGTCAGTGCCCCGCGGCGGGGGTGTTGGCGGCCGTCACATTGACGGCGGCCCAGGCCTTGTTGACCGTCTTGTACTCGGTGCTGCTCGACCCGTACATGTCGGCGGCGGCCTTGAGTGTGGCCTTCCGCGCGTCATGGAAGTCGGTCGTGGAGACCATGTAGCGGGTGAGCGCCCGGTAGAAGATCGCGGTGGCCTTGGTCCGGCCGATGCCGGTCACCGTCGAACCGTCGTACGTCGGCGAGTCGTACGTGACCGAGCCGATCGTCTTGCGGCCGCTGCCCTCGGCGAGCAGGTAGAACGCGTGCGAGGAGACGCCGGAGCCCGCGTGGACCTCGGTGTCGTAGACCTCGGGCGCCCAGTAGTCGACCGTGCCTTCGAGCTTGTCGAGGGACGGGTGGTCGAGGCGGCGCAGGAACTTCTGCTCCAGGCCCAGCTTCTCGCCCAGGAGGTAGTTCGGCGGGTTCTTCGGGTTGTTGGCCGAGAACTCGACGTTCGAGCCGAAGATGTCGGCGAGCGACTCGTTCAGGGAGCCGGGCTCCCCGTACTGGTTGCCGTCCTGGTCCACACGGGTGGGTTCGAGGGCGGCGGTGGCGTCGACGACGCCGTGCGTCAGCTCGTGACCGGTGACGTCGAGGACGACCAGGGGCTTCTTGAACAGGTCGCCGTCACCGTCGCCGTACAGCATGCAGCCGCACGTCGAGTCCCAGAAGGCGTTGCCGACCTTGTTGCCGAAGTGGACCATCGCGTGGGCACCGGCGCTGTTGTTCTTGATGCCCTTGCGGCCGAAGGTCTTCTTGTAGAAGTCCAGCGTCTTGGTGATGCCGTACTGGGCGTCGACCGCGGCGGTGGCACGGCTGGACGTGGTGCCGGTGCCCCACTTGTTGTCGCCGTCGGTGAACTTCTTGCCGCCGGCGAAGGATTCCAGCTCCTGGCCCCTGGCGTCCCGGGTCTCGGTGTTCCACCGGGTCCGGTCCTTGAGGAGGAAGCTGGTCCGCGCGGTCTGCGTGGTGCTCAGCGCCACCTTGCCCGCGAAGAGCGAGGCGCCGCTGCCGGTGGCCGTGGCCGGGTACTGGCCCGCCGCGGTCGCGCCGCTGATGCCGGTCAGCCCGGTGACCGCCGTACCCGACTCGGGGGTCGCCGACTCGCCCCGCTTGCGCAGCGTCTCCTCCAGGGACGGCGAGATGAACTCGTCGCTGTCGGGGGTGTTGCTGCGCACCTTGCCGGTCTGGGCGTCCACGACGACCGTGCGGGAGCCGCCGGCCTCCGTGGTGTCGCTGTCCGTCACGCGCACCTGGTAGGCGAGCGCGGCGGCGCCGTCGCGGCCGTCGACGACCAGTTCGGCACTGCCCGCGTCACCCTTGGCGACCGCGGCGGCCTTCTGCTCGGCCTGCTGAGGCGTCAGCTTCGCCTCGGTGGTGGCCGGCTTGACCACGTGGTCGGCCGCCCGGGTCACGCCGAGGTAGCCGGACTGCTTGCTGAGGTGGACGACCAGGTCGCCGCCGAGGACCGGGAGGCCCTGGTGGGTGCGGACGAAGCGGACGTGCTGCTTGCCGTCCGGGTCCGTCATCACGTCCTTGGCCTGAAGGGTGTCGCCCTGGGTGACACCGGTGGCCGACGCGTGAGCGAAGGCCGCGGCCCTCGCGGCATCCACCGGCGAGGAGACCGAAGCCGCCGCACGGGCGGGCGAGTCGGGCGCGGCCGCGAAGGCGGAGCCCGCCGGGAGAGTGGCGGCCGTCGTCACCGCGACGGCGATCGCCACGCGGCGTATGTGGGGTCTACGCACTGAGTTCCTTCGAACAGGGCGGCCGGGATCGCCAACCGCCAAGAGACACGGCGCTGTTGGGCGCCGTGGGAGCTGTTGGGCCCCGAGGCGACACCCTCACAGATTCATCATGTACATGTAAAGACGAAAGATCCCTTTTATTGGTTTCCGGGCGATGTCTTTACGAATGTTCACTTCTCGGTGATCAACGGGTGCCCAACTGCGCGCCGCCCGGACAGATGTGAGGGGGAATGAGGCGGTTGCCTGGTGAGGCCCATTGACACGCGTATGTGACCCATGTCGCAGCGCCTCCGGCCCGCAGCGGGCGGGTCCGGAGGCGTGCAGGTGTCAGATCGTGCGGTGGGCGAGGGAGGACAGCAGGGTGCGCAGCTCCCCGGCGGGGCGCGGGGCGAGCGACGCGCCCGCCAGCAGCATGTCCGCCGTGGCGAGATGACGGCGGGCCTCACGCAGGGCCCCCGTGCGGCCGCCGGCCCGCTCGACGAGGGACGCGGTGTGGCGAACGGCGGCGTCGTCGAGGGCGGCCGGTGAGGCGAGGAGTTCGGCGAGCGCACAGTGGCCGGGCGCGTTCAGGGCGACGAGAACCGGGAGGGTCTTCTTCCCCTGGCGCAGGTCGCCGTGGACCGGTTTGCCCGTGACAGCCGGATCACCCCAGATGCCCAGAAGGTCGTCGCCGATCTGGAAGGCCACCCCGAGATGGCGCCCGGCGCGGTCCAGGGCGGTCGTGGTCTCCTGCCGCGCTCCCGCCAGTTGGGCGCCCAGGGCCAGCGCGCAGCCGAGCAGCGCACCGGTCTTGTGCTCGGCCATCGTCTCGTACTCCCCCACACCGACCGCCTCGGGTCCGCGCCAGGGGCGGTCGGCGAACAGCAGGTCGTCGGCCTGGCCGCGGACCAAGTCGCGCAGCGCCGTGGTCAGGTGCCGTACGGCCGCGGCGGCGTGCGCGGTCGCGGGCCCCGCGGTGAGGGTCTCCACGGCCAGGGCGAACAACGCGTCGCCCGCAAGGACGGCGGGGCCCGTGCCGTACGCCTTCCACACGGCGGGGCGGCCGCGGCGCAGCGCGTCGCCGTCCATGATGTCGTCGTGGAGCAGCGAGAAGGTGTGCACGAGCTCCACGGCGACGGCGCCCGGCACACCCGCTTCGGCGGGACCTCCTGCCGCCTCCGCGCCCAGTACGGCGAGCGCCTGCCGTACGCCCTTGCCCTGACTGTGGGTCGCGGGGGCGGCGCCCACCTCGCAGCGGCCGAGCGCGTATCCGGCCATCTCCGCCACCCAGGGGTGCAGACCGCCGATCGCCTCCGCGAGGGCGGGGGCGACGAGTTCGCGGCACCGGTGCAGGATCTCCGGCGCGGCGGGCGGCGACTGCAGGGCCGTACCGCGAGGGGTCATCGGGCAGCCTCCGCGTCCGCACTCCCGGTCGCTGTGAGGCCGAGTTCGGTCCGCGCCCGCTCGACCATGTCCCGGGCGTGCCGCAGCCCGATCCCCTCCAGCACCCGTGCCAGTCCGGCCAGTTCGGCGGCGGTCTCGGCGCGGTCGCGGCCCAGGCGCGCCAGGGACTTGACGAGACCGAGCCGCGACAGGGCCCGGCCACGCGGCTCGCTCATCGCCTCGAACTCCGCGAGCGCCTGCGCGTAGACGTCGCGGGCCTGCTCGTACCGTCCGGCCCGGTAGAGGACGTTGCCGCGCATCTTGTGGTTGTAGGCGAGCGCGCCGGACAGGTTCATCGCCCGGCAGGACACCTCCGCCTCGCCGAGCAGTTCCAGCGCGCGGTCCACGTCGTGATCGCGTACGGAGACGATGTCCGCGAGGCCGCGCAGGGCCCAGGCGTGACCGCGCCGGTCCTCGGCGCGGTCGGCGATCTGGGCCGCCTCCTCGAACATGGCGTACGCGGTGTCGTGGGCGCCGGTGTTGCGGTGTATCTGCGCGATGCCCTCCAGGGCCCACACGGTGTGGCGGGCCTCGCCGCGTTTACGGGCCTCGGCCAGGAGCTGTTCGTGCAGCGCGGTGACGGCGGCGTAGTCGCCCTGGATACGGCCGGTCTCCGCCATCCCCGCGAGGGAGTAGCCGCGCACCACGACGTCCCCGGCGTGCTCGCCGAGTTCTGCGGCCAGCCGCAGCAGCCTCCACGCCAGCGGGAACGCGCCGCGCTGGCGGGCCAGTGTGCCGCCGCTCCACAGCGCCCACGCCATCGCTCCGGTGTCGCCGGCCTCGCGGGCGGTGCGGTAGCTCGCCTTCCACGCCCGGTCGGCGTCCGCCACCTGCCCGAGGCGGCGGTGCGCCTCGGCGACCGCGAGACCCGAACGGGCCGCCTCGCCCCGTGCCCCCGCGCGCTCGGCGGCACGCAGTTGCTCGGTGCCGGCCGCGAGGACGTCGGTCAGCGAGGAGTTCACCGACAGGGTGGTCAAAGCGCCCTGGTACTCCGGGGCGAAGGCCTTGCCGTACATGAATGCCTTTCCGTCTGCCACCGGTCGGCCGCGTTCGCTCGCGGGCCGGCGGTGATGGCTGTTGCTGGCTTCCGCGGGTCGGCGGCCTGTGACGGTTCAGCTATACGCACGACGTATACGCAATATGTATACGCAGAGCGTATAGTGCGCCGGATTTCCACCTGGGAATCCCTCACTCACCAAGGTTCACGCGCTGCCCACCCGTTGCCGATCAAGACGACGGCGGCGCCCGCAGGGTTGCTTCGCCCTGCGAGGAAGCCGAAATTGCGCTGCGAGGAAACGTGAACGAGCCACAGAATGGCGGAAGTTGACCTCTCACACCGGAAGCAGGCGCCCATGCCCGCAAGCCCGATGCACGCCGACGAGGCGCGGATCGACGACTCGCTCGTACGACGGCTGCTGGCCGCGCAGTTCCCGGTGTGGGCCGACCTGCCGTTGAAGCGCGTCGAGTCGTCCGGCACCGTCAACGCCGTCTACCGGCTCGGCGACGACCTGGCCGTACGCCTTCCGCGCATCCCGGCGGGCGCCGGTGACGTGGAGAAGGAGGGGGAATGGCTGCCACGGCTCGCGCCTCTGCTGCCCTTCGCCGTCCCTGAGATCCTCGCCATCGGTGCGCCCGGGGAGGGTTACCCGTGGTCCTGGGGCGTGCTCCGCTGGCTCGACGGCGAGCTTCCCGTCCCCGGCCGGCTCGCCGACGCCCAGGCGCTGGCCGTCGATCTCGGCCGGTTCGTCGCCGCGCTGCGACAGGTCGACATGCCCGGCGGGCCGCCCGCCTACCGGGGCGGGCCCCTGACGGCGGTGGACGCCGAGACGCGCTCCGCGATCGCCGAACTCCACGGCGTCATCGACACGTCGGCCGCGACCGCGGCCTGGGAGGCCGCGCTGGCGGCACCTCGATGGACCGGCCCGCCCGTATGGGTCCACTCCGACCTGATGCCGATGAACCTCCTCACCCACCAGGGCCGCCTCGGCGCCGTCCTCGACTTCGCCACCCTCGGCACCGGCGACCCCGCCGGCGACCTCATCCCGGCCTGGAATCTCCTCCCCGCCGAGGCGAGACCCGCGTTCCGGAACGCCGTGGGCGCCAACGACACCGACGACGCCATGTGGGCGCGGGGGCGCGGCTGGGCCCTGTCCATGGCCCTGACCCAACTCCCGTACTACCGCACCACGAACCCCGTCATCGCGGCCAACGCCGAGCATGTGATCGGTGAGGTCCTTGCCGATCTCTAGCCCGGACACGTACGAGATCCGCTACGGGTGGACGCGCCGAGGGGCGTGGATCGCGCTGATACTGGCGGCGTTCATGGGCGTCGGCCTCATCCCGGGCGCCGAGCCACCTGTCGGTTACCTCCTGGAACCGCTCCTCACCCCGATCCTCGCGGCGACCGTCCTGACGGCTTCGTGCCGGCGTACCGCAGTTCTCATCGACCACAAGGGCATGACGCTGGGCCGTCTGCCCTTCACCCACAGGGAGTTCGTGCCCTGGTCCGAGATCGTCTCCGTCGACCTCCGTAACGTGGTGGCGGGGAGCGGCCGGTTCAGGGTCCCGGTCCTCGATGTGCGGCACCGGCAGGGAGCCGCCCCGCCGTGGAACCCGGCGAACTCCCCCGGTGTGCAGGCGATCGACACCTACCTGGCGAACCACGTGGACGCCGACTTCGTGGAGACCTTCCGGGGCACCACGATGTCGACTCGCGGCATGGTGTTGTGCCGGCTGGATCCCGCCCGGCTCAAGGAAGCGGTCCAGGGTTTCGCCCCCGGGGTACGGGTCTTCGGCGACGTCGACTGAGGGAGTCCCCCTAGGACTCCACGAGCGCCTGCGTGCCCAACACGCCCAGCAGCGCGACCCGTTCGGCGTCCTGTGTGCCGGGCTCGGCCGTGTAGAGCATGATGCGCAGGTCGCCGCCCGCGACGCTGAGGATGTCGCAGTCGAGGGTCACGGGGCCGACCTGGGGGTGGTCGATGGTCTTGCGGGACGCCTCGTGGTGGCCCACGGCTCCGGATTCCCACAGTTCGGCGAACCGGTCGCTGTTCGCGCGCAGTTCCGCGATCAGGCGCCGTAGCCGCTGGTCGGCCGGATACCGGCTCGCGGTCGCGCGGAGGTCGGCGACAAGCGTGGCCTCGAAGGTGCGCCGCTCCTCGGGGGTGTGGCGGACGCGGCTGCCCGGGCCGATGAAGTTGCGCCAGACGCCGTTGCGCTCGTTGCCGCGCCAGCCCGACGGATCGCCCAGCAGCGCCGCGTACAGCGGATTGGCCAGCAGCAGGGTCCACGCCGCGTCGTAGACCGCGGCGGGCGTGCCGGTCAGCCGGTCCAGCAGCCGGTGCACGCCCGGTGTGATGTGGGCGGGCACCATGTCCCGCCCCGGCGGTACGAGCCCGGCGGCATGGAACAGATGCTCGCGCTCGGCTCCGGACAGCCGCAGCGCGCGGCCCAGCGCCTCGACGACCTGCTCCGACGGGTTGGCCGCCCGGCCCTGTTCGAGGCGGGTGACGTAGTCGACCGAGATCCCGGCCAGCAGGGCCAGCTCCTCGCGGCGCAGCCCGGCGGCGCGGCGGTGGCCGCCGGCGGGCAGCCCGGCCGCCTCCGGCGGGACCCGGTCGCGCCAGCGCCGCACCATCTGCCCGAACTCCGTGCTCGCCATGCCCTCAACTGTGCACCGTCCGGCGCGGACATGCCTGGTACTGACAGTCCCAGGAAGACAGGACTCCTGGCTGACCGCACTGCCGCGCCGGAACCTGGACTCATGACTACGACACTGATCACCGGAGCGAACAAGGGGCTCGGTTTCGAGACCGCCCGTCAGCTCATCGCAGCAGGCCACACCGTCTACATCGGCAGCCGGGACCCGGAACGCGGGCGACGGGCCGCCGGGCAGCTGGGGGCGCGACTGGTCGTCCTCGACGTCACCGACGACGCGTCCGTCGCCGCCGCCGCGAAGACCATCGAGGCCGACGGCGGACTCGACGTGCTCGTCAACAACGCCGGCGTCGAAGGGCGCGGCGAGGGGAACACCGTGGTCGGCGCCGCGGACGTGACCGCCGACATGATGCGGTCGGTGTTCGAGACGAACGTCTTCGGCGTGGTACGCGTCACCCACGCGTTCCTGCCGCTGCTGCGACAGTCCGCCGCCCCCGTCGTGGTGAACGTGAGCAGCGGCCTCGGCTCGATGGCCCTCGTCACCGCCCCCGACACCCCGACGTACGCCTACCCGGGCGTCGCCTACCCGGCGTCCAAGACCACCGTCAACATGATCACGGCGCAGTACGCGAAGGCGTTCCCGGCCATGCGGATCAACGCGGTGGAGCCGGGCTATACCGCGACCGACCTGAACGGCCGCACGGGTACGCAGACCGTCGCGGAGGGCGCCGAGATCATCGTCCGCATGGCGCGGACCGGCCCGGACGGACCCACCGGCGGCTACTTCGACGCCTCGGGGCCGGTCCCCTGGTGAGCGGGACGACCACACCGGACATGGAACATATATTCGATTACGGGGGTAGGCTGGTCGCATGGCCATGCACCTCCAGGGCTCGCTCTTCGACCAGACCGACGAGCTCCACCTCAGTCCGCTGAACCGGATGCGCCGGACCGCGCTGGGCGCCGGGGCCTGGATCGACCTGCTGCCCGGGTGGCTCGGCGGGGCCGACATGCTGTTCGACCGGCTCGCCGCGGAGGTGCCGTGGCGGGCCGAGCGACGGCAGATGTACGAGCACGTGGTGGACGTACCGCGGCTGCTCGCCTCCTACCGCGCGGGCGACCCGCTGCCGCATCCGATCCTGGACGAGGCCCGGGACGCGCTGTCCGCGCACTACGCCGCCGAGCTGGGCGAACCGTTCACGACGGCCGGGCTCTGCTACTACCGGGACGGCCGGGACAGCGTGGCCTGGCACGGGGACAGGATCGGGCGGGGCGCCCGTGAGGACACCATGGTCGCCATCCTGTCCGTGGGCGCTCCACGCGATCTGCTGCTGCGGCCATGCCGTGGCGGGGACACCGTGCGGCGCCCCCTCGGCCACGGCGACCTGATCGTGATGGGCGGCTCCTGCCAGCGCACCTGGGAGCACGCCATCCCCAAGACGGCGCGGGCGGCGGGACCTCGGATCAGCATCCAGTTCCGGCCGCACGGGGTGAACTGAGTCCGCGGCCACACCGAGCGGAACGCGCTACCGCTCTTCGCGGAACACCTCACGGTGTGAGCTGGCTCTGCACCGTCGGTGCGTACCGTTCGACGATGTCGTCGATCGTGGTGGCACGCAGGCGCGTACCGCGGGCGATGCCGTACATCACGCCGAGTCCGAGCAGGGTGCTGACGACGAGTTCGGCGCGCAGGCCCGCGTCGGGGCCGGCGAGGCGCTCGGCGAGGCGGTCGCTGACCTGGGTACGGAAGTTGGCGCGCAGTATGTCGCCCTGCTCGCCCTGGAGCGGGGCGAAGACGATCCGCAGAATGGGGTCGGCGCCGCGCTGGGTCTGGCCTTCGAGGAGATGGCGGACCATATGGCGGCCGAGGTCCTCCAGCGGTGCGTCCAGCAGGGCGTCGGCGTCGGACTCGAAGGACATCACGCGCGCGAACAGCGCGTCCTTGTTGCCGAAGTACTTGAGGATCAGCGGCGCGCTCACTCCCGCCCGGTCGGCGACCGCCTTGAGCGTGATGTCCGCGTGCGCGTGCCGGGCCAGCAGATAACGGGCCGCGCGCAGGATGGCCGCCTTCGTCGCCTCCGCGTCGCGGCGCGGCGGTGCGGCGGTGGGTGCCGTGAGACCGGGGTGCGGGGTGGTCACGGTGCTCATGCTCCTTCGAGGGCTTCGTCGCGGGGCGCCGCCGTACGGCGGCGGGCGCGCCGGGTGCCGCTTGAGGCGGCGTCGGCGGGGTCGGCGGGTATGGCGAGGGCAGCGGCGCAGGCCACCAGTGCGACCGTACCCGCCATGGCGAAGGCCAGCAGATAGCCGTGCAGCGTGGGCACCGGGGCGCCGCCGATCAGGCTCGTGTGGTGGACGAGTACGGCGGCGACGGCGGCGCTGCACACGGCCTGACCGATGGTGCGCATCAGGACGTTGACGCCGTTGGCGGACGCGGTCTGCCCGGCGGGAACGGCGCGCAGGATGAGGGTGGGGAGGGCCGAGTAAGCGAAGGTCGTGCCAGTCGCACAGATGGTCGAGCCCACGATGATCACCCACAGGTCGCGGCTGTCCGCGATACGTATGACATAGCCGAAGGCGATGATCGCGGCCCCGATGGCCAGCGTCACGCGCGGACCGCGGGCCGCCGAGATGCGCGCCGACACGGGTGACAGCAGCAGCATGGTCACTCCGCCGGGCAGCAGGCACACGCCGGTCGCCACGATGGACAGTCCGAGCCCGTAGCCGGTCGCCTCCGGCGCCTGCACCAGTTGCGCCGTCACCAGCGAGTTGCCGTAGAAGGCGAATCCGGTCAGGAGCGCGGCGATGTGCGGCAGGGCGACCCGCGGGCGGGCGGCCAGCTTCAGGTCGACCAGGGGGCGTTCGGCGCGCCGCTGCTGCATCCACCACAGGGCCAGGATGACCACGCAGGCCACGAGCAGACCCAGGATCCGGGGGCTGGTCCAGCCCCACGTACCGCCCTGGGACACCCCCAGCAGCAGGCATATGAGTCCCGCGGCCAGGCCCAGCGCGCCCGTCGTGTCGAAGCGGCCCGGTTCGCGTACGGGCGACTCGCGCACCGCCCACCAGGCCAGCGTCAGCCCGCAGGCGCCGAGCGCGGTCGTCGCCCAGAACATGACGTGCCAGTTGGCGTACTGGACGATCAAGGCGGCGAGCGGCAGACCGAGCGCGGCGCCGATCCCCACGGTGGAGCTCATCAGCGCGACGGCGGAACCCGTGCGCTCCGGTGGCAGTTCGTCCCGCAGGATGCTGATCGACAGCGGTACGACGGCAGCGGCAGCGCCCTGCAGCGCCCGCGCCGCGATGAGGACACGGATGTCCGACGTGAGGGCGCACAGGAGCGAGCCCACCGTCATCAGCCCGAGGGCCATCAGCAGCACCCGCCGCTTGCCGTACATGTCTCCTGCGCGGCCCAGCACCGGCGTCAGCACCGCTCCGGACAGCAGCGTCGCCGTCACCATCCAGGAGACCGTGCTCGCCGAGGCGCCCGTCAGCCGGGGCAGATCCGGGAGCAGGGGCACCACCACCGTCTGCATGACGGCCATGAGAATCCCGCCGAACGCCAGGACAGGGACCGCCAGCCGATCGCGCAGGGCCGCCATGGACACTCCTGAAGTCGACGCGAAAAAGAAGGTGAATGGTGATTCACCATACTGGTGAATCACCATTCACCCAATGTGCCGCCGATATATTGCCAGGTTGCTACCGGTGGGAGCGGGCCTGCACCGTGCGGGCCACCCGGGGCCCCAGCCAGCGCTTGAACCGGCGCAGCGCCTCCAGCTGTCCGGCCGCGCGGTCGATCCGGTAGTACAGCTGCGGCGGGATGTACGGAAGTAGCGGTGAGTGCCGCTGGCCGAGCAGGGCGAACATCTGCGCCGGTGGGAGACGGATGTAGCGCGGGAGGTTCTCGTACCACTGGGCGCTGTGCCGGGCCGCGCTCTGGACCGACAGGAGCGCGGATTTGCGTTCCCGCTCGTAGTGGGCGAGCGCGGACTCCAGTTCCTGGTGGTCGCGCAGCGCTCCGGCCAGGGAGATGGCGTCCTCCAGGGCGAGGGTGGTGCCCGCGCCGATCGAGTAGTGCGTGGTGTGGGCGGCGTCGCCGAGCAGGACGAGGTTGCCGCGGTGCCAGGTCCGGTTGGTCAGGGTGCGGAAGTTGAGCCACTGCGCGCTGCCGTCGGCCTGCGCCCGGCCGATCAGCCCGTGTCCGCCCAGCAGGTCGGCGAAGAGCTTCTCCAGCAGGGCCAGCCCGTCGGCCTCGCTCGCCCGGTCGAGCCCGAGGCCGGTCCAGGTCTCCGGGGAACATTCGACGACGAGGGTGCTGTGGTCGTCGCCGAACCGGTAGGCGTAACACCAGATCCAGCCGTGGTCGGTCTCCACGAACGAGAAGGTGAAGGAGTCGAAGACCTTCGTCGTGCCGAGCCAGATGTAGATGTTGCGGCCCAGCGTGATCTCGCTGCCGAAGTGGTCGGCGTGACGCTCACGCAGCGCGCTGTTCACCCCGTCGCCGGCGACGACGAGGTCCGCGTCGGGCAGCCGGCCGGCGGTGACCTCGTGCTCGAACTCAACGCGTACGCCGAGCGATACGGCACGCTCGGCGAGCAGGTCGAGCATCCGCCGACGTCCGATGCCGAAACCCTCGTCACCGTGATGGACCGTCGTCCGGTCGCCGACGTGGGCCACCCCGTCGCTCCAGCGGACCGAGTTCTCGCTGACGGCGAGCGCGGACTCGGGGTCGCCCTCGCGCAGTTTGTCGAGCAGGCCCGCCCAGTAGGTCACCCCCCAGCCATAGGTGGATCCGGCCGGGTTCCGCTCGTAGACGGCGATGTCATGGGACGGGTCCTGGCGCTTCATCAGGATCGAGAAGTACAGGCTTGCGGGTCCGCCACCGACGCACGCGATCTTCACGCGCACTCCCCTTTGTTGCACAAAGCGGTCAATTGATCACGAAGAGTAGCAGGGGGTGTCACCGTGGGAGTTCACGTCACCTTGCGGGCGTGAGCCGCGCCACTCACCGCGGGCCACCCCAGCAAGATCATCGACAACGGGCCGCCCAACGGGAGGAATTTCACCCTCCGGTGGCCCGCGAACCCCTCCGACAGCAAGATCATCTTCGTTCAACCTTGCACGACATTTACTTAATTGTCCGGATCGCAGCCAACCGACATTCGGCGATTTCTCCCGCTCTTTGAGGACCCGATAGGCATGACGAGTCGTCAACAGAGCCGATCACTGGAGGTTTCCGCATGCCGGAACTCACTCGTCGCCGTGCCCTCGGGGCCGCGGCCGCGCTGGCCGTCGCGGCCGGAACCCAGGCCGTCGCCGCACCCGTGGCGTCCGCCGCCGAACACCACCACGGCGGGCCCGACCCCTTCGACGAGGTCTACCGGGGCCGCCGAATAGAAGGCCGGCCCGTCAGCGGGGGCGGTCACCACCACGACGCCGGATACACCGTGTTCATCGACGGCGTGGAACTGCACGTCATGCGGAACGCCGACGGCACCTGGATCAGCGTCGTCAGCCACTACGACCCCGTACCCACCCCGCGCGCCGCCGCCCGCGCCGCGGTCGTGGAGCTGCAAGGGGCCCCGCTCGTCCCCTTCCACACCAACTGACCCGCCCCGCAAGCAGATCGTGGAGTCCCGCACATGACCGTACGCAAGAACCAGGCGAGCCTGAGTGCCGACGAGAAGCGGCGTTTCGTCGACGCGCTCGTGCAGCTCAAGCGCAGTGGCCGGTACGACGCCTTCGTCACCACGCACAACGCCTTCATCATGGGTGACACCGACAACGGCGAGCGGACGGGCCACCGTTCACCCTCGTTCCTGCCCTGGCACCGCAGATTCCTCCTCGAGTTCGAGCAGGCCCTGCAGTCCGTCGACTCCTCCGTCGCGCTGCCGTACTGGGACTGGAGCACCGACCGCACGGCGCGCTCGTCCCTGTGGGCGCCCGACTTCCTCGGCGGCACCGGGCGCAGCCTGGACGGCCGGGTGATGGACGGCCCGTTCGCCGCCTCGTCGGGCAACTGGCCGATCAACGTACGTGTCGACAGCCGTACGTACCTGCGCAGATCGCTCGGTGGCAGCACCCGGGAGCTGCCGACCCGCGCCGAGGTGGAGTCCGTGCTCTCCATGGCGACGTACGACATGGCGCCCTGGAACAGTTCCTCGGACGGCTTCCGCAATCATCTCGAAGGCTGGCGGGGCGTCAATCTGCACAACCGCGTCCACGTCTGGGTGGGCGGTCAGATGGCCACCGGCGTCTCCCCCAACGACCCGGTCTTCTGGCTCCACCACGCCTACATAGACAAGCTGTGGGCCGACTGGCAGCGCCGCCACCCCGACTCCGGCTATCTGCCGCTCGCCGGTACCCCCGACGTCGTCGACCTCAACGACACGATGAAGCCGTGGAACGACGTGCGCCCGGCGGATCTGCTGGATCACACCGCGTACTACACGTTCGACACCGTCTGATCAGAACCGGCTCCGGTCGCGGAGGAACCTCGCACGAGGGGCCTCCGCGACCCGCGGAAAAGGAGCGGCGCTCAGCCGTGCCGATCGGCAGGATGAGAGACGTGCTGATCATGGACGCCGTACTGGAGACCTACGAAGCCGCCGACTTCACTCTGTGGCCCACCGCCGAACAGCCCGCGGACCGCTTGCTCGCCCTCTCCGGCGACCTGTCGCCACTTGAGGTCGGCACCGCGATGGCGGTCCTGGCCGGCTACAACAAGACGCAGCGCACACGCCATGACCCCGGCCCCTGTGACGGCCTCGCGTTGCTTCGCCGCCTGGTGTCGGTCGAGTCCGTCATCGCTCCGGGCGGCCTGCGGCTCAGGGACACCGCCAGCGGAATCACCGTGTCGCCGGGGTGCTGCTTCGGTCTCGAGAACTGGAGGGACTGGCTGGATCTGCTGGACGGCGAGACGCCCTGGCTCGGCCACGACCCCGCGCCGGATGTGGAGCACTCCGGATCGCTCGTCCGGCTCCGGCCGGACGCGGAACGCCCGGCCGGCCCGCCGGTCGAACTGCCGCTCAGTGAACTTCCGGTGCTGCTCGACTCCGTGCGGAGCGCGCTGGCCGGGTTCGTGGGCCTCGTCGGGCAGTGGACGGAGCGGGACTTCCCTCCCGCGCTCGCCGCACAGGTCGTCGCCAAGCTCGACGAAGGCCTGGGCATCGGCGCACCTCTGCGGGAAGTCCCCTGAAGCTCCTGGAACCCCTGATGCGGAGGTCGCCTACGCGTTGCTCGTCTCGGCGGTACGGCACTCCGGGTGCCCCCACCCCTGGCCGAGCTTGGCGATCGACTCGCCCGCCGCGTAGGAGCGGCCGCACAGGCACCGGCCCGGGAACTTCGCCTTGATGGTGCGGCTCGATGCGGTGCTCTGCCGCGCGGTCTTCGTGGTCGTGCGGCGGCGGGCGGGGGCAGGCGTGTCGGGAGAGGACGGCGGCTCCGGGGAGCCGAGGTCGCTGCCCGCGGGCTGCTGGACGATCGCGGCCTGGCTCGCGGCGCGGTCGGCGAAGTCGTTGAGGCGGTCGCCGTCGACCTGGTGCGCGGGGACATAGCGGAACTCCACGGTGCGGCCGTCGAGGAGTTCGTCGATGCGGGCGACCAGTTCCTGGTTGGCGACGGGCTTCCCCGCGGCCGTCTTCCAGCCCTTGCGCTTCCAGCCCGGCAGCCAGGTCGTGACAGCCTTCATCGCATACTGGGAATCCATCCGGATCTCCAGCGGCACATCCGGGGCGATCGCCGTCAACAACCGTTCCAGCGCGGTGAGTTCGGCGACATTGTTGGTCGCCGTGCCCAGCGGGCCGGCCTCCCAGCGGGTGGGACTCTCGTCCCCGTCGGCGACGACCCAGGCCCATCCGGCGGGTCCCGGGTTTCCCTTCGAAGCCCCGTCACAGGCGGCCACAACGCGTTCAGGCATGGCCCCGATCATGCCACGGTCCGGCCGGGGCCCCGCGCCGCGGGCTCACCGGGCCCCGGAGAAGCTGCCCGCGCCGAGGAGTCGCCGGCCCAGCGGGGTGGCCGTGTGCAGGACGTACTTGCCGTCGCGGTGGCTGGCCACCAGTCCCCCGTCGCGCAGGACGCCGAGCTGGTAGCTGACGCTGGGCAGTGCGATCCCGACGGCCTCGGCCACTTCGGAGGTGGTGCGCGCGGTACGGCCCGCCACCTCGGTCAGTACGGCGGTCCTGGTGCGGCCCAGCAGGCGTTCGAGCCCGTCGTCCGTGCCGCGCGCGATGGCGAGGGGCGCCTTCTCGACCGGGTAGACGAGAACCGGATCGAGGCCCGGGTCGGCCAGCGCGGTCGGCCGGCGCCAGCAGAAGTAGGACGGGACGAGGAGCAGGCCGCGGCCCTCCAGATACAGATCGCGCTCGGTGGGGTAGTCCACTTCGAGCACGGGTGCGTTCCAGCGGGCCAGCGGGCGCAGTCCGTCGAGGAGCGCCCCGGTGCCGCCGTCGAGGAGGGCCCGGGAGCGCAGGTCGACATCGTTGTCAACCGCCGTGCGGATGTGCCCCCAGTACGGTTCCAGCAGCGCGCGGAAGTAACCGCCGAGGGCGCCCGCCAGGGACTTGAGGGCATCGCTGCCGGGTCTGCCCAGCGAGGTCGTCCAGTTCGGCAGCGGGCGCGAGTCGGCCAGCCGCGTCAGTTCGCGGACCAGCCGTGGGCGAGGAGTGCTCCGCAGTTGGTCGAGAGCGGCGGGCAGACCCGCTCCGGTGACCGGCGGGGTGAGGAAGTCCGGGATGTAGCCGGCCGCGGGGATCAGTGCCCGCAGCGGGCGCAGCGCGCGGCCCGCGACCGCGTCCCTGGAGAGCCGGGCATGGGCCGCGCGCCGCCACTGCCCGAAGTCGAGCGGTCCCTGCCCGGTCTCCAGCCGGCAGAGGCTGCAGATCAGTTCCCACAGCGGATCGGGTTGCCTGGCCACGCGAATGTTCTGCAGATCGTGCGGGGTGAAGTGAATGCGGAGCATGCGGTCTCTTTCACTCGCCGTCCTGGTGGGGGATCCGGCCACCCGAAGGTGCCACGGCCACAAGAAGGGACGAGCACCGCATCCACGCGGTTGCCCTCGTACGGGAATGCCTCGTGCGGGAATGGCTCACACGTCGGTCGTCTTGGGCATGTCCCCTTGGGTGGTCTTCATGTCGATGACGGAGAACGACGCGCCCTGCGGGTCGCTCAGCGCGGCGAACCGGCCGAACGGGCTGTCCATGGGCCCGAAGCGCAGGATGCCGCCGCGCTCGGTCGCCTTCGCCACGGCCGCGTCGCAGTTCTCGACGGTGAAGTACAGGTTGACGTACGACGGCACCTCGGGCGGGAATTCGTCCGTCATCTTCATCCGGCCCAGGACCGTGCCCTCGCCCAGGTTGTACATCCGGTAGTCGACCGCGTCGTCCTGCATCTGCTTCGCCGTGTACCCGAAGACCGCCGGGAAGAACGCGTCGGACTTCTCGGGTTCGCGGGTGAAGACCTCGGCCCAGGCATACGCGCCGGGCACGCCCGTCGCCTCGAAGCCCTCGTGGGTGCCCGCCTGCCAGACGCCGAAGACGGCGCCGCCCGGGTCGCGGGCCAGCGCCATGGTGCCGAACTCGCCGACCTGCATCGGCTCCATCAGCACCTCACCGCCGTTGCCCTTGATCTTCGTCGCGGTCGCGGCGGCGTCGGGCGAGGCGAGATACAGACACCAGGAGGACTGGCCTTCCTGCCCGGGCATCGGCGGGACGACGGCCGCCACCGCCTTGCCGTCCACGTACGCCTGCGTGTAGTTGCCGTACTCGGAAGACGATTCGCCGAATGTCCAGCCGAGTACGTCACCGTAGAAACTCTTCGCTCCCTCGACATCGCTGAACATCGCGTCCGCCCAACAGGGCGTTCCTTCAGGCTGTACGGCCATGACGTCGACCTTCTCCGGTTCGGTGAACGGTTCCGCCTGTCACGCTAGCCAGCCTTCCGCCGGGCCGCGCGCCGAGCGGGGTCTCCTGCACGACACTGGAAGGCGGGCACGGTGGTCGTCGACACGATGGGACGGGCGCGATGATGCAGGCGTGGGAAGTGGCCCGGCCTGGGCCGATCGACGGGAATCCGCTGCGCTTCGTCGAGAAACCGGTGCCGGTACCCCGATCCGACGAGCTCCTTGTGCACGTCCGCGCCTGCGGGGTGTGCCGCACCGATCTGCACGTCGCCGAGGGCGACCTGCCCGTACGCCGGCCGGGAGTGACACCGGGGCACGAGGTCGTCGGCGTGGTCGCGGGCACGGGCGAGGACGTGAGCGGGTTCGCCGTCGGCGACCGGGTGGGCGTCGCCTGGCTGCGTCGTACGGACGGCACCTGCGGGTACTGCGTGCGCGGGTCCGAGAATCTGTGCCCGGCCTCCGAGTACACGGGCTGGGACGCCGACGGCGGCTACGCGGAGTACACGACCGTTCCGGCCGCCTACGCCTACCGGCTGCCCGCCGAGGTGGACGACGTCGCCCTGGCCCCGCTGCTGTGCGCGGGCATCATCGGCTACCGCGCGCTGCTGAGGGCCTCGCTGCCACCGGGCGGGCGGCTCGGGCTGTACGGCTTCGGCGGCAGCGCCCACCTGTGCGCACAACTCGCCGTGGCACAGGGCGCCACCGTGCACGTACTGACCCGTGACCCGGCCGCCCGGCGGCTGGCGCTGGAGCTCGGCGCCGCGTCCGCCCGCGGGGCCTACGACGAGCCGCCCGAGCCGCTGGACAGCGCCATCCTGTTCGCGCCGGTCGGTGACCTCGTTCCGGTGGCGTTGCGGGCGCTCGACCGGGGCGGGGTCCTGTCGGTCGCGGGGATCCACCTGAGCGACACCCCGCCCCTGCACTACGAGAGCGAGCTGTTCTACGAGAAGGAGCTGCGCAGCGTCACCTCCAACACCCGCGAGGACGGCCGGGACTTTCTGACGCTCGCGGCGCGGTACGGCGTACACGCCACGACGCACACCTACCCGCTGTCCGAGGCCCAGCAGGCCCTGAAGGACCTCTCGGCGGGCCGCTTCGAGGGGGCGGCGGTGCTGGTGAACGACCTTTCCCCGCGGCACTGAGCATGCGGGCGCCCCGCCCGCGTGCGTGGATGGACCCAGGCGTGTGCGGCGGTGGAGGTGGCATGGCGGGCCGAGGCGGTGCAGACCCTGCGGGTGACCGGACGCCGTCCGGCGCCATGGAGGACGCCGTCGAGTCGATCGGCACCACCTTGGACGAGCAGACCACGTGTACCGAGCTCGCGGCGTTCGTGTGCCGGCACTTCTGCGACGCCGCGGCGGTGGATCTGCTGCCCGCGGACGCCCCGGCCACCCGGCAGACGCCCGACCCCGGCCTCTCGCGGGCCGCCACGGCGGGCCACACCGAACTGCTGACCCCGGAGCGCGGTGCGCGTCCCCTGGCCGTGCAGGTGCTGGACGAAGGACACCCGATCACCGCCTCGCTCGACCTGTCCGGCCGGGTCCCGCGGCAGGTCATGACCGTGCCGCTGCTCGCGCACGGCCGTCTGTACGGGGTGCTGCTGACCGTCCGGCGAGGGCCGGCGTTCACCGACGCGGAGACCACCGGCACGCATTACGCGGCACGCCTGGCCGCCGTCCACCTCGGCCATTCCCGCGAGCACAACGCCGTCCGCAGCTCGGTTCTCGACCTTCAGCGGGCGCTACTGACCGAGCCCGGGCGGCCGCATCCCAACCTCGATCTGGCCACCCGCTATCTCCCGGCCGGGAACAGCACCCTGGTGGGCGGGGACTGGTTCGAGACCGTACGGCTGCACTTCGGGCGCACCCTGCTGGTCGTGGGCGATGTCATGGGGCACGGGCTGGAGGCGGCGGTGGACATGAACGCGTACCGCTCGATGCTGCGCTATGTCGCCTCCACGGATCTGCCGCCGCACCGGGTGCTGCGTCGCCTGGACGCCGCGGTTGCCGAGGACGGCACCCGGCGTCCGGCTACCTGTCTGCTCGTCCAGGTCGACCCGGCCCGCGGCACGGCGGTGCTCGCCGGGGCCGGGCACCTGCCGCCGGTGGTGTTCGCCGGGGACGGCACCGGCGAGCTGCTGAATCTGCCGGTCGGTCCCCCGCTGGGCACCGGCGTCGGCGGCTATGAGCCGGCCACCCGTTCACTCGCGCCCGACGACACCCTGGTGATGTTCACCGACGGTCTGGTGGAGCGCCGCGGGGAGGACATCGACGCATCGCTCGCCCGGCTGGCCGGGCTCCGGATGCCGCCCGGGGCGGCCGTCGACGAGCTGCTCGACGAGGTCCTCCTCAAGCTCGACGCCCGCCACGCGGAGGACGACGTGGCGGTACTGGTCGCCCGCATCCGCCGCCGGCACCCGCCATGACGTCGGTCAGCGGACGCATCCCCGCCTCCGCCGGGCGAGGACTTCGTCCAGGGTGGCCGCGGGGCTGAGCATGTCCAGGCTGCCGTGCGCGCGCAGCAGCCGGTGGACGCGCCGCGCGCAGAGCAGACCGAAGTCCGCGTCGGCATCGGTGACCCGTTCGCGGAAGCGCAGCACCATGCCCAGGCCGGTGTCGTCGACGAAGGACGTGCGGCGCAGGTCCACGACGTACAACCGGGCGGGCAGGGCCGCCACCGAGTCCAGCCACGGGCGTATGTGCGGGACGGCGGCCAGGTCGATGTCGCCGCGCAGTTCGACGAGCAGCAGACCGGCTCCCGCGTAGAGGTGGGCGTGGTCGCTGGGCGGTGGCCAGGAGACACCGTTGATCCGCTCCAGGGCGTGCTCGCTCAAGCTGTCCCGATCCGTTCTGTGGGCGGCGCGCGGGCCTGTCGGGGCGTACGCGGCCGGATCACGTGGCACCGGGGGGGCAGCCGGCGCGTCCCGGCGCGGGTTCGTGCGGCGGCGATCCATCCCCGCACCGCACGAACCCGCGCCGGAACTCCCCCCGTGCGGCTCCCCCTTGAACCGTGGGCCGTTTCTGTTCTACCTTCGCCACATGGTCGGGGCATCAACGCCCGCTCACCAGCGCAACAACCTGGGGGCGGCGGCAGCTGGGCCGGGTGGTGCGGGATGCGTCCTCACCTCGCGCTGATCGAAGACGATCCCGACTTCGCACTGATGTGCCGTGCGTATCTGGAGCGGGCGGGGTTCACCGTCACGTGGGCGATCGACGCCCGGGCCGGCAAGTCCGCCCTGTACGACGGCGGCATCGCTCTGGCCGTCCTCGATCTGGGGCTGCCGGACGGCAGTGGCCTTGAACTGCTGCGGGCCCTGCGCTCCAGCAGCCGCCTGCCGGTGATCGTCGTCTCCGGGCGCGGCGGGGAGGCGGACCGGGTGGCGGGCCTGGAGATCGGCGCCGACGACTATCTGGTCAAGCCCTTCTCACAACGGGAGTTGGTGGCTCGCATCCGTGCCGTGCTGCGCCGGTCCCAACCGCCCGACGCGCCGGTCGTCCTGGAGGTCGGGGCGCTGCGGGTCGACACGGCGGGCCATCAGGCCGCCGTCGCGGGCATCCCGCTGACGCTGCGGCCCAAGGAGTACGCCCTGTTGGAGCTGCTGGCCCGCTCCCCCGGCCGGGTCTTCTCCGCCGAGCAGTTGCTGGAGCAGATCTGGGGAGCGTCCTGGCAGCAGCCCGCGACCGTCGTCGAGCATGTCTACCGGCTGCGCGGCAAGCTCTCCGGGCTCCCCACGCCCGCGCCACGTATCACCACGGTGCGCGGCTTCGGTTACCGACTCGACCCCTGAGGGCCGCCATGTCCACGAGCACCCCGCATCCCGCCCCGGATTTCCGGAGCCTGTTCGACGCGGCGCTCTCCCCGCTGCTCGTGCTGGCGCCCGACTTCACGATCGTGGAGGTCAACCGTGCGTATCTGACGGCCACCCGCACGGGGCGGAGCATCGTCGGGCGCCCGATCTTCGACGTGTTCCCCGACAACCCGGACGACCCGTCGGCCGACGGCGTGGCGAACCTGCGCCGTTCGCTGCGGACCGTGGTGGACACCGGGCGTACGGACACCATGCCGTTGCAGCGCTACGACATCCCCACCGGTGACGAGGGCGCGTTCGCCGAGCGGTACTGGAGCCCGGTCAACACACCGGTGGTGGACGGTGACGGCCGGGTGACCCACATCATCCACCGCGTCGAGGACGTCACCGACTTCGTCCATCTGCGCCGGGTCGGGCGCGAGCAGGAGCGTGCCGTCGCCGAGGCGCAGATGCGCGCCGAGGGCATGGAGATCGACCTGTTCGTCCGTGCCCGGGAGATCCGTGAGGTCAATGAGCAGCTCAGCCGCGTCAACGCCGAACTCGACGCGGCGGGGCGGACGTTGAAGGAGGAGCAGCAGGCCAAGGACCGGTTCATCGCCACCCTCTCGCACGAGCTGCGCAATCCTCTCGCCGCCGCCACCGCGGCCACCGAACTACTCGCGCTCGACCTGCCGGACGGCCATCCGGCGCTGCCGGTGCTGGAACGGCAGCTCGGCACGCTGGTGCGGATGAGCAACGACCTGCTCGACGGGACACGGGCCGTGACCGGCCGCCTGGAGCTGGTGCGCGAGCGGACGGACCTGTGCTCCGTCGTGCACGGCGCCTGCGCCGACATCCGCGGCCTGTTCGGCCACGAGGACCGCGCCCTCGACGTCGACCTGCCCGCCGACCCGGTGCTGGTCGACGGGGACCGGCTGCGACTGGCCCAGGTGCTGACCAATCTGCTGTCCAACGCGCTCAAGTACACGATGCCGGGCGGCCGTACGCGGGTACGGCTGTCGCCGGCGAAGGCGGCGGCCACGGCGCGGGCCCCGTACGGGCAGGTGCGGCTGACCGTCGAGGACGACGGGATCGGCTTCGCACCGGGTCAGGCCGAGGAATTGTTCGGAGTCTTCATGCGGGCGGCCCCCGCCGGCCCGAACACCCCCGAGGGCCTCGGTCTCGGGCTGGCGGTGGCCCGGACGATCGTCGAACTCCACGGCGGCCGGATCACCGCGCACAGCGACGGACCGGGAACCGGCG
The DNA here is from genome assembly GCF_041053035.1 of Streptomyces sp. R35. NCBI lineage: Bacteria > Bacillati > Actinomycetota > Actinomycetes > Kitasatosporales > Streptomycetaceae > Streptomyces > Streptomyces sp. R35. Next base: position 886,520 of record NZ_CP163440.1, read on the forward strand.
CCTCGTTCACCGCGCTGCTCCCCCTCGCCGCCTCCGGCGTCCCGGAGCCGCGCCGCGCACCGTCCACCCGGCCCGCGCCACGGCAGTTGGCCGTCCTGATCGTCGAGGACAACACGGACCTCGCCACCACCTACCGCACCCTGCTGGAGCGGCAGGGGCACCACGTCACGGCCGTACACACCGGCGCGGACGCGCTCACGGCCACCGAGTCCCACCTCTTCGACGTCGTGCTGTGCGACCTGGGGCTGCCCGACATCGACGGCTACGCGGTGGCGCGCGCGATGCGCTCCCGCCCGCACGGCCAAAAGGTCCGCCTCATCGCGGTCTCCGGATTCAGCCGCGGCTCCGACCGTGGCCAGTCGACGGCGGCCGGGTTCGACGCCCATCTCGCCAAGCCGCTGCCCCTTGCCGACCTGCTGGAACTACTGGAAGGCACCGTCCCCGAGCGGTGACTCCGCTGGTTTCGCGGGTGTGGGAGTTGGGCCAACCGGCTGAGGCGGGGCGGCCCGCCTCAGGTTCCGTCCCCCCGGACACGCCGTGTGGCCGACGCGTGTCTTCCGCCTTTCGCCGGTCTGTGCTTGCCTGGTGAGCCCTTTCGACGGGCGGGGCGGGAGTTGCCGTATGCGGAAGCCGTGGATCGTGGGGGTGCTGCTGGCCGCGCTGCTGCTCGGCGCGTGCGGGGATCCTGCCTCGGGCCCGGAGGCGGCGCCGCCCGCTCCCGAGGCGCCCGCAGGCTCGGGGTCGGCGGCCCCGACCACTCACCAGGGAGCCGCCGTGTCCCCGGAGCCGAGCGACCCGGCGAAGGCTCCCACGGTCCTCTATCTCGGGGACTCGATCGCCATGGAGAACCAGAAGGTGCTCGGCGGGCTGCTCCGGGACCGGCTGCACGCCCACTACACGAGCGCCCCGTACTCCGGCACCACCCTGTGCGACTACCTGGAGGGCACCGGCGAGAAGTCCCTCGTCCCGACCGCGGACAAGGCGGCCGCACTGGTCCGTTCCCTGCGACCGGACTTCGTCGTCCTCCAGTTCTGGGGCAACGCGTGGGGCTACACGCCCTGCATGGACGGCATCACCTACGACAAGGCGCGGAGCACATATTTCAAGCGCTACGAAGCCGACATGAAACGGCTGACCGACCAGATCGCGCAGGCGGGCGGCGCCCGACGCCCGAGGATCGTGTGGGTCCTCCAGGGCCCCGACCCGATCACCCCCACCCGGGTCCAGACCGTGAACACCCTGTACAAGGCGCGCGCCCGCGCCGCCGGCGACCTCGTCGCCGACGCCGGCCGGACGGTGAGCCCGGCATCCGCCCGCTACACCTGGACCCAGTACCTGCCCTGTACGGCGTACGAGCACGACCACCCCACATACTGCACCCAGGCCACCCGCGACCGCACCGCCCTCCACCGCGACGACGACTACCTCCACTTCTGCCTGGCCCCCACCACGACCACCCCGAAGCCGTGCCCGGTCCGCTCCCCCGGGATCATGCGCATCACGCGCGAGATCACCCGGGTCGTCGCCGAGGCCACCGACGGGGCGTCCCCCTAGCACCCCTTAGCACCCCTTAGCAGGAGTACGTCCGGATTCATCGGTTCGGCGGCGCGCCGTCACTGGATGAGACGGGCACCCAACACCGGCAGCAACCGGTCCGTCAGGAGGCGGCGCGCCGGCTCAGAGGACAGCCACAGGAGCTTGTGCCGCGTGCCGTCGACCATCGAGACCGTCAGGCCCGACGTGGTCAGACCACCGTGCAGATGGGCCCTTGCCACGGCGTCGAACGGGATGACCTTGTTGGTGCGGTGCGCGGCCAGGACGGCCGCGGGGTCGTAGCCGATGAGGTGGCCCGGATTCGGCGCCGTCAGCGAGGAGCCCAGGGAGTTCGCCACGGAGTCCATCAACCCACTGCGTACCCGGACCAGGCACGTCGGCAGCAGCCACAGCTCGCCATGGATCCAGTCCAGCCATCCGGTGGTACAGGTGCGGGCCAGCAACTGGGCGTGCGTCAGACGGATACGGGAGGCGCGCGACACCGCCTCGTCCAGCAGGGTGCTCCACGTGTCGAGCGACCGAGCCCGCCACCGCTCGTGCACACCGCCGTTCTCCGACAGGAAGTGGAAATGCGCCCACCCCGTGGCCTCCAGCTCCACCACGAGCTGGACCTCCCAGCCGGCTTGGGCCACGCGCACTCCCAGGCAGTCCGGACTGGCCAGATCACCGCGGTCCGCGGTGGGAAGACCGTCCTTGCCCTGGCGCCACCGGATGGGAGAGACCACGCAGTGATCGGACGTCCATCGCGCCGCGTGTTCGGCCAGCATGTCCGCGGCGTGGTCAAGGTGTATTCGCTGTCTCACTCCGCCGATCATGGCCGATCCTTCCCTCCCTTTGCCCTAACCGCGCACGAGGCCGGACGTGTCCGTCAGCAGTCCTCGAAGCCCGTCCTGAGTCTGTACGACCAGGGCCAGCCCTTGCCTTTCCACCGCCAAATACCAGTTGCCCGGCTCCAGTTCGGTGATCCGCCGGCCATCGGTCTCGGACATCAGCGGACGGCGCTCGGGTACCGCGAACCAGTAGGCCGAGAAGGGGGCGCCGACGGGGTGACCGTCGAGGCACGCCTTGATGTCGGCGCGCATCTCGTCGGCGGTCTGGTAGCGGTGGTCCGGGTTCTTGGCCAGCGCCTTCAGTACGATCGCGTCCATCTCGGGCGTGATCTCCCGGTCCACAACGCTCGGCCGCACCGGCTCTTCCCGTACGTGCCGATAGGCCACCGCGATCGGGGAATCCCCGGTGAACGGAGGTCGGTGCGTGAACAGTTCGTAAAGGAGACAACCCGTCGAGTAGAGGTCCGAGCGAGCGTCGACCTGCTCGCCCTTCGCCTGCTCCGGCGACAGATAGTGGGCCGTACCGATGACGGCGACCTGCTGCGTCATCGTCATGCCGGCGTCTCCCAGGCCGCGGGCGATGCCAAAGTCCACGACCTTGACCTCGCCTTTGCGCGTCAGCATGACGTTGGTCGGCTTGATGTCGCGGTGGACGATGCCGTTTCTGTGGGAGTACTCGAGCGCCTGGAGGATGCCGATGGTGATCTCCATGTCGCGTTCGGGCAGCAGCTTGCGGCCCGAACGCAGCAGCTGGTGCAGTGTGGCCCCGTCGACGTACTGCATCACGATGTACGGGATGGAGGTGCCGTCGATGTCCTCCTCACTCGTGTCGTACACGGCGACGATCGCGGGATGGTTGAGCGAGGCAGCCGTCTGGGCCTCCCCGCGGAACCGGGTCTGGAACGACGGGTCGCGTGCGAGGTCGGCTCGCAGCGTCTTCACCGCCACGGTGCGCCCGAGGCGGGTGTCATGCGCGAGGTAGACCTCCGTCAAGCCACCACGACCGAGCACCTGGCCCAGCTCATACCGGCCACCGAGGCGCCGTCCTTCGGGCCAAGTCCTCCGCTCACCCTGGGCCTTCGGGCTGGGCGCCTGCGTCTGCTGTCTCGTCGGCGGCGCCTCTCTTTCCTCGCGCTCCTCCCTCCTGTCGCCAAGAAGTGAGCGCGCGACCACGACCCGGTACTCCAGTTCCGCCCACATCTGCGGCCGCTGCTTGACCCCGTCGGCACGCAGCCGCTCATAGACGTAGTCGTACAGGTCGTGCACGCTCACCAGGCCATCCCGATTGCCGTCGGCCTCGCCCGAGCGCAGTCCTTCGATCACCGCGCCCGTGAAACGGGAGGGTTCGGGTTCCAGTTCACTGAGCTGGTTGCCCTCCCAGGCGTATTCGGCGCGGTTGGTCGCTGTGAGCACCGCCCGGCCGTGCCCGGCCAGTTCCTCTTTGAGGTGGACCGCCGTATCGCCCTTGCTGCCGGGAAGGAAGGCGCCGCTGTAGCAGCAGTCGAGCAGCAGCACGATCGACTTGGCGCGGCAGCGGCGCATCTGGGTGTGCAGAAAGGCGGCTGAAACGCCCGTGGAGCCGAGCAGTCTCCGGTCGGTGTCGCGGGCCGCGAAGTACAGTTCGCCGTCGTCGTTCTTGATGCCGTGGCACGAGATGTGCAGCAGCAGGAGATCATCTCTGCCGCGGTCGAGGAAGAAGTCCTCGATGGCCCGGTTCACCTCGTGCTGGCGACCGTCGACGACCGTCCGCACATCGAAGCCGCCGATGCGGTGGTCCTGGAGCACCTCGGCGAGGCCTTCGGCATCACGCACGGGTGAGCGGAGCTGTTGCAGGCCGGGATGGTCGTAACGGCCTGTGGCGATGAGCAGCGCGAAGCGACTTTCGGACACGGCCGCGGCCTCAGGCCCCCTCGGCGGTACCACCGCCGGACTCCGGTGGTGGCCCACTCACCGGCTCCCCCGCGGGTGGTGGCGTCGGACCGTGCCGCGTGATGAACGCGTCGATCAGTTTCCGCTGGTCACCGGGTGAGACCGCCTGCAGTTCAAGGCTGTCCTCGCCGATCGTGATGCTGACCGTACGAACGGGCCGGTGTCCGATCCACGTCTCCACCAGCCGCACGACGCTCCGCAACGCGAACGGGGCCATGGTCACCGCGAGAGCCCCGAGGGCGATCACGTCGCCGGGTTTGGAGCCGTCCGGAGCCGCGTCCGAGCGATTCAACTCGGCGCGGTCGATGTCCAGTTCGAGCAGCCGCTTACGCAACTGGCGGGTAAGTGTGTCCAGTTCCTCCTGGTCACTGTCCGCGCTGCCCTCCAGCACGAGATTCATCACGCGTGTTGCGTCGCCACCCACCGCGCCCCCCTTCCCCCGGTGCAGCTGATGCGGGATCAGCTTAGCCGTCAACCAGAGGATTCCGGACGGCGATCGCGGCGGATGAGTGGTCGCCGCTCACCACGGAAGCGTGTGGATCCCCGATTCCCCGACCGGCCGAATCCCACATCCGGAAACTCACTCGTCGAAGACGCCGCCCGCGGTGAAGGCCAGCTTGGCGAACCGTTCGCCGATGCGGCGGTGGGTGGCGGCGTCCGGGTGGAGCTGGTCGGGCAGCGGCAGCTCGACGGAGTCGGCCCGACCGTAGAGATCGCGGCCGTCGAGGTAGTGCAGGTTTGGGTCCTCGGCCGTGCGCTGCTCGACGATCCGGGCCAGCTCGTCGCGGATGACGCCCAGGGTCAGTTTCCCGCCGGCGCGCTCCGCCGGATCGCCCGCGGCCCGGAACCGCAGTTGTCCGGTGCTGAGGGCGGTGAAGTCCGGGACGCTCGGGCCGGGTGTGTCTTCGTGGATGGGGCACAGGATGGGCGAGACGACCAGCAGCGGTGTGGTGGGGTGGCCTTCGCGGATGGTGTCGAGGAAGCCGTGGACGGCGGGGGTGAAGGCGCGCAGACGCATCACGTCGGTGTTGACCAGGTTGATGCCGATCTTGACGCTGATCAGGTCGGCGGGCGTGTCCCGAAGGACGCGGGCGGTGAACGGGTCGAGCAGGGCGCTGCCGCCCAGGCCCAGGTTGATCAGTTCCACACCGGCGAGGGAGGCCGCGAGCGCGGGCCAGGTGGTGGTGGGGCCGGCGGCGTCGGAGCCTTGGCTGATCGAACTGCCGTGGTGCAGCCACACCTTGCGGCCCCGGTCCGGTACGGGCTCGATGGGGGCGTCGGTGCGCAGGGCGACGAGTTCGGTGGTCTCGTTGTGCGGCAGCCAGATCTCGACGTCCTTGTCGCCGTCCGGCAGGTCGGCGAAGCGGAGGGTGCCGACCGGGCCGGGCTGGGCCTGGACGGATCCGGTGGCCATGTCGATGGTCAGCGTGTTGCCGCCGCTCACGCAGGCCTGCCCGGCCAGGCGGCCGTCGACGAGCAGGTCGTACACGCCGTCCGGGCGGGGCGGGGCACCGACGTAGACCCGCTTGGTGGGCAGCGTGTCCAGTTCGAGGGCGGTCGCCCGGGTGCGGAAGACCAGCCGTACGCCGGAGGGCTGGGACTCGGCCATGGCGAGCTGCCCGTCGGGGATCTGCTTGCGGGCCCGGACGGGCAGCCGATGCGGCAGCCATCCGTGCTCGGTGCGCTCCAGGTCGAGGGCGCCGCGCAGGAGGTCCGTGGTGAGGGGAGTGGTGATCCAGTCGCGCTCGGTGTGCATGGCCTCGGTCTCTTGATCAAAATGTTCGCGCTGTTCCCGTTCGCCCTGTTCACGCTGTTCGGAATCGCCGCTGGGCCGCGTGGCCGACGGACTCTGGCCGGTGCGGGGCCCCGGTCAGGGCTCCGGCCAGTTCCGCAGCAGGGCGTCGAGGGCGTCCAGCATCCGTGACCAGGTTTCCTGGGTGTCGGGCGCGCTGTGGCTGAACCCTCCCCCCATCTCCAGGCTGATGTAGCCATGGAAGGCGCTGCCCAGCAGCCGGACCGCGTGGGTCTGGTCCGGTTCCGTCAGCTCGTAGCCGCGCAGGATCGCCCGAGTCATCTGTGCGTGTCTGACACCCGCGCTGGCGGCCGCCGTTTCCGGGTCGAGCCTCATCTGAGCCGCGGCATAGCGGCCGGGATGCTCCCGGGCGTAGTCGCGGTAGACGTTCGCGAGAGCGGTCAGGGCGTCTTTGCCGGCCCGGCCGGCCAGGTCGGCGGCGCCCCGGTCGGCGAGTTCCTCCAGGGCGAGCAGGGCGATCTTGGTCTTGAGGTCCTGGGAGTTCTTCAGATGCGAGTACAGGCTCGCGACCTTGACGTCGAACCGCCGGGCGAGCTCCGAGACGGTCACCTGGTCGAAGCCGACCTCGTCAGCCAGATCCGCCCCTGCCCGAGTCAGGCGTTCCGTGGTCAGTCCTACACGTGCCATACCCTTCCCCTCAATCGACAGAACCGATTATGCAATTGCCTAAACCTTTTAGGCAAATTAGCCTGCCCCATATGAAGCCGCTGACCGAGCAAGAGATCCGTACCGCGTTCGTGAACTGCACCAAGGGCGAGGCGAAGCGCCTGTCCGTCCCACGCGACCTCGACGACCACCCCTGGGACGACCTGGACTATCTCGGCTGGCGAGATCCTCAGGCGCCCGGACGCGCCTACCTCGTCATCGAGCTGGACGGCGGACCGAAGGCCCTCGCGCTGCGCTGCCCCAACCCCGCCTCCTGGCAGATGCGGCGCAGCATGTGCTCGATCTGCATGACCACCCACACGGGCGGCGTCTCCCTGATGGTCGCGCCGAAGGCGGGGAGGGCCGGGCAGCAGGGCAACTCGGTGGGTGCCTACATATGCAGCGACCTCTCCTGTTCGCTGTACGTGCGGGGCAAGAAGGACGCGGGCGTCGGCTCGCGGATCCACGAGTCGCTCACGCCGGCCGAGAAGATCCAGCGGACCGTGGCGAACCTCGCCGCGTTCATCGCCAGGGTGACCGCCTGACCCCAGGCAGCCTCAAGGTTCGCGTGCGGCCGAAGCATGCGCTCGCGCAGCCCGGCAAGCGACGACGAGACCTGGAACCCGTGAGGAACCACCGCGGTGCGCGGAGCCCGGCCGAGGGAGAATCGGAACATGGCCTTCCGATTCCGTAGCGGTGGGGCAATCCCTAGACGCGGGCGAACCGTACATACGGATATGTCGAGATTTCCGGTTTCCGTGGGCCGGCTCCCGGACGAGGCTCTGCTGTCCGGACTGGCCACCGGCGATCCGGAGCTCGCCGTCACCTTCGTACGGAGGTTCCAGCACACGGTCTTCGGTGTCGCCATCGCCGTCATCGGGGATCCACAGCTCGCCGAAGACATCGCCCAGCAGACATTCGAGCGCGCGTGGCGTTATGCGCAGATCTACGACGCGCGCCGCGGATCGGTAAGGACCTGGCTGATGGCCATCGCCCACAATCTCGCTATCGACGCCGTCCGGTCGCGACGGCCGGAGCCAGTGGCGCCCGAGGATCTTGACGCGATGCTCGGCGTCATCGGCGAGACGCCCGAGCAGCACGCACTGGCCGCCGAGGCGTCCTCCCAGCTGCGGGCAGCCGTGGCGGAGCTGCCGCGCGAGCAGGGCCGCGCCCTGGTGATGGCGGGCATCTACGGCATGACCGCCCAGCAGATCGCCGACTGGGAGAAGATCCCGCTGGGCACCGCCAAGACGCGCATCAGGACGGCGATGGGCAAACTGCGAACCACGCTCGCGTCTCCGAACCGAGGCGACCATGGCAAGTGATGTGACCTGCGAGAAGCTGCGGGAGGTCGGCGCCGAGTTCGCGCTCGGCGTGCTGCCCGGCCGTGAACGGGCGGGTGCGGTCGCCCATCTGGAGGGGTGTGCGGACTGCCGGGAGTACATCGAGCAGCTGACCCTCGTGGGCGACGGGCTCATCGGACTGCTGCCCGGCAGCGAGCCGCCGGTCGGGTTCGAGACCCGGGTGGCTCAGGCGCTGACGCAGGGGGCGCCGGTGCACGAGGGGCGTGCGCACGCCCGCGGGTCCGCCGTCCCGCGCAAGCGCGTCCGTGGCCCGGTACGGCTGCGGGTCGCCTCCGCCGCCGCCGCGCTCGTCGTCGCGGTCGGGTTCGGCGGCTGGGCGGCCGGTACGGCGATCGAGAACGTCGTGGCCGGGCCTTCCGCCACCTCCACCAACACCGGCAACGACCTGTTCTCCGGAGACCTGACCTCAACCGTCGCCCCGGGGAAGCCCGTCGGTGAGGTCTACGCACACGCCGACCCCGAGGGCTGGGTCTACATGACCATCGACCTCGCCCAGGCCGGTACCCCCTCCAACGGCAAGGTCGTCTGCCAGCTGGAGCGCAAGGACGGCACCACGGTTCCCGTCGGCACTTTCACCCTGAGTGAGGGCCGTGGCTCCTGGGGTGGCCCCGCCTCCGTCGACCCCTCGACGCTCTCCGGCGCCCGGGTGACGGCGCCCGACGGCACCGTGCTCGCGACAGCCCAGCTGGACGTGGAGACCTGAACGAAGACGTGGGGACCTGAACGACGAGGGGTGCCCCGGCGGACGGGCGGATGACGGGTTCCATGACGGACGGCCCTTGGGAGGGCGCCGTGGCGGGCCTTGTGAAGGTCCCGCCAGGCCGCGTGCATGTTCCTCAGGCTCGGCGTCACCGGGGTTTTGATACGCCGGGCCCCACCGAGACCGGCTCGTGGTCCGCCCTGTACGGCAGTTTGGGCGCTACGCCGTGCGCGGCCCTGTCACCGAGCCAGGCGAGGAAGGCGAAGACGAAGAGTCCCTCAACGAGCAAGGACAGGGGGCCGTACGGCGGCTCCCAGCCGGGTTCGTAATAGCCGCCCGGCAGGCCGACGGTGCGCGAGAGCACAAAGCCGACGATCATGCCGAGGCTGACGAATGTCCCGGTCAGCCAAGCGGTCAAGGGACGCTTGACGATGACCAGCGCCACTGCCACGACGAGCATGATGGCGCTGCCCACGGCGAACAGAAGACCGATGTAGAACATCTCCTCAAGATGATCAGGGACCAGGAGCGTGTGCAGGACCGTATTGCCAACGGCGCAGCACACTCCCAGTCCTTTCAAGGTGACTTCGGCAGCATTCGTGGAGTTCATCGTGGCTCCAGGTGTTCAGGGGCATTGAGCAGAGGGGCCCAGGGGGAGACGGCATCCGGCCGCGTCCTCGCCACACGGTTCAGCGCAGCACGAACCAGATCGCGGGGCGATCACTGCTTTGATCTTGAAGATTTTCAGGCCGCGCGGGTAGCCGGTGCCTTTGCCGTCCGTGGGTGAAAAGGCAGTTACGCAGCCGCACCAGCGTTGGGCGACGCCCAGGGACACCCCGCACTGGATCGCCATGCGGAGCCCGGCATCGCGAGCTGTTGATCAGAAGGAGTTGCTTCCTGTGAGTCAATACGGAAAACAGCTCTCAGGGGATTGCACTTTCCGACACTTGATCCAAGCGGTGACGGATGACGCGCCTCATCAGCCGAGCCGCACGAACGGAGCCGTCTTGCACGTCAGCCGGTTGGCGACCGCCGATAGCTGGCCGCGGCGTTCCTCGTCTTCACCGTCAAGCACAGCCCGGTGTGGCTGCTGCCGCTGATCACCGCGTCCATCATCGACACCGTCGTCCAGCATCAGCCGATCGGCCGGGTGTGGCTGAGCGCCGGGGCCGTTCTGTTCATCCTGCTGGTCAACATCCCGCTGCACCTGCTGTACGTGCGTCTGCTGTACGGGAGTGTCCGCCGCATGGGCTCGGCGCGCTCACCGTACTCACGGGCGGCCTAGTCGTGATCGCCGTCCGCACACCCGAGTTCGTGCCCGTCTTCCTGTGCGTCGTGCCGGTCGCTGCCCTGCTCGTGGCGCGGCTGCGGACCCGGCTCCGCTCCCAGAATGAGCACTTCCGGCACGAGGTCGAGCATCTGTCGTCGCCGGTGACCGAGATGACCCGGCTCATCCCGGTCACCCGGGCACACGGCCTGGAGGTCAAGGCGCTGCGCGGTGCCGTCGTCTTCGAGGGCGTAGGACATACGCACTTCGAGGGGGCCGGGCCCGCGCGGGAGGAAGGCAGTCCCGCCGTACGGGACTTCACACCGGCCGTCGCTCCCGGCGAGACCATCGCCCTGGTCGGCGCCTCGGGTGCCGGGAAGTCCACCGTGCTCAATCTCGTCATCGGCTTCATCCGTCCCACGTCGGGCCGGTTGCTGCTCGACGGGACCGACATGAACACGCTGGACCTGCGCACGTACCGGCGTTTCGTCTCGGTGGTGCCGCAGGAGTCGATCCTCTTCGACGACACGGTCCGGGAGAACGTCGCGTACGGCATGGACGACGCCGGTGACGCCACCGTGCGCGAGGCACTGCGCGCCGCCAACGCGCTGGAGTTCGTGGACTGGCTGCCGCAGGGCCTCGACACCGTGATCGGCGAGCACGGGGCCCGATTCTCCGGGGGCAGCGGCAGCGCCTCGCCATCGCGCGGGCGCTGATCCGCGATCCCCGGGTACTCGTCCTCGACGAGGCCACCTCCGCGCTGGACACGCACTCCGAGGCCCTCGTCCAGCAGGCACTGGCCCGGCTGCTGCGCGGGCGCACCACGTTCGTCGTGGCGCACCGGCTGTCCACGATCCGGGGCGCGGACCGCATCGTCGTGATGCGGGACGGGGCCGTCCTGGAGATCGGCGCGCACGAGGAGCTGCTGCGGCGCGGCGGCGCGTACACGGCGCTGCACAGCGGCCGGCTCGCCTGATTCTTGCCGGAAGCCACTGACAGGCGCGCTGGACAGGAGGCTCCTGACATGGGGGCGGGCCGCACACCATGTACGACTCTTGCTGTTACGACTCTTGCTGTGCGGCCGGCCCCTGCGGATCCGCTACTCCCCCGCGTACACCTTCTCCAGGGCCGCGATGTCCAGCTTGGACATCTGCATCATCGCCTCGGTCGTGCGGGCCGCCTTCACCGGGTCCGGGTCGCTGATCATGTCGATGAGCCTGCTCGGGACGACCTGCCAGGACAGACCGAACTTGTCCTTGAGCCAGCCGCACGGGCCCCCTTCGCCGCCGTCGTCGATGAGCTTGTTCCAGTAGTGGTCCACCTCTTCCTGGTCCTCGCAGTGGATCTGGAACGAGATCGCCTCGTCGAACGTGAACTGCGGGCCGCCGTTCAGCGCGACGAACTTCTGCCCGTTGGCCACGAACTCGGCGGCGACCACGGAACCGGCGGGTCCGGGCCCGGCCTCCGTATAGCGGCCGATCCTGCCGAGCCGGGAGTTCTTGAAGATCGAGACGTAGTAGTGCGCGGCCTCTTCGGCCTGGCCGTCGAACCACAGACACGTGGTGAATCCGTCGGCGGGCATGCGTACCTCCTCGGGCGGGTAACGTCGTCACTTCTGTCGACTGATCGTCGTCCGAAAACTCATCGTCGGCACGGCGAAGATATTCGGACGCACCCCTCCGCGGCCGGAGCTAGCATGCGCGGCGATGACTTCTTCAGACGGCACACGCATGGCCCCCTTCCGCATCGACTTCCCGCAGAGCGACCTCGATGATCTCCATCAGCGCCTCGACCGCACCCGTTGGCCCGACGCGTTGCCGGGTGTGGGCTGGGCGTACGGAGTTCCCCGGGACTATCTGGAAGGGCTCGTACGGTACTGGCGGCACGAGTACGACTGGCGTGCGGCCGAGGCGCGGCTGAACGCATGGCCGCAGTTCACGACGGAGATCGACGGCGCGCGGATTCACTTCGCGCACATCCGGTCTCCGGAACCGGATGCGACTCCCCTGATCATTACGCATGGCTGGCCCGGCTCGATCGTCGAATTCACGGACGTCGTCGGCCCGTTGACCGATCCGCGGGCGCACGGTGGTGATCCGGCCGACGCGTTTCATCTGGTCGTACCGAGCATTCCCGGATTCGGGCTCTCCGGGCCGACGCGGGACACCGGCTGGGAGTTCCAGCGGGTGGCCGCCGCCTTCGCCGAGCTGATGGAGCGTCTCGGCTATCGGCAGTTCGGCGCGCAGGGCGGGGACTGGGGCGGGGGCATCTCGCGCGAGCTGGGCCGGGCGTACCCCGACCGCATGATCGGCGTCCATCTGAATCTGCTCCCCGGGTCCTCGGCGACGGCCGAACCGGACCCGGACGAACTGGCCGCGTTGAGCCCCGCGGAGCGCGAGCGCACGCTGTTCTCCTGGCGGCGGGGCCAGGAATGGCTCCGCGACGAACAGGGGTACGCCGACATCCAGTCGACGCGGCCGCAGACCCTCGCGTACGGACTCACGGACTCGCCGGTCGGCCAACTCGCCTGGATCGCGGAGAAGTTCAAGCAGTGGACGGACTCGCGGGACCGCCCCGAGGACGCCGTCGACCGGGATCTGCTGCTGACCAATGTGATGCTGTACTGGCTGACGGGCACGGCCGGTTCGTCGGCCCGTATCTACTACGAGCGGGCCCACGCGGACTATTGGGGCCTGCCGCCCGAGCGGTCGACCACGCCGACCGCTCTCGCCGTCTTCCCCCGGGAGAACTTCGTACCGCTGCGACACCTGGCCGAGCGCACCGACAAGATCGTCCGCTGGACCGAGTTCGACCGGGGCGGTCACTTCGCCGCCATGGAGGAGCCGGATCTGCTGATCGACGATGTCCGGGCCTTCTTCCGGGAGCTTCGCGAGGCCGGCTGACGGCGCCGGCTCCTCGCACAGGGGGTGATCAACACCGGGTGCGAGCCGTCTCGTACGGTGATCACCGGCGCCACCCGTGAGAACTCCGTCCTCCGGCGAACGGCACCCCAGGTGAAAGGACCCGCATCCCCGTGACCGGCGCTACGCCCCAGAGCTTTCGCAGGACCGCGATAGGCGCCGCCGCTTCGCGGCCCTGCACCCTGGTCGTCTGCCGGGGCTGCTGCTGCGGCAACCCGCGCAAGTACCCCGGCACCGACCACGACTGGCAGTTGGACCGGCTGCGCGCCGGTGCCGACGCCTCCGGGGGCCGTTTCGTCGTGCGGACGACGGACTGTCTCGGCCCGTGCGACCAGGCGAACGTCATCGTCGTGCAGCCGTCCGGGGCCGGGCGCCGGGCCGGCGGCCGGCCCACGTGGATCGGCTTCGCCATGGACGACGACTGCACGGAGGACGTGCTGCGGTGGGCGGCCGCCGGAGGACCGGGCATCGCCGAACCCCCGGTCACCCTGGAACTCCAGTTCATCCGCCCGCCGAGCGAGGCCCGGTCCCGTACCCGTACCCGCCGATGAGGCTGGTGCCGTAGATCTCGACGTGGACCTCTGCTCGCAGCGAATCTGCTGCGGGCCGAGAAAGCTGATCCATGGGCGTGTTCGGGCCGAGAGTGGAGCGTGCGGCGACGGCAGCCGCGTCACGACTAGGAGGACCGATGACTCCACTCATCACCGGCTGGAACCCGGCCCGTGCGCCACGGGCCGAGGAGGGCGACACCCCTCCGTCACGCTTCGACGACCATCTGGCCGCGCAGCTGCTCGCCCAGCGGATCGTCTTTCTCGGCACGCAGGTCGACGAGGTCTCCGCGAACCGGGTCTGCGCGCAACTGCTCCTGCTGTCGGCGGAGGACGCGCGGACCGACATCAGCCTGTACCTCAACAGTCCGGGCGGATCGGTGACCGCGGGCCTCGCGATCTACGACACGATGCGGCTGATCCCGAACGACGTCTCGACCCTCGCCATGGGATTCGCGGCGAGCATGGGCCAGTTCCTGCTCAGTGTGGGCACGCACGGGAAGCGTTTCGCACTGCCGAACGCGCGGATCATGATGCACCAGCCGTCGGCCGGCATCGGTGGCACGACCGCCGACATCGAAATCCAGGCGCAGAACCTGGAGTTCACGAAGAAGGCCATCGAGCGGATCACCGCGGAGCACACCGGCCAGAGCGAGGAGACGATCTCCCGGGACGGCGACCGCGACCGCTGGTTCACGGCCGAGCAGGCCAAGGAATACGGCATGGTGGACCGGGTCGTGGAGTCGCTCGACGACGTCCGCCCGGCCGCGTCACGGCGACGGATGGGACTCTGACATGGGTACGTACACGATTCCGAACGTCATCGAGCGGACCCCGCAGGGCGAGCGGTCGTACGACGTCTTCAGCCGGCTGTTGTCCGAGCGGATCATCTTTCTCGGCACGGAGATCGACGACGGGGTCGCGAACGTCGTCATCGCACAACTCCTCCATCTGGAGTCCTCGAACCCGGAGAGCGAGATCGCGATCTACATCAACTCGCCCGGTGGTTCCTTCACTTCGCTCATGGCGATCTACGACACGATGACGTTCGTGCAGGCGCCGATCTCGACGTTCTGCGTCGGGCAGGCGGCCTCGACGGCGGCGGTGCTGCTGGCCGGGGGCGATCCCGGGCGGCGGTTCGTGCTGGAGCACGCGCGGGTGCTGCTCGGCCAGCCGGCCAGCGGCGGCCGGCAGGGCACGGTCTCGGACCTCACTCTTCAGGCCAAGGAGATGCTCCGCATCCGCTCCCAGGTCGAGGAGGTCCTCTCCCGGCACACGCACCACGACACCGCGACACTGCGCGCGGACATGGACCGCGACAAGGTCTTCACCGCACAGGAGGCGGTGGCGTACGGGATCGTGGACGAGGTGGTGAGCCGGCGGCTCGCGGTGGTCTGACAACCGGGGTCGCGCCGAGGGCCGGACCACCACGGGGCGGTCAGGCAGCCAGGCACATGCCGTCGTACCGCGAGGTCGAGGCCCTCGGGGTGGCGCGGCCCGGCCTCGCACGGTCGAGCCGGGTGAGTTCGCCCTGGGCCAGCGACAGCAGGTCGGTGAGGCCGAGGCCCAGGGCGCGGGCGGCGGCCGCGAGGACTTCGGAGGAAGCCTCCTTGCGGCCGCGCTCCAGCTCGGAGAGGTACGGCATGGAGATCCGGGCCGCGTCGGCCACGTCCTTCAGGGTGCGCTCCTGGGCGAGGCGCTCGTGCCGCAGGACGTCGCCGACGACGTCGCGCCACAGCGGTTCCCTGCCGGCGGGGGCCGGTGGCGCCTGCCGTGGGGCGAGGACCGGCCGGGGCCGCTGCGGCGTGCGTGCCGGGGCGGCGGGCGGACGCAGCGGGATGACGCGGGCTTCGTCCGGCGCTTGGTTGCTGTTCGGCGCTTGGTTGCTCACCCCTTCAGCCTAGAAGCGCTGGGCCGTGGGGGAAGGGATCGGCGTTCTGCTCTCGGTGAATCCGGGGCGCCCGGCGGGGTGCTACTGCCCCACCCGGCCGTCGATCCGCTCGCGCAGGAAGTCCGCGTGGCCGTTGTGCCGGGCGTACTCCTCGATCATGTGCACCAGCACCTCGCGGAGAGCGATGGGCTCGTCGTCGTGCGTGCCGGTGACGCCCAGGTCGGGGGCCTCGGCCACGAACCGTTCGGCGAAGGCGACTTCGGAGCGCCAGGTGTCCCAGGCCTGTGCGACGGACTCGGGGTCGGGCAGCGCGCCGTTGAAGTCCCCGCCCGGATCGTCGTCGGAGCGGTAGTGCCGTGGCACGTCCTGTCCGGCCATCACCCGCCGGAACCACGCCTGTTCGACCCCGGCGAGATGCCGCACGAGCCCGAGCAGCGACAGGTTCGACGGCTCGACCGAGCGCCGGGCCATCGCCTCGGCGTCGAGCCCGGCGCACTTCATCTCCATCGTCAGCCGCTGGTCCCGCAGAAACCCGACCAGCGTGTCCCGCTCCCCCACGAACCCCCCGTCGGACCGCGGATCCTGGTCCGGATGCAGGAACATGTCCCACCATCCGAAGCTCCGCTCAATCCCGGGACTGTCACCGGACTCCGGTCGGACGCTGTCAGCCATGCCCACGAGCATCGACCGCCACCACACGATCCGCCACCGGTTTTCCACCGCCCTCCGGTCCTCCTGCCGTCCCTGCCACAATCCTTCGCGTGTTCGACTTCGGAATCGCGGGCTACGGACCTCGCTGGATGAACGGCGCGTCCGCCGTCAAAGCTGCGCACGGCGAGCGGTTGCGCGCCCTCACCGGTCGTCCGCTGACCCGTGTCTGGGCGGTCTGGGACCTTCACGACGACGAGTGGTTCGCCGACTGTCCCGTTCTGTTCGACTTCGGAGGTGAGCAGGTCGAGGTCAATCACTGGAAGTTCGACGACCTGTCGCTGACCTGGAACTCGATCGACCCCCAGCGGCCCGTGAAGTGGCCCGGCTTCGCACTCCGGTGGCAGCGGGACCCGTTCCCCGGGACGCGGGCCCTGCTCGACCAGCCCTTGCAGGACGTCGAACTGCTGGAGTGGACGGGTCGGGACGTCGCACAGGGTGCCGTGGACGTCAGCTTCGTCTTTCCCCAGGGGCGCGTCACGGTCTTCAACGCCCTGGATGAGAACGGGCTGTCGTTCGATCCGCGAGATTCGTGAGACGCGCCGCCTCAGTTCGCGGACATATCATCTTAAAACGTGTGTTATTCATACATGCACACACCTACGCGGCGCACCTTGCTCGGCGCCTCGATCGTGGCCGCCGGCTCGGGACTGCTGGCCGCCTGTTCCGGGTCCGAGTCCCCCTCCGAGGCCGGCTCCCGCTCGGGGGCCGGATCCCGCACCGGGGCCAGCCCTCGGCCCGGGCCCGGGCCGCACTCGGGGGACGGCTCGCACTCGGGGACCGGCGCGCACTCGGGGGCCAGGACCGCCGGCCAGGACCATGGCGGCAGCCCCTTTGTCCCCAGGGGGCCCAAGGGATACGTGAACCCGTCCGATCCCGAGGTCATCGCCGCCGAGCAGGAGCGCGGGCACGGCCGTCTCCGCACGTTCATGTTGACCGCCACCGAGACGTCCCTCGACCTCGGCGGGCGGACTGTCAGGTCGTGGGCGTACGGCGACGCGCTGCCCGGCAAGGAGGTCCGCATCACCGCCGGCGACATCCTCGATCTGAGGCTCGCCAACCACCTGCCGGTGCCGACGACGCTGCACTCGCACGGTGTCCGTATGCGCTGCGACATGGACGGCGTCCCGAGCCTGACCCAGTACTCCATCAAGCCCGGGGCGGACTTCAGCTACCGCTTCGCCGTGTCACACCCGGGCACGTACTGGCTGCATTCGCACTCGGGACTCCAGCTGGACCGCGGCCTGTACGCACCGCTCATCGTCGAGGACCCCAGGGAGCCGTTGTCCTACGACAAGGAGTGGGTCGTCGTTCTGGACGACTGGCTGGACGGCGTGGGCGGCTCCAGTCCGGACCGCGTGCTCGCGCAGTTGCGGCACGGCAAGGGTGCGCCGATGGGCATGGACATGGGTGAGTACGACCCCGGCGACGGTTCCGGCCACGACATGTCCGCCGGCGGGGACGCGTCGGATCACGACGGGGCCACCGGCCCTTCCCGCGTCCTGCGGAACTCCCACAGCCGCATGCTGCACGGCGAGGGCGGCAACATCGCCTACCCGTACTACCTGGTCAACGGCCGCCTCCCGCACGCGCCTTCGGTCTTCCGGGCCCGCCCCGGCGACCGCATCCGGCTGCGGATCATCAACGCCGGGGGCGACACTGCCTTCCGGGTGGCGCTGGGCGGTCACGAGATGACGGTGACGCACACGGACGGCTACCCGGTCGAGCACAAGCAGACCGAGGCGCTGCTGATCGGCATGGCCGAACGCTATGACGTGCTGATCACCGCCAAGGACGGGGTGTTCCCGCTGGTCGCGCTCGCCGAGGGCAAGAACGCGCAAGCCCTCGCCGTCCTGCGTACCGGCAATGGAGGCCGCCCCCACCCCGCCGTACATCCGGCGGAGCTCGACGGCCGGGTCGTGCCGGCCCGACGCCTCGTCCCGGACGAATCCGTCGCCCTCTGCCACCGCGAGCCGGACCGCGAGATGCGCATCAAACTGACCGGCAGCATGAGGAAGTTCGACTGGAGCTTCGACCACCGGCCCTACTCCATCGAGGAACGCCGTCCGGTCCGGGAGGGTGAACGGGTCCGCCTGACCCTCATCAACGCCACCGACATGTGGCATCCCGTGCATCTGCACGGCCACACCTTCGCGCTCAGGGGTATCGACGCGGTCGGAGCCCGCAAGGACACCGCCTACGTACTGCCGCACCGCAAGATCGTCGTCGAATTCAACGCCGACAACCCGGGCCTGTGGATGCTCCACTGCCACAACCAGTACCACTCCGAGTCCGGCATGATGACCGTGCTCGGCTACCGGAAGTGACAACGGCTCCGGCTCCCCGGTCGCGGATCGGCTGAGGCTTCGGACTCCGCTTCTCAGGGCACTGGGGACACCACTTCGGACGACTCCGGGGCGCTGAAGGGCGAGGATTCCGTCGTCGTGGAGGTATCGGCGGAGGAGGACTCCGACGAGGACTGTGTCGTCAGATCGGCGGACGCGGAGCCGGAGGTCGACGCCGACTCCGATGCGGTCGTCGGAGGCTCGGTGGACGTCGACGTGGACGCGGACTCGGATGCCGATGACGACTCCGGGGACTGTGACGACGGCGAAGACGACGAAGACGACGAAGACGAAGACGAAGACGGCGAAGACGAAGACGACGCAGAGGAGGACGGCGAAGAGGAGGACGACGAAGGCGACGAGGACGACGACGGGGAGGACGGGGGGCACGTGCCAGGCGAGCCCTTGGGCTTGGAGACGCACGGCGACGGAGAGCTGGGAGTCGGAGACGAGATGCTGACCGACGGGGTGGGAGGGTGCGCCGGCGGCTTCGTGTGCTGGTCGCGGTGGCCGGTGTCGCCCCTGTGCCGGGCGATCCACTCGTCGTGGTCACGGTCGAAGATGACGAACACGTTGATGATGGTCGTCGAGGGCGCGACGACCACGACGTTCTGCGTCCGGTACGACGGCCACGAGTCGCCGGTCGGCTTGGGCGTGGTCTTCTGCGCGACCGGCCCCAGCAACGGGTTGCCGCACGCACAGCGCAGGCGGGGCACGCCGCGGGCGTCGACGAGGACGGCGGTGCCCGCCTGGAGGACCGCCTGATAGCTGGTGGTGGCGCCGTTGCGGTAGCCGTGGTTGGTGACGCGGGTGTCCATACGCAGCTGCACGGGGGTGAGCGAGCGCAGATACGCGGGAACTGCGGACGGCTGGATGCCGTGCACCGCGGCGAACGCCTTGTTCCTCGCCGGGTCCGCCTGGAGCGAGCTGATCTGCTTCTCCACATTGCAGCTGGAGACGTTGCGGGTGCCGGCGTAGAGACCGGGCGCGGAACCGTCCACGCCGCGCGTCACATGGGCGGACTCCGTCGCGGCCGACGCCGACGCCGTGGCTGTCTCGGACGCGGTGGAACTGTTGGTCGCCGACGACGCGGTGAACGGGTCGGGGCCGGCCTTGCTCGCGGACTGGAGGAAGACCTCACTGCCGGTGTTCTTGCTGCTGCCGCCGCCGTTGCTGTTGGTGAAGACGAGCCCCAGGATCACCGCGGCGGCCACGACACCGGTGATGACCGCGACGCGGGGCGCCGACTTCCACCAGGGGCTCCCGGGGCCATTGCCCGGCTCTCCCGGCCCGGACGGACCACCACCGGACCCGGAGGGTCCACCCGTACCGCCCGCTCCGCTGTCACCGCCGCCGGAGGCATCGCTAGGCGGTTCCGAGGGCGGACGTTCGATGGGCTGGGTCGGGGTCGGTTCGGACGGGTTCGGCTGCGACGGACCCGACAGCGGGCCCGAAGGCGGTCCGGTGGGGCGGCCGGAAGTCGGCGGTTCGACGCTCACGAGCTCTTCTTCCAGGCGTAGGGATCCTGCGGCACCTGAAACACTTTGTGCCGCTTTCTTCCACAACAGATCTATTGTGTGCTCCAGTCCCGTACCGCCCGCAAGTTGACGCGGTCGGCCCTCCCGAGGGGCGGACCGCGTCGGCGCTGCTTAGCGTGGCAGCGTGAGCCCCCAGACACCGTCCGACCAGGCAGTTGCCCGCAGCGGTGAGCGGACGGCCGCCCGCCACGGCTGGGTCCAGGCCGTCGTGGCGGTGCTGGCCGGGCTGATCGTCATGGGGGTGGTCGCCGCACTCGGGCTGTGGGCGTCCGGCGCCACGGATCTCCCCGACAACGCGTTCCCGCGGGTCGTCGCGGCCACGGTGGTGACAGCGGTCGGCGGCACCATCGAGTTCGCGGGCGACGCCGGAGTCATCGCCGACACCCAGGCGGGTCTGACGGTGACTCCGCTCTCGGTCACGCTGGCCGGAGCCCTGGTGATCGCGGCCGGATTCCTGCGACCGCTGCGCCACCGTGCCGTCGCCGGCGCCCCCGAACTGGCCGGGTGGGCCGCCCGGATCGCCGTTCTGTGGGTGCTGGCCCTGGTCGGGCTCGGGTTCTTCGCCCGCCAGAACTTCACGGTCTCCCTCGGGAACGGGACCATCGGCGACATCGGCGACCTGTTCGGTGTCACGCCCAAGGTGGGCTTCAAGACCGACATGACACCGACGCTGGTCTTCGGAGTGCTGTGGCTGGCGGGCGTGTTCGTCCTCGCCCTGCTGGTCTCGCGCGGGGCGCCGCTCCCCGCCCGGCTGCTGCGCTTCCAGGAGTCGGTGCGTCCGGCCGCGTACGCCATGGTCGCGCTGTTGCTCGTCTGCGTCGCCCTGGGCCTGGTCATCGCACTGGTGGTGGCGGCGACGCGTGGGCACGTCTCCGAGACGTTCGCCGTGATCCTCCTCGGACTCCCGAACCTCGTCTGGCTCACCTTCACCATCGGGCTGGGCGCCACCTGGAACGGGCGCGTGGACGGGCCCTTCGGGCTCCCGATGCCGCATCTGCTCGACGAAGTGCTGCGCACCCCGGACGTCTCCACGCTCAACCTCCACACCCTCGCCGAGCACGACGGCAGGGTGTGGTGGCTGGTGGCCGTCGACGCGGTGCTGCTGCTCGCGGCCGCGTTCCTGATGGCGGCCCGCTCACCGGCCCGGATGCGGGCCTGGCAGCACGCCGTGCACATGGCGGTCGCGCTCGCGCTCACCGTGCTGATGATCTGTCTGGTCGGCCGGATCTCGGCGCACTACGGCCTGTCGATCCTCGGCATCGGCGACGTCGGCGGCGGCCTGAAGGGGGAACTCTTCCTGAAGCCCGAACTGTGGACCGCGCTCGGGTTCGCCGTGCTGTGGGGGCTGGTCACCGGGTTCCTCGGCGGTCTGCTGGCCAAGGGCGTCCACCGGAAGGGCGAGGTCGATACAGCCGCGCCCGACCGGCGTTGACATCGCGTCAGCCAAGCGAGGCCGCTCAGCCCGGGAAGACCGGCCGGGCCCAGCTCGGCGGCTCCGGTGGCGGGCCGGGAGGTCCGGGCGCTTCCACGGCTTCGGCCTCCGGCCGAGTCGTCGTCCCGCCCACGACGGCGGCCCTGCGCGTCGCGGCCCGCAACGTGTTCACGAAGGCGAGGCAGGAGTCGTACCGGTCGTCGGGGCACTTCGCGAGCGCCTTCTCCATGACCGCGTCGACGCCGGCGGCGAGGTCGGGGCGCTTCACGGTCAGCGCCGGCGGCTGGTCGTACTGGTGCGCCCACAGCAGCGCCATGGGGTCCTCGCTCTGGAAGGGCGTCCGCCCGGCCAGGGTCTCGTAGACGACGACGGCGAGGCTGTAGACGTCGCACCGGCCGTCCACGGGCTTTCCCGAGATCTGCTCCGGCGCCACGTACTCGAGCGTGCCGACGAACTGACCTCGGCTGGTGAACCCGGTCATGGCCAGCGACTTCTTCGTCAGCCCGAAGTCCGTGAGGTAGACGTGCTCGGGGTGGTCGCTGTCGGTGCCCTCGGACACCAGGATGTTGCCGGGTTTCACATCCCGGTGCACCAGGCCGTGGTCGTGGGCCGCGTCGAGGGCGGACGCGACCTGGACGGCCAACCGGAGGGCCAGCGCGAGCGGCAGCGGCCCCTCGCCGGCGAGGAGACGGCTCAGGTCGCGCCCGGGGACGTACCGCATGGCGATGTACAGGATGCCGTCCGCCTCGCCCGCCTCGAAGATCGGGACGATGTTCGGGTGTTCGATCGCGGCGGCCACCCGTGACTCGTGGGTGAAGCGCGCTCGGAAGGTGTCGTTGCCGGCGATTTCCGGTGCGAGCAGCTTGAGGGCGACGATGCGGTCCAGGCGGAGGTCCTTGGCCCGGTAGACGACGGCCATCCCGCCGCGGCCGATCTCCCCCTCGATCCGGTAGCCCGCGATCTGCCGTCCGATCAGTTCGGACGGGCTCCCCGAGAACAGGCTGGTCTCGTGCCGCGCGCCTTCCATCAGCCACCCCCCGGGTCATACCGCGCGCCACCCATCAGACGTCGCCCCGGCCGTCCTCGTCGTACGTCACGAGCCGGGTGGGTTCATGGCCGTCCGGCGCGGCCTCGCGTACGCCCCTGGACCGCCCTGGCTCCTTGCGCGCCTGCTCCGGCTGCACGGGCGCCGGATCCCTCTCGGCCGCGAACATGCTCAGCCGCGTGCCGTCGCAGTACACCCATCGCTCGTGCTCGCCGTCGTAGAGCCAGAGGGACTCCCCGTCGACGACCACCCCGATCCGCTGCCCCTGCGTACGGCCGCGGAAGGACTCCCCGTCGAGCTGTCCGGCCGCGAGTTCCTCGGCGGCGCTGCGGTAGCGGGCGAGGGCCTCCTCGACACGGGCGAGCAGCGGGCGCGGGTCCGCTGTGCGGGCGATGGGGCTGGTCGCGGCGGGCGGTGCCTGCGGTACGGGGACCAGGAGGCGGCCGTCGACCCAGGCCGACCAGCCGTTGGCGCAGACGACCCGGCCCCAGTCCCCGCGCCGGTCGACGAGCTGGACCGGCAGCAGGGCGTCCAGCGGCACAGTGCGCCGGGACGGGTCCGGGCTCTCCCACGCGGGCAGGCCGCCCTGCGGGACGACATGCGTGGGGCGGAAGCCAGGGGTCGTCATCGGCGCCTACTTCCGCATGACCGCGGGTTCGTGGCGCCGCAACAGGCGGGCCACCGCGAATCCGAAGACGACGGAGAGGACGACCAGCATCACCAAGCTGAGCAGCCACACGCCGGTCAAGTGCCGAAACAGCGGGTCGACGGTCAGGGGCCCCGGGACAATCCGGGCAAGGCCAACGGTCCCCGCCATTGCACCCAGGCCCCAGCGCGCGGGGACGAGCCAGGCCAGTTGCTCGATGCCGGGCACCCCGTGCAGCTTCAACAGCGCACCGCTGAAGACCACCTGGACGATGGCGAGCAGCACCAGCAGCGGCATGGTGACCTCCTCCTTGGTCACCACGGCGGAGACGACGAGGCCGAGCATCATCGCGGCGAAGGCGAGCAGGGCCACGGAGAGCGTGATCTCGAGGAGCGGCGGCATGAGGACCCCCTTGCCGCCTGGCGCGTTGAGGTCGACACCGGACAGGGCGACCAGGGTCAGGACGACAGCCTGGAGCACGGTGATGGTGCCGAGAACCACGACCTTCGACATCAGGTACGCCGATCGGGACAGGCCTACCGCGCGCTCCCGCTGGTAGATGACCCGCTCCTTCACCAGTTCGCGCACGGCGTTGGCCGCCCCCGTCAGGACCGCACCGATGCACAGGATGAGCAGCACGTTCATCGCCGTCACCATCGTCAGTGCGCTGCCGGCCACCGCGTGGGCCATCACGCCCATCACACACGGCAGCCCGATCATGACGGCGAGGAAGGTCCGGTCGGCGCTGAGCACGGCCGTGTACCGGCGCACCAGGGTGCCGAGTTGAGAGCCCCAGCTCTGGACCTTGGGCGGTGGTCCGACGGCGCCGGCGGGGGTGGCGCGCGGCAGCCGCGGCTGCCCGCTGGAGTTGTCGATGTACTGGCGGTGGAACGGCGAGTCCCGGTACTCCCCCGCCCAGTCCCAGCCCTGGTCCCGCTCGAAGGCCTCGAACGCCTCGGGCCACTGCCGGTAGCCGAAGAAGGCGAGGCTGTCGTCGGGCGGCCCGTAGTAGGCGACTTTGCCGCCGGGTGCGAGGACGAGGAGCCGGTCGCAGACGTCGAGGCTGAGCACGCTGTGGGTGACCACGATGACGGTGCGGCCGTCGTCGGCCAGGTCGCGCAGCGTGTGCATCACCGAGCGGTCCATTCCGGGGTCGAGGCCGGAGGTCGGCTCGTCGAGGAACAGCAGCGACGGCTTGGTCAGCAGCTCCAGGGCCACGCTGACCCGCTTGCGCTGACCGCCCGACAGACGGTGGATGGGCTGTTCGGCGCGCTGTCCCAGGCCCAGCTCGCCGATCACCTCGTCGACCCGCGCACGGCGCTCCGCCTTCGCGGTGTCCTGCGGGAAGCGCAGCTCGGCGGCGTAGGTGAGGGCCCGGCGTACGGTGAGCTGCGCGTGCAGGATGTCGTCCTGCGGGACCAGGCCGATACGCTGGCGCAGCTCGGCGTAGTCGCGGTAGAGGTCGCGGCCGTCGTACAGGACCGTGCCGTGGTCCGCGGGGCGCTGCCCGGTCAGGGCGTTGAGGAGCGTGGACTTTCCGGCGCCGCTCGGGCCCACGACGGCGAGCAGGCATTTCTCGCCGACGGGAAAGGACACCTGGTCGAGGAGCGTTTTGCGGCCCCGGTCGACCTGGACGGTGAGGTCCTGGACATCGAGCGAGACCTCGCCGGTGTCGACGTACTCCTGCAGCTGATCGCCGACGAGGCAGAACGCGGAGTGGCCGATGCCGACGATGTCACCCGGTGTGACCAGGGCCTGCGTGACGGGCTGGCCGTTGAGGAACGTTCCGTTGTGGCTGCCGAGGTCGACGATCTCGTACGTCCCGTCCGGATGGGCGCGCAGCTCGGCGTGGCTTCTGGAGACCACCAGTTCGTCGATGACCAGGTCGTTTTCGTCGCCGCGGCCGATGCGGACGGTGCGGGCCGGCAGGGGCCGTACGGTGGCCGGCTGCCGGAAGGTGCCCGTGGCGGCCGGTACGGAGACGCCCGAGGGGCGCTCCGAGGCCGGTGGCGGGCGGTCCAGGAGAACGGCGCGCGGGCCGTCGGCGGGGCTGCCGAAGCGGATGACGCTGCCCGGGCCGACGCCCCACTCGTGGACGCGCCGCCCGTCGGCGTACGTGCCGTTCGTGCTGTTCTCGTCCTCGAGCGTCCAGTGGTCGGCCTCGGGCCGCAGCACCGCGTGGTGCCACGAGACCCGGACGTCGTCGAGGACGACATCGCTCAAGGGGTCGCGCCCGACGTGATAGTCGCGGCCCGGACTCATCACCGTGGAGCCGGTCTCGGTCTCGAGGACGAGTTCAGGCGCAGTCGGCGCGACCGGCCGCTCTCCCATGCCAGAATTCTAGCTATTCGCCCACCTGCGCGCCTGATCAGTACACCCGAGGCAAACCCTGATCAGCGCACCCGGGGCAAAACCCTGATGAGTACGGCCGGGCGGAACAGAAAGCGATCGGACGGCGATCAAGCGGCGGAAATGCCCAGCACGGCGGCGGTCCGCTGCATGCGCAGGGCGTCCACGGATTCGGCGAGCAGTTCGTATTCGGTCGTGTCGTCATTGGTGGCGATGCGGACGAGTTTTCCCGCGGCCAATTCCTCGGCGACCAGTTCCTGTTGGTCCGAGTCGCCGCACCATGCGCGCAGCATGCTCGGCACGTCCGGAACGGTGGCCGCCACCGGCGCGATCGAGTTCGGCGGGAAAGTGGGGTCCTCGGGCTGTGGATCGAGCCGCTCGGCCATCCACGCCGCGCGGTCCCGCATCCACCACAGGGCCAGCGCCAGGGTCGGCGCGCGATACGTCCCCAGGGGTACGCCGACGCGCTGACCGCCGCATATTCCGTACGCGGTGACATGGCACAGGAATTCGTCGTGCACGATCGCTCCCCCATTTGCGTCGCTCGCTGCCGGTCCGGCCTCGCTTTCCCTGCGGCTCATTGGTTGTGCTCGATGGTGCTGTCCCCGGGCGTGGCTGAGTCGCCCTACGAATTGAGTATCGCCACTCCTGACACTCTGTCACCATGTCATTCCAGCCAGTCTCTTGGCATATTCACAGCTTGGTCTGGCTGAAACGGCACAGGCGGCGCCGACGCCCCCACGCTCGGGGCATTACCCGCGGGGTAATCGACGCCCAGATCGCCGCCCGGCAAGGTGGCCGTACCGGATCCCAACGGGGCACGAAACGTGGGGATGCGGACCCTGACCAGCAGGTACGACCTCGATGGAGGCTGATTCACCATGTCCGCGAGCAACGACCGTTACGAGACCGCCGTCGCCCGTTACTTCGAGGCCTGGAACGCGGGTGGGCAGGACGCGCTGGCGAAGGCGGTCGCCGCCGCCTGGACCACGGACGGCAGGTACACCGACCCGCTGGCCGACGTCCGCGGGCACGAGCAGATCGCGGCCCTGATCGCGGCGGCGCAGGAGCAGTTCCCGGGGTTCGCGTTCCGGCGCCTGGGCGCGGTCGACGGACATCACGACGTCGTCCGCTTCGGCTGGGAGCTGGTGAGCGAGGCGGACGGCTCGGCGCCCGTCGCCGGATTCGACGTGATCACCCTGGACGGCGAGGACCGCATCCGGAGTGTGTACGGCTTCCTGGACCGCGTTCCGGCCTAGCCCGCGATGAGTTTCCCGGCTCCCGGCGGTCTCCTTGACGTAAGGCGACCGCCGGGACAGGGAGCATCGGATGAGCACAGTGAGCAAGGTGGACGTGGAATTCACCGCGGTACTGCGGAAGAGCCCGGAGAAGGGTGGCTGGACCTATGTCGTCTGGCCGGAGTCCGTCGCGTTCTTCGGAACCCGCGGACTGGTCAAGGTCAGCGGCACGATCGACGGCCGGCCGTTCCGCAGTTCGTTCATGGCCCTCGGCGACGGCACCCACAAGCTGCCCGTCAAGGCCGACGTACGCAAGGCGATCGGGAAGGAGGAGGGCGACACGGTGACCGTCCACCTGGAGGAGCGCCTACAAGGTTGAAGGCGTTGCTGAACGCGCTCTCGGACGTGTGGCCGGCCGCCAGGCGTCACGGCTCGATGATCGCGTCGATCCGGGCGAGCTCGTCCGGATCGAACTCCAGGTTCCCGATCGCCGCGACGCTGTCCTCCAGCTGCTGCGGGCTGCTCGCGCCGATCAGCGCGGAGGTCACCCGGCCGCCGCGCAGCACCCAGGCCAGCGCCAGCTGAGCCAGGGACTGGCCGCGCGACTTGGCGATCTCGTCGAGGGCGCGCAGCCGTCGTACGAGATCCTCGGTGACCGTGTCCGCGCTCAGGAACGGGCTGTCGCTCGCGGCGCGCGAACCCTCCGGGATGCCGTCGAGGTAACGGCCGGTGAGCAGGCCCTGCTCCAGCGGGGAGTAGGCGATGGAGCCGACCCGCAGCTCGTCCAGCGTGTCCAGGAGCCCCTCCTGCTCGGGCCGGCGGTCGAGCATCGAGTAGCGCGGCTGGTGGATGAGGAGCGGAGTGCCCAGTTCGCCCAGGATGCGGGCGGCTTCGCGGGTCTCCTCGGGCGAGTAGTTGGAGACGCCGACGTACAGCGCCTTGCCCTGCTGGACCGCCGAGTGCAGGGCGCCCATCGTCTCCTCGAACGGAGTCTCCGGGTCGGGGCGGTGCGAGTAGAAGATGTCCACGTAGTCCAGACCCATCCGGGTCAGGCTCTGGTCGAGCGAGGACAGCAGGTACTTGCGTGAGCCCCACTCGCCGTACGGGCCGGGCCACATCAGGTATCCGGCCTTGGTGGAGATGACCAGCTCGTCGCGGTAGGGCGCGAAGTCGGCCTTCAGGGCGTCGCCGAGGGCCGACTCGGCGGCGCCGGGCGGCGGCCCGTAGTTGTTCGCCAGGTCGAAGTGGGTGACTCCGAGGTCGAAGGCGCGGCGCAGGATCGCGCGCTGGGTCTCCACCGGCCGGTCGGGGCCGAAGTTGTGCCACAGGCCGAGCGACAGCGCGGGGAGCTTCAGGCCGCTGCGTCCGGTGCGTCGGTAGGGCATGTCCGCGTAACGGTCGGGGTGTGCGGTGTACAACGCGTACTCCTGGAAGGCCGGGAAGACAGGCAACGAGAAAGCAGGTACCGAGAAAGCAGGTACTCAGAAAGCAGGTCTCCACTCTCGCGCGCACCCGGGGCAACGGTCCAACGGGAGAATCGGATGGGATTCAGCGATGGCGGTTCTCAATCGGCGACTACGCTGTCCGCTCATGGAACTGCGCCACCTCCAGCACTTCGTCGCCGTCGCCGAGGACCAGCACTTCACCAGGGCCGCCGAGCGGTTGCTGGTGTCCCAGTCGGGCCTTTCGGCCTCGATCCGGGCGCTGGAGCGGGAGCTGCAGACCCCGCTGTTCGTGCGGACGACCCGCCGGGTGACGCTCACGGAGGCCGGGCGGGCGCTGCTGGGCGAGGCGGTGCGGATCCTGGCGCAGGTGCGGGCGGCCCATGAGGCGGTGGCGGCCGTGCAGGGCGTGCTGCGCGGCACGCTGGCGCTGGGTACCGAGCAGTGCATCGCGGGTGTGCATGTGGCGGGGCTGCTCGCCGCTTTCCGGCGGCGTCACCCGGATGTGGAGGTCCGGCTGCGGCAGGCGGGGTCGGGCGAGCTGGCGGAGGAGGTCGCCGCGGGGCGCCTGGACCTGGCCTTCGCCTATCGCACGCAGGCGGACACCGACCAGCTGCGGTCCGTGTCGCTGGCCAGCGAGCCGATGACCGTGCTGTGCCACCCGTCCCACCGGCTCGCCACGGCGGGCGTCGCGTTCACGCCGGAGGACCTGAGCGGCGAGACCTTCGTCGACTTCCACCCGGACTGGGGGCCACGGCGCACCACCGACGCGGCCTTCGCGGCGGCGGGTGTGCGGCGGACGGTCTCGCTGGAGGTGAACGACGTGCACAGCCTCCTG
Organism: Streptomyces sp. R35; assembly: GCF_041053035.1. Classification (NCBI taxonomy): domain Bacteria; kingdom Bacillati; phylum Actinomycetota; class Actinomycetes; order Kitasatosporales; family Streptomycetaceae; genus Streptomyces; species Streptomyces sp. R35. The sequence goes on from NZ_CP163440.1 coordinate 915,563, forward strand.
GACCTGATCGACGAGAACCTCGGTATCGCCGTCGTACCGCGCCACTTCCGCCACAAGCGCGAGGGCCTCACCGCCCTCCCCCTCAAGGGCACCGGCGAGGCGGTGTACGAGACCGTCGCCATGCTGCCGCCGCCGGAGGCCACCAGTCCGGCGGCGCGCGCACTGATGGCGCTCCTCGACACCTCCGAAGAGGGGGTCTGACACCACCCCCAGAGGGGCTCCAGCACTCCTGACCGGGCCGCCGGCCCGCCGCAGACTCGTGGATGTCCAGCACGAGAACTGCGAGGCAGGAGTACGGAGATGACGGATCACACACGGCGCACGGTACTGCGGGGCGCGGCGGTCACGGCGGCCGCGGGGCTCGTCGGTGGCGTGAGCGGCCGGGCGGCGGCAGCCGGGCCCCGCGCACAGGACACGCGCCGGTTCCCTTTCCTGGAGGGCGCGTTCAAGCCCGTCACCGAGGAGCTGACGGCGTTCGATCTGCCGGTCACCGGACGGATCCCCCGTGAGCTGAACGGCCGCTTCCTCCGAAACGGCCCCAACGTCCTGGGACTTGAGGACCCGCGCGCCCACCACTGGATGCTCGGCGACGGCATGGTGCACGGCGTGCGGCTGCGTGAGGGCCGCGCCGAGTGGTACCGCAACCGCTGGGTCCGCTCGGCCTCCGTGGCCAAGAAGCTCGGCGAGCCGTACCCCGGGCCCGTCCCGCCGGACGACTTCCCCTGCAACACCCATGTGATCGGGTACAAGGGACGGATCCTGGCGCTCCAGGAGAGCGGGCCGCTGCCGTACGAACTCGACCACGAGCTCAACACGGTGGGTACGTACGACTTCCGCGGCACCCTCAACGGGGCCTTCACCGCGCACACCAAGTTCGACGCGGCGGCCGGCGAGCTGCACGCGATCGCCTACTACCCGACCTGGGACCACGTCCGGCACCAGGTCATCGATCACACGGGCCGGCTCGTGCGGGCCACGCGGATCCCGGTGGCGGACGCGCCGATGATGCACGACTTCGCGCTCACCGAGAAGTACGTCGTGATCTTCGACCTGCCCATCACCTTCGACCCCGCGGGGGCCGAGCGGGGCGACATCGTGCCGTACGTCTGGAACGAGAAGCACCCGACGCGGGTCGGCCTGCTGCCGCGTGCCGGTGGCGAGGTCCGCTGGTTCGAGGTCGATCCGGTCTACTACTCGCACACCCTGAACGCGTACGACGAAGGCTCGTCGGTGGTGGTCGACATGACGACCTACCCGGCCCCCTTCTATGTCGCCGGCCGAGGCTCCGACGGGCCCTACGGGGCGGGCACCGCCTCGCTCCAGCGGTGGACGATCGACGTGGCGGACGGCCGCGTACGCACCAGGACGATCGACGACCGCCCGCAGGAGTTCCCGCGTATACGTGAGGAGTTGGTGTCCCGGCGGCACCGGTACGCCTACACGGCGGCCGCCGCCGACATGACGCTGGCGTATCTGACGCCCGACGGGAACCCGCCCGACCGCGCCTTCAGCAACGCGCTGATCAAGCACGACCTGTGCCGCGGGACCACGCAGGTGCACCGGCTGCCGCGGGACGCCGCCGCGGGGGAAGCCGTCTTCGTGCCGTCGCAGGGGGCGCGGGCCGAGGACGACGGCTATGCGATCGCCTACGTCCACAACCCCGACCGCGGGGCCGCCGACCTGGTGATCCTGGCCGCCCAGGACTTCACCGGCGAGCCGGTCGCCCGGATCCATCTGCCGGGCCGGGTACCGCTCGGCTTCCACGGAAGCTGGATTCCGGACGCGTGAGGGACCGCCATGCGCGATGGTGGACGCATGCATGCAAAGGACATCCTCATCGACGCGTTCAGCCGCATCCAGGAAGAAGTCCATTCCGCCGTCGAGGGTCTGGCCCCGGACCAGCTCAACGCCGCTCCCGCCGAAGGCACCAACCCCATTTCATGGCTGATCTGGCATCTCACCCGGATCCAGGACGACCATGTCGCCGACGCCGCCGGGCTCGACCAGGTCTGGCCTGCCCAGGGCTGGGAGAAGCGCTTCGGGCTCGAGCTGCCCCGCCGCGACACGGGGTACGGCCACAGCCCCGCGAAGGTCGCCAAGGTGCGGGTCGACTCCGGTGACCTGCTGACCGGGTACTACGACGCCGTGCACGAGCAGACGCTGGGGTTCGTGCGCGGGCTGACCGCCAAGGACTTCGAGCGCATCGTGGACGAGCGCTGGGATCCCCCGGTCAGCCTGGGCGTACGGCTGGTCAGCGTCCTGTCCGACGATCTGCAGCACGTCGGACAGGCCGCCTACGTACGGGGGCTGCTTCAGAGGGCGTAACCGGGAAGCACGACGTCCTCGATGAGGGCGTTGCGCTCGTCGAACGGGATGAACGCGCTCTTGATCGCGTTCACCGTGACCGTGCGCAGGTCCTCGACGCTCCAGCCCGCCTCCTCGACCAGCAGCGACATCTCGCGGGTCATCGTCGTGCCCGACACCAGACGGTTGTCGGTGTTGAGGGTGACGCGGAAACCCAGGTCACGCAGGGCGGTGATGGGGTGCTCCGCGATGGAGGTGGCCGCGCCCGTCTGGAGGTTGGACGTGGGGCACATCTCCAGGGCGATACGGCGGTCGCGCACCCAGCCCGCGAGGCGGCCGAGCTTGCCGTCGACGATGTCCTCGGTGATGCGCACGCCGTGGCCGATGCGCTGGGCGCCGCAGACCTGAAGGGCCTGGTGGATGCTCGGCAGGCCGTGCGCCTCACCGGCGTGGATGGTGAACGGGACGCTCTCGCCACGCAGGTGCTCGAAGGCGGCCAGGTGGTCGGCGGGCGGGAAGCCGTCCTCGGCCCCGGCGATGTCGAAGCCGACGACACCGGCGTCCCGGAAGGCGACGGCCAGGTCGGCCGCCTCGCGAACCCGGTCGAACATGCGCATGCCGCACAGCAGGGTGCCGACGCGGACCGGGGTGCCCGCGGCCGCAGCCTTCGCCATACCGGCGGCGAGGCCCTCCTGGACTGTCTCGACGACCTCGCTCATCGTGAGCCCGCCCTGCGTGTTCAGCTCGGGTGCGTAGCGCACCTCGCCGTAGACGACGCCGTCCTCGGCGAGGTCGAGCACGTACTCCTCGGCGGTGCGCAGCAGGCCCTCGCGGGTCTGCATCACGGCGAGGGTGTGCTCGAAGGTGGCTATGTAGCGCACCAGGTCACCGGAGTTGGCGGCCTCGTAGTACCAGTCGGCCAGCGCCTGCGGGTCGGTGGTGGGCAGGGTGTGGCCGACCGTCTCCGCGAGCTCCACGAGGGTGGTGGGGCGCAGACCTCCATCGAGGTGGTCGTGCAGCACGGCCTTGGGGAGGCGGCGGATGGTGTCGATGTCGATGCGGGGCGCGGTCATGCGTGTCTTTCCTCGGCAGGTTGTTTCTGGGGGGACGGTCTGGCTACTGGGCGGGCTGCAGCAGGTCCCAGCGGTTTCCGTACAGGTCCTGGAAGACGACGACCGAGCCGTACGGCTCGTGGCGCGGCTCCTCCAGGAAGGTCACTCCCGCGGCGCGCATCCGTGCGTGGTCGCGGGCGAAGTCGTCGGTGTGCAGGAAGAAGCCCACGCGCCCGCCGGTCTGGTCACCGATCCGGCCGCGCTGCGCCTCGTCCTTGGCCCGGGCCAGCAGCAGGCCGCTGCCGCTGCCCTCCGTGCCCGGCTCGACGACGACCCAGCGGGAGCCGTCGGGACGCGGCGTGTCCTCGACGAGGCGGAATCCGAGGGCTTCGGTGTAGTGGCGGATCGCCTCGTCGTAGTCGTCGACGACGAGGGTGACCAGGGCGATGCGTCTCATCGGAACCTCTCCAGGGTTATACGTAACACGTAGGGTACGGCATCCCGACGAGTGGTCCGGTTGCGAGGGAAGGGCCGACGCCGGGGTCCATCCGTTCAGCCGCACCGGGAACGATCTCGACGCCGAGCTCGTCTACAGTTTTGTAGACCGACTACAGAACTGTAGTCAGCGCGGACGCGGTCTCCTGTGCGCCCGCGCGCCCGGCTCGAAAGGGGGACCCTGCCGTGAAGCGCGAGGACGCCACGGATCTCGCCGGTTCGACGGCGGTGGGAAGCACGATCGCTTTCGTGCTGCTGACACTGATCCTGACCGGCCGGGACGGCGGCCCTCTGTTCGGCGACGAGGACCTCACCTCCTGGTCGGCGGGACACCGCCCGGATGTGGCGCTCGCCGTGGCGCGCGGGGGCACCTACACCGGCACGGGGATCGTTCCGTACGTCCTGGTCGCCCTGGCGGGCCTCATTCTCGGTCGTACGGCGCGTCAGCGCGTCCTCGCCGTCATCGGCTGCCTCGGCTGTCTGGCCGCCGCACAAGCCGTGCGGTACGGGGTGATGTCCCTGGTCGCCCGTGCCCGCCCCGCCACGGCGGACTGGGCCACGCACGCCTCCGGCTGGTCCTTCCCCTCGGGCCACACCACCACGTCCGCCGTCACCGGCGGACTGCTCATTCTCGCTGTGCTCGCGCGAGTGGCTCACGGCAGGAAGTCGCTCGTCCTGGTCATCGGCTGCTGGGCCGCACTGGTCGGACTGTCCCGTGTCTACCTGGGAGTTCACTGGTTCTCCGACGTCCTGGGCGGCTGGCTGTTCAGCCTCTGCTGGCTGAGTCTGTGTACGTATCTCTTCGCACGGTTCGCTCCCCGTGCCTGGTCCGCGATATCGGCGCCCCGTCTCCGCCCAGGTCCCACGACGGAAGAGCGCCGCCATGCATCGCACGCCCAACGGGAAGTCCCCCCTCACTCTGCTCCGTAGCCATCTCGGATGGGCCGTCGGCGCGTCCTACCTCGCCGCCACGACGGTGCCGGCCCCGGGTCTGTGGCTGCGTCACCCGCACACGATCGGCGCGGCCGGAATCCTTGGAATCCCCTTCCAGACGCCGCATTTCCTGCTGTCCCTCGTCCTGTTCGCCGCGGGTCTTCAAGTGCCCCTGCACGAGCTGCGGGCGTTACTCGGCCGCCCCACCGCGCTGCTGACCGGGCTCGCCCTCCATCTGATCGCACCGCTGCTGATCATCCCCGGGGTCGCGTTCGCGCTGCGGCAATCCCCCGACAGTGACGGTGGCAGCGGACTGGTCGCGGCGATGATCCTGATCGTCGCCATGCCCGTGGCGGCCGGGGCCACCGTGTGGACCAGCAAGGGGGACGGCGACCAGCCGACGACGGTCGGCCTCGTGCTGGCGTCCACGCTCGTCAGTCCCCTGACGATCCCGGTCACCATGACGGCACTGTGCCCGCTGCTGAGCGGCGAGTACGCCGCGACGCTGGCCGGAACGGCACAGACCGCGGGGAACAGCTTCGCGCTCACGGAAGTCCTGCTGCCCTGCGGCGCCGGAATACTGTGCCGGCTCGCGCTGCCCCGCCGGCTCATGGACCGTCTGCTCGGCGCGGCGGTCCCCACGGCGATGCTCGGCTCGCTGCTGCTGACGTACATCAATGCCAGCGGTGTCCTCGGCCCCTTCGTCAGCCATCCCGAACCGGTGCTGTTCGTGGCCGCGCTGGCCGTCGCCGCCACGGTGTGCGGGCTGTCGTTCACGCTGGGCCGGATCACCGCCCGGGTGCTGCGTCTCGACGCACCCGCCGGTGCCTCCGTCACTCTGGCCTGCGGAATGAACAACAGCAGCGCCAGCGCGGTCCTCATCACCACGACGCTGCCCGACCGGCCGCATGTGCTGCTGCCGGTCCTCGCGTACAGCCTGCTGCAGAAGGTGGCGGCGGGCGTGGTCGTGCGGGCCGGGCGGGGGCGCCGTGCGCGCGCATGACATCGTGGAGATCGACTCGGGGCCGGCCCGCCGCGCCCCCACCTGACCCTGCCTCCACAGGAGTTGACTGACATGTCCGAGCTGCCGAAGTCGACCGGAGCCCCCGCCCATCAGAACGTGACGTTCCCCAGCGCCGGGGACACCGCGCACGGCTATCTGGCGCTGCCGCCTTCCGGGCAGGGCCCCGGAGTGATCGTCATCCAGGAGTGGTGGGGCCTGACCGACCACATCGCGAATGTGGCGGACCGGCTCGCGGCGGAGGGCTTCGTGGCCCTCGCGCCCGACCTGTACGGCGGCAATGTGGCGCACGACAGCGGCGAGGCCTTCCGGATGATGAAGGAGCTGCCGGTGTCGCGCGGCGTCGAGCTGCTCTCCGGTGCGGTCGACCATCTGCTGGCTCTGCCCGAGGTCACCTCGGACACGGTGGCATCAGTCGGCTTCTGCATGGGCGGCGGCTTCGTCGTCTACCAGGCCGCGGCCGACCCGCGGGTGAGCGCGGCGGTCCCGTTCTACGGCGTGATCCAGGGCGAGCTGCCCGACTTCTCCGGCCTGAAGGCCCAGATCCTCGGTCACTACGGCGAGCTCGACACAAGCATTACGAAGGAGAACCTGGAGCAGCTCAGCGAGGCGATCCAGCAGCAGTCCGGCATCACCCCGGACCTCCGCCTCTACCCCGCCCAGCACGCCTTCTTCAATGACGGCCGCCCGGAGACGTACGCACCCGAGTCGGCCGCGCAGGCCTGGGAGCGCACGGTGGCCTTCCTGCACGAGCAGTTGGGCTGACACCTTCGCCGGCCGGCAGCCCGCCCCGGGCGATCCCTCGTGGGCGGGCGGCGGCCGGGCCGTCTGCTGAGCGGCGAGACCCTCGATAAGACCCTCGATCGCAAGGAAGTTCCCGGGTTCCTCTCAAGGACTGGCCGTGTCGGCCTTCTCTCGTGCTCTGTCGAGGCTGGTCAGCAACGCGTCGAGGTCGTCTCCATGGCTGTCGGAGCCGGCGATCAACTCGGCGACGTGACGTCGCACATTGCCCTTGCAGTCGAGCATGTCGCTGTCGGGAACCCGGCCGGCGTAGCGGACCAGAATCCGTGCCGCTTCGGGGGGCGACATGAAGGCCACGGTCCCGGCGCTGTGGAAGGGGCGGGCCTGGCCCTCGCGGTAGGCGACCTCCGCTCGGTAGATCCTCGTGCGCCCCTGCTCCTTCTCGTAGCCGTCCTCCTTGTCCGGCTCGCCCAGGGTGAACCGGACCGCTTCGGCTTTTCCTGGCGGAATCTCGAAAGACCTGCTGAGAAGGGCGCCGGCCCTGGCGGTGTCCGGAACCTTCGCGGTGCCCGGGCCCTTGGCGCTGTCCTGGCCGGTATCGGGCAACACCACGTCGAAGCTGCCGGTGACGGAAACCTCTCCTCCCGTGGGCGGAAGTTCCGGCGAGCAGGGCTCGCGTGCCGGGTAGACGGCTTTCACCGTGATACGGAAGTCGGTCACCACAGCCACCAGGTTGCCGTTGTTGCGCAGAGTCAGCAGGACACTGACGCCTTCGGTCGTGGTGCGCTTCGATGTGCTGCCCTCGTCGGCCCGCAACGTCGCTGGAATTCCCGAGGTCTGTTCCACGGCCAGCGACAGGGACTCAAGTCCTGGCTTGGGCCGTGTATCGGCCTCCCAGGGGTTGGGCAGCCACCCGAAGAACACACTGGTGAAAGCCAGGGCAGCCGCACTTCCAAAAGCCACCAGTGCGGTCCTTATGGAAGGGGAACCGCCCGTCTGCCGCTGCCCGTCAGCGGCTTCCGGCGCGTCCGGCACGCCACTCGATTCCCCCATGCGCGCCCCCCAGCACAAAGCACCCGTGACGGCAGTGTGGCGGTCTCCCGCTGAGGTGCGCCAGGGCACACCGGGTAAACGACACAGGGCAGTCCGGACAGGTTGTACGGGCGGGTAGGCGGGGGCTCGAAAGCACTACCGTGACCCTGGTGACACCCCGAACTCCGAACGCCGAGGGCCTCATAGCCGATATCCCTGCCCTGGGGACGTATGCCCGTACAGCTACGCTGCTCCGTCCGACCGCAGGTACCCCAGGGCTGCTCGACAGCTCCGTCGCGGGACCGTTTCTGTGGCCCGCCGACGAAACCTGGCCCGTGTGCCGGGGACCGCACCTCGTCGAAGTGCGAGAGGGACTCTCCGAGGCAGAACGGGAAGCTCTGCGGCGGATCGACCGGAACATGCGTGCGCGCCGCGCCGGGAAGCCGGATGCGGCATGGGAGATCAGCGAGGAGGACGCCGATGTCCGGTCCCGGATCATGGACGGCGCCGGCGCGCTGGACATGGTCACGTGGGAGCGGATCCGTCGCGTACCGGTCACGTCTGTCGCCGGTGTACCGATGCTGGGAGTGCTGCAACTTCACGCACGGGACGTGCCGGCGGCCGCGTGGCCTGAGGGCACGGATGTGCTGCAGGTGCTGTGGTGCCCCGAAGATCACAGCGGCCTTCCGGGGCAGTCGGACTACTGGGGGCCCGCGGTGGAGATGCGCCACCGCTCGGCCGCGACCGTGTCGGCCGTGCTGGATCCGCCCGTGCCCGACGACATCGGCGGGCGCCGCGCGCCCCTGCCCTGCGTTCTCGACCCGGTCGAGGTGAACGATCTTCCGGACCAGGACGAACTGCCCGCGGAGCTCCTCGCCGCGGCAGAGCCCTGGGCCGAGCGGCACGGCCTCGATTTCCACCGCGGCCTCGCCTGCCATGAGGGGTGGAAGGTCGGAGGCTGGCCCAGCTGGCACCTGACCGACCTGATGCCGGTCGCCTGTTCCTGCGGTGCCACGGCGCGACTGTTCCTCACGATGGACAGCGGTGGCGACCCGGGGGTGAATGTAGGCCGGTTCGGTGAACTCCGCGTCTTCACCTGCCCGGTCGACGCCTCGCATCCCCCTCGCCTGAACATCCAGTAGCCGGGGGCTCCGGGCACGAGGCCCCGGCAGACATACGTGGGCCCGGCAGACGTACTTCTGGGAGACATCCTTTCCCCGCACGGGAGTTACCTGACAGTAATCCCCGGTGATTTGATGTGCGGCGCCACTCAACCCCCTTCACCCACAGGGAGATCCAGTGCCGCTCTCCTCACCGCGCCGTACCCAGGGCGCAGCCGCCCTCGTCGTCTCGCTCGCCGCCGCGGGCCTCGTCGGGGCCGCGCCCGCGTCGGCGGAGGCCTCGACCGCGACCGCGCCGCCGATGCGCGTGCTGACGTACAACGTCTTCCTCATGAGCAAGAGCCTCTACCCGAACTGGGGGCAGGATCACCGCGCCGCGGAGATTCCGAAGACCTCGTTCTTCCGCGGGAACGACGTCGTCGTGCTGCAGGAGGCGTTCGACAACGCGTCGTCGGATGCGCTGAAGAGCGCGGCGGCGGGCGAGTACCCGTACCAGACACCGGTCGTCGGGCGGAGCAAGAGCGGCTGGGACGCCACTGGCGGGGCGTACTCGTCGACCACGCCCGAGGACGGCGGGGTGACCGTGCTGAGCAAGTGGCCGATCCTGCACAAGGAGCAGTACGTCTACAAGGACGCGTGCGGCGCGGACTGGTGGTCCAACAAAGGGTTCGCTTATGTGGTGCTGAATGTGAACGGCATCAAGGTGCATGTGGTGGGAACCCATGCGCAGTCGACGGACTCCGGATGTGGCGCGGGTGAGGCCGCGTCGATGCGCAGCCGTCAGTTCAAGGCGATCGACGCGTTCCTGGACGCCAAGAACATCCCGGCGGACGAACAGGTTCTGGTCGCCGGTGACTTCAACGTCGACTCGCGCGGCTCGGAGTACGCGTCGATGCTCGCGGACGCCGACCTGGTCGGAGCGGACGCGCGGACCGGGCACCCGTACTCCTTCGACACACAGGAGAACTCCATCGCGCACGACCGCTACCCGACCGACCCGCGTGAGGATCTGGACTACGTCCTCCACCGCGCCGGTCACGCGCGTCCCGCGGTCTGGAAGAACGAGGTCCTCAAGGAGCAGTCAGCGCCCTGGACGGTGAGCAGCTGGGGCACCGACTACACGTACACGAACCTCTCGGACCACTACCCGTTGAGCGCCTACACGGGCTGAGCGCAAAGGGCCCCTGCCCTGCCGGACCGGCAGGCCGGGCAGGGGCGCCCCTTGGCCTCACTGCCCCCGCGTGTGGAGCGCGTCGAGGCGGGCCATCTCGTCGTCCGTGAGCCGCAGCGCGCCCGCGGCCACGTTCTCGGTGAGGTGGTCCGGGTTGCCGGTGCCGGGGATGGCGAGCACGTGCGGGCCCTGCTGGAGCGTCCACGCAAGGCGGATCTGCGCGGGGGTCGCGCCGTGGGCACGCGCGACGGCGAGCACCTCGTCGTCGGCGGAGTCGCCCGGGCCGAGTGCGCCGCCCTTGCCCGCGATCGCGAAGAACGGCACGAACGCGATGCCCTGTTCGCCGCAGGTGCGCACGAGGGCATCGGTTCCGGGGTCGGGGAAGTCGAGGCCGTACTTGTTCTGCACGCTCACCACCGGCGCGATGGCCAACGCCTCGGTGAGGTGCCGGGGTTCGACGTCGGAGACGGCGAGGTGCCGGATCAGCCCCGCGTCGCGCAGTTCGGCCAGTGCGCCGAAGTGCTCGGCGATCGAGTCCTGCCGCATACGGCGCAGGTACACCACGTCGAGGTGGTCGCGACCGAGCTGGCGCAGGTTCTCCTCGACGTGGCCGCGCAGGTCCTCGGGCCGGGCCGAGGTGCCCCACTCCCCCGAGTAGTCGCGGAACGGCCCGACCTTGGTGGCGATGACCAGCTCGTCCGGATACGGGGCGAGCGCGCTGTTGATCAGTTCGTTCGCGGAGCGCAGCGACGAGAAGTAGAAGGCGGCCGTGTCGATGTGGTTGACGCCCAGCTCGATCGCGCGCCGCAGCACGGCGATCGAGCGGTCGCGGTCGCTCGGAGTGCCGTGATGGAAGGCCGCGCTGCCCGTCAGCCGCATCGCGCCGAACCCGATGCGGTTGACGGTGAGATCTCCAAGGTTCCAGGTGCCCGCAGCTGCCGCGGTGATCGTTTCTGAGGTCATCGCGGCAGTTTCGCACACGTTTTACGGAGCCATTTGCGCTACAGCAGCGGAGTACAGCAACCAATCCAACCGCAGCCGCGTGCCAACGGCCCTCTATGGCCGACTGACCAGCCCACCAAACCCTCAATAGCCCCCAGCGGAGAGTTCGGGACGAAGAGGTCGTGCCAGATCGTGCGGGGAACAACGGGGAATGGCGGGGACCAGGTCGCCAGCTAGTCAGGCCCCGTAGCCGGTCCGCCGCAGGTCATCAGAGCGACATCCCGTGGATCACCTGAGCTTCCCAAGCTGAGAGTGCGAGTTCGCGTCTCATCAACCGCTCCATGCGAACTCCCCGGTCGATGACCCGGGGGTTCTTTGTTGTCTAGACCGGCGGGTCGGACGCGCAGCACCACAACCGCACCATAAGACCCCGGCTAGATGCCCGTGGACTTCTCCTTATGGCGCGAGGAGTTGCCCTTGGGGTGCTTCGCACGCTCGGCGCGAGGCATGTCATGGAGCCCCGCAGCCACGTCACGCTGCCACTCCTCGTCGGAGTGCCGACAGATCAGCGCGGCCTTCTCACTCACCCACAGACTTGGATCGACCTCGCGGCTTCCATGCTTCTTCGATCTGGAACCACACAACGGTTCCACCGAAGCGGCTCGGGCCTGCGGCCCAGGAGTCCGCCAGCTCGTCGACCAGGCAAAGCCCCCGTCCGTGCGCATCACTGGCATTGGGGCTGCGCAGCCGCACTTCCGCGGGGAACCCGGGGTTGTGGACGTCGACCCGCAGGGCTTCCCCCAGGCGAGACCACTCAACCCGCACCCGCCAGGATTCCTCGGCCTCTCCGTAGAGAATCGCGTTCGTCACCAGCTCGGAGAGCATCAGGACACAGTCGTCGATCGAGCAGGCCAGGTTGTACGGGGCGGTGAACTTCCGGAACCATCGCCTCGCCCGAGCCACGGACTCGGGCACGGGATAGAGGGTCATGCCCCCAATCGGCGATGATCCGGCAACCGAGGCTTCGGACTCTTCACGCGCATCCGCCATGAGCGCCACTACTCCCTAGCGGTGCCGCCACAGTCGAGACAGCGCCGCTTGGACGCAGCACGGACGCGAGCATCAGCGGCGGAGAGCGCCAGGGCGGAGCAGGAGCTGACGCGCTTCCGCCCTCGCCCCCGGCATCCACGGCAGACCGCTTCCCGCGAGACGTGCCGCAACTCCCCGCACTCCTGGCTCACGCTCATGCCCCTTCCGGTCAAGTGGCCTTAGCCACTTACTGGATAGTGGCATTAGCCACTTGAAGCCACAAGCGGTTCGCGAAGAGAAGAGCGACTTTCTAGCTGATCGGGCAGCCCTGCTCGAACGCCCAACGTCCAGGCGGGTACGTGACCTCGGCGAACTCCAGAGGCCGATCCTGCATGTCATAGACCACGTGGTGCACAATCAGGACGGCTGCTCCGGGCTCAAGTTCAAGGTCAGCGGCCTCGTCCTCAGTCGCCAGACGAGCGCACATCCGGTCTTCGGCATAGCTTCCCTGGCGACCCGTCATGTTCTCGACGTACATGAGCGTCCCCTCCTGAATCCGGTCAGGATCACGGAGCTTGGGGGCCCGATCGCCGACGTCTGCACCAAACCACGAGGTGGAGATGGTGATGGGTCCCGACTCATTCTTGGTCACGCGGCGACGATGAACGGCTCGGGCTCCAGCCGCCAGACTCAGCGCCTCGGCCACGTAGTCGGGGGCCTCCAGCCAGCCGGCGGAGGTGATCACCGCATACTCGCCCGGCGTGCAGATCTTGCCAGTCTGCTTGGCGCGACCGTAGAGCTCCCGAGCACGCCGATTCACCGCGAGGCCCCGCACGTAGGTACCCGACCCCTGGCGCTTCTCAACCAGGCCTTGATGACTCAGGGCCTCCAGCGACCTCGCCGCCGTCGGGCGTGAAACGCTCCAGTCGGCAGCCAGTTGACGTTCCGACGGAACCTCGTCGCCAGGCCTCAAGTCGCCTCGCAAGATCTGATCGCGGATGTGGTGTGCGATCTGGAGGTACTTGGGCTGGGTCGCTTCGATCTGCGGCATCGGAGCCCCTCCCTAAGTGGCTATGACCAGTAGCCACTATAGGGTGAGTGGCCAGCAGGGGAACCCGTACGCTGACAAGGGTGACCCGCTTGATCGTGGCAGCAGGAGGAGGGGGCGACGCAGTCGCCGCCTCAATGCTCGACGCAGCCCTCTACGGAGATAGCGACAGTCCGGCGGTGATCCTCACGTACGCGTGGGACCGCCTCCTGATCGATCCAGTGCCAGGCCCCCGAGGGCCGGCGAACTTCACAGGCCTCCGGCCCCTCACACGAAGCGTCTGGACCGTCCCGGCCGACGCGGCACCGGTCGCCCCCGCAGGCTCGACACTCCCCCGACTGGCAGCCGAACTCCCCCACACCTTCGCCCTGATCGATCCCCTGCACGGCGCCGAGGGCATCACCCGCCAACTCGAAGAACTCATCGAACACCTGGCCCCCGAGTCCATCGACCTCCTCGACGTGGGCGGCGACATCCTCGCCACAGGCAACGAACCCACCCTGCGCAGCCCTCTCGCCGACGCCCTCACACTGGCCGCATGCTGCCAAGTCAACGCACCCGTAAGGCTCTTGGTCGCCGGCCCAGGTCTGGACGGCGAGCTCCCGGCCGAAGTTCTGGCCGACCGCATGGGCCCGGCAACCCTGACGCTCACGGCTGAGCACGTCGAACCGGTCAGCTCAGTCCTGGAGTGGCACCCGTCCGAGGCGACAGCGATGCTGGCAGCCACAGCCCGCGGAGTCCGCGGCCTCTGCGAAATCAGGGACGCCGGCCTACCGGTCCCCCTCACCGACGACGGCCCCACCGTCCACGAAGCGGACCTGGACGACGCCCTCACCCGCAACGAGCTCGCACGCGCCATCCTCGCAACGGAGACCCTTGCCGAGGCGGAGCAGTACAGCCGCGAGGTCTGCGGATACTCAGAGATCGACTACGAGCGAAACAAGGCCAGTTGGCTCGGCAGTCAGCCGGAACAGAAGCTCGACCCAGAAACCACGCTCCGCCAACTCGACCAGTTCGAGGCCAAGGCCCGCGACCATGGCATCACACACACGACGTTCCGCAGGATCACCGAGGCTCTCGGCCTCAACGGCAAGCAGCGCCAGGACCTCAGAGCTCTACTGCTCAGCAGCCGGCCGGAGCAGTACGCCGCTCCCCTGTGGCGTATCCCAGCCGAAGTCTAAAACTGCCGCTGACCTTCGTCGGCTGAGGTTCAGACGGGCCGTATCGAAGGCGCCCCGCAGCCAGCCGAACGCGGCCTGCATCGGGCGAAGTTGGGCCGTCCCTGGGCCGTCCGAGATCGCTCGGCAGTGGCCAAGGACGACCAACGACGACCATCAGGCGTACTGGTCCACCGCTCCTGAGCAGGGAAATCGCAGGTCACCAAGATCCCCGACAAGACCCAGGGCAAGAAGAAGCCGAGGCCACAACGGCAATCGGCTGGTCAGGGCGTCTCATCGCCTCCACCATTGGCTCATGGATCGGTTGCAGCACAGCGCTTGGCAGTACGTAGCGGAGGTACTCCCACCCGAGGAGCTCCCGATGCTCGCCGCGCATGCGCTCGTCGACGGGCATGATTCCCCTGCCCTGCGCGAGCTCGCCGGACTGCCGCGCAGGAGCGACGAGACCGAGATCCGTGAGCTGTATGTCCAAGCCCTGCACGAACTCGGCATACCTCTTCCCGACGAGGAGGCAGCCGGCCGATGCCTCCTCACGAGACTCGCGTTCGGTCTCGCGAAAGACGAGCTGAGCCCCAAGGACGTAGCCGACCGGTTGTCAATGACGGTCGCGGCCCGCACCCAGGAGGAAACACGGTTCCTCTCCGTCGCAGCGGACTACAGCGAATGGATCGGCCCTGACGACCTCCCGGGATGGGAGAACGATCTGAGAACCGCGGCCCACTCGTTGACCGCCTCTACCGACCTCGGCGCCGACATTGGCGTGCCGAGTTCGCGGCGCGACTGACTCACCCGCCTGAACGTGCTCCCGTGCCAATCCCGTGCCAGATACTGCGAGGAACCACGGGGAACAGCAGCCACCCCACCCAGCACACCCTCAGGCCATGACGCCGCTCAGCAGCAGGTCAGCAAGCCTCTCGGCGCCGTAGAACCCGAGCTTCCCAAGCTCAGGTCTCGGCGGAGATCAACGTGCCTGCCGCCGGTCTGTCACCCCGCACCGTCCGCGTGGTCCGTGCTGACATGTCGTGCGGCAGGATGTCTCGCTATGAGCGATGTTCCTGTCCCTCCCGATAGAGCCGCCGAGTTCATCGAGCGAGGTCGGCAAGCCGCTGCCAGGGAAGATTGGAAGGCCGCTGTCACTGCCTGGATCGCTGGTTCCAATGCCGGCAGTGTGGAGTCGGCGAACCTGGTGCTCACGGGGATCGCGCCTCTGAAGGCTTTGGCCGATGCCGGGGACATCGACGCGCAGGCCCTGGTGGCCGGAGCGCTCCTCGACTTCGTGGACGATTCGGCTCTGCCGATGGTGCTGGCCTACGCAACAGCCGCGGCACGGGTCGGGCATCCCGCGGCCCAGCGCACTTTGGGCTTCATGTACCGCACCGGCCGCGGAGTGCAGGCAGACACATTCCAGGCCGAGGCCCTCTTCACAGCGGCCGCGAAGGCTGGCGACGCATACGCCGCGTTCAACCTGGCGGGCATGCACATCAACGGCGATGTCCGGGTGAAAAACCACGACGAGTGTCTGCGTCTGCTGCGCCAAGCAGTCGAAGGGGGCGTGACACAGGCCGCTGCCGTACTCGGTGATCGCCTCGCCGCGATCGACGAGGACACCGAAGCGCTGAGCTGGTACCTGCATGCCGCGGAGCGAGGCCACGCGGGTGCGATGTACGCCGCCGCTTGCTGGTACCGCGACGGCCTGGGCGCAGCGCCGGACCCGGTCCAGGCCGTGCGGTGGTTCCTGGCCATGCTCGACCGCGGCAACGGAGACGGGATCCATGAAGCGATCCAGCTGGTGAAGCACGGCATGACCGAAGAGCAGATCCGCAGCGCCGGCGAACTGGCCGACCGCTCCGCCGAAGCCGAAATGCTCATCACCATGGCCCGCGAGCGTGGTTGGTGAGGGTCCACCAAGGCCGCCGCTGCCCGTCTCAGTTTCCGTCTCATTCAGCCCGGTTCACCGGCGTTCACCCAAGACCCGGAGCCGACCCCAGCCTGGTAACGAGCCGCCGATGAACGCAGGTGAACGCCCCCATACACAGCCCATCACCCCACCAACACAGTTGGAAAGAGTGTGGCGCGACGGCGTACCGGATGAGAGCTGGGGGAACGGCTGGGCTGAGGAGGACCAGACCGCCTAAATCCAGATCGACCAAGCCCCGGCAACCGTGGCGAGCACAAGCCCTGTCGTGGCGAGCCATGCTGGGCCACGAAGATCGTTCATTGCCTGCTCCCAGACCAATCGCTGGGCCCACTCATAGGTGTGCGTGAGGCGCCCCGTGTTGAAGGCCGGTTGCCGGATGGCGTACATGGCTGCGCTCTGCGCCTCGCTCGACTCGTAGGTGCCCTCCGGAGCCCCGATGACACTGTCGATAGCGTCCAAGTCACTAGCCAGCTTCCGGTAGTCCCTCCGAAGGGCCTGGCCACCCCAGATGATGGCAATCAGCGGGAGCAACCCCCCTGCCACGGTGATCAAGGCCAACGTCAACTTCATGGTCGGACCCTAGGGTGCACCCACGAACTTGGGTACCGGGCTGCTGCGTCACCGAGGGCGCGAGGGCCATGACCCCGGCACCCTCGGGGCCGTCCCTGAGCCGTCCAAGGGCAGCCAATGACGACAGACGACGATGGCTTTCCTCCTGGTCAGAGGCTGCACGTTGGGGCCCACCGCAGGCGCCATCCGCGAAGCCATGTTGAGGAACACCAGTGGACTTCTGACATCCACATCTGACAACAACGAGGCAGGACGGCAGCACACAGCGCCGCCCCTAGGCGATCGTCGGATCAGCCGACGGCAGCACCAAAGGCGGGCATAGATCGAACTCCTAAAGCGGGTGTCGCTGGTTCGAATCCTGCCGCGGCCATTGACATCGGCGGGTGACATCAAGCGTCGTCCATGAAAGACCTAGGCCGATTTCCCCGTCAAGTGGCGGACCGTACGGAAGAGGATCTTCGCGTACAGGGTTGTGGCCGCACCGACGATGCTCGGCACCACTGCGAGGGCGAGGATGCCCAGGAGGGCGGGCCACTGGCGCATCTCGGCGTAGCAGCCACCCGTCTGCTCAGCAAGGTCGAACAACGGGGCATGGCACCGGGCACCACTGGGGAACTCGTGGGGAACGAGCAGCAGGTAGAGGAACCACACCCACATGGCGATGGCCACGAGCACCCAAAATATGGACCACTTCTCGATTCGCTCGGCGTCCCGCTGGTACTGCTCCACGCGCACGTCGCCACTCGATGGCGCCACTTGGGCCTGCTCGTCCACGAGTTCAGCTCCCCGTTGTGCCGGCGACTCCCGCGGTGGGAGAGCCCGGGCGCGGAGCATGCCAGACAGTGGCCGACCCGGTCGCGGCGAACAGGCACGCACCACAGCCGCACCAGATCGAGCGGGAGACAACGGGGAACAACGGTGACAGCAAGCGACGCCGAAGCAGTCGTAGCCCACCTGTTTGCCCAGGTCAGCACCGGAACTGGCCCCAGGTGACCGCAGCTTCCCAAGCTGAGAGTGCGAGTTCGATTCTCGTCACCCGCTCCAGAATTTGCCCCCAGGTCAGCGGCCTGGGGGTTGTTTGTCGTCTAGACCAATTCGGGGGCGGCGTGCCCTCCGCGTGCCCTAAGTGCAGGTGGGAGGCGCCGCCGGAGTCTCCTTGGGGTTCGATTTTCGAGGCGAAGAGGCAACTTGCCCCAAATCGCGAGACGCTTTTCTGGTGACCTGCGTCACAGAGCGTTCGCCCGTGTGTGAAGTCGCTTACGCAAAGGGGTAGTTGCACCCAACGTGGTTCCCTCAGCCGACGGCGACTGTCCGCCGGTGGATCGGGCCCGTGCCCCGGCTGAGCGGCAGTCCCGTGCCTCGGTGGGCGTGGGCGTGGGCGATGATCTCCGCGGTGATGGGGCAGCATGCGCCAGCTGGTGTCCAGCGCGTTCAGGTGCTGAACGTTGAACCGGAATTCGACCACAAGCCCGGGACCTGTGGAAATGCAGGCCCATCTCAGCACCATCCCAGCACAGGACGCGCGACAAGGCACGAGAAGCCTCAGGACTGTTTCACGACGCGGTCGCCGCCGATACAGATCTCCGGTCGCTTGGCGCCGATACGGCGAAGAGCGACCGGAGACCGGTGGGGCACAGCACCGCTGCGTCGCGATCGGCGAGAGGGGCTGTCGTTGTGAGAGTGCGGTCAGGCGGCGAAGGAGGCGAGCAGTTCGTTGTACTGCTTGGCGGCGGTGTCCAGGTCTTCGTCGGAGAGTCCGAAGGCGGTG
The DNA here is from genome assembly GCF_041053035.1 of Streptomyces sp. R35. Lineage (NCBI taxonomy): Bacteria > Bacillati > Actinomycetota > Actinomycetes > Kitasatosporales > Streptomycetaceae > Streptomyces > Streptomyces sp. R35. Next base: position 933,886 of record NZ_CP163440.1, read on the forward strand.
CCGTAGAGCTTGACCATCGGCTGGATGTCGAACTGGCACAGCCGCAGGGTGGCGTGCCAGTTGCTGAGGAGGGTCTCGATGGTGGCCTGGTTCGAGCCTTCGGGGGTGTAGTGGTCGGCGGGGACGCCGGCGGTAACGGCGACGACGGCCTTCTTGCCGGCCAGTTGCGAGGCAGAGCCGTCCATGGTGAAGGCCCAGCCGAGGGTGAAGACCTTGTCCTGCCACTGCTTGAACAGCGGGGTGGTGTTGTACCAGAACACCGGGTGCTGGAAGACGATCACGTCGTGTTCGGCCAGCAGCGCCTGCTCGGCGGCGACGTCGATCTGGAAGTCGGGGTAGGTGGCGTAGAGGTCGTGCACGGTGACATGGGCCAGATCACGAACGGCGTCCACGAGCGCCGCGTTGGCCTTCGACTGGGACAGGTCGGGGTGACCTACGACAAGGAGAACCTTGGACATGACGAGGAACCTCTTCAGTGATCAGTGAAATGGGTGAATGGATGCAGGTCGGTCGGGTGTGACGCGTCGGGAACTTCGCCGGGGCGTCAGTCCTTCGCGAAGTCCAGGCGCGTGGGCTGATCCGGGCGCAGGGGCGCCGGCGGTCAGCGGTCGATGCTGGCCATGTTGACCTCGTCGTGGCGTTCGCCCGCGGCCGGTGTGAGGTTGTTGAGGCGGTCGAGCTGAGCGGCGCTGAGTTCGATGCCGTCGGCGGCGGTGTTCTCCTCGACGCGCGTAACCCGCCGGGTGCCGGGGATGGGGGCGATGTCGTCGCCGCGGGTCAGCAGCCACGCCAGCGCGGTCTGTGCCGGGGTGGCGCCGATCTCTGCGCCGATGGCCTGTACTTCGTCGACGATGCGCAGGTTGCGCTGGAAGTTCTCTCCTGTGAAGCGCGGGTTGGTCTTGCGCCAGTCGTCGTCGGCGAAGTCGTCGACGGTACGGATCTGCCCGGTCAGCAGGCCGTGCCCGAGCGGGGAGTAGGGAACGAACCCGATGCCCAACTCGCTCAGCAGCGGGAGGATCTCGGCCTCGACGTCGCGGGTCCACAGCGAGTATTCGGTCTGGAGCGCGGCCACCGGATGCACGGCGTGCGCTCGGCGGATCGTGTCGGGACCGGCCTCGGAGAGTCCGATGTGGCGCACCTTGCCTTCGGCGACCAGCTCGGCCAGCGCGCCGATGGTCTCCTCGATGGGCGTGTTCGGGTCGACGCGGTGCTGGTAGTAGAGGTCGATGTGGTCGGTGCCGAGCCGCACGAGCGAGCCCTCGACCGCGGCCTTCACGTTTCCGGGGCTGCTGTCGATGACGCCGGGGCCGTCGCCGGCGTGGGAGACGAGGCCGAACTTCGTCGCCACCACGACGTCGTCGCGCCGGCCCTTGATGGCCTTGCCGACAAGTTCCTCGCTGTGGAAGGGGCCGTAGATCTCGGCGGTGTCGATGTGGGTCACCCCGAGGTCCAGGGCCCGGTGGACGGTGCGGATCGACTCGGCGTCGTCGAGCCCTCCGCCCGTGGTGTAGACGCCGGCCATGGTCATGGCTCCCAGGCCGATACGGGAGACATCGAGCCCGCCCAGCGATACGTGCTTCATCAGGTGTTCCTTTCGTGACGGCCGTCAGGACCGGTCGGTGGTCGTGATCAGTGGGGTGCGCCACCACATGGAGGGCCGTGCTTCGGTGGTCCGCGCGTTGCCAGCGCGGGCGCTGCTGCCCGGGTAGCGGGTCAGGGCCGTAGGTGTGCCCGGCGGCTTCCGGTCTCGGCCGGGGCATGGTGCTCACGTGTGGGTGTCGTCGTGGGTCAGGCTGCCAACCACATCGATGCCGCAGGTCGTTGGCGATGCGCGGGGCTTCGTCAAGGCGGCTGAACTGGCTGCGCCTCGTCAGTGCTCCTGGGCCGCCGGCTCCAGGACGAGGACCGGGATCTCACGGGTGGTGTTCTTCTGGTACTCGGCGTAGTCGGGGAACGCCTCGACGGCCCGGGCCCACCACACGGCCTTCTCCTCCCCGGTCACCTCACGTGCCAGCATGTCCTGGCGCACCGGGCCGTCCTGCAGCTCGACCCGGGGGTCGGCCACCGCGTTGTGGTACCAGACCGGGTGGGTGGGGGCTCCTGCCATGGAGGCGATGACCGCGTAGGTGCCGTCGTGCTCCACCCGCATGACCGGGGTCTTACGGATCTTGCCGCTCTTCGCGCCCAGGGTGGTCAGGATGACGACTGGCAGGTCCCGGAGCCTCTCGTCTTCGTCCCGTGCGACCAGGACACTGAGCGTCGTTCCCTGCGTACCGCCGGAGCTTTCGTACTGCTTCACCTGGTCACGTACGAACTGCGCCTTGCTTGGCTCGTACTCGCCTTTGAGGGGCATGTTGTCCCTCTCAGGCGTGGGTGTCGTCGTAGGCGAGGTTGTCGCCCAGTTCGCGGGAGGCTTCGGCCTGGGCGAGGAGTTCCTTCGCCTTGGCCTCGGCGGCCTCGATGGCATCCGCACCGGCGACGAAACGCAGCAGCGGCTTGTCCTGGCCAGCGATGGTGAGCAGGGCGCGGGCGAGCTTGGCGGGGTCGCCGGGCTGCTTGCCGTTCATGCTCTTCATGCCCTCGATCCGCGGGGCGGTGCGCGGGGCATAGTCGTCGATGGACAGCTCGGGCCAGTTGGTGGAGCCGTCCACGAGCAGTTCGGTGCGGAAGTAGCCGGGCTCCACGATCGTGGTGCGGATGTTGTACGGCTCGACGTCGTAGCGCAGGGACTCCATCCAGCCCTCTTCCGCGAACTTGGAGGCGGCGTAGGCGGAGGTGAACTCCATGCCGACCAGGCCGGCCGTCGAGGTGATGGTGATGACGTGGCCGGCGCGCTGTGCTCGCATGATCGGCAGGACGGCGCGGGTGACGTTCATCGGGCCGAAGAGGTTGGTCTCGAACTGCCGGCGCATCTGCGCGGGCGAGATCTCCTCGAAGTAGCCGGTGAAGAGGTTCCCGGCGTTGTTGATCAGGACGTCGATGCGGCCGAAGCGGTCGACGGCCGCCTGCGCAGCGGCCTCGGCATCCTCCAGGCTGGTGACGTCCAGCTTGGTGACCAGCAGATTGTCCTGCGGCCCGCCGAGGGTCTTCTCGACCTCCTCGGGGCGGCGGCCGGTGGCGACGACCTGGTGGCCGGCGGCGAGGGCCTCCCGGGCGATGTCGGTGCCCAGACCGCGTCCGGCACCGGTGACGAGAATGACCTTGCTCATGGGGGGATTTCCTTTCAGGCACCGTGATCCGGCACCCGCTGTGTGCGGGGGGGGGGGTGATGCATGCAGCGCCGCAGAAGGGGCTGGGACCGGCGGCACAAGCGCCGTCCGTCCGAACGGTTCACACCGCCGTGGGCGGTGCACCACCAACAAAACCGCTTGTCACGGGAGTGTGGGAGTCCCTCTTGAGGGGGTCACTGACAGGGACCCCCAAGCCGGCGGATGCGCTCGTAGAGTGAAGCGCATGGCAGGCAGAAACGACCCACAAGGCACCAACCGCGACATCCGCGATGATTTCCGCGCGGAGATCCGGGAATTTCTCGGCACGCGACGGGCCAGGGTCACCCCCGAGCAGGCCGGACTGCCCCTGTACGGCGGAGAACGCCGACGCGTCACCGGGCTGCGCCGCGAAGAGGTCGCCCTCCTCGCGGGCATCTCCAGCGAGTACTACACCCGGCTGGAGCGCGGCAACGCCACCGGCGTCTCCGAGAGCGTCATCGACGGCATCGCACAGGCACTCCAGCTCGACGAGGCCGAACGCATCCACCTGCTCGACCTCCTGCGCGGCGCCGGCACAACCCGCCCGCCACGCCGCCGCCCGGCCCAGCAGCGCGTGCGGCCCACAGTGCAGCGCGTACTCGACTCCATGGCCGGCACACCCGCGTTCATCCTCAGCGGACGCGGAGACATCCTGACCGCCAACCACCTCGGACGCGCCCTGTTCGCCCCCGTCTACGCCGACCCGGCACGGCCGCCGAACAACGCCCGGTTCGTCTTCCTCAGCCCCCACGCGACCGAGTTCTTCCGCCACTGGGACGAAGTCGCAGGCGACACCGTCGCCATGCTGCGCGCCGAAGCCGGCCGCGACCTCTACGACCGACGGCTGACGGACCTCATCGGGGAACTGTCCACCCGCAGCGAGGAATTCCGCCGCCGCTGGGCGGCCCACAACGTCCGCATGCACACCACCGGCGTGAAACTCCTCCACCACCCGGTCGTCGGCGACCTCGACCTGCCCTTCGAAACCTTCCCGCTCCCCGACAGCCCCAGCCAGTTCCTCCTCACCTACACCCCCGAGCCCCACTCACCCACCCAGGACGCCCTGAACCTGCTGGCCAGCTGGGCCGCCACCAACGACGACATCGAGCGGTCCGCGCCGGCCGACGACTCCCAGCCCGCCGACTCGGCCGAGACCCCCGACTGACCGACGAGCCACGCGAGTCAATCCACGGCAGCTTTTGCGGAACAGCGGCAGCATCCGCTACCGATATCGAGGTCAGGACAGCGCAGCCGTCTACGCGTGGCTCTGTCAGTGAGTCGCGGTCGGGGAGGCTCGCCCCGACGTCGCCCCCGCGCTCGTCGCCCTGTATCGGGTGACCGCGAACGTCCTGCGGGTCAAGAACTCCTGGCGCTTCACCTTCAGCCACGCCACGCCCCACACCAGCACCGCGGCCGCCCTCTGGGAGGAGATCGACGCCCACACCCGCGAACTCCTGACCCGCGCGCAGCGCGAAGGTCTGCTCGCCCCCTACGCGAGCCTGGAGTGGACAGGGCAGGTGTACTACGCCCTCATGTCACCGTGATGCCGGGCTGAGACCCCAGAGAGCTGGACGCCACGCGCCGAGTCCGCAGACACCTTTGCACTGCTCAGCTGTGAACCGGGTCCCCGGAGCGCTTGCCACTCTGAAACCGATCGGTGTACCGTATGGGAAACCGATCGGTTTCAGAGCGTTCATGACCTCCGGTCATCGGCCGCAGCGCCAGTCGGTCGGTGCCATTGACCGCCGGGCTGATGCAGAGGTCGGTCCCGAATGCGCCGCGCCCGGCGCGTGCCGATCGCGTGCGTACTCAACCTCGGAGTCAAAAACCATGTCTTCTCATGCCACATCCAGCATCTTCGTCATCGGCGGCACAGGGGCTCAAGGAATGCCCATTGTCCGCGCTCTTGTCGCCGACAAGAAGTACTCCGTCCGGGTGCTCACTCGGGATGCCACATCTCCCCGGGCCCAGGCTCTCCTCTCACTCGGCAACGTCTCCATCCTCGAAGGGTCATTCGCCGACGAGGACGTGCTGCGCGAAGGATTTCGCGGCTGCGACGGGGCGTTCATCAACATCGACGGGTTCAACACTGGCGAGAAGACCGAGACCTACTGGGCCATCCGCACATACGAGATAGCGATCGAAGAAGGAATCAAGTTCTTCGTCTACGGAAACCTGGACTACGCCCTCAAGAAGTCAGGCTACGACTCCAGGTTCCGCACCGGTCACTATGACGGCAAAGGCCGCATGGCCGAATGGGTACTGTTCCAGAACGAGACGAACAGGGACCGCATGGGAGCAGCGGTCTTCACCTCGGGTCCCTACATCGAGATGGTGATCTCGCCGCTCACTCCCATGCAACCCAGCATCGAGGACGGCGTCGTCACATGGCGAGTCCCGCTCGGCGATGGAGCCGTTCCGCATGTGGCTCTCGAAGACTGCGGATTCTATGTCCGCTGGCTCTTCGACCATCCTGAGCGAGCCAATGGCATGGACCTCGAAGTCGCCATCGAGCACATGACCTATGCCGATATGGCGGCGGCATTCGAGAAGGTCACCGGGCACCCGGCGCAGTACATCGACACCGATCTGGAAGCATATTGGAACAGCCCGGACCTGAAGGGGATCGCGGATCACCCTGCCGGATACAACGCCGACCCCAACGACAAGAGCACCATGAGCTTCCGTGACAATTTCACGGGCTTCTGGAATGTGTGGAAGCACGGAATCATCACCAGGGACTACGCTCTACTCGACGAAATCCACCCCACCAGGATCAGAAGCGCGGAGGAGTGGTTCCGTCGCGAAGACCAGCTGGGAAGAGAACTCGGCAAGGGAAGTCTCTGGGAGAGGATTCAGCCGGAGAACTGGAGCGTGGACTCCGCGGTTCTCAAAAGCAGCGCGGATTTCAGGACGGGCAAGTTGTAGACGGCCGCGATCAGCGCTGCCCACGCACTGTCCGACACGGTCAGGAATGGCCGACCGGCGTTCCGGCAGAGAGTGATCCATATCGCTCACGCGGTCCCTATTAGTTCATTTGATGTAACTAGTTCCGTGGGGGAACCGTAGGGCTGGATCAGCCCGCACCTCACACCATGGAGGACCTCATGACCGCGATCAGTACGGCCAACACCGCAAGCGAGATGGTGCGCTCGGCCACGACCACCGCGTTGCGGATTGCCGCGCGCAACCTTGAGCTCTACGACACCGGCAATGTCGCCGGGGCAGACGAGGTGTTCGCCCCGGATCTGATCGACCACAACCCCGCTGACGGCGCCGCCTCGGGCATCGACGGCATGCGAGCGCTGATCGCCGCGGTCCGCGACGGATTCACCGACACGCAGCACCGGATCCTTTTCCAGGAGGAGCTTCCCGGCGGCTGGGTGGTCCTCCACTGGCGGATGACTGGGACCCAGACCGGAGACGCCTTCGGGTTCGCCGCCAGCGGCAACCCGGTCGATATCAATGGCACCGACATCATCCGCGTTGTCGACGGCAAGATCACCGAGATCTACCACGTCGAAGAACTGCTCAAGCTCACCCAACAGATCGGAACCGGCGCGCAGTCGGCGTGAAGATCGAGGTCTTCTCGGACAACGCCCGCCCCTGAGTCCTGATCTGCAAGCCTCGCCTGAACGCGGCGCTTGCGGACTTCGGACACCGCAGCCTGGTACGGCTCGTGTGCCGCAGCATCAAATGAGACACGGCCGCCGCTGAGGCGGTCGTGCCGCTTCTGGCGCCGAGCCCCGCGAGAAGCTGGCCGTTGGTGACAATCGAGTCGCCCACGACGGCTCCGGCCGGAGCCGTCGCGCTGGGTCTCGTCCAGGGTGGGCAGCACATCACCGCGCCGGAGTTCAGCCCAGACGGCCACAGCCTCTCGGCGGGTGACCGCACCGGCCGCGTCGCCCTGTGGACGGCCGGCGGCACTGCTGTGCCAGAGTCCTGCGCAACGCCTTCCCTCAGGTCCCTCGGTGACACCGCAGAGGCAATCGGTGCCCTCGCCCTCAGTCCTGACGGCCGCAGCCTGGCCACAGACGGCACGTCGGCACGCTCCAATCGGCAGCCGGAGCGACGAGCGACAAAGCGACGCTGAACCGTATCCACCCCGCCGTAACATCGGCGGCTCGGCCGTCATCTCGCTTCTGACCCGCCCGGCTGCGAGAACACCCCGGCGGGGACCAGACGGCGGTCCCCGCCTCGACCGGGGCATCCCGACAGCGTCGCCGATCCGCGTCAGAGATCGATGTCGGCCAGCCACTGGCCAGCGGTCCGGGGGGCACACCGAGGAGCTTCCGGGCGGAGCGCTCGGCTGTGATCGAGTGGTCCGGCTGCGTACTGAGGGCTCGGTACCTGTCTGCGATGGCGGCAATGGCTTGCTCGCCCATCGCGGGAGCGAGCGGCGCGAAGAAGGCGTGGGGGTCGGTCGCCTCGTACAGGTCCTCTCCGCTGATGGCCGGGTACTGTCCGACGGAGACCACACCGGTGACGTCCGCGACCCGGTCCCGGTCGCGCACTACACCCGAACGCGGGTGGCCACGGCGCTCTCGGGACGGTCAGGCCACCGCGTTCAGCAGGTCGGCCAGCACATCAGGCCGTTCCAGGGCGATGAAGTGGCCGGCCTTCGGCACCTGCGTGAACTCGGCGGCGGGCAGCAGCTTCTTGTTGGCCTCCCGGTCCGAGGGCCGGGACCAGTCCTTCTCCCCGTAGACGAGGTGGACGGGCGCCTTGACCTCGGGGTAGCGCGAGCGGGCCGCGATGAGGCTGGGCAGGGCCTGGTACACGGCCCGGGCGACAGTCGGGTAGCCGGGACGGCCGCCCACCTGGAGGAGCTCGTCGATGTAGTCCTCGCGCAGTGCGCTCTTGTCGCCGAGGCCGCCTTGAAGGATCGTGCGGAGGGCGGGCTTGGGCTCGACCCCGGCGATCACGGGGCCCACGCCGGGCGCGAGGACACCGCTGACCACTACACGGGCGAGGAGACTTGAGCGGGCGATTCCGCCGCGGAAGTCGTACGTGTTGACCGCGACGACGCGTCGTACCCGCTCCGGGAGATCGGCCGCGGTGGTCAGGGCGAGCACCGCGCCCATGGACTCCCCGACCAACGTCACGTCATTCAGGTCGAGTTCGGTCAGCAGCCGCTCGACGCCCGCACGCATCGCGGGCTCGTCGTACGACGCCCCGGGCACGATCTCGGAGTAACCCATCCCCGGCAGGTCGAGGGCGTACACGGTGTACCGGTCCGCGATCAGCGGGATGAGGTGGCGGAAGTGCTCGGCCTGGGTGCGCACGGTGTGCAGCAGGACCAGAGGGGCGCCGGTGCCCGCCTTGAGGTAACGCAGCGTTCCCTCGCGGCCGACAGATCCCGCGCGCGGGGCGATGGTGTGGCTGGTGGTCCCCGGAATGCGAATTGTGGGACGTGACTCTTGGCTGGGCATCTGGCCGACTCCTTGTGTGTGAGGGGGTTACCAAAACGGTCATGACTCTCACCGGAGAGCGAGAAACCGATCGGTTTCCATCAGGGTAAACAGATCGGTTTCCAGGCGCAAGCCCGGCAGGCCCTCGGCTTCACCGGGGCGTTCCGTACCCGTGGACGCCCGGGATGACCAGCTCTCCGCCTGCCTGTCCTGCCTGGTCGATGTCGGCGTCGCCCAAGCCCAGTTGGAGCTTGAGGTCGAGTTTCCCGACCGTGCCGTAGAGCCACTCCGGGACGGTGTCGGGCGCGAGGTGGAGGCGGAGGACTGGAGGCAAGGGCACGCCTTCGAGGCCGGAGAGGGCGCCCGTCAGGCTCTCGACGCACATGGCGATGCGGGCGCCTCACAGCGCGGATGTCGGGCCGGGCGCTCCGTCGACGTGCCGGATCCGCGGGCCGACGGGTGCGGCCATCTTCAGGTCACGGATCGCAATGGCCGCCGCGGCGAACCCGAGCGCCCGTTTGGGCCCGGCGGCCGTGTCCACGGTCACCACGCCGCCGGAGACGAGGTCGCGCAGTTCGAGGCGGCTCCCCTTCATGGTCCAGGACTTGGCGGCGAATCGACCGGCGCTCGCGCCCTCGGGAGCCTTGAGATCGCTGACGCCACAAGCGCGGGAGGCCCCCGTGGTGGGCGCCGGTCGAGACGACAGCTCGGAGGCCCGATGGCCGGGGGCGGGTGACGAATGGGGTGCGGCCGGCGGCGCGCCGGACGGTTCCGCGGCCGGCGGCGTCGGAGCGGCCGGAGTCGGTGCGGGACTCGCGCCGGGTGGCGGACTCTGCTCCTCGGTGCCGCCGCGAAGGAGGGAACGGCAGAGGTACGCAAGGCCGGTGGTGGCGGTCACGCTCGGTCTTGAAGGTGCGGCACAAGGCGTCGACGCCGAACAGCCAGGGGCCGGTCGAGGCAGCGTCGTCGGCCTACGCGGATTTCGACCCTGTCGGGGCAGTCCCGGGCCAGAAGCGACCCGTTCACTTGCGCCTGGGAAACCGATAAAACCGATCTGTTTCCCTAAGTGGAAACAGATCGGTTTCCTGCTGATGGTCGGCCCATGACCAGCGACTAAGGGGAAAAGTGAGTACCACCTTCGACAGCGGGGCGCCCGCCTCCGGGAAAACAGACTCGGGCCGCCGTGGCTCACACGCCGTGCGCTGGTGGGTGCTCGTCGTGCTGGGCGTGGCGCAGCTCATGGTCAGACCGACAGGGCTGCACCGCGCCCTCCCGGAGACGAAGCCGAGAAGACCTCTACCCCAACGTAGCGGGAACCGTATTCACATACCCTCTAGGCCGTGGGCGGCGTCGAAGATCGCTTCGACAAGCGTTGTAAACCGATCGGTTTACAATTGGCCGGAATCGAGTTAACCTCGCGGTATGACCACCGACGCGAAGCCAAGTCCCCGAGAGCGGCTGCTGGAGGCAGCAGCCACGCTGACCTATCGAGACGGTGTCGGCATCGGCGTCGACGCGCTGTGCAAAGCGGCGGGGGTGTCGAAGCGCTCCATGTATCAGCTGTTCGAGAGCAAAGGCGAACTGCTGGCGGCAAGCCTGGAGGAACGCGCCTCCGCCTACGTGGCGACTCTCCTGCCCCCGGCGGACGACAACCGGTCACCCCGCGAGCGGATCATGCACGTCTTCGATCAGTTGGCGTCACAGGCGGGTGCGCCCGACTTCCAGGGATGCAGGTACCTCGCCGTGCAGATCGAGCTCAAAGACCAGAGCCACCCTGCGAGCCGGGTGGCCCACCGGGTCAAGGAGAACTTGACAGCCTTCTTCCGCGCCGAGGCCGAACAGGGTGGGGCGAGCAACCCGAATCTGCTGGCCCGGCAGCTGATCCTGGTCTTCGACGGCGCCAGCGCCCGTGCGGGAATCAAGGCCGACACGCCGACAGGGCTCATCGCTCCCACTGTGACCCTCCTGCTCGATGCGGCGGGCATGCGTTGACGCGTCGCATTTACGGGCAGTCTCGGCGACCGATGCACTCGGCGAGTCGCGGCCGGCCTCCGGCGACCCGGGCAACTCTCATGGCATCACACCCTTACTCTCCTCCCTCCTCACATCCGGGGGGCGACGGCCGCAAGAGCGTTGATGAGCATGCCGTGAACCAGGAAGGGTCGTGAGCTCATCGGCATCGGCCCTCGGCGGCAGGTGCACGGCCTCACGGACATCCAGTCGGTCCGGACGAACTCGCGGGGCGGGGCTCCGATCACCTGGCGATCGACGCCAACATCCGCAGGAATGTGATCGGCAGGCCGAAGGGGAGGTTCGCCGCTTGGGCTTGCGTCGAGAAACCGATCGGTTTACGGTGGTGAAACTGTTCGGTTTCTCGCCGTGCCGGCGAGCCTCGTCCCCGCATTTCCAGGAGCATCGGATGGCTGCCGCGCGCGACGCCGAGGAGCAACCGACTCATCCCAGGATTCCGGCGAAGCTGGCGGCCCACCCGTCGGTGCAGGCTGTGCTCGCCCGGCGCAGGGCCGGAGACGTCACAAGCCCGCCGGCGGTGATCGACGCCGCCTGGCTGCGCGAGCTGTGTCTGGCGGCCGGTGCGGACGACGCGGCCGCGGTCAGCCTGGACCACCCCGATCTGGCCGGCGAGCGCGAGTACGCGCAGTCGGCGCTGCCCGGCACCCGCACCCTGATCGCGATGGCGGTCCGGATGAACCGCGACAACTGCCGCTCCCCGGCCCGCAGCGTGGCCAACCAGGAGTTCCACCAGACCGACGAGCAGGCCAACCACGCCGCCCGCAGCGTCACCCAGGCGCTCCAGGACGCCGGGTACCGCGCGCTCAATCCGTCCGTCGCCTTCCCCCAGGAGATGGACCGCTTCCCCAGGGAGCGGATCTGGGTGGTGGCGCACAAGACGGTCGCGGTGGCCGCCGGACTCGGCGTGATGGGCCTGCACCGCAACGTCATCCACCCGAAGTTCGGCAGCTTCGTCCTGCTGGTGACCGTCCTGGTGGACGCGGAGGTCAGCGCGTACGGGCAGGCGCTGGACTACAACCCCTGCATCGACTGCAAGTTGTGCGTCGCCGCCTGTCCGGTCGGCGCCATTGCCAAGGACGGCGCCTTCGACGCGCTGGCCTGCACCACCCACAACTACCGCGAGTTCATGAGCGGGTTCACCGACTGGGCGCAGACCGTGGCCGACAGCGAGGACGCCGCCGACTACCGATCCAGGGTCACCGACTCCGAGAGCGCCTCCATGTGGCAGAGCCTGAGCTCTCCGCCCGGCTACAAGTCCGGCTACTGCCTCGCTGTCTGCCCCGCCGGCGAGGACGTCCTGGGCCCGTACCTGGACGACCGCAAGAACTTCATGGACACCGTCCTGCGCCCGCTCCAGGACAAGAAGGAAACCCTGTACGTCCTGCCGGACTCCCACGCACAGGAGTACGCCCGGCGCCGCTTCCCCCACAAGCCCGTCAAGGAAGTCACCGGTGGCTGGCATCCCCCGGCGAAGCGTTCCGCGCCCCCCGGCCGAGAGACACGTACGTCATGAGCGGCAGTCACCCCTTTTACTACCGCCAGGGCCTGCACCGCATCCCGGCGGAGACGAAGCCGGAGAAGACCGCCGTACGGGCACGACGGCAGGCCACCCAAGACGGGCCATCACTCGGAGTGGCCCCGGTGTGCGTCGTCCTGACAGGGACGGCAGGCGCGCACACCATCATGGCTCGGCGACGGCCCTTCCCCCAGGCCGTCGCCGAGCCCTCGCCGGAGACCTCCGGAAACCGATCGGTTTTCATTTCGTCCACTCCGGGTTAACCTCACGGCATGAGCACGGAAGTGAAACTGAGCCCCAGGAAGCGCCTGCTGGAGGCGGCGGCCACGCTCACCTACCGAGACGGCGTCAGCATCGGCGTCGAGGCGCTGTGCAAGGCGGCGGGGGTGTCGAAGCGCTCCATGTATCAGCTGTTCGAGAGCAAGGACGAACTCCTGGCAGTGAGCCTGAAGGAGCGCCCCTCCGCCTACGTGGCGACTCTCCTGCCCGCGATGGACGACGGCCGGTCACCCCGCGAGCGGATCCTGCACGTTTTCGAGCAGGTGGAATCGCAGGCAGGAGCGCCCGAGTTCCGAGGCTGTCGGTATCTGGCCGTGCAGGTCGAGCTCAAGGACCAGAGTCACCCGGCGAGCCGCGTGGCCCACCAAGTCAAGGCGAATCTGACGGCCTTCTTCCGCGCCGAGGCCGAGCAGGGCGGGGCGGGGCGGGCGATCCGGATCTGCTGGCCCGGCAGCTCAGCCTCGTCTTCGACGGCGCGAGCGCCCGCGCGGGGATTCAGGCCGACAACCTGACCGGGCTCGTCGCGCCCACCGTGACGACCCTGCTCGACGCGGCAGGTGTGCACTGACACATCGCCGCCCAGAAGACTCCCTCACCTCCCGGCACCCACTGGAAGCCCGATGGCCGTAAGCGTGTTGCCGAGCATGCCGCAGGCGAAGAAGCTTGCGGTCTTGTCGGCATCAGCGCCCAGCGACAGGTGCACGGTTTCCCAGATACTCATCCAGCCGGCCCGGACGACCTCACCGATCAGGTCATCGCCCTGTACTTCGGAGGCCGCCACGGCGGCATATCCCTGCATCTGCATAAGGAGCGTTTCGGGGCGCGTCGAGATCAGCTGCACATAGGCGTCCGCCATCACCTGCCGGGCTCGCTCGCCTCCCTCCACCCCGTCGGCCGCCCTCTCGAAAGCCAAGCGAGTGTCTTCCGCGCTCCGCACCAGAGCGGCGACGAAGATCGCCTTCTTGTCCGGGAAAAGCCGGAAGAGATACGGCTGCTTGACGCCGACCCGCTCGGCGATCGCAGCGGTGGTGGTGCCGCGGTAGCCGGCGATCGCAAACTCGGCGATCGCCGCGCGAATGACGTTCTCACGCCGCTCCTGCGCACTGATCCGGCCCATGGCGGCATTCTCCCTGCTTGAACTTGCATGCGAAAACCGATCGGTTTACCCTAGCGGAAACTGATCGGTTTCGAGTGGGTGCGGGAGTCCAGGATGACGACAGATCGGCCGGTGGCACTCGTGACGGGTGCGTCATCCGGCATCGGGAAGGAAACCGCGCTCGCCCTCGTCGCAGCCGGATTCAACGTGGTCGGCACAAGCCGTGACACCTCACGCGCCACCCCGCTCGACGGCGTGACGTTCCTCGGACTCGACGTCGCCAGTGACGCCTCGGTCGCCGCAACGGTCCAGGAAGTGAGCGAGCGGTTCGGGCGGATCGACGTCCTGGTCAACAACGCCGGCGTCGGCTCGATGGGGGCGGCGGAGGAAACCTCCGTCGAGCAAGCCCGGTCCCTCTTCGACACCAACGTCTTCGGGGTCATGCGCATGGTGAACGAGGTCCTGCCGCACATGCGCGCTCAGCGACGCGGGCGCATCATCAACATCTCGTCCGTGCTCGGGTTCCTGCCCCAGCCCTACATGGCCGCCTACGCCGCCTCCAAGCACGCGATCGAGGGCTACACCGAGTCCCTGGACCACGAGGTCCGCGACCACGGCGTCCGGGCGCTCATCGTCGAACCCGCCTACACCAGGACCGGATTCGAGGCCAACAGCGCGAAGCCCGACACCCCCCTGCACGCGTACGCGCAGCAGCGGCAGACCGTCGACCGCGCGATGGCGGAGGCGGTCAGGAACGGCGACGCCCCCGGCGTCGTCGCCCAGGCGATCGTCGCGGCGGCGACCGACCCGAAGCCGAAGCCGCGCTACACCGCCGGCCCCCTGGCCGGACGCGCACGCGCACTGCGCCGTCTCGCTCCCGCCGGGGTCTTCGACAAGCAGATCCGCAAGATGAACCAGCTGGCCGGCTGACGCACAGGCGCTACCCGGGCTTTCCGCACAGCCGCGCCACCACCGGCCGACGCAGGATTCTCCACCGAGCCGCCGGCCTGCCCACCACCAGCTCCGGAAAGCGAAAGGGCCCACCGACTCCGTCGGCGGGCCCTCACGAAAGATCGAGGCTAAGGCTTGAGCACCGCCAGTACATCGTCGAGCGAAACGTCGGTGGGGTCACTCATATCGGAACCATCGAACGTCTGCCAGATATAGGACGCCGTCCCGCTCTCCCGCAGCGGATGCAGGTCGGCCAATTCCGGATCGTCCCGGAACCTGTTGAACGCCTCTTCGGACTCCCATTCCACGAGGAACAGAACCTGCCGTGGCGCGAGGTCACCAGCTACGTTGTCCCGGAAGCGACCAAACGCCACCATTCGACCGCCGTACTGCGGAGCCACTTCCGGCAAGCGGCTGAAATACGCAAGGTATTCCTCCAGGTCGACCACGTCAAACATATTCAGGGCGTAAAACTTCTTCTTCTCTGAATTCGCACTCATTATTAATACCCTCTCCGGTGAGTTGTGGTTGGTGGTGGGGGCCCCGCCGGGGACCCGGTCTACTTGGCGAGCTGGGGGTACAGCCCTGCCAGGTCGCCGGCCAGGCCCGCCTTGACCTGCCGCGAGATGTCGTCGGCGAGCACCTCGTACGCGCCGGTCTCGACGCCGTCGAGGGCGAGGGAGGCGACGTCACGGGGGTCGGACTTGGGCGCCTCGACGCCAGCCGCGAGGTCCGTATCGACGTAGCCGACGTGCAGTCCGGTGACAGCGATGCCGCGCGACTGAAGCTCCAGGCGCAGGGAGTTGGTCTGCGACCACAGGGCGGCCTTGGAGGCGCTGTAGGAGCCGCCGAGCGCGATCCAGGAGAGCACGGAGTGCACGTTGAGGAGGTGGCCGCCGCCGTTGCGCTCAATAACCGGCACGAAGGCGCGGGTGAGAAGCAGCGGGCCGTAGAAGTTGGTCTCGAACTCCCGGCGTACGTCGTCGACCGGGGAGTCGAGGAAGGACGCGCCGACCGAGGCACCGGCGTTGTTGATCAGCACGGTCACGTCCTGCGCCTGCGCGGCGGCGGCCGCCACGGAGGCCGGGTCGGTGACCTCCAGCGCCACCGGGACGGCGTCCGGGTGCGTCACCGTACGCGGGTCGCGGGCCGTGGCGTAGACCTTGCCGGCACCGCGCGCATACAGCTCTTCCACGAGCGCCTTGCCTATGCCGCGGCTGCCGCCGGTGACGAAGACGTTCGCGCCCTTCAAAACAGTCATGACTCTCCCTGGAGAACGTGAAACCGATCAGTTTCCAGAAGCGTAAACCGATCGGTTTTCTGGCGCAAGCTCAAGCGTCAATCCGAACCCCGCCGCATCGGCGGGTGCGCTCGGGCGGCCGGGGCACGCGAGACGGCCCCGAGAGTGCCGGGAAAGGACGCACGCTCCGGCAGCACCGCCCCGACGAGGGCCCAGGACGCTCCCGGGGCGGCTTCACCAGCAAGCTCCACCTCTCAGGCAAGGGCGGGTGACGCCAAGAAGGGGCCAGCTATCCATGTGCACACGCAACGGCTCCGCGCAGTCGGCCCTGGCACGGACGGCCCCATGTAAAAGGTGGGCCACTTCACGCGGCACCCACCCGTCGCCGAGCGTCGTGCCCATAGCGTGCCCATAAGACCGGTGAACCACGGTCAACTACGGTGCGATCATGCGCCCCCGGTGCCACACCAGAGCACGTATGCCCAGTTCAGAGGCTATCCGGCTTCCCAAGCGCCGTCGCTTCCCAAGCTGAGGTCTTCTCGAAAACCGTGAGTCCCGGCAAGGATCTCGGCCATGCGCCAGGCACCCGACTGTTGGCCAGGATCAGCCTTTGTCCAAGTCCTGCCGCATCGCATCGATCAACACCGTGAGAACTTGGTCGTGCTTGGTTCGTCGTACGCCATACTCCGGGTCTTCCAAGCGCAGCCCTTCGGCGATGCGGTCGCCGAACTCTCGCAAGTCCAAGTAGGCACGACGAGATGGATCAACCAGTCCACGCGGAGCGACGATGGTCATCTGTGCACGAAAGGCGTTGCACGGATCGAAAGCTTTGTGGATTGCACTGCGCCTTGCTGCTGGCGATGCATCCGGGTCGCGCGCCAAGACACTGCATGCGTGCCTGGCTTGCGTGAGGCTCGCGAGGTAGCTCCCATACAAGGTCCGGCGGACTTCTGAGCGCTGATTGCTCCGTTCCCGCTTCCAGCGGCGGCCTTCCACGAGGAGCGCGGCAACGGCAGCAATCGTGCCACCCACAAGGGTGCTGGCAAGTGAGGACCACTCCATCTGAGCAAGGTAGAGGCGCACGGGCCGAGGTGGAGGCTCAGGACTGGAAGTGCGCCAGCGGCCACGCTTGTCTATCAGACCGCACCGTCTCATTCATCGCCGTTCACGGCCGTCCAGACGAGACCAACGGCGGTAGCCACCCAGAACGACCGGCCGCCCGTGAACGCAGGTGAACGCCCCCGCACACAGCCCGAGGGCCCACCACCACAGTTGGAAAGCGTGCGCCTTGTCTGGAGGCCTCGCCAGGGCCGCCGCTTCGTGTGTAGTCCGGGCGGTCTTGGAGCGGTGCCTCGCCCATCCCAACGGGCGAATCACAACGACGTTGCTCTTCCTCGCAGTTCGTTCCACGTGACGCTAGGTGTCCTTACCGTGAGCGTCACGCATCGCAAGCAGGGGGGACCGTGAGTACACCGCAATCGCCGAAGAGACCGCCGCGCCCTGATGAAGTGCTCGCCTTCCACAACGGCGACACTCTGGAGAACATCCCTGTCATCCGTGAGACCCCGCGCAAGCGCTTCCCTTGGAAGGTCACAATGGCGGGGGGAGCCGTGGCGATCATCCTTGGGGTTTGCGTTGCTCTGCTCCTGCATCACCCGGCGGAGGGTGGTCACTTCGCCGACGCCGCAACCCATACCCCAGCGACGCGCAGTGCTCCAGGAACTCCGAGTGCGAAGGCCGCTGTCTCTTCCCCGTCGACGACGGCATCTCCCTCGGTCGTCACGGCCGCGCCGCCCTCGGCGAGTAAGGCGCCCACATGCGTTCACGTGACGTACAAGACCCCTCGCGGCGAAGCGAGCTGTGAGTCGAAGACAGACATCTGTAGCCCGGGGGCGCCCTGGTACGTGACTGACATCGAGGCACTCTGTGGTGGCCCCATACCCGTCCAGGCCATCCACGTCATCTCGGAGCCGGCCACTGGCGGAGATCCAGGATCCAGCTACTGCCTCGCCTGGACCGGCAGCAGTAACGGCGCGGGGAAGGACGCCACCCTGCTCATGAACGCACCGGGATATCAGTGCGGGGCTGATCTGGTCGGCGCAAACGGACAAGCGATTCAACCGGACGGCACATCGGTCTTCTACGGCACTCCCCCAGACTGCGCGGAGTCGTACCCGGACACCCGGATGACCTACCCGGCCATCCTGGACTTCCCGAACGATGGCGGTGCGCAACCCCCTCAGTACGTCTGCGTCGCGGCCAACGCAGGAGCCTGATCCGCAGACCGCCCGGAGACGAGACGCGAGCGACCACTGCCGTGCAGCAGTGAAGTACAGCAACCCCAGCAACCGTCAGCGTCGGACAGCGGCTCTTATGAGACCTGTCGCGGCCTGTATGAGCGTCAACGACCGATCTCTATAGAGCTACGGATCAGAAGGTTGTGAGGGGGGTGGGCGCGGAGCCATTCGGCGTCCCGGGGACCCAGTAGTCCGGGGATCCCTATCCGGCCACCCCCTTGGCCGCCGTGTTCTTCGGCAAGAACATCGAACCGGCTCATCTCTGCCACGGAAGCTACGTGACTGCGTGACACCGGCGGACGGGCGCGAACGCCTACTGCACAACAGCGCAGGGGAGAGCCACACCAGCCCAAGAAAGCGCCCCCGCCCAACTTGCTTCGGGACGAAAGGGTCGCGAGCTAAATGCCATCGCGCTCGAACAGCGAGCCGTCAGGCCCCAGCGTGTAGAAGCGCGGCGGACCCATGGCTTCCATGGCCGCTCGCAACTCTGCTTCCTGCTCCGCAGGATCCGGCCTGTTTGGCTCCCGCACATGGAATCCATGGAGTCCGATGTTGTCGGCGTCGACGTCATCAGGCTCGGGGCGGCCTTCCTGGATGAAGCCGCAGAGCGCGCGCAGCGCGTCTTCGCCCAGCTCCAGGGGGTGGAAGGGCAGCGGGTACGGCTCTTCGTCCTCGTCCGGCCAGGGGACGACGTCGGCGGGACGGTCCCCGGCCCAGTAGGGCAGCTCGAAGGGGAGCGGTTCGCCGATGTTCTCGATGATGCCGCTGTCCGGCGACAGACTCAGGGAGCGGACCAGGCGCCCGTCCTCCCACACAGCGAACGCGAGCCAGTCGACGACACTGTGCATGGCGTGCAGGACGAGCCGTCGGCCGGCGCTTGCCGCGACGAGGTGCTCGGGAAGCTGGGACGGGAAGTCGATCATTACCCGTTGGTCGCAGATAACCTCCACGCCCGGCCAGCTTGCGGCGTACGCCGTATCTTTCGGGGGGTACACGCCGCTCCCCAGTGCCGAGCCTGCGAGCTGCTCGATCTCCCAGCCCGGGTAAAGGCGCCGCATCATTTCGGACGTCCGCAGCAGGTCTGCCGCCTTCACCTGCCGCAGCAGGCCCGGCACCTCGCCGTCGGCATAGATGAGCAGTCCCGTCTTGGCTCCCATAGCCCCTCCCCGATGAGTCGCGCTCGATGGCTGTCGCACCATAACCACTGGCACTGACAGCGCCACGAGGCTCGGACCGCGTACCGTGCTGGGCCGTCCCTGGGCCGTGCGAGAGCGCCCGGCAGCGACCGCGGCGACAACCAGTGACAGGTCAGCTACTAGCGCGGTCGGTGAACGGCCAGGTCACGGGCCCCTGACCGAACGGGTTTCCCCCCAGTGCTAGCCGTCAGACAAGATGGGGTGTTTCTCGCCTGACGATCATGGAATATTGCCCCTACCTGCGGGGTGACACATACGGAACCGATTGATCTCACCAGGCTGACCATGGGCCGCGGCCGTCGGTACCCGGAGGTCAGACCGGTGTCGGTCATGATGGAGGTGTGGAGATTGCGCGTCTGATTCTCGACTTCTTCAAGGTCCTCGTATGGCCGCTGGCGGCGCTCCTGGCCCTCTGCGGCCGCCTTCCGGGCCGGCATGGCCTTCTGTCGAGCGCCCGCCCCCTCCCGTGCCCCCGTCCGCTCCTGGATCCCTCCCTCCTTTGGCTTACCGGCCGACGGATTCTGATGATCGGTTGGGAAGTAAGACCTATCCCGGAGACCAGGACCAGCACCTGACCTCACTCGCATACGACGTCCCTGTAGCTGGAATGATCGCCGCGTGGGAGCGGGTCGAAGACGCTCTGCTTGACATTGTTCCAGTGGGTATGCGTGGCCAACGGGAGGAACTCCCATGGCTCGTCGCTTCTCAAGGCCAAATTCCGGAGGACATTATGCGTTCCCTTCTCGCTCTTCGTCGACTCCGGAACGAGGCTGAGGAGTCGGGTCCGAGGGAGACGCCCAGCCCGGAGGCTGCTGTGAAGTACGTCGACAGTTGTCCAGCGCTGGTGTCCTGGCTACGTTCCTACCAACAGAATCGTTCGCAGGGAGCTCCCGATTGAGCGTCGTACTCGTGGCACTGTCAGAGGCAACTGCCAAATCTGACGGTGGCTCACGGTCAGGCTCGCCGCAAGAGCGCGCAGGAGGCGCCGCCAGCTTGGATCAGTGGCAAGGCCGGAGTTGTGCCGTCAACGTCCTACGGCCTGGACAGCCGGTGAATCGACGACGAACAACTTGACCAAATAGGGCCTCTGACTAGCACGTTACCGATGAGGCTAAGGGCCCTCCGGATACGTGTACGCGTTCAGGGCGCTCACAGCCGCTGCCGGGTCGCCGAGGTCGTAGCGGTCCACGGCGAGGAAGTTGGGCTTCTTGCGGGCAGCAGGCTGGCAGAACCGCTGGGCCCGGTCGGCGAGTTTCGTGTTGTCCGTCGTGGCGGTCGAGGTGATCGTGGCGTCGCGGAAGTGGTTCATGACGAAGAGGGGGCGGAAGCCGGTTTCGGTGCGGGTCAGCGGGATGTTCGTGTCGGCGCCGTACCAGCGGCTGTAGCAGGACCAGTCGGAGGAGCCGATGCCCGAGCCCATGGACCAGTAGTTCTCCACGGTCCAGTCACGCTGGTACATCACGCCGAAGCTGTCCCGGGTGAGGCCCGCGGACTCGTCGGAGGAGCGGCTGTGGTCCGTGAAGATCAGCAACCGGTGGCCGGCGGCGAGCAGGTCGGCGAGCTTCGGCCAGCCGTTCTGGCGTACGCCGGTCTGGTCGGGACGGTAGAGGACGTCCGACAGGCCGTTCACGCGGGCGAGTTCGCCGCGCAGAACGCCCGGGTCGACGTAATCCTCCAGGAAGACGGTGACGAACTGGTCGGGGTGCTGCTTGAGGAAGTCCACCATGCGCTGGAGGTCGACCCAGAGCGCGACCGGCCTGCTGACGAGGGTGCAGCTGTTGTGGCAGAGGATCGCGCCGTCGGAGGTCTGGTGGATGTCGAGCATGAACCCGCGTACTCCGTCGGCGAGTTGTTGGTTGATGCCGCGTGTCTGGTTGGGCACCAGGTTCACGAAGGGCGGGGCGAAGCCGCCGTCGACGCCGTTGGCGAAGGCGTTGTGGGCGGTGAGGAACGTGACCTGGTCCAGGGTGCGTTGATCCTGGGAGGGCATGGGCCTGGTCGCGGGTGTCACCGGGGTGAGGTACCAGGCGGCGAGGCTCCCCGCCGAGCCGAGGACCAGCTGGGCGGGGTAGTTCGAGCCGGAGGGCTTGGCGGCCACCGTCAAGTACCGGTCCGCGCCCGGGTCCTTGAGGGTGTACTGGTCGGCTCCGGCCGGCGCCAGCTGCCACCCGGCGTCGGCACTCGCGCAGGCCACGGTCCTGGCTTGGTCACCGGAGCGGCCCAGACAACTGCCCGCCGTGTCGGCGCTTTCCAGGACGTACGAGGATCCGCTCGCCCGCAGTGTCCACTGCTGGTGGTCCTCGTTGCCCTTGGGGTTGTGCTGGACGACCGCTCCCCCGCTGTCGGACGCGTTCAGTCCTGTGGCCGCGCTCTGGACGTAGTACGCGCCGGCGTCCGGGACTTCGGCGGCCCGGGCGGGCGAGGGAGCGGTGAGGGCGGCGCCCAGTACGGCGGTGGCGGCGAGCAGGGAGCGTGTGGTCGGTCTCATGGTCACGTGGCCCCTTCCTGTGGGAAGTCATGAGCATGCCACGCCAGTCGCCCACCGGCGCCGATGCGGCCGCCACGCGCCGGTGCGGGCGTCAGCAGTACAGGTTGGCGCCCGCCGTCGTACCGAGGATCTGCACGAACCGCTGATAGGCGTCCACGCGGCTCTGCACCTGCGCCGGGTTCTTGCCGTCGCACTCAAGGGAGCCGTTGATGCTGCGGATCGTCTGGCCGAACCCCGCGCTGTTGACCATGGCGTTGTGGCCGGTCATCGTGCCGGGGCCGGTCTGGGTGTTCCAGTACCAGAGGCCGGTCTTCCAGGCCACGGAGGCGTCGTTCTGCACCAGGTAGGGGTTGTTGAGGAGGTCGATGCCGAGCGCGTCGCCCGCCGCCTTGTAGTTGAAGTTCCAGCTGAGCTGGATCGGGCCGCGGCCGTAGTACGCGGACTGACCGGCCGGGCAGCCGTACGACTGGCTCCAGTCGCAGTAGTGGGAGTAGTTGGCGGTGTTCTGCTCCACCACGTACACCAGTCCGCCGGTCTCGTGACTGACGTTGGCGAGGAACGCCGCAGCCTCCTGCTTCTTGACTGTGTCGCTGCCGGTGTTGGCGAACGCCGGATAGGCACTCATCGCCGCACGCAGCCCGCTGTAGGTGTAGAAGGAATTCCGGTTCGGGAACATCTGGTTGAACTGCGCTTCGCTCACGACGAAACCGTCGGACGGCGTGGAGCCGCCGTCGCAGGCGTACGGATCCCAGTACCAGGTGCTGATGGTGGGGTCGTAGCCCGGGTTGTCGTGTTCGGCGATGTAGGTCTTGCCGTCCGTGTACCGGACGATGTTGCCGGTGACGTAGGACTTGCCGGCCACCCAGCTCGGGTAGCTCGAACAAGCCGCGGCGGAAGCGCTCGTGGCCGGCAACAGCGCCGGTACGGCGGTTCCGACGACGAGTGCGGCCATGAGGGCGGAGATGCGGCGCCTCGACACAGGATCAACTCCTTCGCGGAGCACGGCCGCACCCGAGACAAGGGCAGAGCGAAACAGACCCTTGAGCGCACGCGCCGGGCGAGCCGGCCACGGCGTCGGGGGCGGCCGCGGTGGGGGGTGTGGAGGCACACTCAACCGCTTTGGTATGTACCAGTCAAGGGTGTAGACCAGTCAGATCTGACAACGTTGGCAGCGAAGTGCGGTACGCCCTGGAGTGGTTGGGCGACATGCCGTCGTCCCGGACAGACCGACACATACATCACCGACCGCGGGAGCTCAGGTGGTCAGGTAAGTGGCCCGGTCGAAGTCGGCATGGTGGCCGTGCCCGTTGAGGTCCCACACCCACAGGCCGACGAACGCGCCGGTGAAGCCGAGGGAGCGGATCTGGTCGCCGTCGAACTCCTCGGCGTGTTCGTCGGACAGCACCGTCGCGTCGAGCGCGGGTCCGAAGGACTGCCAGCCGGCCCCGGTGTCGAGACGGAATCGCAGAGCCGGTCCGTCGAGGTCGAGCCCGAGGTGGAGGCGTGCGAGGTCTCCGAGCGCTGCCTGGTGGGTGGTGTCGACCGTGGTGCGGCCTCGGTCGCGGGCGGCCAGGCGGACCACCGCACTGCCGTCGTCGTCCGCGGTGACGTACAGGTAGTACCAGTTCCGGGTGTTGTAGTAGGCGGTGATCCCGGCCAGATGCTGAAAGCCGCGCGGCCGGTACTCCATCGCGGCCTCGAAGGAGCAGCGCGCCGCGGTCACCCTGCGGGCCAGCAGGCTCGGGCCGATCAGGCTCTGCGGTGAACGGCCCCCGCGTACCCGCAGATGGGAGGGGCGCTCGGTCAGCGAGAGCCAGTCGGGGGTCGCGGGGCGACGCAGCGTCGACCAGTGCGGGGCGAGTTCGGAGTGCGCGAAGTCGTCCGCGCCTCCTCCCTGCTCATCTCATCCGCGCTCGTCTCCTGCGCGCTCGTCCTGTCCCCGGTCGTCAGGGGGTGCGCTCTCCGATGCGGGGGCGGCGTCCGGAGCCGGTACGAGCAGTTGAGGCAGGCCGGTCTCGACGCGCGGCCACCCGTCGTCCGTCCAGGTCACGGGGGCCAGGGCGGTTTCCCGGCCCAGCACGCAGGGGCCGTGCGTGCCGACGGGCCGGGCTGCCAGGTAGGCGAGGTACCACTGGCCGGATCCGGTGTGTACGAGACTGCCGTGTCCGGCCTTCTGGAGCGGGAGTTCGGGGTGGTCGCGCGCGGTGAGCAGGGGGCCGCGCGGGTCGCGTTCGTACGGCCCGGCCAGTGAATGGGAGCGCGACACCGTGACCTGGTGCAGATAGCCCGTGCCGCCGTCCGCGGTGACCAGGTAGTACCAGGGGCCGCGTCGGTAGAGGTTGGGGCCCTCGATCCAGCCGGCCTGGGGTCCCAGCGCGATCGGAACGGGCTCGCCGACCAGCCGACGGGCGGTGCGGTCGTAGCGGGTGGCTTCGAGCCCGGCCGAGCCGCCGTGGTCCGGCCGCCAGTCGTGGACCAGGTTGAGCAGCCAGCTGTCGGGCCCGTCATGGAAGAGGGACGCGTCGAAGCCTCGGGAGTGCAGCAGGACCGGCTCGGACCATGGCCCTTCGATCGAGGGCGCGGTCACCAGGTAGTTGGGGCAGTCGGTGAACCCGCCCGCGTACGTGGACACGTTGGAGTAGACGAGGTGGAACAGGCCGTCGGCGTAGCTCAGGTTCGGGGCCCACACACCGCCCGAGTCCGGGCAGCCCGTCAGATCCAGCAGCGCCTCGCTGTCGAGCGCGCCGCCCAACGACCGCCAATTCACCAGGTCTTGCGACGTGTGCAGCCGGACGCCCGGGTACCACTCGAAGGTGGAGGTCACCAGATAGAAGTCCTGGCCGACGCGGAGCAGCGAGGGATCCGGATGCGATCCCGGAAGGACGGGGTTCCGGATCATGCGGGTGGAGTTCACCGGCGTACGCCATCTCCTTCGTGAACGGTCTGCCGGGCGCTCCGGTCGTAGGCAGCGGATTTAGTGTCGAACACCTTCGCGAGCAACCGCTTCCCGAAGCCGCCGGGGACCTCCGTCCGCCTCCGGTGCGGTGGCACGCCAACCCGTCGTGGCAGCTGCGGCGCTTCGCCGCCACGACGGGTGGCTACCGGATCATCAACAGCCGGCGCGGAGGCGGCCACTCGGCTCAGCCGAGCGGCTTCTCCAGCACCGCCTTGCGGTGGCTGAACGTCTCGATGGAGTAGCGGCCGTGGTAGTTGCCCATGCCGCTCTCGCCGACCCCGCCGAACGGCAGGTCGGAGACGGTCAGATGGGCGAGCGGCAGTCCGAAGCCGAGGCCGCCGGAGGAAGTCTCGGCGGCGATCCGCTCCCGGGTGGTGTCCGACTCGGTGAAGACGTACAGCGCGAGGGGCTTGTCGCGGTCGTTGATGAAGCCGATGGCCTCGTCGAGGTCCGCCACCGTGACGATCGGGAGGATCGGGCCGAAGATCTCCTCCTGCATGACGGGCGACTTGGGGTCGACGTCGGCGAGGACGGTCGGCGCGATGTACTTGGTGGCGCGGTCGCTGTCGCCGCCGGTGACGGTCCGGCCGGAGTCGAGCAGGGAGCTCAGCCGGTCGAAGTGCCGCTCGTTGACGATCCGCCCGAACTCGGTGGACTGCTGCGGCTCGGTGCCGAAGAGTGTCTCGACGGCCTGGGCGAACTCGGACTCCAGGGCGAGAGCGGTCGCGGGGTCGGTGAGGACGTAGTCGGGTGCGACGCAGGTCTGGCCGGCGTTGAGGAACTTGCCGCGCGCGAGGCGGTCCGCGACGACGGCCAGGTCGGCGTCACGGTCGACGAACGCCGGGGACTTGCCGCCCAGTTCGAGGGCGACCGGGGTGAGGTGCTCGGCGGCGGCGCGCATCACGATGCGGCCGACCGCGCCGTTGCCGGTGTAGAAGATGTGGTCGAAGCGCTCGGCCAGCAGAGCCGTGGTCTCCGGGATGCCGCCCTCGACGACGGCGACCGCGTCGGTGTCGAGGAACTGCGGCAGCAGCCGGGCCACGACCGCCGAGGTGGCGGGGGCCAGCTCGCTGGGCTTGACGACCACGGCGTTGCCCGCGGCGAGCGCGCCGAGCATCGGCGTGAGCAGGAGCTGCAGCGGATAGTTCCAGGGGGCGATGACCAGGACGACGCCCAGGGGGTCGTACTGCGTCCAGGCCGTCGCGTCGTCGCCGAGGTGTGCCGGGACCGGGGCGGACTCGGGGCGCAGCCAGCCGTCGAGGTGCTCCAGGGTGTGGTCGATCTCGCGCACGGTGAAGTTGATCTCGGTGCGGAACGCCTCGGTGGAGCTCTTGCCCAGGTCCGCGTGGAGGGCGGCGGCGAGGTCCTCGCCGTGCGAGGTGAGCAGCTCACGCAGGCGGCGCAGCTGGTTCGTACGCCATTCGACGGGCTTGGTGCGGCCGGAGCGGAAGGTGGCGCGCAGCCGGGAAACGACGTCGGCGGGCTGTTCGGGGGCGGAGAGGTTCACGGTGCCTCGCTGGTCGGAGTAGCTGGATGTATATGCCAACTTTATGTGCGGCCAGATAAATTCCGGGCACACGGAAACTACTTTCCGTGATGATGCGGCTTCAGAGAGCGTTCTCGGCGCTCGCCCCGTCGAGCGTGTCCACCAGGCGGCCCAGCAGGGCCCGCAGCAGCTCGTCGTCGCCGTCACTCAGCATCGGCCGACGCCCGCGGACCTCACGGTCGAGGCGCCGCCAGTACGTCTGGCCGCGCGGGGTGAGGTGGGCGAGGATGCGCCGCCGGTCGAGCGGGTCGACGCGACGGTGGACGAGGTTCTGGTCGACGAGATGGTCGACGAGCTTGGTCAGCGTCGCGGGCGGCAGGAAGGCGGCTTCGGCGACCGCCGTCATGTGATGTCCCTGGCCGTCGGAGAGCAGGGCGAGCACCCGCCAGGCGTCGAGCGAGCAGCCGTCCTCGTCGAGCACGGTCTGCAGCCGGCGCGCGGCCAGCCGCTCGGCCCGCGTCAAGAGCTGCATCAGATCCTGGGGCTGACGCGGAGATGGGGTGGGCATCCTGCTCCTCGGTCCAGGGGGATGTACATGGTATGAGACAGATTGGAGTTCACCCGGCGGACCCGAAATCATGACGCCATGTTCCGGCACGATCCGCCTTCGCCCGACTGGTTCACGGCAGACGACTCCGTGCTCAGTGTGGCACTCGTCTTCCCGATGCAGGGGTCGGCCGGGATCTTCGGACCCACCTGTGAGCTGTGCGCGCAGCTGGCCGCCGAGGAGGTCAACCGCGCGGGCGGCGTCCTCGGTCGGGAGCTGCGGCTGCTGCCCGTCGACGGTGGCGGCGCGCCGCGCGAAGTCGCCGACCACGTCGAGGCGTTGGTGGACCTGGGAGTCGTGCAGGGCGTCACGGGCTGGCACATCTCCTCGGTGCGGCAGGCACTGGCGCCGAGGATCGCGCACCGGGTGCCGTACGTCTACACCGCCCTGTACGAGGGCGGGGAGCACACCGCGGGCGTGTTCCTCACCAGTGAGACACCGCGTGATCAACTGCGGCCCGCCATGGGCTTGTTGGCGCACGAGCGCGGAGTGCGCCGCTGGTTCGTCGTGGGCAACGACTATGTGTGGCCCCGGCGTACGGCCCGGGCCGCGCACGCCTACGCGCGCGACTCGGGCGGGAGTGTCCAGGGGGAGGTCTATCTGCCCCTGGGTACGCACGACTTCGAGCCGGTGCTGCGCCGGATCGAGCGGTCGGACGCGGACGGCGTGATCATGCTGCTCGTCGGCAGTGACGCGGTGCGTTTCAACCGGGCGTTCGCTGCGGCCGGGCTCGACGCGCGCTGCCTCAGGCTGAGCACACTGATGGACGAGAACATGCTGATGGCCAGCGGACCGACGGCCACCGTGGACCTCTACAGCACCGCCGGGTTCTTCGCCTCGCTCGCCAACCAGGACACCCTCGACTTCCACGGCCAGTACGCCGGACGGTTCGGCGTCGAGGCGCCGGCCCTGGGCAGCCTCGGCGAATCCTGTTACGAGGGCGTGCTGTTGCTGGCCGCGCTGATCGGCCGCGCGCGGACCCTCGACGTGTCGGCGATCGGGGCGGCGGCCGAGACGGTGTCGTACGAGGGTCCCCGCGGTCTGCTCCACCTGCGCGGCAGTCACGTACGCCAACGCATCTATCTGGCACGGGCGGACGGCGTGGACTTCGACGTGGTCGCGCAGCTCGATCTTCACGAGTCCCGCCCTTGACAGGGCCACTCCCCCGCCAAGATACTTCCCACAGGAAGTAATTAGAATGCCTCGGGCGAATTGTGAATTCAGATGACGAATTCCGCCCCGGGCATTTTTTGTTGCCCCGCGAAAGTCCCCTGAAAGCTTGATGAGAGCGGGAAGATACCGCCGGGAAAGTATCGCGAAACACCTTCGAAACAGGGTGACTTGAGGCTGTGGACCGCACTTCAGGAGGTTGTCTCCTCCACAGCCCGAGGGGGTTCTTTTGTCCAGCGGTTCCAGTATTCTCCGACGCCGGATGGTGGCCGGTGCCGCCGCGCTCGCGGCGGTCGTCGCGCTCTCCGCGTGCGGCGCCAAGACCAACGAGGGCGGTACGTCCGACAAGGCCGCCCAGGCGGACGTCAGCGGCGACACCGTCAAGGTCGGCCTGCTCAACTCGCTGTCCGGCACGATGGCGATCAGCGAGGTGACCGTACGCGACTCGCTGAAGCTGGCGATCGACGAGATCAACGCCTCGGGCGGCGTGCTCGGCAAGAAGATCAAGCCGATCAGCGAGGACGGCGCCTCCGACTGGCCGACGTTCGCGGAGAAGGCGCAGAAGCTGATCAAGGAGGACCGGGTCGCGGCCACCTTCGGCTGCTGGACCTCCGCCAGCCGCAAGGCCGTCAAGCCGGTCTTCGAGAAGAACAAGTCGCTGCTCTTCTACCCCGTGCAGTACGAGGGACTTGAGGAGTCCCCGTACATCTTCTACACGGGCGCGACCACCAACCAGCAGATCATCCCGGCCCTCGACTACCTCAAGAGCCAGGGCAAGAAGAAGATCTACCTGGTCGGCAGCGACTACGTCTTCCCGCGCACCGCCAACAAGGAGATCAAGGCGTACGCGAAGGCCAACGGCATGACGGTCCTCGGCGAGGACTACGCCCCGCTGGGCTCCACGGAGTTCAGCACGATCGCCAACAAGGTGAAGGCGTCCAAGGCGGACGCGGTCTTCAACACCCTCAACGGCGACTCGAACGTGGCCTTCTTCAAGGAGTACAAGTCCGCGGGCCTGACCGCCAAGAGCATGCCGGTGGTCTCGGTGTCGATCGCCGAGGAGGAGGTCAAGTCGATCGGATCGCAGTACCTGGCGGGCCAGTTGACGGCCTGGAACTACTACCAGACGACCGCGGGCGCGGCGAACACCAAGTTCGTGAAGGCGTACAAGGCCAAGTACGGCCAGGACAAGCCGACCAGTGACCCGATGGAGGCCGCGTACACCTCGGTCTACCTGTGGAAGGCGATGGTCGAGAAGGCGAAGTCCTTCGACCCCGAGAAGGTGAAGGCGGCCTCCGACGGCATCACCTTCGACGCTCCCGAGGGCAAGGTCACCGTCGACGGCGCGAGCCAGCACATCTACAAGACCGCCCGCATCGGCAAGATCGGCTCCGACGGTCTGATCAAGCAGGTCTGGGACTCCGGCAAGCCGATCAAGCCGGACCCGTTCCTGAAGGGCTACTCCTGGGCCTCCGGCCTCTCCTGATCACCCGTCACGCGGGGGCCTCACACGTCGAGGCCCCCGCGTCCCGCCTCCCCGGAGCCGCCGCATGACCGTGATCCTCGGGCAGATGTTCACCGGTGTCAGCATCGGTGCCGTTCTGCTGCTCATCGCGCTCGGCCTCTCGCTCACCTTCGGCCAGATGAATGTCATCAACATGGCCCACGGCGAGTTCATCATGGCCGGCGCCTACACCACCTACGTTCTCCAGAAGTCCATTTCCAGCGCAGGAATTTCGCTGATCGTCGCGCTGCCCGTCGCTTTTCTCGTCTCGGGCGTTCTTGGCGCGCTGCTGGAATGGCTGCTGATTCGCCGCCTGTACCTCCGCCCCCTCGACACGCTTCTCGTCACTTGGGGCGTTTCGCTGATGCTTCAGCAGCTCGCCCGTGACATCTTCGGCGCGCCGAATGTGCAGACCCGTGCGCCTGACGTCCTCACCGGGAACATCACCGTCATCGGCGGCGACGACCCACTCACCTTCGCCAACAACCGCCTGTTCATTCTGGGGCTGGCGATCGCGGCGGTCGTGGCACTGTCGCTGACGCTGCGGCTGACGCCGCTCGGGCGCCGCATCCGCGCCGTCGTGCAGAACCGGGACCTGGCCGAGGTGTCCGGCATCTCCACCGGCCGCGTCGACCGCACCGCGTTCTTCATCGGTTCGGGGCTCGCCGGAGTCGCCGGGGTCGCGCTGACGCTGGTCGGTCCGATCGGGCCCACGATGGGCACCAACGTCATCATCGACGCCTTCCTGGTGATCGTGGTCGGCGGTATCGGGCAGCTCAAGGGCAGTGTGATCGTCGCCTTCGTGCTGGGCGTGCTGCAGTCCGTCCTGGAGTACTCCACCACCGTCAGCGTCGCGAAGGTGCTGGTCCTCGTGGCCATCGTCGCGTTCCTCCAGTGGCGGCCCCAGGGGCTGTACACGCTGCGTACGAGGAGTCTCGTATGACCACCACCACTCCTGTCGCCACGAAGACGAAGCAACTCACCGGCGTCAAGGGCCGGTTCGCCGCCACGCGTACGGCGGCCGGTTTCGCCGCGGGTGCCGTCGTGCTCTTCGCCGTCGCCCCGCTCGCGCTCTCCGACTTCCGGCTCGGGCTGCTCGCCAAGTACCTGTGCACGGCCATGGTCGCGGTCGGCATCTGTCTGGCCTGGGGCCGTGGCGGGCTGCTGACGCTCGGGCAGGGGGTGTTCTTCGGGCTCGGCGGCTATGCCATGGCGATGCATCTGAAGATCGCGGACGCGGGTCCCGGCCAGGTCCCCGACTTCATGCAGCTGTACGGCACCGCCACCGAACTGCCGTGGTGGTGGCGGCCGTTCGCGAACCCGGGCTTCGCGCTCGCGGCGACCGTACTGCTGCCGATGGCCGTCGCGGCGATCCTCGGGTCGTTCATCTTCCGGCGCCGCGTCAAGGGCGCGTACTTCGCGATCCTCAGCCAGGCGCTCGCCGCGGCCTTCGCGATCTGGCTGATCGGCCAGCAGGCCACGACCGGCGGCACCAACGGTCTCACCGACATCCAGGGCTTCTTCGGCTACGACCTCGACGACCCGGTCAACCAGCGGATGGTGTACTTCGTCATCGCCGCGGCCCTGCTCCTGCTGATCGCTCTGGCCCGCCAGCTCATCCACAGCCGCTATGGCGAACTCCTGGTCGCCGTACGGGACTCGGAGGAGCGGGTGCGCTTCCTCGGCTACAACCCGGCGAACGTGAAGCTCGTCGCGTACGTCGTGGCGGCGGGCATGGCCGGGCTCGCGGGCGCGCTGTTCGTGCCCGCGGTCGGCATCATCTCCCCCGCACTGATCGGGATCGTGCCGTCCATCGAACTCGTCATCGGCGCCGCGGTCGGCGGGCGGGCGAGCCTGGTGGGCGCGGTGCTCGGCGCGGTCGGCGTCGCCTGGGCCAAGACGGCACTGTCGGAGGAGTTTCCCGCGGCCTGGACGTACTTCCAGGGGCTGCTGTTCATCGTGGCCCTGGGGTTCCTGCCAGGCGGTCTCGCCTCACTCGTGGGGATCGTGCGCCGCCGCCGGACCCCGAAGGCGACCGACGAGCCGACGCCCGCCCTTCCTGTGGGAGAAGCAGCATGAGTGAACTCTCGGGCCTCGAAATACGCGGGCTGCGCGTGACCTTCGACGGGTTCACGGCCGTCGACGGTGTCGACCTCGACGTCAGCCCCGGCGACCTGCGCTTCCTCATCGGGCCGAACGGCGCGGGCAAGACGACCCTGGTCGACGCGGTCACCGGCCTGGTGAAGGCGGAGGGATCGGTGCGCTTCGGGGGCGAGGACATCCTCGGCCGCAGCGTGCACAGGATCGCCCGCTCGGGGATCGGCCGGACCTTCCAGACCGCCACCGTCTTCGAGGAGTTGACGGTCCTTCAGAACCTGGACATCGCGGCGGGCGCGGGGCGGGGCGCGCTGACCATGCTGCGCCGCCGCAAAAGCGTT
Source organism: Streptomyces sp. R35 (assembly GCF_041053035.1). NCBI lineage: Bacteria > Bacillati > Actinomycetota > Actinomycetes > Kitasatosporales > Streptomycetaceae > Streptomyces > Streptomyces sp. R35. The sequence continues at coordinate 965,800 of NZ_CP163440.1, forward strand.
CCGGAGTCCGTCGCGCGTGCCCTGGAGACGGTGGGTCTGACGGACCTCGCCGACAGCCCGGCCGGGACACTCGCACACGGCCAGAAGCAGTGGCTGGAGATCGGCATGCTGCTCGTGCAGGACGTACGGCTGCTGCTGCTCGACGAGCCGGTCGCGGGCATGAGCCACGACGAACGGCAGGCCACCGGCGAGCTGTTGGAGCTCATCAGCCAGGAGCGCACGGTGGTCGTCATCGAGCACGACATGGACTTCATGCGCTCCTTCGCACGCAGCGTCAGCGTGCTGCACGCGGGCAAGGTGCTGAGCGAGGGGACGGTGGCCGAGGTGCAGGCGGACCCGAAGGTGCAGGAGGTGTACCTCGGGCACACGGCCGCCGAGGAGGTACGCGACACCGCGGCCCCGGCCGCCGTACAGGAGGCGTGATGCTGGAGATCGACAACGTCCGCGTCGGCTACCACCGCAGCACCGTCCTGCACGGGGTCACGGTCGAGGTGCCGAAGGACGGCGTGGCCGCCGTGCTGGGACACAACGGCGCGGGCAAGAGCACCCTGCTGCGGGCGGCCGTCGGACTGCTCAGCCCGCAGAGCGGCGCCGTCCGCCTCGACGGCGAGGACATCACCCGCCGCAAGCCCCACGAGCGGGTGGCGCGCGGCATGGCCTACGTCCCGCAGGGCCAGCAGGCCTTCCCGCACCTCACGACCGCCGAGAACCTCCAACTCGTCGCGGACGGGCGCAAACGCGGCAAGGAGGCGATCGCCGAGGCGCTGGACCTGTTCCCCGCGCTGCGCGCGCTGTCGACCCGCCGCGCGGGCCTGCTCTCCGGCGGTCAGCGCCAGCAACTCGCCATCGCCCGCGCCCTGGTGACGGAGCCTCGGATTCTCCTTCTCGACGAGCCCACCGAGGGCATCCAGCCTTCCGTCGTCGCCGAGATCGAGGAGACGATCCTCGCCCTGGCCGCCCGCGGCGGCCTCTCTGTGCTCCTGGTCGAGCAGCACGTCGGCTTCGCGATGCGGGCGGCGCAGCGCTACTACGTCCTGGAGGCCGGCCGGGTCACCTCGTCCGGCGAGGGCGGACAGGACGCCGAACGGTCCGTCCGGGAGGCACTCAGCGTCTGACTCAGGCCGATGCGAGCGCGGCGCGCGCCCGTTCGAGGTAGGCGCGCTCCGCCGTGCTCTCGGTGAGCGCGATGGCCGCCTCGTACGCCTTCACGGCCTCGGTGCGGCGGCCAAGGCGCCGCAACAGATCCGCGCGTACGGCGTGGAAGGCGTGGTACCCGTCCAGGTCGAGCGCGTCGACGAGGGTGAGAGCCCGCTCCGGCCCCTCGACCTCGGCTACCGCGACGGCGCGGTTGAGGGCGACGACCGGGCTGGGGGCGAGGGCCATGAGCTGGTCGTACAGCTGGAGGATCTGGCCCCAGTCCGTGGCGGCCGCGGTCGGGGCGTCGCTGTGTACGGCGTTGATCGCGGCCTGGATCTGGTACGGGCCGGGCTGGTTGCGGCGCAGGCACTGGCGTACGAGTGACTGGCCCTCGGCGATCGGTTCGCGGTCCCACAGGGAGCGGTCCTGGTCCGGGAGGAGGACCAGGTCGCCGTCGGGTGTCGCGCGGGCGGGCCGGCGGGACTCGATGAGGAGCATCAGCGCGAGCAGGCCGAGGGCCTCGGGCTCGTCCGGCATGAGTTCGGCCAGGAGGCGGCCCAGGCGGAGGGCCTCGGCGCAGAGGTCCTCGCGGCCGCCGTACCCCTCGTTGAAGATGAGGTAGACGACCGCCAGCACGCCCTTGACCCGGTCCGGGAGGTCGGCGTCACGCGGGATGCGGTACGGGATGCGGGCGTCGCGGATCTTGGCCTTGGCCCGCACGATCCGCTGGGCCATCGTGGGCTCGGGGACCAGGAAGGCGCGGGCGATCTGCCCGGTGGTCAGGCCGCCGAGGAGTCTCAGGGTGAGGGCGACCTGGGCCTGGGGGGCGAGTGCGGGGTGGCAGCAGGTGAAGATCAGGCGGAGCCGGTCGTCGCGCACGGGACCCTCCTCGGGCGGTTCGTCCTGCGCGTACAGCTGGGCGGCCTCGGCGTGCCGGGCCTCTCGCGTGGACTCGCGGCGCAGCCGGTCGATGGCCCGGTTCCGGGCGGTGGTGATGATCCACCCGGCGGGGCTCGGCGGTATGCCGGTCTCCGGCCACTTCCGCACGGCCGTGGTGAAGGCGTCCTGGACGGCTTCCTCGGCGAGGTCGATGTCGCCGAGGAAGCGGATGAGGACGGCGACCGCGCGGCCGTATTCCGCGCGGAAGACGGCCTCGATCTCCGCGGCGGTGGCCGTCATCGGTCCTCGGCCTCGTGCATGAACGGCCGCACCTCGATGGGGAGCGTGGTCGCCAGCGTCGCCTTGCGGCCCCAGTCGAGCGCCGCGTCGAGGTCGGGGGCCTTGATCAGGCAGATCCCGCCCAGGTACTCCTTGCTCTCGGTGTACGGGCCGTCGGTGACCAGGACGTCTCCGTCCCTGGCCCGCAGCACGGTGGCCGTCTCCGGCCCGTGCAGTCCTCCGGCGAACACCCAGGCACCGGCTTCGCGCAGCTCCGTGTGGAAGACATCGAGGTTGTGCATGATCTCTTCCAGGACCTCGGGCGCGGGCGGCTCGCCCTGCGGCTGCATCACGCTCAAGAGGTAGTACTTCATGAGGTGTCCTCCTCGGTGGTCTCTCATTCCCGGTGGTCTTCACTGACTACACGAACGCGGGACCGCCGGATCGACACATGCCACGACGACACACGACGAGAGCGGGAGATTCCTTCGATGACCACCCCACCGCATCCGCTCGTCGCCCGGGCCCGGCAGCTGGCGGCCGAGGTGCTGGCGCCCCAGGCGGAGCGCGTGGACCAGGAGGGCGTGCCCGCGAGCAGTATCGAGGCGGTCAAGCGGTCGGGGCTGCTCGGGGTGAGCGCGCCGGTCGCGTACGGCGGGGCGGCGGCGCCCGCCTCGGTAGCCCGGGAGACCGCGGAGATCCTGGCCGGGGCGTGCTGCTCGACATGGTTCGTGCAGACCCAGCACCACACGCCGGTGATGACGCTGGCCAGGAGTGAACACTCCGTGCGGGAACGGCTGTTGGGGCCGCTCGCGAAGGGGGAACTGCTCTCCGGGGTCGCCTACGCCCAACTGCGCGCCCATCCCCGTATCCCGGTCCGGGTCACGCGAGAGCGCGGCGGCTGGCGCTTCGACGGGACGGTGCCCTGGTACACGGGCTGGGGGCTCAACGACGTGATGCTGCTTGCGGGGGTGACGGACGCGGACGAGGCGCTGTTCGCGTTCACCGAGGCACGCGAGCAGCCCGGTCTGCGCCCTTCCCCTCCGATGCGGCTCGCCGCGCTCACCGCCTCCCGGACCGTTTCGCTGGAGCTGGACGGTCTGTGGCTGCCCGATGACGCGGTCGCCCTGCGCAGCCCCTACGAGACCTGGGCGGCCACCGATCGCCCGAAGAGCACCAACGCCTCACCGGCCGTCTTCGGAGTCACGGCGTCGGCGCTCGATCTGCTGGACTCGGTGGACGGCGATCCCGCCGCGAAGGAGACCGCGCGCGTGCTGCGCGCCCGCCTCGACGAGGTGCGACGGCAGGCGTACGCGCTGGCCGATCACCCCGTACCGACCGAGCGGATCGAGGAGCGACTGGCGTCCAGGACACGGGCGTACGACGTCATGCGCGCGGCCACGACCGCGGCGGTCGTGGCCGGTGGCGGGCGGTCCATGGACCTGGGCAGCCCGGCGCAGCGGCTGGCCCGGGAGGGGATGTTCCTACTGGTGCAGGGGCAGACGGCCGAGGTGCGCGGCGCACACCTCGGTGCGCTCGGCTCGCCCAGCTCTCTCAGCTCGCTCAGCTCGTGAAGGGCACCTGCGCCGCGGATTCGGGCGCGGGCTCGAACGGGTGCTGCCACAGACCTTGCGCGGCAAGGCGCGGCAGGACGCCCTCGCCGAACCAGTACGCCTCCTCCAGGTGCGGATAGCCGGAGAGCACGAACTCGTCGATGCCGAGGGCGTGGTACTCCTTGATGCGCTCGGCGACCTCGTCATGGCTGCCGACCAGGGCGGTGCCCGCGCCGCCGCGGACCAGGCCGATCCCGGCCCACAGGTTGGGGTGGATCTCCAGGCGGTCGCGACCGCCGCCGTGCAGCGCGAGCATCCGCTGCTGACCCTCCGACTCGCTGCGCGCGAGCCCGGCCTGGACCGACTTCACGGTCTCCGGGTCGAAGCCGTCGAGGAGCTTGTGCGCCTCGGCCCAGGCCTGCTCGGAGGTGTCGCGGGTGATGACGTGCAGCCGGATCCCGAACCGGAGGGTACGCCCCTCCTTCGCCGCCAGCCCCCGGATCCAGGCGATCTTCTCGGCTACCTGTGCGGGCGGTTCGCCCCAGGTGAGGTAGACGTCGACATGGCGGGCGGCGACTTCTCCGGCGATGGGCGAGGAACCGCCGAAGTAGACCTCGGGGACCGGGTCGGGGACCCTGGCGAGCTTGGCGTCCTCGACCTGGAGGTGCTCGCCGGCCAGGTCGACGGTCTTGCCGTCCCACAAGTCCCGCACGATCTGGAGGAATTCGCCGGTACGGCGGTATCGGGCGTCCTTGTCGAGGAAGTCGCCGTAGGCGCGCTGCTCGTGGCTCTCACCGCCGGTGACCACGTTGAGCAGCAGTCGTCCACCGGTCTGCCGTTGGAAGGTGGCGGCCATCTGCGCGGCGAGCGTGGGCGAGACGAAGCCCGGGCGGAAGGCGACCAGGAACTTCAGCCGTTCGGTGTGCTGGCTGACCATCGCGGTGGTCAGCCAGGCGTCCTCGCACCAGGCGCCCGTGGGCGTGAGCGCACCGACGAAGCCCAGGTCCTCGGCGGCGCGGGCGATCTGGCTCAGATAGGCGACGGTCGGCGGCCGGTCCCGGCCGGAGGCGGTGGCAGGGGTGCCGTGGCCGCCGCCGACTACATGCCGGCTGTCGCCGTTGGTGGGCAGGAACCAGTGGAAGGTGAGGGACACGGCGGCGTTCTCCGATCGTGGGGGGCGGTGGGCCAGGGGGTCGCAGGAGGCCGTGACGGGGCGGGTCTTGGTGCCGCTCAGTGCGCGACGGCCGATGTGCCGGCGATCACGGTCACCCCGCCGCGGCCAGCAGGCGCGTACGCCCCAGGGCGGCCGAGAACTGGTCGACGACCTGGGTCAGGGCCTCGGCTGTGCCCGGTGCCACGGTGATGCTCCCGTCCTCACCCGTGGTGATGTCCTTGTCGAGGGTGAACCAGCCCTGGACTATGTGCGCCGCACCCATGGAGTTGAGCACCGGGCGCAGGGCGTAGTCGAGGGCGAGGACATGGGCGGTGCTGCCTCCGGTGACGAGCGGCAGGACGGTCTTTCCTGCGAGGGCGTACTGCGGGAGCAGATCGAGCAGGGCCTTGAGCACGCCCGAGTAGGCGGCCTTGTAGACCGGGGTGCCGATGACGACGCCGTCGGCGCGGGCGAAGAGTTCGGTCGCCTCGACGATGGCGGGGTGCTTGAAGTCGGCACCGAGCAGTGCCTCGGCGGGGATCGTGCGGACGTCGAGCGGGATCACCTCGTGGCCCTGCCCGGCGAGTCGGGTGTCCAGGTGGCGCAGCAGTTTGGCGGTGCGGGAGGAGACCGAGGGGCTGCCGGAGACGGACAGGACGATGGCCATGAGCCCTCTTTCGTGAGGTACGGAATGTGTCGCGGATTCAGCCGGGGGCACGGACAACTCCCGGCGTGCGGAACGAGGGCATGACGAATTGAGGACCGGCAATTCACAGCGAATGCGGGCGGCGAATTGAGTGCGGCGGGCAGGGCAATGCATCGAGGTGCGCCGTGCGGGGAGAGAGCACCGGGGCGAACCGGCCCGTGCGAAGGGGACCCTACCGTCGGGATCGTCAGGCTTCGCGACAACAGAAGGAGCTGGAGACACGCGCGAGGTCGACATGGCGTCGTCGCGTGAGGTCCAGTCGCGTCTTCATGTCGCCGATCGTCGCAGCCCCCGGTCCGGACCGTCAAGGAATGGCCGACCGGTCTCGTATCCCGGACCGCCGAATTTCACGAAGGTGTCATAAGGAAACCCTTGAACGCGGCACGAGCGCGTCGACGATCGGCTGCGGTACGAATTGAGCAGCTGGAATACATCGCATCGCGGCGGTCACCCGGTTCGGCGTCGATCTGCTGGAAACTTCGAGAGCGCCGAACTGCTGTGCGGGCGGCCGGTGTTGTGTGTACGCCCGGACGGTCCCCCGGCCTCACTGGACACGGTGCCGGTGTCCGGCCTCCTCGGCGGGCGAGAGCCGCTGATCGCCAGCCGGCCGCGCGATCGGGCACCACGGATTTTACCCGGAGTAAAGATTTCCCTCGCGCGTACGACCGTACTGGTGGGCGTCCGAACCACCCGTACCGGATCCATCGGCACCGGATCCACCACGCGGCGGCGCAGAGCGACCGGCTCTGGGCTGCCGCGCCGCCAGGAGGCTCAATGCGCATCACTCGGAACGTAGGAACCCTCTTCGTGGCCGGCGCGTTGAGCATGACCATCGCCGCACTCGCCTACCCCGCCGTGCTCGGGTTGCAGACCACGGCCAGCTCCCCGACGCGCGTCATCGCCCACACCTCGACGGGCCCGTTGACCGAGGCCGACCGCGACTTCGTCGTCAAGGTGCGCGCGGCCGGACTGTGGGAGTACCCCTCCGGGCAGCTGGCCCTGCAGAAGGGCACCACCCCGGCGGTCAGGACCGCCGGTCAGCACCTGATCAAGGGCCATGCCGCGCTGGACGCCACCTGCCGCAAGGTCGCCACCCAACTCGGTATCACCCTGCCCAACAAGCCGTCGCCGCAACAGCAGGGATTCGTGGCGACCTTGAGCGCGGACAGCGGCAATCAGTTCGACAACGACCTCGCCAACATCCTGCGGGTGACCCACGGGCAGATCTTCCCGGTCATCGCGAAGATCCGGGCCACGACCGAGAACACGCTGGTACGTCAACTCGCCGACCAGGCCAATGACACCGTGCTGGACCACATCACGGTGATGGAGAAGACCGGGCTGGTCAACTTCGATCAGGTGCTGTTCCAGGAGACCAAGAACCCGAATCTGCCCGCGCAGGACGTCACGCCTCCGGCGCCGCAGCAGGGCGAGCCGACCGTCGTGCTCAGTCCGCCCGCGGACGGCGCCTCGGCTTCCCTGTCGCCCACACCGACGGTGGGATGAGCTGACGCCCTCTTCCGTCAGGCACGTCCGGGCCGTACACGCTTGAAGCCCAGCAGGGTGCGGTAGCGCTCCCGTGCGGTGAACTCTTCCAGCGTCCAGACGGCCGGACGGCCCGCCTCCCTGCACAGGTGCAGGACCTTCCCCTCCCCCGCGGCCACCCCGACGTGGGCGCCCCACGCGGTGTCGTCGGCGTTGAAGAGGGCAAGGTCCAACGGCCTGGGAACGCGTACCCGCTCGGTGAGTTCGGTGTCGGCCCACAGGTCGCTCGACCGCCACGCGGGAATGTCCAGGCCGAAGTGGCGGAGCACTTCGTAGGCGAAGAACTGGCAGTTGGCACCCTCGGTGAGGCCCGGCTTCTCGGCGACGGACCGTGAGCCGGGAAAGCGTCGGCCGACGTACGGCGTTGTCCAGACCCGCTCGGGCAACCGCAGCGGCAACTCACTCTCGTTCAGCGTCGACAGCTCGCCCTCATGCGGCGTCGACAACTCGTCCTCACTCGGTTCCCGCATCCCCGCCTCCGCCCGTGAACCGTGCCAGTTCCCAAGGGTCGTGCGCGCTGAAGACGTCGACCTCGTCGCCGTGCAGACGCACAAGTTCCCGCAGACGGGCATGGTTGCCGAGCCGCAGCGGCCTGTCCACCTCGGTGATCTGCTGGAGGACGTCCATGCCGGGGTGGCCCTGGGGCCGGTCGGGATCGATCTCGCGGTGGAAGTAGTAGGCGTCGCCGCAGTGCAGGAGCCATCGGCCCGGAGCCTCGACAGCGATCGCGCTGTGGCCGGCGGTGTGGCCGCCCAGCGGAACGAGCAGGATGTCCGCGTCCAGGCCCTCCAGCGGGCGGACCGCGTCGAAGCCGAACCAGGGGTCGCCCTGGGGCCGCGCGTACGTCACCCAGTGCGGCCGGTGCGCCCACTGGGCCGGGCGGTAGCGGAGCCGGTCCTCCGGGTGGGCGCCGGGTGCCGCCATCGCCGCGCGGTGTTCGGCCTCGCTCAGATGGACCTTGGCCCAGGGGAAGTCGGCGAGGCCTCCCGCGTGGTCGAGGTCGAGGTGGCTGAGCACGATGTGCCGGACGTCCTCGGGTCGGAACCCGAGCGCGACGACCTGGTGCAGCGCGGTCTCGCCCAGATCGAGGACGGGCTGGGCCCGGCCGAGGAACTCCGCGCCGAGGCTCTCCTCCGGCCGCGCCACATCGGCCGTACCGATGCCGCTCTCGACCAGGACGAGTCCGTCGCGGTCGGTCTCGACGAGCAGGCAGTGACAGACCGCGGGCAGGCTCACCTGCTCGGTGTCGATCGTCCGCATGGAACCGCAGTTCAGGTGGTGGATCTTCACAGTGCGCCCCTTAGATAACGAACGATCGTATGCTAATTACGAACGATCGTTAGGTTAAAGTGACTCCATGAGCCCGCGCAAGTCCGTTGCCGAAACCGCCGCCACCCGCGACCGGATCATCGAGAGCGCCCTCGCACTGGCCTCTACGGATGGCCTCGAAGGCCTCACCATCGGCCGGCTCGCGACCGATCTGGAGATGAGCAAGGCGGGGGTGATCGGCCACTTCGGCAGCAAGGAGGCGCTGCAACTCGCCGTTCTGGAGGCGGCGGTCGAGCGGTTCCGGCTGCGGGTGCCCGCGCGCGCCGTGGGCGCCAGGCCCGGTACCGAGCGGCTGGCGCGCGCCTTCGACGAGTGGATCGACTACATGGCCGGGGGCGAGGGCCACGGGGGCTGCTTCCTCACCTCCGTGGCGACCGAGTTCGACGGTCGCCCGGGCCCGGTCCGCGACGCGGTGCTGGAAGCGCTCGCCGCGTGGTCGGCGTACGTCTCGTCGGAGCTGAACACCGCGGTCGACAACCGCGAGCTCCCGGAGCGCACGGACGTGGACCAGCTCGTCTTCGAGCTCAACGGCGTAGCCCTGGCGGCCGATCAGGCCATCCAGCTGCACCGCGATCCGCAGGCGCCCACGCGGGCCCGGCGCGCCATCGCCCGTCTGCTCATCGCCCCCTGAGGCGACCCTCCTCGGCCCCGCGGAGCGGCGGAGCGCATCACTCATGCCCCTTCGGACCCGCCAGATCTACACATAAAGAAGAAATAAGCGCAGAATGGATGTACACGGCGCTTACCGCATACCGCACCAGACGCGGTCGGGCCGTGGAGATCGAGAGCGATCGAAGGAGACGAGTCATGGCCAACGTCTCGCACCCCAGGGGTGACATCACCAGCCACCCCGATGTATCCGAAATGCGGGCTCGGTATGACCGCATGGTCGGTGGTCGCGATGTGGCGCTCGTGGACGGGCCGGTGTTCCTGCTCGGTCTGTACTGCGCCGTGTCCCCGTGGATACTCCACTACTCGACGAGCCAGCCCGCCCTGGTGACCCACAACCTGATCATCGGCATCGCGATTGCCGTGCTGGCCCTCGGATTCACCGTCACGCCGGAGAGGATGTACGGCCTGAGCTGGGCCATCTGCGCGATCGGCACATGGATGATCATCTCGCCGTGGATTGTCGGCACCAGCCCGGACACCGGAGTCGTCCTCAACAGCATCATCATCGGCGCGCTGGCCGTGGTGCTGGGGGCGATGTGCGCGGTCACGGCGACGAAGAGCACCCCCCGGGCGTAGACCCGGCAGCACGGAAGGTAGGAGAAGGAAACGGAGGAGAGCGGCGATAGCTGAAGGAAGGCGAAAGCTGAAGAAAAAGAAAGAGGAAAAGGAAGACCGAGGCCGGCCCGCCCCGCGCGGACCGGTCTCTCCTTGGCCGTTCAGCGGTTCGGCACCAGCCACGGCTCCTGCGGCAGCGGGCTGCCGGTCTCGATGAAGGACTTCAGGTTGGACAGCACCGCGGCCCAGCCGGCGGCCGTGTCCCGCAGCATGGCGTCGTGGGCCAGGTCCTCATGGGTCACGGTGAGCCGGACGATGTCGCCGTGCGGCTGGATGTCGAAGGTGGCCCGGGAGTACTTGTCCTCCTGCCCTTCCTCCTCGGGCGCGACCCAGGTCGTCACCAGCCGGGTGGGACGGTCGCTCTCCACGACGGTGCCGACCACATCGGCGATGCCCGAGCCATCCGCACGCCGGTGTTCCCAGCGGGAACCGGGCTTCCAGTCCGAGACATTGCGGTGGCCCCAGTAGACGGCGGTCAGGTCGGCGTCGGTGAGCGCGTCCCAGACCTTCTCGGGCGTGCTCTCGATGTAGATGACGTACACGAAGCTCGGTTTGCCGGCCATGCTTTCCTCGGCTCGTCGCTTGAGGTCGCCGAGCACGCGCAGCCGCGGGCGCTCGAACTTGTCGATCCACCGCTCCTGGATCTCGTGGAGCGGCACCGGATTGAGGTAGTGCAGCTTCTCCCGCCCCCGGCGCACGGTGCTGACGAGGTTGGCGGCCTCCAGCACGCCGAGATGCTGCGTCACCGACTGACGTGTCATGTCGATGCGCTCGCACAGCTCACCGAGTGTCTGACCGCTGTGCTCGTGCAGCCGGTCGAGGAGCCGCCTTCGTGTCCCGTCGGCCAGCGCCTTGAAGACCTGGTCCATCGCGGAGTCGTCGTCTGATCGCACGCCCCACGTTATGCAGGCACTCACTTGCATGTCAAGGATGCCACCACCACAGTGGACCCGTCGGCCTCAAGATTCACAAGACGCACAGGAATCCGGGCACCGTGAAGCTAGCCTCACCGCATGGATGGGTCTCTGATGCTGAACCTGCTGGCCCTCGGGGTGTCCGTCACCGCCCTGGCCACCTCGATCGCGATGTCGCGCGGACAGCTGCGACTGGCACACAACTCCAATGTCCTGCCGATCATCATCGACATGTTCAAGGAGACGCGCAGCCCCGACTTCCTGCGATCCGTCGAGTACATCCGCACCGAACTGGGTCCGCAGCACCCCCATCACGACGGCTACCGGAACCTCCCGCCCGAGCCCAGGGAACACATACGGCGCGTCGGACAGTTCTACGACGACGTCGGGAAGCTGGTCGCCCACGGGGTCGTCGACGAGCATCTCGTACTCGGGTCCTACAGCGTCAACGTCCAGAGAATGTGGGAGGCATTGAGCCCCTACATCTACAACGAGCGGGCCCGGCACGGCACTTTGACCATGACGTACTTCGAGGATCTCGCGGCTCGCGCCAAGCAGACTCCCGGCCCGGCCATCCACAGCGCACTTGATCTCCGGCGCCTGCCGCCCGCCTAGGACAGGGTCTGGAGCGGGCCCAGGGCCTCCAAGCGCGCCGGAACATGCTTGTGCCACGGGGTTCCGGCCAGCCAGTCACGGTGGTGGAGGGAGGTGAGGTCGTTGGGGGCGACACCCACCGTGCCGTGGTCGGGGTGGTCGACGCCGAGGCCGTTGGGCAGGGAGATATGGCCCTCGCGCATCATGTCGGTGACCTCGACGACCACATGGGCACTGCCGCGTTCGGTGTGCAGGCGGGCCGCGGACCCGGTGCTCAGGCCGAGTCGGCCGGCGTCGGCGGGGCTGATGCGCAGGGCGCCCTGCGCGTCGCGGCGGCGCCAGGTCGGGTCACGGTAGATGGTGTTGGCGGTGAAGGAGCGGCGCTCGCCCGCCGAGAGGACCAGCGGGTACGCGGCACTGGTGGGCGAACTCCCGGGGCTCTCGGGGTCACTCAACTCCCGCAATTTCTCGATCAGTTCGGGGATCTCTACCGTGAAGCGGCGATCGGGGCGGCGCACATAGGTCCATACGTCGTCCCAGTCGTCGACCGTGAAGGTGACCCCGGAGGGCGTTCCCGCGATCGCGTCGAAGAGGGCGTCCCCATCGGTGAATCCGGCGCGGCGCACGGCGTCCGGATACGTCATCGCGCACAGCTGGGCCAGTCCCCACACCGGCGCCGTGGCGCGCCGCCCCTCCGGGAGCGCGGTGCCGAGCGTCTCGTACAGGAGGTACGGGGCGAGGCCGAACAGCGTCGGGTCCTCCCCCACGGCGGCGAAGAAGGCCTGCCCGAACGCGGCGCGTGAGGTGTGGGCCGCCTTGGTGAGGCTGGTCAGGAGTCCCTCGTCGGCGGCGCCCAGGCGGCGCAGCAGCCGGGCGTAGATCTCGGGTTCCGGGAGGGTGCCGGGCAGCGGGTCGAGGACAGGTGGGCGGAGCTGGAAGGCGTTGTGCGGGAACTCGGTGTTGAAGAAGGTCGCCTCCCACTTCTCGAACTGGCTGGCCGCGGGCAGGACGTAGTCGGCGCGCCGGGCGGTCTCGGTGAGCGCCACATCGACGACGACCACCAGGTCGAGGGCGTCCAGCGCCTCCGCGAAAGCGCGTGAATCGGCAAGCGAGTGGGCCGGGTTGGCGCTCTCGATCCACATCGCGCGGAACCGGTCGGGGTGGTCGGTGAGAATCTCCTCGGCGATGGAGTTGCACGGCACCAGACCCGAGATGATCTTCGCTCCGGTGACCGGGGTGCGGCGCCCGCGGCCGGACTTCCCGCTGCCGCCGGCGAGTGCGGCGAACGCGGAGTGCAGGAACATCGTGCCGGGCCGCCCGAAGTTCCCCGTCAGGATCCACAGCAGCTTGTTCAGATACGACACCAAGGTGCTGTGGGGTGCCTGCTGGACGCCCAGATCCTCGTACGTCGTGACGCTCGCGGCCGTCGCGATGCGCCGTGCCGCCGACCGCAGCAGCTCCTCGTCCACTCCGCAGCGGGCGGCGTACTCCGTCACCGGTACGCCGGCCAGCGCGTCGAGCACCGAGGCGGTCCCCGTCGTGTGCGCTTCGATGAACTCGGCGTCGCACAGGTCCTCTTGGACGATGACGGCGAGCAGGGCGGCCAGGCACCACGCGTCCGTGCCCGGCCGTACCTGGAGGTGGTAGTCGGCGAGGGCGGCGGTCTCGCTGCGCCGCGGGTCGAGGACGATCATCGAACGGCCGGGGTCCTTGGCGAGGGCCCGCAGGGTCGGCCTGGCCCGCGGGAAGCTGTGCGACTGCCAGGGGTTCTTGCCGAGGAAGACGACGACCTCGGCGTGCTCGAAGTCGCCTTTGGTGTGGCCTCCGTAGAGCTTCGCGTCGACCCACATCTCTCCGGTCTTCTCCTGGGCGAGCGCGTTGGAGAAGTACGGGCTGCCGAGGGCCGCCTGGAGCGCCTTGGTGTGCAGGCCGCCCAGGTGGTTGCCCTGGCCTCCGGCACCGTAGAAGAAGATCTTGTCGCCGCCGTGCTCGTCCCGCACGGCCATGAGCCGCTCGGCGATCTCGTCGAGCGCGGTGTCCCAGTCGATCTCCTCGTACGTCCCGTCGGCGCGGCGGCGCAGCGGGGAGGTGAGCCGGTGGCGGCCGTTCTGGTAGTGGTCGAGGCGCAGGGCCTTCTCGCAGGTGTAGCCGGCCGAGGCGGGGTGCCTCTTGTCGCCGCGGATCCGGGCCAAGCGCCGCCCGTCCAGCTGGACTTCGATTCCGCAGTTGCACTCGCAGAGGATGCACGCGGAGGTCTGCCAGGTCTCTTGTCCGGTGTCGGCCACGCTCATCGGCTCCTCACACCCAGCGGGTTCCAGTGAGTCCTGTGTGTGCGCCCTGTATCTGCGCCCTGTGCCTGTGCCGTGTGTCGGCGTCCTGCTGTCCCGCCAACAACTTACTGGACGGTAGCGCCGTCAGTCCTATAGAGCAACCCAGTTGGCGGAGGCCCGGATATTCCCTCGCCGTCGACAGCCGTCGCCCTCACACTGGCGCCGTGAGCCGAACCGTGAGCGTATGGGTGACCTCGGGCGAGGACTTCCTCGGTGTCGCCGGACCCTTCCCCGTGGACATCCCCTGGTGGTCGGAGGTGGAACCGGTCATCGGCCATCTGGAGGGGCTGCTCGGCGTTCCGGTGCTGGTCCTGCGTCTCGTCGACGTCGACGGCGGTGCGGGCGGACGGGACGGTCATGTGACGTACCACGTCGAGGCGTTGGCGCGCCCCGTGCCCGGACTGCTCGACCGACTCCCCGTCGATCAAGGCCTGTTGAACCGTCCCCAGGTGTTGCGTGCGCCGTGGGCGCGGGCCGACGGTCTGCGCGACCTCCTCGCCTGGGCGGCCGACACGCTGGCCGCGGCGGGGCGGCCGGTGACCGGTCCGGTCGAGCAGCGCCGTACATGGAATCTGGCCGGGCTCTTCCGGCTGCCCACGGCGCGGGGCACGGTCTGGCTCAAGACGACACCGCGCTTCGCGGCCGACGAGGCCACAGTCGTCGGCGCGTTCGCGCAGGTCGACCCCGGTCTGGTCACGACCGTCCTCGGATCCGGCGAGCACCGCATGCTGATGGAGCACATCCCCGGCGAGGACTGCTGGCAGGCGTCGTCCGAGACGGTCTCCGCCGTCATGGAGCGCCTCGTGGCGGCGCAGACGGCGCTGGCTTCCGCACCTCTGCCCGGCATCCGGGACTGGCGTACGCCGGTTCTCACCGCACAGCTCCAGGAGCTGCTCGACGGACCGGTCGCGCGGGAGCTGGACACTCAAGAGATCGCCCGCGCAAGGGAGTTGATGAACCGCTGGGACCTCCTCGCCGAGTGCGGGCTGCCCGACACGCTCGTGCACGGCGACTTCCATCCCGGCAACTGGCGCGGTGACGGTGGCGCACCCGTGGTCGTGGACTTCGCCGACGCCCACTGGGGCAACCCGGTCCTGGACGGACTGCGCGTCCACGACTTCCTCCCCGAGTCGCGCCGCGCGCAGGCCGCCCGCGCCTGGACCGACGCCTGGAAGGCGCGGGTCCCGGCCGCCGATCCGGCCCGCGCCCTCGCCCTCGCCGAGCCACTCGCCCATCTCACGTACGCCGTCCGCTACCAGGAGTTCCTCGACGGCATCGAGCCTTCGGAGCGGCGCTACCATCGGGGAGATCCGGCGGCCGAGATCCGCGCGGCGGTGCGGTGCGCCGAGCAGCCGAGCCCGTACCTCGGCTCCGCCCCGGACCTCGTCCCCGCGAGAACCTCTTGGCCGGCAGCCGCTCCGCACGGCAGGATCAACTGATGGACAGCCGACCGACGTTCGACGTTCCCAGGCCGCTGCGCATTGAAGGACTGGGGCTTCAGCTGCGCGAATGGTCCGCCGACGACGTGGCGGACCTCGTCGCGATCTACGACGATCCCGAGATCGACCGGTGGACGCCGGTCGCGTCGCCGTTCGACACCGCGGCCGCGCGGGCGTATCTGGCCGCCGCCGCGCAGAAAGGTACCGAGGGGCATGTGGTGCAGCTGGCCATCACCACGGACGGCGGGGTGCCACAGGGGGAGATCCTGCTGTTCCGCAGCGCGGCCGATGAGCGGGACGTCGAACTCGCCTATGGCGTAGGGGCCGCGTACCGGGGCCGGGGGCTCGCGACCCGCGCGGTGCGGCTCGCGGTGGACTTCGTGAAGGGTCGTGCCGCGGTGCGGCGGGTGGTCCTGTGCATAGAGGACGGGAACGGGGCGAGCCAGGCGGTCGCCAAGGCCGCCGGGTTCGTGCCGACCGACGACGAACCGGTCGTTCGTGAGGCGAAGGGCCGGGTGGTCGTCCTGCGGACCTGGAGCCATTTCGACAGCGACGACGTCGCGGGCGAAGGGCGCCGCCGGTGACCCGCGCGGAGGTCCTGCTCATCGGGGGACGCGCGGGCGTCGGCAAAACGACCGTGGGCTGGGAGATTTCGGCGCAACTGCGCGCCGCGGAGGTCGCCCACGCGGTGATCGAGGGCGACTACATGGGATACGTGCACCCGGCACCGGAGGGCGATCCGCACCGCGCCGCAGTGACCGAGCGAAATCTGCGGGCGGTGTGGGGGAACTTCGCCGAGCTGGGCTACCGGCGCCTGATCTACACCAACACCGTGAGCGTGCTGGACCAGTCGACGGGCCTGTTCGAGCGCGCGTTGGGAGCAGACGTACGACTCGTACGCGTGCTGCTGACCGCCAGCGACGAGATCACCGCCGAGCGGCTCAAGGGGCGGGAGATCGGCTCAGAGTTGGAGCGGGAGATGGAGAACAGCGCCCGCAAGGCTCGGCTGTTGGACGAGCGGGCGCCGGCGGACACCGTGCGGGTGGCGACCGACGACCGCGCGGTGACCGACATCGCGCGTGAGGTCGTGGCCGCCACCGGCTGGATGTCCGCCAGTTCCTGAAGAGGGCGGCGCCCCCGCGTCACGTCCCGGCGGGCTCCGTGTCCGGAGTCGGCGCGGTCAGGTACTCCTCGCTCATCTCCTTGGGCCCGAAGGGCCACACCTTCTCCAGGCGTGCCCAGATGACGAAGGCGACGCAGCCGAGGGCGAGCCAGGCGAGGGACCATTCGATGGG
Organism: Streptomyces sp. R35; assembly: GCF_041053035.1. Lineage (NCBI taxonomy): Bacteria > Bacillati > Actinomycetota > Actinomycetes > Kitasatosporales > Streptomycetaceae > Streptomyces > Streptomyces sp. R35. The sequence goes on from NZ_CP163440.1 coordinate 982,240, forward strand.
GTGGCGGCCCGGGGAGTTCTTGTCCGCGTATCCGTAGATGGTCAGCCAGCCCGCGAGCGCGAGGAAGCTCGGTACGGGGTAGAGCCACATCCTGTACGGGCGGCGCAGGCCCGGCTGCCGTTTGCGCAGCACCGAGAGGGCGACGATCTGGGCCAGCGCCTGGACGATCACCATGACGGTGGTGAGCAGCTGGATGAGCGTGGCAAGGTCGGTGTGGCGGCCGATGAGGAAGCCGATCGCCGTGATGACGCCCATCGTCGCGAGGCCCAGCATCGGGAACCGGTGCTTGGGGTGCAGCTTGGCGTAGGGGCGGAAGAACACGCGGTCGCGGGCGGCGTCGTACGGCACTCGGGAGCCGCCGAGCAGTCCGGTGAAGACCGAGGCGAACGCGGTGATGAGGATGAGGACCGTGACGGTGTCGGCGGCGCCCTTGCCCCAGGTCTCCTCCAGGACGGCGGACGCCACGGATGTCGAGGCGATGTCCCCCGGATCGGTCATCCGCCGCCAGTCGATGACGCCGAGCGTGCCGATCTGCAGCAGCAGATAGATCGCCATGATGCCGAGGATCGAGAAGATGATGGAGCGGGGCAGGGTGCGGCCCGGGTCCTTGATCTCGGCGCCCATGTACGCGGTGGTGTTGTAGCCGAGGTAGTCGTAGATGCCGATGGTCAGTCCCGCGGCGAAGCCGAGCCAGAAGTGACCGCTGGTCAGTTCGAAGGCGTGCGCCGGGTAGGTGAAGGCCAGGTGGGCGCTGAAGTCGGTGGCCGCGGCGAGGATCACCAGGACGACCGAGGTGATCATGACGGCCCACATGACGGCGGTGATGCGGGCGATGTGCTCGATGCCGCGCCACAGCAGGATCACCACGAGGGCGACGATGCCGAGCCCTATGAGGTCCCCGGTGGTCCTGCCCATGTCGGGGGCCAGGTAGCCCAGATACTGGACGAAGCCGACCACGCCGGTGGACATGATCAGCGGGATGAAGAGCATGGCCGTCCACACGAACAGGAACGGCATCAGCCGTCCGGTGCGGTACTGGAATGCCTGGCGCAGATAGACGTAACTGCCGCCGGAGCCGGGCATCGACGCGCCCAGTTCGGCCCAGATGAGCCCGTCGGCGAGTGCCAGCAGGGCGCCGGCGACGAAGCCGATGACGGCCTGCGGGCCGCCGAACGCGGCGACCATCAGCGGGATCGTCACGAACGGTCCGATGCCGCACATCTGGCTCATGTTGATGGCGGTGGCCTGGAACAGGCCGACGCGGCGGACGAAACCGCCCTTGGGTGGCGGGCTGCCGGACATGGGTCCTCCTGAAGCGGGACGCGGGGAGAGGTACGTGGTGACGGCCGGCCTCAGTGGCGACCGACGGACGAATGGCGGCGGATCAAGGGCGGCGGGTGACCGGCCGGCGCTGGGCTCCCCTTGGCTCGCCCGGCGAGGCTGACTGGGCGATAAAGTTAAGGAGCCTTACTAGATGCGTCAAGAGGGTGTCATGAATGCGTGAGAATGGTGCGATGCCCGCCAGCGACGCCGCAGAGCAGCCCGAACAGCCCTGGAACCGCCGGCGGCTGCGCAGCACCAACGAGCGGCTGCTGCTCGACCGGCTGCGCACCGGCGGCGCCGCCTCACGCGCCCAGCTCGCCCGCGAGACGGGTCTGTCCAAGCCGACGGTCTCCAGCGCGCTCGCGGCCCTGGAGGAGGCCGGGCTGGTCCACGAGGTCGGCACCCACGCACCGGAACGCGGCCGGGTCGCCGTCCTGTATGCCCCCGATCCCGCGGCCGGTTACGCGCTCGGCATCGACATCGGCCGTAGTTGGCTGCGCGTCGCGGTCGCCGATCTCGACGGCGCGGTGGTCGCGCGGGCCGACGTACGCAACCGGGCGCGCACCTCCGGCGCCATGGCCGACCTGGTGGTCGCCACGGCCCACCAGGTCGTCGCCAACTCCGGTGTCGGCGCGGACGAGGTGGCCCACGCGGTGGTGGGCACGCCGGGCGTGTACGACGAGAAGCAGCGCCGGGTGCGGTACGCGATGCATCTGCCCGGGTGGGGCCGCGCGGGCCTGTTCGACCGGATGCGCGAGGAGCTGGGCATCCCGCTGGAGGTGCACAACGACGCCAACCTCGCGGCGCTGGGCGAGTACACGTACGGAGTCGGTGCGGGCAGCCGGCTGTTCACGTACATCATGATCGGCACCGGTCTCGGCATGGGTGTCGTCAGCGAGGGGCGGCTGTTCACGGGGGCGCACGGCGGGGCCGGGGAGATCGGGTTCCTGCCGTGGCCGGGGCAGCAGAAGCCGGAGACCCTGGAGGACGCGGTGTCGGGCGTGGCCGTCGTCGAGGCGGCGCGGCACTTCGGGATGACCGGCCAGCTCACCGCGAAGGCCGTCTTCGACGCGGCACGCGCGGGCCATCCCGCCGCGGTCCAGGCGGTGCAGCTGGAGGGCGAGCGGATCGCGCACACGGTGGCCGCGGCGGCCGCGGTCCTCGACCCGGATCTGGTGGTCCTCGGCGGGGGTGTGGGCCACAGCGTCGATCTGCTGCTGCGTCCGGTGCGCGAGACCCTGCGCGCCCTCACTCCGCTGCGCCCGAAGATCGTGCCCAGCCGGCTGGGTGAGGACGCGGTGCTGCTCGGTGCGGTGGCGACGGCGCTGGGGACGGCCCGTGATGTGGTGTTCGAGCGACGGTCGGCTTCCTGAACGGGGCGAACTCCCCGGCAGTGACGCTCCTCGGCCGCGGGAGCCGCGACCGGCTTCAGGAGTGGGGCGCGCACGCCTGCGGTGATTGACATGACTTACTCAGCCGCCTAGCTTGTGGGGCCAGTTAGTAAAGTTTCCTAACTTGCAGTGTCGAAGCGCGGATGCTCCCCCACCTCCCAAGGAGACCACCGTGTTCCACCGCCCTGCCTCACGACGGCGCTGCGCCACGGCCGCCGTAGCCCTGGGCCTCCTGTGCACCCTGTCCACGAGCGCGTGGGCCGGAGCCCATGACACGGGACCGATCGCCGCGCCGCTCACCGCACCGGGCGCCCGCGTCACCGCGGTGACCTCCGCGCCGGGCAGCACCACCGCGCTGTCGGGCTACACGATCCAGTCGACGGCGAAGGTCACCGACTCCGCCGCAGCCGTCTCCTCCCCCGGCTATCCGGCGCGCGGCTGGTATCCGGCGGGCTCCCGCTCCACGGTCCTGGCGGCGCTGCTCGCGAACGGGAAGTACGCGGACCCGTTCTACTCGACCAACCAGCAGAAGATCCCGAAGGCCGACTTCACCGTGCCCTGGTGGTACCGCTCGGACTTCACGGTCGCGGACACCTCCGAGCGCAGCTACCTGGACTTCAGCGGGGTGATCTCGGCGGCCGACGTCTACGTCAACGGCCATCGGGTCGCCAAGACCGCCGATGTGGCGGGCTCCTACACCCACCACGAACTCGATATCACCTCGCTGGTGCGGGCGGGCACCAACACGGTCGCCTTCCGCGTCCAGCCCAACACCCCGAACAAGAAGCTCACCATGGGCTGGATCGACTGGCTGCAGCCGCCGCCCGACGAGAACATGGGCATCGTCCGCGACGTCCTCGTCCGCCGCGGCGGCCCGGTCGCGCTGCGCGACGCACACGTGGTGACCAAGCTCGCCGTCCCGTCGCTCGCCTCGGCGGACCTGACGGTCAAGGCACAGGCGCGCAATGAGACGGGCGCCGCCGTCACGGCCACGGTCTCCGGCACCGTCGGATCGACGTCCTTCACGAAGACCGTCCCGCTCGCCGCGCACCAGACGAAGACGGTCACCTTCGCACCGGCCGACTCCCCCGGCCTGCGCCTGAAGTCGCCGAAGGTGTGGTGGCCCGCGGGCATGGGCGGCCAGCCGATGTACGGCCTCGACCTGACCGCCTCCGTCGCCGGTACCCCCTCGGACACCACGCACGAGAGTTTCGGCATCCGCGAGGTGAAGGCCCCGCTCAACGCCGACGGCGCCCGGCAGTACAGCATCAACGGCCGCAGGCTGCTCATCAAGGGCGGCGGCTGGTCACCGGACGAGTTCCTGCGCTGGGACCGCACCTACGTCGAGGACCGGCTGAAGTACGCGCTCGACCTGGGCCTCAACACCATCCGTCTGGAAGGGCACATCGAACCGGACGAGTTCTTCGATCTCGCCGACCAGTACGGCATCCTCACCCTGCCCGGCTGGGAGTGCTGCGACAAATGGGAGGGGCAGGTCAACGGCAACGAGACGGGCGAAAGGTGGACCGCCGCCGACTATCCGGTCGCCAAGGCGTCGATGGCCGCCGAGGCCGCCCGGCTGCGCGACCACCCGAGCGTCATCTCGTTCCTCATCGGCAGCGACTTCGCCCCGGACGCGACGATCGAGAGGAACTACCTCGCCGCGCTGAAGGCGGCCGACTGGCCGACGCCCGTGGTCGCCGCCGCCTCCGACAGCTCCTCGCCGGTTTCCGGCAGTTCGGGCATGAAGATGACCGGCCCGTACGACTGGGTCCCGCCGAACTACTGGTACGCCAAGCGCGAGGGCGGCGCCACCGGCTTCAACTCCGAGACCAGCGCGGGCCCCGACATCCCCACACTCGACACCCTGCGCCGCATGATGTCCCCCGCCGAACTGGACACCCTCTGGAAGAACCCCGGCGTCAAGCAGTACCACCGCTCGCCGTCCTCGACCTTCGCCACCCTCAAGCTCTACGACGCCGCCCTGACCGGCCGCTACGGTGCACCGACCGGCCTCACGGACTACGTACGCAAGGCGCAGCTCGCCCAGTACGAGAACGTGCGCGCGCAGTACGAGGCGTACGGGCGCAACGCCACCGACTCCTCGAAGCCCTCGACCGGGGTCGTCTACTGGATGTTCAACAGCGGATGGACGTCACTGCACTGGCAGTTGATGGACCGTTACCTCGACCAGGGCGGTGCCTACTTCGGCGCCAAGAAGGCCAATGAGCCGCTGCACATCCAGTACTCGTACGACAACCGCTCGGTCGTCGTGGTCAACAACCGGCACGCGTCCGCGTCCGGTCTCAAGGCCCGGGTCACCCTCTTCAACACCGACGGCAGCCAGAGGTACGACACGACGGCGACCGGTGTGAGCCTGGGCGGGGACGGGGCGCGCCGCACCGCGCTCACGGTGCCGTCCTCGGTGAGCGGGCTGTCGACGACGTATCTCGCACGCCTGATCCTCACCGACGCCCAGGGCAAGGAGGTCAGCCGCAACGTCTACTGGCTGTCGACGAGGGCCGACACGCTCGACTGGGCCGACACCGAATGGTGGTACACGCCGACGACGAGCTACGCGAACCTCAAGGGGCTCAACTCCATGGCGCGCGTGCCGGTTTCGGCTTCGGCTTCGACCTCCGTGGGCCCGGACGGCATGTCTATGACGAAGGTCACCGTACGGAACACCGGGACCGGGAAGACACCGTCGCTCCTCACCGATGCGCACCTCGTGGACGCGAAGGGCAAGCCGGTGCTGCCGGTTCAGTGGTCCGACAACCAGGTCAGTCTGTGGCCCGGCGAGTCGACGACTCTGACGGCCACGTACCGGACGGCCGATCTGCACGGGTCGACGGCTCGGGTGCGGGTCTCGGGGTGGAACACGGCGGAGAAGACGGTTCCGGCCCCGTAAAGCACGTCGGGCGCGCACAGCATGTCAGCGCCTGGAGCAGGACGGGGCGGGCCCGATTCCGGGCCCGCCCTCTCGCTCAGCTCGTGCTCAGGTCCTGGTCAGTTCCCGCTCAGCTCACGTTGAGCGCCGTGTCGTCGATGACGAACGACGTCTGGAGCGTGGAGCCTTCGGTGCCGGTGAACTTGATGGTGACCGTCTGCCCGGCATAGGTGGTGCCGAGGCTGAAGGTGCGCTGCGTGTACCCCGAGGCGGCGTTCAGGTTCGAGTACGTGGCCAGGGTCGACAGCACCGTGCCGCTGCTGTTGACGACCTGGGCCTTCAGGGTGTCGTACGCCGTGCTGGTGGTCGTCTCGGCCGTGTCCACGTGGAGGTAGAAGCTCAGAGTGGCCGAGCAGCCGGACGGAATGGTGACCGCCTGGGAGAGCGTGTCTGTGTTGGCCGAGCCGTAGCCGTTCAGCCAGGCCTTGTACGAGCCGGTGCGGGCGGCCTCGCTGCTGCTGTTGGTGATGACGCCACTGGTGGCGGTCCAGGACGTACTGCCGGACTCGAAACCGGGGTTGGCGAGCAGCTGGGCGGCCGTGCAGGTGCCGCCACCGCCTCCGCCACCGCCTCCGCTGCTCGCGCCGACGAGCCAGTCGGTGGCGTTCAGGGCGAGCGCGGCGTTCGTGGCGCCGGTGTCGTTCCAGCCGTCGTACAGCGTGTTGCCGGACTGGCCGGTGCCGTCGTCGATCGGCGAACTGTCGCCCCAGAAGGCGACCTTGCCGCTGCCGAAGGTGCTGGTGGCGAAGAACGCGCCGGTGTTGCCGGAGTAACCGGTCCGGTAGAGCAGGCCCTTGACGGCCGAGTTGTCGGCGGGCTTGAGCGTGGCCGTCGTACCACTGGCGATCAGGCTCTTGGTGACGGTGCCGAACGAGCCGTGCAGGATCGCGTTGGTGCTGTCGCTGATGGCGCTCGGGTAGTCGGAGCTGATGCTCAGCGAATCGATGGAGAAGCCGAACGGGTCGGTGGAGTCGACGCTGTTGTTGGTCATCAGGTCGTTGAAGATCTCGACCGCGTCATAGCCGTCGTTGTTGCGGTCGGCGCCTGTGTGGTCGGAGATCATGAAGAGGCCGCCGCCGTTCTGCACGAACGTCATGATCGCGGTCTTCTCGGCGGTCGTGAAGAGCGTGTTGGGCTCGGGCAGCACCAGCTCGTCGAAGTTCGACAGGTCCGTCGCGGCCGAGCCGCCGTAGGTGAGGCTGGAGCCCGAAGGCAGCGTCTTGAGGCTGTAGTTGCCGGTGTTCTGCAGGGCTACGCCCCAGGAGGAGAGCGCGCCGGTCCAGTCCGTCTCGGAGGACGGGGAGGAGTCCTGGCCGAGCGGGTCGGGCTGGCTGGTGGAGATGATCCAGTCGGCGTTGCCGGCCGTCTCGGCGTGGCCGTTGTCGAACAGGACGCGGTGTGTGGTCGCCGCGTGCGCGGGAGCGGCGGTGGCCGCCTGGACGGCCGCGCCCGTGACGAGCAGTCCGAACACGGCCAGCGCCGTGGTGAGTCTGTGGCGGGATCTTCTGAATCCGAGCATCCGGCGAACCTCCGTGAGGGGTGGGGAGAGGCGGTGCGGGCGCCAAGTCTCCGCGCGTAGAACGGTGGTTGGCCGTCTTCCGCGCGACAGATTCTTGAACGGTACATGTCGAAACGGCGGCTGAACAGGAGGGCGCCGGAGCGCATCCCGGGGCGCGCGGAGCGGAGCGGACTGCCTCCGCGCCCAGGGGGCAGATACATAACTGCGGGGGACCGACAAAGAGGGGCGGAGATGGAGATCTCAGGCATCATCAGTGCCATCCTCATCGGCATCATCATCGGAGTACTCGGCAGGCTCGTCATCCCGGGACGCCAGCGCATCGGCATCCTGTGGACGATCGGCGTCGGCATCGTGGCCGCGTTCATCGGCTCGGGGATAGCCTCCGCGTTCGGCGTCGCCGACACCAAGGGCGTCGACTGGATCGAGTGGCTCATCCAGATCGGCCTGGCGGCGCTGGGCGTCGCGGCGCTGGACCGGGCGAGGGTGCGCCGCTGACGGGCCGAGCGGAGGCGTTCGCGTACGGCGGTTGCGGACCGGCATCCCGTCCGGGTGGCGATGCGGGTACGGATCCGGGTGCCCATGCGGGGTGTGGATCCCGGCGCCGATACGGATGCGGGCCGGCGTGTCGCTGCGCGGGCTCAATTCCGTTGCGGGTGGCGCGCCGGTGCGGCTAGGTTCTGCGGGCTTCACCCCCGCACACCCGACGCCACGGAGAGACCTTGCCGCCGCGCATCACACCGCTGACCGATCCCGAGCCCACACCGTCGAGCCGCCGCCTGGCCTGGCTGGCCTCCGGCACCGAGGGAGCCCCCGTGGGCTCCGCCTTTCTGCGGTTGTTCACCAAGGAGGGGCAGGATCATCTGGCGGAGCTGGAAGTTGCCGTACACCCTGCCGAGCGGCGGCAGGGTGTCGGTGCCGCTCTGCTGGACGCGGCCGTCTCCGCCGCGCGGGACGACGGGCGGCGGTCGCTCGTCGCGCAGGCCGAGACCGGCTCCCCCGGTGATCTGTTCCTCGCGGCGCGCGGCTTCCGCCGGGTGCTGGCACTGACGTACGCACGACTCGCGCTGGCCGACGTGGATTCCGCGCGGATCTCCGGGATCGCCGAACGACCGCATCCGGGCTACGAGTTGACGCACTGGGACGGCACCGTGCCACCCGAGCTGGCGCAGACCTTCGCCGACTCGCGGCGCGCCATGGACGACATGCCGATGGAGGGCACCGACTACGGGACCGTCGTGTGGGACGTGGAGCGGGTCCTGGCAGCGGCCGAAACAGTCGCGAAGCGCGGGGAGTTGCTCCACACGGTCGCCGTGGTGGACCGCGCGGACGGCTCGATCGCCGGCTTCTCCGAACTCGTCGTACCCGGCGACGGCCGGGGTGACGGCCAGCACTACGGCACCGGTGTACTGCCCGAGCACCGCGGTCACCGCCTGGGACTCTGGATGAAGGCGGAGACGATCCGGCTGGCGCGGCGGACGTATCCCGAACTCGGCGGTCTGCTGACGGACACCGCCGACAGCAACGCTCCCATGCGCTCCATCAACGACGCGCTCGGCTATCTGCCCACGCACGGGGCGGTGGAGTACCAGCTCGATCTCTGAGCGAGCCGGATGCGCGGTGCCGGATGCGGAGTGCCGAACGCCATGTGTGGGTCCAGGCCCGCCGACGCGGCTCCCCCTCGGGTCGGCGGGCCTGCCGCCTCGACCGGGCGCCTGGCGCGGGAGAGTCGAGCGCGACGGGAGGCAGTCCCTGGGACGGCTTGCGTCCACACCCTCAGCATGCCGTCCCGTCCCCTCGCCCGCAGGGGGCCGATTGGCCCTCGGCTCCGGGCCGTTCGGCCCCCGTTTGCGTGTCAGGCGGCCGCATTGAGAGCGGCCAGCCCGTCGTGACTGGACGGGTAGGCGGGGGTCCAGCCCAGTTCCCGCTCCGCCTTCGCCGCGGACACCCGCATGGCCGTCCGCATCATGACGTGTGCGTACGACATGGGCTTCAGCAGCCACAGCGGTACGGTCATCGGCTTCGGCAGTCCGAACTGCTCGGCCGCGGCGCGGACATGGGCGGCGAATCCCAGCGGGGTGCGGTCGACGATGTTGTAAGCCTGGCCGGGGCGGCCTTGTTCGACGGCGGCGGCGACCGCGCTCGCGGCGTCGACGAGGTCGATCCACGGCAGGACCCGTCCCTGGTCGTCGGCCACGGGAAGCTGCCGCTTGCGCAGCATGGGCAGAATGGCGTCGGTGCCGCCGGGGCCGTAGAAGAGCCCGAAGCGCAGCGCGATTCCCTCCAACCCGGTTGCCTCGAAGGTGAGTTGTTCCTTGATGCGCATGGCCGCGATGTGCTGTTCCAGCTGCGCGGTGGCGCCCTGCGGGCCGAAGGTGTCGTCCTCGGTGATGGCATGGTCGCCGTGGTCGCCGTATCCGTACCCGAAGACCATCGACTCGGCGACGAGTCGCCGTGCGCCGGTGGCCCGCGCGGCCTCGATGAGGTGGGCGGTGCCGTCGATGCGCAGCGCGTTGGTCTCGTGCATGTCGCGGTGGCGCAGGGGCGCCTTGCGCAGGGCGGTGGCGGCGAGGACGACCGTGTCGAAGTGCCGCCCGTCGACGGCACGCAGCAGCGCGTCGCGGTCCATCAGGTCGGCCTGGACCCCGTTGGCGGGGCCCCGGCCGAGGCCGGTGACCTGGTGGCCCGCGTCGGTCAGGGCCCGGGTGATGTGCCGGCCGAGAACTCCGCTCGCGCCGGCCAGGAGGATGCTCTGGTTCGTCGTCATGCCGATGCGACGGATCGAGCGGGCCGGGATGTGACATCGGTCCTGAAAATCTTTCCGGGCGTCACTGCCCGCGCAGGGGCGAGCACCGTCGGACATACGGGCCGGGCGTCACCGCGTATACACGTAGGGCGTCGTCGTGGTCAGCGGCTGGAAGCCCAGGCGGGCGAGGATGGGGCGGCTCTGGCTGGAGGCGTCGACCTGGACGTAGCGGTAGCCGCGCTCGGCGGCGACGCGGGCGCGGTGGGCGACCAGTGCGCGGTAGATGCCCCGGCCGCGCCAGGCCTCGACCGTGCCACCGCCCCACAGTCCCGCGAACCGGGTGCCCGGCAGGAGTTCCATCCGGGCCGCGCTGACCGGGGCGTCACCGGCGAGGGCCACGACGGCGACGACCGTGTCCGCGTCGCCGGTGAGCTGGGCCAGCAGCTGGTGGCGCAGGCGCGTGCCGTCGGTGCCGAAGGCCTGTTCATGGACCTCGGCCACGAGGTCGACACCCGCGCGGTCGGTGACGGGAAGCAGCCGTACACCCTCGGGCGGCTCCGCGTCGAGTGCCAGATCGCCCAGCTCGGCGACCATCAGCGTCTCCTCGGGCTCGGCGGTGAACCCGGCGGTCCGCAGCCGGTGCCCGAGGTCCTCCGGCTTGTCGTGCCCGTACAGCTTCCATTCGAACTCTCGCCCGAGATCGGAGAAGTACCTGACCTGATCGGCGATCGCCGCGTCCGCGCCGGCCTCGTCCAGGTCCGACCAGATCACCCCGTTCCAGCCCCGCTCGGCGCCGAGCTGGCGCACCACCTTGCCGACGCGCTCGACCCGGGCATCCGGGGCGTCCGGCCGCGCTCCTTCCCGCATGTCCCGATCGAACAGAGCCAGTACCGCAACGTGATCCATGGGGTCACTCCAGCATCCTGGGACGACTGGGGCAACGCATATGAGGTAACCCACAGTGAACCGGTGGCCCAAAGCTCTGTGTTCTCGATCTCGGGGCACTGCGGCACGCCCCATGACACCGTTCAGGCCGCGGGTCCCGTGAAGTGCTGGCACAGTTCCCCGATGCCGCCGATCCGGCTGACGAGTTCGTCGCCCTCGGTGAGATAGCGGGGCGGGGTGCGACGGTTGCCGACTCCGGCCGGAGTGCCGGTGAAGATCAGGTCGCCGGGGAGGAGACGTACGACGGCGGAGAGGCGGGCCACCAGGTCCGGGACCGGAAAAGTCATGGACTTGGTGCGGTCGTGCTGGACCGCTTCACCGTTGACGAAGCCGGTGATCTCCAGGTCGTCGGGGTCGTCGAGTTCGTCCGGGGTGACCAGCACGGGAGCGGTGGGCCCGAAGCCGGGGAAGGACTTGCCGAGGCTGAACTGGGCCGGTTTTCCCTGGAGTTGACTGACACGCTCCGAAAGGTCCTGGCCGACGGTGAGCCCGGCCACAGCGCCCCAGGCCTGTTCCTGACTCACCCGGTGGGTCTCCCTGCCGATCACCGCGACGAGTTCGACCTCCCAGTCCACCTTGCCGGGAGGCAGGGCGACGGTGGTGCGCGGGCCGGTGACGCAGGTCGGGAACTTGGTGAAGACCAGGGGCTCCTCGGGTGGCGTGAACCCCGCTTCGGCTGCGTGCGGAGGGTAGTTGAGCGCGACGGCGAACACCTGCCGGGGCCGCGGCACGGGCGCCTGGAGGGAAGCCGGGTCCACGGCCATGTCGTACGCGTCTTCGTGGAGGCCGGCCGCCCAGTCGCGCAACGCCGGCCACTTCTCCAGCAGGGCCATCGGGTTTCTCCAGCAGGGCCATCGGGTCGGACGGCAGCCGGTGCTTCGAGGCGGTGGCGACGTCCGCGGCCCGGCCGCCGCGCAGCAGGACGGCCCGGTCCGCGACGACAGCGAGCCTCACCGGTCCGCCTTCTGCCGTACGGGAGTTCCGTGGCCCCCGGCCTCCAGTCTGCTCGGGCGTCCATCGTCAGCGGTGACCAGCTTCATCAGGGCCTGCCTCCCTCTCCCTCTACTTTCACTGAATGAAACCTCACTTCACTCCATGAACTCGGTTGAGTATTGAGACACCCTGACGGCCCGTCAAGGGCTCGCCGGATGCCGGGACGCGGCGGCCTCCTCGAGGCCGGATTCAGGCCGTTCACCAGCGAAGACGCGCAGTTGGAGGGCGAGCATCGCGTAGTAGCCGACGAGCACCGTCAGTTCGAAGAGGCCGCGCTCCCCCAGTGCCGTCACCGCTGCGTCGTACTCCTCGTCCGTCAGCGCACCCGAAGCCGCCAGTGCGGTCGCGGCGCGCAGTGCCACGCCCTCGCCGGCGTCGGCGAGTTCGGGCAATCCACCGGCGCGCACGGCCGCCATCTCCTCGTCGGTCAGACCGCAGGCGCGCCCCACCGCCTCGTGGGCCTCCCGCTCGAAGCCGCTGCCCCAATGGGCCGCCACCGCGAGAATGGCCAGCTCCCGGACGCGGTCGCTCAGCACGGAGTGGTAGCGAACCGCGGCACCGACGGCCTGCACGCGCAGACCGACCGGGGGACTCAGCAGCATGGCGTTGAAGGGGCCCCGCAGGCACCCGTTCTCGTCGACGAGCGCGAACGCCTGCGGTCCGGCGGCCCGGGGACCACCCGCGATGGCGCGATAGACCTCAGCTTGCTCGTCCGTGAGTTCATCCGGAGTCATTCCGGCCAGCCGGTCGGTCATCGGGCGCCCTTTCCACTGACGAACCTCATGTGATACCTGCTTCCATGGAATGAAAGTGCCAGCCGAACCTTGCTGAACCCTGTGCAGAAAGCGAGCCGTCCGTCGTGCCCCCGCGCAAAGAGACCCGCAGCGAATCGCCGCCCGCTCCCGCCGACCAGTCCACGCCACCGAAGCGCGGTTACCAAGTGGAGGCGCTGGCCAAGGGACTTCGTCTCCTCGGACTGTTCTCGGAACAGCGCCCGTCCATGAAGCTCTCGGACATGGCCGCCGTGACCGGAGTGCCGCTGCCGACCGCGTTCCGCATGGCCGCCACGCTGGTGGGCGAGGGGTTCCTGGAGCAACTGCCGGACGGCGCCTACCGACCGGCGTCCAAGGTGCTCACCCTCGGCTTCTCCGCCCTGCGCGGCCTCGATCTCGTGCAGCTGGCCGACGCCCCGTTGCGCAGGCTCGCCGAGGCGACGGGGCAGACGGTCAACCTGGGCACTCTGTCGGACGACCGCGTGCTGTACCTGATCCGGCTGCGCAACACCGACCTGGTGACCGCCAACATCCAGGTCGGCTCACGCCTTCCGGCGGTCCGTACCTCGATCGGCAAGGTGCTGCTCAGCGGCCTCGACGACGCCGAACTCGACCGGCGCCTGACGGACGCGTCCTTCGCCGGGGCGGCGGGACCCCACGCCGTCAGGTCGGAGGCCGAGCTGCGGTTCGCCCTGACCGAGATCCGCAAGCAGGACTGGGCACTTCAGGACGAGGAACTCGCGTACGGGCTGCGCTCGGTGGCCGCGCCCGTCCGGGACGCCTCCGGCGCGATGGTGGCCGCGGCCAATGTGGCCGTACCCGCCATGGAGTTCCCTCCGTCCCGGCTGGCGGACGAGCTGCTGCCGCCGCTGCGGGAGACGTGCCGGGAGATTTCCCGGCTCCTGGGCGGCAGTTGACGCGACTGACGTCGGGGGGCACAGGATCGTGCGCCGTTGTCACTGCCTGCTGACACGATGCCCGGACATCACACGAGCGGGAGAGATCATGGGAACCTGGGACGTCGAACCCTTCGACAACGACACGGCCGCGGACTTCTCCTACACCCTCGACGAGGCACCCGAAGGCGAGCGGGAAGGCATCATTCGCGCGGCGCTGGTCCGCACGGTCGACACCCACGGCTACCTCGACCAGGACATCTCCGTGGAGGCAGTCGCCGCGGCGGCCCTGGTCGCCGCACAGTGCCCCGGAGGCGATCCCATCACCACCGTCTACGGGCCGGACTTGCCCATCCCCGAGCTACCCGCCGACCTGCGTGAGCTCGCCGTCCACGCCCTCGACCGAGTCGTCGCCGAGCCGTCCGAGCTCATGGAACTCTGGGATGAAAGCGGCGAGCACGGCCCTTGGCGAGCAACCATCTCCGCGTTGCGAAACGCCCTCCTGCCGCAGGCTCCGGGAGAACAGCTCAGTCTGATCTGAGACACCCAGTCCGAGGGCCGGCTCTTCGTGGTGGGGCGGGTGTGTCAGCCGACGGCCGGCACCGCCTCGCGCTGCGGTTCGGGTGCGATTGCGCCGTGGGCGCCGATCCGCTGCCGAGAAATTCAGAGGCCGGTACGCGCACGCGCACCGGCCGTATACACGCACGCGCCCGGGCCGGGCCCCCTCAGGCCCCACCCAGGCGCGTGTCCCTCGCCCCTCCGGATCAGCCGGTGGGCGTCAGCTGCTGCTGCGTGGTGCTCTGCGGCGCCGCCGAGTGGACGCGGCGCAGGCCGGTCAGGCTGACCATCACCATGGCGAACACGCCGGCGACGGCGAAGGCCGTGAAGCCCGCGGTGGTCGAGCCGGTGGCGAGCAGCTGGCCGCCGAGCCACGGGCCGAAGACGGCACCGAAGCGGCCCATGCCCGAGGTCCAGCCGACCGCGGTGGCGCGGTTGTCGTCGTCCGAGCGGTGCGCCACGGTGGCGTAGATCATCGCCTGGGCGCTGAAGAGGAACATGCCGGTCAGGAAGACGACGGTGTAGGTGAGCGGCAGCGCCATCTTGATGCTGAGGGAGTAGATGCCGATGGCGGTGGCGCCGAACCAGATCGCGGAGATGCGCGAGCCGCCGAACTTGTCGGTGAGCCGGCCGCCGATCAGCATGCCGACGATGCCGCCGAGGTTGATGACGATGACGAAGCCGATCGAGGAGCCGAGGTCGTAACCGTTGGCCTTCATCAGCGAAGGCAGCCACTGGGAGACGCCGTAGACCAGCAGGAGGCCGCCGAAGGAGGCCAGCCAGAAGAGCAGGGTCTGGACCCACTGGCCACCGCGGAAGAGGGCGGTGAGCGCGCTGAAGCGTTCGGTCGCGGCCGGGCGCTCCTTGTCACGGGCGGCCAGCTCGACGCCGTAGCGGTCGGCGAGCGCCTGGGCGTCCGCGGTGCGGCCCTTGGCCTGGAGGAAGGCCATCGACTCGGGCAGGAACTTGGCGGCCAGCGGGACACCGATGAACAGCGGGATCACGCAGATCCAGAAGGAGACGCGCCAGTCGCCGGTCCACAGCGCCACGAAGCCGGCGACGATGCCGCCCGCCTGGTGCGCGGTCATCAGGGAGCCGACGATCAGGGCGCGGCGGCCGCGGGGGGCGTACTCGGTGACCATGGTGATGGCGCTCGGCAGCAGGCCGCCGAGACCGAGGCCCGCCAGGAACCGGCCGAAGCTGAACATGCCGAGGCTGGAGGCGGAGGCACAGACGGCGGAGGCCAGGGAGAACACCGCGGTCGACACGATGATCGTCTTCTTGCGGCCCACCCAGTCGCTGACGGTGCCGGAGGACAGGGCGCCTATCAGCATGCCGAAGGTGGCGTAGGAACCGACGTCGCCGGCCTTGCCGGGGTCGATGCCGAGGGCCTTGGTCTCCATCATGTGCGGGAGCACGGAGCCGTAGATGAACATGTCGAGGCCGTCGAAGAGGACGACCAGCCAGCAGAGGCCGACGACAAGCGCGGCCATTCTGCCGCCGCGAGCGGGCAGGGCGAGGGAGGAGGACATCGTTGTTTCCTCTCGTCCAGGAAGCGTTGGCCCTGGAAGGGGGATCGGTGAGGCGGGTCGACGCGGCTCGTGCGGCTGACCCGATTGTGCCCCAGACGCTAAGGATTCGTTCCGGGAGTGTCAACGATTTTGTCAACAATCTTAGAAACGATCCGGCCACCGTCCTGACGGTGCCGCAAGCAGCTGAAGAACAGGTGAAACAGGCGCGGGCGGCACAATGCGCAGTGCCGCCCACGCTTCCGCGATGGCTTGTTTTATTCGCTCACATGACCAGATGGCCATCAGCGGACAAGGCTCAGCCAGTCAGCAGACCGGCGGCGTGCCGTGGGTGTGGAAGGACTCGATGGTCTTCAGACCCCAGGCCTGGCCCTTCTTCCGCTCGTCCTCGGTCCAGGTGACCAGCGGCCAGTCGGGGGCCAGGACAAGGCGGGTGAGCGGGTTGCACAGCTCGATACGGTTGCCGCCCGGCTCATAGACGTACAGGAAGAACGTCTGCTGGATGGCGTGCTTGTGCGGGCCGGTCTCGATGAACACGCCGGTGTCGATGGCGAGGTCGGCGGCGCGCAGGATGTCCTCGCGCGTGTCCGTGGCGAACGCGATGTGGTGCAGGCGTCCGTTCGAACCCGTCCAGTCCTCGGTGTAGACGATGTCGTACGACTTGCTGCTGAAGGTCAGCCACTGGGCGGCGATCTTGCCGGTGTTGAGCTGGATCTGCTCGGTGGGGCGAGCCCCCAGCGCGTCGCGGATGAAGTCGCCGTTGGGTGCGACGTCGGAGGCGAGGAAGTTGACGTGGTCCAAGCGGCGCACGCCCACCCCGTGACCGGGCTTGGCCTGCGGCTGGTTCTTCAGGCCCGGCTTCAGATGCTCCGGTGCCTGGTACCACTCGCTCTCCCAGTACAGGGCGATCTCATGGCCGTCGGGGTCGGTGGTGACGTAGAGCGGCCCGATACCGGGCTCGTCCTCGACCCAGCGGCCCTGGCCACCGGCGCTCTCGATCTCCTTGACCCGTCGCTGGAGGGCTTCCTCGCTGGAGGCGCGCAGGGCGGTGCGGCGGATGCCCGATGTCGTATGGGCGGTGAGGGTCAGACTGTGATGCTCGTAGTCGTCCCAGGTCCGCAGATAGACCGAGTCTCCGGAGCGGCCGTTCTCGGTCAGGCCGAGGTACTCCGTGAAGAACCGGACACTGGCGTCCAGGTCGGGGGTGAGCAGTTCGACGTGCCCGATGTGGGCGATGTCGCCAAGCGGCGGGGCCATGAGGCCTCCTTAAAGGTGATGTGCGGCTCCGGCCGGCCGGGGGAAGACCGTGCCGTCGAAGATCTTTCGGGCGGTGCGTACGACGGCGGTGCGCCGGGCCGCCGGGGCCCCGTCAGGGCCGTACTCGATACCGGCCTCGATGTCGAGGAACCCCGTGGGGTGCTCGATGCGCAGCCGGTCCCCCCTCTCGGGCAGGCGTGCCATGGCCTGTCCGACGCCGCCCTCCACCCGTAGCCCGGCGGCGACGCTCGCGGCGCCGAGGACTCCGATGGAGGTGTGGCAACGCACCGGAATGAAGGTGCGGGTCATGACGGCGCCGTCGCCGCGCGGCGGCGCCAGCAGGGTGAGCTTGGGCACGGTGGCGTTCTCGACGTCACCGAGGCCCATCAGCTTGCCCGCGTCCAGCCGGATCTCCCGGAGCCGGTCGGCGAGGGTCAGGTTCTCCTCAAGGTCCTTGGGCGCCTCATAGCCCGTGACATCGAGGGAGGAGGCCGCGATCAGGACGGTCGGCATGCCGTTGTCCACGCAGGTCACGGGGGTGTCCGCGACAAGGTCGCGGGCGTGGCCGGTGGGCAGCAGCGGACTGCTCCCCTGCGGGAACTCGATCACGACCGGCGCCGCGGTCCCCGGCACTCCGGAGATCTCGGCGGAGCCGGTGTACACGACGCGTCCGCCCTCGGTGGGGAAGCTCGCGACCGCGAAGTCACCGGTGTTGACCATCCGGATCCGTACGGACGTCTGCCCGTCGCCCGGGGCGACCAGTCCGCGTTCAACGGCGAACGGGCCGATCCCGGCGAGGATGTTGCCGCAGTTCTGACGGTCCGACACCTCCGCCCTGTCGACGACGACCTGGAGGAAGAGATAGTCGACGTCCGCCTCGGGGTGGGCCGAGGCGGAGACCACGGCCACCTTGCTGGTCAGGGGGTGCGCCCCGCCCAGGCCGTCGATCTGCCGCGGGTCGGGGCTGCCCATGACACGCAGCAGCAGGTCGTCGCGTTCGGCGGTGTCGGCGGGCAGGTCCTCGGCCAGGAAGTAGGCGCCCTTGGAGGTGCCGCCGCGCATCAGCATGCAGCGCACCTCCTCGGGCCCGCTCACGGCTGAGCTCCGTCCCGCACGTACTCGTCGTAGGACTGGTACGTCACACCGAGTCGTACGAGGGTCTCGCGCAGTCCGTAGCGGTCAAGGCCCAGCTGGCCCTCGATGAAGGCGGCGCGGGCTCCGGCCTCCTTGGCCTCGCGGGCCTCGGACGCCTCGGCCGTCTGGCGGGCGGTCTCGCGGGGCACGCACACCACACCGTCGTCATCGGCGAGGATCACGTCGCCGGGGCGGACGATCTGGCCGCCGATGGCCACCGGAACGTTGATCGAGCCGCCGGTCGCCTTGACCGTGCCCTGCGGGCTGACCGCGGCCGACCAGCCCGGGAAGCCCATCTCGCGCAGCTCGGCGGTGTCCCGGATGCCCGCGTTGATGATCACGCCGCGCACGCCGCGCTGCTGGAGCGCGGTGGCGAACAGCTCGCCGAACATGCCGTCGGTGGAGGCCGAGGTGGTGGTGACGACCAGGATGTCGCCCTCGCCGCACTGCTCGACGGCCGCGTGGATCATGAGGTTGTCGCCCGGCCACGAGAGCACGGTGACCGCGGTGCCCGCGACGCGCGTGCCCTGCTGGACCGGGCGGAGGTGGGTGCCGAGCAGGCCGGTGCGGCCCATCGCCTCGTGGACGGTGGCGGTGCCGTATCCGCCGATCGCCTCGACGTCCTTCGCGTCCGCTTTCGGCGGGTTGGTGATGATCACGCCGCTCATGCCAGCTCCTTCGCGATCTGCGGGTAGGGACGCATGTACGCCTCGGCCATGGTCTTGTGGGCCAGGCCCAGGTTCGGACCGGCGTTGCGCTTGAGCTGGACACCGCGGCGGACGGCGAGGTCGGTGTAGTAGTCCCACAGGTGCTGCTGGGCGCCGAGGCACTCCATGGCCTTGCGCTTGGTCTCCCAGACCTCGGTGATGTCGAGGAGCACCTCGGGCTTGAAGCCGCTCATCTCGGGCTGGTGCGGCTCGAAGTAGAAGACCGGCGGGGCACCGATGATCTCGCCCGGGCCGGGGTAGCCGATGGCCTGGGCGAGGACGCGGGCCTCCAGCGCCATCCGGTTGGCGGCCGGGTGGTCACCGTTGTAGGGGTCCTCGACCGGGTGGGTGAGGACGACGTCCGGCTGGGTCTCGCGGTAGACGGCCACCAGCTGGTCGGTCAGCTCGGCGGTGGCGATCAGCGGGTAGTCGCCGGCGTCGAAGAAGCGCACCTCGGCGCCGAGGGTGGAGGCGGCCTTCTCGGCCTCCTCGCGGCGTATCGCCTTGATCTCCTCGAGCTTCTTGCCCTCGCGCCACGCCTTGGCCGACTCGCCGCGCTCGCCGAAGGTCAGGCACGCGATGGTGACCTTCTCACCGCGGGAGGCGGCCAGGGCGATGGCTCCCCCGGCCCTCCACACGAAGTCCCCGGCATGCGCGGTGACGACCAGCGTCGATCGTGGGGTGGCGGGCGCTTTGCCGTGCGTCATTGCAGAAATCTCCTTGGTGGACAGATGCGCGCCCGCCTCGGCCTCGCCCGTCGCACAGCGCGTCAGCCGCGCGGTACGTCAGTCGCGCAGCGCGTCGATCACACTGCCGAGGTGGACGCGGACGGCCGCTTCGGCCGCCTGCGGGTCCCTGGACTTGATCGCTTCGATCATGTCCAGGTGTTCACTCAGGGACTGCTGGGCACGCCCCGGCCGCAGGGCCAACTGGAAACGGTGGCGCACCAGTTGAGCGTTGAGGCGCTCCAGGAGCTCCACGGCCACCTGCTGACCGGAGAACTCCCTGATCCGGGCGTGCACTTCGTGATTGAGCTCGGAGTACGTCACCGGCTCACCGTCGGCGACCGCCTTGGACATCGCCTTGCCCAAGTCGCTCAGCTCCGCGAGCTGTTCATCGCTGGCCGCGACGGCCGCCTTGGCCGCGCACAGTCCTTCGAGGGCCATGCGGCACTCGGTGATGGCCACCGCTTCCTCGACCGTCACCACCCGCACCCGCGATCCGCGGTTGCGGATCCGCTCGACCAGTCCCTCCGATTCCAGCTCGATCAGCGCCGCCCGGACGCTGGCCCGAGTGACATCGAACTGCTCGGCGAGTTCGTTCTCCACCAGCCGCTGGGCCGGTGCCATCTCGCCTTGCAGGATCGCCTGCCGAAGCCGCACCAGTGCGTGCTGCTTGGCCTGCTCTCCGGTGCCTGGACGGGCTTCCTTCTGCATTGCGCCCTCCCTGAGTGAGTGCCTGTCGAACGTAAATCTAGACCAACAAGATTGTCAACAATTTTGTTCGGCATGTTGCCGACATGCTTCATCCGCCACACCGATACGGCCCCATGTTCCACTGGCGCCGATGGTGTCGATGTGACCAAGTCCGGGAATCCCTGGGTTCGGTTACGTCACACTCCACGGAGAACGCCGACTCGTCGTCCGCTGAAGGGACTTCACGTATGCGCGCGCTGCTCCGCTCCGGGCTGGCCACCACCGCGGCCCTCTGCCTGTCGCTCGTCGCCGTCCCCGCCCACGCGACTCCTCCCGGACCGGGGGTCAGCGGCAGGATCATCGCGCAGACCACCGTCGGCGGCACCGACTACACGCTCCGGGAGATCACCGTCCCGCCCGGCCAGGCGACCGGCTGGCACTACCACGACGGAACCCTGTACGCGTACGTCAAGCAGGGCACCCTGAGCCACTTCGACTCGACCTGTGCACTCGACGGCCGCTACCAGGCCGGCGACTCCCTCACCGAGCCTCCCGGTCCCGATCACGTCCACATCGGACGCAACCTCGGCACCACCCCGCTGGTCCTGGACGTCCTCTACGTCCTGCCCCACGGCGCGCCCTTCTCCGAGGACGCGGCCAATCCCGGCTGCGATTTCCAGTAGCCGACCGGGGCGAGGCGGGGTCGCGGCTCAGCGTGTCTGGGGCGTCGCCGACCCGGAGGTCTACCAGGTCGGCGAGGCCCGCCTCGGTGAGGGTGCGCCGGGCGGCGGGCCGCGGGCCGCGGGTGCCTTGTGCGGCTCGTACTCGGTGCCGGATCAGCGTGCCACCGGGCCTGACGAGGATGTAGAGCAGGTTGCCGTTCTCCCGCTCCACCGCGAGGTGGGTGTCCTTGGCCGCGGGGAAGAACTCGCGTGAGTCGGGGCCACCCCAGGAGGCGCGCTGCTCGGGCGACAGGGCCTTCAAAGGAGGTCGGGCGAAGTCCGCCTTGACGTCGTGCTCGCGGCGCCAGTGTTCGAGGAGACCCAGTGGAGCGATCGCATACGCGGCGGACGAGAAGTCCTCCGAAGCCGCACTGAAGGGACCTTGTCCGGATCGACACCGGCCTGGTGTCCGGAGTGGCGGCAGCGCCGTCCTCGGTCACGGTATTCAAGGCGACTCCCTACGCACCTAAGAAGATTCGACCGCCCGTGCTAGCATCGGCCAACCAATTGCCAGGAATCCTGTTGATTGACGGACGCGGCTCGACGAACGGAACCGTATGTCTCTCCTCGCCCGGCCCGCGGTGGCCTCCTTCGCCGCCAAATCGATGCAGCGTCTTGCCCTGATGGCTGACCGGCGCCCGAGCGGCCGTGGTTCCGCGGCCGCTTCGCATGACCGTCTCCCCGAATTCCCGCGCACCGTACGCGAGTTGACGGTGCCGACCTCGTTCGGACCGGCGCGTGTCGTGGTGTACCTGCCCAAGAGCGAGGGTCCGCCTCCGCCGGTGCACGTCAACTTCCACGGCGGCGGCTACGTCCTGCCCCTGACGGAGCTCGACGACCCGCTGTGCCGTTGCCTCGCCGCGGAGGCGGGGGTGGCCGTGCTCAACGTGGACTACGTCGTTGCCCCGCAACACCCGTTTCCCGCCCCGCCGCGACAGGCGTTCGAGGTCGTCCGGTGGATCGCCGGGCACGGCGGCGAGCACGGCTGGGACGGCAGCCGGCTCTCGATGGGCGGACAGAGCGCCGGCGGCGGTCTCGCCGCGGCCGTGGCCCGTCAGGCTCTTGAGGAGGGCGGGCCCTCGATCGCGCTCCAGGTTCTCCATTACCCGCCGCTCGACCTAGTGACGAGCGCCAAGGACAAGCACGCCGCCATCGCCAAGCCGCTGCTGCGCCCATGGATGGCGGAGGTCTTCGACACCTCGTACGTGCCGGACCCGCGCGAGCGCGCCGACCGGCTGGTGTCGCCCGCCCATCCGTCGGACACCGCCGATCTCAAGGGCATCGCCCCGGCCCTGGTGATCACGGCGGAGTTCGACCTCCTCAAGGCGGAGGGCGAGCGGTACTCCGAGCGCCTTCAGCGGGCCGGGGCCCTCGTCGAACACCACGACGTGCCCCAGGCCGATCACGGCTACGACGGCAAGGACGACGTGAAGGCCCGGGAGGTCTACGCCCTGATCGCGCGGCATGTGCGGCAGGCCGTCAACTCCTAGGAGCCCGACGCCGGTTGAGCGTACGGGCTCCCTCAAGGCCGCCGCAGCGGCTGGGCCTGCCGGAACGGACGAGGCGGCCTGGGCGCCCGCCGCACATCGGACGCCCCGGCCGTCTGCCCCTCCATCCCCCTTCGTGGAGTCTGTGCCGGTCCCCCTACTGGGCTTCGGGCGGCGTGATGCCGAACCTGCCCGCGCTCTCCGTCAGTTCACGCCACACCTTCGGCGCCACGGGCACCCCCTTCTCGGACCGCTGCACGGCCACGGAGGCGCTGCGCTCACCGGGGTAGAACACGCCCTCCGCGCCGTCCGCCGGCGTAAGTCCCTTGAGGGTGCTCAGCGTGCCGTCGACGGCCGCGGTGAAGCCGTCCGCGTCGCCGAAGGCCGCCGGGTCGATCGCGATGAGCAGGGCGTTCTGGCGGTGCTTGCGGCCCTGGGGATCGTCGGAGTGGAAGCCCGCGAAGATCGGTGCTCCGACCAGCACGCTGGTGAGCAGCTCGAAGGCGAGCGACATGCCGGACCCCTTGGCGCCGCCCAGCGGCAGCGGCATGACCGCCTTCTCCGGGTCGGTGGTGGGGGTGCCGTCCTCGGTGGCGGCGGCGCCCTCGGGCAGCGGGGTGCCGCTCGCCTTGGCCTGGCGGATCTTGCCCAGGGCGATGGTGGCGGTGGCCATGTCGAGGAGCAGCGGGGCGTGCGCCTCGGCGGGTACGGCGATGGCGAGCGGGCTGGTGGCCACGGCGGCGCCCTTGACTCCGGTGTAGCCCATGTTGGGCATCCCGGCGACGAAGGCGATGCCGACCAGACCCTGCTCGGCGATCTTCGACACGTAGTAGCCGATGGCGCCGGTGTGGACGGTGCGGCGCACCCCCACGGCGGCGATACCGGCCGCCTTGGCCCGGGTCACCGCCTCTGCGGCGGCGGCGCTGAGGGCGACCGGGCCGGGCGCGCGGTCGGCGTCGAGGACGGCGACCGCGGACGCGCCCGACTCGACCTTGATCTCGGGCTTGGCGTTGGCCACGCCCTTGGCGAGCAGCTCCAGGTAGGCGGGAACGCGCGCGATGCCGTGGGAGTCGACGCCGCGCAGCGCGGCCCAGACGAACACATCGGCGGTGGTGGCCGCGTGCTCGGGGCTGAGACCGCCCTTCTCCAGGAGAGCGGCGGCAAAGGTGCGCAGGTCCTCGGCGGGGACAAGGACCTTGCCCGGCTTGGGGGTTGGGGTGTCGGACATGGTGGCGGGAGCCTCCTGGGTCAGCGGGTGACGAGAACGTCGACGACGGCGGTGGTGCCCTCCGCCACAGCCTTGAGCGCGCGCTCCAGGGCGGGGGCGAGCGCGTCCGGCGCGTCGACGGTCTCGGTGTGCATGCCGAACGGCTCGGCGAACTGCGCGAGTCGGGGCAGCCGGTGCAGGTCGGTGCCGAGCCACTCGCCGGTGTCGGCCGCCGCGCCGTTGGGGTAGAACCTGCGGTGGTTGAGGTTCATCGACTTGTAGACGCGGTTGTTGAAGACCACGATCAGCACCGGCAGCCCGTACGCGTTGGCGGCGTCGTACGACTGGATCACCGGGTTGTACGTGAACGCGCCGTCGCCGATCGTGAGCACCACGGGCCGGTCCCCGGCGGCGAGTTTGACGCCGAGCGCGACCGCGATGCCCTGCCCGAGCCCGCCCTGCACATAGAAGTACGAGTCGGGGTCGGAGGTCAGCGCATGGCGCTTGACGACACGGCTGTGCGTGATGGTCTCGTCGACGACGATCGCGTCCTGCCCGTCGAGCAGCTTGCGCAGCGTCGCGGCGACGAGCACCGGGTCGATGCCCTCGGCCTGCGCCGCCTTCGCCTCGGCCGCGGCGATCGCGGCCTGCTCGTCGGCGTGCCGCTCCTCCTGCGCCGCGCGCCGCGCAGTGACGGCGGCCACGTCGAGATCCTTGGCACGCTTGGCGAGCTGGCGCAGGGTGTTGGCGACGTTGCCCTCCAAGTACCTGTCCGCGAACAGAACTTGATAGACGACATGCGGGCGCTGCGGCACCTCGTCGATGACGACGATCTGTGCCTTCGACGGGCGGCGCGACGGCGGGTAGAACGGCGCGCGGCAGTTGACGAGGAGGATGAGGTCCGCCTCGTCCATCCACGGGCCGATGTCGCTGCCCGCGTGCAGCGGGTGGGTGCGCGGGAAGTTGCCGCACACCGCCGAGTCGGGCTCGACGACCGGGATGTTCCACGCCTCGGCGAAGGCGACGAGAGCCTCGAAGCCGCCTGCCTCACGGCCGGCCGTCTCCGTGACGATCACGGGGTTCTTCGCCTCGCGGATCATCTGGGCGACCGGGTCGACCTCTTCGGGCGAGCTGTGCGTGGAGCCCGGCGGCACGATGGGCTTGGCCTGGCGGCCGTCCCACTCCTCCAGGAGGATCTCCAGCGGGATGTTCAGGTACGCCGGGCCCGCGGGCGCCCGCCAGGCCAGTTCCGCCGCCCGCGTGATCATCGTGGGCAGGGTGTGGACGCTGGCGGCCTCGGTGGACCACTTGGTGAACGGCTGGGCGATCTGGTGCGGGCCGCCCACGATCGACAGGTTGCGGTACCACTGGCCGCCCGGGTCCTGCCCCGGACCGTCGCCGTACGTGGTCGACTCCGAGGAGGTGACCACCATCGGAACGCCGGCCAGGAGCGCGCCGTGCACCGCCATCGAACCCTGGAGCAGGCCGGGGGCCGCGTGCAGGAGCACGCCCTGCGGGCGGCGGGTGACGAGCCCGTAGCCGGTGGCCATGCCGACCGCCACCGTCTCGTGGGTGAGGTCCAGGTACTCCGGCGCGGGCTCACCGTCACGGTGGCGCCGGGCCAGGGACTCCCAGACCGGGGCCCATTCGGACCCCGATGAGCAGAAGATGTAGTCGGCGCCGACGGCGTTGAAGGCGGAGACGACGGCGTCACCGCCGTCGACGCCTGGAGTGTTCTTGGTGTCCGTCATCTCTCTTGCTTCCTCAGCCCTCGATCGGCCAGTCGAGGACCTCGCTGATGCCGCGGCCCATGATCCACTCAAGCTCTTCGGGCGTGAAGTCGTAGTGCTTGGTGAACTGCTCGACGGTGTCGGTGTACGTGATGCCGTGGCCGAGCAGGCGGGTGATGTCGGTGCCGTAGAAGCAGCGCTCCGGGCCCATCTTGTCGACCATCTCGCGCACGTACTGCTCGATGTTCTTGTTCGGGAAGGGCTGCGTCGAGTAGCCGGGGAGGGCCGAGACCTTGACGTAGATGTTGGGGTGCTTGGCCAGGTCGGCGGTCTCCGCGACCCAGTAGCCGATCGCGTCGTCGACGCAGCGGGCCATGATGCCCATGTGGTCGATGATGATCTTCAGGCCGGGGTGCTTGGCGGCGATCTGGCCGAGCTCACGCTTCCAGATCGGGGCGTGCACCATGGTCGGGACGGCGAGCTCCTCGGCGACCGGCCAGTACCAGTCGTTGGTGCCGTCGATCATCCAGTTGCGGTCCTGCGGCCGGTGGAAGGTCAGCCGGGTTCCCTTGATGTAGGGGTTCTGCGCGAAGTCCTTGAGCATCGCGGTGCCCTCGACCTCGTTGTCCTGCGGGACGCGGGCCATGATGCCGAAGCGGTCCGGGTGCGCCTCGCACGCCTCCAGCGCGTAGTCGATGCGGTTGCCCTCCCAGGAGGGGGGCAGGATCAGCGCCCGGTTGATGCCGGCCTCGTCCATCAGCTCCAGGGCCTCCTCGTAGGAGAACGCCTCCTCGCGGTGACCGTTGAGGCGGATGCGCTCCCGCGCGCCCGGGACCCAGGGGCGGTCCGGGGTCTCTTCCTTCCAGATGTGGATCTGGGTGTCGACAACGAACATGTCTTCAACTCTTTCTGCCGAAGGGGGTGGTGAGGTGGTGCGGAAGGAACGCTAGGCGGGTCGTGAGGCCTTGCCGAGTCCTGGGGATGCAAGCAGTACTTGCGCGGAAGTGCGCTGCACGCAGGGCATTTTCAGGTTGCGCGGGCGTCGCCGAAGACGGCGTCGACGATGTGCTCGGCGATCGCCATGGAGGCCGTGGCGGCCGGCGAGGGCGCGTTGCGGACGGCGGTGATCCGGCCCGTCCGGTGGATGCGGAAGTCGTCCACGAGCGTGCCGTCCGGGTCCAGCGCCTGGGCGCGTACACCGGCCCCGCCGCGGACCACGTCCGCGACACCGACGCCAGGGACGTACAGCTTGGCGTCCTTCATGAAGGCCGCCCTGGACAGTGAGCCGCGGTATTCCTTGATGCCCGTTTTCCAGTGCTGGGCGGCCATCTTCCACACGCCGGGGTAGGCGGCGAGCCCGGCGAGGTCCTTGAGCGAGACGCTGCCGAGTCTGTAGCCCTCCCTGGCGAGTGCCAGGACGGCGTTGGGGCCGACCTCCACCGAGCCGTCGACGCGCGGGGTGAAGTGCACACCGAGGAAGGGGTAACGCGGGTCCGGGACCGGGTAGATGAGCCCGCGCACCAGGTCCGTCCGCTCCGGCCTGAGGAGCATGTACTCACCCCGGAAGGGGATGATCTTCGGCTCCTTCTTGTCCTGGGCAAGCTTGGCGACGGAGTCCGAGTGGAGGCCCGCGCAGAGGATCAGCCGGTCGACCCGGACCCTCTCCTGCCCTGAGCCCACCTCGATGCCGCCCGGGACATTGGTGATGGAGGTGACCGGAAAGCCGAGTCTCACCTCGCCGCCCGAGGCCTCTATGTCCTTGGCGAACTCCCGGGCGATCGCCGGGTAGTCGGTGATCGCGGTGCGCGGGGAGTGCAGGGCCGCGATGCCGCCGGCGTGGGGTTCGAGCTCCTTGATCTCCTCCTTGGAGATCTTCCGCAGATCGGGTACGTGGTTGTTCCGGGCCCGCTCGTAGAGGCTCTCCATCCGGCCCAGTTCGTCCTGGCGCACCGCCACGACGAGCTTGCCGATCTCCTCGTACGGCAGTCCCCGGTCCTGGCAGTACTCGCGCAGGACGGATACGCCCCGTACGCACAGGTCGGCCTTGAGGCTGCCCGGCGCGTAGTAGATCCCGGCGTGCACCACGCCCGAGTTGTGCCCGGTCTGGTGGACGGCGACCTCCTGCTCCTTCTCCAGCACCACGACACGGGTGCCGGGGCGGCGCAGGGCGATCTCGCGGGCCGTGGCCAGACCCACGATGCCGGCCCCGACGATGCCGATCGTCTCGTCAGCCATCGGCTTCCTCCTTTGCTTCCTGACGTCAGATCTCAAGAGCGTCAGGCACCGAAGTGGATGGCGACAGTCTTGACGCGGGTATAAAAGCGCAGGGCCTCCTCGCCCTGCTCCTTGAACGGCGACCCGGAGTCGCGGAAGCCACCGAAGGGGTGGTGGACGTCCCAGCCGGAGGTGGTGGTGTTCACGGCGATCTGGCCGCACTCGGCCTCGTCGGCGAAGCGGTACGCGGCGCCCAGGTTCTGGGTGAACACGGCGGCGGCGAGACCGAAGACGGAGTCGTTGACCGCCTCGACCGCCTCCTCGAAGGAGTCCACCGGGCGCAGGGCCACGACCGGTCCGAACACCTCCTCGCGCCAGATGTCCAGATCCGGGGTCACGTCACCGAGCACCGTGGGATTGACGTAACAGCCGTGGCTGAGGGCCTCGTCCGCCGGCTGGTCGCCGCCGGCGAGGACCGTCGCACCCTGCTTGACGGCGCGCTCGATGTCGGACACGACGCTGTCGCGCTGCTTGGCGCTGACCAGTGGCCCCATCGTGGTGCCCTCGGCGAGGCCCGGACCGACGCGCAGCGCGGCGGCCTCGGCGAGCAGCAGAGCGGTGAACTCCTCGTACACGGACCGTTCGACGATGACCCGGCTGGTGGCGGTGCAGCGCTGCCCGGCCTGCGCGAAGCCCGCGGCGACGACGGCCTTGGCGGCGGCGCCCAGGTCGGCGTCGGCGAGGACGACGGTGGCGTTCTTGCCGCCGAGTTCGCCCTGGAAGCGGACGTTGCTGTGGGCGAGTCGGGCGCGCAGGCTCTCGCCGACCTCGTTGCTGCCGGTGAAGGTGAGCGCGGCCAGGCGCGGGTCGGAGAGCAGTGGCTCGGAGATCTGTGAGCCGCGGCCGGTGACCACGTTGAGGACGCCGGCCGGCAGGCCCGCGTCGTGCAGGGCGCGGGCGAAGTGCAGGGCGGCCTGCGGGGTGTCGGTGGCCGGCTTGAGTATGGCCGCGTTGCCGGCCGCGAGGCAGGGCGCCAGCTTGCGGGCCGGGGTGATCAGCGGGTCGTTCCACGGGGTGATCGCGAGGACGATACCGAGGGGTTCGCGCTGGTGGTGGGTGCGGGTGTCCGGGCGTACGTCGTGCACGAGCGTGCCGTAGCCCTGGCGGGCGATGCCCGCGTAGTACTCCAGGAAGTCGGCGGCCTTGATGGTCTCGCCCGTCGCCTCGGCGCGGGTCTTGCCCATCTCGGTGGCCACGTCCTCGGCGATCTGCTCGACGCGCTCGCGCAGCAGCCGGGCCGCTTCGGTCATGATCCGGGCACGCTCGAAGGGGCTGGTGCGCTTCCAGACGGCGAAGCCCTGCTCGGCGTGGTCGTAGGCGCGGGTGACGTCGGCGGCGCTCAGCGCGGGGACTCGGGCGACGGGAATGCGCAGGTCGGAGGGGTCGTGGACGTCGATCCACTCGCCGGTCGCCACCCACTCTCCGCCGGAGAGCGTTTCCAGGGTTCGCATGAAGATCACTTCTCTCGTCTGCCGCGGTGCGGGGCCGCGGTGAACCAGATGGACGGCCGTGGGCCGGATCGGACCGGATCGGACGGGACGGCCAGGGGTCGGAACGACAACACACGACAGGGGGGCCAGGCGACCAGCCCCGCGGCGGCAGACATAGCTTTCGCTCCGCGCAGGTCGCCCATCAGGGGATTCATGCTGGAATCGGCGGGTATCACCGCACACTCATCCGGAGGAAACACATGGCATTCGCTGTCGTCGCCCACTACCGGTGCGCACCCGCCGACGAGGCGACCGTACGCGCCGCGCTGCTGAAGATGCGCGACCTCACGCCGACCGAGCGCGCGAACCTCGCCTACGAGGTGCACGCGGAGGTCGACCAGCCGGGCTCGTTCATGCTCTACGAGCAGTACACCGACCGTGCCGGCTTCGAGGCGCACAAGGCTGCGGACCACTTCGCCGAGCTCATCCTGGGGTGCGTGCTGCCGATCCTGACGGAGCGGACCGTGACCTTCGCAGAGGTCCTCTGAGGCCCCGCCGGGAAGCGCGGATGCGCTTCCCGGCCCCTCGCTGACCAGGGGTCAGAACTCGTTGCCCCAGCAGTAGCGGGCGAGGGTCTCGACCAGGACCAGCTTGCGCCGCTGGTCCTCGGCGCCGAGCAGCGGCCGGGCGGCCGAGTCGGCGAAGCCGCGGGACGGCGCGAGGGCCATGTCCTCGATGTCCTTGATCTCGGCGCCGGCGTCGATACGGGCCATCACCGTGTCGAGGTCCTCGAGTTCGGGCGCGGTCGCGTCCACGACGCCCAGGCACGCGTCCCGGTCCTCCGGCAGCGCCCTGAGCAGGTCGAGTTCAGCCTCGGTTCCCTTGTCGTACGGCAGGATCCAGCGGTCCGCCGCTACCTCGCCGTACAGGCGCTCGGCCCGGGCCCGGTCCACCGCGGCGGGCGCCTGCCAGCCGGGAGAGACGCCGATCCGGACACCCTCGGGGCGCTCGTCCAGGCGTACCGCCAAAGCCTCCACGGCCAGCGCGTCCTCGAAGGACAGCGCGCCGGGTGCGGCCGGGTCCGCGGCGATGTGGCCGAGGAGCAGCGGGTTGTTCAGCTGGATCAGGCGCACGCCCCGGGAGACCAGCAGTTCGATCTCCGCGTGGATGATCTCCGCCAGGGCCTCGCCGAGTTCGCGGGCCGAGGCGGGGCCGCCCGACGCCGCCAGCTCGGGCTCGAAGGTGGTGGCGGCCAGGTAGGCCGGGGACGGCAGAGACGCCTTGGGGGCGATCACCGTCAGCTCGGCGAGCCGGCCGGCCCAGTCGGCCAGCAGCGGGCCGTTGGCCTTCGGCAGGGACTCCGCCACCCAGCGGGGCAGGCCGTCGGGGGTCTCCTCGTCGGTCCGCCGGAAGCCGGAGACGCCGTCGAAGACCGCGCTGCGGAAGTCCTCGCGGGGGAAGTCGCCGTCGGTGACGACCGTGGTGCGCAGCCTGCGCTGGTAGGCCACCACCTCCGTGACCGCCTCGAGTTCGGCCTCGGCCAGGGCTTCGGCGTCACCCGCGGCGCGGGCCGTCAGGAGCGTGGCCGGGCGGATCAGGCTGCCGTGGTGGTCGATGCGGTAGTTGAAGGTATCCGCCATGGTTCAGGCCCCCTTCTCGGTGTTCTCCGCGTGTTCGGCGTGCCCCGCGTGCTCCGCCGGCTTGCCCGCGACGCCCCAGGCGGCGAACTCCAGCTCGTAGCCGAGGGATTCGAGGACGTCGTCGGCGACCTGCTGGTCCTCGTCCGCCGTGCCGCCCGCGATGCCGAGGCCGCCGATGATCTCGCCGTCCTTCTTGATGGTGACGCTGCCCTCGGCGGCCATGATCGGCAGGGCCGCG
This sequence comes from Streptomyces sp. R35, assembly GCF_041053035.1. NCBI lineage: Bacteria > Bacillati > Actinomycetota > Actinomycetes > Kitasatosporales > Streptomycetaceae > Streptomyces > Streptomyces sp. R35. The sequence goes on from NZ_CP163440.1 coordinate 1,013,101, forward strand.
CCGGGCAGCTGGGAGAGCTGGGAGAAGAAGACCGGCTGGCTCTCCTGCCACTTCTTCAGCATCTTGCCGGGCCGCTGCATGATGGCCGCGGTGTAGGCCTTGGCGCGGGCGATGTCCGGGGTGAGGGGGCGGGCCCCGTCCGAGCGGCGGACACTGATGACGAAGCCGCCGGCGTCCACCACGGCCACGCTCACCGCCTTCCCGAGCGACTGGGCGCGCTTCAGGGCGGCGTCGACGATCTCTTCGGCGGCGTCGAGAGTGAGGCTGCTCATGCGGCTTCCTTCTGTGCGGTGAGGGTGCGGCGGAGGTCGGCGACGGCCGCGTTGTACTGCTCGGGCGTCTCCCAGTACATGGAGTGCGGGCCGTCCTGGACGATCTCCAGGTGCGAGCCGGCCAGCAGCTCGTGTGCGCGGGTCACGGTCTTCACACTGAGCACCGCGTCCTTCTCGCCGGCCAGGAAGGCGACCTTCACGCCCGAGTTCTGGATGTCGTCCAGGGACGGGCCGTTGGTGTCGAGGTTGCGCAGGTCCTGCATCTTGGCGACGTTGAAGGTGCCCATCTGCTGGAAGAGGAAGGTGAGGTCGGCCCGCTCCTGCTGGAACTTCTTGGTGAGCAGGCGGTCGATCACCGGCAGCTTGACGGCCTCGGCGCGGTCTGCTGCGGCCAGTTCCTTGAGCTCGGGGTGGCTGATCCCGCCGAGCGAGTGACCGAGGACGACGGAGCTGACCCGCTCGGGGCGCAGCAGACCGGCGCGCAGCGCGGCGACGGAGCCGATGGACTGGCCGACGAGCATGACGTCGGTCAGATCCTCCTGGTCGAGTACGGCGATGAGGTCGCCGGGGAAGTCCTGGCCGTCGAACTCGGGCATGGACGAGTCGGACTTGCCGAAGCCGCGCAGGTCCACGGTGACGACCGTGAACTCCTCGCGCAGCGCGGCCACTTGCTGCCACCAGATGGCGTGATGGCCACCGCTGCCGTGCACGAACAGGATCGCCGGACCGCTGCCGTGGCGCTCGTAGTAGATGGAGGTGCCGTCGGAGTCGGCGATGGGCATGGGGGTGAACTCCTCGTGGTACGGGGAAGTGAAGTCCTTGCGGTGCGCGGTCAGTTGGGGCGCTTGCCGTGCCAGACCAGCTCGATCATGGTGTGGTCGGGGTCGTGGATGTAGCAGAACTTGGACTGGTTCTCGGGGCGCTCGATCGGGCGGGTGTGACGGATACCCAGCTCCTTGAGGTGGGCGAGGAAGTCGTCCCAGTCGTCGACCTCGACGGCGAAGTGATAGGGCGCCATGCGCTCCATCTCCTCGACCGGGGTGAAGTGCAGGTCGAAGTTGCCGCGGGTCATCAGCACCACACGGGTGTTGGACTTGGGCATGATCCGCTTCATCCCGAAGACCTTCGCGTACCACTCGGCGGTCCGGTCGGAGTCGGTGGTGGGGAAGTTGACGTGGTGGATGTAGCGGGGTGCGTTGCTCATGCGTGTTTCCCTTCGGGATGTACGGGGTTGGAGAGCACGCCGATACCGGTGATCTCGACGTCGACGGTGTCGCCCGCCTCGATCTGGCAGGTGGACTCGGCGCCCATCCACAGCACGTCACCCGGGTGCATGGTGATGTGCTTGGTGATCTCGACGATGTAGTCGAAGGGGTCGAAGACCATGTCGCCGGTCGGGAACGACGCGCGGACCTCTCCGTTGACGCGGAGGGTGGTCGTCTGCGCCAGGGCGTCGACGTCGGTCTCGATCCAGGGCCCCATCGGCTTGAACGTGTCGCTGTTCTTGCTGCGCCAGAAGGTTCGGTCCTGGTGCTGCCAGGTGCGGGCGCTCACGTCGTTGCCGATCGTCCAGCCGAAGACGGACTTGCGGGCTTCCTCGTACGTGGCGTGCCGCAGGGTGCGCCCGATGACCGCGACGAGTTCGGGCTCGGCCTCGAACCGGCCCTGCACGCCCGCCGGTTTGACGATGGGCGAGCGGTGGCCGGTGAGCGCGTTGTTGGCCCGGTAGCCCACCTCGGGGTGATCCGGGATCACGGCCGCGGGGTTGCCGAGCTTCGCCGCGTGTTCGATGTGCCGCCGGTAGTTCATGCCGACGGCGTAGAACACGGGCGGGACGACGACGGGCAGCCAGGTCGCGGTGGCGCGCGGCACGGTGCCGATGACGGTGGGCTCGCCCCCGAGCGAGGGCTCCAGGGGGGACTCGGACAGCAGCTCGATGTCCTCCTCCCCCAGGCGGCCCCACACCGCTCTTCCGCCGACCGAGACGCGGGTGTACTTCATCGCGCCTCAGCCCGCCAGCAGGTGGGAGACACGCTTGGTGATCAGGTAGGCGTCCAGGGCCTCGGGCCCGCCCTCCCTGCCGTAGCCGCTCTCCTTGACGCCGCCGGAGGGGGCCTCGCTGACGGAGCCGCCGCAGTGGTTGACGGAGAGGATGCCGGCCTCCAGTTCGTTCGACAGCTTCTCGGCGGTGGCGGCGGACTCGGTGAAGCCGTAGGCGGCCAGGCCGTAGGGCAGGGCGTTGGCGGTCGCCAGCGTCTCGTCCAGGTCGGTGAACGGCACGATCGGCGCCAGCGGGCCGAACGGCTCCTCGTGCAGCACGTCCGCGTCCGCGGGGACGTCGGTGAGCACGGTCGGGGCGAAGAAGTAGCCGTCCCGCTCCAGGCGTTCACCGCCGGTCAGCACCTTGGCACCGCGGCTGACGGCGTCGGCGACCAGGCGCTCCATGGTCTGCAGCCGGCGCTCGTTGGCCAGCGGGCCCATGGTGGTGTCCGCGTCGAGGCCGTCGCCGACGGTCACCGCCTGGGCGGCCTTGACGAACTCGGCGGTGAACTCCTCCACGATGCTCTCGTGGACGAAGAAGCGGCTCGGGGAGGTGCACACCTGGCCGGCGTTGAAGAACTTCGCCTGGGCGGCCTTGCGGGCGGCCTTCACCGGGTCGGCGTCCGCGCACACGATGACCGGGGCGTGGCCGCCCAGCTCCATCAGCGTCGGCTTCATGACCTCGCCCGCCTTGGCGGCGAGCAGCTTGCCGACCGGGACCGAGCCGGTGAAGGCGACCAGGCGGATCTTCGGCGAGGGGATCAGATGGGCGGAGACCTCGGCCGGCTCGCCGAAGACGAGGTTGAGCACACCGGCCGGCAGCCCGGCGTCGGCGTAGCAGGCCACCAGCGCGGCGGCCGTGCCGGGGGTCTCCTCGGACGCCTTGATGACGATCGAGCAGCCGGCGGACAGGGCGGAGGAGAGCTTCCGGTTCGGGCCGCCCACAGGGAAGTTCCACGGCACGAAGGCGGCCACGGGGCCGACCGGTTCGCGGCGCACGGTGAGCAGGGTTCCGGGCGCGGACGGGATGATCCGGCCGTAGGCGCGGCGGGCGTCCTCGATGTGCCAGCGCAGCGTGTCGGCGGTGCGCAGGGCCTCGGTGGTGCCCTCCTTGAGGGGCTTGCCCTGCTCCTGGGCCATGATCCGGCCGATCTCGGGGGCCCGCTCGGTGATCAGGTCGGCGGCGGCGTGCAGGATGGCGGAGCGCCTGGCGATCGGGGTGTCGCGCCAGGTCCGGAACCCCTCGGTGGCCGCGTCGAGGGCGCAGTCGAGGTCGGCGAGGGTGGCGAGGGGTACTTCTCCGATCACCTTCTCGGTGGCCGGGTTCACGATCGGGGCGGTACGTCCGGTGCCGCCCTGGCACCACTCGCCCGCGATGTACATGCGGACGGCGGGGTAGCCGTGGTCGGAGGTCATGAGTGGGTGCCCTCTCAGGCTGGCGTGTGAAGCGAGATGGGGTCCCCCGGCGGAGGGCCGGGGAGGTCGGTCAGGAGGCGGAGGCGTCCTGCTGGTCGCGGTTGGTGCGCAGCGCCCAGATGTGGTGGGGCGGTGTGGTCTCGTGCACGCGGGTCTCGTACGAGTCGTCGACCCGGTCCATGTCGGCGGCGTACTCGACCCGCCCGCCGCAGGGCGCGTGCACGAACCGGAAGACGTTCGAACCGACGGTGTGGCGGCCGAGCCTGCGGGCCTCGCGCCAGCCGTGGTCGATCATGTAGTTGCCGCCCTCGATCACATCGTCGAAGCCGGGGACCTCGTACGCGATGTGGTTGACGCCGGCCCTGTCGGGGCGGTGGCACAGCAGCATCGTGTGCTGGTCCTCGTCGCCCGGCGCCTGCATGAAGACGCCCATGGGCTCGACCACGTCGGTGGGCCGGAAACCGAGGCGCTCCACATAGAACGCGACGGCCTCCTCCCGGCCCTCCTTGAGGATGTTCAGGGCGACATGGCACATGCGCAGGGGGTGTACGCGGGCGATCGGTTCCAGGGCGGTGTTCCAGCGGCTGACGCTGCCCAGCGCGTTGGCGGTCCGGGGGGCGAAGGCCGCGGGCTTGGGCCTGGCCAGGGTCAGACCGACCCCGAAGCCGGTCTCGTCCACGGTGTGGAACACGCCGGCGGCGTCCTTCCGGACCGCGCGGTCGCGGCCTGCCGCCGCCGCCAGCCGCTCCAGCTCCTGCGGGGTGTCGACGCCCCACACCACCTCGCGCAGCGTGGGTCCGGCTTCCACCGCCGGCGGCAGCAGCGGGCCGGGCGCGGTGTCGAGGTGCAGGGTCTGCCCGGTGAGCGTCTCGAACACCGCGTGCTCGTCGGTCTGCTCCACCAGGAAGAGCCCGAAGTCGTCGAAGAACCGGACGCATTCGTCGAGATCCTCGACGCTGTAGGTGACCGATTCGATTCTCTGGATTCCCATGGGCTCCTCGTTTCGCGGGTCGCCTGGTGAGCGTAGATTTCGGGTCGCGGAGGCCTCAATGCTCCAGGCTCGACAGAATGTGCAATCGTTTCTTGCGGCTACGGCCGGATGGCCGGAATGGGATTCTGCGAGAACCACGTGGTGAGGAAGTCCAGGAATACGCTGATCTTGCGAGGGGTGTCCTGCCCCGGGCCGTAGATCGCGTACAGCGGACGCTCGGGCACCGCCAGTTCCGGCAGCAGCACCTGAAGAGCGCCGGAGACGAGGTCGTCGTAGGCCGGACGCTGCGGCAGCAGCGCGATGCCGCGCCCGTGCACTGCCGCCTTCTGCAGGGCGAGGTACGAGTTGGACGAGAAAGCGATGTTGCGGATCTTGTGCAGGGTGGACGCGTGTCCGTGGCCGATCCGCCAGACCGGGTCGTTGACGTGCACGAGGCAGTCGTGGTGCGCGATGCCGTTCGGCTCGGTGAGCGGCCCCGACCGGTCCAGGTAGTCCTTGGAGGCGCACAGCACGAAGGGCAGCGAGGCGATCTTCTTCAGACGGACGCTGGAGTCCCTGAGGTCGCGTGTGTGGAATGCGACGTCGAATCCGCTGTCCAGAAAGTCATAGGTCCGGTCGGACATCCCGCCGAGTTCGAATCGGACCTGGATTTTCGGATGCGCGGCGGAAAAAGCGGCGATGGCGTCCCCGAGGTCGAGGCTGCCTATCCATTTGGGACAGATGATGCTGAGCGTCCCTTCGGCGCGGTCGTGGAGGTGGGCGATGCCGGCGTCCTCGGCCTCGATCTCCTCCAGGATGCGCGCGGCGAACTCCGCGTAGCGCTGTCCCGGCTCGGTGAGGCTCACCGAGCGGGCGGTGCGGTTGACCAGCCGGACGCCCACCTGCCGTTCCAGCTCCGCGACGTGCCGTGACACCAGGGAGCCCGACGAGCCCAGCTTCTTGGCGGCTCCACTGAAGCTGCCGGCCTGCGCGACCGTGACGAAGCTGTGCATGAGGAGCAAGCGATCCATGATTCCTCCGGAGGCCCACGACTGCCAGGGGTGGGCCCCGGCGGCGTTGCCGGTCGTACGAGTGTGCGGATGGTGCGTCCGCCCGAGGGCGGGCCTCACGGCGGTCCGTGCATGGGGTCGCGCAGGGCCGGAATGTCCTCGGTGGGGGGTCTCCCCGCTCTCGCGAAGTCGCGAGTGGGCAGGCTCTACCAGGACATTCCAACGATGCGGCGGACGGGCGGCTCAGGACGCTGTGAGGCGGGCACCGTTCCCCAGGCCGGCTATGACTTGGGGCAGTACTGGGGCGCCTTGGTCAGGTTGTCCTTGGTGACCAAGAGAAGAGGAATGTTGGCAATTTTGTCAACCTTCTTCTTGTCCAGCAGACCGATCGCGTTCTTCACCGCCGTCTGACCGATCGTCATCGCCGAGTTGGCCACCGTGGCGGAGAAGCGGCCGTCCTTGACGGCGGCCAGTCCCTCGTCGGTGCCGTTGGCGGTCACGATCTTGACGTCCTTGGCACCGGCGGCGTCGAACGCCCTGCGGACGGCAAAGGCCATCTCCTCGTTGGCGACGAATGCGTAGTCCAGGTCGGGGTGGGCCTGGATCATGTTCTCGGCGACGTCCTGCGCCTTCGCGGGGTTGAACATGCCGGGCTGGTTCGCGACCACCTTGGCGTTGGCGGGCAGGCCGCCCTTGAATCCGCCCACGAGCAGGTCGGAGGCGGCGCCGGGGGCACCCGCGACGATGCCGACCTGCACGTTCTTGCCGGCGGCGTCCGTCCCGATCCAGCCGGCGTCCAGGCTGCCGACCTTCTTGAGGTCGACGACGGCCGCGCCGAGGATGTCGTTCACGTCGCTGGTGGCGACGGACGTCAGGTAGATCGGGATGTTGGAGGCCTTGGCCTTGGCTATGTCGCCCTTGAGCGAGTCGACGTTGACCGTCTGCACGATCAGCGCGCTCACGTTGCGGGAGATCATGTCCTCGATGTTGGACAGCTCGGTGCCGGCATTCTGGTGCGAGTTGGACGTGTAGACCTTGGCGCTCTCGGTCTTCGCCGTCTGCTCGACGGCTTTCTGCAGACAGCTGTGGAAGTTGGTGTCGCCACCGTTGACGAACCCGAGGGTGACGTCTCCGGAACCGGTTGAGCCGTTGTCCTTGCCACAGCCGCTGAGCACCAGGGTGCTGCAGGCGACCGCGGCGAACAGGACGTAGCGGGAGCGGGCGGGAAGTCTCATGGTGAACCGCCTTTCATGATGGGGCTGTGAGCACGACGAGCCGTTGGCACGACGAGCCGTGAGCAAAGATGAGGGGGGTGGTGATCAGTGCCGCGAGGAGCGGGCCTTGTGCATCTCGTTGGCGATGGCCGCGATGAGCAGCACGGCGCCGACGGAGACCGGCTGGTAGTTGCTGGAGAAGTCCAGGAGGTTGAGGGCGTTGGCCACCACACCGAGGAGCACCAGGCCGAGGGCGGTGCCGATCACGGTGCCGTAGCCGCCGGCGAGCGAGGTCCCGCCGATGACGACCGCCGCCACGACGGAGAGCTGTAGCGAGAGACCGGCGGTGCCGCCCGGGCTGCTGGAACCCAGCCGGGACAGCAGCATCAGGCCCGCCAGCCCCGAGAGGGCGCCGGTCGTGCCGTAGAGCACGAGTTTGCGCGCCGTGACGTTGATGCCGCTGAGGCGGGCGACGTGCTCGTTGCCGCCGATCGCGAAGGCGTCCCGGCCGAACACGGTGAACCTCATGACCAGGGCGGTGGCCACCAGCACCAGGACGGCCACGACCAGCAGGTACGGCACGCCGAGGATCTTGTTGTTGCCGAGGGCGAACATCCGGGTGCCGATGGAGATGGTGTTGCCGTCGTGCACCAGGAGAGCGACGCCGTCGAGCAGGGTGGCCGACGCCAGGGTCGCCACGAAGGGTGCCACGTTGGTGAACGTCACGACCAGCCCGTTGACCAGTCCGATGGCCGTGCCCAGCAACAGCGCGACGATCACCGCGAAGCCGGTGGACTGGCCGTCCGCCAGCAGCTTCGCCGCGACGGCCGCCGTGACCGCGACGTTGCTGCCCATGGAGAAGTCCATGCCGCCCGCGGTCATCAACAGCGTGAGGCCGGCGGCGAGCACGGCGTTGACGCTCACCTGGCTCAGGATGTTGACGATGTTGCGGTCGGTGGCGAACGTGGCGGACTGCACCGCGGTGAAGACCACCACGATCGCCAGGACCGCGATCAGACCGGCGTGGGGCACGCTCCGCAGAGCGCCGAGCGAGAACCCGGACCGGGGTGCCCCGGGCGGGTCGGAGACGCCGGGGGCATCGGGAAGTGTCTTGACGCTCACTGCGGTTGACCTCCGAGAGCGGTGGCGACGAGCTCGTCGCGCGTGATGGTGGTGATGTCGTGCACGGCGACCGTGCGGCCGGCACTGACGACGACGACCCGGTCGGCCAGCCGCATGACCTCCTCGGCGGAGGAGGAGGCGAGCAGTACGGCCACACCGCGCGAGGCGAGGTCGTCGACGAGGGTGTGGATGTCCGCCATGGCCGCGATGTCCACACCGTTGGTGGGGTCTTCGAGGAAGCACGCGACGGGCTCGGTCTCCAGCCATTTGCCCAGCAGGACCTTCTGCTGGTTGCCGCCGGACAGCGAGCCCACCGGCGGATTGCCGGTGAGGGCGACCACGCCGAAGCTCTCGCGCAGCGGCGCGGCCCGTCGGGCGAGTTCCGCGCGCAGATGCAGCCGCCGCCGTGCGAAGCGGTCGCCGGCCAGCATCAGGTTCTCGTCCAGGGACATGTCCGGGACGAGGCCCAGGGTCCGCCGGTCGCCGGTGACGCAGCGCAGGCCGCTGGCCAGCGAGGCGGTGATACGGCCGAAGGGCACGGGGCCACCGTCGACGCTGAGTTCCCCGGCGTCCGGGCGCTGCCGCCCGGAGAGCAGGTCGAAGAGGCAGGACTGCGCGTCCCCGGCGGGGCCGAGGACGGCGACGATCTCACCCTTGCGCACCTCGACGGTGAAGTCCTGGACGGCCCGGCCCTGGCTCAGGCCGCGCACGGCCAGGCCGATCTCGTCCTTGGGGGCGGGGCGGTCGGGGCGGCGTGAGACCACGTCCCGGCCGACCATGCTGCGGACCAGCCCGGCGGGATCCATCTCACCGGCCGGAGCGCTGGTCACCACTTCCCCGTCGCGCAGGACGGTGAGGCGGTCGGCGACGGCCATGACCTCGTCGATGTAGTGCGAGATGTAGACGACGGAGACGCCCTCGTCGCGGAGCGTGCGTACCAGAGCCCTGATCTGGTTCGCCGCCTCCGCGCTCAGGCAGGCGGTCGGCTCGTCGAGGATCAGGATCCGGCCACCGCGGCGCACCTCCCGCGCCACCTCGACCATGGTCTGCTCGGCGACCGTCAGGGAGCCCGCGGTGCGCTCCACGTCGATGTCGATGCCGAGGCCCGAGAGCGCCCGTTTCGCCTCGGACTTGAGCTCTCTCCAGTGCACGGCACCGCGCCGGGTCGGCAGATCGCCCATCATGACGTTCTCGGCCACGGTCAGCCCCATCGCCAGCTCGCGGCGCTGGGGAACCGAGGCGATGCCCTGGCGGCGGGCCTTGCGCACGGTCAGCCCGTGCTGGGCGTGCCCGTTGACCTCGATGGTGCCGCCGTCGGGCTGGTGCACTCCGGAGAGGATCTGCACCAGCGTCGACTTGCCGGCTCCGTTCATGCCCATCAAGGCGTGCACTTCGCCGGGGTACAGGTCGAGATCCACGCCTTTCAGCGCGGCCGCCCCGCCGAAGCTCTTGGTGACGCCTCGTACCCGGACCACGGCCTCGGGCGTCGTACCGGCACCGCCGTCGGCCGTGGTCGGTGTCCTGGGTGTCACAGCGATGCCTCCCTGCGTGTCCCGGTCCGTAACGGCTGTCACGGCCGCGGTCCGGCGGGAGCGACGCGCTCGTAGCCGCGGATGTCGGGGAAGGGGGGCTCGCGGTCCGCCTGGAGGTCCACCTGGAAGGTGTTCAGACACATGCCGAGCATCGTGAAGTTGCCGAGCGCACCTATGGTGTCGACCAGGCCCTTGGAACCGAAGTGCTCCAGCGCGCGGGCGAAGGTCTCGTCGGAGACGAAGTGCTCCTCCAGGATCTCCCGGCAGAACTGGTAGAAGGCCTGGTCGGCCTCGTTGTCGAAGACCGCCTCGCGCTTCTCGGCGACAGCCTTGACGGCGGCCTCAGGGATGCCGGCCTCGATCGCCTGGTGCACATGCGCGTTCCATGAGTACTGCGCGTCCCAGTTCCGGGCGGCCATCAGCAGCGTGAGCTCACGCAGGTGCTTGGGGAGGCTGCAGTCGAAGCGGGCGAAGGCACCGAGGGACTCGGCGCGCTCGCACATCTCCGGGCTGTGCAGCCAGACCCGGAACGGACCACGGACGGCGCCGCGCCGGCCGGCGATGCGGGCGGCCAGTTCCTGCTGGCGCGGATCCATTTCGTCATCGGTGAGAACGGGGAGCCTCATGTGGCCGTTACCTGCCTTTTCTTTCCGGCGTGTTTCAGGCACGTACTGGGAAGCCGTGCGATGCCAGCCGACGGTACAGCCGGGTTCGAGAAGCTCACCCCTCCCGGAGTGCAAGGTAAAACTGCACGCCGGAGGGCACCCATTCACGGGGACGCGACCTAACGTCGGTCGACGCATCACCGTTGATTGGAGAGGAACTCCGGATGACCACGATCATCAAGGCCGCGTCCGTGCCCCTGCTCGACCGCGGCGGTTCCGTCGTGACGACACCGCTGATCACGACGTCGGCGGCGGGCGGGGAGAACCGGATCACCAGCGGGATGAGCGTGTATCCGGTCGGTTCCGGGGCGCCGTTGCACTCGCACAACTGCGACGAGCACGTGACGATCCTCGAAGGCGAGGCGGAGGTGGTGGTCGACGGCGAGGTGACGAAGCTGGAGCAGTTCGACACCACCTACGTTCCGTCGCCCATCCCCCATCTGTTCAGGAACACCGGCGACCGGCCGCTGCGCATCCTGTGGGTGTACTCATCAGGCCATGTGACGCGGACGTTCACCGAGACCGGCAAGACGGTGGAGCACCTTTCGGACGCGGACCAGATGGGATGAGCCGGTGTTGAGGGCAGTCGAGGGGAGCTGCCCTCAACACCCTTTCCTCAAGGCGTCACTGACCAGGCATCAGGGGAACTTCCGGCCACGGGTCACCCCTCGCGGTACAGCTCCGTGAGGAGCTCTATCGCGGCCGGGGCGGCGGGATGCGCGTCGTCCCGCCACCAGGCCAGCCGCACCGCGATCGGCTCGGCGTCGCACACCGGCCGGTAGACGATGCCGGGGCGCGGGTACTGATTGGCGGTCGACTCGGCCGTCATGCCCACGCAGCGGCCCGTGGAGATCGCGGTGAGCCAGTCGTCGACATCGTGCGTTTCCTTGGTCTCCGGGCGGGAGTCCGCCGGCCACAGGTCCGTCGTGGTGGTGCCGGTCCTCCGGTCGACCAGCAGGGTGCGGCCGGCGATGTCGGCGAGTCCGACCGAGCGGCGTACGGCCAAGGGGTCGTCGGAGGCCATGGCGCACAGCCGGCGTTCCAGTCCCACGATGGCGGAGTCGAACCGGCGGTCGTCCAGTGTCCTGCGGACGACGGCCAGGTCGCACGCCCCCTCCGCGAGCCCGGCTGTGGGGGAGTTGACGCGCACGAGCCGCAGGTCCGTCTCGTGGTGCGCGTCGGCCCAACGGCGCTGGAAGAGCAGTGTGTGACGGCCGAGTGCCGACCAGGCGTACCCCATCCGCAGCGCGGCATGACCCGACCTGGCCTCCTGGACCAGGTCGTCCACCTCGCCGAGCACCCGCCGGGCATGTGCCACCACGCGCAGCCCGGTCGCCGTCGGGGTCACCTCGCGGGAGGTGCGCCTCAACAGGCGTACCGCCAGGGCGCGTTCGAGCGACGCGAGCGTGCGGGACACGGCCGCCTGGGAGACGCCCAGCGCGATGGCGGCGTCGGTGAACGTGCCCTCGTCGACGATCGCGACGAGACAGCGCAACTGCCGCAGCTCCACATCCATGACTGAAGCGTATAGATAGATCGCTGGATGCATTGTGCGCAAGAGGTGTCCCCGTCGCACCATCGCGGCATGGACGCAACGCCTACGACCACAGCAGCACCCGCGCTCCCGACGGTCCCGGTGCCGTCCGGTACCCGGCTCGCCGGCCGGCGGCTCGCTGTGGCCACGATGTTCGGCAGCGGCCTGTCCAACCAGACCGGGGCCGCGATCGGCTCCCTCGCCTTCCCCACCCTCGGACCTGTCGGTGTCGTCGCCGTACGCCAATACGTCGCCGCGATCGCCCTCGTGGCCGTCGGTCGGCCCCGGCCGCGCACCTACACCTGGCGGCAGTGGTGGCCGGTGCTGCTGCTGGCCCTGGTGTTCGCGGCGATGAACCTGTCCTTGTACAGCGCCATCGACCGCGTCGGTTTGGGGCTCGCGGTGACCCTGGAGTTCCTGGGCCCGCTCACGATCGCGCTGGCCGCCGCACGTCGCCGGGTGGACGCGTGCTGCGCGGTGATCGCCGCGGCCGGCGTCGTCACCCTGATGCGCCCGACGCCCTCCACCGACTATGCCGGGATGGGTCTGGGGCTTCTCGCCGCCACATGCTGGGCGTCGTACATCCTGCTCAACCGCACGGTCGGGCGACGCATCCCCGGAGTGCAGGGTTCGGCGGCCGCCGCCTGTCTCTCCGCCCTGGTGTTCCTGCCGGTCGGACTCGTGATCGCCGTCCGGAATCCCCCGTCCGTGGCGGCTGTCTGCTATGCCGTCGCCGCGGGCGTCCTCTCCTCCGCCGTGCCCTACCTGGCGGACCTGGTCACCCTGCGGCGCGTGCCCGCGCAGACCTTCGGCCTGTTCATGAGCGTCAACCCGGTTCTCGCCGCCGTGGTCGGGTGGATCGTCCTGGGCCAGAGCCTCGGCTGGATCGAGTGGACCGCCATCACCGCGGTGGTCTGCGCCAACGCCCTCAGCATCCTTTCATCACGTCCGTAGAGCCGCCGCCCTCCGGCCACGGGCTCACGACCCTCGTTGCGACAGCTTCCCGTGTGCCGTACGCCGGGACGGCCCCGCCCTCGGAGGGGCGGGGCCGTCGTCGGAGCTACGGGGCCGGGGTCCCGTGGGACGCCGGGCTCGGTGCCGGGGCGTAGCCGGTGGGGCGGGTGGTGAAGACTCCCCGGCCCTGGGTGCGGCTGCGCAACCGCGTCGCGTAGCCGAACAGTTCGGCCAGCGGCACGGTCGCGGTGATCACCGTCGCGCCGACCCGGGTGAGCGAGCCCGAGACCCGGCCGCGCCGTGCCGCGAGATCGCCGAGCACCCCGCCCACGGCGTCGGCGGGCACGGTGACGGTGACCTCGACCACCGGTTCCAGGAGCACCATCGCGCTGGCGCGCAGTGCCTCGCGGAGCGCCAGCCGGCCGGCCGTACGGAACGCCATCTCCGAGGAGTCCTTCGGATGGGTCGCCCCATCGGTCAGGGTGACGCGCAGCCCGGTCACCGGGTGACCGCCGAGCGGTCCCTCGGCGAGAGCGTCCCGGCAACCGGCCTCCACCGCGCGGACGTACTCCTGCGGCACCCGGCCGCCCACGACGGTCGAGCGGAACGCGAAGCCCGTCGGGCTCCCGTCGGCGCCGTTCGGATCGGCCTCCAGCGGCTCGACGTCGAGGACCACGTGGGCGAACTGACCAGCGCCTCCGTCCTGTTTGACGTGCCGGTGGACGTGCCCCGACACCCCGCGGGCGACCGTCTCCCGACAGGCCACCTTCGGCCGGCCGACACCGATCTCCAGCCCGTGGGCGCGCCGGATCTTCTCCACCGCCACCTCCAGATGCAGCCGACAGCACCGTCTGGCCGGTCTCGGAGTCGGTGCGGACGACCAGCGAGGGGTCCTCCTCGACCAGACGTGCCAACGCCGAAACCAAGCGGTCGGTGTCGGTGCTCCTGCGCGCCTCGACCGCCACGGAGACGACCGGATCGGCGACGGCCGGCGGTTCGAGGAGCAGCGGCGCCGTGGCAGCGCACAAAGTCGCCCCCGCGCGGGCCGACTTCGGCCCGATCAGCGCGACGATGTCACCGGCCACCGCGCGCTCCAGCTCCGCGTACCGGTCGGCCTGGACGCGCAGAATCCGGCCGATCCGCTCGGTGCGTCCCGCGCCCACGTCCCTCACCGCCTCTCCCTTTTCCACTGTTCCTGAATACACGCGCACATACGTCAGCCGTCCCGTGGCGGTCGCGTTCACCTTGAACACCAGCCCCGCGAACGGCGCCGCCGGGTCGGCGGCCCGCTCGTGCACCGTGCCGCCGTGCGTGCCGCGTACCGCCGGCACGTCCAGCGGCGAGGGCAGGTAGGCCACGGCGGCGTCCAGCAGCGGCTCGATGCCGCGGTTGCGGTAGGCCGAGCCGCACAACACCACCACGCCCTCGCCGGTACGGGTCAGGTCGCGCAGCGCGGCGGCCAGCGTCGCCGCGGAGACGGTGGACCGGGCGCAGAACTCCTCCAGCGCGGCGGGGTGGAGTTCCGCCACCGCTTCCTCCAGCAGCCCGCGGCGCCGCTCCGCCTCTTGGCGCAGGGCTTCCGGTACCGGTCCCTCCTCGACCGTGTCGCCGCCGTCGGCCCAGACCAGCGACCGCATACGCAGCAGATCCACCACGCCGGTGAAGGTGTCCTCCGTGCCGATCGGCAACTGGACGACGAGCGGGGCCGGATGCAACCGCTCCCGGATCGACTCGACCGCCCTGTCGAGGTCGGCACCGGCGCGGTCCAGCTTGTTGACGAAGGCGATCCGCGGTACGCCGTGCCGGTCGGCCCGCCGCCACACCGACTCGCTCTGCGGCTCGACGCCCGCCACGGCGTCGAACACCGCGATCGCGCCGTCGAGAACGCGCAGCGAGCGCTCCACCTCGTCCGAGAAGTCGACGTGGCCCGGTGTGTCGATCAGGTTGATCCGGTGGCCGTCCCAGGCACAGCTGACGGCGGCGGCGAAGATGGTGATCCCACGGTCGCGCTCCTGGGAGTCGAAGTCGGTGACGGTCGTGCCGTCATGGACCTCGCCACGCTTGTGGGTGGTCCCGGTGACGTACAGGATCCGCTCGGTGACGGTGGTCTTTCCTGCGTCGACGTGGGCGAGGATGCCCAGGTTGCGGACGGCGGTCAGCGGCTTGGTGAGGTGACGGTCGAGGTTCGTACGCACGGCCCATGGCCTTTCGGGGTGATCCTTCAAGGGGCGGCGCGATTCCCGGACGAGGGGCCTGTGGTCAGGCGCTGATGAGACGTCCGCGGCAGGCAGCACACCGCATCGAGATGTGCGGAGGCGGCAACCGACAGGCGGAGATCAGGAGTTCGTCGCGGGCATCCGGTTCCGGCCGCGCAGCCGGCACCGGACGCGCGGAGACACCAGGATCACCTCGAACTGTGACCGGGGAACGACGACAGCGGTGCGGTAACGCACGGCCCGGCTCCCCTCACTCGTCACGACGCGCACCGCTCGCAGGGGCGGCGCGCGCTTTCGTGGCGAGTGTAGGGAAGCCGGCGCGTGCGGCGCACCGGAATTAGTGGGGGCTCAGTTGCGGGTCCACTGCTGGTTCGTTCCCCCGTTGCACGACCACAGGTCGATCAGCGCTCCGTTCGCCGTGCCGTTGTTGTAGACGTCGAGGCAGAGGCCGGAGACGTTGTTGGTGATGGTGCCGTTGGAGTTGACGGTCCACTTCTGGTTGGTGCCGCCGTTGCAGTCCCAGAGGACCACCTTGGTGCCGTTGGCGGTGCCGCTGTTGTAGGCGTCGAGGCACTTGTTGCCGTAGACGACGAGTTCGCTGCGCGAGGTGTACGTGAACGTCTGGTTCTGGCCGCCGCCGCAGTCCCAGAGTTCGGCCTGGGTGTTGTTGGTGATGGAGCTCTTGAAGAAGTCGAGACAGCGGCCGGACCCGGTGCCGACGACCGCCGTGCCGTTGGTTCCCGGGATGGCGCGGACCGCGACGGCGTCGATGTCGGGTGCCGTGCCGGACGTCCCGAAGGTCAGCGTGTTGGAGCCCTTCGCCATACTGGCCAGGACGGAGACCGTGCGGTACGTGGTCGACGACCCGGTGGGCGGGAACGCGAGGGTCTGTGTGTACTGGCCGTTGACCTGGAGGGTCGCCTTGCGGGCGGTGGAGCCGCTGTTGGCGTAGGTGATGTCGACGAGCTTGGTGCCCGCGGCGGCCGTGGTGACCCCGGTGAACGTCGGCGTCGTGGCCGAGGTCGTGTCCTCGTACGTCGTCCCCGAGCCCTCCGTGCCGGAGACGGTGAGCAGGACGCCCTCTCCGGCGGGCACGCTGGTGGTGTAACTCGTCGCGTACGAGCCGGCGTTGGAGGCCGACCAGACGTTGCGCACCGCGGCGGAGGCCGTGGTCAGACCCATGTCGGCCCAGCGGGCGGTGATGTTCGCCGCGGCGGACGTACGGTTGAGCAGCAGGACCGCGCGCTTGCCGGTGCCGGAGAGGATCTTGCTGTAGACCTGCAGGCCGGTGCTGTCCTCGGCGACCTTGACGCCCTGGAGGCCGCGGGTGTCCTGGTCGATGGCGATGACCTCGGAGTTGGTGAGGATCGAGGCGGTCGTCGAGCTCATGGTGGCGAGGTTGTTGCCCGCGAGCAGCGGTGCGCCGGAGATCGCCCACAGGCCCATGTGGGTACGGTTCTGGGCGGCACTCAGACCGGTCATGCCGACCGTCATCATGTCCGGGTCGTTGTAGTAGCCGGTGTGCTGGGCGGCCGGGTGCAGCGACTTGTCGAAGTTGGCCAGGATGTTGGACATCGTCGGGTTGTCGGGGTAGTAGACGATGTCGGTGCTGGTGCGCCACATGTCACCGGTGCCGGCGGCCCAGTTCCAGGGGTTGCCGGTGCCCCACTCGCACAGCGACAGGACGAGCGACTTGCCGGTGACGGCGGTCGCTGCCACGTTCGCGTCGCGGATCGCCTTGTACGTCGTCTCCTGGTCGAGGCCCTCGGCGTTGCCGCCGCACCAGTCGATCTTGAGGAAGTCGAAGCCCCAGTTCTGGAAGGTCTCCAGGTCCTGCTGGTTGTGGCCCTCCATCCCGGTGTTGGGCGCGGCGGGCGTCGTCGAGGGGGTCGGGTAGTAGTAACCGCAGCCGTTCTTCCCGGCGTCGGTGTAGATCCCGGCCTTGAGGCCCTTGCTGTGGATGTAGTCCACGATGGCCTTCATCCCGCCTGGCCACTTGGCGGTGTCGACAGTGATGTTGCCGCTGCTGTCGCGGGTGCCCGGCCACCAGCCCTCGTCGATGTTGACGTACTTGTAGCCGGCAGCGGCCATGCCGGACGAGACGAGGGCGTCGGCCTGGGCCTTGATGGTGTCGTAGTCGATGACGCTGGCGAAGGTGTTCCAGGACGCCCAGCCCATCGGAGCCGGGTTGACCCCGATCTGGGTGGTGCTGACGGCGGTCGGCTCGGCCGGGAGCGGCGCGGCGGAGCGCCCGACTCCGGCCAGCCCGGCGACGGCGAGGCACAGAACGGCGCACTGAACAGCTGCGCGCCTCAGGAGGCCTCTGAGGCGCGCGGTGTGCGAATGGGGGGACATGCGGCTCTCCCTTGAGCGGTTTGTTCGCAGACTCGAACAAAAGTCAACGAGACTCGCCATATGGGAGCCGCCATTCCGGAGGCGCGTCAAGTACCTTGCCGACAGCGCCCGTTCACGTTCGGCCAGTGCCGTCGGTGAACGCGCCAGGTGTCCGAAAGGGCGCCGGTCAAGCCGCCGTGCGCCCGCGATACCTTCGCCTCACACGGCCCGACCCGGCCGGGGAAAGATCTCAAGCATCGGGATGGTCATGCGCGAGGACGCGATCGTTGAGGCCGCCGCCGGAGTTCATCTGGTGCACGGCAGCAACACCAACTGGGTGATCCTGACCGACGGCGATGCCGTCACCCTGGTCGACACCGGATATCCCGGCGACCGGGAGGAAGTCCTCGCGTCGCTGGACGCGCTGGGCCACTCTCCCGAGGCCGTCAGCGCCGTGCTCATCACGCACGCGCACAACGACCACCTCGGTTCCGCCGAGTACCTCAGCGGCACCTTCGGCATCCCGGTCTACCTGCACGAGGCGGAAGTGCCGCACGCGCGCCGCGAGTTCCTCCACCAGGTGAGTGTGGGGCAGGTCATGCGCCAGGCGTGGCGCCCCGGCGTACTGCCCTGGGCGCTGCACGCCATCAAGTCGGGCGGCACGGCGGACGTCCGCATGACCCGTCCCGAGGCGTTTCCCGCGGAGGGGCCGCTCGACCTGCCGGGCCGCCCGGTGCCGGTGCACACGCCCGGCCATACGCCGGGGCACTGCGTCTACCATCTGCCGGACTCCGGGATCGTGATCTCCGGTGACGCCCTGGTCAGCGGTCATCCCACCTCACGGATCCGGGGTCCGCAGCTGCTGCCGGCGATGTTCGACGCCGAGCGCGCCGGGGCCCTCGCCTCACTCGGGCGCATCGAGGCGCTCGCGGCGGACGTCCTGCTGCCGGGCCACGGTTCCGTGCACCGCGGTCCGGTGCGCGAGGCGGCACAACGCGCGCAGGAGCTGGCCGGTTGACGCCGCCCGGGCGGACCGCCACCGCACACGCGGGCCTGGGCGCTGTCCTCCCCCGAAGCGTTTGTCGGTTCGCACAGACCGTCAATAGATTGACCCGATGGGCCTTTTCGACAAACTGACCGGAACCAAGCACCCCAGCGAGGGTGTCGCACCGCGTTCGGCCGACGACGTCCGGGCGGCGCTGCTCGGACTGGGCGGTCCGGACGTGCCGTACGCCGTGCGCAACGGCATCCCCTCCGAGGGCGCCGACCTGGTGGCGGAGTGGCGGATCCGGGACCCTGCCTGGCGCACCTTCTTCGTCCGGACCCAGGTGAGCCGGACCCTCAAGATCCGGATGCGCCTGGTTCCGGCGACCCACGAGGTCCGTGCCCTCGACGAGCAGTGGGAGGTCACCTGGGTCGGGGACACCCCCAGGCTGGCGCGGTCGCGCGAGTACGGCCGCGGGCAGGTGACCATGGTGTCCCGGGACTGGACGGTCGAGCGGGGGACCGACGGCCGCCCGCAGCTGACGGAGGTGTACCACTTCGACCCCGCGGAGATGAAGGCCCCCTTGCGGGACGCGGTCCTCGGCGCGGGATGGACATGGCGCGGAGTGGTGTTCAAGCTGTGACCGGCCCAGTGGGACGCCGACGCGCCTTCCCGTCACGGCGCCCCGCAGGCGGTCGGTCACACCTCCGTCGAGCGGCTCACTTCCCGCTGTCCTCGGCGAGGGTGTGCGCCACGAGGGCGTTGGCATGACCGTGTCCCAGCCCGTGCTCGGTCTTGAGCCATGCCACGAGTTGCATGTGCTTGGTGAGCGGTGAGGAACGGATGAGTTCCTTCCACTCTGCGATGGGGCGGCCGTACTTCTTCTCGATCGAGGGGAAGTAGCTGGCCGGGCCCTTCACGGTTTCCGTCATGCCGTGTTGTCCCTGTCCATCGAAGCGGAGCCGATCCCGGCGCACTCGTTGCGCCTGCCCATATGACCGCGGAGGGAGCGGGAACTCATCGGCCCTCCGCGGACGGGTTTCCACGCCCGCGACGACGGACGGCTCTAGCCGAGCTCCAGCGTCGTGACGCCGTAGACACGCTCCTGGGCGAACGGCCTGACCGGTCCGGTGTACATGCGGGCCGTTTCGAAGGACGGGGCGAGGCCGAGTTCCTCGACCAGGGCGATGCCCGCCGTGTTGGTCTCCGGGATGTCGATGGCTACCGCACCGCCGGCGGCGTCGGCGGCCAGCGCGGAGAAGAGCGCCCGGGCGTCGTCGGCGGTGTCCGCGAACAGCGGGCCGATGCGCAGGGAGTCGCGGGCCGGGCGGATCACCCCGTAGCCGGTGAGGTGCCCGTCATCGGCGAGGCGGACGAAGGTGCGGTGCTCCGGGCCGGTCAGCCAGCTCTCCACGAACGCCGGCCGGTCCGCGGGGCAGCAGGCACTGTCGTACGCCGTGATCGCCGCGAGGTCCGCCTTCTCGGCGGGCCGGACTCCCGGCGACGTCTCCCCCACCGGGGCCACTCCGCCGAAACGGACCGTGCGATGGGCGAGTTCGAAACCCGACTGTCGGTAGTTGTCCTGCTGCGCGACCACGCCGTCGAGGCCGACGGTGCGGCCGCCGGCGTGGGCGAGGGCGGTCTTCCAGGTGGTGATGCCGTAGCCGCGCCCGCGCAGATCGGGGCGTACGAGGTAGAAGCCCAGGAAGGCGTAGTCGGCGCCGTAGTTGACCACCGAGATGGCCGAGACGGGCTCCCCGCCGATCCGGCCGATGAAGAAGCCCTCGGGGTCCTGGGCGAAGAAGCTCGCCCTGTCGGACAGCCCGGGATTCCATCCCTCGTCCGCCGCCCAGCCGCCGACCACCTTCCAGTCGTCGAGGGTGGCCTGGGTGACGACGAGGTCTTCGGGTCCCGGAGAGGTCATGTGGGCGCTCCATTCCATACGGGGTCGCGTCAGTGCGGTGGTCGGTGGCACCCGCAGCATCCTTCCCGATCTCCGTGCCGTTCGCAGCGGCAATCACCCGGCGCGGGAAGGGATTTGGCCAGGATCCCCCGGATCGGTCTGATCCCACGGCTCCCGCGCCGCCGCTCGCGAGTCGGTCCTAGGGTTACCGTTCATGAGCGTCGAACACGTGAACCTGCGCCCGGTGGCCGAGGACGATCTGCCCGTCATCGAGCGGTTTCTGACGGAGCCTCAGTCATCCGCGCCCTTCCAGTGGTTCGGCTGGTGGGACACCCGGCGCTGGCGGCGCCAGTGGGCGGAGAACGGCCTGCTCACCGAGGACGCGGGCCAGCTGATGGTCGTGCGGGACGACGAGCGACTGGGATTCGTCGCCTGGCGGAAGGTCGCCTCCAGCCGGACCACGCATTACTGGAACATGGGGATCGCTCTGCTGCCGGAGGCACGTGGCAAGGGCGTGGGCACCGAAGCACAGCGGCAACTGGTCCGGTATCTCTTCGCCCACACGCTCGTGATGCGCATCGAGGCCGACACCGAGTCGGAGAATGTCGCTGAGCAACGCGCCCTGGAGAAGGCCGGGTTCACCCGCGAGGGCGTGCTCCGCAGTGTCGTGTTCCGCGACGGGCGGTGGCGCGACGGGGTGCGGTACAGCATCCTTCGCGATGAGATTGACGCGGGCACGGACGCGTCACGCAGTTAGCCTCCGGGACGCCCTCGCGCCTTCCCCTCCCAAGCAGAGGGGCTCGGCCCGCTGAACCCCACCGGGCGAGGGAGCCGAGGAGGCCCCACCGGTCACGAGCCCGGTGGGCCTTCCGTCCTCGGTGGGCCGGTGGGTCAGCGCACCGCGACGGGCCGGAAGCGCCGGTAGAGGACGGCTCCGCCCAGGACCAGGGCCGCGCTCGCGGCGATGGCGGGCACCGTCTGGTCCGTGCCGGTGTGGGCGAGGGAGACCATGGGCTGTCCCTGCGGGGTGTGCCGGGGCGCCGGGGCACCCGGGTGCGCCTTGTGCGGGGCGGGCGGCTTGGGGGAGGGCCCGACGGGGTGGTGGGGCAGGCCTCCGGAGGTGTTCGTGGACTCGTTGCCGACGGACGCGTTGCCGAGGCCGACGACCGTCACGGAGTTCCCGGTGACGTTCACCGGGAGATGCACCGGAAGCTGTACGCCGTTGCCGGAGAGCACCCCCGGCGAATCCTTTCCGCTGCCATGTGCGTCGGCACCGCCGTGCGTGTCACCGGGCGCAACGGCCCCGCCGCCCTCGCTCTCGTTGGCGCAGCTGTTGCCCGCCGCCGGGTTGAGCAGCCCGGCCACGTTCACGGTGTTCCCGCACACGTTCACGGGAACGTGCACCGGGAGCTGGATGGTGTTGCCGGAGACCAGCCCGGGCGAGCCGACGGCGGTGCCGTCCGCCGCGGAGTCGGCGTGCGCCGGCATGGTCACGACCAGCGCGCCCGAAGCGGCGGCCGCGGCGATCAATCCATTTCGGGCAACCCGTTTCATAGGTTCCCTGCCTTCCAGACATGGTCGCGAGCACTCGCCCGCATGGCGTAAAACGCAGAAGAACCATCCGAGTTATGGCTTATCGGCCTTTCACCCCATCGAGCGTCATGGTTATCGAACTGGCGCAGCGGTTCGTACGAAAGATGCGGGCGCGCAGGGTAAGGCATTCCGGCCCGTTCCGCTCGCCCAGAGGCGTGGCCCCTGACCTGTGCTTATCGTGATCCGGGGGGTATCGCCGGTCCACCGCCGGGGGTCCCTGGAGGCATGCATGCTGTCCGTGCACCAACGCTGCGCGTTCGCCGGAGCCGCGACCGCGACGCTGGCCCTGCTGGCGGCAGGGCTGCCCGCGGTGGCGACGGCCGCCGGCGGTCCGGACCTGTCTCGTTTCTACCGTCAGAAGATCAAGTGGGCGGCCTGCGAGGGCGAGAGCATGCCCAAGGACCTGCAGTGCGGGAAGGTGACCGTCCCGCTGGACTACGCGAACCCGGGTGGCGGGACGCTCGACGTGGCGATGGCCCGCTACCGGGCGACAGGCAAGTCCAGGGGGTCCGTGCTGTTGAACTTCGGTGGCCCCGGAGGCGCGGGAATCAGTGAACTCGCCCTCGGGGGCAAGGACTTCATGGGCCTGACGAACGGCTATGACGTGGTGACCTTCGATCCCCGCGGCGTCGGCCAGTCCTCGCCCGTCAGCTGCGGCGAGGGCGTCGACAACGCCTCCGACGCGACGAGCGGCACCGTCGACAGCAGTGATCCCCAGGCCGTTCTCACTGTGATGAAGAAGGCGGCCGACCAATGCGCCAAGCACTCCGGCCCGGTGCTGCCGCACATCGGCACGGTCAACGTCTCCCGAGACATGGACGTGATGCGTCAGTCGCTCGGCGACAAGAAGCTCAACTATCTCGGTTTCTCGTACGGAACGCGGCTGGGCGCGGTGTACGCGGCGCAATTCCCCAAGAAGACGGGTCGGCTGGTGTTCGACGGCGTGGACACACTCACCGAATCGCTGTCCGAGCAGGGTCTGGTGGGCGCCGCGGGGCAGCAGATGGCCCTGGAGGACTTCCTCACCTGGTGCACGAAGGACGTGGGCTGTCCCTTCGGGCAGGATCCGCGCAGCGCGCGACAGCAGGTCGTCCAGCTTGTCGACTCGCTCGACAAGGACCCGGTCCCGACGGACCTCGGCCAGCAGTTCTCCGGCCAGGACCTCGTGGGCGCCATCAGCCAGGCGCTGTACAGCAAGCAGCTGTGGCCCACCCTCGAAGCGGCCCTCACCCAACTGATCCAGGACGGCGACACCCGCGGCCTCATGCAGCTGTCGGGAGGCGTCTCCTTCCCCGGCGCCGCCGCGGGGGCCCGGCGGGACGGCGGACTCGTCGACGCGCAGGACGTCCCCATCGACAACCTCCCCGCCGCCCTGATGGCGATCGACTGCGCGGACGACCCGGACCGGCCCACCGCCGACCAGGTCACCCAGGACATCGACAAGCTGCGCGCCTCGTACGAGGAGGCGTCCCCCGTCTTCGGTCAGTACCGGCTCACCCAGGTGCTGATGTGTTACGGCCGCCCCAAGGGCACCGACTACATCCGCGACAAGGTGCGCGACGTCCACACCCCGAAGATGCTGCTCGTCGGCACCCGCGGCGACCCCGCGACCCCGTACCGCTGGACCCTGGAGACCGCCAAGCGGCTCGGTTCGTCGGCCGTCGTGCTCGACAACAAGGGCGAGGGGCACACCGGGTACGTGTCCTCCAAGTGCGTGCACCGGAAGGTCGACGACTTCCTGCTGTACGGCTCCCTGCCGGACAGCGGCAGCTCGTGCGCGCCGGAAGACGACAACTGAGTCCCGGTGGGGACCGAAGATGACAGAAAGGGCGCGAACCGGTAACACGGACAAGTCGGGTACAACCTCTCGTACGCCCCGGCCGTCACACTGGGCAGGCGTCGCCTTGACCCGGCGCGCCGCACCGTATGTGACCACACCAGGGGGAACACCACCGATGCGCATCCGAACCGTCCTCGCCCTTTCGACCGCCGCCACCGCGCTGCTCCTGGCCGTGCCCCAGAGCGGCTCGGCCGCCCCGCGGCCCGTGCGGCCCGCGAAGTGCGCGGAGAACGTCCTCAAGCTGCGGGCCGGGCAGTCCGCGGACCCCACCGTCGTCCACATCAGCGTGACGAACCGCTCCGCCCGCACCTGCACCGTCGACCGCATTCCGACGGTCACCTTCGGTGACCTCGACGGCGCGGCCCTGCCGACGCCCGCGGGTGAGAGCGGGCCGTACCGGATCGGCGCGGGCAGGACGGCGTACGCCGCCGTGCGCACGATCGCCGACCCGGCCGACCCGGAGGCCCGCCGGGTGGACGCGATCACCGTGTCCGCCGACCCGTCCCGCTTCGGGCGCACCTTCACCGCGCGCGAGCTGGGCGCCGGTGACGCCGTCCTGGTGTGGGAGCCGCTGACGACGTGGTGGAAGCCGTCCGTGGCCGCCGCGGACAAGGCACTCGACACCAAGTAGCCGCCGGCCCGAGTGCCCCGGTCGCCGTTCGGCGGGGCAGACGTCCGCCACCTGATCGGCTCAACCGAGCCGCGTCCCACGCCCCGCGGAACGGCGGAATCCCTCCCCATGGAATTGACTCATGGTGTGCACCGGATGCTCTTGCTGCTGCTCGTCGTCCTCGGTGCGGCCGGGGCGCTGGTCCTCGTGTGCGCCGTCTCGCCGTGGTGGTGGTGCGCGGCGGGCCCCCTGCTGGCCCTGACCGGGCTCGGCGCGTGGGATCTGGCGCAGCGCCGCCACGCAGTGCTGCGGAACTATCCCCTGCTCGGTCATCTCCGCTTCCTCCTGGAGGCGCTGCGGCCGGAGCTGCAGCAGTACTTCGTCGAGCGGAACTTCGACGGACGTCCGTACGACCGCGAGGTACGCGGCATCGTGTACGAGCGCGCCAAGGGCATCGAGGCCGAGGAGCCCTTCGGCACCGAGCGTGACGTGTACGTGGACGGCTACGAGTACCTCGAACCGTCGATGCGCCCGGTCGACGTGCCGGACGAGCCGCCGGTGGTCCGCGTCGGAGGCCCTGACTGCACCCAGCCGTACGACATGGCCCTGCTCAATGTCTCCGCGATGAGCTTCGGGGCGCTGTCCTCGAACGCGATCCTGGCGCTCAACAGGGGTGCGGCGCTGGGCCGTTTCGCGCATGACACCGGGGAGGGAGGCCTGTCGGAGTACCACTTGCGGGGCGGCGGCGACCTGATCTGGGAGATCGGCACGGGGTACTTCGGCTGCCGTACCCCCGAAGGGGGCTTCGAGGCACGGGAGTTCGCCGACAAGGCGGCGCTGCCCGAGGTCAAGTGCGTGTCGCTGAAGCTCTCCCAGGGCGCGAAGCCGGGCATCGGCGGGGTGCTGCCCGGCGCCAAGGTGAACGCCGAGATCGCCCGGGCGCGCGACGTTCCGGAGGGTGAGACGGTGATCTCACCGCCGTATCACCAGGTGTTCTCGACCCCACGCGAACTCGTGCGATTCGTCGCCCGTATGCGGGAGTTGGCGGGCGGCAAACCGACCGGCCTCAAGCTCTGTGTCGGCTCGCGCCGCCAGTTCCTCGCGGTCTGCAAGGCGATGCTCGCGGAAGGCGTCACGCCCGACTTCATCGTGGTCGACGGCTCGGAGGGCGGAACGGGGGCCGCTCCGCTGGAGTTCGCCGACAACATCGGTACGCCGCTCACCGAGGGGCTGATCACGGTGCACAACGCGCTCGTGGGCACCGGGCTGCGCGACCGTGTGAGGATCGGCGCGAGCGGCAAGGTCGCCACCGGCTCCGACATCGTCAAACGGCTGGTGCAGGGCGCGGACTACACGAACGCGGCCCGCGCGATGATGTTCGCCGTCGGCTGCCTCCAGGCCCGGCGCTGCCACACCAACACCTGCCCGGCGGGCGTCACCACGCAGGATCCGCGCCGGGTCCGCGCCCTGGACGTGGCCGACAAGTCCGAGCGCGTCCACCGCTACCAGCGGGCGACGGTGCGCAGCGCGAGCCAGATCATGGCCGCCATGGGGGTACGGGATCCGGGCGACCTCACACCGCATCGCCTGCTGCGGCGTACGGACCCGACGACCGTACGGTCGTACGCGGAGCTCTACGAGTGGCTCGCGCCCGGCGTCCTGCTCGCCGAGCCGCCCGCGTCCTGGGCCGCGGACTGGGCGGCGGCGCATCCGGACACGTTCTGAACGTGCTGAATGCGCTGGGGGTTCTCGGTGTTCCGGGCGTTCTGCGACCGGGGCTTCAGAACTCGACGGCGTCCCGCACGATGGGGCAGGTCATGCAGTGGCCGCCGCCCCTCCCCCGGCCGAGTTCGGCGCCGACGATGGTGATGACCTCGATCCCCGCCTTCCGCAGCAGCGTGTTGGTCTGGGTGTTGCGGTCATAGGTGAACACCACGCCGGGCTCCAGAGCGACCGCGTTGTTGCCGCTGTCCCACTGCTGCCGCTCGGAGGCGTACACGTCTCCACCGGTCTCGACGACCCGCAGCTCGGACAGTCCGAGCGCCTTCGCGACGACGTCGGTGAAGGAGCGCGAGCCCTCGTCGGTGAGTTCGATGCCGGGGGCCTTGTCGCTCGGGCGGAGGGAGAAGGTGTGGACGGCGTCCATGATGGTCGGGTAGAGGGTGACCAGGTCGCGGTCGGCGAAAGTGAAGACGGTGTCGAGGTGCATCGCGGCGCGCAGCTTCGGCATGCCGGCGACGATGACGTGCTCGGCCGCCCCGTTCTGGAACAGCGCGGCCGCGACCTGGGTGATGGCCTGGCGGGAGGTCCGCTCGCTCATGCCCATGAGCACGATGCCGTTGCCGACGGGCATGATGTCACCGCCCTCGAACGTGGCCTGGCCCCAGTCCAGTTCGGGGTCGCCCCACCACACGGCGGAGCCCGCGAAGTCCGGATGGAAGGTGTAGATCGCCTTCATCAGGAGCGTCTCGTCGTGCCGGGCGGGCCAGTACAGCGGGTTGAGCGTGAGGCCGCCGTACAGCCAGCACGTCGTGTCGCGGGTGTAGAGGGTGTTGGGCAGCGGCGGCATCAGATATTCGCGTACGCCGGTCGACTCGCGGGCCAGCGCGAGATAGCCGGAGCGGAAGTCGTCCGGCAGATCGGCGGTGGCCTGACCGCCGATCAAGTACTTGGCGAGCCGGGCGGGTTCGAGGGACTCCAGGAAGGCCCGGGTGTCCTCGATCAGGCCGAGTCCGACCTGGTTCGCGATGATCTTCCGGTCCAGCAGCCAGTCCCTGGCCACGGGGAGCGCCATCGTCTGCGCGAGCAGGTCGTGCAGTTCCACGACATCCACGCCGCGCTCGCGCAGCTTGTTGACGAAGTCGGCGTGGTCGCGCTGCGCGTTCTCCACCCACATGACGTCGTCGAAGAGCAGGTCGTCGGAGTTGGTGGGGGTGAGCCGGCGGTGCGCGAGGCCGGGCGCGCACACCAGCACCTTGCGCAGTCTGCCGACCTCGGAGTGGACGCCGTACGCCGGACGGCTCGTGGTGTCTTGACTGGTCACGGTAGGCCTTTCTCCAGGTCGGAGACGGACGGGTCAGAGGCTGATCCAGCCCACTGCCAGGGCGACGATGCCGAGGATCGCGCCGGCGATCGAGACGGCGAGGATGACGAGTTCACGGGGCGAGAACAGCCGTCTGCCCTGCTCCCGCCGGGCCATCACGAACAGGGCCGTGGCGGGCGCGTAGATGATGAAGGAGACGAGGATGAACTTCAGCCCGGCCGCGTAGAGCAGGAACGCGGTGTAGACGGTGGCGAGTGAGGCGATGGCGAGGTCGCCGCCGAGACGCCCTCGCGCGATCTTCACGGCGAAGGCCGCCGCCAGCAGGAACGGGATCAGCGTCAGCGCACTGGTCAGATCCAGCGCGAAGTTGAACGCGTCGTCCGAGAACAGCGTGACGACCAGCACGACTTGGGTCAGCAGGGTCGTCATCAGCAGTGCGGGGACGGGCACGTCCGCGGAGGTGGAGCGGCCGAGGAAGCGGGGCATGTCCTCGTCCTTGGCGGCGACGAACAGCACCTCGGCGGACATCAGGGTCCAGGCGAGATAGGCGCCGAGCACCGAGACGATCAGGCCCACGCTGACGAAGACCTGGCCCCAGGTGCCGACGGCATGCTCAAGGACCCCCGCCATGGAGGGCTGCCGCAGCTCGGCGATCTCGCCCATCGGCATGATCCCGTACGAGACGATCGTGACCGAGGCGAAGACGGCGAAGACGCTCAGGAAGCCGAGGACGGTGGCCCGGCCGACGTCCTCGCGGCGTTTGGCGTGCCGGGAGTAGACGCTCGCGCCCTCGACTCCGAGGAACACGAAGACCGTGGCCAGCATGGTGCCCTTGACCTGCTGGAACAGCGAACCGGCGTAGTCGGCGCCGCCGAAGTTCTCGGCGAAGACATGGGGATTCAGGTAGAAGAGCGCGAGGATGATGAAGACGAGGATCGGCACGATCTTGGCGACGGTGACGATCCGGTTGATGGCCGCGGCCTCCTTCACCCCTCTGCGGATGAGGAAGAAGAACGACCACAGACCCACCGAGGAAAGGACGATGGCGAGGACGGTGTCGCCATCGCCCAGTGCCGGCGCGATCGCCCCGATGGTCGACATGATGAGCACCCAGTACGTCACGTTGCCGACGCAGGCGCTGGCCCAGTAGCCGAAGGCCGAGAAGAAGCCCAGGTACTCCCCGAAGCCCGCCTTCGCGTACGCGTAGACGCCCGCGTCGAGGTCGGGTCTGCTGATCGCCAGCCGCTGGAAGACGAAGGCGAGCATCAGCATGCCGGTGCCCGCGACCGCCCAGGCGATCAGGGCGCCCGCGACGCCCGTCTCCTGGGCGAACCGGCTGGGCAGCGAGAACACCCCCGCCCCGACCATCGAGCCGACGACCATGGTGGTGAGCGTCAGCAGGGTGAGCTTGGCGGCGGGCGGCGCCTTGGTTTCCGCGTCGACCTGCGTCATGGGTGTCCTACGGAGACGGGCATCGTCGTACGGCGACCACGATGCGGGAGAACGTCATCTGGCGACCCCAGCGACACTAACAATCAAATGTTCCAAATGCCCGATAAGCGAATCGGTCCTATGGTGCTGATATGGAGCACGCACTCAGCCCCGCGACCCTCACCGAGCTGCGCAGGCCGCGGCCCTATCCGGCGGTGTCCGTGTTGACGCCGACACACCGCCGCGAACCCGACAACGCTCAGGATCCGGTCCGGCTGCGCAATGTGGTGGCCGAAGCCAAGAAGCAGCTGGAGGCCGATCCCTCGGTCACCCGCGAACGGCGTACGGATGTCGTCGACCAGCTTGAGCGGGCCCTGAAGGAAGTCGATCTGGCGCACGCCGAGGACGGCCTCGCGATCTTCGCGGCGCCCGGCGAGCACCAGGTCTGGTCACTGGCCCGCACCGTGCCCGAACGCGTGGTGCTCTCGGACACCTTCCTGACCCGCAACCTGGTCGCCGCACAGGCCTCCGAGCGGCCGTTCTGGGTGCTCGCGGTCTCCGCCGACCGGGTCACGCTGTGGAACGGCGGCGCGGAACATGTCGTCGAGGACGACTCCGGCGGCTTTCCGCTGAGCCGGGACCGCGAGAACTTCGACGCCGAGCGCCAGGAACAGATCGGCGACATGCCGAGCACCTTCCGCGACGAGGGAATCCGACGCTTCCTGCGCGACGCCGACACCGCCATGAGCGCCGTCCTGCGCGAGCAGCCGCGACCGCTGTACGTCACCGGTGAGACCGCCGCGCTCTCCGCCCTCGACGAGATCGGCACCGTCACCAAGGAGGCGGCACACGTCCCGCACGGTGGCCTCGCGCACGGTACTCCCCAGGCCGTATGGCAGGCGGTGCGTCCGCTGATCAGCGCCGAGGAGAAGAAGCACACCGACGAGGTGGCGCGGGAACTCGTAACGGCCCGCGGACGCAAGGAGTTCGCCGCCGGAGTCGACGAGGTGTGGCAGAACGCGACCGAGGGCCGGATCCGGCTGCTCGCCGTCGAGGAGAACTACCGCGTGACGGTGCGCGACGGCGGCGACCACCTCGTCCCGGCCGAGAGCGGTGACCTGGACGCCCGGGAGGACATCGTCGACGAGATCGTCGAACAGTGCCTGGAGACCGGCGCCGAGGTGCGCTTCGTCCCCGACGGCAGCCTCGGGGACGCGAAAGGCATCGCCGGGGTACTGCGCTACTGATCTCTCCGGCCGACAATCGGACGACATGGATCACATCGATCACATGGACCGAGCTGTCGGCGGAGAGGTGCGGAGCGCGTGAGTGAACTGTTGGGTGTGGCGGTCCTGGGTGCCGGACACATGGGAGCCGACCATATACGTCGGATCGACCGTGTGGTGAGTGGTGCCCGGGTCGCCGCGGTGGCGGATCCCGAGTCCGGCCGGGCCGAGGACGCCGTGGCCGGGATCGACGGCGTCTCGGTCCATGCCGAGGCGCCGTCGGCGCTCGACGCACCCGGCGTACAGGCGGTGCTGATCGCCTCCCCCGGACCCGCGCACGAGGAAGCCCTGCTCGCGGCCTTCGAGCGCGGCCTGCCGGTGCTGTGCGAGAAGCCGCTGGTGCCGGAGTCCGCGGGCGCGCTGCGGGTGGTGGAGGCCGAGGCGCGGCTCGGCCGGCGGCTGACCCAGGTCGGGTTCATGCGCCGGTACGACGCCGAGTATCAGCGCCTCAAGTCCCTGCTGGACAGCGGGCGGCTGGGCCGTCCGCTGATGCTCCACTGCACGCACCGCAATGTCTCGTCGCCGCCGGACTTCACCTCGGCGATGCTGGTCAACAGCTCCGTGTCGCACGAGATCGACGCGGCCCGCTGGCTGCTGGGCCAGGAGCTCACGGCAGTGAGCGTGCTGCGCCCGCGACCCTCCTCGCATGCCCCGGCGGGCCTCATCGATCCTCAATTCGTGCTGTTCGAGACCGCGGACGGCGCCCTGGTCGACGTCGAGGTCTTCGTCAACTCCGGCTTCGGCTACCAGGTGGGGTGCGAGGCGGTCTGCGAGTCGGGGAGCGCCCGGATCGGGGACGAGCACACGATGGTGGTGACCTCGGCGGGCGGTGCGTACGAAGAGGTGGCGCAGGACTATCTCGTACGGTTCGCCGACGCCTACGACCGTGAGGTGCAGGCGTGGGTGGACGCCACCCGGGCGGGCCGGGTCACCGGGCCCAGCGCCTGGGACGGGTATGCGGCGTCCGCCGTCGCCGAGGCGGGGGTCCGGGCGCTGGAGAACGGCGGCCGGGTGACCGTCGAACTCGCCCCGCGCCCGGACCTCTACGCGTGATCAGCCGCTGACGCGCGTGCTCAGCCGCTGACGCTCGCCGCGCCCGTCTCGATGTGCCCGGTGAACCGGCGCGACCAGCTCGCGTCGGAGTCGACGGTGATCGTGAAGTCGTACCAACCGTCCTGGTACGCCACCGCGTTGAAGAAGTCCTCCGTCGAACCGCCCGCGGCGACGGTGTACGTCCAGGGCCCGTCACTGCGGTAGTGGTTCGAGGTGATCGTGAACTTCACGGAGGACGCGGAGGAGTTGGTCATCTTGAAGTAGATGGCCGTCTTCCCGGTGCCGGGCTCGATCGCGTAACGGGTGCTCACCTCGGCCGACTTGCCCGCCAGCGTCGCGTCGCCCTTGAAGCGGCCCAGGAAGCGGTTGGGGCCGACCATGGAGATGTCGTACTTGCCGTCGCCGTACCCCGAGCCGATGCTGAAGTAGTCGGAGGCCGTGCCGCCCGCGTCGACCGTGTACTGCCACGGTGTGGTGTCGCGGTAGGCGTTGGGGTGGACCGAGAAGTGCGCGGCGCTCTTGGCGGGGGTGCCCTGGTTGGCCATGGTGAACCAGGCGAGGATCTTGCCGCTCGCACCGAACTCCAGGTGGTCCAGGTAGCCGCCCGGCTGATACGGCAGGGCGCGGGCGGGCCGGGTGCCGGACTCCTGGGCGGGCAGCGCGTTGGTGGTGGGCACCGGGTTGGGCAGCGGGCCGCAGGTGCCGTACCCGATGACGCTCGTCGCGGGCAGCGAGGCGGCGCCGTACACCGGATGCGCGAAATCGAAGACGCCGGTCAGGTCGCCGGTGACCTTGCGGCGCCAGGCGCTGATGTTGGGGCATGCGGCGGGCTTGCCGAGGGCGCTGGTCCAGGTCTCCAGGAAACGCAGGACTGAGGTGTGGTCGAATACCTCCGAGGAGACCCAACCACCCCGTGTCCAGGGCGAGATGACCAGCATGGGGACGCGGAAGCCGAGTCCGTACGGGACCCCGTTGAGGAACTCCCCCGCCGTGCCCGCGGGCGGCGCCGGGGGCGGGACGTGGTCGAAGAAGCCGTCGTTCTCGTCGTAGTTGAGGAACAGGACGGTCGAGTCGAAGACGTTCGCGTCCGCGGCGAGCGCCTTGTAGACCAGGTCGACGAAGTGGGCGCCGTCGCCGGGCGGGGCGTACGGATGCTCCGAGAAGGCCTGGTTGGCGACCACCCAGGAGACCTGGGGCAGGGTGCCCGCGAGGACGTCGGCCTTGATGGCGGCGGCGATGTCGTCGGGCGTGGAGCCGGTGACCTTCGGCACGGAGGCCATACCTCGGTCGTACAGCGGGTCGCCCGCCTTGGCCGAGGCGAACTTCTTGAAGTAGGCGCAGCCGTTGTCGCCGTAGTTGTCCTGCGCGTTCTGGTAGACCTTCCAGGTCACCCCGGCCGCTTGCAGCGCCTCGGCGTAGTTCTGCCAGGTCAGTCCGGACTCGTCGCCCCCGTCGTAGCTGGAGCCGTCGACCTTGCCGCTCCACAGGTACGTACGGTTGGGGCCGGTGGCGCTGAGCGAGGAGCAGAAGTAGGCGTCGCAGATGGTGTAGTTGTCTGCGAGCGCGTAGTGGAACGGGATGTCGGAGCGGTCGAGGTAGCCGAGCGAGCGTACGTTGCCGACGCCCGAGACCCAGTTGTCGAGCCGCCCTTTGTTCCAGGCGGAGTGCTGCGAGGACCAGGAGTGCGGAAGGTCGCCGTTGCACTGGGCGAGGGTCTCGCCGTCCTTGCCGCCCGCGGCGGGCGTGGAGCTGAGCTTCCACGGGTACTGTCTGCCGGTGCCGTTCGGCTGGTTGAAGACGGAGTTGCCGCCGGACAGGGTGATGCCGCTGCGGTCGTCGAAGCCGCGGACGCCCTTGAGACGGCCGAAGTAGTGGTCGAAGCTGCGGTTTTCCTGCATGAGGATGACGACGTGCTGTACGTCCGAGATCGTGCCGGTCGCCGTTGCCGCGGTGTCGGCGGCCGCCGCCGGACGCGAGCCGACGCCCATCGCGGCCCCTGCCGCCACGGATGCGCCGAGCCCCACAAAGCCTCTTCGGCTGATCGGTGTCATTCGCCCGCCCTCGTCACTGGAGTGCCCCTGCGGCACACCGCGCGCAAGCGTGCACGGGGTGATCGTCAAGGTCCATACCTGTGTGGTGAGGCGCGGGTGAACAGCGGTCGAACCTCGCCGGGTGGACGGATACGACGTGTCTGCGGCCTTCTGCCGCCCCGGCACGACCGCACGGCGCGGCGCGAGCGCGATCCGGCGCGAAGCCGCCTGTGACACCGCGTCAGGCCGCGGTCGGGAGTTCCCCCGGCCGTGGATCCTGGTGTGTTTCGATGCCGGAACGAAGTGATGTCACTGGGCGTGGGGCGCGTCCCGGTCCGGGTCGGGCACGAGGATCACCTTGCCGGTGACGGTGCCGGACTCGGCCAGCCGCATGGCTTCCGCGGCCCGGCCGAGCGGGATACGGGCCGCGACCTGCGCGGTGATGGCGCCGTCGGCGAGCAGGGCGAAGACCTGGCCGAGGTCGGTACGCAGGCGCTCGTGGAAGGCGGCCGAACGGCGCTTGCCGGCCCAGATGTTGTAGAAGTGCGTACGCCGGCCGTTGGGCAGGAGCTTCCAGAGGAACAGCCGTCCGACGAGCTTGAGGACCGGCAGCTTGGAGGATCCGGCGATGTCCCGGGTGGCCGCGCTGCCGTACGAGACGAGCGTGCCGCCCCGGGCCAGCAGCCCGAAGGAGTCGACGATGCCCTCGCCTCCCACGTGGTCGAAGACGGCGTCGACGCCGCCCGGCGCCAACTCCCGCACCCTGGCGGACAGATCGGACGCGCGATAGTCGACCGGGGTGGCACCGAGCGCGCGGACCGCGTCGTGATGCCGGGGCGAGGCGGTGCCGATGACGCGGATGCCGGCATGGGTGGCCAGCTGCACCAGCGTCGAGCCCACGCCGCCGTTCGCCCCGTGCACCAGTACGGTCTGGCCCGCGCGGACCCTGGCGACACGGTGCAGCATCTGCCAGGCGGTGATGCCGTTGACGACCACCGTCTCGGCGTCGGCGGGATCCAGCGTGCCGGGGACCTCGACGAGATCGGTGACGGGCAGTACGACCCGGCTGGCCCAGCCGCCGACCTTGGTCAGAGCGGCGAAGCGCCGGCCGACCAGTGACGCGTCCACCCCCGCGCCGACCCGGACCACTACGCCCACCAGGTCGTAGCCCGGCACGAAGGGGAACGGCGGCTGGTCGTAGTACTTGCCACGGCGCATCTGCTGCTCGGCGAACGACACTCCGGAGGCCTCCAGGGCGAGGACGACCTCACCTGCGGCGGGCTGCGTCGCGGGGCGCACACGGATCTCGAGGCCCGAGGGCTCCACGACTCCCGGGAGGACGACTTCGGTCACCACATCGGCCACAGTCTCCGTGTCCATGACGGTCAGAGCTCCCTCGTTATAGCTTCTCGTGTTCGTGATAGGTTCTAACAAGAGCTTGCTCCTCTATATTCCGTAAGTCAAGAGCCACCCCGAGAAGACGAAGAAGGCGACGACATGGCGGCAGAGAACCGGACGGAGCCCGGCCTGCGCGATCGGTTCCGCGCGCAGGTACGGCAGGAGGTCAAGACCGCGGCGCTGCGACAGCTGGCCGAGGGAGGACCGGAGGCGCTGTCGCTCAACGCCATCGCCAAGCAGGTAGGCATGACGGGGCCCGCGCTCTACCGCTACTTCACCAACCGGGACAGCCTGCTGACCGAGCTGGTCATCGACGCCTACGGGGACCTGGCGTCCGCACTCGCCCGCGCGGCCGACGCCGACGCGACGGACGCGGCCGCCCGTCTGACCGCGGTCGTCCGGGCCTTCCGCACCTGGGCGCTGACCGAGCCACACCGCTATCGACTCCTGTTCCGGGCACCCCTCCAGGGCTACGACGCACACTCCACGAGCCTGGTCGAGGCCTCCCAGCCCGCCATGACCGTCGTACTGGAGGCGGTGGGCGCCCTCGCGAAGCCGGACACGGCGGTTCCGGACGGCCCGGCAGTCCAGTTCCGGGAGTGGATGAAACGGCACGGAATCGAGGACGTGCCCGAGGCGGTCGCCGCGCGAACCACCCTGCTGTGGGCCCATCTGCACGGCCTGGTGAGCCTGGAGATCGAGGGCAACTTCAGCTCGATGGGCATCGACCCGGCCACTCTCTACGAGACCGAGGTGAAGGACTTCGTGCGCTCACTCTGAGCCCCGGCTCGGCCCGATCCGCGTTTGGCGGATCCCACAACGGAGCAGGCTTCGCACATATGCCCCTCGAACAGAAGAATGAAAGGCGGGCACGCGCATCCGGCGGACCCTCAAGTCACGTACGTCGTCTACGACTTGACCACGCCGGACGCGTACCGAATCGGTCCCACGCAGCCGGTCCGTGAGGACGGCGGCATATGCCAGAAGCACCACCGTATCGGGTGTTGCCAAATCCCTTACAGCGCGTCGCGGGCTGTGCAACAGTCGTAACGGTCCTTCCGTCAGCCTTGGTCGAACCGTCCCCGCATCGGAGCACGCAATGCCCTCCCATCTCTCTGCGGACCGCCCAGCCGCTCAGCCGCCCCAGCGCGGCACGGTCGACGCGCTCATTTCGCAGACGCGGCGGCTGCGCGGCGAGGTGGACGCCGTACGGCGTGACGCGCCCGCCGACGGCGAGGATCCGCAGGGGCGCTGGCAGCGTGCGCTGTGCAATCTGGCGATGCATCAACTCAACGACCTCGACGAGCACTTGGCCCAGCTGCGGGACGGACCACCGCCCGTGCCCGTCCAACCCGCAGCCGTCCCCGCCGCCCGAGCCGTGCCGGCCGCATCCCGGCGCGGCTCACTGCTGAGCCGGGTCGGCAGCGCCGAGTGGAACCTGCTGACGGACGAGGCCAGTTGGTCCGGTGAGCTCTATCAGATCCTGGGCCGCGATCCCGCCGCTCCCCCGCTGACGCTCGACGAACTTCCGTCGCTGGTGCTCGACGAGGACCGGCGGATGCTGACGGCGATGGTCACGGAGTGCCTCATCGACGCCAAGCCCATCGACGGGGAGTTCCGCATCATGCGCCCCGACGGCGGGGTGCGGACCGTGCACATGATGGGCGAGCCCGTGCTCGACGCCGGCGGCAGCACCGCCTCGATGTGGGCCGTGCTGCGCGACGTCAGCGAACTGCGCCGCAGCCAGCGGACGGTGAGCGAGACCCGCGACTCGCTGCAGCGCGAGCGGCACATCGCGCAGACCGAGCACCGGCTCGCGGTCGAACTGCAGGAGGCCGTGCTGCCGCCGTGGCGCGGTTCCCTGCGGTTCCCGCAGGGGGGTCCCGGGTCCCTGGACCTCGCCGCGCACTATCTCCCGTCGTCGACCAGCGCACTGATCGGCGGCGACTGGTACGACGCCCTCGAACTCCCCGACGGGGACACCCTGTTGAGCGTCGGTGACCTCACCGGCCACGGAGTCGCCGCGACCTCGGGCATGGCGATGCTGCTCGGCGCCCTGCGCGGTATGGCCGTGACGGGCACCCGGCCGGGCCAACTCCTGTCCTGGCTCAACCAGTTGCTCGACGCCTCCGTCCAGCCGGCCCTGGGCAGCGCCGTCTGCTGCCGCTACCGGCCCGAGACCCGCACCCTCAGCTGGGCGCAGGCAGGACACCCCGCCCCGCTGCTGTTCCGCAACGGGACGGGGCGCGCACTGCCGGCACCGGACGGCGTGCTGCTCGGGGCGACCACGGGTGCCGTCTACGGGCAGGCCGAAGAGCCACTCGAAGAGGGCGACCTGTTGCTCCTGCACACCGACGGACTGGTGCCGTGGCGATCGGGGTCCCCCCGCTCGGGAGCTGCCGAGAGTGGAGGAGGAGCGGCGGCCGTCCAGAGGCTGCTCGACCTGGCCCCGCGCTTCGACGGGACCCGCACGGCCCAGGACTGTGTACGGATGGTGGTCGAGGAATTCGGCGAGACCGAGCGCGAGGACGACGCCTGCGTGCTCATCGCCCGGGTCGGCTCCTGAAGCCAACCCGTGTTGCCCGCACGGGCTCCCTTACGCCCGCGCGCTGC
Source organism: Streptomyces sp. R35 (assembly GCF_041053035.1). NCBI lineage: Bacteria > Bacillati > Actinomycetota > Actinomycetes > Kitasatosporales > Streptomycetaceae > Streptomyces > Streptomyces sp. R35. The sequence goes on from NZ_CP163440.1 coordinate 1,050,165, forward strand.
CGCCGCCCCTCGGCTTCAACGAGCCGTTGGGCAGGGCGAGTTTGATCTCCTCACGCAGATCGTGGATCTTCGGATAGCTGGAGTACTCCCCGGTGAGCCGGTACATCTCGCGCAGCCGGTCCCAGGTGCGGTGGGATGAATTGGATCCCATCGACGTCAGGGCCAGTCGCGCGTACCGGTCGGCCTGTTCGGGATCGTCGGCGATGAAGCAGGCCGACGCCAGGGAGATGTGGTCGAAGATCTTCGACCGCTCCCGCCCCGACTCGCGCAGCTTCAGTGCCTCCTTGGCATGACGCTGAGCGGTGGCCGCCGCGGCCGGCTCGTGTTCGGCGAGGGTGCGGTAGGCGAGCGCCTGCATGCCGTGCATGTCGGCCTCGTCGAACAGCTGCATCCAGCTCGGCGGTGGTACGTCGCCCCGGTCCGAGACGAACAGGTCCTCCGCCTGGCCCAGGGTGCGCCGCATGGCCTGGCCCTTGCCCATGGAGGCCTGTGCCCAGGCTTCGATGGTGTAGAGCATGGCCTGGGTGCGGGGCAGGGTCTCCTCGCCGGAACCGGACTTGGCGAGTTTCATGAGATCGAGTGCGTCGTCGGGCCGGCCCAGATGCACCATCTGGCGAGCCGCTCGGGAGAGCGCCTCCCCGGCGCGGGGCCGGTCACCGCCCTCACGGGCCGCGTGGGCGGCGATGACGAAGTACTTCTGAGCCGTGGGCTCCAGGCCGACGTCGTGCGACATCCAGCCCGCGAGGACGGCGAGGTTGGCGGCGACGCCCCACAGGCGCCGCTGGAGATGGTCGGGGTGTCGGTAGGAGAGCATGCCTCCCACTTCGTTGAGCTGGCCCACCACAGCCTTGCGCTGGAGACCGCCGCCGCGGGCGGCGTCCCAGGCCCGGAACACCTCGACCGAGCGCTCCAGTTCCTCGATCTCCTGCGACCCGATGGGGGCGGCCTCGTACCGGTCGAACCCAGCGGGGTCGGCGTGCAGGGGATCGTCGAATCGGGGAGCGTCGGCGGACAGTGTCGGATCGGTGTGCAGCCAGTCGTGCATAGCAGTGCTGAGTGCGGATCCCGCGGCGAGCGCGGCACCCGCGCCCACCAAGCCGCGTCGGTTGAGCATGAGGTCCATTCCCGTGAATTCGGTGAGGACCGCAGCAGTCCGCTCGGGCGCCCACGGCACTCCGTCGGGATGTTCCGCATTCCCGCCGCTCTGCCGTTTACCCACGCGCCCGTGCCGGACCAGACCGAGGTCCTCGATGGTCACGACACGGCCGAGATGCTCGGTGAACAGGGCCGCCAGCACCCGCGGTACGGGATCGCGCGGGATCTCTCCCATGTCGATCCAACGCCGCACCCGCGAGGTGTCGGTCGCCAGTTGGGGGTGGCCCATGGCCGCCGCCTGCCGGTTGACCATTCTCGCGAGTTCGCCCTTGGACCAGCCGGCGAGGCCGAACAGGTCCGACAGGCGGGTGTTGGGTTGTCCGTTCACGTCAAGCCCCCAGGTTCTCGGCTGATTTGACAGTAACCGTCTGTCAGTTGCTGAGCGACTATTCGCCAGGGTTCGCCAGGGTGCGCCAGATGGTGTGCCACTGGGCATCGGGTGTCAGGTAGGAACGCGCCACCCCGACCCGGTTGCCTCAGGGACATTCCCCAGGGTGCACCAGGGCGGCCGGGGCGGGTAGCGCGGCAACTTGCAGGCACACGAAGGGATCTGTTTCGCCCATGTACGCAGCATCGTCCTCCGTGTCCGCTCCGCCCCGGTCGCTGCATCCCCGCCCGGCGGGCAGCGGCCCCTACCTCGACCCCGCGCGCCCGGCGGCGGCTCCCGTGCTCGGCGCCGGCAGGACGCGGCGCGTTCCGGGGCTCGGCACCCAACCGCTCAGCGGGAGAATCGACTTGTCCGGCCCTCAGGGCGCGCAGCTGCGCACGGCGATCGCGTCGGTGCACCGGATCTGCCCGGAGTTCGCTCCGGTCCAGGTGCTGCGCCGCAGCGGACGCTCCGTGCTCCTGGTCGGCACGACCGGGCGCAGCACGGCCGTCGCCAAGTGTTTACTGGACCACTCTCCCGTCTGGGCCGAGCGGGTCCGGCATGAAATAGCGGCCTACCGCTCGTTCGTGCGGCACCGGCCACCGGTCCGGGTGCCCCGGCTGATCGCGGCGGATCCGGACAACTGCACCTTGGTGATCGAGCGGATGCCGGGCCGGGTGGCCGCTCTCCAGCGGCATCCGGCCGAGGCCCCGCCCCGCGCGGACATCCGGGCGGCGCTGGGCGCGATCTGCCGGCTGAACGCGTGGCGGCCACCGGCGGGGACGTTCGACGCCCCGCTGGACTACGCGGAGCGGATCTCCCGCTTCCATGAGCTGGGTCTGCTCACGGACCGGGACATGGGCGATCTGCAGAAGCTCGTGCACGGCATCGCCCACTCGGCGGGCCGGCAGGGCATGGGCCAGTTCTGTCACGGCGACGCCCTCCTGTCCAACATTCTCCTCTCACCGGCCGGTCCAGTGCTGGTGGACTGGGAGCATGCGGGCTGGTACTTGCCGGGATACGACCTGGCGACGCTGTGGGCGGTGCTCGGGGACGCTCCCGTGGCGCGCCGTCAGATCAGTCAGCTCGCGCAGTCGGCCGGTCCGGCGGCACGGGACGCCTTCCTGGTGAACCTGATGCTGGTACTGACCCGTGAGATCCGTACGTACGAGACGGCCGTGCAGCGCTCGATGCACGACACGACCCCGGCGGCACCGGGACCGGCCCACCCGGGTGCTGCGCCGTCCGGCGAGGAACAGCGGCTGCTGCTGAGGCGGCTGCACGACGACTGCCAGTTGGCCCGACGGGCCGTTCGAGCGGCGGTCGGCACTCGCTGACGGGGACGGAGGTCCGCGGTTGCGCCTGGACAGCGGCGCACCGCGGGCCTTCGTCATGTCCGCGTGTTGCCCGCCACCTGGCGTCCCCGTTTCCGCGGCCCCTGTTTCCGGGTGTCCGCCGTTCGGGTTATTGGTCCACTCCACTGACGCCCCGCAGGCCGGGTCACCGCCGCCACGAAACCCGTTACACCCGCCGTTGACATGGGAAATCGCCAACCTCTGGGCATGATTGACGGATCGTCGGAGAGCCGGTACCACTGACGCGTTCGGCCCCCGCACGCCCCACCGCGCCCGACCGTCCCAGGAGGCTGCTTTGCGAGGATCCGCCCCCGGCCCCAAGGCCACCGCCGGGCACAGACGCACGCGCAGGACCGCAGGCGCCGTCGCCTCGGCGGCGCTGCTGCTGCCGCTGCTCGGCGCGGCCCCGTCCGGCACCACCGAGCAGGTCTCCTCCGCACAGTTGCAGAGGGCCTTCGGCGCCGCGGCCGCCGAGTACCACGTGCCGCAGAGCGTCCTGCTCGCCGTCTCCTATCTGCAGTCCCGCTGGGACGCGCACGCCGGTGCCCCGAGCGTCAGCGGCGGCTACGGCCCGATGCACCTCACCGACGCCCGTACGGCGATCGCCGAGGCACCGCACCACAGCGAGGGCACGGAGGACGCCCGCGGCGACAGCTCGCGCGCTGCCCTCCTCCCCGACACCAAGGTGCCGGAGAACTCCGAACTCCCGGCCCGGCTCAAGACGTTGACGAAGGCGGCCGAGCTCACCGGCCTCCCGGCGGAACAGCTGCGTACGGACGCCGCGGCGAACGTCGAGGGCGGCGCCGCCCTCCTCGCCGCCGCCCAGCAGGACCTCGGCGAGCCGCTGAGCGCCGACGCGAACGACTGGTACGGGGCGGTGGCACGTTTCTCGGGCGCGGACGACACGGCGACGGCGGCGACGTACGCCGATGACGTGTACGAGGTGATGCGCGGCGGCGAGGAGCGCACCACGGACTCCGGTCAGCAGGTGGCACTCGCCGCCCAGCCCGAGCTGAGCCCCGACACGGCACAACTCGGACGGACGGGGCTGCGTACGGTCTCCGCCGATGGCACGGAGTGCCCCAAGAAGGTGTCCTGCGAGTGGATCCCGGCCCCTTACGCGGAGTTCGGCGAGGGTGACTACGGCAACCACGATCTCGGCGACCGGCCCGCGTCGCAGAGCATCAAGTACATCGTCATCCATGACACGGAAGGCGCCTGGGACGGGGTCCTGAAGCTGGTCCAGGACCCGACCTATGTGTCGTGGAACTACACCCTGCGCTCGACCGATGGTCACATCGCCCAGCATGTGAAGGCCAAGGACGTGGCCTGGCACGCGGGCAACTGGTACGTCAACGCCAAGTCGATCGGACTGGAGCACGAGGGCTTCCTGGCCTCGCCGGACGCCTGGTACACGGAGGAGATGTACCGGGCCTCGGCGCGGCTGGTGAAGTACCTCTCCAAGAAGTACGACATCCCGCTGGACCGGCAGCACATCCTGGGGCACGACAACGTGCCGGGCCCGACGACCGCCACCATCCCGGGTATGCACACCGACCCGGGCCCGTACTGGGACTGGCAGCACTACTTCACGCTGCTGGGGCACCCCTTCCACCGCACGTCGAAGCACGGTGGCGGGCTGGTGACCGTACTGCCGGACTTCACCGACAACCAGCCGGTGTACACGGGCTGCGTCACCAAGGGCGTGCCCTGCGCGGCGCACGGCTCCAGTGAGGTGCGGCTCTACAGCGCGGCGGACGAGAACTCGCCCCTGATCAAGGACATCGGGCTCTACCCCAAGGGCGACGCCTCGACGACCGGCGTGAACGACGTCGCCTCGCGTGTCTCCACCGGGCAGCGGTACGCGGTCGCCGACCGTGACGGCGACTGGACGGCGATCTGGTATCTGGGCCAGAAGGCCTGGTTCAAGAACCCGAAGGAGCAGCCGACGGCGGTGAACACGTCAGGGCCGGTCGTCACACCCAAGGACGGCCTCACGGAGATCCCCGTCTACGGGCGCGCCTACCCGGAGAAGGAGGCGTACCCGGCGGGCGTCCCCGTCCAGGCCGTCTCACCGCTGCCGTACAAGCTGCTGGAGGGCCAGCAGTACGCGGCCGGTGACAAGGTGCCGGGCGAGTACTTCTACGCGCCGACCTTCGACACGGCAGGGCACAAGGTCGTGATCGGCACGGACATGTACTACGAGATCCAGTTCGGGCACCGGGTGGCGTTCGTGCGGGCCGCGGACGTCGATGTGATGTGGCCCTGATGTGGACGTGATGGCGTCGCGCTCGTGACAGCCGGGGCCGGGTCCGCTTGCCGCGGGCCCGGCCCTGTCCGTCGCTCCGGCCGGTGGTCCCGAAGCGGCAATTGCCGGTGGCGAAGGCAACGGCATCCGATCACCGCAAGCGCTGTCGCCGGACAGCTTCGGCCGTGGTCGGGCCAGTAAGCGACATGTAACCCCGCACGCAGCCCATGTGAGATGGGATGCCCGAATCATGGTAAGCGGCACACCTGGGGCGGGCATGGGCGACTTTGTCGGAGAGACTTCAACTCGGCCCGCCGATGCGGCAGGCCCTCACCGCTGTCAGTGCGACACCGAGGAGCTCAGGGCGGGTCCGGGAGGCGCGGAGGAAAGGTTTCGAGGACTGCTCGAAGCGGCGCCCGACGCCATGGTCATCGTCGACGACACCGGCACCATCAGACTCGTCAACGCCCAGACCGAAGCCCTCTTCGGATACCAACGCGAAGAACTCCTCGGCCACCCCGTCGAACTCCTCGTTCCCGGCCGTTTCCGCGCCCACCACACCCACCACCGCGACGGCTACGCCAACAACCGCCAAGTACGCCCCATGGGCGCCGAACTCGAACTCCACGGCCTCCGCAAGGACGGCACCGAATTCCCCGTCGAAATCAGCCTCAGCCCCCTCGAAACCACCGACGGCCTCCTCGTCTCCGCCGCCGTCCGCGACGTCAGCGACCGCAAGGCGGCGGAGGAAAGGTTTCGGGGACTGCTCGAAGCGGCGCCCGACGCCATGGTCATCGTCGACGACACCGGCACCATCAAACTCGTCAACGCCCAAACCGAAGCCCTCTTCGGATACCAACGCGAAGAACTCCTCGGCCACCCCGTCGAACTCCTCGTTCCCGGCCGTTTCCGCGCCCACCACACCCACCACCGCGACGGCTACGCCAACAACCGCCAAGTACGCCCCATGGGCGCCGAACTCGAACTCCACGGCCTCCGCAAGGACGGCACCGAATTCCCCGTCGAAATCAGCCTCAGCCCCCTCGAAACCACCGACGGCCTCCTCGTCTCCGCCGCCGTCCGCGACGTCAGCGACCGCAAGCGCGCCGAAGCCCGTATCAACGAGCTGGCCGGACTGGTGGAATCGTCCCAGGACGCGATCCTCGCCAAGACCCTGGACGGCGACATCACTTACTGGAACGCGGCGGCCGAGCGGCTGTACGGCTACTCGCGGGCCGAGGTCGTGGGCCGGCACGTGTCGCTTCTGGCCCCGTCGGAGCGCCGGGACGAGATAGACGTACTCCTGGACCGGCTGCGCAACGGGGAGAAGGTCGAGCACTTCGAGACACTGCGGCTCACCCGCAGCGGGAGTCTGCTGGACGTCGACATCACCCTGTGGCCCACCCGTGCCCCGGACGGCGCGATCGTCGGGGCCTGCGCCATCGTCCGCGACATCAGCGACCGCAAGCGGGCCGAGGCGGAGCTGACCTTCCTCTACGAGCAGCAGCGGCACATCGCCCTCACCCTGCAGCGCAGCCTGATGGGCACGCCGCCCGCCATCCCCGGTCTTTCCACGGCGAGCCGCTACCGGCCCGCCACCCAGGGGGCCGGGGTGGGCGGTGACTGGTTCGACCTGATCCCCCTGGGGGCCGGCCGGGTCGGGGTGCTGATCGGCGACGTGATGGGCCGCGGTCTGGATGCCGCCGCCGTGATGGGGCAGCTGCGGTCCGCCGCGCATGCCCTGGCCAAGACCGGTATGCAGCCCCGCCAGCTCATGCAGGCCCTGGAGGCGGTCGTCGGGGACCTGGACGTGCCCGACCAGCTGGTCACGTGCTGCTATCTGGTCATCGCCGCCGACGCGGGGGAGGTGACGGTCTGCTCCGCGGGGCACCTGCCGGTCCTGGTGGCCACTCCCGGCGACGGCGCCCGATCTCTCCCGGCGCCCGTGAACGCGCCTCTCGGTGTCGGCGACGTCCTCTACCAGCAGTCCATCGCGGTCATGCCGCCCGGTGCCACGCTCGTCCTCTACACCGACGGTCTCATCGAAACGCCGGGCTCCGACATCGAGGACCAGCTCTCCAAGCTCACCGCCACCCTGGGGGACCTCTTCGCCACCGTCCCGGACCTGGAGGACGCCGCCGACCGGGTGCTGGCCGCCCTGCTGCCCGACGCGGAGGGCCACAACGACGACGTCACCCTGCTGCTCACCCGGCTGCCCGAAGGGCCTCTGTCGTCCGTCACGACGGACCTGCCCGCCGTCGCCGAGTCCGTGCCCGAAGGCCGTGCCTTCCTCAGCAAGGCCCTCACCTCATGGGACTGCGTGACCACCGCGGACGACGCCCGGCTTCTTCTCTCCGAGATCCTGACCAACGCCGTCCAGCACGCCCAGGGGCCCATCGGCCTGCACGTGTGCCGGACCACCACCGATCTGACCGTCGAGATCAGCGACAGCAGTCCCCATCTGCCCCAGCCCCGTCCTGCGGCCGAGGACGAGGAGTCGGGCCGGGGCCTGATCCTCGTCCGCGCTCTCGCCGACGACTGGGGTGTGCGCCCCACGGACGAGGGCAAGACCACCTGGTTCACCCTCAGGCTGTGAGGGCAACGGCCGGGCAGGGCCGAGGGCTTGGGCTGTTCACCCAGGATCCCGGGCCATGCCCGGCGGCGACGTTCAGCTCTGCTGGAACAGCTCCGCCGGCAGCGGCTTCAGCAGGGCGTACAGGTCGTCGGTGATCGGGCGGTCCCAGGCCGCGATGGTCACCAGTACGTTGTCGCTGCGGTCGAACTGCACGCAGGAGATGCGGGTCTCGGAGAGCTTGAGGCGGCGCACGATCAGGAGGTTGTCGCCCTGCATCACCGGCATGTCCTCGGTGCCGGTGACGGTGACCTCCTCCTCGTTCTCCAGCGCGATCAGCAGCTGGGCCACCTCGAAGGGGACCTCGTCCTCGGCGATGTCGCGGGCCGGGGAGCCCTCCGGCAGATTGCCGATGATCATCGCGGGACCACGGCCGCCGAAGAGGTCGTAACGCAGGAAGACACCCTGGCAGCTGCCGTCGGGGGCGGGCAGCAGACCCGCACCGAGATTGCCCGGCCAGTCGCCCGGATCCATGGCCAGAACATCGAAGTCGGGCCCGGCGGGCGTGGCGCTGCGGCGGCGGAGGAAGGACATGCCGCAATGGTACGTGCACGGGGGTGAACCGGGCTCCGGGGGCGCCCCCGCGAGCAGGGCGCTCCCCGGGCTACCGAGAGGGGTGTTCGCCGAGCGCGGCGCCGAGGCCGGTGCGGTCCGTGCCCACCTTCCGGTAGACCGCCGACAGCATGCGCACGACGGCCGGCTCGTCGGTGTGCAGCTCCTCGGCGATCTGGGCCGTACCGCGGCCCCGCACGGTGAGCGCGGCGGCGGCCCGTTCACGGGCGGTGAGCGTGTCCGTCTCGGTGCTGTGCAGGCGCCGCGGCCGCAGACCGGCGGCCGCCAGCTCGTCACGGGCATCTTCGACCAGCCCGTCGGCTCCGCACTGGACGGCCGCGTCGAGCCCCCGGTAGAGGTGTTCGGCGGCTTCCTTGGGGCGGCCGACGCGGCGCAGCTCGGTGCCCAGGGCGACCAGGGCGCAGGCGAGCTCGTACGCGGCCGGGGAGCGCTCCAGGTGGCCGACGGACTCTTCGAGGAACTTGACGCGGGCCGAGCCGGAGGAGACCTCGGCGGCGGCGCGCAGGGCCTGGCCGATCGCGGAGGGGGTGCCGTACTGGCGGGCGCGGTTCACCGCTTCGAGTGCCGTGGTGACGGCGCGTTCCGGGGCGTCGTGGCTCTCGGCGCGGGCGAGGTGGAGCTGCCAGGGGCACCAGGCGGGGTTGCGCATGCCGCGTGGATCGAGCCGGCGGCCGGCGGCCGCGAGCTCGGCGGCGGCGTCCTTGGTGAGGCCGCGGGCGAGCAGCAGCTCGCCGTGCACGGTCTGGGCGTCGGGAAAGGTCACGGCGGCCGGGAAGGGCGCCTCGAACGCGTAGTCCTCGGCGGTCCGTGCGGCCTCGGTTACGCGGCCGCGGGCGATCAAGACCTCGATGAGAGTGCCGACGGCGTACCAGTGGACGGGGGTGCCGGGCCCGACCCGCTCGGCGAGCCTGAGGCCCGCGCGGACGAAGTCCTCGGCCTCGGCGAGCCGGCCGCGGCGGTAGCGGACGTACCCGAGGATGGTGTAGCCGAAGGAGAGGTGGGCGCCGTGCCAGCCCTGGGCCTCGAAGTCGGCGATTCCGGTGGCGAACAGCTCCTCCGTGCGCCCGGGCCGGTCCGCGTACATGAACGTGAGGGCGACCAGGACGGGCACCTCGAAGCCGCGGTCGGCCTCGGCCCAGCCGAGCCCTCCGGCGAGGGCGCGTTCGGCGTGGTGGAGGGCGATGTGGGCGGGTTCGCCGCGCAGGGTGGCGTCCCAGGCGCGCAGCCCGATGACGTAGCGCTCGGTGAGTTCGCGGCCGGTGAGCCGGTCGGCGAGGCGGGTCAGACGGCGGGAGCGGGCGGGCGAGTCGGGTTCGTCGGAACGGAACGCGTCCCACATGAACTGCTCGGACTGCATGCGCAGCCGCACCCGGGCGTCGCCGGTCACGCGGATCTCGCGGGCGAGGGTGTCGGAGGCCTCACCGAGGCGGTCGCTGTGGGCGAGGACCTGGGAGAGCCGGTAGACGATGTGGTGGCGCAGTTCCGGATCGGCGATGGGTTCTTCGAGGGCGGCGCGCAGATGGTTGACCGTGGTCGCCGGTTCGGTGAGCAGGGAGGCGCAGCCCAGTTCGTACAGGACGGCGGCCCGGTCCTCGAACGGCGGCGGTTCGCGCAGGGCGCGGGCCAGATAGCGGCGGGCGGCGTCGGGGGCTCCGGCGCGGAGGGTCTCGCGGGCGGCGGCGCGCAGCTGCTGGACCACCCAGGCGTCGCCGTCGGGGTGGGTCTCCAGGAGGTGGCGGGCGGCGGCGGACGGGCCGAGACCCTCGTCGATGACGCACCAGGCGGCCTGACCGTGCAGGGCGACGCGGACGCCGCCGGGTATGGCGCGGTAGACGGCGGTGGCGATGAGCGGGTGGACGAATTCGAGCGTGCCTCCGGCGGTCACCGGGCCGGTGAGGATCCGGGCGCCGCGCAGGGCGTCCGCGGCGTCGGCGGCCTCCTCGGAGCCGAGGCCGGCGACGGCGGCGGCGAGCGCCGGATGGATCTCGGTGCCGAGCACCGCGCAGGCCCAGGCGAAGCGCACGGTGGAGGTGCCGAGGCGTTCGAGGCGGGCGATCAGGCCGCTGCCCTTGACGGCGGCGGCGAGGTCGCGCAGCAGATGCGCCCCGGCCTCCGTGGGGGTCAGTCCGCGGTCGCGGACCTTGGCGGTCAGCTCGACCGCCTCGAAGGGGTTGCCCGCGGTGACCGCCCAGCACTCGCGGCAGAACGCGTCGTCGGCCTGGGTGCCCAGATCCTCCCGCACGAGACGGGCGACGGCCGCCGCGCTGAGCGGTTCGAGGTCGATGGGGCGCTGCCCGGCGCGTCCGGGCAGTCCCCTGAACGCCTCGGCGTGGTCGGGGAGTTCGTCGGGCCGGTAGGCGACGGCGAGCAGCAGCGGGAGTTCCTCGGCGCGCGGCGCGAATCCGGCGAGCCAGCTCAGTGACTCCGGGTCGGCCCAGTGCGCGTCGTCGAGGACGAGCACCATCGGGGCGCGCTGCACCGCGAGGTGTGTGAGTACCCAGTCGAGGCCGTCGCGCAGACCCTGCTGGTCGGGCGGGGCGCCCTCGGCAGGCGCGCACAGGCCGAGCGCGGGGCCGACGATCGCGTACCAACTCCCCAGCGAGGCGCGGAGTTCTGACTCCGACGACCCGGCGAGCTGCGGTTGCAGGAGCTGGCGGGCGACATGGAAGGCGACGCCCTGCTCCTGGTCGCCGCCGCGCGCAGACAGCACGGTGCAGCCCTTGGCGGCGGCGCGCCGCCGCACTTCGGCGAGGAGGGTCGTCTTGCCGATGCCGGCCCGTCCGGCAAAGGCGAGGAGCGCGCCGCGAGGACGCTCCGGTGGCTCACCACCGTCCCTGCGCACTCCGGTGAGCTCGCTCAACGCCTCTTCGGCGGCGGCGAGTTCACTCTCACGCTCGAAAAGCGTCCGACGGCTTCGTACGCTGCGCTGTCCCATGGGGCACCCCCTGCCACGGTGGTGCAGCCGACGCGGGGAGCAGGTGCGCACCGTGACCTACAGGCAGCTCAGCGTACGCCTGGAGCGGCCCGGCCGCGCCCGTACGACCACTACTGACCGGAACCGTCGGCCAACGGCCCTCGGCCTATGCGGACTTCTTGTGCCGCTCGTGGTGCCGGGCGACCCTGGCACGGTTGCCGCACGACGGTTTGCACCATTCCTGGCGTGGGTGTTCCTTGATGAAGTACCGCACGCAGCGCGGCGCGTGGCAGGCGCGCAGGCGTTGCCGGTCCGGGCTCGCGAGGAAGGTGACGGCGGCACGGGCGAGCACGGCGGGCAGGGGTGCGTCCGCGCCCACGGCTTCCTGCCGTACGACGGGATCCCCGTCCTCGGCCCAGCCGAGCACGGGGACGGTCGGGACGAGCGCCGCCGCCGTGTTCAGTCGCTCCACGGCCTGCGGTACGGGCAGCAGCCGGGTGGCGTCGGCCGGGCTCGGCTCGCCGGGGCGTACGGCGCGCGCGAAGAGGGCGCGGACGGCGGCGCGCACGTCGCGTACGGCGGTGAGCGTCACCGGATCGGCGACGAACCGGTCGGCTCCCGGCAGGGCGTCGGGGTGCGCCTGGACCCAGGCCGTCAGCCCGGCGGGATCGGTGAGATCGTCGGCGACACCGCCGTGACCGTCGTGCCGGATGGTCAGCGCGAGGTCCAGGGCGAGCCTGGCGTCCCCGCTGATCGAGTCGTCCATGGCGCTAATGATAGATCCGGCGACTTCCATTAGCGTACGGCGGAGGAGCCCTCAGTCCCGGGCCGCCGGGGAAGCCGCCCCTCCCCTGTACACAGGTGGCGGGGCGGCCCGACCGCTGTCGGCTCAGGTCAGATCGAACTCGCCCTCGCGCGCCCCCGATACGAACGCGCCCCACTCCGCGGGTGTGAAGATCAAGGAAGGGCTCTCGGGCCGGCCACTGTTGCGCATCGCGATGAAGCCCTCGACAAAAGCGATCTGGACGTCTCCCCGCCCTCGGCTGCTGGACTGCCACTCCGCGTTGCTCAGGTCCAGCTCCGGCTTGTCCCAGCCCGCGAGCGGGTGCTGCTCAATGGTGCTTTCGGCCACGTCCGTGCTCCTCCCGGTTCGTCGTCCGCCGTCAGCCTAGCGACCGGTCCGGGCGGCGGACAGGCCACGTGAGGAGGACGGTTTCAGGAGGCGGGCGGCGCGGCGCCGACCAGCCACATCGAGAAGAACTGGGATCCGCCGCCGTAGGCGTGCCCCAGCACCCTGCGAGCCCCGTCGACCTGGTGATCTCCGGCCTGGCCGCGCACCTGAAGTGCCGCTTCGGCGAAGCGGATCATGCCGGAGGCGCCGATCGGATTGGTGGACAGGACACCTCCCGACATGTTGACGGGCAGGTCCCCGTCCAGCTCCGTGACCCCGGACTCGGTGAGTTTCCAGCCCTCGCCCTCCTCGGCGAAACCCAGGTTCTCCAGCCACATCGGCTCGTACCAGGAGAACGGCACGTACATCTCGACGGCGTCGATGTCCCGGCGCGGGTCCGCGATACCCGCCTGCCGGTACACATCGGCCGCGCAGTCCTTGCCCGCCTGCGGGGACACGAAGTCCTTGCCCGCGAAGAGAGTGGGTTCACTGCGCATGGCGCCGCCGTGCATCCAGGCGGGCGGCCGCGGCGAACGGGCCGCCCCCGCCCGGTCGGTGAGGATCATCGCGACGGCCCCGTCCGAGGACGGGCAGGTCTCCGAGTAGCGGATCGGGTCCCACAGCATCGGCGAGGCCTGGACCTTCTCCAGCGTGATGTCGTGCTCGTGGAGATGCGCGTACGGGTTCTTCAGCGCGTTGCGGCGGTCCTTGTAGGCGACGAGCGAGCCGACCGTGTCGGGCGCGCCGGTGCGCCGCATGTACGCGCGCACGTGGGGTGCGAAGAATCCGCCGGCCCCGGCGAGCAGCGGCTGCTGGAAGGGGATCGGCAGCGACAGGCCCCACATCGCGTTCGACTCGGACTGCTTCTCGTAGGCCAGGGTCAGGACGGTTCCGTGGACGCGCCCCGCGATGAGGTTCGTGGCGACCAGGGCCGTCGATCCGCCGACGGAGCCCGCCGTGTGTACCCGCAGCATCGGCTTGCCGACGGCGCCGAGCGCGTCCGCGAGATACAGCTCCGGCATCATGACGCCCTCGAAGAAGTCGGGCGCCTTGCCGATGACGACGGCGTCGATGTCCGCCCACGTCAACTCGGCGTCCTCCAGGGCCCGCCCGGCCGCCTCGCGGACCAGTCCTGCGATGGACACGTCCCGTCGGGCCGCCACGTGCTTGGTCTGGCCGATGCCTACGACGGCCACGGGCTCCTTGCTCATCGGGCATCCCCTTCGAGTACGGCGACCAGGTTCTGTTGGAGGCAGGGGCCCGACGTGGCGTGGGCGAGCGCCCGGTCGGACTCGCCGCGATGGATGCGGGCGGCGGCCTCGCCGATACGGATGAGCCCGGCCGCCATCACCGGATTGGCGGCGAGCGCTCCCCCGGAGGGGTTGACGTCCACGCCCTCGTCGAGCCGCAGTGCCTTGCGCAGGACCACTTCCTGGGAGGTGAAGGGGGCATGCAACTCGGCGGTGTCCACGGGCCGTTCAAAGGCTCCGGCCCGCTCGGCGGCGAGGCGGGTCGACGGCGAGTCGGTCAGATCGCGTACGCCGAGGCTGTGCGCCTCGATGCGGTGGTCGATGCCCCGGATCCAGGCGGGACGTTCGCACAGTTCACGGGCCCGCTCGCCCGCCGCGAGGATCACGGCGGCGGCACCGTCGCCGACGGGCGGGCAGTCGCCGGTGCGCAGGGGACGTACGAGATATTCGCCCTGCGCCCTCGAACCCCTCACCTGCGCATGGGAGTTGGTGGCCGCCGACGCGCGGCTGCGGGCGGCGACTCCGGCGAGCGCGGGCTCGTCGGTCTCCCCCGCGTCGATGAGCGCCTGTGCCTGAAGTGCCGCGAGCGCGACGGAATCCGGCCACAGGGGGGCCACGTAGTACGGGTCGAGCTGCCGGCTCAGGACGTCCCGTACGGAGCCGGGCGACGACTTGCCGTACGCGTACACGAGCGCGGTGTCGGCGTCGCCGGTCAGCAGTTTCGTCCACGCCTCGTACAGCGCCCACGCCCCGTCCATCTCGACGTGCGACTCGGAGATCGGCGGCCAGGCCCCCACCCCGTCGAGCGCCATCGTGAAGGAGAAGGCACGGCCCGCGAGATAGTCGGTGGAGCCGGAGCAGGTGAATCCGATGTCGCTGGTCCTCAGGCCGGTCCGGTCGAGGACGTCGTGCAGGACCGGGATGAGCATCTCCACCTCGGAGAGCTCGTCACTGGTGCGCCGATGGTCGGTCTGCGCGAAGGCGACGACGGCGATGTCCCTGATGGGCGGCATCTACAACAGCTCCTTGTACGTCTCGTAGTCCGCGTCCGGTTCACCGGTGGGCCGGTAGTGGTCGGGATAGCCGCCGCCTTCCGTCCACACGGGCTCCACGCGCAGGCCCATCCGCACCTCGTCGTAGGGGATGCCGCCGATCCGGCCGTGCAGCGCGAGGTCGGCGCCGTCGAGGGCGATGTGCGCGTAGACGTACGGCACTTCGATGTCGAGGTTCCTCGCCTTGATGTTGACGATGCAGTACGTCGTGACGGTGCCGCGCGGACCCACTTCGACCTGTTCGGCCGTGGCGACGCCACACGTGGGGCACGCGCCCCTGGGCGGGACGTACACCTTGCGGCAGGACGGGCAGCGTTCGCCGACGTTGCGCCGGCCGGAGAGGGCGTTGATGTAGCCGGACTGGGCGCGGCCCGGTGAGTAGACGTAGTCGAGGCGGGCGGGGGCGACGATGCCGGTCACCATGTCCTCGAACCGGCCGTCGTGGCCGGTGAGTTGCCCTGCCGTCCCCTCGTACGGTTCGAAGCAGGCGATGTCCGTGATCGCGCCGGAACGCTCCTTCGCCCAGCGGACCCGGACGCGCATGCCGGTGCGTACGGCGTCGGGGCCCGGGGCGTCGAGGGCGTGCAGAAGGGCGGTGTCGGCGCCGTCGAGGCGCACCAGGACCCAGGCGAAGGGAGTGCCGAGGGGCTGGCCCCGGCGGGGCTCGTGGTTCCAGGCCCAGGTGGTGACCGTGCCGGTGGGGGCGACCTCGACGAGGTCGTGTATCTCCTCGGCGGTGACGGGGTCGTACTCGACGGGCGGGACGAGGGTGCGGCCGTCGGCGGTGCGCACGCCGAGGACGACGCGCTCGCGCAGGCCGGTGAGGAAGGCGCTCTGGACGGGGCCGAGCGAGCGGGTGAAGGGGAATTCGACGACGAGGGGGGCTTTGAGGACTTCGGGCATCCCGGATGTCTCCTTCGGAGGTCGGACGGCCATGCCTGCGTAAGAGGTCAGGCGCGCCGGTAGACGGGCGGGCGCTTCTCGGCGAAGGCCCGGGAGCCCTCCTTGGCGTCGGCGGTGTCGAAGATCGGCCAGCCGCGCCCCAGTTCGGCCGCGAGGCCGTCGGTCTCGGTCATCTCGGCGGTCTCGTACACGGACGCCTTGACGGCCTCGACGGCGAGCGGACCGCAGGCGTTGATCTGCTCGGCGACGGCGAGGGCCTTGTCCAACGCGGTGCCGTCGGGCACGACATGACCGATCAGGCCGATACCGGCGGCCTCCCGGGCCGAGTACGGGCGTCCCGTGAGCAGCATTTCGAGGGCGTGGGTGCGCGGGATCTGGCGTTGCAGCCGGACCGTGGACCCGCCGATGGGGAAGAGGCCGCGCTTGACCTCGAAGAGCCCGAAGGTCGCCGACTCGCCGGCGACGCGGATGTCGGTGCCCTGGAGGATCTCCGTGCCGCCCGCGACGCAGTACCCCTCGACGGCGGCGATCACCGGTTTGCGGGGGCGGTGGTGGCGCAGCATCGCCTTCCAGTGCAGATCGGGGTCGGCTTTCAGCCGGTCCCGGTACTGCTCGCCCTCCATACCCTTTCCGGCCAGCGCCTTGAGGTCCATCCCGGCGCAGAAGGCACCCCCCGCGCCGGTGAGCACGATCGAGCGGATCGCGTCGTCCTCGTCGGCCTCGACCCAGCCGTCGTACAGACCGACCAGCATCGGCAGCGAGAGCGCGTTCCTGGCCTCGGGCCTGTTGAGTGTGAGCACCAGTGTGGCGCCTTCGCGCTGCACGGTGAGGTGTTCCGTCCCACCCATTGCCGTCCTCCCGTCTCGGATGCGAGAACAGGTTGCAGGAGGCGTGGAGCCAGTACAAGGGTTTTCTGACAGACAGTCAGATTTCTTCTGCCGGGACCCTTCACAGTTGGGTCGGGCTTTGCTCTGATGACCGTCGAGCCCAGGCCCTGTCGGGGCAGCCATGGACGTTCGGGGTCAGGAGGAGCGGTGGAGTACAACCTTGCCGACCTGTTCGAGTCGGTCGTCGACGTGGTCCCGGGCCGCGAGGCGCTCGTGTACATCGACCACCCCGGCACGGGTGCGGAGCGCCGGCTGACGTACGCGCAGCTGGACGCGGCGGCGAACCGTGTCGCGCACCACCTGATCGACAGCGGCATCCGCCCCGGCGAGCACCTCGGGCTCCACCTCTACAACGGTGTCGAGTACCTGCAGACCGTGCTGGGCTGCCTGAAGGCACGGATCGTGCCGGTCAACGTCAACTACCGCTATGTGGAAGAGGAGTTGGTCTACCTCTACCGGGACGCCGATCTGGTGGCCCTGGTCGTCGACGCGGAGTTCACGGACCGGGTGGCGGCGGCACTGCCGCACGCCTCGGCACTGCGCCATCTCATACGGGTGGGGAGTCCCGCCGCCGACGCGGCCCCGTTGGACGCGGTGGACTTCGCGGACGCCGAGGCGGCCGGATCCCCCGAGCGGTGTTTCCCCGCACGCTCGGCGGACGACCAGTTCATCATCTACACCGGTGGCACGACGGGGATGCCCAAGGGCGTGATGTGGCGGCAGGAGGACCTGTTCTTCTCCGGCCTGGGCGGCGGCGCTCCGACGGGCGAGCCGGTCAAGCGGCCGGAGGAACTCGCCGAGCGCGTCGCGGCGGGCGGCGAGGGGATCACCTTCTTCCCCACTCCCCCGCTGATGCACGGCACCTCGACGCTCACCGCCTTCATCGGCTTCAACTTCGGCCAACGGATCGTGATCCACCGCAAGTTCGTGCCCGAGGAAGTCCTGCGGACGATCGAGAAGGAGAAGGTCACCAGCATGTCGCTGGTCGGCGACGCGATGCTGCGGCCCCTGATCGACGCGTTGAGCGGGCCCCTGAAGGGCACGGACTGTTCCTCCATGTTCAGCGTGTCGTCCTCCGGCGCGATCATGTCGGACACCGTGCGCGAGCAGTTCCAGGCACTCGTCCCGAACGTGATGCTGCTGAACAACTTCGGCTCGTCGGAGTCGGGCTTCAACGGCACCGCGACGGCGGACTCGGGCCCGGAGCGCGGCTTCCGGATCCGCGTCAACTCCCGTACGCAGGTGGTGGATCCCGTCACGCACGAGCCGGTCGCGCCCGGTGAACCGGGGCGGGTGGCGCAGCGCGGCCATGTGCCCCTCGGCTACTACAACGACCCCAAGAAGACCGCCGAGACCTTCTTCCAGAAGGGCGACGAGCGGTGGGTGCTGCTGGGCGACATGGCCACGGTCGACGAGGAGGGCATCGTCACCGTCCTCGGCCGCGGATCCCAGTGCATCAACACCGGCGGCGAGAAGGTCTATCCGGAGGAGGTCGAACAGGCCCTCAAATCGCATCCGGACGTGTACGACGCCCTGGTCGCCGGTGTGCCCGACGAGAAGTGGGGCAACCATGTGGCGGCGGTCGTCCAGCTCCGCGAGGGCGCGGGCCACCCGTCCCTGGAGGACATCCAGACGCACTGCCGCTCCCACCTCGCGGGCTACAAGATCCCCCGCCAGCTCGTCGTCACGGACATCATTCAGCGGTCGCCGAGCGGCAAGGCGGACTACCGGTGGGCCAGGTCGGTCGCGGCGGAGGCGGCGCACTGAGAGTTCGGGTGTCCGAGAGCCACCACTCCCCCTATATGGTCAGGTTTCCCCTCCGCCGTCGGGTACGGCCTCGGGGTACGACAGGCCGTCGGGGCCCCGCAGACGAGGGGGACTTGGCGTTGAGGGCGGGGTCACCCCCGAGTGCTTGAGGTACTGCCGGGTCGCGTGCGCGACGACGGCCGGAAGGACGTCGGTGAAGGCCTTCAGAGTGGGTACGCCGTTGACGGCGACCCGGCAGTCGGTACGCCGGCCCCGGTCCAGGATCGACGGCAGTGTCCGCTCCAGGTCGGCCGCCAGCTTGCGGCCCTTCTCGCCGTGGCACTGGATGTCGGCCCGGTCCCAGGGGACGATCGCGCTGACCCAGGGGCGGGCGTTCGCGTCGAACGCCGCGAGCCTGCGCTGCCGTTCCTCGTCGGTCAGCGCCCACCGGTCGATGAGGAGGATCTCGGGCATCGGCGCCCTGCCCGTCTTGTCAAGGGTCTCGTCAGCGATCTCCTCGTCATCGAACGAGGAGACGGTGACCCGGTAGTCGAGCGACCGGATCAGCTCCTCCGCGAGCGAGGCCAACGGACGTGCCGACGCCGCGTGGTAAGGATTCCAGTCCTCTGCGCCCTCGCCGTACGGCCGGGGGTCGCGGTGCTCGGGAAGAGCGTGCCGGGTGGGTGCCGCCACCGTGAGGTGTATGCGCCGGGGCCCCTCGCCGCGCGGCCTGAACGCGCTCGGCGTGCTCTCGTACGGGCGGGGCCTGCTGGACGGCAGCGGCGACTCATCGGCGACCCGCACGATCCGCTGGGCGAGCCCGAGGACCGTCTCCTCGTACTCGTCGCGAAACCGTTTGAGCTTCATCAGACCGTAGATCCCGTTGGCCGCATAACGGTCGCCGAACGCCGCGTGATCCACATGGATATGCCTTACGGAGTCGGGGACTTGAGCAGCGTCGACATGTGTCCACAGGGCGGGGACGATGGCCGGCACGGCACCGGAACCGGCGGCACGCGCCCGCAGAATGCGTTCGTTGAAGGCGAACCATTCCCGGCCGCAACTCTCACTCGTGAAGTAGCGCGGCGAAAACAACGGCACGAATACCCGGCAGGTCGCGAGATTCTCACTGAGCTTGTCCGGCCACCCCTCCCCCGCGCGCAGTTCCTGGTCCATGAAACCCGCGGGCGTGCCCGCTGGAAGGTCCGTGAGCGCCATGATGTCGTCGCACAGATCGCTGAAGAGGACGTGCACCCAGTGATCCGGGTCGTCGCCAGAACCCCCGGCCGGTGTGTGCGCATAACTCAGGAAGAAATACGGCCGACGGTCCGGCGTCGACTGGGCCCAGGCCACCGACCGGGACTTCGCGGGTTCCTGGCGCCGCCGACCGGACCCCGCACCGCCCTCTGCCGACAACCCCAGCAGCTCCAGCGTCCGCAGGGACGCGCTGCCGAACTCCTGGAGTTCCGCCGGAAGGCTGCCCCCGCCGTCCGGGTCGTGTGCCACCGCGAGCAGTTGTCCGCTCCGGTTCTCCCGAGCCGCCATCCGGCGGCTCAGCCCCCGGTTGATCCGCCATACGTCGTGCTCCGCGAGATCCTGTCTCAACCGGCGCCGCGCGGCTTCCGGGAGGCTCAGTTCGACCGTGCCCCGCTCGTCCGCGTCGAGTGAGAAGAGTCCGCTGGTGAGCAGTTCGGCGACATCGGCCACCGTCGATTCGGGCACCAGTTCCTGACGGATGAGGTGCAGCAGACGCATGCTCAGACGGTCGAAGGGGGAGCACAGGACGGCCAGCCGTGCCGCCGAGGGCGACGCCGTGCGCACGAACCTCTCCGCGGTGACGGACCCCTGGGGCCTGCGCGCACTCTCCTCGGGCCGTCCCTTGCGGGGCACCAGCACCGCGCCGCAGCCTTCGGGGTCCATACGCATGAGCGTTCGTGACCAGCGGTCCAGGGCATGGGGCGACATCGACAACACGGGAATGGGCAGCCAGTCGCCCTCCTTCTCGTCGGCGCCCTCCAGGGGCAGCAGCGCCGGCCGGTCGAAGTCCAGCCGGGAATTGACCGCGCCGGGAACCCCGTTCGAGACCCGGACGGTCGGCAGATCGAGCCCCGTTCTGCGCCACAGCTTGGCCGGCAGCGGATTGAGCAGGGCGACGGGCGTCGACGCAGCCCACTGGTGCAACTGCCGCCACACCGCAGCCTCGTGCCAGCCCGGGGCGGTGCAGTCGGACACGGTCACCACCAGCCGACGGGCGTCGGGGGACTTCAGCTGACCTGGGCTCATCAACCTGCCCTGGCCGTTGCGGAGTTCGGGGTGGCCGTCCGCCGCGAACCCGAGACTGCGCACCTGGAGTGTCCGGAACGCGCCCAGCCGGTCCAGGATGGCCGTGAAGTCGGCGACGCTCTCCCGCCACACCTGCATCGCGGGAGAGCGGTCGACCACCAGGACGAGGTCGAACCATCGCTCGGGGGCGGGCGTGAACACCGGGAGCAGTTCGCCGCTGCGGGCGTAGTCGTCGACCGTCGCGTCGACGTCCAGGGCCGGCCTGCGGCCCTGCCGCCACCGACGCTTCCAGGGCCGCAGAGCTCGGGTCACTTCCAGAGGCAGCGGCAGACCGGAAGCGCGCTCTGTCGCCACCGGGTCGCCCCGGACCCGCGAGTTCGCTCCACCGAGCCGTTCATGCAGCGCTCGTTCCGTACTGGTGGGAGGCGGAGCCACGTCCCGCGTCGTGGCATCGGCGGCGGGTGGCGCGTCGGCGGACTGCGGCGACGACCGTGCGGCGGACACGTCCTCCGTGTCCCCGTCCATGCGCGAAGCGAGCCAGAGCAGGTCGGCCAGCGCCGTGCCGTCGAGCTCGGGCACCAGACCGCTCAGCGCGGCCACCGCCCGTGCGATCCCGTCCTGGTCCGGGTGCCCCTGCTCAGGCACGGGACAGCTCGCGCAGGACGAGGTCCATGACTTCGCGCTTCTCCGCCCCCGCGAGGGTGCCGCTGCCGATCAACAGGTGGACGGCGTTCAGCAGTTGGTCGATGGCCAGGCTCTCGCCCGCCGTGAGGCGCTGGTGGAAGTCCTCGATCAGCGTGTCGACCGCCGTGGCCCCTTTCGTGCCTGTGCCGATCCGCAGGTGCGCCTCCACCACCCTGCGCAGTTCGTCGACCGACGGCTTCGGCATGGTGAACCGGATGCAGCGCCGCAGGAAGGCGGCCGGGAAGTCGCGTTCACCATTGCTCGTCATCACGATGAAGGGGAAGCTCTCGCATTGCACGAATCCACCCGTGATGGGACTGAGAGCGGGATCGCGCGGGTCACTGCCCCACTCGCGCACCTCTACGGCGGCCTGGAGGTTGCCGGTGCTGTAACGGGTGAGTTCGGGGATCTCGAACTCACCCCGCTCCAGCACATCGAGGAGATCGCTCGGCAGATCGAGGTCACTCTTGTCGATCTCGTCGATCAGCAGGGCTCGCGGATGCTGGACGGGCAGCAGAGCCGTACCCAGCGGGCCCAGCTGCAGGAAGGGTGCGATGTCATCCGCGCCGCCGAGACGTTGCGCGTGGATGCGCCCCAGGGCGTCGTACCGGTACAACGCTTCCTTGAGCGTGCTGCCCGAGGTGATGTGCCAGCGCAGTACGTCGCCGAGCTTGAGCTCCGCCGCGACCTGCTCGACCACCGTGGACTTGCCCGAGCCCGCCGCCCCGGTGAGCAGCAGCGGCCGACGCAGTACGAGCGCGGCGTTGACGGCCTTGACCAGGCCGGGCGGCGGCCGAAACTGCTGGTGGAGAGCCTGCCGGGGGAAGCTGCGCCAGGGGGGCGGATCTCCGAGATCCACATCCCGGGGCGCGCCGTCCCCAATGTAGAAGGGCTGCCAGGTCATACGGAGTTCTCCCCCTCGCTAGTGCACCACGCGAACCAGTCGCAGAAGTCGAGCCATTCGTCGTCGTGCCAGACCGTCCGCCATTGGGCCAGGTGCTCCCAGCCGTTGAGTTCGGCCCGCGTTCCCTCTTCCCGGCTCCGGCGGTAGGCCTCGCTGAACTCGTCGGGAAGGAGATGCCAGAACCGGTCGAGGCTCTCCTGGAACTGGTCCGGGACACAGCCTTCGCCCCCCGGCCAGAGCACGATCGGTGCGTACGCGAGCAGCAGCTCCATGATCTGCTCGAACCTCTGGGGCCGGTGCTTCAGAGCGACCGCCCGCGCGTACGGCCCGCGCCCCAGCCTCTTTCTGAGCTCCTCGGCCCGTTCCGTCTCCCGTGCGCCGAACCAGTCGACTGGCGCGTGTCCCGCTCCACACCCGCTCATTTTGGCCAGTTGCCGTCTGGCACGATGGTTGATCCATCGCAGGTGGGACGGCGGACAGATGCGCTCGCTCCAGCGCAGTACGACATCGTGCCAGTCGCCCAACCGCTCCCCGTAGTCGGTCTCCTCGGGCCGCCACCGCAGCAGCAGCCCCGCGGAAGCGGCTATCTCGACCCGCCGGAACTCTACGCCGAGCATCCTCGCCTGCGTGGACGCCCAGTCCACCGCGTCTGCCAGACGCTTCTCGACCCCTGCCTGGCTGGGCAGACAGTCGAACTCCTGGTGCGTGTGCACCTCCCCGCGGTCCAGCAGCCACGCGTCGAGGGTCTCGGGCCATTCGTCCGCGACAGCCGCCCCCAGGCTGACGACGAGCCGAAGCCTCATCCCGGCGCCCCTGCGCTCCACTCGCTCGAAGGCATCACCGAGTTCGACGGCGCCCACCTCGTCCGCCCAGGCGGTCAACTCGGCACAGTCCTTGGACAGTTGGTCCTCGACGGCGAGCGTCGCGACGAAGTCCGCCAGTCGGGCGGCGCTCATCCCCTTGGCATCCGGATCGACGGTCGCGACACGCAGGCGCAGGAACTCGACCGCATCCCTGAGCAGTGCGCTCCCGGAGGTGTCCGGGAGCCGTTCCGCGGATCGGCCCGCGGCGGCCCGCAGGGCTCTCCGCAGCCGCTCGGACGTCAGCAGCTGCCCCGGCCAGGAGGTGGTCAGCAGCTTGATGGTGCACAGGCAGTCGAGCAGCCCGCGTACGACGCCCAGGCACCAGTCCAGCTCGGGCCCGCGGCCCGACGAGCGGTCCGGCAGGATGTCCATCAGCCGCTCCAGCGCCTCGGCGCCGGTGACCGCCGTCGTCAGCAGCTCCGAACAACCCAAGGGGGCCAGCGCCTGATCCAGCGACTCGGTCGCCACGGGTCCCAGCACCGATACGGACCGCGGCGGACGGTTCGCGTTGCGCGCGAGCCAGAGCCGCTCGCCCCCCTGGGTACCGACGTGCTCCACCTCGTACGGGACCGTCCCGGGCAGCGCACCACATACGGCACGGAGCACGGCGTCGGACCGCAGAAACTCGCCCGCTCCGACGATGCCCTCCGTGAGCAGCTGTGCGACAGCCTTGGAGAAGGCCAGCCGGGAGGCCTTCCGCGCGGCCCCCTCGCGCATGATCATGGAGAGTCGGGCCGAACCCTTGCACACCCCTCCGTCCGTCCCTCCGGGGCCGGGGCCCGCGCCGTCGGGCCGACAGACGTCGACGAGGGCGAACACGCCGGGAAGTCCCGGTGTTCTCAGCACCTGGGTCAGCAGTGCGCCGATGTTCACCGCGGTATCGATCTCGTCGGCGCGGGAGTTGCCCGCCATCAGGTAGAGCGGGGAGTTGCGGCCGGGCGCGATGCCGTACCCGAGAAGGACGAGGACGAGTACGGCCCCAGCCCGCCCGGCCCGCTCCGCCGCGCCCCGGATCGCGGTCTCGATCTGCACCGGGCGAAGGGACTGACCGTACAGAAGTGAGGGTTCGCTGTCAGAACTCTCCCCGCACGCCCCCCGCCTCTGATCCAAGAGCAGCCCGTGCAAGGACTCCGCCACCTCATCCAGTTCGTCGAGCGGTCCCAGATCCAGGCACTGGGGCGCGACGACGAGGACGTGGCGGCGGAGAGTCGGCGTCTTCATCGTCGGGTGGCCGTCTCGATCGCCTCGACCACGGGACCCGCGGCCGTGGGCTGCGCGAGGCATCGGATCGCGGGGCACACCCGGACGCCGTCCGGATCCACGGATCTGGTGACGGGCTGCGTGAAGAGATGGCCCGACCGGACGGCTCTCTCCAGCCGTGGCCGACCAACGCCGAAACCGTGCCGGTTCCAGGATTCGAGCATCGGACGAGGCTTCATGTTCCCCCCGAAAGCCTCGGCCCGGGGCCTCCGGGCACGTACTCAAGGCTAGCAACCACCGTGCGGACAGGGCCCCTTGTCGACGCAAATCGCGCGCATGACGAGTCTCTGCGGCGTCGGCCGGGCCCGCCGAGTCAACGCCAGTCGGACACCGTTCAGCGGTCGCCGAGCGGCAAGGCGGACTACCCGTGGGCCAGGTCGGTCGCGGCGAGCGCGGCCGGCTGACCCTGGCGCCCCTCGTCCGGCGTACTCTTTGCGCGCGGTTGACCTTCCCGGTTGAACGCCGGGTGAAGGTCGACCGTACGGATGGTGGCGCACCCGCCCTGCCCCGGGGCGTGTCCGCGGTGTCATCACGGGGCTTCGTACGGAAGGACCATCTGCGTGTCGCACTCCACGCGCTCTCGTCAACTACCGGAACAGCCGGAGACGGAGCCGCATCCGGGCGCCGACACGGCTGCCGGAACGACCGCGGATGCGGATACCGACACGGTTGCGGAAGCGGATACGCCCACGGATACGGATACCGACGCACCGGGGAGTGCGAAAGCGGCGGACGCGGAGGCCGACGCGGCGGACACGGAAGCCGAGGTGCCTGCGGAGGCCGATCCGGATGGGGGTGGCGACGCCTCTGAGGGAGCCGGCGCCGGTGGTGGGCGGCGAGGCTGGTGGGGCTGGCGGGTCAAGTACCCGCGTGCGGCACGGGTCGTGACCGTCGGGACCTCGGTCCTCGCCGGCGCCCTGGTGCTCTTCGCCCTCCTCGTGCCGAACCAGCTCGACCGCCTCTCCTTCGACGCCTTCCTCCGCATCCCGGCGGAGGGAGTCCTCCTCGCCGCCCTGCTGTTGGCGCTGCCGCCGAAGCCGAGGCGGATCACCGCGGTCGTCGTGGGTGTGCTGCTCGGCCTGTTGACCATCCTGAAGTTCGTCGACATGGGCTTCTACTCGGTGCTGGCCCGGCCGTTCGACCTGGTGCTGGACTGGATCCTGTTCGACGACGCCGCGGAGTGGGTGAAGGAGTCGTTCGGCCGGACCGGCGAGGTGGTCGCCGTGATCGCGGTCATCGTGCTCGTCATCGCCCTGCTCGTTCTCATGACCCTCGCGGTCGTGCGACTGACCGACGTCATGGTCCGCCACCGGCCCGTCGCCACCCGGACCACGCTGGTCCTCGGCACCGCCTGGATCACCTGTGTGACGGTCGGCGTGCAGTTCACCGACGTACCGGTGGCCTCGCAGATCAACGCCGAGCTCGTCCAGAACCGGGTGCACCAGGTGCAGGCGGGCCTGCGCGACGGAAAAGTGTTCGCCAAGGAGGCCGCCGTCGACGCCTTCGCCGACACTCCGCCCGACCAGCTGCTGACCGGACTGCGCGGCAAGGACGTCCTGTTCACCTTCATCGAGAGTTACGGCCGTACGGCGATCGACGACCCGGCGATGTCCGAGCAGATCGACTCGGTTCTCTCGGAGGGGAACAGTTCGCTGAAGGCGGCCGGGTTCTCCTCGCGCAGCGCCTGGCTGCGCTCTCCTGTCACGGGCGCCGGGAGCTGGCTGGCCCACTCCACCTTCCTGTCCGGCCTGTGGATCAAGAACCAGCAGCGCTACCGGAGCCTCACCACCAGCGACCGCAACACGCTCACCAGTTACTTCCAGAAGACGGGTGCCTGGCGCACGGTCGGCATCGTGCCGGGTGTCCGCCGGGCCTGGCCGGAGGGCAAGTTCTTCGGCCTCGACCACATCTACGACTCCGAGCACCTCGGCTACAACGGCCCGTACTTCAGCTGGACGCCGGTGCCCGACCAGTTCAGCCTGGAGGCCTTCGAACGCCTGGAACACGGCAAGAAGGACCACAAGCCGATGATGGCGGAGATCATCCTGGCCTCCAGCCACAACCCCTGGGCGCCCATAGCCCACATGATCGACTGGAACGACCTCGGCGACGGCTCGGTCTTCAACCAGATCAAGAAGGAGGGCAAGGACCCCAAGCAGGTCTGGAAGAACCCGGAGAGCGTGCGCACGGAGTACCGGCGCGCCATCGAGTACTCGCTGCACAGCCTCACCGAGTACGTCGAGAAGTACGGCGACGAGAACACCGTGCTCGTCTTCCTGGGCGACCACCAGCCCGTCCCGACCGTCACCGCCGGCAGCACGAGCCGGGACGTACCGATCACGATCGTCGCGCACGACCAGAAGGTGCTGGACAGGATTTCCGACTGGGGCTGGACGGACGGTCTCAAGCCCGCCAAGGACGCGCCGGAGTGGCGCATGGACACCTTCCGCGACCGCTTCATGACGGCGTACGGTCCGCATCCCGACTCGTCGGCGACGACCTCGACGCCCTGACACCCGCGATCCGGCGTCCGCGGCCCCACGGCCGCGGACCCGACCGCGCCCGGTCTACGCCGGCCGGGCCACCGGAACCGAGCAGCTGACGGCATCGGCGGCCGGAGTGTCTCCTCGCGGTCGACGCAGTAGCCGCGGTCGCGCACCGCCGCGAGGTCGGCGAGCAAGGCGCCGCGGTCGGTGTGGGCGCGGCACGCTCCGCGCTGCGCTGCCGTACCCATTGACCTCCCATGGTTCACCCACCTAACCTTCATTCTCATACGTAGACGCCATCTGCATATAGGGATGAGATTCATGACTGGGTTCAGCGGGGCGGCCGAGGGCGTGGTTGAGCGGCTGCGGGACGGCATGGCCGGCGGAGTGCTGTCCTTCCCCCTCACGAGCTTCCGGGACGACGGCGGCCTCGACCTGGAGTCGTACCGGACGTACCTGACCGCCCAGTTGGCGACCGCGCCGGGCGCGGTGTTCCCCGCCTGTGGAACCGGCGAGTTCAGCGCGCTGGACGAGGACGAGTACCGCGCCGTCGTCGAGGCCACGGTCGAGATCGCCGACGGCCGGCTGCCCGTGGTCGCGGGCATCGGCTACGGCTGGGCGCAGGCACTGCGGTTCGCCCGGATCGCGGAGACGGCGGGCGTCGACGCCGCGCTGGTGCTGCCGCACTATCTGGTCGAGGCCCCGCAGGACGGGCTGGTGGAGCAGCTGCGCCGGATCGCCGCCGGCACCCGGCTGCCGCTCATCGCCTACCAGCGCGGCCCGGTCGCCTTCACCCCCGACGGCCTGCGCCGGATCGCGGAGATCCCCACCGTCATCGGCCTCAAGGACGGGCACAGCGACCTCGACCGCCTCCAGCGCCTCACGCTCGTCGCCCCGGACGGCTTCCTGTTCTTCAACGGCGCCGCCACCGCCGAGATCCAGGCCCGCGCGTACGCCACCGTCGGCGTCCCCGCCTACTCCTCGGCCGTGCACGCCTTCGCGCCCGAGATCGCGGACGCCTGCTTCACCGCCCTGCGGGACGGCGACGACACCGCCGTGAACAAGCTCCTGGCCGAGTTCTACGTCCCCCTCGTCGAGCTGCGCGACCGCGTGCCGGGCTACGCCGTCTCGCTGGTCAAGGCCGCCGCCCGGCTGCGCGGCCTTCCGGTCGGCCCGGTACGCGCCCCGCTCACCGACCCCGGTCCGGACGACCTCGCCGAGCTGGAGAAGATCCTCGACCACGGGCTGGCCCTGGCCGGAGCGGTAGGCCGGCCGGCTTGACCGGCGGAGCCTCCGGCTGCGCGATGCCGCCGCTTCTGACGGCGTCGGGGTCCATCCGGAGACACTGGTGGCTCGCGGTCGAGTGGACTCTCGACGCCCTCAGCCCCTCATCACAGCGCCCGCGTCACCCCCGTACCCAAGGATTTCGATGAGCATGAGCCAGCAACCGACCGTCGCAGAGTTCTCCGTCTATCCCGTCGCCGGCCGGGACTGCATGGAGCTGAACCTCTCCGGCGCGCACGGCCCCTACTTCACGCGCAACGTCGTCGTCCTCAAGGACTCCGAGGGCCGTACCGGTCTCGGCGAGGTCCCCGGCGGGGAGAAGATCACCCGGACTCTGCGGGACGCCGAGTCGCTGGTCGTCGGCGCGAAGGTGGGCGACTACAAGCGTGTCCTGCACGAGATCGGGGACCGCTTCGCCGACCGCGACGCCGGCGGGCGCGGCGCCCAGACCTTCGACTTGCGCACGACCGTCCACGCGGTGACCGCGGTCGAGTCGGCGCTCCTCGACCTCCTGGGGCAGCACCTCGACGTGCCGGTCGCGGCGCTGCTCGGCGACGGACAACAGCGGGAATCCGTACGGGTGCTGGGCTACCTCTTCTACGTCGGTGACCCCGACCGCACGGACCTGGAGTACGTGCGCGAACCCGGCTCCGCCGTCGACTGGTACCGGATCCGGCACGAGGAGGCCCTCACGCCCGAGGCGATCGTCCGGCAGGCCGAGGCGGCGTACGACCTGTACGGCTTCCGGGACTTCAAGCTCAAGGGCGGTGTCCTGGAGGGTGCCGAGGAGGTGAAGGCCGTCCGCGCGCTCAAGGACCGCTTCCCCGAGGCCCGCATCACCCTCGACCCGAACGGCGCGTGGTCGCTGCGCGAGGCGATCGAGCTGTGCAAGCCCCTGGTGGGCACGCTCGCCTACGCCGAGGACCCCTGCGGGGCCGAGGGCGGCTACTCCGGGCGCGAG
Source organism: Streptomyces sp. R35 (assembly GCF_041053035.1). NCBI lineage: Bacteria > Bacillati > Actinomycetota > Actinomycetes > Kitasatosporales > Streptomycetaceae > Streptomyces > Streptomyces sp. R35. The sequence continues at coordinate 1,079,143 of NZ_CP163440.1, forward strand.
ATCCTGGCCGAGTTCCGCCGCGCCACGGGGCTGCCGACCGCGACCAACATGATCGCCACCGACTGGCGGCAACTGACCCACGCCCTGGCCCTGCAGTCGGTCTCCATCCCGCTGGCCGACCCGCACTTCTGGACCATGCAGGGCTCGGTGCGGGTGGCCCAGCTGTGCAACGCGATGGGCCTGACCTGGGGCTGCCACTCGAACAACCACTTCGACATCTCGCTGGCCATGGTGACCCACTGCGGAGCCGCGGCACCGGGCGCGTACAACGCCCTGGACACCCACTGGATCTGGCAGGAGGGCCTGGAACGCCTCACCACCGCCCCGCCCCGCATCGTCGACGGCGAGATCGCCGTCCCCGACGCCCCCGGCCTGGGCATCCAGCTCGACATGGACCGCCTCCTCACGGCCCACGAGCTCTACCAGCAGAAGGCGCTCGACGCGCGCGACGACGCGATCGGGATGCGATACCTCATCCCCGACTGGGAGTTCGACGCGAAGCGGCCCTGCCTGGTGCGCTAGCCGGTGGCCCGGCTGCCGGCACCGTCAGAGGGCGATCGGGCGATAGGCCAGGATCTCGTCCACGATCCGCTCGGGCGAGGCGTCCTCAAGGCCGGCCGGCGGATGGTGGATCAGGTCGGAGGCTCGTGGGTTCGTGACGTTGGCTTCCAGTACCCGCAGGTAGTACTCGTGCTCCGGGTCTCCGTCCAGGATCCTGCGCACGATCTCGACGAGTTCCTCGCGCGCGACGTCGGGCACCCTCGGGTACGCCGGCCGGGCGGCCTCCAGCGCGAAGTCTTCCAGCTCACGCCATCCTGCGTATCCGGTGAAGTGGGCTGAGCCATAGGTGTGACCGGTCGCGTCGTTGAACGCGGCGATCGCCGCGTCCGCTTCCGCCGCGTCATCGCCGAACAGGAGAGTCTCGATCCGCTCCATCTCGTCGGCGAGCACCCGCAGGTGAGCCTCCGTGACGGGTGGAGGCAACAGTTCCGGTCGAAGATCCACCGACCTATTGTGCGGTGTACGGCCATGAGCCGGTCACTCGCTGAACCGGTCCCGCAGTTCCCGTTTGAGGATCTTCCCGCTGGCGTTGCGTGGCAGCTCGTCCACGAACAGGATCCGCTTGGGGGCCTTGAAGTGGGCGAGCTTCTCGCGGGCGTGGGCGAGGAGTTCGGATTCGGTCACCTCGCCGCGGGGGACGACGACGGCGGTGACGGCCTCGATCCAGCGCTCGTCGGGGAGGCCGATCACCGCCACCTCCGCGACCTGCTCGTGCGTGTAGATGGCGTCCTCGACCTGACGTGAAGCGACCAGTACGCCACCGGAGTTGATGACGTCCTTCACCCGGTCGACGACGGTGAAGTATCCGTGGGCGTCCCGCACGGCGAGGTCGCCCGAGTGGAACCAGCCGTCGCGGAAGGCCTCGGCTGTCTCCTCCGGCTTGTCCCAGTACCCCTCGCACAACTGCGGTGAGCGGTAGACGACTTCACCCGGTGTGCCGTCGGGTACGTCCTTGCCGTTCTCGTCGACCACCCGCGCGTCCACGAACAGGACCGGGCGGCCGCAGGAGTCCATCCGGCCCTTGTGCTCGTCGGGGCCGAGGACGGTGGCCAGGGGGCCGATCTCGCTCTGGCCGAAGCAGTTGTAGAAGGCCAGCTTCGGCAGCCGCTCGCGCAGCCGTTCCAGAACGGGTACCGGCATGATCGACGCCCCGTAGTAGGCCTTGCGCAGCCCGCTGAGGTCCCGGGTCGCGAAGTCGGGGCGGTTCGACAGGCCGATCCACACGGTGGGCGGGGCGAACAGGCTGTCCGCACGGCCTGTCTCGATCAGGTCGAAGAGCTGATCGGCGTCGGGCGAGTCGAGGATGACGTTCGAGGCACCGATCGCGAGGTACGGCAGCAGGAACACATGCATCTGCGCCGAGTGGTAGAGCGGCAGCGAGTGCACCGGCCGGTCCCCCGCGCTCAGGTCGAGGGCGGTGATCGCGCTCAGGTACTCGTGCACCAGGGCGCGGTGCGTCATCATCGCGCCCTTGGGCAGGGCGGTGGTCCCGGAGGTGTAGAGCAGCTGCACGAGGGTGTCGCCGCGCGGCTCGGCGCCCTCGTACGCAGGTGCCGTGTCCAGCCGCGCGAGCAGCGAGTCGTCGGCGTCGCGCAGCGGCAAGGTCCCTACGCCGTCCGGGAGTTGCCCGGCTAGGTCGGGGTCGGCCAGGACCAGCGTGCTCCCGGACTGGCCGACGATGTACGCGAGGTCGTCGCCGGTGAGGTTCTGGTTGACCGGCACGTGCACCAGCCCCGCGCGGGCGCAGGCGAGGAAGCCGATCAGGTACGCGTCCGAGTTGTGGCCGTAGGCACCGACCCGGTCGCCCGGCGCGAGCCCCTGGTCGAGGAGCACGCTCGCCGCACGGGAGACGGCCTCATCGAGTTCCGCGTAGGTCCAGGAGCGCTCACGGTAGTCGACCGCGACGCGCGCCGGGGTGCGCCGGGCGCTGCGCCGCAGCACCCCGTCCACCGTGCTGCCGTGTCCAGGCGTCATGACACATGATCCTCGGTCCGCGTCTCAGGGAGGTCAAGTCAACGCACGCAGGTCGAACAGATACGCCAACACCGCACATACCCGTTGGTACGCTCAACCGCCCCTTCCCTCAATGACGTTGGGAGGCACGATGCGCACCCGCCTGAGACGGCTCGTCATCACGGCCGTCGCCCTGCTCACCGCCACGACCGCACTGCCCGCGGCCGCGGCCCAGCAACAAGACCGTCAGGAACATCCCTCGCACGGCGGCCTGTCGGCCGTGATCCGCTACACCGAGTACGGCATACCGCACATCGTCGCGAAGGACTACGCCAATCTGGGCTTCGGCACCGGCTGGGCGCAGGCCGCCGACCAGGTGTGCACCCTGGCCGACGGCTTCGTGACCGTACGCGGCGAGCGGTCCCGCTTCTTCGGGCCCGACGCGGCGCCCGACGGTTCGCTGTCCTCAGCGACCAAGAACCTCTCCAGCGACCTGTACTTCCGCGGTGTGCGGGAGACGGGCACGGTGGAGAAGCTGCTGGCCGAGCCCGCGCCGCTCGGGCCGGGCCGCGACGTCAAGGACTTGATGCGCGGCTGGGCGGCCGGCTACAACGCCTGGCTCACCCAGAACCGGATCACCGACCCTGCCTGCCAGGGCGCCGACTGGGTCCGCCCGGTGACTCCCGTGGACGTGGCCGCACGCAACTTCGCGCTGGCCGTGCTCGGCGGCCAGGGGCGTGGGGTCGAGGGCATCACGGCCGCCCAGCCGCCGACGACGACGTCCACCGTGACGAGTACGCCCGCCGCGTCGAGCACCGCCGCTCCTGACGCGAAAGCCACCGCCTCAGCCGCTCGGGAGCTCTTCGACACCGCCGACGCCGACATGGGGTCCAACGCGGTCGCCTTCAGCGGCACCACGACGGCGAACGGCCGCGGTCTGCTGCTCGGCAATCCGCACTATCCCTGGCAGGGCGGCCGCCGCTTCTGGCAGATGCAGCAGACGATCCCCGGCGAGCTGAACGTCGAGGGCGGCGCGCTGCTCGGTTCGGCGACGGTGTCCATCGGGCACACCGCGCATGTGGCGTGGAGCCATACCGTCGCGACGGGCATCACGCTCAACCTCCATCAGCTGACGCTGGATCCGGCCGATCCGACGACGTATCTGGTGGACGGCAAGCCGGAGCGGATGACGAAGCGGACCGTCACCGTCGACGTGCTGGACGGCACGCCGGTCACGCGCACCCAGTGGTGGACCCGGTACGGCCCGGTCGTCACCTCGCTCGGCGCGCAACTGCCGCTCCCCTGGACGACCACGACGGCGTACGCGCTGAACGACCCGAACGCGGCCAATCTTCGCGCCTCCGACACCGCGCTCGGCTTCAGCAAGGCCCGGAGCACGGCCGATGTCCTCACGGCCCTCAAGCGCACCCAGGGGCTGCCCTGGGTGAACACGATCGCCGCCGACTCGGGCGGGCATTCGCTGTTCACGCAGTCGCAGGTACTGCCGCGCATCACCGACGAGTTGGCGCAGCGCTGCTCGACGCCGCTCGGCAAGGTCACCTATCCGTCGGCCGGTGTCGCGATCCTCGACGGCTCGCGCGGTGACTGCGCGCTGGGCAGCGACCCCGACGCCGTACAGCCGGGGATCTTCGGGCCCGCGAAGATGCCGGTGCTCAAGGACGCGCCGTATGCGGAGAACTCCAACGACAGCGCCTGGCTTGCCAATGCGGACCGGCCGCTGACCGGGTACGAGCGGATCTTCGGCACGATCGGCACCCAGCGCACGATGCGTACCCGCGGGGCGGCCGAGGATGTGGCGGCGATGGCCGCCAAGGGCCGGCTGAGCGTCCGGGACCTTCAGGCGCAGCAGTTCGCGAACCGGGTGCCCGCGGGTGATCTCGTCGCGGACGACGCGGCGCACGCGTGTGCCGCGCTGCCAGGTGGCACGGCAACAGGCAGTGATGGCAAGGCCGTTGACGTGTCCGAGGCCTGCGGTGTGCTGGGGACGTGGGACCACTCCATGAACACCGACAGCCGGGGCGCACTGCTCTTCGACCGGTTCTGGCGGAAGCTGGCGGTCGCGGTCCCGGCCGCGCAGCTCTGGAAGATCCCGTTCTCGGCGGCGGACCCGGTCCGTACCCCGAACACGCTCAACACCGACGCGCCGGGCTTCACCACGGCCCTCGCCGACACGGTGACGGAGCTGCGCACGGCAGGCATCGCGCTGGACGCGAAGCTCGGCGCGAACCAGTTCGTCGTACGCAACGGACAGCGCATCCCCGTACCGGGCGGCACAGAGTCGCTCGGCGTGTGGAACAAGGTCGACCCGGTGTGGAATCCGGCGGCCGGCGGATACACCGAGGTCATCACCGGGTCCTCGTACATCCAGGCCGTCGGCTGGGACGGGAGCCGCTGCCCGGTCGCCCGTACGCTGCTGACGTACTCCCAGTCGTCGAATCCGAACTCGCCGCACTACAGCGACCAGACGCGGCTCTTCTCGGGCGAGAAGTGGGTCACCTCGCGCTTCTGCGAGAAGGACATCCTGTCGTCGCCGGGGTTGCGGGTGGTGCGGGTGAGCGACCACCGCTGACAACAGTGCTGTGGTCCCGTCCCCCATGGGGCGGGACCACAGCGGTTCGGCCGGCGGAGTGTCAGGACCAGAAGGCGTTGCCCTTGTCGATGTCCTCGACGCATTCGTCGAGGTCGGTGATCTTGTCGCCGACAATCCGGAAGACGATGGATCCGTTCTCGTCGATGCGCCTGCCCTGCCGCTCGGCCGTGTAGTGGTGCACGGCGACCGCGTGGCCCCTGCCGTCGACGAGCACGTTGCGCAGTTCGACGCTCATGGTTCCGTCGGTCTCCTCGTAGAGCCGGCGGTACATGTCGAGGACCGCGTCCTGGCCCTTGAAGTCGCCCGAGAGCGGGTGGCTGCCGGGTACGTGGTGTGTGGCGTCCGACGACATCAACGAGCGCAGCGTGTCCATGTCACCGCGCGAGAAGGCGTCGTATCCCTTGCGGACGAGGGCTGCGTGCGGGTGTTCAGCCACGACGATCGCCACCTTTCCATGGTTCGGCGACTTACGGCTGACGCAACCGATTCTCCTCCTTCCCGGTGCCAGGGCCACTCGGCACCGCAGGTCAGCGCCCGGCACATCACAGCTCCATGTGGCCCAGCTTGTCGGGGTTGAGGACCGAGTAGACCCCGTCGATGCGCCCCTCGTACACGGAGATGGTGACGACCTGCTCGATGCCGTCGACGGTGAGTGCGAGGGCGGGCAGCCCGTTCGCCGTGACGGCGCGCGCGTCGCCGAACCGATAGCGGGTGACCAGACCCGCGAAGAACGCGACCACACGCGCGCGGCCCTTGATCGGGCGCAGCGCCGCCCTGACCTTGCCGCCGCCGTCGTTCCAGGCGACCACGTCCTCGGTCAGCAGCTCGGTCAGACCCGTGAGGTCGCCGCTCTGCGCGGCCTCCAGGAAACGCGCGAGCAGTTTGGCGTGAACGTCCTCGGCGAGCGTGAACTTGTCGCGTCCCGAGGTGACCCGGCGGCCCGCCCGGCTGTGCATCTGGCGGCAGTTCGAGGAGGTCGTGTCCAGGATGCGCGCGATCTCGTCGTACGGCAGGTCGAAGGCCTCCCGCAGGACGAACACCGCGCGCTCCGGCGGCGACAGACGCTCCATCAGATGCACGGTCGCGTAGGCCACCGTGTCACGCAGCTCGGCCGTGTCCAGCGGGCCGAGCGCCGCCGTCGCGACGGGCTCGGGGAGCCACGGCCCGGTGTACGCCTCGCGGGTGACGCGGGCCGAGCGCAGCTGGTCGAGGGCGAGCCGGGAGACGATCGTGATGAGGAAGGCCCGCGGTTCGCGGATGTCCGCCCGGTCGGTGCCCGTCCAGCGGAGATAGGCGTCCTGGACGACATCCTCGGCGTCCCACATGCTGCCCAGCAGCCGGTAGGCGAGGCCGAGCAGCAAGGGGCGGTACGCCTCGAACTGCTCGGTCACCTGCGTCGGAGTCTCCAACTCCTCAGTCCTTTCCTGCGGTTCGGCGTGCGTCCGGCTCCCTGCGAGGCGGCGTACGGCCCGCTCCCAGCGGTTCAGCGTGCGACTGTCGCGCCATTCAACTCGGCCGCGAACCCCGCGCGCCAGGTGGCATACCGGGGCCGCCAGTCGAGGGTGAGCACGGCGCGCGCGTTGTCGGCGCCGCGCAGCCCGTTCATGAACGCCACTCCCCAGCCGCCGACCGCGAGCCGGGCGAGCGCCACCGGTGCCTTCTTGGGCGCCGGGGCGCCAAGCATCCGGGCCAGCTCGGGCAGCCACTCGTGCAGCGGCGCCGGGTGATCGTCGACGATGTTCAGCGGGCCGCTCGCGGGCTTGTCGAGTGCGGCGATCACCGCGGTGGCCGCGTCATGGGCGTGCGTGAAGGAGAACACCGAGTTCCCGCCGCCGACCAGCGGAACCTTCCCCCCGGCGACCTGGTCCACGAAGGAGCCGTCCTTGGCGTAGATCGTGCCCGGCCCGTACAGGTGCCCGAAGCGCAGGACCGTGCCGCCCGCGTCGGCGGTGCGCAGCTCCAGCTCCTTCAGCGCTTCGAGCACCGGCACGAACTGCTTCGGCGGACGCTGCCACAGCGGGGCGTCCTCGTCGGCCGCACCCTGGCCGGCCGGGTCGTAGGCGTACGCGAGTCCCTGGGCGACGATCTTCTTGACCCCGGCGTCGTGCGCGGCCTCGTACAGATTGCGGGTGCCCTCCGTGCGCAGCCGGTTGGTGAGGGCGAAGTCGCGGGCCAGGTGGCGCGGGTCGATCGCGGCCGGGATGGCGGTGAGCATGTTGACCACCGCGTCGGGGGCCGCCTCACGCACCGCCCGGTGAAGCGCGGAGCGGTCGAGGGCGTCGGCCACGACGCTGCCCTCGACCGGCGTACGCGACAGGGCTACTACGTCATGTCCGACCGAGCTGAGCAGCGGGACAAGCGCCCGCCCGATGACTCCGGTGGCTCCGGCGACGAGTACACGCATGGGAATCCATCTCCTGATGTCGGGCCCCCGGGCGGTCCGGTGATCGGTTCCCGGGGGCGTTTCGGCATCAGGACGGGCGAGTGCGGCTCCGCGTGACAGGTCGCCAATGTGACCTGTGTCACACCGCTCGGGTGCGGCCCTCCCAGTAGGGATCCCGCAGCCTCCGCTTGTACAGCTTTCCATTGGGATCGCGGGGCATGGCCTCGATGAAGTCGACGCTCTTGGGCCGCTTGTAGCCGGCGAGCTGCCGCTCGCAGTGGCCGAGGATCTCGGCGGCGAGCGCCGGGCCCGGCTCATGGCCGGGGGCGGGCTCGACGACGGCCTTGACCTCCTCGCCCCAGTCGTCGTGCGGGATGCCGAAGGCGGCGGCGTCGGCGACGGCGGGGTGGGTGAGCAGGGCGGCCTCTATCTCGGCCGGGTAGATGTTGACCCCGCCCGAGATGATCATGTCGATCTTGCGGTCACGGAGGAAGAGATAGCCGTCCTCGTCGAGATAGCCGAGGTCACCGACGGTGAAGAAGTCGCCGATGCGGTTCTTCTTCGTCTTGGTCTCGTCCTTGTGGTACGAGAATCCGCCGGTGCTCATCTTCATGTACACGGTGCCGAGCTCACCGGGCGGCAGCCTGGTGCCGTCGTCGTCGAAGACGGCGAGCTCGCTGATGGGCCACGCCTTGCCGACCGTGCCGGGCTTCTTCAGCCAGTCCTCGGCGGTCGCGAAGGCTCCGCCGCCCTCACTGGCCGCGTAGTACTCCTCGACGCACTCGCCCCACCACTCGATCATGGCCCGTTTCACATGGTCGGGACAGGGGGCGGCGCCGTGGATGGCGTGCCGCATGGACGACACGTCATAGCGCGCCTTCACCTCGTCGGGGAGCGCCAACAGACGGTGGAACTGGGTCGGGACCATATGGGTGTGCGTGCATGTGTGGGTGTCGATGACACGCAGCATCTCCTCGGGCGTCCACTTGTCCATCAGCACCAGACGGTGGCCGATGTGCAGGGACGCGCCCGCGAATTGCAGCACGGCGGTGTGGTAGAGCGGCGAGCAGACCAGGTGCACGTTGCCGTCGAACGGCTTGATGCCGAAGATGCCGAGGAAACCGCCGAGGTACGACTCCTCGGGAAGCTTGCCGGGCAGCGGGCGCCGGATGCCGCGCGGGCGTCCCGTGGTGCCCGAGGTGTAGTTCATGACCCAGCCGAGGGTGCGTTCGGCGGGCGGCGACTCGGGCTGCCCGTCGAGGAGTTCGGCGTACGGCCGGAAGCCCGCCACCTCGCCGACCGCGTACCTCTGAGCCTGGGGAAGCTTCGCCTCGTCGGCGGCGTGCCGGGCGGCGTCCGCGAACCGTTCGTGGGCGATGAGGACCTTCGCGCCCGAGTCGGAGACGATCCAGGCGATCTCGGGGCCGACGAGGTGGTGGTTGACGGGGACGAGGTAGAGACCCGCCTGCGAGGCGGCGAGATAGGCGACGAAGAACTCGACGCCGTTGGGCAGCACGACCGCGAAGGCGTCGCCGCGTTCGAGACCCGCGGCGCGCAGCCCGTGGACGAGCCGGTTGGCCGAGGCGTGCAGCCGCCCCGCGGTCCACTCCTCGCCGGCCGGGGTGACAAGGACGATCCGCTCGGGGTCGGCGGCGGCCTGGGCCCAGAAACCGTTCGGAGGCGTGCCCCCGCCCGTTCCCCCACTCGCACTCCCACTCCCGCCCGCGCCCCCACTCACACTCCTGCTCCCACCCGTGCTCACGACTGGGCGCTCCTTCCCGCGATGCGGTTGATGCGGTCGACGGCCTGCTCGAAGCCCCGGGTCAGGTCGTCGAAGACGGCCTGGACGCTGCGTTCGCTGTTCATCCGGCCGACGATCTGCCCGACGGGGGTGCCGAGCAGCGGCTCCACCTCGTACTTCTGGATGCGCGAGACCGCCTCGGCGACGAGCAGCCCCTGGAGCGGCATGGGGAGCGTGCCCGGCCCGTTCGGGTCGTCCCAGGCGTCGGTCCACTCGGTACGCAGCTGGCGCGCCGGCTTGCCGGTCAGGGCACGCGAGCGGACGGTGTCCCCGGACCCCGCGGCGAGCAGCTTCCGCGTCACGGCGGGCGAGTGCATGTCTGCTTCGGTGACGGTCAGCCACAGGGAACCGAGCCACACTCCCTGGGCACCGAGGCTGAGCGCGGCGGCCACCTGCTGTCCGCTGCCGATGCCGCCCGCCGCCAGGACGGGCAGCGGGTCGACGGCGTCCACGACTTCGGGCGTGAGCACCATCGAGGCGATCTCCCCGGTGTGCCCGCCCGCCTCGTAGCCCTGCGCCACGACGATGTCGATGCCCGCCTCGGCGTGCTTGCGCGCATGCCGGGCGCTGCCCGCGAGCGCGGCGACCCGTACGCCCTTCTCGTGGGCGCGTTCCACCACGTCGACGGGCGGTGAGCCCAGCGCGTTGGCGAGCAGCCTGATCGGATAGTCGAAGGCGACGTCGAGCTGGGTGCGGGCGACCTGCTCCATCCACCCCGTGATACGCCACCCGGACACCTCGCCCTCGGCGAGTTCGGGCACGCCGTACTTGGCGAGGGTATCCCTGACGTACTGCCGGTGCCCCTCGGGGATCATCGCCTCGACATCGGCCTCGCTGACGCCCTCGACCTTCTTGGCTGGCATGACGACGTCCAGGCCGTAGGGCTTGCCGTCGACGTTCGCCTCGATCCAGTCGAGGTCACGCTTGAGGTCGTCGGGTGCGGTGTAGCGGACCGCGCCGAGCACACCGAATCCGCCCGCACGGCTGATGGCCGCGGCGACGGCGGGAAACGGCGTGAAGCCGAAGATGGCGTGCTCGACTCCCAGTTCCTTGCTCAGCTCCGTCTGCATGGCCGCAGGATGCCGCAGTCCTCCGGACGAGGGAAGGGGTTTTCTGATGCTCCGTCAGTTTTCTGGACACGGCCCGGCGTTGTTCCGGACAGGGTTGCCGCAACGGCTCTAGCCGCGCCCCCCGTCCCCCTCCTCCAGCACCGCCATGGCCGCGTTGTGCCCGGGCACCCCGCTCACCCCGCCGCCGCGCACCGCGCCCGCCCCGCACAGCAGGACGTTCGCGTGCCGGGTCTCCACGCCCCAGCGGCCCGTGCCCTCCTGCGCGTAGGGGAAGGCAAGGTCGCGGTGGAAGATGTTGCCACCGGGCAGCCGCAGGTCGCGCTCCAGGTCGAGCGGGGTCTTCGCCTCGATGCAGGGGCGGCCGTCCGCGTCGGTGGCGAGGCAGTCGGTGAGCGGCTCGGCGAGGTGGGCGTCCAGCTGGGCCAGGGTCGACTTCAGCAGCTCGTCCCGTACGGCGTCGTTGTCGCGCTCGAACAGCCGGGCGGGGGTGTGCAGGCCGAACAGGGTGAGGGTCTGGTAGCCCTGCTCCACGAGGTCGTCGCCGAGGATGCTCGGGTCGGTGAGCGAGTGGCAGTAGATCTCGGAGGGCGGCGCGGTGGGCAGCTCGCCGGACGCGGCCTGCGCGTGGGCGGTCGCCAACTGCTCGTACCCCTCGGCGATGTGGAACGTTCCGGAGAACGCCTCGCGCGGGTCGACGGAGGTGTCGCGCAGCCTGGGCAGCCGCTTGAGCAGCATGTTCACCTTGAGCTGGGCACCCTCGGCCGGGGTGGGCGGCTCGTCGCCGGTGAGGTGCGCGAGCTCCAGCGGCGAGGCGTTCACGAGGACGTGCCGGGCCGCGACGACGCCCTCCCCGTCCGGGGTCCGATAGGTGACCTCGGCGGCCTCTCCGTCCGTCTCGATCCGCAGCACCTCGTGACCGGTGGCGACCACGGCGCCCGCGCTCCGTGCCGCCGCGGCGATCGCGTCGGTGAGGGCGCCCATACCGCCGACCGGCACGTCCCAGGCTCCGGTACCGCCGCCGATCACGTGGTAGAGGAAGCAGCGGTTCTGCCGCAGCGAGGGGTCGTGGGCGTCGGCGAAGGTTCCGATGAGGGCGTCGGTGAGGACGACACCGCGGACGAGGTCGTCGGCGAAGTTCTCCTCGACGGCCGTGCCGACCGGCTCCTCGAAGAGCATCCGCCAGGCGTCCTCGTCGTCGACGCGGCGGCGCAGTTCGTCCCGGGTGGGCAGCGGTTCGGTGAGCGTGGGGAACACCCGCTGCGCGACGCGGCCGGTCGTGGCGTAGAAGCGCTGCCACGCCGCGTACTCGCGGTCCGAGCCGGTCAGCCGCGCGAACGCCTCACGGGTGCGCCGCTCGCCGCCGCCGACGAGCAGCCCGGTGGGCCGTCCGTCGCGTTCGACGGGCGTGTACGAGGAGATGGTGCGCCCCCGGACGCGGAAGTCGAGGCCGAGATCCCGCACGATCTTCCGGGGCAGCAGGCTCACCAGGTACGAGTAACGCGAAAGACGCGCGTCGACTCCGGCGAACGGCCGGGTGGACACGGCGGCGCCCCCGGTGTTCCCGAGGCGCTCCAGCACCAGCACGGACCGCCCGGCCCGGGCCAGGTAGGCGGCGGCGACCAGTCCGTTGTGGCCCCCGCCGACGATCACGACGTCGTATCCCTCGTGTGCAGGCATGCTTCTTCGTAGCACGTGATGATCTACGTCGGCCAGGGGTGCGCGGCAAGCGGCGGGCGACCGGATGGGGACGATGAGGACACCGGCGGCTCGCCGGACGGTCAGTGCCCTCCGGCCGCCCGCTGCTGCCGTAACGCCGCCACCCTCCGGTACAGCTCCACCGCCTCCTGGCCGCGCCCCAGCTGTTCCAGACAGTGGGCCTCGTCGTTGCGGCTGGCGAGGGCGTCGGGGTGGTCGGCGCCGAGAACGTGCTCGCGGGCGATGGCGACGCGGCGGTACTCGGTGAGGGCGTCGGCCCAGCGGCCGAGCCAGCCGAGGCCGACGGCGACCTCGCGGCGGCTGACGAGGGTGTCCGGGTGGTCGGCGCCGAGGACGCGCTCGCGGATCGCGCACACGTCGCGGGACTCGGCGAGCGCCTCCTCCCAGCGGCCCATCCGGCCGAGGTTCACACCGAGGCCGTGCCGGGCGCGCAGGGTTTCGGGGTGCGCGGGGCCGTGCACGCGGGTGCGGTCGTCGACCAGGTCGCGGTACAGCTCCAGGGCCTGCGCGCTGCGACCGAGCCGACCGAGGCTGATACCGACCTCGTAGCGGGCGGCGAGGGTGTCCGGGTGGTCGGGGCCGAGCGCCTGCGCGCGGGCCTCCGCCACCTCCTGGTAGGTGTGCAGCGCCTCCGGCCATCGACCCAACTGGCCCAGCGCGTAGGCGACTTCGTACCGCGTGACAAGGGTGTCGGGGTGGGCCGGGCCGAGCACCCGGGCGCGGGCGGCGGCGACCTCGCTCGCCATCCGGTACGAGTCCTCCAGGCGCCCGAGCCTGCTCAGGTTGAAGGCGAGGTTGTGGCGACAGCGCAGGGTGTCGGGATGGTCGGGTCCCATGGCTCGCTCGCGGGCGCCGAGCACGGACGTGTAGGCCTGGTGCGCCTCGAAGTGACGGCCCAACTGGCCCAGTACGTATGCCATTTCCTGGCGTGCGGCCAGGGTGTCGGGGTGCTCTGCACCGAGCACCCGCTCCCTGGCCTGGGCGACATGCGCGTACTCGCGCAGCGCCTCGGCGGGCCGGCCGGTGCGGCTGAGCGTGAAGCCGACCTCGTAGCGGCTGGCGAGCGTGTCGGGGTGGTCGGGCCCGAGGGCGTGCTCGCGCTCGGCGGCGACCACCCGGTGCACCTCGCCGGCCTCGGTCCACCGGCCGAGCCGCCCCAGACTCAGGCCCGCGTTGTGCCGCCCTGTCAGGGTGGTGATCAACTCCGGTGAGGGGGTGGGCCGTTCGGTGTGCTCGGGCACGCCGGTGACGGCCGTGGACGGGCGGGCGATCCAGTCGCCGGTGAGACCTGCCGCCGCGTCCGGCGGGGTGGAGTGCGGTCCGGCGCCGGTCGCCTTGTGGCCGGTGCTCATGCCCCGGGTCCAGGACGGCAGCCGGGGTTCGCGCGAGGGCGGCTGTTCGGGGCGCGACTGGGTGGAGGGCGCCAAGGGCCGCTGCTCCGGGGCGGGCTGCCGGAGAGACGGGGTCACCACGGTCGGCACATACACCGGGGTCGCGCGGCCCGCGCTGATGCGGCGGCCGAGTTCGCGGGCGTCCTGCGGACGCTGTTCGGGCTGTTTGGCGAGCAGGTCGAGGATGATCTTCTCGACGTACTCGGGGAGTTCGGCCCGGTGACTGCGCGGCGGCTCGGGAGGCGTGTCACGGTGGCCGACGAGAACCGCCCAGGCGTCGTCGAGGTCGAACGGCGGCGCCCCGGTGGCGATTTCATAGAGCACACATCCGAAGGAGTACAGATCGCTGCGCTGGTCGACGTGGGCTCCGCTGATCTGCTCCGGCGACATGTAGTGCGGGGTGCCCATCGCGATACCGGTGCCGGTCAGCCGTGAGGTGAAGCCGATGTCGTGGCCGAGCCGGGCGATCCCGAAGTCGCAGATCTTCACCGTGCCGTCGGCCAGCCGCATGATGTTCGCGGGCTTCAAGTCCCGGTGCACGATGCCCTGTTGATGGGTGTAGGCGAGCGCGGAGGCCACCTGGTCGGCGATGTCGACGACTTCGGAGACCGCCAGCGGATGGTGTTTGTTGTCCTCCAGGAGCTGGCTGAGGTTGCGCCCCTCCAGCAGCTCCATCACCAGATAGAGCACACCGTCGGACTCCCCGAAGTCATGGACGACGGTCACTCCGCGATGCTGGAGGGCGGCAGCCACCCGGGCCTCGCGCCGAAACCGCTCCCGCAGGACACGCGTGAAGGACTGATCGTGGTGCGGGCCGAGCGGCTTGAGGCACTTGACGGCGACGTGCCGGCCCAGCGACTCGTCCCGCGCCCGCCACACCTCGCCCATACCGCCCCGCCCGATCAGATCGAGCAGCCGGTACCGGCTCTGGATCAGCCTGGTCTCCGCCATCTCGTGCGATCGCCCCCGTCGCTGCTCGCCGCGCCCTCCCCTGGCCCGTCCAGTATGGCGAGTTATCTGCCGACTTTGCAGGGCGCAGGGCGGGAGCCGGGGCCCAGCCGTGACATGGCGCGCAGAATGTGTTTGGGCGGGAGTTGCCAGCGCAGACGTGCGGGAACACAGCGCAGCAAGGTGCCCGTGACACGCAGGCGCCGGCTCACCGTGGCGGGCGGCGGAGCCGCCCTGCCGTACAACTCGTGGGCGTACGGCGGCAGAGCGGCGTACGCGAGATGCGCCACACGCCGCCACAGCAGGGCGCGCGCTGGTACGAGCAAGGGGTGGACCGGCGGGCGCACCAGGAAGTCGTCCACGTCCCACGCGTCGGGCCCCGCCGCCAGCTCCGGCAGCATCTTCTCGAAGTAGGCGGCCAACTCCGCCTGATTCGCCGGTACGTCGGCGGGGCCGAGCCCCACCAGCCGTGCGCTGACCAGGTGTTCACCGATGTAGCGGTCGGCCTGCGCGTCCGTGAGAGGGAACCCCGAGCGCCGCAGGACGTACAGATAGGAGTCGATCTCCGCGCAGTGCACCCACAGCAGCAGCCCGGGCTCGTCGACGCCGTACCGCTCCCCCGTGTCCGGGTCGGTCGCCGTGAGCATGCTGTGAATCTTTCGTATGCGCGCCCCTGCCTTCTCTGCGGCCTCACTGGTGCCGTACGTCGCCGTCCCGACGAAGTTCGCGGTGCGCATCAGCCGGCCCCAGGCGTCGCGCCGGAAGTCGGAGTTCTGCATGACTCCGCGCACCGTGCGCGGGTGCAGGGCCTGGAGGTAGAGCGCGCGGATCCCGGCGACCCACATCATGGGGTCGCCGTGCATCTGCCAGGTCACCGAATCCGGACCGAAAAGTCCCGGGTCACCCGCCTGAAAGGCCTCCGTACCAGCAGGTGTGACCACAGCCGCCAGGTGTCTCCGGATCACCGGCACATCCCCAACCACGACATCACCCCCACATCCTTCCCGGAGCGCCTCTGCATCATTCCCGCGAAGGCGGGTCCGCGGTCTCTGTCTGCCGACGACGCTGCCGGGCTGAGCGCATCGTGGAGTCGTCCGCCCCGACCCGCGCAGCTCGCCGCCGTACAGCGCCTCATCTCCGGTCTACACCCCCTCAGCCGGACAGTCAGCCTTGCTGCACGATGGACCGACATCGCCTATGAAACGGGTATCGCCCGCATCGGCCCCTCATAGCCTTTGAGGGATGCTCTCCGTACGGGCCGAGCTCTCGGGCCGGGTGAAGTGGCGGGCGGCGGCCAGGAGAAGGACCACAAGGGCGGCCGGTACCGCGTAGGCGAGACGGAAGTGGCCGGTGGAGCCGAGGAGTCCGCTGAGGGCGCCGCCGGTGACGACGCCGACGTAGTTGAAGAGGTTCAGGCGTGCCAGGACCGCCTCCGACGCTGTGGGACTCAGTCGCGCGGCGGAGGCCAGGCACAGCGGAGCCAGGACGGACGCGCCCAGGCCCACCGCCCCGGCCGCGAGAACAGCGAACGGCCAGCTCGGCGCGGCGGCCAGAGCCGCCAGGGCGCCCGCGGCCAGCAGGGCCGCGGTGCGGACAACCGCGACCGCTCCGAGCTTCTGTACGAGCCGATCGGCAGCGGCTCGGCCGATGACCGTGCCGGCCTGGTAGGCCGCGTACGCCAGCGGCGCGACCGCGAGGGAGGCGGCGAGAGTCTGCCGGAGGTAGACAGCCGACCAGGCCGAAACGGTGGACTCGACCACGTAGACGACCAGGAGAACCAGGCCGAACGGAATGAGCCGGACCCACAGACGGCGCCCTGGCGACGGCTGCGCGACAGCATCCGAGGGCCCCTCGGGGGCGGGGAGGGCGTGTGTGCGCATACAGGCGGCGAGCAGCAGGACGATGCCTGCCTGCAGGGCCAGGCCGCCGGCCACGGGCCACTCCAGCCGAGCCGCCCCGGCGGTGAGCAGTGCCGCGACCACGCCGCCCACGCTCCATGCCGTGTAGAAGGAGCCGAAAACACTGCGGCCGTAGGCGTGTTCGATCGCCGCGGCCCTGGTGTTGACGCCGACATCGAGGGCGCCGACAGCGAGCCCGAAGAGGATGTACGCGCAGATGACAGCGGTCTGTCCGGGAGCCCAGCCGATCAGCGTCAGCGCGGCGGCCGCCGCCGACATGGCCCCACGCATCGTGGCGACAGGACCGGCACGTCGGATCGCGGCCAGCCCCAGGAAGCTGCCACCCCCCGCCGTCAGAGCCACCGCGACCATCAACGCGGTCGTCAGGAGCGGAGCCAGTCCCAGGCGCTCGGTGACGGCGGGAACAGTCGTGTACACGGCGGCGACGGAGACGCCCTGCGCGGCGAACGCGATCGTGGCGACCCTTCGGGCGCCGACCATGGAGACTAGGCGCCCGAAGCCCGCTCGGGGCGATGCATTAAAGGACATGATGCTGTCGCGCCTTCATTTCCTGTGTGCGTGGGGATGACCAGCCAGCCAATGCGGCCAGGTTGCGGAAACCGTAGCCAGGCGCGGAATGCGAGCGCAGGACGCCAGGGGCCGTGCAGGGGACTTCGGGGGCCAGCGAACGCGACCAGTGCTGCCCGGGTGCCTACAGTGGTCGCCCAGGAGAAGGTGAGTGCGATGTCCCTTGCCCCCGGCCCCGCGAATCCGCCAGGGACCAGCCGCAGCACATCGGCGACGATCCAACCGAACATCCTGCGCTATCTCGTCACGGTCGCCGACGAGCGCGGCATCGATCTGCGACCTCTGCTGGAGCAGGTCGGGCTGGACGAGACGGTCATGCGCTCCGCCGCACTGAGGGTGTCGTACCGGCAGGGCAGCGCGGCAATCCGTCGTGCGCTGGAGCTCACCGGGGACGAGCACCTGGGGATGAAGGTGGGAGCGGCACAACACCTCACCGCATGGGGCCTGCTCGGCTTCGCCCTGATGGCCGACGACACACTGCGGCACGCCATCGAGACGGGAGTGAAGTACCAGAACCTGTCCGGGGCGATGGTGGTGTGGTCGGCCGGCATCGGCGAGGAGGACGAGGCCTTCGTGCTGCGTGCCGACCTCCCCGATCCGGCCATGGACCCGGCCGTCGCCGTCTTCCTGATCGAGGAGGGGCTCGCCTCCGTGGTCACCCTCTCCCGGCTGGCCGTCGGCCCGGCCTTCGCGCCGAGAGTGGTGGAGTTCGCCTGTCCGCCACCACGCCGGAACGACCTGTTCACAGCTCTGTTCGGCTGCCCGGTCCGCTTCGGCGCCCCGGCCAACCGCCTGGTCATCGCCCCCGCGTGGGCCCATACCCGGATGCCCGGCCGGGATCCGGTGACCTACGCGTCGACTCTGGAGATGCTCGACGCGCAGATGGCCTCACGCCGCGACCAGCAGGACCTGCTGGAGGTTCTGGAGATCTCCGTCGCCCAGAGCCTCCCGGTGATCCCCTCGTTCGCCGAGCAGGCACGGCGGCACACGACGAGCGAGCGGACGCTCCGTCGCCGACTGGCCGACTGCGGCACGACGTACGAGGCACTCGTCGAGGGGGTACGCCGGGAACGTGTCGAACAGCTGCTGCTCCGCCCGGAACTGACGCTGCGCGACATCGCACGCCGGGCGGGATTCTCCGACGAACGCGCCCTGCGCCGCGCGGTACGCCGCTGGCACGGCACCTCCCCGGTCCACCTGCGCGAGCAGATGCGTACGGATCGCCTCTGAGGCCGAGGTCAACGGGTGCGGATCCAGACCGTCTTCTCCCGGGTCCACTGCTCGAAGGCGCTGGTGGACTTCTCCACGCCGCCGAATCCGGACTGCTTCCAGCCGCCGAAGGGGGTGGTGATGTCGCCCTCGCTGTAGGCGTTCACGGAGATCACACCGGCCTCGATGCCGCGGGCCAGCCGCAGCGCGGTGTCGAGGTCGCGGGTCCACACCGAGGCGGCGAGCCCGTACTCGGTGGCGTTGGCCATACGTACCGCCTCGTCCTCCGTGGTGAAGGTCTGGACGGTGACGACGGGGCCGAACAGCTCCCTGGTGAGGACGTCGCTGCCGTCGGGGGCGCGGGTGATCACGGTGGGCGGGTAGTAGGCGCCGCGCGGGGGCAGCTCGTGGGGCAGTCCCCCGGTGTGGATCTGGGCTTTGCCGGCCCGGGCTGCCTCCACGGCTGCCGCGACCCGGTCGAAGGCGGCGCGGTTGATGAGCGGCCCCATCTGCGTGCGCGGGTCGGCCGGATCACCGATGACGAGTTCCCTCGCCGCGGCCGTGAACCGCTCCACAACCTCCTCGGCGATGCTGCGGTGAACCAGGACACGGGAGCCGGCCGTGCAGTTCTGCCCCATCGTCAGGAACGCGGCCTCGATCATGTTGCCGATCAGCTCGTCCCCGTAGTCGAGCGCGTCGGGCATGAGCACCTGAGGGCTCTTGCCACCCATCTCCAGTGATACGCGCTTGAAGTTGCTCTCGGCGGCGTCCTTGAGGATGCGGCGACCGGTCGCGGTGGATCCGGTGAAGGAGAGGGCCCCCACGAGGGGGTCACGGGCGAGGGCCGCCCCGGCTTCCCGGCCGTACCCGGGCAGCACCGTGAGCACCCCGTCGGGCAGGCCGGCCTCGGTGGCGAGTGCGGCCAGGTGCAGGGTCGAGCGCGGGGTCGCCTCGGCGGGCTTGACCAGCAGACAGTTGCCCGCGGCCAGGGCGGGTCCGACCTTCCAGGCGGCCATGGCGAGCGGGTAGTTCCACGGCAGGATCGCCGCGCCGACCCCGACCGGTTCGCGGGTCATGAGACCGAGCTCGTCGGGCCCGCTCGGCGCGACCCGGCCGAAGACCTTGTCGGCCGCCTCGGCGAACCAGCGGATCGACTCGATCGCGCCCGGTACGTCGCCCGTACGGCACTCGGTGATCGGCTTGCCCGCGTCCTCGCTGTCCAGGCGGGCGAGGATCTCGGCGTCGCGTTCCATCAGGTCGGCCAGCCGCATCAGCACCGCGCCACGCTCCCGGACCGGCCGCCGCGACCACGCCCCGGCGTCGAAGACCTGCCGGGCCTGTTCGGCGGCCTTGGCGACGTCGTCGGCGCTCGCGGCGGGCAGGGTGACGATCGGCTCTCCGGTGGCGGGGTTGACGACATGCAGCTTCTCGTACGTGGTCATGCTTCCTCCACCAATTCCCAGCGCCCGTCGGTCTGGCGGGCCAGCCCACGTCCGCGGAGTTCCTCCAGATAGCGGGCCATGCCGCGATCACCGCGCTTGCGGAACAGCGGGAAGATCCTGGGCAACAGGTTCGGTGCGAGCATCGCGAACCGCACCAGACGGGACTCACCGGTCCGGGGATAGGCCTCCAGGCGGGGCTTGTCCAGCAGGCTCACCACGGCCGCGACGACGTCGGCGGGCTGCTGGGGCCGGTCCTGGAACTGCATGGAGTTGCCGCCGTCCACGGCTTCCTGGCGGAGCATCCGCGTGTCCGTCGCCGAGGGCAGCACCGAGCCGGCCAGGATGCCCTTGCTCCGCAGGTCGAGTCCGATCGCCAGCATCGCGCCGCGCAGCCCGAACTTCGAGGCCGTGTAGATCGGGGTCTCGCCCAGCGGGAAGATCCCGCCGAGGGAGACGGTGGTGACCACCCGAGCATCCCGGGAGGCCTTCAGCAGGGGAATCGCGATCCTGGTCGCGACCAGCGGGGAGGTCAGGTTGAGAGTGATCTCCCGCTCGATGCTCTCGACGCTGCGGACGTCGAAGCGTTCCGCGCTGGTCATACCGACGTTGTTGACGAGCACGTCGAGGCGGCCGTGGGCATCGGCGACCAGCTCGAACAGCCGCCCGATCTGAGCGCGGTCCATCAGATCGCAGCCGATGCCCGTGTGCCCAGCGCCGGGCAGGTCGTCGGCGACCTTCTTGGCCCGGATCTCGTCGAGGTCGACGACGACGCAGCGGGCTCCGCCGGAGGCGAAGCGGTGGCACAGCGCACTGCCGATGCCGCCCGCACCGCCGGTCACCAGCATGACCTTGTCGGTGAAGTCGAACCCGCTCACGCCGTGGCCTCCGCGCGCCGCAGGGACCGTACCGGCGGCGGCTGGCCCTCGGTACGCCAGCCCATCTCGCCCGCGACCTTGCCCAGGTACTTCACAAAGGCCCCGCTGTCGACATAGCCGGTGTGGCGGGGCGAGGCGACGAACTTCAGCCCGCCGGACAGATCCGGGTGGTCGGCGCGGATCATGCGGGCGAATCGCTCCGCGTTCGGCAGCCGGTGCCGCGCGTCGTGCACATACCCGGCGATCAGCTGCGCCTGGGTGTCGAAGAGCTGGTACGCACCGGAGTTGGTCTCGATGAAGCCGATGCCGAACAGGCCCTGGTGCTCGCGCGAGAAGGACGACAGGTAGAGGTCCGGGTGCTGCTCGTCACCGAAGTACTTCTGCGCGACCGGCACTTTGTGGACGTAGCCCGTGGCCAGCAGGATGAGATCGAAGTCGTCGCTCGTGCCGTCGGTGAAACGCACGGTCCTGCCCTGGGTGCGGGCGATCCCGGGTCTGGCGGCGATGTCGCCGTGCTGGAGGTGGTGGATCAGCATCGAGTTGATGGCCGGGTGGGTCTCGAACAGCTTGTGGTCCGGCTTCTGCAGCCCCAGTCGCGTCGGATCACCGTTGATGATCCGCAGGAGGGCACCGAAGACCCGCTGCGCCAGCCACATCGGCAGATGCGGCCCGCTGTCGGCGATGGTGTCCACCGGCCGGCCGAACAGGTGCTTGGGGATGAACCAGTACCCTCGCCGCATGCTGATCACCGCGTGGTCGGCGGCCCGGGCCGCATCGCACGCGATGTCACAGCCGGAGTTCCCCGCGCCCACCACCAGGACCCGCTTGCCCCGTAGCTCCTCCGCGCTGCGATAGCCGGCGGTGTGCCGGACCTCCCCGCTGAACTCCCCCGGCAATTCGGGGATGTTGGGGTGCCATTGCGAGCCCGTACACACCACGACCTGCCCGTGCACGCTTTCCCGCCCGTCGGCCCGGGTGACCGTCCAGGTGCCGTCCGCGTTCTTCTCGACGCTTGCGACCTCGACGCCGAACTCGATCCGGTCCGTCAGTCCGTACGCGTCGGCGAAGGACCGCAGGTACGACAGGACCTGGCGGTGCGGCGGGTAGTCCGCGAAGTGGTCGGGCATCGGGAAACCGCCGAAACCCGACAGGGTCCTGCTGGAGATGAAATGGGCCGACTCGTACATCGGGCTGCCGGGATTGTCGATGTCCCAGATACCGCCGGGTCCGGTGTGCCGCTCAAGATGCGTGTACGGCAGATTCCGCTCCGCCAAAGCCCTGGCGACCGCCAGCCCGGCAGGTCCCGCCCCGATCACACACGTATCAAACTGGCTTTCCTTCACGGGCCTGCCTCCTGGTTCATTCCGCTGCACGGAGCGGGTGTGGCAGGAAACGTATTCACCCGCCGTTCAGCATGAACTGACCCGTGCGGCCACGGACCGGACCTCAGCGGCCGCGGCGGCATCCGGCATCAGCGCGTGCAGACGGGAATGAGCCATGCGGTGGTCACCGCGGGTGTGACCTCAGCCATTGCTTGTCACTTCTTATCGCGGCTGACCTGCATCTTTGCCAACCAGCGGCGGCATCCCGCTGCGCCGGCCACCGAGCTTTCTCGGCACATTGGTGCGTCGGCGAGGCCATCATCTGGAGTCGGGTCAACGAGGCCGGCTACCTTCACAGGCTGATGCCTCGTTCAACAGCACCTACCGGTCCGTTCCCATCCAATGACGGGTCGTTTGGGGGAATCGCGTTGCGTCGGGGGTTCGGCGCGCGGAGGCCGGCGTCGGGGTGTTGAGTTCCCCGATGAACCGGCAGGTGACGCTGCCGGATCGTCAGGGCCGGACCGGGAGGTTGGCCTCCCAGCCGTCGAGGAGTCGTTCGAGTCCCAGTTCGAACCCGCGCTCGGCGCTGTCGGCCGCGTGGGGAAGCTCGGCATCACGAATGACCCGGGCGAGGAGTGGATGGCGCCCGCTCTTGACGACTTTGTCGAGGTAGGGCGCATAGGCGTCCATCCATTGCTGGATGCCGACTCCGGAGCGTCGGACAGCTTCCTGTTGGGCGAGCTCGCCGGCGGCGTAGCCGCGGACGAAGGCCTGCAGCGTGTCGACGACGGTGATCATGACGTCGATATCGAAGCCGAGGGGATCGAGGGCGGCGAGTGCGTGTTCGATGACATCGAGGGAGTTCGGTCCAAGTGATGGGCGCCCTGCTGCGAGGGAGGTCATCCAGGGATGCCGGTGGAAGGTGGCCCGGGAACGATGTGCCAGGCCTCGCAGGTCGCTGCGCCAGTCGCCGGTGGGGGCAGGCGAGCCGCCGTCTTCGGCCGCTACGGCGTCGAGCATGAGGTCGAGCAGGTCGTCTTTGGACGCCAGGTAGCGGTAGAGCGAGGCTGTGCCCGTTCCCAGCTCCTTGGCGACGCGCCGCATGGACAGTGTCTCGATGCCCTCGGCGTCGGCGATCGCGATAGCAGCGCTGGTGATCTCCGCCCGCGTGCGTGACGGCGCGGGGCCTTTCGCGGCCCGCTCCGGCCTGTTCCAGATCACCGTGTGAGTGTCGTCCATCGGTTTTCCTCCTCACTACTGCGCTCACTGTTCGCAGTAGTGCTATCGTGGCGCCGGTACTGCGAACACTGTATCGCAGTAGAGCGGTGTCCAAGCGAAAGGGAAACCACCATGACCACTCCCGTCACGATCGTCGGCGCCGGGCTCGGCGGCATGACCCTCGCACGGGTCCTGCACCTGCACGGCATCCCCGCGACCATCTACGAAGCCGAGATATCGGCGGACGCCCGCACGCAGGGCGGTCAGCTCGACATCCACGAGTACAACGGGCAGCTCGCCCTCGAAGCGGCCGGCCTCACCGACGAGTTCCGCGCGATCATCCACGAAGGCGGCGAGGCCCTGCGCGTGCTCGACCAGCACGGCGCGGTACTGCTCGACCAGCCCGACGACGGCACGGGCGGTCGCCCTGAGGTGCTCCGCGGAGACCTGCGTCGGATTCTGATCAACTCGCTGCCCGACGAGATGATCCAGTGGGGACACAAGGTCACCAGTGTCCGCCCCCTCGGAGACGGCAGGCACGAGCTGGCCTTCGCCGACGGGCCAACCGTGACGACCGGCCTCCTCGTCGGCGCGGACGGCGCCTGGTCGAGGATCCGGCCGCTGCTCTCCGACGCGAAGCCCGAGTACGTCGGCACGTCGTTCATCGAGACCTACCTGTACGACGCCGACCAGCGCCACCCCGCAGCGGCCAAGGCCGCCGGCGACGGTTCCCTGTTCGCCGTCACAGCCGGCAAGGGGATCCTTGGCCACCGAGAAGCCGACGCCGTTCTTCACACCTACGTCGCGCTCAACAAGCCGCAGGACTGGATCACCGCCACCCTCGCCAGCCCCGAAACGGCGGCGGCCCAGGTCGCGGCAGAATTCACCGGATGGGCGCCTGAACTCACCGCACTCATCACTGACGGGGAAACCGCCCTCGCCCCGCGCCCGATCAACGCCCTGCCGATCGGCCACCGCTGGGACCGCGTCCCCGGAGTGACGCTGCTGGGCGACGCCGCCCACCTCATGTCACCGTTCGCCGGGGAGGGCGCCAACCTCGCCATGTTCGACGGCGCCGAACTCGGCAAAGCCATCGCCGCACATCCCGACGACATCGAAGCCGCCCTTGCGGAGTACGAGGAGGCCCTTTTCCCCCGCAGTGCCCAGTTCGCCGCCGAATCCGACAAGAATCACCAGCTCATCTTCGGCGACAACGCCCCCGCCAGCCTGCTCGACCTGCTCATCGGCCAGGAGTCGACCGAGTGAGCGAGATCGCCGGAGGGGAGAGGGAGTTAACGAGCCGAAGGGTGCTGTCACGTTGGTGGATGCGCGGGCTTCTGACGGTGCGTTGGACGTGGTGGAGCCCGTCCGGACCTGGGCTCAGGCCGTGGTGGACAGACCGGAGACGCCGGTGATCTGCTTCCAGATGGCGAAGCGGACGGTCATCTCGGCTCGGTAGTTGTGTGCGGTCATGAGGTGGCGGCGGGGACGAAAGTGGGGCGAGATCCCGCTGAACGCAGACAGGAACCGCTGGGCTGCGCCGGCGGAGCGGAAGCCCCTCATCGCGCGTTCGCGCTGTCTGGTGGGCTGGTGGCTGTTTTCCGCGCGGTTGTTCAGGTACTTCGACTGCCGGTGCTCGACGGAGGGCATGACCTCGCGGTGGGCTGCGCCGTAGGAGCGGAGCTTGTCGGTAACGAGCACCCGCGGCACCGTACGGGTCGTCTTCATCAGACGACGAAGGAAGCGCCTGGCCGCGGCGGTGTCCCGCCGGTTCTGGACGAGGATGTCCAGGACGTTGCCGTCCTGATCGACGGCCCGCCAGAGGTACGTCTGCTCTCCGTTGATCTTGATGAAGACCTCGTCCAAGTGCCATTTGCCACCGGGCCGGGGCCGACGGTGGCGCAGTGTGTTGGCGTACTTCTGCCCGGACTTCACACACCAGCGGCGGATGGTCTCGTGGGAGACGATCACGCCGCGCTCGAGCATGAGCTCCCCGACCTCGCGGAAGCTGAGCGGGAAACGGTGGTACAGCCAAACGCAGTGGGAGATCACCTCGACCGGGTACCGGTGCCCCTTGTACGACGGCGACGCCCTCCGCACGGACAACCCCTCCCAGCGCCTTCAACCAGAAGATCATCCCACCCCCTCAGCCAACGTGACAGCGCCCGCGCGCCAGCTCCAGGAGGAGGGCCACGTCGTCGACCCCGAGGACCTGGCCCACATCTCGCCGTACCTGGCCGAGCACATCCGCCGCTTCGGCGAGTACTCCACCCACGAACTCGGCCTTGAACCCGAGGCGTACGACCCGCACCTGGACGTCGACTTCAGCCCACTGCGCGGCGACGGCCCCGGTGCGGACGGCTACGGCCAGGCAGCCTGACCATCGATGCCAGGTCGCTACTTCAGCGGCAGCGTGATGCCGTCCGGCGCCAGCGCCATGCACACGCACCCGCACTTGGATCGGCGAGTGTGAGGCCGGTGCCGGCGGCCGCCGCGGGTATCGGCGGGCAGATTCGCGACCAGCTCCGCAAGCGCGTCCGCCGTGAGATGGGCCGATTCCTCGGTGCGCGGCCGACGGCCCCGGGAAGGGTGGCCACGGGTCGCCGTCCGGCGCTGAATCACTGGCCCTGGCTGCGCTGTCGTATCCGTTCTGGATGTGGGCCCGCCGGGGGCGGTGCACTGTGTGCGGATCAGCGGGCGATCGAGATCGCGAAGGGCGCGAATCCGCTGGACCGAATCACGTGCGGCACGAACAGTATCGCGGCCTCCGTGGCGCGGGCGGTCTGGATCCCGCCGAGATCAGTGATCCACTCCTTGCGCCAGCCGAGGTTGATGAGCAGTTCACGGACGGTCTGCTTGGCCTGCGGGTCCTCGCCGGAGAGGAAGGCGTCGGGCGCCTGGGTGAGCGTGGCTGGCGCGGTCATCACCGGGAAGAGCATGGTGTTGAGTGTCTTGACGACGCGCGTTTCGGGGAGCGCTTCCTGGAGTTGCTCGGCGAGGCTTGAGCCGGGGTAGATCAGGTCGGCGGGCAGTCCGTCCGGTCCGTCGGTGGTGGCGTTGGAGACGTCGACGAGGATCTTGTCGCGCAGTTCCTCGCGCAGGGCGACGAGCCGGTCCAGCGAGCCGGCACCCGGGGTGGCGTTGATGACGATCTGGGCTGTCCGGGCAGCGTCGGCGGCGGCGCCCGGCGCGCGGTCCGCCACGGTCACCTCATGCCCTGCCCGGGTGAGAGCTGTGGCCAGGTTGCCGCCGACGCGGCCGTTTCCGAGAACTGCGATCGTGGTCATGGTGATGTGGTCCTTGCGTGGGTGCGGTTGTGGTGCGCGGTCAGCGGGAGAGGGTGGCGACGGCTTCGGCGTGGACGCCGGGCGCGGCGGCCAGGAAGCTCTCGCTCTGCGGGGTCCAGGGGCGGCCCTCGGCGTCGGAGATCTGTCCGCCCGCCTCGGTGACGAGCAGTGCCCCGGGCAGCAGGTCCGCGCGGGCGCCGGCGAACTGCCAGAAGGCGTCGGTCCGGCCGGCGGCCACGTTCAGCAGGTGCAGGGTCGCGGGCACGGCGGTGCGGACGACGAGCGCGTCGAAGAGCATCGCGGTGATCGAGGAGCCGACGCGCCGCACGACCTTCTCGTCCTCGTCCGGCCGGGCCTGGCTGGTCGCCACGATGCTCAGGCCGAGGTCCGCAGTGGGGGAGACATGCAGCAGCCGGCCGTCGAGGTGGGCGCCCGCGCCGGTGAGCGCGGTGTAGGTCTCGCCGGTCAACGGCAGGTGGACCGCGGTGAGCACGGGCTGGTTCTCACGCACGAGGGTGGCGGTCACCGCCCACTCCGGCAGGGCGTGCAGGTGGTTGACGTTGCCTTCGGCCGGATCCACGACCCACCATTCGCCGGGCGGCAGCGCCCCGCCGTCCAGCTCGTCCTCCACCCAGCCGGCGTCCGGGCGCAGGCTCGTGAGGCGGGGGCGCAGGATGTCGAGGGCCATCTCGTCGTTGACGGCGAGCGCGCGCATCAGCTCTTCACGGGTCTGGTAACGGACCACCTCGCCGAAACGCTCGCGCAGCGCCGAACCGGCCTCACGCACGGCGTTCGCGGTCTGGGCGAGCAGGTCGGCGTCGGAGGCGGCGACGTCAGTGGTCTGAAGCGTTTCGGACATGGTGGTATTCCCGTCTGAGGAGGGGTGCTGAGGCCGGTCGAGGGCCGAACTGCGCGTTACTTCTTGCGCTTTCGCCTCAACGGTATGCAGCCCCGTAATTAACTTCAAATGCATGTCAGGCACGCCTAGGATTACTCGCATG
The DNA here is from genome assembly GCF_041053035.1 of Streptomyces sp. R35. NCBI lineage: Bacteria > Bacillati > Actinomycetota > Actinomycetes > Kitasatosporales > Streptomycetaceae > Streptomyces > Streptomyces sp. R35. Next base: position 1,106,417 of record NZ_CP163440.1, read on the forward strand.
CAATTGGATTTGAACCTGCTCGCCGCGCTCGACGCGCTGCTGGAGGAGGGAAGTGTGGCCGGGGCGGCGGCGCGCCTGCATGTCACCGCCCCCGCGATGAGCCGGAGTCTGGGCCGAATCCGGCGCACGACCGGGGATCAGATCCTGGTGCGCACCGGCCGCACGATGACCCCGACGCCGTATGCGATCGCCGTACGGGAACAGGTGCACGAGCTGCTGCACCAGGTCCAGGGGGTGCTGGCACCGAGCCGTGAACTCGATCTGGCAACGTTGGAGCGCACTTTCACACTCCGCTGGCACGATTCCCTGGTCGCCTTGAGCGGCCCCGCACTGCTCGCGGCCGTGCGCGGACAGGCGCCGGGCGTGCGATTGCGCTTCGTCGCGGAATCGAGCATCGACACCCCCGAGTTGCGGCGCGGCGAGGTCGACCTGGAGGCGAACGCCAACCGCCCGAGCGCACCGGACATCCGTGCCGAGAACGTGGGCGAGACCCGCCTCGTCATCGTCGTGAGGCAGGGGCACCCCCTCACCCGCGTCAGGACCGTCACCGCAAAGCGGTACGCCGCCGCTGAGCACGTCACCGTCTCGCGACGTGGAAACCTCAGCAATGCCCTCGACGACGCCCTCGCGCGGCTCGGCCTCACCCGCCGCGTGGTGGCGACCGCGCCCACGGAAGCGGCCGCGCTGGAGTTCGCGCGCGGCTCCGATCTCCTGATCAGCGTCCCCGAAGCCACCACGCGGTCAGCGGTCGCCGACCTCGGCCTGGTCGTGCTCCCCCTCCCGCTCGAACTGCCGTCGGCACCGATATACCTGTCGTGGCATCAGCGCTACGACACCGACCACGCCCACGCCTGGCTGCGCGGGCTGGCGCGAACCGCGCTGGCCATGCGCGGAGCGTCGTAGTCGGCGCCGTCCGGCCGCTTCACCCATACGTCCACGCGACCACCACGGCGATCTGCTTGAACGTCAGCAGCGGCTTGTGCTGTCCCCGACCGCCTGCCTACAGAGGGCCGTGCTGTTCGTCGTCGGCCCAATCGGTACCCGGGCGCCGCCGGCAGGCACCCGATGATCCGCCGGACACACTGCCTGGCCCCGCCCTAAAAGGCGTTGTCCAGCGTCAAGGTGAGCTCAGCGATACGCCACCCACCGTCGGACCGGCGCAGGCCGAACGTGTAGACCCCGGTCGAGATCATCTGGATGCTCTCGCCGGTGTTCCTCGTCTGCACCAGATAGGCCCGCACCTCAGCGGTGGCGGCGTCCGTCGTCGTGACCACAACATTGCCCAGATGGTGCCGCACCCTTCCGGTCTGGGCCGTGTGCCCGTCACGGATGAAGTCGAGCACCGCCGCGCGTCCGGCGACCGGGCCGAGCACTCCCTGTCCGGGCATCGTGAAGGTCCAGGTGGTGTCTTCGGTCAGGACCGCTTCCAGCTCGGGCACATTCAACTCGTCCAGGGCGTGGGCGTAGTTCGCCACCGCCTGCTGGAGTTCGGCGATCACGAGACCACCGTCAGCACGATCTTGCCCTGGATGTGGCCCTGCGCGGCTCGCGTGTGTGCGCTGCCCGCCTCGGGCAGCGGGTAGGTGCTGTCCACCCCGACCTGGAGCTTGCCCTCGTCGAACAGGCGCCCGATCTCGGCGAGCTGGGGACCGTTGGAACGCACCTGAATGTTCGAGACTGTGATGCCCAGACTCGCCGTCTCTTCCGGGTCGTACTCGGCGAAGAACACCGGAAGCATGGTGCCGCCGCGCTTGAGCACGGTCAGAAAGCGTGAGCTGTCCGGGCCACCGACGGTGTCGATCACCAGGTCGACACCGCTGACCACGTCCGCGGCCTGCGTCCTGGTGTAGTCGATGAACTCATCGGCGCCGAGCTTGCGCAGGAACTGCTCGTGCCGGCCCGAGGCCACCGCGATGACGTGTGCCCCCTTCCATTTCGCCAGCTGCACCGCGAAGTGGCCCACTCCACCGGCGGCCCCGTTGACCAGCACGGTCATCCCTGGCGTGATCGGCACCGGCTGGTGCACCTGGCCGGTGAAAGGAGACGGCACGTCATGGCCGAGATCAACCAGGTACTGCCAGGCCGTCAGCACGGCCATCGGCGCCCCAGCCGCCTGGACATGGTCGATACCGGCCGGCTTGTGCGCCAGGTCCGCAGCCGGCGCGGCCACGTAGTCGGCGTACGTCCGGCCGTCGAATCCGGGGAACCGCAGCATGCCGAAGACCTCGTCACCGACGGCGAACCCCAGCACGTCCGGAGCGACCGCCTGGACCACGCCCGACATGTCCGTTCCGGGGATCAGGGGGAACTCCAGCGCCGGCCTCATCTCGGCCGGCATGACCTTCATCCCCTCACGCAGGTACCAGTCCGGCGGGTTGATGCCCGCCGCGTGCACCCGGACGAGCACCTCGCCCGCGCCGATCTCGGGAACCGGCACCTCGTCATACTGCAAAACATCCGGGCCGCCCGCTTCGTGGAACTGGATCGCCTTCATCGCGCCTGTCGCTTTCTTGGGGAAACGTTGCTCCTTCAGTCAAGGCCCAGGACGGCATGACCGTCCAAGACCGGTTCGGCAACCTGATCATTCCGAAACGGCATGACCCGTACGCTGGAAGGGTGAACGATCTCGGACAGGACCTGGAACTGCGGCTGGTGCGCTACTTCACCGTGGTGGCGGCGCACCAGCACTTCGGCCGGGCCGCCGCCGACTTGCACGTGGCCCAGCCGGCGCTGAGCCGCCAGATCCAACGGCTCGAGAAGTATCTCGGTGTACGGCTGCTGGACCGCATACCCCAGGGCACCCGGCTCACTCCGGCCGGCCAGAGCTTCCTCCCCCGGGCCCAAGCCCTGCTGCAGGCCGCCCGTCAGGCCGAGCTGGCCGTGCGTGAACAAGCCGAGACCGAACGCATCGCCATCGGCTACGTCGAAGACCTGGTGATCACTGCCGCCGTACGGGAACTGCGCCGTCGTTATCCGGACGCCGAGATCGCCACCCGGTACCTGAGCTGCCGCGACGTCGGGGCGCTGTCCGACAAGCGCGTCGACGCCCTGATCGCGCGGGCCCCGCTGCCGCTCGCCGCCGACGATGTGTTCACCACCCCGCTGTACGAGGAGCCCCGGATGCTCGTGGTCCCGCGCGGCCATCCCTTGGCCGACCGCGCGTCGGTGACCGCGGAAGAACTGGCCGGGGAGGAGGCGGCGCCGTGCGCGTTCGAGACCGCGGACTGGACTTCCTACCGGATCCTCGGGGCCGGCGTGCCGCCGATCGAAAGCTACGAGGACAAGCTCGAACTCGTCGCGAGTGGCAGGGCGATCGCCGTGCTACCGGTCGGCGATCGGCGTAGCTCACTGCGTCCCGACCTCGTCGCCGTCCCGATCGAGGACGCTCCCCCCAGCCAGGTCGTCCTGGTCAGCCGCACGGGCGACCCGAATCCGATGATCAGGAATCTCCGGCTGGCGGCCAAGGCCGTCCTGACCGCCCCGGCAGCCTGACCGGGACCAGCCGACCCGCTTGGCGCTGAACTGCACCAAGCGGTGCTCACGCGCGCCGTGTTCGTCGCGCATCTGCCGGTATGGCATGCAGCCCTGGGCCGCTTGTTTTCGCGAGCGCTCGAGCGTGGCCCCAGCCTTCGCGCGGCGAGGTGATGCCCCGCCACGCACAGGGCGCAACCGGTGATCTTGGTGCCAACTATCCCTGTTTTGTGCCAACTAAAGACGGTGGTCGCACGCAGGCTAACGCCGTACCCGCGGCATCCCCAGACCGATCCACGAGATGATCTCGCGCTGGATCTCGTTGTTCCCGCCGCCGAAGGTGAAGATCACCGCCGATCGGTAGCCGCGTTCCAGTTCGCCGTGCAGGACCGCGCCCGCGGAGGCCTCCTTGAGGACGCCGGGGGCCGCGACGATCTCCATCAGCCAGGCGTAGGCGTCGCGGCGCGCCTCGGAGCCGTACACCTTGACCGCGGAGGCGTCCTGCGGGGTGAGCGTGCCCTCCTGGACCGCGTTCACCATCTGCCAGTTCAGGAGCTTCATCGCGTCGAGCTTGGTGTGGGTCTGCGCGAGGCGGCGGCGCACCCACGGGAGGTCGACGACACGGCGGCCGTCGGCGAGCTTGGTCTCCATCGCCCAGCGCTGGACGTCGTGCAGGGCGCGGATCGCCATGGTGCCGTGGGCTGCGAGCGTGACGCGTTCGTGGTTGAGCTGGTTGGTGATCAGCCGCCAGCCCTTGTTCTCCTCACCGACCCGGCGGGAGGCGGGGACGCGGATGTTCTCGTAGTAGCTCGCGGTGGTGTCGTGCGAGGCGAGGGTGTTGATGATCGTGCACGAGTAGCCGGGGTCGGAGGTCGGCACCAGGAGCATGGTGATGCCCTTGTGCGGCGGGGCGTCCGGGTCGGTACGGACGGCGAGCCACACCCAGTCGGCGGTGTCGCCGTTCGTGGTCCAGATCTTCTGTCCATTGACCGTGTAGTGGCCGGTGACCTCGTCGCCGTCCCGTACGGCCTTGGTCTTGAGCGCGGCGAGATCCGTCCCCGCGTCGGGCTCGCTGTAGCCGATCGCGAAGTCGATCTCGCCGGAGAGGATCTTCGGCAGGAAGTACGCCTTCTGCTCGTCCGTGCCGAAGCGCATGATCGTCGGGCCGACCGTGTTCAGCGCCATCAGGGGCAGGGGCACGCCCGCCTGGGCCGCCTCGTCGAAGAAGATGAACTGCTCCATGGGGCTCAGCCCGCGCCCGCCGTACTCCTTCGGCCAGCCCACGCCGAGCCAGCCGTCGGAGCCCAGCCGCCGGATCGTGTCGCGGTAGAAGCGCTTCTGCGCCGCCGGGTCGCCGTAGCGGGCGTAGGCGTTGTCCGGCACCAACTGGGTGAAATAGCCGCGCAGTTCGGTGCGCAACCGCTGCTGCTCCGGCGTGTATTCGAGATGCACGGCGCCTCCTGGCTCCCAGTGGCTGAGCTGGTTCTCCCGGTCGGACGGCGCACAGAGTAGAACGCGTTTCAGAAATTGGGAATGCCGATGACGTGTCGGGAGGACTTCCGCCTGGCTCTCACCGGTCAGGAGGACGGCCGCTCGGGCTCTTTCGCCCGCACCGTCTCCCACATCGCCCGCATGGACGCCTCCAGGGAATGGCGCGGGCTCCAGCCGAGCAGCCGCCGTGCCCGGGTGCTGTCGACCTGGATCCAGTCGGCGCCGCGGCTGCGGACCGCCCCCGGGTGCCCCCGCACCGTCCCCGGTGGGCGTCCGGACGCGTGGACCAGCGCGGTGACCAGGGTCCCGATGTCCAGCGCCCGGCCGGTGCCGATGTTGAACACGCCCTGGGCGGAGGGGGTTTCGGCGGCACGCACCACCGCGTCGGCGGCGTCGCGGGAGTCGACGTAGTCGCGGTGCGCCTCGGCGATCGTCAGATCGATGGTCCCCGGGTCGTCGCGCAGCCGTGCGGCGAGGGAGCCGAAAAAGCTCTCGGCGGCGGGGTGCGGGCCGATGGTGTTGGTGAGGCGCAGGACCACACCGTCGAGTTCCCCGGCGCGCGCCGCGTCGAGTACCAGCCCGGCGGCCACCAGCTTGGAGCGCGGGTAGGGCTGCTGCGGGTCCGGCTCCACCTCTTCGCCGATCGACGTGCCCCACGGGACGGGGCCGTACTCGTGGATCGTGCCGAGCTGCACGAGGCGCGGCGGACTCGGCGTCTTCTTCAGCCCGTCCACCAGTCGCTCCACCAACTGGACGTTGGTGGAGTGGAGTTCGTCGCCCCAGCCGAGCGTCGCGTTCACCACGGCGTCCACCCGCTCCGTGGCCAGGACCTCCGCGAGCTGCTCGCTGGACGCGTGCGCGGCGTCCAGGACCAGGAAACGGTGGGCGGCCACCTGGCTCGCGTGACGGCGGGCGATCGCGACCACTTCCGTACCGCGGGCGGCGAAGGCGGCGGCGATCTGCCGGCCCATGCACCCGGTGGCGCCGATGACGGCGACCCGTCCGGCTCCCGCACTCACCGGGCGGAGTCCGGTTCCGCGGGCCACTGCCGGCAGTGCTCGTACCGGGGCAGCATCCCCCGTGCCTCGGCCTCCGCGAGCGAGATCGCGACCGTGTCCCGCTCGGACAGGTGGAACTTCATGTCGTAGGGCCACGGCAGGCCGAGTGCCGGGTCGAGCGGGTCGATGGCCTGTTCCAGCTCGGCCCGGTAGGCGGTGGTCACCAGGTACGACATCACCGTGTCGTCGTCGAGCGCCAGAAAGGCGTGCCCCACGCCGTCGGGGATGTAGACGGCACGGTAGGAGACGGCGTCCATCTCGACGATGTCCCATTTGCCGAAGGTCGGCGAGCCGAGCCGGATGTCGACGACCGCGTCGAGGGCGCGCCCCTGCGCGCAGTACACGTACTTGGCCTGTCCGGGCGGTGTGGTCGTGAAGTGCAGCCCGCGCAGCACACCGCGGGCGGAGCGGCTGTGGTTGGTCTGCGCGGTGACGAACCGTTCGCCGACCGCCGCGACGAACGCCTGCTCCTGCAAGGGCGAGACGAACAGTCCGCGCGCGTCCGTGTGGATCTCGGGCGTGAACTCGAAGCCGCCGGCCACGGCGAGCCTGCGTGTACGCATCCCTGTCACCTGCCCGTCGCGTCGTGGTGGGTCCGGGGCCGGGCCGTGCAGCCCGGGGCGCCGAACCAGTGCCGCAGGGCGTCCTCCAGCTCCAGCAGCGCGTCCTTGCGCGGTACGCCTTCGCCGGGATCCGCCCACGCCACATGGCCATCCGGGCGCAGCAGCAGACCCGCTCCGCCCTCGGCCGGGACCGTGCCGACGCGGTGCGACCAGTCGGTGGCGAGCCCGCCCGCCTCCTGAGCAGTGCCGGCCGGCAGGAGCAGCACTCCGCGTCCCGTGCGCAGCACCGTCCGGACCTCGTCGCCGACCGCTTCCGCGAGCGGCGGGCAGGGGCGGCCGAGCAGTTCGTGCTCGTAACGGCCCGGAGAAGGGGTGTAGCGGACGTCGAGGCCCGTCATCTCGTGTGCCAGCCTGCTGTTGACCTCGGGCAGCGCGAGGAGTTCCGAGAACATCTCGCGCAGCGGGTCGACCTTGGGGTCGGGGGCCATGAGCATGAGCTGCACCCGGGTCTCGCGCAGCACCCGCTCGGCGACCGGGCGGCGCTCGGAGCCGTAGCTGTCGAGCAGCCCGGGGGGAGCCCAGCCGACGATCGTCCCGGCCAGCTTCCAGCCCAGGTTGACGGCGTCCTGGAGGCCGAGGTTGAGTCCTTGCGCCCCGATGGGGAAGTGCACATGCGCCGCGTCCCCGGCGAGCAGCACCCGGCCCTGCCGGTAGGTGTCCGCCAGCCGGGTCGTGTCGGCGAACCGGGACAGCCAGCGCGGCCGGTCCATGGCGACGTCGATGCCGGTGATCCGCCGTACCGTCTCGCGCAGCTCGTCCAGGGTCACCGGGGTGTGCTCGGAACCCGGCTCCGGCGGGGTGAACTCCGTGGTGAGCACGCGGGTCACCCCGGGCTGCAGCGAGATCGCCATCAGCAGGCCGCGGGGGGTGCGCATGGTGCCCGGCACTCCGTTGGGCAGCTGTCCGGGGTCGGCCAGTTCCACGTCGGCGAGGAGCGCGCGCACCGTGGGCGCCGATCCGCTGAAGCCGATGCCGGCGAGCTTGCGGACGGTGCTGCGCCCGCCGTCGCAGCCGACCAGATACTGCGAGCGCAGCCGGTAGGTTCCCTCGGGCGAGTCGACCTCGCCCACGACGTCGGAGGGGGTGGCGTCGAGCCCGGTCAGCGCGTGTCCGCGGCGGATCTCCACCCCGCACGACAGGGCGTACTCCTCCAGCAGTTCCTCGGTCCGCGCCTGCGGGATCAGCAGGGCGTACGGATGCTCGTTGTGCAGGTGTCCGAAGTCGAGCAGCGGTTCCAGGCCGGCGAAGTGGGCCTTGGGCCAGGTGCGGTTGCCCTCCGTGAACCGGCCGAGCAGGCCCCGCTGGTCCAGTACGTCCAGCATCCTGGCCTGCATACGGAAGGCCCTGGAGTGGCCGCTCGGCTCGGTCAGCCGCTCCAGGAGGACCACGCGGGCACCTCCGAGGCGCAGTTCGGCGGCGAGCAACAGGCCGACCGGACCGCCTCCCACCACGACGACGTCGGTGTTCATCGAACCTCCAAGTCCCTGTGCGGCGTATGCCCGTTGTCCCCGTGCGGCGGCGTTCGCGGCTCGTCGTCCAACAGGGCGGGGTCCGGTGCCATCGGACCGGCGACCAGACACAGGCCCGCCAGCCGTGTGCACAGGCCCCATCCGATGCGGCGCCCGACCGCGCGGGCGAAGTCGAGGTCATACCTGGCGGTGCGCATGTCCTCACCCTTCCCGGGGCTCCTAGAGCCGGGGTGGAGGGCCCGTCGATCAGCCCCGCGACGCCATCGACCGTGAGTCGAGGGGGGCTCCAGCACGGTGCCCGAGCCTGGGGCACGGATGACCGTCGGCAGCAGAGGATCGGATGGCAGTGACGAAAGGAACCCGCACCCCCCAGGTACTCGTGGCGGGGGCCGGCCCGGTAGGGCTCGCCCTGGCCTACGAACTCGCCCGCCGTGGAATCCCGTTGCGTCTCATCGACGCCAAGGACGCGCCCGCGACCACCAGTCGCGCCGTCGCCACGCATCCGCGCACGCTGGAGGCGTACGACCAGATGGGTCTGGTCGAGGAGATGCTCAAGCGGGGCCGGGAGATCCGGGCCTTCACCCTCTTCCAGGACGGCCGTCGGCTCGCCCGCCTCGACGCGGACTACTCGACCATGCCGACCCGCTTCCCGTTCACGCTGGCCATCGAACAGACGGCGACCGAGGAGGTGTTCCGCGACGCTCTCGCGGACCTCGGCGTGGTCCCGGAGTGGGGCACGAGCCTGGAGCGGATCGCGCCCGGCGACGACGGGGTGACCGTCGGGCTGAGCCATACCGACGGCCGCGACGAGACGGTCCGCGTCCCGTGGCTGGTCGGCTGCGACGGCGGCCACAGCACCGTACGCCGCTCCCTCGAACTCCCGCTGATCGGCGAGGCCAACCAGACCTGGCTGCTGGCCGACGCGCCCATGACGAGCGAACTGCCGCCCAACAGCATCTACTGGGTGCGCACCGACGGCGGCACGCTGATGGCGGTGCCCCTCGCCGACGACCGATGGCGGCTGCTGGACACCGCCGAGACCGACTACGACGGCGACCCCGACCATCTCGCGGCGCGCTTCGAGCGCAAGCTCAGCCAGGGCCTCGGCCACCAGGTACGCATCGGCACGCCCAGCTGGGTGTCGGTCTTCACGGCCCAGCAGCGCATGGTCCCGAACATGCGGGTCGGCCGCTGTCTGGTCGCGGGCGACGCCGCCCATGTGCACAGCCCGGCCTCCGGCCAGGGCATGAACACGGGCATCCAGGAAGCCGTCAACCTCGCCTGGAAGCTGGCCATGGTCATCGAGGGACATGCCCGCGCGGAGCTGCTCGACAGCTATACGAGCGAGCGCGTGCCGGTGGGTGAGGCGCTCCTGGAGTCCACCAAGAAGGCCACCCAGATGATCGAGCTGCGCAGCCGGTTCACGGACCTCGCGCTGCCCGTGATCTTCGGTGTGGTGAGCCGGGTCGCCCCGATCCGCAAGCGGATGCAGCGGGAGATGCTCGGCGGGATGTCCGGCCTGCTGCTCTCGTACGCGGATCGCACCCTCACCGCCCCGGACGGCGACGGCGGCAGTGGCCCCCGTCCGGGCGCCCGGCTCACCGAGGTGACCGACTCCGATCTCACGGGCACCGGCTGGCCCGCGCTGCTCGCGGCGCTGCGCCGGCCCGGCTGGCTGCTGCTGGCGGCCGCCGCGCCCGGTGACCCCGCCGTCGCGGAGACGGTCCGCCGGGCGCGCGCCGAGTACGGGTCCTGGCTGTCGGTGCTGAGCGTCACCGAGGCGAAGTCGGCCACGGACCCCGAGGTGATCCCCGACGGCGACGGGCGGGTGTCCGACCGGCTCGGTCTGTCTCCCGGCGGATGGCTTCTGGTCCGCCCCGACGCCTATCTGCTCGCCCGCGGGCCCGCCCTGTCGCCGGCCGCGCTGTCCGACGCGCTCGGCCGGCTGCCGCTCGCCCGTCCCGTCTGAGGAGCCCCGATGGATCTCGGACTGACCGACCGGGTCGCCCTGATCACCGGGGGGACCCGGGGCATCGGCGAGGCCACCGTGCGCGCCTTCGCCGCCGAAGGCGCCCGCGTCGCGCTGACGTACGCCGGCTCGAAGGACAGGGCGGCCGATCTGGCCGTCGAACTCGGCGGCCCGGAGCGGGCCCTGGCCGTCCGCTACGACCTGGCCGACCCCAGCTCGGTCGAGGACCTGGTGCCGGCCGTCGAGCGGCACTTCGGCGCGGTGGACGTGCTCGTCGCCAACGCCGTGCGGCGGCCCGCGGAGCGCCCCGGACCCGGCTTCGAACATCTCGACCCGGCGGCCTGGACCGCGTACCTCGACGACAACCTGACGGCGACGATCCGCACCGTGCAGACCGCGCTCACCGGGATGCGCGCACGCGGCCACGGCCGGATCGCGCTGATCTCCTCGCACCTGACGGCCAAGGGGCAGGCGGGGCAGGAGGTCTACACGGCGGCCAAGTCGGCGTTGCACGGCTTCGCGCTCAGTCTGGCCCGCGACGCCGGACCCGACGGCGTCCTGGTCAACGTGGTCAGCCCGGGGCTCACCACGACCGAGGGCGCCCTGCGGCACTTTCCCGCGGCCGTCCTGGAGAAAGCGGCCGCCGCACTGCCGACCGGGCGCCTCGGCAGCCCGGAGGAGGTCGCCAGGACTGTCGTCTTCTACTGCTCGGCGGCCAACGAGAACATCACCGGCGAGCTGGTCTCCCTGGTCGGGCGCGGGTGACCCCACCCACGCCCGGTCCCTCGCCGCGGGCCGCCCGCCCGCACTCACCGTGGAAGGAACACCAGTGGTCAACACCCAAGCCCCCGTGGGCGAATCGGTTGTCGTCGAGGCCCCGGCGAAGGTCGTCCTCGACCTGATCGCCGACCCCGATCCGCTGCACTACCTCTCCCCCACCATCGTCTACGCCGACCGGGTCACCGTCGGCCCGGACAAGGACCGGGTGACGGTGTGGACGATCACCGAGACCGAGCAGGTGTGGTCCCGCACCCAGCAGCGCACCCTCGACCCCGACGGCCTGCGGGTCACCTTCGAGGACACGCCCGAGTCCACCCTCGCCGGAGTGCGGGGCGAGTGGGTGCTGCGCGCGGTGTCGGACGACAAGACCGAGATCGAGCTGAAGCAGGACACGAGCGCGCTCACCTCTCCCGAGGCCGTCATCCGGGCCGAGGAGGCACGGTCCGATCTGCTGTCCACGGTGGCGTACGCCGCCGCGAACCGGCAGGAACTGTCCGACCTGGTCGTCGACTTCCGTGACCCGCTCTTCGCCGCGGGGTCCGCCGAGGACGCGTACAAGATCCTCTACGAGGCCGATCGCTGGCCCGAGCGGCTCGCGCACGTCTCCCGGATCGACATGACCGAGGAGGTGCCGGGCATTCAGTTCTTCGACATGGACACCACGACGTCCGACGGCGCCCCGCACACGACCCGTTCGGTGCGGATCTGCTTCCCGCACTCGAAGATCATGTACAAGCAGATCGGGCTGCCCGCGCTGCTGGCCGCGCACACCGGGCACTGGCTGTTCACCCCGACCCGCGAGGGGATCGTCATCGAGTCCCGGCATGTCGCCGTCATCAAGCCGTCGGCGCTGTCGATCCTCGGCGAGGGCACCACGGTCGAGGACGCCCGCCGCTATCTGCGCCGGGTGCTGAGCACCAACTCCATGACCAATCTGCGGCTGTCCAAGGAGTTCGCGGAGGAGCAGGCGCGTGCGTGAGCCCGTCGAGCGCCTGGACGACCTGCCGCGGCGCGCCGCCGAGACCGACCCGGACGGTGTGGCCGTCCGCACGGACCGCGGCGACACGCTGACCTTCGGCGAGCTGGAACGGCGGGTGAGCGGCTGCGCGGCGCGGATCCGGAGCCTGGCGGGCGGCCCCGGGGTGGTCGTCGCGATCACCTCCGTCCTCCATCCCGACTTCGCCGTGGCGTACTTCGGGACGCTGCGCGCGGGCAATGTCGTCGTGCCGGTCAACCCGTTCCTGCGCGCCAAGGGGCTGGAGGCTCTCGTCGCCGCGAGCGGGGCCCGGCTGGTGCTCACCACACAGGAGATCGCCGGACAGCTCGGCGGCGGGGTGCCCTCGCTGGACATCGGCGACCGGGCACTGTGGGACACCGAGCCGCTGGCGGACGTACCCGCCGTCGGTCCCGACGACATCGCGTCCGTGCACTTCACCAGCGGTACGACCGGCGATCCCAAGGGCGTGCGGCAGACACACCGCAACCTGGCCGTCAACGCGGCACAGACCGTGCACGCCCACGGCCTCGACAGCACCTCGGTGACGGTCAACCACCTGCCCACCTACCATCCGATGCATCTCAACTCGGCGCTGTTCGCGGCTGCCGAGCAAGTGCTGGCCACCGATCCGGACCTGGCCGCGTCGCTGCGGACGGCGAACGAGGCGCGGGCCACCCGGTACTACAGCCTGCCGATGCGGCTCAGCCGGCTCGCCGTGCGTCCGGACCTCGCGGAGCTGCGCCTGGAGACCGTGCGGGCCGTCTTCTCCGGCGGCTCCGCGCTGCCGGTGCCGGCGGCGCGGACGCTCGGCGACCACTTCGGGATCCCGGTCCTTCAGGGGTACGGGCTCGCCGAGACCGCGCCGATGACCCACTGCGGGAGCCGCACCCACCCGAAGGACGGTTCCTGCGGGCCGCCGGTCCCGCTCACCGAGTGCCGGATCGTGGATCTCACCACGGGCAAGGCCCTCGGCCCCGGCGAGCGGGGCGAGATCCAGGTGCGCGGCCCGCAGCTGATGAAGGGGTACCTCGGTGAGCCCGACGGGGCGGCCCTGGACGCCGAGGGCTGGTTCGCCACCGGGGACGTCGGCCAGGTCGACGAGGACGGCTATCTGTTCGTCGTCGACCGGCTCAAGGACGTCTTCAAGTGCGACAACTGGCTGGTCTCCCCACAGGAGATCGAGCAGGTGCTGCTCGCACATCCCGCCGTCGCGGACGGTGTGGTCGTCGACCACCCGGACGAGTTCAGCGGTGCCGTCGCGGTCGCCCTCGTGGTGACCCGTCGCCCCGAGGACCAGGAGGCCCTCGACGCGATCGCCGCGGACGTCAACTCCGGCCTGCCGTACTACCAGCACATCCGGCACATCCGGACGGTCCCGGAAATCGCCCGGTCCGGCGGGGGAAAGGTACGCCGCCAGGATCTGCGCCGGCTCTTCGAGGATCTGCTCGTCACGAGCGAGTGAAGCCCGCCCACCCTTGCCCCAGTTAAGGAGTACGACCATGGTGACCCTGATCAACAAGTTCACGGTGACGGGCGAGATCGACGCGTTCCGGCGCGCCATCGCCGAGGTCAGCGACTACATGCAGGCGCAGCCGGGCTTCATCAGCCACGAGGTGTACCGCTCGATCAGCAAGCCGAACATCTTCGTGGAGACCGCCCACTGGGACGACCCCGACTCGCACAAGAAGGCCGTGCAGAGCGACGAGTTCCGCAGCCGCGTACGCGGCCTGGCCGGGCTCGCCACGCCGGACGCCGACCTGTACACCCCGGTCGGCGACGACCACTGACGTCACGCGAGGGGGCCCCCGGGAGATTCCCGGGGGCCCCTTCGGCATCACGTCACGCTCACTCGGGCGTGCTCACCCCGTCCTTGGTGACACGCCGCCGGCTCACCTTGAGCTCCCCCGCCTCGCGGACGAGGACGTCCTCGCACACACAGCTCATCTTCACCTCGGGCCCGCCGCCCACCAGCGTGCCGATGATCAGCGCGTAGCACCTCACGTGCAGCGAGCCGTCGGCCGCCGCTTCCACGGCGAGCATGCCGTGCCAGTGCCGGCGCACCTCGCCCGCGGCCACCAGCGCCTCGTGCGTGGAGCGCACGGCCTGCGCGAGGGCGGACCGTCCGACGACGGGTTCGGGCCGGTGCTCCGGCGCGAACTCCCCGTCCTCGGTGAAGGTCTGGGCCCACTCCTCGGCCCTGCCGCTGTCGAGGAGCTGCATGTGGCGGGCGTAGAACTGCTGCACCTCGGTGTAGAGCGCCTCCTGCACGGGCGCGGTGTCGAGCGTGGTGTCGGTCATACGGTCCTGCCTTCGTGATCGGGGTGCCGACAGTGCGCTGAGCCCGCGAAGAGGCTCAGCGGAGTTTCCAGGAGAGGTTCAACGGGGCTTGCACTCCAGGACCGCCCAGTCGCCGACGGCCGGCTCGCAGTCCAGCTCGAATCCGCCGGCGGCGAGCAGTTCGCGCCATTCGTCGAGATTGCGCTCACGGCCGCCCATTACCACCAGCATGTCCACGTCCAGGAACTTCGCGGTGTCCCAGGTGTTGCCGGGTGCCACGACCTGTTCGAGGACGAGCAGCCGCCCCGCGGAGTCGCCGATCGCCTCGCGTATCCGGCGCAGGATCTCCACGGCCTTGTCGTCCGGCCAGTCGTGCAGCACGGTCTTCAGGACGTACGCGTCGCAGCCGGCCGGGATCGGATCGGTGAAGAAGTCGCCGCCGACCACGTCGACCCGCTCGGCCACCTCCCGTTCGCCGAGCAACTCCCCGGCGGTGTCGGTGACTTGGGGGCGGTCGAACAGGACACCCCGGATGCCGGGGTGGCGGCGGAGGATCTCGGCGAGGAAGTAGCCGCGGCCGCCGCCGACGTCGGCGAGGACGGGGAACCGTGAGAAGTCGACGCGGTCCAGGTAGAGCCCGCCGAGCCGACGGCTGATGGTGGTCATGGCGTCGTCGAAGACCTCGCCGGCCTCCGGGTTGGCCTGGAGGTACTCCCAGAAGGACATGCCGTTCGCCGCGTCGAAGCCGGGATGGCCGGTCCTCGCGGAGTGCAGGATCGACCCGAACGAGCCCCAGAAGAAGCCGGATCCGTCGAGCAGCACGGCGTCCCGCACCCCGTCGGGCAGGTCGGTACGCAGCCCCTCGGCGATCGGGGTGAGGGCGAACTGCCGCCCGTCGAGCTCCTGGAACACGCCGAGCAGCGCGGCACAGCGCAGCATCCGGTAGAGCGCGGCCTCGTCGGCACCGACGGCGTCGGCGAGTTCGGTGACCGTGCGCGGGCCCTTGATCAGCTGGTCGGCGACATTGAGTTCGGCCAGCGCGTACACGACCGCGGAGAACCGCTGGCCGTTGGCGAGGAGCATCAGCCGCTGGCGCAGCGAGACGTCCGGCCGGTCGACGAAGGAGTACGCCGCCTGGGTTTCTTGGGTCATGTGCGTCAGCCCTCGTTGTCGTCGATGAAAGCGACCGCGCGGGTCCAGCCGGCTCCGGCGCCCGCGATCTTCACGGGGAAGCACGAGAGGGTGAAGCCGTGCCGGGGCAGCCGGTCCAGGTTGGCGAGGCGCTCGATCTGGCAGAACTCGCGGTCGCGGCCCGTGAAGTGGGCGGGCCACAGGACCGACCGGTCCCCGGTCCGCTGGTAGCGCTGGAGGATGTCGCCGAAGGGTGCGTCCAGGCTGAACGCGTCGGTGCCGATGACCTTCACTCCGAGGTCGAGCAGGAGGTGTACGGCGGGTCCGTCGAGCCCGGCGAAGTTCGTGAAGTATTTCTCCGTACCGGCCCACCGGTCGGCTCCGGTGTGCAGAAGCACGATGTCGAGGGGCGCCAACGCGACGCCCACCCGGTCCAGTTCGGCTTGTATCCGGTCGGCGCCGACGGCTCCGGGTGGCGCGTCGGTGAGGTCGAGCACGACGGCGGGCCGGTGGAACCACTCCAGGGGAAGCTCGTCGATCGTGCGCGGCGGGCCCTCGCGGTAGGAGGCGCGGGTGCCGTAGTGGGCGGGTGCGTCGATGTGGGTACCGGTGTGGGTGGTGAGCCGCAGCGTGTCGATCGACAGCAGTTCGCCGTCGTCGAGCACGCTCGGGTCGAATTCGATGCCGAAGTGCTCACGCATCTCCTCGGCCATGTGCCGGGCGCCCTCGGCCGGTGTGATCACCTCGTGGGTCACCGGTTCGGGCTCCCAGCCCCGGGCGTCGACGGGTGATGACAGATCGACCAGTCTCATCCGCGATCACTCTTTCTGGTTGACGGTGAAGAGGTTGTCGGCGACCCGGATGCCCGGGGCCCCGAAGGCGATCCGGTTGGTGAACTTGGTGCCGATCGGGGTGCGCATCACGACACGGGCGAGCTTCGGCCGCAGGAAGGTGGCCAGGCTGTCGGCAGAGAGCATCATCCGGCTCTGCACGGCCTGGAACTTCATGACCGCCCTGATGTGCGGCCTGCGGATCCGCTCGAACTCCGCGAGGCGCCCGGCACTCATGTCGCCGTCCGCGACAGCGGCGAGCAGGATCGGGTGGAGCAGCGCCGCGTCCTGCACCGCGAGGTTGATGCCCTGGGCGCCGAGCGGACCGTGCGTGTGCGCGGCGTCGCCGATGAGGACGAGGCCGTCGCCGGTCCAGCGTTCGGCGGCGGCGCCGAACACGTCGAGGAGCGAGACGTCGGCGAAGCTGTGCAGGGTGCCTTCCACCCGGTCCGCGAACTGCGGGGTCGCCGCGGCGATCCTGCGGCGCACCTCGCCGATGCCCAGCGGGGCGAGCTTCTTCCACTCCCCCTTGGGCAGGGTCCAGCCCATCTGGAGGGCGCCCGGGTGCGAGTCGTAGGCGAGCACGGGATTGCCGCCCGCGCGGTTCACCATGACCTCACCGAGGGGCTCCTCGGCGGGCAGCCGGAACCAGACCACGTCCTGGTCGAAGACGTCCTGGCGGACATGGTCGATCCCGGCGAGCCGGCGCACCTGCGAGTGCCGCCCGTCCGCGGCGACCACACAGGCGCCGCGCACCGTGTAGGTGACGTCCTGGGCCTTGGCGTACACACCGCGCACGGCCTCGCCCTCACGGATCAGGCCGTTGACCCGCGCCACCAGGTAGCGGAAGCCCGGGAACTCCTGGCACCTGTCGAGGAGTTCGGCAAGCAGGTGCGCCTGGGGCAGACTGAGCAGGTAGTTGTACGGCGGCTGGAGCTTGCGGTACTCGAAGGCCATCAGCACCCGGCCGTGCTCGACGAGCCGGAACCGCTCCAGGACGTGCGCACCGCGGTCGGTAGCGCCCTTGAGAACGCCGATCTCGTCGAGTACGGCGAGGCCGCCGGGCTGGAGGATCTCGCCGCGGTACTCGCGGCTGAGCGAGGAGCTGCGCTCGACGACGGTGACGCGCGCTCCGGAGCGCAGCAGCAACAGCGCCAGGGTCATGCCCGCCGGGCCACCGCCGACGATGCAGATGTCGGTCTGTTCTTCCGTCTGCTCTGCCGTCTGTTGTTCTTCCGTCTGCTCATCCATGTCGGTCTCCTGTCAGGCCAGCAGGCTCAGGCCGCCGTCGGCGGAGACCACATGGCCGGTGATCCACTGGGCCTCGGGCAGACAGAGCAGCGCCACGGTGTCCGCCACGTCCCGGGGTGTCGCGAGGCGTCCGGCGGGGGTGCGGGCGCCGATCGCGCGGGCGACCTCCGGGCGCGTGGTGTCGGCGCCCTTGTCGAGCTTGGAGGCGGAGACCGCGTTCACCGTGATGCCGCGGCCCGCCAGTTCCACCGCCACGAACCGGGTCAGGCTCTCCAGGGCCGCCTTGGCGACCCCCAGGCTGACCATGTGGGGAGCCACACCGCGGGCGACGCTGGCCGACACGACGATGATCCGGCCGCCCTCGGACATCAGGTCAGCGGACGCCGCCGCGGACGCCGCGAGCGGCACCACCGCGGTCGCCGTGTCGGCGTACACGTCCCTCAGGCGCATGCCGAGCGTCGGCATGGGGTGCGCCGAGGCGGCCGAGTGGACCAGGATGTCGAGGCGTCCGTGCCGCTCGCGCACTTCGCGCATCAGCTCGGGCAGCGTCGAGGCCCGGCGCGCGTCGGCGCGCAGGGCCGCCAGGCTGCCCGGCGTGTCTTTCAGATCGGCGAGCAGGGCCTCGGCGTCCGCCTCCGAGTGGGCGAACGTGGCGATGACGTCGCAGCCGGACGCGGCCAGCTTCTCGGTGACGGCCCGGCCCACTCCGCGCGTTCCGCCGATGACGAGGGCGCTCTTGCCCTTCAGGCCGGGCAGCGGTGGTACTTCGCTGCGCGTGTGCGGTTCCGACACGGTGCACTTCCTCTCGCGGTCCGGGCCGCCGCGGGCTGCCTTCGGCAGACGGGCCCAGCGGGTGAGTTGAGTGCTGTCACCGTGTCCCAGGACGGTCGATCGTCGCTGGAGCCGGGGCGGAGCGCGCGGGGAGCGGTCGCGCCCGAGCCGGCCGGCGGCCGCTTCGACCGGCGGTCCAGTTCCCGTCTAGGGGAGTTGACGATGCTGGTGTCATGACAGCTCCCGCTCTCGAAGCCGTGACGAACCTCCGCAGACTCGCTCTCGCCGCCGGTCACGCGGCCGCGCTCCGCGCCGCGGCGCAGCTGGGTGTCGCCGACGCGCTCGGCGAGGAACCCGCGACCGCCGCCGAGCTGGCGCGCGCGGTCAACGCCGAACCCGGCACGCTCGACCGGCTGTTGCGCGCACTCAGCTCGCAGGGCGTGTTCACCGCCCAGGGCGACCGCTACGCGCACACGCCGGTCTCCCGACTGCTGCGCACCGACACCCCGCGCAGCCTGCGCGACATGGTCCTGTGGGCCACCGAACCCTGGACATGGGACGTATGGCCGCACCTCGCCGACGCCGTACGCACCGGGAAGGGCGGTTTCAGCGAGGCGCACGGCAAGGACTTCTTCACCTATCTGTACGAGGACGCGCCGGAGTCGGCCGAGGTCTTCAACCGGGCCATGACACAGGCCAGCCGGCTCTCCTCGGCGGCCATCGCGGAGTCGCTCGACCTGCGCGGCGACCTCACGGTGGTGGATGTCGCCGGCGGCCACGGCGACCTCATCGCGACCGTCCTGGAGCGCGATCCGTCCCTCCAGGGCGCCCTGTTCGACCTGCCCGGTGTGCTCCCCGACGTCGACCCGCGGCTGCGCGAGGGCGGTGCGCTGCACGACCGCTGCCGGCTGGTGGCGGGCGACTGCCGGGACTCGGTGCAGGTCGAGGCGGACGTCTTCATCCTGAAGAACGTCCTGGAGTGGGACGACGCGGGCACCGTGGCCGCGCTGCGCAACGTGGCCGCCTCCGCGCGTCCGGGCGGGCGGGTCGTCGTGATCGAGAACCTGGTCGACGGAAGCCCGGAGACGGGGTTCACCACGGCCATGGACCTGCTTCTGCTGCTCAACGTCGACGGCAGGAAACACCTGCGCCAGAGTCTGCTGCGCCTGGTGGAGGAGGCCGGTCTCACCGTGACCGACGTCCGGCCCGTCGGGCCGTATCTGCACATGATCGACAGCCGTGTTCCCGAACGCCGGGACACCGGTAGCTGACGGCCGCGGGAAGACAACAGCCGTCCACCTCCGTCCGGGGCTCCACGCCCCGGGCGGAGTGCGCCCGGCGAGCATTTATTACTTTGCGGTATCCGAAAGCTGATGGCGCCAATAAATCGTGCGCGAGCTATTTTCCCGGTTGCCTTTCAAGGGATATTCAGTGGGAAACGCTCGACGCCACACGGTCGAGAATCGCCAGGGAGTCTGCCATGGGGTCGAAGCACAGCATCGCGTGCTGCAGGCCCCGTATGCGTGGGGACGGTTCGAGACCCAGGTCGGTCACCAGACGGTGCCGGTACTGGTGGAACGAGTCGAGCGCGGCGGACAGCCGGCCGGCCCGGAACAGGGCCAGCATGTGCTTGACGCGGATCCCCTCGTGCAGGGGGTAGCTGCCCACCAGGACGGTCAGTTCGCTCTGCACTTCACGGTGCCGGCCGAGCCGCAGGTTGGCCTCGATGCGCATCTCGGTCGCGGCGAGCCGGCTCTCCTCCAGGCCGCAGATCTGCGGGTAGAGCAGCGGCCCCGGGCGTACGTCGCTCAGTGGGGCGCCGCGCCAGAGTTCGAGCGCGCGGGACAACAGCCCTTCGGCCTTCTCGTTGTCGCCCTGCTCCAGGAACTTCTGTCCCTGCTCGACCAGGGTTTCGTACGCGCTGAGGTCGTGTTCGGTCTGGTCGGCCTGCAGGAGGTACCCCGGGACCCTGGTGACGAGCGCGTCCGACGGAGGCTGGCCCATCACCTGTGAGATGTCTCGGAACATGCGGCGCAACTGCAGGACGTACGTCTGGAGCGTCGTGGACGCGCTGCGCGGTGGGCGCTCGTCCCAGAGCTCCTGGATCAGGGACGCCGTGGACACCGCACGGCCGGGCTCGAGCATCAGCATCGCCAGCACACTGCGAGGCTTGGGTGCCGTCAGGATTTCCGCCACTTCGACATCATCGATGGTTAACGTACCGAGCACTCCGAGCTTCATCTTGCTACCCCCAGGATGGCCAAAAACAACTTACCCCCGCAGTCAGTGCTGCTAAGGCGATCCGAGACGAATCAGATTATCACGAGAAGACATCAAGAACATGACTTACTCGCGAGTTTTAAGATCAGGACTGCACACAGAATGTGCTGGACCTAATTAACCAGCGTCATGCTTCAAACGTGGACACAGTCCGTTACCGTTATTACCCCTCCCTTTGAACAAAGCTTTGACCTATGCGCCACTCAGGGTGATCCACATACCAGCGAACAGTCTCGGCCAGTCCCTCGTCGAAGGGGATACGAGGAGTGAAGCCGAGCGCGCGCAGCTTGCCGGCGTCGAGGCTGTAGCGACGGTCGTGACCCTTGCGGTCCACGACGTGCTCCACCATGTCCCAGCCGCGGCCGCAGGCTTCGAGCAGGCGTTCCGTCAGCTCACGGTTGGTCAGTTCGGCGGTGCCCGCGATGTGGTAGACCTCGCCGGGGGCACCGCGTTCGGCGACGAGCTGCACGCCACGGCAGTGGTCCTCGACGTGCACCCAGTCGCGGATGTTGCCGCCGTCCCCGTACAACGGCACCTTCCGGCCCTCCAGCAGCCTGCTGATGAAGAGCGGGATGACCTTCTCGGGGAACTGGCGCGGCCCGTAGTTGTTGCCGCAGCGGGTGATCGACACGGGCAGGCCGTGCGTGACCGCGTAGGCACGGGCCACCAGGTCGCCGCCGGCCTTGGACGCCGCGTAGGGCGAGCGGGGCCGGAGCGGGGCGTCCTCGTCCCACGAACCGGCGTCGATGGATCCGTACACCTCGTCCGTCGAGACCTGCACGATGCGCGGAGTGCCCGCCTCCAGACAGGCCTGGAGCAGGGTCTGGACACCGAGCACATTGGTCCGTACGAATTCGGCGGCGCCGGTGATGGATCGGTCGACGTGCGATTCCGCGGCGAAATTGACGACCACATCTTGGCCAGGTATGACCTTGCCCAGCAGCTCGGGGTCGCATAAATCTCCCCACACCAACTCGCACCGCACATCGTCCAAATTGGCTGGATTTCCGGCGTAGGTCAATTTGTCGAGAACCGTGACCTCCGCGTCGGCATATGAGGGATACTCCCCGGCCAGCACGGCGCGCACGTAGTGCGAGCCAATGAAACCGGCGCCACCGGTGACCAGAATCCGCGGGCCGCTCATGACGCGATCTGCACACGGCTGCGGTCCCCGAGGACGAGGCGGTGGGCGGACGGCGGTTCGGGAGTGCGAGTGATCTCCACGTCCTGGCCTATCAGCGAGGACTCCAGCGGCCGCACCCCGGTGATCGAGGCGCGCGGCATGACGATGGAGTCACGGATCCAGCTGTCGGCGATGCTGCAGTCCTCGGCGATCGAGGTGTAGGGGCCGATACGGGAGTTGGTGACGGTCGCGCCGGAGCCGATCACAGCGGGGCCGACGACCACGGAGCCGGTCACACGCGCCCCGGGCTCGACGACCACCTGGCCGTTGATCTCGCTGTCGCGCACGATCCCGGCGCTGGACGGCTCCAGGGATCGAAGCACCAGACGGTTGACCTCCAGCATGTCGGGCACGTTGCCGGTGTCCTTCCAGCAGCCGGTCATGACGGCGGCCTCCGCCCGCAGATCGTGGTCGATGAGCCACTGCACCGCGTCGGTGATCTCCAGTTCGCCGCGGGCCGAGGGCTCCACTTCGGCGACCGCCTTGTGGATGGCCGAGCTGAACAGGTAGACGCCCACGACGGCGAGATCGCTCCGTGGCCGGCGGGGTTTTTCCTGAAGTCCCGTCACCCGGCCGTCGGCGGACACCTCGGCGACGCCGAACTGCCGGGGGTCGTCGACCTGCGCGAGCATGATCTGCGCGGCGGGCCGCCGCTCCCGGAAACGCTCCACGAAGTCGGTGATGCCGTCGAAGACGACGTTGTCGCCCAGATACATCACGAAGTCGTCGTCCCCGAGAAAGTCGCGGGCTATCTTCACGGCATGGGCCAGACCGAGCGGCTCCCGCTGCCACAGATAGGAGACCTCCAGGCCGAACCGCGAGCCGTCGCCGACGGCGGCCTGGATCTGGGCACGGGTGTCGCCCACCACGATGCCGGTCTCCGTCACCCCCGCGGCGGCGATCGCTTCCAGACCGTGGAACAGCACCGGCTTGTTGCCCACCGGCACGAGCTGTTTGGCCAGCGTGTGGGTGATCGGCCGCAGCCGGGTTCCTGAACCGCCGGAAAGCACGAGCGCTTTCATGAGCTGAACCTTCCCTACGAGGCGTTCGGTGGTTTCACCTGTGCGGGACCCAGGTCCTCGGTCCCTCGGGCGGCCGGTCCCGGCTCCAGGAGCCGGCCGACGAGCCCGGTGTCGTGCCGGGCCGTGCTGAACTCGTCGCTGTCGACGACCGAGCGGAGGAAACCCGCCGTGGTACGCATGCCCTTGCCGTCGACACGGACCTCGTCCAGGGCCCGGCCCATCCGGGCCAGCGCGAGCTCCCGGTCGGGGGCCCATACGGTGACCTTGGCGAGCAGCGGGTCGTAGAAGACGGAGATGCGCGAGCCCCGGCGCACATGGGTGTCCACGCGCACGAACGGGCCCGACGGCAGGGCGAGTTCGTCGATGACTCCGGGGGTCGGTGTGAACTCCCGGTCGGCGTCCTCGGCATTGATGCGGCATTCGACCGCGCAGCCGCGCGGCGCGATGTCCTGCTGGCCGATCCGCAGCGGATGGCCCGCGGCGACCCACAGTTGCTCATGGACCAGGTCGATGCCCGTGACCAGCTCGGTGACCGGATGCTCCACCTGGATACGGCAGTTGACCTCCATGAAGTAGAAGCGGCCGCTGTCGTCGTAGAGGAACTCGAAGGTGCCCGCGCCCACATAGCCGGCGGCCTTGGCGCCCTGGACGGCGTGTTCCGCCATCGCGGCGAGGACGTCCTGGTCCAGGCCGGGTGCCGGGGCCTCCTCGATCAGCTTCTGGTGGCGGCGCTGTACCGAGCAGTCGCGCTCGCCGAGGTGGATGACGTTGCCGTAGTGGTCGGCGAGCACCTGGATCTCGACGTGGCGCGCGGACTGCAGATAGCGCTCCAGATAGACCCTGCCGTCCCCGAAGACGGCGGCGGCGTGGCGCCGGGTCTCCCGGTAGACGGCGGGGAACTCGTCCGCGCCGTACGCCACTCCGATACCACGGCCGCCGCCGCCCGCGACCGCCTTGACCACCACGGGGAAGCCGATCTCGGCGGCGAGCGCCTCGGCCTCGCGGGACGACGAGACGGGGTCCAGGGTGCCGGGCAGCAGGGGCAGCCCGGCATCGGCCATGAGGGCGCGGCAGGTGGACTTGTCGCCCAGCGCCTCCATCACCTCCGGGGGCGGGCCGATGAAGGTGATGCCCTCGGCGGCGCACACCTCGGCGAAGTCGGCGTTCTCTGAGAGGAATCCGTAGCCGGGGTGGATGGCGTCGGCTCCGGTGCGCCGGGCGGCTTCGATGACGGCCGGGATGCTCAGGTAACTGGCCTGAGCCGAACCGGGGCCGATGCGGACCGCCTCGTCGGCATACCGTACGACCTCGCTGTCGGTGTCCTCGGTGGAGTACACGACGGCGACCCGGATGCCCAGTTCCCGGCAGGCGCGCGCGACGCGCAGCGCGATCTCACCCCGGTTGGCGATGAGGACGGTGCGGAACACGGCGCCTCACCGCCCGTCGGCCGGGACGAGGGAACACAGCGGGTCGCCGTACTCGACCAGGGCGCCGTTGGGCTGCAGGAACTCGTCGATGACGCCGTGCCGGTCGGACTCGATGGGGATCATCAGCTTCATCGCCTCGACGAGGCCCACCTGTTGACCGGGCACGACCGTGTCCCCCTCGGTCACGAAGGGCTTGGCGCCGGGTTCGGGCGCCCGGTAGAAGACCCCGACCGTCGGGGCGTGGATGTGGTCGAGCGGTGACTGTGCGGCCGGTGCCGCACCGTTCGGGGCCGGTGCGGCCGTCGCGGGCGAAGCGGGTGCCGGTGCGGTGGCCGCCGCGGGGGCCGCGCCCGGCCAGTCCATCTCGATGGTGACGGGGCCGACCGTCACACGGACCGCGGACGGCGGAACGGGAGCCTCCGACAAGAGCTCGATCATGCTTGTCTTGGCGGCCTCCAGGACCGTGGGAAGGGTGTCGGGACGTCCGTCGCTCATCAGAGCGTCGAGGGTGGCAACGCTGTCGGGCGTGGGCATTTCACTACCTCTCCGGTACCGGGCGGTCGGGCGTGTCTGAGCCTCCGAACACGCGGAACCGGGCCCGCCGCCTGGCCAGCAGTTGATCGGTGGTCAGCTCTGTCAGTTCTTCGAGCAGCGGCCGTACGGCACCGGCGAGGCGCTCCGCCGTGGTCCGATGGTCGCTCTGCGCACCACCCTCGGGTTCGGGGACGACTCCGTCGACGACCCCCTGAGCGAGCAACTCCCGTGCGTGCAGCCCGAGTTCGCGGGCCGCGAGGGGGGCCGCGTCCGGGTCGCGCCACAGGATCGCGGCGCATCCCTCCGGGCTGATCACCGAGTAGACGGCGTTGCTCAGTGCCAGCACCCGGTCGGCGACCGCGAGCCCGAGAGCGCCTCCGCTGCCGCCCTCCGAGACGATCACGGCGACGATCGGCACGGGCAGCCCGGACATCAGCCGCAGGTTCTCGGCGATGGCGACGGCCTGGCCGCCGCGTTCCGCCTCGACGCCGGGGTACGCGCCGCTGGTGTCGACCAGCGTGAGCACCGGGATGCCCACCTTGGCTGCCAGCCGCATCAGCCGGGCGGCCTTGCGGTAACCGGCGGGCACCGGCATGCCGAAGTTCCGCTCCCGCAGCGCCGCCGCGGTATGTCCCTTCTGCTGGCCGATCACCATCACGGGCCGGCCGCCGAGGAGGCCGACTCCCCCGACCGTGGCCGGGCAGTCACCGCCGAGCCGGTCGCCGTGCAGTTCCTGGAAGTCCTCGACGAGCAGGCCGATGTAGTCCAGGGCGGTGGGGCGTTCGAGGTTCCTGGCCAGGCGGACGGCCTGCCAGGGGTCGAGGTCGGGGACCTGTTCCGGGTCGGTGAGCAGGAGAGAGTCCGGTGTGTGGGGCTCCTCCCGCTCGACGTGCTCCGTGGAAGCCAGCGCGCCCAGCAGCCGGGTCAGGGTCGCGCGCAGCTCACCGCGCGGAGCGACCACGTCGACCTGGCCGTGCTCCCGCAGGAACTCCGCGCGCTGGAAGTTCTCCGGCAGCCGCTCGTTGATCGTGCGCTCGATGACGCGCGGTCCCGCGAAGCCCATGCGGGCCCCCGGCTCGGCCACGATCACATCGCAGAGCGTGGCGAACGAGGCGGCCACTCCCCCGTACACCGGATCGGTGATGACGGAGACCGTGGCGATGCCGGCCTCGTCGAGGGCGAGCAGGGCCTGGCTGGTCTTCGCCATCTGCATCAGCGAGATCAGGCCCTCCTGCATACGGGCGCCGCCGGACGCGCAGACGATGATCAGTGGCCGCCGCTCGGTGAGGGCCGTCTCGGCCGTGAGCGTGATGAGTTCACCGACGCCGCCGCTGAGGCTGCCGCCCATGAAGCCGAACTCCATGGCGACGAGGGCCACCTCGACACCGCCGATACGGCCGCGGACGGCGATCGCGGCGTCGTCGAGCCCGGTGCGTTCCCGGGCTTCGGCCAGCCGCTCGTGGTAGGGCCGGGTGTCGGTGAAGCCGAGCGCGTCGTCGGCGGTGCGCGGCGCGCTGAGGAGGTCGGCCGACCCCGGGTCGAGAAGCTGATCGAGTCTCTCCCGCGCCGACAGCCGCCGGTGGTGGCCGCACTCCGGGCACACGCCGGCCGACCGGGCCAGCCGCTTGGCGTAGACGGGGCGCCGGCAGTGGTCGCACAGCCACCAGGCGGCGGCCACCGCGGTCGTGTCGGCGGGGGCGGTCATGAAGTCGCGGCGATCTGGCGCCTGGCCAGTTCGAGGAGCCTGCCCGGCGTGCCGACCTCGTTGACCTCGTCGTCGGTCAGTTCGACGCCGTAGTCCCGTTTCAGCCTGGCCGCGGTCTCCAGGACGGCCAGCGAGTCGTATCCGAGGTCGGCGAAGAGGACGTCCGCGAACTCCCCGTCGAGGTCGGCGCTCTCGCCTTCGCCCGCGCACTCGCGCAGGATGCGGGCGAGCTCGCCAAGGGTCAGCTCTGGCATGGCATTTCTCCTCTGGATTGCTGAGCGGGGCAGGGCTCAGTGGGACGCGCCCACGACCATCGCGGAGTTGAAGCCACCGAGGCCGCGGGCGACGACCAGCACGGCGCCCATACGGAGCTCCAGCGGCCGGTCGACGATCACCTGGAGCCCGTACCGGGGCGACGGCCGGGTGTGCGCCGCCGGGGGAAGGACGCCGTCGCGCAGGGCGAGCAGCGCGGTCGCGACGTCCAGTGGTCCCGCGCCCGCGCACAGCCGGCCGGTCAGGGTCTTGGGGATGGCGACCGGGAGCTCGCGCTCGCCGAAGACCGCGGTGAGCGCGGCGGCCTCCGCCCGGTCGAGGTGCGCAATGCCGGCTGCGTCGGCGAAGACGGCATCGATGTCATCGGGTGCGGCACCGGCGTCGGCGAGGGCGAGTTCGATCGCCCCGCGCAGCGCCGACGTGTCGTCGGCGGGTGCGGTGCCCGGCTTGGGGTCGAAGGTGGCGGCGTATCCGAGGAGCCTGCCGTGGACCTGGGGAGCGTGGCGTTTGCGGGCGGCCGCCTCGTCCTCGACGACCAGGATCGCGCCGCCCTCGCCCGGGACGAAGCCCGCGGCCTCCTCGTCGAACGGGCGGTACGCGAGTGCCGGGTCCTGCGCCGTGCTCAGCTGTCCGGTCGCGGTCTGGGCGATCCAGCCCCAGGGGCACAGGGATCCGTCGACCGCGCCGGTGACCACGGCGTTCAGGTCCCGGCGCAGCAGGCGCCTGGCCTGGGCGAGGGCGTCGAGGCCGCCCGCCTCGTCGGCGACCAGCACTCCGCTGGGGCCGCGCAGGCCGTGCCGGATGGAGATCTGGCCGGTGTTGACCGCGTAGAACCAGGCGAAGGACTGGTACGCGCTGACGTATTCGGGTCCCTGGCGCCACAGGTTGTCGAGTTCCTGGTGGCCGAACTCGAAACCGCCCGCGCTGTTGGCGGTGACCACGCCCACGCCGTACTCGGGCAGTTGCCCGGTGTCCAGGCCGGCGTCACGAATGGCCTGGTCGGCGGCGACGAGGGAGAGCCGGGTGGAGTGGTCGGTCTGGGGGATCAGCCGGCTGGGCAGATGAGCGGCGGGGTCGAAGCCGCGGATCTCGCCGGCCAGGGTGGCACGGTAGCGCTCGGGGTCGAAGCGGGTGATGCGGCCGATGCCGGAGCGGCCCGCGAGGGCGGCGCTCCAGTACTCCTCGGTGCTCAGACCGTTCGGCGCGACGACTCCGATGCCCGTGACGACGGCTGCGTTCACCGTTCCGCCCGACCGGGCCGGGTGAGCACCATCGCGCTCTGGAAGCCGCCGAATCCGCTGCCGACGCTGAGGACGACGTCGAGCCGTGCCTCCCGTGCGACCAACGGCACATAGTCCAGGTCGCATTCCGGGTCCGGCTCGTGCAGATTGGCCGTCGGTGGAACCGCGCCGTTCTCGATGGCGAGCGCGCAGGCCGCGAGTTCGACGGAGCCGATCGCGCCGAGCGAATGGCCGATCATCGACTTGATGGAGCTGACGGGCGTACGGCGGGCGTGGTCGCCCAGCGCCTTCTTGAACGCGGCGGTCTCGTGCCGGTCGTTCTGCTTGGTGCCGGAGCCGTGCGCGTTGATGTAGCTCACCTCGTCGGCCGTCACCCGGGCCTCCGCGAGGGCCGTCTCGATGGCGGCGGCCATCTCCTTGCCGTCCGGGCGCAGCCCCGTCATGTGGAAGGCGTTGCACCGTGAGGCGAACCCGCCGACGCCCGCGTACACATGGGCGCCGCGGGCCTGTGCCCGCTCCCGCTCCTCCAGGACGAAGACCGCGCAGCCCTCGCCGAGCACGAAGCCGTTGCGGCTGCGGTCGAACGGGCGGGAGGCGGTGGCCGGTTCGTCGTTGCGGGGCGTGGTCGCCCTGATCGCGTCGAAACAGGCGACGGTGATGGGTGAGATGGGCGCGTCGGTGCCGCCCGCGATCATGACGTCGGCCGAGCCCTCCTCGATGAGCCGTACGGCGTGGCCGACGGCGTCGAGTCCGGAGGTACAGCCCGTGGAGACCACGGAGCACGGGCCCTGCGCGCCGACGGCCCAGGCCACCTCGGCGGCCATCGAGCTCGGCACGAAGTAGTCGTAGAGGTGCGGGACCGCGAGGTCCGGGTCGACGAGCCAGTCGCGGCCGCCGTGGCTGGCGACGACGTACTCGCGTTCCAGGCTGGTGGTGCAGCCGACGGCGCTGCCGATGGTGACGCCCGTGCGGTAACGGTCGAGTTCCCCGGTTTCGAGGCCGCTGTCGCCCACCGCTTCGCGGGTCGCCACCAGCGCGAACTGGGTGGCCCTGTCGAGTCGGCCGGCCTCCTCGGTCGTGAGGCCTTCCGCCTCCGCGTCGAAGTCGCACTCGGCGGCCACGGTCGAACGAAAGGGCGAGGCGTCGAAATGGGTGATGGTTCGGGTCGCGGTGCGGCCGGAGACCAGCAGGTCCCAGAACGGTTTGCTGCCGATTCCGCCTGGAGCGACCACGCCGACACCCGTTATCACTACGTCTCGGGCCATCCTGTTCATCCCCCGATATCTGAAGTGGATCCGGCTTTCCATGCGGTGCCCCGAAGCATTCGGGGCACCGCTTGAGGCGACCTCGAACGCAAGTAGAAGGCCCGCCTCCCGGTTCGATTCGAGTCGGCGTCGAGGCGCGCGCTAGACGCCTTTGCCACGGTGTGCCCCGCGAGCGCGCTCGCCCTCCATACAGCGGTCTCCAGCGAGGTGAGGCATGGCACGTGACCTTTTGTCGGCCGGGCACAGTCCCGGCCCGGACGCCCGGTTCACCGAGTCGGCGGCGGCCACCGAGGACCGCGCGTCCGTCAAGGCCGCGCTCAACTGGCTGACGGCGCGGCGGGACGCGCACACCTTCGAGGTGACGCGCGTCCCCTTCGACGAGCTCCAGGAGTGGTCCTTCGCTGCGGACACGGGCGATCTCGTTCACCGCAGCGGCAAGTTCTTCACGGTCCAGGGCCACCGGGTGCACAGCGACTACGGGAAGGTCCCGCAATGGGACCAGCCCATCATCAACCAGCCCGAGATCGGCATGCTCGGCTTCGTCGTCAAGGAGACCGACGGCGTCCTGCGCTGTCTGATGCAGGCCAAGATGGAGCCCGGCAACGTCAACGTGGTCCAGCTGTCGCCGACCGTGCAGGCCACCCGCAGCAACCAGAAGCGGGTACACCGCGGTTCGAGCGTGCGCTATTTGGAGTACTTCACCGAGCCCGGCCGGTCCGACGTCCTCGTCGACGTCCTGCAGTCCGAGCAGGGCTCCTGGTTCCTCGGCAAGCGCAACCGCAACATCGTGGTCGAGACGACCGAGGACGTACCGCCGCACGACGACTACCGCTGGATGACGATCGGCGAGATCCAGGAACTCCTGCGGATGGACAACATGGTGAACATGGACGCCAGGACGGTGCTGTCCTGTGTCCCGTTCGCCCGCCCGACCGGAGCACCTGCGCCGGGGCCGCACGGTGACTTCCGCGCCGCCCTGCGCCGTTCGCTGGCACCCGAGGAGGGCGCCCTGCACCCCGCGCGCGCGGTGCTCAGCTGGTTCACGGACACCACGGCCCGGCACGAACTGCGCACCGAGCGCGTCCCGTTGAACCGGATCGAGGGCTGGAACCGCACCGCGGACGCGATCAGTCACGCCGAGGGCCGGCACTTCTCGATCATCGGCGCCCGGGTGACGGCGGGCAGCCGCGAGGTGCTGAACTGGACGCAGCCGCTGCTGGCCCCGCACGGTCTGGGCCTCGCCGCGCTGCTGGTCAAGAACATCGACGGCGTGCTGCACGTCCTGCTGCACGCCCGGCCCGAGGGCGGCCATCTGCACGGCATCGAGCTGGCACCCACCGTGCAGTGCACCCCGGACAACTACCGGGGCCTGCCCGACGGCCACCGGCCGCGGTTCCTCGACCAGGTGACCGGCGTACCCCAGGAGCGGGTGCGCTTCGACGCCGTGCAGTCCGAGGAGGGCGGCCGCTTCCACCACGCGGAGTGCCGCTACACGGTCATCGAGGTCGAGGACGACTTCCCCATCCACGAGCCCGAGGGATACCGGTGGTTGACGATGCATCAGGTGACGCGGCTGCTGCGCCACAGTCACTATCTCAACGTCCAGGCGCGCAGCCTCGTCGCCTGTCTGCACAGCCTGTGGTGACCGGGCGCGGAGCACCGCTGCGGATCGGAGTGCTCGGCTGCGGCGGCATCGCCATGCGCCGGATGCTGCCCGCGATGGCCCGCAACCCGGCGGTCGAGATCGCCGCGGTCGCGAGCCGCGACCGGGATCGCGCCGAGGCGGCCGCGACCCGGTTCGGCGCGGCCGCGGTGCACGGCTACGAGCGGCTGCTGGAACGCGACGACATCGCCGCGGTGTACGTACCGCTGCCTCCCGCGCTCCACGCGCCCTGGACGGCACGGACGTTGAAGGCGGGCAAGCACGCCCTGGTCGAGAAGCCGATGGTCACCGGCGCCCAGGAGGCCCGGGATCTGGCCGCCCTCGCGGAAGAGGGGCAGCTGGTGCTGATGGAGAGCTTCATGTTCCTCCACCACACGCAGCACGCCACGGTCGCCGTCCTGCTGGAACGCGGTGAGATAGGTGAACTCCGGTCCATCACCGCGGAGTTCGGCTTCCCGCCGCTTCCCGCACCGGACATCCGCCACCGGCCCGAGCTCGGCGGGGGCGCCCTGCTGGACGCGGGCGTCTACACCCTTCGGGTCACCCAACTCCTGCTGGGTGGCCCGGTGTCGGTGATCGGCGCGGCCCTGACGACCGACGAGTCGTACGGGGTCGACGTGGCCGGCGACGCGCTGCTGCGCGGCGACACGGGAGTCACCTCCCACGTGTCCTTCGGCTTCCGGCACGCCTACCGCTCCGCGTACACCCTGTGGGGCAGCAGCGGACGGATCGTCCTCGACCGCGCCTTCACCCCTCCGCCCACGCACCGGCCCGTGCTGCGGGTAGAACGGCAGGACCGTGTCGAGGAGTTGACGCTCGCCGCCGACGACCAGTTCGCCAACATCGCCGGCCGGTTCGCGGAGCTGGCCCTGGGCGACGGGGACCCGGCGCCCGAACGCGCGGCGGCCGTTCGGCAGGCGGAACTGGTCGACGCCGTACGCGATGGAGCGCGTACCGGTCCGGGGAGCCCGCCATGACCACCGCGTCCACCGGTGTGGACCGGATCCTGTTGCGCGACTCGCTGTCCCGGTGGCCGAGCGGGGTCGCCGTGGTGACCACGGTCGACTCGGCCGGGGTGCGACGCGGGTTCACCGCCACGGCATTCTCGTCTCTGTCGCTCGAACCGCCGCTGGTCCTCGTCTGTCTGGACCGCACGGCCGACTGCCGGCCGGCGTTCGACAAGGCGGAGGTGATGGCCGTACATCTGCTGCGCGAGGACCAGGCACACCTGGCCCAGCGGTTCGCCACCAAGAACATCGACAAGTACGACGGTCTGCCCGCCTCCGAGGGCCTGCGCGGGGTGCCGCTGCTGGGTGGCGTGGTGGCCAGGATCGAATGCGAACTCGACCGTCGGATCGACGCCGGGGACCACGTGATCCTGGTCGGCCTGGTGCGCCGCTGCGAAGTCTTCGCGGGACGGCCGCTGGTCTATTTCGCCCGCGCGTTCCACGGCCTGCAGACCGGATCCCCACACAGTCAGACCCGAGAGGCGGAGACCCATGCCCATGACGAACACGACGCCCACCGCTCCCCCGGCGGACACGGGGCTGGCGGCGGCCGCGGGCAAGGTGGCTGAGCTCGCCGCCGAGAACGCGGCCGCCGCCGAATCCGCCGACCGGCTCTCACCCGCTGTCGCGGAGGCACTGGTGAGTGCCGGTTTCGCCCGGCACTTCGTGGGCGAGAGGTGGGGCGGCTCGGCCGCCGTGCCGGGGTCGGTCCAGGACCTCACCCGGGCGCTCGCCACGGTGGGGACCGGCTGCATGTCGGCCGCCTGGTGCGGCGGGGTGCTCACGGCGGTGGCCCGTATGTGCTCGCATCTGCCCGAGGAGGGGCAGCACGAGCTGTGGGGCGATGGACCGGACGTGCCGCTCGCCGGGTCCTTCGCGCCGTCGGGCACCGTCCGCGAGGTGCCGGGCGGCTGGCGGGTGAGCGGGACCTGGGGCTTCGCCAGCGGGGTGGACCACGCGCACTGGACGATGGTGGGCGGCGCGGTCCCCGGCCCGGACGGCGTGCCGGCGCTGCGTCACTTCGTCCTGCCGAGCCGCGACTACAAGGTGCTGGACACCTGGCACAACGTCGGGCTGCGCGGCACGGGCAGCAACAGCGTGCTCGTCGACGACGTCTTCGTGCCCGCGCACCGCACCTTCGAACACCGCTCGGTGCTCACCGGCCACACCGACCCCGCTCTCCCGCGCGCGCTCCGGGTCCCCCACAAGCTGATCAACGGGCTGTTCTTCGTGGCACCCGGGATCGGCGCCGTCGAGGGAATGCTCGCCCACTGGACGGGCTGGACCGCGGAACGCGTGGAGATCTACGGGGTCAGGAGCAGCGCTCGTCCGGGGGTGCGCATGGCGCTGTCCCGGGCCGCGGCGGACCTGGACGCGGCCCGGCTGCTCGTCGAACGCGCGGCGGCCGAGGCCGACGGCGCGGAGGTCACCCGGGCGCTGGCACTGCGCGCGACGCGCGACTACTCGGTCGCGGTCGATCTGCTTCTCGACGCGGTGAACGGGCTGCTGCGGATGAGCGGCGCCCGCGGCCAGGGCCAGTCGAGCCCCGTGCAGCGCGGGTGGCGGGACGTGCACTGCATGGCGGGGCACGCCGCGCTCCAGCCGGACGTGAACGCGGACGGGTGGGCGAAGCACGCGCTCGGCGAGGAGTGACACCCAGGCACAGCAAAGGGGGCGGCCGGTGGCCGCCCCCTTCCGCGTCCGCGCCCGGTCAGGCCGCGGCCACGAACTCCCGTATCGACGCGACCATGTAGTCGACCATCTCCGGGGTGATGCCGGGATACACGCCGATCCAGAACGTCGCCTCGGTGGTGACATCGCTGTTGGTCAGTTCCCCGACCACCCGGAAGTTCCGCCCCTCATAGGCGGGATGGCGGGTGAGGTTGCCCGCGAAGAGCCTGCGGGTCCTGATCTTCCGGTCCTCCAGGAAGGTCACCAGGGCGCTGCGGGTGAACGGCGCGTCGGGCAGCACGGTGAGCACGAAGCCGAACCAGCTGGGGTCGCTGCCGGGCGTCGCCTCGGGCAGCAGCAGGCCGGGAACGCCGTGCAGCCCCTCGCGCAGCCGCTGCCAGTTGCGCCGCCGCGCCGTGCCGAACTCCTCCAGCCGGCGCAGCTGGCTCAGGCCGAGCGCCGCCTGCACGTCGGTGGTCTTGAGGTTGTAACCGACGTGCGAGAACACGTACTTGTGGTCGTAGCCCTGCGGCAGCGTGCCGAAGCTGTAGTCGAAGCGGCGCAGACAGCGGTTGTCCTCGCCGGGCTCGCACCAGCAGTCGCGCCCCCAGTCCCGCATGGACTCGACGATCCGCGCGAGCGCCAGATTGCCGGTCAGTACACAGCCGCCCTCGCCCATCGTGAGGTGGTGGGCGGGATAGAAGCTGACGGTCGACAGGTCGCCGAAGGTGCCCGTGAGGCGTCCTTGGTAGTACGAGCCGACGGCGTCGCAGTTGTCCTCGACGAGGAACAGGTCGTGCCGGGAGGCGAGTTCGGCGATCTCGGCCGCCTGGAAGGGGTTGCCGAGCGCGTGCGCGACCATGATGGCGCGGGTGCGCGGTCCGATCGCCTCCTCGATCCGCTCCAGCGTCGTGTTGTACGTGCCCAGTTCGATGTCGACGAAGACCGGGACCAGGCCGTTCTGCAGGACGGGGTTCACGGTCGTCGGGAAGCCCGTGGCCACCGTGATCACCTCGTCGCCGGGGACCAGGCGGGCGTCCTCCAGCTGCGGCGAGGTGAGGGCGCTGAGCGCGAGGAGGTTGGCCGAGGAACCGGAGTTGGTCAGATGCGCCTTGCGCACCTTCATGGCGCGGGCGAACCGGCTCTCGAAGGTCCGGGCGCGCGACCCGGCGGCGATCGTCATCTCCAGAGCCGCTTCGACGAAGGCGACCCGGTCCTCCTCGTCCAGCACCGCACCCGAGGTGAGGATCGCCGTCTCTCCGGGGACGAAGCTCTCCTCGGTCTGCTCCTGGTGGAATTTCCGGGTCAGTTCCAGCATTGCGCTGCGTATGTCCATCGGCTCAGTCAGGCCCTTCCTCGGCGTTGGTGATGGCCTCGCTCCACATCGCCTCGACCGTCGAGGCCAGGCTGTGCCGGGGGCGCCAGCCGAGCAGCCGCTCGGCGAGCCCGGTGTGTACGGCGAGCCAGTGGACCCCGGCGCTGCGCCCGCCGGCGGAGCCCTCCTCGACGACCGTGGCGGGCACGCCGCTCACGGAGACGAGCAGGTCCACCAGCCGGCGCACGCTCACGGCCGTACCGCTGCCGATGTTGACCGCCCGTCCGACGACGGGAGCGGTCGCGGCGGCGGCCACGGCATCGGCGAGGTCGCGGCAGTCCACGAAGTCGCGTTCGGCGGTGAGCGGCGCGAGCCGTATCACCGCGGGTTCGCCGCGCAGGGCGGCGGTGCGCAGCTCGGCGGCGACCCGGCCGAGCAGACCGGCGCGCGGCAGCCCGGGCCCCGCGCACGTCGTCGCGCGGAGCACCACACCGTCCAGCAGACCCGCCCGGGTGGCGTCGAGGACGGTCCGGCTGCCCAGCAGTTTGGTCCTGCCGTACGCGGTCGACGGGTTCAGCGGCGCGTCCTCGGTGAGGTGGTGGCCTGGCTCGGGCATCGCGTACTCGAAGACCGAGCCGAGGTGCACCACGCGCACCCGGTGCGGCACCTTCGCCACCGCGTCCCGCAGCCGTTCCACGAGCACGACGTTGGACTCGTCCAGGGCTCGGTCGTCGTAGTTCCACACCGCCCCGGCGGCGTTCACGACGACGGTCGCGCCATGGTCGACGAGTACGTCGGCGAGCGCGGCCGGCGGTCCGCCGACGAGGTCGACCCGGGCGGAGGGCACACCGGGCGCGGGGCGGCGGGCGACCGACAGGACGTGGGCGCCGCGGGCGGCGAGGGCGGCGCAGATGTGCCGTCCGAGGAAGCCGCTGCCGCCGACGACCACGGCGTTCACGGTGCCGGGCGCGTTCACGACGCCCCGAGTTCGGCCGCCAGGACGCCCGGGGACGGCAGCGCCGCCGTCTCCGAGCGCACCCGCTCTGCGGCCTCCCTGTAGGGCTCGGGGGCCGCAAGCATCTCGGTGGCCGTCTTCAGCAGCAGTTCGGTGCTGTCGAGACGGTCGAGCATCGCGCCCGCGCCGCCGCGCACGATCCCGTGGCCGATCTCCGTGCAGATCGGTGAGGGCGGTACGACGAGTTGCGGGACGCCCAGGACGACTGCGGTGAGCGCGGTGCCCGCGCCGCCGTGGTGGATCACGAGGTCACAGGTGGGCAGCAGCATGCGGAACGGGATCCCGCGGGCGACGCGCACCTGGTCCGGCAGCCCTTCCTCCGCGACGGGACCGCTCGGCGCCAGGACGATCTCGGCCTCGGTGGCCGCCAGTGACGCCAGGGTCAGCGCGAGGACGTCGGGCCCGCCGGGGTCGCGGTAGCGGGCGCCGGCGACTCCGGCGGTCACACAGACCCGGGGCCGGCCGCGCTCTGCGAGCCAACCGGGCTGGAGGCCCGAGCCGTTGTACGGCACGCACCGCATCGGCAGCCGCCTCACCGGGCGGCCGTCCGGGGGCCGCAGCGAGGGCGGGCACGGGTCGACCCAGCCGACCGGCTCGGTGACATCGGCGCCGTACCGCTCGAAGAGTTCGAGGTAGGCGGGCAGTGGTTCCGCGTCGGAGTCACCGGTCGGCGGGTGCAGTGTGCTGCCGATCTCCCAGCCGTGGCCGACCGCGGGCACCCCGAGCACGGCACCGAGTACGGGTCCGGCCATCGAGAGCACGTCATGAACGATCAGGTCGGGGCGCCACCAGCGGCCGAAGGCGATCAGGTCGTCCAGCATCAGGCCGGCCACGGCACACTGCTTCTCGTACAGCGCGCGGATCACCCGGCGTTGCCCGGTGTCCAGCAGATCGAGGTCGGCCGACCATCCGCTGGGCCAGCGGGCCGGGCGCCCCCAGGCCGCCAGCTCCGGCGGCTTGGGCAGCCCGGCGATCGCGGCCTGGTCGCCGGCCTCGACGGCGGACAACCCCGCCTGGGTGATGGCGTCCTGGCAGGACGGCGGGCCCGCGACCCGTACCTCGTGTCCGGCGGCCTGGAAAGCCCAGGCCAGTGGGACCATCGGGAACAGATGCCCCGGTGCGGCCCAGGTGGTCAACAGCACTCGCATGGTCCACGCCTCCCCGTCACGACCCCGTGCCGGCCGTCACATCGGCCGCCAGTTCGCCCGCGAGTTCGCTGATGGTCTGGCCGCCCAGCATCTTGGCCATCGACATCGTCACGCCTAGTTCCTCCTGCACCCGGGTGCGCACCGCGACCGCCATCAGCGAGTCCATGCCCTGCCGGTTCAGCGGGCGGTTCCTGCTGACCTGATCGAGGGGCAGTCCCAGCACTTCCGCGATCTTCCGGGTCAGGTACTCGCCCATGTCCCGTCCGCCGGACGCGGGTTCGGGTTCGGGTTCGGGCTCGGGCTGCGGCTCGGGTTCGACGTGCGGCGCGGTCGCCGGGACGGGGGCGTGCCGGT
This sequence comes from Streptomyces sp. R35, assembly GCF_041053035.1. NCBI lineage: Bacteria > Bacillati > Actinomycetota > Actinomycetes > Kitasatosporales > Streptomycetaceae > Streptomyces > Streptomyces sp. R35. The sequence goes on from NZ_CP163440.1 coordinate 1,143,638, forward strand.
CCGCGGGCGGCGTCGGCACGGCGGCGGGCAGGTCGCGGCCGAGCACCTCCGTCAGGAGCGCGGCCGATGCCGCCTCCGGGTAGGTGGCGGCCCAGCGTTCCCAGTCGGCCGGCATCACCATGGCCTCGGTCGCGTCCTCGGCGAGCAGCCGTTCCAGGATGCGCAGGCCCTGCGCCGGAGTGAAGGTGGCGATGCCGGCCGGCGCCAGCGGACGGCCCTGTTCCTGGTCGAACTTCGCCGCGAGGCCCGCCTCGGACCAGAAGCCCCAGTTGACCGACAGGGCGTGCAGTCCGGCCTGCCGGCGCCACCGGGCGAAGGAGTCGAGCGCGGCGTTCCCGGCCGCGTACGCGCCCAGCAACGGGGAGGCGAGGATGGAGGATCCGGAGGAGAACAGGACGAAGAAGTCCAGCGAAGCGCCGTCGGGGGCACCATCGAGCACGTTGTGCAGTGCGAGCGCGCCGTCCCCCTTGGGCCGCAGCGAGCCCGTGAGTTCCTCGCGGGTCGTCTCGTCGAGGCTCTTGAACAGGACCACTCCGGCGGCGTGGACGACACCGCGGACCGGTGGCAGCCCGGCGGAAGCGCGTCGCGCGAGGACGTCGCGGAGGGCAGACTCGTCGGCCACGTCGAGCGCCTCGTAGTCGGCCCTGACCCCGCGGCTTCGCAGGCCCTCCAGACGTACGTCGGGCGATCCGTCCGCGGCGAGCGGGGTCCGGCCGAGCAGGAGCAGTTCCCGCGCTCCCCGGTCGGCCAGCCAGTGCGCCACCTCCAGTCCCAGGCCGCCCAGTCCGCCGCTCACGAGGTAGGTCGCGTCGGAGCTGATCCGCGGGTGTCCGGCGCCGCTCGCGGCGGGCGTCCGCCCGCGTCGCCCTGCGGGGCGCTCGGCCCGCGGTTGTTCCTCGCTGCCGTCCAGGGCGACGAGCACCTTGCCGGTGTGCCGCGCCGCGGCCATCTCCCGGTAGGCGTCGCCTGCCCGCGCGGCCGGGAAGACGCGGTACGGCAGCGGGCCGAGCTCACCCGCCGCGACCAGCCGCAGTGCCTTGGCCAGCACCTCGCCGACCATCCGCGGCCGGCGCTGGAGCATGTCCACCACGTCCACCACGGAGAAGGAGACATTGCGCAGCAACGGTCGCAGGTCGATCGGGGTGCCCGCGTAGAGGTCGCGTTTCGTCAGCTCGACGTAGGTGCCGTGCGAGGCGACCAGGGAGAGGTTCGCCGAGATCGCATCCTGCCCGCTGAGCGTGTTGAGGACGGCGTGCACCCCCTCCCCCAGCGTCGCCTCGCGCACCATGTCCGCGAACGCGAGCGAGCGCGAGTCGGCGACGTTCCGGACGCCCATCGCGCGCAGCAGGGCGCGCCGTTCGGGGCTGCCGGCGGTGGCGTAGATCTCCAGGTTCCTCCAGCGCGCGAGCTGGAGTGCGGCCATGCCGACCCCGCCGGTGGCGGAGTGGATGAGCACCCGGTCGCCCTCGCGGAGTCCGGCGACGTCGAACATCGCGTGGTAGGCGGTGACCAGGGCGATGGGCAGTGTCGCGGCCTCCGCCGCCGACAGTCCCGCGGGACGACGGGCCACCATGTGCGCCGATGTCCGTACGTACTGGGCGAGGCCGCCCTCGACGACGGCGACGACCTCGTCGCCCTCGCGGACCGAGGTGACCTCGGCGCCGACCGCGGTCACGGTGGCGCTGCACTCGAGTCCGAGCGGTGCTCCCGCGGAGTCCGGCAGGGCCCCCAACGCGAGGAGTACGTCACGGTAGTTGAGCCCCACGTGGTCGACCCGGAGCTCGACCTCGCCGGGCCCGGGTGCGGTCCGTTCGGCGGGGGCGAAGCTCAGTTTGCCGAGAACTCCCGGTGCCTCGACGGACATCCGAAGGTTCTGCGAGGGGCCGGTCGCGGCCGGACTCGGCCGGCTCTCCCGGCGCCAGGGCCGGCGCACCAGCCGGGCGGCGAGCCGGGTGCCGGCGCGCAGCGCGATCTGGTCCTCGGTCCCGTCCTCGGTGAGCTCGCCGAGCAGGGCGTCGGCGCCGTCCGCCGCGCCGAGGTCCACCAGCCGCACGGCCCATCCGGGGTGCTCGCGGGCCATCGCCCGGGCCATTCCCCAGACGGCGCCGTGGGCCGGTGCCTGGACGCGGTCGGTGTCGACGGCGGTCTGCGCGCCCCGTGTGACGAGCCAGTACCCGGCGATGCCGGCCCGCAGTCGGCCGGAGGACTGGGCGAGGCGCAGTACGTCGTGGCAGGCGTGGTGGGCGGGGCCGTCGTCGAGGCTCCACAGGTGGACGAGCCGCCACGGCGCGGACCGGTCGAGCTCGCTCAGCAGCCTGCGGTAGTCGTCCGGGGAGCCGGGGTCCAGTTCGACCGCGGTGTCGCTCAGCCGGCGATAGCCGGCACCGGCGGACACCCGTACGCAGGTCCGCCCCGCCGCGGTCAGTCGCTCGGCGAGCGCGGTCCCGACGCCGTGCCGGTCCGCGAAGACCAGCCAGGGGCCGTCCGGGAGTTCCCCTCCGGCGCGGCGCGGCGCGGGCCGCCAGTCGAGCTCGTAGAGCCACTCTGACAGTTCCCGGTCGTCGTCCGGCGTGCTGCCGTGGCGTGTGCGCGGGTTCGCGTCGCCCGGCCGGACGCCTTCGCGTTCCAGGTAGCGCAGCCGTACGCCGTGCAGTTCGGCGAGGACCGTGCCGTCCTCATCGGTGACGGTGATGTCCCCGACGTAGGAGACGTCGTCCCGGGACGTGCGCACGGCATGGCTCCACAACGGTCCCCGGGGGCTGCCGTACAGACTGACCCGGTCCATGCTCGCCAGCACGAACACCTCGGACGCGGCGCCGTCCTGCCCGGTGACAGTGGCCGAGAGGACCTGGGCACAGGCGTCCAGCAGGGCGGGGTGGAAGATCTGCGCGTCGTCCGTCGTACGCAGTGCGGGCGGCGTCTGGACCCGGGCGAGCGCCTCGCCGTCCCTGCGCCACAGTTCGGTGATCCCCTGGAACGCCGGACCCCAGATGTTGCCGCTGCGCGCGGAGTCGGCGTAGAAGTCCGCTCCGCTCCAGTGGCCGGTGGCCCGTTCGCGGGCCGCCGACCGGGACGCCAGGGTGTCGTCCGCTGTACGCGGCGCCGGGCCGTCGGTGAGGATCCGCGCCGTGGCGTGCACGATCATCGGCTCGCCGTCCACGCTGCTGCGGACCTCGATACGCGGATCCGGTGAACCGGCCCCGCTGATCCGCACCTGGACGAGCGGCTCTTCGCCGGGGCGCAGGAACATGGCCCGGTGGCAGCCGAGTTCGGTGAGGGCCGGCTGGTGGGGTGCGAGCGCCTCGCGGGCCGCCGCGGTCATCATCTCCACGTACGCGGTGCCGGGCAGCAGGGCGGCGCCCTGCACCTGGTGGTCGGCAAGGTAGGCGTTGGTGCCGGCGAGGTCCAGCCTTCCCTCCCGGACGAGGTCGGGCCCGCTCGTCCGCCGTGCGCCCAGCAGGGGATGCCCCGGGGCGGCCGCCCCGCGCACGAGGGGCGTTCCGGCGGGCCGGCTCGGCGTGTACCAGTGGCTGCTCCGCTGCCAGGGGTACTTGGGCAGCCGTACCGGGCTGCCCTCATGGCCCAGGCTGTGCCAGTCGACGGGGACACCCGCCGTGTACAGCGTGGCCACGGCGTCCAGCAGGGTCGCGCGCTCGGGTTCGTCCCGGCGCAGCGAGGGCACTACCACGCCGGCGTTCTCCCCGGCCAGGGAGAGGCATTCGAGCACCGCGGGCACGAGCACCGGGTGGGGGCTCATCTCGATGAAGAGCGTACGTCCGGTGTTCAGCAGCCCTTGCACCACGGGACCGAAGCGCACCGGTTCCCGCAGGTTCAACGCCCAGTAGCCGGTGTTGAGCTGGGAACCGTCCAGCACCTCGTCGAGAACGGTGGAGTGCAACGGGACGCTGCCGGAGCGGGGCCGTACGAAGGAGAGCTCTTCGAGGAGCTGCTCGCGCAGGGGATCCATCTGGGGGCTGTGCGAGGCGACGTCCACCTTGATCGGCTGGCCGAAGACGTCCCGCTGCTTCAGACGGTCCAGGATCTCCTCCAGCGCTCCCGGGTCGCCCGCCAGCACGGTGGAGGTGGGGCCGTTGATCACGGCGACGGACACCCGGTCGGCGTGGTCGGCGATCTCCCGCTCCGCCTCCTCGGCGGTCAACTCGACGAAGGCCATGGCTCCTTGGCCCGCGACCTGCCGCAGGAGACGGCTGCGCCGGCAGATCACGGCCGCCGCGTCCTCGACCGTCAGCGCGCCCGTCACGCACGCCGCGGCCGCCTCGCCCATGCTGTGCCCGACGACGGCGTCGGGCTCGACTCCCCAGGACCGCCACAGGTGTGCCAGGGCCACTTCCATCGCCCAGAGCGTGGGCTGGATGACGTCGATCTCGGTGAGCGGCGCGTCGTCGGCGATACGGTCCAGGACCGACCAGCCTGTCTCGGCCCGTACCGCCTCGTCGCAGCGCGTCAGGGCCTCGCGGAAGGCCGGCGAGGTGGCGAGCAGTTCCCGGCCCATGCCGACCCACTGGGAACCCTGGCCGGGGAAGACGAAGACCGTTCGGACGGGCTTGTCCTCGACGTCGTCGGCCGTGCGGCCTGCCCCCGAGGGGAGCGCTCCGTCGCCGAACGCCCGGAGGGCTTCGGCGAGTTGGTCGTGCGAGCTGCCCACCACGGCGACCCGGCTGTCGAGGTGCTGCCTGCGGGTGGCGGCGGTCGCCACGATGTCCCGGAGCGGGATCTCGCGCCCCGCGCCGTCCGGGCCGAGGAAGTCGGCCAGGTCCGCGGCCGCCCGGCGCAGCGCGGCCGGGCCACGGGTGGACAGCGGCAGCAGCACCGGGCCGGTCTCGTCCTCGGCGTCCGGCGCCGGCTGCGTCTCCTTGGCCTCGGGCGCGGCGGGCGTGTGCTCGGCCAGGACGACGTGTGCGTTGGTGCCGGAGATACCGAAGGAGCTCACTCCGGCGAGCCGCGGTCCCCGCGCTTCCCAGACGGCGGGCTCGCGCTGGACGACCAGCGGCAGCTCGTCCCAGTCGACGGAGTCGGTCAGGGTCTCGGCGTGCAGGCTGGCCGGAATCCGCCCGTGCTTGACGCACAGGGCGGTCTTGATGAGCCCGGCGAGTCCGGCGGTTGCCTCGGTGTGCCCGATGTTGGTCTTCACCGAGCCCACCCGGCACGGCTCGCCGGCGGGGCGGTTCTCGCCCAGGACGCGGGCCAGCGCGGTCAGTTCGACGCGGTCGCCGATGGCGGTGCCGGTGCCGTGGGCCTCGACGTAGCCCACCGCGGCGGGGTCGGCGCCGGCGTTGCGGTAGGCGGAGCGCAGGGTCCTCTCCTGGCCCTCCACCGAGGGGGTGAGCAGATAGCCGCTGCCTTCGCCGTCGCTGGTCACGGCCGAGCCGAGGACGACCGCGTAGATGTCGTCGCCGTCGGCCTCCGCCTGGTCCAGCCGCTTCAGGACGACCGTCGCGATGCCGTCGCTGCGCACGAAGCCGTCCGCGGCGGGCGACGCGAACTTGCACCGGCCGTCGGGTGCCAGCATTCCGGCCTGGGAGAAGGTGATGCTCGGCTCCGGCTGCAGGACCAGGTTGACACCAGAGGCCAGGGCGAGGGACGACTCGCCGTTGCGCAGGCTCTCGCAGGCCAGGTGCACCGCCGTCAGGGCCGACGAACAGGCCGTGTCGAGCGTCAGACTGGGCCCGCGCAGATCGAAGGCGTACGAAACCCGGCCCGAGGTGACCGCGCGGGTCGTGCCCGTGTTGGCATAGATGTCGAGGTCGCTCTCACGGCTGAGCAGGTCCCAGTAGTCGGCGGTGAGCTGGCCGACGAAGACGCCCGTGCTGCTGCCGGCGAGGGTGTCGGCGGCGATCCCGGCGTCCACCAGCGCGTCGTACGTCGTCTCCAGGAGCAGGCGCTGCTGCGGGTCCATGTGCGCCGCTTCCTTGGGCGCGACCCCGAAGAAGACGGCGTCGAACTCGTCTACGTGGTCCAGGAATCCGCCGTACCGCGTGCTGATCTTCCCGGGCTTGACGGGGCCCGGTTCGTGGAACGCGTCGACGTCGAAGCGGTCTGCCGGAACCTCGGAGATCACATCGCGTGACGCGCGGAGCAGCGACCAGAACGCGTCTGCTCCGCGCGCGCCGGGAAAGCGGCACCCGATACCGACGATGGCGATGGGCATGGTCGAACGACCGTCGGACGGCGAGTCGGCCATCACAGAGCCTTTCTGCTAGCGGGGAGCGTGGTGCGGAATCCTGGGTCCGGTGTCCGGAGGTCAGTCGAGCCAGGAGGGCCGGGAGACGATCTCCAGCACGGCGCTGCCGAGGGTCATGCCCGGGCCGAGCCCGGCGAGCAGGACGTGGTCTCCGGGGCCGAGTTCACCGTGGGACAGCAGCCGGTCCAGGGAGACGAGCTGGTCGCTCGGGCCGATGTGCCCGATGTGCCGGCCGATCTCCCAGGTGGAGGTGGACATCGGGATGCCGAGCGGATCGAGCAGCCACATCTGGGTCGCCAGCCGTGCGTAGTTGACGTAGGCGACACGCGTGATGTCGGAGCGGCCGATGCCGGCCTCTTCGAGGCTGCGGTCGATGAGTTCCAGCTGGACCTTGGCGGACAGCATCATCGCCTCGGAGCTGGCCTGCTCGGTCTCCTTGTACGCCGTCGCTCGCAGCCGGAAGTCCAGAGGGGCGCGTTGCAGGGAGGTGCCGGGGAACAGGGGCTCGCTGCCGCGGTACATGCCCTCCAGGTCGGGGACGCCGCCGGTGTTGACCGACAGCAGCCGTGCGAACCCCGTGCCCCTGCCCAGGGTGAGGGCCGACGCGCCGTCGCCGAGGATGACGCCGGGGAAGGACCTCCAGCGGTCCACCACGGGGGACGACCAGTTGTCCGCGGAGGTGAAGAGCACCGTGCGCCGTGACGCGTCGCCGCGCAGGAAGCCGACCGCGACCTCCAGGGCGGTCAGTCCGCCGAGGCAGCCCATGGTGAGCTCCCAGGCGGGGCCGGTGCCGCCCACCGTCTTGCGTTGGATGTACGAGGCGGGCCGCCAGCCCTCCGGCCCCTGCCAGGACGAACCGGCGTGCACCAGGAGGTCCACGTCGGACAGATCCGAGCCGCGGCGCTCCGCGAGCTGCCGCACCGCGCGGACGGCCATCTCCGCCGGCGCCTCGTCGGGGCCCGCGACCCGTGCCGCGAGCAGTCCGTTCTCCTCGAAGTCCACGGCTTCGTAGAGCCCTTCGCGTACCGCACGCTCCGCGCTGTAGGGCTCGGGGAGCCATGTCCCCAGTGCATCGATGTAGATGTCGCCGACTCGCACGCAGGCCTCCCGGCACGGTCCCCTCAATGTCCGGGTCAGACTCACCCGGACCACTCAAGCGGGGCTGGAACGTCGATCGAGGGCTGCCGCCCACACTCGCGTCAGGCCCGTGTCAGCCGCCTGTAAGTGCCGCTCCCTAGCCTCCGGACCCGACCCCCCTCCCCACGGGCTCTCCCCACGGGCTGCCCTCAGGGGAGGGAAAGAGAAGGGAAACAGACCTGTGACAGCCGCGATTGAGGCCGCCGGCCTGGCCAAACGCTTCGGCGAGACGGTCGCGCTCACTTCCGTGGACCTTGCGGCCGAGCAAGGCACCGTGCTGGGCCTGCTCGGTCCGAACGGGGCCGGCAAGACGACGGCCGTACGCATCCTCGCCACTCTGCTGCGCCCGGACGGCGGGCAGGCCTTCGTCCACGGGCACGATGTGGCGAAGGCCCCGGACCGGGTCCGCGACATCATCGGCCTGACGGGGCAGTACGCCTCCGTCGACGACACCCTGACCGGCGTCGAGAACCTGGTGTTCCTGGGCCGGCTGCTCGGCCGGTCGCGGGCCGACTCCCGGCGCACGGCGCTGAGCCTGCTGGAGCGCTTCGGTCTCACCGATGCCGGCGACCGCACCGCCAAGACGTACTCCGGAGGTATGCGCAGGCGTCTGGACCTGGCGGCCTGTCTGGTCGGCGACCCCAAGGTGATCTTCCTGGACGAGCCGACGACGGGCCTCGACCCCAACGCCCGTGACCAGCTGTGGGAGATCATCCGCGGGGAGGTGCGCCGAGGGGTGACCGTCCTGCTCACCACGCAGTACCTGGAGGAGGCGGACCAGCTCGCCGACGACATCGTGGTCATCGACCACGGCTCCGTCGTGGCTCGAGGCACGCCGGAGATCCTCAAGCGCGAGGTGGGCCGGCCCACGCTCCAGGTACGCCCGCTGGACGGCGCGCACCTGGACCGGGTGGCGGCCATCGTGAGCGAGGTGACCGGCGGCCATACGGTCGAAGGCCAGGCCGTCACCTCCCGGGTGAGCGACACGGCGGCCCTGTACGCGGTCGTGCGGCGCCTGGACGAGGCCGGGATCGCGGTCACCGAACTGTCCATCCGCGAGCCGAGCCTCGACGAGGTGTTCAAGCAGCTGACGACGGGAGCACCGGTATGACGACCATCGCCGAACCCACGGACCGGGTGGCCCGTCGCCGCGGACCGGCCGCGGCCGTGCAGCAGAGTGCCACGGTCGCCTGGCGGCAGCTGGTGCAGATCAAGCACAGTCCGGAGACGCTCGTCGAGGTCGGCATCCAGCCGGTCATCTTCGTCTTCCTGTTCGCCTTCGTCCTCGCGGGTCAGATGGCCGGCTCGCGCCACGCGTATCTGCAGTTCGTGGTCCCCGGGCTGATCGTGCAGAGCACCGTCCTGGTCACCGCGCGCACCGCGATCGGGATGAACACCGATGTGACGAAGGGGCTGTTCGACCGCTTCCGCAGCCTGCCGATCTCCCGTACCGCACCGCTGATCGGCAGGATCTTCGCGGACTACGTCATGCTCGTGTGGTCGGTGGTGCTGCTGCTGGCCTTCGGGATGCTGCTGAGCTTCCGGATCGAGACGAGCTGGGGTCAGCTGATCCCGATGTTCCTGCTGCTCCTGGTGTTCTCGTTCGCACTGTCCTGGGCGTCGGTGCTGGCCGGGCTGCTGGCCAAGGATCCGGAGAATGTGCAGGCGCTGGCCTTCGGGATCATGCTGCCGCTGACCTTCATCAGCGACGCCTTCGTCCAGGTGGAGACCATGCCGGGGTGGCTCCAGGCGATCGTGAAACTCAACCCGGTGTCCATGCTGGCCGATTCGATCCGCGGTCTGCTGGTCGGCGGTCCGGTGGGCGAACCCGTGACGAAGACGCTGATCGCGTCGGCCGTCCTCTTCGTGGTGTTCGCCCCGCTGGCACTGCGCGCCTATCACCGCGAGCGGTAAGGGAGTTCACGTATGAGGGTGCTGATCGTCGCGCTGGTGCCGAGTCATCTGATGTCGATGGTGCCGGTCGCCTGGGCCCTGCGGGCGGCCGGGCACGAGGTCCTGGTCGCGGGCGGCGCGCCCGTGGCGGAGCGGGCGGCGGCCGCCGGGCTGTCGGCGGCCGTGGTGAGCGAGCCGCCGGGCCGGCGCGTCCGGCGCTCGGCGGCGCCCTCGGGGCTGCCCGGGGCGGGGCCGGACTGGACACTGCTTCAGGAACGCTGGCGGCAGCGGGTCGACGGCGTCCTGGACGAGCATCTGGACGTTGCCCGTGACTGGCAGCCGGATCTGCTCCTGGTGGATCCGATCGAGTTCAGCGGTCTGATCGTTGCGGCCGCGCTGCGGGTCCCGGCCGTGGTGCACCGCTGGGGGCCCGACCGCATCAGTTCGCAGTCGATTCCGCGGGCCGTCGAGGCACTCGCCGAGGTGGCGGCCCTGCGCGGGGTCGACGGCGGTCCGGCGCTGCCCTCGATGGTGCTCGACCCGTGCCCGCCGAGTCTGCAGTGCACGGACGCGGCGGCCGCGCAGCCGGTGCGGTTCGTGCCGTTCAACGGGGCGGGTACGCCGCCCCGTTGGGCTCAGCGGCCGCGTTCGGGGCGCCGGCTGTGCGTGTCGTTCGGCGGCGAGACACCGATGCTGACCCAGCCCGCGGTGTGGGACGCGCTGATCCGTGAACTGGCCGCCGTATCCGACCTGGAGTCGGTCGTCACCGCCGTGCCCCAGGACGCGGGCGCCCTGCCCGCCGCCGTGCGCGCGCCCGGGCAGGTGCCGCTGGACCTGTTCCTCGGCGACTGCGACGCGCTGCTGCACCACGGCGGCGCGGGAACCGCCCTGACCGGTCTGGCATTCGGTGTCCCGCAGTTGATCGTCGCCCAGCCGAATCCCTCGTGGGCGGCGGTCGGCGAGCGGATCGCGGCGCGCGGTGCCGGCGTGGTGCTCGACCTGGACGCGGCCCTGCGGGCGGAGTCCACGGCGGGCCTGCGCGCGGCGGTGGAGGAGGTGCTGTCCGCGCCCGGTTACCGCGCCGCGGCCGAGGCCCTCGCCGACGAGATCCGCCGGCTGCCCGCGCCGAGCGCGGTGGTGCCCCTGCTCACGGAGCTGGCGGCGACGCCGGTCGGCCGCTGAGCCGGACCTCCGTCCGCGCCCGGTCCCCGCTCACCGTGCCGACGGAGGTGCGAGCCGTCCGCCGAGGCCCGCGATCAGTGTCTCGGTCTCGTCCGCGGACACGGCCCGTGCGGCCCCGTACCGGTCGTCCCCGAGCGCCAGCCGGGTCGCCCGGGCGACCCGGTGGACGTCGGGGTCGGCGTCGAGCTGCTGGCCCCGGACGTCCGCGGCGGTGTGCAGGAGGACCGCCGCGGACTTGGGCTCGGCCTGGGCGAGGGCGATGTCCGCGGCGAGGACCAGTACACGGGCCGTCAACTGGGCGTCCTCGACCTGTCGGGCGAGGTCCAGCGCGGTCGTACAGGCCTGAAGCGCGGCCGGTAGCCGGCCTTCGGCGACGGCCAGGTGTCCCTGGCTGGTGAGGACGGCGGGACGGTGGCCGACGCCCTGACCGTGGGCCATGACCTCGGCGAGGGCGCGGTCGAGCAGCCGGCGGGCCTCGGCCGGTCGGCCGGCGCTGCGGCGCAGGTCGCCCAGGACGTGGTGGGCGACGCCCAGCACCTCGCCGAGGCCGAGCCGGAACGCCTCCGCCGCGGCCTCTTCCAGAGTGGCTTCGGCCCGGTCGGGGCTGCCGGTCCTGGCGTGCTCCACCGCGAGGCGGACCATGAGCATCGGCCGGTCTTCGGCGACCCCCAGCTCGGTGACCGCGCGCAATGCCTCCTCCAGCGCGCTCATCGCGCCCACATGGTCGCCGCGGGCGCTCTCGGACTCGGCCAGCGCGGTGAGCGTGTACGTCAGTCCGAGGCGCTCGCCGAGCGTACGGAACCCGTCCAGCGCGGCGAGGAGTTCGTCCCGTGCGGCGTGCGGCTGCCCGGCGTTGGCGAGCATCCGGGCGCCGAGCATCCGGGCGAACGAGCCGATCCAGGGGTCCCCGTGGCCGGTGAGTCCGCGCAGCAGTTCGCTGACCAGTTCCGGCGTTCCGGAGGCGAGGGAGCCCAGGACCGAGGCGGCCACCAGGACCGGGTGGTCCTTTTCCGCCTCCGCCAGGTCCTGGATCAGGGCCAGCGCCTCGAAGAGGTACGCGACGCCTTCCTCCTGCCCGAGCAGGGCTCCGTGCTGAAGTCCTCCGATGGTGCAGACGATCGCCCGCTCCCTGGGCCGGGTCCCGCACGGCACGGCGAGTGCGCGGCGCGTCCATTCCGTGCCCTCCGCGCGCCGCCCGCTGAGCAGCCAGAACCATTCCAGCGCGGCGACCAGGCGCAGCGGCAGTTCGGGCTGCCCGGTGTCGACGGACCACCGAAGGGCCGCGTGGAAGTCGTCCAACAGGCCGGTCAGCGCGGTGAGTTCGGCGGGCTGTCCGATCCGGCGCAGTTTCGGCTCGGCGGTCTCGGCGATCGACAGGAGCGCCTGGGCGTGCCGCAGTCTCGCCCTGTCCTCGTCGCCCGCTGCGGCGAGCTGCTCGGCGGCGTAGAGCCGTACGGTCTCGGGCATGCGGTAGCCGATGCGCCCGTCGGTCTCCTCCGTCTGCACGATGGACTTGGCGACGAGTGAGGACAGCGGGGTGTCGAGGTCGTCGCCGGGGAGTCCGTCACCGGCGACGACCTGCTCGATCAGCGGGAGGTCGACGCGGCCCGCGAAGACGGCGAGCCGCCGGGCCAGGGTGCGCTCGGTGTCGTCCAGCAGGTCCCAGCTCCAGTCCATCACCGCCCGCAGGGTGCGCTGCCGTCCGTCGGCGGGATGTCCTTCGGGTCCCAGGAGCCGGAACCGGTCGTCGAGGCGGTCGCGGATCTGCCCGACGGAGAGGGACAGCAGCCGGGCTGCGGCGAGTTCGAGGGCCAGCGGCAGTCCGTCCAGCGCGCGGCAGATCGCGACGACCGGCTCCGCGGTGTGCCCGTCCAGCGCGAAGGCGGGGCGCACGGCGGTGGCGCGGTCGACGAAGAGCCGTACCGCGGGGCTGTCGGGGGCGTCGGCGGTCCGCCGCGGCAGCGCCAGCCCGGAAAGGTGGTGCAGTCGCTCGCCGTTGACGCCGAGGGGCTGCCGACTGGCCGCCAGGACACGGAGGTTGGGGCAGCGGGCGAGCAGGGCCGCGGTGGTCTCGGCGACCATGTCGGCGAGGTGCTCGCAGTTGTCGAGGACGAGCAGGACGCGTTCCTCGGCCAGCAGGCTCGTCAGCCGGCGCAGTACGGCACCCCGCGCGGCCTCGAATCCGGGGGCGGAGAGAAGTCCGCCCTCGCCGGCGCCCGTGGCGTCCAGGATGGTGCGGGGTATGTTCACCGGGTCGGTGACGGCGGCGAGTTCGACCAGGCAGACGCGGTCGGTGCCGCGGGCGTCGACACGGCGGGCCGACTCCAGGGCGACCCGGGTCTTGCCGACGCCGCCGGGGCCGACGACGGTGACCAGCCGGGCGCGGGCCAGGAGTTCCCGGATCCGTTCGACATCGGCTTCCCTGCCGATCAGTTCGGTGAGCGGCACGGGCAACCGCGCTTCCCGGAGGGGCTGTTGGGACGACGGCGGTCCTTCACCGCGCAGGACGTCCAGATATGCCTGGTGGAGTTCGGCCGAGGGGTCGATTCCGTACGCCTCGACGAGCTGGGCCCTCGCCTCCTCGTAGACGGCGAGGGCCTCGGTCTGCCGCCCCGCGGCCTGGAGCGCCCGCATCAGCTGGACGCGTAACTTCTCCCGGAAGGGGTCCTCCGAGACCAGTCCCGCGAGTTCGGCGACGAGTCCGGCGCCGCCACCGCCCGCGATCTCGGCGTCGACGCGGTCCTCCCTCGCGCGCCGTCTGAGCTCTTCCAGACGGGTGGCGTGGGCGCGTACGACCCGTGTGGGGGTCAGTCCGGCCAGGGCCGGGCCGCGCCACAGTGCCAGGGCGTCGCCCAGCAGTGCGGCGCGCCGCTCGTGGCCGCGGGCGGCGCCGACGGCCAGGACGAGTGATTCAAAGCGCAACGCGTCGACCTCGTCGCGCCCGACGACCAGCCGGTAGCCGGTGGGGCTCGACTCGACGACGAGTCCGGGCAGGGCCCGCCGGAGCCGGGAGATCAGGGCCTGGAGCGCGTTGTCCGGGGCGGACGGCAGGGTGTCGTCCCAGAGCGCTTCGAGGAGGTCCGCGCGGGCCACCTCCCGGCCCGCGGCGAGCGCCAGGACCGCGAGGAGGGTCTGCAGCCGGGCTCCGCGCACGTCGGCGGTCCCGTCCGGGGCGCTTACCCGCAGCGGTCCGAGCACACTGATGGCGGCACCGGCTGGCATGCCTTCATTGTGCCGCAGGAGCCACGTGCGAACCCCAACCGTTGATCAAATCCCTGTAGCTCACATGATGGTGAGTTCAGGCAGCGGGAAGACCAGTTTGCCGCCGCTCTCCCGGTAGGCCTGCTCCCGCTCGACGAAGCCGTCCCGGTAGATCCAGGGCAGCACGAGCAGTTGGTCGGGGCGGCGCGACTTGGCCTCGGCCTCGGTGACGATGGGGATCCCCGTGCCGGGGGTGAAGCAGCCGTCCTTGTCCTTGTTGACCTCGCCGATGCACGGCAGGTCCCGTTCGGTGATCCCGCAGTACTGGAGGATCACGTTGCCCTTGGTGGAAGCCCCGTATCCGAGGGTCAGCTTGCCCGCCGCGCGGGAGGTGTCGAGGAAGTCGCGCAGCCCGTCGCGGTATTCCACCGCCCGGTGCGCGAACGCCTCGAACGGAGCCATGGTGTCCAGTCCGAGCGCGGCCTCGCGGGCGCGGATGGCGGCGATCCCGGCCTCGTCGACGCGGTGCCGGCCGGGGTTCTTGGCCAGGACGACGCAGAGGCTGCCGCCGTACACCTCGTTCAACTCGGCGCGGATGACGGTCAGTCCGGTGCGCTCGGCCATCCACTCGATCTGCCGCAGGGCGTAGTACTCGAGGTGTTCGTGGCACACCACGTCGTACGCGGTGGCTTCGAGCATGGCCGGCATGTAGCTCTGTTCCAGCAGCCACACTCCGTCGTCGGCGAGGACGTCGTGGACGTCCCGCATGAAGTCGAGGGGGCGCGGCAGGTCGTAGAACATGGCGATGGAGGTGACGACCTTGGCCTTGCGGCTGCCGAAGTGGCCGGCGAAGGCCTCCCTGGAGAAGAACTCCGGGATCAGCGTGACATGGTCGGGGTAGTACTCGCGGAAGTTCTCGCCCGTCGGATCGATGCCGACCAGGGTGGGACCGTCCGCCGGGTAGGCGCGCAGCAGGGTGGAGTCGTTGCTGCCGATGTCGAGGACGAGGTCGTCACGGCCGAGGCCGGCGAGTTCGGTGAGCAGGGCGGCCTTGCTCCCGAGGTGGCGGATCATGAACTCGCCGAGCCCGGACCGGTATCCGTACCCCTCGCCGTACATCAGCCCGAAGTCGGCGGTGTGCCGCAGCTGGACGAGGCCGCAGCCGTCGGGCGAGCAGCGGACGAGTTCGAGGGGCACGGCGGGGACTTCCTCGTCGCGGCTGCGCGGGAAGATGCCGGTGAGGGCCTGCGCCCCCAGGTCGAGTATCGGCAGCAGGGTGCGGTTGCCGCAGATGCGGCACTCTTTGATGGTCATCGCCTCTCCAGGTCGTGGGTGATCTCGGCGGCCGCCGCGGGCCCGTAGGCCTCCTCGATCCTCAGGTGCAGATCGGCGGTGGACAGCTTGTACTCCTGCGTGCCGAGGGACTCGAGCACCAACGTCGCCAGCGCGCAGCCGAGTTGGGCGGCCCGTTCGTGCGGCCATCCCCAGGAGGTGCCCGCGAGGAAGCCGGCGCGGAAGCCGTCTCCGGCGCCGGTCGGGTCCACGATCCCGGCCGCCTCGACGGCGGGGATCCGCAGCTCCGTCCGGCCGGCGCGGGAGACGCTGACGCCCTCCGCGCCGTGCGTGACGATCCAGCTGCCCACCCGCTCAAGGATGTCCGGGGTGGTCCAGCCGGTGCGCTCCTGGATCAGGGCCGCTTCGTAGGCGTTGGTGAACAGGAAGCGGGCCCCGTCGACGAGGCGCCGGGTCTCCTCCCGTCCCAGCCGGGCGAGTTGCTGCGAGGGGTCGGCCCCGAAGTCCAGGCCGAGTGCCCGGCAGGCGTCGGTGTGCTGGAGCATCGCTTCGGGATCGTCGGGCCCGACCATCACCAGGCCGAGCCCGCCGACGCGTCGGACGACGCTCGCCAGGGCGATTTCGCGTGCCTCCGCCATCGCCCCGGCGTAGAAGGTGGCGATCTGGTTCTGGTCGGCGTCGGTGGTGCACACGAAGCGGGCCGTGTGCCGGGTCGCGCTCACCCGCACCGACTCGGTGTCGACGCCGTTGGCGCGCAGCCAGTCGCGGTACTCGGCGAAGTCGACGCCGGCCGCGCCCACCAGGACCGGGGTGAGTCCGAGCCGTCCGAGGCCCACGGAGATGTTGGCGGCCACTCCGCCGCGCCTGATCTCCAGTGCGTCGGCGAGGAACGACAACGACACCTTCTCCAGGTGCTCGCTCATCAGCTGCTCGACGAAGCGTCCGGGAAACGTCATGAGGTGGTCGGTCGCGATCGATCCGGTGACGGCGATGCGCACGGGGATCTCCTTGAACCGTCGGTCGGCGGGTGTGGGGTCAGAGCCCGGCGGCGTTGCGCAGCGCGTCGACGCGGTCGGTGCGCTCCCAGGTGAAGTCGGGCAGTTCGCGGCCGAAGTGGCCGTACGCGGCGGTCTGCGCGTAGATCGGGCGCAGCAGGTCGAGGTCGCGGATGATGGCCGCCGGACGGAGGTCGAAGACCTCGGTGATCGCGTCCTCGATCTTCCGCGCGTCGACGGTCGCGGTACCGAAGGTCTCCACGAACAGACCGACCGGTTCCGCCCGGCCGATGGCGTAGGCGACCTGGACCTCGCAGCGCCGGGCCAGCCCGGCGGAGACGACGTTCTTCGCCACCCAGCGCATCGCGTACGCCGCCGAACGGTCCACCTTGGAGGGGTCCTTGCCGGAGAACGCGCCACCGCCGTGCCGGGCGTAGCCCCCGTACGTGTCGATGATGATCTTCCGGCCGGTCAGGCCGGCGTCGCCCATCGGGCCGCCGATCTCGAAACGTCCGGTCGGGTTCACCAGCAGCCGGTAGCCCTCGATGTCCAGCTTGATGCCATCGTCGAGGAGGGCCTTCAGCTCCGGCTCGACCACAAACTCGCGGATGTCGGGGGCCAGCAGCGTCTCCAGATCGATGTCCGCCGCGTGCTGCGAGGACACCACGACTGTGTCCAGACGCACCGCGCGCTCACCGTCGTACTCGATGGTGACCTGGGTCTTGCCGTCCGGCCGCAGATACGGGATCGCACCGTTCTTCCGCACCTCGGACAGCCGGCGCGACAGCCGGTGGGCGAGCTGGATCGGCAGCGGCATCAACTCCGGCGTGTCGTCGCACGCGTAGCCGAACATCAGGCCCTGGTCCCCCGCGCCGCCGGTGTCCACACCCTGCGCGATGTCCGGGGACTGCGCGCCGATGGACACCGACACCCCGCACGAGGAGCCGTCGAAGCCCTTCTTCGAGGAGTCGTAGCCGATGTCGAGGATCTTCTCCCGCACCAGCTGCGCGATCGGCGCGTACGCCCGGGTGGAGACCTCCCCGGCCACATGCACCAGACCGGTCGTGATCAACGTCTCCACGGCCACACGCGAGGCCGGGTCCTCCTTCAGCAACGCGTCCAGAATCGCGTCGCTGATCTGGTCGGCGATCTTGTCGGGATGGCCCTCGGTCACGGACTCCGAGGTGAACAGACGGCGGGACATGGCTCTCCTGGGCTGACTCGGTCGTCGCTCCCACCCGGAAGTGAACTCGGTGAGGTGCGCCGAACGTATGCCCGCCGCCATGAACGGGCCTGGAGCACTGCTCGACTCGCGCTCGGCGCACCCCCGTACCGGGGGTGGCGCACGCTCAGCGGACCTCGAAGTTGCCCATCATCATCATGTCCTCGTGCTCCAGGTTGTGGCAGTGGAAGACGTACTTGCCGCGGTGGCCGTCGAACCGCGCGATGATCCGGGCCTGTTCGGCGGGCCACAGGTCCAGGGTGTCCTTCCAGCCGTGGTCGAACCGCCCGGGTTCCTTGGTGCCGCGGTTGAGTACCTGGAAGTGCACCAGGTGCAGATGGATCGGATGGTGGAAGTCCGCGTACAGGTTCCATATCTCGATGTCGCCGAGACGTGGCGCCGCGTGCACATGGTCCACGGAGAAGGGCTCGCCGTTGATGGTCCAGCCGTGGTTGTCCCCGATCGACTTGGACTGGAAGACCATGTCCCGTTCCCTGACGGCCCGTCCGGGATCCAGTGGCTCGATCACCGAGAGTGTGCGCGGCACGTGGCTGTCGTCCTTGGCCTTGCGCGCGATGCGGAACTCCATCACCTGGCGGGTGGATCCCTCGCCGAAGTCGTTCACCAGCCGCACCTTCTGGCCCACGCGGTAGCGCGAGAAGTCGACGACGACTTCCTGCCGTTCGGCCGAGGCGAGATCGAGGTACGGATGGGTCAGCGGCCGGGCGAGGAGCCCTCCGTCGGAGGCCACCTGCACGAACGGCTCGTGCACGCCGTCCGGGGCCGGGTCGAGGCGCAGCCGGTAGCGGCGCGCGTTGGAGGCGTTGAGCAGGCGCAGCCGGTGGCGGACGGCGTCGACTTCCCTGTACGGCCAGGGAGTTCCGTTGACCAGGACGACGTCACCGAGGACGCCTGCCTCGTATCCGGAGGTCACCCCCGGCGTCTTGTCCAGGTCCTTGTCGACGCTGGGATAGCGCAGGCCGCCGTCCGCCGCGAAGGACCGGTCCATGATGACGAGGGGCAGGTCGCGGTCGCCGTCCGGGAGCGGCAGGGCCCGTTCCTCGTCGTCGGTGATCAGGTGCAGCCCGGCGAGGCCGCGCCACACGCTCGGGCCGGTGAAGTCCATCCGGTGGTCGTGGTACCAGAGGGTGGCCGCCCGCTGGTCGGTGTCGTACTCGTAGGTGCGCGTGCCGTGGCTGACATCGCCGCCGCCGTGGTGCGCGCTCATGTGCGCGCCGCTCGTCGGCAGGATCTGGTCGGTGGGGTAGCCGTCGTGCCGCTGGGCGTTCCTGCCGCCGTGCAGGTGGACGACGGTGGGGACGGGGAGTTCGTTGCGGTGCCGCACGACGGTTCGGCGGCCGCGCCGGGTGACCAGGGTCGGGCCGGGGAAGATGCCGTCGTACCCCCAGATCGGGGTGCGCAGGCCGTCGATGATCTCGGCGGTCGCCTCGCGCTGGGTGATCTCGTAGGTGTCCGTGCCGTCGGCCGAGCTGGTGGGCTTCAGCACCGGCGGCACCGTCAGCGGCTTCCGGAACGCCTCGGGCAGCGGGACCTGGCTGGGCAGCAGGGTGCCGGTCGATGTCGTACCGCGGAAGCCGAAGGCCAGCACGGCCGATCCGCCGATGGTCAGCGCGGCGGCTCCGGTGCCCAGCAGCAGGGAGCGCCGGGAGACGCGCCCGCTCACGCGGAGGTCCCAGTGTCGGCGGGCTCACCGGCGTGCCGTACCCGCAGGGCGACCAGGAACGCGCCCGCGATCATCGCGACGCCGAGTGGTATGTGCAGGGACAGCAGCCGGGCGGCCCCCGCGCCGTTCTGGGCCTGATTGGCCAGCAGCAGGGTGAGCGCCGCCAGAAACGGCCACAGCTTTCCCTTGCCGTGCCGGCGGAGCAGCGCGCCGACGACGAGCGCGCAGAACAGAAGTGCGTCCGTGAGGGTCGCGCCGTACTGGTGCCAGCGCAACGCGTCGTAGCTGCCCGAAAGGAACTGGCCGGCCAGGACGGCCTGCCCGAAGTAGACCAGGGCCACGGTGTACATCAGCACCGCGTATCCACGCCCGTACGCCCGCCTTCTGCGGGCCCGTCCGTCCGTCGCCGACAGCGTGGTCTTCCCGTCCGCCGCTTCCGCGCCCATGACTGGAATTCCTCCATTCTGAAATCGATGAACTACACCGTAGACTTAACCTACGGCGTAGACATAATCACATCTCAAGGCACGAAGTGAAATGAGAACTCAGATGGGCAAACACGAGTCCGTTCGTGAACAGGCGGGTGTCGCGCGGTCGACGACCGTCCTGGTCTCCTGCGCGCGACTGCACACGGAGCGTGTCGGGCAGGGCCCCGCCCTGGTGCTGGTACCGGGCGGCGGTGGCGACGCGGGCATGTTCGAGGACGTCGTGCCGCTGCTCGCCGAGCGGTTCACGGTGATCACCTACGACCGGCGCGGCAACTCCCGCAGCCCGCTCGCCGATCCGGCGGCACGCATCGACGTCCCCCAGCAGGCCGACGACGTGATCGCAATCCTCGACCACTACGGCATCGACCAGGCGTACGTCTTCGGCAACAGCGGGGGCGCGATCATCGCGCTGGAACTGCTGGCGCACCACTCCGGGCGACTGCTCGGCGCCGTCGTCCACGAGCCGCCGCTCATGCAGGTGCTGCCCTTGGACAGCCCGGAGCGACAGGCCATGGAGGACATCGAACGGCTCGGCCGGGAGAAGGGTCCGCTGCGGGCGTCGGCCGCGTTCGGCGCGATGACGCTTCCGCAGCCGCCGCGGATGTTCGTGTCGCCGAGGGGCCAGGCGCTGATCGCCGCGACCTCCCGCGTGATGCTGGCCACCGCCGGTGCCGCGCAGCGGGTGACCGGTCGCGAGCCGGACACCATGACCCGCATCCTGGGCAACTCCCGCATCCTCGTCGAGCGGGAACTGCCCGAGTTCTGCTTCGCGTACCAGCCCGACCTCGATGCCCTGCGGGACGTGGGCATCCCCTGGCGCCTCGCCACGGGCCGCGACAGCGAAGGGCGCCCCTACCACCGTCCCGCTCACGTCCTGAGCGAGCTGCTCGGCGTAGCATGCGAGGAGTTCCCCGGAGGCCACACGGTCTACCAGCAGCTTCCGGAGGAATTCACCCAGCGGCTGACCACGATTCTGGACCAACTCTCCTCATGAAGACCGACAAGGGCAGCGCGGCGGACACGCGGCCGTCCCCGCGCGTCAGACCGGCGCTGAACCGGACGTACATCGCCGCCGCCGCACTGGCCCTGATCGACGCCAACGGCCTCGGCAACTTCTCGATGCGCAAGCTCGGCGCGGGGCTCGGGGTCGACCCGATGGCGGTGTACCGCTACTTCCGGGACCAGGAGGAGCTGTTCGACGGCATCGCGGAGGCGCTCTTCGACGAGCTCGACGTCGACTCGCTGCCCTGGGACGACACTTGGCGGGCGGTCTCCGAGCAGTACTGCCTGCGGCTGCGCGACACGCTGCTCCGCCATCCGCAGGCGGTCTCGGTCTTCGCGACCCGTCCGGTGCGCTCGCGTGCATCGATCGACACGGGCGTACGGATCATCGAGCTGCTTCAGGCCAGGGGCTTCACCCCGACCCACGCCCTGCAGATCGCTCGCTGTCTGCGCGAGTTCACCATCGGGCACGCGCTGAGCCTGGCGGTGGTGCGGCTCGGTTCGCAGAGCCGCAGCAAGAAGCCCGCGCCCGAATCGCCCGCGTACAACGTCCTCGCCCGCGCGGCCGACGACACGGAGATCGACGAACACTTCGACATCGGCCTCACGGCGATGCTGGACGGCTTCGAGCGGCTGATCTGAACGAGAAGGGCGGCCCGGGTCGACGACCGGGACCGCCCTTTTTCAACTGCTCAGTGAGCGACGGGAGTTGCCTCCGCGGCGGGCTCCTTCTCCCGCACGGTGGCTGGTCGTGGAGCCAGCACCCGCTCCGCCAGCACCCCGAAGACCAGACCGAAGGCGGTCCACAGGGTCAGCTGGATGGCCAGGGCCGCGAGGCGGAACTGCCAGAGCAGGGTGGCGGAGAAGTCCTTCGGGACCTCGTTGACGGCCGGCAGGAACGCGTACGCGAGGCCGATGGCGAGGACGAAGAACGCGCCCGCCGCGAGCGTCGCGTTCCAGTTGCCCAGGCGCGGCGCGAGGCGCTTGCCCAGGATGACCGTGGCGACGGCGAGCAGCACGCTGAGCACCATCATCAGGAAGTACAGGGTCGTGCGCTTGCCGATGGTGTCGGGGTCGCCGACGGACGGCGGGTTGGCCGGGTACTTCAGGAACGGCACTACGTAGACGGCGAGCAGGCCCGCCGCCGACAGCAGGAGCGCGCTGGCGCGCGGCCCGAACCGGCCGATCCTGCCCAGCGCGAAGCAGTACGCGAGGGCGGCGATCCCGCCGAACGAGACCCCGTAGACGAGGACACCGGTGGCCAGGCCGCCGGTGGACTGCATCGTGCGGGAGACGATCTCCATGCCGTGCTCGTGCGAGTGCGCCTCCTCGTAGGCGATCGCCGAGTCCACGCGCGGCTCACCCAGGAAGTAGGCGACGACCAGGGCGAGCAGGCCCGCGGCGAGACCCGCGAGCATGCCACGCACCAGGAGGTTTCTGACAGTTGCGGAATTCATGAGCTCGTACGTTTCCTCTTCGCCGTCAGTGGCAGGGGAAGCCGAGCAGGTGGCGGGCGTCGTGCACCCACTCGTGCACGTTCTCGCCGGACACGAGGGAGGTGGCGCCCTGTTCGGCGCCGACGAAGTAGAGCAGGACCAGCATCAGGATGCCGAAGAAGACCGCCCAGGGGGCGATCGCGCCGATCGGCAGCTTCGCGGGAACGGCGGTGGGGGTAGCGGTCGGCTGAGCGACGGACTGCGCCATGGGGCAGAACCTCCTGGGGAACTCGCGTCCCATCTTGGTGGTGCACAGGACGACGGCCGCGGGTCTGACTTGCTCGACCTTCACCACCCCTGGCGGGAGTGGTTCTTGATGGGCTTACAGTGGCGCGACCGTGCCGGATTTCCACCGGACTTCCGCCGAACCGTCGTCAATATCGACGAGACCGTACCGCGTGGCGGGGATCCGGCCAAGGGCGCATGAGGGGCACGGCGTGCGCCCCTGACCCGGCCGCGTGGCCGGTTCCCGTACCGCACAAGGGTTTTGCACAGGAAAGTGGATGTGGATGACGAGCCGAGTGATCCTGATCTCAGCGGCGATCAGCGAGGCACTGCGCGAGGCCCGCTTCGACGACGGATGTCCGGTCGACGCCTCGGGGCTGCGGCTCGCGCGGGCGGCCGCGGACAGTGTTCCGGCCGCGGCCCGGCTGTGGGTCTCCCCCACCGTGCGGTGCCGCGAGACCGCGGGCGCGCTCGGCCTCGACACCCCTGAGGACCCACCGGAGTTGGCCGGTCTGGACGTGGGCCGCTGGCGCGGGGCGACCCTCGACGAGGTGAGCGCGAAGGAGCCGGAGGCGGTGGCACGGTGGCTTGCCGATCCCGGATCCGCGCCGCACGACGGGGAGTCGGTGCGGGCGTTCTGCGACCGGGTGGCGGGCTGGCTGGACACGGCCTCCGACGTCACCGGGCGAACCGTCGCCGTGGTGGAGCCGGAGGTCGTACGGGCTTTGGTGGTACGGGTGTTGGGAGCGCCGGAGTCGGCCTTCTGGCGCGTCGACGTGCCACCGCTGACCGCCACGGAGTTCAGCGGCCGCGCGGGTCGCTGGAACGTTCGCGCGGGACGCCCGCTCGGGGAGCCGGGCTGACCCGTCGACCATCAGAGTGCGTCGCCGCTCACGCGCCAGCCGCCTCCGCCACCTCCCGTGAGATCCGCTCGAACTGCGCCCCCATCGCCTCGGAGAGCGCCTGGGCCGCCGTCAGCGGACGGACCATGACCATGAAGTCGTCGATCCGGCCGTCCTCGTCGAAGTGCAGGAAGTCGCAGCCGGTGAGCTGCTTGTCGCCCACCTTCGCCTCGAAGACCAGCGCGTGGTCCCGGCCGTCGGCGCCGGCGATCTCGCGTACGTACCGGAAGTCGGTGAAGACACGGGAGACGCCGCGCAGGATGGCCGCGGTGATCGCCTTGCCCGGGTAGGGCTTGAAGGCGACGGGGCTGGTGAACACCACGTCCTCGGCCAGCATCTCCTCGATCGCGGCGAAATCTCCGGCCTCCACGGCCTTGCGGAAGGAATGCATCACGCCCACCTCTTCTACTCAACCAGTTGTCTAGGTGCGGATGAGATTAATCGTGCATGTTCCCGGCGTCCAGCCTCGGGGCGGGGCCGCCCGCCGTATTCCCGGCGCGGTATTGGATCCCCTATGCCTGCGAGCGGGTTTCTTATTGGTCACCTATGTCCGACACGCATACCGTCGAGGACATCGCCGCCCTGACGATCTGAGCGCAGAACGTCAGGGCGTACGGCCAAGAACGCTCCCCAGGTCCGCCAGGGCCCGCTCCCCCGGAGAACACACCATGTCGAAGATCCTTTTCGTGATGACCGGCGTCGACCACTGGACGCTCGCCGACGGCACCCGGCACCCGACCGGCTTCTGGGCCGAAGAGGCCGTCGCCCCGTACGAGGCCTTCAAGGCCGCGGGCCACGAGGTCGTCGTCGCCACGCCGGGCGGCGTCGTGCCGACCGTGGACCAGGGAAGCCTGGCGCCCGAGGTGAACGGCGGGCAGGAGGGCGCCGACCGGATCGCCGGCGCCCTCGCGTCGATCGCCGAGCTCCAGCAGCCGATCAAGCTGGAGGAAGTGGACCTGGACGACTACGCGGCCGTCTTCTACCCCGGCGGCCACGGCCCGATGGAGGACCTCGCGGTCAACGCCGACTCCGGCCGCCTCCTCACCCTCGCGCTCGACTCGGGCAAGCCGCTCGGTGTCGTATGCCACGCCCCGGCCGCGCTGCTCGCCGCCACCCGCGAGGACGGCGGCAACGCCTTCGCGGGCTACCGGGTCTCCGCCTTCACCAACGCCGAGGAGACGCAGGCGGGTCTCGCCGCCCGGGCGAAGTGGCTGCTCCAGGACCGGCTCGTCGAGGCGGGCGTCGACTTCCAGGAGGGCGAGCCGTGGGCCCCCAAGGTGGTGGTCGACCGCAATCTGGTCACCGGCCAGAACCCGTCCTCCTCCGCCCCGCTCGCGGCCGAGCTGCTGAAGAAGCTGGCCTGACGATGGCCACCGACCGGCTCGACGAGGTCCTCGACGCCGCCTACGAGTGCCTGACCAGGTACGGCGTACGGCGCACCACGATGGACGACATCGCCTCCACCATGGGCGTGTCCCGGTCAGCGGTCTACCAGTACGTGCGTGGCAAGGACGACGCCTTCCGCCGCCTCGCCGGACGCCTGCACGAGCAGGCGCTCGGCCGGGCCCGGCAGGCGGCCACCGGGGACACCCCGCACACCGAACGCGTCCGGGGCGTCCTCGCGGCCAAGCTCGACCTGGTGGGCCGGCTGGCCGGGGACTCCCCGCACACGGCCGAACTCCTCGACGAGAAGGCCCGGTTGTTCGGTGACATCTGCCACGCCTTCACCGGCGAGCTGCGCCGCCTCCTGATCACCCTCTTCGCCGAGGCGGACTCCCTGGCCGGCGTCGAACCCGCCGAGGCCGCCGACATCTGCCTCGCCCTGGTCGTCGGCCTGGAGTCGGCGCCCGAGGGCAGACATCTGCTGCGCCCGGCGACCGACGCCCTGCTGACCGGACTGCTGGGAGCACCGGTGCAGAGGCCTCCCGTAGTCCCTGGTCAGGAGTGTGCTCGCGGCCCGGAAGCAATACCCGCCGGACCGGCCTAGCCTGGAGGAATGGGCGGTGACCTCGTCACGCTGTTCCTGGCCGGTGACGTGATGCTCGGCCGCGGAGTCGACCAGATCCTTCCGCACCCCGGCGATCCGGAGCTGCCGGAGTCGTACATCAAGGACGCCCGCGCCTATGTGGAGCTGGCCGAGGCGGCGAACGGCATGATTCCCCAGCCGGTCGGCTTCCCCTGGCCGTGGGGCGACGCTCTGGACGTGCTCGACGCGGCGGCGCCCGACGCCCGGATCCTCAACCTGGAGACCGCCGTCACGCGGAACGACGAGATCGCGCCCGCCAAAGAGGTCCACTACCGGATGCACCCGGCCAACCTGCCCGCCCTGGCCGCGGCCCGTCCGCACGTCTGCGCCCTGGCCAACAACCATGTGCTGGACTACGGCCGCCGCGGGCTGGAGGAGACCCTCGACGCCCTGGCGGACGCGGGGCTTCGCTCGGCGGGGGCGGGCCGGGACGCCGAGGAGGCCCGGCGGCCCGCGATCGTCCCCGTCGCCGGTGGCGGGCGCGTCCTGGTCCTCTCCGTGGGGATGGCCTCCAGCGGCATACCCCGCGGCTGGGCCGCCACGGCAGAGCGCAGCGGGGTCGACTTCGTCGCCGAGCCGTCGGACGCCGCCGCGGCCGGGATCACCGCCCGGCTGCGTCCGGCCAAGCGGCCGGGCGACATCGTGGTCGTCTCGGTCCACTGGGGCTCCAACTGGGGCTATCTCATCCCGCGTGACCAGGTCCGCTTTCGGCCATGCGCTCATCGACGGCGGCGCGGACGTCGTACACGGGCACTCCTCGCACCATCCTCGGCCGCTGGAGTCGTACCGGGGAAAGCTCATCACCCACGGCTGCGGCGACCTGATCAACGACTACGAGGGCATCGGCGGCCGCGAGGAGTACCGGGACGACCTCCGGCTGCTGTACTTCGTCACCGTGAACCCGGAGGACGGCAGATTCCACGACGTCAACATCACCCCGATGCGGTCCCGGCGGATGCGGCTGGAGCGCGCGAGGGCCGAGGACGCGCGGTGGGTGCGGGACGTTCTGGACCGGATCAGCCGGGCCTACGGCTCACGCGTCGAACGGAACCCGGACGACACCCTCATCGTCCGGCCGTCCCAGGGGCCGCGGGAGTGAGCGGCACGGACTTCACTCGGGACCCGAGGACCTGACCTCACCCGGGAGGCGACCATGTACTTCACCGACCGAATCGAAGCGGGCCGGCGGCTCGCCGTCCGGCTGCACCATCTCAAGGGCGAGGACCTGGTGGTCGTGGGACTCCCCCGCGGCGGCGTCGTGGTCGCCGCGCAGGTCGCCGAGGCCCTCGGCGCTCCGCTCGACGTCTGCCTCGTACGCAAACTGGGGGTGCCCTTCCAGCCGGAGCTGGCCATGGGCGCCATCGGCGAGGAGGGCGTGCGCGTCATCAACGACAAGGTGGTGCGGGCCACGGGTGTGACGGACCGTGCTCTGGCCGCGGTGGAGGAGCACGAGCGCGGCGTCCTGGAGCAGCGGGCCCGCCGCTACCGGGGCGAGCGGCAGCCGGCCCGGTACGAAGGACGGACGGTGCTGGTGGTGGACGACGGTCTGGCGACCGGCTCCACGGCACTGGCGGCCTGCCGGATCGCGCGCGCCCGCGGCGCGTCGCGGATCGTGCTGGCGATTCCCGTGGCGCCGCACGACTGGGCGGCCCGCATCGGAGGCGAGGCGGACGAAGGTATCTGTCTGGACACGCCCCAGCCGTTCTACGCGATCGGTGAGTTCTACGCGGACTTCGGGCAGACGAGTGACGAGGAGGTCATCGCCTGTCTGGAGCACAACCGCGCGGCCCACGCCATGTCCGACGCACCGCCGGGCGCGGGCGAAGCCTCCCCGGAGCGCGATTCCGCGCCCTATGACAGGGCGGTCCGGATACCGGCTGCGGGCGCCGAGCTCGAAGGGCGGCTGACGGTACCCCGCGGCGCCCCCGGAGTCGTCCTCTTCGCCCACGGCAGCGGCAGCAGCAGGAAGAGCCCGCGCAACCGCTTCGTCGCCACCGGGCTGAACCGTGCCGGTCTGGGCACCCTGCTGTTCGATCTGCTCACCGACGCCGAGGCGGTGAACCGGGACAACGTGTTCGACACGGCGCTGCTCGCCCGCCGCCTGACCCGGGCGACCGCATGGCTGCGTGAACAGCCCGGCATCCAAGACATGGCGTTCGGCTACTTCGGTGCCAGCACAGGCGCCGCCGCCGCGCTGTGGGCCGCGGCGGAGCCCGACGCGGACATCGCGGCAGTCGTCTCCCGCGGCGGCAGGCCGGACCTGGCCGGCCCCAGGCTGCCGGAGGTGAAGGCTCCGACGCTGCTCGTCGTCGGGGGCCGCGACCACGTGGTGCTGGATCTCAACCGGCAGGCCGCGGCGCGCCTGAACTGCGAGCATCAGCTGGCCGTCGTCCCCGGTGCCACTCATCTCTTCGAGGAACCCGGCACGCTGGAATCGGTCACCGAGCTGGCCACGGACTGGTTCGGCAGACACCTCGCCTGATCCGGAAGGTCAGACCACCTCGGGCCCCGGACTTCAGCCCGAGGAGCGAGTCAGTCGGCGTCGCTGACCGCCCGCGGCCCGGCCACCCCGGACACCCCGGCACCGGCCTGACCGCGCGGTGGTGCCGTCGTGCCGCGGACTTCGAGGGCCGGAGCGGTGAGGACGACCTCGCCGGGGCGGGCGGGGTCGTCGATCCGGTTGAGGAGGCACTGAGCGGCGCGGCGGCCGACCTCGTGGCCGGCGCTGTCCACGGTGGTGAGCCACAGGTGCCGCAGTCGTGAGAGGTAGGTGTTGTCGTAGCCGACGAGGGAGAGGTCGCGTGGCACCTGGAGGCCGAGCTCCTCGGCGGCCGACAGGGCTCCGACACAGGCGATGTCGTTGAACGCGAAGACGGCGGTGGGCCGTTCAGGGGCGCTGAGCAGCCGGACCGTCGCCCGGTAGCCGCCCTCCTCGGTCAGGTCGCCCTGCTCCACGATCGCCTCCTCGGCCAGTCCGTGCTCGCGCATGACCGCCTCGAAGCTGCGGCGGCGCAGCTCGCCGACCATCCCCTGCCCCGCGATATGGGCGATGCGCCGGTGGCCGAGGCCGATGAGGTGCTCGGTGGCGAGGCGGGCGCCGCGCTCGTCGTCATTGGCGACGACGTCGACACCGGGCAGCTCTGGCTCCCGGGCGCCCGCGACGACGGTGGGGATCCGCCCGGCCGCCGTCCGCAGCGCGTCCGAGGCCGGCAGGGTGCCGACGGCGATCAGACCGTCGACCCGCAGGTCCATGAAGGTCCGGGTGAGGTCCTCGCCGAGACGCCGGTTGAGGTGGCCGTCGGCGAGCAGCATGTGCAGCCCGGAGTCGTGCAGCCGGGAGTTGAGACCGTCGAGCAGCTCCACGAACCAGGGGTTGCGCATGTCGTTGAGGAGCACTCCGACCGTACGGCTGCGCCGCTCGCTGAGGCTGCGCGCGGCGGCGTTGGGCCGGTAGCCGAGCTCCTCGACGGCGGCCAGCACGGCCTGCCGCTTCTCGTCACGCACCTGGTCGGAGCCGCGCAGCACGAGGGAGACCAGCGACTTCGACACTCCGGCCCGTTCGGCGACATCGCGAATCGTCGGTGCTCTCATGGTCTGGACCGTTCCATACGGTGGGTGAGCTTGTCAAAGGGCTTGACACGTCCCAGAACGGCCTTCAATGTGAGCCGGGAACTTGTTGGACCGGTCCAAAGAGGGGCAGTCATGGTGCGTACGCTCGGCGTTGCCGTCGTGGGGTTCGGCTGGATGGGAAGGGTGCACACCCAGGCGTACGCCCGCGTGCCGCACCATTTCCCGGAGCTCGCCCTGCGGCCCGAACTGATCGCCGTCGCCGACGATGTGCCCGGCCGCGCCGAGGAGGCCGCGGCGCAGTACGGCTTCGCCACCGCGGCCCGGGACTGGCATGAGGTCGCCGCCGACCCCCGGGTCCAGGCGGTGAGCATCGCCGCGCCGAACTTCCTGCACCGCGAGATCGGCACCGCGATGGCGGAGGCGGGCAAGCACATCTGGATCGAGAAGCCGGTGGGCCTGACCGCCGAGGACGCCGTGTCCGTGTCGGACGCGGTGACCAAGGCCGGGGTACAGGGCACGGTCGGCTTCAACTACCGGGGCGCGCCCGCCGTCGTCGCCGCCCGCGAACTGATCGCCTCCGGCGAGCTCGGCACCGTCACCCATGTCCGCGTCCGGCTGTTCAGCGACTACGCGGCGCATCCTGAGGGCGCGCTGACCTGGCGGTACGAGCGGGAGCGAGGCGGCAGCGGGGTCCTCGGCGATCTGGCCTCGCACGGCGTCGACCTGGCGCGCTTCCTGCTCGGCGAGATCGAGGCACTGACCGCGGACACCGCGATCTTCCTGCCCGAGCGGGCCCGCCCTACGGGCGCGACCGCCGGCCATACGCGCGCGGCGGGCGGCGAGCTGGGCCCGGTGGAGAACGAGGACTACGTCAACTGCCTGCTGCGCTTCGCCTCCGGCGCGCGCGGTGTGCTGGAGGCCTGCCGGGTCTCGGTGGGCGAGCAGAACAACTACGGCTTCGAGGTGCACGGCACCAAGGGCGCGGTCTTCTGGGACTTCCGGCGGATGGGCGAACTGGGCGTCAGCAGGGGTACGTCGTACCAGGACCAGCCCGTCAGCACGCTGTACGTCGGGCCCGGGCAGGGCGAGTACGCCGCTTTCCAGCCGGGCGCGGCGAACAGCATGGGCTACGACGACCTCAAGGTCATCGAGGCGCGCAACTTCCTGCGGTCCATCGCTGACAACACCGCGTACGGCGCGACGCTGGTTGACGCGGTTCACAGTGCCGCCGCGCTGGACGCCATGTCACGCTCCGCCGAGCTGGGAACGTGGGTTTCACCGACCTGAGCGACGCGAACGGATCGGGGCAACGGACCCGGGCGGAAAATACACTTCGCGCCGTGGAGGGGTCCGTCACAATGACGCGATGATCGGCAATCGGATCACCTACCGCATGGCGGACGGCATACGCGTACCCGGAACCTGGCGGCATGCCTTCATCCGTAACGGCGACTACTTCCTGACCGACTTGTTCATCTACGCGGACGGACTCGTCAACTGCTGGGGCCTGGTCACCCTTGAGGAGTTCGAAGAGAAGCTGCGCAGCGGCTGGGTCGCCACCGAACTCCCGGAGGGCGCCAGGGCGTCCGGCCATGAGCTGGCCGCCTGGAAATTCAGCGAGCCGCGCAGCTGGCACACCCCTGAGCTGCTGCTCGCCGAAGTGCGCGACACCATCGACCAGCTCAACGGCCGCCCCGACTCGACGGAGCGGTGCCTGACCGCCGTTGACGCGTTCCTCGCCGACCGGACCGAGGAGAAGCGGGCCGTGGCGCGCGCCGCCTACCTCGCCATCCCCGAGACGCAGCGCCACTACGCGCTCGGCGACATGGACCGCAAGGACTGGCCTCTTCAGGCCCTGGTGGCCGGACCCGGCGGGCGCATGGAGTGGCCGGACGAAGCGGTCACCCAGGAGATGTACGACGACGCGGTGGCCTACTTCGAGGACCGGGCGAAGTGGATCGCCGAACGGCCCTCACGGGTCCCGGCGGACGGACCCGCGACTCCTGTCGCCCCCGCGATCCACCTCTACCAGAGCTATCCGCTGAAGCAGTCCGACGATCCGGGCACGAAGGCCCTGCGCAACGGCTACCCGGCACCCATCGACGTCGACGGCGTCATCTACCCGTCGGTCGCCTACGCGTACTGGGCCCTCTCGACCGACGACCCCGAAGCCCGGGCCGCGATCACCGCAGCGGACAGTGCGTACGCCGCCCAGCAGTTGGCCGCCGGCGCCCGCCGGCGCGACGGCTGGGAACAGGCCCGTACCTCTGTGATGACCGGGCTGCTGCGGGCCAAGTACACCCAGCACCCGCCCCTCGCCGAGATTCTCCTGGCCACGGACGACGCGACACTCGTCTACGACCACATGGACTCCGACTTCTGGGGCGACAACGGCGGCCGCGGCCGGAACTGGATCGGTCGCCTTCTCGAACTCATCCGTTCCGAGCTGCACGCCGGGCGCGCGGGGATCCGGGTGTGACCTTGAACTGACGCGCAGGGCCGCGGATCGAGCCGTCGCTCCCGGCGGAACGGGGTCGCGTGAGGGCCCGATGGCGCGCCCAACTTTTTGTTATCGGCCGCGTTCCACGACGTCTCCAGTGCGTAGGGCATCCCCAGGCACCCGAGCGTTAAGGAACCGAGTCAGTGACAGCACAGATCAGTCGCCGGAACATGCTGAAGATCGCCGGGGTGGCGGCGGGCGCCGCCGGGACCGGCACGGCCCTCGCTGCGGCCCCGGCGTCGGCGGCAGGCGGTGCCTTCGCACACCCCGGGATGCTGCACACCCGGGCCGATCTCGCCCGCATGGCGGCCAAGGTGAAGGCCGGCGCGCAGCCCTACACGGCCGGCTTCGCCAAGCTGACGGCCAACGCGCACGCGCAGAGCACCTGGAAGGCCAACCCGCAGGCCACGGTCTACCGCGGCTCCGGCTCGCCCGAGAACTACCGCACGCTGTACAACGACATCCACGCCGCCTACCAGAACGCCCTGCGCTGGCACATCACCGGGGACACCGCACACGCCGACACCGCCCGCGACATCCTCAACGCCTGGTCGGCCAAGCTGACCAAGCTCGACGGCAGCGCCGACCGGTTCCTCGCCTCGGGCCTGTACGGCTACCAGTTCGCCAACGCCGCCGAGCTCATCCGCGGCTACGACGGCTTCGAACTGGCCCGCTTCCAGCAGATGATGCTCGACGTCTTCCACCCGCTGAGCGAGGACTTCCTCGCGAACCACAACGGCGCCTACATCACCAACTACTGGGCCAACTGGGACCTGACGAACATCGCCTCCGTCCTCGCGATCGGCATCCTGTGCGACGACCGCGCCAAGGTGAACCGCGCCGTCGACTACTTCAAGCACGGCGAGGGCATGGGCTCGGTCAAGAACGCCATCCCGGTCGTGTACGACGACGGTCTCGCCGAATGGGTCGAGGCCGGCCGCGACCAGGGCCACGCGCTGCTCGGCGTCGGCCTGATGGGCACCATCTGCGAGATGGCCTGGAACCAGGGCATCGACCTGTACGGCTACGACGACAGCCGTTTCCTCAAGGGCGCCCAGTACGTGGCCAAGTGGAGCATGGGCGGAGACGTGCCCTTCACCGCGTACACCCGGAAGAAGGGCGCGCCCGGCATCTGGTCGGGCACGGAGACCGCGTCCGCGGCGGCGGCCGTCGACCCGGCCATGGCCCGGCCGATCTGGGCGATGGTCGCGAGCCACTACACCAAGCGCCGGGGACTGGACGCGCAGTACCTCACCCGGATCGCGGCCCGGTTCGCCCCCGAGGGCGGCGGCGGGGACTACGGCCCCAACAGCGGTGGCTACGACCAACTCGGCTTCGGCACCCTGGCGTTCACCCGCCCCCGGGCCACCACCGCCGAGGCGACGGCGTCCCCGACACCCTCCACCACCGCGTCCGGCACGTCGCCCGCCGGCGGCGCGTCCACCGCCGCGTCCGCCGCGCCCTCCTCCTCGTCGAGCCCGCTCGGCGGGAGGAGCGGCGACCTGGCCGCCACCGGCTCCTCCGACCTCCCCGCCTGGACCGCCGCCACCGGCGTCGCCGCCCTCGCGGGCGGTCTGCTCCTGCTGCGCCGCCGCGGTCAGGCGCGCCGCGACGCCGGTGAGTGACCCTCAGGAGCGGACGAGCAGCTGGAACTCGAAGGCGTACCGCGAGGCGCGGTAGATGTGGGTGCCGTACTCGACCGCGCGGCCGGTGTCGTCGTAGGCCGTGCGCTGCATGGTGAGCAGCGCGGCGCCCGCGGGCTCGTGCAGCCGCTCGGCCTCGTGCGGTGTGGCGGAGCGGGCGCTCACGGACTGGCGGGCGCTGTGCAGGGTGATGCCGGCGGCGCGCATCATGCGGTACAGGCCGGTCGACTCCAGCCGGGCGGTGTCGACGTCCAGCAGTCCCTCCGGGATGTAGTTGCACAGGGCCGCCACCGGCTCGCCGCGGGTGAGGCGCAGCCGCTCCACACGGTGTACGCCGCTGCCCTCGGTGATGCCCAGGGCGGCCGCGACCTCGGCGGAGGCCGGCTCGGTCTCGTTGTGCAGCACCTGGGTCGTGGGGCTCTGCCCGGCGGTCTCCAGGTCGTCGTAGAGACTGCTGAGCTCCAGTGGGCGTTTGACCTGGCTGTGCACCACCTGCGTACCCACGCCACGGCGGCGGACCAGGAGCCCCTTGTCGACGAGGGTCTGGATGCCCTGGCGGACGGTGGGGCGGGACAGGCCGAGCCGCCCCGCGAGCTCGACCTCGTTGCCGAGCAGGCTTCCCGAGCCCAGCACTCCGCGCTGGATCGCGGACTCCAGCTGCTGCGCGAGCTGGTAGTAGAGCGGAACGGGGCTGCTCCGGTCGAGCGCGAAATCGAGGCCCACGGGCGGGGCGGCTGCCGTCGCTCGTGGGGATCCGGTGGTCCGGCGGACGGGAACCCTTGCCATCGCATCGTCCTGACGGTCGGTCGTGACGTTCGGTCCTGAAAGGCGGCCGGTGCGGGAGGCCGCGGGTCCGTTCCCGCGCCGGCCGCCGCTTGGGTCAGGAGTGACTGGGGAAGCCGAGGTTGATGCCTCCGTCGGACGGGTCCGGCCAGCGGGTGGTGATCACCTTGCCCTGGGTGTAGAAGGCGATGCCGTCGTTGCCGTAGATGTGCAGGTCTCCGAAGAGGGAGTCCTTCCAGCCGCCGAAGGAGTGGTAGCCGACGGGGACCGGGATCGGCACGTTGATGCCGACCATGCCCGCCTGGACCTCCAGCTGGAAGCGGCGGGCGGCGCCGCCGTCCCGGGTGAAGATCGCGGTGCCGTTGCCCCAGCGGGAGCTGTTGATGAGCTTGATGGCGTCGTCGTAGGTGTCGGCGCGCACTACGCACAGGACCGGGCCGAAGATCTCGTCCTTGTACGCGTCCGCCGTCACCGGCACCTTGTCGAGCAGCGAGACGCCGAGGAAGAAGCCGTCCGCGCACTCGGGGTGTCCCTCGACCGTGTAGCCGGTGCCGTCGACGACGACCTCGGCGCCCTGGGCCGCCGCGCCGCTGACGTACGAGGCGACCTTGTCGCGATGCTCGCGGGTGATGAGCGGGCCCATCTCGGAGGCCGGGTCGTTGCCGGGGCCGATGTTCAGGCCCTTGGCGCGCTCGGCGATCTTGGCGACCAGCTCGTCGCCGGTGTCGCCGACCGCGACCACGACCGACACGGCCATGCAGCGCTCGCCGGCCGAGCCGTACGCGGCGTTGATGGCCTGGTCGGCGGCGAAGTCCAGGTCGGCGTCGGGGAGGACGAGCATGTGGTTCTTGGCGCCGCCCAGGGCCTGTACGCGCTTGTCGTGCTCGACGCCCTTGAGCTGGATGTACTTGGCGATCGGCGTGGAGCCGACGAAGGAGACCGCGACGACGTCCGGGTGCTCCAGGAGCCGGTCCACGGCCACCTTGTCGCCCTGCACGATGTTCAGCACACCGTCCGGCAGGCCCGCCTCGGAGGCCAGCTCGGCCAGCCGGAAGGAGGCCGACGGGTCCTTCTCGCTCGGCTTGAGCACGAAGGTGTTGCCGCAGGCGATGGCGAGCGGGAACATCCACATCGGCACCATGGCCGGGAAGTTGAACGGCGTGATGCCGGCGACGACGCCCAGCGGCTGGCGGATCGAGGCGACGTCGACGCGGCTGGAGACCTGGGTGGACAGTTCGCCCTTGAGCTTCTCGGAGATGCCGCAGGCCAGTTCGACGATCTCCATGCCGCGCGCGACCTCGCCGAGCGCGTCGGAGTGCACCTTGCCGTGCTCGGCGGTGATCAGCTCGGCGATCTCGTCGCGGTGCGCGTCCAACAGCTCGCGGTACTTGAACAGGACCGCCGTGCGCTTGGCGAGCGAGGCCTCGCCCCAGCTCTCGAAGGCGGCCTTCGCCTTGGCGACCGCGGCGTCCACCTCGTCGACGGAGGCGAAACCGACCTGCTTCTCCTGGGCGCCGGTGGCCGGGTTGTAGACCGGGCCGAAGCGTCCGGAGACGGACTCGACGGGCTTGCCGCCGATCCAGTGCGTGATGGTCTTCATGGTGCGGGGGCCTTTCGTGGGCGGGGAGTTCAAGAAGTCGGGGTCACAGGTGGCGGCGGCGGCCGGCGACCTGGCCGTCGTAGCGTTCACGGGCGTGCAACGCGGCTTCGCGCGTGGCCACTTCGGCGACGGGTACGTCCCACCAGGCCGCGGCGGGCGGTGCGGTGGGCGTCGGGTCGGTCTCGACGTACACGCAGGTCGGCCGGTCCGAGGCGCGCGCTTCGGCCAGCGCGTCGCGCAGTTCCCGTACGGTCTTGGCCCGGAGGACGTCCATGCCGAGGCTGGCGGCGTTGGCGGCCAGGTCCACCGGGAGCGGGGCACCGGAGAAGGTGCCGTCGGCGGCGCGATAGCGGTAGGCGGTGCCGAAGCGCTCGCCGCCGATCTCCTCCGAGAGGCCGCCGATGGAGGCGTAGCCGTGGTTCTGGATCAGGACCAGGTTGACGGGCAGGCCCTCCTGGACGGCGGTGACGATCTCGGTCGGCATCATCAGATAGGTGCCGTCGCCGACCAGCGACCAGACCGCCGTGCCAGGGGCGGCCTGCTGGACGCCGATGCCGGCCGGGATCTCGTAGCCCATGCAGGAGAAGCCGTACTCCAGGTGGTACTGGCGCGGGCCGCGCGCCCGCCACAGCTTGTGCAGGTCGCCGGGGAGCGATCCGGCCGCGTTGATGACCACGTCGTCGTCGCCGACGACGGCGTCCAGCGCGCCGAGGACCTGTGTCTGGGTGGGCACGGCGGAGTCCTCCGCCCGGTACGCGGCCTCGACCACGTCCTCCCAACGCGCCTTGCCCGCGCGGTACTCGGCCTCGTACGCCACGTCGACACGGTGGCCGGACAGCCCCGCCGTGAGCGCCTCCAGACCCGTCCGCGCGTCCGCGACCAGCGTCCGGGCGGCGAGCTTGTGGGCGTCGAAGGCGGTGATGTTGAGGTTGACGAACCGGACACCGTCCTTCTGGAACAGCGTGTTGGACGCGGTGGTGAAGTCGGTGTAGCGGGTGCCGACGCCGATGATCAGGTCGGCGGTGCGGGCGATGTCGTCACAGACGGCGGTGCCGGTGTGGCCGATGCCGCCGAGGTCGGCGGGGTGGTCGTGGCGCAGCGAACCCTTGCCCGCCTGGGTGGAGGCGACGGGGATGCCGGTGGCGTCGGCCAGGGCCTTGAGCGCGCCCTCGGCCTCGCTGTGGTGGACTCCCCCGCCGGCGACGATCAGAGGGCGCCCGGCGGCGCGGATCGCCCGTACGGCTTCGGCGAGTTCGACCGGGTCGGGGGCGGGGCGGCGTACGCGCCAGACGCGCTCGGCGAAGAACTCCTCCGGCCAGTCGTACGCCTCCGCCTGCACGTCCTGCGGCAGGGCGAGGGTGACGGCGCCGGTGTCGGCGGGGTCGGCCAGGACGCGCATCGCGTTCAGCGCGGAGGGGATGAGCATCTCCGGGCGGGTGATCCGGTCGAAGTAGCGGGAGACCGGCCGCAGCGTGTCGTTGACGGAGACGTCGGCCTCGACGGGGTGTTCCAGCTGCTGGAGCAGCGGGTCGGCGGGGCGCGTCGCGAAGTAGTCGCCGGGCAGGAGCAGTACCGGGAGGCGGTTGATGGTCGCGAGGGCTGCGCCGGTGACGAGGTTGGTGGCGCCGGGGCCGATGGACGTGGTGACGGCCTGGGCGGACAGGCGGTTGAGCTGGCGGGCGTAGCCGACCGCCGCGTGCACCATGGACTGTTCGTTGCGGCCCTGGTGGAACGGCATGGTGTCCTCGCCGGCCTCCAGAAGTGCCTGGCCGATGCCCGCCACATTGCCGTGGCCGAAGATGCCCCAGGTGCCGGCGATCAGCCGGTGGCGTACGCCGTCACGCTCGCTGTACTGCGCGGACAGGAAGCGCACCAGGGCCTGTGCTGTGGTCAGGCGGCGGGTGGTGGTGCTCATCAGGACCTCTCGGGGGCGGTGTACAGGGGCAGCCGGGGGTCGACCGGCTGCTCGGGCCAGGTACCCCGGATCCAGGCGTGGTCGGGGTGGTCGCAGATCAGCCAGGAGCGGTCGGTGCCGGGGCCCGCCATGACGTTCAGGTAGTACATGTCGTGTCCGGGCACGGCCATGGACGGTCCGTGCCAGCCGTCCGGGATGAGGACGACATCGCCGTCGCGCACCTCGGCGAGCACGTCGGTGCCGCTGCCCTGGCCCGAGGGCGAGACCCGCTGGTAGCCGAGGCCGGGCGTGCCCTCGTGGGCGGCGAACTCGAAGTAGTAGACCTCTTCGAGCTCGGACTCCTCGCCGGGGCGGTGCTCGTCGTGCTTGTGCGGCGGGAAGGAGGACCAGTTGCCGCCGGGGGTGATCACCTCGACGGCGATCAGCTTGTCGCACTCGAAGACCCCTGCCGCGCCGAAGTTGTTGACCTGTCGGGAGCAGTTGCCAGTGCCGCGCAGTTCGACCGGGACGGCGGAGGCGGGTCCGTAGCGCGCGGGCAGCCGCCGGGTGCAGCGTGCGCCGGTGAGCGCGAACCGCCCGCCGTCGCGCGAGGCGATCGAGACCTGGGCGTCGCGGGGAACGTACGCGAAGTCGGTGACCCCGCTGAAGACGCTCTCGCGGCCGGTCAGCCGGAACGTGTCGCCGCCGACCGCGACGGTGCAGCCGCCGGACAGCGGGAGCACCATCCACTCGCTGTCGCCGGTGTCGAAGCTGTGCCAGCCGCCGGGCGGCAGTTCGAGCACTCGCAGGCTGGAGTAGCCCCAGCCGGCCGACTCGGGGGTGACGTCCACGGTGTAGGCGTCGGTGGCGGCCTTGCCCGCGGGAAGGTGGTGCGTGGTGGTCATCGGGAGTGGCTCCTCTACGGGAATCGGCAGGCCTACGGGAGTCAGAGCAGGCCGACCGCGGTGTCCACCGCGGTCTCCACGCTGCCTTCGGCGGGGTACAGCAGCGACCGGCCGACGACCATGCCCTGGACAGTGGGCAGCCGCAGGGCTTTGCGCCATCTCTCGTACGCGCCCTCCTGGTCCTGGCCGACCTCGCCGCCGAGCAGCACGGCGGGCAGGGTGGAGGCCTCCAGCACCTCGGCCATGTCGTCGGGGTCGTCGGTGACCGGCAGTTTGAGCCAGGTGTAGGCCGAAGTGCCGCCCAGGCCGGAGGCGATGGCGATGGACCGGGTGACGGCCTCGGCGCTCAGGTCGTTGCGGACCGTGCCCTCGACCCGGCGGGATATGAACGGCTCGACGAACAGCGGCAGTCGGCGTGCCGCCATGTCGTCGACGGCGCGAGCGGTGGTCTCCAGCGTCTCCAGCGAGCCGGGGTCGTCGTAGTCGATGCGCACCAGCAGCTTTCCGGCGTCGAAGCGGAGCCGCTCGATGTCCTCGGCGCGGTGGCCGGTGAAGCGGTCGTCCATCTCGAAGGAGGCGCCGGCGAGCCCGCCGCGGTTCATGGAGCCCATCACGATCTTGTTCTCCAGGACCCCGAGCAGCAGCAGGTCCTCCAGGATGTCGGCGGTGGCGAGCACCCCGTCCACTCCGGGCCTGGACAGCGCGGTGCAGAGGCGTTCCAGGAGGTCGGCGCGGTTGGCCATGGCCAGGCGGCGGTCGCCGACACCGAGGGCGCCGCGCGCGGGGTGGTCCGCGGCCACGATCATCAGCCGGCCGCTGTCGCCGATCAGCGGGCGGCGGACCCGTCGGGCGGCCGCTTCGGCGATGGCCTCCGGGTGCCGGGCGCGCACCGTGACGAGGTCGGGGATGCTGATACTCAAGACAGGCTCCGTTCAGGGGTGGCGTCGGCCGGCCGGGTACGAGGAGGTCGTCGGCCTCGGACTGGGGCGGCAGTTGCGTACGAGGAGGTCGTCCGCCTCGGACTCGGTCAGCCGCGCGCGAGGAGGTCTTCGACCTCGGTCTCGGTCGGCATCGCGGAGGAGCAGGCGAGCCGGGAGGCGACGAGGGCGCCGGCCGCGTTGGCGTACCGGATGGTCTTCTCCAGCTCCCAGCCGGACAGCAGACCGTGACACAGGGAACCGCCGAACGCGTCTCCGGCGCCAAGGCCGTTGACGACCTCCACCGGTACCGGCGGGACCTCGGCGACGGTGCCGTCGCGGTGGACGGCCAGGACTCCCTTGGGGCCCTGTTTGACGACCGCGAGTTCCACGCCGGCTTCCAGCAGGGCTTCGGCGCAGGCCCGTGGTTCGCGTACGCCGGTGGCGATCTCGCACTCGTCGAGGTTGCCGACGGCGACGGTGGCGTGCCGCAGCGCCTCGGCGTAGTACGGGCGCGCCTCGTCCGGGTCCGACCAGAACATGGGGCGCCAGTCGAGGTCGAAGACGGTGGTGCCCGACTTGGCACGCGCCTTGAGGGCGGCGAGCGTGGCCGAGCGGCTGGGCTCCTCGCTCAGTCCCGTGCCGGTGATCCAGAAGATGCGGGCCGCGCGGATCGCGAAGAAGTCCAGCTCGTCGGTCCGGATCTCCAGGTCCGGCGCCTTGGGCCGCCGGTAGAAGTACAGCGGGAAGTCGTCCGGCGGGAAGATCTCGCAGAACGTGATCGGCGTGGGGAACTCGTCGACGGGTGTGACCCAGCGGTCGTCGACGCCGAACTCCTTGAGCGCCTGGTGGAGGTAGGTGCCGAAGGGGTCCTGTCCAGTGCGGGTGATGACCGCAGTGGCCCGGCCCAAACGCGCGGCGGCCACCGCCACATTGGCCGCCGAGCCGCCGAGGAACTTTCCGAAGGTCTCGACCTGCGCGAGCGGCACACCGGTCTGCAGGGGATAGAGATCGACGCCGATGCGTCCCATGGTGATGACGTCGAAGGACTCAGCGTCGAAGGATTCAGCGGACTCAGGCATGCGTGACGCTCCTGATGCGTGGGAAGCGGGCAACGGGGCGCCCGATGCCTCTTAGGTGTAGGACCCGGAGTGAGCCCCTGTCAAGAGTTTGTACTGACATTCGGACCTGCTCAGGAAATGATGTCTTAACAAAGTATTGACAGGTGGGTGCATCAGGGACTTGTATCCCGTCCCAACGAAACAGCCGCGTCACCGGCACATGACCCGGACATCCCGTCCGGGTCCCCGCACGGGCCTCGCGCCCCCCGCGCCGTCCCGTTCCCTTTCCCCCCGTCGCACAGTGAGGTGCTGGAAAGATGGACCGCACGTTTCACCCCCGCTCTCGGAGAATCGCCCCTCTCGTCGCGCTGGCAGCGGCGTCCGCGCTCCTCGTCGCGGGCTGCTCCAGCAGCTCCGGCGGCAAGAAGTCCGAGGAGAGCGGAGACAGTGCCTCCGCAGGCAAGGCCAACACGCCCCGTATGACGGTCGCGCTGGTCACCCACCAGTCGCCCGGCGACACGTTCTGGGACATCGTCCGCAAGGGCGCCGAGGCCGCGGCCGCCAAGGACAACATCAAGCTCGTCTACTCGGCGGACCCGAACGCGGGCGCCCAGGCCAACCTGGTCCAGAACGCCATCGACCAGAAGGTCGACGGTATAGCGATCACGCTCGCCAAGCCGGACGCCCTGAAGGACGTCGTGAGCAAGGCGAAGACGGCCGGCATCCCGGTAGTCGGCCTCAACTCGGGTGTGAGCGACTGGAAGAAGCTGGGCCTGCTGCAGTTCTTCGGGCAGGACGAGACCGTGGCGGGCGAGGGTCTCGGCAACAAGCTGAACTCGCTAGGCGCCAAGAACGCCGTCTGTGTGATCCAGGAGCAGGGCAACATCGGACTCACCCAACGCTGCGACGGCGTGAAGAAGACGTTCAGCGGCAAGCTGGAGAACCTGTACGTCAACGGTACTGACATGCCGTCGGTCAAGTCGACGATCACCGCCAAGCTCAAGCAGGACAGCTCCATCGACCACGTGATCACGCTCGGCGCGCCGATCGCACTGACCGCCACGCAGTCGGTAAGCGACGCGGGCAGCAAGGCCAAGGTCGCCACCTTCGACCTCAACAAGGACCTGACCGGCGCCATCAGCAAGGGCACCGTCGAGTTCGCCGTCGACCAGCAGCCCTACCTCCAGGGCTACTTGGCGGTCGACTCCCTGTGGCTCTACAAGACCAACGGCAACTACAGCGGCGGCGGCGAGCAGCCGATCCTGACCGGACCGGCCTTCGTCGACAAGTCCAACGTCGACGCTGTCGCCAAGTTCGCCGCGAAGGGCACCCGGTGACGAAGATGACCCAGCAGGCTGAGCCGGCGGTGACCACACCGCCGGCCTCCGGCCCCAAGGAGACCGACGGGCGGACCGCACAGCGCTCCCTGGCGCTCAGGCTGCTCGCCCGGCCCGAGGTCGGCGTATTCCTCGGCGCAGTCGCCGTGTTCGTCTTCTTCCTCATCGCGGCGCCGGCGGTCCGCTCCGGCAGCTCGATGGCGACCGTGCTCTACCAGTCGTCGACGATCGGCATCATGGCGCTGCCCGTGGCCCTGCTGATGATCGGCGGCGAGTTCGACCTGTCGTCCGGCGTCGCCGTGATCACCTCGGCGCTGACCGCGAGCATGCTCAGCTACCAGCTGACCATGAACGTCTGGATGGGCGTGATCGTCGCGCTCTTCGTGTCCCTCGCGATCGGCGCGTTCAACGGCTGGATGATGGTCCGCACCGGGCTGCCGAGCTTCCTGGTCACCCTCGGCACCTTCCTGATCCTGCAAGGCGTGAACCTCGCGGTCACCAAGCTGATCACCAACAACGTGGCGACCGACGACATCAGCACCATGGACGGCTTCGATCAGGCGAAGAAGGTCTTCGCCTCGTCCTTCGACGTCGGCGGTGTCCAGGTGAAGATCACCATCGTGTGGTGGCTGGTCTTCGCGGCCATCGCGACCTGGGTGCTGCTGCGCACCAAGTACGGCAACTGGATCTTCGCGGTCGGCGGCAATCAGGACAGCGCCCGCGCGGTCGGTGTGCCGGTCACCTTCACCAAGATCACGCTGTTCATGACCGTCGGTTTCGGCGCCTGGTTCATCGGCATGCACCAGCTGTTCTCCTTCAACACCGTGCAGTCGGGCGAGGGTGTCGGCCAGGAACTCATCTACATCGCCGCGGCGGTGATCGGCGGCTGTCTGCTGACCGGCGGCTACGGCTCCGCGATCGGCCCGGTCTTCGGCGCCTTCATGTTCGGCATGGTGCAGCAGGGCATCGTCTACGCCGGCTGGAACCCCGACTGGTTCAAGGCCTTCCTCGGCGTGATGCTGCTCGGCGCCACGCTCATCAATCTGTGGGTCCGCCGCACGGCGACCCGGAGGTGAACTGACTCATGGCAAGCAACGGATCCGGACCCGTCGGCGCGATCCTCAAGGACACGCCGTCCGAGGACGGCACCGCCCCCCTCGTCGAACTGCGCAACGCCGGCAAGGCCTACGGCAACATCCGCGCCCTGCACGGCGTGTCCCTGACCGTGCGGCCCGGCAAGGTCACCTGCGTGCTCGGCGACAACGGCGCCGGCAAGTCGACCCTCATCAAGATCATCTCGGGTCTGCACCAGCACACCGAGGGCGAGTTCCTCGTGGACGGCGAGCCGGTACGCTTCAGCACCCCGCGCGAGGCCCTCGACAAGGGCATCGCCACCGTCTACCAGGACCTGGCCACCGTGCCGCTGATGCCGGTGTGGCGGAACTTCTTCCTCGGCTCCGAGATGACCAAGGGCCCCTGGCCCGTGCGCCGCCTCGACATCGCCCGCATGAAGCAGACGGCCGACGAGGAACTGCGCAACATGGGCATCGTCCTCGACGACCTGGACCAGCCCATCGGCACGCTCTCCGGCGGCCAGCGCCAGTCCGTGG
The DNA here is from genome assembly GCF_041053035.1 of Streptomyces sp. R35. Lineage (NCBI taxonomy): Bacteria > Bacillati > Actinomycetota > Actinomycetes > Kitasatosporales > Streptomycetaceae > Streptomyces > Streptomyces sp. R35. Next base: position 1,186,406 of record NZ_CP163440.1, read on the forward strand.
CCATCGCCCGCGCCGTGTACTTCGGCGCCCGCGTGCTCATCCTCGACGAGCCGACCGCCGCGCTCGGCGTCAAGCAGTCCGGTGTCGTCCTCAAGTACATCGCCGCCGCCCGCGACCGCGGTCTCGGCGTCATCTTCATCACCCACAACCCGCACCACGCCTACATGGTCGGCGACCACTTCAGCGTGCTCCGGCTCGGCACCATGGAGCTCAGCGCCGACCGCAGCGAGGTCAGCCTGGAAGAGCTCACCAACCACATGGCCGGCGGCGCCGAACTCGCGGCGCTCAAGCACGAGTTGGCGCAGGTACGCGGCGTCGACGTCGAGGAACTCCCCGAAGCGGAAGACCTCCAGGCACCCGTGGCGGCCTCCTCCGAAGGGACCTCCTGAGATGACCACTCCCCTCGACCGCATCCGGGTCGGCTCGGCCCCCGACTCCTGGGGCGTCTGGTTCCCCGACGACCCGCAACAGGTCCCGTGGGAACGGTTCCTGGACGAGGTCGCCGAGGCCGGCTACTCGTGGATCGAGCTCGGCCCGTACGGCTATCTGCCGACCGACCCGGCCCGGCTCACCGACGAGGTGACCAAGCGTCAGTTGAAGGTGTCGGCCGGCACGGTCTTCACCGGACTGCACCGCGGGCCCTCGGTCTGGGAGTCCACCTGGAAGCACGTCAGCGACATCGCCGCGCTCACCCAGGCCATGGGCGCGAAGCACCTGGTGGTCATCCCGTCCTTCTGGCGGGACGACAAGACCGCCGAGATCCTCGAACCGCCGGAGCTGACCGCCGAGCAGTGGGCCCACCTGACCAAGGGCATGGAACGGCTCGGCCACGAGGTCAAGGAGACGTACGGCCTCGACATCGTCGTCCACCCGCACGCGGACACCCACATCGACACCGAGGACCACGTCGAGCGCTTCCTCGACTCGACCGACTCCGACCTGGTCAACCTGTGCCTGGACACCGGGCACTACGCCTACTGCGGCGGCGACAGCGTCAAGCTCATCGAGACCTACGGCGAGCGCATCGGCTATCTGCACCTCAAGCAGGTCGACCCGGAGATCCTCGCCGACGTCGTCAAGAACGAGGTGCCGTTCGGCCCCGCCGTGCAGCGCGGCGTGATGTGCGAACCCCCGGCGGGCGTACCGGAGTTGGAGCCGGTGCTGGTCGCCGCCCAGCGTCTCGGCGTGGAGCTGTTCGCCATCGTCGAGCAGGACATGTACCCGTGCGAGCCGGACAAGCCGCTCCCGATCGCCGTACGCACCCGTAAGTTCCTCCGCTCCTGCGGCGCCTGACCATCTGAAAGGACCATCGACCACCATGACTCAGCGCGGAACACTCGGGGTGGCCGTCATCGGCACGGGCCGGATGGGGGCCGACCACGTACGCCGGATCACCGAGGTCACCAGCGGGGCGCGGGTGACCGCCGTCGTGGACATCGACGCCGAGCGGGCCAAGCAGCTCGCCGACGGCATCGACGGCTGCACGGCGTACACCGACCCGGCCGCCGCCCTGGCCGCCGACGACGTCGACGCCGTGATCATCGCCTCCCCCGGCCCGGCCCACGAGGCGGCGCTGCTCGCCGCCTTCGGGCACGATCTGCCGGTGCTGTGCGAGAAGCCGCTCACCCCGGACGCGGCCTCCGCGCTGCGCGTCATGGAGGCCGAGCAGAAGCTCGGACACCGCAGGGTCCAGGTCGGGTTCATGCGGCGGTACGACGCCGAGTACATGAAGCTCAAGTCCCTGCTGGACAGCGGCGAGCTGGGCCGGCCGCTGATGCTGCACAACCGGCACCGCAACGCCGACGTGCTGTCGTACTACACCGAGCAGATGCTGATCAACGACTCGGTCGTGCACGAGATGGACGCCGCCCGCTGGCTGCTCGACCAGGAGATCACCGCGGTCACGGTGATGAAGCCGAGGCCGTCCGGCAACGCGCCCGAGGGCCTGTCGGACCCGCAGTTCGTCGTGTTCGAGACGGACGGCGGGGTCCTGGTCGACGTGGAGATCTACGTCAACTGCCGCTTCGGCTACCAGGTGCAGGCCGAGGCGGTCTGCGAGAGCGGCACCGCGCGGATCGGCGACGCCCACGGGATGTCGGTCAACGCCGGTGGCCGGTGGGGCGGTTCGATCGCCCCGGACTTCGTGGAGCGGTTCGAGGAGGCGTACGACCGCGAGGTGCAGGCCTGGGTCGACGCCACCCTGCGCGGCGAGGTCACCGGCCCCAGCAGCTGGGACGGATACGCGGCGGCGGCCGTCTGCGAGGCGGGCGTCCGCGCCCAGGCCGACGGACGCCGGACCGAGGTCGAACTGATCGAACGCCCCGCCCTCTACCGCTGACACGACTGGCAGGCGGCGTGTCTCCGGGGCGGTCTCGTCAGGTCGACGAGGCCGCCTCATCAGGTGCGTGGCCGAGGATTCCCTTGATTTCCAGGTAGTCGTGGAAGCCGAACTCGCCCCACTCCCGGCCGTTTCCGCTCTTCTTGTAGCCACCGAAGGGACAGCCGAAGTCGAATCCGTCGTTGACCACGACCCACCCCGCCCGGATGCGACGAGCGACGGCGCGGGCGCTTTCGAGGTCCGCCCCGGCCACGTAACCGGCGAGACCGTACTCCGTGTCGTTCGCGATCTCGACGGCGTGGTCCACACTGTCGTAGCCCAGGATCGTCAGCACCGGCCCGAAGATCTCCTCGCGGGCGATGGTCATGTCGTTCGCGACATGGGCGAAGACGGTGGGCTTGACGTAGTAGCCCTTCTCCAAACCGTCCGGGCGTCCGGTGCCGCCTGTCACCAGGGTGGCTCCCTCGTCGATGCCCCGCTGAATCAGCCCCTGAATCTTCTCGAACTGGGCCTCTGAAACCACCGGACCCATCACGAAGTCGCCGCCCGGGTCACCCACGGTGATCCGGGACGCGGTCTCCCGGGCGATGACCATGGCCTCTGCCATACGGGCGCTGGGCACCAGCATGCGCGACGGCGCGCTGCATGTCTGTCCGGAGTTGCCCATCACGGTGGCCACGCCCTTGCCGACGTTCTCGGCGAAGGCCGCGTCGTCGAGGACGATGTTCGGGCTCTTGCCGCCCAGCTCCTGTGTCACGCGCTTGACGGTGGGCGCGGCGTTCCTCGCGATCTCGATGCCCGCGCGCGTCGAACCGGTGAAGGAGACCATGTCGACCCCGGGATGACGGGAGAGCGGCACCCCCACGCCCGGGCCGTCGCCCTGAACGAGGTTGAACACACCGGCGGGAACACGCGCGGCATCCAGGATCTCGGCGAAGATCTGCCCGGTGAAGGGCGACTGCTCCGACGGCTTGAGCACCACGGTGCACCCCGTCGCCAGCGCGGGGAAGACCTTCACGGCGATCTGGTTCATGGGCCAGTTCCACGGGGTGATCAGTCCGCAGACGCCGATCGGCTCCTTGACGACGAGCGTGGCGCCACGCCGTTCCTCGAAGACGAAGTCCTTGAGCACCGCGATCGCCGTCGTCAGATGCCCGGCCCCGAGCCCCACTTGGAAGCCGTGGGCGAGCGCGGTCGGCGCGCCCATCTCCTCGGTCAGCGCCGCGGCGAGGTCGCCGGCCCGCTTCTGGAACACGTCGAGGATGTTCTGGAGCACCTCGACGCGCTCCGTGACCGTGGTCGTCGACCAGTCGGGGAAGGCCCGCCGCGCCGCCGCGACCGCCCGGTCCACATCGGCGGCCGAGCCGGCCGCCACCTTGCCGCAGACCTCCTCGGTGGCGGGATTCACGACCTCCGAGGTCCGCGGCTCCGCCGGATCCGTCCACTGACCGCCGATGTAGAACTTCAGGTATTCCCGCATGGTCACTGCGTCCCTTCCGCGTACCAGGTCCGGAACTCGTCGTAGCTCGGCATTTCTTCGGAGTTCGCCTTCGGGTCGACCGCCACGTGAATGACACCCGGCTTGCCGCTGGCGTACGCACGCTTGATGGCGGGGGCGATGTCCTCGTCCCGTTCGACGTATTCGCCGTGGCAGCCGAACCCTTCGGCGACCTTGTCCAGCCGCGTGTTCCGGCTCCAGTGCACGCCGGTCTCCAGCGACCCCTGCCCGAAGGTGCGCTTGTAGACGCCCACTTCGAGGCCCCAGGCGTAGTCGACGCCCACGACACAGACGAGGGGCAGGTTCAGGCGCGCGGCCGTCTCCAGCTCCGCGATGTGGAACTGGAAGGACGAGTCCCCGGTGATCAGCATCAGGGGACGTTTTCCGCCTTCCGCCACCGAGGCGCCCACGGCGTAGGGAAGCCCCGTGCCGAGGTGGCCGAAGTTCTGGTTCCACATCACCTCATGGGGCTTCGCCTGGGAATAGGTCCAGCCGAAAATGGCCTCGCTCGGCGCCCGGGTCGCCGTGGTGGCCCGCCGTCGCGACAGGCTGGCCGAACTCGCCGAGCAGATCGACGGCATCGCCGTCGCCTGCGACCTCTCCGACCTCGACCGGGCCGGCTCCGTCGTACCGGCGGTGGTCGAGGGCCTGGGGCCGCCGGAGATCCTCGTCAACGCCGCGGGGACCATGTTCACGACCGAGCGCGCGGAGTCCGAACCACTCGACGCCGTCCGCCGGACCACGGACCTCAACCTGCTGGCCCCGTTCCTGCTCGCCCAGGCCGTCTTCCCCCACATGCGCGCCATCGGCCGGGGCGTGATCATCAACGTCTCGTCCATCAGCGGCCGGGTCGGCTGGGCGAAGCACTCGATCCGGGTGAACACGGTGGCCCCCGGCTTCTTCCGCAGCGAGATCACCGGCCCGCTCTACGAGAGCGAGCGCGCCGCCGAGTACCTGCGCCGCAATACTCCGCTGCCGAAGGCGGGAACCGCCGACGACATCGTCGGCGCCATCCTGTGGCTCGCGGGGGACGCGGGAAGCTATGTCACCGGGCAGACGGTCGTCGTCGACGGCGGCTGGACCGCGCGCTGACCACTGCTCGATCCCGGCGAAGGCGAACGGTTACGCTGAGATCATGCCGTCCACACGTCGTACAGCGCGCCAGACCGACTTGCTCCAGCGGCTGGTCGCCCTGCTGGCGGCGGAGGGTTTCGCGTCGTTCACGCTCGACGAGCTGACCGAGCGGCTGCGCTGCTCGAAGACGACCTTGTATCAACTGGCTGGCAGCAAGCAGGAGTTGGTCCGGGAGGCGGTGAAGCACTACTTCCGGGAGGCGACACAGACCATCGAGAAGCAGGTGGCGGACACCTCGGCGCCCGCGGACCGCGTGGTGGTCTACCTGAACGCGGTCGCCCAGCAGCTGAGACCGCTGTCCCGGCAATTCCTCGACGACATGGCCGACTTCGAACCTGCTCGCGAGGTGTACGAGGCCAATACGCGTCTTGCAGCGGGCCGGCTCAGGCAGTTGATCGCGGACGGGGTCGCCGCCGGCGCGTTCCGTGACGTCCATGCCGCGTTCGTGGGCGAGGTGGTCGCCGCCACCATGCAGGAGATCCAGCGCGGTGAGGTCGCCGCACGCACCGGGTTGTCCGACGCGGAGGCCTACGCCGAGCTGGCGTCGCTCATTGTGCACGCGGTTTCGCCCTGACCTCGGTGACCGCAGTGGTGTTAGTGGTGTCAGTGGTGTCAGCGGTGGAGCCGACTCCCCAGTCCCGTAGCACCGACTCGGAGTCCTCACCCGGCGTGTCCGGAGTCGACGGCTCTCTGCTGGGCGTCCGCGAGAATCGCGGGGCCGGTGCGGCCTGGAGGATGCCGTCGACCTCGACCAGGGTGCGCCGGGCCACCACATGCGGGTGCGTTCCCGCCTCGGCGAACGTGAGCACGGGCGTCACGCACGCGTCCGTGCCGGCGAAGTGCGTGGCCCAGTCGTCGCGCGTACGGGAGGCGAACCGCTTCGCGAAGGCCGACCGCAGTGCCGGCCAGCCGCCGCGGTCGCCCTGGGCGGGCAGCCCGGCGGGGTCGAACCCCAGACCATCGAGCAGGGCCGCGAAGAAGTGCGGTTCGAGCGCGGCGACGGCGACGTATTTGCCGTCGCCGCACGCGTAGGTGTCGTAGAAAGGGGCGGCCCCGTCGAGAAGGTTGGAACTCCGCTCGTCCGACCACTCGCCCATGCCGCGCAGAGCGAGCGTCATCTGGCTCAACAGGGCGGTCCCGTCGATCATCGCGGCGTCGACGACCTGTCCCGCCCCGGAGCGTGAGCGCTCCCACAGCGCGGCCAGGACGCCGACGGCCAAGAGCATGGACCCTCCCCCGAAATCTCCCACGAGGTTGAGCGGAGGGGGTGGCGAACCGTCTTCCCGACCCATGGCATGGAGCACGCCGGTGAGACCGATGTAGTTCAGATCGTGTCCGGGTTGCTGAGCGAGCGGACCGTCCTGCCCCCAGCCCGTGACCCGGGCGTAGACGAGCCCCGGATTCCGCCGTCCGCAGTCGTCGGGGCCGACTCCGAGCCGCTCGGCGACGCCCGGCCGCAGTCCCTCCACGAACACATCGGCCCGGGCCGACAGCGCCAGGACGAGCGCACGCCCCTCGGGCTCCTTGAGATCCGCGAAGACCGACCGGCGGCCGCGCCGCACGATGTCGGTCGCGCCGACGGGGCCGAGCCGGAGCGCCCGGCCGGAAGGCCTCTCGACCCGCACCACATCGGCACCGAGATCGGCCAGCACCATGGCCGCGTGGGGCGCCGGCCCGAGTCCCGCGAGTTCAAGGACACGCAGACCGGCGAGGGGACCAGCTGATCTGTCGATGGACGACATGGCATTACGGTACCAATAACGATACTGTTGTATCGCTTCGAGTATCAAAAACTTCCAGCGCTACGCCCGAGGACATCTCATGCCCGCTACCCGAACGCTTCCCGCCCCGGAAGCAGTCGACCTGATCGGCCTGACCCGCGAGCTCGCCGAGAAGGAGCTCGCGCCGCGCGTCGCCGAGGCCGAGGCCGAGGAGCGGTTCCCCCGCGAGGTCTTCCGCACACTGGGCCGGGCCGGCCTGCTGAGCCTGCCCTACCCCGAGGAGTACGGCGGCGGTGGCCAGCCCTACGAGGTCTACCTCCAGGTTGTCGAAGAGATCGCGGCCGTGTGGGCCAGCGTCGCCGTGGGTGTCTCGGTCCACGCGTTGTCCTGCTTCGGCCTCGCCGCCTTCGGCACCCAGGAGCAGAAGGACGAGTGGCTCCCCGGCATGCTCAGCGGCGATCTGCTCGGCGCCTACTGCCTGTCCGAGGCGCACGCCGGTTCCGACCCCGCGGCGATGCGCACGCGGGCCGTCAGGGACGGCGACCACTATGTGCTCAACGGCGCCAAGGCATGGACCACGCACGGTGGGCACGCGGACTTCTACACGGTCATGGCGCGCACCGCCGACGAGGGCTCACGCGCCATCTCCTGCTTCCTGATCCCGGCCGACACTCCTGGTGTCGTGGCCGATCCCCCGGAACACAAGATGGGTCTGACCGGGTCGGCCACCGCCACCATCCGTCTGGAGGACGTACGTGTCCCCGCGCACCGCCGGATCGGCGAGGAGGGCGAAGGGCTCAAGATCGCCTTCGCCGGGCTGGACTGCGGCCGGCTGGGCATCGCGGCAGTGGCCACGGGCCTTGCCCAGGGGGCGCTGGACCACGCACTGCGCTACTCGCGGGAACGGGAGACCTTCGGGCGCCCCATCATCGAGCACCAGGGGCTGGCCTTCGTCCTCGCGGACATGGCCGCGGCGGTGCAGGCCTCCCGCGCCACCACGCTCGCCGCCGCCCGGCTCAAGGACCAGGGGCTCCCGTTCCAGTGCGAGGCGTCCATCGCCAAGCTGGTCGCCACCGACAACGCCATGAAGGTCACCACCGACGCCGTCCAGGTACTCGGCGGCTCCGGCTACACCCGCGATTTCCCGGTCGAGCGCTATATGCGGGAGGCCAAGGTCATGCAGATCTTCGAAGGCACCAACCAGATTCAGCGCCTGATCATCGGCCGCGCGCTGAAGGAGGCCGACCGGGGCAGTCTCAGGGTTCGGGACGAGACCAGGTAGTACGCAGCGGCGTACGCGTCGGGCGTCGACGGCACGCGCACATCCCGGAGGGTCCGCACCACGTGACCGCCGCCTGCTGAGCGCCGATACAGCACGGAGCCCGGCCGGTGTTGAGTACCGGTCGGGCTTCGTCGTGCGTAAGGGATCGCGGCCTCAGGGACCGTCGCCACGACCGTCACGGCGAAATCTGGCCGGGCGCTTCACTCACGGTGCAGCACGACCTTGAGGGCCCCGGTGTCGGTGCCGTGGGAGAAGATCTCGTAGGCCTCCTCCATCCGGTCGAGGCCGAGGGTGTGGGTGACAAGCGAGGAGACCCGCAGGCGTCCGGAAGTCACCAGGTCGAGCAGCCAGGGAGTGGAGGACGTGTCGACCTGACCGGTGCTGATCGTCACGTTCTTGTGCCACAGGGCCTCGAGGTGAAGCGTGGCCGGCTTGCCGTGCATGCCGATGTTGGCGATGCGCCCGCCTGGGCGCACAACCCGGGTGCAGAGGACGAAGCTCTCCGGATCTCCGGCGGCCTCGATGACCACGTCGGCGCCGAGCCCCTCGGCCAGATCGGCGATCAGCCGCCCGGGCAGCTCGGCGGCGTCGGCACCCAGTCGGGTGGCTGCTTCCAGCCGGGAAGGAGACAGGTCCACCGCGATGATTCTGCGGGGGGAGTAGATCCGCGCGGTGATGACCGCTGCAAGCCCTACGGGACCAGCACCCACGACGACCACGGTGTCCCCCGAGTCCACGTGTCCATTCCGCACCCCGACCTCGTAGGCGGTGGGGAGGAGTTCGGCGAGCAGGACGGCGTCATCGAGCGTCAGGGTGTCGGGCCGCCGGTGGGTGGAGTGGTCGGCGAAGGGCACCCGCACGAATTCGGCCTGTGTCCCGTTGATCAGGTTCCCCAGAATCCATCCGCCCCCGTTGCGGCACTGTCCGTACATGCTGTCCTGGCAGAACCGGCAGCGGCCGCAGGCCGAGACGGACGACACGATCACTTGCTCCCCCACGCGGACGGAGCGAACCTCCCGGCCGACTTCCACTACTTCGCCGACGGCCTCGTGGCCGAGTACCGTCCCTGGCTTCACCTCGGGGAGCTCTCCGCGCACGATGTGCAGATCAGTACCGCAGACGGTGGTGGCGTCGACCCGCACTATGACGTCGGTCGGGTCCTCGATCACCGGATCCGTGGCTGTGTCCCAGGAGGTCTGTTCGGGGCCGTGGTAGACGAGTGCTCGCATGGTGCTCCCTCGGCTGCCCCCTTCCACCGTCGCCCGCGAAGGACTACCGGGCAACAGGGACTGTCGGGGCTCTTTCGAGGGCAGCAGCCGCTCAGGTCGTCCGGGCCCTCCTGAGCAGGCCGTCCATTCCGGCACACAGGTCGCCGCCGCATGGTCGCAGCTCGCCTCCTAATCCGGCTCCATGTAGGGGCGGCGAAAGACCGGGGCCTGGTCAGTGGCGTAAGGGCGTACGGCTGTCAGCGCCCGGACGACCGCGGCCTCCAGGGGGCCGCTCGTGTCGACTACGACGGCTTCCGGCCATGGCGGTTCCGTGGCCGCCATGGCGGCTGCCACGTCCAGGCCGGCGTCGGACGTCCCAGGTGTGCGGGTGGTCAGGCGGGCCGCCGCCACATCATCTGGAACCTGGCAGTGCAGGGCCACCAGGTCGGCGCTGGTGCGTTCGGCCACGCGCAGGGCGGCTTCACGCTGTCCCGCACCGGACCAGGTGGCGTCCAGGACGACGGACTCGCCACTGGACAGCAGGGCGGATGCGCGGTCGAGCAGGGCCGCGTAGGTCTTGTGGGTCCACTCCGGCGTGTAAAGGCCCTCGCCATAGCCGGCGGCCGCGGGCTCCTCGGCCGGGATGCCCGCCAGCTCCTTACGAAGCCGGTCGCTGCTCAGCAGCGTGACTCCCAGGCGATCGGCCAGTGCGCCGGAGAGCGTGGACTTCCCGCTCCCCGGGAGCCCGCCGACGAGCGTGAGGCCGACAGCGGACGTACGAAGGTGCCGCAGGGCCGTCGTGATCAGTCGGCGTGCCGCCCCCTCCGCGCCGGGCGCGCCCTGGCGTGCCTGGATCAACGTGACCTTGGCCCGGACGAACGCGCGGTAGGCGACGTAGTGATGCCGGAGGGAGGGCGGTGCCGGGTCGCCGGAGTACTCGCTGTACTCGGCGAGGAAGAACGCCGCCGCTTCCGGGGCACCCAGCTGTTCCAGGTCCATGGCAAGGAAGGCGGCGTCGTCGAGGCCGTCGACATAGCGCAGGCGGTCGTCGAACTCCAGACAGTCCAGGACGCGGGGGCCGTCATCGAGACAGAAGATGTCATCGGCGAGCAGGTCGCCGTGGCCGTCGACCACCCGCCCCTTCTCGATGCGCTTTTCGAAGAGCTGTCCACGGCCCGCGAGATAGCGGCGCACCAGCCGCTCGATCTCCTCCACGCCATCGGGGACGAGGCCGTCGTCGGCCAGTGCACGGACCTGTCCGAAGCTCGCTTCCCAGCGCGACGACAGAGCATCCCGCGTTCCCTGCTCGTCCACGTCCCGGCTGCGGGGAGCGTCCGCGTGACGGGTGGCGAGCAGCCGGGCGACAGCCCGCAGGGCACCGTCAACAGCCTTGCCTTCTCTCATCAGGCGGGAGAGGCGGCGCTCCGCCGGCATACGGCGCATCACGACGAGGGGTTCGGGCGTATCCGTGTCCGGGCTGTGGAATTCCCCCAGACCGAGGTAGACGTCGGGGGCGAAGCGGCGGTTGAGAGCGACTTCCCGCTCGCAGGTGGCCCGGCGCGCCGCCACAGTTGTGTGGTCCAGGAACCCGAGGTCGACCGGTTTCTTGACCTTGTATGCACGGTCCCCGACGAAGAACACCACCGCGGTATGGGTCTCGTGCACCTCTGCACGCGGGAGCCGCGAAGCAGCTGGGGCAACGCTGGGGCGGAGGACGGACGCGTCGGCCTGATACGCCGGCATCGTCCGTTCCCCGTTGCGGCTCGGCTCAGTCATGGGGGACGACGGCGATGGGGCAGCGCGCGTGGTGGACTGCGGCATGGGCCACGGGGCCCAGGAGTGGTGCCAGGCCGGGACGATGTTTGCGTCGGCCGACGACCAGCAGCCCGGCGCCGTCGGCGGCTCGTACGACGGCCTTGGCGGGACTTTCGAGAGCGATGACGTCGGCCACCTCCACGCCTGGAAACTTCTCGCGCCAGGGGCGGAGTGCCTGGCTCAGGTCCTTCTGTGCGTCCTGCTTGATCCCTTCGGTGACGTCGTGGTCCACGCCCCAGGGAACGTAAGCGACGACGGGCAGGCTCCGGCCATGGACGACCCGGAGGGGAACGCCCCGCGCCGCGGCGGTGCCGAAGGCGAATCCAAGCAGGTCGTCGCATGGGCCATGCAGTTTCAATGCCACCACTACGCCGCCTGCCGTACGTGGATCGGTCTGTGGCCCCGGTTCGGGGGTTTCCGCGCGTACCAGGACCACCGGCCGGTCGGCCCGTGCCACAACGGGCATGCTGATGTCGCCCAGGAAATAGCTTCCGATAGCCCCCAGCCCCCGCGAGCCGAGCACGGTCATCTCGGACTCCGATGCTGCTTGCAACAATGCGTCCTGGGCGTCGTCGGCCACGAGATTGCCGTCGATGGAGAGGCCCGGGTGGCGCGCCTGGAGCTCCGCCCGCGCGTTGTGCACGATGCGATTCGCCCAGTAGTTCTGATCCACCTCGGCGGGGATACGGGTCTGTTCCGGCACCAGCAGGGGCCACGCGTGCAGCAGGCGCAGCGTGAGCTTCCGCCGCTCGGCTTCGTCTGCTGCCCAATGGGCGGCGGCGAGGCTCTCGGGTGAGCCGTCCAGGCCCACGGTGACTACTGGCTCCAAGGCCTCTGCCTCCGTCTCGTACGAAACCGGAATGCCGGTGAGCAGTCCGCTTTCCGGACTGCTGTCCGTCCTACGCCCCGTCGGTAGCCGTTCAGGCGACTGCGAGGGTTACTCGCTGGGCGATCGTCTGCGCCGCCGCGCCAGGCGAAGTTGCTTCTCACCCGAGGAGTACCCGAAATCCTCTTGCGGCGCATGTGGACTCCGGTGCGGCAGGTCGTAGGGCTGGGATCGGATCCCCTTCTCCGACGAGCGGCTTCCCGGCTCCGTCCTCCGCGAACTCGCCGAGGCCGCCCATACCGAAGGCGCCACGCTCATCGTGCCCCGAACCACACGAGACGGCACGGCTGTTGCGGGTCACTGCCGACGCGGAGCACCGCAATCGCGCCGACGCGGACCGCAGCGCGGAAAGCCGCCAGTGGGCGAGCCAGGACGAGTTCGAGAACACCGGCGCACCGATTGGCTACGCGCCGGACAGACACTTCAGCACGTCCCGCTCGTGGCGACGGCGCACCGGTTGCGCACCTCGCTCCTGCATCAGGCACTTGAATGGCCCGACCTACAGAACGACCTACGCAGCGCGACAGCGCCCTTCGATCACGTTCAGATGCTCATCCGGCTCGGACACGGACCGGAAGGACCTGCTGCACACCGCCGTATGCCACCCCTGTTCCTGGACCTCGACGGAACCGCCGCTTCGGACGAACCGAACTGCCCCGTCCAGCGGTCGGACAGTCCACGGACGCGGGAGGTGCGTCCGGACCGCCCAAACAGGGCCGGATGGCCCCCACCGGCGCGCCATCCGGCCGTCGCGCCGGAGGCCGTCGGGCCACCACACTGGAAGTAAGAGAGAGAAGGGGAGCACGTGCGCGGCTGTCGGGCCCTGTCCCAGCCTGCCGCGCCGACACGCGAGGTGTGCCATGACCGGACCTGTCGTAGCCGCATTCGACGGATCCCCCGCAAGCATGACGGCCGCGTGGTGGGCCGCCGACGAGTCCGTGGAGAGGCGCCTGCCCATGTTCCTGCTCCGATCCTGCGCCTCCGAGGCCCTCCTCGAACAAAGCGCGAGCGCATACGTGCCGTACGTCTGAGGTGCCGTCGCTGCTCCAGTGAGGACTGCCATGGACCGCTTCATCCCGCGAGAACAGCTGCGCCGTCTGGTCACGGTGCTGTCCCTTCCGTCGAAGCTGGAACCGGTTCTCCTGGCCGTCACGGCCGCCGCCTTGACGGCCGGAGGCGTCTTCTGGCTCCTCGGTGCTGCCGATCTTGCCGACCTGTGCTGGGGACTCGGTACCGTCGTGGCCGTCGCGCCCGCGGTGGGCTGGGTGCTGGACGCGTTGCGGCACGGCCACGCGGGCGTGGACCTGATCGCGGTTCTGGCGCTCGTCGGCACCCTGGCAGTGGGCGAGTATCTGGCAGGTGCCCTGATCGCGCTGATGCTCGCCACCGGCCGCACGCTCGAGGCCGCAGCCCAGCGGCGCGCCTCCCACGACCTGCGGGCGCTGCTGGAACACGCGCCGCGCACCGCCCGCCGCCGCATCGGCACCGAGGTGCGTACGGTGTCGCTGGCCGAGGTGGCCGTCGGGGATCTGCTCGTGGTCGGTCCGGGCGAGGTCGTCCCCGTCGACGGGCGCGTGGTCGGCACCCCGGCCGTACTCGACGAATCGGTGCTGACCGGAGAATCCCGGAATGTGGAGCGCGCGGCAGGTCACACCGTGCGCAGCGGTGTGGTCAACGCGGGCAGCGCCTTCGAGGTGCGGGCCTCGGCGACCGAGCAGGAGAGCACGTACGCCGAGATCGTGCGGCTGGCCCGGCAGGCGGGAGCGGAATCCGCTCCCGTGGTGCGGCTGGCGGACCGCTACGCCGCCTGGTTCCTGCCCCTGTCGGTGGCGGCGGCGGGGCTCGCCTGGCTGATCAGCGGCTCCGCCGTGCGAGCGGTGGCGGTCCTGGTGGTCGCCACTCCGTGTCCCCTGCTGCTCGCGGCACCGGTGGCCATCGTCTCGGGTCTGTCGCGGGCATCCCGCCTCGGGGTGGTGATCCGTGACGGCGGAGCGCTGGAGAACCTCGGCCGGGCCCGGACCCTTCTGCTCGACAAGACCGGCACCCTCACCGGCGGCCGTCCGCGCGTGCTCGACGTGATCGCGGCACCGGGCTGGACACCGGCAGAGGTGCTGCGCTCGGCCGCCTCGCTCGACCAGTACTCCCCGCACGTCCTGGCGCAGGCCGTCGTCGACGCAGCCCGCGAGCGCGGACTCGAACTGACCGTGCCCGAGGACGTGTCGGAAGAGCCCGGCCGGGGCGCCACCGGCACCGTCGGCGGACGCAGGACGACCATCGGCCGCTTCGACACCCACGACGAAAGCCCGATGTGGGCCCGTGCGGCCGACAACCGCGCGCTCCTGGACGGGGCGGCCGTCGCCTGGCTCACCGTCGACGGCCACCGCGCCGGTGCCGTCCTCCTGCGCGATCCGCTGCGCCACGACGCGCCCCGGACCCTGCGCCGACTGCGTGCGGCGGGCATCGAGCGGCTCGTGATGCTGACCGGCGACCGGCCCGAGCCCGCGCGCGAGATCGCCGCCGTGCTCGGTCTCGACGACGTGCGCGCCGATCTGGCCCCGGCGGACAAGGTCGCCGCCGTGCGGGCCGAGCGGGCCCGCACGGTCACCGTGATGGTGGGCGACGGCGTGAACGACGCCCCGGCGCTCGCCGCCGCGGATGTCGGTGTGGCCATGGGCGCGCGCGGCTCCACGGCCTCCTCCGAGGCCGCCGACATCGTCCTGACCACCGACCGGGTGGACCGTCTGGCCGACGCCGTCGGCATCGCCGTACGCTCGCGGCGCATCGCCGTGCAGAGCGCCCTCGGCGGCATGGTGATGTCGCTCGCGGCCATGGTCGCGGCCGCCTTCGGTCTGCTTCCTCCAGCCGTCGGCGCCCTGCTCCAGGAGGGCATCGACGTCGCGGTGATCCTGAACGCGCTGCGTGCCCTGCGCGTCGACCACGCGACAGCGCAGCCGCTCGAACCCGCCACGGAGGCACTCATCCACCGGTTCGCCGCCGAGCACGACGATCTGCAGGACGTCCTCGAAGCCGTACGCGAAGCCGCCGATCGCCTCTCGGACAGCCCCGGGCCGGAAGCCCTGGCCTCGGTGGGAGAGGCGCACCGGCTGCTCACCGAGCGGCTGTTGCCGCACGAGTACGCCGAGGAGCACCAGCTCTATCCCGCGCTCGCGCCCGCCCTCGGTGGGCCCGAGTCGACGGCCACCATGAGCCGGGCTCATGCCGAGATCGAACGACTGGCCCGGCGCATCGCCACGCACCTCACGCTCGCCGACGCCGCCGGCGGTCCGGCACCCGAACAGTTCGACGATCTGCGTGCCTGTCTCTATGGGCTGCACACCGTGCTGCGGCTGCACTTCACCCAGGAGGAGGAGAACTACTTCTCCCTCGCGCCATGAGCAGCCCTGGAGCAGCGCGGGCGGCGACGGGCTGCAGGTGCACGCCGTCGGCCCCGCGCTCGGCATGCTCGGCGGATGCATGCGTGGACCACGCTGCGCTCCAGGGACGGCGGCCTGATCGCGATCCCGCGCGACCTCGTCGTCCTCGCGGTCTTCGCGACCGTGCTCCTCACCCTCGCGTCGCTGGGCGCTGCGGCACCGGCTCACGGCCGGTGCGGCGTGCTGAGGCTCGGTCAACTTCCTTGGCCGCAGTGGATCTTACGGGGCCGAACGGTCCTTCCGACCCTCGCTGGGCGGCCTACGACGAGTGCCGTACGGCCCCTGGCAGCGGGCCCCCGCAGGCGCTTCGCTTGAAGCGTCGGAGGAGGGTGCCATGAACAGCGAAGCCCCAGTTCCATGCCCCCGCAGGCGTCACTCCTTGGTGCTCACCGCAGCGGCGCTGACGCTGCCTCTCCTCGCTGCCAGCGGGTGCGGCACGGGCACGGGTCCGGATCGGCCGCAAGGCAGCGGCCGTCCGGCCGGGTCCCCGACCGGCACGTCGACCTCCGGCGGTGCCTCCGGCACGCCCGCACCGTCGGGAACCACCAGCGCGAAACCGGCAACCCCCGAGCCCTCGGTGAGCACGTCGGCGGGAGCGCACAGGATCCGCACGGCGGTGTACTTCCTGCGCGGCGAGTACGTCTCGGCCGCTCCGCGCACCGTGACCGCTCCGGCCACCGCCACGAGTGCCGTACGCGAACTGCTGAGCGGCCCCAACCGCTACGAAGCGGACCACGGCCGCACAACGGCCATCCCGTCCGGTACGAAGCTCCACTCCGTCGTGGTCCGCGGCCACGTCGCGACCGTAGACCTCTCCAGCCGGTACGACGACGGTGGCGGCAGCCTCTCCATGCGGGCGCGGCTCGCTCAGGTCGTGTTCACCATGACCCGCTTCGCCGGTGTCCACGAAGTCCGTTTCGAGCTCGACGGCAAGCCGGTCAAGCACTTCGGTGGCGAAGGCATCGTCCTCAACGGCCCGGTGGGACGGGCCGACTTCGAGGACCTCGCGCCGGCCGTCCTGGTCGAGTCCCCGCTGATCGGTGACACCGTCCACACACCCGTCCGGGTCTGGGGCAGCGCCAATACGTTCGAGGCCGAGTTCCGTCTGAAGGTCACCGACACGACCGGCCGCACCTCCGCAGATGTCCAGATCCGGGCCACATCCGGCACCGGAGCCCGCGGGACCTTCGATGTGGCCTTCCCTTACAAGGCCGCCCGGACCGGCCCCGGGCTGCTGATCGCGTACCTCGTCCCGCCCAAGGACGGCAGGCCCGTGATCGTCGACACCGTGCCACTGACCGTGAACCGCTGACACCGGACCGCGACGCGCACCAGCCCCGACGCCCCTGCCGCGAGTGGGCGTCAGGGCCGTCCTCTCCCGCCGACGGACGGTTCACGGGGGTCGGGAATCTCTCCTCGTGAGCACCTCTTCGACGGGGCGCCGGGGCAGAGGTCGGATTCATGGCGGGTACCCGAGGCGAAGAATCATCTGCGGGAACTCTCCCATGCTCAGCGTTCGGCGGACTTGTGCCCTGAGATGCGGGAGTTCGAGAGGCTGGGTGTGCAACGCCGCCATGACCCCGTGGGCCGCCGCGTACAAGAGGACCCGCTCCAGGGCCTGACCGGCCCGGAGCCAGTCCGGTCGGTCGTCGCGGTCCGTACTCATCACGGCAACCAGTCCCGTCCGCGCGGACCACCGACGGGGTGGAGCGGGGAACATCCGGGAGAGAGCCGAGTGGTCCCGTCGGACGAGAGACGTGCAGTCCGGGTGCATGACGTCCGCGTCGGCGGGGGCCACGTCTGTCCGTGGCAGTGCGATCTGCCAGGTCCACCGGGACTGCTCGGCGACGTACCTCGGATCGGTCCGGTGGGTGTCCTCGTCGGCCCGGACCAGCTCGGCCAGATGCCGTCGACTCGTGCTGTCGTCGAGGTAGTGCAGGGTGGCGCCCTCACCGCGGGCCTGCTCACGCAACTCGTCGATCAGGGAGGAGGGCAGCGGCCGCGCCAGGAACGGCCCGCGCACGCTGTGCCGCCTGCGCAGAGCAGCGTACATGCGTTGCTCGTCGTGGCTGGGCCGACCGTAGGCCCCCCAGGTCACCTCGGCGAGGAAGGACGAGTCCTGCGGGTGCGGGAAGGTCCGGACGACCGGGCTGAAGCCCAGATGCCGCATGGCGACGCGGACGTTGAACAGGGCCGAGCCGCAGCTGATGACCGCTTCCCGGCCGTACGGATCGGTGAGCGGGAGTCGTCGGGTGAGGTCCGCGTGCAACTCGATGCCCTTGTCCTGTTCCTCCATGACGAAGGTCCAGGGCTGCGTGTTGTACACCGAGGGCGCGGTGATGGCCGCGCGGACCAGATAGGTGGACGCATGGCTGGGGCGTACGCAGACGGCGGTCATGAGCGGAGCCGCCCTTCCTGGAGAGCTTCCTCCCTTCATGGTCCTCTTTTCCCACTGGTGCGGGGGATGGGCCGCATGACTCCCGCCTGGCCCAAGCGGCCCGTGCCGGTTGGCCGCACGACCGAGCCACGGCCGGAGGAAGCCGTGCGGCTCTGGACCGGTCACGTTGAGCGGCGCAGGCTGGAGAGTAGTGAGGAACCCGCGCACGGAAGTGATCACGATGGAAGCCAAGCAGTGGACCGTGCAGATCTACATCTCGGAGGAAGGCGACGACACGAACGCGCGTGCCGTACTGAGCACCCGCGACACCTCGACCGTCACGGGCAGGGGCGTGGCCCGGCGCAATCCGATCGACCGGGCCATCCCCGAGATCGGCGACGAACTCGCCGCCAGCCGTGCCCTGGAGGACCTTGCCATCCGGCTGCACGATGTCGCTGCCGACGACATCGTGCAGTTGGCAGGCCCTGTCGCACCATGACGGCGCCTCCTCACCATCAGGGTCAGGACGATCAAGGTCGGGGCGAGTGCTCGGTCCGGCCCGAGCTGTCCGCTCGCAGGACGGCCATCCGGCGCCAGTACTCGTCCTCGTCGATCTCTCCGCGGGCGAACCGCTCGGCGAGCAGCCGTTCGGGGGTGACCTCGGGGGGAGGGGGGTTCGTACCCCTGGGACCGCGGTTCACGGTGCGGAAGAGCAGGACGGCGATGGAAACCAGCAGTGCCGAGAAGACGATGGAGCTCAAGGACATGGCGAACCAGCCCCAGCCGCTCATGTCATGTGTGTTCCAGTACATCTCGGATCACTTCCTCGGATCTTGAGTGCCGTTGCGCGGCAGTGCCCCCGTCCGGCACTGGCGCCGGGCGAACGCCCGTCAGCCGTGCGGGACCAGCGCGACCGGGCGGTTCACGTGGTGGATCAGCGCGTGGGCGACCGGGCCGGTGTACGGGCCGACCGCGGTACGACGCCTGCGATGGCCCACCACCAGCAGGCCCGCCCCCTGTGCGGCCCGCACGAGGACATGGGCCGGGCGCCCCTCGTAGAGGGTCTCTCGGACGAACACGGCGGGGAACTTCTCACGCCACGGGTCGAGCAGCGCCGTCAGCTCCCGCTGCGTCACCTCCCTCATCCGTGCGTGCTCCTCCGCATCGGGGATGCCATGGGAAAGCGGCACGTTCCAGGCGTGCACGACCCGCAGTGGTGCCCGGCGCAGCTCTGCGGCGCGGAACGCGAATTCGAGTACGTCGTCGCACGGGCCGCCGCCGTCGACGTCGACGGCGACCACGACGTCACGACAGGGCGTGCAAACCGACGGCTTCCCGGAGCTGTCCGGCAGGTGTTCGTCCTCCGCGGTGTCGCCGGCCCGTACGAGGACGACCGGCCGTTCGACGCGGGCCACGGTGGCCAAGGCGACGGACCCCGAGAAGAACCCGCCGACGCCACCGAACCCCTGACTGCCGATGACCAGGAGTTCGGCGTTCTCCGCCTCGGAAAGCAGCGCGGGCCCGGGTTGCTCGTGCACCTGTTCAGCGGCGATGTACAGCTGCGGATACCGTTCGTTCAGTCGGTCGACCGCGCAGCGCAGCGTGCGGCGCGCGTAGTACTGCGGCGCCCGCAGCTCGGGCAGCGTCGCCTCGGTGCTCTCGTCGGGCAGGCCCTCCCAGGCGTGCACCAGACGGAGCGGCAGTCCGCGGCGCAGGGCTTCCCTGGCCGCCCAGTCGGCCGCGGCGAGGCTCTCGCGCGAACCGTCCAGACCGGCCACAACTGGCCTCAGCATGACCGTCACCTCCCTCGTCCCCTGTCCCTCTGTGCTGTCCGCCGTCACTCGCTTCAATGGCGTCCGTAAGACGCGCGTTCGACTCGACTCGGCTCTCTCACGCATGCGGTACGACGGCCACAGGGCAGCCTGCGTGATGGATCACGGCGTGGGTCACGGGGCCGGTGCGCGGGCCCATCGGCCGCCCGGCCAAGCGGTGCCCGACGACGAGCAGGCTCGCTCCGGACGCCGCCCGGACGAGCACGTCCGAGGCCTTGCCCTCCGCCACCGACTCCAAGACCTCTACGTCGGGGTACTTGTCGCGCCACACGTGGAGTACGCCGGACAGGAAACCCAGCCACTCGTCCGCCCGCTGGGGGCCGTCCACCAGACCGATGTCGCCGGGGCCGAGGCCGAGCGGGGACGGCGCCTGCCAGGCGTGCACGGCCCTCAGCCGTGCGTGACGCAGCCGTGCCGCCTCGAAGGCGAACCTGATCACCTCGTCGCACGCGTCGCCGAGATCGATGCCGAACACAACGTCGCGGTAGCCGCTGCTCGTGGACGCGCTCCCGTCGGCTGCCGGGAGGTGTGCGTCCTCCGCTTCCTCACCCGCTCGTACGAGGACGACGGGACGCGTGGCCCGCGCCACCACGTCCAGGGCGACTGAACCCACGAGGAATCCCGTGAAGCCGCTCAGTCCGCGCGAGCCCAGCACCAGCAGGTCGGCCCGCTCGGCCGCCGTCAACAGGGCCGTGGCCGCCGGGCCCTCGACCTGCTCGTCGTACGGACGGACACCGGGGCACGCGGCGCGGACACGTTCCTCTGCCCGACGAAGGGCACGTAGGGCCAGATGACGCTGGGCGGCGTTCGCGATCTCGCCGTCCGTCTGGCGGGGGTGCCAGTTCCAGACGTGCACCAGACGCAGTGGTCGATCACGGCGCACGGCCTCGTGGGCCGCCCACTCGGCAGCGGCCAGACTCTCGGCCGATCCATCGACTCCGACGGCAACGGGCTGAAGCATGACGCGCACCTCCGACGCTCGGTCTTCTCGTCGGTACAAGCGTGGCGCTGTGCCCGGCGCACGGGCAGGGGCTACCAGGTCCTCACCGAGGACCGTCCGGCCCATGCTTGGCGACGTGCACCCTCGACCGAGTCGTGATCACCCGCGGCCGGACACGGCGCGTGATGCAGCACCGCGTGGTTGACGAGGCCCGGCTGGAGACCTGCGTGCCCACGTCGTCTGCGGGCTCCGACGACGAGCAGGTCAGCGCCTGACGCGGCTTCCAGGAGCGCCTGCCGGACTCCATACCTTTCCGAGCGCTGCCGCATCAGGGTTCGCATCCGCCGCGGGACACTTTGGGGTACTCCTCGAATGAGAAGAGGCCGTACTCGGCATGGAGGCGCAGTCTGGACGAGTGGACCCGTTCACCGTCACTCCAGCTTCGTGCGAGACGGAGGCAGTCGCCATGGAGCCAGTCATCACGGTGGGCCTCGACGGCTCACCCGAGAGCCTTGCCGCCGCCCATTGGGCCGCCGACGAAGCTGAGCGGCGCAAGCTCACGCTGCGCCTGCTGCACGCCTGGCCCCTGCTGGTGCCCGAACCGACCAACATCCCCTCGGAGGTGGACCAGAACTACTGGGCCAAGCGGATCGTCCACACTGCGCAGGCGGAGCTCCAGGCACGCCACCCGGGACTTTCCGTCGTCGGCAACCTGGTGGCCGACGACGCCGAGAACGCGCTGCTGCACGCGGCTTCGGAGTCCGAGATGCTCGTGCTCGGTTCCAGAGGGCTGCTGCCCGTCGAGAGCTACTTCTTGGGCGACATCAGCATGCCCGTCGTAGCACGAGCCGAACGCCCCGTGGTGCTGGTACGTGCCGCGACACACGAAGGAAGGCCGCAGCCCACTCCGCGTACGGCAGGCGCCGTGGTCGTGGCGCTGAAACTGCACAGCCAGAGCGACGAGCTGCTCGAATTCGGTTTCGTGACCGCCGCGGCGCGGAGCATGCCCCTCAGGGCCGTCCACGGCCGAAGCGTGCCGATCCACGCACGCGTCCCCTGGGGTGTCGACCACAACGTGACCGAAGAGATCACACAGGACGCCCAGAAGCACCTGAGCCAGGCGCTTCGCCCGTGGCGTGAGAAGTTCCCCGGTGTGCAGGTGGTCGACGTGGTGCGGCTCGAAAGCCCAGCCAAGGTCGCCGTACGGGAGGCCGAGAGCGCCGGGCTGCTGGTGGTCGGCCGACGCAAGCACCGTCCCCCCGTGGCACCGCACGTGGGCTCCGTAGCCCAAGCCGCCGTCCATCACGCGCGCTGCCCCGTCGCCGTCGTCCCTCATGACTGAGCCGAACCACAGCAGGGAGCCGGTGGAGGCGGTGCGTCGGGCCGACGCGTCCGTGCTCCGTACCAGCACCGGCCTCGGCTCTCCGCCGCTCCCCCGCGCGGAGGTGCGCGAGACCCACACCGCGGTTGTGTTCTTCTTCGGCGACCGCGCCTACAAGGTCAAGGAACCGCTCGATCCGGGGATCCTGGACTACACCACCGTTGCTGCTCGACGTACCGCGTGCGAGTAGGAGGTCGCGCTCAACCGTCGCTTCACCCACGATGTCTATCTGGGCGTCGGGGAAATCCGCAGTCCGGACACGGATGTGCCCGAGCCCGTCGCGGTGATGCGTCGCATGCCGACGCAGCGCTGCCTCTCCCAACTGGTACGAGAAGGGGCTTCTGGACACGTTGATGCCCCGCTCCCACCCGCTTGAGTTCTAGTGGTTGTCGCAACGGACCAGGGTACGGCGGATAAGACGTCAGGCGGCCGCAGTTGGGGCGGGAGCCGGTCGTGGGCGAGTTGGCGGATGAGCTGCCGCTCCTGGATCTGGACGTCATGCCCGCACGTGGTGCGCCGCCCCGCACGATCGAGTCGCGGTACGAGCGCTTCGGCCACATTCTCGTGGTCACCGAACCGCGGGGCCAGCCGTTCGTGGCGCGCCGGACATGGCGCCACGTCGCCAAGGATCCCTCGGACGCCCTGCAGTTGGCGTTCCTCGACGCCGGCCGAAGCAGGCTGGAGCAGAACGGTCATGAGACGTTCCTGGAGCAGGGCGACTTCGCTCTGATCGATACCTCACGCCCATGCACCATGGAATCTCCGGGGAGTTCGTCACCCGGGTGTTCATGATCCCCAAGATGGCCCGGGGACTCTCCGAGACGGATCTCTCCCGGCCGACCGGAGGCCATGCAGCGACGAGCACCGGCTTCCGCGCTCACCGTATTCACTCCGCCCAGGCGGGCGAGCTCCCGCTGATGAATGTATGAGGCGTACGCAGCAGCCCCGGCAACGACGAGAGCGCACAGAGACCGAATCCACGCGTCGAGGTCGGCGCCGCCTTTACCTGCACTCCCCTGGCAGGTAAAGGCGACCAGGCCATAAGCCCAGGCCAGAGCCGTACTGACAGACGCGAGTCGGGCTGTACGCCGACTTCAGTAACGAGACGCCCGCTTCGGCCAGAGCACAGACGGGCGACCCCGAGAAGATTTCGAATCGCCCCGGAAGGGCGCCTCTGCCCCGGCACAAAGATTTCTTGATCCGCAGCCGACGACGAACGAATCCGCGCACCCATGCGACCCCATTGATAGATCATCTCTGGTAATACGATAGAAGTCGGCGGCCGGATCGCGCGGACACGACCTGATCACGTCAAAAGATGGCGGTGTTATCGACGTCCCTGCGCAATGGGGCGGGCCAGAGGACTCACCCAGACCCAAGAACGTCATCACGCGTGACCATCGCCCCCGCAGAGCCGATACTGCCGAGAGTGGCCCTCGGGCCGCCGACCCACACGCCAGCCACACTTGACACTCAGTCAAGAAAGTCAGCAATAGGTCAGCACCAGTCCCGCCAGAGCCCGCCAGAGCCCGCCTACAGGCGCCAGGCAGCGCCAAGATCGACAAACAACCGAACCCACTCTGACCTGTAAGAACCATGGTCAGGGACCTGTCTGCTCAGCTCACCAGGAGGTTCCCATGAAGATGCTCATCAACGTGGCGGAGACGGTGGTCGCGGACGCGCTGCGGGGCATGGCGGCGGCGCATCCCGAGCTGACGGTGGACGTCGACAACCGGGTGATCGTACGGCGGGACGCTCCGGTCGCCGGAAGGGTGGGCCTCGTCTCCGGCGGCGGGTCGGGGCACGAGCCGCTGCACGGCGGTTTCGTGGGCCCCGGCATGCTGTCGGCGGCCTGTCCCGGCGAGGTTTTCACGTCTCCGGTGCCTGACCAGATGCTGCGCGCGGCCGCCGCCGTGAACAGTGGCGCGGGCGTGCTGTTCATCGTGAAGAACTACACGGGTGACGTGCTCAACTTCGACATGGCGGCCGAGCTCGCCGAGGACGAGGGCATCCAGATCGCGAAGGTCCTCGTCAATGACGACGTGGCCGTCACCGACAGCCTCTACACGGCGGGGCGGCGTGGCACCGGGGCGACGCTGTTCGTGGAGAAGATCGCGGGTGCCGCCGCCGAGGAGGGCGCACCGCTGGAGCGGGTCCAAGCGCTGGCCCGGCAGGTCAACGAGAGCTCCCGCAGTTTCGGGGTCGCGCTCAGCGCCTGCACGACTCCGGCCAAGGGCAGCCCGACCTTCGACCTGCCGCCCGGCGAGCTGGAGCTGGGCGTCGGCATCCACGGCGAGCCGGGCCGGGAGCGCCGCGCGATGATGACCTCCAGCGAGATCGCCGACTTCTCGGTGCACGCGATCCTGGAGGACCTCAACCCGCGCAACCCGGTGCTGCTCCTGGTCAACGGCATGGGTGCGACCCCACTCCTGGAGCTGTACGGCTTCAACGCGGAGGTGCAGCGGGTGCTGGACGAGCGTGGCGTCCCGGTGGCGCGCACGCTGGTCGGCAACTACGTCACCTCGCTGGACATGGCGGGCGCCTCGGTGACGCTGTGCCAGGTGGACGAGGAGCTGCTGCGGCTGTGGGACGCGCCGGTGAAGACGCCGGGACTGCGCTGGGGCGTGTGAACTCGGTCAACAGGCAGTCGGCTGCCATGAGGCCGCGTGTGAACCCGGTCAACAGGCAGCCAGTTGCCGAGGGCCCGAAACCGATCGACGCTCGTACCGCGCGATCAACGCTCGTACCACGCAAGGAGATTCCGTGCTCGACGCCGATTTCTTCCGCCGTTGGATGACGGTGACCGCCTCGGCCGTGGACCGCGAGGCGCAGCGACTCACCGAACTGGACTCGCCTATCGGCGACGCCGATCACGGCACCAATATGCAGCGCGGGTTCACCGCCGTGGTCGCCGCGCTGGAGAAGGAGGCGCCGGACACGCCCGGTGGCGTTCTCACGCTCGCCGGTCGTCAGCTGATCTCGACGGTCGGCGGCGCGTCCGGACCCTTGTACGGCACCCTGCTGCGCCGGACCGGCAAGACGCTCGGAGATGCCGCCGAGGTCACCGAGGAACAGTTCACGGACGCGCTGCGCACGGGCGTCGACGCGGTGATGGCGCTGGGCGGAGCCGCACCCGGCGACAAGACCATGATCGACGCGCTGGTGCCCGCGGTCGACGCGCTCGCCGACTCCTTCGCCACGGCGAAGGCCGCCGCCGAGGAGGGCGCCGTCGCGACGACGCCTTTGCAGGCCCGCAAGGGCCGGGCCAGCTATCTGGGTGTGCGCAGCATCGGGCACCAGGATCCGGGGGCCACGTCCTCGTCCCTGCTGATCGCGGCACTCGTGGAGGCGGCCGGTGAGTGACTCCATGGACACCTCGACCACCTCGACCACCTCGACGAGTGACGGCACGGACAAGCTCGTAGGGATCGTGCTGGTCTCCCACAGTGCCGCCGTCGCCGCCTCCGTCGCCGAGCTGGCGACGGGCCTGGCGGGCGGTGGCACGACCGCTCCCGTCGCCCCGGCGGGCGGCACCCCAGACGGCGGCCTCGGCACGAGCGCCGAGCTGATCGCCGCCGCGGCAGCCTCCGTGGACCGCGGCGCCGGCGTCGCGGTCCTCACCGACCTGGGCAGCGCCGTGCTCACGGTGAAGGCGCTGCTCGCCGAGGGCGACGAACTGCCCGACAACACCCGCCTCGTCGACGCGCCCTTCGTCGAGGGCGCGGTCGCCGCGGTCGTCACGGCGTCTGCGGGCGCGGACCTCGCCGCAGTGGAGGCCGCGGCCGCGGAGGCGTACGCGTACCGGAAGGTCTGAGCACCAGGACCCGGCTTCGCCGGAAGGTGTGCGCGCCGGAATGAGTGATCCCTGGCCGCGTCGGAAGGTGTGAGCGCCGGGATCAGTGGCCCCTGGCTTCGTCAGGCAAGTCCCTCGGCCGCGACGGCGAGGGCCGAGCGAACGGTCGACACCAGCTCGGCCCGCGCCGTCGCGGGGTCGGACTGCTCCTCGTCGCCACGCCACGCGTAGTGCTCGACCGCCGTCCGCAGGGCCGCATTGAGCATGGCGGCCTGGATCTCCGACCGCAGGTCGACGGTGGCCAGCCCCGCTCGGTCGGCGAGGGCGCGGGCGAAGACCGGCTCGGCCTCGTCGTGGGCCTGGAGCCAGACCGCACGCAGGCCCGGCTCGGTGCGGGTCAGCCTCAACAGCGCACGGACGTTGGGCAGATGCGGCCTCGCCATCGGGCCGGCGCCGGCCGTGGTCGCCGCTTCCAGGGCGTCCTCCAGCGGCTGGTCGGGACGCCAGGCGCGCAACGCGGCGGCGATGGCGTCGATGCCGGCCGCGAACAGCGGGCTGACGCAGCTCTCCTTGCTCGGAAAGTAACGCCAGACGGTTCGCGCGGAGACGCCGACAGCCTGCCCGATCTGCTCCCCGGTCGTCGCGGCCACGCCGTGGGCGACGAACAGTTCCACCGCGGCGCGCGCGATCTCCAGCCGGATCTCCGCCTTGCGCTGCTCGGTCAGCGGCGGCCGTCCCGTACGGCCACGACTCTGGCCGGGGGGTTCGCTGATCGCGCCGTCCGGCACTGGTGACTCCTCGGTTCCGCCGGCGGCTGCTGCCCGGGCCTGCCGTGAGTCTAACGATCTCCAAAGCGGCGTCGGGGGACTTCGAAAGAGAGGCAAGGACTTTCTGTCATTCACAGACATTAAGTCGTACTGTGGCAGCGCAGCAGCTTCGTTGCACCACGTACGCACCACTGGGAGCACGTCATGACCACCACTGGACTGGACGGCCGAAGCGTCATCGTCACCGGCGCGGGCTCGGGCATCGGGCGCGCCACCGCGCTCGCCTTCGCGACGGAGGGCGCGCGCGTCGTCGTGGCCGACCTCAACGCCGAGGGCGCCGAGACGGTCGTGAAGGAGATCACGGCGGCCGGCGGCACCGCGGTGGCCGTCACCGGCGACCTGAGCGAGCAGGCCGTCGTCGACCAGGTGACCGCGACCGCGGTGGAGCGGTTCGGCGGGGTGGACGTACTGGTGAACAACGCCGGGATCATGGACCGCATGTCGGCGGTGGCGGAGGTCAGCGACGCGGAGTGGGAGCGGGTCATCCGGATCAACCTCACCGCTCCCTTCCTGCTCACCCGGGCGGTGCTGCCGCACATGCTGGAGGCCGGCAAGGGCGCCATAGTGAACACCGCCTCCGAGGCGAGCCTGCGCGGCAGCGCCGCGGGGGCCGCGTACACCGCCTCGAAGCACGGCATCGCGGGGCTCACCAAGTCCCTCGCCGTGATGTACCGGGACAAGGGCATTCGCGCCAACGCCATCGCTCCCGGCGGCACGAAGACCGGCATCGTCGTGGACATCGAGGCCGGCTCCCAGGGCCCCGCGGTCCTGGGCTCGTACATGCGCAACGTCGGCCAGCCGGCAGAGGCCGAGGAGCAGGCGGCGGCCATCGTCTTCCTCGCCTCGGACGCGGCGAGCAACATCAACGGCGTGATCCTGCCCGTCGACAACGGCTGGGCCGCCGTCTGAGGTCCCGCCGTCCAGGCCCCGCACCCCCGGTTCACCGAACCGAGGGTGCCCAGCCGCCGCGGACGAACTGCCGGGCCAGTCGCTCGCCCGCCGTCACGGCGGCCGCGTGGTTCTCGATGGGTGACACCCGGGAGTTCTTGAAGACGATGTAGGTGACCCCGGAGTTCGTCCCGCCGTCCCGCGGATCGGGACGGATGCCGAGGGCCTTGGCGGTGGCGTACGAGGCCTCGCCGATGATGTCGTGCGGGCCGGTGTCGCCGACGACGGCGTACTGGACGCGGTCCCGGTAGACCACGGCGGCCACCGATCCGCCGCGGACACCGTGGTTCCGGTGGTTCCAGATGCCGCTCGGGGCCGGGACGACGATGTACGGGAGGGTCTCGGCGCTCAGCTCACGGCCGTCGGACTGCTGGTAGGCGGTGGTGTCGGAGAAGAGCGGGTCAGTGCGGCTGTTGCAGCGAAGGCCTGGCCTGCCGTCGCAGTCGATGTCCATGTCGGCCTTCCAGAACACGGCGCCCCGCGTGCCGCACACGGCGATGTCGGCACGGGTGCCGTCGTCCCTGCGGTAGCGCCGATTCGAGACGGGGGCGCAGCCGCGCACTTTCGCCAGCAGGTCGGCGGCGCGGACGTTTCCCTCACGCACCGCCGCCACGGGCCGGCTCGGTGGGGCGAGGGCGGGAAGCGCCGCCGGAGCGGGAGCGAGCAGGGCGGCGCCGGCCGCGGCCAGCGTCAGCGACTGGACACGCACGATGAGAGACCCTCTCCTGGAGGACATTGATGGTCATTTGCCTAAATTTGATGGGCATCTGACGGCGCGTCCACTGGAAGGGGTCCGGACGGCGCACGACCGCATCGGGCGGCGCCGTGCGGCCGAGGGCCCAAGCCGCAGTCGGCTCCGGCCACTCGACCGCCCTCGCCGGCGCGGGATCAGCGACGACAGCGGTCCGCGCCGTGGGCGTGAACTCCCCGGAGACAAGGGCGAGTTCACGCCGCGTCAGGGATCAGCATACGTACGTTCCCGGCGGTCCGGCCAACGGCCACCCACCCTCTTGATGTGGTCGCGTCAGCCGTGTCTT
This sequence comes from Streptomyces sp. R35, assembly GCF_041053035.1. NCBI lineage: Bacteria > Bacillati > Actinomycetota > Actinomycetes > Kitasatosporales > Streptomycetaceae > Streptomyces > Streptomyces sp. R35. The sequence goes on from NZ_CP163440.1 coordinate 1,214,857, forward strand.
ATAGGTACAGACCAATCCCGTCGAGGGAAGGCAGACCCGTGCGACGCGTCCCCCCTGCGTTGATGCGTGCGTTGATGTGCGGCTCACTGCTCGTGCTGGCGTCCTGCGGGTGGGGCGCGCAGGACGACGGCCAGGGCGAACGGCTGCCCTCGGCACCGATGGGCGTCACCGCCGCGGCGGGCAGCGCCACCAGCGTGCACGTCATGTGGAACCGGGCTTCCGAGGATCCGGAGGTCACCCGCTACGAGGTGTATCGCGGCACCACAAAGGTCAAGGAAGTGCCCGGCGCGGAGCACATGGTGGACATCACCAGGCTCAAACCGTCCACCACGTACGTCTTCATGGTCCGGGCCCGGAACGCCGCCGGGGACTCCGGACCGCCCAGCAAACAGGTGCGCGCCACCACACCGGCAGCGGTCGCCGCCGATCACACGGCTCCCACCCGCCCCGGCCGGCCGCACGGCAAGGCGGTCGGGAGCCGGGCGGTCCAGCTGTCCTGGGAGAAGTCGACGGACGAAAGGGGCGTGGCCTCGTACGACATCTATCAGGGCACCTCGAAGATCCACAGCGTCGGCGGCGCGCAGACGGCGACCGTGGTCACCGGGCTGCGGCCCGGCACCCGTTACTCCTTCACCGTGAAGGCGCGGGACGCGGCGGACAACGTCTCGCCCGGGAGCGACGCCGTCCCGCTCACCACCGCGCCCGGTTCGGACGACGGCCGGGGGACGGCGCCGGCCGTCTTCCGCGCGACGACCCACCGCGCGGAGGGGGCGTACTACATCGATCTGTCGTGGATGGCGCCGGAAGTGGACGGAGTGATCACGGAGTACCAGATCCATCTCGACGGGCGTCCGGTGACCTCGCTGGTGTGGGGCGGCACTCCGCCCGAGGGCAAGTCGGCATACAGCTTCTACATGGGCCGGGACGCCGGGGTCGCCCACCGGGTGCGGATCAGGGCGAAGCTGCCGGACGGCACATGGGGCGGATTCTCGGCGGAGCGCACGGTGACGACGGGCGAGAAGTGAAGCGCACGGTGAGCACGGACAAGCAGCGATAGGTGCGGCATAGGGTTACTCGTATGGCCCATAGAGAACCCAATGCCGCGTCTCCGCTGGATCTCTCCCTGCTGCGCACCTTCCTCACCGTGCACCGGACGGGGTCCTTCACGGCGGCAGGACGGCTGCTGGGTCTCTCGCAGCCGACGGTGACGACGCAGATGCGGTCGCTGGAGGAGCAGCTGGGCCGGGAGCTGTTCGAGCGGGGGCCGCGGGGTGTGGTGCCCACGGCGGTGGCGGACGAGCTGGCCGCGCAGGTCGCGGCGCCGCTGGACACGCTCGCGGCGGTCGCGGATCGCGGCGGCTTCGGTGCCGACCAGCCGCCGGACCCGGTCCATGTGGCGGGTCCGGCCGAGCTGCTGTGCACGAAGGTGCTGCCCGCGCTGGCGCCGCTGACAGGACAGGGCGTACGGCTGCGGATCAGCACGGGGCTGACCGACGAGCTGCTGGACGGGCTGCGCGGCGGCCGCTTCGACCTGGTGATCGCCACGACCCGGCCGCGCGGCCGCACCCTCACCTCCGTGCCGCTGATGGACGAGGAGTTCGTGCTCGTGGCCTCCCCCGAGTGGGCCGAGCGCATCGGTGTGGACCGGGTGGCGGCCGAGGGTCCCGCCGCGCTGCACGGGGTGCCCCTGGTGACGTACGCCGAGGATCTGCCCATCGCCCGCCGCTACTGGCGCCATGTCTTCGAGGTGCGGCTGAGCGGGCAGGCCGCGATCACGGTGCCCGATCTGCGGGGCGTCCTCGCGGCGGTCGTGTCCGGCGCCGGGATCACGGTGCTCCCCCGCTATCTGTGCCTCGACGAGCTGGCCTCCGGCGCCCTGGTGCCCCTGCTGTCGCCCGAGGACCCGCCGATCAACACCGGGTATCTCACCCAGCGGCCCGGCGCCTCGGACAACCCGCATGTGGCCCTCGTCCGGAAGCGGCTGCTCCAGGCGGGCCGCACATGGTGACGCCTCACCCACGGCGGTAACAAGCCATCAGCAGTCGGCCGGACGAAGGAATTCATCACCTGCCCGGTCCCCGTCCGCATGCGGGCCGGGCCGGGGGCACGTTGGCTCTCCCTGAGGCAGCACGGGCCTTTCCAATCCTCGGCGGCGCATGGGATGTACCGCCAACCGTGCCGCTGGAGGGCAGTTCCTATGCGTACTACTCAGTTTCTTCTCCGCTCCGGCCTGACCGTGGCCGCCGCCGCTGCGCTGCCGCTGACCCTGACCGCTCCCTCGGCCGTCGCGTTCGGTTCGGGGATCTCGGTGAGCACCACCGGTTCCGTCGTCTCGGTCACCACCAGCGCGTGTCCGAGCAACGGCAGCAGCTTCGGCAACTCCTCCTTGCTCTCCGGTGGACAGGCGAACTTCTCCCAAGGGCGCCAAATGCCGCTGACGGGGACGAGCAGTAGTCAGTCCGCGTCCTGGTCGGGTGTGAGCCCGGGCACCTATACCGTCATCGTGGTCTGCCAGGACGGGACGACGGCGGGCACCCAGTCCATCATCGTCTCGGCCCCCTCGACGCCCACGATCTCCGCGACGGCCTCACCGTCACTCGGGGTCATGGGCGGTTTCGGCGGAGCGGTCAAGGACTACGGCACGGTCACGCTGGTGGGCGGCGTCGCGCTGGTCGCCACGGGCACCGTGGCGGCGGCCTGGTTCCTGCGCCGCCGGGCCAAGCCCCACCGGCTCTGACCCACGGTCACGTCACACCAGCGGCCGTCCACCCGACTCCGGTCGGAGGACGGCTGCTTGTCCGTGTACCGCCTGTCCGTGCACCGACTGTCCGTGCACCGCTGCACCGCCTGTCCGTGCACCGCCTGTCCGTACGCCGCTTCTCCGTACGCCGCCTATTCCCGCGCCGCCTCCGCCTGCGCGGCCGGCTCGTCCCCGAGTTGCCCGAACTCCTCCAGCGCGCGGGTCAGCCACTGGGTCCAGAAGGTCTCCAGGTCGATTCCGGCTCGCAGCACGAGGTGCCGGAGGCGGTCCTGCGGAGTGTCCTTGCCGGGCGGGAAGTCGCGCTCCTGGATCTCCTCGTACTCGGCCAACTGCCGCTGGTGCAGGGCGAGATGGCGGTGCAGGTCGGCCTCGATGCCCGCCGTGCCGACGACGGCCGAGGCGCGCAGCCGCAGCAGCATCGTGTCGCGCATCGGCTTCGGATCCTGGGCGGCGGCCGTCCAGCGGGCGAGTTCGGCGCGACCGGCGGGAAGGACTTCGTAGCTCTTCTTCTGCCCCCGGGCCGGCTGCTCGGAGGGCAGGGCGCGGATGTAGCCCTCTGCCTCCAGTTTTCCCAGCTCGCGATAGATCTGCTGATGTGTCGCCGACCAGAAGTAGCCGATCGACTTGTCGAACCGCCGGGTCAGTTCGAGACCCGACGACGGCCTCTCGAGCAGGGCGGTGAGGATCGCGTGCGGGAGTGACATGGGGTCATCCTAGGGAGGGCCGCCCCACCGCCCACGGGACCGGGCGCCCGGCCACGGCCCGCCCGATGCGGCGACGACCCTCCCGCCTTTCGTCTCTAGAGCGCCGCCGCCAGCTCCGTGCCCTGCTTGATGGCACGCTTGGCGTCCAGTTCGGCGGCCACGTCGGCGCCGCCGATGAGGTGCACGCTGCGGCCCGCGGCGAGCAGCTCCTCGTACAGGTCGCGGCGCGGCTCCTGCCCGGTGCACAGCACGATCGTGTCGACCTCCAGGACCTGGCTGTGCCCGTCGACGGTGACGTGCAGCCCGGCGTCGTCGATCCGGTCGTACTGAACACCCGGAACCATGGTGACGCCGCGGTGCTTGAGCTCGGTGCGGTGGATCCAGCCGGTGGTCTTGCCGAGTCCGGCGCCGACCTTGGTGGCCTTGCGCTGGAGGAGGTGGACCGTGCGCGGCGGGGCGGGCCGCTCGGGCGCGGCGAGGCCGCCGGGTGCCCGGTACTCCATGTCGACGCCCCAGTTCCGGAAGTACGTCGCCGGGTCCTCGCTCGCCTTGTCGCCGCTGTCGGTGAGGTACTCGGCGACGTCGAAGCCGATGCCGCCGGCACCGAGGATCGCGACGCGGTCGCCGACGGGGGCGCCGTCGCGCAGGACGTCGAGGTAGCCGACGACACTGGGGTGGTCGACGCCGGGGATCTCGGGGGTGCGGGGGCTGACGCCGGTCGCGACGACGACCTCGTCGTACGCGTCCAGCGCGTCCGCGGTGACGCGGGTGTTCAATCGGACGTCCACGCCGTGCAGTTCGAGCTGCGTACGGAAGTAGCGGATCGTCTCGTCGAACTCCTGCTTGCCGGGGACCTTGCGGGCCACGTTGAGCTGGCCGCCGATCTCGGGCGCGGCGTCGTAGAGGGTGACGTCGTGGCCGCGCTCGGCGGCGGAGACGGCGCCGGCGAGTCCGGCCGGACCGGCGCCCACGACGGCAACGCGCTTGCGCAGCCGGGTCGGTGCGAGGACGAGTTCCGTCTCGTGGCAGGCGCGCGGGTTGACCAGGCAGGAGGTGATCTTGCCGCTGAAGGTGTGGTCGAGGCAGGCCTGGTTGCAGCCGATGCAGGTGTTGATGGCCTCGGGCCGCCCGGCTTCCGCCTTGGCGACGAAGTCGGGGTCGGCGAGCATCGGGCGGGCCAGCGACACCATGTCGGCGTGGCCGTCGGCGAGCAACTGCTCGGCGACTTCAGGGGTGTTGATGCGGTTGGTCGTCACCAGCGGGATCGAGACCGCGCCCATGACCTTCTTGGTCACCCAGGCGTACGCGCCGCGCGGCACGGAGGTCGCGATGGTGGGGATACGGGCCTCGTGCCAGCCGATGCCGGTGTTGATGATCGTCGCACCGGCGGCCTCGACGGCCCGGGCGAGCGTGATGACCTCGTCGAAGGAGGAGCCGCCGGGCACCAGGTCGAGCATCGACAGGCGGTAGATGATGATGAAGTCCTCGCCGACCGCCTCGCGTACGCGCCGGACGATCTCGACGGGGAAGCGCATGCGGTTCTCGTACGAGCCGCCCCAGCGGTCTTCACGCCGGTTGGTCTGGACGGCGATGAACTCGTTGATCAGGTAGCCCTCGGAGCCCATGATCTCGACGCCGTCGTAGCCGGCCTGCTTCGCCAGGCGGGCGGCACGCGCGTAGTCGTCGATGGTCTGCTCGACCTCGGCGTCGGTGAGCGCGTGCGGCGGGAAGGGGCTGATCGGCGCCTGGAGGGCGCTCGGGGCGACCAGGTCCTGGTGGTAGGCGTACCGCCCGAAGTGCAGGATCTGCATCGCGATCCTGCCGCCCTCGCGGTGCACCGCGGCGGTGATCTCCGTGTGCTGCTCGGCCTCCGCCTCGGTGGTCAGCTTGGCGCCGCCCTCGTACGGCCGGCCCGCGTCGTTCGGCGCGATGCCGCCGGTGACGATGAGGCCGACGCCGCCGCGCGCCCGGGTGGCGTAGAACTCCGCCATCCGCTCGAAGCCGCGCTCGGCCTCCTCCAGGCCCACGTGCATGGAGCCCATGATCACGCGGTTGGGCAGGGTGGTGAAGCCCAGGTCAAGCGGGTTCAGCAGGTGCGGGTAACGGCTCATCGGGCCCTCCGTGCGCGGTGTCGTGTGTCTGTTGTAGACGACGGGCCACGTATTGTGCAACTAGTTGCACAATGACGAGGGTCACTCAGCGAGGGCCACCCGGGCGACGAGTTCGGCGACCGGTGCGGGCTGGTCGACCATCACCAGGTGGCCCGCGTCGGGGACGACCGCCATCGTGACGTTGGGGCCGGCGTCGAGTCCGGCACGCTCCTCGTCCGTCAGCCCGATCTCGTCGTGGTCGCCGCGTACGACCCAGGCCGGCACGCCCGAGTCGCGGAGCCGGGGCACCAGCGAACCGTGCCGGTCCAGGTAGTCGAAGTAGCGGCGGATCACCTGGCGGCAGAACTCCGGGTCGTTCTTCTTGAACTCGGCCACCAGGGCCTCGCGGCGGGCCGGGGGCAGGCTGCCCGCCATGGCGCGCGCCGCCACCTTCACCAGGGCGGACCAGGTCAGGGCTCCGATGCCGGGCAGCCCGCCGAGGCGATTGGCGACGGCCAGCGCCCTGGGCTCGTCGGGCGCGGAGAAGGTCGGGGACAGCAGCACCACCGGGCCGGAAAAGTGTCCGCCTGCCGCCATTTCCAGGGCGACGTTGGCGCCGAGGCTGTGGCCGACCACGACGGAGCAGCCCTGCTCCGCGGCGAGCGCGCCCGCCAGCGCCGCGTAGTTCTCCATGCTCAGGTCCCGTGGCGGCGGGGTGCCCGCATGGCCCGGGACCGTGGCCGCGATCAGCCGCACCGGCGCGGAGGCGAGCGCCGGCGCGGCCATCAGGTCCTCGTAGAACGCGCGGCCGCACATTGCGCCGGGGAGCAGCAGCACCGTCGCCCGCGCGTCGGCGGGCCCGGACTCCTGGATGTCCCACGCGCGGAACTTCTCGGGGGTGGTCATCGTCGAACCTCCGTCTCGCGCCTGCGTTCAGCCGGAGTCTTGCGCGCGAGACGGGGCGATTCGACGATCCGGGACCGGAAGCGGCGGCATGCCGGTCCGCCACGCGACCCGTGAGACGAGGCGAGACCCTAAGGCCGTACGCCGATCACGACGTTGGCGTACAGCTCCTCGGAGACCGCCAGCCGGGCCAGCAGACCGCTGCGGGCGAAGGCCTCGACGGCCAGGGGCGCCTGGCGCTCGCTCGTCTCGACGAGGAGGCAGCCACCGGGGGCCAGCCACTGGGGCGCCTCCGCGGCGACCCTGCGTACGAGGTCGAGCCCGTCATCGCCTCCGTCGAGGGCGACCAGGGGTTCATGGTCGCGGGCCTCCGAGGGCAGCAGGCCGACCTCTTCGGTGGGGACGTACGGCACATTGGCGGCCAGGACGTCGACGCGGCCGCGCAGGGTGCCGGGCAGGGCCGCGAAGAGGTCGCCCTCGTGGACATGACCGGCGAACGGCGCGACGTTGCGGCGGGCACAGCGCACCGCGGCCGGGTCGATGTCGGCGGCGTGCAGTTCGGGTCCGCCGAGGGCCGCGGCCAGGGCGGCGCCCACCGCGCCCGAGCCGCAGCACAGGTCCACGACGACCGACGCGCTACGGGCGAGGGCCACCGCCTGGTCGACGAGGTACTCGGTGCGACGACGGGGCACGAAGACACCCGGCTCCACGGAGATGCGCAGACCGTGGAACCCGGCCCAGCCGAGGACGTGTTCGAGGGGCAGTCCCGCGACGCGCCGGTCCACCATGGCGGTGACCTCGTCCGGGGTGCGGGCGGTGGAGAGGATCAACTCCGCCTCGTCCTCGGCGAAGACACAGCCCGCGGAACGGAGCGCGGCGACAACGGAATCAGCAAGAGGGGGCATGAAAGCCGAGAGCCTTTCGAGGAGCGAAGGGCGCTCTCGCGGTCACCTACAGGCGGTGAGTCGCGTTGCCTTGGGAGGAGAGCACCCGACCTGACACAGCGGTAATGGGTCTCACCTCCTCGACAACTCCTCGGCTGGGGCGGTCCGCAGCCGGAACGGCCACCTTACAGGAACGGTCAGACGGCGACCGACTCCTCCAGCTCCTCCTCGGCCTCCGCCATTTCGGTCACGGGCTCGGGCTCGGAGACAGGCTCTTCCTGGACGGCGCGACGGGCGCGCGCACGCTCGACGGCACCGGCGACGACCGTGGCCAACAGGCCGATCACCAGCCAGGCGACCAGCGTCCCCACATTGCCGGACAGCCCGTCGCGGTCGAAGTAGAGGAGGCTGCGGATGCCCTCGACGAACCCGGCGCCGTTCCAGAAGGCGTGCAGGGTGCCGAAGAAGCCGTTCTGGAGCTCCGGCCGGAACAGGCCTCCGGAGCTGGTGAAGTTGAGCATCACGAAGAGCACCATCATCGCGAGCGTGGTCCATCGCTTGAGGAACGTGTGGAGTCCGACGCCGATGAAGAGGATGCCCGCGGAGTAGAGCCAGCTCATCGCCCACACGCTCGCGAGATCGTGGTGCGCGAGATGGAAGACGGGCCCGGCGAGGGCGGCGCCGATGACGCTCACGACTGCGGAGACGCCCACGGCGAGCAGTGCGCGTATCCGCAGGGGCAGGCCCGCACCCGCGGCACCGAGTGCGGCGACGGACGCGTACGAGCCGATGCTCAACGCGATCAGCAGGAAGAACAGGCCCTGGCCCGTGGGGTCGTCGGAGACCGGCGGGGCCACATCGGTGACCTTCAGGGGCACTCCCTGCCGGCCGGCGACCGGCGTGAAGACCTTCTCGACGGCCGTGGCACCCATGTCGGACGCGGCGGTGGCGACGACCAGCTCCGGCGTCTTCGCGCTCAGCACATAAGCGCCCGTGATGTCACGGGACTTGAGCAGGTCCACCGCTGCGGTGCGGCTCGCGACGGTCCGTACGTCGAGCTGGTCCCCCGCCTTGTCCTTGACCGTCTGGGCGAAGACCTTCGTCTCGGGTCCGGTGCCGACGACGGCGACAGGCAGGTGGTTCGGCTCCGGCGTCACGAATGCGCCCATGTAGGCCAGCCCCATACCGAGACACATCAGCAGCGGGGTGACCAGGTGCGTGAGCACATGGCGCAGGGCCGGGGAGCGCAGGCCGGTGGCCACGGGTCCTCCATTGGTTGGCATATACAACTCTCTATCAAGTTGTACTATACAACCAGGAGAGTGGAGGGAGGTCCCGTGAAGGCATCCGAAGAGTCCGATGAGACCGGTGTCACGGCGGGCACGTCCGGTGTCACGGCGGGCACGGCCGGCACGTCGGCCGCCGATGTCACCGTCGGCACGTCGGCCGCCGACCTGGCCGTCGAGACCATTCAGCGCGAGATGACCGTCTTCGCCCGGCGGGCCCGTGCCTCGGCGGGGCGCATGCATCCCGAGCTGTCCCTGGTCTCGTACACCCTGCTCGGCCATCTGGAGGAGAGCGGCGGCTGCCGCGCCACCGATCTGGCCTCGCACTACGCGCTGGACAAGTCCACCGTGAGCCGTCAGGTGGCCGCGCTCGAGCGGGCCGGGCTCATCGAACGGCGGCTCGACCCCGAGGACCACCGGGTACAGGTGCTGCATCTGACGGAGGCGGGCACGGAGATCCTCGCCCAGGTGACCCGGAGCCGCCGTGTGGCGTTCCGGGAGCGGCTCATGGGCTGGTCCGAGGAGGATCTCGCGCGCTTCGCCTCGTATCTGCTGCGCTACAACACCACGGCTTCGCAGGAAGGCCCGGTCACGAAGGCGTCCGCGAGCTGAGAAGCACCTCCGCCGCCGTCGGTCCCGCCCGCGATCACCGCGGTCTCCGGCGTCACCGGGCTCCCACGACCCGCTCGTCGCCCAGGTGCTCGGGCACGCGCGCCGCCATGAAGCGGGTGGTGCGGCGCAGCCGGAAGCCGAGGGATTCATAGAGGCGGATGGCGTTGGTGTTGCCCGCCGCGGTGTGCAGGAAGGGAGTCTCGCCGCGCTCGCGGATGCCGTGCGCGACGGCCAGGATCAGCCGGGTGGCCAGGCCCTCGCCGCGGAAGCCGGGGTCGGTGCAGACCGCGCTGATCTCGGTCCATCCCGGCGGGTGCAGCCGCTCCCCCGCCATGGCGATCAGGGCGCCGTTCCGGCGGATCCCGAGATAGGTGCCGAGTTCGACGGTGCGCGGCAGGAAGGGGCCGGGCCTGGTCCGCTCGACCAGGTCCAGCATCTCGGGTACGTCGGCGGAGCCGAGCCGCACGGTCTCGGCGTCCGGCGCCGCGGCGATCCCGTCGTCGACGAGCTGGACGCCCTCCAACTGGAAGGTCACCTCCCAGCCGTCCGGCGTCCGCCCGTTGAATCCGGCCAGAGGTGCCTCGCCGCCGGGGCCCACCAGGGCCGCCAGGTCCGCCCAGTCGTCGGCATCCGGCTCGTCCGGCAACGCCAGCCACGGCGATACGTCCACGGGGTAGCGCAGGACGTTGCCGCGGCGTTCGGCGAAGTGGGCGTGCGGGCCGGTCAGCGAACCGAGCGCGGGGTTGTCCAGCGGGTGCGTGGTCATGCGGACACCTCGATCACGATCTTGCCGCGCGTATGACCGTCCTCGACGGTGCGCAGCGCCTCACGGGCCCGGTCGAGCGGGAAGGTCCGTGTCACGAACGGCCGCAGCTCGCCGTCCACCACGAGTTTCGCCACCTCGTCGAGCACCGCGGCGGTGCGGGCGCGTGCCACGGGTACGCCTCCGAGCCGCGCGACCGTCTCCCGGTCGGCGCCGGTGATCAGCTTCGTACGGTCGGTCAGCAGCGTCGCCGCGGCTTCCAGGACCTCGCCCCCGACCAGGTCGAACACTCCGTCCACCCCGTCCGGCGCCGCCGCGCGCACCCGCTCCTCCAGGCCGGGCCCCGACGGAACGTGCACGGCTCCGAGCGACTCCACGAAGTCCTTCTTGCCGTCGCTCGCGACCCCGACGACGCGCAGCCCGAAGGCGCGCGCGATCTGCGTGGCGGCGACACCGACTCCGCCGCCCGCGCCGGTGATCAGCACGGTCGCGCCGGACGGCAGGCCGAGCTGGCGGATTCCGTCGTACGCGGTCGCCCCCGCGACGGGCAGGGCCGCGGCGTCCGTGAACGACAGCTCGGCGGGCTTGTGCGCGGTGACGGCGACGGGAAGCAGGGCGTACTCGGCGTATCCGCCGGCCACCGGGTTGCCGAAGACCTCGTCCCCGGCCGTGAAGCCGGTCACGTCGGCGCCGACCTCCTCGACGACCCCCGCGACCTCGTTGCCGAACACGGCCGGCAGCTCGCGCTCGTCGCCGCCCGGGCGGCGATAGCCCGTCCGCTGCTTCCAGTCGACGGGGTTCACACCGGCGGCGCGCACCGCGACGAGCAGCTGGCCGGGTCCCGGGCCGGGGCGGTCCAGCTCCGCCAGGGCCTCGGTCTCCGGGCCGCCGTACCGCGTGAAGACGTACGCCTTGGGCATCCGCTCCCTCACTCTCCTTCGCTGTCACCGGGTGCGCGGGTCACCGTCACCGGTAGCAGGGGCCACCGGATACGGCACTAGCGGCAAGGAAGATCGCGGCGTGGCTATTCCCCCGCCCCTGGAGAGTTCATATGTCCGCAATGATCGGGGCCCCGCCCCGGCGCGGAGCACGGTGCACGGCCGCGTACGGTTGAATGCGTAAGTACTGATGTACGCGTATGCGCTGATCACGGATGCATGTGCGGGCACTGATCACGCTCGATCCGCGGGCCGCCGTCCCCGACGGCCCTGGAGGCACCACCCCTATGAACGTCACGCGAGGCTTCACCGGGCGCCCGCGCGCCCACAACGCCGGACTGCCGCCCGGCCAGTACGACGCGGGCGACGACTGGCCCGTCCTGTCCGCCGAGGTCACCCCCGACCTCGCGCCCGCCGACTGGAGCTTCCGGGTCGACGGCCTGGTCGCCGAGGAGCGCACCTGGAGCTGGGAGCAGGCGCACGCGCTGCCCGCTTCGGCGTACGAGGGTGACATCCACTGCGTGACGAGCTGGTCGAAGTTCGGGGTGCGCTTCGGGGGCGTGTCCCTGGACGCGTTCCTGGACGCCGTACGCCCGGACGCGAGCGCCACCCACGCGGTCGCCTACTCGCACACCGGGTACACCACGAACCTGCCGCTCGCCGACCTCACCGGTGGCCGTGCCTGGATCGCGTGGGAGTACGACGGGAAGCCGCTGCCCGCCGAGCACGGCGGCCCGGCGCGGCTGATCGTGCCGCACCTGTACTTCTGGAAGAGCGCCAAGTGGATCGCGGGCCTCAGGATCCTCGACCACGACGAGCCGGGCTTCTGGGAGCAGAACGGCTATCACGCACGCGGCAACCCCTGGGAAGAGCAGCGCTACTCCGGTGACTGATGACTGAGACGACTTCGGTGACGCAGACAGTTCCGGTGACTGCGACAACTGCGGTGACCGAGACAACTCCGGTGATGGGGACGATGACCGAGACCTTCGTGCCGCCCACACGGTTCGCCGTGCCCGGGCGGATCGCCGTGAGCAACCGCGCCGCGGCCACCTGGCAGACGGCCACGCTCACCGAGATCCGCCGGGAGACGCCGCACGCGGCCACCTTCCGGTTCGCGGTTCCGCACTGGACGGGGCATCTGCCGGGGCAGCATCTGATGCTGCGGCTGAGGGCCGAGGACGGGTATCTGGCGCAGCGCCACTACTCCATCGCGTCACCGCCCGACGACGCCGGTCACATCGAGCTGACCCTTGACCATGTCGAGGGCGGCGAGGTCTCCGGCTGGTTCCACACCGTGGCCAAGCCCGGCGACTCGGTCGAGGTGCGCGGGCCGCTCAGCGGCTTCTTCGCCTGGCCCGGAGACCGGCCCGCGCTGCTCATCGGCGCCGGCTCCGGTGTCGTCCCGCTGATGTCGATGCTGCGCCACCATCGCGCGCGGGCTCTGGACGTGCCGCTGCGGCTGCTCGTCTCCTCGCGCACCCCCGAAGAACTCATCTACGCGCGGGAGTACGGCGAGGAGACCACGCCCGTCTTCACGCGCGGCGCGCCGGACGGTGTGCCGGTCGGACGTATGGCGGCCGCACATGTGGCACCGCTCCTGGCCGAGCAGCCTCCCGGTGGGTGGGAGGCCTATGTGTGCGGCTCCAACGGGTTCGCGGAGCACGCCTCCCGGTTGCTGGTGGAAGCGGGCCAGCCCGTGGACCGGATCCGCATCGAGCGTTTCGGCTGAGGCCGCTGAACAACGCCGTGGCAGCGCCAAGTTGAAGCGCCGGGTCGAAGCGCCGAAGGCGGAGGACGGACGATGGCCAAGGCTTGGCGGCCCTCCGATGGCACACGTACGGTGTGATCATCCGCACCTCTGATGTCAAAGGTGGTCCTTCATGGCCCTGTTCGACCTCCCCCTCGACGAACTCCGCGACTACCGCAGCGCGTCCGCCGAGCCCGAGGACTTCGACGCCTTCTGGGCCAAGACACTCCAGGAGGCCCGTGAGCACGAGCTCGACGCACGCTTCGACCCGATCGAGACAGCCCTCAAGACCGTCAAGATCTACGACGTCACCTTCGCCGGATTCGGCGGGCACCCCATCAAGGGCTGGCTGACGGTGCCGGCCTGGGCCAACTCGCCCCTGCCCACGGTCGTCGAGTTCGTCGGGTACGGCGGCGGTCGCGGCCTGCCGCACACGCATCTGCTGTGGGCCTCCGCGGGCTTCGCGCACTTCGTGATGGACACGCGCGGCCAGGGCAGCGCCTGGGGCGGTGGCGGCGAGACCCCGGACCCGGTGGGCAGCGGGCCCGCGTTCCCCGGCTACATGACCCGCGGCGTCGACGCTCCCGAGAACTACTACTACCGCCGGGTGTTCACGGACGCGGTGCGCGCGGTGGAGGCGGCCCGCTCGCATCCGCTGGTCGACGCGGCTCGCGTCGCGGCCCTCGGCGGGAGCCAGGGCGGCGGCATCACCATCGCGGTGGGCGGTCTGGTCCCCGATCTGGCCGCGATCGTGCCGGACGTGCCGTTCCTGTGCGACTTCCCCCGCTCGACGACCATCACGGACCGCTCTCCGTACCGGGAGATCGGCAACTACCTCAAGACCCACCGCGGGCACACCGCCGACATCCTGCGCACGCTCTCCTACTTCGACGGGGTGCACTTCGCGGCACGCGGCCGGGCGCCCGCCCTCTTCTCGGTGGGCCTGGAGGACCAGACCTGCCCGCCGTCCTCGGTCTTCGCCGCGTTCAACGCGTGGGCCCACGACGACAAGCAGATCGAGGTGTACGACTTCAACGACCACGAGGGCGGCGGCCCCTACCAGGAGGCGGCCCAGCTGCGCTGGCTGCCCTCGCACCTCTGAGGCTCGCGATGGACACGGCTCAGGCGGCGCGGCGCTTCGTCCGGGTGTGGGAACGGTCCTGGGCGGCCCACGACGTCGACGCGATCCTGGAGTTGTACGCCGCCGACTGCGTCCACCGTTCCATGCCGTTCCGCGAGCCGCACCGGGGCCCGGACGAACTCGCCGCGTACATACGGTGGTCCTTCGCGGCCGAGCACACGACCGATGTTCGATTCTCCGAACCGATCGTCGGACAGGACGGTCTCGCGGTCGCCGAGTTCCGCGTCCTCGCGGAGGAGGACGGACAGCCGTCGACACTGGCGGGCTGCGTCTTCGTACGCTTCGACGCGGAGGGTCTGGCTGTGGAGACCCGTGACTACTGGCACAGCACCCCGGTGCACGTTCCCTCCCTCCCATGGGAGATGACTTAGTACAGCGAACGCACTGGGGAAATCTGGAGGGACAGAACTGGGCCGGCTTGGCCCGGCTGTCCACCGAAGAGACCGAGGGCGAGATCTCCTCTGACGCTACGTCGGAGGAGGCTGGCCCTCGGTTCATCACCGGTAGGGACATCAAGAACACGGAGGAGCAGGAGAGGAACGGCCGCGGGTTCGTCGGGAGCCGGGGCGGTCGGTACGTGCACACGTACACGCAGCCGGACACCTCCGCCTGGAAGCGCAAGCGGGTGCGTCTGCCCGATGGCAGTCTCGGCTACTGCGTTGTGCGTCCCGTCTTCGAGGGCGCGTTAGAAGATCTCAAGCGAGGCAAGGCACCGAACGGCGAGCGCATCGACGGATTGATCGTCTACGACATCGACCGTCTGACCCGGGACCCCCGGCATCTTGAAGACGCCATCGATACCGTTGAGCACTATCACCGGCCGATCATCCACATCACGGGCACCTTGGATCTGCTGACCGACAACGGGCGCGCCATGGCCCGCGTGGTCGTCGCCATGGCCAACAAGCAGTCGGCCGACACCGCTCGCCGCGTTCGTCGCAATCACAAGGCCCGACGGGACCGGGGCCCATACCTGTTGGTGGGACGCGCCCGTTCGGATGGCAGGGGGATCACCACGCCGGTCACAGCGTAAGTTGGAAGATGTTATTGACCTTGCCGACCGTCGCGGTGTCGAACTCGCCACGGTGAGCGGGGAGATCGACCTTGCGACGCCGACCGGCCGCATGGTCGCCCGCATGACGGTCCGTCGGTTCTCCGGCGGGCCATTTCGGCTTGTTGGGTGGGTGCTGAGCAGGGTGGTGGCCCGTCTGTAGCTCGCCGCGCGGCGGTGCAGCGCGGCTCACCCCTTGGGCGCTTGTGTCGTGCGGTTGGGCAATGTGCGGTCGACGATGTCTGTGGAGAGGTCTGAAGGTTTTTTGGCCCAGTGCTCTGCCCAGGACAGTCAGGCGGCTCTCCGCCCGGGCTGCCGGGCCGACTCCTGCCAAGCCCTGCCCAGTCCGATCACTCGATCCTCTTCTGGAGGCTGCCATGGGTCAAGTTCTTGGTGATGTCCTGGGTTTTGCGGCCGCCGTCGCCGTCAGCCCGCTCCCGATCATCGCGATGATTCTCGTACTCGCCACACCTCGGGGACGACTCAACGGGTTGCTGTTCGCCGCGGGCTGGGTTCTGGGGCTCTCCGCGCTTGGCGGGGTGGTGCTGGCGATCGTCGGACCAGAGGGTTCCTCCGCCGGCAGTCAGCCGGCCACCTGGGTGGGCGGCCTCAAGATTGCCCTGGGAGTGCTGCTCGTCCTCCTCGGCGCCAGGCAGTGGCGTCGGCGCCCGGCGGATGCCTCGGGGGCGCAGTTGCCGAAGTGGATGGCCACGATCGACCGACTCACGCCGTTGAAGGTCTTCGGGCTGGCGGTGGCCCTGGTCGCGCTCAATGCCAAGAATGCCCCGCTGACCATCGCCGCAGGCGCCTCGATCGCTTCGGCCGGGCTTCCCGTCGGGCAGCAGATCGCGTCGCTGGCGATCTTCGTACTGATCGGCTCACTCGGACTGCTGGCTCCGCTGGGAGTCTTCCTGGTCGGGGGAAATCGGGCAAAGACCACGCTCGGCAGCTGGAAAGACTGGGCCGCACAGCACAACGTCGTCGTGATGGCGGTCCTCTTCTTCGTCCTGGGGTTGAAACTGATCGGTGATGGCATCGGCATCCTCACCTCCTGACAGCGGCCACAAGCGGTGGGGGGTCCCTTCGGCACGCACCTTCCGCCCAGCTCAGAGGCGCGCTTCTCCTGTTCGGGCCCGCTGGCTTGCTGGAGTGACCGGCGCCCGTAAGCCCCTGTCCCGGGGTGCGGACGACATGCGCGCGGGATAGGCTTTTGGCGCCAAGGTCAGGTTCTCCGGGCGGTTTGCAGACGCCGAGGCCTCATTCGCGATGATCAATTCATCCTGCGGAGACCTTTCACGCGCGGTGCACCCCTTCGCATTCTCAGGCGTGCACAAATGCCGATTCCCTGTCTTCGAAGGCGTGCCTCGCGCTTTGGGCGCCGTAGGAGTGCTGCCTCAGGGCCCGCAGCTTTGCAGTCCCTGAAATGGAGGTCGGGATGAGAGTTGTCGTTGATCTTTCCCGGTGTCAGGGGTATGCGCAGTGCGCGTTCCTGGCTCCGGACGCTTTCCGGATGCACGGCGAGGAAGCGCTGATGTATTCCTCGAACCCGGACGACGCCCAGCGCGAGCAGGTGCTGCGAGCCGCGGCGGCCTGCCCGCTCCAGGCAATTCTGGTCGACCAGCTGGAGGAGCGGGACGCGTCGGTGGGGGTGTCGCCGTCATGAGCAGTGCCGACACCCTGCAGGGGTTCAAGCGCGACGGCCGCGTTGTGATCGTCGGGGCGTCGCTGGCGGGACTGCGATCCGCGGAGGCTCTGCGCGATGAGGGGTTCACCGGGACGTTGACCATGATCGGTGACGAGCTGGGCGAGCCTTATGACCGCCCCCCGCTGTCCAAGCAGGTGCTGACCGGGTGGGTGCCGGCCGGGGGCACTACGCTGCCGCGACGTCGTGACATCGATGCGGAGTGGCTGCTGGGCGTGCCCGCCGACGGACTGGACCTGGCGACCAACCACGTGCATCTTGCCGACGGCCGCAGGATCCCCTTCGACCGCATGCTGATCTCCACCGGGGTACGGGCCCGGCCCTGGTTTGTCGCGGCCGAGGCGGCCCTGGACGGCGTATTCGTGGTCCGCACGCGCGAGGACGCCGAGGGCCTGCAGCGAGCGATCGCCGCCGGGCCCTCCCGCGTACTGGTCATCGGCGCGGGCTTCACCGGCTCCGAGATCGCCTCCATCTGCCGTGAGCGTGACATCCCGGTGACCGTCGCCGAACTCGCGCCGACCCCGCTGGTCGGGGGACTAGGCGCCATGATCGGTGAGGTCGCGGCGGACATGCAGCGTGCCCACGGTGTCGACCTGCGCTGCGGTGTCAAAGTCACCCAGCTGGAGGGCGACGCGCAGGGGCGGTTCCGCCGCGCCCACTTCTCCGAGGGCAACACCGTCGACGCCGACGTGGCGGTGGTGGCGCTCGGAGGCATCCGCAACACCGAGTGGCTGCGCGACTCGGGACTGGCGGTGGGCCCATGGGGAGTCGCCTGCGACGCGGGCTGCCGCGCCTTCGACCTCAACGGCCTGGTCACCGACGACATCTTCGTCGCCGGAGACGTGGCACGCTGCCCGAACCCGATCTACGAATACCGTTTCATCTCGCTGGAACACTGGGCCAACGCCGTGGAGCAGGCCGAGATCGCGGCGCACAACATGGTCAGCGCCCAGGCGGACCGCTGGCCGCACCTGTCCATCCCGACGTTCTGGTCCATCCAGTTCGGCGTCAACATCAAGTCCGTCGGTGTACCGACCTACGCCGACGAGGTCGTCGTCACCCAAGGATCCGTGCCAGACCACCGCTTCGTCGCCGCATACGGGTACCAGGGCCGCGTGACCGCAGCAGTCAGCTTCAACAACGCGAAGTGGCTGGACCACTACCGGCAGCTGATCGAGACCGCCGCGCCCTTCCCGCCCCCCTGCCCCACGCCCGACCAGCCCGTCGACGCGAAACCGGTACCCGTCGACTTCCCCGGCCCCACTCTGCTTGCCCAGGGTGCCACGGTGGTCGTCACCGGACATGACCCGGGCGAACGGCGCGTCAGCGCCATGCGGCAGCACAGGTAGGGGAAGCAGGAGGGAAAGCGACATGACCACGACCAAGACGCCCGACATCCTGCCCCGGATCCTCGACTATTCCTCCCGGGCCGACCCGTACCCGCTGTACGCCGAGCTACGCAAGACACCGGTGGCCCTGCAGGAGGACGGCAGCTACGTCATCAGCACCTATCGCGAGCTCACCGGCATACTGCACAATCCGCACCTGAGCTCCGACGTCCGCAACCTGTCACGGCCGATACCCGGGGCCGAGGAACGTGCCACGCCGTCGTTCATCAACATCGATCCGCCCGAGCACGACCGTCTGCGGCGCCTGGCTATGCGCCCCTTCGGCCCCCCGCACACCCCGGGGCTGGTGACCGGCATGGAACCCGACCTGACCGCCATCGTCAGCGGCCTGATCGACGACTTCGCCGGCAATGAGCGGATCGACATCGTCGACGACTTCGCCTACCCGTTCCCCGTCGCCGTGATCTGCCACCTGCTCGGTGTGCCGCGCGAGGACGAACCGCGGTTCCACGTGTGGGTGAACGCCATCATCGACTTGATCGCCTACGACCCCAAGACCGACCCGAAGGAGAAACTGGACAACGGCCTCCAGGCCAGCAGAGACCTGCGCCAATACCTCGGCGGGCTGCTGGAACAACGCCACGGCCGGCCCGGCGACGACCTGCTGACGCGGTTGGCCAACGATGACGGGCCCGACGGGCGGATGACCGACGCGGAAATCGTCAGCACCGCCAACCTGCTGCTCATCGCCGGCCACGAGACCACCGTCAACCTCATCACCAACGGCATGCTGACGCTCCTGCGCCACCCGCAAGTGCTCCAGCGACTGCGCAACGAACCGGACCTGATCGTGCCCTTGGTCGAGGAACTGCTGCGCTACGAGCCCCCCGTGCACATGATTCCCTGGCGGGCGGCGTACAGCGACATCACCGTCGCCGACACCGTCATCCCCAAGGGCTCACAGATCATGCTCATGCTCGCCTCGGGCAGCCGCGATCCGGACCGCTTCCACGATCCCGACCGCTTCGACCCCGATCGGCAGGACAACCAGCACCTCGGGTTCGGCAGCGGCATCCACCTGTGCTTCGGCGGCCCGCTTGCCCGGCTGGAAACCCAGATCGCACTGAGCGAGCTGGTACGCCGCCTGGACCGGCCCAGACTGGTCACCGACCCGCCGCCGTACCGGCCCAGCCCCGTCCTGCGAGGTCCCATCCATCTGCACATCGAACAGAGCTGAGGCTCGAGCGAGGCCCGAGTGCTCAGACATCCGTCGTGGCCACGCCGATCGGGCAAGAGACACTGGTTCCGCCCGAAGTACCCGTTCGGGTTTTTGGTGTCCGATAAGTACTGCGGTGGTATGGCTCGGCCGGGTAAAAGTCGTGCCCTTCTCCGAGGCGGTCCGGCCGTAGCCCGAAGCGGTAAGGCCCTTCTGGCGCAGCATCATTGCCAGGAGGCTGCATTCGCTGAGGTGTTGCGCACACCGTCACGGGCCATCAGGAGCCGACCGGTTCCCTCTTCCTCATCTGGGCGCGCGCCACTGCCCGCCGCCCCATGACGGCGGGCAGTGGCGAGGACGAGGTGCTGTCCTGCGGCTTCCCTCCAGTCCGACCAGTCGGTACGTTCAACGGGCCCGGACCCTTCCAGGTTCACCCGCGGACGTATGACGGAGGTCCCATGTCCCAGCACGCGCCTGACGTTCAAGGCCACTGCGACGCGCGTTTCTCGGCGGTGCGCGTCGCGTTCGAGGAGAACTTCCGCGACCGCGGTGAACTGGGCGCGGCCGTGACGGTCACGCTCGGCGGGGAGACCGTGGTGGATCTTTGGGGCGGCTGGGCCGACGCGGCGCGCACCCGTGCCTGGGAGCGGGAGACGCTGGTCAACGTTTGGTCGACGTCGAAGGGGCCGACGTCACTGTGCGCGCACATCCTGGCCGATCGGGGGCTGCTCGACTTCGACGCCCCGGTGGCCGCGTACTGGCCGGAGTTCGGGGCGGCGGGCAAGGAGAACGTCCTCGTACGGCATCTGCTGTCGCACCGGGCGGGGCTGTCCGGGCTCCGTGAGCCGCACACGTTCGCCGAGCTGTGCGACTGGGAGCTGACCGTGGAACGTCTCGCCGCCCAGGAGCCCTGGTGGGAGCCTGGCACGCGTTCCGGCTATCACGCACTGACGTTCGGCCACCTGGTCGGCGAGGTGGTGCGGCGGGTTTCGGGGCTGCTGCCCGGGGAGTTCCTGGAGCGGGAGGTGACCGGGCCGCTCGGGATCGACTTCACGATCGGGCTGCCGGAGAAGGAGACGGACCGCGCGGCCGAGCTGGTGCATCCGCGGGCCGCGCCGAGCAGTGAACAGGCGGCGATCTTCGCCCAGTTGGCGCCCGCCGCGCTGGCCGCGCTCACCAACCCGCCGGTGGGAGCCGACGAGGCGAACACGCCGCAGTGGCGGGCCGCCGAGATCCCGGCCGCCAACGGCCACGGGACGGCCCGCGCGGTCGCCGCGCTGTACGGGATCTTCGCCGGGCGGGGTTCGTACGGCTCCCGGCAGGTGCTCGCGCCGGAGGCCGTCGAGCGGGTGCGCGAGGGGCAGGGCAGCTGCCGTGACCTGGTGCTGGGGGCGGCGTTCGCGCACGAGACGGAGATCGGGCTCGGCCTGTGGCTGAGCGGGCCCAACGGGTCCTACGGTCCCAACCCGAGGGCTTTCGGACACGACGGCTTCGGCGGCTCCTGTGGTCTCGCCGACCCCGAGGCGGGCGTCTCGCTGGGCTACGTCATGAACCGCATGGGCCCGCACATCGCCGACGACCCAAGGAAGATGGCGCTCGTCGACGCCCTGTACGACGCGCTCTGAGCGCGCCCGCACCGCATGGAGGGTGTGGGCTGAAATCGGCCGAAGTGCCCGGCCGCTCTTCCCTGGTGGTTTAGACCAATGCTAGATGTGGTGCCGCAATGAGCCCGCACGGCTACGTCTTGTCACCACGCAGGAGGCGCGGACATGGCCCGCACCACCCATCCATCCGACCACGAGCCCCGTTACTCGCGGATCGCCACCCAGCTGCTCGGCGACCTGCGCGACGGGACCATTCCGCCCGGTGAACGCCTGCCGGGAGAGCGGGAGTTGGCCACCCGCTTTGGGGTGAGCCGCGAGACCGTACGGCAGGCGCTGCAGATGCTGCGGCGCAGCGGTCTGGTCTCCACCGACCGGCGCGGCAGCCACGCCACCCTGTCCGGCACCACCGCCGAGCACGTCCCGTCCCTCGACTTCCCCGTCGGGGCGCACACCACCGAACCGTGCGCCGTCCAGCGCACCACCGTGAACTGGGAGGCTCCCCCGCCGGACCACGCGCAGGCCCTGGGACTCGCGCCGCGCCGCCCGACGCTGGTCCACCGCTATGAGTCGGCCGCGGCGGACGGCACCGGACTGCGCACCGCCGTGACGTCCTTCTCCACGGTCGCGGTGACCGAGGTCGAGGAGCTGGCCCGCTACCGCGACCGCGCGGACGGCACCGCGTCGGCGCAGCTGCGGCGGGCCTACGACTGGATGCGCAAGGCGGGGCTGACCCTGCACCACCGGGACTCGATCACCCGGCTGCCGCAGTCCGTACGGGTCACCCGGCGCGTGCACGACCAGTACGACCGGCCCCTGGAGATCACCGACCTCATGGTGGACGCCCAACAGGACGCCCTGGTCTACGAGTTCACGCTGCCGGCGGCCGGATGAACGCGCCGGGGCGACGGAAGTACATGCGTACGGTGGATCCCGTGGGCCCGAGGTCCTCGGTGACAAGGTCGCTCAACTGCCGTACCACCCACATCCCGTGGCCGCCCACGGCTCGCGCGCCGGGCGGCAGATGGCCGGGGAACCGCGCGGGCATCGCCCGGTTGCGCGCACCGTCGTCGGCAACCTCGCAGATCACGTAGTCGGGGTCGCTGCGCAGCCGCAGCACACCGCCACCGCCGCCGAACCGCACCGCGTTGACCACCACCTCGTGCACCGCCGCCACCATGTCGTACGTCCGCTGCTCGGGCATACCCGAACGGCGGGCGTACACGGCGAGGGCACCCCGCACGGCCGCCGACCGGCCGCGTGCGAAGCGGATGTCGTCGCAGTCGTCGGGCAACGGCGCCGCCGGGAGGGCGGCGTCGCAATCGGCGTAGAAGTCGGCCGGGTCGGCGTAGCGTCCGCTGGGAGCCGATATGCGGGAGCCTAGGGCGAGTTCAGGGTGGGTGTGGGTCGCGGTGCGCAGGATGTCGGCGGAGAGTGTGCGGGTGTCGTAGGGGCACCGGATCCAGAGGGCGGAGTGCGCGAAGGCGACATTGAGCAGCGACTCGTAGCGCATCCACTCGCGTGTCTCGAAGTCCGTGCGGCCCGCCCAGACGGGTTCACCGATGACGCGGACGCGGCGGTCCATGCCGTGGTCCGCGCAGTACGCGTGGTACTGCCCCAGGGTGCGGGACGGATAGCCGTACCAGTCGTCGGCGTCGACGAACTCGACGTCGCCGGAGCCGCTGCCGAGGGCCTGTTCGAGGAGGGCGATGTTGTGGTTCTTGACGACGGCGAGGACGGCGTCGCCCGCGGCCAGGCCGTCGCGGGCGAACTCCAGGGTTCCTTCGAGGAATTCGTCGTCCGAGCCGTAGCAGAGCGCCTGGTGGACGAACCCGGTGCGCGTCATGGCGGGGACTCTCCTTGTGCTTCTCGGTCTCCTTGTTCGATCCGCAGGCCGGGCACCCGGTCCCAGCCGGTCACCCGCATCACCCGCTGGACGTGCGGGGCGACGCCGTGCAGGACGAGGGTGCCGCCCGCCGCGTACAGGCCGAGGGCCGAGAAGACCAGCAGACGCAGCGCACCGACGTCCACGAAACGCAGGTCGCGCAGGTCGAGCCGGGTGCGGATACCGTTCGCGGTGCGGCCACGGGCACGGGCCGTCTCGGCGTACAGGGCGCGGGCGACGGCGGTGACGTTCGTGTCGTCGATCTCCCCGGCGAGTGCCAGGCCGGGGGGTGCGAAAGTGCGGGTGATGGAGAGCAGTTCGTCGTGCCAGACGAGGTCGGCGGCGACCCGGCCGTGGTGCAGTACGTCGAGCGGGATCAGCTCCTCCTCGTCGAAGACGCGCCGGTCGTACTGGCAGACGCCGAGCACGGGCAGAGAGGCGAAGACGGGGTCGAGGAGGAGCTCGCTGTCGTGCAGCATCTTGAGGCTCTTGCCCGCCCGGCCGCACAACACCTCCATGCTGACGCGCAGACCGAGGAAACCGTCGGCGACCGCGCGGCGGGCCTCCCGGCGGATCACCTCGTCCAGGTCCCACAACCCCTCGGGGGTGGCCAGCTGCGGGTCGACCGCCAGCCTGCCTACCGCGATCTCCTCGTCCACCGGGCAGCCGTACGCCTCCAGGAAGGACAGGGCCAGGCCCGCCGGAATGTCCCCCGGCGTCAGCACCAGCCCGCGCTGCCCGCTGGCCAGTCCGTCGAGGAGGAACGCGGCGAGTACGGTCTCGCGCTCCTCGTCCGTGTCGTAGCCGAGCAGCAGATGGTCTCCGGGACGCATCTGCCCGACGGCTCGCAGCGCCGGTACGGCTTCCATCCCCCGCACCCCCCAAGGTCGCCACTCGGTGTGCCGGGACGCTTCCACGCTACGCCGGAAGCGGCGGCCGCGTGAGGGGGTTATGGTGACCGCCATCGGGTCCGGTGAGGGGGAACGATGGCTGCCTCAGTGCGCAACGGCAGGACCGGCAATCTACCCGCCGAGGCCAATGCCTTCATCGGGCGCACGGACGAACTCGCGGAAATATCAGGCCTGTTGGGCAACACCCGCCTCGTCACGCTCACCGGCCCCGGAGGTGTCGGCAAGTCACGGCTCGCGCTCAGGGCCGCGCATGCCGCACGCCGGGCGTTCCCGGGCGGGATGTGGCTCGTGGAGCTGTCGGAGCTGCGGAACCCGGATCTGCTCACCAACGCCGTGGCGCAGGCGACCCGGTTGACCGAGCAGACCCTGCGGCCGCTTCTGGAGGGGCTCTGCGAGCATCTCGCCGGGGCCGCGCCGCTCCTGCTGCTCGACACCTGCGAGCACGTACTCGACGAGTGCGCGCGCGTGGTGCAGGAACTCCTCGCGCATGTACCGGAGTTGCGCGTGCTGGCCACCAGCCGGCAGCCGCTGGGCGTGCCCGGCGAGCACCTGTTGACGGTGGCACCGCTGCCGCTCGGCGAATGGGACGACGCGGTGGCGCTGTTCGCGGCACGCGCCTCGGCGGCCGTGCCGTCGTTCGCGCTCACCGACGCCAACCGGGCGGGCGTGGCCGCCGTCTGCGCCCGCCTCGACGGGATTCCGCTGGCCCTGGAGCTCGCCGCGGTCCGGCTGCGCGGTTTCCCCCTCGACCGGCTCCTGGAGGGACTCGACTCCCGCTTCGACCTGCTCGTCTCCCCCGCCAGGCCACGGCTGGCCCGCCATCAGACGCTGCGTACGGCGATCGGCTGGAGCCATGAGCTGTGCACCCCGCTGGAGCGGCTGCTGTGGGCACGCCTTTCGGTGTTCGCGGGCGGCTGGGACGTGGAGGCCGCCGAATTCGTCTGCCACGGCGGTCCGTTGGACGCCGAGGAGATCCTCGCGCTGCTCGCCTCGCTCACCGAGAAGTCGATCGTGACCCGCGAGGGCGACGGCGCGGCCGTCCGCTACCGGATGCTCGACACGGTCCGCTCGTTCGGCGCCGAGTGGCTCGGCGGCCTCGGCGAGGAGGAGGCGGTACGCCGCCGCCATCGCGACTACTTCCGCTGGACCGCCCGGCAGGGCGAGGCCGAGTGGCTCGGTCCCGGCCAGCGGATGTGGGCCGAGCGGCTCACCGCGGAGCACGCGAATGTGCGGCTCGCGATGGAGGAGTGCCTGACGGCGGCGGAGCCGGAGACCGCGCTCGAACTCGCGGGCACGCTCTGGTATTTCTGGTTCGCCTGCGGCTTCGCCGAGGAGGGGCGCGGCTATCTGGAGCGGGCGCTGCGCCGGACCCACGGCCTCGGCCCCGAGCACACGCTCGCCATCTGGACGCACCGCCTGGTCACCGTCGTACCCGACGACCTGGACGCCGCGGAGTCCGTGAGCGCCGCGTATGTGTGGTTGGCCGAGGAGCGCCAACTGCCCGTACCCGCACTGCCGTTGACGGGAGCGAGCCTGGCGGTGCGCGGGGAGTCGGCGCGGTCGGCGGTGCTGTACGGGAGCGCTCCGCAGTGGCCCGGGGGTGGCGGAGGCGCGGAGTTCTACCAGTTGCTGACGCTCGCCGTACAGGCGTATCTGCTGGCCGGCCAGGGCGCCTTCGAGCGGTGTGCGGCGGTGGCCGAGCGACTGCGCGCGGACTGCGCGAAACGCGGGGAGCTGTGGATGCGGGCCTGGGGCGACTTCTTCGTCTCGCTCTCCGGCATCGGCCTGGGCCGCCCGGACGAGGCGCTGCGCAGCGGGCGCGAGGCGCTGGCCGCGAAGTGGCGCGTGCACGACCGGCTCGGCGCCGCCGCGGTCACGGACCTGCTGGTGGCCGCGCAGGCGTGCCGGGGTGAGCCGCTGCTCGCCGCGCAGCTCCTCGGCGTCAGCAGACGCCTCTGGTACGCGGCCGGGCTCCCCCGGCTCGGCAACTCCGAGACGACCGTCTTCCGCAGGGAGTACGTACGCCGGCTCCGCGCGGCCCTCGGCAACGCCCGTTTCACCGAAGCGGTGCGCGAGGGACACGAGTTGGGGCCGGACGCGGCGGTGACACTGGCGCTGGGCGGGGCACCGGAACCGGTGTGAGGTTACAGAGCCCTGGGCCACTCCTGCGGTGTCACCCCGTACGCCTCCTTGAAGCGGCGCGTGAAGTGGCTGGGGTCGGTGAATCCCCAGGCGCGGGCGACCGAGCCGATGGTGCGGGTGCGGCCGACCGGTGAGGCCAGGGTGGAGCGGGCGCCTTCGAGCCGCTGCTCGATGATCGTCTGCTGAGCAGGGCGCGCATCAACTCCACGGTCGCCGCGCCGAGGGCGGCGGCGCCCGGGTCGGCGACGAGGGTGTCCGCGTCGGCGTGCCCTGGATGGTCCTCGGTCTTGTCGAGTCCGCCCTGCAGACGGGGCGTACGGAGGAGGCCCGCGCCCATGTCGCCGCGGCCGGGCGGGCGGCGGTCAGGCCCCGGCTGCGGCTGCTGGTCCTCGCCGCGCGGGCCATGGCCGCCGAGGAGGAGGACACCGTGGCACTGTTCGGGGCGGCGCCGGCGCTGCCGGGCGTCGAGCGGTGGCCCTTCGACCACGCACACGGGTCCGGCTGGCCTTCCGCGCCCTGCACCGGCGCCGACTGCGGCCCGGCGACGCACGGCCTGAGCTGCGACGCGCCGCCGGGCTCTTCGGACGGCTCGGCGCGGCGGCCTGGCAGCGCCGCGCCGAGCAGGAGCTGCGCGCCGCCGGAGTCGCCACGGACCGCACGCCGGTCGGCGCCGGGGCGCCGCTGACCGCGCAGCAGCTCGAAGTCGCCCGGCCGGCCGCCTCGGGCCTGAGCAACAAGGAGATCGGCGCCCGGCTCTATCTGTCGCCACGGACGGTGGGCGCCCACCTGTACCGGATCTTCCCGAAGCTGGGCATCACCTCGCGCTCCGCGCTGCGCGACGCGCTGGACTCTCTGAGGAGCACGGGAAAGGAGGGGACTATGACATGAGCACTTACCCGTCCGGGACGGTAATGCAGTCTTTCGACCGATCCCAGGGGCGCCCTTCGCGTCTAGCGTCGAGACATGACCACCAACGACGCACAACAGATCGAGCGGGCCAACGCCACCGGGCGCGCCCCGGTCGTCTTCGTCCATGGTCTGTGGCTGCTGCCGAGCAGCTGGGACCGGTGGGCCGCCCACTTCGAGCGGGCCGGATACGCACCGGTCGCGCTGTCCTGGCCCGACGACCCCGACACGGTCGAGGAGGCCAACGCCCATCCGGAGGTGTTCGCCGGCAAGACGGTCGGGCAGGTCGCCGACCACCTGGAGGGGCTCATCGGCGGGCTGGAGAAGAAGCCCGCCGTGGTCGGTCACTCGTTCGGCGGACTCCTCACCCAGATTCTGGCCGGACGCGGGCGGTCCGCCGCCTCGGTGGCGATCGACCCGGCGCCGTTCCGGGGCGTCCTGCCCCTGCCGATCTCGTCCCTGCGCTCCGCCGCACCCGTCCTGGGCAACCCGGCCAACCGGCACCGGGCCGTCCCGCTCACCTACGACCAGTTCCGGTACGGCTTCGCCAACGCGGTCAGTGAGGAGGAGGCCAAGGAGCTGTACGACACTTTCGCGGTGCCCGCGCCGGGCGCGCCGCTCTTCCAGGCGGCCACCGCGAACTTCAATCCCTGGACCGAGGCGAAGGTCGACACCGAGAACCCGGACCGTGGTCCGCTGCTCCTCATCTCGGGCGAGAAGGACCACACCGTGCCCCCGGCGATCACCAACGCCTCCTTCAAGAAGCAGCTGCGCAACCCCGGCGTCACCGAGTTCGTGGAGCTCATGGACCGCGGGCACGCGCTGACCATCGACCACGGCTGGCAGGAAGTCGCCGACACGGCACTGGAGTTCGTCCGCCGCTTCGTCTGACCTACCGGCCGTACGGCGCCCGACGCCGCTTCGCAGGATCTCTCGAAAGGGAACACCCATGAGCACGTTCACCACTTCCGACGGCACGGACATCTTCTACAAGGACTGGGGCAGCGGCCGGCCCGTCGTCTTCAGCCACGGCTGGCCGCTCAACGGCGACGCGTGGGACGGGCAGATGAGGCTGGTCGCCGAGAACGGCTTCCGGGCCGTCGCGCACGACCGGCGGGGGCACGGCCGCTCCGGGCAGCCGTGGCAGGGCAACCACATGGACCAGTACGCCGATGACCTGGCCGAGCTCATCGAGACGCTCAATCTCAGCGACGTGATCCTGGTGGGCCACTCGACCGGCGGCGGCGAGGTGGCCCGCTACATCGGCCGACACGGCACCGCGCGGGTCGCCAAGGCGGTCCTGCTGGGCGCGGTCCCACCGCTGATGCTGAAGACGGACGCGAACCCGGAGGGCACGCCCATCGACGCCTTCGACGGCATCCGGGCCGGCGTCGAGGCGGACCGTTCGCAGTTCTACTGGGATCTCAGTGAGGCCTTCTACGGGTACAACCGTCCCGGGGCCACCGAGTCCGAGGGCGTACGCCGGGCGTTCTGGCTGTGGAGCATGCAGGTCGGGCTCAAGGGCGCGTACGACTGCGTCAAGCAGTTCTCGGAGACCGACTTCACCGAGGACCTGGCCCGTATCGACGTGCCGACGCTCGTCGCGCACGGTGACGACGACCAGATCGTCCCGATCGCCGCCGCGGCCCTGAAGACGGCCCAGCTCGTCAAGGACGCCACGCTCAAGGTGTACCCGGGCGCTCCGCACGGCCTGGTGGGCGAGTTCGAGAAGGCCTTCAACGCCGATCTGCTCGACTTCATCCGGGGATGAGCGAGCGAGCGACGGCACTCTCAACGACCGCACAGAACAGGAGAGTTCATGATTCAGGACAGTTCATGAGTCAGGAGCGTTCATGAGACAGGAGGCTCCATGAGGCAGCGCCGTCACCGGCCGCTCTTCGCGGCCGATCTCCTTCGGTCCACGACGTCGATGATGGCGGTGTCCCAACGCCTGGTCGGCGCCTCCGCGTTCGGGGACACGGCCTCGGCTGCCGCTTGGCGGACCGTGCCGTCCTGGGCCCTCACCGGCTGACTCCCGCTCACACAGTCTTCCCCCGAGCCCTCGGGCCGGGGGAAGACCTCCCTCCTCCAGGCTCCCGCTACACGATCAGGGAATTGTGGATCTCGACCAGCGTCGTCTCGAACGGCGGCGCCCCGAGTTCCTTCGCGGCGGGGAAAATCACCTCTTCCGCGAAACGGCGGTACGCCTCTTCCGACTCCCAGACGTCGACGACCTGCCAGCCGCCTGCCACCCGGGGCGTGCCGAAGTGGGCGATGAGCCCGCTGGGTGGATTCGTACGGTCCGGGATGACCCGGTCGAAGATCGTGTTGTAGAGCTCCCTGTTCCAGTCGGCACCCTGGTTATGCACCAAAACGGCCATCTCGGTCCCTCGATTCACCTGCGAAGACGTCTTGATTGCGACGCTATGTCCGCAAGAGGGAAGCGGCGAGCGCGGCTGGGCCGTCGGGCGGAACAGGGCGTCCACGGAGGCAGCGCCCTCCCGCTCAGCGCTCCCCGGCGAACCGTGGGGCGACCGCGGTACCGCGCCGGGACCGCGCCGAGACGGCGAGTTGCGGCTCGGTCACCGTGCCACGCAGATCAGACGCCATCGGGCGCCCCGCCCAGTGCGGCCTTGACCTGGCGGGTGATGTCGTCGGCGAGCACTTCCTCGCGGCCGGCCTCGACGGCGTCGAGGACCTGGCGGGCGACATCGGCGGCGCTGATCTTCGGCCCGTCGACCGTGGCCGCCATGTCCGTGTCGATGAACGCGGCGTGCACGCCCACCGTCAACGTGCCCTGCTCGCGCAGCTCTTCACGGATCGCGTTCGTCATCGACCACGCGGCCGCCTTGGACACGCCGTACGCGCCGATGCCCGGGATCGTGTGCCACGACAGCACGGAGAGCATGTTGACCAGGGCGCCGCCGCCGTTCTTGGCGAGCACCGGGGCGAAGGCGCGGCTCATGGCGAGCGTGCCGAAGAGGTTCGTCTCCAGCTCGGCACGGGCTCCGTCGAGCGATTCGGCGGTGAGGAGCGAACCGCCGCGCACGATACCGGCGTTGTTGATGAGGAGGCCGGTGTCCGCGCACCGCTCCGCGGCCGCGGCGACGGCGGCCGGGTCGGTGATGTCCAGCTCGATGGGCGTGAGGCCGGGGTCGGTCACGGTCCTCGGGTCGCGGGCAGCCGCGTACACGGTGTGCGCGCCCCGCTCCAGGAGCGCGAGCGCGAAGGCGCGCCCCAGTCCACGGTTGGCGCCGGTGACGAGCGCGGTGGCTCCGGTGATGTTCATGAGGTCTCCCGATTACGGGCTTGGGGGCGGCCACCACCAGCCCACTCAGTTTGAGAATCAGACTCACTGTAGCTACGTGAGTTGGAAAGACAAATGGACACCTTGGCAGCCTGTGCCCCGACAGATGGACCTGGAGTTCCTAGGCGGGCGTCGCGCCGCCGCCCCGTGTGGCCACGACCATCCGGCATCGCGGGCTGCCGTCCCGCCGATACCCGAACTCGGGCAGGGTGTGGAGCTCCACCGCGAAGCCGGCCCACGCCAGCTCCCGCTGTACGTCGCCCAGGCGGAACGCCCGGTAGTACATGACGAACGGCGGGCGCCAGAGGGCATTGCGCACCCGCATCGCCGCGTCGAAACCCAGCAGGGCCCAGTACCAGGGCGAGCTCGGCCGGGGCGGGGCCGCGACCGGGAAGGCGAAACGCCCGCCGGGGCGCAGCACGGAGTGGACCTGGGCGAACAGGCCCGGCAGCTCACGCGGCAGGAAGTGCCCGAAGGCGCCGAAGCTCACCACCAGGTCGAACACGGGGCCGAAGGGGAGGGCGCGGGCGTCGCCGCGCACCCAGGCGACGGTCGGACCATGCTCCCCGATAACGGACGGGCCGCGCTTCCCGATGCCGGACGGCGGGCCGTCGGCACGCAACCGCTCACGCCCGACCGCCAGCATCCCGGCGCTGATGTCGACCCCGGTGACGCTCTCGTCGCACAGCATCGCCAGGACGTCCATGCCCGCCCCGGTGCCGCAGCACAGATCGAGCCCGCTCTCGAACGGCCCCATCGGCCGCAGCGCTCCTCCCACCGCGTCGAGGACCGAGTCCGGTGTCCGGAACGGGGTGTGGTCGAACTTCGGCGCGAGCAGGTCGTAGCCGTGTTCGACGGACGAAAGGGCCTGCGCGGCCAGCTCGCGGAGGGTGGGACCTTGCGGGGTGAACATCGCCTTCAGCTTAGGGGCAGCGGGCGCCGTACGAGCTCATCTATGGTCCCCTGCATGACCTCGTTCCGCCCCGCCCCCGCATGGCTGGCCGACGCCGTCTTCTACCAGATCTACCCGCAGTCGTTCGCCGACTCGAACGGCGACGGCATCGGCGACTTCAACGGGATCGCCGAGCGCCTCGACCACCTCGCGTGGCTGGGCGTCAACACCGTGTGGCTCAACCCCTGCTTCGCCTCACCGTTCCGCGACGCCGGATACGACGTCTGCGACTACCTGAACACCGCGCCCCGCTACGGCTCGAACGACGAGCTCGCCAAGCTGGTCGACGAAGCGGGCCGCCGCGGCATCCGCGTACTGCTGGACCTCGTGGCGGGTCACACCTCCGACGAGCACCCGTGGTTCAGGGCCGCGGCCGGCGATCCGGCCGACGATCGGTACATCTGGGCGCCCGAGGGCACCCCCGACGGTTTCGTCCCCTCCCCCGGGACCCGTCCGGGCGCGTACCTCCCGAACTTCTTCGCCTTCCAGCCCGCCCTCAACTTCGGCTACGCGCGCGAGAATCCGGCCGAGCCCTGGCGCCGCCCGGTCGACGCGGAAGGCCCGCGCGCCAACCGGGCGGCCCTGCGTGCGGTCATGGACCACTGGCTGGGCCTCGGTCTGTCCGGGTTCCGCGTCGACATGGCCGCGTCGCTCGTGAAGGACGACCCCGGCAAGACGGAAACCGCCAGGGTCTGGACGGAGTTGCGCCACTGGCTGGACGGCGCGCATCCGGACGCGGTGCTGCTCTCGGAGTGGGGCGAGCCCGAGGTGTCCGTCCGCGCGGGCTTCCACGCGGACTTCTTCCTCCAGTTCGGCGGCCCCACGGACGGCCTCGCCCTGCGCTCGCTGTGGAGCAACGCCGAGGGCACGGTCAGCGAGGCCTGGGATCCGCTCGACTGCTTCTTCGACCCGGACGGCAAGGGCTCGCCCCGTCCCTTCCTCAAGGCCTGGGAGCAGGCCTCCGCAGCCGTCGGCGACAGCGGCTTCATCTCCCTGCCCACCGCCAACCACGACTTCTCCCGCCTCAACTGCGGCCCCCGCACGGCCGGCCAGCTCCCCGCCGCCTTCGCCTTCCAGCTCACCTGGCCGACCCTTCCGGCGATCTACTACGGCGACGAGATCGGCATGCGCTACGTCCCGGGCCTGCCCGACAAGGAGGGCAGCGTCCTCGGCCCCCGCTACAACCGCGCGGGCTCCCGCACCCCCATGCAGTGGGACGACAGCCCGGGCGCCGGTTTCTCCACTGCCCCGTCCGACCGCCTCTACCTCCCCCTCGCCCCTACCCCGGAGCGCCCGACGGTCGCCGCCCAGCTTGCCGACGACACCTCCCTCCTGCATCTCGTACGCCGCCTGATCGCGCTCCGCACCAGTACTCCCGAGCTGGGCCCGGGCGGCTCGGTGGAGGTACTGCACGCCGGATACCCGTTCGTGTACGTGCGGGGCGGGCGGTACCTCGTGGTCGTCAACCCACGGCGGGATGCGGCGAGTTACCGCGTCGACGGCGCCCGGGACGCCGGGGCCCTGGAGGCCTCCGGCGTCCACATCGAGGGCGCGACGATCACCGCGGACGGATTCGCGTACGGGATCTTCGACCTCCGGTCCGCGGACTAGCTCACCGTCAGCACGATCGCACCGGAGTAGCTGCCGCCCGCCGCGATCTCCGTCGCGGTGCCGTCGACCGTCATGGTCACGGACTTGCCGCGCGGCGCCTTCACCGCCGCGTCGGAGGCCACGGTCAGCTTGGTCAGGTACGAGGTGCCGGTCACCGTCCAGGCCGAGCCGCTGTTCAGCTGCACGATCACGCCGTTGTTGACGGCCGCCTGGACGGTGTTGGTGACCTCGCCCAGCTCGTAGAAGGTCGAGGAGTCGATCGAGGAGACGTTGTGCTTGGCCGTCGTCGCCGAGATGGCTCCCTGGACGGTGGAGTCCTCGAAGGTGAGGACCATGTTCTTGCCCTTGCGCATGCCGTTGTAGAAGTCGCCCTTGAGCGCGATGGAGGTGAAGGTGGCGGCCCCGTCGGCCGTGTGGACGGCGGTGGTGTCGAAGGTGGAGTCCTTGGTCGGGTCGGTCGTGGGCTCGGTGTAGACGCCGACGTTCATCATCTTGCCGCCCACGTTCACCGGGCCCGGGTCGTCCAGCTCGATCATCTGCAGGACGATGCCGTTGCGCGGGTTGAGCCGGGCGCCCTGCGAGCCGTCCACGGTGATCGTGGTCTGCTGGCCCTTGTTGAGGAAGGTCGCCTTCTCGGAGTTGATGACCGTGCCGCCGTCGAGCTTCAGGGTGCCGGCGCCGAAGAACATATAGCCGAAGTGACCCGAGTTCACGGACGTGCTCCGGACCGGGACGGCCGCCAACTCGGCGTCGCTCAGACCGAGTTCCAGCTCGGTGTTGAGCGCGGCGACCGCGTCGCGGGTGCTGTCGCCGTAGTGCACCGACGCCGCGGGGCCCGCGATGATGGTCGCGTAGCTGCCGACGTCGAACTGCGAGCCGAGCACCCGCACGATCGCGTCACCGATGGCGTAGGTGCCGTAGCCGTACTCCCCGGTTTTGCCGACATGGCTGTTGATCGCGGTCAGCTTCAGACCGCTGCCGCCCTCGACCGAGAGGGCGCCCCATGTCTCCGAGAAGACCGACGAGTTGAGGTAGGTGGCCCGGCTGCTCTTGCCGATGAGGTTGGTGGCGCGGACGTTGCCGTCGAGGCCGAGCATCCACGGCACGGACTCCATGTACGGGGTCTCGACGGTGGCCTGGTAGTCGCTGGGCACTACGCCGTTGCGGGTGCGGACGGCGGAGTTCTTGACGATCACGTTCGCGCCGTTGTTGGAGATCACGCCCGTGCGCACGACCCCCTTGGTCGCGATGCGCGCGCCGTCCAGGACCAGCTTGGTCGCCGATCCGTCGCCGACGACGGCGGCGCCGTATCCGGCGAAGTCGCAACGGCCGTTGCCCGTGAGGGAGATGGTGGGGCCGGTGAGCGTGTAGTCGGCGTCCTGCACGAAGACGCCGTCGAAGCACTCGCCGGTCGAGGTGATGGAGATGTTCTTGGCGAGGGTGTTGGTGAGCTTTCCGCCGAGTACACCGGCGAGGACCGACTTCGCGGTCGCGACACCGTCGGCGTCCACGTACACGGCCTGCCGGAAGGGGAAGGTGAGGGTCTGGTAGGTCACCTCGTTGGCCTCGGCCACGGTGAGTACGACGTCGCCCAGGTAGGTCCCGGCCGAGATCAGGGTGTCCGTGCCGCCCGTCTCGGTCAGCAGCTGGCCGGTCTCCACTCCGTCGACGGTCAGCGTGATGCTGTAGCCGTCGGTCGCGGCGATCTTTCCGCCTTCGGCGATGGACAGCTCGCTCACCCGGGTCGTCGTGGAGAGCTCGTACGTCTCGTCGGCTCCCACGGAGATCTTGTTCTTGGTGGACGCCGAGGGCGCGGCGGTGGCGGAGGCCGCCGGAACCAGCAGGGCTCCGGCCGTGGCCGTACCGGCGATAAGGAACGAGCGTCGGGTGATCAGCGTCATTGCGTGCCTTCCCAGGGAATGAGTGCGCCATCGCGCAGCGTGACCGGCCGGCCGTCGAAATGACCTTGGGGACGGCTCGGGCGGAGGCACCGGAGGTGCGCACGACGGAGTGAATCAGCCCCGCACACCTGGGAATAGGCGCCGTACACACAGATACGGGAGCCCGATGCCTCGGATCACGCAGCCCACTTCATGGCGGTCACACAGAGTCGCCACAGCGCGTGCGGGAGGGCACGCACGACGACGAGGCGGGCGGCCGAAGCCGTCCACCTCGTCGTTCGGAGGCACTGGGGAATTACGCCGGGGCGATCATGCCCGCCGACAGATCGATGTCCGCCCCGCACAGCCCCGGCATGGCGAGCATCGCCACCAGCGCGCGGGCGACCTCGTCCTCCTCCACCAGTCGGTTCAGGGCGGCGCGCGAGGCGAAGTCCCGCTCGGCCTCCTCCACCGTGGTGCCGGTCAGTTCGGCCGTCAGCCGGAAATTGCGGTCCATGCGCGGGCCCCGAACCGGGCCCGGGGAAAGGGAGTTGACCGACACACCGTGCGGTCCGACCTCCCCCGCCAGTGTCCGGGTCAGGCCGAGCAGTGCCATCTTGGAGGCGGTGTACGGGGTCCGGTTGAGCAGGGGCCGTTTGCCGCTCACAGAGGCGATGTTGACGATGTCCCCGCGCCCGGCCGCGATCATCGGCGGCAGGAAGGCCCGGCACAGCAGGTAGACGCCGCGTACGTTGGCCGCGAACACGTCGTCCCACTCGTCGGGTTCGATGTCCGTGAGCGGCTTCACCGGGCCCGCGACGCCGGCGTTGTTCACGAGCAACGACACGTCCTCGTCGGCGAGTTCGGCAGCCAGGGCGCGCACCGAGTCCGGGTCGGAGACATCGCACACCGCCGTCCGGGGCCGGCCGCCCTCCTTGACCACCAGCGTCGCGGCGTCGGCGAGGGCCTGCTCGCTCCGGCCCACGAGGATCACCCGGGCGCCGGCTCCCGCCAGGGCGAGCGCGAAGGCCCGCCCCAGCGGTCCGCCGCCGCCCGTGATCAGCGCCGTACGCCCGCGCAGCGTCATGCGCCGTTCCAGGGCAGCTCGTCGCCCGCGGCCTTCGCGGCCCGTACGTCACCGGAGCGGGCGTGCCCCTCGAACAGCTCGACGCGCGAGGCGCGCCCGCACAGCCGGCCGAGCAGGGCCTGCGAACCGGTGTCGGTGACCTCCTGGTACGTCACCGTCTTGAGGTACTTCCCCACCCACAGGCCGCCGGTGTAGCGGGCGGCACCACGGGTCGGCAGCACATGGTTGGTGCCGATGACCTTGTCGCCGAACGACACGCAGGTGCCCTCGCCGAGGAACAGGGCGCCGTACTGGGTCATCTTCTCCAGCGCCAGCCGCGGTTCGGCGGTCAGCACCTCCACGTGCTCGAAGGCGAACTCGTCGGCGAGCGCGTACATCTCGTCGAGCGAGTCCACGACGTGCACCTGGCCGTGGACGCGCCAGGCGGGCCCGGCGAAGTCGCGGGTGGGCATGCCGGGGAGGATGCGCTCGACCTCCGCGATCGTCCTCTCGGCGACCTCGCGCGAGGTGGTGATGAGCACGGCCGGCGAGTCGGGGCCGTGCTCGGCCTGGGAGAGCAGGTCGACGGCGCAGACGAAGGGGTCGGCGTCGTCGTCCGCGAGGACCAGGATCTCGGTCGGGCCCGCGAAGAGGTCGATGCCGATCGTGCCGAACAGCTGCCGCTTCGCCTCGGCGACGTACGCGTTACCGGGCCCGGCGATCAGGTTCACCGGCTCCATCGTGTCGGTCCCGACGGCCATCGCGGCGACCGCCTGCACTCCGCCGAGCAGCCAGATCTCGTCCGCGCCCGCGAGGTGTGCGGCGGCCACGGTGGCCGCCGGTATCTCACCGCGGATCGGCGGTGTGCAGGCGACGACGCGCGGCACTCCCGCGACCTTCGCCGTCACGATGGTCATGTGGGCGGACGCGGTGAGCGGGTAGCGGCCGCCGGGGATGTACGCGCCCGCCGCCTGCACCGGGATGTGCTTCTGGCCGAGCCGGACGCCCGGCAGGGTCTCCACCTCGAACTCGCCCATGGAGGCGAACTGGTGGCGGGCGAAGGAGCGCACCTGGTCCTGGACGAAGCGGATGTCGTCGATGACCTGCTGCGGGACCGACGCGACGATCTTCTCGATGTCCTCGTCGGACAGCCGGAAGGAGTCGGGGCTCCACTTGTCGAACTTCTCGGAGTACGCCCGTACGGCGTCGTCGCCGCGCTCACGGATGTCGGCGATGACACCCGCGACGGTCTCGCGCACCTGGTCGAGCGAGGCCGTGACCTCCGCCTTGGGGACGGCGTACTTCAGGATCGTTGCCACAACTGCGGCCTTTCTGCGGGTGGTTGGGCTGAACGCGGGGGGATGGACTAGACGGGGGGCGCGCTGAAGAGCACGTCGGGGTCGTTGAACTGCTCCTTGGCGACCGACTCGCTCATCGGGTCGGCGGTGCCCCACTGGTCCTGGGTGACCGGGTCGTCCACGTCGTGGCGGCCCGGGTGCCACAAGTCCTCTTCGAGGACGGCGAGTTCGGTCGTGTACTCGACGGTGTTGCCGTGCGGGTCGTGGAAGTACGAGAAGGTGTTGTCGCCCGCGAGGTGGCGGCCCGGACCCCAGGTGAGCCGGGTCCCGGCACGCAGCGCCCGCCCGGTGCCACGCATGTACTCCTCGACACCGCGCATCTCGAACGAGGCGTGGTGCAGCGAGACATGGGGTCCGCGTGCGATGGCGAAGGAGTGGTGGAGCGGACTGCACCGCAGGAAGTACATGAGGTCACCCATGTGCGTCGAGTACAGGGTGTCCGTGAGCCGGAAGCCGAGGTGCTGGACGTAGAAGTCCCGCAGCCCTTGCGGGTCCTGGGAGTTGACCACGCAGTGCGAGAGGCGGACGGGGATCGCCTCGCGCTCCTCGATCTTGCGGTGCACGCGGGTCTCGACGTCCGCCGAGACCTCCACGACCCGGCCGTCCGGGTCGAAGAAGCGGAAGCCGTAGCCGCCGCCCGGGGTGTCCATCACTCCTGGTTCGCTGATGAGCCGGATCCCGGCCCGGCCGAGCCGCACATGCAGCTCGTCCACGGCGTCCGGCGACACGGCACCGAACGCGACCAGGTCCATCCGCTTCCGCTCGTCCTTGCGGATACGGACGATGTACTGCTCGGGACTGCCCTCGGCGGCGAAGAACGCGATACCGCTGTCGTTCGCGACCTCGGTCAGGCCCCAGGTGGTGCCGTAGAAGGCGCGCTGCCGGTCGAAGTCCGGTACGGCCAGGTCGACATGGCGCAGATGGGTGATGGGCTGGAAGGTGGTCACTGTCCGCTCCTGACGGTGTTGCGCTGGTGGCCGAGGCCCGTGATCTCCGACTCCATGACGTCCCCGGGCTGGAGGAAGACACCCCAGTGCGCGCCGTTGCCCGCCGGGGAACCGGTGAGCAGCAGGTCGCCGGGGCGCAGGGTGGTGGTCGAGGAGACGTAGGCGATGAGCCGGGGAATGTCGAAGATCATGTCCTTGGTGGACTCGTCCTGGCGGACAACTCCGTTGTGGCGCAAGGTGATCCGCACGTCCGACGGGTCGCCGACGAAGGCGGCCGGTACGAGGAAGGGGCCGGTCGGCAGGAAGGTGTCGGCGTTCTTGGCGGTGAACCAGTCGGTGCCGATGGCCTTGAGGTCGGGCCGGTAGAGCCGGTCGCGGGTGGTGAGGTCGTTGCAGATGGTGTACGCGGCGACGTACCGCATCGCCTCCTCGGCGGGGATGTTCTTGCCCGACTTGCCGATGACGAGGGCGAGTTCGAGCTCCCAGTCGTGCTGTTCGCCCTGCTCGGGCAGCACGATGTCGTCGTAGGGTCCGCAGATGGCGCGCGGCGAGCCGAGGAAGACATACGGCACTCCGCTGCGGATCCGCTCGTCCATCATCTTTGCGGCGTCGGCGCGCGCCTCCTCGGGCGTGGCACCGTGCACACTCTCCTTCTCGGCGGCCACCAGGTCCACGACGTGCTTGCGATAGTTGGCACCGCTCTGCAGGATCTGGCCGGGCTCGATGGGCGCGAGGATGCGCAGACCGACGAGGTCGTACCAGGTCGAGGAGACTTCCTGGGACAGTTCCGTCAGACGCGGGAAGAGGTCGTCCCAGTCCTCGATCACGGCGCGCACGGACGGGGCGAGGTCGGACAGGTCGCGCACCTGGTGCCCGACGACCAGGCCCGGGAAGACCCGGGAGCCGTCCCCGAATGTGCCGAGGGCGAATGGTCCGGCGTGGGAGGGAAGTCGGTCTGGCACGGGCGGTCTCCTCGTACGGCGGGGTGGCTTGCCACCGTGGTGCGGGATCGGGTGGCTTGCCCTCGACGCTAGGCAGCGCAGGGGGTGCGGCGGAAATAGCGATCCGCGATGCCTGGCATCAAGGCCCCGCGAGCCCTGTGATCAGCGGCCCATCGTCGTACGGGATGGATGACGTCCCCCTTGCCGATGCCTCGATCCGTTGACCCTGCATCGACCGCCCAAGCAGGCTCGGAGCACCCCACCGAACCGAGGAGTGAGTGTGATCGTCGAGCATGCCGAGCTGACCGTCGAGGCCGGTCGTGAGGAGGACTTCGAGGCCGTCTTCGAGAAGGCGCGCGAGCCCAAGCAGGCTCGGAGCACCCCACCGAACCGAGGAGTGAGTGTGATCGTCGAGCATGCCGAGCTGACCGTCGAGGCCGGTCGTGAGGAGGACTTCGAGGCCGTCTTCGAGAAGGCGCGCGAGGTGCTCGCCGAGGCCGACGGCTTCCGCTGGGCCGAGCTGCTGCGCTGTGTGGAACGGCCGCGGACGTTTCTGCTGCTGGTCGGCTGGGAGTCCGTCGAGGCCCACACCGTGGGGTTCCGCGAGTCGGAGCGTTTCCAGCGGTGGCGGTCCCTGGTCGGCCCGTTCTTCGCCGAGCCGCCTGCCGTCGAGCACTACCGGGAGCTCGGCGCCCGCTTCGCCGGCTGACCGCACCACCCGTCTCTCTTCTACGTTCGCAAGGATCGCTCATGCCCGTACAAAAGGTGCTCGTCGTCGGTGGCGGCATCACCGGAAGCGTGCTGTCCCTCGCGCTCGCCCAGCGCGGCGCCGAGGTCGAGCTCGCCGAGATTTCGCCCCAGTGGTTCGGTGTGGGCCACGGCATCACCATCCAGGGCAACGCCCTCAAGGCGCTGCGCTCCGTGGGCGTACTGGACCGGGTGCTCGCCCGGGCCGTCCCCTTCGACCGGATGCGGCTGCGCCGGGCCGACGGCGAGCTGATCACCGAGCTGTCCACCCCGCACACCGGGGGCGCCGATCTTCCGTCGACGGCGGGCGCGCTGCGCTCGGACCTCCAGAACGCGCTGTGCGACGCGGTGTACGCGCACGGGGTCCGGGTGCGCCTCGGACTGAGCGTCGAGAAGCTCGACGAGGCCGCCGACCACGTGGACGTCACGTTCACCGACGGATCCACCGGACGCTACGACCTGGTCGTGGGCGCGGACGGCATCAACTCGAAGATGCGCGCGATGATCGGGATCACCACCAAGCCCCGTCCGGTCGGCATGTCGATCTTCCGGGTGGTCGCGG
Organism: Streptomyces sp. R35; assembly: GCF_041053035.1. Classification (NCBI taxonomy): domain Bacteria; kingdom Bacillati; phylum Actinomycetota; class Actinomycetes; order Kitasatosporales; family Streptomycetaceae; genus Streptomyces; species Streptomyces sp. R35. Next base: position 1,254,823 of record NZ_CP163440.1, read on the forward strand.
AGCGCCCGGCCGAGATGGACTGCGCGGAGGTGTACTACGGCGGCCCGCGCTTCAAGGCCGGGTACAGCCCCATCTCTCCCGACGAGTGCTACGCGTACCTCCTCGACGAGAACCTGGACGCCTCCCTGATCGGCCCGCGCGTGCCCCTGTCGCTGCTGCGCGAGCGCGGCGCCGGATACGGCGGCACCTGGGGCAAGGTCCTCGCCTCGCTGCCCGACGACACCACGGTCGACTACCGGTGGATCGAGGCGATCCTCGTCGACGAGCCCTGGCACCGCGGCCGTACGGTGATCATCGGCGACGCGGCGCACGCGTGCCCGCCGCTGATCGCGCAGGGCGCGGCGATGTGCGCGGAGGACGCGGTGGTGCTCGCCGAGCTGGTCACCGGCGAGGAGCCGCTCGACCGGGCGCTCGAGACGTTCATGGCGCGCCGGCTGCCCCGGGTGCGGATCGTGCTGGAGAACTCGCTGCGCCTCGCCGACTGGGAGATCCACCCGGACGCGCCCGGCGCCGACCCCGGCCGGATCATGTCGGAGACGCTCGACTACCTGACGGCGGCGGCATGAGCACGCCTGTGGTCGACTTCCACGGCCATCTCGCCGTCCCCGCCGCCGACGCCCTGTGCGCGGGAGCCCCCGGCCTCGCCGCCGAACTGGCCGCCGAACAGCGGGCCCACTCCCCCGCGTCACTGGCGGTCAACCGCGCCCAGCTTCAGCGCCTGGCACCCAAGCTGACGGACGCCGGGGCCCGGCTCGCCGACCTGGACGCGATGGGTGTCGACATCCAGGTGGTCGGCCCGATGCCGATGCACCACTACTGGGCGGACGCGGATCTCGCCGTACGCCTGGCACGCACCGTCAACGAGGCGGTGGCCGCGCACTGCGCCCAGGCGCCCGAGCGGCTGTACGGGCTGGGCACGGTTCCGCTCCAGCATCCCGACCTCGCGGTCGCCCTGCTGGACAAGGCGGTCACCGAGTACGGCCTGTACGGCATCAGCGTGTCGACGACCGTGGACGGCCGGGCGCTGGCCGATCCCGCGCACGATCCGGTGTGGGAGAAGGCCGAGGAGCTGGGCGCGGTCGTGTTCGTGCACCCCTGGGGCTGTTCGCTCGGGGAGCGCCTTGCCACCCACTACCTCGGGAACACGGTCGGTCAGCCCGTCGAGACGACGGTCGCGCTGTCGCAGCTCATCTTCACCGGCGTCCTGGACCGCTTCCCGCGCCTCAAGCTGGTCGCGGCGCACGGCGGCGGCTATCTGCCGACATACATCGGGCGCTCCGACCACGCCTGGCAGCTGCGCCAGGACGCGCGCGGCTGCGCCGAACCGCCGAGCGCGTATCTGCGGCGGATGTGGTTCGACGCGCTGGTCTACACGCCGCGTGCCCTGCGCCATCTGGTCGAGGAGGTCGGCGCGGACCGGGTGGTCCTCGGCACGGACTTCCCCTTCGACATGGGCGTCGACGATCCGGTGGCCCGGCTGGACGCCGCCGGACTGCCGGCCGCCGACCGTGCCGCCGTCGCCGGGGGCAACGCTCTGGACCTGCTGCTGAAAGGACGTACCCGATGAGCCTCGGTCCCATTGAGGAGGAGCTCGCCAAGGCCCGTTCCGCGTACCGCAATTGGGGTCGCTGGGGCGAGGACGACGTGCTGGGCACGCTCAATTTCATCGACGACGCGATACGGGCGCACGCGGCGAGCCTGGTCCGGCGCGGCCGGTCGTTCTCGCTCTCCCAGGAGTTCAACGAGGACGGCCCGCAGCGCGGATTCCGCGGCCGGATCAACCCCGTCCACTACATGAAGGACACCGGCTCGGACGCGGCCGCCGGAACGCAGGGCTTCCCGCACGGCTTCGGCGGCGCCGACGACCACATCGTGATGCCGCTCCAGGCTTCCACGCAGTGGGACGGCCTGGGTCACATCTACGACAACAAGCAGGCGTGGAACGGCCGTCCGTGCACGATCGTCAACGGCAACGGCGACTCGGTCACCGGCATCGAGCACATGAAGGACGCCTTCACCGGGCGCGGTGTGCTGCTCGACGTGGGCCGTGCGGTCGGCGACGAACACGGCGAACTCCCGGATGGCTTCCCCATCCTGGAGGAGCATCTGCGGGCCACGATCGAGGCGCAGGGCGCGACCTCGTCCGTACGGCGCGGCGACCTGGTCCTGATCCGCACGGGCCAGCTCGGCCGGGTGCGGCGGCTGGGCGACTGGGGCGGGTATGCCGCCGGCGACGCCCCCGGCCTCTCCTTCACCACGCTGGGCTGGCTGCACCGCACCGAGATCGCGGCGATCGCCTCCGACACATGGGGACTTGAGGTGCGGCCCTACGAGTTCCCCCAGCCCGCCATGTCTCCACTGCACCAGATCGCGATCCCCAACATGGGCCTCCCGTTGGGTGAGATGTGGGACCTGGAGGAGCTGGCCGAGGACTGCGCGGCGGGCGGTGTCTACGAGTTCCTGCTGGTCGCGGCGCCCTTGCCGGTGACCGGTGCGGTGGGCGCCCCCGTCAACCCGATCGCGATCAAGTGAGTGAGCAGCGCATGCACGACAACCGTTTCTCCGGCACCCTCCACTTCCCCGGTGACGAGGATTTCGAGGAGGCGTGCTTCGGGCGGGTCTTCAACGCCCGCCGTCCGTCAAACCGTTCACCCGCGGCCGTCCTGAAGGCGGTCTGCGAGCAGGACGTCGCCGAAGGCGTGCGGCTCGCGATCGAGCGCGGCTGGCAGGTCGCCGTCCGCTCCGGAGGGCACAGCTGGGCGGCGTGGTCGGTGCGCGAAGAGGCGCTGCTCATCGATCTCGGGGGTTTCCACGAGCTGTCGTACGACGAGACGACCGGGATCGTGACGGCCACCACCAGTGTGAAGGGCGGCGACGAACTCAACCCGTATCTGAGCACGTTCGGCCGGTTCTTCAACGGCGGGCACTGTCCGTCCGTCGGCATCGGCGGCTTTCTGCTCCAGGGCGGACAGGGCTGGAACGCGCGTGGCTGGGGCTGGGCGGCGGAGAACATCGTCGCCCTCGACATCGTCACCGCCGAGGGTGAGCTGGTGCGCGCGGACGAGACGCACCACAGCGATCTGTTCTGGGCGGCGCGGGGTGCCGGGCCGGGCTTCTTCGGGGTGGTCACCCGTGTCCACCTGCGTACGCGCCCGCTCCCGAAGCATTTGGCGCACACCGTGCACGCGTACCCGCTGGACCTCTTCGACGAGGTCATGACCTGGCTGCACGGCATGCACCACACGGTCTCCGACCTGGTGGAGATCGTCGCGCTGACGCAGACCCCGCCCGGCGGTGACGGGCCGGTGCTGCTGGTCACGGGCGTGTCGATGACCGACACGCCCGAGCAGGCCGCCGATGCGCTGGCCCCGCTGCACGCCAATCCGTACGCGGACCGGGCGCTGTTCCGGGTCGAGGCACAGCCGACGACGCTGGCCGAGCAGCTCCAGGGACAGCGCGTCGCCAACCCCGAAGGCCACCGCTATCTGGTCGACAACGCGTGGCTGACCGGGCCCGCCGACGAGGTCGTCCCGGCGATCCGCAAGGCGTTCACCGAGCAGCCGACCCGGCAGACCTTCACCATCTGGTTCTCCATGGCCCCGCTACGTGAACTCCCCGACATGGCCTTCTCGTTGCAGTCCGAGATCTACTGCGCGACGTACGTCGTCCACGACGAGCCCGAGCGGGACGCCGAGCTGCGCGGCTGGCTCGACGAGGCGATGGCCGCGATGCAGCCGGTCACCGCCGGTCAGTACCTCGGGGACTCCGACTTCACCGTCCGGCAGCTGAAGTTCATGGGCGACGAGCAGTGGGAGCGGCTCCAGGAGATACGGGCGCAACGCGACCCCAAGGGCCTGTTCGCGGGATATCTGAGCGCGGGCTCCGTCACCAACACCAACCACTGGGAGCAGTGAGGCATGCGGTTCACGACATACGCGTACGAGGGCGTGGAGCGCGCCGGGGTCGTCCGGGACGGGATCATCCATCCGCTGCCCGAGGGGGTGACGGTGCTGGAGCTCATCGAGCAGGATGCGCTCCAGCACGCCGGCTCCGAAGCACTGGCCACAGACAGCGATCTGACGGTTGATCAGGTGCGGCTGCTGCCGCCGTTGAAGCCCCCGTCCATCCGGGACTTCGTCGGTTTCGAGGCGCACATCGAGGGTGTCTCCAAGTCGCTGGACGGCCTGGAGCACGTGCCCGAGGAGTGGTACCGGGCGCCGAACTTCTATTTCACCAATCCGCACGCGGCGTACGGCGCGCAGGACGACGTGCCGGTTCCGGCGGGCTGCTCGGTCCTCGACTTCGAGCTGGAGGTGGGTGCGGTCATCGGCCGTCCGGGCCGGGACCTCACCCCCGAGGAGGCCCGCGATCACATCGTCGGCTACCTCGTCTTCAACGACTGGTCGGCCCGCGATCTGCAGAAGCCGGAGAAGAACCTCGGCCTCGGCTTCTCCAAGGGCAAGGACTTCGCCAACACCCTCGGCCCCTTCCTGGTCACCGCAGACGAGGTGGCGGACCGGCGCGACCCGGACGGCTTCCTCGACCTGGAGATGACCGTCGCCCTCAATGGCGAGCTGATCGGCCGCGACACCCTGGCGAACGTCTCCTGGACCTTCGAGGAGATGATCGCGTACGCCGCCCGCGACGCCTGGGTCCGTCCCGGCGACATCCTCGGCTCGGGCACCTGCGGCTGGGGCGCGCTCGCCGAGTTCTGGGGCCGTGTCGGGGAGCGCACTCCCCCGCCGCTGAAGCCCGGCGACGAGGTGACGCTGACCGTGGAACGCCTCGGCACCCTCTCCAATCGCATCGTCCCCGGGCGTACGGACGTGTATCTGCCACGCGCCCGCAAGCGGGGGCGGACACCGAGGCCGTAGCACGCAGAGCTGTGCCGAGCCCGTGCGGGAGCTGTGTCCGCGCGGGCTCTTCGGCATGCGCGTATTCGCTGGTCCGATGGCTGTCATCGGTTCCACCTGAGAACTCCATGAGGGCCCTTCCTCGACGGAAGGCGCTTCATTACGCTCCCGTTTCACCGATGCTTCAATGACGCGGCCGGAAGGGGACACCCGTGGGTCTCGGAGCGATAGATCTCAATCTTCTGGTGGCGCTGGAAGCACTGCTGGAGGAGAAGAACGTCACGCACGCCGGTGTCCGGCTCTCCACCAGCCAGTCCGCGATGAGCGGCTCGCTGGCCCGGCTGCGGCGGCACTTCAACGACGAGCTGCTGGTGCGGGTGGGCCGCGAGTACGAGCTCACCCCGCTCGCGGAGCGGCTCCTGCCGGTCGTCCAGGCCTCCCTCTACAAGGCCGAGGAGGCGATGTCGCTGACCCGGCACTTCGAGCCGTCGCGCAGTCGGCAGCGATTCTCGGTGGTGATGTCGGACTACGTGATGACGGTGTTCGTGGAGCCCCTGCTGCGGGCCATAGCGCAGGAGGCGCCGGGCGTCCGCATCGACTTCCACCCCATCGTGGACGGGCAGCTGGAGACGGAGACCCATCTGCGCTGTCACGACCTGATGATCGTGCCGCTCGGGTACCAGCTGCCGGGCGTCAGCGAGGCAGTGATGCACGACCGGTTCGTGTGTCTCGTCGACCCCGACAACCCACGCCTGGTGGACGGACGGCTCGCCCTGCGCGACCTGGCGGAGATGCCGCACGCCGCTTGCGGCATCGGCAAGCTCACACCCGCCGACCGCCAGCTGGAGACCCTCGGCATCACGCCCAAGGTGCAGGTCAGCACGCCCGGCTTCAACGTGCTGCCGTTCCTGGTGAGCGGCACCGACCTGGTCGCCCTGGTGCCCGAGCGGCTCGCCCGGCGCTACGAGGGCTTCGCCCGCTGTGCCGTCGTACCCACACCGTTCCCGGACGTGCCGCTCGTCGAGGCCATGTACTGGCACCACAACCGGCACGCGGATCCCGCGCACCGCTGGCTGCGGGAGACGGTCCGCAAGGTGGGCGCCTCGCTCGACGAACCCGCGCCACCGGAGGCGGTCGAGATCGCCGAGGCGGATGCCAGCCATGAGGAACGTGCGTTTCCGGAGCTGGCCCCGGCTTCCTAGCGTGGTGCGGGAACCCGCATCCCGTACCCCCTGGAGGAAGCCGTGAGCCGCACGCGCCTGGCCGGTCGCACCGTCGTCATCACCGGAGCCGCGCAGGGCCAGGGAGCCGCCGAGGTGACCGCCGCGGCACACGAGGGCGCCTCGGTCGTCGCGACCGACGTCCTCGACGAGCCGGGTGAGAAGCTGGCCGCCTCCCTGCGCGCCGACGGCCTGGACGTGCGCTACCAGCACCTGGACGTGTCGTCCCCGGACGACTGGGCGAAGCTCGCGGCGTCGCTCTCCGAAGTGCACGGCCTCGTCAACAACGCCGGAATCCCGATGCGCGCCCGCCTCGGCTCGGTCGAACTCGCCGACTGGAACCGGGCGTTCGCCGTGAACACCACCGGCCCGATGCTCGGCATCCAGGCCCTCGCCCCCCTGATGGGCAAGGGCTCCTCCATCGTCAACGTCGGTTCGGTCGCGGGCCTCACCGCCCATCACGCGGTCGCGTACACGGCCAGCAAGTGGGCGTTGCGCGGCCTGTCCAAGGTGGCCGCCCTGGAGCTGGCGCCCCGCGGCATCCGTACGAACGTGATCCACCCCGGCTACATCGAGACCCCGCTGATGGCGACCGCGAACCCCGTCTTCACCCAGGCGCACCTCTCCATGACCCCGCAGGGCCGCCCCGGCACCTGCGACGAGGTCGCCCCGCTGGTCGTGTACCTCCTCTCGGACGAGGCGTCGTACGTGAACGGCGCCGAGATCACCGTGGACGGCGGCTACTCGGCGCACGGCGGGGTGAAGGCGATCACGAACGCGCTCGACTCGCAGTGACCGCACGGGGGCCGGAAGTGGTGACGGTGGCGCTCATCGGTCAGCCTCCCAGGCGCAGGCCCGCGAGCCAGACGTCCGGGGCGCCCGGTCCGTCACCGGTCGGCCCGTGCGGCACCGACTCGGGTGGGGCGGCGGGTGTCCGGCGCATCGGCCTCCGGAGCCGGGGAAGCAGCAGGGCGAGGACCGTGCGGGTGCGGTGCATGGGCACGAGGGTGGTCATGGGAACCTCCGGTGTCGTGAGGTGCTTTCACCCCACCGACGGACGGCCCCTACGTCGATCGACACTCCGCGAGCCGTTTCTCCAGAAAGCGTCGCTCGGCGTCGTTCTCCACCAGTTCCAGCGCCCTGGCGTACGCCTCCGCCGCCTCCGCCGGGCGCCCGGCACGCCGCAGCAGGTCCGCGCGCGTGGCGGGCAGCAGGTGGTAGTCGTCCAGCTCGCCCTCCGCCTCCAGCTCCGCCACCCTGGCCAGCCCCGCTTCCGGGCCTTCGGCCATGCCCACGGCGACCGCCCGGTTGAGGCGCACCACGGCGGAGGGCACGAAGCGCTCCAGCTCGCCGTACAGCGCCGCGATGTCGGCCCAGTCCGTGTCCTCGGCCGTCTCGGCGGTGGTGTGGCAGGCGGCGATGGCGGCCTGGATCTGGTACGGGCCCGGACGCCCGCGGCGCAGGGCGGTCTCCAGCAGGCCGGCGCCCTCGTCGACGGCTGCCTTGTCCCAGGCCGTACGGTCCTGGTCCTCCAGCGTCACCAGCTCGCCCGCCGCGTCGACCCGCGTGCCGCGCCGGGCGTCGTGCAGCAGCAACAGCGCTAGCAGACCGAGCACTTCGGGCTCGTCGGGCATCAGGCGGGCCAGCACACGGGCCAGGCGGATCGCCTCCGCGCACAGGTTCGTGCGGACCAGGTCGGCGCCGGACGTGGCCGCGTACCCCTCGTTGAAGAGGAGGTAGACCACGCCGAGCACACCCGTCGTGCGCTCGGGCAGCAGATGCGCGGGCGGTACGCGGTACGGGATGCCGGCGTTGCGGATCTTCCGCTTGGCACGGACCAGGCGCTGAGCCATCGTCGCCTCGGGGACGAGGAAGGCACGGGCGATCTCGGGCGTGCTCAGCCCGGCGAGGGTGCGCAGGGTCAGTGCGACCCTGGCCTCGATGGGCAGCGCGGGATGGCAGCAGGTGAAGATCAGCCGCAGCCGGTCGTCCTGGACCCCGCTGTCGTCGCCGTCGTACTCCGGGTCGTACGGCCCCTCGTCCCGCGCAAGCACCGCCACCTCCCGCAGCTTCGCCGCCCCGACCGCCTCCCGGCGCAGTACGTCCAGGGCGCGGTTGCGGGCGGTCGTCGTCAGCCAGGCGCCGGGGCGGCGCGGAATCCCGTCGCGCCGCCACCGGTCCAGGGCCTGGGCGAAGGCGTCCTGGGCGCACTCCTCGGCGAGGTCCCAGTCGCCGGTCACCCGGATCAGGGTGGCGACGACCTGGCCCCATTCCTCGCGGAAGGCGGCGGCGACCGCCTCCTCGACGCCGTCGTCGTTCACTCCCAGACCGGCCGCACCTCCACCGAGCCGCCGCCCAGCGCCGCCGGGTGCCGGGACGCGAGCGCGATGGCCTCGTCGAGGTCGGCGACCTCGATGATGTCGAAGCCCGCGACGTATTCCTTGGACTCCACGAACGGGCCGTCGCTGAGCAGGACTTCGTCGCCCTGGACGCGCACGGTGGTGGCGTCGGTGGACGGCCGCAGTCGCGCGCCGCCCTTCACCACGTCGCGGCTGCGGACCTCGTCGATGTACGAGGTGAAGCGGGGGTCGTCGGCGATCTCCTCGGGGCTGAGCTCCTCGCCGCCGACGGGTGTGCAGATGAAGAACACGTACTTCATGACCGGCCCTCCTGGTCTCCCTGGATTCCGGCGTCGAACGGGACCGAGGTGTGCTGGTGGACGATCTGCCACTTGTCGCCGGCGGCCCGGTAGCCGGTGGTCACCCGCGCCGTGGTGTCCAGCGGTTCGCCGCCGGCGAGCGTGGCCCGCATCCGTACGAGCGCATGGCTGAACGCGACGCTCTCGTCGACCCGGACACGGAAGTCGAGCACTTCGCGCTCCACGGGTCCGACCAGCGTCGCCCACCACCACTCCTCCGCCTTGCGCAGGGCGTCGATCCCGCGCTGTTCCAGACCGCTCACGGGGTGGAAGACCTCGACGTCAGGGGCGTAGCAGGCCATCGCCCGGTCGATGTCGTGCTCGCGGGCGGCGGCGGTGAGCTCCGCGTCGAGGCGGCGGATCTCCCCCTCGGTGTCCTCGTCGTCCCAGAAGGCGCGCACCTCCATGGCCCCGATGGACGCCACGGGATGCTTGGCGGCCGCCTCGACAGCTTCCTCCAGGCTGTCGCACTCGAGGATGTCGTAGCCGGCGACGTACTCCTTCGTCTCCGCGAACGGCCCGTCGGTGCGCAGCACCTCACCGTCGCGCACCCGCACGGTGACCGCGTCGGCGGGGAGCCTCAGCCGGTGCCCGTGCAGCCGTACGCCGCGCTCGGCGCCCAGCTCCTCGACCCAGGGTTCGACAGGTGCCATGCCCGAGGCGTCGGCGGTGTCGTCGCCGCAGACCAGCAGCATGTACTTCATGGTTCCTCCCGGTGGTCATGAGCTTCCTACACCCCACCGACGAACGGGGTCACGCCGATTCGACAGGCGTCGAAATGTTTTTCGCGTGCGGGAGGGCGGGAGCACGCGAAGGGGCCGGGGCATCAGCCCCGGCCCCCTCGCGTCCGCGTGGGTGTCGCGCGCTACGCGGACGCCGCCTGCACCGCCGTCTCACCGGTGGCACCGACCGTCGCGCGGGCGGTGTTCTTGCGCACCAGCAGCAGGGTGACCGTCGCGCCCAGCAGGGAGGCACAGCCGCAGATCACCACGCCGAGGGCCATGCCGTGGCCGAGTGCGGTCTGGGCGGCCGCCTTGGCCTGGGCGCTGCCCGCGTTGACGACCGCGAGGGGTCCGGCCGCCGCCTCCATGCCCGCGTCCTGGCCGCTGAGCTTGCCCACCAGGGCCGAGGACGCGGCGCTCATCGCGATGGTGCTGATCACGGCGGGGCCGAGGCCCTGGCCGAACTCGCGGACCAGGCTGGTGGCACCGCTGGCCATACCGGTCATCTCGATGGGTACGGCGTTCACGGCCGCCGAGGTCAGCGAGGACACCACGCAGATGAAGCCGATGCCGAGCAGCAGCACGGGGCCGATGAAGGCCGCGAGGGACGTCGTGGTGATGGGGAGCGCGGCGATCCAGAACTGTCCGGCGGCCATCGGCAGCAGGCCGCCCATCAGGAGCCAGCGGGCGTCGACGCGGGTGAGCATCTTGCTCAGCACCGGTGCGAGGAGCAGCGGGATCAGCTGGAGGATGACGAACGGCATGCTGGAACGCAGCGCGCTCTGGTGCATCACCACGCCGAGCCGGATCGAGACGCAGTACGCGGTGCCGATGAAGCCGAACATACCGGCCAGCGCGACGACGGCGGCCGCGGCGAACGACGGGATCTTCAGCAGGTCCAGGTTGAACATGGGCGAGGCGGAGCGGGTCTCAGCGACGATGAATCCGACGAGCGCCACCGCCGCGAGGGACAGCGAGCCCACGATCGGCGCGCTGCTCCATCCGCGTTCGCCGCCCTCGATGATGCCCCAGAGCAGGGCGGTGAGGCCGACGGCGATGGTGATCTGGCCCGGCCAGTCCAGGCTGCGGCCCTCGGGGGCCTTGGAGTCGGTGACCAGCTTCCAGCTCGTGACCGCGACCACCAGGCCGAGGACGACCGGCGGCACGAACGCCCAGCGGAAGTCGGCGACCGTGGCGAGAATGCCGGAGGACAGGGGCCCCACCGCGGAGGCGATGGAGATGCTGAGCGCCCACGTGGAGACCGCCTTGGCGCGGTCCTTCCCGTCGGGTGTGGCCGCCGCGATGACGGCGAGGGAGCTGGGGAAGAGCGCGGCGGCACCGACGCCCGCGAGGGCCTGACCGACCCACATCATGGTGATGTTCTGCGAGGTGGCGTTGAGGAGCTCACCGAGCGCGAGAACCAGGCCGCCGAGCACCAGCAGGCGCTTGCGTCCGAAGAGGTCTCCCACCACACCGAAATTCAGCTCAAGAATTGCGGTGGGAAGAATGAAGGCGGAGGTCACCCAGGCCACCTGGGAACCGGATGCCCCGAAAGCGGCTGTAATTTCTCCGTTGATGGGCGAGGGAACAGTGATGCACAACTGTGCCGCCGCCACCGCGAGACAACAGGCTATGAGTGTTCCGACGTCCAGTCTTTTCCGGGAGTTCAGGGTTTTCGAATCCGTCATCGTGCGTGCCCTCACTCTGCGTTTTTCTCTATGAGTTCGATGAGATTTCCCTCGGGGTCGGTGACCCAGGCCATGCGGATGCCCGGCTCGGGGGACGGTCCCGGCGGCATGGCTTCGCCCGCTCCGTGGGCCACCAGGGCCGCGTAGACGGGGGCGAGTTCGGGGGTGGTGACCGCGAAGTGCCCGTATCCCTCGGTGAGGGCGGCGGTCAACGGGTCCGGCGCCCGGAGCCCGGGCGTGGATCCGGTCCTGGCGAGGAGTTCGATGCGCCAGCCGTGCGGATGCTCCAGGACGACGGCGCTGAGGCCGGGCCCTTCGAGGGTGAACTCGAAGACGGTCTTCAGTCCGAAGGCGTCCTTGTACCAGGCGGTGAGCGCGGGCAGGTCGCGTACGTTGACGCCCACGTGGTCGAGTCGTGTGTTCACCGGCGCTCAGCCCGCCATCGCGCTGTCGCCGCCGTCGACCATGAGGTTGGCGCCGTTGATGAACGCGGCCTCGTCGGAGCAGAGGAAGGCCGCGGCCCGCGCGATGTCCTCGGGCTGCCCCACGCGTCCGACCGGGATCCGCGCCTCCAACTGCGCCTTCGGACCGTCCGGGTCGTCGAGGAAGGGCGCGGTGGCGGACGTCCGGGTCATGCCGGGGGCGATGGTGTTGACGCGGATGTGGTGCGGGGCGCCGGCCGCGCACAAGTGCATGCTCATCGCCAGCACCCCGCCCTTGGCGGCGCCGTGCGGCACCATCGGCATGAAGGGGGCGCCCCGCACGGCGGCCACCGAGGCGACGTTGAGGACGGCTCCGCCGCCGCGGGCGATCAGATGGGGCCAGGCCGCCTGCGTACAGAAGTACGGGATGTCGAGCTCATTCTTGATGGTGAAGTACCAGTCCTCGGCCGGCATGGTCTCGAACGGCCCGTTCCGCAGGGCGGAGGCGTTGTTGTAGAGGATGTCGATCCCGCCGAACGCGGCGATCCCCGCGTCGATCCACTCCCGTGCGCCCGCTTCGGTGGAGAGGTCCACCGGCGCGAGGGACTCCATGACTCCGCCGGCCTTCTCGACGAGTTCCACCGTTTCGGCGGCGGCATCGGAGTCGATGTCGCAGCCGAATACGGTGGCGCCTTCCGCGGCAAATATCTGAGCCGCGGCCCGCCCTATTCCAGCCCCCGTGCCGCTGATGAAAGCGATTTTTCCGGCCAGTCGACCCATGATTGCCGTGTCCCTTGTCCAGTGCCGCCGGTGTGCGGTGGTGGAAGCGTAGGTACGGCGTTTGGCGGGAACAAGAAAAGGGTCAGCTCAGGGCCATCGCGGTGTCGTATGGCTGGTATGCGCGGGGTCAGCCGCGGGAGGTCCCCGGCCGCACCGGAAGCGCTCGCACACTATTGCCCACGAAGCTGGAGTGACGGGAGAGTTCCCCCTCGGGGAGGGCGAGTTCGAGGTCGGGGAAGCGGGTGAACAGCCGCTCCAGGGCGATGGTGGCCTCCAGACGCGCCAGCGGGGCGCCGAGGCAGTAGTGGGCGCCGTGCCCGAGGGACAGATGCCGGGCGGCGCCGGTCCTGCCGGGGCGTGTGACGTCGAAGCGGTCGGCGTCCGGTCCGTGCGCGGCCCGGTCGCGCCCCGCGGCCGCATACCCGGCGAGGACCGGTGTGCCCCGGGGGATGACGGTGCCGTCGAGGGTCAGGTCCCGCACCGGATACCGGAACGGGAAGTAGCTGACGGGCGCGTCCCAGCGCAGCGTCTCCTCGACCACGTCCGCCCAGCTCGCCTCGCCCTTGGTGACCAGGTCCAGCTGATCCCGGTGGCCGCACAACGCCCGTACGGCGTTGGTGATGAGGTTCAGCGTGGTCTCGTGCCCGGCGATGATCATCAGTACCAGAGTGCCGATGAGCTCCTCCTGGCTGAGCCGGTCGCCCTCCTCGTCGCGGGCGGCGATCAGCGCGCTGGTGAGGTCGGTGCCGGGTTCCTCGGCCCGCGCGGTGGCCACGGCGCTCAGTACGGCCACCAGCTCACGGTTCGCGGCGACGGCCTGCTCCGGGCCGATGTCGGTGGCGACCACCTGGTTCGACAGCTGGTGCAGCCGGTCGCGGTATGCGGCGTCGACTCCGAGCAGCTCGCCGATGACGCCCATCGGCAGCGGCAGCGCGAAGTGCCTGCGCAGATCGGCGACTCCGCCCGCCTCCTCGGCCGCCCGGTGCAGGCCGTCGAGCAGTCCTTCCGTCAACTCCTCGATCCAGGGCCGCAGTTCCTCGACCCTGCGCGCGGTGAACGCCTTGCTCACCAGGGACCGCAGCCGCCGGTGGTCGTCGCCGTCGGCGGTGGTCATCCCCCGCACGGTGGCGAAGGTCAGCAACGGCCACCCGGCCGCTATCCGCCCCTCGCTCAGTGCGGTGAAGTGCCGGGCCCCCTTGGCGACATCGGGGTGCGCGAGGAACTCCTTCAGCGCGTCGTGCCCGAGCACCGCCATGCCCTCCACCTCACCGGGCAGCACCACCGGCGCGACGGCGCCCCGCGCGAGCAGCCGCGCGTTGTCGGCGTGCGGGCAGCCGCCTGCGGGGTCCATGCGGTGCGGGGTGACGGGTGAGGTGTCCACCGGGTTCTCCTGACGGGGGTGCCGAGTCGATCCGTACGACGAACGATTCTGCCCGTCTCACACGGTCAATCGAACACGTGGGAACGCCCGTTGAGGCGCCGATCACTCGACCGTCTCGCGCCGGGACAGGCGTACATCCTCGATGTCGAGTTGCCTCTGGACCTGGCGCAGCACGGTGTCGTCGATGCGGAGTTCGTCGCGGAGCCGGAGCACGGTGGCGCGTTTGCGGGCGAGGAGGGCGAGGCGGAGCGCGGTGTAGTGGCGGTCGTGCCGCAGCACCTCCTGGACGGAGGTGTCGCGGGGCAGCCGGGCCCAGCGCACCACGCCCGGCAGCAGCAGGCCCTGCACCACCAGCGTGACGACGATGACCCCTGACGTCACGAACACGATCGTGTCGCGGTCGGGGAACGGTTCGCCCGAGTCGAGCGTCATCGGCACCGATAGCGCCACGGCGAGCGACACCGCGCCCCGGAAGCCCGCCATCGCGCTGACGACCCGGGGGCGGTAGCCCATGCGGCGCAGCCGCTGCTCCGGACGGCGGTCCAGGAGGCGGATCAAGTACGGAACGGTGAACAGGAAGGCGAAACGCACCACGACGACCACCACCGACACGGCCCCGACGGCGATCAGGGCGTGGGTGAGGCCGGTGCCGGTCAGGCCGCGGACGGCGGACTGCGCCTCCACGCCCACGAGGACGAACAGGGAGCCGTTGAGCAGGAACGTCGCCAGTGACCAGAACTCCTCCGCCTGGCGGCGGGTGGCGGCCCCCACCATGCGCGGCCCCGCCTGACTCATGATCAGCCCGGCCACCACGACGGCGAGCACACCGGAGGCGTGGATCAGCTCGGCCAGCAGATAGGCGGTGAAGGGGGTGAGGATCGTGGCCACGTTGCCGAGCAGCGGATCGTCGAAGACGCGGCGGACCCGGATGCCGAACCAGGCGGTCACCACGCCGGCCGCGGCCCCACCGCCGTACGCGAGCAGGAACAGTCCGCCCACGTGCAGCGCGCTCAGGTGCTCCTCGCCGAGGTGATGCCGACGGCGAGGCCGTAGATGACCAGTGCTGTGCCGTCGTTGACCAGGCTCTCGGCGCGCAGCAGGGTCACGTTGCGGCGCGGCAGCGTCTTCGCGAGCACCCCTACGGCGGTGGGGGCGACCGCCGCGCCGAGCACCCACGCCGGTCCCCACCCGAGGCCCAGGGCGTGCGCCACCGCCGCGACGGCTCCGGCGGTGGCGATCACCAGCGTGGTGCTCAGCAGCACGATGCCGCGCAGGTTACTGCGGATCTCGCGCAAGGAGGTGGTGAGGCTCTCCCAGTACAGGAGCACCGGCAGGAAGAGCAGCAGCACCACCTCCGGCGGCAGATGCGCCTCACGCAGCGCCGGGACGAACCCCAGCAGTGCGCCGACGATGAGCAGCACGACGGGCGGGGCGATGCGGAAGCGCTGCCCGACGGCGTTGCCCACCAGCACCGCCACGCCGAGGACCACGACGAGTTCGAGTGCGAGCACGGTGTTTCTCCTGGCCAAGCGGCCGTTGTAGGTCCACCCCGCACGAGGGGTCGGGGGCGCCTCGTACGGGGTGGTCTCAGCCGGAGCCGGCCCTGGTCAGGCCAGCGTCGCGGTGTCGATCACGAAGCGGTAGCGCACGTCGGAGGCGACGACACGCTCGTACGCCTCGTTGATCTTGTCGGCCGCGATGATCTCGACCTCCGCGCCGATGCGGTGCTCGCCGCAGAAGTTCAGCATCTCCTGGGTCTCGCGGATGCCGCCGATCAGCGAACCGGCGTACGAACGGCCCTGCATGATGAGCGAGAACACGCTGAGGGAGAGCGGTTCGGCGGGAGCGCCGACGTTGACCATGGCGCCGCCCACCGCCAGCAGCCCGAGGTAGGCGTCGAGGTCGAGCTTCGCGCTGACCGTGTTCACGATCAGGTCGAAGGTGCCGGCCAGCTGCTCGAAGGTGGTCGGGTCGCTGGTGGCGTAGTAGTGGTCGGCGCCCAGGCGCAGGCCGTCGTCCATCTTCTTCAGCGACTGGGACAGGACGGTCACCTCGGCGCCCATCGCGTGGGCGATCTTGACGGCCATGTGGCCGAGTCCGCCGAGGCCGATCACGGCGACCTGCTTGCCCGGGCCCGCGCCCCAGCGGCGCAGCGGCGAGTACGTCGTGATGCCCGCGCACATCAGCGGGGCCGCCTCGTCGAGGCCGATGCCCTCGGGGATGTTGACGACGAAGTCCTCGGTCACCACGACGTGGGTGGAGTAGCCCCCTTGGGTGAGCGTGCCGTCCTTGTCGATCGAGCCGTAGGTGAGGGTGTTGCCCTTGAGGCAGTACTGCTCGTCGCCCTTGCGGCAGTTGACGCACTCGCGGCAGGAGTCGACCATGCAGCCGACGCCGACCCGGTCACCGACGGCGTGCCGGGTGACCTGGGAGCCGACCTCGGTGACGATGCCGGCGATCTCGTGACCGGGGACCAGGGGGTAGGTCGCCGGGCCCCATTCGCCGCGGACGTTGTGGAGGTCGGAGTGGCAGATGCCGCAGTACTTGATCTCGATGAGGACGTCGTGCGGGCCGACGTCGCGGCGCTCGACGGTGGTCGGGGTGAGCGGTTCGGTAGCGGAGGTCGCGGCGTAGGCGTTGACGGTGAGCATGGTTCTCCGGTCCTGTGTTTCTGGTGGAACTGCTGGTGGAACTGCCGTTGGGGGCAGGGGGCTTGGTCGGTTCGGGACGATCCGCGTCACGGCGAAGCTCGCCTCGGAACTGGTGACAGCCCTGGCGACACATGCGGCACAATGTCCGCATTTCGCACGGTACGCGGTCTCGACCGCTTCATTGCGCTCACCATCGGCGTCCACGAGGGTGACTTCCTTGTCGACAGCGCCTGCCCGGGTGCGGCCGTTCGTGGCCAGGGGGTGCGGTCAGGGCTGGATGAGGACCTTCAGCGCCTCGCGGCCGGCCATCGCCCGGTAGCCCTCCGGTACGTCGTCCAGGGGCACTTCGCCGTACTGCGGCGCGCCGACCCGGCTGACGGTGCCGCCGGCGCGGACCACGCCGAGCAACATCTCCAGGGCGGGCAGGGTGCCGACGCACTCCAGCACGGTATGGGTGCCGTCGCCGACGACCGTCACTGTCGTACGGGCGTTGACGCCGGCGGTGACCGCGCAGTGGTGGCCGGTGCAGAACACGTCGGACAGGGGCAGCAGGGACGGCAGGAGCGCCGAGTCCTCGACGACGCCGAGGAACTCGTGACCGATGCGGCCGCCGCCGTGCTCCGAGGCCGGCATCGATCCGTACGGCCACAGGTCGCTGCCGCAGACGCAGGAACGCAGGACGCGTACGACGGCGTCAGTGGGCTTCTGGATCTTCGGGTCCGACACCTCGTCCACGCGCACGTCACCGGCACCGTAGATCAGGGTTGCTCGCATGGGATTCTTCCGATCTTGCGCTGCTCTACAGGGAGTTGCCGGAACGCCGGCCCGGCGGGAACGTCAGTTGTGGTCGACGAGCGCCATGTGGTCCTCGCCCAGGCGCTCGCCGGCGGCCGGAGTGAGGTGGTCGAGCTTGTGGAGCTGTCCGGGGGTCAGCACCACGGCGTCGGCGGCGGTGTTCTCCTCCAGGTGGGAGACGCGCCGGGTGCCGGGGATCGGGGCGATGTCGTCGCCCTGCGCCACCAGCCAGGCCAGACACACCTGCGCCGGGGTGACGCCGGCCTCGTCGGCGACGGCCTTGACCTCGTCGGCGAGGCGCAGGTTCTGCCGGAAGTACTCGGCGTTGTTGAAGCGCGGCATGGTGGCGCGCAGGTCGACCTCGGCGTCGAACCAGTCCGTCGTACGGAATCCACCGGCGAGGAAGCCGTGGCCCAGCGGTGCCCACGGCACGAAGCCGATGCCCAGTTCCCGCGTCACCGGCAGGATCTCCGTCTCCGGGTCCCGGAACCACAGGGAGTACTCGGTCTGCACCGCCACCAGCGGGTGCGTGGCGTGGGCGTGGCCGGTCGACCCGGTGCTGGTAGAGCAGGTCGATGTAGTCGGTACCCAGCCGCTTGAGGGAGCCCTCCACCGCGACACGGATGCTCTCCGGGCTGCTGTCCAGGGAACCTTCCGGGCGGCCCGAGTACGACACGAAGCCGAACTTCGACGCCGGCACCACCTGGTCACGGCGGCCCTGCAGTGCCTTGCCGACGAGCTCCTCGTTGAGGAAGGGCCCGTACGCCTCGGCGGTGTCGATGTGTGTGACGCCCAGGTCGAGCGCCCGGTGGATGGCTCGGATGCCTTCCTCGTTGTCCGCGTTCGCTCCGGTGTAGAGCGCGTTGATCGGCATGGCGCCCATGCCGATCCGGGTGACGTCCAGCTGTCCGCCGAGCTTGATGTGCTTCACGGTGGTGCTCCATACGTTCTCAGATGTGTGAGGACGAGATCTCCCACGGCACCAACCCTCTCCGGCGGGCTCACCGCGTGGCAGACCGCGCTGTGCCGGGGAGCCGTGTTCCGGGGTGCGACAGGGCCCCCCACGCGCCTGCCGCGCAGGTCACGGCGCCGCCGCACTGGAAGCCATGAAGAGTGAGCAGCAGAACGGCACCGAGCTGGGGCGCTTCCTGCGCGCCCGCCGGGCCCGGGTGACCCCCGAGGAGGCCGGCCTGCGGGCCGGCGCCGGCCTGCGCCGTACGCCCGGGCTGCGCCGTGAGGAACTGGCCACCCTGGCCGGGATCAGCATCGACTACTACGTCCGCCTGGAGCGCGGCAAGGAGACCCGCCCGAGCCCGTCCGTGGTCGACGCCCTGGCCCGCGCCCTCCTGCTGGAGGAGACCGAGCACGAGCACCTGCGCAGCCTGGCCGCCCTCGCCGCCCGGCGCGCGCCCGAACCGCCGGTCGCGCCCAGCCGTACCGTACGGCCCGGCGTCAGACTCCTGCTGGAGAGCCTGCGCCCTGGTCCCTCGCATGTGGTCAGCCGCACCAACGACCTGCTGGCCTGGAACCCCGCCGGGCTCCGGCTGCTCCCCGGTATGGAGGACTGGCCGCTCAGGCAGCGCAACATCGCGCGCTACGTCTTCCTCCACCCGGCGGCCCGTGAGCTGTTCCACGACTGGGACCACCAGATCCGCGGCTGCGTCGCCCGGCTGCGCGCCTTGGCAGGCACCGACCCGGACGCCCCCGACCTGACCCGGCTGGCCGGTGAACTCCTGCTGAAAAGCCCGGAGTTCGCGCGTCTGTGGGAGCGCTACGACGTCAAGGGGAGCACCCACGGCCGCAAGACGTTCCACCACCCCGAGGTCGGCGATCTCACCCTCGGCTACCAGTCGATGGAGCTGGAGGGCACCCCCGGCCACCGCCTGATCACCTACTACGCCGAACCGGGCACCGCCGAGCACGACGCGATCGTCCTGCTCGACATGCTGGCGCCCGAGAACGCCTCGCACCGGCCGGTGCCGAGCGACGGTCCGTCGGCTTCCGCCCCGTCCTTCTGACGCCTGGGCGTCAGGACGACGGGGCCGAGGGGGTCAGCTGTCGAGGTCGTCGGCGAAGTGCCGGAACCCGTGCCGGTCCTGGTGCATGCTCCACAGAGTGTCCGCGAGCGCGGCCGGGTCCTTCCTCGGGTGACCGGGAATGATCGCGCCGGGGATGATGAGCTGCGCGACGTGAATGCCGTCGGCGGCGAGCGTGTCGTGCAGCAGATGGCCGTACGCACTCTCGGCGGCGAAGGCGATCGACGTACCGGCGCGTTCGGGGTGCGGAACCACGGCGGTACCGCCGTTGACGAAGAGGATGGTGCCGCGGCCGAGGGCGCGCATGCCGGGCAGCACCTGTCGCACGGCGACGACCGGCCCGTAGACGGAGAACTCGATCGGGCCCACCAGGTCGGCGGGGCCGGTCTCCAGGACGGGCCGCATGAAGTCCCGGTGCGGGACCGGGCTGTACTGCAGGACCTCGATCGGACCCAGGGTGGCGGTCGCCGCGTCCAGGGCGGCTTCGAGGGCCTTCGGATCGCGTACCTCGGCGGCGAAACCGCGCGCCGAGATGCCCTCCCCGGTCACGTCGGCGGCGAGGGCATCGGCCCGTTCCCGGTCGCGGGAGATGAGCGCGACGTCGTACCCCTCGCGGCCGAACCGCCGGGCGACGGCGGCTCCGAGACCGGGTCCCGCTCCGATGACGGCGATGGTGGTCATGTTCCCTCCGGGTCGTGCGGGTCCGGGTGACCTCTGGCTGACGGTACCCGTCGTTCAGCGCGGCAGGAGCCCGCATCGTCGTGGCGGACGCCTCGGGGGCTCGTGATGCGTCTGATGGTGTTCGCGGCGTAGTGGCTGTACTTGGAGCGGCAGGGCCCCACGTGCCTCTTCCGCAGGTCAGGGCAGCTCGCTGAGCCGGGCGTGCGGCCTTGCGGACCCACGCGCCCGGCCTTTGTGCGCGGGGCGTCAGGGGCGAAGCAGTGCCTTGATGGCGCGGCGTTCGTCCATGGCGCGGTAGCCCTCGGCGACCTCGTCGAGGGGGAGGGTCAGGTCGAAGACCTTGCCGGGGTTGATACGGCCGTCCAGGACCCGGTCGATGAGGTCGGGCAGGAAGCGGCGCACGGGCGCCGGGCCGCCACGCAGGCCGACGTGGGAGAAGAACAGTTCCTGGCCGTCGACGGCCACGCCGTGCGGGACGCCGACGAAACCGACGTTGCCGCCGGGGCGGGTGGAACGCAGCGCCTGGAGCATGGACTCCTGGGTGCCGACGCACTCCAGGACGGAGTCGGCGCCGATGCCACCGGTGAGTTCCTTGACGCGGGCGATGCCTTCGTCGCCGCGCTCGGTGACGATGTCGGTGGCGCCGAACTCGGTCGCGAGCTTCTGCCGCGACGCGTGGCGGCTCATCGCGATGATGCGTGCGGCGCCCAGTTCCTTGGCGGCGATGACCCCGGACAGGCCGACCGCGCCGTCACCGACGACGACCACCGTGGAGCCGGGCTGGACCTCGGCGGCGACGGCCGCGTACCAGCCGGTGCCCATGACGTCGGACAGCGTCAGCAGGCTGGGGATCAGGTCGTCGGCCGGCTGGCCGGGGGTGGCGACCAGGGTGCCGTCGGCCGTCGGGACACGGATGTAATCGGCCTGGCAGGTGCTCATGAACTCGCGGTGCACACACGAGGACTGGTAGCCGTTGCGGCAGTTCGGACAGGTGTTGTCCGAGGTGGCGAACGAGCCGACGACGAACTGGCCCGGCTTGACGGAGGTGACCTCGCCGCCGACCTCCTCGACGACGCCGACGTACTCGTGGCCCATCGGGTGGGGCTCGTCCACGGGGTTGATACCGCGGTAGTCCCACAGGTCGGAGCCGCAGACGCAGGTGGCGGCGGTGCGGATGATCGCGTCGGTGGGCCTGAGGATCTTCGGCTCGGGAACGTCCTCGATACGGATGTCACCGGGCTTGTGGATGATGGTTGCGCGCATGGTGGTGTCTCAGCTCGTGAGGGGTCTCAGGGGCGGGTGCGGGTGCTGACGCGCTTGCCGCCGTAGTCCGCGTCGGTGACGTGTTCGAGCCAGTTGACGTCGTCGCCCTCCCACAGGGCGATGTGGCTCATGAACTGCTCGGGGGCGGCGCCGTGCCAGTGCTCCTCACCCGCGGGTGTGTGGATGACGTCGCCGGGGTGGGCTTCGAGGATGTCGCCGCCGCGGGACTGGATGAGGGCGATGCCTTCGACGATGCAGAGGGTCTGGCCCAGGCCGTGGGAGTGCCAGGCGGTGCGGGCGCCGGGCGTGAATCGGACCATGTTCGCCCGGGCCCGGGAGGGCTCCTGGCCCCGGTAGATGACATCGGCGTACGCGTCACCGGTGAACCAGTCGGCGGGCAGCTTCATGGTCGGGGGCGGCTTCAGCAGTTCCATGGGTCTCTGTCTTTCTGTGCTGTGACATGCTGCGATGCGGGTGCTGGGGGAATGCCGAAACAAAGGTGGAAAGCAGTCACGCCGGTTCGGGCGAATGCCTTTCGCGGACCGTTCACGCCACCGGCCGCGTCACCGACATTGCCACCGTCGCGCGATCCCGCAAAGAGGAGAATTCCATCCCGGGAGAAGAACATCCAGGGAGAGAACTCTCCCCCTCGCAGGACGGAGAGGTGGTGCCAGACTGGCGGCATGACGAGCGACGCGCACCTCAACGAACTGGGGGAATTCCTCAAGGCCCGGCGCGCCGAGCTCAGCCCCCGCACGGTCGGCCTGCCCGAGTCCGGCGGCCCCCGGCGGGTGTCCGGGCTGCGCCGCGAGGAGGTCGCCCTGCTCGCCGCCATCAGCACCGACTACTACACCCGCGTGGAGCAGGGCCGCATGCGGCCGTCCGCGCCCGTGCTGGCCACCATCGCCCGCGTACTGCACCTGGGTGACGATCAGCGGGACTATCTGTTCGAGCTGGCCGGAAAGGAAGCGGGACGGCCGCGCAGGCGTTCCGTACAGAAAGTCCAGCCGCAGTTGCAGCGGCTGCTCGACGATCTCACGGCCACCCCGGGAATGGTTCTGGGCCGCCGTGACGACATTCTGGCGTGGAATCCTTTGGCCGCCGCTCTGGTCACCGATTTCGGGAAAATCCCGGAGAAGAAGCGGAACTATGTCCGGCTGCTCTTCACCGATCCCGCGATGAAGTCGCTGTACGCGGACTGGGAAGGCGTCGCCCGGGGCACGGTCGCCCAGCTGCGCAGGGAAGCCGCGCGGTATCCCGACGATCCCCGGCTGACCGCCCTCGTCGGCGAGCTGTCGGTACAGGACGCCCACTTCCGGCAGTGGTGGGGAGCCCACCATGTGGCGGCCCGCACGGTGGGCACCAAGACGCTCAACCACCCGGTCGCGGGCGAACTCGTCCTCGACTGGGACACCCTCACCTGCAGCACCGACCCCGACCAGCAGCTCGTCATCTGGTCCGCGGAGCCCGGCACGCCCTCGTACAAGGGCCTGCGCTTCCTCTCCTCCTGGGCCACGAGCGACCGCCGGCCGGCCGCGCCCCACACCGCCGGCTGAGCCGGCACCGCCTCCGCCCTTCCCCGGTGGCGGGCTGCTGCGAAAATGGCTGCCATGACGCGCAACGCACCCAGTGAGCTGGGGGAATTCCTCAAGGCCCGGCGCGCGGAGCTCAGCCCCCGTTCCGTGGGGCTGCCCGGCGGGGCCGTACGGCGGGTGCCGGGCCTGCGCCGGGAGGAAGTGGCCATGCTGGCCGCGATCAGCACCGACTACTACACCCGCATGGAGCAGGGCCGCATTCAGGCGTCCGAACCGGTACTGAACGCCATCGCCCGTGTCCTGGACCTGGACGAGGACCAGCGCGCCTACGTGTTCGAGCTGGCCGGGAAGGAACCCGCCCGGCCGCGCACGCAAGGCGTGCAGACGGTCCAGCCGCAGTTGCAGCGGCTGCTCGACGACCTCGGTTCCATCCCCGCCATGGTCCTGGGCCGCCATATGGATGTGCTGGCGTGGAATCCGCTGGCCGCCGCCCTGGTCGGTGACTTCGGGCAGATCCCGGAGAAGGACCGCAACTACGCCCTGATGGTCTTCAGCCCCGCCATGCGAGAGCTCTACGCGGACTGGGAGAGCACGGCCCGTATCGCGGTCGCCCAACTGCGGATGGAAGCGGCTCACAACGCCGGCTCCGCACGGCTCACCAGCCTCGTCAACGAGTTGTCCGAGCGGGACCCGGACTTCCGGCGCTGGTGGGCCGCTCACCACGTGGCCGCCCGCACCGTCGGCACCAAGACGCTGAACCATCCCATCGCCGGGACCCTCGTCCTCGAATGGGACACCCTCACCTGTAGCACCGACCCCGACCAGCAGCTCATCGTCTGGACCGCGGCCCCTGGCACGCCCACCCACGAAGGGCTGCGTTTCCTCGCCTCCTGGGCCGCCGACAGCCACGAGCCCACCCGCGGCACCACCAACTGATCGTCTGCTGCCCGGGACCGGTGGCACATATGAGGTGCCGCCCGGCGTCGGACGCCGCCTCAGCTCACGTCCAGCACCGCCTTCCCCCGCAACCGGCGGCTCCCCAGCGCCTCCACCGCGTCCGCGATCTTGTCCCACGGTCCGCGCCAGCCGACCGGGACGCGCAGCCTCCCCGCCGCGACGAGAGTGAGCAGTCTGCTCAACTGGGCCTGGCGGTCGGTGAGTCCGACACCGTTGTAGACCGAGACGATGGCCTTCGGGACGGGGCTGCCCAGGGTGGATCCGACGGGCAGGGTCGCTGCGTGGCCGGAGGCCCAGCCCACGCTTTGCAGGGTGCCGCCGGGGGCCAACAGGGTGTAGAACGCGGTCAGTTGGTCGCCGCCCACGGTGTCGATCACCACGTCGACCGGTTCCGCCGGACCGGCTAGGCCGATCGCGACCTCGTCCGCGCCGAGGTCGGTGAGCCCCCGCGCGCTCTCCTCGGAACCGGCGACCGCGATGACGTACGCGCCGCCGAGCGCCGCGAGCTGCACGGCGAACCCGCCGACGCCGCCGGACGCTCCCGTCACCAGGACCCTGCGGCCCAGCAGCGGTCCCGCCTGTTCCAGCGCCCTCAGGGCCGTCCCGGCGGCGACCGGCAGTGTGGCCGCCTCGCCCAGGTCGACGGCGTCGGGCACCACGGCCACGTCCGCGACGTCCATGGCGCGCAGCGCGCCGAAGCCGCCACCGTCGGCGAAGCCCACCACGCGGCTGCCGACGGCGGGCCCGCTGCCGTCCGCCGCGGCGGTCACGACGACACCGGCCGCGTCGAAGCCGATGACCTCGCCGGGCTCGGCGCGCTCCGCGAAGAAGAGCTCGGCGGCGTTGAGTGAGGTGTGCCGGACCTCCACCAGGACCTGGGCGGGGCCCGGTACGGGATCGGGGGCTTCGCCCAGGCGCACCCTTCCGGGTGCCATGGGGTCGACGATCAGTGCGCGCATGAGAGGTACCTTCTCTCGTAGTCGGCGGCTCGCCACGCACCAACTCCCGCCGATCCGGAGTTCTTCCCGCCGCTCCCCCGCCGCGCACGGTTGGATGGTCCCCATGACCGACGAGCACGAGCGGATGATGCGGGCCAACCAGGCCAACTGGGATGCGCGCACCCCCGTCCATCTCGCCAGCCGGTTCTATGGGCTGCACGAGAAACTCGATCCGTCCCGCTGGTTCGCCGCCTTCGAGTGGGAAGACCTCGGTGAACTCGCGGGCCTCGATGTGCTCCATCTCCAGTGTCACCTCGGCACCGAGACGATCGCCTTCGCCGAACGCGGCGCCCGCGCCGTCGGCCTCGACATCTCCGAGGCGTCCGTGGCGGCAGCGGCCGGCATCGCGGCACGCGCGGGCGCCGGCATCACCTACGTACAGGCCAATGTGTACGACGCCGTCGAGGCCCTGGGCGGGCGGCGGTTCGACGTCATCTACACCGGCAAGGGCGCCCTGTGCTATCTGCCCGACCTGGAGCGCTGGGCCGCCGTCGTCGCCCAGCTCCTGCGTCCGGGCGGGCGGTTGTACCTGGTCGAGTTCCACCCGCTGCTGAACTCGCTCGGCCCCAAGCCCGCCGAGGGCGAGGGAGGTGAACTGCTGCTGCGCCACGACTACTTGGGCGGTCGGGACGCCGTCCACCGGGACGCGACGTACACCTACACCGACGGTCCGGCCGTGCAGGGTGCCACCGACAGCTTCGAGTGGATGCATGGAATGGACGAGGTCGTCAACGCGTTGGTCGCAGCAGGGCTCGGTATCCGGCGACTGCGGGAGAGCGACGAGCTTCCCTGGCCCCGGTGGCCGCAGATGACCCGTACCCCGTCCGGGTGGTGGCGTCTGCCGGAGACCGAGCCGCGCATTCCCCTGCTGTACGGCCTCCTCGCGGGCCGCTGAGTCACAGATCACAGCGGGACCCGGCCAGCGGGTGGTACAGTGCGAACAGCACTCGTGTACGCCCCGTCTCGGGCGCCGGTGCCAGTTCCCTTTCTTATCGCTGTAACGCCTGTTGCTATCCGACCGGCGGACCAGCTTCTCAGCACCACCTCTTGAGCGCGGCCACGGGCAGTTCTTTCCGTCCGCCGTACCCGAGGTGTTGTCTCCCCGCCGTACGGACGCGTGAGCACGCCGCCTCCACCGGCACATCCCCTCCCTTCCTCATGACCTCATGAATCCGTCCTCGAAAGGACCCCTTCTCATGACCACCACACTCGAACACCCACCTGTACAGCAGCAGCCCCAGGCCCAGGTCGCCACCGGTGTCCTCGACATCGACGGCAACGGGAAGGGGTACCTGCGCTCCGCGAACTGCCTGCCCACGCCGAACGACGTCCAGGTCTCCGCCGCGCTGATCCGCCGTTACGGCCTGCGCAAGGGCGACACCGTCGAAGGCGTACGCGGCGGACCCCGCGCGCTCGCCGAGGTCGAGCGGATCAACGGCCGTACGCCCCAAGAGCTGCGCGGCCGCCCGCACTTCCGCGACCTCACCCCGCTGCACCCCCGCGACCGGCTTCGCCTGGAACACCCGGCGAGCGGTCTGGCCGGGCGCGTCGTCGACCTGCTCTCGCCGGTCGGCAAGGGCCAGCGCGGCCTGATCGTCGCCCCGCCCAAGACCGGCAAGACGGTGCTGCTCCAGCAGATCGCCGCCGCCGTCGCGGGCAACCATCCCGAATGCCACCTGATGGTGGTGCTGCTCGACGAGCGGCCCGAAGAAGTGACCGACATGCGGCGCTCCGTCCGGGGCGAGGTCTTCGCGTCGACCTTCGACAAGACGCCGAAGCAGCACATCGCCCTCGCCGAGCTCGTCATAGAGCGCGCCAAGCGGCTCGTC
The DNA here is from genome assembly GCF_041053035.1 of Streptomyces sp. R35. Classification (NCBI taxonomy): domain Bacteria; kingdom Bacillati; phylum Actinomycetota; class Actinomycetes; order Kitasatosporales; family Streptomycetaceae; genus Streptomyces; species Streptomyces sp. R35. Next base: position 1,281,332 of record NZ_CP163440.1, read on the forward strand.
GAGCAGGGCGAGGACGTGGTCATCCTGATGGACTCGCTCACCCGGCTGTGCCGGGCGCACAACAACGCGGCGGCCTCCGGTGGCCGCACCCTCAGCGGCGGCGTCGACGCCGCCGCCGTGCACGGCCCCAAGAAGTTCTTCGGCGCCGCGCGCCTCGCCGAGGAGGGCGGCTCGCTCACCATCCTCGCCACCGCCCTGGTGGAAACCGGCTCCCGCGCCGACGACTACTTCTTCGAGGAGCTGAAGAGCACCGGCAACATGGAGCTCCGCCTCGACCGGACCCTCGCCTCACGACGCGTGTTCCCGGCCGTCGACATCACCCCGTCCGGCACCCGCCGCGAGGAACTCCTGCTGCCCGCCGCCGAGTTGACGGCCATGCGAGGACTGCGGCGCGCCCTGCAGACGCGGGACGGCCAGGCCGGCCTCGAAACCCTGCTGGAGCGGATGCGCTCCACCCCGGACAACGCGACCTTCCTCCGCCAGGTCCAGCCGACCCTGCCGGTCGCCTGACCTGTCCCGCGTGCGGCATCCGGGTACTCGATCCGGCCGCTCGGCCCTGGCACCCCGGTGTACGGCGACTCCGTTCCTACGTTGGCGGAATGACCATCGGATTCTCACCCAGCGCCATCGCCTGCCGCGCCGCCGTCTCCTGTTCCGTCGTCTGCGCGGTGGGCGCGCTGGCCCTCGCGCCGAGTCCGGCTGCCGCCCGGGCCCACACCGACCCGGGCGCGCCGAGGCCCGCGGCCTCGCAGCCGCCGCCGCTGTACCGGCCGGGGACACAGGTACGGCTCCGGGCCGGGGCGCCCGAGGTCCCCGAGGACGTCTCCGCGCTGTCGTGGCTGGTGGCCGACGCCCGCACCGGCGACGTGCTCGCCGCACACGACGCACACCTCAGGCTGCCGCCCGCCAGCACCCTCAAGACCCTGTTCGCGCTCACGGTGCTCCCGGCACTGCCCGGCGGCATCCGGCACACCGTCAAGGAGGAGGAGCTCCAGGACATCGGCCCCGGCAGCAGCCTGGTGGGCGTCGCGGAGGGGCGCACCTACCGCGTGGCCGACCTGTGGCGTGGTGTCTTCCTCAACTCCGGCAACGACGCCGTGCACGTGCTGGCCTCGATGAACGGCGGCTGGGAGAGCACGGCCGCCCGGATGCAGACCAAGGCCCGTTCACTGGGCGCCCTCGACACCCGCGTCATCTCGCCCGACGGCTACGACACACCCGGCCAGGTCTCGTCCGCGTACGACCTGGCGGTCTTCGGGCGGGCCGGACTGCGCAACCCGGAGTTCGCGCGGTACTGCTCCACCGTCCAGGCCATGTTCCCCGGCGACGGCTACGCGTTCGAGATCCACAACACCAACCGGCTGCTGACCGGCGCCGACGGGGTGGAGCCGTACCCGGGCCTGATCGGCGTCAAGAACGGCTACACCTCCGACGCGGGCAACACGCTCGTCGCCGCCGCGCGGCGGGGCGGGCGCACCCTTGTCGTCACGGTGATGAACCCTCAGGAGGGCGGCGGGTTCGCCGTGTACGAGGAGGCGCGCTCGCTGCTCGACTGGGGCTTCGCGGCGGCCGGGCACGTCGATCCCGTCGGGACGCTGCTCGACACGCGTCGGGTACCGGCCGCGGGACCCGCCGCCCTGCCCGCGGCTCCGGCGGAGAGCGACGGAGCCGGCTGGTCCGAGGCCACCGTCATCGCGGGCGCGGCGGGTCTGGGCGCCGGCGGCGTCGCCCTGGCCCTGCGGCTCAAGGGCACACGGCCCACGCGTGACTGACCGACGGGCAGCCACAGCAGCAGCCCGAGCGTGATCCACGTGTACGTGTTGCTGCCGAGGAACCCGTCAAGGCCGGAGGCGTCGTCGAACCACAGCCACACCACGCTGCTGCACAGCACGACGTACAAGGCGGCCGCGATCCGCGGCCGGCCCCGGTGCAGCAGCACGGCGAAGGACGGCAGCAGCCAGACCAGATGGTGCACCCAGGTGATCGGGCTGACGAGGCAGGCGGCGAGCCCGGTGAGGGCGAACGCGGCGGTCCAGTCCTCGTCGGCCAGGGCACGGGAGGTCCGCCACGCCCACACGCACAGGACCAGCAGGGCGGCCGTCGCCCAGGCGGCCCTGCTCGGTTCGTCCGGTGCCGCGAGCCGGGCCAGGACACCCTGCAACGACTGGTTGGAGACATAGGCGAGCTGTCCGATGCGGGCCGTGTCCCACACCGCGTCGGTCCAGTAGAAGCGCGAGGCGCCCGGTGCCGCCCAGGCGGCCAGCGCGGTGGCCGCCGCGGCAACGGCCGTCGCGACCCCGGCGGCGCGCCAGCGGCGGGCGAGCAGCAGCAGGCCGATGAAGAGCGCGGGGGTGAGCTTGACCGCCGCCGCCAGGCCGATGCCGACGCCTGCCCGGCGGCCCCGGCCGGTGGACAGCAGCCATGCGTCGCTCAGCACGAGGGCCAGGAGCAGCAGGTTCACCTGGCCGAAGCTGAAGGTGTCACGGACCGGTTCGAGCAGCGCCAGCAGACAGCCCGCCAGGGCGAAACCGAACCAGCCGTAGCGGCGCAGCGCGGGCCCGACCAGGACCCACACGACCACGCCGAGGGCGGCGAGGTTGAGCAGCAGCCCGACGGCGATCGCCGTGCGCAGCCCGACCAGCGCCATCGGCAGCATGCCGAGGGCCGCGAACGGCGGATAGGTGAAGCCGTACGTCGTCCCCGGCACCCGGTAGTCGTAGATCCGGCCGCCGTGGTGGACCCAGGTGTCAACGGCCCCGTAGTAGACACGCAGGTCGAACCAGTCGCGCAGCAGCGGCACGGTGGCGGTGAACACGGCGACGGCGACAGCGAGTCCGAGCACGAAGAGCAACCGCCGGCGATCGGTGCCGCCCGGCCTTCTCATGCCCTCCGGTCCTCTCGTGCCCTCCGGTCCTCTCATGCCGCCCGGTCTTCTCATGCCGTCCGCCCGAGCACCGGTGCCTGCGCCGCCTGGTGGGCGTGCCAGAGCACGACGAGGGCGAGTACTCCGCCGGAGACGGCCAGAACCACCTGCTCGGCGTCCGGCGGTCCCCCGCTCGGCAGCACGGCGAGCGCGAGCACCGCGCTGGCGGCCGCGACCCGGTGGCGTACCGAACCGCTCGGCGCCGCCGCGGCGATGAGGAACAGGCCCCACAGCGCGTACCAGGGCCGGATCGCAGGGCCGAACACGGCGACGGCGGCCAGGCTCAAGCCCAGCGCGTAGATCGGACCAGGCCGCAGGCGCAGCCATATGAACAGGACCACCATCACGGTCAGCGCGAGTCCCGCCGCGTGCCAGACGGGCAGCGCCAGAGGTGCCAGGCCGCTGCCGAGCTTCTCCAGCAGGGCGCCGGTGGCGCGGCCGAGGACGCTGGTGGGCGACCAGTTGTGCGGCGACACGGGGGTCTTCAGGGCCGCGATCCAGCCGTATCCCGTACCGGTGGCGGCCGTTGCCGCGACCGTCGTGGCGAGGGCGACCCCGGTCGTGGTCACGGCGGACCTCAGCATCCCCCGGCGCCCGCGCAGCGCGACCACCGCAAGGAGGCCGAGCGCCGCGGGCGCCTTCACCAGGGCGGCGAGGGTGATGAGGACGACGCCCAGGACGTGCCACCGGCCGCGCGCGGCCACCAGTCCGACTCCGAGCAGACCGAGCATGATGGCGTCGTTGTGCGCACCGGCCACCAGGTGCAGCAGGACGAGGGGGTTGAGCGCCCCCAGCCACAGCGCGGCGGCCGGATCGGCGCCGCTGTGCCGGGCGAGACGGGGCAGTGCCGCCGCCATCAGGGCGACGCCGAGCAGGGCGACCAGGCGCATGCCGAGCAGTCCGGCCGGTATTTCCCCGCGTGTGAGTCCGGACAGAGCGGAGGCGACGGCGAGGAAGACCGGGCCGTACGGCGTCGTGGTCTGCTGCCACACCGGCGCCACCTCGTCGGCGAGCGGACCGCCGAGCTGCGCGGGCCCGTGCGCGTACACGTCGATGTGCGCGTCGACCATGGCGCCCTGCGCGAGATAGCTGTACACGTCCCGGCTGAACAGCGGCGGCGCGAGGAGCAGCGGCGCCGCCCACACGGCGAGAACGAGCAGCAGGGAGCGGGGAGTCGGTGGTTCGGGGCCCCGTACGACGGTGCCGAGCAGCGCCCACGCGGCTATCAGCAGGACGACGCCGAAGTAGACACCGACCACGCCGAGTACGGCACGGCCGGACTCGGGGGCGAGGAGGTCCTGCATGGGCAGCGCCCCGGCCGTCTCACCTCCCAGGGCGAGGAAGGCGGTACCGGCCAGGCCCAGGGCCTGGCAGCGGCGGAGATCGACGGGAGCCTTGGCCAACACTTGGCCAGCGTGTCAAGGGTGGGTGGCCGGAAAGCGACGGGGTGCCCTCCGGGCGGGGACCGTCTCATGGCCTGCGTGTAATCAGACGGGGGTCTGCGGGTGGTTTGTCGGGTGCGGGTGCTTCGTGGCTGGTCGCGCCCACGCGGCGGAGCCGCGTGACGTCACAGCCCCACGCCCGTGAAGGGGCGCTTCGGACACCCTTCTCAGAACACTGACACGCCCGTCAGCGTCGTGAAGCGGTCCAGTGCCGCCACGCCCGCCACCGAGTTGCCCCGCTCGTCCAGGCCCGGGCTCCAGACGCACAGCGTGCAGCGGCCCGGTACCACCGCGATGATGCCGCCGCCGACGCCGCTCTTGCCGGGCAGGCCGACCCGGTAGGCGAAGTCGCCCGCCGCGTCGTAGGTGCCGCAGGTGAGCATGACCGCGTTGACCTGTTTGGCCTGGCTGCGGGTGAGCAGCCGGGAGCCGTCGGCGCGGACGCCGTGCCGGGCCAGGAAGCCGGTGGCGAGGGCGAGGTCGGCGCAGGACGCCTCGATCGAGCACTGGCGGAAGTACTGGTCGAGGAGGGCCGGCACCGGGTTGTCGATGTTGCCGTAGGACGCCATGAAGTGGCCGAGCGCGGCGTTCCGGTCGCCGTGCGCGGCCTCGGACGCGGCGACGTCCTTGTCGAAGGTCAGCCGGGGGTTGCCGCTCTCGGCGCGCAGGAAGTCGAGAAGTGCTCCCGCCGCGTCGCCGGTCTGGGTCTGGAGGCGGTCGGTGACGACGAGGGCGCCCGCGTTGATGAACGGGTTGCGCGGGATGCCGTTCTCGTACTCCAGCTGGACCAGCGAGTTGAAGGGGTTGCCGGAGGGCTCACGGCCGACGTGCTCCCACAGCTCGTCGCCCTCGCGAGCCAGGTCGAGGGCGAGGGTGAAGACCTTGGTGATGGACTGCGTGGAGAACGGCTGCTGCCAGTCCCCCACGCCGTACACCGTGCCGTCCAGCTCCGCGACGGCCATGCCGAAGCTGCGCGGGTCGCGGGCGGCGAGCGCCGGGATGTAGTCGGCGGGGCGCCCGCGACCCGGCGTCTGCGCGATCTCGGTGGCGATGCGCTCCAGGACCGGCTGGAAGGTCAAGGACGACGAGTACGGCATGATCACCATTGTGCCGCCCAGCCGGTCCCGCTGCTCATCGGCTCAGACCTCCAGCCGGGCGCCGCTGCCGGCGAGCACCTCGGGCCGCAGCAGCGCCTCCAGGCGCTCGGCGGGCAACAGGCCCTTCTCCAGGACGAGTTCGGCGACGCCGCGTCCGGTGGCGAGGGCCTCCTTGGCGATGTCGGTGGCCGCCGTGTACCCGATGTGCGGGTTGAGCGCGGTCACCAGCCCGATGGAGTTCTCCACGGCCGCCCGGAGAACCTCCGTGTTCGCGGTGATCCCGGCGACGCACCGCTCGGCGAGGGTCAGACAGGCGGCCCGCAGGTGCGTGATGCTCTCGGACAGGGAGTGCAGGATGATCGGCTCGAAGGCGTTGAGCTGGAGCTGGCCGGCCTCCGCCGCCATGGTGATGGTGACGTCGTTGCCGATCACCTCGAAGGCGACCTGGTTGACGACCTCGGGGATGACCGGGTTGACCTTGCCGGGCATGATGCTCGAACCCGCCTGCACCGGCGGCAGGTTGATCTCGTTGAGGCCCGCGCGCGGCCCGGAGGACAGCAGCCGCAGGTCGTTGCAGCTCTTGGAGAGCTTGACCGCGATCCGCTTCAGCACGCCCGACATCTGCACGAAGGCGCCGCAGTCCTGGGTCGCCTCGACCAGGTTGGCGGCGGTGACCAGCGGTAGCCCGGTGATGTCCGCGAGATGGCGGCGCACCGACTCGGCGTATCCGGCGGGGGCGTTGAGCCCGGTGCCGATGGCGGTGGCGCCGAGGTTGATCTCGTGGATCAGCTCGACGGCCTCGGCGAGCCGGCTGCGGTCCTCGTCCAGCATCACCGCGTACGCCGAGAACTCCTGCCCCAGTGTCATCGGCACCGCGTCCTGGAGCTGGGTGCGCCCCATCTTCAGTACGTCACGGAATGCGACGGCCTTGGCGGCGAACGCGTCCTGGAGCACGGCCATCGCCTTGAGCAGCCCGCGCACGGCGAAGACGGTGGCGACCTTGACGGCGGTCGGGTAGACGTCATTCGTCGACTGGCCGAGGTTGACGTCCTCGTTGGGGTGCAGGTACTGGTACTGGCCCTTTTCGTGGCCCAGCAGTTCCAGCGCCCGGTTGGCGACGACCTCGTTGGCGTTCATGTTCGTCGAGGTGCCCGCGCCGCCCTGAATGACGTCGACGACGAACTGGTCGTGCAGTCTGCCGTCCCGGATCTCCCGACAGGCCTCGACGATGGCGGCCGCCTTGCGGGGCTCCAGCAGGCCGAGTTCCTCGTTGGCGCGAGCGGCGGCCTCCTTGACGGCGGCGAGGGCGTCGATCAGATGCGGGTAGGCGGAGATCGGGGTGCCCGTGATGGGGAAGTTCTCCGTGGCGCGCAGGGTGTGGATACCCCAGTACGCGTCAGCAGGGACGTCGCGGTCTCCAAGCAGATCATGTTCGCTGCGGTGCGCTGCTGCGACGGTGGTCATGGCTGGGCGGTCCTCTTTCGGAGGGGTGAGGGTGGGAGGGGTGAGGCGTAGAGACAGGGGCAAGAGGCAACGAACCTAAGGGGCGCGGGGAACTGCGCGACCAGCCACAGCGGACCCGCACCCGCCGCACAGCCCTACTCGCACGGCGCTTGGGCGCACGGCGCTCAGGCGCACACGTCGTGCGCCGGCAGCGGTTCGAGCGCCCGGGCCGCGCGGATGTGACCGACCACCGCACCGCCCCCAAGAAGCGGCGCACCGGCGAACTCGGCGAGCGCCGCCGGGTCAACGCCCGCCCGCGCAAGGGCCGCCGCGGCCACCGGAACCCGCGCCCGATCGGCACCGTCGGCGATCTTCACGGCGACGGCCCGGCCGTCCGGCAGCGCCGCGACCTGCACACCTTCGAAGCCGTCCTTGGCGAGCAGCCCCGGCACGGCCCGCATCAGCGCGGCGACGTCGCGCCCGGACCCGGAGGCCATCTCGGCGTGCTCGCGCATCGCGTCGGCGACGCGCGCCTCGGGGGTGCCCGGCGCGGCGGTGGTGATCCGGGCGGCGGCGCGGGCGAGGCCGTGCAGCGAGACGGAGAACAGGGGCGCGCCGCAGCCGTCGACGGTCACCTGGGCGATGGCCTGTCCGGTGAGGTCCTCGACGATCTCGGCGATGGCCTGCTGGAGGGGGTGCGCCGGGTCGAGGTAGTCGTCGAGCGACCAGTCGTTGAGGTGGGCCGTGTACAGCATGGCCGCGTGCTTGCCGGAGCAGTTCTGGGCGAGCTGGGAGGGCAGGCGCCCCTCGCGCACCCAGGTCTCGCGGACGACCGGGTCGAACGGCAGGTCCGGGATGTTGCGCAGCCGGGCCTCCGGCAGGCCGGCGAGTTCCAGGATCCGCCGGGTTCCGGCCAGGTGCCGTTCCTCGCCGGAGTGGCTGGCCGCCGTCAGCGAGAGAAGTTCGCCGTCGAGCGGGAGTCCGGCCCGCAGCATGGCCACAGCTTGGACGGGCTTGAGCGCCGAGCGCGGGTAGAAGGCGGCCTCGATGTCGCCGATCTGGAGTTCCACGGTGCCGTCGGCGGCCAGCACGACCACCGAGCCGTAGTGGATGCCCTCGATGACACCGCCGCGTACGAGATGGGCGACGGGGGCGTGGAGGGGTTCGCGGATCACCGGAGCCGCGGCGAGCGAGCAGTCGTACGTCACGGTCGGGTTCACGCGTCGACCCCGTCGCGTATCCCGGCGACCCGGCGGCGCACCCCGTACCAGCCCGCGACGAGCGCGGCCGCGATCAGCGGCAGACACAGCACGGTCGTACGGCCCGCTCCCCCGTCGGCGTACATGAGGACGAGCACCGAGGCGAGGAAGCCGATGGTCACGATCTCGGTCCACGGCGAGCCGGGGAGGCGGTAACCCGGCCTGGACAGCTCGCCGTTCTGGGTCTTCTTCCAGAAGAGCAGGTGACAGAGCATGATCATGCCCCAGGTGGCGAGGATGCCGATCGCCGCGAAGTTGAGCACGATCTCGAAGGCGTCGGCGGGGACCACGAAGTTGAGGCCGACGCCGAGGACGCAGATGCCGCTGGTGAGCAGGATGCCGCCGTACGGGACGTGGCTGCGGCTCATCACGCCGGTGAACTTCGGGGCGGAGCCGGACATCGCCATGGAGCGCAGGATGCGGCCGGTGGAGTACAGACCGGAGTTGAGGGACGACATGGCGGCGGTGAGGACGACGAGGTTCATCACGCCGCCCGCGGCGGGGATGCCGATGTTCGACAGCACAGTGACGAACGGGCTCTGGTCCGCGCTGTACTTGCTCCAGGGCAGCAGCATCGACAGCAGGACGACCGAGCCGACGTAGAAGAGGCCGACGCGCCACATGATCGAGTTGATGGCCTTCGGCATGATCTTCTCGGGGTTCTCGGTCTCGCCCGCGGCGACGCCGACCAGCTCGACGGAAGCGTAGGCGAAGACGACGCCCTGGATGATCAGCAGCATGGGCATCAGGCCGTTGGGGAAGATGCCGCCGTTGTCGGTGATCAGGGACGGGCCGGGGTTGTGCCCGTCGACGGGGTGCTGGGTGACCAGCAGGAAGATGCCGATGAGCATGAAGACGACGAGTGCGCTGACCTTGACGATCGCGAACCAGAACTCCAGTTCGCCGAACAGGCGAACGGATATGAGGTTCACGGTGAGGACGACGGCGAGCGCGATGAGCGCGATCACCCACTGCGGGATGTCGGAGAACATGCCCCAGTAGTGGGTGTAGAGGGCTACGGCGGTGATGTCGGCGATACCGGTGGTGGCCCAGTTCAGGAAGTACATCCAGCCGGCGACGTACGCGCCCTTCTCGCCGAGGAACTCACGGGCGTACGACACGAAGGCGCCGGACGACGGCCGGTACAGGACGAGTTCGCCCAGCGCGCGTACGACCAGGAAGGCGAACAGGCCGCAGACCGCGTAGGCGACGAAGAGGGAGGGTCCGGCGTCGGCGAGGCGGCCGCCGGCGCCGAGGAAGAGGCCGGTGCCGATGGCGCCGCCGATGGCGATCATGTTGACGTGCCGGGACTTCAGGGACTTGCTGTAACCCGCGTCTCCGGCGTCGACGTGTGCGGCGGGCCGCGCCGACGTCGTCGTCGGGTCGCCTTGAACGGATTCTTCTTGCAGGGACTGCTCGCTCACGCCTCGGGTCCGCCTTCCGTGGGAGTGTCCGTACGCGCGGGGCGCACGATGTCGATGAGGGTGGTCTCCACGCGGTCGAGGTGATGGGACATCGCCTCCACCGCGTCGGTCTCGCTACCGTCGATCAGCGCCTCGACGATCGCGCGGTGCTCGTGGTTGGACTGCTCGCGGCGGCCGCCGAGTTCGTTCAGGAAGGCCGACTGACGGGCCAGGGCGTCCCGGATCTCCTCGATGACCCGGCGGAACACCGGGTTCTGGGAGGCCTCGGCGACAGCGATGTGGAAGATCGTGTCCATCGCGACCCACGCGGTGGTGTCGGTCTCCCGCTCCATGCGGTCGAGGAGATGGGCGAGGTGGTCGAGGTTCTCCGCGGTGCGGCGAGTGGCCGCGTACCCGGCGACGGGGATCTCGACATGGCGGCGCACTTCGAGCAGGTCGCTCGCCGCGTAGTCGCCGAAGGTCGGGTCCTCGACCGTGTTGGCGATGACGAAGGTGCCCTTGCCGGTACGGGACACGGTCAGGCCCATGACCTGCAGGGCCCGCAGCGCCTCACGGAGCACGGGGCGGCTGACTTCGAGGCGGCGGCAGAGCTCCGCCTCGGAGGGGAGCTTGTCGCCGATGGCGTACTCGCCGCGCTCGATGGCGCCGCGGAGGTGGGTGAGCACCGCTTCCATGGCGCTGACGCGCCGCGGTACCGAGCCACCTGTCTGGCTGTCTGACAGGTTCACGGAGGTGATCCTGCGGGTGCCGGGAGGTGACTGTCAAGGGGAGCGAAAAGAAAAATTCAGGGGGCGTGAAGTCTGAAAGTCGACTTCACGCCCCCTGTGAGCAGCTGTTTGTGTCCTCAGCTGTCGAGGACTCCGGTGGCCAGCAGCCCGAACAGCGCCACACCGATGACAATCCGGTAGATCACGAAGGCGTTGAAGGAGTGCTTGGCGACGAACTTCAGCAGCCAGGCGATCGAGCCGTACGCGACCACGAAGGAGACGAGGGTGCCGACGGCCAGCGGGGCGGCGCCCACACCCGTACCCAGGGCGTCCTTCAGCTCGTACAGACCGGCGCCGGTCAGGGCGGGGATGCCGAGGAAGAAGGAGAGCCGGGTGGCGGCGACGCGGTCCAGGTCGAGGATGAGCGCCGTGGACATGGTGGCACCGGAGCGCGAGAAGCCCGGGAAGAGCAGGGCGAGGATCTGGGAGCTGCCGACCAGCATCGCGTCCTTGAACGAGGTGTCGTCCTCACCGCGCTTGTGCCGGCCCATCTGGTCCGCCGCCCACATCACACCACTGCCGACGATGAGCGAGCCGGCGACCACCCACAGCGAGCCGAGCGGCCCGTCGATGAGGTTCTTGGCGGCGAGGCCCACGATCACGATCGGGATGGTCGCGTAGATGACCCACCAGGCGAACTTGTAGTCGTGGTGCTGGCGCTCCTCCTTGTTGCGCAGCCCGCGCCCCCAGGCGGAGACGATCCGCACGATGTCCTTGAAGAAGTACGCAAGCACGGCGGCGATCGCGCCGACCTGGATGACCGCCGAGAACCCGACTACGGCGTCGTCGTCGACGGGGATGTTCATCAGCCCCTCGGTGATCTTGAGGTGGCCGGTCGAGGAGACGGGGAGGAATTCGGTCACCCCCTCGACGACTCCGAGGACGACGGCCTGACCGACGTTGATGACGCTCATGGGATCCAGTTCTGAGGAGTTGGTCGACAGTGCTGTAGACGGTGCAGGGGACAGTCTTGCCTATGCGCGCGGACGCCCGGCGACTAGGCCCACAAAGCTTGCGCAAACGAGACCCCGGCGAAGGCCGCGCCCAGGCCGGCCGTCACGCTCACGATCACGTTGGCGGCAGCGTAGAACCCCGCGCCGGTCTCGGTCAGCCGCAGTGTCTCGTACGAGAACGTCGAGTACGTGGTCAGGGCCCCGCACAGGCCGGTGCCGATCAGTAGTTGCAGGTGCCCGGAGGCGTGGCCCGTCGAGGCCGCGCCGGTCAGCAGGCCCAGGATCAGACAGCCTGTCACGTTGACGACGAGGGTGCCCCAGGGGAAGACCGTGTCATGTCTCAGCTGCACCGCCCGGTCGGTCAGATAGCGCAAGGGCGCGCCGACCGCGGCACCGATGATCACCAGCAGCCAGTTCACAACGACTTCTCACCTTTCCCGCGCCTGCCTCGGGGGCGGTCGTGCGAGGTGTCATCGCGTCCGGCGTACCGGATGACCTCGCAGTCGTCGAGGATCACCAGACCCTCGGTGACGAGTTCGTCGAGCTTCGGCAGGAAGGCCCGTACACGCTCCTCGGTGTCCACGATCACGACGGCCACCGGAAGGTCCTCGCTCAGCGAGAGCAGCCGGGAGGTGTGGATCAGGGAGGAGGCACCGAAGCCCTCGATGCCCCGGAAGACGCTGGCACCGGCCAGACCGGCCGCGTGGGCGCGGTGCACGATCTCCGAGTAGAGCGGCTTGTGGTGCCAGGTGTCGTTCTCGCCGATGAAGATCGTCACCCGCAGGGCGCTGCCCGTCAGCCGTGTCATCGCTGCCTCCATGCCAGAGCGCGGCGTGCCGCCGTCACCGCGAGCCACACCGTCGCGAGCGCCGCGAACAGGGTCGCGGCCAGGTAGACGAACCCCGTCCCGGGGTGGCCCGCGTCCACAAGTTTCTGGATGTCGACGGCGTACGTCGAGAAGGTGGTGAAGCCGCCGAGCACCCCGGTGCCGAAGAAGGGGCGTACCAGCCGGTGGGCCGCCCACACGTCGGTGATGACGACCATGAAGGCGCCGATGACGGCGCAGCCGACGACATTGACCCAGAACGTGGTCCAGGGGAATCCGCCCGTCTCGGCGGGCCACAGCCGTGCCGCTCCGTAGCGGGCCGTGGCGCCGATGGCGCCGCCGAGCGCGACCATCGCGACGACCGGCGTCTGGCCGTGCCAGGGAGACGCCTTCCGTACGGGCATCCGTACAGGAGTGTCGGGGCCGTCGACTCGCTCGGAGTGCGGGACTGTCATGACGTACTTCTCCTACTCGCCGGGGCCCGGGCAGCACCTGGGCACGCGTCATCGCAAGTAGGGACCGTTGGCGGCACCGATGCCGCGGTTCGGGTACGGCGGGCCCCACCACCGCGCCGCGACACAAGATCGCGGCCGGTCAAAGGGTAACGCCGGGGGTACCGTCGGCGCACACGCGGCTCAGCCCGTGGAACCGGGCAGATCACAGATCTCGAGGCCGCGTTCCCACAGGCTTCCCAGGATCAGGTGGCCGGCGGCCGCGCAGGCGCTGGTGACCATGCGGAAGCGGGAGCGGCGGCGCTCCAGGTGGTGAAGGACGTGACGGTCGTCGTCGACCGCGACGACACCGGCGGTGCCCGGGGGACGGAACGGCGCGCGCACCGCCGGACGGGCAGCGGTGTGCCGCAGGGCGGGGCCGCGGCGGTGGAGGAGTTCCAGGGCGGCGACGCGGGGCCTGTCAGCGTGTCGGCGGGGACGCGTACGGTGCCGTCGTCGAGCGCGATCCGCAACAGTGCGCGTCGGGCGTCGCAGACCAACAGGCCGTCATCCGGGAGGAGTTCGAGTCCCAGCGGCCTGCCGCCCGTCTCCGCGAGGACCTCGACGCGGGTGCGGTCGGGATCGGCCGGGGCGTCGACGCGCACGATGCGGCCGTCCTCCAGGCCGGTCAGCCCCCTGGCACCGTGCGGCGGCCGGTGCGGGACACGGATGCCTCCCGTGGCCGTCGGCTCACGCCGCTACCAGCCCTTCTCGAAGAAGTGGCTGACCTCGGCGATGCGGTACTCGTCGCGGCGGTAGAAGGTCCGCCGTCTGATCTTCTTGGCCCGCAGCAGACCGATCCCGGTGAGCAGGTCGAGATGCGTGCGCGCCACGGCACGGCTCACGCCGAGTTTGGCGGCGAGGGCCGCCGGGCTGACGCCGTCCTCGACGAGGTCGCCGTAGCGCTGCGGCGGGAAGTGCGCGGTGGGATCCCGCAGCCACTCCAGTATGTCCAGGCGTTGCCCACTGACGGGAACCCTCAGCATCTCGTCCCCCTCCGTCACGGCGGTCTCCCGCTACTGTCCCGCAGCCCGGGGCGCCACGCACGGGCTTCCACGACCCTGGCCGAGGCCGAACGGGTGGAGCTCACCGGACGCGGCGGCTCAGGACAGCATGAGGGCCCGGCTACCGCGTGGCAGCCGGGCCCTCATGGGCTCAGTGGTGACCCTGCGGGGTCAGCGGTGACTGAACACCGACATGGCCGGAAGCGCCTTGTCGTCGAAGCCGAACAGGGCCTGGTTCTCCCAGCCGTTGCCCGACGTGGCGTCCGTCGGGTCCCAGCCGTTGCCGGTGACCGCCGTCCAGGTGGCCTCCCAGTAGAAGACACCGAGACCGCGGCCGTTCGGGACGGCCTCCACGATGTTCATCACGTCGCGGAACCAGGCGGTCTGCCCGGCCGTCGTCGCCGGGTAGCCGCTGACCAGTTCACCGGTCGTGTCGATCTGGTTGACGAGCGAGTCGTCGCTGTCGAGACGGAAGGGGTAGGCCGTCTCGGCGATGAACACCGGCTTGCTGTAGCGGGAGGCGACGTCGTCGAGGGTGGTCTGCGCGGCGCCGAGCGAGCCGTGCCAGTAGCCGTAGTACGACAGGCCGATCACGTCGTAGTTGATCCCGTAGGTGGCCGCGTTGTCGAACCACCAGCGGACGGTGGCGTCGTCTCCGGCGTTGGCCAGGTGCAGGGCGACCAGGGTGCCGGAGGAGACCGCCTTCGCGGCGCTGTAGCCGGAGTTGAGCAGGCCGGCGAGCTGCGACCAGTTGGAGGTCGAGCCCTCGGACCACAGCATGCCGCCGTTGATCTCGTTGCCGATCTGCACCATGTCGGCCGTGGTGCCCTGCGCCTTGAGGGCGTTGAGCACGTCGTACGTGTGGTCGTAGACGTCCGTCTTGAGCTGGCTGTAGGAGTGGCTCGCCCAAGCGGCCGGCTTGGTCTGCTTGCCCGGGTCGGCCCAGGTGTCCGAGTAGTGGAAGTCGACCAGCAGCTTCATGCCCTGCGCCTTGATGCGCTTGGCCATGGCGAGGACGCGGGTCTTGTTGTTGTAGCCGTCGGCCGGGTTCACCCAGACCTTGAGGCGGGCGTAGTTCATGCCGGACGACTTGAGGATGGCGACCGCGTCACCGGTGGTGCCGGAGCTGGTCTTGTAGACGCCGCCGAGGGCCTCGCTCTTGGCGAGGGAGGAGATGTCCGCGCCCTTGACGGCCACGCTGCTGGTGCCCGAGGTGAACGTCAGGTCGTCGACGTTGATCCAGTTGCCCGCGTTCGCGTCGGAGTAGACGCTGATCGTGCACTGGTTGCTGGTCACGGAGACGGGCACGACCAGGTGTATCCACTCGCTGGTGGAGACGGGCAGGTCGGTGCGCTGCTCGGTGCCGCCGCAGTTCTTCAGCGCGAGGTAGGCGGAGTTCTGGCCGCCGCCCGAGCGCACCCAGGCGGTGAGCTTGTAGTTCCCGTTGGTCAGCCCGGAGAGGTACTGGTACGTCTCCACCTTGTACGCGGCGGAGGAGTACTGCGTCAGCCGGTAACTCCCGCTGTGGCCACCGGATTCCACGTAGGAGGCGCCGGTGTCGCCGTACTCCGACCAGCCGCTGGGCACGGCGGCGCCGGTCCCGTCGGTCTCGAATCCGGCGTTCGTGAGCGTGCTCGCCGCCTGCGCGGTCTGCGCGGGGAGGGCGGTGAGGGCGAGTCCGGCCACGAGCGGCAGCAGCAGGGCCCTGAGTGTGCGTCTGGGATGGAACATCTTCGTCCGTCGTCCCTTCGACGTAATGGGGATGGGGATGCCCCCCGATGGAGCTGGGGGAACCCCTCCGCCCGCGGCTCGGGTGCTCGCACGGGCGGAGGGGAGTCGGCTCGGCCGTCGGGTCCTGCGGCCCGGACGGCTGTTCACCCGGCCGGACGGGTCCAAGGACCCGGACGGCGGTCGGTGCGGCCGGACGGGTCGAAGGACCCGGGCGGCGGTCGGTGCGGCTGCCCGGGCCGGACGGCCCGGACGGCAGTCGGCTCAGCCGTCGAGTCGTACGACCCGTACGGCTCCCGCGGGTACCGCGAGGCGGCCCGCGGCGCGTTCGCCCGTCAGCAGCTCGGTGCCGTGCGCGTCCAGCGGCACCTTGGCGTCCGACGAGGTGTGGTTGATGGCGAAGACGTAGGTGCCCGACTCACCGGTGCGGCGCACCACTTCGACATCGCGGGGCAGGTCGGCGCGCGGCGCGATGCGCGCGTCGTCGCCGGCCCAGCCGATCAGGGCGTCCAGTCCCTGCGCGGCCAGGCGCGTGGACACGTACCAGGCCGAGCCCTCGCCGAGGCGGTTCCGGGTGACGGCCGGGTGGCCCGCGGTCAGACCGTCGGCGTACGTCCAGACGGTCTCGGCGCCGCGCGGGACCACGAACTCGGTCCACACGTCGCCGGTGAGCTCGGAGCCGTCGGGACCCGTGATCCGGACCAGGTCGCCCTGGAGGAGCGGCGAGAACTCCTCGACGGTCAGGCCGAGTACGTCGCGCAGGGCGCCCGGGTACGGGCCGTCGTGCACGGCGTCGTGCTCGTCGACGATGCCGGAGAAGTACGAGACGACGAGGGTGCCGCCGTTCTCGACGTACTCGCGGAGGTTGTTCCCGGCGGCCTCGGTCATCAGATACAGGGCGGGCACGACGACAAGGGGATACGCCGACAAGTCGGCTTCCGGGTGGGCGAAGTCGACCGTGAGGTGGCGGTCGTAGAGGGCTTCGTAGAAGGCGTCGGCGCGCTCGCGGGGGTCGTGGTCCTCGCTGGGGCGCCACTGGAGGTTCTGCGCCCACCAGGAGTGCCAGTCCCACAGCACGGCGACGTCGGCGACGGTGCGGGTGTCCTTGACGGAGTCCAGCGAGTCGACGGACGCGCCGAGTTCGACGACCTCGCGCCACACCCGGGAGTCGGTGCCCGCGTGCGGCAGCATCGAGGAGTGGAACTTCTCGGCGCCGCGCCGGGACTGCCGCCACTGGAAGAACATGGCGCCGTCGGAGCCGCGCGCGACATGCCCGAGGGAGTTGCGGGCCATCTGGCCGGGCGCCTTGGCGGGGTTGCGGGGCTGCCAGTTGACGCCCGACGTGGAGTGTTCGAGCAGCAGCCAGGGGGCGCCGCCGGCCACCGACCTAGTGAGGTCGGCGGCCATCGCGAGGTTCACATGGGTGCGGCGGCCGTCGGTGATCAGGTAGTGGTCGTTGGTGACGAGGTCGACCTCGCGGCCCCAGGCCCAGTAGTCGATGGAGTCGCACTGGCTCAGGGCGGTCATGAAGTTGGTGGTGACCGGGATGCCGGGCGAGAGGCGGTGCAGGATGTCCCGCTCGGCCACGAAGTTCTCGCGCATGGTCTCGTCGGCGAACCGCTTGTAGTCGAGGGCCTGGGTCGGGTTGCCGACGGTCGGGGTCAGGCGCGGCGGGTTGATCTGGTCGAAGTCCGCGTAGCGCTGGCCCCAGAAGGCGGTGCCCCAGGCCGCGTTGAGCGCGTCGATCGTCCCGTACGTCCTGGTCAGCCAGCGGCGGAAGTGCGCGGCGCAGGACTCGCAGTAGCAGGCCGAGACGGGGACACCGTACTCGTTGTGGACATGCCACAGGGCGAGCGCGGGGTGGCCGGCGTACCGGGTGGCGAGCCGCGTGGCGATGTTCGCAGCGGCGGCACGGTAGTCGGTGTTGCTGTGACAGATGGCGCCGCGTGAGCCGAACTCGTAGCGGGTGCCGTCGGCGGCGACGGGCAGCGCGTCGGGGTGTTCGCGGTAGAACCAGGCGGGCGGCGCCACGGTCGGCGTACCGAGGTCCGCGCGTATGCCGTTCTCGTGGAGCAGATCGAGCAGACGGTCGAGCCAGCCGAACTCGTAGGTGCCCGGCGCCGGTTCGAGCAGCGCCCAGGAGAAGATCCCGACGCTCACCATCGTGACACCGGCCTCGCGCATCAGCCGGACGTCTTCGTGCCAGACGCTTTCCGGCCACTGCTCGGGGTTGTAGTCCCCACCGAAGGCGAGCCTGGTGAGGCCCGTGGGGGTGGTCTCCGGCATGGATCTCTCCCGGTTAATCGATCATTTGGGAACGTGCACACACAGCGCCAGCGGCGCGAGCCCAACATAACCGCACAGCAACAACCATTGACAAGTGTCCGGGATGTTTCTCTACTGTGAACGCTCACAGAAGCATGGCAGGTCTTCGCAGCAGGCGGAGGCCCAGGTCAGGGGAGAACGATCCATGCCCATCACGAAGCACAGCCGCCTCGTGGCCACCACCATCGCCGTCGCGCTCGGCGCCACCTCTCTCGCCGCTTGCGGCTCGGAGGACGCCAAGGACGACGCCCAGTCCGGACCCGCGTCACTGACGTACTGGACCTGGACCCCGGGCATGGACAAGGTCGTGGACCTGTGGAACAAGGGGCCGGGGAAGAAGCAGCAGATCACCGTCACGGTGAAGAAGCAGGCGTCGGGAGACGACCTGGTCACCAAGATCCTCACCGCGCACAAGGCGAAGAAGGCCCCGGACCTGGTCCAGGCCGAGTACCAGGCGCTGCCGACGCTCGTCAGCAATGACGCGCTGGCTGACATATCGGGCGAGTCGAAAGAGGTGAAGTCCAAGTTCGCCGACGGTGTCTGGCAGCAGACGACGCTGGGTACGGACGCCGTCTACGCGATCCCGCAGGACATCGGCCCGATGATGTTCTACTACCGCGAGGACCTCTTCAAGAAGTACGGCCTGACGGTCCCGACCACCTGGGAGCAGTTCGCGGAGACCGCCCGCGCACTGAAGAAGAAGGCGCCGGACAAGGACCTCACGACCTTCTCCGCCAACGACTCCGGCCTCTTCGCCGGTCTCGCCCAGCAGGCCGGCGCCAAGTGGTGGACGACCTCCGGCGACAAGTGGAAGGTCGGCATCGACGACGCGGCGACGCAGAAGGTCGCCAAGTTCTGGGGCGGTCTCGTCAAGGAAGGCGTGATCGACAACGAGCCGATGTACACGCCGCCGTGGAACAAGGCCCTGAACACCGGCAAGCAGATCGCCTGGGTGAGCGCGGTGTGGGCGCCGGGCACCCTCACCACCGCGGCCCCCGACACCAAGGGCAAGTGGGCGATGGCCCCGCTGCCGCAGTGGTCGGACAGCGAGAACGTCACCGGCAGCTGGGGCGGCTCCTCGACGGCCGTCACCACGGACTCGAAGCACAAGGCGGCCGCCGCGAAGTTCGCCGCCTGGCTGAACACGGACCCGGACGCGGTGGCCGCGCTGGCGAAGGAGAGCGGTATCTACCCCGCCTCCACCAGCGCCCAGCTCAGTGACGCGTTCATGCAGCCGCCGGCCTTCTTCTCCAACCAGCAGGACTTCTACACGAAGGCCTCGGCGATCGCGAAGACCACCGCGCCGTCCGCGTGGGGCCCGAACGTGAACGTCGCCTACACGTCCTTCAACGACGCCTTCGGCGCCGCCGCGAAGAACAAGTCGGACTTCGGTGCCGCCCTGAAGACCATGCAGGACGACACCGTCGCCAACCTGAAGAAGCAGGGCTTCGGGGTCGCTCAGTGACAACCGCACGTCGGAAGTCGTACGGGGTCAAGGGGGCCCCGTACGCTTTCCTCCTCCCCGCGACGATCCTGTTCGCCCTCTTCTTCGCGCTGCCCATCGGCTACGCGCTCTGGCTGAGCCTGCACAAGGTCAAGGTCAGCGGCCTGGGCCTCGGTGCGGGCGCCCGCAAGGAGGTCTGGGCGGGCCTGGAGAACTACACCGACGCCGTCACCGACAACGAGCTGATCGACGGCGGGCTGCGGGTGCTGGGCTACGGCGCCATCGTGGTTCCGGTGATGCTCGGTCTCGCACTGCTGTTCGCGCTGATGCTCGACACGGACAAGGTGCGCTTCGCCCCCTTCACCCGGCTCGCGATCTTCCTGCCGTATGCCATCCCCGGCGTCGTCGCCGCACTGCTGTGGGGCTTCCTGTACCTCCCGGACGTCAGCCCCTTCTACTTCGTCCTCGACAAGCTGGGCATGCCGCAGCCGAACCTGCTGGACGGCGGCCCGCTCTATCTCGCCCTGTCCAACATCGCGGTCTGGGGCGGCACCGGCTTCAACATGATCGTCATCTACACCTCGCTCCAGGCCATTCCGGCCGAGGTGTACGAGGCGGCGAAGCTGGACGGCGCCACGCCCCTGCAGATCGCGGTGAAGATCAAGATTCCGATGGTGGCGCCCTCGCTGGTCCTCACCTTCTTCTTCTCGATCATCGCGACGCTCCAGGTGTTCAGCGAGCCGACCACCCTCAAGCCCCTCACCAACTCCGTCTCCACGACGTGGAGTCCGCTGATGAAGGTGTACCGGGACGCGTTCGGCGCGGGCGACATCTACGCGGCGGCCGCCGAGGCCGTGATCATCGCCATCGTCACGCTGATCCTGTCCTTCGGATTCCTGCGCGCCGCGAACTCCCGTAACAAGCAGGAGGAAGCACGATGAGTTCTCTTGCCGTAGGCAAGGCCGCTCCGGCCGCCGGCACGACCCCCGGAACCGCCCAGGGGCCGCCGCTGCGCCGCCGGATCGCCCTGGTGCCCACGCTGACGCTGCTGCTCGGCGCCCTCTACTGTCTGCTGCCCGTCGCCTGGGTGGTGATCGCCTCCACCAAGTCGGGCCGTGAGCTGTTCTCGACGTTCACGTTCCTGCCGGGCACCGGCTTCACCCAGAACGTGAAGGACCTCAACGCCTACCGCGACGGCATCTACTGGAAGTGGATGGGCAACTCCGCCCTCTACGCCGGTCTCGGCGCCCTCCTGTCGACGGCCGTCTCCGCGCTCGGCGGCTACGCGCTCGCGCTCTACCGCTTCCGCGGCCGCGAGACCGTCTTCAGCATCCTGATGGCGGGCGTGCTGATGCCGCCGGTGATCCTCGCGATCCCCCAGTATCTGCTGATGGCGAAGGCCGACCTGACGGACTCGTACGCCTCCGTCCTGCTCCCCCTCGTCCTCTCCCCGTACGGCATCTATCTCGCCCGGATCTACGCCGCCGCGGCGGTGCCCGGTGACGTGGTCGAGGCCGGGCGGATGGACGGCGCGAGCGAGTGGCGGATCTTCACCCGGATCGCGCTGCCGATGATGGTGCCCGGACTGGTGACGGTGTTCCTGTTCCAGTTCGTGGCGGTGTGGAACAACTTCCTGCTGCCGTACATCATGCTCAGCGACGACGAGAAGTTCCCGATCACCCTCGGCCTGTTCACCCTCCTCAAACAGGGTTCCAACACCCCGGCCCTGTACACCCTGGTGATCACCGGTGCGATGCTCGCGGTCATCCCGCTGGTCGCGCTGTTCCTGGTCATCCAGCGGTTCTGGAGCCTCGATCTGCTGTCCGGAGCCGTAAAGTCATGACCATGCATCACACGGGGGGCAGGCGCAAACCGCCGACGATCCATGACGTCGCACGCGAGGCCGGTGTCTCACGAGGGACCGTGTCGCGGGTACTCAACGGCGGGCACTATGTCAGCCCCGCCGCCCAGGAGGCGGTCAACGCCGCCATCCGCAGGACGGGTTACGTCGTGAACCGGCACGCCCGCTCGCTGATCACCGGACGCTCCGACTCGATCGGCTTCCTGCTGACCGAGCCTCAGGAGAGGTTCTTCGAGGACCCCAACTTCAATGTCCTGCTGCGGGGCTGCACGCAGGCGCTGGCCGCGCACGACGTTCCCCTCCTGCTGATGCTCGCGGGCACCCAGGACGAACGGCGGCGCATAACGCGGTACATCACCGCGGGCCACGTCGACGGGGTGCTGCTGGTCTCCAGCCACTCCGGCGATCCCGTCGCCGAGGAGCTGCGCGAGGCGGGCGTGCCGCTGGTCGCCTGCGGCAAGCCCATCGGCCTGGGATCCAAGGTGAGTTACGTCGCCGCGGACGACCGGGACGGCGCCCGGGACATGGTCAAGCACCTGCTCTCCCTCGGCCGCCGCCGCATCGGCATGGTGACGGGACCGCTCGACACCCCCGGCGGAGTCGAGCGACTCGCGGGCTACCGGGAGGTGCTCGCCGAGGCCGGGATCGAGGCCGACGACCGCCTCGTCGTCCCCGGCGACTACAGCCGGGCCAGCGGCGAGGCGGGCGCGGAGCGACTCCTCGAACGGGTCCCGGACCTGGATGCCGTGTTCGTCGCCTCGGACCTGATGGCACAGGGGGTGCTGTCCGCACTGCACAAGGCCGGCCGCCGGGTCCCCGAGGACGTCGCGGTCGGCGGCTTCGACGACTCCCCCGCCGCCGTCGCGTCCACCCCCGCCCTCACCACGATCCGCCAGCCCTGGGATCGCATCAGCGCCGAGATGGTGCGGGTGCTGCTCGCCCAGATAGGAGGCGATGATCCGGCGGCGGTGATCCTGCCCACGGAACTGGTGCGACGCGAGTCCACGTGAGGCACTCCGGTCACGTCTCACGTCACCTCTGACGTCCTTGCCCCGCGGCTGCCCCGCCGCGGGGCGGACGGCCGTCACCACGAGGAGGACGTCCGTGGCCAAGGGGAGGGCGTCCCTCGCCGCGCTCGCTCGAACACCGATACTGTTCGGATCAGTTGTGTGAGTGACAGCTGATGTGTGAGTGACAGCAGAGCGCTACGGGAGTCGGGAACGTGCAGACGGGTGCGGGGATGTTCCAGCCGCTTGAGGACGACGATCCGCGCACCGCAGGGGAATACCGCCTGCTGGCACGACTCGGCGCCGGGGGCATGGGGTGCGTCTACCTCTCCCACACACCCGGCGGCAGGGCCGTCGCCGTGAAGGTGATCCGCCCCGAGCTCGCCGACGACCCCGACTTCCGTGACCGGTTCCGGCAGGAGGTCGCCAACGCCCGCCGGGTGCAGGGCGTGTGCACGGTGCCCGTCCTCGACAGCGACACCGAAGGGCCCATGCCCTGGCTCGCCACCGCCTATATCCCCGGCCCCTCCCTCGCGGATGCCGTCAAGGAGCACGGGCCGCTGCCCAGGGACACGGTGCTGCTGCTCACGGCGGGGGTGGCCGAGGCGCTCCAGGACATCCACCGCGCCGGCGTCGTGCACCGCGACCTCAAGCCGTCGAATGTGCTGCTCGCTTTCGACGGGCCCCGCGTCATCGATTTCGGGGTGGCGCGCGCGGCGGACGCCACCGCCCTCACCCGTAGCGGTTCCGCCATCGGGACGCCCGCCTTCATGGCGCCCGAGCAGGCACTCGGCGGGGAGATCACCGGCGCGACCGACGTGTTCGCGCTCGGCCAGATCGCCGCCTTCGCCGCGACGGGCGCGGGCGCCTTCGGTGACGGGCCCTCGCACGGGGTGCTGTACCGCATCGTGCACGAGGAGCCGCGGCTCGGCGAACTCCCCGACTACCTGGCGGAGTTGGTGGCCGGATGCCTGCACAAGGACCCGGCGCTGCGGCCGTCCCCGGCCGATGTCATACGCCTGTGCGCGGCCGCCGACCCGGAGCAGGGCCTGCGCCGCGCGGAGAGCTGGCTGCCGGCGTCGGTGGCGGGGCAGCTCGCACAGCACGCGGTGCGCGAGCCCCAGCCCCAGCCCCAGCCCCAGCCCCAGCCCCAGCCCCAGCCCCAGCCCCAGCCCCAAGGGCAACCGCATTCGTCCCCGGTGGACACGATGGCCCTGCGCATCCCCCGGCAGGGCGCCTTGGGACAGCGGGCCGAGTCCCCCGCACCGGGTATCACCAGCGGTGAGTTCGGTCCCCCGGTCACTCCCTTTCCCGCGGCGCCCGGCGTCGGCGGCGTCCCCGGCGGGGCGTACGCCGGAATGGCGACTCCCGGTCCTGCAACGCCCGGCGCGGGCGTGCCGTACTCCGGGCCCACCAGTCCCGTCGTCGTGGGGCCCGCGCCGCGTCGCCGTACTCGGCGGGGGCTGGTCACGGGCGGGGCGGTCGTCCTGACCGTGGCAGCGGTGACCTGCGCCCTGTTCCTGTCCGGCGTCCTGAGCCCCGAGGAGCCGGCGGACGGCGCGAGCGGCCAGGCCGGACAGGCCTCCAGCTCGGCGACCGAACAGCAGCCGACCGGCTCGGGTGATCCCTCCGCATCGCCGTCGAAGAAGGCCAAGCCGAAGAAGGCGGACCCGTCCGCGTCCGCGACCCGCACCGCCCCGCCCGCCTCCGACGAACCGGCCACGTCCCAGACGTCGGCCGCCGCCCGCAAGCCGACCGCGACGGCGGCGGCCCAGCCGGCGACCGAGACCTATACCGGCCTTCGCATGACCGCCAGCCACGACCTGTATCTGGGCGACAGGCCCCCAGGGCCCAAGGCCGACACGGGCACCAGCGACGAGGACTTCACCTACGCCGTGTACTCCTCCGGCGCCGTCGTGGCCCCCGGCTCCACCAGCCAGAGCCAGCTGACCCGCTTGGCGCCCCGTGCCGCCGGGACATTGGATTCCTGCCTCGCACAGACCGGCAGCGAGAAGTACCTGTGGGTGAGGGACCTCGCTGTCGGCGACCGGCTGTGCGTGGTGAGCGGAACCGGCCACGTCGGCCTCATCACCTTCCGCGGCACGGCGCCCTCGCCGGACACGACGGACTACATCACGGTGGACATCAAGGTCTGGCGCAACGCGGTGGACCCGGTGAGCGGCTGACCGGCAGGTCCGCGACAGTCCGGCCGTACCCCTCGACCGGTCAGGATTCCCGACCGATTCAGGATTCCCGACCGGTCAGGATTCGAGAAGCCATGCGGTGCTCCCCCGTCCTAGCGTTGAAGCACCGACGGGATACACGTCGGAGCGAGAAGCCATTCGCAGGCACTGACCAGCACCACGGAGGAGTCGCCATGACCGCCGGCCTGAAGACCATCATCTACCCCGTCAAGGACCTCGCACAGGGAAAGGCGCTGTTCAGCGCGCTGCTGGGGGTTGAGCCCTACGCGGACGAGCCGTACTACGTCGGCTTCAAGGACGCGGGCCAGGATGTCGGCCTCGACCCCAACGGTCACGCCAAGGGCATGACCGGGCCCGTCCCCTACTGGCACGTCGCCGACATCAGGGCGACCCTCGCGGCCCTGCTGGACGCTGGGGCCGAGTCGCTGCAGGACGTCCAGGACGTGGGCGGCGGCAAGCTGATCGCCTTCGTCAAGGACGCGGACGGGAACCTGATCGGGCTCACCCAGGATCCTTCCGGCGAGTAGAGCGGCCGCACGGAGGGGGCGGGCGGCGGGGCCCCGCCGCGGCGGGGGGCCGACTGGATGCAGCTGCACTAGTTGCACGCGCAATGACTGGCCGGATCTCTGTTACCGTTCAGTTATGGCAGCGAAGACGCCCGGCTCCCCCCTCGAAGACCAGTGGCGGGAGATCCTCTCGGTGCACGCGCGCACGATGTGCGAGATCGACCGCGCGCTGCATCCCCACGGCCTCGGAGCCAGTGACTTCGAGGTCCTGGACATCCTCGCGTCGGGCGCGGCCGCGGAGCCCGGCGAGCAGTGCCGGGTGCAGAACATCGCGGGCCGGGTCCACCTGAGCCAGAGCGCCCTGTCCCGCCTCATCGGCCGGCTGGAGAAGGACGGCCTGGTGGAGCGCACCGTCTGCCAGGAGGACCGACGCGGAGTCTGGGTCGCGCTCACCGAGAAGGGGCGCGAGCTGCACGCCGAGGTGCTCCCCCTGCAACGCGCCGCCCTGGAGCGCGTGCTGAACGGCTAGACGGCGTGGGGGCGTGCCTGCACTTCCCCGACATCACTTGGCACTCCCGTTAGACCACGAACTCCGCACCGTCCGGCAGGACTTCGACCCCGGTCCCGGCTACCCGCGCAGAGGCGTCCGAGGCCGGGTCGAGCAGCGGGTTCGTGTTGTTGAGGTGGGTGTAGATGCGGCGCGGCCCTGGATGGCGGGCCAGGGCGGCCAGGCTGCCGCGCGCTCCCGAGACGGGCAGATGTCCCATGGCGGCCTGCCCGGCGGGCGCCCGCACCGCCGTGCCCATCTCGTCGGACGCGTAGAAGGTGCCGTCGAGCAGCGCGCAGGTCGCCGTGGCCAGCAGGTCGTCCAGCGCGGGTGTCCAGCCGCCCAGGCAGGGCGCGTAGACGAGCACTCCCCCGCTGGCCAGGTCCTCGATCCGGTACGCCGTCACCCAGCCGGCGTCCGCGACGGCTCCGGCGACGTACTTCGGGGTCTTGGAACCGACCGGGTGAGCGCTCACCACCAGACCGCCGGCCAGCACGAACCCGCCCTCGGTCAGGCTGTCCGCCCACTCCCACGGGGCGTAGCGGTCGAGCATCGCGCGCAGCGGGGCCAGGGCGGCGAGGACGGGAGGCGCGGCGTAGAGCTTGAGGCCCGCGCCGCCGCGCAGGACGGTCAGCCCCGTGACGTGGTCGGCCTCGGCGTCCGTCAGGAGCACGCCGCGTACCGGTGTGTCCCTGGGCCCCGGCCCGGGTGCGAGCGCGGGTGTGGTGGTCAGCTGCGTACGGATGTCGGGTGAGGCGTTGAGCAGCCACCAGTCGCGGGAGTTGCCGCTGACGGCGACGCACTCCTGTGTCCGCGCGGGCAGTTTCCCGTCGCGGGCGGCCGCGCACAGCGCGCAGGCGCAGTTCCACTGAGGGAAGCCGCCACCGGCGGCCGTGCCCAGCAGGACGACTTTCAAGGGAACCCCACCCCTCCGTATCGGACCCTCCGAGGGATCTTCCCGCCAGGACGCGCCGGACTACCCGGCGGAGGGGGGCAGTTCCGGACGACCTTCCGCGCCCGGACGCCGGTCCTTCGGCCGCCGGGGAGCGATCGGGCTGGTGGCGAAGTCCCGGGGGCCGGTCCACAGAGCGGGGACCGCGTCGACACGACGGCACAACTCGTAGGCGATCGCCTCGTAGTTGACCCGCCAGCCGTGGAAGTGCGGCCATGCCTGCTCGGCGGTCCGCTCGGTGGGGAACCCCGCCGCCTCCACCATCGCGACGGCCGCGTCGAACTCCAGGAAGGACAGCTGGATCGGTGCGTCGGGACTGGGGTCCGTTTCGAAGGGCACGCGCAGCACGCGGGCGATGTCGCGCAGCGCGGTGAAGCCGGCGCGCAGCATCAGGCGCGCCTGGGGCGGGGCGCCGCGCGGTGTGAGCGCCAGCTGCATGGCGGCCGCGTCCATGACGGCGACAAGGCCGACGATCCAGCTGCGGTAGGGCTGCGGCGAACGGAACGACAGCAGGATCGGGTACGTCGAGTGGCTCTCACCGATCTCCGCGGCGAGCCGTTCCCAGCCGCGGTACAGCTCGGGCAGCGCGGTCTCGGTGTCGACCAGCCACTGCCGGGCGAGGATCTCCGGGCCCCAGGCGGGCTCCCCCGCGCGCGACTGGAGCAGGGTCACTTCCACTTCGCGGCGGTTGTAGGCGCCGTACAGCGTGGGCAGATACGCGATCTGGAGGGCGATCACCACGGGTCCGGTGGCGGCCGCCACGAAGTCCACGACGGACAGGTGCAGCCGGTCGCCGCTGGCGAAGCCGAGCGTGAACAGGCTGGACCCCGCCTCCCTGACGGAGTTGGTCCAGGACAGCGTGGACAGGGAGTGCAGCAGCAGCCCGAAGCCGAGCAGCGCCCCGCCCAGCCAGCTCGTGAGCATGCCGACCAGCATGAGCGGGGCCAGCCAGGTCTGCGCGCGGTCGTGCGCGTCGTAGCTGCCGCCGGGCGCGGCCATGCGCAGCACGAAGCGCAGCGAGCGCCACCACCGGGTCACCAGCGAGGAGTAGAGCCCTCGGGGCACCACCAGGGTGCGTAGAACACTGACGAGAACCAACGCCAGGAGCAGCCCGCCGGCCACGCCGGAGATCCATTTCATGGGGTCATTGTCACGCCGGTGACAGCGGCGTCGTTCGCCAGGTGGCGGGCCGCGCCTGTCGGGCGGGGCAGGTTCACCTCAGGGCAGCAGCGGGATGCCGTCCGACGGCAGGCCGAGGCGGTCGCAGCCGACGCGCCGGTGGAGCGGCTCGGCCATGGTGGGGCCGACATGGGTCCAGTACGTGGCCGAGTCCCGGAAGTAGCGCTGCATCCGTTCGCCGTCGCGCGCGTAGCGGGAGCCCGCCGTGCGGAAGAGGATGCCTTGCAGCACATCCCGGGCCATGCGCCCGGCGGTGAGGAAGACGAGCGCGAGCCGGTTGTCCTCGGCGGTGCTGAACGGGGCCTCGCCCGAGACATTGCGGCGGCAGACCTCCATCCAGTCCTCGGCGTTGTGCTGGAGTGCCGCTGGCAGTCGCGGAGTTCGGCGCGGGTGCTGCTCGGGTCGGCGATCAGCGGGCGTTCGGCGACGATCCGGGCGTACTCGTCCGCGGCGGCGTACGCGATGCCGATGATGACGGCGGCGAGCTCCCCGTGGAAGAAGCTGGGCGCGCGCCCCGCGTGCAGGGCGTCGGGAGCGCGCAGCGTCTGGCGGACGTAGTGCGTGGAGCAGGGGGATACCGCCAAGCGGGCGCATCCGGGGGAATCGGGGGTGGTGCGGAGGCACTTCTCCACGCGACGTGCCTCGCACGCCCCGCGAAGTCATCACTCGCCGCGGCCGGTCATGGGTAGCTGTAGGCGCGGAACGTGACAGTCCGGAAGCGTACTGTCACCAGCGCGACAGGAGAGAAGGAACCCATGTCGGTCGAGACCGATACGGCGCCTGCGGCGGGCGCCGAGGAACGGGAGCAACAGAGCCTCGGTACCGCCGCGGCACGGAACCTGACGACGACGACCAAGTCCGAACCCCAGATGCAGGGGATCAGTTCGCGGTGGCTGACCCGCATGCTGCCCTGGGTGGACGTGCCGGGCGGCACGTACCGCCTGAACAGACGGCTCTCGTACACGGTCGGCGACGGCCGGGTGACGTTCGTGAAGACCGGAGCGCAGGTCAGGGTCATCCCGGCGGAGCTGGCCGAACTCCCGCTGCTGCACGGGTTTTCGGACGGCGGCACACTGGGCGCGCTGGCGGAGCGGTTCGAGCAGCGGGAGTACGAGCCCGGCCAGCTCATCGTGGAGGCCGGCGCGACGGCCGACCATGTGTACCTCGTCGCGCACGGCAAGGTGGAGAAGGTCGGAGCGGGGCCCTACGGGGACGAGGCGGTCGTCGGTCTGCTGGCCGACGGCGACACCTTCGGCGGGCATGTGCTCGCCGGGCCGGACGGCGCCTGGGACTTCACGGCCCGCGCGGCGACGGCCACCACGGTGCTCGCGTTGCCGCACGCGGCGTACCAGGCGGTGGCGGAGCGGTACGACGGGCTGCGGGCGCATGTCGAGCGGGCCGGCTCGGACGGGTACCGGCCGCGCAACCGCTCGGGCGAGGCCGACATCGCGCTCAGCTCGGGGCATGTGGGCGAGCCGGATCTGCCCGGCACCTTCGTGGACTACGAACTGCGGCCGCGCGAGTACGAGTTGAGCGTCGCGCAGACCGTACTGCGGGTGCACACCCGGGTCGCCGATCTCTACAGCCGACCGATGGACCAGACCCAGCAGCAACTGCGGCTGACCGTAGAGGCGTTGCGTGAGCGCCAGGAGTACGAGCTGGTCAACAACGCGGACTTCGGGCTGCTGCACAACGCCGACTACGACCAGCGGATCTCCACCCGTTCCGGGCCGCCGACACCGGACGACCTGGACGAGCTGCTCAGCATGCGGCGCGGCACCCGTTTCCTGTTCGCCCACCCGCGGGCGATCGCCGCGTTCGGCCGGGAGTGCAACAAGCGCGGCCTCTACTTCGGCGGTGTCGAGCTCAACGGCCATCATCTGCCCGCGTGGCGCGGAGTGCCGCTGCTTCCGTGCGGCAAGATCCCGGTCAGCCGGGCCCGTACGTCGTCGATCCTCGCCCTGCGCACCGGCGAGGACGACCAGGGTGTCATCGGGCTGTACCAGACGGGGATCCCGGACGAGGTCGAACCGGCGCTGAACGTACGGTTCATGGGCATCAACGAGCAGGCGGTCATCTCCTACCTGGTCAGCACCTACTACTCGGCCGCGGTACTGGTGCCGGACGCCCTCGGCATCCTGGAGAACGTCGAGGTCTCCCGCGCGAGCGGGAGCTGACGCCGGTGTCCCTCATCTCCAGAACCCTCGCGCCTCCTGCGAGCCATGAGCTGGCGGAGGTCGTGACGGCACTGCTGTCGGCGCGGGTCACGGCCGAACCGCGGCTGCCGCTCGCCCCGCAGCCCTCGGGCAGCACCCCACAACTGCCGTCCACACCAACGGGGTTTGGCACCTCCGCGGCACGGATCCCCTGCCCGATGCTGCCGCCGCGGCCCGATGTCGTACGACGGTGGAAGCCGGGCCTGCCCACCGGTCCCACCGGGCTGGGTACTTCGGCCGCCCGGACGTTCACTCCGGAAGCACCACCACCGCGGGAGCCGCCCTCCGTCGAGCCGGCTTCGCGGCTGCACTGTCCACCCGCCCTCCGTGACGACCCCGCTCTCGGCGAGACCGTCAACGAGCGGCTGGTCGAGTGGGCCGCGGAGGTCGGCATCTATCCCGGCCAGCTCGACAAGGTGCGCAGGGCCGACTTCGGGCGGCTCATCATGCTCGCCCACCCGGAGTCCGACGACCCCGACCGGCTGCTGGCGGCGGCGAAGTGCGCGCTCGCCGAGTGGTCCGTCGACGACCACTATGTGGACGGGCTGGTGGAGGAGGCCCAGCACGAGCTGCTGGGCCGGCGGCTGGCCATCGCCCACTCGGTGATCGACCAGGCTCACCTCCCGTCGGCGTACGCGCCGCAGTTGGAGGCGGTGGTCCGCAAGGATCCCGTGATGGTCGCCCTGCGTTCCGGTCTCGACAACCTCGCGCGGTACGCGACGAGCACACAGGTCCGCCGGCTCCGCAACGAACTGTCGATCATGTTCGTGGCCTACGGCCAGGAAGGCGTCTGGCACACGGCCGAACACACCCCGCCGGTCTGGGAGTTCCTGATGCACCGGCACGAGAACAGCTTCGTGCCATGCATGGTGCTCATCGACGCGGTCGCCGGATACGAGCTGCCGCAGGGCGAGTTCGCCGATCCGCGGGTGCGGCGGGCGTTCACGATGGCGGGCTCGGCGAGCGTGATCGTCAACGACCTGTACTCCATGGGGGTGGAGGACCCGACGGACTTCAGCCTGCCCCGGCTGATCGCCGCCGAGGACGACTGTTCCCTGGAGGAGGCCGTCGACCGCACCGTCGAGATCCACAACGAGCTCATGCACACCTTCGAGGCCGAGGCGTCCGCGCTCGCCCTCACCGGCTCCCCCGAGCTCCGCCGCTTCCTGGCCGGCACCTGGGCCTGGCTCGGCGGCAGCCGCGAATGGCACGCGGGCAGCGCCCGTTACGCCACCGCCGCCTGACATCCCGAAATCCCTCTTGTCGCAAGGAGATCGCTTCAGCATGTCTGTCACCGAAACGGAAAACACCGTGGCCAACGTCCTGCGCACCGCGTACCAGAAGTCGGTCGCCAACTACTGGAACGCGGAGAAGAACGACGTCAACCTCAAGCTCGGCGAGATCGACGACCTCTACCACCACCACTACGGTCTCGGCGACTACGACCCGTCCGTCCTGGAAGGCCCGGCCGAGACCCGCGAGCGGCGCATGATCGAGGAGATGCACCGCCTGGAGACCGCGCAGGCGGACGTTCTCCTCGACCATCTCGGCGAGATCCGTCCGGAGCACCGTCTGCTGGACGCCGGCTCGGGCCGCGGCGGCACCAGCATCATGGCCAACGCCCGCTTCGGCTGCTCCGTGGACGGCGTCAGCATCTCGCAGCAGCAGGTGTCCTTCGCGAACGAGCAGGCCGCGCGGCGGCGCATCACCGACAAGGTGGGCTTCCACTTCCGCAACATGCTCGACACGGGCTTCGACACCGGCTCGCGCCGGGCCATCTGGACCAACGAGACCACGATGTACGTCGACCTCTTCGAGCTCTACGAGGAGTTCGCACGGCTGCTGGAGTACGGCGGCCGGTATGTGTGCATCACCGGCTGCTCGAACGACGTCCAGGGACTGCGTTCCAAGGCCGTCAGCAAGATCGACGAGCACTACACCTGCAACATCCACTCGCGCAGTGAGTACTTCAAGGCGCTGTCCGCGAACGGCCTCGTACCGATCGACGTCGTCGACCTCACGGCGGCGACCGTCCCGTACTGGGAGCTGCGGGCGAGGTCCGAGGTGGCCACGGGGATCGAGGAGGCGTTCCTGACGGCGTACAAGGAGGGAAGCTTCCATTATCTGCTGATCGCGGCGGACCGCATCTGACACGGGTGTGGGGCCCGGACTGCCGAAGTCCGGGCCCCGCACGGCTACTTCAGGTACGGCCCGTCGCTTCCGATCTTCCCGGGCCCGTTCAGCACGTACACCCGGAGGTTGCCCTTCCCGGGTGCCGCCACGGACAGCGTGCCGTTCGAGACGGTCTTCACATCACCGGTGACGGCGTCCGTGTAGGTGCCGTTCGGGATGCCGGTGTACGTTGCGTCGCCGGTGACCGTGACGAGCGCGAAGCTGTCCGTGGAGCCACTGGTGTAGCGGCGCTTGAAGGCCATCGAGCCGCTGATGCCGTCGGTGGAGTACTGGCCCATCTGAAGGGCCGGGATCGCCCGGCGGATCTGGTTCAGCCGCTGAAGGTGCTTGACCAGCGGCTGGGCGAGCGTCGTGGCGACCTCGCCGCTCGCGGAGTCCACCTTGCTGAAATCGGAGGTCGTGACACTTCCCGCGAGGTGGTCGCCGTAGTACGCGCGGCCGGTGGTCGCCAGCGGGCAGGTCGGACCGCAGTCGATCTGCTTGCCCTTCTGGAACTCGATCTCCGAGCCGTAGTACAGCGTGGGAATCCCCCGGAAGGTCCACATCAGCGCCATGTTCTCGGCCCACGCGTCGGTGCCGCCGCTGTAGCGGGTGCTCGACTTGTTCGGGCCGTAGTCGTGGCTGTCGACATAGACGACGTTGTACGTCGCGTCGTTGACGGAGTCGTCGGAGTCCTTGCCGTTGTTGTAGGCGTTCTGCGCGTCACCGAAGTTCATGTGCATGCGCATGTCGATGATGTTCATCCCGGAGAACTGGCTGCGGTCCGGCGTGTGGTAACTGTTGCCGCTCAGGAAGGCGTTGGTGGACGTCGGCTGATTGCCCGTGCCCAGCTGTTCCTCGTAGTTGTACTGCTCGATGGCCGCCGCTTCGTCGTCCGCGCTGTATTCCTTGCGCTCCTTCCACGTGTAGAACTGCGCCGAGTGGTTGACGGATCCGCGGTTCCACTTGTCGTTGACGAACGCGCCGACCTCGCCGAAGACGAAGAAGTTCTTCGCCGCGTCGGTGCCGAACTTCTGGGTGACCCGGTCGTAGATGGCGGGCAGGAAGCGGCGGTTCCAGGTGACGCGCGGAATGTGTACGGCGGTGTCGATGCGGAAGCCGTCGACGCCCATGTCGATGTACTTGTCGTACGCGCCGATCAGATAGTTCTGGACGGTGGTGTTCTCGGTGTTGAAGTCGGCCAGGTCCTCGTGCAGCCAGCAGGAACGCGAGTCCTCGCCCTCCCAGTTGCCGATCCAGCACTGGTGGTAGTACGCCTTCGGGAACATGCCCGAAGTGGGGCTGGGCCACTGGCAGTTGTAGAGCGTGTAGCCCTCGGAGCTCTTGGAGCCGGTGGGCTTGCCCCAGTTGAGGCAGGTGTTGCCGGAGGGTTCGGCCGTCGACCACAGGTCACCGTTGTAGTACGACTTCCCGGACTTGGGCTCGACGGTCAGACCGTCGTAGTCGAAGCCCTCGTTCTTCTCGTCGTAGTACCAGCTCCACTCGGTGTCGCGGACCCCGTACACGGTCGGGGTGAACAGACCCTTCGCGCCCCAGCGGGAGCTGTGGTTGTAGACCACGTCCTGGTAGATCTTCATGCCCTTGGCGTGAGCTGCGTTGATCAGGTCCTGGTAGGAGGCGCCGGCCGACTCCAGGCGCGGGTCGACCTTGTAGAAGTCGTAGCCGTGATAGCCGTGGTAGTCGTAGTCCGAGCGGTTGAGGACGACCGGGGTGATCCAGACCGCCGAGAAGCCGAGCGCCTTGACGTAGTCGAGCTTGTCGACCAGGCCCTTGAAGTCGCCGCGGAACATGGGGTCGTTGTTCGCGGCGTTGCCCGACTTCACGTTCTGGCTGCCGCCGCGGTTGTTGGAGCTGTCGCCGTCGTAGAAGCGGGCGGTGAGGACGAAGTAGATCGGGTCCTTGCGGGGGTCCGTGCCGAGCGGTGTGCCGGAGGCCGGTTCGGGTGCCTTCTCGCCGGTCGTCGCGGTCGCCTCGGCGGAGGCGGGCGAGGTGTTTCCTGCCGCGTCGACCGCCTTCACGGTGTACGTGTAGGTGGTCTTCTCCTCAAGCCCCGTGTCGGAGTAGACCGTTGAGCCGACGTCGGTGACGACTGTGCCCTTGGTGCCGCCGGTGCGGGTGACCTGGTACTTGGTCACTGCCGTGTTGTCGGTGGAGGCGTCCCAGGAGAGCACGATCGAGGTGTTGGTGGCGCTCGCGGTGACCTTGGCGGGCGCGGTCGGGGCCTCGGTGTCCGGCGCCTCGGCGGCGCACGGGTCCTTGGCGTCGGCGGTGACCGTCTTGTCCTTCACGGTCGTCGTGCCGGTGGCGATCGTGTAGTCGGCGCTGTTGTTGTTGTCCCAGACGCCGTTGCCGTTGTTGAAGGCGGCCTTCAGCGAGGTCGCCGTACCGATGTCGAGGGTCTTCTTCCACCAGCCTGTGCAGGCCGTCTCCATGCCGACGCCGGGGACCGTCGTCCAGGAACCACCCGCGGGCGCGTAGTGGATGTTGGCGGTGGTCCAGCCGGAGGTCGCGGTCGAGTAGAAGACGGTGGCCTGGTTGCCGCTGCCCGTACCGGTGTCGGCGCACGGGTCGCTGTGGGCGATCACGCCGTCCTTGACGGTGATGGTGCCGGTGCCGAGCGCGTAGTTGTTGCCGCCGTTGTTGTCCCAGGTGCCGCTGCCGTTGTTGAAGGTGGCCTGGAGTCCGGTGGCCGAGCCCAGGTCGACGGTCTTCTTCACCCAGTCCGTGCAGGCCGTCTCCATCTGTACGCCGGGCACGGTGGTCCAGGAACCGCCGTCCGGCGCGTAGTGCAGGTAGGTGGTCGGCCAGTTCTTGGTCTTCGTGTAGTAGAAGACGGTCGCCGTGTTGGATGTGTCGGCCGTCTTTTCCATGGGCGTGGAGCCCGCGTCCGGTGGGATCAGTCCGAACAGCCCGATCGCCGCCACGAACGCCACCAGCGGGCGCCTCAGCAGGCGTGGGGGTCTCCGTCTCATGGACGTCATGGGCGTCCTCGGCGTCATGGGCGTCTCCAATGCGGGGCGGGGGGCGGGGAGTTGGACTGCAAGAAGAACCGGAAACTTCCTGAAAGCCCTTGCAGCCGGAAGCTACAGGGACATGACAGCCGCGTAAAGAGATCGCACAGCGTCCGGAACCCAGGGTGAAAACAGACCAGTAGTGGTGACCGGCGCCCACGCGCGGACCGAGCCCAGGCGCCTAGCTTGGGCGCATGCCGATGCAACCCTGGTTCACCGATGCCAAGCTGGGCATCTTCATCCACTACGGCATCTACGCCGTCGACGGATGGGCCGAGTCCTGGTCGTTCTACACGGGCGAGGTCTCGCACGAGGAATACATGAAAGAGCTCGAAGGCTTCACCGCTTCGCGCTACGACCCGCAGGCCTGGGCCGAGCTCTTCGCCCGCGTCGGCGCCCAGTACGCGGTGCTGACCACCAAGCACCACGACGGTGTCGCCCTGTGGGACACCGCTCACGGCGACCTGAACGTCGTACGGCACACACCGGCCGGCCGCGACCTGGTCGGCGGATTCGCCGACGCGCTCCGCGAGCGGGGCCTCAAGGTCGGTCTCTACTACTCGCACTCCGACTGGAACCACCCCGACTACCCGAGCATCCGGCACGTCAAGCCGGGCGAGCCGCCGAGCCCCTACTCCCACGCCGAGACCGGCAAGGAGGACCCGGCGGCCTGGGAGCGCTATCTGGCGTACCGCGACGGCCAGGTCGGCGAGCTCGTGGACCGCTTCCGCCCCGATCTGCTCTGGTTCGACGGCGAGTGGGAGCGCACCGAGGAACAGTGGCGGATGCGGGAGCTGGCCGAGCTGATCCTCGCGGGCAACCCGGACACCGTCCTCAACGCCCGCATGCTCAGTCACGGCGACTACGCCACTCCCGAACAGGGTGTCCCGCTCCAGGCGCCGGACGGCCCCTGGGAGTTGTGCCTGACGGTCAACGACTCGTGGAGCTACCGGCCGAAGGACCGCGACTTCAAGTCGGTGCGCCAGCTGGTGCGTTACTTCACGGAGACGATCGCGATGGGCGGCAATCTGCTCCTCGGCGTCGGCCCCCGCGAGGACGGGACGATCCCCGAGGAGCAGGTCGAACGCGTGGAGGGTCTCGGCGCCTGGGTCACGAAGCATGCCGAGGCCGTGTACGGGACGGTCGCCGGACTGCCCGCCGGGCACCACTACGGCCCGAGCACGCTGTCCGCCGACCGGCGCACGCTGTATCTCATGTGCTTCGACGCGCCGCGCGAAACCGTGTCGATCCGTGGCTTGCGCAATGCGATTCGGCGGGTGACCGTCCTGGGCACGGGCACCGAACTGGGCCATCACGTCACCGGCGGCCTGGACACGGTCCCCGGCGTGACCTGGATCGATGCTCCCGCCGAGGCCGACCTCGACGCGTACGCCACCGTGCTGGCCGTCGAGTTCGACAGGGAGCTGGACCTCTACCGGGGCACGGGGCGCGACTGAGGCCGGCCCGCTACCCGGGTGCGGGACGCGCCTGGCGGAGGAACGCGTCGAGCGCGTCCGTTCCCGGCGCGGTGGCGGGCCCGGCCTCGGTGACGGCCAGCGCGGCCGCCGCGTTGGCGCGTCGCGCGGCGGCCGCCGGGGCCAGCCCCTGCGCGAGGCCGGCCATGAAGACGCCCGTGTGCGCGTCGCCCGCGCCGTTGAGGTCGACGGCGCGGACGGCGAAACCGGGGATCGCGTCGAGTGTGCCGCCGTGGTGCAGGAGGCATCCGTCGGAGCCGGTACGCACCAGGGCCGAGCCGCGCTTCAGCCGGGACCGCACGGCGTGGGCGGCGGCGGACGGGTCGTCGATTCCGGTGAGCAGCGCGGCCTCGCGGGCGTTGCAGCTCCACCAGTCGGCGCGCGCCATCAGCAACTCCAGTGCGTCAGAGGGAATGTCGCGCACCAGCGGCCCCGGGTCGACGATCACCGTGACGGCCGGGTCCAGTCGGGGCACCCAGGCGGTGAGGGAGGCGCGGTTGGCCTCGTAGAGCATGCTGTAGCCGGAGAGGTAGACCAAGTCCCCTGCTGTGGGCCGCAGTTCGGTGAGGTCATCGAGGGTCAGTGTCGCCTCGGCTCCCGGGCTGGTGACGAAGGTGCGCTCGCCCTCGGCGTCCACCAGACAGACCACGAAGCCGGTGTCGCGTTCGGAGCGCGGGGCGAGCAGTACGTCGATGCCCTCGTCCCGCAGCGCGGATCGCGCCCGGTCGCCGAAGGGGCCGCTGCCGTGGGCGCCCGCGTACGTCACCGGCAGGCCCTGGCGGGCGGCGGCGGCCATGACGTTGAAACCGCCGCCCGGCGCGCTCCAGGTGTCCGTGGCCAGCACGTCGCCGCCCCGCTCGGGCAGGGCGGGCACGGCGAGGACCAGGTCCATCATCACGTTGCCCAGGTGCAGAAGTCTCATGCGATCACGGCCGCCCGCGCAGCGCGAGCAGTGCCGTGGCCGTCGCGTCGAGGTCGAGCTTGTTGACGCGGTCCAGGGTGGCCCGCGCGTCGGCGGGGAAGGCCTCGACCCCGTGACAGGCGCCCCCGATGGCGCCCGCGACGGCGGCGATGGTGTCGCAGTCCCCTCCGACCGAGGCGGCGAGCAACACCGCCTGCCACGGGTCGTCCTGACATGCCGTCAGTACGGCGAAGGCGGCCGGTACGGACTCCTGGGTCGCCAGGCTGGTGCCCACCAGCGCGTACACCCGCTCGCACACGTCGGCCGTCGACAGCCCTCGTACCAGCCCGGTGGCCCAGACGATCCGCTCGGCCACGTCGGCTGCCGCCACCCAGTGCCCGCGCCCGGCCCCGAGGCGGGCCGCGCCGACCGCCGCCTCCACCGCCTCCGGCACGGACGCACCGTCGAGTCCCGCGCTGACCGCGGCGGCGACGGCAGCGGCGCCCGCGAGCGCGACGCCCGTGTTGTGGGTCAGCCTGCTGGCCTCCACCACCCGGTCCACCAGGGCGACCGGGTCCCCGGAGGGCACGGCGATACCGACGGGCGCGATGCGCATCGCCGCGCCGTTGGTGGTGCCGTACCGGCCGACCTCGTCCACCGGCGTCCCCGCGAGGACCAGCTCCACCGCGCGCTTGGTGGACGGGCCGAGCAGGTCGAGCGAGCCCCGCGCCCGCATGTCGTCCTCCCAGGCCACCAGCCGCCGGGCCAACTCCGCCGCGTCGACGGTTCCCTCGCCGTCGAGCAGCAACTGGGCCAGCAGCAGCGCCTGTTCGGTGTCGTCGGTGATGGCTCCGGCG
Organism: Streptomyces sp. R35; assembly: GCF_041053035.1. Taxonomy (NCBI): domain Bacteria; kingdom Bacillati; phylum Actinomycetota; class Actinomycetes; order Kitasatosporales; family Streptomycetaceae; genus Streptomyces; species Streptomyces sp. R35. Next base: position 1,319,367 of record NZ_CP163440.1, read on the forward strand.
GGCATCCCGGCGGCCAGCGGATGGTCCGGCGCGGCGGCGTGGAAGCCGGTCAGGACCGGTCCGTAGCGGGCGGTGATCCGGGGGCGGGACAGCATCTGCGTCGGCATGCCGAGGGCGTCGCCGAGCGCGAGCCCGTACAGGGCTCCGAGGGCGCGGCTGTGGAGGGTGGGGCTGATGGTGCTCATGGGTGCTTTCCGTGGTGGGGCCAGCGGAACTTCGGGGCCAGGTGCCGGGCGTCAGCCGAACTCGAGGGACAGCTGGAAGTGGTCGGGGTCGAGCAGGCTCACGACATGTTCGACCAAGGAGCCGTCGGCCGCGCGACTCGTGCGCCGCGTGTCGAGGAACCAGTCCCCCGGCGCGCGACGCAGCACTTCCGCCTCCCGGACGTCGATCCGCCTCCCGGCCAGACGCTGCTCGCCGTGGTCGGGCCGCAGCCCGGCCCGCAGCATCACCTCGGTGAGCGAGAGGTCACCGAGGCTGCCTTGCTTCGGCAGTTCCCGGACACCTGGAACGGGCGGCAGAGAGCTGCGTTCGTACGAGATCACGGAGCCGTCCGCGACCAGCTCCCGGGTGCGCTCCACCCGGATGAACACGGGTGTGTCCAGGCCGAGTCGACCGGCCAGCTCCTCGTCGTGGACCTCCTCGACGGCGAGGGTCCGCACGCGCGTGTCGATGCCCTGGTCGGCCAGGGCGTGCGCCCAGCCGAGCCGGTCGTCCAGCGGGCGGCCGTCGAAGAGGACGTACGAGCCCTTGCCCGTGCGGGTGGCGATCAGCCCCGCTTCGTTCAGCTCGGCGAGCGCGGCCCGCACGGTGGTGCGGCTGACGCCGAAGCGCTGGGCCAGGGCGTGCTCGCCCGGCAACTGCTCCCCCGCCGGGCGGTGTCCGCTGCGGATCTCCTTGGCGAGCGCCTCGGTGATCTGCTGGTGCTTGAGCCGGACCGCGGTCATTCCGCGCCCCCGGCGAGCACCTCGGCCACGGTGACGACGCGGATCAGCGGCCGGTACAGGTCCATCACCTGGAGGGCCTTGGCGTGCGAGTCGTCGTCGACGCCCGCGCAGGCGTCGGCCACCACCAGCACCTCGACTCCCGCGTCGGCGGCCGCGAGCGCGGTGGACAGCACACAGCAGTCCGTGCTGACTCCGGCCAGGACCAGCCGTCCGTCGGCGCCTACGCGTTCGGCCAGCTCGGGGGTCCACTTGCCGAAGGTCGTGGCGTCCACCAAGTGCTGGGCACGCGCGGCGAATTCGTCCGTCAGCTCCCACAGCCGGGCCCCCGGCGGCTGGAGCGCGAAGGGCCACTGGTCGTAGTACGCGCGCCAGGCCCCGACAGGCTTCTCGGGCGCGAGGAAGCGGGTGAAGGTGACGCGGTCGCCGAAGGCCGGCAGCAGTCGCCGTACGCCGTCGGCCGCGTCCTCGAACCGCGGGGTCGCCCACGGGCTGTCGGGCTCCGCGAAGACGCGCTGCATGTCGATGACGGTGAGCAGACCGTGCGATGCCCCGGGGTCCCCGCGCTCAGCCGGTGCGTTCTCCGTGCTCACGCGCCGACCACCTCCTCGCTCGCCGCCGGGCTCGGGTCCTGTCGCTCCTGGGCGCGCACCCGGCCACGGCCGAGGGCCAGGGTGCCGAGGAAGCCGAGGGCGAGCGCGAGCAGGACGCCGAGGTTGGCGTACGCCCAGGCGCCGGTCTTGCCGCCGAGTCCGAACGGGTCGAGCAGATAGCCCTGCCACTCCAGCCAGCTCGCGGCGGAGTTGGTGACCAGGCCCCAGCCGAGCGCGGTGGCGGCGAGGGTGAGCAGTAGCGGCTGGAGCGGGACATCGCCGTAGCGGCCGCCCGGACGGAACAGATCCCCCTCGTCGTAGTCGCGGCGGCGCATCGCCAGGTCGGCCAGCATGATCCCGCACCAGGCGGCCACGGGGACGCCCAGCGTGGTGAGGAAGCCGATGAACTGGCCGAGGAAGTTGTCGGTGAAGAAGACGATGTAGACCGAGCCCGCCATCATCAGGACGCCGTCGACGAGCGCCGCCAGATAGCGCGGCACGCGCAGACCGGCGGACAGCAGGGCCAGGCCGGAGGAGTAGATGTCCAGGACCGCGCCGCCCACCAGGCCGAGCACGGCGACCACGGCGAAGGGCACCAGGAACCAGGTCGGCAGGATCGTCGTCAGCGCGCCGATCGGGTCGATGGCGATGGCCTTGCTGAGGTCTGCGGAGGAGCCCGCGAGAAGCAGTCCGAAGACCAGCAGGAGCAGCGGTGCCACCGAGGCGCCGAAGGTGGTCCAGCCGATCACACCCCGGCTGGAGGAGGAGCGCGGCAGATAGCGCGAGTAGTCGGCGGCGGCGTTGACCCAGCCGAGTCCGAAGCCGGTCATCATGAAGACCAGGGCGCCGATGAACTCCTGCGCGGAGCCCGCGGGCACGGAGCTGACGGTGTGCCAGTGGATGTGGTCGGCGACCAGTGCGATGTAGACGACGGTGAGTACGGCGGTGACGACCGTGATGACCGTCTGCAGCCGCATGATCAGGTCGAAGCCCATCACACCGCCGACCACGATCAGCGCGCCCACCAGGATCAGGGCGACCACCTTGGTCTCGGTGCCGCCGCCCCAGCCGAGCCGCCCGAAGACCGTCGCCGTGGCCATCGTGGCGAGCGCCGTGAGCACGGTCTCCCAGCCGACGGTCAGCATCCACGAGATCACCGAGGGCAGCCGGTTCCCCCGTACGCCGTACGCCGCCCTGCTGAGCACCATCGTCGGCGCGGAGCCCCGCTTGCCCGCCACCGCGATGAAGCCGCAGAGGAGGAACGAGAAGACGATGCCGATGACTCCGGCGGCCAGCGCCTGCCAGAAGGAGATGCCGAAGCCGAGCGCGAAGGCGCCGTAACTGAGGCCCAGGATCGAGACGTTGGCCCCGAACCAGGGCCAGAACAGCGTCCGCGGGGTGCCCTTGCGCTCGGCGTCGCCGATCACGTCGAGCCCGTGCGTCTCCACCTGGAGCTGCCGGCCGGCGGCTCTGCTGTCGAGGGAATCCAGGGAGTCTGCCATCGTCGACCTACCTGTCTAGACGTGTTCAGTGGAGGGTAGGGCGGCCGCCCGGGACCGTCAAGGGACACGAGCGGACCGGGATCGGCCCGCGGAGGTGCGGATGCGCCGATTCGCGGGGGCTCGCCGATTCACCGGGACTCGCGGTGAGAAGCTGTGCCCGAACCGGCGTACTCAAGGTCGAGGGGCACCAGCCACCGAGCCCTTCCCTACCGGAGGTACCACACCCGTGACCATCACCAAGGCAGCCCCGCCCCCGGTCGACCACCGCGACACGGCCGACCGGCAGGGCTGGCGGGGCTGGCACTTCAACTCCCCGCTCGTCCTGACCATGCTGCTGCTCCTGGTGGTCGCGTTGCAGGGGCCGGTCCGCCGGGCGCTGTCGGCGCCGGTGATGCAGAGCTGGATGACCGTGTTCGTCGCGGTGGTGATCCAGGCCCTGCCCTTCCTCGTCCTCGGTGTGCTGCTGTCGGCGGTCATCGCGGTGTTCGTCCCGCCGTCGTTCTTCGCCCGCGCACTGCCCAGCCGGCCCGCCCTCGCGGTACCGGTCGCCGGGATGGCCGGGGCGATCCTGCCCGGCTGCGAGTGCGCCTCCGTGCCGGTGGCCGGGGCGCTGGTACGCCGGGGCGTCACGCCCGCGGCGGCGCTGGCGTTCCTGCTGTCCGCCCCGGCGATCAACCCGATCGTGCTGACCGCCACCGCCGTGGCGTTTCCGCGCGATCCGGAGATGGTCCTCGCCCGGTTCGTGGCGAGTCTGCTCGTGGCGTGCGCGATGGGGTGGCTGTGGCAACGCCTCGGCCGCACCGACTGGTTGCGCCCACCGGCCCGCCCGGCGCACGAGGGCCTCGGAAAGGGGGCGGCGTTCTGGGGGTCCGTACGGCACGACGTGATGCACGCCGGCGGGTTCCTCGTCGTCGGCGCGATGGCCGCGGCCACGCTCAAGGCCGTCGTACCGGCGAGCTGGCTGCACGCCGCGGCCGGCAACCCCGTGGTGTCGGTCCTCGCCCTGGCGGTCCTCGCCGTGCTGCTGTCGATCTGCTCGGAGGCGGACGCGTTCGTGGTCGCGTCGCTGTCCCAGTTCTCGCTCACCGCACGGCTGGCGTTCCTCGTCGTCGGACCGATGATCGACCTGAAGCTGTTCGCCATGCAGGTCGGCACGTTCGGCCGCGGATTCGCCCTGCGGTTCGCCCCCACCACCTTCGCTCTGGCGATCCTCATGTCGGTCCTGGTCGGGGCGGTGCTGCTGTGAACCGGCAGGCACAGGCGGCGGTGCTCTTCCTGACCGGCGCGGCGGTGCTGCACGCGGGCAGCACCGATCTCTATCTGCGGTACGTCAAGGCGGGGTTGCAGCCCTTGCTGCTCGGAGCGGGCGTGGTGCTGATCGTCGCGGCTGTGGCCACGGTCTGGTACGAGGTGCGGGCGGGGCGGCCGGGGCGCGGGATGCGATGGGTGCGCGGGATGCGCGGGGCGCGTTCGGCACAGGGGGAGGACCGGCCCGAGGCCGAGCGCGACGACGTACACGTGGAGGGAGGCGGGAGCGGAGACGGCGACGGCCACGGGGACGACCTTGGGGACGGCCATGGCGATGAGCACGGGCACGGACACGGACATCGTGAACCGCGCATCTCCTGGCTTCTCATCCTGCCGCTGCTCGCCCTGATCCTGGTCGCCCCGCCCGCCCTGGGCTCCTACAGCGCCATGCGCACCGGTACGGCCCTGCAAGCACCGTTCGGCTACCCCGCCCTCCCCGCCGGCGATCCGCTGCCGCTCGGCCTGGTCGACTATGCCGGCCGCGCCGCCTACGACCACGGGCGCTCCCTCGGCGACCGGCGGATCAAGATCACCGGCTTCGTGGCCCTCGACCGCAGCGGTACGCCCTACCTGGTCCGCATGGCTCTGAACTGCTGCGCCGCCGACGCCCAACCCGTGAAGATCGGCCTGTCCGGAAGGATTCCGCCCGTCCTCCAACCCGACACCTGGCTCGAAGTCACCGGCACCTACACCAGCAAGCAGACCAAGGATCCCGTCAACGGCGGCATCATCCCGTTCCTCAAGGTGAGCCAGGCCAGGCCGGTGCCGACACCGCGCGACCCGTACGACGAGAGCTGGAACAACTGATTCCGTTCTGCTGGGCGTTCGGCTGCCGTCCGCCACCGGCTCGGTGGCGGACGGCCGCGCCCCCGGTCAGGCTGAGGCCATGCGACAACGCCTGCCCGTCGGGATGCTGGCGCCGACCGCCGCGGCGCTGACGCTGCTGTCCGGCTGTGACACCCTCCCGGCCACCCGCGCCGTGACGGAGACAGCGACCGCCTCCGCGGTGGCGGCGGCGACCGCGGCGAGCGGTGACGTGGCCCGGCAGGTGGACATCGGCGGTGGCCGGAAGATCTACCTGCACTGCCGGGGAAGCGGCAGCCCGACCGTCGTCCTGGAGTCGGGGCTCCACGACTCCTCCGACACCTGGAGCATCACGGACACCCGCCCGCCCGTACCGAAGGCCCCGGCGGTCTTCCCGGGCGTCGCCGAGTTCACCCGTGTCTGCACCTACGACCGGCCCGGAACGGTCCGGTACACCGAACCCCCCGCCCTCACCACGCGGAGCACCCCGATGGCCGGTACGCGCTCGCTCCAGGACATGGCGCGCGACCTGGACAAAGTGCTGACATCGGGGCGCGTGCCCGGCCCCTACCTGCTGGTGGGCCACTCCTTCGGCGGAATGATCACCCGGTTGTACGCGCAGCAGCATCCGGAGCGGGTCGGCGGTCTCGTCTTTGTCGACTCGTTCGGTACGGACATCGAGCCGCTCTTCGGCACGGACTGGGCCACGTACGTGCGGCTGCTCAACCATCCGGGCACGCCCTTCGACCACGACCCGGCCTTCGAGACCGTCGACATCGGCGGCGCCGTCGCGGCGGTCGACCGTGCCGGTCCGCTGCCGAAGGCGCCGCTCGCCGTTCTCAGCAAGACGGAACCCTTCGCCGCCCCGGCGGGAACCTCGAAACAGCTGCTGGCGCGCTTGGAGGCGGCCTGGCCCCGGGTGCAGCAGACACTGGTGGACCTGGCACCGCAGACCCCTCACCTGCTCGCGACGGGCAGCGACCACTACGTGCAGGTCCACGACCCCGACCTCACGATCAGCGCGATCAGGCTCGTCGTGGGCCGGGCCGCGCACGGCTGATCGTGCGCGTCCCACGGGTGATCCCGCGCATCCGGGGTGTCACAGGGCCTGACGCCTTCAGTTCGCCCCTCGCTGCCGCCGCCACGCTTCGTAATGGTCCAGGAGGGTCTCCTCGATCGGGCGGTAGGTGAGGCCCAGTTCGTGGGCACTCCTGCTGTTGTCCACCCGGAACCGGATGCCGAGGTGTTTGCGGATGTAGTCCTGGGTCAGACCGAACGCCGGGCCCAGGACGCGTACCGGCCAGTGCGGGAGCGCGGTACGGGGCAGCCGGAGATCGCGGGGGTAGCGGGTGCGGATGATGCGGGACATCTCGTGGAAGGAGGTCATCGTCTCCGCCGCGACGATGTAACGGCCCTTCGCCGCGGGGTTCTCCGCCGCCGCGATGTGCGCGTCGGCCACATCGCGCACATCGGCCGTCGTGAAGCTGAAGTCCGGTGCACCGTAGAAGAAGTAGCCCTTGAACAGCTCGTCGAGCAGGAACAGGCTGCCGGACTCCGACTTGGGGGTGAGCGACGGGCCCAGTATCAGGCCGGGGTTGACGGACACCATGCGCCAGCGGTCCTGGGCCGCCGCCGCCGCCCATGCCTCGCGTTCCGCGACCGTCTTCGCGTAGTGGTACGGGTTGTTCTCCGCCGTGCTGGTGGTGTTGAAGTACTTCTCCGACAGCACCTCGTCGTCCATGTCCAGCACGTCGATGTAGTCGCCGAAGACCGCGCCCACCGTGGACGTGAAGACCAGCTTCTCGACCGTCGCGGTCCTCTCCACGCTCGCCAGCACGTTGCGCGTGCCGATCAGGGCCGGGTCGACCATGTCCCTGCGGCCGTCCTTGATCTTCTCGGGCATGAGGAACGGCGACGCCACATGGAAGACCACGCGGCAGCCGCTCATCGCATCGTCGAAGGAGCCCTCCGTCAGCAAGTCCGCCTCGAACAGGGCGAGTCGGCCGGGAAAGGCGTCCTGCATCTCCCTCAACGGCGACACCTTCGCCGTGTTCGCCACGCTGCGTACGGTGGCGCACACCCGGTAGTCCCGCTCCAGCAGCCGCCGGACCAGATGACTGCCGACGAACCCGCTGCCGCCGGTCACCAGCACGGTTGTCGCGCCGTCTCCACCCACGCTGTCACTCCTCACGTCCTGGAATGCCGAAACCGGCTACGGTACTCCGTCGGCGTCGTGTTGAGCTTCCGGCGGAACGCCCGGATCAGGGTGTCGATCGTGTTGAACCCGCAGGCGGCGGCGAGGGCGCGCCGTACGACATCCGGGCCGAGATCGGGCGGATCCACCCGAAGGCCGCCCCTGTCGAGGGTGAGGCCGTCGTCGTCAAGCAGGTGCCCAACGCCTTCCTCGACACCGACCTGGCCGGCCGCGTGGACGCCGCCGGGAACAAGGACGTCGTGATCGCCGGCTTCATGACACACATGTGCGTGGCATTCACCGCCCAGGGCGCGTTCCTGCGCGGCAACCGGCCCACCGTCGTCGCCGACGCCTGCGCGACTCGGCCCCTGCGGACGGCGGTTGCCGAGGTCTCCGCCGAGCAGGTCCACCACAGTGCCCTGGCGACGATCGAGGACCTGTACGGCGTCGTCGTCCCGTCCGCCGCGTCGCTGAGCTGACCGCCACGGCCAGGGTCTCGCTGCCGCTCCGCGGGTGATGTGTTCACTTCGGCGGTGGCGCTGTGATCCACGCAACACCTCCTACTAGTACGCACCCATCCCGGCGATCAAGCCCACCCCGGAGAGGGCAAGGTCACAGCCGCGTCCCCTGCTGCTCACCTGCGGTTCTGGCCTAGCATCCGAGCATGACGGTCCTGCCTGACGACGGGCTCTCGCTGGCCGCCGAGTTCCCTGACGCGACACATGAACAGTGGCAACGCCTGGTGGCGGGCGTACTGCGCAAGTCGGGCAAGGAAGTCTCGGACGACGCAGCCGAGGACGCTCTGTCCACCGCGCTGGAGGACGGGTTGCGCGCCCGCCCCCTCTATACCGCGCACGACTCCGCGCCCGATCCCGGCGTTCCCGGCTTCGCTCCCTTCGTCCGGGGCGGCCGCGCCGAGGGCAACACCCTCGGCGGCTGGGACGTGCGGCAGCAGCACACGGCGGCCGACGGTGCCGCGGTCCTCGCGGACCTGGAGAACGGCGTCACCTCGCTCTGGCTGGTCATCGGCGAGGGCGGGATTCCGGTTTCGTCGCTCGGCCGGGTCCTCGACGGTGTCTATCTCGACCTGGCGCCCGTCGTTCTCGACGCGGGACGCGAAGTCGAGCCCGCCGCACGCGAGTTGCTACGGCTGTACGGGGAGCGGGGGGTCGCCAAGGAGGCGGCGCGCGGCAACCTGGGAGCCGACCCACTGGGCTTCGAGGCCCGTACGGGAGACAACGGCTTCGACTTCGCGCCCGTCGCCGCACTCGCGCGACGGTGCGCCGAGGAGTACCCGGGGCTGCGGGCGCTGACCGTGGACGCGCTGCCGTACCACGAGGCCGGCGGCTCGGCGGCCCAGGAGCTGGGCAGTTCGCTGGCGACCGGTGTCGCCTATCTGCGCGCGCTGACCGAGGCGGGACTGACTGCCGAACAGGCCGCCGCCCAGCTGGAGTTCCGCTACGCGGCCACCGCCGACCAGTTCCTGACCATCGCCAAGTTGCGTGCGGCGCGCAGGCTTTGGGCACGGGTCGCCGAGGTCTGCGGGGCCCCGGGCGGGCAGGTGCAGCACGCGGTGACCTCGCCGGTGATGATGTCCCGCCGCGACCCGTGGGTGAACATGCTGCGCACGACGGTCGCGACGCTGGCCGCCGGGGTGGGCGGCGCCGACGCCGTCACCGTGCTGCCCTTCGACCACGCGCTCGGCCTGCCCGACGCGTTCGCCCGCCGGATCGCCCGCAACACCTCGACGATCCTGGTCGAGGAGTCGCATCTGTCCCGGGTGATCGACCCGGCCGGGGGCTCCTGGTACGTGGAACGGCTCACGGACGAACTCGCCCACGCGGGCTGGGAGTTCTTCCAGCGGATCGAGCAAGAGGGCGGCCAGGCGGCGGCCCTGCGCTCCGGCCGGCTCCGCCAGGACCTCGCCGACACCTGGGCTGCGCGCAGCGCGAAGCTCGCCAAGCGACGCGAACCCATCACCGGGGTCAGCGAGTTCCCGAACCTCGCCGAACGCCTCGTGGAGCGCGAAGCCGCCCCCGTGCAGCCGTCCGGCGGGCTGCCGCGCGTGCGGCGCGACGAGGCGTACGAGGCACTGCGGGCCCGCTCCGACGCCCACCTCGCGGCGACCGGCTCCCGGCCGCGGATCTTCCTGGCCGCCCTCGGCCCCGCCGCCGCCCACACCGCGCGCCTCACCTTCGCCTCGAACCTGTTCCAGGCGGGTGGCATCGAGCCCGTCACCGAGGGCTCGTTCGAGGACAGCGGTGCCACCGAGGTCTGCCTGTGCTCCAGCGACGCACTGTATGAAGAGCGGGCCGCCGAGGTCACCGCATCCCTCAAGTCGGCAGGCGCCGCACAGGTGTTCCTCGCCGGTCGCCCCGCGCAGTACCCCGGTGTCGACGCCTACGTCTTCGCGGGCTGTGACGCCGTAGCCGTGCTCTCCGCCACCCTCGACCGCATGGGAGTGTCCTGATGCCCATCCCTGACTTCTCCGGGATCGAGCTGGGCGTCCCGACCGCCGACGCCGGCACCGACGAATGGCGCAGCGCCGTCAAGAAGGCCACCGGCGGCGACGACCTCCTCTGGGAGACCCCGGAGGGCATCGCGGTCAAGCCGCTCTACACCGGGCAGGACCTGGAGGGCCTGGACTTCCTGGGCACCTACCCGGGTGTCGCCCCGTATCTGCGCGGCCCGTACCCGACGATGTACGTCAACCAGCCGTGGACCATCCGCCAGTACGCGGGCTTCTCCACCGCCGAGGAGTCCAACGCCTTCTACCGGCGCAATCTGGCGGCCGGCCAGAAGGGCCTGTCCGTCGCCTTCGACCTGCCCACCCACCGCGGCTACGACAGCGACCACCCGCGGGTGACCGGTGACGTCGGCATGGCGGGCGTGGCGATCGACTCGATCTACGACATGCGGCAGCTCTTCGACGGCATCCCGCTGGACAAGATGACCGTGTCGATGACCATGAACGGGGCTGTCCTGCCCGTTCTCGCGCTGTACATCGTGGCGGCGGAGGAACAGGGCGTACCGCCCGAGAAGTTGGCCGGGACCATCCAGAACGACATCCTCAAGGAGTTCATGGTCCGCAACACCTACATCTATCCGCCGAAGCCGTCGATGCGGATCATCTCCGACATCTTCGCGTACACCTCGCAGCGGATGCCGCGCTACAACTCCATCTCCATCTCCGGCTACCACATCCAAGAGGCGGGCGCGACCGCCGACTTGGAGCTGGCGTACACGCTGGCCGACGGTGTGGAGTACATCCGGGCGGGGCGGGCGGCGGGGATGGACGTGGACGCGTTCGCGCCCCGGCTCTCCTTCTTCTGGGCGATCGGCATGAACTTCTTCATGGAGATCGCGAAGATGCGGGCGGCACGGCTGCTCTGGGCCAGGCTGGTGAAGCAGTTCGACCCGCAGAACGCCAAGTCCCTTTCCCTGCGGACCCATTCGCAGACCTCCGGCTGGTCGCTGACCGCGCAGGACGTGTTCAACAACGTGACGCGTACGTGTGTCGAGGCAATGGCGGCGACGCAGGGCCACACCCAGTCGCTGCACACCAACGCCCTCGACGAAGCGCTCGCCCTGCCCACCGACTTCTCGGCGCGCATCGCCCGCAACACGCAGCTGCTCATCCAGCAGGAGTCCGGCACGACCCGGGCGATCGACCCGTGGGGCGGCAGCGCGTACGTCGAGAAGCTGACGTACGACCTCGCGCGCCGGGCCTGGCAGCACATCGAGGAGGTCGAGGCGGCGGGCGGTATGGCCAAGGCCATCGACGCGGGCATCCCCAAGCTGCGCATCGAGGAGGCCGCGGCCCGCACCCAGGCCCGGATCGACTCCGGGCGCCAGCCGGTGATCGGCGTGAACAAGTACCGCGTGGAGACCGACGAGCAGATCGACGTCCTCAAGGTCGACAACTCCTCCGTACGCACCCAGCAGATCGAGAAGCTGCGCCGGCTGCGCGCCGAGCGCGACGAACAGGCCTGCCAGGACGCGCTGCACGCCCTGACCCGGGCCGCCGAAGGCACCGGCAACCTGCTGGAGCTGGCGGTGAACGCGGCCCGCGCGAAGGCCACCGTCGGCGAGATCTCCGACGCTCTGGAGAAGGTGTACGGGCGGCACGCGAGCCAGATCCGTACGATCTCCGGTGTGTACCGCACCGAAGCCGGCGAGTCCCCGTCCGTCGAACGCACCCGCACGCTGGTGAACTCCTTCGAGGAGGCCGAGGGCCGCCGCCCCCGCATCCTGGTCGCCAAGATGGGCCAGGACGGCCATGACCGCGGCCAGAAGGTGATCGCCACCGCCTTCGCCGACCTCGGCTTCGACGTCGACGTCGGCCCGCTGTTCCAGACCCCGGGCGAGGTGGCACGCCAGGCCGTCGAGGCGGACGTGCACATCGTCGGGGTGTCCTCGCTGGCCGCCGGGCACCTGACCCTCGTACCGGCGCTTCGGGAGGAACTGGCGGCGGAGGGCCGCGAGGACATCATGATCGTGGTCGGCGGGGTGATTCCGCCGCAGGACGTGCCCACGCTCCTTGAGATGGGCGCGGCGGCCGTCTTCCCGCCCGGGACGGTGATCCCGGACGCGGCGTACGACTTGGTGCAGCGGCTGGCGGTCGATCTCGGACACGACGTCTGATCCCATGGCACTCGATCTCGACACCTATGTGAAGGGCGTACTCGACGGGAAGCGGGCGCTGGTGGCACGCGCCATCACGCTCGTCGAGTCGACGAGGCCCCAACACCGCGCCCTGGCACAGGAGTTGCTCACCGAGCTGCTGCCGCACAGCGGGCGGGCCCGGCGGATCGGCATCAGCGGCGTGCCCGGCGTGGGCAAGTCGACCTTCATCGACGCGTTCGGCACGCTGCTCACCTCGCTCGGGTTCCGGGTCGCGGTGCTCGCCGTCGACCCGTCCTCCAGCCGGACGGGCGGGTCGATCCTGGGCGACAAGACCCGGATGGAGCGCCTGGCCGTCGACCCTGCGGCGTTCGTACGCCCCTCCCCCACCGCGGGCACGCTCGGCGGGGTCGCCAAGGCGACCCGCGAGTCGATCGTGGTGATGGAGGCGGCCGGTTACGACGTGGTCCTCGTGGAGACGGTCGGCGTCGGTCAGTCCGAGACCGCGGTCGCGAACATGGTGGACTCCTTCCTGCTCCTGACCCTCGCCCGTACGGGGGACCAGTTGCAGGGCATCAAGAAGGGCGTCCTGGAACTGGCGGACGTCATCGCCGTCAACAAGGCGGACGGGCCGCACGAACGTGACGCCCGCGCCGCGGCACGCGAACTGGCGGGCGCCCTGCGCCTGATGCACCCGATGGACGCCGCTTGGACCCCACCCGTGCTGAGTTGCAGCGCCCGCGAGTCAATGGGCCTCGACACGGTCTGGGAGCGCCTCGAACAGCACCGTGCGCTCCTCGACTCCACCGGCCGACTCGCCGCCAAGCGCCGCGACCAGCAGGTGGACTGGACGTGGACGATGGTCCGCGACGAACTCCTCGGCCGTCTGCACGCCGATCCGTCGGTACGCGCCCTCGCCCCCGGCCTCGAACAGCAAGTACGGGACGGGGAGTTGACGGCCACGCTCGCCGCCGAGCGCATCCTGGGGGTGTTCGGCGCGGAGCGCCGCTGAACCGCGCCGCACCACTCTCGCGCCCCAGAACCTGGTCACCCTCTCGGCCGTCCCGGTCGTACGCCGAGCGGCACGCGGGGAAAGATCCACAGTGCACCTCGTATGCGAGGGGCGCACCGGGGGAAGGAATGAGCCCTGTACGCGCCCCCGCGTGCCCGGGGAAAATGCGCCCTGTCGACGGTCTGTGGCTGAGGTATCGCGTACCCGGCCGCCAGTTTCCCAGAAAGCAGGTCGGCTGCCGTGCTGTTGCGTCTGCCCACGTCCGTTTCCGAAGCCCAGGAGTGCATGGCCGAGGGGGCGGTGCCGATAGGCGGCGCGACGCTCGTGTGGGCCAACTGGCAGCGGGACGGCTTCCCCGAGCACGCCATGTCGCTGCGTGACCTGCCGGAAGCCAATGCGATCGGGCGCGAGACGCTGGGCGCGGCCGTGGTGCTGAACCGGATCGACGACCGCGTGCCGCAGGCCCTGCGGCAGGCGGCCGCCACCGTGGGAACCGGAGCCGTGCGCCGTACGGCCACGGTCGGCGGAAATATCGTCGGCAGCACGCTGCGCGACCTGCTGCCCGCGGCACTCGTCCTGGACGCCCGCGCCGTGGTCCTGGAAACGGAAAGCGCCTACGAGACCGACCTGGCCGAGGTTCTGGCCAAGAGCCCCCTGCTGCTCAGCCTCCGCTGGCGCGCCCCCATCGCGAGTGGATTCCACAAGCTGGCGGGCGAAGCGGGTGATCCGCCACCTCTCGTCGCCGCCGCGCTGCACGCCGCCGACGGCGGAGGAACCCGCCTTCGCGTCGCCGTCCGCGACGGCTACGAGGTGCTCAGCGAGAGCACCGAGTGCACCGCCGACTCCGAACAGGCCCTCGACGACCTGCGTCATACGGACATCGGCGCACTTCACTCCACGGCTTGGGAAGTGGTACGCCAGCAGGTCACCGACCTCGTGCCCCGCCCCGCCGACGGCTGAGGACTCCTGGCGGCTCACTTGACGCCCCATGGGTACGAGCGTCAAGTGAGCGTCATCCCACCGGGATCAGGCCACCGGGACGGGAACCGGGTACGTCGGGTACTCCACTCCGGAGACATGCTGGACGACGCGGATGACCTGGCAGGAGTAGCCGAACTCGTTGTCGTACCAGAGGTAGAGGATCGCGTTGTCGCCGTCGACCTTGGTGGCGCCGGCGTCGACGATCGAGGCGTGGCGCGAGCCGATGAAGTCGCTGGAGACGGCGTCGGGCGCGGTGGTGAAGTCGATCTGGCGCTTGAGCGGCGAGTTCAGCGACACGTCGCGGAGGTGGTCGAGGACCTCTTCGCGGGTGGTCTCGCGGCCGAGCCGCAGGCTGAGGATCGCGATCGAGACGTCCGGCATCGGGACGCGGATCGAGCTGCCGCTGATCGGCGCCTTGAGGTCGGGCAGCGCCTTGGCGACGGCGGAGGCGGCTCCGGTCTCGGTGATGACCATGTTGAGCGGCGCCGAACGGCCGCGACGATCGGCCTTGTGGTAATTGTCCAGCAGGTTCTGGTCGTTGGTGAACGAGTGGACGGTCTCCACGTGGCCGCGCAGCACGCCGTACTCGTCCGCCATCGCCTTCAGCGGCGGGACGATCGCGTTGGTGGTGCAGGACGCGCAGGACAGGATCTGCTCGTCCGGCTTGATCGTGTCGTGGTTGACGCCGTGCACGATGTTGGGGACGTCGCCCTTGCCGGGCGCGGTCAGGACGACCTTGTCGATGCCGGGGCGCAGGTGCTGCGAGAGGCCCTCGCGGTCGCGCCACTTGCCGGTGTTGTCGATGAGGATGGCGTCCTTGATGCCGTACGCCGTGTAGTCGATCTCCGACGGGTCGTTCGCGTAGATGACCTGGATCTCGTTGCCGTTGGCGGTGATCGTGTTCGTCGCTTCGTCGACGGTGATCGTGCCCTGGAACTGGCCGTGGATGGAGTCGCGGCGCAGCAGCGAGGCGCGCTTGACGATGTCCTGGTCGCCGCCCTGGCGTACGACGATGGCACGCAGGCGCAGGCCGTTGCCGGAGCCGGACTTCTCGATCAGCAGGCGGGCGACGAGGCGGCCGATGCGGCCGAAGCCGTAGAGGACGACATCGCGACCGTCGCCGCGCTCGATCTTGTTGGCACCCGTGGCGCCGGCGACGGCCTCGGTGGTGAACTCCGCCACGGACAGACCGCGGTCGTCGGCCCGGTACGTCGCGGCCAGCATGCCGATGTCGATCTGGGACGGGCCGAGGTCCAGCGTGGTGAGAGCTTCCAGGAACGGCAGCGTCTCCGTGACCGAGAGTTCCTCTCCGGCTATCTGCCGGGCGAATCGGTGAGTCTTGAGAATGCTCACCACCGACTTGTTCACCAAGGAGCGGCTGTGCAGCAGGACGGTGACGTCCCGCTCCCTGTGCAGCTTCCCGATGATCGGGATCATCGACTCCGCGATCTCCTCACGGTTCTTCCAGTTGGTGAACGAGTCCTCGTTGACAGTCACAGATTTATCTTTCGAGCTAGGCGGCGCTCACATGCTAACTCCTCGCCACTTTGATCATGTAAGCGGATCGTCTACCGCCCGAGTCCGGCCTTGTCGCAGGCGGGCCGGAGCTGCCGTGTGCAGATCTGGTCGATGGTGTACATGCCGTCCTTGACGAGTGTCTGCTTGATGTTGCCGACCGTCACCGCTCTCGGAGTGAGCAGGACGGACGGGATGCGCTGGGTGGTGGGGCTGTTGGTCGTCGTCGTGGCGATGTCGCGGAGATCCTCGCCGCGCCCCAGGGCGACGGCCATGGAGGCGACTGCGGCGGCTTCCATCCTGAACGGTTTGTAGACCGTCATGTACTGCTCGCCCTTGATGATGCGCTGCACGGCGTCGAGGTCGGCGTCCTGCCCGGTGACGGGAGGGAGCTTGCCGACATGGGCGCTCTTGAGAGCGGAGATGACGCCTGCGGCTATCGCGTCGTTGGCCGCCAGGACACCACCGATCCGGTCCGGGCCCAGGGCCGCGACGGCGGCGGCCATGTTGGCGTGGGCGCTCTGCGTGCTCCAGCCCACGATGTCGTACGACCGGGCGATGTTCACCTTGCCTGTGATGACGGACAGCGCGCCCCTCCTGAACCACGCGGCGTTGGCACTGGTCGGATCACCGTTCATCATGACGACGTTCCCGCGGCTCGCCTTGTCGCCCATGGCCTTCAGGAGCGCCTCGCCCTGGAGCCTGCCGACCCGCGCACCGTCGAAACTGACATAACCCGCGATCGGGCCTTCGGCGAGCCGGTCATAGGCGACGACCGGGACACCCGCGTTGTGTGCCTCCTGCACCGAGGAGCGGAGCGCCCGGGTATCGGCGGCGTCGAGGATCAGGACCCTGACCCCCTTGGTGATCATGGACATCATCTGTTGCCGCTGCATCGTCGCGTCGTCCCCGGCGTTGGCGTACTCCATGGCGCAGCGGGGGCACAGCTCCTTCAGCCGCTTCTCGATCAGCGGCTTGTCGGAGCGCTCCCAGCGGGGAACCGTTCGGCTCGGGAGCAGCAGGCCGACGGTGAAGCTGTCCGTGGCCGCCACGCCGTCCCTTTCGCAGGCGGCCAGGGACATCGTCATGAGCCCCGCGACGAGCGCCGCGACGACGTGGCACGTACGGGGCCTCATCGCAGAACCCCTTGCTCCGTTCGGGGCCCCGAGTCCGCCGGAGCCGGCTCGCGCCGCGGCACGACGATCTCGCTCCACACCTGTTTGCCGCCGGCCACCGGCACCGAGCCGAAGGAATCCGACATGGCTTCGACCAGAAGCAGGCCTCGGCCGCCGGTCGCCTCCCAGTCCACGATCACCGGCTTGGCGGGCGCACGCGGCGAGGAGTCGCTCACGCTGACTCGTACCCGGTCCCCGCGGAGCATCAGGTCGAGGCGGACCGGGCCCTGAGTGTGTATCAGGGCGTTGGTGACAAGTTCGGACACGACCAGCAGCACCGCATCGCCTACTTCTTCGACGTTCCACCGCCGCAGAGTGCGCGCGGTGAAACGGCGGGCGTGCATGACGGCGTCGGGCAGCCGCCACACCACCCATCCGACCCGTATCGGCCGGGTCTTCATGCCGTCGTAGCGCATCAGCAGCAGCGCCACGTCGTCCTCACGACGGCCGATGTCGCCGAGCAGCGCGTCGGCCATCAGCTCTGGATCCGCCGGATCGGCCGCGGCGAGCGCGGTGCGCGTCCGGCGCATGCCCTCGTCCAGGGGCAGGTCGTGGGCCTCGACCAGGCCGTCGGTCACCAGGGCGAGCACCGTGCCGGGGGCCAGTGCGACCGCGGTCATGGGGAACTCCGCCTCCAGGGAAACGCCCAGCGGGAGCCCACCCTCGACCTGCACCTCCTCGGTGCTGCCGTCGGGATGGCGTATCAACGGTGACAGGTGCCCGGCCCGGACGAACAGGATGTTGCCCTCATCCATGTCCAGTTCGGCATAGCAGCAGGTCGCGAACAGATCGGTCTCCATGCCTACGAGGAGACGGTTGGCGTGCGAGACGACCACGTCGGGCGGGTGCCCCTCCACCGCGTACGCCCTGACCGCGGTACGCATCTGGCCCATGATCGTCGCGGCTCCGGCACTGTGTCCTTGCACGTCACCGATGACCAGCGCCACCCGGTCTTCGGAGAGGGCGATGACGTCGTACCAGTCACCGCCCACCTGCAACCCCCGCCTGGCGGGCAGATAGCGGGCGACGGCGGTTCCCCCGGGCAGCTCGGGGAGGCGCCGGGGCAGCAGACTGCGCTGCAGCATCGTCGCGAGCTCCTGCTCGGCGTCGTGCGCGCGCGCCCGCTTGAGGGCCTGCCCGACCAGCGCCGCGGTGGCGGTCAGCAGGGACCGCTCCTCGGGGACGAACTCGTGCGGCTGATCCCAGCCGACCAGGCACACACCGGCGATCCGGCCCTTGGCGGGGAGCGGCAGGACGGCCAGACCCCCGGTACCGATGCCCGCGAGTCCTGGTTCGAGGGCGGAGCCGGCGGGCCACAGATCCAGGCGTCCGTCCCGCAAGGCCATCTGCAGGGTGGGCAGGGCGCCCACCGGCGCGTTGGGCCACTCCGAACGCCACTCCGAACGCCACGTCTCCGGCCAGGCGGCGGGCTGCGGCGGGTCGAGTACGGTGACCAGGAGCCGGTCGTCCTGCAACTCGGCGAGCGCCACCCGGTCGGCGCCCAGCGGCTCACGCAGCGCGGTGACCACCACTCGGCCGACGTCAGGGACTGTTGCGGCATCGTCGAGTACTGCGGTCAGCCACTGGATCCGGGAAACGTCGTCGGCGCTCCGGCGCAGGACCGAGGTCGCCGTCACCATGCCCAGCACCTGCTTCGGCCCGTCACCGGTGCTCACCACCACCCGGCAACTCAGGCTCAGCCAGCGCATTTCGCCGGTGGGGCGGCGGACTCGGAACTCCAGCTCCCGCCGGCCGAACGTCTGGGTGGACGGATCCAGGACCGACATCAGCGCGGGCATGTCCTCCGGGAGGGCGTGCGCGAGGAGGGTGTCCGCCTTGCCGTCGAAGTCGACCGGCGTGATGCCGACCAGCTTGAGCAGCGTCTCGTCCGCCTCGATCAGGCCGGTGTCCGGCACCAGGGCGAAGGAGCCGACGCGCAGACTCCGCAGGGCGGGACTCAGCAGCGACGACGGCGTGGACCGGCCGGCCCCGACCTGGAGCATGTCGGCGACCGCGTTGGCGTACCGCTCAAGGAAGCGCCGTTGCTCGGCGTCGAAGCCGTCCGCCGACGCGCCCACGACGACGAGGCAGCCCAGCCGTCTGCCCTCCGTCCCGAGTGGCAGCGCACCGAGCGACGCCTCTGGTCGCGGCGGCGTGGGCCCGCCCTCTGAGTAGGAGGCAAGCGCTGCGGGGTTCAGCCACAGAGGCCGGTGCATGCGGAAGGCGTGCGCCGCGGGTGAGCGACCGGACAGGGGCAGACACACCGGCAGCCCGCACTCGGAAGTGGCACATCCGGCCGCTTCCACCAACCGAAGCGCTTCCTCCCCGGCACCGGGCACATAGACCGCCGCCAGCGCCGCTCCGGCGAACGTCAGGGCCCGATCACTCGCGGCGGTGTCTGGCACCGGAGGCGATGAACCGGTGCCTGCGGCGTGGGCCTCGGATACCCGCGGCTCCGAGAGCCCGGCCCGGGCACGGCCGTCATGAGGCATGTCCGCAACCTTCCTCCCGTCCATGCCGCAGGTGCCAACAGGTTGAGATCGGGGCATCCACTTACCAGAGTCGCATATCCGCAGTAACTGGTCAGATCTACTTTATTGCTATGGAACCCCTCGAATACGGGATTGCATACGCATGCCAGGACCTTCGGGAGGGGGCCCGCTACGGGAACCGAACCTCGGCGGCCGGAGCCGCTGCGTTCGCAGATCACTGCGGCCGGTGCCACACTGACGACGTGGTCGTCTTGCCACGTCCACGCGATACGTTCCAGGCGGACAACGGGCGTCGGCATCGTGGCCGGCTGTCGGCTGCTGGACTTCTGGCCGACAGCATCCGTTGCATGGTGAGGAGGCCGGATGTCGCCATGCTCTACGAGGGAGCCGCCGATGCCGGGCTGGTCGGGCCGAGTCCTCACCTCGCCGGGACGGGCGAGGCCGTCCCGCGACCGGCGGAGCCGCAGCTGCCCGTGAGGGCGCGGACCTGCCCGGACCCCCACGCCGACATCGCCGCCCGGCTCAACCTCAACGCGGCCCGTGCCATCGCGCCGCGTCACACGTGTCCCCTACGGCCCGTCCGCCCGCACACGCACCTTGACGCCCGCCCTGCACGCGAACCGTTTCCCCACGCGCGCACCGCGCACCGTGCCGGCCGGACGCGACGGGAGAGGCGGGTAGGGAGGTCTCTCACATGAAGGCCTGCATACGGGACGCGGCCATTGCCTTGACCGCGGTCTCGACGGCCGTTGCTCTCGCTGCCTGCGGGTCGGACGCCGAGAACGCCTCCCCCGGGGGAAACACGCCGCAGATCGGGGTGCTGCTGCCGGACTCCACCACAGCTCGTTGGGAGACACAGGACGGGCCCTTGCTCGAGAAGAAGATCAAGGAACTGTGCGCCGACTGCACGGTCGAGCACGTCAACGCCAGGAACGATGTCGCCACCCAGCAGGCACAGATGGACTCGATGATCACCAAAGGGGTCGATGCCATCGTGCTCGTGGCCGTGGACGCCAAATCGCTCGGCCCCGAGGTCAGGAAGGCGCACGAAGCGAATATCCCGGTCATCGCCTACGACCGCCTCGCCGAGGGCCCGATCTCGGGTTATGTCTCCTTCGACGGCGAGGAAGTCGGCAGGCTCCAGGGCAGAGCACTGCTGAAGGCCATGGGCGACGAGGTGCCCGGCGCCCAGATCGTCATGATGAACGGCGATCCCAGCGACCCCAACGCGGTGGCGTTCAAGAAGGGCGCGCTGTCCGTACTCAACGGGAAAGTGAAGATCGGCAAGGCGTACGACACACTCCAGTGGAGGACGGAGGCTGCGCACGTGAACATGTCCGGCGCCATTGCCGCCCTCGGCGCCGACAACATCGACGGGGTCTACGCCGCCAACGACGGCCTCGCCGCCGGCAGCATCTCCGCCCTCAAAGCGAACAAGGTCAACCCGCTGCCCCCGGTCACCGGGCAGGACGCCGAACTCGGAGCAGTGCGGCGCATTGTCGGCGGCTCTCAGTACATGACCGTCTACAAACCCTTCGCACCCGAGGCTTCCGCCGGCGGTGCCATGGCCGTGGCCGCGGCTCGTGGTGAAACCCTCGACCGGGTCGCCACGAGCAAGGTGAGGACCCCCAGTGTGAAGGCGGTTCCGGCCGTCCTGCTCACTCCGGTGTCCGTGACCGTCGGCAATATCAAGGACACCTTGGTGCGGGACGGCGTGTACACGATCCAGCAGATCTGCACCCCCCACCTCAAGGCCGCCTGCGACAAGGCCGGGCTGACCTGACAGGGAGGTTCCGACCAGGTCGGTGCCCCGGGAAGGAGATGGTTTCCGTGCCGACTCCCCCCTTGCTGGCGCTGCACGGCGTGTGCAAGCGCTTCGGCATCGTCGAGGTCCTCACGGACATCGAGCTGGAGATTCACGCCGGGCAAGTCGTCGCTCTTCTGGGCGACAACGGCGCCGGCAAATCCACCCTGGTCAAAGTGATCTCCGGCGTCGCCCCCGCGGACAAGGGCGTCATCGAGTGGGAGGGCCGGGCGGTCCATATCAGGCGCCCCCACGACGCCCGGGATCTCGGCATCGCCACCGTCTTCCAGGACCTCGCACTGTGCGGGAACCTCGATGTGGTCGGCAATCTGTTTCTCGGGCGGGAGATCCGCAGCTTCGGGTTCCTGGACGAGATGGAGATGGAGCGCCGCACCAGACACCTGCTGGAACGCCTGACCAGAGGTGTCCCCGATCTGCGCGGCCCTGTCGTCTCGCTGTCCAGCGGCCAGCGGCAGACCGTCGCCATCGCTCGCTCGCTCCTCGGCGACCCTCGGATCCTCCTCCTGGACGAACCTACCGCAGCACTGGGAATCGAGCAGACCACCGAGGTCCTGGACATCGTCGACCAGCTGCGTGACCGCGGCATGGGAGTACTGCTCATCAGCCACAACATGGGCGACGTGAAAGCCCTCGCGGACCGGGCCGCCGTACTACGGCTCGGTCGTAACAACGGCTTCTTCGACGTGAACACCACGTCTCACGAACAGATCATCTCCTCCATCACCGGCGCCTCGGAGAACGCGCCCCGCCGGGTGGCCCACCAGGAGGCGGGGTGGTGAAAGAGATGCGCGACAGGGCGGACGACACGACGACCGAAACCGCCGCACCCACCGCCGAGGCCGGTCAGCCGCGCCGCGCGCGGGCCGTCGCCCGTGCCGTGGAGGGCTCGGTCGCCGTCTTCCGGCGCAAGCTGCGCGCCGGTGAAGTGGGCGCGCTCCCCGTCGTCCTCGTCCTCGCCGCGGTCTGGATCACCTTCGAGGCCCTCAACGAAAACTTCCTCTCACCCCGGAACCTGTCCAATCTCAGCGTGGACATCGTGGGCACGGGCATGATCGCGGTCGGCATCGTCTTCGTGCTGCTGATCGGAGAGCTCGACCTGTCGGTCGGCTCGGTCAGCGGCCTCGCTGCGGTTGTCTTCGCCGTTCTGAACGTGAACAACGGCGTGCCGGAATGGCTTGCCCTGATCCTCGCGGTGCTCGCGGGTACCGCGGCGGGAACCGTCCAGGGCTTCTCCTTCGCCAAGACCCGGGTACCTGCGTTCGTCGTCACACTCGCGGGGTTGCTCACCTGGAACGGCATCATGCTCTCCATCCTCGGGAACAGCGGCACCGTCAACCTCGACGAGGACGGGCTCGTCGCCAAGCTGACCAGCTACTACTTCACCAACGACGGCGCCGCCTACGGACTCGCGGCGGTCAGCACGGGCATGGTCTTCCTCGGGTCCTACCTGGGCAGGCGGCGCCGCACGGTGGCCGGTATGCCGCACCGCTCGCTCCGGGGAATCGCGGTGCGCACGGGAGCGGTCGCGGTGATCGCGTTCGCCTCCGCGTATGTGCTCAACCAGTTCCAGGGCCTGCCGCTCGCCCTCCTGATCTTCCTCACGGTGGTGGCCGGCCTCGACGTCGTTCTCCGCCGCACGCACTACGGGCGGCATGTCTACGCACTCGGCGGCGGTGTCGAAGCAGCCCGTCGCGCCAGTGTCAGTGTGACGCGGGTGCAGACCGCGGTGCTCGCGGTCTCGGGGACCATGGCCGCGGTCGGCGGCCTGTTCCTGGCCTCGCGCATCACCTCGGTGAGCCAGAGTTCAGGCTCGGGCGTCCTTCTGCTCAATGTCATCGCAGCAGCCGTGATCGGTGGCACCAGTCTCTTCGGAGGACGCGGTACGACCTGGTCCGCCGTGCTCGGCATCCTGGTCATCCAGTCGATCGCCTCAGGCATGGCGATCACGGACACTCCCGCCGCCCTCCAGTTCGTGATCACGGGCGGGGTGCTCTTCGCCGCGGTGGTCATCGACTCACTGTCACGACGCTCGCAGGAGGCACACGGGCGGGCCTGACGCGAGCCGAACTCACGGTCCACGCCGCACACTCCGGAGCCGGCGCCCAGCCGGTTCTGCGCGAGCCGCCCTGGGCTTACGGCCCCGGTGCTGGTCGCGGACACCGGTGCGAAGGATCCACAGCGGCTACAGCCTCACGGCGAGTCGGGCTTCAGCGTCATGGCATGGAGGCCCCACGCACACCCTGCCCTCGAACTATGGTGTCCCACCACATGTCCGCCTGACCTGCGCCTTCCTACGGTGTCCCGACACGACCCGTCCCCAGCGAACACCCGGAAGTGGTGCACATGGCCTCCGCAGCAACCGCTCCACCAGCGCCTGCCAGTCTCCGGCGCATCGTCGCCGCCAGCCTCATCGGCACCACCATCGAGTGGTACGACCACCCACTCGAACAGAGCTACGACCTGCGGTTTTAGCTAGGAACGGGCGTTCGAGTCAGCACCGAATCAGCACCGAATCAGCACCGCGATCTCCCCCTACCGGTAGGCCACCACCAGGCGTTGCGGGACGGGCCCCACGAGGCACCCATCAGCCTTCGCCATTGATTACGCACCGTGTTCACACGGCGGTGCACGCTCATACAGTCGACCTGCTCCCTTGGCGTACCCCACGCGCCGCCGTTCCACCTCCCCGCAGCCGTTGTTCACCGGATCGAGCGACATGACCCTCGAGCAGCGGGGCCTCGCCATGAGGCATGTGCCCGGCGCTCAGCAGAGGCTTGCGGTCTCGTGCCGAGCCTCGGACTGGAGTGGGAGGACGAGCTGGGTCTTCAGAGTGAGTACGTCGTCCATCACCGACCGCAGGCGTTCAGGAGCGTCGGGCAGTACGTGGGCGTAGGTCTGGTAGGTCGTGCGCGGATCACTGTGGCTCAGCCATGCGGCCATGTCCGTCACGGGTACACCCTTGGCCAGACCGACCGAGGCAAAGAGGTGCCACAGCCACTGCGGCGTGACCCTCCGGGCGACCCCAGCGGCCTTCCTGGCCGCCTGTCACAGCCGATGCAGCAACGCGTACATCAGGATGTTCGTCCGCCCGACGTTGGCGAACAGATGGTCCCCCGCCATGCGGTTCGGGCCGTCAGCGACGCGGAAGGTGCCATGCCTCCGCACATGCTCACGGACTTTGGCCACAATCACGCCCAGCAGCAGTACGAGCCGCCCTTCACCCGGCGGGCGCCACTTCAGGGCCCGGATCCGATACGCCCGCCCCCGCCCCCGGCTGCCGCCCCCCGGCGCCTGCGCCGCCCAGCCGCCAGCGCTCCCCCGTCCTGCGTGATCTGCCGGTCCACGAGGAGCACGCCGGCTGAGAAGTCGAACTGGCGCAGGCAGACCGCGCTCGCCTCACCGATCCGCAACCCGCACCCGGCCATCAACCACACCAACAACCGGTAAGGCGCGGGAAGATGCTCCGCGATGGCCGTGACCTCGGCCAGCGTCGGCAGCCGCACTGTCTTGCGCCTTCCCCGCCTGCTGTAGTGACGGCTGGTGGTCCAGCCCCGGGACGGATCCTGGGCCCGATAGCCATTGGCGACCGCATAGCCGAGCACCCCACGCAGGATCCCGTAGCGGTTCACCACTGTGCTGCGCGCATAGCCACGCTCTTCGACCATCCACGTCAGCCAGCCCCGCAGGTCCTTGGGCTGGAGAGAACCGATGGCGCGCTGCCGGAAGTACGGTTCGACATGCAGACGCAGGCTCGCCTCGTACTGATACCGCGTGGACCCCGCATACGGCCCGCCGTCGATGTACTCGCGATACACATCAACCAAGGACCGTGACGACCCCAACACCCCGGCACGGACACCGAGAAGCTTCTCCTGCTCCACAGCGACGGCAAAATTCCGCGCCTGCCCCTTCCGGGAGAACGACACCTCCCGCTGCCGACCGCGACGCCCTCCCGGCTCTGGTACGGATGGTGGCCGCGACCATCTCTCCCGAGCCTTTCTCGATCACTGCGAAGACGTCGCGGACGAAGTGGAGCTGTATGGAAACAAGGTGTCGCTCTCGGCGGTGCAGATCGTTGATCTGGCATGGGGATCAAGGAGGGGGTACGGCAGCAACTTGCCGTGCGTTTCGTCGTGTTGTTGCCGCATCTGAACGAGCGTCAGCGGCGGCTGATGCTGGCAACGGAGGCGGGTCTGCTCGGCCATGGTGGCGTCCGCGCCGTCGCGCGGGTTGCCGGAGCGAGCGAGACCACCGTCCGCAGGGGCCTGCTCGAGCTGGAGGCGGACTGTGTGCCTCTGGGCGGGGGGCATGTCCGGCAGCCTTTCGTGAAGGCCGTCAGTTAGCCACCAGAACTGGAACCCAGGACCTGGGGCAGGTCAAGATGTCACCCAATCGTGCGGCAGACCCACCATCGCAAGGTGGACCATGGCTTCGGAGGGGTGGGGGTGGGCCTCGCAGTCGCTGGCCGGGCGGTGGTGGTTCATCAGCCAGCCAAGGTTCGCTCGACGGTACTCCGCCGAGGGTGGCGGCGTGCTCGGCGAGGTGTTTGCGGTATCCGCCGTCGACCCAGGTCTTGCGGATGGTGGGGCGCTCGGCGGCCACCCTCTCGATGAGGGCTTGGCCGGCGACGGAATCCTGCACGCTCGCGACAGTGACCAATACCGCCAGGAGCAGACCGCCGGTGTCGACGACGATGCGCCGCTTATGGCCCACGATTCCCTTGATGCGACGGTGCCCCAGGCGGATGAGTTGGCGGCAGACAGGACGCGGCCCGAGCCGACGACGCGTTCAGTGAGCCACCGGTTACCTGGCCGACGCTG
Source organism: Streptomyces sp. R35 (assembly GCF_041053035.1). Classification (NCBI taxonomy): domain Bacteria; kingdom Bacillati; phylum Actinomycetota; class Actinomycetes; order Kitasatosporales; family Streptomycetaceae; genus Streptomyces; species Streptomyces sp. R35. Next base: position 1,345,155 of record NZ_CP163440.1, read on the forward strand.
CGGATCGGGCGGGCCGGAAGAGTGTGCGCAGGTGGTGGTCACGACGACGGCTGTGACCACCACACCGGTCGAGCGGTAACAGTCGCCTACCGCACCAGACACGGCCGCTTGGCGTCGAACTCCCAGCCGGGTACGAAGTATTGCATGGTGACAGCGTCGTCGCGGGATCCGAGCGCCTTCTCCCGGTAGAGCTCGTGGGCCGCGAGCAAACGGTCCATGTCGAGTTGGACGCCCAGACCCGGGGCGTCCGGGACGGCGATCTCGCCGCCGCCGATCCGCGGCGGGGCAATGGTGAGCCGCTCCAGGCCCTCCTGCCAGATCCAGTGCGTGTCGAGGGCGTTGTACTCGCCTGGCGCCGCGGCACCGCAGTGCGTGATCATGGCCAGGGAGATGTCGAAATGGTTGTTGGAGTGGCAACCCCAGGTCAGCCCCATCGCGTTGCACAGCTGCGCCACCCGCACCGACCCCTGCATGGTCCAGAAGTGCGGGTCGGCCAGCGGGATGGAGACCGACTGGAGGGCCAGGGCGTGGGTCATCTGCCGCCAGTCGGTGGCGATCATATTGGTCGCGGTGGGCAGGCCTGTGGCACGGCGGAACTCGGCGAGGATCTCCCGCCCGGAGTAGCCGCCTTCGGCTCCGCAGGGGTCCTCGGCGTAGGCGAGCGTGCCCGCCAGGGGCCGGCACAGCTCGATCGCCTCGCGCAGTGACCACGCGCCATTCGGATCGAGGGTGATCCGGGCCTCGGGAAAGCGGTCCTTGAGAGCGCGTACGGCCCTGACCTCCTCGGCACCCTCCAGGACACCGCCCTTGAGCTTGAAGTCCCGGAATCCGTAAAGGTCGTAAGCCGCCTCGGCCTGCCGGACGATCGCCTCCGGTGACAGGGCCTCCTCGTGCCGGACCCGGTACCACTCCACAGGGGAGTCGGGTTCGCGGACGTACTCCAGGTCGGTCCGATCCGGGTCGCCGACATAGAAGAGATAGCCCAACATCCGTACGGACTCCCGCTGTTGGCCGTCCCCCAGTAGCGCCGCGACGGGCACATCGAGGTGCTGCCCGAGGAGGTCGAGCAGCGCCGACTCGACGGCGGTGACGGTGTGGACGGTGGTCCGCAGATCGAAGGTCTGGGCGCCCCGGCCTCCGGCGTCACGGTCGGCGAACCGGTCACCGATCTCGCGCAGGACGCGCTTGTAGTCGCCCACCTTCGCCCCGAGGACGAGAGGTTCGGCGTCGCGGAGGGTCTGCGTGATCTTCTCGCCGCCGGGCACCTCCCCCAGTCCCGTACGGCCCTCGGAGTCCTTCAGAACCACGACGTTGCGGGTGAAGTACGGGCCGTGCGCGCCGGAGAGGTTCAGCTCCATGCAGTCGCGGCCGGCGACGGGGTAGACAGAGAACTCGGTGACGGTCGGCTGACTGCTCATGCTGGTCCATATCCCTTGTGCATTAGGTAAGTTGAGTTAGAGGCTCAGGACGTCCAGCGCCCACTCGGCCGCCAGGACGCCGCCCAGGCCGAGGATGGCGAGCACCGTCGTATAGGTGGTACGGACCTTGATCGCCTCGATGACGGAGAGGTTGAAGTACTCCTTGAACAGCCAGAATCCCGGGTCGTTGACATGGGAGCAGGCGATGGAGCCGCAGGCGACGGCGAGCACCATGATCTCCGGGTGGACCCCGCTTCCCGCCAGGAGCGGCAGCACCACGCCGGAGGCCGTGACGACGGCGACCGTTGCCGAGCCGAGCGCGATGCGGAGGATGACGGCGACGAGCCAGGCGAGGACGATCGGCGAGATGGACCAACTGTCGGTGGCGTCCTTGATGTAGTCGGAGATCCCGCCTTCGACGAGGACGTTCTTGAAGGCCCCGCCGGCGCCGATCACCAGGAGGATCATCGCCATCGCCTTCGCCGCCGAGGTGCACGAGGCGCCGACCTCCTCCAGACTCCGGCCGATCCGCGGCCCGAACGCCCAGACCGCCAGGCACAGGGTCAGCAGCAGCGCGACCGGTGCCGAGCCGATGAAGGCGACGGTGTGGAGGAACGGGCTCTCGGTGTCGGTGGCCATGTCGGTCACGGCGGCGGTCACGATCAGCACGACGGGGAAGAGTGCCACGGACAGCGACCAGCCGAGGCCGGGCATCTCCTCGTCGGTGAACTCCCGCTCGGTGACCAGGCCCTGAGGGATGGACGGGTTCATCGCCTGGACGAACGGCAGGCGCGGCCAGGTCAGGGCGATGAGCGCCCCGACAGGGATCGCGATGAACAGGCCGTAGAACAGGGTCAGTCCGACGGAGGCGTGGAATGTCGCGGCGACGGCGGTGGGGCCGGGGTGCGGCGGCAGGAAGCTGTGCATGGTGGACAACGCAATGGACATCGGCAGGCCGACCCAGAGCAGCTTCACCCCAGTGACCCTGACCAGGGTGAACGCGATGGGCACGATGATGATGAAGGCGACCTCGTAGAACATGGTCACGCCGATCAGCATGGACGTGACCACCATGGCGATCTGGACCCCGCGCGGGCCGAAGGCATCGAGGAGCCTGCCCGCTATTCGCTGCGCGGCGCCGGAGTCCCCCATGACGCGGCCGACCATCGCGCCGAGCCCGATGGTGAGCATGGTGTCGCCGATCTGGCCCCCTATGCCCTCGGAGAGGACGTCCGGGATGGTCGCCACCGGGATGCCCCGGACCAGTGCGACACCGACGGCCACGAGCAGCAGGGCCGCGAAGCCGTTCAGTTTCAGCCTGGTCATGAGCAGCAGCAGGATCAGAACACTGATCCCGACTACGACGAGAGGCATGGCAGTTCCCCTTTGAACTGTTGAGTGAGCGGTCGGAGGCTCCGCGGGCACTGTGTACGGCCCGATCGACCGCACGCGGAGCGAAGAGCGACGGGTGGGTGGCGGCTCCGGCCTACTGCCGGTCTGCCTGAGCCGGGCCGCGCGTCATCCAGCGGGAGCGACAGCCACCCGCGGGTTCGTCGTACGGCCAGGGATGCCCGGGTTCGTCAAGCGGATCGTCGTACGGCGCCGACCAGGCTCAGGCCGTGGTCCAGCACCTTCTCCAGGTCGGCGAGGTCGGTCGGGCCAGGGTCGGTGAGCGGTGCGCGCACCGGGCCGACCGGGAGGCCGCGCAGCCGGGCGGCGGCCTTGACCAGGGAGACGGCGTAGCCCGGCACCCGGTCGCGCAGTTCGACCAGCGGGACGTAGAACTCGCGCAGGAGCACGGTCACCACCGCGTCGTTCCCGTCCCGCAGGGCGGTGAAGAAGGCATTCGCGATCTCGGGCGCGAAGGCGTGGACGGCCGACGAGTAGGCAGGGACACCGACGGTGGCGTACGCGCGGGCTTGGATCTCGGCGGTGGCGGCGCCGTTGAAGAAGAGGAAGTCCTCGGGCGCGGAAAGGGTGAGGCGCTGGAGCCGGTCGAGGTCGCTGTGGCCGTCCTTCAGACCGATGACGGTGGGGATCTCAGCGATTCGGCGCAGGCCGTCGACGGAGAAGGCGACCTGGCCGCGCTGGTAGGCGATGAGGGGCAGCCGGGTCCCGTCGGCGATACGGCGCAGCTGCTCCACCAGACCGTCCTGCGGGGCCCCGACCAGGTAGTGGGGCAGTACCAGCAAGGCGTCCGCGCCGACTTCCTCCGCGATACGGGCGAACCGCAGCGCCTGCGCCCAGCCGTAGCCAATGCCCGCGACCACCGGCAACCGCCCGTCGGCGACCTCGACCGTGGCCCGCACGACCGCCCGGTACTCGTCCTCGTCCAGCGAGAAGAACTCTCCGGTCCCGCAGGCCGGAAACACCGCGCCGGGGGCGGTGGCCAACTGGTCGGTCAGGTACGCCCGGTACGCGGCCAGGTCGAGGCCGCCGTCGTCCCCGAAGCTCGTGAGCGGGAAGGACAGCACCCCGTCAGCCATTCCCTCACGGACCCGCTGGGCGACCCCTGCGACCTCCGCGCTGTTGCTTGCCATAACTCTCATCCCTATATGCAGATGCCGTCCATGTATGTAGATGAAGGTTAGGTCGGTGAACTTGAAGGGTCAATGGGTGTGCGGCCACCGATCGGCGCGGATTTACGATGGGCCCATGTCGGAGGGAAGAGGTGTCCGCGGCGTGAAGTCGGCGGCCCGGACGGTCGCGCTGCTGGAACTGCTCGCCGCGCGGGGCGAGCGGCCCTCGCGTCTGGACCAGCTCGCGGAGGAGCTGGAAGTGCCGCGCAGCAGCATGTACCAGCTGCTGCAGACTCTCGTCGACTGCGGCTGGGTCCGCACCGACGCCACCGGATCCCTCTACGGCATCGGGATCCGCGCGCTGCTCACCGGGACCAGCTACCTCGACGGCGACCGGCGCATCCATGCGGTCCGCCCGTATCTCGACGAGGCCTCGGACGCGCTCGGCGAGACGATCCACATGGCACGCCTCGACGGCCCGGACGTCGTCTACCTCGCCACCCGCGAGTCCCACGAGTACCTGCGCACCATCAGCCGGGTCGGCCGCCGCATCCCGGCTCATGCCGGCGCCCTCGGAAAGGCGCTGCTCGCCGAGCGCGCCGACGACGAACTGCCGGTCCCCGACGGGCCGTTGACCGCTTTCACGGAGAAGACGCACACCGACCGCGCCGCACTGCTCGCCGACTTGGCCCAGGTGCGCGAGCGCGGCTACTCGATCGACCACGAAGAGACGGTGCCCGGTATCGCCGGCTTCGGCTTCGCCCTCCGTTACGACACCCCGGCCACCGACGCCATCAGCTGCTCGGTCCCGGTGGCCCGGCTGACCCCTGAACACGAGAGCCGCATCGTCTCCGTGATGCGGGAGATACGAGCGAAGATCGAAACCCACCTGCCGCCCGCCTCAGGCGCACCCGACTGGCGCTGAGGCTGCGCGTACACCCCGTGGCCCTCGTCGCCGAGATCCGAACATCGGCGGTCGCGCTCTGCGACGCCGTCTGTTGAGCTGCCCCTGAAGTCCCCAGCCAGGGTTTCGCGCGGCACACGTGGAGGCCACGCTCACACTCCGACCCCGAACTATGTTGTCCCGCCACATGTGCGCCCGACCTGCGTGTTCCTAGCGTGTGCCGACACATACACGTCCCCACCGAACACCTGGAAGTGGTGCACATGGCCTCCGCAGCAGCCGCTCCGCCGACGTCCGTGAACCTCAAGCGCATCGTCGCCGCGAGCCTCATCGGCACCACCATCGAGTGGTACGACTTCTTCCTCTACGGCTCGGCCGCCGCCCTCGTCTTCAACAAGCTGTTCTTCCCGGACTCCGACCCGCTCGTCGGCACGCTGCTGTCGTTCCTGACGTACGCGGTCGGGTTCGCTGCCCGGCCGCTCGGCGCGCTCGTGTTCGGGCACTACGGCGACCGGCTCGGCCGCAAGAAGCTGCTGGTGCTGAGCCTGCTGCTGATGGGCGGGGCGACGTTCGCCATCGGCCTGCTGCCCACGCACGCGACCGTCGGCGCCGCCGCCCCCGTGCTGCTCACCACGCTGCGTCTGGTGCAGGGTTTCGCCCTGGGCGGCGAGTGGGGCGGCGCCGTCCTGCTGGTGTCCGAGCACGGGGACGCCAGGCGTCGCGGGTTCTGGGCCTCGTGGCCGCAGACCGGAGCACCCGCGGGGCAGCTCCTGGCCACCGGTGTGCTCTCGCTGCTGACCGCCACGCTGTCGGACGACGCTTTCGGCTCCTGGGGCTGGCGCATCCCGTTCCTGCTCTCCGGCGTCCTGGTGGCCGTCGGTTTGTGGATACGTCTGTCTGTCGATGAATCGCCGGTCTTCAAGCGGGCGTTGGCGCAGGCCGAGGCCCGTAAGGGGGCGCGGACCGAAGAGCCCGAGAAGCTGCCGCTGGTCTCCGTACTGCGCGACCACTGGCGCGACGTGCTGGTCGCGATGGGCGCCCGGATGGCGGAGAACATCAGCTACTACGTGATCACCGCCTTCATCCTCGTGTACGCCACCACGTCGGCCGGCGTCTCCAAGCAGACGGCGCTCAACGCGGTGCTCATCGCGTCCGCCGTGCACTTCGCCGTCATTCCGGCGTGGGGCGCGCTCTCGGACCGGATCGGCCGCCGGCCCGTCTATCTGCTGGGCGCCGCCGGAGTCGGCCTGTGGATGTTCCCCTTCTTCTCCCTCATCGACACCGGGGGCTTCGGGAACCTGGTCCTCGCCGTCACCGTCGGCCTGGTGCTGCACGGCGCCATGTACGCGCCCCAGGCCGCCTTCTTCTCCGAGATGTTCGCGACCCGGATGCGTTATTCGGGTGCCTCGATCGGCGCCCAGTTCGCCTCGGTCGCGGCGGGCGCGCCCGCACCGCTCATCGCGACCGCCCTGCTGTCCGACTACGGCAGCTCCACACCGATCTCCCTGTATGTGATCGCGGCGGCCGTCGTCACGCTGATCGCGGTGGGGGCCGCCAAGGAGACACGGCACCGCGACCTGGCCGAGGTCGACGCCCCGACCGACGATCGGCCCGTGGCGGCCCCGACGGCGGACGCCCGCACCGCCTGAACCCCCGGCCCCCCACTCCCGCACTGACCCCCGTACGCAGCTGACATGTACGGGGGTCAGTGCGGGGCTGCGGACGACAACCGGTGCAGCCGCAGGGCGAGTTGGATCTCCAGCACGCGGGCCGGGCTCTGCCAGTCGTCCCCGAGCAGCCGCCCCACCCGCTCCAACCGCTGCGCCACCGTGTTCACATGCACATGCAGGTCGTCCTTCGTGCGCGCCGGACTCATGCCGCACGCGAAGTACGCGTCGAGGGTGCGCAGCAGATCGGTGCCCCGCCGCTCGTCGTACGTCACCACCCGGCCGATGGTGCGGTCGACGAAGCCGGAGATGTCCCGGTCCCCGGCGAGCAGGAGCCCCAGAAACCCGAAGTCCTCGGCGGCGGCGCCGTCTCCGGCCCGGCCGAGCAGGCGCAGGGCTTCCAGGCAGCGCTGCCCCTCCGCGTACGCCGCGACCACGGCGTCCGGGCGGGCGGCGAGCTGCTCGACGGGCGCGGAGGCGCCGACGGTGACCTGCTCACGCACGGCGGTGCCCAGGTCCCTGGCCGTACGGCGGGCCAGGGTCGTCGCGGTGTCGCCGGGGCCGAGGGGGAGCAGCAGGACGGTGCCGCCCTCGCGGGCCGCGGCCAGCCCGTGCCGGGTGCCGGCGAGATGGGAGGCGGCGGACCACAGCCGTCTGCGAGCGGCGGCCTCCTGGTCGGCATCGTCGGCTGTGGCGTCGAGCCGGGCGGCCAGCACCACATGGGGACCGTCGAGATCGGCGTGCAGGCGGGCGGCCCGCTCGCGCAGCAGCCGCGGATCGCGGTCGCGGGCGTCCAGCAGGTCGTCCAACAGCTCGCCGCGGACGCGCTGTTCGGCCTCGGAGGCGGAGCGTCTGGCGAGCAGGAGCAGTGATGTGACCATCGCGGCGCGCTCCAGGGTGCGCTGGTCGACGGGGTCGAGGCCCGGATGCCCGCGCAGCATCAGTGTGCCGAGCAGTTCGCCGCCGGCCGCCACGGCGGCGACCCAGTCGTCCCCGTGCCGCACGGCGTGGCCCTCGACGCGGGATGCCTCCAGCGCGGCGGTCGGTGCGTCGCCCGGCTCGGCGAACTCGACGGTGCCGTCGAGGACTTCGGACACGGCGGCGGCCACGTCGTGGACCCCGCCGCCGCGCAGCACGAGTTCGGCGAGCCGGTCGTGGACGTCCGACGCGCGCTCGATCACTCCGCTGCGGTCCCGGATGATCTCGTTGGCGCGGCCCAGACGGTCGAGGGCGGAACGGGTCTCCGTGAGCCAGTTCGCCGTGTCGATCGCCGCTGCGGCCAGGGCCGCGAACGAGCCGAGGAGGGCGATCTGCTCCCGCTCGAAGACCCGCGCGCGACGGTCCGCCGCGAACAGCACTCCGATGACCTGCGGCCCGATCATCAACGGCACGCCGAGAATCGCGACGAGCCCTTCGTCCCGTACGCCCGCGTCGATGGCCCGGGTGTGCTGGAAACGCTCGTCCTTGAAGTAGTCGTCGGTGACATACGGGCGGGCGGTCTGCGCGACGAGTCCGCCCAGTCCCTCCCCCATGCCGAGCCGCAGCTGCTGGAAGCGCGCGGCCACCGAACCCTCGGTGACCCTCATATAGGTGTCGCCCCTGGCCGCGTCGTGCAGGCTCAGATACGCGACGTCCGTGCCCAGCAGTGACCGGGCCCGCTGCACGATCGCCCGGAGCACGGCATCGAGGTCGCGCAGGCCCGCCAGGTCGTGCGCGGTCTCGAACAGCGCGGAGAGCTCGGCCTCACGGCGGCGCCGGCCCTCTATCTCCGAGCGCACACGCAGGGCCAGCAGCATGGCCTGTTCGAGCGCGGCGATGCGCTCGGGCGGACGGCCCTCGGCGCGGGCGAGCAGCACCGGCTGCTCGTACGCGTCGGCGGACGCGCCTCTGGCCAGGAGTTCCAGAAACGGCGCCTCGGCGCTGTCGGCGGAGCGCTCGGCGGGTTGCACGTGATCGCGGGACATGCTCACAGGATTACGCATCGGCGGCCCGGCACCAGGGCCCCTGTGGACAACTCATGACGTGCTCCTGACCGGCTCCGGCTCAGTGCGCAGTCCAGCCGCCGTCCAGCGCCAGCGACGTACCGGTGATGAAGGCCGCCTGGGGACCGCACAGATAGGCCACCGCCTCCGCGACCTCCGCCGGCTCGATGAGCCGCTTGACCGCGCTGTCCTGCAGCAGCACCTCGGCCAGCACGCGCTCCGCCGGAATCCCGTGCGCCTGCGCCTGGTCGGCGAGCTGCTTCTCGACCAGTGGGGTGCGCACATAGGCGGGGTTCACACAGTTCGAGGTGACTCCATGGGGTGCGCCTTCCAGGGCGGCGGTTTTCGAGAGCCCCTCAAGACCATGTTTTGCGGCCACATACGCCGACTTGAACGCCGAGGCGCGCAGCCCATGGACCGACGACACATTGACGATACGGCCCCAGCCCTGCCCGTACATATGGGGCAGCGCTCCGCGGATGAGCCGGAACGGTGCCTCCAGCATCACGGTCAGCACGGTGTGGAAGACGTCGGGCGGGAACTCCTCGATGGGGCGCACCAGTTGCAGCCCGGCGTTGTTCACGAGGACGTCGGTGCCCGCGGCGGCCTGTTCCGCCGCGTCGAGGTCGGTGAGGTCGAGGACATGCGGCTCGACGGTGCCCGCGAGGCCATGGGCGAGTTCGGCCAGCGCGTCCAGGCCGACGGCGTCCCGGTCGACCGCTCTCACCTTGGCTCCGGCGGCGGCGAGCCGCAGCGCGCACGCGCGGCCGATGCCGCCCGCGGCGCCGGTGACGAGGGCGGTTCGGCCGCCGAGGTCGAGTGCGGAGGCGTGGAGGCCCGAGAGGGCGCTGGGCGCGGTCATGTCTCGACCCTAGGCAGCGCCCTCGCCCCGACCGATATGGTCACCACACACACTTCAGCCTCAGGTCATAGGGTCGAACCATGTGGGTGCGTCGGCCAGTGCCTGCTTGATCCGGAAGAGTGCGTGGTCGTTCAGTTCCGGCAGGGCGTCCACGTCGAACCAGCCGACTTCCAGCGACTCGTCGTCGTTGACACGGGCTTCGCCGCCGACGGCCCGGCAACGGATCGTGATGTCCATGAACTGACAGATGTCGCCGTTCTCGTACGTGATCTGCTTCAGGGCCTGTACGAGGACGACGCGCTCGGGAACACACCGTACGGCCGTCTCCTCGTACACCTCGCGGACGGCGCAGGCGGCGGGCTGCTCCCCCGGGTCCGGCATTCCGGCGATGACCGCCCACATTCCGGTGTCGGCCCTGCGCCCGAGGAGCACCCGGCCCTCGTCGTCGAAGACAAGGGCGGTGACGCCGGGCAGCCAGAGCAGCTGCTGCCCGGCGGTGGCACGGATCGTGCGGATGAAATCAGGAGTAGCCATGCACCGACCCTAATGGGCCGGTGCCATGAGCCAGTTGTGCTCCGGGACCCGGTCCTCAGACGCCGGTGCTCCGCCGTCCGCGGACCGCCGTCGCCACCCCCCAGCCGAGCCCGCCCGCCGCGACTAGCACCAGGAGCATCTCGGGGAGGATCCCGAGCTTCGTGGCCGGGGTCTCGGAGGAGCGCAGCGGCACCTTCTGGACCAGCGAGTCGGCCACGAACATCCCGGTCTTCTGGGTGATCTTCCCGTCCGGCATGATCACGGCGCTGACGCCGCTCGTCACCGGCACCGTGACGGTGCGGCTGTGCTCCACGGCGCGGACGCGGGACATGGCGAGCTGCTGGTAGGTCATCTCGCTGCGGTCGAAGGTCGCGTTGTTGCTGGGCACCGAGATCAGCTGGGCGCCGTCGGTGACCTCGGAGCGCACCGCCCAGTCGAAGGCGGCCTCGTAGCAGGTCACCAGGCCGACCTTGGTGCCGTCCATCGTGAACACGCCCGGCTTGGTGCCCCGGCTGAAGTCCTGACGGACCATGCTGGTCCAGTTCTTGTTGATCGCCCCGAGCAGCGACCGCATCGGGAGGTACTCACCGAAGGGCTGCACCTGCCGCTTGTCGTACGTGTCGACGGCGCCCTTCTCCGGGTCCCACAGGATCTGCTCGTTGTAGAGCTTGCCGTCCCGCTCGACGACGCCGCCCACCGAGATGGGGGCGCCGATCGCCTTGGCCGCCCCGGCGATCACGGCGCGCGCGTCGGAGTTGGCGAACGGGTCGATGTCGGAGGAGTTCTCCGGCCACAGCACGAAGTCGGGCTGTGCGACCTTGCCCGCCTTGACCTTGGCGGCCAGCCGCTCGGTCTCCCGCGCGTGGTAGTCGAGGACCGCGCGCCGCTGGGCGTTGAACTCGAGCCCCGCACGCGGCACGTTGCCCTGGATGACCGCGACGGTCGCCGTCCCGTTCTCGGCCTTGTCGCTCACCAGCGTCCGTGCGGCGAGCGCACCCACCACGGGCACGGCGACGCTGAGCAGCGCCACCGCCGCGGCGCCTCGCTGGACGGCACGGGTGCGGCGGCCTTCGAGGACCAGGCGCACGATCTCGTAGAGACCGAAGCCGCTGAGCACGACGGCGAAGCCGAGCACCGGGGTGCCGCCCGCCGCGGCGAGCGGCAGGAACACTCCGTCGGCCTGCCCGAAGGCGATCTTTCCCCAGGGGAAGCCGCCGAACGGCGCACGCGCGCGTGCCGCCTCGCCCGCGATCCACACCGCGGCCGCCCACACCGGCCACGCGGGCAGCCGGGAGACGACCGTGATGCCCGCGCCGACGAGCGCGATGTACACCGCCTCCACCGCCGCAAGGGCCAGCCACGGACCGGAGCCGACCTCGACACCGGTCCACACGAGCAGCGGCAGCAGGAACCCGAGGCCGAACAGATAGCCGAGCCCGAGACCCGCCTTCCAGGTACGGCCGCGCAGCGTCCAGGCGAAGACCGCGAAGGCCGGCAGGGCGAGCCACCACAGGGTCCGTGGGGGAAAACTGACGTACAGCAGCACTCCGGAGAGCGTCGCGGCGGCGGCCGGAACGAGACGCCGCACCAGTCCGGCAGCGCGCGAGGCGGGTGCGGCCTGGGGTTCGAGCTGTTCCGGCTCGTCTACGGTGGTTGCGGTGGCGGTCACTCGGGGAGTGTACGGCGCGTGACCTGGGCGCCGACAGCACGGTCTCGTCGTCCCCGGTGGGAAAGCGGCTGTCCGGCAGGACGCTCCGCACACGTCTGAAGCAACGTTCCTGCGCAACTTGTCCACAAACCGGCGCATCACCCGTTACGGTGTGCCCGAGTCTCTGACCTGCGGCCGGATGCGGCCACGGCGGCCGGGGCTCGGCATAGTCGGGGGGCGACGGGGTGGGGTCCACGGGGATGACGTCCGCGGCCGATTCAGCGGCCGCGGGCGAAAGACGCAATGCTTCGGACGCCACGGGCGTGATCGTGCTCGCGGCATGCGCCGTCTGGTCGTTGATCACAGCGGCCGCGCACGACGGCAGGCCCGAGGGCGTACTGCTGGCGGTGCTCGCGGTGGCTGCCGGTTACGCCTCGGGACGGATCCTCGGGGCGCTCCTGCCGGTCGCCGCCCCCTGCGCCGGGGCGCTCGCCGGACTCGGCCTCGCGATCGTCACTCCCGGCCCGCAGATCAGCTTGCCGCTCGGACACACGGGCGCCACGGCCGCGCTGCTGACGCTCTCCGCCGGAGCCGCGTGCTGTGCGGCCTGGGCGGCACGCCCGTCGGCGCTGCGCCTGGCGTTGAGGCTGCTGGCCGCCGGAATCGCGGTGACCGCGGCGCTGCTGGGGTCGACCACCGGGTTCGTCACGTGCACCGGGGTCCTGCTCTGTTCGCTCGCCGCCGCCCGGATGCGCCGCCGCGCCTTGGGGCTCACGGGCCTCGCGCTCGCCGCGGCGCTCGTGACGGGAGCCACCTGGGCGATCGCCGAGAACGCGCTGCCCGACGGCCTGACCGCCTCCCTGGAGGGGCAGCTCACCCAGCACAGGGTCCTGCTCTGGCACGACGCGCTCCGCCTGGCCCGCCAGGATCCGGCGCTGGGTGTGGGGCCCGGGCGCTACGGAGAGCTCAGCCCGACGGTCACGCAGTCGCTGCTGCCCGACGGCAAACCCCACTCCGCGCCTCTGCAGCAGGCGGCCGAGCAGGGCGTGATCGGCGTGGCACTGCTCGCGGCGGTGTTCTGCTGGGTCCTGTACGCGCTGTGGCGCACCCCGCGCCCCACGCCGATCGCCCTGACGGCGGGCGCGGCCCTGACGGCACTGGCCGCCATCGCGTCGATCGGCAACGCTCTGAGCTTCACCACGGTGACGGCCGGCGCGGGCCTGCTCGCGGGCCTCGCCACGGCACGGCCACTGGTCGACGAGGGGCCTGAGAACGTCATGGACGGCGCCGCCCGCCCGCGGGGCGACCGTCTGGAGCCGTGAGCGCGTTACGCCACGGCAGCCCGGTCCGGGTCAGACCACGGTGCCGGGGGTGGCCGGCCGCAGCCGGTCCCGGATGATCCGTACCGCCGCCTCCGCGTTGTCCACCGTGATCGTGAACGTATGGCCGTCGCCGAGCCGCAGCACCACGCCCTCGCCGCGTCGGACAATGACGGCGGTCCCCAGCTCGGGCCGCCAGCGGTAGCCCCAGCCGCCCCACTGGCGCGGGGTGACCTGGGGCGCGAAGTCGGCGCCGACGACCTGTGAGAGGGGGATGCGGCGGCGCGGCAGACCGATGTGGCCGCAGCGCACTTCCACGCAGTCCTTGTCGACCTTCACAGCCACGTGCACGAACGCGAGCGTGCCGAAGAGGATGAGCAGTCCGGCCGCGATGCACCCGACCACGGACATGACGAGCGGGGCCGCGCCCGACGTCCAGACGGAGTCGACGGCCAGCTCGATACCGAGCGCCAGGCAGGCGGCGCCGCCGAGCGCGGGCAGCCACTGGACGCGGTTGGTCGCACGACCGGTCCAGATCTCCGGGTTCGGGGTGTCTTCGCCGTGGGGGTGGTCCCTCATGTCAATGAGGGTACTCAGGTTCCGCACCGCGGGCACCGTGTCGCTGAGCGTTACTACTCCGGGTGGACGATCGTCCTACGGAGGGCATTCACGCGGTGGCCGACCAGGGCCGTACGCAGAGTGGCCGTCGATCAGTGCGCCGGGCTGACCGCCGACAGGAGGCGGCCTTCCGCGTACGCAAGCGCCGTCGCGGGCAGCACGCCCTCCTGGCCGCTGAGCATGACCGTGAGGCGGGATTCGGCGGGTGCCTCGGGGTCCGGGAGCTCGCCGATCCTGCGCAGCGCCTGGGCGGCGACCGCTCCGGCCGTGCCATGCAGGATGAGGGGCGCGTGTCCGGGCTTCTGCACGGCCGCGCGGATGCGCTCGCCGACCAGTTCGTAGTTGGTGCAGCCGAGTACGACCGTCGTCACGTCGTCGGGGGTGAGTGCGGCGGCGGCGGCGATCGCGGCGTCGGTGGCCGCCTCGTCGGCGTGGTGCACGGCGTCCGCGAGCCCCGGGCAGGGCACTTCGGTGACCGCCACACCATCGGCGAACTCACGGATGAGACCACGCTGGTAAGGGCTCCCGGTGGTGGCGGGTGTCGCCCAGATCGCGACGGGCCCGCCTCCCGCGGCGGCCGGTTTTATCGCCGGGACCGTGCCGATGACCGGCAGATCCGGTTCGAACCGTGCGCGCAGCTCGGGCAGGGAATGGACGGAGGCCGTGTTGCAGGCGACGATCAGGACATCGGGACCGTGCGCGGCAGCGGCCTCGGCGACCGCCAGGGCGCGCCGTGTGATGTCCTGCGGCGTGCGCGGCCCCCAGGGCATCCCGTCCGGATCCCAGGAGAGCACGAGATCCGCGTCCGGTCGCAGACGGCGTACCGCGGCGGCGGCGGGAAGCAGGCCGATTCCGGAGTCCATGAGCGCGATCTTCACCCGGTCACGATAGACGATGCGCTCCGACGAGTCGGTCCGGTGGGGCAGACTGCGGCCGTGAGCGCCATCGTGTGGATCGCCGCCGGATCACTCGCCGCCTGGCTGTGGCTGCTGCTCTGCCAGGGCTTCTTCTGGCGCACGGACATCAGGTTGCCGGCCCGCACGGACCCGGACGACTGGCCCCCCGTCTGCGTCGTCGTCCCCGCGCGCGACGAGGCCGCCGTGCTGCCCGCGAGCCTGCCGTCGCTCCTCGCCCAGGACTATCCCGGGCGGGCGGAGGTCTTCCTCGTCGACGACGGCAGCTCGGACGGCACCGGGGAACTCGCCCGTGAGCTCGCCCGCACTCACGGGGGGCTGCCACTCACCGTCGACTCGCCGGGAGAGCCGCCGGAGGGCTGGACGGGCAAGCTCTGGGCCGTGCGCCACGGCATCGGCCTGGCACGCACGCGTGCACCCGAATTCCTGCTGCTCACGGACGCGGACATCGCCCATGCCCCGGACAGCCTGCGCGAGTTGGTCGCGGCAGCGCGTACCGGTGACTTCGACGTCGTCTCGCAGATGGCCCGGCTGCGCGTGGAAAGCGTGTGGGAGCGGCTCGTCGTGCCCGCCTTCGTCTACTTCTTCGCACAGCTCTACCCCTTCCGCCGGATCGCGGTGAAGGGCTCGCGGACGGCGGCCGCGGCGGGCGGATGTGTCCTGCTGCGCACGGATGCCGCCGAGCGGGCGCGGATTCCGGACGCGATCCGGCATGCCGTGATCGACGACGTGGCGCTCGCCCGGGCGGTCAAGAAATCCGGCGGCCACATCTGGCTGGGGCTCGCCGACCGGGTGGACAGTGTGCGGCCGTATCCGCGACTGCACGACCTGTGGCGGATGGTCTCGCGCAGCGCGTACGCCCAGCTGCGGCACAACCCGCTGCTGCTCGCCGGGACGGTCGCCGGTCTTGCCGTGGTCTACCTGGTGCCACCGGTGGCTCTCGCGGTGGGCCTCGCCGCGGGAAACATGTGGGCGGCGACGGCCGGGGGGCTCGCGTGGCTGCTGATGACGGTTACCTATGTGCCGATGCTCCGCTACTACCGGCAGCCCCTGTGGCTCGCTCCGCTGCTGCCGGTCACCGCGTTCCTGTACCTCCTCATGACCGTCGATTCCGCGGTGCAGCACTACAGGGGGCGCGGCGCGGCCTGGAAGGGCCGCACCTACACGCGCCCCGACACCGCGCTCGACGAGAGCTGATCGCTCACTTCCTGCCGGGGGTCCAGTTCATGCCCCACCCGTAGGCGTAGTCCACGGTGCGCTGCGGGCTCACGCCGCGCTCGGGGACCAGATAGCGGGCCTCGCGCTGGACGACCAGGTCGCCGCCGTTGTTGGTGATGAGGGCGAGGGCGCAGACGGTCGAGGGCACCGTGCACTCGTCGAGCGAGAAGTCGACCGGGGCGCCGCCCAGCGGTTGCAGGGTGACCGTGGCGTGCAGGTCGGCGAAGGAACGCGCTCCTTCGTAGATGGTCACGAAGATGAGGATGCGCCGGAAGCTCTGCTTGTGGTCAAGGTTGATGGACAGGTTCTCGCCACTGGCCACGGCGCCGGTGCGGTCGTCGCCGTCGAGATGGATGTACGGCGGCTGGTGCAGCGCCCCGAAGGCGTTGCCGAGTGCCTGGACGACTCCCTTGCGGCCGTCCGAGAGCTCGTACAGGGCGCACAGGTCGAGGTCGAGGTCCGCGTGCATCGCGACGGCACGGCCCCGCTTGCTGCCCCATCCCGAGAACTGCTTGCGCACCTGCCAGTTGAGGTTCACGCGCATGGCACCGGACGTGCCGCCCTGCTTGGCGAGCGAGACCGAGGGGGCCTCCTTGGTGAGCGTGACCTTGGACAGGCGCACCGGAGCCGAAGGAGCCGTGGGCGGGGCGGCCGGCGGAGCCGTCGGGGGCGGGGGCATCGTCACGGGCGGGGCGACCGGCGGAGGCGTCGTCCCCGGCGCAGGCATGGTCACCGGTGGAGCCACGGGCGGCGGACCCTGCACGCGGGTGCCGGGCGCGGGCGGCGCGGCGGTGGGTGCCGCGTGCTGCGGCTCGTCCACGGTGATCCCGTAGTCCGTGGCCAGTCCTTCGAGTCCGCTGCTGTAGCCCTGTCCGACCGCGCGGAACTTCCAGGCGCCCTGGCGCCGGTAGAGCTCGCCGAGCACGAAGGCGGTCTCAATGGTCGCGTCGGCGCTGTCGAAACGTGCGACCTCCGTGCCCCGCTGCGCGTCGAGCACCCGGATGTAGAGGCCCGGCACCCGCCCGAAGGTGCCGCCGTCGGCGGAGGCGGCCAGCACCACCGTCTCGATCGCGGGCTCGACGCGCGTGAGGTCGACGAGCAGTGCGTCGGTCACCTGGCCGCCGGTGTCCCGTTTGCCCTCGTGCCGCACGGCGCCGGAGGAGTGCGACGGCTGGTTGTAGAAGACGAAGTCGCCGTCCGAACGGACCTTTCCGGAGACCAGCAACAGCGCGGAGGCATCCGCGTCGGGGACTCCGGGTCCTGAACGCCATCCCAATTCCACGCGCAGCGCGGTCGTCGGGACAGGAACATTCGATCCCTTAGACATTGACATGTACGCCCCCATCACGTGTCTCCGCGCCGGGCCACGCCCCGAGCAGTCCGCGGGCCCCCTCCGAGCCAAACCTAATCCCCCGACCCATCGAACTCCCATGACCCGCACAGGAAGATCCATGGTCAACCGCCGGTAACCCGCCAGGAACTCGGCCTTTACACGATCTGAACCCTCTTTGGCGTCCTTTTTTGCCGAGTTCGCTCGCATTGGGGATCCCGCGTCACTGCCGACACGGAAAACAACCCTCTTATCGGTCTCCCCAACCAGCACATCGTGGGCTTAACTTATGTGCCATGACCTCCCCCCGCTCCACCTATGGCGGCGGTTACTACTCCGCCTTCCAGGACACCCCGATCTACGACTCCCTCGTCGCCGAGCGGGGCACCCCTCAGATCGCTCCGATCCGGGTTCCCGCCGCCTACGACACGGGCAGCCATTTGCCCGCCCTTCCGTCGGCGCTTCCCGCTCTGCCGGCCGGCCCCTCCCATCAGGCCTCGTACGGCTACCCGCAGGCCCAGCAGCCCTCACCGCTCCAGCACGCCCCCGCGCCGTACATCCCGCAGCAGGCGGCGGGACCGCGCGGTTACCCGGGCGCCCAGCCGCAGCAGCAGCGCCCGATGGCGGCCGGCACCGGCTACGAGGCGATGCGCCCCGCGGCTCCCCGTCCCGCTCCGGTTCCCTACCAGGATCCGTACAACAGCCAGCAGTACCGCGGCTACTGACTCATTCGCACCGGATTGTCGGTGCCTGCTGGCACCATGGGTGTCATGGGGAACGCGGAGCTGCACTCGATCCATGTCCATCCGGTCAAGGCGTTCCGGGGCCAGTCACCCCGGGAAGCCGTCGTGGAGCCCTGGGGGCTGGCCGGGGACCGACGCTGGACACTGATCGACGACGGGGGAAAGGTCGTCACGCAGCGCCAGCAGCCACGTCTGGCACTGGCCGCCGCCGAGCTGCTGCCCGGCGGCGGCATACGGCTGTCCGCGGAGGGCCGTGAGCCGGTGAACGTCCCCGTGCCCGAGCCGGTCGGCACGACGACGCTGGACGTCTTCGGCGACAAGGTGGAGGCCGTCCTCGCCGACGCCACCGCGCATGCCTGGTGCAGCGACTATCTGGGCGCCGAGGTGCGCCTCGTCCACATGGACGATCCGGCCACGCGCCGGCCCGTCGACCCGGACTTCGCGCTCCCGGGCGAGACCGTCGCCTTCGCCGACGGCTATCCGCTGCTGGTCACCACCCTCGCCTCGCTGAAGGCCCTCAACTCCTTGATCGCGCAAGGCGACCACGCCCATGAGGGCCCACTCCCGATGAACCGTTTCCGGCCGAACGCGGTCGTGTCCGGCACCGCCGCCTGGGCCGAGGACGACTGGTCCCGGATCGCCATCGGCGAGGTCACCTTCCGGGTCGCCAGGATGTCCGGCCGATGCGTCGTGACCACCACCGACCAGGTGTCCGCCGAGCGCGGCAAGGAACCCCTGCGCACCCTCGGACGCCACCGCCGCTTCGGCGGCCAGTTGGTCTTCGGACAGAACCTGGTCCCCGAGTCCCCCGGCACGGTGCGCGTCGGCGATCCGGTCATCGTCCTCGAATAGCCCGCGCGATCCAGTCCCGCGAATGGGCTTTCACGGGGAACCCGGGCCGCGGGCACGATCGTTGAGACTTCGTGAGGAGTTCATGAGAGGCCCATGGGGAGGGTGATTTCGCTCTCTCTTCCCGGGGCTCTCGCGTGAACGGCTCCGCTGCGGGTTATCACGGACGCGGAAGGGGGTGCGGGACGGTGCGAGCTATCAGCGGACTCTGGCGCTGGCGGCACAATCCGCTGCGCCGCACGACCGATCTGGCCGAGGCCTGGCTGGCCCTGGCGGCCATCCTGCTCGTCCTCGTCGCCGCGCCCCTCCTCGGCGCCGTCGTCGGGGCCGCGGCCCAGGGCGCCTTGCAGCAGTCCGTACGGGAGCAGCGTCAGACCCGCCACGAGGTGGCGGCCACCGTCCTCAAGAAGCTGTCCCGCAGCCCGCTGGAGCCCGACCCCGAGACATCGTCGGTACGGGACCCCCACAGCCGCGTACTGGCCGACTGGACGGCGCCGGACGGCACCCCGCAGCACGGCGCGGTGACAGCCGCCCTCAAGTCCCCCCACCGCGGGGACCACTTCACGATCTGGACCGACCTGCACGGCCGAATAGTGGGCCGCCCGCTGGACAGCGCCACCGCGACGACGCACGCCGTGCTGGCCGGGTTCGGCGCGGCCCTGATGTGCGCGGGACTCGTCGAGGGCGGCAGACGGCTGCTCCTCTGGCGCATGGTCCGTCGCCGGTATGCCCGTTGGGACCAGGCATGGGACAAGGCGGGCCCCGACTGGGGCAGGACCGGCACCGGCAGCTGACAGCCTTTCCGCTCCGGTCAACCCGGCGTCCCCGCGCACGCTACGGTGGACCGGCCGAACTGTTCGGCACCGTCGTGAGAGGCTGTCCTTGATCCCGACGGGGTTTCAGTACGGCCTCGCAGGACCCGCGTACGACGAGGTGGGGGCACAACAGCGCCATGGCACAGGGCACGGTCCAGGTGACGCACACCGGCACCTCGCGGTGGCGGCGCCGCACGGGAGAGTACGCATCGCTGGCCGCCGCCCTGGAGGCCGCCGCAGACGGTGATGTACTCACCGTCGCTCCCGGCACCTACCGGGAAAACCTGGTGGTGCAGCGCGCGGTGACGCTGCGCGGCCCCGAGGGCTTCCCCGGCTCCGTGCGCATCGCGCCGGTGGACGGGGTGCCGCTGACCGTGCGCGCCTCCGCCGTGGTCCAGGACCTGCATGTGGAGGGCCAGGACTCTGCCGCGCCCGCACTGCTCGTCGAGGAGGGCACTCCAGAACTCCTCGACGTGCGGATCGTCACGCGGTCCGCGGCCGGGATCGAGGTACGCGGAGGCGCCCGTCCGACCGTGCGGCGCTGCACGGTCGACAATCCGGCCGGTATCGGCATCGCCGTACTGGACGGCGGCGGTGGGGTGTTCGAGGAGTGCGAGGTCGTCGCGGCCGGTCAGTCGGGCGTCGCGGTCCGCGGGGGCGCCCATCCGCGCCTGGAGCGCTGCCGGGTGCACCACGCCTCCGGCGCGGGCCTGTCGGTGACCGGTGAGAACTCGTCACTGGAGGCCGTCGGCTGCGAGGTGTACGAGGTCAAGGGTTCCGGGGTGCAGATCACCGGGCGGGCCACGGCCCATCTCACCGACTGCGATGTGCACCGTACGACCGCGGACGGCGTCACCCTCGACACGGACGCAGTGCTCACGCTCGCCGACTGCCGTATCCACGACATCCCGGAGAACGCGGTCGATCTGCGCTCGCGCTCGGTCCTCACCCTGACCCGCACCAGCGTGCGGCAGTTCGGGCGCAACGGCCTCTCGGTCTGGGACCCGGGCACACGCGTGGACGCCAACCAGTGCGAGATCTTCGACAGCACGGGCGACTACCCCGCGGTGTGGGTCAGCGACGGCGCGACCGCGGTGCTCGAGTCGTGCCGGGTGCACGACGTCCCGGACGCCCTGTTCGTGCTCGACCGGGGTTCGCGCGCGGACGTCGTCGACAGTGATCTCTCCCAAGTGCGCAACACGGCCGTCTCGGTGAGCGACGGCGCCACCGCACAGCTGGACGACTGCCGTATCCGGGACGCCGCGACGGGCGCCTGGTTCCGCGACCACGGCAGCGGCGGCACACTGTCCGGCTGCACCGTGGACGGCACCCAGACCGGCGTGATCGTCACCAAGGGCGCCGATCCCACCTTCGAGCGCTGCACGGTCACCTCACCGGCCGAGGCGGGCTTCTATGTGTCGGCGGGCGGCCGGGGCAGCTTCCTCAACTGCCGCGTGACGGACAGCGGGGGCTACGGCTTCCATGTGATCGACGGCTGCCGCGCGACGCTGAAGAAGTGCCGTACGGAGCGTTGTGCGCGCGGGGGTTACGAGTTCGCGGACGGCGCCGCGCAGGGCGCCGGCGGGGGCCCGGTCGTCGAGGACTGCACGAGCGACGAGAGCGCCGGCCCGCGGCCCCCGGCGCACGAGACGGCCGTACAGACGTCGAGCCCGTCATCGGGCCTGCTGGGCGCGATCCCGGGCCAGCGCACCACCGAGCAGGAGCCGCTCGTGTCCGTCGCGGAGCCCGCGCAGGCGGCGCGCACGTCGAAGGCCGTTCTCGGTGAACTCGACACGCTGGTGGGCCTGGAGAGCGTCAAGCGTGAGGTGCGGGCCCTCACCGACATGATCGAAGTGGGCCGCCGTCGGCAGCAGGCGGGCCTCAAGGCGGCCTCGGTACGGCGCCATCTGGTGTTCACGGGCTCCCCCGGCACCGGCAAGACGACGGTCGCCCGGCTGTACGGCGAGATCCTCGCCTCGCTCGGTGTGCTGGAGAAGGGGCATCTCGTCGAGGTGTCCCGGGTGGACCTCGTCGGCGAGCACATCGGCTCCACCGCGATCCGTACCCAGGAGGCGTTCGACCGGGCGCGCGGCGGCGTGCTGTTCGTCGACGAGGCGTACGCGCTGTCGCCGGAGGACTCGGGCCGTGACTTCGGGCGCGAGGCCATCGACACGCTGGTGAAGCTGATGGAGGACCACCGGGAGGCGGTGGTGGTGATCGTCGCGGGCTACACGGCCGAGATGGAGCGGTTCCTTTCGGTCAACCCCGGTGTGGCGTCCCGCTTCTCACGGACCATCACCTTCAGCGACTACGTCCCCGAGGAGTTGCTGCGGATCGTGGAGCAGCAGGCCGAGGAGCACGAGTACCGGCTGGCCCCCGGCGCGGCCGAGGCGCTGCTGAAGTACTTCACGGCGATCCCGAAGGGACCCGCGTTCGGCAACGGCCGCACCGCTCGGCAGACCTTCGAGGCGATGGTCGAGCGGCACGCGGGGCGGGTCGCCCAGCTGGACGAGCCGAGCACGGACGACCTCACCCTGCTCTATTCGGAGGATCTGCCGGAGCTGCCCTGAGCGTCACCTACGGGCCGTGGCCCGGGCACATCCGGCCGCAGCCGCGCCAGCAGCCGTTCACGCTCCTCGGCGAAGGCCGGGTCGGCCTGATAGTCGGAGTGGCCGAGGATCGGCGCGGGCAGTGGATGCCGCTCGGTGCGTCCGTAGGCGAGCGGGTCCTGGAGGGGCTCGCGGTCGACCTGGGGGCCGCAGTCGCCGGGCAGCCGGACGGGCCCGCCTATGGGGTCGGTCAGGCGGTACAGATTGCGCCAGCAGGCGACCTCGCGGTGCAGCGAGGTGAGGGCGGCCGGGCCGAAGTGGGCCGGGAACCAGCGCCCGTACAGGCGCTCCAGGGGGGAGCCGTAGGTGAGCAGGGCGACCCGTTTGCGTACGGACGGTTTCAGCTGCCAGGCCGCGGCCGCCGCCAGCACACTGCCCTGGGAGTGCCCGGAGAGCACGAGCCGTCCGCCGTTGGCACGGATCCAGGTCACCATGCGCCAGGTCAGGTCGGGCACGGCGCGCTCGGCGTAGCAGGGCGGCGCGAAGGGGTGGGCGGCGCGCGGCCAGAACGTGCCGACGTCCCAGAGGATGCCGATGGTGCGGCGGGCGGCGGGGTCCTTGTAGGCGCGGCGGCCCCAGGTGACGAACAGTATGAAGCCGAAGCCGATCAGCCAGGATCCGAGCGCCTGCGCGGTCTCGGCGGCGCCCTGGACGAAGGCGTACGCCCCCTGCGCGGCCGTGCCCGGAGGCTCCTCGGCCGCCAGGGCACCCGCCAGGGCTCCGGCGCCCAGGAGCAGCGTCACGAACGAGATGACGCCGATCATGCGGGGCGCCCGGTCGGTGAGGGCGGCCATCGCGCGCGTGCCGGCGATGCGGCGGGTGCGGGCGGTGTCCTTGCGCTCTCCCTTGTAGTCGAGCTCCACGGCGTCCACCTCCTGGCTCCGCAGCTGCCAGGTCCGCCGGGCCAGCCAGCCGATGAGGGCCAGCAGCACGACGAGCAGCGGGGGGATCACCGAGGCCTGCCAGGTCAGCAGGACGGGCGGGCCCGGGATCGAGTCCCGGGTGCCGTCCAGCCAGTCGGCGACACGCTGGGAGACCCCGCCGGACATCACGCCGCCCAGCGCACAGGCGAGCATCGCGACGGCGGGACCGGCGAGGCCGCGCATCGCGGTGCGCGTGTCGGGACGGGTGCGGTACAGGATGCGGGCGACGACGCCGAGCGCGATGACAAGCAGGCACTGGAAAAGGGCGATCGCGCCGAACGTCATGTCGCCGGGCAGTCGCCGCGCCGAGTGCCAGTCCGGCCGGGACCACCCGGCGTACACCAGGGTCAGGGCGAGCAGGACAATCGAGCTCATGGGCAGCCAGCGCACCAGGGTCTGGTCCCGTTCCTGGTCGAGCCGGTTCTCGCTGCGGCCGCGGCGGCAGACCACCCACAGCACAATGGCCGCGCCCACGACAAGAGTCGCGTCCAGGAGCCGGCCCAGCGCGTCGAGAACGGCGGGGCCGCCGGAGGTACGGTCGTAGCCGGCGGCGGAGGTGCCGACGGCCGCCGCAACCGTCAGGAAGCCCGCGGCGGTGTGCGCGGCGCGCAACCGGGCCACCAGACGGCGCCCGTACCAGAACCCGGGCCGGCCGAGCCCGGTGCGTCCGGTCTCCTCGTCGGGCTCCGCCCTGCGGGACATCGGCTGCTGCGACTCGTACGCGCTCCAGGTGCGGTGGGACAGGTACCACAGGAGGCCGGTCAGCGCGGCGGGCACCAGGCAGGCCAGGGCGAGCCGGCGGCCCGGCTGACTCCACCAGCCACCGGACCCGGCCGGTGAGAGGAATCCCAGCCAGGAGTGCTCCTGGGCGCACGCGCGCGTGCCCGCGCACTGCCAGGCGGTCAGGTCGAGGGCGACCTCGCAGGCGGCGGCGACCAGCAGCACCGTGAGGGTGAGTCCGGCGAGTCGGACGAGCAGGCCGTACAGGCGGATCGTCCGTTTCCGGCCGCGGGTGGTGGGGCGCATCCAGTGCGCGAGGTTGACGACCATGAAGGGCAGCAGCAACAGCCACAGGGCGCGGGCGCCGTTGCCCGAGGTGAGGTTGCACCACACATAGGCCTCACGCACCGGCTTGCCGCGGTGGTCGTCGGGACGCTGTTCCGCGTCGGCGTCGTCGACGCGCCGATAGACCGCGGCCGTCGCGTCGCCGGTGATCCGGACCGTCCGTGGATCGCCCAGCATGTCCTCAGGTGTGGTGCCGCCGACTCCGTGGACCAGAAGTTCAAGAGCGGTTTCGGACCCTTCGGGCCGCTGCGCGGGGCCGTCGGGCTCCCCGGTCGATCCCTGTTCCCGTACACGTTCCACTGTTCTGCACTTCCCCCGTGCCGCGTGTTGCGTGTGTCATGTGCAGGCACAAGGATCTCCACTCCGGGGGTTGCGCACACCTGTAGTCACGGAATCTCCCCGATACGTGTGAAGGTGACGGCACCGGAGGGGCCCGGTGTCCGTGCGGGCAGTGGCGCGACTGTCGGTGTCCCGTGCGAGGATGGGTCGTCCTCAGGACCTCGGACAAGGAGAATGTCCACGTGGGAGTGGGTTCGGACGGAGTGTCGGGCAGTGGGCGGCGAAGGGACCGGAGCGGGCGTGAGTGAGAATCAGAACCTCCTCGCGGAGCAGCGCCGTGCCCTGATCCTCGACGAGGTGCGACGCCGCGGTGGCGTCCGTGTGAACGAACTGACCCGAAAGCTCGGCGTCTCCGACATGACGGTCCGCCGCGACCTCGACGCGCTCGCCCGTCAGGGCGTCGTGGAGAAGGTGCACGGCGGCGCGGTGCCGGTGGTCGAGGCGAGCACGCACGAGCCGGGCTTCGAGGCCAAGTCCGGTCTGGAGCTGACCGCCAAGGAGGACATCGCGCGCGCCGCCGCCGAGTTGGTCGCGCCGGGCTCGGCGATCGCCCTCTCCGGTGGTACGACGACGTACGCGCTGGCCCATCAGCTCCTCGATGTGCCGGACCTGACCGTGGTCACCAACTCGGTACGCGTGGCTGACGTGTTCCACTCGGCGCAGCGTTCCTCCGGTCAGCGGCAGGGCGCCGCCACGGTGGTCCTGACCGGTGGTGTGCGTACGCCGTCCGACTCCCTCGTCGGTCCCGTCGCCGATCAGGCCATCGCGGCGCTGCACTTCGATGTGCTCTTCCTCGGTGTCCACGGCATATCGGTCGAGGCCGGCCTGTCGACTCCGAACCTGGCGGAGGCCGAGACCAACCGGCGGCTGGTGCAGTCCGCGCGGCGTGTCGTCGTGGTCGCCGACCACACCAAGTGGGGCACGGTGGGCCTGAGTTCGTTCGCCGCCCTCGAACAGGTCGACACGCTGGTCACCGACGCCGGTCTGCCGGCCGAGGCACGCACGGAGATCGCGGAACACCTGAGGCGTCTGGTGGTGGCCGGTGAGCCCGGAGACGGTACAGACATCTGACGGTCCGCCAGCTATGGTGACGCTGCCCTCCAGGGGGTCCCCGCGCCGCCCGTGACGCTGCTCGCGCCACCCGCGGCTGGGGCGCGCCCTGGTCATCGCCCGCTGCCGCCCGGGACTCCGTTCCCGCTAGGGGGTTCTGTCCATGGCACGCCGTCTGCGTCCGGTGGGACTCGACTTCGTCGAGACCGCTCCGCTGCGTCTGGTGTTCGCGCGGGAGGTGGCGGCTTCCCCGGAGGCGGTCTTCCACGCGCTCGCCGAGGACGTGTCCGGCTGGAGCGAGTGGTTCTCGGCCGTGACGCTGGCCCGGCCGACCCAGGACGGCGCCGGGCGCGAGGTCCGGCTCAGGGGCGGCACGCGTTTCGAGGAGACGGTCCTCGCGGCAAGGGCGCCCGAGGTGTACACGTACCGGGTGGACGTCACGAACGCGCCCGGGGCCCGCGCCCTGGTCGAGGAGTGGCGGCTGACGCCGGCCGGGAAGGGCACCCGCGTCCAGTGGACCTTCGCCACCGACGGCGCCGTACCCTTCCGGCTGGCCCTGAAGCTCGGGCGGGCGGGCCTGGGCCGCGCCTTCCGCGACGCGGTGATGGCGCTGGACCGCCGGCTGGCCTCCACTCACGCCTGACGCAACAGCCGACGCGCGCTCGGATCACGTACGCCGGACGCCACAGGCCGCGCACGCCCGACGTCATGGACGCCTGACGTCACAGGCCGCGCACGCCCGACGTCGTGAGCGCCGAGCGCCCCGCCGAGGTCAGGCCGGCCAGACGCCCGTCTCCAGCAGGGAGGTGATCGCCGCCGTGTACGGCGCGATGTCCAGCCCTTGTTCGGCCAGCCACTCGTCCGAGTAGTACTTGTCGAGATAGCGGTCCCCGGGGTCGCACAGCAGCGTCACCACGCTCCCCGAGCGCCCCTCGGCCACCATCTCGGCGACGATCTTCAGCGCACTCCACAGGCCGGTGCCGGTCGAGCCGCCCGCCTTGCGGCCGATGGCCTGTTCCAGGGCGCGTACGGCGGCGACGCTCGCCGCGTCCGGCACCTTCATCATCCGGTCGATGGCACCCGGTACGAAGCTCGGCTCCATGCGCGGCCGTCCGATGCCCTCGATGCGTGAGCCGCAGTCACAGGTGACGTCCGGATCGCCGGTGGTCCAGCCCTCGAAGAAACAGGAGTTCTCCGGGTCGGCGACACAGATGCGGGTGTCGTACTGCATGTAGTGGACGTAGCGGGCGAGGGTCGCCGAGGTGCCGCCGGTGCCGGCCGTGGCGACGATCCACGCGGGTTCCGGGAATCGCTCCAACTCCAGCTGGCGGAAAATGGATTCGGCGATGTTGTTGTTCCCGCGCCAGTCCGTGGCCCGTTCCGCGTAGGTGAACTGGTCCATGTAGTGGCCGCCCGTCTCGACCGCGAGCGCGGCGGACTCCTCGTACATCTTGCGCGAGTCGTCCACGAAGTGGCACTGCCCGCCGTGGAACTCGATCAGACGGCACTTCTCGGCGCTCGTCGTGCGCGGCATGACCGCGATGAAGGGCACGCCGATGAGCCCCGCGAAATAGGCTTCGGAGACCGCCGTCGAGCCGCTGGACGCCTCGATGACGGGACGGCCGGGCCGGATCCAGCCATTGCACAGCCCGTACAGGAAGAGGGAACGGGCGAGGCGGTGCTTGAGGCTGCCGGTGGGGTGGGTCGACTCGTCCTTCAGGTACAGGTCGATGCCCCACTTCTCGGGCAGCGGGAAACGCAGCAGATGCGTGTCGGCCGAGCGGTTTGCGTCGGCCTGGACCTTGCGGACGGCTTCTTTGAGCCAGGCCCGGTACTCCGCGTCACTGTGGTCGACATCGAGGGTTTCGCCGGTCCGGGTCTGCTGGGGGCTGCTCACGGCGGGGCTCCTTACACATCGCGCCGACGCCGGTTCAGCTGGTCGGACGCCTCGATCATAAACACCTTCCGCACGCTTCTCACCTGCATAAACACATCTTTGAGCAGCCCCAAGGCACCCCTGGGGGACGGTTCGGCCGGGCGACGGGGGCGCATCCCGGCGTGTGCTTCCGCCGGGGCCGTCACCTCGTCATGCGCACTGGTGCTCGTCGCCGCCTGCGGGCAGACTGCACCGCACGGGGCGTGTCCGCGTGCCGGCCGCCTCGCGCGAGGCGGTGGCCGGAGCGGTGCGCACTGGGTCACGGCCCGACGCGGGACCACGACAGAGCACGGCCGAAGCGCACAAACAGAGCACGGCCGAAGCGCACAAGGGGGCGGGGCATCATGGCGGAGCCGGAGTTCACGGCCACAGGCGTGCGGATCGGGAAGAGGCTGCGCTCGCTCACCCGGGCCGGACAGGTCCGGATCAGCGACGGCAGGCTGCAGTTGCTCACCAGTTACGGCAGCGAGATCGACAGCGCGCCGGTGCAGGCGGTGCGCGCGTCGAAGCCCTGGTTCGCCCACGAGGACCGGGCGTTGGCGGATGTCAACGGCACGCGCTACTCCCTCACCCTCGGCGAACACGATCCCGCGCCCGGCAAACCGGGGCCGCCCTCGGCGCGCCGGTTCATCGACGCGGTACGCAAGGCGGCCGGTCGCAGCGGCTGAAGCAGTACGCGGGGCAGCAGGGCTCAGCTGCTTGAGCGATGACGCGCGGCAGCGGGGCGCGACGGCCGGAACAGCGGCCGCGGTGGCGGAAAGTGCCGCGAGTTGCAGGACCGCACCCCCTGAGTCACGCTGGTCTCACATCACTCTGGGTTTACCGGCGATAACGCTGCGAACCAGCCCGCCGGCCACCACAGCAGGCGGCCGTTCCCATCAGCCACTCTGCTGGATCCGATCTCCGTCTTCTTCCGGACCTCAATTCGGGGAGTCGCAGCCGTGATCAGCCAGCCAAGCAGGCATTGCACGGTGGAGCTCCAAGCCCTGCCGTCGCGGATCGGCCAGGTCCGCAGAATCGTCTCTGCGCAGTTGCGCTACTGGCATCTGGACCCCTTGATAGACCGGGCCGCGCTCGGCGTGACCGAGTTGCTGACCAACGTCCACCGGCACGCCCAGCCCGACAAGCTGTGCACCGTGGAGATCGAGCTGCTGCTCGACCGGCTCACTGTTTCGGTGCACGACCACGACCCCCGCCTTCCCGAGGTGCGGGACGCGGACCCGGGCGCCACCTGCGGACGTGGCCTCGCCATGGTCGCCGCGGTGAGCGAGAGCTGGGGTGTGCGTCCCAACGGCGAGTCGGGCAAGGTCGTGTGGTTCACCCTTCCGGCGCCGACTCCCGTGGTGACGGTGCCCCTCCGCCCGCCGCACGACACGGCCCGCGAGACCACGCGCAGGCACGCCGCCGACGGGCGCAGGCCGGAACACGCTCCCGCCCGGTCCGCCGTTGCCGGCTGACCGGGCGGTGACCCCCACCTGGCACATCGCAGGGTCGTACGTCCCTCGGTGGCTCACTCGGTGGCGATGGCGCGCAGCACGTCCAGGCGTGCCGCCCGCCGCGCCGGGCGCAGGCCCGCGAGGGCTCCGGCCGCGAGGCCCACCAGCGCCACCACGGCGAGCCGCACGGGCGGCAGCGCGAAGGCGAAGGCGCTGTCCGAGGCGCCGTCGGAGGCCCTGACGAGCACCCAGCCGAGGAAGGCGCCGAGGGCGAGCCCGCCCGCCGTGCCGAACGCGGCCACCAGGACCGACTCCCAGCGGACCATGGCGCGCAGCTGCGCCCGGGTCTGCCCGACGGCCCGCAGCAGTCCGAGTTCACGGGTGCGCTCGTGGATCGCGAGGGTCAACGTGTTGGCGATGCCGAGCAGTGCGATGAGCACCGCGAGGGCGAGCAGTGCGTAGACCAGGGTGAGCATCATGTCGATGCCACCGGCCGAGGACTGCGCGTACTCGTCGCGGGTCTGCACCTCGGGGTTGCCGTACTGTTCCGCGACCTTCCGCACCGCCGCCTTGCCGTCGGCCGTGCTCACGCCGTTCCTCAAGGAGACGGCGACGAGCGTGTCGGAGTCCTGGGTTCGGTGCGGTGCCCAGGCGGCGCGGGTGATGATGTAGTCGCCCGCGAGTTCCGACCGGCCGTAGACCGCGCGGACGGTGAAGTTCTCCTTCTTGCCGTCGGTGAAGGCGAGCTGGGCCGTGTCACCGGTCGTGAGGTGCTGCTTGTCGGCCTCCTTCCTGGTGAGGGCGAGGCCGTCGGTGCCCAGGTCGTTCAGCGAGCCCCGTACGTCGCCCAGGTCGAAGACCTTGCCGAGCGTGACCGGGTCGGTGACCGTCAACGCGCGCCCTTTGCCGTTGACTTCGGCGACACCGCGGCCGAGGCCGACGGCGTTCTCGACGGTCGGCTGCCGCGCGATCGCGGGAGCCAGCTTCGGGCTCAGTCCGCTGCCGCCGGCGCCGAACGAGGGGGTGCTGACGGCGACATCGCCGGCGAAGGACCGGGAGACCGTCTGGTCCATGGTGGCCTTGAGCGAGGCGCCGAAGACCGTGAACAGCGAGACGACGGCCACGCCGATCATCAGGGCACTCGCGGTGGCGGCGGTCCGCTTCGGGCTGCGCAGCGCGTTGCGCCGGGCGAGTCCGCCGGTGACCCCGCGCAGCTTGTCGAGGGGGCTGCCGAGAACCCGTACGGCTGTCGAGGACGCGACGGGGCCGAGGACGACGAAGGCGGCGAGCGCCAGAACGGCGCCGAGGCCGGCGAGCCACAAGGACGTACTGGCCAGGACGCCGGTGAGGGTGAGGGCGATCGCCAGGGCCGCCAGAGCACCGCCGGCGAGCGCCCGCCCGCGCGAGGCCCCGGACTGGTCGACGGCCGTCTCGCGCAGCGCGGCCAGCGGAGCGGTGCGTCCGGCGCGTGCGGCGGGCAGCAGCGCGGAGCCGAGGCAGACCACGATGCCGACCGCCAACGGGAGCAGCATGGACAGGCCGCTGATCACCAAGTTGCCTTCGGGGAAGGGGAATCCGATGGCCGGGAACAGTGCCTGCAGCCCGGCCGCGACACCGATGCCGCCCGCGAGGCCCACGACCGACGCGGTCACGGCGACCACGCTCGCCTCGACGAGGGTCGAGACGGTGATCTGGCGGCGGGAGGCACCGAGGGCGCGCAACAGGGCGTTCTCGCGGGTGCGTTGGGCGACGACGATCGCGAAGGTGTTGTGGATGGAGAAGGTCGCGACCAGCAACGCGATGCCGGAGAAGACGAGCAGGAAGGTCGTGAAGATGGTCAGGAACTGGCTGGAGATCATGTCGGTGTTCTCCTGCGCCGACTCCTGGCCCGTGATGGCCTCAACTCCCTTGGGCAGTACGATAGTCAGATCGTCGGCGAGCTGCCGCTGACTGACGCCGGGGCCGGCCCGCACACGGATGCTCGCGGCCTCGCCGGGCTTCGCGGTGAGGTACTTCTCCGCGTCGGCCTGCGTCATTGCGGTGAACGTCACCTGCGCCATGCCGTCCTCGCCGCCGAAGGTGGCGAGGCCCACGATCGTCACCTTGACGGGGTCGGGCGTACGCAGGGTCGTCGTGTCGCCGATCTTCAGGTCACCCTTCTTGGCGGCGCCCCGGTTGACGACGACCTCACCGGACTTCGACGGAGCGCGGCCCTCGGCGAGTTGGTAGGCGTTGAGCTTGGGGTCCTCGATCCAGTTGCCCGCGAGAGTGGGCGGGCCCTGGCCGCCGATGGGCTTCCCGTCGGAGCCGACGAGCTGGCCCGCGCCCTGGATGTCGGGCACGGCGGCCGCGACACCCGGAGTCTTCTCGATCGTCTTCACGAGGCCGGTGTCGACGGGCCGGCGTACGCCCTGACTCTCGCCGGGCGTGGTGATGGTGTCGGCACTGCGGACGACGGCATCGGTGCCCTTCGTCGCGTTGCCGAACATCGTGTCGAAGCCGGCTCGAAGTGTGTCGCCCATGACGAGTGTTCCGGCCAGGAAGGCGACACCGAGGAGCACCGCCAGGAACGTACCGGCGAAGCGTCGTTTGTGGGTGCGCAGGGACGCGGCGCTGATGCGCAGCGAGGCGTTCATGACCGGGCCCCTGCGCCGTCGAAGGCCTTCATCCGGTCGAGGACCTTCTCGGCCGTCGGGGACTCCATCCGGTCGACGAGGCGTCCGTCGGCGAGGAAGACGACCTCGTCGGCGTGCGCGGCGGCGACCGGGTCGTGTGTGACCATGACGACCGTACGGTCCATCTGGCGCACCGCGCGGCCGAGGAGGTTCAGGACCTCCTCGCCGGAGCGGGAGTCGAGGTTGCCGGTGGGTTCGTCGGCGAAGACGACGTCGGGCTGTCCGGCGAACGCCCGTGCCACGGCGACGCGTTGCTGCTGTCCGCCGGAGAGTTCGCTGGGGCGGTGGTGGAGCCGGTCGCGCAGGCCGACGACGTCGATGAGCGCGTCGATCCACTCACGGGAGCCCTTGGATCCGGCGAGGTCCAGCGGCAGCGTGATGTTCTCCGCGACGGTCAGCGTCGGGACCAGGTTGAACGCCTGGAAGACGAAGCCGATGCGGTCGCGGCGCAGGAGTGTCAGGCGCCGGTCGTCGAGCGTGCCCAGTTCGGTGCCGCCGATGAACGCTGCTCCGGAGGTGAGCGTGTCCAGGCCCGCCGCGCAGTGCATCAGGGTGGACTTGCCGGAGCCCGAGGGCCCCATGATCGCGGTGAAGCGCCCGGCCGGAAAGCCGACGCTCACCCCGTCCAGGGCCCTCACGGCGGTGTCTCCGCCGCCGTACACCTTGGCGGCGTCGGTGACACCCGCGGCGTGACGCGTCGTGGTCGCGCTGGTCACGCCGCTCCCCCTTGCCCGTACGCCCGAACTGCTCGTCCAGGACGGAGAGGCGGCGCCAGTACTCGTCCTCGTCGATCTCGCCGGAGGCGAAGCGGCGGCCGAGCACGGCGATCGGCGCGTCGCCTGTCGGGCGGGAGTCGCCGTCAGGGCCGAAGCCGCCCATCGCGCGCCACGGGCCGCGGCGACCGCGTCCGACGGTGCGGCGCAGGACGGTCACGACGCCGATCACGGCGGTTGCCCAGATCAGCGGGAAGAAGAGGATCCACGGGCCGGGTCCGCCGTCCCAGTTCGCCAGGGTCTGCATCTGAGGTCATCTCCTCGGTGGGATCTGCTGCGATGCTTCGAGACTCGCTCCGGGAGGGGGTCCGCGTCGTCGTACGGCCAGCGGCTGGGCGCGTACCTCCCCGGGAGTACGCGGGGTGTCGCCGGCTGCTTCCTTCGACCCTCGACGTCTGTACCTACTAGTATGTACAGTGGCTTCATGAGCACTCCGGAGCGACTGATCGAGTCAACGCGCGAACTCCTGTGGGAGCGCGGCTACGTGGGTACGAGCCCCAAGGCCATCCAGGAGCACGCGGGCGCGGGGCAGGGCAGCATGTACCACCACTTCAAGGGCAAGCCCGATCTCGCCCTGGCCGCGATCCGCCGCACCGCCGAGGAGATGCGGGCCACCGCCGAGGGCGTACTGAGCTCGCCCGGGTCGCCGTACGAGCGCATCGAGGCGTATCTGCGCCGTGAGCGTGACGTCCTGCGCGGCTGCCCGGTCGGGCGGCTGACGATGGACCCGGACGTGATCGCGAACGACGAGTTGCGCGCCCCGGTGGACGAGACGATCGACTGGCTGCGCGAGCGACTGGCCGGAATCGTCGAAGAGGGCAAGGAGCAGGGCCAGTTCGCGCCCACGCTCGACGCGGAGGAGGTCGCCGCGACGATCCTCGCGACCGTCCAGGGCGGCTATGTACTGGCCCGCGCGTCCGGCTCGCCCGCCGCCTTCGACACGGGGGTCCGCGGACTGCTCGCCCTGCTCTCGCCTCTCCGATAAGGAAGTTCACTCACGTGCACATCACCAGGAAGCGCCCCGACACCCGGCAGGGGCCGGCCGACAACTTCACGGGGACGGTGTGGCTCGACGAGGTCGCCGTCCCCGAATCCCCCTCCCGGCTGCGGATGTTCAACGTCCACTTCGCGCCCGGCGCACACACCGCGTGGCACCGCCACCCGCACGGTCAGGTCCTGCACGTCCTGGAGGGCGAGGGCCTGGTGCGGCGCAAGGGGGGTGACGTCGAGGCGATCCGCGCCGGCGACACCGTGT
The DNA here is from genome assembly GCF_041053035.1 of Streptomyces sp. R35. Taxonomy (NCBI): domain Bacteria; kingdom Bacillati; phylum Actinomycetota; class Actinomycetes; order Kitasatosporales; family Streptomycetaceae; genus Streptomyces; species Streptomyces sp. R35. Next base: position 1,378,556 of record NZ_CP163440.1, read on the forward strand.
GGATCGAGCCCGGCGAGTGGCACTGGCACGGGGCCGCGCCCCGGACCTTCATGACACATCTCGCGGTCGTCGAGGCGTCCGAGGACGGCACGACCACGGAGTGGGACACGCACGTCGGATCGGATGAGTACCCCGCCTGAGGAGGCACCCGATGCACGCCATGCAGTACGAACTCACCTTCCCCGCCGACTACGACATGGACATCATCCGCGGGCGTGTCGCCCGGATCGGGCACCTGCTCGACGACTGGGACGGGCTCGGATTCAAGACGTATCTGATGCGTGAGCGCGGGGTGGACGGTTCGCCGGTCAACCAGTACGCACCGTTCTACCTGTGGAACACCACCGAGGGCATGAACTCCTTCCTCTGGGGCGGCGCGTTCCAGGGGCTCGTCAACGATTTCGGGCGGCCGGTGGTGCAGCACTGGACGGGTCTCGCGTACGAGGAGGGCGGCGCCGCCGGGTCGCCCGCCAAGGTCGCGGTGCGGCGACGCCTGCCCGTGCCCGAGGGAGTGGACCTGTCCGAGGTGACGGAGGAGGCCGTGCGCGAGGCGGGGCGACTGGCCTCGCTGGACGGCGCGGTCTGCGTGGCGGCGGCCGTCGATCCGCACCACTGGGAGCTGGTGCACTTCTCCCTGTGGGACCACGACTCCCCCAAGGCGTCGGGGGAGATCTTCCAGGTGCTGCACCTGTCGGCACCGGAACGCGACCGGCTGCCGCGGGGCCGGCAGTGGTGAGCACTGCCCCTCACGCCCTCGCGGAGACAGTCCGTACGGTCCTCGGAGACGTGCGCCCGGAGGAACTGGGCGTGTGCGACGCGCACGACCACCTCTTCTTCGGCAGCCCCCAACTCCCCGGCCAGGAACTGCGCGACGCGTCCGCAGCGCGGGCCGAGCTGGCGGCGTTCCGCGCGCAGGGCGGCACCAGCGTGGTGCAGTGGACGCCGTACGGCCTGGGGCGGCGCGCCGCGGACCTGCCCTTGCTGGCCCGCGACACCGGCGTTCAGGTGGTCGCCGCGACCGGGCTCCACCAGGCGGCGCACTACACGCCCGAGTCGCTCTCCGAGTTGCGCAACAAGCTGGCAGCCCTGTTCGTCTCCGAACTCACGACAGGCATCGGCACCTCCGGGGTCCGGGCCGGACTCATCAAGGTCGCGGGCGGCTTCCACGCCCTCGACGCTCACGCCCGCTGGACGATGACCGCCGCGGCCGAGGCCCACCACGCCACGGGGGCGCCGATCGCCGTCCACCTGGAGCTGGGCACGGGCGCCCTCGACGTACTCGACCTGCTGTGCGGCGAGTTGGGTGTGCCACCGCACCGGGTGATCCTGGGCCACCTCAACCGCTCGCCGGACTTCGTGGTGCAGCGCGAGGCCGCCGAGGCGGGCGCGTACCTCGCCTTCGACGGCCCATCACGCGCCCACCACGCCACCGACTGGCGCATGCCGAACGCCGTACGCGCCCTCGCCGACGCCGGTTTCGGCCACCGCCTGCTCCTGGGCGGCGACACGACGACCGCCGCCGCCCGCTCGGTCAACGGCGGCCCCGGGATGCCGTATCTGCTGCGACGGGTGCGCCCGAGGCTCGAACTCGCCCTGGGCAAGGACCTGGTGGACCGCATGCTCAGCGGGAATCCCGGGCGCGCCTTCGCGGTCGCGTGGCCCTGAGTCGACAGGGCCTAGGCCACGGAAATGTCCACGGAGGGTCGGAGTTCGGCGGCCGCGGCCAGGGCGTCGTGCATCGGGTGGGCGGTGAAGGCCTCGATCAGTGCCGGATCCGTCGGCGCGGCCGCCCCCGGAAAGGCGATCTGCTCGTACGCCGCCTGGAAGCGCGGGCCCCAGCGGCGGGCGCCGAGGCGGGCCGTGCGGGAGCAGTTGTCGACCATGTACGCCACATCGCGGGCGTGCATGTACGGCAGCAGTGAGTCGACCGCCTCGATCACGGACTCGTTGACGATCTCCGACCAGGGGTGGCCGCGCTCGGCGAACTCATCGATCTGGGCGGTCATGGTGGCGATGAAGACTCCCGCTGTGAACGGGTCGACGGACGGGGCACGTCGGGCCCGCCGGGCACGCACCTCGTCGCCGGCCGCCCACATCGGCGATCCGCCGATCCGGCTCATCGGGCGGGCGCCGAGCCGCTGTTCGGCGAGGATCACACTGCGCAGCTCTGTTCCGTCGGCGACCTCGTCGTAGATCTCGGCGACGACCTCGCGAGCGGGACCGTACGTCGCCGTGTACACCCGGTCGAAGACATCACGCCCGGCCGCGTCCAGTCCCTCGCGCACCGCCCGCAGCCCCTCGCGCGAGATGGTGCGGGCGATCGGCCCGGTGATGTTCTCGCAGGACCTCTCGTACGCGGTCACCGCATCGTCGCCCGCGAGGCGGAAGCGGCCGTACAGGCTCTCGACGATGCCGTGCACGGCGCCGAGCAGGATGGCGCGTTCGCCGACGATGTCGGAGAGGTACTCGCTGTCGAGCGTGGTGCGGAAGGTGTACGGGGAGCCGAGCGCGACCGACCAGGCGAGGGCGCGGTCGGTGGCGTGGCCGTCGGGGTCGGCGTGCACGGCGAAACTGCTGTTGATTCCGGCGCCGTTGATCTCCGCGCCCTGCTCGTAGAGGCGGCGCACCGAGTCGCCCATGCCCTTGGGGCAGACGGCGATCACTCCGTGGCCGACCGGGAACTCCCCGCCGGTCTCATGGAGATGACCGAGCAGGAAGCCGTGGGACAGACCGATGGTGGCGCCCGGCTTCAGCGCCGCGAAGATCTCGCGGTGGTGCGCGACGAGCGCGGCGTCCGCGATCAGCAGGATCACCAGGTCGCTCTCGGCGGTGACGGCGAGCCAGTCGCCGAGCGTGCCGGCCGCCTCGGTGAAGCCGTGCGCGCGGGCGTCGGCGGCGGAAACGGATCCGGGACGCAGCCCGACGGCCACCCGGATGTCGGTGCCCGCGAGCGAGTCGCGCAGGTTCTGGGCCTGGGCGCGCCCTTGCGGTCCCCAGCCGATGACGCCGATGCGGCGGATGCCCGCGAAGGCCTCCGGGAGCAGCGGCAAGAGGTGCCGGCCGCCGCGCAGGATGGTCTCGGTACCGCCGGGGACGTCCATGATGTCGAGCGGGAACACGGTGGAGGTGAAGGCGTTGGTGCGTGGGTCCGTGCTCGTCGAAGTCGTCGAGGTCATGGTCGAGTTGTAGGCTCCGACGGATCGTTGCGACAAGCGCAACTTCCGCAGCGGACTGTTGCATGGAATGAAAGGACGAGGTGGGGGTATGCGCGACGACCACCGCGAGCTGCGTCTCTTCCTCCATCTGGCGCAGACGTTGAACTTCGGGCGGACGAGCCTCGACTGCCATGTCAGCCCGGCCACCCTCACCCGGACCGTGCAGCGGCTGGAGTCGGAACTCGGCCACCGGCTCCTCGACCGCGGTCCGCGAGGTGTGTCGCTGACGGCGGAGGGCCACCGCTTCCGTGAATACGCCGTTCAGGCACTGGAGTTGTGGCGCTCGTACCGCGAGGAGCACCCGGACCCGGCGGAACTCACCGGCCGTCTCACGGTGTTCGCGACGGTGACCGCCTGCCAGGCCCTGCTTCCGGACCTGTTGGCGCCGTTCCGGGCCGCGCATCCGCAGGTCCGCCTTGAACTGCGGACCGGCGACGCGGCGGCCGCGCTGGCCCGGCTCGACGAGGGCGAAGTCGACGTGGCGGTCGCGGGCATCCCGGCACGGCTGCCGGACCCCTTGGTCAGCCGGACGCTGGCGACGACGGAGCTGGTCTTCGTCACCGCCCGCGACCGCCCGGACCCGGGACTCGGCGGCCCCTTCGTACTCCCGCACCGGGGTCTTGTCCGCGAGGCGGCGGACCGCTGGTTCCGCGCGCACGGCACGGCTCCCGAGGTGGCCACCGAACCGGACGGCCACGAAGGGCTGTTGGCCCTGGTCGCGCTCGGCTGTGGCACGGGCGTGGTCCCCCGCCTCGTACTCGATCACAGTGCGGTGCGCGAGCGTCTGTCGGTGATTCCCGCGGATCCCCCGCCCGAGCCGTTCCCGATCGGGTTGTGCGTACGCCGGACGGACCTGCGACGGCCGCTGGTCGCGGCACTGTGGAGCCTGACCGGTTCCTGACGCCGTCGCGGCGCGGTGCAGCCGACCGCTTCCTGACCTCTCAGACCCCGGCCAGCGCCGCCGGCGGATCGTCGAGCACCGGCTGCCACGCCAACTCGGCAGCCCCCACAAGGCTGTTGTGGTCCAGCGTGCACGCGAGGATGGGTACGCCGCCGCTCTGCCCCCACAGGCTGCGGTCGGCGACGACGGCGCGCAGCCGGTCCGGGTCGGCGTCGAGCAGGGTGCGGTGCAGTCCGCCGAGGATGATGCGGTCCGGGTTGAGGATGTTGACCAGGCCCGCGAGGCCGAGGCCGAGGCGGTCGATCAGTGCTTCGACGGCCGTGCGGACGCCCGGGTCGTCGTACTGCCCGCGGATCAGGTCGTTGGCCTGCTGGAGCAGCGACACCTCGGGGCCGGGGTCGCGGCCCGCCGCGGTGAGGAAGGCCAGCGGGTCCGCCTCGACGTCGAGACAGCCGCGGCTGCCGCAGTAGCAGGGCCGGCCCTCGGGGTTGACGGTGAGGTGACCGACTTCGAGGGCGAGCCCCGAACTGCCCGTGTGCAGCCGCCCGTCGAGCACGAGCGCGCCGCCGACGCCCCGGTGGCCGGTGGCCACGCACAGCAGGTCGCGGGCGCCGCGGCCCGCACCGTGGCGATGCTCGGCGAGGGCGGCGAGGTTGACATCATTGGCGGCGAACGCGGGTCCCTGGATGCCGGCCGCACGCACCCGCTCGGCGAAGATCTGGCGCACCGGAGAGCCCGCGGGCCAGGCCAGGTGCAGCGGGTTGAGAGCGAGCCCCTCGGGTTCGGCGACGGCGGACGGCACGGCGAGTCCGGCGCCCACACAGCGTCGCCCGGTGTCGCGCAGCAGTTCGGCGCCGGCCTCGACGACCGAGCCGAGCACCTTCGCCGGGTCGGCGTCCACGGTCTCGCAGCCGGGCGCGGTGGCGACGATCCGGCCGCCGAGCCCGACCAGCGCGGCGCGGAAGCCGTCGGCGTGCACCTGCGCGGCCAGCGCGACGGGCCCGTCCTCGGCGACCTCGAGCCGGTGCGAGGGCCGCCCCTGCGAACCGGCGGCCGCCCCGGGCCGCGCGTCGACCCTGATCAGCCCCAGCGCCTCCAGCTCCGCGGCCACCGCGCCCGCGGTCGCCCGGGTGACCCCCAGTTCGGCGGTGAGCACGGCACGCGTCGGCGCACGCCCGGTGTGCACCAGCTCCAGCGCCGGCCCGAGCGCTCCGCGCCCCCGGTCCAGCCGCGTCCGCGTGTTCCCTTCCCCCGCCGCCCGGGGGCCCGCCTTGCCGTTCATGAGGGCGAGTCTCCCATGATCCGCTGATGACGGGGCCCGCCCGGTCGCCGAGCGGCCTCGGAGACGTACGGCCTACCAGCCGCTGACCCGGAGCGTGACGTTCAGCCGGCCGGTCAGCCCCAACTCGGTCGGCGCCGTGCCCGCGTACACCCGCGGCACCCCGTGATACGCGAGCCGCGACGCCCCGCCGAACACGAAGAGATCGCCGCTGCGCAGCTCCACATCCGTGTACGGCCGCGCGCGGGACTCCGTGTTCCCGAACCGGAAGACGCAGGTGTCGCCGAGGCTCAGCGACACCACCGGCGCGTCCGACTGCTCGTCGCTGTCGCGGTGCATGCCCATGCGGGCGTCGGCGTCGTAGAAGTTGATCAGTGCGATGTCGTACGGGGCTGTCGCGGCGACGGCCTCCGGGCCGAGGGCGTCTCGGGCCGCATCGCGGGCGAGGTCTGCCAGCCAGGCCGGGAAGGGCTTGACCGGGGAGCCGTCGCCGTCGACCACCGTGCGCGCGTATCCGTACGGATACCAGTGCCAGCCGAGGCAGACCTGCCGGGAGGTCATCGTGCCGCCACCGGGCGTGCGGACCGTGCGCAGGCCGGCCGGTGGGCGGGCCCAGGCTCGGCAGGCCTCCAGGAGCTGCCGCTGGTGCTCGGCGTCCAGCCAGTCCGGGACATGTACCGCGTCGGGCGCGATCTCCGTCCGGCTCCGGGGGAACAGTTCGGCGTCCATGGACATGACCCCATCCTCGCGCACCCGGCCGGACCGGGGCTGAGCTGCGGCTCGGCCAAGCGGAGTCGGGGAAGTGCGGGTGCGTTCCCGACAGCGCTTAGCCTTGACCCACGATGAACGACCGGATGAGCACACCCTGGGGCGAGTACGAGCTGGCCCGTTTCCCCGAGGACCCTCGCGACCAGCTGCGGGCCTGGGACGCCGCCGACACCTATCTGCTGCGGCACCTGGCGGAGAGCGGGACCCCGCTGACCGGATCGGTCGTGGTGGTCGGCGACCGGTGGGGTGCGCTCGCCACGGCGCTGTCGGCGCACCGGCCGACGCAGATCACCGACTCGTTCCTCGCGCAGAAGGCGACGCGGGCGAATCTGGCGCGGGCCGGTGCCGAGGAGGACGCGGTACGGCTCCTCACCACGCAGGACGCCCCGCCCGAACGCATCGACGTGCTGCTCGTCCGGGTGCCGAAGAGCCTGGCTCTCCTGGAGGACCAGCTGCACCGGCTGGCGCCCGGTGTGCACGAGGGGACGGTCGTCGTCGGCACCGGGATGGTCAAGGAGATCCACACCTCGACGCTGCACCTCTTCGAGCGGATCCTGGGCCCGACCCGCACCTCGCTGGCCGAGAAGAAGGCCCGGCTCATCTTCTGCACCCCGCTCTCGGGGATCGCGCGGGAGGCGAACCCGTGGCCGTACAGCTACGAGCTCCCCGACGGCATCGGTCAGGTCTCCGGCCGCACTGTCGTCAACCACGCGGGCGTCTTCTGCGCCGACCGCCTCGACATCGGCACCCGGTTCTTCCTCCAGCATCTGCCGCGTAGCCGCGGTGCCGAGCGTGTCGTGGACCTGGGCTGCGGGAACGGGGTCCTGGGGACGGCGGTCGCGCTGGCCAACCCCGAGGCCGAGGTGCTGTTCGTCGACGAGTCGTACCAGGCCGTGGCCTCGGCCGAGGCGACCTACCGGGCGAACGCCCAGGGAGACGCGGAGTTCCGCGTCGGTGACGGGCTGACGGATGTTCCCGACGGAAGCGTCGACCTCGTGCTCAACAATCCGCCGTTCCACTCGCACCAGGCGACGACGGACACCACGGCCTGGCGGATGTTCTCGGAGGCGCGGCGCGCGCTGCGGCCAGGCGGCGAGCTGTGGGTGATCGGCAATCGTCACCTCGGCTACCACCTGAAGCTGCGCCGTCTCTTCGGCAACAGTGAACTCGTCGCCGGCGACGCGAAGTTCGTGATTCTCCGGGCCGTCAAGAAGTAGCCCCGCGCAGCACGCGGGGCGAGGCGCCGAGTTCGCGGCGGCACGCCTTGTTGAAGGCCTGGAGGTCGGGGATACCTACGGAGGCTGCCACGGCCGGGATGGAGAGGGTCGAGGCGCGCAGCAGGTGGTGGGCGCGCTCCAGTCTGCGGCGCCGGATGTAGGCCACGACCGTGGTTCCCGTCTCGGTGCGGAAGAGCCGGGTGAGGTGGTTGTGGGAGACCCCGGCGGCGCGGGCGATCTCGGGGATGGTGAGCGGGGCGGCGAGGTGAGCCTCGATGTGCGCGATCGCCGTGCTGACCGCCGGGTGGGGGCCCTGGCTCGTCACAGCGGGCGGAGTCAGGCCGGCGATGCGCCACAGCGCGGTCCAGATCTCGGCCCGGGTGCGCTCCGGTGCGCCGGGCGCCGCCGCGATCGCGTGCAACAACAGGCCTGACAGGGTGGGGAGTTCGGGCCCCGTGTCCTGCATGACCGGGATGGTGCGCGACGGCCCCGCGGGGCTGATCCGCAGATGCGCGTAGAGGTGTTCGGAGCGGCCCTGGTAGCGGTAGCGGACGGTGGTCCCGGGCGGTACGAGGCTCAGGCGGCCGGGGCGGATGGCGTGCGCCGTGCCGTCGACGGTCAGCTCGGCGTCGTACTGGTAGAGGTGCAGCTGCCACAGCTCCGGCAGCCGGAAGACGTCCGTGGGGCTCGCGACGCCGTGCACGCCGACGCCGATGTTGACGACGGCGGGCGGTTCGCCGAGGTGAAGCTCCGTCTCCCGCATGGTGAAAAACTACCAGCAGTGGTGAGTGAGGCCAACGCGCGGACGAGGAGGCCGGTCCTACGTTGGCCTGCATGACCAACACGTTGGAGCAGACCGCCGGCACACGGCTGCTGAGCTCGGTGCGGATGGCGCATTTCGTGGCCCATGGCTCACTGCGCCTCGACGCCGTGGTGCCGCCGGAGATGAATGCCGAGGGGATGGAGGTGCTGAGCGAGGGCCTGCCCGGCGTGCCGTACGGCAGCCCGGTGCCGGACGCCTACCCGGAGGGGTCCTTCGTCCGCCGTCTCCTTGAACTCCCTGCCGTGGCCGGGGCGTTGCACAGTCTTGTCGGCCCCGGACCAAGCGTCGACCATCACGCCGTCCACGTCCGCGAGCCCCGTGAGGGACGGGCGCAGCCGCTGCACGGGGACGCGATCATCGACGTACGCACCGATGCCTTCGACGTCCAGTTGATGTACTACCCGCAGGACGTCACCCTCGACATGGGCGGCACCCTCAGCGTGCCGGGCAGCCATCTGCGGCGCACCAACGAGTCGGACACCGGGCGCTACCAGAACCTGCGCGGGCAGAGCCGCCTCGTCTGTCCGGCCGGCACCGTGGTGTTTCTGCACCATGGGCTGTGGCACGGCGGGCGGCGCAACGACAGCGACACGGTCCGCTATATGTTCAAGATCCGCTTCAATCCGGCGGTGCGGCAGCGGCGGCTGTGGGACACCTCGGATCTCGGGGACCCGCGCGTCGCCGAGGAACTCGGCACGACGTTCCCGTGGTACGAGCACGCCACCGGCCGTCTTGAGGTCTACAACCGTGTCCTGCTGTGGCGCTCGCTCACCGGGGACGACTCCTTCGACCTGGACCACTGGGTGACCCGGGTTTCCAACCGCCCTCAGGGGGACCCCGTATGAGTCTCCGTCAGCAGGTTCTCGTGCTCTATCTGGCCACCTCCGCGCTCGACTCCGACGTGGTGGGCTGGTCGGTCTACGACGGCACCGGCCGTACGTCTCCCACGACCGGGGACAGTGACGAACCCCCGTACAAGTGCGGTGTGCACGCCCTGGAGGACGGCTGGCGGCTGTTCCAGGCGGCGCAGCTGATTCCGCCGTATCCAGGGCGTGAGTACGACACGTCGTTCCTCAAGCACGAGTTCTTCTTCGAGAAACTCGTGGAGACCGACGCCGCTTGATTCGCTCAGGGACGCAGAACGCGGATGAGCCGCGCCACCGTCTGCGCCATCGCCTCCCGCCCCACGCTGAGGTATTTGCGTGAGTCCACCGCTTCGGGGTGGGCGGCGAGGAACTCCCGGATGGCGCCGGTCATCGCGATGTTCAGCGCCGTACCGACATTGACCTTGGCGATGCCGCCCGCGACGGCCGCCGCCAGCTGGCCGTCCGGCACTCCGGAGGAGCCGTGCAGGACGAGTGGCACGTCGAGCGCGGCGGTCAGCCGCTTGAGGAGGTCGTGGTCGAGAGTGGCGGTGCGGGTGGTCATAGCGTGCGAGCTGCCGATGGCGACGGCCAGGGCGTCCACGCCGGAGTCGGCCACGAAGGCGCGGGCCTCCGCGGGGTCGGTACGGGCGCCGGGCGCGTGCGCGTCGAGCGGCGGCTCGGCCGACCCCGTCTTGCCGCCGATCTCCCCCAACTCGGCCTCGATCCAGAGCCCTTGGGCGTGTGCCCAGTCGGCGGCGGCCCGGGTGGCGGCGAGGTTCTCCTCGTACGGCAGCCGTGCCGCGTCGTACATCACGGAGCTGAACCCGGCGCCGGGCGCCTGCCGCAACAGGTCGTCGCTCTGGACGTGGTCGAGGTGCAACGCCACGGGCACCGAGGCGCGTTCGGCCGCCGCGGTCACGGCACGGGCCAGCGGGAGCAGCCGTCCGTAGCGGAACTTCACCGCGTTCTCGCTGACTTGGAGGACGACCGGCGCGGCGACGGACTCGGCGCCCGCGATGACAGCCTCGACGTGTTCCAGGGTGATGATGTTGAAGGCGGCGACGGCGGTCCGCGCCTCAGCGGCCGCGAGGACCAGTTCACCGGTTGCTGCGAGGGGCACAACTCCTCCTTCTCGGTGGGTGGTTGACCCGGTTCAGTGGGCCGCCTGGCTGAGGATCACCGAGCGCGTCAGGTGGCGCGGCTGGTCGGGGTTCAGCCCGCGGGCCGCGGCGACGGCGACCGCCAGTCGCTGGGCCCGGACGAGTTCGGCGAGCGGGTCGAGAGCACCGGCCACCCACAACCCGCCGGTCTCACGCACCTGTTGGGCCAGCCCTTCGGGTGCCTCGCCGAACATCCAGGTGGCGGTGCCCCGGGTGGTGATGCTGATCGGGCCGTGCCGGTACTCCATCGCCGGGTAGGCCTCGGTCCAGGCGAGCGAGGCCTCACGCATCTTGAGCCCGGCCTCGTTGGCGAGCCCGACGGTCCAGCCGCGGCCGAGGAAGGTGAACTGCGTGCACTCGACGAGCCCTTCGGGCAGGGGCGCCTCCAGTGCGGTGCGGGCGTCGGCGACGACGGCGTCGGAGTGCAGCCCGAGATGGGCCCGGAGCAGCGTGAGCGCGGTGGTCGCGAACCGCGTCTGCACCACGGACCGCTCGTCGGCGTAGTCGAGCACGACGATGTCGTCCGCGGACTCCATCACGGGGGTCTCGGGGTCGGCGGTGACGGCCGTCGTACGCGTACGCCCCCGGAGGTGCCCAAGAAGTTCGAGCACCTCGGTGGTGGTGCCGGAGCGGGTGAGGGCGACGACACGGTCGTACGAGCGCCCGTGCGGGAACTCCGACGCGGCGAAGGCGTCCGTCTCGCCCTGCCCGGACTGTTCGCGCAGCGCGGCCACGGCCTGTGCCATGAAGAACGAGGTGCCGCACCCCACGATCGCGACCCGCTCCCCCGCCGCGGGCAACGCGGCCCCGTGCGCGACGGCCTGCTCGGCGGCGCGGATCCAGCACTCGGGCTGACTGCTCAGCTCGTTCTCGACATGGGTCATGCCGTACCCCTCCCACTGATGCTTGTTCTTGCAAGATATAGCGAACTTTCGAGCACAATCAAGCATTCATAGGGGAGCGGGGTGCGCTAGGGTCGCGGAAGATCGAGGAATGGAGAGTGCGGATGTCGCGCGACGCCCGCTGGAAGGCGCTGCTGGAACTGCTCGTGGAGCGGGGCCGCCTGGATGTCGAGGAAGCCGCGACCCAGCTGGAGGTGTCGGCCGCCACGATCCGGCGCGACTTCGACCAGCTCGCCGAGCAGCAGATGCTCGTCCGCACCCGGGGCGGCGCGGTCGTCCACGGCGTCTCGTACGAACTGCCCCTGCGCTACAAGACCGCACGCCACGCCTCGGAGAAGCAGCGCATCGCGAAGGCGGTGGCCGACCTCATCGCCCCCGGCGAGGCGGTGGGCCTGACCGGCGGCACCACGACCACCGAGGTGGCCCGCGCCCTGGCGGTCCGCCCCGATCTCGCCTCCGGCTCCCCCGCGTTGACCGTCGTCACGAACGCGCTGAACATCGCCAACGAGCTCGCCGTCCGCCCCCAGTTCAAGATCGTGGTGACCGGCGGGGTCGCGCGCCCGCAGTCCTACGAGCTCATCGGACCGCTCGCGGACGGCGTGCTCGGCCAGATCACCATCGACGTCGCCGTGCTCGGCGTGGTCGCCTTCGACCCCGCACACGGCGCGGCCGCCCACGACGAGGCGGAGGCCGCGATCAACCGTCTGCTGTGCGAGCGCGCCGAGCGCGTCGTCGTCGCCGCGGACTCCAGCAAGCTGGGCCAGCGCGCCTTCGCCCGCATCTGCGCGGCCGAGTCGGTGGACACGCTGGTCACGGACTCGGCGGTGGGGGCGGAGACGGTGCGGCGGTTCGAGGAGGCGGGGGTGAGGGTTGTCGCCGTGTGACGGCTGACAACTGGGTTCACCACGCCGGCTGGGGCACTTCTGGTCACGGTCAACGGCTGACAGCTCGGTTCACCACCACGCCCTCGGGCCCTTCCGATCACGGACTGGTGGGCGACAACTCGGTTCACCAGCGGGGCCATCAGCCGCTCGCGCTGGACCCTGCCGACTGATCCGCCCATCAGTTCTGAAGGTCCGCGGATAGGATGAGCGGATGCCGGATCAAGCAGACGCCCAGCCCGCCAACCGCTTCGAACGCAGGCGCGCCCAGACCCGCGGCGCCCTGATCGCCGCCGCCCAGCAGATCCTGGCCGAGCAGGGCACGAGCGAGGCCAGCATCCAGCAGATCGCCGAGCGCGCGGACGTCGGGTTCGGCTCCTTCTACAACCACTTCCAGACCAAGGCGGAACTCTTCGAGGCAGCTGTCGTCGGCGCGCTGGAGGAGTACGGCAAGCTGATCGACTCGATCACCGGCGACATCGACGACCCGGCCGAGGTGTTCGCGGTGAGCGTCCGGCTGACCTTCCGGCTCGCGGACACCCACCCCGAACTCACCCGCGTCCTGCGCTACGGCGGACTCCCCTACATCCACGCCGACTTCGGCCTGGGACCGCGGGCGCTGCGGGACATCGAGAAGGGCAACGCCTCCGGCCGCTTCCGGGTCGACAACCCCCTGGTCGCCCTCAGCGCGGTCGGCGGATCCCTCCTCGGACTGCTCCAGTTGAAGTCGTCCGACAAGTCCGGCCAGGCCGGACCCGGCGCCGACGAGCAGATGGCCGAACTCATCCTCCGCATGCTGGGCCTCACACCCGAGGAGGCCCACGAAGTGGCCCGCCGTCCCCTGCCCGTCGGGGCTCTCTAGTTCACACTTCATTGCCGATACCCACCAGGGGTACTGATACCGCCAGGTCCAGCCGATCGAATCATGCGAAAATGTGCGATATCGGCAGCGAGGTGGCGGCACGATGACGGACGCGCGGATCGACTACGCGGCCATGTTCCGGGCCCTTCCCGGCATGGTGGCGCTCCTCACGCCCCAACTCGTGTACGCGGATGCCAACGACGAGTTCCTGCACATGACCGGGCGCACCCGGGAGCAGCTGGTCGGCCGCTACCTGTTCGATGTCTTCCCGGACAACCCGAACGACGCCACCGCGACGGGCATGCGCAACCTGGAGGCCTCGCTGCAACGGGTCCTGAGCACCGGTGAGCGCGACGCCATGGCCCTGCAGCGGTACGACGTCGAATACTCCGACCGGCCCGGAGAGTGGGAGGAGCGCTACTGGAGCCCGGTCAACGCGCCGGTGTACGGCCCCGACGGGAAGGTGGTGCTGCTGGTCCACCGGGTCGAGGAGGTCACCGAACTGATCCGGGCCCGCGGCGGCCCGAGCGGGAACCGCGCCCGGGTGCTCGAAGCCGAGCTGTACACACGCGCCCGCGAACTGCAGGACGTCAATGAACGTCTGCGTCAGGCCCACGCCCGCGAGCGCGAGGTGGCGCTCGCCTTGCAGAAAGCCATGCTGCCCGCCCCCCAGCAGTTGGGACACCACCGGACCGCCGTGCGCTACCGGCCCGCGGTGGGCGCGCTGAACGTGTGCGGGGACTGGTACGACCTGGTCGACCTCGTGGGCGGCAACCGTATCGGCGTGGCCGTGGGCGACGTGGTCGGCCACGGTCTGGAGGCCGCCGGCGTGATGGGCCAGCTGCGCAGCGCGCTCACCGCCGCCTCCCGCGTCGCCGAGGGCCCCGCCCAGGCCCTGAACGTCCTGGGACGGTACGCCCATGTGGTCGACGGCGCCGAATCGGCCACCGCGGTCACGACGTTCATCGACTTCGACCACCACACCATCACCTACAGCAGCGCCGGGCACCCCCCGCCCGCGCTGGTCCACGCCGACGGCCGTGTGGAGTTCCTCGACCAGGCCACCGACCCACCGCTCGACGCCCGTCCCGACCCGGTCCCCAGACCCCAGGCCACCACGACCTTCGCCGACGGCGCCACCGTCGTGCTGTACACCGACGGACTGATCGAACGCCGGGGCGAGGACATCGACACCGGCCTCGACCGCCTCGCCGCCGCCCTGCTCCGCCACCGGGACGCCGACCCGGAGACCCTCGCCGACGCCGTGCTCCTCGAACTGCTCCCGCCGGGGGGCGCCACCGACGACACCGCGCTGATCATCGTCCGCTTGTGACGGCGTAGTCGGCGTCGAATGGATGGATGCCGAGTTCCTACTCCATGCGGGCGACCGGCCACGACATGCGGTAACGAAGTGGTGACGTTACGGCATCCTGCCTGTTGGAAGGTCCCCGCCGAACAGGAGCCGGCATGCTTGTCACCCACCTTGCCCTGGTGTCCGAGAGCGACCAGATCACCCCGTCCCAGCTCAACCGGGTCGCCGCCGCGCTGCAGAAGCAGGCCATCCGGGACTTCGACCCGATCTGGAAGATCCCCGCCAGCGTCGACGCCTTCGACAAGCTCGACGACGTTCCGGTCGGCTACTGGCCCATGATCGTCCGTGATGACATCCAGCAGGCCGGAGCGGCCGGTGTCCACCTCGACAACAACGGCCAGCCCTTCTCGCTGATCGAGTACAGCGACAGCTGGTCGCTGACCGCCAGCCACGAGATGCTGGAGATGCTCGGCGACCCCGGCGGCAGCCGGCTGGTCGCCGGCCAGTCCCCCAAGCCCGGCCAGGGCGTGGTGGAGTTCCTGGTGGAGGTCGCGGATCCGTCGGAGGCGCCCGAGAACGGCTACACCATCAACGGCCTGCTGATGTCGGACTTCTTCACCCCGAACTTCTACGACCCGGTCGCCGCCCCCGGTGTGCGCTACAGCTTCACCGGCAAGCTGGACGGCCCGCGCAAGATCCTGCCCGGCGGCTACATCAGCTGGCACGACCCGGTCAGCGACCACTGGTGGCAGCAGATCTGGTTCGACAGCGACCAGCCCCGCTTCCGCGACCTGGGCCGACTGACCGCCCGCGCCGGCAGCCTGCGCTCGGCCATCGACTCCCGCACGGGGACCATCGCACGCATCGCCGCCAGTGGCCCTCAGTCCGATCGCTTCGCCGCCGCCCGCACTCTGACCGCCGCGGTGAAGGAGTCCACACAGTCCCGCGCCAACGGGTGGCGCAGCCGCGTCGACGAGCTTCAGGCCGGACCCGTCGTCGAAGGCACCTGGGAAGACGGCGATCAGGACAACGAGTAGGACAATTGGGGAGGACGACCGCACTCGGACCGCCCGGAACGGAGGTGCGCCGTGGCAGACGAGAACGTGGCAGACGAGAAGAACGACGGCAAGGACCGAGCCGACCACCTGCATGAGGTGATCGATCAGCTCGCGTCCGGACCGCCGGAGCATCCGGCCGGACCACCGGCGGATGCCGCCGACGCTCCCACGCGGCCCGGTGGTGAGAGCCTGCGCGAGGCCATCCATCGCCGTATGCACGAACTCGACTCCTCCGAGGACGAGCCGACGAGCAAGGAGCAGCCGGCGAAGCCGGACGACGAGACGTCCTGAGCCCTCACACGCTGATGTCGGCGGGGGCCACGGGTCCAAGGCGCAGCACCACAACGCCGCGCAGGTCCGAGGCCTCCGCTGCCGCGTGCTCCGGCAGCGCGGTCCTGCCCCTCACTCCGCTTCGCACGACCGCTCCGCTGCGAAGGCGGCGATGTCGGCGACGACGCGTTCGGGTTCTTCCCAGTGGACGACATGGCCTACGCCCTCGTACGTGAGAAGGCGCGCTCCGTGGATGGCGTCCAGGATGGTCTGCTGGTCGCCGCGCGGCAGGAAGTCGTCCTGGTCGCCCCAGATGACGAGCGTGGGCACCAGGATGCCTGCGAGGGTCGCGCGGAGATCGGCTTCGAGCAGACCGCTCAGGGTCTCTTTCCAGACGTGGGCGGGGACCTTGAGGCTTTCCTCGATCATGGTCTCCATGAGTCCCCTGGCGACCGGCCTGGCCACCATGCCGGCCAGGAACTCCTCGACGAACTCGCGGGGGACGGGATCGGAGAGGCCCTGCACCGTCTCCCGCATCGCCGTCACCGCCGGCTTGTCCTCGAGTGTGCCGGGGACGCCGATCAGTACCAGTCCCGCGATCCGGTCGGGGTGGCTGCCCGCGACCATGCGGGCGGGCACGCCGCCGCTGGAGGATCCGACGAGGAGGGCGCGTCGGATGTCGACGGCGTCGAGGAAGTCGACGAGATCGGAGGCGAAGTCCTCGGGGGCGTAGCCGTCGGGAGGGCGGTCGGCGTCGCCGTGGCCGCGCTGGGTGGGTGCGTAGCCGTGCAAGGAGGCCGGGAGGCGTCTGAGGAGGGGCTCGAAGGACCACCAGGAGTCGGCCAGCCCGTGCACGAAGACGACCGGTGTGCCGCTCGGGTACCCGGCTTCGCCATAGGGGAGGGTGAGCCCTTCCCGTACCTGCGCGGACTTCAGGGAGATCACGGTCACGACGCCCTGCCTCCTTCCGCTCGGCCGCCCGGGTCCGGGAACCGGAAGCGGACAGTGAGCGGCGATCACTTCCGACAGTACCGATCGGCAGCACGGCCCGCGCTGTGGCACGGGAGTCCGCCGACGGCACCGCCGGTGCGGCGTCGTACCGGCCCGAGACACCTCCCCGGGGCCCGGGGACCCCGGGGAGGTGTCTCAGGCCGCTCGGATGAAGCGGGTGAGCGCGGCGACGTACTGCTCTGGATGGGTGACGTGGGGGATGTGCCCCGCCCCTTCGAGGGTCTGCCGCTGTGCCTGTGGCAGGGCCGCGGCCAGCCGGTCGAGGACCGTGCTCAGCCACTGCGGACTCTCGGAGCCGCGGCTCAGCAGCACGGGCGCGGTGCAGCGCGCGAGGGCTGCCACGTCGAGCCGGTCCCAGTCCGGGTCGGACTGTTCGTCCAGCCAGGTGGGCGCGTTGTGCACGAATGTCTCGCGCGCCTGGGCGGGCAGCCGGTCCCACATGCCGGGTCCGAGTGCGACCTCCTCCACGAACTGCCGCGCGCCCTGCTCGTACTCGCCGTTGCGGAGATGGCCGAGGGCCGCATCGATCGAGGCTTTCGCCGGAGCCAGTTCCTTCATGGCGTCCGCGTCGTCGGCCACGAGCCCGACGAGCGGGGGCTCGTGGACCGTGATGGTGCGGAACAGCTCGGGGCGGCGTGCGGCCAGACCGAGCGTGATCGCAGCGCCGAAGGAGTTGCCGGCCACGTGCGCGGGCGCGGGTCCGAGCCGCTCGATCAGGGCCTCCAGGTCGTCCTCGTCCTGTCGGCGGGTGCCCTGGCCCGGCCCCGCCTCGCTCTGCCCGTGGCCACGGCGGTCGTAGCTGATCACCCGGAACGACGAACGGAAGTCGGCTTCGATCGCGGGCTGCCATGACGTGTGGTCGTTCCAGGAGCCGTGGACGAAGACGAGCGGATCCCCCTCCCCGGCGACCTGGTAGTAGAGGTTCAGGTCACCGGTACGAAGAAGCGGCATGCCGTGACTCCTCGGAGCGCGTGGGGTGACAGGGCTCGGGGACGGCCCGACGGGAGGTTCCCTTCAGTGTCCGGCGCGGTCACGGGCGCCGCAGCCAAAGCGTCGGACAGACGGCCCAACGCCTCGGGGCTCGCTCTCGGCGCCCGGGGTCCTCACGCCCGGCCGGTCAGGAACCAGTCGAGCGTCGACGTCAGTTCCGCCGGCTTCTCCACCGGAAGTTCGTGGCCGGCGTCCACAATGCGTACCACCGCGTCCGGGTAGGCCTTCGCCATCCGCAGCATCTGCGAGACGGGCAGCTGGATGTCATGGAAACCGTGCACCAGGAGGGTGGGAGCCGTGATCTCGCCGACGCGGTCCAGGACGTCGAAGTCGCGCATGGCGCCGTAGCAGGTCATCACCACCTCCTTGGGCGTCGCCGCGGAGGCCTTGATGTAGCCGCGGATCTCGTCGCGGGGGTAGCCGGGGGCGAACGCCCGCTGGATGTTGGCGGCGACGAACAGCTTGAACGGCACCAGAGTGGACACCGCCATCAGCAGGCCCCGCCCCCGGCTGTAGGTCATCCGGCTGATCGAGTCCACCAGCACCATGCGCTCGACCCGCTCGGGGTGGGCGAGGGCGAGGGTCTGCGAGATCATCCCGCCCATGGAGTGGCCGACCGGGACGAACCGGTCGACCTCCAGGTGGTCGAGGAGGGCGATGACGTCCTGGGCCAGCTCGTCGACCGCTCGCGCTCCCGCCCCGGTGCTCTCGCCGTGCCCGCGCAGGTCGAGCCGTATGACCCGCCGCTTGGACGCGAAGTGTGCCACCTGGTGGTCCCAGCGGTGCCGGTCGGCCGTCCAGCCGTGGATGAACACCAGGGGCACACCGTCACCGTCCCGGGGGCCCTCGTCGTCGTACGTCAGTGCTGCGCCGTCGACTTCGAGCTGCGGCATCGGTGCCTCCTGCGGTGCGGTCGGTTACTGACGCGTACGGTAACCGTCCGCCGGGGCCGCCGTCACCGTTGTGCGCCGAGGAAATCGAGGATGTGCCCGAACACGTCGAGGGCGGCGCCCCGGCCGAGGAACGTGTCGAGGTGGCCGTAGCCGGGGATCTCGGTGTACGTCACGTCCAACTGGGGCTGTCTGCGGGCGAGTACGTCGCGGCACAGCTTCTGGGAATCCAGCCACAGGCCGTTCTCGCTGCCTGCGAGCAGCAGGACGGGAGTGTCGATGCGGCCGGCGGCGTCCAGCGCGTTGGGCGGCAGCGCCCGGTAGCGGTGGTCGCCGTCGTGCCAGCGCACCACCGTGCGGGCCAGCTCGATGCGGCGCAGATGCGGCAGGATCCACAGCGGCGCGGGGCCGAGCAGCTCGGCGAGCCGTTGGTGGGTCGCCTCGGACAGGTGCTCGTGCACGAACAGTGAAGCGCCGGTACCCCAGGCCGAGTTGTGCAGGATCTGGCAGGTCGGATCCGGGCAGCTCGCCTTCCGGGAGGCCAGTGCGAACAGCGGGGTGTACTTCGACCAGAAGCCCACCGTGCGGAAGTCGACGGGGATGTGATCGATCCGGGACTTCAGCAGCTCCCCGGCCACCGACATCCGCAGCGAGGTGCGGCCCGCCAGCTTCGGCGTCAGGAACACCCCCTGCGACACCACACCCGCGAGCCCCGGCACCAGGCCCGCCGTCATGCTCAGCGACAGCGTGAGCGAGCCGATGCAGTGGGCGACCACGAACAGCGGCCGGTCGCCGATGCGTTGCCGGATGTGGGAGACGGCCTCCGGGATGTCGTACAGGGCGACATCGTCGTACGTGTACCTCTGGCCCGTCTCGTTGTACGGCAGCCGGCAGCTGCCTCGCCAGTCGAGCAGCCAGGGCTCGTAGCCGTCGTCGAGGAGGACGTCGACCAGGTTGCGGGTCTCGGGCAGCAGGAACATGTCGGCGGAGGCGGTGTGCCCGTGCAGGAGCAGTACGGCGGGCCGGTCCGGCTCGCCGCTGTCGATACGGGTCAGGCCGAGGCGTACGCCGTCGCCCGCCCGGAAGGGGATCTCCTCGACCGTCGCCGGATCGAGGCGGTGGCGAAGGGGACGCAGGGCCGCGGTGGTCCTGACCTTGCGGATCGCGGGCCTGGTACGGGAGTTGGTCGTCCTGAGGATCATCGGGGGTGCTCCGAGGGGGTCTGGGTGCGGCGCAGGTCGAGGAGGTCGGCCGCGGCCCGGGCGAAGGGGCCGAGCAGGCCGCGGCCCATCTCCAGGCCGAACCAGGCGAGCCAGGTCAGCTTGGCGGCCCGCTTCTCCTGGCTGGTCAGGCGCGGGTCGACCTTGATGCCGTCGATCTGGTCACGTATGTAGCTGTCGGCGGGCACGACGACCTCGCCGGCCAGCGCTGCCGGTTCGCCCTCGCGGCCGATCTCGACCGTCAGCGCGCGGGTCTGCCGCCAGACGTCACGGCGGGCCCGGGCGTGCTTGTTGCCCTCGAGCCACCAGCGTCCGCCGTCGGCGTCGACCAACGACAGCCGGTAGGTGAGGAGTTGGTGCCGCAGACCGTGCTGGTGCGGGATGCCCTCCTCGGGGCGGATCCAGACGTCGCCGCGCTCGACGACCAGGGGTTCGGCGTGCACCGCCGGGCATGTCAGCTCACCGCTGACGTCCACCCGGCGCTCCTTCACCAACTGGTACATGCTCGCGATGGAGAGGGTGAGCGCCATCGAGCAGGGGGTGTCGGCAGGGGCTCCGACCGGGCCGACGCCGCCCTCGGTCGTCTCGGAGAACCACAGGTACGGCTGGTCGTCCTTGTGCGGCAGCCGGGCCAGGCCGTCCTGGGCGAGCCGCTCGAACGTCTTCAGCTGGGCCTGGGCGTCGTAGCGGGCCGCCGGCGGGAGCCCGAGCGCCTCGACGAGCGCGGCGGTACGGTCGTCGGTGGCCGCCGGGCCCTTCAGTGTCGCCTCGCACAGCTTGAGGGCGGTGGGGCTCTGCAACACCCGGGCCAGGAAGCCCAGTTCGGGCACGGGTTCGGCTTCCAGACGGGCCAGGGCGTCGGTGCGCCACTCGTCCCAGTCCTGTACGCGCACATGCATGCCGCCGAACGCCATGTCCCGTACGACGTCGTCGAGGGTGTTGGGTACGCCGGTGAGGTGGTAGTCGTAGCCCCACGCGTCGGGTTCGCAGATGACGCCGACCGCGACCCGGCTCACCCAGTCGACCGGGGCCGCGTTCAGATAGTGGAAGGCGGGCACGGTACGGAAGCGGCCGAAGGCCGAGATGAGGCCGCTGCTGAGGTCCTGCGGGTTGTAGGCGCCGGTCCTGGTGTGGCCGCCGATGCCACCGGGGCGCATGGCCGTGACGATCAGACCGTGGTCGCGAGCCCGGCGCAGCGCGACCTCGGCGGCCCACTTCGTCTGGTCGTAGCCCGCGATGAGGCGGTCGACGTGGGCGAACGGGTCGTCCTCGCCCATGGCGGTGATGCCGACCTCGTTGAAGACGGCGATCGAGGAGATGTGGTGCAGCGGCTTGGGCCGGCCGGTCGCCGCCAGTTCGGCGAGGGTCAGTGAGCCGATGACATTGCTCTGCCTGAGCGACTGGTAGCCGCGTAGGAAGTCCACGGCCGCCGCCACGCCGACCACGCTGTCCAGCTCGTGGGCGAGCGTGTTCCACAGCTCGTCGGACAGGCCCAGGTGCGGGCGCCTGATGTCGCCGGGGAGCACGGTCACCCGGCGGCGCACCTCCGACGACCAGGGCAGCCGGTAGCTCTTGAGCGCGTCGCCGAGCCGGGCGGTGGCCGCCTCCTCGTCGGCGGCGCGGACCAGGCAGTAGACGTGGGCGTCGCTGTGCCGCAGCAGGTCGAGGAGCATATGGCTGCCGAGGAAGCCGGTGGCGCCGGTCAGCAGGATCCGGCGGGGCGGCAACGGCTCGGGCGTGCTGGTCCAGGGCAGACGGTCGGCGAGGGAGAGGTCGGCCAGGATCTGGTCGAGGTCCTCGGGGCGGGCCGTGGAGTAGGGGGTGTCGCTGTTGCCCGGCCGGATCGTGATCGCCGTCGCGGGTGGGGTGCGGGGGGCCGGGACGGGAAGGGTGCCCGGGGCGGCGGCCGGGCGGGTGCCCGCGGCGGAGAGCGGAAGGGTGCCCGGGGTAGAGAGCGGAAGCGTGCCCGGGGTGGGCGAGGTGCCGGCCGCGGTGGTTGTCGGCGCCCGAGTCGCCGCGGCCGGCGAGGTTCCTGACGTGGCCGGGGCCGAGGTCGCCACGGTTCCCGCAGGGAACGCCCGGGCCGAGAGGACCGCGGTGGCCCCCGCGGTCGACAGCCAGCGCTGGGCGAGGCTGCGTGGCCGGGCGTCGGCGAACACGTCGTCCAGGCTGATCTCCAGGCCCAGTTCGCGTTCCAGCTCCGCGACGAGTTCTACGGCGCCGACGGAACTGCCACCGGCGTCGAAGAAGTCGGCGTCGGGCGAGAGGTGCCCCTCGGGCAGGTGTGGGCCCGCCGCGGCGGCGATGGCGGCGGCCAGCCCGTCCACGTCCGGGGCCACGGGAGCCTGGGCGTTACGGGAACCGGGATCCGAACCGGCGTCAGGGCCGGTCGGCGAGGGCGCCTCGGGCGTCCTGACCTTGGCCAGCAGGGCGTCCACGCCGAGCCCGCCGCCGCCCCGCTCGATCGACTCGCCGGTCGCCCGCTGTCCGGCGTACGCCGGCGCGGCCTCGTTCACATCACGCATGAGAGCCCTTCACTCTGTGCACTGTCCACTCGCTCACTGCCACTGCTTCCCATCCCTCAGGGCCACCGCCACAGGTCGCGGCCGACCCGCTTCCCACCCGCTCACCGCCGCCGCCAGGAGCGGAAGGCCCGTAGCTGTTCCGGCGTGACCACGCTCTCCAGAAGCTGGTCGTCCTGGTCGCCGCCGCCGAGCGCGGCCAGCAGCCGGCGGGCCGGCACGTTGCGCGGGGTGCGCTCCGCCGTCAGCCGGACCTTGGCGCAGCCCAGCTGGTCGGCGCGGTCGGCCAGCCACTGCAACAGGCGTTCCTCGACGCCTCGGCCGAGTGCCCGGCAGCTCATCAGCCAGGCCAGGACGTCGAGTTGGTCGCCGTCCCGGCGGACGGCGAGCAGGCCGATCTGGCCGTAGTCGCCGAACCGGTCCCGGGCCGCCGCCGTCCACACCTCGCCGTTCTCCCGCCACCGGGCGAGATCTCCGCCGTCGGCCGACCGGGCGCGAAGGGTGAACTGGTTGGTACGACGGACGAGTTGCCCGGCCCGCTCGACGTCGGCCTCGGAGAGGGCCCTGATGTCGACGTCGAGTTCCAGGTGGGCGAGGAACTCCTCGAATCCGGCCTCCTCGGATCCGGCCTGTTCGCGTGCGGCGTCCCGTTCCCGCTCCTGCTCGTAGAACTGTGCCCGCAGTCCGTCCTCGGCCGTCGCCGCGGCCGGTACCAGCGGCCACAACCGGCCCAGGAACTCCTCCAGTTCGGCCGTCGGCGGGCAGGTCACCGACAGCACCTCCGGCAGCGCGGACCGCACTCCCGCGATCTCGACCGGGTTGTCGTCGAGGAACAGGAAGCTGTCCGGACCGAGGTTGAGCGTGCGTGCCGCCTCGGCCAGCCGGCCCGGCTTCGGGCCCCAGGCCGCGGAGAGCACGCTGAAGTGCTCCGCCTTCAACAGGCTGTCGGGGCGGTCCAGGACGGCCCGTACCGTGTCCTCGTCGTTGTTGCTGACCAGCGCCAGCAGCGCGCCCGCGGCACGCCACCGCAGCAGCAGCCGCGCGAGCAGGGCACGCGGGCCGGTCAGGTCCACCGCGTCCGGGCCGATCTCCCCGGCCACCCCGCCCCACAGGGTCTCGTCGCCGTCCACCGCGATCACCTTGGGCGCGGGGCGCCGCACCGCTCGTACGACCTCGGCGAGACGCAGGGCCACCGCCGCCTGGAAGTGCGGGGTGAAGGGGAGGTGGGCCAGCCGCTCGGTCCGCTCGTCGAAGCGTTCCTCGACGGCGTGGTACCGGGTCCAGTCGTCAGGTCGCAGCACCGCGATGCCGGGCAACTCCGCCAGCTCGTCGGCGATTTCGCGCTCCCAGCGCGCCAGGCGGTCCTCCGCTCGCGCGGACGGCAGGAAGCCGACGATCAGCGGCTTGCGGGTCCGCTCGGACAGGGCCCGCAGCGCGGCCGGGTACTCGGTGCGCAGTTCGGCGAGCAGTACGTCGTCCACCGGGCCGAACCGTTCCAGGTCCGCCGCGCGCAGCAGCACCACACCCATCGCCGTGGCGGGGTCGGCGAAGACGCTCGAAGGGTCGCGCAGGCTTGCGAGGACCTGGTGGTACGGGGCTTCCGCGACCGTCAGGCCGCCGTCGTCCCGCGCGCCCTCCTCGACCGCCGCCTCACAGAGCAGCGGCAGATTGCCGAGGGCGAAGGTGGCGGCGAGCGCGAGCGAGCGGCGCGGGGAGGGGCCGGCCTCCTCAGACATCGCTGGGACCGTCTCGACCATCGCGTCCGTCGCGTGGGTCGTGTCCGTCGTGTCCGTCGTGTCCGTCGTTGTACGGACCGGCGTCCCCGGATCCTCCACAGCCTCCGCAAGCGATCGCAGGAACTCCTCCCCCAGCCCGGTGGAGGTCGCCGCGTCCAGGATGTCCAGGTTGTGATCCAGCCGGATCCGGCCCGCGTCCGGGGTCATGGTGATCATCAGGTCGAGGTCGGAGTAGCCCGTCCCGACCGGCAGCACCTCCAGGTGGGTGAGGCGGCCCGCTGAGGAGCGTACGAAGTTGAAGTACACCTCCACCAGCGGCGCGTTCGCCCGGTACAGCCCCTGCCGGGCCAGCGTCGACAGCACGTCCGAGAACATGGCTCCCCTGTCGAGGACCCGGTCGAGGCGGCCGTCGGTGCGGCGCAGTACGTCCTCGATCCGCTCGCCCGCCCGGGCCTCGGCCGGGAACGGCACCGGCACTCCGAAGAAGCCCACCGCGTCGTACGCGTCGGCGTGGATACGCGTGTCCACGGGCACGGCGAGCACGAAGCGCTCCCGTTCCCGCATCCTGGCCAGCAGCACGATCAGGGTGCCGAGGCAGAAGGCGGCGGGCGTGATGGCGAGCCTGCTCGCGGCTGCCGAGACCCGTTCCATGAGCCCGTCGGGGATCGTGACGGTCACGCTGCCCGCCCGGTACGAGCGTGCTGCCGGGCGCGGCCCGGCGAGCGTCAGGTCCAGTCGTGCGCTGCCGTGGAAGGCCTCGCGCCATTCGGCCGCGCCCTCGCTGGAGGCGGCGTCGGCCTGCTGGGGTCGCTGGGCCTCGATCAGCTGGTCGATGTCGCGGTTGGTGACGGCGTCGCCGAGGGAGGTGCCGGACAGTTCGGCGTCGATCTCCCCTGCCACGAGCAGCAGCGACTGCAGATCGCTCACGGCGTGGTGCGCGCCGAACACCAGGATCTGGCCCCGGGATTCGGCGTCGAGCAGCTCGAACCGCCACAGCGACGGTTTCGCCAGGTCGAACGGCGGCTCCAGCAGCCCGCGCAGCCGGTCGGCGGCGTCGAGTTCGACGTCGGGGGCCACGTCCGTCCAGTGCAGCAGCGGCTCGGCCGGCTCCCGTTCCACCCGCAACTCCCGTTCGCCTCCGGTGCCGTTGACGATCGCGGTGCGCAGGGCCGCGTGCCGGCCCGCGAGCCTGGTGAGGATGCCGGAGAGCGTCTCGTGGGTGGTCGGCGTGGTGAGCCGTACGGCCAGCCCGATGCCGTGCGCGGCGTCCGGCATACCCGGCTGGGCGCTGCGCAGCAGCCGTACGACGTCGCGGGTCGCGGGCCGCAGTTCGCTCTCGGGCACTTCGGCGGTGCTGTCGGCCGGCTCCCTCTCGGGCCGCGCCACGGTGTCCCGCTCGGGCAGGGCCTCGCCGAGGGTCCGTGCGAGGCCGCGGATGTCGGACGCCGAGAACACCGCGGCGGCCGGGAGTTCGGCGCCCAGTTCACGGGCGAAGGCGTTGCGCAGCCGGACCAGCATGAGGGAGTCGAGGCCGAGTTCCTTCAGGGCCGTGGTCGCGGACACGTCCACCGCGCCTCCGGAGACCTCACTGACCCTGGCGCGTACGTACGCTTCGAGCCATACCGCGCGGTCGTGGTCCGTGGTCGCAGCGAACACCTTCTTGACGAGACCGTCCGAGTCCGCCGTACCCGTCGGGGCGGTGATCAGGTCGCCCAGGATCGGGCGGGTGCGTGCCGCGTCCGGGTCGAGGGCCAGCATCTCCCAGTCCAGGGCGAGGGGGGCGAGCTGGCGGCGGGCGGTGGTCAGTACCCGGTCGAACAGCTCACCGCCGTCCTGCGGGGAGAACGCGACCAGACCGGACCGGCTGGTCTCGGCGGCCCGGGTGCCGGACTCGGCGACCATGCCCACGCCCGTCCAGGCGCCCCAGTCCAGGCTGAGCGCCCGTCGGCCGGCATGGGCGAGGTGGTGCGCCCAGGCGTCGAGGAAGGCGTTCGCCGCCGAGTACGGGCTCTGCCCGGCGGAGCCGAGGACACCGGCCGCCGAGGCGAAGAGGACGAGGTTCTCGGCCTCCGGGATCAGCTCGGTGAGCAGGGTGGTGCCCAGGACCTTCGGGGCGAGCACGCGCAGGGCCCGTTCGTCGGTCAGGTTCGCCACCGTGGCGTCGTCGAGGACACCGGCCGCGTGGACGACACCGGCGATCGGGCCGGCCGCACGACGTACGGCGTCCAGGGCGGCCGTCAGCCCTTCGCGGTCGGCGACGTCGGCGCGGGCGAGGTGCACGGAGACGCCCTGCTCTTCGAGGTCCCTGATCCAGTGCGCCGCGTCCACGCCGGGCGTACCTCGGCTCATCAGGGCCAGTCGGCGGGCGCCGCGGCGGACCAGTCGCTCGGCGACGACGCGGCCGAGGCCGCCCAGACCTCCGGTGATCAGGTACACGCCGTCCGGGGTGATGTCGCCGTGACCGCCGTCGTCGGGGTGGGTGCGGGCCAGCCGCGGCACCAGACGGCCCGACTCCCGCAGCGCGACCAGCCGTTCGTCGTCCGCGTGCCGCAATTGCGTCCACAGGGCGTCGACGCCGTCCGTGGCAGGCAGGTCGATCAGTGTGGTCGACAGCTCCGGATACTCCTGCGCCACGGCGAGGCCGAAGCCCCAGCCGAGCGCCTGCTGAGGGTGCGTCACCTGCGTGCTGTCACCGGCGGCCTGGCTGCCCCGTACGACGACGAACAGGCGGGGAGCCCGGCCCCGCGGGCGGTCGGCGAGCGTCCGCACCAGATGCAGGGTGCTCAGGCAGCACAGCCGTGCGGCCTCCTCGGCCGTACGGGCGTCCTCGATCGCCGGGGCGTCGAGTGCGGACAGCTGGACCACCTGTTCGGGCAGTCCGTCCGGGAACGCCTCGTCGAGGAGACGGGCCAGCTGGTGCGGATCGGCCGGGTCGAGGACGTAGCGGCCGGGACCCTCCACGGCGAAGGTCTCACCCCTGCGGGCGATCACCTGCGGCACCATCGAGCCGAGGCGCTCGCCGAGTTCGGCGGCCACGCCGGTGTTGTCGGCCAGGATCAGCCAACTGCCGTTCGCCGAGGGCTCCTTCGCGGCCGGGCGGGGCTGCCAGCGGGTCTCGAAGAGCGCGCCGTTCAGGGGTGAGAGCGCGGCCAGTTCGAACTCCTCGGCCTCCAGGACCAGTTGGTCGTTCTCGTCCCAGAGCCGCAGGTCCAGGGTCGCGGCGTCGCCGGCCGCGGAACGCAGCTCGCAGGTCACCCACGCGGGCGTGGTGCGCAGCCCGGTGAAACGCAGTCGTCCGACGCCGGCGGGCACGAACGCCCGGCCTTCGGGGGCGGCGCCGGGCAGGGCGGCCGTGTGGAAGGCGGCGTCGAGGACCGCGGGGTGCAGCAGATGACCGGCGGCGGGCGTCCGGGCCAGCCGGCCGAGTGCCGCCCTGTCCGTACGACGGCCTTCTTCCAGGCCCCGGAAGGCCGGGCCGTAGTCGATGCCCAGGGCAGCGAGCCCGGCGTAGACGGCCGACAGCTCGACCTCTTCGTCGCAACGGTCGCGGAGGACGGCGAGCCGCTCGCCCGCACCGGACACGGGTTCGGCTGTGCCGGCGACACGTCCGCTGACGTGCCGCTCCCACCGCGTGCCCCGCTCTCCGGCGGTCGCCGAGGCGATGGTGAACTCGCGGCTGCCGTTCTCGGCGGGCCGCAGGGCCAGTTGCAGCCGTACGGGCTTCTCCGCGTCCAGACACAGCGGCTGCACGAACCTGACCTCGGTCAGCCGCACTTCGCCGCCGCCCTGGAGCGCGGACGCGGCCTCCAGAGCCATGTCGAGGAAGGCGGCGCCGGGCAGCCAGACCTCACCGGTGACCCGGTGGTCGGTGAGATAGGCGAAGCGGCTGTCGCGCAGGTCGATGTCGGTCTGGAAGAGGTGCCGGTCGGCTTCGTCGCTGGCCTCGATGTGCGTGCCGAGGAGTGGTGAACCGCCGGCCGTCCCGGTGGCCGGGGCGGGTGCGAGCCAGTGGCGTTCGCGGGCGAAGGCGTACGTGGGCAGGTCGACCCGGCGGCCCCGCGGGAACAGCACCGGCCAGTCGGGGGTGTGCCCGGCCACGTACAACTCCCCCAGCCTGCGCAGCAGGACATCGCTCCCGTCCTGCTGCCGGCGCAGCGAGCCGATGCCGACCGCGTCGATCCCGGCCTCGGCCGCCACCGCCTCGATCGACGAGATGAGCGACGGGTGCGGGCTCAGCTCGACGAAGTAGCGGTAGCCGTCGTCCAGCATCCGTCGGACGGTGTCCGCGAAGCGGACGGGCTCCCTGAGGTTCGCGTACCAGTAGTCGGCGTCCAGCCGGTCCCCGGACAGGGGTTCGGCCAGCACCGCCGAGTACAGCGGTGTCGGCGTGCGGGTCCCCCGGATGCCGGAGAAGCGGTCGAGCAGCTCTTCGCGGAGCGGGTCCATCAAGGGGGTGTGCGAGGCGAAGGGAGTCGACAGCGGCCGTGCGGGGATTCCCTGCTCGTCGAGGTGGTGGCGCAGTGCGGCCAGCGCGTCGGCCTCGCCGGAGACGGCCGTGGAGGTGGCGCTGTTGACCGCGGCGACGAACAGGCGGTCCGCGTACGGCGCGAGCAGCTCCTCGACGCGCGCGGGCGGCAGTCCCACGGACAGCATGCCGCCCTTGCCCGCCAGCGGTACGACCGCCTGGGCGCGCCCGGTCACCACGGTCACGGCGTCGTCCAGGGTGAGGGCGCCCGCGCTGTAGGCGGCGGCGATCTCGCCCAGGCTGTGCCCGACCACGGCGTCCGGGGCGATGCCGAGCGCACGCCAGGCGGCGGCAAGCGCCGCGTTGACCGCGAAGAGCACCGGCTGCAGGAACTCGGTCCGGCCGAGCGGGGTGAATTCCTCAGGCGCCCGCAGCGCGTTGAGCACGGACCAGCCGACCCGGCGGCGCACAGCTTCGTCGATGCGGGCCAGCTCCGTGCGGAACGTGTCCGAGCCCGCCATCAACTCCACGGCCATGCCCGGCCATTGACCGCCGTGTCCGGCGAAGACGAAGGCCACCTTGCCCGTCCGCTCCTCGCGGGGCGCAGCGAGGGGCGCCCGTCCGCGCGCCAACGCGGCGAGCCGGTCCCGCAGTTCGTCCCGGTCACCCGCCACGATCGCCGCACGCCGTTCGAAGTGGCTGCGGTGCCGCGCCAGGGTGTGGGCGACGTCCGGCAGGGCGGTGTCCTCGGTCACGTGCTGGGCCAGCCGCGCGGCCTGCCCCCGGAGGGCGGCCTCACTGCGGCCGGACAGCACGAACATCCGCTTTCCCGGCGGTAGTTCGTCCGCCGGCTGCGCGTCGGCCGGCGGGGCCTCCTCCACGATCACATGCGCGTTGGTTCCGCTGATCCCGAAGGCGCTCACTCCGGCCCGTCGTATGCGCTGCGGCGACGACGGCCAGACCGCCGTCTCGTGCAGCAGGTGCAGCCCGCTGCCGTCCCAGTCGACGTGCCTGCTGGGCGTGTCGGCGTGCAGGGTGCGCGGCAGGGTCCGGTGGCGCAGCGACTGCACCACCTTGATCAGCCCGACCACACCCGAAGCCGCCTGCGTGTGCCCGATGTTGGACTTGAGCGAACCCAGGTGCAGCGGGCGGTCCTGCGGGCGCGAGTCACCGAAGACCTCCGACAGGGCGTTCGCCTCGATCGGGTCGCCCAGTGTCGTGCCCGTGCCGTGCGCCTCCACGTAGTCGATGTCGGCGGGCTCCAGCCCGGACAGCTCCAGCGCCCGCCGGATGACCCGCTCCTGTGCCGGACCGTTCGGCGCGGACATACCCTGGCTGCGGCCGTCCTGGTTCATGGCCGTGCCGCGCAGCACGGCCAGTACCTCGTCACCGTCACGCCGCGCGTCACTCAGCCGCTTCAGTACGACCATGCCCGCGCCCTCGGCCCAGATGGCGCCGTCGGCGTCGTCGGAGAAGGAGCGGCAGCGGCCGGTCGGCGACAGGCCCCGCAGCCGGCTGAACTCCACGAAGGTGCCCGGCGTCACCATCACCGTCACACCGCCGGCGAGCGCCAGGTCGCACTCGCCCGACCGCAGCGCGTGCGCGGCCAGGTGCAGCGCGACCAGCGACGACGAGCAGGCCGTGTCGACCGTCAGCGCCGGGCCGGTGAGCCCCAGCGTGTACGCGAGCCGTCCCGAGGCCACGCTCAGCGCCGATCCCGTACCGACGTACCCGTCCAGCTGGTCGAGCCGGGATCCCGACAGATAGTCGCTGCCGAACATGCCGACGTACACACCGGTGGTGCTGCCCGCGAGATCGTCGGGCACGATCCCGGCGCGCTCCAGCGCCTCCCAGGCCGTCTCCAGCAGCAGGCGCTGCTGCGGGTCCATGGCGGCCGCTTCCTTCGGGGTGATCCCGAAGAAGCCCGCGTCGAAGGACTCCAGGTCGTCGTCGCTCAGGAAGCCGCCTTCGCGGGCGTACGACTTGCCCAGGGCGTCCGGGTCGGGGTCGTACAGCGCCTCCACGTCCCAGCGTCCCGCCGGGAACGGGCCCACCGCGTCGCGGCCCTCCGCGACCAGGCGCCACAGGTCCTCCGGGTCGCTGACGCCGCCCGGCAGACGGCAGGCCATGGCCACCAGGGCCACCGGCTCGTCAGCCGCGGACGCAGCCGTGCGGGTGGGCTGCTTTCGGGGAGCGGTGCGGCGGATCGTGCGGCCGCCGGTCGCGAGGGCGGTGGTCAGCAGGTACTCGGCCAGCCGGGCCGCGGTGGGGTGGTCGAACAGCAGGGTGGCGGGGAGCTTGGCGCCGATGCGGGTGCCGATGCGGGTGCGGAGTTCGACCGCCGTCACCGAGTCCATGCCGAGTTCGCGCAGCGGCTGGTCGGGGCGGACGGAGTCGGCCGAGCGCAGGCCGAGGGCGCGGGAGGCCTCCTCGCGGACCAGGGACAGGACGCGTTCGGAGCGTTCGGTCTCAGGGAGCCGGGCCAGCCGGTCCGCCAGGCCGTCGCCGGTGTCCCGGCCGGTGCGGGGAGCGGGGAGCAGTGAGCGCCACAGCGCCGCCGTACCGTCGTCCGCGGCCGCCGTGTGGTCGCGCAGCCGGGGCAGGTCCAGGGCCCAGGCGACCAGATGCGGTGTGCCTCGTCGCAGGGCGAGTCCGACGAGATCGCGGCCCTGGTCGGGGGTGAGCGCGCGGTGGCCGAGGCGAGCCATCCGCTCCAGGTCGGCGTGTTCGGCGGCTAGGCCCTCACCCGCCCACGCGCCGAAGGAGACCGAGACGCCGGGCAGGCCCAGGGCCCGCCGATGGTGGGCCAGTTGGTCGAGGAAGACGTTGGCCGCCGCGTAGTTGCCCTGACCGGCGTTGCCGACGACACCGGCGGCCGAGGAGACCAGCAGGAAGAGGTCGAGCGGTGTGTCGGCGGTCAGCCGGTGGAGGTGGGCGGCGCCGTCGACCTTGGGGCGCAGTACCCGCGCGAGGCGTTCGGGCGTCAGCTCGGCGACCACCCCGTCGGCGAGGACGCCGGCGCAGTGCACGACGCCGCGCAGCGGCAACTCGTCACCGATACGGCCGAGTACGTCGGCCAGCCCGGACGCGTCCGCGATGTCGCAGGCCGCGACCTCCACCTCGGCGCCGAGCGCGGTCAGTTCGGCGATGACCTCGTCGGTGCGCGGATCGTCGGATCCCTGACGAGACGTCAGCAGCAGCCGGGGTACGCCATGTTCGGCGAGGAGCCGGGCGATGTTCCGGCCGACGGCACCGAGACCGCCGGTGATCAGGACGGTGCCGTCGGTGGGTACGAGGGCGGGGCGGCCACCGGGTGCGAGGGTCTCCTGGGACAGCACCGGTTGAAGGGTCGCGTCCGCAGGGTTCCGCAACGCGTCCTGGGCACGGGCCCGCACCAGCCGCGGCACGAGCAACGCACTGGCACGGATGGCGAGTTCGGGTTCGCCGGCGTACGCGACGGCGGCCGCCAGAGCGTCGGCGGGATCCGAGCCTTCCAGGTCGAGCAGGGTCAGCCCGAGGTCCGGGTGTTCGGCGCGGGCGCTGCGGGCCAGGCCCCAGAGCACCGACTGGGCGAGGCCGGGCACGGTGTCCCGTTCGTCGGCCGCGATCGCGCCGCGCGTCACCCATACGGTCCGGGCGGGCGCCTCGTCCTGCGGGAGAGCGATCAGCGCATGGAGTTCGGCCAGGGCCGTGGCCGCCAACTCCTGTGCCACGGCGGCCGGTTCGGCATCCGCCGCCGGGCACGGCCAGAACCGTACGACGACGTCGGCGCCCGTCTCGCGCACCTGGATCCCCGCCGCTTCGAGGCCGCGCAAGGCCGCGGCGAGCTCCGGATCCGAGGGGTCGCCGAGGACGGTCCACGCGGTGCCCGGTGACTCGGCGGGCTCTTCGCCCACGGCCGTCCACACCACCTCGTACAGGTGCCGGGCGTTCTCAGAGGCGCCGTTCAGGTCCGCCGGGTCCGCGGCCCGCAGCCGTACGCCCTCCAGGCGGCCCGCCGGGAGACCGTCCGCGTCCCACAGCGTCACGTCCAGCGTGAGGTCGGTGCCGGAGCCGCCCGTGCGCCGTACGGACGCGGTGAGGTCGGTCGCGCCACCGGGCGGCAGGACGCAGCGGCCCACCGCGACCGGCAGCAGAACCCGCCCGTCGGAGGCGTCGAACGCGGCGGCCACTTGCAGTGCGGCGTCCAGGAGTGCCGGGTGGACGGGGTACGGGTCGGTCACATCACGCGCCACGGACGGCAACGAGAGCCGGGCGAGCAGCGCGCCGTCGCCGGTCGTGACGGCCGACCGTACGCCCTGGAAGGCGGGGCCGTAGCCGAGGCCGAGCGCGGTGAGCCGCTCGTATGTCCGATCGGTCCAGGCCGGTTCGGCCGCCTCGGGCCAGACCGGTGGCCGGCCCGCCGTCAGCGGGGCGGGTTCGGCCGCCGACGCGGTGGCGTGCAGGGTCCAGCCCATGGCCTCCTGACCGCGCGGACGGCTGTGCACGGTGATCTCCAGTACAGGACCGGCGGTGACCACCTCGACGGACACCTCGGCAGTGCCGGACTGAGGCAGGGTGAGAGGCGCGAGGAGGAGCAGGTCGGTGACGTCGCCGGGATCGTCCGGGCGGGCCACGGCGAGCGCGGCGCGGCACAGCTCCATCAGCGTCGTGCCCGACACCACGGTCCGCCCGAACACGGCGTGGTCGGGCAGCCAGTCGGCGGTGGCCGGGGACCACTCGTTGCGGAAGGTCCAGCGGGTCTCGTCCGCCGACTGGAGCTGGACACCGAGCAGCGGGTGCGCGGCGCGGTCGAAGAGGCCGGGGGCGCCGGAAGCGGACTCGGGCTCGATCCAGTGGCGTTGCGGGTCCCAGGCGTACGTCGGCAGGTCCGCCGGTGCGGTGTCGGGGACCAGGCGGCGCCAGTCGATCTTCCGCCCGTGGACATGGAGTTCGGCGGCGGCCCGGTCCAGGCACGCGGAACCGTCCTCGTCGCGGCGCAGCGATCCGACGGCGACCAGATCCTCGTGACCGGAGTCCTCGGCGACGGTACGCAGGGCGGTGACGAGGGAGGGATGGGGGCTGAGTTCGACGAAGTAGCGGTAGCCGTCGGCCGCCATGCGCTCCACGGTGGGCGCGAAGCGGACGGGTTCGCGGAGGTTGGTGTACCAGTAGCCGGCCTCCAGTTCCTCGGTGACCGGCTCACCGGTGACCGTGGAGTACCAGGCCACGGACGTGGGGCAGGTGGTGACGCCGTCGAGTTCGTCGAGGATGGTGGCCCGGACCGCTTCGACCTGGGCGCTGTGGGAGGCGTAGTCGACGTCGAGGCGGCGGGTGAACACCAGCTCGCGGTCGAGTGCGGCCAACAAGGCTTCCAGCGGCTCCACTTCACCGGCGATCACCGTCGAGCGGCCGCTGTTCACGGCGGCGACGGACACCCGGCCGGCGAGGCCGGCTTCGGCGAGGCGGGCCTCGACCTCGGTGTGCGGCAGGGCGACGACCGCCATGGTGCCGGTGCCGGACAGCTCGGTCAGGGCCTGGCTGCGCAGGGCCACCACGGCCGCCGCGTCGTTGAGGCTGAGCGCCCCGGCGACGCAGGCCGCGGCGACCTCGCCCTGGCTGTGCCCGATCACCGCGTCCGGCCGTACGCCACGGGCCCGCCACACCGCGGCCAGCGACACCATCACGGCGAAGAGGACCGGCTGCACGACGTCCACACGGTCCAGGGGCGGGACGCCCCCGTCGCCGCGCAGAACAGCGGCCACCGACCAGGTGGTGAACGGGCGCAGGGCGGCGTCGCAGCGGTCGAGTTCGTCCGCGAACACCGGGTCACGGTCGAGCAGATCGCGGGCCATACCGGTCCACTGGGCACCCTGGCCCGGGAAGACGAAGGCCAACTTGCCTGGGGGGAGGGTCTGTTGGGGGCCTACGACGACGGCGCCAGTGCCGGTGTCGGTGCCGGTGTCGGGCTGTGCCTCGGCGAGTCCGCGCAGCGCGGTCAGCAGTTCGTCGCGGTTGCCCGCCTGGACGACGGCTCGGTGCTCGAAGTGCGTGCGGTGGTGGGTCAGCGTTCCTGCCACGGTCGGCAGGGTCAACTCGGGCTGCCCGGCGAGTAGTTCGTGGAGGCGGGCGGCCTGCCCCTGGAGGGCTGGGAGGGTCCGGGCGGAGAGCGGGAACAGGGTCTTTCCGGGCAGCTCTGCGGTGGGCTCTCGGGTCGGCTCTCCAGGCAACTCTGCGGTCGGTTCTCCGGACAGCTCCGCGGGCAGCGCTTCGCCGGCCGGCCGCGCCAGGTCCTCCGACGCCTCCTCCAGCACGACATGCGCGTTCGTACCGCTGATCCCGAAGGCACTCACGCCGGCCCGCCGCACCCGGTCGCCGCCGCGCGGCCACGCCTGGGCACCGTTGTGCACACGCAGGCCGCCGCCCGCCCAGTCGACGTGTTCGGTCACGGTGTCGGCGTGCAGCGAGGCCGGGAGCAGCTCGTGGCCGAGGGCCAGGACGGTCTTGATGACGCCGCCGATGCCGGCCGCGGCCTGGGTGTGGCCGATGTTCGACTTCAGCGAGCCGACGCCGAGCGGCCGGTCGGCGGGGCGTCCCGGACCGAACACGGATGCCAGCGCCCGGCCCTCGATCGGGTCGCCGAGCCGTGTGCCCGTGCCGTGCGCCTCGACGTGGTCCAGGTCGTCCGGCCGGAGCCCTGCGGCGTCGAGGGCCGCGCGCAACACCCGTTCCTGCGCGGGACCGTTGGGGGCACTGAGGCCCTGGCTGCGGCCGTCCTGGTTGATCGCGGAGCCCTTGACGACCGCGAGGACCCGGTCGCCGTCCCGGCGTGCGTCCGCGAGCCGCTTGAGCAGCACCAGACCGCAGCCCTCGGCCCACACCACGCCGTCCGCGTCGGCCGAGAAGGGGCTGCACCGCCCGGACGGCGACAGCCCGCGCAGCCTGCTGAACTCGACGTGCCCACGCGGTGTCACCAGAAGCGTCGCGCCACCGGCCAGCGCCAGGTCGCACTCACCGCTCACCAGCGCCCGCGCGGCCAGGTGCAGGGCGACGAGGGAGGAGGAGCAAGCGGTGTCGACGGTGACCGCCGGGCCCTGGAGACCGAGGGTGTAGGCGATGCGCCCGGAGGCCACGCTGGACGCCGAGCCCGTGCCGACATGCCCGTCGAGCTGGCCCAGCGCCGCCGAGGCCAGGTATCCGCTGTCGTACAGGCCGATGTAGACGCCTGTGGAGCTGCCGTTCAGCGTCTCCGGGACGATCCCGGCGCGCTCGATCGTCTCCCAGGTGGTCTGGAGCAGCAGCCGCTGCTGCGGGTCCATGGCCGCGGCCTCGCGCGGCGAGATCCCGAAGAAGGGCGCGTCGAAGCGGTCGATGTCGGCCAGGAAGCCGCCGCGCAGGGTGTAGGCCTTGCCGGTGGCCTCCGGGTCGGGGTCGTAGAGCCCCTGAGTGTCCCAACGGCCCGCGGGCACCTCGGTGATGGCGTCCTCGCCCGCGGCCAGCAGCCGCCAGAGCGCTTCGGGGTCGTCGGCGCCGCCGGGAAAGCGGCAGGCCATGGAGATGATGGCAATGTCGTCGTCGGCCCGTCCGACGGCTCGTGCGGCCGGGTTCGCGGGCGCCTGGTCCGCCGCGTGGGCGACGGCGGGCCGTTCACCGAAGACCGCCTCGGCGAGTTCCGCGATCGTGGGGTGGTCGAAAACAAGAGACGGCTCCAGAGGCCGCCCGATCCGCTCCGAGAGGCCGGCGGCCAGTGTCACCAACTGCCGTGATCCCAGACCGAATTCGGCGATCGGCCGCTCCGGGTCGACGGCCGGCGGGTCGATCCCGGCCTCCTCGGCGACAGCCGCCGCCAGCCAGGCCCGCACACCCTCGGAGGTCGTGACGGACATCTCGGGGAACTGCTTCGGGGACTCGTTCGCAGGCATCTGGAAAAGGTGTCCTCGTGAACTCGTGAACTCGGGCTCAGGCGATTTCCGTACGGCCGATACGGGCGATGCGGGCGACGTACGTCCGAACCATGTGACCGGCGTGGGCGAACTCCGGTGACGTACGGCGATTCCGGCGTCGCACGGCCAAGAAACCGGTGTACGACCAGGGCGACGGCGGGGCCGCCACCGGCACGGATGTGCGTGCCGGCGGCGGGTGACGTCGTCCAGGTCATCTCATGGCGGGCGCGCCGACCACCGAGAGGGTGCCGGCCAGGTAGGCCGCCCGGGAGGCGTGGCGCTGGATCTTCCCGCTGGACGTCTTGGGGATGGTGCCGGGGTGGACCAGCACGACCTCGCGCACCGACAGGCCGTGGGCCTCGCCGATCGCGCTGCGGATCAGATCGGTGATCTTGTCGGAGTCACCCACCGCTTCCGGGGCCATCTCGGCGACGATGACGGGCTGTTCGCCCTGCACTCCACCGTCCACCGCACTGTCCGCTGCGCCGTCCACCGCACTGTCCACGGAGAACGCGGCGGTGCAGCCGGGGCGCAGCGCCCCGTGGGACATCTCGGCGGACAGTTCCAGGTCCTGCGGGTAGTGGTTGCGTCCGTCGATGACCATCAGGTCCTTGAGACGGCCGGTGACGAACAGTTCGCCGTCGCGCAGGAATCCGAGGTCGCCGGTCCGCAGGAAGCGGCCCTCGCGGTCCTTCAGCGTGGCCCGGAAGGTCTCGCGGGTGGCGAGCGTGTTGCGCCAGTAGCCCTTGGCGACGCTCGCACCCGCGACCCAGATCTCGCCGACCTCTCCCTCAGGCAGCGGCTCCTGCCGCTCGGGGTCGGCGATCACCACGGTCATGCCGGGACCTGGCCGGCCCGAGCTGACCGCCGCCGCGTCCGCCGCCCCGGCGTGCGGCCCGGTCCCGGCGGCCTCGACGAGGGTGGGCGGGGTCTCGACCGTACTGCCGGTGACCATGAGGGTGGCCTCGGCCAGGCCGTAGCACGGGTACAGGGCCTCGCGGCGGAAACCCGCAGCGCCGAAGGTCTCGGTGAAGCGCCGCAGGGTGGCGGCCCGCACCGGTTCGGCCCCGTTGAAGGCGACCTTCCAGCGGCTGAGGTCGAGGCCGTCGAGGAGTTCGGGGGTGGCGTGCTTCAGGCACAGCTCGTACGCGAAGTTGGGGCCGCCGCTGGTGTGCGGGCGGTAGCGGTCGATGGCGGTCAGCCAGCGCTGGGGCTGTTGCAGGAAGTGGAGCGGCGAGAAGAGCGTGGCGGTCACGCCGAGGTAGACCGTGTTCAGGACCGGGCCTATGAGACCCATGTCGTGGTACACGGGCAGCCAGCTGACGAACAGTTCGTGGTCGTACTCGGCGATCACGTCGGGGGTATGGCCCATCCGCTCCGTGATGACCCGCTCGTTGTCCAGCAGGTTCCCGTGGGTCACCATCACACCGCGCGGGGCGGAGGTGGACCCGGAGGTGTACTGGAGGAAGGCGACCGAGTCGGCGGTGAGGTCGGGTTCGCGCCAGGAGCCGGCCGCCTCGTCGGGGATGTCCTCGGTGGCGACGCACGTGATCTCGGCCAGTTCGGGCAGATGCTCCGACATGGCGCCGAGAGCGGCGATCACCTCACGGCCGCCGAGGATCACCTTGGCGTCCGCGTCGGCGATCAGCCGCTTCATCCGGGTCAGGGCGCGGTGGTTCTGCGATCGCCCCTGCGGGGGTACGCCCGGTACGGCGACGACTCCGGCCGAAAGGCAGCCCAGGTAGCCGCAGATGAACTCGAGCCCGGGCGGATACAGCAGCAGGGCGCGGGAACCGGCCAGACCGCGCTCCTGCAGCCAGGCGGCGACGGCCCGGGACCGGCCGGCCAGACGCCCGAACGAGATGTCCTGGATCTCTCCGTCACAGTCGCCCGTGACGAGATAGCGGTAGGCGGTGCGGTCGGGCTGTTGCGAGGCGTGCAGGGTCAGTAAATCGACCAGGGATCGAGCCATTTGAGGAGTCTCACCTGTTCGGATAAATGGGCGAGGAAAAGAGAAGGCCAGAAAACTGGAGCCCGAAGACCGGCCGCGTGATGCGTACGCAAAGACGCCGTGGCCGCCTGGCCCCCTTGCCAGACATGCCCACACGACCAACCTGCCGAGGAGCAGCAGCGATGCGTACGCCGGCTCCTCGTGCCCCCCGTTCGGCTTGCTACCGACGAGTAGGACGATAGCAAGTCTTTTCGGCTCGACAGATGTAACCCTGGGTATTTCAATAGGCAATTGAATGATCTGACGCCCAGTTAGAGAAACGTGTCACCGGCGTGCACGGTTGCGCTTATCTGGATACACGCGTCTGATGCCCTCCATTGCGGACCACTTGGTATGTGCCGCAGAACACATCCACCACGCTGCTCGCCTGATCCCTCGTCAGGACTTCGGCATGCCCGTGCGCCCGGCCGGCATCGCGCGAAAGCCGGGAGCAGGGAAGCCAGTTCAGTGTGTGCGGGGTCCCACTCCGCCGGAGTCCGCACGGCCCGACGTGCGCAGCGTGCCGACCGTCTTCAGCAGCCGGTCGGCGGGTTCCCGCAGCTTGGGATGGGCCAGGACCGTGTTGCGCAGGCCCCGCACCGGTCGGCGCCACAGCCGGTGTGCCGCCGCCACCGGGTGGGGGCGGGCCGCGAACCCTTCTCCCACGCGCAGTTCACGGGTCTTGAGCCAGTCCTTGTACTCCTTGTCACCGCGTCCCAGATCCAGGAGCGTCACGCCGTGCCGGCCCGCCGCCTCGGCCATCCGAAGATGCATCATCAATCCGGGCGAGTAGCGGTGGAATTCGGGGTCGTACGCGGTGAACCAGGCCGCCAGCACCGTGCGCGATCTTGGCCCGAAGTGTGCGGCCACCGGCCGGTCGCCGGCGTACACCACGGACAGGACGCCGGTGAAGTGCTCCTCGCGGACCTGGAACAGATGGTCCACCAGGTCGACGATCCACGGTCGTGCGAACCGGTCCATCCGCCCCGTTCTTCGGTACTGGGCGGACTTCCACTGCATGAGCTGGTGCAGCACCTCCGGGTCGCGCTCGTCGAAGACGAACCGCATTTCCCCTACCTCACGCCCCACGCGGCGTTCCTTCTTCAGCGTCGTCTTGGCCAGCCCCGGGTACGCGCCGCGCAGCCACTCCGCGTAGCTGCCGTCGCCGGGCTTCACGTCGATCACCGGTGAGGCGAACGTCCCCGTGACATGTCTGCCGAACGGCTTCTGCTCCTCGACGAGATGATCGAACTCGAGGATGGACAGCCCGCAGGCCCGCAGCAACTCCTCGGTGTCCCAGGTGACCCCGGGACGGTGCACGAGTGCCTGGCAGTCGGACAGGCCCAGCCCGACGGCCCGGCCGACGCCGAAGACGTTGCGCTCGTACGGGAGGAAACCGACGGGCTCCCCGTTCTCGTGCAGGACCGCCACCCGCGCCCCACCGCGGTACTTGCCGATCCCGATCGCGAACTCCGGCGCCAGGAAGGGGTTGGCGTATTCGGGCGACTCATCCATCGCCTGGTGCCACGCCTTGCGCAGCGAGACGCTCAGCTCGTCGAGCCTGTAGATGGTGATGTCCACCTCAGATCAACCGCCCTTCCGCAGAACCCGCGAGGAACGTGCCGGTCACAGCACAGGCCGGTGAGATGTGTGGATCATTGCTCATGGATCGCATGGACGACCGCTCCCCCCATGACGCGCTGTACGCGTCCCGCCACTTCTTTGGCTATCCGAGATCCACGCCGTACACACGCTCGTTCCGCGGTCGCGACCGAGATTTGAACGGTGCGGCGGGGCTCAAACGTCGCGAAACAGTACGCACGCTGTCAAGAGCCCCTACCGCATCGGAAAGCTGTGGATTGAGCGACCGGGTCCGCTCTGGGCCACCCGACCCGCGACTCCTGGCCGCCGTTCGGGCTGCTGTGAGCCTTCGTACGGAGTAGACGGTCCGTACGCGCAAGACCCCGGCATGGGGTCCTCCCGCGGTCGTCGGGCGGGGTGTGGAGGATGCGCCGCGGTGAAGTGGCTTGAGAGGAGCGGTGGTTACCGCTTGGCGCCGGTCTTGAAGGTGCGGCGCGCCCACACGTAACCGACCAGGAAGAGCGCCACGCACCAGGCGAGGCCGATGGCCGCGCTGGAAGGTCACATGGCTTCGGCCCCGGCCCCGGCGCCGTCCGGCAGGAGGGCCAGGAGCTGCCTCGTGTGGCCGGGCAGCTCCACTTCCGCGAGGCCCGTGATGAGGTCCCTGAGGGGCACCGTCTGATCGACCAGGACCTTGCCGTTGGACAGGAGCAGAGTGGGCACCAGGGTGTCGAGTTCGGCCTCGCTCAGCATCGGCCCGCCGAGTGCGCAGAGGGCGTCTCCTTGGTGGCGGATGCGGTCCTGGAGCCCCGCGTTGCCGCCGGCGAGCGTGATGACGCGTTCGATGGTCCAGGTGTCGTGCGCCATGCGGTTGTCATACGTCGTGTTCGCTCCCGCGGCGACGCAGGAGACGGCGGCGATGGTGGCGGCGTTGACGATGGCGACGTGCGCCAGAATCTGCTCAGCGTTCCACTCGCCGGCCGGCGGGGCGGGGTTCGTGTCGCCGGAGTCGGCCACCGTGGCAGCAACGTCCAGCAGCGCGCGGTAGGCGTCCCGAAGCGGGGTGGCATCCATCGTGTTGTCCTCTTTCTGCGGTCGTGCGCGGGGCGAATACGGGAAGGGTTGTGGCGAGTGCGTCTCAGGCGTGCCCGGGGGACATCTCCCATGGCGCCTGCGGGAGGACATCGCCGGTCTCGAGCAGCGACTTGAGGTTCGCCAGCACGGCCGGCCAACCGCTCGAAATGCCCTGGAGCATCTCCTGGTTGGGGAGATTCTCGTGGGTCACGGTGAGCCGGACGATGTCCTGGTGCGGTTCGACGAGAAAGGTGACAACCGACGGTTCCCTTGGCGTTTCGGCGTCGGGGGTGTCCTCGAAGGTGATGACCAAACACGTCGGAGGCTCCGCCTTGATCACTTCACCGACGACATCGACGGCGCCTGATCCGTCAACGCGTCGGTGCTCCCAGGCCGAGCCCGGCTGCCAGTCCGAAATGTTGGCGTGCCCCCAGTAGCGCGCCGTCAGGTCTGCGTCCGTCAGGGCTTGCCACACCTGCTCCGCGCCCGCACGGATGTAGGTGACGTAGACGTAGGTCGGTACGGACGTGGTTCCGTTGGTCATGGCGTACTCCTCTGCCTGGTTCTTGATGACGCTGATCGCCTGCCCGCTCAAGAATGCCGAGATGCCGTGTCGCCGACCGGCGCGCCATGCCCAAGCGCTCACACAGCTCGCGCAGCCCTCGCTTCGAGGCTCACACTCCGATTATGCAGGTAGTTACCTGCATAATGTCAACGATGAGTCGTCCTTGGCCTTCTTTCATGGCTCGCGGAACGCCACGGTGGCCGTCAGCCACCTCGCTTGATCTGCGTGAGGATGGTCCTGTCGGTGATCTTGGTGTCGGCGGCCAGCAGGAACGCCTTGCTGAGGATCAGCGAGAGCCGGTCGTCCTCGAACGGCAGGAACACCTTGCCGTCGCTCTTGGGGCGCGACGGGACGATGCACAGGTAGGAGTCGTCCGGCTCCATCAGGATGTTGGCCGAGCCCAGATGGATCTTGTACGTACGGAGCCCGCCGCGGACCACCAGGAAGCGGCCGTCGAGCGCGCACCGGTCGGCGATCTTCAAGCGCGGCAGGATCCGTTCCAGCGCCGCGCGCCGGACCTCCGCGTTCGCCGTCAGCTCACCGAACGTGGTTGTCCGCCAGTAAGCGGCATAGCGGTCCTCGCCCCGGTCGGCCCACTCGGGATCCGCCGCGATCGAGGTCACGCCCACGAACAGATCGACGTCCCGCATCGCCTCGCTGAACACCAGCGGCGGAACCTCGGCCAGCGGAACCTCCCGCCGGCGTCGGCCGTCACGCCGCTCGAACCGGACCTGGTCCGTCGCGGCGTGATCGGGCGCGTAGTCCCCGTAGTCCTCCGCGGCAGGTTCGTGGAAGAAGCACGCCCGCCACTCGCCGTCCCCGAGCTCGACCCGTGCCCTCCCCTCGTAGCCTCCGTCGTACCGGCCGAGGAAGTTGGCCTGCCATCCGCGCTCCTTGAACAGCGCGTAGAGCCGTCGGTAGTGGACGATGTGGGCGGCGAACCGGTTGGAATAGACGCCGGTCTCCTCCTCCGCCGGAGTGAGCAGATAGATCTCCCTGAAGGCCTGTTTGAACGGCTGCCGCAGCCGCTCGGCGACGATCCGCTCCCGCCACGCCCTGATCTCGTCCGTCGACGCCCTGATCGGATGCCACAACCGTGCGCGCGCCGGCTCGCCGGGCGGTTCGGTCATGGGCGCCGCCGCGTGCCACACGCCGTCCGAGTGCTGGAACTCCCAGATCAGGCCGCGGACGAGGACCCCGGTGACCGGATGGTCGCGGTAGTAGCGGCACCACTCGTCGTACGGCCACTCACGCCCGGCCGACATCAGCGCCTCGACGCGGGCCCGCTCGCCCGAGAGCGTGCCTCGTATCTCCTTGGCCAGGGCTTTCAGCTGCTTGAGTTCGTCCGGGAACCCGTCCTTCACCGCCGCCGGGGCCGTATGGAACAGGCGCCCGTCGGGGCCCGCGAAGGTGAGCCGCACCGTCACCGCGTCCTCGATCACCACCCGTACCCGGTATCCGCCCAGCTCGTGCTCGAGCGAGCCGCCCGGCGCCAGGCCGTGGTCCGGCACGCTGCGCTCGACGAGTTGCCCCGCCGTGATGCCCTGCCGGTCGGCGGCCGTCAGCAGAGCGGTGTCGAGCTGCTTGCGCAGAGCCCGGTGCTTGATCCGGGACTGCAACCGCCACAGCGCCTCCAGGGCGGCCGGATCGTCGATCTCGGCGAGCGCGTTGATCGCCGCGCCCGCGAGCTTGAGGTCCTCGATCACGTCGGATCCTGGACCGCCTGCCCCCAGGCCGAGCGCGCAGAAGTACGGCACCGAGGCCGGGCCGCCGGTGAGCGCGGCCGCCCAGACGACGCCGCGCGCCAGGTCGCCATCGCTCTGATGAACGACATAGTGGTAGTGGTACTCGCCCATCCAGGCGGTGTGCGGACCCTGTCCGCTGCTGCACAGCGGATCCCCCTCGGCCAGCCCCCGCAGGATCTCGACCGCGAGGTCGCCCACCGCCGCCGCGTCCGCGAGCGCGCGGCACGTCCGCCGCCACCCGCTGCGCGGGACGCGGGCCCGACAGGCTCGCCAGGTGCCGGACGAAGCCGGCCAGCTCGGGCGTCGGCGAGGCGCCGGCCCGGTCTCGCAGTGGGGCGGCCCAGGGGGCGGACGAGGGGATCAGTCCCTCGGGGATGTGCGCCTCGTCCACGCTTTCGAGCAGCGTACGGAGGCGCTGGGCGAGCGGCCCGCGCAGGCGCGCCGGGACATCAGTGTTCATGAGCTCCGCATGGGCGTGCCGCAACCAGGGCGCGACCGCGCGGCGACCGTCGGCGTCAAGGCACTCGGCCGCGTTCAGCGCCGTCCTCAGCGATTCGGCGAACGAGTGGCCCATGTCGTACTCGGTGACGCAAAGCAGCATCACGGCGACCTCGTCCGAAGTCCAGCCGCGCACCCGCGAGATCAGCGTCCCTATCTGAGTGCCGTACTGCCAGAAGCCGGTACGGTCGAAGCCCGCGGCCAGCAGGAGGCACAGGACCGCGGCCCGGCACTCCTCGTCCGCGCAGGCCGCGAGCCGCCCGTCGATCTCGTTCTTGGTCGCCGCGCACGCCGCCTGGAACCGCTCGTACCCGCCCTCCCCCACCCACGGGACGGCGTCCCACCGAAACTGCGCGCGCTGGCGTTCCAGAAGGTCGACGAGCCAGCGGACGCGGCCGAGCGCGGCAGACCTCACCTCGTCGAGCGAGTCGTTCCTA
This sequence comes from Streptomyces sp. R35, assembly GCF_041053035.1. Lineage (NCBI taxonomy): Bacteria > Bacillati > Actinomycetota > Actinomycetes > Kitasatosporales > Streptomycetaceae > Streptomyces > Streptomyces sp. R35. The sequence continues at coordinate 1,422,716 of NZ_CP163440.1, forward strand.
CGGGATTTGGCCACCAGGGCGTCGTAGAGCATGGCCGGGATCATGGCAGAGGGGACTGACAACGCGACCAACCCGCCGGATCCACACGTCGGTTCATGTGATCCGGCGTCCAACTACCGGCGACCCGAAGGCTCCGGAAGCCGCGGCGGACCCGGCCGAAGCCTCTCGGCCGGGTCCGCCGCGGGCCGCTCCAGCCGCTCCCCTGGGCGGCAGTGCACCGGCCTACGGGGCCCAGGCGTGCGCCGACACCGCGCGGAGTCCGGCTCGGCCGGGTGTGGAGCAGGCGCCGGCGGCGCACGCCGTGAGCCACTGGTCGAAATCGGCGTCGTAGCGGGTGGCGATGTCGGAGCCGTAGACGGCGTATCCGCCCGCGTAGTCGCCGACGCGGAAACGGGCGAGCATGCGGTGGATGTCCGTCGGGTGTTGCTCGAACATGTAGCGGACCGCGAGGTAGCCCCAGGGGTAGGTGCGGGTCACGTCGCTGTTGGCATAGGTGTTCTGGAACAGCGTGCTCAGGAGGTAGCTGTGCTTGCCCGCCTCCGCGACCGCCTGCTCGTCGGTGATGCCGCGGTAGCCGTAGGAGACGTATTCGGCCAGGCCCTCGATCCACCAGACGTCCGGCACTGATGTCTGCTGCGCGAAGTCGCCCTTCATGTCGTAGCGGGCGTCGAGGAAGTGCGTGTACTCGTGGTTGAGGTTCCAGATCCGGGCCGTGAAGCCGTCGTCGACGTTCTTCTGGTACATGATCGCCAGCGGTTGGTTGGCGGGGTCGGACGGGTCTCCTGTCAGGGTGATGCCGCCGTTGTCCGTACTGACGCCGAAGATCGCCCCGGCATACGTCTGGTAGTCCGCGCGGCTGGCGAAGACGACGAGTTGGAGCGTGGACACGTACTGGCCGGGTATGGGGCCGTCGTCCTTGACCAGGTTGTCGAAGTACGGGTCCTGGCCCAGCAGGTTGGCGCACACGGCGTCGAGTTCGTCGGAGGTGAGCGCCTGGGTCCGGACGGTGTGGGTCGCGTCGCAGGTGTGGGTGATCGGCAGGGCCGCCCGGGTCAGCCGGCCCGTCAGGTCACAGACGTCGTAGTACGAGCAGTTGAGGTGGTCGTAGTAGTCCGCCTGCGTCGCCACCGCGATCCACAGCCCGGCCGTGGGGCCGGTGAGCTCCGACGCGTTCAACAGGTCCAGGGTCAGGGGCCGGACCGTCGCCTGCAGCACCGTGTGTTCGACGTAGCGGGCGAGGTTCATCCCGGCGTTGGAGTCCAGGTAACCGCGGTCGGTCCCGAGCAGGTCCAGGTGCCCCAGCGCGAACGTGTGGAGGGTCCGGACGATGCCCGGGTCGGCGGTGACCGCGTTGACGTAGTCCGTGTTCCAGTTGCCGCGCCACAGCGGGGTGTAGACGTCGTTGACGGCCGCGAGCATGCTGCCGATGGCGTCATAGGAGCTGTCGTATCCGTTGAGCAACCGCCGGTAGACCTTCAGATAGCGGGCCTGCTGGTCGGCGCTGTCGGTGAGAATGACGACCTCACCGAGCACGTCACCGTTCGCCGCGGTGACGTCCCTGGAGTGCCGGTTGGCGAAGAAGGCGTCGAGGCCGCGGGTGGTGGCTGCGGCGAGGGTCGCGCCGTAGGGGCCGACGTCGGCCGGGTCGTTGAACTGCACGTAGTAGCCGGCGCGCAGGAACAGGACGAGCTGCCACACCTGGGACGAGTTGTCGCCTCGATAGCGTTGCGCCTCTCGCGTGAAGGCCTTCGCCAGAGTGACCATCTGAGACTCGCGGAAGATGTCGCGCGCGTCGGAACCGGTGACGGCGAACAGCGTGTTGACGCAGCCCGTGGTCGAGGCCTTGACGAACGCGACGAGTGCGGGTCCGATCCTGCCGGCGAAGTCGCCCGGAGTACAGGAGGCCGCCTTCGGTGTGGTCCTCGTACCGGTCCCCGAGCTCGGACGGCCCCGGGAGGGCGTCGGCGTCAGGGGAGGCAGCTGGGCCGCGGTGAGCGGTCGGCCCTGTACGGCGGGACGGTCGGCGGCACCTGCGGTCGAGCCGGTCGGCGGCGGGGGTGGCGTCGCCTTCCGGGACGCGGTCACCGCGGTGGTGCCGTCCCGAGCGGGGGGTGCCGCGAGCGCCGGCGTCGAGAGCAGGCCGGCGAAGGTGACGCAGACGGTGAGGGCGCCGGCCATGCGTCTGGGCAGCGCGAAGCGGTAGCGCATCTGGACTCCTCCACGGATGGATGCGCCTCGATACGGGTGTTGAGGCGTGTGTGGCACCTTCTCAACACCGACCCGCCCCAACAATGGCGTGTGACATAGCACATGGCATCGGTGAGCCATAACACCGGAGCCGCCCTAGGCCCCGGTCACGCTCCAGGTGCGAGCGGCCCACGCCCTCAAGTGCGGTGACTGGCCGACGAGTTCGCGGTACGCGGAGGCGGCGCAGTCGAACAGTGTCTCCGCCACTTCCCCGGCAACCGCGTCGCGCCGCCAGGCCAGCACGTAACGGCACCACAGCGGCGTACCGATCAGCGGTTTGATCACCACGTCCGGGATCGGTCGCAGCGTCGCCTGTACGACAGACACACCGAGGCCCGCACCGATCATGCTCTGCAACTGCAGCTGGTCGCCGAGGAATTCGTGCACGGCGACCGGCGAGAAACCGGCCGCTTCACAGGCGGTGTAGAAGACTCGCGGCCAGCCGGCGCCGTCGTCCGGCGTCAGGAACCACGCGTCCTCGGCCAGGTCGGCGAGCGAGACCTGAGCGCGGTGTCTGAGGCGATGCCGGGACGGCAGGGCCACGAACGTGGGCTCGGTGACGATTCCGCGGTGCGTCACCGCGTCCGAATGCCTCAGCTCCCTTCCGGGGTAGTCCGCGGCGACCGCCGCGTCCACCGCGCCCTCCTCCAGGAGTTCGACGATCCGCGAGGAGGCGTACACACTGCTCACCGCGAGCGGCACATCCGGCAACCGGGCACGGACCCGGGAGACCATGCCCGACAGCACCGGGGAGTTGGTCGCCGCCACGCGCAAGGTCCGACGGGTTCTCGCGGCTTCGCCGGCCGGACGGCATCCGATCGCGGCGGCACGGGCCAGGACGTCGCGCGCCTGAGCGACGACCTCGATGCCGTACGGTGTCAGCCTCACCCCCGCCGGCCCGCGCTCGAACAGCGACTCGCCGAAGTAGCGCTCGATCCGCCGGAGTTGGGTGCTCATGGCCGGCTGCGAGTAACCCAGGTCCGACGCGGCCCGGCCCACGCTCCCCGCGTCGGCGATCGCGCACAGGACGCGCAGATGCCGAAGTTCCAGCTCCATCCGTCCGCTCCCCCGTCCGTCCACCCGGCCGGCCCCACGACGTCATCGTCACCGTGGCGTCTCCCCGGCGGGCCGATGCCGGTCCGTGGTCGCGGCCGGCGGACAGGAAGCGTTCCATCGCGTCGCCGCAGGCACAAGGCACATGTCCGCCACCGTCCGGCGCGACGCGGACACCGCGACACCAAGACCGAGAGAGCGGTGATCCCGGGCTCAGTGCCCGCGGAACGCCTCCTCGAGCCACCAGGCTCCTCGGTCTGCGACGACCTTCGCGTCGATGAGCAGAGGCGCGGAGCGTGGCCCGGCGACCCAGTCCTCGACCGCCTTCAGATCCGCCCGGGTGCGCACGGTCACCGCTTCGAAGCCGTACCCGCGCGCCACGGCGGCGACGTCCGTCGGCGGGAACTCGACTGTCTCCAGCGGATATCCGTCGGGCCCGAAGTGGTGCACCTCCGCTCCGTAGGCGTCGTCGTTGTACACGACGACCACCATCGGCAGTCCGAGCCGGCGTACCGTGTCGAGTTCCGCGGCGCCCATCATCGCGCCGCCGTCCCCGAGCGCGGCCACCGGAAGCCGGTCCGGCTGCGCCAGTGCCGCACCGATCGCGGTCGCCAGCCCCAGGCCGATCGACTGGAACGCCTGGGTGAAGCACAGGCCGTTCTCGTCCGGCACCGACAGGTACATGCTCGGGTAGCCCATGAAGTTGCCGGAGTCCACGCCGATCACCCGTTCCGCGGGGAGGATGTCGTCCAGCGCGATGCTCAGTGTGCGCGGGTCGATCCGCTCGCGGCTGCTCGTGTCTTCGTAGGGCACATCCCGCCACCGCACGCGTGCGGTGAGAGCCGCCTCGATATCGGCGGTCCGGTAGCCGTTGCGACATCCGCCGGCCCTCGCGAGCGCATGCCGCGCCGTCAACTCCACGTCGCCGGTGACCCCGAGGTCCACTTCCCGATGCGCACCGAGCGCGGACGCGTCGTCGTCGACCTGGACGACGGTGGTGTCCGCACCGATCAGCCGGCCGTGGCGCGTGGTCCACATGTTGAGCGCGCAGCCCCATCCCACGATCAGGTCGGCCCCCTGGATCAGCTCGGCGGCCAGCGGGGACGCGAAGCCTCCGGACACGTCGAGCGCCCACGGATTGCCGTGGAACAGGCCGCGGGCGACGGCCGACGTCGCCAGCAGCGCGCCATGGCGTTCGGCCAGCGCCGCCAAGGCGTCCCGGGAGCCGGGTGAGCGCGCTCCCCGGCCGGCCACGAAGACCGGCCGCCGGGACTTCTCCAACACCTGCGCAAGCGCCCCCACATCGGCCGACTCCGGTTCGACCGCGGTCCGTTCGGGCGGCGCCACGGCCAGGGCGGGTGCGCCTTCGGGTGCGTCGCGGGCCTGTACGTCCAGCGGGAGGTTGAGCAGCACGGTACGTCTGTCGTGCCGAGCACGTCGCAGCGCGTCGCAGGCCTGCGCGACGGCGCCCGCCGCCGACGTCACGCGCGCCGTGACCGCGCCCACCGATCGCGCCAACGCCTCCTGGTCGACGTAGAAGTTGGATCTCGGCTCGGTCGCCTCGGCTGCCAGTACGAGCAGCGGTGTACGGCTTTTGGCCGCCTCGGCGATACCGGTCATGGCGTTCGTCAGGCCGGGTCCCTGGTGAACGCTCAGCGCGGCCACTGTGCCGCTCATCCGGCTGTAGGCGTCGGCCATCGTCGCCGCGCCGCCTTCATGGCGTGCGGCGACGAACCGCGAGCCCTCCGCGACCATGGCATTGGTGAGATGGAAGTTGCCCGATCCGACCACACCGAAGACATGGCCGACCCCGGCCGCGGACAGCGCCCGCCCGACGGCCTCCGCGACTTTCACGAGCGCTCCACCAGCGCGAGCACCCGCGCGGGAGCCCCCGACCCTGTGACGATGGGCAACGGTCCCGCGATGACGACACAGCCGGTCGGCGGCAGCAGCTCCAGGTTCCGCAACTGGGTCAGCCCGTACTTGTCACTGCCCATGAGAGAGGAGTGACACGGGAACACCGGGTCGAACGCGTGCGCACGTCCCGCGTCGGTGCCCACCGTCTCGACTCCGAGGCCGATCACCGGCGACTCCTGAGCCACCCAGCGGGCGCACTCCGGCGACAGGCCAGGGGTGTGCGGGCCGTTCTCGTCGGCGTTGAGGAACGCCTCCTGCGAGTGCGCGCGGGCGTCCCAGCCGGTGCGCAGCAACAGCCATCCGCCGTCGGGCAGCGGCCCGTTCACGGCTTCCCAGGCCCGCACGTGATCCACCTCCACGAGGAAGTCCGGGTTCTCCCGCGCTTCGGCGGTGAAGTCCAGCACGGCGGCCGGTGCGATCAGCCGACGCGCCGGCACCGATGCCACGTCGGAGAGGTCCTTCCCGGTCACCCAGTGGTTCGGGGCGTCGAAGTGGGTCCCTGTGTGCTCGCCACTGCGGAAGTTGTTCCAGTACCAGGCCGGCCCCCGTACGTCGTACCTGCTGATCTCCTCCAGTTCGAACACCGCCGTCTGGCCGAACTCCGGCGGCAGTTGGATCACCGGTGTCGACGACGACAACGGCGACGTGAGGTCGACGACTTCGATCGACCCACTCCGCAACCCGGACACCAGCGAGGCGAGGACGGACAGCTCGGGCATGAGAACCCCCTGAAGCAAGGCGGAACTGACAGCATGCCAGTCTGATATGACGGTCGTTCAGATGCGGCCGGAGTACAGGATCAGTGCTTGGCGAACTGGACCCGGGTCGGCTGCGCGGCGTTCGGCCGGATCGCGATCTCGTCGACGGTGAGTCGTTCTCCGAAGATGTCGGTGATCCTGATCGCGCCGCCGCACCCGGTGCCGTCGCCGGAAATGAAGTAGTTGTAGTCGGCGCGCGACAGCTGACGCCAGCCGCTGCCGGCACGGACCTCCAAGCGGGCCACCGGATTCCGGTGACCTATGACCTGGATGCCGCACCAATAGCGGGTGGACCCGGTCTTGTACCGGATCGACATCGTGCCGGGAGTGCTGGGGCTCACCAGCTTCCACGTGATCGCGATCCGGCCGCGCGACGGGGCCGCGAGCTTGGCGAACGCCTCTGCGCTGAGGTCGATCTGCCCAGGTGCGCACTCCCCTGGGCATTCGTTGGTGATGCGGACGGTGATGGAGGCTCCGTCGGCCGCGCGGACGGACACATACGCGCCGCAGGCCTTGGCCGACTCGTAGTCGGTGGAATTCATCGCCCCGGTCATGACATCACCGCTCGGGTCGTACAGGCAGGCGCCTCCGCCGTCCGCGTCATAGAAGGTGGCAACTCCCTTGTAGGTGACGGCGGGCCGTATGCGTCCCGCCAACGGTGCGCCGGCGGACGCCACTTGCGGGGTGTCCGCCGCTGACGGCTTCACCGACGTGGCGGTCGGCGCCGTCCGCGGGGTGCTCTTGGCCGACGGCTTCGCCGACGCGGTGGTCGCGCTGCCGGAGGCGGTCGGAGACCCCGTCGCGCGCGGGACGTTCGCCGACGTACCGGCGATGGGGGTGGCCGCGGCGTGCCTGGCGTCGGCCTCATGGCCAGGGAGGAGCACCAGGACCAAGGAGACGACTACGAGAGCCGCGGCCGCCGATATGAACGGCCAACGCCTGTACATCGGACCTCCTTGACGGCCATCACCCATGGTCGTGAGTGACGGGGGGCAGCGATCGTTCCAGACCCGGGGGCACGACGGCAAGCCCGATCCCGGGGCGTACTTGGGGCCGAGTGCGGTCCCGGGAACCTCCTGGTGAGCTGCTCGCCGAAGAAGACGAGGAAGCGGCGTACATCCGCGACGCCGAGGGATTCGAGCCGCTTGGCGCCGAGGATCAGCATCAGGTGGAGCCGGACGCGTGCCTCGTACTTGTCGCATGTCCTGAGTTTCGTCCCGTCATGCTTCCGTGTTGCGCAGGCAGCGGATGTGTGTTGGTCACCCGGCCACGGCGCTGAGGGTCGGCCCGGAGATGGACATGTCGCCGCTGAGCTGGGCGACCTGTGAAACGGTCACGTTCTCGAAGGTGACTGTGCGGGTGGGAACAGCGGGGTGGGAGAGCCACGGGGGCAGCGCGTCGGGCGTGACGATGACGCTGCGGTCCGCCGGGAGCGGAGCGCCGCCCAGTCCGACGAGCGTGCCGGACAGCTTCTGGATGTACAGAGTCACCACGTCGTTGCCTCTGACCGTGGATGTGGTCGCGGGCTCGGCCCGCAGACGCATCGCCGCGCGGCCGCGGCCCGCCGTCAGGTCGAGGTCGCCGAATTCCATCGACCGTGCGGTGAACTTCAGCACCCGCTTGGACCCTGCAGCAGTCCGGACGGTGACCACACCGCGGAAGGCACTGCCATGGAGCACGAGTCTGTCGGCACGCAGCACCCACGGGACGTTCGCCGGACGAGCCGGCAGTCGGTCGACCGGCGTGCCGGCACCTGCTGGTGCCTTGGAGGTGCGGATGCCGCCAGGGGCGAGCAACGCCTTCGAGGCCGCCGGTGTGGCGACCTGTAGGACCAAGGACAGGGCGGCCACTGCCAGCGCGCAGGCGAGGGGCCGCAGCAGCCGACCGGCCGAGCGGCTCTTCACCGCACTGCTCAGATGGCAGGGCTCGGACTCCGGCCCGCTGGCCGCACAGCCGGTCAGGTCGTCACTCGCCACCGTGCTCCTCACCCGCGGGGATGGTCGTTGATGCACGGTTCGCTGCGGGCAGCGACTCGGCGGCGCCCGTCGGAGGAACCCAGGCACAGGCCAGGGATCCGCCGATCAGGCCGGAAATCAACCCGATGAGGAGGCCCCCGAAATTGGCGACGGGAAACGAGATGAGGGCAAGCAGAATGACTGTGATCCCTGCGAATACGCGCACCTGCTGGTGGAACCAGAGGGAGATGGCCAGGGCCACGAGGAGAACCCCGATGATCAGCGACCCCGCGCCGGCCGAGGTGGACAGTGCCAGTGGGATGGCGCCGAAGTTCAAGTGCGCGTACGGAAAGTAGATGATGGGCAAGCCCGCCGCGAAGGTGAACAGCCCTGCCCAGAAGGGACGTTCGCCCCGCCAGGTCCTGAATCCCCGTCTGGCGTCGGCGGCAGCGACACGCAAGTTTCGGCGTCCGCCGAATAGTTCGAAGAACACGTGGGCTTTCCATGATGTCCGGCGGGCGGGAGTGTGCGGCGAGCGGGCGCGGAAGGTGCGGGCTCCGCGCCGATGGGTCAGAAGCACTCGTGGCTGCCTTGCTTGAGCTGCACATCGAGGCCCGGAACGTTGAACGTTGCGGCCGAGACTGCGACCGTAGTGAAGCGCACGTCGCTCAGGAAGGCCGAGTCCGCCTGCTGAGCGACGCCGTTGGGATCGAAGAACCGGGAGTTCCTGTCCTCCGGACGGATCGGGCCCTTGCTGACCGCTCCCGCCGCCACACCGATGTCGAGGTCGTCGAAATTCGCCTGTCCGCTCGACAGTGATGTCGCGTCGAGGAACAAGTTCTTCGCCTCGACCGGCCTCCGTTCGCCGCCGGTGATCTTCAGCGTGTACGGGCCCAGGACCGGGATCGGGACCACCACGGACTGGCACAGCCCGCTGATCTCCGCACGTCTGGCCCCGGTGACCACGACCGGCACGGGGGCACCCTTCCTGGTCACGTCCACCATGCCGTAGATGCTCAGACCACGGACGTCCAGAGTGTCCAGGGCCACCTGGAACTTCTGGCCGGAGATGAGGAACGACGCGGCCAGTGCTCCTTGCGCCATGCCGATACCGAGAGCCGCGACGGCCATGACACTCGGGACGAGAACGGCGGCAAAACGCTTCCAGGAGGTCCTGCCGGCGCGGTGCAGCATCCCGTTTCCTCCGGTCACGATGTGGGCTCGCCGATGCCAGACAGGGGTAGGCGACGTCCCTCTCTCTAGTGGCGGATCCTAGGCTTCCCGGTGCGGCAGCGGACGGCATGTCAGGTCGGCCGGATGGGTGATGCGGTTTCCGCTGCGGCATCCGGATGACACGCGGTGCGGTGACGTGGTCGATGTCTGCGATCTGCAGACGATCGCCGAGCCGAGTGGACGCACGCCGGGTCTCTGCTGCGGATGCCGTACCGCATCGACCCCGCCGTGCGGGGTCGCACTCGTCGCCCGCTCCACCGTCGGTTCCAGAGGCGCTGGAGAGGTCGTCCGAGCCGCTCTTCCGGGGTCTTCACCCGCCATGACGGTGTCCCGAAGGTTATGGCGCCGCCCGCGACAATGGCGCTTCCCGCAGCTCGCCTAGGGGCGTTCGAAGAATTGCAGCACACCTCCGACCGAGAAGCACAACGCCCCTGTAAGCGTGCCCCAGTTGGCGATGTCGGCATTCACAAGGCTTTCGGTGGCGGGACGTGTGAAGGCAGCCAGCGCCGAAATCAGGAAGAGCACGGACCCGAACTGATTGATCGCGACGATCCACCAGCCGAGGTCGCGGGCACGGACGCCTGGCCGGCCATGGCAGACCTCGACCAGCGCAAGGTGCCCCGAAATCAGAAACAGGATGCACCCGACCATGTCGGGGGCCCAGATGAGTCTGTTCACCTGGTGGAGCGAGAGCCCCTGAAGCAGGGAGTTCAGCAGATTGATGCCGAACACCAGCGTTCCCACGAACAGCAAGAAGGTACTCAGCCAGTCGATCCGGGTGGGCTCGTAGCTCCACCATCTCCAGCGCCGTGCCGCCAGCGCACCAGCTTCGCTGTCCCGGCGAGGAGCATTGATCGCCTGAAGCAGCGAGGCGTAACCACCGGTGTTGAAGAAGAGGCCGCCCGCGAAATAGATCCAGGCGCCCGTCGCGTCGCCCGAGCCGAACTGAGCGACTCCGGCCCCGAGGGCGAAGAGGGCCCCGCCAACGGTGAACGCACCCGCAGCAACGTCGTTCAGCCTGCGCAGTCGGCCGACCGACACCCTGTCTGCTCGCCGGGAACGGAACTCCGGCTCACCCGCGGCGCGTACGGCGACCAGGCCACGCTTACGTGCCAGGCGCGACTCCCAGACCGCAGTGCCCCCATCCACGAGCCGCCAGGTCAGCCGGGTTGTGAACGGCCCCGCCCCTTCGGAGTGCTCCTCGTGCTGGCTCATCCGCCGACCCCAGATCTCCCGTGCGAAAACTCCCTTTTGTCGACTATGCCAGGGAGGATGACAGGAAGCCGCAACGGTGCGGCCGCTCCCCGCAAGTCGGCGAAGCCATGCGCGGGCACCAGAGGCTCAATGTGGGCTAAGCCTGGTGCACGTCGTCGTGCACCAGACCGGCTATGTGGGCGATGAGCGTGTCGAGGATTTCGGTCCAGGCGGACTCGTCACCGAGCACGAGGTAGTTGAGGGTCAGGCCGTCGGTCATGGCAGCCAGATAGCGGGCCAGCACCGGGACGGGCACGCGGAGTTGGAGTCCCATGCTCCGGGTCAACTGGTCGATCAGAGCGGCGTACGCGTCGCTGTACAGCTCGTACTGCCGTCGGGCCAGGTGCTCGAACCCCGGCTGGCGCAGGGCGTATTGCGTCAGTTCGTAGGTGAGCATGTGCTCGTCGGGGTGGGCGCGGACGTGGTCCCAGTACGCCTGGAAGCCGGCCCGGACCGTCTCCTCGAGCGTGGCCCTGGGTCGCAGCGCGTCCTTCACCACTGTCACGGAGTGGTCGGTGAGGGTCGTGATGACGGACTCGACCAGGGCCTGCTTTGAATCGAAGCAGTAGTGGAAGACGCTCAGGGACACGCTCGCCTCGGCGGCGATGGACCGGGTCGTCGTCTTGGCGACGCCGTCCCGGGCCATCGCCCTGATCGCTGCTTCCGTCAGCTGCCGGCGCCGTTCGGCCAACGGCATCCGTGCCATCCGCGTGTCCTTCGTGCTCGTGCCGCAGCTCAGCTGCTGTGAACGCCTACTTCGTAGAGCGAGTATCCCCAGCCGGTGCCGCGTTCCAGGCCGTGGATGCGGACGTAGCGGGCCGGTGTGCCGGTGAACAGGGCCGTGTCCAGGCCGCCGTCGCCGGACGTCGTGGACCAGGCGGTCTGCCAGTTCGTTCCGTCGGTGGAGAGTTCGATGCGGTACGACTTCCCGTACGCACGCTCCCAGTCGAGCGTGACGCGCCCGACCAGGTGCGTGGAACCAAGGTCGATGCCCAGCGACTGGTCGTCGCTCCAGTCGCTGGCCCAGCGGGTGTCCCGTGTGCCGTCCACGGCCCGGCCCGGTGCGTAGCTCGTGAACGGATTCCACTCGGCCGAACTGGCCGTGGCCGCCGCGCCCTTGGCGAGGTTGACTCCGGCTTGGTGCTTCTCGGTCGCGCCCCATGTGTCGAGGTAGGACTCGGCGCCCCGGAAGAGGTCGTTCACCACGTCCTGCCCGCCGACGAGCCGGATGTCCTCGATCCAGTCCGGCACGAGCCCGTAGTGCGCGACTCCGTCGGTGTTCAGGTCCCAGGTGCGCTCGCCGGTGGTCTGCCTGTCGATGACGGAGCCGCCGTCGACGCTGCGGAAGGGGTACGTCACCTTGTTGGCGGCGTCCGCGCCCCGGGGCCCCGGCCAGCCGCCGACACCGTTCATGTCCGTGCCGTAGCCGTAACCGACGTCGTACTTGTCCCGCAGCGCCTTCGTGCGGTTCGCCTCGGCCACGAATCCCTCCGAGCCGTGCATGTACTGGGCGACGAAGCCGCCGAGGCCGTAGACCCGCTCGGTCCAGTTCAGATCCATCCAGCTGTGCGAGGAAATCACGCCGGGATACGAATCGGCCTCGAAGATGTCGAGCGCGCGGCCGACGGCCTTGACGCTCATATGGTCGATCTCCAGCATCATCTTGCGTTTCATCATGCCGCGCACGGCGTACTCACCGAGGTCGGTGAGACCGCGGGTGTTGCACTGGGCGTCGTCGGCGTACGAGGGGACCTGCACGCCCGCCGGGAGTTCCGCCTCGGCCTCGGACGCCGAGGCTCCGTTGATGGGGTTGTCGTGCTGCGGGCCCGTGCACTTCTCCGTCTTCCAGAAGGTGCCGGTCGACAGGAACTGCCCCACGTTGATGGCCGTTCCGAGCGCGCCCTCGTCGAAGCGGACCCCGCACAGGGCGTTGTCGAACTTGTGGCACAGGAACATGCTGCGCACGCCCAGCGAGTACAGCTCGTCCAGCCCCGCGTCGATGTCGGCCTTGCTGCACTGAGCGATGTCCAGGACCTGCTTGCAGCCGAACGGCTCGGAGGTCTCGACGCCCAGGATGACCGCCAGTTTGCCCTGCTTGATGACCTCGCGGGCCTGCGCGCTGTCGGTGACGATCCGGAACCATCCCTTGCCCGTACCGCCGTACATCTTGTCGACGTACGCCTGCAGGTCGTACGACAGCTTCGCCTGCAGCCGGATCGACGTCATCTCGTCGCAGCTGCGGTCCTTGAAGAAGTACACCGAGCAGATCACACCGTTGGTGACGAGGTCGTTGACGAGCACCCGCTGACCGCCGCGCCAGGCCCGTTCGACCCAGGCGTAGTAGTTCTGCTGGTGGGTCAGCGAATCGTGCGCGGGCCAGTCCTTGAACGTGGGCCAGCCAACCGGGTCGTGCCGGCCGTCACCGCCCTTGGTGATGAAGTCGAAGACCGCGAGCGATCCGTCGGGGTAGTGCTCGGGGCAGTCCTTGAGCGCGTCGGCGATCCCGGCCTCGGAGAACGTCTTGCCGCAGATGAGCCGCCCGCCGAAGGCCTCGTTGGCGAAGAGGTGGTCGTGGGCGTCGACGAAGCCGCGCACCTCTCCTGCAGCGTTCGTGCCCGTGAACGGCTCACCGGTGACGTTGATCTGGGAGTCCGGGGTGGGGCGTGCGGCCGGAGTCCACCAGTCGTTGCCGGCCGCCGAACTCGGCGTGGGACCGAGGGCCATGGCCAGCACGAGGAGGAGCAGCGACACAAGAGTGACGTCTTTGCGCCTGCGGTACGAGCATCGATCCATGATCACTACCCACATCCCTCGGTCGGCGGGGATGACGCGGTCAACGAGCAGGCCGGCGGGGGTCCGGAGACACTCCTCCCGACTTGTCATGACCGGTGCAAGTTATGCGACGAGGATCACGGCTGACCCATTCCGAGTCAAGAGTCCCGGACGATTGACCTGATGACCCCGTGACGCCCGTCCCCTCGGCCGGAGCATGTGGCCCGGGTCGGGAAACCTGGATTCCTTGGCCGTCACAGCAGTCGCCCCTTCGCATCAGCGCATCGCCGTCGACGACGGTCAGGTCGGCGAGCCGGCCTTCCTCGACGGTGCCAAGGTCGCGGTCGACGCCGAAGAGGCGGGCGGGACGGTCACCGTACGCAGGGCCTGCGCCGGGGACAGGCCGCCCCGGTGCGGTGATGGTCGTGGCAAGGAAGGTACGCCGGGCATTCCCCGTAGATCGTCGTCAGCGCCGCCCGCCCCCAACCGAGCCGGACACGGCAGACCGGGGGGGCGGGCCGGGCCCGTCGGCGCGCGCCCACGATGTCCTCGAGTCTTCTCTCTTGCCCGACCTCCATCACCGACCTAGCCTGACTTTGTGCCGCTACTAAACAAACTCCGAACGCACAACGCCGTGCCGGACAACGACCTCACCCGACTCCGCACAGCCCTCACCGCCTTCTTCGCCCTCGACGGCTTCATCTTCGCCGGCTGGGTCGTCCGCATCCCCGCCGTCAAGGAACAGACCGGCGCCTCGGCCGGCGAACTGGGGCTCGCCCTCCTCTGCGTCTCCGCCGGGGCTGTGATCACGATGACGCTCACCGGACGGCTGTGCCGCCGCTTCGGCAACCACCCCGTGACCGTGGTCTGCGGCATCCTGCTCTCACTGAGCGTGGCGCTCCCGCCGCTGGCGCACTCCGTACCGGCCCTGGGCGCAGTCCTGTTGATCTTTGGAGCGGCCTACGGCGGGATCAATGTGGCGTTCAACAGTGCCGCCGTCGATCTGGTGGCCGCGCTTCGGCGGCCGATCATGCCCAGCTTCCACGCCGCGTTCAGCCTGGGCGGCATGGTCGGCGCGGGGCTCGGCGGACTGGTCGCGGGTTCCCTGTCGCCCGCTCGCCATCTGCTCGGCCTCGCCGTGATCGGCCTGCTGGTGACCGCGCTCGCGGGACGCACCCTGCTGCGCCACGAACCCGTGAGGACACCGGACCGTCCGCACCGCGAGGAACACGCCCCGCGCCGGCTGGACGCCCGCACCCGGGGACTGGTCACCGTCTTCGGTCTGATCGCCCTCTGCACGGCGTACGGCGAGGGTGCCCTGGCCGACTGGGGCGCGCTGCACCTGGAGCAGGACCTGAATGCGCACCCCGGCGTCGCGGCCGCGGGCTACACGTGCTTCGCCCTGGCCATGACGATCGGCCGGGCCTGCGGGACGACCCTGCTGGAACGGCTCGGGCGGACCCGGACACTGGTGGCGGGCGGCACCATGGCCACCGCCGGAATGCTGCTCGGCTCGCTCGCCCCCTCATTGTGGGCGGCCCTGCTGGGCTTCGCCGTCACGGGACTCGGGCTCGCCAACATCTTCCCGGTCGCCGTAGAACGCGCCGGCGCCCTGGCCGGCCCCAGCGGCGTCGCGATCGCGTCCACGCTCGGTTACGGCGGCATGCTCCTCGGCCCACCCTCGATCGGTTTCATGGCGGAGTGCTTCTCCCTGCCCGCGGCCCTCACCAGCGTGGCGGCGCTCGCGGCGGTGGCCGCCCTCATCGGCGCCGCGACCCGCCGCGCGGCACTGAACTGACGCTCCGCTCCCATGACGCGCCGCCCCCACGCCTTGCCCTGGACCGCACTCCATCCGGCACACTCACCGCATGGAGATTCCGGAGTTCGTGGAAACCCTGGGCAGGGAGGGCCGGCTGCTGGCAGCGGCCGCCGAGAAGGCGGGTGTCGAGGCCAAGGTCGTGACCTGCCCGGGCTGGCAGGTACGGGATCTGCTGCGGCACACGGGGATGGTGCACCGGTGGGCCACCGCGTTCGTCGCCGAGGGGCACACCTCGTACCACCCCGACGGCGGCCTGCCGGAGCTCGACGGCGAGGAGTTGCTCGCCTGGTTCCGGGAGGGCCACGGCCGGCTCGTCGACACGCTCAGCGCCGCTCCGCCCGATGTGGAGTGCTGGAGTTTCCTGCCCGCGCCCTCGCCGCTCGCCTTCTGGGCCCGGCGACAGGCGCACGAGACGACCGTGCACCGGGTCGACGCCGAGTCGGCGCTCGGCGGTGAAGGGAGCGCCGTAGCCACGGATTTCGCGGTGGACGGGATCGACGAGTTGCTGCTCGGCTTCCACGGGCGCGCGACGAGCAGGGTGCGGACGGAGGAGCCGCGCGTTCTGCGTGTGCGGGCCACGGATTCCCCGGACGCGGTGTGGACCGTACGGCTGTCGGCGGATTCACCGGCCGGCGCGCGAGGCGGAGAAGGAGAAGCGGACTGCGAACTGGCAGGACCCGCCGCGCGGCTCTACCTGGCGCTGTGGAACAGGCTGCCGTTCCCGAGCGTGACAGGCGACGGCTCGCTGGCCACGCTGTGGCGGGAGAAGTCCGGCGTCACCTGGAGTTGACCACAGAGGTAAGGATCGCCCGGAGCCGTCACTCGCAGGGGGAAGCCGGGCCGCCCGCCAGCATCCGCGTGAGCACCGCGCGCTGCACCGGCAGCACCTCGCCGTGCAGCTCGCGTCCCTTCGGCGTGAGGCACACCCGCACGCCCCGCCGGTCCTCCTCACACATGCCGCGCGTCACGAGACCGTCCTTCTCCAGGCGGCCGATCAGCCGGGACAGCGCGCTCTGGCTCAGGTGGACCCGCTCGGAGATCTCCTGGACGCGGAAGGTGGCGCCGCCGCCCGACGCGGTGCCGTCGGCCAGTACGTCCAGCACCTCGAAGTCGCTGGCGCCCAGGCCGTGTCGATGCAGTTCGCGATCGAGCTCGCAGAGGGTGCGCGCATGCACCGCGAGGATGTCCCGCCACTGATTCACGAGCCCTTGCTCGGCCTTCTTCGCCGCCATGGGCGCACCGTAGCAAAAAATCAGCTTTGTTGCATCGGAATTAAATGCACTTGCATTGGATGCATACGCATGTAGTGTCGAGGGCATGACCTCTCCGCTCACCCACCCCGCGTCCCAGGGACGCTGGACCCCCCGGCTGTGGGGCACCCTGCTGGTGCTCTGCGCCGCGATGTTCCTGGACGCTCTGGACGTGTCGATGGTCGGCGTCGCTCTGCCGTCCATCGGCTCCGAACTCGACCTCTCCACCTCGACGCTCCAATGGATCGTCAGCGGCTACATCCTGGGATACGGCGGACTGCTCCTGCTCGGCGGCCGCACCGCCGACCTGCTGGGCCGCCGCCAGGTCTTCCTGGTGGCCCTGGGAGTCTTCGCGCTCGCCTCACTGCTCGGCGGGCTCGTCGACTCGGGCCCGCTGCTGATCGCCAGCCGCTTCATCAAGGGCCTGAGCGCGGCGTTCACCGCGCCCGCGGGTCTGTCGATCATCACCACGACCTTCGCCGAAGGCCCGCTGCGCAACCGCGCGCTCTCGATCTACACCACCTGCGCGGCCACCGGCTTCTCCATGGGCCTCGTCCTGTCCGGTCTGCTCACCGAGGCGAGCTGGCGGCTGACCATGCTGCTGCCCGCACCCATCGCGGTCATCGCGCTGCTGGCCGGCCTGAAGCTCATCCCGCGCAGCGAGCGCGAGAAGGACCACCGCGGTTACGACATCCCGGGCGCCATCCTCGGCACCGCCTCGATGCTGCTGCTGGTCTTCACCGTCGTTCAGGCACCCGAGGCCGGCTGGGGCTCGGCCCGCACGCTGCTGTCCTTCGTCGCCGTCGCCGTACTGCTCACCGTCTTCGTGACCGTCGAGCGGCGCAGCCCGAGCCCGCTGATCCGGCTCGGCGTCCTGCGCTCCGGCAGCCAGATCCGGGCGCAGCTCGGCGCGATGGCGTTCTTCGGTTCGTACGTCGGATTCCAGTTCTTGGTGACGCTGTACATGCAGTCGCTGCTGGGCTGGTCCGCCCTGCACACCGCGCTCGCCTTCCTGCCGGCCGGCGCACTGGTGGCCCTGTCCTCCACCAAGGTGGGGGCCGTCGTCGACCGGTTCGGGACCCCGCGGCTCATCGCGGCGGGCTTCGCCCTGATGGTCGTCGGGTACGCGCTCTTCCTGCGCGTCGACCTCGACCCGGTGTACGCGGCGGTCATCCTGCCGACCATGCTGCTGATCGGCGCGGCCTGCGCGCTGGTCTTCCCCTCCCTCAACATCCAGGCCACCAACGGCGTCGACGACCACGAGCAGGGCATGGTCTCGGGTCTGCTCAACACCTCGGTCCAGGTGGGCGGCGCGATCTTCCTGGCCGTGGTGACGGCTGTCGTGACCGCGAACTCCTCCGAGGCTTCCTCGCCCCAGGCCGTCCTCGACAGCTACCGGCCCGGCTTGATCGTGGTGACCGGCATCGCCCTGGCGGGTCTGCTGATCACTCTGCCGGGCCTGCGGACACGGCGGACGCAGCAGTCCGTCGTCGTCGCCAAGTCCCTCCAGGAGAACCAGAAGAACCAGGAAAACCAGGAGGAGGAGACGGCGGCGGAGCGCGTGGCGGTCCGCGACTAGGACTTTCCCGTGGATCGATCGCCTCGCGGCCCGGATGCAAGCGGCGGCGAGGCGGATCCGGCCGGTCGGACGGTGGCGGCGGTCTTGTCGTAGTGCGCGACGGGACCGCCGCCACCGTCGTCCGCTCCAAGAGCCGTACTGTTCAGGCAGGTTCTGCCGGTTCTGCCAGACGAACGGCCTGTCCCGTGCCCGTGAACCCATTCCTGGTCAGTTGGCAAGTACTGAGTGAACGCTGTCCCTTTCCTCTGACCACACGGACCGTCCATGACTGATTCGCTGTGCCGCCCCGCCCAAGGGGCCGGCACGTCCGGCGCCGACACCGCGCAGGCGGATGCCGTGCTGATCGCGGCGTCGCTCGACGACCCCGAGCGCTTCGCGGTGCTGTTCGACCGCCATGCGCCCACCATCCACCGGTACGTCGCCCGCCGCCTCGGCCGTGACGTGGCCGACGACGTCACCGCGGAGACCTTCCTGACGGCCTTCCGGATCCGGGCCCGCTACGACAGCGGACGTGCCGGTGTACGGCCCTGGCCGTACGGCATCGCGGCCAAGCTGATCAGCCGGCACCGCCGCGAGGAGGCCAAAGCCCTGAAGGTCCTCGCCCGCACCGGCCGCGACCCGGTGGCCGAGACCTGGACCGACTCCGCGGACGACCGCGTCACCGCACAGGCCGCCTCCCGGCCGCTGGCCAAGGCACTGGCCAAGCTCTCCGAGGGAGACCGGCACGCGCTCCTGCTGTTCGCCTGGGCCGACTTCACCTATCAGGAGATCGCCGAGGCCCTGGACATCCCCGTGGGCACCGTCCGGTCCCGGCTCAACCGGGCCCGCACGAAGCTGCGCACCGCGACAGGTGCGCACAGCCCCTTCAGCGACTCCAGCGCATCCAACCAGCCGATCGAACCGCACGTACCCGAAGGTGACCTCGCATGAACGAGCTGTACGAAGCACGTGCCCTGCGCGCGGATGCCCCACTGCCCGACAGCGACCGGCTCGCGCCGCAACGGGCCCAGCTCACCAAGGCATTCCAGCGGGAGACCCCCGGCCGTCGGACCGCCGCGGTGCGCACCTCGCTCCCCCGGCGCAGGATCGTCCTGGTGACCGCCGCGGCGGCCGGGGCGCTCGCCGTTACCGGCGGAGTCGTGGCGTCGCTGCCCGACGACACCCCCGCTACCGCCCCGGCCGGCACCGGCCGTCAGCTCCTGTCCGCGCGGGCCTCCGCCGACACCCTCGAACTGGCCGCCGCCACGGTGGAGAAGCTCGGCGTCACCGAGCCCGGCCCGAAGCAGTGGGTCTACGAGAAGGGCACGTCCCTCGGCCAGGGCGAGCCCCAGACGTCGGAGCAGTGGACCCGCTGGGACGGCACCGGCGAGGCACGCTTGCCCGGCATCCCGCGCTCGGGCGACATCTCGGACTTCGACCCGAACAAACTCCAGGTCTGGTACGGGCCCAACCAGGAGGAGAAGTGGAAGAAGGAGGGCTACGACGACCGTTCCCAGCGCCAGTTCTACCGCTTCCTCGCCACACTCCCGAGCGACCCCGACCGCATGATGTCGGCCATCCGCAAGGAGCACGCCATCGGCGACATCAAGGGCGAGACCACGGCGGAACGCGACTGGCGGGAGATCGACGTCCTCTACCGCTCCGTGCTGATCCCGCCGAACGCGCAGGCGGGCCTGTTCCGGGCGCTCGCGAAGATCCCCGGCGCCCGGGTGGAGAAGGGCATCAAGGACCCCATCGGGCGCGCGGCCATCGGCGTGACCGTGACGTACACCAAGCCCAGCGCCTCGGGTCACCTGGGCAAGCAGGAGATCTTCTTCGACCCGAAGACGTACACCTATCTGGGAGAGATCGCGCACGCCGCGCCGTTCGAACTCCCCGAAGGCACGAGCCAGTCACCGATGCCGTCCCAGGACCCCAACACCGCGCTCATCACCGTCCGCAACGCCTGGGGCGTCGTGAACAAGCCGGGCGCCCGCCCCTGAGGAAGGCCGGGCGGGGGCGTCGGCTTTCACACGGGCCGGCCCCGCCGGACAGACCTTTGTCCGCGCCTGGCCGCCCGGTCGGCCAGTCGGCCAGTCGGCCAGTCGGCCAGTCGCCGGAGACGATCGGGGGACGCCTCCGGCGTCTGCGCCCGGCGGGGCTTTTCACCCCGCCGGACGCACGCCTGTTTGGCCCGACGGATGGAGACATTCGGGGGACCCCACGAGGCTGCACGGCGCTGTCGGGCTTCCGGCACGAGGGCGGCGCGGCTCAGCCCAGCCAGCCCGGCCGTACCAACCCCGACTCGTAGGCCAGCACGACCAATTGGGCCCGGTCGCGGGCGCCCAGCTTGACCATGGTCCGGCTGACGTGGGTCTTTGCCGTGAGCGGGCTGACGACGAGACGGCGGGCGATCTCGTCGTTCGAGAGGCCGATGCCGACCAGGGCCATCACCTCCCGTTCCCGCTCGGTGAGTTCGGCGAGGGAGGCGGCGGTCGCGGGTTCCTTGGAACGAGCCGCGAACTCGGAGATCAGCCGGCGCGTCACCCCGGGGGAGAGCAGGGCGTCGCCCTCGACCACCGCCCGTACCGCGCGCAGGAGTTCCTCCGGCTCGGTGTCCTTGACCAGGAAGCCGGAGGCTCCGGAACGGATCGCCTCGAAGACGTACTCGTCGAGTTCGAAGGTGGTGAGCATGACCACCTTGACGTCGCTCAAGTCCGCGTCGTCGGTGACGCGACGGGTCGCGGCGAGGCCGTCGAGCAGGGGCATCCGGATGTCCATCAGGACGACGTCGGGGCGCAGTTCGCGCACCTTGCGCACCGCCTCCTCGCCGTCGGCCGCCTCGCCGGCCACCTCGATGTCCGGCTGCGCGTCGAGCAGCGCCTTGAAGCCTGCCCTGACCAGTGACTGGTCGTCGGCGAGCAGTACGCGGATCACCGGTCCTCCTTGATCTTCAGCGGCAGTACGGCCAGCACACGGAAGCCTCCGTCGTCGCGCGGGCCGGCCTCGATCGTGCCACCCAGGGCCGCGGCCCGCTCCCGCATTCCGGCGAGCCCGTTGCCGCTGCCGCCCGCGTCCGCGCCGGTCGCGGGGCCGTCGTCGTCGATCCGCAGCCGCAGCGCGCCCTCCGCGTAACCGAGCCGCACGCGTGCGTGCCGCGACCCCGAGTGCCGTACGACATTGGTGAGCGCCTCCTGGACGATACGGAAGGCGGCCAGGTCGGTGCCCGGCGGAAGCTTCGGGACCTCGTCCTCCCCCTCCACCTCTACCGTCAACCCCGCGCCCGCCGCCTGTTCGACGAGTTCGGGGAGCCGGTCGAGGCCGGGCGCCGGCGCGCGCGGCGCCTCCCCCGGCGCGCGCAGTGTGTCGAGCACCTGGCGGACCTCGCCGAGCGCCTCCTTGCTGGCCGCCTTGATGGTGGTGAGCGCCGTGCGCGCCTGCTCGGGGTCGGAGTCGAGGAGCGCGAGACCGACACCCGCCTGCACATTGATCACCGAGATGCTGTGCGCCAGCACGTCGTGCAGTTCGCGGGCGATGCGCAGCCGCTCCTCGTCGGCGCGCCGCCGCGCGGCCTGCGCGCGCTCGGCGCGGTCACGGGCCCATTGTTCACGGCGTACGCGGACCAGTGCCGACAGTGCCACGATCGCCACGATCCAGGTGGCGATGATCCCGGCCTGCCCCCAGGAGGCGGGCCGGTCCCCCGCCGGAGGCAGCCATCGGTACAGCCAGTGCGCCACCAGCACATGCCCGACCCAGAACATGCCGACCGCCGCCCAGGCGGCCGTGCGGTGCCCGGTGACGACCGCGCTGAAGCAGCCCAGGGCGACGGTGAAGAAGACCGGCCCGTACGGATATCCGGCGCCCAGATACACCATGGCGGCCGCGGCCGTACCGAACGCGACGAGCACGGGGTGCCGCTGTCGCCACAGCAGCAGACCGCAGCCCACGAGCAGCAGTGCCCGCCCGACGTAGTCGAGCGATGCACGGTCGCCCTGCTGGGCATGGCCCGCGACTTGGGAACCGATGAGCACGAAGGCGGTCACCAGCAGAGTGGAACGCCACGGCCAGTGGGCGCCGCGCTCCTCGTCGCCCCTGAGGTTCCACCCGGGCGGCCCGTGCCGCCACAACGGGGGTGGACCGCCCCACGCCGGGGACCTGGGGGTGCGCTGCTCTTCCATGACGGTCACGCTAGACGCGACGGGACGGCTCCGGCGTCCGCCGGGCGAGGTGATCAGCCGTACTCCCGCCGGAGTACGGCATCACGGGAAGCTCTGCCCCGGGCGCGTGCCGGTCGATTGAGGGAACACCAGGCCCACACCCTGCGCGAGCTGATCCACCGCGTGCCGGAAGAACGGTTCACGGTCCTCCACGACACGATTGAACTGGCCGAACAACTCGAAGCCGATCAGCCCGTACAGCTGCGCCCACGCGGCCACCAGCGCCACGGCCACCTCGGGCGGCAGGTCGGGCGCGAGGTCGGCGGCCATCCGCTGCGCCTCGGCCTTCAGACCGGCGGGCAGTGGCGTGCGGGCCACGCCCTTGCCCTGGTAGGCGTCGCGGACGATGCCGATCAGGAGCAGGCCCACCCGGGAAGCGGCGGGGACGGTCGTGTCCGGCGCGGTGTAGCCGGGCACGGGCGAACCGTAGATGAGGGCGTACTCGTGCGGATGCTCCAGCGCCCACCGGCGCGCCGCCACGCACACGGCGATCCAGCGCTCCCGGGGACCGGAGCCGGCGATTTCGGCGTGCGCCGACTCCGCGGCCTCGCCAAGGGAGTCGTATGCGTCGATGATGAGCGCGGTCAACAGGTCGTCGCGGCTGGGGAAGTAGCGGTAGAGCGCGGAGGAGACCATGCCGAGCTCGCGGGCCACGGCGCGCAGCGAGAGCTTGGCGGCACCCTTCGCCGCGAGCTGTCTGCGCGCCTCGTCCTTGATGGCTGCGGTGACCTCGATCCTGGCTCGGGCCCGTGCCCCTCGTGCGGTACTCATGCGGGGCAGTGTCCCACGCTTTCAGATCAGTGCACACAAACGAGAGCAGTGCTCTTGCTTTGGATCACCGATCTCGTGCAGACTGCTCTCAAGCGAGAGCAGTGCTCACAAAAGGAAGCAGTGCTCTCTCAATCGATGGGGGTCATCATGTCCACACACGTCCAGAAGCCCGGCTGGTTCACGGTGAACGTCTTCAACCGCGCCGTCGCCTGGATGACCCGCCGCGGCATCAGCATCTGGGGCTCCCGGGTCCTGGCCGTCCGCGGCCGCAAGAGCGGCGAGTGGCGCACGACCCCGGTCAACCTGCTCACCGTCGACGGACAGCAGTACCTGGTCGCCCCCCGCGGCCACGTCCAGTGGACGCACAACATGCGGGCCGCGGAAGGCGGCGAGCTGCGACTCGGCAAGCACGTGGACACGTTCACCGCGACCGAGGTCGCCGACGACGACAAGGTCCCGCTGCTGCGCGCCTACCTCAAGCGGTGGAAGGCCGAGGTCGGCGTCTTCTTCGGTGGCGTCGGCCCCGACTCCTCCGACGAGGAGCTGCGGCGCATCGCTCCCGACCACCCGGTCTTCCGGGTCACGCTCAAGAGCTGACCGCCGCTCCCCCGCCGCTCACCGGTCGATCGCGGTCAGGACGCGCCCGGCCATCGGGTGGGAGCGGACCAGCTCGCCGAGCGAAGTCGAACCGCGGGTGATCCCCGCGAAGGCCTTCCAGGCCGGCCGGAAACTCGTCATCGCCGCGTGGAACATGCCCGGCCGGCGCTCGAAGGCGATCAGCAGCCGCTTGCCGACGCTCATCTCGACGCCGAGGCCCGCCTTGATCGCGAAGGCATAGTTCAGGGCCTGTCGCCGGGTGTCCACCGCGTCGTGCGCCTCGGCGATCCGTACCGCCCACTCCCCCGCGAGCCGCCCGGAGCGCAGCGCGAAGGAGATGCCCTCGCGGGTCCAGGGTTCGAGCAGCCCCGCCGCGTCGCCGCACACGAGCACCCGACCGCGCGACAGCGGCGAGTCGTCGGCGCGGCAGCGCGTCAAGTGGCCGGAGGAGACGGCCGGTTCGAAGCCGGCAAGCCCGAGACGGGCGACGAAGTCCTCCAGGTACCGCTTGGTGGCGGCGCCTTCGCCGCGTGCGGAGATCACGCCGACGGTGAGCGTGTCCCCCTTCGGGAACACCCACCCGTAACTGCCGGGCATGGGACCCCAGTCGATCAGCACCCGTCCCTGCCAGTCCTCGGCGACGGTCTCCGGCACCGGGATCTCCACCTCCAGGCCGAGGTCGACCTGGTCGAGCTTCACCCCGACGTGCGCTCCTATCCGGCTCGCGCTGCCGTCGGCGCCGACGACCGCCCGCGCCAGCACGGTCTCGCCGCCCTGCAGGACGACGGCGACGGTGCGCCGGTCCGGCACGGCGGACCCGTGCTGCTCGACCCGCGAGACCGTCACACCCGTCCGCAGTTCCGCGCCCGCCTTCTGGGCGTGCTCGACGAGCTGCTGGTCGAACTCGGGCCGGTTGATCAGCCCGAACAGCATCTGCTTGGAGCGGCGGGTGCGGTTGAACTTGCCGTCCAGCGAGAACGTGACCGCGTGCACCCGGTCCTGGAGCGGTAGCTCGAAGCCGGGTGGCAGCGCGTCGCGCGAGGGGCCGATGATGCCGCCGCCGCACGTCTTGTAGCGCGGCAGCTCCGCCTTCTCCAGCAGCAGGACACTGCGTCCCGCGACCGCTGCCGCATAGGCGGCCGAGGCCCCGGCGGGCCCCGCACCGACCACGACGACGTCCCACACCCGCTGCCCGTCGTCCGCCGAAGAGTTCTCGCTGCTCACGATGGTCTACTGCTCCCAGTCCAGCCGTCTGCCGCACCTGTCTCCCGCATCCTACGGCGGGCATCGCCGCAGGCCACTGTGGGAGGATCGGCTGCGTATGCGCCCTGCACACCAGTACGCGCGTACGCACCACCCGATCACCTGTACACAGAAGACAACGTCGCACCCACAAGGAGCGTGCCCATGTCGTCGAATCCGGTCGCCGAGACCGTCGCCTCGCTCATGCCCAGGGCCAAGGCGGAGCTCACCGAGCTGGTGTCCTTCAAGTCGGTGGCGGACTTCGACCAGTATCCGAAGAGCGAGAGCGAGGGCGCCGCGAACTGGGTCGCCGACGCGCTGCGCGCCGAGGGCTTCCAGGACGTGGCACTGCTCGACACCCCCGACGGGACGCAGTCGGTGTACGGCTACCTGCCCGGCCCCGAGGACGCGAAGACCGTCCTGCTGTACGCGCACTACGACGTGCAGCCGCCGCTGGACGAGGCCGCCTGGGCGACGCCGCCGTTCGAGCTGACGGAGCGCGACGGCCGCTGGTACGGCCGCGGCAGCGCCGACTGCAAGGGCGGCTTCATCATGCACCTCCTCGCGCTGCGTGCGCTGAAGGCGAACGGCGGCGTTCCCGTGAGCGTCAAGGTGATCGTCGAGGGTTCGGAGGAGCAGGGCACGGGCGGCCTTGAGCGGTACGCCGAGGAGCACCCGGAGCTGTTGACCGCCGACACCATCGTCATCGGCGACGCCGGCAACTTCCGGGCGGGTCTGCCGACGGTCACGGCGACCCTGCGCGGTATGACCCTCGTACGCGTCCAGGTGGACACCCTGGAAGGGAACCTGCACTCGGGGCAGTTCGGCGGCGCGGCGCCCGACGCGCTGGCCGCGCTGATCCGCGTACTGGACTCGCTGCGGTCCGAGGACGGTTCGACGACCGTCGACGGACTCGCGGCGGACGCCCAGTGGGACGGTCTTCAGTACGAGGAAGAGGCGTTCCGCCAGGACGCCAAGGTGCTCGACGGTGTCGAGCTCATCGGCTCCGGCACGGTCGCCGACCGGCTCTGGGCGCGTCCGGCCGTCACCGTCCTCGGCATCGACTGCCCGCCGGTCGTCGGCGCGACCCCGTCCGTGCAGGCGGGCGCCCGTGCCCTGATCAGCCTGCGGGTGCCGCCGGGCATGGACGCGGCCGAGGCGACCAAGCTGCTGCAAGCCCACGTGGAGGCGCACACGCCGTGGGGCGCGCGGGTGAGCACCGAGCAGATCGGCCAGGGCCAGGCGTTCCGTGCCGACACCTCCAGCCCGGCGTACGCGTCGATGGCCGAGGCCATGGCGGTCGCCTACCCGGGCCAGGAGATGCAGTCCGCGGGCATGGGCGGC
This sequence comes from Streptomyces sp. R35, assembly GCF_041053035.1. NCBI lineage: Bacteria > Bacillati > Actinomycetota > Actinomycetes > Kitasatosporales > Streptomycetaceae > Streptomyces > Streptomyces sp. R35. The sequence goes on from NZ_CP163440.1 coordinate 1,448,703, forward strand.
TCCATTCCGCTCTGCAACACCCTCGCCTCGCTGTACCCGCAGACGGAGATCCTCCTCATCGGCCTGAGCGAGCCGGAGGCACAGATCCACGCGGTGAACGAGAGCGTCTCCCCGGACGAGCTGGAGCGCCTCTCGGTCGCGGAGGCGCTGTTCCTGCGCAACTACGCGGCGAGCTGATCGCGACCACCGTCGGCTGAACCGGTCTGCTGGACCGGTCGGCCCACAGCAGAGGGCCCTCGCCACTAGGCGCGGGCCCTCTCCAAGTACCGGGCCCACAGCCGGTGTTGGAGGAGCGGGAGCGGCACTTCGGAGACCGGCGGACAGGTACGCCGCCCCGCGCCGAGGATGAAGCCATGTCCCACACCGAGCGCCTCGTCACCCACTGCGACACCGCCACGTCTCTCGCCCTCCGGTCCGACCGCGAACTCGTCGAGCTGGTCGAGGCCGGCACACCCCTCGGCTCCGGAATCGGCGGGCGTTCGACGCTGATCGAGGTGGACGGCAGAAGGGTGTTCGTGAAGCGGATGCCGCTCACCGATGTCGAGCGCCGGCCGGAGAACGTCCGGTCCACAGCCAACGTGTTCGGGACGCCCGCCTTCTGCCACTACGGCATCGGCGCCATCCCCAGCCCCGGCTTCGGCGCCTGGCGCGAGCTGGCCACGCTCGAGATGACGACCAACTGGGCACTGTCCGGCCGGTTCCCGGGCTTCCCCCTGCTGCACCACTGGCGAGTGCTGCCCGACGCGCAGCAGTCGCTGCCCGAGGAACTCGCCGACGTGGAGCGGGCCGTGGCCTACTGGGGCGGCGGGCGTGAGCACATCGAGGCACTGCGCACGGCGTCCGCGAGCCTGACGTTGTTCATGGAACACCTGCCGCACACCCTGCACGACTGGTTCTCCGCCCAACTACGCACCGACGATCCCGACACCGCCTGCGCCCTCGTGGAGCGGGGCCTCGAAGCCGTCACCGGCTTCCTCCACGAGCGGCAACTCCTGCACTTCGACGCCCACTTCGGCAACATCCTCACCGACGGGCAGCAGCTCTACCTGGCCGACTACGGCCTCGCTCTCTCATCGCGCTTCCAACTCGACCCGGCCGAACGCGACTTCTACGACCGTCACCGTCACTACGACCGCGCCTACGCCTTCTCCTACCTGGTGCACTGGCTCGTCGTCGACCAGTACGGCTACGGCAGGGACGAGCGCGAGGACTTCATCCGCGGGTGCGCCGACGGCAGGCGGCCCGAGGGTATCCCCCGGGCCGCCGCCGGGATCATCTCCCGGTACGCACAACTCGCCGCGACGGTGGGCGACTTCAACCGCCGCCTGAAGCAGGAGAGCCGGCTGACTCCGTACCCGTCCGCCGAGACACTGGGGCTCGCCTACAACAACTCCACGCTCTCCGCGTAGTGACAGGCGACCGGGTTGCCGCCGCCCCGGTCCACCAACGCCGGTATCTCCTCGACGCAGGACGTGCGTTCGCTCTCGCTGAGCAGGCCCGCGAACTTGGGGCAGCGGGTGCGGAAGCGGCAGCCGCTGGGCGGGCGGACGGGGCTCGGGACGTCGCCCTGGATGGTGATCCGTTTCCGTGCGCGCTCCTTGCGCGGGTCGGGCAGCGGGATGGCCGAGACCAGCGCCTGGGTGTACGGGTGCGCCGGGCGGGCGAAGAGTTGCCGGGCCGGGGCGATCTCGACCAGTCGGCCCAGGTACATGACGGCCACCCGGCCCGCCACGTGCCGCATCACCGACAGATCGTGCGCGACGAACAGGAAGGACAGTCCCAGTTCGCTCTGCAGGTCCATCAGCAGGTTGAGGACGCCCGCCTGGATCGACACGTCCAGCGCCGACACCGGCTCGTCGAGGATGATCACCTTGGGGCGCAGGGCCAACGCCCTTGCGATGCCGATGCGTTGGCGCTGGCCGCCGGAGAACTCGTGGGCGAAGCGGTTGCCGTGCTCGGGGTTGAGCCCGACGAGACGGAGGAGTTCGCGCACCTCGTCCTTGGCGCCGGGGCCGTACTGTCCGTGGATGCGCAGCGGTTCGGCGACGATCTCGTGCACGGAGATCCGCGGGTCGAGGGAGGCGTACGGGTCCTGGAAGACGATCTGCAGTTCACGCCTGAGCGGCCGCATCCGGCGTCTGCTCAGCTCGGTGAGTTCGCGCCCCCGGTAGCGGACCTGGCCGGAGGTGGCCCGCTCCAGGCCCAGTACGGTGCGGGAGATCGTCGTCTTGCCCGAGCCCGACTCCCCCACCAGGCCCAGGGTTTCGTTCTCGTACAGGTCGAAGGAGACCCCGCAGACGGCGTGCACATCGCCGACGCGCCGGCGGATGACGCCCCGGGACATGACCGGGAAGTGCTTGACGAGGTCGCGGACCTGGAGGACCGGCTCACCGGTGCCTCCGTGGCCGGGCAGCGGCGTGAGGGAGGCGGTGGCCTGCGCGGGCGCGGTCATACGGGGTCCTCCTCGGGCTGGGTGGCAGGTGCCGCGTCGGCGAAGCGGGCCAGGGCCTCGGAGTCGGCGCCCACCGCGTCGAAGACCTGGTCGGCACCGGTGTCGACGAGTTCGTCGGCGAAGTGGCAGGCGCTGAGGTGCAGATCGTGGCCCGCCCGGCGCAGGGCGGGCTCGTCGGTGTCGCACACGTCCCGGCGCATGGGGCAGCGGGGCGCGAAGGGGCAGCCCGGCGGCAGGTTCAGCAGCGAGGGCGGTGATCCGCCGATCGGGGTGAGACGTTCCTCCTCGCGGTCGAGGCGGGGCAGGGAGCCGAGCAGGCCCAGGGTGTAGGGCATGCGCGGGGTGTAGAAGATGTCCTCGACGGAGCCGGTCTCCACGATCCGGCCCGCGTACATGACGGCGACCCGGTCGGTGTGGCCGGCGACCACACCCAGGTCGTGGGTGATGAGGACCAGGGCCGCTCCGGTCTCGGCGCGGGCGGTCTCCAGGGCGTCGAGGATCTGCGCCTGCACGGTGACGTCGAGCGCGGTGGTCGGCTCGTCGGCGATGATCACGTCCGGGTCGTTGGCCATGGCGATGGCGATGACGACACGCTGGCGCATGCCGCCCGACAGCTCGTGCGGATAGCTGTCGACGCGGCGCTCGGGGCTGGGGATGCCGACGGTGCCGAGCAGGTCGACGGCCCGCGCGCGGGCGGCTCTGCCCTTGAGCTCCGGGTTGTGCCGCAGCAGGGTCTCGGTGATCTGGTAGCCCACGGGATAGACCGGGTTGAGCGAGGTCATCGGATCCTGGAAGATCATCGCGATGCCGCTGCCGCGCAGGTCCGACAGTCGCGCGTCGGACAGCCCCAGCAACTCGGTGCCCTCGAACCGCACCGAGCCGCGCACCCGGGCGCCGGCCGGCAGCAGCCCCATCACGGCCAGGGCGGTGACGGACTTGCCGGACCCGGACTCGCCCACGATGCCGAGCGAGTCCCCGCGGTCCAGCTGGTAGCCGACGCCGCGTACGGCCCGTACGATCCCGTCCTCCGTGGAGAACTCCACGCTCAGGTCCTCGACTTCGAGCACGGTGTCGGTGACCGGGACCTCGTGCACTCCATGACTCGTGGTCGTCACTGTCGCACCCTTTGCTGCCGGGGATCGAAGGCGTCGCGCAGCCCGTCGCCGATGAAGTTGATGGTCAGGGCGATGGCGATGATGAACGCGCCGGGGATGTAGAAGAGCCAGGGCCGGGTGTCCACCGCCGTCTGCGCCTGGGAGACCAGCAGCCCCAGCGAGGTGTCGGGGGGCTGGACGCCGAAGCCGAGGAAGGACAGGGCGGTCTCGGTGAGGATGCCGGTGGCCACCAGGATCGTCGCGTTGACGATGATCGGGCCGAGTGCGTTCGGCAGCAGATGACGGAAGATGATCCGCGCGTCCGAGGCGCCGAGCGCCCGCGCCGCCTCCACGAACTCCTTCTCGCGCAGCGACAGTACGGCGGAGCGCACGACCCGGGATACGTACGCCCAGGTCAGCCCGGCGATCACCAGGGCGATCCAGTACCAGGAGCCGCCGGTGCGGGAGGAGATGACCAGGGCGATGGCGAACAGGGGCAGCGTCAGGACGAGATCGGCGACGCGCATCATGACGGCGTCGACGACACCCCGGTAGAAACCGGCGACGGCTCCCCAGATCGCGCCGACCAGGGTGGAGCCGAGCGCGATCATGATGGCGATCTTGAGTGAGGTCTGGGTGCCGCGCATGACCTGTGCATAGGCGTCGTATCCCGAGGAGTTGGTACCGAAGGGGTGCTTCCAGGACGGCGCCTGGGAGTTGTCCTGCGTGTACTTCTGGTACGAGTAGTGCCACAGGTGCGGGCCGATGAACGCCCACAGGAGAATCAGCACGAACACCACGAGGCTGGCCATGGCGGCCCGGTGGCGCACGAAGCGGCGCAGCACCAGCTGGGTCTGGCTGCGCTGCCGTACCGTGAACTCGTGCTCGGCACGCGGCTGTTGGGTGCCCGCGGATCCGGGTGCCTCGATGTCAGTCATAGCGGATCCTCGGGTCGAGTACGGCATAGAGGAGATCGGCGATGAGGTTGAACCCGATGACGACTACGGCGGAGAGCAGCAGCCAGGCCATGGTGCGGTAGACGTCGAGGGTCGTCGCGGCCTGGACCAGCATCTCGCCCATGCCGTGCCACTGGAAGATCGTTTCCGTGATCACCGCGCCGCCCAGGATGATCGCGATGTCGAGCGCGGTGACGGTGGCGAGCGGGATGAGGGCGGTGCGCAACGCGTGCCGCGTCATGACCTTGCCGCGACGCAGCCCCTTGGCGCGGGCGAGCCGTACGTAGTCGCTGTTGAGGACCTCCAGCATGGAGGCGCGGGTGTAGCGGGTCCAGGACGCGAAGGAGACCAGGGCGAGGGTGATGGTGGGCAGGATCAAATGGCCGATGTGGTCGGTGAACTCGTTCCAGGTGGTGTCGACTTCGAGGTACGCCGACTTCTCACCGATCGTGCCGAGGAACTGGCTGCCGGTCTTCTCGTTGAACCAGATCCCGGCCTGCTTGAGCAGAACGGCGAACCAGAACACCGGCATGGCGAGGAACAGGAAGCCGAAGAAGGTGATGGTGTAGTCGGCGGTGGAGTACTGCCGGAGCGCGCTGAACACCCCGAACACCACGGCCAGGATCAGCGCGATGATCATCGCGGCGGCGACCAGCGTCACGGTCACCTGGAAGCGGGTGAACAGGTCGTGCCCGATGTCGAGGTTGGCCTGCACGGACGGACCGAAGTCGCCGTGCAGTACTCCGGTGATCCAGTTCCAGTAGCGCTCCACCGCGGGCTGGTCGGCGTGGATGTGCCGGGCGAACGCGGCCACGGCCGCCTTGCTGGGGGCGGGCTGCCGCGAGGTGGCGAAGTTGGCCACCGGGTCACCCGAGTTGATGACGACCAGGAACACGATGAACGTCGAGACGATGAGGACGGGAATCGAGACGAGGATGCGGCGCACGGTGTAGGCGAGCATGCGGTCTTCTCTCGGGGCCGACGGGTTGGAGATGCCGTCCGTGGGCGGGGCCCGGCCCCGGTGTCGCCGGGGCCGGGCTCAGCGAGGAGTGATGCCGGGCCTACTTCTTGAGGCCCCACTCCGCGGTGTTGTACGGCGGGCCCACGTTCGTGGAGTTGTTCCGCATGTTCACGAACCGCGTCTGGACGGCGAGGAACGTCGGCTTCTGGTAAAGCGGCAGGACATAGGCGTCGTTCACCATGATCGAGTCGGCCTGGTTGAGGAGCGCCGCGGCCTTCGTCGCGTCCGTCTCGCCGACGGCCTGCGCGATCAGGGAATCGGCCTTCTTGTTGCTGTAGCCGCCGTAGTTGCCACCACCGCCGGTGGACCAGTTCTGCTGGGCGCCGCTGCTCGGGAACGGCGAGGCGACCCAGGCGAAGACGATGATGTCGTACTGGTGGCCGGCCAGTACCGTGCCGAGGTCGGCGGCGCCGATCGGCTTGATGGTGATCTTGATGCCGAGGTTGCCGAGGGCGCTCTGCAGGATCTGGCACTCGCTCTGCCGGATCTGGTTGCCGGTGGTGTAACGGCAGTTGAAGGGACCGACGGCCTTGCCGTCCGGTGCCTTCAGCGCGCTCCCGATCCCGGTGAACTTGGCGTCCGTGAGGTACTGCTTGGCCTTGGCGAGATCACCGGACCCCTGACCGCTCGCGTTGACCACGTCCTGGTAACCGGCCTGCCCGGGTACGTAGTTGTGGTTGCCGAGCTGCTTCACCGTGGGATCGAACTGGGCCACGGTCTTGGCCATGATGTCCTTGATGCTGATGGCCGTGAACATCGCCTGGCGCAGTGCGGTGTACTTGCCGATCACCGGGTTGTGCAGGTTGAGGTCGAAGTGCTCCCAGGTGAGTCCGCTGCCGATGGTGTAGGTGACGTTCGGGATGGACTTGACCTGGTTGACGAGGTCCACCTCGGGCTGCGGGTAGATGCCCTGCACCTCGTTGTTGCGCAGGGCGATCGGCTCCTGGGTGGCGTCCGAGATCACCTTGAAGATCAGCCGCTGGAGGGTCGCCTTCTTCGCGCCCGTCCACTTGGGGTCGGGGACGAAGGTCGCGTGGTCGTTGTCCGTCCAGTCCTGCATCTTGTACGCGCCGGCCGTCGCGTACTGGGAGGGCGGTGTCTTGAGGAAGTACTGCCATCCCTGGGTCATCTGAGCGGCCGTCATATGGGCGGCGTCGCCGGCCGTGGCGCCCGACAGCTTCTCGGCGACATGCGCCGGATACATCGGATAGCCCCCGCCGAACAGCGACTTCCAGTCCGAGTACGGCTTGGACATCACCATGGTGACGGTCTTGCCGCCGTCGGACGGGGTGAGGGACTTGATGCGGTCGTAGCCGGCGCTGCTCTGCGGCAGACAGCCCTTGGTCTGGCTGGCGTCGCTGGCGGGTGGCGGCGGGCAGTCCTTGCCGTTGTTGGTGCGCCAGTAGTAGACGAAGTCGTCGGCCGTGATGGGCGTGCCGTCGTTCCACGACGCCTTCGGGTTGATCTTGTAGACAATGGTCTGCGGACTGGTACTGGTCTGGGTCGCCGAAGTGACCAGATCGGTGTTGAGGCCGACGGAGAAGTCGGGCCGGGGTATGAACACCTGGGGCAGGACGACCTCCAGGGCCTCCGCGTTCTCGAAGGTGTTGCCGTTGACGTCCTGCACGTTCCACTGCTGGATGTTCTTCTCCAGCGTGTAGGTGAAGGTGCCTCCGGACTTGGTGGCGGCCGCGTTGCAGGTGTTCGCCTTGCCCTGTGTGCTGCACGACGACAACCCCGCGGAGCTGTTCTTGTGGGTGCTGTTCCCGCCGCCGCTGCTGCAGGCGGCCAGGACCAGCGTGAGCCCCGCGGCGAGCGTGAATCCCTTTGTGAGGGCAGATGAGTACGCGCGCATGTCCCTCCTTCAGCCGGGGGTGTATCCGGCCTTGTTGGGGCGGCCCAGGGCCGCGCAGAGGTGATCTGCACATTCACGGTAGGACTGTCAAATAGCTTCGTAAGTTCCCGCGCCATATCGGGATGGCGTCGATTCACCCTCGCTTCTCTCTTGGATCCCCCTCGCTTCTCCCTCGGAACTCCACACGCCGGGCAAAGTAGCGACGTCAGCCGACCGGGACCCCGGCCTCCAGATAGAGCGCCGCCCCGCGCTCGCGCGCCCGCAGCGCCCAGCACAGCCGTTCATAGCGCACCGGCGGCAGCAGATCGGCCGCCTCCCGCTCCGTGACGAAGCGCCAGTCACGCAGCTCGGGCCCGGGCAGCAGCAGCCGCTGGGCCGCCGCGGTGTCGAGCCGACCGCCGTCGAAGAGCAGCCGCAGACCGCCGAAACCGGGGGGCGCGGGCGATTCCCAGTCGACGACGAGGAGTGCGGGCACGTCGTCGAGGGTGATGCCGGTCTCCTCGGTGACCTCGCGCATGCCCGCGCGCGCGGGGGCCTCGCCGGGTTCGACGACGCCGCCGGGGAATTCCCAGCCGGCCTTGTACGTCGGGTCGACGAGCAGCACCCGGTCCTGCTCGTCGAAGAGGAGCACCCCCGCGGCGACGGTCTCCGCGGTGGGTTCGGGCGTCTGCACTATGTCGCACACGGGTACGTCCCCGGTGCGTACGGCGTCGGCGATGCGCAGGGCGGTGTCGTACGGGGTGAGCGCGCTGGTGTCCACGGGGTGGGCGTCGGCGGTGAGCCAGGAGGCGAGCGCGGCCCGGTAGGGCTCGATGTGGTCGTAGGACCACTGGCGCACGCGCAGGTCACCGTCGGGCAGGTCCGGGGGCACCGCGCGCCCGGCTATTCGCTCGCGCAGGATCGTTTCCGCCGGGGCGAGGAGCACATGGCGTACGGGGATCCGGCGCGCGGCGAGGCCACCGAAGATCTCGTCGCGGTACTCCTGGCGGAGCAAGGTCATCGGGACCACGAGGACGCCGCCGAGTTCGGCGAGCATGGCGGCCGCGGTGTCGACCACCAGGCGTCGCCAGATCGGCAGGTCCTGGAAGTCGCCGACCTCGGCGAGGCGTTTGGCCGGCAGCAGGTGCGTGAGTGCGCCGCCGATGACCTCGGGGTCGAAGAGCGTGCTGTTCGGGATCAGTTCGATCAGTTCCCGTGCGGTGGTGGTCTTTCCCGCACCGAACGCTCCGTTGATCCAGACGATCACGGACAGTTCCCCCTCTTCTATTGGCCCCCCATGGCTTGCCCGTTCCACCCTGCCACGGAAACCAGGACCTGATGAGGGCGCCGCGTGTGCGGACCCTTCAGGTGTTCTGCCCCAGCGTGCGCTCGTCCATCGCCAGGCTGTCACTGCTGACGGTGTGATCGAGGGTGCTGACGGTGTCGTTGACGTTCAGATCGCCGAGGACGTCACTGTCCGTGGCATGGGACGGGGTGATCGCCGCGACGACGAACCCGGTGGCGAGGGAGGCGATGGCGAGCATGCTGCGCTTCTTCATGCCCCGTTCAACTGAGGAAGGGCGCGGGGGTCACGCTCCGACAGGCCGCCCGGTGGAGCGGATACCGTCGCGCACGCGCCCCACGAGCTCGTCGGCCGCCGCGGACCACTCCGCGTACGCGAAGTCGAAGCCCTCCGCCAGCAGGCGGCCCGGGACGACGCGGCGGCTCTTCAGCAGCAGTTCGGTGTCCGAGCGCAGCGCGAACGCGCCGAGCTCCGCCATCCACTTCGTGGCGGGCAGCCCCGCCGGGACGCCCCGGGCGGCGCGCAGGGCGCGCATGAACGCCCGCTGCGGCAGCGGGCCGGGGGACGCGAGGTTCACCGGCCCGGTGAGGTCGTCCCTGTCGATCAGGAACTCGACCGCGCGGACGAAGTCCTGGTCGTGGATCCAGGAGACGTACTGCGCGCCACCGGCGACCGGGCCGCCCAGACCGAGCCGGACCAGCCACAGCAGGACATCGAAGACGCCGCCACGGTCGGGGCTCATGACCATGGCGGAGCGCAGCGCCACCTTGCGGGTGTGCGGGGTCTCGGCCCGCTCCTGCGCCAGCTCCCAGGCCTTGGCGATCTCGACGCTGTAGCCCCAGTAGCCCGGGACACCGGGTTCGCCGCCGCCGATCACGCCGGTCGCCTCGTCGTGGGGCGCGTCGAAGCGATGGGCATAGACGGTGGCGGTGCTCATCTGCAGCCAGACCCGCGGTGGGCGCGCGGTGGCCGCGATCGCCTCGCCCACGACCCGGGTGGAGTTCACGCGCGAGTCCATCATCGCCCGCAGGTTGGCCGCCGTGTAGCGGCAGCTGACGCTGCGTCCGGCCAGATTGATCACGACGTCGCTGCCGTCGATCACCTGGGCCCAGGGGCCCAGGCTCTCGCCGTCCCAGCGGACCTCACGGTCGTGCGCCGGCCGTCTGGTCAGGATCACGACCTCGTGACCGGCCGCGGTCAGCGCACGGTCCAGGACCGTGCCCACCTGCCCCGTTCCACCGGGAATGACTATCTTCACCGGGCTCCCCCTCTGTTCGGGAGCGAGCCTAGCGCAGAATATTGAACGCGTTCAAAACCTGGAGCCTCACCCCTTCGTCGACCCCAGCGTCAGTCCCGCGATGAAGTGCCGCTGCAGCAGCAGGAACACCAGGATCGTCGGGAGGGCGACGAGGACCGAGCCCGCCGCGAGGAGGTTGTAGTCGGTGAAGAACTGGCCGCGCAGATTGTTCAACGATGAGGTGATCGGCAGTTTGTCCGGGTTCGAGATGAAGATCAGGGCCCAGAGGAAGTCGTTGTAGATCCAGGTGAATTCGAGGGTGCCCAGAGCTGCCAGGGCGGGGCGGCACAACGGGAGAGTGATGCGCCAGAACTGGGTCCAGACGCCCGCGCCGTCGACGATCGCGGCCTCCAGGATCTCCTGCGGCAGCGTCCGCATGAAATTGGCGAGCACGAAGACGCAGAAGCCCAGTTGGAAGCCGATGTTGACGATGATGACGGCCCAGTAGGAGTCGTACATCATCTGGGAGTCGGACATCCACCACGGCAGCGGGATCTTGTTGAACAGGACGTACAGCGGGGTGACGATCACCTGCTGGGGCAGCAGATTGCCCGCCGTGAAGAACATCAGGAGCACCAGGCCGCCGCGCAGCTTCAGACGGGAGACCGCGAAGGCGACGAACGAGGCCAGGAAGAGGGTGATCAGCACACCTGGCACGGCGATCAGCAAGGTGTTGGTGAAGTACTTGCCCATGCCGGACTCCGTGTAGGCCCGGCGGTAGTACTCGAACGACAGGTGTTTGGGGAACGAGAAGTAACCGTGCTGCGCCGTCTCCTCGTACGGCCGCAGTGAGGCGTAGACGGCGAGCAGGAGTGGTGCCAGGAAGGCGAGCGAGACGCCCATGAGAAAGATGTGCACGCCCCAACGGCCGCGGCGTGCACCGGGCTTGGGAGTCTCCACCGGAGCTGCGGCCGGACGGGTGGGCGCACTGGCGCGGACGTCGGCTGTCATCGGTCGCGCGCACCTCGCAGCTCTTGGACCAGGAACGTCACGATGAACCCCAGGGAGACGGTGAGCAGGACGACCGCGATGGCGGAGCCGAATCCGATGCGGCTGGCTTCCCCGATGATGTTGTCGGTGATGAGGACGGAGAGCAGTTCCAGGCCGTTGCGGCCCTTGTTGACCGCGTAGACGATGTCGAAGGCGCGCAGTGCCTCGATGACGGTGATCACGCCGACGATGACGTTGACCGGGCGGAGGGTGGGGAAGACGACGCGGAAGAAGGTCTGCCGCTCGTTGGCGCCGTCGATCGCGGCCGCTTCCTTGAGCTGCGGGTCGACGGACTTGAGTCCGGCGAGGTAGAGGATCATGACGTAACCCGTGTGCCGCCAGCTCGCCGCGATCATCATCATCCAGAGGTTGATGTGCGCGTCGCCGAGCCAGTCGACCGGGTTGTCGTGGTTGTTGAGGATCGTGTTGACCACGCCCTGGTCGGTGCCCAGGATCAGCTGGGCGATGAAGCCGACGATGGCGAGCGAGAGCACGACCGGCAGGTAGATCGTGGACTGGTAGAAGCGGCTGAAGCGGACGCCCCGGTCGATGAGGACGGCCAGGAAGAGGCCGAACGGGGTCGCGATCAGGCCGAGGAACAGCAGCCACAGGATGTTGTGGCGGACGGCCGGCCAGAAGACCGGGTAGTTCTCGACCATGTTCTTGTAGTTGTCACCGCCGATCCAGTGGATGTCGCCGACGCCGTCCCAGGAGGTGAAGGAGAGTCCGATGGAGGCGAGGGTCGGGCCCCAGATGATCACGATGTCGAGCAGGATCGGTACGCCGAGGAGCACGCCGAGGACGACGACGTCGCGGCGGGTGAACCGCCGCAGCCGCCGTCGTCCGGCGCGCCGTGGGATGTTGAGCGCCACGGAACGTCTTCCCCCAGGTTCAGCCGACGGGCGACGAGAAGATGGTCTTCTTCTGTCGTTCGATGCTGTTGCAGAGACCGTCGACGTCCTTCGGATTGCCGATGAAGTCCTGGATCGCCTTGATCATCACGGTCGAGGCGAAGTCGGGCCGGGTGTCGCGGTCCATGAACTGTGAGATCTGCTTGGCGCCCGAGACGAGCTGGGCCGATTTCTTCTGCAGGGCGCTGTACTTGGAGGTGTCGGCGCCGTCGTTGACGGCCACGTTGTTCGGGTCGAGGGCGAGGTAGGTGTCCTCGGCCTTGGGGGTGCCCAGCCACTTCAACAGGGCCTTGGCGCCGTCGAGGTTCTTCGACTTCTTGGCGACGAGGAAGCCGTCGATGGGCGCCTCCACGGCGTCCTGCGCGTACTGCGGGTCGATCTCGGGGAAGGCGAAGAAGTCGATGTCGTCGCGTTCGCTCTCCGGGAACTGGGTGCCGGGGTGCGGCATTCCGAAGACCGCCATGCCGGTCTTGCGCTGCTGGAGGCTCTGCCCGGCCTCCTCCCAGGTACGGCCGAGGGCGCCCTTCTGGTAGTACGGCATGAGTTCGCGCCAGGTGTCGAAGACGTTCTTGACCTTGGTGTCGGTCCACGACTCCTTGCCGGCCATCAGGGACTTGTGGAAGTCGTATCCGTTCAGGCGCATGTTGATGTAGTCGAAGGTGCCCATCGCCGGCCAGCCGTCCTTGTCGCAGAAGGCGACCGGTACGCCGTCCTTCGACATCTTCTTGGCGAGTGCGATGAACTCGTCCCACGTCTTGGGCTGTTGGTAACCCTTGCTCTGGAAGAGGCTCTTCCGGTGGAAGACGGCCCACGGGTAGTAGTAATAGGGCACGAAGTACTGCTTCCCGGCGTGCGTCGACTGCTCCTTGAGCGCGTCCGAGAATCCGCTGAAGCCGCTCCACACATCACTGATCTCGTGCAGGAGCCCCTTCTCCGCGAAGTACTGCATGCGGTATCCGGCGAACCACATGAAGACGTCGTCGGGTGTGCCCTGGAGATAGCGGTTGATGTTCTCCTGGAAGTCGTTGTGGTCCTTCGTGTTGACCTTGACCGTCTTGCCGGACTTCTTCTCGTACGCCGTGAAGGCCGCCGCGTACGCCTTCTTGGGCACCGGGTCCGAAGCGTTGGACCCCACGGTCACTTCGTTCTTGTTTCCACCGGGTCCGTCGCCGCATGCGGACAGCAGGGCGGGGAGCGTGACCGCACCGGCTCCGACAGCCGCACCACGCAAGAGATTTCGCCGGGACATCCGATGTCCTGTAGTACCTCCGGGCACGACGGGCCCCTTCAACGATGACTGTGCCATGTCCCCCTCCTCGGGGTGCCACCCAACACAACCGAACGCGAGGCTTGGATCTCACTCCCATGTGGCGGCACCGTCAAGGGTTCTGACGGGATATCGAACAACCGTTACCACTTCTCTTCCACCAGAGTCGGACAGGTCCTACCGTAAACGCGCACCATTGTCGCGGACATGCAGTCATCCAACCTTTCGCGAGTTCGGAGGAACGTAACGATGCGTCACCTTCACACCCGCACAACCCGCCGAAGAGTGGTCGGAGCGCTCGCCGCAGGATTGTTGTGTACGACCGGGCTCATGGCGCCCGTCCTCGCCGCCGCACCCGCGTTCGCGGCCCCCGTCGAGGACCCCGTCTCCCCCGCCCTGGCGGACGGCCTCGCCCTCACCCCGCCCATGGGTTTCAACAACTGGAACTCCACGCACTGCCGCGCCGAGTTCAACGAGGACATGGTCAAGGGGATCGCGGACCTCTTCGTCGACAAGGGGCTCAAGGACGCCGGGTACCAGTACGTCAATCTGGACGACTGCTGGGCACTGCCGTCCCGGGACGCGAACGGCAAGCTGGTGCCCGACCCCGTGCGATTCCCGGGCGGAATCAAGGCGGTTGCCGACTATGTGCACGCCAAGGGGCTCAAGCTCGGCATCTACACGAGCGCGGGCGTCAAGACGTGCAACAGCGCGGGATTCCCGGGCGCGCTCGGCCACGAGTACAGCGACGCCCAGCAGTTCGCCGACTGGGGCGTCGACTACCTCAAGTACGACAACTGCAACAACCTCGGCGTGGACGCCAAGTTGCGCTACACCACCATGCGTGACGCCCTCAGGGCGACCGGGCGGCCCATCGTCTACAGCATCTGCGAGTGGGGCCAGAACAAACCCTGGGAATGGGCGGCGGACGTCGGACATCTGTGGCGCACGACCGGGGACATCAGCGACAGTTGGGGCTCGATGCTGTCGATCCTCAAGCAGAACCTGCCCCTCGCCCCGTACGCCGGCCCCGGGCACTGGAACGACCCGGACATGCTGGAGGTCGGCAACGGCGGCATGACCGACACCGAGTACCGCTCGCACTTCTCGATGTGGTCGGTCATGGCGGCACCGCTGCTCATCGGCTCGGACCTGCGCAAGGCATCCGCCGCGACCTTCGACCTTCTCGACAACAAGGAGGTCATCGCGGTCGACCAGGACCCGCTGGGCAAGCAGGGCACGGTGCTCTCCTCCGAGGGCGGACGCTGGGTCGTCGCCAAGGAGATGAAGGACGGCAGCCGGGCGGTGGCCCTGTTCAACGAGACGGGCAGCGCACAGCGGATCGCCACGACCGCGCAGGCCGTGGGCCTGCCCGAGACCGACGCCTACACGCTGCGCGATGTGTGGCAGCACAAGAGCTACAACACCGCGGGCACCATCTCGGCGACCGTTCCCGCCCACGGCACCGTACTGGTACGTGTCTCGGTCGACGCCCAGTGGGCCAAGAACCCGCCCGCCGTCGAACTCGGCCTGAACGGCAGCCCGTTGGTCGAGGCGGGGAAGACCGCCTCCCTGGAGTCCACGGTCACCGACCTCGGCCGCACGCCCGCCCAGCACGTCTCCGTGACGCTCAGCGGGCCCGAGGGCTGGACGGTCGGCGCGACGTCGCCGGCCACCGCGGGCGTGGTGCCGACGGGCCGTGCGCTGCGTACGGGATGGCAGGTCACCGCACCCGAAGGCACGGCCACGGGATCGTACGACCTGACGCTGAAGGCGAGTTACCGCTCACCGACCGGTGTACGCGCCGAGAGCGTGCTGCCGCTGAAGGCCTCCGTGGTCGTGGCGCCACCCTCGGGGGTCTCCTCCCTCGGAGACCTGCCGTGGCTGTCAACGACCAACGGCTGGGGGCCGGTTGAGCGCAACACCAGCAACGGTGAGA
The DNA here is from genome assembly GCF_041053035.1 of Streptomyces sp. R35. Taxonomy (NCBI): domain Bacteria; kingdom Bacillati; phylum Actinomycetota; class Actinomycetes; order Kitasatosporales; family Streptomycetaceae; genus Streptomyces; species Streptomyces sp. R35. Next base: position 1,463,767 of record NZ_CP163440.1, read on the forward strand.
GCGCCGCGGGCGACGGTCATCCGATCACTCTCGGCGGAGTCGTCTACGCCAAGGGGCTCGGCGTGCACGCCGAGAGCGCCGTCGAGTACTACACCGGCACGGCGTGCGAGACGGTCACCGCGGACGTCGGCGTCGACGACGAGAAGGGCGCCAAGGGGACCGTCGCCTTCGAGATCTGGGCCGACGGGACGAAGGTCGCCTCGACCGGCGTCCTCACCAACGCGATGGCGGCCCAGCCGATCACGGCCGATGTGACCGGCGCCCAGGTGGTCCGACTCGTCGTCACCGACGGCGGCGACGGAATCGACTCGGACCACGCGGACTGGGCGGACGCGAAGCTCAGCTGCTGATCCCTCCAGGCCTCGGCTGCCCCCTTCACACCTTGGCTGACACGTTCAGGCCTCGGCTGATCCGTCGGCCGAGGCCTGCACCGCCGACCCGCCCCGTCGCGTCAGACCCCGGCCCCGGCACCAGTCGCGCTCGGGTTCCTGCTGAGCGCGGCCGCGGCCGCGCCGACCAGACCGGCGTCCGTGCCCATCAGCGCGGGTGCCACGGTCAGCCGCCGTACGAAGGAGAGCGTCGCGTAGTCGGCGAGCGCCTTGCGCAGCGGCGTGAACAGGATGTCCCCCGCTTTGCCCACTCCCCCGCCGATGACGGCGACGTCGATCTCGACGAGGGTCGCGGTGGCCGCGATGCCCGCCGCGAGCGCCTGCGCGGCCCGTTCGAAGGAGGCCACGGCCACCGGGTCGCCCGCGCGGGCGGCCTCGGCCACCGCGGCGGCCGAGGTGTCGCCGTCGGGGCCGGGCTGCCAGCCGCCCTCCAGCGCGCGGCGCGCGATGTTGGGGCCGCTCGCGATGCGCTCGACGCAGCCGCGGGAGCCGCAGGGGCAGAGGTCGCCGTTCAGCTCGACGCTGATGTGCCCGATGTGGCCCGCGTTGCCGGTGGGGCCGGGGTGCAGCTGTCCGTTGAGGACGAGTCCGCCGCCGACCCCGGTCGACACAACCATGCAGAGCGCGTTGTCGTGCCCGCGGGCGGCGCCCTGCCAGTGCTCGGCCGCCGTGATGGCCACGCCGTCGCCGATCAGCTCGACGGGCAGCCCCGCCGTGGCCTTGCGGACCCGCTCGACCAGCGGGTAGTCGCGCCAGCCCGGCACGTTCACGGGGCTCACCGTGCCCGCGGAGGCGTCCACCGGGCCCGCGCTGCCGATGCCGACGGCCCGCGCCCTGCTCCACAGCGGGGAGCCCGTCAGCTCGCCGATCACGTCCTCGACGGCTCGCATCACGGTGTCGCCGTCCTCCTGCGCGGGCGTCGCGCGCTGCGCGCGCAGAAGGATCCGGCCGTGGCCGTCCACCAGCGCCCCGGCGATCTTGGTGCCGCCTATGTCGAGCGCGGCCACGAGGTCGGTGTGCATCAGAGTCAGATCTCCCAAGACGGTGTCGTTTCCGGGCCCGCCGCGCTGCGGGTCCGGGTCTCCGGCCGAAAAGGCAGGCAGGACGACACGCCCCTGGGGGAAGGCGCAGGCCGGAGAATGCGGTGGACAGTCTCTCTCGCATCTGACAACGTTGTCCAGGCTCTATGCTCGACGCCACATCCTCATACAACCCCATGGACCGACGCATCCCCGTGGACGACAGGACAGGACAGCACATCGTGGCCGAGACCGCCCGCCGACCCGAGAACCGCTACGGAAACCGTCCGACCATGAAGGACGTTGCGGCGCGTGCGGGAGTCGGCCTCAAGACGGTCTCGCGCGTAGTCAACGGCGAGCCGGGGGTCACCCCGGACACCGAGCGCCGCGTCCAGGAGGCCATCGACTCTCTGGGCTTCCGCCGCAACGACAGCGCGCGAGTGCTGCGCAAGGGCAGCACCGCGAGCATCGGCCTCGTCCTGGAGGACCTCGCGGACCCCTTCTACGGGCCGCTGAGCCGCTCGGTCGAGGAGGTGGCCCGTGCCCACGGCGCGCTGCTGATCAACGGCTCCAGCGCCGAGGACCCGGACCGCGAGCAGGAACTGGTCCTCGCGCTGTGCGCGCGCCGCGTGGACGGACTCGTCGTCATCCCGGCCGGTGACGACCACCGCTATCTGGAACCCGAGATAAAGGCGGGCGTCGCCACGGTCTTCGTGGACCGCCCGGCCGGAAAGATCGACGCCGACGTCGTCCTGTCGGACAGCTTCGGCGGTGCCCGTGAGGGTGTCGCCCACCTCATCGCCCACGGCCACCGCCGGATCGGCTTCATCGGCGACATGCCCCGCATCCACACCGCCGCCGAGCGGCTGCGCGGCTACCGCGCCGCCATGGAGGACGCGGGCATACCGGTCGAGGACGCGTGGATGTCCCTGGGCGTCACCGACCCGCGGCGGGTGCGCAAGGCGGCCGAGGACATGCTCTCCGGCCCCGCCCCCGTCACCGCGGTCTTCGCCGGCAACAACCGTGTCACCGTCACGGTCGTCCGCGTCATCGCCGAGCGCGGCCGCCCCGTCGCCCTCGTCGGCTTCGACGACATCGAACTCGCCGACCTCCTCCAGCCCGGCGTCACCGTCGTCGCCCAGGACGCCGCCGCCCTCGGCCGCACGGCCGCCGAACGCCTCTTCCGCCAGCTCGACGGCAGCCTCGTCACCCCGGAGCGCATCGAACTCCCGACGCGCCTGATCACCCGCGGCTCCGGGGAACTGCCGCCCGCGGACTGAGCCGTGGCCGCCCCCGACCCGCGCACTCTGGAGGCCCTCGGCCTCGCCGAGATCCCCCGCGAGCACCCGCTGAGCTATCCGGGGGCCTGGCCCGAGGAGTCCGGACTCCTCGACGGGGACCGGCTGTTGCCCCTGGGCCGTCTGGTGTACGAGGACCGCGTCCCGGTCCTCGCGGTCGGCTCCAACGCCTGTCCCGCCCAACTCCGGCACAAGATGGCGCAGTCCGGGGTGTCCGGCACGATTCCGCTGGTGAAGGCGCGGGTCGGCGGCATCGGGGTCGGCGTCTCGGCCCATGTGAGTCTCATGGGGTACGTGTCCGCGTCGCCGTTCCACGCGCCGGGCGCCGTCGGCGAGTTGTTCCTCACCTGGCTCGATGAGGCACAGCTCGCGGTGGTCGACGCGAGCGAGGGCGTTCCGGAAGCGACCGGTGCGTACGATCGCGCGTGGCTGCCCTCGTCCGCCTCCGGCGTCCGGATCGAGCTGGACTCCGGTGAGTTCCTGCCCGGCGCGCACGTCTACGTCAACCGTCACGGGGTTCTCCACGACGGTGCCGGAGTGCCCCGTACCCATCCGGGCGAGCGTCCGCTGCTCGCCTCGCTCCTTGCCGGGTCGGCGCGCCTGCGGGAGCTGTTCGGAGACACGCCGGAGAAGTTCTGCGCCAGGGCTCGCTTCGACGCGGAGCTGTGTGCGCGGGGGACCCGTCTGTTCGCGGAAGAGGGGTTGACCACTGCCTCCGGTCTGGAGAGGTACGCAAAGACGGGTCCGTCGTCATAGTGCGGGTTGTCTGTGGCGTGTCGCGCCCCGCGGCGGAGCCGCGGACGGCACGGCCCCGCGCCCCTGAAGGGTCGTTACTGGTTCCCGGAGATCGTCAGATCCGCCCGCCTCGGCGTCGCGAAACCCTCCAGATCGGCCCGGGTCAACCCGGTTACCCGGGCCACCTCCGCGATGTCCAGGGCGCCGCAGTCCAGGCCGCGCAGCAGGTAGCCGCTGAGGGCCTTGGCGGTGGCGGGCTCGTCCATGACGTCGCCGTCGGTGTGGGCGGCGTAGCGGGCGAGGCGGGCCGCGGCCTGCTCGAAGCCCTCGCGGTAGAAGGCGAAGACGGCGGCGTAGCGGGTGGGGATGTGGCCGGGGTGCATGTCCCAGCCCTGGTAGTAGGCGCGCGCCAGGGCACGGCGGGTGAGGCCGTAGTGCAGGCGCCAGGCGTCGTGGACCTTCTCGGTCGGACCGACCGGCAGGACGTTGGTGGAGCCGTCGGAGACGCGTACGCCAGTGCCCGCGGCGGCGACCTGCATGATCGCCTTGGCGTGGTCGGCGGCGGGGTGGTCGCTGGCCTGGTAGGCGGCGGAGACGCCGAGGCAGGCGCTGTAGTCGAAGGTGCCGTAGTGCAGACCGGTGGCGCGGCCCTCGGCGGCCTGGATCATCCGGGCGACGGTCGCGGTGCCGTCGGTGGCGAGGATGGACTGGCTGGTCTCGATCTGGATCTCGAAGCCGATCCGGCCGGGCTCCAGGCCGCGCGCCTTCTCGAACTCCTCCAGGAGCCGGACCATCGCGGTGACCTGCTCGGCGTACGTCACCTTGGGGAGGGTCAGGACCAGGCCCTCGGGCAGACCGCCCGCCTCCATGAGGCCCGTCAGGAAGATGTCGAGGGTGCGGATGCCGCGGTCACGCACCGGGGCCTCCATGCACTTCATGCGGATGCCCATGTACGGGGCCGCCGTGCCGTTCTCGTACGCCTCCGCGATCAGACGGGCCGCGCGGGCCGCCGCCTCGTCCTCCTCGGCGTCCGGGCGCGGGCCGTAGCCGTCCTCGAAGTCGACACGCAGGTCCTCGATGGGTTCGCGCTCCAGCTTGGCCCGTACGCGGTCGTACACGGGCTCGGCAAGCTCGTCGGAGAGGCCGAGGACGGCGGCGAAGGAGGCCGCGTCCGGGGCGTGCTCGTCGAGCGCGGCGAGGGCCCGGTCGCCCCAGGAGCGGATGGTGTCGGCGGCGAACACGTCGCCGGGGACGTACACGGTGTGGACGGGCTGCCGGGTGCCGGGGTCTCCGGGGTAGCGGCGCTCCAGCTCGGCGTCGACCGGGGCGAGGGAGGCACTGATCTCCTCGCTGACGGCGCCCGCGAGGCTCGTCGACACCTTCTCCTGCTGACCCTGACCCATCCCACAGCCTCCTGTTTTCCGCTCCACGGAATCAACAATCCGTATAGCGAAGTTATCCGGGGATCTTCCCGATGGTCAACACCCTCTTGCACCCTCATCCTGACCCCCGACCGAAGGAGTACGCGTGCCGGACACCAGCAGAGTGACTCGTCGCATGGGACTGAGGACCGCGATGGCCGCCGCGGTCGGCGTGCCCCTGTTGAGTACGGCGGCCGCCTCCGCCGCCCCGCACCGTGGCCGGGACCTGGACGTCATGACGTTCAATCTCCGCTACGCGAGCGGCTCCGAACCCCACAGCTGGCCCACCCGCCGCCCGGTGATGGGCGAGCTCTTACGCCGGGCGGCCCCCCACGTCATCGGCACCCAGGAGGGCCTCTACCACCAGCTGCGCGACATCGACTCCGACCTCGGACCGCACTACGACTGGATCGGCACGGGCCGCGCGGGCGGCAGCCGCGACGAGTTCATGGCGGTCTTCTACGACACCCGCCGTCTCGCCCCGGTCGAGTACGAGCACTTCTGGCTCTCCGACACGCCCGACGTGATCGGTTCGAACACCTGGGGTGGCGTCTGCATCCGCATGGTCACCTGGGTCCGCTTCCGTGATCTGCGCGACGGGGAGCGGGAGTTCTACGTCCTCAACACCCATCTGGACAGCGGACGTCAGAAGGCACGCGCGCGTGCCGCCGCCCTGATCGGTCAGCGGATCGCCGGGTTCGACCGTTCCCTGCCGCTGATCGTGACCGGCGACTTCAATGTCGCGGCCCACAAGAACCCCGTCTACGACACGATGCTCGGCGCCGGTCTCGTCGACACCTGGGACGCGGCGGCCGAGCGCGGTCCGCTGTACGCCACTTTCCACGGCTACAAGCCTCTGGTGCCTGACGGCGACCGCATCGACTGGATCCTCGCCGCACCCGGCGTGACGGTGCACCGCGCGTCGGTCGACACCTTCTCCCGGCGCGGGCAGTTCCCCAGCGACCATCTGCCCCTGCAGACCACACTGACCCTGGGATGAGGCGAGGCCCTCGCGACCGTGACGGTCGCGAGGGCCTCGTACAGCGGGACTCGATCAGCCCTTGCGGGACTTGATCTCCTCGGTGAGCTGCGGGACGACCTCGAAGAGGTCGCCGACCACGCCGTAGTCGACCAGGTCGAAGATCGGGGCCTCGGCGTCCTTGTTGATCGCCACGATCGTCTTCGACGTCTGCATACCGGCGCGGTGCTGGATCGCGCCGGAGATGCCGGAGGCGATGTACAGCTGCGGCGACACGGACTTGCCGGTCTGGCCGACCTGGTTGGTGTGCGGGTACCAGCCGGCGTCGACCGCGGCGCGCGAGGCGCCCACGGCGGCACCGAGGGAGTCGGCGAGCCCCTCGATGATCGAGAAGTTCTCGGCGCCGTTGACGCCACGGCCGCCGGAGACCACGATCGCGGCCTCGGTCAGCTCGGGGCGGCCGGTCGACTCGCGCGGGGTGCGCGCGGTGACCTTGGTGCCGGTGGCCTTCTCGGAGAAGGAGACCGCGAGGGCCTCGACGGCGCCGGCGGCCGGGGCGGCCTCCACGGGAGCCGAGTTCGGCTTGACCGTGATGACCGGGGTGCCCTTGGAGACACGGGACTTGGTGGTGAAGGAGGCGGCGAACGCGGACTGCGTGGCCACCGGGCCCTCGTCGCCGGCCTCGATGTCGGTGGCGTCGGTGATGATGCCGGAGCCGATACGGACCGCGAGGCGGGCCGCGATCTCCTTGCCCTCGGCGGAGGACGGGACCAGCACGGCGGCCGGGGAGACGGCCTCGTACGCGGCCTGCAGCGCGTCCACCTTCGGTACGACCAGGTAGTCGGCGTACTCGGCGGCGTCGTGCGTGAGGACCTTCACCGCGCCGTGCTCGGCGAGCGCGGCGGCGGTGTTCTCGGCACCGGAGCCGAGGGCGACGGCGACGGGCTCACCGATGCGGCGGGCCAGCGTCAGCAGCTCCAGGGTGGGCTTGCGGACGGCACCGTCCACGTGGTCGACGTAGACGAGAACTTCAGCCATGGGAATGATCTCCTGCGGATTGCGAAGTCTGAGGGGCGGTAAGCGGGGTGGGCTTAGATGAACTTCTGGCCCGCGAGGAACTCAGCGAGCTGCTTGCCGCCCTCGCCCTCGTCCTTGACGATCGTGCCGGCGGTGCGCGCCGGGCGCTCGGTCGCGGAGTCGACCTTGGTCCAGGCGCCCTCGAGACCGACCTCGTCCGCCTCGATCTCCAGGTCCTCCAGGTCCCAGGACTCCACCGGCTTCTTCTTGGCGGCCATGATGCCCTTGAAGGACGGGTAACGCGCCTCACCCGACTGGTCGGTGACCGACACGACGGCCGGGAGGGAGGCCTCCAGCTGCTCGGAGGCGGAGTCGCCGTCGCGGCGGCCCTTGACGACACCGTCCTCGACGGAGACCTCGGAGAGCAGCGTGACCTGCGGGACGCCCAGGCGCTCGGCCAGCAGGGCCGGGACGATACCGGCGGTGCCGTCGGTGGACGCCATGCCGGAGATGACCAGGTCGTAGCCGGCCTTCTCGATCGCCTTCGCGAGCACCAGCGAGGTGCCGATGGCGTCGGTGCCGTGCAGGTCGTCGTCCTCGACGTGGATGGCCTTGTCGGCACCCATGGAAAGCGCCTTGCGCAGCGCGTCCTTGGCGTCCTCGGGGCCGACGGTCAGCACGGTGATCTCGGCGTCGTCCGCCTCGTCGGCGATCTGCAGCGCCTGCTCGACGGCGTACTCGTCGAGTTCGGACAGCAGGCCGTCCACGTCGTCACGGTCGACGGTCAGGTCATCGGCGAAGTGCCGGTCGCCAGTGGCGTCGGGCACGTACTTCACAGTGACAACGATCCTCAAGCTCACGCCGGCTCTCCTACTGCATCGTCATTTCTGGGCTGCTGCCTTCTTTCAGGCAGCATAGGCGCCTGAAGCGGCCGATCCCGGTCGGGGCGACCCGCGCTCCGAACGAAATATTACTCGTCAGTACACCCAGTGAATGCCCACTAAGCAAGCGCTTTGAAGTGTGACCTTGGCAACGCTGTGTAACCAGCGAGTAGGACCGACGGGTAGGACCGGCGAGTAACTTCAGTCGCGCAGGCCGTTGAATCGCCCCTGGTGGTACAGGAGCGGCCGGCCCGCGCCGGAAGGGTCGCCGAGGACCACCTCGGCCAGGACGATGCGGTGATCCCCCGCGGGCACGCGCGCGACGACACGGCACACGAGCCAGGCGAGCACGTCGTCGAGGACGGGAACTCCCTCGGGTCCCGTACGCCAACTGGTGGACGCGCCGAAGCGGTCGGCCCCGCTCCTGGCGAAGGTCGCGGCCAGCTCCTGCTGGTGTTCGCCGAGTATGTGGACCCCGACATGGCCGGACTCCGAGATCGCGGGCCAGCTGGAGGCGCCGACGCCGATGCCGAAGGAGATGACCGGGGGCTCGGCGGAGACCGAGGTGAGCGAGGTGGCGGTGAAGCCCACGGGACCCTCGCCGCCGGGAGCCGTGATCACGGCCACACCGGCCGCGTGTCGCCGGAAGACGGAGCGCAGCAGGTCGGGAGAGGCGAGTTGGGGGGTGCCGAGGTCGGGCGTGGCCGTCATGGAGTTGTCCTTCTGCGAGGGGTGACGAGCTGATCCGTGGCTGTTCAACAGCCCGGACAGCGCGCACTCGCGGTGCGGGCCAGGTCCACGTGGACGCGCTCGAAGAGAAGGAGTTCCGGGGGCATACGGTCAGGCTGACGATAGGTGGTGCACGCAGTCAAGGGCGTTCCGGAATCTGGGAGATGCCTCACCATGATCGTCACGGGTCAGACGGCCTCTCCCAGCGCCGCGATCACATCCGCCTTGCGCGGCTGTCCTGTCGCCCGCCGCACGATCCGCCCGTCCGCGTCGAGCACCAGCACGGTCGGCGTCTTGAGGATGTCGAGTTCGCGTACGAGGTCCAGGTGGTCCTCGGCGTCGATCTCCACATGGGACACCCCGGGAACCATGCCGGCCACCTCGGCGAGCACCCGCCGGGTCGCCCGGCAGGGCGCGCAGAAGGCGCTGGAGAACTGGACGAGCGTGGCCCGTTCGCCGAGCCCCTCCCCCAACTCCGCCGCGCCGAGCCGCTTTCCGCCGTCGCGCCCGCGCACTCTCACTCTCCCGCTCCGCCGCTGATGCAGCACTCCGTACACGCTCGCCGCCGCGAGCACCGCCACGCACACCACAAGTCCGGTCATCGTCTGCACCAGCATTCACGAGACCGCAAAGATTCCCGGCTCCACGAATCCCGCTCCATACGGAATGCTTGATTCATGGACATCGATGTGAGGGGGCCGCGATTCGGTGCGGCCGTGACGACCGTCGTGCTGGCGGCGGCACTGATCACCGGGAGCGCCTGGGTGCTGGCCTGGCAGACGCTGGCGTTCGCGCTGGGCGCGTCGGGCGGCGTGGCGCGCTCCCCGTACGGCTGGCTGTTCCGCAAGGCCGTACGCCCCCGGCTCGGGCCGCCGACGGAGTTCGAGGCGCCCGAACCGCCGCAGTTCGCACAGGCGGTGGGGCTCGTGTTCGCCGTGGTGGGACTGATCGGCTTCACGGCGGGCCCGCAATGGCTGGGGCTCGCGGCGACCGGATGCGCGCTCGCCGCCGCGTTCCTCAACGCGGCGTTCGGGTACTGCTTGGGATGCGAGATGTACCTGGTCGCACGGCGGGTGACGGTTCGTTCGAAGTAAAGGTGAGTTAAAAGCCCGAGGTGGATCAAGTGATGGACGTGACGAGGATCTCGCCGTTCGGCGGCACCAGGACTGGCCACTCGTCCGTTCTTGGGGCACGATCTGCGCAATGCCGTAAACCTACGGCTGCGTAACTTTCCCGCCGGGAGACCCCTTCCCAGGCAGAGAGAAGGGTCCACCCCGTCCATGGCAGAGCTTGTCTACCGTCCCGTCGTCGGTCTCGCCCAAACGTTGTTCAAGGCCTGGGACCTCAAGATCGACTGCCAGGGATCGGAGAACATTCCGCGCTCGGGCGGCGCCGTGCTGGTCAGCAACCACATCAGCTATCTGGACTTCATCTTCGACGGTCTGGCCGCCCTGCCGCAGAAGCGCCTGGTGCGCTTCATGGCGAAGGAGGCGGTCTTCCGGCACAAGATCTCCGGTCCGCTGATGCGGGGCATGAAGCACATCCCGGTGGACCGCAAGCAGGGTGAGACGGCGTATCAGCACGCCCTGAAGTCGCTGCGCTCCGGCGAGATCGTCGGCGTCTTCCCCGAGGCGACCATCTCTCAGTCCTTCACCCTGAAGAGCTTCAAGTCGGGTGCCGCGCGCATGGCCCAGGAGGCCGGCGTGCCGCTGATCCCGATGGCCCTCTGGGGCACCCAGCGGCTGTGGACCAAGGGCCACCCGAAGAACTTCAAGCGCAGCCACACCCCGATCACCATCCGGGTCGGCGAGCCGATCGAGGCGCCGCAGGACCAGTACGCGGGCGCCATCACGCGGCGGCTGCGCGAGCGCGTCCAGGAGCTCCTGGAGGCCGCGCAGCGCGCCTATCCCGTGCGGCCCAAGGGTCCGGACGACACATGGTGGATGCCGGCGCATCTCGGTGGCACGGCGCCGACCCCCGAAGAAGTGAAGGCCGCCGAGGCTCGCTGAATCGTCACCTCCGGCGCGGCCGGAGCGTGCTGAATCGTCACTCCGGGGCGTGGACGGTGATCCGCGCCCCGGGGCTGAACTTCTCGAGCAGCTCGGCGAGTTCGCCGCCTGCGGCCACGACGTGGGCCACTGGCATCGGCGTCAGGCTCTCCAGCAGGAAGATCGCGGAGGTCGATTCCTCCGTGAGCCGGGTCCGCGGCCCCTGGCGCCAGTTCCAGCGGCGGCAGGTCACGCCCGCGTCGTCGCGCCACACCACCTCGCCCGCGTCGGGGTGTTCGACGACCTCCTCGCCGCCCGCGACGGTCACGAAGTCCTCCTCACCCGTGGCACGCACGAGCCGCATCCCGCCCTGGATGTGATCGGTGTCCTCACCGCCGACCGGGATCAGGTGGGCGACGCTGATCGCGTTGTAGATGTCGACGAGGACATTGATCCGGGGCAGTCCGCCGTCCGCGAGGGCGCGCTTGGCCAGCGCCTCCGCCGAGTTGCGCGTGCGCGACGGCTTGGACCCGAACGCCGTGTAGACCTCCCGCCAGGCGGCCATGTGCGGGTCCTCGTGCGGAGCGCGACCCTCCAGTCGTACGGCCAGCCGCCGGGCCGCGTCGTCGAGCAGCGCCGAAGTCCCCTCGGTACTGGGCCCGTTGACCAGTCCGTGCGCCTCTATGGCGACATGGGTGAAACCGGGCGCGAGGGCGCGGACCTCGTCGGACACGGTGAGCGTGAGAGTCATGGCCTGCCTCAGAGTGCGGTGGGGAGCGTCTTCCAGAGATGCGGCCGGTCGGGGGCGGCTTTGAGGACGCTCAGCACGACCGGGTGAGGTTCAGCATACAAGACCGGATAGTCCAACTCATTGAACTCCGGATCGGGCGTGAAGGCCAACCGCTCGCCGTCGACGGAGAACTGGGCGTCTACACCCGGCTTGTTGCCACGGGGGTCCTGCCGGTGCCAGGCGCCGTTGAACCGTACGGCGACGAGCCCGTGCACCTCGTCGAACTTCTGGTAGCAGAACGCCGTCGGGATGTCCTCGGCCCGCAGCAGCGCGGCCAGGGCATGGGCCTTGGCATAACAGATGCCGGTGCGCTGCTCCAGCACGTCGGAGGCGCGCCAGGTGACGCGCAGATCGCCGGAGTCGTATGAGTGCGGGATGGTGTCGCGCACGAACTCGTAGGCGGCTTGCGCATAGGCATACGAGTCGGCCGCACCCTTAGCGAGGCGCCCTGCCGTCTCGCGGACGATCGGATGGTGATGGTCGACGACCTCGTCAGCGGCCAAATAGGCGGACAGGTCAGGGGTTTCCTGGATGAGCTCCATGCCTCCAGAGCATAGGAATACGGCCGACCGAGAGTCAATGACTTTTCGATCGACCGTATATCTATGCATGACCCCCGCGGCTACTGGTGGGCCATCTCCTCCTTGAGCGCCGCCACGAACCCGTCGACGTCGTCCTCGGTGGTGTCGAACGAGCACATCCAGCGGACGTCGCCCGCGGCCTCGTCCCAGAAGTAGAAGCGGAAGCGCTGCTGCAGCCGCTCGGTCACGTCGTGCGGGAGTCGTGCGAAGACCGCGTTGGCCTGAACGGGGTAGAGGATCTCCACACCGTGCACCGCACGCACGCCTTCGGCCAGCCGCTGAGCCATCTCGTTGGAATGGCGGGCGTTGCGCAGCCACAGGTCCTTGGAGAGCAGTGCCTCCAGCTGGACGGAGACGAAGCGCATCTTGGAGGCGAGCTGCATCGACAGCTTGCGCAGATGCTTCATATGGCTGACGGCGTCCTGATTGAGGACGACGACGGCCTCGCCGAACAGCGCGCCGTTCTTGGTCCCGCCCAGCGACAGGATGTCGACGCCCACCGCGTTGGTGAACGTCCGCATCGGGACGTTCAGGGAGGCGGCCGCGTTGGATATCCGGGACCCGTCCAGGTGCACCTTCATGCCGTGCGCGTGGGCGTGCTCGCAGATCGCGCGGATCTCGTCTGGCGTGTAGAGGGTGCCCAGCTCGGTGCTCTGGGTGATCGAGACGACCTGCGGCATCGCGCGGTGCTCGTCGTCCCAGCCGTACGCCTGCCGGTCGATCAGCTCGGGGGTGAGCTTGCCGTCCGGCGTGGGCACCGTGAGCAGCTTGAGGCCGCCCATACGCTCGGGAGCGCCGCCCTCGTCGACGTTGATGTGCGCGCTCTCCGCGCAGATCACCGCGCCCCAGCGGTCGGTGACCGCCTGGAGCGCGACCACGTTCGCGCCGGTGCCGTTGAAGACCGGGAAGGCCTCGGCCGTGGCACCGAAGTGGCTGCGGATGATCTGCTGGAGATTCGCCGTGTAGTCGTCCTCGCCGTACGCGACCTGGTGTCCGCCGTTGGCCAGGGCTATGGCGGCGAGCACCTCGGGGTGCGCCCCCGCATAGTTGTCACTGGCGAAGCCGCGGACGGCCGGGTCATGGTGACGCCGGGCGTCCGTCTTCGGAGGGTTCACGGCTTGTCGGTCAGCCACAGACGGTTTCCGTTCACTTCGCCGGCGGGCAGGTCCCAGACGCCGGCGATGGACTCGGCCAGGTCCTTGACGTCCGTGAAGCCCGCGAACTTCGCGTTCGGGCGCTCGGCGCGCATGGCGTCGTGCACCAGTGCCTTGACGACCAGGATGGCAGCCGCGGAGGTCGGGCCCCCCTCGCCCCCGGCCTTGCGGAAGTAGTCGGCCATGGCCAGCGTCCATGCCTCGGCGGCGGCCTTGGCGGCGGAGTAGGCGGCGTTGCCCGCGGTGGGGTTGCTCGCGCCGGCCGCGCTGATCAGGAGGTACCGACCGCGGTCGCTGCGCTGCAACGCCTCGTGGAACGCGAGAGAGGTGTGCTGCACCGTACGGATGAGCAGCAGCTCCAGGAAGTCCCAGTCGTCGAGGCTGGTCTTGGTGAAGGTCTCACTGCCGCGCCAGCCGCCGACGAGGTGGACCAGGCCGTCGACGCGGCCGAAGTCCTTCTCGATGCGGGTGGCCCAGTCCTGGGTCGACTGCAGGTCGAGCAGGTCGACCGTGTCCCCGACGACGGTGGCGCCGCCATGCCCGTAGCGGGCCGCGTCCACGGCCTCCGCGAGCCGCTCGGGGTCGTTGTCCGAGCCGACGACGGTCGCGCCCGCGTCGGCGAGCCGGGCGAGCGTCGCGCGTCCGGCGGGTCCACCCGCGCCGGCCACCGCGATCACCGCACCGCTGAGAGCCCCGTTCCTCATTTTCTTAGCCTCCTGAGCAGTGTTCTCGGCGCCGTCGCTCACGCGGCGGCCCGCTCGGCGTTCGCAGCGGTGATGCCCTTGGTGGAGGCGATCACGTTCTTGAGCTTCTTGGAGAGCGCCTCATAGAACATGCTCAGCGGAAACTCGTCCGGAAGCACGTCGTCCACGAGCTTGCGCGGGGGCTGGGTGAGGTCGAGGGCGTCGGGACCCTTGGCCCAGCGGGAGCCGGGGTGCGGGGCGAGGTAGGTGGAGACGAGCTCGTACGCCTTGAACCAGTGGACGAGCTTCGGGCGGTCGATGCCGGCCCGGTAGAGCTCCTCGATCTCGGCGCACAGCTGGTTGGTGACCTGCGGGGCGCGCTGCCAGTCGATGTGCAGCTTGTTGTCGGTCCAGCGGACGACGTCGTGCTTGTGCAGGTAGGCGAAGAGCAGCTGGCCGCCGAGGCCGTCGTAGTTGCGGACGCGGTCGCCGGAGAGCGGGAAGCGGAACATCCGGTCGAAGAGCACGGCGTACTGCACGTCGCGGCCGTGCGCGTTGCCCTCGGCCTCCAGCTTCACGGCCTCCTTGAAGGCGGTGAGGTCGCAGCGCAGCTCTTCGAGGCCGTACATCCAGAACGGCTGGCGCTGCTTGATCATGAACGGGTCGAAGGGCAGGTCGCCGTGGCTGTGGGTGCGGTCGTGGACCATGTCCCAGAGCACGAAGGCCTGCTCGCAGCGCTGCTGGTCGTGGACCATCGCGGCGATGTCCTCGGGCAGCTCCAGGCCCAGGGTGTCCACGGCGGCGTCGGTGACGGCGCGGAAGCGGGCGGCCTCGCGGTCGCAGAAGATCCCGCCCCAGGAGAAACGCTCGGGCGCCTCGCGCACCGCGATGGTCTCCGGGAAGAGCACGGCCGAATTGGTGTCGTAGCCCGCGGTGAAGTCCTCGAAACTGATGCCGCAGAAGAGCGGGTTGTCGTAGCGGGTGCGCTCCAGCTCGGCCAGCCAGTCCGGCCACACCATGCGCAGGACGACCGCTTCGAAGTTGCGGTTCGGGTTGCCGTTCTGCGTGTACATCGGGAAGACGACCAGGTGCTGGAGGCCGTCCTCGCGGTGCGCGGCGGGCTGGAAGGCCAGCAGCGAGTCGAGGAAGTCGGGCACCTGGAAGCCGCCGTCGGACCAGCGGCGCAGGTCCTTCACGAGCGCCTCGTGGTACGCGGCGTCGTGCGGCAGCAGCGGGGCGAGCTGCTCGATCGCGTCTATGGCACGGCGTACGGCCAGATCGGCGTCGGACGCGTCGGGAGCGCCCTCCGCCTCGAAGTCGATGGCCCCGTCCTTGGACTGCCAGGGACGTATCTCCTCCACGGCATTCTTGAGCACGGGCCATGCCGGGTGCTCCACCACCCTGACCACGGGAGGAACCTGCTCCTCCATACCCACCTGCACAAGAATTTCCGTCATCTCTCATCCTCCACGGGAGAACCACGCGTATGGACACCGTATGTAAGCGAGGTTCCTTCCCGCAAGAGGAGACTCGGGAGATTATCCTGCGCGACCCCCGCCTTCACCGCTCTTTTTCCTGCCGGAAACCGTCAAGGCGATTACTTCCACTACGCGTTGCTGTGCGGCGCGGGCGTCCGGAAGAAGCTCGGGAAAGCCGAAGAATCCATGGAACATGCCGGGGTAGTGGCCCTCCGTGACCGATACACCCGATTTGCTCAGCTTCGCGGCGTACGCGCGGCCCTGCTCGCAGAGGAGATCGAAGCCCGCGGTGACGATGTGGGCGGCCGGCAGGCCGTGCAGATCCGCCAGCAGGGGCGAGGCATGCGGGTGCGTCCGGTCGCCGTCGGGCCCGAAGTACTGCTCGTCGAACCAGCGTCCGTGGGCCGGGGTGAGGAAGTGACCCGCGCCGGCCCCGCCGCGGGTCTCGACCCGGGGCCGTGCGTCGGTCGCGGGGTAGACGAGGACCTGGAGGGCGAGCGCCGGGCCGCCCCGGTCGCGGGCGATCAGCGCGGCCACGGCCGCGAGGTTCCCGCCCGCGCTGTCACCCGCGGCCACCAACGCGCCCGGGTCCCCGCCCAGTTCGCCGACATTCCCGCCCGCCCAGCACAGCGCGGCGTACGCGTCGTCGACGGCCGCGGGGAAGCGGGCCTCCGGCGCGAGCCGGTAGTCGACCGAGACGACGACCGCGCCGGCGTCCCGGCACAGGGCGCGGGCGATGGGGTCGTGCGTCTCCAGGCCCCCGATGACCCATCCGCCGCCGTGGAAGAAGACGACGGTGGGCCGGGGGGTGGGCAGCTGCGCCTCGGACGGCTCCGGCTCCGCCTCCGGCCGATAGATCCGTACGGGAATCTCCGGGGCCCCCTCCGGACCCGGAATCGCGCGGTCCTCGACCGAGCCCACGCGTGGCGGCTCGAAGGGCCAGGCGGGCCCGGCGGCGAGAATGCGGCGGGCCTCGGCCGCGTCGGTGACGGTGCCGCCGACGTCCGGGAAGTGGACGTTAATGGCGTCTATGAGGGCGAGGACGTCGGGCGCGGGTTCGCTGGGCATCGCGGTTCCCTTCCGAGGCTGTCGGCGGAACTCTCTTACCAAGGCACGGACATGACTAACCGTCAGCCCGGCACGCGACAAGGCCCGGCCGCCGGTCAACCATCGAGGGACTCGCCCACCCGAGAGTGACCCGTTCGGGCGACCCGAGGCAGATCTCCCCTGACAGACACCCCATTGGCCCGCGTACGAGCGGGTACATCGCACAGCGGGGCCATTAGGCTGCGCCCTGCCGCGTGGGCGCCCCGTCGCACACCACGCGCGAGCCGAGCCGCCGTCGACGGAAGCGAGTCGAATCTTGAACTTCCTCACCATCGGTCATCGCGGAGTGATGGGTGTCGAACCCGAGAACACCCTCCGTTCCTTCGTCGCCGCCCAGAACGCGGGCCTCGACCTGATCGAACTCGATCTGCATCTGAGCAAGGACGGCGCCCTCGTCGTCATGCACGACGCCGAAGTGGACCGTACGACCGACGGTTCGGGGCCGATCGCCGAGAAGACACTCGCCGAGCTGCGCGCGCTGGACGCGGGACGCGGTGAGCGCGTCCCCGTCTTCGACGAGGTCCTGGACGCCGTCAAGGCGCCGCTGCAGGCCGAGATCAAGGATCTGGCGGCGGCCCGGGCGCTGGCCGAGGTCATGCACCGGCGGGACCTTGTCGGGCGGGTCGAGGTGTCGTCGTTCCACGACGAGGCGATCGCCGAGGTCGCCCGGCTCGTGCCCGGCGTCCGCACGGCGCTCATCGCCAGCCGGTATGGCACCGATGTCGTGGACCGCGCCGTGGAGGCGGGCGCCGCGACCGTCTGTCTCAACATCCGCAGGCTGACCCTGGAGATCGTCGAGCAGGCCCGCAAGGCCGACCTGCGGATCATCGGCTGGGTGGTGAACACCCAGGACCAGCTGCGGCTGGTGCGCGCCCTGGAGCTGGACGGCGCGACCACCGACTACCCCGAGATCAAGCGCACCGGCCGCTTCACCGCGTGAGCGTCACGTCAGCGGCTTGACCAGCAGCTCGAACTGCAGGTCGTCGCGCTGCGGAATGCCGAAGCGCTCGTCGCCGTACGGGAAGGGCGTCATCTTTCCCGTACGGCGGTAGCCGCGCCGCTCGTACCAGGCGATGAGGTCGTCGCGTACGGAGATCACGGTCATGTGCATCTCCGTGACGCCCCAGGTCTCGCGGGCCGTCCGCTCCGCCTCGGTGATGATCACCTTGCCGAGACCCCCGCCCTGGAGTGTGGGGCTGACCGCGAACATGCCGAAGTAGGCGTGGTCGCCGCGGTGTTCGAGCTGGCAGCAGGCGACGACCGCGCCGTCCCGCTCAACGGTCAGCAGCCGGCTGTCGGGCGACTTGATGACGGCGATCACACCGTCGGGGTCCGTCCGCTGGCCTTGGAGGATGTCCGCCTCCGTGGTCCAGCCGGTCCGGCTCGAGTCCCCGCGGTACGCCGACTCGATCAGCGCGACCAGGGCGTCCACGTCGGCGTCGGTGGCGTCGCGGAAGGTGAGTCCGGTGGCGGCGGCGGTATCCATGGAGCGATTCTCCGTTCAGTGGCGCGGCTGGGCACCGACGAGCGTAACCCTCCCCTACGCTCCGGCTGCATGGTGCATGTACTGAGCAGCCGGACCCTCCTGCGTCCCATCGACCCCGAGCGCTCCCGGGCCTTCTACGGCGAGCAGCTGGGCCTCGCCGTCTACCGCGAGTTCGGTACGGGCCCCGAACGCGGGACCGTGTACTTCCTCGGCGGCGGTTTCCTGGAGGTCGCAGGGCGCTCCGAGACCCCGCCCTCCCCCGCGCTCAAGCTGTGGCTCCAGGTCGACGACGTGACGGCGGCGCACGAGGAGCTGACGGCTGCGGGTGTCGAGGTGCTGCGGCCGCCGGTCAAGGAGCCGTGGGGGCTGATCGAGATGTGGATCGCCGATCCGGACGGCACCGAGATCGTGATCGTGGAGGTCCCGGAGGATCATCCGCTGCGCTACCGGCCCTGAGGCGCGCCGCCGCACGTCACGGCCCCTTCTCCTTCCCCACGAGCCGGGCCGGGCCCAGGGTCCGGATGGCTGGCACGGCGGGCCGGGCTTAGCGTTTTCTGAAGGGGTCTTGCTGCGCAAGGAACGTCGTGATCGTGCGGAAGGAACGTCATGAAGCTCGACATGCCAGTGACCGGCGGACCCTGCTGGACCGAGCTCGGGACCAGCGATCTGGAGGCGGCCAAGCGCTTCTACGCCGACCTGTTCGGCTGGCGCCCGGAGACGGATCCGCGCCCGGAGGCGGGCGGCTACACGGTCGCGCACCTCGGTGACGCGGCTGTCGCGGCGATCAGCCCGCTGTACCAGGAGTCGCAGCCCGTCGCCTGGAACGTGTCGTTCTCCGTGGACGACGCCGACGCCGCCGTGGCAGCGGTGCAGGCCGCCGGCGGCACGGTCGTCCTCGGCCCGATGGACGTGTTGGACGTGGGCCGTTTCGCGGTGGCGTTCGACCCGGGCGGAGCGGCCTTCCAGCTGTGGCAGGCGCGGGCCTTCCCCGGCGCGGGGCTGTTCAACGCGCCGGGGGCGCTCGGCTGGGTGGAGCTGATGACCCGCGCCCCCGACCGGGCCACGGAGTTCTACACGGGGGTGTTCGGCTGGACCGTGAGCGCCTCGGAGGAGTACCCGCAGTGGGGGATCGACGGTGCCGACTTCGGCGGCATGGTGACGATGGGCGACATGTTCCCGCACGAGGTGCCCTCGCACTGGATGCCGTACTTCACCGTCGAGGACGTGGACGCCACGGCGAACGCCGCCCTCTTGGCGGGCGGCCACCTGCTCATGGAGCCCATGTCCGTGCCGCACGGACCCCGGATCGCCGTCCTGCGGGACCCGCAGGGTGCGGCGTTCGGGGTCCATGTCGCGGGCGAGGAGGGCTAGCCGGGCCCTGCCGTACGGATCCGGCGCTGGGATGTCGGCCACAGGTCCGGTAGTCGTGGCCGGCGAGACTACTGTCCCGGCTTCATCTGCGTGAGTTGATGGATGCCGTGCCGCGACCGCACCTGCGCGATGGCGGCCACGTCGGGCGGCCCGGGGGCGTCGAGGATGTCGGCGATCTCCTGGATGTAGTGCTCGTGGCCCGCGGGCGCGGCGAGGAAGAGCATCCGGGCGGGAGTGGAGCCCGGGTTGGCGAAACCGTGGGGGCAGCCCGAGGGGACGTACATCAGACTGCCCGGACCACCCCGTACGACCTTCTGTCCGCTTTTCGACTCCCAGCTCTGCCAGTCCCCGGCCGTCCTGATCCGTGGTTCGAAGGCCAGCAGGTCGAGTTCGCCGTCGACTATGTAGAACAACTCCTCTGCCTCGTCGTGGAAATGGGCGCCCACGTCGAATCCCGGCCCGACCTCGGCCTCGAACACCGACCACAGAGCCGAGTGTTCGGCCCCCACCTTGAGCGTCATCCCGGACGTACCCATCCGGCGGCCCGATCCGGGCGGCAGCACCAGTCCATCGGTCATGGCGCCCATGGTGACCCGGAAGCATCGCCTCAGGAAGGGCTGTCAGGCCAGTGGTGTCACCGCCACCTGATCGATGACGGGGGCGTACGCCGAGCGCTGCCGGTTCTGGTTCTGGTCCTGGTCCTCGTCCTGGTCCTGGTTCGTGAAGGTGAGGGTGTTGGCGCCCTCCCGCAAAGTCACCGGGACGGTGAGGTCCCAGAAGTTGTTGAAGTGGAAGGTGGTGGGGAAGAGCACCCGCCGCGACGGCTCCCCGTTGACGGAGATGTCCGCGTGGCGGCAGACCGGGTCGGGGTTGTAGTGGGTCGCCGGGGCCTGCTCGCCGTTGGAGTAGCGGATGGTGAGGGCGTGCCGCCCGGTGTGCGCGGCCGTGACGGTGAGGGTGAGCGCGGCCCCGTTGCCGATGCCGTCGACCGCCTTTCCGCCGGTGGCGAAGGTGTGGGCGCCGGTCACCTTCGCGTCGCCCGTCACGGTGCCCTCTTCGGCGGCGTACACGGTGGTCTTCAGGTGGCCCTGTCCCGGTGCCACCAGCAGCCGGTCGAGGACCAGTTGGCTTGAAGTGGCGGTGACCGTCAGCTTGTTGATGCCGCCGGCCAGGAACAGCGGAGTCCGGCCCAGCCGTCCCGCCTTCTCGCCGTTGACGGTCAACACGCCCTCACCACCGCCCAGTTGATCGACCGTGACGGTCGCCTCGCCGTCCGCCGCCGCGTGCACCCAGAATGTGGCGGTGCCTCCGTGGGGCAGCACGGCCGCCCCTGGCCCCGAGGCCCCGCGGTGCGCGTAGCTCACGTGTGCCCCGCCGCCGAGGACCGCGTACTCGGCGTCGTACAGCGCGGGAGCCGTCACCCGCTCGTCACACAGCGCCAGGTCGATCTTGTCGATGATCGCGTCGCCCTTGGTGACGCCGAGGTCGGGGTCCTGGGCGGCGAGCGTGATCGTGTGCTTGCCCGCGGTCAGTTGGACCTGGGTGTCGGTGTGCCCCCACACCACCCACTTGTAGCCGAGCGGGAGCCGCAGCTCCTGCGGGTCCGCGCCGTCGACGCGCAGGAACACGTTGGTGGGGCCCTGTTCCTTGACCAGGCCGTCGAGGTTGTACGAGTTGGCGAAGACGCTCAGGTCGTACGTCCCGTCCTGGGGAACCTCGACGGCGAAGGCGAGGACGCCGTCGGAACCGGTGCGCAGCCCGCCGACGTGGTGGGTGCCGGACGAGGCGAACTTGTCGACGTCCGCGGGTGAACCCTCCGGCCCGTTCTTCGAGTAACCACCGCCCGTGTACGTGGCGTTCACGGCCTCGTACGTCGCCCGCCAGCCCACCGACGGCGGCAGGAGAACGGCGCCGTCACCGCCGGGCGAGAGGATGACCTCGTAGGCCGACATCTCATGGAGGTCCGGCAGCGACAGGGTCGCCTTCCTGTCCACGACGGGCAGTTCGCGGTCCTGGAGACGCGACGGCTGTGCGGACGCGCCGACTTGGCCGGTCCACGGAATCTCGTGGAGCCGCACGTGCACCCTGTCGCCGAAGATCTCGGCCGGGATGTCCGAGAACGCGATGTCGGCGGCACCGCTCCCGCCGCCGAGGAGGGCCCTGGCCTGGCGCTTGTCCCGGTCGAGCGTGGCGACGCCCTGGAGGGTGTACTGGACGTTGGGTTGGGGCGCGGTCACCCGGACCGTGCGGCCGGTCATCCGGCCGTAGGCGTTGAACAGCCACCACTGGCCGTTGCCCTTGTTCGCCTCGACCGCCGAGTCGTTGAGGTTGCCGTCGATGTTCCAGTACGCCATGTCGGCGTCGATCTTCGACTCCTCGATGGCGGAGATCCACTGGACGATCTGGCCCGGCACGGACAAGTGGTAGTTGTGCGCGTACTCGTTGATGTTGACCGGGAGCGGACCGACGCCCACGTCCCGTTCCATTCTGCGGTACTTGGCGACATTGGTGCGGATCGCGGCGGGCGTGGACAGCTCGTGCCAGGTGATCACGTCGGGGAGCACGTCGTGGGCCTTGGAGAACTCCAGGAAGCCCTTGACCTCTTCGTACAGGACGCAGGTGTTGGGGCCGGCGACGCGCGCGTCCGGGTCGAGGCGTTTGATGAGCCGGACGGCGTCCTTCCAGGCGGCGAAGTACCACTGCGGGTCGGTGTGCCAGGAGATCCCGTTGTAGCTCCACTCCTCCGTGCCGAACATGTTGCCTTCGGGTTCATTGAACGGCACATACACGACATGGGACTTGTAGTCGCCCGTCGCCAGGACCTGCCGGACCTGCTTCTCGATCAGCTTCATGAAGCCGGCGAGGCGTTCCTCCCCCGTGGCTCCGGGCCATTGGTAGGGAAAGCCGCGGTAGATGTCGGTCATGTAGACGTAGACGTCCTCGCCGCCGCAGTCCACGAAGGGCCGCAGGATGTCGAGGGCGTCGGCGCCGGGGTGCTGGGTGCCGCCCTGGGCCTTGGTGGACACCGTGCGGACGTACATGCCCTCGACGACGTTGCGGCTGGGCACGCCGTCGCCGTACAGGCCGTAGAGAGTGCCGCTCGCGCCGCCGTGGAAGGCTCCGGTGTCGGTCCCCAGGTCGATGGTGAGCGTCACGCTGTCTCCC
The DNA here is from genome assembly GCF_041053035.1 of Streptomyces sp. R35. NCBI lineage: Bacteria > Bacillati > Actinomycetota > Actinomycetes > Kitasatosporales > Streptomycetaceae > Streptomyces > Streptomyces sp. R35. Next base: position 1,486,038 of record NZ_CP163440.1, read on the forward strand.
CTCCCAGGGCCTCGACGAGACCCTGGCGTTCGGTATGCCGCACGTCAGCCGGGATGCCGAACCGACCTGCTCGAACGTAGGAGTGGCGCTCTTCTCATGTCAACGGTCCGTCACCGCACGCTGTCGTGTGTCAGGTCCGGGGCAGCCCCAGTCGGCCTTCCAGTTGTCCGAGCAACTCGCCAAGCAGTTCGGCCAGTTCACGCTGCCGGCCCAGGCCGACCCCGGACAGAACCGTTGTCTCGTAGGCGAGTTGCTCGGGGAGGATGCCGTCGACGAGTTCGCGGCCCTCGTCGGTGAGCCGTACATGGGCGACCCTGCGGTCCCGGGCGTCACCGCGTCGCTCGACCAGACCGCGCTCGGTCAGCTGCTTGAGCCGCTTGGTGACGGCGGCGCCCGAGGAGAACGTCTCGCGGGCGATCTCGCTGGGGGTCAGCTCGTGCCCCGTGCGCCGCAGGGTGCCCAGCACGTCGAACTCGGGCCGGGTGAGCCCGGCCCGGCGCAGCGGGGCGTCCTCGGCCTGCTGGAGGAGCGCGGCACAGCGGTTGACCCGGCCGATGACCTCCATGGGCCCGGTGTCGAGATCGGGGCGCACGGTCTGCCACTGCCGCACGACGGCGGCCATGGTGTCGCCCGGCGCGGCCCGCCCGGCAGAGCCGTTCTCCGCCTTCACCCGTCCGGCGGAGGCGCTCTCCCTCTCCGCCCGTCCGGCAGCGGCGCGCTCCGTCTCCGCCGGCCCGGCAGGGGCAGCCCCGGTCTCCGCCCGCCCATCCGCTGTCGTCATGCCTGTGCGCCCTCCAAGCAGTGCAGTCCCTGCCGTCGTACCGTCGCCGCGAGCGTACGGTGTCCGGCCTGCTCGGCCCGCATGACCCGCTCCTCCGGCAAGGCGCGCTGCCACCATTCGCCGGCGGCGGCGTCGGCGGTCGCGCGCAGGTCGACCACGGCGGCGGCCAGGCCGCGGCGGGCGGACTCCAGGGCGCCGGGGTCGGGACGCTCGTCGGCCAGGATCGTGAGGGCGTGGTCGCGGGCGCGGTCCACCGTGGAGAGGGCCTGCTCGATACGGCTGCCGGCGCGCCGGTTGGTGACGGCGATCGCGGCGACGAAGCCGACCAGCGCGCCCACGAGGGTGTCCACGACACGGTCGGTGATCAGCTCGCCCGGCTGCTGGAAGCGCGCGAACTCGGTGATGAGCAGGGCCATCGGGGTCACGCAGATGCTGCCGAGCCAGTAGTTGCGGCCGATCAGGGCCTCGGCGCCGAAGTTGAGGACGAGGCAGCACAGCACGAGGGCTGTCTGGCCGAGATGGGCGAGCGGGGCGATCGCCGCGAAGACCAGCACGCCGACGAGGTTGCCGAAGACGCGCTGCACGCCTCGGCTCCAGGTCAGGGTGACGTTGGCCTGGTAGAGCGAGGCGGCGGTGACCAGCGCCCAGTAGGGGCGGCCGACCCCGAAGGCGAGCGAGACGTATCCGGCGAGGGCGCAGCCGAGCGCGGTGCGCAGGGCGATGGGGGCGAGCGGGCCGAGACGGCGCAGCAGCGGCTGTTCACCGGAGGCGAGGGACGCCTCCACGCCCAGGAGTTCGTCGGCGGCGTCGGCCAGGTCGTCCGGGCGCGGAACGGGTCCGGTGCCGCGCAGCTCGCGGGCCCACCCGCGCAGCCGCTCGGGCTCAGTGTCGGCGGGCGCGGCGAGCGCGACCTCGGCACGCACCACGAGCCGTTCGAGGGCGCGCCGGGGCGCGGAGCGGGCGCCGGTCGACAGCAGCGACTGCCAGGCGCCGTGCACGGCGGCGGCCGCGGCGGCGCGGGAACGGGCGGCGCCGTCACCACTCCCCCGCGCCTCCACGTACGCGGCAGCGGCGTTCAGGGCGTGCGCGGTGGCGCGCCGCTCCGGTCCGTGCGGACGGACAAGCCCGGGGGCCATGCCGACGATCCAGGCCCAGGCGCCCGCCGCCGCGCCCAGCGCGAGATGGCCGGGCACCTGGCCGAGCGTCTGGGGCACGAACAGGGACGCGGAGGAGATGAAGGCGAGGACCACATGACCGGGCGGACCGATGCGCGTGGCGTCGCACACCACCTTCTGTACGGCGGCGAGCAGCGCGCCGACGGTGACCAGCACGACGGCGTCCGTGGTGAGCGAGGCCGTGACGAGGGCGACGGCGAGACCGCCGAGCATGCCCAGCACCACCCAGGCGAGGGCGCGGGCCCGGGCGGCGTACGGGCGGTTGTGGGCGTAGAGCGCGCAGAGCGACCCGGCCATCGTGTACATCGCCAGGTCCAGCCGGCCGAGCGCCAGGAGCGTCAGATTCGGTGGAGCGACCGCGGCGACGACGCTGAGCGCGGGCTTGAACCAGATGTCGGAGGGCCTGCCGACGCGCAGCACACCTGCCAGCGGGAGGCGATGTACACGTGAGGGGGTGGGACTGGGGCTGGGCGCACTACTCATGGCAATAACATTAGCAGGTGTTTTATCTGTAAAATATCTCGCCCGTCACATTCCCCATCTGCGGTGCACCCCCGCACGCTCCCCCGCGTACACCCTTGCGCTCGCTTGCGCTCCGGTCGCCCCGGGCATGCCCTGACCGACTGCGCGATGTCCGACATCGTCGAGCGGGGAGGTACGCGGTGCATGGACCGGCTTCGCCCGGCTGGCTGCTCGTCGTGCTGTGCGCGGCGACCGGGGCGTACTGCCTGCTGAGGATGCGCAGCCCCGTCGAGGAACAGCGCCGCACCGCGGGCGGTGAGGCGCTCATGGGCTTCGGCATGGCCGTGATGGCCGTACCCGCGGCGGTGGCCACTCCGCCACGCTGGGCCTGGCTCGCCTACGCCGCCCTCTTCGGCGCGACCGCCGTACGCGCCCTGTGGGCGTCCCGCACGAACCCACACCATCTGCACCATCTGATGGGCGCCGGCGCGATGGTCTACATGGCGGGCGTGATGGCCGCCTCGCCCGGACACCACAGCCATGGCGGCTCCGGAATCCCCCTGGTCACCGGCGTGCTGCTCCTCTACTTCACCGGTTACGTCCTGCGCTCCGGCGTCCGCCTGCTGCCACTGGCCGCCGCATCGCCGGGAGGCACCCGCACCCTCGGCTGGGGCGACCGCCCCGAACTCTCCCGGGCCTGCCGTCTGTCCATGGGGATCGCGATGGTGGCCATGCTGGTCACGCTCTGACGCCGGACCCCGCCGACGCACGCCCGGGGCCCGCACGCCTTCGGGCCGTGACCGCTGTACGAAACCGTGGCGTACGTCACTTGCCGTCGCGGCCCGTATCCACCGGCGACGCCCCGCTCATAGGCTTCACCCCATGATGGTCCCCGCGGCACTGTTGCTGCTCGGCGCCCTGGCCGCCGTGGTCGCTCCGCGACTGCTCGCCAGGGCGGACTGGCCGGACCGTGAACCTGTGGTCGCGCTATGGGTGTGGCAGTGCGTGGTGGCCGCCGTGCTGCTGTGCTGCGTGCTGTCGATGACGCTGAGCGCCGCCGCCGCGTGGGTGGCCGTGCGCGGCCATGTCTTCGGCTCGGCGCCGCGCTCGGTCGTGGACGCCTACGCGCTGAGCACCGGCGGCACTTGGGCGGCGACGACCGCCGTGGCGCTCGCGTGCGGGGGCGCCTGGACCGCCACGATGCTGGCCCGCGAGATCGTACGGGCCCGGGCGCGCCGTCGGCAGCGACGGGCCGAACTCCTCGTACGCGCCCCGCTGTTGCCCGGCGAGGAGCCCGGCGCCGACCGTCTGGTGGTTCTGGAGGGCGAGCGCCCGGACGCCTGGTGGCTGCCCGGCACGGCACCCCAACTCGTCATCACCACAGCCGCGTTGCGCCGTCTGAAGGGGCGCCAGCTGGATGCCGTACTCGCCCATGAGCAGGGGCACGCGCGGGCCCGGCACGACTGGCTGCTGCACTGTTCGGCCGCGTTGGCCGTCGGCTTTCCGCAGGTGCCGGTGTTCGCCGCGTTCCGCGGCGAGATGCACCGCCTGGTCGAACTCGCCGCCGACGACGTGGCATCGCGCCGCTTCGGCCGCCTCACCATCGCCCTCGCACTGGTCGAACTCAACGAGGACCGGGGCGTGTTCGGCCCCTGCCCCACCCCGGGCGCCCATGTCCCGCAGCGCGTCAACCGCCTCCTCACTCCCCCGGACCGGCTCACGGCAGCCCGGCGGCTGCGGCTGACGGCGGCGGCCGCGCTGGTGCCGGTGATTCCGGTGCTGGTGGCGTTCGTTCCCGGGTTGCGGGCGCTGGGCTGAGTTGGTCTCCCGCCCGTCCCGTCGGCGAGGATCATCCCCATGCACTCCCCGCCCGCCGACTCGCCGTCCCCTGCACCGGGCCCCCGCACACCGAGCCCTCGCACCGCGGCGCTCAGCGCGGCGGCCCTCGCCGTGCCCTCCGTGGTGCTCCTTCTGCTCGTCGCGTTCTCCTGGCATCCGCTGCTCGCCCTCGACGGCGACATCGCCCGCACCACGCACAGGTGGGCGGTCGACAACCCCGGTGCTACCCATGTTTTCCGGGTCCTGACGGACTGGGTGTGGGACCCATGGACGCTGCGCGCGGTATGTGCCGCCGCCGTGATCTGGCTGCTGTGGATCCACTCGGCATGGTGGCTCGCCCTATGGGTGGTGGCCACATGTGTGCTGGGCACACTGGTGCAGCAGGGGCTCAAGTCGGCGGTCGGACGTGAACGCCCCGTCTGGCCCGACCCCGTGGACTCCGCCCACTACGCGGCCTTCCCCTCCGGCCACGCCCTGACAGCCACGGTGGTGTGCGGACTGCTGCTGTGGCTGCTCCGCCTGCACGGCGCCGGACACGCCCTGTGGCGTACGGCGTCGGCCCTGGCGGTCGTCTCCGTCGTGGGCGTCGGTCTGACCCGTGTCTGGCTCGGCGTGCACTGGCCGTCGGACGTCCTGGGCGGCTGGCTCATCGGCGCGCTGATCGTCGCCCTGGCGGTGGCCTCGTACGAACGGTGGCCCGGCGCACGGCGTCCCTGAGCGGCGTCGTCGCGTTGGCCTGCGGCATCCGAGCGGCGCAGTCCGTGTCCTTCGAGGTGCCCTTGACCGGTCACGGTCGTGCCACGAAGGATCCTCCTCATGACGATCAAAGGCGTGCTCTTCGACTTCTCCGGCACCCTCTTCCGTATCGAGTCCACCCGCTCATGGCTGCGCGCGGTGCTGGCGAAGGCCGAACTCACCCTTCCAGAGCCGGAGTTGACACAGACGGTGCAGGCTCTGGAGTCCGCGGGCGCGCTGGCCGGCGGCGCCTCTCCGTCACTGCCACTGCCGCCGGACCTCGCCGGGGTGTGGGCGGTCCGCGACGAGAGCGCCGAGCTGCACCGGGCCGCGTACACCGGCGTCTCCCGCCAGGTACCGCTGCCCGACCCCCGTCTCTACGACGCGCTGTACGACCGTCACATGGTCCCGGACGCCTGGCACCCCTACCCGGACGCCGCCGAGGTACTGGGCGCGCTGCGCGAGCGCGGGGTCGCGGTCGGTGTGGTCAGCAACATCGGCTGGGATCTGCGGCCCGTCTTCCGCGAGCACGGCCTCGACCCGTACGTCGGCACGTACGTCCTGTCGTACGAGCACGGCATCCAGAAGCCCGATACCCGGCTCTTCGCCACCGCCTGCGACGCGCTCGGGGTCGCTCCCGAGGACACCTTGATGGTGGGTGACGACCGCCGGGCGGACGGGGGTGCGGCGGCCCTGGGCTGCGGGGTGCACTTCGTGGACCATCTGCCGGTGGCGGACCGCCCGGACGGGCTGCGGCCGGTGCTCGACCTGGTCGGCTGACCGGCCCTCCCGCGGACCCTCGCGCGTGCTTCCTCAGCTCTGATAGTCCTCGACCTGCGACGAAGGACGCACCCGCGCCTCGTCCGGGTTCTCACCGTACTCGGACTTCGCGCGCCGCTGGCGCAGCAGGTCCCAGCACTGGGCGAGCGCGCGCTCCAGATCTGCGAGCCGTGCCTGTTCGGTGTCGCTGTCGATCCGCCCGGACGCGAGATCGTCGCGCAGTCGTCGCTCGTCGTCCACCATCGCGGTGATCCTGGCCAGGATCTGGTCTTGATCCATGTCCGTACGCCTCCTCGGCCCTCCAGGCCACTCTAAGGAGGTCACCCCGGCTGTGCGACTCGCTCGGGGCCATGCACGTCTGCCTCGGATGTTCCCCCGCGCCACCCGAGGCAGACGGCAGGCCGGAGCGGACCCGTGAAGGGTCCGGCCCGACGCGTTGAGTATAGTTGGCTGGCAGCCAGTCAACGCAGGAGTTACAGCATGTCCCCGCGCAGCGCCTCGGTCAATGAAGAGTTGCGGCGGCGTTCCCGGGAGCGGCTGTTGCAGGCCGCGGTGGAGCTGGTGAGCGAGCGCGGCTATGAGGCGACGACGCTCGGCGACATCGCGGATCGCGCGGGATCGGCGCGCGGACTGGTGTCGTACTACTTCCCCGGCAAACGCCAGCTGCTGCAGTCCGCCGTGCACCGGCTGATGCACCGCACGCTGGAGGAGGCGCTGGAGCGCGAGCCGCGTAGCGAGGACGGCCGGGAGCGGATGGCGCGGGCCATCGACGCGATCCTGGGGCTCACCCGGGTCCATCCGGTGCTGATGCGTCAGCACATGGCCGGGCTGCTTCAGGGCGAGGGATTCCTGCAGTGCCCGGAGCAGCAGCGTCTGGCGCAGCTCCTGCGGGAGACCGTCGCCGGGTACGGCTCGCCGGACGCCGCGACCGACTACCCGATGATGCGGGCGCTGCTCATGGGCTCGGTGTACGCGGCCCTGGTGCCGGGCGTTCCGATGCCGGTCCCGACGCTGCGGGCCGAGCTGTTCAAGCGGTACCGGCTCGACTGGGAGCTGGGTGTCCCGCCGGACACCGAGGTGCCCGGCGGGACGGACGAGACGGATCTGTCGCGGTTCTTCGCGACCGACCACCGCACGGAGGACCGGCCCGGTCCAGCCGACGGTCAGTCGAAGTAGTCCGGCTGCGTCTGGACGTTGAGCTCGCGCAGGTGGACCCACCTCGCGGGGTCCGTGCGCCGGTCGCTGAGCTTCAGCACGTCGAAGCCCTTGGCGATGTCGTTCGAGTAGATGTAGCCGTTGTAGTAGTACGCCGACCAGGAGCCGCCGACCTTGAGGGTGTCGGTGGCCAGCGGGCCGCGCTCGAAGTAGGCGATCTCCTTCGGGTTGGCGGAGTCGGTGAAGTCCCAGACGGAGACACCGCCCTGGTACCAGGCCTGGACCATGAGGTCCTTGCCCCTGACGGGGATCAGCGAGCCGTTGTGGGCCACGCAGTTCTCGGTGTCCGCCTGGTGGCGGGGGATCTTGTAGTAGCTCTTGAAGACGAGCTTGCGGTCGTCGCCCTTGCCAACGATGTCGTAGATGCCGTCGGCGCCGCGGTCCGGACCGGTCGCCGCGTTGCAGGTGGCCGCTCCACCGCCGCCCAACTCGTCGGTGAACACGACCTTGTCGGCCTTCTGGTTGAAGGTCGCCGAGTGCCAGAACGCGAAGTTCACGTTGTCCTCGACCTGGTCGATGACCTTCGGGTGCTCCGGGTCCTTGATGGAGAACAGGATGCCGTCGCCCATGCAGGCGCCCGCGGCCAGGTCCTTCGAGGGCAGGACGGTGATGTCGTGGCAGCCGGTGGTCTTGGCGACGCCCGGGTTGGTGGGCGCGCCCGGGTTGCCGCCGCCGTCCGTTCCCTCACCCGGGAACAGCACCGGGAAGTTCACGACGGCCGCCTCTTCGGGGGCGTCGCGCGGCACCTTGATGACCGAGATGCCGTCGTGCGGCGGCTGGCAGTCGGGGAAGGTGGCGCTCGGCGAGTACGAGGAGACGTAGATGTAGACGTTCTTGCGCTGGGGCACCAGCGTGTGGGTGTGCGATCCGCAGGCGGTCTCGACGGCGGCGACGTACTTCGGGTTCGCCTTGTCGCTGATGTCGAAGATCTTCATGCCCTCCCACGACGACTTCTCGGTCGCGGGCTGCGTGGTGCTGTTGCAGGAGTTGTCGCTGCGTGAGGAGTCGGTGGACAGGAAGAGCAGGTTGCCGGACACGGAGATGTCGTTCTGTGAGCCCGGGCAGAGCACCTGCGCGACCGTCGTGGGCGCCTTGGGGTTGCTGATGTCCAGGACGCGGAAGCCGTCGTAGTTGCCGGCGAAGGCGTACTTGCCCTGGAAGGCGAGGTCCGAATTGGTGCCGGGTAACGCGTCCTTGGGGATGTTGGTGAGGTGTTCGATGTTGTCGGAGTGGACGATCTCGTCCTGTCCGGGTATCTCGCCGCTCGCGATCGCCGCCTTCGCCTCGGCGGCCTGACTCGTGGAGACCGGTTCCTGCACGGCGGGACCGTCCCCGGGGTCGGGGGTGGCGGCCGCCGGGCCGGCCGTGAGCAGCGCGGCCAGGAGTCCGGCCGCGGCCGCGGCAACTCCCAGACGTCTGTGCCGCGTTCGGGGGTCGTTCAACAGGGTCACTGCGTCCTCCCTTGTAGCCGTTCACAGTCGAACGGTTCACGGACCCCTGAAGTATCGTCCGCCCCATGGAGAGATCAACAGATGGCAACGTACTCGTAATGAACGTTTTCGATCAGCCGTACGCGGAAGCGTGCTAGGACGGTCATCAACACCCTTGAGGTGTACGCCCATTCGTGTGCCGCAGGAGGTCGCTGTGCTCGTTCGCCGTACGTCCCGCGCGTCCCTGGTCACGGCAGCACTGGCGGTCGCCGTGCTCGCGCTCGCGGGCTGCGACTCCGGCTCCGGGACCAAGTCCGGCAAGGCGGGCGGGCCTTCGGTGATCGCGCCCGGCAAGCCCGGCGAGGCGGCCGAGACACTCTCCGCCCAGGACGCCGCGAAGCAGCGGGCCGACGACGACTCCCCCAACTCGGCGGACTTCGCGTACGCGCGGATGATGATCGACCATCACACACAGGCCCTGGAGATGGCCGAACTCGCCCCGAAGCAGGCCGAGTCGGGAAAGCTGAAGCGGCTCGCCGCGCGGATCGCGGCCGCACAGGGCCCGGAGATCACCACCATGAAGAGCTGGCTGAAGACGCACAACGGCCAGCAGACCGTCACGGAGCACGAGCACGCGGCGATGCCGGGCATGGCGACGCAGGCCCAGCTCAAGAAGTTGCGCACGGCGAAGGGCAAGGCCTTCGACACGCTCTTCCTGAAGCTGATGATCACCCATCACGACGGAGCGATCACCATGGCCACGGATGTGAAGGCACAGGGCAACAACATCCAGATCGAGGAAATGGCCGACGACGTGATCGCCCAGCAGACGAGCGAGATCAACCGGATGCGGGAGATGTCCTAGCCACCGCACCCGGCCCACCCGCCCGACCGGGCATGCGGCAACTCTCCCGCTCAGCGCCTGGCATGACGTGGCGTCAGGAATCCCTCGTCGCGCGCCCCGGCGATCAGCCTGAGCGACTTGCGCCGGCTGTGGCCGGTGGCGCACATGACCGCGAGCACGGGGTCGAAGCCCTCTTCCTGCGCGGCGCGGTATTCCTCCGCGACCAGCCACCGGCCCTCGACACCGCGCGGCCACGAGGGCCGGGCGCGGCGCGCAGGCCCGCCCCCCTGCTCGCACGACGGGCCGGCAGGCACGCCGCACGCCTCGAAGAGCGGTTCCTCGATCCAGTCGGCGAGCACCGCGAGGTCGTCGAGGGAGAGCGGCGGCTGGGCCCGTACGTCCTCGATCGACACGCCCGCATCGGACACGACGGCGAGTACGTCGACCTGGGCGCCGTCGCCGAAGGCCAGCCGGACGTTGAACCATGACGTGGCACTCTCGTGCTCCTGCACTTCCCACGCGGGCCAGACGGAGACCGCACCATCCGGGCGGCTGCGGTCGGACAGATTAAGAAAGGATGCTTCTAGCACATACGGAACGTAACCGCATCATCACATTCCATAAGAACAGACACGCACGCGCGTGCCGCGCGCCGCACCCTGTCAGCGGAGCATCCGTGGTGCGATCCTGGAACCATCAGCGATCTCCCGAGTCCTTCGGGTAAGGAGTTCGGCCGTGCTGCATGTCGCCGTCGTCGGCTCGGGGCCCAGCGGGGTCTACAGCGCCCAGAGCCTCGTCCAGCAGAACCAGGTGCCGGGGGTCCGGGTGGACGTCCTGGACCGGCTGCCGTGTCCGTATGGTCTGGTGCGCTACGGCGTGGCGCCCGACCACGAGAAGATCAAGTCGCTGCAGAACAACCTGCGGGCGGTCCTTGAGGACGAGCGGGTCCGGTTCCTGGGCGGTGTCCAGGTCGGCCCTGACGGGGTGCCGGTGGCCCGGCTGCGGGAGCTGTACCACGCGGTGGTCTACTGCGTGGGCGCCGCCACCGACCGCCACCTCGGGGTGCCGGGCGAGGACCTGCCCGGCAGCTGGTCGGCGACCGAGTTCGTGTCCTGGTACAGCGCGCATCCCGACTCCGTGGCCGACGAGTTCACCCTCGGCGCGCGGTCGGCCGTGGTCATCGGCGTCGGGAACGTGGCCGTCGACGTGACCCGGATGCTGGCCCGCGGCGCCGCCGAGCTGAGCCCCACCGACATGCCGCAGGCGGCGCTCACCGCGCTGGCCGCGAGCGGCGTGACGGAGATCAGCATGGTCGGGCGGCGCGGCCCGTCGCAGGCCCGTTTCACCACCAAGGAGCTGCGCGAGCTGGGCGCGCTGCCGGACACCGAAGTCGTCGTGGACCCGGAGGAGTTGGCCCTCGATCCGGCCTATCTCGATCCGTCGGACCTGCCCGCCGCCCCGCGCCGCAATGTGGAGGTGCTGCGGGGCTGGGCCGCCGCGGCGCCGCAGGGCCGTCCTCGGCGGATCCGGCCGCGCTTCTTCCTGCGCCCCGTCGAACTGCTCGCCGACGGCGGGCGTGTGGGTGCGGTGCGCTTCGAGCGGACGGTGCCGGACGGACAGGGCGGGGTGACGGGCACGGGCCGGTACGAGGACATCGAGGCGCAGTTGGTGCTGCGCTCGGTCGGCTATCGCGGGGTGCCGCTCGAAGGGCTGCCGTTCGACACCGGCCACGGCACCGTGCCGCATCTCGCGGGGCGGATACTGCGGGACGGTGCGGTCTCCCCGGGCGAGTACGTGGCGGGCTGGATCAAGCGCGGCCCGACGGGTGTCATCGGCACCAACCGGCCGTGCGCCAAGGAGACGGTGACCTCGCTGCTGGAGGACGCCCCCGTTCTCGTACGACGGGACCTGCCCGGGGATCCGCTGGCGGCGCTGCGGGCGGAGGGGGTGCGGCCCGTCGAGTGGGCCGGTTGGCAGGCGATCGAGCGGGCCGAGGCGCAACTCGGGGCCTCGCTCGGCCGGAGCGTGGTCAAGCTTCCCGACTGGGAGTCGCTGCTGACGGCGGCGCGCACGGCGGGGTCGTAGCGCAACCGGCGGGGTCACAGGGGTCTTAGCAGAGTTGGTTCCACTTCCGTGGGCATGACACACACCCGCAACAAAGCGGAAATCAACAAACTGTTCAAGCACCCTACGGTCTGGTGCTGCTCGACATTCCCCGCTCACCCGCCGCTCCTGGAGTGCCCATGGCCACCACCACACCCGTGCATCCCGTCGACGAGGTCCCACCCGTACGCCAACTGGCCGCCTTCGGGCTGCAGCACGTGCTCGCGATGTACGCGGGCGCGGTGGCCGTTCCGCTGATCGTGGGCGGTGCGATGAAGCTGTCGCCCGCCGATCTGGCGTATCTGATCACCGCGGATCTGCTGGTCTGCGGAATCGCGACGCTGATTCAGTGCGTGGGTTTCTGGCGCTTCGGCGTACGGCTGCCGATCATGCAGGGCTGCACCTTCGCGGCCGTGTCACCGATGGTGCTCATCGGGACGACGGGCGGCGGACTGCCTGCGATCTACGGGTCGGTGATCGTCGCGGGACTGGCGATCGTGCTGCTCGCCCCGGTCTTCGGCAAGCTGCTGCGCTTCTTCCCGCCGCTCGTCACCGGCACGGTCATTCTGATCATCGGGGTGTCGCTGCTGCCGGTGGCAGGCGGCTGGGTGGCAGGCGGCGTGGGCTCGAAGGACTTCGGCGAGCCGAAGAACCTGGCCCTCGCGGGCTTCGTCCTGGCCGTGGTGATCGGCGTGCAGCGGTTCGCGCCGGCGTTCCTGAGCCGGATCGCGGTGCTGATCGGCATCGCGGTCGGTCTCGCGGTCGCGGTGCCGTTCGGGTTCACGGACTTCGGCGGGGTCGGGGACGCCGACTGGGTCGGGATCAGCACGCCGTTCCACTTCGGCGCGCCGTCGTTCCACGCCTCCGCGATCATCTCGATGCTCGTCGTGGCCCTGGTGACCATGACCGAGACGACCGGTGACTTCATCGCGGTCGGTGAGATGACCGACCGGCCGATCCAGCCACGTGCGCTCGCCGACGGCCTGCGCGCCGACGGTCTGTCGACGGTCCTCGGCGGCGTGTTCAACACCTTCCCCTACACGGCGTTCGCGCAGAACGTGGGCCTGGTCGGCATGACCCGGGTGCGCAGCCGCTGGGTGGTCGCCGCCGCGGGCGGCATCCTCGTGCTGCTCGGCCTGCTGCCCAAGCTGGGCGCGGTGGTCGCGGCGATCCCGGCACCGGTGCTGGGCGGCGCGGGCCTGGTGATGTTCGGAACGGTCGCCGCGAGCGGTCTGCGCACCCTTTCCGAGGTGGACTTCAAGGGCAACAACAACCTGACGGTGGTGGCCGTTTCGGTCGCGATCGGCATGCTGCCGGTCGGGGTGCCGACGATCTACGAGAAGTTCCCCGACTGGTTCCAGACGGTGATGAACAGCGGGATCAGCGCGGGCTGCCTGACGGCGATCGCACTGAACCTGCTCTTCAACCACCTGCCGGGGAAGGCGAGTCCGGCCGGGGTCGCCGCCGAACCGAAGGCCGCCTCAGCCTGAGCCCAGGCGGTCGGCCTGGCGGTGCCCCGGTAGATCTGCCGGGGCACTCCGCTCTCGCGCGGCCTGGCGCCGCGGGGGGCTGGAGAGCGCGCCGTCGAGGTCGTCACCATGCACGGGCAGATCACCTGCATGAAGAGCTGGTCCTATGACCGGGGTCAGCTCGCCAAAGGCGCCGGTGTCCCGCGCACGCGGAGGACACCGGCGCCGTTCTCGTCAGGCGGCCAGCGCGGCCGATGCCGCCGGTGCCTCGGCCTCGGTGAGCAGCGCGGCCAGGGTTGCCCGGGCGCGTGCCACGCGGGAGCGGACCGTCCCGATCGGGCAGTTGCCGACCTCCGCCGCCTCGGCGTAGGGAAGCCCCATCAGCTGGGTGAGGACGAACGCCTCGCGACGGTCGTCGGGCAGCACGGCCAGCAGGTCGAGCAGCGCGATGCCGTCGTCGAAGCCGGGCAGGTCGCGCGGCTGCGCGAGCTCTGCCGCCAGCTGCCAGTCACGGGAGTCGCTCAGCCGGGGCCGGGCGGCGGAATGCCGGAAGCTGTCGATCACCGCGCGGCGGGCGATGGCCAGCAGCCAGGCGCGGGCCGAGGAGCGTCCCTCGAACCGGTGCAGGCTGCCGAGCGCCCGCAGGAACGTGTCCTGGGCCAGATCGTCGGCGGCCTGGGGGTCCGAGCTGAGATGTGCGACGTAGCGCAGGACGTCTCGGTGCAGGGCGCGTACGAAACGCTCGACGGCGTCCGGGTCGCCGCCGCGGGCGGCCAGCGCCCAGGCGGTTATCGACTCGTCCACCGACGCCGTGTCGTCGAGCGGGACGGGCAGGGCAGAAGTGATCACCAGGTGTCCTTCTCGGGTCATCCGTGATCCGGACCGGCGCGAGGGCGCGGGTGGTCCGGTGTGGGGTACGGCCGTACGGAGAGGTACGGCGGATGCCCGAAGCGCGCGGGGAGGCGCTTCGGGGAACCGGCTGTCTCAGACGACAGCGGTCCCCACGGGTGGACCCCGGGAAGTGATCGCGTGAACGAGGAGAAGGCTCCGCGGCGCGCGGTCCGAGAAGCCTCGGCGTACGCGGATACGCGGACGGTGCGGGGGCACGGGCAGGGCGAGCAGCAGCCGCAGCGGCGCGACCAGCCGGCCGGCCACCGCCCGCAGCGTGCGGAACGCGGCTCGCTCGCCGTACGCGAGCCAGACGCCGCACAGCAGCGCGGCCAGCAGGTGGGCGGCGAGCATGCCGAACGAGGAGGCGCCGCCCGTCTCGTGCCCCGGGTGGCCCATGTCCATGGCGCTCATGTCGTGCCCCATGGAGGCCATCGACATGCCGTTCATGGTCATCGCGTCCATCGAGTCGGAGCCCGAGGCCACCGACTGGGCGAACGAGAACGCCGAGTGGAGCACCCCCTGGGCGGCGACCACCACGGACACGATCAGCGGAAGCCCGCGCTCACGGCCGGCCAGGCACCAGCCCGTGCCGCCCGTGGCCGCGGCTCCACCGGCCATCGCCCACCAGGCCACCGAGGAGCCGGACATCATCACGTGCCCCAGGGCGGCGAGCAGCACACAGACGGCCGCGAACATCGCGGCCCGTACCGTGCGAGAACACCACCCAGCAGTCATGACGGCCCTCATCCTTGCATCCGGGGTCCGTTCGCCATGGGTGGGTACGGAAACTCGGGCCCTCCTGCACGAAACGACCAGGACCCTACGTGTTGTAGGGTCCTGGTCGTGAGTGTCTTACCCAACAGGGGGATCTCTTGAAGGAACGTGGCGCCGGGCGCACGGGCCGCGGGCCGTTGTCCGTGCTGGCCCTGCTCGTGCCGAGCCTCGGGGTCGCCGCGGTGGGCGTCTACCACCTGTGCGGGTTCGACCTGCACGCCCTGCACGGGCGCCCGCACCTCGACGACGGGCTGACCATGGCGGGCGTGATCATGGCCGTCGTGACGGCGGGAGCCGCCCTGGGGGATCTCCTCTGGTGGGCGGCGACGCGCGACCGCCCGGCCGGGGACAGCGGGGAGCCCTGTCCGCCTCAGCCCTTGAGGAGCCCGCGGCCCAGCCAGTCGGAGTGGTTGCGCACGCCCGGCAGGGCGAAGAAGTAGCCGCCCCCGGTGGGGGTGATGTAGTCGACGAGCGGCTCGTCGATCAACCGCTCCTGGGTCGCCTCGAACTGGCGGACCACGTCCTGCTGGTAGCAGCAGAAGAGCAGTCCCATGTCGAGGTTGCCCGCCTTGTCGATGCCCCGGTCGTAGTTGTAGCCGCGGCGCAGGATCCGGGTCGTGTCGGTCTTCGCCGTACGGGGGTTGGCGAGGCGGATGTGGGCGTCGAGCGGGATCGCCTGCCCCTGCGGGTCCTTGGTGTAGCGCGGGATGTCCGTCTCGCGCGCGCCGTCGAGCGGGGCTCCGGTGTCACGGCGGCGGCCGATCATCTTCTCCTGCTCGGTGAGCGAGACACGGTCCCAGAACTCCACCAGCATGCGGATGACGCGTACGACCTGGTAGCTGCCGCCGACCGCCCAGTCCGGTTCGCCCGCGGCGTCGGTGACCCAGACCAGCTTGTCCATCTCGCGGGCGGAGGCCGTGTCGGGGTTGGCGATGCCGTCCTTGAAGCCGAGGAAGTTGCGCTGCGCGCCGGTCGGCCGGGACGGGTTCTGGAAGCCGTCGACGCGCCACTTGATCTGCATTCCGCCGCGGGTGTGGCGGGCGATGTCGCGCAGGGCGTGCAGCACGGTGTCGGAGTTCGCGGCGCACAGCTGGAGCGACAGGTCGCCGTGGCATTCGGCGGCGTCCAGGTTGTCGTTGGGGAAGGTGCGCATCGGCTTGAGGTGGCGCGGCATGCGGTCGGCGAGGCCGTAGCGGTCGTCGAAGAGCGAGGCGCCGACGCCCACGGTGACGGTGAGGTCGTCGGCGGGCAGGTCGGGGCCGAGCAGACCGCTGTCGGACGGCGGGGCGCCGACGCCCAGGTCGGCGGGGGTGCCGCCGGCGGTGAGGAAGCGGGCTCGTTCGGTGATCGTGCGCAGCAGGCCGGCGAGTTCGGCCCGGGTGTCGGCGATGACGTCGAAGGAGACGAAGGCGGCGGCCTTGGGCGCGGGCGTGGTGATGCCGGCCTGGTGGGCGCCGTGGAACGCCACCTTGCCGCCGCCGGTCTCTGCCGCTGCCGCCGGGGTGGCGCCGCCCGCGATCCCGGCCCCGGCGAGTCCCGCACCGGCGAGCGCGGCCCCGGCCGCGCCCACACCGAGCGCGGTCCTGGCGAACGTACGACGGCCGAAGGGGCAGCCGCCCTGCGGGGCTTGGTCCTGACTCGGGGTGGTCATCTCGGGAGGGTCCTCTCCTGCGGGCGCATGGTCCCGGTGCTGCGGGGGGGATGGTCGGCGGTGGTGGGTCGCTCACGCGGCCTTGCGGATCTCCAGGAGGTCCGGGATCGGGGCGAGTTCCTCCAGCAGCCGGCCGAGCGAGCCGTTGAGCCGCTGCCGGTCGGCGGCCGGCACCTTGTCCAGGGGCGTCCAGGCGCCGTCCTTGGCCCGCTGGGCGAGTACCAGTCGCTCGGTGCGCTTCATCCAGGTGTCCACGGCCGGGGTGACCTCGGGGTTGCGCTTGTCGATCAACGGGCGGAGCAGGCCGAGCAGTTCGCGGGTGCCGTCGAGGTTGGCCTCGGTGGTGGCGAGTTCGGTGCCGCTGCCGTAGTCGGCGTTGCCGCTCAGTTCGCGGTGCAGGGTGTTCTCGAGGATCTCGTGGGTGCGCAGCGGCAGGTCGCCCGGGTCGAAGTCCTGCTTCGGGAAGTCCGTGCGCAGCGCGGCGACGTCGGAGGTGAGCCGCTTGGCGTACGGCGCGAGGGCGGCGGCGGATTCGCCGTGCCACAGGCCGTATTCGATGCGATGGAAGCCGGTGAAGTCCGGGTCCGTGACGCCTCCGGCGAGTCCGGCCGTACGGCCGTTGATCTTCGCGTCGAAGTCGGCGAACGTGCCGTAGGCGGCCCCGAGCGAGGCGTACTGCTGATGTGCGGGCAGCCAGTCCTCGCGGGCCTTGTCGAGCTTCTTCGCGTCGATGTCGCTCTGCAGGGCGCGCGTCTTGGCCAGCAGGCCGGCCAGGCCCTGGTCGACGTACTTCCGGTAGGCGGCCAGCGGCGCGGCGAGGTCCTTCTCCGAGACCGGCAGTACGGCACGGGTGGTGCCGCCCGAACTGACCCGGACCGCGGCCGAGGTGACCGCCTTCCCGCCGCTGGGGACACAACGCCAGGCGTACGAACCGGTCCCTACGGTGGCGATCAGCGCGCGGGTGGTGCCGGGGGCGATGCCCTCGACCTCGCCGTAGACAGCGTTGCTGACCGGGTCGATGAGGTAGATCTCGGAGGTACGGCTGCCGCTGTTGCGCACCTGGAAGGTCTGGCGGCCCGGCTTGGGCGCCGTGAATCCCTTGCCGCAGTCGGCGGCCGCGACCTCGATGACCGGCGTGCCCGAGGCGGGCTTTCCGTCGCTCACCGCGATGGCGACACCGGCGATCAGGGCCGGGACGCCGAGGAGGGCGACGGGGATGGTCCAGCGCGGGACGCGGCGGGAGGCCTGGGGCTCGGACCCGGTGGCCGCAGGTGCCGGCTTCGCTTCGGCGGCCGGCTTCGCGGGAGCGGGAGCCGTCGCCCGTACGCCGCGTACGAAGAGCGTCATCACGACGGCCAGATAGGCGACGTAGACGGAGATCTGAAGCCAGGTCATCTGCGGGGTGAGGTTGAGCGTCCCCTGGACGACGGTGACGTACCAGGAACTGGGGTCGAGGTGCGCCGACAGGTCGAAGGCGTACGCCGTTCCGCCCGGCAGCAGGGTGGATTCCTGGAGGTCGCGCATCCCGTACCCGAGGACGCCCGCGGCGATGACGATGAGCACGACGCCGGTGAAGGTGAAGAACCGCGTCAGATTGATGTGCAGGACCCGTCGGTACAGGCCCCAGCACAGCGCCGTCGCGATCAGCAGTCCGGCGGCGGCACCGGCGAGCGGGCCCGACGAACTCCCCGCGGCCTGCGCCGTGGTCCACAGGAACAGCGCGGTCTCCAGCCCCTCGCGCCCCACGGCGAGGAACGAGGTGAGGACCAGGACGCCCGCGCCCATGCCGAGTGCGGCGGTGACCTTCTCCTTGATCTCGCCGGAGAAGGTCCGGGCCGAGCGCCGCATCCAGAACACCATGGCGGTGACGAACACGACCGCGATCAGACTGAGCGTGCCTCCGAACGCTTCCTGGGCCTTCCCGGACAGGTTCGCGGAGGTGAAGGTCAGGATCGCGCCGAAGCTCATGGACAGCCCGACGGCGGCGGCAACTCCCGTCCACACATGGGGCAGCCGGGCGCGCCGGCCCGACCGCACGAGTGTGGCGACCAGCACCGAGACGATCAGCCCCGCTTCCAGTCCCTCACGAAGACCGATCAGAAAGCTGGGAAACGCGTCGTCCCACACCGCAGGCCTCTCCGAAGCAGCACGTTCGCGGCCGGACGACCGCAAACGGGGCTTAGTGTAGGCATGCCTAAGTAGCCGTCAATGTGGCGTGCAAAACCTGACACACCGGACGGGTGATCCTTCCCGACGGCGCCGACGCGCCGCGAGCGCTCAACTCGGCACCCCGGCAGGAGATTCGGACGCTCTCTGCCGCAAGGCTCTGACCTGCGACAATGTCATAGCCGAGCGGCCACGCACCGCGCGCGGGAGCCGGCAGCGGACGCGCCTTCGCCGTAGGGCGGCGCAACAGGCCCATCCCTTCGGCGAGTCCAGTTGCGCGGCAACTCTTACCACTCCCTTACCCCTCGGCCTCGCGATAACCCTCTTCTTCCCTACAACATGTAGGGTTCCCCGCCTCTGTCCCCCACCGGTTCGCCCGGCCTCTCCCAAGGTGATGCTCCACGGTGTCCGTACAACAGTCAGCGCTCATCCCGGAACAGCGGAACCCGAGGCCGCCCCGGTTCGGCCCGCCCGGCCGGCCGTCCACCGCCATACGCCTGCGGGCGGCGGCGTTCACCGTCTGGTACCTGCGGCTGCTCGCGCTGCTCAACATCGTCGCGGTGGTCTCGCTGCCGTTCCGCGAAGAGGTGCACGAGCACAACGGAGGTGAGTTCTTCACCCCCTATCTGGCCACCGCGGGGCTGATCTCGGCGGCGCTGGCCCTGTTCCTCGCCCTCGTGATGCGGCGCCGCAAACGGGCCGCGTGGATCTTCAACCTGCTGCTGGCCGGCCCCCTCTTCGCGCTGTACGTCGTGGCGCTGACCCAGGAGCGGTATCAACGGCACGGCTTCAACTGGATCTCCGCCCTGCTCACCGGTCTCTTCGTCGCCGCCCTGCTGCTCGGGCGCAAGGAGTTCCACGCCGTCGGGGACCGCTCCAACCCCCGGCTCGCCCTGGCGGTGGGAGCCGGGGGCCTGCTGGTCAGCGCCACCCTCGGCACTCTGCTCGTGAGCGCCACCAACCGCGTGTCCGGGACACCGCTGGGCGACCGGATCGCGTACACCCTGCTGCGCGGGGTCAGCGTGGGCCCGCTCGCCGACCGCTTCGACAGCGTCGTCGCGCCCCGCTGGGTGGACGTGCTGGTCAACGCGCTGATCGCCGCGACCTTCCTCCTCGTGCTCTACGCCTGCTTCCGCGCGCCGCGCGGCCGTGAACTCCTGGGCGAGGAGGACGAGTCGCGTCTGCGGGAGCTGCTGGACCGGCACGGCGAACGGGACTCACTGGGGTACTTCGCACTGCGCCGCGACAAGGCGGTCATGTGGTCCCCGAGCGGCAAGGCGGCGATCGCCTACCGGGTCGTCGGCGGAGTGACCCTGGCCTCGGGCGACCCGATCGGCGACCCCGAGGCGTGGCCCGGCGCGATCGAGGAATGGCTCAGGGAGGCGCGCCGGCACGCGTGGACGCCCGCGGTGATGGGCGCCGGCGAGGAGGCCGGCACCATCTACGCCCGGCATGGCCTGGACGCCCTGGAACTCGGTGACGAAGCCATCGTGGACCGGGCCGACTTCACCCTGGAGGGGCGCGCGATGCGGGGCGTCCGACAGGCGCACAACCGCGTCCGCCGGGCCGGTTACACCGTGCGCGTCCGGCGGCACGCGGACATCCCCGAGGCCGAGATGGCCGCCCTGACCGACAAGGCGGACCACTGGCGCGACGGCGAGACCGAGCGTGGCTTCTCCATGGCGCTCGGACGGCTCGGCGACCCGGCCGACGGGCGCTGCGTCATGCTGGAGTGCCACGACAGCGAGGGCGAGCCGCGGGCCGTGCTGAGCTTCGTGCCGTGGGGCGAGCGGGGGCTGTCGCTGGACCTGATGCGCCGCGACCGGAACTCCGAGAACGGGCTCATGGAGTTCATGGTCATCGAACTGCTGCTGCGCGCCCAGGAGATCGGCGTCGAGCGGGTGTCCCTGAACTTCGCGATGTTCCGGTCCGTCTTCGAGCGCGGCACCCGGCTGGGCGCCGGACCCGTACTGCGGCTGTGGTGCTCGGTGCTGACGTTTCTCTCGCGCTGGTGGCAGCTCGAATCCCTCTACCGGGCCAACGCCAAGTACCGGCCCGTGTGGGAACCGCGCTACATCCTCTTCGAGAAGAGCAGCGACATCCCCCGCATCGGCATGGCCGCAGCGCGCGCGGAGGGGTTCCTCACCCCGCCCGCGCTGCCCCGGCGTGGGTTCAGTGCGCGGCGCCCGAGGCCTCCGCGGCAGGGTGAGGCACGGTCGGCTCCTCGGCTGCCCGGACAACCACCGGCGTCGCCTGCGGTGCCGGCGACTCGGGGTTCTCGTCCTTCATGGCCTTCGCCTCGCTCTTGAGGATGCGCATCGACTTGCCGAGCGCGCGGGCGGTGTCGGGCAGCTTCTTCGAGCCGAACAGCACGACGAGCACGATCGCCACGATCAGCAGGTGCCAGGGTTCCAGTCCGTTGCGGAGCATCGCGCCCCCCACCCTTCCTCGCATCGGTCGGGGGCGCGCCGGACCGGCCGCCACCCCATGATGGTTGCTACTTTGCGCGACTGTACAACCATGGGGTGGAGCAGCCGCCTCCGCGCTTTCTCTTCGGTCCGAAGGGCCTTTCCTATTCGGTGCGCAAGGCGGTGGCCGTGCGGGTCCGGGCCGCCCAGCCCGCCGGCAGCAGCGCGCCCAGAACGGCGATGAACAGCCCGCCGAGCGCGAGCAGGACCAGTTCGGGCGTGCGGTAGACGGCGATGACGGAGTCGGGCAGGTTCAGCCCGGCGCTGTGCCCCATGGCCGGCATCACCCAGCCGTGCAGGGCCACGCCGAGCGGCACGCCGAGGGCGCCACCGACGAGCCCGGTCACGACGACCGAGGCCACGACCATGACGACGGTCTGCCGCGGGGTCATCCCGAGGGCCCGGTGGATTCCGAGGTCACGGACCCGTTCGCGGGTGTCGAGGACGACGCCGTTGAGCACGCCCAGGCCTGCGACGGAGAGGAGCATCAGCGTGAGCATCGCCGTCAGCGCGTTGAGAAGGGCGACCGTTCCGCTCCCGTCGGCTGTGCTGCGGACCTCGGCGGTGACTCCCAGGGGCCGCAGCCGGGCGTTGAGCTGATGGACGTACGCCGGTACGTCCGTGCCCGCCTTCACCGCGATGTGATGGCTCTCGACCCGCAGGCCCGGTTCCGCGGCCGTGAGGGTCGCCCGGTCGGTGAACACCTCCATGCCCTGGTTGTGCGTGTCGAGAACCTCGCCGACGACCCGGACGGTGACCGCACTGCCGTGGTCGTTCAGGATGACGGTGTCCCCGACCTCGGTGCCCGTGGCGGTCAGGAAGGGCGTCGGCACCACGGCCTCGCCGGACTTCGCGAACCAGCGCCCCGAGACCATCTCGTAGCCACCCCAGGACGCGTCGCCGGTGAACGCGAAGACACTGAGGGAACCGGCCGCTCCGGAGACGGTGGCCTGTGTCGTGGCGATGCCGTAGTACTTCCCGGTCCCCTGCTGGGAGTCGATGGCCGCGACGATCGCTCGTGGATCGGCCGTGACCGCTTTCTCGGCGGGCATGCGAACGGGGCCCGGCCCCGAGACGCCGATGGTGACGTCGGCGGCGTTGTGCTCCCGTGCGGTCATCACCTCGCCGAGCGACGAGGCCAGACCGACGGCGAAGGTGACGGCCACGGCGCCGAACACGACGGTCGCGCACATGGCGGATGCCCGGGCGGGCCGGGCGAAGGGACGGGCCAGCCCGAGGCCGACCGGCCTCGACCACGGCAACCGGGCACCCAGCCCGGCCGCCCCTCGACCCCGCCCGGGAGACGGCGTACGGCCAACCGCGAGCGCGTCCACCGTGCGCAGCCGCCCCGCCCGCCACGCGGCCGCCCACGCCGTGACCGTCACGAGGCCCAGCGCCCCCGCGATCACGGCGACGTCGACCCAGGGCTCGACGGCGAATCCGCCCGTGCTGTAGGCGTTCGCGGTCTCGGACAGCACCGGAACGGCGGCGAGGTGGCCCGCGACGACACCGAGCGCGGTGCCGATCGCGGCCGGGATCAGGGCTTGGCCCACGTAGGCCCGTACGACCTGGAGCGGGGTGAATCCGACGGCCTTGAGGATGCCGATGCGCCGCAGCCCCGCACCGACCGTCCCGGCGACCACATTGCCGACGATGAGCACCGACATGACCAGGCCCAGGATGCCGAACGCGATGAGGAACGGGACGAACAGCGCGGTCTCGCGGTCTGCCGCCTTCTTGACGGTCAGCCAGGACTGCGCCCCGGTCACCGCCCCGGCGGGGACGGCGGCGGTCACCGCGCGGCGGCCCGCGGCGACCTTCGCGACGGTGTCCGCCGTGGTGAGGCGGTACAGCATCTCGTAGCCCCCGGCCCTGCCCTTCGGCGTCAGCGCGGCGATCTGGGAGGGGACCGCCCACGCTTCGCCGGTCCGGCTCGCCGACCGGGCCAGCCCGACCACCTTCAGGGTCGGGCCTCCGGGAAGACCGGGGAACGTCAGCCGCCGGCCCAGGCCCAGGAAGGGCTGGGAACCGTCCGAGATCACGATCTCGCCGGGGCGCCGCGCCCACCGTCCCTCGTTCAGCACGACCTGGTCGACCCCGGCGCCCGGACCGCTCCGGCCGACGACCGTCATCGGCAACCCGTCGATGCCCTCGTCGGTGTGCGGAGTCACCGTCGCCGTACGGAAGGGGCCGGACGCTTCAGCGACCCCCGCCGCATCCGCCGAGGCGGACAGCTGCGCGGCCGTGGCCCGGCTCGCGTCGAACTGCACGGACAGATGCGCGCCGTGCTGCTTGCCGAAGGCGTGGTCGAAGGGCGCGCTGGAGGCCACCAGAAGGGAACCGCCGAGGACGGACGCGGTCACCGCCATCATCATGGTCAGCCCGATCACGAGTGACTGCACCCGACGGCGTCCGACACCCGAGCGCACCACGCGGCCCAGCGCGGTCATCGGACCGCCTCCGGCCGGACGTCCTCGGTGATCCGGCCGTCGACGAGCTGGATCGTGCGGGTCGTGCACGACCGGGCCAGGGCCAGGTCGTGGGTGACCACGACCAGGGTCTGGCCGTCGGCGTTGAGCTCGGTGAACAGGTCGCTCACGTCCTCCCCGGAGGCCGTGTCCAGCGCGCCGGTCGGCTCGTCGGCCAGCAGCAGGGGCGGACGGTTCATCAGGGCCCTTGCCACCGCGACGCGTTGGCGCTCGCCGCCGGACAGGCGGCCCGGGTAGGCGCGGGCGTGCCGGTCGATGCCGAGCGTTTCGAGCAGTTCCGCAGCACGCCGGTATGCCTCTTTGCGTGCCATGCCCGCCAGTTGGGCCGGCAGGACGACATTGTCGGCGACGGTCAGGTCGTCGAGCAGGTTGAAGAACTGGAACACCATGCCGATCTTGGCCCGCCGGTAGCGCGCCGCCGCGGCCTCGCCCAGCCCGTCGACGCGTACGCCGTCCACGGTGACCGTTCCGGTGTCCGGCCGGTCCAGGCCCGCGATCAGGTTGAGCAGCGTGGACTTGCCGCTGCCGGAGGGACCGAGGATCGCGACCGCCTCACCGGTCCGGACGGTCAGCGACGCGTCGTGCAGCGCGGGCGGCCCGTCGTCGTAGGCGCGACTCACGTCGCGCAGTTCGATCACCGGCGTGGTCATGGTGTCTCCCTGGGTCCGTACAACTGGCCATGTGGCCGTGTGGCCCGTCGGACGCTAGGCGCGCTGCCGCTACGGGCGCGTCGGTCTGCCGAGTCATTTCCGGTACCGCGTCCGGACGAGGACGCCCCGGGTCATCCCTGAGATGTAGGCGAGCGAGGTATGCGGAGGCCGGACAGGGGTCGGTAAGGAGGATGCCGTCGCGCGCGGACCTCGGCGAGAATGGGCCGGTGATGAGCGCGTCGGTGGCGGAGCGACTGCGGGGCGGGGCCCGGGTGTTGAGGCGCCCGCCCTGGGACGGGGGCGTGGCCCGGCCGCCCGAGCACCACCCGTCGCGCCACCCTCTGCGGGAAGCGGTACGGCTGTTGAGGCTCCAGACCGGCCCGCTGCCGCGGCCCACCCGTCGCGGCCTCGCCTTCGACGTCACTCTGACGCTGGTCCTCGGCATCACCCTGGTCCCATGGGCCGCGGTCCATGGGGCGGACCGGCTGCGCCACGCTCATGACGGCGTTGCCCCACTGGTCCCGACGGCCACCGGCAGCCTCGTCGCCGCGCTGGCCCTGGCGGTCATCGCCTCGGCCCCGCTGGTGTTCCGCCGCCGGTATCCGCTCGCGGTGCTGTGGATCGTCACGGGCGCGGCCGCCCTGACGCCGCACGACGCGCAGCGGATCGTCTTCTACCCCTGTGTCGTCGCCGCCTACAGCGCGGCGGCCTTCGGCCCCTACCGCGTCGCCACGCTGGCGAGCCTGCCGGTGACGGCGTTCACGGTCGGCACCGTCGGGGAGTCGGTCGGCACCCTCGGGGACTCTGTGCCGCCCACGGTCCCCACCCAGTACGTCACGCTGCTGATCCTGGTCCCGCTGGTGGTGACGGCGAACGGGCTGCGCATATGGAAACTCCGGGCGGACGAGAGCCGGGAACGGATGTCGGCCCTGGAACGCGAGCGGGCCGAGGAACTGCGCCGCGCCGCCGAACGCGAACGCGCCCGCATCGCCCGCGAACTCCACGACGTCGTCACCCACAACGTCAGCGTGATGGTCATCCAGGCCGGCGCCGCCCGCAAGGTCATGGACATCGCGCCCGAGCAGGCCCGCGAGGCGCTGCTCGCCGTGGAGTCCGGCGGCCGGGCGGCGATGGCCGAACTGCGCCACGCCATGGGCCTGTTGACAATGGAAGCCGACGGCCCGGACCCGGCCGCCACCGCGGACCTCGCGCCCCAGCCGGGCCTGGACCAACTGGACTCCCTGGTCGGAAGAGTGCGCGGCTCCGGCGTACCCGTCGAGTTGACGGTCACCGGGTCACCCCGTGCCCTGCCGTCCGGGGTCGGCCTGGCGGCGTACCGGGTGGTGCAGGAGGCGTTGACCAACATCGTGAAGCACGCGGCCGGTTCGACGGCGACGGTGGCCGTGGAGTACGGCGCCGACCGGCTGCGGGTCGACATCTTGGACACCGGAGGCACCGCGGACGCCGCCGCGGCCACCGGAAACGGCCGCGGCCTGCTCGGCCTGCGCGAGCGGCTCGCCGTCTACGGCGGCACCCTGCACGCGGGACGGCGTCCCACCGGCGGCTACCGCGTGACCGCGCTGATCCCCCTGGAGACGGAGTGACCCCGGTGCACCACAGCGACCCTCTCGGAGGCCGAGCGGTGCCGGAGCGGCCGCTGCGCGTGGTGGTCGCCGACGACCAGACGCTGGCCCGTACCGGCTTCCGGATGATCCTCACCGCCGACGGCATCGATGTGGTCGCCGAGGCGTCCAACGGAGCCGAAGCCGTCGCCGCCGTCCGGCGGACCCGGCCCGACGTCGTCCTGATGGACATCCGGATGCCGGAGCTGGACGGCCTGGAGGCGACCCGCCGCGTCCTGGACGGCGCCCCCGACGCACCGCGCGTGATCATCCTGACCACGTTCGACCTCGACGACCTCGTCTACGCGGCGCTGTCCGCCGGAGCCAGCGGATTCCTCCTCAAGGACGTCACGCCCGAACACCTGGTCTCCGCCGTCCGTATGGTCCGCACCGGCGACGCGCTGCTGGCGCCGGCCATCACCCGCCGCCTGGTCGAGAGGTACGCCCGCCGCGGCCCCGGAGCCGCCGCGCTCCACCGCGACCTCGCCGCGCTGACCCCGCGCGAACTCGAAGTCCTGCGCCTGCTCGCCCAGGGCCTGAGCAACACCGAGCTCGCCGCCCGTCTCCACCTCGCCGAGACGACCGTCAAGACCCACGTCGCCCGCATCCTCGCCAAACTCGGCCTCCGCGACCGCGTCCAGGCGGTCGTCACCGCCTACGAAACGGGTCTCGTCACCCCGAGCGGACCGCTCCCCTCCGGGCGGCCGTGAGCGCGACTGCGTACTGGGTGAGGACCGCGACGAGGAGCACGTAGAACAGCATGATCAGGGCCTGGGTCATCAGGTCTCGGTGAACCGGCCGGAGTGGAATGACATGGCGTCGTCCATGGTGTCCGGCCCGTTCAGGACGAGCGCGAGCACCGCGAAGCCGGCCAGGTCGGCGACTGCGTCGAGCGCGCCGAAGCCGGTGATGAAGCGCAGGAAGGCACGGGTCAGCAGCACGGTGGGGCGGCGCGGCGGGTCCGGGTGCGGACGGTCGTACGCGAAGGCGAGCTGTGCCGCGTCGAAGCACAGGTTCTGTTCCAGGACCTGCGCGGGGAGCATCGGCAGGAAGGGCAGCAGCAGGCCTGCGGCGCGCTCCCGCCCGGGCGGCGCTGCCCCACCGCCGTCGCGGCGGTCTCAGGCGCCGAGGCCACGGATGCGATGCGCCGAACCCTGCCCGACGGGGTCGGTGGCGTCGGCGCGTTCGGCGCGGTCCCACAGCTGGCCGACCATGAGCCGTACGACCGTCACCACGTCCGGGTCGTCGACGAAGTAGGTCTGCCTCCGGCCCTCGCGCCGGGACCGCACGAGACCGGCGAGTTTCAGCTTGGTCAGGTGCTGGCTCACCGCGGGCAGTGCCCCGCCGACCCGCTCCGCGAGCCCGGTCACATCGCTCTCGCCCTGCGCCGGCGCCCAGACGATGTGCAGCCGCGCCGAGGACGCGAGCAGCCCGAAGGCCGCGGCCGCCTCCGCCAGCACCTCGGCGGACGGATCCTTCAAGCCGCCGGCCTCTGCCGCCACCGCTGCGTCCTCCCGTCCCGCCGGCCGGCCGTCCCGTATGAATCGCCCCAGTCCAGGGCGCCACCGACGGTGCCCCCGAGGGCCGTCCCGGCGCCGTGCGCCCAGTGGAACGGGGCGCCTCCGGCCGGAGGCCGAGCGGGTGTCGGCTCGATCGCGGCCATCGCCGACGTGGCTCCCGGGCGTCACTGTCAGTGCTGTGGTGCACACTCGCGATCAATTGCTTTACGCCTGGGGAGGACGCCGTGTTCACGGGGATCGACGAGGTCGACTGGGCCTCGATGCAGCATGCCTACGGAAGCGCCGAGGACGTGCCGGGGATACTGCGGGCACTGGCCTCGCCGTGCCCCCAGGAGCGGGAGACCGCACTCGACGGGATGTACGGGGCGGTGCACCACCAGGGCGATGTGTACGACTCGACGCTCGCGTGCATCCCGTTCCTGTTCGCGCTCGTCACGCACGCCGAACTCCCCGACCGGTGCGGCATCGTGGAGTTGCTCGTCAGCATCGGCGGAGGGGACGCGGACGGCTTCGACCTCGACGAGGACGACATCTCGCTCGACGCCGGTGAGGAGGACCGCCACGACAACTACGCGATGGCGCGGACCGCGATACGGGCGGGCGCCGCGGTCTTCGTCGAGCTGGTCGCGGACCGGGACCCGGAGGTACGCCGGGCAGTGCCTCGCGCGCTCGTGCGGTTTCTGGACGAACCGGCTCGCGTGCTCGGCCTGTTGAGGCAGCGACTCGACGACGAGCGGGAGGGTGGCGTCCGGCTGGCACTGGCCGAGGGCCTCGGACTGTTCGCACGGCTGCACACCGAGTCCGCCGGTCCGGCGGTGGACTGCCTGATGGCGCTCAGTGCCGCCCCGAACGACCCGGGGCTGAGGCTCGCCGCGCTCGGTCAACTCGCGGGCTGCGCACCCGATCGCCTGCCCGCCGACCTCGTCCCCACCGTCGTCGCCCTGCTCCGGGCCCGCTCACAGCGCCCCCGGGTGCCGGCCGAGCCCGAACGGCCCGACACCGACACCCTCATCAGCCATCTGCGCCGCCTGCGGCCCGCGGACGAAGAGGGCTCCCAGCTGCTGCGGACGCTGCACTCGGCGCTCGATGCCCGCACCACCGACCGGATCGCCCTGCTCAAGGGGCAGTTGACCAGCGCCGATCCGGCCGACCGGTGCAATGCCGTGTGGATGTCCGCGGGGCTGTTCCGTGAATGGCGCGCCGACTACGGGGAACCGGTCGCGCTGATCGGCGAGCAACTCGCCTCGGACGAGGAGCGGTTGCGCGATGCCGCGGTATCCGTCCTGGAGTCCCTGTTCACGCTGGCGGTCCCGGCCGCCGACCGCCTCGCCACCCTTGTCGAGGCGGCCCCGGAGTCCTGGGGATGCGGGACGACGACTCTGGGCCGCCCGCTGAAGGCCTTGGCGCGATCCGGGGATCCCCGGGCGGTACCGGCGCTCGCACGGGTGCTGGCCCAACCCGTCATTCCGAACGACATCGGCTACACGGTCGAGTACCTGGGCCCGGCGGCCGAACAGCTGGCCCCCCTGCTGCGGGAGCGGCTCGGCGACGTCCCCCTCGACTCCCCGGAAACGTACAACCGGGCCGCCCCGCTGCTGTCCGCCCTCGGCAGGCTGCGGTACGGCGCCGCCGTACCGGAAGTGCTGCGGCTGCTGCACGGCATGCCGCGCGATCTGCGGTTCCGGGACTCGCTCGTGGAGGCGCTCGCCAGAACGCTCGGGACGTTCGGGACGGACGCTCGTGAGGCGATACCGGCGCTGCGCGAGCTGCTGGACGGCGAGCGCGCCGTCACGGCGGCCACCGCGCTCTGGTCGGTGACAGGAGACGTGGAGGCCGTACTTCCGCCGCTGTTGGGGGAGTTGACCGCGGAGGAGGCGGGTCATCCACGGATGGCCGCCGAAGCCCTGGGCCGCCTGGGACCGTTGGCCGCCCCCGCACTCCCGGAACTGCGCCGCCTGGCCGAATCCGCCGAGGTGTGGGAGCGGACGGCTGCCGCGTGCGCGCTGTGGGACATCGACGGGGATCCCGAACCCGTCCTTCCGGCGCTCCGCTCCGCCTGGCGGCAGAACGCGTACACCCGAGGCACGATCGCCGCGTGCCTGCTCCGGATGGGCACCGCGGCAGCGCCCGCCCACGATCTGGTCCACGCTGAACTCGCCGCACCACGTCGGCACCGGGCTCGGCGTTCCGGCGGCTACGGCAGCCACGACATCCTTGAGGACGAACGACTCCTGCACACCTGCCGCGCGGCACTGGACGCCATATAGCGTGCACGGCTCCGGGCCCCGCCGACCGCCCCGCGCACGGACTGGGGATCACTCGCAGCTCGCGACGGCGCACGGTCGGCGCACGTGTGCGCGGGCGGACGGAGACACGTCCGCGCGTCCGGTGGACGGTGCCACGGAAGCGCGGACGTGGTGCGGCACAGCGCGGGCCGACGCTCAGTTGTGCCGCACGGGAAGGGCCGGGTACCCGCCTCGTCCGAGTGCCCGCCTCATCCGGGTGCCCGCCTCATCCGGGTGCCCGCCTTCGTCCCGTGCGCCGGCCCTTCGCGCCTGCCCTCCGCGGCGGCCCTCCGCGGCGGCCCTCCGTGACCCGGGCGGCCGGGTCGGCGGCCGGGCCGTCGGAGTGGGCGAGGCCGTCGCGGAGGCTTCTCCGGTGTGGGGCTACTCCGGTGTCGGGCTTCTCCCCTGCCGGCCATCAGCATGGCGCCCTGCGGCCGGTCCCGGCACGGGCCGACCGGCCCAGCCGAGGGCCCGGTCGGCCCTGAGGCGAGGTCCAGACGGTGCGCGACGCACCGCCGGCCCGCAGCCCGCTCAGCTCGTCTTCCGCCCCCACAGGGGTCCGATCCGCTCCCACTCCTGGTCCCACTGCTCCATGCGCCGGCGTTCCAGACGGCCACGGACGAGCCGCCCGCACACGAAGGGCACGCCCGCCGCGCTCACGCCCACCAGGACGCCGACGAGGGAGGCCCGCAGTCTGGCCTGGGACGCGGTGGCGGGCCTGGTGACCAGGCGGCCGTCCGGGTCGGTCCAGACGGTCACCGAGGTGCCCGCGACGGTGCCGGCGAACACCCGCGCCTGGCCCGCGCGCGGAGAGCCGTCCGCCGCGGTCCAGCGCACCTTCGCCCAGACGAGGTCACCGGCGGATTCCGTGGCGCCCTCATCCGGCGCGTCCTCGGTGAGCAGGGCCGCGACGGAACGCCACTCGGCGCGCTCCTGGGCGAGACCGTGCTCCACGGCCTGCGTGGCCGCGAGGCCCGTGAACACGCCGCCGAGCACCGTGACCGCCCAGGCGACGAGCACGACCCAGGCCTCCAGGGCATCGCTGCGCCGCCGTAGCGGGTTGCGCCGCCACCGCCACAGCCACACCTTCGGACCACGGAATGCCGCCATCAATGGCATCCTCCTCACAACCGCACGGATCTGCCACATCTCCCTCCCATACGCGCTCGGCCCCTCCGATGCTCAGCCGAGTCCCCCGGCTCGTCCGCACCCGGTGTCCCGGCACCCCGCGCCGCCGCTCGGCGGTGACCGCCCGTGAATCCCGGCCAAGCATCGACACCACCGGACTGACCTGCGGAGATGCCGCGTCCAGAGGTGACTGTCAGTGGCGAGGTGCAGACTGGCCCGTGTCTGAGACAACGACGTCGCGGAGGTGGCCGACATGGCCGACGTACTGCTCACCGTGGGCACTCGTAAGGGGCTCTTCATCGGACGCCGACGCGGCGGCACCTGGGAGTTCGACGAGAGTCCGTACTTCAACGCGCAGGCCGTGTACTCGGTCGCGATCGACACCAGGGGCCAGAACACGCGGCTGCTGGTTGGAGGGGACAGCGCGCACTGGGGCCCGTCCGTCTTCCACTCCGACGACCTGGGCCGGACGTGGACCGAGCCGGCCAAGGCCGCCGTCAAGTTCCCCAAGGACACGGGCGCTTCGCTGGAGCGGGTGTGGCAGTTGCACCCGGCGGCCGCCGAACCGGACGTCGTGTACGCGGGCACGGAGCCGGCCGCGCTGTACCGCTCGGAGGACCGGGGCGAGTCCTTCGAGCTGGTCCGTCCACTCTGGGAGCACCCGACTCGCTCGAAGTGGGTACCGGGCGGCGGCGGGGAGGGACTGCACACCATCCTCACCGACCAGCGCGACCCACGAGCCGTGACGGTCGCCGTCTCCACGGCCGGGGTGTTCCGCACCAAGGACGGCGGCGCGAGCTGGGCGCCCTCCAACTCCGGTGTCTCCGCGGTGTTCCTTCCTGATCCGAACCCGGAGTTCGGCCAGTGCGTGCACAAGATCGCGCAGGACGCGGCGACTCCGGACCGGCTGTATCTGCAGAACCACTGGGGGGTGTACCGCAGCGACGACGCGGGCGGGCACTGGACCGACATCGGCGCGGGCCTGCCGTCCACCTTCGGGTTCGCGGCAGCCACGCATCCGCACCGCGGCGACACGGCGTACGTCTTCCCGATCAACGCCGACGAGGACCGCGTCCCGGCCGACCGGCGCTGTCGTGTCTTCCGCACGGCGGACGCGGGCAAGAGCTGGGAGCCGCTGACGGCCGGACTGCCCACCGAGGACCACTACGGCACGGTCCTGCGCGACGCGCTCTGCACCGACGGCGCGGACCCGGCGGGCGTGTACTTCGGCAACCGCAACGGCGAGGTGTACGCGTCGGCCGACGACGGCGACAGCTGGCGGCAGTTGGCCTCGCACCTGCCGGATGTGCTCTGCGTACGCGCCGCGGTCGTCGCCTGAGGCCCGGAAGATCCCACCCACACCCTTCGGGAGGCTCCACCGGACGATGAAGACGCGCACCTTGTCTCGCGGGTACCCGGTTCGTCAACGGACCGGTCATCCTCGGTCGTCCGACGGCCACCGGTTGATCTCCGCCGCGTGTACGGCAGTAGGGTGACGCCCGTGGCACCACGACCGTTGCATGAAATCGTCGAACCGGGCTGGGCGAAAGCCCTGGAACCCGTGGCCGGACGGATCGCCGAGATGGGCGACTTCCTGCGCGCGGAGATCGCCGCGGGACGCACCTATCTCCCGGCGGGGGCGAATGTCCTGCGCGCCTTCCAACAGCCCTTCGACGACGTCCGCGTCCTGATTGTCGGCCAGGACCCCTACCCGACCCCGGGGCACGCGGTGGGGCTGTCGTTCTCGGTCGCGCCGGATGTGCGTCCGCTGCCCGGCAGCCTGATCAACATCTACCGCGAGCTCAACACCGACCTGGGGCTGCCCCAGCCGTCCAACGGCGACCTCACCCCGTGGACCGGGCAGGGCGTGCTGTTGCTCAACAGGGCGCTCACCACGGCCCCGCGCAGCCCCGCGGCGCACCGCGGCAAGGGCTGGGAAGAGGTCACCGAACAGGCGATACGGGCGCTGGCGGCGCGGGGGCGTCCGCTGGTGTCGATCCTGTGGGGGCGCGATGCCCGCAATCTGCGGCCCCTGCTGGGCGACCTGCCGTCGGTCGAGTCCGCGCACCCCTCCCCGATGTCGGCGGACCGCGGTTTCTTCGGCTCCCGCCCGTTCAGCCGGGCCAACGACCTGCTGGCCAGGCAGGGAGCACAGCCGGTGGACTGGCGTCTGCCGTGACGCACCCCGGCGGGCACACCGGTGTGCTGGCCGTGGACTCGGGGGGTTCGGGGCTGCGCGCGGTGCTCGCGGTCCCCGGCGACCACGAGGGGGCCCGCCCGGGTCCGTTGGCCTCCGGGGAACCGGTCCGTACGGGCCCGCGCGGCATCGACGCCGGGCACCTGCTGGAGCAACTGCTTCCGATGGCCCGGCAGTTGATGACCGAGTGCGGGGTGGACACGCTCCGTGCGGTCGCCGTCGGAGCCGCCGGCCTGGCCACACTGGGCGACGAACTGCGCGCCGCGCTGCCGTCGGCGCTGGAGCGGGAACTGGGCGTACGGCGGCTCGCGTTGGCCGCCGACGCGGTCACCGCGTACACGGGTGCGCTCGGACCACGGCCGGGCGCGGTCCTCGCCGCGGGCACCGGCATGATCGCGGTGGGCACGGACCTGGTGAGCTGGCGCAGGGCGGACGGCTGGGGTCATCTCCTCGGCGACTGCGGCGGCGGGGCGTGGATCGGTCGCGCCGGGCTCGAAGCGGCCGTACGGGCCTTCGACGGACGCCCCGGCGGATCGTCGGCGCTGCTGGCGCGGGCGGAGGAGATGTTCGGCCCGGTGCCGACCCTGCCGGGCAAGCTGTATCCGCGCACGGACCGTCCCGCCGTACTCGCCTCCTTCGCACCGGAGGTGGCCGCCTGCGCCGCGAGCGACCCGGTGGCGTCGGGCGTCCTGCGCACGGCCGCCCGGTACATGGCCGAGTCGGCGGCCGCGGTCTGCCCGGACACCGACGAGGCCCTGATCGCCTGCACCGGTGGCCTGTTCAAGATGGGGGACCCCCTCCTCGTACCGCTGCGGGAGGGGCTGGCGGAGCAACTGCCCCACGCCAGGCTGGTACCGCCCGCCGGCGACCCGCTGCACGGCGCCGTGCTCATCGCCGTCGATCTGGCCGGAGACCGGCTCGCGCTCCCCTGCGACGAGCGGATGCTGTACGTGGTGACGGAGTAGGACATGACCAAAAAAGGGTGATTGATCCGCCCTGTCGGACACGTGAGGCCGGTGCCATGCCCGTCCCGGGCGTCGCCACATATCACAGGACAGGCAAGTGGGTTGGTACTGATCACTTCTGATCTGTATGTAACTCATCAGACAAAAGCGGACGGATACCGCTCACCTGCACCCTCCCCGAACAGGGGAGCCCAGGAAGCCAGTAACATGCGACGCCATGAGCTCCCCCACTGGGCCCGCGTCCGGCCTGCCAGTACGAATGCCGCGACCCCGCCAGCCCGGGCGGCACCGCCGTCCCGAGCCCCTGGCGGCTCCCGAGGGTGCGCCCGCGCTCGTCCTCGCGGTGCCGGGCCCGCCCAGCGCCGCCACGCGCAGCCTCGCCGAGGAGGTCG
Source organism: Streptomyces sp. R35 (assembly GCF_041053035.1). NCBI lineage: Bacteria > Bacillati > Actinomycetota > Actinomycetes > Kitasatosporales > Streptomycetaceae > Streptomyces > Streptomyces sp. R35. The sequence goes on from NZ_CP163440.1 coordinate 1,520,069, forward strand.
TGAGCATCGCGCGCTCCGAGCTGCCCGGCCTCGACGCCCGGATCGGGTACCTCGACGGGAATGACGAATTCCCGACGCTGCAGTCCGTGCTGACGCACGCCGCCGAGGAGCGTGTCGCACGCTTCGAGCAGGCCCGCGCCGCCGGTGCTGACGTGACCGAGCCCGACGGCCCCGTCGCCGTCGTGGTGCCGCTGCTCGCCAGCCCGGACAACGCGCTGCTGCGCCGGATCCGCCAGGCCGTCATGGACAGCCGTGTCGCGGCCGATCTGACCGATGTGCTCGGCCCGCACCCGCTGCTCGCCGAGGCGCTGCACGTGCGCCTGTCGGAGGCGGGCCTGGCCCGTGCCGACCGCGCCCGGCTGTTCACCGTGGCGACCGCCGCGGACGGCATCATCCTGGCCTCCGTGGGCGGCGAGGAGGCCGTGCAGGCCGCCGGGATCACCGGCATGCTGCTCGCCGCGCGGCTCGCCGTGCCGGTGATGGCGGCGGCGCTCGACGAGGAGGGCGCGATCGCGGCCACCGCCGAGCAGTTGCGCGGCTCGGGCTCCCAGCAGCTGGCGCTCGCGCCGTATCTGATCGGTCCCGAGCTCGACGCGGGTCTGCTCGACGCGGCCGCCAAGGAGGCGGGCTGCTCCGCCGCCGAGGCGCTCGGCCCGTACCCGGCGATCGGCAAGCTCGCGCTGGCCAAGTACACGACGGCGCTGGGTATCGCCCCGCAGCAGCCGCAGGGCGCGCCGATCCACTAGCCGTCCGGTTCGCCGGTACCACCCGTACGACCAGATCAACCCGTACGACCAGTACACGGGAAAGGGCCCGCTCCTCGCGCAGGAGCGGGCCCTTTCCCGTGCGCACGCACATGCGCGCCTACGGGCGCACGACGCGAGGTCAGCCGAAGACCACGCAGGACGCCGCCGGAGCCTGCACCGAACCGCCGCGGCGCGGCACACCCGTGTCCGGGTCGACCACGAACCAGGTGACGTCGCCGGAGCGCTCGTTCGCGGCGTACAGGAAGCGGCCCGAGGGGTCGATGGCCAGCGCACGGGGCCAGGTGCCGCCGCAGGGCACGGTGGCGACCAGCCGCAGCCCCTCTCCGACCGCGTCGGGCGTGAGCACGGAGACGACGTCCTGGCCGCGGGTGGCGGTCCACACGAAGCGCCCGTCGGGCGACACGACGATGCCCGACGGGTACGCGTCACCGTCCGGGACGCCCGACAGCACCGGCGTCTCGCCGACGGGCCGCAGCGAGCCTTCGGCGGTGTCCCAGCGGCAGACGGTGATAGTGGGGGCGAGTTCGTTGAGGACGTACGCGTGTTCGCCGCGCGGATGGAAGACGAGGTGGCGGGGTCCTGAGCCGGGGCGCAGGGCGATCTCGCGGTGCAGCGTGAGCGTTCCGCCGTCCAGCGCGCACACCCGTACGGAGTCCGTGCCGAGGTCGACGCTCACCGCCCACCTGCCGCTCGGGTCGGACTGCACCTGGTGAGCGTGCGGGCCCTGCTGGCGCGGGGTGTGCGGGCCCGAGCCGGTGTGCTGGAGCACGCTGGAGGCGGCGCTCGCGAGGCCGCCGCCGGGGCGAACGGGTACCGCGGTGACGCTGCCGGAGCCGTAGTTGGCGGTCAGGACGTGTCCGGCGAACAGGCCGAGGTGCGTGGGACCGCTGCCGCCGACCGGCACGGGCGGCCCGGTGAGTTCCGGTTTGTCGCCGTGCACGCGGAACGCGGCCACGGCGCCGTCGGCCGTCTCGCTGACCGCGTAGAGCATGTCCCGGTCGGCCGACAGGGCGAGATACGAGGGGTCGGGGACGCCGTCCACCGCGCTCAGGACGGTCAGCGCGCCGCTGCCCGGGTCCACGGCCGCGGTGAGGACGCCGAGGCCTCCCGCCGCCGTGAACGAGCCGATGAACGCCCGCTGTTGCCGCCTGCCGCCGTCTGCCACTGCTGACCCCTCTCGGTCCTGCGCCGTTCCGGGGCCGACGGTAGCAGTCGTAGATCGGCGGTCTAGACCAAGGCAGTGCCCCGCGCCCGTTCAAGGGCCTCCGGGTGGTGGACGTACGCGGGCCGCCGCTCCACGGCCTCGTACGTGCGGTGGAAGACGGGCGTGGCGCTGCCGGAGATGGGCGGCACGATCCACGACCAGTCCGCGCCGACCGGGCGGCCCTTGCGTTCCTCGCGGCCGAGGTGGGTGAGGAAGCGACGGGACTCGGTGTGGTGGTCGGTGACGGTGACACCCGCGCGGTCGAAGGAGTGCAGCACGGAGCGGTTGAGTTCGACGAGCGCGCGGTCCTTCCACAGGGAGCGGTCGGTGCGGGTGTCCAGGCCCAGACGGTCGGCGATGAACGGCAGAAGGTCGTAGCGGTCGGTGTCGGCGAGGTTGCGGGCGCCGATCTCCGTGCCCATGTACCAGCCGTTGAACGGGGCCGCCGGGTAGCAGATGCCACCGATCTCCAGGCACATGTTGGCGAGCGCGGGCACCGCGTGCCAGCGCAGTCCGAGCGCGCGCCACCAGGTGTACTCGGGGTGGGCGAGCTCCACTTCGAGCACCGCGTCGTCCGGCAACGCGAACCAGCGGAGCTTGTCGTCGGAGCCCTGGACCACCAACGGCAGTACGTCGAAGGGGGTGCCGGGGCCACCGGGCCAGCCGATCCGCTGGGCGAGCGAGGTGAGGCCCGCGTTGCGCGGGTCGCCGGTCACGCCGCCGTCCGGGCGTGCGTAGCCCGCGTACCGGATGAGCTGCTCGTTCCAGATCCTGGGGCCGGGGCGCCCCGGCTCGTCGGGCGCGAAGACCGTGATGAGCGCCCGGATCCGGCCATCGTGCGTCGCCTCCCGCAGATGGTCCGCCGAGCCCTCGGCGACCTCTTCCGCGTCCCGCACGTCCCTGCGGTCCCGCACGCACAGGGAGTGCCAGTACAGCCGCCCTATGCACCGGTTGGCGTTGCGCCATGCGACGCGCGCACCGAAGACGAGCTCTTCCCTGGCGTGCCGGTATGTCCCGGTGTCCGCGATCTCCCGGCGGGCGGCGGCGATCCGGCGGCCCGGGTCGCCGAGGCGTTCCTCGGTGTGGTGGAGGGTGAGGAACTCGGCAGCGGCGCGCAGGAGTTCGTGCGGCGTGGGATCGGGGCCGCGGGAGACGGCGTCGTGACGGGTTCGGGCGCCGGCGTCGAAACGACGGGGGATCAGCTGTCCCCTGAGGCCCGGGGTCTGTGGACCGGTGCCGGCGCCGACCTGCGCGTACGGCGCGCTCGGGGCCGTACCGTCTCCCCCGCGACGGGCCGGAACCCGGTCCAGCCACCCTCCCGGCCCACCGTCCCACGGTGCCGGGCACCCCGCGCTCCCGTCCTCCGCGAAGTGCTCCCCGTGTCCGGTTCTGCGAGGGAAGTCCCGCATGGTGCCACCCCCAAGCGGCTCCGCCCGCGGGCCGCTCCCGCACGGTCCGCGGGATCCGTGCGTCTGATAGCCGCGGGGTTACCCGGTCGGTGCGGTGATCCACCCTCTAGATGGCCGGTAAATGTGCCTCATTCCGGAGGTTGGTGTCCAAGTGCCGACGTCGGAGTCCCGGCCCGGAAAGCGTCGGACGCTCATGAGCCGCGTCCCGTCCCGGGGACGTCAGACGCCCGCGAGCCGCGAGCCGCGCAGGGGCGTGGCCAGCGCGACGAGAGCCCGCTCCAGGCCGTAGAGGTGGGCGAGTGCCTGCTCGGCGCCGGGGTGATGGCCCGGGGCGCCGTGCTGGGCCGTCAGGGCGCGTTCCGGCACCGCGCCGACCAGGGACTCCATCGCCGTCTCCACGCGTCGGCACGCGGCCGTGAGGCGGGCGTCGTGCGAGGCGTCCGGGTCGGCTGCGACGGCCGCGAGACCGCGTACCTCACGGGCGCAGTCGTCGAGGAGGGCGAGGATCTGGCGGGCGCGGGCCTTGCGGGCCCGCACCGGGTTGAGCGGATGCACCAGGGGCGCGAGCGCCATGCGTACGCGCCCCAGAAGTGCTTCGAGCTCTGCCGCGCGCGGCGCCGGGTCGGCGTGGGCGTCGCCCGCGAGCCTCCTGGCCGCCGTCGCGGTGCAGCCGTGCACCGCGTGCAGCGCCCGCTCGACCCACCGGTCGGTGACCGTGTGCGTGGTGATGGGCAGGATCAGCGCGACGGCGAGCGCGGCGCCGAGCGCGCCGACACCGGTCTCGGCGAGGCGGAGACCGAGCAGCCCGGGGTGCAGCACGCCGAGCAGTCCGTACAGCAGTCCCGCCATGACGGTGACGAAGAACATCATCCAGCTGTACGACGGCGCGGCCGTGTAGAAGATCCCGAAGACGCAGACCGCGACGAGCGCGGCGGTGGGTACCGGGGCGCCGTGCAGCGGTACGGCGATCAGGAGCCCGGCCACGATGCCGGTGACCGTGCCGACGACGCGCCGGAAGCCGCGGATGAGCGTCTCTCCGCGTGAGGCCGTGTTCACGAAGATCCACCAGGCGGTGCCGACGGCCCAGTACCAGCGGTCGTGCGAGAGCGCCTGGCCCGCCGAGAGGGCGAAGGCGCAGGCGGCCGTGGCCTGGAAGGCCTGACGCGTGGCGGGGCGCGCGAGCCCGCGCCCGTCCAGCGGCGCCGGCGCGGCGGGCGGCGGAGTGCGCCGCTCGATGCACCACGCGCCGAAGCGCACCCCCGAGGACGCCGCCAGCGACAGCGCGACGGCGGCGTACAGCTGCGGGAGCTGGCCGGGGACGGCGTGCAGGAACTGGGTGGTGAAGAACATCATGAACGCGAAGATGCCGAGGGCGTGGCCGCGCGGGCCCCAGCGGCGGGCGTACACCCCGCAGAAGATCACCGCGAGCCAGGTCGCGTCGCGCAGCGGCGGCATCCCGTGCAGGGCGGTCGCGAGCGCGAGGACCGGGAGGCCGGCCACCGGCAGCAGGGCGGTGGTGAGGGCCTGGCCGCGCACGGTCGTGTCACCGACCGTGAACAGTGCGAGGAGCGCCGCGAGCCCGCCCGTGATGGACGCGGACAGCGAGAGCCCGGCCAGCTCGGACAGAGTCACCGCGAGGCCTATGCCGAGGACCGCCCGCAGCGAGACCCGCAGCCGGAACAGTCCCGGATCCGGAGCCATGAACATCTTCTTCACCGTCGGCGGCCCGCCCCCACTACGCATCGACACTTTCAAGACATGGGAAAGGCGCCGCGGGTCCGGTACGGCGTCCTTGCCGTCCGGCGCTGCGCAGCGCCATCAATACAGACAAGGTAAGCAACAGCCAGGAACTGGTTCAACCGGCTCGGTTTCGACTGAGCCATTGGTACAGTTTGAGGCGAACGCCGCAGACAGCAAGGAGGCCAACGGACTATGGCCGTGGACGAGCTTGACACCCGCATTCTGCGGCTGCTTCTGGAGCAGCCGCGCACCAGTGTGCGCGAGTACGCCCGCATGCTCGGGGTCGCCCGTGGCACGCTCCAGGCTCGCCTCGACCGGCTGGAGCGGGACGGAGTGATCACCGGTACGGGCCCGTCCCTGTCCCCCGCCGCGCTCGGCCACCCCGTCCTGGCCTTCGTGCACATCGAGGTCACGCAGGGCCATCTCGACGACGTGGGCGACGCGCTGGCCGCCGTGCCGGAGATCATCGAGGTGTTCTCGATCACGGGCGGCGGTGATCTGCTCACCCGGGTCGTGGCGCGCGACAACGGACACCTGGAGGACGTGATCCAGACGCTGATCAGCCTGCCGGGTGTCGTCCGCACCCGCACGGAGGTGGCGCTGCGCGAACGTGTCCCGCAGCGGCTGCTGCCGCTGGTGGAGTCGATCGGGCGCGCGGCCAAGGGCTGATCCGCACGCGTGCGAGGAGCCGGCCCCTTGGCATCCTGGACCCCATGAGCACTCTCGGCGGCACTTCGGTCATCTTCGATCTCGACGGAACGCTCGTGGACAGCGAACCGAACTACTTCGAAGCGGGGCGGCAGACGCTCGCCGGGCAGGGCATCACCGACTTCACCTGGGCCGACCACGAGCGGTACGTCGGCATCAGCACCCAGGAGACGCTCTCGCTCTGGAAGGAGCGCTACGGCCTGTCCGCCCCGCTCGACACCCTGCTCGCCGAAAAGAACCGCCGCTATCTGGAGCTGGCCCGCGCCGCCACGCATGTGTACCCGGAGATGCGGAAGTTCGTGGAGCTGCTGGCGGCCGAGGGCGTCCCGATGGCCGTCGCCTCGGGGTCCTCGCCGGAGGCCATCGAGGCGATCCTGGCGGGCTCGGGCCTCGCCTCCCACCTGACGACCGTCGTCTCGGCCGACGAGGTCGCACACGGCAAGCCCGCCCCCGATGTCTTCCTGGAGGCGGCGCGCCGTCTGGGTGCCGCCCCGGCGGACTGCGTGGTCATGGAGGACGCCGCGCCGGGCGCCGCCGCCGCGCACGCGGCCGGGATGCGCTGCATCGCGATCCCGTATGTCGCCGCACATGCCGACGACCCGGCCTTCGCGACGGCCGGGCTGCTGCTGCGCGGCGGCCAGGCCGACTTCACGGCGCGGTCCGCGTACGACTGGCTCGCGGAGTCCACTCCGGCATCCTGAACTTCCACAACTTCCGGGGAAGGGAGGGCACATGGGTTCTGCCGCCGTACTCGTCGCCCATCGCGGGGAGATCGCCGTACGGGTGCTGCGCGCCGCCTCCGAACTCGGGCTGCGCACGGTCGCGGTGTACACGGACGGCGACGACCAGCATGCCGGGCGGGCCGACGACGCCGTGCCGTTGCGGGACTACCTCGACGCGGACGCGGTGGTGGCGGCCGCGCGGAAGACCGGGTGCGCGTTCCTGCACCCCGGGTACGGGTTCCTGAGCGAGGACGCCGCCTTCGCGCGGCGCTGCGCGGCGGCCGGCGTCACTTTCGTGGGCCCCTCCCCCGATGTCCTGGACCTGTTCGGCGACAAGGCACGCGCGCGTGCCCTCGCCGCTTCGCTGGGAGTGCCGGTCCTGCCCGGATCGGACGGCGCCACCACGCTCGAAGGGGCGCGGGATTTCCTCGCCGGCGGTCCCGTGATGATCAAGGCGGTCGGCGGGGGCGGCGGTCGCGGTATGCGGGCGGTGCGCTCCGTCGGGGAGCTGGCGGAGGCGTGGGAGCGGTGCCGCTCGGAGGCCCGGCACAGCTTCGGGCGCGACGAGTTGTACGTGGAACGGCTGCTGGAGGGTGCCCGGCACATCGAGGTGCAGATCGTCGGCGACGCCATCGGCGCCGTCACACACCTCTGGGAGCGGGACTGCAGCGCCCAGCGCCGCCATCAGAAGCTGATCGAGATCGCGCCCGCTCCCGAACTGGCCGCCGCCACAAGGGAGAAGCTTCATTCCGCCGCCCTGCGGATGGCTCACGCCACGCGCTGCACAGGCCTGGTTACCTTCGAGTTCCTCGTGCGGGAACCACTCGTGCGAGAACAACGTGACGACCAGGAACAGGACGACGCGTTCCACTTCATCGAGGCCAATCCCCGGCTCCAGGTGGAGCACACGGTCACCGAGGAGGTGACGGGCGTCGACCTGGTCGCCGTACAACTGCGGCTGGCCACGGGCGAGACGCTGGAGGCGCTGGGGCTCGCGGGGCCCCCGGCCGAGCCCCGTGGGTTCGCCGTCCAGGCCCGGGTCAACGCCGAGGTCACGTCCGCCGACGGCACGGTGCGGCCGTCGGCCGGGCGGCTTACGCGGTTCGACGTGCCGACGGGGCCGGGCGTGCGGGTCGACACAGCGGTGCGGGCCGGCGCCCCGGTGGACCTCCGCTACGACTCGTTGCTCGCCAAGGTGATCGCCCATGTGCCGCACGGCGTCGACGCCGCGTGCGACCGGGCCCGGCGGGCGCTCGGCGAGTTCGAGGTCGAGGGCGTGCGGACCGGAATTCCCTTGCTGCGGGCGGTTCTTGACCGACCGGGGTTCTGGCGGCACACCGGATTCGTCGAGGAGCACCTGGCCGAGCTTCTGCCCGCTGAGGAGGAAGCGGATCCGGTGGACACGGACGGGACGGTGCACGCGCCGATGAGCGGCACGGTCGTCTCGGTCGCCGTCGCTCCGGGTGAACCGGTGCGGGCCGGCCAGCAGTTGCTGGTCCTGGAGGCCATGAAGATGGAGCACGTCGTACGGGCTCCGGGCGCCGGTGTCGTCCGCGCGCTGCACGTGCGCGTGGGCGAGACGGTCGGCGAAGGGCGTCCTCTGGTGGCACTGGACGAGCTGACCGGCGCGACCGCCGGGTCGGACGCCGACACGACCCCGGACCTGAACGCCGTACGCCCCGATCTGGCCGAGGCGGTGCGCCGCCACGCCCTCGGCCTGGACGAGAACCGTCCCGAGGCCGTCGCGAAACGTCATGCGATCAGGCGTCGCACCGCCCGTGAGAACATCCAGGACCTGTGCGACGAGGGAACCTTCACCGAGTTCGGGGCCCTGGCGATCGCCGCCCAGCGCCAGCGGCGCTCGCTGGACGACCTGATCCGTTCGACGCCGGCCGACGGGATGATCACCGGGACCGGGCGCGTGGGCGGCGGGCCGTGCGTGGCGATGTCGTACGACTACACGGTGCTCGCGGGCACACAAGGGCTGCAGAACCACCGCAAGACCGACCGGATGCTGGCACTCGCGGAGGAACGGCGGCTGCCGGTCGTGCTGTTCGCGGAGGGGGGCGGTGGCCGCCCCGGGGACACGGACACCACCTCCGTCGCCGGACTGGACGTGACGACCTTCCACCGGATGGGACGGCTGAGCGGCCTGGTACCGCTCGTCGGCATCGCCTCGGGACGGTGCTTCGCGGGCAACGCGGCACTGCTCGGCTGCTGCGACGTCGTGATCGCGACGCCGGACGCCTCGATCGGCATGGGCGGCCCCGCGATGATCGAGGGCGGCGGCCTGGGCGTGTACCGCCCGGAGGAGGTCGGCCCGCTGTCGGTCCAAGTCCCCAACGGGGTGGTGGACCTGGCGGTGGCCGACGAGGCGGAGGCGGTGCAAGTGGCACGCCGGTACCTGTCGTACTTCCAAGGTGCACAGGCCAGTTGGGAGGCACCGGACCAGCGGCTGCTCCGGCATGTCGTCCCGGAGAACCGCCGACGCGTGTACGACATGCACGCGGCCGTCGAGGCGCTGGCGGACACCGGCTCGGTACTGGAGCTGCGCGGGGCCTTCGGCATCGGGGTGTTGACGTGCCTCGTCCGTATCGAAGGCCGCCCTCTTGGCCTCATCGCCAGCAATCCGGCCCACCTGGGCGGCGCCCTCGACCGCGACGCGGCGGACAAGACGGCCCGCTTCCTGCAACTCTGCGACGCCTTCGGACTCCCGGTCGTCTCGCTCTGCGACACCCCGGGTTTCATGGTCGGCCCGGACGCCGAACGCACCGCCACGGTACGGCACTTCGCCCGCCTCTTCGTGACCGGCGCGAACCTCCGCGTCCCCCTCGTCGGCCTCGTCCTGCGCAAGGCGTACGGGCTCGGCGCCATGGCCATGATGGGCGGCTCCACCCGCGCTCCCCTGGCCACCGCCGCCTGGCCGAGCGGCGAGTTCGGCGGCATGGACCTGGAGGGCGCGGTCCGCCTCGGCTACCGCAAGGAACTGGCGGCGATCACCGACCCCGGGGAACGCGAGCGCGCCTTCGAGACGCGCGTGGCCGAACTGTACGAGCACGGGAAGGCGGTCAACGCGGCGGCGGCACTGGAGATCGACGCGGTGATCGATCCGGCGGAGTCGCGTGCGTGGATCCTGGCGGCACTGGACGGCGGCCCGTCTCTCCCTGCGGAGCGCGGGCGCTCGTTCATCGACACATGGTGAGGCGCCTACGAGCACGCCCCTCCCGCTCACGGCCGCCGCTCAGGGCACCCCTGCGCTCACGACACCCGGAGCACGATCTTCCCGAGCCGATGTCCCTCCTCAAGCGCCATGTACGCCTGGGCGGTCTCGGCCAGCGGCACCACACGCTCGACCCGCGGTACCAGCTTGCCGTCGTCGACCAGCCGGGTCAGCTCGTCGAGGCCGGCCCGGTCGGGCTCGACGACGAAGAACACGCCGCCCTCCTTCGAGGGGTCCGGCGGAGCCACGATGCTGACCAGCACACCGCCCGGGCGCAGCACCTGCCAGGAGCGGTCCTGGGTGTCGCCGCCGACGGTGTCGAGGACCAGGTCCATGTCCTTGACGTGCTCCTCGAAGCGTTCGGTGCGGTAGTCGATGACCTGCTCGGCACCCAGCTCGCGCACGAAGTCCGCGGCTCCGGCCGAGGCCGTCGCGGTGACGGAGGCGCCCAGGGCGGCCGCCAGCTGTACGGCGACGGAACCGACACCGCCCGCGCCGCCGTGCACCAGCACGCGGAAGCCGGGGCGCAGGCCACCGTGCCCGACCAGCCCCTGCCAGGCCGTCAGCCCGGCGAGCGGCAGGGCCGCCACATGGTCGTGGTCGAGGCTCGACGGCTTGGCGGCCAGCACGGCCGCGGGGACGGCGACGTACTCGGCGGCGGCCCCGTCCCTGGTGAAGGGGATCAGCCCGTACAGCTCGTCACCCACGTCCCAGTCGGTCACCCCCTGGCCCACCCGGGCAACGATCCCGGAGACCTCCTTGGAGGGGATGATCGGCGTGCGCGGGCTACCGCTGCCGTCGAAGCTGTCGGTCCAGGTCGCGTCCCACGCGAGCTCACCCAACGTGATCGACGCCGACCGCACGGCGAGCAGCACCTCCCCCGCGCCCGCTTCGGGACGCGGTACGACCTCGTACGTCAGCTGCTCCGGCCCGCCGCGACGGTGACCGCGTACCGCGTGCATCGTGCTCATGCCGACCTCCAGGCCTCCGGCTCCGAATCCCTACCTCCAGACTGCGGTGTGGGGGGTCATTCCGCATGAGTCATCCGGCTGCGGTCGCCAACACCGTCACCCGGTCGTGGTGGATCGGCGTCCCCGCACCGGTCAGCGGAACGCCCGACCCGCCCCGCCGGGCCGCGACGATCTCCGCCGCGATCGACAGGGCGGTCTCCTCGGGCGTACGGGCACCGAGGTCGAGGCCGATCGGGGAGCGAAGGCGCGCCAACTCGCCTTCGGTGACGCCGACTTCGCGCAGCCGGCGGTTGCGGTCCTCGTGGGTGCGGCGGGAGCCCATCGCACCGACGTACGCGACCGGCAGGCGCAGGGCCGTCTCCAGCAGGGGCACGTCGAACTTGGCGTCATGGGTGAGCACGCACAGGACGGTGCGGTGGTCGGTCCCGGTGCGCCGGAGGTAGCGGTGCGGCCAGTCGACGACGACCTCGTCCGCCTCCGGGAAACGGGCACCCGTGGCGAACACCGGCCGGGCGTCGCACACCGTCACGTGGTGGCCGAGGAACTTGCCCACCCGTACCAGCGCCGCCGCGAAGTCCACGGCACCAAAGACGATCATCCGGGGCGGCGGCACGCTCGACTCCACGAACAGCGTCACGCCGCCCGGGCAGCGCGCTCCGTCCTCGGAGATCTCCACGGTGCCGGTACGGCCCGCGTCCAGCATCGCGCGGGCCTCCGCGGCTGCGGTCCCGTCCAGTTCCGGGTGCACGTCGAGGCCACCTTCGTACGATCCGTCGGTGTGGACGAGCAGCGCGCTGCCCCGTAGTCCGACGGGGCCCCGGGCCACCCGGGCGAGGGCCACCGCCTCTCCCCGGGCGGCGGCCGACAACCATGCCGCGAACACCGAGTCGTCCGTGCGTAGCGCCTCATCCGCGCGTACCGGCTCATGCGTACGTGTCGAGTCATCCGTACGTACGGGCGTGACCAGCACCTCGATCACCCCGCCGCACGTCAGGCCCACCGCGAACGCGTCCTCGTCGCTGTAGCCGAAGCGTTCGAGGACCGTCGTGCCGTCCTGGAGCGCCTGGACGCACAGGTCGTACACCGCCCCTTCGACACAGCCGCCGGATACCGAGCCGATGGCCGTGCCGTGGCTGTCGACGGCTAGGGCGGCGCCGGGTCCGCGCGGCGCGCTGCCGCCGACGCTCACGACGGTCGCGACGGCGAAGTCCCTGCCCTCCTCGACCCACCGGTTCAGCTCGTCGGCGATGTCAAGCACCCCGGGCTCCCTCAGTCCCCAGCAGGACGCGATCGGGCCGGATCGGCAGGTTCCGGTGGCGTACGCCGGTCGCGTGCCAGACGGCGTTGGCGATGGCCGCTGCGGCTCCCACCACCCCGATCTCGCCGATGCCCTTGATCCCGACCGGGTCGTCCGGGTCCGGGTCGTCCACCCAGTCCGCCTCGATGGCCGGTACGTCGGCGTTGGCGGCGAAGTGGTAGCCCGCGAGGTCGGCGCCGACGTGGCCGCCGGAGGCCTGGTCCCGGATCGCCTCCTCGTGCAGCGCCATGGACAGACCCCACGTCATCCCGCCGATGAACTGGCCGCGCGCGGTGAGCGGGTTGACGATCCGGCCCGCGGCGAAGATCCCGAGCATGCGCCGTACGCGGACCTCGCCGGTGGTGATGTCCACGGCGACCTCGGCGAACTGCGCCCCGAAGGTGTGCCGTTCCTTGTTCGTCAGCGCGCCGATGGCCTCCGCCGTGTTCGACCGTACGGTGATTCCCTCGGGCGGAATGCCGCCGCCCGGAACCAGTTTCTCGCGCAGTTCCCGGGCCGCCGCGATGATCGCCCAGGACCAGGAACGGGTGCCCATCGAGCCGCCGGCGATGATCGCCGGACCGAAGTCGCTGTCCGCGATCCGCATCCGGATGCGCTCCGGTGCCACCTCCAGCGCGTCGGCGGCGACCTGGGTCAGCGCGGTGCGCGCGCCGGTCCCGACGTCGCTGGCGGTGATCCGTACGGTGAAGGTGCCGTCCGCCTCCGCCGTCACGGCCGCCGTGGACGGAGCGGAGAGCGTGGGGAACGCGGCGGCGGCCGTGCCGGTGCCGATCAGTCGGCGCCCTTCGCGACGGATGCCGGGACGCGGGTCGCGGTCCGCCCAGCCGAACCTGCGGGCGCCCTCCTCGAAGCAGGCGAGGAGATTGCGGCTGCTGAACGGCAGTCCGGACAGTGGCCCCACGGCCGGTTCGTTGCGCACGCGCAGCGCGATCGGGTCGATGCCGCACTTCTCGGCGAGCTCGTCGAGCGCCGACTCCAGCGCGAACGAGCCCGGCGCCTCACCCGGGGCGCGCATCCAGGTCGGCGTCGGCACGTCGAGCCGTACCGCACGGTTGACGGTGTGGTGCGCGTCCGCGTCGTACACCGGACGCCCGTAATCGGCGCTGCGCTCGATGAATTCATACACGGTCGAGGTCAGGCACTCCGCCTGGTGGTCGAGCGCGCGCAGCCGCCCGTCGGCGTCGGCGCCGAGCCTGACGCGCTGCGCCGTGGGGCTTCGGTAGCCGACGAGCGAGAACATCTGACGGCGGGTCGTGACGACCCGGACCGGTCGGTGCAGAACCGTCGCCGCCATCACCGCGAGCACCAGGTGCGGGCGGGTTCCCTTGGATCCGAAGGCGCCGCCGATGTGTTCGGAGCGCACCCGCACCGAGCCCGGGTCGAGCGAGAACAGGTGCGCGAGCTCGTCCGCCACGAACCGGCTGCCCTGGTTGGAGTCCACCACTTCGAGCCGGCCGTCGTCCCAGCGCGCCGTCGCCGCGTGCGGCTCCATCGGGCTGTGGTGCTCTTCCGGTGTGGTGTACTCCGCGTCCACGACCACGGCGGACGCGGCGAGTTCGGCCTCCAGGTCGCCCTTTCCCTGCGCCGAGCCCTCAGGTGTGTACATCCCGGGGCGTCCGGCGAAGAACGCGACGTCGTGCGGCTCCTCGTCGTACGCGACCACGAGCGCCTCGGCCGCTTCCCTGGCCTGCTCGGGTGTTTCGGCGACGACCAGGGCCACCGGCCAGCCGGCGTACGGCACCTGGTCGTGCTGGAAGAGCTGAAGAACCGGGTCGGGAAGGCCGAACGGGTTCATGTAGTTCCCGTCGAGACGCGGGGCGTTCCCGTGGTGCAGGACCGTGAGGACACCGGGCATCCCGAGGACCGGGGCGTCCTCCACCGCGCGAACGCGGCCGCGTGCCACGGTGGACAACACCATCCAGCCGTGCGCGAGTTCGGGGTCGGGGACCTCTCCGGCGTAGCGCGCCGCTCCGGTGACCTTGGCGAGGCCCTCCACGCGGGTGTGCGCGGTGCCGACGGCCCTGGTCACGGCCGCGGTTGTGGTGCTCGTGGTCATCGGGCGGCCTCCTCGGCGAGTTCGGTGAGCACGGCCACGACGAGGTTGCGCATCAACGTCACCTTGTATCCGTTGTGGGGCAGGGGCTTCGCGGCCGCCAGTTCGGCGTCCGCGGCGGCCGCGAACGTCTCGGCGCTCGCCGGGCCGCCGGTCAGCACCCGCTCGGCCGCCCTGGCCCGCCACGGCCGGGACGCCACCGCCCCGAAGGCGAGCCGCACTTCGCGTACGACATCGTCCTGGACGTCGAGGGCGGCGGCGATCGAGCCGATCGCGAACGCGTACGAGGCGCGCTCGCGCACCTTCCGGTACCGCGAGTGGGCGGCCACCGGGGCCGACGGCAGCGTGACGCCGGTGATCAGCGCACCGGGCGGCAGCGCGGTCTCCAGATGCGGGGTGTCACCCACCGGCAGATAGAAGTCGGTGAGCGCCAACTCGCCCGGCCCGTCGGCCGTTTCGTACGAGACCACGGCGTCGAAGGCGGTGAGCGCGACCGCCATGTCCGAGGGGTGCGTGGCCACGCAGTGCGCGGAGGCGCCGAGGATCGCGTGGTTGTGATGCTCGCCCTCGATGGCGGGGCAACCACTGCCGGGGGCACGCTTGTTGCACGGTTTCGCCAGGTCGGTGAAGTAGCCGCAGCGGGTGCGCTGGAGCAGGTTCCCGCCGACCGTGGCCATGTTGCGCAGCTGACCCGAGGCGCCGGCCAGCACTGCCTGCGCCAACGCCGGGTAGTGGCGCCGCACTTCGGGATGGGCCGCCAGATCGCTGTTGGTGACGGTCGCACCGATGCGCAGACCGTCGCCGGGAGTGAACTGAATCCGGTTCAGGGGCAGTTCGCGTACGTCGATGAGCCGGGTCGGCCTCTCCACACCGGCCTTCATCAGGTCGACGAGGTTGGTGCCGCCGCCGAGGAAACGCGCGTCGGGGTCGTCGCCGAGCAGGGCGACCGCGCCGGAGACGTCGAGGACCCGCTCGTAGCCGAATTCCCTCATGCCGCAGCCCCCTTGGCGCCGATCCCGGCCTCGGCCGCCTCGGCCTCGGCCACTTGAGGCTCTGCCATGTCAGGCAACGCTCCTTGAGACTCCGCCACTTGGGCCTCCGCCGCCCGCGCCACCGCCTGGACGATCGACACATATGCGCCGCAGCGGCACAGGTTGCCGCTCATCCGCTCGCGGATCTCCTCGGCGGTGAGCGGTGGAGCGCCGGCTTCGGGCCGGACATCGGCGGTCACGGCACTCGGCCAGCCCGCCGCGTGCTCCTCGATCACACCGAGGGCCGAACAGATCTGCCCCGGCGTGCAGTAACCGCACTGGTACCCGTCGAGGTCGAGGAAGGCCTGCTGCACCGGATGCAGCCGCTCGCCGTCCGCCACGCCCTCGATGGTGGTGATCGCGCGTCCCTCGGCGGCGACCGCGAGCTGCAGACAGGACACCGCGCGGCGCCCGTCGAGGAGCACCGTGCAGGCGCCGCACTGTCCCTGGTCACAGCCCTTCTTGGTACCGGTCAGATCGAGTTGCTCGCGCAGCGCGTCGAGCAGGGTGGTGCGGTGGTCGACGGGAAGCGTGTACTTCTCGCCATTGATGTTCAGAGTGATGGCGCTGTACGTCGATGAGGGGGCTGGGGCCATGATCAGCCTTCTTTCGCGTTCGCGGTGCGCGTCGAAGTCGTGGGAGATCCATGTCGAATGGGAGGTCCAGGGCGGCTTGAAAAGCAGCCGGTGCGCGAGAATGCCGGTCGGCAATCGGATCCGGCCATGTGCACGGAGCTTGGCAGCCACTAGAGTGGACTCTAAACGGACACCTGTCCGCTATCAATGAACCTAACGGACCGCTGTCCGCTTAGCAAGGGCGGCCCGGCCGTCGTTCCGGAAGGAGGGCAAGTGGCCCCCGAGAAGGACGCCCCACTGCGCTCCGACGCGCAACGTAATCGCGAGCGCATTCTGGAAGTGGCGCTCGCTGAACTGACGTGCTCGGCGGACGCCCCGCTGAGTGCGATCGCGAAGAAGGCGGGCGTCGGCCAGGGGACCTTCTACCGCAACTTCCCCAACCGCGAGGCACTCGTCCTGGAGGTCTACCGCTACGAGGTGCAGCAGGTCGCCGACACCGCGGCCCAGCTGCTGGAAACCCACCCGCCGGACCAGGCCCTGCGGGAGTGGATGAACCGCCTCGCCCAGTACGCCATGGCCAAGGCCGGCCTGGCCGACGCGTTGCGCACGGCCACCACCACCAGCACTCCGCGCGGCACCCTGACCAGCATGGGTCACGGCCCGGTGTCCTCGGCCGTCGATCTCCTGCTCAAGGCGAACGAGGAGGCGGGCACCATCCGCCCGGGGGTGACCCCCGACGACTTCGTCCTGGCCATCGCCGGACTCTGGCAGATCGACCCGCACAGCGCCTGGCAACCGCGCGCCGCCCGCCTGCTGGACCTCGTGATGGACGGGCTGCGGGCGGGCGCGCCGGGACCGGTCGCAGCCGCCGGAGACGACTAAGGGGTATCCGGCGGAGACGGCCGAGGGGCATCCGCCGGGGATACGTCATCGGCGGACCAGCCGGGCATGCACGACGGCCGGCGAACCGACCAGCTCGGCGACCCGGTAGCCGTCGATCCCGTCCCCCAGATTGTCGAACAGGCGCTCACCCCTGCCGAGGAGTTCCGGAACGATGGCCAGGTGCAGCTCGTCGATCAGCCCGGCGCGCAGGTACTGCTGAATGGTCGCCGGTCCGCCACCGATGCGGACGTCCTTGCCCGCCGCCGCCTCGTACGCCCGCCCGAGCACCGTCTCGATGGGCTCGTCGGTGAAGTGGAACGTGGTCCCGCCCTCCATGGCCAGCGAGGGCCGCAGGTGATGCGTGTGCACGAACACGTCGTTGTGGTACGGCGGGTTGTCGCCCCACCACCCCTTCCACGACTCGTCCTGCCACGGTCCGCGCTGGGGCCCGAACATGTTCCGCCCCATGATGGTGGCGCCGATGTTCTCCTCGCTGCGTTCCACGTACTCGACGTCGATCCCCGTCTTGCCGTCGGCGCGGTCCCGCATCGCGGCGAACATCCATTCGTGCAGCCCCTCGAAGCCCTCGCCGAGCGGGTGCTCCAGCCGCTGCCGCGGACCTGCGGCGAAGCCGTCCAGCGAGACCGTGAGGTTGTGTACGCGCAGCTTGGGCATGGCCGTGCTCCTTGGGTTCGTCGTTTCCCGCTCTCACCCAGGCGTCGAACAGGACGCACCCGGATCGACAGCTTCTCCCGGAAATCTACGACGACCGGGGGAGAGCACGGGCGTTTCCGCACCGCGCTCTCCCCCGGTTGCTCCGCCCCTGATTCATGGGGCGGAAATATGGGCGGAGTCGGCAGGCCTGGGCTAGGCGCCGCTGGCGTCGAGCATGTCCTCGCGCTCGACGATCTTGACGCGCTCACGGCCCTGCGGTTCGCCGAGGGCCTTCTCCGCGGCGTCCAGGCGGTGCCAGCCCTCCCACGTGGTGAAGCGGACGTCGCGCTCGCCGAGGAACGCGTCCACGGCCTCCGGGGCGGGCGAAGTGGGCGCGTGCAGACGGCCGTTCGCGTGGTCGTCCAGGAGGCTGGCGACCGTCTCGTTGGCGTCGCCCTTGGTGTGGCCGATCAGACCCACGGGGCCGCGCCGGATCCAGCCGGTGACGTACGTCGACTGAAGGTGCTCGCCCGTCTCCTCGATGACCCGGCCGGCCTGGTCCGGGACGGTGCCCGACTCGACGTCCCAGGGCAGCTTGGGGAGGCTGTCGGACAGGTAACCCACGGCGCGGTAGACCGCGGTGACGTCCCAGTCCTTGAACTCGCCGGTGCCCTTGACGTTGCCCGTGCCGTCCAGAGCCGTGCGCTCGGTGCGCAGGCCGACGACCTTGCCGTCCTCACCGACGATCTCGGACGGCGACTCGAAGAAGTGCAGGAACAGCTTGTGCGGGCGGTCGCCGACGTCGCGGATGGCCCAGTTCTCCAGGGTCTTGGCGACCATGTCGGCCTGCTTGTTGCCCCGGCGGGTCGCGATCGAGCCCTCGTCGTAGTCGATGTCCTCGGGGTCGACGATGACCTCGATGTTCGGGGAGTGGTCCAGCTCCCGCAGCTCCATCGGGCTGAACTTCGCCTGCGCCGGACCACGGCGGCCGAAGACATGGACCTCCAGGGCCTTGTTGGCCTTGAGACCGTCGTAGACGTTCGGCGGGATCTCGGTCGACAGCAGCTCGTCCGCGGTCTTGGCCAGGACGCGCGCCACGTCGAGTGCGACATTGCCGACGCCGAGGACGGCGACCTTCTCCGCCTCCAGCGGCCAGGTGCGCGGCACATCCGGGTGCCCGTCGTACCAGGAGACGAAGTCCGCCGCGCCGTACGAGCCGTCGAGGTCGATGCCGGGTATGTCGAGCGCCCGGTCGGCCGTCGCCCCGGTGGAGAAGATCACCGCGTCGTAGAAGGCGCGCAGATCGTCCAGGTTGATGTCGCGGGGGTAGTCGACATTGCCGAAGAGGCGGATCTGCGGCTTGTCGAGCACCTGGTGCAGGGCCGTGACGATGCCCTTGATCCGGGGGTGGTCGGGGGCGACGCCGTAGCGGATCAGTCCGAAGGGGGCCGGCATCCGCTCGAAGAGGTCGATGGACACGCCTGGCTCGACGGCCACTGCGGACTTCAGCAACGCGTCGGCGGCGTAGATCCCGGCGGGGCCGGCTCCGACAATGGCTACCCGCAGGGGGCGAGGCATGATCAGGTTCCCTTCGAGCGATGATCAGGAGTACTCGCCGGGAAGCCTAAACTAAGGCAATCCTAAGTCAGTAGCCGGGCTGGATCTATGACCTCATAAGGCTGGCTTATGAGGTCTCATGAGGTCGACCCATGAGGCCACGCGTGCGCGACGTCGCTCCTCACACACCGTCCGCGGCCGCTGTGTGATGCACGTAACCGCTGTTGATCATCTCGCGTGACGTGCACGTAATGGGCATTTCGTACGGTCGGGTGGACGCATCCAGTGACGAGAGGGATCGCCCGTGACCACGACCGCGACGCAGGTGCGCACGGTCTGCTCGTACTGCGGTGTCGGCTGCGGCATGGTGCTCGACATCGGTATGGGGCCCGATGGGCGGCGTACGGTCCTCAAGGCGTCCGGCGACAAGGCGCATCCCGCGAACTTCGGCCGGCTGTGCACCAAGGGCGCCACCACGGCGGAGATGCTGGCCGCCCCGGGACGGCTGACCACGGCGCTCGTACGGGAGCGGCGTGAGGAGGAGCCTGCGCCCGTCGGCGTGGACGCCGCGATCAGGGAGACGGCGCGGCGGCTGCGGGCGGTCGTCGACGAGCACGGTCCGGACGCGCTCGCGATCTATGTGTCCGGGCAGATGAGCCTTGAGGCGCAGTATCTGGCGAACAAGCTGGCCAAGGGCTTCGTGCGCACCCACCAGATCGAGTCGAACTCGCGGCTGTGCATGGCCAGCGCGGGCACCGGCTACAAACTCTCGCTCGGCGCGGACGGCCCGCCCGGCTCGTACCAGGATTTCGAACGCGCGGACGTCTTCTTCGTCATCGGCTCCAACATGGCCGACTGTCACCCCATCCTCTTCCTGCGGATGATGGACCGGGTCAAGAAGGCCGGGGCCAAACTGATCGTCGTCGACCCGCGGCGCAGCGCCACCGCCGACAAGGCCGATCTGTTCCTGCAGATCCGGCCCGGCACCGACCTGGCGCTCCTCAACGGCCTGCTGCGTCTGCTGTACGAGAACGGGCACACGGACGCGGAGTTCATCGCCGCGCACACCGAGGGCTGGGAGGCGCTGCCGGAGTTCCTCGCCGACTACCCGCCGGACACGGTCAGCGAGATCACCGGCATCCCGGAGAAGGACATCCGCGAGGCGGCACGGCTCATCGGCGAGGCCGGGGAGTGGATGAGCTGCTGGACCATGGGCCTGAACCAGTCCACCCACGGCACGTGGAACACCAACGCCCTGGTCAACCTCCATCTGGCCACCGGCGCGATCTGCCGCCCGGGCAGCGGCCCGTTCTCCCTGACCGGCCAGCCCAACGCCATGGGCGGCCGCGAGATGGGCTACATGGGACCGGGTCTCCCCGGCCAGCGCTCGGTGCTGGTGGACGAGGAGCGGGCGTTCACCGAGGAGTTGTGGGGGCTGCCTCCGGGCTCGATCCGGGGGGACGGCGTCGGCCAGGGCACGGTGGAGATGTTCCAGCGGATGACCGACGGCCACATCAAAGCCTGCTGGATCATCTGCACCAACCCCGTCGCCTCGGTCGCCAACCGCAAGACCGTGATCGAAGGCCTGGAGGCGGCCGAATTCGTCGTCACCCAGGACGTGTTCGCCGACACGGAGACCAACGCATACGCCGACGTGATCCTGCCCGGCGCGCTGTGGACCGAGACCGAGGGCGTCCTGATCAACAGCGAGCGCAACCTCACCCTCGCCCGGCCCGCGGTGGAGCCGCCCGGCGAAGCCATGGCGGACTGGCGGATCATCGCGGCCGTCGCACGCGAGATGGGCTACGAGAAGGGGTTCTCCTACGACAGTGCGGAGGAGGTCTTCGAGGAGATCAAGCGCGCCTGGAACCCGAAGACGGGCTACGACCTGCGCGGGGTGTCCTACGAGCGGCTGCGCTCCACCTCCGTGCAGTGGCCCGCGGCGTCCGACGACGGGCCCGACCGCAATCCGATCAGGTACGTCGCCGAGGACGGCCGCCTGTCCTTTCCCACGCCGAGCGGCCGAGCCGTCTTCCACGCCCGCCCGCATCTTCCGGCGGCCGAGATGCCGGACGACGACTACCCGTTCGTACTGAACACCGGGCGGGTGCAGCATCAGTGGCACACCCTCACGAAGACGGGCAAGGTCGCCAAGCTCAACAAGCTGAACCCGGGCCCGTTCGTGGAACTGCACCCTGACGACGCCCAGGCGCTGGACATCCGCGACGGTGACTCGGTGGAGGTCGCCTCCCGGCGCGGCCGGGCCGTGCTGCCCGCGGTGGTGACGGACCGGGTCCGGCCGGGAAACTGTTTCGCGCCGTTCCACTGGAACGACCTGTTCGGCGAGTATCTGAGCGTCAACGCCGTGACCAGCGATGCCGTCGACCCGCTCTCCTTCCAGCCCGAGTTCAAGGTGTGCGCGGTGTCGCTGGCGAAGGTGGCCGCGCGGGCTGCCGTGCCGGCCGAGGTGCCCGCGCGGGCCGACGTACCCGTCCCGGCCATGGCCCGGACGACCGCACCCGGAGACGCGGTGCCGAGCGCTGCGGCCACCGCCCTCGGTCTGGACCCCGCCCCGCCGCCGCCCGCGCTGAGCGAGACCGAGCGCACCTATCTGGTCGGATTCCTCGCCGGTATCGACGCGGGCGCCCCCGGCGTGCCGGTGCTCCCGCCGACGGCGCCGTTCAGCCCCGGCCACGCGCTGTGGGTCAACGGCGTGCTGGCCGGCATGTACTCCCGCGCCGTGCCCGCCGCGGTCTCCGTGCCGCGAACGTCCGTCCCCGAGGGACGCGAGATCGTCGTCCTGTGGGCGTCGCAGACCGGCAACGCCGAGGAGTTCGCGGCGGCCACCGCCGAGCGGCTCGCCTCGGCCGGACACCGGGCCAGCCTCGTCGGCATGGACGACGCCGATCTCGCCGCGCTGCCGCCTGCCGCCGGGCTGCTCCTGATCACCAGCACCTTCGGCGACGGTGACGCCCCCGACAACGGCTCCTCCTTCTGGGACTCCCTGGCCTCGCACGACACCCCGAGCCTTGCCGGCAGGCAGTACGCGGTCCTCGCCTTCGGTGACTCCTCCTACGACGACTTCTGCGGGCACGGCCGCCGTCTGGACCAGCGCCTGGACGAGCTGGGCGCGGTGCGTCTGGCGCCCCGCACGGACTGCGAACCGGACTACGAGCCTTCGGCGCGGGCCTGGCTGGACCAGGTCCTCACCGCGCTGACCCCCGCCCCTGTGGCGGCGCCGGCACTCGCCCCGGCGCCCTCCCGGAGTGCACGGAAGCCCGCCCCGGTCACCGCACGCCTCACCGGCAACAGGCTGCTGAGCCGGCCGGGGGCGGGCAAAGAAGTACGGCGCTTCACCTTCGACACCAGCGACAGCGACGTACCGCTGGCGTACGAGGCCGGTGACGCACTCGGCATACGTCCCCTCAACCACCCCGAGCTGGTCGGCGAGTGGCTGGCCGTCACCGGGCTCGACCCGGCCGCCACCGTGGAGGTCGCGGGCGTCGGTGAAGTCGCCCTGCGCCAAGCCCTGCGCGAGCACCTGGACATCACCCGCGTCACCCCCGACGTGCTGCGCTTCATCAGCGAACGCGTCCATGACCCGCGCGAGTTGAAGAAGCTGCTGCGTCCCGACAACAAGGACGAACTCGCGAAGTGGTGCTGGGGCCGGCAGACCGTCGACGTCCTCACCGAGCTTCCGGTGCGGGCCACCGCGCAGGAATGGACGGACGCGCTCAAGCGACTGCAACCGCGGCTGTACTCCATCTCGTCCAGCCCGCTCAGCGATCCCCGCCTGGTCTCGCTGACGGTGTCCGTCGTCCGCTGGGAGAACCTGCACGGCCGCCTCCGTCAGGGCGTGTGCTCCCCGTTCCTCGCGGACGCCGAACCGGACAGTCCGGTACCGGTCTTCGTCCAGCGGTCCCCGCACTTCCGGCCGCCCACCGACCCCGCCACTCCGATGGTGATGGTCGGCCCCGGCACCGGGGTCGCCCCCTTCATGGGCTTCCTCGACGAGCGACGCGCGCTCGGCCACCCCGCCCCCAACTGGCTGTTCTTCGGTGAACAGCACCGCGCCACCGACCACTACTACGAGGACGAACTCGCCGCCCATCTCACCGACGGCACCCTCGCGCGCCTGGACACGGCCTTCTCCCGCGACCGGCGCACCAAGGTGTACGTCCAGGACCGTATGCGCGAGCACGGCCCCCAACTGTGGTCCTGGCTCCAGGACGGCGCCCACTTCTACGTCTGCGGTGACGCCTCCCGTATGGCCAAGGACGTCGACCGGGCGCTGCGCGACATCGCCGTCGTGCACGGCGGTCTGGACGAGGACGGCGCCGCCGCGTTCGTCAAGCAGCTCGCGGCCGACAAACGCTACGTCCGCGATGTCTACTGAGGCAGCCAGTACGACGAAGGTCACAAATACATATCGGACACTTCGCGCTTCAATCTTCACGTGAGCCACACAAATTGGCTAGGTTGGCGACAGGCAACACGACTCTCTCCGGCGAACCTCGCCGGGTCGCGCGGCCTCCGCCGAGTTCGGTGCGCCTCCGTGGCAGCCGGAGCCGGGGACCCAACCGAAACTTGGGGTGAATCGGCCCAACTGCCCAGCAGGGCAAGGGCCGTAGGGCATACCTTCCGGAACCGTCCGCCCGAACCCGACAGCTAACTCGGTAGGCGGAACACGGAAGGAGCGCGTCTCCCATGGCGCCGGAACAAGCCACATCCCGCGCGGCAGACGGGCCTAGCCAAGAAGAGGTCCGGCAGCGGATCAGCGCCCTCTACGACCAGGCCGAGACCGCCACCGGTAATTACAACGCGACCCGCGCGACGTCCGCAGGGACGCGGGGGCGCGTCAACCCGGCGGCCGACAACGGGCGCAGGCGCACCGATCCCGCCGTCGACGACGTGACCAGGCAGTGGTTCGACGTGGCGCGCACGCGGCTGGGTCCCACCGTGCCCGCCAGGCTCCCGGCCGACAGAATGCCGGCCCGCCCGGCGGAACGCCCGCAGAACGCACTCACCGACCGTGCACAGCCGGCGGCCGGCCGACCCGTCCCGGAACTGACCGCCGGTCCCGTCGCGGAACTGACCGCCGGTCCCGCCGCCGGGAGGGCCGCCGGTCCCGTGGCGGAGTTGACCGCCAGGGCCGTCGCCGCGCTGCCGGCCGCACCGGAGACACGGCAGGAAGCCACCAAGGCCCTGCCCGCAGCGGCCATCGAGCCCCGGCAGCCCTCGCTGAAGACCTCCAAGGAACAGATCCAGCAGAAGCTCGCCAAGGCCCGCGACCTGCTCACCCAGCACACCGCCGCACAGCGGAGCACGCCCTTGGCCGCGATCGCCTCCCGACCGGCCGAGGACGCGTGGCCCACCGCCGGGGCATGGGCCGACCGCCAGGCCCAGGAGGGGTGGCAGACACCGCAATCGGCCGCCCTCAGCACAGACACCTCCCTCGCCGGGGGCATGCTGCTCGACACGAGCATGCCGTTCGGCGCGGACAGCGCATCGGACTCCGAGTACGGCAGGAAGGCCGCCAAGGCGCTGGCCTTCGCCCGTGAACAGATCGGCAGACCGTGTGTCTGGGGCGCCACCGGACCGGGCTCGTACGACTGCTCCAGCCTGACCCAAGCCGCCTGGAAGACCGCCGGGGTCGCACTCCCGCGCACCGCGTACGAGCAGGCGGTCACCGGCACGGCGATCCCCTTCGCCAGTATCCGGCCCGGCGACCTGATCTTCTTCTACGGCGACGCCGGCCACGTCGGCCTCTTCATCGGCGACGGCATGATGATCCATGCCCCGAGCCAGGGGGGCTACCTTCGCGAGGAGTCGATCTTCTTCGCCGGCGAGTCGGCGATCCACGGCGCGACACGGCCCGCCTGAAGCCCGGCAGGGGGGCAGCGGGGTCGCGGGGTCGCGGGGTTCCACGGCCCTGGGGCCCGCTATCCCCCGAGGTCGAGGCGTCCTACATGGGCCACGTTCTCCCGGTCGTCGGCGTCCTCGCTGGCCTGGGCGGCGAACCACGCGTCAAGGATCTCCTTGAGCAGCGGCTCGGACGTCAGCCGCAGGCTGAGCGCCAGCACATTGGCGTCGTTCCAGCGGCGGGCGCCGTCCGCCGTGTACGCGTCCGTGCACAGGGCCGCTCGTACCCCTGGCACCTTGTTCGCGGCGATCGACGCGCCCGTGCCGGTCCAGCAGCACACGATCGCCTGGTCCGACGTCCCGGCGGCGACCTCCCGGGCCGCCGCCTCCGAGCACGCCGCCCACCGCGGGTCGTCCCCGGGGCGCAGCGCCCCATGCGTCCGCACCTCGTGGCCACGGCTGCACAGCTCCGCGACAAGGGAGCGGGCCACGGGTTCGTCCATGTCCGAGGAAACGGAGATCCGCATGTCTGGGAGACTACCCAGCGGTTGGGCTCGCGTCCTGCGAGTGGGCGACGGGGGCGCGTACGTCAGCGGGTGGTGAGCACCATCCGGAAGCGGGCCGTGCCGGAGAGCATCTTCTGATACGCCTCGTCGGCCTGGTCCAGCGGCACGGTCTCGACCGTCGGGCGGATGCCGTGCAGGGCGCTGAACGCCATGGTGTCCTGCACATCCTGCGCGGTGCCCGACGGGTGGCCGCGGACGACCTTGCCGCTCATGAGCAGCTGGAGCGGGCTGATCCCCAGTGGCTCGGGAGCCACCCCGATGACCACCAGCTCACCACGGTGCGACAGCCCGTCCATGGTCGCCGTGATGGCGTCGGAACTGCCGGCGGTGGCCAGCACGACCTTGACACCGCCGAGAGACTGCAGGGCGTCCGCGACGGCGGTGTCTCCCGTGCTGTCGATGTAGTGGTGAGCGCCGAGTTGCTTGGCGAAGTCGGCCTTGCCGGCTCCCCGGGCGATCGCAACCGTCTCGAAGCCCATGGCGACCGCGTACTGCACGCCCAGGTGGCCGAGTCCGCCGATGCCGAGTACGGCGACCCGATCGCCCGGCTGGGCGGAGCTGCGCCGCAGCCCGTTGAACGTGGTCACACCCGCGCAGGCCATGGGCCCCGCGTCGCTCGCCGTCAGCGCGTCGGGAATCCGGGCCAAGGCGTCGGCCGGCGCGATCACCGCCTCGGCGAAGCCCCCGTCATAGGCCCACCCGGGGACCTTGAGGTTCTCGCACACGATGAAGTCGCCCTGCCTGCAAGGCTCGCAGTAGCCGCAGCTGCCTCCGAACCAGCCCACCGCCACTCGATCTCCCACCCGCCAGCCTCGTTCTTGCGTGCCCTCGCCGAGCTCTTCGATGCTCCCGGCGATCTCATGCCCGGGAACCACCGGAAACCGGACGCCCGGCAGGCCGGCATTCACGAAGTAGGAGTCGCTGTGGCAGATCCCGCAGGCCTCCACAGCGATCCGTGCATGGCCGGGGCCCGGCCGCGGCACCTCACGCTCAGTGATCTCGAACGGCCCGCCGACGGCGGTCACCTGGGCAACTCGATAGGTAGTCATGTGTCTCTCCGGGACGAGTGCGACGGCCCCTCGAACCAGCAGACCAGCTCCGGGCCGATCGCGCGCGCCGGATGTCCCCCGCCCGCTCTGTCAATGCAGGATGTTGACGGCCCGGGCAACCACCAGGACCACGATCACCAGCGAGACCGAGGACTGCAGCATCATCAGCATCTTGGCCCAGCGCGACAGTGGCATCACGTCGGTCGGGCTGAAGGCGGTGGAGTTGGTGAACGACAGGTACAGGTAGTCCAGGAACGCCGGCTCCCAGTCCGGCGGGGCGGTGTCCGGGCTCTGCATCTGTACGAAGAGGAAGTCGGCGAACTGGTGGTGGCCGACGGCCCGTGCCATCGGTCCACCACGGTCCCACTCCCAGTACCAGAGGGCGAACACGATGACGTTCGTCAGCCAGATGCCGCCGCCGGTCAGCAGCAGCGGCCCTGCATCCTTCCCCTCGGTGCCGTTCACCAGGCCCGCCACCAATTGGTCCGCCGCCCAGCCGTTGGCCAGGCTGATCACGCAGATCAGGGCCAGGTCCAGCCACCGCAGCCACCGGGTCCGGGGTTCGACCCGCCGGGGGTTCGCGGCGATCAGGCCGGCCAGCAGCACCAGCTCCAGGACCGGCAGCGCCCAGTACGGATGGAGCGTGAGCCGGTGCGGCAGCATCAGCTGGAGGGCGACCGCCACCAGGATCACGGCGGTCACCGCCCAGCGCGACTCACCCCGCGTCGCCCGGCGCCACGCGGGTGCCACCTCGCGCTCGCGGCTCTCCAGCAGCCGCTCGATCCTGGCGAGGCGGCTCTCGGCGTCGTCCATACCGTCGGTCATGGCGACGATTGTCCCGGGGTCACATGTTGATCATGTGACCGGCCAGGCCGTGGATGGCCTCCTTGACCGCTTCGCCGAGTGTCGGGTGGCCGTGCACATTGCGCGCGACCTCGTGGACGGTCAGGTCCCACTGCTGGGCGAGGGTCAGCTCCGGGAGGAGCTCGGTGACCTCGGGGCCGATCAGGTGGGCACCGAGGAGCTCGCCGTACCGGGCGTCGCTGAGGATCTTGACGAAGCCCGCGGTGTCGCCCAGACCGTGCGACTTGCCGTTGGCGGTGAACGGGAACTTCGCCACCTTGACGTCGAAGCCCTTCTCACGGGCCTGCGCCTCGGTCCAGCCGAAGCTGGCGATCTGCGGCTGGCAGTAGGTCGCCCGCGGGATCATGACGTAGTCGAGCTCCATGGTCTCCGCGTCGGCGATCGTCTCGGCCGCCACGATGCCCATCGACTCGGCCGCGTGGGCGAGCATCAGCTTCGCCGTCACGTCACCGATGGCGTAGATGTGCGGGACGCTCGTGCGGCAGCGCCCGTCGATGTCGATCGCCCCGCGGTCGGTGAGCTTGACGCCGGTGTTCTCCAGGCCGTACCCCTGCACGCGCGGCTGGAAGCCGATCGCCTGGAGCACCTTGCCGGCCTGCAGCGTCTGCCGCTGGCCGCCCGTGGTCACCATGACCTTGACGGAATCGCCCGAGTCGTTGATCGCCTCGACCCGGGTGGAGGTCAGCACATTGATGCCGAGCCGCTTGTAACGGCGGGCCAGCTCCGCGGAGACCTCCTCGTCCTCCAGCGGGACGATGCGGTCGAGGAACTCGACGAGGGTGACGTCGACGCCGTAGTTGTGCAGGACGTACGCGAACTCGACGCCGATGGCACCCGCGCCCGCGATGATGATGCTCGCCGGGAGCGTGTCGGACAGGATCTGCTCCTCGTACGTCACCACGCGCTCGCTGAGCGAGGTGCCGGGCAGCAGCTTCGTGGTCGCGCCGGCGGCGATGATGCAGTTCCCGAACGTGACGGTTTCCTTGCCACCGTCGGCGAGGGCGACCTGGAGGGTGTGGTCGTCGCTGAAGGTGCCACGGCCGGTGTACTGGGTGATCTTGTTCTTCTTCATCAGGTAGTGGACGCCCTTGACGCGCCCGTCCGCCACCTTGCGACTGCGGGTGAAGGCCGCGCCGTAGTCGAAACTCACCTCGCCGTTCACCTGGATGCCGAAGGTCTTGGCCTCCTGGGTGAAGATATGTGCCAGCTCCGCGTTGCGCAGCAGCGCCTTCGACGGGATGCACCCCACGTTGAGGCACACCCCGCCCCAGTACTTCTCCTCGACGATCGCCGTGCTGAGGCCGAGCTGGGCCGCCCTGATCGCCGCGACATATCCACCCGGGCCGGCGCCCAGGACCACCACGTCAAAGTGTGCGCTCATGACGGTCAGCGTAGCCCTCCAGCCGTAAATGGCGATCTTGCAGGCCGGTCGCCGGAAGACCGGCCGGGGCAGCCGGGCGAGGCCCTCCCCTCTCCAGCGAACCCGTCCGATTGCGCCTGATTGCGCCTGATTATGGGACAATCCACCGTGTGCAACGAGAGGTAACTTTCGTGACCAGCAGTGACCATGGGACCGATGACGAGACCCTACGGCTCGACCGCGCAGGTCAGGCCGAGGCGTTCGACGCCATCGGCGACCGCTACCACGAGGCCTTCCCCCACAAGGAGGGCCAGATTTCCGCGGGCGAATGGCTGATCGCATCCCTCCCGGCGGGATCCCGCGTACTGGACCTCGGCTGCGGCACCGGAGTGCCGACCGCACGCCAGTTGACGGACGCGGGCTTCGAACTCGTGGGCGTCGATCTGTCCGGCGGGATGGTGAAACTCGCCCGGGAGTACGTCCCGAATGCCACGTTCCACCAGCTGGACCTCGCCGACCTGCGACCGGGCGGCCCTCGCGATCTGGGCCGCTTCGACGCCGTCGCGGCCTTCTTCTCGCTGCTGATGCTGCCGCGCGCAGAGATTCCCCTCGCACTGCGATCGATCCACCATCTGTTGGTTCCCGGCGGCCTGTTCGCCCTCTCGATGGTGGAAGCCGACGTGGACGACTTCGAGATCCCGTTCCTCGGACACACGATCCGGGTCTCCGGCTACGTGCTGGAGGACCTCCGCCATGTCCTCGAGACAGGAGGCTTCGAGATCGTCAAGGAGACCTCCTACACCTACGCCCCCCTGGTCGCCGACGTCCCGCCCGAGGAACAGATCTTCCTCTGCTGCAGGCGGCGTGACTGAGAACGCACGAGCCGGCACGGGCAGACCTGTGACACGACTGGATGGAACGAAAGGCGTGACGGAGCACCACGGGCACCCCTCCCCCGGCCGCCGTGGACGACAGGACGCGGTGACAGGCAGCACCGGGCCGCAGACCGACCGGCTTCGGTATCTCGACGTGGCGACTCGGCGGATCGCCCGCGGGATGGACCTGGACGAGACGCTCCGGGAATTGCGCCGGGCAGCCGTTCCCGCGTTCGCGGACGCCATCATCATCCATCTGCAGGATCCGTTGCCCGTCGGGGACGAGAAGTCGGCCGTGCCCGTCGCCCTGCATCTGCACAGCCTCGACAGCGCACCGGAGCTCGCGGACACCGAACGGACACGGACACCCGGGCTGAAGTCCCTTCCCCTGCGCTCGGATGTGGCCGCGCGCGTGCATCCGGTCACGGGCGGCCGCCTCGCGAGGCTGCTCCTGGCCGGGCGGCCGGCGTTCGGCGACACACCGGGGGTCGCGCCCGCGGTCGCGGAGCTGCTCGGGCCCGTGGCGCAGGCGCCGGGGTCACTGCCGCCGGGCCGCAGCCAGATCATCGCCCCGCTGCACGGCCGCCATCACGTCGTAGGCACCGTCGTGCTGCTGCGCCGGCCCGACCGGCTCGCCTTCACCGGTGACGACCTGCTCGTCGCCTCACAGCTCGCGACACACACCGCCATCGGCGTCCAGAAGGCGGTGATGTACGGACACGAGGCCTCCGTGGCGGACACGTTGCAGCACACCATGCTCCCGTCGTCACTGCCCGAGCCCACCGGCGTCCGGCTGGCCAGCCGATACCTGCCCGCCTCGAAGACCGCCCAGGTCGGCGGCGACTGGTACGACGCGATCCCCCTGTCCGGCAACCGCGTCGCGCTGATCGTCGGTGATGTCATGGGTCATTCCATGACCTCGGCCGCGATCATGGGCCAGCTGCGCACGATCGTGCAGACCCTCGCCGGGCTCGACCTGCCTCCGGACGAGGTCATGCACCACCTCGACGAGCAGGCCCAGCGCCTGGGCAGCGATCACATCGCGACCTGCCTCTACGCGATCTACGACCCGATCTCGCACCGGCTGCTCATGGCGAGCGCCGGCCATCCGCCCGCGGTCCTCCTGCACCCGGACGGCCACGCGGAGGTACTTCGCATCCCGCCGGGCGCACCGATCGGCGTCGGCGGCGTCGCCTTCGACTCCGTGGAGATGTCCGCGCCCACCGGAGCGACCCTGCTGCTGTACACCGACGGCCTCGTCGAGTCCCGCGACACCGACGTGGGAACAGGCATCGAGGCCCTGCGCACCCATCTCCAAGCCACCCCGCGCGGGCACGACGCCCCCTCACTGGAACTCCTGTGCGATCAGCTCCTGGGGACCATGGCCCCGGGCGCCCGGGACGACGACATCGCGCTGCTGACCGCCCGGTTCGAGGGCTTCCCTCCGGACAGCGTCGGATACTGGTACCTCGACCCCCACCCGCTGACCGCGGGACAGGCACGGCGCCTGACCCGCAGGGCGCTGCGCCGCTGGGGCCTGGAATCCTTGCTCGACTCGACGGAACTCCTGGTCAGCGAGGTCGTGACGAACGCCGTACGGTACGCCTCACGCCCCATCGCCTTGCGCCTGCTCCGCACCGACGTACTCCGCTGCGAGGTGACCGACGACTCGCCCCAGGTGCCCCGGATGCGGCGGGCCGCACCAGGCGACGAAGGCGGCCGCGGCCTGTTCCTCGTCGATCAACTCGCCCAGCGCTGGGGGGCGACGAGGCTGAGCACGGGCAAGGTCGTCTGGTTCGAGCAGCAGATCCCGAGGAATGGCGACACCTGAAGGAACCTGGGCGGTCCTGGACGTCTTGACGTTCGTCCCAGGAAGCTCAATCGCGCCTGAGTTGGCCCGTGCAGCGCAGGGGAAGCCGGGCGGTCACCCGAGTCTCGCCCTGCTCGGTGTGGGAGTTGAGCTCCCCTTCGAGTGTGGTGATCCGATCGGCCAGGTCAGCGAGGTCCGGCAGCTCGCCTTTCACCGTGACGTAGGCGGTCAGTTGGCCGTCGCGGCTGTCTACGGAGACCGTCGTCGGCCTGTTCTCGCTCATCCGGGCCGCCACCAGGTACACCGTGGATTCCAGGACGTCGGAGTAGCGCACGCGCGGGACGTCTTCGACGCGAAGGTCTCGGGTTTGGCCCAGTGCTTCGAGGGCGACGGCAAGGCCGGCCTCCTTCAGCAGGACAGGGTGAAGTCCGCGCGCCAGCCGTCTGAGCTCGGAGACGGCCTGTTCGAGCTCCGCCTCGGCCAGGTCCAGCCGGCGTGCCGGAGTCGTCGCGCGCATGCGCAGGAGCCGCAGCCCCAAGGCCAGGCTCACCAGGCGCTGCTGGGCGCCGTCGTGCAGGTCGCGCTCCAGGCGGCGCCGCTCCTCGTCGCCGGCGGTGACGATGCGGGCGCCCGAGGCGCGCAGGGCGGCGAGTTGGGCGAGGCTTTCCGCGTGGAGACGCTCGTGCTCCAGGGCCATCCGGGCGCCGGACAGGAGGTCCTCGATCGCGCCCGGGCTGTCCAGCAGGCCGGGACGGTGAACCAGGGTGGCGATGTGGGAGTCGCCGCGGCGGAGCGTGGTGGCAGTTCTGCCGTGCGGCGGAGGCAGGGCGACCGGGTTGGCCGCCGCGTCGACATGAAGGTCGCCGGCACCGACCGGGTAGGCGATCTGCAGGTCCGGGTCGCCGAGGCGTCCGGCGATCGCCTCGCGCAATCTGCTCGGGGTGGCCGTGCCACCCAGGTCGATCACCAGACGGGTCAGCTCGCGCTGCCTCAGTCCGGCGCGGACGACCTCCACGATCAACGAGGCCGCCAGCAGGGCCAGCGCCCCGGCCTGCACCTGCCACAGTTGGCCATCACGGGCGTCGGAGCCGAGGAAGCCGCGGTTCAGGCTGCGGATGTAGGAGACGGCCACGGCCGTGAAGTAACCGAGGGCGCACAGCATCGGCAGGCCTGTGGACCGCCGCGCGGCCGGACTCGAGGTGAGCAGGCGGAAGACGAGGAAGAGGATGAGCGCCAGGAGCCAGGCCGTGCCCGCCTGTACGCCCACCGATGCGATGCTCTGTGCGCGAGCCGAGGCGTCGGCGACTGCCCACCAGTTGCGCGGGCACTCCGAGCAGCCCTGCGTCTGAGGCCGGAAGTACGCGGCCGCGCCCACGCCTTGTACGCCCACAGTGATCGCGTAGCCTGCCACCGCGAGCGCGCGGGCGGGCCATGACCCGAGCCGGCCGCCGGGGTAGGCCAGCGCCATGTGGCCCACCACTGCCGGGCAGGCCGCGTTGAGGGCGAGACCGAGGGAGAACACGACCGACGAGGTCGTCCCCGGGTTGTCCCACTCCGGCAGGAACCAGGCGTATGCGGCGAGGAACAGCAGCAGTCCCGTTCGTCTGGCGGAAGTCCGCCGGCCGAAAGCGAGAGCGCCGATCAGCAGGGCCCAGCCGGCACCCAGCAGGGCGGTCAGGCCGTGCGATGTCGTGAGCGCCGTCGAAAAGCCCCGCTCCGCCCGCGCGATCACCACGGTGACGAGGCTGAGAGCAACTCCCACCCCGAACAGCAGCAGACGTATCGGCATCGGCATGTCTCCGGCAGGCGACTCGCTCTTCTGTCGGAACGATGGTCCCGGGACGGGCATTGTTTTGGCAGAGGGCTGTCCCTGATTCTGGCCGTGGCGTGTCACCGGGACAGCCCCGATGTCCCGCTCCGGGGACGTCCGTAGCGTCATGGGCATCGAAAGGGGAGGTGCCCCGTGAAACGGCGGAAACGAGGAACGTGGGCCGCTGCGGCGGCAGTTGTGGGGGCTCTGCTGGTCTCGGCAGGGTGCTCGGCCGCGTCGGCCGACAGGGCCGGAGGGCATGCCGACGCCGAGGCCACCGTGCTCACCCTCGCCAACCCGGGCGGATCCGTTGAGCCGCCGCAGTTGGTGGCCTGGGCCAAGCGTGTCGACCAGTTGTCCAAGGGGACGATCAGGATCAAGTTCCGGGACGAGTGGCGCGAAGGAGAGGCCCGGCCCGAGGTGGGGACACTCGACGACATCCGCAAGGGCAAGGCGGACATGGCCTGGGTGGGGGCCCGCTCGTTCGACCGGGTCGGCATCACGGACTTCCAGGCACTGTTGGCGCCGATGCTGGTGGACAGCTACGAGCTGGAGACGAAGGTGTTCGAGGCCGGCATTCCGGCGAAGATGCTCGGCGGAGTGCGCAAGGCCGGTGTCGTCGGCATCGGCGTGCTGCCGGGGCCGCTGACGCGGCTGGTGGGTACCCGCGAGCCCCTGGTGAACCCGGACGCTCTCAAAGGCAAGAAGATCGTCAGCCAGGATTCGGCCCTGATGGACGAGAGCCTACGGGCCCTGGGCGCGACTCCCGTCACGGCAGCGGCGAGCACGGACCTCAGTTCCTACGGCGGCGTTCAGATGCAGCTCGGAGCGGTCCTCGGCAGGCATCACGACCAGGATGCCAAGTACGTGACGGGCAATGTCGATCTGTGGCCGCGCCCCCTCGTGGTCGTCATGGGCAAGGCCGCCCACAGCAGGCTCTCCCCGCAGCAGCGGACCGTCCTCACCAAGGCGCTCCAGCAGACGGTCACACAGGCGGTGGATCTCTCCCGGGCCGAGGACCGGGAGACCGCGCCCACCCTGTGCAGGCTGGGAATGACGTTCCCGTCGGCGTCCTCCGCCGGTCTGAAAGCCATGGAGTCGGCCCTGAAGCCGGTCTACGCCAGGCTGCGCAAGGACACACGCACGAATGACTGGCTCGAACAGATCCAGTACCTCAAGGAGACGACCGGCGTGGGACCTGACACCGCCTCATGCCCCGCCAAGTCCACCACCGCCGGTCCGCTCGAAGGAACGTGGACACGCACGATGGCCGACGGGGACTGGCGGCACTGGCCGGGGGACGAGACCTGGACCGAGGGTCCGCCGAACGGCACGTGGACCCTGGCCTTCGAGAACGGAATCCTCACCAAGACCGACCCCAACGGCGAGACCGAGCGGTGGCCCTACCAGACGTTCCGCGACCGGATCCATCTCGCCGGGTTGTTCACGTTCAACGCCACGTTCCGCCTCGACGGCGACCAACTCACCTTCGGCACCTTCGACTTCGGCGACTGTACGGACTGCGGAGGCTACGCCGTGACATTCGGCGGCTCCAAGCAGCCCTGGGTCAAGACGGCGGCGGCCCGTTGAACGGGCTGCGCGGGGGCGAGGCGGCGCATCGGGGGCAGCCCTGATGCGCTGCCGCCGTCCGTGCTGTCACCATCGGGCTGTGGCCCCGACGCTTCTGATCGTGGACGATCACGCAGGCTTCCGTACCTTCGCCAGGGCGCTGTTGGAGGCGGAGGGGTTCGACGTGGTCGGGGAGGCCGCGGACGGCGCGTCGGCCGTTTTCGCGGCCGAGCGGCTGGACCCCCAGATCGTGCTGCTGGACATCGTGCTGCCGGACCTGGACGGGTTCGAGGTCTGCGCACGCCTGACCGAACGTGGAGGGGAACGGCCCGCGGTCATCCTCACCTCCAGCCGCGACGCCACGGTGTATGCGGACCGGCTGGGGCGCAGTGCGGCTCGCGGGTTCATCCCCAAGGACAGGCTGTCGCGCACCGCGCTCATGGCACTGGCGGGGTGAACACGCCATGCCGGACCCGGTGTTGTCTCTGGCCGACGCCACGGTCGGTGCGGTGCTTCTCGCGTCGGGCGCGGTGGCCTGGACAGGCAGGCGCCGCAGCCGCGTCGGCCTGCTCATGGCGATGGCCGGGGCGTGCTGGTTCCTGGGCAGCGTCTTTCCCGGCCTGGTGTTCCTCCACCGGGGACCGCTGGTCCATCTGCACCTGTCCTATCCGATCGGGCGGCTGCACCGGCGACCGGCCGCTGTCGTGGTCCTCGCCGCCTACGTAGCGGCGGTCTACGAGGGTTTCGTACGGACGCCGTGGCTGACCGTGGGACTGTCGGCTCTCGTCGTCGTGGCAGCTCTCGACGTCTTCGCCCGGACGTCGGGACCCGCGAGGAGGGCAGGGCGGTCGGCGCTGGCCGCCGCGCTGGTCTTCGCCGGCGTGCTGGCCCTGGGCAGCGCCAACGTGCTGCTGGAGTGGGGCGCGGACCGCGCTGTCGTGCTGGTCTACGACGCGGCCGTCTGCCTGGTCGTGATCTGGCTGACGGTGGATCTGCTGTACGGGCGCTGGACCGAGGCCACCGTCTCCGACCTCGTCACGCAGCTCGGCCGGCGCACGGACACCGCAGGACTGCAGGCCCAACTGGCCAGGGCACTGGGCGATCCCGGCCTGACGCTGGGCTACTGGGTGCCGCGGCAGCAGGCGTACGTCGATGAGACAGGCCGTCGGCTCGACGCCGACGGGCGCACCACGGGGCGGGTGACAACGGCTGTCGAGAACGACGGGGAGCCCGTCGCCGTACTCATTCACGATCCCTCGGTACTGGACGACCCGAAGCTGGTCGACGGGGCCACCGCGGCGCTGCGCCTGGCCGTCACCAACGCGCGGATGAGGGCGGAAGTCCGCGCCCGCACGGCCGGGCTCGCCGCGTCACGCCGCCGCATCGTGGAGGCGGCCGACGCCCAGCGGCGGGCGCTGGAGGCGGAGCTGGCCACGGGTGCGCAACGCCACCTCGCCCAGGCGGGGCTCCACCTCGCCGCCCTTGAGGCCGAGGCGGGTGACGAACTGCGCGCTGTGCTTTCGGAGGTGCGGGCCGAGGTGGCCACCGCCCTGCGCGAACTCGCCCAGTTCGCGCAGGGGGTGAGGCCGCAGAGCCTTACCGCCGGTGGGCTCGCCGCCGCATTGCCGCTGCTCGCCGGCCGGGCCGGGCTGCCGGTCTCGGTGGCGGTCGGGGTCGGCAGACTGCCGCCCCCGGTCGAGGCGGCCGCCTACTTCGTGTGCGCCGAGGCACTGACGAACGTCGCCAAGCACGCGGCCGCCACGTCGGCGAGCGTGGAGGTCGTCGCCGAGGCGGGCGACGTCGTGGTGCGCGTGACCGACGACGGCCGCGGCGGTGCCGACGCCGAGGGCTCGGGACTGCGCGGGATCGCCGACCGGGTCGAGGCTTTGGGCGGCAGCATCACTGTCGGCGGTGGTGCCGCGGGCGGGACACTGCTCATGGCCAGGATCCCGGCCGAGGGAGCGGGGTCGGACGGAGATCGTGAACGGGGGGCATCCGATGAAGATCGTGATCGCGGACGACTCGATGCTGATCCGCGACGGCTTGGCGCGGCTGCTCGCGGAAGCCGGCTGCGAGGTAGTGGCGACCGCTGACAACACCGCCACGCTGATGCACAAACTCGACTCCGCTGTGCCCGACGCGGTGATCGTGGACATCAGGATGCCGCCGACGTACACGGACGAGGGCCTCGTCGCGGCCCACAAGCTGCGATCCATGCATCCGTCCATCGGTGTGCTCGTCCTGTCGCAGTACCTCGAGGCGCACTACGCGATGCGTCTGATCAGCGATGCGCCCGAACACCTCGGGTACCTCCTCAAGGAGCGTGTGGCGGACGTCGCCCTGCTCGTCGACGCATTGCGCCGCGTCGTCGAGGGCGAGTGCGTCATCGACCCCACGATCGTGAGCACGCTGATGCGGCGGCCCCGCGACCCCGGCCCCCTCGCGGGCGTCACCACAAGGGAACTCGAGGTGTTGGCACTCATGGCCGAGGGGCGTTCGAACGCAGCCATCGCCGGAAAGCTCTCGATGAGTCCCAAGACGCTGGAGGCCCATGTCCGGCAGATCCTGCAGAAGCTGAACCTGCATCAGTCGCCGGACGACCACCGGCGTGTACTCGCCGTCCTGAAGTACCTCCAGGCCACGCACTGAGCCCTGGCTCGCCGCCTCGCAGGCAACGCGGTGGCCGAGGCGATCGCCGGCGGAAGCCCAGACGTTCGGGCCGCGAACGACCGGCCGGGCTGCCGGGGGGTCGGGGCTTCCTGGCCGGCCGCGTCTTGCG
Source organism: Streptomyces sp. R35 (assembly GCF_041053035.1). Lineage (NCBI taxonomy): Bacteria > Bacillati > Actinomycetota > Actinomycetes > Kitasatosporales > Streptomycetaceae > Streptomyces > Streptomyces sp. R35. The sequence continues at coordinate 1,557,424 of NZ_CP163440.1, forward strand.
ACGGGTTGTTCACACAAGTGCCGGTGTGGAAGCGGGCAGGTAGGGGGTGATGTTGCGCCAGGCGCGCTCGATGTACTCCTCCTTCTCGCCGACCGGTGCGACATAGTGCAGCGCGCTTTCGGCGGCGTCGTGGCCCTCGAGGCGGGCGATGATCCAGGCGGCGAGGTAGTGCGAGGCCAGGCAGCCGCCGGCGGTGGCGATGTTGTCCTTGGCGTAGAAGGGCTGGTTGAGCACCTCGACGCCGGCGGCGACGACCCAGGGCTTGGTGATCAGGTCGGTGCAGGCGGGGATGCCGCCCAGCAGGCCGAGCCTGGCCAGCACGAGCGCGCCGGAGCACTGTGCCGCGATGAGCTGGCGCGAGGGATCCAGGCGGCGCAGGACGTTCATGATCGCCGGGTCTTCGACGACCTCGCGGGTGGCGATGCCGCTCCCGACGATGACGGCGTCGGCGGCGCACGCCTCCTCAAGTGTGGACATCTGCTCGATGACCACCCCGTTCATCGACGTCACCTTGGGGCTGGGGGTGGCGATGGTGACGCGCCAGTCGTCGGTCTTGATGCGGTTGAGCACACCGAGCGCGATCAGGGAGTCGAGCTCGTTGTAGCCCTCGAAGGTGAGGATGGCGATGTGCGGCACAGCGGCTGTCCTTCCGGGTGAGTGGGTGGGTGGGTCTTGACGGTAAGGACCCGCGAACAGGACAGTCAAAGAATTGTCATGGATACAATCGGGTGCATGGCAGCCTCGCGATACAAAGTGCTGGTCGACGCGCTCGCATCCGACATCCGGAGCGGGCGGCTCGCCCCGGGCGTGCGGCTGCCGACACACCGTGGGCTCGCCGCCCGTGAGGGCATCGCCGTGGTGACCGCGACCCGGGTGTACGCCGAGCTGGAAACGATGGGGCTGGTGAGCCGGGAACAGGGCCGCGGCACGTTCGTGCGTGACATCGCGGTTCCCGCCGGTCACGGCATCGATCAGCAGGTCGTCGCCACGGACGCGGTCGACCTCAACTTCAACTACCCGTCGCTGCCCGGACAGGCCGATCTCCTCCGGCAGGCCCTGCGCGAGCTGGCCACCGCCGGCGATCTCGACACGCTGCTGCGCTACCAACCACATCGAGGGCGTCCCCAGGACAGAGCCTCGATCGCACAGCACCTGAGGCGCCGGGGAATCACCACCGACGCGGATCGGGTCCTCATCGCAGGCGGTGCGCAGCACGGCCTCGCCATCACCGTCATGGCCACGCTCAATGCCGGCGACGTCGTCGCGGTCGACGCCCTCACCTACCCGGGCTTCAAGGTGCTCGCGCATGCCTTCCATCTCGACCTGGCGCCCATCCCCGCAACCGCCGCCGGGCCGGATCTCGACGCCCTCGAGAAGCTGTGCGCGACCCGCCCGGTGCGCGCGATCTACACGATGCCCACCTTGCACAACCCGCTGGGCTGGGTCATGCCGGCCACCGACCGAACCCGCCTGATCAAGATCGCCCGACACCACGGCCCGCTCATCATCGAAGACGCCTCCTACGCCTACCTGGTCGAGAACCCGCCACCGCCACTGGCCGCAACCGCGCCGGACATCACCGTCTACGTCTCGGGACTGTCCAAGAGCGTCGCCACCGGCCTGCGGGTCGGCTTCGTCGTCGCCCCGCCCTCTACGGTGCCGTCGCTCGAACGCGCGATCCGGGCGACCACCTGGAACACCCCGGCCCTCACCACCGCGATCGCCTGCCGCTGGCTCGACGACGGCACGGTGGACCAGTTGGAAGCGCAGAAACGAGACGACGCCAAGGCCCGCCAAGCAATCGCCAGACAGGAGCTGGCAGGCCTCCCCCTCATCAGCCACCCCTCGTCCTACTTCACCTGGCTGCCGCTGCCCGACGACGCACGCGCCGACCGCCTGACCGCCACCCTCGCGCGTCAGCACATCTCGGTAGCCACGGCCGAGCCGTTCACCACCTCGCCGCACACACCGCAGGCGATCCGCCTCGCTCTGGGCTCGACCGATCTGGACAGTCTCCAGTCGACGCTGCGCACAGTGCGACGAGCCGCTGTCGAGGACGCCTACGCCTGAAGCCGGTGGGACGGTTGGTCCCGGGAGAGGGCCTCGACCGCACTCTCAGAGGATTCCCCTTCCAACGCGCCGAGGATCCGCTGTACGGCAGGCCGTGGGTGCGCCTGGCGAGGACGATGGAACAGTCAGCCTGTCCGCTTGCGCGGCTGATGTGTTCCCGGGGTATGTCCGAAGGTACGGCGGAAGACATCGATGAAGGCGCTGGCGGACGACCAGCCGCACAGGTGGGCCACGGCCGTCACCGGGGTGTTCTCGGCCAGCAGGACCAGCGCGTGGTAGAGGCGCAGTTGGGTACGCCACTGCGGGAAGGTCATGCCGAGGTCGGCCTTGAAGAGGCGGGAGAGAGTGCGGTCGCCGGCGCCGACTTCTCTGCCCAGTACGGCCAGGGTGCGGCCGTCGGCCGGATTCGTGCGCAGGATCTCGCACACCGCGATCAACTGAGGGGCGGTGGGAGTGGGCAGGTGCAGCGGCTGCTGGGGTGATGCCCTCAACTGGTCGAGCAGCACGGCCCGTAGCAGCCCGCGTTCGGGACTGTCGTCGTGCGGGGTGTGCGTGTAGGCGAGGATCAGTTCCCGTAGGAGGGGCCCGACGGTCAGCACGGTCGGCTCGTCCAGACCGAGCGGGTTGTCACTCGCGGGCAGACCGACCAGGTGTCCGGCCTGAAGGCGCTGACCAAGGCCATGGAGATAACCGTCGGGGACCATCCGCCCTTCGTCAGAGCTGCGCTGGAACACAACGTCGCGATGGACGCATACAGTCTCGCGGCTCGTAACCACCCCGAGCTGGTGGCCGTTGGCGGGCTCGATAAGGTTCGCGCGATGGGCATAGAGGCCGCAGAGAGCTCATTGGCCTACTACCTGGAGTCATGCGATGACTCCGAGAACGTGCGACTCCAGGTGGCACGGGTGCGGCATATCTTGGGGGACGGCCGCCGGACTGACCTTGCTCGACACGTCGACCTTGTATCTGGCTCGCTTCTTGCTTGGTGCAGAGAAGGCCGAACGCACACAACCCAGCTCCCCAGCCACCCGCAAGAGGGCGTCCTGGGGACACAGCCGCCGAACACGCCGTCGGATCAGGGTGGCCAGGGTCGCGGGCTTCGGCCTGGTCGAAGACGTCTTTGATGACGGTGGCGGCATCGTGCAGGACCCATCCGTGCAGCCACTTCGCGGTGGCCTTCGGGCCGGGCCGGGGTATGCGGCTGCCGTGGCGTCCGCCCGGGCGAGGGCACGTCGTATGGACCGGGGGCGGGTTCGGCGTCGTAGGCCGCAGAGCATCGGACCGCATCACAATGCCTTTACCGTCGGCCGAGATCACCAACAGCGTCTTGGCGGTGCGGGGATGCGGGCCCGGTAGGGGGCATCGATATCCACCGCGGCCTGGACAACCAGGCTTTCGACCTGCCGCTTGCCGATCACCTGCCCGCAGCGGCGCATGAGCGTCGCCGGCGCGCTGTCGAACGAAGACCACGCCGACTCCAGGACCGCGTCAGGCGAAGTCCCGGCGGCGGCCCACCGGGACCGCGAGCAGGTACAGCGGCGGCAGGAGCGCGGCCGTGCACACCGTCCACAGGGCCGCGTGCGTCCCCGCGTACGTGGCGAGCAGGCCGGCGGTGAGGGCGCCGAGCGGCTGGGCGCCCCAGGAGACGAAGCGGACGGTGGCCATGACACGGGAGAGGAGCTCGGGCGGGGACTCGGTCTGGCGGTGGGTGCGGGTGGTGATCGACCCGATGACGACGCCGAAGGCGAAGCCGGCGTTGCCCAGGGCGAACCAGTACGCGTCGGCTGCGGACGTGGTCAGCGGGGCCAGCAGGGCGGCAGCGCCGCCGGCCAGCGCGGTCCCGACGACCCCCCGGGCGGTGCCGAACCGCCGGGTCAGTCGGACCGCCACGGCGGACCCGGCGAGGGCGCCGATTCCGTCCATGGCAAGCACCAGGCCGAGTTGTACGGGCGTCAGTCCGGCCTCACGGACCAGGTAGAGGGGTGTGAGGGCGACCAGGGCGGCGCAGACGAAGTTGGTGGCGGTGGCCCAGAGCATGCAGGGCAGCATCACTGGGTGCCGCGTCACGTACGTCCAGCCCTCGCGGATCAGCCGGAGGGCGCCGTCGCCGGTGCGGGCGGCGGGACGGCGCTCGGGGAGGGTACGCAGCAGCACGGCGGAGAGCAGGTAGCTGGCCGCGTCCACGAGGAGCGCGCCGACCGGGCCCGTGGCGTGCACGAGGAGGCCGCCCCCGGAGGGCCCTCCGGTCTCGGTGACGGCGTGCGTGCCGGACATCAGGCTGTTGCGGGCGGCGAGCTGCCGGTCCGGGACGATGGCGGGCAGAAAGGTCGAGTTGCCGATGTCGAAGAGTACGGTCGCCGCGCCGGTGACCAGAGCGGCGAGCAACAGGTGCGGGTAGCTGAGCCGGTCAAGCCACCAGGCGAGCGGGAGGGATCCGACGGCGACGAACCGTACGAGATCGAGGGTGACCTGGAGGCGGCGGAGCGGGACGCGCTGGGCGATCACTCCGGCCGGGAGGCTGAGCAGCAGCCAGGAGATCTGTCCGGCGGCGGCGAGCAGGGTGGCCTGGAGCGCGGTGGCGTCGAGGACTGTGAGGGCGACCAGGGGCAGAGCGAGGGCGGTGACGGCGGTGCCCGCGTTGCTGACGGTGGCGGCGGCCCAGTAGCGCCAGAAGACGGCCGGCGGCGAGGTCGCGTGGCGGGTGCTGCGGCGATCGTGCTCCGGGACCGTCGGTGTCTCGCTCATACTGCGCCCATCCCCCGTGAGTCTCTTATGGGAACTTACTTGATGCGACTGAGTTCCTATCCGGAACTGACCGCATGGCGCAAGATGGTTTCAAAGGCTGGACGCTGTATCCGCAAGACAGGAGACCCATGGTCAGGTCGGTGCCCGAGCGGGACGCCGCCTGTGCGATCGCGCAGGCGGCGGCCGTGGTCGGCGACTGGTGGAGCCTGCTCCTGGTTCGGGAGACCGCACGCGGGCACCACCGGTTCGACGCGCTTCAGGAGGAGTTGGGGATCTCCCGGAAGGTGCTGACCGAGCGCCTTGCGCATCTGGTGGAGGCGGAGGTCTTGGAGAAGGTTCCGTACCAGAGTGGCCCGGTGCGGTACGAGTACCGGCTGACGGAGAGCGGGCGGGGGCTGCTGCCCGTACTGCTCTCGATGCAGGACTGGGCGGACCGCTGGCTGCTCGGCGACGGCTCGCTGAGCGGCACGGCTGACGAGGAGAGTGCGGAGGCGGTGCGGGTGGCGGGCCTGGTGGGCGAGCGGCTGCCGCGCCTCGAACTGCCGGGGCACCGGGACGGTGAGCCGCTGGACCCGGTGGCCGAGGCCGCGGCCACCGTCCTGTTCTGCTACCCGGCGACCGGTCGCCCCGGCCCGCTGCCGGACGGCTGGGCCGACATCCCGGGCGCCATCGGCTGCACGCTGGAAAACCGGCTGTTCAGGGACGCGTACGACGACTTCCGCGCGGCGGGCGCCGAGGTGCGCGGCGTGAGCACGCAACGCCCGGACGAGCAGCGGGTGTTCGCGGTCGAGGAGGGCATCCCCTTCACCCTGCTCTCAGACGTCGACCTGCGCCTCGCCGCCGCTCTGCGGCTACCAGTGTTCCGCGCCGGGCAGGCACTGCGGCTGAAGCGGGCGGTGCTGGTGGTGGACCGCGAACGCGTGGTGCGCCAGGCACGCTTCCCCGTGACGGACATCCCGGGGGCAGTGCGCGAGGCGCTGGCGGTGGTGCGGCGGGTGGCGGCGGGGCGCTGAAGGGGGGCGGGCGCGGGGATGGCCCCGGGTATGCCCGCCGAGTCCGTCACGGCGACAGGCGCTCACACCCGCTAGGCCGTGGCGTACTCCTCCGGTGCCTCTGACCTCAGGACGGCCTCCATGCATGCCGATCAGGAGCCGGCGAGAAAGGTAATGCGAACCTTTCGCTCGAAATTATCCCTGTTGGTATCCACCAGGCACACCGACTGCCACGTCCCCAACTCCAGCCGCCCGCCCAATACGGGCAACGTCGCGTGCGGCGGCACGACCGCCGGCAGTACGTGGTCGCGGCCGTGGCCGGGGCTGCCGTGGCGGTGTTGCCAGCGGTCGTCCGCGGGGAGCAGGGAGTGGAGGGCGGCGAGGAGGTCGTCGTCGCTGCCGGCGCCGGTTTCGATGATCGCGATTCCGGCGGTCGCGTGCGGGACGAAGACGTTCAGGAGGCCGTCGCGGCCGGCGGCCGCCTCCCGGAGGAAGGCCTCACAGTCACGGGTGAGATCGACGACCGTCTCCGACGAACCGGTGGCGACGTTCAGGACACGGGTGGTGAAGGCATCGGACATGCCCCAATCCTCGCCCATACGTGGGGTTCCACGCCCGATCGACGGCTCGCGCATCGGGGGGCACGCCGATCGGCGGCCCATGGATCGGGTCCGCACCCCGACCGCCCCGCCCGTACAGTGATACGTGAGGTCCAGTCCGCGAGACACCATTGACCGTACACGTACCAGCTGGCTAGCTTCTGCCGCATGTTGCGTTCAGCCATGCTCACCACGCGCGGTCACATCGACCTGCTGCGGGTGGCCTCCGCCGCGTGTCGCCGCGGCTGCTGACGCCCTTTCACCCTCACTTTCCCCCTTTTCTCCTCGCCTGCGCCCCGCCCACCCGCGCGTCCGTTCTCACCTGATCCCACGCTGAGTTCATGACGCGGCGGCGCCATGGCGTACCCCTCTCCGGTCGCTCTCCTCCCCGTGGAGCACTCATGAGCATCAGCCATGCCCCGCCCGGCTCACCCGAGCCCGATATTTCGGATACATCCAAGGACGGCGAGCCCTCGCAGGCGTCGCCCGACCTCGAACCCATCGTCCCCACCTCCACACGCCGCACCCGGGTCCCCCGCTGGCTGCGTCGCACCTCCGGCCCCGTCCTGCTGCTCGCCCTGTGGCAACTCCTCAGCGCTACCGGCCTGTTGACCTCCGATGTCCTCGCCTCGCCGGGCACCATCGCAAGGGTCGGCAGTGATCTGATCGCGGACGGGTCGCTGCCGAACGCGATGGGCGTCTCGTTGCAGCGCGTCGCGGTCGGCCTGCTGCTCGGCACCGTCGTCGGTACCGGACTCGCCCTGATATCAGGGCTGTTCCGCGTCGGCGAGGACCTCGTGGACGCGAGTGTCCAGATGTTGCGGACCGTGCCGTTCGTCGGGCTGATCCCGCTGTTCATCATCTGGTTCGGCATCGGCGAGGCCCCGAAGATCGCGATCATCACGCTCGGCGTGTCCTTCCCCCTCTATCTGAATGTGTACGCCGGCATCCGCGGCGTCGATTCCCAGCTGATCGAGGCCGGGGAGTCGCTGGGACTCTCGCGATGGGGGCTCGTCCGGCATGTCGTACTGCCGGGCGCGCTGCCCGGGGCGATGACCGGGCTGCGCTACTCCCTCGGCATCGCCTGGCTCGCGCTCGTCTTCGCCGAGCAGATCAACGCGGACGCCGGGATCGGCTTCCTCATGGTCCAGGCGCGGGACTTCCTGCGGACCGACGTGATCGTCGTCTGCCTGATCGTCTACGCCTTCCTCGGCCTGCTCGCCGACTTCATCGTCCGCACCCTCGAAAGGCTGCTGCTGCAATGGCGACCGACGTTCACGGGCCGGTGACCACCACCCGGAAGGCCCCCGCCGCGGCCGTACGCGTGGCGGGACTGACCCGCTCCTTCGACGGCCGCGCCGTCATCGACAACCTCCAACTGGACGTCAGGCCGGGCGAGTTCGTTGCCCTGCTCGGCCGCAGCGGCTGCGGCAAGTCCACGCTCCTGCGGATCCTCGCCGGGCTGGACCGTGACATCGAGGGCACCGTCCTCGTCCCGCGGCGCAAGGCCGTCGCGTTTCAGGCACCCCGGCTGATGCCGTGGAAGAAGGTGTGGCGCAACGTCCTGCTCGGTCTGCCCGGCAAGCCCGAACGTGCCGTCGCCGAACAGGCGTTGACCGAGGTCGGTCTCACCCACCGCTCGGACGCCTGGCCCAAGACCCTGTCCGGCGGTGAGGCCCAACGTGCCTCGCTGGCCCGCGCGTTGGTCCGCGAGCCCGATCTCCTGCTGCTCGACGAGCCGTTCGGCGCGCTCGACGCCCTCACCCGCATCAAGGCGCAGCGACTCGTCGGCGAACTCTGGCAACGCCGGGGCTGCGCCGTCCTGTTGGTCACCCACGACGTCGAGGAGGCGGTACTGCTCGCCGACCGCGTCCTCGTGATGGACGACGGCGTCATCGCGTACGAGACGGAGGTCGAGCTGGACCGCCCGCGCGACATCACCGACCCCCGGTTCGCCGCACTGCGCGCCGCACTGCTGGAACGGCTCGGCGTCGACACCGCCGCCGAAGCCGCCTGAACTCCCCGCCCCCAAAACCGCGGTTCAACCCCGACCGAACCAATCCCCGAGTTCAACTCCGCCGAACCACACCCTCGGTTCAACCCAACGAACGGAACCACCATGCGACGACGCCTCGCCCCCGCCGCCCTGCTCCTCCCCCTGGCCCTGCTGCTCGCCGCCTGCGGCGGGAACTCTGCGGCCGACACCGCCGCGGGTGCCGGGACCGACGGCAAGGGGTCCCTCACGCTCAACGTCGGTGACCAGAAGGGCGGTTCGGAGGCTGTGCTGCGGGCGGCCGGAGAGCTCAAGAACCTCGACTACAAGATCAAGTGGTCGACATTCACGTCCGGCCCGCCGCTCTTGGAGGCCGTCAACGCCAAGGCCGTCGACATCGGCGGCGTCGGCAACACCCCGCCCGTCTTCGCGGCCGGCGCCAACTCCAAGATCACCGTGGTGGCCGCCTGGCACGGCACGTCCAAGGGCGAGGCCATCCTCGTACCGAAGAACTCGTCGCTGAAGAAGCCCGAGGAGCTCAAGGGCAAGTCCGTCGCCGTGGCGCAGGGTTCGTCCGCGCACTATCAGCTGATCGCCTCGCTCAAGGAGGCCGGGCTCACGCTGAGCGACGTGAAGGTCAAGTACCTCCAGCCCGCCGACGCGCTGGCCGCGTTCACCAGCGGAAAGGTCGACGCTTGGGCGGTGTGGGACCCGTACACCTCGCAAGTGCTGGGGGCCAAGCAGGGCCGGATCCTCACCGACGGCGACGGCGTGGTCAACGGGCTCAACTTCCAGGTGGCGGCGCCGAGCGCACTGAAGGACACGAAGAAGGCCGCGGCCATCAAGGACTATCTGGAGCGGCTGCGGCGGGCCCAGGACTGGGTCTACGACCACCCGGAGGCGTGGGCCAAGGTGTGGGCGAAGGACACCGGGCTGCCGTACGAGGTGGCGCTGGCCTCGGTGAAGCGGACCAACGCCAGCCGTATCGCGGTCGCGGTCGACAAGCCGCTCATCGCCTCCGAGCAGGCGATCGCGGACACCTTCACCGGCCTGAAGCTCATCCCCGGCAAGGTCGACTTCGCCGACTTCACGGATACCCGGTTCAACGGCAGTCTGCCGCCGTCCACGACCACGCCCCGCGTCTTCAAGGAATCCTGATGACCGTCCATCTCCACTGGTTCCTGCCGACCGGCGGCGACGGCCGTACCCTCGTCGACCGGCACGCGTACGCCGCGAACGACATCGACCGCGCCCGGCCGGTCAGCGGGGTCCGCGCGCCCGACATCGAATATCTGGCACAGATCGCCAAGGCCGCCGAGCAGTTGGGCTTCGAGGCGGTGCTCACTCCGACCGGTACCTGGTGCGAGGACGCCTGGCTGACCACGGTGGCGCTGGCCCAGCACACCGAGCGGCTGAAGTTCCTGGTGGCGTTCCGGCCGGGCGTCATCTCGCCGACGCTCGCGGCACAGATGGCGGCGACATACCAGCGCATCACGCGCGGCAGGCTGCTCCTGAACGTCGTCACCGGCGGCGACTCGGCGGAGCAGCGGCGCTTCGGCGACCATCTCGGGCACGATCAGCGGTACGCGCGTACGGACGAGTTCCTGTCGGTCGTACGCGGGGTGTGGAGCGGGCAGCCGTACGACTTCGAGGGCGCCCATTACCAGGTCGAGGGCGGGCTGACGGCGCTGCCGCCCGATCCGCTGCCGGAGATCTTCTTCGGCGGTTCGTCGGCGGCCGCAGGGCCGGTCGCGGCCCGGCACGCGGACGTCTATCTGACGTGGGGCGAGCCTCCGGCGCAGGTCAGGGAGAAGATCGACTGGATTCGCTCGCTCGCCGACCGCGAGGGGCGCACGGTTCGCTTCGGTGTCCGGCTGCACACCATCTCCCGCGATTCGTCGGCCGAGGCCTGGTCGACGGCGAACCGGCTGCTCGACGACCTCGACGCCGACACGATCGCGGCCGCGCAGTCGGCCCTCGGACGCAGCGAGTCGGTGGGCCAGCTGCGCATGCTGGCGCTGCACGGCGGCTCTCGCGACGCCCTGGAGATCTCACCGAATCTGTGGGCGGGCGTGGGGCTCGTACGGGGTGGCGCGGGCACCGCCCTCGTGGGCAGTCATGCCGAGGTCGCCGACCGGATCGAGGAGTACCACGCGCTGGGCGTCGAGCACTTCGTGCTCTCCGGGTATCCGCATCTGGAGGAGGCGTACTGGTTCGGGGAGGGCGTGATCCCGGATCTGGCGGCTCGGGGGCTGCTGCCCCGCGTGGCGGCCGCGGGAGGTGGCGCGCCCCTGCTCGTCGCGAGTGGCCGCTGACGGAGGCCCCTCGGGTGACTCATCACTCGTCGAACGGCTCACCGTCGGACACCCTGCGGGAAGATCCCGGACCCCGGTCCGGTTAGTAGATGCGTGAACAACACCGGGGTACGAGCGCGCGACGTCGACGTCGTCGTCATAGGCGCTGGACAGGCCGGCCTGTCCAGCGCCTTTCACCTGCGGCGGGGCGGTTTCGAGCCCGAGCGGGACTTCGTGGTGCTCGACCACGCGCCGCGTCCCGGCGGCGCCTGGCAGTTCCGCTGGCCCTCGCTGACGTACGGCAAAGTGCACGGGATGCACTCCCTGCCCGGTATGGAACTGACGGACGCGGACCCGGCGCGCCCGTCCTCCGAGGTCATCGCGGAGTACTTCGACAGCTACGAGCGCACCTTCGACCTGCGGGTACGGCGGCCGGTCGAGGTGAAGGCCGTACGCGAGGGCGAGGGCGGGCGGCTGCTCGTCGAGACGGACGACGGTACGTGGTCGGCGCGGGCGCTGATCAATGCGACGGGCACCTGGGACCGGCCGTTCTGGCCACGCTATCCGGGCCAGGAGACCTTCCGGGGGCGGCAGTTGCACACCGCGCAGTACCCCGGTCCCGAGGCTTTCGCCGGACAGCGGGTGGTCGTCGTGGGCGGCGGCGCGTCCGGCACCCAGCATCTGATGGAGATCGCCCCGTACGCCGCCGGGACCACGTGGGTGACGCGGCGTCCGCCCGTCTTCCGTGAGGGTCCCTTCACCGAGGAATTCGGCCGGGCCGCCGTCGCGCTCGTCGAGGAGCGGGTCCGTCAGGGGCTGCCGCCCAAGAGTGTCGTCTCGGTCACCGGGCTGCCCTTGAACGACGCGATCCGGCAGGCTCTGGCCGACGGCGTGCTGGACCGGCAGCCGATGTTCGACCGGATCGCGCCCGACGGCGTCGAATGGAACGACGGCCGTCACGTGGACGCCGATGTCATCCTGTGGGCGACCGGCTTCCGAGCCTCCATCGACCATCTGGCACCTCTGCGGCTGCGCGAACCGGGCGGCGGCATCCGCGTCGAGGGGACACGCGCGGTCGCCGATCCGCGCATCCATCTGGTCGGGTACGGCCCCTCGGCCAGCACCATCGGCGCCAACCGGGCCGGACGCGCGGCCGTACGGGACATCAGGCGGCTGCTGGCGGGGGTGCCGACCGCCGCGTGATGTCCGGTACGCCGGCTCAGCGAGGGGCGGTGACGGAAGCGGTGGAGGCAGTGGAAGCGGTGGAGCCGGCGGAGGCGGTGGCAGTGCCGGTGACAGGGGCGGCGGGAGACGCGCTGCTGCGGATCTGGGTGAACTCGGCGACGTTCCTCTGGTGCTCCTCGTAGCTGGCCGTGAAGCGGGTGTCGCCCGGCTTGACCGTCACGAAGTACAGCCAGTCGCCCGGGGTCGGCGTGATCGCGGCGCGCATCGCCTCCTCGCCGGGGTTGGCGATCGGCGTGGGCGGCAGGCCCATCCGCTGGTACGAGTTGTAGGGGCTGTTGAGCCTCGTGTCGCTCGGGCTGGTGTTCAGGGTGGACCGGTTCAGCGCGTAGTTGATGGTGGAGTCCATCTGCAGCGGCATGCCCCGCTCCAGGCGGTTGAAGATGACCCGGGCCACCTTGCCCATGTCCGCCTTGGTCGCCGCCTCGGACTGGACGATGCTCGCGATGGTGACCGCCTGATAGACATTCATCGCGTTGCGCTGCGCGCCGGCGGCGACCGGGGCCCCGTTGAACTTCAGGTTCGCGGTGTTGACCATGTACGACAGCAGCGACTCCGGAGTCGCCTTCTTGTCGAGCGGATACGTCGCCGGGAAGAGGTACCCCTCGGGGTTGCCCTCGGCGTCGTTCGGCAGCTTCAGGTTGGCCTTCGCAAGGGACTTCTTGGTGGTGCCCGGGGGCAACCGGAGAGCCTTGTCGACGGCCTCGTAGACCTGGCCGGAGCGCCAGCCCTCCTGGATGACGAGGGACGTCGGCTGCGTGACCTCGCCGCCTCCCATCGTCAGCAGCGGCACCGCCACGGCGGTGGCCGCCACGACGGCTCCGGTCGTGATGAGGGCGACCCGGCCCCGTCGCGTCAGTCGAATCGTGCTCCGTGGCGGAGTGTTCATCTGCATGCGGGCACGTTAACCCGCTAATGCCACCAAACCCGGCATATCGTCATCTTGTCGGCTCCAGTTGGGCGTCCCGGCGGACAAGGGCGGCATAGCGCCCTTCCTGCTCCAACAGCTCCTCGTGCGTACCGCGTTCGACGGTGTGACCGGAGTCGAGGACAACGATCTGGTCGGCGCCCCGAATGGTGGACAGCCGGTGCGCGATGGTGAGCGTGGTGCGGTTGGCCGACAGGGCGTCGATGGCCTCCTGGACGGCGTGTTCCGTACGGGTGTCCAGGGCGCTGGTCGCCTCGTCGAGGATGAGCACCGGCGGGTCGCGCAGGATCGTACGGGCGATGGCGAGGCGCTGCTTCTCACCACCGGAGAAGCGGTGGCCGCGCTCGCCGACGACCGTGTCGTACCCGTCGGGCAGGGACGCGATGTGCTCGTGGATCTGGGCCGCCCGCGCCGCCGCGTACAGCTCCTCGTCGGTGGCGTCCGGCTTGGCGAACCGCAGGTTCTCGGCGACCGAGGCATGGAAGAGGTACGTCTCCTGGGAGACGACGCCGATCGCGCGCGCGAGTGTGTCGAAGTCCAGGTCGCGCACGTCGACCCCGTCCAGCGTGACGCGGCCGCCCGTGACGTCGTACAGCCGCGGCACCAGATAGCTGAGCGTGGACTTGCCGGAGCCGGTCGGGCCGACGACGGCGAGGCTGCCGCCCGCGGGGACGGTGATGTCGATGCCGTCGAGGATCGGGCCGCTCTTGTCGTCGTAGTGGAACTCGACGTCCTCGAGGCGGATCTCGCCCTTGACCTGGTCGAGGTGGACCGGGCTCTCGGGCTCGGTGATGTCGATGGGCAGGTCGAGGTACTCGAAGATGCGCTGGAAGAGGGCGAGCGAGGTCTGGATCTGGACACCCGTCGAGAGCAGGCTGACCGTCGGCCGGAACAGGCCCTGCTGGAGCGAGACGAAGGCGACGAGCGTGCCGATCGATATCGAGGAACCGTCGAGCTGGAAGGCGATGCCCGCGGTCCAGTAGATGACGGCGGGCATGGCGGCCATGACGATGCCGATGACGGACATCCGCCAGCGTCCCGCCATGTTCGACCGCACTTCGAGGTCGACCAGGCTCTCGGACTCCTCCGCGAAGGACTTCGTGAGCGAGTCGGCGCGGCCCATGGTGCGGCCGAGCAGGATGCCGCTGACGGAGAGCGACTCGGTGACCGTGGCGGCCATCGCGGCCATCTGCTTCTGGCGCTGGGTGGTGATCTTCTTGCGTTCGTTGCCGACGCGGCGGCTGATCCACACGAACACCGGCAGCAGGAGCAGCGAGACGGCGGTGAGGCGCCAGTCCAGGGCGACCATCGCGACGATGGTGGCGACCACGCTGGTCAGGTTGGAGACCAGCGAGGTGGCGGTGGAGGTGACGGTCGCCTGCATCCCGCCGATGTCGTTGGCGATGCGCGACTGGACCTCACCCGTGCGGGTTCTGGTGAAGAAGGCGAGCGACATGCGCTGGAGCCGGCCGTAGACGGCGGTGCGCAGGTCGTGCATGACGCGCTGGCCGACGGTGGTGGAGATGAGAGTCTGCAGCACGCCGAAGACGCTGGTGAGGACGGCGCTGAGGATCATGCCGAGCGCGAGCAGGCTCAGCAGGCCGGTGCGGCCCTGGGGGATCGCGACGTCCAGGATCTCCCTCAGCAGGAAGGGCGTGGCGACGGAGACGAGGGACGCGGCGCCGACCAGCAGGCCGACGATCGCGAGACGGCCCCGGTAGGGGCGGAAGAGTTTCAGGATGCGACGCACCTGCCGCGGCTGTTCCGCGTCGGCAGATGTCGGGGTCCAGGTGGGTTGATCGGGACGCAATGGGCTCCTATTGGAGTGAGGTGACAAGGACAGAAGCGATGCTCGCTCGATTGACGCTCGGGCGAGCATGGAAGTGACGACTGACGGAGCTTAGCTCATTGTTACCTATACTCACAATGAACTGCATCCTGATATTGTTCCCGCATGACCACCCCCGATGCCGACGGCCTGCTGGCCGAGCAGCTGCTGCGGCTGACGCGCCGCGTGCACCGCATCCAGAAGCGCCATCTGGAGCAGCGCGAGCTGGGCATCACACCGGCCCAGTCCCGGCTGCTGCGCACCCTCGCGCACTACAGCTCGCCACCTCGCATGGCCGATCTCGCCGAGCGCCTGGAAGTGGTGCCCCGCGCCGTCACGTCCCTGGTCGACGGCCTGGAGGCGAGCGGCAAGGTGCGCCGGGTCCCCGACCCCACCAACCGGCGCGTGATCCGCATCGAGGTCACGGACGACGGGCGCAGGGCGCTGCGGGAGCTGCGCGGCGCGCGCCGGTCCGCCGCGGAGGAGATCCTGGCTCCATTGACGGACGAGCAGCGCGAGGTGCTCGGCGGGCTGCTGGACACCCTGGTGGACGGCGCGCCCAGGTTGGAGCACCGCTGCTGAATCGGTAGGAGTGGTGCGCGATGCCGTTGCTGGAGCCGGAGCCGGATGCCCTGCGCCCCGCCGCGCGCCCCGAGGCTCCCTCGCCCGACCGGGTCCCCGACGACCGTGCCGGGGGTACGCCCGAGCCCCTGCGCGGCGACCTGATCGCCCTGCTCGGCCCCGACAAGGTGCTCACCGGGATCTCCGACCTCGTCCGGTACGCCTCCGACGCCAGCCCCTACCGCTTCGTCCCCCGGGTCGTCGTGGTCCCCGAGGACATCGACGACGTGTCGGCCGTGCTGTCGTACGCGCATGGCAAGGGCCGCGAGGTGGTGTTCCGGGCGGCCGGGACCTCGCTGAACGGCCAGGCGCAGGGCGAGGACATCCTCGTCGACGTGCGCAGGCACTGGACCGGCGTCGAGGTCCTGGACGGCGGCGAGCGCGCCCGCATCGGGCCAGGTACGACCGTCGCCCGCGCCAATGCCGCGCTGGCCCGGCACGGACGCGTGCTCGGCCCCGACCCGGCGAGCGCGGTCGCCTGCACCGTCGGCGGGGTCGTCGCGAACAACGCCTCGGGTATGACGGCGGGCACCACCCGGAACTCGTACCGCACGCTCGCCTCCCTCACCTTCGTGCTGCCGACCGGCACGGTCGTGGACACGGCGGAGCCGGACGCCGACGAACAGCTGGCGCACGCCGAGCCGGCTCTGTGCGGCGGGCTGATGGAGCTCAAGGAGGAGATCGAGTCCGACCCCCAACTGGTCGCCCGCATCCGCGCCAAGTACACGATCAAGAACACCAACGGCTACCGCCTGGACGCGTTCCTGGACGGCTCGACACCCGTCGAGATCCTGCGCGGCCTGATGGTGGGCTCCGAGGGCACCTTCGGCTTCATCTCGGAGGTCGTCTTCGACACACTGCCGCTGGACCGGTGTGTCACCACCGGGCTGCTCTTCTTCCCCTCGCTGCCGGCCGCGGCCGCCGCCGTGCCCCTGTTCAACGAGGCGGGCGCGCTCGCCGTCGAGCTGATGGACGGCAACACGCTGCGCGCCTCGGTGAGCGTCGAGGGCGTACCCGCGGACTGGGCCGCACTGCCCAGGTCGACGGCGGCGCTCCTGGTGGAGTTCCGCGCTCCGGACGCGTCCGGACAGGAGGCGTACGAGGAGGCGGCCCTCGAAGTGCTGGAGGGGCTCGCGCTGGTCTCCCCCGTCGCCTCGGTGACGAATGCCTTCACCCGCGACCCGAAGACCATCGCCGGCTACTGGAAGGCTCGCAAGGCGTTCGTCACGGCGGTCGGCGGTGCGCGTCCGTCCGGGACCACGCTGATCACCGAGGACTTCGCGGTGCCTCCGGAACGGCTGGCGGAGGCCTGTGCGGCACTGCTCGAACTCCAGACGCGGCACGGCTTCGACGCTGCCGTCGCGGGCCATGCCGCGCACGGCAATCTGCACTTCCTGCTCGCCTTCGACGCGTCCCGGACGGCCGATGTCGCGCGGTACGCCGCCTTCATGGACGACTTCTGCCGGCTGACGGTCGAGCGCTTCGACGGCTCCCTGAAGGCCGAGCACGCCACGGGCCGGAACATCGCGCCGTTCCTGGAGCTCGAATGGGGCCCCAGGGCGACGGAGTTGATGTGGCGGACGAAGCGGGTGATCGATCCGGACGGGGTGCTCGCGCCGCGCATCGTGCTCGACCGTGATCCGCTCGCGCATCTGCGGGGCCTCAAGACGATCCCGCGGGTCGAGCCGATCGCCGACCCCTGCATCGAGTGCGGCTTCTGCGAACCGACCTGCCCCAGCCAGGACCTGACGACCACACCGCGCCAACGGATCGTGCTGCGCCGGGAGATGATGCGCCAGCCCGACGGTTCCCCGGTCGAGGACAGCCTCCTGGAGGCGTACGGATACGACGCCGTGGACACCTGTGCGGGCGACTCGACGTGCAGGCTCGCCTGCCCGGTCGGCATCGACACGGGCGCGCTGATGGAGGGCTTCCGGCACGCACGGCACTCGCCGCGCGAGGAGAAGACGGCGGCGCTCGCCGCGCGGAACTTCCGGGCGGTCGAAGCGGCGGCGCGGCTGGCCGTGGCCGCCGCGGACCGGATCGGCGACCGATGGGTGGGCGCCGCGACGCGCGCGGCACGCAAGGCGGTACGGCAGGATCTCGTGCCCGAGTGGCTGCCGGGGCTCCCGGGAGCGGCCTCCGCGAAACTGCCCCGCACCGCGCGCGTGGGAGCCGCCGCCGTCTACTACCCGGCCTGCGTCAACCGCATCTTCGCCGGCCCGGGGGACGTGTCGCTCGCCCAGGCCGTCGTCGCGGTCTCCACGCGCGCGGGGAGGCCGGTTTGGATTCCGGACGATGTCGCGGGGACATGTTGCGCGACGATCTGGCATTCCAAGGGGTACGACACGGGCAACGCCGTCATGGCCAATCGCATCGTCGAGGCCGCCTGGGGGTGGACGGCGGGCGGCAAGCTGCCCCTCGTCGTGGACGCCTCGTCCTGCACGCTCGGCCTCGCGCAGGAGGTCGTGCCGTACCTCACCGCCGACAACCGCGAGCTGCACGCCGAGTTGACGGTCGTCGACTCCGTGGTGTGGGCCGCCGACGAGCTGCTCCCCCACCTCACCGTGCTCCGGAGGGTCGGCTCCGCGGTGCTCCACCCCACCTGTTCCATGCGCCACTTGGGCGACGAGGCCCAGCTGCGCGCGGTGTCCGAGGCCTGCGCCGACGAGGTGGTCGTTCCGGACGACGCCGGGTGCTGCGCCTTCGCGGGCGACCGCGGCATGCTCCACAAGGAGCTCACCGAGTCGGCCACCCGCAAGGAGGCCGCGTTCGTGGGCTCGCGCCCCTTCGACGCGCATCTTTCGGCGAACCGTATGTGCGAGGTGGGGATGGAGCACGCGACGGGCCGCGGCTACTACTCCGTACTGCTGGAGTTGGAGCGCGCGACCCGTCCTGAATCTCCTGAATCGGTCAACTGACCTCGGGGGCGGGTTCCTTGACCGCGACCGCTTGAGCGGGCACGTCGGCCTTGGCCGCCGGCTCAGGCTCCAGGTCCAGGCCCGGCTCCGGCTCTCGCTCCGGCTGGGCGGGCGTCTCGGCCCGTGGCTCGTCATCCTCCTCCACGAACGCGATCTCGCCGTCCAGCACCTTCTTGGCCCGCTCCAGGTCGAGCGCGCCCTCCCAGCGGGACACCGCGAAGACGGCGACGCAGTTGCCGAGCAGGTTGGTGGCGACGCGCATCGAGTCCATGATCCGGTCGACGCCGAGCAGGAGCGCGACCGCTCCCGCGGGGATGACGCCGAGGGAGGACGCGGTGGCCGACAGGGCGAGGAAGGCCGAACCCGGCACGCCCGCCATGCCCTTGCTGGTCAGCATGAGCACCAGGATCACGGTGATCTGCTGGCTCAGGGAGAGGTCCACGCCCACGGCCTGGGCGATGAACAGCGTGCCGATGGAGAGGTAGATCGAGGCGCCGTCGAGGTTGAACGAGTACCCCGTGGGCAGCACCAGCCCCACCGCGTCGTCCCGGGCACCCGCCTGGCGGAGCTTCTGCATCATGCGCGGCATCACGGTCTCACTGGACGCGGTGCCGAGGGCGAGCAGCATCTCCGCACGGGTGTAGCGGACGAACTTCCACAGACTGAGCCCGGTGACCAGCTTCAGCGCGACGGCGAGCAGCGCGAGGAACAGCAGCGCGACCGCGTAGCACAGGATGATCAGCTTGCCGTACGTCTTGATCACGCCGAGCCCGTACTCGCCGACCAGGTGGACCATCGCGCCGAACACCGCGAGGGGGGCCAGCTTCATGACGAAGCCGACGATCGCGAAGATGATCTCCTGGGCCTGTTCGATGGCGGGCAGGATCTTGGGCACCTTGGTGGTGCCGAGGTGCAGCAGCGCGGCGCCCGTCAGACACGCCAGCACCAGGACTTGGAGCAGCGAGTTCTCGGCGAACGCGCCGACGGCGCTCTGGGGCAGCGCGTTCAGGATGAACTCGCTGGTCGAGGGCAGCGAACCGCCGGCGGTCTTGCCGTCGATCGCCGAGGCGTCGAGCTTCGACGGGTCGACGTTCATGCCGGAGCCCGGGTTGACAACGTTGGCAGCGATCAGACCGATGAGCAAAGCGGCCGTGGACGCGACCTCGAACCAGATCAGGGACTTGAGCCCGATCCGCCCGAAGGCCTTCAGATTGCCGGCCTTGGCGATGCCGACGACGACCACGCAGAACACGAGCGGCGAGATCACGGTCTTGATGAGACGCACGAAACCGTCGCCGAGCGGCTGGAAGGTCGTGGCCGTGTCGGGCCACAACCTTCCTACGACGATTCCGAGCACGAGAGCGCAGGCGACCTGCGCGAACAATGAGGTACGCAGTATGCGTGCGACGCGTCGCGGGGACGGTACAGACGGCGGCACGGGGACTCCTCCAGGGGGACTTCTGGTATGCGGAAAAGCGCTTCCGCGCTGATCACTATTGAGGAGTTCCCCGTGCTGCCGGATACCTCCGTGTCACGTCCACGTAAATCATGGAACAGAGGCACCATCCCTGCTCAGAAGTTTCAGGAGTCTCAGCAGTCGCTGCGGTCCTGCGTCAGTACTCCCTGCACGGTGCTCACACTCCGGTCGTAGCACCCGGCCGAGCCGTACAGCCGATACCGCTCGCTCGTCGCCGCGACCGCATGGCGCTGGTCGCGCGGCACGTTCGCCGTATACGTGGCGTCGCCCGTGTAGGTGTCGTCGAGCCGCGACCACGCGGTGCGCCGCCCGCCGCGCGTCTCCACTACGGCCGCCCGGTCGCCGAGCGTCAGGACGGTCCGCAACCGGTCGTCCGTGCCGAGGGTCGTCGTGCCGTCCATCGCGTACGTGCGCTGTGTGCGCGTCGTCCTGGCCGGTCCTCGTCCGTCGACGGTGACCGTCTCGTCGTCGGTCCAGGTCGCCTTGAGCCCGTCCGTGTTCTCACCGTCCGTCCAGCGGTGCACGGAGGTGTTCGCCAGCACCCGCCGGACGGTGGTCTTCACACGGCCGTGCGAGGTGTCGACGTACCCGGAGACCGTCAGCCCATGCCCGCCCTCGGTGTCGAGGCGGTTCTCCGAACCGGGCGTGTACGTCGACGAGTTGGCCAGGTCGCCCGCCTTGACCTGGGTGAGCGCGCCGCTCACGTGCTCGCTCTTCGCGTCCTGCCAGACGAGGACGTTGACCGGGGCGCTCCAGCCGGTCTGTCCCTCGGGGACGCCCACGACGGAGACGTCGACCTGGTGCGGACGGCCGTCGTTCAGGAGCCCGGCGAAGGGTGTCAGGTCGTACTCGATGGGCTTGATGTCGAAGGCGCGCGGGCCCGGGATCACGTACCAGAGGAAGGGGTTGGACCAGCCACCGGTCCACACGGTCGGGAACGGCTCGGCGATACCGGCGAGTTGACCGTCGACCTTGATCTGCACCTCGCGGTAGGGACCGTTGTCCGCCTGGCAGGAGTACGGGGCCGAGCCCGGCACCGTCAGATACCAGAACTCCTCGCAGCCGCCACCGGACCCGGTCGCGTACACCTCGGCGACGATGCGCTCGCTGTTGCGCGGTGTGGTGAGGGTCCCGTCCTGGAGGGTGAGGACGCGGTCGGGGGTGGCCGCCGCCGGCTTGGCGGGCTTTTCGGCGGCGTAGAAGGTGAGCGTGGCCTTGACGTCGAGGACTCCGGTGTACGTGTCGTCGACGACGTTCCCTATCAGCATCTCGACGTCGCGGCTCTGCCGGAAGGTGTCGCTGTAGCGGGTCACGTCCTTCTCGACGGACCACTCGATGCCGTCGGGCGAGGGCTCCGGAGTGGACGTACGGAAGATCTCGACCCCGCCGATGTGCAGATAGCCGAGCCGGTCGAACTGCCGCCCCTTGACCTTGCCGTCGAGCCGCAGCACCACCTTGCTCCAGCGGTCACCGCAACCGCTCGGCGGCGCGTACGTGCCCCGGTACGGCGTGAAGTCGCGGAACTGCGCCTCGGCGACCGTCACTTCGCAGGACTTGGCTGCGGGCGCGGCGATCGGCGGGGCGGCGGTCAGGGGGTCGTGCCAGTCGGTGCCGAACTCGGCGGGAGGGTCCGCGAGTTGAGTGGCCGAGACCGGGGCCGCCCCGAGGAAGGCGCTCGCCACGAGGGTCACCCCGGCGAGCATGGACATGATGAGCCGTCTTCTCATGTGCGGTGTTCTACGGGGCGGTTGACCCGTCCCGCAATGGGCCCTCGGGACGGCATGCGCACGGGGACGGTGGCGGAACGGGGGACCCACGTCGTGGTGTCCCTCGTTCCGCCACGAGGACTAGGCGTTCAGGTCCGCCTTGTCCCCCATGACCACGACAGGGTGCTGATCCGGGTCGAGCGTGCGCAGCAGATACTCCATGGCCGACTCGGACACGGTCACACACCCGGACGTGCCGCTGTCGTGATCCAGGTGCAGCCAGATCTCGCCGCCCTTCGACTGTCCCAGGGGGCGGTTCGGGTCGTCGGGCGGGGTGCCCGCGCGACGGTTGTAGTTGATGGCGATGACGTAGTCGAAGTCGTGCCAGTACGACTCGGCCCAGTCGTACGGCGCCTGATAGGTCTCCGACCGGTCGTACGGGAGCAGGGCGCCCGGGTCGTCGAGCACTCCGCCCGCGTCAGTGAGCGTGAACACCCCGACGGGACTGCGCTTGTCGTCCTCGTGGTGGTCGGTGGTCCAGCCCCTGGACCCGTTGTGCGCCGGCCACCTGCGGGTCTCGTCCCAGGTGGAACCGGACTTCGTGTACAGGACGACGGTGGAATCGGCGGAGTTCCTGCCCTCGCCGTAGACCGCGACGACCTGGTGGGAGGCCGACGGGATCCGCTTCTGCAACCGGTCGCCGACGTCAGGGATGCGTTTCAGGTCGACGGATTGCGGCGGGGAGTCGCCGGCCTGGCCGCCGGGCCCTCCGGTGCCCTTCGTCCCGCTCCCACTCGCGCTCCCGCTCCCGCCGCCTTGGCCACCGCAGGCCGACAGAGCGACGACAAGGACACCACAAGCCGCCGCGGCGAGCCCCGCACGCATCGCGCCGCTCTTTCGCACGCGGCCCATCCCGTTCTTTCGCATACGGCACATAGTCGCACCACGTATCGGGCGAATTGCCCACCATCTGCTTCCCGGCCGTTCGCGGGCGGTTGGGCCGAATCCATGCCCCGCGGCGAAAAATCGTTTGCCTCCGACCACGCTGCGACGCGAACCTTTCACGGTTTGTTGCCGGCCTTCACGGCCGGTCGGTTGCCGAAAACCGCGGCTCCCGCCACCCCCTGACACGAGCCACTGGGACGTCATGCAGATTCAAGACCTTCCGTATCCCGACCCGGGTGTGCCGGACGCGCGCTCGGGTCCCCGATTCCTGTGGTGGCTCGGCCGCAATCAGCTCGGTGGGCAGTTCAAGGCCCTCGCCTGGGGTCTGCTGCACTTCGTGGCCGTCTCCGGGCTACCGTTCTGCGTCGGCCTCGCCATCCAGGCCGTCGTCGAACGCTCCGGCACCAGGCTCGCCCTGACGGGCGGGCTGATGGTGCTCTGCGGCGCGGGCATCGCACTGGGCGACACCATGCTGCACCGCACGGCGGTCACCAACTGGATCACGGCGGCCGCGCGCGTCCAGCAGCTGCTGGCCCGCAAGACCGCCCAACTGGGCTCCGCGCTGACGCGGCGCGTCGCGGCCGGCGAGGTCGTCGCGGTCTCCACCGGCGACGTCGAGAAGATCGGCTGGTTCGTGGAGGCCTTGTCGCGATTCGCGGCGGCCGCCGTGACCGTGGTGCTGGTCTGCGTCGCGCTGGTCGTCTACCAGCCGGCGCTCGGTGTGATCGTCGCCGTGGGCATGCCTGTCCTGGCGCTCGCCGTGCTGCCGCTGCTGCCCCGCGCCACCCGGCGCGCCGACTTCCAGCGCGAGAAGGCCGGACGCGCCACCGAACTGGCCTCGGACACCGTCGCAGGCCTGCGCGTACTGCGCGGCATCGGCGGGGAGGAGCTCTTCCTCGACCGCTACCGCCGTGCCTCCCAGGAGGTCCGCCGGGCAGCCGTGCGCAGCGCCCGGATGTGGTCGATGATCAGCGCGATCCAGGTACTGCTGCCCGGTCTGCTGTTGATCGCCGTCATCTGGCACGGCGTGCATCTGGCCCGCGACGGCAAGATCACGGTCGGTGAACTGGTCACCGTGTACAGCGCGGTCATGCTGCTCACCTATCCGCTGCGGCACTTCGAGGAGATCGCCATGGCGTACTCCTTCTCGCGTCCGTCCGCCAAGCGGGCCGCCCGGGTGCTGTCCCTCGAACGAGCGATGGACAGCGACGGATCTCGCGAGGCGGAGGTGCCGGGCGGCGATCTGTACGACCCCTCGACCGGGCTGCTGGCGCCCTCCGGCCGGCTCACCGCCGTGGTGTGCGGCGACCCGGACACGGCGGGGCTGCTGGCCGAGCGGCTGGGCGGGCACCCTTCCGAGGAGGGCACCTCGGCGCTCCTCGGGGGCGTACCGCTGGACGAACTGCCGCTGAACTCCGCCCGCAGCGCCGTCCTCGTCCAGGACAAGGACCCGGTGCTGCTGTCCGGCTCGCTGCGCGAGCTGCTCGACGTACCCGCGTCGGGTCTCGTCACCGCCGAGGCCGCACTGGCCGCCGCGCAGTGCGGCGACGTCCTGGACGCGCTCGCCCAGGGGTCGCTGGACGCCGAGGACCCGATGGACGCCCGGATCACCGAACGCGGACGCTCCCTGTCGGGCGGCCAGCGTCAGCGTCTGGCGCTCGCCCGGTCGCTGCTCACGGACCCCGAGGTACTCGTCCTGGACGAGCCGACGTCCGCCGTCGACTCGCACACCGAGGCCCGGATCGCCGACGGCGTGCGCTCCCTGCGCGCCGGGCGCACGACGGTGGTCTTCACCTCCTCGCCGCTGCTCCTGGACCACGCGGACCGGGTCGTCCTGGTCCACGAGGGCGAGGTCGCGGCGGTCGGCGTGCACCGCGAACTGGTGCGCGGCGAACCGCGTTACCGGGCCGTCGTGACCCGGGAGACCGAGGACGAGGCCGCCCTGGACGACGTACTGGAAGCACTGAAAGAAATCGAGGAGACCGCATGATCGGCGTGGCGCCACCGGCGTACGACCCGGCCGCCCCGACGACGGCGAACACCCTGCCCGTCGGCGCGCCCGCGACCGTACGCGCCTACGTGGCCGAACTGTTCCAACGGCACCGCAGGGCCTTCCTGCTCCTGGTCGCCGTCAACACCGTGGCCGTCGTCGCCTCGATGGCCGGGCCCTATCTGCTGGGCTCGGTCGTCGAGCGGGTCTCGGACCACGCGCGCGAGCTCCATCTGGAGCGCACCGCCGCGCTGTTCGTCGTCGCCCTCGTCGTCCAGGCCGTGTTCGTACGAGCGGTACGACTGCGCGGGGCCGTGCTCGGCGAGCGGATGCTGGCCGATCTGCGCGAGGACTTCCTCGTACGGTCGGTCGGGCTGCCGCCCGGCGTCCTGGAGCGGGCCGGGACCGGCGATCTGCTGTCCCGCATCACGACCGACATCGACCGGCTCGCCAACGCGATGCGCGAGGCGGTGCCACAGCTGGCCATCGGTGTGGTGTGGGCGGCGCTGCTGCTCGGCGGACTCGCCGTGACCGCGCCGGCGCTCGCCCCCGCCGTGCTGGTCGCCGTGCCACTGCTGGTGGTCGGCTGCCGCTGGTACTTCAAGCGCGCGCCGTCCGCCTACCGCTCGGAGGCCGCCGGGTACGCCGCTGTCGCCGCCGTCCTCGCCGAGACGGTCGACGCCGGGCGCACGGTCGAGGCGCACCGCCTGGGCGAACGCCGCATCGACCTGTCGGACCGCCGGGTCAAGGAGTGGACCGCATGGGAGCGGTACACGCTCTGGCTGCGGTCGGTCCTCTTCCCGGTCGTCAGCCTCACGCATGTGACGGTGCTGTGCTCGGTCCTGATGATCGGCGGGGTCTTCGTCCTCCACGGCTGGATCGGTGTGGGCCAGCTGACAACGGGCGCGCTCATCGCGCAGATGCTCGTCGACCCGGTGGGCCTGATCCTGCGCTGGTACGACGAGCTGCAGGTCGCCCAGGTCTCGCTGGCCCGCCTCGTCGGTGTCCGGGACATCGAGCCGGCCGCGGGCGACCCGGCCGTGGCCCCGGACGGGCGCGACGTCCACGCGGACCGGGTGCACTTCGGCTACCGGGCCGGAGTGGACGTGCTGCGCGAGGTCTCCCTGGAGGTCGCGCCCGGCACCCGGCTCGCCCTGGTCGGTCCGTCCGGCGCGGGCAAGTCCACGCTGGGCAGGCTGCTCGCCGGGATCTACGCGCCCCGGGACGGCCGGATCACGCTCGGCGGCGCCGAACTGTCCCGGATGCCCGCCGAGGAGGTCCGCTCCCACGTGGCCCTGGTCAACCAGGAACACCACGTCTTCGTGGGCTCCCTGCGCGACAACCTGCTGCTCGCCCGGACCGGCGCCGCCGACGCCGAGCTGTGGGCGGCGCTCGGCGCGGTCGACGCGGACGGCTGGGCCCGGGCCCTCGGCGACGGCCTGGACACCGAGGTCGGCTCCGGCGGGGTGGCGCTCACCCCGGCCCAGGCCCAGCAGATCGCGCTGGCCCGGCTGGTGCTGGCCGATCCGCACACGCTGGTCCTGGACGAGGCGACCTCGCTCCTCGACCCGCGCGCGGCCCGCCATCTGGAGCGCTCACTGGCGCGTGTCCTCGACGGCCGCACCGTCGTCGCCATCGCGCACCGGCTGCACACCGCGCACGACGCGGATGTCATCGCCGTCGTGGAGAACGGCCGGATCAGCGAGCTGGGCAGCCACGACCAGCTGGTCGCGGCGGAGGGCGCGTACGCCGCGCTGTGGCGGTCCTGGCACGGGTGAGCGAGCGCTGCCGGTGCGGTCCGCGCTCACATGTGAGAGCGGTCGCACCGGCGCCCTGGGCCTGCATCCGAGGGCCTGCCCGTCCCACATCGGACCGTGTGGCGTTGCGCGGTGCCGAAGGGGGGTGGAAGGCTGGATGTGGGCACCGGCTCGGGGGACTCCCGGGAACCACCCGTTCGCGCGGCGTGACGCCTGTGTCCAGTGGCCCGTGCGCCCGTCGTCGAGTGCGGCGGCACCGGACCCCGCCCGCACCCCCTGGAGGTAGCCGTGAACAGCGCCGACGGATGGGGAGACGACGTCTACCAGCCCGACGGATCCGAGGTACAGGACGACGCGGGGCTGCTCGACGCCGAGGACACCCTGCTCGCCGACGGCGTCGGCGATCCCCTCGACCGGGGCTGGTCGCCACCGGAGCGACCATGGGCGGTGGAGCACTCCGGCGTGACCGCCGCCGAGCGCCAGGAGGGCGAGACCCTGGACCAGCGCCTCGCGGAGGAACTGCCCGACGTCGCGGAACCCGACGGAGACGGCATCGGCGACTGCGAGGGCACCGACGGCGAACCCCTCGACAACGAGGTGGGCGCCCAGCGCTCCGGCCGTCTCGTGGCCCCCAATGAAGGCGCCCATGAGGACGAGGAGAGCGGGCTCATCGCCACGGACGTGGGCATCGACGGAGCCGCCGCCTCGGCCGAGGAAGCCGCGATGCACATCGTGGACGAGGACTCCCTGTCCGGCTGACCGATCCCCCGCCCCTCTCCCCCAAGGAGCACCCATGCAGCAGGACAAGCAGCCCGCCTACCACCCCGTCGTCTTCCGCGACCGCGCCGCCGGCTACGCCTTCCTCACCCGCTCCACCGCCACGAGCGAGCAGACCATCGAGTGGGACGACGGCGAGACCTACCCGGTCGTCGACGTCGAGATCTCCTCGGAAAGCCACCCGTTCTACACGGGCAAGGCCCGGACCGTCGACACGGAGGGCCGCGTCGCTCAGTTCGAGCGGCGGTACGGAGGCGGCGGGCAGGACTCCGGTGGGAGCACCACCGCCTGAACGAGACGATGCCCCTGGGCCAACCGCCCTGCCGTACAGGCCCGTTGAGAGCGACTCCTCCACCACCTCGACGCCGCCACAGCCCCGGCTGGACCGCGTCCACGGCTACCTGGAGGCGTCCGCACGAGGACGACACGGGCCGCCCAGCACCTCAGATGACGTTGAGCGCCGCCGCGCACCCCACCCCGCCCAGCAGCATGAACACCGGCATCAGCACCTTGAGCTCCACCCAGCTGCCGGCGCGGAAGCGCATCGCCTTGGGCGGGCCGATCGGGTACCAGCGCTTGCGGCCGATCGGGATGGGCCACAGGACCGGGCAGCCGGACACCGTCAGGGCGTCCCCGATGTCGTGCACCAGAGCGCCCAGGACGATCGGGAGCCCGAGCCACAGGTATTCCTGGCCCGGCGCGGTGAACAGCCAGTCCGAGCCGTTGCCCGGCTTGTCCAGGACGCCCGCGAGGATCCAGGCGCTGGTCGCGGCCAGCAGCCAGACCAGGATGTCGGCGCTGGAACCACGGGTCGCCCGCCAGAGCAGACCCTCGATGGCGAGCACCATGTGGACGAAGAGGATGGCCAGGACCGCCCAGCGGCCGCCGGTGATCGCCACGACCGAGGTGCCCGCGCCGATCATCACCGCCCACAGCCAGGTGTGCGTCAGGGTGCGGTGTCCGCCGGAGCGTCGCGGGTCGCCGGGCTTCTTCGTCCCCTTGTAGACGGCGTACGAGAGCTTGTCGACGATCTCGCACAGGCCCCGTGAGACGGGTCCGAAGGCGCGCGAGATGGTGGCCGCCTTGTGATCCAGGTCGGGGGCGAGGGCGGCGCCCGCGCAGATCAGTGCGCCGACCAGGAGGACCGGCCAGGGCATGGTGTGGCCGGCCGCGGCGGCCGCCGCTCCGACGCCGAGCCAGGCCGCGGCTCCCGACAGTGAGTGTGCTGGTCCCATCATGGCCGTTCCCCGCCCCATTCCTCTTGTACCGCTGTCCAGTTGCCCGTGTGCGCTGACGCTTGGCCGGCGCCACAGCGTAGCGGTCGTGATCTTCCGACCAGCATCCGATTCCCCCATCGAGTGGGTTCACAGGCAAGATGGGGGCGTGACCCTTATCGATCAGCTGCCGCAGACCGCAGACCCCGACGCCCTCTACGAAGCCTTCGAGTCGTGGGCCGGGGAACGCGGTCTCACGCTCTACCCCCATCAGGAGGAGGCGCTGATCGAGGTGGTCTCGAGGGCGAACGTGATCGTCTCGACGCCCACCGGCTCGGGCAAGAGCATGATCGCCGCGGGCGCGCACTTCGCGGCGCTCGCCCGTGACGAGGTCACCTTCTACACGGCGCCGATCAAGGCGCTCGTCTCGGAGAAGTTCTTCGAGC
Organism: Streptomyces sp. R35; assembly: GCF_041053035.1. Taxonomy (NCBI): domain Bacteria; kingdom Bacillati; phylum Actinomycetota; class Actinomycetes; order Kitasatosporales; family Streptomycetaceae; genus Streptomyces; species Streptomyces sp. R35. Next base: position 1,585,969 of record NZ_CP163440.1, read on the forward strand.
TGTGCAAGATCTTCGGCACCGAGAACGTCGGCATGCTCACCGGCGACGCCTCCGTGAACGCCGACGCCCCCGTCATCTGCTGCACCGCCGAGGTGCTGGCGTCCATCGCGCTGCGCGACGGCAAGCACGCCGACGTCGGCCAGGTCGTCATGGACGAGTTCCACTTCTACGCGGAGGGTGACCGCGGCTGGGCGTGGCAGATCCCGATCCTGGAACTGCCGCAGGCGCAGTTCATCCTGATGTCGGCGACGCTCGGCGACGTCTCGATGTTCGAGAAGGACCTCACCCGGCGCACCGGCCGCCCCACCTCGGTGGTCCGCTCGGCGACCCGGCCCGTGCCCCTCTCCTACGAGTACGTGCTGACTCCGCTGACGGAGACACTCACCGAGCTGCTCGCCACCAAGCAGGCACCCGTCTACATCGTGCACTTCACCCAGGCCCAGGCTGTGGAGCGCGCGCAGGCGCTGATGAGCATCAACATGTGCACGCGGGAGGAGAAGGACCAGATCGCCGAGCTGATCGGCAACTTCCGCTTCACCACCAAGTTCGGCCAGAACCTCTCCCGTTACGTACGCCACGGAATCGGCGTGCACCACGCGGGCATGCTGCCCAAGTACCGCCGCCTGGTGGAGAAACTGGCCCAGGCCGGTCTCCTCAAGGTCATCTGCGGCACGGACACCCTCGGCGTCGGAGTCAACGTCCCGATCCGCACGGTGTTGTTCACGGCCCTGACGAAGTACGACGGCACCCGTGTGCGGACGCTGCGCGCGCGGGAGTTCCACCAGATCGCGGGCCGCGCCGGGCGGGCCGGTTTCGATACGGCGGGCTACGTCGTGGGGCAGGCTCCCGAGCACGTCATCGAGAACGAGAAAGCCCTCTCCAAGGCGGGCGACGACCCGAAGAAGCGCCGCAAGGTGGTGCGCAAGAAGGCTCCCGAGGGCTTCGTCGGCTGGACGGACAACACCTTCGAGAAGCTCATCGCCTCCGAACCCGAGCCGCTGACCTCGCGCTTCCGCGTGACGCACACCATGCTGCTGTCGGTGATCGCCCGCCCGGGCAACGCCTTCGAGGCCATGCGGCATCTGCTGGAGGACAACCACGAGCCGCGCAAGCAGCAGTTGCGGCACATCCGGCGGGCGATCGCGATCTACCGCTCGCTCCTCGACGGCGGCATCGTCGAGAAGCTCGACGAACCGGACTCCACGGGCCGCATCGTCCGCCTCACCGTCGACCTCCAGCAGGACTTCGCGCTCAACCAGCCGCTGTCGACCTTCGCGCTCGCCGCGTTCGAGCTCCTGGACCCCGAATCCCCCTCGTACGCCCTCGACATGGTGTCCGTCGTCGAGTCCACGCTGGACGACCCGCGGCAGATCCTCGCGGCCCAGCAAAACAAGGCGCGCGGCGAGGCCGTGGCCGCGATGAAGGCGGACGGCGTCGAGTACGAGGAGCGCATGGAACGGCTCCAGGACGTCTCGTACCCCAAGCCGATGGAGGAGCTGCTCTTCCACGCGTACAACACCTACCGCAAGAGCCATCCGTGGGTCGGTGACCATCCGCTGTCCCCGAAGTCCGTCATCCGTGACATGTACGAACGAGCCATGACCTTCACCGAGTTCGTCTCCAACTACGAGCTCGCCCGCACTGAGGGCATTGTCCTGCGCTACCTGGCGAGTGCCTACAAGGCGCTTGAACACACCGTCCCGGACGACCTCAAGTCCGAGGACCTGGAGGACCTCATCGCCTGGCTGGGCGAGATGGTGCGCCAGGTCGACTCCAGCCTCCTGGACGAGTGGGAGCAGCTCGCCAACCCCGAGGAGATGACGGCCGAGGAGGCCCAGGAGAAGGCCGACCAGGTCAAGCCGGTCACCGCGAACGCCCGCGCCTTCCGCGTCCTCGTCCGCAACGCCATGTTCCGCCGGGTCGAGCTCGCCGCCCTCGACCATGTCCACGAGCTCGGCGAGATGGATACCGACTCCGGCTGGGACGCCGATGCCTGGGGCGAGGCGATGGACAAGTACTGGGACGAGTACGAGGACCTCGGCACCGGCCCCGACGCCCGCGGCCCCAAGCTGCTGTCGATCGTGGAAGAGCCGCAGAACGGCCTGTGGCGTGTCCGTCAGACCTTCGCCGACCCGAACGGCGACCACGACTGGGGCATCAGCGCGGAGGTCGACCTGGTGGCCTCCGACGCGGAGGGCCGCGCCGTGGTCAAGGTCACCGACGTCGGCCAGCTGTGAGGACGGGAGAATCCCCCACATGACGAACCCAGCCGAGAGACTCGTCGATCTGCTCGACCTGGAACAGATCGAGGTCAACATCTTCCGTGGCCGCAGCCCGGACGAATCACTGCAGCGGGTCTTCGGTGGCCAGGTGGCGGGCCAGGCCCTGGTCGCCGCCGGGCGCACCACCGAAGGCGACCGGCCGGTGCACTCGCTGCACGCGTACTTCCTGCGCCCGGGCCGGCCGGGCGTGCCGATCGTGTACCAGGTCGAACGGGTCCGGGACGGGCGGTCGTTCACCACCCGTCGTGTCACCGCCGTGCAGCAGGGCCGCACGATCTTCAATCTGACCGCTTCCTTTCACAAGCCTGAGGAAGGGAGCTTCGAGCACCAGCTGCCGCCGGCCCGCGAGGTTCCGGACCCGGAGTCGCTGCCGACGGTGACGCAGGAGATCAAGGAACACCTGGGCGCGCTCCCCGAGGCGTTGGAGCGCATGGCACGGCGTCAGCCGTTCGACATCCGCTATGCGGACCGGCTGCGCTGGACCCCCGAGGAGATCAAGGACGCCGAGCCGCGCAGCGCGGTGTGGATGCGTGCCGTCGGGCCGCTGGGCGATGACCCGCTGGTGCACACCTGTGCCCTCACGTACGCGAGCGACATGACCCTTCTGGACGCCGTCCGGATCCCGGTGGAACCGCTGTGGGGCCCGCGCGGCTTCGACATGGCCTCGCTGGACCACGCGATGTGGTTCCACCGGCCGTTCCGCGCGGACGAGTGGTTCCTGTACGACCAGGAGTCCCCGATCGCGACGGGCGGTCGCGGGCTGGCCCGCGGGCGCATCTACGACCTGGAGGGACGCCTGCTCGTCTCGGTCGTCCAAGAGGGGCTTTTCCGGGCGCTGTAGGGAAGTGCCGACCCTCCCCGGGACGCTTTTCAGGCGCTGCGGGGAAGCGCCTGACGGTCCCGGGAAGGGCTCTTCAGGGCGCTGCGGAACGACACCGGTGGCTCAGGGCTCAGGGGTTTCTGCGGCGCAGCCACCCGAGCAGCCTCCGTGACCGCTCGGACTCCTCGGTCGTGGACCGGTCCTCGGTCGTGGACCGGTCCTCGGTCCTGGGCCGGCCCTCCGCCGTCGGCCGGTCCTCCGCCGTCAGCGGATCTTCGGCCGTCGGCCGCTCTTCCGGAGCGGTCGGCCCCGGTCGCGAGGCCACTGGTGGTGAGGCCACGAGGGACACGGCCACGGATGGTGGGACTTTCGCTGTCGGGCGGGGCGCGGCACGGAGCTCCCGGGCTCCGGCGAGAGCCTGGCCCAGGTCGGCGCGGAGCCAGCTGATCTCGTCGGGATCCTCAGCCGTCATGATCCGTGAAGCGAGGTGCGCGGCAGGAGAGTCCGGCGCACCGTGAGAAGCCTGCTCGGGCCGGAAGCGGTTCAGATAGGCCCGCTCGTACGGATCGCTGACGATCTCCGCCACCTGAACGGGGTCGAGCAGGGACGCCACGACCGCGGCCCGTGCCCAGGGGTCCTCGGCCTGCCGCAGCAGGAAGCCCATGTTCCGTCCCCGCCAGTTGCGGGGGCGCAGGTCCAGACCGGCCTCCAGCTGGTCGCGGAGTCCCTCGGGCGTACGGCCGCTCAGCATCAAGGCGTTGTCCTTGTCGGCCGTGAACTGCCGCAGTTCCTCGGCCAGATACAGCCAGACCACGGCTCGATAGCGGTTCAAGTAGAACTTCACCGGCACCACGAGCCCCAGGCGCGCCAGGCGTGTGAACCTGGCGGTGGTCACCTCCATGAGGGCGGCGCCCTCCGTGGTGCCGACGACCTTGACACGCTCGCGCAGGGACTCGGGGAAGCCGTCCTCGGAGCGCACCCGGTCGATCTCCGTGCGTGCGACGCGACGTCCACCGCCGCCCTCGTCGGGGACAGTCCGGACGCATCCGAGGTGCAGGGCGAGGTCGAACTCGCCGCGCCTGAGTTCCAGTTCTCGTGCGGCGCGGCTGAGTGACGACGTGGCGGACTGGGTCATCGTGTTGCCGGACATGGCGGTTCTCCCCGTGGAGCGAGTTGCTCGCGCTGGCGTGCGCTTGCTTCGAGAAAAACCGTATCCGGCGCGGCCGACATCGCGGCGAGCCTGTGGATAACTCTGACCGCGACGACGTATGCCCAGGTCAGAGGTCTACGGTGGGTGCGCCTTCTGGCTGCCGCGCGTCCACGCGAAGGTGTTCGCCGACGCGGTTCACGAGCAGGGTCATCTCATAGGCGATCTGGCCGATGTCGGCCTCCGCGGCGCTGAGGACACACAGACAGCTGCCGGCGCCGGCGGCGGTGACGAAGAGCACCGCGTCGTCGAACTCGACCATCGTCTGGCGTACTTGCCCCGCACCGAAGTGACGGCCGGAGCCCTTGGCCAGGCTGTGCAGGCCCGACGAGACCGCGGCGAGGTGTTCGGCGTCCTCGCGCCGCAGTCCCGTGCTCGCGCCTGTCACCAGCCCGTCGTTGGACAGCACCAACGCGTGCCGTATGTGTTCGACGCGCCCGGTGAGGTCGTCCAGCAGCCAGCCAAGCCCCGTGTTCTGCGCCATGATCCGGTCTCCCCGTGGTGTCCTTCCCCCTGGCCGGAGGATCTGACCAGCCAGCCTTCCCCACAGCTGCCCTCCGAGCAAGGAGGATGGTCGGCATGGCAGAGAAGATGACCGACGAGCAATGGCGGGCGTTCGTCTCGCACGGCACCCGCACCGGAAAACTGTCCACCGTCCGGGCCGACGGCAGTCCCCATGTGACGCCGATCTGGTTTCTGCTGGACGGCGACGACGTGCTCTTCAACACCGCGAAGGGGAGCGTCAAGGGACGGAACCTGGCCCGGGACAGCCGGGTCGCACTGTGCGTCGACGACGACCGGCCGCCCTACGACTTCGTCGTGCTGGAGGGGCGGGCCGTGCTTTCCGAGGACCTCGTCGAATTGCGGCACTGGGCCGCCCGCATCGGCTCCCGCTATATGGGCGAAGAGCGCGCCGAGGAGTTCGGGAAACGCAACGGGGTTCCCGGTGAACTCCTCGTACGCGTAAGGATCGAGAAGGTTCTTGCCTACGCCTCCGTGGCCGACTGAGAGCTTCGGCCCGGCCACCGTCGGCGCCCGGTCGGTCGAACTCCGGGGCCGGCTCCCCCTGGTCTCAGCCGACGTCTCAGCCGACGGAGTCGAGCAGCCGGGCGGTGTGTACCCGCCCGGCGTACTCGACGAGACGAATCAGCACCTCCTTCCCGGAGTCACGGTCACGTGCGTCGCAGAGCACCACGGGCGTCCCCCGGTCGAGGTCGAGGGCGCGGGACACGTCCTGAGCGCCGTAAGTGCGGGCGCCCGTGAAGCAGTTGACGGCCACCACGAACGGGATGTGCCGGTGCTCGAAGTAGTCCACCGCGGGGAAGCAGTCTTCGAGCCGCCGGGTGTCCGCGAGAACGACGGCGCCGAGGGCGCCCTGCGACAACTCGTCCCAGAGGAACCAGAACCGGTCCTGGCCCGGGGTTCCGAAGAGGTAGAGCGAGAGGCCGGACCTGATGGTGATGCGTCCGAAGTCCATCGCGACGGTCGTCGTGACCTTCTGGTCCACACCGTCGGTGTCGTCCACCGACTGGCCTGCCTCACTCAGTAGTTCCTCGGTGCGCAGCGGCCTGATCTCACTGACCGCGCCCACCAGGGTGGTCTTGCCCACGCCGAATCCGCCGGCGACCAGTATCTTCAATGCCAGGGCGGTCATCTCGCCACCCGAGGCATCGGAGTTCTCGGAGACCATCGATCACTTCTCTCGGGAGTGCCGACAACGGTCGACGTCGGTACATCTGTGCAGAGTGTGCGTCGGTACATCAGTGCGGGTGTGCGAAGCGTCAGCGCGAGTGTGCGAAGTCAGCATCATGACAACTGCGGCTCCCCTTCGAGGGATTTGACCGCAATTTGACCGTTGTGACCCGCTCGCGTCCGTTTCAGTGCTCGAATGTGGGCACAAAGAGGTCCAGGACAAGCCGACGTGGTTCATCTAGAGCGCCCTCAGCCCCTCGATCACCTCGCGGAGGATCCGCTCGTCGGGCAGTTGCGCGGGCGGCACGGGGCGGCTGACGGTAACGCAGCCCAGTTCCAGCAGATCGCCGAGGAGCACCCTGACCACGCCCACCGGCAGGTCGGCGCCCGCGGCCAGTTCGGCCACCGACTGCGTCTCGATACGGCACAGTTCGATCAGCGTCCGGTGCTCCGGGCCGAGTGAGGTGTCGTCGTCGACACCGGGTGCGCCCGTGTCGAGCGTGACCAGGGCGATCAGGTCGAAGCGCACCCCAGTGGGGCCGGGTTTGGTTCGCCCGCCCGTCATCGCGTAGGGGCGGACGAGCGGTCCGGCCTCGTTGTCGTACCACTGGCTGCCCGGCTGCGGCGGGGCGCCCGGCGTGTCCTCGGTCATCTGCACCGACCGTCCTCGGTCATCCGGCGGCGGGCGGCTGTGCGGCGACCCGCGGCGGCGTGTAAAGGTGCTCGCCCACGCGCTTTACCAGCAGCGCCATCTCGTAAGCCACCAGGCCGATGTCGGCCGTGACGGCGGTGAGGACGGCAAGGCAGGAACCGTCACCGGCCGCGGCGACGAACAGGAAGCCGTCGTCCATCTCGACCATCGTCTGACGTACGCCGCCGGCACCGAAGTGGCGGCCTGCGCCCTTGGCCAAGCTGTGGAAGCCGGAGGCGACGGCGGCGAGGTGTTCGGCGTCCTCGCGGCGCAGACCGGTGGAGGCGCCCACCGCGAGACCGTCGTTGGAGAGCACCACGGCGTGTCGCACTTCGGCCACGCGCAGCACCAAGTCGTCCAGCAGCCAGTCGAGTTCGCCGGACCGCTGGGCGGCCCTCATGCTCGGATCCTGGATCATGCGGGGTCTCCTTCGCTGCTGTCGCTGCCCGCTTCGGGGTCGGGGGTGGCTCTGAGGCCGGGTGACCTGCCGCTGCCGCGTACCCAGCCGTCGCGGTAGGCCGCCATGCGGTCCCGTACGAGTTCGGGAGTTCGCTCGTCGGCGCCTTCGGGACTCGGCGTCTCCACCGGCTCCTCGGAGCGCTGTTCGCGCAGTTGGGGGGCGAGACTCGCCTGCCGTACCCGCCGTGGGAGGTCGTCGGAGTCTTCGGAGTCGTCCGGAGGACGGTGCAGCCGCAGCGTGGTGACTCCAGGTGGTGGGTTGTCCGACGAGCCGTTCACGGGGGCTTCGGCAACGCTCTGCACCGGGGGCACCAGTGCGGGCCGCTCGGTGATGGCCTGCACGGATTCCTGTTCCGGGGCGGCCGACACGCGCGCGTACTCCCGCTCCGTGGGCTGCCTTCCGGTGGTGTCGGTCCTGCGGGGGGAACGTTCCTCCGCACCGCCGTGCAGCAGGGCCGTGGGGAGGAGAACGACCGCGGTGGTACCGCCGTAGGGCGAGGTCCGCAGGTGCACCTTGATGCCGTGCCGGGCCGCGAGCCTGCTGACCACGAACAGTCCGAGCCGGTCGCTGTCGAACAGGTCGAGCGCCTCGGACTGCTCGATACGCCGGTTGGCCTCGGCGAGCGTCTCCGCGCCCATGCCGAGCCCCCGGTCCTCGACCTCGACCACGTAGCCGTTGCCGACCGGCTCGCCGGTGATCCGCACCCGGGTGTGGGGCGGCGAGAACTGGGCGGCGTTCTCGACGATCTCTGCCAAGAGGTGCGTGAGGTCGGCCACCGCGGCACCGACCACGGACGCCTCGGGGAGTTGCCGTACCTCCACGCGCGCGTAGTCCTCGACTTCGGAGACGGCGGCGCGGACCACGTTCGTCAGTGAGACCGGCATGCGCCAGGCCCGGCCGGGCGCGGCTCCGGAGAGGATGATCAGGCTCTCCGCGTGACGCCGCATGCGTGTGGTGAGGTGGTCGAGCCGGAAGAGGTCGCTCAGCTCGTTCGGATCCTCCGACCTGCGCTCCATGCTGTCCAGCAGGCTCAGTTGACGGTGCACGAGGACCTGACTGCGACGGGCGAGATTGACGAAGACCCCGGAGATTCCGCTGGCGAGTTCCGCGCGTTCGACGGCGGCGCGCAGGGCGGCCCGGTGGACGGTGCCGAGGGCCTCAGCGACCTGTCCCGTCTCGTCCTCCGCGGGCGGCCCCGGCGGGGCCTCGGCGCGGACGTCGATCTCCTCCCCGGCCCGCAGTTTGCGCATGGCCTGCGGGAGTTTGCGGCGCGCGATCTCCAAGGCGCTGTTGCGCAGGCTCACCAGCTCGATGACGAGGCCGCGTCCGATACGCACGGAGATGACGAGGGACGCGACGACCGCGGCGAGTCCGAACAGGACGGCGGCACCGGCGGGGGTGAGCACACCGCGGGTGAACGGGTCGGCGCGGTCCGCGACACCGCGCCCCGCGTTCGCCTCGATCGTGCGCATTCCGTCCTGCACGCGCGCGTGGGCCGTGTTCCAGTCGGCCTCCGGCGCGGCGTCGATCGCCTTGCCGCCGGGGCGGGAGACGAGCACCTTGTCCTCGACGGCGCGTACGTCGGTGTACGCGCTCCCCTCCACGAGGTGGTGCCAGGCGGCTCGTTCGGACCCGCTCAGATCCGCGACGGCGGAGTCGATCAGGGTGCGGCGGGTGTCGACGCCACCGGTGAACAGCCGTAGCCGCTCGCCGTCGAGGCTCCCGGCGAGCCGGGCACTGGACAGCACCGCGTCCTCCTGAGCGAGCGCTTCCCCGGCCCGGGAGAATTCGAGCAGCACGCGCGCGTCGGAGCCGAGGTCGGCGTCCTGGATGCCGGTGAGCGCGCCGCCCACCGCGAAGGCCGTCGAGATGGTCCTGGTGTACTGCCCGTACGCCTCGTCCCATCCGGTACGGCGGTCCAGCACGGCGGTGCGCAGGGACCGCAGGTGCTCGGCTCCGGTGACGAAGACATTGAGGCGCCCGGCCACTCCTGCGGGCAGGTCGGCACCGTCGGCGACGGTGTTGTGGTCGCCCAGCCGCAGTTTGGCCACCGCGCGGTCGGTGCGCCGCGCCAGCTCCTTGAGGTCTCCCGGCTGCTCGGTGGCGGGGTCGGTCGCGTAGCGGACGGCGGCCGTGCGTTCGGCCTGGAGCGCGGCGACGGCTGCGTCGACCGGGGATCGGACCGTCGAGTCCACGCGCTGCAACTGCCGTAGCCGCGAGACGTCCTGGGCGGTGCTCACCGTGGCGTATGCCCACAGGGCGAGCAGGGAGATGACCGGCACCATGAGCAGGCAGACGATCTTGGCTCGTACGGTGCGGGGCCTGATGCGCCACCGTCCCGCGCGCGTGGGTGCCTCTTGCGGCGTCCCCGCGACGGTCTCGTCGGTGTCCGCGCGCTCGTCGGCCGGTGGGCCGGCGTGCGCGCGGCGACCGCGTGCCAAGGGCTGGGGCGGCGGCTCGGCGCCGGCTATGGGGGTCCTACGGGGTGTACGCATGGCCTCCTCGCTCGGAAAGGTTCGGGGCGTGCCTTCCGGGCCGTCGTGGCTCCGGGCCCGCCGCTAGCGGGCGACGCTCTCGACCGGCCGCTGGGCCGATGCGGATGCCTCGCGCTCGCCGGCCGTGGGCGACAGCGCGACGAACGCCGATGTCAGGAAGAGATAGGACCCGAGGCCGACGGCGAGGGGGAAGATGAACTGCATCGCCGTGGCCCCGGGCAGGGCCTCGCCGGAGGGGGTGACGCGCACGCTCACCGCGATCATTCCGGTGTAGTGCATGCTGCTCACCGCGCCGCCCATGACGAGGGAGGCGATGGCGACCGCCACGGGCGACTTGATGTTGAGCGCCGCCCACAGGGCCGCGGTCGCCGCGACCACGGCGATCACAACGGAGAGGCCGACGAGCCCCGGGTCGTAGTGCACCTGGCCGTGCAGCCGCAGCGCGGCCATACCCAGGTAGTGCATGCTCGCGACGCCGAGTCCGGTGGTGAGTCCGCCGAGAACGAGCGCGCGGCCCCGGTCGCGTCCGTAGCCGACGGCGAAGACGCCCGCGCCGACGACGACCATGGCGACGAGCAGACTGAGGATGGTCAACGGCACGTTGTAGCGCATCTCCGTGCCGCTGACGCTGAAGCCCAGCATCGCCACGAAGTGCATTGTCCAGATGCCGGTGCCGATCGCGGAGGCCGCGGTGAGGAGCCAGTTGCGGCGCGACCGCCCGGTGGCGCCGAGCGCGCGGACCGTGCAGCGCAGCCCGAGGGCGGCGCCTATGCAGGCCATCACATACGACAGCACGGGGGTCAGCCAGCCGAAGGCGGCGTGGTCCAGGTGTCCCATGGCTCAGGGACGCTAGTCCGGGCAGGGGCGCACAAAGGAGGCGCATTTCGAAAGCTGTTGGAATATGACAAAGAGATGTACCTGAACGATCGCGTCACGCTCGAACATGTGCGCCGCGTCGTCCTTCGTGTCGGTGAGGGATCATGCGGAACATGAGCGATGACCACACACATGTCCAGGAGTTCTTCACCGCACGCGCCGCCGACTGGGACGCCAAGTTCCCCGACGACGGGCCCGCGTACGCGGCCGCGGTCACCGAAATGGGTCTGCGCGAGGGCGACCGCGTACTCGACGCAGGCTGCGGCACAGGGCGCGCCCTGCCGCCGCTGCGAGCGGCCGTGGGGGCCTCCGGAGTGGCCCTCGGGGCCGATCTGACCCCGGCCATGCTGGAGGCCGCCGTGCGGGCCGGACGGGACCGGGACGGGCAGTTGCTGCTCGCCGACGTCTCCGCGCTGCCGTTGCGCACGGCGTCGCTGGACGCGGTGTTCGGGGCGGGCCTCATCGCGCATCTGCCGAACCCGGCGGAAAACCTCAGGGAGTTGGCTCGCGTGGTACGGCCGGGGGGCGCCCTTGCGCTCTTCCATCCGATCGGCCGGGCGGCGCTCGCTGCCCGTCAGGGCCGGCAGATCACCCCGGACGACCTGCGCGCGGAGGCCAATCTCCGGCCCCTGCTGGCCGGCTCCGGCTGGGCCATGACGTCGTACGTCGACGAGGACACCCGCTTCCTCGCGCTGGCCGTCCACCACGGCTGAACCATCAGCCCTTTCCGGCGACCTCCGCCGCGAACACGTCGGGGTTGTCGAACATGACGTTGTGCCCGGCGCCGGGCACGGTCACGACCCGCACTCCGGCGTCCTCCAGGCCTTCCCTGCCCGGGAGTTCACCGCTCAGTTCGCCCTGGAGGTAGACGCGGTCCATGGTCAGTTCTTCGAGTATGTGGCGCATCGTGGGGTTCGTGCCTCGGCTGAGCCCCGTCGCCGTGCGGTGCAGGGCGCGCGGATCGGCGAGTCGCATGGTGGCCGCCCAGGAGGGGCCGACCTTCTCCAGTACGCGCGCGTGGCCCCCGTTTTCGACGTAGTCGTCCTCTTCGTAGGAGGCGATGCCGCTGCTGCCCGCGGTGACCGGAGGGTACGGGTCGAGGTTGGCCTCCGTCAGGACCAGCCGTGAGACCAGGTCGGGCCGCCGGTGGGCGAGCACGATGGCGACGGCGCCGCCCATGCTGTGCGCGACCAGCTCGGCGCCGGTGACGTGGGCCGCGTCCAGGGCCGCCGCGAGCGCGTCCGCGTGGTCCTCCAGGGTGTAGCCGAAGTCCGCGGGCCGGTCGCTGATGCCGTGACCGGGCAGGTCGACGAACAGGGTGCGGCGGCCGGCCAGCTCGGGCCGGGCCGCGATATGAGCGTTGTAGACCGTCGAGGCCGAACCCAGGCCGTGCACGTACACCCGCGCGGGTTCGTTGCCCGCCGCCTCCGTCCAGCGGATCCGGCTTCCCTTGCCGTCGAATTCTGCCTGCTTCATCACGCGCTCCCCTGTGCCGCTTCACGTTTCCTGGCGCCTCCGAGAGAATACCTCGGAACCGATGTATCTAGGAAGCGATGTACAGCGAGGGTGCGGCAGAATAGGGGCATGCTGGAGCTGGCCATCCTCGGATTTCTGTACGACGCCCCGTTGCACGGCTACGGGCTGCGCAAGCGCATCACGGCGCTGACAGGGCATGTGAAGCCCGTGGCCGAGAGCACGCTGTATCCCGCGATCAAACGGCTGGAGAAGGCGGAGCTGCTGGAAAGGGCAACGCAGCCGGGCTCCGTGGCCGCCCCCCGTCACATCCTGACCCTCACCGAAGAGGGCAGACGCGAACTGCGCCGCCGGCTCGCGGAACCGGCGGGGCGCGACATCACCGACGAGAACCGCTGGTTCACGGTGCTCGCCTTCCTCAGGCACCTGGACGACCCGGGGGCACAGGCCGCCGTACTGCGCCGCAGGCTCGCCTTCCTGGAGGAGCCCGCGAGCTTCTTCTACGACGGCGACCAGCCGCTGCGCGCCGAGGACCTGGACGACCCCTTCCGGCGCGGCGTCCTCACCATCGCGCGGGCCACGAGCCGAGCCGAACTGGCCTGGCTGCGGGCCACGATCGACTCACTCGACGCGGGCGGCCGATGAGACGGGGCAGCCCCGCACACCCGGCACCGGGCAGGTGCCCAGCTCGGCGACGCGATAGCCGTCCGGGTAACCCTTGATCTCCCAGTTCTGCCGCGCGAAGTGCGGGGCACGGCGCGGTGGCATCAGGCGGACCAGCCGGCCACGCGCACGCACCGCACGGCGGACCAGCGCACGCGTGACGGCGCCCGGGAGCTCGTAACGGAAGGCACGCAGCAGCGGTTCGTCGAGCAGGGCCAGGGTCGAGGTGCGCAGCAGGTGGGCGAGCGGACGCGGGTACCAGGAGGCCATCAGCTCCAGCGTCGCGTCGGAGACTCTGCGCGCGCCCACGTCCCACCCGAAATGGGCCTCTTCGTAGGAGTCGAGACAGGCCTCGAACTCCTCGTAGGTCTCCGGGATGTCCTTGATGCCCATGTGCTGCCCGAGCGTGCGGTAGTGCACGGTGGACGCGACGATCTCGTGGCGCGACAGCCTGCGCCACCCATAGGCCTCGATCCACCGTTTGGGCATCACCACGAAGGTGCAGAGCACGTAACGCATGTCTTCATTGCTGATGTCGTAGCTGCGGTGCATCTGGTTGATGCGGCGGATCGCGGTACGGCCCTCCTCCCCGTCGAAGCCGTGCTCGACGATGGCGTCGAGAAGCAGTGCGGTGTCGTCGTAGCGCTTCTGTGTGCGGTCCGTGAGTTCCGCCGTCTCGGCGAGCAGCCGACCGATGCTGGGGACGGCGTATGTGCGGTAGAGCGCCAGTTCCAGGGCCCGGGTGAAGTCCCAGGGGAATTCGTACGCGGAGGTGAGCCGATAGATCTCCGACGCCTCCTTCTCCGGGTCCATCCGCCGGATCTGTTCGAGCCGCTCGTAACGCTTCACCTGGCCGTGCCCCTTCTGTCGCCGAAGCTCCAACTCTACGTTGAGTAGCAGCAGATGAACGATCAGCGATGTCCATCGCGCAGGGGGAAGGTGGCCCGATGTTCGACAGACTCCGCAAGATATGGCGCAAGAAGACGGCCGAGCGGCCGGAGGAACGGCGGCCCGTCGCACCACGGCCGGAGAAGCGTGGGCACAACCTGTTCGAGGCGGCCGCGGCGTATGTGTCGGCGTGTGCCGAGGACGACCAGGACCAGATCGACGAGGCAGCGGCCTGGGTGTCGCCGGAGGCGCTGTCGTTCGGGGTGAACGAACTGGCCTGCCGGGCTGTGATCGCCCTGGCGCGGGAACGCGACGAATCGCCGAGGACGGTGGCCCGTACGCTGCTCGGGCTGCCCGCGACCTGACCCCAGGGGGCCGGGACGGTCGATTCGCCCCTGTCCAGCCGGATAACTGCAGCTCCGGGTGTGCTTCGGGCCCGTGACAAGCGCCTTCCGGTCGCATTATGGTGCGCCGACAAACGTAGCGATGGGGAGGCTGGGATGGCCGGGACGGACGATGACGCCGTCGCCACCGGGGACGACGACGCACTGTATGTGCTGACGGCGGTGTTGCTGACACCCGCCAAGTTCCCCAGCGTGCTGGGGGACGACTACCCGGAGGCCTGCGCGGCGCTCGGCCTCGCGCCGCTCGCCGACGGGTACGGTCTCGTGCTCGGCCAGGACGGCGAGGGCGCGCGGTGGACGGTCGTCGTCGACGACGTGTCACTGGTCGCCGTCGCCATCGCGTCCTGGGACTGCGGGATGGAGCAGGACCTGTCGCCGGACGAGCGCACGGTCGTCGCGGCGCTGCCCGGCTGGCCCCTTGAGGTCGCCGTTTCGGCCCCCGGGGTGCCGGCCCCGCACGACCCCGCGCCCGAGCTCACGGAGCTGCCCCCGCTCAGCCCACCGGACACTGCCACCTGGGGCCCTGCCCAACGGCGCCTCGGCGCCGACGAGATCGCACTGCAGTGGGCGACCTGGCGGGAGCAGATCGACGACGCCGATTTCGTGACGTCGGACGGCGAGGCGCAGGCGAAGGACACCCCGCAGGAGGAGAGCGGCGACGGCGAAGCCCGCAGCGGCATCCGCCGGGTCCTCGCGGAGGCACGCTCCTACGTGGAGACGCCGCCTCCACTTGGCCGTGTCCGCTCATCCTTCGCCACGGGCGACGCCCGGACCCTGCGCGCCGACGGCCCCGGCTGGTCCCTGGTCGCCAGAACCGACGACATCGCCTTCGTCCTCCTCGACGAGGAACCCGGAGAGGTCCTGCCCGTCGGTCGCGGACCGGAACTGCCCGGCCTCCTGGAGGCCCTCGACAAAATGGCCGTACGTCCCAGCTGAGCGGCCGCGCCACACGGCACCCGGCGGCGCGGCCCTATCCGGCGGCTCGCGTCCGGGGCGCCGAGAAGGGTGCCCATCGAGGCATCGAGATCCTCATGGAGCGGGGCATGCGGCCCCGTTCGCGGACCGTACCGGCGGCAGGCCCGCGAGCGGCGCTGTGGTCGACTCCCGCATGCGGGACGGAGCCGCACCAGGGTGGTGGCTCCTCAGCGGCCGAGTTCCTTGCGCGTGACGCGGCGCAGCCTGCGCCGCTGCGAGGGGTCCAGCGCAAGGTATGCGGCCGCCGGGACTCCCAGCACGATCAAGAAGGCGGCCCACCAGGGCAGCCAGATCAGCAGGATGAGGCCGACCGCCACACCTCCTGCAGCGATCTTCGCGTTCTTCGACATGTGTGTCGCCTCCTTCGCGGCTGCTGCCGCTCTCTGTCCTGAGAACGGGTCCCCGCCTCCCACGGTTCCGGACCGCGACCCTGATACGTCCCTGAGCCGCGCCCCCTACTCAACCCTGAGAGGCTCCCCGACCTCATGCATATGGCGCAGGGCCTGTCGGTAGGAGTCGACGAGCCCGGTCTCCGCGTAGGGGATACCCAACTCCTGGCAGTGTGCGCGCACCAGAGGCTGGACGAGGCGCAGATGGGGGCGGGACATGCTGGGGAACAAGTGGTGCTCGATCTGGTAGTTCAGGCCGCCCAGGAACCAGTCCGTCAGAACGGCGCCGCGGACGTTGCGTGAGGTGAGCACCTGGCGGCGCAGATGACCCCAGCGCTCGCCGTCGGGGTCGGGCATCTCCATGCCCTTGTGGTTGGGCGCGAAGGCCATGCCCAAGTGCAGGCCGAACAGTGCCTGGTGGAGGGCGGCAAAGGCCAAAGCCTTGCCGAGGGACATGGAAGTGAGCAGCAGGGCCGCGTACGCGACGACATGGGCCACCAGGAGCAGTGCCTCCACGGCCCGCTCACGCGGCGGCTGCCGGCGAAGGTCCTGGAAGCCGTGGACCTTCAGCGCGACACCTTCGAGGAGGGTGAGCGGAAAGAAGAGCCAGGCCTGGTTGCGGGTGAGCCAGCGCCGGAAGCCGGCCCGGTCCTTGGCCTGCTCACTGGTGAACACCAGGACGTCCGCGACGACGTCGGGATCCTTGTCGATGTGGTTCGGGTTGGCGTGGTGGCGATTGTGCTTGTCGTTCCACCAGGAGTGGCTCATCCCCAGGAGCAGGTTGCCGTGGAGCAGGCCGATCAAGCGGCTGACGGATGAGCTGCCGGTGATCTGGGAGTGACCCGCGTCGTGGCCTATGAACGCCGTTCGGGCCGCGAGAACGGCGAGCACGGGGGCGAGAAGCAGCGACCACCAGGAGTTGCCGATCAGGGCGACACCGGTGATGACGCCGGCCAGGGCCAGCGCGTTCACGGCGATCTCGCGCGCGTACCAGCCGTGGCGCCGTTTCAGGAGCCCCTGGCCCTTGACGGTGCGCAGAAGGGGCGCGAACTCGCTTCCGGGGGTCTGCCCCACGCTTGCCCCTGGGGGCGGTTCCGCGAGGGCGGCGGCGGTCAGGGGCATGGCGGGTCTCCGGTCTCTCAGGGAACGGGGTGACCTGAAGAAAGGTACGAATCAGTGACCTTCGGCGACCATGGCGCCACCACCCGTGTCCGCCCGGGGGCTTTCCGGCGCACCGCAGGGGTGTGGGCACCACCCCGAACGAGGTGACCCACGTCACGGCTCGGCCACGCTTGGCGGCCATCCGGAGTGGTGTATCCTCGGCGACTCGGCCCAGTAGTCAAATTTGAGGAATGCGCCATCGCTGTGCAGAGGATTCCCGCGGCAACTCCCGCAGAGATCTCCGAACTGGCCCGCTGCTGTGCCGTGTTCGTGCCCGCCGATCCGTCCCGTACCGGCAGCGTCGCGTTCTGGCACCCCGAAGGCGGCTCCCCTCCAGTGGTGGCCTCCGGCGACGCCGAGGACCTGACCGTCGTGCTGCCCACCGACGCGGGCGTCGAGCTCGTGACCGTGCCCGCCGTGCTGATTCCCGTACGGGCCGCGCTGCCGGTCCTCACACGCGCGCGTGCGGCCGCGCAGACACACCGGGCGACCGCGTTCTGGGGCGCGGCCGCCGTACTCGCCCTGCAGTTCGCCGCACGCGGACTGCTGCTGCCAGGGCTGACAGCCGGCGACCACGACACATGGCGCGCGGGTCCGCTGCGCGCGGAGGACCTGGAGCGGATCCGCGAGCTGGCCGCCGCGATGCCGCCCGACGCGCACGCGGTGCCGGTGGACGACGCCGCACCGCTGCGGCTGCCCGATCCGGAAGGGCTGCTGCGCGCTTTCCTGGACGCTGTCGCCGACGCACTGCCCCGCTCCCCCGCGGCGGCGCTCGCGGCGGGCGGTCCGGCCTTCGCGGCGCCTCAGTCCCAGCACATGCCCGAGCAGCGCGCCTGGGCCACGGACGTCGCCGCGGTGCACGAAGCGGACGTACGGATCTCCCTGCGCGTCGAGGTGCCCGGACTTGCGTCGGCCGAGTCGGACGAGACACAGCTGACGTTCCGCGCGGTGCTGCAACTGCACAGTGTGAGCGATCCGGCACTCGTGGCGGACGCCTCCGCCGTCTGGGCCGGATCCTCGAACTTCGGCCCTCGCGCGCGGATGGACGCCTTGCTCGCGCTGCGCCGCGCGGCCCGGGCCTGGGCCCCGCTGACTCCCCTGCTCTCGGCGGCCGTCCCGGACGCCGTCGAGCTCGCCGACGAGGAGGTCTCCGAACTCCTCGGTGAAGGCGCCCGCGTGCTGACGTTCGCCGGTGTCGACGTGCACTGGCCGAAGGAGCTGGCGCTGAAACTGACGGCCCGCGCGGTCATCGGACCGCCGGACGAGGACGACGGCCCGGGCAAGGTCGCGTCGGACGCGCCCTCGTTCCTGTCCGCGGACGCGTTGCTCGCCTTCAACTGGTGGTTCGCGCTGGGCGAGCAGCAGCTCACCCGGCAGGAGCTGGACCGGCTGGCCGAGGCGAACCGCCCCATGGTGCGGCTGCGCGACCAGTGGGTCCTCGTCGATCCGCGGGAGGTGCGCCGCGCCCAGGCACAGCAGGACCGCAAGGTCACGCCCATCGACGCGCTGAGCGCCGCTCTGACGGGCTCCGCGGAGGTCGACGGCCACCGGGTCGACGTACGTCCCACGGGATGGCTGGCGGCCCTGCGAGAGCGGCTCGCGGACCCTGAGGCGCAGGAGCCGGTCGGGCAGCCCACCGCTCTCCACGCGACGCTGCGGGACTACCAGGCGCGGGGCCTCAACTGGCTGGCCCGGATGACCTCGTTGGGTCTTGGCAGCTGTCTGGCCGACGACATGGGTCTGGGCAAGACGATCACGCTGATCGCCCTGCATCTGCACCGGCAGACCGACGAGTCGGCCACCGGCCCCACACTCGTGGTCTGTCCGGCCTCCTTGATGGGCAACTGGCAGCGCGAGATCGAGAAGTTCGCTCCCGGCACCCCCGTACGCCGTTTCCACGGTTCACAGCGCAGCCTGGAGAGCCTGGCCGACGGCGGGTTCGTGCTCACGACGTACGGCACGATGCGGCTCGACGCGCCGCGGCTGGCCGATGTTTCGTGGGGCATGGTGGTCGCGGACGAGGCCCAGCATGTGAAGAACCCCTATTCGGCGACGGCTCGGGCGCTGCGCACGATCGGCGCACGCGCGCGTGTGGCGCTCACCGGCACCCCGGTGGAGAACAATCTCTCGGAGCTGTGGGCGATCCTCGACTGGACGACGCCGGGGCTGCTCGGCAGCCTCGGCACGTTCCGTACGCGGTACGCGCAAGTTGTCGAGGGCGGCCAGGATCCCGCGGCGGCCGAGCGGCTCGCCCGGCTCGTGCGGCCGTTCCTGCTGCGCCGCCGCAAGTCGGACCCGGGCATCGCGCCCGAGCTGCCGCCGAAGACCGAGACCGATCGTGCCGTGGCGCTCACCAAGGAGCAGGCGGGGCTGTACGAGGCCATGGTGCGCGAGACTCTCGCGGAGATCTCGGGCGCGGACAGCATGGCGCGGCGCGGTCTGATCGTGAAGCTGCTCACCGGGCTGAAGCAGATCTGCAACCACCCGGCCCAGTTCCTCAAGGAGGAACGGCCGAAGATCCCGGGGAGGTCCGGGAAGCTGGAGCTGCTGGACGAGCTCCTCGACACCATCCTCTCCGAGGGAGCGAGCGTTCTGGTCTTCACGCAGTACGTGCGGATGGCTCGCCTCATCGAGCGTCATCTGGCGGCGCGCGGGGTGTCGACGCAGTTCCTGCACGGAGGGACGCCCATCAACGAACGCGAGGCGATGGTGGAGCGCTTCCAGGAGGGCGAAATCCCCGTCTTCTTGTTGTCGTTGAAGGCCGCGGGCACGGGATTGAACCTGACGCGGGCCGAACATGTCGTGCACTACGACCGCTGGTGGAACCCGGCCGTCGAGGCACAGGCCACGGACCGCGCGTACCGCATCGGTCAGAGCAGGCCCGTCCAGGTGCACCGGCTCATCGCCGAGGGGACGATCGAGGACCGTATCGCCGACATGCTGCGGCGCAAACAGCGGTTGGCCGACGCCGTCCTGGGCGCCGGTGAGGCGGCGCTCACCGAGCTGACCGATGCGGAACTGGCCGACCTGGTGGAGCTGCGAGGGGGCGCACGATGACGGATCGGAACGAGGAGCGTACGTTCGCGGCCCTGCCGCCCGCGGGTGGGCGGGGTTTCGCGCAGACGTGGTGGGGCCAGGCCTGGTTGAAGGCCTTGGAGGACGCGGCGTTGGATTCGGAGCAGGTGAAGACGGGCCGCAGGCTCGCGCGCGCCGGGGCAGTGGGTGCCGTGTCGGTGCGTCCGGGGCGCATCACGGCCATGGTCCAGGACCGCGACCGCACCGCACACCGCGCGGACGTCCTGCTTCAGGAACTGTCCGAGGAGCAGTGGGACCGCTTCCTGGACATGGCCGTCGAGCGCGCCGGGCACATAGCGGCACTGCTCGACCGCGACATGCCGCCGCATCTGGTCGAGGACGCGGCGGCCGCCGGAGTCGAACTCCTGCCGGGACCGGGCGATCTGGAGGCGGAGTGCGGCTGCGGCGCGTGGGACCACTGCGGGCACACGGCCGCGCTCTGCTACCAGATGGCGCGGTTGCTGGACCAGGATCCGTTCGCCCTGCTGCTGATGCGGGGGCGCGGCGAGCGCGCCCTGCTGGACGAGCTCCAGGTGCGCAGCAGCGCGCCCGCGGAAGTGCCGGACACGCCCGACGCTCGTCAGACAGGCGTGGACGCCGCCGAGGCGTTCGCGGCCGGGGACATCCTGCCGCCGCTGCCGGCCGTCCCGAAGCTGCCCGAGGAGCCCGGGCAGCCGCCCTCCCTGGACACCGAGGCCGCGCCCGCGCCCGGACTCGACCCGGACGCCGTGGAGTTCCTCGCGACCGCGGCAGCAGGCGAGGCGTACCGACTGCTCGCCGAGGCGCTCGGTTCCGGGCACGGACAGCAGGCGGTCGAGGCGGAGCCGACCCTTGCCGAGGACGCGGTGCGGCTGGCTGCCGGCAGCCCGGAGCAGGCGATCGCCCAGCGGCTCGCCGTCGGTTCGGGGCGCGATCGCGAGGAGCTGCAACTGGCGGTGTGCGCCTGGCGGTACGGGGGTGTGGCCGCGCTGTCCGTCCTTGAGGACGAGTGGCCCGTGGAGACGGAATCGCTGGCACGCGCGCGTGCCGCTCTGGAGTCGGCGTGGGACGAGGACGAGCGGCCACGGCTGCGCGCCTCGCACAACCGCTGGACGGCGGTCGGTGGGTCCACACAGCTGCGGCTCGGGCGCGACGGCAGGTGGTGGCCGTATCGCAAGGAGCGGGGCCGATGGGTCCCGGCCGGGCCGGCGGTACGGGACCCGGCCACGGCCCTCGCCACGGCCGAGGGGGACCTCAGCGGCGACCCGATGAGTGGTTGACGCTCCACGTTCACCTCGGGGTCACATGTCGTTCGGCGACAGCGCCAACTCTGGCCGCTGTCACCGAACTTGTGCCCCAGGAGGCCCGATGTTCCCGCACGCCGTCGGCCGGCGCCATCTCCACCGATCCGTCGCCGCGGGCGTGCCGCTCGCGGTGCTGGCCGTCTTCGTGGTGGCCGGTACCGCGAGTGGGGCGAGCGACCCGTCGCAGCCGAGCGTGACACGCACCGCGACGCTCGGCGACATCCCGCTGGGCGCGTTCAGCAACGCGCTGCTGCCCGGGACGGTGGACGACGACCGCGGCGTGGACCTCGGCGGAATCGGCAGTGACATCTACCCGGCCGGACGCAAGGGCGAGTTCTGGACGGTCACCGACCGGGGGCCCAACGGCCAGATCAAGGTGGACGGCAAGAAGCGACGGACGTTCCCGGTGCCGGGCTTCGACCCGGCGATCGTGAAGATCCGCGTGTCCGGTGACGCCGTGAAGGTGCTTGACGCGATCCCGATCACCACGTCCTCCGGGAAGCCCGTCACCGGGCTGCCCAACCAGGCGGGGCGCGACGAAGCGCCGTACTCCTATGACGCGCAGACCCCGTTCGCGTACGACGCGAACGGTGTGGACACCGAGGGCATCGTGCGGGCCGAAGACGGCTCCTTCTGGCTCGTGGACGAGTACGGTCCTTCGCTGATCCATGTCTCCGCGCGCGGGAAGGTGCTCACGCGCTACGTGCCCAAGGGGCTGAACCTGACGGGCACGGACTATCCGGTGGTCGAGGCGCTGCCGGCCATCCTGCTGCACCGGAAGACCAACCGTGGCTTCGAGGGGCTCGCCCAACTGCCGGGCGGTGACCTGGTGATGGCCGTACAGAGCCCCCTTTCGCTGCCGGACGGCGCCGCGGGTGACGCCTCGCGCACGACGCGGCTGCTGCGCTTCTCACCCAAGAAGCTCGCGGTGACGGCCGAGTACGCGTACCGCTTCGACCCGGTGAACGTGGTCGACCCGAGCGAGGACGACACATCCGAGCTGAAGATCTCCTCCGTGGTGGCCGTCGGCCGTGATCGGCTGCTTGTCGAGGAGCGCACCGACAAGGCGGCCCGGCTGCAGTGGGTGAAGCTCACGCGGGACGCGAACATCCTCGGCGGCGCGTGGGACACCGACACGACGTCCCCCTCCCTGGAGCAGCTCGACGACCCGGCGGCGGCCGGTGTCCCTGTGCTGCCCAAGCGTCTGGTCGTGGACCTGGGCACGGTCGAAGGAGTGCCCGGCAAGATCGAGGGCGTCGCGCGCGTGGACCACGACACGCTCGCCCTGATCAACGACAACGACTTCGGGATGACCGACGGGACGGGCGCGTTCGACGCGCAGGGCCGGCTGGTGGACAGCGGAATCGAGACGACGGTCAGCTACGTGCGGCTGCCGGACGGGATCTGACCTCGGGACACATGCCGTACGGCACGCGCGCGCGTGGGCGGTGAACAACGGCCACGCGTGCGTGCCGCTCACTTCAGTGGCTTGGTCAGCTTGGGGGTGCCCTCGCCGACGTCCGCCGCCAGACTGCAGGCGACGTTGTCGATGCCTGTCTTGTAGCCGCTGGAGTCCGGGTACTGCACGAGGGTGCCGCGCACGGTGCCCGCGGGCTGGCTGGTCGCCTTGCGTTCCAGCGTCGACTCGCACAGTGCGGACGCGGCCCGCTTGAGGGCGGCGTCGGTCGTGTAACTGCCGTTGAGCTCGGCCACCTTCACGACCTCGGCGTCGTGCGGCTTGGTGCACGAGCGCTTGACGGCCTGCCCGGGCAGGCCGTTGCTCGTGTCGAAACAGTCGCCCTTCTTCAGCATGTAGTACGGCACTTCGTCGTTCGCGAGGGTCGGGAAGAGCGATTGGAGGTCGCTCGGCACCACTCCGCTGGGTACCTCCGAGGGCAGCGTCGGCGTGACGCTGGGCACTCCGGAGGGAAAGGACGGCAGTTCGGACGGGATGATCAGCGAGGGGCTGGGAGAGCTCCGCGTGGCCCCGCTGCTCTCGGTGGGCGACTTCTTGTCCTGCTTGCCGTTTCCGCCGAAGGCCACCACGGCCACGGCGACGATGGCTCCCACGGCCACGATCACGGTGAGCACGAGGAACAGGGGACCGCGGCGTCGTCCACCACCGCGATGACCTCCTGGCCCACCGGGCGATCCAGGAGGCGGTGGCGGCTGCCAGCCCCCGCCACCCTGGCCGGGAGGCCAACCACCTCCCTGCGAGGGCGGACCGTATCCGCCAGGAGGCGGACCATAGCCGCCGGATGGAGGGCCGTAGCCTCCGGACGGAGGGCCGAAACCACCGCCTCCAGGAGGCGGCGTATCTCCCGGAGGCCGAGGGGGCTGGGGCGGTACGGGCGGCATGGCCATACCGTCAAGAGTCGCCTCGAACCGGTCATGACGCGACCCCTGCACGGAAGTTGATACGGACTCATGCCATGGATCACATGATTCCGGAGCATTCCGCGCGGAAATCCATGGAAATCCGCGAACTGAGAACGTAGGGCCCGGACCCGTCCGGAGACAGGCCCGAGCCCAACGGTGCCGCGATCAGCCGCGCGCACCCAGCAGGTGGTCCATCGCCAGCTGGTCCAGCTGCTCGAAGGCCATTCCGCGCGCGGCGGCCGCCTCCACGTCGAAGTCCTCGAAGGCCGCACGGTCGGCGAGCAGCGCCTGCAGACCGTCCGCCGCGGTGGGCTGAGCCAGCTCGTCCAGGCGCGAGGCGCGCAGCGCCTCCTGGACCTCGGGGTCGGCACGGAAGGCCGCGGCACGCTCGCGCAGGATCAGGTAGTTGCGCATGCAGCCGGCCGCCGACGCCCACACACCGTCGAAGTCCTCGGTCCGCGGCGGCTTGAAGTCGAAGTGCTTCGGACCTGCGTAGCCGGCACTCTCCAGGAGGTCGACCAGCCAGAACGCGGAGCGCAGATCGCCCGCACCGAAGCGCAGGTCCTGGTCGTACTTGATGCCCGACTGGCCGTTGAGGTCGATGTGGAAGAGCTTGCCCGCCCACAGGGCCTGCGCGATGCCGTGCGGGAAGTTCAGCCCGGCCATCTGCTCGTGGCCCACCTCGGGGTTGACGCCGTACATCTCCGGGCGCTCCAGGCGCTCGATGAACGCGAGCGCGTGGCCGACGGTGGGCAGCAGGATGTCGCCGCGCGGCTCGTTCGGCTTCGGCTCGATCGCGAACTTCAGGTCGTAGCCCTGAGAGATCACGTACTCGCCGAGGAGGTCGAAGGCCTCCTTCATACGGTCGAGAGCGACGCGTACGTCCTTGGCGGCGCCGGACTCGGCACCCTCACGGCCACCCCAGGCGACGTACGTCTCGGCGCCCAGTTCGACCGCGAGGTCGATGTTGCGGATCGTCTTGCGCAGCGCGTAGCGGCGTACGTCACGGTCGTTCGCGGTGAACGCGCCGTCCTTGAAGACGGGGTGCGTGAACAGGTTGGTGGTGGCCATCGGCACCTTGAGACCCGTCGCGTCCAGGGTCTGCCGGAACCGCTTGATGTGCGACTCGCGCTCACTGTCCGAGGACCCGAAGGGGATCAGGTCGTCGTCGTGGAAGGTGACTCCGTAGGCACCGAGCTCGGCCAGACGCTGCACCGATTCGACCGGGTCCAGGGCGCGCCGGGTGGCGTCGCCGAACGGGTCCCTTCCCTGCCAGCCGACGGTCCACAGGCCGAAGGTGAACCTGTCATCGGGGGTGGGCTGGTAGTTCATGCCGCGGCTCCTTGCTAGCTCCGACTATTTCGTCATGGCAGTTTACAAATTAGTATGCGAACGCATCTCTGGGAAGAGACGATGTGTCTCCGTATGGAGACGAGGGTGCGCAATCCGGGCCATACCGGTTCGGGAAGCCCTCCAAACCAGGACAGATCCCGCGGAGCCGCGGAAGAGGGAGAGCCCGATGTCAGCAGCCGAGGGTCCGCTCGTCGTCGGGGTGGACACGTCCACCCAGTCCACCAAGGCCCTGGTCGTCGACGCGTCGACCGGTCAGGTGGTGGCGAGCGGGCAGGCGCCGCACACCGTCTCCACGGGGGCGGGCCGCGAGAGCGACCCCCGACAGTGGTGGGACGCGCTCTGCGAGGCCCTGCACCAGTGCGGCGACGCGGCACGCGAGGCCGCGGCGGTGTCGATCGGCGGCCAGCAGCACGGGCTCGTCACGCTCGACGCCCAGGGCGACCCCGTACGCCCGGCCCTGCTGTGGAACGACGTGCGCTCGGCGCCGCAGGCGCGTCGGCTGGTCGAGGAGCTGGGCGGCCCGAAGGCGTGGGCCGAACGGATCGGCAGTGTGCCGGGCCCGTCCTTCACGGTCACGAAATGGGCCTGGCTGGCCGAGAACGAACCGGACGCCGTCCGGGCGACCGCGGCCGTCCGCCTGCCGCACGACTACCTCACCGGACGCCTCACCGGACAGGGCACGACCGACCGCGGAGATGTCTCCGGTACGGGCTGGTGGGCGTCCGGGACCGAGGCGTACGACGAAGAGGTCCTCGCGCACGTCGGCCTCGACCCGGCCCTGCTCCCCCACGTCGTCCGGCCCGGTGAGGTCGCCGGAACCGTGCACGCCGGAAGTGGGCTGCCGTTCTCCCGGGGCACCCTGGTCGCCGCAGGCACCGGTGACAACGCGGCCGCCGCGCTCGGCCTCGGGCTGCGCCCCGGCACCCCGGTGCTGAGCCTCGGTACCTCCGGCACGGTGTACGCCGTATCGACGCGGCGCCCCGCCGACCCGACAGGCACTGTGGCGGGCTTCGCCGACGCACGCGGCGACTGGCTCCCGCTGGCCTGCACCCTGAACTGCACCCTCGCCGTCGACCGTGTCGCGGCGCTGCTGGGCCTCGACCGCGAGGCCGTCGAACCGGGCGCGGGTGTGACACTGCTCCCCTACCTGGACGGTGAGCGCACTCCGAACCTGCCGCACGCCTCGGGGCTGCTGCACGGGCTCCGGCACGACACGACGGGCGGGCAGCTGCTGCAGGCGGCGTACGACGGCGCGGTCCACTCGCTGCTGGGCGCCCTGGACCTGGTGCTCGACGCGGACGCCGACCGCTCCGCCCCGCTGCTGCTGATCGGCGGTGGAGCCCGGGGCACGGCCTGGCAGCAGACGGTACGCCGGCTGTCGGGGCGGCCGGTTCAGGTGCCCGAGGCGAAGGAGCTGGTCGCGCTCGGAGCTGCCGCGCAGGCGGCGGGCCTGCTGACCGGCGAGGACCCGGCCGCGGTCGCCCGGCGCTGGGACACCGCCCGCGGGCCCGTGCTCGACGCCGTGGAGCGGGACGACGAGACGCTCGCGAGGATCGCCGGGGTACTCTCCGACGCGGCCCCGCTGCTGGAACGGGAGCCGGACCGGAACTGATCAGGTACTGATGAAAGACCGCCCCCAGGGGACCGGCACAGACGAGGACCGCCCGCACAGGGACCGGCCGGACGAGGACTGACGGAGGCATGACCGCACCGCTGCACGAGGCCCACCCGACCGGTTCCGGCCGGCGGCTGCCCGACACCCAGCAGGGCATGCGCCGCCGCAACCTCTCCCGGGTCATGCACACCGTCAGCGCCGAGGGGCCGCTGTCACGTGCCGCCGTCGCCTCGCACATCGGCCTGACGCGGGCGGCCGTGTCGACGCTGGTGGACGAGCTGATCCGCTCGGGGCTCCTCGAAGAGCTGGGGCCCGAGCGGCCCGGCCGGGTGGGACGGCCTGGCTCGGCCCTCGCCGTCAGCGGGCACGGTCCCGCCGGGATCGGCGCCGAGGTGGGCGTCGACCATCTCGCGGTGTGCGCGGTCGATCTGCGCGGTGAGGTGCGGGCCCGGGCGGTGCGGCACGGCACGAACCGCGGTCGGCCGCCCGAGCCGGTGATCCAGGAGCTGACGGCGCTGATACGTCAGGTCATCGCCGAGGCGGAGCGGGAGGGGCTGTGGCCCGCGGGCCTCGCGGTCGCCGTGCCCGGCCTGGTGGCACGCGACGCCCGGACCGTGGTCCGCGCCCCCAACCTCGACTGGCACGACACGGACCTCGGCGCGCTGCTGCCCGGGGAACTGCCCCTGACCGTGGACAACGAGGCCAACTTCGGCGGTCTCGCGGAACTCTGGCTCGGCGACGCGACTCCGCGTGACTTTCTGCATGTGTCGGCGGAGATCGGCATCGGTGCGGCGGTGCTCGTGGACGGGCGGCTGCTGCGCGGAACGCGCGGCTTCGCGGGCGAGCTGGGGCATGTACCGGTCCGTCCGGACGGGCCGGAGTGCCCGTGCGGTGGACGCGGCTGCCTCGAACAGTACGCGGGTGAGGAAGCCGTCCTGCGCGCCGCCGGTCTGGAGCTGGGCGAGGACCGGGTCGGTCTGCTGGCCGAGCGGGCCGCCCAGGGCGACACGGAGGTACGCCGTGCCCTGCGCGAAGCCGGAACCGCGCTCGGCATCGCGCTGACCGGGGCGGTCAATCTGCTGGACCCCGAAACAGTCGTGCTGGGGGGAGCACTGTCCGGTCTCGCGCCCTGGCTGCTGCCGTCGCTGGAAGGGGAGTTGGCGCGGCGCACGGCGGGTCCCGCCTGTGCCGTATCCGTCTCGCGGCTGGGGCCCGAGGGTCCGCTGCTGGGCGCTGCGCACTCGGTGGTGCGGGGAGTGCTCGACGATCCGGCCGGGGTGGCGGGGCGGTCGTAGCGGGCGGGGAGTCATAGCGGACCGGCGGTTTCAGCCGGCGATCCGTCCCAGCAGACCATCGGTTTCAGTCGGCAGTCGGTCTCGGCGGACGGGCGGCGTACGTCGAGACGCGCGCCGCAGGCC
Source organism: Streptomyces sp. R35 (assembly GCF_041053035.1). Classification (NCBI taxonomy): domain Bacteria; kingdom Bacillati; phylum Actinomycetota; class Actinomycetes; order Kitasatosporales; family Streptomycetaceae; genus Streptomyces; species Streptomyces sp. R35. The sequence goes on from NZ_CP163440.1 coordinate 1,613,568, forward strand.
CGAAGATTTGCGAGCTGCCGGACACCTGCTCCCCCCTTTCGGGTGGCCGAGTTGTCCACAGTCCCGGAGTTGTCCACCGACTCACGCCTCGCTCTTCCTGCCCAACCGGCAAGCGCCGTACCGTAATTCACGCGAGGCGCAGCCGTCGGGCCGGCGGCTGTGTGTCCGGGCGAATCGGGGGGTTCACATGTCGGGGGAATCGGCTCCAGGGCTGCGTCGTGAGGCCATCGGACTGCGCGAGGTGCTGTTCCAGAGCATCACGGCCATGGCCCCGGCCGCGGCGGTCGCCGCGTCCATTCCGTCGGGTGCGGCCTTCGCGGGCGGCAGTCTGCCACTGTCCGTGCTGATCGCCTTGGCGGCATGTCTGCTCACCGCGTCGTGCGTGGCCGAGCTGGCACGGCAGTTGCCCGCCGCAGGCTCGGTGGCCACGTACGCGGCTCAGGGACTGCACCCTGCCGTCGGATTCCTCGTGGGCTGGGGCTATGTCTTCGTCGAAGCGCTGGTGCCGCCGCTGCTGCTTCTGCAGCTCGGGTTCACCACCGCGGGCACGCTGCACCAGGAGTGGTCCTCGTACCCGGACGACCTGTGGTGGCCCTGGTCGCTCGCGGGCGCTGCCGTCATCGCGGTCGCGGGCTATTTCGGAGTGCGCGCCTCAGCCCGATTCGGAACCGTTCTCGGCGTGTTCGAGGTGCTGGTCTTCCTCGTCTTCGCGGCATGGCTGATCGTCAAGGCGGGCGGTGACAACACCCTGTCGGTGTTCGGCACCTCTCACACGGCCGAGGGATACGACGGCATCAGCGGCGTGTTCGCCGGATCGGTGTACACGGTGTTGGCCTTCGCCGGCTTCGAGGCGGCGGCACCGCTCGCGGAGGAGACGAGGGACCCGCGCCGCACGATGCACCGGGCCGTCCTCGGCGCGGCACTCTCGATCGGTCTCGTGTACGTGCTGACGACCTACGCCATGTCCGTGTACTTCGGCCCCGACCGCTTCGCAGGCTTCGGGGCCTCCGGTGCCGCCTCCTGGGAAGGTGTGGCACGCGCTTCGTTCGGACTGTTCTGGGTGCTCGTGTTCCTCGCGGTGGTCAACTCGACGATCGCCAACGCCAACGCCTGCGCCAACGTCTCCACCAGAACCGCCTTCGCCCTGGGCCGGATCCGGGTGTTCCCGCAGCTCTTCGCGCGCGTGCACCCCAGACATCGCTCCCCCGTCTCCGGAGTCGCCGTGCAGTGCGCCGTGGCGCTCGCGGCCATGCTGGGACTCGGCTTCGCCTACGACCCCGTGACCGCGTTCCTGCTGCTCGCGACGGTGATCGTCACGGTCGTGATCGGGGTGTACATCGTGGTGAACCTCGCCTGTGCGGGCTATTTCCTGCGCCGCAGGCGGGAGTTGTTCAAACCGGTGCGGCATCTGGTGTTCCCCCTGCTCGGCATCGTCGCCTTCCTCCCCGCGCTGCTGACCGCGGCGGGCCTGCCGGTCTTCGACTTCGTGTCAGAACTGACCGCCCCCGTGTCGTACGCGGGACCGGTCGTCGGTGTCTGGATGCTGGCGGGGGTCGTGGTATTGATCGTCCTGCTGCGCCGCCATCCCGGGCGCATAGCCGAGACCGCCCGTGTCCACCTCGACGAGACCTCCACGCCCGACCCCCGACAGAGCGGAGCTGTACAGCGATGAGCGACCCCCGGATCCTGACCGTGCGGCCCGCACCGGGCGAGTACGCGTGGACGTTCGGCGGCGCGCCGCCGGTGGCGCGCATCGCGCCCGGCACGGTCCTCGATCTCTACACCGAGGACTGCTTCGCCGGACGGGTGCGCTCCGAGAAGGACCTGGTGTCCCAGGTGTGCGAGTTCCCGTTCCTCAATCCGCAGACCGGCCCCTTCCATGTGGAGGGAGCAGAGCCGGGTGACACGGTCGCGGTTCACTTCGTGTCGATCGAACCGGCCCGCGACTGGGCGGCATCGACGACCGTTCCCCTGTTCGGCGCGCTCACTTCCACGCACACCACGGCCACGCTGCAACCGCCGCTGCCGGAGACCGTGTGGATCTGGCAGCTCGACCGGGAGCGGCGCACCGCGCTGTTCAGCGCGCGGGACAGCGACATCCAGATCGAGCTGCCGATGGATCCGATGCATGGAACCGTCGGTGTGGCGCCCGCGAATCTGGAGGTGCGCTCCGCGCTGGTGCCCGACGCGCACGGTGGGAACATGGACACTCCGGAGATGCGGGCCGGCGTGACCTGCTACCTCGGAGTGAACGTCGAGGGCGCCCTGTTGAGCCTCGGTGACGGGCACGCGCGGCAGGGCGAGGGCGAGACCTGCGGAGTCGCCGTCGAGTGCGCGATGAACACGGTGGTGATCGTCGAGCTTCTCAAGGGAGTGGCCACCCCCTGGCCGCGTATCGAGTCCGACACGCACATCATCTCGACCGGCTCGGCACGCCCCTTGGAGGACGCGTTCCGGATATCCCAGCTCGACCTGGTGCAGTGGCTGGTGCGTGACTACGGCTTCAGTGAGCTGGACGCGTACCAGTTCGCGACCCAGGCGGTCGAGTCGCCGCTCGCGAACGTCTGCGACACCAACTACACGTGCGTCGCCAAGCTCCGCAAGGAATGGCTGCCCGCGCGCGAGACACATCGCGGGCTGCACGCACAGCTGCGCGAGACGGCCGCGGCACTGCGGCACTGAGCGCGCGTCCACTCACCCTCGCTCAATGACCCCCCACCATCGAAAGGCAGACACACCATGGAACGGGCCAGGTCGTTCCCCAGCCGGCGGCGGCTGCTGAAGGGCGCAGCCCTCGCCGCTCTCCCCTGCTCGTTACTCCCCGGCACCCGGGCCGCGGCACAGGCCGCGGTCGTCGACTTCCCGGGCGCCGAATGGACGCAGGCGAGCACGTCCAACTACACAGCGTCCAACCGGCCGACGGCCTATCCGCTCGACTATGTGATCATCCACGTCACGCAGGCGACCTACTCCAACACCTTGTCCATCTTCCAGAATCCTCAGAAGAAGGTGTCCGCCCACTACCTCGTGCGATCGGCCGACGGGCATGTCGCGCAGTGCGTCAGGGAGCACGACATCGCCTGGCACGCGGGAAACTGGGACTACAACACGCGCAGCATCGGCATCGAGCACGAGGGCTGGGTGGACCAGCCCGCCTACTTCACCAACGCGCTGTACGAGGAGTCGGCCAAGCTCACCGCCGCGATCTGCACGCGATACGGCATCCCCAAGGATCGCGCCCACATCATCGGCCACTTCGAGGTACCCGGCACCGACCACACCGATCCCGGGCCGAGCTGGGACTGGACGCGCTACATAAGGCTCGTCAACTTCGCCTGACCGACGGGCCCTCGGGGTGCCCGGAAGGCGACGGGCGGTGCGGGCGACGGGTTCGGTGGACGGCCACAACAACTGTCCGGACGGTCACACTGCTTGTCGGGGCCCGCACCGGGAGTGACGATGGTCCCAGCCGCATCGCCTGCCGGGAGGCCGAGTTGACCGATCCATGGGTGGCCCTGGAACCGGGCACCGATCCCGTCGAGCGGGTGCAGATCCTGCGTCGTGCCCACGAGGCGTTCACCGAGGCGGGCACGGTGCCACGGCCGGTGCGTTCCGTGGTGGCCGACTCGTGGCGGCGTTCGGCACGGGCTGGCGTCGTGCCGGACGGCACCGCGAGCGTGGAGCTCACGGACGGGGATCTGGGCTCGTATCGGGCCGAGCATCCGCTGGCCCGGGTGATGCCGCTGTTCCGGGAACTCATGGGAACGTTCGCGGCGGACGGGGAGCACCTCCTGGCGGTGTGCGACGCGCAGGGCAGACTGCTGTGGGTCGAGGGCCATCCGGTGCCGCGGCGGCGGGCGGGGCGGATGAACTTCGTGCCGGGTGCGCGGTGGTCGGAGACGGCGGTCGGTACGAACGCTCCTGGCACGGCGGTGGCCGTCGACCGGCCGGTGCAGGTGTTCGCGGCCGAGCACTTCATCCGGCGTGTCCAGCCCTGGACGTGCGCGGCGGCACCCGTGCACGATCCGCGCACCGGGCGGGTGCTCGGCGCGGTGGACATCACCGGCGGGGACGGGCTCGCGCATCCGCACAGTCTCGGTTTCGTGCAGGCGGTGGCGCGCGCCGCGGAGTCCCAACTGGCGTTGTTCGCACCGCCGAAGGCCATGGCCGACACGGTCGAACTGACCGCGCTGGGCCGCGACGAGGCTCAACTGCTCGCGGGCGGGCGGAAGATCAGGCTCAGCCGCAGGCACAGCGAGATCCTGGTGCTGCTGGCCCGGCACCCGGAGGGTCTGACGGGCGACGAGTTGTTGTGCGCGCTGTACGAGGACGAGTCGGTGACGCCGGTGACGCTGCGCGCCGAACTGGCACGGCTGCGCCGAGTTCTCGGCCCGGGGCTGCTGGGTTCGCGCCCCTATCGGCTCACGGCGCCGGTCGAGTCCGATGTCGCGGTCGTGGAGCGACGGCTCGGCACCGGCGCGGTCACGGCGGCCGCGGCGGTGTACGCCGGTCCGCTGTTGCCGGGTTCAGGGGCACCGGCGGTGGTGCGGCTGCGGCACCGGCTCGCCGAGGGGCTGCGTACGGCGCTCATCGCCCGCCGCGATCCCGACCTGCTGGCCGACTGGGCCCGCGCGCCGTGGGGCGAGGACGACCTCGACGTATGGCGGGCGCTGGCCGCGGTGCGCCCGACGGCGGCGGTGCGGGCGCGGCTGGCTGCGTTGGAGGCCGAGCTGTCGGCGCCACCGGGCTGGGCGCACCCCGCACCCCACGGACGGACGCGACCGGCACACCAGGGGACGACGCGCCCGACACCCCACTGACGAACACACCGCAAACCCAACAGCCACCGGGGCACGCGGCGCCCCCGGCACCCCGGCACCCCGGCACCCCGGCACGGGGCCACTGGGCCAACCCGGCACGGCGCCACCGCGCCACCGCGCCACCGCGCCACCGCGCCACCGCGCCACCGCGCCACCGCGCCACCGGCGTAACCCCACAGGCCGATTCCCGGGCACGCAACGTCTTCGCAACGTCGGCGTTCCTAGCCTCGCGGCGAGAGCTGCCCAATGGCGGGCAGCGCTTCTCCGGGAGGCAGACCAGCATGACCCGTTACGCGGCGCCTGGCACCGAGGGCGCGATCGTCTCCTACCAGGCGCGTTACGACCACTTCATCGGCGGCGAGTACGTGCCGCCGGCTCGCGGGCAGTACTTCGAGAACCCGAGTCCGGTGAACGGGCAGCCGTTCACAGAGGTCGCGCGGGGCACCGCCGAGGACGTGGAGCGCGCGCTGGACGCGGCGCACGCGGCGGCGCCCGCCTGGGGCCGCACCTCCGTCACCGCGCGTGGTGACATCCTGCTCAAGATCGCCGACCGGATGGAGGCGAACCTGGAGAAGCTGGCGGTCGCCGAGAGCTGGGAGAACGGCAAGCCGGTGCGCGAGACCCTGGCGGCCGACATCCCGCTCGCGATCGACCACTTCCGCTACTTCGCGGGGGCGATCCGCGCGCAGGAGGGTTCGCTCGGCGAGGTCGACGACGACACCGTCGCGTACCACTTCCACGAGCCGCTCGGCGTCGTCGCGCAGATCATTCCGTGGAACTTCCCCATCCTGATGGCGGTCTGGAAGCTCGCCCCTGCGCTGGCGGCCGGCAACGCGGTCGTCATCAAGCCCGCCGAGCAGACCCCGGCGTCCATCCACTACTGGATGAGCCTGATCGCGGACCTGCTGCCGCCGGGCGTCGTGAACATCGTCAACGGCTTCGGCGTGGAGGCGGGAAAGCCGCTCGCGTCCAGCCCGCGGGTGGCGAAGGTCGCGTTCACGGGTGAGACCACGACGGGGCGGCTGATCATGCAGTACGCCTCGGAGAACATCAAGCCGGTGACGCTGGAGCTCGGCGGCAAGTCCCCGAACATCTTCTTCGACGACGTCTGGGCCGAGAACGACGACTTCCGCGACAAGGCGCTCGAAGGCTTCACGATGTTCGCGCTCAATCAGGGCGAGGTGTGCACCTGCCCGTCGCGCGCACTGATCCAGCGCGGCCACTACCGCGAGTTCCTTCAGGCGGCGGTCGCCCGCACCGAACTCATCAAGCCCGGCCATCCGCTGGACACCGACACGATGATCGGCGCCCAGGCCTCCAACGACCAGTTGGAGAAGATCCTCTCCTACCTGGACGTCGGCCGGCAGGAGGGCGCCAAGGTCCTCACGGGTGGTGAACGCATCGAGTACGACGGGGAGTTGAAGGGCGGTTACTACGTCCAGCCGACGATCTTCGAGGGCGACAACCGCATGCGGATCTTCCAGGAGGAGATCTTCGGACCGGTCGTCTCCGTCACATCGTTCGACGACTTCGACGACGCCATCAAGATCGCGAACGACACCCTGTACGGGCTCGGGGCCGGCGTATGGACGCGGGACATCAACACCGCCTACCGTGCGGGCCGTTCGATCCAGGCGGGCCGCGTCTGGACGAACTGCTACCACGCGTACCCGGCACACGCGGCGTTCGGCGGCTACAAGCAGTCCGGCATCGGCCGCGAGACCCACAAGATGATGCTGGAGCACTACCAGCAGACGAAGAACATTCTTGTTTCATACAGCCCGAAGAAGCTTGGGTTCTTCTAGAGCCTGAAGTCGGTTGCCTGGAGGCATCGTTGCGCTCCAGGCAACCCGACACGGGAGCTACCGTCTGTAATCAATTGGGCTTCTCGCCCTACCGTCTGACATCCCAGGGAGCTTCTCCCGGACCAGTCGCGGAAGGACATCACCCCCACGAGCCGCCTCCAATGAGCGTCACAAGTCCATGCGAACCACAGCTAGCCCGAGAATCCGGCGAGTGAGCACCGGCTCCTAGCACCACATCAGATTGAATACGGGGCGTGGGCCACATGCGTCACTCACGCCTCAAGACTCCGCCCCTGCAGGTCAGGACGTCTTCGCGGCAAACCCCCAGTGTCGCAACGCGCTCCACATGATGCGTCATCGGAACCATGTCGGCGAAGCGGAGCAGATCCTCACCCAGCACAGGACTCACATTCCCAGAGGCGTTGCCGACCGATCATCGCCCCCGCAGTTCACGAAGTACGTTCTGACGGAAACCCGCGCCGCGCCACCCAGCGTCGGCAGGGGTCTGAACTGTCGAGGGGGATACGAGCGTTCCTCGCGAGGCAGTCCGTCCGACGCAAGGATCACGCGCTCATATGCTGCAGCGGGATACCGGCTCAACATCTCTACGATCCGGCCGGTCTCATGCTCGCTCGATGTCACACGTCACCAGCGAAGTCGAGATCCTCGCTCCGCTTGTCAGCGACCGCCGTCACCATTGACTCCGGCCGACGCCACGGGTGAACGATCGGGCCGGACACGGCGCGCCACCACGGGTCCGCGGGAAGCTGCCTGGCCGGCTCGAAAGGCTCACCAGGCTGAGGGGAAGCAACGGCCTGCCCGACCTTCCCAGCCGCATCCCTGGTCCACTCCCCCGGCTCCACCCACGCATGGAAAGCCAGGTGGAACGTCCCTCAGTGGATCGGCAGCAACACACCGTGCGGCCTAGAGTCCGTGGGGTTCTTGGGGTGGAACCTCAAAACGACCGGGTTGCGACCATGGTGCCGTAGGACACCGTCGTGCCTCCCACGAACGGCAGCAGCCGGACGGCCTCCTGTTCCAGGGCCGCCCGATCGGTGGCGCAGAGCGGCCGAAAAGGGGTGAGGCGCAGCGTCCCGGCGTCGAGGGACCACGTTCCGTGCACCCGGCCGTCCACCAGGAAGGTGGGCCGTACCCGCGCCTGGCCGGGCATCACGCGCTTACGGTCCTCGTCACTGATGACGCGGGTCCGGTCCACGTGGCCGAGCAGGACGTTGTCGAATGCGGGCAGCAGCCGCACGGGAGCGGGAGTCTCGGGGTCGGGCAGCTCCGCGTCGGCCAGATCGATCAGTTCCCTGCCTTCGGGGTCGCGGTAGCGGCGCAGTTCGGCACGCATCTCCGCGACGACTTCGCCCAGGCGAGTCAGTCCGCACCAGGCCTGGACGTCCTTCACCCCGGCCGGGCCGAAGGCGGCCAGATAGCGGCGGATCAGCTCCTTGGCCGAATCCGTGACGCCGGTCGCCGTCGCCGCCGTCCCCATCGGCTGTCCCAGCCAGACCTCGGCGGGCGTGACGGAGACCGCCGACCGGTTGCCCCAGGAACCCCAGGCGCCGGTGGCCGCGCCGTGGACGAGCGGAGTGCGCAGTTCAACCTCCCCGGCCAGGATCCGCCCGTCGCGTCCCGGGTGGCGTTCGGCCAGCCGTCGGGCCAGCTCCCTCCGCGACAGCGTCCCGTCCCCGAGCAGGTCGAGTCCCTCGGCCACCAAGGACACCGCGTCCAGCCCTGTGCTGTTCCGGGTGAAGTGCGGCGAGCCGGCGGTGCGGTCGAGCACGGGCTGCATCAGCGGCCGCAGCCGACGGAAGTCGTCGGCCGCGGCGAGGTGCTGGGTGCTGCGGAGCAGGCCGGAGCGGACCACCTGCCGGTCCTCCAGTAGTGCGGTGAGCTGGGACTGTGTGAAGCCGTGGATCCTGCTCCACAGTCCGACGTAGGCCCAGTTGGGTTCCTGTGCCTGCAGTGCGACCAGTCGCCCGATCACCTCCAGCGGAGTGCGATCGGTGCGCGCCAGCAGGAACTGCCGGTCCGTCAGCGCCCGGTTCAGGGCTCGGAGGGAGAGCGTGGTCACGACAGACGCACCGAGACATTGCCCTGGTAGGAACCCTGAAGCAGTGAGAGGAACGCCCGCGGCACGTCCTCGATCCCTCCCTCGACGACCATCTGCGGGTAGACGAAGCGGCCCTCGCCCAGCCACCTGCTGAAGTGCTCCCGCCAGGCCGCGATCTGATCGGGCGTGTGGTAACAGGAGAACGGCAGCAGCTCGATGCCCTTGGCCTCGGCCGCCGCGCGGTCGGGCTTCGGGAAACGTTCCGCCGCGTCGCCGAGCTGGCTCGACAGTGAACCGCACAGGGCGAAGCGCGCCCCGGGCCGGGCCGCCTGCAGCGCGGCGTCGTACTGCTCGCCGCCCACGACGTCGAAGAACACCGAGATGCCCTCGGGCGCGGCCTCCTTGAGCCGGTCCGCGGCGGAGCCGTCGTGGTAGTCGAACGCGGCGTCGTAGCCAAGTTCGTTCACCAGGTACGTGACCTTGGCCGGGCTTCCGGCACTGCCGATCACCCGCGCCGCGCCGCGACACCTGGCGATCTGCCCGGCCAGCGAGCCGACCCCGCCCGCCGCACCGGAGACGAACACCACATCGCCCTCGCCGACGGCCGCCACGTCGGCCACCCCGTAGTAAGCGGTCGGCCCCTGGCCCAGGTGATACCCGGGGTCGGTGAAGAGTCCGCGGTCGAGCTTGACGTACCCGGCGGCCGGACCCGCCGAGTACTCGCTCCAGCCGGCCATCGACCGGACCATGTCGCCGACCGCGAGCTCGGGGCTGTCGGACCGGACGACCGTGCCGATGGCGGCCAATCCCACCCGCCGGCCCGGCTGCCAGGCCGGCACCGGGAGGGTGCAGTCGGCCCGCATCAGCTCCAGGTACGTCGCGGCGAGCCCCACCTGGTCGGTCCGCACCAGGACCTCGCCGTCCACCTCGGTCTCGGCGACGGTGAAGTGGTCGAGCGTCGGGACGCCGGTGATCTGCGCGGCCAGCTGGATCTCACGGGTGATCATTTCTTGGTCCTCACATCGGTCCGGTACGGCCTTCGAGATCGACCCTAGGGAGGCTTCCGGCCACTTCCTGACCGGAACTCGGGCAGTATTCCGGCATGGCGAACACCAGCTCACGGACCCTCAGACTGCTTTCCCTGCTGCAGACCCACCGCCACTGGCCCGGCCTGGAACTGGCCGACCGGCTCGGGGTGTCCGAGCGGACCCTGCGCCGCGACGTCGACAGGCTGCGCGAGCTCGGCTACCCGGTCAGCGCGGCCCGGGGCACGGATGGCGGCTACCAGCTCACGCCCGGCGCTGTCCTGCCCCCGCTGCTGCTGGACGACGAGGAGGCGGTGGCGCTCGCGGTGGGCATCGGCGACGCGGCACAGAGCGGGATCGCGGGGATGGAGGATGCGTCCCTGCGCGCACTGACCAAGGTGGTGCGGGTCCTGCCGCCCCGGCTCAGGGCCAGGGTGGATGCCCTGCGCGCGATGACCGTCTCCGCCTCCGCGTCCGGGCCTGTCGTCGCGGCGGGTGTGCTCACCGCGGTCGCCCAGGCATGCCGGGACGAGGAGCGGCTGCGGTTCGGCTACACGGCCCGGGGCGCCGTGCCCACCGGGCGCGAGGTCGAACCGCACCGCGTCGTCGCCCTCGGCGGGCGCTGGTACCTCGTCGCCTACGATCTGGACCGCCACGACTGGCGCAGTTTCCGCCTCGACCGGCTGACCGGGCCGACGGCGACCGACATCCGCTTCCGGCCCCGCCCGCTCCCGGCCGAGGACGCCGTGGCCTTCGTCCACGCATCGAACGGGGCCCCGGCTCCGTACACGGTCGAGGTCGTCGTCCACGCTCCCTCCGCACGGGTGCGGCAGGTGGTCGGCCAGTGGGGCACGATCGAACCGCTCACCCAGGACAGCTGCCGGCTCACCATGACCTCGACCTCCTTCGACTGGCCGACGCAGGCACTGGGCAACATGGGCGCCGAGTTCGAGGTCCTGGGGCCACCGGAGTTCGCCGCACACGTCCAGGAGTGGGGGACCCGCTTCCTCCGGGCCACCCGCGCACCCGAGTGACCTTCCTGGCCGTAGCACCGCGGCGGTGGCGCGGCATTCGTAGCAGCGGGCGAAGCGGCGGCAGGCGTTCCGCCAGGGCCGGATGGGTGGGGTGGTGGTGCTGGAGGTTCAGTCGACGTGCGGCATGAGGGGCGGGCCGCCGTCCTCGACGGCAAGGGCCACGACCCGCAGGAGGTCGGCCAGCTGCCCCAACTCCTTCTCGGCCAGGGGCGCGAGCAGTGTGGCCTCGGCCTCCCGCTGGTCGTCGATCACCGCCGACCACGTCTCGGCCCCCTGGGCAGTCAGGCCGACGAGAAGGCTGCGGCGATCCTCAGGTGCGTGCTCGCGAGTGATCAGGCCCGCCGACTGCAGGCGGTCGAGGCGGTTGGTGAGGGTCGCGGGGTGGACGCCGAGTCCCTGAGCGAGGCGTGTAGGCGCCATGCGATAGGGCTCTCCCGCCGAGCGCAGGCGCCACAGGATCTCGTACTCCCACAGCTTCAGGCCGTGCCGCGCCAGGGCGGCCTCCTTCTTCTGCTGCAGGTGGCGCACGAGCATCTGCATGCGGGTGACGGCGCCCTCCAACTCAGGCACCAGACCTGGGACTTCACGCCCCCAGCGGGCGATGTGCCGGTCGATCGAGTCCCGTGGCCGCGCCGATTCCGCCGCTGAATGCCGTGATGTCACGGCGTCACTCTACCCTCCAGAAATTACGTATCGAGATATTTTGAAATCGTAGTACTGTCCCGGGGCATGTCCACCTTCACGCTCGCCGGCCGCATCGACGAACACGTCATCGACAGCGCGCTGCTCCGCGGCAACCCCCTCGACGACCCGGCGCAACGTCCGCTGTGGGTCTACACCCCACCCGGCTACGACGACGCTCCCGAACGCCGCTACCCCGTCACCTATCTGCTGCTCGGCTACGCGGGAACGCTCCCGGTCTGGCGCAACCGCACGGCCTTTCGCAAGCCCGTCCCCGAACTCGCCGACGGCATCTTCGCCCGCGGCGAGGCGCCCGGGATGCTGCTGGTGTTCGTGGACGCCTGGACCGCCTACGGCGGCAGCCAGTTCCTCGACTCACCCGGCACCGGCCGCTACCACTCCTACCTGTGCGAGGAGGTCGTGCCGTACGTCGATGCCCGCTACCGCACACTCCCCGCGCGCGACCACCGGGCCATCGCGGGCAAGTCCAGCGGCGGACTCGGTGCAGCGATCACCTCGATGCTCCGCCCGGATCTGTTCGGCGCCTTCGCCACCCACTCCGGCGACTCGCTGTCCGAAGCCCAGTACCATCCGCACTTCCTCACCGCGGCCCGCCAACTGCGGCCCTACGGCGGCGACATCTTCCGCTGGTGGGACGATTTCCGCTCGCGGGTCGCCTTCACCAAGGAGGAGGACCTGAACCTCCTGGAGATCCTCGGCGTCTCCGCATGCTTCTCCCCTGACCCCGACGGCTCCCCCACCCTTCCCTTCGACCCCCGCACCGGGGCCCTGCGCGAGAACGAGTGGCGGCGCTGGCTGGCCTGGGATCCGGTACGGATGGCCACCACGCACGCCGACGCCCTCCGCTCCCAGCGCGGCATCTGGATCGACGCCGGCACCCGCGACGAGTGGTTCCTCGATCTGGGCGCACTGGCCTTCCGCGATGCGCTCACCGAAGTCGGAGTGGCCGACGACATCGTGCACTTCGAGCTGTTCGAGGGGGGGCACCACGCCGTCGAGTACCGGATGCCACCCGCTCTCGCCTGGCTGGCGCACCGCATCGCCGATCGGCCTTGACCTCCAGGGGAACATCGGATCCGTGTCAGAGCCTTCCACAGCGCCCGGTCACGGGCCCGCACCCGCGCTGTTCCGCCGATGGTGAGGACCGGCCCGACCGGGCTCGACGATCACGGCGGACGACAGGTCGGAGCACCCCCTGGGCCAGTCCCCGCACGCCGAGACGTGAAGTGGGGATCAGGGTCTTCGCCGCGCTGAGCGCGGCCGCGCGACTGCCGCGCACGTGCTCCGCCATCGCGCCCTCGTTGGCGGGAAACGCGCGCTCGTGGTCACCGCCCGCCCGCGCCAGCGCCCCGGCGAGGACGTATGCGCCGACGACGGCCAGGCTGGTGCTGCCACCGACGGCCGGGCCGAGGCAGTAGCCCGCGTCGCCGACGAGCGTCACCCTCCCCCGCGACCAGGTGTCCATGCGGAGCTGGGTGATGGAGTCGAAGGAGAACGACGGGGTGCGGTCGAGCTCGTTCAGCCAGCGGTCCACGTCAGGGTGCATGCCGTCGAACGCGCTGCGCAGCAGCCCCTTCTGCCGGGGCCCGTCGTGGTGGTGGAAGTCGAGCTCGCGCTCGCTCCGGAACAGGAACAACACCCGGGCGTCGCCGAGGTGCCGCGCGCCGTACATGCCGGCAGTGCGGCCGACGCCGACGTGGATGAGGAGCTCGCCGTCGAGGTCGGAGAGGTTCGGCAGGGTCAGCACCCCGAGGTAGGCCCCGGTGAAGGCGCTGAAGCGGGACTCGTCGCCGAAGACGATGCGACGCACGTTGGAGTGCAGACCGTCCGCGCCGACGACGAGGTCGAAGCGGCGCGGTGCTGCGTTCACGAACCGCACCTCGCCGTCGGGCGAGATCCCGGTGATCGAGTCGCCGAAGATGTACTGGACGTCGTCGCGCGCAGCATCGTCGTAGATCTCGCTCAGGTCGTCGCGCCTGACCTCGACGTGCCGGTCGGAGGTGGCATGGAAGATCTTGGAGAGGTCCACCCGGACGGGACGCCGTACGCGATCGTCAGTGACCCGTCGTGCGGAGCCACTGCATCGTTGTGACAAGCTCTTCGCTGAAGTCTTCGCAAAGCGCGAGCAACTCGCGACCGGTGGACGAGCTGAGCAGCCCTGCGGGATCGGGGAGTGCCCGGAGAGCGCCGTGGCAGGCGGACTCGACGGCGAAGTTGCGTGACGCGAAATAGCCCTCGCTCGCCCGGTCCGCCAGGTCGGCGAGGTACTGGCGGTGGGTTTCCTCCGAGGGGTGAGAGTAGAACGAGCCTTCGACGAGGTCGTCGAGGTAGTTCGCCAGGTCGGCCGAGGCTTCGACCACTCGCTCTGCTTCGTGCAGGCGAGGCTTGTCCAGCAACTCGCCGAAGGTCAGCAGGCTGCTGATGGTCTCCAACTGGAAGAGCTGGACCATGTCCGCGTCGACTTCAGACGTGAAGAGGGGGGCGGTGCATAGCTTGGCGATTGCTCGCCGGTATGCGCGATCCGACCGTTCACCAGCAGGTGATGCTGCCAGAGGGAACAGCGACTCCAGCGCGGCCTGGTCGACGCCCCACTCTGCATCGAGCTCGAACGCGAGTACTGGCGCACGCCACCGCCACAGGGCCAGGACGGCAGCCAGACGCTGGTGGACAGGCTTCAGGTCCGCCAGCCGCTCGATCTGCGCCACGCCCTTGAGCCAACCCTTCTCATCTCCACCGATCCCTGCCCGATCGCTTCACCTCGGGACACTGTAGAAGCCACCGAAGGACCACGCGATCGCCAGACGGCGCTCTCGCCGAAGAAGCTGGGCTTCTTCCAAACGCGGAAAAGGGCGTCTGAACAGGGCAGATGCCCGGCAGATCCCACCCGTACGAACTTGGCGTGGCAGCGGAGAAGGACCTGGCTGCTGTGCCCGGCTCGGGGCGCGCACTCCGCGCGGCAGACGTGGAGGGCAGCCAGAACGAGACGGCGGCGTGGCGCGGGTCGGAGGGGCGCTCCGCCCTCTCCAAGTGCTGTCCCGTAACGATCTTTGGCACGAACCTGCTTGTGCTGGCGGTTGTGTTCCCTCTGTCAGTCGGTGACTTCGCCGCCTGGCGGGCTACGGTGCGGGACCACCAGGCCGGGGCCCCGGTAGCCTCCGTCGGCGATCGTGGTGGTCCCTCAAGGGGAGCATGTCCAGGGGCGTGGCGCGCGCCCCGGCGGCGCCCGCCGTCATGCGTGTCCGGCAAGTGCGGCGAGCAGCTGCCAGGGCGCAGGTCGAAACGTTCAATCAAACATGCGCACATCCGGGTCACAAACAATGCTGCGCCAACAACAGCCAAAACGAGAGGGGCGCACAACCCAAGCAATTCGGCTTTTGCATATTATCCGAGCTTCGCAAACACTCTTGCCTTGGTCTCACGCCCTGCAGCTAGCTATGTGCTGTGCCCACTTCCTGGCCCGGGTTCCCGATGAACCCTGGACCGACCGGCGGCACATCGGCCAGTCCTCTGGCCCGTCGGTCAGGGAGGTGGTCGGGAAAGCTTCATGTGAGGAGTAGTCATGAAGAAGGCCTATGAGGCGCCGACGCTCGTCCGGCTCGGTACGTTCCGGAAGGAGACGGGGCTGCTGCAGCGCCACGGCAACGACCGACTGATCCTGAGCAAGAACTGACGACCGACGGTCGCTGACCGACGTCATGACTGAACTGCACGAAAGTGCGGGGACGGGCCCCGGCGACGCGCACTTCGCGGTCTTCACGGACCGTGCGGACGCGGCCGCCGTGGCCCGCTCCTTCGCCCGCCCCGGAAGCCGGACCCTCGCGCATGCGTCGGGCCGGCCCTGGCTGGTCGGCCACTGGCACGAGGACGAGGTCCTCACGGCCAACGCCGGCGGTGCCTCCGTCGCCGTCGTCGGCTGCTGCCCGATCCAAGCCGACGACCTGCGGCGCCGCGTCGCACGGCTGCGTGATCTCGCGGAGCTCGACGCACTGGCCCATTCCCTCCCCGGCAGCTTCCACCTCGTCGCCGCCCTCGACGGACAGATCAGAGTGCAGGGCACCGCCTCCGGACTGCGCCTCGTCTTCCACGCGGAGATCGACGGCGTGCGGGTGGCCGCTACCCGAGCCGACACGCTCGCCGCCGTCCTGGGCCTCGACCCCGACGTGGAGGAACTGGCCGTAAGGCTGCTGTGGCCCGCTCCGTATCCGCTCTCCGAGACGTCCCTGTGGCGTGCGATCACCGCCGTTCCTCCGCAAGACGCTGTGGTCGTCGCCGCGGAAGGCCGCGGCGTACGGCACACCCGGTGGTGGACGCCGCCGGAGCCGGTCCGGCCGCTCGCCGAAGCGGCGCCCCTGATCCGGAAGGCACTGGAGGAGGCCGTCGGCGCGCGTACCCTTCAGGGCGGTGTGGTGAGCTGCGACCTGTCCGGCGGCCTGGACTCGACCTCCGTCTGCTTCCTGGCCGACCGCTCCCCCGCCCGCGTGGTGGCCAGTACGTGGCCGGGACGCGATCCGGCGGACACCGACCTGCACTGGGCCGAGCGGGCGATGGGGTACCTCCCGGACGTCGAGCACGTGGTCTGGGACGCCGACGCCTCACCGCTGGTCTACGAGGACCTGCTCGGCATCGACGACCTCCTCGACGAGCCCACCATCGGCGTCATGGACCGCTCCCGGGTCCTGCACCATCTGCCCGGCCTCGCCGCACGCGGCAGCCGGTTGCACCTGACCGGCATCGGCGGCGACCACGTGGCATGGTGCTCCGAGGCGTACTACCACCGACTGCTGCGCACCAGTCCGCTGTTCGCCCTCCGACAGTTGCGTGGGTTCCGGGCGCTGTGGCAGTGGCCGCTCGGCGGCACAGTCCGCGCTCTCGCCGACTCCCGGCCGTACGGCAAGTGGCTCGCCGACGCCGCCGGCCACCTGCGCGGCCCGTTGGCCCCGTCCGTCGCAACGGGTCTCGGCTGGGGCATGGCCCCGCGCCTGTTCGACTGGGTGACTCCCGAGGCCGAACGAATGGCCCGCCGGGCACTGCTCGGTGCCGCGGCAACGGCCTCGCCACTGCATCCGGACCGTGGACTGCACGCCGACCTGGAGCAGATCCGCTCGTGCACCCGCGTCATCCGGCAGTGGGACCGGATGGCAGCCCGCGCCGGCCTGCCGATGGCCTCTCCCTTCCTCGACGACCGCGTCATCGAGGCGTGTCTCGCCGTACGCCCGAGCGAGCGCGTCACGCCCTGGCAGTACAAGCCCGTCCTGAGCGCCGCGATGCGCGGGATCGTACCTGACGCCTGCCTGCGGCGGGCCAACAAGGCCACGGCCGCCATGGATGCCTCCAACGGACTGCGCCAACACCGCGCCGACCTGCTGGCCCTGTGGGAGGACTCAAGGCTGGAAGAGTTGGGCTTGGTGGACGGCGCCGAGCTCCGCCGCCTCGCCCGGCGGCCCGCCTCCCCGGGGTTGTCCGACGCCATCCTCTACTCCACGATCGCCGCCGAGGTGTGGCTGCGGGGCCTTGCCCGCAGCCACACCCGCGTCCCATGACCCTGACCACATCCCCATGTCAGAAAGGCCCTCATATGCCCCTGCGGTTCGGCGACGACGTCTCCACGGCCGAGACCGACTACGGCACAGTACTGCTGGACGAACGGGCCGGCGCCTACTGGGAGTTGAACCCGACTGCCACTCTCGTGGTGCGGACGCTGCTCGACGGCGGCGAGGAAGCGGACGCGGCCGCCGCCCTGGTCCAGGAGTTCGACATCGACCAGGCACAGGCCCTACAGGACGTCGAGACGCTCGTACGGCAGCTGCGGAGCTCGGGGCTCGCCTCATGACGACGCCCAGCGCGCTGGAGCGACCTACCGGTGTACCCCTGGCCCGACGCCTGGCCGCCCGCCTCGTCCTGCTCCCTGCCGTCGCCTTCGCCCTGCTGCCGCCCCGCCGCATCCGCACCGTACTCGGCATCCTGCGGCGCGGTGCCGCGCCCGCCACCACCGCGCAGGCCCAGAACGCGCGCGACGCCATGTGCGCCGCCAGCCTGCGCTGCGCCGGGCCGAAGGGGTGCCTGCCGCGCTCCTTGGGGGCCGCACTACTGTGCCGGCTCGGCGGAACGTGGCCGACCTGGTGCACCGGTGTACGCGTCGTCCCGCCCTTCACCGCGCACGCCTGGATCGAGGCGGAAGGCCGTCCCGTCGGCGAGGGTTTGCCGGAGGGCTACTTCGCCCGGCTGGTGGCCGTCGACCCACTGCCACGGCCGACGGACCGATGACCGGCGCGACGGTCCTGCACGGCGACCGGGCCGCGGCTGCCGAGGGTGACAAGTCCACCCGCGCGGCGGTGGCCACGATGTACCGGCTCACCACCGGGCACCGGAGCGCCATCGCCGTGGCCACCGTACTGACCCTCATGGGCTCCGCCCTGGGACTGGCCCAGCCGCTCGTCGCCAAGCACGTCGTGGACGCGAGCGGCCGCGGACAGGTCATCTGGCCGCTGCTGGGCCTGCTCGGCGCGCTGTTCGTCATCGAGGCGGCGACGGGAGCTGCGGGACGCTTCATTCTGGAGCGGACGGGCGAAGGCGTCGTACGGCAGCTCCGTCACAGGCTGGTGGGACAGCTGCTCCGGCTGGAGATGAGGGAATACGACCGCCACCGGGGCGGCGACCTCATCTCCCGGGTGACGGCCGACACCACCCTGCTCCGGGAGGTCGTGTCGCAGGCCCTGGTCGATCTGGTGACGGGGAGCCTTGTCGCCGCCGGGGCGATCATCCTCATGGCGTGGCTGGACCCCCTGCTGCTGCTCCTGGTCGCTGTCACCGTGGCAGCGGCGGCCGTGGTCGTCGCGTCGCTGCTCACGGGTATCAGATGCGCGTCCGAACACATGCAGGACTCGGTCGGTGCCATCGCCGCCGATCTGGAACGCGCCCTCGGCGCCCTGCCGATGGTCCGCGTGCACCGCGCCGAGGAGCGCGAGGGGGCCGGCATCGGTGCGCGCGTCGATGCGGCCTACGGCGCGGGGGTACGCACCGCGAAGCTCGCCTCCGTCATGAGCTCCGCCGTCGAACTCGCCGTCCAGGGCTCCTTCCTCATCGTCCTGGTCGTCGGCGGCCTGCGCGTAGGCGGCCACGCCGGCTCCCTCGGCGACCTCGTCGCCTTCCTGCTGTACGCCTCGTATCTCGTCCTGCCGCTGTCCTCCGTCTTCCGTGCCGTGGGTCTCGTCCAACGTGGAATGGGCGCCTACCAGCGCATCGACGAGGCGCTCTGCCTGCCTGTCGAACCCACCGCGCCCCAGATCCCGAGAGATCGCACACCCTCACCGCGGCCGACCAGGCCGTCCGTCACTCGCGAACAGCCCGCCCTCGCCCTGCGCGACGTCCACTTCGGCTACGACCCGGAACGGCCGGTCCTCCGCGGCGTTTCGTTCGCCGTCCAGCCCCGCCGCCACGTGGCCCTGGTGGGCCGGTCCGGAGCCGGCAAGAGCACGGTGTTCGCCCTGGTGGCGAGGTTCTACGAGCCGGACGCGGGCACCGTCCTCTTCGACGGGCGGCCCGCGACCGAACTCACCCGTGACGCATGCCGTCGACGCATCGCCGTCGTCGACCAGAACACCCACGTCGTCCACGGCAGCCTGCGCGGCAACATCACCTACGCCGTGCCCGACGCCACGGAATCGGAGATCCGGCGCGTCGTCGAACTGACCCGACTCGAAGAAGTCGTCGACCGGCTGCCCGGCGGCCTGGACGCTGTCATCGGCGAACGCGGCAGCACCCTCTCCGGCGGCGAACGCCAACGCGTCGCCCTCGCCCGCGCGTTGCTGGCCCGCCCCTCACTGCTCCTGCTGGACGAGCCCACCTCCCACCTCGACGCGATCAATGAATCGGCGCTCGCCACCGTCATGAAGGACGTAGCCCAGGAGTGCGCCCTGCTGGTCATCGCCCACCGCCTCTCCACCGTGCAGCACGCCGACCACATCCTGGTGCTGCAGGACGGCCGCACCACCGCCGGCGGACGCCATGAGGAGTTGCTGGCCGGCAGCGACCTCTATCGCAAGCTGGCCGCGAGCCAGATGCTCCGGCCGGGCGGGGAGGCCGGGAGCGGCAACCGAGGACGGACGGACGATTGAAGCCGTCCGTCCTCGCGGCCCAGCCGGCCGAGATCCGGTCCGTGCACGGGCCATCGGCCCAGCGGTCGCGACCATGAAACCCGTTCCTGCTGGTCAACAGCCTTGCGGCTGCCGTACCACCATGAGACCAAGAATCTGCTGGTGAGCTACTCACCGAAGAAGTTGGGCTTCTTCTAGACCAGCGGTCCGATCCGTGCTGGACGGCCGCCTCCTCGACGCGCGAGGCCCGTATCAGCAGATCCGCGGCAGTTGCTCCCCGATCGGCAGATCGACCACCCGCGTTCCCCCCAGGCCGGTCCGGGCCACGACCATACCGGGATGTGTCTCGACGGCCTCACCGATGATCACGGAGTCCGCGCCCAGAGGGTGGGCTCGCATCGCCTCGAGGACGGCGTCGGCGTGCTCGCGCGGGACGAAGGCCACCAGCTTGCCCTCGTTGGCGATGTACATGGGGTCCAGTCCGAGAATGGCGCAGGCATTGGCCACGGCCGGCGGCACCGGGACGTCGCGTTCCCGGATGACCACCCCTGTGCCGGAGGCCTCCGCGATCTCGTTGAGCGCGGCCGCCAGGCCGCCTCGGGTGGGATCGCGCAGTACGTGCAGATCCGGGGTGACGGCGAGCATGGCGTCGACGAGGCCGCCGAGCGCCGCGCAGTCGCTCTTGATCTCCACTCCGAATTCCAGGCCCTCGCGCACGCTCATGACCGCCACCCCGTGGACACCGATGGCGCCGCTGACGATCACGACGTCGCCGGGGACGACCCGCTGAGGACGCAGATCGACGCCCGCCGGGACGAGACCGATGCCCGCCGTGTTGATGAAGATCCCGTCGCCGTGGCCGGCCTCCACCACCTTGGTGTCGCCGGTGGCCACCTCCACACAGGCGGTGCGCGCGGCCGCCCCCAGCGCCGCGGACACCCGCGTGACCACGTCCAGCTCGACGCCCTCCTCCAGGATGAAGCCGCAGGAGAGGTAGGCGGCGCGGGCGCCGCTCATGGCGAGGTCGTTGACGGTGCCGTTGACCGCCAGGTCACCGATGCTGCCGCCGGGGAAGAACAGCGGCCGCACCACGTAGGAGTCGGTGGAGAACGCCAGCCGGGCACCGCCCAGGGAGAGGACGGCGGCATCGCCCATCTGGGCGAGCACCTCGCCCCCGAAGGCGGGCGCGAAGATCTGCTGGACCAGTTCGGCGGAGAGGGCTCCACCGCCGCCGTGGCCCATCACGACACGGGGCCGGTCGCGCAGCGGCGCCGGACACGTCCACGCCTCGATGTCCAGGGCGGGGGCGGGGAGATCGGTGGTGTCAGACAACGGGGGTCGCCTCCCGGGCCTTGGTGGCGGGCAGGTCCAGCCGCCGGTAGAGGTAGTACGCGGCGCAGGCGCCCTCGCTGGAGACCATGGTGGCTCCCAGGGGGGTGCGAGGGGTGCACAGGGTGCCGAAGGCCTCGCACTCGTGCGGCTTGAGCAGTCCCTGCAGGACCTCTCCGCTGCGGCACTCGGCGGGTTCGGCCGTCCGAATTCCGCCGACCGAGAAGCGGTGCTCGGCGTCGTGGTCGCGGTACTTCGACGACAGCCGCCAGCCGCTGTCGGGGATCACCCCGATGCCGCGCCAGGCACGGTCGGTGACCTCGAAGACGTCCTCCAGCATGGCCCGGGCGGCCGGGTTGCCCTCCGGGCGGACGGCACGGGCGTAGGCGTTGTCGACGGTGTGCTCACCGCGTTCCAGCTGACGGACGGCCCGGCGCACGCCTTCGAGGATGTCCAGTGGCTCGAAGCCCGTCACGACGATCGGAACGCGGAAGCGCTCCGCCAGTTCCGGGTACTCCCCCACTCCCATCACGCTGCAGACGTGCCCGGCCGCGAGGAAGCCCTGCACCCGGCACCTCGGCGACGACATGATCGCCTCGATGGCCGGCGGTACGCGGACATGGGACACCAGCATGCTGAAGTTGGGGATGCCCAGCTTCCGGGCCTGATGGACCGTCATGGCGTTGGGGGGTGCCGTCGTCTCGAAGCCGATGCCGAAGAACACCACCTCGCGGTCCGGGTTCTGCTGCGCGACCCGCAGCGCGTCGAGCGGCGAGTAGACGACGCGCACGTCACCGCCTTCCCCGCGGACCTGGAACAGGTCCCGCCCCGTGCCCGGCACACGCAACATGTCACCGAAGGAGCAGAAGATCACCTCCGGCCGGGAGGCGATCTCCAGAGCCTTGTCGATGACCTCCAGCGGGGTCACGCACACAGGACAGCCCGGCCCGTGGATCAGTTCGACCTCCGCCGGCAGGAGCTGGTCGATGCCGTGGCGAATGATGCTGTGCGTCTGCCCTCCACACACCTCCATCAGGGCCCACGGCCTGGTCACCGTGGCGTGAATGTCGTCGAGGAGCCGGCGAGCCAGCTCCGGGTCCTGGAACTCGTCGATGTACTTCACTAGTTGCGCACCTCTTCCACCGGGTCGACGCCCGCCTCCGTCGCCGCCATCTCCCAGGCGTCGCCGAACTCCTCCTGCAACATGCCGAGTTCGGCGAAGAGTTCGAGCGTCTGCCGCGCCGACTCCTCGTCCAGCCGTTGCAGGGCGAACCCGACGTGGACGATGGCGTACTCGCCGACCTGGAGGTCGGGCAGGTACTCCAGGCACACCTCCTTGACCACGCCGCCGAAGTCGACGGTGGCCATCCGGGTGCCGTCCCGTTCCTCGATGTCCAGCACTCTGCCGGGTACCGCCAGGCACATGAGCCTCTCCTCGCTGTGGGTCGCGCGTTGCTCAGTCGGTGGAAGTGGCCCGGGCGGCCACCATCAGCTGGCCCAGCGCCAGGCCTCCGTCATTGGGCGGCACCAGGTGGTGCCGCAGGACCGTGAAGCCGTCCTCGCGCAGGGTGGCGGCACAGGCCGAGGAGAGCAGCGTGTTCGCGAACACGCCTCCCGTCAGGGCGACCGTGTCCAGCCCGTGCCGCTCTCGCGCCCGCGCGCAGATCCGGTGCACCAGGTCGGTCACGGCCCGGTGGAAGCGAGCCGCGACCACGGCCGCGTCGACGCCCGCACGCAGGTCGTCGACGATCGCCGCGAGTACGGGTGCCGGATCCGCCCGTACGACGCCACCCCCGTTCTCCTCCGACGCGTGAAGGGCGAAGGCGTACGCGGTGGTGTCCTCGGCGGGTGCGTGCAGAGCCGCGCCCTCCAGCTCGACGGCGGCCTGTGCCTCGTATCCGGCCCGGTGGCACACCCCGGCGAGAGAGGACACCGCGTCGAAGAGCCGGCCCATGCTGGAGGTGGGGACACAGTTCAGGCCGCGCTCCAACTGCCGTTCCAGGACGTGGAGTTCGACGGGCGGGCAGGCGGCCGTACAGGCGAGGTCGTCGGACCAGCCGATCCCGGCCGCCCGCAGATGGGCCAGCGCCATGCGGTACGGCCGGCGCACCGCGGCGTCGCCACCGGGCAGCGGGACGTACGCGAGGTGCCCGAACCGGGTGAAGCGGTCGTAGTCCGCGAGCAGGAACTCCCCGCCCCACACGGCGCCGTCGTCGCCGTGGCCCGTGCCGTCGAAGGCGACGCCGATCACCGCCCGGGTGCCGTCCAGCCCGTGCTCGGCCATCGCGGCGGCAACGTGCGCGTGATGGTGCTGGACGCGCACGACGGGCCGGTGCGCCGCGTTCCGGGCGGCCCACCGGACGGAGCGGTAGCCGGGATGCCGGTCTGACACCAGGGTCTCGGGCCGCACCCCCGTGATGGACTCCAACTGCGCCGCCGCGCGCTCGAACGCCCGCTGCGTACCGACGTCGTCCATGTCGCCGATGTGCGCCGACAGCCAGGCGCGACGGCCCGCCCCCAGACAGAAGGCGTTCTTCAGGTCTCCGCCGACGGCGAGGGCCGGCCGCACGGGCAGCGGGAGGGAGACCGGCAACGGGGCGTAGCCACGCGAGCGGCGGATCACCAGCGGCTCCCCGTCGCAGACGCGGACCACGGAGTCATCACACGGGACGTGGATCGGCCGGTCGTGCGTGAGCCAGGCGTCGGCCAGGTGCGCGAGCCGCTCCAGCGCCTCGGTGTCGTCGGTGACGATCGGCTCACCGGACACGTTGCCGCTGGTCATGACGAGCAGCCGGGGGCCGTCCGCGTCGCCGGGCAGGCCGAGCAGCAGATGGTGCAGGGGCGTGTACGGCAGCAACACGCCGAGGTCGGGGCTGCCGGGCGCGACGGCCTCGGCGGGCCGCGGGTCCCCGGCTGCGTACGACGGGTGCGGACGCCGCCTCACCAGGACGACCGGCCTGGCCCGGCCTTCGAGCAGGCTCCGTTCCTCGGGGCTCAGCCGGACGAGGTGACGGACGTCGTCCGCGGCCTTGGCCATGACGGCGAACGGTTTGTCCCCGCGCGCCTTGCGCCGTCGCAGCAGGGCGACTGCCGCCTGGTTCGTGGCATCGCAGGCCAGGTGGTATCCGCCCAGGCCCTTCACGGCGAGGATCGCGCCGCGGGTCAGCAGCGTGCGTGCCTCGGTGACCGGGTCCGCCGCATCGACACGCGTGAGCCCCGGTCGCCGGGCGACGAGCAGCCGCAGGCGCGGCCCGCAGGCCGGGCAGGCGACCGGCTGCGCGTGGAAGCGGCGGTCGGCCGGGTCCGCGTACTCCCGGGCGCATTCGGGGCACATCGCGAAGCCGGCCATGGTGGTGTTGGCCCGGTCGTACGGCACGCCGGTGACGATCGTGAAGCGCGGGCCGCAGTGGGTGCAGTTGACGAACGGGTGGCGGTACCGCCGGTCGGCCGGGTCGGCCAACTCGGCGAGGCAGTCGGCGCAGGTGGCGGAGTCCGGGGAGACCAGGGTGCGGGCCGGTCCGTCGGTTCGGGAGGTGAGGATGGTGAACGCGGTGCCGCCGACGGGAGGCATCTCCCGGTGGTGGACGGACTCCACGCGGGCCAGCGGGGGTGCCTGGGCGGCGATCCGGTCGCAGAACCGGGCCACGGCCGAGGCGGTGCCCTCGACCTCCACGACGACGCCCTCCGGAGTGTTGGTCACGTGCCCGGCCAGGGCGAGTTCGGTGGCGAGGCCGTACAGGTAGGGCCGGAAGCCCACGCCCTGCACCACTCCCCGGACGGTGACCCGGCGTCGTCGCGGAGCGTCCTCGGCGACGGCGACCGGCGCCTGCGGACCGCTCACGAGTGGGTGTGGGCCATCGTGCCGATGGCCTCCGTCTGCGCGTGGGCGTGACCGTGGTGATGGGGCAGCTTGGCCATGACCGGCGAGTGGACGGGTGCGCCGTCCGCGGCTGCCATCGCCCTGTCGAGCAGCGCGCCGACTCCCTGCCCCCGGCGCGCCGAGGTCAGGACCACCTCGACTCCCGGGTTGACCTGCTCCACATTCGCGCGGAACGCGGCCTCGTCGAACTCGACGGCCTCGGCGATGTCGGTCTTGGTGACCACGACCAGGTGGGCGAGGCCGAAGGCGGTGGGGTACTTGAGCGGCTTGTCCTCGCCCTCCGTCACGGAGGCGAGGGTGACCCTCAGCGTCTCCCCCAGGTCGTAGGAGGCCGGGCAGACCAGGTTGCCGACGTTCTCCACGAACAGCAGCCGCGTGTCGTCGGGCAGCCACCCGTCCAGGTGCCCGGCGAGCATCCCCGCCTCCAGATGACACAGTCCGTCGGTGAGCACCTGCTTGACGGGGACGCCCGAACGAGCCAGGCGCGCCGCGTCGTTCTCGGTGGCGAGATCGGCGCTCAGCGCCGCGACGGGAACGGACCGCTCCCGTGCCCGCAGCAGTTCGCGCTCCAGCAGCGCGGTCTTTCCGCTGCCCGGACTGGACAGCAGGTTCACAACCGCGGTGCCTCGAGCCGCGAGGTGAGCGCGCAGTTCGTGGGCGCTCGCGTCGTTCTTCGCGAGTACGGCCTGCCGCAGGTCGACGACACGACACATGGTTCAGCGCTCCTCGGAGATCGGTTCGCGGGTGGGCACGTGCGTGGGGCCGCCGTCCTCCCAGTGCACGTCGACGATCTGCAGTTCCCGGCCCGCGAGCAGGTCGGTACGCGTCCCGCCGCACTTGGGGCAGGTCAGCCGGGGCGGCATGCCGACGGCCCATTCGTGCGCACAGGGCGTGCAGCGGGCCCGCCCCGGCACCGCTTCGGTGACCAGTTCGGCGCCTTCCAGCAGGGTTCCGGCGCAGACCAGTTCGAAGCAGAAGGCCAGTGAATCGGGTACGACGCCGGCCAGTTCGCCCACCTGGAGCCGTACCGATCGCACCGCCGTGACGTCACCGGCCCGTGCGGCGGCCTCTGCCACCTGGTCGACGACGGCCATCGCGACGGACATCTCGTGCATGGGACTCCGTCCTTCCGCGGCCTGCCTCCGGTCGGCCTTCATTAGAGGCGCGCGTACCCGGGCCGCACGGCCCGGCACGCCGTCACCGGCCGGCAGGTACGCCGTTCGACGCAAACCGCACGGCACACCGGTGGCACCCACGGTTCACATCCGTCGGATCCGCAGGTAGCGCCTGAGGTCGGGAAGCATCTCGGCGAAGACTGCGATCATGGCGGCGAGGGCCGCTCCGCCGATGACGATCTTCTTCATCCGTCTCTCCTCACGTCGAAGCCTCAGCGGTTGAGGCCTTCGCCACGGACGGCTCTCCGTTCCGCAGCAGTTCTTCGATCAGCCGGACGGCCTCGGGTACGGCGTCGGACACCGGCGCGCTGAGCCCGATGCCCTCGTCCACCGAGACCGGTTCGCATCCGACGACCAGGACGCGGCGTGGTGGCTCGGCACCGGTCCCGGCGCAGAGGGTGCCCAGCAGCGCCAGGACCGTGTCGGGGGTCATCCGGTGGCCGTCCAGTACGGGGGTGTCCGGCGAAGGGCTCCCGCCGCCCACGTCGTGTTCGATCACGTACAGCGTGCCGGGGGCTTCGCCGCGTGCCGCGGCGTCCACGAGGACGAGCGTGTCGTAGCCGTCCAGGAGCTGGTAGGCGAGGTGCACCCCGCGCACCCCGATGTCCACGACCTCGATGTGTCCGGGCAGGCCGCGCTCGGCGAGCAGGCGCGCGGTCTCCACGCCGAAGCCGTCGTCTCCGAGGAAGATGTTGCCGATGCCCGCCACGAGAGTCCTTGGACCTGCCTGTGGGGGAAGGTTCATCCGTCGTCCTCCAGCGGTGTGACCTCGTCGGGCTGGAAGTACAGGAACCGTCCCTGCTCTCGGCGGATGTCGGCGCCCGGGTCACCCTCGACCGTGACCGCCAGGTGCACCCCGCCGTCGACGTCGTGCAGCACCGCCTCGACCTTCGCGGTGCGCCCCCGCAGGAAGATGTCCTGCGCGTCGGTGCGCCGCAGGCCCGGGCGCAACTCGACGCGGCTGCCCTTGCCCACCGACCGGCCGTCCACGACCACCCGGTCCTCCTCCGGGTCGAAGCCCGCCTCGCTGGCGGGGTCCCACCAGGGGGTGTCCGGCCGCTGCACCCCGTACTCGTCGGGGAAGCCGCCGTCCGAGGCGGCAGGGCCGGGGCCGGTCACCTCACGCAGACTCCGCACCGCCCCGTGCAGACGCTCCAGAACCTCGGCCGGCATCGAGTCCGCCAGCTCGATCACGGCGGCCGCCCGCTCGTCGGTGCCCCGGGCCTCGCGTTTCTCCTCGTCGGTGAGAGCCGCGGTGCGCAGCGCGAGGATCTCGTCGATCTCGGTGGCGTCGTAGAGCGCGCCAG
Organism: Streptomyces sp. R35; assembly: GCF_041053035.1. Taxonomy (NCBI): domain Bacteria; kingdom Bacillati; phylum Actinomycetota; class Actinomycetes; order Kitasatosporales; family Streptomycetaceae; genus Streptomyces; species Streptomyces sp. R35. The sequence goes on from NZ_CP163440.1 coordinate 1,640,797, forward strand.
GGCTCTCCGGTGCGATGGCCGGATGGTCCTCCAGGATGATCGGCGAGGACAGCACGAGGTCGGCGCGGCCGGGTTCGCCGGCGAGTACGGGCCAGGTGTGCAGGTTGCGGCAGGCGGCGACCGCGCCCTTCGCCCACTCGGGGGGATCGGTCATCGACAGGAACGATCCGGCGCTGAGGGCCATGAGGAGGTGGGTGGCCACCAGGGAGTGCGGCAGCGCCGCGTCCCGGTCGGCGCCGCGGCCCTCGGGCGGTGTCCAGTCGCTGGTGTTCTCGACGACGGCGGTAAGCCGCATGGCCCGGTAGGGACCGTCGAGTTCGCGGGCGGACAGCCGGACCGTCCCGCTGATCTCCTCGCACCGCCGGACCAGTCGGCCGACGGTGCGGCCGGCCGCGTCCAGGACCGGTGCGGTGTCCTCGCGGGCGGGGCGTCGGAAGGGATGGGTGACGCCGTCGCCGAGGAGTTCGTCCACCGACGCGACCACTTCGACGCGCTCCTCGCCCCCCTCGTCCCAGGGCACCAGCACCCGGTCGTCGAGGTGGAGTTCGGCAACCGTGTCGAAGCCGCCGTCCGGGCGGGCGCGCTGCACCGTGCGCCGTCGGGCGTGCAGGAAGCGCACCTCGACCGAGAGGGTCGCGCCCGCCTTCGGTTCCATCAGGCATTCGGTGTGCTGGAAGTCGTGTTCCTCGCACTCGGTGCCCCAGCCGGGCGGCACGAGCACCCCGAACTGCCAGCGCAGCCGGTTCTTGGCCGCCGAGGCGCGGTACGGGTAGAGCACATAGCCCTCGAAGAGGACGGCGTCCGCCACCTGCCGGGCGAGGGCGAACCGCTCCTCCGTCTGAGGGGCGAACGCGGTCACGGTCACGGGTCCGTCCTTCCGGTGATGCCGGTGAGCGCGTGCAGCGGGTCGTGCGCGGGCGGGTCGGCAGTGTCCAGCAGCGCCTGGACGGTCGCCTCCCAAGAGGGCAGGGCGTGCCGGGAGCGGTAGGCGAGGAGGGCGTCCATGGTGTCGCGGGGCAGCCGGATCCAGCCGCACCCGGGGAAGTGCTGCTCGACCATCTCCCGCCAGGTGGCGACCGGCATCCGGAAGGCCGCCTCCCGGTCCCACGGCACCGGCTCGATCCGGAAACCGCCGGCTCCGGTGAACGCCGTACCGGAGAAGAGCATCAGCAGGGGGACCTCGCCGTCGGTGAGAGCGGTGAGGTAGCGGGTCGCGGCGATGTCCATGTCGTAGGTGCAGGGCACGACGAGGTCGGCTTCGGTCTCTCCGGTGAAGCTGGGGACCATGACCGAGACCTGGGCGAACTGCACCGGCTGGAGAGTGCTGCCCCAGCGTGAGCGCTCGCCGAAGAGGTCCGCCAGGCCGCCGGCCTCGGCGGACTCGTAGCCGCGGCGGGCGGGTTCGATGCGGATCTGGCAGCGCAGCGCGAGGGCGTGCACGCGTGCGTTGCCGGCGGCGGTGACGCGCAGCCGGAAGACGAGGGTCGGTCCGGCGGCGTACCGGTCGGCGCGGACGCCGGTGCAGGCGAAGGAGAACTCCGTCACGGCCGCACCGCCTCTCCCACGGGCCGGGCGCGTCGCGAGACGTCCGCGAAGAACGCGTCCAGAGCGGCGCGGGCCTCGGCTCCGCCGTCGAAGCCCTGCCACAACAGGCGCATGCGGCCGACGAGTTCGTAGCAGATGTCGATCGGTACGAGGTGGCACTCGCAGCGGCCGTCGGTGCGGCGCAGCAGCAGCGCCTCCACGTCGGGTTCGAGCAGTTCGGCGAGCCGGCTGCCGCCGAGGACGTCCGTCCACGTGGCCGGTTCGAGTTCGCTCTCGGTGGCTCCGGCCGGGCTCGGGTAGAGGGCGACCAGCCGGTCGAGCGCCGCGTTGCGGAAGAGGAAGGCGACGCCGACCGGGATCTGCAACGCCTCCCACGCGCTCTCGTCGAGGCGATGCCCGGGGTCGGTGAGGTAGCGGGCCGGGACCGTGCGGAAGCGGCCCGCGGCGGCACCCGGCTGTTCCATCAGCAGCGCGCAGGCGGCGCAGGCGCAGACGAGGGCGCGTTTCTCGGTGTCGACCAGGTGGCGGTGGTCCGCTTCGGTCAAGGCCACCGCGCACAGCTCACATCGCTCGGGCCGGAGCGGACGCTCGGTGAGGAATCTCCGCAGGCCAGGGGTGCGCGCACTTCGGGCGGGCGCCGGGGACGCGCTCATCGGGTCCTCGTCGGTGCCGGACCGGTACCGATCTGGAGGAGCGCGGGCCCGGCGGGTGCGGTCTGTACGTCGACGGCCCTGACCTCCGGTGCGAAGCAGGCGAGCGCCGCCTCCGCGGCCTGGCGGGCATCCGCGCCGGAGCCGCAACCGCAGCCGCCGGCCTCCCGGGTCCGCAGCGTCAGGGTGCTGCTCTCCTCGTCGAAGTCCACGACGTCCAAGGCGTGTTCCCGGACGCTGTCGAGGGCCCGGGCGATGCGGGTGTCGCGGTCCTCGGGGTGCAAGTCGTGCAGGACGAGCAGGCTCGCGACCAGTTCGTCACCGAGCAGACCCGCCGGCGGTTCGCCGGGAGCGGAGGACAGCAGGTGGAGGATGCGGGCCAGGCCGGCACCGTAGAAATCCATGAGCGACCGCACGAGTTCCTCTGCCGCCGCGGCGGCGGCCGGGTCGCCGCTCGCGGCCAGTCGGTCCAGCACCTCCTCGACACGGCGTCCGGTCTGCTCCGCGTTGACCGGCACTGCCGCAGTCCCCGCGCTCATCCGCCCAGTCCGCTCAGTCCGGTGGGCACGTGCATCGACTTCACCGTCTTGCCGCCCCCGACGTACATGTGGACGCCACAGGGCAGACAGGGGTCGAAGCTGCGGACGGCGCGCATGATGTCGATGCCCTTGAAGTTCTCGGGGGTGTTCTCCTCGAAGATGGGCGTGTTCTGCACGGCGTCCTCGTACGGGCCCGGCGTGCCGAAGGAGTCCCTGGTACTGGCGTTCCAGGGGGTGGGCGGGTACGGATGGTAGTTGGCGATCTTGCCGTCGCGGATCACCATGTGGTGGGAGAGGACACCGCGGACCGCCTCGGTGAAGCCGACGCCGATGCTCTCGTCCGGGACCTCGAACTTCTCCCAGGTCTGGGTGCGCCCGGCCCGGACCTCCTCCAGGCCCTTCTCCGCGAAGTGCAGCGCGACGGCGGCGGTGTAGGCCTGGAAGTAGGTGCGCGCGCGGTTGCGTTCCAGCGCGTTGCTCCACTTCGGGATCTTCCACTCGAAGCTGGTCTCGGGCTTGGTCATCGTGCGCGGCAGGTTGATGACCACGCTGTGGCCGGTGGCCTTCACGTAGCCGGTGTCGACGAGTCCGGACAGGGCGGTCGACCACAGGCGGGCGATGGGGCCGCCGCCGGTGTCCAGCGCGAGGTGGTCCTTGCCGTCGAACCAGCGAGGGGACATGACCCAGCTGTACTTGTCGTCGAAGTTCCGCTTCTGCGGGGCGGGGATGGTGTGCTGGTTCCACGGGTGGCGCGGGTCCACCGGGTTGCCGAGCGGGTCGTGGGTGACGAACTGTTCCTGGCCCTGCCAGTCCTCGTAGTAGGAACTGCCCAGCAGGATGCGGATGCCGAGGTTGATCTCGGTGAGGTCGTTGGTGACGAGCTTGCCGTCGACGATGATGCCGGGCGTGACGAACATGCGCCGACCCCAGTCGGTCATGTTGGCGTAGGTGAAGTCGCAGTACTCGGGGTCGTTGAGCGCGCCCCAGCAGCCGAGCAGGACACGCCGGCGGCCCACTTCCTCGTAGCCGGGCAGCGCCTCGTAGAAGAAGTCGAACAGGTCGTCGTGCAGGGGCACGACGCGCTTCATGAACTCCACGTAGCGCATCAGGCGGCTGAGGTAGTCCGTGAAGAGCTGCACGGAGGCGATGGTGCCGACGCCGCCCGGGTAGAGCGTGGAGGGGTGCACATGGCGGCCCTCCATCAGGCAGAACATCTCCCGCGTGTAGCGGCTCACCTGGAGGGCCTCGCGGTAGAACTCGCCTTCGAGGGGGTTCAGGGACCGCATGATGTCGGCGATCGTGCGGTAGCCGTGCTCCGCGGCGTGCGGGGCCTCGGTGCGCTCGGCGAGTTCGAGGACGCCGGGGTTGGTCTCCTTGACCATCTTCTCGCAGTAGTCGACCCCGACCAGGTTCTCCTGGAAGATGTTGTGGTCGAACATGTACTCCGCGGACTCGCCGAGGTTGATGATCCACTCGCCGAGGTGCGGGGGCTTCACGCCGTACGCCATGTTCTGCGCGTACACCGAGCAGGTGGCGTGGTTGTCCCCGCAGATGCCGCAGATCCGGCTGGTGATGAAGTGGGCGTCGCGGGGGTCCTTGCCGCGCATGAAGACGCTGTAACCACGGAAGACCGACGAGGTGCTGTAGCACTCCGCGACCCGCTTCTGCTTGAAGTCGATCTTCGTGTGGATGCCCAGGCTGCCCACGATCCGCGTGATCGGGTCCCAGGCCATCTCCACCAGGCCGCTGCCGTCGCCGGCCGCCTTCGTCTTCGGTGCCATCTGTGTGCCGTGCCCTTCGTTGCGCGGGAGGTTCGTGTGGGTGGGGGGTGCACGAAGCAGGGAGCGGATTACTTGCGGCGGATGCTCACCACGGGGGCCGGTATCCGGTGGTGATCTTCTCTCCGGTACGGCGCCACTTGGGCTCCTTGTCCACCGTCCTGGCCGTGATCGACCGCAGCCTGCGGACCACGGCGCCATAGGCTGCGCTGGTGCCGCTGGACACCTTGGCGCCGGGCGGCTCGTCCATGAACGGCATGAACTTGTCGGGGAACCCGGGCATGGTGCAGGCGATGCAGATGCCGCCGACGTTGGGGCAGCCGCCGATCCCGTTCATCCAGCCGCGCTTGGGCACGTTGCACTTGACGACCGGGCCCCAGCAGCCGAGCTTGACCAGGCACTTCGGCGAGTCGTACGACAGGGCGAACTCACCCTGCTCGTAGTAGCCCGCGCGGTCGCAGCCCTCGTGCACGGTGGCCCCGAACAGCCAGGTCGGACGCAGCTTGTCGTCCAGCGGGATCATCGGGGCGGCGCCGGCTGCCTGGTAGAGCAGATAGGTGAGCGTCTCGGAGAAGTTGTCGGGCTGGATCGGACAGCCCGGGACGCACACGATGGGGATGCCCGCATGGGACTTCCAGTCCCAGCCGAGGTAGTCCGGCACGCCCATCGCGCCGGTCGGGTTGCCTGCCATGGCATGGATGCCGCCGTAGGTGGCGCAGGTACCGATGGCGACGACCGCCAGTGCCTTAGGGGCGAGCCGGTCGATCCACTCGCTGGTGGTGATCGGCTGGCCGGTCTCCGGGTTGTCGCCGAAGCCGCACCAATAGCCCTCGGGCTTGATCGCCTCGTTGGGGACGGAGCCCTCGACTACCAGTACGAACGGGTCGATCTCGCCCCGCTCCCCCTTGAAGAACCACTCGATGAACGTGTCCGAGCCGCCGACCGGGCCGCACTCGAAGTCGATGAGCGGCCAGTGGACGGCGATCTTCGGAAGACCCGGCAGCACACCGAGCACGATCTCCTCGATGCTGGGCTGCATGGCCGCCGTCAACGCGACCGAGTCGCCGTCGCAGCTCAGCCCCGCGTTGATCCAGAGAATGTGGATCGTGGGTGTCTCGTCGGCGGGCGCGCCGCCTGCGTCCGCAGTGCCGACCGTGCCCGGCGTCGCCTCAGTCATGGGACCGCCTCCTGGGGAGGTAAGGGGAGAAAGACTGCATTTCGACCGTCGACCTTCTTCGTATCAGCCGTTCGGCCGTGATGAGACGCCATCGAGGGCCGTTCCGGTGACATCGGCGGCAGAGGGGATCGGACCGGTTTGCGCAACCGTGGCGGGACCGAGGCGCGGCGGGGTGCACGGTGGACGCTCCTTGTGGACGAAGAAACGACGCAGAGCGTGATACGGGGCGTCCGGGTCGTCGAAGGTCCGGCGCATCCGGGCCAGCTCCTGCTCACGGAAGCCGGCCAGCGGGGTCGCACTCTCCAGCCGGTCCAGCTCCGTCTTCTTCGCGGTGATCCGTGACGCCGTCGCCGGAAGTGACGCCAGACGCGCCGCCAGAGCGCCGACCTCCCGCGCGAACTCATCAGGACCGCAGTCGACCACCCGGTCTACGAGGCCGAAGCTCAGTGCGCTCGCCGAGCTCACCGGCAGCGCCTCACACATGAGCCGTTCGGCCGTCGCGGGACCCACCCTGCGCGGGAGGGTATGCGTCCAGTACTCCGAGCCGTAGAGACCCATCAGACGGTAGTGAGGGTTCAGCACGGCGCCCGAGCGGCACCACACCTCGTCGGCCGCGAGGGCGAGCATCACCCCGCCCGCCGCGGCGTTGCCCGCGACCGCCGAGATGACCAGCCGGTCCGTCGTCGTCAGGACCGCCTCGACCAGATCGTCGATGGCGTTGATGTTCGCCCAGGACTCGGCAGCGGGGTCGTCGGCGGCCTCGATGACGTTGAGGTGGATCCCGTTGGAGAAGAAGTCCCGTTCGCCGCCCAGCACCAGCACCGACGTGGGCCGCGCGCACGCTTCCCGGTAGGCGTCCAGCAGACGTCGGCACTGCTCCGTGCTCATGGCGCCGCCGGGGAAGGAGAACGAGAGGAAGCCGACGTTCCCGTCCTCCCGGTAGCGGATGTCCGTCCAGGTACGGTGCCGCACCTCGGGCAACAGGGGCAGGGCGTGCTCGGGCAGCGGCGGCAGCCGGTCGCCCAGGGCCCGCACGGCAGGCAGTTTGAACGTGGGCGGCTGCCCGGGCCCGCGCCGGGGCCGCAGTTCGGGGATCCACACGGCGCCGTCCTTGGTGGCCCGGCAGACCGCCCCGGCCCGGGTGGCCAGCAGCTCGCCAGGGCGGCCGCGCAGCACGCTCTCGGGATGACCGCCGTGCAGATACCACTCACCGCCGAGCAGCACGTCCAGCACACCGGGCTGCGAGTCCGCCGCCCTCAGCTTGCGCAGGACGGTCCGGGTGGAGTCCTCGGCCCAGTCGATCCGCCGGACGCTCTGGTCGAGGTACGGACGGGGGTGCAGGCGAGCGTCGGCCGTGCATGCCGCGTCCTGCTTGCGCGGTACGTGGGTGCCCCCTGCGAAGCGCTCCACCGCGAGCATGACGGCCTTGAGCGCGGCGTCGGCGATCTCGCCCCGGTACAGCTCGCTCTTGGACACCTGAGGAATCCGACACGGTACGGAGGCCCACACGTCACCGGCGTCCATCTCCCCATCGGCCTGCAGGACGGTGACGCCCCACTGGTCGACACCTTCGTGAATCGCCCAGTCCAGGGAGGACGGTCCGCGGTCGCCCACGGGCCCCGGATGGACGACGAGGCACGTGTGCGCTGTCCACACCTCCTCGGGAATCGCCGTCTTCAGCATCGGCGCCACGATGAGCTGCGGTGCGTGGCGCCGCACGGCATCCGGCAACGAGCTGCCCGGCAGGGCAAGTTCCACCGCCACACTGTGGCCGCGGTCGCGCAGTTCGGCGTGGACGCGCTGGGTGAGGCTGTTGAACGCGCTGGCTAGGAGCAGGATGTGCACGGCTGCCTCCGGGCGGACGAACGGCAGGCAGGGGTGGCCGCCGACCGCGATCCTCGGCCAAGGCTGCCTGCCGTCCCCGACGACAGACGGTGAGGTCATCCGAAAGCGAGTGCCGATCCGCCGTCCGGCCTCACCGGCCATGGCCCGCGGCGGCACCGACGACCCGGCTCACTGAGTCAGCCGTTGTGAACGATCACCGTCGTCGCAAGCCGCTGGTAATGCGCTCCCACGGGGAGCGGGTGGCACCGAAATGGGTCTCGTGGGTCCAGATGTGGGTGCACGACCGGCACTGCAGGTGGAGCAGGCTGCCGACGTTGGAGAGCAGGTAGCGCCAGTGCTCGGAGCAGGTGCGCCCTTGCTCGCAGGTGGCGCACCCGCGACGGTCGTCGCAGTTCGGGCAGGCCACCCAGGCGCGACGCCCGATGTCGGCCTGAGGGTCAAGCGGCAGCATGGCCGCCCCCTCCCCGCGGAAGCACACCGGCCGAGACCAGCTCGTCGTACACACGCTGCTGCTCCGCGCTGAGGCCGGAATAGAGCAGCTCATACGCCGCTTCCTCGCCGCGCAGTGCGGCGACGGGGTCCCAGTCGGAGCCGAGAGCGGCCAGGACATGAGCGCGCCGGAGCAGCTCGTGCGAGCTCAGGTCGACGGCGAAGTCGACCGTCGGGAGCGCGCCAGGTCGGTCGGCCGCAGGCCTGCTGGCTGCAGCGGGTTCGTCCGGTTCGCCAGGAAGGGCGCGGCCATCGGGGGACATGCGACCGAACGTAGGTAACCTTTCCTCGCCCCGGCAAGAGCAGGTGGGAGAAGTCACAGCAGGCCCGCGACGCCGGGGGCCCGGAGGCGGACCCCACATCGGCTGGGTGGAGCTGGGCGAATTCCTCGCACCGCACGGGTACGCCCCGGTAGAAGGTCCGCCGCGGACGTCGGCGCGCCCCCCGGCCGACGCACGGCAGCGGTCGGCGCCTCGTCGGACGGCACCCGCGCCTGATGGTGCCTCAAAGGTGTGGCCCGACTCGGTGAAGAAGTGCACGACCTGTCGCCCCGAGGGCCGCGCTGTTCTCTGTTCCGGCTGGACCGCCGGGCCTGGCAGTGGCGACGGATCGGGGCCGGGGCCGTCGGGGCGGGTGTCAGTGACGGCACCCGCCGCAGGGGATGGCGCGGACCGTTCCGCCTCCGTTCACACCGAGACCCACCGCTGCTGAACCTGGGGCGTTCCCGGGCCGAAGTCCCGCCCGCCCTCATCGCCGACCACGGCCCTTTCACCTGGGGCGGCTCAGCCCGCAAATCCCTCGAACACGCCGGCACGTTCCAGCGCAGTCGCTCAGCTGGACATGCACCCCGCCGCAGGCCGAGCCCTGGGCCGGCCTGAGCGACTCCTTCCAACGGGTCTCCACCTGTGCCTGTCTCGTCACCGCGGGCCCCGGCCCGCGTCACCGCGCGACCGGAGGTGATCCAGCCCCGTCGCCACCCGTAGTCGAGGTGACCCGGACCAAGATCCGGAGGGGCCAAGTCGGTTGCCTGGAGGGAACTTTGACCCTCCAGGCAACCTCAGAACGCAATCATCATCCGTGGCTGCCAAAAGACGGTATGACGCAATTCACTGCGGAGTTGTCTTGGCGCTGCTCGTGCGACCGGATTGTTGGTTAGGGTGACAAGTGGTGACAAGTAGAGGCTGATCCCGATGCCCTTGGCCAGGGCGATGGCCAGGCTGGCGAGTTCGGGGCTGCACAGGCTGACGGCTCTCGCGGAGTCGTACAGGCCAGGAGCGGCTCCTCGCAGGGCAGTTATGGTTGCTGGAGGGTGGATCGGACACGACAGGGGGCTCGCGTTGGATCGCCTGGCCGGAGCGGACCTGGAAGTCGGCCCAGCCCAGTTCGTGTTTGACGGGTTTGTCATCTTGCTCTCAGTCGGCGACCGGCGACCGAAACACGATGTCCTTGGCGCGGGCCCGGGCGGTGGTGGCCGCGACGACGCCGTTTCCGACCTGCCCGCGGGAGCCGAGGTGCTGACGGGACAACATAGGCCGTGTTGTGCCCGGACTTCAGGGCACCGGAGCCGTCCGGAAACAACACCCCGCCGCCGTGGGCGCGGTCACCGGCTCCGCCAATGCGGTCAGCGTCTTGTTGCGGTCCCGCGGCGCCGGCAGGGCGGCGACGTGATCCCGCAACGCCCGACACTGCGCACGGCAGACAAGAAGGTCACGACCGCAGGTCGACCGGACGCGGTGGGCGTGTGACCGGCCGGCCGGCGCGCGCGATGCTGCCCCCGTCGCTGCGCGCGTGGCTCGGGCTGGTCGCGGCGCTCGCCACGCTGGTGGTCGTCGTGCTAGGGGTCCTGTACGCCGGCCACAGCGAGCCCGGCAGGGTGGACAGGTGGATCATCCAGCCGACGGCGGACAGTGTGCGGCCGCCATGGCGGCAAGTCGCTCTGGTCATGGACTTCTTGGGGGAGCCCGTGGGATCGGCGACACTGGTCGTGGTCACCGTGGCGGGCTGCCTGCTGCTTCGGAGTCCTCGCGCGGCGGTGCTCCTCGTTGCCGGCGTCGGCATGGCCGTGGGAACGGCGACGCTGCTCAAGCACCTGGTGGGACGCACCATCCACGGCGCCGGCAACCTGTCCTATCCGAGCGGGCACACCGCCTTCCTCACCGCCCTCGCCCTCGTGGTGGCGCTGCTCGCGACCGGCCGGCTCGGCCTCGGCAGGACGGCCGGCACGTCACTCGTACTCGCCGCGGCGTTGGTTGCCGGCGCCGCCATGGGCTGGGCGCAGGTCGCCCTGGGCGCGCACTACCCGACCGACGTCCTCGGCGGCTGGTGCACCGCGCTGGCGGTGATACCGGCGACCGCGTGGTTGGTCGACCGGATGGCCGACCGGCGGGTCGACCGGATGGCCGACCCGCTGGTCGATCGGATGGCCGACGCCGGTCGGCGCGAGCACCACTGACGTCACGTCACGCCAAGCGGCGGAATACGGGCTTCACCGGTCGCCCGGCCAGCCAGGGGGTGGGGTCGGCGGCGTCCAGTGCCTTCCGGTACACCGCACATGCCTGGGCCACCACATCGACGGTGCGGTCGATGTCGGCGTCGGTGACCGCGCTGCTCACCACGAACGACGGGGCCAGCACCCCGCCCGCGAGGAGCCTGCGCAGGAACAGGGTGCGGTACTGCTGCGACGGCTGCCGGTTCTCGTCGAGGGTGGCGAAGACCAGGTTGCTGGCCCGGCCCCGGACGACGATGTGGTCGGCGACGCCCATGCCGGCCGCCGCGTCGCGGACACCGGCGGCCAGCCGCTCGCCGAGGGCGTGCAGCCGCGCGGTGACGCCCTCCTCGACGTAGGTGGTCTGCACTGCCATCGCGGCTGCCAGGGAATGCGTTTCCGCACCGTGCGTGGTGGACAGCAGGAACACCCGGTCGCCGGAGTGACGCAGCCCGCCCCGCTCCATCAGTTCGCGGCGCCCGGCCAGCGCCGAGACGGCGAACCCGTTGCCCAGCGCCTTGCCGAACGTGGAGAGGTCGGGGACGACGCCGTACAGGCCCTGCGCGCCCGCCTCGGACCAGCGGAAGCCGGTGATCATCTCATCGAAGATCAGTACGCAGCCGTGCCGGTCGGCCAGCTCGCGCAGGCCGGCGAGGTACCCGGGCGGCGGCTCGGTGTGGCCGGCAGGCTCGAGGATCAGGCAGGCGACCTCGTCCTGATACCGGGTCAGCAGCTCCTCCGTGGCGGCCAGGTCCCCGTAAGGGAACGCCACGGTGAGCTCGTTGATCGCCGCCGGAATACCTGCGGACATCGGCGTGGTGCCGATGAACCAGTCGTCGACGGAAAAGAACGGATGGTCGCCGCAGATGGCCACCCGCGGGCGCCCGGTGACGGCGCGGGCGAGGCGCACCGCGGCGGTGGTGACGTCGGAGCCGTTCTTCGCGAACTTCACCATCTCGGCGGTCGGCACGGTGGCCAGGAAGCGTTCCGCGGCCTCGACCTCCACGATGGACGGCCGGACGAAGTTGCTGCCGCGCTCGAGTTCCCGCCGCACCGCCTCGATCACGCGTGGGTGGGCGTGGCCGAGGCTGACCGACCGCAGGCCGGAGCCGTACTCGATGTATCGGTTGCCGTCGACGTCCCACACGTGGGCACCGCTGCCGTGGCTGATGACCGGGGCCAGGTTCTCGGGGTACTGGTCGTCGCCCTTGGCGTAGGTGTGTGCGCCCCCGGGGATCATGGCGTGCAGCCGCTCGTTGGCTGTCCGCGACAGGGGCAGGTCAAGCACTTCGGTGTCCACGGGACCTCAACTTTCTCTGTGCTTCAGGACCTCGGCGAGGCTGGGCGCCTCTCGGTCCCGTTGGGACATCAGGGCGACCGGCAGCGGCCAGGGGATGGCGAGCTCGGGGTCGTCGAAGGCGATGGTCACGTCCTCGGCCGGATCGTGCGGGCGGTCGATCCGGTACGAGGTGTCGGCGGTGTCGGTCAGTGCTTGAAAACCGTGCGCGCATCCCGCGGGAATGTAAAGAGTTGGTTGTGTTTCTCCTGTGAGTTCGAAGGAGGCCCAGTTGCGGTAGGTGGGAGAATCCGGCCGCAGGTCCACTACGACGTCGAAGATCCGCCCGTACGAGCACCTCACCAGCTTGGCCTCGCCGGCGCCGGAGCGCAGGTGCAGGCCGCGCAGCACGCCCTGGACCGAGCGGGACAGGCTGTCCTGGACGAAGGCGTCCGGGTCGAGGCCCACCGAGCGGACCACGTCGGCGTCGAAGGTGCGGCAGAAGAAGCCGCGTTCGTCGGTGTACGGCGTCGGCTCGAAGAGATACGCGCCGGCGATCTCCGGGACTTCGGTCGCTTTCATGGAGACTCCTGGCGGGCGTGGGTGTGGTGGGTCGCGGGGAACACGGCCGTGGTCAATGAGCTGAACTGGTCGTCCAGTTGGCGTGCGGCGGCCAGGTTCCGCTCGGCGAGGGTCTGCCGCAGCTCGGGCGATCGCTTCTCCAGCGCCCGGAACTGCTCAAGGAGCCGGTCGGCGTCGACCTCGCGCGCCGGGTGGCAGTACGCGCCTAGACCCATCCGGTCCATGAGCGCTTCGCTCTTCGCCGCGTAGCTGAGCGCGAGCACCGGCGTTCCGGTCTTCAGCGCGCAGATCAGGTTGTGGTACCTGACTGCTACTACGGTGTCTGCGGCCACCATCTCGTTCATCAGGTCGGCCAGTGAGGCCGGTTCGGCGGCGGTGACCAGCGGGGAGTCCACCGCGTCGAGGATCGCGGCGACCACCGTCGCATCGCACCGGTCGCCGGTGAGCAGCCGGACCGGCCTGCCCTCCTCGACCAGGGTGCGGACGAACCGGATCGTCCCGTCGAGATAGCGCCGGTAGATCTCGTCCGCCCGGGCGCGGTCGTCGTTGCCGCCGTGGAAGTCCATGACGCCGACGCAGACCGTGCCCGGCACGTCCGAGGGCGCTTTCGCGGGCGGTGTCGGCAAGGAGAACGCCAGATCCGGATACACCTCGTCGCGCGCGGTGTTCACGCCCATCGCCCGCATCGCGTCCCGGGACTGGGCGTCCCGGTAGGACCGGTAGGCGGCCAGGCGGCCCGACCAGCGGACCAGGGCGCGGGTCGGCCGGTTGCGGATTTCGGCGGCGCCGACGCTGACCAGCGCGACCCGGGTGCGCATCAGCCGGCCGCTCGCGCAGAGCAGGAACAGCGAGTACGGGAAGCCCCACGGCCGCAGTGGCAGGGTGGCCTCCAGGACGCCCATGCCCGGCACGATCACCACGTCGTGCCGGCGCACCCAGGCGGCGGTGCGGAAGACGTCGACGAGTTTTCCCAGGCCCTTCGCGGCGATCGCGGCCGCCCGCGACGCGGTCCGGTACTCCCCGCGGTTCCAGTGCAGCCGCGTCGCGGGGATCCCGTACCGGGCCGTGACGACCTCGGGTCCGCCGCACAGCGCGTCCACGACCGCGTCCGGGTGCTCGGCGCGGAGGTACCCGAGTACGGCCTCGAGCGATCCGTCGTTGCCGAGGTTGCCGGAGCCGAGCAGGCCGAACAGCCCTACGCGCACCCGAGCCTTGTCCGCTGACGTCATGCCTGCCTCCCCTCACGGCCGGCGACGAGGGCGTCGACGGAGACGGTGAGCAGGCCCGGGTCGACCGGGGCGCGGTCCTCGACCCGCTCGCCGGCGCCCGGCCGGACCCGGCTGGTCATCCATCCGGCCAGGTGGCGGTAGCACGCACGCCGGTCGGCCGGGGACAACGGCGCCCGCCGGATCGCCGAAGCGAAGCCCCAGATGTACTCGGCGAGCAGCCGGGGCGTCGGGTGCAGCAGGCCTGCCCGGCGCGGATCCAGGTTGACGCACCGGGAGCGCTTGGACGGGTTCGCCCGCTCGGCGCGGGTGGGGTGGTCTCGGCGGAAGTACAGCAGCTCCGGCACCTGGTGGAAGGGCCCGTGCAGGGTGATCTCGGCGACGAACGTGCGGTCCGCGTGGTGGTAGCTGTCCATCGGCTTCACCCGGCGCAGCACGTCCGCCCGCATCACCCCGTAGAAGTCGTCGCCGCCCGGCTCGAACAGCAGACTGCGGAAGCGCTCCGGCGGGTGCGGCGAGTCGGTGGCGAGCCCGTACTCGTACGGGACCTTCACCTGGCCGTCGCCGTCGATGACCGCCTGGCCGCTGTGCGCGAGGATCACGTCGGGCCGCTCGTCCAGCGCCTCCACGCAGCGCCGTAGCAGGTCGCGGCCGTACAGGTCGTCGTGCGAGGCCCACTTGAACAGCTCGCCGCGGCATTCGTCGAACACACGGTTGTGGTTCGGCGTGGCGCCGATGTTCCGGGGCAGCCGCAGGTAGCGGATGCGCGAGTCCTTGGCTGCGTACCGGCGGCAGATGTCCTCGGTCCCGTCGGTCGAGGCGTTGTCGGAGATGACCAGCTCGAAGTCCTCGTAGGTCTGGCCGAGCAGGGCGTCGAGCGACTCGGCCAGGTACTCCTCGCCGTTGTAGACGGGCAGGCCGATGCTCAGCCTGGGTTGGGCGGTCATGAAGTCCTCACTTCGGGGATGGAGTGGTGGTGGCGCTCGCGCAGGGCGGACCGCAGTTGCAGCCACCACACGGCCGAGCCGCTGACGGTCGCGGCGGCGACGCCCCAGGCCGAGCCGACCGTGCCGGCGACGGCCGCCCCGCCGAGCCCGCCGCTGACATAGCAGGCGGAGGCGAACAGCTGGGAGCGCAGGCTGCGCCGGGCCGCGCCGAGCGCGCGCAGCCCGGCAGCCGCGCCGGTGCCGAGGCCGGCGCCCGCGACGCTGAAGGTGATCGGCACGATGAGCTGCGAGGCGGAGTGCCAGACGTCGCCGAGCACGAACTCACCGAGCCGGTCCGGCATCAGCAGCAGGGACCCGCCCCAGAGCAGCGCGGCGGCGGCCTGCCCGCCGCCAAGGAGGAGGCAGAACTTCCCCAGCCGCTGCGGGGCCTGCCGCAGCACCCGTGCCGCCTCCGGGACGGTGACCAGCGAAAGACCCATCAGCACGGCGAGGAATGGGCCCATCAGGAGCTCGGCGCCCCGCACCGCGCCCACCGCGCCGATCCCGACGATCGCGCCGAGCCCGTACGCCCGCAGCTGGCTGGCGCCGCTGAGGCTGACGTTCTCGACCAGATACCGGTAGCCGAGATCGCGCTGCTCGCGAAGCCAACCGCGCGCCTCGGTCAGCCGGGGCCGGATGCCGGACTGGAGGTAGCCGTACCCCGCCGCCACCGTGGCGGACGCGCCCCAGGCGAGCACGAAAGCGGCCACGCTGCCCACGCGGGCCGCCACGACCATGGCCGGGACGAGCGCGACACCCCACACGACGTCGTTGACGAACGCCTTCCGCCCGGCGCCGGCGGCGAAGAACGAGAACCGCCAGGCGTCCTGGAGCAGCAGCCCCGGCAACATGACACCAAGGGCTGCGAACGCGGGCCCCAGCCGGCCGCCGAGGCCGAGCCCGGCCACCAGACACACCGCGCCGATCGCTGCGCCTACGCCGAGTGCGGTACCCGACGACCGGGCCACCGCCCCGCGCCAGGACGCGTCCGGCACGCCACTGAAGCGCACCACGAGCGGATCGGTGGCAAGGCCGCGGGAGACGTTGAGCACCACGCCGTAGGTCACCCAGGCGAGGCTGAACACGCCGAACGCGGTGACCCCCAGCGAGCGGGCCACGTAGATGCCCACCACGAAGTTGCTGATGCTGGAGGCCGCCTGGTCGGCCAGTCCCCAGGACAGCCGGCCGACGAGGGCCCGCTTGGCGGATCCGGCCGGTGACGCCGTTGTCCGCGGATTCTCCCCCTCGGTGGTCATCGGCGTCATGCCTTGATCAGCCCGGCGCCGTGCAGGGCGTCGGCCGCGGCGGCGACGGCGCTGAACGGCAGCCCGGACCGCTCGGCGACGTCCAGCAGACTGTGCTCGCCCTCGGAGAGGCTGAGCACCCAGAGCATGGCCATCTGGGCCTGCTTCGCGTCGCTGCGGCCGCCGAGCGAGTCGTACAACCCGCGCCTGCCCAGCTGCGGTTCGCCGTAGGGGCTGAGGTTGACGTACCGCCGGTTGCGGTCAAGGACGGCGAACGCCTCGCGGCAGACGGCGAGCGTGTCCGCCATCGCCTCCGGGGAGACGAAGTCCGGGTTGTCCGCCGAGGTGTGGTACTCGGGGTAGCCGGCGTACGGGGTCCGGCTGAGCGAGCCCACGCCGAGGTCGAACCCGGGCGAGCAGTATTGCCGCTCGTCGTAGCCGTACGGAGTGAACTCGGTGACGTGGTGCGGTCGTTCGGAGGCGGCCAGCACATGCCGCATCACCCGGTCGATCTCCGCGTCGCCGCGTCTGCTCTGCTTGTACGTCAGTTGGCCCGAGTCGCCGGCGCAGGCCAGCACGAGCCCGTGCTTGACCCGTTCCACCCGCTCCGCGTTGCGCGCGAGCCAGGTGATCGCCCCGATGGTGCCGGGCGCGTAGATGAACCGGTAGGTGTAGTACGGCGTTTGCTCCGCCAGTTCCCGGGCCAGGAACGTCGCCACCGCGATGCCGGCCAGGTTGTCGTTGGCCAGCGACGGGTGGCAGACGTGGCAGGAGACGATCACCTCGTCGGGGACCTGCCCGGGGACCACGTACTCGGCATAGGTGAGGTGGCCGTCCGCGAGGGTGGAGTCGATGCGTACCTCGTAGTCGCCGTCCGGCAGCGCGTCCAAGGTCTCCTGGGCCAGGCAGAAGCCCCATTCCGGCGTGTAGTAGCTGGTGCGGTACGGCACCCAGGTCGGGTGGTCCGGCAGGGTGTGCAGGTGCGCGCGCAGCTCGGCCAGCGGCATGGTCGTCGACACCGGCACGCTGTAGCCGAGCACGTGCAGGCTGGACGCGGCGAAGTCGACGACCCGGTTGCCGGCGGTGTCGGCGATGTACGCGTCCCGGATGTTCCACTCCTGTGGCACCGTCCAGTCGAGCACCTGCGTCCCGGTCGGCACCTCGTGCACCTGCAGCGGGACGTACTCGCCGACGATGTCCAGGGTGGCGCGCACACCGTCCCCCGTGATGCTCCGGCACAGCGGGTACAGCCGCTCCACCAGCGCGTGCATCTCTTCGCCGGCCTTGGTCATCGGCGCCACCGCAGGGTGTCGTCGACGGCGCCGGCGTCGGACGCAGCGCGCAGCACGGCAAGGCGGGTGAAGCGTCGCTCGAAGTCCTCCCGGGTCAGCCCGTGCTTCTGGTAGGCGTCGGCGAGTTCGAGCGCGCCCTGCTTCACCGTCCACTCGCAGTCGAAGCCGGGGATCGCGGCGCGGAACCGGGAGAAGTCCACCCGGTACGACCGCGGATCGGCCCCGGTCTCCCCGGTGATCACCACCTTCGAGCCGTCCACCGCCTCGGCGACCTGCTCGGCGATCTCGGCGACCGTGACGTTGTTGATCTCGCTGCCGATGTTGAACGCCCGGTCGTGCACCGCTTCGCGCGGCGCGGTCAGCGCGGCCGTGAAGGCCCGTGCGATGTCGGCGGCGTGCACCAGCGGGCGCCAGGGGGTGCCGTCGGAGAGCACCAGCACCTCGCCGGACAGGAGCGCGTGGCCCACCAGGTTGTTCAGCACGATGTCGGCGCGCAGCCGGGGTGAGTAGCCGAAGGCGGTGGCGTTGCGCATGAACACCGGGCTGAAGTCGCTGTCGGAGAGCGCGTGCAGGTCGTCCTCCACCCGCACCTTGGACTCGGCGTACGGCGTCACCGGGCGCAGCGGGGCGTCCTCGGTCACCAGGTCGTCGCCGCCGGCGGCGCCGTAGACCGAGCAGGTCGACGCGTACAGGAAGCGCCGCACTCCGGCGTCGCGGGCCAGCCGGGCAAGGCGTACGGACGCGTGGTGGTTGATGTCGTAGGTGAGCTCCGGTGCCAGCGATCCCAGCGGGTCGTTGGACAGCGCGGCCAGGTGGATCACGGCGTCCACCCCGGCCACGTGCTCGGCCGTGACGTCGCGCAGGTCCACGCGATGCCCGGACGGGTCCGCGGGCGTCGGGCCAAGGACGCAGTCGGCGAACAGGCCGGCGTCAAGACCGACGACCTCGTGCCCGGCGGCCGTGAGTACCGGGGCCATCACGGTGCCCAGGTAGCCCTGGTGTCCGGTGAGCAGTACGCGCAAAGTTCAGTCCCCCAGATTGAGCGTGAGTTTGGTGACGGTGAACGCCTCGGCGTAGCGGGCGTGGCATTCGATGCCGCGGATCCGTGCGAGGCCGAGGAAGGCCTCCCGGTCGTACCAGGGCCGGTGCCGTTGCGAGGGGTAGTGCTCCTGCAGCAGCCGCACTTTTTGTTCGGCGATCTCCGGTGACAGCGGCTGGTACGCCGACGGACGGCCGAGATCGCCGTCCCACTTGACGATCTCGTAGCGGAGCACGAGGTGGTCGCGGAACGCGGTGGTCATCAGCTTCGCCAGGCCGCGGTGGTCCTGGTGCGCGTCATCGGTACGCGGAGCGAGGACCAGGTCCGGCTCGGTCCGCTCGCGCAGTTCCTCGACCGCGGCCTTGGCCTCGTCCCAGTGCACGGGCAGTCGGCCATCAGGCAACTTGAGGACGGTCAGGCGCAGTTCGGCACCCGGGCAGAAGGCGGCGAGCGCGGCCCGCTCCTCCTCCTCCCGCTCGCTGCCACCGCCGGAGAGCACCAGCGCGTCGACGCGGATACCCGGCCGCGCGAGGCACATCGCGAGCAGCGTGCCCCCGGCGCCGATGGCGATGTCGTCGCAGTGCGCGCCTACCGCGACGATCCGGTCCAGGGGTCCGGCGCTGAGCTGGATCATGCGGTCCTCACCTTGGGGTTCGCCCCCGCGCCGTCCCGTTCCCACACGGCCCACGGGCGGTCGCCCTGGGTGTAGGCGGCGTCGAGCGCCGCCCGCTCCTTCACGGTGTCGGTCGGCTTCCAGAAGCCGCGGTGCTGATGCGCCACCAGCCGCCCGCGCTTGGCCAGTTGGGCACATCCGTCGGCGACCAGGTCCCCGTTCTCCGGGATGTGGTCGAAGACCTCCTGGCGGAGCACGAAGTAGCCACCGTTCTCCCACAGCGGCATGTCGCTCACCGCGGTGATGCCCCCCACCAGGCCGTCCTCGCCCAGTTCCACGCAGTGGAACGAGGACTGCGGCGGCACCACCATCATCGACGCACCGGCGTCGCGCCGGGCGAACCGGTCGATCATCTCCGGCAGCGGGGCGTCAGTGAGCACGTCGGCGTAGTTGGCGAGGAACATCTCGTCGCCGTCCAGGTGGTGCCGCACCCGGCGCAGCCGCTCCCCGATCGGTGACTCGATGCCGGTCTGCGCGAACGTGATCGTCCAGTCGGCGATGTCGGTGGACAGCAGCTCGGTCTGCCCGTTGCGCAGCACGAAGTCGTTGGACGTCGTCTCCTCGTAGTTGAGGAAGAAGTCCTTGATGTGGTGCGCCCCGTACCCGAGGCACAGAATGAACTCCGTGTGCCCGAAGTGCGCGTAGTAGCGCATGACGTGCCAGATCAGCGGTCGCGGGCCGACCATCGACATCGGCTTGGGCACGTCGTCTGCGGCGCCGCTCCGCATCCGCATCCCGTAACCGCCGCAGAACAGAACGACCTTCATGACTTGACCTCGACAATGCTCAGTTCCGGGATGGGAAAGACCAGCCGACCGCCCCAGTCGTGCACGAAGGACAGCTGCTCGACCAGCTCGGCCCGCAGGTTCCACGGGAGGACGAGGACATAGTCCGGCTTGTCGGCGGCTATCTGCTCGGGCGGCAGGATCGGGATGCGGGTGCCCGGGGTGAACCTGCCGTGCTTGTACGGGTTGCGGTCGACCGTGTACGCGAGCAGGTCGGGCCGGATACCGCAGTGGTTGAGCAGGGTGTTGCCCTTGCCCGGGGCGCCGTAGCCGACGACCGTCTCGCCGCGCTCGGCCGCCTCAATGAGGAACCGCAGGAGGTCCCGGCGCACCTTGGCCACCCGAGCGGAGAACTCGGCGTACCCGGACAGCTCCTGCAGCCCGGCGGCCTTCTCACGGGCCAGCACGTCGGCCACCCGCTGGGACGGCTCGCCGGCCACCTCGGCCGGCCGGGCCCACAGCCGGATCGAGCCGCCGTGCGTGGGCAGCAACTCGACGTCCACGAGCGTGAGTCCGCCGCTCGCCAGCGCCCGGGTCGCGGACGCGACCGTGTAGTACTGGAAGTGCTCGTGGTAGATCGTGTCGTACTGGTTCTCCTCGATCAGGGTCAGCAGGTGCTGCACCTCGATGGAGACCCAGCCGTCGTCGGCGACCAGGGCGCGCAGCCCCTGGGTGAACCCGACCACGTCGGGGATGTGCGCGTACACGTTGTTGGCCACGACCAGGTCGGCCGGGCCGTGCTCTTCGCGGACGGCGGCGCCGGTGTCCGGGTCCAGGAACTCCGTGAGCGTGGGCACACCCGCGTCTCGCGCCGCGGCGCCGACGTTCACCGACGGCTCGATGCCGAGGCAGCGGATCCCCCGGTCCACCACATGCCTCAGCAGGTACCCGTCATTGCTCGCGACCTCGACCACGAAGGCGTCGGGGCCGAGCCCCACCCGCTGTACGGCGTCTGCGACGAACGTACGCGCGTGCTCCACCCAGGAGGTCGAGAAGGAGGAGAAGTACGCGTACTCGCTGAACGTCTCCTCCGGCGTGATCAGCGGAGGGATCTGCGCGAGCCAGCAGTCGGTGCAGACCCGCAGGTGCAGCGGGTACGCCGGTTCCGGCTGGTCCAGTTCGTCCGCGGCGAGGAAGCTCTCGCACGGCGGGGTCGCCCCGAGATCGACGACGCTCGCCAGCGTCGCCGAGCCGCAGAGTCGGCATCGTGTCATGTGCTGTTCCCATCCCCCCTGCTCGCGCGGGTGTCCCCGCCGCGAGTCTGTGCTGACCGGACCGCGATCGCGGTGCGGTACTCCTCCACCAGGCGCTCCAGCCCGACGGCCGGGCTGAAACCCTGTTCGTAACGGAGCCGGGCCGCCCGGCCCAGCTCCCGGTTGCGGTTCGGTTCGGCCGCGATCCGGCGTAGGCAGGACGCGAGCGAGGCGGACTCGCCCGGTCGGTGCAGCAGCCCGGTCACGCCGTCCTCGACGAGTTCGACGAAGGCGCCGTGGCCGGCGGCGACGGCCGGGACCCCGGCCGCCATCGCCTCCACGACCACCAGACCGAACGCCTCCAGCCATGTCGAGGGGGCCACCACGGCGACCGATCGCGCGATGGCCTTCTGGCACTCCGCCGTGTCGTACAGGCCGACGTACTGCACGTCGTCCCGGCCCGCCGCCCAGGCGGTGACCTCTGCTTCCAGTGGTCCGGTGCCGGCGATCACGAGCGGTACGCCCACACCGCCGCTCGCCGCGATCTCGTCCCACGCGGCCATGAGCAGCCGTACGCCCTTGGCCTCGGCCAGTCGGCCCAGATAGAGCAGATGTTCGCCGTCGCCCGATCGGCGGGCGTCCGGGTCGGGCACGAAGTTGTGCTTCACCGCCAGCCGTTCGGCCGGCATGCCGGCCCGCACCAGGACGTCGCGCTGCGCCGCGGAGATGCAGAGGAACCGCTCCACACCGGACCACCACCGCCGCCGGTTGACCGACATGCTGACCGCGAGCGGCACCGTCGCGAGGCGGGAGTTCCGGTAGCAGCCGTGCCGGACCGCGGGCAGTGGCGCTGCCGACCCGACGCACTCGGTGCACGGCCGGCCGTCCCGCTGGAGCGTGCCGGGCGGGCAGACCTGGGTGTAGTTGTGCAGCGTGGCGACGGCGGGGACGCCGGCGTCGGCGCAGGCGGCGAGCACCGCGGGCGACAGGAGCGGGAAGACGTTGTGGACGTGGACCACGTCCGGCCGCTCGGTGCGCAGCCGGGCGGCGAGCTCCGTGCGGACCGCCGGGTTCCACGGCACCCGCAGCGGCACCGCGACCTTGCCGAGCAGGGACATGGCGCCGATGTCGTCGCTGCGCCGCTCGAACACCTCGACCTGGTGGCCGCCCACGCGCAGCAGCTCCACCTCCTGGTCGACGACCTTGTTCTCGCCGCTCGGCTGCGCCGAGGCGTAGCGGTTGTGCACCACGAGGACGCGCATGCTCAGGTCACCTCCGATCCACGGGCCCAGCGCGGCACGCGCGGTCGAGGGATTTCAGGCGTCGTAGGGGCTTCGAGCGTCGAAGGGGCCTCGGGCGTACCGAGAGGAGCGGCCGCGGCGGGTGCCGCCAACAGCGAGGCGGCCAGGGCCAGATGCAGCAGATACGGCGAGGCGTCACCGAGACCGGCCTCGGTGTACGAAGCGATCGCGCAGTAGCTGATCAGGAAGATCGCGCAGGCCCGCTGCAAGGACGGTGGCCGCAGCAGCGCGACGCCGCCAAGGACGATGATGATCACCGCGACCAGGGTGACGCCGACCAGACCCTGCTCGTTGTAGAC
Organism: Streptomyces sp. R35; assembly: GCF_041053035.1. Taxonomy (NCBI): domain Bacteria; kingdom Bacillati; phylum Actinomycetota; class Actinomycetes; order Kitasatosporales; family Streptomycetaceae; genus Streptomyces; species Streptomyces sp. R35. The sequence continues at coordinate 1,663,201 of NZ_CP163440.1, forward strand.
GGCCAGCCAGCTGTTGTCGATCGGCAGCCCGCCGAACGATTTGTCGCCCAGGCCTACGCCGAACAGCTTCTCCCCCGTCGTCCGGGGCGCGGCCAGCAGGGCGTCCCAGACCTTGGCCCGGCCGGTGAGACTGGAGAAGTTCTCCTTGCTCTGTCCGCGCAGGAACCACGCCTGCAGCATGGAGGCGAACCCCACCGCGGCCACCGCGGCGCACACCACCGCCCAGGTGAAGAAGCGGCGGGCGGCGGCGCTGGTGAGCAGGAGCGAGCCGATCGCCAACGCCAGCCCGAGCAGCAGGCCGAGCGTGGCCGTCCGGGTATGGGTCAGCGCGAGCAGGACGAGTGACGGCACGATGACCACCGCCGCACTCGTCCTGTCGGTCCGGCGGCTCAGGAGGAGCAGCACGGTGAGCCCGATGATCACCGCGGCGTACTGTCCGATCTGAGGCGGGGTGAGCGGCCACAACGCGCCGACCAGTCGCCCGCCGTAGAGGTCGGGCAGGGCCATGCCCGGTGAGACGACCAGGCCGAGGGCCACCGACCCGAGCACCGCGAAGTACATCCGGATGTGGTGCCGGACAAACGTCAGGCTGCCGTCCCACCAGCGGCTGAGCAGCCACAGCGTGCAGACGAAGAGAGCCAGCCGGAAGCAGCGGAACAGCGCGCCGAACCCGGACTCCAGGTGCGCGCTGGAGATCACGCTCGCCACCAGGATCAGGGTGAGCAGGAACATGTACGCACTTGCTCGGATGCGCAGTTGGAGATTGACCGCGAGCGCCAGTGCGAACGCGGCGACCAGCGCGCCCATGGTGACCATCTGGATGAGGGAGCGCGGCAGCGGGACGATGGTCTTCGCCCCGGCGGAGCCGAGCGTGTTGAGGACCAACAGCCCCCAGACCGTCCCGACGATCTTCGGTGTGTGACCTCCGCCCATCTCAACCACCGTCCTGTGCACGGAGGATGCTCCCCGCGTCCTGCCGGTACGGCATGCCCTGCCACTGGGCGAAGTCGAGCACCTTGCTCGGGTCGTGGGCGACGAACTTCCACGGTCCGACGTAGACGTTGTCGTGCCAGCGGTTGTGCTGCTTCTGGGTGATCGCGTCGGCCACCTTCTCGCCCTTGTACGGCGACCAGTCCGGATAGGTGCCGTAGTTGGACAGCACCGCCATGCGGTCGCACTTCACCGTGCACTTGACGACGGACTTGTCCAGCACGAAGCGGTTGTCGTGGATGTCCACCCGCTGGGTCTTCCATCGGCAGTCGGCGTAGAGCGGTGCCTTGGCGATCGCCGCCTTCGCGCAGCTGGCGGTCTTCTTCACCAGCAACGTGCAGTCACCGGAGGAGGTGTTGGCCGGGCTGTTGCAGAACCGGTCGGCGTTCTCCCACAGGGTGATCCCGGACCAGTTGTTCTCCAGCACGTTCCGGTAGATCTCGATCTTGTCGGTGCGGGCCTTGATCCGTGGTTCGCCGCCCGACTCGGACAGGTAGACGGTCGCGAACGGGAAGCTGTCGCCGCTGTCGGCCGCCTTGCGGCCCTCGACCCAGTTGTTCCGCCGGATCGTGTTGTTCCGGATGATCGCGTTGTAGCTGATCTCGTAGATCAGCGCGGCACCGTCGTTGACCTCCAGCACGTTGTTCTCGATGAGGAAGTCGTTGTTGTTGGTGTCCGCCCACAACCCTGTTCCGCGGTTGTCGTGCACCCAGTTGCCGCGCACGTCGGCGCCGTCGACGGCCCAGAACTTGATGCCTCCGGTGCAGCCGCAGCCAGGCCTGCGCCGCTCCCAGTCGCCGGTGTTGTTGCCGACGATCTCGTTGCCCTCGACCACCAGGCCGGTGATACGGCCCTTGCCCTTGTACGCGTTCATGCCGTACTGGCCGTTGTCGCGCAGGCAGTTGGCGCGGACCTGCTGGCGGGCACCGGCCATCAGCCCGGCACCGGAGTTGTCCTGGATCGTCGAGTCCTCGATCACCCACCCGTCGGCCGAGTCGTGGTTGACCACACCTTCGTCCATCGGGGCCACGAAATGCTGCACTGTCAGATAGCGGATGCTGACGTTGCGGGCGCTGCCGCTGAACGCGTACTGGTTCTTCTTCCCGCCGTCGAGCACCGCGCCCGGCGCACCGAGGTAGCGGTCCCCCTTCTTGGGCACGACCTGGGCGTAGCGGTCCGGGTCGAGCCTGTGCTTGCCCGGCCGAAGCCAGAAGGTGGTGTTCGGGGGACTGCTCTTGGTCTTCGCCGCCAGGTCACCGACCTTCGCGGGGTCGACCGTCACCGCACCCGCCGGCGCCTTCGTCGGCCCGGCCACGGGGTTGGCGCACACCCGGGCCACGGCCGTGGACCGCGCCCCGGACGTGGTCGGCACGGCGGTGGCGGTCGGGTTCGCACGGGCGTCCGACGTGCTCTCACAGCCGGTCGCCGTCACCAGGGTCAGCGCCAGCGGTGCCGCCACCAACGCCCAGTGCCACCTCTTGATCTCCATGCGCCCCCCTAGCCGCGGAACCTGAGCAGGGTGGTGAAGCCCTCCGTGCCGTCGGTGAAGCCGGTGCCGACCAGGGTGGTGGCAGGTTCCTTGCGCCCGAAGCCGGCGGAGTACCAGCCCAGCGGCGGGCCGGTCTCACCGCGATGTGCCTGCCAGGACAGCTGTCCGGGCAGGTCGAGCACCGCTGAACGGTCCTCGCCGTCCCGGGTCCAGGTGAGCTGTGCCCGGTTTCCCACCAGGTCCGCGGTGATCGCCGGGCCGAGGTGGAACGCCAGGCGTGCCTCCCGGCGGGGGCCGCGCACCTCGTCCACGATCCTCAGCTCCTGGCTCTCGGCCGTCAGCTCCACCCGGCGGCGGTGCACGGAGCCCTGGTAGCCGTCGTGCTCGGCACTCCAGCGGGCCGCGCCCTCGCCGGACGCGTCCGCGATCAGGACGCGGCTCTGCGCATGCCGGGTCCACAGGAACGGGCCACCGGAGACGGACTGGTCACCGCCGTCCAGCTGCAGGGTGTTGTGGCCGAGGGTCGACCGGAAGTACTGCCGCCACTCGGGCTGCCCGTGATAGCAGTACGTCCCCGGGTCGGCGAGCACGTCGACCCCGTCGTGCCGGACCTCCACGGACAGCGCGTCCGCGTGGGCGTGCGCGGCGATGGACAGGAAGCCGTGCGGGCCGCCGTCGCAGCGGCACCAGATCTCCTCCGGGCCGTGCAGGATCGTCATGCCCGCGTCGGCGAAGTGAGCCGGTCGGCTCGCCGGGCGGGTCACGGACAGTTCGCTGGGTTTGACGAGCGCGGCCAGCAGCGGTGTGCGCACATCGGTGCCCGTCACCGCAGGCCACCAGGCGAGCCGGCCGAACACGGCGTCGCCGGTGGCCAGCAACGAGGCCCAGCGGTCGGTGCCCGCGCCGTCCACGATCAGACCGTGCCCGTCGTCCGCGTCCCCCTGGCGCGGCGGCCGTAGCCGGCTGTCCACGACGGCCGCGAGCGCGTCCGTCATGCGCAGCAGCACGAGCCGCACGGACGTGGGAACCGGCACTCCGGCGGCGTCCGCCTCGGCCACCGCGGCCAGGCCGAGCTCCAGCACCAGACCGTGATACTCGGTGGCCAGCTCGCGATTGAGGCCGGAGCCGTAGGTGTTGCCGCGCAGATGCCGGTCCAGCGACCGCAGCGCGTCGGCGCGCCAGCGCGCCGAGGAGGGGAACCACCCGAACGCGCAGGCCGCGGCGAACTGCCCGGCGGTCTCGGCGATGACGTGGTTGTTCGCCGAAGAGCCCCGGCTGGGGAAGGCGGCCAGCCAGCGCTGGTGGTGCCAGATCTGGTTCAGCGCCACCGGGTTGTCCTCGAACAACCCGGCCGCGCCCGGCCAGCCGTCGAGCAGCCGGCGGATCCACACCCAGGACAGCAGCCGGATGCCCAGCTCGATGCCGCTGATCCAATGGACGCCGCGCAGTGGCGGGTTGGCCGCCCACCACGACCGCAGGTGCTCGGCCACGCGCTCGGCGTACCGCTCGTTCCCGCTGATCGCGTAGGCGGCGGCGAGCTGGGTGAGGTACTGGTGCCGGGACGGCTCCCAGATCTGCTTGATGTCCCCGACCGCGTCCTCGCTGCGGTACGGCACGTCGAAGGCGTAGCCCGACGGAGCCCGGCGCCCGGTCTTCGGGTCGCGCCGCCAGTCCGGGTCGGCCAGGTCGTCGCGGACCACGCCGAAGAACTCGGCGCGCCCGTCCATGAGCCGGTCCGCCTCGGCAATGAGACGTTTCGCGGCGTCCGGCGGTACGGCGGCGACGGTCCCGGCGGGCAGGACCGCGGTGAACCGGGCGCCGGTCACGCTCGGGCAGTCGGGCGGCGCCGACCGCCACCGCCGTCTGCGCACCGTGTCGCCCACCCGGCCCGCGACCTCCTGCGGTCCCATCCGGGACAGCCGCCGGAGGTACCAGCCCGCGCTCATGGTCATCGAGTCCTCGCCAGCGTCACCGGCGCACCGCCGGCCAGGCCGGCCTGCACGGCGAGGGTGGCCGCCGTGGTGGCGACCAGCGACTCCAGCGGCACCGGCATCGGATCACCGGTCCGAACTGCCTTGATGAACGCGGCCAGTTCGGCGTTCTGGCCCTTGTCCCGGGCCTTGGGCAGCCGCGAACTGACCCACTTCTTACGGCCGTACACCGAGGCACGCACGAAGTCGTCGAGCCGCAGCGCGCGGCCGTCCGCGACCAGGTCCAGCGTCTCCTTGGGGAAGCCGGAGGGGCCTGTGGTGACATAGCTGATGGTGGCGGAGGAGCCGTCCGGGTAGCGCAGCAGGACCTGGAGGTCCTCGTTGCCGGACGTGGCGGTCGCGTACACCGAGACCGGGTCGGCGTCGAGCAGCCAGCTCGCCGTGTCGATGAAGTGTCCGCCCTCGCCGGCGAACCGGGAGCCCTCGGTGCCCTGTTGGAGGTACCAGCTGCCGTGCTGCAATCGGCCCGCGTTGACCAGGTAGCGGAGGTTTGCCGGACCGGTCCGGGCGCCGAACCTGTTCTTGGCCTCCTGCAGCAGCGGGGCGAAGCGGCGGTTGAAACCCACCTGCAGCCGGTCGTTGCCGGACTCCTCCACCGCCGCGAGCACGCCGGCCAGTTCGTCCTCGGTGAGCGCCAGGGGCTTCTCCACGAACACGGTCTTGCCGGCCAGGAGGGCCTGCCGGGTCAGTTCGGCGTGCGAGCTGTGCCGGGTGACGACGAACACCGCGTCGATGGACTTGTCGCCGAGCACGGCGTCGAGATCGGTGGTCGCCCCGGTGAAGCCGAACTTGCGCTGCGCGTTGGCCGCGGACAGCGCCGTCGTGGTGACGACGGTCGACAGCTCGACGCCCTCGCGCTGTGCGAGATGCGGCAGCAGCATCGACGTCGCGTAGTTGCCGGCGCCGACGAACGCGAGGCGCACCGGCGTCTTGGCGGCCCGGGCCGGACTGCGCTTCACGTTCACCGCGGGCACGGCCACTGCCGGGGCCTCCGCCTCGGCCTTTTCGGCCGCCTGTTCGGGGTACCGGAACAGCACGGCCACGGCCTTCAGGTCGCCGTCCTTCAGCCGCTGGTAGGTCTCGACGGCGTCATCGAAGTCGGCGATGTGGGAGACCAGGGGTTCCACGTCGACGCTGCCGCGGGCGAGGAGGTCGAGGAAGCACGCCAGGTTGCGGCGCTCGGTCCAGCGCACGTAGCCGATCGGGTAGTCGCGCCCCTCGAGTTCGTACTCCGGGTCGTAGCGCCCGGGGCCGTAACTGCGGGAGAAGCGGACGTCGAGTTCCTTCTCGTAGTACGCGTTCCACGGCAGGTCCAGGCGGCACTTGCCGATGTCGACGACCCGGCCGCGGTCCCGGCACAGGCGGGCGGCCAGCTCGACGGGCTGGTTGCTGCCGCCGCCGGCCGCCAGGTACACCTGGTCCACGCCGTGGCCGTCGGTGAGTTCGGCGACGGTGGCTTCCACGCCTGCCGACGCGGGATCGCCGCAGGCCGCGGCGCCCAGGCGCTCGGCGAGTTCGCAGCGCGCCGGGTCGGGGTCGGCGCCGACGACGCGGACTCCCGAGGCGGTGAGGAGCTGCACCACGAGCTGCCCGATCAGGCCGAGGCCGATGACCAGCGCGACTTCGCCGAGCTGCGGCTCGCCCTGGCGGACGCCCTGCATCGCGATCGACCCGACGGTGCCGAAGGCCGCGTGCCTGGGCGCGAGGCCGTCGGGCACCGGGGCGTAGAGGTTCTTCGGCACCCAGTTCAGCTCGGCGTGCAAGGCGTGCTCGTTGCCGGCGCAGGCCACGAGGTCGCCGACCTTCACGTCGTCGATGCCGGCGCCGACCTGCTCGACCACCCCGCACAGCGAGTAGCCCAGCGGCGTGTAGGAGTCCAGCTTGCCCATCACCTTGCGGTAGGTGGCGGGCACCCCGTTGGTGGCCACGCTCTGCATGACCTTGGCCACCTGGTCCGGCCGGGAGCGGGCCTTGCCCAGCATCGACATGCCGGCCTCGGACACCTTCATGAGCTCGGTCCCGGTGGAGATCAGCGAGAAGGCGCTGCGGACCAGCACACCACCCGGCTTGCACCCCGGCACCGGCACGTCGAGCACCGCCAGCTCGCCGCTCTTGTAGTTCTGTACGACCTGTTTCACCGAAGTCCCCTGATTCCTAAGCCGTCAACCGAGTGCTCTGGCCGGACCCGGAGGTCGCGTCGCGATACCAGTACTCGAGGGTCAGCACATGCCACAGATGCTTGGAGAAGTCCTGCTGCCCGGCTGCGTCCTCGGCGACCATGCGCGCCAGCGCGTCGCGGCGCAGGAGCCCGGAGTTGACGAGCACACCGTCGTTGACCACCTCGCGCACCAGCGGTGCCAGATCCCGGCTCATCCAGGCGCGCAGCGGCGCGCTGAACAGACCCTTGGGCCGGTACACGATCTCCCGGGGCAGGATCGAGGTGGCCGCCTCCTTGAGGACGGCCTTGCCCTGTCGTCCGACGATCTTGCGATCGCCGGGCACGGCGAACGCCGCCTTGACCACCTCGACGTCCACGTACGGCACCCGCACCTCGGTCGACGCGGCCATGCTCGACCGGTCGGTGTACGTGAGGTTCAGGCCCGGCAGGAACATCCGGGCGTCGCCCAGGCACATGCGGTTGACGAAGTCGTCGAGGTCGTTGTCCTCGTAGATGTCCGCATGCTCGGTCAGCACGTCCTCCACCGTCCCGGCCAAGTCCGGATTGACCAGGGCCAGCAGCTCCTCCTGGTCGTACATGGTGTAGCTGCGCCGGAACGCGGTCTCCTCCGGCAGATCGGCGAAGGAGAGGAACCGCTTCGCGAAGCGAACCGACCGGTACCCCCGGCGGGCCGTGGCGACCGGCAGCCGGTCCACGGCACTGGACAGGCCGCGCCGCAGGGGCCGCGGGACGCGCTGGTAGCGCAGCGCAAGCAGGTTGGCCAGGTGCTTGCGGTACCCGGCGAACAGCTCGTCGGCACCCATCCCCGAGAGCATCACCTTGACCCCGGCCTCCCGGGCGGCCGAGCAGATCAGGAAGGTGTTGATCGCGGCGGGGTCGCCGATCGGCTCGTCCAGGCTGTACGTCATCTGCGGCAGCAGATCGAGCACGTTCGGGGCGATCTCGATCTCGTGCAGGTCGACGCCGAACCGCTCGGCCACCTGCCGGGCGTAGCGCAGGTCGTCCGGCATCGCCTCGAACTTGGCGTCCTCGGCGCGGAACCCGATCGTGTAGGCGGAGATCCCGGGCTGCTCGCGGGCGGCCAGCGCGGTCAGGTAGCTGGAGTCGAGGCCTCCGGAGAGGAAGGTCGCCACGGGTACGTCGGAGAGCAGGTGGCGCCGGGTCGACTCCTCGACGACGGCGGCGATGTCCGGCAGTTCGCCGGCCCGGGCCCGCTCCTGGCCCTCGGCGGCGACGTCCTTCAGGTTCCAGAACCGGCCGCGCTCCACCCGGCCGTCGGGCCGGCACCGAAGCCAGCTCCCCGGCGGCAGCTTCTCCGCCTCGCGGAACGCGCACCGCGAGTCAGGCACCCAGTAGTAGAGGAGCGAGGCCACCAGCGCCGCATGGTCCACCTCCAGCTTGCCGCCGGTCGCGAGGGCGAGGGCCTTCAGCTCGGAGGCGAACACCAGGCCCGCGCCGCGCCGGAGCAGGAACAGCGGCTTGATGCCCAACTGGTCGCGGGCCAGCACCAGTTCACCGGTGCGCTCGTCGAAGATCCCGAACGCGAACATGCCGCGCAGCCGGGGCAGGCAGTCCGTGCCCCAGCGCCGCCAGGCCTCCAGGAGCACCTCCGTGTCGGAGGTCCCGCGGAAGCGCACCCCGGCGGCCTCCAACTCGGCCCGCAGTTCGGGCGCGTTGTACAGCTCGCCGTTGTACGTCAGGGCGAGACCGTCCGAGACCATCGGCTGGGCGCCGGTCTCGGACAGGTCGATGATGGAAAGCCGACGGTGCCCGAAATGCACTTCGCCGTCACCTACGGGGTGGCCGTACCGGCCCGCCCCGTCCGGGCCGCGGTGGGCCAGAGTGTCGGTGAGCCGGTCGGTCACGATCTTGCCGTCCGGCCATCGGTAAGTTCCCGCGATGCCACACATGTCCTACCGCACCTCCTGGTCGCTGTCCGGGACTCGTGCGGCCCACATCGGCAGTCGCTCGTTCTTCACCTGGCCGGTCCCGTTCTGCCGGGCCGTCCGCTCGCTGTGTCCCCGCAGCGCGATGTGCAGCCCGTCCCACAGCGTCCCGTCGGTCCGGTCCCGCGGATCCGGGTCGATCAGCACCACTCCGACCACCGCGATGCGCTGGTCCGCGAGCTGCCGCGCCACGGTGTGCAGCCATGCGGCGCTGCCGTGCCCGGCACGTACGACGAGCACGGTCTGGGTGCCGAGGTACTGGAGGTCGGTCCACGCGGTGCCGGGAGCGACCGAGCCGACGCCGAGCAGGCGCCCCTGGTCCGGCACGGTCGCGGCCTGCTCGCCGCTGACCACGGTGGGGTCCCCCGGCTTCGGGCGGCGGCCGGAGAGCTCCGAGCCGGGCAGGCCGTCGACGACGACCACGGGCCCGTCGGCCGCCAGTGCCCTGGCGACGTTCAGCGCGATCGCGCTCGTGCTGCGCGCACAGCCCAGTTCCAGCAGCGACAACGGTTCCGCGGAGGCGCGCGCGGTGCGGGCCAGGGACGTGGTGAGCCGTTCGCGCGCCAGCCGGGTCCGTCGGCGCTGCCAGGGCCTGCCCGACCGGTGGGGCAGCTCCGAGATGACCGAGGCGCCCAGGTTCGCCGCGATGTCCCGGCGCAGTACGGGGCGGTCCGCGACCACCACGCCGACCGCGGCCAGCGCGAGTCCGAGGAAGAGCCCGAGGACGAGCCCGATCACGGCGTCGGTGGCAGCCGCCTTGGGCAGGGAGTGTCGCACCGCGCTCGGGGCGTCCACGATCTGCGTGCCGGCGATGACCTGGGGCGTGCCGGTGCGGGCGTCGGCGGCGCGCTGGTCGAAGTCGGAGATCCGCGAGTTGAGTTCGGCCCGGCGGGCGTAGAGCGACTCGATGCTCGCCGCCGCCTTCGTGTCGCCGGCCGTGGATCGGTCGCTGATCTCCTTGTTGACCGTGGCGAGCTCGTCCCGTGTGCGGTCACGCTGGCCGAGCAGGGCCTTGGACTCGGCCTGCGCGATGTCCTGCATCCGCTTGACGTGGTCGGCGACGAACGCGTCGGCCAGCGCCTTGGCCCGGGCCACCGCCTGCGCGTCGCTGTCGCCGGTCACATCGATCTGCAGCAGGTTGTTGGTCAGGCCGGTTCCCCGGTAGTCCTTCATGAAGTCCCCGGGTTTTTCCGAGGACTTGAGGGACTTCAAGGCCATGTCGGCGATCCGCGTGGTCTGCAGCAGCGCGACGTCGGTGCGGATCAGTGTTCCGGTGTCGTTCGGCTGATCCTCCGCGTGGGCGACCAGCACCTTGGTCATCGCGCTCGGCGGCGGCGGCATCAGGACCGCCACTGCCGCGCCGGTCAGAAAGCCCAGGAGCGCCATGGTGCACCACAGGCGGCGGCGCCTGCGCACCGACACCACCAGCGCATGCAGGTCCAGGAGCGGGGTGGCGGTCGAGGACTCCGAAGTCGTGCTCGTGGTCACGCCGAACCTCCCGTCGCCCGGCCCGGAACCGCGAACGCCAGAGTGGCGTCGTCCGGAAGATCGGCGGCAGAACGCCTGGGGCTGGCCTGGACCGTGCCGGCGACGACGACGCCGAGGACCTCGTGCCTGCCGTCCGCGCACGCCTCGGCGATGCCTGCGAGCTCCTCCGCGGTCCAGCTGCCCGCGCTGAGGACCACCAGGGCACCGGCCTCGGTTTCGCGGTCCGGCACCGTCGGCCGGTCCACCGACACCTCCACCACCCGCAGCAGCGGATCGGTCTTGGCCTCGGCGACGAGCAGCCCCGCGGCCCGGCGGGCGATCTCGTCTCCGTCCGGTACGACGACCAGCAGCCGCCGGGGAGCCGGCAGCTGTTCCCGGAGGCGGGCGCACACCCGCCGGTAGCGGAGCCGTCTGCCGGCCTCGTCGCCGGACTTCAGCGGGGCCGGTATGTCCCACCGGGTGTCCATGCCGAGGAGTCGGCGGACCCGGGATCGTCGGCCCCCGCCCTGCGGCCGGTGCGCGGGCCATTCACCGGCCACGTCGACGGTGCCCAGCGGAGCCGCGCCCAGCGCGGCTGCGATCTCGGGTTCGGTGCGCAGTCGGCGGTTCATCCGTGCGGCGACGAGATGGCCGATGACCGCGAGCAGGAAGAACAGCAGCGCCCCGCCGACGACGAGCTGAATCCTCGTCGGCGGTGCCTCGCCGGTCGGCCGGGTGGCCGACCCCATGACGACCATGCCTGCCTTGCTGGTCGCCGGATCGGCCTCTTCCAGCTTCTTCATGGCCGCCTCCAGCGAGGTGCGCAGGTTCTCGAGCGCCGTGCGGGACTGCACGCTCTCCACGGTCTGTCCCGGATCGGCCGCCTTGGCCAGGTCGGTGATGCGGCGGTTGGTCTCCGCCACCTGCTTCCGCAGCGCCTCGGTCTGCGCGGCCACTCCGGCGTCGGCACCGCTGCCCGCGACGTCCGCGGCGAACTGCACGAACTGCTGGGCCACCCCGTCGGCGAGCCGCTGCGCGCGCTCCGGGGTGTCGGCCGTACCCGAGATCGTGATGATGTTCCCGTCGCCGGCCGTGGCACTCACGTGGTCCCGCAGCTCGGTGCGGCTGACGTCGGACCAGTGGAGAGCGTCGGCCGCACGGTCGACCACGGTCAGACTGGTGGCGATGTCGACCTGGGTAAGCAGCTCTCGCTCCTCCCAGACCCCTGGCAGCAGTACCGGTGCCGACGCGGTGTATCGCGGCGGGAACACCAGCACCGAGGCGCCGTACCCGACGAGTGCGCCCACCACGGCGAGGACGGCGAGGAGCCGCCACCGCCGACGGAGTATCCGCCCGATCGTGACGAGGCGGATGGTGTCTTCGTTCAACTGCGCTGCCTCTTCTTCCTTGTGCGCACCGGACCGCCCGCCGGGACCGCACTGCGGTCCCGGCACGCGGCGGCGTAGGCGGCGAGCAGCGATGCCTGTGAGTTGCGCCAGGAAAGGTGCCCGCCGATCCGCTCCTGGCCGATCTTGCCCATCCGGGTCCGCTTGTCCGGGTCGTCCAGCAACACCGTGATGAGCTTGGCGAACTGGGCCTCGTCGTTGGCGGGTGCGTAGACGGAGGCGTCACCGGCGGAGACGCGCGCCTCCTTCAGGTCGAAGGAGACGATCGGCCGGCCCATCGCCATGTACTCCAGAACCTTGTTCATGGTCGACACGTCGTTGAGCGGATTGCGCGGGTCCGGGGAAAGGCACACGTCCGCTGTGGACAGGTAGCGCAGCAGGTCGGCGTCCGGAATGCGCCCGGTGAACTGCACCTGATCGGTGAGACCGAGCTGCCGGGACAGCTCCACCATCGCGTCGAAGGCATCGCCGGAGCCGACGAACACCGCGTGCCAGTCGGTCCGCCCGAACTCGTCGCGCAGCTTCGCGAGGGCGCGCAGGGCGTAGTCGACGCCGTCCTGCGGGCCCATGACGCCCAGGTAGCACAGCAGATGGGGCTTACCGCGCTTCAACTCCGGCTCGGGCGGCACCGGTTGGAACCGTTCGATCTGGGGCGCGCTGCGCACCACGAAGACGTCCTCCGGCCGCTTGCCGCCACGGCTCACCGCGACGTCCCGGTAGCTCTCGTTCGTGGCGAGCACGACGTCAGCGGCCCGGTAGGTCCGTCGTTCGAGCGCGCACACGGCGCGGTAGAGCAGGTCCTTGCCGCGGTCGAACCGGGAGAGGTACAGCTCGGGCACCAGGTCGTGCTGGTCGAAGACGAACCGTGCGCCGCGCCGCTTCAGCCACCGGGCCGCCAGGAACAGCAGGTCGGGCGGGTTGCAGGCGTGGACCACGTGAACCGGGCCGACCTTGCGGGCCAACCGGGCGGTGTGCCACAACGCCGTTCCGTACTCCTGCAGATAGCCGGCCGGTCCTCCGGTGGCGGCGCGCAACGGGTAGCGATGGATCCGCACCCCGTCGATCAACGCCTCCGGCTCCGTGTCCCGCTTCTCTCCCCGGGGGCAGATGACGTGCACCTCCCAGCCCGCGTCGCGCAGCGTCGTGCACTCCTGCCACACCCGCCGGTCGAACGGCACCGACAGGTTCTCCACCAGGATCAGCGCGCGTCGGCCCGAGCCGTCGCCGCTGTCTGCATTACCAAGCAAGGCCCATGTATCCCGGTTCGGTCCGGCGCGTCTCCGCGTCGGGAAGGCGGATGAGGTCGACGATCACCTGGCTGCCGCCATGGGGCAGCGCCGAGAGGACGGCCGGATCTTTGGTCCCGACGAGGCACACCTCGGCGTGCTCGAGCACTTCGTCGACGGAGTCCGCGAGCAGCTGCGCGAGGTGCGGCAGCCGGGTCTCGATGTACTCGCGGTTCGCGCCGAGCAGCCGGGAGAGGCTCACGTTGGCGTCGTGGATCTTCAGGTCGTATCCCTTACCGTGGAGCCGCTCCGCGAGTTCGACGAGCGGGCTCTCGCGGAGGTCGTCGGTGCCGGGTTTGAAGGACAGCCCGAACATTCCCACCCGGCGTTTGCCGGTGCGCTCGACCAGCTCCACCGCGCGCTGCAGATGGTCGGCGTTGGACGGGAGCACGTGGGAGAGGATGGGCACCGACACGTCGGCCCGCTGCGCCGCGTGGACCAGGCTGCGCAGGTCCTTGGGCAGGCAGGAGCCGCCGAAGGCGAAGCCGGGGCGCAGATAGGCGGGGCTGATGTTCAGCTTGCGGTCGGCCAGGAACACGTCAATCACCTGGTGCGAGTCCACCCCGAGCGCCTGGCACACGGCGCCCAGCTCGTTCGCGAAGCCGATCTTGAGGCCGTGGAACGCGTTGTCCGCGTACTTGATCGCCTCGGCCGTCGGGACCGGCACCCGGAACACCTCGCCGGGCAGGCCCTCGTACAGGGCCGCCACCGCGTCGCCGCTCGCCGCGTCGAGCTCGCCGATGACGGTCTTGGGCGGGTCGAAGAAGTCCCGCACGCTGGTGCCCTCGCGCAGGAACTCCGGGTTGACCGCGACCCCGACGTCCACCCCGGCCGTGCCGCCGACGTTCTTCTCCAGGATCGGTACCAGCAGGTTGAGGCAGGTGCCGGGGAGCATGGTGCTGCGGAACACGACGGTGTGCCGTCCGCCCCGCTCGGCCAGCGCGGCGCCGATCTCCTCGGTCACCCGCTCCAAGTACGTCGTGCACAGGCTGCCGTTGGGCTCCGACGGCGTGCCGACGCAGACCAGCGACACCTCGCTGTCCATGATCGCCTCGCGGACGTCGCCGGTGGCACGGAGCGCTCCGGTCCGCACGACCTCGGCGGTGAGCTCGCCGATCCGCTCCTCGACCACCGGGGCCTTGCCGTCGTTGACCAGGTCGACCTTCACCTGGTTGACGTCCACCCCGATGACCTCGTGGCCCATGCTGGCCAGGCACGCGGCCGACACGCAGCCCACGTAGCCGAGCCCGAAAACGCTGACTCTCATGACCCGTTCCTCCCCCAAGACAGACCCTCTCGGCCTGCGGTCCGCGCGTCGGCGGAACCGTTGAGTTGCAGTTCCCCGCGCATCAGTAGGCCCCCTGCCCATAGAGCACCGCACGCAGCGTCTTCCACAAGATCACTGTGTCCAGGGCGAGCGACCAGTCCTCCACGTACCGCAGGTCGAGGCGGACCGCCTCCTCCCACGACAGGTCGCTGCGTCCGCTGATCTGCCACAGGCCGGTGAGTCCGGGCTTGACCAGCAGCCGCCGCCGGATGTCCGGGCCGTATGCAGCGGACTCCTCCGGTAGCGGAGGCCGCGGACCGACGAGCGACATCGATCCGGCGAGTACGTTGAAAAGCTGCGGGAGCTCGTCGAGCGAGTACCGGCGCAGCACTGCTCCCACCCGGGTCACCCGCGGGTCCCGGCGGAGCTTGAACAGCAGGCCGGCGCCCTCGTTGAGGTCGGCCAGCTCGGCACGTGCCCGGTCGGCCCCGGAGACCATGGTGCGGAACTTGAGAATGGTGAACTCGCGGCCGTTCTTGCCAACCCTGCGCTGGCGGTAGAACGCCCCACCTCGGCTGTCCAGCAGCACGAGCAGCCCGACGAGCACCATCAGCGGCGCGAACAGCATCAGCAGGATCGCGGCGCCCATCCGGTCGACGACGCCTTTGATCGCCCGGCGGCCCCCGGTGAAGGTCGGCATGCTGACCCGCAGCAGCGGGATCCCGAGCACCGCGTCGACGTGCAGCCGCGGGCCGGCCACCTCCATCAGCACGGGGGCCACGATCATCTCGGCATCGCTGCCTTCGAGGTTCCAGGCCAGCCGCTGCAGCCGGTCCGGTGACCAGTGCGGGTCCGGTGTGACCGCGACGACACGGTAGCCATCGCGATGGACGTGGCCCGCGACGTCCGTCAGCCGGCCGACGACCGGCACTCCGTCCAGTTGGTCATCGTCGAGCCCGAGACCGTCCGTCGTGCACACCGCATCCACTCGCCAGCCGAGGTGCGGGAACTTGCGGGTTCGGGTGATCAGGTCGCGCACCGTGGCCAGGCTCCCGGCAGCGAGCACCGGTCTCAGGCACCGTCCTTCCTTCCGCTGTTTGTGCAGCCAGAGGCGGAGCAGATACCGCTCGGTCATGGTGATGAGCGCGATCGCGGGGATCGCGACGAATATCCAGAGCTTGATGTTGCGCGAGGTGAGGGCTATCCCGCCGAGCGCCAGTACGACGGTCGCCGCGAACAGTGAGCGTCCGAGCCGGCGGAATTCCTCGGCACCCTGGCCGAGCACGGCCGGAGCCCACGCCCGGCTCACCGCAAGCGCTCCCAGCACCAGCAGCTCGGTGCCGAATGCGAGAATTCCCCACTTCTCGTGCCAGTTGGCCGCGTCCCGGGCCCCGAAGAAATTGCCTATTCCAGCCACCACGAAGGCGGTGGCCACGGTATCGCTGGTGATCACGGTACGGCGGTACCGCTGCTCCCAGTCGTTCGCCGGCTGGCTGATCGCCCCGTTCGCCAGACGCCCGCGCGCCGACGGAAAAGGGCCGACTAGTCCCCCCTGACGCACAGAACCCCCCCGGTTCCCAATGGTTCAACGTGGTCGCCCAACACTGCCCCTCCCCCCGGGAGGCCCCCGCCTCCCGCACAGTTCCTCCCCTCGGGAGGCCCCCCGCCCCCCGCCGCGCTGTTCCTCCCCCGGGAGGCCCTCGCCCCTCGCGCATGACATCCCGGCTATTTCAGCGCTACTTCAACAACCCACCCTGGCGGCAGCAGACTCGCATGTCCTGCCAGACGCTCAAGGTGCGCCGGAACCCGTCGAAACCTCGGGTGCTCCCCGCGCCCAAGGCCCCTCTCGGGCTCCAAGAATCGATCACCCCCACGTCTGGCGGCGGAGACGCAGCTGCGGGCTGTCCGCAGCGCCTGCCCTATAGATCATGATTTGTCGCCTCGTGTCCCAGCATGTGAAGCACGGTCAATCTAGACCATCGGGGCCAGTCTGAAGAGAGGGATGTGTGTAATTCGTGCTCAAGATTTGAAGCTGCATCCAAGGAACGGTGCCCGTCTGCAGGTGCCTTGACGCCGAAGACATGCCTTGACCTGTGACAACGGGAGTTCTCCGGGCTGCCTGCACCGGTACCCCCGAGGCATCCCGGCACTGCCGGGTGGGCCGCGCTCAGTACTGCAACGATGCTTGCCGTGACGTGTGGGAAGTTCAGTCGTTAGTGTGGCTCTGGGCGGGAACCTTGCTGATGGCAGGCTGTGGACGGGCGAACTGAGGGCTGTGCGCGAGCAGTTCGTGCACCGGTTCAGCCGGGAGGAACCGCGTCAGTCGGCGCTTCCGTACATACAGGGACCGATCGCTCCGCAGCAGCGGAAGAATGGCTGGATCTTGGCAGAGGAGGCCGGGCACAGCGGTGCCGGCGGGCCGGCATCGACGACACCGTCCCGTTCGAGACGACTGGGTCGTCGCCGTCGACTCCACGATCGTGCGCCCTCACCAGCACGCCGCATGGCCACGCCCTAAGACACTCCCGCGGCGAACGAACCACGAAGATCCGCCTGTTGGCCGACGGCCGTTGCTGCCCGCTCGCCTTCCAAGCACCGGGGACACCCCCGGCCTACACGGGTCATGGCCCGTTTGCGGGCGCCCAGGCGGATCGGCCGCCCCGGCACGACGCCAGATTCGGTCCCGGCCGAAAGGCATACTCCTACCAGGCGCCGGTGCCGCGTGGCGTTTGCCGATCTGACGGGAGCCCTGTGCCGCTCGGCTTCTTCAACTGGCCGTGCAGGACACGGTCTAGGGTCATCCGGTGACGAGTAGCAACGCGACGCGTTCCCATGTCCTCGACAGCCCCCGTCCGTTGAAGGAGCACAGTGCCTGGAAGGAACGGCTGCGCCTGTACGGGTATGCCGGACGCCCCAGGACCGACATCCGTGAACGGCTGGTTCCGCCCTTTCCGGAGCCGGGGACCCGCGTCTGGGAGCTCATGGGCCTCAGCCCGTTACTGGCGTACCGCGTAGCGAAGGCGATGGGCTGGCTGGGGCCGGTACTCGTCGCCGCCTTCGCCGGAGCGATCCGCTTCTGGCACCTAGGCCGGCCGCGAGGCGTCGTGTTCGACGAGACCTACTACGCCAAGGACGCCTGGTCCTTGCTGCGGCTCGGCTACGAGGGCACCTGGCCGGACGCCAAGATTTCCGACCCGCAGATCCTGGCGCACCCCCAGGTGATCCCCCTGTCCGAGACCGGGCACTTTGTCGCGCATCCGCCGATGGGCAAGTGGGTGATAGCCCTCGGCGAGTGGGTGTTCGGCCTCAACCCGTTCGGCTGGCGGTTCATGACGGCGGTGCTGGGGACGCTGTCGGTGCTGATGCTGTGCCGAATAGGACGCCGCCTGTTCCGTTCGACGCTGCTGGGCTGCGTGGCCGGAACGCTGATGGCGGTGGACGGTCTGCACTACGTGATGAGCCGCACCGCTCTGCTCGACCTGGTAGTCATGTTCTTCGTACTGGCGGCTTTCGGATGCCTGCTGGTCGACCGGGACAAGGCGCGGGCCCGGCTCGCGGCAGCCCTACCGGTGGGCGGGGACGGCTGCGCGGGCCCGGATCAGGACACCGGCGACCGCGCCAGGATGGGCGTGCGTCCATGGCGGCTCACGGCCGGCTTCTTCCTCGGACTGGCGGCCGCCAGCAAGTGGAACGGCCTGTACGTCCTGGCCTTTTTCATGATCCTCACCGTGCTGTGGGACGTCGGCGCCCGCCGCGTCGCGGGGTCAAGCCGCCCGTACCGGGCGGTGCTGCGCAAGGACCTCGGCTGGTCGGTGTTGTCCGTCGTTCCCGTTGCCGCGGTGACTTATCTGGCGACGTGGACCGGCTGGTTCCTGTCCGACAACGGTTACGGGCGGCACTGGGCGGACGGCCGCGGCGGCACATGGTCGTGGATACCGGCCTCTCTCCGCAGCCTGTGGCACTACGAGTACGGGGTCTACCAGTTCAATGTGGGGCTGCACACTCCACACCCGTACCAGTCCAACCCGTGGAGCTGGCTCGTCCTCGGTCGTCCTGTGTCGTTCTACATTCAGTCGCCGAAACCTGGGCAGGACGGTTGCCACGCGGCGTCCGCCTGCTCGCAGGAGATCCTCGCCCTGGGCACGCCGCTGCTGTGGTGGTCTGCATGCTGCGCGCTCGTGTATCTGCTCTATCGGTGGGCGCTGCGCCGCGACTGGCGCGCGGGCGCCATCCTGTGCGCGGCGGGTGCCGGTTATCTGCCCTGGTTCCACTACCAGGACCGTACGATCTTCTCCTTCTACGCGGTCGTCTTCGTGCCGTACTTGTGCCTGGCCGTGGCAATGATGGTGGGCGCGCTGCTGGGTCCTCCGGGGGCGGATGAAAGACGACGCATACGGGGTGCGGTGGCGGCAGGCGCTCTTGTGCTGCTCATCATCTGGAACTTCATCTATTTCTTCCCCCTCTACACCGGGCAGACGATTCCGTATTCCAGCTGGCGCGCCAGGATGTGGCTCGACACCTGGATCTGAGCACCCACCGCTCGGTTGTCCGGCCATCAGGTAGGTGTCGAGCGGGTGATGGTGGTGAGGGCGTTGCGGAGGGTCGAGTCGCTGGGTGGGCGGTCGGGCCAGCGGGCGCCGATGTGGCCGTCGGGTCGGATCAGAAGTGCTCCGTGCCGGCTGAGGCCGCAGAGGTCGGTGTGCTCGTCGGGAAGGGTCTCGATGTGCAGCGGCCATGGTGCGGTGCTGTGTTGCTCCCAGTGGGCGGGGTCTGCCGTGAGCAGAGTGAACCCTTCGCCGAAGGTGTCGAGCGTGGAGCGGTCGCGGGTGAGCCAGAGGTGTGGCATGCGGTGGCCCGGCTTTGCGGTGGGGATGTAGTCCGTACCCGTGTCCGATGACTCAGGAGGGGTGCTGTCGTCGGTGAGGACGGCGTCGGAGTGATAGATGACGCCGAGCACGAGACCGAGTTGAGCGAAGTACTGGTCCGACCAGGGCAGTTCGATCTGCGCCGGCGCCGCTTCGCCGGTTTGGAGCTGGTCGTGGCGTCGGTTCTGCGCTTGGAACATGAGTTGGGCGTTGGTCACCGCTTGACGGAGAGTCCGGTGGGCGACGGGTTGCCGTTCCGTCTCGTAGGTTTCCAACAGGCCTGGTCCGGCCCAGCCGCGCAGAACGCCCGCCAGTTTCCAGCACAGGTTGTGTACATCGGCGACTCCGGCGTTCATCCCCAGACCGCCGGCGGGCGGGATCGCGTGCGCGGCATCGCCGGCCAGCAGGATCCGGCCGTGACGCAGGCGTTCGGCGACGAACGCGTTCACCACCCAGTGCTGAACCCGCAACACCTCGGCTCGTACGTCGGCGCTGGAGCCGAGGGCACGTGAGACGAGGGCGGGCCAGTCGGCACTCGCCGCGTCTTCGGGTGTGGGAACGATCCAGGCCCAGCCTCCCTCGGGGTAGAGCGGGAGGAATGATCCGTGCGCGGTGAAGTAGACCCCGGCGGGCTGGTCGGCGCACCATCGGTTGAGGTCGGCGTCGAACACGACCGTGGTGGCGTCCGCGATCGCTCCGGGGCCAGTGGTGTCGATTCCCAGCCGTTGCCGGACGGTGGAGTTCGCACCGTCGGCGGCGAGTAGATAACGAGCACGGACGCGAGTCTCTTCACCGCTCCCTTCACCGTTCTGTTCACCGTTCTCTTCACCCTGTTGACGGTCGACGAGTACGGCCAAGACGCTCTCGGCTTCTTCCACCAGGTCGATGAGCTCAACCCCGTACCGCACCTCCGCGTCCGCTGCGGCGAGCAGGGTGGGTTCCAACCGGTCCTGTGAGGTGACCACGCCGATCACAGGGCTCTCGGGGATCGGCGCGTTGATCCCGACCATCACCGCTGTGGCGAAGTCACGGTCGTACAGGGTGTCGCGGAAGCGAATGCGGCCATATTCCGGTGCGAACGCGTCGGCCGAGATCTTGTCGGCGAGTCCGAGCTGGCGGTAGATCTCCATGGTGCGCGCGTTGACCAGCCGGGACCGGGGAAAGGGTGACAGTTCTGCGTGTTTCTCGACCAGCAGTGTCCGCACGCCCCAGCGTTCCAGCAGCGCCCGGGCGGTGAGCCCGACCGGCCCGCCACCGACGATCAGTACCTCCACCTCGGCGTCTGCTACGGGCATGTCCGGCGGCAGACACGCCAAGCCGATGACGTGGCTCACCACGTGGCCGACCGTGATCCCGCCCTTGCCGTGTCGGTCGACGATGCCGTGAACCGTCATGAGATCAATCATCCCCACCCGGTTACCGACCGCAATCTCCACGCGGGCGGCGCAGGCGAGTGCGGTACGACCGCGAACGAACGCGGCGAACAGGCGGCCGAGCCGCTCGCCCCCCTTCTTTCCAGCCCTCGGCGAGACAGACGGGCCAGAGGCACCGAACCAGGGCCGATGTGTTCCGCGGGAACGAAAACGATGGCTGACAACGGCGCCCCGCACGCGCACCCGGCGTGGCGTCGCGCCGCAAATTCGGTTGACCGCGACGGTGCGGTGCGGGCTAGGTTCCCGGCATGACGGAGATTCAGGGTTCATATGATGATCTGTTCACCGCAGTGCCCGAGGCGCTGGCCGCGCTGCTGGACGCTGGGGACGTGGGCGCCTCGGTGGCGGTCTTCGTGGACGGCGAGCCGGTGGTGGACGTCTGGGGCGGATTCGCCGACGCGGACCGCACGATCCCGTGGCAGCGTGACACGATCGCGGGCGTCTGGTCCGTCACCAAGACGATGACGGCACTGTCCGCACTCATCCTGGCAGACCGTGGCGAGCTCGATCTGGACGCGCCGGTCGCCCGGTACTGGCCGGAGTTCGCCGCGGAGGGCAAGGACGGGGTGCTGGTGCGGCACCTGCTCTCGCACACCGCGGGCCTGCCCAACTGGGACGGGACGGTCGAGGAGCTCTACGACTGGCCGTCCGCCACGGCGCGGCTCGCCGAGCTGGCTCCGCAATGGGAGCCGGGCACCGCGGCCGGATACCACTCGCTCACCCAGGGATACCTCGTGGGCGAGGTCGTGCGCCGGATCACCGGTCGCAGTGTGGGCGAGTTCTTCGCCGACGAGGTGGCCGGGCCGCTGGGGGCGGACTTCCACATGGGGCTGTCCGCAGAGCACGACCACCGGGTCGCGCTCGCGGTCCCGCCGCCGTCGCGGGACGAGGACTACCTCGCGAGCGCGCCCAGCCCCACCGCGGCTGCTGCCGCCGGGACCAGGATCCGGCTCCGTGACGGAAACAGCGTCGCCTGGCGCCGCGCGCAGATCCCCGCGGCGAGCGGATTCGGCAACGCCCGCTCGGTCGCGCTCGTGCAGTCGGTCATGGCGTGCGGGGGAACGGTGCGGGGTGTGCGGCTGCTGTCGCAGGCGGGCTGCGACCGGGCGTGGGAGGAGCAGTTCAGCGGCGAGGACCGCATCCTGGGCATGCCGATGCGCTGGGGCTTGGGCTACGGCCTGTTCGGCAGCACCTACGGCTGGGGCGGTTGGGGCGGCTCGATGGTCATGATCGAGCCCGACGCCCGTATGGCGGTGTCGTACGTGCCGAACCAGATGCGCGAGCCCGGGAACGACAACCGGGGAATCGAGGTCGTGATGTCCGCCTACGACGGGCTCACGGCCCTGCGCGCCTGACCCGCCCGTCGGACCCGCCCGTCGACGCGACTTGGCGAACACGCTGCTTCACACCTGACCGCTCTCTGACGTGGCAGCACCGCACCGGGGATGTGCAACGCTCTCGCAACGTGCGGGATGGTCGGCTGGACGGCGACCTCGGCCGACGGCTCACCGCCGGCAGGGGCGCCTCATTCGTGAGATCCGACGGGAGAGCCGATGGACGTCGTCCCGCGCGTGGAACTGACCCCCGCGGCCACCGAACTGCTGCGGCGACTGCGGGAGGCCCACGGCCCGCTGATGTTCCATCAGTCCGGCGGCTGCTGCGACGGCAGCGCGCCCATGTGTTACCCGGACGGCGAGTTCCGTACCGGCGGCTCCGACGTGCTGCTCGCCGAGCTGGAGGTCCAGGGGGTCGAGGAGCCGGTGACGTTCTGGATGTCGAGGAGCCAGTACGAGCTGTGGCGTCACACCCGGCTGATCGTCGATGTCGTGCCGGGCCGCGGGAGCGGCTTCTCGCTCGAAGCACCCGAAGGAGTGCGTTTTCTCATCCGTTCGCGCGTAGTCGGCGCCTAGCCATCGGCAGGGTCACCGCCGTCTGGTGAACTCCCCCTGAGTCCTGGGAAAGTTGACGAGACATCAGGGGGTACGGTGACGGGTCGAGGCGGACGGTTAAGAACAGCACTGACGGTTGTCGCGGCATGGAGTGCGCTGGCCGGTACCGCCCTGCTGGGGGCGGCACCGGCCAGCGGCGCGGAGGGCGCCACGGACACGGCGATCGCCCCCGGCGTCGAGTACACGCAGTTGGACATCCCGGCCGCCAAGGGTGTGGCGCACGCACATGTACTGAGCGTCGATCTGGGCGATCCACGCGTGCGGGTCGACCTCCTGTACCCCGGAGCCGTGGCGTCCCGGGCGCCCGTCTCCCAGCTGGCCGACTCCCGGGGTGCCGTCGCGGGTGTCAACGGCGACTTCTTCAACATCACGGAGACCCAGCATCCGGGGGTCGCGGCGACGGGCGCGACCGTGGGCCCGGCGATCGCGAGCGGGCACGAGCTCAAGGCGGCGGTGCCGAACGGTCAGCGCTTCGGGCCCGCCCTGCCGCCCGGCACGACCACCGAGGACGTGCTCGGCGTGGGCGTCGACCGCAGGGCCCGGCTGGACAGCATGGCTCTCGATGGTTCCGTACGCAGTCGCGAGGGGCAGTGGCCGCTCGGCGGGCTCAATCAGTACGCGCTGCCGGAGGGGTCGATCGGCGCGTTCACCGCGGACTGGGGCAGTGTCTCCCGGGTGCGCGCCACCTGTGGTACGGACACCAGCCGGGCCGCGCCATGTAGTTCGGACACCTATGAGGTGACGGTCGAGCGCGGTCGGGTCGTGTCGGCGGACAACACACCCGGCAGCGGTGCCATCGCTCCCGGCACCACGGTCCTGGTGGGCCGCGAGGCGGGCGCCCAGCAGCTGCGGAAACTGTCCATGGGCGAGTCGGTCGTCGTACGGCACCGTCTGGTCGCAGAGGCCACCAGGATTCCGTACCGCTTCGCACTCGGCGGCTACCCGATGGTCGTGAACGGCTCGCCGCTTCCCGGCCTGGACAACACCACCTCGGCCGTACGGACCGCCGTGGGCATCGCGCACGACGGACGCCGCCTGCTGCTCCTCGCGCTCGACGGCGCGCCCGAGTTCCGCAGCGGGCTCACCATCGCCGAAGTGGCGCAGACCATGCGACAGTTGGGCTCCGAGGAGGCCTTCAGCCTGGACGGCGGGGGCTCCACCACGATGGTCGCCCGGGAGCCGGGGGCGGCCGCCGTCAGCGTCCTCAACCACCCCAGCGGAGGCGCCGAACGCCCCGTCCCGAACGGCATCGGCGTGTTCTCACGGCCGTGACCTCACGCGTCAGGGCCTCAGGCTGCTCACGATGTCCGCCGTCGCGGTGAGCCCGCTGTGGATGGTCGGCGCCATGCTCGTGCTCGCCAGGTAGAAGCCGAGCAGTACGCAGACCAGGGCGTGCGACAGCTTCAACGCGCCATTGCGCAGGAAGACCACCGCCAGGATCAGGAGCAACAGCACCACAGAGATGGAAATGGCCATCGTCAACCTCCTCCGCCACGTCCGCTTCGCGGCGTTCGGCCGCAAGTGTGGCGTAGCGGAGGGTTCGTCCGGGCAGCTGACGTGTCCTCCGAACGAGTGGTGTTACGCCCGCTCCACGCCCGCGCTACCTCCGCTCGTGGGCGTCGAGGAACGCTTCGAGGCCCGCGAGGTCGTCGGTGTTGAAGTAGTCGACGTCCGCGGCGAGCAGCTCGCCCCACAGCGCGTCACGGGCCGGGCCCGCCAGATCGGGTGTCGCCCAGAACCGGACCTTCTGCCGGCGCGCGTGGGCCGCCGCGATGATGCCGCGCAGCTTCTCGCGCTCGGCGTCGGGGAACGGGCCGTCACCCAGCCAGGTGAAGTTGAGCGTCCAGTTGTCCGAGATCAGCGGGATGAACGAAGCGGGGGCCGCGCTGCCGAGATCGGCGAGCCGCCCGTCGTAGAAGGCGCGGCGCACACTCTGCGCCTCCATGGGCGTACGGGCGGCCCGGTCGCCGGAGATCACGGCCGTGACCGGACCGGGGTGCACGCGGCCGTCCGCGTAGGTCGTGAACAGGTGCCGGTAGCGGCGCAGATGGCGGTCGAGTTCGAGGTACGTCGACGAGCCCTCGGTCTTGATGTCGATGAGGAGTTGCAGGGGTGTGCGGTAACCCCGGTACACCGAGCCGTGGTTGGCCTTGACCCGGGCGGCGAGGGGTTCGAGATAGAGGGATTCGAGGGTGCGCGTCGGGTCGAGCTCGACCGGGTCGTGGGCGACGAGGAGCTGGTCACCCACGAGGTAGATGTCGGCCTCGACGCTGCCGAAACGGTGGTCGAGGGCGTCGAACAGGGGACGCGGGTGCTCGTAGTCGTTGTGGGCGTGGGCGCGCCACAGCGGACGCGGCCCGTGCCCCCGTTCACTCGCCCGCGCGTAAGTGGCGGGCAACGCGACGGAGCCCGCGAGGGCGGCGCCGAGGGTGGTGAGGGCTCTGCGGCGGGTGGTAAGGGCCATGCTCTGCCTCCCTGGAAGTGCCTACGGAAACCGTGGGGGTCCCCCCGGTCGAGCGAAGTCGAGACTGGGGGAGAGTATGCGTGGCCAGGGGCCCAAGAAGGAGTGTCGTGCGGGGAGTTGGCTGGACTGCCTCCCTGTGTTCACTTCGTCGGAGCAGCCCACACAGAGCAGCCCACACGAAGAAGCCCGCCCCACGAGGGGGCGGGCTTCTCGCGAACGAAGGAGACGGGTCAGGGCGCCTGGAGATCCACCAGTCCGGCCAGCGCCTCACGGTGAGCGCCCGCCGTGCCGTAAGCGATCGAGTCCGCCTTGGCCCGCTTCAGGTACAGGTGCACCGGGTGCTCCCACGTCATACCGAGGCCGCCGTGCAGTTGAAGCGCCTCCTCGGCGGCGTGCACGGCGACGGGCGCCGCGTACGCCTGGGCGACGGCGACCGACAGGTCGGTGTCGTCGCTTCCGGTGGCGAGCGCGTCGGCCGCGCCCCGGGCCGCGGCGCGCGTGTTGACGACCTCCAGCCACAGCTGGGCCAGCCGGTGCTTGAGCGCCTGGAAGCCGCCGACGGGCCGGTTGAACTGCTTGCGCTCCTTCAGGTAGCGGACCGTCTCCGTCAACGACCAGTCGGCGAGGCCGAGTTGCTCGGAGGCGAGGAGTCCGGCACCGGCGCGCAGGGCCCGGCGTACGGCGGGTTCGGCGGCGCCCACCCGGTGCGCCCGTACCCCGTCGAGGGTGACGGTCGCGACCGGACGGGTGAGGTCGAAGGACACCTGAGGGGTGATCGTCACGGCGTCCGCGTCCACCGCGTACAGCCCGCCGTCCTCCGCCGGAACCAGCAGCACATCGGCGACCGCCGCATCCGCGACTCCCGTCAACTCCCCGTACAGGAAGCCGTCTTCGTTGCGTACGGCCTTGTAGTGGCCGCCCGGCCCCACGGACAGCGCGACAGCGAGCGCGCCCACCGTCCGGCCGGAGGCCAGCGCGGCCAGCAGCTTGGCGGTCTCGTCACCCTCGCACGCGAGCAGCGCCTCGGTCGCGACGACGGCACTCGTCAGATACGGCAGCGGAGCGACGGCGCGCCCCAACTCCTCCAGGACCACAGCGACTTCGCGATGTGTGGCGCCCTGGCCGCCCTGCGACTCGGGCACGAGCAGGCCCGCCAGGCCCATGCCCTCCGAGAGCGCCTTCCACAGCTCGGGGTCGTACGGAGTGTCCGACTCCGTACGGGCGATGACGCCCGCCGCGTCGCAGTGGTCCGTGAGGAGGTCGCGGACGGCGGCGCGCAGCGCCTCTTCCTCCTCCGAGTACAGAAGGTCAGTCATCGGGCGAGGTCCTTCCAGGCGACGTCCTTGTCGGTGCGCGGCTCGGACGGCAGTCCCAGGACGCGTTCGGCGACGATGTTGAGCAGGACCTCGCTGGTCCCGCCCTCGATGCTGTTGCCCTTGGAGCGGAGGTAGCGGTATCCCGCGTCGCGGCCGGTGAAGTCGACCAGTTCGGGCCGGCGCATCGTCCAGTCGTCGTACAACAGGCCTTCCTCGCCGAGGAGTTCGACCTCCAGGCCGCTGATCTCCTGGTTGAGGCGGGCGAATCCGAGCTTCATCCCGGAGCCCTCGTGGCCGGGCTGGCCCGCCACGAGCTGCTGGCGCAGCCGTTCGCCGGAGAGCCGGGCGACCTCGGCCTCGACCCACAGCTTCAGGAGCCGCTGGTGCAGGTCGTGGGTGCGCAGTTCGGGGCGCTCGCGCCAGGTCTTGGAGACCGGGCCGATCATGCCGCCCTCGCGCGGGATACGCATACCGCCGATGGACACACGCTCGTTCATGAGTGTGGTCTGGGCGACCCGCCAGCCGTCGCCGATCTCACCGAGCCGGTGCGCGTCGGGGATGCGTACGTCGGTGAGGAAGACCTCGTTGAACTCGGCCTCGCCCGTGACCTGGCGCAGCGGCCGCACCTCGACGCCCGGGTCGGTCATGTCGCAGATGAAGTACGTGATGCCGCGGTGCTTGGGTACGTCCGGATCGGTGCGGGCGATGAGGATCGCCCAGCGGGCGAGGTGGGCGCTGGACGTCCACACCTTCTGCCCGTTGACCACCCATTCATCCCCCTGGCGGACGGCGCGGGTACCGAGCGCCGCGAGGTCGGACCCGGCGCCCGGCTCGCTGAAGAGCTGGCACCAGACCTCCTCGCCCACCCACAGAGGCCTGAGGAAGTTCCGCTTCTGCTCCTCCGTGCCGAAGCCGAGGATCGTCGGCGCGGCCATGCCGAGGCCGATGCCGATGCGCCGCGGGTCGTTGTCGGGCGCGCCCGCGGCCTCCAGCTCGGCGTCCACGACCGCCTGGAGGGTGCGCGGGGCACCGAGGCCGCCGAGCCCCTCGGGGTAGTGCACCCAGGCGAGGCCCGCGTCGAAACGGGCCTTCAGGAAGTCCACCCGCTCGGTCGTCGCCGGCGGATGGGCCGCCAGCAACTCCTGCGTACGGCGGCGCAGTTCAGCGGCGTCGGTCATGCGGCTGCTCCGTTCTCAAGTGAGGGCACCACGGCGACGCGCCCCGTGGTGACACCGTCGGCGACCCGCTGCACGGCCGCGGCGGCTCCGCTCAGCGGCACCCGCTCGCTCACCAGCGGCTTGATCGCGCCCCGCGCGGCCAGGTCGGTGAGCTGCTCGTGGCAGTGCTGGATCAGCTTCGGGTTCTTGGTGTTGTACAGACCCCAGTGCAGGCCGAGGATCGAGTAGTTCTTCACCAGGGCGTGGTTCAGCGCCGGGCTGGGAATCGACCCGCTCGCGAAGCCCACGACGACGATCCGGCCCTCGAAGGCGACGACCTTGGTCGACTGGGTGTAGGCCTCGCCGCCGACCGGGTCGTAGATCACGTCGGCGCCGCGGCCGCCGGTGGCCTCCTTCACGGCGGCGATGACGTCCTGCGTACGCCGGTCGATGACGACGTCGCAGCCCAGCTCCCGTGCCACGGCGGCCTTGTCGGCTCCGCCGACGACACCGATGACGGTGGCACCGGCCGCCTTGCCGAGCTGTACGGCGGCGCTGCCGACCCCTCCGGCGGCGGCGTGGACGAGCAGGGTCTCACCGGCCTCCAGATGAGCGCGCCGGTGCAGTCCGAACCAGCCCGTCTGGTAGCCGATGTGCAGTGCGGCCGCCTCGGCGTCGTCGAGGGCGTCGGGCGCGGGCAGCAGGGCGGCGGCGTCCGCGACGACGTACTCGGCGAAGCCGCCGTACGGCAGTGCGGGGTTGGCGAGCACCCGGCGCCCGTCCTCGGTCTCGCCGCAGATCTCCACGCCGGGCGTGAACGGCAGCGGGGGCCTGACCTGGTAGTGCCCCCGGCACATCAGCGCGTCCGGGAAGTTGATGTTCGCCGCGCGCACCTTGAGCAGGACCTGGCCGTCACCGGGCTGCGGACGCTCCACTTCCTGGAGCTGCATCACCTCACTCGGCTCGCCGAGCTGGTGCACTTGCCATGCCTGCATGCGGGGCCTCCAGGGGGCTGTGTCGGACTGCGTCGTCTGACCGGGGTCGATCGCATACTAAGCGGTCGCTTGCCCACCTGGGAACAGCTGACGTCAGTCGTCTTCGCCACGCCGCGCGGGCCGCGCCCGTACGTGCATCCGCTCCCCCTGCGGCCCGAACAGGCTCAGGAACTCCACGGGCCCCTCCCCCGTCGATCCGAACCAGTGCGGCACCCGGGTGTCGAATTCGGCCGCCTCCCCCGCACCGAGCACCACGTCGTGCTCGCCGAGCACCAGCCGCAGCCGCCCGGAGAGCACGTACAGCCACTCGTATCCCTCGTGGGTGCGTGGGTCCGGTGCCATCCTCCGCTGCGGTTCGAGCACCTTGAAAGCCTGGAGTCCGCCAGGTTGACGGGTCAGCGGCCAGTGGGTGCGCCCGTGCCGCACGATCGGCGCGGCGCGCACCCGGGGGTCGCCGACCGGCGGGGCACCCACCAGCTCGTCCAGCGGTACCTGATGGGCTCGCGCGATCGGCAGCAGCAGCTCCAGGCTGGGTTTGCGCAGCCCGGACTCCAGGCGCGAGAGCGTGCTCACGGAGATGCCCGTCGCCTCGGACAACCCGGCCAGGGTCGCCCCGCGCTCCTTGCGGATCCGGCGCAGCCGCGGTCCGACTTCGGCCAGCACCTCATCCGTCTGCGCGCTCCCGCTCATGCCGCTCATGCCGCTCATGTCGCTCGTGCCACTCATGGCTTTATTGCAGAATCGGCAAAGCCATTTGTCAATCCCGCCACGGTCGGGCGACCTTCTCCGTGGAGGTGGTCACCATGACCGAGACATACGACGTGGTTGTCATCGGCGGCGGAACGGCGGGCCTGTCCGCCGCGCTGGTCCTCGGCCGCGCCCTGCGCCGCACCCTGGTCGTCGACGCGGGCGAACCCCGCAACGCACCCGCGGCACGCATGCAGGGCTATCTGTCGCGGGACGGCATGCCGCCCACCGAGTTCCTCGCCGAGGGGCGGCGCGAGATCGAGAGGTACGGGGTCGAGCTCGTCCGGGACCGTGCGGTGGACGTGGTCCGCGACGGTGCCGGGGAGTTCGACGTCACGCTGGCCGCCGGGGGCACGGTGCACGCGCGCCGGCTGGTCGTCACCACCGGCCTGGCCGACGAGCTGCCGCCGGTGCCGGGCATCGCCGAGCGCTTCGGACGGGACGTGATCCACTGCCCGTACTGCCACGGCTGGGAGGTGCGTGACCAGGCCTTCGGCGTGCTGGCCAGTACGCCGTTGAGCGTGCACCAGGCGCTGATGGTGAGCCAGTGGTCGAAGGACGTGACGCTGTTCCTGCACACGGTCGGCGAGGCCGAGCTCTCCGGCGAGGACCTGCGCCGGCTCGCCGCGGCCGGAGTCGTCGTGGTGCCCAGCGAGGTCGCCGGGCTGGTGGTCGACGGCGACCGGCTCACCGGGGTGCGTCTCGCGGACGGCACGACGCACGACCGCTCGGTGCTGTTCGTCGCGCCCCGCGCGGTTCCGCGGACGGGTCTGCTGGAGCGGCTGGGCGCCGAACTGCTGGAGACGCCGTTCGGCGCGTATCCGGTGGTCGACGCCACGGGGCTGACGACCGTGCCCGGTGTCTGGGCGGCGGGCAACGCGATGGGTTTTGCGGAGCAGGTCGTGAACGCGGCGAGCGGCGGCTACCGCGCGGCGGCCACGCTCAACGGGGAGCTGCTCTTCGCGGACCTCGACGCGGCCGTCGCACGCGGTCAGAGCTGAGACCCTCGCCGGGGGCGGAACGAAAGCGCCGGCGTACGGGTGTGGACCCGCCGTCTCCGTTGCACCATGGCTGCATGCTGCTGACCCGGCTGGCGCGTGTGTCCCAGGAGGTCGCCGCCACCTCGGCGCGGTCCCGGAAGATCGCTCTGCTCGCGGAGCTGTTCCGGGACGCGGAGGCGGACGACGTCCCGATCGTCATCCCGTATCTGGCGGGCCGCCTGCCGCAGGGGCGGCTCGGCATCGGCTGGAAGATTCTCAGCAAGCCGGTCCCGCCCGCGTCCGAGCCCTCGCTCACGGTGCGGCAGGTGGACGCCCGTCTGACCGAGCTGGGCGCGGTCACCGGCACCGGCTCGCAGGCCGAACGGGCACGGCTGGTCGGGGAGTTGATGGGTGCGTCCACCGAGGACGAGCAGCGCTTCCTGTTCGGGCTGATCAGCGGTGAGGTCCGGCAGGGTGCGCTGGACGCGGTCGCCGTGGAGGGGCTGGCCGAGGCCACCGGCGCGCCCGGCGCGGATGTACGACGGGCGGTGATGCTCGCCGGTTCGCTGCAGACGGTGGCGCGGGCACTGCTGTCCCACGGCCCGGAGGCACTCGACGGCTTCCGGCTCACCGTCGGCCGCCCGGTGCTGCCGATGCTGGCGCACACGGCGGGGTCCGTGCCGGAAGCCGTCGAGAAGCTGGGCGCATGTGCCGTCGAGGAGAAGCTCGACGGCATCCGCGTACAGCTTCACCGCGACGGCGACGACGTACGCGTCTACACCCGCACCCTCGACGACATCACCGACCGCCTGCCCGAACTCACTGCTGCGGGGCTGGAGTTGAACGGTGAGCGATTCATTCTGGACGGTGAGGTGATCGCGCTGGACGAGGACGGGCGGCCCCGTTCCTTCCAGGAGACGGCCGGACGCGTCGGCTCGCGCGCGGACGTGGCGGCGGCCGCGAAGACCGTGCCCGTCTCCCCCGTCTTCTTCGACGCGCTGTCCGTCGACGGCCAGGACCTGTTGGATCTGCCGTTCACCGAGCGGCACGCGGAGCTGGCCCGGCTGGTGCCCGAGCCGATGCGGGTGCGGCGCGCGCTCGTCGACGGGCCCCAGGACATCCCCGCGGCGCAGCGGTTCCTCGCCGACACCCTGGCACGCGGCCACGAAGGCGTCGTGGTCAAGGCCCTCGACGCCCCCTACAGCGCGGGCCGGCGCGGCGCCTCCTGGCTGAAGGTCAAGCCCGTGCACACCCTCGACCTGGTGGTCCTCGCGGCGGAGTGGGGCCACGGACGGCGCACCGGCAAGCTGTCCAACCTGCACCTCGGTGCCCGGAACGAGGACGGGTCCTTCGCGATGCTCGGCAAAACGTTCAAGGGCATGACCGACGTGATGCTGACCTGGCAGACCGAGCGGTTCCAGGAGCTGGCCGTCGAGGACAACGGCCACGTGGTGACCGTACGACCGGAACTCGTCGTCGAGATCGCGTACGACGGTCTGCAGAGGTCCACCCGCTACCCGGCCGGCGTCACCCTCCGCTTCGCCCGTGTGCTGCGCTATCGCGAGGACAAGACCCCGGCCGAGGCCGACACGGTCGCGACACTGCTCGCCGCACACCCGGAGGTGACTCCGTGAGCGGGAAGCGCAGCGCCGGACTGCTGTTGTTCCGGCACACCGACCACGGTCTGGAGGTGTTGCTCGGCCATATGGGCGGCCCCTTCTTCGCCCGCCGGACCGCTGGGGCCTGGACGGTGCCCAAGGGCGAGTACGAGCCCGACGAGACCGCCTGGGACGCGGCGCGCCGCGAATTCCAGGAGGAGCTGGGGCTGCCGCCGCCCGACGGCGAGGCCATCCCGTTGGGCGAGGTCACCCAGACCAACGGCAAGGTCGTCACGGTCTGGGCGATCGGGGCGGACCTCGACCCGGCGGCCGTGGTCCCCGGCACCTTCGAGATGGAGTGGCCGCCGAAGTCGGGGCAGCGGCAGGCGTTCCCCGAGCTGGACCGGGTGGAGTGGTGCGACCTGGACCGGGGCCGGGCGCTGATCGTGAAGGCCCAGGCGGAGTTCCTCGACCGGCTCGCGGAGCAGTTGGGCTGACCGGCGCCTGCCACGTTGCGCTGTCGTGCGCCGCGCGGGAGGGTCGAGGAACAGCCCGCTCTTCAGGAGGTCGGCCATGCCCATCGCGACGGTGAATCCGGCGAACGGCGAGACGCTCAAGACGTACGACGCCCTGGGCGCCGAGGAGATCGAGCGCAGGCTCGCGGCCGCCGAGGCCGCGTTCCGCACCCATCGCACCACGTCCTTCGCCGAGCGGGCGCGGCTGCTCCACCGGGCCGCCGACCTGCTCGACGAGGAGCAGCAGGACATCGGCCGGGTGATGACCCTGGAGATGGGCAAGCCGGTGAAGCAGGCGCGCGCGGAGGCCGCCAAGTGCGCGAAGGCGATGCGCTGGTACGCCGACCACGCCCAGGGACTTCTCGCCGACGAGGAGCCCGCCGAGTCCGACATCAAGGACTCCGGCGCCTCCCGCGTCCTGGTGCGCTACCGGCCGCTGGGTCCGGTGCTGGCGGTCATGCCGTGGAACTTCCCGCTCTGGCAGGTGATCCGGTTCGCCGCGCCCGCGCTGATGGCGGGCAACGTGGGACTGCTCAAGCACGCCTCGAACGTGCCGCAGACCGCCCTCTACCTGGAGGAACTGTTCCGCCGGGCGGGCTTCCCCGAGGGCTGCTTCCAGACGCTGCTCATCGGCTCCGGTGCCGTCGAGGCCGTCCTGCGCGACCCGCGCGTCAAGGCGGCAACCCTCACCGGGAGTGAACCCGCGGGCCGGGCCGTCGCCTCGGTCGCGGGGGACGAAGTCAAGAAGACGGTCCTGGAGCTGGGCGGCAGCGACCCGTTCGTCGTCATGCCGTCGGCGGACCTCGACCGGGCCGCGAAGGTCGCCGTGACGGCACGCGTGCAGAACAACGGGCAGTCGTGCATCGCCGCCAAGCGGTTCATCGTGCACACCGACGTGTTCGATGCCTTCGCGGAGCGGTTCACGGCGGGCATGAAGGCCCTGAAGGTGGGCGATCCGCTGGACGAGGACACGGACGTCGGCCCGCTCTCCACCGAGCAGGGCCGCAGCGACCTGGAGGAACTGGTCGACGACGCGGTGGAGAGCGGCGCGACCGTCCTGTGCGGCGGCGAGCGCCCCGAGGGTTTCAAGGACCACGGCTGGTTCTACGCGCCGACCATCCTCGCCGACATCACCCCCGAGATGCGCATCCACCACGAGGAGGCCTTCGGGCCCGTCGCCACGCTCTACCGCGCGGCCGATCTGGACGAGGCGGTGGCCATGGCCAACGACACTCCGTTCGGGCTGAGTTCGAACGTCTGGACGCGCGACGGGACCGACGTGGACCGGTTCGTCCGTGATCTGGAGGCGGGTGGCGTGTACGTCAACGGGATGACGGCGTCCCACCCGGCGTTCCCGTTCGGCGGGTTCAAGCGGTCCGGCTACGGGCGTGAGCTGTCGGAGCACGGAATCCGCGAGTTCTGCAACATCACCACCGTATGGCACGGAGCGTGAGCGTTCCGCAGCTACGATCCCCTCTGTGAACCGCGAAGTGACCCTGCCTCTGATCGTCGACGACCGCGGTACGTTGCAGGTGGCGGCCGCCGACGTCAGCAAGCTGCTGCGCACGGTGGGCGGCCGGTGGCTGCATCTGGTGGAGGCCGGGCAGGAGGGGCTCGACGAGGACACGGTCGCCGCGCTCACGATCGAGCTCGCCAAGCTCGCCGATCGCATCGACGTGGCGTGCATCGCGCACAGCAGCGGGCCGGCCTCCGGCTAGCGCCCCTACAGGACGCGCTGGTCCAGCTCCCACAGGGCGTGCCAGAACTTCGCCTCGTAGCCCTGAAGCAGGCGGCCGTATCCGTACACCTCGTCCTCGTCCACCCGTCCGGCGTCGAGCCCGGCCTGGATGCCGTCCAGGGCCCGTTGTTCCAGCTCGGGCGCGGGCTCGGCGAAGAAGTCGAAGAAACCGCAGGCCTCGTCGTCGAGGCCGTAGTGGCGGCGCAGGGCCTGGGCGATCGTGGCGCAGTAGCCGCCCCACGCCGCGAAGTTGGCGCTGAGCGCGAGGATCACGTCCACCGGTGAGCCGTTCAGGGCGAGCCAGGCGACGTACGCGGGATACGTCTGGCAGTCCGCGAGCGGCTCGTAGGCCGCCGCCCCCGCGTCGTCGGCCCCGACCGCGGCGGCGTACACGCCGAGCCTGTCCTGGGCCATGGCCTCACCCTCCGCGAGCATGGCGAAGAAGGCGGCGCTCTCGGCCTCGGCCGCCGACCGTTCCGCCAGATGCAGGAACGCCCGGCGGTCCGCGGCGATCACATGACGTTGCTCCAGGGCGAGCGCGGCGAGCGTGGAGCGCTGCGCCGCGCCCCGCGCGATCAGGGGCAGCAGCCGGTTGGCGTGCGGGTCGGGGGCGAGCTTCCCGACAGTGCTGACCAGCAGTTCCCTGGCTGTCCGCGTCATCCCGTACTCCTTCGGTTCGGCTGTCCCGGGGCCCTTTCCCCGAGGGTCCCACGCTGTCCCGAAATTCGCCGGAATGGAGTAACCCGACGCGATATCCCCACGCTTCCGGGTGATCGTGGATGAACCACCCGTTCGCATCGTGGGTGAACCACCCTTCCGCCGGGGGACGAGAGTTCCCCGGAATGCGAAAGAAGGCGCGCTCCATGGCGACTTTGTGCAGACCCTCGGTCTCGGTTCCGGAATACGTGATCACGATGGAGGAGACGCTGGAACTGGCGCGCTCCCGTCACGAAGACCACCCCCAGCTGCCGTTGGCACTCCGGCTGATCGAGAACACCGGCGTGCAGACACGGCACATCGTCCAGCCCATCGCGGAGACGCTGAAACACCCGGGCTTCGAGGAACGCAACAAGGTCTACGAGAGCGAGGCGAAGGCCCGCATTCCCGCGGTCGTGCAGCGAGCGCTGGACGACGCCGAGCTGCTCACCACCGACATCGACATGATCATCTACGTGTCGTGCACCGGGTTCATGATGCCCTCGCTCACCGCCTGGCTGATCAACTCGATGGACTTCAACAGCGACACCCGCCAGATACCCATAGCCCAGCTGGGCTGTGCGGCCGGCGGCGCCGCGATCAACCGGGCACACGACTTCTGCACGGCCTACCCCGACGCCAACGCGCTCATCGTGGCCTGCGAGTTCTGCTCGCTCTGCTACCAGCCGACCGACCTCGGCGTCGGCTCGCTCCTGTGCAACGGCCTGTTCGGGGACGGCATCGCCGCGGCCGTCGTCCGCGGCAAGGGCGGCACCGGCATCCACCTGGAGCGCAACGGCTCGTACCTGGTCCCCAAGACCGAAGACTGGATCATGTACGACGTCCGGGCCACCGGCTTCCACTTCCTGCTGGACAAGCGGGTGCCGGGGACGATGGAACCGCTCGCTCCCGCGCTGCACGCCCTTGCGCGTCAGCACGGCTGGGACGCCTCCGACCTGGACTTCTACATCATCCACGCGGGCGGTCCCCGGATCCTGGACGACCTCAGCAAGTTCCTCGAAGTCCCGCCGGACGCCTTCCGGTTCAGCCGGGCCACCCTCACCGAGTACGGCAACATCGCCAGCGCCGTCGTCCTGGACGCGCTGCGCCGGCTGTTCGACGAGGGCGGCGCCGAGCACTCCGCACGCGGACTGCTCGCGGGCTTCGGCCCCGGCATCACCGCGGAGATGGCCCTGGGCCGCTGGCACGACTCGAACGAGGGGAAGGCGAGCCGGACATGACCGAGGACACGATCACCGAGGCACTGCCTCCCGTCCGCCACTGGCCCGCCCTCGATCTGACGGGCGTGGACTTCGACCCGGTCCTCACCCGGCTGATGCGTGAGGGCCCGGTCACCCGGATCCAGCTGCCCAACGGCGAGGGCTGGGCGTGGCTGGTGACGCGGTACGACGACGTCCGCATGGTGACCAACGACCCCCGGTTCAGCCGTGAGGCGGTCATGGACCGGCCGGTCACCCGGCTCGCCCCGCACTTCATCCCGGCCCGCGGCGCGGTGGGGTTCCTCGACCCGCCCGACCACACCCGGCTGCGCCGCTCGGTGGCCGCCGCGTTCACGGCACGCGGTGTGGAGCGGGTGCGCGAGAAATCCCGGCACATGCTCGACGAGCTGGTCGACGAGATGCTCCAGGACGGCCCGCCCGCGGACCTCACCGAGGCGGTCCTCAGCCCCTTCCCCATCGCGGTCATCTGCGAGTTGATGGGCGTCCCGGCCGTCGACCGGCAGAGCATGCACACCTGGACGCAGCTGATCCTGTCCTCCTCGCACGGCGCCGAGGTCAGCGAGAAGGCCAAGGAAGAGATGGGCGCGTACTTCACGAAGCTCATCGACGACCGGCGCGGCAGCACCGGCGAGGACGTCACCTCGCTGCTGGGCGCCGCCGTGGGCCAGGACGAGATCACGCTGGAGGAGGCAGTCGGGCTCGCCGTCCTCCTCCAGATCGGCGGCGAGGCGGTCACCAACAACAGCGGGCAGCTGTTCTACATCCTGATGACCCGCCCCGACCTGGCCGAACGGCTGCGGGCCGAGCCAGAGATCCGTCCCCAGGCCATCGACGAGCTGATCCGCTACATCCCGCACCGCAGCGCGGTCGGGCTGTCGCGGATCGCGATGGAGGACGTGGAGATCAAGGGCGTACGGATCCGGGCGGGCGACGCGATCTACGTGTCGTACATGGCCGCGAACCGCGACCCGGACGTCTTCCCGGACCCGGAGACCATCGATTTCTCCCGCAGCCCCAATCCGCATGTGGCGTTCGGCTTCGGCCCGCACTACTGCCCGGGCGGGATGCTGGCCAGGCTGGAGTCCGAGCTCATGGTCGACGCGCTGCTCGACCGGATGCCGGGACTGCGGCTGGCCGTGCCGCCGGATCAAGTCCCCTTCAGGAAGGGCGCGTTGATCCGTGGCCCCGAGGCCCTGCCCGTGACGTGGTGAGCGGCCGATGACGGCAACCGAAGGGCTGCTCGTGCCCCCGGGTCAGGGCCGCGTGGTCCAGACACCCGCCCAGCACGTGACGTTCAAGGTGACCGGCTCGCACTCGCGCACCGCCTCCACCTTCGAGGTGCTGGTACCGCCCGGCTTCGACGTCGGCGCCCATGTGCACACGCGCAGCGAGGAGTTGTTCTACGTGCTCGAAGGCGAGCTGGACGTGCTCGCCTTCGAGCCGCGGGTACGGACCCCCGACAACTGGCAGAAGTGGGAGTCCAGTTCGGGCACCCGCGTGGTCCGGGCCACACCGGGAACGGTCATCGTCGTACCCCCGGGCTGCCCCCACGCCTTCTCCAACCCCACGGAGACCCCGGCCAAGATGTTCTTCCAGGCATCCCCGCCCCCGGACCACGAGCGCTACTTCGAGGAGCTGCTGGAAATCCTGGGGACGGGCGGCCCCCCAGACGTCGCGGCAATCGAGGAGCTGCGGGCAAGGTACGACATCGAGCAACTCACACCTTTGAAACACCGCTGAGCGAGAGCGCCCCTTCAGGGGCGCGGGGAACTGCGCGCTCAGCCACAACCGGCCCGCAGCCCGCATCGCACCTCTAGCGAATCGGCATCCCGGACAAGGTGCGCGCAATCACCAGCCGCTGAATCTCACTCGTCCCCTCGAAGATCGTGTAGATCGCCGCGTCACGGTGCATCCGCTCCACCGGGTACTCCCGCGTGTAGCCATTGCCACCGAGGATCTGAATCGCCTGCCCGGTCACCTTCTTCGCCGTCTCGCTCGCGAACAGCTTCGACATCGACCCCTCAGCCGCCGTGAACTGCTTACCGCTGATCGCCATCCAGGACGCACGCCACACAAGCAGCCGAGCCGCATCGATGGACGTCCGCATATCGGCGAGCTGGAAGGCAACCCCCTGGTTGTCGATGATCGGCCGCCCGAACTGCTCACGCGTCTTCGCGTAGTCGAGGGCAACCTCGTACGCGGCCCGGGCGGTACCCACCGCCATCGCCCCGACAGCCGGCCGCGAAGCTTCGAACGTGGCCATCGCCGCGTTCTTCACCCGCTCACCGCCACCCGCCTTGGCCCGCTCCCGCGCACGGGCGAGGCGCTCGTCGAGCTTCTCCTTGCCGCCGAGGAGACAGGAGCCGGGGATGCGCACGTTCTCCAGGACGACCTCGGCGGTGTGCGAGGCGCGGATGCCGTGCTTCTTGAACTTCTGGCCCTGGGAGAGGCCCGGCGTGTTCGGCGGGACGATGAAGGAGGCGTGGCCCTTGGAGCCCAGCTCGGCATCGACGACCGCGACCACGACGTGGACGTTGGCGATGCCGCCGTTGGTCGCCCAGGTCTTGGTGCCGTTGAGGACCCACTCGTCCTTGGCCTCGTCATAGACGGCGCGCGTGCGCATGGAAGCGACGTCGGAGCCGGCGTCGGGCTCGGAGGAGCAGAAGGCCGCGACCTTGACGTCGTTCGCGTCGCCGTACATCTGGGGGATCCAGGTGCCGATCTGCTCCTCGGTGCCGTTGGCGAGGACGCCCACGGCGGCGAGGCCGGTGCCGACGATGGAGAGGGCAATGCCCGCGTCGCCCCAGAACAGCTCCTCCATGGCCATCGGTATGCCGAGGCCGGTGGGGTCGAAGTACTGCTGGGCGTAGAAGTCCAGGGAGTAGATGCCGACCTTCGCGGCCTCCTGGATGACCGGCCAGGGAGTCTCTTCGCGCTCGTCCCATTCGGCGGCCGCGGGGCGGATGACGTCGGCGGCGAAGCCGTGCAGCCAGTCCCGGACCTCCTTCTGTTCGTCGTTGAGCTCCATGGTGAACTCGGCCATGTCCCCTCCAGCGCTGCACTAAACTGTTACTTGCGGTAACTGGAGTGTGTTACTGACCAGTAGGAAAAGTCAACTCCCGAACCGCGCTCGGTAGCCCGTTCGATAGCCATACGCCGATGAGTGTTAGTTTGCGCAGGCGTCACCGAATCACCACGGGTGGGGAGAGCACATGAACACCACACAGCGGACCGACCAGCAGAGGTCCGCCGACCGCCGCCGGCGCGAGCTGCTGGAAGCCGCCGACCGGGTAGTGCTCCGCGACGGCCCCGGGGCCTCGATGAACGCCATCGCCGCCGAGGCGGGCATCACCAAGCCGATCCTCTACCGCCACTTCGGCGACAAGGGCGGACTCTACGCCGCGCTCGCCAAGCGGCACACCGATGCGCTGCTGGGGGCGCTGCGGGCCGCGCTGGACGCTCCGGCCGAGCGCCGGGAGCGGGTGGAGGCCACGCTCGACACCTATCTCGCGGCCATCGAGGCGCACCCTCAGGTCTACCGTTTCCTGATGCACCCCACGGAGGGTGCGCAGCCGGGCGACCCGGGCTTCGACGTGGGCAAGCACTCCGCGCCGTTGCTGCGCCGCATGGGCGAGGAACTGGCCGAGGTCATCGAGGAGCGGGTCGATCTCGGGCCCGGCAGCCAGCAGCTCGCGCGGGTGTGGGGGCACGGGATCGTCGGCATGATGCATGCCGCCGGGGACTGGTGGCTGGGGGAACGGCCGTGTTCGCGGGCCGAGTTGGTACGTAGTTTGGCTGACCTTTTGTGGGGTCGGCTCGCTGCGGCGGGTGACAAGGTCGGCGGTCCGGGGTTCTGAGGTTGTAGGTCCACTGCGGGTTGTTCGTGGCTGGTCGCGCAGTTCCCCGCGCCCCTGAAGGGGCGCTGACCTGAGCGCCCGGTCTTTAGGGGCGCGGGGAACTGCGCGACCAGCCACACACGGCCCGCAGCCGACGCACCGCCTCAGCTGCCCCAAGACGCCCGAGCCACCTGTCTCATCACCCGGCGCCTGCGCCACCCGGAAACCCTGTCCACGTACACCCCGCCGTCGAGGTGGTCGCACTCGTGCTGAAGGCACCGCGCGAACCAGCCGGTGCCATGCACGCGCACCGGTTCACCGGTCACCGTAAAGCCCTCGACGACCGCGTGGTCGTACCGCTCGGTGCCCGCTTCCAGACCCGGCAGCGACAGACAGCCCTCCGGCCCACGCAGGACCAGACCGTCGGCCTGGACGAGCCGCGGGTTCACCACATGTCCCAGATGCCGGACATCCTCGTCGTCCGGGCAGTCGTACACGAAGACCCTGAGCGCCTCGCCGACCTGGTTCGCGGCGAGGCCCACCCCCTCGCTGGCGTACATCGTCGCGAACATGTCCTCGACGAGCCGGGCGAGTTGGGGACCGAAGTCGGTGACTTCTTCACACGGTGCACGCAGGACGGGGTCGCCGAGCAGGGAGAGAGGCCGGACGCGCCCGTGGGTGCCCGGGATGGAGCCGTGTCGCATGGCGGCAAGGGTACGGTCCTCAAGGGCGCGCGCAGGTCGCGCGGGCACCGTGGAGGTGCCGCGATTCGGGCACGTGAGTGGATCTCGATAGGCTGAGGCCCACACGGTGCCGGGGGCAGAGGCGCGGCGCGTACGCAAGGAGGATCGAGAAACGATGTCAGGCAACTCGGACCCGCTGACGCCGCGGGCCAAGCTGGCCGTGACGGCGGGCAAGGCGGCGGCGGCCGTCTCGCGGGCCGCCGGACGCGGCAGCGGATCGGTGATCGGCGGCCGGGTGGCACTCAAGCTCGACCCCGACCTGCTGGCCAGGCTGGCCACACACCTGGACGTCATCCTGGTGTCGGCGACCAACGGCAAGACCACCACGACCCGGCTGATCGCGGAGGCGCTGCGCGCCGCGGGCCCGGTCGTGTCCAACGCGCTCGGCGCCAACATGCCGGCCGGTATCACCTCGGCGCTCGCCGGGGGTTCGGACGCCAAGTACGCGGTCATCGAGGTCGACGAGAAGTACCTCTCCGGTGTCGCACGCGACACCGACCCGAAGTGCATCGCGTTGCTCAACCTCTCCCGCGACCAGCTCGACCGGGCCGCCGAGACCCGGATGATGGCCGAGCACTGGCGCGAGGGGCTGGCCGGTTCCAAGGCCGTCGTGGTCGCCAACGCCGACGACCCGCTCGTCGTGTGGGCCGCGTCGTCCTCGGCGAATGTGATGTGGGTCGCCGCCGGGCAGATGTGGAAGGACGACGCCTGGTCGTGCCCGTCCTGCGGCGGTGTGATGCAGCGCCCCGGTGACGACTGGTTCTGCGGCGAGTGCGGCTTCCGCCGTCCGACGCCGACCTGGGCGCTGTCCGGGGACCACGTCCTCGACCCGCACGGCTCCGCCTGGCCGATCCACCTCCAGCTGCCGGGCCGCGCCAACAAGGCGAACGCCGCCTCGTCGGCCGCCGTCGCCGCCGTCTTCGGGGTGCCGCCGCAGGTCGCCCTGGAACGCATGTACCAGGTGCAGGCGGTGGCCGGGCGCTACGACGTGGTGCAGTTCATGCAGCGCGACCTGCGTCTGCTGCTCGCCAAGAACCCCGCGGGCTGGCTGGAGACGTTCTCCCTGATCGACCCGCCGCCGACTCCGGTGATCCTCTCGGTGAACGCGCGCGGCGCCGACGGCACCGACACCTCCTGGCTGTGGGACGTCGACTACACGCGGCTGACCGGGCACCCGATCTTCGTGCTCGGCGACCGGAAGCTCGACCTCGCCGTGCGCCTGGAAGTCGCGAACCAGCACTTCCAGGTCTGCGAGAACCTCGACCAGGCCGTGCAGCTGGCACCGCCCGGACGCATCGAGGTCATCGCGAACTACACCGCTTTCCAGGACTTGAGGCGTCGTGTCGGCAACTGAGCCACGGAGGACGAAGAGAATGAGTGACAACAGCCTGCGTCTGGTGTGGATCTACCCGGACCTGCTGAGCACCTACGGCGACCAGGGCAACGCCCTCGTCGTAGAGCGCCGGGCCCGCCAGCGCGGCCTCGACGTGGCCCGTCTCGACGTGCGCAGCGACCAGCCGATCCCGACCTCCGGCGACATCTACCTGATCGGCGGCGGCGAGGACCGCCCGCAGCGGCTCGCCGCGGAGCGCCTGCGCCGCGACGGCGGACTGCACCGCGCGGTCAGCAACGGCGCGATCGTGTTCTCGGTGTGCGCGGGCTACCAGATCCTCGGCCACGAGTTCATCAACGACCTCGGGCAGCGCGAGCCGGGCCTCGGTCTGCTCGACGTGGTCTCGGTGCGCGGCGAGGGCGAGCGGTGCGTCGGCGACGTCCTCGCGGACATCGACCCGCGCCTGGGCCTGCCCCAGCTGACCGGCTTCGAGAACCACCAGGGCGTCACCCACCTCGGCCCCACCGCCCGTCCGTTCGCGAACGTGCGGCTCGGCAAGGGCAACGGCACGGGCGACGGCACCGAGGGCGCGTACAACGACACCGTCTTCGGTACGTACATGCACGGGCCCGTGCTCGCCCGCAACCCGCAGATCGCGGACCTGCTGCTGAAGCTGGCGCTGGACGTGAACGCACTGCCGCCGATCGACGACCGGTGGTACGAGGCACTGCGCAATGAGCGCATCGCCTCGGCTCAGCAGCCCGCCTGACCTGCTTGAGAAACGGTTCCGCAGGGCCCCGGCGAGGGCCCGTCTGACAGGACTTCCGCTCACGTGTGCGGGGACGTCCAGCAGGCGGACGCACGATGCGGACCCGCCCCCTGCCGCCGGTAGGGTGGCGGGGTCCAGCCGGACAGCGTGGTCCGGTCTCCGGCCCACGTTGAGAAGGTATTTCGGGCTATGCGCATTGGTGTCCTCACGTCCGGCGGCGACTGCCCCGGCCTGAACGCCGTCATCCGGTCCGTCGTGCACCGTGCCGTCGTCGACCACGGCGACGAGGTCATCGGCTTCCGGGACGGCTGGAAAGGCCTCCTGGAGTGCGACTACCTCAAGCTCGACCTCGACGCGGTGAGCGGCATCCTGGCTCGCGGCGGCACCATGCTCGGCTCCTCCCGGGTCCAGCCGGCGCATCTGCGTGACGGCGTGGAGCGGGCCAAGGGGCATGTCGCGGAGCTCGGCCTCGACGCGATCATCCCGATCGGCGGCGAGGGCACGCTCAAGGCGGCCCGTCTTCTTTCGGACAGCGGCCTGCCGATCGTCGGCGTGCCGAAGACCATCGACAACGACATCGCGGTCA
Source organism: Streptomyces sp. R35 (assembly GCF_041053035.1). Classification (NCBI taxonomy): domain Bacteria; kingdom Bacillati; phylum Actinomycetota; class Actinomycetes; order Kitasatosporales; family Streptomycetaceae; genus Streptomyces; species Streptomyces sp. R35. The sequence continues at coordinate 1,706,183 of NZ_CP163440.1, forward strand.
CGGACGTCACCTTCGGTTTCGACACCGCCGTCGGCGTCGCGACCGAGGCCCTGGACCGGCTGAAGACCACCGCCGAGTCCCACCAGCGTGTCCTGATCGTGGAGGTCATGGGCCGCCACACCGGCTGGATCGCACTGCACTCCGGCATGGCGGCCGGCGCCCACGCCATCGTCGTACCGGAACGCCCCTTCGACATCGAGGAGCTGGCCGCGAAGGTCGGCGAGCGGTTCCAGGCGGGGAAGCGGTTCGCCATCGTCGTGGCCGCCGAGGGGGCCAAGCCGAAGGCCGGGACCATGGCCTTCGACGAGGGCGGCAAGGACGTCTACGGGCATGAGCGGTTCGCGGGGATTGCCCGGCAGCTCTCCCTTGAGCTGGAGGAGCGGCTCGGCAAGGAGGCGCGGCCGGTGATTCTCGGGCACGTCCAGCGTGGGGGTACGCCGACCGCGTACGACCGGGTGCTCGCGACGCGGTTCGGCTGGCATGCCGTGGAGGCTGTGCACCGCGGGGAGTTCGGTCGGATGACCGCGCTGCGCGGGACCGACATCGTCATGGTGCCGCTTGCTGAGGCCGTTGAGACGCTGAAGACAGTGCCGGACGAGCGGTACGCGGAAGCGGAGTGCGTGCTTTAGCCGTTCGGCGACTGCGGGTTCGTCGTGGCTGGTCGCGTCGACGCGGCGGAGCGCCCAATGTCACAGCCCCGCGCCCCTGTCGGGGACGCTGATGCTGACCCCGGTCATAAGTGTGGCCGGGGGCAGTTCTAGTCTGGTTCGGACAGACAGCACAACCCGTACGAATCAGGAGCCGGCGGATGGATCACAGCGGGCACGGCATGACCATGGATCTGCCGCCGTTCACGCTGGGGCGGGGGCTCGAATGGTCCGCGGACCCGTTCTTCCTCGTCGCCTGCCTGGTGGGGCTCGGCCTGTACGGCTGGGGGGTCGTGCGGCTCGCGCGGCGCGGCGACAAGTGGTCGTGGGGCCGGACCTCCGCCTTCGTCATCGGTGTGCTGACCGTGATGCTCGTGATGTGCACCAAGCTGAACGACTACGGCATGGTCATGTTCAGCGTCCACATGGTGCAGCACATGGTGATCAGCATGCTGTCGCCGATCCTGATCCTGCTCGGGGCGCCGATCACGCTGGCGCTGCGCGCTCTGCCGGTCGCGTCGACGCGGGGCAGCAAGGGGCCTCGTGAGCTGCTGCTGATGTTCCTGCACAGCCGGTACATGCGGATCATCACGCACCCGGCGTTCACCATCCCGCTGTTCATCGCGAGCCTGTACGCGCTGTACTTCTCGCCGATCTTCGACTCCCTGATGGGCTCCAAGGCGGGACACATCGCGATGATGTGCCACTTCCTCGCCGTCGGCCTGGTCTTTTTCTGGCCGATCATGGGCGTCGACCCCGGTCCGCACCGACCCGGCTATCTGATGCGGATGCTGGAGCTGTTCGCGGGCATGCCGTTCCACGCGTTCTTCGGCATCGCGCTGATGATGGCGTCCGAGCCGATGATCAACACGTACAAGAACCCGCCCGCCTCCCTCGGCATCGACGCACTCGCCGACCAGAACGCGGCGGGCGGCATCGCCTGGGCGTTCAGCGAGATCCCCTCCGTCCTCGTGCTGATCGCGCTGCTGTTCCAGTGGTACGGCTCCGAGCAGCGGCAGGCCAAGCGCACGGACCGGGCCGCGGACCGCGATGGCGACAAGGAACTCGAGGCGTACAACGCCTATCTGGCCTCACTCAACGCACGCGGGCGCTGACGTTACTCTATTTCCTTTCCCCTCCGCCCATATTTGCTTTTCTCACGCCCCCCAAGAGCACACATCGGTTTCATCGACAAAACGGTAACCGCTCTTGACTGAAAGGCGTTTCGCCTCGGAGCATGAAGCACTAAGCCCTGCGTTCGGCGCGCTTCGATCGGTGGGGGTCACGGGGGAACCGCAGGGGGAGCGGTCATGACATTCAAGACGTCTATGCAAAGGGCTGGAATATCAATAGCCCGCAAGACCGCTCTACTGCTGGTTTTCGTGTTGATTACCGCCGGAGCCAGCGGATGCACATCCGATCAAATGTTCGCCGTACGGGCCGTCGCAGCGAACGTTCCGGCGCTCTCTCCTTTCTTCAAGGAGACCAGCGGCCTCGGCAAAGACGTGCCCAACCTCGACGAGGGCCGGACGCCAGGTGGCGTCCAGGCGAGCAACAGGCCGGGGCTGTACGGCGGCACACCGGGCCAGGGCGACCCAGCAGGTCAGGATGACGGGTCGTCCGGCCAGGACGACGACCAAGGCAACGACCAGGGCGGCGGTGGGACGGGCCGGTTCGGCGGGTCCACGAAGCCCGGCACCTGCTTGGTGGGCAAGCTCAAGGCCTTCCTCACCGACCCCAAGAACTCTGCGAAGGCGCGGGAATGGGCGAAGGTCCTGCATATCCGCCAGGACCAGATCGGCGATTACATCGACCAGCTCACACCCGTCGTACTACGCCACGACACACTCGTGAAGAATCACGACTACAAGGACGGAAAGGCCGTCTCCTACGACTCCTTGCTGCAGGCGGGAATCGCCATTCTGGTCGACCAGCAGGGACTTCCCGCGGTGAAGTGCTCATGCGGTAATCCACTGCGCCCCTTCACGCATAGTGCCGAAAAAGTCTCGGTGAAGTTCCAGGACGGCAACAAGAAGTGGGCGGGCTACAAGCCGCACGACGCGGCGGTCGTCCAGGCGCCGCCCAGGGACGCGAAGATCGACAACCTTCAGCTCATCGACGTCCAGGACCCCGACCAGAGGATCACCCGGGACATCGGCCTCGACGCCGAGGACCAGACGTTCCAGACGGATGAGCCGGTCATCGTGCCGCCCGTGAGGGACCGGACGTACGCCGATGCCGCCAACGCCCTGGCCGCCGCAGGGCTGGTCCCCGCGTATGAGGGCAGCGAACCGCCCTCCGACGACGCGATCGTCACGGGCAGCGACCCGGCCGAGGGCCGCGAGCAGCCCTGGCAGACGCCGGTGACGCTGTTCGTGGCATCCGACGGCACCGACGGAGGCACCACAGGCTCGGAGTCGCCCACCGAAGGAACCGATACGGGCGGGACGGCAGACACCGGAGGGACCGCTGACACCGGAGGGACCGCCGACACCGGAGGCACCGCCGACACCGGAGGCACCGCCGACACCGGCACCCCGACCTCCGGCGGAACCGGAGACACCGGAGGTACCGCAGACACGGGCGGGACCGCAGACACCGGAGGCACCGCCGACACCGGAGGCACCGCCGACACCGGCACCCCTACCTCCGGCGGAACCGGAGACACCGGAGGTACCGCAGACACGGGCGGGACCGCAGACACGGGCGGGACCGCAGACACAGGCGGTGGCACCGGACCGACGAACAGCAGCTCGCCTTCCGACACAGGTGGCGGTGGGTCGAGCTCACCGACCGACGGCGGTTCGTCCTCCTCCTCGCCCGACCCGGTCGACTCGACGTCCGTCGAGCCCACCGTGGCCACGGCCTGACCGTGTACGACCCCACGCAGAACCCGGGAGCACACCGGATGGCAACAGGATCATCGCAGTCGGGAGTGGGCCGGATCATCGCCGGCCGGTATCTGCTGCTGGACCGGATCGGCTCCGGCGGGATGGGCCATGTCTGGCGCGCCCACGACCAGCGTCTCGACTGCGACGTCGCCCTCAAGGAGATCAGGTTCCGCAATCCTTCGGAGGCCCCGGAGGAGCAGGAGGCCCAGATCGCCCGCGCCCGGGCCGAGGCCCGGCACGCGGCGGTGCTGCGCGGCCACCCGCATGTGGTGACCGTGCACGACGTCCTGGAGGACGAAGGGCTTCCGTGGATCGTGATGGAGTACGTGGCCGGCGCGGAGGACCTGCGCCACGTACTCCCCCGGCGCGGTCCGCTGGCACCGTACGAGGCCGCCCGCATCGGCCTCGCGGTCCTGGACGCCCTGACCGCCGGGCACGAGCACGGCATCATGCACCGGGACGTCAAGCCCGCCAACATCCTGCTGGCACCGGACCGCACCGGCACCCCTGCTTCCCGCATCCTGCTCACCGACTACGGCATCTCCGTGCAGCCCGACTCGCTGGAGACGCGCTGGACGCGGACGTCCGTGCTGGTGGGCACGCCCGGCTATCTGGCTCCCGAGCGTGCGACGGGCGGGCCGCCGACCGCCGCGGCCGACCTGTTCTCGCTGGGCTGCACCCTGTACTTCATCGTGGAGGGCGTCGGCCCCTTCGACCGTGACACGGACCTCGCCGCGCTCACCGCGGTGGTACTCGAAGACCCGCGGACGCCGGTACGGGCCGGTGCCCTGCGCCCGCTCATCGAGGCGCTGCTGGTCAAGGACCCGGCCCGCCGTCTCTCCGCCGAGGACACGGCGGCGGCTCTGGCCCGGATCATCACGCCCGAGCTCCGTCCGCCGACCCAGGCCGACACGGGCTCGCAGCCGCCCTGGGCGGGGTTCGTGACCTCCGACGGCAATCCCGACGGCGCCGCCCCGGCTCCGTACACGCCCACCGCTCTGGACTCCGGCAGGCCGGCCCCGTACACCCCCACCGCCCTCGACCCCGGCGGCCCGGCGCCGTACTCCCCCACCGCGTACTCCCCAGGGGCCCAGGACGTCGGCAGCGCTGCCCCGTACTCCCCGACCGCGCTCGGCTCGAACCGCCCCTCTGTGGAAACACCCGTGCCCACGGGCTTCGGCCCGCCGACACCGAGCACCCCGCAACCAGGCCATGGATTCGGCCCGCCGCCCGGATACCCGACACCGCCGGTCGCCCCGTGGCAGCAGCCCTCGGGCCGGCGTCGGGGCAGGCGCCCGCGCCTGCTGATCGCGCTGTCGTCCGTGGTCCTCGGGCTGGGCTTGGCCGGCGGGGTTTACGGGTACGCGACGGCGCACAAGGTCGGGCTGCCCTACGGGTCCCAGGTGGGACTTGCCAAGCCGCTGAAACCCGGGGACTGCGTCGTCGCCTCCCGGACCGGAGGAAGGGTGACCCCCCTCTCGTACATGGAAGTGGATCCCAGCTGCGACCAGCGGGTCCCCGACGGCCAGGTAATGAACTTCTACAAGGCCTCCTCCCTGGAGAATGCCCGAACCTTCGGTCCGGGCTTGTGCCGCAAGATGACGCACAGCACCGCCGAGAAGATGGGCTCCAACGTGGAGAGTGTTGCCGTCATCCCCTCGGCCGCAGGCTTCGAGGCCACCGGCGGCAAGGTGGCGTGCCTGCTGGCAGGGATACACGGCCCCGTGTACGGCCCGCTCGGGTCGTTCCGCCCGTACGCGATGATCTTTCACGACCCGGCCCAGATGCAGAAGGGCGACTGTCTCCGCGCTACAGGCAAAGACGCGAAGAACATCAAGGAATACAAGCTGGTCGCCTGCGACAAGGAGCACTCGGACCAGGTCGTGGGCTTCACCCAGCTCGACCACTCCGTACCGATGGCGGAGGCCAACACCGTGATGAACGACGAGTGCCACCAGGCCTCCCTGGACGGCAAGTTCGGCGCCACGACCGACCACACCGCGAACCACGGCGTGCAGAGCCAGGGCCTGTGGGGCAAGGGCTTCTACTGGGTGGTCTGCACCTACGCGAGCTAGCCCATGCCCTCGGATGAGCCACCAAGCACCCGCTGGCTCGTCCGCCTCTGGCAAACACCGTCCCTCCGGGTGAAAATGGGCCCAAGGCCACGGCCCGCGTCGCGGACCCGCCTTCGAGGAGGGTGTTGCGATGCCCGGTTCGACGAAGACGATGGGGGTGATCACCGTGGGCGGGCTCGTCATGGTGACGGCCTACACGGTGGCGCTCGGCAGCAACGGCTGGCTGTGGTTCGGCTGGGTCGTACTCGGCCTGATCACGCTGGGGATGGTCGCGTCGCGCAGTACGTAAGGGTGCATAGGGGTCACTCCCTGGGCAGCCGTCCCGCCGAGTGCACGCCCGGCTGGTACTTGGGCAGCCGGGCGGTGATCTTCATTCCCGCGCCCACCGCGGTCTCGATGACGAGGCCGTGGTCGTCCCCGTAGACCTGGCGCAGACGTTCGTCGACGTTGGACAGCCCGATGCCGCCGGAGGGGCTGACCTCTCCGGCGAGGATGCGGCGCAGCCGGTCCGGGTCCATTCCGGCGCCGTTGTCCTCGATGACGACCAGCGCCTCGGCGCCCGCGTCCTGGGCCGTGATGCTGATGTGGCTCTTGTCGGTCTTGCCTTCCAGGCCGTGTTTGACGGCGTTCTCGACGAGGGGCTGGAGGCAGAGGAAGGGCAGCGCGACCGGCAGCACCTCGGGCGCGATCTGCAGCGTGACCGAGAGGCGCTCCCCGAAGCGGGCCCTGACCAGTGCCAAGTAGTGGTCGATGGCGTGGAGTTCGTCGGCGAGAGTGGTGAAGTCGCCGTGCCTGCGGAACGAGTAGCGGGTGAAGTCGGCGAATTCCAGGAGCAGTTCGCGGGCGCGCTCGGGGTCGGTGCGGACGAACGAGGCGATCACCGCGAGCGAGTTGAAGATGAAGTGCGGTGATATCTGGGCGCGCAGTGCCTTGATCTCCGCCTCGATCAGACGCGTACGGGACTGGTCGAGGTCGGCGAGTTCCAGCTGGACCGAGACCCAGCGGGCAACCTCGCCCGCGGCCCGTACGAGGACGGCGGACTCGCGGGGCGCGCAGGCGACGAGCGCTCCGTGCACCCGTTCATCGACGGTGAGCGGGGCGACGACGGCCCAGCGCAGCGGGCAGTCGGGTTCGTCGCACGTCAGCCGGAAGGCCTCACCGCGGCCGGTCTCCAGCGGGCCGCCGAGCCGTTCCATGATCTCGGCGCGGTGGTGGGCCCCGATGCCGTCCCAGGCGAGGACCGTCTCCTGGTCGGTGAGGCACAGCGCGTCCGTGCCGAGCAGGGTGCGCAGCCGGCGCGCGGACCGGCCCGCCGTCTCCTCCGTGAGGCCCGCGCGCAGCGGGGGTGCGGCGAGCGAGGCGGTGTGCAGGGTCTGGAAGGTGGCATGCTCGACCGGCGTGCCGAGTCCGCCGAGGTTCTGGGGCCGCGCGGTGCGTCTGCCGAGCCAGAAACCGGCGGCGAGCAGCGGGAGTACGGCGACGCAGAGCCCGGCGAGGAACCCGCTCATGCCTCGGCCCCCTTCGCGTTCACGGCCGCGCGCACCTGGCCGTCGGAGAGTTCCTCCGGCAGATGGAACCGGGCCAGGATCGCCGCCGTCCCGGCCGGAACCCGCCCCGAAGTGGCCAGCGACACCAGCACCATCGTCACGAAGCCGAGCGGCACCGACCACAGTGCGGGCCAGGCGAGCAGCGCGTGCAGCGAACCCGAGCCCGGATAGCCCGCCATGGTCGCGCCGACCGCGACCAGCGCCGAGCCGCCCCCGACGACCATCCCGGCGGCCGCGCCCGGCGGGGTCAGCCGCCGCCACCAGATACCCAGCATCAGCAGGGGGCAGAAGGAGGACGCGGACACGGCGAACGCGAGCCCCACCGCGTCGGCGACCGGGAGTCCGCCCACCAGCACGCTCGCCGCCAGCGGCACCGCCATCGCGAGCACGGTGCCGAGCCTGAAGTGCCGTACTCCGCGCGTGGGCAGCACATCCTGGGTGAGCACGCCCGCCACCGCCATGGTCAGCCCGGACGCGGTCGACAGGAACGCCGCGAAGGCACCGCCCGCCACCAGCGCGCCGAGGAGATCCGCGCCGAGCCCGCCGATCATCCGGTCGGGCAACAGGAGTACGGCGGCGTCCGCGTCCCCGGTGAGGCTGAGCTCGGGGGCGTACAGGCGGGCCAACGCGCCGTAGAGGGGCGGGAGGAGGTAGAAGGCGCCGATCAGGCCGAGCACGGCGACCGTGGTGCGGCGGGCGGCGACTCCGTGCGGGCTGGTGTAGAAGCGGACGACCACGTGCGGCAGTCCCATTGTGCCGAGGAAGGTGGCGAGGATCAGTCCGTACGTGGCGTACAGCGGGCGTTCCTCGCGCCCGGCCGCCAGCGAGGTCGACATGCCGCCGTTGGTGCCGCGGTCGGCCACCGGGACCGGATCGCCCTTGGTGAAGGTGAGCCGGGTGCCGCGCTCGATGTGGTGGACGCCCGCGGGGAGTTCGACGCGCTCGTCCTCGTAGCGCCGCCCGTCGACGCGGCCCGTCGCGGTGACGCCCAGCGGTCGGGCGAGCTTGAGGTCGAGGCTGTCGTCGACGCGTACGACCCGCTGCTCGCGGAAGGTCGCCGGTTCGTCGAAGGCGTCGCGGGGTGCGCCGTGGGCCTGCCAGGCGAGGACCAGGAACAAGGCCGGAACCAGCAGCGCGGTGAGCTTGAGCCAGTACTGGAAGGCCTGGACGAAGGTGATGCTGCGCATGCCGCCCGCGGCGACGGTGGCGACCACGACGACCGCGACCAGCACTCCGCCGAACCAGTCCGGCGCGTCGGTCAGCACGGCCAACGTCAGCCCCGCGCCCTGCAGTTGGGGCAGCAGATACAGCCAGCCGACGCCGACGACGAAGGCACCGGCCAGGCGGCGCACCGCCTGGGAGCCGAGCCGCGCCTCCGCGAAGTCGGGCAGCGTGTACGCGCCGGAGCGGCGCAGCGGGGCCGCGACGAAGAGGAGCAGTACCAGATAGCCGGCCGTGTAGCCGACCGGGTACCAGAGCATGTCGGGGCCCTGGACCAGCACGAGGCCCGCGATGCCCAGGAAGGAGGCGGCGGAGAGGTATTCGCCGCTGATCGCGGCCGCGTTGAGCCGGGGACCCACGGTGCGCGAGGCGACGTAGAAGTCGGAGGTGGTCCGGGATATGCGCAGGCCGAACGCGCCGACCAGGACGGTTGCCACGACGACCAGGGCGACAGCGGGGACGGAGTAGTTCTGGTTCACGGCTCAGCGATCCTCGTCCATGGCTCGGCGGTCGTCGTGCACGGCTCAGCGGTCCTCGACCAGCCGCACGAAGTCCTTCTCGTTGCGCTCCGCCCGGCGTACGTACCAGCGGGCGAGCAGCACCAGCGGCGGGTACACGCAGAATCCGAGCACGGCCCATTCCAGGCTCGCGCCGTCCGGCATCGCGGCGAAGACGAGGGGCAGCGGGCCGACGAGCAGTACGAGAACGGCGAACACCACGAGGGCGACGCGGAGTTGACTGCGCATCAGGGAGCGGACGTAGGTGTGGCCGAGGGTGGTCTGTTCGTCGATCTCGGTCCTGGGCCGATAGTAGCCGGACGTTCGCCGGGTGCGCCGGGGCACTCCGGTGACGACCACACGGCGCTCGGTCGGGTCTTGGGGCACGCGCGTACTCCTCAGCTCGTGGTCCGGCGCAGCAGCAGGTCGCGCAGTTCGCGCGCGTGCCGGCGGCTGACCTGGAGTTCGACGGAGTCGACGAGGACGCTCACCGTGCCCGCGTCCAGGCGGAGTTCGCCGATGTGGCGCAGCGCGACGAGGTGGCGCCGGTGGATGCGGACGAAGCCGCGGGAGCGCCAGCGCTCTTCGAGGGTGGACAGCGGGATGCGGACGAGGTGGTTGCCCTGCGCGGTGTGCAGCCGGGCGTAGTCGCCGTGCGCCTCGGCATGGGTGATGTCCTCGACGGCCACGAAGCGGGTGACGCCGCCGAGTTCGACGGAGATGTGGTCGGGGTCGGGCTCGTGCACGGGAATCAGCGGTGCGGTGTCCCTGAGCTGGGCTGCCCGCCGTACGGCCTCGGCGAGCCGTTCCCGCCGTACCGGCTTCAGTACGTAGTCGACGGCCTTGAGGTCGAAGGCCTGCACGGCGAAGCCCTCGTGGGCGGTGACGAACACGACGAGCGGGGGCTGGGCGAACCCGGTGAGCAGCCGGGCGAGATCGAGGCCGTCGAGGCCGGGCATGTGGATGTCGAGGAAGACGACGTCGATCGCCTCCGGCCCGTCGGGTCCGGATTCCAGGGCGCGGTTGATCCGGCGCAGCGCCTCGGTCGCGTCGCTCGCGCCCTCGGCGCTGCTGACGCGTGGATCGGCGTTCAGCAGATAGAGGAGCTCCTCAAGGGACGGTTGTTCGTCGTCGACGGCGAGCGCGCGCAGCATGAGAGTGGAGTGTAAGAGCGATTCGTACGACTGGACATCTGCGGGACGTGGACGTTGTCGGCGCCGGCGTGGACGTTGTCGCTGGACGGCGTGCACGTTTTCGCTGGATACAGTGCCGCCATGAACAGCAAGCCCGCGGGGTTCGACGAGCTCGACCGCAAGATCATCACGGCCCTGATGGCGAACGCGAGGACCAGTTTCGCGGAGATCGGCACGGAGATCGGGCTGTCCGCGACCGCGGTCAAGCGCCGCGTGGACCGGCTGCGCGAGACCGGCGTGATCACCGGGTTCACGGCCACGGTGAAGCCCACCGCACTCGGCTGGCGTACGGAGGCGTACGTCGAGGTGTACTGCGAGGGCGCGGCCCCGCCCCGGCGGCTCGCGGAGGTCGTGCGCAACCATCCGGAGATCACCGCGGCGATGACCGTGACCGGGGGCGCGGACGCGCTGCTGCATGTGCGGGCCACGGACGTGGAGCACTTCGAGGAGGTGCTGGAGCGCATCCGCGCCGAGCCCTTCATCCGGAAGACCATCAGCTACATGGTGCTGTCCCACCTGCTGCCGGAGGCCCCGGAGGCCGGCGCGACCCACGCCGCCCCAGAGGACGCATCAAACGTGCGCTGACCCGCCACTCAACGCAGCGATACTGCGCACACGCGCAGCTCTCGTCGCTTGTCGCCCGTATCCCCCGTTTCCTACCGTGGAGGCATCCCCAGCCGACACCGCAGGAAAGCGGAGGAACCCCTCTGTGCCCGACAGCCGTGTGCCGCGCCCCCGGCGCTTTCTCGTCTGCGAACCCAGACACTTCGCCGTGCAGTACGCGATCAATCCCTGGATGCATCCCGACACACCCGTGGACGTCGACCTCGCCCGTGGTCAGTGGCAGGCGCTGATCCGCGCCTACCGCGCCCACGGCCACACCGTCGACGCCGTCGAGCCGGTCACCGGCCTCCCCGACATGGTGTTCGCGGCGAACTCCGCGCTCGTCCTGGCGGGCCGTGTCTTCGGCTCGCTGTTCCACGCGCCGCAGCGCCGCCCCGAGTCCACCGCGTACGAGACCTGGTTCAAGGCGGCCGGTTTCGACGTCTACCGCCCCGAGTCGGTGTGCGAGGGCGAGGGCGATCTGGTCCCGGCGGGCCGGTACGTCCTGGCGGGCACCGGATTCCGTACGACCCCCCAGGCCCATCGCGAGGTGCAGGAGTTCTTCGGAGTCCCGGTGATCAGCCTCCAGCTGGTGGACCCGCGCTTCTACCACCTGGACACGGCGCTCTTCGTCCTCGACGGCGGGCACGAAGCGAACATCGTGTACTACCCGGAGGCCTTCTCCCCCGGCAGCCGCGAGGTGCTCGCCCGCCTGTTCCCGGACGCGGTGCTCGCCACCCGGGAGGACGCGATGGCCTTCGGCCTCAACTCCGTCTCCGACGGCCGCCACGTCTTCATCGCGCCGGGGGCGACGGCTCTCGCCGACCAGCTCGCGCGCCGCGGTTACGTCCCCGTCCCCGTCGACCTCTCGGAGTTCCAGAAGGCCGGCGGAGGCATCAAGTGCTGTACTCAGGAGATCCGTTCATGACCGCTCCCGCACGTACGCGCACCTCCGCCGACCTGATCCGCGCCGAGGCGCCCGTCCTCGCGCACAACTACCACCCGCTGCCGGTGGTCGTCGCCCGCGCCGAGGGCACCTGGGTCGAGGACGTCGAGGGCCGCCGCTATCTCGACATGCTGGCGGGCTACTCGGCCCTCAACTTCGGCCACCGCAACCCCGAGTTGATCGAGGCGGCGCACCGCCAGCTCGACCGCCTGACACTCACCTCGCGCGCCTTCCACAACGACCAGCTGGCCCAATTCGCGGAGTCCCTCGCGGAGTTGACGGGCCTGGACATGGTCCTGCCCATGAACACGGGTGCGGAGGCGGTGGAGAGCGCCATCAAGGTGGCCCGCAAATGGGCGTACGAGGTGAAGGGCGTCGCTCCCGACCAGGCGACGATCGTCGTGGCCGCCGATAACTTCCACGGCCGTACGACGACCATCGTCAGCTTCTCCACGGACGAGACGGCCCGGGCGGGCTTCGGCCCCTTCACGCCCGGCTTCCGTGTCGTCCCGTACAACGACCTCGCCGCGCTCGAAGCCGCGGTCGACGAGACGACCGCGGCCGTGCTGATCGAGCCCATCCAGGGCGAGGCGGGCGTGGTGATCCCCGACGACGGCTACCTCACCGGCGTACGCGAACTGACCCGCCGCACCGGCTGCCTGTTCATCGCGGACGAGATCCAGTCGGGCCTCGGCCGCACGGGCACCACCCTCGCCGTCGAGCACGAGGGCGTCGTCCCGGACCTGCTCCTCCTCGGCAAGGCGCTCGGCGGCGGCATCGTGCCGGTGTCGGCGGTGGTCGGCCGCCGGGATGTACTCGGAGTGCTGCGCCCCGGCGAGCACGGTTCGACGTTCGGCGGCAATCCGCTCGCCGCGGCGGTCGGCTCTGCCGTCGTCGGGCTGCTGGAGACCGGTGAATTCCAGCGCAGGGCCGCCCAGTTGGGCGTCGTCCTGCGGGACGGCCTCGCGGCACTCGTGGGCAAGGGCGTCGAGGGCTTCCGCTCACGCGGCCTCTGGGCGGGCGTCGACATCGACCCCTCCATCGGCACGGGCCGCGAGATCAGCGAGGGCCTCATGCGCGAGGGAATCCTCGTCAAGGACACCCACGGCTCGACGATCCGCCTGGCCCCGCCGCTGACCATCACGGGCGAGGAACTCGAATCGGCGCTGGCGTCCTTGGAGAAGGTTCTGACGCGCGGGGTCTGACCTCGGCCCCGTTCTACCGAGCCTCGGCCCCCGCCCTGCCGAGCCGCCCGAGTGCGTTCACCCCGAAGGACGCGTCCACCGCCTCCTAGGGGTGAACCGCACCGGCGCACGGCCCCGGCAGCGGGTCTACGGCGCGGGCAACAGCAATCGCCGCAGCGGCGACCGGGCAGCGCGGGCCCGGACGAGATCGGCGCGAGCTCCTTCAGTGAAGGGATGGTGCGCTCCGATCGCCCGCTCGTAATCGGCCAGCACGGATTCCAGACAGCCGATCGCGTGGGAGCGTCTGCCGGCGGCCAGCAGGGTGAGCCCGAGGTTGCGACGGGCGTTGAGGGTACGTCGGTTGTGAGGCCCGAGAACCCGCTCCCGGTCGGCGACGCACCGCTCGAACAATGCGATGGCGTTGCTGTATTGCCGGGCCGTCATGAGGGCTCGGGCGAGAAAGATCCTGATGGACAGCGTCTCCGGATGGTCGCTGCCGAGTCCGTGTTCGCTGCGCTCCAGCAGGCGTTCGAGTTCATCGATCGCCTCCTCGGTCCGACCCGAACTCTGCAACGCCTGTGCCTGATAGCGACCCCACCAGAGAAACGACCGGTGCGCGTCGGGGTACAGACGCCGCAGGTCAGCGAGGAGACTCTCGTAGAGCACCACCGCCTCCGCGGATCGCCCGACCCGCTCATACATGCGCGCGAGTTCGCCTCGGGCATTGAGCGTCGAGCGGTGATCCGGGCCCATGCAACGCTCGTTGTCAGCGACGTTCTTCTCGAAGAGCACCAGTGCCCGCGGGCTGTCGCCCTGGGACCTGAACGTGCTGGCCAAGTTGATCTGAGCGCGCAGTGTCGTCTCGTGCCCGGGCCCGTTGACCCGGATGCTGTCGGCCAGATTGCGCGTATGGACCGTGAGCGCCTCGTCCAGGCGTCCAGCCACTTCCAGCACATAACCAAGTGTGTTGACGGCTTCCAGCGTCCTGCGGTCGTCCGGGCCGAAGAGTCCACCGTGGTCCACCACGGACTGCTCCGCCAGGGGAACGGCTGAGGCGTACTGCTCCGCTGCCATATAGGCCCGCATCAGCGATTCCCGGGCATCGAGCGTCTCTTCCTTCGCTTCTCTGCTGGAGTCGGAGGACGGAAATATTCGTTCGTGATCGGCGAGCACCTCGCGGCCGAGTCGACAGGCACGGTCCAACTCGGCCCTGTTCACCAGGAGCCACACGGCAGTTCGGCGCAGTTGCAGGAGACCGCGACGAGCCGCGTCCCCCAGAGGCTCGGCCGCAGCCCACAGAGCAAGAATGTGATCCGTGAGTCCATGGTCCCCGTCGTTGAGCATCAGGGTGCCGTCCGTGTCGGGCAGCAGACCGCTCAGGATCGTGGCCATCTCCTCCATCCGCGCCTGCAACCGCCCGTCGTCCTGGAGACGGTCGCGGACGATGCGCTGTACCAGGCGGTGCATCACCACGGTGCCGCCGTCCAGGCTCAGTGTCACGAGGCAGGCTTCGGTCAACTGCCCGACAACGGCGGCGATCTCGTCCGCGTCCCGGTCCGGCATGGCCGCACGGAGGTCGTCCCGGTGCACCCCGGACGGAGACATCAGCGAGATGTACTCGGTGGCCCGACGGACGGTCTCGGAGTGATCACCCGTCTCGGCATGCGCGATCGCGGACAGCAATGCCTCGGCCACACCACTCGGATACGGCTCGCCCGGCACGCGCCAGGTGGCCTCCTTCGTCGGACGGTGGCGGAACCGTTCCAGGTACTCCGTGAAGGCCAGACCCTGCATACGGATGACCCATGCGGCCTGGGCCAGGGCAAGCGGCATACAGCCGAGCTCCAGGACCAGTTCCTCGGCAGCCGCTGTGCCCGTCTCGGGCTCGCCGACCATCGACACCTCACGCAGAAAGGCCACCGCCTCGTCCACCGAGAACATCCCGATGTCCACGGTGGCTCCGAGGTGGGCCACGGAGCGCGTGGTGCTGGTCATCAGGGTGCGGGTCCGGCCGAGACGCGGAAGCCACTCCCTGACTTCGTCGGGATCCCCGACATTGTCCAGTACCAGCAGCGACGGTTCCGGCAACCGTTCGAGCCACTGCCGGGCCGCCGCCGCGGCGAGTTCGGCGTCCTGGATCGAACCCTTGACGCCCGCGGCCTCCGCAAGCTCATCGAGCCCGGCGATGATCTGTCCGGGCTCTTCGGCCACGATCCACGCCACGACGCGCCATCCGGCCTCGATCCGGGAGCGCGCGTAGGCGCCGGCCAACTGTGTCTTGCCGACACCCCTGCCTCCGGTCAGCGCACACGCGGTGGAGGCGCCGCGCAACTCCATGGCGCGGTCGAGTTCCTCCATGAGTCGCAACCGCTCCTGGAAAGCGAGCGGCTCCTGCGGCAGGGGACCCACCACCAGGGTTCCCTCTGCCGGCATGGGTGAAGGTGGTTCAGTTGCCGGGCGATGCGGATCGCGAGCGGCGTACCACCCTCCGGCGCTGAGCACCGCGGCGCTTGTGGTCGATGCCAGGGCCAGCGTCGTGTCCGCCGTGGATCCCGCGAGTGTCAGCGCGATCCACGGCACACCGAAGGCGCCGATGGTGGCCAGGACCACAACCGTCCAGCGGGCTCCGTGCCCCACAACAGACCTCCGAGGGAGACCGGCCGCGCGGTGCTCCGCGCCTGCTGCCATGGTGCCCAAGTGCCATGAATATCACCACAGTTCGCCACATCTGCGCGAGTACGCAAAACCAGTGCGAGCAGGGTGAGTCGCCGTGCTCTCGACACGAGCCACCTCTCCGCCCTACCGTC
Source organism: Streptomyces sp. R35 (assembly GCF_041053035.1). Classification (NCBI taxonomy): domain Bacteria; kingdom Bacillati; phylum Actinomycetota; class Actinomycetes; order Kitasatosporales; family Streptomycetaceae; genus Streptomyces; species Streptomyces sp. R35. Next base: position 1,721,794 of record NZ_CP163440.1, read on the forward strand.
GAGACCCGACTCCCGTGGCCCAGGAGTTCCGCATGCCGTCGCACAGATCGCGCAGGACGCGCCTGTTGGGCAGACCCGGCGCGGTCTTGTTGCTCGTGCTGGTCTCCTGCGCCGTGATGAGACTGCCGAGCGACAAGCCGCCTGGCCCCAAATTGGCTCTCTGCCGAGACCCCGACTGCATTTGGGGAGATTTCGTCTATCGGATAACACCCAAGCACTGCTGTCAGGAGCACGGGATCTGTGAATTCGCGCGGCCGAAGCAGGCTTTCACGGTGTGGTGCTTCACCAAAGACTGCGAGCAACCCGTGACGGTCTCGTCGTTCGATCCTGCGATTCGGATGGGTCGGCGCCGCACTGGCCACCGCCGGGTCGCTCGTCGTGGGGCTCCTCCTCCAGCCGCTCGAACTCGCGTCGATCCAGGTCCTGGAGGGCTACTGGGGCCGTTCCGGGCCGCTGGCCCCGTTGGCGGCATTCGGAAGCTGGATGCAGGAGCGGCGCAAGTCCCGGCTCGACTGGGTCATCGACCACCTGACCGACCGCCTTCCCCTGCTCGCGGACTCGGCGGCGCAGAAGCTCGACCTCCTGCCGGACGCGAATCTGCTGCCGACCAAGCTGGGGAACCGGCTGCGCGCGGCGGAGGACCGGGCAGGCGCCCCCTACGGGCTCGACGCTGTCATGGCATGGCCGCGGCTGTTCTTCTCGCTGCCCGAAGACGCCCTGCAGAAAGTGACCGAGTACCGCAATCAGTTGGACATAGCGGTACGCCTCTGCATCACCTTCGGGCTGGGCGCGCTCATCACCACAGCACTTCTGGTGCTGCACCCCCTGTGGCCGGCCGTCCCCGCCATCTGCGCCCTGCTGTCCTGGTTCGCCTACCACGCCGCCCTGCACGCGGCCACGACGTACGGCATCGCCTTCACCGCCGCCATCGCCGTGTACCGCATGAAGCTCCTGCGGGACATGTCACTGAAGATGCCGGCCAACACGGACGAGGAACGTGACATCAACGGCAAGTTGATGGCCCTGTGGGAGCGCAGGGGCGGTTGGCCCGCGCCCGTGGACTACGCGCCCGCCGGAGATTCCGACACCTCGTCGGATCCCGCGTAGCCACCCTCGTAGCGGACTTCGACGCCGGCTCCTATGACCAGCGCCTTCACCTCAAGGGTCGGCGCACCGGGCGCACCGGGTCGATCGTCTGCCGACCCGGGGCAACGTCCCGCCACACGGCGGGAGTCGAAGGTGACCCGCCATCCGTCCGGGATCCGGAGGTCGACGCCGCTCAGCGCCGTGGTGATGTCCAATCGCGCCACGTTGTCCAAGGGTGTGGCCCGGGTGAGGTCTATGACGCACCCGCTCGCGACCGTGGTGATCGTGCCGAGCGAGAACTCGCCCCGCGGCCAGGCGACTCGGCGGGCCTCGGCGATGCAGACGAGCCGTGTCACCGGCCGTTCCGGAACGCCGTGGCCCGCCGCGGCCAGTCGTACCAACATGGCAACCCCCAGGAAGACGAGCAGCGCGGGCACCAGCAACGGGCGTACGGCAGAAGGCAGTGGATCGAGCGTGACCAGCAGGAGCACCATGCCGGTGAGGGTCAGAAAGACCGGCCCCCGAAGGACGTTCCGGGTCTCCAGAAGGAGACGGACAGCACCCCCGAGGCCGGCCAGCACAAGGAGCATCGGACACCAGTCGCGTGCATGGCCGAAGAGCTGCGCCGAGGGCGCCAACTGGTCTATCAGCGCGGCGAGTCCACCCACGCACAGCGCCACCGCGATCCAGATGCGCGGCTGACTTCCCACGGGCACGGCCTCTGGCTGAGTGGATCCGAGCCGCTCCTTGATCCGGCGAACCCGGGCATTCGCTGAACGGTAATACACAGGACGGTGACGCTGCTCGGCCAGGTCCGCGATGGCGAGGGAATCCACGTGACGCGTGCCCGGTACCGGCGCCGCGGGTCGCTTCAGGAATGCTGCCGGGAATCAAGGGGCGCATGTGTGCCAGCTACCAACTGTGTTTGCGTCACGCCGCGTCGGCAAGGTTGATCTCTACCCGCCAGTAGCAGCACCCTGGTCCGGCGGTCGTTCCCGCCCGTGCTGAGCGACCCCTTTTCGTCTCTACGGCGAACCTTCAGAAACGTGCGGGGAATCGGTGCGAGTCCGGTCGGGCCCGGTTCCGGCGGGCCACGCCTGCGCCTACACTGACAGCCCATCGCATGCCCGTTGACCTGCTAGAACGCGGCGGTTGAGCCGATCCGACGGAGTGAGGAGCGACCCCTTGTTCTATTACCTGCTCAAATACGTGCTGCTGGGGCCCTTGTTGAGGCTGGTCTTCCGGCCTCGGATCGAGGGTCTTGAGCACATCCCGTCGTCGGGGCCGGCCATCGTCGCGGGCAACCATCTGTCGTTCTCGGACCACTTCCTGATGCCCGCGGTTCTCAAGCGGCGCATCACCTTCCTGGCGAAGGCGGAGTACTTCACGGGCCCCGGCATCAAGGGACGCCTCACGGCCGCGTTCTTCCGCAGCGCCGGGCAGATCCCGGTGGACCGCTCCGGCAAGGAGGCGGGCCAGGCCGCGATCCGTGAGGGGCTCGGTGTGCTGCGCAAGGAGGAATTGCTGGGGATCTACCCGGAGGGGACGCGGTCGCACGACGGGCGCCTCTACAAGGGCAAGGTCGGCGTCGCCGTCATGGCGCTCAGGGCCCAGGTGCCGGTGATCCCCTGCGCGATGATCGGCACGTTCGAGGCGCAGCCGCCCGGCCAGGTCATCCCGAACTTCCGGCGCGTGGTCATCCGCTTCGGCAAGCCGATGGACTTCTCCCGCTACGCCGGGATGGAGAACGAGAAGGCGATCCTGCGCGCCGTCACCGACGAGATCATGTACGCCATCCTGACCCTCTCCGAGCAGGAGTACGTCGACCGGTACGCGGCGGTCGTCAAGGCCGAGGAGGCCGAGGAGAAGGCGGCGACGGCCCGCAAGTTCCCGCGGATGCCGCTGAGTTGACGGTATGTCATGAGTGAGGGGGCGGCCGGGAGTCCCGGCCGCCCCCTCACTTCAGGGCCCTGCGGTTACGGCGTCGGCGTCGCGTGCGGCGTGCACGTCACGTCGGCGGCGTCGGTCTTGCCGGTGAGCAGGTAGGTGTCCACCCGCCCGTTGATGCACGGGTTGACCAGGCCGGTCACACCGTGCGAGCCCGCGTCCTTCTCGGTGATCAGACGGGAGCCCTTGAAGCGCTTGTGCAGTTCGACGGCGCCCGGGTACGGGGTGGCGGCGTCACGCGTGGACTGCACGATCAGCACCTGCGGCAGGCCCTTGCCGGTCTTCACGTCGACCGGGGTCTGCTGCTTGGCCGACCAGGTGGCGCACGGCAGGTTCATCCACGCGTTGGCCCAGGTCATGAACGGGTAGTCCTTGTGGAGCCGCGTGTTGTCGCGGTCCCAACGCTTCCAGCTCGTGGGCCACTTGGCGTCGGCGCACTCGACGGCCGTGTAGACGGCGTTGCCGTTCTCCGAGGAGATGTTGCCCGCGGTGTCGGACAGGTCGGGAGAGGCCGCGTCGATCAGCGCCTGGGTGTCACCGGCGACGTACTTGCTGAACACCTGCGCGGTCGGTACCCACGAGGAGTCGTAGTACGGGGCGCTCTGGAAGAAGGAGATCAGCTCGGCCGGACCGACGACCCCGCCGAGAGGGCTCTTCTTCGCGGTGGCACGGAGCTTGAGCCACTGGTCCTGGACCTTGGCGCGGGTGTCGCCGAGGTGGAAGGCCGCGTCGTTCTTGGCGACCCAGTCCTCCCAGTCCTTCCAGCGGCCCTCGAAGGCGATGTCCTGCTCCAGGTTGGCCTGGTACCAGATGTTCTCGCGCGACGGGTCGACGACGCTGTCGACGACCATGCGGCGGACGTGCCCCGGGAAGAGCGTGCCGTAGACGGCGCCGAGGTACGTGCCGTACGAGACGCCCAGGTAGTTCAGCTTCTTCTCGCCGAGGGCGGCGCGGATGACGTCGAGGTCGCGCGCGGTGTTCGGCGTGGTCATCTGCGGCAGCATGTCGCCGCTGCGCTCGGCGCAGCCGTCCGCGTACTCGGCGGCCAGCTTGCGCTGGGCCTGCTTGTCCGCCTCCGTGTCCGGAACCGGGTCGGCCTTGGGCGCCTTCACGAACTCCTGAGGGTCAATGCAGGAGATGGGCGCCGAGTGGCCGACACCGCGCGGGTCGAAGCCCACGAAGTCGTACGCCTTGGCGGCGTTGGCCCAGACGGGGTTCTTGGTGGTCACGCGGCGCGGGAAGCGCATGCCCGAGGCACCGGGTCCGCCCGGGTTGTAGACGAGGGCGCCCTGGCGCTCGTCCGCGGTGCCCGTGTTCCCGATGCGGTCCACGGCCAGCTTGATCTGCTTGCCGTTCGGGTGGGCGTAGTCGAGCGGGACGCTGACATAACCGCACTGGATCGGCTTCTCGAAGCCCCAGTCCGCGGGACAGTCCTGCCAGTCGATCCCTGCCTTGGCGGCCCGTTCCGCGGCGATCGCCGCCCCGCGCTGCTCGCGGTCCTGACCGCGGCGCGAGTCGGCGGTGGCCGACGGGGCCGCCACGGCTCCGGCTATCAGGGTCGCCGTGATGAGCGCTCCGGCCGAACCCAGCACTGTCACCCGTCTTGTCGGTCTCTTGGACCTCAAGTGGGACCTCCCCGTACATCGTTGCGATTGGTACGGCGATCCTTTCGGCTGTGAGGTCCCTGAGAACAGACGTAAACAGCTTTTCTTTGCCAATCCGATAACCGGTGCACGGCATCCCGTTGAGCGGAGACGTCTCCCTCAGCCGAGCACCCGCAGCGCCTCGTCCAACACGCGCCGCAGCCGCAGCGCGTCGGGCGCGAGCACGGTCACGAGCACGGCGGGCCCCGCGAGCGGGGTGAGTGCGGCGTACTCCCCCAGCAGTCGCGCTTTCGGCGGCTCCTTCTCGAACTCCGGTCGTACGACGACGAGTTGCCCCAGAGCCCGATGGCCCGCGAGGACGGCGGGCCCGTCCCAGCCGCCGGGCGCACCGGGCCCGCACGCCAACTCCTGGTCCAGCAGCGGCCGCCCGCCGAGCCGCACGGTAAGACGGCTGGTGAGCCGCCCGGGTTCCTCACCGGACCGCCCGAGTACCTGCTCCTCCCGGAAGACGAGCCGAGCGCCCGCCGCCAGCTCGACGCGCGAGGAGACGTACAGATCACTGCCACCCGCGGAGATCAACTGCTCGGGCAGCCAGCGCAGTTCGCCCCCTTCGGCGACGTCGAGACGCACGTCGTAGCGCGCCTCCCCCTTGGCCTGCCCCGGCAGCGCGATGGTGGCGGCGGCCGACCCGACGTGCAGTCGCGCGCCCTCACCCACCTCCGCCTCGACGGTGAAGTGATCGCCGCCGAGCGGACCGCTCATCGCGCCGACCAGCATGACGCGCGCCTCGGAGCCACTGGCCCGCGTACGGCGCAGGGCGAGCGGCCCCTGCCCGTCCAGCACGGGCAGCGAGGTCCCGCCCCGTCCGTCGTCCCGGGCCGAGATCCGCGCGGTGGCCCGTACTCCCGCTGTCGTCATGCCGTCCACGCGGCGAGCTGCCCCCGCACCCACATCGCGACATCCGTGACCCCGCCCTCGGCCCGGAGCGACTGGAAGACGACGGGCAGTTCGGCCCGCTGCGCCTTGGCGTCCGCCGCCATACGCCCGAGATCGGACCCGACGTACGGCGCGAGGTCGGTCTTGTTGACGACGAGCAGATCGGCGGTGGTGACTCCGGGTCCGCCCTTGCGCGGAATGTCGTCCCCGCCGGCCACGTCGATGACGAAGATCTGTGCGTCGACCAGCCCCTTGGAGAAAGTCGCGGTGAGGTTGTCTCCCCCGGACTCGACGAGGATCAGATCGAGCGGCCCGATCTCGTCCTCCAGGTCCTCCACCGCTTCGAGGTTGGCGGAGATGTCGTCCCGGATGGCGGTGTGCGGACACGCCCCCGTCTCGACGGCGGTGATCCGCTCGGGCGGCAGCACGGCCTCCCTCAGCAGGAACTCCGCGTCCTCACGCGTATAGATGTCATTCGTGACGACGGCGAGCGACAACTCGTCGCGCAGCGCCTTGCAGAGCGCGGCGACGGTGGCCGTCTTGCCGGAACCGACGGGACCGCCGAGCCCGATGCGCAGCGCACGGCGCGAGCCGTCCGGACGGTGGGCATCGGCACTGATGGCGGAGGGCCCGTCGTGAGAGTGATCGTGATCGAGGTGCATGATTGCGGCTCCATTTCGCGGCCGAGGGCGGCATCCTGCGGCTTCGGCGGACCTTTCAGCTCCGGCAGGAGCTTGGTCATTCGGCTCCGGCCGGGGCTTGGTCTCTTCGGCTCCGGCCGGGGCTTGGTCTCTTCGGCTCCGGCCGGGGCTTGGTCTCTTCGGCTCCGGCCGGGGCTTGGTCTCTTCGGCTCCGGCCGGGCTTGGTCTCTTCGGCTCCGGCCGGGCTTGGTCTGTTCGGCTTCCGGCCGGAGCTTGGTCTTTCAGCTGCGGCTGAGGCTGACCTGTCGGTATCGGCCGAAGCGAACCTTTTGACTCCGGCCGGACCTTGGTCTTTTCAGCCCGTCCGGCGTTTGAGGACGAGGCCGTTCAGGCCGATACGGGGGTCTGGGGGCGAAGCCCCCAGGGATGGGACGGGTAGGGGCGGCGGGGGCGAGAAACCCCTCACGACGCGAACAGCCGTACAGCCCAAGCGGCATGCACCTCCGCACTGATCTCCAGCAACGGAGCCGAAGCCGCAGGCAACGCCTCGACCCCGTCGTCGAGCACACGCCGCGCGGCATCGACCGCCTGTTGAGCGACACGGTCCAACTCCGGCGCGAGCCGAGCCAGCACCGCCGTCGCGTCGAACGGATCGAGACTGAGCAGCCGTACGGTGGCCGACGCCGGCCCGCTGACACACTCGTACACGGAGCAATGAGCCGCGTCCTCGGGCCCGAGCCCCGCGGCCCGCGCCGCCAGCCCCAGCACGACCGGCTGATGCGCCCCCTTGGGAAACGCCCGAGCCAGCGCGTCGAGTTCCGCCGAAGGCCACGTCGCCCGAGCCGCCCGCATCAGCTGCCGCCCGAGCCTGCGCGCCGCGACCCGCAGTGCGGGCGACGGCGTACGGGCGTCCGCGGCCGTGTCCAACGCCACCGGATCGATCCCGAGCGCGCCCGCGGCGGCCAGCGAGGCCGAGACGAGCCCGGCGGTGTGCAGCCGCCCCCGGCAGAAGTCCTCCAGGCTCGCCGCCCCGGTGATCCGCCCGGCCTTGACGGCCGCCTCCGCCCCGCCGGAGTGGGCATGTCCTCCGGCGGGGAAGCGGCCGTCGGCCAGGACGAGTAGTGCCGCGCGGGTCATCAGAAGAGGAAGTAGCGCTGGGCCATGGGCAGTTCGGCGGCCGGAGTCGCCTCGACGAGCTCGCCGTCGATGTGCACGGCGAAGCTGTCGGGATCGACCCGCACCTGCGGCCGCGCGTCGTTCTCCCGCATGTCGGCCTTGGTCACCGCACGCGTCGAGTCGATGGCGACGAACCGCTTCCCGAGCGAGAGCCGCTCCGGCAGCCCGTCCTCGATGGCGAGCGGCGCCACGAAGTTGAACGAGTTCGAGGCCGGGGCCCGCCCGATCGCGCCGTACATCGGCCGGGGCAGGATCGGCTGCGGCGTCGGGATGGACGCGTTGGCGTCGCCCATCTGCGCGTACGCGATCTGTCCGCCCTTGATGACGAGATGCGGCTTGACCCCGAAGAACGCGGGCTCCCAGAGCACGAGGTCGGCGAGCTTGCCGGTCTCGACGGAGCCGACCTCGCGGGCGAGGCCCTGCGCGAGCGCCGGGTTGATCGTGTACTTGGCGACATAGCGACGTACGCGGTGGTTGTCGGCGCGGCCGTCACCCGGGAGGGCGCCCCGCCGCCGCTTCATCACATGCGCGGTCTGCCAGGTCCGCATGATGACCTCGCCGACCCGCCCCATGGCCTGGGCGTCGGACGAGATGATCGAAATGGCACCCAGGTCGTGCAGGATGTCCTCGGCCCCGATGGTCGACGGCCGAATGCGCGACTCGGCGAACGCCAGGTCCTCCGGAACGGCCGCGTTGAGGTGGTGGCACACCATCAGCATGTCGAGGTGTTCCTCGGCGGTGTTGACGGTGTACGGCCGGGTCGGGTTGGTGGAGCTGGGCAGTACGTGCGGCTCGGAGACCACGGTCATGATGTCCGGCGCGTGCCCGCCGCCCGCACCCTCCGTGTGGTACGCGTGGATGCCGCGTCCGCCGATCGCGGCGAGCGTGTCGCCGACGAACCCGGCCTCGTTGAGGGTGTCCGTGTGGATGGCGATCTGGATGCCGGTGCGGTCGGCGACGGTGAGCGCGGCGTCGATGACGGCGGGCGTGGTGCCCCAGTCCTCGTGCAGCTTGAGGCCGAGCGCACCGCCGCGGATCTGCGACAGCATCGCGTCGTGCGAGACGGTGTTGCCCTTGCCGAGCAGACCGAAGTTGAGGGGGTACTCCTCCATCGCCTCCAGCATCCGGGCCAGATGCCAGGGGCCGGGGGTGACCGTCGTCGCCTTCGAACCCTCGGCGGGACCCGTGCCGCCACCGACGAGCGTCGTGATGCCGGCGGCGAGCGCCTCGTCGGCGATCTGCGGACAGATCAGGTGGACGTGCGCGTCGATGGCGCCCGCGGTCAGGATGCGCCCGTTGCCCGCGATGATCTCCGTCTCCGGACCGATCACCAGGTCGGGGTGCACACCGTCCATGGTGTCCGGGTTGCCTGCCTTGCCGAGTCCGGTGATCCGGCCGTCGCGGATACCGACGTCGGCCTTGATGATCCCCCAGTGGTCGATGATCACGACACCCGTGATGACCGTGTCCGGGGTGCCATCTGCGCGCGTAGCGCGCGCCTGGCCCATGGATTCGCGGATGACCTTGCCACCGCCGAACACCGCCTCGTCACCGGCGAGTCCGGGCCCGCCGGAACGATCCTCCTCGATCTCGACGAGGAGATCGGTGTCGGCGAGCCGGATGCGGTCGCCGGTGGTGGGGCCGAACAGATCGGCGTACGCGGCACGCGAGATCTCAGGCATCGAGGGCACCTCCGGTCTCACCGCGCAGGCCGGGCACCACACGGGCGCCGGTGAGCGGAACGAGTTCGACGTCGACGGGGATCCCGGGCTCGAAGCGCACGGCGGTGCCGGCGGCGACGTTGAGCCGCTTGCCGCGCGCGGCGGCGCGGTCGAAGTCCAGACCGGGGTTGGCCTCGGCGAAGTGGTAGTGGGAGCCGACCTGGACGGGCCGGTCGGCGGCGTTGAGGACGGTCAGCCGGGTGACCTCGCGGCCTTCGTTGAAGGCGACGGGTCCGTCGGCGAACAGGATCTCTCCGGGAATCATGGCTCTCGCTCCCCCGTCAGACGATCGGGTCGTGGACGGTGACGAGCTTGGTGCCGTCCGGGAAGGTCGCCTCGACCTGGACGTCGTGGATCATCTCGGGGATGCCCTCCATGACGTCGTCCCGGGTGAGGATCTTGCGTCCGGAGGACATCAGTTCCGCGACGGTACGGCCGTCACGCGCGCCTTCGAGGATGTGCGACGTGATGAGCGCGATGGCCTCGGGGTGGTTCAGTTTCAGCCCGCGGGCCCGCCGCTTCTCGGCCACGTCGGCGGCCACATGAATCAGCAGCCTCTCTTGCTCGTGCGGGGTCAGTTGCACGGCGTCCCACCTCAGTCCTCGCTCCGGACCGTGCGGGGTCCGGTGGCCGCAGCCACCAAAACCCCTGGTGGCGTGGATGGGCACGCTAGTTGGCCGGAGTTTCAAGGACGTTAACCAGCCTGTGATCAATTCACCGCCGCGCGGTGGACGCCTCCATGCTCATCAGGGCCCGCAGCCCGTCCTGGAGAGTCTTTATGGGTGCGGTGCCGAACAGGGCCTGCTGCGCCGCGAACCCCTGCGCGAGCGCGATCATCGTCCGGGCCATGGCGTCGGCGTCGGCGTCCTCGGGCATCAGCCCCGCGTCCTTGTAGCGCTCGACGACCTTCGCCCAGGCGGCGCGCACCTTGTCGTATCCCGTGTTCATCGCGACCGCCAGCTCGTGATTGCGCAGGGTCTCGGTCCACACCTGGATCACCAGCCGGGGGAAGACCCACTCCCCGCCGTCCAGCACTCCCGGCCGCACCGCCTTCAGCTGCTCCAGGACCCTGGGGATCAGCACGTCCGGCAGCGGGGGCGGGCTCTCCAGGGCCGCGCGCTCATAGGTGTCGCGCACCGTCTCCAGCACCTCGGCGACGATCGCTCCGATCAGCTCCTCCTTGCCGCTGAAGTAGCGGTAGACGGCCCCCGCGGAGAGGTCGACCTCCTTGAGCACGTCCTGCATCGACGTGGCGTGGAACCCGTTGCGGGCGAAGCAGAGGGCGGCGCCGTCGAGGATCTGCCGGCGGCGGGCGTCTAGGTGTTCCTGGGATACGCGGGCCATGGCATCCAACGTAAAACGAACATTCCTTCTTGACAAGGTGGAGAGGCCGCAGGACAGTGTGGGCTGCCCCTAAAACGAACGATCCTTCTTTTAGATCGGCGCCTGCCACACCGGCCCTCGCCCGACCGACGACCAGCCCCTCGCCCGACCCACGCTTCCGCGAAACGAGGAAGATCATGTCCGCTGCCTCCGCTACGCCCGGCGGCACCGCCGCACGACCCCTGCCGCAAGGCCGCCGCATGGTCGCCGTGATCGTGCTCATCCCGGCGCTGGTGGCACTGGCACTCTGGGCCTTCGCCTGGCCCGCCGCCCGCACCGCACCCCGCGACCTGCCGCTCGGCGTGGCGGGGTCCGCGACCGCGACCGCACCGATACAGAAGCAACTGGCGCAGCACCGAGGCGCCTTCGAGATCCACCGCTACGCCGACGAGGCCGCCGCCCGGGACGCCATCGAGGACCGGACCGTATACGGCGCGGTCGTCGCCACCGCGCAGGGACCCAAACTGCTCACCGCCTCCGCCGCGAGCCCGCTTGTCGCCCAGCTGCTCCAGCAGGCGGTGGCCCAGCAGGCCCCCGAGGGCACGAAGGTGCCGACCGTCGATGTCGTGCCCGCCTCCGCCAAGGACCCGCGCGGCGCGGCCCTGAGCGCGAGCGTGCTGCCGCTCGCCCTGGTCGGCATCGCCGCGGGAGCCGTCGTGACGCTGCTGGGCCTGCGCGGCACACGCGCCGCCTCCGCGCTGGTCGGCGCGGCGGCACTGGTCGGCATGGTCGCGGCCGCGATCGCGCACAGCTGGCTGGGGGTCTTCACCGGCGACTGGTGGACGGAGGCCGCGGCGCTCGGGCTGTCGACCCTGGCCGTGAGCGCCGCCGTCGCCGGACTCGCGGCGCTGATCGGCACTCCCGGGATCGGGCTCGGCGGCTTCGTGGTCATGCTCCTCGGCAACCCGTTCTCCGGAGCGGCCTCGGCCCCGGAGATGCTGCCCGAGCCCGTCGGGACGATCGGCCAGTGGCTGCCGCCGGGCGCGGGCGCGTCACTGCTGCGCTCGGTGTCGTTCTTCGACGGCGCCGCCGCTACCGGCCCGGCGCTGACCCTGGCCTGGTGGGCCGTGCTCGGCCTCGGCGCTGTCCTGCTGGGCAGCACGCTCAAGCAGCGCGAGACAGCCGCGGAGACGGTCGCCGAGCGGGAGTCCGCCCTGGTGAACTGACCACCGACTGACCACCCACGGAACGGACCGTGCGCCCCCGCAGTAGCGGACGGGGGCGCACGGTCTCCTTGTTTCTGTCCCGCTATGCCGCTATGCCGCTATGCCGCTACGCCGCTACGCCTCTGCGTGGCCGCGTTCCTGCGCTTCCGCGTCTCCGCGTCTCCGCATGTCAGCAGGTCCGCGCGCCCACGTTTCTGGTGAACACCCTTATGCCTACGAGGCGTTGGGCCCCCGATGCTCCGCCGCGATGCCGAACCGCTGTCGCTCGCGCGGTGCGGACGCGACCTCGCGGACGCTGGAGAGGGCGCTGATCACCTGCTCGTCCGCGGGGTCCTGGAGTTCTTCGAGGCGCTCCAGGTCGGCGGCGGAGACCAGGGCGACGAGGGGCTTCCCGTGCCGCGTCACGACGACGCGCTCACCGCCGTACACCACGCGGTTGATCAGATCGGCGAGCTCAGCCCTGGCTTGCGTCACCGGAATCTCGTAGGCCATGCCCCCAGCTTAGACCGGGCCTCCGACACCCCCGCAGAGCGGACGATCTCATTCAGCTCCGTCGAAAACGATTCATTCGTACGATCAAGCGGCCTCACCCATGGAGGCGTGCATGACAACGAGGAGGGAACGTGTCCTACAGCACTCGGAGACCCCCGCGTCGCTCACCCCCACCCCCCCTGAAATCGCGAACGCCCTCAACGAGACGGCCACCTCCCGCGGTTGGCCCACGCTCACCTTCTACGGCGCTCCGGCCGAGGCGCCCCTCACCTGATCGTCGAGCACAGCGGCAGACCCCGTGGAGCGGTTCGCTCCGCGGGGTTTTTCGCTGTGAGCGAGGCAGCCCCCATCGCGAACGTACGTCCTGTACATTTTTTACAGACGTCGATCCGAGGAGGCGCGCACCATGCACAGCCCGTCCGCCCACTATGTCCTGCCCACGTTCACGGAACGGACCAGCACGGGGCACCAGACCCTGGATCCGTACTCGAAGCTGCTCGAAGAGCGGATCGTGTTCCTCGGGACGCCGATCGACGACACGTCGGCGAACGATGTGATGGCGCAGTTCATGCACCTTGAGTACCTGGCACCGGACCGGGACATCTCGCTGTACATCAACTCCCCCGGCGGCTCGTTCAGCGCGATGTCGGCGGTCTACGACACGATGCAGTTCGTCACGTGCGACGTGGAGACGATCTGCCTGGGGCAGGCGGCGTCGGCCGCGGCCGTGCTGCTGGCCGGGGGCACGCCGGGCAAGCGGTTCGCGCTGCCGGGTGCCCGTGTGCTCATCCACCAGCCGTCGGTCTCCGAGCCGATCCAGGGTCAGGCGAGCGATCTGGCCATCCAGGCCGAGGAGTTGGTGCGCACCCGGAAGCTGCTGGAGGAAATGCTCGTACGGCACACCGGGCAGAGTCCGGAGCAAGTCGCCGCGGACATCGAGCGGGACAAGATCCTGGACGCGCCGGCGGCGTTGGCGTACGGACTGATCGACCGGATCGTCCCGAGCCGCAAGACCTCGCGCACCGCGCCCGGCGCGAGGTGATCGCCCGATGGTCCCCGAACTGCCCCCGCTGCCCGCGCTGACGCGCGCCGAGGCCGAGTTGATCGACCGTTACCTCGACGTGGTCGATCTGCTCGGACGCATCAACCCGGCCCGCCCCGGGGACACCTACCGCGGCCTGCGGGCCGCTCAGGCGCTGGTCGGCAAGGCGACGGCGCTGCGTGACGCCCTCACGCTGATGCATCAGCGGGGTGAGAGCGAGGTGCACGCGCCGACCCTGGCACAGGCCCTGCGCGTCCTCGACGGGGAGCGGCGGGCGGCCCGGGTCACCCTGCCGCCCGACTCCCACAGTTGACGCAGGCGCACCCGGGCCGCGGCACGCGCCGAGCCGGCGAAGCGTCCGGCCCGGGTTTCAAACGGACCAAATGGTGTACCCCCCGATGGAGTAGACGCTGCTCCTTCCTGGAGCGCGGAGAAGTTGCGCAACGCGCGTAGCGGAAAGGCGGAACGAGACGTTCCAATGCAGGTACGGGCGTGGTCGGCTTCCTCAACACCCCCTCGAACGGAGGGGTGTCCACCCGAACGGGTGAGTGGTGAGTAACCCCACAAATCACCGGTTCCACTCGGTTTTTCGGACACTCATGCGTGAAGATCCCTTCCGACGACAAGCCCCCGCCACAACGGCGGGGCGGTCCGGGCGGACGCCGAGTCCTGCCGCTGCCCGGATGTCCGGTCGACAGAAGTGCATCGGCAGGAGTGGAGGACCCAGCACGACGGGCCGCCGGAGAGATCCGGACGGTCCTTGGGGTGAAGCCGCGTAAGCGGCCGGGCTACTTCGCCAGCCCGAATCCGACAGGTCATCCTTCACAGGCGGCTGACGAAGGGTTGCGCATGACTGCGCTCAATCGTGTCCCGTCGCTGTGGACCAGGGCCGGTACGGCCTCGGCTCTCACCATTGCCGCCGTGGGCGGCAGCCTCGTGGTCCCGGGCGTCGCGCCCGACGCCGCGGCGGCCACTCCTGCGACGAAGGCACTTCAGGTCGCGGCTTCCAAGAAGGGCTCCCCGTACCAGTGGGGCGCCACGGGGCCGCGCCGTTTCGACTGCTCCGGGTTCACGCTCTACTCGTACAAGAAGGCGGGCAAGGAGCTGCCTCGTACGGCCGCGGCGCAGTACAACAAGACGCACCATGTCTCCGCCACGCACCGCAAGGCCGGAGACCTCGTGTTCTTCCACTCGGGCCGGAGCGTGTACCACGTCGGCATCTATGCCGGGAAGGGAAAGATCTGGCACTCCCCGAAGACCGGGGAGGTCGTGAAGCTCCAGAAGATCTGGACGAAGAGCGTCTGGTACGGCCGCGTCAGCTGACCCGCCCGAGGGGGTGACGGCGCACACCGCCGTCACCCCCTCGGGGCGTGAACGCGCCGGCCACAACTTCAGCGAGCTGCTCCAGGAGCCGCGCCTCAGCCAGACCGGCGGTGCGGATCCGCTTCGCCTTCCTGCTTCCCCTGGCCTTCACCCAGCGCTTCCCCTCGCCCGACACCGTGCGGCGCGCCGCCCACGTCACCACGCCGCTGCTCTCGATGCCGGTCGCCGCCCTGTTCACGGCCTCCGCCGCGCTGCACCGTTCCCTGTTCCGGCAGAACGTCGAGCGGAGTCGTACGGACACGACAACTGAGCCGCCTCCTACGGCTCTTGAGGTCCCCCGGCCGCCACCGGCTGGACCGATGCCGTCCACGGCAGTTCGATGGAAACCGTCTTGCCGCCTTCCCTGGTGGGCCGGACGGCGAGTCTGCCGCCGCATTCCGCGGTCAGCCAGCGGATGATCACCATGCCGCGGCCGTTGTCCTGTTGGACGGCTGCGGGCAGCCGTTTCGGAAAGCGCGGGTGGCTGTCGGTGACGCCGAGGCGCAGGTGTTCGTCTCGGTCGAGCCGGACGTCCACCGTGAAGGTGGGCGACTGCCCGAAAGTGTGCTGGACGGCGTTGGTTGCTAGTTCGGACACGATCAGGCGTACGGTGTCCGCGACTTCGGAGTCGCACGGCAGGCCCCATTCGGCCAGCACATCGGCGACGAATTTCCGGGCCGCGGAAACCGAGGCGGGATCGCTCGGCAGAGTGACGGATGCTTCCTGGTGATCTGCCATGGCGACGTCGTCCCTTTCCCACGGGACCGGAGTCCGACACGGAGCGGATGGTTCGAGTACGGTCCCGGACTGGTGCTTCGCGCCAGACTGCCATTACCGGGCCGGTCACGGGTGCGATCCACCAAGATATGCATATATCTGTCGCTCGAAGCGGTGAACTCTGCGACCCCAGACCGTATTTGGGCGGCTCGTAAGGAGTAAGGAGTACGGCCATGCAGCACGGTCCCGCGGTACGCCGCCGCAAGCTCGGTGCCGAACTGCGCGCGCTGCGCGCCGATGCGGGCCTCACCAGTGGTGAGGCGGCCCGCCGCTTGGGCTGGCACCAGTCGAAAGTGAGCCGGATCGAGACCGGCACCAGCGGGGTGAAGCCCTCGGACGTAGCACGGCTGCTGGACGCGTACGCCGTCGAGGACCCCGACTTACGAGATCTCCTGGTCGTGCTGGCGGGCTCCGAGGGCAACGGGCGGCACCACTGGTGGCACGCCTATCGCGGGGTGCTGCCGTCGACGTACCGCGACTTCATCAGCCTGGAGTCGCAGGCCAGCGGGATGCGCACGCTGGAGACCTCCGTCGTGCCGGGGCTGCTGCAGACGCCCGAGTACGCCCGGGCGGTGACGCGGGCCGCCGTGGACGGGCTGGAGGACGACAAGCTGGACGCGCTCGTCGAGGTGCGCCTCGCCCGCCAGGACGTGCTGCGTTCGAATCCACCGCTGGAACTGAGCGCCGTTCTGGACGAAGCGGTGTTACGGCGTGAGGTCGGCGGACCGGAGGTCATGGCACGGCAGCTGGAGCGTCTGCGAGAGGCCGCCGCCCTGCCTCAAGTGCGGCTTCAGGTCCTGCCGTTCGCCGCCGGAGCACACATCGGAGTCACAGGGCCTTTCGTTATCTTCTCATTTCCGAACACAACTGATCTGGATGTGGTTGTTCTCGACCACTTGACGAGTAGCCTCTACCTCGAACGGAAAGAAGACCTGCAGGCCTACAGCGAAGCTTTCAACGCCCTTCAGTTCCACGCCCTTTCGCCCGAGGACTCGTTGGACTACATCGCCGGGATAGGTGACGGCGCGTAAGGAGGCACCCCCATGTCTGCACTGCCTCGGTACGTACCATCCAGTACTTCGCTGCACGACGTGCGATGGCTGCGCAGCAGCCGCAGCACGGGAATGAACAACTGCGTCGAGACAGCACGCCCCGGCCCGGGACCCTGGGCCGAACTGGTGGCCGTGCGCGATTCCAAGAACACGGCGGGACCCGCCCTGCTCTTCGCCCCTGCCGCCTGGGAGGGATTCATCGCCGGACTGAGCTGACCGCCGCCACACTCACCGCTGCTGGCTGATCACGCGTACGGCGTGCTCGATCTGCGCGTCGGTGAGGTCCGCGCGGGCGGTCAGCCTCAGCCGCGAGATGCCGTCGGGCACCGACGGGGGACGGAAGCAGCCGACGGCGAGTCCCGCCTCACGGCAGCCGGCCGCCCACCGCACGGCCCGCTCGGGGGACGGCGCGCGCACGGAGACGACGGCGGCGTCCGGTCGTACCGCTTCGAGGCCCTCGGCCGTAAGGCGGGTGTGCAGCGCCGTCGCCACCGCGCGCGCCCGTGCGGCACGCTCCGGCTCGCGGCGCAGCAGCCTGAGCGCCGCCAGGGCCGCGCCCGCCGCCGCGGGCGCGAGACCGGTGTCGAAGATGAAGGTGCGCGCCGCGTTGACCAGGTGGTCGATGACCGGAGCGGGGCCGAGGACGGCGCCGCCCTGGCTGCCGAACGACTTGGAGAGCGTGACGGTCACGACGACGTCCGGGGCGCCCGCGAGCCCCGCCGCGTGCGGCGCGCCCCTGCCACCGTCGCCCAGCACGCCGAGTCCGTGCGCGTCGTCGACGATCAGTCCTGCCCCGTACTCCCGGCAGGCGACGGCCAGTTCGGCCAGCGGCGCCGCGTCCCCGTCCACCGAGAAGACCGTGTCGGACACGGCGACGGCGGGCCCCTCGTGGGTGCCGAGCGCCTTGCGTACGGCGTCGGGGTCGGCGTGCGCGACAACCTGGGTCGTGCCGCGGGCCAGCCGGCAGCCGTCGATCAGCGAGGCGTGGTTGCCCGCGTCCGAGACGACGAGCGAGCCGTGCGGCGCGAGCGCGGTGACGGCGGCGAGATTGGCCGCGTATCCGGAGGAGAAGACGAGCGCGGACTCGAAGCCGCAGAAGTCGGCCAGCTCGCGTTCCAGTTCGCCGTGCAGTTCAGTGGTGCCCGTGACGAGCCGGGAGCCGGTCGCGCCGCCGCCCCACCGGCGCGCGGCCTGAGCCGCTGCCCCGGTGATCTCCGGATGACGGGCGAGACCGAGGTAGTCGTTGCTCGCGAGATCGAGGAGCGGCGAGTCGGCGGGGCGCGGGCGCAGAGTGCGGACGAGTCCGGCCCGGCGACGCGCCTCAGCCTGCTCGTCGATCCAGCCGAACGCCATGTGTCCTCCGGGCCGTGGTGACGGGTGTTTTGTAGGCAGTGCACAGACCCTAGCGGCCGGGCCAGCCGGGCAGGATGTGGCAATACCCACACGTCGAACCGTGTCTCTTGTGCAAAGTCTCCTTGGCCGGGAGCGGTCGCATAGGCAAGGATCGGATCTCATGGACCTGCTGAACACGCTGGTGGACAAGGGGCTTCGGCGCGAGCTGCCGACCCGCGACGAGGCGCTGGCCGTACTGGCCACCTCCGACGACGACGTGCTCGACGTGGTGGCCGCGGCCGGCAAGGTACGCCGGCACTGGTTCGGCCGACGGGTGAAACTGAACTATCTCGTCAACCTGAAGTCGGGCCTGTGCCCCGAGGACTGCTCGTACTGTTCGCAGCGGCTCGGCTCCAAGGCCGAGATCCTGAAGTACACCTGGCTCAAGCCGGACGAGGCCTCGCAGGCCGCGGCGGCCGGGCTCGCCGGGGGCGCCAAGCGGGTCTGCCTGGTGGCCAGCGGCCGCGGTCCGACGGACCGTGACGTGGCCCGGGTGTCCGACACCATCAAGGCGATCAAGGACCAGAACGAGAACGTCGAGGTGTGCGCCTGCCTCGGCCTGCTCTCCGACGGCCAGGCCGAGCGGCTGCGCGAGGCGGGCGCGGACGCGTACAACCACAACCTCAACACGTCCGAGGGGACGTACGGGGACATTACGACCACGCACACGTACGCTGACCGGGTGGACACGGTCGAGAAGGCACACGCGGCGGGTCTGTCCGCCTGCTCGGGTCTGATCGCGGGCATGGGCGAGTCGGACGAGGACCTGGTCGACGTCGTCTACTCGCTCCGCGAGCTCGACCCCGACTCCGTCCCGGTGAACTTCCTGATCCCCTTCGAGGGCACCCCGCTCGCCAAGGAGTGGAACCTCACCCCGCAGCGCTGTCTGCGCATCCTCGCGATGGTCCGTTTCGTCTGCCCGGACGTCGAGGTCCGCATCGCGGGCGGCCGCGAGGTCCATCTGCGCACCATGCAGCCGCTGGCCCTGAACCTGGCCAACTCGATCTTCCTCGGCGACTACCTCACCAGTGAGGGCCAGGCCGGCAAGGCGGACCTCGACATGATCGCGGACGCCGGCTTCGAGGTGGAGGGCGCGGGCGAGGTGACGCTGCCCGAGCACCGAGTTCCGGTGGGCGGGGGCTGCGGCTCGCACGCGGAGGCCGGGTGCGGCTCGCACGAGGGTGCGGGATGCGGATCCCACGCGGGGGGCGGTGTGTGCGGTTCAGCTTCGGTGGCCGCCTCGGCTGCTGCGGCTCCCGCGGAGAAGCCCTCCGACGCGCGCACCGACCTCGTCGCCGTACGCCGCCGAGGTGCCGGAACGGATCTCGCGCCCAATGCCTGAGCCGTCCGGGCTGTCGGTGCCTGAGCTGCTCGACCTCGACCGACGGCACGTCTGGCATCCGTACGGCCCCATGCCCGGCCGCCAGGAGCCGCTCGTCGTGGAGTCGGCGAGCGGCGTACGTCTGAAGCTGCGCACGGCGGACGGAGCCGGGGACGAGGTCGTGGACGGCATGTCGTCCTGGTGGTCGGCCATCCACGGCTACAACCACCCGGTGCTCAACGACGCGGCGCGCGGCCAGCTGGAGCGCATGAGCCATGTGATGTTCGGCGGGCTCACGCACGAGCCCGCCGTTCAGCTGGCGAAGCGTCTTGTCGACATGTCACCCGCCGGGCTGGAGCATGTCTTCCTCGCCGACTCCGGCTCGGTCTCCGTCGAGGTCGCCGTCAAGATGTGCCTCCAGCACTGGCGCTCGCTCGGCCGACCCGGCAAGCAGCGGCTCCTGACCTGGCGCGGCGGCTACCACGGCGACACCTGGCAGCCGATGTCGGTGTGCGACCCCGAGGGCGGGATGCACGAGCTGTGGCAGGGCGTGCTGCAACGGCAGGTGTTCGCCGACGCGCCGCCGGCCGCGTACGAGGAGTCGTACGCCGATCAGCTGCGCGAGCTGATCGAGCGGCACGCCGACGAACTGGCCGCGGTGATCGTGGAGCCGGTGGTGCAGGGCGCGGGCGGGATGCGGTTCCACTCCCCCGACTACCTGCGGGTGCTGCGCGAGGCGTGCGACGCGCACGACGTGCTGCTGGTCTTCGACGAGATCGCGACCGGCTTCGGCCGCACGGGCGCGCTGTTCGCGGCGGACCACGCGGGCGTGACGCCGGACGTGATGTGCGTGGGCAAGGCGCTGACCGGCGGCTATATGACGATGGCGGCGACGCTGTGCACCTCGCGTGTGGCCGACGGCATCTCGCGCGGCGAGGTCCCGGTCCTCGCTCACGGCCCGACCTTCATGGGCAACCCGCTCGCCGCCGCGGTGGCCTGCGCCTCGATCGACCTGCTGCTCGGCCAGGACTGGCAGGCCGAGGTCAAGCGCATCGAGGCAGGGCTGCGGGAAGGACTGGCGGAGGCCGCGTCCCTGCCCGGTGTCCGGGACGTACGCGTTCTCGGCGCCATCGGTGTCGTCCAGCTCGACCACGAGGTGGACATGAAGGCGGCAACGGCGGCCGCCGTGCGCGAGGGCGTGTGGCTGCGGCCGTTCCGCGACCTCGTCTACACGATGCCGCCGTACGTCACGGGCGACACGGACGTCGCACGGATCGCGCGCGCGGTGTGCGCGGCGGCGCGGGAGGGATGACATGCCGGTACTGGTGATCACAGGGACGGGCACGGAGGTCGGCAAGACGGTCACGACCGCCGCCGTCGCCGCGGTGGCTGTCGCCGCCGGGCGGTCCGTGGCCGTGCTCAAGCCCGCACAGACCGGTGTACGTCCGGACGAGCGCGGTGACGCCGACGAGGTGGCCCGGCTCGCGGGCTCCGTCACCACGCTCGAACTCGCCCGCTATCCTGAGCCGTTGGCCCCCGCGACGGCTGCCCGCCGAGCGGGTATGCCGGCCGTGCGCCCGCAGCAGGTGGCCGAGGCCGCGGCCAAGCTCGCCACCGAGCACGACCTGGTACTGGTCGAGGGCGCGGGCGGCCTGCTCGTACGCTTCGACGACGAGGGCGGCACACTGGCGGACGCGGCGCGGCTCCTCGACGCGCCCGTACTGGTGGTCGCGTCGGCGGGCCTGGGCACGCTGAACACGACGGAACTGACGGCCCATGAACTACGGTTCCGGGGGCTGGACTTCGTCGGCGTAGTCATCGGCAGCTGGCCCAACGAGGCGGACCTGGCGTCCCGCTGCAACCTCGCGGACCTCCCGGAGGTGTCCGCCGCCCCCCTGCTCGGCGCGGTGCCGTCGGGCGCGGGTGCCTACACCCCGGCCGACTTCCGCGCAGGATCACCGAGTTGGCTCGCACCCCAACTGGGCGGCACCTGGAACGCGAACACGTTCACTTCGGCACAGGCAGTCTGAGCGCCCCGTAAGGGGCGCGGGGAGCTGCGCGAGCAACCCCCACCGACCCGCAGCCGGCCAACAACCGGAGAGCGCTCACCCCTCCCCCAGCAACCTGACCAACTCGATCCGCGACCGAATCCCCAACCGCGCGAAAACTCCCCGCAGATGGTGGTCAATGGTCCGCGGACTCAACGCGAGCCGAGCCGCGATCTCCCGGTTGGTCGCCCCGTCCGCAGCCATCCGCGCCACCATCAACTGCTGCGCGGTCAACAGTCCCGCCAGATCACCGGCGCCCCCCGCGGGCCCGGCCGGCTCCCCCAGCACCCGAAGTTCGCCGCGCGCCTCCGCGGCCCACCGCGGCGACCCGAAGTACTCAAACGCTTCGAGCGCGCTGTGCAGCCGGTCACGCGCCTCCGTACGGCGCCGCAGCCGCCGTAGCGCCCCGCCGAACAGCAGCTCCGTACGGGCGCGTTCGAAGTCGCGCGTTCCGGAGGCGTGCAGGTCGAGGGCGGTGCGGTAGTACTCCACGGCCTCGTCACCACCCGCGAGGAGGGCGTCGCAGCGCGCGCTGAGGGCCAGTTCGTCCGCGCTGCGCATGGTGCGCGCCCAGTGGTCGTAGTCGGCGTGGGCGGCCCGGGCGACCCGGGTGTCGCCGGTGCGGACGGCGGCCTCGACGTAGAGCGGGGTCGCGAGGTGCCGGATGGCCCGGTGTCCGTGGCCGGGGCCGAACCCGGCGAGGGCGCGCAGCCGGGCCGCGGAGGCGGCGAAGCGGCCGGCGCCGAGGTCGAGGAGGGCGAGCGCGAACAGGGCCAGCGCGGCGGGGAGGCCTAGCCCGCGCTCCAGGGCGTAGGAGCGGGCGGCCTCGGCGCGCTCCCGGCAGACGTCCTCGTCGCCGGTGATGGCGGCGAACATGGCGAGGGCGGCCTGGAGATGACAGGCCCCGTTGTCCTGACCGGTGGCGTACGCCTGGTGCAGTGCCTCCAGGGCGGCGGCCTCGGCGGCCCGCGGGCGCCCGGTCCAGAAGTCGGCGTAGGCACGGAACTCCATCGCCTGCGGCACGGTGGCCGACTCTCCCCTGGCCTTGGCCGCGGCGGCTGCCCGGACGGTCGCGGTGGCGGCTCCGGTGTGGTCGCCGAGCAGCAGGGCCGCGATCCCGGAGTGGATCAGCAGGGTGGGGTCGCCGCCGGGTCCGCACCGTCCGGCGGCGGCCTTCAGCACGTCGCGCGCGTCGTCGTAGCGGCCCTCGAAGGCGGCGGCGAGGCCGCCCAGTGTGCCCGGAGGCACGATCCCGAGCCGGTCGGCGACGGCGGCCGCCTCCCGGCAGCGCCGCAAGTCGCCGGTGTAGATGGCAGCTTCGGTGGCCCGGGCGAGGAGGTGGGCGGGGGCGTCGGGGGCATGGGACGCCCCCGCGTCGCCGCTCGCGTACCGCACCGCGGCCGTGAGCAGCGCGTCGAACGCCTCGGTCGCGTCGCCCGCGCGCAGGGCGAGCAGGCCGCTCAGGGCCTCGTCGTGGGTGTATACGGCGAGGCGGCGGGCTCGGTCGCCGTCGCCGGACCGCCAGGCGTCGGCGGCGGCGCGGGACAGCAGCCGGCTCCGCTCCTGCGGGTCGGGCGACAGCGTGGCGGCGCGTTCGACGAGGGCACAGGCCAGGGCGTGTTCGCCCGCGCCGCGCGCCGTGTGTGCGGCGGCGCGGAGTTCCGCCGCGAGCCGTCGGCTGGGGCCGAGCGCGGCGGCACCCCGGTGCCAGGACCGCCGGGGTGACTCGCCCTCTCCGCGCAGGACGCGGGCGAGCAGTTGATGGACGGCGCGCCGGTCCGTCGCGGAGGCGGTCTCGTAGGCGGCGATCCGGGTCCAGTGATCGCGGAAGACGAGTCCGCCGGCGGTGGTGTGGGCGAGCCCGGCCACATCGGCGACGTCGAGCGGCCGCGTGTCGAGCCGGGCCGCGGTGACGGCGCGCAGGAAGGCGTGGGTGGCGACCGGGTACTGGTCGGCCGCCGCGAGGAGCAGCAGGAGGCGGGTGCCGTCGGGCAGGGCGCGGACTTCCTGCCGGCTGCTGCGCAGGAGCGCCGGTGGCTGCGCGGGAAGCGGGTCCAGGCCCGCGCGTTGACGCTCGGTCAGCACCGAGGCGAGCTCGGCGGCAGCACGGGCGTCTCCGTGGGCGGCGCGCAGGATCCGTACGCGCACACCCTCCGGGAGTCCTTCGGGGCGTTGTTGTACGCCTTCAGGAAGTGGGGTGCCGACACGCTGCCACGCGCGCGGGAGCTGCGGTGGCGAAGCGTGCGGGAGAGGCGGGGGGTTCACCGAAGTCACCACACGTAAGACGTTACTGGCGAGTTAACTGGCAAGTAAAGACCGGCGATTTCACCGATGCGGCGCGCGTAGACCCGCCTGACACTCCAGGCAACCCCACCCGTTCCAGGAGGCACCATGCAACGCCGCATGCGCCGTATGGCCACGTTCTTCTCCGCCGTGGCCGCCGCGCTCCTTCTGTCGCTCTCCCTGTCCGCCGCGCCCGCCCAGGCCGCCACCCACAACCCCGTGGTCTTCGTGCACGGCCTCAGTAGTTCGTCGAGCAGCTGGGACGACTGGATCGCCGACTTCGAGGCGGACGGCTACTCCTCTTCCGAGCTGTTCGCCTGGTCGTACGACTGGTCGCAGTCGAACGTGACCACCGCCCAGCAACTGGCCACCGAGGTCAAGAGCGTGCTCGCGCAGACCGGTGCCTCGAAGGTCGACCTGGTCGTGCACTCCATGGGCGCGCTCAGCGCGCGCTACTACCTCAAGAACCTCGGCGGGACGTCGTACGTCGACGACTTCGTCTCCTCCGCGGGGGTGAACCACGGGACGACCGTCGCCTCGTGGTGCAAGTGGCTGTATACATCCTGCGCCGAGATGTACACCGGCAGCTCGTTCCTGACATCACTGAACTCCGGTGACGAGACACCGGGCAGCGTCACCTACGCCAGCTACTGGTCGAACTGCGACGACGCGCTCACCCCGGACACCACCGCGATCCTGTCCGGCGCCACCAATGTGGAGGTCGGCTGCATCTCGCACACCGACATGAACAACGATTACGGCGTCTACGAACAGGTGCGCGACTTCATCGCCTGACGCGCGACGCGTGCGGCGGGCGTCCTGGGGGGACAATCACGGTAAGGCCCGTCCTCCCGGGAGGTCCGCCATGCCGCTCATGCCGCTCGGATCAGCCGCCTCCGGCAAGGTGACGCGGGACACCGTGCACCATCCGCTGTTCGCCCGCTACTACGCCCGCATCAGCGTGACCGCCGAGACCCGGTGGGGCGTGGGCGACGTACGCGAGCGACTGCTCGCCGGGCTGTCCGGGCGGGTCATCGAGATCGGCGCGGGCAACGGTCTTAACTTCGCGCACTATCCGAGCACCGTCTCGGAGGTCGTCGCCATCGAACCCGAGCGGCTGCTGCGGCAGTTGGCGGTGGAGGCCGCCCTCCGCTCCGGCGTCCCCGTCGACGTGGTGCCGGGCGCGGCGGAGGCCCTGCCGGTCAAGAGCGAGGCGTTCGACGCGGCCGTGGTCTCGCTGGTCCTGTGCAGCGTCCGCGATGTGCCGCGCGCCCTCGCCGAACTGCGGCGCGTGCTGCGACCCGGCGGCACCCTGCGGTTCTTCGAGCACGGCAAGGGCGGCGGGCGCGCGATGACGTACACGCAGCGCGGCCTGGACCGCACCGTGTGGCCGCGGCTGAACGGCGGCTGCCATCTGTCCCGCGACCCGATCGCCGCACTGCGTGACGCCGGGTTCGAACTCGGCCCGTACCGGCGGATGCTGATGCCGGAGAAGGGGCCTCGGCTGCCCACCTCGTACTGCGTACTGGGCACCGCGCGCCGCCCCGAGGCCGACACGTAGTCACAGACTCCACTGCCGCAGGACGTGAGCGATGTCCTGCACCGTGGCCTCGCCGCCCTTCACCAGGCGGGCGAGTTCGCGCACCTGCTCGGGGGAGGTGACGACCTTGAGGCCGCTGGCGACGAGATAGGCGTACGCGACGGCCGAGGCGAACATCGCGTTGGAGCGTTCGAGCGCCGGTACGTGCAACAGGAGCTGGAGCAGCGCGGCGGCGCGGGCGTGCGGGCTGTCGTAGACGGGAATGCCGAATATCTCCGCCTCGTGCCGGCTGACGGCGGCGACGAGGGCTCCCCAGTCGGTGACCTGGGGATCTCCGGGCGTGTTCCGTTCGGCGATCATGAGGAGCCAGGCAAGGTCGACTCTGAGACTGCTCAAGGGATCAACGACGACCTTCGCGCGCGCCTTCTCGGTCCGCGCCGAATTCCTCGGCGAAGACGTTCTCGTACTGCTTCATGAAATCGGCGGCGGCCTCCACGAAGGTGTGGCCCACCTCCCCTGTGTCCTGTCTGACCAGCTCTTCGATGTAGCGGTTCACACTCATCCCGCGCTCCAGGGCTCGCTCGCGGGCGGCGCGGGCCGTGCCCTCGTCCACCCGTACGTTCAGCTGAGTCTTCGCCATGCTTTCAAGCTAGCGCCGGATTGCTAGCACCGACAAGAGGACCCCGGTGGATGCGAGGGTGGAGAGCGCCGGTGGAGAGTGCCCCTTACACGGGTATCGGGGGCACGACCTGGGACGGAGACCGGCCGACACCTCGGGGGGATACCAACTGTGCCCCGGATCACATTAGGCTCGGCCGGGACAAGGGAGTCGGGACGTCCATGACCAAGGAGGCGGCCTTGTCCACACCTGCTGCGGAGCACGCCGTCGGCCGCGCGGAGGCGGACGGAATCGCCGCCCGCGCCCGCGGTCTGACGAAGGCGTACGGCTCGGGCGAGACGGCGGTGCTCGCCCTCGACTCGGTCGACGTGGACATCGCGCGTGGCCGCTTCACCGCGGTCATGGGCCCGTCGGGCTCGGGAAAATCCACCCTCATGCACTGTCTGGCGGGACTCGACACCGTCTCGGCCGGACAGGTGTGGCTGGGCGACACCGAGATCACCGGACTGAAGGACCGCGAGCTGACCCAGCTGCGGCGGGACCGGATCGGCTTCATGTTCCAGTCGTTCAACCTGATCCCGACGCTGAACGCGGCCGAGAACATCACACTGCCCATGGACATCGCGGGCCAGAAACCCGACCAGAAGTGGCTGGACCAGGTCATCGACACGCTCGGTCTGCGCGACCGACTCAAGCACCGGCCCTCGCAGCTGTCCGGCGGCCAGCAGCAGCGCGTCGCCTGCGCCCGGGCGCTCGCCTCGCGCCCCGAGCTGATCTTCGCCGACGAGCCGACCGGCAACCTCGACTCCCGCGCGGGGCTCGAAGTCCTGGG
The DNA here is from genome assembly GCF_041053035.1 of Streptomyces sp. R35. Classification (NCBI taxonomy): domain Bacteria; kingdom Bacillati; phylum Actinomycetota; class Actinomycetes; order Kitasatosporales; family Streptomycetaceae; genus Streptomyces; species Streptomyces sp. R35. The sequence continues at coordinate 1,748,214 of NZ_CP163440.1, forward strand.
CTTCCTGCGCGAGGCGGTCGACACGCTGAGCCAGACCGTCGTCATGGTCACGCACGATCCCGGCGCGGCCGCCCACTCCGACCTGGTGCTCTTCCTCGGGGACGGGCGAATCGTGGACGAGATGGAGCGGCCCACGGCGGAGGCGGTGCTGGAGAGAATGCGCCTCTTTTCCGGGGGACACCCCCAGACCCCCGGGTTCGACACCATCCGGGTGACCTTCGACGGTGCGGGCGGCCCGGGTGAGGCGGCTTCCGACAGCGCGTCCGGTGCCGTATCGCCCGACGGCGGCGCCGGCGACATCATCCTCGACAAGGACTGAGGCGGTCGTGCTCAAAGCGACTCTGCGGAGCTTTCTCGCGCACAAGGGGCGGCTCCTGCTCTCGGCGCTGGCCGTCGTGCTCTCGGTGGCGTTCGTCGCGGGCAGTCTCATCTTCTCGGACACAGTGACGCGCACCTTCGACCGGCTGTTCGCCTCCACCGCGGCCGATGTGACGGTGGAGCCGAAGAACGACCTCACCTCGCAGATCCCGACCGGCGCCACCCAGACCGTACCCGCCGCGCTCGCGGACCGGCTGACGAAGGTCGACGGCGTCGCCGCCACCCATGTGGACGTGGATGTCGAGAACGCCACGGTCGTGGACAGCGAGCACCACTCGGTCGGACCGACGACGGGCGCGCCGACCATCGTCACCAACTGGGAGGTCACCAAACGCAGTCCGGTCAAGCTGACCTCCGGGCACGAGCCGCAGGGAGACGGCGAGGCACTCCTGGACGCGGACACCGCCAAGAAGAAGCACGTCCGTATCGGTGACACCCTGACGGTGCAGGCGCAGCCCGGCCAGTTCACAGTGCGGATCGTCGGCATCGCCACCTTCACCACCACCAACCCCGGCGCCGCGCTGATCTTCCTCGACACCCCGACCGCACAGACCAGACTGCTGGGCAGCCCGGACGCCGCCACGAGTATTTCCGTGGACGCGGCGCCGGGTGTCAGCGATGCCCAGCTCAAGCAGCGCATCGCCGCCGAACTCAACACGAAGACCTACGACTTGAAGACGGCCTCCGAGCAGGCCAAGTCCGCCGCCGCCCAGCTCGGCGGATTCCTCGACGTGATCAAGTACGTGATGCTCGGCTTCGCCGGGATCGCCGTGCTCGTCGGCGTCTTCCTCATCGTCAACACCTTCTCGATGCTCATCGCCCAACGCACGCGAGAACTGGGCCTGTTGCGGGCGCTCGGCGCCGACCGGCGCCAGGTGCGCCGCTCCGTGCTGACCGAGGCGCTGCTGCTCGGCCTGGTCGGTTCCACGCTGGGACTCGCCGCGGGAATCGGGCTCGCGGTGGGGCTGATCAAGCTCATGACCGCGTTCGGCATGAACCTCAAGTCCACCGAGATGGTGATCGGCTGGGGGACACCCGTCTCCGCGTACGTCGTCGGGGTCGGCGTCACCTTCGTGGCGGCGTACCTCCCGGCCAGGCGCGCGGCGGGCGTCTCCCCCATGGCGGCCCTCGCGGACGCCGAAGTCGCCGGTGTGGGACGGCCGTTGCGGGTGCGCGCCGTGGTGGGCTCGGTCGTCGGCGCGGCCGGCGTCGCCGCGCTCGCGGGGTGCGTGGCCTCGTCGAAGACATCGACGGCCGCCTCCCTGCTGGGACTTGGGGTCGTCCTGACGCTCATCGCGACGGTGATCGCGGGGCCGCTCCTGGTCAGGCCGGTGATCCGGGTCCTGGGCGGGGCCTTCCCCGCACTCTTCGGCTCGGTCGGCCGGATGAGCCAGCGCAACGCGCTGCGCAATCCACGGCGCACGGGCGCCACCGCGGCCGCCCTGATGGTGGGACTCGCCCTGGTCGGCGGGATGTCCGTGGCCAGCGCGTCCATGAGCAAGTCCTTCGACCAGCAGATCGACAAGACGCTGGGCGCCGACTTCGTGATCCAGAACAGCAACTTCGTGCCGTTCACCCAGGAGCTCACCGACAAGGTGCGCGGCACGGAGGGCGCCGGACTCGTGGTCCGCCAGCGGTTCACGCCGGTCGCCGTGCGACTGCCGGACGGCAAGAGGATCGAGACGACCGCCGCCGCCTACGATCCACGGCTCGACGAGGTCGCCCACATCACGTATGCCCAGGGGGACACGGCGGCGGCGCTCGCCGACGGGCACATCGCCATGGACGTGAAGTTCGCGCGGAAGCACGGCGTGCGCCTCGGCAGCACGATCCCCGTCGAATTCCCCGCCGGGCGGAAGACCGAGCTGACCGTGGGGGCGCTCAGCGATCAGGACGCCGCCGAGGGCTTCGGCATGCAGGGCGGCCTGTACTTCGGCTTCGGCACGATCGAGAAGTACCTGCCCGGCGGACAGGACTCCGCGCTGTATGTGAACGCCGCCTCGGGCACCAGCGCCGACCAGTTGCGCGCGCAGCTGAAGAAGACGCTGGACCCGTATCCGCAGGTGCAAGCCCTTGACCAGGCCGACTACAAGAAGCTGATCCACGATCAGATCGCCGTGCTGCTCTACCTCGTGTACGCACTGCTCGGGCTCGCGATCGTCATCGCGGTGCTCGGCGTCGTGAACACCCTCGCCCTGTCGGTCGTCGAGCGCACGAGGGAGATCGGGCTGCTGCGCGCCATCGGGCTCGCCCGGCGGCAGCTGCGCCGGATGATCCGTCTGGAGTCGGTGGTGATCGCCGTGTTCGGCGCGGTCCTCGGCCTGGCGCTGGGGTTGGTCTGGGGCGTGTGTGTGCAGCAAGTGCTGGCGCTGCAAGGCATGAAGGCGTTCGCCATCCCCTGGACGACGCTCATCGCGGTCGTGGTCGGTTCGGCGGTCGTGGGCATCGTGGCGGCGCTGCTGCCGGCGTTGCGTGCATCCCGCATGAATGTGCTGGCGGCGATCGCGCACGAGTGATGTACTCGCGCCAGGTCCGCCGATGCACTCGCGCCCTGTCCGCCCCTCGCGCGCAAGTCGCTGGTGAATAAGGAGAGTTCATGCCGCAGCCCTCACGTCCCTTCCGTTTCGGCGTCAACATGCTCACCCCCGCGCCGGCCGACGAGTGGCGTGCGAAGTGCCGCCGGGCCGAGGAGCTCGGCTACGACGTGATCACCGTGGCCGACCATCTCGGCATGCCCGCCCCGTTCCCCGCCCTGGTCGCCGCCGCCGAGGCGACCGAGCGGCCCCGCCTCGGCACGTTCGTGCTCAACGCGGGCTTCTGGAACCCCGCGCTGCTGGCCCGCGAGGTGGCCACCACGGACGCCCTGACGGGCGGCCGCCTCGAACTCGGCCTGGGCACCGGCTACGTACAGGCGGAGCACGAGACGGCGGGTCTGCCCTGGGGTTCGCCACGCGAGCGGGTCGACCATCTCCGGCGTACGGTCGAGGAGTTGGAGCGGCTGCTCGGCTCGGACGAACTCCCCCACTCTCGACTGCGCTCGAGCGGGGGGACCCCCATGCCGCAAGCTGTACAGCGGCCTCGGGTGCCGTTGCTGATCGGCGCCAACAGCGACCGGATGCTGCGGCTCACCGCCGAGCACGCGGACGTCGCCGCGTTCACCGGCGCTCGCACTCTGGACAGCGGCACACTGGCACCGATCGCCCCCGAGGAACTCGACCAACGCATCGCCCTGTACCGGGAGTTCGCCGCCGGACGCAAGGAGCCCGCCGAGCTCAACCTGCTGATCCAGATCGTCCTCGTCACCGACGACCCCGGTGCCGCCATCCAGCCATGGCTGCCCCGCATTCCCCACCTGACCGAACAACAGGTCCTGGAGCTGCCCATCGTCCTGGCGGGGACGTTGGAGCAGATCGTGGAGCAGCTGCGGGCGCGGCGGGAGCGGTACGGAATCTCGTATCTGACCGTCCTGGAACCGAACATGGAGACGTTCGCTCCCGTCGTCGAGGCACTGCGCGGCGAGTGACCGTCGGCCTCCCGCCGCGATGGCGTCCGGATCGTGGAATTCCGTGTCGCCATCCGGATCGAGTGATGGGATCGGCACATGAATGACCTGCGCATACGGGCCGCGACGCCCGACGACCTCGACACCGTGCTGGCTTTCTGGAAGGTGGCCGCCGAGGGCACGAGCATCAGTGACGACCGGAACGGCGTGGAGCGGCTCGTCGCCCGCGATCCCGAGGCGCTGATCCTCGCGGAGCACGACGGCGAGCTGGTGGGCACGGTGATCGCCGGCTTCGACGGCTGGCGGTGCCATCTCTACCGGCTCGCGGTCCACCCCGGGCGGCGGCGCCTCGGCATCGGCTCGGCGCTCCTCGCCGCCGCCGAGGAACGTTTCGTAACGCTGGGAGGGCGTCGCGGGGATGCGATGGTGCTCCAGCGCAACGAGACCGCGCAGCACGCGTGGCAGGCCGCCGGGTACGCGCCCGAGGAGCAGTGGCGCCGCTGGGTGAAGCCGCTCACCGACTAGGGCCCGCAACCTACAAGAACCCTTTGCCGACCCTTTACTATTGGAGGATCATTCGATCCTCCAATGAAAGGTGTGAGCGTCCACCCATGGGCGAGCCTCCCAGTACCCGACATCGCGCGATCCCCCCGCCCCTGGCCGATCATGGGACGGAGGTGACCCGATGACCGAAGTGCTCCTCCTCCTGGTGGCGGTTCTGCTCTCACTGGCCTGCGGCGGCTTCGTCGCGGCGGAGTTCTCGCTGACCACGGTCGAGCGCAGCGAGCTGGAGCGCGCCGTGGAACGCGGTGAGCGCGGTGCGGCGGGCGCTCTCAAGGCCGTACGGAATCTGACCTTCCAGCTCTCCGGGGCCCAGCTCGGCATCACCGTCACCAACCTTGTCGTCGGCATGCTCTCCGAGGCGTCCATCGCCAAGCTGATCGCCGGCCCGCTGGAGTCGATCGGCGTCTCCCCCTCGGCGTCGCGGTCGGTGGGGCTGGTCATCGGTACGGGCCTGTCGACGGTGTTCCTGATGGTGGTCGGCGAGCTCGTGCCCAAGAACTGGGCGATCTCCTCACCCCTCGCCGTGGCCAAACACGTGGCCGCGCCGCAGCGCTGGTTCAGCGCCTCGTTCCGCCCGTTCATCACGCATCTCAACAACACGGCGAACCATGTCGTACGCCGCTTCGGCCTGGAACCCGCCGAGGAGCTGGCCTCCGCGCGCGGTCCCCAGGAACTGGTGGCCCTCGCCCGGCACTCCGCCAAGGAGGGCGCCCTGGAGGCGGACACCGCCGAGCTCTTCGTACGCACACTGAACCTCGCCGACCTGAGCGCCGAGAACGTGATGACCCCGCGCGTGCAGGTCATCGCGCTGGACGTCCAGGCGACCTGCGAGGACGTGGCGAACGCGACGCGGGCCACCGGACTGTCCCGTTTCCCGGTCTACCGCGGCAATCTCGACTCGGTCGTCGGCGTCGCCCACATCAAGGACGTGCTGACCGTGGCCGCCGAGCGCCGGGCCCAGACATCCGTCGCCCAGATCCTGCGCGAGCCGCTGCTCGTCCCGGAGTCCCTGACCGTCGACCGGCTGCTCGACCGGCTGGCCGGCAAGCGCACGATGGCCGTGGTCATCGACGAGTACGGCGGTACGGCCGGGGTCGCCACCCTGGAGGACATCGTCGAGGAGGTCGTCGGCGAGGTGCGGGACGAGCACGACCCGCACGAGACGCCCGACCTGGCCCCGGTCGGCACGGACGACGAGGGCCGCGCGCTGTACTCGGCCGACGGGTCGGCCCGCACCGACCAGCTTGCACGCGTCGGGCTGCGGGTGCCCGACGGACCGTACGAGACGCTGGCCGGTCTCATGGCGACCGAGCTCGGCCGCATTCCCGCCGTCGGGGACACCGTCGAGGCCGCCGGATGGCGGCTCGACGTGGTGGACGCCTCGGGGCGGCGGGCCGCGCGGGTGCTGCTGCACGCGCCGCGTGAGGACGAGCAGCCGCGCGACGAGGGGAAGAGGGCGCGATGACCGCCGTACAACTGCTGATCGGCCTCGCGACCCTGGTCGTGAACGCCTTCTTCGTGGGCGCCGAGTTCGCGCTGATCTCGGTGCGCCGCAGCCAGATAGAGCCGCACGCCGAGCAGGGCGACCGGCGGGCGCGCAGCGTGCTGTGGGGTCTGGAGCACGTGTCCGCGCTGCTGGCGGCCGCGCAGCTGGGCATCACCCTGTGCACCCTGGTCCTCGGCATCGTGGCCGAGCCCGCGATCGCGCACCTTCTGGAGCCGGTGTTCCACGCGGTGGGCATCTCGCAGAACGCGGGCCACGCGGTCTCGTTCGTCATCGCGCTCACCCTGGCGACGTATCTGCACATGCTGCTCGGCGAGATGGTGCCGAAGAACATCGCCCTCGCGGAGCCGGTGCGTACCGCGCTGCTGCTCGGCCCGCCGCTGGTCGCGCTCTCGCGCGCGCTGCGTCCGGTCATCTTCACGATCAACGCCTTCGCGAGCGGGCTGCTCAAGCTGCTCAAGGTCGATGTGAAGGACGAGGTCGCGGCGACCTTCACGGACGACGAACTGGCCCGGCTGGTGAAGGACTCCGGCGCCGCCGGGCTCATCGACGTCCGCGCCCAGGAACGGCTGCACGACGCGCTGGAGCTGGGCCGCCGGCCCGTGCAGGACGTCGTCCTGCCGCTCGAAAGCGTCGTCTACGCGCGCGTGGGCGTCACTCCTGACGAGCTGGAGCGGCTGTCCGCCGAGGCCGGCTTCTCGCGCTTCCCCGTCGTCGACGACGGCCGCCGGATCGTCGGCTATCTGCACGTCAAGGACGCGCTCGACGCCATGCCGCGCGACGTGCCGTTCCGGGTGGAGGACATGCGGCCCATCGCCCGCGTCCGGGAGAGCACTCCACTGGACGACGTGCTGACGGCGATGCGGCGCAGCCGTACGCATCTGGCGGCCGTCATGGGCAGCGACGGGCGGCTGGCGGGGCTCGTGACGATGGAGGACGTGCTGAGGGAGCTGTTCGGGCAGCCGGTGTGAGGAACCTGGGGTTGGCGGTCGGCCTGAGTCGGCCGGCCGCCGGCCGGAGTCGGTGGCCCGACCGACCGACGAGTATGTGTGCGGGTTACCATCTTTTCCGCCATGCAGACGAATGCCACCTACACCAGTCTTGTCGCGGTCGGCGACTCCTTCACCGAGGGCATGTCGGACCTGTTGCCCGACGGCTCGTACCGCGGCTGGGCCGATCTCCTCGCGGGCCGGATGGCCGCGCGGACACCCGGATTCCGGTACGCCAACCTCGCGGTGCGCGGCAAGCTCATCGGGCAGATCGTCGACGAGCAGGTGGACGTGGCGGCCGCGATGCGGCCCGACGTGATCACGCTGGTCGGCGGGCTCAACGACACGCTGCGGCCCAAGGTCGACATGGGACGCGTCCGCGGTCTCCTCGAAGAGGCCGTGGAGCGGCTGGCCCCCGCCTGCGAGCAGCTCGTCCTGATGCGCAGCCCGGGCCGCAACGGCCCGGTGCTCGAACGCTTCAGGCCCCGCATGGAGGAGCTCTTCACCGTCGTCGACGCCCTCGCGGAGCGGCACGGCGCGCTCGTGGTCGACCTGTACGGAGCGCCCTCGCTCGCCGACCCCCGTCTGTGGGACGTGGACCGGCTGCACCTGACGCCGGAGGGGCACCGTCGCGTCGCCGAGGCGGTATGGCAGACGCTCGGCTACGAACCGCAGGACGCGGAGTGGCGTACGCCGATCGCGGCCACGGCGCCGCCCGGCTGGGTCGCCCGCCGGACCGCCGACGCCCGGTTCGCCAAGCAGCACCTGCTGCCGTGGATCGGACGGCGGCTGACGGGCCGCTCGTCGGGTGACGGGCTCCCGGCCAAGCGGCCGGAACTGCTGCCGTACGAGGGGCCCGTGGGGTAGGCACGACGACTGGGAGGGCTGGTGGGGTAGACAGGAGACCTCGGGCTGAAGGGAGCCGCATGCCCACCACCGTGATCAACCTCAAGGGCCGCATCCACGACTTCGGCCCCCGGCTGGAGAGCGCGCCCGCGGACCTCGTCTACATCGGCCGCCGCTGGACCATGGGCCACTGGGATCTCCCGCAGCACGCGCTCTACAACCCGTTCGCCTACGACACGCCCACCAAGAAACGCGACGGCACCCGCGCCGAGGTCATGGCCAAGTACCGGGCGTATCTCCTCGAACGCCCCGAGCTGCTCGCCCAGGTGCCCGCCCTGCGCGGCAGGACGCTGGCGTGCTGGTGCGCGCCCGAGCTGTGTCACGGCGACATCCTGGCGGAGCTGGCCGACGCCTCGTAGGTCTCCCCCGCAGGGGTCACCCCCGTAGGTCACCCCCGTGGGTGTCCCCGGTGGCGGGGGCACGCCCGTGCCTGCTTGCTGGACCGAAAGGGGAATCGGGACAGAGAGCGGGCATCGATGGAGCCGAGGGAAGAGCGGCTGCGGACGCCGCGGGCCGCCGGTATGGCGGGGGCGGTGTTCGCCGTGCTGCTGGCGCTGGCCATCGTGCTGATCCGGATCGCCATCCCCTCCGGGAACGCCGCCGACGCGGCGGTCGAGCCGGACGAGCGGTGGGCGGTGAGCACGGCACTGGAGGTCCTCCCGTTCGCGGGGATCTTCTTCCTGTGGTTCATGGGCGCCCTGCGCGCACACGTCGGCGATGCCGAGGACAGATTCGTCGCCACCGTGTTCCTGGGCAGCGGACTGGTCTTCGTCTCCACCACGTTCGGGGCCGGCGCCGCGGCCGGCACCGTACTCAACGAGACTCAACCCTCGGGCTTCGGCCGCCACTTCGCGTACACCCTGATGACGACGTACGGGCTCCGGATGGCAGCCGTGTTCATCCTCACGACCTCGACCATCGGGCACCGCCTCGGCGTCTTCCCCCGTCCGCTCACCCTCTTCGGATACCTCGCGGCCCTTGTCCTGCTCTTCCTGGCCTCCAGCGTGCCCTGGTCCGAGCTGGTCTTCCCGGTCTGGGCTCTGGTCGTCAGCATCCACATCCTCCGCGTCGGTCTGCGCCAGCCGCCCCCTTCCGGGGGCACGGGGTGAGTTCGCCGTCCCGTCGGGCGGCTCGGCGCGCATCTCCACGCCCTCACGCGCATGCTGGCAAGGAGGGGGCGAGAGGGGCACACGGAAAGGCTGATCCTCGGTGAGGCTTGTCGTCGATCTCAACCGCTGCCAGGGATACGCGCAGTGCGCGTTCCTCGCTCCCGACGTTTTCGCCATGCACGGGGACGAATCCCTGCTCTACAACCCGCAGGCCGCACAGGAGCGGCGCGACGAAGTGGCGCGAGCCGTCGCCGCGTGTCCCGTCCAGGCCATCCTCCTGGAGGCGGACGCCGCGGAAGAGGCCCCCGGACCCGCCCGGGAGGCGACCAGTGACCGTTAACGGATCTCTGGACCGGCTCAAGCGCGAAGGGCGCATCGTCGTCGTCGGCGCGTCTCTGGCGGGTCTCCGCGGTGCGGAGACCTTGCGCGAGGAGGGGTTCGCCGGCTCGCTCACGATGATCGGGGACGAGCCGTACGAGCCGTACGACCGGCCCCCGCTGTCCAAGCAGGTCCTGCTGGGCATGGCGACGGCGGACCGCACCGACCTCCCCCGGCGCCGGACGCTCGACGCGCAGTGGCGCCTCGGGGTCCCGGCCACGGGGCTCGACATGGCGGCCAGGCGGGTACGGCTGGCCGACGGCGACGAGGTGGAGTACGACCGGTTGCTCATCGCCACCGGTGTACGGGCCAGACCCTGGCCGATGGAGGACGAGGCGGAGCTCGACGGGGTGTTCGTCCTGCGGACCCGCGACGACGCCGACGCGCTGGAGCGCTCGCTCGCGCAGGCCCCCCACCGTGTGCTCGTCATCGGCGCCGGGTTCACCGGCTCGGAGATCGCCTCCGCCTGCCGTGAACGCGGGATCGCGGTCACCGTGGCCGAACGGGCTGCCGCGCCCCTGGTCGGAGCGCTCGGCGGAGTCATCGGCGAGGTCGCGGCCGAGATGCACCGCGAGCACGGCGTCGACCTGCGCTGCGGTGTCATGGTGACCAGCCTGGAGGGCGACTCCTCGGGGCGTGTCCGCGCCGCCCATCTCTCCGACGGGAACACCGTCGAGACCGACGTGGTGATCGTGTCCCTCGGCGCCATGCGCAACACCGAATGGCTCGCCGGATCGGGACTCGGCGCGGGCCCCCGGGGCATCGCCTGCGACGCCGGCTGCCGGGCCTTCGACATCCGGGGCATCGTGACCGACGACATCTATGTCGCCGGCGATGTCGCCCGATCGCCGCATCCGCTGTTCGGCTACCAGTTCCTGTCCCTGGAGCACTGGGGCAACGCCGTCTCCCAGGCCGAGACAGCGGCGCACAACATGCTGAGCGAGAGCACGGACCGCCGCCCCCACATCTGGGTGCCCGCCTTCTGGTCCTCCCAGTTCGGCGTGAACATCAAGTCCGTCGGGGTGCCGACGATGGGGACGGAGATCGTCATCGCGCAGGGCTCCCTCAGCGAGCGCAGATTCACCGGCGTCTACGGATATCAGGACCGCGTCATCGGCGCCGTCACCTTCGACCAGTCGAAGTGGCTGCAGTTCTACCAGCAGCTCATCGAGACCACGGCACCGTTCCCGCCGACCTTCCCCACCGTGGACCGCCGCCCCGAGGGGCAGCAACCGGTGGACGCGGAATTCCCCGACCCGTCAGTGCCCACGCACGGCCCGACCGTCACGCTCAGCGGATATGCGCCGGACGACCGACGGCTGACGTTCACCCCCGCCAGGCACTGATCCGACGCTCACGAGGACGCACTCATGACGCAAGCCATCCTGCGGCAGATCACCGACTACGCCCACCGTGCCAATCCGTATCCGCTGTACGAGGAGCTCCGTAAGACGCCGGTGTACCACGACGCGGACGGGCCGTACGTCGTCAGCGGGTACTACGACATCCAGAGCCTTCTCCACGATCCGCGGATCAGTTCCGACGCCCGCAATCTGAAGGCGACTGCGGGCGATCCGCTGGCCGCCGACACGCAGGAGGAGTCGGCCCTGCCGCCGAGCTTCCTGCGGCTCGACCCTCCGGAGCACGACCGGCTGCGGCGCATGACCAACCGGTCCTTCGGGCCCCCGCATTCCCCGCGGCGTGTCTACGACATGCACGGCGACCTGCGGGACATCGTCACCGGGCTCATCGACGGGATCGACACCCCGGACCGGATCGATCTGGTCGACCAGTTCTCGTACCCCTTCCCCGTGTCGGTGATCTGCCGGCTGCTGGGGGTGCCCCGCGAGGACGAATCATGCTTCCACAGCTGGGCGGACACCATCGCCGCCAGCCTGGACCCGGACCCGGGCGCCGATCCCGAGGAGCGCGCCAAGGTGTCGCACAGCGCGCGCACGGAGCTGGGCATGTATCTGGCGGGGCTCATCGAGGAGCGCCGCAAGACGCCCGGCGACGACATGCTGTCGGAGCTGGCCACCGCGCAGGGGCCGGACGGTGCGATGACGACGATGGAGGTGCTGAGCACCGCGGCACTCCTGCTGATCGCCGGCCATGAGACGACGGTCAACCTCATCACCAACGGCATGCTGACCCTGCTGCGCAACCCCGACGTCCTCGGACGGCTGCGCGAGGACCCGAAGCTGGCCGTCCCCATCGTCGAGGAGTTGCTGCGTTTCGAGCCGCCGGTGCAGCTGGTGCCGCAGCGCACCACGCTCGCCGACATCGAGGTCCGCGGCGTCACCATCCCCAAGGGCGCGTCGCTGTGGCTGATGCTGGCGGCGGGGAACCGCGACCCCGACCGCTTCAAGGACCCGGAGCGGTTCGACCCGGACCGCGAGAACATCGAGCACCTGGGCTTCGGCAGCGGCATCCACAGCTGCTTCGGCGCCCCGCTGGCCCGGCTGGAAGCCCAGCTCGCACTGAGTGAGCTGGCCCGCAGACTGGAGAACCCCCGGCTGCTGGAGGACCCGCCGCCCTACCGTCAGAACGCGGTCCTGCGCGGCCCGCGCCATCTGCCGATCACCTGCGACGGCATCCGCCCGTAGAGCCGACGGCATCCGCCTGAGAGCCTCCGGCCAGAGCTTCTGGCCGGAGCCACCGCCGCTGACCTGGGCTCCGGACTGCGCGGGCGTTCCGGAGCCCTTCCGCACGGCGGGTAAACTCCGTCCACGTGACTGCCGCGCCTGCAAAGCCCCGTATCCCCAACGTCCTCGCCGGACGCTACGCCTCCGCCGAGCTCGCCACGCTCTGGTCCCCCGAGCAGAAGGTGAAGCTGGAGCGTCAGCTCTGGCTCGCCGTGCTGCGGGCCCAGAAGGACCTCGGGATCGAGGTGCCGGACGCCGCCATCGCCGACTACGAGCGCGTCCTCGACCAGGTCGACCTGGCCTCGATCGCCGAGCGCGAGAAGGTCACGCGGCACGATGTGAAGGCGCGGATCGAGGAGTTCAACGACCTCGCCGGGCACGAGCACGTGCACAAGGGCATGACGTCCCGGGACCTCACCGAGAACGTCGAGCAGCTGCAGATCCGGCTCTCGCTGGAGCTGATGCGCGACCGCACGGTGGCCGTCCTGGCGCGCCTCGGCAAGCTCGCGGGTGAGTACGCCGAGCTCGTCATGGCCGGTCGCTCGCACAACGTGGCCGCCCAGGCCACCACCCTCGGCAAGCGCTTCGCGACCGCCGCCGACGAACTGCTCGTCGCGTACGGCCGGGTCGAGGAGCTGCTCGGCCGCTACCCGCTGCGCGGTATCAAGGGCCCGGTCGGCACGGCGCAGGACATGCTGGACCTGCTGGGCGGAGACGCGGCGAAGCTCGCCGAGCTGGAGCAGCGCATCGCCGGGCACCTCGGCTTCTCGCAGGCCTTCACCTCGGTCGGCCAGGTCTACCCGCGATCGCTGGACTACGAGGTCGTCACCGCGCTGGTGCAGCTGGCGGCCGCGCCGTCCTCGACGGCCAAGACGATCCGGCTGATGGCCGGGCACGAGCTCGTCACCGAGGGCTTCAAGCCCGGTCAGGTCGGCTCCTCCGCGATGCCGCACAAGATGAACACCCGCTCCTGCGAGCGCGTCAACGGCCTGATGGTCATCCTGCGCGGCTACGCCTCGATGACCGGCGAGCTGGCGGGCGACCAGTGGAACGAGGGCGATGTGTCGTGCTCGGTCGTCCGCCGTGTCGCACTGCCGGACGCGTTCTTCGCGCTGGACGGTCTGCTGGAGACCTTCCTGACCGTCCTCGACGAGTTCGGCGCCTTCCCGGCCGTCGTCGCGCGCGAGCTGGACCGCTACCTGCCGTTCCTCGCGACGACCAAGGTCCTGATGGGCGCGGTGCGCGCGGGCGTCGGCCGCGAGGTCGCGCACGAGGCCATCAAGGAGAACGCCGTCGCCTCCGCGCTCGCCATGCGTGAGCAGGGCGCCGAGCGCAACGAGCTGCTCGACAAGCTCGCCGCGGACGAGCGCATCCCGCTGGACCGCGCCCAGCTCGACGCGCTGATGGCCGACAAGCTGTCGTTCACCGGTGCCGCGGCCGACCAGGTCGCCGTCGTCGTCGGCCGCATCGAGGAGATCGCGAAGCAGCACCCGGAGGCCGCCGGCTACACGCCGGGGGCGATCCTCTGACGCGGCTGACTTCCGCGGACCTGGAGGCCGCCCGCGACCGGCTCGTGCCGGATGTCGTCGCGGACGGCCTCCATGTTCTGTTCTGCGGCATCAACCCGGGTCTGATGACGGCTGCGACCGGGCATCACTTCGCCCGGCCCGGCAACCGCTTCTGGCCGGTGCTGCTTCTCTGCACTTCACTCTCACGGGTGAACGGGAGTATGTGGCTCGTTAAAGGGCCTCCGAGAACGGTGGGTTGAATCGAGCGGGATGAGGGTGGCGAGCGACGGCCCCGAAGGTCACGGGATGCCGATACGATCAGCGCTCTCATGGGGAGGGTGATGCGAACATCAGGCCGGGGCAGCGAGGGACAGAAGTACGCGCTGACCTCTGACGAGGACGACGCCGACTTCTGGGGCTTCGCTCATGAGGCCGAGGGATTGTTCGCCCCGCTGCCGGAAGGGGAGGGAGCACGTCGAGTGCACCTCGCGGGTTGTCTCCCGCAGGGGCGCCTCCTGACGAGCCTTGACCACGTCGGCAGTCGTCGCGCCGTGGCGGGAAACGCCTGGATGGACCTCCTCGACGCTGACGGTGCCTCCATGGGGTCCTACTTCGTCAACGAGGCCACCGTCGTCGATGTCCAGCCGTCCACCCGGGAAGCCGGCCTCGTCGACCTCACGGTGACGTTGTGGTGCGACCAAGCCCTGCCCGGAGCGGACAGACTGTGGGACCTGATCCGCGCGGGCCGGCTGAAACGCACCGGCATGTGGCACGAACTCGATCCCGAGGATCGACACGCCTGGCTGTCGGTGGCGCTGTGGTCTCGGGAGTACCGGCGTGGAGGCAAACCTGATGCTCCCGCCCACCAGGTGTTCACCCTGGACGGCGGACACGTCGCCGACATTGACAGCTTCTACTGCGCACTCGGCGAAGCCATCAACGGCCCCGGCGGCTACTTCGGCTGGAACCTCGACGCCCTGGTCGACTGCCTGAGAGGTGGTTGGGGTGCCACCCCGCCTTTCACTCTGCACTGGCAGCATTCGGCCGAGGCCAGGGCTCGTTTGGTGGAGAGCCGGAACACCGACCATGGTGCGGGCACTCTCTTCGACCTGTTGCTGGAGATCTTCGGCGCGCAGGGCATCCGGGTCCACCTGCGGTGACTGCATGTGGCTGGCAGCAGCCTCGGGCTGATTCACGTTGACTCCGGGCGACGACGAGTGGGGATTCCCAGGTCGACGGATGGCCTCCGTGCCCGTCGCTGGGTCTCCTCCCGCTTGGTGCGGAGGAATGTGAGTGTGAGGTTGATGCCTTCGATCTCCCCGAGCCAGTTCTCCCCTTCGGCCCGCTGCAGACGGGCCAGGAGGTCGGTTTCCAGTTCTTCGAGACGGCCGAGCATTTTCGGGTTGATGTGCAGTACTGGGCAGCGGATGCAGGCGTGTTCGTGCTGGCAAGGGGTGCCGTAGGGGCGCCCGCAAGAGCCGAGTTCGACTTTGCGGCGGTCGAAATGCTCTTCGAATTCGGACCACTCTGCGATCGTCGCGTCGCGGTACTCACCCTCGGGCCGAACCTGACGTCGGCGGTGGAGATGCTCCTGGTAGTGGCGGACGACGTCCTCGTCAAAGACGGCGACGTAACCACGGGTGGTCTGGATGTTGAGGTGGCCCAGCAAGGCCGCTCCGATGTGGATTGGCAGACCGCTATTGACGAGCTCGGTCGCGAAGATTCGGCGGAAGTCGTGCGGAGTGAACTTCAGTCCGCGGAAGCCGGGGTGGACCTCGGCGAGAGCCTGGCCACGCCGGCCGATCATCTCTTGGACGGCGGCCGTGCTGAACACGGCGGGTGTTGTGCCGTTCTGCCGTTGGAAGAGGAACGGCAGGGGGGCACTCCACTCTTTATCGTGGGAGTCATACCGGCTGACGAGTGGGATCGGACGGCCGGTCCGGGTGTGCCGGCGAATGACTGATGCGACGACATGGAACAGCTCGGCAGACATCGGGATCACGCGTTCACGGTCCGTCTTCGACGGGGCGACCACCAGCAAGGCGATGACCTCGCCGTTTGCCCGCTGGTATTGTCGAACGCTCATGTGCGTGAGTTCAACGAGCTCTTCCACTCGCACTCCAGAGTGCCTCAGGGTCTCCACCATGGCCCACTCCCAGAAGGCTGCTTCCTCCTCGGTCCCGATGTGAACGATCTGGCCGGTGGCCTCCTCGATAACGCGTGTCGGAACCGCGTCGCCGTGGCGGAGGAGCTTGCGGTCGGACTCCGTGGTGATGCGCCGGTACTCGGTTCCTTCGTGAGTGAAGAGTTCGCCGTCGACTGCTTGGTTGGCCCGTTCCAAGAGCAAGCGGGCGCGGTCGTAGCGCGTCTCGACATGCTCGACCAGGACGGGCAGCAGCGGCTGTCGTTGGCGGGTGCGGTTGGCTGAGCGTTCGTTGATCCGGCGACGGCGGGTGCCCAGACCGTGGAGTTCACTCGGCGGGACGGGGCAGGGTGCGACCCATGCGGCCCAGCGTTCAGGTTCTTCGGCGGCCCAGGTGTGTAGGTCGTAATAGAAGCTGCGGACCGCGATGATGATGCTGTCCTGGCCGGCGCGAGGCTTGCCGTTTTCTTTGACCATGATGGTCTGCCGCCAGGCGGCATAGTGCTCGGGAGAGATCCGCAAATCGGTCTGTTCAGGGTTGACGCGCTCGATCCGCTCCCAGAAGTGATGGGCGACCAGCAGGACAAGTTGCTTCAGTGTGGAGTAGTCCGTGTCGACCCGGCGGCGTGTGAAGTACTCAATCAACAGTCCCCGCACTGATCGGCTGCGGATGGGGTACTGATCGACCAATTCCTCGACGGTGCGCTGGCCGCGCATCAAGGCGGCCCTCAGCGTGACGGGTGTCGAGGGCGGGAAGTGCCCCATGGCGTGCAGGATGTTCCACATCCCCTGGCCGACTAGCCGGTTGGCCACCTTGTTCCCCGGTTGGAGAACGCTGCGAGCCCGGCGGTTTTCCTGGGTGAAGTGCAGAACAGCGGGGGGCGTCACATCGCTGAGGGCGACCCCCTGAACTGCGAGCAAAGCGCACAGCTCGACCAGCGCCTCCCGGCGGTGGATGTGCCGTAGTGGGTGGGCTTGGACCTGCGCGGCGTACTTGTGCAGGAGCGGGTCGTCCTGGGCGGCGACGAACATCAGCGCGAAGTTGTGAAGGACGTTGCGCCGGAAGGTGAGCAGGGACGGCTGGATCACGCGCAGGCAGTAGAGCGCCCGAACGCCGGGGGGAATGGCCAGGCCAGTAGAGCGCCGGGTGCCCAGCGTGCTCGCGCCCACCAGCCCTTGCCCGATAGGGCTGGCATCCCATCGCTCCTGCCAGGTCTGACCTGGGAAGTCGAGCAAGTACTCCAAGACACATTGCGTGGCCTGCGCTCGCTGATTCCGGGTCGCCGGGGCTGCGTCCATCCAGACTGTGGCGGCGAGCCGGGCGATGTGAGCGACCGAGGCCGTGGAGAGCTCCCCATGCGGGCGGGGCGGGATCGCGGGGACGGCTGGTTCGGGCTTGATCGGCCCTCCAACGAATCGGCTCGCGAAGTCGAGACCTTCTGCAACCGGGCCGTGGCGCCGGCTGGCTCCCGTGGTTGGGCTGAGCCGGGACTTAGGCACCGAACACCGCCGCGATGTCGGCGGCGTCGTAGCCAGTGGGGTAGCTCCGTTCAACGCGCGGAGTGTTGTAATGCTCGGTGAGCTTGTCGAAGAGCTCTTCGACGCGCACCGCCAGATAGCGGCTGGTCGTCTGGATGTTGGCGTGCCGCAGGATGGCCTGCACCTCGGGCAGCGTGAGCTTGCCGCCGTTGGCCATTCGGCTCGCGGCAGTGTGCCGAAGGTCGTGAAGCGTCCAGTTGGTGCCCAACGCCTCGTTGGCCCGCTGGAGGATGCGCCGCATCGCCCAGTAGGACAAGGGCCGGTCTGCACCTCGGCGAGCTCGCCACAACGGCTCGTCAGGGGGCGGGATGGTGATCTCATCGAGATAGCGGGCCAGCCGCACGAATGCCTGCGGCGAAGCCGGGACGGGCTGACGCTCCCGCGTGCCTTTCGAGGTCACATAGACGCGCTGACCAGCCCAATCAAGGTCGCCGATGCCAACGCCGAGCAATTCCTCGGCACGGGCGCCGCTGGAGACGTAGAACTCCAGTAGGGCGCGGTCGCGTTCGCATCCCATGAGCTCGAACAATTCGTCCCACAGATGATCGGGCATCGACCGCGGCGGCCGGTCCGCCACCTTCTGCCGCAGCCGGGCCCGGCCGAGCACCGGCCTCGGCTCCAGCGGGCTGCGATGGGCGAGGGCGCGGCGCCGCTGCGGGGAGACAGGGACGGGGTTGGTGACCGGACCGTTGCCCTGGTGAGCGTGGAACTCGTAGAACCCGCTGACCACAGAGAAGGCGTGGTTGATCGTCCGTGGCGCGTAGCCGGCGCGCAGGACCGGCTTCCCAGTGCGCAGGTTCACCGACCCCGGGGCCGGGCCATCGGCGGACTTGCGCTGTCGTTGGGGGTTTGGCGCGGTCCGCAGCCACCCGGCCAGCACCGCCGTCTCCGCCTCAGTCGCCTTCTCCCAACCGACCCCGAGCAGCCACAACAGGCGGAACCAACGCAGCAGCCCGTACCCGTAGCTGCGGACCGTCAGCGGACTGCTGTCGTTCAGGGCCAGGTCCCGCAAGTGCGCAGTGACCGGCTCGATCTCGTCGTCGTACCCGTTGAGGACAATGTACGGAGGATGCGCCCTCCTGGCAGGGACTACCGTCCCAATTCGGGGAACGTCCGCTCGGCCTTCCATCAGTTCGTGGCGCAGATCCACTTGCAGTCTCCTCGTTGGTCTCGGGTACCAGCACCAAGACCAACGAGGAGACGTAGTGCAGATAACTGTGCACCTGTCAGGGTTCACGCCCCGGCTGATGAAGCCGTCGGAGCAGGGCGAGTTGCTCTCGTACGGGCTCGGCATCACGAACGTGGTGGCGCGCGCGACCGCTCGGGCCGACGAGCTCAGCGCCGAGGAGTACGTCGAGGGCGGGCGGCTGCTGAGCGCCAAGGTGGAGCGGCTGCGGCCGCGCTGGCTGGCGGTGGTGGGTGTGACCGCGTACCGGGCGGCGTTCGGCGACCGCAAGGCCCAAATCGGCCCGCAGGAGCGGACGATCGGGGCGAGCCGGGTGTGGGCGCTGCCCAATCCCAGTGGGCTCAACGCGCATTGGACGGCGGCGACGATGGCCGAGGAGTTCGGGCGGCTTCGTGAGGCCGCGCAGGCTCAGTAGGTCAGGGCGGGTCGATCTCCGTGACGACGGCCAGCAGCTGGAACGGCAGTTCCTTGTCCCACTGCGAGACGCCGAGGGCAACCCATCGGTCGTGCCCGTCCGCCCTCCAGAGGTGCAGGTCCGGCACATGCGAACTCAGGGTGCCCCACGGCTCGGGTATGTCCTCGCCGTCCGCCGACCGCTCGAACGTGCTCGCCAGACTGAAGATCTGGGGACGCCCCCAGCGGTTGCTGAGCAGCTCCGAGAGTCCGTCCCGATCAGCCTCGTACTGCTCCTCCGTCTCCTCCCGAGCCGTGCCGTCGTCCTCCCAGAATTCCTCGCTCGTCGCTAACTCGGCGATGTGATAGCCGGGTCCCGCGTCGCCGACGCCCGACCGGCCGTGCTCCAGGGGAAAGTCCTCGGAGCACAGCCGCAGGATGGTGGCGAGTTGTCGCGCGCTGGTCATGAGATCCAGTAAAGCGGCTGCCACTGACAATTGGCGTGCCGTCAGTGCGGTCCTGTGCCGTCGGTGCCGTTCCGTGCCGCTCTATGCCGTTGCATTCCGCTCTGTGCCGTCAGGCATCGCGGCGGCGCAGGCTCCACGCACCGGCCGTCAGGGCCGCCGCCGCCCAGGCCGCGGTCACGGCGAGCCCCGTCCACGGTCCCAGGGAGCCGTCCCAGGTCTCGTGCAGCACCACTTGCCCCGCCTTGTCCGGCAGGAAGTCGGCCACGGTGCCCGACGCGTTCCCGACGACGAAGGAGACGATCAGGAGGAACGGGATCAAGATGCTCAGCGTGGCGACCCCGCTGCGCAGGACAGTTGCGAGTCCTGCCGAGAGCAGGGCCATGAGCGTCAGATAGATCCCGCAGCCGATCACTGCGCACAGCTCGTCGCCCCAGGTGAGCCCGCTGGCCCGGTCCCCGAGGACCGCCTTGCCGACGACCAGGCTCACGCCTCCGGTGAACAGCCCGACGGCGAAGGCCGGTACGCCGATCGCCACCGCCTTGGCCGCGAACCACCGCATCCGGTCGGGGACCGCGGTGAGTGAGACGCGCAGGGCGCCGCCCTGGAACTCCGCCGAGACCGCCTGTGCTCCGAAGGTGATCGCCGCGATCTGTCCGAAGCTGACGCCGAAGAACGCCGAGAACAGCGGGTCGAAGTCCGGATCCGCGGAGTCGTCGAGGCTGGCGAGCGCGGAGAACGCCGCGGTGGCGAGGAGGACGGCGAGCAGTCCCCACATGAGCGACCGCAGGGTACGGATCTTGATCCACTCCGCGCGGAGTGCGGGTGCGAACGTCATGGTCAGGCCTCCTGAGGCTGCGTCGGGGCCGGCGTGGCGGCGAACTCGGTCTCGGTTGCGGTCAGATCCAGATAGGCCTGCTCCAAGGTGCCTTCCTCCGCGGCGAGTTCGAGGATCGGCAGGCCCGCGGCGGACGTGAGGCGCCCGATGTCCTCCACGCGCGCGTCGAGCGCGGTCCAGCGTCCGTCCTCGCCCTCGACGGCCTCGACACCGTGCCGCGTGAGCAGGTCGCTCAGGGCGCCGCCGTCCGTGGTGCGCACCCGTACTCGGGGCTGCACGCGTGCGTGGATGAACTCCCGCATGGGCATGTCGGCGAGGAGTCGGCCCTTGCCGAGGACGACGAGGTGGTCGGCGAAGGACGCGGTCTCGTTCATGAGGTGGCTGGAGACGAGGACGGTCCGGCCTTCCTGGGCCAGCCGACGCATCAACTCCCGGATCCAGATGATGCCTTCGGGGTCGAGCCCGTTCGACGGTTCGTCGAGCAGCACCACGGGTGGGTCGCCGAGGAGCGCTGCCGCGATGCCCAGGCGCTGGCGCATGCCCAAGGAGTACGTCTTCACCCTGCGGCGCGCGACGGAGGCGAGCCCCGCCTCCTCCAGCACCTCGTCCACGCGGCGTTCGGGGATGCGGTTGCTCGCCGCGAGCGCCCGCAGATGGTCGCGGGCGGTCCGCGATCCGTGCGCGGCCCCCGCGTCGAGCAGCGCGCCCACCTCGCGCAGCGGTTCGTGGAGGGTGGCGTAGGCGCGCCCGCCGAGGGTGGCCGTGCCGGACGTGGGCCGGTCCAGGCCCAGCACGAGCCGCATGGTGGTGGACTTACCGGCGCCGTTGGGGCCCAGGAAGCCGGTGACACGGCCGGGCAGGACGCTGAAGGTGAGGTGGTCCACGGCGCGCTTGCTGCCGTACTCCTTGGTCAGGTCTTGGACGTCGATGCTGGTCATGTCCCCAGGCTGGCTGCCGTTGGGGGGTCGTCACCTCCCCCATGCGTGGAGATCGTCTCCCCCGCTCGGGGGAGGCCCGTTGTCAGTGCCGCCTGTCACCATGACGCAATGGCCCGCTTTCTGCGCCCGCTGGTCCGGGGGACGACGTACACACGCTTGCTGCACCTGTGGGTGCCGATGCTGTTCGAAAGCGTGTGGCTGTTCATCGACATGTCTAAGCCGTGGGTGCCCGCGGTGCTGCTGATTCCGCTGGGGCTGATTCCGGCCGTGCGGCGGGGCGAGGGTGTGCAGGCGCGGTTCATGCTGGCGCCGGGCGAGGGAGGCGGCCCGGCCGCGGAGATCTCGGTCGTTCCTTCGGTCACCTGGTGGGACCGGTTGCGGACCGTCCTCTGGCTGGAAGTACGGATGGTCCTCGGGTGGGTGGCGGGTTTCCTCACCGTCTGGTTGCCGGCCTCGTCCGTCATCCTGGTTCAGGCGTCGTTCGGCCCGGCAGCTCTCGAAACCCCGCTCGTGACGGTGACGGTGCACCAGCACTGGGCCTACGCGCTGCTCGTCCCGCTGCCGCTGCTCGCTCTCTATGGCACGGTGGTCGGCCTGGGCGAGCTGATCACGGCGATCGCGCGCCGTCTCCTGGGCCCCTCCCCCGCCGAGCGGCTCGCCGCCCTGGAGGAGCGCACCGAGCAACTCCTGGAGCGCAGCCGCCTCGCCCGTGAGCTGCACGACTCGATCGGTCACGCGCTGACGGTCGCGGTGGTACAGGCGGGCGCGGCACGAGCGGCCGGCGACCCCGCGTTCACCGCCCGTGCTCTGGTGGCCATCGAGGACACCGGCCGGGCGGCCCTGGAAGACCTGGACCGGGTGCTGGGCATCCTGCGCGAGGCGGAGCGCCCCGCGAGCAGTCGCCCCACACTGACCGAGGCCGACCGGCTTCTGGACTCGGCGCGCACCTCCGGTGCCAAGGTCGACGCAGAAGTGACGGGTCCGGTGGAGACCGTGCCGGGACCGGTGTCCCGCGAGGGCTACCGCATCCTCCAGGAGTCACTCACCAATGTGCTGCGGCATGCGGGGAGCGTGCCGGTCCGGGTCCGCATCGAGGTCGCGGACGGGACACTCGGCCTGGAGGTCCGCAATCCGCTGACCGCGGAGATACCTGGGCCCGGCCGGGGCAGCGGTCTGCGCGGCATCCGGGAGCGTGCAGCGCTGCTCGGCGGTCGCGCGCGGACGGGCCCCGACCAAGGTGACTGGCAGGTGCATGTAGAGCTGCCGTTGCGCTGATCTACGCTGGCCAGATGCCGGTCACCGTTCTCCTCGTCGACGACGAACCCCTCGTACGCGCGGGTCTGCGCGCCGTCCTGGAGGCGCAGCCCGACATCACGGTCGTCGGGGAGGCGGCCGACGGTGCGGCGGTGATCCCCTTGGTACGGCAGCTGCGGCCCGACGTGGTCGCCATGGACGTACGCATGCCGCTCCTGGACGGCATCGAGGCCACGCGCGCGGTGCTGCGCACCGTGAGCGATCCGCCGAAGATCCTCGTGGTGACGACGTTCGAGAACGACGAGTACGTCTACGAGGCGCTGCGGGCGGGTGCCGACGGTTTTCTGCTGAAGCGGGCGCGGCCCGCCGAGATCGTGCACGCGGTGCGGCTGGTCGCCGAGGGCGAGTCGCTGCTGTTTCCCGCCTCCGTACGGCAGTTGGCCGCCGAGTACGGGGACGGGGACGGCGCCGGGAATCCAGTGGCGCGGGCGGCCATGGAGCGGGCCGCGCTGACCGAGCGGGAGGCGGAGGTGCTGCGGCTGATGGCCCGGGGGCTGTCGAACGCGGAGATCGCCGCGCGGCTGATCGTCGGGACCGAGACGGTGAAGTCCCACGTCAGCGCCGTACTGGCGAAGCTGGGTGCCCGGGATCGTACGCAGGCGGTCATCGCGGCGTACGAGTCGGGGTTCGTGGCGCCCGGCTGAGCAGGCCCGTCGGCAGGTGACGATTCCGACCCGTCGGTAGGTTGGGGGTCCCCGGCACTCGCCGGGGTGCGCGGCGCCGAGTACGATCCGGCCAACACGCGCACGAGCTGGGAGGACGGACGTTGGGGCGGTTGACCGGCGGGGACCCCTCTCTGCTGCGAAGGATCAATTCCGCGGTGGTGCTGCACGCGTTGCGTGCCACGGACTGCGCGACCCTCACCGAGATCACCCGGGTGACGGGGTTGTCCCGGCCTACGGTCGAGGGCGTCGTCGAAGGGCTGATCGAGAACGGGCTCGTCGTCGAGAAGGCGGCCGAGGAGGGCGCCGCCCGGCGCCAGGGGCGTCCGGCGCGCAGGTTCCGGTTCCGGGCCGAGGCGGGGCATCTGCTGGGCCTGGAGATCGGCCCGCACCGCGTCGCGGCGCTGCTGGCCGATCTGGACGGCCGCGTGATGGGTGCCATGGCCAAGGACGTGGACGAGACGGCGTCGGCGGACGAGCGGCTGGAACGGCTGCGTATGGCGGTCGCCGAGCTGCTGCGCAGGGCTGGTGTCGCCCGCAGCTCCCTGCGCGCGGTCGGCGTGGGCAGCCCCGGCATCGTGGAGGCGGACGGCACCGTACGCCTGGGCACGGCGCTGCCCGAGTGGACGGGCCTGCGGCTCGGCGAACGGCTCAGTCGTTCCTTCAAGTGCCCGGTGCTGGTCGAGAACGACGCCAACGCGGCGGCGGTCGCCGAGCACTGGAAGGGCGCGGCCACCGAGTCCGACGACGTCGTGTTCGTGCTGGCGGGGTTGAGCCCGGGCGCCGGTTCCCTGATCGGCGGGCGGCTGCACCGTGGCTACGGGGGCGCGGCCGGCGAGATCGGCGCACTGCATCTGCTGGGCCGCGAGGTCACTCCCGAGACGCTGCTCTCCACCACCGACGAGCCGCTGCACCCGCTCGACGAGCAGGCCGTCGCCGAGGTCTTCGCGTTCGCCAAAGGCGGCGACCTGCGGGCCCGGGCGGCGGTCGACCGCTTCATCCAGCGTCTCGTGCACGACGTCGCGGCACTCGTCCTCGCCCTTGACCCCGAACTGGTCGTCATCGGCGGCTGGGCGGCCGGCCTGGATGGCGTACTGGAGCCGCTGCGGCGCGAGTTGGCGCGCTACTGTCTGCGCCCGCCCAAGGTGACGCTCTCGCTTCTGGGCGAGGCGGCGGTGGCGACGGGGGCGCTGCGGCTGGCTCTCGACCATGTCGAGGAGCAGCTGTTCGCGGTGGAGGGGACCGTGACGGCGCGGCGCTGAGCGAGCGCACCGTGAGACGACGTCGCGCCCCGGAGTTCTCCGGGGCGCGACGGGTGCGGTTCGGCGGACTGCCTGGCGCGTGGCTCAGGAAGCGCGGCGCTCCGGGTCGTGGTGGATCTCCACACCGCCGGAGCCGCCGAAGGTCAGCCGGCAGGTGTCGGCGCGGTACGTGGCCACGGAGACCGCCGCGGTGCGCCCCGCGGCGAAGAAGCGGGTCGTGACGACGAGGACGGGCGCTCCGGGAAGCCGGTCGAGTTCCTTGGCGTCGTCCGCGCGGGCCGAGCCGAGCTCCACGGCGCGGTCCTGTCCCTCCAACTCCAGGCGCTGCAGCTCGCGCAGCACCGCACGCGCGCGTGCCGCACCCGAGGGCGCGTCGATCGCGGACAGGTCGGGCACCGAGGACGCCGGAATGTAGAGCAGCTCGGCGGCGACCGGCTGACCGTGCGTCACGCGGGAGCGGCGCACAGTGTGCACCTGCTCGCCGTGGACGGTCTCCAGGATGTCGGCCACCGATGCGGGCGGGACCGCCACCGTGCAGTCCGCGGGGTGCCAGGCGTCGCCGGCCGCGCCCGGCCACACGTGCTGCTCGGATCCCACTGCCACACCCATACGCGGCGGGGCGACGGTGGTGCCCACTCCGCGGCGGCGCTGCAGGCGTCCTTCCAGCTCAAGCTGCTCAAGAGCCTGGCGCAGCGTGGCCCGGGCGACGCCGAACCTGGCCGCCAGGTCGCGTTCGTTGGGCAGGATCTCGCCCACGGAGAACTCGGAGTCCAGTGCCTCACTGAGCACGGTCTTGAGATGCCAGTACTTAGGTTCCGGCACCGATTCCAACTGCGTGGTCCCCACCCTGTCCTCCGCAATCGCCGTGGCCCGGCGGCGTTTTAGCGCCCTTGTTTATTAAAGGTTCTTGCACTATCCCTGCGACCATAGGGCGGCCCCCACCCTTGGTCAAGACCAATCCTCGATCCCTTACGGATTGCACAGGCGTGTTGCCGCAGAGCGTTCACAGGGCGTTCGTGCTGGGCGATGTTCGTGACACGACGCCGAAAGCCCCCGTCCAGAAGACAGGGGCTTTCGGCGTCGTACAGGCAGGGACGGCCGGCAGGGACGGCTGAGGAACCGATGCCGGCCGCAGTGGCTATCCGGCGGACAGGGACACCAGTTTCTCGGGGTTGCGCAGGATGTAGACACATTGGATGCGGCCGTCCACGACGTCCAACTGGAAGACGCTGTCCGGCTTGCCCGCGGAGAGGGCGAGCACCGCGAAGCCTCCGTTGATCTCCAGGAAGCGGAACGAGATGTCGGGGACACCCTTCTTGGCCGCGCCGATGAGGAACCGTCCGACCTTGTCGGCGGAATCGAGGACCCGCAGCGGCGCCTGGGACAGGCCGCCGCTGTCGCCGACCAGCCGTGCGTCCGGCGCCAGCAGGGACATGAGCCCCTCCAGGTCGCCCTCGGCGGCCGCGGCGAGGAACCGCTCGGTCAGATCGCGGCGTTGGGCCGGGTCGACCTCGTAGCGCGGCCGCCGTTCGTCGACGTGCTTGCGCGCCCGCCCGGCGAGCTGGCGCACCGCGGGCTCGCCCCGGTCGAGGACGGCGGCGATGTCCGCGTACGGGTAGCCGAACGCCTCCCTGAGGACGAACACCGCGCGCTCCAGGGGTGACAGGGATTCCAGGACGACAAGGACGGCGAGCGAGACGGTGTCGGCGAGCACGGCGCGCTCCGCCGTGTCGGGGACGGTTTCCTCGAAGTCGGTGATGTACGGCTCGGGGAGCCAGGGTCCTACGTACGCCTCGTTGCGCGACTGCACCTGGCGCAGTCGGTCGATGGCGAGGCGGGTGGTGACGCGGACCAGATAGCCGCGCGGTTCACGCACGTCGGTCCGGTCGGCGGCGGACCAGCGCAGCCAGGCTTCCTGGACCACGTCCTCCGCGTCGGCCACCCGCCCCAGCATGCGGTAGGCGACGCCCATCAGGACGGGACGGTGCTCTTCAAAGACGTCGGTTGCGGTGTCGATTGCCACCGTTCCATCCCACCCGACGCGTCTCGTCGTGTCCAGGCGGAAGGGGCGCCCGCCGGAGCACAATGACCATCGGGCCGTCGGTGGCCGGCGGCCTCACCACTGGAGGAGCGACGATGCGGTACGCGGTTCTGGGCACGGGCGAAGTAGGGCGCACCCTCGGCGGCAAGCTGATCGAACTGGGTCACGAGGTGTCGCTGGGTTCGCGCACGAAGGACAATCCGGCCGCTGTGGAGTGGGCCGACAGCGCGGGGCCCGGGGCGGGCCACGGTACGTTCGCGGAAGCGGCGGCGTTCGGTGAGGTGGTCGTGAACGCGGTGGGCGGGCGGGTGGCTGTCACCGTGCTGCAAACGGCGGGCGCGGAGAATCTGGACGGCAAGGTCGTCCTCGACGTCTCCAACCCCATCGCGTTCGAGGACGGTCAGGTGCGTCTTTCGCCCGTCGAGTCGGACAGCGTGGGCGAGCAGATCCAGCGCACCTTCCCGCACGCGCGCGTGGTGAAGAGCCTCAACACCATCAACTGCTATCTGATGGTCGACCCCGCGCTGGTGCCGGGCGAGCACCAGATCTTCGTCTCCGGCGAGGACCAGAGCGCGAAGGAGCAGGTGACGGAGCTGCTCGGCGAGTTCGGCTGGCCGTCGCACCGCGTGCTCGACCTGGGCGGGATCCGGACGGCGCGTGCCACGGAGATGTACCTGCCGCTGTGGCTGACCCTGATGCAGAACGTCGGGCACCCGGAGTTCAACGTGGAGATCCGCAGGGCGCGTTGAGGAACGCACGCGCGCGTGGAGTACGACGCCGGGCGCGCGGGCGTACCACGCCGGGCGTGCGCGGCTCGTGCGGCTCGTGGCGGCCAGGGGCTACCCGTCGGTAGCAGTTGCTGACAAGCTGTCTACAAGACTGTCCGTCAGCGTGTCCCAGACGAGGAGCAGCCCCATGTCCGCCACGGTCTCCTTCAGCCTCCCCTCTTCGCGCGGCCCGAGGACCGTGACCATGTCCTACGCGCGCGTGGGCACCGGTGAGCCGCTGCTCCTGCTGCACGGCATCGGCCACCACCGGCAGGCCTGGGACCCGGTCATCCACATCCTGGCGGCCGAGCGCGAGGTCATCGCGGTCGACCTTCCCGGGTTCGGCGAGTCACCGGCACTGCCCGAAGGGCTGACGCACGACCTGTCGACGGTGGTGCCCGCGCTCGGCGCGCTGTGCGAGGCCCTGGAGATCGAACGGCCGCATGTGGCCGGCAACTCGCTGGGCGGGCTGCTGGCCCTGGAGCTGGGCCGCGAGAAGCTCGTACGGTCCGTCACCGCGCTCTCGCCCGCCGGTTTCTGGTCGCCTGTCGAGCGGCGCTACGCCTTCGGGGTGCTGATCGCCATGCGGCAGGCAGCGCGGCAGCTGCCGCTCCCGGTGGTCGAGCGGCTCTCCCGCACGGCGGCCGGGCGGACTGTACTGACCAGCACCATCTACGCCCGTCCCGGCCGCCGTTCACCCGAGGCCGTCGTCGCCGAGACCCTTGCGCTGGCCCACGCCGAGGGATTCACCGAGACCCTCCGGGCGGGCACCTCCGTCCAGTTCACGGACGACATCCCCGGGCTTCCCGTCACCGTTGCCTGGGGTACCCGCGACCGGCTGCTGGTACGCCGCCAGGGGATCCGCGCCAAGCACATCATTCCCCGGGCGCGGCTGGTGCGGCTGCCCGGCTGCGGGCACGTCCCGATGAACGACGACCCGGCGCTCGTCGCCCGCGTCATCCTCGACGGCAGCCGCTGACCGGCGCGTCACCAGGCCCAACGCACCGGATCCGAGGGCGACTCCCGCGCCGACCAGGGCGCTCCCCACGGCCTGCGCGGCACCGTACGCGCCCGTGCCGACGAACGGCGCGGTGCAGGCGGCCGCGACGGGGATGAGCCCGGAGAAGAGCGTGGCGCGCTCCGCGCCGATGCGCTGCATGCCCATGTACCAGCACACGAAGCCGACCACCGTGACGACCGCCGCCTGCCACAGCAGCGCGGTCGCCTCGGTGGCGTCCGGCATCCGCAGCCACGCCGCGCCGCCGGTGAGCAGGCCGGCCACCGCCGACTCGACCGCGGCGATCCCGCAGACGGTGGCCGACAGCAGCCGTGGTCCCAGGGGCCGCAGGACGGGCACGGCCAGAACCGCGAAGCCGACCTCTCCGGCCAGCGCGCACACGGAGTACCCGATCCCGGCCGCGTCCGTGCGCCCCCACCCCTGGACGGTGAACGCGCCCAGCGCGACGAGCGACGCCCCGTACAGGACACGGCGTTGCGGACGACGGCCCTCCTGAAGGGGTACGACAACGGCCACGACGACCGGGGCGCAGCCCACGAAGACGCCCGGAACAGCCGGTTCCGCCGTGCGTTCTGCGGCGATCACCGCGAGGTTGAACCCGACCATACCGACGGCCGCGAGCAGCGCGAGGCGCCCCCACTGACGCACCAGGAGCCGCCGCAGCGGGGCCGCGCCACCCCGGCCGACCAGCGGCAGGAGCAGCACGAAGGCGAGGCCGTAGCGCAGGAACTGGCCGCCCGCGTACGGATAGTGGCCCAGCAGGCTGTTGGCGGTGAAGGAGCCTCCGACGAGGACGCAGGCGAGGGCGGCGAACAGCGCGCCCCGGGTGGTGGTGGCGTTCATGACGGTGACGCTATGAAGGAACGTGGCCCGGATTAAGGTCCACTTCCATGACGTCATCGGGGACCAATCGCGACCGGCCGCAGGGACCCGCCCCCTCCGGCGCCGCGCCGTGGGCCGCCGCCTGGGAGCTGCTCCTGCCGGCCGCCTCGGCCCCGGCACGCGCGCGTGGCCGCACGCTTCAGGCGGCACTGCGCGAGGCGGTCCGCTCAGGGCGCCTCACCCCGGGCACCCGGCTGCCGTCCAGCCGTGAGCTCGCCGCAGACCTCGGAGTGTCGCGGGGGCTGGTCACCGAGGCGTACGAGCAGTTGACGGCCGAGGGGTATCTGCGCAGCGACCGAGGTGCCGGGACCTGGGTCGGGGGCGCGGCCCGGGCGGCGCGCCCGCGCGCGCGTGATCTGGCCCCGCGGCCCGCCGGCGCCCGGGCCGACTTCGTTCCCGGGACGCCGGACCTGTCGCTGTTCCCGCGCTCCACGTGGGCCGCCGCGCAGCGCGGGGTACTGGCCGAACTCCCCCACCACGCACTGGGCTACCCGGATCCGCGGGGGCTGCCCCGGCTGCGTACCGCCCTCGCCGAGCTGCTCTCCCGACGCCGCGGCGTGGTCGCGGACCCGGAGCGGATCGTCGTGGTCTCCGGAGTCGCGCAGGCGATGGCGCTGCTCGGATTCGTGCTCCACGCGCGCGGGGTACGCGATGTCGGGGTCGAGGATCCGGGAAGCCCCGAGCACGGCGCCCTGTACGCCTCGGCCGGCGTGGGCACCGTACCGCTGCCCCTCGACGAGGAAGGGCTGGCCACCGGTCCGCTGGAGGCGTCTGGGGTACGCGCGGTGGTGACGACGCCCGCGCACCAGTTCCCGTCCGGGATCGCGTACTCGGCGCGGCGTCGCGCGGAACTCCTCGACTGGGCGCGCTCGGTGGACGGGCTGGTGATCGAGGACGACTACGACGGGGACTTCCGCTATGACCGTGCTCCGGTGGGCGCCCTGCAAGGTCTCGATCCCGAGCACGTCGCCTACACGGGGTCGGTCAGCAAGTCCCTGGCACCGGGACTGCGGCTCGGCTGGCTGCTCGTCCCCGCGTCCCTCTCCGAGGAGGTCGTCGAGCGCAAGCGGACCATGGATCTCGGGAACCCGGTCGTCGACCAGGCACTCCTCGCCCGCTTCATGGAGCGGGGCGACTACGACCGGCAGCTGCGCCGCTGCCAGCGCGCCTACCGGGAACGGCGCGACGCCCTCGCGGCCGCGCTGGAGGAGCACTTCCCGGGCACGGAGGTGTCCGGAATCGCGGCGGGTCTGCATGTCATCGCCGCGCTGCCCGACCGGTTCGGGCCGCTGGACCATTTCCTGGCACGGACCGCCGCGGCCGGGGTGACCGTGCGTCCGCTGGCGCACTACGGGGAGGCGGTCGAGGACGGCGTACGGCTGGTACTGGGGTACGCGCATCTGTCGCCCGCGCGCATCCGCGACGGTGTACGGCTGATGGCGGACGCCGTCCGCGACTGAGCCGCCCCCTTCACGTCCCGGTGCCGCCCGGCCGGAGTCGCACACCGGTTCCCTTGTCCCTGGGGTCAGTTGTTCACTTGTGGTTTCCGTGTGCGCTGCGGCGCACCAGTAGTTGTGGCATTGCACACTGGCCGGATCCGTCCCCGGAGGCGCATTCATGTCACACCGTCCGCAGAGCCCCTTCCCCGGTCGCCGCAGCGTTCTGCGCGGCTCACTCGCCGCGTCCGCGGCGCTGGCCCTGCCCACCGCCCTCGGCGCGGCGCCGGCGTTCGCCCTGTCCGGGCGGCCGAAGGCGGGGTGGGGTGTCCAGGCCGGAGACGTGACCGCCGACTCCGGCCTGGTATGGGTCCGGTCCGACAGCCCGGCCCGGATGATCGTCGAGACGTCCGCGACGGAGTCGTTCCGCAATCCCCGCAGATGGCACGGTCCGCTGCTCGGCGCGGACACGGACTTCACGGGGACGACACGGCTGCGCGGACTGCCCGCGGGCGAGCAGATCCACTACCGCGTGCTGCTCGCCGACCCCGACGATTCCCGGCGCACCGGAGAACCGGTGACCGGCACCTTCCGTACGACGCCGGCGGGGCGGCGCGACGGAGTGCGCTTCCTGTGGTCGGGCGACCTGGCGGGGCAGGGCTGGGGCATCAACCCGGACATCGGCGGCTACCGGATCTACGACGCCATGGCCAAGCTCGACCCGGACTTCTTCCTGTGCAGCGGTGACAACATCTACGCCGACGGGCCGATCGCGGCGACCGCCGCGCTCCCCGACGGCAGCACCTGGCGGAACATCACGACTGCGGAGAAGTCCAAGGTCGCCGAGACGCTCGCCGAGTTCCGCGGCAACTTCCGCTACAACCTGCTGGACGAGAACCTGAAGCGCTTCAACGCCCAGGTGCCGTCCATCATCCAGTGGGACGACCACGAGGTGCGCAACAACTGGTACCCGGGCGAGGTGATCGCGTCTTCGGACACGCGGTACACCGAGAAGAGCGTCGACGTCCTGGCCTCCCGGGCCCGTCGCGCGTTCAGCGAGTACTTCCCCGTCTCGACGCTGCGGCCGGGCAGCGAGGACGGCCGCGTGTACCGGGTCATGCGTCACGGCCCGCTGCTGGACGTCTTCGTGCTCGACATGCGCACGTACCGCAATGCCAACTCGCCCGACGACCAGACCACCGACCCGCAGGGCATCCTCGGCGCGGAGCAGCTGGAGTGGCTCAAGCGGGAACTGTCGCGGTCGCGTGCCGTCTGGAAGGTGATCGCCGCGGACATGCCGCTCGGCCTGGTCGTCCCGGACACGACCGAGGGGAAGCCGAACATCGAGGCCGTGGCGCAGGGCGACCCGGGCGCGCCGCTCGGGCGCGAGCTGCAGATCGCCGAGCTGCTGCGGTTCATCAAGCACCGGAAGATCACTGGCACCCTCTGGCTGACCGCCGATGTGCACCACACCTCGGCCCAGCACTACCAGCCGTCGCGGGCCGCCTTCACCGACTTCGAGCCGTTCTGGGAGTTCGTCTCGGGCCCGCTCAACGCCGGCGCGTTCCCGGCGAACGCGCTGGACAACACGTTCGGTCCGGAGCGGGTGTTCGTGAAGGCGCCGACCGCCGCGAACGTCTCCCCCGCCGGCGGCTACCAGTTCTTCGGCGAGGTCGACATCGACGGCGACAGCGGCGAGCTGACGGTGCGGCTGCGCGAGCAGGACGGGACCGTGCTGTTCACGCAGGTGCTGCAGCCGGGGCGTGTGGGGCAGTAACGCTGGGCGGGAGCGGCAGCGCGGGGCCGGGAGGCGGAAGCGAGGGGCGTGGAGGCAGTAGCGCAGGACATGGGCGGCCGTATCGTCCGTCCGACTCCCGTACCCTCGAAGCGCTGGGCCGCGCACCGGAGTCATCCCCCGGTGCGCGGCTCCGTCCGCCGTCCGCCAAAACCGGCTCGCGAGCAAGTTCCCGCAGGTCAGAGCCGATTGTCAGTGGTCGCCTCTACGGTTTTTCCATGACGCGATCTTTGCAGGCCGTGGCTTACACCCGACCCTCCGTGCTGGAATCCGCGCCGGGCGGACGGCGCCTGGGACTTGAGACCTCGCGGGGTGCGACACCCACGGGGTTCGAGGACCATCCTCGGTTCTTCGCGGGCTTTTTGACGTCACCTCAGATCGCGGCCGCCGGGCTGCTCGCGGTCGCGGACGTGGCGGCGGCCCGCTACTACCAGCGGCAGCTGCGCGCCTCGCTGGACCCGGTGGTCACGGGCAACGGCGACCGGCTCCGCTTCGAGTCCTTCTCCGGCTGCGGCGGGGTGTACGCGCGCCTGGACGTGCTGACGGCGGGCCTCGACGGCGGCGAGGTGGGCCACGGAACGACCAACGTCGACGTCAACAACCCTCTGCGCGAGGCGCTTTCGCGCATCGGCACGGACGATCCGCTGCACCTCCGGGTCGGCCCCGACGAGATGGCCGTGACCACCCTCGACGGCTCGGTGGTGGAGAAGAAGGTGCCGTTGCCCGACCGCTGGCTGCGCGGTTTCGCCGAGGCCCAGGTGACAGCGGCGGGCTTCGACCTGCGGGCCGAATTGCCGGCGGCCGAGGCCGTGCGGTTCCTGCGCTCGCTTCCGCGCGGCACCGCGCGGGGGGCCTCGCGCGGCGCGCAGTGGGTGGTGCCCGCCGGGCGCGGCTTGCGGCCGACGACCCGGCCGGTGCCCGGGGCGGTGTGCCTGCCCGGTCCGGAGCGGCTGATCGCCCTGCAACGGGTGTTGCGCCATGCGACGGCCCTGCGGGTGTACGGCCCCGCGGTCACCGGTGATGCCACCGCCGCCGGCGCCTGGGAGGCCGTCCTGCCCGGCATGCGGCTGACGCTCACGCTGTCGCCGGACGCCTCGCGCGGGTTCTCCGGGGAGGGCGGTGTGCTGGACGCACTGGCCACCGACGAGGCCGCCGAGGACGCGGAGTTGATCGCCGTGCTCCTGGCGTGGGAGCCGCGCATCGACGTCGGCGAGCTGGCCGCCGCCTCCGGCCTGCCGACCGAGCGGGTACGGGCCGCCCTGGTCCGGCTGGGCACGTCGGGGCGCGTGGGGTACGACACGGCGGAGGCGGCCTACTTCCACCGCGAACTGCCCTACGACGCCGAGCGCGTGGAGCGCCACAATCCACGGCTGCGTTCCGCCCGCGCCCTGGTCGCCGCGGGGGCGGTCGCTCTGGACGGCTCCTTGGGGACGGTGACCGCCGATGACGGGCATGTGCACCGGGTCCGCGACAACGCGGGGCCGCTGAGCTGCTCCTGCCTGTGGTGGGCGAAGTACCGGGGAGGACGCGGCCCCTGCAAGCACGCGCTGGCGGTGCGCATGGTGCGGCGGGGAACGCGGACACGACACGAAGAGGTTCTGGTCGACGGGGGCGATGTGCGATGAGCGGTGAAGCGCTGTTGAAGGCCGTACGGGCGGGGCAGACCGTCGAGGCCGCGGGTCTCCTGGACGGGATGACCGATGCCGAACGCCGGGCCTGTCTGCCCGGGCTCAAGGAACTCCGCAAGGAGTTGCGCGCCGCGCGGTGGAGCGCGTCGTCCCGTATGGCCGGTCCCGCGCTGCACGCGGCAGGAGCCGCGTGTCACACGGGCGCCGCGGGGGCGGCGAACTGGATCGCGGCAGCCGACATGCGCTGGTCCCAGGCCTCCCCCGGTGTGTTCCTCCATGTGCTGGGCGACCGGGAGCCGGACTGGCTCGGCGATGTGGCACACCGGCTCGCCGAGCGGCCGGTCACCTCCCGGATCCCGTACCTGCTGTTGTCCGGGCTCGTGCGACTGGCCGGTTGTGAGGTGCCCACCACCGACGCCTATGTGGAGGGCTGGTTCGAGCACATCGGCAGTACGGGGCACCACGGGGGAACCGTGGTGGAGCGCCTTCGTCAGGATCCGCACCTGGACCGGATGATCGCCGCACTCTTCGACTCGTTGGAAGTGTCCGGCCGGGCCGCCTGGTTGTTCGGCGACGGGCCGGGCAGTTGGTACCACGCGCTCGCGCAGCTGACCGGGGAAGGAACCCTGGACCGCAAGGTGATCGTCGACGCCTGTGTGGCCCGGCTGCTGCGCGGCGGCGTTCCCGCCGATCAGCGGGTTTTCCTGAAGCTGCTGACGTGCCTCGATCTGACGCGGGACGAGCAGCGGGAGCGCTCGGCCGACTGGACGGCGCTCGCCTGCGAGGCGACATCGACGGTGGCGTGGCACGCCCAGTCCGTGCTCGCCTCCCTCGCGCTGGACGACGAGTTGACGCCGCGCCGGCTCGCCGAGATGTCGTCCGGGGTGCTCTTCCGCACCGAGAAGAAGCTCGTCCGGGCGCAGCTCATCCTGTTGGGCAAGGTACTCAAACGCGATCCGTCCACCGCGGCCGAGCTGCTGCCCGCCGTGGCGCAGGCCTTCGGACACGAGGACACCGAGGTGCAGGAGCGTGCGCTGAAGCTCGTGGAGCGGCATGTCGCCGCGCTCAGCGCGTCGGACGGTGTCCGCGAGCAACTCGTCGAGGCAGCGGCCGAGTTGAGCCCAGGGGTGCGGATCCGCGCGGAGCGGCTGCTCGGCGCCGGGGCGCTGGACTCCGCGCCGGCGGTCCTCCAAGAGGTGCTGCCGCCCGTGCCGGAGCGGACGCGGCTCGCGCCGGCGCCGGTTTCGGCGGCCGAGCTGGCGGAGGAGGTCGGCGCCCTGCTGGCGTCCGGCGGCGATGTGGCCGCGTTCGAGCGCACCTTGGACGGTCTCGTCCGTCATGCGTACGGCGATCGCGACGGTCTGGTGGAAGCCCTGCGGCCCGTGGTCGCCCGACGCTGGTGGGCCGACGAGGATCCGGAATACACCCACGTGCCCGAGCACTTCCGCGAGGCCCCGTACGGGGTGGAGGTCATCCTCGCGACCCTGCTCGGGCATGTGCCCATGGACACGCTTCACGCGGCGGTCCAGCAGGGCACGACAAGAGGCGACTGCCAGCACGGCGCCCTCTCGCGCGCCTTCGACGCGCGCCTGTGGGAGGTGGCCTACCGAGTCCTGGCCGAGCCGCTGCCATTCCTGCTGGCCACACCCACCTGGGACACGGGGCTGC
The DNA here is from genome assembly GCF_041053035.1 of Streptomyces sp. R35. Lineage (NCBI taxonomy): Bacteria > Bacillati > Actinomycetota > Actinomycetes > Kitasatosporales > Streptomycetaceae > Streptomyces > Streptomyces sp. R35. The sequence goes on from NZ_CP163440.1 coordinate 1,783,671, forward strand.
TGGAGCCGGAGGAGTTGGTGGACCGCCTCACCGCGTACCGACGACTCGAAGCCCGGCCGGGGACGGCCGACTTCGCGCAGGCGCTGCTTCGGGTCAGGCGCGACGGCCGCGCAACGGCGGCGGCAGCGGCGGTGCGGGCCCGCACCCTCGGCTCTCCCGAGGGGTACCGGCTGGCCCAGTGGCTCACCGCCGAGGGGCCGGACCTGCCCACGAGCCGGCGGCGGACCTCGGGCGTCCGCATCCTGCTGGAGCTCGGCGAACTCGAAGAGATACAGGGGCAGTTCCCGCAGGATTTCCGCCGGCTGGGGCGTCCGCTGTCCGTCTTCAAGGACCGCTGGTACTGCCCGCACTGGGACGAGGCGGATCGGCAGCACTGGTCGGCCGTCGTGCCCGGACGGCGGGAGCTGGTGGCGGCCCGTGTGCTGGGTGACCTCTCCTCGGTCGCCGTGGACGACAGCCGCAGAGGCGCCGCGATTCTGCCGTTCCTCGCCGAAGCGGACGGTGAGGCGGGCGAGGCTGTGCACCTGTGCGTGGCGTACGGGCTCGGGGCACGGCATACGGAGGACCGGCTCTCCGCCGTGGACGCGCTGCTGGTCCTGGCCGCGCGCGGACAGCTGGACGCGGAGCGGCTCGGCGGCGACCTCGGGCAGTTGGTGCGCCGGGGGGCCGTGAAGCCGCTGCGGCTCGCCGAGGCGATACGGACGGCGGCGGCCACGGGCGCGTACGCCACCGTCTGGTCGGTGCTCCGCGACGCGCTGCCGATCCTGCTGGCCGATCTCGCGACGGACGCGTCGAGCGGTACGCCCGCGCGCGGGCTGGGGGATCTGCTCGCGGTCGCCGCCGACTGCGCCGAACGGTCCGGGGCGCGAGGCGACCTCTCGCATCTCGCGCAGGCTGCCGAGCGGCGCGGCTCGTCCAAATTGGTGACTCAGGCCCGTCGGCTGCGGACGGCGCTGACCCAGGGGGTGGCCGCCTGATCAGGGGTTTGACTCATCCCGTCCGTTCGAAGCAAAAGGCCCGTAAAAAGAACTACAAAAGGGGCAGAAGGACACTTAACCGATCAGTCACAAACCGTTCGTGATCACGCAACACCCTTCCGCCACAGTGGGCTGCATGACTCCAGACATGACTGATGTGACGCGTGCGAGGCACGGTCGCCCCGTCCACCACTGGCGGCGGGACGTCGTCGAACTCGCCGCGCTGTTCACGGCCGTCGCGGTCGCGGACGCCGTGGCCAACCTGATCGGGCACGGCCCGGACGGGTCCGCCCTGCTGGTGATCTCGGCGATGATCCTGGTCGCCACGGCCGGATTCCACACATGGTGGGCACGCCGCCACGGTCACGCACCGCCGGCGGACGATACCGGCGCCCGGCCGCTCGCCGACGGGCGACGGGCCGGGCCCTCCGAGGATTCCGCCGCGATGCCGGAGGCCGTCGCCGGGGCGACCGTGCTCTGGCGGATGCGGACGACGGTGAAGGACACGCCGGGTTCGCTGGCCGCGCTGTGCACGGCGCTGGCGCAGCGGCAGGTCGACATCCTGAGCCTGCAGACACACCCGCTGGCCGAGGGCACGGTGGACGAGTTCCTGCTGCGCGCCCCCGCGGAGCTGGAGGCGTCCGAGATCACCCGTGCGGTGGCACAGGCGGGCGGCACCGAGACCTGGATCGAGCGGGCCGACGCCCACGACCTGGTGGACGCGCCGACCCGAGTGCTGGGCCTGGCGACCCGCACGGCCCTGGACGCCGCGGAACTGCCGCTCGCGCTACGCCAGTTGCTCGGCCGCTGCACCATCCGCTCACTGCCCGCCAAGTCCCCGGGTTCCGGGCGGGCGGAGGAGGGTGCTCCCGTGGAGGGCGCGCTGGAGGACACAGTGATGCGGCTGCGGGCGCCGGAGGGTGGGGTGATCACGGTGGAGCGGCCGTATCTGCCGTTCACGCCGACCGAGTTCGCGCGGGCGCGGGCGCTGGTGGAGCTGGACACGCGGCTCGGTCCGCGGATCCCGCACGGCCAGGACATGTTGACGCTGCCGCAGGGCAACGCCATCACGGTGCGGCGCGCCGACGTCTCGGACGTCGAGGCCGCCAAGGCGATGCACGAGCGCTGCTCGTCCCGCACGCTGAGCATGCGCTACCACGGCCCGGTCGGCGACGCGGACCGCTACCTCAACCACCTGCTCAGCCCCCGCTTCGGACGGACTCTCGCCGTGCAGACGGCATCCGGACGGATCGTCGGGCTCGGCCACCTGCTCTGGGACGGCGACGAGACAGAGATCGCGCTTCTCGTCGAGGACGACTGGCAGCGGCGCGGCGTCGGCAGCGAACTGCTCGGCCGCCTTGTGACGATGGCCGTCGAGGCCGGCTGCGAGAGCGTGTACGCCGTCACGCAGGCCTCCAACACGGGCATGGTCGCCGCCATGCGCGGCCTCAGCCTCCCCCTCGACTACCAGATCGAGGAAGGCACGCTGGTGATCACCGCCCGCCTGGACGCGACTCCGGTTGCTTCACGGCTGCCGTATGACGAGGGGCAGCGGGTGGTGCGGGACTAATTCGGGAGGGGGCGGGGCCGGGCGACGGGGGCCACCCGCCCCCGACCGCCGTCGAGCCCGGCCTCCGCTGCCCCTCGACCGCCGTCGAACCCGCCCTTCCCCCTAGCCCGCGATCCCCAACGCCCCGTCCAGGTCGGCCCAAAGGTCCTCCACGTCCTCCAGCCCCACCGACAGCCGGAGCAGCCGGTCGCCGACCCCCGCGTCGTGGCGGTCCTCCGCGGGCACGATGCGGTGGCTGATGGAAGCCGGGTGCTGGATGAGGGTGTCGACGCTGCCGAGGCTCACGGCGGGGGTGATCAGGCGGACCGCGGCGATGACATCGTGCGGATCGCCGTGGACCTCGAAGGCGATCATGGCGCCGCCGATGCGCGGATAGTGGACGCGGTCGACGCGCGGGTCGGCGGCGAGACGGCGGGCCAGTTCCGCGGCGTTCGAGGATGCGGCCCGGACCCGTATCGGCAAGGTCGACAGGCCGCGCAGCAGCAGATAGCCGGCCAGCGGATGCAGGACACCGCCCGTCGCGAACCGCACTTGGCGCAGCCGCCGGGCGAACTCCTCGTCGCAGGCCACCACTCCGGCCATCACATCGCCGTGCCCGCCCAGGTACTTGGTCGCGCTGTGCAGGATCAGGCGCGCACCTTGTTCGGCGGGGCGTTGCAGTACGGGTGTCGCGAAGGTGTTGTCGGCGAGGAGCGGAACGGAGCCGCAGGCGTGCGCGACGGCCCGGAGGTCGAGTTCGGCGAGCGTCGGATTGGCCGGGGACTCCACCATCACCAGGCCCGTGTCGGGGCGCAGGGCGTCCGCGATGCCCGCCGGGTCGACCCAGGTCACCTCGGAGCCCAGCAGCCCGGCGGTCAGCAGATGGTCGCTGCAGCCGTACAGGGGACGAACGGCGACGACATGGCGCAGACCCATCGCGTTCCGTACGAGCAGTACGGCGCTCAGCGCGGCCATGCCGCTCGCGAACGCGACCGCGCTCTCGGTGCCTTCGAGGCGGGCGAGGGCGGTCTCGAAACGGGCGACGGTCGGGTTGCCGAGACGGCCGTAGACGGGCGGGCCCTCCGGTTCGGCGCCGTCGGTCGCGAACGCGTCGATCCGGGCGGCCTCACCGCGGCTGTCGTACGAGGGATAGGTGGTGGACAGATCGATCGGCACCGCGTGCAGCCCCTGCCCGGCGAGATCCTCCCGCCCGGCGTGCACCGCCTCGGTGGCGAGCGTCCGGGTCATGGGCGCGAGCGCGACCTGGCCGGTTCTGTTCAGTCGGTCCTGAGCCTCGTAGGCGTCGTACGTGTCGTACACAACGGAATCCATGGCCGGAAGCCTGAACACCGACCGGGGTCCGAGCGCCGAATCCCGTGTTACGTTCGCGCCATGGCCGATTCTGTCGTACTCGATCCGGTGGATCTCCATCTGCTGCGGCTGTTGCAGAACGACGCACGGACCACGTACCGCGATCTCGCGGCGCAGGTCGGTGTCGCGCCCTCGACCTGCCTGGACCGGGTGACGAGGCTGCGCCGGGCGGGAGTGATTCTCGGCCATCAGCTGCGGCTGGACCCGGCGAAGCTGGGACGAGGCCTCGAAGCATTGCTGTCCGTGCAGGTCAGGCCGCATCGGCGGGAGTTGGTGGGGCCCTTCGTGGAGCGGATCAGGGTGCTGCCGGAGTCCCGTACCGTCTTCCATCTCACCGGGCCCGACGACTACCTCGTTCATGTGGCGGTCGCGGACATGGCGGATCTGCAGCGACTGGTGCTCGACGAGTTCACCTCGCAGCGTGAAGTGGCGCGGGTCGAGACGCGGTTGATCTTCCAGCAGTGGGACTGCGGCCCGTTGCTGCCACCGGCCAAGCCCTCAGCGGAATCCTGCTGACGCCGACCGCATCCCCGTATGAGGATGTCCGCATGTCAGAGACGAAAAGCCCGCTGCCCCGCGAGGTCGCCGACGCCTATGTCGACGACCTCATCGCCCTCGACCCGGTCCTCGGTACGTACCTCGGTGTGAAGGAGAGTTACAGCAGGCTCCCCGACACCTCGCCCGCCGGCCAGGAGGCCGTCGCGGAGCTGGCGCGGACGACGCTCGCCCGGCTGGACGAGGCGGAGCGGCAGCCCGGCGCGGACCACGACATCGAGCGCCGCTGTACCCGGCTGCTGCGTGAGCGCCTCACCGCGGAACTCGCCGTCCACGAGTCCGGCGAGGGGCTGCGGTCGGTCGGCAATCTGCACACGGCCGCGCATGCGGTGCGCCAGGTGTTCACCCTCACGCCGACCGAGACGGACGAGGACTGGGCCGCGGTCGCCGAGCGACTGCGCGCGGTGCCGGCCGCGCTGGAGGGGTACCGCGCGTCCCTCGCCGAGGGCCTGGAGCGCAAGCTGTACGCGGCCCCGCGCCCGACCGAGACCTTCGTCGGGCAGCTCACCGAGTGGTCGGACGCGGACGGGCAGGGCCGCGGCTGGTTCGAGGACTTCGCGTCGACGGGCCCGGACGCGCTGCGCGAGGAGCTGGATGCGGCGGCCCGCGCCGCCACCGGGGCACTCGTCGCGCTGCGGGACTGGATGCGCGATGTGTACGCGCCGACGATCGAGGGCGCGCCCAACACGGTGGGCCGCGAGCGGTACGCGCGTCTGGCGCGCTACTTCAACGGTACGGATCTGGATCTCGACGAGGCGTACGCGTACGGCTGGGCCGAGTACCACCGGCTGCTGGCCGAGATGAAGGCCGAGGCCGAGAAGATCCTGCCCGGCGCCGAGACCCCGTGGGTGGCGCTCGCGCACCTCGACGAGCACGGCAAGCACATCGAGGGCGTCGACGAGGTCCAGGCCTGGCTCCAGGGTCTGATGGACGAGGCGATCGAGACCCTGGACGGCACCCACTTCGAACTCGCCGAACCGGTACGGAAGGTGGAGTCCCGCATCGCTCCGCCGGGCAGCGCGGCGGCCCCGTACTACACCTCGCCGTCGGCGGACTTCTCACGGCCGGGACGTACGTGGCTGCCGACGATGGGGCAGACCCGTTTCCCCGTCTACGACCTCGTCTCGACCTGGTACCACGAGGGCGTCCCCGGTCATCACCTCCAGCTCGCACAGTGGGTGTACGTCGTCGACGACCTCTCCCGCTACCAGGCCACCGTCGGCCGGGTCAGCGCCAACTGCGAGGGCTGGGCGCTGTACGCGGAGCGCCTGATGGACGAGTTGGGCTTCCTCACCGACGCCGAGCAGCGGCTCGGTTACCTCGACGCGCAGATGATGCGTGCCGCCCGGGTCATCGTGGATATCGGCATGCACCTGGAACTGGAGATTCCGGCCGACTCGCCCTTCCACCCGGGCGAGCGGTGGACCCCTGAGCTGGCGCAGGAGTTCTTCGGCGCGCACAGCAGCCGTCCGGCCGACTTCGTGGAGAGCGAGCTCACCCGCTACCTCACCATCCCCGGTCAGGCCATCGGCTACAAGCTCGGTGAGCGTGCCTGGCTGCTGGGCCGCGAGAACGCGAAGAAGCGGCACGGCGATGCCTTCGACGCGAAGGCCTGGCACATGGCGGCCCTCTCGCAGGGTTCCCTGGGCCTGGACGACCTGGTGGACGAGCTGTCCCAGCTCTGACGGCCGGCGACGGCGGCCGGGCTTGGACTCACAGCGCGAGACTGTGCGAGACAGCGCGAGTCCGAGCCCGGCCGCCGGGCGACGCGCCCCCGGCGTGTCAGGCCGCCGGCCCGCGGCCTACTGCGTGAGCCGGCGCAGCTGCACGAGGCCGAGCCACGTCTCGGGCCCCGGCTCCGCGTAGGCCGCGCGCACCGCGTACCGCCCCGGCTCCAGCGGGACCCTCAGGTGGTCCGTGCGGCCCGTCGCGGTTCCCGGCCAGGCCGCGTCGAAGAGGACCACAGGACCGGGCACGCTCCACTGCACCTCCGGTTCCCACACGGCCGCTTCGAGCGCCGCCGGGACGCCTGCGAGGAGCTCCTCCTCGGACTCGGCGGCGCACCACCGTACGAAGGTGCCGTGTTCGGGGAGGTAGGAGGTCGAGGCGGGTTCGTCGCCGAGGACCAGGGCCCTGGTGTCGCCCACGGGCACGAGGCCGATGAACCCGTCCACGTCACAGGCACGGTCGTAGTCGGAGGACATGTCGTCGCCGTCCGCGCCCGCCCAGAACGGCAGCACGACTTCCGGGATCGCTATGAGCGGCCCGCCGCCCGACTCCACCCACTCGACCGCACCTGGGTCCGCGTATCTGGCCATGCGCAGAAGCTACACGGCAGGGATCCGTGCGAAATCCGGTGTCCCCTCCCCTGTCCGATACGCGGCCCTCGCCCCCGATGAGCAGCACTGCCCGAGCCGGCTCAGCAGCCGCAGTTCTCCGCGTCCAGCGGCGCCGTCAGCGGGTCCGCGTCGCGCCGCTCGCGGCCCTCCCAGGTCTCGAACTCGAAGCCCTCGCGCGCCCAGTACTCGAAGCCGCCGAGCATCTCCTTGACCTGGAAGCCGAGTTCGGCGAGGGCGAGGGCGGCGCGGGTCGCGCCGTTGCAGCCGGGGCCCCAGCAGTAGGTGACGACGGGCACCGACTTGTCGAGGAGCTGCTCGGCCTGCTCGGGGATGAGCGCGGTGGGCAGGTGGATCGCGCCGGGGATGTGTCCCTGGTCCCAGGATTCGGTGGAGCGGGAGTCGAGGACGACGAAGCCGGGGTCGCCGCCGGCGGCGAGGGCGGCGGCGACGTCGGACACGTCGGCGTGAAAGGCGAGGCTCGCGCCGAAGTAGGCGGCGGCCGCGGCCGGGGACGCCGGCGCCACGCGCAGAACGGGGTTCGTCGCGGTCGCGGTGCCGGTCACCGTGGTGTCAGCGGTCACAGTCATGGTCTGGCCTTCCCTCCCGAGTCCCGTCGAACCGGTGCCGATTCCGGCACCCCCGGTGCTTCCTCCGCACCGGCCCCGCGGGACTTCCTGGCCAAAAATCTACGTCGCGTGATCCACTTCCTGAAGTGGCGATCCACGGCATCACTCTTGATCGGCCGGGGTTTTCCCTGCTATCCATCGCAGATGACCGCGTATTCCCCGGACGCCACCGACTGGCGCATCCTCGATGTCCTCCAGCGCGAGGGCCGGTCCAGCTTCGCCGAGCTGGCCCGGGCCGTCTCCATGTCCGCGAGCGCGGTCACCGAGCGGGTGCGCCGCCTGGAGGAGGCCGGCGTCATCCGGGGGTACTCGGCCGTCGTCGACCCGGAGAGCCTGGGCCTGCCGATCCTCGCGTTCGTCCGGCTCAGGTACCCCAACGGCAACTACAAGCCGTTCCATGACCTCGTCGAGGCGACCCCGGAGATCCTGGAGGCGCACCATGTCACGGGCGACGACTGCTTCGTGATCAAGGTCGCGGCGCGCTCGATGAGCCACCTGGAGGAGGTGTCGGGCAAGATCGGCACCCTCGGCTCGGTGACCACGAGCGTCGTCTACTCCTCACCGCTGCCGCGGCGCCCGCTCGGCCACTGACCCAGGAGCACACCCGTCCACCGGGCCGTGAGAGCGCCGGGCCACCTGGCCACCGCCTCAGTCCTGGGCGCCCCGCTGCCGTACGACCGACCCCGTTCTCCCCTTCACCACTTCCAGCTGGGCGTGGATGCGCCGCCGCAGGTCCGCGACGTGGCTGACGATGCCGACGCTGCGGTCGCGCTCCCGCAGCGAGTCGAGCACATCGAGGACCTCGTCGAGGGTCTGGTCGTCGAGGCTGCCGAAGCCCTCGTCGATGAAGAGCGTGTCGAGCCGCACCCCGCCGGCCTCGTCCGTGACGACGTCCGCGAGGCCGAGGGCCAGGGCGAGGGAGGCGAAGAACGTCTCACCGCCGGAGAGCGTCGCCGTGTCGCGCTCCCGCCCGGTCCAGGCGTCGACGACATGCAGTCCGAGCCCGCTGCGGCCACGTCCTGCGCGGTCGTCGGAGTGCACGAGGGTGTAGCGCCCGGAGGACATCCGCTCCAGCCGTACGGTCGCGGCGGCGGCGACCTGCTCCAGGCGTGCGGCGAGGACGTACGCCTCCAGGCGCATCTTGCGCTCGTTGTCCGCCGATGTGCCCGCCGCGAGGCCGGCCAGTCGGGCCACCCGGTCGTACTCCTCGCGCAACGGCGCCAGACGGCGTACGCCTCTGGTCGCGCGCGCGGAGAGCCCGTCGAGCTGCGCGCAGCGCCGCGCGGCCGCGTCCTGCGCGGAGGCGGCGTGCCGCAGGCCCCGGGCGGCGGACTCGGCGGCCTGTTCCGCGGCCCGCAGATCGGCGGGCGGCTGCTGGGCGGCGGCAGCCGTGTCGGCCTCGGCGAGTACGGCACGCACCGCGGCCTCCTCCGACTGCCAGGCGTCGAGCCGCCGTTGGAGTTCCCGGTGGGCCGCGTCGTCGAGCAGCGCGGCGGCCGCCGCCTGCGGTGTGTCGAACCCGGCACGGAAGGCCGCGTCGGCGAGTCGCGCGTCGGCGTCCTTGAGGCGCTGCGCGGTGTCCTCGGCCCCGCGCACGGCGTCCGCGGCGTCGGTGAGCAGCGCGACCTGCCGCTCCAGCTGAGCGGCGCGCGCCGATACGCTCCCGGTGGCGCCCCGCGCCTGCTCCAACTCCCCCTCCAGACCGGCCTTTTCGCGGTCCAGGGCATCTCTGGTCGAGGCGCGTGACGCGACGCTGCGGGCGGCCTCCTGCTGGGCGGCCAGCCGCCGCTGGTGCTCGCGCTCGGCCTGTTCCCGCGCCTCACGCGCGGCGTGCAGCCCGGACGCCATGGCGCGGGCCTCGGCGTGTTGCCGCTCCAACGCCTCGGCCTGCTCGGCGAGTTGTGCCGTGGGCGTGTCGCCCGCCTCCGCGGTCGCGGCGGCCAGCGCCTCGCGGACGACGCCGAGCCGCCGCTCGTCCTCGGTGCGCTGCTCGTCGGCGCGCCGATGGGCGGCGAGGGCCCGCTCCTCCGCGTCCCGGTCGACGTGTCCGGCGATCTTCCGTGCGGGAGCGGGGTGTTCGCAGGCGCCGCAGACGGCGCAGGGCTCGCCGTCGACGAGGCCCGCGGCGAGTTCCGCGGCGATGCCCTTGAGGCGCTGTTCCTTCAGGTCGAGCCAGCGGTCGCGGGCCTCCGTGGCGCGTTCGCGTGAGGCGAGGGCCTGTGCGTGGGCGTCGTCGGTGTCCTGGGCGAGGTGGTCGCGCTGTCGGGCCGCGCCCAGCCGCTTGAGCGCCGGTTCGCGTTGGACGGCGAGCTGTTCGGCGCGTGTCGTGGCCTCCTGCGCGGACTCGATCCGTGCCTCGATGCCGGTGCGGGTCGCCTCCCATGTGGCCAGCCAGCTCTCGGCCTCCTGGAGGACGTCATCGTCGGCGCGCTCCTGCCGGTCCAGGTCGGCGCGTTCCTTGGCGAGTTCGGCCAGTCGGCGTTCGGCCCTGCGTGCCGATTCCAGGCCGCCGAGCTCCTCGGCCGCCTTGCGGGCCGCTGCCGCGAGCCCGGGTGCGCCGGCGCCGGCGAAGGTCTCCGGCAGGGCGGCACACGCGCGTGTCTCCTGGGCGGCGGCGCGCCGGTGCTCGGCCTCGGCGGCTTCGCGCAGGTCGAGCGCGGGGGCCACCGCCTCGGCCTTGCGGGCCCGCTCCATCCGCGCCTGGGCGTCCCGGTGAGCGTCGGCCCGCTCGTCCAGGCGCGCGGCGCGTTCCCGCGCCTCCGTGAACCGGCGTTGCAGCCGGGCCACTTCCCGTACCTCGCCGAGTACGCGGTCCGCCGCGGCCTGCGCGGATTCGGCGGCCACGCGCGCGCAGTGGGCGATCGTGAGGCGTTCGCGGGCGGTGCTGCGGGCGACGGCGGCCCAGGCCAGGACGGACTCGGCGAGGCCCGGATCGCCGGGTGCCAGGTCGGGTAGCGGTGTGTCGACGCTGTCACCGGCTTCCTGCTGCATCCGGTGCGCGTCGGCCAGCAGGGCCGTGTCGCCGGCGCGCGCTTCGGCCTCGGCCGCGCGCCGTCGCTCGGCCAGGCGCTTCTCGACCTCGGCGAAGCGGTGGGTGTCGAAGAGGCGGCCGAGCAGCTTGCCGCGGGCCTCGGCGTCGGCCCGCAGGAAGCGCGCGAAGTCGCCCTGGGGCAACAGCACGACCTGGCAGAACTGCTCGCGGCTCATGCCGAGCAGCTGGGTGATCTCCTCGCCTATCTCCTGGTGGGAGCGGCTGAGGTCCTTCCAGGAGCCCGCCGACGCGTCGTACTCGCGCAGCCAGCTCTGTGCCTTTTCGGTCGTCGTGCCGGCACCGCGCTTCTTGGGGCGTTCCCAGGGCGGCTGCCGGGTGATCTCCAACCGGCGTCCGGCGACGGTGAGTTCGAGGCGGATCTCGGTGCGCGTGGCGGGTTCCGCGTGGTCGCTGCGCAGGCCGAGGCCCTGGCCGCTCTGGCGGGCGCCGGGCACCGCTCCGTACAGCGCGTAGCAGACGGCGTCCAGGACGGACGTCTTGCCCGCGCCCGTCGGCCCGTGCAGCAGGAAGAGCCCGGCGGCCGAGAGGTCGTCGAAGTCGACCTTCTGGGCGCCGCCGAAGGGCCCGAAGGCGGTGATGTCCAGGCGGTGCAGCCTCATCGGGCCACCTCGGAGTCGAGTCGGTGCGCAGGCCGCCCGGCGTCCGGGGCTGCCTTGATGTCCAGCGGGTGTGTCCTCACCGGGCGACCTCCCGTACGGCCTCGTCGGCGCGGACGGCGTCGAACGCGTCCCGCAGCACGACCTGTTCGTCGACATCGGGGCCCGCGCCGCGCACATGGGCCACGAAGTCCTCCGCGATCTGCTGTTCGCTGCGGCCGGCCAGCCGCCGGGCGTAGGAGATGTCCGGGTCCTCGGGGGCCCGCTCCGGGTCGAAGGCCAGGCTGAGCGTGTGCGGGAAGCGCTCGGTCAGCCGCGCCATGGGATCGGCCGGGCGGACCGGGTCGGTGAGGGTCGCCTCGACCCACGCCTCCTCGTGGCGCTCCAGCTCCGGATCGGCGAGCAGGTCCTCCAGGTGCCCCCGGATGCGGGCGAGCGCCCGGGGGACGGGGCAGTCGATCCGCTCGGCGGTCACGGAGCCCTCGGGGCCCAGGTCCACGAGCCACATGCTCTTGCGGTGGTCGGTCTCCGAGAACGAGTACGGCAGCGGGGAGCCCGAGTAGCGCACGCGCTCGGTGATGGTCTGGCTGCCGTGCAGATGTCCGAGCGCGGTGTAGTCGACGCCGTCGAAGACCCCTGCGGGCACGGAGGCGACACCGCCGACGGTGATGTCCCGCTCGCTGTCGCTGGCCTCGCCGCCGGTGACGAAGGCGTGGGCGAGGACGACGGACCGGGTGCCCGGCGCGCGCGTGGCGAGGTCGGCGCGGACCCGGTCCATGGCGGCGGCGAGCACCGCCTCGTGCCCGGCCTTCTCGACCCCGAACTCGTCCTTCACCAACGCCGGTTCGAGATACGGCAGGCCATAGAAGGCGACGTCGCCGTGGGCGTCGGGGAGCACCACGGGGGTGCCGCACGCCGAGGCCTCGGTGCGCAGGTGGACGCCGGCGCGCCCGATGAGGCCCGCGCCGACTCCGAGGCGGCGCGCCGAGTCGTGGTTCCCCGAGATCATCACCGTGGGCACACCGAGGTCGGCCAGCCGGTGCAGGGCGTCGTCGAAGAGCTCGACGGCGGCGAGCGGCGGCACCGCCCGGTCGTACACATCCCCCGACACGACCACCGCGTCCACGTCGCGCTCGCGCGCGGTCGTGACGAGATGGCCGATGAACTCGGCCTGGGCGCCGAGCATGTTCACCCGGTGGAACGCCCGGCCGAGATGCCAGTCGGAAGTGTGCAGAAGCCTCATGATCCCCGAGACTAACGGGCGGGTCGGACATCACGGGCGGCTACTCCCGTATCGGCCATCGGCAGGTCACGCCGCGCATGCTCCACGCGCGCGTACCTCATGCGTCCCTGCCCTCGCGCGCGTGCCCCACGTCACGCCGCAGGACGGTCGGACCGCCGCCCCCGCTCACGCGTCCCCGTACGCCTCTCCCCCGAGTTCGAACCCCGCCGTGCCCGCTGTCGCGTCCGCGAGCCACGCCCGGAAGGCCTCCACGTCGGAGTCGGGCAGCCCGATCTCGATGGTGACCCCCTCGCCGTACCGCACGTCACGCACCTCGCGCCCGGTGGACCGCAGGTCGTTCTGCACCTTGCCGGCGCGCTGATGGTCGACCGTCACCGTGGCCAGCCGGAACCTCCGGCGCGTGAGGGTGCCCAGCGTGTCCAGCGCCTCGCCCACCGAGCCGCCGTACGCCCTGATCAGTCCGCCCGCGCCCAGCTTGACCCCGCCGTAGTAGCGGGTGACGACGGCGACGACGTACCGCATGTCGCGGCGCAGCAGCATCTGGAGCATGGGGACGCCCGCGGTGCCGCCCGGTTCGCCGTCGTCGCTCGCCTTCTGCACGGACGCGTCGGCACCGATGACGTACGCGTAGCAGTTGTGCGTGGCGTCGGCGTGCTCCTTGCGGACTCCGGCGATGAAGTCCTGGGCCTCCTGCTCGGTGGCGGCCGGGGCGAGAGCGCACAGGAACCGGGAGCGGTTGACCTCGGTCTCGTGCACGCCCGCGCGGGCCACTGTGCGGTACTCGTCCTGCATCACGCCAGCGTATGTGCTGCACGCGCGCGTGCAGCACGCCCCGTCCCCACGCGGTCGCCCCGGGGGCGGGGCGGACAGCGAGGTGGTGGATACTCGCTCCTCGTTGCCCGGAGCCCCTGGGCGACACCAAAAGCCCCAGGCCGCACCGAGGACCGCGGGCCTTGCCGACGGCCCGTCCGTGGCCCGACCGATCGCAGGGAGATCGCAGCATGACCGGCACTCAGGTGGAGAGCGCGGACACGCCCGACCATCCGGAGCCCTCCGTTTCCACGCCCCGCTGGCGGGCGTGGCTACTGGAGGGCCTGAGCGAGCAGTCGGCCCGTCACCCGGGCCCGCACGCCACCCCGGACGCCGAGCACCGGGGCCACAAGTGGTGGCGGGTCATGTGCCTCACCGGCGTGGACTACTTCTCCACGCTCGGCTACCAGCCGGGGATCGCCGCGCTCGCCGCCGGACTGCTCTCCCCGCTCGCGACACTCGTGCTGATCGCGCTGACCCTGCTCGGCGCGCTCCCGGTCTACCGCCGGGTCGCGCACGAGAGCCCGCACGGCGAGGGTTCGATCGCGATGCTGGAGCGGCTGCTGCCCTGGTGGTCGGGGAAGATCTTCGTTCTCGTGCTGCTCGGCTTCGCGGCCACCGACTTCCTGATCACGATCACCCTGTCGGCGGCGGACGCCTCCGCGCACGTCGTGGAGAACCCGTTCGCTCCGCACTGGATGCACGGCGGGAACACCTGGATCACCCTCGTCCTGGTCGCCGCGCTGGGTGCGGTCTTCCTGAAAGGCTTCAAGGAGGCCATCGGCATCGCGGTGGCGCTCGTGGCGACGTATCTCACACTTAATGTCGTCGTTCTGGCCGTCGCCGCCTGGGAGGTGCTGAGCCACCCGGTCAGGATCGGCGACTGGACCGACGCGATGACCGCCGAGCACTCCTCGCCGCTCGCGATGATCGCCGTGGCACTCCTCGTCTTCCCCAAGCTGGCGCTCGGCATGTCCGGCTTCGAGACGGGTGTGGCGGTGATGCCGCAGGTCGAGGGCGACCCGACGGACACGTACGCGAAGCCGACGGGCCGGATCCGGGAGACCCGCAGGCTGCTCACCACGGCCGCCGTGATCATGAGCGGCTTCCTGCTGCTGTCCAGCCTCGCGACGACGATCCTGATCCCGCAGGACGCGTTCAAGAGCGGCGGCCCGGCGAACGGGCGCGCGCTCGCGTATCTCGCGCACGAGCACCTGGGCGAGGCCTTCGGCACGGTCTACGACATCTCGACCATCGCCATCCTCTGGTTCGCGGGCGCCTCCGCGCTCGCCGGGCTGCTCAACCTCGTACCGCGCTATCTGCCCCGCTACGGCATGGCCCCGGAGTGGACCCGTGCGGTGCGCCCGCTGGTCCTGGTCTTCATGGCGGCCGCGGTCCTCATCACGCTGTGGTTCAACGCGAACGTCGACGACCAGAGCGGCGCGTACGCGACCGGTGTGCTGGTCCTGATGTTCTCCGCGTCCTTCGCCTCGACGGTCGCCGTGCACAGGAAGGGCCGTCGCGCCGCCGCGCTCGGCTTCGGCGTGATCACCGCGGTCTTCGGGTACACGCTGGTCGCCAATGTCATCGAGCGCCCCGACGGCATCAAGATCGCGCTGATCTTCATCCTCGCGATCCTGATCACGTCGTTCGCCTCGCGCGTCCATCGTGCCTTCGAGCTGCGTGCCGCGGCCGTCACGTTCGACGACGCGGCGGCCCGGTTCATCGACGAGGCCGCGGCGAGCGGACCACTGCAGCTGATCGCCAACGAGCCGCAGGAGCACAGCACCACGGCGTACCGCGCCAAGGAGTACAACCAGCGCGAGCACACTCACATCCCCGACGGCCGCCCCGTGCTGTTCCTGGAGGTCTTCGTGACGGATTCCTCGGACTTCACGGCCGACCTCGCGGTGCACGGCGACGAGAAGCACGGTGTGCGCAGGCTGCGGGTGGGAGGCGCGACGGTGCCCAACACCATCGCCGCCGTCCTCATGCAGCTGCGCGACCGCACCGGCCAGGTCCCGAACGCCTACTTCAACTGGACCGAGGGCAATCCGCTGAGCCACCTCGTGCGGTTCCTCGTCTTCGGCGAGGGCGAGGTCGCTCCGGTCACCCGCGAGGTGCTCCGCCGCGCCGAGCCCGACCCCGATCGCAGGCCCCGGGTCCACGTCGGCTGACCGGCCGGCCTTCGTGCCCCTGGGCACGGCAGGTCAGCGCCTTGTGCGTCGCGGCACGACACCGCACGGCAGGTCAGTGCTTCTTGCCTCGCGGCACCGTCACGTCCGTCAACAGGGCTGTGCCGGGGGCGAGTTCCTGCCAGCTGTTGCCGTGCCAGGCGAGGATCGCGACGGCCGAGGTCGGGAACTTCGTCCGTACCTCGTCCAGCGCGTCGTCGAGGCCGTCCCCCGCCAGTTCGAGGACCAGCTCCTCAAGGCCCGGGTTGTGCCCGATCAGCAGCAACGTCAGCACCTGGTCCGGGACTTCGCGCACGGCCTCCAGCAACTCCGGTACGTCCGCCCCGTACAGCCGCTCGTCGAACCGTACGGGTGGCGGGGTGCCCCACTGCTCGGCGGCCAGCTCCCAGGTCTGGCGGGCGCGTACGGCGGTGGAGCACAAGGCGAGGTCCGGCAGACAGTCGGCCTCGGCGAGGGCGCGCCCGGCCGCCGGGGCGTCGCGGCGGCCGCGCGGCGCGAGCGGCCGCTCGTGGTCGGGCACGCCCGTGGGCCAGGCGGACTTGGCGTGCCGCAGGACGACGAGTCTGCGCAGCGGGCCGGCTCCGGCGCGCGCCATCACAGCGCCGCCCCGATCTCCCGGGTGAGTTCGAGCCCGAGGAGCCGGTCCGCGTAGGCGTACGTCTCGAAGCGGGCGCCCTCCGGCACGTCGGACGTCTCCACCCACCGCAGCACGCTCAGGACTCCGGGTACGTCCAGGTCGTCCTCCCAGGCCGCGCGCAGCCGTTGGCGTACGTCATCGGGGACGGGACGGGACGGCCGGGTCGCCCACCCGGCGACCGCGGCGCGCCACCGCGTGAGTGTGTCGTCGGCGTCGTCCAGGACGGCCGCGTCGAGCCGCAGGGGGGCGTCCCTGCGGTGCGCGAGCAGGGCGAGGCGCAGGACGGTGGGATCCACGGAACCGCTGCCGGATTCCACGGGGGCGACCTGGACGCGGACGTCGCCGGCCGGCGCGCCGACTGCCGCGTCCCGGTCCGGGCCCACCACATGGATGGTCCGCGCGTCCCCCGGCCCGGGCGCGGTGTCGTGGTGGTCCTCGAACGGCCGGATACCGAGCGTCGCGGCACTCGCCAGGAGTTCCGCCTGGTCCGCCGGGCCGCTCAAGGTCGCCCAGACCGGTGTTCCGCCGATTTCCAGGGCCCGTACGAGGACGTCGGCGACGAGGAGCACCCGTAGACCCGTGGTGTCGGACCCGGACACGCGTGCGTGGACGCGGACCAGACTCCGGCGGGCGCGGGCGGCGTCAGTGGGCTCGCCCGTTCGGGCGTCGATGATACGGAGCACGAGGTGAGCGTAGGCGGACCGGAGGCCGGGCGCAGGGAGGTGGGACCCATTCCGGTCACGCGTACACGCACGGCGGCCTCAGGCGATGCTCCCCAAGTACCGCACGTACGGGCGGTCTTCCGGCCCGGAGCGGGCGACGGCGGCCCGTACCCCGTACACCTCGGCGATCAGCTCCGGATGTGCACCGGATTCCCTGCCCCACGTACAGGGGTTCGACTGGCTTCGGCAAGCCATCACGCGGCGTTCATGGCAAGGCCACGCATGTGCCCCCGGCGCCTGAATGAGTGGTTCCGCTCAGTGCGTCACTCGGAGGCACCGGAGGGCTGCCCCATGACCGGGACCGAACCCGCGTCCGCGATCAACCGCCGTCGTTTCCTGCTCGCCTCGGCCGCCGCCGTGGCAGCCGGGGCGCACGGTACGGCGGGGGCGCTCCTGCCCAGGCAGCGCGCACATCCCTCTGCAAGGGATGGCTCCCGCATGCAGGCCCGCACCACCAGGCGCCCCGCGCCGTACGGGACGACCACCCTGGAGACGACGGCCCGCCTCGGCGGCGCCCCGCACACCGGCACCTACCGGCGGCTGGTCCCGGGCCCCGGCTGGCCCCTCGTCGTACGGGGAGAACTCGCCCCTCCCCGGGCCGGCCGCGAGGACCGGCGTACGGCGCTCGCGTGCTTCGTGCAGTTCACCGACCTGCACCTCGCCGACGTGCAGAACCCGCTGCGCACGGAGTTCCTGCGGTCCCGCACGGCCACCGCGTGGCGGGCGCAGGAGGCGCTGACCGTCGCGGGCGCGGTCGCGCTCGTGGAGCAGGTGAACGCGCTCGGCGGGGGCCCGCACACCAATCTGCCGCCCGCGTTCGTGATGACCACGGGCGACAACGTCGACAACAACTCCGCGATCGAGCTGGAGTGGTTCCTCACGCTGATGAGCGGCGGCCGGATCACCCCCAACACCGGTGACCCGACGGCGTACGAAGGCGTCCAGAACTCCGGGCTTCCCCTGTACTGGCACCCCGGCGATTCGGCCCTGCGCGACCTGGACAAGCGGCGCGGGCTGCCCCTGATCCCGGGTTTCCTCGACGCCGTGACCCGGCCGGTGAGCAGCCCGGGACTCCGTATCCCCTGGTACTCCACGGTCGGCAACCACGACGATCTGCCCGGCGGGTGTCTCTCCCTCACGCTCGGCGACTTCGCGGTCGGCTCCCGCAAGCTGCTGTCGGTGCCCGCCGCGGACGCGGCCGCCTACGCCAGGGCTCTCGGGTCGGGCGACGACCCCAAGAGCGAGGTGCTCAAGGCGATCCTGAGCAGACACGCGGCCTCGGCCCGGACCGTGACGGCCGACGCGCGACGACGGCTGTGCACCCCGCACGACTACCTGGCCGCGCATCTCGACCCCGCCCACGCGGGCGCCGGGCCGGTCGGCCACGGCTATACCGAGGACCATCTCGACGGCGAGCGGATGTACTACAGCTTCCGGATCGCCGAGAACGTCATCGGCATCAGCATCGACACGACGTACCGCAGCGGCCACTACGAGGGTTCGCTCGGCACCGGCCAACTCCGCTGGCTGGAACAGACACTTGCCGCGCACAGTTCCCGGTCCTACGACGCGGACGGCCGTCTCGTACGCAATACGAGCGCCGACGACGCCCGCATCCTGGTCTTCAGCCACCACCACAGCCCGAGCATGACCCGCCGCCCCGACGCCGCCCGCACGGACGAACCGCGCCACGACGGCGCCGAGGTCATCGCCCTGCTCGGCCGGTTCCCGAACGTGGTCGCCTGGATCAACGGCCACAGTCACGTCAACCGGATCACTCCCCACGCGCACGCGACGCCCGCCCGCTCCTTCTGGGAGGTCAACACCGCCTCCCACGTGGACTATCCGCACCACGCCCGGCTGTTCGAACTGGTCGACAACGGAGACGGCACGGTGTCCCTGTTCACCACACTCATCGAGTCGGCCGCCCCGCACCGCACCGCCCCCGGCTTCGACGACCTCTCGGCGGTGGGCCTCGCCTCCCTGTACCGGGAGCTGGCGTACAACGCTCCGGGCCTGGCCGCCGGCGCGCGGGCCGGCGTTCAGGAGGCCTGGGCGGGCGGGGCGGGCGACCGCAACACGGAGCTGGTGGGAATCAGTCCGTGACGCCCGCTGTTTCTCCCTGAGCAGCCATGACAGGGACCCTTAGGAGGCCGACCATGTACGGCGACCCGGCAACGATCCGCAAGATCCTCACCGAGCTCGGTGACACCTGGGCGATCGTCGGCCTCTCCTCGAACCAGCGCCGCGCGGCATACGGCGTCGCCGACGTCCTCCAGCGCTACGGCAAGCGCATCGTTCCGGTGCACCCGAAGGCCGAGACCGTCCACGGGGAGAAGGGATACGCCTCCTTGGCGGACATCCCCTTCGAGATCGATGTCGTCGACGTCTTCGTGAACAGCGATCTCGCGGGACCCGTCGCCGACGAGGCGGTCGCCAAGGGCGCCAAGGCCGTCTGGTTCCAGCTCGACGTCATCGACGAGGCCGCGTACGACCGGACCCGGGCCACCGGACTCGACATGGTCATGGACTTCTGCCCGGCCATCGAGATCCCCCGGCTCGGCTGACCCTCGAACTGCCGTGCGTCCAAATGCGGTTGACGTCCCGTGGACCTGACCGGTTTCCTGCTCCGGTGCCCACTCTTCGTATCGAACAGCCGGACAACGAAGCCCGTCTCAAGGACTGGCAGGATGTCCACAATGTGATCGTCCCGCCCGCCGCCATGTCGCTCGACGACGTGCGCGAGCGTGTCCGGCGCAACCACCTGGAGGTCGCGTATCTCGGCGACGTCCTGGTGGGCTGCACGACCGTGCGTCCGCCCACGGACGACACCGCCACGGCAACGGTGATCGCGCGCGTCCTCGCCGAGCACCGCGGTCAGGGGTTCGGCGAGGAGCTGTACGTACGGGGGCTGAAGCAGGCGCGCGAGCTGGGCGCCGAGGCGATCGAGACCGTCGTGCTGGCCGCCAACGAGGACGGACTGCGGTTCGCGCGGAAGCACGGGTTCATCGAGATCGAACGCTATGTGCTGCCGGGCGAGACCGCCGAGTGGGTCGACCTGCGGCTGGCCTGAGCCGGTCCGGACGGGTCGGCCCGCGGCCCGCGGCCCACCCGAGCCGGTCACTTCCCCCGGTCGAGGTAGTCGGCGACGGTCTCACTGAAGGCACGTGGGTCGTCGAGCCACGGGAAGTGTCCGGCGCCCGGCTGCACGGTCAGCTCGGCCCGGGGAAACAGTTCCGCGACGGCGGCGGCGACGCGTGGCAGCGGGCCGCTGTCCAGCGCGCCCGCGAGGAGCAGCACCCGCGCGTCCCACGAGGCGACGGCCGCGCGGGCCTGGGCGGGATCGAAGGCTCCGGGGGCCGGATAGAGCTCCGCCGCGGCCTCATTGCTCTGCTCGGCGTCGGTCGAGGCATGCGCCTGTGCGGCCGCGTCCCAACGGCCGTAGAAGAACGGGGTGATGGCGTCCCAGTCGGCGTCGCTCGCGGAACCCGCCCAGACACGTTCGTAGGCCTCGTACGCGGTCTCGAACCACGGCTCGGCCTTGCGCAGGTCGGCAGCCTCTCTGCGGTGTTCCTCGGTGAAGTCGACGCCGAGGGCCCTCGCCCGGCTGGTGACCAGGGTGAGGGAGCGGATGCGCCGCGGATGCCGGGCCGCGTACAGGAGGGCGAGGTCGCCGCCCGCCGAGTGGGCGAGCAGATCGACGCGTTCCAGGCCGAGGTGCGCGCGGAGTGCCTCGACGTCGCCGGCCTGTCGGTCGCAGCGGTAGGTCGCCGGGTCGGCCGGGACGCCGGAGTCGCCGGTGCCCCGCAGGTCGAGCAGGATCAGCCGGCGGTGCCGCGCCAGCCCGCCGAGATCGCCGAGGTAGGCGGAGGCGCGCATCGGCCCACCGGGCAGGCAGAGCAGCGGCTCGCCCTCGCCCCGTACGTGGTAGGCGAGTTGGGTCCCGTCAGGTGCGGTGAAGGTCGGCATGACGCCATGCTGACGACCGCGCGACGATCACGGCAAGCGGTTTACGCGCGCCGCATCCCTTGGCTACCTGGACTCCGTCCGATACGCCCGCAACACATGTTCACCTCTGCTCCGGCACGGGTGTCCTTCGCCTCAGGTTCGCCGCGTGTACACCTCCGATTGCTTCCATCGGGAGACGGACCTTCGCTGATCGTGCCCCAGTTCCAGTGTCACCGTCACGAGCACGTATACGTAGACGGGCGGACTCGGGCAGGGACTCGGGCACGGACACGGGCATCGCGGGGAAGGGGAGTGCCGGATGACGGAACTGCTGACAGGCATGCGGGTCGACTACAGCGATCATGACGACCCGGTGCTGATCCGGCCGGACGGCAGCCCGGTGGAGACCTGGCGGGAGAACTACCCGTACCCGCAGCGTATGGAGCGCAAGGAATACGAGTGGCACAAGCGGCTCCAGCAGATCGAGCTGCTGAAGCTGCAGAGCTGGATCAAGCAGACCGGCCGGCGTCTCGTCATCGTCTTCGAGGGGCGGGACGCGGCCGGCAAGGGCGGCACGATCAAACGGTTCACCGAGCACCTCAACCCGCGCGGCGCCCGGGTGGTGGCCCTGGAGAAGCCGACCGAACGCGAGCGCGGCCAGTGGTACTTCCAGCGGTATGTGGAGCATCTGCCGACCGCGGGCGAGATCGTGATGTTCGACCGGTCCTGGTACAACCGCGCGGGCGTGGAGCGCGTGATGGGCTTCTGCACGGACGACGAGTACCGGCGCTTCATGCGGCAGGCGCCCGCCTTCGAGCGGATGCTCGTGGACGACGGGGTGGATCTGATCAAGTACTGGTTCTCGGTGTCGCAGGGCGAGCAGCGCACGCGCTTCACGATCCGCCAGGTCGATCCCGTGCGGCAGTGGAAGCTGAGCCCGATGGACCTGGCCTCGCTGGACCGCTGGGACGACTACACGGCGGCCAAGGTCGCCATGTTCCGCGAGACGGACACCGAACAGGCGCCCTGGACCGTGGTGAAGAGCAACGACAAGAAGCGGGCCCGCGTCGAGGCCATGCGCAGCGTCCTGGCCCGGTTCGACTACGCCGACAAGGACGAGGAGGTCGTCGGCAGCCCGGACCCGAGCGTCGTGGGCGCGGCGGCGAACCTGCTGGAGGCGGGCGAGGACGACAGCGACGACTGAGGGGTACGACGACCGTGGGGGCGTACGGCCTCCTGGTCGCCCTCAGTCGTGCGCGGGCCGGTCGCTGATGCGGTGGTCGGCCAGGCTCAGCGCCTCGTCGACCACCCGGCGCAGATGGCCGTCGCCGAGCGAGTAGATCACCCGGCGGCCTTCCTTCCGGGTGTTCACGAGCCCGGCGAGACGGAGCCGCGCCAGATGCTGACTGACGGCCGGGCGTGCGGCGCCGCACGCCTCCGTGAGGGTGGTGACGTCGGCCTCGCCGCCGGTCAGGGCATGGAGCAGCGCGAGACGGGTGCGGTCGCCCAGGAGGGCGAGGAGTTCGGCGGCGAGCGCGAACTGTTCCTCGCCGGGGGTGCGCGGGTGCGCATCATGCGCAGATGACAGGTGCATGCGTGCGCTCATACGCACATAATGGCCCTGTGGACGCCGACACGTCCACTCCCGCGCACCGGAAGGGGTCCCCCGTGAGCGACCGGCACCACCACGAGCACGGCCTGGAAAACGACCACGCGGAGGGTCACCAGCACGGCCACGACCACTCGTACGGTCACGAGCACGGCCGCGACGCGCACGGCGACGCCCATCAGCACGGTCACACCCACCCGCAGGGTCACGACCGCACACACAAGCACCCGCACGCCCATCCCCATCCCCACACCCTCGCGAGTCGCCTGCGCCACCTCATCACCCCGCACTCCCACGAAACCGCCGACAAACTCGACTCCGCCCTGGAGTCGTCGGCCCGGGGCATGCGGGCGCTCCGGCTCTCCCTGGCCGTCCTCGGCGCAACGGCCTTGGCGCAGGCGGTCGTTGTCGTGGTCTCGGGCTCGGTCGCACTGCTCGGCGACACCGTGCACAACGCCGCCGACGCACTGACCGCCGTACCGCTCGGGATCGCCTTCGTGCTGGGCCGGCGCGCGGCGACGCGACGCTTCACCTACGGCTACGGGCGGGCGGAGGACCTCGCGGGCATCGTGATCGTGCTGACGATCGCCGCTTCCGGGACCTTCGCGGCCTGGACGGCGGTCGAGCGGCTGCTCGACCCGCAGCCCATGCGGCACGTCCCGGTCGTCGCGGCGGCCGCGCTCATCGGCTTCCTCGGCAACGAGTGGGTCGCCCGGCACCGCATCCGCGTCGGCCGCGAGATCGGCTCCGCCGCGCTCGTCGCGGACGGACTCCACGCGCGTACGGACGGGTTCACCTCACTTGCCGTACTGGTGGGCGCGGGCGGCGCGGCGCTCGGCTGGCAACTCGCCGACCCGCTGGTGGGGTTGGCGATCACGGCCGCGATCCTGTTGGTGCTGCGCGATGCCACGCGCGAGGTGTTCCGGCGCGTGATGGACGCCGTGGACCCGGAGTTGGTGGACCGGGCCGAGCAGGCGCTGCGGGAGGTGCCCGGCGTACGCGAGGTGGGGGAACTGCGGCTGCGCTGGATCGGGCACCGGCTGCGCGCCGAGGTGGCGGTCGTCGTCGACGGCGAGGTGAGCGTGCGTCAGGCCCACCACATCGCGGTCGAGGCGGAACACGCGCTGCTGCACGCCGTACCGAAGCTCACCGCGGCCCTGGTGCACGCCGATCCGACACCCGCGCCCGGGGAAACGGACCCACACCTGGCTCTGGCCCATCACACGGCCGCCTGATCAGGGCCCGCGAGGCGGACGCCCGGCCTCCCCGCGACACGACAGGGAGACCGGGCGTACAGCCAACTTCCCTGTCCGCGAAGGGGCTCAGGCAATCCCCAGCCCCTCCAGCACGACCACGTTCGGCAGCTCCGCGAACACCTTCCCCGGGACCAGCAGCTTCCCGCGCCGCCGGCCACTGCCCACCAGTACATACGGCAACTCCACCACGGCCGAGTCCACCAACACGGGCCAGTCGCCGGGGAGTCCGAGCGGAGTGATGCCGCCGTACTCCATGCCGGTCTCGCCGGTCGCCGCGTCCATCGGCGCGAACGAGGCCTTGCGGGCGCCCAGTTGGCGACGCACGGCGCCGTTGACATCGACGCGGGTGGTGGACAGGACGACGCACGCGGCGAGCGCCGCGTCCATCGGCGCGAACGAGGCCTTGCGGGCGCCCAGTTGGCGACGCACGGCGCCGTTGACATCGACGCGGGTGGTGGACAGGACGACGCACGCGGCGAGCGTGGTGTCGCCGCCGCGCCTGCCCGCGACGACCACGCAGTTGGCGGACTGGTCGAGCAGTTCCTGACCGTAGTGCTCGACGAAGGTGGCCGTGTCGGCCCACTCGGGGTCCGTGTCGACGTAGACGATCTGGTCGGCGGGGATGCTGCCCCGCCAGTCGCGTACGGCGTCGGCGACCGGGCGGATGAGTTCACCGAGGCAGTCGGGGGCGGGCATGGCGTGGCCGAAGTGTCCGAGGGGTGCGCGCATGACGGCACGCTAACAGCCGCGTCCGTGCGCGCCCGTCGGGTGTCTCAGTGCACGAGTGGGACCGACACGGCCATGATCATCTCCACCGGCGCATCGCCCTTGTTGGCGTACGTGTGAGGGGTGTTGGCCTCGAACGACACGCTCGCACCCTCGGGCACGAGGTACTCGACCCCGTCGACCGTGAGGGTCATCTCGCCCGCCATGACATGGACGAGTTCGACGGTGCCGGCGGGGTGCGGGTCCGAGGGGCTGCCGTCGCCGGGCATGAGCCGCCAGTCCCACATCTCCAGCGGGCCGGGTGCCTCGGTGCCCGCGAGCAGCCGGTTGTAGCTGCCCGCGTCGGTGTGCCACAGCCGTACGGCCTGGTCGGCCGGGACGATCCGGACCTTGGGGCCCTGCTCGTAGTCGAGGAGGGTGGTGATGCTGACGCCGAGCGCGTCACCGATCTTGACGATGGTGCCGATGCTGGGGTTGGTCCTGGCCTGCTCGATCTGGATGAGCATGCCGCGGCTGACTCCGGCGCGCGCGGCGAGTGCGTCCAGGGTGAAGCCGCGCTCGGTGCGCCAGCGCTTCACGTTGCGCGCCAGGGACTGAGTCAGCAGGTCGAGATCCGACACATTCCGTCCAATATTCTGGATGACAGAGTTCAATCAGGTGAACTATGGTGTGGTGCACCTGATCGTTCACCGAACTGTACTGCGAGGCATCCCGTGACAGCACTCTTCGCCCTGGCCACCAGCCTCCTGTGGGGCCTGGCCGACTTCGGCGGAGGACTGCTGACCCGGCGTACGCCCGCTCTCACGGTGGTCGTCGTCTCCCAGGCGATCGCGGCGGCGGTCCTTGGCGCCATCGTGGTCGCCACCGGCGGCTGGAGCGCGGCCGGACCGCAGCTGTGGTTCGCGTTCGCCGCCGGGCTGGTGGGCCCGGTCGCCCTGCTCTCCTTCTACAAGGCGCTCGCCCTGGGCTCGATGGGAGTCGTCTCCCCGCTCGGTTCGCTCGCCGTGGCCGTCCCGATCACCGTGGGACTCGTCCTGGGCGAGCGTCCTGGGCTGCTGCAGATCGCGGGCATCGCGGTCGCCGTCGCGGGTGTCGTCCTCGCGGGCGGGCCCCAACTGCGGGGCGCCCCCGTGCAGCGGCAGGCGATCCTCCTCACGCTGCTCGCGGCGCTCGGCTTCGGCACGGTGTTCGCGCTGATCGCGGAGGCGTCGTCGTCGGTCACCGGGCTGTTCCTCGCGCTGTTCGTCCAGCGCGTGACCAACGTGGCGGTGGGCGGCACGGCCCTCTACGTCTCGGTGAAGCGGGGCGCCCGGGCCGTCCCCGAAGGCGGTTTCCCCTGGAGCTCCCTGCCCGCGCTCGCCTTCGTCGGCCTCGCCGATGTCGCGGCCAACGGCACGTACTCGGTCGCCGCCCAGCACGGCCCGGTCACCGTGGCCGCCGTCCTCGCCTCGCTCTATCCGGTGGTCACGGCCCTGGCGGCGCGCGGCATCCTCAGCGAACGGCTGCGCGGAGTGCAGGCGGCGGGAGCGGGTCTGGCCCTGGTCGGCACAGTGCTGTTGGCGACGGGCTGAGGCGGGGCGACCCGCTCAGGACTCCGCGCGTACGTCCCCGGAGGAGCCCTCGGCATCGAGGTCCAGCTCCGCCAGCCGCGCCGCGGCCTCCTCATCCAGCCCCGACAGCGCCAGCAACTGCTCCGGCGTCACCCCGTCGGGAATCGGCACCGGCGCCGGGGTCCGCAACGGCGGCTGCCATCCCTCCACCGGGTCCCAGCGCCGCACGACGCGCGCGGGAGCGCCCGCCACGACCGAGTGGTCCGGCACCGCACCGCGTACCACCGCACCGGCCGCCACCACGACGTTCCGCCCGATCCGCGCCCCCGGCAGGATCACGGCCCCGGTCCCGATCCAGCAGCCCGGCCCGATCTCCACCGGTTCCATCCGGGGCCACTGCTTGCCGATGGGCTGGTGCGGATCGTCGTACGAGTGGTTCGTCGACGTGACGTAGACGTACGGCCCGAAGTAGCAGTCGCTGCCGATGGTGACCGTCGTGTCGGCGATGACGTGGCTGCCGCGGCCGAGCACGACGCCGTCGCCGATGCGCAGGATCGGGTCGGCGCCGAGGTCGAGGTCGGGCATCAGACCGGCGGTCAGCGTGACCTGTTCGGCGACGATGCAGTGGGAGCCGAGGTGGATCCAGGGTTCGCCGAAGACCGTGCCCAGCGGGAAGGCCAGCCTGGTATGTGTTCCTATGGCCCCGAAGCGGAGCCGTCCCGGGTGCTCGGCCGTGACCGCCCCCGTGCGCTGCACCCAAGCCCAGCCCGCGTGGACGGCGCGCTGCGCGAGGCGGCGCCGCCATGATGAGAACGTGTTCTTGCTCTTGGGCACCCGCTCACGGTACTCAGCGCGAGGTGCGCCGATGAGCTCGTACGGCTGTGATCTTCACCCCACCGGGGCAGGGAACGATGGCATACGGTGCCCGTGTACCGCACTACGACGAGACACGGAGACGGTGATGACGCATCAGGCGCTGATCATGGGGATCGGCGGCAAGGAACCGCAGGTGGACCCGGAGGCCTTCGCGGCGCCCACGTCCGTGGTCATCGGGGACGTCACGCTGCACGAGGGCGCGAGCGTCTGGTACGGCGCGGTGCTGCGCGCCGACTGCGGTCCGATCGTCATCGGCGCCAGCAGCAATGTCCAGGACAATTGCAGCCTTCATGTGGACCCCGGCTTCCCCATCACCGTCGGCGAGCGCGTCTCCATCGGCCACAACGCCGTGCTGCACGGCGCCACCGTCGAGGACGACTGCCTGATCGGCATGGGCGCCACGGTGCTCAACGGCGCGGTGATCGGCGCCGGCTCACTGGTGGCCGCCCAGGCCCTGGTCCCCCAGGGCATGCAGGTCCCTCCGGGCTCCCTCGTCGCGGGTGTCCCGGCCAAGGTCAAGCGCCGGCTGACGGCCGAGGAACGCGAGGGCATCTCCCTCAACGGCACCTTGTACGTGGACCTGGCAAAGGCCCACAAAGAGGCCCACGAGTAACCCGGCGGGAGGGAAACGCGCCCCTCTCAGGGGCGCGAGGCTGTGACATTGTGCGGCTCCGCCGCGTGGGCGCGACCAGCCACAAACGTCCCGCAGTTTCCGATCCGACGGAACTTACTCGGCGGCTGCAACGGGCTCTCGCTCCGCCGTCTCCCGCTCGGCCGAGACCCTCTTCGCCTTCCGCCTGACGATCAGCATCGAAGCGAGCCCGATGAGCAGCGCCGCCACGAGGCCGAGGTACGAGAACCGCTTGAGCCACGACTCGGCGACCACACCCACGTAGTAGATGACCGCGGTCGTACCCCCGGCCCAGATGATCCCGCCGAGCACGTTGGCGATCAGGAACTTCCAGTACGGCATCCTCAGCACACCCGCGAGCGGCCCCGCGAAGATCCGCAGCAGGGCGACGAAGCGGCCGAAGAAGACGGCCCACATGCCCCACTTCTCGAAGGAGCGCTCAGCCGTGGCGATGTGGCCCTCGCTGAAGTGCTTGGGGAACTTCCCGCCGAGCCAGGCGAGGAGCGGGCGTCCGCCCTTGCGGCCGATGGCATAGCCGATGGAGTCGCCGACGATCGCGCCGACGCTGGCGCAGGCGCCGAGGACGACCGGGTTGATGCCGTCGTGCTGGGAGGAGAGCAGCGCCGCCGAGATCAGGATGATCTCGCCGGGCAACGGGATGCCCAGGCTCTCCAGGCCGATGACCAGGGCCACCAGCGCGTAGATGCTGACCGCGGGCACCGTCTCGAGCCACTCCTGGACGTGCAACGCCAGTTCCTCCCGTTTCGCTGTGCCTGACCCGGGCACCTGCGCTGCGCATGATCACCCGGCGTGCGCTCCCCCCTGAGCGCACGCCGGGCAGCCTACCTGGTCGGCCTCACGTGGCGGAGTCCCAGAGGTCACACCGGTGCTCGCTGTGGACGGTGGTGCTGAGGATGTTCCCGCCCGCGGAGGCCGTCCGCAGCGAGAGCACCCGCCCGGTGCCCGCGGGCACCGCGGGCTGACCGTCCGCCCGCGGCACACCGCCGCGGATGAAGGATCCCCAGTACCGCACCATCTGCCGCGAGAGCACCCGCTGCTCCGCGTTCAGCGGTGTTTCCAGCCCGAAGTGCTTGAAGAGGTACTGCACCTCGTTGACGTGGGTCGCGCCGAAGTCGAAGTCCGTGTGCAGATTGCGCAGCGAGGCGAACGGCGGTGAGGTGCGGTCGGCGAACTCGTACGAGTAGACAGGACCCCGGGTCGCGAGCGCGCCGTCGAGCCGGAGCGCCGGGCAGGCCATCAGGTAGTCGCCGAAGGCGGTGCCATAGGCGATGGTCGGGGAGGGGTAGTCCGACAGCGGGTAGCGCGCGAGCACCCGCTCGCCCTGGTCCGCGCCGAAGACGGCCTTCACGACCACCGGATACAGCTCGGCGGTGAGCGGCGTGCCACTCGCGTCGAACTGCCCGAAGGCGAAGAGACGCCCCTCGTCCTGGTTCGCCCCGTTCAGCACGGGGACCCGGGCGGCAGCCCCCTTCGCGTACGCCTCGAAGGGCTGCACGGGCAGGAAGTCACCGCCCACGACGGGCCCCCAGTCGAAGCCGGCCTGGGCCGCGAGGATCTCCTCGGAGGACTTGCCCCGCAGACAGGCGAGTGAGAGATCGGCGCAGCCCGCCTTCTTCGCGAAGGCCGCACCGGCCGCGACGGCCGTTTCGTGCGTGCGTGCCGCACAGTTCCCGTACGCGCCGCTCTCGACAATTCCCGCCCGGTACAGGCCCTTTGAGGTCGGCGACGCCATCTGGGTGCAGACCGAACGGCCGCCCGCCGACTCGCCCGCGATGGTGACGCGGCCCGGATCGCCGCCGAAGCGGCCGATGTTGGCGCGCACCCAGCGCAGCGCGGCCTGCTGGTCGAGCATCCCGAAGTTGCCGGAGACCCCGTCGCGCGCCTCGCCGTCGAGTCCGGCCGTGGCGAGGAAACCCATCGCGCCCAGGCGGTAGTTGACGGTCACGACGACCGCGCCGGTCTGCCGGGCGAAAGTGTCGGGCACGATGTCCGCGCCCGCGCCCGCGGTGAGCCCGCCACCGTGCAGCCAGACCATCACCGGTCGCCGTCCGGCGCCGTCGGGGACGTACACATTGAGGTCGAGGCAGTCCTCGGTGTGGGTGGGCTGTTCGTACCCCGGGTCCCAACTCGCCGTCTGTACACAACGGTTGCCGAAGTCCTGTGCGATGCGTACACCTCTCCAGGGTTCGACGGGCTGCGGGTTCTTCCAGCGGAGGTCGCCGACGGGCGGCTCGGCGTACGGGATGCCGAGGAACTGTCGTCCCTCGGTGGTGGTTTCGCCGCGGACCCAGCCCGCCTCCGTACGCACGAGGGTGTGCTGGGCGGTGGATTCGGACGCGGACTGGGCCGGCGCCGGGGCGACGAGGAAGGTGGCGAGGGCGGTGAGCCCGATGGCCAGGCGGCGTATCACGCGCTCACCTCCGCGGTCGTCCGCAGTCGCAGATCTCGCGAGGACGCACCCGCCCACACCGTGCGGCGCCCGGTGCCGAGCACCCAGTCGTGCCGCTTCGCGTCCCAGGAGGAGAGCGTGCCCTTCTCGACGACCACGGTGACCCGGCGCCGCTCCCCCGCGCGCAGCGCGAGCCGCCGGTAGCCGCCCAACACCCGTACGGCCTGGTCGAGTCGGAGATCCGGTGACGGACCGACGTAGACCTGCGCGACCTCGATGCCGTCGCGCCGCCCGGTGTTGCGCACGGTGAAGCTCACTTCGAGGCCTTGGCGGGCCCGGCGGACACGCAGATCGTCGTACGTGAAGGAGGTGTATGACAATCCGTGACCGAAGGGGAACAGCGGGCGCACATCCTCGGCGTCGTACCAGCGGTAGCCGGCGTGGATGCCCTCCGAGTACTCCTCGGTGCCGTCGACGCCCGGGTAGCGGCGTGGGTCCCCGGCGACCGGGTGGTGGTCGTCGTCGACCGCGAAGGACTGGGTGAGCCGGCCGCCGGGATCGCAGTCCCCGAACAGGACGGCGGCGGTGGCGGCCGCGCCCTCCTGGCCCGGGTAGTACATCTGGAGCACGGCGCCCGTGCTCCGCAGCCACGGCATGGAGGTCGAGGAGGAGGTGTTGAGGACGACGGTCGTACGGGGATTCGCCGCCGTGACCGCCTCGATCAGCTCACTCTGGTGACCGGGCAGCGCGATGGTCGTGCGGTCCAGGCCCTCGGTCGCGTCCTCGTAGGCGAAGACGACGACGCTGTGCGCGGCGCGCGCGGCCTCGACCGCCTCGGCGACGTCCTGCGCGCGGGTCGCCCCGGTGATGCGCCGCAGCCGGAACAGCTGCCCGCCGGTGCCGCCCTGCGCGGTGATCTGGAGCTTGTGCGCACCCGTGGTGAGGCTGAGCGCCTTGCGGCGTACGGACAGGCCGTCGGGTGCGGCGGAGACGAGTCCGCCCGAGAAGTACTCGCCGTAGCCGGGCGCCACCGGGAACAGGTCCTCGCCGTCGAGGAGCACCTTGGGCCGCACGCCCGAGTAGTGGATGACGAAGGTCCACTCGTCGTCGTCCGCGGCGGTGAGCATCCCCTCGTAGGTCCAGGTCTGCCCGGCGGCGACGGCCTGGGCCTCGGTGGTGAAGGCCGGGCTCAGCGCGCTCGCGGGGATGGGCTTCCCGAAGAGGTCCTCACCGAGGGAGTACGAGACGTGAGCGCCGCGTCCCGCGCGGGACTTGATGGCGTCGAGCGGGCTGTCGGCGTGGTCGGGGACGACGTGCGCGCTGCCGCCGCCGCTGACGAACGGAAGCGATCCGGTGGGTCCGACGACGGCGATGCTGCGGGCGGCGGCTCCGGTCAGGGGCAGCGCGTGGTGTTCGTTGCGCAGCAGGGTCGCCCCGGCCTTGGCCACCTCCAGGGCGACGGCGGCGCCCGCCTCGGGGTCGCGGGCCGGGCGGGGCGGGACGCTCCCGTCGAGCAGCCCGAAGCGGTCCATCACCGCGAGGATGCGGCGCACGGCACGGTCGACGTACGTCTCGGAGACGCTGCCGTTCTGGACGGCAGTCTTCAGGGCGTCGCCGAAGTAGGTGCCGCCGGGCATCTCCATGTCGAGGCCCGCGGTGATCGCGGCGTCGGTGCTGTGGGCGGCGAACCAGTCGGTCATCACCCAGCCCTCGAAGCCCCATTGGTCACGCAGGACATCGGTGAGGAGCGTCTTGTTCTCGCAGGCGAAGGTGCCGTTGACCTTGTTGTACGCGCCCATGACGGCGCCGGTGCGGGCGGCGACGGCTGCCTCGAAACCGCGCAGCTCGACCTCGTGCATGGTCTGTTCGCCGACCCGCACATCGATGGAGTTGCGGTCCTTCTCCTGGTTGTTCATCGCGAAGTGCTTGACGGTGGCGATGAGTCCCTCGCCCTGGATGCCGCGGATCTCCGCCGCGACCAGGTCGCCGGCCAGCAGCGGATCCTCGCTGAAGGTCTCGAAGTTGCGGCCCGCGTACGGGGTGCGGATGAGGTTGACCATCGGGGAGAGCAGCACGTCCTGGCCCAGGGCGCGGCCCTCGCGCCCGATGACCTGGCCGTAGCTGCGGGCAAGGCCGGGGTCGAAGGCCGAGGCGAGCAGGACGGGGGCGGGCAGAGCCGTCGCGTGCTGAGTGACACGGACGCCGGCCGGGCCGTCGGCGAGGCGGAGCGGGGGGATACCGAGGCGCGGGACTCCGGGCACGTATCCGGCCTGGCCGAGCGAGTTGGGGTCGGTGGCGCCGTGCAGCAGGGAGATCTTCTCGTCAAGGGTGAGTTTGCCGATCAAACCCTCTACACGAGGGCCGGCGCCGGATCTGGACTCCGCATAGGCGAGCGGGGCGGAACCGGCAGTGGTGGCCGCCGCGGCGACCGCGATGGCGCCGCCCAGAAGCCGCAGGGTCGATCGCCGGGAAAAGGTGTGGGACATGAGCCGTCACTCCTTCGGTGCGCGGGCACGTCGTTGTGAACCGCATGTACACGTGCCAACGGCAGTCGCGTTCGCCCCTTGAACACACTCTGCGACAGAGACGACTTGACGTGCCGTCAGGCACCACGGGTACGGCGCGAAAACTATGACCGGAGGTGACTCGTGTCAATGAAGTGAACAGAAACTGCTGCCACTCCGACAAGAACCGAAGCGACGACTGACGGAACACCCGCCCGTATGCCCGCGGGGATGCGCCGGCGCCGAACCCCATCACATCCGCGCAGGGGACGGGCGGGCGCCGAACCCCGTCGCATACCCCCGCCCCACGACAAAGGGCCCCGACCAGGTCGTACTCCCTGGTCAAGGCCCCGTGTCGGGCACTCGGCTCAGCTGTTCGGGCGCAGCGTCCAGACGACGGTCATCTCGCCGGTCACGGCACCGTCACCGCGCTGGATGGAGATGGCGACGGGGAACTCGGGGCGCTGACCGGCATCGAGCTCGGCGACGACCTCGGCGGCGGGGCGGCCGAGCGTCGCGGTGGCGGTGACAGGACCCATCGCGAGCTTCTTGTACGCGATGTCGGCGCTGACCGCGAGCGGTACGGCGCGCGACAGCTGGTCCCCGAACGCGGCGAGGACGATCGCCCCGCTCGCCGACTCCCCCAGCGTGAACATCGCTCCGGCGTGCGGCCCGCCGACGTGGTTGTGGAAGTCGCCCTGGTCCGGAAGCGCCACCACGGCCTTCTCCGGAGTGGTCTCCAGGAACTCGAGGTTCAGGGTCCGGGCCATCGGCACGGTGGCGGCGAGCATCTCGCCGATCGTCATCTGGTCTGCGCTCATGGCACCATGTTACCCGTGAGTAGCAATTCTTGACCAGCGCCCGCCGATGATCGTCGTATCGTTACGCCCCATGTGGCCAGGAGAGCAGCCGCCAGGGGGCGCGCAGAATCCGCAGCAGAACGTCGGGGGCGGGCGGCCGTACGGGGGCGGTGGGCAGCCGAATCCGTACCAGCAGCCGGGATATCAACAGCCCAACCCGTATCAGCAGCCGCCGGGGCCCTGGAACGCCCCGACGGTCGCGGCGGGCCCTGCGGCACCTCCGCCGACGGGCGGCGACGGCAACAGGACCAAGGTCATCGCGATCGTCGCGGCGACGGCCGTGGTGGTGGCCGCCTGTGTCACCGGATTCGTCCTGCTCGGCGGCGGCAAGGACGACAGGACCGACCCCGAGCCGACCAAGTCCCCGTCCCAGCAGTCGAGTCCGGCGAGCGATCCGCGGGGCACCGACGACGCCGAGAAGCCGACCGTGGCCGGCTGGAAGGCCGTCGTGAACCCCAAGCGCGGCATCGCCTTCGACGTGCCCGCGGAGTGGGGGCTCAAGTCGACCAGCTGGGTCACGTACGTCTCGAAGAACGACGACCCCGAGGACAAGCCCCTCATCGGTGTCGCGGCCCCCGCCCTCCTCAAGGAACAGTGGTGCGGCTCCGACGAGGACAAGGACGGCACCAAGGAGTACTCGATGCTCGCGGGCGCCGGAACCAAGGGCAACAACGGGGCGAAGAGCCCCGAGGAGGCCGCCCGCGCCGACGCGGCGATGTGGGTCTACGGCGCCTTCACCCAGCCCGACAAGAAGCTCGTCACGTCCACTGTCGTGGAGTCGTACACGACGAAGTCCGGCATCACGGGCAGCCTGGCGACCGCCTCGTCGTCGGGTGTGAAGAAAACGAAAAAGTGCGCCACCGACGGAAAGGCCACCGTCTTCTCCTTCAAGGACCCTTCGGGCGACATCGTGTCGTGGGAGTTCTTCGGCGCCAAGGGGGTGTCCGAGGAGGTATCGGACGCGACGGTGCGTCAAATCGTCGCCACCGTACGGCTCTTCAAGGCCCCCTCCGACTCCTGACCGGTACATGGCTGAAGATTCACGGTGACCGAAACGTGTCACAGGCGGCACTAGGGTTACTGCACATGTGGCCAGGACAGCAGCCGCCCGGGGGCGAGCAGAACCCGCAGGACCAGAACCCCTATCAGCAGCCGGGGTACCAGCAGCCGAATCCGTACCAGCAGCCGGGATATCAGCAGACCGGACAGCCGGGGCAGCCCGGGTACCAGCAGCCGGGGTATCAGCAGCCCGACGCGTACGGGCAGCAGCCCGGGCAAGGGCAGTGGGGCGCTCCCTCTCCCATGGGAGCGCCCGAGCCCCCGAGCGGTGGCGGGAACCGGACGAAGGTCATCGCGATCGTGGCGGCCACGGCCGTGGTCGTGGCCGCGGGTGTGACCGGCCTCCTGGTCCTCGGCGGGAGCAACGACGACAAGGCCGACGGCGGCAAGGACTCGAAGCCGTCGGTCAGCCCGTCGCAGGACCCGAGCGCGTCGGCCTCGGACGACAACCCGCGCGGCGGCGACGACGAGAAGCCGACCATCGCCGGCTGGAAGGTCGTCGTCAATCCCAAGTGGGGTACGGCGTTCGACGTTCCGGCGGACTGGGAGGTCGAGTCGCCGGGCACGTCGATCGGCTTCGAGAAGCACAACGCCAAGGCCGGCGACAAGCCCATCATCATGATGTCGGCGCCCGCCTACTTCAAGTCCAAGTGGTGCACGTCCGACGACGACAAGGACGGCACCACGGAGGACACCCCCCTCGGCGCGGTGGGCACCAAGGGCGCGAGCGGCGCCAAGAACGCCGACGAGGTCGCCGTGAACCAGGTGCCCTGGTGGGTGTACGGCGGCTACACACAGCCCGACAAGAAGAGCATCACCTTCGACAAGAAGGCCAAGCCGTACACGACGACGTCGGGCGTCGAGGGCAGCGTCGCCTGGGCCAGGTCCAAGAACACGCCCCAGAAGGGGAAGTGCGCGAGCGACGGCAAGGCCATCACGTTCGGATTCAAGAACTCGGCGGGCGACTACGTGGCGTGGAATCTGTACGGAGCCACCGGCGTGGACCAAGAGATCCCCGACGCGACCATCCTGAAGATCCTCAGCACCGTACGACTGCACGGGGATCCGACGTCGTCCTGAGCCAACTCCCCGGGTGCCCGGCCCTCTTGGGACCGCCTTGGCACCCGGGTCCCTGTCCCCTCTATCGTTACCGGCCATGTGGCCAGAACAGCAGCCGCCCGGGGGCGAGCAGAACCAGCAGGACCAGAACCCGTACCAGCAGCCGGGGTACCAGCAGCCGAATCCGTACCAGCAGCCCGGATATCAGCAGACCGCGCAGCCCGGTCAGCCCGGGCAGCCCGGGTACCAGCAGCCCAACCAGTACGGGCAGCCGCAGTGGGGAGCTCCGCCGGAGCCCCTCGGCGCGCCGCAAGCACCGGGCGTCGGTGGCGGTGGCGGTGGTGGTGGCGGTGGCGGCAACAAGACCAAGATCACCGCGATAGTCGCGGCCTCGGCCGTCGTGATCGCGGCGGGGGTCACGGGCTTCCTCGTCCTGGGTGGCGGCGGCAAGGACGACAACGCGGGCGGCGACCCGTCCAAGTCGCCCAAGGCGTCCGCCTCCACGTCGCCGAGCGCGAGCGGTGGTGACGACAACCCGCGCGGCGGCGACGAGGAGAAGGCGACGATCGCGGGCTGGAAGGTCGTGGTGAACCCGAAGTGGGGCACCGCCTTCGACGTTCCGGCGGACTGGGAGGTCAAGACTCCCGGTACCTTCATCGGCTTCGAGGACGACGAGAAGGGCGACGGCTCCTCACTGATCGGCATGTCCGCGCCCGCCTTCCTCAAAGAACAGTGGTGCACGTCCGACGACGACAAGGACGGGTACGAGAGCGACACGGCGCTGGCCGCCGCGGGCACCAAGGGCCAGAGCGGTGCCAAGAACACCGACGACCCCGCGCGCAACGACTCGGCGTGGTGGGTCTTCGGCGGCTACACCGACCAGAAGAGCGCCTCCAAGAAGCTGCTCACCATCGGCAAGCCCAAGCCGTACACGACGACGTCGGGCGTCGAGGGCAGCGTCGCGACGACGTACTCGTCCGGGGTCCCCAAGAAGGGCAAGTGCGACTCCGACGGCAAGGCGACCACGTTCGCCTTCAAGAACTCGGCGGGCGACATCGTGTCCTGGACCTTCTACGGCGCCAAGGGCGTGTCGGAGGAGGTGTCGGACGCGACCGTCCAGAAGATCCTCAGCACGGTACGGCTGCACGGTGATCCGACGGAGTCCTGAACGGCGTACGGCGGACTGAGCCGGGTACGGCGGGACGGAGCCGGGAACGGCGGACTGAGCCGGGTACGGCGCACAGGGGGCCGGCTACGGCGGTGGGATTTCCGCATCGCCACTCGCCACCTCCACCCACCGCTCCCCTCTTGCCTCTCGCCGCGCAAAGGGCCCCTGACCTGTGTCCGGTACTCGTAGAACTGGTTTGGCAAGTCGGGGCTCCGGCGGCGATAGTCGCTCGGTGACCTCTGCCGCCGACTTCCCGCGACGCTCGCGCCGCCCTTCCTGGGCGGGCCGGAACTACACCCTGCTGACCGCCGCCGCGGTCGTCACGAACCTGGGCAGCCAGGGCGCGCTGATCGCCGCGGCGTTCGCGGTACTCGACGCGGGCGGCGACGGAGGTGACGTCGGCCTGGTGGCGGCGGCGCGGACGCTGCCCTTGGTGCTCTTCCTGCTCATCGGGGGTGCGGTCGCGGACCGGCTGCCACGGCATCGCGTGATGGTCGCGGCCAACGTCCTCAACTGCGTGTCGCAGGCGGCGTTCGCGGTCCTGGTCATCGCCGGTGACGCACGGCTGTGGCAGATGATGCTGCTGTCCGCGCTCGGCGGCACGGGACAGGCGTTCTTCAACCCGGCGGCCGAGGGCATGCTGATGTCCTCGGTCGGCGGCGAGCAGGCGAGCCGCGCCTTCGCGATGTTCCGGATGGCGATGCAGGGCGCGGGCCTCGGCGGCGCGGCCCTCGGCGGGGCCCTGGTGGCCGTGATCGGGCCGGGTTGGGTGCTCGCCGCGGACGCGGTGGCGTTCGCGGTCGCGGGCGCGCTGCGTTCGTTCCTCGACGTCAGCCACATACCGCCGCGCGAACCCGGCGGCGGCCTACTCGCCGATCTCCGCGAAGGCTGGCGCGAGTTCATCGGGCGGCCGTGGCTGTGGACGATCGTCGCGCAGTTCTCCGTGGTGGTCGCGGTCGTCGGTGCCGCCGACGCGGTGTACGGTCCGCTGGTCGCCCGGGACAGCCTCGGCGGGCCGGGGCCGTGGGGGCTCGCCCTCGGCGCGTTCGGCGCCGGAACCGTCGGCGGCGCGCTGCTCATGACCCGCTGGAAGCCCCGTCGGCTCCTGCTCGCGGGCACCCTCTGCGTCTTCCCGCTCGCCGCCCCCGCCGCCGCGCTCGCGGTACCGGTGCCGGTGGGCCCCCTCTGCGCCGTCATGTTCGTCAGCGGTCTGGCGATCGAGGTGTTCGGCGTCTCGTGGATGACCGCGCTGCACCAGGAGATCCCCGAGGACAAGCTCTCGCGTGTCTCGGCGTACGACTGGTTCGGCTCGATCGCGATGGTCCCGCTGGCCACGGCCCTGGCGGGCCCGGCGGAGCAGGCGCTCGGGCGCACGACCGCGCTGTGGGGCTGCGCGACGCTGGTCGTCGTGGTCACGGCGGCGGTGCTGTGTGTGCCGGACGTACGGAATCTGACGCGGCGGACGAAGGCGCTGGCGCAGGGGGCGCCCGTGCCGGGCGCGTCGGCTGCGCGAGGTGGGGCGACCGGGCCGGGTGACTCGTCCGCGGCGGCTGTCGTGCCCGGGTCAGCCGATGCTGAAGGCTCCGTCGGGCGGCTCGGGTGAGGGGACCGCGTTCTCGTCGCGTACGGGTTCGGCGGCGCCGATGAACTCCCGCAGCGCGGGGCCGTGTTCGACCCGCGCCGGGAAGGCGTCCGAGGCGGTGCGGCGCGCGAGGGCGGCCGTGTCGAGGGGGCGGTGGGACGCCACGAGTACCGCGTTGCCGAAGCGACGGCCGCGCAGGACACCCGGTTCGGCGATGAGGGCCAGCTCCTCGAACACCGTCGAGAACGTGGCGAGTTGGGACCGGAGGAAGGCGAAGGGCGCGGCGTCGGCGAGGTTGGCCAGGTAGACACCGTCGGCGCGCAGCACGCGCTCGGCGGCACGCGCGTACGCGGTGGACGTCAGGTGCGCCGGTACGCGTGCGCCGCCGAAGACGTCCGCGATGAGGATGCCGGCGGAGTCGGCCGGGGCGGCTTCGAGCCAGGCTCGGGCGTCCGCGCCGTGCAGGGTGATGCCCGCGTCGTCGGGCACGGGCAGATACTCGCCGACCAGGGACAGCAGGCCCCGGTCGGCCTCGACCACGTTCTGCCGCGAACCGGGCCTGGTCGCGGCGACATAGCGGGGCAGGGTGAGCGCCCCTCCGCCGAGGTGCAGCACGTCCAGGGCCGTCTCCGGCTCCGCCACCGTGTCCAGCACATGGCCGAGCCTTCGCGCGTACTCGAACTCCAGATGCGTCGGCGCGTCCAGGTCGACGTACGACTGCGGCGCCCCGTCCACCGTCAGCAGCCAGGCCCGCTTCCGGTCGACGTCCGGCATCAGCTTGGCGGTCCCGTGATCCACGGCCCGTGTCACGGGTATCGGCTCGTCCACGGGTCCATTGTGCCGCTGTGCCGACCCTGCTTGTGTCTGGCCGCGGGTCGGAGGTGGCTGGTCGCGCAGTTCCCCGCGCCCCTTCGGGGCGCTGTAGCCAGGTCGGCTACAGGGGCGCTGTCAGCGCTGCCAGACCCCTGCGACCTCCTCGGCGTGAGCCACCGCCTGCGTCCGGCCGGCGTGGGCGGCGGCCGCTCTGACCCGGGGGTCCAGCGGGTTTCGGCCGAAGGCCTGCTTGGCGGCCCTGTCAGGGGTGACAACGGTGACCCGGGCACCCGCCTCGGCGAGCTTGCGGCCTTGGTCGGCGGCTGAGACGAGCGGGCCGCCGCCCGCACCGACGGGTGCCAGGACGACGACCTGTCCGTACCCGGCGGCGAGGTGGGCGTTGGCCGGTGAGTGGGTACCGCCGTCCATCCAGCGGCGGCCGTCGATGGTGACCGGCGGCCAGGCGCCCGGGACGGCGCAGCTCGCGGCCATGGCGTCCACGAGCTGCACTCCGCTGTCCTTGTCGAAGACGCGCAGCTCGCCGGTGGCCGTGTCGACGGCGGGCATGCGCAGCGGCCGTACCGGCCATTCGTGTGAGGCGAGCCGGCTCTCGATCGCGTAACGACGCGCCGCCTCGTCCTGGGTGCGGGCCGCCAGCGCCATCCGGCCGATCTTGCGGCCGTAGTCCTCGGGGGTGCGTGAGGTCAGCGTCGCCCAGGCGTAGCGGACGTAGGCGCCCGGGCCCAGGCGTCCGGCCGACTCGGCGCTCTGCGGCAGCAGCTGACGCTGGTAGAGCTCCAGCAGGGTCAGTCTGCCCGAGGCGAGTTGAGCGCCCACGGACGAGCCGGCCGACGTACCGATCACCACGTCGGCGTCGCTCAGATCAACGCCCGCTTCGAAGAGCCCGTACAGCATCCCGGCGAGCCAGCCGATCCCTCCGCTGCCCCCGCCGCCGAGCACAAGTGCCTTGTCCGCCATGGCTTTCCCCCTCCACGACTTTCGCCTGTGATCAGTCTCGCGCACGGCACTGACATCGGTACGAGCGGGTGCCCGCTCCCCTCGGAGCGGGCACCCGCGTCCTGCCCCCGGCCGTCAGCCGACCGAGGTCACCGTCCCGGCGCCGACCGTCCGGCCGCCCTCGCGGATCGCGAAGCCCAGACCGGGCTCCAGCGGCACCTCGCGGCCGAGCTCGACCGCCATGGTGACGGTGTCGCCGGGCCGGGCGACGGCCGTCTCACCGAGGTCGACGTCGCCGACCACGTCCGCGGTGCGGATGTAGAACTGCGGCCGGTACCCCGTGGAGACGGGGGTCGTACGACCGCCCTCGCGCGTCGACAGGACGTACACCCGCGCCGTGAAACGGCTACTGGGTACGACGCTGCCGGGCGCGGAGACGATGTGCCCGCGGCGGACGGCGTCGCGGGGCACTCCGCGCAGCAGCAGCGCCACGTTGTCCCCGGCCTGCGCTTCCTCCATGGGCTTGCCGAAGGTCTCCAGACCGGTGACCACCGTGTCGACGGCGGCACCGAGCACTTCGACGCGGTCGCCCACGCGGATGGTGCCGCGCTCGACAGCCCCGGTGACGACGGTCCCGCGCCCGGTGATCGTGAGCACGTTCTCCACCGGCAACAGGAACGGCGCGTCGAGATACCGCTCGGGCATCGGCACATACGTGTCCACCGCGTCGAGCAGCGCGTCGATCGCCGCGGTCCAACGGGGGTCCCCCTCAAGGGCCTTGAGACCGGACACCCGTACGACGGGTACGGAGTCGCCTCCGTAGCCGTGCGCGGACAGCAGTTCGCGGACCTCCAGCTCCACGAGGTCGGTGAGCTCCTCGTCGCCCGCGTCGGCCTTGTTGAGGGCGACGACGATGTGGTCGACACCCACCTGCCGGGCGAGCAGCACGTGTTCGGCGGTCTGCGGCATGATCCCGTCGAGCGCGGAGACCACGAGGATCGCCCCGTCGAGCTGGGCCGCGCCGGTGACCATGTTCTTGACGTAGTCGGCGTGGCCCGGCATGTCCACGTGCGCGTAGTGCCGGGTGTCGGTCTCGTACTCGACGTGCGCGATGTTGATGGTGATGCCGCGGGCGGCCTCCTCCGGGGCGCGGTCGATCCGGTCGAACGGGACGAAGGTGCCGGAGCCGCGCTCGGCGAGGACCTTGGTGATGGCGGCGGTCAGGGTGGTCTTGCCGTGGTCGACGTGACCCATCGTGCCGATGTTCAGGTGCGGTTTGGTGCGCACGTAAGCCGTCTTGGGCATGGCTGTACCTCGAAGCCTCTTCAGTGTCAGCGGAACTGAGTGATGGCCCCGGCGCATACGGGCCGGGACGGGGACCCCAAGGGACTTGCCGACCCTCCCCCTGCGGGGTCCGCCGGACGATCCGGGAAGGGTCAGCTTCGGGCGCCGTCGACGGCGGCCACGATGATCGGGACGGCAGCCTTCGGCGCATCCGCGACTGCGGATGCTGCGAGGAGGAAGGCGTACCGGAACATGAGGAGATCATTGCCCACGCGTCTGCCCGCGTCGAATGGTTTTCCGTGACCGCGAGCAGGGGTGTTTCGGGCGGTGCGGCGGGGGTTCAGGGTGCTGAAGGGACCTTCCTGGAACCTCAGGAGCCGATGTTCTTGAGCGCCTCGCGCACCGACAGCGGCGCGAGCCTCCCCCGCTCCCGGGCGACGAAGTCCCGTACGGCCTGCGGGTCCGTCTTCGCGTACTCGCGCAGACACCACCCGATCGCCTTCCTGATGAAGAAGTCGGGGTGTCCGGACTGCCGGACGCAGTATCCGAAGAGGCGTTCGGTGTCGGTGGCGTCCTTGTAGCGGAGCTGGTGGAGCAGGGCCGTACGCGCGACCCACAGGTCGTCGTCCTCGCTCCACGCGTCCATGTCGGTCTTCAGCTTCGGGTCGGCGGCCACCAGGCCTCCCACTACGTGGGAGGCGATTGCGTCGACGGTGTCCCACCAGGGGATCGTGCCGACGAGGTGGCGGGCCACGGGCAGGAAGCCCGACGACAGACGCCGCACATGGCGGTGCAGGTAGTCGACGGCGAAGTAGTGGTACTCACGCTCCGGCAGATCCCAGCAGCGCAGCGCGAGCGCGGTGCAGTCGGCCTCGTCGGGGCGGGCGGTGTCCTGGAGGACGGTCCGCGACAGGGCGCGGCGCTCGGGCGTGGTCAGGCCGAGGAAGGGCGCGATGTTCTTCATGTAGGCGCGCATCGACGCGGCCCGTTCCGGATCGGCGGCAGCGGCGTATGTGGTGGTGAGCCGTTCCAGCACCGTGTCCGCGAGGGCACTGTTCGGCACCTCGAACTGTGCACCCGACGTTCCGGAAGCTGTGACGCCCATGAGACGAACCATACGGCGATCACACACATTGGTCGGTTAGTGTCACCGGAATGCTCGATGCCACCACCCGCTCTGGGGGCACCGCCACGGCCACTCCCCGCGCCACAGCCATGGAGCTCGTCATCGCCTCTGACCTCGCCATCGCACCGGACCTCACCGTCGCGGCACACGCTGCCGACGCCTTGGAGGCCGCCGCCGCTCCCGTGAGCCTGGCCACCCGGTGCACGAGAGTCCTGCTGTCGCCCTGGTCGCGGCTCTCCCTGCTCGTGGTGCTGCTCGCGGCGGCCGCGTCGAGCGTGCTGCTCTTCGAACCGCAGCGACTGCTCGCCGACGGCTGGCCGCCGCAGCTCGGCGGCGCCGCGGCGGCCGTCGCCTTCGCCGTGGCGTACGGGCTGTGCACGGTCGCGTTCGTGCCCCGGCCGCTGCTCAACCTCGCGGCGGGCGCCCTCTTCGGCTCCGAACTGGGCCTGGGCACCGCGCTCGCGGGCACGGTGCTCGGCGCCGGTGTCGCCTTCGGGCTCGGCCGGATCCTCGGGCAGGACGCGCTGCGCCCGCTGCTGCGCGCCCGCTGGCTAAAGGCGGCGGACGGACAGCTCAGCCGCCATGGCTTCCGCTCGATGATGGTGGCCCGGCTGTTCCCCGGGGTGCCGTTCTGGGCCGCCAACTACTGCGCGGCCGTCTCCCGTATGGGCTGGCTGCCCTTCCTCGTCGCGACGGCGCTCGGCTCCATCCCGAACACCGCCGCGTACGCCGTCGCCGGCGCCCGTGCCTCGTCGCCGACGTCGCCCGCCTTCCTGATCGCGATGGGCTTCATCGCCGTACCGGCGCTGGTCGGAACGGTGGTGGCCTGGCGCAAGCGCCACCACCTGCGCGGTCACTGAGGCACTGGGCTGCCCCGAAGCACAACACCGCCCTGAAGCGGTACGCCGCCTCGAAGGACTGCACCGCCTCTCAGCACTACACCGCTTCCAGCACCATCGCGTTGGCGAGCCCGCCCGCCTCGCACATCGTCTGCAGCGCGTAGCGGGCTCCGCGGGCCCGCATCGCGTGCACGAGGGTGGTCGTCAGACGGGTGCCGCTCGCGCCGAGCGGGTGGCCGATCGCGATCGCTCCGCCGTGCACATTGACCTTGGACAGATCGGCGCCCGTCTCCTGCTGCCAGGCGAGGACGACGGCCGCGAAGGCCTCGTTCACCTCGAAGAGGTCGATGTCGCCGATGGTCAGGCCGGCCTTGCGCAGCACCTTCTCGGTGGCCGGGATGACGCCGGTGAGCATCAGCAGCGGGTCGGAGCCGGTGACGGCGAAGCTGTGCAGCCGGGCGATGGGGCGCAGTCCGAGGCGGGCCGCGGTCTCGCTCGACGTGATGAGGACGGCGGAGGCGCCGTCGTTGATGGGGCTCGCGTTGCCCGCCGTGACGGACCAGTCGATCTGCGGGAAGCGTTCGCCGAAGGTGGCGTCGTAGTAGGCGGGCTTGAGCCCGGCGAGTATCTCCGTGGTGCTGGCGGGTCGGACGCACTCGTCGCGGGTCACCCCCTCCAGGGGCGCGACCTCGGCCTCGAACAGACCGTTACTCCAGGCCGCGGCCGCCTTCTGGTGCGAGCCGACCGCGAAGGTGTCCATCTCCTCGCGCGAGATGCCCCACTTGGCGGCGATGAGTTCCGCGCTGATGCCCTGCGGCACCAGGCCTTCCGGGTAGCGCTCGGCGACCCCGGGCCCGAAGGGGTCCTTGCCCGCCGGCACGTTCGACCACATCGGTACGCGGCTCATCGACTCCACTCCGCAGGCGACGACCATGTCGTACGCGCCCGACATGACGCCCTGCGCGGCGAAGTGCACG
This sequence comes from Streptomyces sp. R35, assembly GCF_041053035.1. NCBI lineage: Bacteria > Bacillati > Actinomycetota > Actinomycetes > Kitasatosporales > Streptomycetaceae > Streptomyces > Streptomyces sp. R35. The sequence continues at coordinate 1,827,577 of NZ_CP163440.1, forward strand.
GCCTGCTGGGACGAGCCGCACTGGCGGTCCACCGTGGTCGCGGGCACCGTCTCGGGGAATCCCGCGGAGAGCACGGCGTACCGGGTGGTGTTCATGGCCTGCTCGCCGACCTGATCGACGGTGCCGCCGATGACGTCGTCGATCAGCGCGGGGTCGATGCCGGAGCGCTCGACGAGGGTGCGCAGCGTATGGGCGAGGAGTTCTACGGGGTGGACATGGGCGAGGGAGCCGTTCGGCTTGCCCTTGCCGACGGGGGTGCGTACGGCTTCGACGATCACGGCGTCACGCATGTTTGATCTCCAAACTCACTGAGTTTGCTTTCCAAACCCGCTAAGTGACTCAAGAGTAACTCAGTGGGTTGGAACAACCAACCCACCCCGTAGACTGATGGCATGAAGGACGCCCGCCCTTGCTCGATCGCCGACACGCTCGCCCTCGTCGGCGAGAAGTACTCCCTGCTGGTGCTGCGCGAGGTGTCGCTCGGCGCCACACGCTTCGACCAGCTGGTACGCAACATCGGCGCCCCGCGCGACGTGCTGACGGCACGGCTCAAGCGGCTCGTCGACGCCGGCGTACTGAAGAAGGTGGAGTACAGCGACCGCCCCAAGCGCTACGAGTACCGGCCCACGCAGGCCGGGCTGGAGCTGGAGCCGGTCCTGATGACGCTCATGGCGTGGGGCGACCGGCATCTCCAGGAGGGCGGCTTCCGCCCGATGGTGCTGGAGCACATCTGCGGCAATGAGCTGGTACCGCAGGTCGTCTGCAGGGAGTGCGGCAAGGAGGTCGAGCACGACGACCTGACCGCCCATCCGCAGTCCCCGGGCTGGACGGCGACGGGACCCGCTGCGGCGTAGCCGTCAGCGACCGTCTTCACCGGTACGCACCGAAGCGACCGAAGCGACCGAAGCGGCACTCCCTAGACAGTGCCCTTGTAGACGTCGAGCCGCCCGCACATCCCGAACTTGCCGTACGCGGACGGCTGCTCCGCCCGAACGACGGCATCGCCGAGGTGGGACGTGTCGCCCCGCTCCAGCCGGTCGAGCTGGTCCCCCGTGGCCGAGGCGGCCGCCTCGGCGCCGCGCCGCCATCGTTCGCGCCACTCGGCGAGGCGGGGCCGCACCAGCGCGGCGGCTGCCCGGTGGAACGCGGCGAGCGGCTCGGGCCCGTCCGCGGCGCGCAGCGCCCGGTAGCCCTCCAGGGCGAGGTCGCGCCGGGCCCGGGCAATTCGCGCCTGCTCCTCCTCGGACACGTCCGCCGGGATCACGGTCGCAGCCGCGTACGTCTCCGGGTCCTTCAGGTACTCCGGAGGCAGCGTGAGGACCGCGTCGCCCGCCTCCGGCAGACCGTTGTTCTGCATGAGGACGGTGATGCGCAGGTCGTCCTCGTTGACGAGCCGGTGGATCGCGCCGGGCGTGAACCACGCGACGGTACCGGGCACGAGCGGTGTGACCTCGTACCCGGACGTCGTCAGTGTCTGAACGGCACCGCGCCCGCCGGTGACGACGTACGCCTCCGAACAGGTCAGGTGCAGATGGGGAGTTCCGCCGGACACGCCGTCGGCCGCCGGCCAGTCGTACACGCACAGGTGCGAGACGGCGACCGCTCCCGGAAGTCCGGTGAACCCGGTGACGGGGTCGCTCACCAGGGATGCGCCTCCAGATACTTGGTGACCTCCGCGCGCTCCCAGGCCCCCTCGGCGACGACCACCCGGTAGCGGCGGGTGAGGGTGTCGCCGGGCGCGAGTTCCAGTTCGTCGTAGAAGGCGAGCGACGGGGCGACGGCGGCGAAGGGTTCGTTGCGGACGAACCAGTGGGCCGGGTGCGCGCCTCGGGAGCCGGAGTGGTCGTTCTCGGGGGCGTGCGCGAAGACGAGGGTCGCGTGTCCGTCGGAGCCGTCGTGCTCCCCCGAGTACGCGAGCCACGATGCCTGCCGCCCCATGAGCTCGGGTCCTTCGGAGTCGGGCCCGATCACCCGTCCGTCCCTGAAGGCGCGCGGTCCGCGCCAGAACAGGCCCGTGTAACCCGCCATCTCCCGCCCCGCGGTGGTGGGGCTGCCGAAGCGCAGCGGCTCGTCGCGGCGGTTGGTGACCGCGGTGGTCCAGGTCAGCGCCCAGGAGCCGGCGTCGGGATCGACGTCGTGCACCTCGATGCGGCGCACCTCGTCGGCCCACAGATCACCGCCGTACGGGTGCCACGTGAGGCGCTCGGCGATGACCGCGCGGCCATCGGACGAGGTGACCTCGTCGAAGGTGACGTGCGCCATCGATCCGACGCGCTCTGGGAGTTCGAGATATCCCTTTCCGTGGACGTATGTGTTGCCGCCCCACAGGTTCTGGCCGGAGAGGTGGGAGGCCGTCATCTGGAGGCCCTTGTGCCAGCGGTGGTCGTTGGGCCGGTAGTCCGTGACGACGTTGTTCGCCAGTGTCCGGAGCGGATGCAGATACGGCTTCGGGGACTCCCAGGCGGCCTCGGTCCGGTAGACGTAGCTCAACAGCTCGACGCCGGTGGCGACTTCACTGATCGTGATGCGCTCGCCATGTGTGTGAACGACCCGCAGACCGCCGCCCGACGACGTACTCATGCCGGCACCTCCTGGCCCGCGGCGGACGCGGACACCTGGGGGACCACGGCGGACCCCTCGGCGACCGCGGGCGCCCAGCCCGGCGCACCCCCGTGCAGCGCCGCGTAGTACGGATCCCCCGGGCCGATCTCCCCCGCCCGCACGGTCGTGTCCGTGAACGCCGACTTGTAGAGCGCGGTGATCAGCTCCAGGCTGGTCCGCCCGTCGGCGCCGCTGCTGCGCGGCCGCTCGCCCGCGCGCATGCTCGCGACCAGCTCCCGCAGCTGCGCGAGGTGCGAACTCGGCACGTCCGCGCCGAAGTCCCGCCAGGCCGCGGCCTCGGCGTCCGGCACGTCCGGTGCCGGGGTGATGCGCCAGTTGCCGTTGCTGTGCCCGTACAGATGGGTGAGCTCGACGGTGGCACGCTCGCAGTCGATGCGGATACGGCTCACCTCGTCCGGGCTCAGGACACTGTTGACCACGGTGGCCATCGCGCCGCTCGCGAAGCGGACGAGGGCGGTCGAGACGTCCTCCGTCTCCACGTCGTGCACCAGACGTCCGGCCATCGCCCGCACCTCGCTCCACGGCCCGAGCAGGTCGAGCAGCAGATCCATCTGATGGATGCCGTGCCCCATCGCGGGCCCGCCGCCCTCGGTCGCCCAGCGTCCGCGCCAGGGCACGGCGTAGTAGTCGGCGTTGCGGTACCAGGTGGTCTGGCAGTGCGCGACCAGCGGACGTCCCATGGCCCGCTCGGCGATCAGCCGCCGTACGTGTCGCGCGCCCGAGCCGAAGCGGTGCTGGAAGACGATCGAGGCGTACGGGCCCCCGTCCGTCCCCTCCTCCGCCTCGACGGCGTCGAAGTCGGCGAGCGTCGGTACGGGCGGCTTCTCGCACCAGACCCAGGCGCCGGCGCGCAGCGCGGCGACGGTCTGCTCGCGGTGCAGGGTCGGCGGGGTGCAGATGGCGACCAGGTCGGGCCGCTGCTCTTCGAGCATCCGGTCCAGATCGGTGTACGCGTGCGGGATGCCCGCCTCGGCACAGAACTCCCGGACCGCGCCCTCGGCGATGTCGACCGCGGCGACGATCTCCGTCTCGCCCTCCTCGGCCAGCCGCGCGAGCGCCGGATAGTGGCTTCCGCGCGCGATGGCGCCGGCGCCGATGATGGCGGCCTTGATACGGCGGCCGTCGAACGGGTCCACCGGACGGTTCGGGGAGGTCTCGGGGCTGCTTGCGGTGCGGGATGTGCTCATGTACGTGATCAGCGCTCCACCGGACGTGACGTCAGACGTTGGCCAACGCATGATGACACCGAGCGGACCCTGGCGGCAGCAAGCGCTTTCTCCTCCACTGCAACGTATGCGGCGCTCCAGCGGCCGGTCAACACCCCGGTCACACGATGGACAACGTTGCCTCGCACCCGGGGGCGCGATCACCCTCGTACGCCTGCTCGCGCCCGCTCGTACGCCCCTTCACGCCCGCTCGCGCGCCTGCTCGTACGCCTGCGAAACCCCTATGGCCGGGCTGTCACAGGGGGGCGCTACGCTGCCACCAACACCCGTGATCACCGCCGCCGGCGGCACGGCGTGCCCGTCGTCCCTCCCACGATCAGCACTTGGACCACGTAACTTCATGTCTTGGTTTGAATCCCTCATCCTCGGACTTGTCCAGGGGCTGACCGAGTTCCTTCCCGTCTCCTCCAGCGCGCATCTGCGGCTGACCGCCGCCTTCGCGGGCTGGGAGGACCCGGGCGCCGCGTTCACCGCGATCACGCAGCTCGGTACGGAGGCCGCGGTACTGATCTACTTCCGCAAGGACGTCGGACGGATTCTCTCGGCGTGGTTCCGCTCACTCACGAACAAGGCGATGCGCGGGAACCACGACGCACAGATGGGCTGGCTCGTGATCGTCGGCTCGATTCCGATCGGCGTGCTCGGAGTGACGCTCAAGGACCAGATCGAGGGGCCGTTCCGCGATCTGCGGATCACCGCGACCATGCTGATCGTGATGGGCATCGTCATAGGCGTCGCCGACCGGCTCGCGGCGCGCGACGAGACGGGCGGGAAGCACCGGGCGGCCAAGCAGCGCAAGACACTTGAGGACCTGAACGTCAAGGACGGCCTGCTCTACGGCGCCTGCCAGGCGATGGCGCTGGTCCCCGGCGTGTCCCGGTCGGGCGCGACCATCAGCGGCGGTCTGTTCATGGGCTACACGCGCGAGGCGGCGGCCCGTTACTCCTTCCTCCTCGCCATGCCGGCCGTCCTCGCCTCCGGCACCTTCGAACTCAAGGACGCGGCGGCGGAAGGCAATGTCTCCTGGGGCCCGACGATCTTCGCCACGATCATCGCGTTCGCCGTCGGTTACGCCGTCATCGCATGGTTCATGAAGTTCATCTCCCACAAGAGCTTCATGCCGTTCGTCTGGTACCGGATCGCGCTCGGCATCGTCATCATCGCGCTGGTCGCGACGGGCGGACTGAGCCCGCACGCGGCGGAGTCTGCGGGCTGACGGCTGACGCCGCACAGTCGGCGGGACGACGGCTGACGCGCCGGGCATCCCCGACACCCTTCACACCCTTCATACCGCTGGCACCCCTGGCGTCTCCGGCAGGGCGAGCGCCCAGGGTTCCTCCTCGATCCGCGCCCCGTTGGCGACGTACGCGATCGTCCGGTACCAGCCCGCGAGGACCAGCAGCTCCAGGACCTCCTGTTCGTCGAGATGCTCGCGCAGCCCGCTCCACACCGCGTCGCTCACGCGCGCGGTGGCGTGGAGTTCGTCGACGGCCCTGAGCAGGGCGGTCTGCCGAGCGGACCAGGCAGGGTCGTCGGGTGTACCGGTCGCGGTGAGGGCGACCTGTTCCGGGGTGAGACCGGCCGTCTCCGCGTACGTCGCCATGTGGACGCCCCACTCGTACGCGCACCCGGAGCGGGCGGCGACGCGGGCGATCACCAACTCGCGGTCGGCGTCGCCCAGTCGGCCATGGACCAGCAGGCCCGCACCCAACGCCCGCATGCGCGAGGCCAGTTCGGGACAGCGCTCCAGGACCTTGAACAGCATGAGGGGCTCACGCGCGACGCCGGGCGGCATCCACCGGTGCAAGGCACGGTCAGTCTCGGGCTCGTAGGGCGGCGTGACGCCGTCGATGCGCTGATTCATGTCCCGCAGCCTTGCGCTTCGGAAATCGAAGCGCAAGGGTGAGGGGTGAGCAACTGCCATGGGGAGGTATTCACTTGGGCACGATCCCCGAGCCGGAGCGGACCGCCACCGACAGCGGTGCGACGGATCACACCGCCCCCGACAACCCGGCGCCGGGCACCCCCGCCCCCGGCCGCCCGGTGCGCGGTTCGGTCACCGGTCGTCCCGTCATGGCCGCCCTGGACCTCCTCGGCCGGCGCTGGACGCTGCGCGTCATCTGGGAACTGCACCGCGGCGGCGCCCCGATCGGCTTCCGCGACCTCCAGCGCCGTTGCGACGGCATGTCCTCCAGCGTGCTGTCCACCCGTCTCGGCGAACTCCGCGAGGCGGGCATCGCCGGGTCGACGGCCCAGTCGGCCTGGCATCTCACCCCGCTGGGCGACGACTTGGTGACCGCGATGGGGCCCCTGCTGGACTGGTCCCACGCCTGGGCCGCGAGACAGTGACACCCTGCCGACGCCGCGAAAGCCGAGCGACAGCACTCCTCCGGCCTGGCCATACTCCCCTCCATGTCCTTGACCCAGCAGTTCGCCCGTGTCTCCCCCGAGTACCTGGCACGGTGCCGCGAGACGGCCCTCGACTCGCCTGGCGCGCCGACCCCGGTTGGGACCCTCCGTCCGAGGACCTCCTCGACGCCGACTGGACGTTGTGGGGCCTCACTTGGTACTGCCGCAAGACAGCCGCCCACTCGCGTCCGGCCTCGCGGCTGCTCGACATACTCGACCGCGCGTTGTCCAGTGATCCCGGAGGCGACATCGGCTTCCTCGACCACGACGACGTGTACGACGGCATCACCGATCCGCCGAGGCTGCTGGCACCCGCCGCGGTCGGCGAGATCGCCGGCGCGCTCCTCGACGTGGACATCGACCAAGTCCTCACGGATCTGCCGGAGTTCCCGGAAGCGGCGGCCTCCGTCATCGGATTCGAGGGGTTCCGCGGCAACGTACGGGACTACCTGATCGAGCACTTCCTCGCGCTGCGCACCTTCTTCCTCGGCGCCCAACTGCGCGGTCACTGTGTCGTCGTATGGATCGACTGAGCCCGGTCCCCGTCGGCCGTGACGAACCACATACGGCATGAGTAGCCGACTGGTAGCGCAGTGTCAGTCCTTGCCCCTAGGCTTGTGCGCATGTCCCCCGATTTCACTCCCCCTGGTTCCGTGCGGTCCGCTGCGGCGTTAAACGAGCAGATCCGCGCCCTGTGGATGCGCGCGGGCGGTTCCCTGTCCGCCCAGGAGCGGGCGGAGTACGAACTGCTGGTCGTGAAGTGGGCGCAAGCGATACGGGGAGAGGTCGTCGAGGCGGCATGAGAGCCGCGGGACAGACGCCCAACTGGCCTGCAGACCGGGCCTGCAGACTGGGCCTGCAGACCGGCAGTTGAAGTCGGCGCCCTGTCACCGCCCCCGGACACCCGAGGCACCACCCCCGTCGTGCACGACGAGTCGCGTGCATCCCGGCGTCGATCATCCCGGGCGCGACCGCGGTGACGCGGAGACGAATGAGCGCGACCGAGGGCGGCTGACTTACCTCAAGAGATCCGAGACCCACAGCCCATAGGCGCTCTCCGTGAGCGGATCCCGGCGGGGCTGGGCGCAGAGCAGAGCTCCGGGGAATCGACTCGCTTCGCCTCCGCAGCCCCAGCCACGAAAGTGGTCGTGAACGCGGCTTGGTGATCCATGTCAAGCGGTGTTCACAGCCCTTTCAGCGGAGCATGCGTGTCGCCCTCCATCACCCCCACGCACGTCCGTTAGGCTCGCGCCGCCACACAGGTTCCGATCTTCACGGAGGGCAGGACGGCGGGGATCAATCGCGAGCGCGTGGTCAGAACGCTGACGTTCTGGCTGCGTCCTGCCTTCGCATTGCGGGTCGTCAACCGGTTTCAGAAGATTGTGGGTTTCGACCGCTCGATGGCCCTGGCGTCCAGCGCTCTCACCGCACTGATCCCCCTCGCCATCCTCGGCGGCAAGGTCCTGAGCAACTTCGTGCACTATGACGCCGCGGAGCGGGTCATCAGGCGCTACAGCCTCACCGGAGCAGGCGCCGAGGCGGTCAACTCCCTCTTCTCCCCCGCCGAGAACACGAGTGCGAGCGTGGGAATCTTCGGGGTCGTGTTCCTGACGATCTCGGCGCTGAGCTTCGCGCGAGCCTCGCAGCGGCTCTTCGAACAGACATGGGAACTCAAGCCCCTCAGCGTGCGCAACACGCGCAACGGCTTGTGGTGGATCCTCACCCTTGGTGGCTACGCAGTCGTCACCGGGTGGCTCTCCGCGGTCGTCGGCGGGCGTGGGCTGGGTCTGGCGGCCTCGGTGTGCACACTGCCGGTGACCGCCGTGTTCCTCGTCTGGAGCGGCTGGATGCTGTCGGCGAAGCGGATCATCTGGCCTGACCTGATCCCTTTCGGTGTCACCGCGGGCGTTCTGACGGCAGCCTATTCGGTGGGCGCAACCATTTACCTGCCGCGTCTTTTCAACTCCTCCGCCTCACGGTACGGGGTCGTCGGAGCCGTCTTCGCGATGATCTCGGCCCTCTTCGGAGCCATGCTCGTCCTCGTCGCATCGGCGGCACTGGGACGAGAAGTACGAGACGAGCTCAGCCGGATCCGTCAGGGCCACCGCCCTTCCGACCATGAGGTCCGCCGACAGTGGGACAGCGTGGTCGAGCAGACACGGTCACGTTGGCGCTCGGCACGGGAACAGGTCTCTCATCGTCAGACCAAGGACTCGGACCGCTGATGGACAGGGCCGGCCACCGCCGGCATCCACGTCGAGGTGGGCGCCCATGGCCAGACGAGTAGCTCCGCTGTGCGCCGCCGCCTCCGGCCGCCTTCGCTGCCCCGGAGACTTGACTGACGATCTTGGTAGGCAGGCATCATGAGAGTCCGACTTTGGAGGAGCGACGCCCATGAGACTGGTCTCCGACCCCGGCTACGGCGAAGTGGATCTCTCCGCATCAGCGGAAGAACTGACGTGGTTGGCAAGCGCGGTGGCCCAGGGCGAAGGGCTGCTCAGCTCCACCTCTTCACCGGGCAGCAACACCCTGGCCGGGGTCGAGGTCAAAGAAACGTCCGGCCCTGGCGTCCTCATCCGCCGGGACACCGAGCGGCAGATCCTTGTGATCAGCGGTGACTCCGCCAGCAGGGCAGTACTCGCGGAGAATCTGCGGGACATGGCCACTGCCGAGGACGGCGGTCACCTCCACATCGACTACTACCCCGGGCACTTCTACCTCGCCGAAGGGTCACTGCCCCTGGTGGTCAACAGCCCGCACGGAGGCATGCCAACCCGGTGAGTGGGCAGTTGGTCGCCGCGATCAGTGATGGTAGGCGACCAGCTGATCAGTGATCGCAGGAGACCAGCGACCAGCGCTTGGAGCGCTCGCCGTACCTACGCGCTCAGTTGCCTGTCCCCCGCCTTCAGGCGCTGAAAGAGGTCGTGAACGCGGCGTGATGACCCACGTCAAGCGGTGTTCGCAGCCCGTTCCCCGTTTCCCAACGGCTCACCGCAACTCGCCCCTCAGCCTCAAAACCCGTCCCGCATCCCAAGCAAACGATCTACCCTGCTGCTCAATGCTTTGAGCCGGAGCGGATGGCTCGGTCGAAGCTTCTGAGCCGGCGGGAACGCGCGCCCGCTCAACAATCAATCGGGTGGGGGGACAGTGGTTCGCCAATCACGGGCCGGTATTGCTATTGCCATGCTCATGACCTTCTGGGCGCTCGCCGCATGCGGATCCAGGCAGGATTCCCGGGCAGGCGCAGCGTCGGAAGAGACCAAGACGGCCGGTGCACAGGTCAAGCCGTTGAGCGAGGCGGACCTGGAGCGGGCGGCGATCACGGACACGGATCTCGACGGCTACGAAGTAAACCGGATTCTGTCTGCTCCCTCGGCGTCCCGCAGGACGGCGGATCCTGCCGAATGCACGCCCGTAGTTCAGGCACTGGGCGGAAGCAGCGGCTTCACAGCCACCGCACGCACCGGCCGGATGATTTCCTCGAAGAAGCACGGCCCCGGAGCATCCATGATCCTGTCGTCACACAGCGCCAGGGACGCCACGCGGGTGATGGACGCATTCCGCACGGCCGCCAAGCGGTGCAAGACCTTCAAGGACATCCGGGCGGACTTCCGCTACGGCGAGGCCGAACTCCAGCCCGACCCCGGCTACGGTGATGATTCCGTGTCCCTGCGGCTCACACAGCTCGCGGCGGACAGCGAGGACGAGGAGCCCATCCGGGTTCCCTACGCGGTGGTGGCCGTTCGGCAAGGGACGACAGTCGCCATGTTCTACGAATTCAACCTCCCCTCTGGGTCAAGGGGCAAAGACCCGGCTGTCGTACCGGAAGCGATCATCAGGACACAGCTGAAGAAGCTCGGCAAGCTGACAGTTTCCAAGTGACCGCCCATGACAATCCGTGTTCACAACCCCCTCGTGCAGTTGCGTCACAGCACGTCCACGCTGGCCCACGTGGTGATCACTGCTATGACGCCGTCGGCATCATGACGCGCTGTTTGACGAGTTCGTACGACCTCAATCGGTCGGCCAACGCGTAGATGGGCGTCACCAGCATGAGTTCGTCCGCATCCGTTACGTCCGCCAGGTCCGTCAGCTGCTTCGCAACGGTCTCGGGTGAGCCGTGTGCCTGTTGGGCACGGAAGCTCGTCAGCGCCTGTACTTCTTCCGCGGTGAATGAGTGGGTCGCTGCTTCTTCGGGCGTGGGGAAGGCGATGTCGCCCCGTCCCTTGAGGAGTCCAGCCTTGACGACATCCATCGGACTGGCGAGCCGGGCCGCCTCCGTCTCCGTCTCGGCGCATACCGTTTCCACGCAGATCAGCACGCGCGGGCGCTCGCACCAGCGGGAGGGGGAGAAGTTCTCGCGGTAGTGGCTGAGCGCGGCCAGGGTGTTGTCAGGCCGAATGTGATGGGCGAAGGCGATCGGCAGTCCGAGTTCCGCGGCGAGCGCCGCACCGGCCGTACTCGAAGACAGCAACCATGGCTCCGGGAACGGGCCGAGCGCGACCTCGTCCACCAGGAAACGCAGAGTCGCTGACACATCGTCGCGGTACTCCTCGTCCGTTGTTGGACCAGCCCCACGGCGCAGAGCCCGCGCCGTCGAGTCGTCGAAGGTACCCGGGCCACGGCCCATGCCCAGGTCGATCCGCCCCGCGTGCAGCGCGGCCAGCGTGCCGAATTGCTCTGCCAGCATGATCGGGGCGTGGTTCGGAGCGAGAACGCCGCCGGAGCCGAGACGGATGGACGACGTCAACGCGGCCGCGTGGGTGGTCAGGACGACGGGCGGGAACGCCCCGATGGCCGGAGAATGGTGATGCTCGGCGTACCAGAGCCGCAGGTAACCGAGTTCCTCAAGGCGTCGGGCGAACTCGGTGGTGTCTCGTAGCGTGTCTGCCGCTCGGGCGCCCCTTTGAACCATGGCCACTTCGAGCGCGCTGAGCGGAACGGTGATCATTCGGTCAGTATAGGAAACGTCCGTCAGCGCCAACTCCCCCTGCGCGCAAGGGGGATCGGCCGCAGATACCACCGGTCGGTCAGCTCGGTTGGCCAACCGCCCGCAACGGGCACCCAGTGTCGACGCGCGTGGCGAGTTCGGTCCGCAGGCTGGCGAGTTCGGCCATACGGGCGTCAATGACCTGGATCTTCTGCTCGAACAGCACAGACAGCGCCTCCACAGCGTCCGGCGCCTCCCGCAGTTCCTCGCCGTGCCGCGCGATCTCCGCCAGAGAGAATCCAAGCGTCTGCGCAGTGCGGATGTAGTGCAGCCAGGGCACCGCCTCGGGCGGGAAGTCGCGATAACCGTTGGCCAGTCGCCGACCCGCCACGAGGCCGAGTTTCTCGTAGAACCGAATGGTGTCCCTGCTCATGCCCGCCTGCGCGGCCAGCTCTCCGATACGCATGACCCTCCGTCGGATGGTGGGCTTGACCTTGGACCGTACTCCACTGTTTACCGTGAGGCGTCGCTGCCCCAAGACCAGTTGGAGCCTCATTGTGATCCGGACCCTCGACCCCGAACGCCCCGCCTATCTTCGCGCCGTACGTGCAAGCGCCTGGTACGACCTCGTCGTCACCGCGGGCTTCGCGACGCCGTGGACGTACAGGCTGGTGCACGATGCGCTGTCATCGTCGGGCAACGCACTCGGGCTGGGTGCCCTGCCCGAACTCGACCCGATGCAGATCCTGTACGCGAATCTGATGGGCTCGGTCGTGGTGGTCTGGGCCGTCCTGCGCATCGTCCGGCCGCTGGCGGTGCACGGACTGCTCGACGGCGTCGCGCGCACGCTGTTCGCGGCGTGGCAGGCGTACGCGCTGGCCCACGGTGCCACGCGGCTGCTTTGGCTGTTCTTCGGCGTCGAGGTGATGTTCGGCCTGGTCCAGCTTGTGCCGTGGTGGCGAAACCGGAGCACGAACCTGTTGAACACCGAAGCCGACCCGGCCGTTGGGCATCCACTCAACGTAGAGGGCCAGTGACGCCCCTCTTGAGCCACATGCACTGACGCCCCTCGCACGAACTCCGGCTCGAAGACTGCACCGATGAACAGTCAAGAAACTGACCCGTCGCCAAATCGCGACCGGGCGACCCATATCAAGCCGTGCTGCCGGACGATTTGTCGGGCGGGGCCGGACTCGGACCGACCTGCTCTGGAAGCAACTCGCGACGGGTTCCGTCCGGCTCGGTCAGGCCTCGGGGTCGCTACCGCGGTCATGGTCCGTCCTGCGTGTCCCTAGGCAATGCGGTCACAGCACTAGCCAGCATGGTCTGCGGCGGTGTGTTCGAGGATCGCCGGGACGATCGTCGCCCAGTCGGCTCGCTCGACCCCGTGGCCTGCGTCCTGCAGAGCCAGGAGCGTGCCGTCGGGGATCTGTTCTGCGAGTGCCTCACCATGCCCGAGCGGGAACATCGGATCGGCGGTTCCGTGGATCACCAGCGTGGGCACGGCGATCGAGGACAGGGGCGCTTGTGAGAGTTCGCCGTCCGGCACTACGTCGTGGTTGCGGGCCGCGGCGAAGTCGTGCGCGCGCTCGACGTCGCGACGGACAAGGCTGCGGGCGGCAGTCTCATCGAACGGGCGTCGGCCCCCTGCGAGCATGCACGCGTAGGCGACGAGGTAATCGATCACCGACTTGGCATCCGACCAATCAACGTGCGCGGATGAGACGAACCGCGTGAACTCCTCGGTCGGCGGAGGAAGCTCTCGGTCGCCGGGCACAGCGGAGGACGTGCTGATCAGGACGAGCGAGAGGGTGCGATCGGCGTAGTCGAGCGCGAGCAGTTGCGCGAACGCCCCTCCGGCCGAGACACCCACGACGTGCGCGGCTGGGATCCCATAGGCGTCGAGCACGCGGGCGGCGTCACCAACCAGGTCCGATGCGGTGTACCCAGGACGGCCCGGCTCGTAGGTCACCGATCGGCCGGTGTCGCGGTGGTCGTAACGGATCACGAACCGCCCGTTCCCGGCGAGCATCCGGCAGAAGCCCTCCTCCCACCAGAGCATCGAAGCCCCCTTGCCCATGATGAGCAGGATGGGCGGATCCGACGGGTCGCCGAAGGACTCGGTGCACAGCTCGATGCCGTCCGCCTCAATCACGCGCTCGGCCATCGCTGATTCTCCTCTCCTGGCCGATTGTGCCCATGCGTCGAGGCATCGGTCACGCGGAAGCCCAGTCGAAGAGTCCGTGCTGCGCTGCTGTGGTGACTGGGACGATCCGCGGAGGTTGTCTGGCAGATCCACGTCGACTGGCCCGGCCGGTGGCCGCCAACCCGGCGGCCCCATGATCTCCGGGCCTGAAACAGGTTCGAACGCGGCTTGAAATGGCGACCGTTTGGACGGTGCGGCATCGGCTGCTGGGCCGCCGCACGGCGACGCATTGACTTTCCTCGGATTCCCAGCCCGGACACCAGTGAGGTGGTGCCGACCGAGTACCCGACCCGGCCGAAGACCGCGCACGAGCCCAGCGAGGCTCGGCGCAGTACCGCGTCACCGGTGCTGCGGACGCCATTCGAAGAGCAGGATGGTCACGTCGTCCCGCAGTTGGTTGCGCTGGTAATCGAGGATGGCGTGGATGAGCAGCCGCAACACCTCGGCCGGGCGCTGTCCGGCGGAGGAGGAGCGGATGATGAAGTCAGTGAACCGGTCAAGGCCGAACTCCGCACCGTCCGCGTCGCGAGCCTCCACGACACCGTCGGTGTAGAGCAGGACGCAATCGCCCGGTTCCAGGGTCGCCTCGTGGACTTGCCTGGCTGCCGGGGCGAGTGAACCAGCCAGGCCGATCGGCGGCTGTGGGGGACTGTCCAGCGCCCGGGCGAGCACCCGCTCGGCACGGATCAGCAGCGGTGGGGGGTGACCGCAATTGACCCAGCGCAGCACCCCGGTCTCGGCGTCGAGCCGACACAGCACGCCGGTACAGAAGTGGTCGGGCAGCCACTGGGCGAGCGCCTGGTCGACGGAGCCGACGACGTCGGCCAGGTCGCCACCGCCCCGGCGGGCGTTGCGCGCCGCCGCCATGGCGACCGACGTGGTCAGGCCTGCGGTCAGATCGTGACCCATGGCGTCGAGGATCATGGTGTGCAGGATGTTCTTGACCACCGAGTGGTCGAAGGCGTCGCCGGCGATGTCGTACGCCGGTTCCAGGACCGCGGTCGATACGCACCTGCTGCTGCCGATGGTGCGGGGTGGCAGGAAGGCCCGCAGCATCTCGGCGGGCAACCGCATGGGCGCAGTGCGAGTGCGGGCGGCGAGCCAGTCGCTGTAGGCACGCTTGGAGGTGATCAGCATGGCGAACAGATGGGCCAGCATCCGGCTGCGGCGCATCCGCACGCCGTCGAGTGAGGCGGTCCGCACCGCCAGCACGCCCAGCCGCTCCGCACCATCGACCAGAGGCATCCAGAGGATCAAGCCGTCCTCGGCCTCAGCCACCCGCGGGGAGACCGTGCGGTATGCCCAGCCGCCCGACGAGCCATCCACCGGCAGCGGCTCCAAAGCCTCGTCGAGTGGGATGAGCTGCTGTTGTTGCAGGTCGACGAGGTAGATCAGTGCGGTGTCCAGGCCGAGGGACGAGGCGCACCGGTTCGCCAGGTCGGGCAGTTCGACTGGCAGGGCAGTCTGCGCCTCGTTGATCAGCTCTTCCAACCGATTCTCGTCGACGGCGGTGTCGGGACCGGAGGACATGTGCGGTGGGTCCGACACGGGGATCACCCCTTCCCTGCCCAGTTTCACACCGATCCCGTCGTCTCTCACGTCAGCCCCCGGCGAGGGCGAGACCGACGCCAGGGCAGTCAGCTGAGCTCGGCCAGGCACACCTCATGCACCAGCCACGCGATCAGCCGGTCCGGTATCAAGGTCACCTCGAGACCGGACGACTGCAGCATGTGGGCACTACAGGCCGGTACAGTCCTGGAGGCCATCTCATGTGGCTCGTCCGAACGCTGTCATGCGGAAGCCACCACCTCGCCGGCCATGACCTCGGGAGGGTTGGGGAGCAGTGACGCAAGGTTGTCCCGCACGAAGTCTGCAGCCCTCGAGATCGATTCGTCGGCACCGGCCTGGTTCTGGAAGACGCTGGTCGAGACCATCACTCCGTCCCCGGTATCGATCCAGTAGTAGGCCACGAAGCCGGAGACCTGGCGCATGAGCGGCACGAACCCCTCGTTCACGAGACGTGCGGCCTCGGCCGAATCGGTCACCCCTTCGTACCGCCGGATTGCTGCGTACATCGCCAAGCTCCTCAACACGTTCTGGGTTCGTCCTCTGCTGAGACGCGTCGTACCCCTGCGACGGCTGCCTGGCTCATGAGGCGTCTGGCAATCACCTGAAGGGCCGCCTTGGGTGGTCCGAACGGCGGCCGCCGGCCCGGACACGCGGCCCTGCGCACGTCTGCCACGAGACGGCATCGACGTGGAGTCGAGCAGCCTCGGCCGGTGGCTGCCCGCAGCACGGAAGAGGCTGTGAACGCGGCTTGGTAGCCCATGTCATCCGCTCACGCTTCCACGCGGACGGAAACGGTTGTCGCGCGCCGCGGGGGGAGCCGATCCCTTCCGCGAAGTCCGTGCGCTCCGCGCTCTCCGGGCTCTCCGGGCTCACCGCGCTCACCGAGAGCTCCGCAAGCAATTGATCATTCACGGGCAACAGGGATCCATCGAGTGAACCCATGGCGGCCACCGAAGATCAGACGCCGAATATCACCGCACGGCCCTTGGCGTGGCTCGCCCCGTGGCCAACACTGAGCCGATGACGCAGCGTGTGGAGCTCGCGACCGTGATGGACCGGTTTGCCGTGGACGGACTCGTCACCGAGTACGCGGTGGCGGTGGACGACGGCGACTGGGAGGCGTATCGGGGGCTGTTCGCGCCGGACGGACGGGCGGACTACCGCTCGGCCGGCGGTATCGAGGGGGACGCGGACCAGGTCGCGGGGTGGCTCGCGCAGAGTATGCAGCTGTTCCCGATGCGCCAGCATCTGATCGTCAACCGGCGGGTGCGGTTCGGGGTCCTTGAGCAGGACACCGGCGACACGGCCCGGGTCCAGGCGGACTACATCAATCCGATGAGGTTCGCGGGACACGACGGTGGATCCACCGCGCCCGACTTCGTGTGCGGCGGCCGTTACGCCTTCGGACTGGTGCGTACGGACGACGGCTGGCGGCTGCGCCATGTGGTCGTCCAGGAGAAGTGGCGCCGCACCCCGCAGGCACATCACGAGCCCGCGGCCACCTGAGCCGACCGTCTCGCGACGAAACCCGTCGACGACCGGCGATGACGCCCGGCGCCGGAACGGGCCCCCTGCCGATGCCCTCTGTCGGAGATCGTCCACGACGCGCACACTGGAAGCACGCACCGGGGAGGGAGGCGCTGCATTGAAGAGGCCCGAAGACTGGCTGGTCTCCCCCTGGCGACGCGGAGTCGTCGCCGCGCTGGCGGGCGCGCTGCCCGTGTTCGCCTTCCCCGCCCCGTCGTGGTGGTGGTTCGCCTACGTCGCCCTCGTGCCCTGGATCCTGCTGGTCCGCTCGGCCCCGACGGGCAGACGGGCCGCGTACGACGGCTGGCTCGGTGGGCTGGGCTTCATGCTGGCCGTGCACCACTGGCTGCTGCCGAGCCTGCATGTGTTCACCGTGGTCATTGCGGCGCTGCTCGGTGTGCTGTGGGCCCCTTGGGGCTGGCTCGTCCGGCGGTTCCTCGCCGGTGTGCCCTCGCCGGGGCGGGTCGGTGCCGGGCTTCTGGTGCTGCCGTCCGGCTGGCTGATGGTCGAACTCGTCCGGTCCTGGCAGGGGTTGGGCGGCCCGTGGGGTCTGCTCGGGTCGAGCCAGTGGCAGGTGGCGCCCGCGCTGCGGCTGGCCTCGGTCGGCGGGGTGTGGCTGCTGAGCTTCCTGGTGGTCGCGGTCAATGTCGCGGTCGCCGTGCTGGTCTCGGTGCGTGAGTCCCGTATGCCCGCCGTGGCCGGGCTGGTCGCGACGGCCGCCGCGACCTCGGCGGCGTGGGTGTGGTCGCCGCGCCCGGAGGTCGACGGCCGGGTCCGGATCGCCGTCGTACAGCCCGGTGTGGTGAACGGCATCGGCAGCGGCGACAAGCGCTTCGCGCGCGAGGAGGCGCTCACCCGCACGCTGGCCGGGCGCCACCTCGACCTGGTCGTCTGGGGCGAGAGCAGCGTCGGCTTCGATCTGGCCGACCGGCCCGACCTGGCGAACCGGCTCGCCGCGCTGTCCCGGCTGACCGGCGCCGACATCATGGTGAACGTCGACGCGCGCCGCTCCGACCGCCCCGGCATCTACAAGAGTTCGGTCCTGGTGGGACCGCAGGGCCCGACCGGCGCCCGCTACGACAAGATGCGGCTCGTGCCCTTCGGCGAGTACATACCCGCGCGTTCCCTGCTCGGCTGGGCGACCTCGGTGGGCAAGGCCGCGGGCGAGGACCGCAGGAAGGGCACCGAGCAGGTCGTGATGAACGTCGGGCACGGGCTGCGCGTCGGCCCGATGGTCTGCTTCGAGACGGCCTTCCCCGACATGAGCCGCCATCTCGCCCAGGACGGCGCCGAGGTGCTTCTCGCCCAGTCGTCGACGTCGACTTTCCAGCAGAGCTGGGCGCCGGAGCAGCACGCCTCGCTCGCCGCGCTGCGGGCCGCCGAGACCGGCCGCCCGATGGTGCACGCGACGCTGACCGGCGTCTCCGCCGTCTACGGCCCGAGCGGCGAGCGCATCGGCTCCTGGCTCGGCACGGACGCGAGCACGACGATGGTGTACGACGTGCCGCTGGCCCGGGGTGTCACGCCGTACGTCCGGTTCGGCGACTGGCCTGTGCACGGGGCCCTGCTGGTGCTGGCGGCCCTCTGCGCGACGGAGGGCACCCGCGCGTTCAGACTGCGACGATCCGCTCCTGAACCGCACGCACCACGCGCTCGCACAGCTCATGGGTCGCCAGCGCGTCCCGGGCGCTGAGCACCTTGCCCGCGCGGACGGCGTCGAGGAACGCGAGCACCGCCTGCTCGATGCCGCGCTGCCGGGCCACCGGCACCCAGTCCCCGCGCCGTCGCACGGTCGGCTGCCCCTTGTGGTCGATCACCTCGGCGAGATTGACCACCTGACGCTTGGTGTCCTGGCCCGAGACCTCGAGGATCTCCTCGTTCGAGCCGCTGAGCCGGTTCATCACACCGAGCGCCGTGAAGCCCTCCCCGGCCAGTTGCAGCACGACATGGTGCAGCAATCCGTCCTCGACGCGGGCCCGCACGGTCACGTCGTCGACCGGCCCCGGCACCAGGAACCGCAGGGTGTCCACGACGTGGATGAAGTCGTCGAGGACCATCGTGCGGGCCTCCTCGGGCAGCCCTATACGGTTCTTCTGCATCAGGATCAGCTCACGCGGGTGATCGGCGCACTGCGCGTACCCGGGGGCGTAACGCCGGTTGAAACCGACGGCGAGACTGACGTTCCGCTCCTCCGCGAGCCGCACGAGCCGCTCCGAGTCGGCGAGTTCGTACGCAAGCGGCTTGTCCACGTACGTCGGTACGCCCGCCTCCAGCAGGCGCATGACGATCTCGGGGTGCGCGACGGTGGCCGCGTGCACGAACGCCGCGTCGAGATTCTGCGCCAGCAGCTCCGACAGGTCCGTATGACGCTGCCCCTCAGGAAGGTGAAGGCTGTCGCCGACCTGGGCGAGCGTCGCCGGCGTCCGCGTCTGAAGATGCAGCTCGACCCCCGGCTGCACACCGAGCACCGGCAGATACGCCTTCTGCGCGATGTCACCGAGTCCGATGCAGCCGACCTTCACAGGGGTCTCCTCAAGGGGTGCGTTCCGGGTACGTGACCTCGTCGGAAGCATACGGCTGCCCGGGCGGCCACCAGTCCCGCATGCCGTCGAAGCTGCGCGGGAAGAGCGCGGGTGCGGCCTTGGACAGCGCGGCGATCACGGTGTCGCGTACGGCGACGCCCACACGGTTGCTGATCAGGTCGACCCGGGCGATCTGGACGGCCGTCCGGGCGATGGCCGCCAGTCACTGAACCGGCGCTGGCTGTACACCCACATGATCAAGAAGTAGGCCCGCCACATCGACGACGCCGATCTGATCCGGGAGCGGATCGAGGGCGCCTCCGGCGAGTGAGTGACCCGGCGCCGGGTCACCCTGCCGACGACGACACCCACCGGAGGAGCGGAAGGATCACCCGTGTGGGGCATCCTTCGCTCGTCCGCTCCCCAAAGAGGGCCGGACACAGCAGAGTTGCGCGGGTGCATCGAACGACGACGACCGCAACGCTCCTGGTCACCGTGGCTGTCACCGCCCTCTCCGGGTGTGTGACCGTCCAGCGACCGCCCGCCTCCGGCCCGCAGACCGCGCCGTCCCGGCCCTCCACCCCGCGCACGGACGGCAAGGCCGAGCCACAGATCGTGCAGGCACCGGCGCGGGAGGCGCTGGAGCTCATCGGGCCGTCCCGTAAACCCTCGCCGAGCGCGGCGACGCCGCACCGGGCGGCTCCCCCGCCGACAGCCGCCGCACCGGTGATCCCTCCGCGCCGCCACCCCACCGCGCATCCCGAGCCCCGGCGCCCGGAGGCCCGCGTCGCCGTCCCGCCCGTCTCCCCCGAGGTGCCGAAGAACCCGGATGTGTGCGCCCTCGGCAGAACGTACGGGGGCTGGAAGGCGGACAGCCCGGAGGCGGTCATCTGCACGGGTGCGTATGGGAATTGACGGAGTCGGCGCCTGCCGCGCCTGCCCCACTACCGCAAACAGGTGCGTGGCCGCGAGGGCGCGCCACGGTGCCTGTGGAGCCCGCACCGGATGCCCGCCGTAGCAGGCAGCAGGCAGCAGGCAGCAGGCAGCAGGCAGCAGGCAGCAGGCGAGGGTGACGGACTGGCGCCGCAGGCGCCGGGGCACCCTAGGGCCGCTGTCTGGGTGGCCCCAGCGTCTCCCCTCCGGGTCCCCCGAAGCGATCGGGACTGCCGCTCTCCCCCGATGTCCCGTCCCCGCCGAGTCTCAGCTCCAGGCGGCCGATCGCCGCGCGGACACCGTCCCCGTAGCTGTCGTCCCCGAGGGCGCCGACCGCGCCGCGGGCCCGGCGCAGATGGCTGCGGGCGGCCTCGGAGCGGCCGAGCTTCACATAGTCGGCGGCCAGGTTCAGATGCAGCGACGGGTAGAACGCGCGCACCGCGAGCGACTGGTGGTGCTCGGCGACCCGCCCGTCGCCGAGTTCCTCGGCCGCCGACAACGCCCTGAGGTCCCAGGCGAGTTCGTCCGAAGGGTCGTCCTGCGTGTCGGCCATGTAGTGCGCCAGTGTGCAGCGGTGCAGGGGGTCGCCGTCCTCGCCGATCTCCGCCCACAGGTCCAGGAAGCGGCCCCGAGCCTCCTCGCGGTCACCGCCGTGGTGCAGCATGACGACCTGCCCGATCCGGGTCATCATGGCGTCCGGCGCCGCCTGCTCCTGTTGCTCCGCCACCGCGTCCTCCAGGCTCGTCACTGTCCCTCACGACGCTAACCGGAGTCACTGACAATCACGCTCAGGCGCCCCCGTACGCCGCTGGGCCAGGCCGGTGACGGCCGGACCCGGCCCCCACCCGGCCCAGCCGCCCCTCGGCCGTGTCAGCCCAGGTCGGGAATCCGCCAGTCGATCGGCTCGTGGCCCTGCCGGGCCACCGCCTCGTCGATCTGCGTGAACGGATGCGAGCCGAAGAACTTCTTCGCGGACAGCGGCGAGGGGTGCGCCCCCTTCACCACCACGTGCCGCTCCTCGTCGATCAGCGGGAGCTTCTTCTGCGCGTAGTTGCCCCACAGCACGAAGACCGCCGGGTCGGGCCGGTCGGCGACGGCGCGGATCACCGCGTCCGTGAACTTCTCCCAGCCCTTGCCCTTGTGCGAGTTGGCCTCACCGGAGCGCACGGTCAGCACCGCGTTGAGCAGCAGCACGCCCTGCTCGGCCCACGGCATCAGATAGCCGTTGTCCGGGATCGGGGTGCCCAGCTCCTCCTTCATCTCCTTGTAGATGTTGCGGAGCGAAGGCGGGGTCTTCACGCCCGGGCGGACCGAGAAGCACAGGCCGTGCCCCTGGCCCTCGCCGTGGTACGGGTCCTGACCGAGGATCAGCACCTTCACCTTCTCGTACGGCGTCGCGTCGAGGGCGGCGAAGACCTCCTCCCGCGGAGGGTAGACGGGACCCTTCGCGCGCTCCTCCTCGACGAACTCGGTGAGTTCCTTGAAGTAGGGCTGCTGCAGCTCCTCGCCCAGGACGCCGCGCCAGGACTCGGGCAGCATGGCGATATCGGTCACGTCAACTTCCTCCGATGTGCGGTCACTTCCAGACCACAGAACCTACCGTCGCCCACTGACAATCGGCTCCGGCCCCCGGTCCACCACGTGGTCTCGCGGTCCGCCACCGGCTCGCCCTGCCGTGCGCTACCAGCTGGTTTTGCGGTGCAGCTCCCACATCATCATGATCGTCGAGGGGTCCAGGGCCCGCTCGCCGCCAGAGATGTCCTCGCTCGCGGCGACGTACTGCTTGCCCTGCCACAGCGGCAGCAGCCGGGCGTCGTCGACGAGGATCTGCTGGGCCTCCTCGAACTCCTTCACCACGGCGCCTCGGTCGCTCTCGCCGCGCGACTCGGGCAGCAGGGTGTTGGTGATCCGCGGGGCCGGATAGGGCGTACCGAGCGCGTTCTGCTCGCCCACGAAGGGCGCGATGAAGTTCTCGGCGTCCGGGAAGTCGGGGAACCAGCCGCGCCCGAACACCGGGTACTCACCCTTGCGGTAGCCCGCTTCGTACGTCTTCCAGGGGCGGCTGCGGAGAGCGACGCTGAACAGGCCGGAGCCTTCGAGCTGGCTCTTGAGCTCCTGGAACTCCGGGGCGGTCTCGGAGCCGTAGCGGTCGGTCGTGTACCAGAGGGTCAGCGGGACGCGTTCGTTGATGCCCGCCTCCAGGAGGATCTTGCGGGCCTTGGACGAACTGGGCTCTCCGTAGTCGTCGAAAAACCCGGTGGTGTGCCCGGTCAGGCCCGCGGGGACCATGGAGTACAGCGGATCGACGGTGTCCTTGTAGACCTTGTGCGCGATCGCGGGCCGGTCGACGACCTGGGCGATCGCCTTGCGGACCGCGAGCTTCCTGGCCCACGGGTCCTTCGGGTTGAACACCAGGTAGCTGATCTCGGTGCCGGCGCCTTCGAGGAGCTCAATGCCCTTCCGGGAGTCGGGCCCCTTGAGGGCGACGATGTCCGAGGCCGCGAGACCGCGGTAGGTGACGTCGATCTTCTTGTCCCTGAGGGCCTTGACCATCTGGGCCGAGTCCGGGAAGTAGCGGATGGTGACCGCGTCGTTCTTGCGCTGGGCGAAGCCGTCGTAGTGGTCGTTCCTGACGAGTTCGGCCTGCTTGCCCTCCTCGTAGGACCGGAGGCTGTACGGCCCGGACCCGAAGACCTTGCCGTCCTTGCGCAGGGCGTCGGCGGGGTAGTCGTCGGGGTCGACGATCGACATGGCGGGGGTGGCCAGGACGAACGGGAAGGTGGCGTCCGGCTTGTTGAGGTGGAAGACGATCTCGCGGTCGCCCAGCACCTGGACCCGGTCGAGACTGCCGAGCAGGCCCGCCGGACCGCCGGGTACGGCGATCTTCCTGATCCGGTCGATCGAGTGCTTGACGGCCCGCGCGTCGAGCGAATCCCCGTCGGAGAACTTCATGTCCGGGCGCAGTACACAGCGGTACGTGCGATTGGACGCGTTCGTGAACGCGCAGCTCTCGGCCGCGTCGGGCTGAGGCGTGACGGCGCCGTCGGGGTAGGCGAGCAGCGTCTGGTAGATGTTGCGGAACAGCTCCCAGGAGCCGTCCCAGGAGGCGGCCGGGTCCAGCGTGCTCGGGGCGCTGGTGGTGCCCACCACGATCGGTCCCTTGTCGTCGGACGACCCCGAGGAGAGAACGCCACACCCAGCCACCAGGGTTATGGACGTGATCGCCGCCAGCTGTCGTAGACATCGGTTCCGGTTGAACACGCGCACGCTCCTCGATCTGCCGTACCAAGGGTCGGCAGACCATACCGCAGTGCCCTGCCGGTGGAACCGTGTTCCCGGCAGGGCACTTGATCAGCGCGGATGTGACTACGTTGTCAGGCTTCTGTGGAACCGTTGTCGAAGCCTTCGTCGAATCGGTGCTCGGTCGACGCCGTCGTAGTTTTTGTCAACCCTCCACAAATTGAGGGGTGCTCGACGCCACGCGGACCGCTGGACGGCGCGTGGGCTACTCCACTCCGGCGTTGAGGAACATGCCGCCGTCGACCACGAGCGTCTGGCCGGTGACCCAGTCCGACTGCTGCGAGGTGAGGAACGCGGCGGCGCCGCCGATGTCGGAGGGCACCCCGAGCCGGCCGAGCGGGTAGGCCGCGGCCGCCTCCGCCTCACGGCCCTCGTACAGGGCCGCGGCGAACTTGGTCTTCACCACTGCGGGCGCGATCGCGTTGACCCGCACCTTGGGCGCGAACTCGTGCGCCAGCTGCACGGTCAGGTTGATCATGGCGGCCTTGCTGATGCCGTACGCGCCGATGAACGGCGAGGGGGCGAGGCCCGCGACGGAGGCGATGTTGACGATCGCGCCGCCGTTCTCGCTCTGCCAGGCCTTCCAGGTCTGCTGGGCGAAGCCGAGCGCCGAGACGACGTTGGTCTCGAAGACCTTGCGCGCCACATTGAGGTCCAGGTCGGCGATCGGCCCGAACACAGGGTTCGTACCGGCGTTGTTGACCAGGAAGTCGACGCGCCCGAAGGCCTCCATGGTGCGCTCGACGGCGACGGCCTGGTGGGCCTCGTCGTGGGCCTTGCCGGCGACGCCGATGACGCGGTCGGAGCCGAGTGCCTCGACGGCCTCCTTCAGGGCGTCCTCGTTGCGGCCGGTGATGCAGATCCGGTCGCCGCGGGCGACCATGGCCTCCGCGACGCCGTAGCCGATGCCGCGGCTCGCGCCCGTGATGAGCGCGACCTTGCCCGAGAGTTCGGGAAGTGTGGTCATGTCCGTGCCTCCCGGCCTTAGTTGAGCGGCCCGCCGGCCACGTACAGCACCTGGCCGGAGACGAATCCGGCGGCCTCGCCGGTGAAGAAGGCGATGGCGTTGGCGATGTCGTCGGGGTTGCCGACGCGCTGGACCGGGATCTGGGTGGCGGCGGCGGCCTGGAAGTCCTCGAAGCCCATGCCGACGCGGGCGGCGGTGGCGGCGGTCATGTCGGTGACGATGAAGCCGGGCGCGACGGCGTTCGCGGTGACGCCGAACTTGCCGAGCTCGATGGCGAGGGTCTTGGTGAGGCCCTGCAGACCGGCCTTGGCGGCGGAGTAGTTGGCCTGGCCGCGGTTGCCCAGCGCCGAGGACGAGGACAGGTTGACGATCCGGCCGAACTTGGCGTCCACCATGTGCTTCTGGACGGCCTTCGCCATCAGGAAGGCGCCGCGCATGTGCACGTTCATGACCGTGTCCCAGTCGGACACGCTCATCTTGAACAGCAGGTTGTCGCGGAGCACGCCCGCGTTGTTCACCAGGATCGTCGGCGCACCGAGCTCCTCGGCGATCCGCGCGACGGCGGCCTCGACCTGGGCCTCGTCGGAGACGTCACAGCCGACCGCGATGGCCTTGCCACCGGCGGCGGTGATCTTCTCCACGGTGTCCTTGCACGCGGCCTCGTCGAGGTCGATCACCGCGACGGCGCGGCCCTCCGCGGCCAGTCGTACGGCGGTCGCGGCACCGATGCCGCGCGCGGCACCGGTGACTACGGCGACGCGCTGCTCAGTGGTGGACATTGCTGGTTCTCCTCGCCCTTGAAAAGCCCTGCGGCCTGACATGCCCTGCGGCTCACACGGTACGCCCCTGCGGTGAGCGACCGCTTAGTACCTTCAGCAGACGTGACGCTAGAAGCCCTGGCACTCGGTGTCAACGGCACACCGCGCGGGTGTGATCCATTACCTGACCAGCAACTGGAGCAACCGCTCCGTCTCGGCCTCCGGATCGGCGGTCAGTCCGGTGTGCACGGGCCCCGGCTGGACGACCGTCGAGCGCGGCGCGATCAGCCAGCGAAACCGCCGCCCGGCATCGTCGCGGGCCGCCTGACCTGCCGCTTCACCGCCCGCGCAGACCCCCTCGACAGCACGCAGCGCGGCCCGTACGCCCGGCACGTCCGCCTCCGGGTCGAGTGCCCGCAGCTTGGTCTCGTCCAGATGCGTACGCACCCCGACGTAGGACTTGGCGCGGCAGTACACCAGCACGCCCGCGTTGAAGCACTCGCCGCGCTCGATCCGCGGCACCACACGCAGCAGCGCGTACTCGAAGACGTCCCGCTCGCTCACTTGTCCCCCTCGATGCCGTCGATGCCCTTGATCCGCTCGTGGATGACGGCGGCGCGCGCCAGGAGCGGCTGCGCGTAGGCGCGGCGCAGCGCGTCGGCCGAGTCGAAGCCGGGCTCGTCCGCGAGCCACTCGTCGGGGATCTCGGCGGTCACCTCCGCGAGCAGCTCCTCGGTGACCATCGGCGCCAGCTCGGCGGCGGCCGAGGGGATGTCCGGCCCGAAGGACACGAGCGCGTGGTCGGAGACGTCGTACGGCTTGGCGGCGGAGGCCTCCGCGCCGGGCCAGTGGTGGTGCCAGATCATCGTGGCACCGTGGTCGATGAGCCACAGATCGCCGTGCCACATCAGCAGGTTGGGGTTGCGCCAGGAGCGGTCGACGTTGTTGACGAGCGCGTCGAACCAGACGATCCGCCCGGCCTCCTCGGGACTCACCCGGAAGGCGAGCGGATCGAAGCCGATCGCGCGCGTGAGGAAGTCCATCCCGAGGTTCAGCCCGCCGCTCGACTTCAGCAGCTCCTGGACCTCCTGGTCCGGTTCGCCGAGTCCCAGTACCGGGTCGAGGCCGATCGTCACCAGGCCGGGCACCCGCAGGCCGAGCCGGCGGGCGAGTTCACCGCAGACGACCTCCGCCACGAGTGTCTTGCGCCCCTGTCCGGCGCCGGTGAATTTCATGACGTACGTCCCGAGATCGTCGGCCTCGACGAGCCCCGGCAGCGAGCCGCCCTCACGCAGCGGCGTGATGTAGCGGGTCGCGATGACTTCCTTGAGCATCGCCCCAGGCTACTGGGGTGGTCACGGGCATCGGACGCGACCCGAGGGGGCCCGCCGCGCCCGCGTCCCGAGGGGGCCGGCCCGGCTGTCGACCCGCTGTCGATGAGGGCCGACCGGCTGTCGGCCCGCTGTCGATTGGGCCAAGAAGTCCCCAACCCCCTGAACAGGGCACACGGCCGGAGCGTACTTCTCTACAGATCAGCATCACGTCCGTTGAAGGGAAAGTCGGCATGACCAGCGAATCGCTTCACCCCGTTCCGGCACCGGCACGCCGCACCGTCGTGGCGGCGGTCGGCGCGGCGGGACTCGCCGTCGCGCTGACCGCGTGCGGATCGGACGACAAGTCGTCTTCGGGCTCGTCCACGGCACAGGGTGCCGCCGCCGGAACCGAAATCGCCAAGACCTCCGACATCCCCGAGGGCGGCGGCAAGATCTTCAAGGACCAGGGCGTGGTGGTCACGCAGCCCACCGCGGGCACCTTCAAGGCGTTCTCGTCCAAGTGCACTCACCAGGGCTGCGCGGTGTCGGGTATCAGCAACGGGGTGATCACCTGCCCGTGCCACAAGAGCGAGTTCTCCGTCACCGACGGCAGCGTGAAGAAGGGCCCCGCGACCCAGGCGCTGCCCGCCGAGAACATCACCGTGAGCGGGGAATCGATCAAGCTCGCGTGACCCCGGGGGAGTTCAGCGGCGCGGTCGCTTGAAGCAGGCCAGCACGTCGTCGGTCGCCGTGATGGTGGCGACCAGGGCGAGCGTGTTGCGGATCATCGCGGGGGTGTAGTCGGAGGGCACCCCCGCGATGGCGTCCGCGGGCACCACGGCGGTGTAGCCGCGGTTGACGGCATCGAACACGGCATTGGGGATGGCCACGTTGGCCGAGACACCGGTCACCACGAGGGTGCGGCAGCCCAGGTTGCGCAGCAGCGGGTCTACGTCGGTGCCCGCGATCGGCGAAAGGCCGTGCAGCCGGCGTACGACGAAGTCCTCCTCGGCGACCTCGATGGGTGGCGCGACCCGCACGGCCGTGGTTCCCGTCAGCTGCTGCACGGGCAGCCGCTCGGCCGCGCGGAACAACCGGGCGTTGTGGTTGGCGCCCCGGCCGTCCGGGCGCCGCTCGGCGATCGCGTGGATCACCTGCACCCCGCTCTCGTGCGCGGCGGCCACCAGCCGGGCGACATTGGCGAGCGCACCCGAGGACCGCGCCTCCTTGGCCAGTTCGGGCAGCGCGCTGTCCCGGCCCACGACACCCTGCTGGCACTCGACGGTGAGCAGCACCGTGGTGGCGGGCGCGAGGAGTTCGCTGAGCTGTTCGTACGACGGCATGGCTCCCCTTGTTGTCGGAGGTCGGAGCGGGCGAGCGTAACGACCATTGCGTGGGGACGGAAGACGGCCCATGCTTTTCTGACGCGATGTCAGAAGATCTCTGTCGGCCCGGACGAAGGCCGACGCAGAAGAAGAGGGGACCACATGGCCGTCACTCAGCGCAGAGGCCGGAAGATCATGATGACTCCCGGCGAACTGGACGAGTTCCTCACCACCCAGCGCACCTGCCGCGTCGCGACGGTGTCGAAGGACGGCGCCCCGCATGTGAGCGCCCTCTGGTTCGCCTGGGACGGGACCTCGCTGTGGCTGTACTCCGTGGTGCGCAGCAAGCGCTGGACGGAGCTGCGCCGCGACCCGCGGATCGCCGTGGTGATCGACTCCGGCGAGGAGTACGGGGAGCTGCGGGGCGTCGAGCTGTCCGGCACCGTGGAGTTCGTGGGCGAGGTCCCCCGCACCGGGGAACTGTGCGCCGAACTCGACGTCCCGGAGACCCTGTTCGCGCGCAAGAACTTCGGCCTGGAGGAGATGCCGCACGACGGCCGCCACGCGTGGGCGCGGCTGACGCCGGAAGCGATCGCTTCGTGGGACTTCCGGAAACTGCCGCCCCTATAGCCCACTTCGACGCGACTGACGTCGGCGCAACTCGCTTCCGTGCAGCTCACTTCCATG
Source organism: Streptomyces sp. R35 (assembly GCF_041053035.1). Lineage (NCBI taxonomy): Bacteria > Bacillati > Actinomycetota > Actinomycetes > Kitasatosporales > Streptomycetaceae > Streptomyces > Streptomyces sp. R35. Next base: position 1,855,871 of record NZ_CP163440.1, read on the forward strand.
CAGATCACTTCCATGCAGATCACGTCCGTGCAGATCACTTCCGTCCGGCTCACTTGACGGCCTCCCCGGCCCTGCGCAAGGCGTCCACCGCCGCCCTGATCGACGGCCGGCGGTCGGCGTCGGCCCGCCACACGACGTACACATGGCGGCGCACACGCTGCCGCACCGGCACGGTGACGACTCCCTCGGGCATCGGATTGCGGCCGAGGAGGGGGGCCACGCACACGCCGAGCCCCGCGGCGACCAGGCCGAGCTGGGTGTGCGTCTCCGCCGCGCGATGGCCGATATGCGGTTCGATGCCCTTGGAGCGCAGCGTGAACATCAGCCACTCGTGGCAGAACTCGCCCTCGCCCCAGGTGATCCACTCGTCGTCGGCGAAGTCGCCGAGGTCCACCTCCGCACGGTCCGCGTGCCGGTGCCCGACCGGCATCGCCACATCGGCCGGGTCGTCGAGGATCGCCGCCTTCACGAGGCCGTCGGGCAGCGGCATCGGCTTGTTGTACCAGTCGAGCACGACCGCCAGGTCGAGATCGCCGCGCACCACCCCGGCGACGCCGGCCTCCGGTTCCAGCTCGCTGGAGCGCACCCGCAGCCCGGGGTGGTCGGCGCGGAGAGCGGCGAGCGCGGCCGGAAACAGCCCGCGCGCGGCGGTGGGGAACGCCGAAAGCCGCAGCTCACCCACCACCTGACCGCGCTGCGCCTCCAGGTCGGACTGCGCGAGCTCGACCTGGGAGAGGATGCGGGCGGCATGCTCGGCGAGCAGTCTCCCGGCGTCGGTGAGGCGCACGCCCCGCCCGTTCTTGGCAAGCAGCTGCTGCCCCACCTCGCGCTCCAGCTTGGACATCTGCTGGGAGACGGCCGACGTCGTGACGTGCAGTCCCTCGGCAGCGCCGCTCACCGAGCCGTGCCGGGCGAGGGCGTCGAGGGTGCGCAGGCGCTCCAGATTCAACATATAAGCAATGCTACGAGATACTGCTTGAAAAATCTCGCTTGTGCTACGAGATCACTCTGCCTCATCGTGGTGTCCATGAGCGCCGTGACCACTCCCCGAACCGACACCCCGACCGCCACGATCCCCCGCCGCCGCACCTCCCTCGACTGGCGGATCCGCTTCGGCGTCCTCTCCCTGATCTGGGGTTTCAGCTTCCTGCTCATCAAGGTCGGCACGGAGAGCTACGCGCCGTTCCAAGTCACCTTCGGGCGGCTGCTGTTCGGGACGGCAGTGCTCGCGGCGGCTATGGCGGTGAAGCGGGAGCGGCTGCCGCGCGGGGCCCGGACCTGGGGGCATCTCGCGGTCGCGGCCTTCCTGCTCAACGCGCTGCCGTTCTCGCTCTTCGCCTACTCCGAGCTGACGATCCCGTCCACGCTCGCGGGCATCTGCAACGCGACCTCGCCGTTGTGGGGCATGGCCCTGTCCCTGGTCGCCCTCTCCGAGGACCGGCCGACCCGGCGCAGGGTGGCGGGTCTCGGCATCGGCTTCCTGGGCGTCCTGACGGTCCTCGGCGTCTGGCAGGGCTTCCACGGCCTGGACGCCACGGGCACGGCGATGGCCCTGCTGGCCTCGCTGAGCTACCCGATCGGCTGGATCTACGTCCGCCGCACGCTGGCCGGCACCGGCCACTCGCACCTGTCGATGACCGGCGCCCAGCTGCTGCTCGCCACCACCCAACTGGCCCTCGTCACCCCGCTGTTCACCACCATGCCAAGCCACTTCCCGGTGGTCCCGCTGCTCGCGATCGTCGCCCTGGGAGCCCTCGGCACGGGCCTGGCCATGCTCCTCCAGTACGGCATCGTCGCCGAGGTCGGCCCGACGACGGCCCAGATGGTCACGTACTTCATCCCGGTGATAGCCACCGCGGCGGGCGTCGCGATCCTCGGCGAGTCGCTGACCTGGTCGACTCCGGTCGGCGCGGTGATCGTCCTCGCCGGCGCGGCGCTCACCCAGGCCAAGCCGCGCCGATGACCCGCGCATAGCGGCGTACGGGCCGGCTGACGCCGGACAGCGCACGAGCCGGGTCACATGTAACGGCGCGCGGGCGCCGGGCCCACGGCCGACGCGACGGCGTCCGCCAGCGGCTCGATGTCGTCCGGGGTCAGGGTCGAGACGGTGATCCGGATCCCGGGAGGCGCGCTCATCCGGAAGCGCGCCCCGGGCGCGACCGCCCAGCCGGAGTGCAGCAACCGCGCAACCGCCCCTGTCTCGTCCGGGACGGGGATCCACACGTTCATCCCGCTGCGCCCGTACGCCTCGATGCCCCGCTCCTTGAGGGCGTCGATCAGCGCGTCGCGGCGTCGTCCGTACGCCGCCGCCACGGCCTTGGCGTCCACCGCGCCGCCGGCCCACAGATGGACGACGGCCCGCTGGAGCAGATGGCTCACCCAGCCGGGCCCCAGCCGCTGCCGACCGTGCACACGGTCGACGGTGACGGGGTCCCCGGTGAGGACGGCGAGCCGCAGGTCGGGGCCGTACGCCTTGGCGACGGAGCGCACGAAGGCCCAGTTGCGCGTCACCCCGGCCAGCGGGTGCAGGGGCAGGTCGACGATCCGATGCCCGTGGTCGTCCTCGATGAGCAGGGTCTCCGGGTACTCCGCGAGCACGGAACGCAGGGCACGCGCGCGCGTGGCGCTCACCGCGGCGCCGGTCGGGTTCTGTGCCCGGTCCGTGACGATCAGGGCCCGCGCTCCGGCCTCCAGCGCACGGCGTACGTCGTCGGGAAGCGGGCCCTCATCATCGACACCGACACCGACCGTGCGCAGCCCGAGTGCGGGGGCGAGATCGAGCAGGCTGCCCCAGCCGGGGTCCTCGACGGCGACGGCGTCCCCGGGTTTGAGATGGACCGCGAGCACGCGCTCGATGGCGTCGAGCGATCCGGAGGTGACGACGACGGGCCCGCCGGGTACCCCGTCCGCGTCCAGGTCGGCGCGCGCGAGCCGGGCGAGCTCCGGTTCGACAGCCGCCGCCCCGTACATCACGGCCTCGCGGTCCGACCGCTCGGCGGCCGCCGCGAACGGCTCGGCGAGACCGGGCAGCAGTCCGCGGTCGGGGTTGCCGTCGGCCACGTCCCGCACCCCGTCCGGCACCTCGACCCGGATGTACTCGCGCCCCGTGGTGGCGGGCTTCGAGCGCACCCGGCTGCCGCGGCGGCCCGCGGTCTCGATGACCCCCCGCTCGCGCAGGGTCCGATAGGCGGCCGCGACGGTATTGGGATTCACCCCGAGGCGCTCGGCCAACTCCCGCATCGGCGGCAGCAGTTGACCCGGCTCCAGGTCTCCCGACCCCACCGCACGCTCGACGCTCGCGGCAATCTCGGCTGCGCGACGCCCTTCGATCCGATACTCTCCTAGCACAAACCAGATTATGCACTAGTGCAATACGGAAAGCAATGGAGAACGCGATGGCGGAGACGACGCAGGAGACGAGCACCCGGCCCGGGACGACGCGGCCCGCTGCCTACACCCCGACCGACCGCACCGTCCCCACCCGTTCCAAGGACCGCGCCGCGTACGACCACGAGCTGGTGCACGCGATACTCGACGAGGGATACGTCTGCCACCTCGGCTTCGTCCGCGACGGCGCCCCGGTCGTCCTCCCCACTCTCTACGGGCGGGTCGGCCGGCGCCTCTACGTGCACGGCTCGACGGGCTCGCGCCCGCTGCGGATGACGGGCCAGGCCGATCCCGGGCTGCCGGTCTGCCTGACCGTGACCCATGTCGACGGCCTGGTGCTGGCCCGCTCGGCCTTCCACCACTCGATCAACTACCGCTCCGTGGTGGTCCACGGCATCGCCCACCAGGTGACGGACCCGGACGAGAAGCGCACGGCCCTCGACGCACTGGTCGACCACGTCGTCCCCGGCCGCTCCTACGACTCGCGCCCCGCCAACGCCAAGGAACTGGCGGCCACCGCCGTGATCAGCCTCGACCTGGACGAGGTCTCCGCGAAGCTGCGCACCGGCGGCCCGAACGACGAGCCCGAGGACCTCTCGCTCCCCCACTGGACCGGAGTCCTCCCGCTGGCCAAGGGGTACGGCGCCCCGATCCCGGCCGACGACCTGGCCCCCGGCATCGAACTCCCCGACTACCTGACGACCCTCTGATGCTGATCCACCCCTGGGACGCGCCCCGCGACGAGGCCGAGTGGCAGCGGTGGCTCGCCACCCACGACTTCGGGCAGCTCGCGGTGAACGCCCTGCCCGGCGAGCCGCCGCACGTGCAGCCACTGCACTTCGCGTACGACGCCGAACGGGGAGAGGCTCTGACCCACTTGGCGCGCCCGAACCCGCTGTGGCCCGCGCTCGAAGCGAACCCGGTCGTGCTGCTGAGCGTGGTGGACGACTACACCTTCATCCCCGGCCCCTGGCAGGCCCCGCCGGACGCGCCGCCCGAGCACGGCACGCCGACGAGCTTCTACACGGCCGTCCAACTCCGCTGCACCGCCCACCTCGTGGACGATCCGGAGGAGAAGGCCGATCTGCTGAACCGCCAGGTCGGCCACTTCCAGCCGGACGGCGGCTCCGCGACCGCCGCCGTCGGCGAGGCTCCGTACGGCCGTCTCCTCTCCGGCATCCGCGGCCTCCGCCTCGAAGTGACCGACGTACGGGCGAAGTTCAAGTACGCGAGCCACAAACCGGAGGAGGTTCAGGAGCGGATCGCGGCCGGGCTGGCCGCGCGGGGCGGACCGGGGGACGCTGCGGCTCGGGAGCATCAGATGCGAAGGCGGGGCTGATTTTCAGCCCGTCCGGCATTTGAGGACCAGGCCGTTTCAGGCCGATACGGGGGATCTGGGGGGGCGCAGGCCCGAGCGAGCCCGCGCCCCACGCCTCAGACGAGCACCGCTTCCTCCTCGGGCTCCGCGTGCCCACCGACCCTCACGCCCCGCGTCTCCGCCACTGCGAGCCCCGCGACCGAGCCCAGCATCAGCAAGGTGCCCGCGATGGTCGCCACGGTGAGTCGTTCGCCCAGCAGCCCGACGGCCAGTGCTGCCGCGCTCACCGGCTCCAGGAGCATGATCACGGAGACGGTCGCGGCACGGACGGCAGCGGCACCCGCAAAGAACAGGGCGTAGGCCAGCGCGGTGGGAATGGCGGCGATGTACGCCAACAGGGCCAGGACGTGCACCGGTTGGGCAGCGTGCGGGACCAGACCCTCGGCCAGGCCGAGCGGCAGCAGGCAGACGGTGGTGACGGCGAACATCCACACCGTCGCGCCGGACCCGTCGGCTCGGCCGTCGCGGCCCCACCACCGGGTGAGCAGCGTCATCGTCGAGTACCCGGCCGCGGACACGACCGCGAGCACGACGCCCCCGGGGCGCACCGTCGCACCCCCGCTGCCCAGCACCAGCACCCCGAGCCCGGCGAGTGCCCCGGCGACGGCGGCGGTCCCGCCTTGCCCGAGCCGCTCCCCCATGGTCAGCCGCGCGCCGAGCGCGATGAGCACGGGCCCGGCGCCCAGCGTGACGACGGTTGCCACCGCGAGGCCGGTCGCCTCGACGGCGGCGAAGTAGGCGGTCTGGAAGACGGCGAGCCCAAGGCCCGTGACGCCGATCCGCAGGGCCTTGCGGCCGAGCGGCTCCCGGACGGCGGGCGCGACCCGCCGACGCCGCCGTAGCCGTACGGCGAGCAGCAGCACGAGTCCGCCGGCGCAGCGCCAGAAGGAGAGGGCGATCGGTCCCATGTCGCTGGCCCGGTAGACCAGCGACGCGGCCGCACCCGCGGTGCCCCAGGCGGCACCGGCGACGATCAGATAGAGGAGGCCTCGCCCGATGGGCAGGCCTGAAGCAGCATTCGACACGTGTTCTCTCCGCAGATACGCAGAAGTTCAGGAAGGGACCACGTCGCCGCCCATGCCGCGAGGGCAGGGGCGTACGGAAAGGTCCTCGGACTTCTTCTGCGGGCAGCACCGTTCCGCCCGGCACCGGGCCGGGCGTGGATTCCGGAGGGCCCGCCTCAGGCGGCCGGAGGCGGAAGAACGAGCGTCGAAGGCATGATCAGCACCCTAGGCGGCGGTCCCCTGGGCCGACAACTCCCTTTCGGCGTCGCTCCCGCCGCTGGCGACCGGCCCGTCCGAGGGCTTCGCGGGCGCCGACGACTGCGCGATGAGCGCGCCGAGCAGCACCACCGAACCGCCGATGATCTGCGGTGCCGAGAGGTGTTCGCCGAGCAGCACCCAGGCGAGGACGGTCGCGATCACCGCTTCGAGACAGGCCACGACGCCCGCGACCTGCGGGGAGAGCCGGCGCACGGAGACCACTCCGGTGACGTAGGCGACAACGGTCGCGATCAGCACGATCCAGCCGAGGAGCAGCGCGGCGGGCACGGACGTCCCGTTCATGTCCGCGCTGCCGCCGAGCACGGACCAGTCCATGGTCCAGGGGCGCGCGACGACGGTCAGTACGAGCGTGCCGCCGAGCAGCCCGTACGCGATCACGCCGAGCGGGTCCGGTGCCTCGTCGCCGGCGTCGCTGCCCTGGTCGGACAGGACGAAGTAGCCGACCTGGCAGCAGGCGGCGCCCAGTGCGAGCAGCAGTCCGACGACGTCGAAGCTCAGCCCGGACCGCACCTGGACCACGCAGGCGAGTCCGCCGACCGCGAGGACGACCCCGAGGGCCGCGGCGCGCGTCACGGGCCGGCGCTGCACGAAGCGCACCCAGCCGAGCACGAGCGCGGGCGCGAGGTACTCGACGAGCAGGGCGACGCCGACGGGGACACGGGAGATCGCGGCGAAGTAGAAGGCCTGGACACCGGCCACGCCGAGCAGTCCGAAGCCGGCGAGCAGCGCGGGGCGGCGGCGCACCAGCGCCCGGTGGCGTACGGCCAGCGGCAGCATCACCAGCGCGGCGCCCGTGACGCGCAGCCACACCACGTGGAGCGGGTCGAGCCCCGCTTCGATCAGCGGCTTGGCCGCGACACCCGATCCGCCGAAGGCCACCGCCGACGCGAGCGCGAGGCCCAGGCCGACGCCCCTTCCGCGGTTGCCCTGACTGCCCTGAGACGTATGCACCGGCACATGATGACAGGCGACGACATGAGCGTCATCCCCAATGACACCTGTCTCAATGACTGGGACTCGGCGGCCGGCCCGCCACCGCGCTCAGCAGTCGGCGTCGCCCCCGCCGACGCACTCCTCCAAGCCCGCCTCGATCCGCCGCAGCACCACTCGCGCGTCGGCTCCCGCACGCCCGAGGACCTCGACGGCCCGCGACTGGGGATCGGCGACGAGCGCCGCGAGGAGATCGAGACCGCTGGCTTGTTCGTCGCCCCGCAGCACGGCGCGCTCGTACGCGTCCTCCATGGCGCCTGCCGCCACCGGGGACCAGCCCGCCCCGGTCACCACCCGCACGGCGCCGGAGTCCTCGACGGTGCTCTGCCAGCGCAGTCCGTATCCGATGCTGCGCTGCACGAGATAGCCGAGCAGTCGGGCGACCTGCTGCCCGCCGTCGAAGACCGCGCGCACCTCCGGGTCGGACTCCAGCAGCGAGTGCAGCAGATGGGCGGTGTCGATCTGCCGGTCCCCGTCCCGCAGCGCCCTCCTGCGCGCACCGGAGACCACCGACGTCAGCTCGGCACTGAGCCCGACATCGATGTCCGTACGGTTCGAGCCGCTCTCGGCGGCGGACTGCTGGGGAATACGGGATGGCACAACCCCTACCCCATCAGTCTCTTCGAGCCGGGTCATCCGCGGCGGGCAGCATTTTCGCGTCCGACACAGGGTGGGCATCCATGAGCGGGTTCTCCTCCTTACGGATGACTTCGCGCCGATTTCCCCCTGGGGCGCGCGCCGCCTTGCTTCGCGCCCCGCACGCAACCGTGCCGCTCCGGCGCTCGTCCCTCGGAACATGGAGAGCAGGTGCTGGCTGGTGGCGCTGCCGGCGGTCGACGGCAGGCAGTACGTATACCGGGTGTACGCCCCCGAGGACGCGCTGCTCGCCGACCTGTTCTGGGAGGCATGGCACTGTCACGACGAGGGTCCCCACCCGCGGGCGTGGGACCTGTTCGACACGGCGGTGATACGACGGGTGGGCTGACCGCCCGCGACCGCGCGCCCGTTCGACTCCACCGTTCGACGACTCTGCTCGACGCCACTCTGCGAGGCCCCTGTTCGACCCTCCACAATTCCTGACGGTTCATCAGTATTGAATGTTCCAGGGCCTGCGGCTACGTTCCGCGACACCGTAGCTGCGCCGGGCGCAGCGCCCGACACGAAGGGGTGGTCGCATGGCCGAAGTCAGCGCGGAGGCACGTATCGAGGCACCCGCCGAGAAGGTCTGGGCGCAGCTCACGGACTTCTCCTCGTACGGCGAGTGGAACTCGACCCACACCAGTTTCCCGAAGGGCGGCCCCGCGTCACTCGAGGTCGGCGGCACCTTCGAGGAGAACATGAAGCTCATGGGCTTCCCGGCCGAGGTCAACTGGACCATCGAGGAGCTGGAGACGGCCCGCACCCTGGCCATCCGCGGCAAGGGCCCGATGGCGGTGAACGTCGCCACCCGCTACACCCTGACCCCCGACGGCGACGCCACGACTGTGCGGATCGACGGGGAGTTCACCGGCGCGGCCGTCTCCCTGATGGCCGGCAAGCTCAAGGACTCGGCGACGGCCGCCCTCAACGAGTCGCTGCGCAAGCTGGCCGGACTGGTGGCCTGAGCCCAGCGCGCCGCACCCGTACGCGGAAAGGCGCCCCGCGGAAACACTTCCGCGGGGCGCCGTCAGGTACCACAGCACGCCGTCAGTCCTCGTCGGCGAGGATCAGGTACAGCTTCTTGCGGGCTTCGTTGATGACCGCCACCGCCTTGTCGCGCTGGTCCTTGCTGCCGGTCTTCCAGACCTGGCCGAAGGCCTCCATGAGGCCGAAGCCGGCCTGCCGGATCTCGTGCAGCGTCTCCCAGTCGACCCCGCGCCCGGCCTCTTCCCAAGGCGCGTCGGGACCCTCGTCGGCCGCGCTGCGGCCGGACTCGGTGAGCGAGAACAGCTTCTTGCCGCCCTCGGCCGCGCTGGTGATCAGGCCCTCGTCCTCCAGCAGCTGAAGGGTCGGGTACACCGAACCCGGGCTGGGCTTCCACGCCCCGCCGCTGCGCTCGGCGATCTCCTGGATCATCTCGTAACCATGCATGGGCCGGTCCTTGAGCAGAGCCAGGATCGACGCGCGCACGTCGCCGCGCCGCGCCCTCCCCCGGGGCCCGCCCCGACCGCCACGCCCGCCCCAGGGGCCCGGGCCGAAGCCGGGTCCACCGAAGCCGGGGCCACCGGGTCCACCCGGCCCGAAGGGCCCGAAAGCCCCACGCCGCCCCTCGAAGCCGCCCCGACCACGAGGACCGGGTCCGCCGTGGTGTCCATGTCCGTGTTCGTATCCGAAGTCTTCTCCACGGGAACGCATCGCAATCACTCCATTCCATCGTTGATCGGTCGCGATGCGTCAACGATATATCGGAAGCGTTCGGATGGCAACCCCCAGGATCTGGGCAGGTGACCTGTCTCAGCGAAGATGCACCGGTCTCACTGAAGATTGACGACCGGCCTGTTCGTCTCATCGAAGTTTCACCGGACGGGACCGGCGAGCCGGGCCTGGATGATGGCGGCAGCGTGCCATCAGCGGCTGTTGGACGGCCCGGGGAAACCCCTGTTCGGGTGCTCGCTAGGCTCGCGCCATGTCTAACGATCTCGGTTTCACGTGCTCATGCTGCGGCGACCACCACGCAGAGCTCCCCATGAGCTACTCGACCATGGCCCCTGACGTCTGGGATCCCGGCTTCGAGAGTGATCCGGACAGCATGTTGTCGTCCGACCAGTGCGTGATCAAGGGCCAGCACTTCTTCATCAGGGGCTTGATCGAGATACCTGTGATCGGCAGCCAGGACGTCTTCTCCTGGGGCGTCTGGGTCTCTCTGAGCAAGGAAAACTTCGCCCGTGCCCTTGAGGTGTGGAACACGGAGGGCCGCGAGGCCGAGAAGCCGTACTTCGGCTGGCTCAGCACCGAGCTCGCGCTCTACTCCGAGGGCACCATCAACCTGAAGACCAACGCCCACACGCGGCCGGTCGGCAAGCGGCCCTTCATCGAGCTGGAGCCCACCGACCACCCCCTCGCCGTCGAACAGCGCACCGGGATCACACTGGACCGCGTGCGTGAGATTGCCACGGCGGTGCTGCATCCGGCCTGACTGGAAGCGACGGTCAAACTTCACTGAGACTGGTCGAACTTCGCTGAGACAGGACAGCAGGTCCGGACGCGTGCATCAGACTCGGGGCATGGGACACAACGGCACGTGGCCGCTGGACGACGCCTGGGACTGGATGACCGAGGGCGCCCGTCTCGCGGACGCCTGGGTCCGCAGCCACGAATCCTGGGTGCCACCGGTGGAGGAGGAACTGGTGGTGGCCGCGCGGGCGAGCGAGCTGAGCCGGTGGTACCCGTTCACCAGTCACAACTACCTGAGGTTCGCGGCTGACCCCGATTTCTGGGTGTCCGCAGAAGCAGCCGCCGGGATCCTGCCTGGGGCCATCTCCTTCGAGAAGGGCGGCCCGGACGACAACCCGGCCTTCCGCGTGTGGAGCGGGCAGTTGCTCGGAACCCCCGACCCGGTACTCGAACTGGTCACCCCGGACGCGGACGCCGCTGTCGCCGCCCTGGTGCGATTGCTGGCGGCTGAAAGTCGGCCCGAGTAAGGCTGCAATCGGTCCACCTCCCCCGAATTGGCCTTGGCCCGCCACTCCACGTGACAGCTAGCTTCGGCCCATGCGGATTCGTATCGTCGACGCCTTCACCGACCGCCCCTTCGCCGGTAACCCGGCCGGGGTCCTCCTCCTCGACACCTTCCCCGACGACGCCTGGCTCCAGAACGTGGCCCTGGAGGTCAACCACGCCGAGACGGCGTTCGCCCGGCGGCTTCCCGAGGGCGGCGAGGCCGACTGGGCGCTGCGCTGGTTCACCCCCGCCACCGAGGTCGCGATGTGCGGGCACGCGACGCTGGCGACCGCGCACGTCCTGCACGCCACGGGCGCCCACGAGGGACCCGTACGGTTCGCCACGCTCAGCGGCGTGCTCATCGCCACGCCCCACGCGGACGGTTCGATCACGCTGGACTTCCCGACCGCGCCCCTCACCCCGGTCGAGGTCCCGGACGGCGTCGCCGAGGCGCTGGGCACGGAGCCCCTCACCGCCTTCGACACCGGGCCGAACCTCGGCGACCTGGTGATCGAAGTCGCCGACGAGAAGACGGTCCTGGGCCTCGCCCCGGACCACAAGGCGCTCGCCCGGTACTCCACGCGCGGCATCATCGCGACAGCCCGCGCCGAAGACCCTTCCCGGGGCTACGACTTCGTCTCCCGCTGCTTCTTCCCGAACGTCGGCATCGACGAGGACCCGGTCACCGGCAGCGCCCACACGGCCCTCGCCCCCTATTGGTCCGAGCGCCTCGGCCGCCCCGGTCTCACCGGCCTCCAGGCCTCCCCGCGCTCCGGCCTCGTCCGTACCGAACTGCGCGGCGACCGCACCCTCCTCACGGGCCACGCGGTCACGGTCATCGAGGGCGAGCTGCTCGCGTAGCGGCTCACGAAAGTCGGGGCACGGCACACGAAGGGGGCGTACGGCAATCTCGTACGCCCCTCAAGGCCCCGCTCACGCCGTCGGCAGCCACCCCACCTTCCCCGCCAGCAGCGCGTACCCCACGAACGCCCCGATGTCGAGCAACGAGTGCGCCACCACGAGCGGCCCGACCCGGCCCCAACGCCGGTACAGATAGGCGAAGACCACACCCATCGCCATGTTGCCGACGAAGCCGCCGATGCCCTGGTAGAGGTGGTACGAGCCGCGCAACACCGCGCTCGCCATCAGCGCGGTGCCCGGCGTCCAGCCCAACTGGCCGAGCCGGCGCAGCAGATACCCGACGACGATGACCTCCTCCAGCACGGCGTTCTGCACGGCCGAGAGGATCAGCACCGGGTACTTCCACCACACATCGGGCAGCGCCTCCGGCACCACGGTGAGGTTGAAGCCGAGCCCCCGGGCCGCCAGATAGAAGGCGATGCCCGTGCTGCCGATCACCGACGCGATCGCCGCCCCGCGCCCGAGGTCCGGCCAGGGGCGCGTACGGTCGAAACCGATCACTCGCAGCCCCACGCCCTCCCTCAGCAGGAGGTGCGCGACCAGCGCGACCGGCACCAGAGCCGACGCGATGCCGAACAACTGCCAGGCCAGATCAAGCCAGGGTCGCCCTGGCGCGGCCGAGGCGTTCAGGGTGGCCGCCTGGTCCTTGAGACCCCCCGGTTTGGTGACCGATCCGACAAAGCTGATCAGCGCGGACACCCCGCTCGCACCGAGCGAGAGCGCCAGGACGAGCAGCGTCTCGTCCCGGAGAATCCGTCGTGTCAGCACCTCCTTCGGAAAAGAATCGGCCACCGACCCCGCCTCCACCTGCACTCCCGCCTCCAGTTGAGTAATCCCGCCTCATCCCCATCTTCGCCCCGCTAGGGTCTCGAAAGAAGTTACGAAGATCGTGCGCGACAGGCCGTTGGGGGACGGACGCCGTACGGGGCGTACCTCCCCTTTGTCTGTCTTACGGCTGTCTCACGGCTCAGGGCTCAACAGGGAGGGGCACCACCGTCATGGGACGTCACAGCTTGCCCGACGAGTACGGGGCGGGCGCCGCCGACCCCCGACCTCGCGCGCGCCGCCGCAATGTGGCCATCGCGACGGTGCTCGTGCTCACCGTCGCGGCGGGCACGGCGGCCGCGGTCCGCGGTGGCCTGCTCTCCTTCGGCACCTCCTGCCAGGACGACGCCGTCCACCTCGAGGTCGCCGCGTCGCCGGATGTGGCGCCCGCGCTCAGGGCCACCGCCGACCACGCCCGCAAGCACAACATCACCTCCGACGGCCGCTGCCTCGACGTCAGCGTGACCGCGCGCGAGTCGTACAAGTTCGCCGACTCGCTGAGGTCGGACAAGCAGTCCGACGTCCAGGTGTGGGTACCGGACTCCGACATCTGGGTGCAGCGCCTCACCGCGGACAGCACCGCGACCAAGGTGACCAACGCGGGCAACGTCGCGTACTCACCGGTCGGCGTCGCCATGGTCCCGTCGGCCGCGAAGACGCTGGGGTGGCCGGACAAGACGTACACCTGGACCGAGTTGGCCGGCGCCACCATGACGAGCGATCAGCTCAAGCTCGGCGCGGCCGACCCGACGCGCAGCGCGACTGGCCTGCTCGCGCTGACGCAGCTCAGCACCGCCGCGGCGCGGACCAAGGGAGGGGACACCCAGGCGGCCGCGATGGCGAAAGCCCTCTCGCAGCGCACCTCCGACAGCGACAGCCAGGTCCTGGACACGCTCCCCCGTGACTCGTCCGGCGCCGAGCAGGGCAACCCGAAGCGCAACCAGGCGCTGATCCTGTCCGAGCAGGCGGCGTTCACGTACAACTCCTCCGCCGACGACGGCGACGGACTCGACCTCTTCTACCCCAAGGACGGATCGCCCCAGCTCGACTACCCGTTCACCCTGGTCGACGAGGAGCGGATGAGCACAGACGAGAGTCGCGCCGCCCTGCGGTTCATGACGCTGCTGGGCGAGTCGGAGCCGCAGAAGATGCTGGAGGAGCACGGCTTCCGCACGAACGACGAGAACCCTTCGGACGGGCTGGTCACCGAGGCCGGCGGCCGCTCCCCGCAGCCGTACGCCCAGGCCTCGGCCGAACCCACGTCGGCGAAGGCTCTCCAGGAGGCGCTCGGCATGTGGACGATCACGGTGCAGAGCGCCCGGATCACCACGGTCGTGGACGCTTCCGCGTCCATGTCCGAGCCGGTACCCGGCACCGACCAGTCCCGCATGGACGTCACCAAGGCGTCCCTGCTGCAGGCCCTCGCCACCTTCACACCCGAGGACGAGATCGGGCTGTGGAAGTTCGCCACGAAACTCGACGGCGACAAGGACTACCGCGTGCTCGTGCCGACCGAGCGGCTCGGCGACAGCAAGGGTGCCGGCACCCAGCGGGACAAGTTGTCGGCGGCCTTCAGCGCCCTGACGCCCGTCCCCGGCGGGGCGACCGGCCTGTACGACACCACGCTGGCCGCGTACAAGGCGGCCACCTCCTCGTACGTGAAGGGCAAGTTCAACGCGCTGGTCCTGCTGACCGACGGCGTCAACCAGGACCCGGGCAGCATCTCGCGCTCCAGCCTCGTCGCCGAACTGCAGAAGCTCACCGACCCGCAGCGTCCGGTACCGCTGATCGCGATCGCGGTGGGCCCGGACGCCGACAAGGAGGAGATCGAGCAGATCGCCAAGGCGACCGGCGGCTCGGGCCACCAGGTCAACGACCCTTCGCAGATCCACTCGGTGATCCTCAAGGCGATCGTGGAGGCGGGCAGCCAGAGCTGACCCTCCCGCCGCTCACCCCAGCGGCACCGGCTCCGGCAGACCCACCGGCCAGGTGTGCACCGGCTCCCCGAGATGCATCAACTCTCCGTACCGCCTGGTCGTCGCGGCCAGCGCCGTATCCCGCCCGAGCCCCTTCTCCAGAGCCCGATGGAAGGTGGCCGCCTGCCACGTCGCGCCGTTGACGCGCAGTCGGCACCGGTCCTCGATCACGCCCAGGTAGAGGTCCCGGTCGACGGGCTCCACACCCCATGCGTCCAGCCCGGCGGCGGCGAGCGGCAGCAGCTCGTCGCGGACCAGGTTCACGGCGTCCACCCGCGCGGTCCCGCCGTACCGCCCGCGCCGCGGCCACTCCAGGCGCGCGTCGATGCCGTGCCGGCAGGCGGCGTCGAAGTTCGCGGCGGCGGCCTCGAAGGACAGCCGGGTCCACACGGGCCGCGCCTCCTCGGCGAGCGCGCGCACGAGCCCGTAGTAGAAGGCCGCGTTGGCGATGACGTCGGTGACGGTGGGGCCCGCGGGCAGCACCCGGTTCTCGACGCGCAGATGCGGGACGCCGTCGGCGATGCCGTACACGGGCCGGTTCCACCGGTACACCGTGCCGTTGTGCAGCACGAGTTCGGCGAGCTTGGGGATGCCTCCCTCGTCGAGGACCGCGAGCGGGTCCTCCTCGTCGCAGATCGGCAGCAGGGGCGGGAAGAAGCGCAGGTTCTCCTCGAAGAGGTCGTACACCGACGAGATCCACCGCTCACCGAACCAGGTACGCGGCCTGACGCCCTGCGCCTGCAACTCGGGCGGCCGGGTGTCGGTGGACTGCTGGAACAGTGGGGGCCGCGACTCGCGCCACAGCTCATGGCCGAACAGGAACGGCGAGTTGGCACCCACCGCGACCTGCACGGCGGCCACCGCCTGTGCCGCGTTCCACACGTCCGCGAACCGGCCCGGGGTGACCTGGAGGTGCAACTGCACGGAAGTACAGGCGGCTTCGGGCGCGATGGACTTCGATGTACAGACGAGGCGCTCCACGCCGTCGATGTCGAGGGCGAAATCCTCGCCGCGGGCGGCCACGATCTGGTCGTTGAGCAGGGTGTAGCGGTCGACGTCCGACAGGTTCGAGGAGACCAGGTCGTCCTGGCCGAGCGTCGGCAGAATGCCGATCATGACGATTCCGGCGTCGACTTCGCTCGCTTTCCGATGGGCATACCCGAGCGAGGTGCGCAGCTCCTCGGCGAGCCGGTCGAATACCCGGCCGCCCAATCGATGGGGGGCTATGTTGACTTCCAGGTTGAACATGGCGAGTTCTGTTTGGAAATCGCGGCTCGCAATCCTTTCGAGAACTTGCGCATTCATCATTCTGGGCATGCCGTCGGGTCCTGCGAGATTCAACTCGATCTCCAGACCCATGAGATTCTTCGGGCGATCGAACCTCTTCTCCTCCAGCAGCCGCTCCAGCCCCGTCAGACACTGCCGGAGCTTTCCGCGGTAGTGCTGGCGATCGGACAGGTCGAACGGCCCTGCCACGACCTTCTCCCCCATCGAAGTGTCCCTCCTCGGATGGGCAGGCCGATGCTCCGGCCCCTGGCGTCCCGGGTCACCGGGGATGATGCCCAGGCAACGCGATCGATAACGCCCTGCGCAAGGGCGCCGCCCGCTACCCTGGATCCGGGTCGGCGGGCACATTCACCGGGCAAGGTACATTACGCAAGTTACCGCCCGACATGATCTCGTGAAAAACGCCGACGAGAATCGGCCGACCGCTCCGGCGAAGTATTCCGAGGTCATCGCGGCGCCTCCTCCCAGAACCGGGATGAACCTCGCGTTTCACCGACCGAATAGTGCCTTGCTCTTCATATTCGGCACGGCTAGACGAAACACCGTCTGAACACGTGTCGTATAAACTCCGCAAACGAGGCAGAGAGTTGGCGCTCGCGGTCCTAGGTCCTGTCGTCCAGGTGATGTACGGCAGGCGACACCTTGTCGGCAGATCCAGACCCCCTCGCCCCTCCGACCCCGAGAGCTGACAGCGCCGTCCGCCCCCGCCCTCGCGCCACCATGCCTGTCGAATGAGAGGCGACCCACCATGCCGCTGCACGTACCCCCGGCTCCCGCGCCCGCCCTGCGCTCCGTCCTCACGGCACTCGGTTCCCCCACCGCTGTCCGCGAGGCCCGTACTCCGTCCCTCCGCATGGCCCAGGGACCCGCCACACCCGAACTCCCGTTGCCCGTACACGTCCTGGACCGGATCACCCCCGCGGGCGCGTCCGCCACCCGGCTCGCCGGGTGGCGCTTCCTGATCCGCTGCGGCGACCGCGCGGTGGCCGCGGCCGAGACCATGCTGACCCCCGACGGCTGGGCCTTCTCGCACTTCTTCGAGGGCCCGTACATCACCGCCACCGAACGCGCCCTGCGCCAGGCGGAGAGCATGCAGCAGTCGTACCAGGCACGCCTGTTGTCCGTGCCCGAGCTGTACATGCTCACTCTCTGGCTGCACGGCGACACCGCCGCGGACGGCAGCACCGGCCACCCGGCCGCCACCGACCTCCTGGTGCCGCTGGCGCCCGCCCCGCCCGGCATCGCCGCACACCGTCCACACCGCGTCGCCGAACTGCTGCCCGTACTCACCCACCGGGTCACGCCGGCCCCGCTGCTGAGCTCCCCCGCGTAAGCGAAAGCAACCGTGCCCCGCCGCCGTTCATTCGGCCGCGGGGCACTTTGCTCGTTAGGGCCGCACCCCGCTCGTACGAGGGGAAACGCGCCCGTCGGCCCGACCGGACTAGCCCCATTCGGCCACGTCAAACCACCCGAAGTGACAGTGCAGTTGGAATGAACCGTCCGCACGGGTGATGCGTCATCAACCTGTGAGAAGCGGTGCCGCTAAATCCCTGCGGATTGACGCCCGTAGGGCAACACTGGGTTCCAGACCACACACCAACGGGGGGCGGCCATGACCACATCGAGCCGCGGGACAGACACCACAGCCATCACTCACCTCTCAACCCAGCGAAAGATCCCATCAATGTGCCAGCACCAGCCACCGTGTCCGTCAGCCGAATCAGCCGACCGGGAGTCCGCCCGCCTTGTGGCGCACCACCCGGAGCAGGGATGGAGCCTGCTGTGCAACGGCGTTCTGCTCTTCGAGGACACCGGTGAGCTCCTGCCCGACGGCCAGATCATCGCCCCGCACCGCCCACGAGGCAGCGAATACGCGATGACGGCCGCCTGAGCCGCACAACCGGATGGCCCACACAGCCATCCAGACACATGAGGGGCCGGCCCGGAGACGTACTCTCCGAACCGGCCCCGACGCATGTCCGAGGGCGATTACTCCCCGTAGGCGTCCAAGTCCCGAGCGCTGATCAGTCCTCGTAGGCGTCCAGCGGCGGGCAGGAGCAGACCAGGTTCCGGTCGCCGTACGCCTGGTCGATACGGCGCACCGGCGGCCAGTACTTGTCCGCCGAGACTCCGGCCGGGAACACGGCCTCCTCGCGCGTGTACGCGTGCTTCCACTCCCCGCCGAGCGCGGCGGCGGTGTGCGGCGCGCCCCGCAGCGGGTTGTCGTCGGCCGCCCACTCGCCCGAGCCGACCTTCTCGATCTCCGCGCGGATGGCGATCATCGCCTCGCAGAACCGGTCGATCTCGCCGAGGTCCTCGGACTCGGTCGGCTCGATCATCAGCGTGCCCGCCACCGGGAAGGACATCGTCGGCGCGTGGAACCCGTAGTCGATCAGCCGCTTGGCGATGTCGTCGACGGTGACGCCGGTCGCCTTGGTCAGCGGACGCAGATCGATGATGCACTCGTGCGCGACGAGCCCGCCCGGGCCGGTGTAGAGCACCGGGTAGTGCGGCTCCAGGCGCTTGGCGATGTAGTTCGCCGACAGCACCGCCACCTGCGTGGCGCGCTTGAGGCCCTCGCCGCCCATCAGGCGGACGTACGCCCACGAGATCGGCAGGATGCCCGCGGAGCCCCACGGAGCGGCCGAGATCGGGCCGACGCCGGTCTCGGGACCGGCCGCGGGCTGCAGCGGGTGGTTCGGCAGGTACGGCGCCAGGTGCGCGCGCACACCGACCGGGCCGACGCCCGGGCCGCCGCCGCCGTGCGGGATGCAGAACGTCTTGTGCAGGTTGAGGTGCGAGACGTCGCCGCCGAAGTGACCCGGCTTGGCGAGGCCCACCAGCGCGTTGAGGTTGGCGCCGTCGACGTAGACCTGGCCGCCCGCCTCGTGCACCTGCGCGCAGATGTCGGCGACATGCTCCTCGAACACACCGTGCGTCGAGGGATACGTGATCATCAGCACCGCCAGCTCGTCGCGGTGCTGCTCGATCTTGGCACGCAGGTCCTCAACGTCGATCTCGCCGTCGTCCGCGGTCTTCACGACCACGACCTTCATGCCGGCCATCACGGCGCTCGCGGCGTTCGTGCCGTGCGCGGAGGACGGGATCAGGCAGACGGTGCGCTGCTCGTCGCCGTTGGCCCGGTGGTAGCCGCGCACGGCGAGCAGACCGGCCAGCTCGCCCTGCGAACCGGCGTTGGGCTGCAGCGACACGTTGTCGTACCCGGTGACCTCGGCGAGCCGCTCCTCCAGCTCACGGATGAGCGTGAGGTAGCCCTGCGCCTGCTCGGCGGGCACGAAGGGGTGCAGCTGGCCGAACTCGGGCCAGGTGACCGGCTCCATCTCCGTGGTCGCGTTGAGCTTCATCGTGCAGGAGCCCAGCGGGATCATGCCGCGGTCGAGCGCGTAGTCGCGGTCGGAGAGCTTGCGCAGGTAGCGCAGCATCGCGGTCTCGGAGCGGTGCTGGTGGAAGACCGGGTGCGTGAGGTAGTCGTCGCTGCGCAGCAGCGCGGCCGGCAGTGTGTCCTGTGCCGTCGCGTCCAGCGCCTCGACATCGCCCTCGACGCCGAACGCGGCCCACACGGCGCTCAGTTGCCTGCGCGTGGTGGTCTCGTCGCAGGACATCGCCACATGGTCGGCATCGACGAGGTGCAGGTTGACCCCGCCCTCGCGCGCGGCGGCCACGGCGTCGGCTGCCTTGCCCGGCACCCGCACGGTCAGCGTGTCGAAGTACGCGCCGTGCACGACCTCGACCCCGCCCGCCCGCAGGCCCGCGGCGAGGATCGTGGCGTAGCGGTGCGTACGCCGCGCGATGGTCTTCAGACCCTCGGAACCGTGGTAGACGGCGTACATACCGGCCATCACGGCGAGCAGCACCTGAGCCGTACAGATGTTGCTGGTCGCCTTCTCGCGGCGGATGTGCTGCTCACGCGTCTGCAGGGCGAGCCGGTACGCCTTGTGCCCGTCCGCGTCGACGGACACACCCACGAGCCGGCCCGGCAGGCTGCGCGCGAACTTCTCGCGCACCGCCATGTATCCGGCGTGCGGCCCGCCGAAGCCCATCGGCACACCGAAGCGCTGCGTCGTACCGACGGCGATGTCGGCGCCGAGCTCGCCCGGCGAGGTGAGCAGCGTCAGGGCGAGCAGGTCGGCGGCGACGGTGACGACCGCGCCCAGCTCGTGCGCCTGCTCGACGATCGGCTTGAGGTCGCGCACGGCACCGGAGGCGCCGGGATACTGGATGAGTACGCCGTTGATCTCGCGCTCGGCGATCCCGGCCGGGATGCCCTCGCTGAGGTCGGCGACGACGACCTCGACGCCGGTCGGCTCGGCGCGGGTCTCGATGACGGCGATGGTCTGCGGCAGCGCGTCCGCATCGACCAGGAAGAGGCCCTTCTTGTTCTTGCCCATGCGCCGGGACAGCGCCATCGCCTCGGCGGCGGCGGTGCCCTCGTCGAGCAGCGAGGCGCCGGAGGTCGGCAGCCCGGTCAGCTCGGCGACCACGGTCTGGAAGTTCAGCAGCGCCTCGAGACGGCCCTGCGAGATCTCCGGCTGGTACGGCGTGTACGCGGTGTACCAGGCCGGGTTCTCCATGACGTTGCGCAGGATCACCGGCGGCGTGAAGGTGCCGTAGTAACCGAGGCCGATCATCGGGTCGAGCACCTGGTTGCGGTCCGCGAGGGAGCGCAGCTCGGCCAGTACCTCGGCCTCGGTGCGCGCGCCCGGCAGCTTCAGCGCCTCGGCGTTCTTGATGACGTCCGGCACCGCGGTGGCCGTCAGCTCGTCGAGCGAGCCGTATCCGACCTGTGCGAGCATCTTGGCCCGCGCCTCGGAGTCGGGCCCGATGTGGCGCTGCTCGAAGGGGATTCCCTGTTCGAGTTCGGAGAGCGGAATGCGACTGGCGGTCATTGCGGAGGCCTCCTGGTCTGACGCGACCTTCGAGGGGCACCCCGGCACGGGTACCCCGACGGCCTCCCCCTCTGTCATCTCAACCTGAGAGCTTCACCGGCTCGTCCGCTGACGACCCGGTTTTCACCGTCGGTGAGGGCAGGGGCCATCGACACCCGCCCTGCTTTCCAGAGTGACCTCGTCCGTGCGGTACGTGAGCCTGAGAGATTCCGGGGAGGATTTGCTCCTTCGGCGCCTCCGATGAAGTCTGGAGGACTCTCCCGCACGGGGTCAGCAGCCGCCTGCCAGCCTACCAGCGAGGACAAGACCCAAGCCTTCGAGTGGCCGCCTTCCTGAATGTGCTCTTTTGTAGTGCTTACGAATGAGTTGCGACCAAGAGGAGGGCCCGTGCAGACCGACATCGATCCGCGCAACCTGATCGGCCGCAAGGCGTTCGACCGCAATGGCACCAAGATCGGCACGATCGACGAGGTCTACCTCGACGACGCGACCGGGGTCCCGGAGTGGGCGGCCATACGCACCGGCCTGTTCGGCAGGGACGCCTTCGTGCCCCTGGAGCCCAGTGAACTCGTCGAAGGCGCCCTGCGCATCCCCTTCGACCGAGCCCTGATCAAGGACGCCCCCGACTTCGGCGTCGGCCGCCACCTCTCCCCCGAACAGGAACTCCAGCTCTACCACCACTACGGCCTGGATGTCGCAGCCCCGCCTCCGCCCCCGGACCGGGATTTCGGCCACTTGGCGGGAACGGACGAGGGGTGATGAGACTGCTTGACCCCCGCTCAAGCGCCCCGTAAGGGGCGCGGGGCTCTGACATCATGCGGCTCCGCCGCGTGGGCGCGACCAGCCACAGACAACCCGCACGACCAAACCGACCTCACCCCCCACGGCGATCGCACACGGCCCCCACCACCAACGGCAACGGATCCGCCAACTCCAACGCCGAGTCATCCGTACGGAACGTCCGCACACGCCCCGGCTCGGAGTAAGGCGTCTCGAACCGCACAGTCACCCTCCCCAGCCCACTCCCCTGCACCCACCCATGCCCGAACTCGGCGTGCCGCACGTCATGCCCCGCGGGCCACCGCCGCTCGACGGGCGGCACCTGCTCGGCGCCGGACTCCTCCGACGCCTCCTCCGCCTCCTCTTGATCCGCCGATTCCCCTGCGGCGGCCTCGGCCTGGGCCCGTGCCTGCGCGAACAGATCCTCCTGCGTGTAATCGGCAAGCCCCGACACACCCACCCCCAACAACCGCACACCCCCGGTCGTGTCCACCCCCTCCAACAGCCGCGCGGCAGCCTCCCGCACCACCGCTGGATCGTCCGTGGGCCCCCGCAGCGTCTCGGACCGGGTCAGCGTCGAGAAGTCGTACCGCCGAACCTTCAACACGATGGTCCGCCCGGACAGCCCGGCCCGCCGCAGCCGCCGCACACACCGGTCCGCGAGCCGCTGCACCTCCAGGCCGACCCGCACCCGGTCATGGATGTCCACGTCGTAGGTGTCCTCGACCGACACCGACTTGGTCTCCCGCTCGGCCACCACGGGCCGCTCGTCATGCGCCAGCGCCATGGCGTGAAGCGCATGCCCGTGCGCTTTCCCCAGCAGCCGTACGAGCTCGTCCTCGCCCGCCTCGGCGAGCTCCTCTACGGTGGTGATCCCGGCCCGCCGCAGATGGTCACCGGTCGCGGGCCCCACGCCCGGCAGCGTCCGCACCGACATCGGCCCGAGCAGCGCGCGCTCGGTCCCCGGCTCTATCAGCACAAGGCCGTCGGGCTTGGCCTGCTCCGAGGCGATCTTCGCGAGCATCTTGGAGGCGGCGAGCCCCACCGACCCGGTGAGCCCCGTGACGGCCCGGATGTCCGCGCGCAGCTTCTCCCCGGTCAGCCGTGCCGAGCCCTCGTCCCAGGCCGTCTCACCCGCCTCCAGGTCCACGAAGGCCTCGTCCAGGCTCAACGGCTCCACCAGAGGCGACAGGGCCCGCAGCAGCCCCATCACCTGCTCGCTGACCTCCCGGTAGAGCCCGAAGCGCGGCACGAGATACGCGGCGTTCGGCGCGAGCCGGCGTGCCTGGGCCATGGGCATCGCCGAGTGCACTCCGAAGACGCGTGCCTCGTACGAGGCGGTGGCGACGACTCCGCGTGGTCCGAGCCCGCCCACCACGACGGCTTTCCCGCGCAGGCTCGGCTTGGACGCCTGCTCCGCCGAGGCGAAGAAGGCATCCATGTCGAGATGCAGGATCGTGGGCGCGGTTCTCACATGTCCGATGCTGCCCTACGCCACTGACAATGCCCCGGTACGGCCCGCTCCCCTTGGGCCTCGCCCGGACGACAAGGTCCCGCGCGGCCCCCGCCAGGCCCTCAGACGGCTCGGTTGCGCCGCCGAGCCAGCTCGTCCGTGGGGTTGTGTCCGACGAGCGTCTCGCCCGTGTCCACGCGCTCCCCGTGCAGCTGTGACAGGGCACTCTCGACATCCCGCCACACCACGCCGACGGCGATCCCGAAGACCCCCTGGCCGCCCTGGAGCAGGGCGTGCACGTCGTCGGGGGACGTGCATTCGTAGACCGTCGCGCCGTCGCTCATCAGCGTCATCCGCTCCAGGTCCCGGAAGCCGCGCTCCCTGAGGTGCTGGACGGTGGTGCGGATGTTCTGCAGCGAGACCCCGGTGTCGAGGAACCGCTTGACGATCTTCAGGACGACGACGTCCCGGAAGCTGTAGAGACGCTGCGTCCCCGAGCCATGGGCGGGCCGCACGCTCGGCTCGACCAGACCGGTCCTCGCCCAGTAGTCCAGCTGCCGGTAGGTGATGCCCGCGGCCGCGCACGCCGTGGGACCGCGGTAACCGATCTCCTCGGAATCCGCCCCTCCCTCGCCCGGCACTGCCGTCGGCCGCCGCGGAACGTGATCGGCCGCGTTGCCGTGAAGCGGGTACGGGCCGCTCTCCCCCAGACCGCGTCCGGGGGCACCCCCAGCCGTACCGTCGCCGCTGCTTCTCACGCCGACCTCCGTCCTTGACCTGCCTTCTCGACGGTAGGCAGTCACCAGGGGCGCGTCAACGATCGCCACACTCGGCACGCCGAGTGATAATCACCCTAAGAGTGGTTTCCCGTGCCCCACCGCGGGGAAAGGCTAGCCGAATGCTCTCGGGGTGGACCGCGGCGCACCACACGCGCCGCAGGCAATTGCCGCCCGGAGCTGCCTGACGCTCCAGGGCGTCACTGGCTGTTGGTACCGAAGTCCTCGGGCGAGATCTGGTCGAGGAACTCGCGGAACTTCTCCACCTCGTCCTCCTGCTCGTCCGGGATCGCGATGCCGGCGTCGTCGAGCACCCCGTCGCTGCCGTAGATCGGCGTGCCTGTGCGCAGGGCCAGCGCTATGGCGTCGGAGGGCCGCGCACTCACCTCGACCCCACTGGCGAACACCAGTTCCGCGTAGAAGACACCCTCACGCAGGTCCGTGATGCGCACTTCGGTGAGCTCCTGGCCGACGGCCTCCAGCACGTCCTTGAACAGGTCGTGGGTCAGCGGTCGTGCGGGGGCCATGCCCTGCTGGGCGAAGGCGATCGCCGTCGCCTCCCCCGGTCCGATCCAGATGGGGAGGTAGCGGTCGCCTCCCACTTCACGCAGAAGCACGATCGGTTGGTTGGAGGGCATTTCGACCCGGACACCTACGACATCGAGCTCGTTCACACAGCAACCCTAGGCCGTGCCCGGGACGTTTGGGTAGTCGGGCACAGAACGGGTGGACGATCCACAGCCTGGGCGAGCGCCCCGGGTCAGGGCAGTCGCACGCCCAGCGCGGTCTGCACCAGTGCCGCGTGCAGCTTCACCGTGAGCCCCGCCAGCTCCTTCGTACGGGCCTCCGCGTGCGCCCTGGTCTGCGGGTTACGGTGACGTCGCAGCGGGGCCACCACTTGGTCCACAAGGCCCGCGTCACGCTCGGCCGCGGCCTTCATCGCCCGCAGATGACGCGGCTCGATCCCGAACCGCCCCAGCTCGACCACGAGCGCGGCGACGGTCACGGCTTCGGCGTCGTACACACCGTCGGGCAGGGGCGCGATCAGCCCGTACGACTCCCATTCCTCGAGCTCCTGCTCGCCGATCTCGGCGGCCGCCAGCAGCTCGGCACGGCCCACGCGGGCCGCTGTGGGCGCCTCCGGCTCCCCGAAAAGGTCCCCGAGCGGTTCCCCCTCGCCGGAGTCGCGCTGCCGCCCCACGGACGGCAGCCGCACCGGCTCACCGCGCTCCAGGGCGTCCAGATGCTCGCGGATCACCTTCAGCGGCAGATAGTGGTCCCGCTGCATTCTCAGAACGTGGCCGAGGCGCTCGACGTCGTGCGCGCTGAACTTGCGATACCCCGAAGGGGTTCGCTGCGGCTCGATGAGCCCCTCCGACTCCAGGAACCTGATCTTGGAGATGGTGACTTCGGGGAACTCGTCGCGCAGCGCGTTCAGCACCACGCCGATGCTCATCAGCCCACTGTCCGCGGCGGCGGTACCGCTGCCGGCACCGCCGCTCGGTGTTTGAAGCATGGACATTCCCTGGGAGTCCCCCCGGACGGAGTCTGGGGGAGGGTCAGATGCCCCGCTGGCTCGCGTAGAAGACCAGCCGGTACTTGCCGATCTGCACCTCGTCACCGTTCGACAGAGCGACCTGGTCGATCCGCTCACGGTTGACGTACGTGCCGTTCAGGCTGCCGACGTCGGCGACCGTGAACGAGCCGTCCGCGACGCGACGGAACTCCACATGGCGGCGCGACACGGTCACATCGTCCAGGAAGATGTCGCTCTGCGGATGACGCCCGGCCGTGGTCAGCTCGCCGTCCAGCAGGAAGCGGCTGCCCGAGTTCGGGCCACGGCGCACTACCAGGAGCGCCGAGCCGAGCGGCAGCGCGTCGACGGCCGCCTGCGCCTCCGGGGAGAGCATCGGCGACAGGGTCTGGCCCGTCACCTCGGCGTCATAGGCCTCAAGGCCCGAAATGGAGATCGTGGACGTCGTCTCGGACGGACGCTCCGCCCCGCCCCGCAGCGGCGCACCGCAGTTGGAACAGAAGCGGCTGTTCTCCGCGTTGCGGTTACCGCACCTCGTACACACCAGGGCCGACATGGACGGATCCTCCTGCCGCGGCTGCCCCCCAGGGGCATGGGACGCGTACGGATCGGAGGCGAACCCTCCACCCGTACTTGAGGTTGACGGTTCCCCGAAACCTATGCGGCCGGACTGGGCAGGGTCAACAGACGGCGCGCCCTGACCACCGGAAATGTCACCGACCTGGTCCCGGAACAGCGGGCGGTCGCCGCCCTGGCCTTCCGCGTCTCCATGGCGTGGTGCACGGTGCCGGGCAGTCGCATTGTCGCCGCTGCCCTCTCGCGCGCTCTTGCCGAACAACTTCGCAAACAACTTCACGGGCGATTCCCCTTGACCGAAACAGACCCGCCCGTGGGGCAGGACGAACCCTGATTGAACACACCGGTCGACCCGGACATCCTCACAACGTCCGTAACCACCAGACAGTTTCCACCACGCACCACCCA
Organism: Streptomyces sp. R35; assembly: GCF_041053035.1. NCBI lineage: Bacteria > Bacillati > Actinomycetota > Actinomycetes > Kitasatosporales > Streptomycetaceae > Streptomyces > Streptomyces sp. R35. The sequence continues at coordinate 1,881,991 of NZ_CP163440.1, forward strand.
TTCGGTGCGCCGACCCCCCGCAACCTCATGCCCTGGCCGGGCGCCCCCCATGCGGCGCCGGCTCACTGGGAGGACGACCGAGCGTAGTCAGGCCGCTTCGCCGGTCGCAAGGCGTCCACAACGATCTTCGTCGAGCGGTCCACCGTGACGGTGGCCTGCTCCTTCTCCAGTGTCTGCACCACGCCTCCGGGGATGTTGAGCGCCGGTTCCAGGTCCTGCGGCTTGCCGATGACCTTGAAACGATAGGGCTGGGTGATCTTGTTCCCGTCGACCTTCACTCCGCTGCCGGAGTCCGTCAGATAGGTGCTGGCGACCACGCGTACGCCGTTCACCTGGATCGCCTCCGCGCCGGCCGCGCGCAGCTCCTGGATCGCGTCGAGCAGCATGTCCGCCTTGACCGTCCCCTTCGTGTCGTTGATCGTCAGGGTGATGCCGGGTCCCTGCGCCGCCACGGTGCCCGCCAGAATGCCGAGTTGCTTCTCCTTCTCGACCGTCTGCTTGCGAGCCTCCTCGGCCTGGTTCGAGCTGTTCTCCAGCTCGGTACGCTGATCTTCGAGACCCTGCTTCTCGTCTTCAAGACGCTGAGTACGGTTGTCGAGTTCATCGAGGATGCGTACGAGATCTTCTTGACGTGCGCCGCGCAGGGCGCTACCGCTGTCGCTGTTGGACGCGACCTGGACGGCCAGCCCGAAACCGAGGCCGAACAGCAGCACGGCGACGATGAGTTGCGCGCGCGAGACGCGCGGCGGCCACACGCCCTTGACCAGCCGCTGACGGCCGGTCAGCGACGGTCCGGTGTCCGCATCGTGCTTCTCTTCCTCGGAACTCGCGCGAGCCGCGGCGGGCACCTCTTCGGGCAGTTCCTTGCGCAGCCGGTTCTCCGGGGTCCCGGAGCGCTGAGGGGTCTCAGAGGGCTGAGGTGTCTCGTCCTCGTTGCTCATCCGCCTCACGCCCGGAACACGTGACGGCGGATCGCCGCGGCATTGGAGAAGATGCGGATGCCGAGCACGACCACGACGCCCGTGGAGAGCTGGGCGCCCACGCCCAACTTGTCGCCCAGGAACACGATCAGCGCCGCCACGACCACGTTCGACAGGAACGACACCACGAAGACCTTGTCGTCGAAGATGCCGTCAAGCATCGCGCGCAGCCCTCCGAACACGGCGTCGAGCGCCGCCACGACGGCGATCGGGAGATAAGGCTCGACGACCGCTGGAACCTCGGGCCGGACCAACAATCCAGCCACGACTCCCACGACGAGGCCCAGTACGGCGATCACGATGTGCCCTTCTCTGTGCTCGGCTGTGCTGTACGTACGATCACACTCGGTGCGGCGGACAACCGGACATCGTCCTCGGCGGAAATGCTGGTCCGGATGCCGTAGTTTTCTTGCAGGGCGTGCAGATAGAGCCCGTCGGCACTGTTCTGGAACCTGGTGCTGAGACGCTGGCCGTCCCCCACCGCGAGCACCGTGTACGGCGGCACCAGCGGCTTGTTGTCGACCAGTATTGCGTCACCCGCGGCCCGGATCGCCGACAGGGCTGTCAGCCGCTGTCCGTTGATCGCGATGGCCTCGGCGCCCGACTCCCAGAGCCCGTTGATGACGCGCTGCATGTCACGGTCGCGGACTCGTCCGGTGTCGGAGAACCCGGAGGTCTCCCGCGGATTGCTGCCGTCACCGCCCGTGCTGGCTTCCTTGGAGTCGTTCACAACGAGCTTCACGCCAGGGCCGTGCACAGCGGTGGCACCCGACAGAATGCTCACCAGGTCTGCCTGCTCGCCGCCCCCGTCCTTCTTGAGCGCCGCACGCTGCCGCGCGCTCACATCGGCACGCAGGGTGTCCACATTGCTTTCGAGCTTGTCGGCGGCCGTGGTCTCGCGCTCGATGCGGTCGATGAGCTCCTGGCGCTCCTTCGCGACTACAGGGGCCGCTATCCGCGCGTTCGCCGCTCCCACGGTCACCACGAGGGCCGCGAGTACAAGGCCGGCCGCGAGACCGAGCTTCGCCCGCACCGTCTTCGGCATGCCGCCGGCGCCCTCGGCCTTCTTACGGGCGGCCGCCTCGGCGTATCCGTCGTCGAGGCTGTGATCCATGACGTTGGTGAGCAGCGACATGGAGGCGTCCGGGCGCGAGGGGCGCGGAGCGCTACTCCGAACGGGGGGCTGCTGCGGCATGCCGCACATCGTCGCACGTCGCGGGCACTACCTCCGAATGGCCCCACCGGCGTGCCGGACAGGCCCCCTTGGGGGCACTTGTCCGGCACGCACGCGTGCGGGGTGTTTCAGCGGCCGGCGCTGTCCACGACGGCCGCCCACTCATCGAGCAAGGCCTCCGCGGAGGCGTCGTCCGGGCCTTCGGCCCACAGATGCGTGACCGCTTCAGCGGGGTCGGGAAGCACCATCACCCAGCGCCCGTCGGTCTCCACGACCCGTACGCCATCGGTCGTGTCCACGAACCGGTCTCCGGCCTCTTCCACGACCCGGCGCATCACAAGTCCCTTGACGGCCCAAGGAGTCGCGAGATCGCGCTTGAGGACGTGCGCCCGCGGAATCCGTGCGTCGATCTGGCTGAGGGTGAGCTGCGTCCGCGCCACCAGCCCGATGAGTCGCACGAAGGCGGCCGCGCCGTCGAACACGCCGCTGAACTCGGGGATGATGAACCCTCCACGGCCATCACCACCGAAGATCGTCGACTCCTCGCGCCCGACCCGCGTCAGATCGTCCGGAGAGGTGGTCGTCCATTCCACCTGCGTCCCGTGGTACGCCGCCACCTGCTCGGCGATCCGCGTGGTGGTCACCGGCAGCGCCACCCGCCCACTGCGCCGCTCCGCGGCCACGAGGTCGAGCATGACGAGCAGGGCCCGGTCGTCCTCGACGATCCGACCCTTCTCGTCGACGAGCGACAGCCGCTCACCCACCGGGTCGAAGCGCACGCCGAACGCGGCCCGCGCGGACGCGACGATCTCACCGAGCCGCACCAGACCGGCCCGCCGCGTGTCCGCCGTCTCCGTCGGCCTGGACTCGTCGAGACCGGGATTGATGGTCAGCGAGTCGACCCCGAGCTTGCCCAACAGGCTGGGCAGCACGAGCCCGGCGCTGCCGTTCGAGGCATCCACGACCACCTTCAGCCCGGATTCCGCGATCCCGGTGGTGTCGACATTCCTCAGCAGCGAACCCGTGTACGAGTCGAAGACGCTGGCCGGGAAGTGCAGGTCCCCGATCTCTCCAGGGAACGCGCGCCGGTACTCCTGCCGCGCGAACACCCGGTCCAGCTTCCGCTGCCCTGCCTGCGACAGATCGGCGCCCTGCCCGTCGAAGAACATGATGTCGACGGAGTCCGGCACACCGGGCGTCGTCCTGATCATGATCCCGCCCGCACTGCCCCTGGCGGTCTGCTGCCGGGCCACCGGCAGCGGTACGTTCTCCAGGTCGCGTACTTCGATGGCGCTGGCCTGCAGCGCCGAGATGACCGCCCGTTTCAGCGCACGAGCGCCTCGGGAGTGGTCGCGGGCCGTGGTGACGGTGGAGCCCTTCTTGAGTGTCGTCGCGTACGCCCCCGCGAGGCGCACGGCGAGTTCCGGGGTGATCTCCACGTTCAGGATGCCGGACACACCACGGGCGCCGAAGAGATGCGCCTGGCCCCGCGACTCCCAGATCACCGAGGTGTTGACGAAGGCGCCGGCCTCGATGGTCTTGAACGGGTAGACGCGTACGTTGCCCTGGATGATCGATTCTTCGCCGACGAGGCATTCGTCGCCGATGACGGCGCCGTCCTCGATGCGGGCGGCCCGCATGATGTCGGTGTTCTTCCCGACGACGCAGCCACGCAGATTGCTGTGTTGGCCGACGTACACGTTGTCGTGAACGACGGCCCTGTGCAGGAATGCGCCGCTCTTGACGACGACATTGGAGCCGACGACGGTGTGCTCGCGAATTTCGGCGCCGGCCTCGACCTTGGCGTAGTCCCCGATGTAGAGCGGCCCGCGAAGTACGGCGTCGGGGTGCACTTCGGCGCCCTCGGCGACCCATACACCGGGGGAGATCTCGAAGCCGTCGATCTCGACGTCAACCTTGCCCTCCAGGACGTCGGCCTGCGCCTTCACATAGCTCTCAAGGGTGCCGACATCCTCCCAGTAGCCCTCGGCGACATAGCCGTAGACCGGCTTGCCCTCCTTCATCAGCTGAGGGAAGACATCGCCGGACCAGTCGACGGAGACATCGGCTTCCACGTAGTCGAAGACTTCGGGCTCCATGACGTAGATACCCGTGTTCACCGTGTCCGAGAAGACCTGGCCCCAGGTCGGCTTCTCCAGGAAGCGCTCGACCTTGCCCTCCTCGTCCACGATGGTGATACCGAATTCGAGAGGGTTCGGTACGCGCGTCAGGCAGACGGTGACCAGAGCACCCTTTTCCTTGTGGAAATTGATGAGGTCGGTGAGATCGAAGTCAGTCAGGGCATCACCGGAGATCACAAGGAAGGTGTCGTCCTTCAACGCCTCCTCGGCGTTCTTGACACTCCCAGCAGTACCGAGTGGCTTCTCCTCATTGGCATAGGTGAGCTCCATCCCGAGCTCCTCGCCATCACCGAAGTAGTTCTTGACCAGCGATGCCAAGAACTGGACAGTAACGACGGTCTCGTTGAGCCCATGCCTTTTGAGCAGCCTGAGCACGTGCTCCATGATCGGGCGGTTCACCACCGGCAGGAGCGGCTTGGGCATGCTTGAGGTCATAGGACGAAGGCGTGTGCCTTCGCCTCCGGCCATCACGACGGCCTTCATGTCGGAAGCGTCCTCCTTGAAGAGACGGTCTAGCCGACTTCACCCGTCCAGATTGTCCCGCACTTTTCGTCCGCGGGCCATCGAGCCACTACAGCCGCGCAATCGGCGAGCTCAATCGGCCATGGCGTCCGCCCTGAGAAGACGGCGGACCTGAACCACGTAGAGGATTCCTGCCCACCAGTAGAGCGTTGTACCCCATCCGGCGAACGCCCATCCGAAAATAGCAGCGGGTGTCGCGATCCATCCGCTTGCGTCACTGAGCAGCAGCAACGGGAAGGCATACATCAGGTTGAAGGTGGCCGCCTTCCCCAGGAAGTTCACCTGGAGGGGCGGATAGCCGTGACGCCGGAGGACGGCCACGACCACCAGCAGAACCAGCTCACGCGCCAGAAGTGCAGCCGTCAACCACAGCGGAAGAATCTCGCGCCAGGTGAGGCCCACGAGAGTGGACAGAATGTAGAGCCGGTCGGCTGCGGGATCGAGAAGCCGGCCGAGGCTGCTGATCTGGTTCCAGCGCCGCGCGAGCTTCCCGTCCAGATAGTCGCTGATACCACTCAGCATCAGTACGAGCAGCGCCCAACCGTCGCTCTTGGGACCGCCGAACTCCGGCCTGAGGATCAGCCACAGGAAGATGGGCACGCCAGCAAGGCGCGCCATGCTGAGGATGTTCGGGATGGTGAGGACCCGGTCCGTCTGGACGCGGGTCTCCTGGACCTCCACCCGGGGGCCTCCTGTGGGAAATGAGCCAACGATGCCCCCTGACCCTACCCGCAGCCTTCACGCTGCGATGCGGAGGGGGGAGGCATCATCGGGAGGACTCTCCCTGGAAAACAAAAAAGCTCCGGCTCTTGGGCGTTATGCCCAAGAGCCGGAGCTCTAAAAGGAGTTCGGCGGCGTCCTACTCTCCCACAGGGTCCCCCCTGCAGTACCATCGGCGCTGTGAGGCTTAGCTTCCGGGTTCGGAATGTAACCGGGCGTTTCCCTCACGCTATGACCACCGAAACACTATGAAACTGTCAACCGGAGCCGTGGCATAGCTACGACGGTTGTTCGTGGTTTCAGAACCAACACAGTGGACGCGAGCAACTGAGGACAAGCCCTCGGCCTATTAGTACCAGTCACCTCCACCCGTTACCGGGCTTCCAGATCTGGCCTATCAACCCAGTCGTCTACTGGGAGCCTTACCCTCTCAAGGAGGTGGGAATACTCATCTCGAAGCAGGCTTCCCGCTTAGATGCTTTCAGCGGTTATCCCTCCCGAACGTAGCCAACCAGCCATGCCCTTGGCAGGACAACTGGCACACCAGAGGTTCGTCCGTCCCGGTCCTCTCGTACTAGGGACAGCCCTTCTCAATATTCCTACGCGCACAGCGGATAGGGACCGAACTGTCTCACGACGTTCTAAACCCAGCTCGCGTACCGCTTTAATGGGCGAACAGCCCAACCCTTGGGACCGACTCCAGCCCCAGGATGCGACGAGCCGACATCGAGGTGCCAAACCATCCCGTCGATATGGACTCTTGGGGAAGATCAGCCTGTTATCCCCGGGGTACCTTTTATCCGTTGAGCGACGGCGCTTCCACAAGCCACCGCCGGATCACTAGTCCCGACTTTCGTCCCTGCTCGACCCGTCGGTCTCACAGTCAAGCTCCCTTGTGCACTTACACTCAACACCTGATTACCAACCAGGCTGAGGGAACCTTTGGGCGCCTCCGTTACTCTTTAGGAGGCAACCGCCCCAGTTAAACTACCCATCAGACACTGTCCCTGATCCGGATCACGGACCCAGGTTAGACATCCAGCACGACCAGACTGGTATTTCAACGACGACTCCACAAACACTGGCGTGCCTGCTTCAAAGTCTCCCAGCTATCCTACACAAGCCGAACCGAACACCAATATCAAACTGTAGTAAAGGTCCCGGGGTCTTTCCGTCCTGCTGCGCGAAACGAGCATCTTTACTCGTAGTGCAATTTCACCGGGCCTATGGTTGAGACAGTCGAGAAGTCGTTACGCCATTCGTGCAGGTCGGAACTTACCCGACAAGGAATTTCGCTACCTTAGGATGGTTATAGTTACCACCGCCGTTTACTGGCGCTTAAGTTCTCAGCTTCGCCACCCCGAAGAGTGACTAACCGGTCCCCTTAACGTTCCAGCACCGGGCAGGCGTCAGTCCGTATACATCGCCTTACGGCTTCGCACGGACCTGTGTTTTTAGTAAACAGTCGCTTCTCGCTGGTCTCTGCGGCCACCCCCAGCTCAAGGAGCAAGTCCTCTCACCGGTGATGGCCCCCCTTCTCCCGAAGTTACGGGGGCATTTTGCCGAGTTCCTTAACCATAGTTCACCCGAACGCCTCGGTATTCTCTACCTGACCACCTGAGTCGGTTTAGGGTACGGGCCGCCATGAAACTCGCTAGAGGCTTTTCTCGACAGCATAGGATCATCCACTTCACCACAATCGGCTCGGCATCAGGTCTCAGCCTCATGTGCGACGGATTTGCCTATCGCACGGCCTACACCCTTACCCCGGGACAACCACCGCCCGGGATGGACTACCTTCCTGCGTCACCCCATCACTCACCTACTGCAGGTCTGGTCCGTCGGCTCCACCACTCCCCTTTGCCCGAAGGCTCCGGGGCGGCTTCACGGACTTAGCATCGCCTGGTTCAATGTTTGACGCTTCACAGCGGGTACCGGAATATCAACCGGTTATCCATCGACTACGCCTGTCGGCCTCGCCTTAGGTCCCGACTTACCCTGGGCAGATCAGCTTGACCCAGGAACCCTTAGTCAATCGGCGCACACGTTTCTCACGTGTGTATCGCTACTCATGCCTGCATTCTCACTCGTGAACCGTCCACCACTGCCTTCCGGCGCGGCTTCACCCGGCACACGACGCTCCCCTCCCCATCACAGCCGCCGTTGGGCGTATTGCTGCAATGACACGACTTCGGCGGTACGCTTGAGCCCCGCTACATTGTCGGCGCGGAATCACTAGACCAGTGAGCTATTACGCACTCTTTCAAGGGTGGCTGCTTCTAAGCCAACCTCCTGGTTGTCTGTGCGACTCCACATCCTTTCCCACTTAGCGTACGCTTAGGGGCCTTAGTCGATGCTCTGGGCTGTTTCCCTCTCGACCATGGAGCTTATCCCCCACAGTCTCACTGCCGCGCTCTCACTTACCGGCATTCGGAGTTTGGCTAAGGTCAGTAACCCGGTAGGGCCCATCGCCTATCCAGTGCTCTACCTCCGGCAAGAAACACACGACGCTGCACCTAAATGCATTTCGGGGAGAACCAGCTATCACGGAGTTTGATTGGCCTTTCACCCCTAACCACAGGTCATCCCCCAGGTTTTCAACCCTGGTGGGTTCGGTCCTCCACGACCTCTTACAGCCGCTTCAACCTGCCCATGGCTAGATCACTCCGCTTCGGGTCTTGAGCGCGCTACTGAATCGCCCTATTCGGACTCGCTTTCGCTACGGCTTCCCCACACGGGTTAACCTCGCAACGCACCGCAAACTCGCAGGCTCATTCTTCAAAAGGCACGCAGTCACGAGGCAAGCACAAGTGCTTGCCCGACGCTCCCACGGCTTGTAGGCACACGGTTTCAGGTACTATTTCACTCCGCTCCCGCGGTACTTTTCACCATTCCCTCACGGTACTATCCGCTATCGGTCACCAGGGAATATTTAGGCTTAGCGGGTGGTCCCGCCAGATTCACACGGGATTTCTCGGGCCCCGTGCTACTTGGGTGTCTCTCAAACGAGCCGTTGATGTTTCGACTACGGGGGTCTTACCCTCTACGCCGGACCTTTCGCATGTCCTTCGCCTACATCAACGGTTTCTGACTCGCCTCACAGCCGGCAGACTGTGAAAGAGAGATCCCACAACCCCACATGCGCAACCCCTGCCGGGTCTCACACGCATATGGTTTGGCCTCATCCAGTTTCGCTCGCCACTACTCCCGGAATCACGGTTGTTTTCTCTTCCTGCGGGTACTGAGATGTTTCACTTCCCCGCGTTCCCTCCACATACCCTATGTGTTCAGGTATGGGTGACAGCCCATGACGACTGCCGGGTTTCCCCATTCGGAAACCCCCGGATCAAAGCCTGGTTGACGGCTCCCCGGGGACTATCGTGGCCTCCCACGTCCTTCATCGGTTCCTGGTGCCAAGGCATCCACCGTGCGCCCTTAAAAACTTGGCCACAGATGCTCGCGTCCACTGTGCAGTTCTCAAACAACGACCAACCACCCATCACCCTGCCCTACTGGGCAAGTTCACTGGGGCCGGCACTGAAGGCAGCCGTATCGGCCGTACCTTCAGACACCCAACAGCGTGCCCGACACCCTCGCCACTCATGATCAGCTTTCCACGCCCCGAAGGACAGTACTCACAGCCCGAGATGACTGACGGTGCCGAATAATCAACGTTCCACCCATGAGCAACCACCGTCGGACGTGTGCCGACGTAATGGCCCTGGACCACCAAGCAAGCTTGGCGGCCTAGATGCTCCTTAGAAAGGAGGTGATCCAGCCGCACCTTCCGGTACGGCTACCTTGTTACGACTTCGTCCCAATCGCCAGTCCCACCTTCGACAGCTCCCTCCCACAAGGGGTTGGGCCACCGGCTTCGGGTGTTACCGACTTTCGTGACGTGACGGGCGGTGTGTACAAGGCCCGGGAACGTATTCACCGCAGCAATGCTGATCTGCGATTACTAGCAACTCCGACTTCATGGGGTCGAGTTGCAGACCCCAATCCGAACTGAGACAGGCTTTTTGAGATTCGCTCCGCCTCGCGGCTTCGCAGCTCTTTGTACCTGCCATTGTAGCACGTGTGCAGCCCAAGACATAAGGGGCATGATGACTTGACGTCGTCCCCACCTTCCTCCGAGTTGACCCCGGCAGTCTCCTGTGAGTCCCCATCACCCCGAAGGGCATGCTGGCAACACAGAACAAGGGTTGCGCTCGTTGCGGGACTTAACCCAACATCTCACGACACGAGCTGACGACAGCCATGCACCACCTGTACACCGACCACAAGGGGGCGACCATCTCTGGCCGTTTCCGGTGTATGTCAAGCCTTGGTAAGGTTCTTCGCGTTGCGTCGAATTAAGCCACATGCTCCGCTGCTTGTGCGGGCCCCCGTCAATTCCTTTGAGTTTTAGCCTTGCGGCCGTACTCCCCAGGCGGGGAACTTAATGCGTTAGCTGCGGCACCGACGACGTGGAATGTCGCCAACACCTAGTTCCCACCGTTTACGGCGTGGACTACCAGGGTATCTAATCCTGTTCGCTCCCCACGCTTTCGCTCCTCAGCGTCAGTAATGGCCCAGAGATCCGCCTTCGCCACCGGTGTTCCTCCTGATATCTGCGCATTTCACCGCTACACCAGGAATTCCGATCTCCCCTACCACACTCTAGCTAGCCCGTATCGAATGCAGACCCGGGGTTAAGCCCCGGGCTTTCACACCCGACGTGACAAGCCGCCTACGAGCTCTTTACGCCCAATAATTCCGGACAACGCTTGCGCCCTACGTATTACCGCGGCTGCTGGCACGTAGTTAGCCGGCGCTTCTTCTGCAGGTACCGTCACTCTCGCTTCTTCCCTGCTGAAAGAGGTTTACAACCCGAAGGCCGTCATCCCTCACGCGGCGTCGCTGCATCAGGCTTTCGCCCATTGTGCAATATTCCCCACTGCTGCCTCCCGTAGGAGTCTGGGCCGTGTCTCAGTCCCAGTGTGGCCGGTCGCCCTCTCAGGCCGGCTACCCGTCGTCGCCTTGGTGAGCCACTACCTCACCAACAAGCTGATAGGCCGCGGGCTCATCCTTCACCGCCGGAGCTTTTAACCCCCACCCATGCGGGCAGGAGTGTTATCCGGTATTAGACCCCGTTTCCAGGGCTTGTCCCAGAGTGAAGGGCAGATTGCCCACGTGTTACTCACCCGTTCGCCACTAATCCACCCCGAAGGGCTTCATCGTTCGACTTGCATGTGTTAAGCACGCCGCCAGCGTTCGTCCTGAGCCAGGATCAAACTCTCCGTGAATGTTTTCCCGGCTGCGTCTAATTAAAGACTGCGGGTGGACACCACGAGAGCGGAACCTCCCGAGGAATAATCGGAAGGTTCACAGCGTCCTCGCTGTGCGCCTACCAGGCAGTGCCCGGCAGGACTTTTTCAAAGGAACCTCGTCCCAGCCGATCGGCCGGAGACGGGGTATCAACATATCTGGCGTTGATTTTTGGCACGCTGTTGAGTTCTCAAGGAACGGACGCTTCCTTTGTACTCACCCTCTCGGGCTTTCCTCCGGGCGCTTCCCTTCGGTCTTGCTTTATTTTTGTTTCGTTCTTGCGTTTCCGACTCTATCAGATCGTTTCCGGTCCGATTTCCCTCGGCGCTTTCCAGGTTTCCGCTTTCGCGTTTCCCTTTCCGGCGGTTCCAAACTCTACCAGTGTTTTTCCGTCTCTCTGACCACGGTCCTGCAGACACGCAGAACCAGACCCCGAGATAGGATCTGACAAGTTGGGTGCTGCCAGGCAAGGACGCTTGGTCGCGTCACTCGGCCTCAAGCAGGAGTACGACTCTACATGCGGGCGTGGAGCGGGCGCAAATCGTTTGCGCTGTGCTCTACGGCCGCCAACCGGTACCTCTCATGCGGAACCGGCACTTCATATGACATACCCTGCTGAACAGTGCGCCGTCCGGGACAGGCAGTGACGGCCCATATGAATCTCCACCCCTGGGAGGCTTCCCATGACCACCGTGACGTCCCCTATTGCAGGACGCGCCATCGGACTCGCCGCGGTACCGGATCCCGTGTTCTCCGGGGCGATGGTCGGCCCCGGCATGGCGATCGACCCTGTGCGTGAGCCCTCGGAGGCTGTCGCTCCCGTGGACGGAGTCATTGTCTCGCTTCACCCGCATGCCTTCGTCGTCGTCGACAGCGAGGGCCACGGTGTCCTCACGCACCTCGGCATCGACACCGTACAGCTCAACGGCGAGGGCTTCGAGCTACTCGTCAATAAAGGGGACACCGTGACGCGCGGCCAGGGCGTCGTGCGTTGGAACCCGGCCGCCGTCGAGGTGGCCGGCAAGTCCCCGGTGTGCCCGATCGTGGCACTTGAGGCCACGGGCGACTCTCTCTCCGATGTCCGCGAAGACGGCGATGTGAAGGCCGGCGACGTCCTTTTCGGCTGGCAGTGACATCGATGCCGTCGTAGACGGCGAGTTTCGACAACCACCGCGGCGGCGGGACGCGCCGCACTATCGGAGACGGGTGAGATGGAGACAACGCTGCGAGGCGTCGGCGTGAGCCACGGTGTGGCGATCGGCGAGGTTCGGCACATGGGAACGGCGGTTCTTGAGCCGCCTGCCAAGCAGATCCCTGCGGAGGACGCGGAGCGCGAACAGGGGCGCGCCCGCCAGGCCGTGGAGGCTGTGGCAGCCGACCTGATTGCGCGCGGCAATCTGGCGGGGGGCGAAGCCCAGGCAGTACTCGAGGCTCAGGCCATGATGGCTCAGGACCCTGAGCTGATGGCTGATGTGGATCGACGGATCGCGGTCGGCAGCACTGCCGAGCGGGCGGTCTATGACGCGTTCGCCGCCTATCGCGCGCTGCTGGCCGGCGCCGGTGAGTACCTCGCCGGTCGCGTGGCCGACCTGGACGACGTGCGGAACCGTATCGTCGCCCGGCTGCTCGGGGTGCCCATGCCGGGTGTCCCGGACAGCGACGAGCCGTACGTCCTTATTGCTCGTGACCTCGCGCCCGCGGACACCGCGCTGCTCGACCCCACTCTTGTGCTCGGTTTTGTCACCGAGGAGGGCGGGCCGACCAGCCACAGCGCGATCCTGGCCCGTGCTCTCGGCGTTCCCGCCGTGGTCGCGCTTCCCGGTGCGGGTGAGCTCGCCGAAGGCACCGTGATCGCCGTGGACGGCAGCACCGGTGAGATCTTCGTGGAGCCGAGCGCTGAGAAGAAGTCGCAGCTGGAGGCCGCGGCGGCGGCGCGCAAGGCGGCGCTGTCCGCGTCGACGGGTCCGGGTGCCACCTCCGACGGTCACAAGGTGCCGCTGTTGGCGAACGTCGGCGGTCCCGCGGACGTGCCGGCCGCTGTCGAGGCCGGTGCCGAGGGTGTCGGTCTGTTCCGTACCGAGTTCCTCTTCCTGGACGACAGCAAGACGGCGCCGTCCGAGGAGAAGCAGGTCGAGGCGTACCGGCAGGTACTCGAGGCCTTTCCCGAGGGCCGCGTCGTGGTGCGCGTGCTCGACGCTGGCGCGGACAAGCCGCTCGACTTCCTGACTCCGGCCGACGAGCCCAACCCGGCACTGGGTGTGCGGGGTCTGCGGTCGCTGCTCGACCACCCCGACGTACTGCGTACGCAGCTGACGGCGCTCGCGAAGGCTTCGGAGGGCCTCCCGGTCTACCTCGAAGTGATGGCTCCGATGGTCGCTGACCGCACTGACGCCAAGGCGTTCGCGGACGCGTGCCGTGCGGCCGGGCTGCAGGCGAAGTTCGGCGCGATGGTGGAGATTCCGTCGGCCGCGCTGCGGGCGAGGTCGATCCTGCAGGAGGTCGAGTTCCTGTCCTTGGGGACCAACGACCTCGCGCAGTACACCTTCGCCGCCGACCGGCAGGTGGGTGCGGTGTCCCGCCTGCAGGACCCGTGGCAGCCCGCGCTGCTCGACCTGGTCGCGCTGTCCGCCGAGGCGGCGAAGGCCGAGGGCAAGAGCTGTGGTGTCTGCGGTGAGGCCGCATCGGACCCGCTGCTCGCGTGTGTGCTGACCGGTCTGGGTGTCACCTCCCTGTCGATGGGCGCCGCGTCGATTCCTTATGTCCGGGCGACGCTCGTCAAGTACACGCTGGCCCAGTGCAAGCGTGCCGCCGCGGCCGCGCGTGCCGCGGACACGGCCGAAGAGGCGCGTACGGCGGCACAGGCGGTGCTGTCCGGCGAGTGACCGGGCAAGGTCGTTGAATCGACCGGTGTCCAGGGGTGCGCCACCTGCGGGTGGCGCACCCCTTGCGCGTTCAGTGCGTGTGGCCCGTCCTCTCTCCTTCTTCTCCGAGGTCGGGTGGCACGCAGTAGTCGACACCCGATTCCGGGGAGACGAGGTCTCCGGAGTCGGCGTCCGTGCAGTAGGCGTCGAAGACCTCCGCGGCGGTCAAGGGTTCCAGGTCGTCCTCGCGCAGGCGCCATCCGTAGACACGGTCGGTGGCGTCGGCCGCGGTGGTGCGCATGACCAGTCCCCCGGCGCTCCCAGTCGCGATGCCCAGGGCCAGCACGGTGCTGAATTCCAGAGCCTCTGACGCGTCGAGGCACTTGGTGCCCGGCAGGTCGTCATCGGCGTGGAGTACGGCGACGAGCGTCTCGGGCGCTGCCGAGACGCTGCAGACGAGGTGCAGGTGGCCGCGCCCCGCGGTGTCGATGATGCGGGATAGCAGGTGGGAGGCGCGGGCGAAGGACGCTCGGCCGATGTCCTCGCCGCAGGATGCGCAGTTGCCGATGCGGGCCAGGAGTGTGGTCGCGTACTCCCAAGTGGCCTTGCGGACGGCCTCGTCGACCAGGGCCGGGACGAGTTCGTCGAGGGGCTGTCCGTCGTACAGAACCGTGGAGCCCGTGGCCGCCAGTTCAGCGGTGAAGCGTGAGCGGCTGGCGGGAGCGTCGGGTTCCAGGCCGCTTTCGGCGCAGAATTCGGCGTATTCCTCGGGGTCGAAGAGTGCCACGGTGGTGTGGCTGCCCTGGGCTGCGAGGGTCCTGAGCAGGGATTCCACTTGCTGGAGGTAGGTCGTGTGGTCGTCGAAGGCGAAGGTGCGGTAGCGCCGCATCTCCGTGAAGTCCTGTTCGTCGGTCAACAGGCCGATGGTGCCGGCGATTTCGCGGCGCAGGACGCGTCGCATCGTCTGGTGCTGGATGTGCGCCATGTTTCCCCCTGTGCGCAGTCGATCAATGCTCACTCACAGTAACTGGCGGCACTGACAATGCCGGACGGACGAGGCGATCACGCACGACGCGGCGCTGAAACAAGCAGGTCACGGCGATGGTCGCGCCAAACGCGGTCCTGCCGAGGGGGCCGGTGGCGATGGCCGTGGTGACGGCCAGTGGCCCGATGCCGCATCGCGCGGAGAGAGCCGGTGACGTAGCTGCGGCGGCCGTCGAGCGCGACTGGACGGGCGGGCACTCGGACTCCGAGCTGATGCCCTGTCTGGTGTCGCGGCTGGAGGGCGCGGGATCGAGGCCCGTGGTGTGAGCGGGATGAACCTCTGGGTGCGAGTGCGGGACGAGTCGGCTGTCATGTAGGGACTGCGGACGTACGGATGGTGGGTCGCGGCGGGTGCACACTTCCGGCTCGTCGGCGAGCCTGGTGTGTGCCTCTCGATCGCGGAGATCGAACCCGCCGACGCGGTGCGCCTGGCCTCGGACTTCGCTGTCGTGCTCGGCGAGTCCGAGGCCACCTGCGGAGGGATTGATCAGGCGCGCTTGCGGGCCAGGTCTTCGTAGAAGCGCAGCAGTTCGACGTTGTCCACGGAGCCGATGTTGACCGCCTTCTCCAAGGTGGCGCCCTGAAGGAGGCGTTTGACCGGGACCTCGATGCGCTTGCCCGTGAGGGTGTGGGGTACTCCGGGGACCTCGATGACCTCGTCGGGAACGTGGCGCGGGGAGAGCTGTTCGCGGATGGTCTGCTTGATGCGGTTCAGGAGGGCATCGTCGAGTGTGGCTCCGGGGGCGAGGTGCACGAAGAGGGGCATCCAGTAGCCGCCGTCGGGCTGTTCGATGCCGATGACGAGCGACTCCTTGATCTCGGGGAGTCGTTCGACGGCTTCGTAGATGTCGGCCGACCCCATGCGCACGCCCTGGCGGTTGAGCGTGGAGTCGGAGCGGCCGTGGATGACGACGGAGCCGCGTGAGGTGACGGTGATCCAGTCGCCGTGGCGCCACACTCCGGGATAGGTGTCGAAGTAGCTGTCGTGGTAGCGGCTGCCGTCGGGGTCGTTCCAGAAGCGGATGGGCATGGACGGCATCGGGTTGGTGACCACGAGTTCACCGACTTCGTCGGTGAGGGGCTTTCCGCTGGGGTCCCAGGACTGGAGATCGGTACCGAGACCGGGGGCTTGGAGTTCGCCGATGTGCACCGGGAGTGTGGGTACGGCTCCTGCGAAGCAGGAGCACACGTCGGTGCCACCGCTGACGGAGGCGATCCACAGATCCTCGCGGACCTCGTCGTGCAGCCAGCGGAAGCCGTCGGGCGGAAGGGGCGAGCCGGTGGTGGCGACGCACTGTACGCGCGCGAGGTCGAAGTCGCGGGAGGGGTGGACGCCCGCCTTGCGGCACGCCATCACGTACGCGGCGGAGGTACCGAAGAGGGTCGCTCCCGTGCGTTCGGCGATACGCCACTGGGCGCCCGTGTCCGGGTAGCCGGGGCTGCCGTCGTACAGGACGATCGTGGTGCCCGTGAGGAGGCCGGAGACGAGGAAGTTCCACATCATCCAGCCGGTGGACGTGTACCAGAAGAAGCGGTCCTCGGGCCCCAGGTCGCAGTGCAGGCCGAGCTGTTTGAGGTGCTCGACGAGGATGCCGCCCTGGGACTGGACGATGGCCTTGGGCAGGCCGGTCGTGCCGGAGGAGTAGAGCACCCACAAGGGGTGGTCGAAGGGAACCGCCTCGAAGAGGGGCGCCACGTCGGCGGAGGTCAGGGATGACCATTCCAGGGCGCCCTCGGGTGCCTCGGTGCCGAGCAGCGGGATGTGGACGACGGCGCGCAGGGTGGGCAGTTCGCGGCGCAGTTCGGCGACGGTGTCGCGGCGGTCGTGCTCCTTGCCGCCGTAGCGGTAGCCGTCGACCGTGAAGAGCACGACGGGTTCGACCTGCTGGAAGCGGTCGAGGACGCTGCGGGCGCCGAAGTCGGGGGCACAGGACGTCCAGACGCCTCCCACAGCGGCTGTGGCGAGCAGAGCGACCACAGCTTGCGGAATGTTCGGGAGATAGCCGCTGACGCGGTCTCCCGGGCGTACGCCGAGGGCGCGCAGTTCGGTGGCCAGGGAGCCGACCTGGCGACGCAGCTCGGCCCAGCTCACCGGGGTCGCCTCGTGGGTCTCGTCCACATACAGGAGGGCTGGTTCGTCCGCACGGGTCTCGGCCGCCCGCAGGGCGTGCTCGGCGTAGTTGAGGGTCGCCCCGGGGAACCACTCGGCGCCTGGCATGGAGCGGTCGCCGAGCACGCGCGCGTAGGGGGTCGAGAACCGTACGTCGAACCACTCGGTGACGGCTTTCCAGAAGGTGTCCAGTTCGTCCACCGACCAGCGGTGCAGCGCCGCGTACCCGCCGTCGGACGGCGCTCCGTGGTGCTCGGCCGCCCAGGCCTGGAACTTCGTGATCTGTGCCTGGGCGATGCGTTCCTCAGTGGGCTGCCAGAGCGGTGAGGGGTTCGCGGTGGACATGGGGCGGCTCCCGGACTGTGCGCGTCGTGTGCGTCTGTCGCGCACGAGCAGGGGTGTGCGCGTCACGCGGCTGACACGGACGATGCCATGTGATCGACTTCTGCACCAGGGTGCGCCGCACATAGTCGACGACGTGAAGATGTGGCGTCGCCACGGGTGAACGGGAGTTGAACGACTCACCCATTTGGCGTCGGCAATGGCAGGGTGAGCAGCATGGACGGTCGTGACCTGGTGCGTTCGGTGAAGGCAGTCGGCTCGGGGGGTGCCACTCAAGGGTTGCGCACCGTGCGGGCCGCGTGGCGCAGGAGGCGTGCCGACGCCACCGGGTTGCCGCAGCGGGGCGCCGAACGCGCCCGGGTGCCCGGGCCGGTGCAAGGTGTGGAGCCGGAGCCCGGCGGCGGAGTCGTCCGGTTCGCGCGGTCCGAGCTGCGGATCACGGTCGCGGTGAGCGGTGCGGTGTTCTGGGGCTGGGACGGGGTCGGTCCGGAGCCGTCGTACGCGCTCGCGGGCCGCTGCCCGGAGCCGGACCCGCGGGTCGTCCTGGAGCCCGACAAGGACGGTGGCTGGCGGGTCGTGGCCGAACGGGTGACGGTCGTGGTCTCGCGGCACGGCGCGGTCGAGGTGCGTACGCCCGGTGGTGTGATCCTGCGCCGCGATCTGCCGCCCCGTTGGTGGGAGCCCGTCGACGGCGGCGCGGCCCGCTGGATGCAGCGCTCCGAAGTGGCTGCCGACGCGCGGTTCTTCGGCCTGGGCGGGCGCGCGGCGGGACCCCGGCTGCGCGACGGGATGTACCGGCTGTGGAACACGGATCCCGGCCAGGCCTTCGGGCCTGGTGACGATCCGCTGTACATCACCATGCCCGTGCAGATGGTGGTCGCCGACGCGGCCACGCATCTCGTGTTCCACGACACGTCGTGGGACGGAACGGTGACGTTGCGTGAGGGCGAGGAGGGGGCCGGCTCCGGGCACGACCGGGCCGGGACGTGCGAGCTGCGAATGGACGGCGGCCCGTTGCGCTGCTGGGTGATGGTGGGCACCCCCGCGCGCGTGCTGCACGCGTGGGCCTCGCTCACCGGGGCGCCCGCGCTGCCGCCCGCGTGGGCGCTGGGGCACCATCACGCGCGGTGGGGCTTCGGCGGCGAGCAGGAGGTGCGGCGGATCGTCGCGGGCTACCAGGAGCGCGGTCTTCCGCTCGACGCGGTCCACCTGGACATCGACCACTACGACGCGCACCAAGTGTTCACGGTCGACCGGGAGCACTTCCCCAAGCTGCCCGTGCTCGCCAAGGAGTTGCGCCGCGACGGCATCCGCCTGGTGTCGATCGTCGACCCGGCGGTCAAGGCCGAGCCGGGCAACGCCGTGTACAACAGTGGCCTCGCCAAGGACGCCTTCGTACGGGATGCCTCGGGGCGGCTCGTGCGGGGTGTCGCATGGCCTGGGGAGTCGGTCTATCCGGATTTCACGCACGCGCGCGTGCGGCGCTGGTGGGGCGGGCTGTACGAGGAGCGGCTCGCGCAGGGCTTCGCCGGGTTCTGGCACGACATGAACGAGCCGACGTCGTTCACGGCGTTCGGGGAGTCGACGCTGCCGCGTTCGGCCCGGCACTCCTTGGAGGGGCACGGCGGAGACCATCGCGAGGCGCACAACGTGTACGCGCTGGGCATGGCGCGGGCCGGGTACGAGGGTCTTCGTGAACTTGCGCCCCAGGAGCGGCCGTTCCTCTTCTCACGCTCCGGGTGGGCCGGAATGCAGCGCTACGGAGGGACCTGGTCCGGGGATGTGGCGACGGGCTGGCCCGGGTTGCGGGCGTCGCTGTCGCTGGTGATGGGGCTCGGGCTGTGCGGGGTGCCGTATTCGGGACCCGATGTGGGCGGCTTCGACGGGAGCCCGTCGCCCGAGCTGTATCTGCGGTGGTTCCAGCTGGGCGCGTACCTGCCGCTGTTCCGTACGCACGCCAGTCTGCGGGCGGGGCGCAGAGAGCCCTGGGAGTTCGGTGACGCCGTCCTGGAGCACGCGCGCGTGGCGCTCGTCGAGCGGCGGCGTCTGCTCCCGTACTTCATGACGCTGGCGCATCTGGCGCGCCGCACCGGTGCGCCGTATGTGCGGCCGGTGTGGTGGGGCGCGCCCGAGGACCGGGCACTGCGCGACTGCGAGGACGTCTTTTTGCTCGGCGACTGTCTCCTGGTGGCGCCCGTACTGGACCACGGGGCCGACCGACGGGCCGTGCAGTTGCCGCGGGGGCGTTGGTACGACACGGTCACCGAGACGGCTTACGAGGGGCCGGCGCAGGTGCTGGTCGATGCCCCCTTGTCGCGGATTCCGGTGCTGGCGCGCGCGGGTGCCGTCATGCCCGTACGGGGAGCCGACGGCGGTCTGGAGCTGGAGGTGTGGGCTCCCGCGCGCGGACGCAGCGGAGGCGGGCTCGTCGTGCCGGACGCGGGCGACGGGTGGGACGAACCGGAGATCGAGCGCTATGTGACGCGCTGGGAGGGGCGGCACGTGGTGGTGTACCGGGAGGGAGAGGGCGGCCTGAGCGAGCCGCCGTATCCCGTGCGTGTGCGAGGGCTCGGGGCCGGCTGACGGATCCCTGAGCATCCCAGGTGAGCCTTGCGGCGTACGGATGGCAGGCGATGACACACGGATCTTGAGCGCGTCTTCAGGACCACGAGCCCCTCAGACGTACCGCCCCTCGAACCATGCCTGTACCACCAAGGTGTGCAATGGGAAGGCGAGTTCGGCAGGCCTGCGCAGCAGGTGCCAGCCCTCCGTCTCGTCCGTGGAGGCGGACGGCGGCAGTTCGGCGGCCGGGCGCTCCGGGAGGAGTCCGAAGAGCAGCAGATGCCCGGCGGGAGAACTCATCGCGTCGGCGAGCCGCACTTCCCGGCTCGCCGCGTCGATGCCCGTCTCCTCCTTGAGCTCGCGGACGACGGCGTGCCGCCAATCCTCACGGTGGTCGATGAACCCTCCGGGCAGGGCGATGCCCCCGCGCGCGGGGGCAATGGTCCGGGTGATGACGACCAGAGCGGTTCCCCGGGCGTCGTACACGGGCTGCAGGGCCACCGCGACCGGCAGCGGATTGCGGTAGGCCACGGTGCCGCAGGCGGCGCAGGTGCGGGGCCAGCCGGAGATGCCCTCTCCGTAGGGTGCGCCGCAGCTCGAACAGTGCGAGTCGGGTGCGAAGTCGGCGGGCGGGTGCGGGGTTGCGGACACGCCGCGGACTGTATCCGATCACTTGGGGACGGCCGGATCCACCCCCGTGGGCCCCGGCCGTCCCCACAGGTACTCCGACGCCCGAGCGGCCCCTGTGGTTCACCACGACGCCTGCCCAATTCCCGCTGCCCGTGACACACTTCTGACGTTCCGTCAGATCCAGTGTCATGGAGGGGCCTTGTCGCGTACACGCACACCTGTGGTCGCCGGGTGGTTCGCCGGGGAAGGCGACGACTTCCGTCTCCTCGGTACGCGCTGCTCGGCGTGCGCCTCCGTCTTCTTCCCCCGTGAGGACGCCTTCTGCCGCAATCCGGGATGCCAGGGCGGCGAGCTGGCCGAGGTGCCGTTGTCCCGGCACGGCCGCGTCTGGTCGTACACGGACAGCCAGTACCGACCTCCGTCACCCTATGTGACCGATCCGGAACTCTCCTGGGAGCCCTACGCGTTGATCGCTGTGGAGCTGGAATCCGAGCGCATTGTGGTACTCGGCCAGGCAGTTCCCGGGATCACCGTCGCCGACCTGACGGTGGGCATGGAGGTGGAGGTCGTCCCGGGTGTGCTGAACGAGGACGCGGAGACGACCTGGACGACGTGGCACTGGCGGCCGACGGGGGTGACGGCTTGAGGAGCGTGAGGAGCTTGAGGGGCCTGCGGCATACGGGGGTGAGCGCATGACCGGTGACGTGGCGGTGCTCGGCGCGGGCATGCACCCCTGGGGCAAATGGGGGCGCGGATTCGTCGAGTACGGGGTCATGGCGGCGCGGGCGGCGCTGGCCGACGCGGGGGTCGACTGGCGGGACATCGGCTCGATCGTGGGCGCGGACACCGTGCGCGGCGGCTATCCCGGATACGTGGCGGGGGCGACGTTCGCCAAGGCGCTGGGCTGGCAGGGGGCGCGGGTCGCGAGCGTGTACGCGGCGTGCGCGTCGGGAGCGCAGGCCCTCAACACAGCGCGGGCCCAGATCCTTTCGGGCCTCACGGACGTCGTGCTCGTGGTGGGCGCGGACGCGGCGCCCAAGGGGTTCTTCCGCCCGGCGGGCGGGGACAGACAGGACGATCCGGACTGGCTGCGGTTCCGCGTCCTCGGGGCGACGAATCCGACGTACTTCGGGCTGTACGCACGGCGGCGGATGGTGGTGCACGGGGACACGCTGGAGGACTTCGCGCAGGTCAAGGTGAAGAACGCCGCCCTGGGGGCACTGAATCCCCATGCGCGCTACCGCAAGAGGGTCACCGCCGAGGAGGTCGCCGGTTCCGCGGTCGTCGCCGATCCGCTGCGGTTGCTCGACATCTGCGCGACCTCTGACGGCGGCGCGGCCGTGGTGCTGTCCAGCATGGAGTTCGCGCGTGTGCACGGACAGGCGGACCCCGTACGGATCCGCGCCGTGTCCACAGTGACGCCGCGCTTTCCCAACACGGTGCTGGACCTGCCGGACATCGCCACGGACTCAGCGGTGGCGGCTGAGCCCGCGGCCGACTCCTTCCGGGCATCGATCGCGCACGCGGCGTACGAGGAGGCGGGCGTCGGTCCCGAGGATCTCTCCCTGGCCGAGGTGTACGACCTGTCCACCGCCCTGGAGTTGCAGTGGTACGAGGATCTGCGGCTGTGCGGAGAGGGCGAGGCGGCCAAGCTGCTGCGGGAGGGCGCGACGGCGCTGGGCGGACGCATACCGGTGAACGTGAGCGGCGGGCTCGCCTCCTTCGGAGAGGCCGTTCCGGCGCAGGCCATCGCCCAGGTGTGCGAGCTGACATGGCAGCTGCGGGGCAGCGCGGGTGACCGGCAGGTCGCGGGGGCACGGGTGGGGATCACCGCGAACCAGGGGCTGTTCGGACACGGCTCGTCGGTCATCGCCGTCCGGTGATCCCGGCTGCCGTGCGCGTGCCGTCGTCGTCCGTCGTCCGCGTGGCTCGTACCGCGGCCGTCCCCACTCGGTGTGACGACCTCGGAATGCTGCGTGAACAGCTCATGAATCGCGCCCGGGCGTGCGCGGGCGGCGCCACTATGCTGCTGTGCCCTCCTGGACGGATACTGTCCGCTTTGCCTTCCAGCCGGTCGTCAATCTGACGACCGGAGGGGTCGCGGCGCTGGAGATACTCGCCCGTCCGGAGGCCGGTGACATCCTGGCGCAGGCCCGCCGTGACCCCGAACTCGACGGCCGCCTGGCCGCGCTGGCGATCCGGTCGGCGGCCCACAAGGAGACGCTGCTGCCGTTGCACGTCAACGTGTTCGCCGGAACCCTGGCCGATCTCGGCGGGCTCGCGGCGCTGCGCGAGGCGGTGCGTGAGGCCGGGCGGCTGCCGTGGGAGGTGACGATCGACATCGGACCGCCGTACACACACGTGCCCCAGCACGCCCTGCTGGAGGCGGTGACCGCGCTGCGGCGCGAGGGCTTCCGGATCTGTGCGGACGGGGTGGGTGACGGCGACGTACCCCTGCGTCTGCTCACGGACCTCGCGCCCGAGCTGATGAAGCTCGATGTGTCCCTGCTGACGCGGCCCGCGGCGGTGCGGGCGATGCGGACGCTGTGCGAGCAGTTGGGCGCGCTGCTGTCCGTCGAGGGGGTCGAGACGGAGTCGCAGTGCGCTGCCGCGGTGTCGGCGGGCGCTCAGTTGGCGCAGGGCGAGCTGTTCGCGCCGCCCGCCCGGCTGCCCGCAGCGGACGTATACGTTCCGGCCCTCTCCCGCGGCGTCGCGTCGACGCCGCGGTCGGGTCCGTCCGTACGGCAGTTCGTACGGCCGGCGGCGCTGCTGCCCGCCACGGCGTCCGCGGGCCGGGTGCGGGCGCTGCTCACCGGCTCGCCCGACGTGTCCGGGGTACTGCTCGTGGATCCCTCCGGTATTCCGGTCCGCTCAGTGCACCGGTCGCGGTTCCTGTTGTCGTTGTCGGGGCGCTACGGGCATGCGCTGTACGCCGACCGGCCTGCCGCCAAGCTCGGCGATCCGCCGCGCACGGTCGGCGTCGACGCCACCGCGTGGGAAGTGCTCGACGTGGTGGCGGACGGGGAGCGGGACCGTACGTCCGACGATGTCGCGGTCGTCGACCGGTACGGGCGATGCGTGGGCGTCGTACGGCTGGCGGATCTCGTACGAGCGCTGGCCGAGAGCCGGGTGGAGGAGGCTGCGGGGCTCAACCCGCTGACCCGGCTGCCCGGGTCGGACGCGATCACCGGCGAGGTGGACCGGCGGATCGCGGACGGCAGGATGTTCGCGCTGACCTGGCTGGACGTCGACCACTTCAAACAGGTCAACGACGGAGCGGGGTTCGCGGCGGGCGACGACCTGATCCGGGCGGTCGGCCGGGCATTGCAGCACGCGGCATCCGGGGCGACGCATGTCGGGCACATCGGCGGGGACGACTTCCTGGTGCTGGCGGACCCGGACACCCTCGACCCGCTGGCCACCTCGGTGCTCGACACGCCCTGGTCGGCGGGCGGGCGGACCGTCACGCTGTCGCTGGCGACGGTGCTGTGCGCGCCCGGCAGTGTGACCGACCACCGGCAGGCGGCGGCGTGCCTGGCGCCCCTCAAGCAGGCCGCGAAGGCCCTGACCGGGGCGAGTTGGGTGCTGGGGCGTGCGGGACTGCCGGGCCACGAGATCCGCCGCGGTTCGGGCGCGGCACCGGCGCAGCCGTCCGGGCAGACGCTGACCGGCTGACCACTGGAGGCCTGACCCGGCGATCGGAGCCCGGCGGGGGTACGCACGACCCGGCAACGGCCGATCCCGGGCGTCGACGCCAGTCCGCGGGCCTCAGCGGTCGCAGGAGGCGGGATCGCAAATTGCTGCTGCCTGGGCGGCTTCGGTGAACGGCCAGTTCCGCGGAGGAGGCTCTGATCCCCGTAGCGTCCGCGGACAAGGCGTCTGTACCCGTAACCGGACAAGGCGCCCGTACCCCTACCCGGACGAGGCATCGGGGCCCGTACCTGGGCGAGGCGCGGATACCGGTTCCAGGGCGCACAACGCATAGCAATCCAGGCGAAGCACGGATCCCGTCCCGTGGTGAGCGGTTCCCAGTCCCAGACCGAACGCGGCCGCCGGGCCGCCGCGGGCGAGGCAGGGGCCGCCAGGCCACGGGCGCGAGGATCGCCGTCCGCACGCCCACCCCGTCCCCGCCCCCGACAACCCACCGCAACGCGCGTCCTATTCGTGGCCTTCGAACCGTTGCGGTCCGCGACCTTGACGCCCCCTGGGCACCGGTGAACACTTCCGGGTGTCAGTCGGCATCGCCGCATTCGGGCGTCTTCAGGCACCGCGCCGCTCGGGTTTCCGACCTGTACCACGGGCCGTCCCCACGGGCGATTCCGCTGCGACGGCACGCTCGTCACGGACGCCGGGCGGGGCGCGGGACCTCCCTGCCTTCGGCTGAAGTAGCCATGGGAAACGCACCCTGCACGGTGGCCCGGGGCGGATCGCCTCGGGCGAGGGCCTAGGAGCCGCCATGAGCAACGGAGACATCTTTGTCGGCGAGTTGATCGGCACAGCGATTCTGATCCTGTTCGGCGCGGGAGTGTGTGCCGCGGTCACCCTCAACAAGTCCAAAGCGCAGGGAGCGGGGTGGGTGGTCATCGCCTTCGGGTGGGGCTTCGGCGTGCTCGCCGGCGCATACACCGCGGCACCGCTGTCCGGCGGGCAGATCAACCCCGCCGTGACGATCGGTTTCGCGATCGAGGGCTCCACGAAGTGGGAGGACGTGCCCTTCTACATCCTGGGGCAGTTCGCCGGAGCCATGATCGGGGCCACGCTCTGCTGGCTGCTCTACCTCGGCCAGTTCAACCTCAACGCCGAGGAGGACAAGGCCATCGAGACGCTGGGGATCTTCTCGACACGGCCCGAGATCAACAACCCCGTACAGAACCTGATCACCGAGATCATCGCCACCGCCGCCCTGATGCTGCCCATCCTCGGGCTGGTCGGCGGGGACAAGCACGTCGCGGGCATCGGCGACGCGGGCCTGCCCGTCCTGCTCATCTCCCTCCTCGTCGTCGGCATCGGCCTCTCACTGGGCGGCCCCACCGGGTACGCCATCAACCCGGCGCGCGACCTGGGACCGCGCCTCACCCACGCGCTGCTGCCGATTCCCAACAAGGGCACCTCTGAGTGGAGTTACTCCTGGATCCCGGTGGTCGGCCCGATCGCGGGTGCCGCCATCGGGGCCGCGATCTACAACGCAGCCTTCTGACGAAGGGGACGTCATGACGGATCATGCCGAGAAGTACGTCGCCGCAATCGACCAGGGCACCACCTCAAGCCGTTGCATCATCTTCAACCATGACGGCGCGATCGTCGCCGTCGATCAGCGCGAGCACCGCCAGATCTTCCCGAAGCCGGGCTGGGTGGAGCACGACGCCACCGAGATCTGGTCCAAGGTGCAGGCGGTGGTCGCGGGCGCCATCGCCAAGGCCGGGCTGCGCGCCGACCAGGTCAGCGCGCTCGGCATCACCAACCAGCGCGAGACGACGGTCCTGTGGGACCGCGCCACCGGCAAGCCCGTGCACAACGCGATCGTGTGGCAGGACACCCGTACGTCCGCGCTCTGCAACGAACTGGGCGGTTCGGACGGGCAGGACCGTTTCCGCGAGCAGACCGGTCTGCCGCTGGCCAGCTACTTCTCGGGGCCCAAGGCGGCCTGGCTGCTCGACAACGTTCCGGGGCTGCGCGCGCGTGCCGAGCGCGGCGAGATCGCCTTCGGCACCATCGACTCGTGGCTGATCTGGAACCTGACCGGCGGCACGGAGGGCGGGCAGCACGTCACCGACGTGACCAACGCCGGCCGCACCATGCTGATGAACCTGGAGACGCTCCAGTGGGACCCGTCCATCCTCTCCGCGATGAACGTCCCCGAAGCGGTCCTCCCCGAGATCAGGTCCTCCGCAGAGGTGTACGGCACCGCCGTGGGCCAGCTCGCGGGCGTCCCCGTCGCGTCGGCCTTGGGCGACCAGCAGGCGGCGGTGTTCGGGCAGGCCTGCTACGACGTGGGGACGGCGAAGAACACATACGGCACGGGAAGCTTCCTGCTGCTCAACACCGGTAACCGGCCCGTTCCTTCGAAGAACGGGCTGCTGACGACCATGGGGTACAAGATCGGCACCGAGGCGCCGGTCTACTGCCTCGAAGGGTCGATCGCGATCACCGGGGCGCTGGTGCAGTGGTTCCGCGATCAGCTCGGCATCATCCGCAGCGCCGACGAGATCGAGACGCTGGCGGCTAGTGTCGAGGACAACGGCGGCGCGTACATCGTGCCCGCGTTCTCGGGCTTGTTCGCCCCGTACTGGCGCTCCGACGCGCGCGGTGTCGTCACCGGGCTCACGCGGTACGTCACGAAGGCGCACCTCGCCCGGGCGGTTCTGGAGGCGACCAGCTGGCAGACGCGCGAGGTCGTCGACGCCATGTACCAGGACTCCGGGGTGCAGATCACCACCCTGAAGGTGGACGGCGGCATGACCAAGAACAATCTGCTGATGCAGCACCAGGCGGACGTTCTCGGGGTGCCGGTGATCCGTCCGAAGGTCTCCGAGACGACCTGCCTGGGCGCGGCGTACGCTGCCGGGCTCGCGACCGGTGTGTGGAACGACCTCGACGAGCTGAAATCGCACTGGCAGAAGGACGTCGAGTGGACACCGGCAATGGAGGCCTCCGTGCGCGACCGTGAGTACCACAACTGGCGCAAAGCAGTGGAGAAGAGCTTCGGCTGGCACGAGGAGGACGTCAGCTGAAACAGGGGTCCACGCGTGCGTGCGTCTCGCATGAAGCACGCGCGCGTGCATGACTGCGGCCCGTACCCCAGTCGGCGGGGGTACGGGCCGTACCTGTTGCGTCAGGTGGTGACGGTCTGGCGGCGGTCGGCCGCGTGCGCCATCGCGTGCTGGACGACTCCGATGAGGACCTCCTTGACCGACTCCCGGTCCCGCGCGTCACAGATGACGACCGGCACGGCGGGGTCGAGGTCGAGGGCCTGGCGGACGTCGTCGGCGGGATAGCGGGCCGCGCCCTCGAAGCAGTTGACGCCGACCACGAACGGTATGGAACGCCGCTCGAAGTAGTCGACGGCGGCGAAGCAGTCCTCCAGGCGGCGGGTGTCGGCGAGCACGACGGCGCCCAGCGAGCCGGTGGCAAGCTCGTCCCACAGGAACCAGAAGCGGTCCTGCCCGGGCGTCCCGAAGAGGTAGAGCACCAGGTCCTCGCGGAGCGTGATGCGGCCGAAGTCCATGGCGACGGTGGTGGTGTGCTTGCCCTCCACCCCACTGGTGTCGTCGATGGGCCGGCCCGCCTCGGTGAGCACCTCCTCGGTGCGCAGTGGCTTGATCTCGCTGACCGCGCCGACGAGGGTCGTCTTGCCCACGCCGAAGCCGCCGGCCACCAGGATCTTGAGCGTGACGGGCTCGACCGGGGGCTTGCCGCGCTCAGAACGCCCGAAGATCATCGATCTCTTCTCCTGCTTGATGGGGGTCGTGCGGCGGTGGACCGTAGCCCCCG
This sequence comes from Streptomyces sp. R35, assembly GCF_041053035.1. Classification (NCBI taxonomy): domain Bacteria; kingdom Bacillati; phylum Actinomycetota; class Actinomycetes; order Kitasatosporales; family Streptomycetaceae; genus Streptomyces; species Streptomyces sp. R35. Next base: position 1,909,878 of record NZ_CP163440.1, read on the forward strand.
CCGCCGGGGGTTTCGATGACGAGTACGTCGCCGGGGCCGACGTCTGTCGAGTCACTTCCGCCAAGTTCGGTGACCGTGCCGTCCGCGCGCTCCACCCGGTTGGCGCCGAGCGCTCCGGGCGCGCCGCCCGCCATGCCGTAGGGCGGCACCCTGCGGTGCTGGGAGAGCGTGGAGACGGTCATCGGCTCGAGGAACCGGAGGCGGCGCACGGCGCCGTCTCCGCCGCGCCGGCGCCCTGCGCCACCGCTTCCGCGCCGGACCGCGAACTCGTCGAGCTGGACGGGCAGTCGCCACTCCAGGACCTCGGGGTCGGTGAGCCGCGAATTGGTCATGTGGGTCTGCACGACGGGCGCGCCGGGGAAGCCGTCGCCCGCGCCCGATCCGGAAGCCACGGTCTCGTAGTACTGGTACCGCTCATTGCCGAAGGTGACGTTGTTCATGGTGCCGGAGCCCTCGGCCTGCACGCTCAAGGCCGCGTACAGGGCGCCGGTGATCGCCTGAGAGGTCTCCACGTTGCCCGCGACGACTGCGGCCGGAGGCTCGGGAGCGAGCATCGATCCCGGCGGCACCACGATGTCCAGGGGTCGCAGACAGCCGTCGTTGAGCGGAATGTCGTCGGCGACGAGCGTGCGGAAGACGTACAGGACGGCTGCGTTGACCACCGCGAACGGGGCATTGAAGTTGGTGGTGAGCTGCGGGGAGGTGCCCGTGAAGTCGACGGTGGCGGAGCGTTTTTCGCGGTCTACGGAGACGCGGACGCGGATGACGGCCCCCGAGTCGGTCTCGTAAGCGAACTCACCGTCTTCAAGAGCGTCGACGACGCGCCGCACCGCCTCTTCCGCGTTGTCCTGGACGTGCTTCATGTACGCCTGGACGACATCGAGCCCGAAGTCCTCGATCATGCGGGCGACTTCGTCGACGCCTTTCTGGTTGGCGGCGATCTGGGCGCGCAGGTCGGCAAGGTTGGTCTTCGGATTGCGCGAGGGGTAGGGCGCCGCGGTGAGCAGGGCCAGGGTCTCGGCTTCGCGGAAGCGGCCGTTCTCGGCCAGCAGCCAGTTGTCGAAGAGGATGCCCTCCTCGTCGATGGTGCGGCTGTTCGCGGGCATGGAGCCCGGAGAGATGCCGCCGATCTCGGCGTGGTGACCCCGCGCGGCGACGTAGAAGAGGATTCGCTCACCCTCCGTGTCGAAGACCGGGGTGATCACGGTGACGTCGGGGAGGTGGGTGCCGCCGTGGTACGGGTCGTTGACCGCGTAGGTGTCGCCCGGCCGCATGCTGTCCCCGCGCCGCCTGATGACTTCCTTGACGCTCGTGCCCATCGAGCCCAAGTGGACAGGGATATGCGGGGCGTTGGCGACAAGACTGCCGTCGGGATCGAAGAGGGCGCAGGAGAAGTCCAGGCGCTCCTTGATATTGACCGACTGGGCGGTGGACTCCAGGCGGGCGCCCATCTGTTCGGCGATGGACATGAAGAGGTTGTTGAAGACCTCCAGGAGAACCGGGTCCGCTTCCGTGCCGAGATCGGAACTCTGCGTAACCGCGACGCGTTCCATGACCAGATGCCCGTCATCGGTCGTCGCGGCCCGCCAGCCGTCGTCGACGACGGTCGTCGCACCGGCTTCGGCGATGATCGCGGGTCCACTCACGGTCTCGCCGGGCGGGAGTTCCTCGCGGCGGTGCAGGGGTACGTCGCGCCAGGCGCCGCCCGTGTGGAGGCTCACCGTCTCCGGGGCTGCGTAGGGGCCTTGCGCAGCGGAGCTGCCTTCGACGACGGCTTCATGGGGCGCGAGGGCAGAGAGATCGGGGGGTTCGGTGAGACCGGTGGCTTCTACGGAGAGGGCTTCCACGACGACCGGGCGGTCGAGGGTGAAGGAGTAGGTGGCGCGATGGCGTTCTTCGAAGGCGTGGGTCATGGTGTCGGGCTCGCTGAGCTCGACGGTGAGCGCTGTGTCCGTGCCGTCATAGCGGAGTTGGGCGCGGCGGGTGACCTGGATGCGGTCCTCGGGCACGTCCTCGGCGAGCAGTTCGGCGCGGGCGGCGCCCTCCAGGTCGTCGGCGGTCTTGAGGACGCCGGGCATCGAGGAAGCTTCCAGGGGCGCTTCCACGGACTGTTCACGCATGGCCGTCGTGTCGGCGAGTCCGATTCCGAGGGCGGAGAGGACACCGGCCATGGGCGGAACGAGGACGGTACGGATGCCGAGCGAGTCGGCGACCATGCACGCGTGCTGGCCGCCCGCGCCGCCGAAGGTGGTCAGCACGTACCGGGTGACGTCGTGGCCCTTCTGCACCGAGATCCGCTTGACGGCGTTGGCGATGTTGGCCACGGCGATCTGGAGGTAGCCCTCGGCGACCTGCTCAGGGGTACGGTCGTCGCCGGTCTGCTCCCGGATCTCGCGCGCGAGGGCGGTGAACCGGTCGCGGACCAGGGTGTCGTCGAGGGGCTGGTCGCCATGGGGGCCGAACACCGCCGGGAAGTGGGCGGGTTGGATACGGCCGAGTGTGACGTTGGCGTCGGTGACGGTGAGCGGGCTGCCGCCGCGGTAGCAGGCCGGCCCTGGGGCCGCGCCCGCCGAATCGGGGCCCACGCGGTAGCGGGAGCCGTCGAAGTGCAGCACCGAGCCGCCGCCCGCGGCGACGGTGTGGATGTCCAGCATGGGCGCGCGCAGCCGGACCCCGGCGATCTGGGTGGTGAAGACCCGCTCGTACTCGCCCGCGAAGTGCGAGACGTCCGTGGACGTGCCACCCATGTCGAAGCCGATGACGCGGTCGAAGCCGGCGAGCTGCGACATCCGGGCCATGCCGACGATGCCGCCGGCGGGCCCGGACAGGATGGCGTCCTTGCCCCGGAACTGGCCCGCTTCGGCGAGCCCTCCATTGGACTGCATGAACATCAGCCGCACGCCCTGGAGTTCGTCGGCGACGCGCTGGACGTAGCGGCGCAGCACGGGCGACAGATAGGCGTCGACGACGGCCGTGTCACCGCGTGGGACGAGTTTCATCAGCGGGCTGACCTCGCTGGAGAGCGAGATCTGCGGGAACCCGGTGCGGGCGGCCAGCTCGCCGACGGCTTGTTCGTGGGCGGGGTGGAGGTGGCTGTGCATGCAGACGACGGCGACGGCGCGGATCCCGGAGTCGTAGGCCTCCTGGAGGGGCCCTGCGAGTGCCTCCAGGTCGGGGGCGCGCAGCACCGTACCGTCGGCGGCGATCCGCTCGTCGACCTCGACGACACGCTCGTACAGCAGCTCGGGCAGTTCGATCGCCCGGGCGAAGATGCGGGGCCGGTTCTGGTAGGCGATGCGCAGGGCGTCACGGAAGCCGCGGGTGACGACGAGGAGGGTGCGCTCACCCTTGCGTTCCAGGAGGGCGTTGGTGGCGACGGTGGTGCCCATACGGACGGCCTCGATGTGCGCACCCTCGGAGCCCTTGCCGTCACCGCCCGCGCCACCCTCGCCATCGAGGAGCTCGCGCACGCCCGCGACCGCCGCATCGGCGTATCTGGCCGGATTCTCCGAGAGCAGCTTGTGCGTGAGCAGGCGGCCGTCCGGGCGGCGCGCGACGATATCGGTGAAGGTGCCGCCTCGATCGACCCAGAACTGCCAGCCTGTCACGTCTGTTCCCCGCTTCCGCCCTGCTCAGAGCGCCCGGAGGCCGTTGATCACGTCGCGCAGAATACTCTCGTCCGGCAGTTCGGCAGGGGGTACGGGACGTGTCACATGGACCATTTCGTCGTCCACCAGGTCTCCGATGAGGACCCGGACCACTCCGATGGGCAGGTCGAGTTCGGCGGCGAGTTCGGCGACCGACTGGGGGGCGTCGCGGCAGAGTTCGACGATGTCCACGTGTTCCGGGGACAGCGTCTGGTCCGCTTCGGGGTCGTCGGCGTGCGGTTCGGTGACGACCACCGCGATCAGATCGAGGCGGTGCTGGGCCGGACTGGTGGTGCGGCCCCGTGTCATCGCGTACGGCCGGACCACCGGTCCGGCCTCGTCGTCGAACCAGTGGCGTCTTCCCTGACCGTCTCCGCTCACGCTCATGTCATCCCACTACCCGCCCGAAGGCAGATCGGTGCGTGGAGCGGCGGCCAGATGTACGCCGACCCGTTTGACCAGGAGCGTCATTTCGTACGCGACCTGCCCGACGTCGGAGTCGGCGTCCGAGAGGACGGCAAGGCAGCTGCCGTCACCGGCGGCCGTGACGAACAGGAAGGCCTCGTCGAGTTCGACGACGGTCTGCCGGACGCTGCCCGCCTCGAAGTGGCGGCCGACGCCCTTGGCGAGGCTGTGGAAGCCGGACGCGACGGCGGCCAGGTGCTCGCTGTCCTCCCGGGTCAGGTCCTTGGAAGCCCCGGTGGGAAGGCCGTCGCCGGAGAGCACGATCGCCTTGCGGATGCTGGCGACGCGGTCCACCAGTTCGTCGAGAAGCCAGTTCAGCTCGCCTGTCGCCTTGCTGGTCGTGGTGGGCCCTGCGGCCTTCGGTGCGGTCATCGACCGTCCCCCTTTGTCGTTCCTCTTGCTGTGCCGTCCTGGGCGTCGTCGCCCGCGGCGTTCTCCTCGCGGCCGCGCTGCCAGCCCCGCTGGAGCGAGGCCATCCGGTTGCGCACCTCGTCCGCGTCGCGCTCGGCGAGGTCCGCTCCTGTGCCGGTACGGGCCTTGTCGCGCTCGGTGCGCCGCTCGGGGCCGTCCTTCAACTGCGGGGCCAGATTGGCCTGTCGGACGCGGCGGGGCAGCGGGCCCACGCCTGATTCTGCCTCTCCCGTCGCGGCGTCGGAGCGCGGGGTGGTCTCGTCCGTGCTCGGCGACGCGGTGGTGCGACGGGTGCGCCGGGGGAGGGCGGGGGCGTCTCCATGGCCGCGCGCCTCACGGAGAGCGGGCGCCTCGCGAAGGCCGGCCGCTTCTCGCACTCCCGCAGCTTCGCGAAGGCCCGAGGCCTCGGGGCGCTCGCCGCCACGCCGGGCCGGGGTCTCACCACGCTCTCCGCGGCGGGCCGGCAGCGGCTTCGCACCGCCGAGGTCCACCGCGCCGCGCTCCACCGGTTCCGGGCTCCCCACGGGCCCCAGGTTCTGCACCGGCTCCAGGCTCTGCAGCGAGTCGAAGTCCTCGGCGAACTCCCCGTCCGCCTCGTCGCGCCGGGACCTCGTCTGGGTCACAGGGCGCCCGTGCGAGCTGACGAGCTTGGGTGTCCTGCGCCTCGGCAGCGGGACCGGCGCGGCAGCCGGAAGGTCGTCGTCGCCGGAGCGGGCGGGCTCGCCGAGGCCGTCGTGGGTCTGCTGCAGCTCGCCCGGAACACCGGCTATGGAGCGACGAGGCCGGAACAGACCGCCGCGCTCGCTGTCCTCGTCGTCGAGGGCGCCCGGGAATCCGGTGAGGGTGTCCAGGTCGACCGGCGCCTCCAGTTCGACCGGACCGTCCAGGATCGAGGCGGGCAGGCCCGGGAGCCGTACCGGCACCTGGGAGAGCGCCGCCTTGCGGCCCTCCTCGGTCTCGCCCTCCTTCGTGGGCAGCGTGCGGTCGAGGCGGAAGCCGATGCCGTTGGTGTCCGGGACGTCGTCGGTGAGGAGCACGTCGGGGATGAACACGACCGCGGTGGTACCGCCGTACGGGGAGGGCTGGAGGGAGACGCGGACGTTCTGCCGCTGGGCGAGCCGGCTGACCACGAAGAGGCCGAGCCTGTCGGTGTCGGAGAGTTCGAACTCGGGGGTCTCGGCGAGCCGCAGGTTGGCGTCGAGGAGCGCCTCGGCGGCCATGCCCAGGCCGCGGTCGTGGATCTCCAGGGTGAAGCCGTTGGCAACGCGCTCACCGAGGACCTGAACGGCCGTGTGCGGTGGCGAGAACACCGTGGCGTTCTCCAGGAGTTCGGCCACGAGGTGGGTGAGGTCGGCGACCGCGGGTCCCGTGACGGCGACGCGCGGCAGCCGTCGTACCTCGATGCGCTCGTAGTCCTCGACCTCCGCGACGGCGGCGCGCACGATGTCCATGAGCTGTACGGGCTTGCGCCACTGCCGGGACGGGGCGGCGCCGGAGAGGATGACCAGGCCCTCGGCATGGCGGCGCATGCGGGTGGTCAGGTGGTCGAGGCGGAACAGGTCGGCGAGTTCGTCGGTGTCCTCGGTCCTGCGCTCCATGGTGTCGAGCAGGGTGAGCTGCTTGTGGAGCAGGACCTGACTGCGGCGCGCGAGGTTGACGAAGACCTCGGAGACGCCGTCGCGCAGTTCGGACTGCTTGACCGCGGCCTCGACGGCGGCGCGTTGGAGGGTGTTGAGGGCCTGGCCCACCTCGCCGATCTCGTTCTTGTCGTATTCCAGGCGCGGAACCTCGGTCTCGACGTCGACCTGTTCGCCGGCGGACAGACGGCGCATCACGCTGGGCAGCCGGACACCGGACGCCTCGTGGGCCTCCAGTCGCAGTCGGCGCAGGTCGCGGATGAGGCTCCGGCCGATGCGTACGGACATCACGAGCGAGACCAGCAGAGCGATGAGCCCGATGACGCCCGCGATGACCGCCTTGACGATGACGGCCATGGCCACGGGCCGGACCCGGTCCTGGTAGCGGTCGCCCGCCTTGTCGTCGAGCTTGGCGAGGTCGTCGAGCACATGTCCGGCCGCGTTGTCCCAGCTCTTCGCGGTGACGCCACGCGGCGAGCCGGCGGCGGAGTTGACGACGGACTGCTCGGCGACGCGCAGGGGCGCCGTGTCGGCGTTCTTCCAGTAGCGCTGGAAGCGATCGCGTTCCGAGGAGGGCAGCAGCGGCAGGCTGGTGTCGTAGAGCAGCGTGCGCTGGGCGACGAGGTCGGAGATGTCGCGGATCTCGTCGCGGGTGATGCGGCCCGCGACGAGCGCGGAGCCGAGGAGGGCGTCCTCGCGGGAGAGCAGCTCGCGGGCTCGGGCGACGTTGACGAGGGCGCGGCCCTGCTTGTCCATCTCGACGTCGTCGAGCACATGAAGGTTGGCCATCAGGACGTAACAGGGGTCGATCAGACGGTTGTACTGGTCGAGGGCCTGGGACCGGTTGACGGTGCCCTCCTCGACGCTGTGGCGCAGCGAGTCGATTCCGTCGACGGCGTCCAGGATGGCGGTGAGGCGCTCCGAGGTGCCCCCGCCCATCTCCTCGCGCAGGTCCTCGTCCTTGGAGTTCTTGCGGACCTTCGCCACGACGCTGTCAGTGGCGGTCCGGCTGCGCTTGAGCGCCGCGAGCGCGTCGGAGGCGCGCGGATCGGCCAGATAGACGAGAGTCTGGCGGCGTTCCTGCTGGAGGACCCGGACGGCGTCCTCGGTGGGATAGCCGATCTTCTCCACGATGTCGGCCACGTTGAACAGTTGGTTGGCCGCGCGCCCCGTGAGCACGGTCGCGAAGGCCCAGATCGCGGTCAAGGACACCAGCGGCACGAGGAGCAGCGCCACGATCTTCCGGCGGATGGACTTCCCGCGAAAGCGCATGGCCTCCCCCAGCTCGACCCCCTCCGGCCCGGGGGGTACACATGTGCGTCAACAAACGGCGTGAGCCTACTACTGACGCACAGGTAACTCGAAGCGCTGTCCGGACGCAGCTCCGCCGGGATGGGAACGAGACATGGGCAGTTGTCCGTTCATTGGGGGAGATTGCCTCCCCGAAACCGGCAGTTGGGGCCGGATCCCATCGGAGCGGTGAACTTGGTCAGTTGGCCGGATTTTTTCGCTCGTTGGGAATCTTCGAGGCACTCCGTTCGTCTTTCTGTACGGGAAATGGGGGCGGAATCGGCCGCAGGGGCCGCATGCCGCGTCCAGGCGGCGTAAAACAGTGCAAGCCGGGCAGCCACTGGGGAGCCGGTGTCGCATGACACCAGTGCGAGGGGCCTGCTGGGCGGTGGGGAGTGACGAGTTGATGGGCACGGCGGAGCGGCACGGGGCGCTCGGGACAGGGGTGGCAACGCCCGAGGTGGCACGACCGGCCACTCAGGCACCGGATCGCGACATTCCGGCGGACGGACGCGGTCAGCTGACTGAGCGACGCGACGCGACGCGCGGTCGCGACGAGCCGGACGGACAGGGCGCCGCCATGAGCGAGCACGGCCGGGCTCCTGAGCAAGGCGTCGCGGCGGAAGGGTACGAAGAGGAGGGGTACTACCGGCCGTTGTGGATCGAGGAGCCCGCGCGCAGACGGCGGTTGCCCGATCCGGTGCGTACGGCGGCCGTGCGCGCGGTGATCATCATCGCCGTGACGCTCACGCAGGCGGTGGTGGCCTTCCTGTGCACCGTCACGGGATCGTGGCTGGCCTTCCCCATGGTCCTGAGCAGCGTGGGCAGCACGGTTGTGGCCACCTGGGCCGCCCTCGACGTCTGGGTCACACGACAGGTGTGGAACCAGCGGAACGGAGTGGTGTCGGAACCGAGCAGCACCGCGCGGGCCTTGCGACGCGAGCGACGCAAGGCCAAGCGACAGGCGCGGGCCGCGGAGCGCGCGCAGGAGCGGATACGTCGCCAGGGCGGCGGGGCCGGACAGTTGTCGCACTCCTAGGCACGACCTGGGGGCGCCCCTCTTGACCACGACCAAGAGCTGCCGCTCTCGTCACGGCCAAGGGGGCATCCCCGGTTACGCCGTCACAGTGCCGCCGGCTCCAACGAGCCTGCCCCGCGGGCCGCTTGTGGCTGGGCGGGCAGCTCCCCGCGCCCCCTTACGAGGCGCTTGGCGCGGGCCTTTTGAACATCCGCGTCGCCGTGATCTCGCTGTGCACCGAATCATCCTCCCCGGCCGGGGACTGCTGCGGCAGTCCCGGTCGGAGATGTTCCTCGACGCTGATGTACTTCAGCCCGGCGCGCAGGTCCGCGTCGTTGCGCAGCCGGATGACGAGGGGGAACTCGGCGAGCGCGGTCGTGTCGAACAGACCAGTGGTGTAGAGGAGTTGGACGCCGAGCGCGTCGGACACGGCCCTCTGCAACTCCAGCAGGTACGTCGCGTTGGCGCGCCCGATGGGGTTGTCGAGGAAGAGCGTGCCGGCATGGCGGTGCTTGTCGCGGCCCCGGTCGTTGCTGCGCAGCGCGGCCATCGTGCAGTACAGCGCGATGGCCGCGGTGAGGAGCTGGCCGCCGGAGAAGACGTCGCCCATCTGCCCGACGGGGACGCGCTCGGCACGCAGTACGGCATCCGGCTTCAAGATCTCCACGGCGATGCCCTTCGGCTGCAACGCGGCGCTGACCCCGCGCAGCAGCAACGACATCCCGTCACGCCGCATGTCGGAGTTCTTCTTGACCGCCGCGCGGGTGGCCTCGTCGACGACCTCGCCGAGCCGCTCGGTGAGCGTCGCCTGGTCGGGCTCCTCGAAGCGGATGCGCAGGAACTCCTGCCCGGACCACTCGCCGAGCCCCTCGGGAAGCCGGGAGAGCCGCTGAGCGGACCGCAGCGTGGCGAGAGCCGACTCCACCAGCCCGCGCAGCCGGTCCACAATCGAGTCCCGGTTGCGCTCCAGCTGCTCCAACTCGTCCGTCAGCACCCGCAGTCGGGGCGCGAACGCGTCCGCCCACTTCTGGGCGTGCTCGGGCAGCGCAGAGGCGGGCAACTCACGGATCTGCTGCCGCGCCGGGGTGCGCACCTGCTCGTAGCGCGTGGAGTTGGCATGCCGGACGAGGATGTCGCTCGCCTCGCGCACGGCGCCCTCGGCGGCGGAAAGGTCGGCGGCGCAGCCGCGCAGCGAGCGGCGCGCCTCTGCGGCGGAGTGCCGGGCCTCTTCGAGGGTGCCGGGATAGGGCTCCGGCTCCTCCTGCTCCTCGTCGGCGTGCTCCCGCAGCAGGTCCCTGAGCAGGGCGGCCGTCTCGTCGAAGCCACCGGCGGCATCCTCGGCGGCACGGTGGGCGTCGAGCAGTTCGGCGTGGGCCTCGCGCGCCTGGCTCAACGCCTCGGTACGGGAGGCGAGTTCGGCGGTGGCGGTACGCAGCAGGCTCTGCGCGTGCTCGGCATCGCGCGGAAGCAGCTCCTCCGGAAGCTCGGTGTGGGCCTCGCCGTCCTCGGGTGCGTGGCGCTCGGCCTCGCCGCGCAGGCGTCCGAGCTGCTCGCTCGCCGTGGACATCCGGGTCTCCAGGAGCTGCACAAGCTCCTCCGCACGCGCGGCGGCGGCCTGCCGGGAGGGCCCGTCGGAACCGTCCGGCGACTCCAGGAGCTGCGCCGCCCGTGTCCGCACCTTGTTGCTGAGCCGGTCCCACTCGGCCAGCGCCGCGCTCGCGTCGCTCTCGGCCCGCGCCTGCTCGGCCCGCAGGTCGGCGCCGACGCCGACCTTCTCGTACAGCTGGGAGGCGGCCCGGTAGGCCTCACGCAAGGCGGGCAGCGACGACTTCGACGCGCCTGTCTCGTCCTCCGGTACGTCGTCGGGGGCGCCCGCGATCTCCGCGCGCTCGGCACGCAGCGCGCGGGCCGTGCGGCGGGCGTCGTCGGCGGCGCGCTGAGCGGCCCGGCGGTCCTCGTCAGCGGCGCGGGCGCGCTCCAGACAGACCTGGGCGCGGGCCTCCGACTCCGTTGCCTCATCGGCGAGTTCGCGGACCTTGACCTGCCAGCCGGCGCGCTCGCGCAGCCGGTAGGCGAGTCCGGCGAGCGCGTCGGCGGCACGCCGGGCCCGCTGGGCGGCCTCCTGCCGCTCGTCCCGTACGTGGGCCGCCTCGGCCGCCGCCTCGTCGGCCTCCGCCCGGACGGTACGCGCCTCGGCCAGCTCGGCCTCGGTCTCCTCGGCGAACGCGCGCGCGTCGTGGGCGGCCGTGGCGAGCTCGACGAGCCGCCCCGCCGGACAGCCGGTCCGCCAGGACGCCAGCCGCGCCGCCAGCTCACGGTCCTTGCCGAGCCGTGCCGCGAGGGTGCGGATCTCCTCGTCCCGCTGGGTCGCACGGGTGCGCAGCGCCTGCCGTTCCTCGTCGGCGGCGTGCTCGTCGTGCATGGCCGGGTTCGGCGGTACGAGGAACACGTCGCCGTCGCCCGCGTCGGGGGCCGGAGTCGGGGCGAGCAGCGCGGCCGCGGTGCCCACGGCCACGGCGGACCGCGGCAGCAGTGCCGCGTCGCTGAGCGCCTCGCGGGCCCGTGCGTGCGTGTCCGGGTCGGTGATGATCACACCGTCGACCAGCTCCGGCCTCGCGGCCAGCACGCGCGCGTGGTCGACGGGGTCGACGGCCTGCGCGAGGTAGCGCCACCCCGGCAGTGCGGGGATCCCGTGCTCGCCGAGGTACTCGACGGTGGCCAGCACGTCCGGCCCCGGGGGCAGCAGCCCTCCGTCACCGAGCGCCCCGAGGATGCGTGCGTCATCGGCCGCGGCGGTGCGCAGCTCGAAGAGCTGACGTTCGGCGGAGGCTACGCCGTCGTCGAGGAGTTCGCGGAGTTCGTCGGCGTAGTTGTCCAGCTCTTCGGGAGTGAACGGGGCGCCACCGGAAGGACTGGCGGAGCTGTCGGCTTCCTCATCACGCCGCGGCTGCGGAACTCCGTGGCGAACGCCGGTGCCGGGGAGGCTCAGCAGTTCCGCGAGCCGTTCCTCTCCCGCCAACGCCTCGGCCGTACGCCGTTCCCCGTCGTAGGCCAGCTCCGCCGCGGTCGCGGCGTCCGCCGCGCGCGCCGCCGTGAGCTCGGCGCGCGACTCGGCGGACGCAGCCTCCCGAGCATGCTCCGAAGCGCGCCGCGAGGCCTCCCGCGCGGTGTCCCAGGCAGCGACGGCCGTCTTCTCGGCGTCGCTGGCGGCGAGAGCGGCGCGGGCCGGGTCGGCGTCGGGGGCGCTGTCGTCGAGCCAGCCGGCACGGACCGCCTCGGCGGTCTCCTGCTCGACCTCGCTCAGACGCTGGCGCAGATGCCCGACCTCGCTGCGGGCGCGCTGCGCTGCGGTGGCCGCAGCGGTCGAGTCCGCGTACGCCGTCTCGCCGATCTCCTGGAGCCCGGCGGACCGCTCCTCCTCCTCGTTGGCGAGTGCCTCGGCGCCTTCGGCGGCGCGGTGCAGGGCGCGTACGAGGTCGACGGCGGCCCTCGCGCGCGCGGCGAGCGCGGGCGCGGCGTCCCGCTCGGCCTCCAGAATCGCGGCGGCCACGCGCGCGGAGCGGTCGGCGGCGGCGCGGTGCCGCAGCACGGCCTCGGCGGCCTGCCAGGCCGAGTGCAGTGTGCGGGCGTCGGCCAGCTCGCGCTTCTGCGCGGCTGCGGACTTCTCCGCCCCGGCTAGTGCCAACGAGGCGTGCCGGTAGGCGAGTTCGGCGGCGATCAGGGAGCTGCGCTCACGGGCGCCTTCCGCATGAGTCACGGCGTACGCGGCGGCCGTCACCCGCTGCGCGAGTTCACCGGCGCGCACGCGCTCCTGCACGGCCCGCGCGGACAGCCGCCGCGCCAGCGTCCGCGTCCGCCGCTCGGCGCCCGCGTGGATGTCACGCGCGCGTGCCCTCGCCTCGGCGGCCTCGACGATCCGGCCGAGCAGATCCACGGACCCGGCCGTGAAGTCCCGCTCGGCGATGAGCTCGGCGCGCCGCCCCAGCTTGTTGCCGAAGCCGCCGACCAGATCGGCGAGTCCGTCCGTGTCCCGGGTGTCGGTGACCGCGCGCAGCAGCAGGTCGGTGAAGTCGGAGTCCTTCTTGACCGCGAAGAGACCGGCGGCCTCGCCCTCGTCGGCGTTCATCTCCCGCTGGTAGCGGAAGAGTTCGGGATCCAGGCCGAGATCCGTCAAATGCTCGTTCCAGCGGTCGTGGATCTCCTCCCAGTGCACTTCGAGGTGCGGATACGCCTTGCCGGCCTCGGTGATCGCGTCCCGGAAGCCCTTCATGGTGCGCCGCCGCCCCTGCGCGCCGGATGCGCCCTCGACGGACGGCCGTACGGCGGTGGACTCGGCGACGGGCAGGTTGTCCAGGCTCAGCCCGGGACCGGGCCGGAACGAATACCAGGCTTCCGCGAACTTCCGCGGGTCGTTGGAGACCTGCCGCCCCCGCCACTCGCTCACCTTGCCGACCACGACGCACTCGCCGGTCAGCGTGTGCTGCCACTCCAGCGCGACATGCCCGCAGTCGTCGGCGAGCAGGAACTTGCGCAGCACACCGGAGCTGGCGCCGCCCAGCGTGTTGCGGTGGCCCGGCAGCATCACCGAGAAGATCAGCTTGAGCAGCACCGACTTGCCGCCGCCGTTCTCCAGGAAGAGCACGCCCGCGGGCGCGGGCCGGCGCGGCGGCCCGACGGGCTCCTCCTCGAAGAACTCCGCCTGGGTGGGCGCGGGGTCGGGCACGGGCTCGCCGACACCCCGCAGGTCAAGCACGGTGTCGGCATAGCGCGCACCGGCAGGCCCGATGGAGTAGAGGCGGACCCGGGACAGCTCGTACATGGCGGCGGACTCTCGTAGTCGTAAACGAAGTTCAGGCGGTCAGGAGTGGAACGGCAGTCCGGCGTCGGCCGCCAGCTCCAGGTCGTCGGTGTCCTCGGCGGGCAGCAGAGTCGCGGTGCCGTCGGTCACCGGGACGATGCCCAGCTCAAGGAGCTCGGCCATCGCCGCGCTGCCCGCCATGTCACGGACCTGGAGCTGATAGCGGGCCGTCGTCCGGTATGTCCCTCCGGAGTCGTCGCCGGTGCGCTGCAGGAATCCGGAGTCGGTGAGGAACGCGACGGCCTTGCCGACGATGCCGGTGGTCGAGCCGGCCAGTCTTCGCGCGTCCTTGGTGGCCCCGGTGGAGCTGCGCCGCGCCCAGATCCGCCAGGCCGACTCAAGCCCGGGCGCCTCGGTCGCCGGGTCGGTGTTCTCGCCCTGCTCCTCGGCCCGCTCCTCGAGGCGATGGCAGGCCTGACGTACGAAGGCATCGACGCCGTTGACCGAGACACGCCCGATGTACCCGTCGTCCGCGAGGTCCTCGGGGCGCGGGAACGCCATGGCGGCGACGGCGAGATGCGCGAGCCCGTGCAGGAAACGGTCCCCCGAGTCGGACGACGCACGACGCGCGTAGTCGCCCATACGCACGGCGAACACCGAGTCCTCGGCGGCGGTCACCGCCATCCCCGCGCGCGGTGACACCTCCAGGACGACCAGCCCGAGCCCGGCGGCCACAGCGTCGGCAAGCCGCGCGAAGGGCGGGTCCTCCCGGTAGCGCCGCAACAGCTCCGCGTACTCCTGATCCCGCGCGGGCTGCAACTTGGGCTGCAGCCCAAAGGCGACGAGACGCGCCGCGTCGGCGGCGTCGGCAGGCGTGACGGGCGCGTTCGCCGGTACGGCGGCGGCTTCCGGTTCACTCCACTCGACGTGCTCGGTCACGACTGGGGCTCCTTGTTCAGCGATACGGGGACAAGAGCGCCCCTGAAAGGGGCGCGGGGCTGTGTCATGTGCGGCTCCGCCGGGTGGGCGCGACCAGCACGGACCAGCCGCAGGTCACAGACAACCCGCTCTTCCCCAGCTCTTCCAATGACATGCTCACTGCCGATCCGCCGCCATCCCGACCGCATCCAGCAGAGCCATCCCCACGATCAGATCGGCCCCGCCGAACTCCGGATCATCCAGCTCGGCCCCGTCGTCCACGGCGAACAGCAGCTTCTCCTCGCCCTGCCGATACGCGGTGCCGACCGGCGGACTGGCCGCGTGAACAGCCAACAGAGCTACCAGGTAGGGAAGTTCGGGATCCCGGCGGCGCGCCTCCGCGAGCAGCCCCGACAACCGCCGGGGCGCGTCCGAAGGCAGATCCAGCAGTTCCATCGCGGAAGCGAGCTGTTCCTCGCTGAACCGGCTGTCGTCCGGCGTGGCAATGAGGTCCGGCTCGGGCATCTCCGCCCCGAGGTGCTCCCGCTCCACCGGCGGCGTCAGCAGTATGTCGACCAGGTCCCCCACGCGCACGGCCACAGGCGTGCGCAGACCCGTTCCGCGCGCGAAGAACGCGTCCGTCACGCGCAGCGCCTGCTCCACGGGCAGCGGCAGCACGGGCGCGACGAGATGCCCGTAGAGGTCTATCCCCGAGGTCGTCATGGGCGTGGCGAAGGCCTGCCGGTCCTGCTCGGCGCGGAAGAGCGGGCCCGCCTCCAGAAGGCGGGACTGCAGCTGCGTATGCCTGCGGATGCAGTCCTTCACGATGTCGACGAGCTCGGCGGCGCGGCGCTTCTGCTCGGGGTCCTCGGACTCGTCACGGGCCTTGCGGATGTTGGTGAGGATCGCGTTCTCGTGCCGGTAGCGGTCGGCGACGTGGTCCAGGGCCTCGGCGATCATGTCGGGTACGGCCTGGAGCCAGTCGACGGCCCGCACATTGCGCCGGGTCGCGTCCAGCGCCCTGCGGAGCGTCTCCGAGTACTGCACCGTCCGGTAGCGGGCCTGCTCGGCGGCGAGCTGCGCGTCGGCGAGCCGACCGCGGCTGATCAGCACCTCCAGCTTGACCTCGGCGGCGATCTGCGCGCTGGTGACGTCGGTGTCGAGGGCGCCGACTAGGACGTTGACCGCTTCGTCGGTCGTACGGAGATAGACGCTCCCTCCGTAGCCGGGCACCTCCTCGATCAGCTTGAAGTCGTAGTCGCGGCGCACATAGGAGCCGTCGGGCGCGAAGGTGCCGTATACGGCCCGGAAGCCGCGGTCGACGCTGCCGACGTTGATCAGGTTCTCGAGGACCCAGCGGGCCACGCGCTCGTGCTCGGCGACGGGCCGCCGCGGGGCCTGGGCGGCGATGCGCGGAATGAGCCTGGCCACTATCTGGTCGTGGTCGGCGCCCGTGTCGAAGTCCATGTTCAGCGTGACCAGGTCGATGGCGGCGAGGGCGACCTCCGCCATCCCATACACGGTGTACTCACCCGCGAGGTTCGCCTTGCGCACATCGAGGTCGTGCAGCGGCGCCGTGCAGGCGAGCGCGCGCAGCCGCCGCGCCAGGCCCTCGTCGGCGGCCGGGCCCGGCGCGGGGCGCGGCCCCGCGCTGAGCTGGGGCGGAACGCTGTCCGTCGATGCAGGCGAAGTCACGGTGCACAGACTAGGTCCTCGGTCTGACAACGACCCAAACGACGCAGAAGCGACTACCGTCACACCCGCGCGAGAGGGGCTCAGCCGAGGCCCTGGCCGCCTTCAGCCACCCGTCGCCGGTACACCTCGACGACCCTGTCCAGCGAGTCGCCCAGGTAGACCGCGAGCAGTCTCTCGGCCTCACCCCGGTCCCCGGCCTGCAAGGCCTGGAGGATCTGGCGGTTGCGCGCGAGGTACGGCTCGTGCAGCCGCCTCGGCTCGTCCACGAGGTGGAAGGCGAGTCGCAGTTCGGCGAAGACGCTGCGCATCAGCTCGTCGGTCCGGGCGCTGCCGGCCAGCGCCACCAGCTCCCGGTGGAAGTGGATGTTGGCCGTAGCCAGACCCTTCCAGTCATTCTGGACGGCCGCCAGCTGCCCTGCGGTGACCGCGGCGGCGAGGCCTTCCAGTGCGTACGGCGGCTCACCGAGGCCGCGTACGACGGCGCACTCGACGAGGCCGCGGGTGCGGTAGATGTCCTCGACGTCCTCGACGGTCAGCACCCGCACGAAGACGCCCCGGTTCAGTTCATGGACGAGCAGACGTTCGTGCGTGAGCAGCCGGAACGCCTCGCGCAGCGTGTTGCGCGAGACGCCGAGCGCCCCGCCGATGCTGTCCTCGGACAACCGTGTACCGGGCGGGAAGTACCCCTCGGCGATACGGCTCCGGAGGATGTCGGAGACCCGTTCGGCGGTGCTGGTGCGGCCCAGCAGGGCGCGGTCGTCGGCCAGTCCCGTCAGCTGCTCTGCCATGCCCGGAATTCAATCGCAGATACAAGAACGAAACAACATGGGTATTGAGGGATCGTTCAACGATCCTCTACCTTGCTCCTCATGGCGCCATCCGCTCCCCCGGCGCCGACCGCTTCCGCACGGCACGGCTCAGTCCTCAAGCACCCTCCGTCCCTCACTGTGAGGTGCCCATGAGCACGACCCCTCCATCCCAGGCCCTGACGGCCGACGCCCGGCCCGGCACGGAACAACTCACCACCCAGGAAAGCGCGTTCGCCTGGCTGCACGCGCTCGGTCCGCGCGGCCGCCGCGCCTTCGCCGGCGCGTTCGGCGGCTATGCCCTCGACTCGTACGACTACTTCACGCTGCCACTGAGCATGGTCGCGCTGGCGGCGTACTTCGGTCTGGACAGCGGCCAGACCGGCCTGTTCACTACGGTCACGCTGGTCGTCTCGGCGATCGGTGGCGCCGTCGCCGGCGTGGCCGCGGACCGGTTCGGTCGCGTCAAGGCGCTGATGATCACCGTGATCACCTACGCGGTGTTCACCGTCGCCTGCGGTTTCGCGCCCAACTACGAGACGCTGCTGGTGTTCCGCGCCCTTCAGGGCCTCGGTTTCGGCGGCGAATGGGCGGTCGGCGCGATCCTGGTCGCCGAGTACGCGAGCGCGAAGCACCGGGGCCGCACGCTCGGCGCGGTCCAGAGTTCCTGGGCCGTCGGCTGGGGACTGGCGGTGGTCGTCTACACGCTGGTCTTCCAGTTCGTCAGCGCCGACCTGGCCTGGCGCGTGATGTTCTGGACCGGCGCGCTGCCCGCGCTGCTCGTCCTCTGGGTGCGGCGCCGGGTGCAGGACGCTCCCGAGGCGGCCGCCGAGCGCGAGAAGAGCGCCCAGAAGGGTTCGTTCACGGCGATCTTCAAGCCGGGTACGGCCGAGGCTCCCGGCCTCCTGCGCACCACGTTCTTCGCGGTCCTGCTCTCCACCGGTGTCCAGGGCGGCTACTACACGCTGGCCACCTGGGTACCGACGTACCTGAAGACGGAGCGCGGCCTGTCGGTCGTCGGCACCGGCGGCTACCTCACGTTCCTGATCTCCGGAGCCTTCATCGGCTACCTCACGGGCGGCTATCTCACCGACAAACTGGGCCGCAAGCGCAACATCCTGCTCTTCGCGATCCTCTCGGCGGCCTGCATCCTCACCTACGCGAACATCCCCAGCGGCGCCAACGCCCTTCTCCTTGTGCTCGGTTTCCCGCTCGGCTTCTGTATGTCGGCGATCTTCAGCGGCTTCGGCTCGTTCCTCAGCGAGCTGTACCCGGCGGCGGTGCGCGGCACGGGACAGGGCTTCACGTACAACACGGGGCGCGCCGTGGGCGCCGCGTTCCCCACCACGGTCGGCTTCCTGGCCGACAGCTGGGGCGTCGGCGGCGCGCTGGTCTTCGGCGCGATCGGCTACGCCCTCGCCGCGCTGGCACTGATCGGACTCCCCGAGACCCGTGGCAAGGAGCTCCTGTGAACGACACCGTCCAGGACCCACCGTTGAGCCTCGCCCAGGACCGCCCGTCGCCCCTGCTGGAAATCAACGGCCACGCGCACGCGTGGACCCCCAAGAAGGCGCGTGCCCAGTTCCGTTCAGGCGTGTCGGGCCCCACCGCCGGAGTCGCCGCGGGTCACACCCAGGCGAACCTGATCTCGGTGCCCGCCGACTGGGCGTACGACATGCTGCTGTTCTGCCAGCGCAACCCGAAACCCTGCCCGGTCCTCGACGTCACCGACGCCGGTTCCTGGACCACTCCGCTGGCTCAGGGCGCGGACCTGCGCACCGATCTGCCGCGCTACCGGGTCTGGGAACACGGCGAGTTGGTCGACGAACCCACGGACGTGACCGACCGCTGGCGCGACGACCTGGTGTCGTTCCTCATCGGGTGCAGCTTCACCTTCGAGTGGGCGCTGAGCGAGGCGGGCGTCCCCATGCGCCACATCGAGCAGGGGCGCAACGTCTCCATGTACGTGACGGGGCGCCAGTGCCGTCCGGCCGGACGGCTGCACGGACCGATGGTGGTGTCGATGCGCCCGGTCCCGCCCGAGCACCTGGCCGCGGCGATCAGGGAGAGCAGTCTGCTGCCCGCCGTGCACGGCAGCCCGGTGCACTGCGGTGAGCCGTCGGGGCTGGGCATCGAGGATCTCTCGCGTCCCGACTTCGGCGATCCGGTGGACGCGGCGCCGGACGACATCCCGGTGTTCTGGGCCTGCGGAGTGACACCCCAGGCCGCCGTGATGGCGTCCCGCCCACCGTTCGCGATCACCCACGCGCCCGGCCAGATGTTTCTCACGGACACCCGCGACGAGCAGTACCGCGTGGCCTGAACAGGAAAGACTTGACCCGGAAAGACCCGATCCGGAGATACAGGAGAGACCGCACCTCATGACCCCGATCGATCTCAACGCCGACCTCGGCGAGGGCTTCGGCCGCTGGCGACTGACCGACGACGAACAGCTGCTGTCCGTCGTCACCAGCGCCAATGTGGCCTGCGGTTTCCACGCCGGGGACGCGGCCACCATGCGGCGGGTGTGCGAGCTGGCGGCCGAGCGCGGCGTACGGATCGGCGCCCAGGTCTCCTACCGGGACCTGGCGGGGTTCGGGCGGCGCGCGATGGACGTACCGGCCGACGAGCTGGCCGCAGAAGTGGCGTACCAGATCGGCGCTTTGGAGGTCTTCGCCCGCGCGGCCGGCACGCGCGTGTCGTATGTGAAACCGCACGGCGCGCTCTACAACCGCGTCGTGCACGACGAGGAGCAGGCGGGGGCGGTCGTCGAGGGCGTACGGCTGGCGGACGCCACCCTGCCCGTCCTCGGCCTGCCCTCCTCCCGCTTCCTGAAACTGGCCGAGCAGGCCGGACTGCCCACCGTCACCGAGGCGTTCGCGGACCGCGCGTACACCGAGGAGGGCACCCTGGTGCCGCGTACCCAGGCCGGCGCGGTGATCGCGGACGCGGACGCGGTCGTCGAACGCTCGGTGGGCCTGGCCCGCTTCGGAGTGGTGACCTCGCACTCCGGGGAGCGCGTCCCGGTCCGCGCCCGGTCCCTGTGCCTGCACGGGGACACGCCGGGCGCGGTGGAGCTGGCCCGCAGGGTGCGCGACCGGCTGGAGCACTCGGGCGTCCGCGTGGAGGCGTTCGCATGAGAGCGCTGCCAGTTGGCGACGACTTGGGCGCGCTGCCGGCCGGTGACGGCACGCGGGCGCTCTCGGTCGGCGAGGACATCCGGGCGCTGCCTGTCGGTGACCGGGCCCTGCTCGTCGAGGTCTCCTCGGGCGACGCGGCGCAGGCCCTGCACGCCGAGCTGCTGCGCCGCCGCGCGGAGGGTTCCCTTTCCGTGCGCGAGATCGTCCCCGCGGCTCGCACGGTCCTCCTGGACGGCCTGGACGACCCCGGGCGCCTGGCGGAGCGGCTTCCCACGTGGGACATCCCGCCGCTGCATGCGCGGGCGGGCGAGGCGATCGAGATCCCCGTACGGTACGACGGTCCCGACCTGGCGGATGTGGCGGCCCTGTGGGGTGTGGCCGAGCGCGAGGTGCCCGAGATCCACGCGGCGGCCGAGTTCCGGGTCGCCTTCTGCGGGTTCGCGCCCGGCTTCGGTTACCTCACGGGACTGCCGTCGCACTACGACGTGCCTCGCCGGGCGACCCCGCGGACGGCGGTTCCCGCGGGTTCCGTGGCGCTCGCGGGCCCGTACACCGGTGTGTACCCGCGCTCGTCGCCGGGCGGCTGGCAGCTGATCGGCACGACGGACGTGGTGCTGTGGGACCACGCGCGCGTGCCGGCCGCGCTGCTGGCTCCGGGCGCACGGGTCCGCTTCGTACCGGCGCGGTGCTCATGACGGACCGGGCCCTCTCCGTCGTCCGCTCCGGGGCGCTGACCACCGTCCAGGACCAGGGCCGCCCCGGCCACGCCCACCTCGGCGTACCGCGCTCCGGCGCGCTCGACGCGCCCGCGGCGGCGCTGGCCAACCGGCTCGTCGGCAACCCTTCCGAAGCGGCTGTCCTGGAGACGACGCTCAACGGCTGCGCCCTGCGCCCGCGTTCGGCGATCACCGTGGCGGTGGCGGGAGCTCCCTGCCCGGTCACCGTCGACGGCCGTCCGGCCGCCTGGGGCGCGCCCGTGCGTGTACCCGCCGGAGCGCTGCTGGACGTCGGCCACGCGCGCACGGGGCTGCGCAGCTATGTGGCCGTCTCCGGTGGAGTGGCCGTGGACCCGGTCCTCGGCAGCCGCTCCACCGACCTTCTCTCGGGCCTGGGCCCCCCGCCGCTCACGGACGGCATGGTGTTGCCCCTGGGACGCCCCGGCGCGCTCCACGCGCGCGTGGATGTCGTCCCGCACGCCGCCCCGCCCGCCGAGCTGGTCCTGCGGGTGACGCTGGGCCCGCGCGACGACTGGTTCACGACGTCGGCCGTGCGCGTCCTCACCACCCGTGCGTACCGGGTGTCGTCCGCGAGCAACCGCATCGGCCTGCGGACGGAAGGGCCCTCACTGGAGAGGGCCGTTTCCGGTGAACTCCCCAGTGAGGGCATGGTTCTGGGCGCCGTCCAGGTACCGCCCGACGGCCGGCCGGTCGTGTTCCTCGCCGATCATCCGACCACCGGCGGGTACCCGGTGATCGCGGTCGTCCGCCCCACGGACCTCCCTGCGGCGGCTCAGGCGGTCCCGGGCACGCCGGTGCGCTTCGTGGCCGTACGCCGCCGCTGAAGCCGGCAAGCGCCCGCACGCTGCCGCCGAGCGCCCCTGCGCCCCCGCCGAACCGTCATGCCGCGTCCGGCTGTTCGGCCACCGACAGCGCGGCCAGCGCGGACGAGACGGCGTGCGAGGCGCTCAGGTCGAGGCGCGCACTGGTGCCGCGCGCCCGGTGGCGTAGTTCGGCGGCGGCGAGGGTGAGCAGCTGCGGGAGCAGGTCCGTGCAGCGCCGGGCCACCCATCCCGTTCCCGCGGTCGCCAGCCACCACAGGCTGGCCGATCGCGTGGGCACGGGAAACTCGGGCTCGGCCGAGGGCGCCGTCCCCGTGGCGATGTCCTGCTCGGCGAGCAGTGCGTGGAAGCGCAGGGCGAGTTGCCGGTGCCCCTGCTCCCCCGGGTGCAGCCGGTCCGCGCTCCACATCGCGCGGTCCGTCAGCCACTCCTCCTCCGCGGCGTGCAGGTGCATCGCCCCGTGCCGCTCGGAGAGCGCGTGCACGACCGTGTTGACGGCCCGCTGCCGCCGGGCCAACGGCCGCGCCAACGCCCCCGGCAGTCCGAGCATGGAGCCGGGATCCGGGAGACAGGCCGTCATCACCACCGCGTCCTGAGCGCGGAACGCCGCGTACACCTTGTCGAGCCGCTCGGCCACCGAGTGGATGTCGAAGGTGCACCGCAGGGTGTCGTTGACGCCGATCACCACGGAGACGATGTCAGGCTCCAGGGCCAGCGCCGCCGGGGTCTGCCGCTCCAGCACATCCCGGGTCTGCGCCCCGCTGACCGCGAAATTGGTGAACTCCACGGGTGCGTCCGCCGGGGCGAGCCCCTGTGCGAGCAGTGCGGCCCACCCCCGCCACGCCTCTCCGACGGGATCACCCACGCCTTCCGTCAGCGAGTCCCCGAGGGCCACGAACCGAAGGGGTCTCATCCGACGCCCTCCTGCAAGCGCGGGCGGGCCTGGACCACCGCGTCGTGCGCGGCGAGAAAGCCCTCTACGGCGGCATCCCATCCGAAACACTCCGCACGCGCGCGTGCGGCCTCCCTGCGCTCGTTCTCGGGGCGCCCCAGCAACAGCCGCACCGCGTCCGCGAAGGAGTCCCCGCGGTCCGCCGCGGTGGCCCCGGCGGACCCGACGACCTCCGGCAGAGCGGACAGTGCGCTGGCGACGACGGGCGTGCCGCAGGCCATCGCCTCCAGAGCGGCGAGCCCGAACGTCTCGGCGGGCCCTGGGGCCAGGCACACGTCGGCGGAGGCCTGCAGCGCGCCGAGCACGGCACGGTCGGAGACGTGCCCGAGGAAGGTGACGGGCAGCCTCCGCTCCCGGGCGCGCAGTTCGAGCCGGGCCCTCAGCGGTCCGTCCCCGGCCACGACGAGCACAGCACGCTGTCCGCGCCGTAGCAGGGCCTCCAGCGCGTCGAGTGCCGTGCCGGGCCGCTTCTCTACGGACAGCCGGGAGCACAGCACGAGCAGCGCCTCTCCCCCGCGCGCGTACTGGGCGCGCACGCCCGGATCGCGCAACGCGGGGTGGCGCCCCACAAGGTCGACGCCCAGGGGGGCGCGTACGACATTGCGTGCGCCGATACGGACGAACTCACGCTCGGCGAACTCCGTGGTGCACACCACACGCGCATAGGTGTGCGCCGTACGGATGTTGAGGGCGTCGGCGGTCCGCCGGGCCATCCCCTCGGAGAGCCCCCAGGTCCGCAGCACTCCGTCGGCGGTCTCGTGGGAGACCATCACGGCGGGCACCCGGGCCCGCCGTGCCCATACGCCGGTCCAGCGCAGGGTGGTCCGGTCGGAGACTTCGAGGCGGTCGGGCGCGAGCGACTCCAGGAGCCGGGCCACCCGCCGCCTGTCCGTGAGCACGCGATAGCCGCCGGTCCCGGGCAGCAGCGGCCCGGGCAGCGTGATCACCCGCCCCTGCTCGGTCTCGCGGTCGCTCACGCGCTCACCGGGGATGATGAGCACCGGCTCGTGCCCGGCCGCCCGGTAGCCGGAGCCGAGCTCCCGCAGCGCGGTGCGCAGACCGCCGGAGGCGGGGGCGACGAAGTTGGCGAGCCGAACGATGCGCAGACTCATGCCGCCACCAGCTTCCGCGCGGAGAGCACATCGGCGTAGTGCCCGATGAGCTGATCGCCCACGGCGGCCCAGGTGCGGCCCTCGACCGTGGCCCGCCCCGCGGCGCCGTAAGCGGCCCGCAACGCGGGATCGGCGGCCAGCGCCCACACCGCGTCCCGTACGGCGGCCCCGTCACGCGGCGGCACCAGCAGCCCCGTACGTCCGTGGGCCACCAGGTCGAGCGGTCCGCCCGCGGCGGGCGCGACGACGGGCACCCCACTGGCCATGGCCTCCTGCACGGTCTGGCAGAAGGTCTCGAAGGGACCGGTGTGCGCGAAGACGTCCAGCGAGGCGAAGATCCGGGCGAGTTCGTCGCCGGTACGACGCCCGAGGAAGACGGCGCCGGGCAGCGCCTCGGTGAGCGTGTGCTGACTCGGCCCGTCGCCCACGACCACGACGCGCACGCCGTTCAGGCCGCAGACACCGGCGAGGAGCTCGACCTGCTTCTCGGGGGCGAGCCGGCCGACGTAGCCGACGATCAGCTCGCCGTTCGGCGCGAGTTCGCGGCGCAGCGCCTCGTCCCGGCGGTCGGGACGGAAGCGGACGGTGTCCACGCCGCGCGGCCACAGCCGCACCCGGGGCACTCCGTGTGCCTCCAGGTCGTGCAGGGCCGCGCTGGACGGGGCGAGCGTCCGGTCGGCGGCGGCGTGCACGGAGCGTATGCGCCGCCACGCGGTGGCTTCACCCGCACTGATGTACGTACGGGCGTATCCGGCGAGGTCGGTCTGGTAGACGGCCACGGCGGGGATGCCGAGCCGGGCGGCGGCCGCCATGCCGCGGACGCCGAGGACGAAGGGGCTGGCCAGGTGGACGATGTCGGCGCGGTGTTCGGTGATCGCCGCGGCGACGCGTCGGCTGGGGAGGGCGACGCGGACCTGGGGGTAGCCCGGGAGCGGTAGGGAGGGGACACGGACGACGGGGCACGGCGCAAGGGCGTCGGGCCCGTTTCCGGCCGCTGTGGCCGGGGCGACGACAAGGGGAGCGTGACCGCGATCGACGAGGTGCCGGGCGGTCTGGAGCGCGCAGTGGGCCACGCCGTTCACATCGGGGGGAAAGGATTCGGTCACGATGACGACACGCATACCCGTGTTGTCGCCGTGCTGGACGTGGCCGCGTCAACGTGGATCTTTCCTGGCGAGGAACGTCCCATGAGCGTTGCGCTCCACACCCGTCCAGGTCAGCCCGCGTCCACGCCCTCCTGACTCCCGGGTCACCGAACGTTCATACGGCGGGCATGTCGGGCCCTATCCGGCTGCGTACCGCGGTCTGGACGTCCGCCTCCTCGGCCGGATCCGCCGCCAGCCGCCGGAGCTGGTCCACCACGCGCGCGTCACCGGTCTCGGCGTGCCGTGCGGCGACCTCTCGGGTGGACTCCTCGCAGTCCCACAGGCATTCGACGGCGAAGCCCGCGGGGAAGGAGGGATCGGTGGCGGCCAGGGCACGGGCGGCGCGCCCGCGCAGATGGGACGAGGCCGTCTCGCGGTACACATGGCGCAGCACGGGTGCGGCACAGACGATGCCGAGCCGTCCGGTGCCGTCGACGAGCGTCCACAGGGTCGGCGCGTCCGGGCCTTCGCCCCGTACCGCTTCCCGCAGCGCCCCGAGGACCAGTTCGCTGTCCTGGGCTCCGCCCCGGCAGGCGAGCATCCGTCCCGCGGCGGCGCCCAGGGCGTCGGGCCGGTGCGCCCAACTTCGCGCCCGGTCGACGGCGGCCACGCTGCGCATCCGTTCGAAGGCGTCGACGGCGGCCTCGGCAGCGGCCGCAGAACCATTGGCCACGGCTGTCTCGATCAGATCGAGGGCGTCTGGATCATTGCCGTCGGCGAGATAGCGCAAGGCGGTGCAGCGGGCTCCGTCGTCGCCGCTCCGGGCGGCCTCGACGATCTCGGGCCGGTCCTCGGGGCCCGCGACGGCGGTCAGGCAACGGGCGGCCGGCACATGGAGCGCGGCTCCGCGTTCGATGCCCTGCTGGGCCCATTCGAAGACGGCCCGCACGCTCCACCCCGGGCGGGGCCCGGATGGTCGCATCTGCCGCTGCCAGCGGTCGAAGGAACCGGCTTCCTGGGCGGCACGCACGCGCGTGCCGATGGATTCGCGCGGATCGTCGGCCCACAGCCGCCAGGGCCGGGGCTCGAAGGCGTCGCGCACGGCGGCGGCGAGTTCGGCCTCGCCCTCCGCGTCCGACGGGAAGCGGGCGAGTACGGGCACGGCGAGGGCCCGCAGACCCGCGTCGTCGTCACGCAGGGCCAGCTCGTCGAGAGCCCAGGCCCAGTTGGTGCCGGAGGCGGCGTACCTGCGCAGCAGTTCGAGCGCGTCGTGCCTGCCGTACGAGGCGAGGTGCCCGAGGACCGCGAGGGCGAGCCCCGTGCGTGACTCGCACGTGTCGAGGACGTCCTCGGCTTCGAAGAGATGCCGCTCGATCTCGTCGAGCTCACCGCTCAGATCGAGGTAGAGACGGGCGTAGTACAGGGAGCGGTTCTCCACCTGCCAGTCGTGGCGGGGGTCCCGCAGCACACAGTGGTTCAGCGCCGCGAGCGCTTCGGCGCGCGGTGCGGTGAGCGCGTGCAGCGTGCCGTCGCCGCGGCCCCTCTGGAGCAGGCCGAGCAGCGTTCCGCTAGGCGCTATGACCGGATCGAACATGGGAAACAGCCTCACATCAAGCGTCGACGCAACCGGGATCCTGCATTACCTGGCCGCGTGACAACACGTCGGAGCGCCCGCCGTTTCTTGCTTGCTGTAGACCATCTTCCTCTGCCTCTCGTCGGTGGCCCATGCGGGCCGCATCACGGCCCGCGCGGTGCGGCAACACCTGCCCAGCCATCGCGTCCGTGAATCACGACGTCATGATGACTCGGCAGTTCTTCCTGCCGCGACCGTATTTCCGGCGGCCCCGTTCCGCCTCCCCTTTTTCTTGCGTTTCGCCTGGTCAGAGCGTTCGAGTCAGTGCGCGCCGAACAATTCGAGCAGTTCCGTCTTGCCGAACATGCGCGCCGTGTCGACGGCCGAGGGCGTACCGGCGGCCGGATCGGCACCGGCGTCAAGCAGCACCCGGATCACGGCCTCCTCACCCTTGAAGACGGCCCCGGCGAGCGGTGTTTGACCCCGGTCGTTGATCCGGTCCGCCTCGGCGCCGCGCTCCAGCAGGGCGCGTACCGCGTCGGCGTGACCGTGGTAGGCGGCGAGCATCACGAGCGAGTCACCGCGGTCGTTGGTGAGGTTGGCCGGAACACCCGCGTCCACATACGCCACGAGCGCCTCGGTCTCGCCACGGCGGGCCAGATCGAAGATCTTGGTCGCCAGCTCCACGACCTCGGGGTCGGGGGCTTCACTCATCGGCCGGACCGCCTCTCACTACAACCGTTCGGGTGAATCGACAGCGTACTGGCTCCACCGTGACATGACCGGCACCGTCCACGGCAAAGATCACAGCAGACCCGCCCGACGCAACAGACCCGTTCAGGCAGCCCCAGACGGCTCCGCCACTTGGGTGAAATTAGCCGAAATTCACCCAGTTGCACCTTTTATCGTATGGATACATGCTGTGATCCTGGAAGTACTCATGGTGACTGTCCCCACGAACCAGGAGACTCAAATGATCCTGTCCATGTCAGGTGTGGTCCTGCTCGGCGTCGTCGTATTCCTCTTCTTCCGCAAGGACGGCCTCAAGGCGTCGCACTGCCTGGTGTCGACCTTGTTCGGCTTCTACCTGGCCAGTACGGCCATCGCTCCGAGCATCAAGGCCGGCGGAGAGAGTCTGGCGAGCCTGCTCGGCGGGATCAAGTTCTGACCTCGTCCACCCCTCTCGCACGCACCATCAGGAGACAGCAGTGGCCCGGCGCCCTCTCCCCCGCATTCTCAGCAACGGCAGCGCACAGATCGCCCGAAGCCGGGAGCTGGCCCGGACGGCAGCCGACAGCGCCACCGACGTCCTCCACCCACTGATCACGGTCTCCCGAGGACTGCGCCGGCTGGCAGGAGCCGGACGGCGCAAGTGGGCCGACACCCCCAAGGACCGGCGCGGGCCGCTGCTGTTCCTGGTGGCCTCGGTGATCCTGGTCGTGGCACTGGTGCCGTACGGGCCACTGCTCGCCGCCATCAGCCTGATGGCGGCGGCAGCCTGGACCGGCCGCGACCGCACCCCGCCGGCACCCACCGGCCCCGACGAGGCGCAGACCGGGCGCCTCCAGTCGCTGTACGAGGCCCTGGTCCCGTACTTCTCGGCGGCCGAGGACCCTGATCCCCTCTACGCCCACGGCGGCGACTGGGAGAAGGCGTTCTCCTCTTACGACTTCGACGACGACGGACGCGTGTCCCGGCTCCTCATCCGCTATCCGGCGTACTTCACGGACGGCGAGGCGGAGTCCCGCGCCCGCATCGAGCAACTCCTGCACGCGAAGTCGGGGCGCGGCCGCGAGTACCACTTCGACTGGGACGAGGAGGGCAACGAACTCACCATCACGGTCCTCCCGCCCCTCCCCACCGACATCGCCGCCCAGCGCTTCGTCACCGCCCCCGGCGAGACGGTCCTCGGCTTCACCGACCCGGCCGACGTCCAGCGCACGCTCCCCCTCACCTACGGTGAGGAACAGCGCGACGTCCCTCCGGTCGTCTGGCGCACGGGAATCCGCTCGACCGAGCCACACCTGCTGGTGGTGGGCGAACCCGGCAGCGGAACGACCACACTGATGCGCTCGATCGCCCTGCAGACCCTCCAGTACGGCGATGTCGTCATCGTCGAGGGGGGCGGCACCGGCGAGTACGCGTGCCTGACCGGGCGGGCCGGTGTGCTGGCCGTCGAGTGCGGGCTTGCGGGAGCCCTCGCCAGCCTGGAATGGGCCGCGCACGAGACGGAGCGGCGGTTGATCGCCGCGAACCGTGCACGTCAGGCGGGGCACCCCGCTCCGGACGACATCAAGAACCCCCTGTGGATCCTGCTGGACCGGCCCAGCGCGCTGGGCCACCTGGCCGCCGCCGACGGCCGCAAGGACCCGCAGGCCCTCCTTCAGGTGCCCCTCCGGCACGGGCGTGCGGCGGGCGTGACGGTCGTCGTGGCCGAGCACTTCGACAGCCTCGACGTGCTGAGCGAGGCGGTGCGGCAGCACACCCGCGCGCGCGTGGTGCTCGGTCCCGCGTCCTCCGCCCAACTGGAAGCCGTCCTGGGTGCGCCCCCGCACACCACTCCCACCCGTGACGTGCCGGCCGGGCGCGGGTACGCCCGCCTTGGGACCGGGCCCGTCCTTCGGCTCCAGGTGCCTGCCACGCCTGATCCGTACGACGATGCGACGAGCGAGGCCCAGCGGCGGGCGGTCCTTGAACTTCTGCCGGAGCGTACGACTCCGGCGGATGCGGGGGCGCTGCCGCTGAAGGCCGCGGTGGCGGAAAGCTGAGTTCTCTCGCCCCCGCCGCCCCTGCCCGTCCCATCCTTCTGGGGCTCCGCCCCAGACCCCGTGGGTTGTGTGTCGGCTGCGGGTGAGTGGGGGCTGGTCGCGCCCCGCGGCGGAGCCGCAAATGTCACAGCCCCGCGCCCCCAACGGCTCGGGGCTGCGCCCCGTCGCCCCCGGCCCGCCCCCGGTCTTTTGTCTTTTAGGGGCGCGGGGAACTGCGCATTCTTTTAGGGGGGTCTGGGGGCGCAGCCCCAGGGATGGGACGGGTAGGGGCGGCGAAAGCGAGAACCCTTACGCCACGAACGTTCGCGGGGTCTCGTTCCCCCCGCTCGCCCCCGTCTCGACCAACCGCGCCGCCGCAGCCAACCGCACCGCCGCCTCCTCGGCCACCGCACCGCCCACGGTGAACGGCAGCCGTACGTACCCCTCGAAGGCCCCGTCCACCCCGAACCGGGGCCCGGAGGGGACGCGGACGCCCACCCGCTCGCCCACCTCGGCGAGGCGGGACCCGGACAGCCCGCCGGTGCGGACCCACAGTGTGAGCCCGCCCTTCGGTACCGAGAACTCCCATCCGGGCAGTTCCCGCCGCACGGCGGCGACAAGGGCGTCGCGGTTCTCGCGGGCCTGGCCCCGCCGGATGTCGACGGCCTGTTCCCAGCCCCCGGTGCTGAGCAGCCAGTTCACGGCCAGTTGCTCCAGCACGGGCGTACCCAGATCGGCGTACGCGCGCGCCGAGACCAGGCTGCGGATCACATCGGGCGCGGCCCTCACCCAGCCGATCCGCATGCCCGCCCAGAAGGCCTTGCTCGCGGATCCGACGGTGATGACGGTCGACCCGGCGGGGTCGAAGCCGCACACGGGGCGCGGCATCTCCACGTCCTCGTCCAGGTGCAGTTCGCTCATCGTCTCGTCGACGACGAGCACGGTGCCCGCGGAACGCGCCGCGTCCACGAGCCCGCGCCGCTGGTGATCGTCGGCGAGAGCGCCGGTCGGGTTGTGAAAGTCGGCGACCACGTAGGCGAGACGGGGCGCGGCGTCGCGCAGGACCTGGCGCCAGCGGTCCAGGTCCCACCCGGAGAGCCCCTCGGCCATGGCGACGGGCACCAGCCGGGCCCCGGCCTCGCGCATCAGTTGAAGGATGTTGGCGTAGGAAGGCGACTCGACCGCGATGCGCTCGCCGCGCCCGGCGAAGAGATGGCAGATCGCGTCGATCGCGCCCATCGCCCCGGTGGTCACCATGATCTGCTCGGGCATGGTCGGAATACCGCGCGCGGTGTACCGCTCGGCGAGCATCGAGCGCAGTGCGGGCAGCCCGGCGGGATAGTCGCCGTGCGTGTGCGCGTACGGCGGCAGCTCCTCCAGCGCGCCCCGCACACTGCGGGTGAGCCATGGCTCGGGGGCGGGCAGCGCCGCGCAGCCGAGGTCGATCATGGAACCGAGGGCCTCGGGCGGCAGGGGTTCCAGGCCGCGCGCGGGCAACGGGTTCCCGGCCGGCACGGCGGTCCAGCTGCCCGCTCCGCGGCGGGACTCCAGGAACCCCTCGGCCCGCAGCGCCTCGTAGGCGGCGGCGACGGTCGTACGGCTGACGGACAGGGACAGCGCGAGCTCCCGCTCGGCGGGCAGCCGCGCGGCCACCGGGACCCGCCCTTCGAGCACCAGCAGCCGGATGCCGTCGGCGAGCGCCCGATAGGCGGGCGGACGGCGGGTGCCCGGCCCCGCGGGGCGCTCCTGCTGGGAGTTGAGGAGCCGGGCGAGCTGTGCGGCACCTACCGCCGAAGTCCACTGCGCCATGATTCCCAGTCCACCTTCCCCGAATTGGCCTTGGATGAGATCTCCAACCAAGCCACAGAATGTCATGCGCCAGGCCACTACCACCACAGGGGGGCATCTCTTGTCCACATGCGCCGAGAGCTCCGAACACTCCGCGGGCTCGCCGCTCTCCGGAAACTCCACCCTCTCCGAGGGCTCCGCGGACTCAGTCCACTCGGGGACACGACGGCTCCCGCGCCGCCTCGTCCAGCTGTACGCAGGCCTTGCGCTGTACGGCGCGAGTTCGGCCCTGCTCGTGGAATCCGGCCTCGGCCTGGAGCCCTGGAACGTGCTGCACCAGGGCCTCGCCGAGCTGACCGGTCTGACGATCGGCGTGGTGTCGATCATCGTGGGCGCGGCGGTGCTGCTCCTGTGGATCCCGCTGCGCCAGCGCCCCGGCCTCGGCACGGTCTCCAACGTCTTCGTGGTCGGCATCGCCATGGACGGCACGCTCGCGCTGGTGCCGGAAGCGCACACCTTGGCCGTGCGGATTCCCCTGCTCGTGGCGGGCATCGTGCTGAACGGCGTGGCGACCGGCCTCTACATCTCGGCCCGCTTCGGCCCCGGCCCGCGCGACGGCCTCATGACGGGTCTGCACCGGCGCACGGGACGATCGATCCGTCTGGTGCGCACCGTCCTGGAGGTGGCGGTCGTCGCGACCGGCTTCGCGCTGGGCGGCACGGTCGGCATCGGCACGGTGCTGTACGCCGTCGCGATCGGCCCACTCGCCCAGCTCTTCCTGCGGGTGTTCGCCGTTCGCACGGCACCGGACGGCAGTACCGTCGTTGCCGCCGGTCAACCGGAGGGCGCGATACTGCCCCGGTGAGCATGCGCATACGCCATCCCTACCTCGACCATCCGGGCCCGATCGCCTTCGCGCACCGGGGCGGGGCGGCGGACGGTCTGGAGAACACCCTGGCCCAGTTCCGGCGCGCGGTGGCGGCGGGCTACCGCTACATCGAGACGGACGTGCACGCGACGGCGGACGGCAGGCTCGTCGCCTTCCACGACTCGACCCTCGACCGGGTGACGGACGGGGCGGGCCGGATAGCCGACCTCCCCTGGGAAGACGTGCGCCACGCGCGCGTGGGGGGCAAGGAACCGGTTCCCCTCTTCGAAGAGCTCCTCGAAGTCTTCCCCGAGGTGCGCTGGAACATCGACGTCAAGGCCGAGCCCGCCCTCCTGCCGCTGCTCGACCTGATCGACCGCACCGACGCCTGGGACCGCATCTGCGTCGGCTCCTTCTCCGAGGCGCGCGTCGCCCGCGCCCAGCGCCTGGCCGGGCCGCGCCTGGCGACGTCGTACGGCACACGCGGTGTGCTCGGCCTGCGGCTGCGCTCGTGGGGCATACCGGCCCCGCTGCGGCGGTCGGCCGTCGCCGCACAGGTGCCGGAGTCCCAGTCGGGCGTGCCGGTGGTCGACCGTCGCTTCCTGCGGGCCGCCCACGCGCGCGGGCTCCAGGTGCACGTGTGGACCGTGAACGAACCGGAACGCATGCACCGGCTCCTGGACCTGGGAGTCGATGGCATCATGACCGATCACATCGACACGCTGCGCAAGGTCCTGGAGGACCGGGACACCTGGGTCTGAGCTCCCTCGCGCGGTCCGTTCACGGGGAAGCGAGGGGCACGGGTGGGCACTGACACCGTGCAGGCACAGCCGGACGACGAGGTCGCCGAGCGGCGGCGCGAACAACGCGGCTGGTACTTCTACGACTGGGCGTGCTCCGTCTATTCGACGAGCGTGCTGACCGTCTTCCTGGGCCCCTATCTGACGTCGGTCGCCAAGCACGCGGCGGACGCGGACGGTTTTGTGCACCCCCTGGGGATCCCGATCCGCGCCGGTTCCTTCTTCGCGTACACGGTCTCCGCCTCCGTCATCCTGTCGATCTTCGTGATGCCGATGGCAGGCGCGGCCGCCGACCGCACGGGCCGCAAGAAGCCGCTGCTCGCGGCCGCCGCCTATCTGGGCGCCGCGGCCACCACCGGCATGTTCTTCCTGGACGGCGACCGCTATCTGCTCGGCGGCCTGCTGCTGATCGTCGCGAACGCCTCGGTGGCGGTGTCGATGGTCCTCTACAACTCCTACCTGCCGCAGATCGCTCCGCCCGAGGAGCGTGACGCCGTCTCGTCCCGGGGCTGGGCCTTCGGTTACGCGGCGGGCTCACTGGTGCTGGTCGCGAACCTCATCCTGTTCACGGCCCACGACACCTTCGGTGTCTCCGAGTCGACGGCCGTCCGCATCTGTCTGGCCTCGGCGGGCATCTGGTGGGGCGCCTTCACCCTCGTACCGCTCAAGCGCCTGCGCGACCGCCCGACGGACTCCACGGGGACGGGCTCCGTGCACGGCTGGCGGCAATTGGCGGCCACCGTGCGGGACATGCGGGCCAAACCGCTCACACTCGCCTTCCTGCTCGCCTACCTCGTCTACAACGACGGCATCCAGACCGTCATCTCGCAGGCCTCGGTGTACGGGTCGGAGGAGCTGGGCCTGAGCCAGTCGACCCTGATCGTGGCCGTGCTGCTGGTCCAGGTGCTCGCGGTCGGGGGCGCCCTGGGCATGGGGCGGCTGGCGCGCACATACGGCGCGAAACGCACCATCCTCGGCTCGCTCGTCGCCTGGACGGTGACGCTCGGCGCCGGGTACTTCCTGCCCGCCGGCGCGCCCGTCTGGTTCTTCGTCCTCGCCGCCGGTATCGGTCTCGTCCTGGGCGGCAGCCAGGCACTGTCCCGTTCCCTGTTCTCCCATCTCGTGCCGAGCGGCAAGGAGGCCGAGTACTTCTCGGCGTACGAGATGAGCGACCGCGGCATGAGCTGGCTGGGCCCGCTGCTGTTCGGGTTGACCTACCAGCTGACGGGAAGTTATCGGGACGCGATCATCTCGCTCGTGGCCTTCTTCGTCATCGGATTCGCGCTGCTCGCGCGGGTCCCGGTGCGGCAGGCGGTGCGCGACGCGGGCAATCCCGTACCGGACAGGATTTAGCACCCGGGGCCAAAGGCCGGTAGTGTACGCGTTTGGCCTGCCAGGCGTACCGTTACTGCGCGTCAAAGATGCCGAAACGGTGGGTGACATCTGCTGCCAGATGTGACAAACCGGGCGCTGGTGGGTACAACAAGGGGCGGCTACGACGGCGACGCATGACCCGGAACGGGAATCTTTACCGCCGACCGGACGTTGACCGGATGACGACGACAGCGACACCTGTCCTGTGGGCGACAAGCCCGGGAGGCACGATTCATGAGTGAGCGAGCTCTTCGCGGCACACGCCTCGTAGTGACCAGCTATGAGACGGACCGCGGGATCGACCTGGCTCCGCGCCAGGCCGTGGAGTACGCATGCGAGAAGGGACATCGCTTTGAGATGCCCTTCTCGGTGGAGGCCGAAATTCCGCCGGAGTGGGAGTGCAAGGTCTGCGGGGCCCAGGCACTTCTCGTGGACGGCGACGGCCCTGAGGAAAAGAAGGCGAAGCCCGCGCGTACGCACTGGGACATGCTGATGGAGCGGCGCACTCGCGAGGAGCTCGAAGAGGTCCTTGAGGAGCGCCTGGCCGTTCTGCGCTCCGGCGCGATGAACATCGCGGTGCATCCGCGGGACAGCCGCAAGTCCGCGTAGTCCCTCCGGGGGTTGAGCGGCATACCACGCACGCCGAGACCGTAGGCACCGTACGTTTTCTGTACGGGGCCTGCGGTTTCGTGCGTTCTGATGGGGCGCGGGGGGCGGTGCGGCCCAGTCGGGTCAGTGGCCCAGTGGGGGTGGCCGGTCCTGGGGGCTGCGCCCCCAGACCCCCCTTCGCCTTAACGGCTCGTCCTCAAACGCCGGACGGGCTGGATGATGCCGGACCCCAGCCGTCAGCGACCGAGCGGCGGGTGCGGGTCCTGCCCCGAGCCCGGGCCTCGCACATCCTCGTCCCTGATGACCTCGCCCTGGACCACCTTGCCGTCGGGGCGGTGGATGCGGGCCTGTTGGAAGGCGTCGCCGAAGGTGCCGGGGACGGCCGTGCGCATCTTGCGGTCGAGGGTGCGCTCCGCGTAGCGGCTGAGGGCCTTCTGGACGGGCGGGATGAGCAGGAGCAGGCCGACGGCGTCGGAGATGAGGCCGGGGATCATCAGGAGGAGGCCGCCGAGCATCATCAGCCCGTTGCCGTTGCCATTGCCGCCGCCGGTCGTCGGGGCGGCGCCGCTCTGCTGCTGTTGAAGGGTCTCGCTGAGGCTCTTGAAGGCCCGGCGTCCGGCCCGCTTGATGACCACGGCGCCGAGGACGAAACCGGCGAGCAGCAGCAGGAAGACGGTGAAACCGCTCGACGCGCCCGCGACCACCGTCAGCAGCCAGATCTCCAGCACCAGCCACGCGGCGATGCCGAGCGGCAGGAAGGTGCGCAGCCGCGAGCGCCGCGGGCGGGCGGGGTACGTGGGAGTCGGAGCGCCAGTCGTCATGTTCCCAGTGTGCCTGGGCGCGGCTCAGTACGGGATAAGCGGATGATCAACCGCGGCTGTGGATCGGTGACCGGAGCTGTGCGTCGGCACCGCGGCTTTGCCTATTGCCGCGACTGCGTACGGAGCGCCCGGCCGGCGCCGCTCAGGAGGACTTGCGGCCCTTGATCCGAGCGACCCGTTCGCCCACGCCCCACGTAGTGACCCGCCACAGGGCCTCCACGAGGATGTCGCGGCTCATCTTGGAGTCGCCGAGTTCCCGTTCGACGAAGGTGATGGGCACCTCGACGACGTGGAAGCCCGCCTTGACGGCGCGGCGGGCCAGGTCGACCTGGAAGCAGTACCCCTGCGAGGCGACCTCGCTGAGGCCGAGGCCTTCGAGGGTCTCGCGGCGGAAGGCGCGGTAGCCGCCCGTGACGTCGCGGATCGGCACGTCGAGCAGGACACGGGAGTACAGGCTGCCGCCGCGGGAGATGAACTCGCGGGACTTGGGCCAGTTCACGACCCGCCCGCCCGGCACCCAGCGCGAGCCGAGCACGAGGTCGGCACCCTTGAGGGCGGTCAGCAGACGGGGCAGCTCCTCGGGCTGGTGCGAGCCGTCGGCGTCCATTTCGACGAGTACGCCGTAGCCATGCTCCATGCCCCAGCGGAAGCCCGCGAGGTAGGCGGCGCCGAGGCCTTCCTTGCCCTTGCGGTGCAGCACCTGGACGTGGTCGTCCTCGACCGCCAGCTCGTCGGCGAGCTTGCCCGTGCCGTCGGGGCTGTTGTCGTCGGCCACGAGGATGTGCGCCTCGGGCACGGCGGCACGCACCCTGCCGACGATGCGCTTGATGTTCTCCGCCTCGTTGTAGGTCGGAATGATCACCAAGGCCGTGCCGAGCGGGCCGAACTTCCTCCCCTGGGCTTCCGCCGCGAGGGTCCCGTCGCCGTCGTTCACTGCTGCCCCTTCGTATCCGTACGCAGAGGTCCACCATAGTGCGCTCAACCTGCGGTGTTGCCTCGCCGCGTTAGTACGGGGGTGTCGATTCGACAAGAGGCGGGTAAGAGCCGTCGCCCTGGGGCGGAAACTCGTGTGCTGCGGATCGGGGCCCGGCGCCCTTCGGGCCGACCAGGGACCCGCTGGCTGCGGGTCGACCTAAAGCCGTTGTCTACTGAACGTCCGGGCCCCACCCGGGTCACACCTGCCGACTTGTCGGAACGTTCCCTCGCCTCGTTGCACGGGCGCTGGGCCTGGCTCCCAGTGGTGGTGCGCCGGTGCGGCACACCACCCCTGACCCAGCGGCGCTTCGAGGCCGCGCGGAAGTTCCCCGGTCGGACGTCCGGTGGTGGACCCGGCCGAACCTACCGGCCACCTGCGGCCAGCTGTCAACAGCCGTTTGACCTGCTGCTTTTCTCTCAATCGCCTGGTCAGCGCGGAGGATGCGCAGGTCGCGAGACGGAGTGGCGGGCGATGATCAAGGGTGCGCCACCCCCGGACATCACTCGTTAGGCCGTACGAATACCGTCCGTCCGGCCACCACGGTGCGCAGGCAGACGGGCAGGTCGTTCCCGGGGGTCAGATCAGGCAGTCCGGGGGTGCCGGAGCGGGGGTCGGTGGACCAGCGCGCGACCCGGTCGTCGGGGGCCTGCACGACGAGCTCGGCGGTGCGCCACACGGCGTAGTCGGCGGGCGCGCCCGGCACCAGGACGCCCGCGTCGTCCCGTCCGATCGCCCGCCAGCCGCCCCGCGTATGCGCCGTGAACGCGGCGCGTACGGACACCCGGTGCTCCGGCGTGCGGTGGAAGGCCGCGGCGCGGACGGTGCCCCATGGATCAAGGGGCGTGACCGGGCTGTCGGAGCCGAAGGCGAGCGGCACGCCGGTGCGCAGCAGGGCCGCGAAGGGGTTGAGGCTCCGGGCCCGTTCGGCGCCCAGGCGCTGGGCGTACATGCCGTCCTCGCCGCCCCACAGCGCGTCGAAGGTGGGCTGCACGGAGGCGGTGAGGCCGAGCTCGGCGAAGCCGGCGATCGTTTCCGGGGTGAGCATCTCGGCGTGCTCGACGCGGTGCCGGGCGGCGCGCACGCGGGCCAGCCCGACCTTCTCCGAGGCCGCGCGCACCCCTTCGACCACGGAGGTCACCGCGGCGTCCCCGATGGCGTGGAAGCCCGCCTGGAGGCCCGCCTCGGTGCAGGCCACCACATGCGCGGCGACCGCGGCGGTGTCGAGATAGGCCGTGCCGGTGTGCTCGGCGTCGGCGTACGGCTGGTGCAGGCAGGCGGTGTGCGAGCCGAGCGAGCCGTCGATGAAGAGGTCACCCGCGGCGCCGATCGCGCCCAGTGCCCGCGCCTTCGCCACGCCCTCCTCGGCCCACTCGGCCCAGTAGCCGACGACCCGGGGGCCGGGCTCCTCGTCGGCGAGCCGCAGCAGGCCGGTGAAGTCGTCCTCGGAGGAGATCTCCGGGCCCGCGCACTCGTGCACGGAGCCGATGCCGAGCGAGGCGGCGTGGGCGAGCGCGGCGCGCTGGGCCTCGATGCGCTGCCCGTCCGTGATGGCGCCGAGGGCCGCGGCGCGGACCGCGTGGTGGGCGTCGCGGACCAGCGGGCCGTCGGGCGAGTACCCGGCGCGTGCCGTGACGCCCGGGACCAGGTCCAGGAGCGCGGTGGTGACCACGGCGGAATGCACGTCGATACGGGAGAGGTAGAGCGGGCGCCCGCCGGTCGCCGCGTCGAGTTCGGCGCGCGCCGGAGGACGTCCGCCGGGCCAGCGGGCCGCGTCCCAGCCGTGGCCGAGCAGGACCCGGTCGGCGGGGCGGGCGGCCGCGAAGTCCCGTACGAGAGCGAGCGCCGCCTCCAGGGACGGGGCGTCGGACAGGTCGAGGCCGGTGAGCGCAAGCCCGGTGGCGGTGGTGTGCACATGCGCGTCGGTGAACGCCGGGGTGACCAGGGCGCCTTCGAGGTCCACGATCTCGTCGACCCCGTCCGCGAAGGCGTCGGCCGCGCCTTCGGAGCCGACCCACGCGACGTGCCCGTGTTCGACGACCATCGCGGTGGCGAAGGGGTCGGCGGGGCTGTGGACTTCTCCACCGCGCAACAGCACGGTGTCCGACGAGGCGGTGCTCTCACTCATGGGGGACAGTCTCGCGCCTGTGAGCACCCGCCCCGCGCGCGGGGGCCGCGAAAAGCCGCAAACCCCGTCAGATGCGGGGCGGTCGCGCCTCGTACGGCGTCGACAGCACCACCGTCGTCCGTGTCGACACGCCAGCGAGCGTGCGTAGCCGCGCGAGGAGCTCCTCCAGTTCGTGCGGGGTGGATACCCGCACCTTGAGGATGTAGTTCTCGTCGCCCGCGACGCTGTGGCAGGCCTCGATCTCGGGGACGCCGGCGAGGCGTTCCGCGATGTCGTCCGGGGCGCTGGGGTCGAACGGCTTCACCGAGATGAAAGCGGTCAGGGGCAGCCCTACGCTCTCCGGGTCCACGACCGCGGCATAGCCGCGGATGACGCCGCGCTGCTCCAGCCGGCGCACCCGCTGATGCACGGCAGACGTGGACAGGCCCGTGGCCTTGCCCAGGTCGGTGTAACTCATCCGCCCGTCTGCGACGAGCAGCTGCACAATTTGTCGGTCCAGCTCCTCCATGACGCAAGAACCTACAGGGCCCTTGATCCCCCCGGATACTCAGCGGCGCAGGTCATACCCGGTTTGTAATGTGGCTTAGAGTCAGCTGTACGCCACCCGGGGGACAAATCCACTGGGCCAGGCACCTGCGGGCGGCATGTGACGAACGCCACATGGCTGCAACCGGGTCCGTGATGTTCTCGTGATTACCGCAGAGACGGGACGGGAAGTGCTTGCTGTGGTCGAGGCCGCAGTGCCTTGTCGGCCCACCCGAGGGGGAGAAACCCATGCAGAGTCTTAAGCGCCCAGTTCGTACCGCGTCCAAGCGGCAGCAGCCCGTTCTCGAGCCCGAGCCGGAGGGCGTCGAACCCGACGCCCTGGACGGCGAGGAGTTCGACGCGTACGACACTTTCGAGATGTACCGGGTGATCTGCCCGGACTGCGCGCAGCCCATCGCGCTCCTGGCGGACGAGGAGGTCCTGCCCGAGCACGCGCTGTGCGCCTCGCCGTGGAACCCCTTCGGGCTCACGGTCTGCTCCGGCACGGGCCGCACGGCGGCCGACGCACGGCCCGCGGACGAGTCCGCCGAACTCCAGGAGCAGGACACCGCCCTCCTGTTGACGCTCCCTCAGGGCCTCGACTGGCGGACGCAGCCGTTCTCCCACGTGGGTGGTCCGGGCTCGCGCCCGATGCGGGTCCCCGAGATGCGGCGCCAGGCCGCCTGACCGTCCCCGCGCTCGGCGAGCGCCTTCAGCGGGCGACGCCCGGTCCTTGCCAGTAGCTGCCCTGCACCATGGCTCGCAGGCTGCCGTGGTGCAGGATCAGTGTGTCCGGGTCCGGGGGTACGGCTACCTCACCGAAGTGCGCCTGGCGGTAGGCGACGCGGAGCATGACGATCGCGTGTCGCAGAGCGGCGTACAGCGTGTAGAACTCCATGTCCCGCGGTGTGTGGCCGGTGAGTTCGGCATAGCGTCGCTCCACACGGTCACGGCGCATGAAGTCGGGCAGCCCGCTCTGCCCGAAGCTCACGGTGAGGTCCTGGAAGAAGCGGTGCAGATAGACGGTCCAGCCGAGGTCGACCTCGCGCGGGGCCAGGGCCGCCATCTCCCAGTCGAGGACGGCGGCGGGTTCGAAGCCGTCGTAGATGACGTTCCCGATGCGCGCGTCACCCCAGTTGAGCACCGCCTCGCCCTCGTCGCGCGGCCACAACTCGTCGAGCCGGTCGAAGGCACTCTCGATGAGGGGTGATCGTGGCAGTCCGTCAATCACCCATGCGTAGTAGGCGCGTTGGGCCCTCACGTGACGGCGCAATGGGCTGCCGTCACCCGGCAGGGCCAGGAAGTCGGCTTCCTTCACCGGAACTTGGTCGTGCAGCCGCGCGAGGAGCCCCGTCGAGGCCGCCTCCAGGCGCTCACGCTCCTCGTCGCTCGCCGCGTGCAGCCAATTCCCCTCGTACGTATAGGGCATGACGTCCGGGGGCACGCGCCCCTCGATCCGCTCCATGACGAAGAACGGCGCCCCGAGCGGCCCGGGGTCCTCCTCCAGCCACAGCACCCGGGGCACCGGCAGATCGGTGCGCTCCGCGACCAGGCGCATCGTGCGGTACTGCCGGGGCATGTCGTAGACGGGGAAGACGGTGTACGCCGCCGGGTCCGCCGCCAGCCTCAACGCGCAGGCACGCAAGGGCGGTTCGGGGTGCTCGATGTCGAAGAGCAGGGTCTCGCTGGACATGCCGTTGGACTCGGGGACGGTCATGTTCACCGTCCTGGCGCCGGGCAGGCGCGTGGCGAGCCAGGCCGTCAGCCGATGTGCCAGTTCCTCCGGGTCACGCGTGGTCGTACGGGGACGCGGTGCCGTGGCCATCTCACCACTCCAATCAGGGCGCGACCGAGTCGAATCCGGTGAAGCCGCTCGGATCGTGGCGGCCGAACGAGCCGTGCTCGAAGATCCCGTAGCCGACCCGCCCGTCCAGCGTGAAGCGGGCGGCGTGGTCGATCACCCCATACGCGGCGAGGGGGTGCGCGGCCGGGTCGGCGAGGTCGTAGACGCGCCGGTCGGTCCAGTCACGGCCGCGCCAGGTGCCGTGCTGCCAGTCGTCGGCGGGCGGATAGCCCGCCCCGACGGCGAGCGGCGACGAGGTCAGCACCTCCACGCCCAGTTCGAGGGGCTTGCGATCCGCCGGATCCGTGAGGTGGACGACGGCGGAGGAGGGGTGGCGGGTGCCGGAGCGATAGCTGATGTCGGCCTGGGGCCAGCCGAGTTGGAGGTCGCGCCGCCCGTCACGTACGAGCGTCGCGTCGTTGAGCGAGCGGTGGCCGTCGGCGTCCTCCTGGGTGATGACCATCAGGAAACGGTCGTCGAACCGGACCGGACACCAGAGCCAGTGGAACCCCTCGGTCGGGTTGTCGTCCGCGAGCCGGCCGCCTTCCTCCCCCGGGATCGGGCGCACTCCCCAGCTGCGGTCGCGGGTGCCGGTCCACTCGCCCGCCGAGACGGGTATCTCCTCGCCGTCGACGCGGATGATCCCCTCGACGCCGCCGGCCTGCACGAAGCGGCGCCCTTCCAGGGTGAGCCGGCCGCCGCGGCGCTGGATGTGGTGCGGTTCCCAGAGGGCCGGGAAGTCGGCGGTCCAGGTGATGTCGTACGACAGGGAGTCGTCGTCCGACTGGAGGCGCAGCCGGCGCAGCGGTTCCTCGACGGTGATCCGCAGGGGCCCCACGGCGAGGTTCATGCGGTCGTCGCCGAGCGCGTCCGACGCCCGTACCGCGTGCAGGCGGTCGCCCAGGCGCAGGGTGGCGTAGGCGTCGATCACTCCGACGTTCGGATAGACGCCGAGGCCCAGGATCAGCAGCGCCCGCCCCTGGTGGTCGAGGACGTGGAAGATACAGCGGTCGTACGCGTTCCGGTCGCTGGTCGCGACATGCTTCATGGACAGGGGCACCTGGTGCACGGGGTACTCGTCGAGTGCTACGGGGCGGTCGTCGGGCACGGCAAGCCTCCCTGGGCGCACGGCAGTTGACGTAGCCCGGAGGGGTGCGGCCCCCGGCAGCGCAGTTGACGGTACGTCAGATACTGGCCCGGGACCAGATCTCGCGTCACGGACGGAACCCCTCGTACGGGTTCACCGCAAACTCACGCTCGATTCCCGGGGCGGGTGACCTGTCCGCCCGCCCGCGCGTTGCCCTCGTATGACTCCCACATATTCTGCGACCGGGCGTCGGCGCCGGATCCTCGTCCCGGCTCCGGCAGAATCGGTTCGGCAGACGCCTCCGCCGGCCCAGGATCCCCCCATCTACCGCGCCCTGATCCGCACCTGGGCCGATCGCGGGCGCACGCTGCCGGGGCGCCACGACCCGGAGTGGGTCCGGCTCGCGGCGCCGTCGGCGATGTACGGATACGCCCAGTTCAGCGCGAGCCTGGACGCACGGGACGACGGGCAGCTCAGCGCTGGCCGGGACCCACGGGGTGACGGGCAGCTCAGCGCGAGTCCGGCCCCGCGAGGTGACGGGCGATGACCATCCGCTGGATCTGATTGGTGCCCTCGACGATCTGGAGGACCTTGGCCTCGCGCATATAGCGCTCCACCGGGAAGTCGGCGGTGTAGCCGTACCCGCCGAGCACCTGGACGGCGTCCGTGGTGACCTTCATCGCGGTGTCCGTGCACAGCAGCTTGGCCATGGCCGCCTGCTTGGAGAACGGCCGGCCCGCGTCACGCAGCCGGGCCGCGGCCAGGTAGAGCGCCCGGCCCGCCTCGATCTGTGTCGCCATGTCCGCAAGCATGAAGCGCAGCCCCTGGAAGTCCGAGATCGGCCGCCCGAACTGCTGCCGGCCGGTCGCGTAGGCCACGGCCTCGTCAAGGGCCGCCTGGGCGACACCTACGGCACAGGCCGCGATGCCGAGCCGCCCGGAGTCGAGCGCGGACAGGGCGATCGCGAAGCCCTGACCCTCGTCACCGACGCGCCGGTCGTCGCGGACCCGCACCCCGTCGAAGTGGACCTGGGCGGTGGGCGAGCCCTTCATGCCCATCTTCTTCTCGGGCGGTGCGGCGCTCAGCCCCTCGGCGTCACCGGGCACCAGGTAGGCGGTGATGCCACGGGGACCCTCCCCGCCACTGCGCGCGAGCACGGTGTAGAAGTCGGCGATGCCGCCGTGCGTGATCCAGGCCTTGGTGCCGGTGATCACCCAGCCGTCACCTTCTCTCGCGGCCTTGGTCCGCAGCGAGGCGGCGTCCGAACCGGAGGACGGCTCGGAGAGGCAGTACGCGCCGAGGAGGCCGCCGCCGAGCATCGCGGGCAGCTGTTCGGCCTGCTGCTCCTTGGTGCCGTAGTTCGCGAGGGCGTGGCAGGCGAGCGAGTGCACGCTCACACCGAGGGCGACGGTGAGGCGGGCCGCGGCCAGCTCTTCGAGGACCTGGAGGTAGACCTCGTACGGCTGGTCTCCCCCGCCGTATTCGGAGTCGTAGGGCAGTCCGAGCAGTCCCGACTCGGAGAGCAGGCGGAACACGTCACGCGGGAAGTGCCCGGCGTCCTCCTCCTCGGCCGCCTTGGGAGCGATCTCGCGCTGCGCGATGTCGCGGACGAGCGAGATCAGATCCCGGGCCTCGTCCGTGGGC
Source organism: Streptomyces sp. R35 (assembly GCF_041053035.1). NCBI lineage: Bacteria > Bacillati > Actinomycetota > Actinomycetes > Kitasatosporales > Streptomycetaceae > Streptomyces > Streptomyces sp. R35. The sequence continues at coordinate 1,953,190 of NZ_CP163440.1, forward strand.
AGTTGACGGTCCACCGGCTGCGGGGCGCGGTCGGGCATGGCGACGCTCTCCTCCCTGTCGGGCACCTCGGCGAAAGCGCCTTGGATGGGGCGGCTCCGCCGGTCTCACCGAGTGCCGGCCGATGCTCGCACTCCCGGGTCTCGGAAGCTGCTGACCAGCGGCTCTGCGCTGTGAGTATGCCCGCTCGAAGGCATCCCGTCACCAGTTAACGACCGCTCACTCCAAGAAAAGTTCCCCCGGCCGAAATTGGTCCGAACCATTGACGCACTGGTCTAGTCCTCCTACTGTTTCGGACCATCACTTCATCGCGTTCATGCCAATCGGCGCACGCTCCCCTCTCCCCCACGAGGAGACACCCGATGCACATTTCGCACCGTCCCCGCTCCCGGTTCCGGGCGCTCGTGTCCGCCGCGTGTTGCGCCGTCCTCGGCGCCGGACTGCTCGCCGGCGCGGGCACCGCCACCGCGTCCTCCGCCGTCGTGACTCCGAAGGCGGCCGGGTCCAAGGTCGTCGGCTACTTCACCGAATGGGGCGTCTACGACCGGAACTACCACGTCAAGAACGTCGAGACCTCCGGTTCGGCCGCCAAGCTGACCCACATCAACTACGCCTTCGGCAACGTCACCGGCGGCAAGTGCGCCATGGGCGACTCGTACGCGGCGACCGACAAGGCCTACACCGCCGACCAGTCAGTCGACGGTGTCGCCGACACCTGGGACCAGCCCCTGCGCGGCAACTTCAACCAGCTGCGCAAGCTGAAGAAGAAGCACCCGAACCTCAAGGTCCTCTGGTCGTTCGGCGGTTGGACCTGGTCGAGCGGTTTCGGCGAGGCCGCCAAGAACCCGGCCGCGTTCGCCCAGTCCTGCTACGACCTGGTGGAGAACTCCAAGTGGGCGGACGTCTTCGACGGCATCGACATCGACTGGGAGTACCCGAACGCCTGCGGCAACACCTGTGACACCAGCGGCAAGGCGGCGTTCAAGAACCTGATGTCGGCGCTGCGTTCGAAGTTCGGCTCCAGCAACCTGGTGACCGCGGCGATCACGGCCGACGCCACCGCGGGTGGCAAGATCGACGCGGCGGACTACGCGGGCGCGGCGCAGTACGTCGACTGGTACAACCCGATGACGTACGACTTCTTCGGCGCCTGGGACGCGACCGGGCCGACCGCCCCGCACTCGCCGCTGAACTCGTACACCGGTATCCCGAAGGCGGGTTACTACACCTCCGCGACCATCGCCAAGCTCAAGGGCCTCGGCATCCCGGCCTCGAAGCTGCTGCTCGGCATCGGCTTCTACGGGCGCGGCTGGACCGGCGTCACCCAGGCGGCGCCGGGCGGCACGGCGACCGGCCCGGCGACGGGAACGTACGAGCAGGGCATCGACGACTACAAGGTGCTCAAGACGAAGTGCCCGGCGACCGGCACGGTCGGCGGCACCGCGTACGCCAAGTGCGGGACCAACTGGTGGAGTTACGACACTCCGTCGACCATCGCGGGCAAGATGAGCTACAAGAACGCGCAGGGCCTGGGCGGCACCTTCTTCTGGGAGCTGAGCGGCGACACCTCGAACGGCGAACTGATCAAGTCGATCAACTAGCCGTAGCGGTACGGAACTCGGGGCGGGGGCCTACGCGGCCCCCGTCCCTCGCTCAGGTGTCCCGGCGTGCGGCCGGCGGGGCCTGATAAGAGGGGTCGAGCTCCTCGACGGCGCGCAGGGCGCCGCCCAGCATCTTCACCAGCAGCTCGCGCATGGTGTCGCGCGACAGCGCCTGGTTGCCTATCCAGTCGAGGGTGGCGCCCTCGACGCTGCAGAGCCAGCCGAGCAGCGCCATGCGGGGCAGCGGCTCGATCTTGCGCCTGCCGTACGCGCCTTCGGCGATGGTCTGGACGATGACCTCGCGCACGCCCTGGCGTATGGCCTGCACCTCGGTGTCGAAACCGACGCCGCCGGTGATGATCGTGCGGTACGCGGCCTGGTTGTGCTCGGCATAGCGCAGATAGCCGTCGATGGTGCGGTGCACCCGCTCCGCCGGGGGCAGTTCGAGGCCGCCGGCCGCCCGGGAGACCAGATCCGCGACCGAGTCCTCGACGATGGCGAGGTAGTAGCCGCGCTTGGATTTGAAGTAGTAGTAGATCAGCCCTTTGGCGACATGTGCCTGCCGTGCGATGTCATCCATCGACAGTGCGTCGTACGACGTGTCGGCGAACAACTTCCGTCCGATGGCAATGAGTTCGGCGCGGCGCGCCAGAGAGCGATCGGTGCCGCGCGCCCGGGGGCGGTCGACGCCGTGCTGTTGACTATGATTCAATTTCGGCCCTGGTCTCCAACTGCCAGCGGGACGTTGGCAGTATGGCAGACCGATGCCACGTGCTCGTTCGACTCTGATCGACTGGGGCACGGTCTCGCGGCGGGCCGTCTCGCGAGACGTCGGCCCATGAACCCGAGGGGCTCAGGTCACAGCAGGCCGAGCTGGGTGACGAGCATCGCGAGGACCACCACGAAGGTCCAGCCCGCGATGTGTTCGAGGATCTTGGGACCGTCTTCCTTGGGGCCTCCGGTGCGGGCACGGAGGCGGGCGGCGGTGGCGGAGCTCGCGGTCATGGCATCTCGCTGACGTAGTGGTGCGGTGGTGTCCCCCCGCCTCCCGTCGGCTCCCCACCGACTCGACCACCTTGCCACCGAAGCGGGTTTCAGTGGTAGAGACCTTGGTCACGCCGAACACTTCGACGAGCTTCGAATGCCGCCGGATTCCACAACGATGTGAGAAGTCTGTGCGTCTCATCACACGACAGTGGTCAGTCAACCGAAAGGTCCCTGATGAGCACGTTCCGGACGCCTCGCCGCAGAGCTCGCCTGGCCCTGGCGGCGGCGATCACCGTGGCGGCGGCCTTAACGGGTCCGGTCTCACAAGCCGCTCCTTCGCCGTCCAGCGCCCCGTCCCCCGGTGCGGCAGGTCTCGGCGACCCGATGTTCCCGCTCGACGGCAACGGCGGATACAAGGTCAGCCGCTACCTCCTCGACTTCGACTGGCAGGCACCGAAGACGCCCTTCGAGGCAGCCACGACGATCAAGGCGACCGCCACCCAGGCCTTGTCCCGCTTCGACCTGGACTTCGCGGGCAACACCCTGCACACGGTGACCGTCAACGCGAAGGCGGCCACCGCCGTACGCGACGGCGACGAGCTGGTGATCACCCCGGCCAAGCCCCTCGCCCAGGGCCAGGCCTTCACCGTCAAGGTCACCTACACCGCCGACCCGACGCAGATCCGCCACCGCGACGACGCCATCGAGGACTACGGCTGGATCCCGACACCGGACGGCACGGTGCTCTATCCGCAGCCCAACGGCGCCAAGATGATCTTCCCGTCGAACGACCATCCGAGCCGGCGCGCGCCCATCACCTTCCACATCACCACCCCGCCGGGCCTCACCGCCGTCGCCAACGGCAAGCTCACCGACCGCGCCGAGCAGGCCGACGGACGCGTGCGGTGGACGTACGACTCGGAGCAGCCGCTGGCCACGCAGCTCGCCCAGCTGGCGATCGGCAAGTTCACCCTCGTCGACAGCACGGGACCGCACGGGCTGCCGATCCGCGACGTGGTCCCTGACGACCTGGTCGCGCCGACCGAGCAGTACCGCAAGCTCACCGCCGACCACATCGCCTGGCTGGAGGAGCGGCTCGGCCCGTACCCCTTCAACCGGTACGGCGTCCTCGTCGGCGACACCGACCTGGGCGTGGCCCTGGAGACGAACACGCTCTCCCTGATCCCGAAGGCCGACCTGCTCGGCGACCAGGTCAGCGCCGAGCGGAACCTGGTGCACGAGCTGACCCACCAGTGGACCGGCGACAGCGTCGGCATCAAGACCTGGTCCGACCTGTGGCTGAGCGAGGGCCACGCCCGCTTCTACGAGCGGCTGTACTCGGAGGCACACGGCGGCGTGGTCTTCGAGGACACCATGAAGACGGCGTACGCGAACCACGACCAGTGGCGCCACGACTACGGTGCCCCGGCCGAGCCGACCGAACCGAACCTCTTCAAGCGGATGCGCTACGACGGTTCGGCGCTCGTCCTGTACGCGCTGCGCGAGAAGGTCGGCCAGGAGACGTTCGGGAAGATCGAGCGGGCCTGGGTCACCAAGTACCGCGGAAAGACGGCGAGTACGCAGGACTACATCGACCTGGCGTCGAAGGTCGCGGGCGAGGACCTCGACGGCTTCCTGCACCCGTGGCTGTACGGGGCGAAGACCCCGCCGATGCCGAACCACCCGGACTGGGTGGTCAATCCGGTCCAGAGCTGAACGCCGCGGGGCGGCCCTTCCCCATATGAAGAGGGGCCGCCCTGCGCGGAGTTCAGCGAATGCCGACCTCCGCGAGCGCCTTGCACTGCCGCGCCGACGGCTGTGCCGGGAAGTACAGATAGCAGACGCCGCCCGTGCCGGAGACGACCTTCCCGGAGGCGTTGTACCTCTTGGTACGGAGCCAGATCGTCTCCCACTCGGACCGCTTGTAGACCCGGCGCACCGCCTCGTCGCCCGGCGACGCCGGGTCGTTGGCGATCACGTCGCCGTCCGCGGTGAACCCTATGACCGTCATGAGGTGCCCCGACGTGCCGTAACCCGCCCCCGTCAGCTCGGACTTGAGGAACGACTGGGACGTTATGGCCGGGATGCCGGCGGCGATCAGCGTCTCCAGGTCGGTAAGCGAGCCGAGGCGGGTCACCACGCCTTGCAGGTCCTTGTACGTCGACGCGTAGGCGGCGTTGAACGGCCAGTTGCCGCAGCCGCCGTACTGGTAGTCGTAGGTGAAGCGGGCCGCGTGGCACACCTGCGGGTCGGAGTAGTCCGGGTTGACCCAGGCCAGCTGCTCCGCCGTCGGCTTGCGGCCCCAGTACTCGATGATCATCTGCGAGGAGGTGGGGCTGCACCAGGCCTCGCCGCCGTTGTCGTACTCGGGGTACTGGCCCGCGTGGATCTCCTGCGAGTAGCGCGGGACACTCAGCTCCTGGGCGAGGCCGGGTGTGGTGGCCGGGACGGTGAAGCGGTCGGGAATGTCGGAGCCCATCGCGCCGAGCCGCCACACCATGGGCGTGATCCTGGCGCCCGGGGTGCGGTAGAGGGTGAGCCGCAGCCGGTACGAGAGGAGCCGCAGGCCCGAGGCGGCGTCGTCGATGGAGAAGGTGTCCGTCCAGATGGTGCTCTTGCCGTCGCTCTGGTCGTCCACGGAGGTCCGCTTGATGTCCTGGTCGCCGGCCGCCCAGCGGCCCATCACATACCAGGGAGTGTCCGTGCCGTCGGAGTAGGTGCCTGCCAGCTCGACCTGGAGCCAGGTGCCCGCCGGGGTGTGCGCGTTCCAGGAGGCGATGGCCTCGGTGGAGGGGACGGCGAGCCGGTGGACCGGCGAGGTCCAGGTCGCGTACTCCCAGGTGGAAGTCTTGCCGGTGTGCGGGTCCGTGTAGTCGGCGGTGCCGGCCGGGGCGGCGATCACCAGACCGGGACGGGCGCCCGGCACGGCACGCGTGCCCTGCGCGCTACCGCTCCGCCAGTCGGTGTACGAGGTCCAGGCGCGGTTGTCCACGAGGCGGGCGGGGGCTTCGGCCGGCCCCGCGGGGGTGGCCGCGGCCGCGGGGCCCGCGGCACCTGTGGCTGCAGCGGCGACGGCCGCGGCCAGGATGGCTCTGCGGGACGGCTCTGAAGCTCTGGTCATGGGTGGGTGACCCCCAGTTCGTCCGGAAGCGACGGTTCAGACGCACGGCATGGAGCGGCGGGTGCAGACGTGGTACCAGTGCACGGCTGTGGGCCAACTATGGACGCCGGAAGCCGACTTCTGCCAGCACTTCGACCTCCGGCGCGCCCACCAATATTGGTCGGGACCACTGGCATGACCTGCGACGCCTCGGCCCCGGCGGACACCGGGGCCGAGGGCGTGCGGGTCAAGGGCGTGCGGGTCAGATGAGGTCCATCGCCGCGACCTCGTCGGGCCGCCCGTAGCTGACGGGCCCCTGGAAGCGGCGGCGGGCCGTGGCGAACCACCACACCGTGGCGATGATCAGCACCACGGCGAGGGCGATCCCCGCGTAGTTGAAGGTGTCGCCGGTGATCGGCGAGACCTGCGGCAGCATGAACAGCACGCTGCTGGCGAGGATCCAGATCACGGCCACCCAGCCGACGGGCTTGCTCCAGCGGCCCAGGTTCCACGGGCCGGGCTGGAACTCGTCGCCGAGCCGCAGCCGCAGGAAGATCGGCACTGCGTAGGCGAGGAAGAGCCCGACGACGTTGACGCTGACGATGGCGGTGAAGGCCGTGTGCGACCACCAGCCGGGGACGACCAGGGCCACCGAGCAGGCAACCGCCAGCCACACGGCCTTGACGGGGGTACGGGTGCGCGGCGAGACCGAGTGCCACCAGTGGGAGCCCGGCATCGCGCCGTCCCGGGAGAAGGCGAAGATCTGCCGGGTGTTGCTGGTGAGATTGGCCAGACCGCAGAAAAGCATGGCCCCGATCACGATCAGAAGGATCACCTTAGCCATGCCCATGCCAAGGCCGTCGATGAGAATCTGCACGGGCGGCGCCGAGGAGCTCGCCACCTGGTCATAATCATGAATGCTGTACACAAGGGCGAGCATGAGGATCAGTCCGGTGATCGCCGAATAGCCGATCGCCCGCGTGATCCCCCGGGGCGCGTTGACCGTGGCCCGCACCGTTTCCTCGGACATGTGGAAGCTGCCGTCGAAGCCCGTGAAGGTCCAACTCGTGACCAGCAGGCCGAGCATCCCCCCGTAAAGGCCGTTCGTGAAACCGGTGTTGTTCGCGAAATGCGTGACGAACGACGCCGACTGGTGATCGTCGGGCATCACGATCAGTGTGCTCACGATCACCAGGAGCCCGATCAGCAGCCACCACACGGAGATCCGGTTGATCAGGGCGACCAGCTGGACGGTGTAGGTATTGGCCAGCCCCTGGATCACGATGATGAGTGCCGTGATCAGGACCGTCTGCTGGGCCGTCGGCTCGTACGAGTGCCACTGCAGGGCGATGAAGGCCTGGATGAAGGTGGCGGCCGCGTACCCGGTGGCTGCCGTGCCGCCCACCTGACCCACGAAATTCAGCCAGCCCGTGTACCAGGACCAGGCACCCTTGTGGCGCTTGGCGAGCTTTCCGGCGGAGAAATAGAGCGCTCCACTGGTCGGATAGGCGGAGGCGACCTCCGCCATCGCGGCGCCGATGAACAGCACCATGATGGAGACGCCGATCCAGCCGAACACGAGAATACGTGGCCCACCGGCATTCATACCGAATCCGAAGGCCGAGAAAATTCCCGAGACGATGTTGATGATGGTGAAGGAGATCGCGAAATTGTCGAACGCCTGGAATCGGCGCGTGAGCTTTCTCGGATATCCCATCGCATGAAGTGTCGCGTCGTCGTCGAGCGCGGCGGATTCCTCGCCGGCGCGGCCTCTCGCGCGTGGGGCCGATATCCGTTCTGACACAACTGACCTTTCTCTGGGGGTTGACCGGAAGACTGGGGGGTGGCCGGAAAGCCGGTCCGGGCTGCAGGGTCAGGCGCCTCCCGGCACCGGCAGGCCGCAGGAACGGCGGGCGCGGGAGAGCTGCTCCTCGGGCTCGCCGAACACGCTCCAGGGCATACGGCAGGCGTACGGCCCCATGGCCATGAAGACCGCACGCGCCTCGAACTCGCGCTGGGACATGAACAGCGCGTGCGCCAGATACGCCAGATCGAGCACCGGTGTGAACCGGTATCCCGGCAGCTGCGGCAGCCAGTTCTGGTAGATCGCGAGCGCCGTGGCGCGCCACTGGGGCTGCTCCCAGGTGCGGTCGACCAGGAGTTGCGAGGGGTTGTAGCTCTCCACCAGGGCCACCAGCGGAAGCAGCCGCAGCGGCGAGGAGGCGGGGGCCCGCTGGCTCAGGAAGGCGGCGACGTCCCAGGCGGCGTTCACCGAGCCGCCGTGCCGCGTGAAGAAGAACGTCAGGAAGCGGTGGTGGCCCTCACGGTTCCAGGGATCGAGGCGGAGGATGTGCGAGAACAGCCGCCAGGGGCCGGTCGGCCGGGTGAGCAGACCCTGTGGGGCGGGGTCGCGCAGATCGTGCAGCCGGGCCATGGCCAGTTTGGCGACCCAGGGCGTGGGATCGGCGGGGTCCGTCGCCGCGGCCCGGTCGCACGCGGTCAGCGCTATCCGCTCCAGCGCCTCGGCCCGGTCGTCCTTGGCGTCCGCCGCGCGCAGCGCCCGCAGGACGGCCACACGTGCCCACATCAGGGCGGCCTCGGGGGTCGGTTCCTCGGCCAGCCAGCGCTCGGCGAGGTCGGAGTCGGCGGCCTCGGAGGCCAGGACCAGGGAGCGGTGGGCGCGCAGTCCGAAGTCGCCGCGCGTCTCCGCCAGGGCTTCATGGGCGCTCAGATAGCGGCCGGCCCGGACATCCACGCATACGCTCGCGAGTCTGCGGTCGTCGGCCGCCGGATGCCACACATACTGCCCCTCGAATAACCCCGCGGCCATCTTCCCCTGTCCATCCCCGTACGACACTTCACGGTTGCGCAACAGGCACCCTACTCAGCATCAGGGGGAACCGGAACGGCGTTTCCGAAATACCTGGTTCCGTGGCCTCCACGGCTTATGGAAGGAGTGAAAGGAGTACTTGAGGAATGTTCAATGACTGGTTCAATACGGCACTATTCGGTACCCATGACTCCGCTGTGGACGCGAGTCGATAGAATGTTCCATAGGAATATGCCAACATCTCATCGCACCCCGGGAAGCCCCATTCACGACCTCGCCTCACACCTGCGCCGGCTGCCGCCCTCCTGCGGCCCCGTCCGCCTGATCGGCGTCGACGGGCACGCGGGCTCGGGAAAGACCACTTTCGCCGGGCAGTTGGCGGCGGCACTGGGCGGCGCGCCCGTGCTGCACCTCGACGACATCGCGACGCACGAGGAGCTCTTCGCCTGGACGGAGCGACTGCTGCGCCAGGTGGTCGAGCCACTGCGGCGCGGCGAGACGGCGCGCTACACCCCCTACGACTGGATCGCCCGGGGTTTCGGGCCGGCCCATGAGCTGCCGCCCGCACCCGTCATCCTTCTGGAGGGCGTCGGGGCGGGCCGCCGCGCGGTGCGCCCGTTCCTCGCGCGACTGCTGTGGATGGAGTTGCCGCACGACGAGGCCTGGGCGCGCGGGCAGCGGCGGGACGGTGAGGCGCAGAGCGAGTTCTGGGCCGGATGGGTCCGCGCCGAGCGCCAACACTTCACCAAGGACCCCTCAAGACCGTTCGCCGATCTTCTGGTGCGGCAGTGTTCCGAGGGATACGAGGTGCTGCCGGGGCCCGTTGCGACCCCCGAACCGGACCACTTCATCACTCACGGTGACGGACCATCCGCAGTGTGCTGAACTTGTGAAGGCCCTTGCGTGAGAAGTTCTCGAAGTGCTTCAACTCGGCTTGACCGGGGGGCCGTACAGGACTTACGTTCTCAATGTGCGGCCTTTCGAAGCCGCCCGCAGTCGCGAAGCCCCCGGTTGTTCCCCCGTGATCGGGGGCTTCGTTCTGCCCACACCCCCTCTTTCCGGACGCTGCGCGCCGTGATTCGCTCACCCTCGGTCACCGTGCGAAGTGCGCCCCATCTGCTCCCACCTCGTGGAACGGGGTGTGCGGCACCCTTCGGCCCGCGTATGCACCGCAGGTACGATGCCTCTCGGTGCGACCTTCGGACGGCTGCTCTGCGCACCGATGCAACTCCCGTCCGCGGCACAGCGGTTCGACCAAAGCTGCCGACGGGCACCGGCCCGTTCGGAGAACCATCGGGGGCACGGTTTGTGGGGGACGTGATGGACTTCGGCACGCAGGGCCCCGAGGCCCCGGCCGACCTCGCCTGGATGCGAGGCGTGGACGCCTACACGATGGGCGCCTATCCGCAGGCGGAGGAGGAGTTCCGCACCGCGGTCCGGATGGACCCGGGCATGGCGGACGGCTGGCTCGGACTGCACGCGCTGCGGGTGGACACGACGACCGCCCTGTTGCGGATGTTCCGGCACCGGGACCGCTTCGGGGAGCAGCGCACCCGTCACCGGCGCACCCTCAACTCCTGGTACTGGCTGGGCTGGTGGGTGCAACCGGTGCTGGAGAGCCCGCGCGATCTGCTGCTCGCGCACGCCTCGCACTGGCTCGACGGACGCCATGTCCCGGAGCTGGACCGGGCGTTGGCCGGCCTGCCCCCCGTCGACACGGACCCCCAGGTGCGATTCCTGCACGCGTGCCGCGCCTATCTGGTCAAGGACTGGGAGCAGTTGGTCCGGCACACCGATCCGCTGATCGACGATCCCATGCTGGGCATAGAGGCCGGCCTCTTCGGCGGAATGGCCCGGGTCCGCCTGGAGATGTTCGGCCAGGCCGAGCCTCTCCTCTCCTCCGCCCTGATGCGCTGCCGCAGCGAGCAGCCGCAGCGCAAGGAGCTGCGGTACTGGCTGGCGCGGGCGCACGAGGGCACGGGGCGGTCCGCCGCCGCGCTGCCCCTGTACCGGGCGGTGCACCGGGTCGACCCCTCCTTCATGGACACCTCGGCGCGGCTCGCGGCCATCTCCGAGGGCGACGGGTACGACGATGCCGCCGCCGACCTGGCGGCGATCACGCTCGCCGGAGTCGGGCAGGACGTGATGGAGGGCCCGGACGGCATGGATCCGCTGTTCGGCGGCGAGGGACGGGACCTGAAGCTCTCGGAGCCCGACTTCGCGCCGCCGGGGGCGCTGCCGCCCGAGACCGACGCGGTGCGCGAGAAGGCCGTGATCCCGGTGCAGCCGCTGCCCGCGGGGCCGACCGACCCCGCGTTACTCGAAGACGCGCTCAACGAGCTGGAGCGCATGGTGGGCCTGGAGCCCGTGAAGCGCCAAGTCAAGGCGCTGTCTGCGCAGTTGAACATGGCGAGACTGCGCGCCGGGCAGGGCCTCCCGGTCCAGCCGCCCAAGCGGCACTTCGTCTTCTCCGGCCCCTCCGGCACCGGCAAGACCACCGTGGCCCGCATCCTCGGCCGGGTCTTCTACGCGCTCGGGCTGCTCGGCGGCGACCATCTGGTGGAGGCCCAGCGGGCCGACCTGGTCGGCGAATACCTCGGCCAAACGGCCGTGAAGGCCAACGAGTTGATCGACTCCGCGATCGGTGGAGTCCTCTTCGTGGACGAGGCGTACTCCCTGTCCAACTCCGGGTACGGCAAGGGCGACGCGTACGGCGACGAGGCCCTGCAAGTCCTGCTGAAGCGGGCCGAGGACAACCGGGACCACCTCGTCGTCATCCTCGCCGGCTACCCGGAGGGCATGGACCGCCTGCTCGCCGCCAACCCCGGCCTCTCCTCCCGCTTCACCACCCGCGTCGACTTCCCCTCCTACCGCCCCCTCGAACTCACCTCCATCGGCGAGGTACTGGCCGCCGAGAACGGTGACATCTGGGACGAGGAGGCGTTGGACGAGCTGCGCTCGATCGCCGGGCACGTTGTCGACCAGGGCTGGATCGACGAGCTCGGGAACGGGCGCTTTCTGCGCACCCTGTACGAGAAGAGCTGCGCGTACCGGGATCTGCGGCTCTCGGGCTATCCGGGCACCCTGTCGCGCGACGACCTGTCCACGCTTCGGCTGCCGGATCTTATGCAGGCGTACGGGGAGGTTCTGTCGGGCCGGGGGCCACAGGATCCGTCGGCGATGTGACGACGGATTTCGCCCCCGCCGCCCCTACCCGTCCCATCCCTGGGGGCTGCGCCCCCAGACCCCCTTTTAATTATGTGCGCAGTTCCCCGCGCCCCTTTTAGGGGCGCGGGGAACTGCGCGAACGGGCCCCACCGGCCCGCAGCCGACACACGAACCGGTGGGTCAGCTTGCCAGGGCCTCCTCCGGGGCCTCGCTGGGGCGTGGGTCCGAGACGCGTACGGCCGGAGTCTGTCGGTGGGCCGGGTCACGTACCTCGCCGACCAGTAGCTCCAGTACGTCCTCCAGGGCCACAAGACCCAGCACCTTGCCGGACGCGTCGGCGACCTGCGCGAGGTGCGTCGCCGCGCGGCGCATCACCGTGAGGGCGTCGTCCAGCGGGAGTTCGGAGCGCAGGGTCGTCATCGGGCGCCAGATCTGCTGGGGTACCGCCCGCTCGGACTCCTCCAGGTCGAGTACGTCCTTCACATGCAGGTAGCAGCCCATGAAGGCACCGTTCTCGGCAACCACCGGAAAGCGGGAGTACCCGGTGCGCGCGGTGAGCGCGACGATCTGGCCCGGGGTGACCGAGGGGCCCACGGTCACCAGGGAGTCGCGGTCCAGGAGGACGTCGGTGACCGGGCGGGAACCCAGCTCCAGGGCGTCTTCGAGGCGCTCCTGCTCCTCGGGGTCGAGGAGGCCCGCCTGACCGGAGTCCTCGACGAGACGGTTGAGCTGTTCGCTCGTGAAGACCGCCTCGACCTCGTCCTTGGGCTCCACACCGAACAGCTTCAGGATGAGCCGCGCGCACGCGCCGAGCGCCACCGTGACCGGCCGGCACAGCCGCGCGAAGGCGACAAGGCCGGGGCTGAGCCACAGCGCCGTCTTCTCGGGCGCGGCCATCGCCAGGTTCTTCGGCACCATCTCGCCGATGACGAGGTGGAAGAAGACGACGAGTGCGAGCGCGATGACGTATCCGAGCGGGTGGATCAGCCCGTCGGGCAGACGGACCGCCTCGAAGACCGGCTCCAGCAGCTGGGCGACGGTCGGCTCGGCGACCGCGCCGAGCGTCAACGAGCAGACGGTGATGCCGAACTGGGCCGCGGCCATCATCTGCGGCAGCCGCTCCAGGCCGTACAGGACCTGTCGGGCCCGCGCGGTCCCCAGCGGTTCGATCTGGCTGCGCCGCACGGAGACGAGCGCGAACTCGGCACCGACGAAGAAGCCGTTGGCGAGCACCAGCAGCGCGGCGAACAGGAGTTGGAGCACGCTCATCGCACAGCCTCCGCAAGGGGCGCGGTCCGCACGAGGCGGACGCGTTCGGCGCGGTAGTGGCCGACCTGGCGCACCGACAGGCGCCAGCCGGGCAGTTCGGCCTTGTCGCCGGGGGCCGGGATCCGGCCGAGCAGATCGGCGACGAGGCCGGCGACGGTCTCGTACGGACCCTCGGGCACGTCGAGGCCTATGCGCTGCAGGACGTCGACCCGGCAGCTGCCGTCGGCGTCCCAGGCGGGCCGGCCGTCCTCGGGCGGCGCGGCGGCGAGTTCGGGCAGGTCCTGCCCGTCGTGCTCGTCGCGGACCTCGCCGACCAGCTCCTCGACGATGTCCTCCAGGGTGACCACGCCCGCCGTACCGCCGTACTCGTCGACGACGACGGCGATCGGCTGCTCGCTGCGCAGCTGTTCCAGCAGGGGCTGCACGGGCAGCGTCTCCGGGACGAGCAGCGGGGCCTGGGCGATCCGGCCGACCGGGGTACGCAGCCGGTCGTGCGAGGGGATCGCGAGGGCGTCCTTGAGGTGCACCATGCCGACGATCTCGTCGATCCGCTCCCGGTAGACGGGGAAGCGGGACAGGCCGGTGGCGCGGGTGAGGTTGACGACGTCCTCGGCGGTCGCGGAGGACTGGAGGGCGCTGACCTTCACGCGCGGGGTCATGACGTGCTGCGCGGTCAGGTCGGCGAGCGAGATGGTCCGTACGAAGAGATCCGCGGTGTCCTGCTCCAGGGCGCCGGCCTGCGCGGAGTGCCGGGCCAGGGAGACGAGTTCGCCGGGGGTGCGGGCGGAGGCCAGCTCCTCGGCGGGCTCGACGCCCAGGGCGCGTACGAGCCGGTTGGCGACCGCGTTGAGCGCGGCGATCACCGGACGGAACAGGCGGGAGAAGACATGCTGCGGGCCCGCGACGAAGCGGGCGACCTGCAGGGGCTTGGACACCGCCCAGTTCTTGGGCACGAGTTCGCCGACGACCATTTGCACGGCCGCGGCGAGCAGCATGCCGACCACCACGGCGACACCGGACACGGCGCCGGCGGGCAGCCCGATCGCGGCGAAGGGTCCGTGCAGCAGTTCGGCGAGCGCCGGTTCGGCGAGCATGCCGACGACGAGTGAGGTGATGGTGATGCCGAGCTGGGTGCCGGAGAGCTGGAAGGACAGCTCCTTGAGCGATTCGACGACCGTACGGGCCCGTCGGTCGCCGTCGGCCGCGGCCTTCTCGGCGTCGGGGCGCTCGACCGTGACCAGGCCGAACTCCGCCGCGACGAAGAAGCCGTTGGCCAGAATCAGCAGGAACGCCGCCCCAAGGAGCAGCAGGGGGATGGTCATGCCGCCGCCTCGATATGTCGGGAGGGGGCGGCGCAGGTACTACAGGACGATCCGTCCATCGCTGGAGGGAGTCACTCCTCGGATAGCAGGGGGCCTCTGAATGCCGGGCGGCACATCAGAAGCGGAGGCGCAACGAAAACGCCTCCGCCAACAGATTAATCAAGACATGGGCCCGCAGGGCAGGGTGGAAGGCTGAGAGTCAGCCCTGATGTTGCTCGGGGTCACGGATGGACCGGGCCTCGGCGAGGGCACGCAGGGCGCGGGCGTCCTCGATCGCGCGCTGCTTGGCGATGCCCGGCTGGATGCCGAGCGCGGGCAGGCTGGTGCCGTCGCTGAGGTTGAGGAACACCCAGGGGTCGCCTGGGCGCAGGTGGACCTGAACGATTTCAGCCCAGTCCAGGTGTCGCTTGCCGGCGATGTTGACGACGGTGACGCCGGTCTCGTCGGCGACGACCTTGGGCCGGGAGAGCAGCAGGAGCACCGCGAAGAGCAGTGCCGCCGTGAAGACGAAACTGACGCGCTCCCCCGGGCTGAGCTGCTCCAGGAGCATCGCGACCGTCGTGATGACCACGAAGATCGCCGCACCGGCGGTGAGCAGGACGGCCCGGGTGCGGGACGGCCGGAACGTGACGGGCAGGGCGGGAGTCTGGTGGGAGTCCGGCATGGCTCGCGGTCCCGTCAGAGCCGGCAGGCGTGGATGGCCGTGGTCAGGATGGCCCGCGCGCCGAGCGCGTACAGGTCGTCCATGATCCGCTGGGCCTCCTTGGCGGGGACCATGGCGCGCACGGCCACCCAGCCCTCGTTGTGCAGCGGCGAGATGGTCGGCGACTCCAGGCCGGGCGTGAGGGCGACGGCCTTCTCCAGGTGCTCGGCACGGCAGTCGTAGTCCATCATCACGTACGTCCGGGCCACCAGGACGCCCTGGAGGCGGCGCAGGAACTGCTGCACCTTGGGCTCGGCGTCCTCATCCGAAGTGTCGGAGCCGACACGGCGGATGACGACGGCCTCGGACTTCATGATCGGGTCGCCGAAAACCTCCAGGCCCGCGTTGCGCAGCGAGGTGCCGGTCTCGACGACGTCGGCGATGACCTCGGCGACGCCCAGCTCGATGGCGGTCTCGACGGCGCCGTCGAGGTGGACGACGGAGGCGTCGATGCCGTGGTCGGCGAGGTGCCCCGCGACGATGCCCTCGTACGAGGTGGCGACCGTCATGCCCGCGAGGTCCTCGACGCCCTTGGCGGTGCCGGGCTTGGTGGCGAAGCGGAAGGTCGAGCGGGCGAAGCCGAGCGGGAGGATCTCCTCCGCCTTGGCGCCCGAGTCGATGAGCAGGTCACGGCCGGTGATGCCGATGTCGAGACGGCCGGAGGAGACGTAGATCGCGATGTCGCGGGGGCGGAGGTAGAAGAACTCGACCTCGTTCTCCGGGTCGACGATCCGCAGTTCCTTGGACTCCCGGCGCTGCTGGTAGCCGGCCTCATGCAGCATCTCCGCCGCAGGGCCTGACAGGGAACCCTTGTTGGGGACGGCGATGCGCAGCATGAGGTCGGCTTCCTTTGCGTGATGGGGATGTGTCTGCGGAACAAGGGGATTTAAAGGTGGGCGTACACGTCGTCGAGGGAGATGCCGCGCGCGACCATCATCACCTGGACGTGGTAGAGCAGCTGCGAGATCTCCTCGGCGGCGGCGTCCTTGCCCTCGTACTCGGCGGCCATCCAGACCTCTGCGGCCTCTTCGACGACCTTCTTGCCGATGGCATGGACGCCCTTGCCGACCAGCTCGGCGGTGCGCGAAGTGGCGGGGTCGCCGTTGGCGGCCTTCTGCTGGAGCTCGGTGAACAGCTCCTCGAACGTCTTCTTGGACATGATGCCGCCCACCCTACGCGCTACCGCCCCTGCCTCAGCGCCAGGGTTCAGATACTGAGCGCAGCGTGGCCGCCGTCGCCACGGCGGCGGTCACCGCCTCGTGTCCCTTGTCCTCGTTGGAGCCCTCGATGCCCGCGCGGTCGAGGGCCTGCTCCTCGGTGTCGCAGGTCAGCACGCCGAAGCCGACGGGGACACCGGTGTCGATGGAGACCTGGGTGAGGCCGTTGGTGACGCCCTGGCACACGTATTCGAAGTGCGGGGTGCCGCCTCGGATGACGACGCCGAGCGCGACGATCGCGTCGTAGCCGCGGCCCGCGAGGACCTTGGCCACGACCGGGAGCTCGAAGCTGCCCGGGACCCTGAGCAGGGTCGGCTCGTCGATTCCCAGCTCGTGCAGGGCGCGCAGCGCGCCGTTGACGAGGCCGTCCATCACCTTTTCGTGCCACTGTGCCGCGATGACCGCGACGCGCAGGTCGCCGCAGTTGCGTACGGACAGTTCAGGTGCACCCTTGCCGCTCACGTCTCTCCTCAGTGCCGCTTGCTGTGTTGCCGATAGTGCAGTTTGTTATGGATTGCCTGTTACTGGTTGCCGCAGGCGGACACGGTGGCCGTGTCCAGCCAGGGCAGGTCGTGACCCATCCGGTCCCGCTTGGTGCGCAGGTAGCGGAGGTTGTGCTCGCCTGCCTGTACGGGCATCGGCTCCCGGCTCGTGACCTTGAGGCCGTGCCGGACGAGCGCGTCGGTCTTGTCGGGGTTGTTGGTCATCAGGCGCAGGCTGCGCACACCGAGATCCTCCAGGATCTGCGCGCTGGCGCCGTAGTCCCGGGCGTCGGCGGGCAGGCCCAGCTCCAGGTTGGCGTCGAGGGTGTCCCGGCCGCGCTCCTGAAGCTCGTACGCGCGCAGCTTGGAGAGCAGCCCGATGCCGCGCCCCTCGTGGCCGCGCAGGTAGACCACGATGCCGCGGCCCTCGGCCTGGATGCGCTCCATGGACGTCTGGAGCTGGGGGCCGCAGTCGCAGCGCAGCGAGTGGAAGATGTCGCCGGTGAGGCATTCGGAGTGGACGCGGACGAGGACGTCCTCGCCGTCGCCGATCTCGCCGTGCACGAGGGCGACGTGCTCGACGCCGTCGACGGTGGAGCGGTAGCCGTACGCCGTGAACTCGCCGAAGGCGGTGGGCAGCTGGGTCTTGGCCTCGCGGCGGACGGTGGGCTCCGCGGTGCGGCGGTAGGCGATCAGGTCCTCGATGGAGATGATCGTCAGGCCGTGCTTGCGGGCGAAGGGGATCAGCTCGGGCAGCCGGAGCATGCGGCCGTCCTCGCCCGCGATCTCGACGATCGCGCCGGCCGGGCGCAAGCCCGCGAGACGGGCGAGGTCGACGGCGGCCTCGGTGTGGCCGTTGCGGACCAGGACGCCGCCGGGCTTGGCGCGCAGCGGGAAGATGTGGCCGGGGCGGACGAAGTCGTCGGCCTGGGCGGTGCCGTCGGCGAGGAGCTGAAGCGTGGTGGCACGGTCGGACGCCGAGATGCCGGTGGTCACACCGTGAGCGGCGGACGCGTCCACCGACACCGTGAACGCGGTTTTCATCGACTCGGTGTTGTCGTCGACCATCTGCGGGAGCCGGAGCCGGTCCAGCTCGTCGCCCTCCATGGGCGCGCAGATCAGCCCGCGGCACTCGCTCATCATGAAGGCGACGATCTCAGGGGTCGCCTTCTCGGCGGCGATGACGAGGTCGCCCTCGTTCTCCCGGTCCTCGTCGTCGACGACCACGACCGGGCGGCCCGCCGCGATGTCGGCGATGGCCTGCTCGACCGGATCGAGCGCGAAGTCCGAGGCATCAAGATCGTGCCCGGTGCTGTACCAAACCGGCGCCGTAGTCATGCCGGGGCTCCTTCCAGGACGGGCTGCCCGGCCTTGCGGGAGCGCAGCCACCAGTCGCGCATGCCCCACAGGACGAGCGCGCCGTACAGGACGTAGACGAAACCGGAGAAGGCGAAGCCGTTGGCGAAGTTGAGAGGCACGCCCACCAGGTCGACCAGCAGCCAGGCGAACCAGAACTCGACCATGCCGCGCGCCTGGGCGTACATCGCGACGATGGTGCCGACGAAGATGTACGCGTCCGGCCAGGGGTCCCAGGAGAGGGACGGGTACGCGAAGAACAGACCGGCGACCGCGACGGTGCCGATGGCCGCGGCACCGGCCATCGCGGCACGCTCACGCCAGGTGGCGAACCGCACCGCGATGGAGCCGTCCTGGCCCTTGCCGCGGTTCCACTGCCACCAGCCGTACACCGCGACGACCATGACGACGACCTGCTTGCCGGCGCTGCCGGAGAGGTGGGCGGTCGCGAACGCCGCGAAGAGGATGACGCCGGAGAGGAACTGGACGGGCCAGCTCCAGATGGAGCGCCGCCAGCCGAGCGCGAGGGCGATCAGACCGATCACGTTGCCGATCATGTCCGACCACTTGATGTGCTGGTCGAAGAGCGTGAAGGCCTCGGAGTTGAGCCAGTTCACTTGCCGGCCCCCTCGGCGGTGGCGCGGTCGCCGAGCAGTCGCTCGACGTACTTGGCGATGACGTCGACTTCGAGGTTGACCGGGTCGCCGGGCTGCTTGAGGCCGAGCGTGGTCAGGTCGAGGGTGGTGGGGATGAGGCTGACGGTGAAGTAGTCAGGGCCCGCGTCGACCACCGTCAGGCTGATGCCGTCGACGGTGATGGAGCCCTTCTCGACCACGTAGCGGGAGAGGTCCGCGGGGAGCGAGATCTTCACGATCTCCCAGTTCTCGGACGGCTTGCGCTCGATGACCGTGCCCGTGCCGTCGACGTGTCCCTGCACGATGTGCCCGCCGAGGCGCTCGCCCACGGCCATGGGGCGTTCGAGGTTGACGCGGGAGCCGACGGTCAGGGCGCCGAGGCTGGAGCGGTCCAGGGTCTCCGCCATCACGTCGGCGGTGAATTCGTCGCCTTCGTGCTCGACGACCGTCAGACAGACTCCGTTGACGGCGATGGAGTCGCCGTGCTGCGCGCCCTGCGTGACGACGGGGCCACGCAGACGGAAACGCGAGGCGTCGTCGAGAATCTCGACGGCGGTGACCTCACCCAGCTCTTCGACGATTCCGGTGAACACTTCCCGGGTCCTCCTGCCTCATGGGGCACGGACTCCGGGGCCTGTCGATGACGACAGAATGAGCGGACAGCGACACCGGGAGCGACGCCGAAAGGAGACTCGTCCCACAGGACAAGTCGCAACAAACGGCAGCGCGCACGAATGCCCGCCCGCCGCGCACTGCCTCCCATCCGGACTTTAACCGTCGGTCCAGGAATTTCACCTGGTCAACCGGCCGCTGGAAGCGGCCGGGTCGCGGACTGTAACCGCCGGTTCGGAATTTCACCGACCCCGGAGTGCGCTGCTTCTGGTACAGGGCCAGTGTGCCACGCCTGATCGACGCCCATGCGGGCGAACGCCTGTGGGCTGGCTCACAGGCCATACGGATGGACTTCTGAGACGGCGCGCGAGTGGCCAACTCCCTTCCCGCCCCACACCCTTGAGACTGGTCCATACCTATTGACGCTCTGGTCTAGTCCATTTAAAGTCGGCGATCACCGTGATCTTCGCGATCACCACTTCGTCGACATCACCACTTCATTGAACCGGTTTGTCGACACCCCGACTTGTCGCCACCCCTCGATCGGCCCGGCGGCGGTGACGGAGGCCCTTGCCCCGCCGCCGGGTCTCCTACCCGGTCTCTGCCAAGGTGGGGGCGTGACGACGAGCCTCGCCGACGACTTCGAGACGCATCGCCCGCGGCTGTTCGGGCTGGCCTACCGCATGCTCGGTTCCGCCGCGGACGCGGAGGACACCGTGCAGGACGCGTATCTGCGCTTCAGCGGCGCCGACCACACGGCGGTCGAGCGGCCCGGCGCCTGGCTCGCCAAGGTCGTCACCAACCTCTGTCTCAACCGGCTGGCCTCGGCCCGCGCGCGGCGCGAACAGTACGCCGGGCCGTGGCTGCCCGAGCCGGTGATCACCTCGGACGGCACGCTCGGCCCCCTGGAGTCGGCCGAGCAGCGCGACGCCGTGTCCCTGGCCCTGCTGGTCCTCCTGGAGCGGCTCACCCCGACCGAACGCGCGGTGTACGTCCTTCGGGAGGCCTTCGCGTACGGCCATCGGGAGATCGCCGGCGTACTGGAGCTGAGCGAGGCCAACTGCCGTCAGCTGTACCGGCGGGCGGTGCAGCGGGTCGCTGCGCCGCAGGCCCGCTTCGAGGCCGCGCCCGAGCAACAGGCCGGGCTCGTCGCGTCGTTCCTCACGGCGGCCCGCGAGGGCGATCTGGCCGGTCTGGAGAACCTGCTGTCGGCGGAGGTGACCTGGTGGTCCGACGGCGGCGGCAAGGTCTCCGCGGCGCGCCGGCCGATCGAGGGGCGCGAGAAGGTTCTGCGGTTCCTGGCGGGCCTCCTGCGCGGGCTCGCGTCGGGCGACGTCGACTTCGCGGTGGCCGAGGTCAACGGACACGCCGCGCTGGTCGCCCGGGCCGACGACCGGCTGCTGAGCGTCGTGACCTTCGAGTTCCACGAGGGCGTGTGCACGGAGGTGCGGGCGGTGGTGAACCCCGACAAGCTGGAGTTCGCGGGCCGCCAGCTGGCACGGGTGTAGGGCCTGATCCACCGAGCACGACCACATCAACGCCCGGCGTTGTCACATTCGCCACGGCTGTCCGGTCTCAGCTGACGGAGGGCGCTCCACCCGGGAGCCGTCCGACGTCCGAAAGGGCTGAACAGCATGACCACGATCCTGGTGACCGGCGGTACCGGAACCCTCGGCCGGCTCGTCGCCGAGCGGCTGAGGGCGGACGGGCACGAGGTGCGGGTGCTCAGCCGGCACGCGCAGCCGTACGCCGTCGATCTGCGCGAGGGCGGTGCCGGGCTGGACGCCGCCGTCGAGGGTGTGGATTCGATCGTGCACTGCGCGACATCGCCGCGCGGGGGCGACGAGCAGGCCACCGCGCATCTGATCGCGGCCGCACGCCGGGCCGGTGTCCCGCACCTGGTCTACATCTCCATCGTCGGCGTCGACGTGGTGCCGCTCGGCTACTACAAGGCCAAGCTCGCCGTGGAGAAGCAGATCGAGGAGTCGGGGCTCGGCTGGACGATCCTGCGCACCACCCAGTTCCACGATCTCGTGGTCCAGCTGCTCGCGGCCCTCACCAAGCTGCCGGTCCTGCTGCTCCCCGCGGGTGTCGGCGACCAGCCGATCGAGGTCGCCGAGGTCGCCGAGCGGCTGGCCGAACTGGCGGTCGGCGCTCCCGCGGGGCGCGTCGAGGACATGGGCGGCCCGGAGGTCCGTACGTTTCCCTCGCTGGCGGGTGCCTATCTGCGCGCCACGGACAAGCGTCGCCCTCGCGCCAGGCTGCGCCTTGCGGGGAAGGCGTATCGGGCGTTCCGGGACGGGGGGCACCTGACGCCGCGGCGTGCGGTGGGGAAGGGCACGTTCGAGGATTACCTGGCGGTCCGGTTCGGGAGCGAGTCGAAGGGGTGACCGACGTCCGGGGTGCGCCGAGGGGGTTTTCGCCCCCGCCGCCCCTACCCGTCCCATCCCGTTCCTGGGGGCTGCGCCCCCAGACCCCCGCTGAAAAGATTGCGCAGTTCCCCGCGCCCCTTAAGGGGCGCGGGGAACTGCGCGACCAGCCCCCACCCACCCGCACCCAAGAAACAACCGAACGGGGTCGAAGGGGCAGAGCCCCTGGGGATGGGACGGGTAGGGGCGGCGGGGGCGAAAAGGGCCCCCGGGGCTACCGGGCCGGTGGCGGGGCGAACAGTTCGTCCTGGGCGCCGTCGCGGGCGGTCAGCAGGGCGCCGCGCAACACCGCACCGCCGCCCAATGTGCTCGCCCGAACCAACGTCGGCAACGGCGACATCCGCACCAGCCGCTCCTCGACCCGCGCGGCAAGCACATCACCTCCCGCCGTCCCGACCTCACCCCCGAGGACCACACACCCGGGATCCAGCACGGCGATCACAGACGCGGCCCCGATGGCGAGCCGGTCGGCAAGGGCGTCGAGGAAGCCGGCGGAGTCCGGCTCGTCGGGGGTGGCCACCGCCCGCCTCACCAGCGCCGCCGCATACGGTTCGTGCGCAGTGGGGTCCGCCACGACGCCGTACCGCTCCGCCAGCGCAGCCACAGCCGCCGCCCCGGCCAAGGAGTGGAATCCGCCCTCGCAGTCCGTCGCCGAGGGAAGCGTCGAGGTACCGGGCACAGGGAGAAAGCCGATCTCGCCGGTGCCGCCGGAGGCACCGCGCCGGAGCCGCCCGTCGAGCATCACTGCGGCACCGGTGCCATGGCCCAGCCACAGCAGCACGAACGTGTCGCGGTCGCGCGCGGCGCCGTCGCGCTGTTCGGCGACGGCGGCGAGGTTCGTCTCGTTCTCGACCAGGACGCGGGCGGGCAGGCGTTCCTGGAGGGCCGCGACCAGCCGGCGGTGCCACTCGGGAAGGCCGGAGGAGTCGCGGAGTTCGCCGGTCGCCGGGTCGATGAGGCCGGGCGCCCCGATGCCGACCGTGTGCAGCCGCTCCGCCCCCGCCTCCTTGGCCGCGCGTTCCACCAGCGTGACCGCCTGCTCTACGGCGGGCCCCGTGCCGATGTCGTCCGCGATGGGCACCGACGCCCGCGCGAGCTCCGCGCCGAGGAGGTCGGAGACGACGACGGAGACGCCCTCGGTGCGGACGTCGAGGGCGGCGAGATGGGCTTGGTCGGCGACGATCCCGTACACACGGGCGTTCGGGCCACGGCGCTGCTCTCCGGACTCCCCGACGATCGAGATCAGTCCGGCGGCCGCCAGCCGTTCGACCAGGTCGGCGACGGTGGGCCGGGACAGTCCGGTGAGCTGCTTCAACTGCCCTGCCGTCAACGGGCCTTCCTGCTGCAACAGCCGCAGGGCGAGCCGGTCGTTGATGGCCCGGGCGGTGCTCGGTGATGCGGGCATGCCGGGATCCTCCCAGATCAGCTGCCGTCCCTGGACGGCCGGTATATCGCCTATCTATCAGGCAGGGTTCCTGATAGTTTACGGCGGCAGTACGGGGAGCAGAGCCGGGAGGGGCGGAGAAAATGAGTGACGTGGTCTACGACCTGGGCGAGGTGAAGCGCGCCCGGTACGCCGTCGCCGCCGTGTTCGCGGTGCACGGCGCCGTGACGGGCTCGTTCGCGACCCGCGTCCCCTGGATCCAGGACCACGCCTCGCTCGGGGCGGGCCAGCTGGGCTTCGCGCTCGCCTTCACGGCGTTCGGGGCCTCCTGCTCGATGCCGCTGGCGGGGCGGATCACCCACCGCTTCGGGTCCCGTGCGGCGCTGCGTGGGCTGATCGCCCTGTGGACGATGGCCCTGATCCTCCCGTCGCTGGCGCCGAACCTCCTCACCCTCTGTCTGGCGATGTTCACCTACGGCGCGACGGCGGGGATGGCCGATGTCGCCATGAACGCGCTGGGCGTCGAGGTCGAGCGGCTCCTCGACAAGTCGATCATGTCCGGGCTGCACGGCATGTGGAGCGCGGGCGCCCTGATCGGCTCGGCCGCGGGCACGCTCGCCGCGCACCTGGGCTCCGACGCGCGTCTGCACCACGCGCTGGCGGCGGTGGTCCTCACGCTCCTCGGCGTGACCGCCTGCCGCTGGGTGCTCGATCTCCAGCCCGCCGAGGACGAGGAGCCGCCGCCGAGGTTCGCGCTGCCGCCCAAGTCGGCCCTGCTCATCGGCGCCGTCGGCTTCTGCGCGGTGTTCGCGGAGGGCGCGAGCCTGGACTGGTCGGCGGTCTATCTGCGGGACCAGCTGGGCACCTCGGCCGGTCTCGCGGCGGCGTCGACGACCGGTTTCATGCTGACCATGGCGATCGCCCGGCTGGTGGGCGACGCGGTGGTGAACCGCTTCGGCGCGGTGCGCACCGTACGGGCGGGCGGCGCGCTGGCCGTGCTCGGCGGACTGCTGATCGTCGTCGCGGACGATGCGGCGGTGGCGATGGGCGGCTTCGCGCTGCTCGGCCTCGGTATCGCCGTCGTCGTCCCGCTCTGCTTCGCGGCGGCCGGGCGCAGCGGCCCCAACCCCAGCCAGGCCATCGCGGGCGTCGCCACCATCACGTACACCTCGGGTCTGATCGCGCCGAGTCTGATCGGCACGGTGGCGCAGGCGACGAGTCTGGTGGTGTCGTTCGGGCTGGTCACGGTGCTGGCGTGCGGGCTCGCCGTGCTCGCGGGGGTACTGCGTGCGGGCGACCGTGACCGTCCGAAGGTCAGTCCTGCGAGCGCAGCAGTTCCTGACCCAAGGCCCTGAACCGGTCGCTCCACGGCGTCGGGCGCAGCGTCCCGGCGTCGAGCCGGACGAGGACCCTGGTGCCGTGCGCGTACGTCACCGCGCCATCGGCCGAGCAGAAGCGGAAGCCGTAGGTCAGTCCGGTGTTCCCGAGCCGGTCCAGCCAGAGGTGGACGGCGTACGCGCCCGGCCGGTCGACCGGAGCGTCGTAGCTGATCCGGAGCTCCTTGACGGCGTTGCAGAAGTCGCCCGCCGCCTCCCAGTCGCCCTCGAAGCCGGCGAAGCCGCGCTCGCTCCACAGCGCGGTCCAGGCGCGCTCGACCATCACCGGGTAACGGGCGTTGTGCAGCAGCCCGAGCGCGTCCAGGTCGTCGAAGTGGACGGTGGCGGGAATGAGCCGCCCGTACGCGAGGGCAGGGGCGGTCGGGGCTTCGGCGGTCACGGGCGGGGCTCCTGAGACGTACGGGACGAGAGAGATGTGGCTGAAAAGGACGCCCCATCCTAAGCAAACGCTCAGGAGACCCCTCCCGGCGAGTCAGCCCGCGATCGAGTCCAGCTGCTCCGCGGCGGGCCGCAGAGCCCACAGGTCACCGCCGGGCGGCGTTTCCAGCTTCGGCACGGCGGCCTGCGCGGCCCGGTCCCCCGCGTCGGCAGCCGCGTGGACGATGTCGCTCGCCGCGAACCGGTGGAACTCCAGCTCCGGGTGGGCCCACGGCTCGGCGCCCGTCGCCGCGGGCAGCAGATAGCCGACCGCCTTGAACAGGCTCTGGCCGTCCGGTCCTTCGTACGACCAGAGGTTCACGCCGACGTGCCGGCCGATGGCCGCGAGCCGGGTGTAGGCGACCAGGTCGAAGGCCGAGTAGTGCCAGCTGCGGGTGCGGGCCAGCTCCTGCGGCTGGCTCCCGTCGGCGGCGATCTGCGGGTCGATCCGCAGGGCGCGCGCGTCGAGGACGGTCCGCCGGGCGAGGTCCCGGTCGCCGGTCGCGTACGCCAGCGCGGCTAGCTGCATGTCGTAGAAGGTGCCGTGGTTGTTCTTGGCGGCGCCCTCCTCCTTGCCGAAGGTGCTGTTCGCCAGCCAGTCGCGGAAGTCGGTGTTCCAGGCGCGCATCGCGGTGCGGTCACCCTTGGACCAGCCCGGGGCGCCCGTGTCCAGGATCGCGATGGCGTCCAGGACGCTGGTGTAGGACTGCGAGAAGTCGATGATGCCGATCGCCCGGCCGTCGTACTTGCAGGGGATGAACTGCCCGTGGTTCAGGTTCGGGTTCATCCGGGTGTCCGGGGCGAGGAACCAGGTGCGCAGGACGGTGGCGGCCTTCTCGGCGTACTGCTTCTTGCCGGTGTAGTACCAGGCGAGCGAGAGGTCGTACGTGGAGTCGAAGACCTTCTCGACGTCCTGGCGGTCGGTGCCGGTGTCGACCTCGGGATTGCGCTGGCCGTCGCGCTGGACGTAGGGGCAACCCCAGGGATTGTCGGTGGTCCTGGGCTGCGAGGGCCACCAGTACGGGGCCTGGCTGAGGTAGTCGTGGACGTCGCCGCCGGGGGCGGGCTTCGGCTTGTCGACGACCGTCCAGGGGCCCTGGTCCAGCCAGTTGTCGGCGCGGGCCGTCAAGTCATTGAGAGCGCGGCCGAGTTGGGGGTCACCCTGGTCCAGACGTATCCGGGTCTGCTGGAGCCGGCCGCCGTCGAGGACGGCGGTCTTGGGGACCCGCGGAGCCGCGTGCGCCGCGGCGGAGGGAACGGCGACGGTCGCCACAGTGGCGACGACTGCCAGCAGGATGCCCAGACGGGGTCTTGCACTCATAGAGCACTCCGATCAGCAACGAGATCAAGAATGTGAACGCAGTTCATGAGTAGGACCGTGCGAGCGTAGGACCGCCGGTTAGCCGTGACAATGGTCCGGACAGATTCACGTACAGAGAAAGCGAAGCCTCACCATGGACCTCGGCGTGCGCTGGAAACTGCACGGCGACGGGCGGACGCCCGCCCCCGGAGCGGTCGTCCGCCCCGATGAACGCCTCACCTGGCCCCGCACCTTCGGGCTCGGGGCCCAGCACGTGGTGGCCATGTTCGGGGCGTCCTTCGTCGCACCCGTCCTCATGGGCCTGGACCCGAACCTCGCGATCATGATGTCCGGCGTCGCGACGGTCATCTTCCTGCTCGCGACGCGCGGCCGTGTGCCCAGCTACCTCGGCTGCTCGCTCTCCTTCGTGGGCGTCGCCGCGGTGATCCGCGCACAGGGCGGCACCAGCGCGACCGTGACCGGAGCGGTGTTCGTCGTGGGCATCGCCCTGTTCCTGGTGGGACTCGCCGTACAGCGGTTCGGGGCGCGGATCATCCACGCCACGATGCCGCCGATCGTGACCGGCGCGGTCGTCATGCTGATCGGCTTCAATCTCGCGCCGGTGACAGCGTCCACGTACTGGCCGCAGGACCAGTGGACCGCGCTGCTCACCATGCTCTTCACCGGTCTGGCCGTCGTCTGCCTGCGCGGTTTCTGGTCACGGATCGCGATCTTCCTGGGGCTGGTCTTCGGGTACGGGATCTCCTGGGCCTTCGACCGGGTCTTCGGCAGGATCCACTCGGTGGACGCGAGCGGAAAGCTCACGGACCACTGGCGGCTCGATCTGTCGCGCGTGGGCAAGGCGGACTGGATCGGGCTGCCCAGCTTCCACGGGCCGTCCTTCCAGTGGTCGGCGATCCTCGTCGCGCTGCCGGTCGTGATCGCGCTGGTCGCCGAGAACGCCGGTCACGTCAAGGCCGTCGGCGAGATGACCGGCGACCGGCTGGACGACAAGCTGGGCACCGCGATCTCCGCGGACGGCGTCGCCTCGATGCTCTCCACCGCGGTCGGCGGCCCGCCCAACACCACGTACTCCGAGAACATCGGCGTGATGGCCGCGACCCGCGTCTACTCGACCGCCGCCTACTGGGCCGCCGCGGGCTTCGCCCTCCTCTTCGGCCTCTGCCCCAAGTTCGGCGCGATCGTGGCGGCGATCCCGGGCGGCGTCCTCGGCGGCATCACCGTCATCCTGTACGGCATGATCGGCCTGCTCGGCGCCCAGATCTGGCTCAACGCCAGGGTCGACCTGCGCAACCCGCTGAACCTGGTGCCGGCCGCCGCGGGCATCATCATCGGCATCGGCGGCGTCACGCTGAAGTTCACGGACAACTTCTCGCTGAACGGCATCGCCCTTGGCACCCTCGTCGTGATCACCGGCTACCACGCGCTGCGGGCGATGGCCCCGGCCCACCTCAAGATGCAGGAACCGCTGCTCGACGAGGGGACCTCGACGTACGACGAGGAGAGCGCGTAGACAGACACCGGTCAGCGCGCCAGCTCATAGGCGTACTCCGCCGAGAAGGTCCCCGGCGTGCCCTTGCACCCGTCGGACTCCCCCGGCAGTTTCACCCACAGATAGGCGTCGATCCCGGCCTCCCCGGTGTTCAGGGTCGGCGCCTGTCCGATCTTGCGGCCCGCCGGATCGCACCACTCGCCGTCGGCAGGTGCGCCGTTGCCGTTCCGGCTGGTGTCGATGACGGCGCCCAGGCTCGCGGGGCCACCGAGAGCGGACAGCACGTGTCGGGCGTACGGGATCTCGTCGCTCGTACGGTGGAAATTGGACACGTTGGTGAAGATGCCGTCGGAGGAGGCGGGTGAGGCGGCGCCCGCCTGGTCGAGCAGCGAGGCCTGTTTGTCGACGGGGTTCCAGTCGGAGTGCCCGGCGTCGTAGTAGACGCGGGCCTTGGGGTTCGTGGCCTTGAAAACGCGGCCCGCGCGGGCCAGCGAGGCGAACCGGTCGGCCTGCTGGCCCTCGGTGAGGCAGTCGGACTGGGCGATCGAGTCGGGCTCCAGGATGACGATGACCTCGCCTGAGCCGAGCCCCGCCGCGAACTTGTCGATCCAGCCGTCGTACGCGGCGAGGTCGGGCGCCCCGCCCTCCGAGGCACCGCCGCAGTCGCGCTGCGGGATCGCGTACGGCACGACGACCGGGACCCGGCCCTGCGCGGCGGCGGCCGAGGTGACCGCCCTGACCCGTGCGGTGATCGTGGCCGGTGTGAAGTCCGCGAACCAGACGGCGGCCGGGCGGTCGGCTATCCGGGACTCGATGACGTCGCGACGGGAGTCGCCGGGATGGGCCGCGACCCAGTCGAGGACCTGGGAGTCGGGGTGGCGGTAGAGCAGGGCGGGTGCGGCCACGGTCACCGGCTTCTTCTTGCTCGGGGAGGGCTTCGGAGCCGGCCTCGGCGACGGGGATGCCGAGGAAACCGGGGACGGCGAGGCCGACGTGCGCGACGGCGTCGGTACGGCAGGCAGCGGCTGGAGGCTCGGCGAGCTGGTGACCAGCGGTTTGGCGTCGTCGGAGGGGCGGTTGCCGTCGAGCGCGGACATCATCCCCGTGGCGCTGCCGACCGCGACCACGACCGAGGCCGCCGCGACCATGGCGCCGCGCCGGGCGGCCCGCCTGCGCTCGGCCCTGCGCGTGGCCAGCCGCTGGGCACGTAAGCCTGACACGTACTGCTCCCCCCACTTCCGCCACGCACCCGTTCCCCCGTTCTGGGGAAGCGTCCGGCCCGGCGGCACTCCGGCCAGCCTAGGACTGGGACGCTGCCCCCATGGCGCAGTTGGCACAGTTCAGCAGTCCCGTAAGCGCGGTGGACACCGTCGTCTCCCGTATGCGCACCCTGGCGGCGGTCCTGCCCGAGCGGGACGGGGTCGCGGTCTTCAACCGTGTCTACCTCGCCGTCACCGAGGAGGTCGACCGGCGCCTGGACGCCGGGGAGTTCGCGGATCCCGGGGCCGCGATCACGCTGGACGTGCGGTTCGCGGAGCGCTATCTGACGGTGGCCGAGGAGGGCTGGGCGCCCGCCTGCTGGCGGCCCGTGCTCCAGTTCCGGCGTCATCCCGGGGTACGTCCGCTGCAGTTCGCGCTCGCGGGCATCAACGCGCACATCGGGCACGATCTGGCGCTGGCCGTCGTGGACACCTGTCGTACGCTCGGCTGCGAACCGGCCGATCTGGAGGACGAGTTCGACCGCGTGGGCGACCTCCTCGTCTCGCTGGAGGAACGCGTCCGCGAAGATCTGATGCCGGGTCCCGATCTGCTCCAGATCGCCGATCCGCTCACCCATCTGCTGGGCTCGTGGAGCCTGGAGCGGGCACGCGACGCCACCTGGTCGGCCGCGCGGGCCTTGTGGGCGCTGCGCGGACTCCCCGACCTGGCCGAGGAGTTCGCGCACCGCCTCGACGCGGCGGTGGGCTTCGCCGGCCGGATGCTGCTCACTCCGCTGCCGGACTGATCCGGCCACACCACCGCGTATGGGCGCGAAACGCGACGCGATGAGCGATACGTTGCCGATCGATACGCCTGTTGCAAAGGAGCACGACCATGGCCACTCGGCTCGGGCTGAGTCTTCCGCAGACGCACCAGTACGACATCGGACGCGACGTGCCGGACGTGGCGCGCGCGGCCGAGGAGATCGGCTACGAGAGCCTGTGGGTGTTCGAGCGCGCCCTGTTCCCGGAGCCCGCGACGCAGGGCCTGTACGGCATGCCGGGAGTGCCCTGGCCCCCTTCGTACCGCGGTCTCGCCGAGCCGCTGGTGACGCTGACCCTGGCCGCCTCGGCCACGCGGCGGGCGCGGCTCGGCACGAGTGTCCTGGTCGCCCCGCTGCACGGCCCGTTCCAGCTGGCCAGGGCCCTGGGCACATTGGACGCGGCCAGCGGTGGCCGGGTCGTGGCGGGCCTCGGCACGGGCTGGTCGCTCGACGAGTACGCGGCCGCGGGAGTGGCCCCGTTCGAGGAGCGCGGCCAGGTTCTGGACGAGGTCCTCGACGTGTGCCGCGCGGTGTGGGGCCCCGACCCGGTGCACTACGAGGGCCGTCTGACCAAGATCGCGTCGGCCGTGGTCGCCCCCAAGCCCGCCCGGCCGATCCCGGTCCTGCTGCCCGCCTTCAGCAAGAAGTCGCTGT
This sequence comes from Streptomyces sp. R35, assembly GCF_041053035.1. Taxonomy (NCBI): domain Bacteria; kingdom Bacillati; phylum Actinomycetota; class Actinomycetes; order Kitasatosporales; family Streptomycetaceae; genus Streptomyces; species Streptomyces sp. R35. Next base: position 1,983,586 of record NZ_CP163440.1, read on the forward strand.
CCCGGCTCATCGAGCGCGGCCACGGCTGGATGCCGGTGGCCATGGGGGCCGAGCAGCTCGCCGCGCAGTGGCAGAGGGTGCGGGACCTCGCGGCCGAGCGGGGGCGGACGGAGCCGGTCGAGTCGGTGGCGCGGATCAACCTCCGGTACACGGCCAAGTCGTACGACGGCGCGGACCGCGCCCCCTTCCAGGGCAACATCGACCAGATCGTGACGGACCTCGCGGCCCACGCCGAGGTCGGCCTCGACGAGTACTTCCTCGACTTCGGCGACGCCCCGCGGGACGCCGGGGAGCTCAAGGACCTCGCCGCCGAGGTGTACTCGGCGGCGCGGGCGGCCGGGGTCTGACCCGGCCTGGTGAGGACTCAGTCCTCCGGCAGCTCGACGGGCGCGATCTCGTCGTAGACGTCGCCGGGCCCGGGGTTGGTCGAGTCGGTCGCCCCGCCCAGCTGGTGCATGACGCCCCAGACCGCGTTCAGCGCGGTCTGCACGGCGCCCTCGGCCCAGCCGGCCGTCCAGGAGATGTCGTCGCCGGCGAGGAAGATGCCCCGCTTGTCCTCGGGCAGCGCCTCCTGCATGAAGTGCGTGAACAGGCGGCGCTGGTAGCGGTAGTGGCCCGGCAGGTTGGCCTTGAACGCGCCCATGAAGTAGGGCTCGTTCTCCCAGGACACCGTCACCGGGTTGCCGATGATGTGCTTCCTGATGTCGACCTTCGGGTAGATCTCGCCGAGCGACTTCAGCATGACCTCCATCCGCTCGTTCGCGGACAGCGGCAGCCACTTCAGGCTGTCGTCGCACCACGTGTACGAGAGGCAGATGACGGCAGGCTTGTCCGGACCCTCGTCCAGCAGGTAGGTGCCGCGCGTCATGCGGTCGGTGAGCGTCATCGACATGACGTCCCGGCCCGTCGGATTTCCCCTGTCGTCGACGGCCTTGTCGAGCCAGAACGGCCGGTCGACGGGCACGAAGAGCTTGCTCGACTCCATGTAGTGGGTCCGCTCGATCGCGGTCCAGTGGTCGATCGGGAAGAGCGAGTCGTCACAGGCGATCTTCGACAGCAGCATCCAGGACTGGGCGGTGAAGATGGCCGCCTTGAAGGTGCGGATGTCGCCGTTCGCGTCGGTGACGGTGATCTGGTTGCCCGCGGTGCGGTGCAGCCGGGTCACGGCCGGGCGCGGGGTGCCGTCGTGCAGCTTCGCGAGCGAGGTGCCGTACGCCCAGTGGACGATCTTCTCCGGCTCGCGCTCCCACAGGCGCAGCGGCAGCTGCTGGGAGCCGCCGACGATGCCGCGGTGGTGGTCGTCGGCCTCGGTGTAGACGACGCGCAGGATCTCCAGGATGGAGTTCGGGAAGTCGGTGTCCCAGCCACCGGTGCCGAAGCCGACCTGGCCGAAGATCTCGCGGTGCCGGAAGGACTTGAAGGAGTCCGAGTCGCAGAGGAAGCCGTAGAAGGTCTGGTTGTCGAGCTTCTCGACGAGCTTCGCCCAGATCTCACGGATGCGCGGGACGTCGCGCTCGCGCATGGCCTGGTTCATGTCGGAGAAGTCGGCGCCGTCTTCGAGACAGGCGTTCCAGGCGTTCATTACATCGCGGTAGACCTGCGGCAGGTCGTCGACGGTGGTCGCGTAGTGCGACTCGCCCTTGAGGTCGACGACCGTCGAGGGCGTGGACTCGGCGAGGGGGTTGGGGAACGCCTTGGTCTCCAGGCCCACCAGGTCGATGTAGTGCTGGAGGGCCGTGGAGGACGGCGGGAAGCGCATGGCGCCCATCTCGGCGGTGAGGGACGGGTCGCATCCCTCGAAGCCCACGGTCCGCAGCCGCCCGCCGATCTCGTCGGCCTCGTAGACGACGGGCTTGAGGCCCATCTTCATCAGCTCGTACGCGGCCACGATGCCGGACAGGCCGCCGCCGATGACCGCGACCTCGGTGCCGTGCTCGGTCGCGGGTATCTGGCCGAGGCCCGCGGGGTGCGCGAGGAAGTCGTCGTACGCGTACGGGAAGTCCGGGCCGAACATGGTGATCGGCGGCTGCTGCACGTCGGCGTGCTGGACGGCGTTGGGCACGGTGGACGTCATGGGGTACGGACTCCTTGCACGAAAGCTTGTGAGGGGAAGCGCTGGGGGGCGGCCGAGGTTCAGATGAGCGACCCGTAGAGGCCGGGGCGGCGGTCCTTCAGATACGGGTTCGCCTCGCGCGAGGCCGCGAGGAAGACGGGGTCGGCGTCGGCGAAGACGAGTTCCTCGCCGCGTCCGGCCCGGGCACGGGCGACCCCGTCGGGCCCGGCCAGCGTGGACAGTCCGACGAACTCGAACTCCCCCTCCGGACCGACCCGGTTGACGTACGCGACGTACATCTGGTTCTCGAACGCGCGCACCGGGACGACGGACTCGGCGACGAACTGGAAGGGATGCATCTGCGCGGTCGGTACGACGAGGAGGTCGGTGCCGGCGAGGGCGTGCGCGCGGACGTTCTCCGGGAACTCGACGTCGTAGCAGATCATGAGGCCGACGCGGAGGCCGTTCAGCTCCGCCTGTACGACGGGCTGCTCGCCGGGCGTGAAGTGGTCGCGCTCGAAGCAGCCGAAGAGGTGGGTCTTGCGGTAGTTCGCGAGACGGGTGCCGTCGGGGGAGATCAGCTGCGCGGAGTTGAAGACCCGCTCGCCGTCGCGCTCGGGGTAGCCGTAGGCGACGGCCACGCCGTGCCGGGTGGCGATCTCGGCGATCGCGTCGGCGGAGTCGCCGTCGGCGGGCTCCGCGAGGCGGGCGATGTCGTCGCCGATCGCGTACCCGGTGAGGAACATCTCCGGCGCCGCCACCAGCCCGGCACCAGCGGCGGCGGCACGGCCCGCGCTCTCGTCGAGGACCTTGAGGTTCTCGACGACCGAGCCGGGGCGGCCGGAGCTCTGGAGCAGGGCTGTGCGCATGCGTGATCCTCACCGGTACGGAGGGGTTTGGGGGCCAGATAGACGGTACGGGTGCGGGGCTCGGCCGGACAAGGAGGAGCCGTTGCGCGCCGGTGAACGAATCGTTGCGTACGCGTGGGGCTCCGCGACGATTCGTTGCGCGTCGGTCGGTTGCGTTTAGTCCGCGGATGGGTGGGGGCTGGTCGCGCAGTTCCCCGCGCCCCTAAAGGCGAGGGGCTTGGCCCCTCGATCCCCCGCCCGCCCTGGTTCGTCGGCTGCGGGTGGGTGGGGGTTGCTCGCGCAGTTCCCGGCGCCCCTCAAGGGGCGCGGGGAACTGCGCGATCTTTTAGCGGGGGTCTGGGGGCGCAGCCCCCAGGGATGGGACGGGTAGGGGCGGCGGGGGCGAGAGAAATCGGGCTAGCGGAGGGTGAACGTGGTGATTACTGCCGCATGGTCCGACGGCCACTCGTTGCCGGCGACATCGGGCCAGGGGCGGGGGGTACCGCTGACGACGGTCCGGGAGTCGATCACGCGGAGACCTTTCCCGTTGTGGAGGACGAAGTCGATGCGGTCCTGCGGCTCGGGGCGTCCGCTGCCGTCCTCATGCTCGACGTGAACCGGTGACCAGGTGTGCCCGGGATCCCGTACCGCATCGGGGTGCACCTCACGGTACGAGTCCCGCAGCCCCGCATCCTCCGCGGCCATCGTCACCGGCCACGCGACGTCCGGCCAGTCCAGGTGCGAGGGCACGTTGAAGTCACCGACCAGCACCACGGGGCCGGCATCGGTGGCGGACTCGGCGATCTGTCGCAGGATCTCCCGCATCTGCTCCAGCCGCCCCGCCTCGTGGGCGACCAGCCCGGCCGCCGGAACCCCGTCGAAACGGGCCTCGTACGGCCCGTACGGCGTGTAGTCGAGGTGGACGCTCCAGACGTCCACTTCCTGCCCGCCTCCCTGCTCGCCTTCCTGCCCGCCGTCGACCCGGATCCGTGCCCCGGTCCCCCCGTAGAAGCCGACGTCCGGGTCACCGAGACGCGCGGTGATCGGATAGCGGCTGATGACGCCGAGGTTCTCGCCCGCCCGGTGGTGGTGCCAGCCGAGCGCTTCGGCGAGCTCCCGCGCCGAGTTCCCGTACGTCTCCTGGAGGCCGACCACGTCCGCGCCCGTCTCGGCGATGACCTTGAGCTGCTTCTCCCGGTGGTCGTCGACCTTGGTGCCGCCGTACCAGAGGTTCCAGCTCATCACCCGCAGCTCACGGGGCGCGATCATGGCGCGCAGCCGTGCCGGGGTCACCCCTTCCAGGCTGGCGAGGACGGTGCGGCCGGCCGCGGGGGCGATCGGCGCGAGTGAGGGCACCGCGAGCACGGCACAGCCCGCCGCCTCGGCGGAGGTGACGCCCGTCTCGGTGTCCTCGACGGCGACGCACGCGGCGGGCTCGACGCCGAGGGCGCGGCAGGCGGCGAGGTACGGGTCGGGGGCGGGCTTGGTGTCCTCGGTGTCGTCGGCGGTGACGGACACGGCGAAGTGTCCGGCACCGAGGGCTGCCAGGACGGTGTCGGCGACGGCTCGCGGCGATGCGGTCACCAGGGCGGTGGGGACACCCTCGCGGGCCAGTTCGCCGAGGAGCCGCAGCGCCCCCGGGCGGGGCACGATGCCGGTACGGACACGGTCGGCGAACTCCCGGTGCAGCTCGGCGGCGATCTCCTCCGCCCTCGCGCCCGTGACCCCGCCCAGCCAGCCGGCGGTGTACTCGACGGGCCGCCCGAGCACCTCCGGCTGGTCGGCCCCGGTCAGCCGGCGCCCGAGACCGTCGGCCACCTGCTCCACCGCCTCCCACCAGAGCCGCTCGGTGTCCACGAGCGTGCCGTCCATGTCGAACAGAACGGCCTGGAGGGTGGAGTGGGGGGTGGTGCGGTGGGTCACGGTGCTCTCTTTCGTCAGTGGGGGTGTTCAGTTGGCGCGCTCGGCGACCAGCACCGGCCGCTCCGGCAGGCTCACCGTCACGGCGGCACCCGATCCGAGCGCGGCGGCCTCGTGCGTGGGCAGGTCGGCCTTCACCTCGGTGCCGTCCGGGAGCCGGACGGTGACGCGGGTGGCGGCCCCGAGGAACGCGGTGGCGACGACCCGGGCGGCTCCGGCGTCGTCCGCCCGCACCCGCACCGCCTCGGGCCGTACGAGCACATCCACCTCCGTCGCGGCGGGCGCGTCCCCGTCCATCGGAAGCCGCTGTCCGAGCACCTCGACCACGCCGGAGTCCAGCCGTCCCGGAATCCGGCTCATCGTGCCGACGAACTCGGCCACGAAGGCGGTGGCGGGCCGCCCGTACAACTCGGCGGGCGCGGCGCACTGTTCGAGCCGCCCGGCCCGCATGACCGCGACCCGGTCCGCCATGGACAACGCCTCTTCCTGGTCGTGCGTCACGAACAGGGTGGTGATGCCGAGTTCCTGCTGAAGGCGGCGGATCTCCTCGCGGAGCGTGAGCCGCACCTTGGCGTCCAGCGCGGAGAGCGGCTCGTCGAGCAGCAGCACGCGGGGCCGCAGAGCGAGCGCGCGGGCCAGTGCGATGCGCTGCTGCTGGCCGCCGGAGAGCTGGTGCGGGAAACGCTCGCCCTTGTCGGCCAGTCCCACGAGATCCAGCAACTCGGCCGCACGGGCCCGCCGTTCGGCCGTACGCACCTTGCGCATCCGCAGCCCGAAGGCCACGTTGTCGAGGGCACTGAGGTGCGGGAAGAGGCTGTACGACTGGAAGACCATCCCGGCGTCGCGGCGGTGCGCCGGAACCCGTGTGACATCCTCGCCGTCGACCAGCACCTCACCGGAGTCGGGGTGTTCGAACCCGGCGAGCATGCGCAGCGCGGTGGTCTTGCCGCAGCCGGACGGGCCGAGCAGAGCGAGCAGTTCACCGGGCTGGACGGTCAGGTCCAGCCCGTCGAGGGCGACGGTCGGGCCGAACTCCCGGCGCAGACCACGGAATTCGACGGTGGCGGCCTTGGCGTCGGCGGCCTTCTCAAGCGTGGTGACGGTCATGGTTCATCCCCGGGGAGCGGTACGGGAGCGCCCGCCGAGCCCGGCGAGCGAGAGGAGCAGTGCCCAGGTGACGAGCAGGCTGAGCACAGAGACGGCGACGGACAACTGGGCCTGCGAGCCGCCGACGCTGTAGATCCACACGGCGAACGGCTGGAAGCCGAGCAGCTGGGCGACCGTGAACTCGCCGAGGACCAGCGCCAGCGTGAGGAAGGAGGCATTGAGCAGCGCCCCGCGCAGATTGGGCAGCACGACCCGCACCAGCGCCTGCGGCCAGCCCGCGCCGCAGCTGCGCGCGGCCTCGACGAGGGTGCGTACGTCGATGGCGCGCAGCCCGGCGTCCAGGGCCCGGTACACGAACGGCAGCGCCATCACGACGTACGCGAGGACGAGGACCACAGGGAAGTCGGGGTTCTGGATCGCCACGAACGTCTGGAACAGCGGCGTACGGGAAAGGTGTTCGGGGCCCCACTTCAGCACCGTGGCGATCCCGGCGACGAAGGCGATCGGCGGGACGACCAGCGGCAGCGAGCAGATCACCTCGACGACGGGCCGCAGCTTCGGCGCGCCGAGCCGCAGCGCGACCATGGCGGGCACCATCAGCAGCAGGACGACGGCGATGGTGGCGGCGGCCAGTTCCAGCGAGAGCAGCAGGCTGGAGACGAAGCCGTCGGTGGAGACGATCTGGCTGTACGCGTCGAAGGTGATGCCCTGGTTCGGCACATCGACCGTGAAGATCACCGAAGCGGCGAGCGGGACCAGGAAGTACAGCGCGGCGCAGCCGAGGACGACCCAGCGCCACAGGTTCAGGCGAGCCATCGCGCACTCCGTCGTTGCAGGGGCAGGTACACGGCCATGACCAGGCCCGCGATGAGGACCATGTCGAGGCTGAGGGCGAGCGCCACGTTCTCCTGGCCGACCAGGACGTTGCCGGAGATGGCGTCGGCGATCTGCAGGGTGACCAGCGGGACCGCGCTGCCCACCATCGCGGCGGCGGTGGCGTACGCGGCGAACGCGCTGCCGAAGAGCAGCACGAAGCCGCCGAGCAGCGAGGGCGCGAGGACGGGCAGCGCCACGTGCCGCCAGTACTGGACGGAGGTGGCGCCGTTGTTCTGCGCGGCCTCGCGCCACTGGGAGCGGAGGCCGTCGAGGGCCGGCGTGATGGTGAGGACCATCAGCGGGATCAGGAAATACAGGTAGACGATGACCAGACCCCAGAAGCTGTAGAGGTTCCAGCCCTTGTCGGTCAGGCCCAGGTGCTTGGTCAGCACACCGGCGTTGCCGAGCGTGGCGACGAACGCGAAGGCCAGCGGGACGCCGCCGAAGTTGGCGAGAACCCCGGACGCGGTGAGCACGGCCTCGCGCAGGGCGCGGAAGCGGGAGGTCACCACGGCCTGGGCGAGCGGCAGTCCGAGGACGGTCGCGATGCCCGCGGAGACGGCGGACAGCTTGACGCTGCCGATCAGGGCGGTGAGATACGCGCCCTTCAGCGATCCGGTCAGATTGGCCGTGGTGTACGAAGTGGCCCCGGTGGCCTGGTCCTTGACGGTGAAGGCGCCGTTCAGCATGGCCAGGGCGGGAATCCCGAAGGCGATCGCCACGAAGACGAGCAGCGGGAGGACGGCGAGCCAGCCGGGGGCACGGCGCCGCCGCTGCTGTCCAGCAGCAGCGGCGGGCGCCACGTCGGTCCCGGCCTCGGTGAGGACGGTCGTCATCCGGAGACGGCCTTGCCCCAGCCCTGCGCCAGGACCGTCTTGGCCTTGGCCTGCTGGTCCTCGGTCGGGAAGCTCGGCGTGCCCTCGACCTTGGGGAGCTTGGCGGCGGCGGTCTTGTCGAGCGTGCCGGCCTTCTCCATGGCGGTCATCAGGGCCGGGCGGGCATAGCCCTTGAGCCAGAGGTTCTGGCCCTCGGCGCTGTACAGGTACTCCTGCCACAGGCGGGCGGCCGCCGGGTGGGGGGCGTCCTTGTTGATGGCCTGGGAGTAGAACATGGCGTACTGGCCGTCGGAGGGGATGGAGACCGTCCAGTCGACGCCCTTGGACTTGAACTCGTCGGCGTAACCGGCGTTCAGGTAGTCCCAGTCGATGCTGATGGGCGTCTCACCCTTCTCGACGGTGGCGGGAGTCGACTCGACGGGCGTGTAGTTGCCGTTCTTCTTCAGCTTGGCGAAGAAGTCGAGGCCGGGCTGGATGTCGTCGAAGGAGCCGCCGTTCGCGAGCGAGGCCGCGTACACGCCGCCGAAGGCCGAACCCGACTTGGTGGGGTTGCCGTTGAGGGCGACCTGGCCCTTGTACTGCGGCTTCAGCAGGTCCTTGAAGGTCGTCGGGCACACCTTGACCCTCTTGGCGTCGCACCCGATGGAGATGTAGCCGCCGTAGTCGTTGTACCAGCGGCCGTCCGTGTCCTTCTGGCCCTCGGGGATGTCACCGAATCCGGCCACCTTGTACGGGGCGAGCAGCCCCTGCTGAGCGGCGCTCAGCGCGAACGAACTGCCGAGGTCGAGCACGTCGGGGGCACGGTCCTGGCCCTTCCGCGACGTGACGGCGTTGATCTCGTCCTGGCTGGCGCCGTCCGGGTTCTCGACCTCGACCTTGATGCCGTACTTCTTCTTGAAGCCGTCGATCAGGGCACCGTAGTTGGCCCAGTCGCGGGGCAGCGCGATCGCGTGCAGCGTGCCCTCCTTCTTGGCGGCCTTGACCAGGGCGTCGAGGCCCCCGAAGTCCGCGGCCGAGGTCGCGGTGGCCGCGCTCTTGCCGTCGGCGGTGGTCGCCTTGTCGTCGGGGGCGGCGCCACAGGCGCTCAGGGCGAGTGCGGCGGCGACGGCGAGGCCGCCGGTGAGGACGGCGGTTCTCGGCAGGAACACGGTCACGGTCTCTCCAGGAGTACGCACGAGGGTGTGGTGGGACGGAGAACTTGTCTGAACAAGTTGGCCCCAGTAGGCCCGCCGATGGTGTCCTGTTCGTAAACATTGGCGAAACCGTGACCTCCGATTCCCTGCACAATCCCGGCTGACACGGATCACCGTCCGATCTCGATTAGGCTGGTCACGCTGTGCACAGCAGCCGAATCAGAGGGGAAGCATGGCGGCGCGACACGAGGAGATCGCCGACGAGCTGCGGCGGGCGATCGACCGCGAGGAGTACACGGTGGGCAGCCTGCTGCCCGCGGAGACGGATCTCGCGGCCCACTACGGCGTCTCGCGCGGCACGGTCCGTCAGGCCGTCGCGGCCCTCACGGCCGAGGGCCTGATCGGCTCACGCCAGGGCGCCCGCCGCGTCATCCTGGCCAGCCGCCGCAGCCAGAGCTTCGCCGAACTGCGCAGCTTCGCCCAGTGGGCACGTGCGATGGGGCGCGAGGCGACGGGGCACGTGGTGGAACAGGAGTACCGGCCGGCGACCACGGAGGACGCCGTGCGCCTCCAACTCCCCGAAAAGACAGCCGTGTTGCACGTCCTGCGCGTCCGCGGCCTGGACGGCGAACCGGTACTCCTGGAGCGGACCGTGTACGCCGACTGGATCTCCCCCGCCGTCGAGGCCATCGAGCCTGAGTGCCCATCAGTCACCCAGCGGCTCTTCGAGGACACCGGTCTGGTCTTCGCCTACGGCGAGCACGTCATCGACGCGGTCGCGGCCGGCGCCCAGGACGCCGACCTCCTCGCCGTCCGCCGCACCAGCCCCCTCCTCCGCGTCCGCCGCGTCACCACCACACGCGAAGGGCGCCCGGTGGAGTGGTCGGACGACCGCTACCGCTCGGACGCCGTGAGCTTCAGCGTGCACAACTCCATAGGCAACAACGCCCTGGCCAGGAAAACAGCAGAATAGGGGACGCCTATCAGACAGGCGCAGGGACCAGCCGGCGTTCTTTCAGGGGCGCGGGGAACTGCGCGACAAGCCCCCACCGGCCCGCAGCCGACACTCAGTCCCCAGCAACCCCTTACGTGGGCGACCCCGACGAGAACCGCCTCAGCAACGGCGACAGCACCAGCACCGACTTCGTGCGCTCCACAAACGACTCGCCGGCAATCCGCTCCAACACCCGCTCAAAGTGCCGCATGTCAGAAGCGAAAACCTGCACGACCGCATCCGCCTCCCCAGTCACGGTGGATGCGGCCACGACCTCCTGGTACCGCTCAAGACCGCGCTGAATCGTCTCCGGCGAGGTATTCCGTCGGCAGTAGATCTCGACGAACCCCTCCGTCTCCCACCCCAGCGCCGCCGGATCCACCCGCACGGTGAACCCGGTAATGGCCCCGGTCGCCCGCAGCCGGTCCACCCGCCTCTTCACAGCGGGCGCGGACAGCCCGACAAGTTGCCCGATGTCGGCGTAGGAGCGACGGGCGTCCTCGGCGAGGGCGTGCACGATGCGTTCGTCGAGATCGTTCAGCACTGCGGGTGGTTCACTTTTCTACGGTGGCGATACGGGACCGGCGGTAGCCGTAACTGAAGTAGAACACGAGCCCGACGGCCATCCAGACCCCGAAGACCACCCAGGTGACGGTCGACAGGCTGCCCATCATCCACACGCACAGCGCGAAGCCGATCGCGGGCAGCACCGGCGACAGCGGAACCCGGAAAGTGCGGCGCATGTCCGGGCGCGTCCGGCGCAACACCACGACGGCGACATTGACCAGCGCGAAGGCGAAGAGCGTACCGATGCTGGTGGCGTCGGCGAGCTGGCCGAGCGGGATCGCGGCGGCGAGGACACCGCAGAACAGCGAGACGATCACCGTGTTGGCGCGGGGCGTGCCCGTCTTGGGGTGGACCCGCGAGAAGACCTTGGGCACGAGCCCGTCACGGGACATCGCGAACAGGATGCGGGTCTGGCCGTACAGCACGGTCAGGACGACGCTCGCGATGGCGATGACGGCGCAGGCGGCCAGCAGCGTGCCCCAGAAGGTCTGCCCGGTGACGTTCTTCATGATCTCGGCGAGCGCGGCCTCGGAGTCGTTGAACCGCTGCCAGGGCTTGGCGCCGACCGCGACGGCCGCGACGACGACGTACAGCGCCGTGACGATGACCAGCGAGAGCATGATCGCGCGCGGCAGGTCGCGCTGCGCGTCCTTGGCCTCCTCACCCGCGGTGGAGGCGGCGTCGAAGCCGATGTAGGAGAAGAAGAGCGTGGCACCGGCGGCGCTGACGCCCGCCATTCCGAGCGGCATGAAGTGCTCGTAGTTGCCGGAGCGGAAGCCCTGGATGCCGATCGCGCAGAACAGCACCAGCGCCGCGATCTTCACCATCACCATGATGGTGTTGGCGCGCGCGGACTCCTTGGCGCCGCCGAGCAGGAACGCCATCGCGAGCAGCACGACGATCAGCGCGGGCAGGTTGAAGATGCCTCCGTCGCCGGGCGGCGCGGACAGGGCGTCCGGGATGGTGACGCCGATGGTGCCGTCGAGCAGCTCGTTCAGGTACTCGCCCCAGCCGACCGCGACCGCGGCCACCGACACGCCGTACTCCAGGACCAGACACCAGCCGCAGATCCAGGCGATCAGCTCGCCCATGGTTGCGTACGCATACGAGTACGAGGACCCGGCGACCGGAATGGTGCCCGCCAGCTCGGCGTACGAGAGGGCGGAGAAGAGCGCCGTGAGACCGGCGATCACGAAGGACAGGGTGACCGCGGGTCCGGCCTTGGGGACGGCCTCCCCGAGGACGACGAAGATGCCGGTGCCGAGCGTGGCACCGATGCTGATCATGGTCAGCTGCCACAGGCCGAGCGAGCGCCGGAGCGAGCCTCCCTCACCCTGGCCGCCCTCGGCGACCAGGCGTTCTACGGGCTTGCGGCGCATGAGGCGCGCGCCGATCCCCGGGGACGGTGGGGCGGATGTGGTGCGGGACTGCGGGGGTGCGCCTTGGTCGAGCACGCGCTGGCTCCTTCATCGCTGCCGGTCGGAATCGACGGGGACCGGCGGCACCCCTGACAGGAGGGACCCACCGAGCGGGGTCCCCGCCACGCCTGTGTACAGCGCTTGACCCTATGAGTGCGGCCTTCACGGGCGTAATGGAGCAACCTTGCGCATCTCCGCAAGATCGTTGCGTTCATCGCATCTCGGCGCGTGTTCGTTGCGCGGGGCCTTTCGATGGTTGCGTGAGGCGTCTTTCAGCGGGTCGGCGCGGTTGTGGAGGCCGTATGGATTGACACCTCGTCAGGTCTGCTTCATGGTGCTCGCCACTCGATACGGGAGGCACGGCATGGACCTGGATGTCCTGTACGAGATCGACGTACCGAAGCCCTGGAAGGGATCGCACCCCTACGGTCAACGCGCGGCCGAGCAACGGGCGTACCGCGAGGCCGTCGAGCAGATCCGGCTCGCGGACCGGGTGGGCTTCCGCACGGTGTGGGCGGTCGAGCACCACTTCCGCGAGGGCCGCTCGCACTGCCCTGCGCCCGAAGTCCTGCTCGGCCATCTCGCGGCGCTGACCGAGCGCATCCGGCTGGGCTTCGGCGTGACGCTCACCCCCTTCGGCTTCACTCCCCCGCAGCGGATCGCGGAGAAGGTCGCCGCCGTCGACGTACTGTCCGACGGCCGCGTGGAGTGGGGCACGGGCCGCTCGACGCCGATGGAACAGACGGCGTTCGGCGTGGACCGCGCACGCTCGCGCGACGACTGGCGCGAGGCGATCGAGATCGTCACCGGGATGTGGCGCGAGGAGTACTTCGCGTACGAGTCACCGCGCTTCACCTTCCCCCGCCGCATGGTCACCCCGAAGCCGGTGCAGGATCCGCATCCGCCCTGCTGGATGGCGGCGACCTCGCCGGGGTCGGCGGAGGTCGCGGGCGCGAGCGGCCTGGGTCTGCTCTCGTTCTCGATCATGCAGCCGCTGGAGGCGATGGCCCGCCAGGTCGCCGCCTACCGCGAGGCGGCCCGCACGCCGTCCCCGATCACGGACGTCACGACGAACCGCGTCGCCGCGTACACCCTCGTCCACGTGGCCGACCGCCCGGGCAAGCGCGTCTGGGACTCGGTCGCCTGGTGGTACGAGAACCTCGCGCAGTTCACGCTGGAGTGGGAGCTGCCGCACCTCTCCCCGGACCAGCGCGAGAAGGTCTTCCCGCTGCTCGGCCCGATCCTCCAAGGGACCGTCCCCGTAAGGGAGTTCAACGACGGCGACATGATCCTCATCGGTGACGCGGAGACGATCGTCCGCAAGGCGAAGCACTACGCGGACCTCGGCATCGACCAGCTCATCTGTTACGTCCAGTGGGGCTATCTGGAGCACCGGGAGATCCTGCGCACGATCGAGATCCTGGGGAAGGAAGTCGTCCCGGAGCTGGCGGGATACCGGCCCAGGGCGGCGTCATGACCCTGGACACCACTCCCGTCCCCGACTACGCCTCCCTCCACCGTCTCGACGGCCGGTCGTTCGTTCTCCTCGGCGCCGGAAACGGCATCGGCCGCCAGAGCGCGCACGCGCTCACCTCGGTGGGAGCCCGGGTGCTCTGCGTCGACGTGGACAAGGAACGCGCGGAGGCCGTCGCGGCCGAGACAGGCGGTGTTCCGTACGTCGCCGATGTGACGGCGCGGGAAGCGGTACGGGATCTCTTCGCTTACGCCGTACGGGAGTTGGGCCCGGTCGGCGGAGTCGTCGACATCGTCGGCATGGCCCAGTACGGCCCCGTGGACGCGATCGACGACCAGAGCTGGGACTGGCACTTCGACATGGTGCTGCGGCACGCCTGGCTCGCGGTCCAGTACGGCGGCCCGGCGGTCGCCGCATCCGGCGGCGGTCCCCTCGTGTTCGTCGCCTCCGTCTCGGGCCTGACCTCGGCACCGCTGCACGCCGCGTACGGCGCCGCGAAGGCCGGCCTTGTCTCGCTGGTGCGCTCGGCGGCGGTGGAGTTCGGGCCGCGCGGGGTGCGGGTCAACGCGGTTGCGCCCGGGGCGGTGTGGACTCCTCGGGTGGCCGGGCTGCTCGGCGAGGAAGGGCGCCGCCGCAACGCCGACAACGCCCCGCTAGGCCGTATGGCCGAGCCCTCCGACATCGCCTCGGCCCTGCTCTTCCTGGCGTCCCCGCTCGCCTCGTACGTCACCGGTCAGACCCTCGTCGTGGACGGCGGCGTCACGGTCAAGTTCCCGTACCCGACGATCGGCGGTCCACGATGAAGGACCTCTTGCGCGGCATCGCCTGGCGGTCGGACGACGGCCGCCCGCTGCGCGCCGACCCGGCCGACCGGGACCGGCTGCCCGCCGACACGTGGTCGCGGGCGCTCGTACCGGCGGGCGTACGCCTGGAGTTGAGGTGCCACGGGGTGTCGACGCTCAGGATCCGGTACGCGGCGACGGAACCGTCCCTCGCGGACGCCTACCGTGCCACCACCCCCGTCTTCACGCTGCTGTCCGGCGAGGAGGTGGCGGCCGAGGCCCCGGCACATCCGACCGCCGACGGCACGGCCGTGCTGGAACTCCCCTTCCCTGATGGGGAGTTCACGGTGCACCTGCCGGAAGCGCTGTGCCCGGTGATCCGCGAGGTCGACGCCGGCACGGGCACCGTCGAGCCCGCTCCCGCCCGCCCCCGCTGGCTCGTCTACGGCGACTCGATCGTCGAGGGCTGGGCCGTCTCCCGCCCGCATCTCGCCTGGCCCGCGCTCGCCGGGCGTGCGCTGGGCGTCGACACGGTGAACCTCGGATACGCGGGCGCGGCACGCGGCGAACTCGCCTCGGCCGAGCAACTCGCCGCACTGGACGCCGACTTGATCACCGTCGCCTTCGGCACCAACTGCTGGGCCCGGCCTCCGCATTCGGCCGCGCTGCTGTACGAGGTGGTGCGGGCGTTCCTGGCGGTCGTCCGCCAAGGCCACCCGAACGCACCGCTGTTGGTCGTCTCGCCCGTCGTACGCCCCGACGCGGACTCGACGGCGAACCACCTCGGCGCCTCCCTGGGCGACCTGCGCGAGGCGGTGGAGCGGGCAGCAGGTGACGTACCTCTGCTCCCCGGAGGCCAACTCCTGGACGCGGCCCACCTGGTGGACGGCGTACACCCGGGCGACGAGGGGCACGCGCGGCTGGCGGAGGCGGTGGTGGAGGCGATGCGGAAGACGGGGTGACGTCAGGCTCCTACGTCAGCCCTCGTCCGGCTCCCCCGCGAGGGCCCGCGCCTGTGCCACGTCCTCCTCGTCGAACCCCATGTGCCCGGGCCGGCCGTAGACCGCCGCCTGCGCGTCGATCCAGCGGGTGTGGGCCTCCCAGGCGGCCTGCTTGCTGGTGCCGAGGGCCGCACCGATCTGGGACCAGGAGGCGCCGGACTCGCGGGCGGCACGGACGGTGAGCTGACGCCCGTACGCCGCCTTGCGGGCGACCACCTCGCTCAGCGCGAGAAGCTCCAGGAGCCCGGCCCGGTCGAGCGCCTCGGCGTCACTCCCGGCCCCGGCGAGCGACTCCCGCACGCGCAGCTCGTCGAGGCGGGCCACGGCGGTCAGCAGGGTGTACTGCGGCTCGATGCTCTGCGGTGTCGTCATACCCTCAGCGTCGCGTCAAGAGAACTTGACGTCAAGAGGGCCTGACGCCCGGTTCCACCGCCCGCTCCTCGGGAGCCACGAGCCACACATACGCGTACGGCCCCTCTCCCCAGGGCGGGAAGAGGGGCCGTACGACAGGAAAGCGGGTCAGCTCCAGCTGGCGTGCAGCGGCTTGCCCTCGGCATAGCCGGCGGCGCTCTGGATGCCGACGACGGCCTTCTCGGCGAACTCCTCCAGGGAGTTGGCGCCCGCGTAGGTGCAGGAGGAGCGGACGCCCGCGATGATCGAGTCGATCAGGTCCTCGACGCCCGGGCGGGCCGGGTCGAGGAACATGCGCGAGGTGGAGATGCCCTCCTCGAACAGGCCCTTGCGGGCACGGTCGTACGCCGACTCGTCGCTGGTGCGGTTCTTGACGGCGCGGGCCGAGGCCATGCCGAACGACTCCTTGTACAGGTGCCCGTCGGCGTCCTGCTGGAGGTCGCCCGGGGACTCGTACGTACCGGCGAACCAGGAACCGATCATGACGTTCGACGCGCCCGCTGCCAGCGCCATGGCGACGTCACGCGGGTGCCGGACGCCGCCGTCGGCCCACACGTGCTTGCCGTACTTCTTGGCCTCGGCGGCGCACTCCAGGACGGCGGAGAACTGCGGCCGGCCGACGCCGGTCATCATGCGAGTGGTGCACATGGCGCCGGGGCCCACACCGACCTTGATGATGTCCGCGCCCGCGTCGACGAGGTCCTTGACGCCCTCGGCGGCGACGATGTTGCCCGCGACGATCGGGACCTGCGGGTCGAGCGCGCGCACGGTCCTGATCGCGCTGATCATCGACTCCTGGTGGCCGTGCGCCGTGTCGATGACGAGCGTGTCGACGCCCGCGTCGAGGAGCTGCTTGGCCTTGCCCGCGAATTCGCCGTTGATGCCGACGGCGGCGGCGATCCGCAGCTTGCCGTTGGCGTCGGTGGCCGGCGTGTAGAGCGTGGCGCGCAGGGCGCCCTTGCGGGTGAGGATGCCGGCCAGCCTGCCGTCCGCGTCCACGGCGGGGGCGTAGCGGCGGTTGGCGTGGTCCAGCTTGTGGAAGGCCTCGCGCGGGTCGATGTCCGCGTCGAGCAGCAGCAGGTCGCGCGACATGACCTCGTTCAGCTGCGTGAAGCGGTCCACGCCGGAGAGGTCGGCGTCGGTGACCACACCGACCGGGCGGCCGTCCTCGTCCACGACGACGCCCGCGTTGTGGGCGCGCTTGTTCAGCAGCGCCAGCGCGTCGGCGACGGTCTGGTGGGGGGCGAGGACGATCGGGGTGTCGAGCACCAGGTGGCGTCCCTTGACCCAGGAGATGACCTCGGTGACGACCTCGATCGGGATGTCCTGCGGGATGACGACGAGGCCACCGCGGCGGGCGACGGTCTCGGCCATCCGGCGGCCCGCGATCGCCGTCATGTTGGCGACGACAAGCGGGATCGTGGTGCCCGAGCCGTCCGGGGAGGTGAGGTCCACGCCCTGACGCGAGCCGACCGCGGAGCGGCTCGGCACCATGAAGACGTCGTCGTACGTCAGGTCGTACGGGGGCTGGATGTCATTCAGGAAACGCACGTGCTGCACATCCCAGTCGTTCGAGGTGACCCCCGGACAGGTCAGCCAGGGGGAAGAGCACGTACTTCATTGTCCCATGTCGGCCGGTATGCGGTCCCCGGACAGATCATCCAGGCTGGTCAGGGGGCAGCTGGTCGGATCCTCCAAGAGCGAGGACGACCGAAAGCGCGGCGTCGAACTGCTGGTAGTGCCCGGAGGCCGATTCCAGGACCTCCTGGGCGATCTCCCACTCGTCGGGCCGCGCCTTCGCGTACTGCCGCCAGCCGCTCACCACGAGCAGTCTGCCCGGGCTGGCGGGCCCCCAGTCGGGGTCGCCCAGCACGTCGGCCAGGGCGTCCCAGTTGCGCCCGAACCAGTCCGGCAGGTCGAGGGCGCGGACACAGCGCGCCATGAAGCCGGCCTTGTCCGAGACCCCGGTGAGGTCGAGCACGCTGACCTGCCACCCGGCCGCGCGGCACACCCCCGCGAGAGGACCGTGGGTCATCTCAACACCGCCCTGAACGACTTGTAGTGATCATCGGTGTAGTAGATCTCACCGCCTTGCCCCGTGACAATGCGCCGGGCTCCGCGGTCGCGCTCGCCGGGGGTTTTGACCGTGTACTCGCGGTAATAGCCGCGCTGCTGCTTCGGCAGCAGCCTCTCGAAGTTCCCGAAGACGACGCCGTCCTTGGCGTACGGGAAGGGGCCGCCCTGGTCGATCAGGGCGAGGGTCGCACGGGCCTCGGCGGGGAGCTGGGCCTCGGTGACGGTCCGCATGCCGCCGGCCCAGGACGGAGTCGAGCCGACCGCGGAGTCGGCCGCGGAGTTGGCTGTCGGCGTCCGGCTGCCGGTCGACGTCTGGGTGCCGGTGGACGAGCAGCCCGTCAGCAGCACTCCGAGGCACAGGAACAGGCCCGCGAACACGCGGGGGACGGACCGCAGCAGCATGACGTCGATGCTGCCACGGCCGCCCCCGAGCGGCGCGCCGATGGGCCTCGCGGGCCCTTTGAGGGTCACGGCCCGTCCGGGTCCGCCCGGTTGAGGGCCGGACGCGGCGGTGTCCCCGCCGTCATCAGATAGTCCGCGGCCGACGTGTCCGTCACCAGACTGGTGACGAGGCCGGAGCGCAGCACCGCGTCGATGGCGGCCGCCTTCCGCTGTCCGCCCGCGATGGCGACGACCTCGGGGATACGCCGCAGCCGGTCGGCCTCGACCGTGATGCAGCGCTCGCCCAGGTCGCGACCGACCCGGCGCCCCTCGGCGTCGAAGAGGTGCGCCGACATCTCGGCGGCGACACCGAGCGACGCGTAATGGGCGCGCTCCTCGTCGCTGAGCATGTCGTGCACCGTGGAGATGCCCGGCTCCCAGGAGCCGATGGAGACACAGGCGACCGTGACCTTGTCGAAGTACTCGAAGGCACGGGCGATCCCGGTCTGGTTGCGCAGCGCGGCCGCGGTGGCCGCGTCGGGCAGCAGCATCGGCGCGTAGATGGGGTGGGCGTCCCCGCCCGACACCTGGGCGGCGCGCCGCACCGCCTCCACCGAGCCGCGCTCAGCGGTCCCGGCGTCGTAGACGCCCGTCAGCTGCACCACGGTGCACGGCGGGAGCCGGTCGAGCGCCGCCGCCATGTGGATCGTGGAGCGGCCCCAGGCGAGGCCGAGGACATCACCCTCGTTGACGAGCTCGCCGAGCAGGTCGGCGGCCACTTCTCCGAGGTTCTCGGGATCGGGCGACGACTCCTCGGCCTCGGCCGGGGACTCGACCACGACGGCGTGCCTGAGGCCGTAGCGGGCGCGCAGCGCGTCGGAGCGCTCCGCGTCCAGCTCGGCCGGCACACGGATCTCGATCCTCACCAGATCCCGTTCGAGAGCGGTCTCCAGGACCCGGGCCACCTTGAAGCGGCTGACGCCGAACTCCTCCGCGATCTGGATCTTGGACTTGCCCTCGAGGTAGAAGCGGCGGGCCATGGCCGCCGCCTGCACCAGCTCAGCGGGTCCCATCCGCATGGCTGACCGGCCCGCCGACATACCCGACACGGCGATCTCCTCTTCTGCTGTTCACACTCTGGGTTCGCCGTTCATCCTTGCAGATCCGGCGTACTTGATCAGCCCTGATGGGCGGCGTTCACGTTCCCTTGGCTCAGTGGTCGCAGGCCCATGCCGCCTGGGCCGTGGCGGCCTGGGCCTGCGTGCGTAGTGCACGTACCGCCTGGGCCGGGTCCGATGCCCCGTACACCGCGGAACCGGCGACGAAAACGTCGGCTCCCGCCTCCGCGCACCGCTCGATGGTGGACGCCGACACACCGCCATCGACCTGGAGCCACAGTTCGAGGCCGTGCTTGCTGATCAACTCCCGGGTGCGGCGGATCTTGGGGAGCATGATGTCAAGGAACGCCTGGCCGCCGAAACCCGGCTCGACCGTCATGATCAGCAGCATGTCGAGTTCCGGGAGCAGATCCTCGTACGGCTCGATGGGGGTCGCGGGCTTGAGCGCCATCGACGCCCGGGCGCCCTTGGCCCGGATCTCGCGGGCGAGCCGCACCGGAGCGGCGGCGGCCTCGGCGTGGAAGGTGACGGAACCGGCACCCGCTTCCACGTACTGGGGCGCCCACCGATCGGCGTCCTGAATCATCAGATGGCAGTCCAGCGGGGTGTCCGTCGCACGTGCCAGAGACTCTACGATCGGCACACCGAGCGTGAGGTTCGGTACGAAGTGGTTGTCCATGACGTCGACGTGGAGCCAGTCGGCTCCTTCCACCGCCTTTGCCTCCTGGGCAAGACGGGAGAAGTCGGCGGACAGGATGCTGGGGTTGATCTGCACGGCCATGCCCCAAGACTGCCATGCCTCGGGCCGGTTGCTCGCCTCGGTCCAGACCTGGGCCGTTCTGCGGATGTTCTACGACGACCGGGCGTGCCATGCTGGACGGCCGACCGGGACCAGCGGCGGCTACGGGGGTGGCCATGACGGACGGGAATCAGCGCCACGTGCGCCAGGGACTCATCGGGTTCGTGTGCGGGCGGCGCGGCAAGTGGCTGATCGTCGGCCTGTGGCTGGTGGCGCTCGTGGTGGCGGCACCACTCGCCTCCAAGCTCACCGACGCCCAGGACAACGACGCGGCCTCCTGGCTGCCCGGGTCCGCCGAGTCCACCCAAGTCCTCGACACGTCCAACAAGTTCCGGCCGGAGCAGATCCCGGCGGTCGTCGTGTACGCCCGCGAGGGCGGGCTGACCGCCCAGGACAAGCAGCGGATCGTCCAGGACGTCCAGCAGATCAAGGGGCTCACGGCCCACGGCGTACGCGGCGCGGAGACGCGCGGCCCGGTCTACGACAAGCCGTCCGCACCGAAGGCCGCCCAGATCTACGTGCCGATCACGATGGAGAAGACGGGCTGGGAGGAGCTCGCGCCCGCGGTCGACTCGCTGCGCGACCAGGTCGGCAAGGGCGGCGGCGGGCTCGCGGTGCACATCACCGGGCCCGGCGGCACCTCTGCCGACTTCTCCAAGGCCTTCGAGGGCATCGACTCGACCCTGCTGTTCTCGGCGATGGGCGTCGTGATCGTGATGCTGCTGCTCACCTATCGCAGCCTGGCCCTGATCTTCGTCCCGCTGATCGGTGTGGTCGCCGCGCTCTTCACCTCCCAGGCGCTGATCTATCTCCTCGCGAAACACGCGGGTCTGACCGTCAACGGGCAGAGCGCGGGCATCCTCACGGTCCTCGTCTTCGGCGCGGGCACGGACTACGCGCTCCTCCTGGTCGCCCGCTACCGCGAGGAGCTGCGCCGCCACGAGGACCGCCACGAGGCGATGGCCCTCGCCCTGAACCGGGCGGGCCCGGCGGTGCTGGCGTCCGGCGCGACGGTCGTCCTGAGCATGCTGGTGCTGCTAGCCGCCGAGATGAACTCGACGCGGGGCCTCGGCCCGGTGGCCGCGATCGGCGTGGCCGTCGCCCTCCTCGCCATGCTCACGCTCTTCCCGGCCCTGCTGCTGGTCTTCGGCCGCTGGATCTTCTGGCCGGCGATCCCGCACCTCGGCTCGTCCGACCCGACCGCGAGCGGCGTCTGGGCCCGTATGGGCCGCCGTATCGCCGTCCGCCCGCGCGCCGTCTGGGGCGCCACCGCCCTCGCCCTGGCGGCCCTCTCCTTCGGCCTGCTGCAGATCCACGCCCAGGGCATCGGCAACGCGGACGCGTTCACCGGCAAGCCGGACTCGATCGTCGGGCAGGAGGTGTCCGCGCGGTACTTCCCGGCGGGCAGCGGTGACCCCCTGGTCATCGTCGCCGGCCAGGCCCAGGGCGACCGGGTCAAGAGCGCGGTGGCCGGTACGAAGGGTGTGGTGCCGGACAGCATCACCGTGCCGGAGGGCACGAAATCCTCGTACGACGGCAAGGTGCTGTTCGAGGCCACGATGACCGCCCCCTCCGACAGCGAGGCCGCCAAACGGACGGTCGAGCGCGTACGGGACGCGGTGCACGCCGTGCCGGACGCCGACGCCAAGGTGGGCGGCGGCACCGCGGCCCTGCTCGACATGGACGCGGCGACCACCCACGACAACATCCTGATCATCCCGGCGGTGCTGCTGGTCGTCCTGCTGATCCTGGGCCTGCTCCTGCGCGCCCTGGTGGCCCCGCTGCTGCTGATCGGGACGGTCGTCCTGTCCTTCGCGGCGGCCCTCGGCGCCAGCGCGCTCGCCTTCAGGCACCTCTTCGACTACGCGGGCGAGCAGACGGACTTCCCGCTGTTCGTCTTCGTGTTCCTGGTCGCCCTCGGCATCGACTACAACATCTTCCTGAGCACCCGGATCCGCGAGGAGGCGGGCCACCAGGGCACCCGCGCGGGCGTGGTGACGGGCCTGGCGGCGACGGGCGCGGTCATCACCTCCGCGGGCCTGGTCCTGGCGGGCACCTTCGCCGCCCTCGCCACCCTCCCGATGGTCGCCTTCGCCGAGATCGGCTTCGCCGTCGCCCTGGGCGTACTGCTGGACACCTTCATCGTCCGGTCGATCCTGGTGACGTCCCTGTTCCTGGACGTCGGACCGAAGGTGTGGTGGCCGCACCGCCTGTCGCACGAGGACACGGCGGCACGGCCCACGGTGACTCCGTCGGCGGCTCCGGAACCGGCGGCACGGCCGGGCGGGCCCTCGGCGGACTAGGACGGACAGGACGGACGGAACTGGCCCAGACGCTCTCGGCCGACCGGGAGGTCAGGCGGTCAGGCAGTCCGGCGGATCAGTGCCAGATACATGGCGTCCGTCCCGTGCAGATGCGGCCACAGCTGTACGTCGGGGCCGTCGCCCAGGGCCGGTACGCCCGGCAGGAGCGGGCGGGCGTCGAGCAGCTCCGCGGAGCCGCCGTCGTAGTGCTTGAGCACGTCGTCGACGACCGCGCGGGTCTCGGCGAGGTGCGGCGAGCAGGTCGCGTACCCGACGACGCCGCCGACCCGTACGGAGTCGAGCGCCGTGCGCAGCAACCCGCGCTGGAGCGGCGCGAAGCCGTCCAGGTCCTCGGGGCGGCGCCGCCAGCGAGCCTCGGGACGGCGGCGCAGGGCGCCCAGGCCCGTGCAGGGCACGTCCATGAGCACACGGTCGAAGGTGCCGGGCAGCCACGGCGGACGGGTGCCGTCGGCGGCGATGACCTGGTAGGGGCCGGGGTTGCCCGCGAGCGCCTTCGCCACCAGGCCGGCCCGGTGCGGCTGCTTCTCGGAGGCGAGCAGCATGGCACCGCGTTCGGCGGCGAGCCCGGCGAGCATGGCGGCCTTGCCGCCGGGTCCCGCACAGCCGTCCAGCCAGGCCTTGTCGGGTCCGTCGAGGGGCGCGTTGGCGAGGGCGATCGCGACCAGCTGGCTGCCCTCGTCCTGGACGCCCGCACGACCCTCGCGGACGGCGTCGATGGCGCCCGGCTCACCGCCCTCGGTGAGCCGCACGGCGTAGGGAGACCAGCGCCCCGGCAGCCCGGACTCGTCCCCGAGGGCGTCGAGGAGCTCATCGGCGGTGGAACGCCCCGGCCGGGCGACGAGCGTGACCTCGGGCCGCTCGTTGTCGGCTTCGAGCAGATCCTCGATCCCGGCACGGCCACCGCCGAGGGAGTCCCACAGCGCGGAGACGACCCAGCGCGGGTGGGAGTGCACGACCGCGAGATGCTCCTCGGGGTCCTCGTCGTAGGGCGGCGCGACCTGCTCCAGCCAGCCGTCGAGATCCTGCTGCGCGACCTTGCGCAGTACGGCGTTGACGAACTTGGCCCGCCCGTCACCGAGCACGACCCGGGCGAGCTCGACGGAGGCCGACACCGCGGCGTGCGTGGGAATGCGCGTGCCGAGCAGCTGATGCACACCGAGGCTCAGCACATCGAGCACGGGCGGATCGACTTCCCTGAGCGGCCGGTCGACACAGGCCGCGATGACAGCGTCGTACGTCCCCTGCCGGCGCAGCGTCCCGTACACCAGCTCGGTGGCCAGCGCCGCGTCCCGCCCGTCGAAGTCACCCTTCTCGCGCGCCTTGCGCAGCAGCGGCGGCAGAACGAGGTTCGCGTACGCGTCCCGCTCGTCCACGGCCCGCAGCGCCTCGAAGGCGAGCATACGGACCGGGTCCTTCTGGGGACGGCGGTAGGGCTTGCCGGGCTTGTGCGGCCGACGGGACTGCTCACTCACGAAAAATGTGCTCCGGATCCGGGAAAAGGTGCGTCTATCAGCGTACGCCGAGGGGTTCGTGCTGGGGCGGCGCCGGGTCGTATCCGAGGCGGTGGGGCGTGGCTGGGGTGGTGGGTTGTGGCCGGGACCGACCCGGGCCGTGGTCAAGGCGGTGGTTCGTGGCCGAGGCGGTGGCCACGCCAGAGGCCGGGGCTAGCCCGAGGCCGGGCCGAAGCCGGGACCAGCCCGAGGCCGAGGCCGAAGGGGTGGGGAGGCCGGGCTCGACTCCGACCGGGGCCGAAGGGGTGCGGCGGCCCGGACTCGGCTCCAGCCCTGAGCTGGCCTCGGACCAGGCTCCGGCCCGGGCCGAGGTCAGACCCCGAGCCGCTCCCCGGAGGAAATCCGCACCCCGCGCGCCCAGTCCGCAGCGCGCATCGGCTTCTTGCCCTGGGCCTGGACCCAGAGCAGCTCGACGGCGTACGAACCGGTCCCGACGTACACGTTGTTCTTGCCGACGGACAGCTCGCCCGGCGCGAGGTCCGTGCGGTCGGGCACGGACGCGACCTGGATGAGCTTGAGCCGCTCGCCACGGAAGACGGTCCAGGCACCGGGCGCGGGGGTGCACCCGCGCACGACCCGGTCGACGCGCAGTGCCGGGGCGGACCAGTCGATGTGGGCGTTCTCGACGGCGATCTTCGGCGCCATGGTGATGCCGTCGGCGGGCTGCGGCACGGCCTTGAGGCTGCCGTCCTCGATCCCGTCCATCGTCGCGGCGAGCAGCCCGGACCCGGCGAAGGCGAGCCGGGTGAGCAGGTCCCCGCTGGTGTCGGTGGACCGGACCTCCTCGGTGACGGTTCCGTACACGGGCCCCGAGTCGAGCCCTTCCTCGATGAGGAAGGTGGAGGCACCGGTGATCTCGTCGCCGGCCATGATCGCGTGCTGCACGGGGGCGGCGCCGCGCCACGCGGGCAGCAGCGAGAAGTGCAGATTGACCCAGCCGTGGGCGGGGATGTCGAGGGCGACGCGGGGCAGCAGCGCCCCGTACGCGACGACGGGGCAGCAATCGGGCGCGATCTCCCTGAGCCGGGCCAGGAACTCCTCGTCCCGCGGCTTCACCGGCTTCAGCACCTCGATCCCGGCCTCCTCCGCCCGCTGGGCGACCGGACTCGCGACAAGGTGTCGCCCCCGACCGGCCGGGGCGTCGGGCCGCGTGACGACAGCGGCCACCTCGTGCCGCCCGGAGGCGATCAGGGCGTCCAGAGCGGGAACGGCGACCTCGGGGGTACCTGCGAAGACAAGCTTCATGGGTGGCGGTTGGCCTCTCGGGCGGGAGTTCGTTACCCCCCGCACACGTGCCGACTGGGCCGGAGTACGGGGCAGCGCACCAGTCTATGCGGCACGGGGGCTTGGGGGCTCGGGAGTTCCGCGCGTGCCTTCCTCAGCCCGCAGCCGCCGACGGCAGCCCACCCCCACGGGAGACCCGTACGTGACACCCGATTCGCACGGGCGGTGCGCGGGTGGGAGAAGAAACGACTCACCGGGGGCGTACGCCACAAGACGCGCCCCGTGCATATGCCCTTACGCCCCCAATGCGTGACCAGCGGAGCGTAAACGCGTTGGTCAAGAAAGAGTTGACCACAACGGGCCGCAGTCGCGGCCCGATCCTTTTCAACGCCGGTTCGAGAGGCTTGTTCATGGCCGACCACGCAACCCACGACGCCCAGGCTCGGGCCAGCCTGCACTTGCTGGTGCGGGACATCGAGCGGGTCCGCCGGCAGGTGGACGCACTGCGCACGCTCACCGCCCAACTGGGCAACGTCTACCGCCCGCGCCGCTCCGGCCCCTCCACGGGCTTCGTCGTCTACGGACGCGCCCCCGCCCCGACCGTCCGCCTCGCCCAGGAGCTGCGGGACAGCGTCGAGACCCTGGTCACGGCCGCCGTGGACTTCGACCGCTCACTCGGTTTCTCGTGGGACGCGGTGGGCTCGGCGCTCGGGGTCACCAAACAGGCGGTGCACCGCCGTTACGGCGCCCGCCGCGCCGCCGCCCAGGCAGCCGCCGAGGCGGAGCGGGCCACGGAGACATCGGGCACCCGCACGGTAGCCGTCAACACCGGCATCCCCACGGTGCCGACAGTCCCCGCCGCCCGCTCCATGCCGACCCAGCCGACGGCGGGCAGTCCCACCCTCCGCGACGAGGTCAGGCCCACGGCATTCCCGGGCCCGCGCAACGGCTGACCGCAACGGGCTGACCCACTCCCCGTCTGCCTCCCGGAGCCAACAGCCCCGGGAGGCAGCCCAATGGACGTACCGTCATCCGATCTTCATGGCCACACCGTCACCCGAAGTTTCATGGGCACAACCGTCACCCGACGTTCATGGGCACACCGTCACCCAATGTCCGGCGGGTCGACCCGGATCCGTACGGGCTCGCTCCCCCCACGCGCCATCCGCGCCGCCTGCGCGGTCTTCAGCGCGGCCGCAAGCGCGGCACCGCTCCCCGGCGGCACCCGAATGAGCGCACGCTCCCAATGCTCCCCGGGCGGCGGCCCGCCAACCCGCCGCGGACGCCCGGCCTCCGTGACGGCCATCGGCACGGGCCCCAACAGCTCCGCGTCGCGGGGCAGTTCGGCCGCGGCGAGAAACCCGGCGAGGGCCTCCGGCGTACCGGAGACGGCCGCCATCCGTGAGACAGGCGGAAACCCCAGCTCGGCCCGCTCGGCGAGCTCACGCACCGCGTGCCCGACCGGATCCCACCGTACGAGCGCCTGAACGGGCCGCAGGGTCGGCTCGGCGACGACCACCACCGTGCCCCCGGCCCCCTGGGGACGTACGAGCGACGCAGCCGCCATCCACCGCCGCAACGCGTCCTCACCGGCCCGCAGATCGGGCCGCCCGAGCATCGCCCAGCCGTCGAGCAGCAACGCTGCGGCATACCCGCCCTCGGCAACGGGCTCGGCCCCAGGCGTGCTGACGACAAGGGCGGGCGCGTCGGACACCGTGTCCAACACCTGCTCCCGCCCGGAGGTCCGCACCGGCACGGCCGGAAACGCCCGCCCCAGCTCCTCGGCCGTACGCCGCGCCCCGACGATCTGCGCCCGCAGCCGGAACCCACCACACTCGAGGCAGTGCCAGGCCGCCTCGTCCCGCCCGCACCACGCGCACCGCAGCACCCCGGCGTCCTGCCCCTCCAACGGCCCGGCGCAGTGCCGGCACCGCGCAGGCGCCCGGCATTGCGCACACGCCATCCGGGGCACATACCCCCGCCGGGGCACCTGCACGAGCACGGGCCCTTGCCGCAGCCCCTCCCTGACGACCTGCCAGGCGAGCGTGGGCAGCCGCGCGGCCCGAGCGGCCTCGTCCCGCGCGAGATCCCCGTCACCCACGGTCCGCACGAGTGGCGCGATCCCCCGCACCTGCTCCCGCTCCGCGACCAGCGGCAGCGCCCATCCAGTCTCGACGAGCTGTGCCGCCTCGACGGTGCAGCTCCAACTCCCCAGCAGGAAGGCGCACTTGTCATGGGCGGCCCTCAGCAGCAGCACTTCCCGCGCATGCGGCTGGGGCGCGTGCGGCTCGCTGTGGCTGCCGTCCCCGTCGTCCCAGATGACGACGAGCCCCAGATCCCGCACAGGCGCGAACATGGCGGCCCGGGTCCCGACGACGGCCCGTACGGACCCACGCCGCACGGCCAGCCACTCCCGATACCGCTTCTCGGGCCCGGCCTCGGCGGTGAGCACCGCATGCCGCCCTTCCCCCAGCAACGAGGAGAGCGCGGCGTCCACACGCGCCACGGCCCGCCCGTCCGGTACGACGACGAGCGCGCCCCGCCGCGAGGCGAGTGTCGCGCCCACGGCCCTGGCGATTTCCTCGGCCCAGCCAGGCCCGGGCAACGCGTTCCACACGGCCCGCGGTGCCCCGCCCGCGGCGAGCGATTCCAGAAAGGCCGCCCCCCGCCCGTACCGCACCCAGGACCCGGCCGCGGGCACACCGGGAACCGGCAACGGCGCGGGCGAGGGCTTCTGTTCGGCCCGCGCGTTCCTCGGCGGCACCGCGAGTTGCAGCACATCGGCGAGACTGCCCGCATACCGATCGGCGACGGCCCGTGTGAGCCCCAGCAGCTCGGGCCCGAGCACGGGCTCGGGAGACACCACCTGAGCCAGCGCGGCGAGCGGCCCGGCGTAGTCGGACTCGGCGAGCCGCTCAACGAGAAACCCGTCGATCAGCCCACCACCCTCACGCCGCCCGCCCCGCACATTGCGTCCCCCGGCGCCGAAGCGCACCCGGACCCGCACCCCCGGCTGAGCCGCCTCGTCCAACTCCTCGGGCACCGCGTAGTCGAAGTACCGGTCGAGATGCAGCACACCCTTGTCGACGAGCACGCGCGCGACGGGCCGCTCCTTGGCAAGCGCGGCCCCCCGCCACGTCCGCGGCTTCGCCTTCGGCTCCCTGGCCTTGCGCACGCCCTCACGAATCAACGCAAGCTGCTCGGGCGGCGCACCCTCCGCGCCACCCTCACCCCGCCCATTCGCGCTGCTCACAGCAACATTCCTACCAGACCGCACTGACACCGCCGCCCGCCCGAGATCAACCCGGCCGCGGATCACGAACACCCTGAGGGCGCATCTGCCATGGGCCACTCGGCCATACCGGTCCAGGACCGGCAGCAGGATTCGAACCTGCGAGGGGGACACCCCCCGGAAGTACCCGCACCCAACGCACCGGACGCGACGACGTCAGCTCTCCCGAGTTCCCAGCGGCAGCGGACCATGATCCAGAATCACCGCGCACCCTGGGCGCACTCCACCGAAGCAACCGCGGCCATCGCACCGGGAGATCCCCCAGCGTACGAATCCCAAGCCACCGAGACCAGCCATTTCCTCGACCGGCACGACCTCCGAGAAGCACCCCCGCATCCCGGACACCACCCGACGAGACCGACGCATGAAACGGCGAGGCCCGGCGCCCCCAAGGGGCACCGGGCCTCGCCGAACAGCTCGTTCTACAGGCCGGCGGCCTTGCGCAGCGCGTCCACCCGGTCCGTGCGCTCCCACGTGAAGTCGGGCAGCTCGCGGCCGAAGTGGCCGTACGCGGCGGTCTGGGAGTAGATCGGACGCAGCAGGTCGAGGTCGCGGATGATGGCCGCCGGACGGAGGTCGAAGACCTCGGTGATGGCGGTCTCGATCTTCTCGGCTTCGACCTTGGCGGTCCCGAAGGTCTCGACGAAGAGACCGACGGGCTCGGCCTTGCCGATGGCGTAGGCGACCTGGACCTCGCAGCGGGAGGCGAGGCCCGCGGCGACGACGTTCTTCGCGACCCAGCGCATCGCGTACGCCGCCGAGCGGTCAACCTTGGACGGGTCCTTGCCGGAGAAGGCGCCGCCGCCGTGGCGGGCCATGCCGCCGTACGTGTCGATGATGATCTTGCGGCCGGTCAGGCCGGCGTCACCCATCGGGCCGCCGATCTCGAAGCGGCCGGTGGGGTTGACCAGCAGGCGGTAGCCCTCGGTCTCCAGCTTGATGCCGTCGTCCAGGAGGGCCTTCAGCTCCGGCTCGACCACGAACTCGCGGATGTCGGGCGCGAGGAGCGAGTCCAGGTCGATGTCGCTCGCGTGCTGCGAGGAGACGACGACCGTGTCCAGGCGGACCGCCTTGTCACCGTCGTACTCGATGGTGACCTGGGTCTTGCCGTCCGGGCGGAGGTAAGGGATCGTGCCGTTCTTGCGGACCTCGGACAGCCGCTTGGACAGCTTGTGCGCCAGGTGGATCGGCAGCGGCATCAGATTCGGCGTCTCGTCCGTCGCGTACCCGAACATCAGGCCCTGGTCGCCCGCACCCTGCTTGTCCAGCTCGTCCTCGTCGCCCTCGACACGCTGCTCGTACGCCGTGTCGACGCCCTGCGCGATGTCCGGCGACTGGGAGCCGATCGACACCGACACGCCACAGGAAGCGCCGTCGAAGCCCTTCTTCGACGAGTCGTAACCGATCTCCAGGATCTTGTCCCGGACCAGCTGGGCGATCGGCGCGTACGCCTTGGTCGTGACCTCGCCGGCCACGTGCACCAGGCCGGTCGTGATCAGCGTCTCCACGGCGACCCGGGACGTCGGGTCCTCGCGCAGAAGCGCATCGAGAATGGTGTCGCTGATCTGGTCAGCGATCTTGTCGGGGTGGCCCTCGGTGACAGACTCCGAGGTGAACAGGCGACGGGACACAACGCTCCCTGAGGTTGCAGCGGCTGCTGGCTGATCATTGGTGGACGGGACGAGAGCTGCGCTCGGCGTCGTCCGAGAACAGTTTATCGGTCGCACTCCCCCGCAGGCCCCCCTGTCTCGCTTCTCGGAAGCGCTGTGACCTGCGGCACGGGCATTCTGCGCCATGACGCCGGGTCTCCACCAGAGTCGCCGCAGTCGTTTTCGCGCGGATGGAGGCGACTGTTGAGGTGAATGAGACATTCACCTCAGACGGCGTGTCACCAGGTCCCACACGATATCGGCCAGAGCCTCCTTGGGTCCGTACGGCACCGGAGTCTCGCTGCCGTCGGCGCCCAGCACCACGGCCTCGTTCTCCTCGGAACCGAAGGTCTTGCGCTCCCCCACCTCGTTCACGACGAGGAGGTCGCATCCCTTGCGCTCCAGTTTCGTACGACCGTTGGCGAGGACGTCGTCCGTCTCGGCGGCGAAGCCGACGACCACCTGGCCGGGACGCGGACGGTCCGCCGATATCTCCGCGAGGATGTCCGGATTACGGATCAGAACGACCGGCTCCGGTTCCTGGCCGTCCTTCTTCTTGATTTTCCCGGCCGCGTACGCCGCCGGGCGGAAGTCCGCCACCGCCGCGGCCATCACCACGGCGTCGGCGTCCGAGGCCGCCTTCAGCACCGCCTCGCGCAACTGCACGGCGGTCCCCACCTGGACGACGTCCACGCCCGCCGGGTCCGGCAGTCCGGTGTTCGCGGCGATCAGCGTGACCCGGGCGCCCCGCGCCGCCGCGGTGCGGGCGAGGGCGTACCCCTGCTTGCCGGAGGAGCGGTTGCCGAGGAAGCGGACCGGGTCGAGCGGCTCGCGGGTGCCGCCCGCGCTGACGACGACGTGACGGCCGGCGAGATCCGGCTCGGTGACGCCGCGTGCGAGGACGCGGCGACAGATCTCGAAGATCTCCCCCGGGTCGGGCAGCCGGCCCTTGCCGGTGTCGACGCCGGTCAGGCGCCCCACCGCGGGCTCGATGACGACGGCGCCGCGGCGGCGCAGCGTCGCCACGTTCTCCTGCGTGGCCGGGTGCTCCCACATCTCGGTGTGCATGGCGGGCGCGAAGACGACCGGACAGCGGGCCGTGAGGAGAGTGTTGGTGAGGAGGTCGTCGGCGAGGCCGTGGGCCGCCTTGGCCAGCATGTCGGCCGTGGCGGGGGCGACGACCACCAGGTCGGCGTGCTGTCCGATGCGGACGTGCGGAACCTCGTGGACGTCGGACCAGACCTCGGTGGAGACGGGGTGGCCGGAGAGCGCGGACCAGGTGGCGGCGCCGACGAAGTGCAGCGCGGACTCGGTGGGGACGACCCGTACGTCGTGGCCCGACTCCGTCAGCCTGCGCAGCAGCTCACAGGCCTTGTACGCGGCGATGCCACCGCTGACCCCCAGAACGACCTTCGGCTTGCCCACCAGGGCCTCCCCGCACTCGAGACACGCACGCCCCGGCTCGAAGACGTACGACTCCATGACACACCACAGGCCCGACAGTCGCGCCGCCGGGCCTGGGATGAGGAAATAAACAGTGACTACTGCGCGGGGCCCTCAACGGCCTCGGACGTCAGCAGACCCGCGTTGATCTCACGCAGGGCGATGGAGAGCGGCTTCTCGTGGACGTGGGTGTCCACGAGCGGACCGACGTACTCGAGGAGGCCCTCGCCGAGCTGGGAGTAGTACGCGTTGATCTGACGGGCGCGCTTGGCGGCGTAGATCACGAGGCTGTACTTCGAGTCGGTGGCCTCAAGAAGCTCGTCGATCGGAGGGTTGATGATGCCCTCGGGCGTGGTGATGGAAGAGGACACGCTCTGCCTTCCGAAAGGTGGAAAAAAGACCTGAAAGATCAAACAACTTCCATCAAGGCTAGCAGCTCGCGCGCTACGTCCTCGACGGAGGTGTTGACCAGGGTGACATCGAACTCCGGCTCGGCCGCCAGCTCGATCTTGGCCGCCTCCAGGCGGCGCTCGATCACCTCGGGCGGCTCGGTGCCCCGCCCGGTGAGCCTGCGCACCAGCTCCTCCCAGGAGGGAGGGGCCAGGAACACGAGCTGGGCCTCGGGCATGGACTCACGGACCAGCCGGGCGCCCTGGAGGTCGATCTCCAGGAGGACCGGCTCACCCGCCTCCAGCCGCTCCAGGACGGCCGCACGCGGCGTCCCGTAACGGTTGCCGGCGAATTCGGCCCACTCCAGGAGCTCGCCGTTGGCGATCAGCTTGTCCATCTCCTCGTCGCTGACGAAGAAGTAGTGGACTCCGTGCTTCTCACCGGGGCGCGGCTTGCGGGTCGTCGCCGACACCGAGAGCCAGACCTCGGGGTGTTCCTTGCGCATATGGGCGACGACCGTGCTCTTGCCGACCCCTGAGGGGCCGGAGAGCACGGTCAGCCGCGGACGTTCACTCATGCAGCGATTATTCCAGCAATCCCGGTATGCCCAGGACTCAGGCGCCGGAGCCGCCGAACTCACGCTCCAAGGAGGCGATCTGGTTCGAGCCGAGGCCACGCACGCGGCGGCTCTCGGAGATCCCGAGTCGCTCCATGATCTGCTTGGCGCGGACCTTGCCCACGCCCGGCAGGGACTCGAGGAGAGCGGAGACCTTCATCTTGCCGATGACGTCATTCTCCTGGCCCTGCTTGATGACCTCGTGAAGGGAGGCGCCGGAGTGCTTGAGTCGATTCTTGACCTCGGCCCGCTCCCGGCGAGCCGCGGCGGCCTTTTCGAGCGCGGCTGCGCGCTGTTCAGGGGTAAGGGGCGGAAGAGCCACGCCTACGTCACCTCGGATGTCGATCTGTCGGATACGGACCGGTGAGGAACCTAGTCGCCCCACACCTGGGGAGCTACGAGCAACACGCTTGCCCGTTCACCCTGCGTCGGAGACTAGCGGCCAAGTCCGCCAGAGTCAGCGAGAACAGCGGAAAAGTCCTGGTCAGCCTCCCTGGAGCCCGACATTTCCGACATACTGCCCCGGATTTGAGGATGTATTCAGACTCAAGGCGCTCCGAAGACACTCATCGGAGGACTGCCGAGCGGCCGTCGGAGGACTCAGGCGGCCGTCACAGCCGCCCTGATCTCCTCCGCGAAGCGCTCCGCGGACTCCCGCAGCGCGGCCACGTCGGGACCGTGACGCAGAACACCCCGGCTGACGTTCGGGACGACATTGCGCACCGCCGCCCCGAAGACACCCGCCAGATCGGCGGCCGTGGCCCCCTGGGCGCCGATTCCGGGCGCGAGGAGAGGTCCGTTGATGTCCAGGTCGTAGGAGGAGAGGTCGCCCAGCGTGGCGCCGACGACCGCGCCGAAGGAGCCCAGGGGCGTCTCCCCCGCGTTCTCGGCGGCCAGGTGCCCGAGCATCGTCGCTCCGACGTTCCGGCCGTCCGCGCGGACCGCGTGCTGCACCTCGCCGCCCTCCGGGTTGGAGGTGAGCGCGAGCACGAAGAGCCCGGCCCCGCTCTCGCGCGCCAGCTCCACCGCGGGCTTCAGCGAGCCGTAGCCCAGATACGGCGACACGGTCAGCGCGTCCGAGAAGAGCGGCGCGTCCTTGCGCAGGAAGGTCTCCGCGTACGCGGCCATGGTCGAACCGATGTCGCCGCGCTTGGCGTCCATCACGACCAGCGCCCCGGCCGCCCGCGCCTCCTCGACCGACTTCTCCAGGACGGCGATCCCGCGCGACCCGAAGCGCTCGAAGAACGCGCTCTGCGGCTTGAGGACGGCGACCCGGTCGGCCAGCGCCTCGACGACCGTGCGGCTGAAGCGCTCCAGGCCCGCGATGTCGTCGTTCAGACCCCAGTCGCCGAGCAGGGAGGCGTGCGGGTCGATGCCCACGCACAGCGGGCCGCGCTCGTCCATGGCACGGCGAAGACGTGCGCCAAAGGGTTCCAGGCTCATGCGGACTTCCTCACGTCGGCGCCGACCGCGTCGGCGAGGGTGGCGTACGGGCTCGTACGGAGGCGCGCGGCGAGCCCCTTGTGGATGGCGCGACCCCAGAAGGGGCCCTCGTAGATGAAGGCGCTGTAGCCCTGGACCAGCGTGGCGCCGGCCAGGATGCGCTGCCAGGCGTCCTCGGCGTTCTCGATGCCGCCGACGCCCACCAGGGTGATCCGGTCGCCCACGCGCGCGTAGAGGCGGCGCAGCACCTCGAGGGAGCGTGCCTTCAGCGGGGCGCCGGAGAGTCCGCCGGTCTCCTTGACCAGAGAGGGTTGGGACTTCAAACCGAGTCCCTCGCGCGCGATGGTGGTGTTCGTGGCGATGATCCCGTCCAGGCCGAGCTCGACGGCCAGGTCGGCGACCGCGTCGATGTCCTCGTCGGCGAGGTCGGGCGCGATCTTGACGAGGAGCGGCACACGCCGGTCGGTGACCGCACGGTCGGCGGCCTCGCGGACGGCGCTCA
Organism: Streptomyces sp. R35; assembly: GCF_041053035.1. Classification (NCBI taxonomy): domain Bacteria; kingdom Bacillati; phylum Actinomycetota; class Actinomycetes; order Kitasatosporales; family Streptomycetaceae; genus Streptomyces; species Streptomyces sp. R35. Next base: position 2,017,774 of record NZ_CP163440.1, read on the forward strand.
GGAGGGGCCGCAGCGCCTCCGTGGCCTGCAGATTGCGCAGGCCCGGCGTGTTCGGCGAGCTCACATTGACCACGAGATAGTCGGCGTGCCGGGCGAGCCGCTCGGTCGACTTCACGTAGTCGCCGACGGCCTCCGCCTCGGGGACGACCTTGGTCTTGCCGATGTTGACGCCCACGACGGTCCTGAAGACGGGCGTACGGGCCCCCAGGCGCTCGCTGACGGCCGCGGAACCCTCGTTGTTGAACCCCATGCGGTTGATCAGCGCCCGGTCCGGCACAAGGCGGAACAGCCGCTTCTTGGGGTTGCCGGGCTGCGGCTCCCCCGTCACGGTGCCGATCTCGATGTGGTCGAAGCCGAGCATCGACATCCCGTCGATGGCGACCGCGTTCTTGTCGAAGCCGGCCGCGAGCCCGAACGGGCCGTGCATCCGCAGCCCGAACGCCTCGGTCCGCAATTCCTTGTAGCGGGGCGCGAGCGCGGCGGCGATGAAGGTGCGCAGCACGGGGATGCGGACGGCGAGCCGGATCCAGCGGAAGGCCAGATAGTGGGCCTGCTCCGGGTCCATCCGCTTGAAGACGAGGTTGAAGAAGAGCTTGTACATGGTCATGTCCTCGAAAGAGCCCGGTGAAGGGGGCTGAAGAGCCCGGTGAAGGGGGCTCATGAAGAGGGGGACACCGTTTCCGGTGTCCCCCTCAGGGCTGCTAGTCGCGGGCCGCGGTCAGATGCTGGGCGTGTTCCTGGAGTGAACGCACGCCCACGTCACCGTGGTTGAGCGCGTCGATGCCCTGGACGGCGGCGGCGAGAGCCTGGACCGTCGTCAGACACGGCACGGACCGGGCCACGGCGGCCGTACGGATCTCGTAGCCGTCGAGGCGGCCACCGGTGCCGTACGGCGTGTTGACGATGAGGTCGACCTGGCCGTCGTGGATGAGCTGGACGATGGTCTTCTCGCCGTTCGGGCCCTCGCCCTCGCTCTGCTTGCGCACGACCGTGGCGTTGAGGCCGTTGCGCTTGAGCACCTCGGCCGTGCCGGACGTGGCGAGCAACTCGAAGCCGTGGGCGACGAGTTCACGCGCCGGGAAGATCATCGAGCGCTTGTCGCGGTTGGCGACCGAGATGAAGGCGCGGCCCTTGGTCGGCAGCGGACCGTACGCGCCCGCCTGGGACTTGGCGTACGCCGTGCCGAACACCGAGTCGATGCCCATGACTTCACCGGTGGAGCGCATCTCCGGGCCGAGCACCGTGTCGACGCCGCGCCCGTGGATGTCGCGGAACCGCGACCACGGCATGACGGCTTCCTTGACGGAGATCGGCGCGTCCAGCGGGAGCGTGCCGCCGTCGCCGTTGGCGGGGAGCAGCCCCTCGGCGCGCAGTTCGGCGACGGTCGCGCCCAGCGAGATCCGGGCGGCGGCCTTCGCCAGCGGCACCGCGGTCGCCTTCGAGGTGAAGGGGACGGTGCGCGAGGCACGCGGGTTGGCTTCGAGGACGTACAGGATGTCGCCCGCCATGGCGAACTGGATGTTGATCAGTCCACGGACCCCGACACCCTTCGCGATGGCCTCGGTGGAGGCCCGCAGGCGCTTGATGTCGAACCCGCCGAGCGTGATCGGGGGCAGCGCGCACGCCGAGTCGCCGGAGTGGATACCGGCCTCCTCGATGTGCTCCATGACGCCGCCGAGGTACAGCTCCTCGCCGTCGTACAGCGCGTCGACGTCGATCTCGATCGCGTCGTCGAGGAAGCGGTCGACCAGGACGGGCCGGGAAGGGCTGATCTCGGTCGACTCGGCGATGTACGAGGACAGCCGCGTCTCGTCGTACACGATCTCCATGCCGCGCCCGCCGAGCACGTACGACGGCCGTACGAGGACGGGGTAGCCGATCTCGTCGGCGATGGCCTTGGCCCCGGCGAACGTGGTGGCCGTGCCGTGCTTGGGGGCCGGGAGACCGGCCTCCGCGAGGACCTGCCCGAAGGCGCCGCGGTCCTCGGCGGCGTGGATCGCCTCGGGGGGCGTACCGACGATCGGCACGCCGTTGTCCTTCAGCGCCTGCGCCAGGCCCAGCGGGGTCTGGCCGCCGAGCTGCACGATCACACCCGCGACCGGACCGGCCAGCGTCTCCGCGTGGACGATCTCCAGCACGTCTTCGAGCGTCAGCGGCTCGAAGTACAGGCGGTCGGAGGTGTCGTAGTCCGTGGAGACGGTCTCGGGGTTGCAGTTGACCATCACGGTCTCGTAGCCGGCGTCGCTGAGCGCGAAGGAGGCGTGGACGCAGGAGTAGTCGAACTCGATGCCCTGGCCGATGCGGTTCGGGCCGGAGCCGAGGATGATGACGGCCGGCTTCTCGCGGGAGGCGACCTCCGTCTCCTCGTCGTAGGAGGAGTAGAAGTACGGCGTATTGGCCGCGAACTCGGCGGCGCAGGTGTCGACCGTCTTGTACACCGGGCGCACGCCCAGCGCGTGCCGCACCTCGCGTACGACGTCCTCGCGGAGCCCGCGGATCTCGGCGATCTGCGCGTCGGAGAAGCCGTGCCGCTTGGCCTCGGCGAGCAGTTCCGGTTCCAGCTTGGCGGCGCCGGCCAGCTCGTCCGCGATCTCCTTGATCAGGAACAGCTGGTCGATGAACCACGGGTCGATCTTCGTCGACTCGAAGACCTCCTCGGGCGTGGCGCCCGCGCGGATGGCCTGCATGACGGAGTTGATGCGCCCGTCGGTCGGCCGCACGGCCTCCGCCAGCAGCTCAGCCTTGTCGCCGGGCTCGCCGACGAAGGTGAACTGGCTGCCCTTCTTCTCCAGCGAGCGCAGCGCCTTCTGCAGCGCCTCGGTGAAGTTGCGGCCGATCGCCATGGCCTCGCCGACCGACTTCATGGTCGTGGTGAGGGTGGAGTCGGCGCTCGGGAACTTCTCGAAGGCGAAGCGCGGGGCCTTGACCACCACGTAGTCGAGCGTCGGCTCGAAGGACGCCGGGGTCTTCTCGGTGATGTCGTTCGGGATCTCGTCCAGCGTGTAGCCGACGGCGAGCTTCGCGGCGATCTTGGCGATCGGGAAGCCGGTCGCCTTGGAGGCGAGGGCCGAGGAGCGGGACACGCGCGGGTTCATCTCGATGACGATGACCCGGCCGTCCTCGGGGTTCACCGCGAACTGGATGTTGCAGCCGCCGGTGTCGACGCCGACCTCGCGGATGACCGCGATGCCGATGTCGCGCAGGATCTGGTACTCGCGGTCGGTGAGCGTCATCGACGGGGCGACGGTGATCGAGTCACCGGTGTGCACGCCCATGGGGTCGAAGTTCTCGATGGAGCAGACGACCACGACGTTGTCGTGCTTGTCGCGCATCAGCTCCAGCTCGTACTCCTTCCAGCCGAGGATGGACTCCTCCAGGAGCACCTCGGTGGTCGGGGAGAGCGTCAGGCCCTGACCGGCGATGCGGCGGAGCTCCTCCTCGTCGTGCGCGAAGCCGGAGCCGGCGCCGCCCATCGTGAAGGAGGGGCGGACGACGACGGGGTAGCCGCCGAGCGTCTCGACGCCCCCGAGCACGTCGTCCATGGAGTGGCAGATCACGGACCGGGCGGACTCGCCGTACCCGATCTTCGCGTTCACCGCTTCCACGACGCCCTTGAAGAGGTCGCGGTCCTCGCCCTTGTTGATCGCCTCGACGTTGGCGCCGATGAGCTCGACGCCGTACTTCTCGAGGGTCCCGGACTCGTGCAGCGAGATGGCGGTGTTGAGCGCCGTCTGACCGCCGAGGGTGGGCAGCAGGGCGTCCGGCCGCTCCTTGGCGATGATCTTCTCGACGAACTCGGGGGTGATCGGCTCGACGTACGTGGCGTCGGCGATCTCCGGGTCGGTCATGATCGTCGCCGGGTTGGAGTTGACCAGGATGACCCTGAGTCCCTCGGCGCGCAGGACGCGGCACGCCTGGGTGCCGGAGTAGTCGAACTCGGCGGCCTGGCCGATGACGATCGGGCCGGAGCCGATGACCAGGACGGACTGGATATCGGTGCGCTTAGGCACGCTGGCCCTCCATCAGGGATACGAAGCGGTCGAACAGGTAGGCGGCGTCGTGCGGGCCCGCTGCCGCTTCGGGGTGGTACTGGACGCTGAAGGCCGGCTGGTCGAGGAGGTGGAGCCCCTCGACGACCTGGTCGTTCAGGCAGACGTGGGAGACCTCGGCGCGGCCGTAGGGGGTGTCGGACACCTTGTCGAGCGGGGCGTCGACGGCGAAGCCGTGGTTGTGCGCGGTGACCTCGACCTTGCCGGTCGTGCGGTCCTGCACGGGCTGGTTGATGCCGCGGTGGCCGTACTTCAGCTTGTAGGTGCCGAAGCCGAGCGCGCGGCCCAGGATCTGGTTGCCGAAGCAGATGCCGAAGAGCGGCGTCTTGCGGGCGAGCACTTCCTGCATGACGGCCACCGGGCCGTCGGCGGTCGCCGGGTCACCGGGGCCGTTGGAGAAGAAGACACCGTCGGGGTTCACGGCGTACACGTCCTCGGCCGTGGCCGTCGCGGGCAGCACGTGCACCTCGATGCCGCGCTCGGCCATGCGGTGCGGGGTCATGCCCTTGATACCCAGGTCGACGGCGGCGACGGTGAAGCGCTTCTCGCCGATCGCGGGGACGACGTACGTCTCCTTGGTGGCGACCTCGGCGGCGAGGTTCGCGCCCGCCATCTCGGGCGCCTGGCGGACCTCGGCGAGCATCGTGCCCTCGTCGGGCAGCGCGTTGCCGGAGAAGATGCCGACACGCATGGCGCCGCGCTCGCGCAGATGGCGGGTGAGGGCTCGCGTGTCGATGCCGCTGATGCCGACGACGCCCTGCTTGCGGAGCTCCTCGTCCAGCGAGCGCCGGGAGCGCCAGTTGGAGGGCACGCGCGCGGGGTCGCGTACGACATAGCCCGCGACCCAGATCCGCTGCGACTCGGGGTCCTCGTCGTTGACGCCGGTGTTGCCGATGTGCGGGGCGGTCATCACGACGACCTGGCGGTGGTAGGACGGGTCGGTGAGGGTCTCCTGGTAGCCGGTCATGCCGGTGGAGAACACCGCTTCGCCGAAGGTCTCCCCCACCGCCCCGTAGGCGCGGCCACGGAACATCCGGCCGTCCTCCAGGACGAGTACGGCGGGAGCTGCCTTGTGCCTCTGCGAGGCGACTCCCTGGATGGAGGTCGTCATCGTGCGCCTTCCGTTTCCGTCTTGTTGATCATGTTGGTCAGGGTCTCGACCCACTCGTTGTGCTCGGCCGCGCGGTCCGAGCGGAACCCGGAGTCGATCAGCTTGTCACCGTGCGCCCACGTGACGATGAGCAGTCCGCCCTCGCTGAGGACCTTGCCGGCGATTCCCTTGCCGAGCAGGGCCTCGCGCAGCGCCTCGGCCGGGATGAAGAAGTCGGTGGCCCCGGGGCGTACGACGTCCAGTCCCGCGTCCGTCAGCGTGAGCTCGACCAGGCTGCGGGTGCCCAGGCCGTGCGCCACGATACGGTCGAGCCACTGCCCGGCGGTGGTGGAACCGTGGTAGCGGCCGCTCATGCTCAGTCTCGCCGGGCCCGGATCTTCCGGCGCGGTGGGGAGCTCGGGCAGGTCACCCTGGAGGGTGCCGCGCCACTTCCAGCCCTCGCGCATCAGCCAGTAGACGAGGGCGACGAAGAGGGCCAGACCGACGAGCCAGCCGGCCCGGGCGGCCCAGTCGGTCACTTCCGCCGACTTCTGTTCGGCGGCCATCGAGATGAGAGGTGTCACGCGAGCTTCCCGTCGACGAGGGTGGCCTTGCCCCGCAGCCAGGTGTGCGTGACCCGGCCCGGCAGCTCACGGCCCTCGTAGGGAGTGTTGCGGCTGCGCGAGGCGAAGCCCGCGGGGTCCACGGCCCCACGGTATTCCGTGTCGACCAGCGTGAGGTTGGCGGGCTCACCTGCCGAGACGGGGCGGCCGTGGCCCTGCGCCTGGCCGATCCGCGCGGGCTTGACGGACATACGGTCGGCGACACCGGCCCAGTCGAGCAGTCCGGTCTCGATCATCGTCTGCTGCACGACGGACAGGGCGGTCTCGAGCCCCACCATGCCCATGGCGGCGGCGGCCCACTCGCAGTCCTTGTCCTCGTGCGGGTGCGGCGCGTGGTCGGTGGCGACGATGTCGATCGTGCCGTCGGCGAGCGCCTCGCGCAGGGCCATGACGTCACGCTCGGTGCGCAGCGGCGGGTTGACCTTGTAGACCGGGTTGTACGTGCGGGCCAGCTCGTCGGTGAGGAGCAGGTGGTGCGGGGTGACCTCGGCGGTGACGTCGATGCCGCGGGACTTGGCCCAGCGCACGATCTCGACGCTGCCGGCGGTCGACAGGTGGCAGATGTGGACGCGGGAGCCGACATGCTCGGCGAGCAGGACGTCCCGGGCGATGATCGATTCCTCGGCCACCGCCGGCCAGCCGCCGAGCCCCAGCTCGGCGGAGACGACGCCCTCGTTCATCTGGGCACCTTCGGTGAGGCGGGGCTCCTGCGCGTGCTGCGCGACCACACCGCCGAAGGCCTTCACGTATTCGAGCGCCCGGCGCATGATCACGGCGTCGTCCACGCACTTGCCGTCGTCGGAGAAGACGGTCACCCCGGCCGCGGACTCGTGCATCGCGCCCAGCTCGGCGAGCTTCTTGCCCTCCAGGCCGACCGTGACGGCGCCGATGGGCTGCACATCGCAGTAGCCGTGCTCCTGGCCGAGCCGGTAGACCTGCTCGACCACACCGGCGGTGTCGGCGACCGGGAAGGTGTTGGCCATGGCGAACACGGCGGTGTAGCCGCCGCTCGCCGCCGCCCGGGTACCGGTCAGCACGGTCTCGGAGTCCTCGCGGCCCGGCTCGCGCAGATGGGTGTGCAGGTCGACGAGACCGGGGAGCAGCACCTTGCCGTCGGCCTCGACGACCTCGGCGCCCTCGGCCGCGAGGCCGGTACCGACCGCCTCGATGACAGCGCCGTCGATCAGCACGTCCTGCGGCTCGCCGCCGAGCACCTTCGCACCGCGGATCAGGATCTTGCTCATGGTCTTACTTCTCCTCGGTACGGGTGTGGGTGACGGCGGGCTCGTTGCCGCCAAGGAGCAGGTACAGCACGGCCATCCGGATCGAGACCCCGTTGGCGACCTGCTCGACGACGGTGCAGCGCTCGGAGTCGGCGACCTCGGCGGTGATCTCCATGCCGCGGACCATCGGGCCGGGGTGCATCACGATGGCGTGCTCGGGCATCTTGGCCATGCGCTCGCCGTCGAGGCCGTAGCGCCGCGAGTACTCGCGCTCGGTCGGGAAGAACGCCGCGTTCATCCGCTCGCGCTGGACGCGCAGCATCATCACCGCGTCGGACTTGGAGAGGGTGCTGTCGAGGTCGTACGAGATCTCGCAGGGCCAGGTCTCGACGCCGACCGGCACCAGGGTGGGCGGGGCGACGAGGGTGACCTCGGCGCCGAGAGTGTGCAGCAGGTCGACGTTGGAGCGGGCGACCCGGCTGTGCAGGACGTCGCCGACGATCGTGATGCGCTTGCCGGCCAGGTCCTGTCCTATCCCGGCGTCCCGGCCGACGAGGCGTCGGCGCATGGTGAAGGCGTCGAGCAGGGCCTGCGTGGGGTGCTGGTGGGTGCCGTCGCCCGCGTTGATGACGACGGCGTCGATCCAGCCGGAGGTGGCGAGCCGGTAGGGGGCTCCGGAGGCGCCGTGCCGGATGACGACGGCGTCGACGCCCATGGCTTCGAGGGTCTGCGCGGTGTCCTTGAGGGACTCGCCCTTGGAGACGCTCGACCCCTTGGCGGTGAAGTTGATGACGTCCGCGGAGAGGCGCTTCTCGGCGGCCTCGAAGGAGATCCGGGTGCGGGTCGAGTCCTCGAAGAAGAGGTTGACGACGGTGCGGCCGCGCAGGGTCGGCAGCTTCTTGATCGGCCGGTCGGCGACCCGGGCCATCTCCTCGGCGGTGTCGAGGATCAGGACGGCGTCGTCGCGGGTGAGGTCGGCGGCCGAGATGAGATGACGCTGCATCTGTCAGGCTCCGTAAGGCAGTTCAGTTCGGGAGGATTCGGGCAGGCAGGGCGCGCAGGGGCGTACGACAGCGGCGTACGCCCAAGGGCTACTGCGGTGCGTCCGCGGAGGTCCGCTTCGCACCGAGCAGCACGGTGTCGCGACCGTCCTCCTCGGCGAGCTGGACCTTGACCGTCTCCCGCAACGACGTGGGGAGGTTCTTGCCGACGTAGTCGGCGCGGATGGGCAGTTCGCGGTGGCCGCGGTCGACGAGGACCGCGAGCTGCACGGCGCGCGGGCGGCCGATGTCGTTCAGCGCGTCGAGCGCCGCGCGAATCGTGCGGCCGGAGAAGAGCACGTCGTCGACGAGGACGACGAGACGGCCGTCGATGCCGTCACCGGGGATCTCGGTGCGGGCCAGCGCACGCGGCGGGTGCATGCGCAGGTCGTCGCGGTACATGGTGATGTCGAGGGATCCGACCGGGATCTTGCGATCGGTGATCTCTTCGAGCTTGTCGGCCAGCCTGCGGGCCAGGAAGACGCCTCGGGTCGGAATGCCGAGGAGCACCACGTCGTCGGCGCCCTTGGCGCGTTCGACGATCTCGTGGGCGATGCGGGTCAGCACCCGCGCGATGTCGGGGGCTTCCAGCACGGGCCGTGCGTCGGCCTCGTACTGCTGCTTGTCATGCTCTGTGTCCATACGAAACGGACCTCCTTCTCCGCCTCACGGGACGGATCATTAAAGGACGTCGGAATTGCGCCATCCACGGTACCAGCCCGGCAACGTCCCTGATCACCACCCATTCGAGCCACCGCGGGTGACTCCCACGGAAGGGTCGGTCCGGACCATTCGGCTTGACGGGGAAGAGTAACGCTGCGTAACCTCACTGTGAGTCACAAGAGTCACCAGCCGCGCGGCGGAGCCGCACGTTGATACAGCGTCCGGGGAGCTATATGTCCAGCGAATACGCCAAACAGCTCGGGGCCAAGCTCCGGGCCATCCGCACCCAGCAGGGCCTTTCCCTCCACGGCGTCGAGGAGAAGTCCCAGGGACGCTGGAAGGCGGTCGTGGTCGGTTCGTACGAGCGCGGCGACCGCGCCGTCACCGTGCAGCGCCTCGCGGAGCTGGCGGACTTCTACGGAGTTCCGGTGCAGGAGCTGCTGCCGGGCACCACGCCGGGCGGGGCCGCCGAGCCGCCGCCGAAGCTGGTTCTCGACCTTGAGCGCCTTGCCCATGTGCCGGCCGAGAAGGCGGGCCCCCTGCAGCGCTACGCGGCGACGATCCAGTCGCAGCGCGGTGACTACAACGGCAAGGTGCTGTCGATCCGCCAGGACGACCTGCGCACGCTCGCCGTCATCTATGACCAGTCGCCCTCGGTCCTGACCGAGCAGCTCATCAGCTGGGGCGTCCTGGACGCGGACGCGCGTCGCGCGGTCTCCCACGACGAGGGCTGACCCCTTCGCACAGCTGAGCAGAAACGTGCCGCCGGGGTGGCCGGAACATCGCGTTCCGGCCACCCCGGCGGCTTTCTGCGGGCCTCGGGAGCCTCATGGGTACGGGAACGCCGGAGGGCCCGCAGCAGACGCGCTGCGGGCCCTCCGGCGTTTTTCGTACCTCCGCGTACCCCGGCGTACCTCTCGTACGGCCGTGTACGCCTCGTACGTCTAAGCGGTGCCGGGCACCGCTCAGTCCTCGTCGCGGCGGAGCGACGGCTTCAGGTCCTTCAGCCGGCCCAGCAGGCCGTTCACGAACGAGGGCGACTCGTCCGTGGAGAACTCCTTGGCCAGCTGCACCGCCTCGTCGAGCACCACGGCGTCCGGGGTCTCGTCGACCCAGATCAGCTCGTAGGCACCGAGGCGCAGGATGTTGCGGTCGACGACCGGCATCCTGTCCAGCGTCCAACCGACGGCATACTGCGAGATGAGGTCGTCGATCCGGCGCACCTTGGTGGCGTACCCCTCGACCAGCTGCATCGTGTACTCGCTCACCGGCGGCTGCCGGGTGTCGGACCGGGAGTGCCGGATCCAGTCCGCGAGGACCGTCAGGACGTCCACGCCGCGCTGGTCGCCCTCGAAGAGGATCTGGAAGGCGCGCTTGCGGGCCGTGTTGCGGGCAGCCACGGTTAGCTGTTCACCCGGCCGAGGTAGTCGCTGGTGCGGGTGTCGACCTTGATCTTCTCACCGGTGGTGATGAAGAGCGGGACCTGGATCTGGTGGCCGGTCTCCAGGGTGGCGGGCTTGGTGCCACCGGTGGAGCGGTCGCCCTGGACGCCCGGCTCGGTCTCCTGGATGACCAGCTCGACGGCGGCGGGCAGCTCGACGAAGAGCACCTCGCCCTCGTGCTGGGCGACGGTGGCCGTGAAGCCCTCGATCAGGAAGTTGGCGGCATCGCCGACGGACTTGCGGTCGACCATCAGCTGGTCGTACGTGTCCATGTCCATGAAGACGAAGTACTCGCCGTCCATGTACGAGAACTGCATGTCGCGCTTGTCGATCGTGGCCGTCTCGACCTTGACGCCGGCGTTGAACGTCTTGTCGACGACCTTGCCGGAGAGCACGTTCTTCAGCTTGGTGCGCACGAAGGCCGGGCCCTTGCCGGGCTTGACGTGCTGGAACTCGACGACGGACCAGAGCTGGCCTCCGTCGAGCTTGAGCACCAGGCCGTTCTTGAGGTCGTTCGTGGAAGCCACGGTTGCGGAATCTCCTGGACTGACGTGGACGACCCCGGGACACGCGCGTAGCTCGAAGGCTAGAGCGCGAGCAGTTCCTTGGTCGTGATGGTGAGTAGCTCGGGTCCGCCGTCCGCCTCGGGGCGTACGACGAGCGTGTCATCGATCCGGACACCGCCCCGGCCCGGGAGGTGGACCCCCGGTTCGACGGTGACCGGCACGCAAGCGTCCAGTTTACCCATGGCTGCGGGGGCCAGCTGCGGGTCCTCGTCGATTTCGAGCCCCACACCGTGCCCGGTCAGCGGTGGAAGGCCTTCCGCATACCCCGCGGAGTCCAGTACCTGGCGGGCCGCGCGGTCCACGTCACGGTAGGAGGCCCCGGGTGCCAGCGCCTCCCGTCCGGCGCGCTGGGCGGCGAAGACGAGGTCGTACAGCTCGATCTGCCAGTCGGCGGGCGAGGTGCCGATCACGAACGTACGGCCGATCTCGCAGCGGTAGCCGCGATAGGTCGCGCCGAGGCAGACGGAGAGGAAGTCGCCCTCCTCGACGCGCCGGTCGGTGGGCCGGTGGCCACGCCGCCCCGAGTTCGGCCCGGTGCCGACCGAGGTCGCGAAGGCCGGGCCGTCGGCGCCGTGGTCGACCAGGCGGCGCTCCAGCTCCAGGGCGAGATGGCGTTCCGTACGGCCGACCAGGATGGATTCGAGGAGCTCGCCCAGCGCCTGGTCGGCGATCTCGGCGCCGATCCGCAGACAGGAGATCTCCTCCTCGTCCTTGATCACCCGCAGCTGTTCCACCGCACCGCCCAGGTCACCGAGGCGCAGCCGGGGCGCCACCGAGCCGATGGCCCGGTGCCGGGTCACCGTCAGATGGTGTTCCTCGACCGCGAGGGACTCGGCGCCCTGACCGGCGGCGACATCGGCGGCGGCCACGGCGGGGTCGCCGCCCGCGCGCGGCAGCACCTGCACACGCAGTGCCTCGTCGGGACGTCCTTCATCGGCCTCGCCGCTCGGCGGGCCGCCGCAGAGCAGCAGATCCTCACCCCTGCCGAGCAGGAGCACGGCACCTCGCGGGGCCGCGCCGGCGAGATACCTCACATTGGCCGGGCGGGTGACGAGAGCCGTCGCACTGCCTCCCGCCGTACAGCGTTCCCGGATCCGCTCTCTGCGCGCCGCGTACACCTCTGACATGAACCGAGCGTACGAGCGGTGGCCGGATGTCGCCGGTTGTGCGGGGCCGGACGTGTGCACGGAGGTGTCCGTGCCGGAGGTTTCTGGAGGTTCACCACTGCGGCGGGCTGGCGATCGACCGGGCGAGTACGTCGTCCAGGACGCGCGCCGTGGCCGGTACGTCGAGCTGCGAGTTGTCGATGATGGGGAGCCCGGAGCCGTACCAGCCGGCCATCCGGCCGTGGATGCGGGCGACTTCCTCGTCGGTGAGGCGGCGGTTGCCGGAGCGCTCGGCGTTGCGCTCCAGGACTATCTCCAGCCCTGGGAGCAGGACGACGGGCAGCAGGCCCGGCCCCACATGCCGCTTCCAGCCACCGAGGCCGACGACCGGGCGGTCCGGGAAGACGGCGTCGTCGAGGATGCAGGAGATGCCGTTGGCCAGGAAGTTCCGCGCCGCGAAGCCGCAGGTACGGCGGGCGAGACGATACTGCGCCTCAGAATGATCGTTCCACCCCGACTGCGGGTCCGCGAAGCCCGAGCGCACCCATTCGCGTACGTCGTCGAGGCTGATGTGGGCGGTGGGGACCCGGCGGTGGTCCGCCCAGTACTTGGCGACGCTGGTCTTTCCGGCGCCCGCGGGGCCGATGAGCAGCACCGCGAGCGTGGTGGCCGTGAGGTCGGGCGTGCCCGCGGCGGGCGGCGCGCTCGGTATGGCGACGGGGCCTCCCGGGGGCAGCTGCACATGCCCGGTGGTGTCCGGCGTGGGCGGCACGGGCGCGTGGTGTGCGGGCTGGGCCGGACCGTGGTGCGGAGGCACGTGATGCTGCGGGGCCTGCAGGGGAGGAACCCCGGGCGGCATGGGCGCCCCGGTGAAACCCGGAGCGGGTGCGGGACCCGGGTGCCCCGGGTGCTGTCCGGCCGGCGACCAGCCGGCGGCCGGTCCCTGCCCCGGCTGGTGGGGCGGCGGCAGCGGGGCCCCCACTGCGTGCTGCATCCGGGCCACTCCGTCTCGTGCAGGCAATTGGCGCTGGCGAACGGGGTGTCGATCCCGTCCGCTACCGAACGGTACCTTCCCCGGCCGCCGTTGTGTGAACGGCCGGGGAAGGTGCGAAGTGCCCATAGTCGAGGGGCAAAACGGGCCAAGTGCGGGCCCGTTGGACCATACGTCCGCCGTGGGCCCGCCGCTTGCTACTCCCCGACCTCGCCGTACGCGGCGAGCAGGACGGCCGGGTCCGGGCCCTCCAGGACCGTCGGCTTGGCGAGGCCGTCGAGGACGATGAAGCGCAGCAGGTCGCCGCGGGACTTCTTGTCGACCTTCATGTTCTCCAGGAGCTTGGGCCACTGGTCGTAGCGGTAGCTCAGCGGGAGGCCGACGGACTCCAGGATCGTGCGGTGGCGGTCGGCGGTCTCGTCGTCCAGCCGGCCCGCCAGACGACCGAGTTCGGCGGCGAAGTGCATACCGACGGCGACGGCCGCGCCGTGCCGCCACTTGTAGCGCTCGTTCTTCTCGATGGCGTGCGCGAGGGTGTGCCCGTAGTTGAGGATCTCGCGCAGCCCGGACTCCTTGAGGTCGCCGGAGACGACCTCGGCCTTGACCTTGATGGAGCGCTCGATGAGCTCCGCGGTGTGCGGGCCCGTGGGCGTACGCGCCGCCTCGGGGTCGGACTCGATGAGCTCCAGGATCACCGGGTCGGCGATGAAACCGGCCTTGATGATCTCCGCGAGCCCGGAGACGAAGTCGTTGACCGGCAGCGAGTCGAGCGCCGCCAGGTCGCAGAGCACGCCCGCGGGCGGGTGGAAGGAGCCCACCAGGTTCTTGCCCTCGGCGGTGTTGATGCCGGTCTTGCCGCCGACCGCCGCGTCCACCATGGCGAGCACGGTGGTGGGGACGGCGATCCAGCGCACCCCGCGCAGCCAGGTCGCCGCGACGAAACCGGCCAGGTCGGTGGTGGAGCCGCCGCCCACGCCGACGATGACGTCGGTGCGGGTGAAACCGGACTGGCCGAGCGCCTTCCAGCAGTAGGCGGCGACCTCGGCGGTCTTGGCCTCCTCCGCGTTCGGCACCTGGATGGCGACGGCCTCGAAGCCCTGCCCGGCCAGGTCGGCACGGAGCGCGTCACCGGTCTCGGCGAGCGCCTCGGGGTGGATGACCGCGACACGCTTGGCCTTGTCGCCGACCAACGCGCCGAGCTCACCGAGGAGTTGACGGCCGACGAGGACCTCGTAGGGGTCGGTGCCCGCGGTGCCGCCGACCTGGATACGGGTCACTGCCTCGCTCATGCTTCCTTCAACTCCAGTGCGTCGAGGACCGCCTGGGCGACCTCTTCGGGGGTACGGCCGTCGGTGGCCACGACCGCGCGGGCTACTTCGGTGTACAGGTGGCGGCGCGCGTCCATCAGCTCGCGCCACTGCCGGCGCGGGTTGACGGCGAGCAGCGGCCGGGCCGCGTTGAGGCCGGTGCGCTGGACCGCCTCCTCGACGTCCATCGACAGGTAGACGACACGGTGGCCGGCGAGCAGTGCGCGGGTGTCCTCGTCGAGGATCGCGCCGCCGCCGAGCGCCAGGACGCCGTCGTGTTCGGCGAGCGCCTTGTGCACGGCCTGCTTCTCGATGGCGCGGAAGACGGGCTCGCCCTCGTCGACGAAGATGTCGGCGATGGTGCGGCCCTGCTCGGCCACGATGTCGTCGTCCGTGTCCCGGTAGACGCAGCCGAGCCGCTCTGCGACCAGCGCGCCCACCGTGGACTTGCCGACACCCATCGGGCCGACGAGGACGAGCCGCGGAGCGGTCACCGCACGACCAGGTTGTCGAGGTAGGACCGCACGTTGCGGCGGGTCTCCGGGACGCTGTCGCCACCGAACTTCTCGGCGACCGCGTCCGCCAGGACGAGGGCGACCATGGCCTCGGCGACGATGCCGGCGGCCGGGACCGCGCAGACGTCGGAGCGCTGGTGGTGGGCCTTGGCGGCCTCGCCGGTGGCGACGTCGATGGTGGCGAGCGCGCGCGGCACGGTCGCGATCGGCTTCATCGCGGCACGCACGCGCAGCAGCTCACCGGTGGTCAGACCGCCCTCGGTGCCTCCGGAGCGCCCGGAGGTGCGCCGGATGCCGTCCTCGGTGTGGACGATCTCGTCGTGCGCCTTGGAGCCGGGCACGCGCGCCAGCTCGAAGCCGTCGCCGACCTCGACGCCCTTGATGGCCTGGATGCCCATGAGCGCGGCCGCGAGCCGGGCGTCGAGACGCCGGTCCCAGTGCACGTGCGAGCCGAGGCCCACCGGCACGCCGTACGCCAGCACCTCGACCACGCCGCCGAGCGTGTCGCCGTCCTTGTGGGCCTGGTCGATCTCCGCGACCATCGCCTTCGACGCGTCGGCGTCGAGGCAGCGCACCGGGTCGGCGTCGAGCTTCTCGACGTCCGAGGGCTTGGGGTACACCCCGTACGGCGCCTTGGCGGCGGCGAGTTCGACGACGTGCGAGACGATCTCGATCCCGGCCGTCTCCTTCAGGTACGAACGGGCCACCGCGCCGAGCGCCACACGGGCGGCGGTCTCACGGGCGGAGGCGCGCTCCAGGATCGGTCGGGCCTCGTCGAAGCCGTACTTCTGCATGCCCGCGAGGTCGGCGTGACCGGGCCGGGGCCGGGTCAGCGGGGCGTTGCGGGCCAGGTCGGCGAGGATCTCCGGGTCGACCGGATCGGCCGCCATGACCTGCTCCCACTTGGGCCACTCGGTGTTGCCGACCATGACGGCGACCGGGGAGCCCATGGTGAGACCGTGGCGTACGCCGCCCAGGAAGGTGACCTCGTCGCGCTCGAACTTCATCCGGGCACCGCGTCCATAGCCCAGGCGCCGCCGGGCAAGGTGGTCCGCCACCATCTCCGTGGTGATCGGCACGCCGGCGGGAAGACCCTCCAGCGTCGCGACAAGTGCGGGACCGTGGGACTCCCCCGCGGTCAGCCAGCGCAACCTGCTCAACGGTGCTCCTCATGCTCGCGCCCTGGTACTGCTGCTGCGTACGCGCGTCCTCGCGTACGGCGACGGCGCGACCGGGTGCGCGGCCCTGGCCCGCCACCTCCGATCCTCCCACGTCTCGGTCCGGGATTCGGCCGCAGGTCCATCAGGCGGACGGACCTCGTCAGGTACCGCGGCCCGCGTACGCCACCTCCGGGTCGCGGCCCGCGTACCTCCCGGCATCACGCCATCCGTGCCGCCGCGCTCTTGATCGCCTCGCGGATGCGGAAGTACGTGCCACAGCGGCAGACGTTCGCGATCTCGTCGATGTCGGCGTCCGTGGGGTTCTTCGTGCGCTTCAGCAGGGCGACGGCCGCCATGATCTGGCCGGGCTGGCAGTAGCCGCACTGGGCCACGTCCTGCTCCAGCCAGGCTTCCTGGACGGGGTGCAGCTTGTCCCCGTCCGCGAGCCCCTCGATGGTGGTGACCTCCCGGCCCGCGGCCTCGGCGACCGGGACCACGCAGGGCCGCACGGCCTCGCCGTCGAGGTGGCTCGTGCAGGCCTTGCAGACGTCGATGCCACAGCCGTACTTGGGTCCGCGGACGCCGAGCAGATCGCGCAGCGCCCAGAGCAGGGGCAGGTCGTCGGGGGCGTCGACGGTGACGGTCTTCCCGTTGACGGTGAAGGTGTGGGAGGGCATGTACGGGCTCCTGGTACGCGAGGTCTCAGCGCGGGAAGGGGGTGAAGTCGACGTCGAAGTTCACCGGGAAGCTGCGCGGCTTGGTGCCGGTGGCCCGCGCGAAAGCGTTGGCGATGGCGCCCACGGCTGCGGGGACACCCAGCTCACCCGCACCGCCGGGATCGTGGTCCGTCGGCAGGACGAAGATCCGTACGTCCTTCGGGGAGTCCTTCTGGCGCGCATAGTGGAACTGCGAGTAGCTGCCTTCCAGCG
Organism: Streptomyces sp. R35; assembly: GCF_041053035.1. Lineage (NCBI taxonomy): Bacteria > Bacillati > Actinomycetota > Actinomycetes > Kitasatosporales > Streptomycetaceae > Streptomyces > Streptomyces sp. R35. The sequence continues at coordinate 2,034,478 of NZ_CP163440.1, forward strand.
GAAGCCCCTTGTCGATGTGGAGCCCGGCCCGCAGCGTGGTGGAGATCGCGTCCGTGAGTCCGCCGAGCAGCTGTGCCTCAAGGCCGCGCGGATTGACCGGCCGCCCGACGTCCGCCGCGATCACCGCCTTCGTGACCCGGGGCTTCGTGGGATCGGTGGCGTCGATCTCCACCAGGCAGGCGGTGCAGGACTTGTACTCCTCGTGGAAGCCGACGCCCTGCGCCCAGCCGGCGGGCAGCGTCCGGCCCCAGTCGCCTTCCTCGGCGACCTTGTCGAGGACGGCGCGCTGCCGGTCCGTCTTGAGGAAGGAGCGCCGGAAGGCGACCGGATCCTGGCCGAGCTTCGCCGCCAGCTCGTCGACGACGATCTCCTCGGCACCCCGTGTGTTGGCGGAGTACACCGAGCGCCACGACCCGGTGTGCATCTTCAACGGCACTTCGGTGAGCGCCTGGGTGGTGACGCCGAAGTTGTACGGGGACTTCACCGTGGTCAGGAACAGGGTCTGCGCGAAGGTGGCGTTGCCGAGGCCGGTGGGCAGCGAAGCCGCGGCGGCGGTGACCGCGTCGCCGAGACCGTGCCGGAAGTCGGTCTCCACGGCGGCCACCTGGTGGACGAAGGTGAGGACCTGACCGGCGGCGTACGTGGCGCGGATCCTGTGGTGCGTCGCGGGCCGCATCCGGCCGTGCCGCATGTCGTCGATGCGCGACCACATCAGCCGCACCGGGCGGCGGCTCTTCTTGGACACGACGGCCGCCTCCAGTGCGGCGTCGTAGAACAGCCGGCGCCCGAAGGAGCCGCCCGACTGCACCACATGGACCGTGACCTTGCCCACCGGCAGTCCGACGGCCTGCGCGATGGCGGCCTGGGCGACGTTCGGCGACTTCATGCCCGACCAGATCTCGGCCCCGTCCGCCCGTACGTCGGCCACGGCGGAGTTGGTCTCCATCGGCGCGTGACTGGCGAACGCGAAGTCGAACTCGGCGTCCACCTTCTTGACCAGCAGCCCGAGCAGATCGAGGGACGGCGTCGCGGCCTTCAGCTTCGCTCGGATGTCGTCGTCGGAGAGGGCGTCGACCGTGCCACCGCCCCAGACGACGTCCAGGGCGTTCTTGGCATCGAGGGCCTGACCGAAGGTCTCGGCGATCACGGCGACACCGGTGTCGATGGTGACCACGTCGAGGACTCCGGGCATGGCGCGTACGACGGCCTCGTTGTTCACGGCCTTCACGGTGCCGTTGACGGTTGGCGGGCGGCGCACCATGCAGGGCTTGGCCCCGGGGACGTCGAGGTCGAGCGTGTACACCTGTCCGCCGGTGACCAGCGCCCTGGCGTCGATACGGGAGGTGGGGGTGCCGACGAGGGTGTGCTCGGACTCCTTCTTCGGCGTGACGGTCAGCGAGCCGAGGTCGAAGGAGGCGGCGGCCGCCGAGAGTGCCCCGTAGGAGGCGGTGCGGCCGTCGGGTGCGCTCACCACTCCTTGACGGACCGTCAAGTCGCCTGCGCTCACGCCCCATTGCTTGGCCGCCGCGCCGATCATGCGTGCGCGGGCGGCCGCCGCGGTGTGCCGTACAGGGTCGTACAGCGAGCGGATGGAGTTGGAGCTGCCGGTCAGCTGATTGAAGAGCAACTCGGACCGGGCGTCGTCCAATTGGACGCGTACCCGGTCGAGCGGAGTGTCCAGCTCCTCGGCCACCAGCATGGCCACCGCGGTGGTCAGGCCCTGCCCGACCTCTTCCCTCGGCAGCCGGAAGTGGACGATGCCGTCGTCGTCGACGCTCAGGACCAGCATGCCCGAGGTGGGCTTGCCCGCCAGGATCAGCAGATCACCGAGGTCGATCAGATCGGCGGGCGCGGGCGGGGTGGGGATGGCCGCCTCGGCGATGCCGGGTTCATAGGCGTCCAGACCGATCTTGGTCGCCACGGCCAAGGTGGGCGCGGCCACCAGGTAGGTGAGAAACCTGCGCCTGCCGTGTCCAGTCATGGGGGCTCCGTTCACGCGCCCGCCGCCGTCGCCGGGCCGTCCGGAGATCATTACCGGAGGTAAGCCTGGCGTTCAAGAGCGCACACATGATCGGACCATCAGCCGCCAACCCCTCACAGACACATGCCACCGAACCCCTACCGGGCGGCGAGCGCGTGCTCCCCCGCCTTCCGCATGGCGTCGAGCGGCGCGGGCGAACGGCCTGTCATCTGCTCGACCTGGAGCACCGCCTGGTGCACCAGCAGATCGAGTCCGCTGACCACGGCACCGCCGTACGCGGACCAGCGCGCCGCGAGGTCCGTGGGCCACGGCTCGTACAGCACATCGAAGAGGGTCGCGGGCCGCTCCGGCACGGCGGCGGCCAGCGCGTCCGTCGTACCCGCCGGAGTCGTGGCGATCACCAGCGGCGCCCGCAGCGCCTGCTCCGCGTCCGCCCAGTCCGCGATCCGCACCTCGACGTCCAGCCGCTCGCCCCACTGCCGCATCTCAGCGGCGCGCGCCTCGCTGCGGACGTACGCGACGACCTCGCCGGTACACACCCGGGCGAGCGCGGCCAGCGCGGAGGACGCGGTGGCGCCCGCGCCGAGGATGGCGGCGGAGTCCACCTCCTCGATCCCCCGCTCACGCAGGGCGGCGACCATCCCGGGGATGTCCGTGTTGTCGCCGACGCGCCGCCCGTCCTCCGTGAACACAACGGTGTTGACCGCCTCGACGGAGGCGGCCGTCTCACTGATCTCGTCGACCAGCGGAATCACGGCCCGCTTGAGCGGCATGGTCAACGACAACCCCGCCCACTCCGACCCAAGCCCCTCGAAGAACCCGGGCAGCCCCTCCTCGTCGACATCGAACCGGTCGTACGACCAGTCGCCGAGCCCCAGCTCCTTGTACGCGGCGCGGTGCAGCACCGGGGAGAGGGAGTGGGCGATGGGGGAACCGAGTACGGCGGCTCGGCGGGCGTCAGTTGCCCGAGCTGTCATTGAATTTTTCCTTGAGCCTCTGGAATTCGGCATACGTCTTGGCGAATTCGGTGTTGTTCTGGCCGTCCGTCGCCACGAAGTAGATCCAGCCGTCATCGGTCGGGTTGAGTGTCGCCTTCAGCGCGTCGTCACCCGGGTTACCGATCGGTCCGGGCGGCAGACCCTTTCGCGTGTACGTGTTGTACGGGCTCTTGTTGCTGTTGATCTCCGACTCGCTGATGTGGATCTTACTCTGGCCCTTCAAGTAGTTGAAGGTCGAGTCGAATTGCAGCAGCTGGTTGGTCTCGGTATTGGTGGGCTTCAGCCGGTTGTAGATGACTTCAGCCATCTTGCGGAAGTCGTCATGGGTCTTCCCCTCGGCCTGCACGAGGCTCGCGACCGTGATGACCTGCAGCGGGTTGTCCAGGTTGAGATCCTTGGCCTTCGCCTTGAGGTCCAACGTGGCGTACTTCTGCGTGGCCTGCTCCACCATCTCCTTCAGCACGTCCGCGGGCTTCATGCCCTTGGCGGCGGGATAGGTGGCCGGGTAGAGGAATCCTTCCAGCGGATCCTTGACATCGCTGCCGGTATTCGCCCAGTCCGGAAGTCCGAGGCTCTTGTATTCCTTCAGGGCGACTTTCTTCGTGGTGCCGCCGGGAAGTTGGAGTTTCGCGTCGATCCTGGTATAGACCTGGGAATTGCGCAGCCCGGGAGCAACGACCACATTGTTCTGACTCTTGGGGTCGAGCATCAGCTTGACTGCGTTCGCGGCCGACATCTCCTGCTTCAGCAGATAGGCGCCCGCCTGGATCTTGTCCCCGTCGGGATTGTTCTTCTGAGCGGACACGAAGGCGTCGACGCTCTTGATGACGCCGGCATCCTTCAGAGCCTGGCCGATGGCGTAACCGCCGGCCCCCGAGGGAATCTCGACCGTCACGGGCTCGCCCGTGCCGCTCCCCGTGTAGTCCGGCGCCGGGCCGAAACGCTTTTGGTAGAACTGATACCCGAAATACCCGACCCCGCCGAGCCCGCCTCCGAACACCAGCACGACCACCAGGCAGGCGCAGCCGCTGCGGCGCTTCTTGCCCTTGCCGCCACCCTTGCCCCGGCGGTCACCGCGGCCCCCCCGGCCCTTGGGGTCGTCGTCATCGTCGAAGTCGTCGTCATCGTCGCCACCACCGGCGAAGAAAGCGTGCTCGCCCTGGTCCGGCCCCGGATCCCAGTCCGGCTGCGGCTCGGGTTCGGCGCGCCGACGAGCCGGCGGCTCCGGCGGCGGATAGGCGTCGGGGGTGCCGTAGTAGTCGGGCTGCTCACCGCTGTACTGGCCCGCGTACGGGTCGGCCGGATCGGCGGCGTACGGGACATGCGGGTGCGCCCCGGTGTTCCAGCCGCCGTCGTTGTACTGCTGCTGCCCCTGACCGCCGTACTGCTGTTGCCCCTGGTCGACGTACTGCTGCTGCCCTTGGCCGTTGTACGGGTGCTGCGGCTGGTCCGCGTACTGCTGCGGGTGCCCCTGACCGGGGAAGTGCTGCTGGTTCTGGTCGTGGAACTGCTGCTGCCCCTGGCCGTGATACTGCTGCTGGCCCTGGTCGACGTACTGCTGCTGGTTCTGGCCGTACGCGCCCTGCTGGCCCGCGGCCCACTCGCCGTACTGCGCCTGCTGCTGTTGGTGCGGCTGCTGCGGATAGTGCTGCGGCTGGCCGCCGTCGTAGGCGGACTGGCCGTCGGCGGCCTGTCCGCCCCATCCGCCGTCCCCGTACAACGGGTCCTCCGGATGCCACGGTTCGGAGCCTGGGCCCCGGCCATACTCAGTCATCGATCCCCTACGAGCCGCGAGGCGGCGGCTGCTGGCGCTTGTGGCACGGCTCCCGTCCGCCTCTTGCTGTGCGGCGGCTGTTCGAACACCACCACATCGCGCGGAACGTTACCGTATCGCGATCAGATGACCACTTCGACGCCCTCGCCGGGAGATTTACCTGACACCCGTTCGGATTCCAGAGCCTGCTGCAGAATGATGACGGCGGCGGCCTGGTCGATCACGGACCTGCCCTTTTTGGACTTCACGCCCGAGGCGCGCAGGCCCTGACTGGCCGTCACTGTGGTCATCCTCTCGTCCACGAGCCGCACCCCGATAGGGGCGATCCCCCGGGCGAGCTCCTGGGCGAAGGCGCGGACCTTGACCGCGGCCGGGCCCTCGCCCCCCTTGAGGGAGCGAGGGAGTCCGACGACGACCTCGATCGGCTCGTACTCCTCGACGAGTTGCTTCAGCCGGCGGTGGGCGGCCGGGATGTCACGTCCCGGGACCGTCTCGACCGGTGTCGCGAGGATCCCGTCGGGGTCGCACGAGGCGACCCCGATGCGGGCGTCCCCGACGTCGATGGCGAGCCGACGGCCTCTGCGCATTTTTTTCTTGGCCGTTTCTTACTTGGCGGTCTCGGCGACGAGTCGTTCGACCGCGTCGATGGCCTCGCCGATGGCGGCCGGGTTCTGGCCGCCGCCCTGGGCGACGTCCGGCTTGCCGCCACCGCCGCCGCCGAGGGTCTTGGCGGCCGTGCGGACCAGGTCGCCGGCCTTGAGACCGCGCTCGCGGGCGGCGTCATTGGTGGCGATGACCGTCAGCGGCTTGCCGCCCGCCACGGTGAACAGGGCGACCACGGCAGCCCTGCCGCCCTGGATACGGCCCCGCACATCGAGGACCAGCTTGCGCAGGTCGTCGGCGGTGGTGCCGTCCGGGACCTGGCCGGTGACCAGGGCGACCCCGCGGACGTCCTTGGCAGAGTCGACGAGACCGCCGGCGGCCTGGAGGACCTTCTCGGCGCGGAACTTCTCGATCTCCTTCTCGGCGTCCTTCAGCTTGCCGAGCATGGCGGAGACCTTCTCCGGAAGCTCCTCGGGACGGCCCTTGATCAGCTCCTGGATCTGGGCGACGACCGTGTGCTCGCGGGCGAGGAAGTTGTACGCGTCGACGCCGACCAGGGCCTCGATACGCCGTACGCCGGAGCCGATCGACGACTCGCCGAGCAGCTTGACCAGGCCGAGCTGCGAGGTGTTGTGGACGTGCGTGCCGCCGCACAGCTCCTTGGAGAAGTCGCCGATGGTGACGACGCGGACCCGCTCGCCGTACTTCTCGCCGAACTCGGCGATGGCGCCCTGCTTCTTGGCCTCGTCGAGGCTCAGGATCTCGGCGTGGACGTCCAGGTCGCGGGCGAGCACCTCGTTGATCTGCTGCTCCACGTCCGTCATCACGGTCGTGGGCACGGCCGACGGGGAGCCGAAGTCGAAGCGGAAGCGGCCGGGCTGGTTCTCGGAACCGGCCTGGGCGGCCGTGGGGCCGAGGGCGTCGCGCAGGGCCTGGTGGGTGAGGTGCGTGGCCGAGTGGGCGCGGGCGATGGCCGTACGACGGCGGGCGTCGATGGAGGCCTGGGCCTTGGCGCCGACGGTGACCTCGCCGACCTGGACGACGCCCTTGTGGACGTACACGCCCGGGACCGGCTTCTGGCAGTCGCGGATCTCGATGATGGCGCCGGTGTCGACCTTGATGCGGCCGGTGTCGCCGATCTGGCCGCCGCCCTCGGCGTAGAACGGGGTGCGGTCGAGGACGATCTCGACCTCGTCGCCCTCGGTGGCGGCCGGGGAGGAGGCGCCGTCGACGAGGATGCCGACGATCGTCGACTCGCCCTCGGTGCGGTCGTAGCCGATGAAGTCGGTCTCGCCGGCGGCGTCGGCGATCTGGCGGTAGGCGCCGAGGTTGGCGTGGCCGGTCTTCTTGGCCTGGGCGTCGGCCTTGGCCTGGTCCCGCTGCTGCTTCATCAGGCGGCGGAAGCCGTCCTCGTCCACGGAAAGGCCCTGTTCGGCGGCCATTTCCAGGGTGAGGTCGATCGGGAAGCCCCAGGTGTCGTGGAGCAGGAAGGCCTTGTCGCCGGCGAGGACCTTGCCGCCGGAACCCTTGGTCTCGGTGATGGCCGTGTCGAGGATGTTCGTGCCGGCCTTCAGCGTCTTGAGGAAGGCGGCCTCCTCGGCGAGGGCCACGGTCTCGATGCGCTGCCGGTCGGTGACGAGCTCCGGGTACTGCTGGCCCATCATCGCGATGACGACGTCGATGAGGTCCTTGACGACCGGGCCGGTGGCGCCGAGCAGGCGCATGTTGCGGATGGCGCGGCGCATGATGCGGCGCAGGACGTAGCCGCGGCCCTCGTTGCCGGGGCTCACGCCGTCGCCGATGAGCATCACGGACGTCCGCATGTGGTCGGTGACCACGCGCAGCGAGACGTCGGACTCGTGGGCGGCGCCGTACTCGATGCCCGTCAGCTCGGTGGCCTTCTTGATGACGGCCATGGAGGTGTCGATCTCGTACATGTTCTGCACGCCCTGCAGAATCATGGCGAGGCGTTCCATGCCGAGGCCGGTGTCGATGTTCTTGCTGGGCAGTTCGCCGAGGATCTCGAAGTCGTCCTTCGAGGTGCCCTCGCCGCGCTCGTACTGCATGAAGACCAGGTTCCAGATCTCCACGTACCGCTCGTCGTTGACGGCCGGGCCGCCCTCGACGCCGAACTCGGGGCCGCGGTCGTAGTTGATCTCGGAGCACGGACCACAGGGGCCGGGGACGCCCATGGACCAGTAGTTGTCCTTCTTGCCGAGGCGCTGGATGCGCTCGGCGGGGACACCGATCTTGTCGCGCCAGATGGACTCGGCCTCGTCGTCGTCGAGGTAGACCGTGATCCACAGGCGCTCGGGGTCGAGGCCGTAACCACCCTTGTCCTGGGGCGTGGTGAGCAGCTCCCAGGCGTAGGTGATGGCGCCTTCCTTGAAGTAGTCGCCGAAGGAGAAGTTGCCGCACATCTGGAAGAACGTGCCGTGGCGGGTGGTCTTGCCGACCTCTTCGATGTCGGGCGTGCGCACGCACTTCTGCACGCTGGTGGCGCGCGGCCACGGCGGCTTGACCTCGCCGAGGAAGTACGGCTTGAAGGGGACCATGCCGGCGGGGACCAGGAGCAGAGTCGGGTCGTCCGCGATGAGCGACGCCGAAGGGACGACGGTGTGACCGCGCTCCTCGTAGAAGCTCAACCAGCGGCGGCGGATTTCAGCCGACTCCATCAGTGGTCCTCATTCCGGTTGTACGAGTACGTCGTGTTCTCGATGTACTTGATCTGCTTGTCGTTGCCGACGATCTGCTTGTTGTCGCCGATCGCGGTGCGGCGCCGCTGTGCGGGGAGTTCGGGGTCCGGGCGGTCGCCCAGACCGAGCACCTCGCCGAGTTCGGCCTCCCGCTGGGCCATGCCGTCGCGGACGTCGAGCGCGAAGTCCTTGAGCCGGTGACCCGCGTCGATCGCCTTGTTGGCGGCCTGGGCCGCGAGGCTCTCGGGGGTCAGCTGCTTGAGCTTACGGTTGACCTTGGTGGTGGCCCACACACCCGCGGCTGCGCCGGCGGTGAACCAGAACGTACGGCGGAACATCGCTGCGTCAGTCCTTCTTCCGCTTTCCCCGTCGCGCGGACGGGACGGTGCGGCCCACGATCACGGTACGCCGGGACGCCTTGTCGGGCACATTCTCACGACGGGCTCCGATGGCCTGGCGCACGCCGTAGCCGAACGCCGCGACCTTCACCAGGGGGCCGCCGAAGGTGGAGGCGACGGTCGTCGACAGCGCCGAGGCGTTCGACGTGACCTCCTGGACGTCCGACGCGATGGCGTCGACCCGGTCGATCTGGGTCTGTGCGGAGCGCACCGCCGCGGAGGCGTCTGCCAGGAGCGGGACGGCCTGGTCGGTCACGTCCGCGACGAGCTTGGTGGTCGCCCTGAGCGTCTGGGCCAGCCTCACCAGCGCGACGGCGAGGAAGGAGACCAGGATCGCCCAGAAGACGGCCACCAGGATCCCGGCCACCTCTCCACCGGACACTGTGCACCCGCTCCCTGACTGCATGCCTGAACATCGAAAAGTCGTCACCCGAGCCTATCGCGCCGGGGGCGCCGCTCCGCACCGCATTAACGCCTCCCCGCGGCGGAGTTGTGCGAAGCGATTGTACGGACTGCTTATGGGTCAGTACGCTCCGTATTCCATGCAGCGTTCTCACCGTTCCCATGACTCCGACGGCTTGGTGCCCGGCAATCTGCCCCTGGAACTCAACGCGTTCGTGGGGCGCGCCGCCGAACTCGCGCGGCTGGCCGAGGCACTGGAGACAGCCCGCCTGGTGACCGTGACCGGTGTGGGTGGTGTCGGCAAGTCGCGATTCGCGGCGCACGCCGCGGCGCGGGCGGAGGTGTGCGACGGGGCGTGGCGTGTGGAGCTGTCCGCGGTGCGCGATCCGGGCCTCGTCGAGTACGCGGTCGTCGAGGCTCTCGGTCTGACGGATCACACCTCGCGGCCGCCGCGCCGGGTGCTGCTCGACCATCTCGCCGAGCGCCAACTCCTCCTCGTCCTCGACGGGTTCGAGCATCTGGTGGAGGTGTGCGCCTCGCTGGTGGGCGAGCTGCTGCGGCACGTGCCCGGGCTGCGGGTGCTCGCCGTGGGGCGCCGGCCGCTGGATGTCGGGGGCGAGCGGCTGTTCCCGCTGGCGCCGCTGACCGAGCCGGAGGCGGCGGAGCTGTTCGCGGACCGGGCGGCGGCCCGGGTGCCCGGGTTCGTCCTGGACGACGGCAACCGGTCGGACGTACGGGAGCTGTGCCGGCGCCTGGACGGGATCCCGCTCGCGGTCGAGCTGGCGGCGGGGCGGCTGAGTGCCCTCTCCCCCGCGCAGCTGCTGTCCCGGCTGGAGGACCGCTTCCGGCTGCTGACCGGCGGCGCCCGCGACGCGCTGCCTCGCCACCAGACCCTGCGTACGGCGATCGGCTGGAGCCATGAGCTGTGCACGCCCGAGGAGCGGCTGCTGTGGTCGCGTCTTTCGGTGTTCGCGGGGCAGTTCGACCTGGAGGCCGCGGAGTACGTGTGCAGCGGTGACGGGCTGCACTCCGACGACGTTCTCGACGTGCTGGGCGAGCTGCTCGCGCAGTCCGTGCTGTTCCGCGAGGACACGGCGGCGGGCGTGCGCTACCGGATGCTGGACACGGTCCGGGCGTACGGCGCGGACTGGCTGGAGGCGACGGGCGACGCGGACCGGCTGCGGCGCCGGCACCGCGACTGGTACATGGGCCTGGCCACCTGGTGCGAGCTGGACTGGTTCTCGCCGCGGCAGGGCGAGGTCGCCGCGCGCGTCGACACGGAGCTGCCGAATCTGCGCTGCGCCCTGGAGCACTGCCTGACCGAGCCGGGCGAGGCGCATCTGGGCCAGTATCTGGCGGGCACCCTGTGGTTCTCCTGGGTCGGCTGCGGCCGGCTGTCGGAGGGCCGGCACTGGCTGGAACGCAGCGTGGAACTGTGCGCGGAGGACGGGACGCAGGAGCAGTCGCGGCTGAAGGCGCTGTGGGTGCTCGGCTATGTGGCGGTCCTGCAGGGCGACACGGTGCCCGCGCTGTCCGCGCTCCAGGAGTGCCGCGATGAGGCGGAACGTGCCGGCAACGCCACCGCGGTCGCGTACGCCGAGCACCGCACGGGCTGTCTCGCGCTGGTCACGGACGACATGGCGCGTGCGGAAACCTTGCTGCGCTCGGCGCTGGACCGCTATCACGAGATCGGCGAGCTCAACAGCAATGTGCTGATGGGCCAGGTCGAGCTGGCGATGACCCTGGCGTTCCAGGGCGATCTGCCGGGCGCGGTGAACCTGTGCGAGGACGTCCGCGGGGTCTGCGAGGACCACGGGGAGCGCTGGGCGCTGGCGTACGCGCTGTACGTCCTGGCGTACGGGGCCTTGACCGGGGGCGATGCGACGCGCGCCCGGGATCTTCTGAAGGAGTGCCTCGGCATCGCGCACACCTTTCACGATCTGCTCGGCACGGTCCTGTCGATCGAGCTGTTCGCGCTGGTCACGGCGGTGGAGGGCGATCCGGCCGAGGCCGCGGCGCTGCAAGGGGCGGCGGCCCGGATGTGGCCGTCCGTGGGTCTGCCGCTGTTCGGCTCGGCGTACTACAACGCGCCGCACGAGCGGTGCGAGGCCCTGGCGCGGGAGCGGCTGGGCGACGAGCGGTATGAGGAGTGCGTACGGGCGGGGGCGCTGCTCGGACAGGAGGCGGCGGTGGCCCGGGCGCTGGGGCGGGCCGGGTACCGGCCGCTGGGTGTGGTGCCGTCGCCGCGGAGGCTGCTCCCGGACATGCGAAAGCCCGCCGTCTCGCCCACCTCGAAGGGCGGGGAGACGACGGGCTGACGCTGACGCGCAGGTGGTGCTACGTCCGCTGAAGGATGATCAGCGGGCGTAGTACTCGACGACGAGCTGCTCGTCGCAGATCACCGGGATCTCCTTGCGGTTCGGCTCGCGGTCCAGGCGGAACGCCAGGGCGCCGAGGTTCACCTGGAGGTAGCGCGGGGTCTCGCCGTCGGGGGCGAAGCCACCGGCGCGGGAGACCTCGAACAGCGTCTTGCTGCGGCTGCGCTCGCGGACCATCACGACGTCGTCGGGCTTGACGCGGAAGGACGGCTTGTCGACCTTCTGGCCGTTGACCTCGATGTGGCCGTGGACGACCATCTGGCGGGCCTGGTAGATCGTGCGGGCGATGCCCGAACGCAGGACCAGCGCGTCGAGACGGCGCTCGAGCTCGATGATCAGGGCCTCACCGGTCTTGCCCTGGACCTTGGAGGCACGCTCGTAGGCGCGGACGAGCTGACGCTCGGACACGTCGTACTGCGCGCGCAGACGCTGCTTCTCAAGCAGACGGACCTTGTAGTCCGAGTTCTGCTTGCGGCCGCGGCCGTGCTCGCCCGGCGGGTAGGGGCGGGCCTCGAAGTACTTGACGGCCTTCGGGGTCAGCGCGATGCCGAGGGCACGCGACTTCTTGACCTTGGGGCGGGACTGATTCGCCACTTTTTCTCTTTCCTTGATTTCGGCTCACCAGAGTTAAAGGAGGTCGCATCCGCAGCCCGGGAAACCCTGCGGGTCCTTGATGGACCTGCTGGGCAGCCGCTCCTGGGTCTGGGCACATACGTGCAGCACGCGAGTGGCCCACCGACCGTTCCCGGAAGCCGGGTGGTGGTGGGCTGCCCGCGACACCTTCGACGGTGCGCGACGCTCCTGGATCCCCTTGGCCTTGCGGCGCGGGGGTTCCGGCTGGATGTCCCGTTCTGGTGGTGCCGACCGGAGCCGGACACGGGACGCAGCGCTTCGCGCCATGTTACAGGGTGCTCAGGACCGCCCTCTACCGAGGTGCTTCCTGGTCCACTCCACCGCGTCCGCGTAGCGCGCCTCGGCGCCGTGCCGGGTGGGGGTGTAGTACTCCCGGTCCTTGAGCTCCTCCGGGGCGTACTGCTGGGCGGCGATGCCTTCGGGCAGGTCGTGCGGATACACATACCCCTGGGCGTGCCCCAGCTTGGCCGCGCCCTTGTAGTGGCCGTCGCGCAGATGCATGGGCACCGGGCCCGCGTGCCCCTTGCGTACGTCCTCCATGGCGGCGCCGATCGCCGTCGTCGCGGCGTTGGACTTCGGCGCCAGGGCGAGGGCGATAGTGGCGTGGCTGAGGGTGAGCGCTGCCTCGGGGAAACCGATCATCGCGACGGCCTGGGCGGCGGCCACGGCTATCGGCAGCGCGTTCGGATCGGCGAGGCCGATGTCCTCGCTGGCGGAGATCATCAGCCGGCGGGCGATGAACCGGGGGTCCTCGCCGGCCTCGATCATCCGGGCCAGATAGTGCAGCGCCGCGTCCACGTCCGAGCCGCGGATGGACTTGATGAGCGCGCTCGCCACGTCGTAGTGCTGGTCGCCGTCGCGGTCGTACTTCACGGCCGCGCGGTCGACGGTCTCCTCCAGGGTCTGGAGGCTGATCTCCGCCTCGCCCTTGTCGAGCGCGGCGCCGGCCGCGGCTTCCAGGGCGGTCAGGGCGCGGCGGGCGTCACCGCCGGCGATCCGCAGCAGGTGTTCCTCGGAGTCCTCGGGGAGGGTGACGGCTTCTTTGAGGCCGCGCTCGTCGGTGAGCGCGCGCTTGATGAGGCCGCGCAGGTCGTCGTCCGTGAGCGGTTCGAGGGTCAGCAGGAGCGAGCGGGAGAGCAGGGGCGAGATCACCGAGAAGTACGGGTTCTCGGTGGTCGCCGCGATCAGCGTCACCCAGCGGTTCTCGACGGCCGGGAGCAGGGAGTCCTGCTGGGCCTTGCTGAAGCGGTGGATCTCGTCGAGGAAGAGGACGGTCTCCTTGCCGAAGCCGCCGGTGGCGCGGCGGGCGCCGTCGATGACCGCGCGCACTTCCTTGACGCCCGCGGTGATCGCGGACAGCTCCACGAAGCGCTTGTTGGTGGCCTTGGAGAGGACATACGCGAGCGTGGTCTTGCCGGTGCCGGGCGGGCCCCACAGGATCACCGAGGACGGTCCGGCCGGGCCGCCGCTCCCCTCGCCGACGAGTCTGCGCAGGGGCGAGCCCGGCTTCAGCAGATGCTGCTGGCCCACGACTTCGTCGAGGGTGCGCGGACGCATCCGTACCGCCAGGGGGCTGGAGGACGGGTCCTTCTCCTGGCGTTCTTCTGCTGCGGCGGTGAACAGGTCGGGCTCCACGGACAAAACCCTATGTCACCGCACTGACAACGCCGTCCGGCCGGGGAAATCCCCGGGACCGGCGGGGGTCAGCTGGTCCAGAAGTCCCACCAGCGGGTCAGGATCAGCATCCCGATGATGCCGATGTGCAGCGCCGGCAGGACCCAGGTGAACTCGCCGAAGAAGCTCTTCAGCCAGCGCGGGGCGGGCAGGAAGTTGTTGCGGATGTTGGACGAGGTCACGTACCAGAACATGATGATCGTGGCGACCCAGGCGAGGGAGCACCACAGGCACAGCGAGTTGATGCGGTAGAGCGACTGGAACTGCAGCCAGGTGCAGAATCCGACACCGAAGAGCGTGCCCGCGTTGAAGGTCAGCCAGTACCAGCGCGGGAAGGTGGCCCGGGCGAGCAGGCTCACGCCGACGCAGATGACGATGCCGTAGGCGACGAGTCCCATCATCGGGTTGGGGAACCCGAAGGCCGAGGCCTGCTCGCTCTTCATGATGTTGCCGCAGGAGACGACCGGGTTCAGGCTGCACCCGGGCACGAAGTTCGGGTTCTCCAGCAGCTTGAACTTGTCGATCGTGATGACCCACGCGGCAAGGAGACCGGCCGCACCGGTGATCACCAGCAGCAGGGCGAGGGCACGGCTGCCGCCGACCGTCCGGGGAACGGTGACGCGTTCCTGGTCGGCCGGGACGTCCTTGACTGTCGTCTTGCTCATCACGCCGTTTCCGTAGCTTCGAAGGGGCCTGCGGGCACGGTCATTGTGCCGCACGCACCCGTGTGTCCACCGTTCGATGGACATAAGGAGGTACGCACGGTCGTCCCGGAGCGTTCGGTTCAGGGGGAGGCTCGTCGGCATGACACCAGATGCGAACCAACTCGCTGTGGACGTACGCGGACTGCGCAAGCGGTACGGGGACGTGACCGCCGTCGACGGCATCGATCTCGGCATCCGGCAGGGCGAGGTGTTCGGCCTGCTCGGACCCAACGGAGCGGGCAAGAGCACCACGGTGGAGATCCTCCAGGGCAACCGCGGCCGGGACTCGGGCGAGGTCTCCGTGCTCGGCGCCGACCCGGCGACGGGCACGCGCGCGTGGCGCTCGCGGGTCGGCATCGTCTGGCAGGACGAATCCGCGCCCGCCGAGTTGACGGTGCGCGAGACCGTGCGGCACTTCGCCCGCTACTACCCGAGGCCCCGCGACCCCGAGGAAGTCATCGGCCTGGTCGGCCTGGAGGAGAAGGCGGGCAGCCGCATCAAGGCGCTCTCGGGCGGTCAGCGCAGGCGGCTCGATGTGGCGCTGGGTGTGATCGGCGGCCCGGAGCTGCTGCTCCTGGACGAGCCGACGACCGGCTTCGACCCGGCCGCCCGCAGGCAGTTCTGGGACCTGATCCGGAAACTGGCCGACGAGGGCACGACCATCCTCCTCACCACGCACTACCTGGAGGAGGCGGAGGCGCTCGCGCACCGGCTCGCGGTCATCGCGAAGGGCCGGGTCGTCGCCGAGGGCGAGCCGTCCACGCTGCGCGAGCGCTTCGGCACCGAGGCCACCGTGGAGTGGACGGAGTCCGACGGCACGCCGCGCCGCGAGCGCACGGACACCCCCACCAGGACTGTCGCAGAGCTCATACACCGCTTCGACGGCGAGATCCCGGGCCTGCGGGTGAGCCGCCCCACCCTGGAGGACGTCTACCTCCGGCTGACCGGACAGGAGGACGCGCGATGAGCACGACCGCCGTACGCGCGGACCGTCAGACCTCTTCCGGCAGGCTGCCCGGAGCCTGGGGGCTCGGCCTCCAGCGGGGTGCCCTGGAGATCAAGCAGTTCTTCCGCCAGCGCGACCAGGTGGTGTTCACCTTCGCCTTCCCGGTCGTCTTCCTCTTCCTCTTCGCGTCGATCTTCAGCGACGACGTGCGGGGAGCGGGCATCACCGCCTCCCAGCTGTACGTCCCCGCGATGATGGCCGCGGGCATCATGTCCACCAGTTTCCAGTCCCTGGGCATCTCGATCGCGATCGAGCGGGACGAGAAGGTGCTGCGCCGGCTGCGCGGCACACCGATGCCACCGGCCTCGTACTTCCTCGGCAAGATCTGGCTGGTTCTGGTGACCGGCGCCCTGGAGACGGCGATCCTGCTCCTCGTCGGCACGACGCTGTACGACGTCGACCTGCCCTCGGACCTCGGCAAGTGGGCGGACTTCACCTGGATCTTCGTCCTGGGACTCACGGCCTGTGCTCTGCTCGGCATCGCGATCAGCTCGGTCCCCAAGTCCGGCAAGAGCGCCACGTCGGTGGTCGTCCTGCCCTTCCTGGTCCTCCAGTTCATCTCCGGGGTGTACATCGCCATCGACACCATCCCGGACTGGATGCTGAACATCGGCGCGCTGTTCCCGCTGAAGTGGATGTGCCAGGGGCTGCGGGGCGTGTTCCTGCCGGAGTCGGCGCGGGTTCTGGAGCAGACGGGCGGTTGGGAGTTCGGGCGGATCGCGCTGGTGCTGGGGGCGTGGTGCGTCGGAGGATTGCTGCTGTGTCTGCTGACCTTCCGGTGGAAGAACCGGCGCGACGGATGACCGAGCGGAAGACCGGTCCCGGCGGCGCGAAGAGCGCGTACACCTGGGACCGGTCGTTCCGGCTCTGGGACTCGTACTTCGCGATCGTGTGGGTGGCCACCCTGGTGTTCGTGCTCGGTACAGGGCACCCGGGGTGGTCCCTGCGCTTCGTCGCGGCCTCGCTGCTCGTCCTGCTGATCCCCTGGTACGTGGCGGTGGGACGCCCCATCCTCAACGGCGATCCCCCTGACGAACAGCGGGCCCTTGGCTACCTCACGGGAGCGATGATGCTGTTCCTGCCGTCGGCGGTCCTCGTCGGTGAGACGCGTCTGATGACCTTCGCGCTCGTCCCCCAGTGCTTCATGGCGCTGCGCCTGCACAGGGCTCTGACAGCCGTGACGGTCATCAACATCGCGCCGGTGGTGGGCTGGGCGCTGCTGTGGTGGCCGAGCCACCAGGACGTCTTCTTCAACGTGCTCTTCGCCGTGGTGACCCTCGTCTTCTCCGTGGCCGTCGGCAGTTGGATCATCCGCATCATCGAGCAGAGCCAGGAACGGGCGGAGTTGATAGCCGAGTTGGACGCCAGCCGCCATGAGATCTCCCGACTCTCGACCGCGCACGGCGCGCTGGCCGAGCGCGAGCGGTTCTCCCGCGAGATCCACGACACGCTCGCACAGGGCTTCACCAGCCTGCTGATGCTGGTGCAGGCCGTGGAGGCCGAACTCGACCACGATCTGCCGCAGGCCCGCCGTCACCTTGCCCTGATGGCCGAGACGGCCCGGCAGAATCTGGCCGAGGCGCGGGCCCTGGTCGCCGGAGGCGCGCCCGCCGACCTCGACGGCGCCACGCTGCCCGACGCGCTGCGCCGGCTCGCGGCCCGCCATGACGCGACCCTCGACGTGACGGGTCCCGTGCGCGCGCTGCCCGCCGGGCCCGAGGTCGTCGTGCTCCGCTCCTGCCAGGAAGCGCTCGCCAACGCCCGTAAGCACGCGGGGAGTTCTACTGCCGTCGGCATCGCCCTGGCCTACGCCGACGACGCGCTCACCGTGTCCGTACGCGACGACGGCTGCGGCTTCGACCCCGCCGCACCGGCCGGCGGCTACGGACTGGCGGGGCTGCGGGCCCGGGCCGCCGAGGTGGGCGGCACCGCTCAGGTGCGCAGTACGCCCGGCGACGGCACGACCGTCACCGTTTGCCTGCCCGTCCCCAGGAGTGGCTCGTGATCCGGATCATCCTCGCCGACGACCATCCCGTCGTACGGGAAGGGCTGCGCGCGATGCTCAGCGCCGAGCCCGACCTCGATGTGATCGCCGATGCCTCCAGCGGGCCGCAGGCGGAGGCGTTGGCCGCCGAACTCCGGCCCGACATCGTGCTGATGGATCTGCGGATGCCGGGGGGTGGGGGCGTCGACGCGATCGTGCGGATGACGGAGGCGGGGTTGTCGTGCCGGGTCATCGTGCTGACGACGTACGAGACGGACCGGGACATTCTGCGGGCCGTGGAGGCCGGGGCGGCGGGGTATCTGCTGAAGGATCTGCCTCGGGGGGAGCTCGCGGACGCGGTGCGGGCCGCCGCGCGGGGCGAGACCGTGCTGGCGCCGTCCGTCGCCGCCCGCCTTGTCGACCAGCTCCGTACCAAGCCGGAGCGGCCCCGTCTGTCCGAGCGCGAGACGGCGGTTCTTCGCCTGGTCGCCGAGGGCTGCACCAACGCCGAGATCGGCCGTCGGCTCTTCATCGGCGAGTCCACCGTGAAGACCCATCTGCTGCGGGTCTTCGGAAAACTGGGGGTGGATGACCGGACGGCCGCGGTGACCAGTGCGATGCGGTTCGGCTTGCTGGAGTGATCCCTGGGGGCTCCGCCCCCAGACCCCCAAAAGATTGCGCAGTCCCCCGCGCCTTAAGGGGCGCGGGGAACTGCGCGGGCAACCCCCACCCACCCGCACCCGACCCACAACCGAACGGGGTCTGGGGCGGAGCCCCAGAAGGATGGGACGGGTAGGGGCGGCGGGGGCGAAACCTCTCGGGCCTCAGCCCAGGCGGGACGTCAGCTCGGTCACGATGCCGTCGACCGGTACCGCGACCTGCTCACCGGACTCCATGTCCTTGAGCTGCACGACGCCCTCGGCAAGATCGCGCTCGCCGGCGACGACGGTGTACCGCGCCCCCGACCGGTTCGCGTTCTTCATCGCGCCCTTGAGCCCCTTCGCCCCGTAGGAGAAGTCCGCCGCGACCCCGGCCTTGCGCAGCGCGGTGACCACCCCGAAGAGCACGCGCCGAGCCTCCTCCCCGAGCGGCACCGCGAACACACTGGTGGACGAGGGGAGTTCGAGCTCCACCCCCTCCGCCTCCAGCGCCAGCACCGTACGGTCGACACCGAGCGCCCACCCGACAGACGGCAGCGCGGGCCCGCCGATCATCTCGGAGAGGCCGTCGTAACGGCCGCCGCCGCCCACCGCGGACTGGGAACCGAGACCGTCGTGGATGAACTCGAAGGTCGTACGGGTGTAGTAGTCCAGGCCCCGGACGAGCTTCGGGTCGTCCTCGAAGGAGACACCCGCCGCCGTGATCAGCTCGCGCACCTCCTCGTGGTACGCCTTGCACGCGTCGCAGAGGTAGTCACGCAGGAGCGGCGCCCCGACCAGCTTCTTCTGGATGTCGTCCCGCTTGTCGTCGAGGACGCGCAGCGGGTTGATCTCCGCGCGGCGGAGGGTCTCCTCGTCGAGGTCCAGGCCCCGCAGGAAGTCCTGGAGGGCGGCGCGGTAGACCGGGCGGCACTCCTTGTCGCCGAGCGAGTTCAGCAGGATGCGGAAGTCGCGCAGTCCCAGCGACCGGTACGCCTGGTCCGCCAGGATGATCAACTCGGCGTCCAGCGCCGGGTCCTCGGCTCCGATCGCCTCGGCGCCCACCTGGGAGAAGTGCCTGTAACGGCCCTTCTGAGGACGCTCGTAGCGGTAGTAGGAGCCCGAGTACCAGAGCTTGACGGGGAGGTTGCCCGCCTTGTGCAGGTTGGCCTCCAGCGCCGCGCGCAGGACGGAGGCCGTGCCCTCGGGGCGCAGGGCCAGCTTGTCGCCGCCCTTGGTCTCGAAGGCGTACATCTCCTTGCTCACGATGTCGGTGGACTCACCGACCCCGCGCGAGAACAGCTCGACGTTCTCGAAGCCGGGCGTCTCGATGTAGCCGTAGCCGGAGTTGCGCAGCGGCGCGGCGATCGCCTCGCGGACCGCGAGGAACTTCGCGCTGTCCGGCGGAGTCAGGTCGTACGTGCCCTTGGGGGCCTTGAAGGTGCTCACGGAAGTCTCTCGTCACATTCCTCGTCGAGGAGCGGAGGTCGGGTCCGCTCCCAGGCCGGCCGCCACCTGCCGCAGATACGGGTTGGTGGCGCGCTCCTGGCCGATGGTCGTCTGGGGGCCGTGGCCGGACAGCACCACGGTCGAGTCGTCGAGCGGCAGGCACACGCGGGCCAGCGAGTCGAGGATCTCGGCGTGGGAGCCGCCGGGCAGGTCGGTGCGTCCGATGGAGCCGGCGAACAGCAGATCCCCGGAGAAGAACACGGACGGGATCTCCGTGGTCTCGGGCATCTGGAAGGTCACCGACCCCCTGGTATGGCCGGGCGCGTGCGCGACGGACAGTTCCAGGCCGGCCAGCTCCAGCTTCGCGCCGTCGGTGAGCGTCTTCACGTCGTCCGGCTCCCCCACGGTCAGCTCGCCCATCAGCGGCATCCCGATGGACCGGCCGAGCGCCTTCTCCGGGTCGCTCATCATGAAGCGGTCCTCGGGGTGGATCCAGGCCGGTACGTCGTGCGCTCCGCACACCGGGACGACCGAGGCGACATGGTCGATGTGACCATGGGTGAGGATGACCGCGACGGGCTTGAGCCGATGCTTCTTGAGTGCGTCCTCGACTCCCTGGGCGGCCTGATGGCCCGGGTCGATGATCACGCACTCCTCACCCGCGGCGGGGGCGACCAGGTAACAGTTGGTCCCCCAGGCCCCGGCGGGGAACCCGGCAATGAGCACGATCGTCCTTCGCTGTGTCGCGTTGTTTCGTACGCGGTTGTCTCGTACGCGGTGGGTGGCTGTGGATCAGAGCCTACCGGCGCTGCCGATTCCTCAGCGAACCCATATACGGTACGGGGCACACGCAGGCGGTCGGCTCACAAGACGCACGCGTCCCACTTGACGCACGAGACGCATGAGGAGAAAACCCGGTGGTCAGCCAGGAACAGCGGCGACGTCAGCTCGCCCGGGAGAAGTTCTTGCGACAGCAGCAGCGGCGCACGGCCGCGCGACGCAAGACACACGCACGCAACGCGGTCGTCGCCTCGGTGCTCGGCGTCATCGTGGTCGGCAGTGTCGTGTCGTACGCGACCGGGGTCTTCAAGAACGACGACAAGAAGGCCAACGCGGGCGCGGAGGTCTCCCCGAGCCCTTCGGCGTCCAAGGCGCCGGACCCGTGCAAGAAGGCCGCGGCGGGCAAGGTGAAGTCGCTGAGCTGGAAGAAGGAGCCGGCGGTCACCATCGACAAGTCCGCGGACTACACGATGAAGATGGCGACGACGTGCGGTGACATAGACATCGCGCTGAAGACGGCCGCGGCCCCGCACACCGTGAACTCGTTCAACTTCCTCGCGGCCAAGGGCTACTTCGACCACACCAAGTGCCACCGGCTCACCACGAACGGCATCTACGTGCTGCAGTGCGGTGACCCGACGGCCCTCGGCTCCGGCACTCCCGGCTACACGATCCCGGACGAGAACCTGAAGGACACCACCCTGAAGGGCGGGGTGTACCCGGCGGGGACGGTGGCGATGGCCAACACGTACGACGCCACGACGAAGAAGGGCCGCAACACCGGTGGCAGCCAGTTCTTCCTCGTGTACCAGGACAGTCAGCTGCCGGCCAATTACACACCGTTCGGAACTATTTCCAAGTCCGGCATGAAGGTCCTCACGAAGATCGCAGCGGCCGGAGAGAGCACGGGCGCGGGCGACGGCGCCCCCAACGCGACCGTCGTGATCAACAAGATGACCGTGACGAAATCCTGACCGCCAGCAGCCAATTTCGGTCGCGCGGGATGCGGACAGCCGCCCTGCCGGTCGCCTATGTTGGCCGTGACGAAACTGTGGACGATGCCAGGGGGCAGTGACGCCCCTCACAGGCATCATGTGGAGGAGGCGCTGTGAGCAGCGACCCGTGGGGCCGCGTCGACGAGACGGGGACCGTGTACGTGCGTACGGCCGACGGCGAGCAGGTCGTCGGTTCCTGGCAGGCCGGCTCTCCTGATGAGGCGCTGGCCTACTTCGAGCGCAAGTACGAGGGCCTGGTTGTCGAGATCGGCCTCCTCGAGAAGCGAGTGAAGACCACCGACCTGTCGGCGAAGGACGCCCAGACCGCCATCGACCATATTCGCGAGCAGGTGGACGCCCACCACGCGGTCGGTGACCTGGCGGCGCTGCGAGGACGGTTGGACAAGCTCGTCGAGACGGTCGACGCGCGCCGCGAGGAGCGCAAGGTCCAGCGGGCGAAGCAGTCCGACGAGGCACGGCACGCCAAGGAGGCGCTGGTCGTCGAGGCCGAGGAGCTGGCGCAGAGCGACCAGTGGCGGGCGGCCGGTGAGCGGCTGCGCGCGCTGGTGGACACGTGGAAGGGGCTGCCTCGGCTCGACCGCAAGTCGGACGACGAGCTGTGGCACCGCTTCTCGCACGCCCGCTCGGCGTTCTCCAAGCGCCGCAAGGCGCACTTCGCCTCGCTGGACGCGCAGCGCGAGGAGGCCCGCAAGACCAAGGAGAAGCTGGTCGCGGAGGCCGAGTCGCTGTCCGGCTCGGCCGACTGGGGTCCGACGGCCGCGCGCTACCGCGAGCTGATGGCCGACTGGAAGGCCGCGGGCCGCGCCCAGCGCGAGCACGAGGACGACCTGTGGAACCGCTTCCGCGGCGCCCAGGACGTGTTCTTCGCGGCGCGCAGCTCCGTGTTCGCCGAGCGTGACGCGGAGCAGTCGGAGAACCTGAAGCTCAAGGAGGAGCTGGCCGAGGAGGCCGAGAAGCTCGTCCCGGTGCAGGACCTGAAGGCGGCCCGCGCCGCCTTCCGCTCCATCAACGAGCGCTGGGAGGCCATCGGCCATGTGCCGCGCGACGCCCGCCCGAAGGTCGAGGGCCGGATGCACGCGGTGGAGCGGGCTCTCCAGGAGTCCGAGGAGACCGAGTGGCGCCGGACCAACCCTGAGGCACGCGCGCGTGCCGAGGGTCTGACCGGTCAGCTCCAGGCCGCCGTGGACAAGCTCCAGGGCCAGATCGAGTCGGCCCGCTCCGCGGGCAACACCTCGAGGGCCGACAAGCTCCAGAAGGAGCTCGACGGCCGCCAGGCGCTGCTGGACCAGGCCCTGAAGGGTCTGCAGGAGTTCGGCGGCTGACGCACGCCGCCCTTGTCAGTGGTCCCGCTTCACAGAAGCGGGACCACTGCTCTTTTGCCCCGGCGACGGCGACGGCCCTCGCCGAATCGGTTGCGCGTGCCCAGGTACCGGCGGGACGATTGACGCCGAGAGCCGAACGGCGGGGTGGGCATCCATGGGGGACCTCCGGATTCTGGCAAGCAGGTACCGGCTGGACCGGTGCCTGGGCCGAGGCGGTATGGGCGAGGTGTACGAGGGTCGTGACACGATCCTCGACCGCTCGGTAGCGGTGAAACTGCTGTCGGGCTACGCGCCGGAGAGTCCGGTGGCGGCGGAGCGCTTCTTGCAGGAGGCGCGGGCAGCCGCCCGGATCAGCAGTCGCAACGCGGTGGCGGTCTACGACGTAGGGGTCGAGGACGGTCAGCCTTATCTGGTGATGGAGTGCCTCGACGGCGTTCCGCTGAGCCGCATCCTGGCCGCCACTCCCGGCCCTCTGCCCGAGGAGACCGTACGGGCCGTCGCGACGGGCATGTGCGAGGGGCTGGCGGCCGCGCACGGCGTCGGAATCGTCCATCGGGACGTCAAGCCCGGCAATGTGTTCCTCTGCCGTGACGGACGGGTCGTCCTGATGGATTTCGGCATCGCCCGCCTCGTCGAGTCCGCGGTGCAGACCCAGACCGGCATTCTCGTAGGAACACCCGTGTACATGGCGCCGGAGGCGGTGCGGGGACAGCGGGTCGGCCCGGCGGCCGACCTCTACGGCCTGGGATGCGTCATGTACCGCATGCTCTCCGGGGACGAGCCGTACGTCAGCGACGGCTCCACGCTGGGGATCCTGTTCGCCAAGGTCAACCAGCCGCCGCCCACCTTGCGCGGTCGGCCGGGTCTGCCGGCGGCCCTGGTCTCGACGGTGGACGATCTACTGGAGCGCGAGCCGCACCTCAGGCCGGTCAACGCCGCCGATCTGGCTGCCTTCATCGGTGCTCCCGACCGGGCCGAGGACATCCTGATCGAGGTGGTCGCCCGGCATCTGCGGCAGAGCGCCGCCCAGTGGGCCCGGTCGACACCCGAGCCGGGAGCCTCCGCAACACCACCGACGTCGTACCGGCTCCCCAAGCCCCAACTGGCCACCGGCAGCGCATCACCGTGGGCTGGGCAGATCCCGCCCGCGCCCGGCTATCCGCCCGACTCCCACGCTCCCGAGCCGGACTTCGCGGCGCCCTCCGTCGAGGCCACCCTGCAGCGGGACACCCGGCAGCTCATCCGGCAGGGCATGTCCACCGACGGCATGGAGGGCAAACACCGCGAGGCCGTGCTGATGGTGAGCCGGGGCAAGTACAGCGACGCGCTGGAGCTGCACGGCTATCTGATTCAGGTCCGCACCGCCGAGCTCGGCGCGGGGCACCCCCTCACCCTCGTCAGCCAGTTCTGGGCCGCGGTCTGCCTGGCCCGTCTCGGTGCCGCGCCCGAGGCACTGAACCGGCTGTCGATGATCAGCGATGCCTGCAGCCGATACGGGGAGGAAACGCTGTCCGTGGCGTGGCCGGCCCCGCCTCGATCCTTCGGAGCCTGACATGGCCCTTCAGCTGGAGATCGCTGCCCTGGGCAGCGACGCGGAGAACGACCTGCGCTCGCTGACCCGCTGGATAGCCGAGGACGAGACGCTCATGAGCGCCTGCTCGGGCACCCTGCACTCCTCCGGCCCGCCGCGCTCCGACCACATGGGCCTGGGGTTCGACATCCTTCAGCTGGCGCTCGCCTCCGGCTTCAGCGCGGGCAGTCTCGCCGTCTCGATCGCGGCCTGGCTGGATGCGCGCAGGGGCAGCCCCCGGCTGCGTCTGAGGCGGGGCTCGATCATCGTCGAGCTGTCCGCGGAGACCTCTGACGACACTCTCGCCGCCGTCTGGCGACTTCTGGGCGAGGAGGGGGCAGAGCAGGATCACGCCGACCGGAGCGGTGCCGACCGGAGCGGTGATGCCCCGTGAACGGTGACCTGCCCGACCCGTCCGCCTCCCGGGTCGTGCTCATCGGAGGCAGCGAGTACCGGAGCCTGGTGCCCCTTCCCCCCGTCTCCTCGAACCTGCAGAGTCTGTGCACGACGCTCCAGGACCCGACCATCTGCGGTATTCCGGAGGCGAACTGCACCGTCGTCAAGGATCCCCAGCTGCCGTCCGAGTTCCTCGACCCGGTGGCGAACGCGGCGGCCACCGCACGGGACACCCTGCTGGTCTACTACAGCGGCCACGGCCTGCGGGACACCGACGACCCCGACCTGTACATGGCGCTGCGCGACTCCCAGGAGGGCCGGGGGTACACGGCGGTCGCGTACAACCATCTCCGTTCCGTGGTCCGCATGTCTCGGGCGCGGCGCAGGATCGTCATCCTCGACTGCTGCTTCAGCGGCCGGGCGGCACGTGCGATGAGTGCCGACGTACAGAACCTGGCGGCGCAGGCGAAGGTCGAGGGTACTTACGTCCTCGCGGCCTCGCCCGGTGACCGGCCCGCGCTCGCGCCCGAGGGGGAGGTGTACACGACCTTCACCGGAGAGCTGCTCGACCTGCTGCGCGGCGGCATCCCCGACGGTCCCGAGCTGATCGATCTCGAGACCATCTACCGCACGCTGGAGGACCGGCTGCGTGCCAAGAACAAGCCGCTGCCGCAGCGCACCTTCGAGAACCAGGCCGGTCTGCTGCCGATCGCCCGGAACAGGGCGTGTGCCCCGGCCAGAGGCGTCGGGGGTCCGGTCCTCGATCTCCAGGTGACTTCGGCGATCACCACCACCGGTCTCCGGCTCGCCCGCAGGCTGCGTGCTGTCGGCCGGACGCGCGACGCCCTGCCCGTGCTCCGGCTGATCCTGGGACAGCCCGGCACGACGGAAGGCGGCGACGACATCCTCGTACGCCTTGAGCTGGCGGACATCCTCACCGAACTCGATCACGGACGGGAGGCGATCGAGGTTCTGGAGACCGCCTTCGTCGCCGTCCACAACCGCGCGGGCCCCGAAGTACTGACGGTGTGCCGACGGCTCGCCGCACTCCTCCGTGAGATGGGCAGCCACGCGGAGGCCTGCGACGTGCTCGAACACGCGCTGAAGCTCAGTTTCCCGGCCGAAGCGCCGCTTGCTCCGCCTACCGCTGGCGGGCTGACGTAACCCGGTACACGTCGTACACGCCTTCCACTCCCCTGACCGCCTTCAGTACGTGCCCCAGGTGCTTGGGGTCGCCCATCTCGAAGGTGAAGCGGGAGGTGGCGACGCGGTCACGGGAGGTCTGGACGGCGGCGGACAGGATGTTGACGTGCTGGTCGGACAGGACCCGGGTGACGTCCGAGAGGAGCCGGGAGCGGTCCAGGGCCTCGACCTGGATGGCGACCAGGAAGACCGAGGACTGGGTGGGCGCCCATTCGACCTCGAGGATGCGCTCGGGCTCGCGGGACAGCGAGTCCACGTTGACGCAGTCGCTTCGGTGAACCGATACGCCGCTGCCACGGGTGACGAAGCCGATGATCGGGTCGCCGGGGACGGGCGTACAACAGCGGGCCAGCTTGACCCACACGTCCTCGACGCCCTTGACGACCACACCGGGGTCCTGGTTGCTGCGCCGCTTGCGGCCACGGGTGCGGGACGGCGGAACCGCCTCGTCGATCTCCTCGGTGGCCGCCTCCTCCCCGCCGAGCGCCTGCACGAGCTTCTGTACGACGCTCTGCGCGGCGACATGGCCCTCGCCGATCGCCGCGTACAGGGACGAGATGTCGGGGTAGCGCATCTCGTGCGCGAGGGTGACCAGGGAGTCGCCGGTGAGGATGCGCTGGATCGGCAGGTTCTGTTTGCGCATCGCGCGGGCGATGGCGTCCTTGCCCTGCTCGATCGCCTCGTCGCGGCGCTCCTTGGAGAACCAGGCGCGGATCTTGTTGCGGGCGCGCGGGGACTTCACGAAGCCCAGCCAGTCGCGGGAGGGGCCCGCGCCGGCCGCCTTGGAGGTGAAGACCTCCACCAAGTCGCCGTTGTCCAGGGTGGATTCGAGCGGGACGAGGCGTCCGTTGACCCGGGCGCCTATCGTGCGGTGGCCGACCTCCGTGTGGACCGCGTACGCGAAGTCCACCGGCGTCGCGCCCGCCGGGAGCGCTATGACGTCGCCCTTGGGCGTGAAGACGAAGACCTCGTTGCGGGACAGGTCGAAGCGCAGGGACTCCAGGAACTCGCTGGGGTCCTCGGTCTCCTTCTGCCAGTCGAGCAACTGGCGCAGCCACGCCATGTCGTTGACGGCGTCCTTGTCCTTGCCCGCGCTTCTCGGGGCGTCCGTACGCACCTTGGAGGCGCCGGCGGAGGGCTCCTGCTTGTACTTCCAGTGCGCGGCGATGCCGTACTCGGCGCGGCGGTGCATGTCGAACGTACGGATCTGGAGTTCGACGGGCTTGCCGTTGGGGCCGATGACCGTCGTGTGCAGCGACTGGTACATGTTGAACTTGGGCATCGCGATGTAGTCCTTGAACCGGCCGGGGACCGGGTTCCATCGCGCGTGCACGGTGCCGAGGGCCGCGTAGCAGTCTCGTACGGTGTCCACGAGGACACGGATGCCCACCAGGTCGTAGATCTCCGCGAAGTCACGCCCGCGGACGATCATCTTCTGGTAGACGGAGTAGTAGTGCTTCGGGCGGCCGGTGACGGTCGCCTTGATGCGGGCGGCGCGCAGGTCGGACTGGACCTCGTCGGTCACTATGGCGAGGTACTCGTCGCGCTTGGGGGCGCGCTCGGCGACCAGGCGCACGATCTCGTCGTACATCTTGGGGTAGAGGATCGCGAAGGCGAGGTCCTCCAGCTCCCACTTGATGGTGTTCATGCCCAGGCGGTGGGCGAGCGGCGCGTAGATCTCGAGGGTCTCGCGCGCCTTCTTCTCCTGCTTCTCGCGCTTGAGGTAGCGCATGGTGCGCATGTTGTGCAGGCGGTCGGCGAGCTTGATGACCAGGACGCGCGGGTCCTTGGCCATGGCGACGACCATCTTGCGCACGGTCTCGGCCTGCGCGGCCTCGCCGAACTTGACCTTGTCGAGCTTGGTGACGCCGTCGACGAGGAGGGCGACCTGATCGCCGAAGTCCTTGCGGAGGGTGTCGAGGCCGTACTCGGTGTCCTCGACGGTGTCGTGCAGCAGGCCCGCCATCAGCGTGGCCGGGTCCATGCCCAGCTCGGCCAGGATGGTGGTCACGGCGAGCGGGTGGGTGATGTACGGGTCGCCGCTCTTGCGCTTCTGGCCGCGGTGCCAGCGCTCGGCGACCTGGTAGGCCTTCTCGACCTGGCGGAGCGTGGCGGTCTCGATCTTGGGGTCGTTGCTGCGCACTATCCGCAGCAGCGGTTCCAGGACCGGGTTGTACGGGTTGGAGCGCTGCACGCCGAGACGGGCGAGCCGGGCGCGGACGCGGTTGGAGGAGCCGCCGCCGGTGCGGGCGGGCTGGCCTGCCGCGGGGCGGATCGCCGGGGTGCTCGCGGGACGCTCGGCGGGGGCCGGCTTGGGGCGTGGCTGCTCGGCCGCCTTGTCGTCCGGCGCGGACTGGGCGTGCTCGACCGGCCCGCTCGTGGCGTTCTTGGCGGGCTTGTCCGCGGGGGCCGAGGCGGGCTCGGGCTTGGCGGTGGCGAGTGGCTGGGCCTCGTCTGGCAAGAGGGCTCCTCGTGCGCGTTCCGGGTCCCCCGGTCAGGCTCCGGAGACCCCATGGTAGCGATCCTGGGCGTCGGACTCGCTTTCGGCCGTTGGGACGGCCTCTTACAGAAGGAACGCGAGAGGCGGGCGCCGGATTCCTCCGGGCCCGCCTCCGCGGTGTCCTACGGGTGTCTCAGGGCTTTCCGTGGCCTTGCCCGGGACTTTCCCCGGGGTGCCTCGGCGCCGGTCCTCAGACCTGGAGGAGCGCCTCCAAGGGGGCGCCCGCCAGGGCCGGCTCCAGTCGGCCGCGGCCGCCCAGGAAGCCGAGCTCCATCAGCACGGCGACGCCCGCGACCTCGGCGCCCGCCCGGCGGATGAGCTGGAGCGAGGCCTCGGCGGTGCCGCCGGTGGCGAGGACGTCGTCGACGACCAGGATGCGGTCACCCGCGACCAGGTCCTCGGCGTGCACCTCGATCTCGGCGGAGCCGTACTCCAGGTCGTAGGCCTGCGACAGGGTCGCTCCGGGGAGCTTGCCCGCCTTGCGTACGGGGATGAAGCCGAGCCCGGCGCGGACGGCGACCGGGGCGCCGAGGATGAAGCCGCGGGCCTCCAGGCCGACGATCTTCGTCGCCTCGTTGCGCACCGCGATGTCCGCCAGTGCGTCGGTGAGCGCCGTGAAAGCACCCGGGTCCGCCAGGAGCGGGGTGATGTCCTTGAACATCACGCCCGGCTCCGGGTAGTCGGCCACATCGCGGATTCGGCTGAGGAGCAGCGTCGAGATGTCTGCGAGCTCGGTCATCGGCGCTTCCCCGAGGGTCGGCCGCGGCCCCGGGCGCGGGACGCGGGCTGGTTGCGCGGGCCGACGACCGCCGGGGTGGCGTCCTCCGGCTCGTCGTCGTCCAGCGGCCCGTCGGAGACCTGGGGCTCCAGGGACTCGCCCTTGGCGGCGGCCTGGGCCCGCTTGGCGAGGACGCGCTTGCGCAGCGCCTTCATCTGCGGCTCGCGCTCCTTGAGGTCGGCGACGAGCGGCGTGGCGATGAAGATCGAGGAGTACGCACCGGCCGCGAGGCCGACGAACAGCGACAGGGAGATGTCGTTGAGCATGCCCGCGCCGAGCACGCCGCCACCGATGAACAGCAGGCCCGCGACCGGCAGCAGCGCGACCACCGTGGTGTTGATGGAGCGGACCAGGGTGCCGTTGATCGAGCGGTCGGCGACGTCGCTGTAGGTCCAGCGGGTCTGCTTGGTGATGTCCTTGGTCTGCTCCTTGAGGCTGTCGAAGACGACGACCGTGTCGTAGAGCGAATAACCGAGGATCGTCAGCAGACCGATCACGGTGCCCGGGGTGACCTCGAAGCCGACCAGGGCGTAGATGCCGACCGTGATGGTGATGTCGTGGATCAGGGCGACCAGCGCCGCCGCGGCCATGCGCCACTCGAAGGCGATGGCCAGGTAGATCACGACGAGGACCATGAAGATCGCCAGGCCCTCCCAGGCCTTGTTGGCGATCTGGTCACCCCAGCTGGGGCCGACCAGGTCGGCGTTGATCGTCTCCGGGTCGACCTTCAGGTCCTTGGCCAGCTCGGTCTTGATCTGGTCGGACTTGTCGGTGTCGATGCCGGCGATCTGGATGCGCAGAGTGCCGTTGCCGAGCTTCTGGACGACCGCGTCGTGGCCGGAGGAGCCTTCCGCGTACGTCTCCGCCTGCGCCACCGAGACACTGGACTTGCCGGTGGTGAAGACGGCGCCGCCCTGGAACTCGATGCCCATGTTCAGGCCCCGCACCGTCAGGCCGAGGATGGCCGTGATGGTGATCAGGATCGAGATGCCGTACCAGATCTTGCGCTTGCCGACGAAGTCGTAGCCGATCTCACCGCGGTGGAGCCGGGCGCCGAGGGTGCCGAGTTTCGACATCTCACGCCTCCTTCGTGTCGACGGGGGCGGACGCGCGACGGGTGCGGCGCAGCGGCGGCTTGGCGCCCAGTCGCTTCGGGTCGAGGCCGGACCAGCTGTGACCGCTCGCGAAGAACTTCTTGCGGGCGAGGATCGTCATCAGCGGCTTGGTGAAGAAGAACACGACGACCACGTCGAGCACGGTGGTCAGGCCGAGCGTGAACGCGAAGCCCTGGACCTTGCCGACGGTGACGATGAAGAGCACCGCGGCGGCGAGGAACGACACGAAGTCGGAGACCAGGATGGTGCGCCGGGCGCGCGGCCAGGCGCGCTCGACGGCGGGCCGCAGCGTGCGGCCCTCGCGGATCTCGTCCCGGATGCGTTCGAAGAACACGATGAACGAGTCCGCCGTGATACCGATCGCGACGATGGCGCCACAGACGGCCGGCAGGTTCAGCGCGAACCCGATGGCCGGGCCGAGCAGGGCCATGAGCACGTACGTGAGGGCGGCGGAGACCAGCAGGGAGGCGATGGCGATGACCGACAGGCCCCGGTAGTAGACCACCAGGTAGATGATGACCAGGCCCAGGCCGATCGCGCCGGCGATCAGACCGGCGTGCAGCTGCTCACCACCGAGGGCGGCGGTCACCGTGGTGACGCTCGCCTCCTTGAAGGTGAGCGGCAGGGCGCCGTACTTCAGCATGTTCGCCAGGTCCTGCGCCTCGGTCTGCGTGAAGCTGCCGGTGATCTCGACACTGCCGCTGAGCGACTGGGTGACGGACGGGGCGGAGACGACTTCACCGTCGAGGACGATGCCGAACTGGTTCTGCGGAGTGGTGTTCTTCGCGAGCTGGCCCGTGATGGTGGCGAACTTCTTGGACCCGCTGGACGTGAAGTCCATCGTGACCTTCCAGCCGGCACCGCTCGTGGTGTCGAGGACGGCCGCGGCCTTCTTGATGTCGGTACCCGAGACGGCGGCGGGGCCGAGCACGTACTTGTACCAGACGCCGTCGTTCTCACCGCAGGCCACGGTCGGGTCGGTGGGCTTGGCGCCGTCACCGGCCTTGGCGCGGGCCGCCTTGTCGGTGCAGTCGAGCGCGGCGTACTCGGCCTGGAGCTTGGCGGTCGCGGCGTCGACGCTGGCGCTCGCGGACGGCGAGGCGCTGGCGGAGGCCGAGGAAGTCGCCGAGGCCGAGCTGCTCGCGGACGGCGTGGAGTCGGCCTTCAGGGCGTCGGTGACCGCACGGCCCTGGGAGGTGGCGGTGGCCGAGGGGGTCGCGGAGCTCGACGAGGTGGCCTTGTCCGTGGCCTTCGTGGAGGCACTGCTGGACGGGCTGCTGGAGGCGCTGCCGGACGCGCTCGGCGACGGGCTGGCCGACGCGGCGGAGCCGGAGGCCTCGGTGGCCAGGACCGGACGGAAGTAGAGCTTGGCGGTGGTGCCGACCTGCTTCCGGGCCTGCTCGGAGTTCGTGCCCTTGGGGATGTTGACGATGATGTTCTTGTCGCCCTGGGTCTGCACCTCCGCCTCGGACACGCCGAGACCGTTGACACGGCGGTTCATGATGTCGACCGCGGTGTTCATGTTGGTCTTGTTGATCGCGTTGGGCTGGCCCGGCTCGTTCTTCGCCTCAAGCGTGATGCTCGTGCCGCCGGCGAGGTCGATGCCGAGACGCGGGGTGGGGTGCCCGGAGACGAACATCCCCCCGGTGAGCGCCGCGATGGCGATCAGGATGAGGGCCAGCGAGCGCCCCGGCCTGCTCTGGGCGCTCGCGCTCCGGCCCTTCTTCGGTGCTGCCACCTTCTCGTACTCCCTCTCGGGCCGCCTTGCGCCGGGTCAGCGCGCGGGCGGCCATGACATGGTGTCGGGACTCCGTGCGAGAACAGCACGTCCCGGAAAGCGCGGGGCGCGAGCGGGTCGCGCCGCGCTCCCGGGGCGTGACTACTTCGCGTCGGGCTCGCCGTCGTCGGTCTTCTTCGGCTCTGCTTCGCCGGCCTCGTCGGCCTTCGCCTCGGCGGGCTCGTCGGCCGGCTCGTCCGCCGCGTCCTTCTTGCCGAGGTCGATGGGCTTGTCGTCGGAGGCGTCGGAAGAGGCGTCGGCGGCGGGCTCGTCGGTCTCGGTGAGGGAGGAGGCGTCGTCGGGGACGACGGCGGCGTCGGTCTTCAGGTCGTGCTCGATGCCGTGGACGATGCGGTTGTACTCGTCGTCGGACAGGACGGCGCCGATCGAGTTCTTGGCGAAGACGAGGTCGACGCCCGGTGCCGCGTCAAGGAGGACCGTCTCTTCGTTGACCTCCTTCACCGTCGCGTACATGCCCCCGATCGTGCGGACGCCGGTGCCGGGCTGCATTTCATTACGCATCTGCGCGGCCTGCGACTGCTTGCGCTTGGCCGAGCGGGTCATCAGGAACATGGCCCCGATGAGCACGATGAACGGGAGGAGGGTCACGAGACTCACGGGTCGGAACTTCCTTCTTCGACCGCAGATGGTGAGCGGCCTGCTGGATGGGGGTATGTATGCCGCCGACAAGCGCGGCATCGGCGGAGTCTAAGCGAGTCCGCACTCATGGAACAACGCTCAGCATGGCACCGGGGTTCCTGACCCGCACGTACCCTCGCCCACTCTCGGCTTCTCCCCCAGTGCCTCAAGGGCCTGGGAGGTGCTCCCAGAGCGGGGGGACCCCCGTCGTCACGCCCCGAACAGGTCCTGTTGTCCGTTTCCACCAGTCGGCCTGCCGGGCGGGGTGAGGCCCAGATGCGCCCATGCCGCCGGTGTGGCCACCCGTCCACGGGGAGTACGAGCGAGCAGTCCCTCCCGTACGAGGAAGGGCTCGGCGACCTCCTCGACGGTCTCGCGCTCCTCCCCCACGGCGACGGCGAGCGTGGACAGGCCGACCGGGCCGCCGCCGAAGAGCTTGAGCAGGGCTTCGAGGACACCGCGGTCGAGGCGGTCGAGGCCCCGGGCGTCGACCTCGTAGACCTTCAGCGCGGCTGCCGCGATGTCGCGGGTGATGATGCCGTCGGCCTTGACCTGGGCGTAGTCGCGTACGCGGCGCAGCAGGCGGTTGGCGATACGGGGCGTGCCGCGGGAGCGCCCCGCGATCTCTGCGGCGCCTTCGGAGCCGATTTCGACGTCGAGCAGGTTGGCCGAGCGGTGGATGACGCGCTCCAGCTCGGCGGGCTCGTAGAACTCCATGTGCGCGGTGAAGCCGAAGCGGTCGCGCAGCGGGGGCGGCAGCAGTCCCGCGCGTGTCGTGGCGCCGACCAGGGTGAACGGCGGCAGTTCGAGGGGGATGGCGGTGGCGCCGGGGCCCTTGCCGACGATGACGTCGACGCGGAAGTCCTCCATCGCCATGTAGAGCATCTCCTCGGCGGGCCGGGACATGCGGTGGATCTCGTCGAGGAACAGCACCTCGCCCTCCTGGAGGGAGGAGAGGATCGCGGCGAGGTCCCCGGCGTGCTGGATGGCGGGGCCGCTGGTGATGCGGATCGGGGCGCCCATCTCGGCCGCGATGATCATCGAGAGGGTGGTCTTGCCGAGTCCGGGAGCACCCGAGAGAAGCACATGGTCGGCGGTGGCGCCACGCGCGCGTGCGGCACGCAGGACGAGGTCGAGCTGCTCGCGGACCTTCTCCTGGCCGATGAACTCGTCCAGGTCCTTGGGACGCAGAGCGGCCTCGACGGCCTGGTCCTCACGGTCGGCGACAGAGCCCACCAGCCGCTCCGCGGCGGCCTCGTCGGTCGTGTCGTCCCAGTTCATTGCGTGTGCCTCGCGGTGTGGTGGTCGGGCGGCCGGTGGTTCGGCTGCGGGCGCGGTTCAGCGGCCCGGAGGAGAGGGCCAGTGGTTCAGCGGGCGCGGTTCAGGGTCTGCAGGGCGGCCTTCAGCAGCTGGCCCACCTGGGGTGTGCCCTCGGCGGCCTCGGCCTGCGGGGCGACCGCGGAGACCGCCTCCTCGGCCTCGCGGGTGGCATACCCGAGGCCGATGAGCGCGGCGTGCAGCTGGTCGCGCCACCCGGTGGTGACCGCGCTTCCGATGGCCGGGCCGCCGGTGCCGAGGGGTGCGCCGAGACGGTCCTTGAGCTCCAGGAGGAGCTTCTGGGCGCCTCTCTTGCCGATGCCGGGGACGGCGGTGAGCGCCTTCTCGTCACCCGTGGAGATCGCGCGGCGCAGGCCGTCGGGCGTGTGCGTGGCGAGCATGGCCTGGGCGAGGCGCGGGCCGACACCGCTCGCGGTCTGCAGTAGCTCGAAGGTCTGCCGCTCGTCGTCGTCCGCGAAGCCGTAGAGGGTCAGCGAGTCCTCGCGTACGACGAGGGAGGTGGCGAGCTTGGTCTGCTGTCCCATACGCAGCCCGGAGAGGGTGTTCGGCGAGCACTGGACGGCGATACCGATACCGCCGACCTCGACGACCGCGGAGTCGGGGGCGAGGGCGGCGACCGGGCCGCTGACGAAGGCGATCATGCGGTACGGCCTTTCGAAGCGTGGTGCGAGGCGTTATTCGATGCGGGCGGGGCGGCGGCCTGCGGGAGCCCGGTCCGCGCGGCTGCCTGCTGGAGTCTGTTCTCGGCGGCGGCCTGCTGGAACCGGTTCTGAGCAGCGGCCTGCTGAAGGCGGTTCTGGGCGGCTGCCTGCTGGAGCCGGTTCTGGGCGGGGGCGCGCCAGATGTGGCAGATGGCGAGGGCGAGGGCGTCGGCGGCGTCGGCGGGCTTGGGGGGCGCGTCGAGGCGGAGCAGGCGGGTGACCATCGCGCCGACCTGGGCCTTGTCCGCGCGTCCGTTGCCGGTGACGGCGGCCTTGACCTCGCTCGGGGTGTGCAGGGCGACAGGGATGCCGCGGCGGGCAGCGCAGAGCATGGCGACGGCGCTGGCCTGGGCCGTGCCCATCACCGTACGGACGTTGTGCTGGCTGAACACCCGCTCCACGGCGACGAATTCGGGCGCGTACTCGTCGAGCCACTGCTCGATGCCCTGCTCGATGGCGACGAGGCGCAGGCCCAACTCGGCGTCCACGGGCGTGCGTACGACACCGACGCCGCGCATGGTCAGGGGCCGGCCCGCGACACCTTCGACCACCCCGACGCCGCACCGGGTCAGCCCGGGGTCGACACCCAGTACCCGCACCCTGCCCCCTCCTTCGATCTCTCCCCCGGCTACCGCTGGGAGGTGCCCCCAGTTTGTGCAGGCTATCGGGTGCCACTGACAACAGCCGACAAAGCGACGGGCCGACGGGGTGTGTCCCGTCGGCCCGTTGAGCACGTTCAGCTCGCG
The DNA here is from genome assembly GCF_041053035.1 of Streptomyces sp. R35. Classification (NCBI taxonomy): domain Bacteria; kingdom Bacillati; phylum Actinomycetota; class Actinomycetes; order Kitasatosporales; family Streptomycetaceae; genus Streptomyces; species Streptomyces sp. R35. Next base: position 2,069,677 of record NZ_CP163440.1, read on the forward strand.
GCAGCGCTACGCGTCGACCTTCTCCATGACCTCGTCGCTGACGTCGAAGTTGGCGAAGACGTTCTGCACGTCGTCGCTGTCCTCCAGGGCGTCGATCAGCTTGAAGATCTTCCGGGCACCCTCTTCGTCCAGCTCGACCTGCATGGTCGGGACGAAGTTGGCGTCGGCGGAGTCGTAGTCGATTCCGGCCTCCTGGAGCGCGGTGCGCACCCCGACCAGGTCGGTGGCCTCGGAGATGACCTCGAAGGACTCACCGAGGTCGTTGACCTCCTCGGCACCCGCGTCGAGCACGGCACCCAGGACGTCGTCCTCGGCCAGCTCGCCCTTGGGGACGATCACGACGCCCTTGCGGTTGAACAGGTACGAGACGGAGCCCGGGTCGGCCATGTTGCCGCCGTTGCGGGTCATGGCGACGCGCACGTCCGAGGCGGCGCGGTTGCGGTTGTCGGTGAGGCACTCGATGAGCACCGCGACACCGTTCGGACCGTAACCCTCGTACATGATCGTCTCGTAGTCGGCGCCACCGGCCTCGAGACCGGCGCCACGCTTGACCGCGGAGTCGATGTTCTTGTTCGGGACCGAGCTCTTCTTGGCCTTCTGGATGGCGTCGAACAGCGTCGGGTTGCCGGCCGGGTCAGCGCCACCCGTCCGCGCCGCGACCTCGATGTTCTTGATCATCTTCGCGAAGAGCTTGCCGCGCTTGGCGTCGATCACGGCCTTCTTGTGCTTCGTCGTAGCCCATTTAGAGTGGCCGGACATCTGCCTGTCTCCTTCGCGTAACCCAACTCTTTACGAACCCCAGAGATCCTACAAGGACTCTGGAGTCCGGTTCGCGCGCACCATGTCGACGAACAGGGCGTGCACGCGGTGGTCGCCGGTCAGTTCCGGGTGGAACGACGTGGCGAGCGCGTTGCCCTGGCGGACCGCGACGATGTGGCCGTCGTGCTCGGCGAGCACCTCGGTCTCGGCGCCGACGGACTCGACCCAGGGGGCGCGGATGAAGACGCCCTCTACAGGATCGCCCGCGATGCCCCGGACGTCGACAGCCGCTTCGAACGACTCGTTCTGCCGTCCGAAGGCGTTGCGGCGCACGATCATGTCGATACCGCCGATCGTCTCCTGGCCCGAGCGCGGGTCGAGGATCTTGTCGGCGAGCATGATCAGGCCGGCGCAGGTGCCGTAGACGGGCATTCCGGCCCGCACGCGCGCGCGGAGGGGTTCCATCACTCCGAAGAGGACGGCCAGCTTGGAGATGGTGGTGGACTCACCGCCGGGGATGACCAGGCCATCCACCTCGGCGAGCTCCTCGGGGCGCCGCACCGGCCTGGCCACGGCGTCAGCCGCGGCCAGGGCGATGAGATGCTCCCGTACGTCGCCCTGGAGGGCCAGGACGCCTATGACGGGGGTGTTCATGAGTGGTGTGCCTTACCAGCCGCGGTTGGCGTAGCGCTCGGCCTCGGGGAGGGTGTCGCAGTTGATGCCGACCATGGCCTCGCCCAGGTTGCGGGACGCGTCCGCGATGATCTTGGGGTCGTCGTAGAAGGTGGTCGCCTTCACGATGGCGGCGGCGCGCTTGGCCGGGTCGCCGGACTTGAAGATGCCGGAGCCGACGAAGACGCCCTCGGCGCCGAGCTGGCGCATCAGCGCGGCGTCGGCCGGGGTGGCGACGCCACCGGCGGAGAACAGCACGACCGGCAGCTTGCCGAGCTCGGCGACCTCCTTGACGATCTCGTACGGGGCGCGGAGCTCCTTGGCGGCGGCGTACAGCTCGTTGTTGTCGAAGCCGCGCAGCTTGGCGATCTCGTTCTTGATCTGGCGCAGGTGGCGGACGGCCTCGACGACGTTGCCGGTGCCGGCCTCGCCCTTGGAGCGGATCATGGCCGCGCCCTCGGCGATGCGGCGCAGGGCCTCACCGAGGTTGGTGGCGCCGCAGACGAAGGGGGTCGTGAACGCCCACTTGTCGGAGTGGTTGACCTCGTCGGCGGGGGTGAGGACCTCGGACTCGTCGATGTAGTCGACGCCGAGGGACTGGAGGACCTGGGCCTCGACGAAGTGGCCGATACGCGACTTGGCCATGACCGGGATCGAGACCGCGTCGATGATCTCCTCGATCATGGTCGGGTCCGACATGCGGGCCACGCCGCCGTCCTTGCGGATGTCGGCGGGGACCCGCTCCAGGGCCATGACGGCCACGGCGCCGGCGTCCTCGGCGATCTTCGCCTGCTCGGCGTTGACCACGTCCATGATCACGCCGCCCTTGAGCTGCTCGGCCATGCCGCGCTTTACGCGGGCGGTGCCGATCGCGGTGTTTTCAGCGGGCTGGGCGGAGTTGGAGAGCGTGCTGGACACGGGTTGACCTCACTCGGTGAAAGAGGATTTCTGCTTGACCGAGGAAACGCGAGGGGACCAGTCCACTACAAGGGCCAATGGGGAGCCGGTGGATTTTTTTCGCCCTCGCCGCCCCTACCCGTCCCGTCCCTGGGGGCTGCGCCCCCAGACCCCCGCTAAAAGATTGCGCAGTTCCCCGCGCCCCTGAAGGGGCGCGGGGAACTGCGCGAACGGCCCACCCACCCGCAGCCGACACACAACCGAAAATCGCAGGTCAGCTGGTGGGGCGGTCTGCCAGGGCTACCGGGGGCTCGTCGTCCATTTCGAAGGCCATGGGGAACGGGGCGTGGCCGGCGAGGCGGAACCAGCGGACCTTGCGGTGGCGGCGGAGCGCACGCGCGGCGCGCACGGAGTCATTGTGGAAGCGCCGAGCCATCGGCACCCGCCGCACCGCCTGCGCCAGCTCACTCGCCGCTGCCTCCCCGCCCGGAACAGCCCGCACCGCCTCCACCTGCTGCACCTCCCCGAACACGGCCCTGAGCGCCTGGCTCAACTCGCTCTCGGCCACCTCCCGCTGCTCCTCCTCGGCCTGCCGGGCCGCGTGCGCGGCCTCGTACAGCACGATCGAGGCGGCCGGATCGAGAACGCCCGACGTGGCCAACTCCTGTGCCACGGAGGCACGGCGCAGCAACTGCGCGTCGAGGGCGGCGCGGGCGGCGTCGATGCGGGCATGCAGCCGGTCCAGCCGCCCGGCGGTCCAGCTCAGGTAGAGGCCGATCACGACGAGGCCGACGAGGATCCAGATGAGGGTTGCGGTCACGGGCGGCAAGGCTACCGGGGTGCGGTCAGCGCTCTTCGAGGTCCCACGCGCAACGGAAACCGCCGTGCCCGGTCGAGGAGTCGGGCGTGTTCTTGGAGCGGGCGGCGACCCGGTAGCGGTTGCAGTACGAAGCGTGGCAGAGGTAGGAGCCGCCCCGGATGACGCGCTGGTCCGCGTCCTGTTCGGAGAAGAGGTCCGCGCACCACTCCCACACGTTGCCCGACGTGTTGTGCAGCCCGAAGCCGTTGGGCTCGTACGCGTCGACGGGCACGGTCCCGGTCGCGCCGCCCGGACGCCCGCTGACCCGGGGGAACTCCCCCTGCCAGGTGTTCATCCGCTCCCGGCCGCCCGGCGCGAACTCGTCGCCCCAGGGATAGCGGCACCCTTCGAGGCCGCCGCGGGCCGCGTACTCCCACTCGTCCTCGGTGGGCAGCCGGGCGCCCGCCCAGGAGCAGTACGCGAGCGCGTCGTGGTACGAAACATGCACGACGGGGTGGTCCGAGCGGCCTTCGAGATCCGAGCCGGGTCCCTCGGGCGCACTCCAGGAGGCGCCCTCGACGCCCAGCCACCAGGGTGCCGCGGCGACGGCCCCCAGCACGGCGTCCCGCGCACCGGGGTGCAGCAGCAGGTGGAACACGAACGAGCTGCCGTACCGCTCCGCCTCCGTCCGGTACCCGGTCTCCCGCACGAAGTCGGCGAACCGGGCGTTGGAGACGGCGGTCGCGTCGATCCGGAACGGTGCCACGGTCACCGTACGGACGGGTCCCTCGGCGTCGTCCGGATACCCCTCGTCGAAGGCGTCGCCCCTGCGGAACTCGCCGCCCGGCAAAGTGAGGGCCGCGGCATCGTGCGCGCGACGCTCGCCCCTCCGTGGGCCGGGTGCAGCGAGTTGGAAAAGTGAACTGGCCTCCCCGCGCGCGGGTGCGCAGCACGACGCTCCCCCACCCGAGGTGTCCGGCATGTTCAGTCCCGGGCCAGCCCGAACCGCGCCCGCAGCCCGGTCCGTTCGTCGGCGGCGACCGCCGCCGCTCCGTCCGTCACCGTCTCGTACACGGACAGGATGTCCGCGCCGACCGTCGACCAGTCGAAGCGCCGCACATGGGCACTCCCCCGCTCGCGCAGTTCGGCCCGGCGCGCCGGATCGCCCAGGAGTCGCAGCGCGGCGGCGGCCAGCGCGTCCGCGTCCTCGTTGGCGAACAGCTCGCCCGCCGCGCCCTGGTCGAGCACCTGGGCGAACGCGTCGAGGTCGGAAGCAAGCACGGGCGCTCCCGCCGACATCGCCTCCACGAGGATTATCCCGAAGCTCTCGCCGCCGGTGTTGGGCGCCACGTACACGTCGACGCTGCGCAGGAAGCGGGCCTTGTCCTCGTCGCTGATCATGCCGAGGAACTCGACGCGCGAGCGCATCTCGGCGGGCAGCGACTCGACCGCCTCCTCCTCGTCACCGCGCCCGGCGACCAGCAGCCGGGTCCCCGGGCGCTCGGCGAGGATCTCGGGGAGTGCCTTCATGAGCACCGGCAGGCCCTTGCGGGGCTCGTCGATGCGGCCGATGAAGCCGAGGGTGTCGCCCTGCCACTCGGACTTGGGCTTGGCCCGGGCGAAGAAGTCGACGTCGACACCGTTCGGGATGACGACGGCGTCGCCGCCCAGGTGCTCGACGAGGGTGCGGCGCGCGTACTCGCTCACCGCGATCCGCGCGCTGATCTTCTCCAGGGCCGCCTGGAGGATCGAGTACGCGGCGACCATCGCGCGGGAGCGCGGGTTCGAGGTGTGGAAGGTGGCCACGATGGGGCCCTGCGCGGCCCAGCAGGCCAGCAGTCCGAGCGACGGCGAGGCCGGCTCATGGATGTGGATCACGTCGAAGGTGCCGTCGTGCAGCCAGCGCCGCACCCGGGCCGCCGAGAGGAAGCCGAAGTTCAGGCGCGCCACGGAGCCGTTGTACGGCACCGGGACGGCGCGGCCGGCCGAGACGACGTACGGCGGCAGGGGTGTCTCGTCGTCCGCGGGGGCGAGGACGGAGACCTCGTGCCCGAGTCGGATGAGGTGTTCGGCCAGGTCGCGGATGTGGAACTGGACGCCGCCCGGCACGTCCCAGGAGTACGGGCAGACGATGCCGATCCTCACGGGGTCCCCTTCTCGGGATCCTTCTCGGTGTTTCCGGTGCTCCCGGTGCTCCCGGTGCTCCCGGTGCTCCCGGTGCTCCCGGGATCCTTCTCTGGGTCGAGGTCCTTCAGCCACAAGCGCTGCAGCATGTGCCAGTCCTCCGGATGGTCGGCGATCCCCGTGGCGAAGGCGTCGGCCAGCGCCTGTGTCATGACAGACGTCTTGTCGGCCCGGGTACCTGTCTCGGGGACCTCGACGGGGGGATGCAGGCGGCCCTTCATCACGGGCGAGTCGTCGTACCAGAGTGTCACCGGAAGCAGGATGGCTCCCGTCTGCTGGGCCAGCAGAGCCGGACCCGCGGGCATCCGGGTCGCCTCCCCGAAGAACTTCACCTCGACGCCGGACGCGGACAGATCGCGCTCGGCGACCAGGCAGATCAGTCCGCCGTCGCGCAGCCGCCGGGCCAGTGTGCCGAAGGCGGTGCCGCCGCTGTGCGGCAGGACCTCCATGCCGAGGCCCTCGCGGTAGGCGACGAAACGGTCGTACAGCGATTCGGGCTTGAGCCGCTCGGCGACCGTCGTGAACGGGGTCTCCAGCTTCGTGGTGACCCAGGCGCCCGCGAGATCCCAGTTGCCCATGTGCGGGAGGGCCAGGATCACGCCCCTGTCGGAGGCGAGCGCGTCGGTGAGGTAGTGCACGTCCTTCGGGTCGAAGCCCGTCTTCACGCGCTCCGCGCTCCAGGCGGGGAGCCGGAAGGACTCCATCCAGTAGCGCAGATATGAGCGCATTCCCGCCTTGGAGAGCTCGGCGAGCCGCTCCGGAGTCGCGTCGGGCAGCACGCGCGCGTAGTTGCTCTCCAGCCGCTGGACGCCCTTGCCGCGCTTCTTCCAGGCGAGGTCGGCGATCGTCCGGCCCAGCCGCACGGCGACCGGCTCGGGGAGCTTCTTGACGGTGCTCCAGCCGAGCGCGTACGCCCCGTCCACCAGTCTGTCCTGGAGGCTGGTCACGGCGTGGCCCCACTGTTCTGGGCCGCCGCGGCGGCGTCCGCCTCCGCGGACTCCCTGCGGACCGTGACGACGCGCTGGATGAGCGTGACGAGGCTGCCGACGGCGACGATCCACAGCGCGATGGGCAGCAGCACCTGGATGCCGGGCACACCGAACGTGTGCAGGCCCGCCAGGCCGGCCGCGACCAGCGAGATCACCAGGCGCTCGGCGCGCTCGACCAGGCCATTGACTGCGACCGGAAGGCCGATGGATTCACCGCGGGCCTTGGTGTACGAGACCACCTGGCCGCTGGCCAGGCAGAAGATCGAGACCGCGCAGAGGACGTTGTTGTCGCCGTTGCCCGCGTACCAGAGCGCGAAGCCGCCGAAGATCGCGCCGTCGGCGACCCGGTCGAGCGTCGAATCCAGGAACGCGCCCCAACGGCTGGAGCGGCCGAGCTGGCGCGCCATATTGCCGTCGACCAGGTCCGAGAACACGAAGAGCGTGATGACGATCGTGCCCCAGAAGAACTCCCCCCGGGGGTAGAAGACCAGCGCGCCCGCCATGACTCCGGCCGTGCCCAGGAGGGTGACCGTGTCGGGGCTTACCCCCCGGCGGATGAGAAACGCGGCGAACGGTGTGAGGACACGCGTGAAGAATGCACGCGCGTACTTGTTCAGCATGGCCTTCCCGAGGGTCGGTGTGGCCGCGCGGCCCCTGCTGGCCACCGGCTGGCCCATCGTAGCCACGCGCGCGCTTGTGCGACGGTCGGGCACCCGCACCCCCGTGTCACGAGGGGATGCCGCCGGTGTCGGGGCGCGATCGCGTCCGCCGTATGGACGCACCGTGACGCGAGTGCAAAGCTCGAAGACACCGCGGGCGTCATCGGAGCCGCACCGCACGCGGATCCGTCATGTCCGCGCCCACAGTGACCTCACCGTGCACGGGAGGCAAGGCCATGGGCGACAAGGCGAACGCACACCCCGGAGCCGCCGGCAGGGCTACAGCGGCCGACCACCCCGCGTCCGTACGGAATGTGGTGCTGGTCGGCCACAGCGGATCGGGCAAGACGACATTGGTGGAAGCTCTCGCGCTGACAGCGGGAGCGGTGAACCGGGCGGGCCGCGTGGAGGACGGCGGCACCGTCTCCGACTACGACGAGATCGAGCACCGCCAGCAGCGGTCGGTGCAGCTCTCCCTGGTACCCGTCGACTGGGACGGATACAAGATCAACATTCTGGACACCCCCGGATACGCCGACTTCGTCGGGGAACTGCGGGCCGGTCTGCGAGCGGCGGACGCGGCCCTTTTCGTCGTCTCGGCCTCGGACGGCGTGGACGGCTCGACCCGGATGGTGTGGGAGGAGTGCGCGGCCGTCGGCATGCCGCGGGCCATCGTGATCACCCACCTCGAGTCCGCCCGGGCCAACTTCGAGGAGATGACACGGACCTGCGCGGAGGCCTTCGGCGCGGACGACCCCGACGCCGTACTGCCGCTGTATCTGCCGCTGCGCGGCGAGGAGGGTCCCGATGGACACGCGCCCGTGACGGGCCTGACCGGGCTGCTGTCCCAGCGGCTGTTCGACTACTCCTCCGGGGAGCGCAAGGAGGCGGAGCCGGGGCCCGACCAGCTGCCGCTCATCGAGGAGGCCCGCAACCGGCTGATCGAGGGGATCATCGCCGAGAGCGAGGACGAGACCCTCATGGACCGCTACATCGACGGGGAGGAGATCGACCTCAAGACGCTCGTGGACGACCTGGAGAGGGCCGTGGCACGCGGGACCTTCTTCCCGGTACTGGCCGCCGCCCCGGCCGCCGAGGGGGCCCGTCAGGGGCTGGGCACGGTCGAGCTCCTGGAGCTCGTCACAGGTGGCTTCCCGACCCCGCTGGAGCGCGAGGCGCCCACGGTGACCACACCGGACGGCGCGGCGCGCGAGGTGAAGGTGTGCGACCCGAACGGGCCGCTGGTCGCGGAGGTCGTGAAGACGGCCAGCGACCCCTACGTGGGCCGGGTCTCGCTCGTCCGCGTCTTCTCCGGCACCCTGCGCCCCGACGAGACGGTGCACGTCTCGGGACACGGGCTGACCGACCGCGGCCACGAGGACCATGACGTGGACGAGCGCATCGGCGCTCTGTCCGCGCCGTTCGGCAAGCAGCAGCGCGCCCTCACGCACTGCATCGCGGGCGACCTGGCGTGCGTGGCGAAACTGAACCGCGCCGAGACCGGCGACACCCTCTCGGCCAAGGACGACCCGCTGCTCATGGAGCCGTGGCAGATGCCCGACCCGCTGCTGCCGCTCGCCATCCAGGCGCACAGCAAGGCCGACGAGGACAAGCTCTCGCAGGGCCTCGGCCGGCTGGTCGCCGAGGACCCCACCATGCGCCTGGAGCAGAACCAGAACACCCACCAGGTCGTCCTGTGGTGCCTGGGCGAGGCCCACGCGGACGTCGCCCTGGAGCGGCTGCGCAACCGCTACGGCGTCCAGGTCGACGTGATCCCGTACAAGGTCTCCCTACGGGAGACGTTCGCGGGCAAGTCCGCCGGGCGCGGCCGCCATGTGAAGCAGTCGGGCGGGCACGGCCAGTACGCGATCTGCGAGATCGAGGTCGAACCGCTGCCGAACGGCTCGGGCATCGAGTTCGTGGACAAGGTCGTCGGCGGCGCCGTGCCACGGCAGTTCATCCCGTCCGTCGAGAAGGGGGTGCGCACCCAGGCCGCCAAGGGCGTGGCCGCGGGCTATCCCCTCATCGACGTACGGATCACGCTGCTCGACGGCAAGGCGCACTCGGTGGACTCCTCCGACGCCGCGTTCCAGACGGCGGGCGCGCTCGCCCTGCGCGAGGCGGCCGCCGACGCCAGGATCCATCTGCTGGAGCCGGTGGCCGAGGTGACGGTCCTGGTCGGCGACGACTATGTGGGCGCCGTGATGAGCGACTTGTCCGGGCGGCGCGGCCGGGTCGTCGGCACCGAGCAGGCGGGCTCCGGGCGCACGCTCGTACGGGCCGAGGTCCCGGAGATCGAGATCGGACGGTACGCCGTCGATCTGCGCTCCCTCTCGCACGGCACCGCCCGCTTCAACCGCAGTTACGCGCGGCACGAGCCGATGCCGCCTCAGATCGCGGAGAGGATCCGAGAACAGACGCAGGACGCCTAGCAGTTCAGCGCACCCCCGGTCGGCGGGCGGCTTCGGCCGTCCGCCGACGAATGTCGGTCGCGGCCGATACTCTGAGAACTGATCAAGACGATGACCTGATCAACAGGTGTGCGGAGCAGGGAAGTCGGGAAAGCCGCAGGTGCGGGTGTGGCGGCAAGGGGGGCGGAAGTGGCGTTCGACGGTTTCGATTTCACTCCCGGGGCGCAGGTGCCGCTCTCGGGTTCCGCGGGCCAGACGGCGGCGACTTTCGCGCTCGCCTCGGCGGCGTACCGGGACAACGGCGTCGAGGAGATCCTCAAGGCCGACAACGACTGGCACAAGTCCACCGTCAAGGCCGGAAAGATCAAGCTGTTCGCGCCGAACCTGGGCGAGGCCTTCGCGCGGGCCGTGCAGGACCGCATGCTGGGCGCCGGACGCAAGCCGCTCATCCAGTCCTTCGGCACCGAGCCGCAGGTCGTCGTGGAGCACTGCCTCGCGGCAAACCGCATCCGCAGGGAGCGGGACAACTGGCTGTCGGCCGTGATGGTGCTGTGCGGGCTGCTCTTCCTGCCCGGCCTCGTGGTCTGGCTGCTGGTCTTCCAGATCCGCACGCAGATCGCCAAGCGCGAGGACAAGCGCGCCTCCGCCCTGGCGACCACCCTTCTCGTCGCCGTCGGCGCCCTCGCCGTGCTCTTCCTCATCCGCATGCCGTTCACGGGCTTCTGGGCCTGGTACGCGCGCGCGTCGGTCGTCCTCCCGGTCGTCGGCTGGCTCTGGGCCAAGCAGATCTGCGAGCGCACGGCCAAGGACCTGCGCGACCGCTGGGACAGCCTCCTGTCCGGCGGCGGCATCGGCCCCAAGATCCCCGAGGCCGTGCCCGGCAGCCCCGGTGAGACGGCGGCCGAGCGGCTGCGCCAGGCCCTCGCCCGTCTCACCGCCGAGCAGCAGTCCAACTCGGTCTTCTACGCGGGCCCCAAGGGCATACTCGGCATGGGCACCCGCTGGGGCAGCTGGCAGCTCGCCGAGGACCTGGTGGCGCGTGACAAGGGCAAGGAGATCCACCCGTTCCGCAGCTGGGACGTCATACGGTCCATCCACGACCAGCTGCGGATGCTGGAGCGCGGTCCGCTCAACACCGGTGGTTTTCCGGCCCCTTCGATAAAGCACTGGGTCGTCACGCCGATCGGCGAGAACGCGAAGGCGGTGTCCCGGCCGGACGGTACGGACGTGGACGCGTACACGATCAAGACCCACGCGATACAGGACATCTGCAACAAGCAGCAGTTCGGCAGCGGGAACCGGCACTACCTGGGGGTCCAATGGACGCTCTGGGACGGCCAGTTGATCATCACCATGCTGATCACCGTGACCGTGCTGCACGAGACGCTGCGCATCGAGGTGACCGGGCATGCCCTCGGTCCGGTGAACCCGCTCTTCACGACGAAGCCGGAGGCTCCGACGAAGGAGGTCGCGAAAGCGGTCAAGTTCTGGGAGACCCGGAAGGTGAATCTGCCGCTGGTCACCACGGACGAGGTCGTACGGCTCGCCGCGCGGGCGCCCTTCACCTGGTACCCGCCGCTGCTCAACTGGATGGGCGGGACCCTGACGCTGCCCGAGCCCTTCGGGCTGCGGCACGCCTGGGCCGATCAGCCGTGGCGGCACCGGTTCATGGCCGACGACGCGTTGCGGGCTGCTACGCCGGTGCTGCGGGTGGTCCACGCGGCGGCGATCAAGGTCCTGGAGGAGAACGGGGTCGACACCGAGAAGTTCGGCACCCGGTCCGCGTTCCTCAGTACGGCGGTGCAGGATCCTATGCCGCGGAAGGCCGACCTCTACGATGCGTGAGCCTCCGGCGGTTGGGCGGGAGACGGCTCGGTCGTGAGGTGCGGGGCGGTGGAGCTGGGCGCGGGTGGGGCGGTTCGTCGGGTGCGGGTCGGTGGGGGCTGAGCGCGCAGTTCCCCGCGCCCCTAGAGGGGCGCGGGGAACTGCGCGCCCGTCGACCAGGCACCCCCACCTATCCGCACTACGCCGTCGGCCAGGCCTCTGCCAGCATCTTGCGGGTGTCTGCCAGGAGCTGGGGCAGGACCTTGGTGTGGCCGACGACCGGCATGAAGTTGGTGTCGCCGCCCCAGCGGGGGACGATGTGCTGGTGGAGGTGGGCGGCGATGCCGGCGCCGGCGACCGTGCCCTGGTTCATGCCGATGTTGAAGCCGTGGGCGCCGGAGGCGGTGCGCAGGGCGGTCATGGCCTGCTTGGTCAGTTCGCCGAGTTCGGCGGTCTCCGGGTCCGTCAGGTCCGTGTAGTCGGCGACGTGGCGGTAGGGCACGACCATGAGGTGACCGCCGTTGTACGGGTAGAGGTTGAGCACGGCGTACACCTGCTCGCCGCGCCGCACGATCAGCCCGTCCTCGTCCGACTTGGCCGGGATCGAGCAGAAGGGGCAGCCGTCATCGGCCCCCGGTCCGGTGGGCTTGTTCTCGCCCTGGATGTAAGCCATCCGGTGGGGCGTCCACAAGCGCTGGAACGCGTCCTGCGTTCCCACTCCGATCTGCTGCTCCGGCTCACTCGTCATGTGTTGCAGCATATTGCTTCGCCCGTTCGCGGCGTGTCGGCGGGGGCCCTGCAAAAGGGCTTGCGGCCAAGCTGGGGCGATGGATGACGACAGCCCGCAGAGCCGCTGGGAGCGGCGCACCGAAGGCCCGCTCGCCGTGGCGTCGCTGCTGTTTCTCGGCTCGTACGCGGTCCATGTACTGGCCGATGGGCTGCCCCCGAAGTGGAAGGACTTCTGTCTGACGGTGCTGTTCGGCACGTGGGGCCTGTTCGCGGTCGACTACGCGGTGCGCTGGCGGCTGAGCGGGCAGCGGCTTCGTTTCGTACGGACGCACTTGGTGGACACGGCGGTGCTCGTCCTGCCTCTGCTGCGGCCTGTGCGGATCGTCAAGCTGTACGACGCCGTGCTGCGCCGTCGCGGACAACCCAGGCTCAGCCTGCACGCGCGGGTGATCACGTACGCGACCCTGTCGGTGTCACTTCTGGGCTTCTCCGGTTCCCTCGCCGTCTACCAGGTGGAGCACACGGCGCCGGACGCGACGATCCTTACCTTCGGGGACTCGTTGTGGTGGGCCTGCGCCACCTTGTCGACGGTGGGATACGGGGATGTCACTCCCGTGACGCCGAGGGGACGGATCATCGCGGTGGGGCTGATGGCCTGCGGCGTGGCGTTGCTCGGCGCCGTGACCGGCTCGTTCTCGTCCTGGCTGATCCAGGTGTTCTCGAGTGAGAGCGACGAAAGGCCTCCGGGGCGCTGAGCTCCCCGGAGGCCTCGGACGCCGTACGGGTCAGACCTGTGCGCGCTCCTCGACGATTTTGACGATCTTGGCGATCGCCTCGTCGACGGGGATGCCGTTCTCCTGCGAGCCGTCGCGGTAGCGGAAGGAGACGGCGCCGGCCGTCATGTCCTCGTCGCCCGCGATGACCATGAACGGCACCTTCTGCTTCTGCGCGTTGCGGATCTTCTTCTGCATGCGGTCCGAGGACGCGTCGACCTCGACGCGCAGCCCGGCCGCCTTCGCCTTCTTGGCGAACTCCGCCAGGTACGGCACGTGCGCGTCGCCGATCGGGATGCCGATCGCCTGCACGGGCGCCAGCCAGGCCGGGAACGCGCCCGCGTAGTGCTCGAGCAGCACCGCGAAGAAGCGCTCGATCGAACCGAACAGCGCGCGGTGGATCATGACCGGCTGCTGCTTCGAGCCGTCCGCGGCGGTGTACTCCAGGTTGAACCGCTTGGGCTGCTGGAAGTCGACCTGAACCGTGGACATCTGCCAGGAGCGGCCGATGGCGTCCTTGGCCTGGACGGAGATCTTCGGGCCGTAGTACGCGGCGCCGCCCGGGTCGGGAACGAGCGGGAGGCCCTGCTTCTCGGCGGCCTGGCGCAGCGCGTCGGTGGCCTCCTCCCACTCCGCGTCCTCGCCGATGAACTTCGGGGAGTCGTCGCGGGTGGACAGCTCCAGCTCGAAGTCGTGCAGGCCGTAGTCGCGCAGCAGGTCCAGGACGAAGGTGAGCAGCGAGTCCAGCTCGCCCGCCATCTGCTCCTTGGTGCAGTAGATGTGCGAGTCGTCCTGCGTGAAGCCGCGGGCGCGGGTCAGGCCGTGCACGACGCCCGACTTCTCGTAGCGGTAGACCGTGCCGAACTCGAAGAGCCGCAGCGGCAGTTCACGGTACGAACGACCGCGCGCCTTGAAGATCAGGTTGTGCATGGGGCAGTTCATCGCCTTGAGGCGGTAGTTCTGCCCGTCGAACTCCAGCGGCGGGAACATCGCGTCCCCGTAGTTCGGCAGGTGCCCCGAGGTCACGAAGAGCTGTTCCTTCGAGATGTGCGGGGTGTTCACGAACTCGTAGTCCGCGTCCTCGTGGCGCTTGCGCGAGTAGGACTCCATCTCCCGGCGGACGATGCCGCCCTTGGGGTGGAAGACCGCGAGGCCGGAGCCCAGCTCCTCCGGGATGGAGAAGAGGTCCAGCTCGGCGCCGAGCTTGCGGTGGTCGCGCTTCTCGGCCTCGGCGAGGAAGTCGAGGTACGCCTTCAGCTCGTCCTTGGTCGGCCACGCGGTGCCGTAGATGCGCTGGAGCTGCGGGTTCTTCTCGCTGCCGCGCCAGTAGGCGGCGGCGGAGCGCATCAGCTTGAACGCCGGGATGTTCCGGGTGCTGGGCAGGTGGGGACCGCGGCAGAGGTCCTTCCAGCACAGCTCGCCGGTCTTGCCGTCGAGGTTGTCGTAGATGGTCAGCTCGCCGCCGCCGACCTCGGCGTCGGCGCCCTCGGCCGCCTCGGCGGCGTTGCCCTTGAGGCCGATGAGCTCCAGCTTGTACGGCTCGCCGGCCAGCTCCTCGCGGGCGGCCTCGTCGGTGGTGACCCGGCGCGCGAACTTCTGCCCGCGCTTCTGGATCTCCTGCATCTTCTTCTCGATGGCCTTGAGGTCATCGGGGTGGAAGGGCTTCTCGACGTCGAAGTCGTAGTAGAAGCCGTCCTTGATCGGCGGGCCGATGCCCAGCTTGGCCTCGGGGAAGAGCTCCTGCACGGCCTGGGCCATGACGTGCGCGGTGGAGTGGCGCAGGATGTTGAGGCCGTCCTCGGAGGAGATCTCGACGGGCTCGACCTCCTCGCCGTCCTTCACCTCGTACGCAAGGTCCTTCAGCTCGCCGCCGACACGGGCCGCGACGATGGCGCGCTCACCGGCGAAGAGGTCGGCGGCCGTAGTGCCCGTCGTCACCACACGCTCGTCCCGCTCGGAATCGCGTTGGATGATCACACGGACGTCTGACACCGGTCTCTCCTGACTGAAGGGGGGCAAGCTCACCCACTGGGGCATGGCATGGCAATGCCTTTCCGGCGATCCTACCGAGCCGGGGGTGCCCACCGCGAAACGGTTGTGCCCACTGCGCCCTCAGTCCCCGCTGCACGCCTCTTCGAAGAAGTCCAGGTTCTCCTGGAGCGACTTCATCAGACGGTCCCGCTCGGCCTCGTCCACCTGCACGGGTACGACACCGGAAGCGTTCGTGAGCCTGCGGAAACCGCCGCGGCTCTCCAGCCGCCCGTGCACCCGCACCGGCAGCCCGACCAGGTGGGCATGGCCCGCTATCCGGTACGCCTCCTCGTCGAGGGTCATACGGACGTGCGGGACCTCGGCGCCCGCGATGACCCGCAGCCGTACGGTGCCCTCGCCGCGCGGCCCCGACCTGCGCATCCGCACCACGGCACCGGTGAGGCGGACCGGCACGGACGGCTCCTCGCGCAGATAGCGGGCGCCGGCCTCGCGCAGCACGGGCAGGTCGCCGGGCGAGAACTCGACGGGCTCGGCGGGCGTCGCGCAGCCCTCGGGGACGCCGTCCGCGGGCGCCCACTCGACGGCGATCCGGGCGCCCTCGGTGCCGCGGACGAGGGCCACCAGGGCTTCCAGGAGCTCGTGGCTGACGCCCGCCTCGACGGCCGCGTCGAAGGCGTCCATGCCGCCGGTGGCCCGCTGGTAGTCGATGGCCTCGCGGGCGGCGTACAGCGCCTGGTGCAGGCGGATGGCGAGCGGCCGTCCGGTGGCGACGGGTACGAAGGCGGTGAGCCGGCGTCCGCCGGGTTCGGCGCCGACCAGGACGTTCTCCAGGGACGTGGCGGCGGACCTGCGGTGCCGGGCGCCGTAATAGCCGGCACGCGCGCGTGTGGCCAGCGCGCCCGCGAGCAGCATCTGGCGGGCGGCCGCGCGCAGCTGCTCCTCGACGGTCCAGGGCGCGGCGCCCACGGGTCCGGTCGGGACGTCCCGCCACCAGCGGATCTCGTCGCTGGGCACGGCGAGTGCGACCAGTACGTCGCGTGCGGACGGCGAACCGCTGCGGGCTAGCGCGACGAGCGCCTCGCCGAGCAGGTCGTCGCTGTCGGGGAAGGCCCGGTTCTCCGGCACCAGCAGGCTGGTGCCGCCGCCACCGGGCCCGGGTGGAGTCCACCGGCCGTACCGTCCTGCCGCGCCTCCGCGCCGCTGCCAGCCGTGCCGTTGCAGCAGCGCGCTGAGTACGGCGGGGTCGACCTGGCCGGGCTCGGGCGGCTGGCTCCAGAACGCCTCGGCCGGGTGCGGCCGCACCGGCCGCAGGACTTCGTCGATCGGGCGGTGCGTCATGGTCTGCCTCCCGTCCCGACCCGCGTCATGATCTCGCAGAGCGCGCGGTCGTCGAAGATCCGCGAGGTCGGTATGCGGACGGTGGTCCTGCGCCGGCCGGTGATGGCGTGCCCGGCGAGGTTGATCCAGTAGCAGCAGTGCCGCAGGTCGAGGCGGTCGTGGCTGGCGCGCAGCCAGTCGTCCTGGGACCTGGGCACGAGCATCACGACCAGGATCTTGTGCACCGAGACCGGGGTGCGGGCGAGCTTCGCCAGGTGCTCGTTGTCGAGTGTGAAGGAGAAGGCGGGCCCCGGCGGGTTCGGCGGGATCTGGTACGTGCACTTGAGCTGCACCTTGATGGTGACTTCGTCGTCGACCGTGTGCCCGGGGGCGCTGTGGCTGACGTGCCAGTCGATGCCGTTGTCGGGAAAGGGCTGGGACAGCGAGCAGCCGGCGGCCGCCGCGACGGCGTGCAGATAGCCGACCTGCAAGGTCTCCATGCAGGCGGTGGTGGCGAGCGTGCCGCGATGGGGTGCCGTCCGCTGGGGCAGCAGCCCGCCCCGCTCGGGCTGCGCGAGTGCCATGAGTCCAACAGCCTTCCAAGCCAAGTAAATCCCCGCTGCGGGCCGCTGAACTGCAAAGACCCGTACCTCTGTTGTCTCCTTCCGGCGTACGGCGCAAACAGCCCGGGTATCACCAAACGGGCAGAAGACGGTGCGTCAGCTGCCGTGGGTGAACGAGGAGTTGTGTACGTATGACGTGCTGGTACGAGGGCCCCTTGGCCGCGTTCGACACGGAGACCACGGGCGTGGACGTCGAGACCGACCGGATCGTGTCGGCCGCCGTCGTCGTCCAGGACGCCCCGGGTTCCCGTCCGCGGGTGACCCGATGGCTGGTGAACCCGGGAGTGCCGGTGCCCGCGGGGGCGACGGCGGTGCACGGGCTCACGGACGAACATCTGCAGCGCAACGGCCGCTGGCCGTCGCCGGTGATGGAGGAGATAGCCCTGGAGCTGGGCGAACAGGCCGCGGCGGGCCGCCCGCTCGTGGTGATGAACGCGCCCTTCGATCTGACCTTGCTGGACCGGGAGTTGCGCCGCCATCGCGCCTCCTCCCTCGACCACTGGTTCGAGTCGACGCCGCTGCGCGTGCTCGATCCCCGGGTCCTGGACAAGCACCTGGACCGCTATCGCAAGGGCCGCCGCACCCTCACCGATCTGTGCGCGCACTACGACGTGGTGCTGGAGGGCGCGCACGACGCGGCGGCCGACGCAATGGCCTCGATGGATGTCGTACGGGCGGTGGGGCGCCGTTTCGCGGCCCGTCTGGAGCGGCTCTCGCCCGCCGAGCTGCACACACTGCAGGCGGTGTGGCATGCGGCACAGGCGCGCGGACTGCAGGCGTGGTTCGCGCGCAGCGGCTCGGACGAGGCGGTGGATCCGGCGTGGCCGCTGCGTCCCGAACTGCGCGAGGCAGCGTGAGCACACAGAAAAACCGGTCCGTCTGTGACGGACCGGCTTTCTCCGGGTGGGCGATACTGGGTTCGAACCAGTGACCTCTTCGGTGTGAACGAAGCGCTCTCCCACTGAGCTAATCGCCCGGGAACGCACTGAACAATACAGGTCCCGGCGGGTGTGGTTCAAACCGCTTCGAGGTAAGCCGTGAGTCCTCGCTGTCCCGCGCGCATCATCAGGGCGTGGTTGGCGCGGAAGACCGGCCGCCCCGGTACCGCGAGCCGCCGCAGCAGGGGCTTGCTGACGTCGACCTCCTGGTCGTACCGGGCGCGGGTACCGGGCCCGTCGGAGGTGAGCGTCCAGCGTGCCCAGCCGTCGAGGTCACCGGTCATCGCGATCTCCAGGACCCCGGCCGTCGGGTCGCGCCGGACCTCCCGGGCGGTGAACACCAGGTCGTAGGGCAGGAGTGCGCGGATCCGGATGGTGCCGCTGCGCTCGTCGATCGGGTTGACCTCACGGACCTGGGGCCACCAGCGCGGGTAGTGCTCGGCCTGTTCGAGAGCGGTGAAGACGGCGGCCCGGGGCGCGGGCAGGGCCCAGAGGCTGCGGAAGCGGTAGTGGCTCCAGTCCATGTACGGAGTGTGCCCGTACGGGGATCTGAGTACGGCCTGAGTACGCGCACTCATGCCGGCGAACGTGACCGGGACCACACTCCGGAGCATGACCCACATCCCGCCCCCGGCCGAGGAGTTGCGGCTCCTCGACACCGAGCTGCGGCAACTCGACGCGCGCCGGGCCCTGTTGCTGGCGCGCCGCGCCTGGCTGGTGGCCGCCCTTCAGCCGCCCCCCGCGCCGCAAGCGCCGCGCGCACCGCAGGCCGCCGCTGCCCGCCGGCCCGAGACCACGGCACCCGGCGTCCAGAACGTGCTCCTGCTGCTCGGCGGCATCCTGCTGACCGTGGCCGCAGTCGCGTTCACGGTCGTCAGCTGGGGGCACCTGGGGATCGCCGGCCGGGCGCTGGTCCTCGGCGCGGTGACGCTGGCCGCCCTCGGCGCGCCGGTGCCGCTGCTCCGCCGTGGACTGCGTTCGACGGCCGAGTCGGTGGCGGGGCTCGGCCTCGCGCTGACGGTGCTGGACGCCTACGCGCTGCACGAGGTCGCGCTGCCGGACACCGACGGCCTCGGGTACGCGGCGCTCGCGTCGGCGGTACTGGCCACGGTGTGGGCGGCGTACGGTCTCGCCCTCGGCGCGCTGCACCGCCCGGCCGGACAGCCGGCGGAGACCACCGGCGCCGGACCGCAGCCGGCCACCGCCGGTGTGCGTCTGCCCTTGCGGCTCCCCCTCCCCACCGCCGTGGCCACGGCTCAGCTCCCGCTGCTGCTCTGGGCGGCGGCGGCCGGCGCGGGCGCTCATGCCCTCACGGCTGCGCTGCTGGTGACGGCCGCGTTCGACACGCTGGTCGCGCTCCGGGTCCCCGTGAAGTCCGTACGTGTGGTCGCCGCCGTCGGCGCGTACGGCATGGGCGGCTGGGGCACCCTTGCCGCCGGTTGGCTGTCCTGGACGGCCTCCGGCCCGAGCGCCGCCGCCCGTGCGGCGGCGCTCCTCCTCCTTGCCGCGGCGACCGCGTTCGCGGCGGCGTGGCACGCCCCCAAGCCGGGCGTCGCGACCGGCACCGCGCTGGCGGGCGGTCTGATCACCGTCGTCGGACTCGGCGGCGTCCTGCGCTCGTCGCTGCCCGACGACTGGACGGTTCCGGGCTATCTGGCATGTGGCGTCGCCCTGTTGGCGCTCGTGCGCACGCGCCTGGCCGAGCCGCTGCGGCGCGGGCTCGCCCGGGCCTCCGGCTGTGTGCAGGCCGTCGCTGTGGTGTGGGCGCTGCCTCTGGTCGGCATCACCCTTCTGGGCCCCGTCGGCTGGGTGGAGAGGGCGTGGTCCGGTTCGCCTGCGACCGCCCGCGACGCGGTGACTCTCGACGTCCCCTGGCCTGCGCACGCGGCCACGGCGCCGCTCGTCCTCGCGCTCGTCGCCGGAGTCCTGGTGGTGGCGGTCCGAGCCTCACAGTGGCGTCAGCAGGCCCTGACGTGCGCGCTGACACTGAGCTGGGCGACGGTACTCGTCCTCCCGGCAGCTCTCGAACTCCCCTACGCGGCAGGACTGTTGACGCAGGGGCTCACGACGGTGGCCGCCCTGGCATGCGCCCGCCCCACACAGCCACAGACACCCCCGCTGCTGCTGGCCCTCCTCTCCTCCCTCGGCCTCGCGTTCCTCTCGCTGGCCTCCGAGGGCGCCACCCTCACCGTCCTCGCCGCGCTGACCGTCCTGTTCGCGGCCGCCGCCCGGCGACCGGGCCTCGGCCCGGCCGCGGCGCCCGCCGCCCTCGTGTACGCCACTGCCCTGGCCTGCGCCGCAGGGGCGTCCTTCGGCTGGCAGCCGCAGCAGACCGCGCTGCTCGTCCTCGTGGTGCCGGTCGGCGCGGCCCTCCTCGCCGCGCGTCTGGGCAGCTCGTCCATGACCGTGCCGGTGGAGGTGACCGGAGCCGCCGCGGCTCTGCCGGCCATCGCTCTCACGGTCACCCATCCGCCCATGCTGGCCCTGGTCCTGTCGCTCTGCGGAGTGATCGCCGCGGGCACGGCGGTACGGGAGGACCGGCGCTCCGTCGGATACGCGGCCGCCGCCCTGTTCGTCCTGGCCACCTGGGTCCGCCTGGCGGCCTGGAACGTGGGCTCCCCGGAGGCGTACACACTTCCGGTGACCCTCCCGGCGTTGCTCGTGGGGGCGGTCAGGCGACGCAAGGACATGGCTGTCCCGTCGTGGGCGGCATACGGTCCGGGGCTGTCCGTCACGCTCGTGCCGAGCCTGTTCACGGCGTGGGGCGACTCCCACTGGCTTCGCCCGCTGCTGCTCGGCGCGGCGGCGCTCCTGGTCGTCCTCGTGGGCGCCCGGCACCGTCTCCAGGCGCCGCTCGTGGTGGGCGGCACGGTGCTCGTCCTGGACGCGCTGCACGAACTCGCCCCGTACCTCGTGCAGGTGGTCGACGCGCTCCCCCGTTGGGTGCCTCCCGCACTCGCCGGTCTGCTGCTGCTCGCGCTGGGTGCCACTTACGAGCAGCGGATGCGCGACGCACGGCGAGTGCGGGAGGTGCTGGGGAGGATGAACTGACACATCCTCAACCGGCGTACTGCTAGGGCATCTTGTCGCCGAGCAGCGCCAGGTTCTCGATGGCGGCGAGGCCGTACAACGCTGTGTCGTTCGTGTAGACCCAGTTGGCCTCGCTGCCCGGTACCAGCGTGACCGGGCCGCTCACCTTCTCCGTCTTCCAGGGCGAGGACTCGGTATAGCCGTCGGAGCTGTAGAACTTGGTCCACGCGCGCGCGGCGAGCTTCGCGTCGCCGGTCTGTACGGCGGCGTACGCGTCGAGGCGCGAGTGGCCCTGGAACAGCAGCAGGGTGCCGAAGTTGGAGCCGTAACGGGCCGCCTGTTCGGTCTTGGTGGCGTTGAAGTAGCGGCAGTAGTCGAGGTAAGCGTCCTTGAACTTGGGCATGTCGACGAGGTCGATGAGCTCGGCGCACAGTTCGTTGAGGCCGAAGACCGCCGAGAGGTGCGAGACGCCGACCACGGGCGTCGTGGCGATGGCGAACTTGCCGGTGTCGAGGTCGTACAGGCCGGAGCCCTGCACGAATCCGTTGGGCTGGCCGGCGATGGTCTCCATCGTCGACAGCACCCGCGCCTTGGCCTTCTCCCACTTCGGGCCCTTGCGCTCCCACTCGGTCAGCCACGCCGACACGAGCCCGCTCCAGTCCGTGCCGAAGCCGATCGACAGCGCGTGCCGGTCGGGCGTGTACGGCTCGGTGCGGATCTTGCGGATCGGGTCGAGGACCAGGAACGTCTCGTCGGAGTCGACGTTGGCGTGCATGAGGTCGCCGACGCGCTCGTCCGCGGTGAGGAAGTAGTAGTAGCGCCGGTACGTGGTGTTGGCGATGCGCTGCTGCTTGGCGCTGTCGGCGTAGTGCTGCACGCCGTGCCGGGTGCCGAGGCCCGCCCACTGGCCGAGGTGGTAGACGTCGACCTCGCCGGTGTGGCGGGTCATCGCCTCGGCGAAGCGGAAGATGTCCGCGCGGCCGGAGCGGATGTAGGCGAACCACAGCCAAAGGTCCGGCGACAGCTCGGAGTTGTCCCAGGCGTAACCTCCGACGTCGTAGCGCCACTGGTGCCTGACCGGGTCGTACGAGTGCATGATGTCGCCGTAGTCCCAGAAGCCGTACCAACGGCGCATCTCCACCTGGTCCTTGTAATAGGTGAAGAGGAAGTCGAGGTGGTCCTCGATCTTGGCCTTGGCGGTCGTGGAGCGGTCGGGCTCGGAGTAGAGGCCGGGGCCGAAGACCTTGGCCTTGATGAGCTGCTTGGGCGGGGCGGCGAGCTGCGGCAACACCCGTACGGCGTCGACCTGTTCGGCGAGCTTCTCGGGCGTGGGCGTCGACTCGTTGGCCCAGAAGAGGAGTTCGGAGGTGCGGGCGATGCCGTAGGGGGTGCCGAAGCCCGGCTCGTAGTCCTCGTAGGTGATGTTGAGGCCTTCGAGCTGTTCGGCGTACGTGTCCTGGCCCATACCGTCGTGGTAGAAGCGCAGGTCCATGGGCTGCGCCTCGGGCGACCAGAGCCAGAGGGTGACCTCGGCCTCGTCGGTGTGGGCGTCGCGGATGTCGAGCTGGGCCGGGAACTTCTCCCAGAAGTCCCGCAGCCCGAAGGAGAATCCGCCGCTCGGCCCGCCGACATAACCGAAGCCCGACGCGCGCTTGCCGCCGCCGGCGCCGATCCAGCCGTACCCCTTCTTCGTCCGCTTGCGCAGCGTGAAGCCGTCGGCGGAGAGCTGGGCGAGGGTGTAGTCGCCCCACTCGGGGATGTACTGGAGCCGGGTCGTCACCCGCTGGTCCCAGGTCGACGGGTCGGGCAGCTTCTCCCCCGCGAACTGGGCCGCCTGGACGGCCGCGCCCGGGTCGCGCCGCAGCCCGGTGATGCCCTTGACCGCCTCCCGCAGCAGACCGGTCTCGTCGCCGCCGATGCGGATGTGACGGTCGTACGACGCGTCGCGCATCGGCACGGTGAAGCGGACGCCGAGCCCGCGGATGAAGTCGCCGCTCGCCTTGCCCGGCTCCTGTGTCCCGTCGAAGGTGATGGTGTGCACCATGCGGAAGGAGTCGGCGCCCGCGTAGAAGTACAGCCGGATCGAGAAGGGCAGCCAACTCCGGTCGCCCTTGCGGTGCTTGCCGTCGATGCGGACGACGGCACGGACCGGCCCCTCCTGCTCGACCTCGACCTCGGAGATGGCGCTCTCGAAGCGCTCGAACTTCTCCGCGCCCTGGTCCTCGTCCTCGATCTCGGGCTGGCGGATGAGCACCAGCCGGCCGTTCTTGGCGATCTCGGTGGAGCCGCGCGTGACGGACTTGACCAGCGTGGAACCGCTCTTGCCGATCTTCGCGGTGATGACCCCGGTCGATATGTCGATGGTGCCGCCGCTCTTGTCGACGGTGACCTTCTTGTCGGGAGCGGCGGGTTCCCCGGCGGTGAGCGTGAGCTTCCCGGAATCCGAACTCACCGCGTGCGCGGTCCACTTGAGGGAGCCGTCCGGCCAGTACGCGATCGGCCAGGACTGCACGGGCACGGCCTTGCCGTCGGCGTCCGTCAGCGCGAAGGTCTGGTCCTCCTGATACGTGCCCTTCGGCCAGGGCACGCCGACGGTGGATCCGGGAGCGGCGCCGAGACCGCCGTCCTCCAGCCAGTCCAGGGTCACCGGATCCGCGTCGGCGGCCTCGGCTCTGACGGCGGCCTGTGCGTTCGTGCTGCCCAGGGCCCAGCTGAACTGGGCGGCGGCTCCGGCGACGGCGGCCGCCTTGAGAAGGGACCTGCGGGGGATGGGAGCCATGAGATTCAGCCTTTCCTTTCCGTGCGGGGAAGTCAGGGGCATGACAGAGGGAGGTACGGCGCTTAGCGTGGAGCGCCGACCTTTCGTACGACTGCGGGGGCCGGGTCAGCGGCGCCGGTACCGCTCCTCCACGGCGACGGCCGCCGCCGCTACGGCCCCAAGGACAGGGACCGCGAGCGGCGCGACGAAGAAGGCGGAGGAGACCACCACGGCCAGTCCGCCGATGAGCAGAAAGGATCCGGCCGGGTCGAGCACCGTGCGGCGCCCGGCGTCCGCGAGCAGCTCGCGCCAGGCCGCCCCCGGCTCCCAGGCCGCCGCCGCGCGCAGTCCGGCGACGGCACCGCCGATGAGGGCGAAGAGGCCGACGGCCCCGACGAGCGGGCCGCCGGGTATTCCGGCGCGCACGGCCTGGACATCCACCCAGACCGCGGCCGCCACCGCCCAGCCGGCGAGCCCGGCGATCCACCCGCCCCGGACGGCCGCCCGGAAGTCGGCGACGAACTCCCGCCAGCCGCCCGCCACATGGGTCGTACGCCGCCGCAGATGCCGCGCACCGGCCGCGAATGCCGCGGGGTAGGTGACCAGCGGCAGCGAAGCCAGCGCGATCCACACACCGGTGAGCAGACACTCCGCGAACACGGCGAAACGCTCGGCGAAGACGGATTCGCGGGGTGCCTTGCGGGCCTTCGCTCGGGCTCCGGCTCTGGCCCGCGGCTGGGTAGTGGCCATGTCAGCCCTTCAATCCGGAGGTCGCCATGCCGTCGATCAGGTAGCGCTGGAAGGCGAGGAAGAAGAGGAGCACGGGCAGCAGCGCGACCAGTGACATCGCGATCATGCCGCCGTAGTTGGCGACCCCTTCCTGGTCGCGGAACATCATCATGCCGAGGGAGACCGTGTACTTGCTGGGCTCGTTGAGATAGATCAGCGGGCCCATGAAGTCGTTCCAGGCGTTGATGAAGGTGAAGATCGCGCTGGTGATGAGGGCCGGGCGGCACAGCGGCAGCACGATCGACCAGTAGATCCGCAGATGCCCGCAGCCATCCAGCCGGGCGGCCTCGTCCAGTTCCCGGGGCAGGTTCCGCATGAACTGCACCATGAGGAAGACGAAGAACGCCTCGGTGGCCAGGTACTTGCCGATCAGCAGCGGCACATAGGTGTTGACCAGCTCCATCTTCTGGAACATCACGTACTGCGGGATGAGCAGCACGTGGTACGGCAGCAGGAGCGTGCCGATCATCAGCGAGAACAGCACGTTCCGCCCGGCGAAGCGGATCTTGGCGAAGGCGTACGCCGTCAGCGAGCAGGAGATGAGGATGCCGACGACGGAGCCGAACGCGTAGAAGAGGGAGTTCTGGAAGAAGGTCGCGATCGAGATGTCCGCGATGCCGTCGGCCAGCCCCTTGAAGTTGCCGAGGACGGGACTGGTCGGGAACAGGTCCAGGCTGCCGATGATCTCCCGGCTGGGCTTGAACGAGGCTCCGAGGACCCAGATGACGGGATAGAGGACGACCGCGAGGACCAGCAGGGCACCGATGTGCCAGACGAGCGAGCCGGTGCGCTTACGGCTGAGAGCCAGGGGTTTCGTGGTGGTCGCGCTCATCGGGCGTCCTCCTCGTAGTGCACCCACCGCTTCTGCGACCAGAAGAGGACGGCCGTCACCAGTGCGACGGCGAGCAGCAGCATCCAGGCCATGGCGGAGGCGAAGCCCATCTGGGACTCCTTGAAGCCCTTCTGGTACAGGTAACAGGTGTAGACGAGCGTGGCGTCGGCCGGTCCGCAGGTGGCGTTGGAGACCACGTAGGCCGAGCCGAAGATCTGGAAGGAGTGGATGGTCTCCAGGAGCACGTTGAAGAACAGCACCGGCGAGATCATCGGCAGGGTGATGTTCCAGAACCGCCGGAACGGTCCGGCGCCGTCCACCTCGGCCGCCTCGTACAGCTCCTTCGGCACCTGTTTGAGCCCGGCGAGGAAGATCACCATGGGCGCGCCGAACTGCCAGACGGTGAGTGCCACCAGGCTGTAGAGCACCCAGTTCGGGTCGCCGACCCAGCCTCCGGTGTGGAAGCCGAAGAACGACTGCGTACGGTCCACGATGGCGTCGTCGGAGAAGAGCGCCCGCCAGACGAAGCCGACCGAGACGCTCGCGCCGATCAGTGACGGGGCGTAGAACGCGGCCCGGTAGAAGGCCTGGCCGCGGCGGCTCTGCGCGAGCAGCAGGGCGACCCCGAGCGCCAGCAGCAGCTTCAGCGGCGTACCGATGATGACGTACTTGGCCGTCACCTCGACCGACTTCTGCCATCGGGGATCGTCGAACATCTTGGTGAAGTTGTCGAAGCCGATCCACTTCGGTGAATTGAAGAGGTTGTAGTCGGTGAAGGCGAAGTAGAGCGAGGCGGCCATCGGGCCCGCGGTCAGCAGCAGGAAGCCCGCGATCCACGGGGACATGAAGAGATAGCCGGCGAGATTCTCCCGGCGCCCCCGCCGCTTTCCGGCGGCGGGGGCCACGGAGCGCATCTCCGGGGCGTCGGGCGGAGAGGAGTCCTTGACGAGCGTCACTGCGGTTCCCATCAGGAGGCGAGGGCGGTCTTCGCCTCGGAGAAGAACTGCTTCACCGCGTCGGAGACCTTGGTCGTGCCCTGCGACATGTCACCGCCGATACGCAGGAAGGCGGACTCGACGGTGTCGGCTCCGGCCGGGTGCGGAGTGATGGTGCCGAGGACCCCTGCCGCGGCGACATCCGTCTCGTACTGCGCGATCGCCTTGTTGGGAGCGTCGGCCGGCTTGTACGCCTCGAACTGCTCGGTGGTCGCGAGGATGCCGCGGTCGTAGCCCATGATCTTGCCGACCTCGGGGTCGTGGACCATGAAGTTGATGAACTGGGCGACTTCCTTGGGGTGCTTGGTGCGGGCGGAGGCGCTCAGCATCAGAGAGGCGAGGTACTGGCCGGTCTGCTTGCCGTCGGTCGTGGGGATCGGCGCCAGGCCGTAGCTGCTGTCGCCCTCCGCCGTGTAACGGACCGTGAAGTTGTCCCAGGTGAACTCGGAGGCGGCGTGCCCCGCCGACAGCGAGGACTTCGGCTTGTCCTGCTCGACCCGCTTGGGGTCGGTGATGATGCCGGCCTTGACGCGGTTGTAGCCGTCCGTCCACCACTCCGTCAGGTCGGCCTCGTCGAAGCCGAGTCCGTCCTTGGTGAAGAACGCCTTGCCGTTCTGCCGGAGGTAGAGGTCGTACAAGTACATGATGCTGAAATAGCCGGTGTCGCCGGCCACCTTCTGGGTGTCGTGGATCTTCTTGAGGGCGGCGAAATACTCGTCCCAGGTCCAGCCCTGCTTGGGCTTGATGCCCGCCTTCTCAAAGACCTTCTCGTCGATGACAAGTGACATGGTGTTGGATCCGACCGGAATGCCGAGCTGCTTTCCGTCGACCTGACCGACCTTCTCGACTCCGGCACGGAAGTTTTCGAGGCTCAGATTTCCTGCGTCTATCTGGGACTTGAGGTCGAGCAGAACACCCCTCTTGTCGTACTTCCGAAGAAATCCGACGGCGTTCTGGAATACGTCCGGCGGATTTCCACCGGCGGCCTGGGTCTGGAACTTCTCCCAAAATGCCACATAATCCTGGAAGTCCGTCTTCACCTTGATCTTGGGGTACTTCTTCTCGAAGAGCGCGATGGACTGGTTGATCCTCTTCGCCCGCTCATCGGCACCCCACCAGGCATAACGGATCGTCACCGTCCCGTCCCCGGAGGTGCCACTGTCCCCACCGCAGCCCGTCGTCGCGGCCAGCCCCAGCGTGGCCAGCGAAGCTCCGGCCGCCTTGAGGACGGTCCGCCTCTCAACACTCCCGTTGTTTCCCACAGTCGGGCCTCCCCGCAACTCGTCGCCGCCTGCATGAATCGTTTCAAGTAAGCGCTTGCTGGCACAAGGTACGGAGGGCTTTCGGGCGCGTCAATGATTCGGACAGGAATTGATGTGATGCGGTTTGGCCGCGCGGGGGCGTGGGTGGGGGTGCGGTTCGCTTGGGCGTGCGTGATTGTGCAGGTCGGGCGGGTGTGGTCGGTCTGTCGAACGTGATGCGGTGGGTTGGACGGGTTGGGGACGGGGCCGAAAAACAACTGCGGTTGGGGGGTTTAGGCGGCGTGAGGGCGGGGTTGGTGGGAGGTGCTGAACTGAGCGTGACTGTGGTGGGTGGGGGTGGCTTGAGGAGTGGGGCGGGGTGGCGCGGGGTGAGGTGGCGCGGGGTGGGGTGTGCGCGGGGTGGGGTGGCGCGGGTGGGGTGGGTTGAGGATGGCTTCGCGAGGTGGATGAGTTTCGGCCTCGGGCTGGAGTCCGGAGGAGGGGCGGGGAAGGGCTGGGGTCGGGTGGGAGGCGGGGCGGCCGGAAAGGGCGACTCGGAGGGGGGCAGGGCACTTGGAAGGGGTTGGCCTGAGCGGGAGTAGGGCATGGGAAGGGGCTGGATCAGGGCGGGGGCGCGGGACCGGGAGCGGCTGGACCTGGGCGGGATCAGGACCGGGAGCGGCTGAGTTCGGGCAGGAAACGGAGCATGGCAAAGGGCTGCCCGGGCAGGGCTCTGACCAGTGAGAACAACTCCGCTCGGGCGGGAAGTCGTGCAGCGCGAACGGTGACTCAGCAGAAACCGGAGCAGCGCGAACGGCACGGATCAGGGTCGAACTGGGGTGCCGCCAACAACACGACTTGGGAAGGGAGACAGAGCAGCTCAAGTAGCTCGGCTCGGACTCGAACCGGAGCAACACGAACGCCTCGGACGGCACTCGAACTGAGGCTCCGCCAACGGCTCGTCTCGGACAGGATCGGACAGGAGACGGAGCAGCGCAGGCAGCTACTCGGGCTGGGCCCTGACCAGTGAGAACAACTCCGCTCGGGCAAGTAGCGGTGTGCCGCGAACGCCCAATCAACCAGAAACCGGAGCACCGCCAACACCCCGGCCCGGACACGAACCGAGGCGCCGCCAACGGCTCGGCTCGGGCAGGAAGCGGAGCACCGGGAGCAGCCACTCAGGCCGGGCCCGGACCAGTAAGAACGGCACCGCTCGGCCGGGCATCGGCGCGCCGCGAACGCCGACTCTGCCAGAAACCGGAGCACCGCAACGGCTCGACTCGGACACGACCCGGAGCAGCACGAACGCCTCGGACCGGACTCGAACCGAGACGCCACCAACCGCTCGACTCAGACAGGAAACGGAGCACCGCAAGCAGCTCCTCAGGACGGGCCCTGACCAGTAAGAACGGCACCGATCGGGCAGGAAACGGAGCACCGCGAACGCCGACTCGGCCAGAAACCGAAGCACCGCCAACAGCTCGACTCGGACACGACCCGGAGCCCTGCCAACAGCCCGGCCCGGACACGAACCGCACCACCACCAACACCCCAGCCCAGACACGAACCGAGGCGCCGCCAACAGTTCGGCTCGGGCAGGAATCGCACGACCACCAACCACCAACAGCCCGACCAGCGCGCAAGCCCCAGGATCACCAACCAACCGCGCCCGGACACGAACCACGCACCGGAAGGCGCTCGATTCGGGCTCAAGAGGCGGGCTCAGAAGGGCTGTTCGTGGAAGGCGAGGCCGTGTGCCGGGAGGCTGTTGGTCGGTGTCGGGACTTTTCGGATCGGCGCAGGTCAGCGAGGCAAGGGCTCCGTTGTCGTGGGGCAGCCCAGCGGTTCGAAGGACGTGCGACGGCGCCGACGACGGCGCGCCCGGGCGAGAGTCCACCGGCGTTGGCGCCCACGTCGGCAACAGGCCTTCGGCCCCGGCGTCCCAGCAAGCGTCCGTAGGCATCCGTAGGCGGCTGGACCCGGGGCCGGCAGAGTCCCTGGACGCGCCCGGCGTATGTCCGCTGCAGCTCTCCCGCAGGGCCGACGCCACCCCCGCCCGCGCCTCGGAGCCTCCTCCGGGGCAGCGCCGACACTCCGCCCCGGCTGCGACGCACGCGGTGCGCGTGGAGCGTCGCGTGGGAATGACGAAGGCGGCCCAGTCCACGTGTTCCGTGGACGGGGCCGCCTGTCGTGCTGGTGGGCGATACTGGGATCGAACCAGTGACCTCTTCGGTGTGAACGAAGCGCTCTCCCGCTGAGCTAATCGCCCGGGCGCAGAGAGAACATTACCCCATGTCAGGGGGTGGCTCCGACCAGCCGAGGGGCCTCGGGACGGCCTCCGGAGGGGGTCGTCACTCCTTGATGTTCCAGGGCATCTCGAGGCCGAACTTCCAGACGTAGACGCCGACAAGGGCGGCGATGATCACGAGGCCGACCGTTGTGAGGATGATGTTGCGGCGCCGCACCTTGGGGTCGAGCGCCCGCTGCGTCGCCTCCGTGACCTTGCGCTTCGTCCAGCGGAGCACGAGCTGCGCCCAGACGAACTCGGTCGCCCAGATCGCCATGCCGCCGAAGATCACCAGCCAGCCGGGCCCCGGCAGCGGAAGCATGATCACGCCCGCGACGACCACTGCGAGCCCCACGATGAAAACGCCCACCTGCCAGCTCAGGTGCAGCGCGCGACGCGCCTTGATGAATTCCGGCGCCCGCGAACCGAGCGCTCGCTCACCCTTCGCCCCGTCGTCAGCCATGGCGACCTCGCCCGGCTCGTCACTCCCCGTATTCATACGGCCAAACCCTACCCGAGAGAAACCAGTCACCGGAATGGCCCTATCCGGCGAACGGACTCTCGGCCGGATGAGTTACGTAAAGGCACGCAAAACACTCAGAGGGGTTTACAACGGCACCGTAGGTGGCATGTCGATTTCGCCGACGTGCGAATCCCCGAGCGCACACTGAGCGAAAGGCCCTGGCGCTTATGAACACCACGGTCAGCTGCGAGCTGCACCTGCGCCTCGTTGTGTCGAGCGAGTCCTCACTGCCTGTTCCCGCAGGACTGCGGTATGACACGGCCGATCCCTACGCCGTGCACGCCACCTTCCACACCGGAGCCGAGGAAACCGTCGAGTGGGTGTTCGCCCGCGACCTCCTTGCCGAGGGCCTGCACCGGCCCACCGGTACCGGCGACGTCCGAGTCTGGCCGTCCCGAAGCCATGGCCAGGGCGTCGTATGCATCGCCCTGAGCTCTCCGGAGGGTGAGGCACTGCTCGAAGCCCCGGCGCGGGCTCTTGAGTCGTTCCTGAAGCGAACGGACGCCGCCGTGCCCCCAGGCACGGAACACCGGCACTTCGATCTCGACACGGAGCTCTCACACATCCTGGCCGAGAGCTAGCGAGTCACCACAGAGCCGCCCGGCGCCGTCCACTCGGGGAGACGGCTCGGGCCTAGACAACCGCATAGGGCACAACCACGTAGGGCACAACCGTTTTGGGCACAACCGCATTAGGCACAACCGCAATTGGCACAACCGCTTTAGGCACAAACATCGGCGTCGTCGTCGCGGACTTCCGCGGGGGCGACGTCGGTGCGCGTGCCCCTACGCCGGCTCCCCCGCACCCGCGCCTCCGACTCCCCCACCCCCCCTTCCGGCTCCCCGTCACCCTCCGCTCCGCTCCCCCTCGCCCACTCCGCACGCCGGGAAGCCACTACCATCGGCCAGCATCGGGCGGGCGCCCGCCCGACCCCCCAGGCCAGGGAGCGAAACGTGCTGATCACCCACGACACCCGGTGCGCCCTCGACGCCGTGGTGGATCTGGTGAACACCGCGCCGGAGGACCAGCCGACGGACGGGCTCGCGGATGTCGCGTCCCTCGCCGACTTCGTACGAAAGCACGAGATCAGCGATGTCGGCGTGCTGTCGGAGCCCGATCTCGCGGCCGTGCGCAAGGTGCGCGGCCGGTTCGCCGAGATCTTCAGCGCCGACGACCCGCGGATCGCCGCCGCGCTCATCAACGACCTGGTCGCCGCGGCGGGCACCACCCCGCGGCTCACCGACCACGACGGCTACGACTGGCATGTGCACTACTTCGCGCCGGGCGCGTCCGTCGCCGACCATCTCGCGGCCGACTGCGGGATGGCGCTGGCCTTCTTCGTGGTCGCCGGGGAGCAGGAGCGGCTGCGCCGCTGCGAGGCCCCGGACTGCCGGCGGGCCTTCGTCGACCTCTCCCGCAATCGCTCCCGCCGCTACTGCGACAGCCGCACCTGCGGGAACCGCCTCCACGTGGCCGCGTACCGGGCACGGCGGAAGGAAGCGGCGGGCTGAGCGGCGTACCGACGGCTCCGGACGCGGCACAAGACGCTGCACAAGGACACGGGACTGGCGGACGTATCGGCTCGGCGCTCCACGCTCGAACGCGAGGAAGGGGCGGACTGACGGAGCCCTCGGCGGGTGGCGCCAGGGGCTCCGTGTACGGCTCAGAGCAGCAGCAGGTCGTGCAGCGAAGCCATGAGCAGCAGACAGCCGATCACCGCAAGGAAGATCATCAGCGGCGGCTGGGAGAGCGCGAAGAGACAACCACGCCGCTCCTCGGGCGGGGCGGCGGTGTCGCTCTGTGTTGTGTCCAGCATCTCGCGGCGATGATGGCGCAGCCGACCCCACTCGCGCGATCAACACGCCCGGAAAATGCGGGAGTTCGCCGGATCATGTGAGGGGCGCGCCAGAACATGAGCACTTACGCGCACTCCGGGGAGCCCCCGTGCAGTGTTGTGTCGTTTCAGCCGGTCATATGCCGTGCTTCTTGAGGATGGCTTCGATGTCGCTGAAGTCCTCCCCTGAACCCGTGGCCCGGGGCTTTGCCGCGGGGCGGGCGGCCGGGCGGGAAGCCTGGGTCAGCGAGGGCGCCGAGGCCGAGGGGGCGACCGCCTCGCGCTGGGCGGCCTCCGCCGCCTTGCGTTCCTTCCGCGTCCCGACGCCGCGGCGCCGCTCCACGGCTCGCGTGCTCGTGAACAGCAGCCAGGCGCCGCCGAGCACGACGAAGCCGGCCCACGCGGTCGGGCTGAACGCGGTGTCGGCCAGCCAGCCGACGACCCCTGTCATCACCAGGCCGATCGGCACCAGCGAGTACGCGGCGATACGGGCGGCCGCCAGGAAGCGCTTGCGGTAGGCCGTGACCGCGGCGATGCCCAGGCCGGCCACGGAGACGGCGGAACAGACGGTCTCGGCAATCATCCGGTCCTCCAGGGCAGGGCTCGGTCGAGCAGGGGCGGTTCGTCCCTTCCATCCTGCACCTCTCCACGCCCGGTATGCCATGCTCCGGGCGGACCTCAGGGACATCTCCGGGTCGGCGTCCTCCCCAGGTCCCGGTTGGGCCGCCCCCACCGGGGCTGGGAGACTGGCTCCATGAACGACTCCTCCTCCGCCCGTCCCGCGGCCGCCGTCCTGGACGTCTGGTGCGAACTCCAGTGCCCCGACTGCCGCGGCGCTCTCGCCGACCTGAGCGCGCTGCGCGCCCGCTACGGCGACCGCCTGGAGCTGCGGCTGCGGCACTTCCCCCTGGAGAAGCACAAGCACGCCTTCGCCGCGGCGCAGGCCGCCGAGGAAGCCGCGGAGCAGGGCCAGGCGTGGCCGTACGTCGAGGCGGTGCTCGGCCGCGTCGAGGAGCTGGACCGTGAGGGAGAACCCTTCCTGGTCGAGGTCGCCCGTGAACTCGGCCTGGACGCCGAGGAGTTCGACACCGCCCTGATCGACGGCCGGCACATCCTGATCGTCGACGCCGACCAGGCCGAGGGCAAGGCCATCGGAGTGACCGGCACCCCGACGTACGTCATCGGCGGCGAACGCCTCGACGGCGGCAAGAGCCAGGAGGGCCTGCGCGAGCGCATCGAGGAGATCGCGGACCGGCTGCTGGCCGAGCAGGAGTCGTAACGTCGTCACCCGGCGGAAGCCGTAGCTCCTAGAGCAGGCTCTTGTAGAGGTGGTACACCGTCGTCTCGTAGCCGAGTGACTCGTAGAGCCGCTCGGCCGGGGTGTTGCCCGCGAAGACGTTGAGGCCGATGCGGTGCTTCCCGGCGGCCACCGCGTGGGCTTCGGCGAGCAGCATCAGCGTACGGCCGTGGCCCCGGCCGCGGTGTGCGGCGTGGACCTCGACGTTGTAGACGAAGGCGCTTCCGCGGCGCTCCCCCAGCCACAGGTCTCCGACCGGGGTCCCTTCGTGTTCCAGGACGCTGAACAGCATGTTCTCCGTGGCGAGACCCTGCGGCAGCAACTGGTCGTGGTCCTGGTTCGACTTGGCGTACGCCTCGGCCTCCGACACCCCGCGCTGGATCCAGTCCTGCGCGTAGTTCTCCCTGCCCTGCAGGTCCCAGGCGTCGTGCTCGTCCTGCGTCATGGGACGGCCGACGCTCCCGGCGGGCAACTCGGGCGGGGTGTCGCCGAGGGCCTTGTCCATGTGGCGATTGCGGGTCACGTATCCGAGCGCCGTGGTGAGCCGGAGCCCGGCCTCGGCGGCGCCGGGGACCGACGTCTCGATCTGCTCGCAGCCCCAGCCGCGCGCCACCTCCTCGGCGGCGAGCGCGGCCACCGTGCCCCGGCCGCGTCCCCGGTCGGGCTCCTCGATGCGCAGTTCGCGGATCTGGGCGACAGAGGGCCCGAAGTGGAGGTCCGTCGCGAGGTGTATCGCACCCACGGGGCGGCTGTTCACGCACACCTGGTAGCGGCGTGACAGCGACCCGTCGGCGGCATGCTGAAGCGGCTCGGTCGGCCGCAGGGTCGTGGTCATCAGTGGTGTTCTACCCGCCGTGCGGCCCGTGGTCATCTGGATATCCGCGCCGCGAGCCACGTTCTGCCGTTCTACGGATCGAGGTCGTCCCCGGCCCGCTCGTCGAAGATCCGCATCGCCTTGGCGGTCACCGGGCCCGGCGCGCCCGGGAGTTCACGGGCGTCGACCCGGTGCACGGCCTGCACATCGCGCAGTGTGGACGTCAGGAAGACCTCCTCGGCGCTCTGCAGAACGTCCAGCGGCAGATCGGTCTCCTTGGCGCCGGTCCACTCGACGGTGAGGGCGCGCGTGATGCCGGCGAGGCAGCCGGAGGCGACCGGCGGGGTGTGGATCTCGCCGTCGAGGACGACGAAGACGTTGGACCCCGTGCCCTCGCAGAGCTGACCGACCGTGTTGGCGAACAGCGCCTCGGTCGCGCCCTGTTCGCGCGCGCGGGCCAGGGCGACGACGTTCTCGGCGTACGAGGTGGTCTTGAGGCCCGTCAGGGCGCCACGCTCGTTGCGCGTCCAGGGGACGGTGACCGCGGCGGTGGAGTCGGGGCGCCGTGCGGACTCGCCGAGGGCGACGACCAGGGTCGGGCCGTGCTCGCCGCGGTCGGAGCCGAGCGGGCCGTGGCCGCCGGTGTAGGTGATGCGGAGCCGGCCGAGCGGCATCGGGTTGGCGTCCATGACCGCGGCGCAGGCGCGGCGCACCTCGTCGAGGTCGGGCTCGGGCAGGCCGAGGCCGCGGGCCGAGCGGGCCAGCCGGTCGAGGTGGCGGGTCAGCGCGAACGGCCGCCCGTCGACCGCCTTCACGGTCTCGAAGATGCCGTCACCGACGGTCAGTCCGTGATCGAAGACGGAAACGCGGGCGGTCTCGATGTCCTGCAGCCCGCCGTCGAGCCAGATCTTCACCGAAGGGTCCCTTCATTTGCCTCGTACTCTCCCGACGCTACCGCGAGCAGCCGGGAGGCCTTCAGCTCGGTCTCCCGCCACTCCCCCTCGGGGTCCGAACCCCAGGTGATGCCCGCACCCGTACCGAAGCGCAGCACCCCCTCCTCCCGGTCGATCCAGAAGGTGCGGATGCCGACGGCGAGCTCTCCGGTGCCGCGGTCGGCGTCGACCCAGCCGATGCCTCCGCAGTACGGCCCGCGAGGCGCGGTCTCCAGGGCGTCGATGATCCGCAGGGCGCTGGACTTGGGGGCGCCGGTGACGGAGCCGGGCGGGAAGGCGGCGGCGAGGAGTTCGGGCCATCCCGCGTCCTCGCGCAGTTCGCCGTGGACGGTGGAGACGAGGTGGACGAGCCCCGGGTGCTTCTCGACGACGCACAGCTCGGGGACGGTCACGCTGCCGGTGGCGCAGACGCGCCCGATGTCGTTGCGGACCAGGTCCACGATCATCACGTTCTCGGCGTAGTCCTTTTCCAGGAGATCCGCCTCGGTGCGTCCGGTGCCCTTGATCGGGCCCGACTCGACGACCCGGCCGGAGCGGCGCAGGAAGAGTTCGGGGGACGCGGTGGCGATCTCGACCCCGTGACCGGGCAGGCGAATCGTTCCGGCATATGGCGCCGGGTTGCCGCGCGCGAGCAGCGCGGTCAGCTCGTCGACATCGGCGTCGGGAGCGATGGGCGCCCACAGGACGCGGCAGAGGTTCGCCTGGTAGACCTCGCCGGCCGCTATGTGCTCGCGGATACGGCGTACGCCCGCGGTGTATGCGGCGCGGTCGAGGGACGACTTCCAGTCATCGGCTGTGGGTCCCCGCCAACGCCCGGGCACCGGCGCGGGCACCGGCTCCTCTCGTACGTCCCTGAAGCGGGCGCAGGTCAGACGCCCCTCGAAGTCGGCCGAGACGGCCCAGAAACCGTTCGAGTCCAGGGCCGCGGGGTCGCTGGTGACGTCGAGGAGGCCGGTTGCGACGAGGCCACCGAAGCGGGCGAGAGGAGGGAGGTCGAGCACGCAGTCGAGTCTAGGGCGGGTGACCTGCGGGTGCCCCGGCCGTGTCCTTGGAGTGGACGTACCGCAGCACGCTGCACAAACGCGTTTTTGTGCTGGCCCCGGAATCCGCTAGAGTTCAACACGTCGCCGGGACGCGCAAGCCGAACGGAAACGACAAGCGGACGTAGCTCAGTTGGTAGAGCGCAACCTTGCCAAGGTTGAGGTCGCCAGTTCGAACCTGGTCGTCCGCTCGCAGGAAGTGGGGGATCTTCCCGAACCCCTACGCTCCTGGTGGAGTGGCCGAGAGGCGAGGCAACGGCCTGCAAAGCCGTCTACACGGGTTCAAATCCCGTCTCCACCTCCAAGGACGATTAGCTCAGCGGGAGAGCGCTTCCCTGACACGGAAGAGGTCACTGGTTCAATCCCAGTATCGTCCACTGGATCTTCTCGAAGGATCCGTACCCGCGCGATTAGCTCAGCGGGAGAGCGCTTCCCTGACACGGAAGAGGTCACTGGTTCAATCCCAGTATCGCGCACGCAGTACCAGCAGTAAGCGTGGCTTCGGTCGCGTGACCTGCGCGATTAGCTCAGCGGGAGAGCGCTTCCCTGACACGGAAGAGGTCACTGGTTCAATCCCAGTATCGCGCACCAGCCGATGCCCCCGGCCGTCTCGTACGGTCGGGGGCATCGTCATGTCCGGCGTATCCGTACATACGACATCCCTACGTACGAAGAAGGGGCCCCTCCGCTTGGACGGAGGGGCCCCTTCTTCGGTTCAGGACGAGAAGAGCATGTGGCCGAAGCTCTTGTGGCGCTGGTGACCGCCGTGGCCGCCGTAGTGCCCGCCGCCATGGCCGCCGTGCTGCGGGGCGCCCCAGGCCGGAGCGGGAGCCGACGGGTACGCCTGCGGGGCGGCCGGCGGCGGCGCGGGCTGGGACCACTGGCCCTCCAGCCGGGTCAGCGCCTCCAGCTCGCCGTAGTCGAGAAATATCCCGCGGCAGCCGCTGCACTGCTCGATCTGTACACCATTGCGGTTGTACGTGTGCATCTGCGCATGGCACTTCGGACACTGCATGCTCGGCTCAACTCCTCGCCGGTCGGTACTGCTTCCGCCAGGACAGACTCCGCCCGGCTTCGGTCGGTTGCACCTTACGTCGCGAAACCGTGCGCCAACTCGGGCGGGACCGTGCCCATTCGGTCACAGGCGTCGATCACGGCCTGCTGCACCTCGTCCAACGGCTGCCCGGCGGCAACGGATTTGGCGATCGCCAGGGCCGCGGTCTGCACGGTGAGGGCTCGGGCCGCGACGTCCAGGGCGGG
The DNA here is from genome assembly GCF_041053035.1 of Streptomyces sp. R35. Lineage (NCBI taxonomy): Bacteria > Bacillati > Actinomycetota > Actinomycetes > Kitasatosporales > Streptomycetaceae > Streptomyces > Streptomyces sp. R35. The sequence continues at coordinate 2,106,896 of NZ_CP163440.1, forward strand.
CCAGGGGTCGCCGTGCGCGGGGACGGCCGGGCCGCCCGCGCGCTGGTAGGCGGTCAGGAAGCGCAGCCACTCCTCGGGCGGGAGCAGACCGCAGGCGTACCAGGCGGCCGGGCGGGCCAGGTCCCAGGCCGGGGTGCCGACGCCCAGGTCGTCGACGTCGATGAGGAGCCAGGGGCCGGACGGTGCGGGGTGACGGACGAGCTGGCCGAGGTGCATGTCGCCGTGGCACAGGATGCGCTCGGCCGGCGGCATGGGGGCCTCGGCGCGGGCCCAGGCCGGAAGGGCGGCCCAGGCGCGCAGGACCGGGGCGGTGGCGGGGTGCGGGCCGGCCGCGTGCAGGCGGGCGATCGCGCGGGCGGCCTTGGCGGGGCCTCGCATGGGCGGCAGGCCGTCCGGGGCGGGGGTTCGGTGGAGGCGGGCCAGCAGGGTGGCTGCGGCCTCCCAGGGGGCCGCGTCGGGGTTCTCCGGGTCTACGGGGCTGCCGTACGGCCACAACGTCACCAGGCGGCCGTGCAGGTCTGCGGGTGTGGGCGCGAGAGGGGCGAGGAGGGTGTCCGGGAGGTTGGCGGCGACGGTGAGGCGCAGGGAGAGTTCCGCGGGGTCCGTGCCGGGGGCGTGGGCCTTGGCCACGGTGTCGCCGTGGCGGACGACGGTGGCGTCCTGACGATCGGCGAGGACCGTGTCGAAGTGTGCGCAGGGTGTGGGCTCCGTATGGGCCGCGCGCCGCGCCTTGGCGGTCAGCGCCGGCAGCACGTCTGCGGTCACGGGTCCCCCTGGGGTGCGCGGTCGGTTCCGGGCGAGCGTACGTTCTTCGCCCCCGCCGCCCCTACCCGTCCCATCCCTTCCTGGGGGCTGCGCCCCCAGACCCCCCTGAAAGATTGCGCCGTTCCCCGCGCCCCTTGAATGCGTCTGCGGGGCGGTGGGGGGCTGGGCGCGCAGTTCCCCGCGCCCCTAAAAGCACGCCGGTCCGGCCCGGGTTCCTTTAAAGGGCGCGGGGGACTGCGCGCCCAGCCCCCACCCACCCTCAGACAAAGAACCCTCGCTCGGCCCGGTCTGCGGGTCAGTGCAGAAAAAAAATGCCCGCGCAGCTCCCCAGCTGCGCGGGCATTTTGTGCCGTCCGCCGCACCCCCGTCCCCACGGGGTTTCATGGCCGGATGTCCCCGCCCGGACCGCTCTTCCGGGCCTGGGGCGCCGCTCAGCGCCCCAGCATCACGCCCACGGACGACGCTTGTGTGACCACTGCGTCCCAGCCGCCGAAGACGACTACGAGCAGGGCCGCCAGGGGAAGGACCATCGCTGTCGCCACCAATGGGTGGCGCTGACCCTGGCGGCGGGTGCCGAACGCTGCGCCGTACGCCCTGCGTCCCTGCGTGCGGAGTGCTGTCCGCGGTGCCGTGTGGGCCATGGTCCCTCTCCTGACCGAGCTTCTGTTGTGGTTGGCAGCGGCGGGTGTCTGACCTCGGGGGACGAGTGCTGCACCCGCCGCTTGACATCAAATCTAGGCGCGCGGCGCACGTGGGTCGTCATGCCCTCGTACCGATTGCCGGGCCTCCCGGAGGATGAGCGATGACCTGCGGTGTACTCCCCTGGGTGGAGATGAGGACCTAGGTCTCAGGGTCTTCCCGGAGGGGGCGCCCGGTGTGCCCCGACTGTTCCGAGCTGTCCTCCCTCGGGACCGGCTGCTCGACCAGCGCCAGCACCCGGGTCGCCATGAAGCGGGCGGTGCGCACCACTGATCCGCTTCGGGTGACTTCGCTCACTTCCACCACACCTCGGCGTACCGCCGTCTCCACCCGGCGGCCTGCCCTGCTCGCCACCACCTCGTACGTACGCGTCGTGTCCCCGGCGTCCACGACTATCTCGACACGGTCACCCTTCACGGGCCCAATCCCCCTTCTGCGACGGATGGTTGGGATCACAGGCAGCCCAAAGCCAGCCTGTTCACACGCTCCCTGACCACCTTTCAAGTTTCCCACCCGGCACTGACAATCGATCGGGCCGAGAGGGCGCGGCCTCTGCGCGCACCCGGCCGCGGAAACGTAAGCTGTGGCTCGTCAAACGGACCGGGCAGCGGGGATGGACATGGCGATGATGCGCCTGAGGCGCGAGGACCCGCGTGTCGTCGGCTCGTTCAGGCTTCACAGACGGCTCGGCGCGGGCGGGATGGGGGTTGTCTACCTGGGCTCCGACCGGCGTGGCCAGCGGGTCGCGCTGAAGGTGATCCGGCCGGATCTGGCGGAGGATCAGGAGTTCCGGTCGCGGTTCGCCCGCGAGGTCTCGGCGGCCCGGCGCATCAGGGGCGGCTGCACGGCGCGGCTCGTCGCCGCCGACCTGGAGGCGGACCGGCCGTGGTTCGCCACGCAGTACGTGCCCGGGCCCTCCCTGCACGACAAGGTCGCCGAGGAGGGACCGCTGTCGGCCGCCGACGTGGCCGCCGTCGGTGCCGCCCTCTCCGAGGGGCTCGTCGCCGTGCACGAGGCCGGTGTCGTACACCGGGATCTCAAGCCGTCCAACATCCTGCTGTCCCCGAAGGGGCCGCGGATCATCGACTTCGGCATCGCCTGGGCGACGGGAGCGAGCACGCTCACACACGTCGGCACGGCGGTCGGGTCCCCCGGCTTCCTCGCGCCCGAGCAGGTGCGCGGCGCCGCCGTCACGCCGGCCACGGACGTGTTCGCGCTCGGCGCCACGCTCGCGTACGCGGCGACCCAGGACTCACCCTTCGGACACGGCAGTTCCGAAGTGATGCTCTACAGGGTGGTGCACGAGGAGCCCCAACTGCACGGCGTTCCGGACGCCCTGGCTCCGCTCGTACGGGCATGTCTGGCCAAGGACCCCGAGGAGCGGCCCAGCACGCTCCAACTGTCCCTGCGGCTCAAGGAGATCGCGGCCCGCGAGGCACAGGGCATGCCGGATGTACGGCCGCCCGCGCCGCGCACCGATCCCGACCGGCCGACGGGGCGCCTGGCCGAGCAGTACGCCGAGCAGCGCACCCAGCGGCGTCCGCAGGGCACACCCCCGCCGCGCACGGGCGGGACGAACGGCGGCTCGCGTACGGGTTCGCGCCCCGCGCCCGCCCGGAACACCGGCCGCTCCGGCAGCAGGCCCGCGCCCCGCAGCGGTACCGGCCGTCCCGCTCCCCGGACCACCGGCACGGGCCGGCGGCCCGCCAACCCGCGGCTGCTGCGCCAGCGGCTCTTCGTGTTCGTCGTGGTGACGCTGCTCGTGGCACTGGGCATCGCGGCGGCGCAGGGGTGCCAGGGGCCGGCGCGCGGGCTGGACGACGGAGGCGTGCGGAAGGACGTACGGCAGGAGCAGTCGTCGTTCGCACCGCTGCCCACCGGGGATCTGATGGCCGAGCAGTACCGGAGCGAGCTTCAGAAGGACGGCTAGCAGGACGGCCGGGGGTGCGGACGGCCGTCCGTCGGAGCGGTCAGCTCTCCGGGCGGCCCGTCGCCACCGCGTAGAAGGCGACCGCGGCCGCCGCGCCCACGTTGAGGGAGTCGACGCCGTGGGCCATGGGGATGCGGACCCATTCGTCCGCCGCCATCAGGGCCTGCGTGGAGAGGCCGTCGCCCTCCGCGCCGAGCATCAGCGCGACCCGGTCCATCCGGTGCGGGGCCGCGTCGTCCAGGGACCTCGCCTTCTCGTCCGGGGTGAGGGCGAGCAGGTTGAAGCCGGCTTCACGGACCGACTCCAGGCCCTTGGGCCAGGTCTCGAGACGGGCGTACGGGACGGAGAAGACCGCGCCCATCGAGACCTTCACGGAGCGGCGGTAGAGCGGGTCCGCGCAGTCCGGGGAGAGCAGGACCGCGTCCATGCCGAGGGCGGCGGCGGAGCGGAAGATCGCACCGATGTTGGTGTGGTCGTTGACCGCCTCCATGACGACCACCCGGCGCGCGGACCGCAGGAGTTCCTCCGCCGTCGGCAGCGGCTTGCGCTGCATGGAGGCGAGCGCGCCGCGGTGCACGTGGTAGCCGGTGACCTGCTCGGCGAGCTCCGGGCTGACCGCGTACACCGGTGCCGGGAGCTCGTCGATGACATCGCGCATGACGTCGACCCACTTGGCGGACAGGAGCATCGAGCGCATCTCGTACCCGGCGTCCTTGGCGCGTCTGATGACCTTCTCGCCCTCGGCGATGAACAGGCCCTCCACGGGTTCGCGCTTGCGGCGCAGCTCCACGTCGGTCAGGCCCGTGTAGTCGCGCAGACGCGGGTCGTCGGGGTTCTCAACGGTGATGAGATCGGCCACAGGGTGATACTGCCTTGTCCTGGGTGCGGTGCCAACGGCTGGGAACGGGTTGGGTTACCCGTGGTTACTCGGAAGTCTTCAGCGGGCTGTGCACGCCCACGTTCACGACTTCGCCGATGACGATCACCGCCGGGGGCTTCACGTCCTCGGCGCGTACGGTCTCGGCGACCGTCGCCAGGGTCGCGTCGACGCGGCGCTGCGCGGCGGTCGTGCCCTCCTGGACCAGGGCGACGGGGGTGTCGGCCGGCTTGCCGTGCGCGACGAGGGTTTCGGCGATCTTGCCGATCTTGTCGACGCCCATGAGGACGACGAGGGTGCCGCGCAGCTTCGCCAGCGACGGCCAGTCCACCAGGGAGCGCTCGTCGTCCGGTGCGACATGGCCGCTGACCACGGTGAACTCATGTGCGACACCCCGGTGGGTGACCGGGATACCGGCCGCGCCCGGGACCGAGATCGAGCTGGAGATGCCGGGAACGACCGTGCAGGCGATGCCCGCCTCGGCGAGCGCCTGGGCCTCCTCCATGCCACGGCCGAAGACGAACGGGTCGCCGCCCTTCAGCCGTACGACGGACTTGCCCTGCTTCGCGTGCTCGATCAGCGCGTTGTTGATGGCCTCCTGGGCCATGAAACGGCCGTACGGGATCTTCGCCGCGTCGATCACCTCGACGTGCGGCGGGAGTTCGGCGAGGAGGTCGCGCGGGCCGAGGCGGTCCGCGATGACCACGTCGGCCTCCGCGAGCAGACGGCGGCCACGGACCGTGATCAGGTCCGGGTCACCGGGGCCGCCGCCGACCAGGGCGACACCGGGGGTGCGGGTGCGGTGGTGCGGCGCCACCAGGGTGCCGTCGCGGAGGCCCTCCACCACGGCGTCGCGGATCGCGGCGGTGTGGCGGGGGTCGCGGCCCTTGGCGTTCGTGGTGAGGACAGCGACCGTCACGCCCTCGCTGTGGCCCGTCGCCGGGGTCCACGCCGTGGCCGCGTCGGCGTCGTCCGAGCGGACGCACCAGACGCGGTGGCGCTCCGCTTCGGCCGAGGCGTCCGTGTTCGCCTTGGAGTCGCTGGTCGCGATCAGGGCGTACCAGGCGTCGGCGAGGTCGCCGTCCTCGTACGGGCGCTTCGTCCAGGTGATCTCGCCCGCGTCGGCCATCGCCTCGACGGAGGGGGTGGCCTCGGGCGATACGAGGTGGATGTCCGCGCCTGCCGCGATGAGGGACGGGAGGCGGCGCTGGGCTACCTGGCCGCCGCCGAGGACGACTACGCGGCGGCCGGTGAGGCGGAGGCCTACGGGGTAGGCGGGGTGTTCGGCCATGGAGGTGCGGCTCCTCGTGCGGGGCTTTGCCGGGCGGGGCCCCTGCGGCTCTGGAGTGGCCCCTGACGTGCGGATTTTAGGGTGCGGGTCCGGTGGGTGGCTGGGGTGGGTGGGGTTTCTTTCCCCAAGCCCGCCCCTTCCCGAAACCGGGGGCTACGCCCCCGGACCCCCGTTCGTCTGCGGGCCGTGGGCGGCTGTGCCCACCCGTTCCGCCCCAGCGGAACGACTGCCCACAGCCGCGGCGCCTACTTTTCAGTTACTCCCGCCGAATCGAACGTCGCCACCTCGTGCATCGCCCTCGCCGCGCTCTGCACCACCGGCAGGGCCAGCAGCGCGCCCGTGCCCTCGCCGAGGCGGAGGTCCAGGTCGACCAGCGGGCGCAGACCCAGCTTGTTCAGGGCGGCCACGTGGCCCGGTTCGGCGCTGCGGTGGCCTGCGATGCAGGCGGCCAGGACCTCGGGGGCGATGGCGCGGGCGACCAGGGCCGCGGCACCGGCGCTCACGCCGTCCAGGATCACCGGCGTACGGAGGGAGGCGCCGCCGAGGAGGAGGCCGACCATGGCGGCGTGTTCGAGACCGCCGATGGCCGCGAGGGCGCCGATGGGGTCGGCGGGGTCCGGCTGGTGGAGTTCGATGGCGCGGCGGACGACCTCGGTCTTGCGGGCCAGGGTCTCGTCGTTGATGCCGGTACCCCGGCCCGTCACCTCGGACGGGTCGGTGTCCGTGAAGACGGAGATCAGGGCCGCCGACGCCGTGGTGTTGGCGATGCCCATCTCGCCCGTCAGAAGGGCCTTGTTGCCCGCCGCCACCAGGTCGCGGGCCGTCTCGATGCCCACCTCGATGGCCGCGATGACCTCCTCGCGGGACATCGCGGGACCCGTGGTCATGTCGGCGGTGCCCGCGCGGACCTTGCGCGGGAGGAGGCCCGGGGTCGCCGGGAGGTCGGAGGCGACGCCCACGTCGATGACGCAGACCTCGGCGCCCACCTGGTTGGCGAACGCGTTGCAGACCGCGCCGCCGCCCAGGAAGTTGGCCACCATCTGGGCGGTGACCTCCTGCGGCCACGGAGTGACGCCCTGGGCGTGCACGCCGTGGTCGCCCGCGAAGATCGCGACGGCCGCGGGCTCCGGGATCGGCGGCGGGCACATCCGGGACAGGCCCGACAGCTGCGCGGAGATGATCTCCAGCATGCCGAGCGCGCCGGCGGGCTTGGTCATCCGCTTCTGGCGCTCCCACGCCTCACCGAGCGCCTTGGCGTCCAGCGGGCGGATGTTGGAGACCGTCTCGGCGAGCAGGTCATGCGGCTCCTCGCCGGGCAGCGCGCGACGGCCGTAGGTCTCCTCGTGCACGACCCACGACAGCGGGCGGCGCTTGGACCAGCCGGCCTGCATCAGCTCGGGCTCGTCCGGGAACTCGTCGACGTAACCGACACACAGGTAGGCGACCACTTCGAGGTGCTCGGGCAGGCCCAGGGCGCGGACCATCTCGCGCTCGTCGAAGAAGCTGACCCAGCCGACGCCGAGGCCCTCGGCGCGGGCCGCGAGCCAGAGGTTCTCGACCGCGAGCGCGGAGGAGTACGGGGCCATCTGCGGCTGGGTGTGACGGCCCAGGGTGTGACGGCCGCCGCGGGTCGGGTCGGCGGTGACGACGATGTTCACCGGGGTGTCGAGGATGGCCTCGATCTTCAGTTCCTTGAACTGCTTGGCACGGCCCTTGGGCAGCGACTTCGCGTACGCCTCGCGCTGGCGGGCGGCCAGTTCGTGCATCGACCGCCGGGTGTCGGCGGAGCGGATGACGACGAAGTCCCAGGGCTGGGAGTGGCCGACGGACGGCGCGGTGTGCGCGGCCTCAAGGACACGGAGCAGCACGTCGTGCGGGATCGGGTCGCTGCGGAAGCCGTTGCGGATGTCGCGGCGCTCGCGCATCACGCGCAGCACGGCCTCGCGCTCGGCGTCGTCGTAGCCGGGGGCCGCCGGGCCGGTGGACTCTCGTACGTCTTCCACTGCGGCCGTGCTCTCTTCCTGGTCGGCGACCTGGGTGTCCAGGTCCTCCGCTTGCTGTGCGACTACTACGGGCTCCGGCTCCGCGGCGAGCGGTTCCGGTACGGGGAGTGCCTCGGGCCTGGTTTCGACTCGCGGTTCGGCTTCGGCCTCGGCTTCCCGGGGCGCCGGTACGACCGCCGGAGCGATCGGCTCCGCTTCCGCGGCGGGCGTCTCCGGGGATTCCTCGGCGGTCTCCTCGATGATCACCTCGGTGATCGCCTCGACGGTCTCCCCGGCGATCTCCTGAGTGGGGGCGGGCGCCACCACGATCGTCTCGTCCGCGGGCTCCTCGGCCACGGGCTGCTCCTCCGCGGGGAGGGGCGGCACGATCATGGCGTGCGGCGGGGTCGGGGCCAGGTGCGGGGTCGTGGGCACCGTGCCCTCCACGGGCACGAACTGGCCGAGGGGCTGGTCCGCGTGGGGCTCCAGGGGGGTGCCCGGGAGTCCGGACACGCCGGTCGTCCCAACGGCATCGGGGAAGTGCTGCTCGCCGTGGGACCAGTCCGCGGATGCCTGGGGGGCCTCCGCGTGCGCGGCCACACTCACCGGGACGCCGTGCAGTGCCTCGGCGGCGCCGTTCTCGGCGAAAGCGGCCGGGGCCGCGAACTGCTGGGCCTGGAAGGCTTCGAGGCCGGGCACCGACTGGCCGTGCGAGGCGTCCGCGGAGAGCGCGGCCTCGGGAGCGGACGCGACGGCTGCCGCGAGCGGCTGCGGGGCCTCCTCATGGAATCCCGCGTCCGCGAACTGGGCAGCCGGTTCCGGGATGTGAACTCCGGGGTCCGTGAACTGGGCCGCCGGCTCGGCCGGGTCGACTCCGTACGCGCCCTGGTCGGCGAACTGCGGCGGGGCCGCGTGCCCTGCCTGCGGGGCGTGTGCGGGCGCGAGGTCCGGAACCGGAGCGAGGCTCTGCGCAGGCGCCAAGTGCTCGACGTCGGACAGGATCTGCGCCGGGGCGGCCTCGTGCGCGGATGCGTGGGCGGCGTCTGTCTGCCCGGCGTACGCGTTGCCCTCGGTGTCGTCCGTCGCCTGGAAGGCGTGCGGGACCTCGGCGGCCGCCGGGAAGGGCGTCGCGTCCGGAGTCTGCGGGACCTGCGAGCCGTCCAGGGCGGGTGCGGCCTCGGGAGCCTGGGCGCCTGCCGGTTCCTGGGGGGCGGGCGAACCCTCCGCGACCTGGAACGCCTGGGGTTCGGCAGCCGCCTCCGCAATCTGAGCCTGTGCCTCGGGAGCGGGCGCGAGTCCCGGAACCTCGGCGGGCTGAGCCACCTCGGCGACCGGCGGGGCCTCGGCCGGCGTGATGGACTCGAGGGCCGGTCCCGGCTCCGGGACGACCGTTTCTGCAGCCCCCGCGTCGGAAGCCACGGGCGGTGCGCCCCACGGGACCGCGCCCTGCGGCGGAATCTCACCGAGCTGCGGCACATCGAGGTACTCGGGCCCGACCGTCGGCGGACCCGCGTGCCGTACGGGAGTTGCGGGGGCGGCGGCCACGGGATCGGCCACGGGCGACGGGGTGACGAGAGCGGGGCTCACCGGGGCACCTGCCGGGCCGCGGTCGGCCAGCGAGCGCACCGGGCTCGCGGAGCCGTCCGGTGTCGGCGGGCCGAGGTGCAGCGGGCGGCGCGGCGTCGTCGGCTGCGGGGCGGGCGCCAGGTTCGGCGCGCGGACGGCGCCGAGGTCGACCGCGCCGCTGTCGCGCCCGGCCATCTCGTGCGGGCCCGGCTCGTGGAGGAAGGGCATCGGGGCCGGCGGCGGCACCTCGTTGCCCCAAGCGCCCTGGGCTCCCGGGGCGCCCGGCATCAGGAGCAGGTCGTCGTCCTCGGCGGGGTTCTCGGAGGGGTCGAGGAAGGTGTACGCGCCCGGCGCGGTGACGCCCGGCTGCTCCACCATGCCTGCGCTCTCCGGCAATCCCTCGCCCGGGACCTGGCCGGTGTCGGTCATGCGTACCCCTCGCCCATCGGTTAGTGCTTCCAAGTCCAGCTCGCCCGGAACGGCGCACCGACCGCCCCACTGTGAAGAACGAGCGTGCGTGCCCAGCGGCACGAACGACCGGCCAACAAAGACGACAAAGCCATTAACTGGCATTGTCCCGGTCGTCCCGCCCTCGCGACAGCGTGATCCGCGAGCGCCCGCTGTGGACTGCGCCACGTTGCGCGTCCTCCGGTTCTGCCGTACCACACACGCCTCAAAACGGGCGCGTTTTCCGGACATTGACCGACGAAAGGCCGACCACCCGGGAGCGGTACAACGATCGGCCAGCCTACCGCGCGCAGTACGACAACAGGATCACGGGGCGCGATCCGGCAAACGGCCGCTGAGCAGGAACGCGACACTCCGTTCCTTCTCCGTCCAGGCCCTTGTATCGAGTTCGACGGACTGAATGAGCGCGCACTCGACCTCGTAGCCGTGCTCCGTCAGGTCCCGGCCGACGAGTTCGGCCGCGTCGCGGGTGGCGGCGTGCGTCACGATGCGCTGCGGACGGCGGTCGGCGACGGCCGAGACCACCTCCACTCCCCCGCCTCCGACGCGTACGACATCGGGTTCGGGGAGGTTCTCCAGGACGTGCGGCGCGGTGCCGTGCACGATCTGCATCTGGACGCCGAAGCGGCGGGCGGAGTCCTCGGTGCGGGCGCAGCAGCCCGGATTGCGGTCGACCGCGATGACGGCGGCGCCGGTGCGCGCGGCCTCGGTGGCGAAGGCGCCGCTGCCGGAGCCGATGTCCCAGACGAGGTCGCCGACGCGCGGGCCCAGGCGGGCGAGTTGGGCGGCGCGCAGCAGATCCGTTTCGCCTTCGCCGAGCGCACCGCCGTACGCCTGGGCGGGCAGCGCCCAGCCGCGCGGTCCGGTGCCCGGGTCGCGGCCGGCGATCCAGCCGCCGTCCTCGGCCGTGGCCACGAAGCCGCCGATGACGATGACGACGTTGGGGTCGCGCCAGGTGTGGTCGGCGGCCTTGTCGGAGGTGAGGATCGTGACCCGCTCGGCCGCGGTGCCGAGTTCCTCGCAGATGACGAAGGTGCGGTGCACTCCTTCGAGGAGCAGACCGAGTTCGGCGGGACCTGCCCCGGGCGAGGTGAGGACGGCGACCTTAGTGTGGGCGCGGCATACATTCACCGCGCGTCGCAGGGTGCGGCGATGTGCGACGACCACCTGTGCGTCGTCCCAGGGCATACCGGCGCGGGCGAAGGCGGCGGCTACCGAGGAGACCGCGGGCACCACTTCGACCTCCAGGCCGAACTCGCCGCTCCGCAGGGTGCGGACGACGCCGAAGAAGCCCGGGTCTCCGTCGGCCAGGACGACGGCGGTGCCCCGGTGGCTCGCGATCCGGCGGGCGGCGAGGCCGACGCTGCCGAGGCGGATGCGTTCGGCGGTCGCGGGCACCTCGGGGAGTGCGAGGTGGTGGGCCGCGCCGGCCACCAGCGTGGCGGCACCGAGTGCGGAGCGCGCCGCGGCGGTCAGTGGCGAGCCGTCCCAGCCGATCACCGTGACCCGGTCGGCCATCGTCGTCAGTCTCCAGAAGGTTTTTGCAGGTCGTCAGGGGCAGCCCATGGGCAGGCTCCGTGAGGGTACCTGGTGCGGCCGGGGCGGCGCCGCGACGGGCTCCGGCGGGTGGGAGCGGTCCCGCGGATTCCGCCACGGGGCTTCCGGGGCCCGTACCGAAGACTCCAGTGGCTCCCGGGGCGCCCTGTCCGAGGCTCCCGTGGTGCTCAGTTCCAGTCGGAGAACGACGTGAAACCACCGGTGTCGGCGAACTGCTCGCCGACACCGTCGAGGTCCTCCGGCAGCAGGCTCCACACGATGAAGTCGGTGCGCAGGTCCACCCAGGTCCCGTCCTCGGTGCGGGTGCGCGCTATACAGGCGTTGCGCAGCACTCCCTCGCTGATGCAGCCGATCTTCTGGGCGACCTGCTGCGAGGCGGTGTTGTCGGCCGCCGTACGCAGTTCGATGCGCTCGAACTTCTGGTCGCCGAAGAGCCACTGGGCGGTGGCGAGCGCCGCCTCGGAGGCGTAGCCCTCGCCGCGTGCCCAGGGGGCGATGATGTACGAGAGTTCGGTGGACCGCACATGCCAGTTCGTCTTGCCGAGCTGGATGATGCCGACCAGGCGCTGGGTGAGGAACTCGGTGACGGCGAGGTCGAGTCCGCGGCCCTCCGCGCGCTCGGTGGGCGCGTACTCGGTGATCCAGGTGCGGGCGCCGTCCTCGGTGAAGGGCTGGGGCACCGACGTCCAGGCCGCCACCATCTCGTCGTTCATCATCTCGGCCAGGGCGGGTACGTCGTCCTCGTCGAGCGCGCGCAGGACCAACCGCTCCGTACTGATGGAGATGTTGGGGAAGGTGCTCGTCATGCGCCGCTCCGTAACCGTCGGGGACTTCGGGCCCTCGGAAACCGTCGGGCCCGCTGAACTGCCCAGCATGCAGCATGAAACCACTGAACCGCACAACGGGGTCCACTCCGGGTAATGGAGTGGACCCCGTGCGGTAACGGGAGCGGGCGTCAGCCGGAGGTGACCGGCAGGACCGAGCCCTTGTACTTGTCCTCGATGAACTTCTTCACGTCGGACGAAGTGAGCAGCGTCGCGAGCTTCTTGACCCGCGGGTCGTCCTCGTTGCCCTTCTTGACGGCCAGGAGGTTCGCGTAGGGGTTGTCCTTCGCGGACTCCAGGAGGATCGCGTCCTGGGCGGGGCTGAGGCCCGCGTCCTGGGCGTAGTTGTTGTTGATGACCGCGGCCGTCACGTCGTCGAGGGAGCGCGGCAGCTGAGCGGGGTCCAGCTCCTTGAACTTCAGGTGCTTCGGGTTGGCCGTGATGTCCGCCGGGGACGCGGTCGTTCCCGCCCCCTCCTTGAGCGTGATCAGGCCCTTGGAGGCGAGGAGTTTGAGGGCGCGGCCCTCGTTGGTGGTCTCGTTCGGCACGGCGACGGTGGCTCCGTCGGCGAGCTTCGCGATGTCCGTGATCTTCTTCGAGTACACGCCCATGGGCGGCAGGTACGCCTTGACGACCGATACGAGGTCGGTGCCCTTGGACTTGTTGAACTCGTCCAGGAAGGGCTGGTTCTGGTACAGGTTCGCGTCGAGCGTGCCCTCCTGGAGCGCGGTGTTCGGCAGGACGTAGTCCGTGAACTCCTTGATCTCCAGCTTGAGGCCCGCCTTCTCGGCGAGGTCCTTCTTGATGTACGACAGGACCTCGCCGGCCGGGACGGCGGTGGCGCCGACGACCAGGGCGTCGTCGTCACCACCCCCGCCGGAGTCCGGACCCGAGCCACAGGCGGTCACGCCGAGCCCGAGTGCCAGTGCGGCGGCCGCTGCCGATATGACGTGCTTGCGCATCGCGTTCTCCCCCTCGGAACGTTCAGAACGTCTGGACCGAGCAGCGACTAGAAGGACGGGATGACGGAGCCGGCGTACTTGTCCTCGATGAACTTCTTCACCTCGGGCGAGGTGAGGAGCTTGGCGAGCTTCTTGACGCGCGGGTCGTCCTCGTTGCCCTTCTTGACGGCGAGGAAGTTGCCGTACGGGTTGTTCGTCGCGGACTCCAGGACGAGGGCGTCCTTGGCGGGCTTGAGGTCGGCCTCAATGGCGTAGTTGCCGTTGATCACCGCGGCGTCGACGTCGTCCAGGGAGCGCGGGGTCTGAGCCGCCTCCAGCTCCTTGAACTTCAGGTTCTTCGGGTTCTTCGCGATGTCCTTGGTGGTCGCGTCGTTGCCCGCGCCGTCCTTGAGCGTGATGATCCCGTTGGCGGCGAGCAGCTTGAGCGCCCGCGCCTCGTTGACCGTGTCGTTCGGGACGGCGATCGTCGCACCGCTCTTCAGGGCGTCGGCGCTCTTCACCTTGTGGGAGTAGAGGCCGAGCGGCTCCAGGTGCACCGTGACGACGGGCACGATGTGGGTGCCGTTCTTCTTGTTGAAGTCGTCGAGGTACGGCTGGTTCTGGAAGTAGTTGGCGCCCACGGAGCCGTCCTCGGTCGCCGTGTTCGGCGTCACGTAGTCCGTGAACTCCTTGACCTCCAGGTCGAGGCCCGCCTTCTTCGCCAGGTTGTCCTTGACGTAGTCGAGGATCTCGGCGTGCGGGGTGGGGCTCGCGGCGACGATCAGCGGTCCGCTGGTGTCGGAGGAGGCGGAGTCCTTGTCCGAGCCGCAGGCGGTGAGCCCGAAGGTGAGGGCTCCGGCGGCGAGGACGGCAGTGGTGATCTTGGCGGTGTTACGCACGAAAAGTGCCTTTCCATTGGGATGGAGCTACCCCGTGTTGGGTGGTTACGGGGAAATCTGGCGGGTGGGTGAGAGACGCGCTCGGCGTACTCAGGCGACCTTGCTCACGTCGGCGGTCGCGGGCTCCTTGGCTTTCAGCAGCCGCAGCTTCGGCGCGGCACCGGAGTGCCCTCCGCGCCGGTGCAACCCTCGGGCGGCGTAGTCGCCGGCGAACTGGATGACGGAGATGACCACGGCGAGGATGGCCACGGTGATCCACATCAGCCCGGTTTCGAAGCGCTGGTAGCCGTAGCGGATCGCGATGTCGCCGAGACCGCCGGCGCCGACCGTGCCGGCCATCGCCGAGTAGCCGATGAGGGCGACGATCGTGGTGGTGGCGGAGGAGATCAGCGACGGCAGGGACTCCGGTACGAGAACCTTGCGGACGACGGTCCAGGTGTTGCCGCCCATCGACTGCACGGCCTCGACGAGCCCGCCGTCCACTTCGCGGACGGCCGTCTCAACAAGGCGTGCGAAGAAGGGGATCGCCCCGATCGCGAGCGGCACGATGGCGGCCTCGCGGCCGATCGTCGTACCCGTGATGGTGCGTGTGAAGTTCATCAGCGCGACCATCAGGATGATGAACGGCATCGAGCGGGCGATGTTCACGACCTGCCCGATCACCTTGTTCGCGAGGACGTTCTGGAGGAGTCCGCCGCGGTCGGTGAGGACCAGCAGGATGCCGAGCGGGAGGCCGCCGACGATCGCGATGAGGGTGGACCAGCCGACCATGTAGAGCGTGTCCCAACACGCCTGGGACAGCAGCGGCTGCATCTCGGACCAGGTCACTTGGCACCTTCCTTGACCAGTACGGGCTCCTGGCCCTGAATGTCGATCTGCAGGCCCTGCTCGCGCAGGAAGCCGATCGGCACGACGTTGTCCTCGTAGCGGCCGGGCAGTTCGATGCGCATCCGGCCGACCTGCTTGCCCGCGACGGTGTCCATCGCGGCGCCGAGGATCGAGATGTCGATGTTGTACGTGCGCGAGAGCTGCGAGATGACGGGCTGGGTCGCCGCCTCGCCGTGGAAGGTGACGTCGATGACGGTGCGGTCGTCGCCGGTGGCGTCGCCGCTGACCGGGAAGAGCGCGGAGGCCAGCTCGGAGCCGGGTGTCGCGAGCAGTTCGCTGACGGTGCCGGACTCGACGATCCGGCCGTTCTCCATGAGGGCGGCCGAGTCGCAGATGGTCTTGACGACGTCCATCTCGTGGGTGATGAGCAGGACGGTCAGGCCCAGCTGCCGGTTCAGGTCGCGCAGCAGCTGGAGGATGGAGCGGGTGGTCTCCGGGTCGAGGGCGCTGGTCGCCTCGTCGGAGAGCAGTACCTTCGGGTCGCCGGCGAGGGCGCGGGCGATGCCGACGCGCTGCTTCTGGCCGCCGGAGAGCTGGGCCGGGTAGACCTTGGCCTTGTCGGAGAGGCCGACCAGGTCGAGGAGTTCGAGTGCCTTGCGGGAGCGCTCCTTGCCGGAGACGCCGAGGATTTCGAGCGGCAGCTCGACGTTGTCCTGGACGGTGCGCGAGGACAGCAGGTTGAAGTGCTGGAAGACCATCCCGATGTGGCTGCGCGCCGTGCGGAGTTCCCGGCCCGCGCGCGGGCCGCGGCCGGCGAGGGCGGTGAGGTCCTGTCCGGCGACGGTGACCGTGCCGGAGGTGGGACGCTCCAGGAGGTTGACGCAGCGGATGAGCGAGGACTTGCCGGCGCCGGACTGGCCGATGACGCCGTACACCTCGCCTTCACGGACGTGCAGATCGACGCCGTCGAGGGCGGTCACTTCACGGCCGCGCGAGCGGTAGACCTTGGTGAGGCCCGTTGTCGTGATCACTGGGGTTTCCGTCACTGTCGAGTGCGGGGCGTGGGTGTGCGCCGGGCACGGGTGCATTCGGTCGGGAACGCGGCACGGTTCTCGCGGTGGCGATGGAACCGGAGGTATCCGGAGGGGGAGAACTTGTGCGCGGGGCAGCCCGGTCACGTACGCGGTACGGACACAGGGCGCGGCGATCTCGCTTCGGGGCGCGGGATCAGGCGGTGGTGCAGGGGCCCTCTAGAAGGCGCACATTCGACACATACAACGAGCACCGGGCGTCATGGTCGCCTCGGTCGCAAGGATGCGGCTGCTCGTCGTGGTCATGGGATCAAGTAAAGCAGAACCACAGGTGGAGCCTGCCACCACTGTCCGCTATACGGACAGTGGTGGACGCCTTTCAGTCGCGAACGGAGATCTCCACTCCGGTACGCGTGACCAGTACGGACAGGGCGGAGAGGTCCTTGACCACAAGGTCGGCATCCAGCTCGTGGGCCTGGTGGGTTGTGGCCAACGCCACGGTGGTCATACCGGCGGCGCGGCCCGCCTGGAGCCCGGCGGGGGCGTCCTCGAAGACGACGCAGCGGGCCGGGTCGACGCCCAGTTCGCGGGCGGCGAGGAGGTAGGGCTCGGGGTCGGGCTTGCCGCGGGTGATGTCGTCGGCGGCGATCATCGTCTTGGGGCGGATGCCGACCTCGTCGAGCCGCGCCTCGGCCAGCCGCCGGGTGGCGGAGGTCACCACGGCCCAGCGCTCGGCGGGCAGGGAGCCGAGCAGCGCCAGGGTGCCGGGCAGGGCCTGGACTCCGCCGGGTACGTCCTCGACCTCCAGCTGCTCGATCCGCGCGAGGGCCTGCGGGACGATGCCGGCGGGCAGCAGGTCGGCGGCTATCTCGACAGCAGGGCGGCCGTGCAGTTCGATCCGGGCGAAGTCCTCGGCCGTGATGCCGTACTCCTGCGCCCATCGGGTCCAGCACCGGTTCACCGACTCAAGGGATGAGACGAGTGTTCCGTCGTTGTCGAACAGGAGGGCTTCAGCGTGGATCTTCATGCCTTCGACCCTACGGGGCTGCCGGAACTTGCCGGACGGGACCACCGGCGTCGATCCTCCCGGCATGAGACCCGAAGTGCAGGCCTTCGTGACCGACGGGCCGCTGCCCGACCGGGACGCCGGCGAGGACGAGATCGACCGGCGGGTGCGGCAACTGGAGGCGATCACGCGACCTGTCACGGCCGAGGAAGCCGGAGCGCTGGTGGGCTGCTTCGGGCCTGACGACTGCTACGGCGTCGCATGGACATTGCTGCATCTCATCGAGACCGGCCCGAACCCGGCACTCACCGACCGGCCCGCCCCCAACGCCAACGAGTGGCACCACACACTGTGGCGGCGGGCCGCGAACGCCTGGCTCGTCGCCGACGAGACGACCGCCTGACAGCCGGGGGCGAGGGCACCGGGTCTTTTGGGGCGTAATAGGGTCGCGGCATGCTTGATGCCCTGACGGTTGCCACTGCCGTCGCCGCGCTCGCGCTCGCCGCCTGGTGCGGCTGGGCCGCCTACCGTGATCAGCCCACGAAGGACTGGCACTTCATCGGCATGGCCGTGGTGTCGCTGCTCGCCGCGGTTCAGCTGGTGATCGGCATTGTGCAGCTGGCGCGTGGCGAGAAGGCGGAGCAGGGCACGACGATCTTCGTGGCGTATCTGCTCGGCGCCTTCGCGTGCGTTCCGGCCGTGGGCTTCATGTCGCTGGCGGAGCGCACCCGCTGGGGTTCGGTCACGGTGGCGGCCGGCGGAATCGTCCTCGCCGTCCTTGAGGTGCGGCTCTATGACATCTGGGGAGGCTGAGATGACGGCCACGGAGGAGAACGGGATCGTGCCCGGCGAGACGCGGAAGAAGCGGACGCGGCTCATCAGCGGCCCGGGCATGCTGCTGCTCTGGCTGTACGGCGTGATGGTCGTCGGCGCGGTCTCGCGGTCCGCCGTGCAGATCTCGACGGAGTTCGACAAGGCGCCGCTCGCCTACTCGCTGTCCGCGGTCGCGGGTGTCGTCTACGGCTTCATCACGTACTCGCTCGTACGCGGCGGCGAGACGGCCCGCAGGGCGGCGCTTGTGTGCTGCGCCGCCGAGCTCGCGGGTGTGCTGATCGTCGGGACCTGGACGCTGGTGGAGCCGTCCGCCTTCCCCGACGCCACGGTGTGGTCGGACTACGGGATGGGCTATCTGTTCATCCCGGTGCTGCTGCCGCTGTCGGCGATGTACTGGCTGCGCAAGGCCCGTACGGCAGCCGCCCGGTAAGACGTACAGCCGCTCGGTGAGCGCTATGCGCTGGCCGCGAGCGCGCCCGCGTCGGCGCCCTTCGCCAGGGTCACCAAGGTGAGCCGCTCGTCGACCTGTTCCCGGGAGACCGGCGCGTAGCCGTGCTTGCGGTACAGGCGCAGGTTGCGCTCGCTGCGGTGGCCGGTGAAGAGCTGGAAGGACTTGGCCGCACCGTCCGCGCCGAGTTGTGCCTCGATCGCGGCGAGCAGACGTCCGCCCAGGCCGTGGCTCTGCATGCGCGGGTGGACGATGAGCTTGTTGATGCGGGCCGTGCCGTCGGCGTCCACCACGCCGCGGACCGAGGCCACCACCTCTTCTCCGAGCCGGGCCACCAGGACGGTGCCGCCCGCCAGTTCCGCCCTGAGGGAGTCGAGCGGCTGCGTGAGCGGCTCTATGCCGTAGTCGCCGTACAGCTCGGCCTCGCTCTGGTAGCAGAGGTACTGCAGCTTGAGGATCTGCTCGGCATCCTGCTCGGTCGCCGCCGAGATGGTCACGCTCATGCCCATGTGTGCATGCCTCCCGCTCACCTGTTCCACCGGTAGTCCCTCACTCCTATCCCCGCCGTCAGCGAGCCGCAACCTCCACCGTGAGCAATCGACGCAGACATCCCAGACATCTGGAACGTTCCGGACCCAGACTGCCCTGTGAGATACCCAACTCCCCCGCGATCTCCCGGTAGGTGAGGTCCTCCGGGGAGAGCAGCGCCGCCATCAGGCTCGGACAGCGGCCGGGCAGCCGGCGCACCGCGGCATGCAGCGCGCGATGACGGTCGGCGGTCATCGCCTGCTGCTCGGGGCCGGGCCCGCGGTCGTCGGCGGGTTCGGCGGCGTAGGGCAGTTCGATGCGGGCCGTACGGCGGCTGCGGCGGGCCTCGGAGCGTACGGCGCGGCGCACCCACCCCTGCGGGTCGACGGGCGGGCCGCCCGCGTCGAGTCGCTCCAGGAGGCGCAGCCAGACGGCCTGTTCCAGGTCGCCCTGCTCGGCGCCGGACGCATATGCCTCGGCCGAGGCCTCGGCGGCGAGGAGCGGGCGCAGCGTGGCAACCATGTCGTGTGTCATATGCGGCACGACGCGGCCGCCCCGGCGCGAGGTTGCCGGGACGGCCGACTGTCACCCCAACCGGGGTGGCGGGCTCATCCGTTGACGAAGTCCGCGCGGGCGAGCACCGCGGTGTCCGCGTTGTCGGAGAAGACACCGTCGACGCCGGTCGCGAAGTACGTCTTGAATGCCCCGAAGACGTCGCCGTACGCGGTCGGGTCGGTGCCCTTCCGGAAGTTCGCGGGCAGGAAGGGGTTCTCGTTGCGCATGGTGTACGGGTGCAGGATCAGGCCCGCGTCGTGCGCGTCGTCGACCAGCGTGGTCGGCGTGAGGAGGCTGCCGCTCGCGTCCTTCGGGATGACCAGGTCGAGGGTCGGGCCGATGCCCTGCGCGTACGAGGCGATCTCGGCGAGGCCCTGCGGAGTGACGAGGTCGGCGACCGTGCGCGGGTCGCCCGCCTCCACGAAGTCCCAGGGGCGGCTGCTCGCGGCGGACAGCAGCACGACGAGCGGGTTGCCGACGAGCTTGTTCAGGCGCTGGATGCTGCTCGGCTCGAAGGACTGCAGGATGACGGGCGAGTTCTTCTTGTCCTTGCCGTACTTGCGCAGCAGCCCCGCGACCCGCTCCTCCAGGCCGAGGCCCAGCTTGCGGAAGTAGGTGGGGTGCTTGGTCTCGGGGTAGATCCAGACCTGCTTGCCGCGCTTGCGGGTCTGCTCGTCCTGCCAGCGGAGCACCTCTTCGAAGGTGGGGATCTCCCAGCGGCCGTCATAGAGGGTGTTGTGCGGGCGGTTGGCCGGGATGCGCTCGACGGCGCGCAGGGTCTTCAGCTCGGCGAGCGTGAAGTCCTCGGTGAACCAGCCGGTGACGGCGACCCCGTCGAGCGTCTTGGTCGTCTTGCGCCCGGCGAACTCGGGGTGCGCCGAGACATCGGTGGTCCCGCCGATTTCCGGCTCGTGACGGCATACGAGGTGGCCGTCCTTGGTGGGCACCAGGTCGCCCGCCTCGACGACGTCCGCGCCCAGGTCGAGGGCCAGCTGGTACGAGCCGAAGGTGTGCTCCGGCCGGTATCCGCTGGCCCCGCGGTGACCGATGACGGTGGGTTTGGGCAGGCTCTGGTAGCCGCCGCCCCCGTGCCGCTCGTCGGCTCTCGCCGTGCCGGGCAGTCCGAGGACCGCTCCGCCCGCCCCGAGCACCGCGGCCCCGAGCAGGGCTCGCCGCGCCGTGCCCCGCTCCTGTCCGTTCGACTCCTGCGACTCGTGCGACTGCTGCGCCCTCATGAGCGCTCCTCCCGCCGTAGTGCCCCCGCCTGTCAAAGCGGGACGATCGTAGGTGCCCTCCCATGACGGGAGGGAGACCTGCGGTCGAACACGTGGGTGACCCTGGATGTCGTACGGAATGCGGAATGTGATGGTCCGTCGGCTTCGAAGCGAGAGGGGTGGGTAGGCGGTCAGCGAGGACGGGTTCACCCGTTCGCCAGGTGCGGCGCGCGATGTCCGTCACATCGTGTCGCCCGCATGTCGGCCGCCCACTGGCGCGCCACCGCAGGTAAACCTGCGTCAACAGTGCGTATCCAGTCGGTGAACCCGATGTGCAATCACCCGGGGGCCGCGAGTATCGTCCTCACCTGCACAGACTTCCATACCGATCCCTTGACACCGGAGGGCCCGTTGTCCCGCTTCGCGCTCATCAAGGCAGTGCTCGGACCGATCATTCGCCTGATGTTCCGCCCACGGGTGGAAGGCGTGGAGCACATCCCGGGTGACGGTCCGGTCATCCTGGCCGGCAACCATCTCACGTTCATCGACTCGATGATCATGCCGCTCTTCTGCGACCGCCAGGTCTTCTTCATCGGCAAGGACGAGTACGTCACCGGCAAGGGCGTCAAGGGCCGCCTGATGGCCTGGTTCTTCACCGGCTGCGGCATGATCCCGGTCGACCGGGACGGCGGCCGCGGCGGTGTCGCGGCGCTGATGACCGGCCGCCGGGTGCTGGAGGAGGGCAAGGTCTTCAGCATCTACCCGGAGGGCACCCGCTCCCCCGACGGCCGGCTCTACCGCGGCCGTACGGGGATCGCCCGGCTGGCCATGATGACCGGCGCGCCCGTCGTCCCGTTCGCCATCATCGGCACGGACAAGATCCAGCCCGGGGGTGCGGGTATGCCGCGGCCGGGTCGCGTCACGGTTCGCTTCGGTGAGGCCATGGAGTTCTCGCGGTACGAGGGTATGGACCGTGACCGGTATGTGCTGCGGGCCGTGACCGACTCGGTGATGACTGAGGTCATGCGGTTGTCGGGGCAGGAGTACGTGGACATGTACGCCACGAAGGCGAAGGCCGCGTAGCCGCGCAGCGAAAGCGGAAGACCGCACAGCGCCGTTGGGCATCTGCCGTACGGCGTGTGCGGCTGTTCGTGGGTTGCTCGCGCCCACGCGGCGGAGCCGCATGATGTCACAGCCCCGCGCCCCTATCGGGGCGCCTCCTCGAGCCCCGTTTCCAACCTCTGCCCTCTCAGCAAGAACCATGCCGCCACCGCCGTGGCCAGCAGCACCAGCGCGCCGCCGCCCGACGCGAGGGTGAGGCCGTCGACGAAGGACTCCCGGGCCGCGCTGAGCATGGGCTCGGAGGTGTGTGCCGGCAGGCCCTTTGCCGCCTCCACCGCGCCGCCCAGTGACTCATGGGCCTCGGCCGGGGTGCCCGCCGGGCCGGTGAAGCCCGCGTAGACGCCGGTGACGATGGAGCCGAGCAGGGCGATGCCGAGGGCGGCGCCCAGTTCGTACGCCGTTTCGGAGACCGCGGACGCGGCGCCCGCCTGCTCCTTGGGCACGCTGGAGAGGATCACGTCGGCGGTGACGGTGAACGAGAAGCCCGCGCCGATGCCGACGAACAGCAGGGCGGCGCCGAGCAGCGGATAGCCGGTGGACTGGCTCAGCAGGGTGAGCGCACCGAGCGCCAGCCCCACCGCGGCGAGACCGCCGGTGACCACGGCACGCACCGAGAACCGCCGGGCGACCGAGCCGGCGACCAGACCCGCGGCCACCGCGCCCACGGCTGCGGGGACTTCGGCGAGCCCGGCCTCGAACGGCCCTCTGCCCTGCACGAGTTGCAGGTACTGGGAGAGGAAGAAGACGAGCCCGGACATGCCTAGGACGGTGAACAGGTCGGCGAGCACAGCCCCGGAGAAGCCCCGGTTGCGGAACAGCCGTACGTCCAACAGCGGTGCGGGCAGCGTGAGTTGACGTCGTACGAACCAGTACAGGGCGGCGGCACCGAGCAGGCCCGCGGCCGTCGGCTCCCAGGAGAGCCCGTGCGCGGCGGCCTCCTTCACCGCGTACACGACGCCGATCACACCGACGAGCGAGAGGGCGACGCTGGTCAGGTCCCAGGGGCCGGGGTTCGGGTTCTTCGACTCGGGCAGCAGCCTGCTGCCGACGAGGACGAGGACGACCATCACCGGAAGGTTGATGAGGAAGACGGAGCCCCACCAGAAGTGTTCGAGCAGGAAGCCACCCGCGACCGGGCCGACTGCCGTACCGGCGGACGCTGTTGCCCCCCAGATGCCGATGGCGAAGCTGCGCTCGCGCGGGTCGTGGAAGAGGTTGCGGATCAGGGCGAGCGTGGCGGGCATCAGGGTCGCGCCCGCGACACCGAGGAGCGCCCGCGCCAGGATCATCAACTCCGGTGTCGTGGCATAGGCGTTGAGCACCGATATGAGGCCGAACGCGGTGGCGCCGACGAGCAGCAGCTTCTTGCGGCCGATGCGGTCGCCGAGGCTGCCCATGGAGACGAGCAGACCTGCGATGACGAACGAGTAGACGTCACCTATCCACAGGAGCTGTGTGCCCGAGGGCTTCAAGTCCTCGCTGATGTACGGGGTCGCGAGGCCGAGGACGGTCGCGTCGACGGCCACCAACAGCACGGCGAGGGCGAGGACGGAGAGCGCGAGCCAACGACGCGGGCGCTTCTCCACCTCCGCCGCGACAGCCGGCTGCAGGGTGCTGGTCATGATTCCTCTCTCCGTAGTGCGCCGCCGAGCAGCAGCTCGACGATCATGTAGTGGAAGTCCTTGGTGGCGACCCGGCCTTCGGTCACGGCCCACGCCCCCGAGGCCATGAGCCCGTAGAGCGCTTCGGTGAGCCAGGCCGGGGTGAGGTCGATGCGGAACTCACCGCTGTCCTGGCCGCGCCGGAACAGCGCGGCGATCCGGGCGTCTATCCGCGCCCAGCCCTCGTTCTGTTCCTCGCCCTCGAACAGCTGGTTCTCGGTGTAGAGGAAGGCGAGCAGGCCGGCTGCCTTCTCCAGCTCCTTCACCAGGCGGCGTACGGCTTCTTGGGCGGCGCCCTCGTCGGGGCGGGCGGCGTCCAGGGCCGCCTCGCACTCCTCGATGCCGAGCGCCTCCAGCGCCCGTACGAGTGCGTCACGCCCCGCGAACTGGCGGTGCAGCGTGGCCCGGCTGATCCCGGCCGCCTTGGCGACCTCGTCCATGGTGGCGGTGGATTTGCGGGTGAGCAGGGCGGCTGCGCTGCGCAGCACGTGTTCGCGGTCGACAGCCATGAGACAAGCATAGACCATGTGAGACATTATTGTCTCACCAGACGCGCGAGAGTCTCACGCGCTCTCTGCTTGCGGTGTCTCTCAGTGCCCCCTGTTTACCGGGGGGGCTTAGTGCTCCCTGTTCGCGGGGGCGGGCTCAGTGCCCCTGCTCACGGGGCGCTCAGTGCCAGGGCAGCTGTCCGCGCCGCTCCCAGTACGCGCCCGGGTCCTCGGCCAGGGCCGCGAGCCGGGACAGCTGGTCGTCGTCGAGGTCGACGACCGCCGCGTGCAGGTTCGAGGCGAGCTGGTTGGCGGTGGCCGCGCCGGACAGTACGACGCCCGCCCAGGGCTGCCGCAGGATCAGCGCGAGGGCCACGGCGTCGCAGCCCAGGGAGGTCTCCGCGGCGATGGCCTTCAGCGCGTCCGGCGCATGGGGATCCGCGAGCCGGCCGTTGGCCATGCCCTCCTTGACGATCACCGTGAGTCCGGCGTCATGGGCCTCGGCGAGCGCGGGCGCGGCCGAGGTCTCCAGCACGTTGTAGGTGGACTGGACGGTACGGAAGAGGGGCTCGCCCTCGACCGTCACGGCGAGCGCGGCACGGATGGCGTCGGCCTGCGCGGGCCCGCTGGTGGAGAAGCCGATGGAGAGGCCCTGTGCGGCCGCTTCGGCGAGCTTGGCGTGGAGTTCCTTGTCGGTGAGGGCCGGGCTGTCCGGGGTCAGCGAGTGGATCTGGTAGAGGTCGAGCCGGTCGTCGAGCAGCTCCGCCGTCTCGGCGCGCTGCCGCTCGTAAGTGGCGACACTGTGGTCCTTGACCTCGTGCGCCTCGGCGTCGGTCTGCCAGTCCGCCGTGTAGGTGTAGCCCCATTTGCTGCCGACCACGACGTCGTCGATGTCGGGCCGGCCGTTGAGCCAGTCGGCGAGGAACTCCTCGGAGCGGCCGTACGAACGGGCGACGTCGAAGTAGCGCACGCCCTGGGCGTAGGCGGCTTCGAGAAGCTCGTGGGTGCGCTCGCGCAGGGCGTCGACGCTGCGTTCGGCCGGGAGGTCCTGCTCACGGCCGAGGGTGATGTAGCCGGGGCGGCCGACTGCGGCAAGACCGAAGCCGATGTGGCAGGTGGGGGTCGTTGCTGTGGCCAGTCGGGCGAAGGGCATCGCGGGCTCCGTTGGTCGGCTGCGGTACGGCTTCGACCAACGTAACCCGCGATGCCCTTCCGCTCTCGCCTCAGAGCTCGGTTCGTGCGGCGCTTCGGCGGGTGCGGACATGTCGTGGCTTGTCGCGCCCGGCGGAGCCGCACATCGATACAGCCCCGCGCCCCTGAAGGGACACCGCCCTTACCGCTTCTGCTTGGCCATCGCCCACGCGTGCTGGGCCGCCACGTCCGTCTTCACCTCGGCCAGCTGAATCGCGACCGCGCTCGGGGCCGTGCCACCTCGGCCGTCGCGGGACGCCAGGGCGCCGGGGACATTGAGGACCGACCGCACCTCCGGAGTCAGGTGGGCGGAGATCTTCGCGAACTGCTCGTCGGTCAGACCGTCCAGCTCGATGCCGTCGGCCTCCGCCACCTTCACGCACTCGCCGGCGACCTCGTGCGCGACGCGGAACGGCACGCCCTGCTTGACTAGCCACTCGGCGATGTCGGTGGCGAGCGAGAAGCCGGCCGGGGCCAGCTCCTCCATGCGCTCACGGTTGACGGTCAGCGTGGCCATCATGCCGGTGAACGCGGGGAGCAGGACCTCCAGCTGGTCGCAGGAGTCGAAGACCGGCTCCTTGTCCTCCTGGAGGTCGCGGTTGTACGCGAGCGGGAGGGCCTTGAGGGTCGCCATCAGGCCGGTGAGGTTGCCGATCAGACGGCCCGACTTGCCGCGCGCCAGCTCCGCGATGTCCGGGTTCTTCTTCTGCGGCATGATCGACGAGCCGGTCGAGAACGCGTCGTGGAGGGTGACGAAGGAGAACTCCTTCGTGTTCCAGATGATGACCTCTTCGGCGATCCGGGAGAGGTTGACGCCGATCATCGCGGTGATGAAGGCGAACTCGGCGACGAAGTCGCGGGAGGCCGTGCCGTCGATGGAGTTCGCGACGGAGCCGTGCTCGAAACCGAGGTCCTTCGCGACCGCCTCCGGGTCCAGGCCCAGGGAGGAACCGGCCAGCGCGCCCGAACCGTACGGCGACACGGCCGTCCGCTCGTCCCACTGGCGCAGCCGCTCGGCGTCCCGGGACAGGGACTGGACATGCGCGAGGACGTGGTGGGCGAAGAGCACCGGCTGAGCGTGCTGGAGGTGCGTACGGCCCGGCATCGCGACATCCGGGTGCGCCTCGGCCAGACCGATCAGCGCGTCCTGGAGCTCGGCGATCAGGCCGCCGATGATGCGGGCGTGGTCGCGCAGGTACATGCGGAAGAGGGTGGCGACCTGGTCGTTGCGGGAGCGGCCGGCGCGCAGCTTGCCGCCGAGGTCGGGGCCGAGGATCTCCAACAGGCCGCGTTCCAGGGCCGTGTGGACGTCCTCGTCTGCGATCGTGCCGACGAGGGTGCCGTCGGCGACGTCCGCTTCGAGCTGGTCGAGGCCCGCGAGCATTCGCGTCAGCTCGTCCTCCGTGAGCAGGCCCGCCTTGTGCAGCACGCGCGCGTGGGCACGCGAACCGGCGATGTCGTAGGGCGCGAGCCGCCAGTCGAAGTGGACGGACGCGGACAGCTTGGCCAGGGCCTCGGCGGGACCGTCGGCGAAACGGCCGCCCCAGAGCCGTACGTCACCGCTGTTGCTGCTCACTTGCGTGCTCCTAGAAGACATGGGTGTGGATTTGCCAGTGCCTCCCCACTTGTGAGTGAGGAGGCGGCCAATCGAATTAGCCAAACGTAACTACCCTGTAGCAGAGTGTCACGCGCACGCCCGGCGCCCAGGCGACGTCGGGCACCCTCCTCGGCAAGGTCGCAAGACTTCACCGACCAGCGTCCGGAGGGACGTGCCACACGGACTGACGGCTCCTGCCGTTCAGCACGAGGGCGATTGGCTCACATCCTGAGCAATACTCAGGCTCTCTGGCCAATCAGAGACGCTAGTGCGTGGGAGGTTTGCGCCGGGCGGACCTGGTTTACGCCAGGTCCCGCTTCGCGGCGATCTTCGACGACAGGCTGTAGATGTCGATGAAGCCCTTGGCCGCGGCCTGGTCGAACGAGTCGCCGGTGTCGTACGTCGCGAGGTTGAAGTCGTAGAGCGAGGTGTCGGAGCGCCGGCCGGTGACGACCGCGCGGCCGCCGTGCAGGGTCATCCGGATGTCGCCGTTGACGTGCTGGTTGGCCTCGTTGATGAAGCCGTCCAGGGCGCGCTTGAGCGGGGAGAACCACTGGCCGTCGTAGACCAGCTCGCCCCAGCGCTGCTCGACCTGCCGCTTGTAGCGCGCGAGTTCGCGCTCGACGGTGACGTTCTCCAGCTCCTGGTGGGCCGTGATGAGCGCGATCGCGCCCGGAGCCTCGTACACCTCGCGGGACTTGATGCCCACGAGCCGGTCCTCGACCATGTCGATCCGGCCGATGCCCTGGGCGCCGGCGCGCTCGTTGAGCTGCTGAATGGCCTGGAGCACGGTGACGGGCTTGCCATCGATGGCGACCGGGACGCCCTGCTTGAAGGAGATGACGACCTCGTCGGCCTCACGCGGGGTGGCCGGGTTCGAGGTGTACTCGTAGATGTCCTCGATCGGCGCGTTCCAGATGTCCTCCAGGAAGCCCGTCTCTACCGCGCGCCCGAAGACGTTCTGGTCGATGGAGTACGGGGACTTCTTGGTGGTGGCGATCGGGAGCTGCTTCTCCTCGCAGAAGGCGATCGCCTTGTCCCGGGTCATCGCATAGTCACGGACCGGGGCGATGCACTTGAGGTCGGGGGCGAGGGCGACGATGCCGGCCTCGAAGCGGACCTGGTCGTTGCCCTTGCCGGTGCAGCCGTGGGCGACCGTGGTGGCGCCGTGCTTCTGGGCGGCGGCGACGAGGTGCTTGACGATCGTCGGGCGGGAGAGGGCGGAGACCAGCGGGTAGCGGTCCATGTAGAGGGCGTTGGCCTTGATCGCCGGGAGGCAGTACTCGTCGGCGAACTCGTCCTTGGCGTCCGCGACCTCGGCCTCGACGGCACCGCAGGCGAGCGCACGCTTACGGATGACGTCCAGGTCCTCGCCGCCCTGGCCGACGTCGACCGCGACAGCGATGACCTCGGCGCCCGTCTCCTCGGCGATCCAGCCGATGGCGACGGAGGTGTCCAGACCGCCTGAGTAGGCGAGTACGACGCGCTCGGTCACGGGTTTCTCCTCACACTGCATTCGCTGACATGCATGAGTATGCAGCACTCTGCATGATTCGTCAATCGAGGAGCGGTCGGGGCAGGGCGCCGGGGCAGGACGCCGAGACAAGGCGCCGGGAGCTGCCGATTCGGAAATCTCGGCGGTGATTGAACGCGGGAAATCGCTTTCCCGTACTTCCCCCCGAACGCAGGCGCCGCGTTTGTACACCCGCTTCCCGTGCACCCACTTCCCGTGCACCCACTCCTGACCAAGTGAGGCTTCCGCATGTCCAGGGCCCTTCCGAAGTACAACAAGCGCCGCGTCGTGATGATCGGCGGCGCCGCCGCAGTGGTGCTGTCCGGAGCGGTGATCGCCGGCAACGCCTTGGCCGGGGAGACATCCAAGAGCGGCACCCAGAACGCCACGACGAAGGCCGCATCCCCGGGCACCGTGAACTGCCCGGCCGTCGCGCCGAGCCTGCCCGCGATCCCCGCCTCCGCCAAGGCCGAGGTCGACCGCAACCTCACGCTGCTGAACACCCAGATCTCCGAGGCCAACAAGCGGCTCGTCGACACGGTCGGCCAGGGCGGACCGAACTTCATCCAGAACGCGATCCTCGGCCCCCTCAAGGACAAGCGGGTCGCCACGATCAATCGCATCGCCACGGCCATCGGGCGCACCGCGGCCAAGCCGCAGGGCCTGGACTCGCTCGCCCCGTGCACGCTGAACGCGGTGGGGGGTGCCGCCGCCTCGACGCCGACCGCGACCGCGACCGCAAGCGCGAGCGCCGCCGCGACCGCGCAGGCGGGTGGCGGCACCGGCGCCGCGAGCGGCTCGACCGCCGCCGGCACCATCAGCTGCCCGGACGTCGCGTCGAAGCTGCCGGCGATTCCCGCCTCCGCGAAGGCCGAGGTCGACCGCAATCTGGCGCTGCTGAACACCCAGATCTCCGAGGCCAACACGCGACTGGCGAACACCGTCGGCCAGGGCGGACCGAACTTCGTCCAGAACGCGATCCTCGGCCCCCTGAAGGACAAGCGGGTCTCCACCATCGACCGCATCGCCATCTCCATCGGGCGCACCGCGGCCAAGCCGCAGGGCCTGGACTCACTCGCCACCTGCACGCTGAACAAGTGACGGACGGCGCATGACCGACTCCGTGGCCGCCCCGCACGCCGGCCGGGGTGGCCACGGAACCTTCGGCCACGGAACCCTTAATTCCTTAGACAGGCGAACGACTTTCCTCAATAATCGTTAGACATGGGAAAGACCTACGAGCGCATAGACGGCAGACTGCGTACGTTCATCGAAGCGCAGCCCCTCTTCTTCACCGCGACCGCGCCCCTGTCCGGGGACGGCACGGTCAACCTCTCCCCCAAGGGACTCACCGGTTCGTTCGCCGTGATCGACGAACTGACCGTGGCCTATCTGGACTTCGCCGGAAGCAATGCCGAGACCATCGCGCACCTGAGGGAGAACGGCCGGATCACTCTCATGTGGTGTGCCTTCCAGGGCCCGCCGAACATCGTGCGGGTGCACGGCCGTGGCGAGCCGGTCTTCCGTGACGACCCGCGCTTCAAGGGGCTGCTCGGCCACTTCCCTTCCATCGACCCGACCCCGCACGGTCTGCGCGCGATCATCGTCGTGACGGCCGAACTTGTTCGGGACACCTGTGGCTATGCGGTGCCGTTCATGTCGTACGACGAGGATCGTGATCTGCATGCGAAGCGGTTTGCCCGGGAGGACGACGTCTCGCTGAGCGAGTACTTCACGAAGAAGGATCACGTGGCTACGAGCCTGGACGGGTTGCCTGGGTTGCCGCTTCCGTTGCCGCCGTCTGCGGTTTGAGCCCATGCACGATGCGCCGTAGGGGTGCGGGACGTTTCGTTGGCCGCAGGTCGTCTTTGGCTGGTCGCGCAGTTCCCCGCGCCCCTTACGGGGCGCCTCCCTCGCCGTCGGCTGGTAGGCGGACCGTGAACGTCGTCTCCCCTGGGCGGCTCTCCAGGCCCACGCTGCCCCCATGCGCCTCTACCACCGCCGCCACGATCGACAGGCCCAGGCCCGCCCCTCCGCCCGCGCCATCCGCCCGGCGGCGGTCAGCTCGGGTGAAGCGTTCGAAGACGCCGGGCTGGACGTCCTCGGGGACGCCGGGGCCGTCGTCGGCCACCGTCAGTACCGCGATGGTCCCCTCCGCCTTCGAGGAGGCCGTCTTCAGCGAGACCGTGACCTTGGTGTCAACGGGTGTGTGCAAACGTGCGTTGGCCAACAGGTTGGCCAACACCTGTTGGAGTCGGTGTGCGTCGCCCGTCACCGTGACCGGCTCTTCCGCGAGCTCCAGGGTCCAGCGGTGGTCGGGGCCGGCGGCCCGGGCGTCGGTGACCGAGTCGAGGACGAGGTGGGTGAGGTCCACGGGGAGCTGTTCGAGGGGGCGGCCCGCGTCGAGGCGGGCGAGCAGCAGCAGGTCGTCGACCATCTCGCCCATGCGGGCCGACTCGGCGGCTATGCGCTCCAGGGCGCGGGTCACCTTGGGGGGCACCGGGTCCGGGTGCAGCAGCGCCAGTTCCGCGTGGCCGCGGACCGAGGCGACCGGGGTGCGCAGCTCATGGCTGGCGTCGGCGGCGAAGCTGCGCAGCCGTTCCTCGCTCGCATGCCGCTTGGTCAGGGCGTCCTCGACATGGCCGAGCATGCGGTTGAAGGCACCGGCGACACGGCCCACCTCGCTGCGCGGGTCGGACTCGGGCGCGCGCGGCGGCAACGCCACCTCGCCGCTGGCGAGCGGGAGTTCGCTGACCCGGGTGGCGGTAGCGGCGACCCGGCTCAGCGGGCGCAGCGACCAGCGCACCCAGAAGGCTCCGGCGACACCGGCGATCGCCAGGGCCGCGCCGAACACGCAGGAGGCGACCAGTTCGAGGCGGTGCACCGCGGCCTGGACCGGTTCCATCGGCAGCCCGGTGATCAGGACGTCGCCGTCCAGTCCCTTCGTCGCCAGCACCCGGTACTCGCCCAGGGCCGAGACACAGATGGTGTGGGCGCGGCCGTCGACGGGAACGTCCGCCAGGGCCTTCTTGTCGGCGACGGTCAGGGACACGTTCTGATCGGTGGCAACCGCGCCGGAGGGGACGACCGCCGCGTTGGTCACGTCGCTGCCCACCAGCCGGGCGCCGAAGGTGCCCGCGCTCTGCTTACGGGTGTCGCCGTGTTCGTCGCCGTCATGGTCCGACTTCGGCGTGGGGGTCCGGTGCTCCAGGCTCGCGGGGTACCGCGCTCCCACGTCGTAGAGCTGCTGGTCGACGCGACCGGTGAGGAAGCCGTTCAGTTCGTACACGGCGGCCACCCCGACGGCGGCGCAGCTGACGGCGAGCAGCACCACGAGCCCGGCGGTGAGCCGGGCCCGCATCGTGCGCGGGCGCGGCAGCCTTCGCACACCCGCTCCCAGCCACGACCATCGGCGCCTGGCCCACGCCCACCGCCGCGTCAGCCACGGCCACCGCCGCGGTGTCATCCCGCCACCGGCTTGATCACATATCCGGCGCCCCGCACTGTGTGGATCATGGGTTCGCGACCCACGTCCACCTTCTTGCGGAGATACGAGATGTAGAGCTCGACAACATGGGCCTGGCCACCGAAGTCGTACGACCACACACGGTCGAGGATCTGCGCCTTGCTGAGGACGCGGCGTGGATTGCGCATCAGGAAGCGCAGGAGTTCGAACTCGGTCGGTGACAGCTCGATCAGCTTGCCGCCGCGGGTCACCTCGCGGGCCTCCTCGTCCATGACCAGGTCGCCGACGGTGAGCCGGGGCCCCTCGTCCAGCTGCCGGGCCATGCCCGCGCGGCGCAGCAGTCCGCGCAGCCGGGCGACGACCTCCTCCAGGCTGAACGGCTTGGTGACGTAGTCGTCGCCGCCCGCGGTGATGCCGGCGATCCGGTCCTCGATGGCGTCCCGCGCTGTGAGGAAGAGGACGCAGACGTCGGGCTTCACGGTGTGCAGTTGGCGCAGCACGGCGAAACCGTCGGTATCCGGGAGCATCACGTCGAGGACGACGGCGTCGGGCAGCAGTTCCCGGGCCCCGGTGACGGCCGAGGCCCCGTCGCCCGCCGTGCGCACCTCCCAGCCCTCGTAGCGCAGGGCCCCGGAGAGCACCTCGGCGAGATCCGGGTCGTCGTCGACGACGAGGACGCGTACGGGGGTGCCGTCGGGCCGGGTGAGCGCGGGCCGGCCGTTGCCTCGGGAGCGGGGAGTGTTCATGTCCTTTCCAGGATCACCCCTCGGCGAGGTCGCGCCGCCCCCTCCCGCCTCTGAGTTTTCTCTGAGTCCGCAGTGAGCGGTCCGCCGTGGGGCGGCGTCGCGCGTCCGTTCAGAGCGTCCTCAGAAGTTCCGGACGCACAGTTTCCTCCCGGACATCCGGAAGGACGGACATATGACCACGACGTACGAGCGGGCGGCCCTCCCGCGCCCGGCACGAGGGCGCCGGCGCCCCCGGCCCTCCCCCGCCGGGCCGCTGCTGGCCCTGCTGTGGGCCGGAGCCGCCGCGGTCGTCGCCCTGTGGTGGTACGACACCCGGTCGGTGGTGGGCCTCGCCGGCTGGCTGACGGACGCCGGGAGGATCTGCGGGCTGCTGTGCGGCTACAGCTGCGCGATCCTGGTGGCGCTGATGGCCCGGGTCCCGCTCCTGGAGCGGCGCATCGGCTCCGACCGGGTGGCCCGCTGGCACGCCATGGCGGGCCGGTACACCGTCTGCCTGCTCGTCGCGCACGTCACGCTGATCCTCTTCGGGTACGCCGCCCAGGACGGGTCGGGCATCGTGGACGAGACGCTGAGCGTGGTGTTCGACTACCCGGACATGCTCAAGGCCACGATCGGCACGCTCATCCTCTTCGCCGTCGGGATCACTTCGGCGCGCGTGGCCCGCCGCCGGATCAGCCACGAGTTCTGGTACTACGTGCACCTGCTCACCTATGTGGCCGTGTTCCTCGCCTTCTTCCACCAGCTCGCGCTCGGCTCGGACTTCGTCGGCAGCGCCGCCGCCCGGGCCGCCTGGTACGTGCTCTATCTGGGCACGGCCGCGCTGGTGGTGTGGTTCCGGCTGCTCGCGCCGGTGCGGCTGAACCTGCGGCACAAGCTGCGCGTCGAGTCCGTGTACCGCGAGGCTCCGGGCGTCTTCTCCATCGTCGTGCGCGGGGAGCGGCTGGACGAACTGAAGGCCCAGGCAGGGCAGTTCTTCCGCTGGCGGTTCCTCGCCGAGGGGATGCGGTGGACCTCCACGCCGTACTCGCTGTCGGCGCCGCCGCGCCCCGACCGGATGCGGATCACCGTGAAGGCGCTCGGCGACCACAGCGCCGCCGTGGGGCTGCTGCGGCCCGGCACCCGGGTGTGGGCGGAGGGCCCGTACGGCGCGCTGACCCCCGAGCGGAGCACCGGGCCCAAGGCCCTGCTGATCGCGGGCGGCGTCGGCATCACCCCGCTGCGCGCCCTGTTCGAGGCGCTGCCCGGCGACCTCACGCTGCTCTACCGGGCGCGTACGGCCGAAGACCTCGCGCTGGGCGCCGAGTTGGAGGCCATCGCGAAGTGGCGCGGGGCGCGCGTCCTGTACGCGGTCAACGGCGCCGACGGGACGCGTCCGCGGTTCACCGCCGAATCCCTGCGCGAGGCCGTGCCGGACATCGCCGGGCACGACATCTACCTCTGTGGCCCGCCCGCGATGGCGCGGGACCTGTACGAGGCGCTGCACGCGGCGGGGGTCCCCGACCGCCGTATCCACCACGAGTCGTTCGAGCTGTGAGGCCGCCTTGCACGCCCTGAAGAAGAACCGTCCGCTGCGGCGGGTGACGCTGGCCGCCGCGACCACCGTCACCGGTGTCGTCCTGCTGCTGTCGCTGAAGCCGCACACGCCGCCGACCGTGGTCCAGGCGTCCTCGTCGTCGGGCCAGTCCCAGTCCTCCGGAAGCTCATCCGGAGGCACATCCGGAAGCTCCCCGAGCAGCTCCCCCAGCAGCAGTTCCGGAAGCACGAAGAGCACGGGTACCAAGACGGTCACCGGCGACACCGTCCAGACCCGTTGGGGCCCCGTCCAGGTGCGCGTGACGGTGAAGAACGGCAGGATCACCGATGTCACGGCGGTCGCCTACCCGACCGACAACCCGAAGGACCAGGAGATCAACAGCTACGCGATTCCGCAGCTCAGGCGGGAGACGCTCGCTGCCCAGAGCGCGCAGATCGACTCCGTCTCGGGGGCCACGTACACCAGCGACGGGTACAAGCAGTCCCTCCAGTCGGCACTGGACTCGGCGGGCCTCTGAACGCACGGCCGTCGGGGACCGTATCTCTGGGCCAGGGGGCCACTCCCCTCGCCCCGTCCCCACGGACGACACACGGAGGAACCGTGTCCACGATCGCCGGTGGTCGCGCCGCGCGGCGCCAGACCATGCGCCGTATTCGCCCACGCCGCTCGCCCGCCGTCCCGTTGCTGCTCGCCGTCTGGGCGGGCGCGGCCGGGGTCATCTGGCTGTGGTGGAACAACACCCCGTCCATCGCGGACGACAACAGCAAGATCCTCAACGCGGGCCGGATCACCGGGCTGCTCGCCGGCTATCTGATGGCGCTCGTGGTGCTGCAGATGGCCCGGGTGCCCGCCCTGGAACGCCGGGTGGGCTCCGACCGGGTCGCCCGCTGGCACGCCATGAGCGGCCGGTACACGATCTGTCTGGTTCTGGCCCATCTCTTCCTGACCATGTGGGGCTACGCCCTGCAGTCCGGCAAGGGGCTCGGCGGGATCGTCCAGCAGACCATCGACTCGGTCAACCAGCTGCCCGACATGGGCAAGGCCGCGATCGGCACGGGTCTGCTGGTGCTCATCGGGTTCATCTCCATCGGCGGTGTCCGCCGGCTGATCCCGTACGACACCTGGTACCACGTCCACCTGCTGACGTACGCCGCCGTGTTCCTGACGTTCTGGCACCAGCTGTCCACCGGCAACGACTTCGCCGTGGAGCCCACCGCGAAGACGGTCTGGTACGGGCTGTACGGGTCGGTGACCGCGCTCGTCGTCTGGTACCGGATCCTCTCGCCGATCCGGCTCAACCTGAAGCACCGGATGCGGGTCGAGGCGGTCATCGAGGAGACGCCCGGGATCGTGTCGGTGCTGATCAGCGGGCGGAAGCTGCACCGGATGGGCGCGGAGGCCGGGCAGTTCTTCCGCTGGCGCTTCCTGGCGCCCGGCATGCGGCTGAGCTCCCACCCGTACTCGCTGTCGGCGGCGCCCCGCCCCAATATGCTGCGCATCACCGTGAAGGCGATCGGCGACCACAGTTCCGCGCTGCGTGACCTGGAGCCGGGCACCCGGGTCTGGGCCGAGGGCCCGTACGGGGCACTGACGGCGGGCAAGCGCAGCCGCGGCAAGGTGCTGCTGGTGGCGGGCGGCGTCGGGATCACGCCGATGCGGGCGCTGTTCGAGACGCTGCCCGGCGCGTCCGGCGACCTGACGCTGCTCTACCGGGCCAACAGCACCCAGGACCTGGCCCTGTGGGACGAGCTCGCCGTCATCTCCAAGGAGCGCGGGGCCCGGCTGATGTACGCGGTCAACAGCCCCGGCGGGGAGCGCCCGGACATCTCGGCGGAAACGTTGCGCCGCAAGCTGCCGGACATCGACAACCACGACGTCTTCATGTGCGGGCCGCCCGGCTTCGCCCAAGAGGTGTACGAAGCACTGCGCGGCGCGGGGGTCCCCGCCCGCCGCATCCATCACGAGTCGTTCGAGATGTGAGCGACGGGAGTCAGGAGCGATGAAGAAGAGCCACCCCATTCGGCGCGTCGTGCTCGCCACCGCCGCCACCGTGTCCGGGATCGTCCTGCTGCTGTCGCTGAAGCCCGCGTCCGACCCGGCCGCCGCGTCGGCGCAGGGCGGAACGGCGGCCCAGCAGACGGCGGCCGGGCAGGAGTCGCCCCAGGGCGGCAGCGCGTCACAGACGGGCTCGCAGACCGTCACCGGAAGCGTCACCCAGACCCAGTACGGGCCCGTCCAGGTACGGCTCACCATGAGCGGCGGCAAGATCACCAAAGCGGAGGCCCTCCAGGCTCCCAAGGGCGGCACCAGCGACCAGAAGACCGCCCTGGCGATACCCAAACTCAACGAGGAGGCCGTCGCCGCACAGAGCGCGGACATCGACGCGGTTTCGGGGGCGACCTACACCAGCAGCGGCTACAAGCAGTCCCTCCAGTCGGCCCTGGACAAGGCCAAGACCGCGGGCAGCGGTACGTCGGGATCTTCGGGTTCGGCCGCCGCGTCTTCGGGCTCGTCCTCGTCGCCCCAGGCACCGGCTACCCAGGCCCCCGCCACGCAGGCCCGCATCATCACCGGAAACGTCGCCCAGACCCAGTACGGGCCGGTCCAGGTCCGCATCACCCTGAGCGGCGACAAGATCACCAAGGCCGAGGCGGTCCAGGCACCCAGCGGCGGCACCAGCAGCCAGAAGACCGCGCTGGCCGTACCCAAGCTCAACCAGGAAGCCGTCGCGGCCGGGAGCGCCGGCATCGACGCCGTCTCCGGCGCCACCTACACCAGCGGCGGCTACAGGCAGTCCCTCCAGTCGGCCCTGGACAAGGCCGGTGGCTGAGTCCGCGGAGGCCCCGCCCGCGCTGCGCCACGCCGAGGAGGTCATGGGCACGGTCTTCTCCTTCGACGTACGCGGAGGCGAACCGGGGCCCGTCCAGAAGGCGTTGGAGGAGGCGATCGCCCAACTCCACCGCGTGGACGAGATGTTCAGCACCTACCGCGAGGACAGCCAGATCTCGCGGCTGGCGCGCGGTGAACTGAGCGTCGAGCAGTGCGATCCCGAGGTCGCCGAGGTGCTCGCTCTGGGCGCGGAGGCCGAGCGGCTGAGTGAGGGCTGGTTCAGCACGAGGTACGAGGGGCGGCTCGACCCGACGGGGATCGTGAAGGGCTGGGCGACGGAGCGCGCGGCCCGGCACCTCGCCGCTGCCGGGGCGAGCGGGGTGAGCGTCAACGGCGGCGGCGACGTCCAGCTGTACGGCGTGCCCGGGTCGCACCGGCCCTGGCGGGTCGGCATCTCGGACCCGCTCCGCCCGGGCTCACTCGCGGCCGTGGTCTCCGCGGCCGGCGTCGACGAACTGGCCGTGGCCACCTCCGGCACAGCCGAGCGCGGCGCCCACATCGTCGACCCGAGCACCGGCAAGTCCGCGGTCACCGACCTGGTGGCGGTGACCGTGGTCGGCCCCCACCTGACCTGGGTGGACTCCTGGGCGACAGCGGCTTTCGCGATGGGCTCCCGCCAGGCGCTGGACTGGCTGGAGTCACTCCCGGACATCGAGGCCCTGCTGATCACGGCGGGAGATGAGGTCAGGTGCACGGGAGGGCTCGCCCAACGCCTGGGGTGAGGGGTTTTTAGGGGCGCGGGGAACTGCGCGACCAGCCCCCACCGCCGCGCACCCGACCGACAACCTCAATGATTGTTCTGAGCCAACCGCAGCAAATGATCGGCGAGCGCCTGCCCCCCGGTCGGGTTCCGACTGATCAACAGCAACGTGTCATCACCGGCAATGGTGCCCAGGATGTCCTGCAGTTCAGCCTGATCAATAGCCGAGGCCAAGAACTGCGCAGCCCCCGGAGGCGTACGCAGAACCACGAGGTTCGCGGAGGCCTCCGCGGAGATCAACAGCTCCGCGGACAGCCGACGCATCCGCTCTTCCTTCGCCGACTCCCCCAGCGGAGCACGCGGCGTACGGAACCCGCCCTCGCTCGGCACCGCGTAGATCAGATCGCCGTCGTTGTTGCGGATCTTCACCGCGTTCAGCTCGTCCAGGTCCCGGGAGAGCGTCGCCTGCGTGACGCTCAGCCCGTCGTCGGCGAGAAGCTTCGCCAACTGGCTCTGCGAGCGCACCGGTTGCCGGTTGAGGATGTCCACGATCCGGCGGTGGCGTGCGGTGCGGGTCTGCGGCACGGCAGGCCCTGCGTGCTCATGGTCCTGCGCCTGACTCATCGTCGTCGTCCCATTTCCCGGGATCATCCGTCCCCGTTGGCTGCGTCGAGGATGCCGGGAAGGGCCTGGAGGAACGCGTCCACTTCGTCGTCGCCGAGGTTCAGCGGCGGCATCAGCCGTACGACATCGGGGGCGGGCGCGTTCACCAGGAAACCGGCGTCCTGAGCCGCCTGCTGCACCTGGGGCGCGAGCGGCTCGGTGAGCACGATACCCAGGAGCAGTCCCGCACCCCGGACATGGTCGACCAGCGGATGCCCGAACGACTCGATTCCGTCCCGCAGCTTCTCGCCCGAGCGCTTCACGTTCCCGAGGAGTCCCTCGGACTCGATCGTGTCGAGTACGGCGAGTCCGGCGGCGCAGACGACCGGGTTGCCGCCGAAGGTCGTGCCGTGGTGTCCGGGCTTCAGCAGCCCGGCGGCCCGGCCGAAGGCGACGGTGGCGCCGAGCGGCAGTCCGCCGCCGAGGCCCTTGGCGAGCGTGACGATGTCGGGCAGGACGCCCTCGTGGGCCTGGTACTCGAACCAGTGCCCGGTCCGGCCGATTCCGGTCTGTACCTCGTCGAGAACCAGCAGCGATCCGGCGGCGGCGGTGATGGCACGAGCCGCCTTCAGATATCCGGCGGGCGGGACCACGACCCCGTTCTCACCCTGGATCGGCTCGATGATGACGAGGGCCGTCTCCTCGGTGACCGCGGCGGCCAGTGCCTGCGCGTCGCCGTACGGAACATGCGTGACGTCGCCGGGCAGCGGCAGGAACGGCTCCTGCTTGGCTGCCTGGCCGGTGAGCGCGAGGGCGCCCATGGTCCGGCCGTGGAAGCCGCCGGTGGTGGCGACCATGTGCGTCCGGCCGGTGAGCCGGCCGATCTTGAAGGCGCCCTCGTTGGCCTCGGCGCCCGAGTTGCAGAAGTACACCCGGCCCTCGCGCCCGAAGAGCTGGAGCAGCCGTTCGGCGAGCGTGACGGGCGGCTCGGCGATGAAGAGGTTGGAGACATGGCCGAGGGAGGCGATCTGCTTGCTCACCGCCTCGACGATCGCGGGGTGGGCGTGCCCGAGGGCGTTGACCGCGATCCCGCCGACGAAGTCGAGGTACTGCTTGCCGTCGGCGTCCCACAGCTTGGTGCCCTCGCCGCGGACGAGCGGCAGCCGCGGGGTGCCGTAGTTGTCCATGAGCGAGCCCTGCCACCGCTGGGTGAGCTCTTCGTTGCCGGTCATGTCCTGGTTCGCGGTCATACGGCATCCCCCTCTTCCTCGTCCGGCACGACCATCGTGCCGATCCCCTCGTCGGTGAAGATCTCCAGCAGGATCGAGTGCTGGACCCGGCCGTCGATGACGCGGGCGGTGGTGACGCCGTTGCGTACGGCGTGCAGACAGCCCTCCATCTTCGGCACCATGCCGCTGGCCAGCTCGGGCAGCAGTTTCTCCAGCTGGGAAGCGGTGAGGCGACTGATCACCTCGTCGCTGTTGGGCCAGTCCTCGTAGAGGCCCTCGACGTCTGTGAGGACCATGAGGGTTTCGGCGCCAAGTGCCGCAGCGAGTGCCGCAGCCGCCGTATCAGCATTGACGTTGTAGACATGTCCGTCGTCCTGGGAGCGGGCGATCGAGGAGACGACCGGGATGCGGCCGTCGGAGAGCAGCGCCTCGATGGCACCGGTGTCGATCGCGGTGATCTCGCCGACCCGGCCGATGTCGACGAGCTCGCCGTCGATCTCGGGCTGGTGCTTGGTGGCGGTGATGGTGTGCGCGTCCTCGCCGGTCATGCCGACGGCGAGCGGCCCGTGCTGGTTGAGCAGCCCTACC
This sequence comes from Streptomyces sp. R35, assembly GCF_041053035.1. NCBI lineage: Bacteria > Bacillati > Actinomycetota > Actinomycetes > Kitasatosporales > Streptomycetaceae > Streptomyces > Streptomyces sp. R35. The sequence continues at coordinate 2,146,466 of NZ_CP163440.1, forward strand.
AGCTCGCGCTGCACCTGCCCGGCCAGGACCATGCGTACGACGTCCATGGCGTCCTCGGTGGTGACCCGCAGGCCCGCCTTGAACTCGCTGACGATGCCGTGCTTGTCGAGGGCTGCGCTGATCTGCGGGCCGCCGCCGTGCACCACGACGGGCCTGAGGCCGGCCTGCCGCAGGAAGACGACGTCCTGCGCGAAGGCGGCCTTCAGCTCCTCGTTCACCATGGCGTTTCCGCCGAACTTGATGACGACGGTCTTGCCGTTGTGGCGGGTCAGCCAGGGCAGCGCCTCGATGAGGATCCGCGCCTTGGGCAGGGCGGTGTGCTTCCTGGTCGTGCTCGTCTTGTCGGTCGAATTGTCGGTCGAATCGCTCATGAGGAGTACGCGCTGTTCTCGTGGACGTAGTCGGCGGTGAGATCGTTGGTCCAGATCGTGGCGGTCTCGTCGCCGGCGGCGAGGTCGGCGACGATGTGCACTTCGCGGTAGCGCATGTCGACGAGCTCGCGGTCCTCGCCGACACCGCCGTTCTTGCAGACCCATACGCCGTTGATGGCGACGTTCAGCCGGTCGGGCTCGAAGGCGGCCTTCGTGGTGCCGATCGCGGACAACACCCGTCCCCAGTTGGGGTCTTCACCATGGATCGCGCACTTGAGGAGGTTGTTGCGGGCGATGGAGCGGCCCACCTCGACGGCGTCGTCCTCGGTCGCGGCGTTGATGACCTCGACCTTGATGTCCTTGCCGGCGCCTTCGGCGTCGCGGATGAGCTGCTGACCGAGGTCGTCACAGACCGTGCGGACGGCCTCGGCGAACTCCGCGTACTCCGGGGTGACTTCGGAGGCGCCGGAGGCGAGCAGCAGCACGGTGTCGTTGGTGGACATGCAGCCGTCGGAGTCGACCCGGTCGAAGGTGACGCGGGTGGCGGCGCGGAGCGCCTTGTCCAGGGTGTCGCTGTCCACGTCGGCGTCGGTGGTGAGCACGACCAGCATGGTGGCCAGGCCCGGGGCGAGCATGCCCGCACCCTTGGCCATGCCACCGACGGTCCAGCCGGGGCCCTCGTGGACCGACGTCTTGTGCACGGTGTCGGTGGTCTTGATGGCGATGGCGGCCTTCTCGCCGCCGTGCGGGCCGAGTTGAGCGACGGCCTGGTCGACGCCCGGGAGCAGCTTGTCCATCGGCAGGAGGACGCCGATGAGGCCGGTCGAGCAGACGGCGACCGTGCCCGCGCCGGTCTCCCCGAACCCCGCGGCACTGAGCGACTCCGCGACCTTCTCGGCGGTGGCGTGGGTGTCCTGGAAGCCCTTGGGACCCGTACAGGCGTTGGCGCCACCCGAGTTGAGGACGACGGCGGTCAACTGGCCGCTCTTGAGCACCTGTTCCGACCAGAGGACCGGCGCGGCCTTCACGCGGTTGGAGGTGAAGACGCCCGCGGCGGCGAGGCGGGGCCCGTTGTTGACCACGAGGGCCAGGTCCGGGTTGCCGTTCTCCTTGATCCCGGCGGCGATCCCCGCCGCCGTGAATCCCTGTGCTGCCGTGACACTCACGGTGCGACTCCGATCGTGGAAAGCCCGGTGGCCTCATCAAGGCCGAGGGCGATGTTCATGCTCTGCACGGCACCGCCCGCGGTGCCCTTGGTCAGGTTGTCGATGGCGCTGATCGCGATGATGCGGTGCGCGGCGGCGTCGTACGCGACCTGGATCTGAACGGCGTTGGAACCGTAGACGGACGCCGTGGCGGGCCACTGGCCCTCGGGCAGCAGGTGCACGAACGGCTCGTCCGCGAACGCCTTCTCGTACGCGGCCCGTACGGACTCGGCGGTGACGCCGGCCTTGGCCTTCGCGCTGCAGGTGGCGAGGATGCCGCGGGGCATCGGCGCGAGCGTGGGCGTGAAGGAGACGGTGACGGGCTCACCCGCGGCGGCGCCGAGGTTCTGGATCATCTCGGGGGTGTGCCGGTGGCCGCCGCCGACGCCGTACGGGGACATGGAGCCCATGACCTCGGAGCCGAGCAGATGCGCCTTGGGCGCCTTTCCGGCACCGGACGTCCCGGAGGCGGCGACGATCACGGCCTCGTTCTCCGCCAGCCCGGCCGCGTACGCCGGGAAGAGCGCGAGCGAGGCGGCCGTCGGATAGCAACCGGGCACCGCGATGCGCTTGGACCCCTCCAGCGCAGCGCGGGCACCCGGCAGTTCGGGGAGGCCGTACGGCCAGGTCCCGGCATGCGCGGAGCCGTAGAACCTCTCCCAGTCGGCCGGGTCCTTCAGCCGGAAGTCGGCGCCCATGTCGACGACGAGGACGTCCGGACCGAGCTGCTCGGCGACGGCGGCGGACTGCCCGTGGGGCAGCGCGAGGAACACGACGTCATGCCCGGCGAGCACGTCGGGGGTCGTCTCCTGGAGGACGCGGTCCGCGAGCGGCAGCAGATGCGGCTGCAGCGCGCCCAGGCGCTGACCCGCGTTGGAGTTGCCGGTCAGAGCGCCGATCTCGATCCCGGGGTGCCCCAGGAGCAGACGCAGCAGTTCCCCGCCCGCGTACCCACTCGCTCCCGCCACTGCCGCACGTACCGCCATGGAACCCTCCTCTTGGATGGCATGACTATACGTTTCGCTGCACGTTTATGCAATCCCGGCATCGGTGGGCCGGAACCGACGGAACGACGGAACGGAAGGGGTGAGAGCCAGAAGGCGAGGTCGCTCAGCCGGGGGCCGTCGGGGGTGCGGCGATTCCGACGATGAAGTTGCCCAGGGGGCGGACGTCGGCCGACCAGCCGAGGGTGGCGAGATCGTCGGTGAGGGTGGTCGGGTCGTGGAAGATCTTGACGATGCGGTACTGGCTTCCGTCGTCGAGGCGGCGCAGTTCCGCGGCGACCTCCTCGCGGGCGGCCTCCGCAGGCCCCTCGTCGATGAAGATCGCTCTGCCGTGCGGGGTGAGGGCGGCGGCGACGGTGTTCCAGAAGTGGCCCATCCGGGACAGCGGGACGTGGGAGAGCCAGAAGGCGAAGAACACAGTGTCGTAGCGGCGCGGGGGCTGCCAAGTGAACACGTCGGCCTGGACGAACTCGACATCGGCGGACCCGGTCCGCGCCCGCGCGATGCCCAGGACCTCGGGCGACGAGTCGACGGCCGTCATCGAGCGCGCCCGTGCGGCCAGTCTTCCGGTCCACTGACCCGTTCCACAGGCGAGCTCCAGCACGTCTCCGGCGATGGGGAGCTCGTCGACCGCCGTCACCAGCTCGCGCAGGTCCTGGCGCTCGGCATAGACCCGGTCGTACTCGAAGGCGCGGGCCCGGTAGTACGCGATCTGCTCCGCCACCAGAGCGTCGTCATCGGTGTCCATGACTTTCGACGATAGTGGCGGCGGCGGGGAGCCGTCGGCGGCTTTCACGGAACGCGACGGACCCGCCACATGACTGGGCGAGAACCCGCCGCATCACCGGGCGACGACGTGGGTGGCGGTCAGGAACGCTTGGCGGCCCGCTCCGCGTTCTTCTCCTTGATGCGGACCGACTCCTTGCGGACCTCGGCCTGTGTGGAGCGCTCCTGCCGCAGCCAGCCGGGGTTCTCCGTCTTGAGGGCCTCGATCTGCTCGGTGGTGAGGGCCTCGGTGACCCCGCCCCGGGCGAGCCCGGCGATGGAGACGCCCAGCTTGGCCGCGACCACCGGACGGGGGTGCGGGCCGTTGCGGCGCAGCTCCTGGAGCCACTCGGGCGGGTCGGCCTGCAGCGCAGTCAGCTCGGCGCGCGAGACGACACCCTCCTGGAACTCGGCGGGGGTGGCCTCGAGGTACACACCCAGCTTCTTCGCCGCGGTCGCGGGCTTCATCGTCTGGGTGGTCTGGTGCGACGTCATGGTGTCAAGGGTATCGAGCATGTGAGCCATCGCCGACCATCACGTGTTCGGGAGGCGACGTCACGGGTGCGGCACCTGGTCAAGGTCGCCTGTGCGGCACCCGTGACCATGACCGGTAACCTGACGAAGTGACTGGCTCCGAAGCATCCCCCGCGTTCCGGCTCGCGTACGTCCCGGGGGTCACGCCCGCCAAGTGGGTGCGGATCTGGAACGAGCGGTTCTCCGACATCCCGCTGACCCTCGTCGCGGTCTCCGCCGACGAGGCGTTCGGCCTGCTGCGCGGCGGTGGCGCCGACGCGGGCTTCGTACGGCTGCCGGTCGACCGGACCGACCTCAGCGCGATCCCCCTGTACACCGAGACGACGGTCGTCATGGTCCCCAAGGACCACATCGTGGCGGCGGTCGAGCAGGTCTCCACGGAGGATCTCGCCGACGACATCGTGCTGCACCCCCTGGACGACACCCTCGACTGGGAGCGCCTGCCGGGGAAGCCCGCGCTGGAGCGCCCCGCCACCACCGAGGATGCCGTCGAGCTTGTCGCGGCGGGCATCGGCGTCCTCGTCGTCCCGCAGTCCCTGGCCCGCCTCCACCACCGCAAGGACCTCACCTACCGGACGGTCACGGACGCCCCCGAGTCGCGCGTCGCACTGTCCTGGCCCGAGGAGAAGACCACCGACCAGGTGGAGGACTTCATCGGCATCGTCCGCGGCCGGACGGTCAACAGCACCCGGGGACGTTCCCAGGCCCCGGCCGCCGACGCGCAGAAGGCCAAGTCCAAGGCGAAGTCCACGCCCCAGCGGTCGGACTCGGGCGGCGGCGCACGGCGCAAGTCCACGGCCGGCAAGGCGGGCGGCAAGAACCCCCGCGGCACTGGTTCCGGTGGCCCCAAGGGCGGCGCCAAGCGCGGCAAGCCTCGCCGCCACTCGTAACCGCCGTACTTCAGGTACGACACCCGCCCGCACCTCAGGTACGACACCCCGCACCTCGGATACGACGGCACGCTGCGGCTACCGCGCCTTGCGTGCCGCGTAGGCGCGTGCCGCCCGCACCCGGTTGCCGCACTTCGTCGTGCACCAGCGCCGGGCCGCGTGGGAGCGGAGGAACCAGCGCGTACAGCCGTCGGCCGCGCACGGGGCGAGCTGCGGGGCTTCCGGTCCGGTGAGGAGTTCGGCCGCGTCGTCGGCGAGGAGGGAGAGGGCGGCGCCCGCCGGGTTACCGGTGTCGGGTTCGTCGGCGCGATGCGGGCCGTCCGCGGTCCAGGCGAGTCGGGGCGTCGCAGGCGCCGCAGCCAGCGCGGAGTTGAGGGTGTCGAGGCTCTCGCGCGGCGGTACGGAACGGGCCTCGCGGGCCTCGAAGAGCGAGCGCAGCGCCTCGCGCAGGCCGAGGAGCCGGCCGAACTGCCGGCCGTTCAGCGCCACCGGATCCGGCAGCAGCTCATGCCGTACGAGCCAGAGGTGCGCGGCCTCTGTGTCGTCGAGCAGGTCGACCGGGCCATGACTCAGCGCGAAACGCGTGTTGACCAGGGCCAGCGAGACATAGCGCTCCTCGCCGGGGACCGGCGGCTGATGCAGGTAGTGGGGGGCTTCGTGCTCCACGCGGTGTTCCACGCGTCTCATGCTAACGGTTGCGATTCTCCGTGAGGAGGCTTAGCGTCCCTCACGGCAAACAGTGCACAAACCCGTGAGACACCCAGCGAACAACCCGTGAGAGGTGAGCCCCCGTGGCCTTCGACGTGGACGCGCTCCGCAAGGACTTCCCGATCCTGGAGAGGACGGTGGAGAGCGGCGCCCGGCTCGTCTACCTCGACTCCGGCGCGACCACCCAGAAGCCCCTCCAAGTCCTGGACGCCGAGCGGGACTTCTACCTCACCCACAACGCGGCCGTGCACCGCGGCGCGCACCAGCTGGCCGGGGAGGCCACGGAGGCGTACGAGGGCGCGCGGCACACCGTCGCGCGGCTCATCGGCGCGGAGGACGACGAGATCGTCTTCACCAAGAACACGACCGAGGGCATCAATCTCGTCGCCTACGCGCTCGAAAACGCGCGTCACATCGGCCCGGGCGACCGGATCGTGGTCACGGAGATGGAGCACCACGCGAACCTCGTCCCCTGGCAGCAGCTCGCCGAACGCACCGGGGCAACGCTGGACTGGTTCGGACTCACCGACGAGGGCCGCCTCGACCTCACCCGTGTCGACGAACTGCTCGACGAGCGCACCAAGGTCCTGACCCTCACCCACCAGTCGAACGTCCTCGGCACGATCAACCCCGTGCGCCAACTCGCCGACCGCGCCCACGCGTTCGGTGCGCTCGTGGTGGTCGACGGCGCCCAGTCGGTCCCCCACCGGCCCGTCGACGTACGCGAGCTGGGGGCCGACTTCCTCGCGTTCTCCGGTCACAAGATGCTCGGCCCCAGCGGCGTCGGCGCGCTGTGGGGGCGGCGTCAACTCCTCGCGGATCTCCCCCCGTTCCTCACCGGCGGTTCGATGATCGAGGTCGTCGAGATGGACCGCACGACGTTCCTGCCGCCGCCCCAGCGCTTCGAGGCGGGCGTCCCGATGACGGCGCAGGCGGTGGGGCTGGCGGCGGCCGTGGATTATCTCCAGCAGCTGGGCATGGCCGAGGTGGCCGCGCACGAGGACCAACTCACCGCCCGTGCACTGGAGTTGCTCGGCGAGATCCCCGGCGTACGGATCGTCGGCCCCCGCGAGCTCACCGACCGCGGGTCCGCGGTGTCGTTCACGGTCGACGGCATCCACCCGCACGACGTCGGCCAGATCCTCGACGAGCGGGGCGTAGCCGTCCGCGTCGGCCACCATTGCGCCCGCCCGATCGTGCGGCGCTACGGGATCCCGGCGACCACCCGGGCGTCCTTCTACGTCTACAACACCCCGGCGGAGGTCGACGCTCTGGCCGAGGGTGTTCGCACAGCTCAGAGGTACTTCGGCGATTGATCTCCGGCCGCGCTGAAGGCTCTTCGCGGCGTGATCGCGGGCGAGGCTTGACCTGGAGTGCGCTCCAGGTTCTACCGTTCTTGTCATGACCAGCGGACAGCCCCACCCGCACAGCCAGGAGCCGACGCTCACGATCGCCCAGGTCGTCGAGCACACCGGACTCTCGCACGACACGCTGCGGTACTACGAGAAGGCCGGCCTGATCGAACGGGTCGGCCGGACCACCGGGAACCAGCGGCGTTACGAGCTGGCCGACCTGGCCTGGCTGGAGTTCCTGATCCGGCTGCGCGAGACGGGCATGTCGATCGCGGACATGCAGCGGTTCGCCGAGCTGCGGGCACGGGGCGACGTCTCGGTCCCCGAGCGGCTCGCGCTGCTCCGGGAGCATCGCGCCGACCTCGCGGACCGGATCCGCGCCCTGCGCCGCAACGCGGCCGCCCTCGACGACAAGATCGACCACTACGAACGGCTGCTCGACCAGCCGGGATCGGACGACCTCTCATGAGCGACGCCCTCATCGACAACGCCCCCATGAACAACGCCACCACCCGCGAGGAGCGCTTCGAGCACGGCCTGAAGATCCTTGAGCGCGTGGACGGCGAGGCCGGGCAGCGCGTGGTCGACGCGCTGTCCGACATCAACCCCGAACTGGGCCACCAGATCGTGGCCTGGGCCTTCGGCGACATCTACGACCGGCCCGGACTCGCCCCGCGCGACCGCCAGTTGGTGACCCTCGGCATGCTCACGGCGCTCGGCGGCTGCGAGACCCAGCTGGAAGTGCACGTCAACGCCGCACTGAACGTGGGACTTTCGTCGGAGCAGATCGTCGAGGCGCTGCTGCACTCCGCGGTGTACTGCGGCATACCGAAGGCCATGAACGCGACCCTGGTCGCGAAGAAGGTCTTCGGCGAGCGTGGGCTGCTGCCGGTCGAGCAGCAGCCCACGGCCGGGGCTACCTCTTCTTGATCCGCAGGAACGTCACGGAGTTCGCCGGGAAGGTGTACGTGAACGTGTCGGCGACCCCTTCGAAGGTGGATTTCACCGGGGCGACCGCGGTGGCCGTCTCCGTGTTCACCGCGTCGGGCGCGGCCTGGAGCGTGGTGACGGCGGCCTTGTGTCCCACCTTCGCCCCGCCCAGGTCGATCGCCGTACGGGCGTCCGCGGACTGGGCGTTGACGACCTTGACGATGAGGTCACCGGTCTTCGCGTCCCGCGTGACGACCTGACGGAACGGCTCCGCGGGCTTGTCGTCGGTGAAGCTCCCCCACTCCTGGCCGTCCAGGTAGAGGGTGACCTGACGGCCTCGTACCTTGACGTCGATGTCGTACGCCTTGCCTGTCTCGATCGAGCCGGCCTTGGAGATCAGCGTCGACTTGCCGCCGTCCACGGCCTGTTCGACGGCGGAGGTCGTGTTGTTCCAGCCGCCGAGGTTCCACCAGTAGTAGTTGCCGGTGTCCTTGACTCCGAAGGCGACGAGGAAGCCCTCCTTGCCGGACTTCTTGGTGGCCTTCACGTGCAGGTCGTAGTCGTGCCAGGCCGGGTCGCCCGCCTGAACCATGGTGTTGGTCGCGGCCTCGTCGGTCTGCACGTACTGCCCGTCCTGGAGGCTCCAGCTCCCGGTGCCCGTGTGGGTCCACTGCGAGGCGTCACCGCTGAAGTCGTCGCTGAGCAGTGTGGTCCCGTCCTCGCCGGTGACCAAGACATCGTCGTACGCCGCCGTGGTCGCCCAGGTCGACAGGCCGACGGCGCCCGAGATCGGCGCGCTCAGCGACGGTGTGGTGGTGGCGCTGCTGGGCACCACCCGGTCGCCGACGTTGCTCATGAAGAGCTTCTGCACCTCGTAGTCGGCCGAGTTCCACGAGGCGTGGTTGTTGAACCAGATCATGTCCGGGCGCCACTGCACATAGTCCTCGTTGGCAAGCAGCGGGGCGTACGAGGCGAGCTTCACGACGTCCGCGTTGCGTTCCAGGCCTGTCATGTAACTGGCTTCGGAGAGGGCGTTCTTGAAGGTGTTGCCGCCCGAGGCGTACTCACCGAGGAAGACCTTCGGGCCGTTCCTGTCGTACGAGTCGTAGCGGTCGTTGTTCTGCAGGAACCACTGCGGGCTGTTGTAGTAGTGCTCGTCGACCATGTCGACGCCGGCATCCTTGTTGAGCTTCCAGGCCGTGTCGAAGGTGGTACCCGAGTCGTCCGGGCCGGCGTTCGAAATCACCGTGACGTCCGGGTACTTGGCCGCGATGGCGGCGCGGAACTGGGTGAAGCGCGAGAAGAACGCCGCGGGGAGGTTTTCCTCGTTGCCCACTTCGAGGTGCGTGAGGTGGAAGGGCTTGGGGTGGCCCATCCGGGCGCGCTTCTTGCCCCATTCGCTCGTCACCGGGCCGTTGGCGAACTCGATGAGATCGAGGGTGTCCTGGATGTGCCGCTTGAGCAGCGCGTCGTCGTCGGTGGCCTTGTTCTGGCCGCAGCCGGTGACGAGTGCGGGCACGACGGGCAGCGGCATCGCGCCGATGTCCTCGGCGAACTGGAAGTACTCGTAGTAGCCGAGCCCATAACTCTGGTTGTAGCCCCAGAAGTTGGAGTTCGTGGCGCGCTGCTCGACCGGCCCGACGGTGTCCTTCCACTGGTACGAGCGCTTGCGCTGATAGCCCGACGCCTCGTCATATCCCTGCATGCTGCCGGTATTGACCAGGCAGCCGCCCGGAAAGCGTACGAAGCCCGGATGGAGGGCGGCGATCTTCTCGGCGAGGTCCTTGCGCAGGCCGTGACCCTTATATGTGTCCCGGGGGATCAGCGAGATCATGTCGAGCGCGACGGGGTTGCCCGCGGCGACGGTGAGGCGCCCGGCGGTGCTGGTGCGGGTCGCGGTGAACGTCGCCCGGTACTTGGCCCAGCCGCCGCGCGCGGTGACCTGACGGGCCTCGGCCAGCGTGCCCTCGGAGTCCTGGAGCGTCAGGGTCAGGGGCGACGCGGCATCGGCGCGGGCCCAGACCGAGAAGTCGTACACCTTGCCGCTCTCGACCGAAATCCCGGTGTTGTAACCGGAGTTGGTGACGGACGAGCCGCCGTCCAGGGAGAGATAGGTGCGGTTGCGGGCATTGAGGCGGCCGTCGTCGCTCGCGGCCTGCGCGCTGCCGGAGACGGTCCAGGAGGTCAGCGGCGTATAGGACGCGTTGTCGGCGGTGCTGTACTCGAACGACCGGTTCTGTACGAGCTCCGCGTACAGGCCGCCGTCGGCGGCGCGGTTGATGTCCTCGAAGAAGACGCCGTACATCGTGTCGTCGATCTTCGCGCCCGAGCCCTTCGGGTCGACGGTGATCACGTAGTCGGTGACATCGGCGGCGGCGTTCGCCGGAGCGGTCCCGGGAACGACGGTGGAGGCCACCAGGAGTGCGGTGGCCGTGAGTCCGAGTCTCCAGCGGGTGCGGGTGGGTGACATGGATACTCCGCGGCTCTGTAGTTAGTGTGGAGTTGTTCGAAATATCAGACGTCGATCAATACTTCGAACGGCAAAAATAGGGAGGGGGCCAGAGTGCGTCAATGGGTCACGCAGCATCGGATGGGACGGAGAGCGGGACGGTATGGGCGAGTTCTGGCCAGTCGCGGACGTGCTGACATACCTGGCCGGGAGCTGGCGGGTCGAGCGTGCCGTGCGGGATCTGGCCAGTGACGCGGAGGGGCGCTTCACCGGCACGACGGTTTTCGGACCACTGAAAGGTCCGGGGGACGCGGGGCTTCTGCACCACGAATCCGGCACGTTCGTCTGGCAGGGCGTCGCACGGCCCGCCGAGCGGACGCTGCGGTTCCTGCGGGGGACGGCCGCGGGTACGGCCCTCGTCGAGTTCTCGGACGGCCGGCCCTTCCACGACCTGGACCTGAGCAGCGGGCGGCACATCGCCGACCATCCCTGCTCGGCGGACCTCTACCGGGGCGAGTTCACGGTGTACGCGGAAGACCGCTGGCGCACGGTGTGGCGCGTCGGCGGGCCGGCCAAGGACCTCGTCCTGACGACCGACTACGCACGCGTGCGCCGGCACGGGTCCGGCGACCCCTGCTGAACAGGCCTGCGCGACTCCTGCTGAACAGGCCTAGACGCGCTGCATCCCGGCCTCCAGCCGGAGATTCCAGCGTCCGTTGTTCCCGGTGAGGGTGACCGTCGACAGAGGGCGCACATCGATGTTCCAGTACGTCGACGGCTGGGCCTTGAGCGCGTAGACCAGGGCGGCCCGCACCACGGACGGTTCGGCCACGGCGACGATGCGGCTGCCGTCGTCGGCGGGGCGGGTGTCGAGCCAGCCGCCGACTCGGGAGATGAAGGACATCAGGGACTCACCGCCGTGCGGCGCCGAGCGCGGATCGGCGAGCCAGGCGTCGACGGCCTCGGGTTCGCGGGCCATCGCCTCGCCCAGCGTAAAGCCGCGCCACCGGCCCATGTCGCAGTCGCGCAGCGCGAGCTGGACGAGCGGCCCGTAGCCCAGCGCGTCGCCGGTGGCCCGGCTGCGGGGCGTCGGCGAACAGTAGCGCAGCTCGGCCGCCGCCAGCGGCACCAGCTCGGCGGCGGCGCGCTGCACTTCGTCCCAGCCGGCCTGGTCGAGAGGCCGGTCGTCCTCGAAGCGCTCGGCGAGCAGCGAGGAGCTGCGCGCGGCGGCTACGAACGTGACCCGAAGATGCATGCGGAGATCGTGGAGTGCGGGACTCCGCTGGTCAAGGGGTGTTACGCAGGGTACACGCGGGCTCACTGGAGCGAGCTCGGTGGGGGGTGAGCGCCAGCCACTGGTCGGGGCGGGCGAGCGGCTCGAAACCCAGCTTCGCGTAGACGGGGCGAACGGTTGCCGATTTCGCCCCCGCCGCCCCTACCCGTCCCATCCCTGGGGGCTGCGCCCCCAGACCCCCCTTCGGCCTGAACGGCCTCGTCCTCAAACGCCGGACGGGCTGAAGGACGCGGGCCGGGCGGAAAAAGACGCGAGCCGCGCCGAAGGTGCCGCGAGGCGGGTGGGATGTGGTTCGTTCGCGGTCCCGTCCTCAAACGCCCGACAGGCTGAATGACGCGAGCCGGGCTAAAAGGCGCACGCCGCCCGCAGTCTCCGTACCCCCTCCGTGATCTCCTCCGTCCCCGCGACCGCCGCGAAGCTCAACCGGAGGTGGGCGGCCGGGGGTTCGGCGCTGAAGTAGGGGCGGCCGGGGGTGACGGCGACGCCTGCCCGGAGGGCGGCGGTGACCAGGGCGGACTCTCCCCCAGAGCCGAAAGCCTGGGAGGTGCCCCCAGTCCCGTCCGGCAGGCGGAGCCACAGGTGGTAGCCGCCGAACGGGATGTGGGGCAGGGCGAGTTCGGGGAGGTTCAGGCGCAGCGCGGCGGTCATGATGTCACGGCGGGTCTTCAACTCGGCGGACACGGCACGGAGATGGCGGGGCCATGAGGGCGAGCCGACGAGTTCGAGGGCAGCCTCCTGGAGCGGGCGCGGCACGAAGAAGGAGTCGACGACCTGGATGGCGCGCAGCCGCTCAAGTACCGGACCGCGCGCGGCCAGTGCGCTCACCCGGAAGCTCGGCGAGGTCGCCTTGGTCAGCGAGCCGACGTGCACGACGACGCCGTCGGGGTCCTCGGCGGCCAGCGGACGCGGCAGCGGGCCCGCGTCCTCGTGCACGAGACGGCGTACGAAGTCGTCCTCGATCACGAACGCGCCCGCCTCGCGCGCGATCCGCAGCACCTCGGCGCGCCGCTCAGGGGCCAGCACGGCGCCGGTCGGGTTCTGGAACAGCGGCTGGCAGACGAAGACCCGGGCGCCGGTCGCCTTGAACGCGTCGGCGAGCAGGGCGGGCTTCACCCCGTCCGCGTCCACCGGCACGGGTACCGGCCTGAGACCGGCCGCGCGGGCGATCGCCAGCATTCCGGGGTACGTGGGCGACTCGACCAGGACCGGGGCGCCCGGCGGGGCGAGTGCCCGCAACGCCGTGGTGAGCGCGGACTGTCCGCCCGCCGCGATGAGCACCTCGGCCGCGGTGATCGCGCCGCCGATGCCCCGCGCGAACCACTCGCGCAGTTCCGTGAGCCCCTCCATGGGCGGCCGGGACCAGGCACCCGGGCGGCGCCCGGCCCGGGCCAGGGCCGCGCCCATCGCCCGCTCCGGCTGGAGCGACGGATGCAGATAGCCGCCGTTGAACTCGATGACCCCGGGCGGCGGCGCGGCGAGCGAGCTGAGGACGCCGGACGCGTCCACCGTGCGCGGTACGAGTTCGGTGGACGCGTCCGCGCTGAGCGCGACCTCCTGCCAGGAGGTGTCCCCGGTCGGCGTGATGGCGCTGCGCGGCTGCGCCCGGAACGCGCCGGCGCCGGGCCGGGTGACCACCAGCCCCTCGGCGGCGAGCTGCGCCAGCGCCCGCGACACGGTCACCGGGCTCACCCGGAACCGCTCGACGAGCGCCCGGCTCGACGGCAGCTTTCCACCGGGTGAGTAGCGGTCCAGCTCTCGCCGCAGCTGATTCGCCAGGTCATCGCCACTGCTACGCTCATGCATGAGAGCACAGAGTAGCGCTACTGACGGCATGGGGATAGCGGTCAGCACGCAGGGCAGCGTCCGTACCGCCCCGGCTCAGCACGAGGGCCGTCACGAGGACGGGACCCCTGGTTCCCGCGCCGCCAACCCCCAGGCCGCCGGAAACCCTCACCCGCGCACCCAGCGCCGCTCGGGCACCCTCCAGGCCGCCCTCGGCGTCACCGCCTTCTCGCTCACCTTCCCGGCCACCGCCTGGGGCCTGGAGGGCTTCGGCCCCTGGTCCCTGGTGGCCGTGCGCAGTGGGCTGGCGGCGGTCATCGCGGGCGGCTGTCTGCTGGCGCTGCGTGTTCCCGTGCCGGGCCGTCGGCACTGGGCGGGGCTCGCCGTCGTCGCCGCGGGCGTCGTGCTCGGCTTCCCGATGCTGACGACGCTCGCTCTTCAGACGTCGACCACCGCCCACGCGGCCGTGGTCGTCGGGCTGCTGCCGCTGACGACCGCGCTGCTGTCGGCACTGCGCACCGGAGCACGGCCCTCGCGGGTGTTCTGGACGGCGGCTCTCGCGGGCGCGGCCGCGGTGATCGCGTTCACCGTGCAGCAGAGCGGTGGCGCCCTGACCAGCGCGGACGCGTTTCTCTTCGGGGCGCTGCTGGTCTGCGCGGCGGGCTACACCGAGGGCGGTCGGCTCGCCCGTGTCATGCCGGGCTGGCAGGTCGTCGGCTGGGCACTGGTCCTGTGCCTGCCGCTGACGCTGCCGGGCGCGCTGGTCGCACTGTCGTACGAGCCCGTGCGGCTGACCGCGCACAGCGTGGCGGGGCTGCTCTGGGTGGCGGCCGGTTCGCAGTTCCTCGGCCTGGTCGTCTGGTACCGCGGCATGGCGTCGATCGGGATTCCGAAGGCCAGCCAGTTGCAGCTGGCGCAGCCGCTGCTCACACTGGTGTGGTCGGTACTGCTCCTTGGCGAGCAGCTCACACCGGCCGCACCCCTGACGGCCGCCGCCGTTCTGGTCTGCATCGCGCTCACCCAACGGGCGCGGGGCTGACCGGCACGCACGGGCCGGGCCAACCGGCGCCACCAGCCGTAGACTTGCGGCCACGGACCGCTACTCCCGTATATGACGAGGAGACCGTTCAGATGCGCGCATCCAAGGGCGACCAGATTGTGCAGCACGGCAGGGTTGTCGGGCAGCACGACAAGGTCGGGAAGATCACCGAGGTACTGGGGCCGGAAGGCACTCCGCCGTACCGCGTGAAGTTCGAGGACGGGCACGAGGGAGTGTGCTCTCCGGGCCCCGACACCGAAATCCGCCACAAGGACACCAGCACCATGCACTGACTGAGCCCGGGGATCACCCCCGAGCTCAGCGCGGGGGTTTCGCCGACTGCTGATAGTGGTCGGCGACGACCCGCGCCAGTGCGCCGATGCGGTCCGCGGCGACCTGCGTGCCGGAGAAGAAGGCATGCCCGCGCACCTGCGGGTAGTCGCGAGCGAAGGTCAGGTGCCGGGAGAGTTCGGCGGGGTCCTGCCAGGCCGCGGGCTGCGCCGGATCGCCCGCCTTGTACAGCGCCTCCCCGATGTACAGCTGTGTGCCCGTGCCCTCGGCGACCCCGGCCCACCAGGGCAGCAGCCGCGCGTAGTCGGCGGCGGTGAAGCCGATGTTCCAGTACAGCTGCGGGCAGATGTAGTCGATCCAGTACTTCCGGACCCACTTCCTGGTGTCGGCGTACATATCGTCGTACGCCTGTACAGCGGCCTGGGTCGGCGAGCCGAGCGGGTCGGTGGCGGCGTTGCGCCACACCCCGAAGGGGCTGATCCCGAAGCGCGTCGCGGGCCGGATCTCCTTGATGGCGGCCGCCATCTCCCGGACCAGGCGGTCGATGTTGTCGCGTCTCCAGGCGGCCTTGTCCGGGAAGCCCGCACCGTGGGCCGCGTACGTCGCGTCGTCGTCGAAGACCTGGCCGGCGACCGGATACGGGTAGAAGTAGTCGTCCCAGTGCACGGCATCGATCTCGTACTTCCGCACCGCGTCGAGCATCGCGGTCTGGACGAACTTCCGGACCTGAGGCAGCCCGGGGTCGTAGTAGAGCTTCCCGCCGTAGCGCACGACCCAGTCGGGGTGCCTGCGGGCGGGGTGCGAGGGGGTGAGCCTCGTCAGGTCGGTGTGGTCCGCGACACGGTACGGGTTGAACCAGGCGTGCAGCTCCAGGCCGCGCGCATGGGCCTCCCGCACCGCGGTGCCCAGCGGGTCCCAGCCGGGGTCCTTGCCCTGGACGCCGGTCAGGTACTGGGACCACGGCTCGTACGGAGAGGGCCACAGCGCGTCGGCCATGGGGCGCACCTGGAAGATCACGGTGTTGAGGCGGAGACGTACGGCGGTGTCGAGATGCCCGAGCAGTTCGTCACGCTGCCGGCCGGCGAGCAGGCCCGGGGTCGAAGGCCAGTCGCGGTTGGAGACGGTCGCCAGCCACATCCCGCGCAGCTCGCGCACCGCCCGAGCCCGGCCCGGGGACGCCGCAGCCGGCGAAGCCGGACCCGAGGAGGCCGGCCCCGGAAAGGCAGCGGCATCCCCCGCCGTCACGAGTCCCGAAAGCGTCGCCACAGCGGCCACGGCGAACGCCCGACGTGACAGTCGCCCCATCTCCACACCCCCACTACACAACGGATCCGCATCGTCACGGACCGTCTCCCCGCACAGCATGCCCGACCCGCACGATCGATCATCGATACTTCGGAGTAACGTGCACGATCGGAGCAGGCACCGAACAAACGGGGGTCCTGCGGAGGTCGTAGATCAGCGAAGGGGACGATGTGACCGACATCGAACGCGTCGGAGTGGTGGGCTGCGGCCAGATGGGAGCGGGCATTGCCGAGGTGTGCGCCCGCGCCGGTCTGGACGTCAAGGTCGCCGAGACCACCGGCGAAGCCCTGGAGATCGGCCGTACCCGGCTCTTCAACTCCCTCTCCAAGGCTGCCGAGCGCGGAAAGATCTCCGCGGAGGAGCTCAAGGCCACCCAGGACCGGCTCAGCTTCACCACGGACCTCGGCGAGTTCGCCGACCGCGACCTGGTGATCGAGGCCGTCGTCGAGAACGAGCAGGTGAAGACCGAGATCTTCCAGGTGCTCGACCAGGTGGTGACCCGGCAGGACGCGATCCTCGCCTCCAACACCTCCTCGATCCCGCTGGTGAAGCTCGCCGTCGCCACCTCGCGTCCCGACCAGGTCATCGGCATCCACTTCTTCAACCCGGCCCCGGTGCAGCAGCTCGTCGAGCTGATCCCGGCGCTGACCACCTCCGAGGGCACCCTCAGCCGCGCCCAGCTGTTCGCCGAGAAGGCCCTCGGCAAGCACGCGATCCGCGCCCAGGACCGCTCGGGCTTCGTGGTCAACGCGCTGCTGATCCCGTATCTCCTGTCGGCGATCCGGATGTTCGAGTCGGGCATCGCGAGCCGCGAGGACATCGACAACGGCATGGAGCTGGGCTGCGCCCACCCGATGGGCCCGCTCAAGCTGTCCGACCTGATCGGCCTCGACACGGTGGCCTCGGTCGCGTTCAGCATGTACGAGGAGTACAAGGAGCCGCTGTACGCCGCTCCCCCGCTGCTGCAGCGCATGGTGGACGCGGGACGGCTCGGCCGGAAGTCGGGCTCGGGCTTCTATACGTACGCCTAGTGACAGCAGGCTTCTGACTACAGTCCGTACCGCTCGGGCTCGCGCGGGCCCGGCACCCTTTTCGGTGCCGGGCCCGCGCCATTCACACACCGTGTGCGCGCCGGGCTCGCATATGCCCCTCGCACACGCTCCCCACGCGTCCACCAGGCGAGTTGACTTTCCGTGCGCATGTAAGGGATGTGACGACTACGGAAAGGAGCGGACTCGTGACCGCCGACCCCGAGCATCCCGTGATCCCAGGGGAACTCGCAGAGTTACGCCGGTCCCTCGAAGTGGGGTTCACCCGCATCGAGGGAGGACTGGCGCTGCTCACTCAGCGCGACGACCAGACCTCCAAGGATCTCGACGACCTGAGCGCACGGGTCGTCGCCCTCGAACACACCCGCTGGCCCCTGCCCGCCGTCGCGGTCGTCGCGGCCGTGGGCGCGCTGGCCGTGGCGGTCTGGCAGGCTCTCGGGCATTAAGGCCTCTGGACGCCGTGGGGGGAAATGGATCAGGGCAACGCGTCCTGCCCGAGCCTGAGATGGTGGAGAAGGAGCAGTGCGGCAGCCATGTTGGCGGCCGGGACCTCGCCGCGGGCGACCATGTCGGGGACGAGCTTCAAGGGAACCCACTCCCTTCGGTCCGACTCGAAATCGTCCACGGGGTGTCCGATGTACGCGCCCTCGTCGGCCCAGAAGATATGGTGCCGGGCGTCGGTGAGCCCGTTGGAGGGCTCGACGCTCATCAGATGCCGTAGGGGTCCCGGCCGCCAGCCGGTCTCCTCCTCCAGTTCGCGGGCCGCCGCGACGGCGATGTCCTCACCGTCCTCGACGACGCCCGCCGCGAGTTCCCACCCCCAGCTGTCGGTGATGAAGCGGTGCCGCCACAGGAGCAGCACCTCGTTGGCCTCATTCACCACAGTGGCCACGGCAACGGGCCGCAGCCGTATCAAAAAGTGATCGAGGTGCCGACCGTCCGGCAGCTCCACATCCGCGAGATTGACGCTGAACCAGCGGTTTGCATACACAGTTTGTTCGTTCTGTTTCGTCCACTGCACGGTTCTGCCACCTTCCGCCGAGTAGATGGCAATATCGCAGCAGGAGCGTCCTGACAGCAGGCTCACAGAGTCGGGGCGCAGTGCAGCGGCGGCGGCAGGCACAGTGTCGTAGAGCGGTGCGCAGCTTTCCAGAGCGGTGCGCTGGAGCGGTTTCCAGAGCGGCGTGCTGGGCGGTTTCTAGAGCGGTACGCGCAGTGCGCCGTCGATGAGTTCGGCGGCCTCGGTCGTGCCCGAGCAGCCGCTGCGCACCAGGTGCTCGCGTACCGCGCGGAGTCTGTCGCGCAGGCGCTGGGACTCCATCCCGCGTGCCTGTTCGGCCATTTGGACCGCGGTGGCCACCGCCTTGTCGGCGTTGCCCTGCCGCAGTTCGATCTGGCTCAGCATGGCGAGCCGGTGCACCCGCCCCCGGTCGTGGGCCGGGTTGCCGACGGCGGCCGTGGCGTGCTCCGCCGCCGCCACCAGGTCACCCAGGCTGAGCAGCGCCTCCGCCACCTGGACATTGACCAGGCCCGGCTGGACATAGCCGGTCTCGTCCGGCTCGTAGCCGCGCCGGATGCGCTCGGCGGTCTGTTCGGCACGCCGGATGCAGGACAGCGCGCTGCTGCCGTCGCCGAGGTGTGCGTACGCCTTGGCCTGCATCGCGTAGAGGTCGGAGGCGAGCGCCGGGGTGATGTGCCGCCCGGCGGCGCGCAGCGCGGCCTCGGCGAAGGCGACGGCCTGCCGGTGCTCGCGCATGAACAGCGACTGGTTGACGAGCAGGGCTATGACATACGCCCCGAGGCCCCTGTCCCCACTGGCCTTCGCCAGCCGCAGCGCCTGGTGGAAGTAGCGCTGGGCGAGTCCGTGCGCGTCGGAGTCATAGGCGCAGATGCCCGCGATGGCGACCAACCCGCCGGTGGCGCGGTGGAGTTGGCGGCCGGTGGCGTCGGTGTAGCTGCCGCGCAGCAGCGGCGCCGTCTCCGAGTTGAGGAAGCCGACGATCCGGGTGCGGGTCGCTATGCCGCCCGCCTTGCGGTACATCTGCTCGTAGTGGGCGCGGGCCGCGCGCAGCATGTCGATGTCGGCCATGCTCACGAGGTGGCGTCCGCCGCGGGAGACGTCCACGTCCTCGGGCGGGTTCTCCCACTCCCACACGGGCATCACGGCGGGTGTTCCGGTGACGGCCGGGGCACCGAGGATGTGCGGGCGCTGCTGTTCGTCGGAGC
Source organism: Streptomyces sp. R35 (assembly GCF_041053035.1). Taxonomy (NCBI): domain Bacteria; kingdom Bacillati; phylum Actinomycetota; class Actinomycetes; order Kitasatosporales; family Streptomycetaceae; genus Streptomyces; species Streptomyces sp. R35. The sequence continues at coordinate 2,165,660 of NZ_CP163440.1, forward strand.
GCCACAGGGCGGTGGCCCGTTCGACGAAGCCGGAGAGCGAGGTGCCGTGCGGGGCGGACGGCTCGCCGGGCACACCGAGGCCGATGTCGTCGAGTGTGACGGGCCGGTGGAGCCGGCCGGCGAGCACCTCGCAGATCAGGTCGGGCACCTGGCCGCGCGGCCGCTGGCCTTTCAACCAGCGTGCCACGGCGGTGTGTTCGTACCTGAGCGCGAGACCGCGCGCTCTCCCCGCCTGGTTGACGTGGGCGGCGAGTCCCGCGTGCGAGATGCCGGCCTCGTCAAGAATCGCGTCGAGCAGAGTGTTGGGCTGCATGGAGGCCCCCCGGGTGGCTCGGTGCCGTCAGACTAGTGCGTCCCGATTCACACGGGGTGTGAAACGAGTGCTCGTATCCGGGCAGTACGCGCACTGTCGCAGAGCGTTTCTGGCCTGTTGACTGAAATGCCTCGCAAGAGGCCGGCCGGGCCGCCGGCTCCCCCTCGTACAGTGCGGCGGCCCGAATCCGCGCCGTCCGCCCAGCTGCCTGCCCGACACTCCGTGGCGGGGCGGACGGCTCCGCCGGTTACGCCGGGTAACTGCAGGTTGTGCTTCAGCTGCGGGTGCGTTGTGGCTGGTCGCGCCCACGCGGCGGAGCCGCATAATGTCGCAGCCCCGCGCCCCTAAAAACGGGGCGCGTGGTGCACCGCGGGGGGAGCCTGCTGCGCAGGGACTCGGGTGCGGTCGTTGCGGAGGACCAGTACGGCCACGTCGTCCGTCGGTCTTCCGCCCGAGTGGCGCAGGACTTGGGTGAGGACCGCCCGCAGAACCGACTGAGGTGAGACCGGGTGGGTGCGGGCCGCCTCGGCGAGAGCGGCCGGTAGGGGGAAGAAGCGGCCGTGGGTGTCGCGGGCGTCCTCGACTCCGTCGGTGTGCAGGAACAGGGTCTCGCCGGGAAGGAGTTGGCCGCAGTGGGTGGCCGTCAGTTCGGCCGGGAGGGGGAACGGGCCGAGCGGAGGCAGTGGTTCGGCGCTGGCGAGCGGTTCCACGCGGCCGGTGCTGAGCAGATACGGCGAGGGGTGCCCGCAGTTGAGGGCGTACACCTCGCCGTCGCGGCGGATCTCCAGCAGCAGCACGGTGACGAACTCCTCGGCGACCGGGCTGTCGGGGTCGAGCCCCGTCGAGGGGTGCTCGGCACGGGCCCGCTCCCGCAGATGCCGGGCCAGCGCGCGCTCCAGCCGCTTGAGGACGGAACCGAGTTCGGGTTCGTCGTGCACGGCTTCGCGGAAGCTGCCGAGGACGGCGGCGACGGTTGCGATGGCGCCGAGTCCATGCCCGCGGACATCACCCATGACGATCCGTACGCCGTGCTCGGTGGCGATCACCTCGTACAGGTCACCGCCGACACTCGCGCCACGGTCCGCGGAGAGCTGGGCCGCGGCGATGCTCAGCCCGTCGATGCGCGGGGGAAGCGGCCTCAGCAGTACGTTCTGGGCGGCGCCCGCGACCTTGCGGAGCTGTCTGAGCTCTCCCAGCAGCGCCCTTCTGACGTGGAGGATCAGGCCCGTACCGACAGTGAAGAAGACGGCACTGGTGACGATCCGGGCACCGAGCCCGTTCTGCTGCGCGAGCGGGCAGGCCATTTTGTACGTGATCGCCAGCGCGCCCCAGGCGATGGGCAGACCTATGCTCAGCGCCCGACGCAACGGCCTGCGTTCGGCCCGGCGCAGCGTTCGGTCGAGGGCGACGCGCGGGCCACGTCTCCGCCTCGTCCGGGGACTTCCGCCGCGCACCGCCCGAGTGAGCCCGGCCCGCAGGCCGTCGCCCCGGCCGCGCGGGCCGAGGCCCGCCCGGGCCAGCACCCGCGAATGCCTCCGGGGCGTTGCCCTGCAGGGAGCCCCAGCCTTGATACGGATCATGCCGATTGGCCCCCCAATAGGCCCTGACAGCGCAGACGGCCTCCGAGAGGCCGGTCCGATTCTGTCGACCACATGCCCCGATCGGGCCAGATCGCCCGGAGTTGTCACCCGAATGAGTGAGCCACCTTCGGACACCCGCATTTATGCAGGTAGGCGCCAGGGACGCGCCCCGAAAGGGGCGCGGGGCTGTGACATTGCGCGGCTCCGCCGCGGGGGCGCGACAGCCGAGCCCCGAAAGGGGCGCGGGGAACTGCGCGCCCAGCCACGTCCAATCCGCAGCCGACAAACGACGCACAGTTCCCCGGTACTCCCAGCGGGGGCTAGCCCCGCAACACCGCTCCCGTGCGCTCAGCGGCCAGCGCCACCGCCGCGTCGCGAGCGGCCGAGGCCTCGTCCACGGTCAGCGTCCGGTCGGCGGCACGGAACCGCAGCGCGTACGCCAGCGACTTCTTGCCCTCGCCGAGCTGCTCGCTGTTCTCGTAGACGTCGAACAGCCGGATGGACTCGAGGAGTTCACCCGCACCCTCGCGCAGCGCGGCCTCGACGTCCGTGTGCGGGAGGGTCTTGTCGACGACCAGGGCCACGTCCTGGGTCGCGACCGGGAAGGTGGAGATCTTCGGGCCCTTGGGGACGCCCGCGCTCGCCTGCTCCAGCGCGTCCAGGTCCAGCTCCATCGCGCAGGTGCGCGCGGGCAGGCCCAGGGTCTTCAGGACGCCGGGGTGCAGCTCACCGGCGTACCCGATGACCTTCTCCGTACCGCCGATGACGACCGCGAGCTCTGCGCAGCGGCCCGGGTGCCACGGCCCGTACTGGCCGGAGCGGACGAGGAGTTCGGTCCCCGCCTCGCGGGCCAGGGAGCGCGCGGCCTCGATCGCGTCGGCCCAGTCGGCCGGGCGGCCCTTGCCCCACCAGCCGGCCTGCTCGCGGGCGCCCGCGAGGACGACGGCGGCGTGCCGGGGCTGGACGGGGAGCGCGGCCGTGAGGGACGCGATCTCCTCGTCGGTGGGACGGCGGTCGACGGGCAGCCGGCCCGCGACGCGCAGTTCGTCCTGCGGCTGGAAGACCAGGCCCGTCTCGAAGAGCGCGAGGTCGTGGCTGCCGCGGCCGTCGTTGCGGCGCAGGGCGTGGAGCAGGCCCGGCAGCAGCGTCGTACGGAGCGCGGGCTCCTCGTCGGAGAGCGGGTTGACCAGCTTGACGACCTTGCGCCGCGGGTCGTCGGCGGCCAGGCCGAACTGGTCGAAGACGTGCTCGCCGATGAACGGGTAGTTCAGCGCCTCGACGTATCCGGCACCGGCCAGCGCGCGGCCGAAACGGCGGTGCAGCCGCTGCCGGTCGGTGAGGCCCCGGCCCGCCGGGGGCTTGGGCAGCGTGGAGGGCAGGTTCTCGTAGCCCTCCAGACGGATGACCTCTTCGGCCAGGTCGTTCGGGTCCGTCAGGTCGGGCCGCCAGGACGGCACGGTGACGATCAGCTCGTCCTGCCCGTAGACGTCGCAGCCGACCTGCTGGAGACGGCGTACGACGGTCTCGCGGCCGTAGTCGACACCGGCCACCTTGTCCGGGTGGTTCGCCGGAATGGTGATGGTGTGCGGCGCGGAGGGCGCGATGACCTCGGTGACCCCGGCGTCGGCGGAGCCGCCCGCGAGGAGGACCAGCAGGTCGACCGTGCGCTGGGCCGCGGCGGACGCGGCCTGCGGGTCGACGCCGCGCTCGAAGCGCTTGGACGCCTCGGAGGCCAGCTTGTGACGGCGGGCCGTACGGGCGATCGAGAGCGCGTCGAAGTGCGCGGCCTCGATGACGACCTCGGTGGTGGTGCCCTCGGTGTCGTCGATCTCGGTGTTGGCACCGCCCATGACGCCCGCGAGGCCGATGGGGCCGCGGTCGTCGGTGATCACCAGGTCCTCGGCGTCGAGCGTGCGCTTGGCGCCGTCCAGGGTGGTGAGCTTCTCGCCCTGCTCGGCCCGGCGCACGCCGATCGCGCCCTGGACGCGGGTGCGGTCGTACGCGTGCAGGGGCTGGCCCAGCTCCAGCATCACGTAGTTGGTGATGTCGACGGCGAGCGAGATCGGGCGCATGCCCGCCTTCTGCAGCCGGCGCTTGAGCCAGATCGGGGAGTGTGCCTCGGGGTCGAGACCCGTCACCGTGCGCGCGGTGAAGCGGTCGCAGCCCATCGGGTCGGAGATCTGCACCGGGTAGCCGAAGGCGTTCGGGGCCGGTACGTCGAGCAGCGCCGGGTCGCGCAGCGGCAGGCCGTACGCGGTGGCGGCCTCGCGGGCCACGCCGCGGATCGACAGGGCGTAGCCGCGGTCGGGCGTGACGGCGATGTCGAGGACCTCGTCGACGAGCTGGAGCAGCTCGATGGCGTCGGTGCCGACCTCGTGCTCGGGCGGCAGGACGATGATGCCGCCGCTGCCGTCGTCGCCCATGCCCAGCTCGTCGCCGGAGCAGATCATGCCGTGCGAGGTCTTGCCGTACGTCTTGCGCGCGGCGATCGCGAAGTTGCCGGGCAGGACGGCGCCCGGCAGCACCACGACGACCTTGTCGCCGACGGCGAAGTTGCGGGCGCCGCAGACGATCTCCTGGGGCTCACCGGTGCCGTTGGCGGTGCCGACGTCGACGGTGCAGAAGCGGATGGGCTTCTTGAACTCCGTCAGCTCCTCGATGGTCAGCACCTGGCCGACGACCAGGGGGCCCTTGAGGTCGGCGCCGAGCTGCTCGACGGTCTCGACCTCGAGACCGACGGAAATGAGCTTGGCCTGGACGTCGCGGCCGGTCTCCGTCGCCGGCAGGTCGACGTACTCCCGCAGCCAAGAAAGCGGGACCCGCATCAGATCTCCATCCCGAACGGCCGGGTGAACCGGACGTCACCCTCGACCATGTCTCGCATGTCTTCGACGTTGTGGCGGAACATCAGCATCCGCTCGATGCCGAACCCGAAGGCGAATCCGCTGTACTTCTCCGGGTCGACGCCACAGGCGACCAGCACCCGGGGGTTGACCATGCCGCAGCCGCCCAGCTCGATCCAGCCCTCGGAGGAGCAGGTCCGGCAGGGGCGGTCGGGGTTGCCGACGGACTCGCCCTTGCAGACGTAGCAGAGCATGTCCATCTCGGCGGACGGCTCGGTGAAGGGGAAGAAGTTCGGCCGCAGCCGGGTCTTCATCTCCGCGCCGAAGAGCGACTGGACCATGTGGTCCAGGGTGCCCTTGAGGTCGGCCATGGTCAGGCCCTCGTCGATGGCGAGGAGCTCGATCTGGTGGAAGACCGGGGTGTGCGTGGCGTCCAGCTCGTCCGTGCGGTACACCCGGCCGGGGCAGACGATGTAGACCGGCGGCTCGCGGTCGAGCATGGCGCGGGCCTGCACGGGCGAGGTGTGGGTGCGCAGCACGACACCGGACTCGCCGTGATCGCCCTTGGGACCCTCGACGAAGAAAGTGTCCTGCATCTGCCGGGCCGGGTGGTCGGGCGTGAAGTTCAGGGCGTCGAAGTTGAACCACTCCGCCTCGACCTCGGGGCCCTCGGCGACCTCGTATCCCATGGAGACGAAGACGTCCGCGACGCGCTCCATGAACGTGGTCAGCGGGTGGCGGGCGCCGGCCGGTACGCGGTCGTAGGGCAGCGTGACGTCCACCGCCTCCTCGACCAGCACCCGGGCGTCGCGCTCGGCCTCCAGCTCGGTCTGGCGGGTGGCGAGGGCCTTGTTGACCGCGCCGCGGGCCTGGCCGACCACCTTGCCGGCGGCGGCCTTGGCGTGCGGGGGCAGGGCGCCGATCTCGCGGTTGGCGAGGGCCAGCGGCGAGGTGCCGCCGGTGTGGGCGACCTTGGCCTCCTGGAGCGCGTCGAGGTCACCGGCGGCCGCGAAGGCGGCGAGCGCCTCGTCCCGCATGCGCTCGATCTCTTCCGGTTTCAAGGCCTCGACCTCTACAGGGTCGTACGACTTATTCGGTGCCGACATCTCTTCCCGTGCTTCCGGTTGGCTGGCGGATGGTCCCCGTCCCGACTCGGGGGACGCGCATCGTCCCTGAAACGTGAAACGGGGACGCAAAGGTGCCAAAGGCCGAGTCTAACGGGGGTGGGGCCCTGCCCCGGACTCGTGTCCACGGGAAGCCCCGGTACGAATGCGCCCGTGGGGCCGGTTCGGCGCTACTGGAGATACGCCGGGGTGCCCACGGGCAACGTAAATCGGAACTCGGCGCCGCCGCCGGGGGCGCGGCCGACCGTGATGCTGCCGCCGTGGGCCTCGACGATGCCCTTGACGATGTAGAGCCCGAGACCGGTCCCGCCGCGCTTGCTGCCCCGCCAGAAGCGGGTGAAGACGCGGTTCATGGATTCCTCCGGGATGCCGCTGCCCTCGTCGCTCACGGTGACCGACGTGGCGGCGTTCGCCGCGTCTTCCCGGTCCCCCCGCTCTCGCGGGGACGTCGAGGGCGTGACGTCAATGGTGACGGTTCCCTCGCCGTGGCGCACTGCATTTTCGAGCAGGTTGCTGAGCACCTGGTCGATCTTGTCGGGGTCGGCCCACAGGGCGGGCAGCGGCTGCTCGATGCGCAGCAGGAAGCGGTCGGCGGGCTGGCCCGAGGTGACGTACGCCTGGATGTGACGGCCGACGGCCGCGCCGATGTCGACGGGCTGGCGGCGCACTTCGAGGCGCCCGGAGTCGATGCGGGAGATGTCGAGCAGCTCGGCGATCAGCCGCGTCACACGGTTCGCGTCGGCGTCGACGGTCTCCAGCATGAGCTTCTTCTGGTCGTCGGTGAAGCGTTCCCACTTGGCGAGCAGGGTGGCCGTGAAGCCCTTGACCGAGGTGAGCGGCGAGCGCAGTTCATGGGCGACCGTGGCGATCAGCTCGGCGTGGCTGCGCTCGGTGCGGCGGCGGGCCTCGGTGTCGCGCAGCGAGACGACCACGCGGTGGACGGGACCGGTGGGCTTCGTCCGCACGTAGCGCGCCGAGACAAGGACCTCACGGCCGCCGTGCAGCAGCAGATTGCGCTCGGGCTGACCGTTGCGGATCGCGAGACCGCCGTACGGGTCGGTGAGCTGCCACCACCTGCGGCCCTCCAGATCCTCTAAAGGGAGCGCCGACTCCAGGCGGCGCCCGAGGGCCTCGGAGGCGGGGACGGCGGTGATACGGGCCGCGGCGGCGTTGAAGCAGATCACCCGGCCGTGTTCGTCGGCGACGACGAGTCCGTCGGGAAGGTCGTCGGGGTCGATGCCCAGCGCTCCGAGCCCGGCCACGGGGTCCACTCCGGATTCGGCTCCGAGGTCGGCTTCGGCCGCGGCGTCGAGATCACCGCGCCGGGACGGGGACGCGGTGGTGCCGCGCACGTCCCGTGCTCGCGGCGCCTTCTGCGCACCGCTCGTGCCGACACTCATCCCCGTACCCCACCTCTCGTCTGGCGCCGAGGGCCCCCGAGCCCGTCACCCTACTAGCTGTCGGTGACGGAGCGGCACCCTCCGGAGGCGCGCTGCGCACGGGCGGATGCGTAGAGACATACGGCTGCGGCCGTGGCCAGGTTCAGACTCTCGGCCTTTCCGTGAATCGGTACGCGCACGACGGCATCGGCCAGCGCGCGCGTCTCCTCCGGAAGCCCCCACGCCTCGTTCCCGAACACCCAGGCCGTGGGCCCGCCCATGGTCCCCTTGTCGAGTTCGTCGTCGAGGTCGTCGTCACCGGCGCCGTCCGCCGCGAGAATCCGTACGCCCGCGTCCTTGAGCCCCTGGACGGCCCGCTCGACGGGCACCCCGACGGCGACGGGCAGATGGAACAGGGACCCGACCGAGGCCCGCACGGCCTTGGGGTTGTAGAGATCGACGGACGCGTCGGTGAGGACGACGGCCTCGGCACCGGCGGCGTCCGCGCAGCGCAGCACGGTCCCGGCGTTCCCGGGGTCCCGGACATGCGCGAGTACGGCGACGAGCTTGGGCCCGGCCTTGAGGATGTCCTCGAACGAGGTGTCCAGGAAGCGGCAGATCCCGACGAGCCCCTGCGGGGTGACGGTCGTCGAGATGTCGGCGATCACGTCCTCTTCGGCGAGGTGCACCCGGGCTCCGGCGTCCCGGGCCTCCCCGATGATGTCGGCGTAGCGCTCCGCGGCCTCGACGGTCGCGAAGAGCTCGACGAGAGTGGGGGTGCCGTCGGGCCGATGCGCCGCCGCCTCCCGCACGGCCTGCGGACCCTCGGCCAGGAACAGCCGCTCCTTGCCCCGGAAGTTCCGCTTCGCCAGCCGCCGCGCGGCAGAGACACGAGGCGAGCGCGGGGAGATCAACTCGGGGGCGGCAGCCATGGGTTCACCTTCGGAGGGTTGCGGAGGGTTGTTCGGTGTCCGCCGCGCCGAGCCGAAGCGACGACGACGAAAAAGCTCCCGGCCACGGCCAGGCACGACAGCCGCCGGCGGCTGCGGGCTACGGACCGGCATCTCCGTCGCGGGGCTCGCGATCGGGGTCGCCGGCTGCGGCTGCGACTGCGACTGCGGGGCAGTCTCGTCCCTCCGGAGCGGAGAGCCCGGGCCGGCCCTCTTCCCGCCGTGACGGCACTCAGCCGAGACGGCGGATTCCGGCGACGTTCACGATCCAATTGCCGGCTGAGGGCAGCCGCGCCCCCTTAGGGGCGCGGGGCTGTGACATCTGCGGCCCCGCCGCGTGGGCGCGACCAGCCACGATCGACCGTGAGCCACGAGACGGCCCACGCCCCTACGGCGCAGTCGTACTGGGCGGCAGCGCCAGCGAAAACGCATGTGGACCCGCAAGCCGCAAGGCAAGCAGGTCCACAGCCACAGCTACATCCGGCTCAAGGCCAGCGCAGCGTCACGCAGCCTTCGGCGCGTTGACGTCCGACGGCAGCGCCTTCTGCGCGACCTCGACGAGCGCGGCGAACGCGTTGGCGTCGTTGACGGCCAGCTCCGCGAGGATCTTGCGGTCCACCTCGATGTTGGCGGCCTTCAGACCCTGGATGAGGCGGTTGTACGTCATGCCGTTCTGGCGGGCAGCGGCGTTGATGCGCTGGATCCACAGCTGACGGAAGTCGCCCTTGCGCTTCTTGCGGTCGTTGTAGTTGTAGACCAGCGAGTGGGTGACCTGCTCCTTGGCCTTGCGGTACAGGCGCGAGCGCTGACCGCGGTAGCCAGAGGCGGCCTCGAGGATCGCCCGGCGCTTCTTGTGGGCGTTGACTGCCCGCTTGACGCGTGCCACTTGTTAACTCCTTGTAGCGGGGCCGTGGTGATCGTCACACGGCCCGAAATCGATGGGGTCCCGGTCCAGATGTACGGCGCGCGGCGATCAAATGATCAGGCGCCGATACGTCACTTGCCGAGAAGCTTCTTGATCTTCGCGGCGTCGCCCGGGGCCATCTCGGCGTTGCCGGTCAGGCGGCGCGTCACGCGGGACGACTTGTGCTCGAGCAGGTGGCGCTTGCCGGCGCGCTCACGGAGCACCTTGCCGGAGCCGGTGATCTTGAAGCGCTTGCTGGCACCGCTGTGCGACTTGTTCTTCGGCATAGCGCCGTTCTCTCCTCGTCAGTGGCGTTCCGGTGCCCGGTCGTGAAACCGGGCACGGTGGAACGTCATATGTATGGATTGTCATCCCGGGGCGTGAGCCCTGGGATCAGGCCTCGGCGGATGCCTCGGCCGGAGCCTCGGCGGTCTCGACCTCGTCGGTCGCGACCTCGTCGGCGATGTCCTCGTCGACGCTGTCGGTCTCCGCGGCGTTCTGCGACTTGCCCGGGTTGGCCTTCGCTTCTGCCTTGCGAGCCGCCTGAGCCTCACGGGCCTCGGCCATCGCCTCGGTCTTCTTCTTGTGCGGACCGAGAACCATGATCATGTTCCGGCCGTCCTGCTTCGGGTTCGACTCGATGAACCCGAGGTCCTCGACGTCCGACGCGAGACGCTGCAGCAGTCGGTAGCCCAGCTCGGGCCGGGACTGCTCGCGACCACGGAACATGATCGTGATCTTGACCTTGTCGCCCTGCTTGAGGAACCGGACGACGTGACCCTTTTTGGTGTCGTAGTCGTGCGGGTCGATCTTCGGCCGGAGCTTCATTTCCTTGATGACCGTGTGCGCCTGGTTCTTGCGCGCCTCACGGGCCTTCATGGCCGACTCGTACTTGAACTTCCCGTAGTCCATGAGCTTGCAGACCGGCGGACGTGCGTTCGCCGCCACCTCGACCAGGTCGAGGTCGTACTCCTGCGCAAGCTCCAGGGCCTTGGCAAGCGGAACAATCCCGACCTGCTCGCCGCTGGGACCGACAAGTCGCACTTCGGGAACGCGAATCCGGTCGTTGATGCGGGGCTCGGTGCTGATGGATCCTCCTCGGTAGCACCACACGGCGGTCTGGCGGACAGCCGCGTATGTCTCTGATGACAGTTGGACCAACCACCGCGGGGCATGAAAAATGCCCCGGACGGGACACAGGCGGGGCTCCAAGGAATACCGGAGCACCGCCGCGGTGAACCGCGGGGCGCACATTCGGGCGACTCCACCGTCCGTACGGAACGGTGGTGGCCGCCTGACCGGGTGACCCGCCGTCCCGGAGGATGGTCGGGTGGGAGATCGGAGCCTCCACTTGTGGGCCGAGCACGCTGACATACTTCTTGGCGCGTCCGGCCGGTCGTTACACAAGGTTAGCAGCTCGGGGCAGTCAGGGCTAACCGACGGCATCCGCGGGTACTGAAGAGGGCCGACCAGGGGTGTGTAGGGGTCGCTCCCACCTACGACCTATCGTGTGATGCATGAGTGACACCCCTCCCCAGACGCCCGACTACGACACCATGACCCGCGACATCGCCGAGGTCCCCGCCGTCGAGGTGATCGTGACGGTCGCCGTCAACCTGATGAGCGCCGCAGCAGTGAAGCTCGGTCTGACCGAGGAGGGCGACGAGCACAAGGACCTGGACGAGGCGCGCAAGCTGGTGACCGCGCTGGCCGGGCTGCTCGACGCGAGCGCGACCGAGATCAGCTCCTTCCACGCGGCGCCGCTGCGCGACGGTCTGAAGTCGCTGCAGCTGGCCTTCCGCGAGGCGTCGCTCGTCCCGGACGAGCCGGGCCAGGGCCCGGGCGAGAAGTACACGGGCCCGGTCTACGGCTAGGACCGCACCGCCGGAACATCAGGAACGTACATAGAGGGGCTCGCCAGGCAGCGTCGCTCCGGCCGGCAGAAATGCCAGGTCGAGGCCGCGCACCAGGCGGGCCCTCAGCGTTTCGTCGGCCGCGAGCCGCTCGCCGAGCGCGCGGGCGGTCTCGGCCGGGGCGGCGGAGGGGTCCAGTACGAGCGCGAGGGTGCCGTCGGCCTGACCGGGGCCGAGGTGGGCGCGGAGCACCAGGGGCTCGGCGGCGACCGCGGCCCGTACCGCGTCGACGACGGCCGGGTCGGCGAGCGGGTCGGCGGACGTACGCCCCTCGGCGAGCGCCAGCAGGGCCGGGCCCGTCAGCTCGTAGGGCACGGGCCCAGCCATGTCCAGCACGATCGTGTCGGCCTTCTCGTGCGCCGCCGCCTGCAAGGCCTGATGCAGGGGTACGGCGACGGGGCGGGCCTCGGGGTCCCAGCGGGCCAGCGACTCGGTGGAGGTGAAGGCGGGCAGCGCGGTGCGGCTGCCGGCCTTCAGGGTCGGCACGGCCATGTCGCTGGTCTTCTCGTGACGCAGCCCGTTCGCGTCCTCCTCGACCTCGCCCAGGACGGCCACGACGGGCACGAGCAGCCGGGCGCCCGTGAGCGCCTCCAGGACCGGCCCTACGGCGGTGCGGTCCTCGGCCCAGGCCGCGAGCGCCGCGCTCAGCCGGGGATCGGCGGAACCGTCGTCGTCGGAGAAGCCGGAGTCGGGAATGTTCTTGTTCGCCACGGTCCCCGACCCTATAGGGGGGATGCTGCTGCGCTTGTGCGGCCCCGGAAACCCGGGGTTGACGGGACTCATCGGTTTCTCAGGTTTCCCTGACACACCTCTAACATTCGTCTAACCGCGGACACAGGCCTGGCATCCAGCATCGCGGGATGGACCGTCACAGAGCACGCGGGCGCCGCGCCCGCCCCTCCCGACGCACGCCAATCCTCTACACCTTGGTGGCCTCCGCCGTCCTTGTGGGCGGTACGGCTGCCGGGACCGTGTACGTGAAGGCGCAGGCGCACGACGGCCCGGGCCTCGTATCGTCGTCGGCGTCGTCGTCCGCTCCCTCGGCGTCGTCCTCGACATCGCCGGCCGTCAGCGAGGAGGCCTCGGTGGAACCTGTGGCGGAGCCCTCGGTGGACTGGGACGCCCTGCTCGCCGCGGCGATGAAGGACGTGACCGTGGCGGACACCGCGAAGCTGTCGGTCGCGGTCCTCGACACCGACTCCGGCGAGAGCGCCACGTACGGCGACTCCGCCTTCGACACGGCGAGCATCGTGAAGGTCGACATCCTGGCCACGCTGCTGCTCCAGGCGCAGGACGCGGACCGGCATCTGACGGCGCAGGAGAAGACGTACGCCACGGCGATGATCGAGAACAGCGACAACACATCGGCGTCGGCGCTGTGGCGGATCATCGGCAAGGCGAAGGGGCTCGACGCCGCGAACAAGCGCTTCGGGCTCACAGACACCGCGGGCGGCAACGACATGCTGTGGGGGCTGACCCAGACCACGGCCGCCGATCAACTCACCCTGCTCCAGCAGGTGTTCGGGGACGACTCGAAGCTCAGCGAGTCCTCGCAGACGTACCTTCAGGGGCTCATGGGGGAGATCGAGATCGACCAGCAATGGGGGGTTTCAGCCGCGGCCGACGGCTCCAAGTGGGCGCTGAAGAACGGGTGGTTGGCGCGCAGTACGACCGGGCTGTGGGACATCAACAGCATCGGGCGGGTCACCGTCGACGGGCACGACTATCTGGTGGCGACGCTGTCGAACGGCAACTCGACGCAGGCGAAGGGGATTTCGCTGGTGGAGGCCGCGGCCAAGGCCGCGGTGGCCGCGTTCACGGACAGCCAGGCCTGAGCGTTGGTTCCGTCGCCGCCGTCGTCATAGCCGCGGCCGGGTGTGGCTGGTCGCGCCCACGCGGCGGAGCCGCACATGTCACAGCCCGGCGCCCCTCTCGGGGCGCGTTCTACTGGGTGCGCTCCGAGAATCTGCGGCCTCGCCACAGCGCCACCGCCGTTGCGAGCAGGACCGCGCCGAAGCCGCCGGCGAGTGGGCCCGCCCAACTGGCGGAACTGTTGTCGTCCTCGGGGGCGTCGGGGCCCGTACCGAAGTACTTCTCGCCGTACGCCGCCGAGTCGAGGCCCTCCGGCTTGATGCGGGCGGCGGCCTTGATGGCGGCGGCGGGGTCGATGAAGCCGAAGCCGCGGGAATCGTCGTGGCCGCCGGTGGGGGCGTCGCGGGCGGTGTCTTCCAGGAGCTGTTTGATCTGGGCCGGGGAGAGCCCCGGGTGGGCCGCCTTGACGAGGGCGACCGCGCCGGAGACGAACGCGGACGCCGCGCTGGTGCCCCAGCCCGAGTAGTAGCGGTCGTCCGGGTCGGCGATGACGACGTCGACGCCCGGGGCGCTGACGGTGGCGTACCAGCGGCGGGTGGAGAACGAGGCGCGGGTGCCGTACCGGTCGACGGCGGTCGCGGCGATCACGCCCGGGTAGGCGGCCGGGTAGGAGATGTGGTCGCCCTTCTCGCCCCCGTTGCCTGCCGAGGCGACGACGACGGCGCCCTTCTTCAGGGCGTACTGGACGGCCTCGTCCTCGGCGGGTTCGGGGTGGGCGGACTTGGAGTCGTCGCCGAGGGAGAGGTTGATGACGTCGGCGCCGTGGTCGGTGGCCCAGCGGATGCCCTCGGCGAGGGCGTTGCCGCGGGTGTTGCGGGCCTTCGTGCGGGCCGAGTCGCCGTCTTCGAGGATCACCCGGACCGGGAGGATCTTCGCCTTGGGGGCGATGCCCATGACGCCGTCGGCGTTGCCCGCGCCGTGGCCGTGACCGGCGATGATGCCCGCCATGGCGGTGCCGTGCCGGGCCCAGGACCGGTCGCCGCGGGAGGCTCCGAAGCCGACCATGTCCTTGCCGGTGAGGACGTTGCCCGCGAGGTCCGGGTGCTGGGCGTCGACGCCGGTGTCGAGGACGGCGACGGTGATGCCCTTGCCCTTCGTCGTGCGCCAGGCCTCCTGGGTGTGCATCGCGTCGAGGGCCCACTGCTGGGCGCGTATGCCGTCGGCGTGGGCGGCCGTGGACGGGACCAGGGCGAGGGAGGCGGCCAGCAGGACGCTGAGGAGTCCGGCCCTGCGGCTCACTCCGGCCTTGCGGGACGCTCCGGCCTTGCGGGTCATGACGGCTTCTCCGTGGCCGAGGTGGCGGTCTTGCGGAGGCCTCGCTCCACGCGGTCGGCGAGGCCCTGCGCCTCGTGGCCGAGGCCCGCCTGGGCCGGGGCCGTGGTCGCGCCGGCCTTCATGGCGTCGGCGGCGGGCTGGGGAGCCGTGACGGTGCGGCCGTCCGCGAAGCCGGAGACGGCGTAGACGACGACAGGGGCGTCGGTGAGGACCGACACCGTCCAGGAGGCACGCTGGGCGTCGCCGAAGCCCTCGGCGGCGGTGCCCTTCGCGGCGTACGGGCGGGGCATCAGGTCGGTGCGGCTGCCCAGGCCCTCTTTCTGGAAGCGGGCCTTCAGGGAGGTCATGGCCGCCGCGTCCGCCTTGGTGAACAGCAGGCCGACGGTGGTGACATGGCTGCGGGTCGCGTCCGTGTAGGTGGCGCGCAGCAGCCGCAGGCAGCCGACCGGGGCCAGGGCCTTGCGCAGCAGCGGGTCGAAGGCGTCCTTGCAGCCGGTGTCCGGGGCGACGGCGATACGCGTCCAGGTGCGGTCGGCGCCGCCGGGGCCCGCGCCGTCGCCCTGCACGGTGGGCGGGAAGAGCTCGTCCACGGGCACGCTGTGCCAGAGATCCGCGGCGGCCGCGTAGGTGCTGCGCGAACCGGACCCGTCCGCGCCGTCACCGGTCAGCCAACTCCCCGTCACCGCACCGCCGATGAGCCCGAGCCCGAGGACGACACAGGCCGCGGCGGCCACGGTACGGGGTCGGGTGCGCCGCCTGGCGACCGGGCGCGGGCTGTCGTCGTACGTCTCCGGCTGCGCGAACGACACGAAGGGGCGCTCCACGCTCGGGGTTACTGACGGGCTTGCTGACGGAGGTGTGGGAATCGGAGGTGTGGGAGCCGGGGGTTTTCCGGCGGGTTCCTCGGCCGGGATGGGCCGCAGTCGCCTGGTGGTCTCGCTGGGCCCCTCCACGGACACGCCGGCACGGCGTGCGGCAGCGGCGGGCGACACACCACGGCCGCTGTCCGCGGTCACGGGCGGCGCGTCCGGGAACCGCGCGGAGGCAGCGGGCGGCGGCGGGCCCGCCGAACCGGCCCGGCGCCCGGGCCGCAGCTCGGGAAACCGCCGGGCCTCCACCCCGGCCGCCGACGCGGAGCCCTGCGGGCCGCTGGTGGCGTCCGGCGTCGGCACCGACGCATCGGAGGAGGAGTCGAAGAAGTCGAAGGACCTCGCGGGCGCCGGCACACGCGGGCCTCGCCCCGCACCCGACACCGCGCCCCCACCGGACGACCGAGGACCATCACCCTCCACGGTCCCTTCACCCGGCCGGGACCATGACGAGGACGATCCGAAGGCCTCCCCCGCCACAGGCGGGTTCACCGGACGGGGCGGAGGGCTGCCGCCCGCCGGTGCGGCCTGGGGGCGGGGCGGAAGCACGGGGCTGCCGTGCGCCGAGTCCACTCGCCGTGGCGAAGACAACGAGGCATCACCCGACGTCGAGCCCACCGGACGGGGCGCCACGGCATCGCCGGACCCCGAGGCCATGGACCGTGCCGAAGCCGACGGAGCCGACGGCGGGGTCGCGGGCCGGGGCGGGAGCGACAGGGCGTCCCCGGCAGCCAGATCCTGCGCACGGGAAGACGGGGTCTGTCCCGGCGACGGGACCTCGCGCCCCGCGGTCTCACCCCACCCCGCGGCTTCGCCTCGCGGCGCGGGCTCTCCCCGGGGCGTGGTGTCGTCCGGCACGAACGACTCTCCCGACGTCGGAGGCCGCTCCGGGCGAGGTGGAGTCACCGTGCCGGGCGGAGACGCAGGACTGGGCGGAGGCGTAGGACCGGCCTGATCCGCCGGACCGGACGGAGTCGACGAACCGGACGAATTCGACGAACCGGACGGCGCCGAGGAACCAGGTGGAGTCGACGGACGCGGGGGGATGGAGGCGCGGCGCGCTTCCGTACTCATGGACCCCCCGTTTCCTCGTACCGGGCTGTCGGACCGCCTCGGAGCTCGGCGGGGCCGTTTCACAGGTGCGGAAGGGAAACCGCCACGGGCACGCATACCCGCACCGGTGGACCGTCACCCCGGGCGGAGCCCGTCGGGACAAGGTCGTCCTCCCTGCGTGCGCGTCACTCTACGGGTTGACCCTGGCCCGGAGGGAACCAGTCCGGGGCCCCGGGGCATCTGCCCGGAACGTCCCCCTACCCTGCGGTAATCGAGTCTGGCAGGCTTCGGTCATGACTGCCCGCGCCGCAGACCGGGCCCGTTACGACCGGGCCACCGCTCACCTCGACGCCCCCGTCGCGATCGTGGACCTGGAGGCCTTCGACGCGAACGCGGACGATCTCGTCCGCCGGGCCGGCGGCAAGCCGATCCGTGTCGCCAGCAAGTCCGTCCGCTGCCGCACCCTGCTCGAACGCGTCCTGGACCGGGACGGCTTCGCGGGAATCATGTCCTTCACCCTCGCCGAGTCCCTGTGGCTGGCGAGGTCCGGCTTCGACGACGTACTGCTCGCCTACCCCTCGGCGGACCGCAAGGGCTACGCCGAGCTGACCAGCGACCCCAAGCTCGCCGCCGCCGTGACCGTCATGGTCGACGACCCGGCCCAGCTCCGTCTCATCGACGAGGCCCGGCAGGGCGGCACCGAAGTCGTGCGCGTCTGCCTGGAGTTGGACACCTCCCTCAAGCTGCTCGGCGGACGGGTCCGCGTCGGCGCCCTCCGTTCGCCGCTGTACTCCCCCGCCCAGGTCGCCGACATGGCCCGCGCCGTCGTCCGGCAGCCGGGGTTCAAGCTCGTCGGGATCATGGCGTACGAGGGTCATATCGCCGGCGTCGGGGACTCGGTCGAGGGACGGCCCCTGCGCTCGCGTGCCGTCCGGCTGATGCAGGCCACCGCCCGCAAGGAGCTCGCCCAGCGGCGGGCCGACGTCGTCCGCGCCGTACGGGCCGTGGAGCCCGGCCTCGAGTTCGTCAACGGCGGCGGCACCGGCAGTGTCCAGCACACCGCCGCCGAGGACGCGGTCACCGAGATCGCGGCCGGCTCCGGGCTCTATGTGCCGAGGCTCTTCGACAACTACACCTCGTTCACCGGGCGTCCCGCCGCGCTGTTCGCCCAGCCCGTCGTCCGCCGGCCGGGCGTCGGGATCGTGACGGTCCTCGGCGGCGGTTACCCGGCCTCGGGCGCTCCGGGCCGCGACCGGCTGCCGGTCCCGTACCTCCCGGAGGGGCTGAAGTACGACCCCCAGGAGGGCCCCGGCGAGGTGCAGACGCCGCTGCTCGGCTCCCCGGCCGACGATCTGCTCATCGGCGACAAGGTGTGGTTCCGGCACGCCAAGGCCGGCGAACTGTGCGAGCGGTTCGACACGCTGCATCTGGTGGAGGGCGATGCGGTGACGGCCACGGTCCCGACGTATCGCGGCGAGGGCCACACCTTCCTGTGACCCGCTCCACTTCCCTGTGATCCGGTTCGCTTCGCTGTGATCCGGTTCACTTCGACGGGCCGATGCTGCTGCCCACGCCCCCACCCGTGTCCGCGTCGCCCACCGGCCGGATCCCCTTGGCGATCCTGTCCATGTCGGTGAGCGGCGGGCCGTCGGATCCCGCGTCGAAGGCGAAGCGGACGATGACGAGCGACTCCGAGCCCACGCTGGACGGAAAGGCCAGCGACTCGACGTAACCGCCGGGCCCCACTCGCGTTTTGACCTTCCAGCGCACGAAGTACCCGGCACGTCCGGCGACGGCGACCTGGCCCGACTTCACCTCCTGGTGGGACGTGATGCCCTTGAAGGGGCGGTTGTCGATGAGGTCGCGGTCGTAGGAGCTGTTCGCGGCGTCCTCGATGTCCTGCTGGGCGAGGACCTTCGGGGACTTCTCGTCGTTCGCCGTGACCGTGCGCGAGATGACCCGGCCGTGGCGGCAGAGGCCGGGGTCGCCCGGGCAGTCGTACGTGCCCGGAGTCGTCATCACGATGTCGTGCTCGGCGACGTACTGGGGTCTGACCCAGCCGTCGAGCAGCGGCAACGTGATGCCGTTGAGCTCGTCCACGACGACGGACGGGTCGTCCGCCGAGGGTGCGGAGGTGGACGCCGAGGGCGACGGGGTGTCGCTCACGGGTGGGGACACCGCAGTCGTCGGGGTCGTCGCCGCCGCGTCGCCGCCGCCGTCGTCCCGGCGGAGCAGGACGGCGCCCGTGACGATCGAGGCGACGAGGACGACTCCGGCCACGGAGAGTGCGACGGCCTTGGCGCGGCCGGAACCGCCCTCTCCGGGGGACTCCGGCTGCGTCAACGGCAGTTGGGGCGCCTCGGGCTGGCGCCGGTGGTCGGTCCACGCGGTCCCGTCCCACCAGCGCTCGACGAGCGGGTACGACGGGTCGCGGTACCAGCCGGGCGGAGGCGTCATACTCATCCCCGCACTTTAGGACGAGCCCCGAAGATCAGTACACGGTGTCCGCACGGTCGGGCACGACCGACCCGTCCTCCCTCGGTACCGGGCCTCTGGTCCCGTCAGGCTCGTTGTACGCGGTGGTCGAGCACGGGTAGGGATCCCGCCTGCGCGGCAGCGGCTCGATGAACATCGGGTTGATCACCCAGCGGCCGTCGGCGTCGTCGTACGCCCGGCACATGAGTTCGTTCTTGTTGCGGTTGATGACGAGGTGCGCGCCGGTGGCGTCGCCGACGAACGTGACGTCGGTGTCGGCGTCGCCGCCCGCGATCGCGGTGCGGTGGCGCCGGTCCTGCTTCTGCCAGGCGGCGGCGCCGCGCACTCCGTAGATCTCCTGGTTGATCCAGCAGCGCTTCCCGTCGATGTACGGGATGGCCTCGCCCCGGCTCGCCGGTGCGTCGCCGCAGCCCTGGTTCCAGCTGGTGATCCGCCCGCGCCGGTCGAGGACGGAGCGGATCGCGATGGTGTGCCGGGCGTCGATGCCGACGCCGCGCGACCAGACCTCGGTGACGGGTTCGGAGCCCGCCGAGACGATGTAGACGTCGAATCCGGCTCTTTGGAGCGTACGGATCAGATCGCGCTGCCGGTCGTAGTAGCGGACGTACGCCGGGATCGTGTGGGTGCCGAGGCTCTGCGTCGAGCCGACGGGCGCCGTGAGGGCCGCCTTCCGCGCCTGTCGGGCGTACGAGGTCAGCTCGGCGGTCGTGTGTCCGGCGAACAGCTGGGGCACCCAGGCGTACTGCGGGACGGTGCGCCGGTGGTTCCAGTCGCCGGCGAAGGCGGCGGCGCCGCTCATGGTCCGCCCGTCCTCGCGGATCTCGAAGATCTCGTCGGTGCAGCGGGTGTTCGTGGCGGTCGGCAGGGGCGCGCCCACGGGTACGCCGGTGCCGCATGCGGCGGTGAGGGCGGTGTTCGCCGCGTCGGTGAGCCACTCGCTGGTGGCCTTCCAGCTCGCCGGGCGCAGGATCTTGTCGTGCTTGAGGGCCCAGGCGAGGGTGGCGTCGGTGACGTCGTTCTTGGTGACCGTGTTGTCCCAGTCGAAGGCGGCGACCGGCCGGCCCCCGTCGGCGTGCCCGGCGCAGGTGCCCCGTTCATCGATCACCTGCTGGAGGTGGGCGCGGTTGTCGCCGTACCAACTCCCGGACAGTCGGGGGCAGTCCGGGCTGACCGGCGGTGCGGCCTCGGCCGGCGCGGCCGCCAGGGCGGCGGCCGCGACCAGGGTCCACGCGAAAACGGATCGGTATCGCATGGGACGTACATATACCGAGGTGGTCTACAGGGGCGTGACGTACGCGCCCGAGATTCCGCCGTCCACCAGGAAGTCGGTGGCGTTGACGAAGGAGGAGTCGTCGCTGGCGAGGAACGCGACCGCCGCGGCGATCTCGTTCGCCTCGGCGAACCGCCCGACCGGGATGTGCACGAGGCGCCGAGCGGCCCGCTCCGGGTCCTTGGCGAACAGCTCCTGGAGGAGCGGGGTGTTCACCGGCCCGGGGCACAGGGCGTTGACCCGGATGCCCTCGCGGGCGAACTGGACGCCCAGTTCGCGGGACATGGCCAGGACGCCGCCCTTGGAGGCCGTGTACGAGATCTGCGAGGTGGCCGCGCCCATCCGGGCCACGAAGGACGCCGTGTTGATGATGGAGCCCTTGCCCTGGCGCCGCATGTAGGGGATCGCGGCCTTGCAGCACAGGTAGACGGAGGTGAGGTTGACCTCCTGGACGCGCTTCCAGGCCTCCAGGCCCGTCTCCAGGATGGAGTCGTCGTCGGGCGGCGAGATGCCCGCGTTGTTGAAGGCGATGTCGACGGAGCCGTAGGTGTCGTACGCCGTCTTGAAGAGCGCCTCGACCTGCTCGGGGTCGGTGACGTCGACCTTGACGAAGATCCCGCCGATCTCCTCGGCGGCCGCCTTGCCGCGCTGCTCGTCCACGTCGCCGCAGACGACATGGGCGCCCTCGGAGGCGAGCCGGCGCGCGGTGGCGAGGCCGATGCCGCTGCCGGCGCCGGTGATGACGGCGGTACGGCCGACGAGACGGCGGCAGATGTTTCCTTCGGTGGCTTCGGTCACTGTGCGGGGCCCTCCGTACTGATGAAGACGTTCTTGGTTTCGGTGAAGGCGGTGAGCGCGTCCGGGCCGAGTTCGCGGCCGATCCCCGACTGCTTGAAGCCGCCGAAGGGGGTCCAGTAGCGGACGCTGGAGTGGGAGTTGACGGACAGGTTCCCGGCGCGGACGGCTCCCGAGACGCGCAGCGCCCGGCCCACGTCACGGGTCCAGATGGAACCGGAGAGGCCGTAGTCGGTGGCGTTGGCGAGCCGGATCGCGTCGGCCTCGTCCTCGAAGGGCAGGACCACGGCGACGGGGCCGAAGACCTCCTCGACGGCCACGCGCGCGTGGGGCTCGACCTCGGTGAGGACGGTGGGCGGGAACCAGAAGCCGGGGCCTTCGGGCGCCTTGCCGCGGATGCCGGGCGCGTCGGCGTCGACGTACGACCGTACGCGCTCCAGCTGCGCCCGGGAGATCAGCGGGCCCATCTGCGTCTGCTCGTCGGACGGGTCGCCGACGACGACGGACTCGACGGCGGGGGCGAGGAGTTCGAGGAAACGGTCGTACGCGGAGCGCTGGACGAGGATGCGGGTGCGGGCGCAGCAGTCCTGGCCGGAGTTGTCGAGGAAGGACATGGGGGCGGCGGCCGCGGCGGCCTCGATGTCGGCGTCGGCGAAGACGATGTTGGGGCTCTTGCCGCCGAGTTCGAGGGTGACGCGCTTGAGGAGGGCCGAGCCCTTCGCCAACACTTGTTTGCCCACGGTCGTTGACCCGGTGAAGACGATTTTGGCCACCCCCGGGTGCTCGACCAGGGCGTTGCCCGCGACGGGTCCCGCGCCCGGCAGCACCTGGAAGAGGTGCTCGGGAAGGCCGGCTGCCAGGGCGAGTTCGGCCAGTCGCAGGGCCGTCAGGGGTGTCGTCTCGGCGGGCTTGAGGATGACCGCGTTGCCGGCCGCGAGCGCGGGGGCGGTGCCCCAGGCCGCGATGGGCATGGGGAAGTTCCAGGGCGCGATGACGCCCACGACACCGAGCGGTTCGAGGATCGTCACGTCGAGGCCGCCCGGGACCGGGATCTGGCGGCCGGTGAGCCGCTCCACTCCCCCGGCCGCGTAGTCGAGCAGATCACGGACGTTGCCCGCCTCCCAGCGGGCGTTGCCGAGGGTGTGACCGGCCTCGCGGACCTCAAGGCGGGCCAGTTCTTCGAGGTGGTCGTCGACGGCGACGGCGAAGCGGCGCAGCAGCCGGGCGCGGTCGCCGGGAGCCAGGGCCGCCCATGCGGACTGCGCCTTCGTCGCCCGTACGACGGCGGCGTCCACGTCCTGCGCGGTGGCGCCCGCCACGGTGGCGACGACTTCTTCGGTCGCCGGATTGAGTACGGGGAGCTCGTACGGGTCGGACCCCGCGTACGGGTCGGCCTGCTGGGACTGCTCGGACAAGAAGGGCCTCACATGCGTTCGAAGGAGCGGCGCAGCTCCCAGTCGGTCACCGCGGCGTCGAAGGCGTCCAGCTCGACGCGTGCCATGTTGCGGTAGTGCGCGACCACCTCGTCGCCGAAGGCGGCCTTGGCGATGGGGCTGTTCTCCCAGAGCTCGGCGGCCTCGCGCAGGGTGGTGGGCACGTGCTCGTACTCGGCGGTGTACGCGTTGCCCGCGCACGGCTCCGGCAGCTCCAGCTTCTGCTCGATGCCGTACAGACCGGCCGCGACGAGTCCGGCGACGGCCAGGTGCGGATTGACGTCACCGCCGGGCAGCCGGTTCTCGAAGCGCATCGAGCGGCCGTGGCCGACGACGCGGAGGGAGCAGGTGCGGTTGTCGTACCCCCAGGCGACGGCGGTCGGCGCGAAGGAGCCGGGCTGGAAGCGCTTGTACGAGTTGATGTTGGGCGCGTAGAGGAGCGAGAAATCGCGCAGGGCCGCCAGCTGTCCGGCGAGGAAGTGCCGCATGACGTCCGACATGCCGCCGGGGTCCTGCGCGGAGCCGGCCATCACATTCGTGCCGTCCGCGTCCGTGAGCGAGAGGTGGATGTGACAGGAGTTGCCCTCGCGCTCGTTGTACTTCGCCATGAAGGTGAGCGAGACGCCCTCCTGGGAGGCGATCTCCTTGGCGCCGGTCTTGTAGATGGCGTGCTGGTCGCAGGTGACGAGGGCCTCGTCGTACTTGAAGGCGATCTCGTGCTGGCCGGGGTTGCACTCGCCCTTGGCGGACTCGACGGTCAGGCCGGCGGCCTGCATCTCGTTGCGGATGCGGCGCAGCAGGGGCTCGATGCGCCCGGTCCCGAGCACCGAGTAGTCGATGTTGTACTGATTGGCAGGGGTCAGCCCTCGGTAGTGGGCGTCCCAGGCCTGCTCGTAGGTGTCCTTGAAGACGATGAATTCGAGCTCGGTGCCGACCTGGGCGGTGTAGCCGAGTTCGGCGAGGCGGTCGAGCTGGCGGCGCAGGATCTGGCGGGGCGCGGCCACCACCGGGGAGCCGTCGTTCCAGGCGAGGTCGGCGATGAGCAGGGCGGTGCCCTCGTTCCACGGGACGAGCCGTAGGGTGCTGAGATCCGGGTGCATGGCAAAGTCGCCGTAGCCCCGGTCCCAGGAGGACATGTCGTACCCGTCGACGGTGTTCATCTCGGTGTCGACGGCGAGGAGGTAGTTGCAGCCCTCCGTGCCGTGCTCCAGGACCTCGTCGAGGAAGAAGCGCGCGGCGAACCGTTTGCCCTGGAGCCGCCCCTGCATATCGGGGAAGGCCAGGACTACCGTGTCGATCTCGCCGCCCGCGACGAGGGCGTGCAGCTCCTCGACGGCGAGCGGGGGTGTGCGGTCTGCCACCGGAAAAGCCTCCTTGGGTCAGCCGAGAGCCATAAGGTATTGCCGAGAACCATTGCTTGGGAAGGGGGCACGACCAGATGACGCAGGCGGGTCCTGACAGTGGTCCGGCGAGCGGTCCGGGAAGCGGTCCGGGAAGCTTGGGCGACGGGCTGACGCCCGTGCTGCGGCCGGTACGGGCGGGCAACGGTTTCGAGGAAGCCCTGGAGCAGATCCTCCAGGTCGTCCGGCTCGGCCTGGTGCCGGGCGGCGAACGGCTGCCCGCCGAGCGGGAGTTGGCGGAGCGGCTCGGGATCAGCCGGGTGACGCTGCGCGAGGTGCTGAAGGTGCTCCAGGACCAGGGCCTGGTCGAGTCGCGGCGCGGCCGGTACGGCGGGACCTTCGTGGTGCCGAGGACCGACGCGCCCGGCGAGCAGGAGCTGCGGCGGCGGGTCGCCGAGGTCGACATCGAGGACGTGCTGCGCTTCCGCGAGGTGCTGGAGGTGGGTGCGGCGGGACTGTGCGCCGCGCACGGGCTCGACGACGACCAGGCCGACCGGCTGCGTGAGGCGCTCGCCCGCACCCACGACGCACCGCTGGCCGACTACCGGCGCCTGGACACGATGCTCCACCTCACCCTCGCGGAACTGTGCGGCTCCCCGTCGCTGACGGCCCAGTACGCGGCCGTCCGCGCCTCCGTCAACGACCTCCTCGACTGCATCCCCCTTTTGGTACGGAACCTCGAGCATTCCCAGCGGCAGCACACCGCACTGGTCGAGGCGGTGCTCGACGGGGACGCGGACGGGGCGCGGGAGATGATGCGGGAGCACTGTGCGGGAACGGCGGCGCTGCTGCGGGGGTTCCTGACGTGACGGGACCTCGCTTCCGCGGGACCGGCTATGCAAAGGTATAAGTCTGTTCCATTGAGTCTGTTCCTTTGATGTCCGGCGTCTGTTCCATTGACGTCTTTCCATGGAAGTGAGGGAGGCATGGAAGTGAGGGAGGCAGCATGGGCAGGCCGCTGATCGGTGTGAGTACGTATCTGGAGTCCGGGGCGCGCTGGGGGGTGTGGGAGCTGGAGGCGGCGCTGCTGCCGGCCGGTTATCCGCGGCTCGTGCAGCGGGCGGGCGGGCTCGCCGTGATGCTGCCGCCGGACGACCCGGCGCAGGCGGCCGCGACCGTCGCCCGCCTCGACGGGGTCGTCGTCGCGGGCGGCCCGGACGTCGACCCCGTCCGCTACGGCGCCGAGCGTTCCCCGCGTACGGGGCCGGCCGCGCCCGAGCGTGACGCCTGGGAACTCGCCCTGATCCGGGCCGCGCTGGCCTCCGGCACGCCGCTGCTCGGGATCTGCCGGGGGCTGCAACTCCTCAACGTCGCCCTGGGCGGCACGCTCGTCCAGCACATCGACGGGCATGTGAAGGATGCCGGTGTCTTCGGGCACCACGAGGTGACGCCCGTGCCGGGAAGCCTGTACGCCGGTGTCGTCCCGGAGGTGACCGCCGTGCCCACGTACCACCACCAGGCGGTGGAGCGTCTCGGCGATGGCCTGCGGGCCTCGGCCCATGCGGCGGACGGGACGGTGGAGGCGATCGAACTCCCCGGCTCCTCGTGGGTGTTGGGGGTCCAATGGCATCCGGAGGCGGGCGAGGACCTGCGCGTCATGCGGGCCCTGGTCAACGCCACATAGGCCAGACCACCGGGTTCTCGCCCCCCGCCGCCCCTACCCGTGCCATCCCCAAGGGGCTCCGCCCCTTCAACCCCGTTCGGTTGTGTGTCGGGTGCGGGTGGGTGGGGGCTTGTCGCGCAGTTCCCCGCGCCCCTCAACAGCTGCCGGTCCGCCCCGGGTGCTTTTGAGGGGCGCGGGGCTGTGACATTTGCGGCTCCGCCGCGGGGCGCGACCAGCCCCCACCCACCCGCAGCCAAAGAACCGGCCTACGGGGTCTGGGGCGGAGCCCCAGGAACGGGATGGGACGGGTAGAGGCGGCGGGGGCGAGAACTCCCGGCCTCAGCTACACGCCCCGCGTCAGCGACAGTAGGTCTCGGGCCGGGCCCGTGGGGCGATGGCCCGTTGGCCAGACGGCGCGGAGAGAGCGGGCGAGTTGGACGTCGGCGAGGGGGATGTTCACCAGCCGGTGGGCCGAGAGTTCCTCGCCGAGGGCCAGCTCGCTCAGGACGGCGGGCCCGGCGCCACTGACCGCGGAGGCCTTGACCGCCGTGGTCGAGGAGAGCTCGATGAGGGGCCGCGCAAGGCCACCCAGCGCGGTGTCGAGGACCTGACGCGTACCCGACCCCTCCTCCCGGAGGATGAGCGGCGTAGCCGCAAGCTCGGCGGCGGACAGGGGCGCCCGGCGACGCGCCCAGGGATGTCCGGGTGACGTCACCACGATCAGCCGGTCGTGGGCGATCACCGTCGAGTCCAGACCCGCCGGAACCGACAACCCCTCGACGAAGCCCAGATCCGCCTCACCGGCAAGGAGCCGTTCCGCGACAGCGGCGGAGTTCCCGGCGAGCAGCGACACCGCCGTGTCGGGCCGCTGCGCGCGCAACGCGATCAGCCAGCCCGGGAGCAGATACTCGGCGATGGTCATGCTCGCGGCGACCCGAAGCCGCGAGTCACGCCGGTCCCGCAATGCCTGCGCCCCCGCGTCGAACGCCTCGGCCGCCTCCACCACCCGCCGCGCCCAGTCCGTGACCAGCGCCCCCGCGTCGGTGAGCCGCGACCCGCGCGGCGACCGGTCGACGAGGGCCACTCCCAGCTGCCGTTCCATGGAGCGGATCCGGCTGCTGGCCGCCGGCTGGGTGATCCCCAGTTCGCGAGCGGCCCGCCCCAGACTCCCGAGGCGCGCCACGGCCAGCAACAGCTCCATCGCCCCCAGGTCCGGCACCCGGTGCGCGATCCCGGCCCCGGCCGGCTCCCCGCCTCTGCTCCCGGCCGCCCCGGTTCCGGCCGCCTCTGCTCCGGTCGGTCCTTCCACGTTGCCCATAAACCCAGCTTATGCCCCCATAGAGCGACACTCCCTGGTGGGGAGTACGCCGCCGCGCGACCGTGGGGGACATGGTCACCGCAGCCCAGCCCCTCACCCTCCGCAAGGCCGGAACCCCCCGCACCTCGGGAACCCCTCGCGCCGTCGCCGTCCGGCATCTCGGCCCCAACTGGTACGCCTCGGTGATGGGCACCGCGATCGTGGCCACGGCGGGCGCCGGACTCCCCGGGGACGTTCCGGGCCTGCGGACCGTCTGCACCGCCGTATGGGCGCTCTCCCTCGCGGTGCTCGTGACCCTGCTCGCCGCCCGCGCGCTGCACTGGACGCACCACCGCGACCAGGCCCGCGCCCACCTCCTCGACCCGGCCATGGCCCCCTTCTACGGCTGCCTCTCCATGGCCCTGCTGGCCGTCGGCGGCGGCACCCTGGTCGTGGGCCAGGACTGGATCGGAACCGGGGCGGCGGTCGCCCTGGACGCCGTCCTGTTCACCGCCGGTACGGTCGTCGGGCTCGTCGCCGCCGTGGCCGTGCCGTACCTCATGGTCGTACGCCATCGGATCGAGCCCGGCCAGGCGACACCGGTCTGGCTGCTTCCGCTCGTCGCGCCCATGGTCTCCGCCGCCCTCGGCCCCCTCCTCGTCCCCCATCTGCCTTCCGGACAGGCCCGGGAGACTCTCCTGCTGGCCTGTTTCGCGATGTTCGGACTGAGCCTGCTGGCCACCTTCGTGATGCTGCCGGTGATCTTCGCCCGGCTCATCACCGGGGGGCCGCTGCCGCTCGTACTCACCCCGACCCTGTTCCTCGTGCTCGGCCCGCTGGGCCAGTCGACCACCGCCGTCGGCAAGTTCGCGGACTTCGCGCCGGGCGTGGTGCCCGCTCCGTACGACCAGGGGTTCGGCATGCTCGCCGTCCTCTACGGCGTCCCCGTGACGGGCTTCGCGCTGCTCTGGCTGGGGCTGGCCACCGCGATGGTGCTGCGGGCGCGTCGCCGGGGCATGGGTTTCGCGATGACCTGGTGGGCGTTCACGTTCCCGGTGGGGACCTGCGTGACCGGCGCCGAGGGGCTGGCCCGGCACACCGGCCTGGTCGCCTTCGACGTGCTGGCGGTCGCCCTGTACGTGCTGCTGGTGGCCGCCTGGTCCGTGGCCGCCGTCCGCACGGCGCGCGGTCTGCTCAGCGGTGAGCTGCTCGCAGCGCCTGGCCGAGCAGCCGGGGCGCTTGCGCCAACGACGGCCCGTACCAGGTGAGTCGGCGGCCGTCGACCAGCGCGCACGGCGTGCCCTCGAAGGCTTCGGGTCCGTCGTCGGCGGTGAAGCGGTACGGCTCGTCGGGCAGGACGACGAGGTCCGGGGCCGCGGCCCTGAGTTCGGGGAGCGGGATGCGGGGGTAGCGGTCCTCGTGGCGCGCGTACACGTTGTCCACGCCCAGCCGGGCCAGCACGTCCCCGGCGAAGGTGTCCCGGCCCAGGACCATCCAGGGCCGCCGCCAGACCGGCACGACCGCGGTCGTACGGCGGTCGGGAGCGGGCAGCCGCGCCCACGCCGTCTCCGCCTCGTCGAGCCAGCGAGGCCGGCTGCCCGCGCCGCACGCGTCCAGCACCCGCGCCAGTTCGCGGAAGGCTCCCGGCACATCCCGCACCTCGGTGACCAGCACCTCGATTCCCGCCTCGCGCAGGGCGGTCAGGTCGGGCTCGCGGTTCTCCTCCTCGTTGGCGACGACCAGATCGGGCGCGAGCCGCACGATCCGGTCGACCCCGGGATTCTTGGTGCCCCCGATCCGTACGACATCGAGGTCCGCGGGATGGCTGCACCAGTCCGTCGCGCCGACCAGGGCCCCGGGGACGGAGACGGCCACGGCCTCGGTGAGTGAGGGCACGAGCGAGACGACACGCGGTGCGGCTCGCGGTACGGCACGTGTCACGGCCGCACGCCCCAAGTCGTGATCAGCGGATAGGAGTTGACGGCGAAGCCGGGGTCGTCGAGGAGACGCATGCAGTCGTCCAGCTGCTCCTGGGTCAGGCCCTTCTCGACCAGGCGGCCTGCCAACTGGCGGATGTTGACCTGGTGCAGGCGGGTGCCGGACGAGCCGCCGCGCCAGGACTCGGCGTACGTCGCGGACGCCACCTCGGTCAGACCCGCCCGGCACAGCGCCGCGTAGGCATGCGCGCCCCATCGCATGTCGGCGCCGGCCGCCGTGATGATGCCCATCACCGCGTCGTGCATCCTCTCGAACAGTGCGGCCGACTCGGGCGAGGGGGACGCGAGCACGGGGATCCAGCCGCAGTCGAACTCGTCCAGCACGAGCAGACCGCCGGGGCGCAGCGCCCGCACCAGCCGGTCGAGGGCCGCCCCGCGTTCGGGCACGTGGAGCAGCACGAGCCGGGCGTGGATCAGGTCGAAGTCGCCCTCCGGGAGCTCTTCCGCGCCGATGTCGTGCCGCACGACGCGCAGGTTGGCGCGTCCGGGGAGGCCGTCCATCCAGCGTGGTTCGAGGTCGGTGACGAGGACGGAGCCGGTCGGGCCGACCCGGTCGGCGAGCCAGCCCGCGACGGAGCCGCCGCCTCCGCCCAGCTCCAGGCAGCGCATCCCGGGACCGACGCCCAGGTCGGCGAGACGGGCGAAGGTCACCGGGTCGTAGCAGGTCTCCAGAGCGTCGAAGCGCCCGCCGGCGAGCTCGGAGGTGTTGTCGAAGGCATAACCGGAGGTACCGGACATGGCGTCAGTATCGCAGTGCCCCCTGGCATGGATCCGCCACGGAAGGGTCAGCGCCACCCAAAGGTGTGCCCGTCGCCCAGGGAACGGTCAGCGTCTGCCGAAGCCGTGCCGCTCCTCCACCGCGTCGATGTGGTCGGCGACCTCGACCACGATCACCCGGGTGTCCGGGACGGTCGCCCGCCACCGATGGCGCACACCGCCCGTCAGATACAGCGTGTCGCCGCGCCCGAGCCGATGGGCGCGGCCTTCCGCCTCGACCTCGACGGCGCCGTCGGCGACGTACATCAACTTGTCGTTGCGGTGCTGGAGTTCGCGTCCCTCGTCGTGGTCACCGGTGAACTCCGTGGCGTGCAACTGGTGGTGACCGCGCACCAGGGGGCGCACTTGGGCTTCGGGGGTGAACTCGGCACCGGCGTCGGCGCGCACGACGTCGACGCTGCACGCCGGGTCGGCCGCGGCGAGCAGTTCCACGGCGGTCGTGCCGAGTGCGTCGGCGACTCTCTCCAGGGAGCTCTTGCTGGGCCGGGCCCGCTCGTTCTCGACCTGGCTGAGAAAGGGGACCGACAGGCCGCTGCGCTCGGCCACGACGGCGAGCGTGAGCTCCAGTGCCCGGCGCCGCCGCCGGACGGCCGCGCCCACCCGAAGGGGCTGTTCTTTGTGGTCGCCCATCGCTCCGGCTGCCTCCCTTGCGTCGTCGGTCCGCTGGTTCTTCGGTTTCTTCGGTCCATTACCTCTGAAGAGTTGTTTGCACCCTACGCATGTTCGGCAAACCGTTTCATGCACCCGTCACATCGCTGTCACATCGAAGGAGTGCGAGGGTCACAGTTCTCGCCAATACACGAGCTGACCCGACTCCCCCGGCGCCGCACCCTCGCGCGGCACGAAAAGGCTGACCAGCAGGGCCGGATGCCCGTCCGGATCGGTGAGCAGCGTCGCCGAGGGATTGGCGAAGGCCCGGCTGCCGCCGTGGGTGCGCAGAGTCAGCCGGTCGGCCCGCCCGGTCGCGGGATCGTAGGCGTACGTCCGCCAGCTCCCGAAGTCCTTGCGCCACCGCTGACCCTCTATCAGTACCAGCTTCCGGCCCCCGAGTCGCAGGAGCGAGCGGTCGCCTATGTTGCCGCCGGTCCCCCACGACTCCAGGGCGCGGTCCAGGCGCCGGTCGGGCTCGGCCTGCCAGGTCGTGAAGTCCGTGAGTGTGGCCCGGAGTTGGCGGTCCGTGTCGCACTCCGCCCGGTAGTGGCCGGTGAGTTCGACCGTGCCGTCGTGCACGGAGGTGATGTCCGGCGTGCCCTCGGCGCAGCGCGAGAGGGTGCGCGGTGCGTCGTAGGCGCGGGCCGCCTTCCCGGCCAGCAGGGCCGCCAGATCGGCGTAGCCGCGTACGGCGATGTGGTTGTCCGGATCCTTCTCGTACGCCAGTACGTAGCCACCGGTGTCGTCGGCCGCGAGTGCGGGCTGGCTGGTGCCCGCGCCGAAGTCGTGGCGGCGGGTCCAGGTGCGCAGATCCGTGGAGGTGGCGACCGCGGCGTGGAACCGGCCGTCGCCGAGGGTCGTGTGGTAGACGGCGAGATAGGTGCCGTCCGCCGCCTGGGTGATCTGCGCGGCGTCCATGGTGCGGCCGGAGGTGTCCCGCAGGCCGTACGCGTATCCGTCGGCGTCGCGCACGTCGCCGGCGAGTTCCGCGAAGCGGGCCGTCGCCAGGGACGCGGGTTCCGCGCTCGCGTCCGGGAGCACGGCGATCAGCAGCGCCACCGCGACGAGGGGGCCGAGCCGGAACAGGGATCGCACGGGGGTCTCACAGGAACGAGCGGAAGAGGAGAGCCGAGCGTACGGAGGAGTCGCGGGCCCCGTGAATGCCGCGAGGGGTGGGCTTCGCCACACGGGACACGGGACCCGTACGACGAAGACCACCTCTCGGCGCGACCCCCGGCGGACCACCGGGGACGATCACGGACTACTGCGTACTACTGCGGAGTCATCCGCTCCACCATGTCCGGGTGCTCCTTCAGCCACGCGGCGACGGCGTCCTCCTCGTGCCCCTGCCCGCGCTGCTTGATCTCGCTCTCCAGGCTGCCGAGTTCGGCCTCGCTCATCCTAAAGTTCTTGATCCACTTGGTGAGCTGCGGATACTGGCCCGGGAACTTCTTGCTGGAGATGGTCCGGATGGTGTTGCCCTCGCCGAACAGCTTCTTGCCATCCGCGAGCTTGGTGAGCTTGTACTCGCTGTAGGCCCAGTGCGGGGACCACAGGACGACGGCGACCGGCTGCTTCTTGGCGTACGCGCGCTTCAGCTCGGCGAGCATCGCGGGCGTGGAGCCGTCGACGACCTTGTACTCCTTGTCGAGGCCGTAGCCGGGAAGCACCTTCGTCTTCAGGAGGTTCATCTCGCCGGTACCCGGCTCGATGCCGATGATCTTCCCGTCGAAGGTGTCGGCCTTCCCCTTGAGGTCCGCGAGGGACTTGACGTCCTTCACGTACGAGGGCACGGCGATCTCCAGGGAGGTCGGCTGGTACCAGGTGCCGAGGTCTCTCAGATCGTCCTTGTGCTGGTCCCAGTAATTGGACTGTGCGTAGGGCAGCCACGCGTCGAAGTTGAGGTCGAGGTCGCCGGAGGCCAGACCCGTGTAGACGGGGCCGACGTCCATCTGCTTGAGGTTGAGCGTGTAGCCGCGCCGGGCGAGGACGTTCTTCCACAGGTAGGTGACGGCGACGTCCTCGTCCCAGGGGAACCAGGCCACGTCCAGGGAGCGCTTGGCCTCGGCACTGGCGGCGGTGCTCTTGACCGGGGCCAGCTTATCGACGACGCCGGGGTTCTTCTTCAGCCAGGCGCGCACGGCGTCCTGCTGCTTGCCCTTGCCCGCCTTGTTGATCTCCGCCTCAAGGCCGGTGAGCTGCTTCTCGGTCATCTTGAAGTTCTTGAGCCACTGTCCGACGACCGGGTTGTCCTGGGCGAAGCCCTTGCGGGCGAGCGTGTGCACTCCGTCGCCCTTGCCCCAGGCGCCCTTGGGGTCCTTGAGCTTCTTCAGCTTGTAGTCGCTGTACGCCCAGTGCGGCGACCAGAGGGTGACGACGACGGGCTCCTGCTTGGCGTACGCGCGCTTCAGCTCGGCCAGCATGGCGGGCGTGGAGCTGTCGACGACCTTGTACTCCTTGTCGAGGGCGTACTCCTTGAACACCTTGCTCTTGAGCAGGCTCATCATTCCGGCGCTGGGCTCGATGCCGGTGATCTTGCCGCCGAACTTGGACGCCTGGCCCTTGAGGTCGTCCAGCGAGTCGATGCCCTTCATGTACGCGGGCACGCTCAGTTCCAGCGAGGTCGGGCCGTACCAGGAGCCCAGGTCGTCGAGCTTGCTGCCGTACTTCTTCCAGTACTGCTCGTGCGTGGTCGGCAGCCAGGAGTCCGTCTGGAAGTCGATGTCGCCCTGGGCGAGGGAGGTGTACAGCGGGCCCGCGTCGAACTGCCTGGTGTCGACCTGGAAGCCGCGTTCCTCCAGGATCTCCTTCCACAGGTAGGTGGAGGCGACGCCCTCGTCCCACGGGATGTAGCCGATGGTCACCTTCTTGCCCTGGCCCACGTTCGCACCGTCGGCCGCGGTGGACGTCGCGTTCGTGCCGCCGAAGATGCCCATGCCGCCCGCGACAAGGGCGAGCACGACGACGCCCGCCATGGCCACGGCGGGCCGGGGGCGGTAGGACCAGAGCTTCAGGCCCTGCGCGGCGCGCAGTCGGGCGGCGGCGCGGCGGCCGAGCGGGGAGACCTGGGTGCCCAGCGCGCTGGTCATACGGTCCAGGTAGATGGCCAGGATGACGATGGCGACGCCCGCTTCGGAGCCGAGGCCGACGTTCAGCTGGCCGATGGCCTCGTTGACGTCGCCGCCGAGGCCGCCGGTGCCGACCATGCCCGCGATGGCGGCCATGGACAGGCCCAGCATGATGACCTGGTTGACGCCGGCCATGACGGTGGGCAGTGCGAGCGGCAGCTGGATGCGCAGCAGGGTGTCGCGGGGTGTGGTGCCGAACGCGTCGGCGGCTTCGACGAGTTCCTTGTCGACCTGGCGGATGCCCAGCTCGGTCATGCGGACGCCGGGTGCCAGCGCGAAGATCAGGGTGGCCACGATGCCCGCCGGGGCGCCCGTGCCGAAGAACAGGATGGCCGGGATGAGGTAGATCATCGCGGGCAGCGTCTGCATGAAGTCGAGGACCGGCCGGACGATCCCGCTGACCCGGTCGGAGCGCGCCGCCCAGATGCCCACGGGCACGGAGACGACCAGCGCGATGAGGGTCGCCACGAGGACCAGCGAGAGGGTCACCATCGCGTCCTCCCACAGTTCGAGGGAGTCGATGAAGGCGAAGCCCACGAAGGCGAGGACACCGGCGGACGTGCCGCGCAGCCAGAACGCGATGACGGCGAAGATGCCCGCGAGGAGCAGCGGCTCGGGAGCCTGAAGGACGGCGTCGATGCCGTCGTACGTTCCCTGGAAGACCGTCTTGAAGAAGTCGAAGAGCCAGGCCATGTGGCCCAGCAGCCAGTCGACGGCGCTGTTGACCCAGTCGCCGAAGGGGATTCTAGGCACCGGCCTTCACCGCCTCGGTCCGAGGACTGGCGCAGCCTACGGGGGTCTCCCGCTCGTCGCCGAGGAAGGCGACCAGGCGCTGCCGGGGGACGACACCGACGAGCTTGCGCCGTTCGTCGAGCACCGCGACCGGGTGCGTGAGGCGGGCGCTGATGGCGCAGAGGTCCACGAAGGAGGTGTCGGGCGTGGCGGTCTCGCAGGCGCAGTCCGCCTCGTCGCCGCGGACGTCCGTGTCCATGACGGCGTCCGCGGTCAGGACGCGGGAGCGGTCGACGTCCTGGGTGAAGGAGGCGACGTAGTCGTTGGCGGGGCGCACCAGGATGTCCTCGGCGCTGCCGGTCTGCACGATGCGGCCGTCGCGCATGACGGCGATCCGGTCACCCAGGCGCATCGCCTCGTTGAGGTCGTGCGTGATGAAGACGATGGTCTTCTTGAGCTTCTTCTGGAGTTCGATCAGCTGGTCCTGCATGTCGCGCCTGATCAGCGGGTCGAGCGCGCTGAAGGACTCGTCCATCAGCAGCAGGTCGGCGTCGGTGGCGAGCGCCCGGGCGAGGCCCACACGCTGCTGCATCCCGCCGGACAGCTCGTCGGGCCAGGACTTCTCCCAGCCGGCGAGTCCTGCCAGCTCCAGGGCCCTGGTGGCGCGTTCCTTGCGCTCGGCGCTCGGCACGCCCTGGACCTCCAGGCCGTACGCGGCGTTCTCCAGGACGCTGCGGTGCGGGAAGAGCGCGAAGTGCTGGAAGACCATGCTGATCTTCTTGGAGCGGACCTCGCGCAGTTCACGGGCGCTGAGCGCGGTCAGGTCCTGGCCGTCGAAGCGCACCTGTCCTGCGGTCGGCTCCAGGAGTCCGTTGAGCATGCGCAGCAGCGTGGACTTGCCGGATCCGGACAGGCCCATGACGACGAAGATCTGGCCCGGCTCCACCGTGAAGGACGCGTCGATCACCGCGGCGGTCGCGCCGTCGGCGCGCAGCTCGTCGCGGTCGGCCCCCTGCCGGAGCCGCTCCACGGCCTCGTCCGGTCGTCTCCCGAACACCTTGTACAGATGCTCGGCCTCAAGCCTGGATGACACGTGTACCTCTCGTTGGAACGATTCTCTGGAACGGTTTGAACCAGTTCCAAATGGTTTGAACGGCCGGAACGGAATACGCCAAACGGTAGAAAACGAAACCGGCCTCACTCAGAGGCGGCGCCTGCCCCCGCTTACCCGGAGCAAACGCAGGAGTGGTTCAGGTCACTGTCAGTGGCGTACGGCATGATGCGAAACGTGACGCAGCAAACTCGACGACTCATGCTTCTCGACACCGCCTCGCTGTACTTCCGCGCCTATTTCGGCGTCCCGGAATCCGTGAAGGCCCCGGACGGCACGCCGGTCAACGCCGTGCGCGGACTGCTCGAATTCATCGACCGCCTGGTCAAGGACCACCGCCCCGACGATCTGGTGGCGTGCATGGACGCCGACTGGCGCCCGCAGTGGCGGGTCGACCTGATCCCGTCCTACAAGGCACACCGGGTGGCCGAGGAGCGCGAGGCGGGCCCGGACGAGGAGGAGGTGCCGGACACGCTGTCGCCGCAGGTGCCCGTCATCGAGGACGTCCTGGACGCGCTGGGCATCGCACGGGTGGGGGTCGAGGCGTACGAGGCGGACGACGTGATCGGCACGTTCACCGGACGCGCCACCGGCCCGGTCGACATCGTCACCGGCGACCGCGACCTCTACCAGCTGGTCGACGACAAGCGGGGAATCCGCGTCCTGTATCCCCTCAAGGGTGTCGGCACGCTCCAGCTCACCGACGAGGCATGGCTGCGCGAGAAGTACGGCGTGGACGGCCGGGGGTACGCGGATCTGGCGCTGCTGCGCGGCGACCCGAGCGACGGTCTGCCCGGAGTGCCCGGCATCGGCGAGAAGACGGCCGCCAAACTGCTCGCCGAGTTCGGCGACCTGGCCGGCATCATGGCCGCGGTCGACGACCCGAAGGCCAAGCTGACCCCGTCACAGCGCAAGCGTCTGGACGAGTCGCGGCCGTACGTCGCGGTCGCGCCCACGGTCGTCAAGGTCGCCGGTGACGTCCCCCTGCCGGACGTCGACACGGCGCTGCCGCACGCGCCGCGCGATCCCGCCGCACTGGACGCGCTCGCCGCCCGCTGGGGCCTGGGCGGGTCGTTGCACCGCTTGCTTTCGACCCTTCAGGCATAAGTGATACCGCTCCACGCATAGGTGACTCAGAGGGAGAGATGCTAACTTAGGTAAGCCTAACTATGTGAACCAGGAGGCCGTCATGGCAGAGCGCCCGGCACGCAAGCCCCGGAAGCCCCACTCCGCGCAGGTGGTGCGGACCGAGCGACTCACTCCGCATATGCAGCGGGTCGTACTGGGCGGCGACGGCCTGGGCGAATTCACCGCGGGCTCCAGCACGGACCACTATGTGAAGCTGCTGTTCGGCCCCGAGGGGGTCAGCTACCCCGAGCCCTTCGACATGGAGCGCATCCGCGAGGAGTTCCCGCGCGAGCAGTGGCCCGTGACACGGACGTACACCGTGCGCGCCTGGGACCCCGAGGTGCGCGAGCTGACGCTGGACTTCGTGATTCACGGCGACGAGGGTCTGGCCGGACCGTGGGCCACCCGGGTCCAGCCGGGCGAGGTCGTACGGTTCATGGGCCCCGGCGGCGCCTACGCCCCCGACGCGGGCGCCGACTGGCATCTGCTGGCCGGTGACGAGAGCGCGCTGCCCGCGATCGCGGCCTCCCTGGAGGCGCTGCCCGACGGTGCCGTGACCCATGCCTTCATCGAGGTCTCCGGCCCCGAGGAGGAGCAGAAGATCAACTCCGATGTGGAGGTCGTCTGGCTGCACCGCGGGAACCGGCCCCAGGGCGAGGCCCTGGTGGAGGCCGTACGCGCCCTCGACTTCCCGCAGGGCCGGGTGCACGCCTTCGTGCACGGCGAGGCGGGCTTCGTGAAGGAGCTGCGCCAGCTGCTGCGGGTCGAGCGCGAGATCGCGCGCGAGGACCTGTCGATCTCCGGCTACTGGCGACTCGGGCACAACGAGGACGGCTGGCAGGCGTCGAAGCGGGAGTGGAACGCGCAGGTGGAGGCGGAGCAGGAGGCGTCCGCCTGACCACCGGGTGACGGTGCGAGGCACGGAAGGCGGCCGCCGGCTTCGTTGCCGCGGAAGGCGGTGCCGCCGACTTGGTTTGCCACGGAAGGCGGCCGCCGACTTGGTGGCCGCCTTCCGGTCAACTGTCTCTCGGCCGACTACCTCTGGGCCAACTGCCTTACACCGACCGCTGATACGACCGGAACGTACGGATCGACAGCCACACCGCCGCCACCGCGAGCGCGAGCAGGCCCCCTCCCCGGCTGAACACATCGCCCCAGTCGGGGTCGGCCGACATCGCCGAACGGCCCGCCACCATCGCCCAGTTGAGCGGATTGAAGTCGGCGATGTGCCGCATCCAGCCGGGCATCTGGGACGGGGCCATGAAGGCCGAGGAGAGGAACGTCAGCGGCAGAAGCAAGAAGGTGTTGATGCCGATGATCGACTCCCGCTCCTGGACCAGCATGCCCAGCGCGTTCGACAGCGCCCCGAAGATCGTGCCGAGCAGTACCGAGGCGATGATCAGGATCGCGATCCCGCCGATCCCGCCCGGGTAGTCGGCACCGCCGAGCAGTCCGAGCAGCACGATGATGACCGACTGCAACGCGGTGACCAGGCCGTTGTTGACGACATTGCCGTTCATCAGGGCGGCCCGGCTGACGGGTGTGGTGAGGAACCGGTTGAGTGTGCCCCGCTGGATCTCGTCCAGCGTGGTCATGCCCGCCCACATGTTGGAGCTGAGCGCGCTCATCACCACGACGCCGGGCACCAGGTAGTCGAGATACGAGGTGGTGCCGAAGCCGCCCAGCTCGACGACCTTCTTGAAGAGGTTGCCGAACAGGAACAGCCAGACCACTGGCTGGATCAGCGTGATCAGCATGTATGCGGGCTGCCGTACGAACACCATGAGTTGACGCTGGGTCATGTACCAGGTCTGCGAGACAGCGGTACTCATCGGGCACCTCCGGCGAGGACGAGGCTCTCGGTGGACTCGGCCTCCGCCTCGGAGTAACGGCGGCCCGCGTAGCGGAGATAGACGTCGTCGAGCGAGGGGCGGGCCACGGTCGCGGCGGCGACTGCGACCCCGGCGCGCTCAAGGGCCCCGAGCAGAGCGGGCACCGCGGCGGCTCCGTCGTCGGCACGGACACTGATCCGGCGGCCCTCGATGAGTGCCTCGTGCACGCCGGGCAGCCGGGTGAGGCTGCCGTTCAGCAGCGTACGACCCGCTTCGCCGACCGCGTCGCGCAGTTCCAAGTGGACGGCGTCACCGCGGAGTTCACCCTTCAGGGCGTCCGGTGTGCCCTCGACCACGACACGGCCGCGGTCGACGATGGCGATGCGCTCGGCGAGCCGGTCGGCCTCTTCGAGGTAGTGCGTGGTGAGCAGGATGGTCAGGCCCTCGTCGCCGGCGAGGCGGGCAATCTCGTCCCACATCGCGGTGCGCGCCTCGGGGTCGAGACCGGTGGTGGGCTCGTCGAGGAAGAGCACCTCGGGGCGGTGGACCAGGCCGAGCGCCACGTCCAGGCGGCGTCGCATGCCCCCGGAGTAGCCCTTCACCTGGCGCCCGGCGGCGTCGGCGAGCTTGAATCGCTGAAGGAGCTCGTCGACCCGGCGGCCGAGGTCGGCTCCCTTCAATCCGTAGAGCCTGCCCTGGAGTTGGAGGTTCTCCCGGCCGGTCGCCACCGGGTCGGCGCCCGAGCTCTGGGCGACCACGCCGATCGCGCGGCGCACCCGGTCCGGGTGGCGCAGCACGTCATGGCCCGCGACGGTGGCGGTGCCCGAGTCGGGGCGGGCCAGGGTGGTGAGGATCTTGACGGTGGTGGACTTGCCGGCGCCGTTCGGACCGAGGAGTCCGAAGACGGTGCCCGTCTCGACGGTGACGTCCATGCCGTTGAGGGCGGTGACGTCACCGGGGTAGGTCTTGATCAGCTGACGCGCCGCTACCGCGGGCGCACGGGTACTGCTCATGGCGACTGCTCTCCTGAGTGAGCGAATGCGAAGGATCCGCGGGAGCGGATCGACGACTGATCCGCGCGTGCGGACGTACGACTGATCCGCATGAGCGGATCGGCGACTGATCCGCGTGAAGAGCGCCGGGCTATCCTGGGTGTGCCGCACCTCGATCGCCTGGAACTGCCTCACAGCGGATTCGGTTCGGGGTTCGAGACCCTGGTGGAGCTGCTGCAACAGCTCTGCCGGGGTCTGTTTACGTCTGGGTCACTTCTCGAAGTGGCGGTCCTCCAACTCCTGGAACTCCGGCGGGATCTCCCCCGTCTCATGGAAGCTCCGCCACTGCTCGACACCGTCGAGCGTGCCGTCCTTGAGCTCCCGCAGGAGGCCGCGGACCCACTCGGCCTCCGCCTCGACCATGTGCAGGCGGTACTCGCTCTCCACCAGGAAGATCCGCGGCAGGCTCTCGCGCATCTTCATCAGACCGCCGCGTGTGCTGGCGGCCTGGAACTCAAGCGTCTTGAGCCGCTCCCCCAGCAACCGCACGACCTCGTCGGGATGGATCACCCCGACGAGTGAGAGCGCGGTCTCGAAGATCGGGAACTCCTGTGCCGGAACGGCGATCAGGTCCGACAGCCACTCCGTGGCCTCCTCGCGCCCGGCGTCTGTGATGCCGTAGAGCGTGCGCTCAGGGCGCTTGCCCTGCCGCTGCACCTCCGCGACCTCGACGAAGCCGTGCTTCTCCAGGTTCTGGACGACGGTGTAGAGCGAGCCGTAGTTGATCTTCAGACTGGTGTCCTTGCCGCGTCGGCGCAGGGTCTGGGCGATCTCGTACGGGTGCATCGACCGCTCGGTGAGCAGCACCATGACCGCGAGCGCCAGCGGATTGCTCAGCTTGCGGCGTTTCGTCGCCATGATGATCCCACCTCGCCTCCGAATATCCGTAGCCGAACATATCGCGTGTCCGAAGGGAGCGTCAATACACACGATGTATCGCGTTTCGACAGGGAGGGCAAGGCGTGAGGACTTAGGCCCGCCGCCGACATGGCCGCGTCACGCGAGCGAAACAGGGTCTCCCTAATTTCTGTCACCCGACAGGAATTCAGCTCGTCGTCCCGCTCACCCTTCCGCGCCGAAGGCAGGTGCCGCCGTGACCACCACCGCCCCCTCCGACGTACGCCCGGACCCGCCGGAGTCCCCCGGCGACCGCTCCCTGGCCGAGTTCGGCTACCGCCAGGAGCTGCACCGCAGCCTCGGCCGGTACGCCTCGTTCGCCGCCGGGTTCTCCTTCATCTCCGTCCTGACGACCGTCTTCCAGTTCTTCGCTTTCGGGTACGCGTTCGGCGGCCCCGTCTTCTTCTGGACCTGGCCGGCCGTGCTGGTGGGCCAGTTGGCGGTCGCCGCGTGCTTCGCGGAGCTGGCCGCGCGCTATCCGATCTCGGGCGCGATCTACCAGTGGTCCTCGCGCCTGTCGAACCTCTCGTTCGGCTGGTTCGCCGGCTGGATCATGGTGATCGGACAGATCGTGGTGGTCGCGGCGGCCGCGCTCGCGCTGCAGATGGTGCTGCCGGCCATCTGGTCCGGCTTCCAGCTGGTGGGCGGCGACCCCTCACCGATCAGCGCCGACGGCGCCGCCAACGCGGCCGTACTCGGCGTGATCCTGCTGGTCCTGACCACGCTGGTCAACGTCGTCGACAACCGCGTGATGTCCGTGATCAACCGCGTCGGTGTGACCGCCGAGATCATCGGCGCGGTCCTGATCATCGTGCTGCTGCTCACGCACTCCGAGCGCTCCCCCGGCATCACCTTCCACACGGGCGAGGGCAGCACCGGCCTCTTCGGCGCGCTCATGGTGGGCTCCTTCATGGCGGCGTACGTGATGATCGGCTTCGACAGCGCGGGCGAGATGAGCGAGGAGACCCACAACCCGCGCCGCACCGCGCCCCGTACGATCCTCACCGCGCTCGGCGCGGCGGGCCTGCTCGGCGGGCTGATCGTGCTCGGCGGTCTGCTGGCCGCGCCCAGCCTCACGGACGGGCATCTGGGCGTCGACGGCCTGAGCTACGTCCTGACCAGCAGCCTCGGCGACGGGGTCGGCCGGGCGCTGCTCGCCGACGTCGTGGTGGCCATCGCGGTGGCGACCCTGGCGATCCAGACGGCCGCCTGCCGCATGCTCTTCTCGATGGCCCGCGACAACCAGCTCCCCTTCTCCCGCCGCCTCGCGAAGGTCAACCCGCGCACCGGCATGCCGAGCGCCCCCGCCCTGGTCGTCGGGGTCCTCGCCGCCGCGCTGCTGCTCCTCAACTTCGCCTCTCCGGACGCCTTTCTGGCGATCGGCACCACCTGCATCGTTATGCTGTACCTGGCGTACGCGATGGTGACCGGGCCGCTGCTGGTACGCCGCCTGCGCGGGCAGTTCACCGCCGACGGCACCGACGAGACGGGCGCCCCGCTCTTCTCGCTCGGCCGCTGGGGCGTCCCCGTCAACGTGCTCGCCCTCCTGTACGGCCTCCTCATGACCGTCAACCTCGCCTGGCCGCGCGCCGAGGTGTACGACCCGGCGGGCGGGCACTGGTACTTCCAGTGGTTCACTGTGCTGTTTTTGCTGGTCACGGTGGGGCTGGGGTGCCTGTACCGGTGGCTGAGGGCACATCGAGGGCACACTGCGGAGGTAGGAGCACCGCTGGCAGTGCCCGCAGAATCCAGCTGATCGCCGTCGCCATCGCCATCGTGTCCGCACGTGCCACTGGGGAACCCCAGCACCAACTCGATCGCGGCCGCCGCTGAGCAGTACCGGCCGCCCCGCCGGCCCTGACGGGGAATCAGCAAGTCGCCGTCATCGTCCAGCGTCGCCGAAGCCCGACGAGCACTCGGCCAGCGCCCTCGTGAGATCCGCAAGGTTGCGGGTCTGACTGCAAGGGCACTGGCCGGTCTCGCGGGCCGGCACGAGTCGACGTGCTCCCGTATCGAGCACGGGCGAACTCCACCTCACGGACGCGGACATTCGCGCCTGGACGCTGCACTGCGACGCCAACCCGACACAGACGGGTGATCCTCCGTCAATCAGGCACTCTCTGCAGACACTCCACTCGGACCTGGACACCGTGAGGGGTCAGGGTCACACGGGGTTCGATATGCGGCAGTTGATGGTCACCACTCGAGAGCCGCCATTGGGCCACGATCGTGGACAGGGCGAGTGTCGCCAAGGTCATCGCATAGTTGTCACCGATGCACTTGCGCGCACCTCCGCCGAACGGAATGAAAGCGCCGCGCACGTGTTCCTGCTCCGGAAGCCACCGGTCGGGATCGAAGGAGCTGGGGCGCGGATTGAATCGTTCATCGTGGTGCATGAGATACGGGCTGTAGATGAGGGTGGTTTCGGGGGGGATCACAGCGTCCGCCAGCCGCGCCTCGGTGGCGGTCGTTCGAGTCAGGATCCATCCGGGAGGGTAGATGCGTAGTGTCTCGGTGATGACCCGGCGCGCCAGGTCGAGCTGGGGAAGATCATCCCAAGTGGCCGTTCGGGTGCCGAGAACCTTGGCTGTCTCGGTGCGCAATCGCTCTTGGACATCGGGGTTTTGGCACAGGAGATGCACAGCCCAGGTAAGAGCCACTGCGGTGGATTCGATGCCGGCGACGAGCAGGGTCATGATCTGAGCATGGATCTCGGCGTCGCCGAGGACTTCTCCCGCGTCGTCATGCGTCTTGAGGAGCATCGACAGCACATCGCCGTGGGTCTCATCGTCTTGCCGGTACAAGCTGATGGTCTTGCTGACCGCGGCCGACGCTCGGTTGCGAGCCCGCTCGTAGCGCACGTTCGGGGGGAGTGGCAGACGGCTCAGCCAAGGCGGGAGGACAGCCTGCTGATAGATACCTCGGAAGATATCGGGCAGACATTCCTTGACGGTGTCTATGGCGGGTCGCGCGGCTTCAGCCGTGAACAATGTACGAGCAATTGTGTCACTCGCGAAATCGTACATCTGCGCGGCTACGTCCACGGTCCGTCCGTCGCTCCAGCCGATGGTGAGCGTGTCGATCTGCTGGGTCATGAGGGCGGCGTATTCACGCAGGCAAGTGCGAGAGAAGGCCGGCTGTAAGCTGCGTCGCTGTCGCCGATGGGCGCTGTGGGGGCACGAGGCAAGACCGTCCCCAAGCGCATTCCCGATCCGTTCGATGATGGGTCCGCCCTTGTCGTAAGTGCGGTCATGCAGGAGAACTTGCTGGACGAGTTCAGGCCGGCAGACTACGACGGCCGTTTGTGTACCTAGCCGTATCTGCACCAAATCGCCATAGGAGGGGAGGGTGTTCAGAAAACGCAGCGGGTCACGGAGCAGGGGAAACAGATGCCCGACGATCGGCAGTGCCCCCGGAGCCTGTGCGATGCCTACATGGTCCGTTGCCATGGCGTGTTGGCCCTTCTTGTCGATCCAGGATGTTGGCGAGCTAACCCTCAGGTCCTGCTCCAAGCCGCTCTTGGTTCGCATCGATGGGGCGGGAGCCTCGTACAGGCCGGCGTCGAGGAAGCCGGTGCGTAGTCCTTGCTGGTCACCCGCAACTATGACGGAATGCGTGTTCCCGGCTCGGGAGCATCGCCTGCAGGTGAGCATGCTGTTGATCCGACTCGTCCGAGGTGGTGGGGATCGCGTAGCGGGTGGTGTTCCCGTACCAGTGCAGGCATCCATTCGTCCACTGCCGCATTCCGGCGGTGACCCTCAGAATCTCTTCACGGGTGCGGGGCGGCACACCACGGCTCTCCAGGAAGGGCCAGAGCTGCTCTTCGGCGGCCAGGAAGTCGGCCACGCGCCCCTGAACCTTGGCAACGGCCGAGTCGATGGCTTCCTCCAGCGAGATTCCGTCGGCATGCTGCATGACGATGACGACGTTGTGGAAATCTCCACGCATGTCATCCAGGTGAATCGAATGCAGGTCATTCTGCCAGGCGACTACATCGCTCGCTGCTTCGACGATCTTCCTGAACAAGCCTGTCTCATAGATACTTTCAGGCACCTCCGTGCCCTGGCTGAGTTCAACCAAATCGAAGCCGAACTCCATACCTACCGACAGTCGCCTGGTCTGGGTAAAACTGTCAATCCCCGGGGGAGTGCCGCGGAACC
Organism: Streptomyces sp. R35; assembly: GCF_041053035.1. Taxonomy (NCBI): domain Bacteria; kingdom Bacillati; phylum Actinomycetota; class Actinomycetes; order Kitasatosporales; family Streptomycetaceae; genus Streptomyces; species Streptomyces sp. R35. The sequence continues at coordinate 2,209,494 of NZ_CP163440.1, forward strand.
GATTCTCGGATTCCTCGGTGAATCCTTGAAAGAACAGGTCCAGGTGCCGGTTGAGTCGTCCGTGGAGCGCTGGTGAGAGCCTTTTGCCCGTACGGATGGATAGATCCGTGAGCGCCTCAGTGAAAGGAGATTGCTCCCATGCGGGGGCAGGGTCTTCCCCGGTGTTGATGATGCTCATCAGGCGCCGGTGGACCGGAGCCCAGACTTCCGGATCGTCATAGACCTTCAACGTGTGCAAGTCGTCCAGGATGAAGGTGAAGAAAAGCCATTCCGCGCAAAGGCAGAGATCGCTGAATGAGGCTTCTGGATAGGTCCAGGCAACAAATTGTCCGTAGCCTGCTTCCAGCCGCTCCCGGCCGCCCTGCGTCTCTGTCAGTCCGAGGCTCTCTCCGAGTGAGCGGACATATTCTTCGATCCGCCGAGTGTATGGGCTTACGGTCGGGGGGGTGGGCTCCGCATACGTCGGGATCATGGCGAGCACTAAGTCCTCCATGTCTATGGCGCCGGAGTTGGCTGAGGCGGGTGAGGCCTGGGGCAGGTTGCCTGCTCTCGCAGCGAGAAGCCGAGGAGTTGGTGGACGATCGGCGCTTCACGGTGATGTACGAGGACATCCCCGTGTGCGCTGTTGGCGCGCCCGCTCACGGGCGTGCTCCAAGAGGGCCGAGGCAGTGGCGGCCGCGGTGGGCGACGACGGGACGAGTGACGCCACGGGCTCCCCCTTCCACGGTGGCGCGAACAGGACGCGCCGCCTTCGACGGTTGCAGCTTCTATCACATCGCAGTTCGGTCCAGACCGGAAGTGGACGTCGTTGATCCCTGCATGAACGAGTTGCACTCACATCTGGACGGTCGCAGATCACAACGCGCACGCCCCCTCCTGCAGTTGGGGGTTTTGGCGGCGGTCCTCGGCGTCACCGATCGGTACCGGTCAGCCGCTGACTCCGGCTGTCAGGAAACCGCTCGGGAATCCGCGGGTGCCCGGGGCGGTTGCCGAGGTGGTCATGTGCCCCGGACGGAGCCACAAGGCGGGCGGTGTATTGGCGGGGCAACCGGTCGGCGAAGGACGAGCTGAGCCAGAGACCGGAACAGCTCGACACGCGCGCGTAGCGTCAATCGCCCCGCACGCGCGCGTGCAGGTGCATGTCGTGCCAGCCGTCCGGATGGAGGAGGGCACGGCGCTTGGTGCCCTCCAGAGCGAAGCCGGTCTTCGTGGCCACCCGGCAGGACGCCTCGTTGCGGACGGCGTGGAGGAGTTCGAGGCGGTGGAAACCGATCTCGTCGAGGGCCCAGCGAGTCAGCATCGCCGTCGCGCGCGGGGCGACGCCCTGGCCCCGGGCCCACGGCGCGGTCCAGTAGGCGAGTTCGGCGCAGCCGTCGGCGAGCACGATGCTCCGCAGCGCCACGCGCCCCAGCAGCCGGTCGGTGGTCACGTCGGTGACGGCCCACTGTGCGTTGTCCTCGCCCGCCCAGGCCTTGAGCCACCCGTCGATCCAACCGCGCGCCTCGCTCTCCGACTCGGACCGTCGGATGTGCCACTGGTGCAGGAGCGGGTCCTGGAAGGCCTTGTGGACCAGGGGCGCATCCTCGGTCCGCCAGGGCCGCAGGACCAGGCCGTCGCCGGTGGGGAGGGTGGGCTGCGGGGACTGGGCAAGGGTTCCGGCGGGCAGGACTGCGCTGGAGAGGAAAGGCATGGCCCGCATCCTGCCAACGGAGCGCGGGCGGGCACACCGTATTTACACCGGCCTCGGTCCGTGGAAGTCCGGTTTTCCACCGGCCCGCGAACAAGGTCGGGGCCGGCTCGTACCCCGCCTGTCAGTGCCCCCTCGTACGCTTGATCGTGATGAGACGCAGAAGCCCGATCCCCCCTTCCCCCCTGCCGCAGCGCGACGGGGTCGATCCGGTGCGGGTGAAGCTGCCGCAGGGGGCGGCGTGGGCGACCGTGCGCGATCATCTGGTGGAGCGGCTCGCGGCCGGGGCGGGGGTGATCGACGGGATGCTGGACGCAGGGCTGATCGTGGACGCCGACGGGCGTGCCGTGCCGCGTGACATGGCGTACGTGCCGGGCATGTTCGTGTGGTTCCACCGGGAGCTGCCGTACGAGGTGCCGGTGCCGTTCGCGCTGGACGTCGTGTACCGCGACGAGCACGTCGTCGTCGTCGACAAGCCGCATTTCCTGGCCACGACACCACGCGGCAGCCATGTCACGGAGACCGCGCTCGCGCGGCTGCGCCGGGAGCTGGACCTGCCCACGCTGGGCGCCGCCCACCGCCTGGACCGGCTCACCGCCGGGCTGGTCCTGTTCACTGTGCGCCCTGCGGAGCGCGGCGCGTACCAGTCGCTGTTCCGCGACCGGCTCATCGCCAAGGAATACGAGGCCGTCGCCCGGCACGATCCGGCGCTCGCCCTGCCGCGCACCGTGCGCAGTCGGATCGTGAAGGAGCGTGGGGTCATGGCGGCGCGCGAGGTCGAGGGCGAGCCCAATGCCGTCAGCGACGTGGAGTTGCTGGAACAGCGGGACGACGGGCTGGCTCGCTACCGGCTGAGACCCCACACCGGGCAGACGCACCAACTGCGGGTGCACATGTGCGCGTTGGGGGTGCCGATCCTCGGCGATCCCCTCTATCCGGTGGTGACCGGCCCCGTGGCGGCCGGCGACTTCCGGCGCCCGCTCCAACTGCTGGCGCGGTCCCTGGAGTTCACCGATCCGGTCACGGGGCGCGAGCACCGGTTCGTCAGCCCGCGTGTGCTGCGGGCCTGGTCGTCGTACGAGGAGTGGGCCGGGTAGCCCCGGTGCCCCGGTCGGCTCAGTCGCCGCGCCACCAGCGCAGGAGGCGCCGGAACACGCCCGGCCGGCGGGCCAGTTCGGGCGTCGGCGTGGGCTCGGCGGCCGGGATGACGGGTTCCGGAGCCATGGGCTGTGCCCGCTGCGTGCTGACCAGCCAGTCGTTCGGGCGCTGCGCCGGCACCGGGTTGATGGAGGGCCGCTGCCTGACGTCCTGCTGAGGCTTCGGCGCGAACTTCACCGGCAGCTCCACCAGGTGCCGGTTCGAGATGGACGCCCGCCAGCGCAGCTCGTCCTCTTCGCAGTCGAGTTGGATGTCCGGAAGGCGGGTCAGCAGCGCGTCGACGCCGACGTCGGCGATGGCGCGGCCGATGTCCTGGCCCGGGCACTCGTGGGGACCGCCACTGAAAGCGAGGTGGGAGCGGTTGCCCTGCATGTTGGCCGTGAGGTCGGGACGGACGCGCGGGTCGACGTTGCCCGGCGCCATGCCCAAGATGAGGCCGTCACCCTTGCGGATGCGCTGGCCACCCAGCTCGGTCTCCTGCTTGGCGACATAGGGGAGGATCGTGCTGAACGGCGGCTCGTCCCACAGGGACTGCTCGACCGCCTGAGGCACCGTCATCTGGCCGCCGTTGAGCCGGGCGCGGAACCCCGGGTCGGTGAGCACGACCCGCAGTACGTTGGCGAGCAGGTTGGCGGTGCTCTCGTACGCGACGATCAGGACGACGCGCAGGTGCTGGCCGATCTCCTCGTCGTCGAGCCGCGCCGGGTGGTTGATCAGGTGGCTGGTGAAGTCCTCCCTGGGTTCGGCCCGGCGGCGGGTGGTGAGCCGCATCAGCACGTCCATGAGGTACGCGTTGCTGGCAATGGCGGTCTCGGTGCCCTTGAGCATGTCGCGGGCGGCGTGCACCAGCCGGTCGTTGTACTCCTCGGGCATGCCGAGGATCTCGCACATCATTGCCATCGGCAGGTGCTCGGCGAACTGGGCTACCAGGTCGGCCCTGCCTTCCTCGCAGAACTTGTTGACGAGGTGCTGAGTCGCGCGGTTGATGTGGCGGCGGATGCCCCGGTGGTCGATGGTCGACATGGCGCCGGTGACCGCGCCGCGCAGCCGCAGGTGCTCGTCGCCCTCGGCGTGGCAGCAGATGGGCTGCCAGGCGACGATCGGCATGAGCGGGTGATCCGGCTTGACCGTGCCGTCCTGCAAGGGGGCCCACAACCGGGTGTCACGGCTGTACTGCGAGGGGGTGCGCAGCATGTGCATGTTCTCGCCGTGGCCGAGCACGACCCAGATCGGCACGTCCTCGTGGAGCAGAGCGGGGGCCACCGAGCCGTGCTCGGCCCGCAGGTTCTCGTACACGGCTCCCAGGTCCTCGGCTTCGGGGCCGTACAGCCGGCGCAGTCCGCCGGGACCGAGGCCGTGGGCGGGGCAGCCGGGCGGCGGGCCGAGCGTGGGGTCGTCCGTACCGGTCGGGGAGTGGGATTCAGGCGTCACGGTGATCGCTCCGAAACTGAAGTGGATCCGGTGTCTTGGGAGTTGGCGTATCTGCGTACGGATTCGGTGCGTGCGGGCGGGGCTCAGGCGCGCGTCATGGCCAGCGAGTGCAGGAAGCGCATCAGCGTCATCAGGACATCCCGGCTGGAAGCCCTGCGGCGCGCGTCGCACTTGATGATCGGGATGTCCTCGGCGAGGTCGAGCGCGGTCCGCAGGTCCTCGACCGGATAGCGGGGCGCGTCCGGGAAGTCGTTTATGGCGATGACGAACGGCACACCGCGCTCCTCCAGGCGGCCGATCACGTCGAAGCTGACCTCCAGGCGGCGGGTGTCGACCAGGACGACCGCGCCGAGCGCACCCTCGAACAGGCCGTTCCACAGGAACCAGAAGCGCTCCTGGCCAGGGGTGCCGAACAGGTAGAGCACCAGCTGTTCGGTGATCGAGATGCGGCCGAAGTCCATGGCGACGGTGGTGGCCGTCTTGGTCTCGGATCCGTAGTTGTCGTCGACTCCGATACCGGCCTGCGTCATGGTCTCCTCGGTGGTCAGCGGCCTGATCTCGCTGACGGAGCCCACCATGGTCGTCTTGCCGACCCCGAAGCCGCCCACGATCACGATCTTCACGGCGGCCTGCGCCGTGTGCGGCAGATGGTCCTCGGCGCGAGGGCCGGTGATCGTGTCAGAGCTTTTGAAGTCCATGCATCACCGCTTCGAGGAGGGAACGGTCGGGGAGCGCCGAGCGGACGATCGGGGCGCGCGCCTGTACCAGTTCGGCCGCCAGCAGCTCGGTGAGCAGGACGGTCACCACGCTGAACGGCAGATTGAGATAGGCCGAGAGCTCGGCCACGGAGAGAGGGGCCTTGCAGAGCCGGAGCAGCGCCGACTGCTCCGGCTGGGCGGCGGGCGTCGGCTCGTCGGCGCACGCCACGATTAACGTCACCAGGTCGAGGGCGGCCCGGTCGCCGCCCTCGCCTCCGCCCGTGAGCACATACAGGCGCTCGGGGTCCCTCGGGTTGTCCTGGCCCTCTGCGGGGGACCCCCTTTCGGGGGACCTCTCTTGGGGGGGTTCCTGGAACTCTTCCTTGGGGTAGCGCCGCCGGCGTTGCGGAGGAGTCATACGGTCTGCCCGTTGCGCCGCGGCGGACTCGTCAGGTGGGCGCCGATCCGTACGACGAGGTCGCGCATGCGGTTGCTCATCAGTCCGGGCTCCGCCGTCTGGTCGGCGAGGACCGCGAGGTAGGCGTTGGGCCCTGCCGACATCAGGTAGAAGTAGCCGCCGTTGATCTCGATGATGACCATGCGCATCCGGCCGTCGCTGTTGGGGATCTCTCCCGCTACGGCTCCGGCCAGGCTCTGCAGGCCCGCGCAGGCCGCGGCGACCCGGTCGGCGGCGTCCGGGTCACCGCCGTACCGGGCGATGCGCAGTCCGTCGGCGGAGAGCACCACGATCTGCTGGATGCCGGGTACGCCGTCGGCGAGCTCCTTGAGCATCCAGTCGAAGTTGGCTCGCTGCTGGATCACTTGAGGTCCCCCTCGTCGTCGGCCTCGGCAGGGGCCGACTGGTTGTTCGAGCTGAATGCGGTCGGATCCGGGTCACCCTTGAGTCCGTTCATGAACGCCTCGACCCACAGTCCCGGTTCGGGCTCCTTCTCCTCCGGAGCGGCCTCGGCGGCCCAGGAGGGTGCCGCTGCCGCCGCGGCCTCGGCCGCCGCCGCCTCGGCGCGGGCCTCGACGATCCGCTGGCTGAGCGGGATCTTGATCCGGCTGCGGCGCTGCGGCAGCCCGTTGGGCGTCCATTCGGTGACCGTGGGGACGTCGTCGTCCAGGGAGCCGCCGGTCGGGTTGGGAATGCGGGGTCCGGTGGTCGGGCGGCGCTTCTTGGGCTTGCGCGCCGGGCCTTCGACTCCGCCGGTGTCCATCTGCGGTACGGCGGTCGCGCCGATGCCGTGGGCGACACCGAGGGCACGGTCGGCGGTGAGCATGGCGCTCGGCGCGACGAGGACGACGCGGACACCGCCGTACGCGGACTGCCGCAGCGAGACCTGCATGTTGTACATGCGCGAGAGCCGGCCGACGACGGCCAGGCCGAGCCGGGGGTTCTCCCCCAGGAAGTCGAGGTCGGAGCCCTCCGCGGCCTTCTGGAGCAGGCCCTCGGTCTTTGCGCGGGCCTCGTCGCTGAGGCTGACGCCGCCGTCCTCGATCTCGATGGCGATGCCGGTCTGCACCTCGATTGCGGTGACGTGCACCTTGGTGTGCGGCGGCGAGTAGCGCGTGGCGTTGTCGAGGAGCTCGGCCAGGGCGTGGATGAGCGGTTCGACGGACACGCCGTTGACGGCGACCTCGACGATGTTGTGCAGCTCGATGCGCCGGTATTCGAGGATCCGGGACATCGCGCCGCGCAGCACGCTGAACAGCGGTACGGGCTGCGGCCATTGACGCCCCGGACGGCCACCGCCGAGCACCGCGATGGAGTCGGCGAGACGGCCGATCAGCGCGGTGCCGTGGTCGATGCGCAGCAGGTCGTCGAAGACCTCGGGGTTGCGCCCGTGGTCCTCCTCCATCTCGCGGAGTTCCTTGTTCTGCTGGTGGACGATCGCCTGGACGCGCCGGGCGATGTTGACGAAGGCCCGGTGGGCCGCGTCGCGCATCGACTCCTCGGTGTCGACGATCTTGAGCACCGTCGTCAGCAAGTCGCGCTGCGACTTGGGGAGTTCGCGGAGGTCGGGATCGTCGCGGCCGAGGAGGCGAACCACCTCTGAGGGTGAATCGCCGCCGCGCAGGCGGTCGAGCGCCGCGGGCAGGACCTCGTGGTGGAGGTGCACGATCTCCTGGTCGTGGGCGACGATGCGCTGTTCCAGGTAGGCGGTGCGCCGAGCGAGTTCGGCGCGCAGGCCGCGGGCGATGCGGCCGCGGCGTACGGCTTCGGCGCCGATCGCGACGACCAGCAGTGTGGCGATGCCGCCGCACCAGCCGACGGCGGCCCGGGCCGGGTCCGTCACAACGGCGACGGCGGCTCCGGTCACCGCGGCCATCAGTATGGCCGGCAGCAACAGCACGCGCGCGTAGGGAAGTTCACGGCCACCGGGAGGCGATTGAACACTCACCATGTATGCCCTCTGAGACAAATCGGCTGGGGGGTCGGGGAAGTTTGTGGGGGAAACGTCATGGTCAAACAGAATCTTCGGAACTTTTGGGAACAAGCGCACGAATACACCTCAACTCGGTGCGCTGCGGGCGAGCTTAGTCCGACCGGATCATCGCTGTGTCATATTCGGCAAGCACCTGAAATCGCCCGCGGGACAGGAGTAGCCTCGGCTCCATTTGCACGCTGAGGCTTCGTTCGCACACGGTGTGTGACGACGTACGGACACACGAAAACCGCCCCCCGGAAGGGGTGAATCCCTGGGATTCCGGCGATTTACTGCCCGGTCAGATCCCGGCGATCCGCAGCGCCGCGTCCGCCGTGGCCTCCGCGAACGCCGACACCGGCCGCTCCGGATCCGAGCGGTGCACGAGGATGACACCCTCGATCAGCCCGAACAACAGATCCGTCCGCAGGTCCAGCTCGCTCTTGGCGAGCGCGCCGCCCGCCGCCGTCGCGGCGAGCAACTGGCGGTAGGCGTCCTTGAGTTCGGCCCGTACGGCATGGAAGCCCGCGAAGCGCTCGGTGCGCACCTCAGGCAGCAGATAGAGCCCGCCGAGGTTGTGCGGGCCGCCACAGAGCAGCTCGACGTCCGTGCGGCACAGCTCCCACAGCCGGGCCCCGGCCGGGGTCCCGTCGTCCGCGAGGAGCTCACGGGCGAAGGTCAGCGAGGGCGTGACCGTGGACTCCAGGAGCTCGGCGAGCAGCTCCTCCTTGCCGGAGACGTAGTGGTACATGGACGCCTGACGCATACCGGCCCGCTCGGCGACGGCACGGGTGGTCGTGGCGGCGTATCCCCGCGTGGTGAACAACTCGGCGGCGGCGTCGAGCAGTTCGGCACGGGGGGTGAGCCCGCTGTCCGGCCGCTGCGCGGCCCGCGGCCTGCCCACCTTTCGCCCACCACCTGTGTCCATGCGTTCGATCCTAGCTGCGGGTTCCCTGTGGCCGGCCGCGCAGTTCCTCGCGCCCCTTTGAGGGCGCCCCCCGGCGCCCCTGTGAGGAATCGGTAACCGCATGGCAACGCACGAGACACGGCATCGACCCGGCCCGCTCCTAATTTCTGTCGGGCGACAGAAATAATCCAGGAGCCGGAGGACCCGCGATGGCGACAGCAACCACCTACGGAGCACGCGACCACGCCCGCGCCCAGGACGGCACCCGCACCGAGGCCATGCCCGTCGTCCCGGCCAGCGCCTGGCCGACCCCGCCGTGCGAGGCCGGCCACCTGGTGTGGGCGGAGACGGTGGCGGGCGGCAACTACACGCACAAGGTGCTGGCCCGGGGCACGGAGCTCAGGCTGACCGACCTGAAGGGCGATGCCTGCGCGCACGTCCTCCTGTACGTCGCCGACCGCCCGTGGGAGCGCCTGAACGTGGCGGACACCGTCAAGGTCCAGTGGAACGCCTACCTGGGCGAGGGACAGCTGCTCCTGTCCGACCAGGGCCGCGTGCTGGCCTCGGTGGTCGCCGACACCTCCGGACGGCACGACGCGCTGTGCGGCACCTCCACGCTCGTACGCAACACGGAGCGGTACGGGGACGGCACCCCGCAGTCGGACTCCCCCGCCGGACGCGAGCTGTTCAAGCTGGCCGCCGCCAAGAACGGGCTCGAACCGCGTGATCTGGCACCCTCGCTCTCCTTCTTCCAGGGCGTGGAGGTACGCGACGACGGCTCGCTGGACTTCACCGGCTCGGCAGGACCCGGCGGCAGCGTGACCCTGCGCGCCGAGCAGGACGTCACCGTACTGATCGCGAACGTGCCGCATCCCGCCGATCCGCGCCCCGAGTACATGAGCACCCCCCTGGAGGTGCTGGCCTGGCGCACCGAGGCGACCAAGCCGGGCGACCCGCTGTGGGAAGCCACGCCCGAGGCCCGCCGCGCCTTCCTGAACACCGCCGAGTTCCTTGCCACGAGGGGGATCGCATGACCCGCGTCACTGTCCCGGCCCGGGCCGCCTGGTCGGCCGTCATCCGCACCGGCGAGACACTCACCGTCACCGACCTGCACGGCAACCAGGCCGTCGACTTCCTGGTGTACGACGCCCAGGACACGGCCGTGCGCTACAGCGCGCCCGACACGATCCACGCGCAGGGCAACCTCTTCCTCACCACCGGCAGTGTGCTGATGTCCAACGAGCACACCCCGCTGATGACCGTCGTGGAGGACGAGGTCGGCCGGCACGACACGGTCGGGGGCGCCTGCTCCAAGGAGTCGAACACCCTCCGGTACGGGCACCACACCTGGTCCCAGCACGCCTGCGTGGACAACTTCCTCGCGGAGGGCGCCAAGTACGGCCTGGGCAAGCGCGATCTCGTCTCGAACATCAACTGGTACATGAACGTGCCGGTCGAGAAGGACGGCACCCTCGGCATCGTCGACGGCATCTCGGCCCCGGGGCTGAAGCTGACGCTGCGCGCCGAGCGCGACGTGATCGTGCTGGTCTCCAACTGCCCGCAGATCAACAACCCTTGCAACGGCTTCGAGCCGACGGCCGTGGAGATGACCATCGAAGCCGTCGACGTCACAGCGGCAGCCGAGGCAGTCGGGGCAGCTGAATGAGCTTCGACACGCTGCTGGTCGCCAACCGCGGCGAGATCGCGGTGCGGATCATCCGCACGGCCCGCGAACTCGGACTGCGCACGGTCGCCGTGTACTCCGACCCCGACCGCTCCGCGCCGCACGTCCGGCTCGCCGACGAGGCGGTACGGCTGGGACCCGCGCCCGCCAAGGAGTCGTACCTGGACGCCGACCTCGTCCTGAAGGCGGCCAAGGACACCGGCGCCGGGGCGATCCACCCCGGATACGGCTTCCTCTCCGAGGACGCGGCCTTCGCGCGGCGCTGCGAGGACGCCGGGATCGTGTTCGTGGGGCCGACGCCGGAGCAGCTGGAGCTGTTCGGCGCCAAGCACACGGCGCGGGCCGCGGCAGAGGCGGCGGGGGTGCCGCTGGCGCCGGGTACGGGGCTCCTCCCCGGCCTTCCGGAGGCCTTGGAAGCAGCCGCGCGTATCGGCTGTCCCGTCATGCTCAAGGCCACCGGCGGTGGCGGTGGCATCGGTATGTCGGCATGTCGTTCCGCCGATGAACTGACCGAGGCCTGGGAGCGGGTGCAGCGCGTCGCCGCGGCCTCCTTCTCCTCGGCCGGAGTCTTCCTGGAGCGCCTGGTCGAGGACGCCCGCCATGTCGAGGTGCAGGTCTTCGGCGACGGCCGGGGCCGCGTCGTCACCTTCGGCGACCGCGACTGCTCGCTCCAGCGCCGCAACCAGAAGGTCCTGGAGGAGGCCCCGGCACCGGGCCTGCCGGCCGCCGTCCGCAGCCGACTGGCCTCCGCGGCCCGCGACTTGTGCGCCAGTGTCGGATACCGCTCGGCCGGAACCGTCGAGTTCGTGTACGACGCGGCGCGCGAGGAGGCGTACTTCCTGGAGGTCAACACCCGTCTCCAGGTGGAGCATCCGGTCACCGAGGAGATCTACGGCGTCGACCTCGTCGCCTGGATGCTGCGGCTGGCCCGCGGGGAATCCGATGTCGTACGGGACCCGGGCGCGCCCCGCGGCCACGCCGTCGAGGCCCGCGTGTACGCCGAGGACCCCTCGCGCGAACACCGGCCGAGCGCGGGCCTGTTGACGCGGGTCGAGTTCCCCGGCGGCGTCCGCGTGGACGGCTGGGTCGAGACGGGCACCGAGGTGACCACATCGTACGACCCGATGCTCGCGAAGGTCATCGCGTACGGCTCGGACCGGGCGCACGCCCTGGAGCGGCTCGACGAGGCGCTGGCCAGGACCCGGATCGACGGCATCGAGACAAACCTGGGACTGGTACGGGCCGCGCTCGCCGACGACTCCTTCCAGCGGGCCACGCACTCGACGGCGACGCTGGCCGGCGTCACCGATCCCACTCAGCGCATCGAGGTCGTGTCCGGCGGGACGCTCACCACGGTGCAGGACTGGCCGGGCCGCACCGGCTACTGGCAGGTGGGCGTGCCGCCGTGCGGCCCGATGGACGACCTGTCGTTCCGGCTGGGCAACCGGGCGCTCGGCAACCACGAGGGCGCGCCGGGCCTGGAGTGCACGCTCCAGGGGCCGAGCCTGCGCTTCACGCACACCACGACGGTCTGCGTCACGGGCGCTCCGGCGCCGGTCACCGTGGACGGCACGGCGGTCGCGCAGTGGGAGCCGGTGACGGTGCCCGCGGGGGCCGTACTGGAGGTCGGCGCTCCCGCCGAGCACGGCCTGCGCACCTATGTGCTGTTCGCGGGCGGGGGCCTGGACGTGCCGGCGTTCCTCGGCAGCGCGTCCACCTTCACGCTGGGCCGGTTCGGCGGCCACGGGGGCCGGACCCTGCGGACGGGCGACGTGCTGCACGGCGGCTCGGCCACGGAGCACGGGGCGCCGGTACCGATCGGCGACCGCCCCGTCCTCTCTGCCACCTGGCGGGTCGGCGCCCTCGAAGGCCCGCACGCCGCACCGGAGTTCTTCACCGAGGACGACATCCACGACTTCTACGCCGCCGACTGGAAGGTCCACTTCAACTCGGCCCGCACAGGTGTCCGGCTGGTCGGGCCGAAGCCGCGCTGGGCGCGCACCGACGGCGGCGAGGCGGGCCTGCACCCGTCCAACATCCACGATACGCCGTACTCCGTCGGCGCGGTCGACTACACGGGCGACATGCCGGTACTGCTCGGCCCGGACGGTCCCTCGCTCGGCGGCTTCGTCTGCCCGGCGACGGTCGTCAGCACGGAACGCTGGAAGCTCGGCCAGTTCCGCCCCGGCGACACCGTGCGTTTCGCGCCGCTCGCCGACGACGGCTCGGCGCGGCCCGCGATCGTCGACGGCGGAGTGCTCGCCCGGGACGGCGACGTGACCTTCCGGCGCAGCGGCGACGACAACCTGCTGGTCGAATTCGGGCCCATGCAGCTCGACTTGGCGCTGCGCATGCGCGTGCACGCCCTGATGGAGGCGGTGGCCGAGGCCGATCTCGACGGGGTCACGGATCTCACGCCCGGCATCCGCTCCCTCCAGATCCAGGCGGACCCGCGCCGCCTCCCCCAGCGCGAACTCCTGGCCGCCGTACGGCAGATCGCGCGGACACTGCCGCCCAGCGACCAGCTGGTGGTCCCCTCCCGCACGGTCCATCTCCCCCTCTCCTGGGACGACCCGGCCACCCGTGAGGCGATCGCCCGCTACATGGCGGGCGTCCGCGACGACGCGCCCTGGTGCCCGTGGAACATCGAGTTCATCCGCCGCGTGAACGGCCTGGACGCGGTGGAGGACGTGTACCGCACGGTCTTCGACGCGGAGTACCTCGTACTCGGTCTGGGAGACGTGTACTTGGGCGCCCCGGTGGCGACACCCCTCGACCCGCGCCACCGCCTGGTCACCACCAAGTACAACCCGGCACGCACCTGGACCGCCGAGAACTCGGTCGGCATCGGCGGCGCGTACCTCTGCATCTACGGCATGGAGGGCCCCGGCGGCTACCAGTTCGTCGGGCGTACGACCCAGGTGTGGTCGGGCTGGCAGCAGCGCGGCGCGTTCGAGCCGGGCTCGCCCTGGCTGCTGCGCTTCTTCGACCGCATCAAGTGGTACCCGGTGGACGCCGACGAACTGCTGGAACTGCGGGCCGACATCACATCGGGCCGCTTCGTACCGCGCATCGAGGAGGGAGTCTTCTCCCTCGCGGACTACGAGGGCTTCCTCGCCGAGAACGCCGACTCCATCGCGGAGTTCAGGACCCGCCAGGGCGCAGCCTTCTCGGCGGAACGCGACGCCTGGGAGGCCGCGGGCGAGTTCACCCGCGCGGAGGCAGCCTCCGCACCCGCCGCTTCCCCCGTGGAGGTGACCATCCCCGAGGGCGGCCGCCTGATCGAGGCCGAATTCGCCGCGTCCGTCTGGCAGCTCAACGTCAAGCCGGGCGACACGGTCACCACCGGCCAGCCGCTGCTGGCCCTGGAGGCCATGAAGATGGAGTCACGTGTGTCCGCCCCCATGAACGGAGTAGTACACGAGATCCTGGCGAAGCCGGGCGACCAGGTGGAGGCGGGCACGGCACTGCTGGTCCTGACCCCCACAAGCTGAAGAGACTCCACGAGCCCTCGTCTGTGGGCAGTCGTTCCGCAGGACGGAACGGGTGGGCACGGACGACCACCGGCCCGCAGCCGACAGAACCACCTCAGCACAAGGAGCACCGATGTCCGCCCTGACCAGAGTCCAGCTGGCCTACGCCCGCATCGAGGCCACGAACCGCCCCGAGATCTGGATCGACCTGCGCCCCCAGGCAGAGGTCGAGCAGGAAGCCCGAGCCATCGACGCCCGAGTCGCCGCAGGCGAGCACCTCCCCCTCGCCGGCAAGCTCCTCGCCGCGAAGGGCAACATCGACGTGGCCGGACTCCAGACCACCGCCGGCTGCCCGGCCTACGCGTACACCCCGCAGACCGACGCCCCCGCGGTCGCCCGCCTGCGCACAGCCGGCGCACTCATCCTCGGCACCACGAACCTCGACCAGTTCGCCACAGGCCTCGTCGGCACCCGCTCCCCCCACGGCGCCGTACGGTGCGCCCTGGACCCGGCCAGAATCAGCGGCGGCTCCAGCTCAGGATCGGCCGTGGCCGTAGCCCTCGGCATCGTCGACCTCGCCCTCGGCACGGACACCGCGGGCTCGGGCCGCGTCCCCGCCGCGTTCAACGGCATCGTCGGCCTGAAGCCGACCCGCGGCCTGGTGCCGACGACCGGCGTCGTCCCGGCCTGCGCCTCGCTGGACTGCGTGACCGTGTTCGCCCGTACGCTCCCGGAGGCCGAGCAGGCCCTCGCGTACCTGGCTTCCCCGTCGGATCGCGAACTCCCGGCGCTCCCGCAGCGCACCCCCGGCCCGTGGCGCGTCGCCGTCGCGCCGACGGCGCAGCTCGGCGAACTGGACGAGGGCTGGGCACAGGCGTACGCATCCGCCGTCGCCCAACTCGCCGCGGCCGGTGCCGAGATCCGCACCCTCGACCTCACCCCGTTCACCGAGGCGGCGGCGATGCTCTACGAAGGCGCGTTCGTGGCCGAGCGCTACACGGCAGTGGGGAGCTTTGTCGACAAGTTGATCATCGAGGGCGGTGAGGGTCTCGACCCGACGGTCGCCGGGATCATCACCCGCGCCCGCGACATCCCCGCCCACCAGCTGCACGCCGACCAGGACCGTCTCGCCGAACTCCGCACCCGAGCGATCGCCCAGCTCGGCGACGCCGACGCACTGCTGCTGCCGACCACGCCCGGCCATCCCACGCTCGCCGAGGTCGCCGCCGACCCGCTGGGCGCCAACGCCCGCCTGGGCCGCTTCACCAACTCCACGAACCTCTTCGACCTGGCGGCCGTAGCCGTACCGGCCGGTCTCACGCCGGCCGGTCTGCCCTTCGGCGTGATGCTGATCGGCCCCGCGTTCACCGACGAACGCCTCGCCCGGATCGCCGGGCTGCTCCAGCCCCGGCTCCGGATCGCCGTGGTCGGCGCACACCTGTCCGGCCAGCCGCTCAACACCCAACTCCTCTCCCTGGGAGCAGAGTTGGAGCGCACGACGACCACCGCACCCGTGTACCGCCTGCACGCCCTGTCCACCACCCCGCCCAAGCCGGGTCTCGTCCACGTCGGCGAGGGCGGTGCCGCCATCGAGGCCGAGGTGTGGCGGCTGCCCGCCGAAGGCCTCGGGCAACTGCTCGCCGCCCTGCCCCGGCCGATGGCCCTCGGCCGGGTCGAGCTGGCCGACGGCAGCCACGTCCCCGGCTTCCTGTGCGAACCGTCCGCGCTCGAAGGCGCCGAGGACATCACGGCGTACGGGGGCTGGCGGGCATATGTGAACCGCTGACGCACCGAGACCGCGCGAGCGGTACGCCCGTACGCGCGAGGCCATCGACTTCGGCCGCCACGTCATCCTCATCGTCCACGAGGAGGGCCGCGTAAGGACGGGGATGGTGCGCCCCGTCAGGGGCGCGGGGAACTGCGCGACCAGCCCCCACCCACCCGCAGCCGAAAAGCCACCGGGGGGTCTGGGGGCGGAGCCCCCAGGGATGGGACGGGCAGGGGCGGAGGGGCGAGAAAACCGCCCCACCCACACCCTGCCCGCGCAGCTCACCCCACCGAGGAGTAAGCCACCACCCCACGCAACAGTCCATCAACCGCCTTGCGCGCGTTCTTCGCGACGGTCGAGCTCCCGCCGCCGGAGACAGGCGCGGCGGCCGCGATCTGACCGAGTACGTCGATGACCTGCTTGCACCAGCGCACGAAGTCACCGGCGGGCATCTCGGCCTCGCGCAGCACCTCGTCGAGGCCCTTGCCGGAAGCCCACTCGTACGCGGCCCAGGCGAAGCCCAGGTCCGGCTCGCGCTGGCCGACGCCCTCGGTCTGGGTGATCCGGAACTCCTCCTCAAGCGCGTCCAGGTGGCCCCAGATACGGACCATCTCGCCGAGCGCGGCCTTGGCCTTGCCGGAGGGCACCTTCGGTGCCATGGCGTCGTCGGCGACCCGGGACTCGTAGACCAACGCCGAGGCGCAGGCCGCGAGTTCGGCGGGGCTGAGTCCCTCCCAGACTCCGGCGCGCAGGCATTCGCTGGCGAGCAGGTCCAGTTCGCCGTACAGCCGGGCCAGCCGTTTGCCGTGTTCGGTGACGTCGTCGCCGCGCAGGTAGTCCAGCTCGGTGAGGAGGGCCACGATCCGGTCGAAGGTGCGGGCGATGGTGTTCGTCCGGCCCTCGATGCGGTGCTCCAGCTGCTTGGTGTCGCGCGCCAGCCGGTGGTAGCGCTCGGCCCAACGGGCGTGGTCCTCACGGTCGCTGCACCCGTGGCAGGGGTGGGCCCGGATCGCCGTGCGCAGCCGGGCGATCTCGCGGTCGTCGGCGGCCTCGGCCCGCTTCTTGCGGTGCCGGTCGGGGACGATGTGCCCGGCCTTGGTGCGCAGCGCGGACGCCAGGTCGCGACGGGACTGCGGGGAGCGCGGGTTGAAGGACTTGGGGATGCGCATCCGGTCCAGCGCCTCGACCGGCACCGGGAAGTCCATCGAGGCGAGCCGCTTCACCTGGCGCTCGGAGGTGAGCACCAGCGGGCGGGGGCCGTCGTGCTGCTCGAAGCCGCGATGACCGTTCGACCGGCCGGCGGGCAGGCCGGGGTCCAGCACCAGCGCCAGGCCCGCGTACTTGCCGGTCGGGACATGGATGACATCGCCGGGCTTGAGCTTCTCCAGGGCGACGGCGGCTTCGGCACGCCGCTGCGAGGCGCCCTGCTTGGCCAGCTCGGTCTCGCGGTCCTTGAGCTCGCGACGCAGCCGCATGTACGCGTCGAAGTCGCCCAAGTGGCAGGTCATGGACTCCTTGTAGCCCTCCAGACCCTCCTCGTTGCGCTGCACCTGCCGGGAGATCCCGACGACCGACTTGTCGGCCTGGAACTGCGCGAAGGACGTCTCAAGGAGCTCACGCGAGCGGTGCCGGCCGAACTGCTCGACCAGGTTCACCGCCATGTTGTACGACGGCTTGAAGCTGGAGCGCAGCGGATAGGTGCGCGTGCCCGCGAGTCCCGCCAGGTGCTCGGGGCTGAAGCCGCGCTGCCACAGCACGACGGCGTGGCCCTCGACATCGATGCCTCGGCGGCCGGCACGACCGGTCAGCTGGGTGTACTCGCCGGGGGTGATGTCGGCGTGCTGCTCGCCGTTCCACTTGACGAGCTTCTCCAGCACCACCGAGCGGGCGGGCATGTTGATGCCCAGCGCGAGGGTCTCGGTCGCGAAGACGGCCTTGACCAGGCCGCGTACGAAGAGTTCCTCGACGACCTCCTTGAACGTCGGCAGCATGCCCGCGTGGTGGGCCGCGATGCCGCGCTCCAGGCCCTCCAGCCATTCGTAGTAGCCCAGGACGTGCAGGTCCTCGTCGGGGATGGAGGCCGTGCGCTCCTCCACGAGTTCGCGGACCCTCGCCCGCGCCTCGTCGTCGTTCAGCCGAAGGCCCGCGTACAGGCACTGCTGGACGGCGGCCTCGCAGGCCGCGCGGCTGAAGATGAACGTGATGGCGGGCAGCAGCCCTTCGGCGTCGAGCCGCTCGATGACCTCGGGGCGGCCCGGCGTCCACATGCGCGAGCGCTGTCTGCGCTCCCGCTCGCGGTCGGCCTCGCGCATGGCGCGGCCCCGTCTGCGGTCCTGGTACGACGGGCGGCTGGCCTCCATGCGCGCCATGCGCGTGAGGTCGGGGTTGACGGCCTTCTTGCTGCCCTCGCCCTCCTCGAAGAGGTCGTACATCCGGCGTCCGGCCAGCACGTGCTGGAACAGCGGCACGGGCCGGTGCTCGGAGACGATCACCTGGGTGTCACCGCGGACGGTGTCCAGCCAGTCGCCGAACTCCTCCGCGTTCGACACGGTCGCCGAGAGCGACACCAGGGTCACCGACTCCTGGAGGTGGATGATCACTTCCTCCCAGACGGCGCCACGGAAGCGGTCGGAGAGATAGTGCACCTCGTCCATGACCACATAGCCGAGGCCGAGGAGGGTCTGCGAGCCCGCGTACAGCATGTTGCGGAGCACCTCGGTGGTCATCACGACCACCGGGGCTTCGGAGTTGACGCTGTTGTCTCCGGTGAGCAGGCCGACCTTGTCCGCGCCGTAACGGCGGCACAGATCGGCGTACTTCTGGTTCGAGAGCGCCTTGATCGGCGTGGTGTAGAAGCACTTCTTGCCCTGCTGGAGGGCGAGGTGGACGGCGAACTCGCCGACGATCGTCTTGCCCGAGCCGGTGGGCGCGGCCACCAGCACACCCTTGCCCGCCTCGAGAGCCTGGCAGGCCTCGATCTGGAAGGGGTCGAGGCCGAAGTCGTACATCTCGCGGAAGGAGGCGAGCGCGGTGGCCTGCTCGACAGCGCGCTGCCGTGCTGCCGCATACCGCTCGGCCGGTGAGAGGTCCTCTGTCATCGTGCTTTCGAGACTACCGGGAGGCACTGACAACAGGACGATCAATATCCGGATCCATACCTGTGAACCCCGGGATCACCGCAGCTCAGGGAAGCGCCACCCGCACCGCTGCCCGTATACAGTCCGCGGTCAGCGGCAGCGGACCCAGCGGCTCCCCGTCCGCGTACCCCGTGATGCCGTCCGCGACGAGTTCGACCCTCGCGGCCCGGTGCACGGTGACCTTGGGATGGCTGAGGTGGGTGCCCTTGTAGACCTTCGGGAACACCTTGAGCAGCGTCGTACGGCTGCAGTCCCCGACGACCGTGATGTCGAACAGCCCGTCGGTGAGGTCGGCGTCCGCGCAGATCTTCATGCCGCCGCCGTACGACGATCCGTTGCCGACGGCCACGAGCGTCGCCTCGATCTCCTGGACCTCGCCGTCGTCCAGCGTGATGCGGTACGGGAAGGGCTTGAAGGCGGCCAGTTCGGCGAGCATGGCGAGGTCGTACTTGAAGCGGCCGGTGGGCCACCGCATGCGGTTGCCGCGGTCGTTGACCCGGGAGTCGAAGCCGGAGGCGAGGACGGTGCCGAACCAGGTGTCGCCCACGCGCCCCAGGTCGATGTCGCGCAGCCGCGCCCCTTTGAGGGACTCGGCGATCAGGCGTCCCGCGGCCGCCGGGTCACGCACGGGAAGGCCCAGGGCCCGCGCGAAGTCGTTCCCGGTGCCGACGGCGACCAGGCCGAGCGGGGTGCGGGTCCCGGCGACGGCCTGGAGGGCCAGGTTCGCCATGCCGTCGCCGCCGACGGCGATGAGGGCGCCGGTGCCGCCCTCGACGGCGCCGCGTGCGCGCTTGAGGGCGTCTTCCGCGTTCTCCCCGAGGATCGTGCGGACGGAGAATCCCGCCGCCCGCAACGCGGAAGCGGCCGGCTGCGCCGCGTGGGCGCCCCGGCCGCGTCCCGCGGTGGGATTGACGAAGAGGGTGATCTCGCTGGTCACGGCCCTGACCCTACGAGATCTACGTGCTTCGTCAGGTCACGTCGTCATAACCGTTGACCCGGTCCGAGCCCGCCTGCTCCGGCAGTGCCCGGCTGGCCGACACGGTCTCGACCTCGCCGATGTCCTCGGGGGTGAGGTCGAGGTCGGAGGCCTCGTCGTCGTCCGGGCCCTCGGCCTCGCGGCGCCGCTTGCGGCGGTCGTTGAGGAGAGAGAAGGCCACGGCGCCGAAGTACAGGATCCAGATGGGTCCGGCGAGCGCCAGCATGGTCAGCGGGTCGGTGCTGGGCGTGGCGACGGCCGCGAAGACCGTGATGCCCATGATCATGCCGCGCCACCAGCCGAGCATGCGCTTACCGGTGAGGATGCCCGTGAGGTTGAGCATGATCAGCAGCAGTGGCAGCTCGAAGGACAGGCCGAAGACGAGCACCATGCGCAGGACGAGGTCGAGCAGATCGTCCAGCGGCAGCAGGTTGTTCACGCCGTCCGGCGTGAAGCCGATCAGGACCTTCGCCGTGGTGGGGAGCACCCGGTAGGCGAAGTAGGCACCGCCGAGGAACAGCGGCGCGCCCGTGCCGACGAACGCGTACGCGTACTTGCGCTCGTGACGGTGCAGGCCGGGGGCGACGAAAGCCCACAGCTGGTACAGCCAGATCGGCGAGGCCAGCACGACACCGGCCATCAGGGACACCTTCAGCGCCAGCGTGAACGGCGTGAGAAGACCGTTGATGGTGATCTGCGCGCACTGCTGGGTCTTCTGATGCGAGTTCGCCAGCTGCTCGAACGTCTGGGAACAGCCGACCGAGTCCAGCACCGGCTTGGTGATGATGTTGATGATGTCGTTGTAGAAGAAGGCGGCCACGGTCGTGACGACAACGATGGCCAGCATCGCCTTCGCAAGCCGGTTGCGGAGCTCACGAAGGTGATCCGCGAGGGGCATCCTCCCCTCGGGATCCTTCTCCTCTTTGCGGGCAGACTTGAGCAACCCACGTCCTCATCTCGTGCGGCGGGCCGGAGGTGTCCGGCCCTGCGTCAGCGCTTGGTCGTGTCCGTCGGCTCGCTGACCGGGCGCGAGCTGGTCACGTCGCCGGGGGCGGCCTGGATGGTGCGCTGAGCCGGGGGCTGCTCGTCGGTGTTGGGCGGGCCTGCCGGGGCGGGCGTGCTGCCCTCGTCCTTCATCGCCTTGGCCTCGCTCTTGAGGATGCGAGCGGACTTGCCGAGCGAGCGCGCCATGTCCGGAAGCTTCTTCGCGCCGAACAGCAGGATGATGACGACGAGGATGAGAATGATCTCGGGAGCTCCGAGCCTTCCGAACATAAGTCTTTACCTTCTCACCGAGGCTGCATGGTCGGGGTGCCGTCCGATCGGTCGGACATGTGTCCGACCGTCGTGTTGACAGCGATCGTAACGCTCAGGGGTAAACGCGGGGCAATCCCTGTGCGTACTCCCAGTTCGCGACCCGCGCCTCGTTATCCGGGCCGCGATCAGCAGCGTACCTGCCGTTGCCGGAAAGTTGACAGGGCGAAAGCCACTCAAAACGCAGGGCGCCCGCTACTCACAGTGCATCCACAGAGCGGGCGGTGGTCACAGCCGCGCGTTCCAGGTCTTCGGCGGCTCGATTGATGCGCAGCGCGGAGTCGGAAACCTGTCGCCCCAGACGCTCCGCTTCCACAAAGACACGGACAGCGAGCACTCCGAGAACGGCGATTCCCAGGAAACCCACAGCGATCGCAAACATCGGCCAGAACATGACGTCGACCCTAGAGGGTGGAGTGCAGGCGCAGGGTCCGCACCCCGCCCCCGGTGAGCAGCTCGACGATGCGCTCGCCCGCGGGCTTGCGCACGGCGATGCCGCACTCGGGGCAGGTGAAGGAGTAGAAGGTCGTGCGGCTGCTGGCGCCGATGGCCAGCCGCAGGGCGCTCGCCGTGAGCTCGAAGCCGGCCCGGCAGTCGGGGCAGGCGGCCTTGAACATCACGTCGACCACCCTTCTCATCCCGGCGAAGGCGGTCACCACCGACATCTCCGGCGCACCGGAAGGCGCCCCCGCTCTCCCCGGCCCGCCGGCCTTCTCCGAGGTTCCGGCCTTCTCCGGCGCACCAGACATCGACGACGTGCTCAAAGCCCCTGCTCCTGCCTGTCGTACGGCCCGTCCTGATCCCCTTGAAGCCCGTCGAGCCCGTCGTAGGCCGCGAGCGCCTCCCGGGCGGCGTGACGGGCGCTGTCCGCGAGGTCCTGCGGCGACACGATCCGGCCGTCGCCGCCGAGGCGCAGCGCCAGTCGGCGCAGTGACGTGGGATCGGGGGTCCGCAGGGTGATACGCAGCCCGCCGTCCGGCAGCTCATCCGCGCTGTCGTGCGGGTAGTACTCGGCGACCCAGCGCCCGCCGGGACCCACCTCGACGACCACCTCGGGATCCTCGGCCGCGGGCTGCACGAGCCCCTCGGACAGGTCCCGCAGCTCGACCTCGGGCGGCGCGGACGGCTCGTCCAGGATGCGGATCTCGGCGACCCGGTCGAGCCGGAAGGTGCGGCGCGCCTCGGAGCGGCGGCACCAGGCCTCCACATAGGTGTGCCCGACGCTGACCAGCCGGATCGGGTCGATCTCGCGCTCGGTGAGCTCGTCCCGCGAGGGCGAGTAGTAGCGGATCCACAGCCGGCGCCGCTCGGAGATGGCCCGGTCGACGTCCGCGAAGACCCCGCCCTCCGACTCGAAGGTCACGGACAGCCGGGAGCTGGCGCCCGCCGCCTCGCCGGAGGCGGCCTCCACCTTGGCGGTGGCGCGCAGCAGCGCCTGCCGGTCGCCCTCGCGCAGGCCCGGCAACGTGGACACCGCACGGGCGGCCACCAGCAGCGCGGTCGCCTCGTCGGCGGCGATCCGGAGAGGCTCCGCCACATCGTCCGGGTTGTGCCACCAGATCCGGTCGCCGTCGGTGTCGATGTCGAGCAGATCACCGCCGCGGAAGCTGGTCCCGCACAGCGGCAGCACATCGAGATCGGAGATCAGCTCGTCCTCGGTGATCCCGAAGGCCCGGGCCACGTCACCGACGCGGGCGCCGGGGCGCTCGCGCAGATACGTCACCAGGGAGAGCATCCGCCGGGTCTGGTCGATCGCGTTCGTGGGCCTGGCCGGTTTTCCTGCCACTTTCTTACGTTCCCCCTCAGCCCTTGGCCACAGCGCGCAGCCGGTCCACCACATCGGCCCGCAGTTCGGCAGGCTCCAGGACCACCACGTCGGGCCCGAACTCGACGAGCCAGGCGTCCAGGCCGTGCCCGTACGGAATCTCCAACTCGTCCCAGCCGTCGCCCAGTTCCCGCACCGAGACGGCCTTGGCCCGCAGCGGGTAGCCCGAGCCGCTGCGCAGCCGGATCAGCGCGGAGCGGTCGGCGATCTCCCCCGCCCAGCCCGCGACGGTCTCGCGCACGGTGACGACGTCGGGTACCTCGGCCGTGTACCGCCCCGCGCGGGCGCGGACCTTGCCGGTGATCCGGGAGAGCCGGAAGACACGCTCGGCGCCGCGGTCGCGGTCCCAGCCCGCGACGTACCAGTGGCCGCGCCAGCACTCCAGGGCCCACAGCTCGACATGCCGGGTCTCGGGGTGCGCGGCGGTGGCCTTGCGGTAGTCGAAGACGACCGGACGGCGGTCACGGAGGGCGAGCATCAGCGGTTCGAAGGCTGCCTCGTGGACGGGGATGTGCGGTTCCAGGGCGCCATGGGCCTCGTAGGGGTCCACATCCTCGGGCAGACCCGCGGCACGCAGCTTCTGCAGGGCGCCGCTCGCGGCACCGGCCAGCCGGGCCTGCTGCCAGACCTTCGCGGCGAGGCCGAGGGCGGCGGCCTCCTCGGCGTCGAGGGTGATGGGCGGGAGGCGGTTGCTGTCGCGGCGGGCGAGGTAGCCGACCTCGCCGTCGAGGTTCTCGACCGTCTCGATGACCAGGCCGAGCTCGCGGAGATCGTCCTTGTCGCGCTCGAACATCCGGTTGAAGGAGTCGTCGGACCCAGCCTCCAGATAGGCCTCGATGGACTCGCGAAGTTCGCGCTTGCTGAGCGGCCGCCGAGTCCCCAGCAGACACAGCGCCAGGTTCATCAGCCGCTCGGCCTTGGCAATGGCCATCGACGCCCTTCCCTATGGTGCTTCCGACCGATGACCGTACCGCTCCGGAGTGTCGCGGCAAAAGCCGAGGGCCCATGCCCGGACAGGCATGGGCCCCAGGTGATCGGGTCCGGTCAGACCCTGATCACACGGCGTACGAAGATCGGACTGAAGTCGGGCCTTCATGATGATCGGACCGGAGCCGGAACTCCGTGACCATCTAACCCGACGCCGATCCCCGTGCTGTTGTCAGACCGAAACCAGGTCGCAGACGAAGATCAGCGTCTCGCCCGGGGCGATACGGCCGCCGGCACCGCGGTCGCCGTACGCGAGGTGTGCCGGGATGACCAGCTGGCGACGGCCGCCGACCTTCATGCCCTGCACGCCCTGGTCCCAGCCGCTGATGACCTGGCCGACGCCGAGCTGGAACTCCAGCGGGTTGCCGCGGTTCCAGGAGGCGTCGAACTCCTCGCCGGTGGAGAAGGCCACGCCCACGTAGTGGACCTTGACGAAGTCGCCGGCCTTGGCGACCGGGCCGTCGCCCTCCCAGATGTCCTTGATCTCGAGGTCCGCCGGGGGCTCGCCGCCCGGAAAGTCGATCTCGGGCTTCTCGATGCTCACGTCTCTAGCTCCTGCTTGTTTACGTAAAGGCAACTCGGACAGTCTTACATCCCCGGAGGGGTTACATCTTCGCCAGGATGTCGACCGAGAAGACGAGGGTGGAGTCCTTCTTGATGCCGCTGCCGCTGGGCGGGCTGTCTCCGTAGCCCAGGCTCGGCGGGACGACGATGAGGACGCGGCTGCCGACCTTCTTGCCGGTCAGGCCCTGGGACCAGCCCTTGACGACCTGCTGGAGCGAGAACGAGGTCAGCTGGCCCCGGCTGTACGTCGAGTCGAACTCCTTGCCGCCGTCCCAGAGCACACCCTTGTACTGCACGAGGACGCTGCTGTCGGCCTTGACCTCGTCGCCGTCGCCCTCGATGACGTAGGTCGCCACGAGCTTGGTCGGGGCGGTCGTCTTCGGCACGGTGATGGAGGGGGCCTTGCCGTCGGTGTTGGTGCCCACCTTCGGGAGGGCAGCGTCGCTCTGCGCGACGTCCTTGCCCTTGGCGGAGCTCTTGGCGTTGAAGGTGTTCTGGATGTCGATGACGAACACCAGCGTGTCGGTGCCCTTGATGCCCGCCTGGCTGTTGCCCGACGTGCCGTAGCCCCAGGTCGGCGGCACCGCCATCTCGACGCGGCTGCCCACCTTCTTGCCCACCAGGCCGTAGCGCCAGCCGTCGATGATGCCGCCCTGCGCGAGCTGGATGACCAGGGGCGTCTTGCGGTCGTAGGAGTTGTCGAAGACCTTCGCCGTGTCCCAGATCTGGCCCAGGTAGTTGGCCTGGATGTAGTCGTTCTCCGCGACCGTCTGGCCGCCTCCCGCGATGACCGTCTTGACCGCCAGGTTCTTCGACGGATCCCCGGTGCCCTTCGCGACGGTCGGCTTCTCGTCGAACTTCGTACCGGCGGTGATGGCCGGCAGCGGACCGTCGACGATCTTCGGCGGCGGCGCCGACGAGGCGGAGGCCGAAGCCGACGGGCTGCTACTGGACTTGGCCGTGTCTGACTTGCCGTCGTCACCGCATCCGGCGAGTGTGACCAATCCAGCGGGTACGGCGATGAGGAGTGAGCGTCGGCGCACGGTGAGGGCCTCGTATCGATCGATCTTGGTTGATGGCGTGCGCGCAACTCTACGACGTGAGAAGGGCGCCGTACGGAAAACGTACGGCGCCCCGCGTTGCGTTCCGGATTCACTCCCGGAACGTACGCATCACATTCCCGCGATGAGCTTCTCCACCCTGTCGTCGACCGAACGGAACGGGTCCTTGCACAACACCGTGCGCTGCGCCTGGTCGTTCAGCTTCAGATGGACCCAGTCGACGGTGAAATCGCGGCGCTGTTCCTGAGCGCGCCGGATGAAGTCGCCACGCAGCCGCGCCCGAGTGGTCTGGGGCGGCACGGACTTGCCCTCGAAGATCTTCAAGTCGTTGCAGATCCGGGCGGCTTGTCCCTTCCTCTCCAACAGGTAGTACAGGCCGCGGCGACGGTGGATGTCGTGGTAGGCGAGGTCTATCTGCGCGACCCTCGGGTGGGACATCGTCATGTTGTGCTTGGCTCGGTACCGCTCGATGAGCTGGTACTTCATGACCCAGTCGATTTCGGTACCGATCCGGTCGAGGTCCTCGGCCTCGATCGAGTCGAGCACACGGCCCCACAGTTCGAGGACCTGCTCGACGGTGCCGGTGCGGATTCCGCGGCGCTCGCAGAAGTCCACAGCCTTCTCGTAGTACTCGCGCTGCACTTCGAGCGCGGAGGCCTCGCGGCCGCTGGCCAGGCGCACCTTGCGGCGGCCCGTGATGTCGTGGCTGACCTCGCGGATCGCCCGAATGGGGTTCTCCAGGGTGAGGTCACGCATCACCGTGCCCGCCTCGATCATGCGCAGGACGAGGTCGGTGGCTCCGACCTTGAGGAGCATGGTCGTCTCGGACATGTTCGAGTCGCCGACGATGACGTGCAGCCTGCGGTAGCGCTCGGCGTCGGCGTGCGGTTCGTCGCGGGTGTTGATGATGGGCCGGGAGCGGGTCGTCGCGGAGCTGACGCCCTCCCAGATGTGCTCGGCGCGCTGGCTGACGCAGTACACGGCGCCGCGCGGAGTCTGCAGCACCTTGCCGGCACCGCACAGAAGCTGCCTCGTGACGAGGAACGGAATGAGGATGTCCGCGAGTCGGGAGAACTCTCCGTGCCGGGCCACCAGATAGTTCTCATGGCACCCGTAGGAGTTGCCTGCCGAGTCGGTGTTGTTCTTGAACAGGTAGACGTCGCCCGCGATTCCTTCCTCGTGCAGGCGTCGTTCGGCGTCCACCAGGAGTCCTTCGAGAATGCGCTCGCCGGCCTTGTCGTGGGTGACGAGTTCCGTCACGTTGTCACATTCGGGTGTCGCGTATTCCGGATGTGATCCCACGTCGAGATAGAGGCGGGCACCGTTCCGCAGAAAGACATTGCTGCTGCGGCCCCATGACACGACACGGCGGAAGAGGTACCGCGCCACCTCGTCGGGAGACAGGCGGCGCTGTCCCCTGAACGTACACGTGACGCCGTACTCGTTCTCCAGCCCGAAAATGCGGCGGTCCATGACTGAACATTACGCCCGATCCCCCGAGCTGAAACGGGGTTCGACAGCACGGTTTGGATCATTTTCCGGTGAGACCGCAACGACCGCACTGTCCCCGGTAGCTGCGAGGACCCGCCCCGTGGCCAGCAGAACCACCAGCGCGGCGGCCCCGGCGGCACCCGGTACGGCGAAGCCCCACACCGCCCCGCCCCACTCGACTACGGGGCCCGCGAGGCCCGTTCCGACGGACGCGCCCACGGTGAACGTCGTCACAAGCCAGGAGAACGCCTCGGTGACCGTGCCGCGCGGCGCGTGCCGGTCGACGAGGACGAACGCGCAGGCGATACAGGGCGCCAGGAACACTCCGGCGAGCGTGGTGAGCGCGGTCATGGCGACCGGGCCCGGCACCAGCGTCAGCGGCAGGTAACACACCGCCAGAAGGGCGACGAGCACCCGCAGTCGCCGCTCCGGCGCGCCGCTCCACTGCCGCACGCCGTACACCGCGCCGCCGACGAGGGCACCGAGACCGATGCCCGCCATCAGCCAGCCGTACACCGCGTCCCCTCCGTGGCCGTCGGCGTACGACACCGCGGCGACCGTGATGGAACCGAGGGCGATCCCGACGAACAGGAAGGCGGCAAGGAGGGCCAGCAGCCCGGACGAACGCAACGCGCCGAGCCAGTGCGCCTCGCGCGGTGCCGAGCGCCACGCGCGCGAGGGCGGCGACACGACTACGGAGAGGGCGCCCAGCACGCCGATGGCATTCAGCACGAGCAGCGCGGCCTGGGCGGACCAGAGCGACACGCACAGCGTCACCAGCAACGGCCCCACCGTGAACATGACTTCCTGCGCCACCGCGTCCATCGCGTACGCCGTGTGCACCTGGTCCTCCCTGCGCAGGACAGAGGGCCACAGCGCCCGCAGACCACCCTCCAGGGGCGGCGTGAAGAGCCCGGCAACGGCCATCGAGGCATACGCGAGCGACGGCGTCTGCGTGCCCGCGAACGCGAACACGCTCATCCCGAGAGCCGAGACGAGCGCGGCGGGCAGTTGCACCCGCGGCTGCCCGTAGAGGTCCACCAGGCGCCCGAGCAGCGGCTGCCCCACGGCATTGGCCACGCCGTACACGGCGGCCAGCACGCCCGCCAGGCTGTACGTGCCGCCCTCGGCGCGGATGAACAGCACGACGGCGATGGCCGCGGTGGCGTTCGGCAGCCGCCCTATGAGGGTGCCGACGAGCAGCCGGGTGGCGTGCCTCGCCCTGAGGATCTCCAGGTACCCCGCAGCCATGTCAGCCCTTCTCGTAGCACGCGACGTCGGAAGTTTTACGTATAACGCCGCTCTCCATACGTACCATGTGCGCTGTCCGGGAGTCCATACGAGGGAGCAGGTCGACGGTGGCACGAGGTAGTACGCGCCCCACGAGCCGTGACGTCGCCCAGGCCGCCGGGGTCTCCCAGGCCGCCGTCTCACTCGTCCTGGGCGACAAGTGGCGCGGCCGGGTCTCCGAGGCCACGGCACAGCGGGTCCGGGAAGCCGCCCAGGAGCTCGGCTACCGCCCGAACCTGGCCGCCCGCAACCTCCGCCTGGGCCGCACCCGCACAGTCCTCCTGGTGGTCCCCGCGCTCACCACCGAATTCTTCGCGGGCGTCTACACCGGCGCGGCCCGCGTCGCGGCCGAACACGGCTTCGGCGTGGTCCTCTACCCCTCCCCCGAGGGCATCGGCCCCGCCCGCAACCCCTTCGGCTCGGCAGCAGCGGCCCTCGACGGCGTGATCGCCTCCTCCATGGCCGCCGACGCTCTCACGGCGATCCGCGGCGACCAGCTCCCCCTGGTCATGCTCGACAGCGACCCGGAGGGCAGCCTGGGCGCGGCCACGGTCAATCTCGACATCAAGGACGGCGTACGACAGGTCGCCGAACACCTCCTGGCCCTCGGCCACCGCCGCTTCCTGCACCTGGCGGCCGACATCGCCTCCTGGACCTTCGAGGTACGCGCCCGAGAACTGGCCACCCGCCTGTCCGAGGTCCCCGGCACAGACCTCCGCACCACCCGCGCCCCCATCACCATCGAAGACGCCCTCAACGCCGCCGAAACAGCGCTCGCCGCCCCCGGCCCCCGCCCCACGGCCCTGGTCTGCGACGACGACAAACTCGCGGCCGGCGCCTACAAAGCGGCCCGCCGCCTCGGCCTCCACATCCCCGACGACCTCTCCATCACCGGCCTGGACGACCTGGCCCTCTCCCGAGCCATCGACCCAGAACTGACCACAGTCCGCCTGGACGCCGAACGCTTCGGCGCACAGGGCATGGAAGCCCTCCTGGCCGTCCTGGACGACCGCACACCCCCACAGGGCGACATCCCGGTAGAACTGGTCGTACGAGGCTCCACAGCCCCACCGCGCTAGCCCCCAAGCACCCGCACCCGCCGACGCACGCTCCCCACCCCCAGCCGGTACGGCGGCACAGTCGGCGACGCACGGAAGGGGCCGTGCCGGTACGTCCAGCCCGTCGCTTACGTGGTTATTGCCGCCTAGTCCCGCCGTGGCAGCAAGCAGCAATGCCCACCGGCGACGGGCTGGACGTACCGGCATGGCCCCGACCCACCCACGCACCCGGCCCCGGCCAGCCGAAAGCGGCGCACGGAAACGCCGAGCGCCCCGACCAAATCGGCCGGGGCGCGCGATGGACAAGGCAAAGCAGAGGAGGTCACTCCTCGTCGTCGCCGTCCTCGGCCTCCGTGGCGGTCTCCGCGCCCCCGGCCTCCAGCAACCGGGCAAGCTGACGCCCCACGATCCGCTTGAACTTCCGCTGCTGCGGCCGCGTACGGTCCAGCACCGCGACCTCCAGCCGCTCCGCCGGAATCTCCCGCTCACCACCGTTCGGCTCCCGCGACAGCGACTGCACCGCCAGCTTCAGCGCCCCCGCCAGCGACATCCCGTCCTCATGACGCTGATCGAGATAGGTGCTGATCTGCTCGGCGTTACCACCGACCGCGACCGACCCGTGCTCATCCACGATCGACCCGTCGTGCGGCAACCGATAAATCTGGTCACCCTCAGGGGTCTCCCCCACCTCGGCAACCACCAACTCCACCTCGTACGGCTTCTCGGCAGCCGACGAGAAAATCGTGCCCAGAGTCTGGGCATAGACGTTGGCGAGACCACGAGCGGTCACGTCATCACGGTCGTAGGTGTAACCCCGAAGATCGGCGTAGCGCACACCACCGATCCGAAGGTTCTCGTACTCGTTGTACTTGCCGGCGGCCGCGAAGCCGATCCGGTCATAGATCTCGCTGAACTTGTGCAGCGCCCGGGACGGGTTCTCGCCGACGAACACGATGCCGTCGGCGTACTGCAGCACGACCAGGCTGCGGCCGCGGGCGATGCCCTTGCGGGCGTACTCGGCCCGATCGGCCATGGCCTGCTGGGGTGAGACATAGAACGGCGTCGACACCGGTTATCCGTCCCTTTCAGTCGAAGTCACTGGGTCACCTGGGCAAGAGGGGCCGGGCTCAGAGCAGCGCGGCCCGCGGGCCGTCGGGCTGCACCAGGCGCCGCTCCAGGATCGCGCGGGCGATCTCGGAGGACTCCTCGTCGGTAAGCCGGCGGAAGCCGTCCTCGGTGATCACGGTGACGATCGGATAGATCCGGCGGGCGACATCGGGGCCACCCGTCGCCGAGTCGTCGTCGGCCGCGTCGTACAGGGCCTGGATGACGAGGGTCGTGGCCTGGTCTTCGTTCAGATCGTTGCTGTACAGCTTCTTCATGGCGCCGCGCGCGAAGATCGAGCCGGAGCCCGTGGCCGCGTAGCCGTGCTCCTCGGAGCGGCCGCCCGTGACGTCGTAGGAGAAGATGCGGCCCTTGCCACGGTCCACGTCGAACCCGGCGAAGAGCGGGACCACGGCCAGGCCCTGCAGGGCCATGCCGAGGTTGGAACGGATCATCGTGGACAGGCGGTTCGCCTTGCCCTCCAGGGAGAGTTGGGCACCCTCCACCTTCTCGAAATGCTCCAGCTCCAACTGGAACAGCTTCACCATCTCGACGGCCAGACCCGCCGTACCGGCGATGCCCACCGCCGAGTACTCGTCGGCCGGGAAGACCTTCTCGATGTCGCGCTGCGCGATCATGTTGCCCATGGTCGCCCGCCGGTCACCGGCGAGGACCACACCCCCAGGGAACGTGACGGCGACGATGGTCGTGCCGTGCGGGGCCTCGATGACGCCATGGACGGGCGGCAGCTGCCGCTTGCCCGGGAGCATCTCCGGCTGGTGCTCGGACAGGAAGTCCATGAAGGACGACGACCCAGGCGTCAGGAAGGCAGCTGGTAGACGCCCGGTGCTACGAGTGTTGGCTTCCACGAGGATCCTTCCAAGTAGGCGGCAGCCCGACGAACAGCGTCGGGATCATCTCCCAACTTGCCGATGGCCGAATTGCAGTTGAAGCACAGTACGCCACGGACCCTACCCGTCTCGTGGCAGTGATCCACATGAATGGCAGGAGCTTTCAAACAGATCACGCAGAGCCCCATTTGAGAGGCCACCATCTCGTCACGCTCGGCTTCGGTGAGGCCGTATTTCCTGCGAAGGTGACCAGCTGGGCTGGCAGCCGCCTTGCAGGCCTTGCAGCGGCTCGCCAGACCGTCCGGCGCACTGTTCTTTCGGTGCCAGTCACTGTGAGGCTTCACTTCATTGCAGCCCCGGCAATGCTTGTGGCCGGGCGGGACAGGCACCTTCTGGCGCACTGTCCGCCCCTTCGCCTCCTGACGCCGCCGGTAGTACTCCGCAGAGCACTCCCGGCAGTACGCCTGGAGCCCGTCACTCGTGGACTTGTTACTTGCGAAGGCGGTCCGCGGCTTGCTCATCTGACACCGCGAACACTTCTTCGCTTCGCGCTCGTCGACCACCTACAACCCCCGCTCGAACCCTTCGATTCAAAGGTGAAATCACTCTCCACCCTTTTGAACGAAGCTTCGAACGAAGTCCTCGGCGTTCTCCTCGAGTACGTCGTCAATCTCGTCCAGAACCGAGTCGACATCGTCGCTCAGCTTCTCCTGGCGCTCCTTGAGGTCGTCGGAGGCCTGCGCGTCTTGCGCTGTCTCCTCGACCTCCTCGGTGTTGCGCGTCGCCTTCTGCTGTCCGCCGCCGGTGTCCTTGGTCGCCATAACCCTCACCCCGCTCGGTTCGACGTTCTTGATCAGACCCTACAAGCAGGGTCCGACATCGGCCCCGCAGTTGCTACAACGTACGGGGGCCACCTCGATGATTCCCCTACGCCGGACTTTCCACCCTGTCCGGCGGGTGCCGGACAGGTGCCCACTCAGCCGCCCGAAAGGACCCTGACCAGGTCCTCAGCCGTACGGCAGCGGTCGAGGAGCTCCTTGACGTGATTACGCGTTCCGCGAAGCGGCTCCAGGGTTGGGACGCGCTGGAGCGAGTCCCGGCCGGGCAGGTCGAAGATCACCGAGTCCCAGGAGGCCGCCGCGACGTCGTCCGCATACTGCTCCAGGCAGCGTCCGCGGAAGTACGCGCGCGTGTCCTCCGGCGGCTTGGTGCGGGCTCGCTCGACGTCCGACTCGTCGAGCAGGCGCTTCATCTTGCCGCGCGCCGCGAGGCGGTTGTAGAGGCCCTTCTCGGCGCGTACGTCGGCGTACTGGAGGTCGACCAGGTGCAGCCGGGCGGCGTCCCAGTCGAGGCCGTCGCGGCGTCGGTAGCCCTCCATGAGTTCCCGCTTGGCGACCCAGTCGAGCTCTCCGGAGAGGCTCATCGGGTCGTTCTCCAGGCGGTTCAGGGTGTCCTCCCAGCGGAGCAGGACGTCCTTGGTCTGCTCGTCCGCGTCGGCTCCGAACCGTTCCTCCACGTACTTGCGCGACAGCTCGAAGTACTCCATCTGCAACTGCACAGCGGTGAGTGTGCGTCCGCTGCGGAGCGTGACCAGGCGCTTGAGGGTCGGGTCGTGCGAGACCTGGTGGAGGGTGCGTACGGGCTGGTCGACGGCGAGGTCCACGGCGATGAAGCCGTCCTCGATCATGGACAGGACCAGGGCCGTCGTGCCCAGTTTCAGGTAGGTCGAGATCTCGGAGAGGTTCGCGTCGCCGATGATCACGTGCAGCCTGCGGTACTTCTCGGCGTCCGCGTGCGGCTCGTCGCGGGTGTTGATGATGGGGCGCTTCAGGGTGGTCTCCAGGCCCACCTCGACCTCGAAGTAGTCGGCGCGCTGGCTGAGCTGGAAGCCGTGCTCGTGTCCGTCCTGGCCGATACCGACGCGGCCCGCTCCGGTGACGACCTGGCGTGAGACGAAGAACGGCGTGAGGTGGCGCACGATGTCCGAGAAGGGGGTCTCCCGCTTCATCAGATAGTTCTCGTGCGTGCCGTACGAGGCGCCCTTGTTGTCGGTGTTGTTCTTGTAGAGGTGGATCGGCTGGGCGCCGGGGAGCTGGGCCGCGCGCTCCGCGGCCTCCGCCATGATGCGCTCGCCGGCCTTGTCCCACAGGACGGCGTCCAGCGGGTTGGTGACCTCGGGAGCGCTGTACTCCGGGTGTGCGTGGTCCACGTACAGCCGCGCACCGTTGGTGAGGATGACATTGGCCAGGCCGATGTCCTCGTCGGTGAGCTGGCTGGAGTCGGCGGCCTCGCGGGCGAGGTCGAAGCCTCGCGCGTCCCGCAGCGGGTTCTCCTCCTCGAAGTCCCAGCGGGCGCGGCGCGCCCGGTGCATCGCCGCCGCGTAGGCGTTGACGATCTGGGACGAGGTGAGCATGGCATTGGCGTTGGGGTGGCCGGGGACGGAGATCCCGTACTCCGTCTCGATGCCCATTACTCGCCGTACGGTCATGCGGCCCTCCTTGCCCGGCAGCGCCCTCGGTCGGGGGCGCTGCTCAAGTACCGCTGGTGCTCCGGTGCGTGTGCGGTGCCCGTCCCCGCAACGCGCGACTCGGCGGTACGAAAGAGCCTAGAACGCCTTTGCGCTGGTGGGGAGATCATTTGCGTCATTGCTCTGCTCCAGCCGTGCCCCGGAAAACAGTCGGCTGCGGGTACCCGGTGAGGGCACCCGCAGCCGCCCTGTCTTTTACAGGTACTGACCGGTGTTCGCCACCGTGTCGATGGAGCGTCCGGTGTCCGCGCCCTGCTTTCCGGTGACGAGCGTACGGATGTAGACGATCCGTTCGCCCTTCTTGCCGGAGATTCGGGCCCAGTCGTCCGGGTTGGTGGTGTTGGGCAGGTCCTCGTTCTCCTTGAACTCGTCCACGCAGGCCTGGAGGAGGTGGGAGACCCGAAGGCCCTTCTGGTTCTGTTCGAGGAAGGCCTTGATGGCCGCCTTCTTGGCGCGGCCGACGATGTTCTCGATCATGGCGCCGGAGTTGAAGTCCTTGAAGTACAGGACTTCCTTGTCGCCGTTGGCGTAGGTGACCTCGAGGAAGCGGTTCTCCTCGGATTCGGCGTACATCTGCTCCACGGCGGTCTGGATCATGCCGTGGACGGTGGCCGACCGGTCTCCGCCGTGTTCTCCGAGGTCGTCGGAGTGCAGCGGGAGGCGCTCGGTGAGGTACTTCGCGAAGATGTCCTTCGCTGCCTCGGCGTCCGGGCGCTCGATCTTGATCTTCACATCGAGACGTCCGGGGCGCAGGATCGCGGGGTCGATCATGTCCTCGCGGTTCGAGGCGCCGATCACGACCACGTTCTCCAGGCCCTCCACGCCGTCGATCTCGGCGAGCAGCTGGGGGACGATGGTGTTCTCCACGTCCGAGCTGACGCCCGATCCACGGGTGCGGAAGAGGGATTCCATCTCGTCGAAGAAGACGATGACGGGGGTGCCCTCGCTTGCCTTCTCACGTGCACGCTGGAAGACGAGGCGGATCTGCCGCTCGGTCTCGCCGACGTACTTGTTGAGGAGCTCGGGGCCCTTGATGTTGAGGAAGAAGCTCTTGCCGGTGGCCTGTCCGGTCACCTCGGCGACCTTCTTGGCCAGCGAGTTGGCCACGGCCTTGGCGATGAGCGTCTTGCCGCATCCGGGGGGCCCGTACAGCAGGACACCCTTGGGCGGCCGCAGTTCGTGCTCCTTGAAGAGGTCGGGGTAGAGGTAGGGGAGCTCGACCGCGTCGCGGATCAGTTCGATCTGGTTTCCCAGGCCGCCGATCTGCTCGTAGCCGATGTCCGGGACCTCTTCGAGGACGAGTTCCTCGACCTCGCTCTTCGGGACGACTTCGTAGACATAGCCGGAACGGGGTTCGAGAAGCAGGGCGTCGCCGGGTCGGATGACGACGTCCAGGAGGGGCTCGGCGAGCCGTACCACCCGTTCCTCGTCGGTGTGCCCCTGCACGAGGGCGCGCTCGCCGTCCTCGAGGATCTCCTTGAGGGTGACGATGTCGCCGACGCTCTCGTACTCCATGGCCTCGACCACGTTGAGGGCTTCGTTGAGCATCACTTCCTGGCCGCGCCTGAGCTCTTCGAGCTCCACGCTGGGGCTGACGTTCACCCGGAGCTTGCGGCCCCCGGTGAAGATGTCCGCCGTGCCGTCCTCGTTCGCCACGAGGAAGACACCGAAGCCTGCCGGCGGCTGTGCGAGCCGGTCGACCTCTTCCTTGAGGGCCACGATCTGGTCGCGGGCCTCACGGAGCGTGTTGGCGAGCCGCTCGTTCTGTGCGGACACGCCGGCCAGGTTGGTCTGCAGCTCGACGATCCGCTCTTCGAGAATCCTCGTGTGCCGCGGAGAGTCGGCGAGCTTGCGTCGCAGGACGGCGATCTCCTGCTCAAGGTAGGCAATCTGCCCGGCGGGGTCATCGGACCCTCGTCCCGGGCGGATGCCGCGGTTCATGTCGTCGTCGTGGGCTGCCACGGTCCTCACCTCCTCCAAGGGGAGCTGGACGCTTCCAGACCCTACCTGGGTGGGTGTCGATTGAAACCCCTAGATCACAAAGACTGTCGGGGTGTGTCCGATCTTCACCCTTGCGCTCTCCCTCACGCCAGGGGAATACCCACCCAACATGATTGGGAAGCGGACGGAGGTAGGGTCGAAGTGTTCAACACCCGTCAGAGCTGGCCCGACTTGCTGGCATGTCGGATCGCTCGGCGCAGGAAACGGCAGGAGAAATGACCGTGCAGCAGGAGGCCGGAGTCGACGGCGAGGCACTTGAGGTCTGGATCGATCAGGATCTCTGTACCGGCGACGGAATCTGCGCCCAGTACGCGCCCGAGGTCTTTGAGCTGGACATCGACGGTCTGGCCTATGTGAAGAGCCCCGACGACGAGCTGCTGCAGGTCCCGGGCGCCACAACGCCCGTACCGCTTCCGCTTCTGCGCGATGTGACCGACTCCGCGAAGGAGTGCCCGGGCGACTGCATCCATGTACGTCGGGTTTCGGACAAGGTCGAGGTCTACGGTCCTGACGCGGAGTGACTCAAGTGGCACCCCGCGTCACCGGCTGTCTGCTTTCTCACACCCTCCGCCGGGCGGAGGGTGTTTTCGTGTGCCGCGTACTTCGTCAGGTGCTCACACGCTCTGGGCCTCGGACGGGGTCGAGCGGAGGAACGCGCCGTTCTTCCACTGCCACTTGGCGCGGTCCTTCACGTCCGGGCAGCAACTCGGTACGTCGGTCGAGGAGTAGCCGAGCAGGGTGGCGGTGACGGTTTCGTCGCGCAGCGCGAAGTCCGTGACGCTCAGACGGTCCTTGGGGTCGACCAGGGTGGCAACGACGCGAGGCTTCTTCGCGCCCGCGGCCTGGGTGAGGACGTAGACGCCGTTGGGCGGGGTGCCCGAGCCCGCGTCGCAGCGGACGACGGCCACGGTCTCCGGGCGGCCGTCGCCGTCGAGGTCCCCGGAGGCCTTCTTCTGGACGAGGACCTTGGTGGGCCCGCACTCGATCGGGAAGTCGACAGCGGCGGGGTCGGGAGCGATCGCGGCCGCCGCGGACTTCGTCTCGGGGCCCGGCGCGGCCGCCGTCGCCGAG
The DNA here is from genome assembly GCF_041053035.1 of Streptomyces sp. R35. Taxonomy (NCBI): domain Bacteria; kingdom Bacillati; phylum Actinomycetota; class Actinomycetes; order Kitasatosporales; family Streptomycetaceae; genus Streptomyces; species Streptomyces sp. R35. Next base: position 2,245,986 of record NZ_CP163440.1, read on the forward strand.
CCGGGCTGCAGGACGGAGGACAGCGCGACGACTCCGGCGATGGCGGTGGCCGTGGCGACCCACTGGATGGGGCTGGTGTGCGTGTGTGCCAGTTCCGGGACAACGGATTGCTGCACTAGGAGTGTCTCCCGTGAGGGCTGTGCCGGTGGGGGTGTCCCGCATGGTGCCACACGTCACAGTGTGGTGGAACGGCGGGGTCCGTACTTCTGGCGGCGCGTCAACGGAAAAGGGCTGTGGCCGAGTTCCCGGGCGATTCCGGGAACTCGGCCACAGTCGTGGTGCGTTGGGTACGTCAGCGGCCGGAGCCGCCGTCGGCGTTCGGACCGGTGTAGTCCTCGCCGTACGCGCCCTTGGCGGGGCGGCGGCGGCGCATGGGCGGCTCGACGCCGTCCGCGAGGCGGCGGGCGGTGAGCAGGAAGCCGGTGTGGCCGATCATCCGGTGATCGGGGCGGACGGCCAGGCCCTCGACGTGCCAGTTGCGGATCATCGACTCCCAGGAGGTCGGCTCGTTGAAGCAGCCGATCTCGCGGATGGACTCCACGGTCCGCGCGAGCTGGGTGGTGGTCGCCACGTAGCAGCAGAGGATGCCGCCGGGGACGAGGGCCTTGGAGACGGCCTCCAGGCACTCCCAGGGGGCGAGCATGTCGAGGATGACGCGGTCCACGTCGGTGTCGCTCAGGTTGTCCTGGAGGTCGCCGACGGTGAGCTGCCAGGCGGGGTGCGGGCCGCCGAAGTAGCGCTCCACGTTCTGCTGGGCGATCTCGGCGAAGTCCTCGCGGCGCTCGTAGGAGTGCAGCATGCCCTGGTCGCCGATGGCGCGCAGCAGGAAGCTGCTGAGCGAGCCGGAGCCGACGCCCGCTTCCACGACGCGCGCGCCGGGGAAGATGTCGGCGAAGGCCAGGATCTGCCCCGCGTCCTTGGGGTAGACCACGGCGGCGCCGCGGGGCATGGACAGGACGTAGTCGGGGAGCAGGGGGCGCAGCGCGAGATAGGCGACGTTCCCCGTGGTGCGGACAACGCTGCCCTCGGGAGCACCGATCAGCTCGTCGTGCGGGAAGGAACCCTTGTGGGTGTGGAAGTTCTTCCCCGCTTCGAGCGTGAACGTGTAGTGGCGGCCCTTGGGGTCGGTCAGCTGAACCTGGTCCCCGACCTTGAAGGGCCCGCGCCTGCGGGCGGCACCGGTCGGTTCGGACATGTGACCAGCCTACCGGTCCCCGCGCGGGGCGCTGACCATGGGAGGTACGTGCGGACACCGCGGGTGATGCGTCTTCGACGGATCCCTTCAGGAGGGGCGGGCCATCGCCTTGACGAAGGCTCGTTCCACGTCCGCCGCCGACAGGACCCCGTAGATCTCGCCCGAGTCCTCCACCACCAGGTATTCGGTCGCCGGGGTCGCGCGCAGGGCGTCCAGGAGGTCCTCGCCCGCGAGCTCGGCGGAGACGCGCATGCCGTCGGTGAGGTCCTGGGCGAGGCCGCTGACGGCGACCCAGGGGCGGCGGTGTTCCGGTACGCCGACGATGGCGGCCTCGCGGACCAGGGAGAGCGGTTCGCCGTCGGCGTCGACCACGACCAGGGCCCGGGCGCCGGCGTCGTTGGCGCGGCGCAGGGCTTCCGAGAGCGGGGTGTTGGTCTCGACCGGGACCGCGCGCCGGGTGAGCGAGCGGGCGCGCAGCTCCGGCAGGTGTTCGCGCAGCCGGGCCATCCGGAGGCTGTTGCCGGCGCCGGTCCAGATGATCGCGGCGAGGATGGCGGCGAGCAGGGCGTCCGTGACGGTGTCCATGCCGCCGATGTCGTCCGGGGCGTCGCCGATCACTCCGGACTGGGTGAGCAGGGGCAGCCCGATCAGTACGGAGACGGCGAGGGCGCGGCCGACCCAGGCGGCGGCGATCGTGCCGCTCATCGGCCTGCCGGTGATCTTCCAGACGACGGCGCGGAGCATGCGGCCGCCGTCCAGGGGCAGTCCGGGCAGCAGGTTGAAGGCGGCGACGATGAGGTTGGAGATCATCAGGCCGGCGAGTAGGACGCCGGGGACCGTGCCCGGTTCGACGGTCTGCATGGCCACATAGAAGAGGCCGGACAGGATGAGCGAGAGCAGTGGGCCGACGAAGGCCAGCACGAACTCCCGGCCCGGTGTCTCGGCCTCCTTCTCGATCTCCGAGACCCCGCCGAAGAACTGCAGCTGGATCCGGCGCACCGGCAGCTTGAAGCGCAGGGCGGCGACGGTGTGGGCGAGCTCGTGGACGAGCACGGAGGCGTAGAAGACCACCGCGAAAAAGAGGGACACCAGGTAACGCGCGGCGCCGAGGTCCGGCAGCACGCGGTCCAGCTGGCCGCCGAACACCCAGGTGATCAGTGCGGCCACGAGGAACCAGCTCGGCGCGACATACACCGGCACGCCGAAGGGCCGCCCCATGAGCAGCCCGCCACCGGGCTCCTTGCCGCGGCGCGGCGGCCGGCCCTTGCCGGAACCGGACTGGGCCAGGGTCCGGGTGGACGCGGTGGAGTCGGCCGAGTCGGCGTCCGTGGGCTGGGGGCCGGTCTTCACAAAGGTGTGGTCGGCGGCATCGATGTCGGTGTTTTCGGCAGCACCGGTGTCAGTGGTTTCGGCAGTACTGGTGTCGGTGGTTTCGTCGGCACCGGTATCGGACCGGGACTCGCCCTGAGGGCCCTGGGGCGTCTCGGGCTCGGCGGAGATGTCAGGGGCTGCCTCGCCGCCCGGCTGGGCCTGGGCCGAGGCGTCGGCGTCGGGCTGGGGCTCGGGATCACGCTGGGCCGTGGGCGCAGGCCCGGTGGGGCGCTCGTGACGGTCCGGTCCGGGGCGTGTGGCGTCCACGGCCGGGCCCGTGGAGGCCTGCGGCCCCTCGTGGCGCTCGGCCGCTTCATCGGTACCGGACCGCGGCTGCCCGCTCCCGCCGCTCTCGTCCACGATGTCCCCTCGTTCGAAGCGTCTCCCGCCCCGATCACGCGGAGCAGGAGGGTCTGGGTCGATGGTATGCGGCCGTCGCGACGCGTTCCGCCCCGGCACCCCCTCCGTTTTCCGCGCCGTCGCCCGTGCCACCCGGGCACTGCTCGTATCGCTCACGCGGACCGTCCGACGTCGTCGCCGGCCGGCGCGGCCGACCCGCTTGTCCGGCTGAGGGTCCGGGGGTTGTCCCCCGTAATGGCGCAGTGCTGTCAGTGGCGGGCCGTAAGGTCTGTCGTCATGGAAACCAGCACCGAGGGCGTCGCGGAGAACGGCGCCGACAGCGCCGGAACCGCCGTGCCGGCCGAGCGGACCGAACCCGTCGCGGTCGAAGCGACCGGAGTCGTCGCGAGCGAAGCGGCGGAAGGTACGGAAGGTACGGAGGCTGTCGCGGCCGCCGCTGCCATACCGGCCGCCCCCGCCGTGCCGCCCACGTCGCTGTCGCCCTCGCGTGCCAGTGACTTCATGCAGTGCCCGCTGCTGTACCGGTTCCGGGTGATCGACAAGCTCCCCGAGAAGCCGAGCGAGGCGGCGACCAGGGGCACTTTGGTGCACGCGGTCCTTGAGCGGCTCTTCGACGCACCGGCGACGGAGCGGACGGCGCCGCGCGCCAAGTCGTTGATCCCCGGGCAGTGGGACCGCTTGCGGGAGACCAAACCGGAGGTCGTGGAGCTGTTCGCCGACGACCCGGAGGGCGAGCGGCTGGCGCGCTGGCTCACCGAGGCCGAGCAGCTGGTGGAGCGCTGGTTCACGCTGGAGGACCCGACCCGTCTCGAACCCGCCGAGCGGGAGCTGTTCGTCGAGGCGCGGCTCGACTCCGGGCTCAAGCTGCGCGGCATCATCGACCGCGTCGACGTGGCGCCGACGGGCGAGGTCCGGATCGTCGACTACAAGACGGGCAAGGCACCACGGCCCGAGTACGCCGAGGGCGCCCTGTTCCAGATGAAGTTCTACGCCCTCGTGGTGTGGCGGCTGAAGCAGGTGGTCCCGCGTCGGCTCCAGCTCGTCTATCTCGGCAGCGGTGACGTGCTGACGTACGACCCGGTGATCGCGGACCTGGAGCGGGTCGAGCGCAAGCTGCTCGCCCTGTGGGACGCGATCCGGCAGGCCACCGAGACCGGTGACTGGCGGCCGCGGCCCACCAAGCTGTGCGGCTGGTGCGATCACCAGGCGGTGTGTCCGGAATTCGGCGGCACTCCCCCGCCCTATCCGCTGCCTGTCAGGGCGCCCGAGCCGGACGGCGTGTGAGCCGGCGGGGCTGGAGCGCCCCAGCGGCGAGCCGGTGAGCACGCGCAGGGCAGAATGGGGCCGGACTAGCGAAGGAGACTCACGTGGCCATCCGCGTCCTACTGGTCGACGACCAGCCGCTGCTGCGTACCGGCTTCCGGATGATCCTGGAAGCGGAGCAGGACCTTGCGGTCGTCGGCGAGGCCGGTGACGGTCTCCAGGCACTCGACCAAGTACGTGCCTTGCAGCCCGATGTGGTTCTGATGGACATCCGTATGCCGCGGATGGACGGTGTCGAGGCGACCCGGCAGATCTCCGGCCCCGGCCGGGACGGTCCGGCGAAGGTCCTTGTCCTGACGACCTTCGACCTCGACGAGTACGTGGTGGAGGCGCTGCGCGCGGGCGCGAGCGGCTTCCTGCTCAAGGACGCGCCCGCCGATGAGCTGGTGCAGGCGATCAGGGTGGTCGCGGCGGGCGAGGCGATGCTCGCGCCGAGCATCACGCGCCGGCTGCTCGACAAGTACGCGGGTCATCTGCCGTCCGGCGACGAGCCGGTTCCGGACACGCTGCACACGCTGACCGACCGTGAGGTCGAGGTGCTGAAGCTGGTGGCTCGCGGCCTGTCGAACGCGGAGATCGCGGCCGACCTGTTCGTCAGCGAGACCACGGTCAAGACGCATGTGGGCCACGTCCTGACCAAGCTGGGGCTGCGCGACCGGGTGCAGGCCGCGGTGTATGCGTACGAGAGCGGGCTGGTGCGCCCCGGCGCGCAGTAGCCCGTCGCAGCACATGCGTTGAGGGCGCCCCCTTCTGGAAGGGGGCGCCCTCAACGCATGTACACCACGGGTCAGCCCTTGCTGATCTCCCAGAAGCGGAACACGGTCGAGGCGTCGAGGCAGTATTCGAGCCCGTAGACGTTGTCGCGGACGACGGCGTACTGCTTGGCCTGCCAGATCGGGATGATCGGCACTTCGTCGGCCACGAGGTCCTGAAGCCTGCCGTAGTCGGAGTCGGTCGAGGAGCGGTCGCTCTCGGCGGCGGTCTTCGGGATGAGCTGGCCGGTGATCGTGCTGTTGGTGAAGTTGTTGCTCAGCACGTTGCCCTTGCCGAAGAACGGGGCCGTGAAGTTGTCCGGGTCCGGGTAGTCGGGCACCCAGCCCTTCACGTACACGCCGTACTTGCCCTTGGCGATGTCCTTCTCGTACTGGTCGTAGGCGACGGACTTCACGGTGGCGTCGAACAGCCCGCTGGCGTTGAGCTGCTTGGCGATCGCCTTGAACTCCTGGTCGGTGGACGGGCCGTAGCGCGACGGCGTCGACCAGAGCGTCAGCTTCACCTTGCCGCTGATGCCCTCGGCGCGCAGCGCGGCCTGGGCCTTGGACTTCGAGGGGCGGGCGCCGTAGGTGTCGAAGAACGACGTGTTGTGGCCGGTGATGCCGGCCGGGATGATCGAGTAGAGCGGTGTCGCCGTGTCCTCGTAGACCTCGTTGACCAGGGCGTCGCGGTCGAGCAGATAGGCGATGGCCTTGCGCACGCCGAGCTTGCCGGCGACCGGGTCGTCCATGTTGAAGACGAGGTGCTGGACTTCGGCGCTGGTGCCCTCGACGACGTTGATGCCGCTGCCGGTGGCGGTGCTGTCCTCGATGTCCGCGATGTCGTTGGCGGCGAGGCCGCGGTAGGCGATGTCGATCTGGTTGCTGAGCAGCGCGTTCTTCAGGGCGGACTGGTCGCCGTGGAAGAACTTCAGCGTCATGCCGGAGTTCTTCACCTTGGCGGTGCCCTTGTAGTTGCCGTTGATGGAGAAGACGGCCTTGTCCTTGCTGAAGGAGTCCAGCTTGTACGGGCCCGAGCCGACCGCCTCGTTGTCCGTGCGCAGTCCGCTGCTGGAGTACTGCTGGTGGTCCACGATCGAGCCCGCGCCGGAGGCGATCTTGCTCGGGAAGGTGGCGTCGGCGTACTTGAGGTGGAAGACGACGGTCTTCCTGTCCGGCGTCTCCACCGTGTCGAGCATGGGGAACATGATCGCGGGACCGGCGTCGTCGTTGATCTCCAGCATGCGGTCGAAGGAGAACTTGACGTCCTTCGAGGTGAGCTCGTCACCGTTGCTGAACTTCAGCCCGTCCTGCAGCGTGCACTTGTACACCGTGGTCGAGGTGTCCGTGAACGTGCACTCCTTGGCGGCCTCCGGGACCGGCTCGGTGCCACCGTTGGGGAAACTCAGCAGGGACTGGAAGACGTTGTTGAACAACAGCCAGGAACCCGGGTCGTAGCCGGACGCCGGGTCGGTGGCCAGGACGTCGTCGGACATCCCCATGACCACGGAGGAGCCGCTGCTCCCGGAATCGCCGGTCTCCGAGCCGCATCCGGTGAGCAGGCCGGAGGCCAGCCCCGCCACGATGGGCAGGACCGGCCACTGGTTGCGCATGTTCACGAGCATGTGCCTTGTCGTCGGGTCTCGAGAACCCGGGGCCGCCCCGGCCCCGGGTCGGGGAGATCGGTCAGCCGCTGACTCCTCGGCCGAGCTCCCACAGCTGGAGGGTCGAGGAGGAGTTGAGCGCCCACTCCGTGCCCGTGATGTCGTCCCGCGCGGCGATGTACTGCTTGCCCTGCCACAGGGGCAGCAGCGGGACGTCTTCGGCCACGATGTCCTGGATGTCGGTGAGGCTCTTCGACGCGGTGAGGCGGTCGGCCTCGCGCCGGGACTCCGGGATGAGGGTGTTGATGACCTGGTTGTTCGTGTAAGGCGACTTGAGGAAGTTGTCCTTGTCGAGGAACGGCGCCAGGTAGTTGTCGGCGTCCGGGAAGTCAGGGAACCAGCCCATGCCCCAGACGTCGTAGTCGCCCGCCCGCTCGGCCGGGACGAACTTGTCCCAGCTGGTCCCCGAGATGCTGACGTCGAAGAGGCCGCTGGCGTTCAGCTGCTTCTTCAGGACCTCGAACTCCTGCTGGGTGGCCGTGCCGTAGTGGTCGGTCGTGTAGTGCAGGGTGAGCTTCACCGGGGTGGTGATGTTGGCCTTGGCCAGTGCCGCCTTGGCCTTGGTGACGCTCGGGTCCCCGTACTTGTTGAAGAACGAGTTGGAGTGGCCCGTGATGGTGGCCGGGACCATCGAGTAGAGCGGCTCGGCCTGGGAGCCGTACACCTTGGAGACGAGCTCACCGCGGTTGACGAGCTGGGCCATGGCCTGGCGGACGGCCTTGGTCTTCACCGTCGAGGCATCGGTGTTGAAGGCCAGGTAGCGGATCTCCAGGCCAGGCATCTCGATCAGGTCGATGTTGCTGTCCGTGACGTTGCCGAGCTTGGTGATCTGGGCGGGCGTCATCGAGCGGGTCATCAGGTCGATGTCGCCCTTTTCGAGCGCGGTGCCCATGGCGTCGGCGCTCTCGTAGGAGCGCATCTCGACCTTGCTGTTCTTCACCTTCAACTGACCCTTGTAGTTCGGGTTCTTGGTGAAGACGGCCTTGACCATCTTGTCGTCCTTGACCTCGGCCTCAAGGGTGTACGGGCCAGAGCCGTCCACCTCGAAGCCGTCGCGCAGCTTGCCCTTCTCGTAGTCCTTGGGGTTCACGATACCGGCGACCGGGGTCGACAGCTTGAAGGGGAAGGTGGCGTCCGCGGTCTTGAGGTGGAAGATGACCTCGCGGTCGCCCTGCGTCTCGACGGTGTCGATGGTGGAGAGCAGCGCGAACACACCACTGTCGGACTTGAGCGACAGTGCGCGGTCGATGGAGAACTTGACGTCCTTGGCGGTAACGGGGTCGCCGTTGGAGAACTTCAGGTCCTTGCGCAGCGTGCAGGCGTAGCGCTCGTTGCCCGTGTCGCTGAACCCGCACTTCTCGGCCGCCTCGGGCTCCGGGTCGCCGTCGCCGCGCGGCTGGACCATCAGGGTCTGCACGGTCTGCCGGAGAACGTTCCAGGTGCCCACGTCGTACGCGTACGCCGGGTCGAGGGGAGCCGGGGCAGCCTTCGAGGCCTTGAACGCATCCGTGGTGCCGACAACGATGGCATCGCCGCTGTTGCTCCCGCTGTCGGACCCACCACATGCGGCGAGCACCGGGGCAAGCAGGCCGATCACGGCCGGCAGCACCAAAGTCTTGCGGTTCATGCTCGAGTTTCTCCAGAGCTGTAGATTCCGTGAACCCGCATGCAGGGGTGGTGCGGCGGGTCACGGGGGGTACGGCGATGTTCTCGCGACGACATTAGTCCGCACCACCAGGACGGCTCGCAGGTACCGGAGTTGAGTTCCCATCACGCTGCGAAACCGGGCGTGGACACACCGATAACCCGACAGCGGAAGGATTCGTGCAGGATTCCACCAATCGGGACACAAGGGCACGTCAAGCACCCCCGAAAGGGGGGTTACGGCACATGTCCGACCCGATGTCGACCCCTTGTGGCGTGGCGAACGTCACACTCTCAACTCGGTTGGCAAGTACCGGAATTCGGCCATCCGGCTCGCGAATGAATTCCTGCGAGAGGGTCACCTGCGGTTACCTCGGGGAACCCTCCGTCTTTTCCCGTATTCGTTCCGCACGCTCGGTGATTCAGTTCTGCACGCTGGGTGAACGCTTAGTGCATTTCCGTCATCAAGCCGCGTAGAAAAGGCAGGTCGACCTCTTCGAGGGACGTCACCACCGTGCGCCGGGCGGCGGGGGCGATGGGCGCGACCGAGGGTACGGCGACGACCCGGCATCCGGCGGCCTCGGCGGCGGCGACGCCCGTGGCGGTGTCCTCGATGACGGCGCACCGGGCCGGAGCCGCGCCGAGCCCCGAGGCCGCGAGCAGATAGGGGTCGGGGAACGGCTTGGTCCGCTCGACCTCGTCGCCCGCGACGGTCAGCGCGAAGTACTGGGGACCGAGCGAGCCCAGGATGCGGTCGATGATGCGGCGGTGCGAGGCGGAGACCAGGGCGGTGGGGATCTCGTGCGCCGCCAGCTCGGCGAGGAGTCTGGCCGCGCCCGGCATCAGCGGCAGCGAGCGGCCGATACGGCCCTCGAACCCGTCGTTGAGCAGCACGGTCAGCTCGGCGAGGGTGATGTCGGCTCCGGTGGCCTCGATGAGGAATCCGGCACTGCGGGTCATGGGGCCGCCGACCACCACATGGCGCCAGGAGTCGTCGAGCGTGTGGCCGAGGGCCGCGAAGACCTCGACCTCGACGTCCCACCAGAAGCCTTCGGTGTCCACCAGAGTGCCGTCCATGTCGAGGAGCACGGCCTCCAGGGCTGAGCCTTCGGCCGTACGGGTACCGAGCGCGGGGACCGTACTGGTCATCCGGGCGCACCTCCTTGAGGGACGATCAGGCCGGTTGCCCTTTTTTGGCAAAGGGGCAACCGGCCTGCAGTGGACCGACCAGTGTACGACTTATCGGATCAGTACGCGTCGCAGTAATCCTCGGCGCGTCTCAGCACGGCTCTGTGCCGCTCTGTACGGCTCTGTCCGGCTCGGCGGGCCTCAGCGCGCGTTGAAGTACTTCGCCTCCGGGTGGTGGATGACGATCGCGTCCGTGGACTGCTCCGGGTGGAGCTGGAACTCCTCGGAGAGGTGGACGCCGATGCGCTCCGGCTCCAGGAGCCGGGCGATCTTGGCGCGGTCCTCCAGGTTGGGACAGGCGCCGTAGCCGAGCGAGAAACGGGCACCGCGGTACTTGAGGTCGAACATGTCCTCGATGGCGGCCGGGTCCTCACCGGCGAAGCCCAGCTCGGAACGCACGCGCGCGTGCCAGTACTCGGCGAGCGCCTCGGCCAACTGCACGGACAGGCCGTGCAGTTCGAGATAGTCGCGGTAGGAGTTCGACTCGAAGAGCTTGGCGGTCTCCTCGCCGATCCGGGAGCCGACGGTGACGACCTGGAGACCGACGACGTCCGTCTCGCCGGACTCCTCCGGGCGGAAGAAGTCGGCGAGGCACAGCCGGCGGCCACGGCGCTGGCGCGGGAACGTGAAGCGCGTGCGCTCGTTGCCCCGCTCGTCCAGGAGGATCAGGTCGTCGTCCTTGGACACGCACGGGAAGTAGCCGTAGACGACGGCCGCCTCCAGCAGGTTGTCCGTCTGCAGCTTGTCCAGCAGCCCGCGCAGCCGCGGGCGGCCCTCGGTCTCGACCAGTTCCTCGTACGTCGGCCCGTCGCCCGTGCGTGCCTGCTTGAGGCCCCACTGCCCCTTGAACAGGGCGCCCTCGTCCAGCCAGGAGGCGTACTCCTTGAGCTGGATGCCCTTGATGACGCGGGTGCCCCAGAACGGCGGCTCGGGCACGGGGTTGTCGACCGCGACGTCGGAGCGGACGTGGCCCTCCTCGGGGCGCTCCTCGACCACCGTGTCGGCCGCGGCGGCCCGCACCCGGCGCTGCTTCAGCTCCGGCAGGGCCGCGCCCGGCACCCCGCGCTTGACGCCGATCAGCGCGTCCATCAGGCGCAGGCCCTCGAAGGCGTCCCGGGCGTAGCGGACTTCGCCCTGGTAGATCTCGTACAGGTCCTGCTCGACGTACGCCCGCGTCAGCGCCGCCCCGCCGAGAATGACGGGGTAGTCGGCCGAGAGCCCGCGCTGGTTCAGCTCCTCCAGGTTCTCCTTCATGATCACCGTGGACTTGACCAGGAGGCCGGACATGCCGATGACGTCGGCCCGGTGCTCCTCGGCGGCGTCGAGGATCGCGGAGACGGGCTGCTTGATGCCGAGGTTGACGACGTTGTAGCCGTTGTTGGACAGGATGATGTCGACGAGGTTCTTGCCGATGTCGTGGACGTCGCCGCGCACGGTGGCCAGGACGATCGTGCCCTTACCCTCGGCGTCCGACTTCTCCATGTGCGGTTCGAGGTAGGCGACGGCCGTCTTCATGACCTCGGCGGACTGGAGCACGAACGGCAGCTGCATCTGGCCGGAGCCGAACAGCTCGCCGACGACCTTCATGCCGTCCAGCAGGGTCTCGTTGACGATGTCCAGGGCGGGGCGGGTCTGGAGCGCATCGGCGAGGTCGGCCTCCAGGCCGTTCTTCTCGCCGTCGATGATCCGCCGCTTGAGCCGCTCGTCCAGCGGCAGCGCGGCCAGTTCCTCGGCCTTGCCGGCCTTCAGGGACTTGGTGGTGGCGCCCTCGAAGAGGGCCATCAGCTTCTGCAGCGGGTCATAACCCTCGGCGCGGCGGTCGTGGATGAGGTCGAGCGCGGTGGTGACCTCCTCCTCGGAGAAGCGCGCGATCGGCAGGATCTTCGACGCGTGCACGATCGCCGAGTCCAGGCCCGCCTTGACGCACTCGTCGAGGAAGACCGAGTTGAGCAGGATGCGGGCCGCCGGGTTGAGGCCGAAGGAGATGTTCGACAGGCCCAGCGTGGTCTGGACGTCCGGGCGACGGCGCTTGAGCTCGCGGATCGCCTCGATGGTGGCGATGCCGTCCTTCCGGGACTCCTCCTGACCGGTGCAGATGGTGAAGGTCAGGGTGTCGATGAGGATGTCCGACTCGTGGATGCCCCAGTTCGTCGTCAGGTCCTCGATCAGCCGCTCGGCGATGGCGACCTTGGTCTCGACGGTGCGGGCCTGGCCCTCCTCGTCGATGGTCAGCGCGATCAGTGCGGCGCCGTGCTCCTGGGCGAGGCGGGTGACCTTCGCGAAGCGCGACTCGGGGCCGTCGCCGTCCTCGTAGTTCACGGAGTTGATGACGGCCCGCCCGCCCAGCTTCTCCAGGCCCGCGCGCAGGACGTCGACCTCGGTGGAGTCCAGGACGATCGGCAGCGTGGAGGCGGTGGCGAAGCGGCCGGCCAGCTCCTGCATGTCCGCGACGCCGTCCCGGCCCACGTAGTCCACGCAGAGGTCGAGCATGTGCGCGCCCTCGCGGATCTGGTCACGGGCCATCTCCACGCAGTCGTCCCAGCGGGCCTCCAGCATGGCCTCGCGGAACTTCTTCGAACCGTTGGCGTTGGTGCGCTCGCCGATCGCCATGTACGCGGTGTCCTGGCGGAACGACACCGTCTGGTAGAGGGAGGCGGCGCCCGGCTCGGGCTGCGGGGTGCGCTGGTACGGGGCGATGTCACGGACGCGCTCGACGACCTGGCGCAGATGCTCGGGCGTCGAGCCGCAGCAGCCGCCGACCAGCGAGAGGCCGTAGTCGCGGACGAAGTTCTCCTGCGCGTCGGCCATCTCGGGCGGGGTCAGCGGGAAGTACGCGCCGTCCTTGGTGAGCACCGGCAGGCCTGCGTTCGGCATGCACATCAGCGGCGTACGCGAGTGGCGGGCCAGATAGCGCAGGTGCTCGCTCATCTCCGCGGGGCCCGTGGAGCAGTTCAGGCCGATGAGGTCGATGCCGAGCGGCTCCAGGGCCGTCAGCGCCGCGCCGATCTCCGAGCCGAGCAGCATGACGCCGGTGGTCTCGAAGGCGAGCGAGCAGATCAGCGGCATGTCCAGGCCGAGCGCGTCCATCGCGCGGCGTGCGCCGATCAGGCTCGCCTTGGTCTGCAGCAGGTCCTGGGTGGTCTCCACGATCAGGGCGTCCGCGCCGCCGGCGATCAGGCCCTCGGCGTTCTGCTGGTAGCCGTCGCGCAGGACGTCGTACGCGATGTGGCCGAGCGAGGGCAGCTTGGTGCCCGGGCCGATCGAGCCGAGGACCCAGCGCCGGCGGCCGTCCTTGGCGGCGAACTCGTCGGCGACCTCGCGGGCGAGGCGTGCGCCCGCCTCGGACAGCTCGAAGATCCGGTCGGCGATCTCGTACTCGCCCGCCGCCGAGTGGTTCGAGCCGAACGTGTTCGTCTCGACGCAGTCGACGCCCACCTCGAAGTAGGCCTCGTGGACGGAGCGGACGATGTCGGGGCGGGTGACGTTCAGAATCTCGTTGCAGCCTTCGAGGTTCTCGAAGTCCTCCAGCGTCGGGTCCTGCGCCTGGAGCATCGTGCCCATCGCGCCGTCGGCCACGACGACGCGGCTGGTGAGGGCCTCGCGGAGTGCGTCGATGCGGGTCCGGTTCTCGGCAAGCTCGGACGAAAGGGACGGGTTCGGCAACGAAGCCATGAAGGTGCTCCCTGGAGTGCGACGGCTGTCGGCTTTGCGCTTCCCATGGAAGGCGCACGCCGTCAGGGTAGCCCGGAGCACCGGCAAAAGGTCAGGGGCGTCCACGGGGCGGACGGGGGTGGCGTCGGTGACGGCGGTGCCACGACGGACGAAACATGTGGCGACCACCCATTAGCGGGAGATCGGCAACGACCGGTAGTGTTCGACATTGCCGAACGGCGGCAGTGAGTCGCACGCCGACGGTCGAAGGGGACGGAGGCAGCACGGCGATGGCACGGAACATCCAGTCGCTCGAACGGGCGGCGGCGATGCTGCGCCTGCTCGCGGGCGGCGAGCGGCAGCTCGGCCTGTCGGACATCGCCTCCTCGCTGGGCCTGGCCAAGGGTACGGCCCACGGCATCCTGCGCACCCTCCAGCAGGAGGGGTTCGTCGAGCAGGACACGGCGTCCGGGCGCTATCAGCTGGGCGCCGAGCTGCTCAGGCTGGGCACCACCTACCTGGACGTGCACGAACTGCGGGCGCGCGCCCTGGTGTGGACCGACGACCTGGCCCGCTCGAGCGGCGAGAGCGTCTATCTGGGCGTGCTGCACCAGCAGGGCGTACTGATCGTGCACCACGTGTTCCGGCCCGACGACAGCCGCCAGGTGCTGGAGGTCGGGGCCATGCAGCCGCTGCACTCCACGGCGCTCGGCAAGGTCCTGTCGGCGTACGACCCGGTGGCACACAGCGAGGTCCTGGAGGCCGAGCGCAAGGCGTTCACGCCGCGCACCATAAGCGAGCTGGACGATTTCGAGGGCGTGCTCGACCGGACCCGCGCGCGCGGGTACGCGGAAGACGTCGAGGAGACCTGGACAGGTGTCGCCTCGGTCGCCGCGCCCATCCACAACCGGCGCCGGATGCCGGTCGGCGCCGTGGGCATCACGGGCGCCGTGGAGCGGGTCTGCAAGGACGGGGAGCTGCGCCCGGACCTGATCGCGGCGGTACGGGACTGCGCCCGCGCGGTGTCACGGGATCTGGGCGCCGGGCGGTTCTGAGCGCCTGACAGTTCTGAGATTCGTACGAAGAAGGGCCGGGAAGCCAAGCGCTTCCCGGCCTTCGTCGTACTTCCTCAAGATCGACGACTCACCGATAGCTCATAGCGATCAATAACGATCGTGTTTTCGATAACAGAGCTCTTGACGTGCTGGTAACGCGACGGCAAGACTCCCGTCCATCGGTCGACATTGTCGAACACCTACCGGCAATACGCGCTAGAGTGTGGCGATGCCAAGGGCCGTATCGCTCTCGCTCCCTGAGAGCAACGAACCACCGGAGGGACCCGGGGTTCGGCTTCCCCTGGACGAAGGACAAAGGAGTCGCGGGTGTCCAGCTCCGACATCTTCATCGGCGAGACCATCGGTACCGCCGTTCTCATCCTGCTGGGCGGTGGCGTGTGCGCCGCCGTCACGCTGAAGGCCTCCAAGGCGCGCAACGCCGGATGGCTCGCCATCACCTTCGGGTGGGGCTTCGCGGTACTGACCGCGGTCTACATCTCGGCGCCCCTCTCGGGTGCGCACCTCAACCCGGCCGTGACGCTCGCGCTCGCGATCAAGGACAACGACTTCAGCAACGTCGCCACCTACTGGGGCGGGCAGCTGCTCGGCGCCATGATCGGTGCCGCACTGGTCTGGGTCGCCTACTACGGCCAGTTCCTCGCCCACCTCACCGACAAGGAGATCGTCGGCGGTCCGGGCGCGCAGGCCACCAAGGTCAAGGCCGTCGAGGCCCAGGAGACCGGCGCCGGCCCCGTGCTCGGCGTCTTCTCCACCGGCCCCGAGATCCGGAACGTGGTGCAGAACCTCGCCACCGAGATCATCGGCACCGTCGTGCTCGTCCTCGCGGTCCTCACCCAGGGCCTCAACGACAACGGCAACGGCCTGGGCACCCTGGGCGCCCTGATCACCTCCCTCGTGGTGGTCAGCATCGGCCTCTCCCTCGGTGGCCCGACGGGCTACGCGATCAACCCGGCCCGTGACCTCGGTCCGCGCATCGTGCACGCCCTGCTCCCCCTGCCCAACAAGGGCGGTTCCGACTGGAGCTACGCCTGGATACCGATCGCGGGTCCGCTGATCGGCGGCGCGATCGCCGCAGGCATATACAACGTCGCCTTCGCTTAGGAGCACAGCTCGCAAGAGCTCAGCTTGAGCACCGCCTAGAGCACCGCTAACGAGCCGCACGCCGCACAGCACCGCTTGAAGCACCGCGCCGTATACACAGCCCCTTTCATACGGAACCTCCAGGAGCACCCCGTGACCGACGCACACACCGCCGGCCCCTTCATCGCCGCGATCGACCAGGGCACGACCTCGTCCCGCTGCATCGTCTTCGACCGCGACGGACGCATCGTCTCCGTCGACCAGAAGGAGCACGAGCAGATCTTCCCGAAGCCGGGCTGGGTGGAGCACAACGCCACCGAGATCTGGACCAACGTCGAGGAAGTCGTCGCCGGAGCCATCGAGAAGGCCGGCATCACCCGCGACGACATCAAGGCAATCGGCATCACCAACCAGCGTGAGACCACGCTGCTGTGGGACAAGAACACCGGCGAGCCGGTCCACAACGCCCTCGTCTGGCAGGACACCCGCACCGACGCGCTCTGCAAGGAGCTCGGCCGCAACGTCGGCCAGGACCGCTTCCGCCGCGAGACCGGTCTGCCGCTCGCGTCGTACTTCGCCGGTCCGAAGGCCCGCTGGCTGCTCGACAACGTCGAGGGTCTGCGTGAGCGCGCCGAGGCCGGGGACATCCTCTTCGGCACCATGGACACCTGGGTCATCTGGAACCTGACCGGTGGTGTCAACGGCGGCCACCACGTCACCGACGTGACCAACGCCTCCCGCACCATGCTGATGAACCTGCACACCCTGGAGTGGGACGAGAAGATCGCCGAGTCCATCGGCGTCCCGCTGAACATGCTCCCCGAGATCCGCTCCTCCGCCGAGGTCTACGGCGAGGTCACCGGCGGCAAGCTCGGCGACCTGCTCGGCGGCATCCCGGTCGCCTCCGCGCTCGGCGACCAGCAGGCGGCCCTGTTCGGCCAGACCTGTTTCTCCGAGGGCGAGGCCAAGTCCACGTACGGCACCGGCACGTTCATGCTGATGAACACCGGCGACAAGATCATCAACTCGTACTCGGGCCTGCTGACCACCGTCGGCTACCGGATCGGCGACCAGGCTCCGGTCTACGCCCTTGAGGGCTCCATCGCCGTCACCGGCTCGCTCGTCCAGTGGATGCGCGACCAGATGGGTCTGATCAAGTCCGCCGCCGAGATCGAGACGCTCGCATCGTCGGTCGAGGACAACGGCGGCGCCTACTTCGTGCCGGCCTTCTCCGGTCTGTTCGCCCCGTACTGGCGCTCCGACGCCCGCGGTGTGATCGCCGGTCTGACCCGGTACGTCACCAAGGCGCACATCGCGCGCGCCGTCCTGGAGGCCACCGCCTGGCAGACCCGTGAGATCACCGACGCCATGACGAAGGACTCCGGCGTCGAGCTCGCGGCCCTCAAGGTCGACGGCGGCATGACCTCCAACAACCTGCTGATGCAGACCCTGGCCGACGTCCTGGACGCCCCCGTGGTGCGTCCGATGGTCGCCGAGACCACCTGCCTCGGCGCTGCCTACGCCGCCGGTCTCGCCGTCGGCTTCTGGTCCAACACCGAGGACCTGCGCGCCAACTGGCGCCGGGCCGCGGAGTGGACCCCGAACATGGCCGCGGAGACCCGCGACCGTGAGTACAAGAGCTGGCTCAAGGCCGTCGAGCGGACCATGGGCTGGATCGAGGACGAGGAGTAAGAACCAGCATGACCAGTCAGTCCACCACGCAGACCGTGCCTGCCCTCGGTACGCACCCGGCCTCCGGCTCGAACCCGAGCCGCGCCGAGACCCGGGAGCAGCTTTCCAAGGCGACGTACGACCTTCTCGTGATCGGCGGCGGCATCCTGGGCATCTCCACCGCCTGGCACGCCGCGCAGTCCGGTCTGCGGGTGGCTCTGGTCGACGCCGGCGACTTCGCCGGCGCCACCTCTTCCGCCTCCTCCAAGCTTCTCCACGGCGGTCTGCGCTACCTGCAGACCGGCGCGGTGAAGCTGGTGGCGGAGAACCACTTCGAGCGCCGTGCGGTTTCCCGCCAGGTGGCCCCCCACCTGGCGAACCCGCTCACGTTCTACCTCCCCGTGTACAAGGGCGGGCCGCACGGCGCGGCGAAGCTGGGAGCGGGCGTCTTCGCCTACTCCGCCCTGTCGGCGTTCGGCGACGGCGTCGGTCACCTGCTGAGCCCCTCGAAGGCCGCGCAGGACGTGCCGGAGCTGCGCACCGACAACCTGAAGGCCGTCGCGGTGTACGGCGACGACCAGATGAACGACTCCCGGATGGCTCTGATGACGGTCCGCGCGGCCGTCGAGTCCGGCGCCGTCGTCCTCAACCACGCCGAGGTCACCGGCCTGCGCTTCACTAAGGGCCGGGTCACCGGAGCGGACCTCAGGGACCGCACGAACGGCGAGGAGTTCGGCGTCGACGCACGCCTCGTGCTCAACGCCACCGGCCCCTGGGTCGACCACCTGCGCAAGATGGAGGACCCGAACTCGGCGCCGTCCATCCGTCTGTCGAAGGGCGCGCACCTGGTACTGAAGCGCACGTCGCCGTGGAAGGCCGCGCTGGCGACCCCCATCGACAAGTACCGCATCACCTTCGCCCTCCCCTGGGAGGACATGCTCCTGCTCGGCACCACCGACGAGGAGTACGAGGGCGACCCGGGCGAGGTCGCGGTCAACGAGAAGGACATAGCCCAGATCCTGGACGAGGCCGCGTTCTCGATCCGGGACCAGCAGCTCTCCCGTGACCTGATCACGTACTCCTTCGCCGGTCTGCGCGTGCTGCCCGGCGGCCCCGGCGACACGTCGAAGGCCAAGCGCGAGACGGTCGTCACCGAAGGCCGTGGCGGGATGCTCTCCGTCGCGGGCGGCAAGTGGACCACCTTCCGGCACATCGGCCGTACGGTCATGCAGAAGCTGGAGTCGCTGCCGGGCCACCCGCTGGGCGAGGACTTCGAGCCGATCTCCCAGCTGCCGAAGAAGCTTCCGCTCCCCGGCGTCGCCAACCCGCGCGCGGTCGCCCACCGCCTGCTGGTCGACGGTCCGGCGCCCGGCCCTCGCATGGCGGCGGACACCGCCAAGCATCTGGCCACCCACTACGGTTCGCTGGCCTTCGACATCGCCCGCCTGGCGAACGAGAACCCGGAGCTGGGCGAGCGTGTCCACCCGGACGCCCCGGAGATCTGGGCGCAGGTCGTGTACGCCCGGGACAACGAGTGGGCCGAGACGCCGGACGACGTGCTGCGCCGCCGGACGACGCTGACGATCCGCGGTCTCGCCACGGACGAGGTACGGGGCAAGGTGCAGGACCTGCTCGACAAGAAGTAGCAGAGGCTGCGGTGATGTGAGGGGCGGCTCCCACGGGGGAGAGCCGCCCCTCTCGCATGTTCGGGCACGGGGGAAAGGGGCGCGTGTACGGGGAAAGGGGCTTCCGGAGCGCTGCCATACCGCGTACATACGCCCGCAATGTCCCGGAGCGAGAGTAGGAGGATGCCTCCGGTTCCCCTCTCCGTGCTCGATCTCGTGCCCATTTCCTCCGGCTCGGACGCTCCGACCGCGCTGCGCAACACTGTCGAACTGGCCCGCGCGGCAGAGGAGTTCGGCTACCGCCGCTACTGGGTGGCCGAGCATCACCTCAATCCCGGGGTGGTGAGCTCGGTGCCGGCGCTGGTGATCCAGGCCGTGGCGCAGGCGACCCGGGAGATCCGGGTCGGCTCGGGCGCCGTCCTGCTCGGCCATCAGACACCGCTGTCGGTCGTGGAGCAGTTCGGGATCCTGGACGCGCTGTTCCCGGGGCGGATCGATCTGGGGCTCGGGCGGTCGGGGCGGCCCAGGAAGGCTCCTGAGGCGTCCGCTTCACCCGAGGGCACGTTCACGGACGAGGGCCTGTATCTCCCGCCTCGCTTCACCGGCTTCGGGCAGCTTCTCCAATCCCCCCGCTTCCGGCTCCAGTTGAGCCTGTTGCAGCAGCCGGGTGCCGAGGCTCCGGCCTACGAGGAGCAGGTCGCCGACATTCTCGCGCTGCTGGCCGGCACATATGTCGACCAGGACGGCACCGAGGCGCGTCCGGTGCCCGGTGCGGGTGCGGACGTCGACGTGTGGATCCTCGGCAGCAGCGCGGGCGAGAGTGCGGAGGTGGCCGGGGCACGGGGGCTGCCGTTCGCGGCGAACTATCACGTCTCGCCCGCCTCGGTCGTGGAGGCGGTGACGGCCTACCGCCGGGCGTTCCGGCCGTCCTGGGCGCTCGCCGAGCCCTATGTCGCCGTGTCGGCGGACGTCGTGGTGGGGGCGGACGACGACTCCGCGCGGCGGCTGGCTGCCGGGTATGCGGCGTGGGTGCGCTCCATTCGCAGCGGGGAGGGGGCTATTCCGTTTCCGGCGCCCGACGAGGCGTATGCGCGGCAATGGAGTGATGCGGAGCGGGAGTTGGTGGCTGATCGGGTGGATACGCAGTTTGTGGGGGCGGTGGGGACGGTGATCGAGCGGTTGCGGGCGTTGCGGCGGGCGACGGGGGCGGATGAGTTGGTCATCACCACCATTACGCATGATCACGAGGATCGGGTTCGGTCGTACGAGTTGCTGGCGCGGGCCTGGCAGAAGAGTGCCTGAGGGGTACGCAGCGGTTTCTCGCCCCCGCCGCCCCTACCCGTCCCATCCTTCTGGGGCTCCGCCCCAGACCCCGTGGGTGGGTTCGTCGGCTGCGGGTGGTGGGGGCTTGTCGCGCAGTTTCCCCGCGCCCCAAAAGGGGCGCGGGGAACTGCGCAATCTTTTAGGGGGTCTGGGGGCGCAGCACCCAGGGATGGGGCGGGTAGGGGCGGCGGGGGCGAGAGAAGAGGGGTGTTGTGAAGTTTCAGGTTCTTTCCATCGTTGGGCATGCTCCGCATCCGGTGACCGGGGAACTCGCCTCGGCGGCCGACCGGTTGGCCGAGGTGGTCGACGTCGGGGTGGCGGCGGAGCGGCTCGGGTATGACGGGTACGCGGTCGGGGAGCGGCATGCCGGGCCGTTTCTGTCGTCGAGTCCGACGGTCGTGCTGGGTGCGCTGGCGGCTCGGACGAGTCGTATCAGGCTGCTCACCGGTGTCACCGTCGTCGCGATCCTCGACCCGGTGCGGGTCGCCGAGGACTATGCGACGCTCGATCAGATCTCGCGCGGCCGTGTCGAGTTGGTGGTGGGCAAGGGGGCGGAGGCCGGACACTTCGACCTCTTCGGGCTCGACGAGGAGCGGCAGTGGGATCTGCAGCGGGAGAAGTACGAGCTGTTGCGTCGGCTGTGGAGTGAGGAGAAGGTCGACTGGGAGGGGGAGTTCAGGCCCGCACTCAAGAATGTGACGACCGTGCCACGGCCCTACGACGGACCGCCGCGCGTCTGGCACGGCTCGGCGACCTCCCTCAACTCCCCGGAGCTGGCCGCGAAGCACGGCGATCCGCTGTTCACCGCCAACGCCATCCAGCCGCGCGCCGCCTACGCCAGGCTGATCGACCACTACCGGGAGCGGTTCGAGGCGTACGGGCACGATCCGGCGCACGCACATGTGGCGGCGGGCTCGGGCGGGCTGCTGATCGCGGACACGCACGAACAGGCCGTCGCCCGGTACAAGGACCTGTACGAGGCGAAGGTACGGCAGTCCTTCCGGCCGCACCTGGAGGGCAAGGCGGGGTACAACACACCGTTCCGCACCATCGAGGACGCGATCGCCGACGGGCCGCAGCTCATCGGCTCGCCGCAGCAGATCATCGACAAGATCCTCGGCTATCACGAGGTGTACCGGCACGATCTCCAGTCGATCACCGTGGACGCCTTCGGACAGTCGACGGACGAGCAGATCGAGACGTTGCAGCGGTTCGCCGAGGAGATCGCGCCGGTGGTGCGCCGCGAGGCGCCCTCTACGTTGTGGGAGTGAGCGCCTCCACTACGGCGCGTACGTCGTCGGGGCCGGTCAACTCGGCCCGCCTGACGATCAGTTCGCGACCCAGCAGCAGTGCCCGGCGCGAGGCGGGCACCGGGTCCGGCAGCGTCGTCAGGTCGGTGAGATGGGCGAAACCGATGATGCGGCGGACGATCTCCGCGCCGGCGAAGCCGACCGATTCTGTCCAGACGCGGCGCAGGAACCGGTCGAGGTAGGCGTCGTCGAAGAAGGTGTCGACGCGGGACGGCCACAGGCGGCGGAACTCGGTCGCGAACGCCTCCCAGGAGAGGCGGAGTTGGTCACCGTGGTCGGCCAGGGTGCCCAGGGCCCTCGCTCGCTCCTCCGACACCAGGGTGTTGGCCCAGTAGAGGCCGAGGTCGAAGCCGATCGGGCCGACGAAGGAGAACTCCGGGTCGAAGACGCGTACCACCGGGGCGTCTTCGCGTGCGCCGACCATGATGCTGCCGGTGTGCAGATCGCCGTGGAGCAGGGCCTGCGCGCTGGTCATGAAGACATGCCGGAGATCCGCGACCTCGGTGCGCAGTCGGGCGTCCGTCTTGAAGGAGGCGGCCAAGTCATCGAGTCCGGGGTGCCAGTGGTTGTGCTCGTGCTCGATGTACGGCTCCGACAGCACCACGTCCTCGGTGATCTTGCAGAGTTCGGGGCTGACCGAGGCCGCGACGAGCGCCTTGCGTTCGGCCGACGGCATGCCGAAGTCGCTGGTGGCGAAGGACAGCTGGGCCACGAACTCGCCGACGCGGGCCGAGGTGCCGGTGCCGTATGCCGCGCCGTCGTTGAGAACCGTACGCAGGACCTCCAGGTCGGACATGTCCTCCATGACGAGGGCGTAGTTGTCCGAGTCGTAGCCGAGGATCGCCGGGATCTTGTCAGGGGCGACCCTGGCGACCTGCGCGTACGCGCGGGCCTCGGCGTCGGCGCGCTCGGGGCTCATCGGCCAGGAGGGGCCCGCGACCCGCACCCAGGGCAGGGCCTGCTTGACGGCGAGGCTGCGGGTGCCGTCGGTGGAGGTGGCGAGGAAGACGCGGTTCATGTTGCCGTCGGAGACCTCGCGGACAACGGGGTCGTCCGTGCCCCAGTGGCCGCGCTCGCGCAGATAGCCGGCGATGTCCTCGGTCTCCAGGATGCGGTAGCCCATCGGTGAACTCCCTTATGCGGTGCGGCGCTTGGACAGGGTGAAACTGAAGACCAGGGCGAGGATGAGGACCGCGCCCTCGACGACGTCCTGCGTGTAGTACGGCAGTCCCTTGATGGTCAGGCCCGTGGTGATGATGCCGATCAGCACGGCTCCCAGGGCCGTGCCCCACACGTTGGGCCTGCCGCGGCCGAGCACCGACGTGCCGACCAGCGCGACGGCGACCGCCTCCAGAAGCTGGGAGGTACCGGCGGAGACGTCTCCCTGGCCGATGCGGGAGGCCAGGATCAGGCCGCCGACGGAGGCGAGGACGCCGGAGAGGACGTACGCCAGGGCCCGGTACGCGCCGACGCGGATGCCGGCCAGGCGTGCGGCCTCCGGGTTGGCGCCGATCGCGTACAGCACGCGTCCCCAGCGGGTGCGGGCGAGGAACACCCAGGCGACGACGGTCAGCGCGCCGAAGATCAGCACCGAGACGGGAATGCCGAGGACCGTGCCGCGGTCGATGCGCAGGAAGCCCTCGGTGAACTTGCCGGGCGCGGTGGTGCCGTCGGACTGGGTCATGCCGGGGGTGATGGACTGCCCGTCGACCAGGATGAGCTTGGTGCCCTGGATCACGAACATGGTGCCGAGCGTGGCGAGCATGTCGGGGATCTTCAAGACGACGATCAGCAGGGCGTTGAGCAGGCCCGCGAGCGCGCCCGCCGCGATGACGGCGAGGATCGCGACTGCGCCGACCTGGTTGTACGTGACCATCGTCTTCGCCGCGACCGTCACCCCGAGTCCGGCGACGGCGCCGACGGACATGTCCATTCCGCCGACGGCCATGGTGAGTGTGACGCCGAGGCCGAGGATCGCGGCGACGGAGACGTACCGGAGGGTGTCGAGGAGTGTCGCCGAGTCGCGGAAGGACGGCTCGCTGATCCCGAAGTACGCGAAGAGGGTGACGGTGACGAAGATGAAGCCGTACTTGATGACGGCGTTCTGGACGCGCGGGCCGAGGGCACCGGCGGACGGGGGCGGCGTCTTCGCCGGGGCCTCGGTGTTCTGGGTGGTGGTCATGTGCCCTACGGCTCCTGATCGTCGGGCATCAGACGGATGCCGAAATGGTCTGGATCACGCGGTCGCGCTCCGCGTCTTCCCCGTACGCGTCGAGGCGGATCTCGCCCGAGGCCAGCACGACGACGCGGTCGGCGACCTCCAGGACCTCGTCCACGTCGGCGGACAGGACGAGGACGGCGGCTCCCTCGGCGGCCAGCGCGCGGGCCCGGCGGCCGATGTCGCGGCGAGCGCCGATGTCCACGCCTCGGAACGGTTCGTCCAGGATGAGGACACGCGGGCTCTCGGCGAGCCAGCGGCCGACAACGACCTTCTGCTGGTTGCCGCCGGACAGCTCCTCGACCGTGCTGTGCTCGTCACGGGCGACGACACCGAGCTGCTCGATGGCGGCGCGGCCGAGCGCGTCCTCCTTGGTCCGGCTCACCAGTCCCGCCGTGGACAGGGACTTGAGGAACGGCAGCGAGATGTTCTGCGCCAGTGACCAGCCGGGCACCAGCGCGTCCGTGTGCCGGTCCTCCGGCACGAGGTGGACGCCGCTGCGGATCGCGTCGGCCGGGCGGCGCGGCTCGTACGGCCGGCCGTCCAGCTCGACCGCTCCCCCGGTGAAGCGCTCGGCGCCGAACAGGCCGCGGGCCAGCTCTGTCTTGCCCGCGCCCAACAGGCCTACGACACCGGTGACTTCGCCCGCGCGGAGGTCGAGGTTCTGGGGGGTGTGGCCGTCGAGGAAGGGGACACCGCGCAGGGAGAGCACGACCTCGCCCTGGTGCCCCGCCTTCTGAGGCCGTGCGGTCGTCGCCTCCTGCGCCTGGGCGAGCATGGCGCGCAGGGCGCTGTCCCAGTCGAAGGGCTTGGCCTGGTCCTCGGTGAGACGGCCGTCTCGCAGGACGACCAGCCGGTCGGCGAGCGCGTCGATCTCACCGAGCCGGTGGGAGACGTACAGCACCGCGATGCCGTCGTCGCGCATCCGCTCGACGAGCGCGAAGAGGCGCTCCGCCTCGGCGGCGGAGAGCGCGGAGGTCGGCTCGTCGAGGATCAGCAGCCGCGGGCGGGTGGCCAGCGCGCGGGCCAGGATCAGCAACTGCCGGTCGGAGATGCCCAGTTCGGTGACATCCCGCCGCAGTACGCTGTCGCTCCAGCCGAGGTCCAGCGCGGACTGGATCTCGCGGGCGCGGGCCAGGACGCGGCGCCCGCCCAGGAACGGGTTGCCCCGTGCCTGGGCCAGCTCCTCGAAGACCAGGTTCTCAGCGACCGTGAGGCCGGGCACGATGCCCTCGCCGATGCGCTGGTGCACGGTCTGGATGCCCAACTGGCGGGCAGCGAGCGGGGAGTGGAGCGCGACGGGCTCGCCGTTCACGCGCACTTCCCCGCCATGGTCTGTATGGACGCCCGACAGGATCTTGATCAGCGTGGACTTGCCCGCGCCGTTCGCGCCGAGCAGCGCGACGACGCTGCCCGGGGCGATGTCCAGCGAGACGGAGACGAGGACGGTCTTGCCTCCGAAGGCCATGCCGACGTCGCGGAGGCTTACCGCCGCGGTCCCAACAGGTGTGTCAGTGGGCGACATTGGGGATCCAGTCCGCGGTGCTCACCTTGGACAGGTTCAGCGCGGGCAGCGCCGCCCGCAGTTGGTCCATGTTCTCGATCCCCTTGCTCTTCAGGAAGTCCTGGGTGATCGCGACGGCCGGGAACTCGACGGAGGTCTTGTTCAGCTGACCGGCCAGTTCCAGGGCGGCGGTACGGACGACGGCCGCGCCCACCGCGGACGGGTCGGTGCCCGCCGTGGCGACCCACGGACTGCCCTTGGCGGTCATGTTCTGGATGTCGGCGTTGGAGACGTCCGCGCCGAAGACCTTCACCTTGTCCTGGAGCTTCTTGTTCTGGACGGCGAGGACGGTGCCCTTGGCGAGCTCGTCGTACGGGGCGAAGATGCCCGTCACGTCGGAGTGCTGGGTGAGCGCGGCGGAGACCAGGGGAACGTTGTCCGTGGCCGTCGAGTCGGTCACCTTGCCGACCTTGAACTGCTGCTTCCAGCCGTTGGCGTCGACGGTCGACTTCCAGACGCTGTCGCGCTTGTCGAGGGCGGCGTATCCGGCGACGTTGACGTAGCCGACCTTGGCGTTCTTCCCGAGGTCCTTGGCCATCACGTCGAGGACGGCCTGGGCCATGCTCGCATCGTCCTGCTCGGTGCTGACGACCGACTTGTTGGTCTGGTCGACGTCGTAGACGACGACCTTGATGCCCTTCTTCACGGCCTTGTCGATCTCGGGCTGGATCGTGGACGGAAAGCCGTGGTCGACGATGATCGCCTGCGCGCCGGAGTTGACGGCCGAGGACAGGTCGGTGGCCTGCTTGGCGTTGTCGGCCTGGGCGTCGTACACGGTCAGGTCGATGCCGAGGGCCTTGGCCTGCGCCTTGGCGCCGTTGCCCCACTGTTCGAAGTAGTCGCCGGCGCCGCTCTGCCGGACCAGGGCCACCTTGACGGTGCCCTGACTGAAGGGGGCGGGCTTCTTGCCGTTGGCCGCCGAGGCGGAGGCCGAGGTGTCGCCGGTCTTCTCCGAGGCGTCCGAGGACTGCGAGCAGCCAGCGAGCAGAAGCGCGGAGACGGAGGCGAGAGAGAGCGCGGCAAGGGGAACGCGGGTACGGGACATGAGGGGCTCCAGGTACACGAATGGCGCAGAGGGAAGCAAGGAAGAGAGCAAGGAACTTGGACCCGGAGCAAGGGAAAGGAATGCGCCACCGCTCAGACAGGTGGCGAACGCCCGGAAGAATCAGGGCGCGTCGGAGCTCCGGATGAGGTCAGCGACAGCTGGCTGTGGTCGACCGGAGCAAGTCCACGTACAGCCGCCGCACGAGCAGCAGCGTCTTCATATGCAGATCATGAGAACGTTTTCAGCCAGCCGTCAAAACAATGGAAGCGGTTTCTCGACAGGTGAGACAACGACAACGTCACAGCGGGGCGCCGCGCACCCTGGAGTTACCATCACGGGACCGGCACCCGACCCGGCACAGTGAGGCCCTGATGACGACTCCCCGCGCGACAGCGCTGCGCATGCCCTGCATGCCGTGCTGTCCCGGCGCGATGTGTCGCGGCTGACGAGCCGTCCGCCGCCGCTCGCCGTCTCGCCCTCTTTCCCCCCCCGCCCGTCCGGTGCTTGTCTCGGTATCCGGACATCCCTTCCAGCTTCCAGGAGTTGCTCCCATGACCCTGCTGACGACCTGGCCCGAGTCCGGACCCGAGTCCGTCGTGCGCCGTACCTCCGACCCCGCCGAGATCGCCGCCGCACTCGCACCGATCGGCGTGCGCTACGAGCAGTGGCCGATCCGTGAGGACGTGCCGGCGGACGCCGACAGCGACACCGTGTTCGCCGCGTACGGCCCGGAGATCGACAAGCTCAACGCCGAGGAGGGCTTCACCACGGTCGACGTCCTCGGTCTGCACCCGAGCGACGACCCCGAGTTCCCGGCCAAGGCGAAGGCCGCGCGGGAGAAGTTCCTCCAGGAGCACACCCATGACGACGATGACGAGGTCCGCTTCTTCGTCTCGGGATCCGGGATCTTCTATCTCCACGTGAACGGCGAGGTGCACGCCGTGTACTGCGAGAAGGGCGACCTGCTGGGCGTGCCGCGCGGCACGACGCACTGGTTCGACATGGGCACCAAGCCCGCCTTCACCGCGATCCGCTTCTTCCACGAGGAGGACGGCTGGATCGGCAGCTTCACCGGCTCCACGATCGCCTCCCGCTTCCCGGACTACGACACGATCGACGCCGGGTACCAGCAGGACAGGGCCGCCGCGTGACGTTGCACTTCGACGTGGACTCCGTGGTGCTCGACATCGAGGGCACCACGAGCGCCACGGGGTTCGTCGTCGACGTGCTCTACCCGTACTCGCGCTCTCGTTTCGGAGCGGTGCTCTCGGAGCGGAGCGGTGATCCGGATGTGCTGCGGGCGGTCGCGCAGGTGCGGGAGCTGATCGGCGAGCCGGACGCCGACGCCGTACGGGTCGAGAAGGCCCTGAACGAGTGGCTCGACGAGGACCGCAAGGCCACCCCGCTCAAGACCCTCCAGGGCCTCATCTGGTCCGAGGGCTTCGCGCGCGGCGAGCTCGTCTCGCACTTCTACGACGACGTGGTCCCGGCGCTGCGCCGCTGGCACGCCGCGGGCGTCCGCCTGCACGTGTACTCGTCGGGCTCCGTCGCCGCGCAGCGCGCGTGGTTCCGGTCGTCCCCCGAGGGCGATCTGCTGCCGCTCGTCGAGGGGCTGTACGACACCGAGAACGCGGGGCCGAAGCAACAGCCGGAGTCGTACGCGGCGATCGCGGCGGCCATCGGTGCCGCCCCCGGCCGCATCCTCTTCCTCTCCGACCGGCCGGGCGAGCTGGACGCGGCGCGTGCCGCTGGCTGGCAGGCCGTGGGCGTACGCCGCCCCGGAGAGCCGTACTACGAGCAGGGCGTCGGCGATCACCACGAGGCGGGGACGTTCGACGCGATCACCATCGCAAGGAGCACCACATGACCGTCGACATCTCAGCCCTCGAACTGGAGGAGGCGGGCGCCGTCCTGGCCGCCGAATCGGCCCGGTTCGCCTCCTTCGGCTGGATGCGCGGCACGTCCGGCAACCTGTCGGTGGTCCTGTCCCGGGATCCGCTGCGTCTCGCGGTCACGGCGAGCGGGCACGACAAGGGTGAACTGACGCCCGCGGACGTGGTGTTGGTCGACGGGAACGGCGCCGCCGTCTCGGGCGGCAAGCCGTCCGCCGAGGCCGAGCTGCACGCGCGCGTCGCCGCGCTCACCGGTGCGGGTGCCGTCGTCCACGTCCACACGGTCGCGTCCGTGGCCATGGGCCGGCGCGAGCCGGGCGGCATCGTCTTCAAGGACGTGGAGATGCTCAAGGGCGTCGGCCAGCCCGCCCACGACGTCGAGGTCACCCTGCCCGTCATCGCCAACAGCCAGGACATGAAGGTTCTCGGCGACCGTCTGGAGGCGGCGCGCGACCCGCGCATGCCCGCGGTGGTCGTGGCGGGCCACGGGCTGTACGTGTGGGGTGCGGATCCGCGTCAGGCGCGGCACCACACCGAAGTGGTCGAGTGGCTGCTGGAGTTGGAGCTGACGGGACGCTGAGCCCAGCGAAAGGCCGCAGTCCGTGTGTCACCGGACCGCGGCCTTTCCGTGCCTCGAACGGGCCTCGACGACCCGCACCGCTACCGCAAGTGATCCCCCGGCAGCTCCCCCGCCGACACCGTCAGCACGCCGCGCTCCGTCACCAGACCCGTCACCAGGCGCCCCGGTGTGACGTCGAACGCCGGGTTGTGGCCGCGGGACTCCTTGGGAGCCGCGCGGACCCCGGCCCACTCCAACACCTCGTCCTCGCCCCGGAGTTCGATGTGTATGTCGGCGCCCGAGGCCGTCGACAGGTCCACCGTCGTCGTGGGGGCGGCGACCAGGAACGGTATGCCGGCGTCGGCGCAGGCCAGCGCGACGCCCACCGTGCCGACCTTGTTGGCGGTGTCGCCGTTCGCGGCGATGCGGTCGGCGCCGACGATGGCGGCGTCGACCTCGCCACGCAGGATGGTGCCGGCCGCCGCACCGTCGGCCTGGACGTAGTGCGGTATGCCCTCCTGGACCAGTTCCCAGGCGGTCAGCCGGGAGCCCTGGAGCAGGGGCCGCGTCTCGTCGGCGTACACGACCTCGACCTGGCCGCGCGCGTGCAGTTCGCGGATGACACCGAGGGCCGTGCCCCAGCCGGCGGTGGCGAGCGCGCCGGTGTTGCAGTGCGTCAGCAGCCGCAGCGGCCGGTCCACCCCCACCCGCTTGAGCAGCCAGTCCGCGCCGTACGCCCCCATCGCGCGGTTGGCCTCGACGTCCTCGCGCTGCACGGCCGCGGCCTCCGCGAGAACGGCCTCGATGCCCTCGTCGAAGCGGGTCATCACCCGGTCCACGCACACCATCAGGTTCACGGCGGTGGGGCGTGCCTCGCGGATGCGGGCGACCTCCGCGCGCACCCGGCCGGTGTCCCAGCCCTCCCGCTCGCCCTGGAGCAGAGCCAGCGCCACGCCGTACGCCCCCGCCGCCCCGATCGCCGGAGCGCCCCGCACGACGAGCCGCTGAATCGCGTCCACCAGCGCGTCGACGTCACGGAGTTCGACGGTCTCGGTGCGGTGCGGCAGCACGGTCTGGTCGATGAGCGCGAGGCTGTTTCCGGTCCAGTCGACCGCTCGCAGTTCCTGGGGCATAGCGGGGCACTCCTGAAGTTCCGAGGGTGCGCGCAACCGTACATGACCTCGAAGAACCACAGTTCGAGACAATCGGGCAGGTGTCCTGAAACCGGTGTTACAGTCCAGCACCCGCAGCCCGAAGGCCGATGTGAAGGAGGACGCGTGCTGCTCACGATGCGCCGTTTCCTCGACCACGGCCGGTGCGCCAGCGACGTCTGTCGCGGCTGACCCGCACCCGTCAGCGCCGACGTTCGCCCTCACTCTCTCGCGCTCCCCTCCCCCAGAGCGCGGTTTGCCGTACCTCCGGAAGGTTCACCGATGCCTCGCAGATCCCGTCGTTCCCTCCAGTTCGCCGCCCTCGCCGCGGGCACCGCGCTCCTCGCCACCGCCTGCAACGCGGCCGCCAAGGACACCTCGTCCGACAGCGCCAAGAGCGGCGGCAAGTCCTTCACGCTGGTCACGCCCGACGCCGTGGGGCAGAACGAGTTCCTGAAGCTCGCGGTCGACGGGGTGAAGGCCGCGGCCAAGGCGCACGACGGGACGCAGAAGGTCTACGAGTCCTCGGACACCGCCTCGCAGCAGCAGAACGTGCAGGCCGCCGTGGAGGCCAAGCCCGACGTCATCGTGCTCGTCGGCTTCGAGTTCGCCGACCTGGTCGCGCAGCAGGCCAAGGCGCACACCGACCAGCAGTTCCTGATGATCGACGCGTGCACCACGAAGACGTACAAGAACGTGAGTTGCGCGGTCTTCCGTGAGCACGAGGGCGTGTACCTCGCGGGCGCGGAGGCCGGGCTGCTCAGCAAGAGCGGCAAGGTCGGCGCGGTGGACGTGCTCGACACGCCCCAGTTCCGGCGCTACAGCGACCCGTTCGCGGCCGGCGCCAAGAAGGTCGCCGCCAAGACGTCGACCTCCACCCGCTTCGTCGGCGGCCAGTCCCCGTTCGACGACTCGGCGCGCGCCAAGGAGCAGGCGAACTCGCTGCTGTCCAAGGGCACCGACCAGATCATGGCGGCCGCCGCGGCCGGCAACTACGGCGTCTTCGAGGCCGCGAAGGCCAAGGGCGCGTACGCGTACGGCGTCGACGTCAACCAGTGCGTCTCCTCGCCGGGCACGGTCGTCGACAACGTCATCAAGCGCACCGACGTCGCCGTGCGGAAGGGCATCGACGCGGTCCTCGGCGGCAAGGCGGGCACGACCGTCTCGTACGGCCTGAAGGAGGGCGGCATCAGCCTCACGGGTCTGGAGGCCGGCGTCGACACCTCCAAGTGCGTGATCGCCCAGCACAAGGACGTCCTGACCAAGGTCAAGGCGCTGCGCGACCAGATCGTGTCCGGAGAGCTGAAGGTCGATGACCCGGCAGCGAGCTGACGACTCCGTCGCCGGAACCACAGAGGTCGCCGAGGTCGCCGTCGAACTCCGGGGAATCACCAAGCGGTTCCCCGGCACGCTCGCCAACGACTGTGTCGACCTGACCGTCCGGCGCGGCGAGATCCACGCCCTGATGGGCGAGAACGGCGCGGGCAAGTCCACGCTCATGTCCGTCCTGTACGGCATGGAGCGGCCGGACGCGGGTTCCGTACGGATCGACGGGCGTGAGGTGTCCTTCGGCGACCCGGGTGACGCCATGGCCGCCGGGCTGGGCATGGTCCACCAGAGCTTCAAGCTCTTCGACTCGCTGACGGCCGCCGAGAACGTCGTCTACGCCGCCGAGCCGCGCCGCTTCGGTCTGGTCGACCGGGCGGCGGCGCGGCGCCGGGTGCGCGAACTCGCCGAGGAGCACGGTCTCGCCGTCGACCCGGACGCCCGGGTCGGCGACCTCCCGGTCGGGCTGCGGCAGCGCGTGGAGATCCTGAAGCTGCTGCACCGTGGCGCCCGTACGCTCATCCTCGACGAGCCCACCGCGGTGCTGACCCCCGCCGAGGCCGACGCCCTGTTCGCGGTGCTCAAGTCGCTGACCGCGCAGGGCCGTACGGTGATCCTTGTCACGCACAAGCTGCGCGAGGTCCTCGAAGGCAGCGACAACGTGACGGTGCTGCGGGACGGCCGGGTCGTCGCCCGGCTGGTCACCGCCGAGACCTCCGCCGACGAGATCGCGGCCGCGATGACCGGCCGCGCGGTCGAGCTGGACCGCGTACACGCCGAAGGCACCCCGGGCGACGAGGTACTGAAGGTCGAGGACCTCGGCACGGACGCGGTAAGAGCGGTCCGGCTCACAGTCCGTGCCGGCGAGATCGTCGGCATCGCGGGCGTCGCGGGCAACGGCCAGAGCGAGTTGATCGAGGCGCTGGCCGGGCTACGGCCCGTCACCGCCGGGCGGATCGCCCTGCGGGGCCACGACATCACGCACGCCTCCGCGGCCGAGCGGCGCGCCAAGGGCCTCGCGTACGTCCCCGAGGACCGGCACGCGGTCGGCACCGCGCCCGCCGCGTCCGTCGCGGACAACCTCGCGATGGGCCATCACCGTACGTCCCTGTCGGCACGGGGGCTGCTGCCGCCCGCGGCCGTACGGGCGCACGCACGGCGGCTCGTCGAGCGCTTCGGCATCAAGGCGGCCACCCCCGAGGTGCCCGCCTCCGCACTGTCCGGCGGCAACCTCCAGAAGCTGCTGATCGGCCGCGAACTCGCCCACGACGCCCCCCTGTTGCTGGTGGAGCAGCCGACGCGCGGTGTCGACATCGGCGCCATCCAGAACATCCACGACGAAATCGTCGCGTACCGCGACGCGGGCCACGCCGTGCTCCTCGTCTCCGCCGAGCTGAGCGAGATCCGCGCTCTCGCCGACCGGGTGCTGGTGATGTACGAGGGCCGGGTCACCGCCACGTACACCAAGGACGCGGCGGACGAGCGGACGCTGGGGCTCGCGATGGCGGGCGGCGCGAAGCCGGAGAAGCCTCCGGTGGAGGTCGGCGACTGACATGACCCAGCACGACACAAAAGGCTTGGCCATGACCCGAATAGCGGGAGCCCTGCGCTCCCCCGTCGCCTTCTCCGTGCTCGCCGGGGTCGTGATCGGCGCGCTCTTCCTGGTGGGCACGGGGGCCGATCCGTTCGCCGCGTACGGCGCCGTCCTGAGCGGTTCGCTCGGCGCCGACGGCATCGGCTCGACCCTGAGCACCACCACCAGCGTCCTCGGTCTGGCACTGGCGCTGGCCATTCCGCTGCGGGCCGGGCTCATCAACCTCGGCGGCGACGGGCAGATGGTGCTCGGCGGCATGGCCGCCGCGGTCACCGGCCTGTACGTGCCGGTGCCCGCGCCGCTCGCCGTCGTCCTCGCGCTGCTCGCGGGCATGGCGGCAGGTGCCGGATACGCCGCCCTGGCCGCCCTGTGCGAGAACCGCTTCGGCGTCCCGCTCCTGGTCAGCAGCCTGCTGCTCAGCTATCCGGCGTCCTCGCTCGCCTCCTACCTGGCCCGCTATCCGCTCAAGGAGCCGGGCTCCAGCCTCCCGCAGACGCGGCAACTGCCGGACGGGGTCGCGCTGCCGGCATTCGGTTCGTCGACCGTGACGGCCGGGCTGCTGCTGGTGGTCCTCGCGGCGGCCGCGTACTGGTTCACGGACAAGCGCACGGCGATCGGGTACGAGATCCGGATGACCGGCCTCAACTCCCGCTTCGCCGCGTACGCGGGCGTCGAGCGCAAGGGTCTGACGCTGCGGCTGATGGCCACCTCGGGCGCTCTCGCCGGACTCGTCGGCGCGATCGGGGTGCTGAGCTTCCCGTACCGCTTCCTCGACGGCGCGCTCACCGCTCCCGGTTACACGTGGACGGGGCTGACCGCGGCGCTGCTCGCGGGCGCGGCCCCGCTGGGCACGGTCCTCGCGTCGTTCTTCTTCGCGATGCTTCAGGTCGGCGGGCTCTCTATGGAGCGGACGACCGAGGTGCCGCGCGAGCTGACACAGGTGCTTCAAGCCATTGTGATCGTTTTCCTGGCCGCCCGGCTGAGCCTTCCGCGCAGATGGTTCCGAAGGTCGCGTCAGCAGCGGGAGGCCGTCTGATGTTCTTCGACTCCGATCTCCTCATGTCCGCGCTGCGCGCGCTCACCCCGATCCTGCTGGCCGCGCTCGGCGGCGCGATCTGCGAGCGCGCGGGCGTCTTCAACATCGGCCTCGAAGGCATGATGCTGATGGGCTGCTTCACGTCCGTGGCCACCAGCTGGTTCACCGGCAGCCCGTGGCTCGGCGTCCTTGCGGCCGCGCTCGCCGCCGCCGCGTACTCCTTGATCCTCGCCGTGGGCGCGGTGACGTTGCGCGGGGACGCGGTGGTGCTGGGAGTGGCCATGAACCTCCTCGCCGTGGGCCTGACCAGCTTTCTGTTGCGTACGGTCTTCGGTGTGCAGGGCACTTTCGACGATCCGTCACTGGCCGGGCTGCCGTTGGTCGGTGGCTTCTCGCCGCTCGCCTATGTGGCGTGGGCGGCGGTCGGTGTGGCCGCGCTGATGCTCTCGCGGCATGTGTGGGGGCTGCGGCTGCGCGGGGTCGGCGAGGCCCCGGAGGCGGCGGCCACGCTCGGCGTGAGCCCGGCCAAGTACCAGTACGCGGCCGTGCTCCTCTCGGGTGTGCTGTGCGGGCTCGCCGGGGCCCAGCTCGCCCTGGGAAACGTCACGTTGTTCTCCGAGAACATGACGGCGGGCCGCGGCTGGATCGCCGTCGTCGCCGTGATGCTCGGCCGCGCCCTGCCGCTGGGCGTGCTGCTCGCCGCGCTGCTCTTCGGTCTCGCCGAGGCCGCCGGTTTCCGGCTGCAAGGGCTCGGTCTGCCGCAGCAGGCGACCGACGCCGCGCCGTACGTCGTCACGCTCGGCGCCCTCTTCCTCACGACGGCCCGCCGCCGTCGCCGTACCCGCCCCGCTGGAGCCGCTTCATGACCGCCCAGGATCTGCTGCCGATCACCCGCATACCCCGCACCGGCCTTCCGCCGTACGCCCTGGTCGTCGGCGACCCGGCGCGTGCCGCGGCCGTCGCCGCGCTGCTCGACGGGGCCGAGGAGATCTCGTACCACCGCGAATACCGTGTGTTCAGCGGGAGTTGGAAGGGTCTGCCGGTCACCGTCGCCTCGCACGGGGTCGGCGCGCCGGGTGCGATCCTGCTCTTCCAGGAGCTGGCCGACGCGGGCGTCACGACCTTTCTGCGGTTCGGTACGGCGGGCGCGATGCGCGCAGGCATCGGTGACGGCGACCTGGTCATCGCGGAGGCGGCGGTACGGGACGACGGTGTGACCCAGCAGTTGCTGCCGCCCGAGTACCCGGCGGTGTCGTCCCCCGAGGCGGTGTTCGCCCTCCAGCGTGCGGCGCGCGCGGCGGACGCCCCGCACCACCGGGGGCTCGTCTGGACGCGGGCTGCCTTCCAGCCGGGGCTGATCCCGCTCACCGCGTACGACAACGCGGGCCTCGCGGCGATCGAGATGGAACTGTCCGCGCTGCTGGTCACCGCCTCGCTGCGGGGCCTCGTCGCGGGCGGCGTGCTCGTCGTCGACGGCGCGAACGCGGACGACCTGGTCGACGAGGAGAACACCGGCGGCTACAACCCGCACCGCGATGTCGTCGCGGCGGGCGTCGAACGCGGCGCCGTGGTGTCCCTGGAGGCGCTGCGCCTGCTGGCCGAGGAGCGCGCGGAGCACGAGGAGTCCGCCGCGTGAGCGAGCACGCCGATCTGCTGGTCCACGGCGGGGATGTCCTGACGGTCGACGAGGCCGGGTCCTTCGTGCGCTCCGGAGCGGTCGCGGTACGCGACGGCGTGATCCGGGACGTCGGCCCCGCCGCGGAGCTGCGCGCCCGGTACGACGCTGCCGAGACCCTCGACGCGACGGGCTGTCTCGTGCTGCCCGGCCTCGTCAACACCCACACCCACCTGGCGATGACGCTGCTGCGCGGCCGGGCCGACGACGTCACCCTTCAGGGCTTCCTGGAGCGGGTGGTGCGCTGGGAGACCGAGCTGCTGTCGGCGAAGAACGTGGCCGCGGCGGTGCGGGTCGCGATCGCCGAGAGCGTTCGGGCCGGGGTGACCTCCGCGCTCGACATGTACTGGTTCCACGAGGCGGCCGAGCGGGTGGCGCGCGAGGCCGGCTGGCGCCTGCACACCGGTCCGACCTTCATGGACGTACCGGACCCGGCGGACGGCATCGCCTACGAGGACCGTCTGGAGTGGGCCCGGCGTGACCTGGCCGACCGGGTGTCGGCGAAGCCCGGCACCCGTCCGGTGCTCTTCGCGCACTCGACGTACACGCTCACGCCCGAGCAGCTGACCGGCATCGCCGCGCTGGCACGGGAGTTCGGCGCGCTGCTGCACATCCACGCGGCGGAGAACGCGACCGAGGTCGCCACCGTCGAGGTGCGTTACGGCAGGCGCCCCGTGGAACTGCTCGACTCGCTCGGGCTGCTCGGCCCCGATCTGCTCCTCGCGCACGCCGTGGATCTGACGGGTCCCGAGATCGCGGCCCTGGCCCGCACCGGTACCTCGGTCGCGCACTGTCCGGTCTCCAATCTGAAGCTCGGGTGCGGTATCGCGCCGGTGCCGCGGCTGCTCAGCGCCGGGGTGACCGTGGGGCTCGGCACGGACGGCGCGGTCAGCTCGAACACCCTGGATGTGCTGGGCGCGGTACGGCAGGCGGCCCTCGTCCACAAGGCGGCCGGCGACCCCACCGCGGTCGGCGCCGAGCAGGCGGTCCGGATGGCCACCGTCGAGGGCGCCCGCGCGCTGGGGCT
This sequence comes from Streptomyces sp. R35, assembly GCF_041053035.1. Taxonomy (NCBI): domain Bacteria; kingdom Bacillati; phylum Actinomycetota; class Actinomycetes; order Kitasatosporales; family Streptomycetaceae; genus Streptomyces; species Streptomyces sp. R35. Next base: position 2,282,306 of record NZ_CP163440.1, read on the forward strand.
CGGCGACCACCTGGGCTCCCTGGAGGCGGGCAAGCGCGCCGACCTGATCGTGCTCGACCTGAACGCGCCGCATCTGCGTCCGCTGCACGACCCGTGGTCCACGCTCGCGTACGCCGCGCACTCGGCGGACGTACGGGACACGGTCGTCGACGGCAGGATCCTGATGCGGGACCGGACGCTCACGACGATCGACGAGGTGGCGGCCCTGGCCGACCTGGAGGCGCTCGCCTGAGCTGACATCGGACTTTCACCCCGTTCAGCCCACTGAACCCCCATAATGGCGTGAGACATCGGATGTCTGAACGACAGGGAGGCCCGCCATGGCAGTCACCGACGAGGCGATCGAAAAGATCAAGGGAATGATCGTCTCCGGCGCACTGCGTCCCGGCGACCGGCTTCCCAAGGAGAGCGAGCTCGCCGCCGAACTCGGGCTGTCCCGCAACTCCCTGCGGGAGGCGGTGCGCGCGCTCTCCCTGATCCGCATCCTCGACGTACGCCAGGGCGACGGCACATATGTCACCAGCCTGGATCCCCAGCTCCTCCTTGAGGCGCTGAGCTTCGTCGTCGACTTCCACCGCGACGACACCGTGCTCGAGTTCCTCGCCGTGCGCCGGATCCTGGAGCCCGCCGCCACGGCGATGGCGGCCTCGCGCATCAGCGAGCAGCAACTGGACGCGCTGACCGCCCAGTTGGACGCCCTCGGCGGCGCGCCCTCGGTGGAGGAACTCGTCGCCTGCGACCTGGAGTTCCACCGGGGCATCGTGCAGAGCTCCGGCAACTCGGTGCTGTGCTCCCTCCTCGACGGCCTGTCCGGGCCCACCACCCGGGCCCGCATCTGGCGCGGCCTGACCCAGGAGGACGCGGTCAGCCGCACACTGCACGAGCATCGCGCGATCCTCAGTGCCCTGCGCGACCGTGACGCGGAGGCGGCCCGGTCGTGGGCGACGGTGCACATCGCGAGCGTGGAACAGTGGCTGCGGTCGACCCTGTGAACTGCCGTTCCGGGTCCGCCAGATGGTGTTGCAGTTCGATGTGGCGGAACTGGTAGACGGCGCCCACCCGGCGGAGCACACCCCGCTGCTCGTGGGCGTCGGCGAGGAAGGCCATGAGGTCGCGGGGCAGCTTCGCGCGGAGGGCGAGGTACCAGCGGGCCACGGCGTAGCGGCCCCAGGCGGTCTGCCGCAGTCCGGCGGCCAGGCCCATCAGCAGGGCGGGCATGATCCCGATGGCATAGCACCAGGCGTAGTCGCCGGTGACCCTCACATGCCACAGGCGCGGTGCCACGAACGTGAGCATGTACCACTCCTGCGCACCGAACACGGCGGCACCGAGCAGTGCCGCGGCGAGCACGCATGTGCCCATCGTGCGACGGTCGTTGCGCAGCAGCGCCCGCCCGTCGACGGAGCCCGCGAGATCCACGGGAACGGTCCGCAGCCCCTGGACGAGCATGCAGGCCACCGCGATCAGCGCCCCTTGCCGCCATGACTCCCAGGCGGCTTCGAGCGGCTCGGCCGGGGCGACGTAGAACCTGCCCGGCTCGCCCCCGAGCACCTCCGTGAGGACGCCCTCCATGAAGTAGACGGAGGCCACCAGCACCCCTGCCAGCACTCCCTGGGCGACGGCCCGGCGGCCGATGGACCAGCGGACCCGGGCGACCGGGCAGGCGGGGTCCGCGGGCATGCCGTCCAGGCCCATCGCGCAGGCGAGCAGTGTGTAGAGCACGGTGCTGAGCGTGCCGCAGGCGTTGTGGAACGCGACCACCCACAGGCCCGCCGTGACGACCCCGGTCAGCAGCACTCTGCGGTCCCAGCCGGACGGCGGGCGGAAGACGGGCCTGCTCCCGACCGCGAACCCGCAGCAGATCACCGCCGTCAAGGCCACCGCGCCGCTGTCCGCCAGCCGTTGCAGCAGCACGTCGGTCAGGCCGGCGGACGGGGCGGCGGCGGCACCCAGTACGGACACGACCAGCCCGGCCGCGACACCGCCCACCAGCCCGCCGCACAGGCCTCCGGCCAGCACGCCGAGTCCGCCGCGCCACGGCCAGCTCGGGTCGTAGTCGGGGTCGTGGGTGAAGTGGTGGACGACCTCAAGGACCGTCCCCTCCGCCAGCCATCCCAGAGCCCCGAGCAGCACCCCGGCCAGCGCCCTCGGCAGCACGCCCGGCACGGTGCCGTGCAGCTTCCACCAGGCGACCTCGGCCGCCCCGTCGAACCCGCGCTCCATGTGAACCGCCAGATACCGCAGGGCGGTTCGGGCCTGCTCCGCCGTCCACCGGCAGGGCCTGCCCGCGCGTGGCCGGTACGCCGCTCCGACGAACGCCTCGAAGAGATGGTGCTCCACCGCCGCCCGGGTGGGGCAGCGCAGCAGTTCACCGGGGTCCGGCAGTGCGGCGGCTCCCTCCCCCGGGCGCGGGTTGTAGACGGACCGGGCCAGGGACACCATCAGCGGGCTGGTGAGGGCTCGCGCGGCGGGCGCGTCCGTGCCCAGCACCTCGACCACCGGGTCCCAGCGCCCGGCGGCCGGGGTGCCCGAGCCGCCCGCGTCCCGGAGCAGATAGCGGGCGACGTCCTCGCCGCCCAGGGGTTCGAGGCGGATGCCCGCCATCCCGCTGAGCCTCGCGGGCACCCCGGTCCGCGGCCGGAGCGCGGCCCGGTACTCCGCGGGACGGCTCGACAGCACCAGCCCGCACCCGTACGGCAGCGCCTCGTTGATGCCGTGCAACGCCATGGCGCCCACGGCGGCCGGGAGTTCGTCGAACCCGTCGAGCACCGGGAGGACCAGCCGCTGGTCCAGCAGCATCCCGGCGCGGGTGACGCACCCGTACCGCTCGGGCGCGGCGGCGCCCAGCTCCGCGTGGTCCTGTACGAGCTTGCGTTCCATCCAGCCGCGCAGGTCCTGGGCTGCCGGGTCCCAGGAGGCGAGCGGGAAGAGCACGGGCACCGGCTCGCCCTCCTGGCGCCGTCCGATCAGCCCGAGCACCAGCCGGACGAGCAGCAGCGTCTTGCCCGAACCGGGGTCGCCGAGCACCAACAGCCGCCGCGTGGCGACGCGTTCGGTGAAGATCGCGTCGATCTCACCGCCCCGCCCGGCAAGCCCGTACGACGCCGGCGCGCCGGCGGACGGATCCGGCCCGCTCTCCTCGGCCGGCCCGGTACCGGCGGTTCGCCAGGCGACGGGCAGGGGATACGGATCCTCCAGACGCCGTACCCGTGCCTCGGTCTCCCACTGATGGCGTACGGCGGTGGCGAGTCGGTCGGCGACAGCGCCCGGGCCCTCCACCGGGGCCGCCTCGATCCTGTCGGCCCGGTAGGCGCTCCAGGCGAGGTAGGCGCCGGCCCCGGTCGGCAGCAGCGCGGCGAACACGGATGCCGGGTCGTCCAGGTGCGGGGCCACGAGGAGCGCCCCCACGGTTCCGACGCCGAGCAGGGCCAGATAGACGATTCCGGCTCGCCGCACACCCGACCTGGGGTCAACTCCGCTCACCCGACGAACGGTTCCCTACCCGACCGCCGCCTCGCGCCGAATCGGCGTACCCCCACACGAGTGGGTGACCCCGGGTGGTACGCCGGGGCCGGGCGCCTCGCGGGCCGGGCGCAGGCGCCGGACGTCCTCGAAGCCGGCGACGGGATGACCAAGGACAGCTCGGATGACTGGGCGTGGTTCAGGGTGACGATCACGGGTGTTTCCGGGGCGTCGGCGGGGCAGTGATCCGTTCACTCCCCCGTGCAAGGGGGCTGCGGAGGTCCCCTCGGCACGCCGTAAGGTTGGGGCGTACGCGAGGGCACGTCGGAAGGAGGCGCTGGGTGATCGAGCTGGAGGGGGTTCCCGAGCTGATCGACCCAGTCATGGTGGCCGCGTTCGAAGGCTGGAACGACGCCGGCGACGCTGCCTCCGCCGCGGTCGCGCATCTCGACAGGGAATGGAAGGGCGAGGTGTTCGCGGCGCTGGACGCCGAGGACTACTACGACTTCCAGGTGAACCGCCCGACCGTGTGGCTGGACGGCGGCGTACGCAAGATCACCTGGCCGACCACGCGTCTGTCGGTGGTCCGGGTCGGCGGCGAGAAGCCGCGCGACCTGGTGCTGGTCCGGGGTATCGAGCCGTCGATGCGGTGGCGCTCGTTCTGCAACGAGCTCCTCGGCTTCGCGCACGAGCTGGGTGTCGAGCTGGTGGTGATCCTGGGCGCGCTGCTCGGTGACACCCCGCACACACGTCCGGTGCCGGTCAGCGGGGTCACGTCCGATCCGGACCTGGCCCGCACCATGGACCTGGAGGAGACCAAGTACGAGGGCCCGACGGGCATCGTCGGCATCCTCCAGGAGGCGTGCACACACGCGGGCGTACCGGCCGTGTCCCTGTGGGCGGCCGTACCGCACTATGTGTCGCAGCCGCCCAACCCGAAGGCGACGCTGGCCCTCCTCAACCGCCTGGAGGACCTCATCGACCTGCGCATTCCGCTGGGCGAGCTGCCCGAGGACGCGCGGGCCTGGCAGCTGGGCGTGGACCAGCTGGCCGCCGAGGACAGCGAGGTCGCCGAGTACGTGCAGACGCTGGAGGAAGCCCGGGACACCGCCGAGCTGCCGGAGGCGTCGGGCGAGGCGATCGCCCGCGAGTTCGAACGCTATCTGCGACGCAGGGACGGCAGCGGTCCGGCGGCGCAGGCCGGGGGCCATGCGACGGAGACCGGCGACTCGGCCTCGTTCCTCCGCGACAGCCCCGGCGGCCCGAGACGGACGCCGAAGCCGCAGCGGCCCGAGACGGACGCCGGATCCGAGCCGGACGCTGAATCCGAATCCGAGGCCGACGCGGGATCCGAGGCCGACGCCGAGACCGAGACCGGTACCGATGCCGGTTCCGGTTCCGGTTCCGGTTCCGGTTCCGGTTCCGAGGATTCCTCGGAGGACTGAACCAGAAGGGGCGGTACGCGGGATGCGTACCGCCCCTGAGTCGTCTCAGATCCGTCAGATCCGTCAGACCCGTCAGACCTGGTCCACCGCCACCACGTCGTACTCCGTGTCCGGCGTCGGCTCGACGTCGAAGCGGGCGTTCGGCAGATACAGCCGGCCGTCCCAGGCCGCGACCGTCGTCGGGATCCTGAAGCGCGGGTCGGTGATCCGGGCGATCGCCGTGCCGTGGGTGCCGGCGGCGTTCAGACGGAAGACGTCGATCAGGTTCTGTGACTGCTGAACGGCGTAGAGGGTGCGGCCCAGGAGCAACAGGCCGTCGCCATTGGGGAGTCGGGAGGCGCCGAGGTCCACGACGGTGGCCGCCCCCGTACGGGGTTCGACCCGCATCAGTGTGCCGCCGCCCGCGACCGTGTTCACCACGAGCAGCGCGCGGCCGTCGGGCGTGCGCTCGATGCCGTTGGCGGTGAAGTCGGTGCCCTGCTCCCAGTCACCGATGAGCGGCACGGTCGTGACGGCTCCGGGCTCGCCGTGCCTGCCCCGCGCGAGCCGGTAGAGCCGCGCCTGGTAGGAGTCCGTGAACCAGGCGGCGTCCGGTGTGAGGATCACGTCGTTCACGAAGGTGCCCCCGACGGCGTACACCTTCTCGATCTCGCCGCTGCGGGCGTCGACCGTCCGCAGCTCGCCGCTGGCGCCGCCGGCGAGGAAGAGCCTGCCGTGCCGGTCGGTCTTGAGGCCCACGGTGGGGTGTTCGGCGCCGAGGCCCTCGCTGATGACACCCCCGCGCCCGGTGTTCAGGTTCGCGCGGTAGATGTCGCCGTTCGCCAGGGAACCGAAGTACGCGAACGGGGCGGAGCCGATGGTGATCCCTTCGGGCCGGAAGCCGTTGGGGAGCGGAAACCCGGCGGGCCGGTGCTCTTCGGCCGCGCGGGCGGTGCCGCCGAGGAGCGCCGCTCCTCCCAGCGCGGCGGTCGCGGTGAGCAGTCTTCGACGTGCGAAGGAACGGTGCATGGAGCGTCCTTCCGCAAGGGGCCGGTTCGCACCGGCCGTGGGGTCAACAGCCGCTGTCACCCCATCACATGACACACGCCTCCGCAGCCTTTGGCCGGATTGCTACGTGACATCTGTTTCAAGACGGATTGCACGGGGTTCCCCATTCAACTTGTTTTCAAACCAAGTTGGCGAAGACGGGGTGGACGAGTCGCCGTGGGCGTGCCAGGTTGTGCCACGAAGGCGCGGCCCGGGAACGGGACATGGCACCGCGTCGTCCCGCGACGGAGCGCGACACGGCACGGCAGAGCACACGCATGGACCGGCACCCGCAAGGATCGAAGGGAGCGGTACGCGATGACCGACCAGGTACAGCCGGCGCAGGGCCCGGGAACGTCCGGGCCGGGGCCCGACGGAGCCGGATTCACCTACCGAGGAGCCGAGCAGGAGCTGATCGTCGTCGCACGCCCCGAGGCCCGGCTGCGCGCCCGGGCCGAGGGCGTCCGCTCGGCGGTGGGCGCGGACGTATCGGCCCTCAACATGTTCCTCAGCGACGAACAGCTCGCCCTGGAGCCGCTGTTCGGCAGCGAGGAGCGACTCCAGCAGACGCAGCAGCAGTCCGTGGTGGCGGGCACCGAGAGCGGACCCGACCTCGCGCTGTTCTACCGGGTGCGCGGCGTCGAGCGCCGCGCCCAGGAACTGCGCTCACGGATCGCCGCACTGCCGGAGATCGACACGGCGTATGTGAAGCCCGGCGCCGTCCCCGCCTCGGTGGGCTCGGTCGGGCAGAGTTCGGACGACAGCCGGCGCATGAAGGAAGGGGCGCCCGTCACCCCCGACTTCACCAGCCGCCAGGGCTATCTGCGCCCTGCGCCCGAGGGCATCGACGCGTACTGGGCCTGGCAGCGGCCGGGCGGTACGGGCCAGGGCGTCACGGTGATCGATGTCGAGGGGGCCTGGCAGCTCGGGCACGAGGACCTGGCCGCGAAGCTCGCGGGCGTGGTCGTCGGCACCCCGCTGACGGACCTCGCCTGGCGCAACCACGGCACCGCCGTCATCGGGGTGATCGGCGGCGACCAGGGCGAGTCCGGGATCACCGGCGTCGTGCCGGACGCCGTGACCGCGGCCGCGTCCTTCCAGGGCATCGGCTCGGCGGCGGCGATCCACGCGGCGGCCGACCGGCTCGGCCCCGGCGACATCCTCCTGATCGAACTGCACGCTCCAGGGCCGCGGTTCGACTTCGAACAGCGCGACGACCAGCAGGGCTACATCGCGATCGAGTGGTGGCCGGACAACTTCGCGGCCATCCGGTACGCGACCGCCAAGGGCGTCCTCGTCGTGGCGGCCGCGGGCAACGGCGCCGAGTCGCTGGACGACGCGGTGTACGAGCGCCGCCCCGCCGAGTTCCCCGAGTGGTGGCGCAACCCCTTCAACCCCTCCAACCAGTCCTCCGGGGCAGTCCTGGTCGGCGCGGGCGCACCGCCGCCCGGCACGCACGGCCGCGACCACGGTCCGGACCGCTCACGGCTCGCGTTCTCCAACTACGGGGCACGCGTGGACGCGCAGGGCTGGGGACGCGAGGTCACGACCACCGGCGGCTTCTGGGACCGGCCCGGCGACTTGCAGGGCGGCGCCGAGGAGATCGGCTGGTACACGGACACGTTCTCCGGGACCTCCTCCGCCTCCCCGGTGGTGGTCGGCGCCCTGGCCGCGCTGCAAGGCATGCTCAGGGCGGCAGGGCAGGAACCGATGTCCCCGGAGCGTGCCCGCGCGGTGCTGCGGGCCACGGGCTCCCCGCAGCAGGACGCGCCGGGCCGGCCCGCTTCCCAGCGGATCGGCAACCGGCCGGACATCAAGGCGGCGGTCACCCATCTGCTGCCGGAGGCGGTCGGCTCGGGCCAGGCCGAGCGGTACTGGGACGAGCTGCTGCCGTATCCGCGTGAACTCCCGCCCAGGCTCCGGCTGTACGTGTCCGGGGCATGGCGCAACCTCAACACCCCGTCCCCCGAGATCCGCCAGGCGGTGCACACCGCCTTCGCGGGGGGACGGCCCGACGTACGTGTCTGGTTCTCGGACGACGAGATCGTCGGCCTGGTGGTCACGGGCTGAGGACCTGTTCGTCACGGACCGACGGAACGCAACCAACCATTGATGGAAGGTGGCACCCGCATGAGCACGATCCCGCAGATGAGCCAGCAGGGCCAGCAGGGCCAGCAGCAGAGCCAGCAGGGCCCGAGCACCGCGCCCCCGCAGCAGTTCGGGCAGCAGCAGGGCATGGGCCAGCAGCAGCCCTTCGGTCAGCAGATGCAGCAGCCGTTCGGCCAGCAGGGCATTGCTCAGCAGCAGATTCCGCAGCAGCACATTCCGCAGCAGCAGATTCCGCAGCAGCACATTCCGCAGCACCTGCAGCAGCAGCTCCAGCAGCTCGGCCAGCAGCAGCCCTTCCAGCAGCTGCTCCAGCAGCTCGGTGGGCAGCAGCGACAGCAGCAGCAGGGTCAGCCGCTGATCCTGCAGAGCGCCGTGGACTCCCAGGCTCTGGCGAGTGGCGTGGCCACGCGCTTCTGGGACGTCGTCACTCCGCTCCCGGGCCAGCCGTCGATTCTGTACCTGCTCATCAACAACGTGTGGTACCCCCTGGTCAACCCGAACCAGGTGACGCATGACGAGGTCCAGGAAGCCTTCGCCTACGGGCAGCAGGTCATCGGGATCTTCGACACGGGCAGTGGCGCCATCCAGGCCGTCATCGTGAACAAGTAACGGAGGACGGCTCCCCGCACAGAGGGCGCCGGGTGGGTGAGAACCCGCCCGGCGCCCGTGCAGTTGTCAGAGAGCCACGCCCAGGAGGGCGTCCACGGCGCGCGAGACGACGCCGGGGGCGCCCTCGTCCGTACCGCCCTGTTCGTGCTGGAGCGCGGCCCAGCGGTCGACCGCGGCGAGCGCCGCCGGCGCGTCCAGGTCGCTCGCGAGGGCGTCGCGGATCTCCGCGACGAGCGCGTCGGCGGACGGCCCGTCGGGCCGTGACACCGCCGCCCGCCAGTTCTCCAGGCGCGCGACCGCGTCTTCGAGGACGGCGTCCGTCCACTCCCAGTCGGCCCGGTAGTGGTGCGCGAGCAGCGCGAGCCGTATGGCCGCCGGGTCGACCCCGTCGCGCCGGAGCGCGGACACGAAGACGAGGTTGCCCTTGGACTTCGACATCTTCTCGCCGTCGAGGGCCACCATGCCGGCGTGGACGTACGCCTTGGCCATGGGGAACTCACCGGTCAGCACCTGGGCGTGCGAGGCACCCATCTCGTGGTGCGGGAAGGCGAGGTCGGAGCCGCCGCCCTGGACGTCGAAGCCCATCCCCAGGTGGTCGAGGGCGATGGCCACACACTCGATGTGCCAGCCGGGCCGGCCGCGGCCCAGCGAGCCGCCGTCCCAGCTCGGCTCGCCCTCACGGGTGGCCATCCACAGCATCGGGTCGAGCGGGTTCTTCTTGCCCGGACGGTCCGGGTCACCGCCCCGCTCGGCGGACAGCAGGCGCATCGCGGCGGCGTCCAGGTTGGACACCTGCCCGAAGTGCGGGTCGGACTCGACGGAGAAGTACACATCCCCTTCGAGCTCGTACGCCGCTCCCGCGTCCCGCAGCCGCTCGACGAGCGGGACGATCCCGGGTATCGCCTCGACGGCGCCGATGTAGTGCTGCGGCGGCAGCATCCGCAGGGCGGTCATGTCCTCACGGAAGAGGGCGGTCTCCTTCTCGGCGAGTCCCACCCAGTCGACGCCGTCGCGCTCCGCCCGCTCCAGGAGCGGGTCGTCGACGTCGGTCACGTTCTGGACGTAGTGAACCTGCCGCTTGGTGTCGAGCCACACGCGCTGAACGAGGTCGAACGCGTTGTAGGTCGCCGCGTGCCCCATGTGGGTCGCGTCGTACGGCGTGATGCCGCACACGTAGATTCGGGCGACGGGACCGGGGTCAAGACGTACGAGCCCACCGGTCGCGGTGTCGTGGATCCGGAGGTCGCGGCCCTCACCAGGCAGGGCGGGGACCTCAGAAGCGGGCCAGGCATGCATGTCATGAGCCTAACCGGACGGAAGTTCCGTATACGAACCGGCCAGCTCCTGATGGCCGGGAACACACCCTTGCGCGAGGCCGGGTGGTGTGCAGACGAGGTCCTGGGGCCGGTACCTAAGACCTCGGGGCGCTCTGCGCTTCGGCGACCAAGGGTTCGTTGTGGTTGATCGCACAGTTCCCCGCGCCTCCCCGCGCCCCTGTCGGGGCGCCGGGTCGGCTCACACCGGTGGCCAGGGAATCGCCGGCCACTCCCCGCTCGGCTCCGGGTGCTTCCCCGAGGTGAGCATCGCGTCGACACGCGCGCGTGTGGCGTCGATCTCGGCGGCGGTGATCAGTTCGGCCAGCCGGGTGGCGAGCGGTGCGCCCGGCGCCAGGCCGTCCCGCAGGGAGGTGAGGACGTCGACCGCCTCCGTGGTCAGTGACTCCCCCGCCCAGCCCCACAGCAGCGTGCGCAGCTTGTTCTCGGCGTTGAAGGTGACCCCGTGGTCGATGCCGTACAGCCGGCCCTCGTCGGCGGGCAGCAGATGGCCGCCCTTGCGGTCGGCGTTGTTGATCACGGCGTCGAGGACGGCGAGCCGTCGCAGCCGGGTGTCGTCGGCGTGCACCAGCAGCGCCGTCCTCCCCTCGCCGACCTCGGCGAAGCCGATGGCCTTCCAGCCCTCCTCGGGCTCCTCGCGGTCCACCAGGGCGAGCAGCTCGGCCCCACCGTCTTCGGCCGTCGCCTCGATCCAGAGCTGGCACATGCCCTCGCCGTACGGCCCGTCGCGCAGCACGGTGGGCGGCACGAGCCCCCATCCGGTCGCCTCGGAGACCTCGTACGCGGCGACCTCGCGCTGCGCCAGGTTGCCGTCCGGGAAGTCCCACAGGGGCCGCTCCCCGGCGATGGGCTTGTAGACGCAGAACGCGTCCCGGCCCTCGTACGACACGGAGCAGTACAGCACCGCGTTCGAGGCCTCACGGATCCGTCCGCGCACCTTGAGCTCGCCCTGGGCGAGCAGCTCTGCCGTGGTCACGCTCCGCGGCGGTATCCGTTCTGGCGCGGACATACGTGTCCTTCCGGGTCGAGCGGGAGGCTGCACAGCGGGCACGGGGGCCGGCCGGCGTTGACGACGTCGAGGGCTCGTTTGGCGAAGGCCCGGGCCTGCGCGCCGGTGAGCCGGACCCGGAGCATCGGCGGGCCGTTCTCCTCGTCCTGGAGCAGCTTCTCCTCGGCCTCGGCGAGGTCCTCCTCGGACTCCGCGTCGAGCTCCACGAGGGCCTGCGCCTCGACGATCATGCGCTGCTCGTCACCGTCCCAGGCCAGCGCCATGGTGCCGACCCGGAACTCCTCCTCCACGGGGGTGTCGAGGGGGGCGGTGTCGGACACCTCGGTCGGGGCCATGGCCGGGACGGGCGCGCTGCCGCCGGTCCGCCGTACGACCTCGTCGAGGAGCTCGTCCATCCGCTCGGCGAGTGCGGCGACCTGGGTCTTCTCCAGGGCCACACTGGTTACCCGGGGTCCTGAGGAGGCCTGCAGGAAGAAGGTACGACGCCCGGGCAACCCGACCGTACCGGCCACGAAGCGGTCCGGGGGGTCGTAGAGGAACACCTGACGGGACACGTCCTGTCTCCATTGAATCGGCATGAGGACCGGCTGACTGCGCCGGTCCGCATCGGCTGCTGAGAACTTGCTGACAACTGCTGCGCTGCTTCGACCGCTTCACCCTACTGCGGCCGACGATCACGGTGCGCCCGCGCCGCCCCCGACCGGGGCGTCACCGCTCGGGGGTTCCTCGCGCGGCGCCAGGGACGCGAAATCGCCGGTGTCCCCGAGGCGCACGAGAAACGGCCTCATCCGTGTGTAGCGGATCGCGGTGATCGAACACGGTTCAACAGAGATCCGCTGGAAGAGGTCGAGGTGAAGTCCGAGTGCGTCCGCGACGAGGGACTTGATGATGTCGCCGTGCGAGCACATGAGGTACACGGCGTCACCGCCGTGATCGCGCTCCACGCGCGCGTTCCACTCGCGCACCGCCTCGGCGGCCCGCGTCTGCATGGCACGCATCGACTCGCCGCCGGGGAACGCGGCCGCGGACGGATGCGCCTGTACGACGTCCATCAGCGGCTCGTCCTTGAGCTCGGCGAGCTTGCGGCCGGACCAGTCGCCGTAGTGCGCCTCCCCGATACGGTCGTCGGTGTGCGCCCGCAGCTCGGGCCGGGCGTCGAGCAGCGGCTGGACGGTCTCCTGGCAGCGCTGCAGAGGGCTGGTGACGACCTCGGAGATCGGCAGCCCGGCGAGCCGCCCGGGCAGGGCGGCGGCCTGCTGGGCGCCGCGCTCGTCGAGGGCGACGCCGGGCGTCCAGCCGGCGAGCAGTCCCGCGGTGTTGGCGGTGGAACGTCCGTGCCGGACGAGGATCAGGGTGGGCATGCGGCCCAGCGTAAACGGGCGCCTCGGGGACAGGCCGGGCCCTGTGGACAACGGCGGCCGGAGTGCGCCCGTGCCCGAGCGGCGGAAGAATACACTCCGTGATCGTCGACTGCGCCATCTACCGTGACGGGCACCGGACGGAGGGCCCCGACGATCTCTCCGACGCCCTGGCGCAGGCGCGTGCCGCGGGCGACGCGTTCATCTGGATCGGGCTGCACGAGCCGACGGAGAAGGAGTTCGACCTCGTCACCGAGGAGTTCGGGCTGCACCCGCTGGCGGTCGAGGACGCCCTGAAGGCGCACCAGCGGCCCAAGCTGGAGGTGTACGACGACTCGCTGTTCATGGTCCTCAAGCCGGTCTGCTACGAGCCCGACAGCGACGTCGTCTCCACCGGCGAGGTCATGGTCTTCATCGGGGACTCCTTCGTGGTGACCGTCCGGCACGGCGAGGGCTCGCCTCTGGCTGCCGTGCGGCGGCGTCTGGAGGCGAGTCCCGACATGCTCCGGCACGGGCCGACCATGGCGCTCTACTCGATCGCCGACGCCACGGTCGACCACTATCTGGAGGTGGCGACCGAGCTGGGGACCGACCTGGAGGAGCTGGAGGCGGAGGTCTTCTCCCCGACCCTCGGCGGTTCGCGGAACACCGCGTCCAGGATCTACACGTTCAAGCGGCAGGTCCTGGAGTTCCGCAGGGCCTCGGTCCCCCTGGCGGTACCGCTGACCCGGCTGTCCGGGGCGGGCGTGCCCTTCGTGAACGACAAGGCGCAGCCGTTCTTCCGCGATGTCAACGACCATCTGATGCGTGTGAACGAGTCCGTGGAGGGCCTGGACCGGCTGGTCTCGGACATCCTCTCGGCGCATCTCGCGCAGATGAGCGTGCGCCAGAACGACGACATGCGGAAGATCTCCGCATGGGCGGCCATGGCCGCGATCCCCACGATGATCGCGGGAATCTACGGCATGAACTTCGACCACATGCCCGAGCTGCACTGGCTCTGGTCGTATCCGGCGGTGGTGCTGGCGATGGTCTCGCTGGAGATCCTGCTGTACCGGCAGTTCAAGCGGCGGGGGTGGCTGTGATCGGGCTTCGAGCGGCGGGGGTGGCCGTGCGGGTCGGGTCTGGGACGACCGGGCGCGCGCGCCCGCGTGACGGCGGCTTACGCGAACTCGGGTGCCGCCGCGGGGCCGCCGAGCGCGTCACGCCGTTCGGGCATCCTCAGGGAGACCATCCGGCGCCAGCCCACGGCCCGCTCGTAGGCGTAGACGGCGTGGATGCCCACGGCGAGCGTCGCCGCCTTGGCCCTGGGCCAGCCGAGGATGCGCCCCACGTGGGCCATCACGGCGAGGCTGACGTCCCGGTAGACGCGGATCTCGGCCAGCGCGCACTCGCGCAGCGCCTCCTGGATGGCGCGGCCGTGTCCGGCGTGCGCGAAACGCAGCAGTTCCTCGTGGCAGTAGGCGAGGTGGTTGTCCTCGTCGCCGGAGATCATCTTCACCGCGCGGCCGATGTCGGGGTCGTCCGCGAAGTGCTTGCGCAGCAGCTCCATCTGCTCGGAGGCGCGCTGCTCGGTGACCCGGCTGTGGGCGAGATACGTGAGGATGTCCCGCACGGTGAGCGGCTGGTCGCTCTTGAGCTTCTCGTGCGCGAGCCCGATCCCGCGCCGTTCCAGGAGCATGGTGTAGTCGGTGTCGGACGGGATCTCGACGGGTTCGAGGCCGCGCTTCTTCATGAGGGCGTTGAAGATCCGCCCGTGCTTGTCCTCGTCGGCGCCGTGCCGGGCGATCTTGGGTGCGAGTTCGCGCTCGCCGGGCGGGACGAGCGCGGCGATGCGGGCGTTCTCCCAGCCCCCCTGCGATTCCCCGCTGGCGGCGATGGAACAGAAGAGCCGGAACGACTCGTCGTTGTCGAGGATCTCCTGAAACAGACTTTTGGCCGAAAGCATCTCGCTGACACCTCTCTGCAGGGCTGCGCAGAAAACGAGTCAAATGGGATGCCAGGAGCACGGCAACCGATGTGTCGGACAAATCCGCCAAACGACGGACCACGAGGGAGGCCCAGGCGCGTAACCAAGGGGGCGCGGGCGCGTTGTTCTCCGTGACGGCCGTGGCGGGGAAGACCCCCCGAGCCCCCACCACGGCCGCAGAACCTCTCCTCCGACCTGCTCTATCGCGCGCTACGCGAGCCCGGCACGCTCCAGGGCCTCGAAACCGGCCCGGAGCGAGGCGATCCGGTCGTCCAGGGTGAAGCCCGCAGGGGCCAGCGAGAGCGTGGTGACCCCGGCCGCGGCGTATGCCTGCATCCGGTCGGCGATGCGGTCGACGGAGCCGAGCAGCGTGGTCTGGTCGATCAGGGTGTGCGGAATGGCGGCGGCCGCGCCCGTCTTGTCGCCGGACAGGTACTTGCCCTGGATGTCGGCGGCTTCCTTCTCGTACCCCATGCGCTGGGCGAGCTGGTTGTAGAAGTTCTGCTTGGGGCTGCCCATGCCGCCGACGTACAGCGCGGTGTACGGGCGGAACATGTCGGCCAGCGCGTTCACGTCCTTGTCCTCACCCACGGCGAGCGGCAGCGTCGGACAGACGTCGAAGCCCTCCATCGTCTTGCCCGCCTTCTCCCGGCCCGCGCGCAGATACGTGATCGCGGTGTCCTCCAGGTGGTCGGCGGAGGGGAAGATCAGCAGCGCGCCGTCGGCGATCTCGCCGGTCTGCTCCAGGTTCTTGGGGCCGATCGCGGCGATGTACAGCGGGATGTGCTCGCGCTCGGGGTGCACGGTCAGCTTGAGCGGCTTGCCCGGGCCGCCCGGCAGCGGCAGGGTCCAGTGCTCGCCCTCGAACGACAGGCGCTCGCGCGTCATCGCCTTCCGTACGATCTCCACGTACTCGCGGGTGCGGGCCAGCGGCTTGTCGAACTTGACGCCGTACCAGCCCTCGGAGACCTGCGGCCCGGAGACACCGAGGCCGAGGCGGAAGCGGCCGCCCGACAGCGAGTCCAGGGTCGCGGCGGTCATCGCGGTCATCGCGGGCTGACGGGCCGGGATCTGGAAGATGGCCGAGCCCACGTCGATGCGCTCGGTCTGGGCGGCGACCCAGCTGAGCACAGTCGCCGCGTCGGAGCCGTAGGCCTCGGCGGCCCAGCAGACGGCGTATCCGAGCCGGTCGGCCTCCTGGGCGACGGCGAGATTGTCCGCGTCCATTCCCGCGCCCCAGTAGCCGAGGTTGATCCCGAGCTGCATGGCCGATCCCCTTACCGATCAGTAACGTCCCTTGTTCCGGAGACCCTAGCGCGCTGGTGGGCACGGCGGCAGGGACGGGCTCGGGCACGGCCGGTCCGGGTCGCCCACACTGCCCTGATCCCGGTTGTCCACAGGCACCCCACGTATCGAGTTCTGGCCAGTAATCTCGGCGTCCATGGAGCAGAGGCATCTCGGCCGTACCGGCCTGCGTGTGTCCCGGATCGGACTCGGCACCCTCACCTGGGGGCGGGACACCGACGAGCATGACGCCGCGGACCTCTTGAAGGTGTTCTGGGAAGCGGGCGGGACCCTCGTCGACACCGCGGATGTGTACGGCGACGGGGAGGCCGAGTATCTGCTCGGACGCCTCATAGAAGGGCTCGTGCCGCGCCGGGACCTGGTCATCTCGACGAAGGCGGGGAGCGTACCCGACCCGGACCGCCGCTTCGACGGCTCGCGCGGCCATCTGCTGTCCGCCCTCGACGCCTCTCTCGCGCGCCTGGGCACGGACTACGTGGACGTGTGGCACATCCACGCCTTCGACCCGGCCACACCGCTGGACGAGACCCTCCAGGCGCTCGACCTCGCGGTCAGCAGCGGTCGCGCGCGCTACGCGGGCGTGTCCAACTTCTGCGGCTGGCAGCTCGCCAAGGCGGCGACCTGGCAGCTCGCGGCGCCGGGAGTGCGCACACGCCTGGCCAGTACGCAGATGGAGTACTCCCTCCTCCAGCGCGGCGTCGAACGGGAGGTACTGCCCGCCGCCCTCGATCTGGGCGTCGGCCTGCTCCCTTCCTCACCGCTCGGGCGGGGCGTGCTCACGGGCAAGTACCGGGGTGGGGTGCCGTCCGACTCGCGGGGCGGCTCGGAGCACCTCGCGCCGTTCGTCGCGCCGTACCTGGACGACACGGCGAGCAGCATCGTGGACGCGGTGACGACCGCGGCGGACGGCCTCGCCGTGACAGCGCTCCAGGTGGCTCTCGCCTGGGTCCGCGACCGGCCCGGAGTCGCCGCCCCGATCGTCGGCGCGCGCAACGCGCAGCAGCTCACGGCCGCGTTGTCAGTGGAGACCCTTAGTCTTCCTGACGAGATCTGCCGGGCGCTCGACGACGTGTCAGCACCGGTGCACCACTATCCCGATCACGACTGGAGCACGCTGTGACCACGGAGCCGGAGACCACGGAGGAAGCGGAGCCGGGGGCGCCGGGCGCGGACACGGCCGCGGACGCCCCGGAGACCGCGGGCGACGACGCCGGCGCGGCCGAGGGCGACGCGGACGCGTCCTCCGAAGGCGGCGACACGGAAGCGTCCTCCGAGAGCGGGGACACGGAAGCGGAAGGCTCCGAAGGCGCCAAGAAACTGTCCGAGGCCGAGGCCGAGCTGGCGGCCCAGCGTCTGGAGCGGGAGCGGATCGAGCGGCGGAAGGCCGAGAAGCAGGGGCCGGTCGAGGCCGGGGCCAAGCTCAGTGGGAAGGCCGCGGATCTGCTCGCGGCGGTGCGGGCCGTGGAGAGCGGCGAGAAGCCCGCGGCCACCGCGTTCCGCGAGCCCGAGCCCGCGCCACGCAGGATCGTGCAGGAGCCCGCGCGGCGCCCGCAGCCGGTGGCCGCCCCGGCCCCCGCACCGTCGGCCGCCGCACCCGAGACCGTCGGAGCCGTACGCGCGGTACTGACCGAGGGCGGCGCCCCCGACGCTCTCGCGCCGCAGGCCGTCGCGGCCCTGGGCGAGGGCGCCGACGAGCAACTGCGCGAGGACCCCTGGCAGTTGCTGCGGGTCGCGGGGGTGCGGCCCGAGCAGGCCGACGGGTTCGCCCGCGCGCTGCTCGGCACGGAGTGCGGCCCCGACGACGAGCGGCGCGGCCGGGCACTCACCGTCTGGCTCCTGGAGCAGGCGGCCCTCGCCGGACACACCGCCCTCGACGCCCCGGCGCTCACCGCCGCGCTCTCCCAGCGCTCGGTGCCGGATGCCGACGCGGCCGTGCAGAGCGCCCTCGCGGAGGGCGAGGCCCTGGTCTTCCAGGACGCGCTCGACACGGCGCCGGCCCCCACCGCGCAGGAGGAGGGAGCCGAGGAGCCCGAGGAGCGCCCGGTCCGCGTCCTGGTGGGCCTGGAGCGGTACGCGCTGGCCGAGGAGAGCCTCGCCGACGGACTGGCCCGGGTGATGAACTCCGTGCCGAAGGAGGACGGTTCGGCCGCCGACTGGGAGCAGGCCGCCGCCTCGGTCGGCCGCTCCACCGCGGAGCTGATCCGCGCGGTCGCGGGCCACGGCCTGGTCCTGCACACGGGCGGGGACGCGTCCCAGGCCGAAGCGGCGGCGCTGCTGTACGCCGCGCGCGGTCTCGGCCTGCGCGGCTGGGCCGCCACACACACTGCGGGCGGCCGCGACCGCTTCACGGTCCAGATGGCCCAGTACGACCAGCCGGACGGCCCCGCAGACGGCACGGGCACCGGTGTCGTCACCGTCGCGGGGCTCCTGTCCGGCGCCGAGGGCCCGGGCCGGGACGCGGACGGCGCCTTCGACCTCGACCTCCTCGTCGTCCTCGACGCGCCGCAGCTCGACGTCGAGACGGCGGCCATGCTCGCCGAGTCGCTGCCGGACGGTGCGCGGCTGGTGCTGAGCGGGGACCCCGGGGTGCTGTGGTCGGCGGGTCCGGGGAAGGTCTTCGCCGACCTGCTCGCCGCCCGGGTGTGCCCGCAGGTGGCCTCGCGGACCCCGGATCCCGGGCCGATCGGCGAGCTGGTCTCCGGGGTCGGTATCGGCGAGCTGAACCAGGTCGAGGCGCCCGGCAAGGAGGTCGTGATCGTCCCGGTGCGGGACGCCGGCGAGGCCGTGCACCGGACCGTGCAGCTCGTCGCGGACTCCGTGCCGCGCGCGATCGGCATCCCGGCCGAGCAGACCCAGGTGATCACGCCGGGGCACGGCGGCGCGGTCGGCACGCGCGCGCTGAACGCCGCCCTCAAGGAGCGGCTGAACCCCGGCCCCGGCCGCTTCGGCGGCTTCGACCCGGGCGACCGGATCGCGTACTCCCCCGCGCCGGGCCGTTCGGTGCCGGGCCATGTGGTGAAGGCCGACGCCGACGGGCTGCACCTGGAGTGCGCGGGTCTGCCCGTCGTCGTACCGAAGGAGCGGGTGGAGCAGTCCGTGCGGCACGGCTGGGCGCTCACGGCGCACCAGACGGTGGGCATGCGCTGGCCCGCCGCGGTCGTGGTGCTCCCCGGTGACGCCGCGCAGTCCCTGACCAGGCCCTGGGTGTACACGGCCTTCGGCCGCGCCGAGCGTCATCTGTCCGTGGTGCACGGGGTGGAGCAGGCCCTTCAGCGGGCGGTGGCGGAGGTCCCGCAGAAGCCGCGCACCACGCGCCTGCCGGCCCTGCTCAAGGCGCAGGCACCGGCCTCGGGCTGATCTTCTCCGGCACCCGGCGCCCTGCTCCGTGCACACAGTGGTGGCGGCCACCGGACCTCGGTGACCGCCACCCCCGTACGTACGCTTTCAGTGATCCGCCGTGCTAGTGGTCCGCGTCCAATGGCTCAAGATCCCCGTCGGGGCCGAGGTCGTCCTCCAGGTCGTCCTCCGCCTCGTCGTCGAAGACGGCGCTGACGTCGAAGCGGCAGACCACGCGCTGCGGATCGATCGATTCGAACGGGATCTCCAGCCACTCGCCGGGCTCGGCCGGTTCGTCCGCCGCGGTCACCCAGAGTGTGGAGTCCGCCTCCTCCAGGCCGAACTCCTTGTGCCGGGAGGCGATCTCGTCCGGTTCGAACTCGCCGAACAGGACCCCGAGCGCACCGTGGATCGTGCCGGCCGCCGCGTCGAAGCCCGCGGTGGCGGTGGCGCCGTCCTCCTCCACGGCTTCCACGCGCTGGGCCTGCGCCAGCAGCCGCTGTGGCTCCACCACCGCGTAGTCCCGGCGGATCAGCACGCTCAGCGCATTCGGCTCCTCAGGGCCCGTGTACGGCGGCAGCGTGTCGTCGGTACCGGGGATCTCGAAGGGTGTGACCTCGTCGTAGCGGTCGTAGAGGAGCTCGTCGTACTCCTCAGCCGCGGCGGCCAGCTCGTTGAACGCCTCGTAGACGCCCGGGTCGTCTTCACCCGTCCTGCGCTCGACCGCGGCCAGGTGGCGGTCGAGAGCGGTCTTGACCGCCTCGGCGGCGGCGCGTACCTCGGCAGCGGTGGGCTGCACAGCATCAGACATAGTGCAGACGCTATCCGTACACGGCCTCTGCCCGCACAATAGATGCGATGCCGGAATACGAATTTGTCGACGTGTACGTACCTCGCGGGGTCTCCCGCAAGGAGACGACACGCCTGCTGACGGACCATGCCGAGTACGGACACTGGGAGTTGGACCGCCTGAGCCTGCTGCGCGACGGCAGCCGCAAGGTGCGGTTGCGCCGGCGGATCATCCGCCAGGTGCGCGCCACGTGGTGACGACAGGCCGCTGAAACGGAGCGGGCCCCGCACTGGCGGGGCCCGCTCCGTTCTTCACGCCACAGGGGACATGTGTGACGCTGTGCTCATGTTCGTGCCGGTTTACGCCGCCGATCGTGCCTTCCGGTAGAGCAGGGCACCGGCCAGCAGCGCCCCCGCACCGGCGGGTACGACCACACCGAGCGGCAGGTCACTGCCGGTGTGGGCGAGCTGCGCGGCGCCCTCGGGCTGGGTGACGGACTGCGCCCCCGGGTGGTTGGCGTTCGAGGAGCCGCCCGGGTGCTTGCCGCCCGGGGTGGACGGCTGGCTCGGCTGCCCGGGGTGACCCGGAGTGCCCGGGTTACCCGGCTGACCCGGCTGACCCGGCTGACCCGGGTTCCCGGGGTGGCCCGGCTGCCCGGGGTGGCCCGGCTGCCCGGGGTTACCCGGAGGCGGCGTCTCGTGACCGCCGCCGGGCGGAGTGGTGGAGTGACCGCCACCCGTCCCGTTGGCGCAGTCGTTGCCCGCCGCCGCGTTGCCGACGCCGACCACGTTCACGCTGTTGCCGCAGACGTTGACCGGCACGTCGATCGGCGCCTGCACATGGTTGCCGGAGCCGACGCCCGGTGAGTCGCTGGCGTGCCCGCCGGCCTGCGCACCACCTCCGGAGTGGGAGCCTCCGTCGCCGTAGCCGCCCCCGGAGGAACCGCTGCCGCCGCCGTGGTTGACGCACGTGTTGCCCATCGCCGGGTTGAGCACCCCGACGACGTTCACGGTGTTGCCACAGACGTTGACCGGCGCGTGCACCGGCGCCTGCACGGTGTTGCCCGACAGCACGCCGGGCGAGTCCGAACTGGAGCCGTTCGCACCCGAGTCGGCGTGTGCGTAGCCGCCGGTCGCGGCGAGTACGCCGGTCGCGGCCGCCACCGTCATCAGGCCCTTGCGGGTGACCTGTCGCATAACTGAATTCCCTGCCTTAGCCCTTGGCTTGGACCATCCGGAACGCGCACGCATTCGTCCAGTGCGTGCGCCGAAAGCCGGTCGGCCCCGGAGCGCATGGCGCGCACTCCGGGGCCGACGGGCTCAGACCCTCATGGGGTGAGGCACAACGTCACTTGTTGATGCAGGTGTTGCCGAAGGCGGGGTTCAGCAGCCCGATCACGGAGACCGTGTTGCCGCAGACGTTCACCGGGACGTGAACGGGCACCTGGATGACGTTGCCGGACAGGACGCCCGGGGAGTGCACGGCGGCACCCTGAGCACCCGCATCGGCGACGGCCAGGCCCGCACCCGCGAGAACCAGACCACCAGTGGCAGCCGCAGCAGCGACGACCTTCTTGATCATTATTCCTCCTTGTTGGCAAATGCGATCCCAAGTAGCGGATCGCTACACCTGTAACGAGGAGGGAGTACTAGAGCTACGAGCTTATGGTCGCATTCACCCTTCCCAGGTGATCTCCGTACGCGCGGGCGAATACCGGGGTCAACACGTCACGACGCGTCGATGAAGCGGTCGAGCACACGGACGCCGAACTGCAGCGCATCCACCGGCACCCGCTCGTCGACACCGTGGAACATGCCCGCGAAGTCCAGCTCCGGCGGCAGCTTCAGCGGGGCGAAGCCGAAGCAGCGGATGCCGAGGTCGGCGAAGGACTTGGCGTCGGTGCCGGCCGAGAGCATGTAGGGCACGGCGCGTGCGATCGGGTCCTCGGCGGACAGCGCGGTCTGCATGGCGTCGACCAGCGCCCCGTCGAAGGTGGTCTCCAGCGCCTTGTCCGCGTGCACGTCCTCGCGCTTGACCTTCGGTCCGAGAATCCGGTCCAGGTCGGCGAGGAACTCCTCCTCGTACCCCGGCAGATAACGCCCGTCGACGTGCGCCGTGGCCTGCCCCGGAATCACGTTGACCTTGTACCCGGCACCCAGCTGGGTCGGGTTGGCGGTGTTCTGCAGGGAGGCGCCGATGAGCTTGGCGATGCCGCCGAGCTTGGCGAGCGTCGCGTCCATGTTCTCCGGGTCGAGCTCGGTGCCGAGCGCGTCACCGAGCTCGTCGAGGAAGTGCCGCAGCGTCTTCGTCACCCGGACCGGGAACGTGTGCCGCCCGAGCCGCCCGACGGCCTCGGACAGCTCGGTGATCGCGTTGTCCTTGTGGATCATCGAACCGTGCCCGGCGGTGCCGTCCACGGTCAGCTTCATCCAGTGCATGCCCTTCTGCGCGGTCTCCACGAGATACAGCCGCAGCTTCTCGTTGACCGTGAAGGAGAACCCGCCGACCTCGCCGATCGCCTCCGTGACGCCCTCGAAGAGGTCCGGGTGCTTGTCGACCAGGTGCCGCGCGCCCCAGGTGCCGCCCGCCTCCTCGTCCGCGAGGAAGGCGAGGACGATGTCGCGGGGCGGCTTGCGCCCGCTGCGCAGCCGGTCCCGGACGACCGCCAGCGTCATGGCGTCCATGTCCTTCATGTCGACCGCGCCACGGCCCCACACCATTCCGTCCGCGATCTCTCCGGAGAAGGGGTGGTGGGTCCAGTCCGCCGCGTTGGCCGGTACGACGTCGGTGTGGCCGTGGATGAGCAGCGCGGGCCGCGAGGGGTCCTCGCCCTCGATGCGGGCCACCGTGGAGGCGCGCCCCTTGTGCGACTCGAAGATCTGCGGCTCCAGCCCGACCTCGGCAAGCTTCTCGGCCACGTACTCCGCGGCCTTGCGCTCGCCCGGCCCGGAGTGGTCCCCGTAGTTGCTGGTGTCGATCCGGATCAGCTCGCGACAGAGGTCCACGACCTCGTCCTCGCCAGAGACGCCCCTGGCCGTGTTCGACTCGCTCACGCTGCTTCCTCCCACTGTCACTGCTGGTGGTCCCCCTCATCCTCTCTCCGACCCCCGCCGGTGCCCAAGGCCGGTCCCGGCCCGTCACACGCCGTTCACGCGGGAACAGGGCGTGATCAGGGGCCCTGGAAAGCCTGGTAATGTTTCCTCTGTCGCCGCGAGGGAAACCCCGCGCGACAGACACCTTGTCCGGGTGGCGGAATGGCAGACGCGCTAGCTTGAGGTGCTAGTGCCCTTTATCGGGCGTGGGGGTTC
Organism: Streptomyces sp. R35; assembly: GCF_041053035.1. Taxonomy (NCBI): domain Bacteria; kingdom Bacillati; phylum Actinomycetota; class Actinomycetes; order Kitasatosporales; family Streptomycetaceae; genus Streptomyces; species Streptomyces sp. R35. The sequence goes on from NZ_CP163440.1 coordinate 2,305,366, forward strand.
AAGTCCCCCCTCGGACACCGACTGGTAGCCCACGGGTTGCCGCAGAGTGCTGGTTGAGGTTCATCTCAACCAGCACTTTCTGTCTTCCGGAGTCGTAGGTCAGGGCGAGCCCGAGCTGACGGTAGATCTCCGCCTTGTCCCTGGTCTCCGCCTGGCGGACGACGGCGGCCAGATCGCTGATGGAGCGTACGAGCCGGGCGATCTCGTCACGGGTCATCCGGGCGCCGGGGCCTTTGGTCATGGTGCGCCATTCGGCTTCGGACCGGGCTTTGCGGGCCTGAGTCTCGGCGATCCACTGAGTGATGAGGGCGGGGTCGGCTCCGGCTTCGAGGGCTGCGCGGTGGGTGGCGAGCTTGGCATCGCAGTCGGCGATCACTGTCCGGGCGGTCTCAGCGGCCTCCTCCTCATCGCCGACGCGGGGTGCGGCACCAGCCATCAGGTCGATGGTGTCGTTGAGGCGGTGCGGCAGGAACACCTTGCTCAGCCAGTCGTCGAGTGGCGGGAGGATCCACGTCTCGCGCAGGTAGACGTTGCGGGGGTGATGGATGTGGTTGGCGAGGGCGTACTCCTCGGGGAAGCGGCATCGGTAGTACGCCTCGTCGTGCGCCCAGTGCCCTTGCATCTTGCGCCCGCACGCGGAGTGGATGAGCGCACCCCGCAGGACGTAGAGGTTCTGGGTTCGTTTGACTCCGTGGGCAGGTCCGGTGCGGGTGCGGGAGGCGAGGATGTCCTGGGCCTGGGCGAAGGTCTCGTCGTCGATGAGCGGGGTGTGCACGATGCGCTGGGAGACGACCCATTTGTCTTTGCTGTTCCAGCGCAGCGTGGTGGTGTAGCCGAGGGTGACGTCCTCGATGTCCAGCAGGCTTTCGTGCTTGTGCTGCCGGTTCCAGACCTGGCGGCCGGTGTAGCGGGGGTTGGTGAGGATCGCGCGGACGGCGCTCTTGGACCAGGCCCGTGTGTCGCGGTGCGGGTTGCGGGCCGGGTCGTGTGCGGAGGGGCTGGGGATCTGGTGGCGGGTCAGGCCTTCGGCGATGGCGAAGATCCCGAGCCCGCGCAGGTACTCGGTGAAGATCCGTGCGACGACGGGAGCCGCCACAGGGTCGGGTTCCAGGCCGTACAGCCGTCTGCCGGTGGCAGCCTTGCCGGGGTTGGGGTGCGGGCCGAGGTCGACGAGCCGGTAGCCATAGGGAGGGCGTCCGCCGAGGTAGCGGCCCTCGACGAGGGTCTGCGAGGCCATGGCGGAATGCACGCGGATCTTGATGCGGTTGCGCTCGCCCTTCGACATGCCGCCGAAGACGGACATGATCAGGTCATGGGCCTCGTTGTCCGGGTCGATGGCTCCGCCGACTTCCGGCACCCACAAGGGGACGCCGTAGTGGGTGAAGAGGGGGAAGGTGTTGCTGTCAATCCCCTCGAACTGTGGAGATCTTCTAAGCGGCCAGTTCCAAGGCGGAGTTGGCCCGGTGGTTGTGCTCGTAGTCGATCGGACTCTGATATCCACACACGCTGTGTAGTCGGTGCGTGTTGTAGAAGCCGGTGATCCAGGTCGCGATCCGCAGTCGGGCCTCGGTGCGGGTGGCGAACGTGTGCCGGTGGACGTACTCGACCTTGAGCACGCTGTTGAACGCCTCGCTGACGGCGTTGTCGAAACACGACCCGACGCGGCCCATGGACTGGGTCACGCCCAAGCGGCGACAGGCCCGGCGAAAGCGCCGGGAGCCGTATTCGCTGCCGCGGTCGCTGTGGAAGATCACACCCTTCACGTCACCGCCGCGGGCGGCCGCGGCAATGTTCAAGGACGCCACGACCAGTTCGGCGTCATGGCGTGCGCCCATCGCGTAACCGAGCAGCCGACGCGAGAACAGGTCGATGACGGTGGCCAGGTAGAGCTTGCCCTCACCGGTGGTGATCTCGGTCATGTCGCCGCACCACACCTGGTCCGGAGCGTCCGCGGTGAAGTCACGGCGCACGAAGTCCGGGGCCGCCGGCCGTTTGCCGGGCCGGGTCAGCCCGCGCCGTCGGCGGACCTTCCGCCCGGCCAGGCCGAGTTCGGCCATGAGACGGGCGACGGTGTTCACCGAGACCCGCCAGCCCGCGCGGACCAGGAGGAGCCAGACCTTCGGGGAACCATAGGTGCCGCCAGAGCCCTCGAAGATCTGCCGGACCGCGGCGGCCAGCTGCCCGCGCCGGATCTCACGCGCGGTGGTGGGCTTGTCGCGCCACTTGTAGAACCAGGACTCCGACACCCCCAGGACCCGGCAGGCCAGACGGTGCGGGACGCAGTGCTCGGTCCTCTGGTTACCGATGAACGCGGCCAGGGCGGCCGGGTCCGTCACGGTCACTTCACCCAGAGGACCATGCATCGCTTGAGGACATCACGCTCCATTTCCAGCTCGCGTATCCGCTTGTTCTTCTCCGACATCTCCCGCCGCAGCCGCTCCAGCTCGGCGCGCTCGGCCTCGCGCATCCGTCCACCCGGCGGCGCGGGCTCGGCCGGCCGGTCGGACGACGCGGAGCCGTTGCGGCGCCACCGCGACACCCAGCTGTGCAGCGTGCCGGAGTGCACGCCGAGTTCCTCGGCGACCTCCGGGATCGGCCTGCCCCTCTCGATCACGATGCGTACAGCACCCTCACGAAACTCAGGCGTGTACGTCCGTTGCTTGGACCCCATGAACCCTATGAACCCCAACTTCCCCTGCAATCACGGACTCCACGCTACGAGGGGAGGGACACCGCAGAACTCGGTGCGCAGCTACCTACTCGGCGGGAACGATAGACGCCAGCCGAAGAGCGGGCCTCCACGGCCCGCAGCGGCTCAATTCCGCAGATCGACGCCTCGCCGCACGGGCCGTTTCCACGGACGCGGTGTACGACTGCGGACCGGCGTCCGACCGCCGCACAGGTCGCTCCGTGTGTCTGCGCCTGTCGGAAACCTCATCCGTGCAGGTCGTGACCCTCGGGGCTGATCGCGCGGAGACGTGCATTGCAGCGGGTCCGCCCCCGCCGGTAGTCATGGATCAACAGCGGGCAGGATCATCGTTCGTGCTGCTCCGTCTCGCCTACCTGGCCGCCACCCATGTCTTCGCCGCTCTGTGGCTGCTTCCGATGAGCGACCGCGCCAAGGACGCCGAGATCCTCGCTCTACGCCACCAGCTCGCCGTTTATGTGAGCTACCACATGTGTCTCATCAACAGCCTCTGGTCCGTGAGCAGATCACCAGCGTGAGTGGTTCCTGAGCGGAGAAAAGGCGCCTGTGCTTCGGCTTCGGGATGGTGGACGGGTTCGACGTCAACGAGCGGGATGGGGACGGTGCCGTGATCGCTGATCTGTGCACGACGAGCCGGGCTCGTTCGGAGAGCTGCCTGGGTCCTGTTGGCCCGGTGGTTGTGCTGGACCGTGTAGGTGTCCGCGAGGGTCAGCCGTTCATTTTGGCAGGGGACGGCTCGTATGACCTGCAACTGAACCGCTTTCTGCGGGAGTTGCCGAGTTGGGGTGTGCGTGCCGAGAACAGCGTTCTGGGATACGCCCGGGACGTGATGCTCTTCGTCCGGTTCCTGGAGACCTCGCGACATGGAAAGCCGATCTGGGCGTGCGACGGCGATGATCTGCGGGCTTACAAGCGAGTGCGGTTGTGGTGTGACGGGCCGGGTGCTGTGTCGGTGGGGACGTGGAACCGGTCGGTGGCGGCGCTGGACAAGTGGGTGGCGTGGTCACTGGATGCTGGACTGCTGAAGCGGGCGCCGTTCCGGTACGTCGACAAGACGGTGATGACACCTGCCGGCCCCCGTCGTGTCCACGTGAACGCGGAGATGGAGCAAGATCCGGAGGACGAGCCGGTGCGGTTCGTCTCCTTCGAGGACTACCTGTTGTTTCGGGACGTGGGACTGCGCGGGGAATTGCCGGAAGGCGGCGCTGATCCAGCGTGGCGAGGGCGACACAGCGAGCGCAACGCCCTGTTCGCCGACGGTCTTGTGCACAGCGGGATGCGGCTGGGTGAGGCGTCATGTCTGCTGGTGCCTGAGGTGCCACCGCCGGGCAAGCTGGGGGAGTTCAGGGTGGCGGGCGCGGTGGCGAAACGGCGCAAGGGGCGCCGGGTGTTCCTGCCGCCGCGCAAGGTGCGCCAGTTCCACCACTTCATAGCTGTCGAGCGGGATGCGATCGTGGCCCGCTGTATGGCGCAGGGCCGCTTCCCGTCCGCGTCTGCGGACGGGACGGTGATCCGCACGGGCCGGTATGCGCTGGTGCTGGACGGCGGCGCCCGGAGCTGGCCGTACGGACGTATCGGTCCGGCGGAACGTCGACGTCTGGTGAGGCGCACTGGGGAACCGCTGTGGTTGTGGCTGGCCGATGACGGGCGGCCGCTGGCGCCGGCCGCGTGGCAGGCGGTGTTTCGGCGGGCGAACGCGCGGTGCGCTTCGTTCGGGGTCGATGTCGAGGTGCACCCGCACACCCTGCGTCACACCTATGCCGTGTACATGCTGGGGCTGTTGCTGCGCCAGACGGTTCGGGCTCTGGGCCGTCGGCTGGACGGGCCGCTTGCGCACGCGGAGCTGCGGCGGCTGCTGATCGGTAATCCGATGCGGACCCTGCAGTTGCTCCTCGGCCATGCCCGCGAGGCCACCGTCTACGTGTATCTCGACGTGCTGGATGAGGCGCAGGAGATCGTACTGGCCGCGTTGGCCGAGTGGGACGCGCAGAGCATGGCGCTGGAGCGGGCCGGGGAGGCGACGTGAGTCGGCGGGTGCGGTTTCCCGCTCCGGAGGAGCTGCCACCGGAGCCGGAGGCGGTCCCGGCGGTGGGTCCGGTGATGTTCACTGCGAGGTTCTCCGGCGGGGTCGAGCGATGCTACGACTTCTCTGCGCTGGCGTGCCCTCGGCTGGTGCGGCACCTGGCCCGGGCGCTGGCGGGCCTGGCGGGAGTGGAGAACCGCCAGAAGTATGTGGGTACGACGGACAGCTACGCGTCCACGCTGACTGAGTTCGTCACCTACCTGGCCAAGACCGGGGACATGCACAGCGACGTGGAGCTGGAGGACCTGCGTCCGGAGTTCCTGGATTCCTTCGAGACGAGCCTGGTCGCCCGGTACGGGGATTCCAGCACAACGCCGTACCTGCGGATGCAGCAGCTGGTGAAGTTGCTGCGGCTCGTCCAGGAGGAACACCCGGACAGGCTGGGCACGGCGATGCAGGCCCGGCTGGGTTTCACCACGGTCCAGGTCGGTCAGGGCCGTGGCCGGCCGCTGGACGCCTACCCGGATGCGCTGTTCGAGGCGATTCAGGCGGCGGCCTTGGCCGACGTGCGTGCAGCCCGCGACCGGATGCTGGCTGGCGAGCGGCTGGCCGCGGTCGGACGGGACCCGGCCGGCGGGGGCTGGCACGGCTGGACACAGGAGAACGCGGCGTGGTACATCGCCGACCGCGGACCGCTGACGGGAGCACTGCGCGCGGAGCACGGCGCCATGGACAAGATCACGGATCTGGGCGGGATCGGCAGGCTCAACAGCCATTTCTTCCTCACGGCATACGACGTGATGGCGTTCGTGGTGCTGCTGATGTGCCAGACCGGTCTGGAGCCGGAAGCCGCGTGCCGGCTGTCGGCCGATTGCCTGATCAACCCGGCCCGCGGGTATGTGAGTATCGCCTACGTCAAGAACCGGGCCCACGGCCAGTCCCGCAAAACGCTGCGGGTGACCGACGGCGGCGCCGTGCACCAGCCGGGCGGGCTGATCCGCCTTGCGGTGCGGCTGACCGCTCACGGCCGCCGCCTGACCGGAACGGATCTGTTGTGGACACACGCGCTGCGCGACGGGCGGGTGATTGCCACCTTCGGTCGTCACCGGGCCACCACCCTCGCCACGGTCAAGCAGGCGTTCGTTGAACGCCATCAGCTCACCTCGCTGTTCGAGGCATCCGGCGAGGACGCGGTCTTGAACCTGCGGCGGCTGCGCAAGAGCTACAAATCGCGCCGCTACCGGCAGACCGGCGGATTGCTGGAGGACTTCGCCGAGGGCCACAGTCCCCGGGTCGCGGCCAAGCACTACGCCGACATCGACGCGCACCGTCCGCTGCATGAGGAGGCTGTCGAGAAGGGCCTGCGCGAGGCGTTGGACGCCGCGCTGGAAGCGCCTGTCGTTCTCGATGACCAGGGCCGCAGGCTGGACACCTCGGCGGCCGAGGTGCCTCCCGATGAGGTTGCGGCGGCCCTGTCCGGGGACAGCGACGTGTGGTTGGCGTCCTGCCGTGACTTTTACGCCTCACCGTTCGCCCGCCGCCCGGGCTCCGGCTGCCCGGTGGCGGTGTGGGGCTGTCTGGAGTGCCCGAACGCGGTGTTCACCACCAGGCACCTGCCAGCGATTCTCAGTTTCGCCGGATTCTTGAGCACCCAGCGCGAGGAGATGACGGTGCTGGAGTGGAACGCCCGCTATGCACTGGCGTGGGAGCGGATTACCACCGGCATCCTGCCGCAGTTCACCGGCGAGCAGCAGGCCACCGCCCGGCTCATCGCGGAAAGCCACGACGCGGCCCTGCACCTGCCCGGCCAGATCCTTCAGGGACTGACATGACTCCCACGACCCGCTCTTCCGCCTCCGTCGAGCAGCCCGGTCCGGATCGGCCAGCAGGACCTGCGCCGGTCCCGGGTGACGCGCCCGTGCTGCCCGACCATGTGCTGGCCGCCGCGGGTCATCCAGGGCCGGGGCCCCGCTTCGCCGACCCTGTCTGGGACATGAGGCCGTTCCTGCCGCGCAGCACCAGCGAGCGCACGATCGTTTTCACATCGGTTGCCGACCCGGTCACGGCCCTGGTACTGCGGGAATATCTCTACTCCCGTCTGCGGCGCGGCAACTCCTCCCTGGTCCGGCGAGGCCCGATGAAACTCACCGGCATCTTCGGGGCCTTCCACAAGGCCCGGACCGTCATCGCCACCTTTCAGACAGTCGGCGCCCGCCGCCTGAGTGACGTAACGACGGATCACCTGCAAGCCGCGTTGGAGCGGTGGCAGACCGTCTCGGCGGAGGAGGCGGCACTGCGGGTGACCGCCGTGAAGCACCTGTTCGCCCATGGGCCGTTCCTAACCGCCGACCGGCTGCTGGTCAACCCCTGGCCCGGCCGCTCCGGACACGCGGTGGCCGGAGTGATCCGCGACGGGGAGAACACCACCGAGCGCATCCCCGAGGAGATCATCGCTCCTCTCGTGAAAGGCGCCGTCTTCTACGTCACCACCGCCGGCCCCGACATCCTGGCCGCGCAGCGCGAACTCGCCGAGCTGACCGCCGCTCACCAGACAACGCGGCCCTTTCGCGGTAACGGCTCAGCTCGGGCCCGGATCGATGCGTTTGTTGCCGAGCTGCGGGCCGCCGGTCGTGGCGTTCCCGCCCTGCCTCGCCGCCAGGCCCCCCGCCGCCCGAGTATCCCCGTGATCGACGGAGTGCCGCAGGCGCCCAACGCCGCGCTCGTCGCCCGCATGACCGGAGTGTCCGTCTCCGCCGAGGTCCGCCGGTACCTGACCGAGGCAGCTGGCGAGCTCGGCTACCAGGCCGGCGGCCTGCGGACCGCGCTGTCGATCTGGCCCGGCAGCGGACGCCCGTGGCGGCCGGGCCTTGGCCCGATGGAGCTGGCCACCGAACTGGTCCAGTTGCGCACGGCCTGCTGGATCGTGATCGCTTACCTGTCCGGAATGAGGGACGCCGAAGTTCGGGAACTCGCCCCTGACTGCGCGTTCACCGAGAACGGTCCGGATGGCCGTGTCCGCCACAAGCTGCGCGGCCGGGTCCTCAAGGGCCGCAAGCTCTCCGGCGAGGAAGCCGAATGGGTTGTGCTCGACATCGTCCACCAGGCCGCCGCGCTGCTCACGGACGTCAACGACGACCCGACCCACCTGTTCGGCCACAAGGGCATGACCAGCAACAGCCTTGTCCTGTTCGGCTCGGTCAACAAGCGCCTGAACGACTTCCGTGATCACCTCAACGAACTGTTCAGCACCCCGGACGCCCCCTACCTGCCGCTCCACACGGCCGCGCCGTCGCCGGACAACGGCACGTCCGCTCATGAAGAACCGGGGAGTGAAGAAGGGGAGGAGGAACTCGTGCCGTGGCGGCTGAGTACCCGTCAGTTCCGCCGCACCCTGGCCTGGCACATCGCGCACCAGCCGTTCGGCGTCGTTGCCGGCGCCCGGCAGTACCAGCACGCCGAACTCGCCCTCTTCGAAGGCTACGCAGGCACCTCCCCCTCGGGCTTTGCCGCCGAGGTCGCCGCCGAACGCGCCATCGCCCAGCTGGACTACGTCGAGGACCTCTACCGCGACTGGAACGACGGCCACCGCACCAGCGGAGGCGCCGCCGGCCGCGTGAACGCCGAGTTCGCCCGGATCCGCCGGGAACTGGGCGATCTGCCGGGCATCGTCGCCAGCCCTGCCCGGCTGCGCACCATGCTGCAGCATCTGACGAAGACCCTGCACCCCGGCATCCTCAACGACTGCTTCTACCAGCCCTCCTCCGCCCTCTGCGCGAAGCGGGCCCAGCACACGGGCCGACCCCTGCCGCTGCTGACCATGTGCCTGACCTGCCCTAATGCCCGCCGCTCCAGCGTCCACCTGCCCCGCCTGACGACCGCCCGCGTCCAGGCCCAGCGCCCGCTCGACGCCCCGACCGGACTGTCCCGGCTCCAGAGCGCCGCGCTGACCACCCACATCGCCGAACTCGACCACGCCATCGCAGAACTCCGCGCCACACCGAAAACCCCAACGCATGAATGACTCCGCCGCGCTGCGGCTGCGGCACGCCCTGGAGCATGCCGGCGTGCCCATCCGACCGGGTACGGACCAAGCCGTCGTCCACGCCTTCGAGCGAATCGTCACCGGAACCCCCGAACACACCAGCGGCGCCCTGACTATCTCCACGCTGTGCAAGGAAGCGGGCGTCTCGCGCGCCACCTACTACCGCTCACCCCTGGCGAAGATCATCACCGGGCTCCTCAAGACACCCGACGTGCCCCGCCCGCAGACCGACGTCCTGACCGCGGACATCGCTCGTCTCAAGAAGGCCGAGCGCACACTGCGCTCCCAGCACGCAGCCGAGCAGCGAGAGGCGCGCGCCACCATCGCCACCTACGCCGACCACATCCAGGCACTGACGCTGCGTAACGCCGAACTCGAAGCGGAGAATGCCGCCCTGCGCGAAGCTCTCCACCAGCCCGACGGCAACGTAGCGGCTCTCCCCGTGACGTCTTTAAGGCAGGCGTGGCGACAAGGCTCAGGCGTTCAGCGCCTTGGTGACGAAGCCGATCGTCTGGGTTAGGGCGGACCGGGCGGCGACTGGCTTCGTTGCTCGCCGGATCGCCTGCTCAGGGGGGTGTCCCCGTCTGGGCTACCGCGGAAGGGCGCCCTCCAACGAGGACATCGAGGACCTGGACGGCTGGACACTCCAACGGCTACGCCACAGCGCGCTCACACACGGCGCCGAGGAGGCACCTCCACCCCAATGCTGCTGGCCCGCTCCCGCCACGCCTCCGTGCACTCTCTGGAGCGCTACACCGCCCCGGCGTCGACGCGGTCGCCCGGCACGTCGCCGACCGCGACCCCGCCGCCCGACGGAAGGACTGACGCCTCCAAGATCAACTATTGGCGGCTCTGGGCTTCCGACACCCCTACGACACGCGGAAGGAGAGCGTCCGGCAGATCACCGATGTGTTTGGTGGGCACTCTTCGACGCAGTGTTGTTGGGGACCGGAAATGAATCGAGCAAGAGGCATTGACTCGTCGGCCCCTGCGTAGAAACCTTCCGTTCGGGTGCTTTGCCGTAGCGGGGGAATTTCAGCTTCTGATGGAAACGTCTTGGGCTGGAGTCCACACGACCATAAGGCGGTGATTGCGGTGATCGAAGAGGGCTCTGATGCCAGCGTGACCGAAGAAGGTGACGCTCCAGGAGGGGAAGCCACGAAGGCACGCTACCGTGTGAGGCTTCCCCATTTCATTGCCCGGGAGCAAGTAGGGCTCGGAGAAGTCGTCAAGCGCGGAACCACGGCACTCGGCATTCGTCCGTGTAGTGGCTGCCAGGAGCGGGCGGAACGGCTAAACCGCTGGATTGGTTTCGTCCCATCAACGGGAAGGGAGTCCCAGCATGGATGAACTGCCCATGCGGACACCCGACCCGATTCCCTTGTCTACTCCGCTGTCGGGAGAGACGCCTCAACTGCCCGAACAGGCGCAGGTCGCCATTATGCCCGGATCGATGACGAGCACACGGAAGAACGCTCCTTGCGCTACGTGCGGGGGGTCGATGACGAGCGCTCCGGCTCCTACGGGCTGCACCGCCTGCAGCCAGCAACCTGCTCCCGGTACAACATCACTCGGCATGCCCCTAGCGCAAGACCAATTCGTCTATGCGATCGGGCGGCTATCACCACAGTTCCTCTCTCTTGATGTGGAGAAGGAATTCGCTCAGCTTGCCGCGCAAGTCGGAGATCGGGAAGTCAGCGAACATCATCGCCTGAAGACCGTGCTGCAGCAGGACGACAGCCTTTACCTTTCCCATCACGTTTGCTGGGTCTTCACAACGCAAGGGCTCGACAGCTTCGCCGTGGTGCCACGTGATAGCCATGACGCCCGCCAGTTGATCGAAGCGTTCGTGCCGGCGAGCGAGGAGAATGTAATCAACGTCGTGGTCGGTCGACCTGCGGCGGTGCCACCTACGTGGGCCTGGTCGGCGACCGGGCTGCGGCTCGTCTCGGCCGACCAGATCCTCACCTTCACACTCGATGAATTCATCGATGCGCTGCAAGATGGGAACGGGGACACTGATGGCGAGGGTAACGGTAATGCAAATAGCGATCATCGAGTTGTGATGAGGGAGCTTTTCTTTCGCCTCACCAAGCGTGCCGACAACCACGGCTTCACCGACACACACCGAGCATGCAACTACATCGCTCTCCGTTATCCCGCCATTTACCGCACCACGGTGCAAGAAATCGACGACCGAAAAGCGCTCGCGGGCGTCGACACGCGTGCGACTGTGACAAACGACCGTCGGTTGGTCTCAATCCGTCTGATCTTTCGTAACCACCACACTCAGGTCGTGGAGTACTACAGCTGTACGGTCGACGTCACTGGCGAGTTTTGCTTCCTCGTGACGCCTCTGTCGCCAACTTACGGCTAGCTCCTCGCCATGGCGGCCCCAGCCTTCACCGCCGAGGCATCGCTCGGCGGCCCGAGTACCCGAGTGATGCGTGCCCGCTGGATCGCGGGTGCGAACACCATAGGCAAGTCATGTGACAATCAGTTGTACGTGGCCTGTACCGAGGATCCGCGCTGCGACGATCTCACCGGTGAGGCGCGCGGACACTGCCGGCTTGAGTTGATTGCCGAATGTCGGGAGACATTCGGATGCCCCACCAGACAGCACTGCTCACCGGGTGGCGCAGGCAGCATCTGCTGCCCTGATGCCCAGACCAACTGCGCTGGAACATGCAGAACGCTTGCCTCGGACCCGCGTAACTGCGGAGCCTGCGGCACAGTGTGCAGCCAAGGAGAGTTGTGTTGTAACGGCGGCTGCACCAATCCGGCAACCGACCCCCGTAATTGCGGCACCTGCGGAAACCTCTGCACCGGCGGCAAGATCTGCCAAGGCGGCCTCTGCGTATGTCCGCCAGGACTGACCGACTGCGCAGGCACATGCACCAACCTCACGAACGATCCTCAGAACTGCGGAAGCTGCGGCGCAGGCTGCAGCGGGGCGAGCTGTGTCAATGGGGCCTGCGGACCGAGACCGTGTGACAATCAGTTGTACGTGGTCTGTACCGAGGATCCGCGCTGCGACGATCTCACCGGTGAGGCGCGCGGACACTGCCGGCTTGAGTTGATTGCCGAATGTCGGGAGACATTCGGATGCCCCACCAGACAGCACTGCTCACCGGGTGGCGCAGGCAGCATCTGCTGCCCTGATGCCCAGACCAACTGCGCTGGAACATGTAGAACGCTTGCCTCGGACCCGCGTAACTGCGGAGCCTGCGGCACAGTGTGCAGCCAAGGAGAGTTGTGTTGTAACGGCGGCTGCACCAATCCGGCAACCGACCCCCGTAATTGCGGCACCTGCGGAAACCTCTGCACCGGCGGCAAGATCTGCCAAGGCGGCCTCTGCGTATGTCCGCCAGGACTGACCGACTGCGCAGGCACCTGTCGTAATCTCGCCACAGATGTGCAGAACTGCGGCAGCTGCGGGACGATGTGCACCGGCCGACGGATCTGCGCTGACGGTGCCTGCGTCTGCCCGCCGCAACTTCCGACTGTTTGCGCTGACGCATGCACAAGCCTGGCAACTGATATAAGGAACTGCGGCACCTGCGGAAACCTCTGCACCGGCGGCAAGATCTGCCAGGGCGGCCTCTGCGTATGTCCACCAGGACTGACCGACTGCGCAGGCACGTGCCGCGACCTGACTTCCGACCCGGCCGCCTGTGGGGCGTGCGCCACCACGTGCCCATCCGGGAATCTCTGCTGCGGTGGTCTGTGCAAGGATCAAATGACGGACGTCCAGAACTGCGGCGGCTGCGGCGTAGGCTGCCCGCAGTCGTGTTCAGGGGAGCGTCGCTGCAGCAACGGCAGCTGCGTCATTCCCGTGCCAATGACGGTTTATGTCGAAGACGGCTCGTCATGCGTGGTCGCTGTGCGAACAGCGGTCGCATTCACTCAGTCAGAGGCGACATCCTGCGTTCAAGAGCAGTTCCCCGCCCTGAAGGTCGGCGTGCCAACTAGCACGTTCCCGTATTCAGCTCAGGTATGGTGCACAGGATTTCAGTGTCGCGATGTTTCCGGGTCCTCGCTATCACAGAGTGATTGGGTGTCGTGCGTTCAATTCCAAAATCAGGGCTGTGCGGTTTCGGCAGGAGGGTGCCAGAACTGCGGATTCCGCACCAACTGCCGTGGCACATGTGTCGACACAAAAACCGACACCAACAACTGCGGCAGCTGCGACAATGCCTGCCCGTCCGGCAGCTCATGCTGTAACGGCCTGTGCTGCCCGCCTGGAAGGGTGTGCTGCGGCGGGCAGTGTTGTGCAGCCGGCAGCTCGTGCTGCGGTGACGAGTGCTGTCCGGCAGGTGGCAAGTGCTGTGACGGCAGGACCTGCTGTCCTGCTGGAGGCGAGTGCTGTTCCTTCGGCGGCTGCTGTGTTTCGGGCTACGTGTGCTGCCCCAACAACGGCGCGTGCTGCCCATCGGGTACCACTTGCTGCAGTAACCATTGCTGTCCCTCAGGTAGCACATGCTGTTTCGGCGGATGCTGTCCGCCCGGCTACGTTTGTTCCGCCAGCGGGTACTGCGTGCTCCCATCCTGACCTCTTCGCCGCCTGGCACGTCCAGCGCCGTCTCAACACCCTGGCTGGCCGCGGCCCGCTCACCGGCAAGCAGGTCCAGCAGGCCCGCAACGAGATCCACCTCGCGACCGCCTTCCTCAATCATCTTGCCGAGCGTGGACGGTCTCTCGCCGACTGCACGCAGGCCGATGTCGATGCTTGGTACGCCAGCGGCTACACCGCCCGGCGCCTCACCCACGCATTCCTGCGGTGGGCGATACGGTCCAAACACATGCCGAAGGCCGCCATACCCCACCGCTCCACAGGCAATCCCACCCCGCTCGCCCAGCACCAGCGACTCGCGCTGCTGCAACAACTCGCCAACCACGACGACCTGCCGCTCCAGGACCGCGTCGCCGCCCTGCTCGTCCTTCTCTACGCACAGCCGCTCACCCGGATTGCCCGGCTCGGCACCGACGACGTCCTGCACGAGGACGGCGAGGTCCTTGTCCGGCTGGGCGACCCGCCGTCGCCCGTTCCGGCCCCCTTCGCTCTGGAAGACCGCATGTTCCCGCCGCCACGACCGTCCCGGCCAGAGGAGGTGATCCCAGAACAGGTCGTATCGGACTGACAAGGGGGCCTCCCCGCGAAGCAAGATCACAGCCTTGGCGCTAGTGGCGGTTTCGTTGTACCGAGGCCGGAAGAGGCCGATCGGGGACAAGCCGCCTGAGACACCGAGTGCCTGAGACGCCCGTGCAGGCCGCATAACGCCGTCGAGGTCGTACTCAGCGGCGTCCGGATGCCGAGAATGAACTCGATCATGGAACGGTGGGTGCAGACCTGCCGGCGCGAGCTCCTCGACCGTACTTTGATCTGGAACGAACGCCACCTCCTGTACGCGCTGCGCGAGTTCGAGCAGTTCCACAACGGGCATCGGCCCCATCGGACCCTCGGGCAGGCCGCGCCGTTGCACGCGCTGCCCGAGCCGGTGATCGATCCAGAGCAGATGATGCGCCTCGACGTTCGCCGACACGACCGACTTGGCGGCGTCCTTCACGAGTACCGACATGTCGCCTGACCAGTGCGGATGATTTATCGGCACCCGCAGAGCCCGGACGAGCCTGTCAGCACCAGGGAGCCGAGCCCGCCCCGCGGGGAGCAGGGCGGGCCGACGTTCGTTGCGAGACGGACCACGATGGTGCGCATACGGCGGTCAGGGGCTTGCGGCCCCCAGCTTGACGCTTTGCTGCCTTTCCGCCGTTGTTGATCCGGTCCCGGGGTCGTCTCCCGTGACGTTGAAGGTCGCGAAGTACTCCACCGTGCTTCCTACGACGCCCACGTCCAGGTAGACGGGCAGGGTCTGGTTTCCGACCTTCGTGGTCAGCCGAAGGCCGATGCTGTTCTGGGAACTGAGATAGCCCTCGTACTGCGCCACCCCGACGTGCTGTTCGCTGCCGCTGCCCGACCCGGTGAAGCCCTTGCACCGCAGGGCCGCGTTCGCCAGGCCGACCATGACCTTGTCGGCGCCACCGTCGGCATAGGAGGCGAGGCGTACACGCACCATGACCCCGGAACGATCCTTCGCCGCCGAACTGCGCTCCACCACGGCGACGGGCTTGACTCCTCCCGTCTGGCTCAACGCATCGGCGACGGGCTGACACGCTGCCTTGTCGGCCACCATGCGCTCTCCGCCGATGGGCCCGGACGCCGACTTCGGAGTAGCCACCTCCCACCCCGGCGTATCACTACTCTTGATCGCGGCCTTCTCCAGTTGCGCGCGCGTCATGGCCGCCGACGACTTCCCCCCTGGGGCGACCGCCTTCGCGGGAGCAGAGGTGCCGCTTGGCCGAGCCGACGGCTTGCCGGTCCTGGAACCGTGTCCCGCACACCCCGAAACCAGCAGAACCGAAGCACCCAGGCCCACAGCCCAGGGTGCCATCGCTACCCGTCTGTACATCAACACCCCCATTGTTGTGCTCGCTGGCCGGCGGCCAAGTGGCGAGGAAATAAAAATTGTGTTCAGCAATTACGAAGTACGCAATAGCGCTCCGCCTGAGTACGCTACACAGCAAGCCCGCCGCCCCTGGCGAAGATGTCCCGGGTGTCCAAGAGAGGAAATCCCGACAAGGCCTTCAGCGTGTCGGCGGCAAATCTCTCCATTTTCAGAGGATGAGTGAATGCCGCAAACCCGGCTTCAGGATGTAGGTCGAGCGGAATCAAGGAAACGTAACCACGCTCGGACATGTTCTGCAGATGCAATCCAATTACAGAATCATGGGTGACCTCACTCCCTCGCATCCCTTCCAGTTCAAGCGCCAAGGATGCACGCCAGAACATTCCTCCGGACAGGGCATACCAAGAGCGCAGAGAATCCGCGGACTCCGCGAGGACAGCGCATCCCCCCTTCCCTCTCGACCGTCGAAGCGTTTCAAGGAAATCAAACAGGCGATCTGAGTGCGGGTCGGCGACGCACCACTCAGTGTCCGATACGAGCCCTCTCGGACTTTCTGCCTGGATCCGGCCGACAACCTCTCGCGCCAGCCCCGGGTACCTAGCCTCGAATCTGGAGGGATCCGTCTCCCCTCGCTTTCGATACCAGGTCCCCATGAGGAGCCACGTCCAGGAAGACCACTCGTTGACGATCTCTTCGAGCAGTCTTTTCCCGTCCTCTTGGGAGGCAGGTAGCCACAGGCCGTCAACAGCATCATGTACCGCGCCATCGCGGGCCGAATAGGGCCACCACGTACACCGTGGAACATCTCCGACGCGATACACATGCACCTCCAGAACGCAACGACTTACCGCCGAGCTGCCCTACGCGTCACCATATTCGCTCCCCATAGAAGAAGTCGATTGTGACCATCTCACCATTGTCATTGATCGCGTCCAACTGCTCCCACGGCTCGCCATCCGGGCCACGCAAGTTCTTCTGGTTCTTGCCGTAAATGCTGCGCGTCTCGACAAGGCTCTCGTCCGAAACACCATGGGCGCTGAGTGCAGCCGAACGGGCCTCCTCTTGGCTGCCGAAATGCCGGTCGCCAGCCTTCTTGGACACGATTTCGGTCGCATCCTCGGCACCACCGCAATTGTGCACCAGGATGGGTGCGGCCCCGGCAAGCACATAGTAGGTGTGCTAGGCGGACCCCTCTACCTGCTTTCCGCAGGTCAAGCCCAGTTGCTGGTCCGGTGAAGTACGTGGGTGTCCGTGGTTGTGCGAGGTTGTTGCCGCTGCGTCAACTACTGCCGTCACGAAACCCTGAAGCCACGCCAGGACCCACCTGGCGGGGCTTCAGATTCGCACTCTGGAACGAGCAAAATAATCTCGGGGGTGCTATCCAGCAGAGCTTTGGGTTCGGGCACTCGAAGAGTGCCGTGGGCAGCTCAATGAACCTGAGCAACCAAAGAGCATTTCGATAACCTCAGTCTCCGACAATCCACATCAGATGGCGCGACCTAGCACATTCGACGCACTCCTGAATGAACCGACCAAGAAAGTCTCTTCCGCCTAGCTTCAAAGCGAGATCTTCGCCAAGAGACGAGATCTCCTCGATGACTGCTGGGAGCTGATATCCACTGAAGACGGTCACTCCATGCGGATCAATATGCCCAAGGAACGGATGGTCCCTCTTGTCGACACCACAGAGTACAGGATCGAACTGCCATGGCACATCGATCCGCCGAATCACGTCTTGATTCTTCGCACGAATCGAGACTCGAAGCAATACCTGCCGCCCCCTCTATCCGATCAAATCTCTGGGCAACCCCGGATGCATGGTCACCAGCTCATTGAATTCATACATAAAGTCCCCGCCCAGCGCGTGCCCCTGTGAGCGGACGACCGTGTACATACTCGTCGGTGAGCCCTTGAGATCCGTACCAATGATCTTTCCAGCATCAATAATATGCCTCACGCGTCCAGTGCCGGCTTGAGACCTACCGATACGCCCTTCCGTACGGCTGGCCAGCTCACCGAGGTCAACGTCACCGTCGAACAGCGACTTCGTCTCATCAGCTTCTTCGCCACCAGCGATATGACGCGGCTCTACGTGGTCCTCAATTTGCTCTGCATCCGATATTGCTTGGCAGTTGTGAACCAGTATCGGAGTCAATCCTGCCAGCACATAGTACGTGTGGAGGGCAGGGGTCCGTCACCTGCAACTTCGCTGGTCAGACTGCAAGTTGACAGCAAATCGGTGTTCGTGCTTGTTCGCCGGGATTCGTGGCTGTTGCCGTCGCTACTGCCGTCAGGAGACGATCATGCCCCGGGCTATTCCTCGCCGAGAATTCGGAGCCCGTGGTTCTTCTGGAAGTACCGGTAGTCCTTGAGGTTCAAGGTCGCCAAGGGAAGGTCGTGGGTGAGGCAGCAGGCGGCGATCCACATGTCGTCGTTCGGCTGCGGAAGTCCGGCTTTCTGTCCGGCGGCGGCGAGTCTGCCCCAGGTGGTGGCCACGGCCTCGTCGCCGAGGAGGACGGCGATACCGGAGATCCAGTCGGCCAGTTCCTGGCGGCGGCGGCTGCCCCATTCGCGGACCTCGACCCACTTGGTGAGTTCGCCGTAGGTGACGAAGGAGATCAGCGGGCGGCGGCCGATCAGTCGGGTTTCCAGCGGGCCAGTGAGCGTGCCCTTGTGGAGGCGTGAGGCGACGTCGGTGTCGAGGACGACAGGTTGCATCGCGGCGGCTCAGGCGAGGTCGCGGTGACGCTCGGCGTAGGTGAAGGCGATGAACTCCTCCACCTCCTCGTCGGACTCGAAGGTGTCCGCCTTCAGGTCGTCCAGGGACCGGATCGGCTGCACGTTCTTCGCCGCGAGAAGCTCCTCCACCGACACCCTCGGCCGCATCGCCGGATGGATCGGGTACTCGGTCTCTGCTGCGCTCATCGCTCAGCCCTCCCGTTCGCCGTGCTCCCCTCGCACGGGGACTCTGCGGTCAAGTCTGGCACGCTCCCGCGCTCGCTGTCCTGGCTCTTTGACCTCCGGTTCTGGGGCCTGTCAGGTGTGCTCGCGGGGGTTGGGGGAACCTTGGGTCGGGGTCCTGCCTGGAATGCGGCCGGCGCGGGACCCGCTCCGGGTGGGTGCCTCAAGGTGCCCTCGGCCCCCGCCCCAGCCCCGACGCGCCCCGTCTGCGTACGCCCTCAGGCTCTGGGTTTCGGTGATCTTGCGGGGGTTCCACATTGGGATCGTGATCCGGTCGCGTCGTGGGTTGGTGCGGGCGCTTGGTGTAGGTGGTCCGAAGGTGGGAGGGTCGCCGGGTCCGACGCGCGAGGCCACGAGCGAGCCCCGCCAGCATTGCCCAGGGGCCGGGGACCGCGCGCGGCGGAACCGGCGGCACCTCACCGACGGATCAGCCCGCGCCCGCCCCGGCCCGCCAAGGGCGGGTCGGGGCGCTTGATACCAAGTAAAGAAACTCTGAGCACGATCAACAAAAGCCCAGGCCAGAACGCGTACACGGGTCGGACTGACGCTGGGTGCGGGAGCGGTGGCCGAAGGTATCGAGAGCCCCGCCAGGACGGATAGGGCACGCCCCGGCCGGATCATGCATGGGTAACGATCCTCGCCACGGGGTCGGGATCCACATCGGGGTCACCGCCACCGTCTACGCCCATGTACGCCTCCGCCTCCAACGCGAGGATGACCGCACTCGGCCACGCCCTCAACCGCCCCTGACAGACACGCCACACGGCGGCAAGCACCCCCAGTGTTCGCCGTCGTTGCCGTCAACTACTGCCGTCAAACGGCAAATCGTCCCCGTCGAGCATGGCTCGACGGGGACGATGGTTTGCCACTGTACACATTAGGCAGCGGCAAAATTCTTACCGCTCGGCCACGACCAAGCGCTCGATCGAGTCAGCAGCCCGATTCACTTGAGATGTTCGCAGTAGGCATCGAAAGCCACGTCACTCATGTTTCTGACCTCGAACTCAGTGAGCCATCGAGTTTTCGAAGCGATACGAGCTATCTCTTCCCCTACAGCAACGAGGACACCTGGTGGCTCATCTGGATTTTCAGTCACACTAATCGCAACCTGAATAGCTCGTTCAGCATCCAGGGCGGACAGCCTGATTAGCGCAGAAACCCTATCCGCGAGGTCAGCCGATGAGTTCAGGACCACTGCAGACGTAGAGGTTACCTGGTCACTCATCCTGCACTCCCGAATAGTTCATTCAGCGTATTCGTCACCTGTTCCGTCACCGGCTTCGGGAGATGGACAGTGTGGTGCGCCTTGTTTCTACCTGTCTGCTCCACCCTGAATCCCTCCTCCCTCAACGCGCCAGCCGTTGTCGAACGGTACTCGCCAGATTCCTTGATTTTCGGAGGCAGTCGAGTCGATGTTGAAATCCCATGGGGGAAATCGTGCTGTTCGGCGTTAGCGGCATCCGCCGCAAGCTTCTCCGTGGTTTCTGGGCCACTCCCGAAGCGATACAGAGTGGTTGCGTCATCGATTCCATCGCAGTTGTGAACAAGAACCGGCGTGGCCCCCGCCAGCACATAGTACGTGTGCAGGGTTCCGACGGTGAGGTCGTACGTGGTGCTGCGCTGGTGGAAGTTGCGGACCCCGCGGACGATGACCGTGGTCCCGTCGACCTGACGGAGTTGGGTGCCCGGGGTGAGGTCGTGGGCGTCGGTCCAGCGGTGGTGGGTGGCGTCCCAGAAGGGGTGGTGCCAGGTGGTGGTGAGGGTCTGCTTGGCGGGGGTGTGAGTCTGCGTGTGGTGCGGTGGGCCGCGGGTCGGGGCCGTATCCAGGGTGAGAGTGGTGAAGTCCTTGTCCGTCGTGGTGACGATGACGTTCTGGACCTGCTCGGGGGCCGTGACGCCGGTCTGCGGGTCGGTGGCCAGGACTGTGTCGCCGACCTTGACCTTGCTGATCGGCGTCGAGGAGCCGTCTGCCAGGCGGACGCCGGTAGTGGGTATGAAGCTGTGGGTCACGCAGCCTGCCGCGTCCTCGGCCGCGCCGGCGCCGGCGCTCTCCGCCTTGCGGGCTTCGGTGATGGCGTGTTCCGCCTTCACCGCGTCCTCGGCGAGCTTCGCGGCTTCTTCCGCGTCCTTGACCGCCGTGTAGGCGCGGTCGAGGGAGCGCCAGACCTTGAATGCTTCGACGCCGACCTTGATGGCTTTGAAGATCTTTCCCCAGGGGACGGCTGTCAGGGCTGTGTTGATGCAGCCCATGACGTCGCCCTTGGTGAAGCAGTTGTAGGCGTCGGTGAGGCCGATGACGTCCGCGACCAGGCTGAGCAGGCGGTGTTTGAGGCCGGAGGCCTGCTTCTTCGCGGCGGCGGCGGCCGCGTCGGCGGTGGCTTTGGCGCGGGCCACGGCGCGGGCTTCGGCCTGCGGGTCGTAGGTCTTCTTGCTGATGTTGCCGCCGCTTGCGCCGAGGGTGTGGCCGTCGGAGCACTTGCCGTGGTGGCAGACGGCGGTGTTTGAGCCGCCGGGATCGACCGGGCCGGTCGTCACGTAGCGCTTGGGGTTGCTCTTGCTGGTGCCGGTGCCGCCGATGGGGTAGCCGATGCCGCACTGGTCGGCCATGCACAGGCCTGACGGGTCGGAGTGGGTGACCGGGGAGTCGGCGGAGTAGTCGTAGGCGTTCCAGGTTTGCGGGGCGCCGGTGTCCAGCAGGGGGTCGGGGCTGAGGAAGCGGCCGATGGACGGGTCGTACTCACGGGCGCCGAGGTTGGTCAGGCCCGTGTTGTCGTCCTGGGTGCCGCCGACGTATCCCCGTTGCCCGATCCAGGTCCCGGACTGGTTGCGTACCTCGCCGAAGGGCTTGTACTGGCGGCGGGTGACCTGCTGGGTCTGGGAGTCGATTTCCAGGGTGCTGGTGCCCTGACGGTCGGGGATCAGGTACGTGAACTTGCCGTCGGAGGAGTGGGTGGCCACCGTCTCGCCGGCGATGGAGATGTAGCGCACGCCGTCGGCGCTCGTGGCGTCCTTCTTGAGGGTGATCTCCTCATCGCCGGTGTAGAGGGTGGTGGCGGTGGGGCTGTGGCGGATCAGCAGGCTGCCGCCGGCGTCGTAGAGGTACTTCGTGTCGCCGCTGGAGCCCGTCGAGGCCAGTTCGGACAGCTTGCCCTCGTCGTCGTAGCTCAGGGTGTCGGTGCCCGCGCGGGTGGTACGGGTGAGGGCGTTGCCGTCCTCGTCGTAGGTGTAGCTGTTGGTGGTGTTGGAGGCCGAGTCTCCCGGCACCACTTTGTTCACCTGGGCCACGGCGTGGGCCGGGCCCTTGCCCGCCGCGACGGGGGTGTATGTGGACGTCGCGTCGTGGGAGGTGTCGCCCGTCGGGTCGTGGTCCACCTGCGTGGACCGGGCACCCGTGGCGTCGTAGGTCCATGACTGCCAGTACGGGGAGGGGCCGCCCACAGTGGTGGAAGCACTCGGCGCGGGGGTGGCCGCGCACGCGTCGGTAGCCGTCCACGCGGACTTCAGGCGCTGCGCCCAGTCGTAGCTGAAGCACTGGGTGTCGGTCGTGCCGGTCTCCAGCTTGTCGGTGATCTTGGTGACATTGCCGGACGGCTGGTAGGCGTAGCCGGTCTGGTCGGCGATCGCGGCGCCGGACTGGCTGATGGTGGTGGAGCCGGTCAGTCGGCGGGTCTGGTCGTCGTAGTTCAGAGTCTGCTGGGCGAAGTTGCCCGAGGTGCCGTAGGTGAACTGGTACGGCTCGTCGAACTCGGTGTAGCTGAGTTTGTCGACGTAGTCCCAGCCGTTGGTGTCCCCGGCGACGTGCGTGGGGCGGTCGAAGGCGTCGTAGGTGTAGGAGATGGTCTCCTGCGGCAGCTTGACCGTGGTGGGCGCGGCGTCGGTGTAACTACTCAGCGTGCCGGTGAGGTTGTAGCGGTTCTGGGTGGTGTAGGTGCCAGCGAGCGCGCCCTCGGCCGCCGGGATCACGAGCTGAGTGGCCTGTGGCCAGCCGTGGCTGTCGTAGCCGGCGACCTTCTCGGTGTAGGCGGCGCCGCTGATGCCGCCCACGTAGCGGGTGGAGGAGGTGGGCTTGCCCTTCTTCAGCGTGTCGTACGTCCAGGCAGCCAACTGGTTGGTGGCGGAGGGCGTGACGCCGCCCGTGGTGTCGTACTCACCCGTCTTGCGGCCCAGTTCGTCGTACTTGAAACTGATGATCTTGCCGCGGGCGTCGGTGGTGCTCAGCAGCTGGCCGGCGTTGTCGTAGGCGGAACTTGAGTGGCCGGTGTCGGGGTCGGTCTGGGAGGTGCGGCGCCCGAGGAGGTCGTAGCTGCTGGACCAGGTGTGGCCCTGGCCGTCGTCCTGGCCGATCTGGTGGCCAGCCGCGTCATAGGAGTAGGTGACGGTGTCCGCGGCGCCGGTGGGCGTGGTGCCGTGGTAACGCAGCAGCTTGACCAGCCGGTCGCTCGCGTCGGTGTACGTCGTCGTGGGCGTGGCACCGGCGGGCGGCGTGACGTCGACCCGGTCGGAGCCCAGGTAGGCGGTGGTGGTGCGCCAGGTTTCGGAAGCGAAGGTGTAGGCGATCGAGGCGGTCGCCCGGCCCGCACCGTCGTAGACCGTGGCGGTCTGGGACGGGGTCTGGTTGTCGGCCGCGTCCACCAGCGTGCCGGACGGGGCGCCGGTGTTGTAGTACGCGTCGGAGGCACTGACCGGCCAGCCGTGGCTGTCGTAGACCGTGTCGGTGATGGTGCGGCCGCCGTCCACGGTCGCCGTCTGCGACTCCCGCGAGCGCAGCATCGCGTCGTAGATCGAGATGGAGGTGCGGTAGCTGTTATCGCCGTTGAGGGTCTGGGTGGTGACCGTCGACGGAGCACTCGGAGTGAGGTTGTAGCTGTACTTGGTGTTGGGGTTGTTGGCGGTGGAGAAACCCGGGTTCCACACCGCGGTCAGGCGGCCCAGCGGGTCGTAGGTGCTGGTGGTGGAGTAGCCGGCCGCGTCCGTGGTCTTCAGGTCCTGGCCGCGGGCCGGGTCGAGCGTGGTCGTGGTGGTGAAGCCGGCCGTCTGGCCGGTGACCTTCGGCTGGGTGACCGTGATGGAGGTGGGGGCGGCGCCGGTCGTGGGCGTGTAGGCCGTGGTCGTGACGCGGTTGTCGGCGTCGGTCTCGGTGAGTTCGCGGCCGTAGGTGTCGTAGGTGTTCTTCAGCGCCGTGATGTAGTGCGCGGTGCCGTCCGCGGTCACCGAGTCGGCCTTCTGCACCATCGTCACGTCGCCCTTGGTGGGCGTCGCGGTGTTGTCGGTGGAGTTGTCGAAGAATGTCAGGTCGTCGCTGAGCAGGTCCTGCGGGTAGGTGGGGGTGGCGGAGCAGGAGACGGCGACTTCCTGGACGCGGCGCGGGATCGGCAGCGGGTTGCCGGAGGCGTCTGTGGCGTACCAGGTGCGTGTGCACTTGTCGTCGGTGGACGTCGCAACGTCGCCTTGGTCGTCCACGGCCTTGGGCAGGCCGGTGGCGTCGTCGAGTGTGTAGTCGATCTCGGTGGTGAGCTTGGTGCCGTCCGCCTTGGTCGTGACGGTGCGGGCCCGCTTCATGTTCGTGCGGCGCGCCACCAGCGGATCCAGGCCCGCCTTCGTCCGCGACTGGGTGGCCGTCGCCGCCGAGCTCCACGGGTCGGTGACGCCGTCCGACAGCAGCGCGCCGCCGTCACCGTTGTACGACTGGGCCTCGAAGGTCTGGCCGGCCAGCCAGTCCGAGTCCTTCTGCGCATCGTCGTTCGCGGTGTCGTTGAGCGTGACGCTGCGGGTACCGGAGGAGGTCTTGTCGCCGTCCATGCCGCGGAAGAACGTCTCCCTCGACAGCGTGAGCTTGCCGGGGGACGTGCCGGTGCGGGCCTCGACCTGGCCGTAACCGCGCCACTGGTTCCAGGTGCGGTACTTGGCCTGGGTCAGCGGGTCGTCGCTGAAGTGCCAGGCCGGATCGCCGACATACGTGTAGGAGGTCTGAACGGGAAGCCCGCCGCCCGTCGGATCCTGTGCGGTGACGGAGTTGACGACGAACTTGTTGAACCAGTCCAGCTGCGGCGACGTCTGGCCCGGCGGCGTCCAGTACTGCGGATAGCAGCGGTAGGTGTTGTTGTCCTCGCTGGAGGGCAGCACCTGGGTGCCCGCGCGATGGCACTGGGGCCCGGTGTAGTTGACCGTGATCACTTCGCCGGACTCGGTGGTGACCGTGGTCATCCGGTAGCGGGTGATCGGCTGGTAGCCGTCCAGCCCGTCCACTCGGTTGGCCAGTGCCTGGCCAGCGAACTTCACCGGCGGCAGGTCCAGACTTCCGCCATCCTTGCCGGTGTGCACGATCTGGCTCAGCCACAGCGACGGAGTGGTGGTATCCCCCGTCGACGGGAACGTGTGGCTCAGCGACCAGGCGTCCACGTCCTGGTAGGCGGTGCCGACCAGGCTCTGGGTGCGGATGCCCGTCAGGCGCTTGGTGGTGAAGAAGGCCGGGCCGTGGTTGTTGCAGGTGCCCGAGGAGGCGCAGATCTGGTCGACGGGAACGTCCGGCCAGTGCGAGGCGTTGGCAGACGTCAGCTTGGACGACGCGCAGTCGAAGCTGGAGTCGGGCAGGCAGCGCTCGGAGGAGTCGAAGAACACCTGGCCGGTCGCCGGGGTGGTGCTGTCGTAGACCTTCCCCGCCAACTGCCCGTACTGGATCTTGGAGAGGTAGCCGCCACGGGTGTACGCGGTGGGGGTGGTGGAGTTGTCCCGGCCGTAGTAGCCGGTCTCGGGCGTGTACCAGTAGCTGATGGCGTTGCCATGCGGGTCGACGGTGTAGTCGAGGTTCCACCGGTATCCCTGCTGGCACCAGGAGTCGGCGAAGGTGGAGGCGTGGCACGGCTCGCCGGTGTCGTTGCCGTACACGGGCGTGGTGTACACCGAGTTGGTGGTCGCGTTGCCCGACGCCCAGCCGGGCAGCCGGTTCCGACCGAAGTAGTACTTCGTGCCGTCGGCAGTGGTGACGATGAAGTACTCATTGTCATTGTCGCCGTTGACCGTGTCGGTCTTGACCTCGATCTTCTCGCCGTTGTCGCCCTGCGGGTGCCAGGTGTTCGTGGCGTCGTCATGGACAAGCGTGTTGGACGAGCCGTTCAACGACAGCGTGAGCGAGTCGACGTCGTCCGACCAGCACTCGTCGGAGGTCTTCGGCGTGCCGTTCGCCGCATCGTCGGAGCAGGATGAATAGCTGCGCTCGACGAAACCGGGCTCGTAGTCCCAGCCGTCACCGACCCAGGAGGACTGGGCGTTCGTCGAAGAGGTGCGCCCGTCCACGCTCTGCGAGCTGTAGTCCAGCGACACGCTCGGAGCGAGGCTACCGGGGACGTCGGGCATGGAGACGGGATATGAGTAGGAGAAGGCGCCGCTGGAGCCGCCGGCCGACCACTGGCCGGACTGGGCCAGCGAGGTGGCGCCGTAGCTGCCGCCGCCGCCCGAGGCGGCGGCCACCGCTGCCAGCACCATCGGCTCGGCGTCCGCGCTGTTCGCGGTCGTGCGGGTGGGCAGTGCGACATCGGCCGAGACGGTCTGGGTCTTGGTGTCGTTGGCGGAGGCCAGCGGGGTCTGCGTGCGGCACTTGGCAGCGCGCGGAGTGGTCAGCGCGCAGGCTGGCAGACGCACCAGGCGCAGCCGTCCGGCCCAGTCGCCGCCGTAGGCGTCCTTGAACGCCGCGTAGTCCAGGCCCACACGGGCAGTGCCACCCGAAGTGGCCTCGTCCGGCTGCACAGTGAAGACCACGCCGTGCACACCGAGCTGCTGCGCGGCCTTCTGGCCCGGCAGGCTCACGTGCACCTTGGTGTCGGCGTGCGCGCGGCGCGCGCTCTTCGACGCGGCGCTGACGGACACCGGAAGGGCGTCGGCTTTCGCGGCGGTGGCGCCGTGCACGGGCACCGCCACGTCGGCCGCGCCGGCCGCAGGCCAGGTCTTGCGTGCCTTGGCGGCGTTCCAGCGGGGCATCGTCGGCGTCTTCGCCGCCTTGCCCTTGACCGGGGACACCGGCACCGAGTGTTCTTTCTTCGCCTTGACAAGGTGATCAGGCCGGTGTCCGTCGGCGACCGCGTCCGCAGGCGTGAGAAATGCAACGAGCAGGCCGAGCACGGTCATTGCGGCGATCCATAATGCCGGCGCGCTGCGTATCCGCATGGTTCTTCCGTAAAACCGCCACCGCGAATTCCGACGCACTCCGGACCCCCCCCAATTCCAGCACGGCTGCCGAAGAGACATTGGAACAGTTCGAAGCCGCCCCTCACAGGCCCTTCACATGATCAAAGGGTATAGAGATCGTCATCGACACCCCAGACTCGACCAAGAAGCGCCTGAAAATGCATCAACTCGCCAACGAATGAGCCTGATTAACCAAGAACCACGATCAACTAGGGCTTCAGGCAGCAAAGTCGTACACATCACCTCCACACCAAGAACCGGAAATCCCCAACGCGCCGGTTTCCTCGGACAGTTGTCGCCTTGACAGGATTGCCGGTAGCCTCCCTGGCGCCCATGTGCGCTTTTCTCGGACTCGAATTGGGGGGCAGATGTCCGACCATTTCCGTCGGCGTTCCGCCGGTGACGCATTCAAAAAGAGACCGCGAATTCCCGGTCGACTCCTGGTGACCACTGCTGTCAGCGCGCTGTGTCTGTCTCAGGGCGCCGTGCTACCCGCCGCGGCGGACTCCGTTCCGGGATCTGTGGCGGACGTTGCCACCGGTCAGCCGGCGCTCACTCCGGCGCCGGACCACTCCACGGAGCAGCCGGAGCCGAGCGGTTCGTTGCGCCCAGCTGATGCTGACGGCGGGCTGACGACGACACAGCAGGCTTCGCTGACGGCCGCCCGCAGGCAGGCCGCGTCAACCGGCGATCCTGTCCGCGTCCAGGCTCTGACCACCGAGACCGCCACCACGACGGCGAACCCGTCCGGCACCCTCACCTACACGTCGAGCCTGCTGCCCGTCCGGGTACGCAAGGCCGGCCGCTGGATCCCGGTGGACGCCACCCTGAAACGCAACGCCGACGGCACCTGGAGTCCCAAGACCTCGGCCGAGCCACTCGCCTTCTCCGGCGGAGGCACGGCCCCGCTCGCCACCATGGCCAAGGGCAAGGCGTCCCTCGCCGTCTCCTGGCCGAAACCGCTGCCCGCCCCGCATGCCTCCGGCGCCAGTCTCACCTACCCGAACGTGCTGCCCGGCGTGGACCTCAGACTCACCGCCGACACTCAGGGCGGCTGGTCCCAGGTCCTCATCGTCAAGAACGCCAAGGCCGCAGCCAACCCCGCACTCGCGAAGCTCTCCCTCACCACCAAAGCCAAGGGCGTCACCGTCGCCGACGACGGCCACGGCAACCTCGCCGCCACCACGCCGGACGGCCGGGTGCTCTTCAGCGCCCCGCAACCCGCGATGTGGGACTCCAGCGGCATCGGCGGGCAGCACACCGCCCCGGAGACGGGCCCCGCCCAGAAGGCCAGAGTGGCCCGGGTCCAGGGCCGGCTGCACGGCCGGACGCTGTCCCTCGTGCCCGACGCCAAGCTGCTCGGCGACGCGCACACCACGTACCCGGTCTTCATCGACCCTACCTGGAACCCCCACTACGCCACCGGCGGCAAGCAGCACTACGTGGAGACCCAGCAGGGCTGCCCCACCGCGAAGAACTACGACTCCACCCAGTACGGCGACCCCGGCGTCGGCTACAACAGCTGGTCCGGCTGCATCGGCGTCGAGCGCTCCTACTTCCAGCTGGCCGTACCCTCGAGCATCTGGGGCACGCACATCGTCTCGGCCACGGTGGACGCCAAGGAGAACTACTCCGCCAGCTGCAGCCTCTCCTCGGACGTCTATCTCTACTGGTCCGGCGCGATCAGCTCGTCGACCAGATGGGACGCCAAGCCGTCGCTGACCAGCAAGCTCGCCACGAAGAGCTTCGGCCCGGCCTGCACCAGCGAGCCCTCCGGCGGCTTCTCCGTCACCTCCACCATCGCCAAGGGCGCCTCCGCGCACTGGAAGAGCTGGACCTTCGCCCTGGTCAACAGCCAGAACGGCAGCGGCGACGGCAACTACTTCAAGCGCTTCGCCAACAACCCCTCGATGTCCATCACCTACAACCACGTCCCCAGCAAGCCCGGCAACCTGGCCACCAAGGTCGGCTCCACCTCGCTCGGCTGCGGCACCGCCACCCCGTACCCGATCGTCGGCAAGACCCTGGCCACCACCCCGCCCACCCTCAACGCCGTGGTCAGCGACGGCGACAAGGACGCCCTGGCCGCCACGTACTCCTACTGGGTCGGCAGCGGCTCGGCCACCCCGAAGACCAGTGCGACCGTAGCCAGTGGAGTCACCGCCCCGGTGCAGCTGTCCTCGTCCTTCATGAGCGGCCTCGCCGACGGCAGCGTGGTCAGCTGGAAGGTCACCTCAACGGACGGCAAGGACACCTCAGCCACCTCGGCCACCTGCCACTTCACCGTCGACCTGCACAGCCCTGCGCAACCGACCGTCAAGACCGCAGACAACCTCTACCCGGAGGACTCCCCCGGCATCACCGCGGCCGGCACCGCAGGCAAGTTCACCGTCTCCGTGGACCCGGGCACCAACGGCAACAACGCCGCCAAGTTCCTCTACGGCCTGGACGCCGCCCCGCCGACCTCCAACACCCCGTCCTCGCAGACCGTGACAGCGAGCAACAACACCGCCACGATCACCATGACCCCGGTGGCACCCGGCACACACACGCTCTACGTCTACGCCGTCGACTCCGCGGGCAACGTCTCCTCGCAGCAGCAATACGAGTTCACCGCGCTGGGGCACGCCACGAAGACGTACGCCAGCCTGCAGGCGGCCTTCAACAACACCGCCACCACCGACGACAGCAACCACACCACCGCCGACGCCGA
Source organism: Streptomyces sp. R35 (assembly GCF_041053035.1). Taxonomy (NCBI): domain Bacteria; kingdom Bacillati; phylum Actinomycetota; class Actinomycetes; order Kitasatosporales; family Streptomycetaceae; genus Streptomyces; species Streptomyces sp. R35. The sequence goes on from NZ_CP163440.1 coordinate 2,334,457, forward strand.
CGGGGTCGGTGCGACGCTCTCGCTGCAGGACCTCAAGGCTGCCGGCTGGCAGCCCGGCGGCAAGGTCACCGTGGACGGCGCCACCTTCACCCTGCCCAACTTCGGCTCCACCAGCGGCGACAACGTCATGGCCGCCAACCAGACCATCCAGATGAACGGCAAGAGCGGCCAGGCCCTGGTCTTCCTCGGCTTCTCCACCTACGGGTTCGTCGGCTCCCAGCACCAGGGCGGCGACACCACCAGCCCCGTCGTCCCCGACAACACCAACACCTCGGCCACCAACTGCAGCCTGGGCAACGGCACATACGAAGACTGCGTCACCCCGACCGGATCCATCACCTACGGCGACGGCACCGCACAGCCCTACTACCTGACCATGCCCGACTGGGTGTACGGCTCGGACACCCTGGCCGCCGTCACCCTGCTGCACCGCAACACCCCAAGCGCCCAGGAGACCCGCAACACCAACATCTACGCCTTCGCGGTACCGCTGAAGGCCGGCGCCACCGTCGACTCGGTGACGCTGCCCGACCTGGCCAACGCGGCCCGCAAGTACGTGCCGGGGTTGCACATCATCGGCATGTCCGTCCGCGACACCACCACCGCGGCGAACGGCGCCGCCTGGACCGGTACCTGGAGCGCACCGACCGAGGAGCGTTTCCACTTCTCGGACATGGGCGCCTTCAGCAACCAGACTTTCCGCGAGATCACCCAGGTAAGCGCCGGCGGCGACACGGTACGGCTGCGGCTGTCCAACGCACTGGGCACCGACCCGCTCACCCTCGACCACGTGACCGTCGCCCCGTACGGCAACGGCGCCACGTTGACCTCCACACCGGTGGACGTGACCTTCGGCGGAGCCAAGTCGGTGGTGATCCCGGAGGGCGGCGAACTCTACAGCGACCCGATCCCGATGACGGTCGCCCAGGGCGGGGTGATCACGACCAGTATCCATCTGGTGAACGAGGTGAACTACCTCGTCATGCACCCCTGGGCGGCCACAGACACACTCAGCTACGTCAGCGCCGTCGGCAGCGGCGACCACACCACGGACACGGCAAACACGGCGTTCACGGGCACGGGAACGGTCGCGGCGGGCCGCTTCTCCGACATCCTCACCGGAGTCGACGTCACCACCACCGACCACCGGCCGGCGGTCTCCGTGCTCGGCGACGGCCTCATCAACAGCCGCACCACCGGCAACACGGCGGGCTACAACACTCCACGCTTCAACCAGTGGTTGGCGTACCGGCTGCGCAACAACACCGACGGCGTACCGGTCTACGGCGTCGTGGCCTCCGGCATCGAGAACAACTACCTCGGCACAGACCAGGGCGCAGGCGCCGGCGGCCGCGCGGCGGTCACCCGCCTGGACCGGGACGTACTCTCGATCCCCGGCCTACGCACGGTCGTGGTCACCCAAGGGTTGGAGGACATCGTCGCAGGCCACGACGACGTCGACGTCGACAGCGCACTCGGTCTGCTGCGCGACCAGCTCAAGGGCTGGGGAATCAAGGTCATCTTCACGACACTGACGCCCTGCGACGGCTACAGCGCCTGTACGGCGACAGTCGACCAGAACCGCATCGACACCAACACCTGGATCACCGACCAACTCGACTTCACCTCGCCCACGGTGAACTACGTGGACGCGGAGTCGGTCGTGGCAGTCACGGACACGGCGAGTACGGCGGACCCACAGGCACTGAAACTGGGCAACAATGCGGCACCGGCGGACTTCGATGCCGGCGACCACGTCAACCTGACGCCGGACGGCTACAGCACCATCAGCAACGCCTACGACCTCGCCTCACTCGGGCCAGACGCATAGCGTGGCGACAACGGCTGGGGGCACCGCAGCGTTCTTGCGGTGCCCCCGGTCCGCTGCCGCTCTCCCGCGTGAGCGCTGCGTGAGCGGACGGTCGAACACCAGCCGCCAAGATTCGGCTTGGCCAACATGCCAGGCGCCGCTGGCCTGCACGAACAGCAGCGCCTGGTAGGGACGAGTACCACCCGGCAAAGATCCAATCCCACTCCTAAAGCGGGTGTCGCAGGTTCGAATCCTGCCGGGGATTCGCACCTGCGCGGACGCACGACCAACACTTCCCCTCGCCCAGACTCCGGTCGGCAGCTACAGCAGAGCCAGCTCCAATTCAGCGCTGAGTGGCGCGATCCGTGGGCTCCCGGTACAAGTCCCCCCTCGGACACCATATGAAGCAGTGATCAGGCCCTGGCCGGGAGCAATCCCGTCCGGGGCCTGTTGCTGTTCGGGGCGGGTGGTCGTCGTCATACGGACACCGCCCGCGCCCTCCCGTTGCGGTCGTGCCAGGCCGCCCGGTGCGCCCGCGCCTCGGCCTCGGCCCGGCGCAGGGCCGGGGGCGGCACCGGCAGTCGGCACAGGACGTCGAGGGTGTCGAGCATCCGCCCGGCGAACCGCTGCCCGAGCGGAGTGAGCCGGCCGGAGTCCAGGAGCACGAGAGTCGCCTCCCGGGTGGCCGAGCGCCAGCGGGCGAACCGGAGGTGCGCGGCGGCCCGCAGGGCGGCGTCCGGCTCCGTCTCGCGGCGCCGGTTCCAGAACTGCGCCACCCCCAGATGCGCGTACGCCCCGTGGAAGAGCCCCAGCAGCGGGCGCGGGTCGCCGCGCCAGGGCGCGTAGTACAGCTCCTGGCCGCCCGCCTCGAACAGGTCGAAGAGGTGCAGCAGGGCCGCGAACTTGTTGTGCTGCATCTCGTGCGCCATCGTCACCGCGAACACGGTCCCCGTCGGGGGCAGGGACATGGCGACGCAGCCGAAGGTCTCCGCACTGCTTCCGCTGACGCTGCCCCGGGCGGTGCCGGTCAGCGGCACCAGGAGCCGCGGGCCGGCGGCCAGCTCCGCGTAGGTCTCCGGATGGTCGGCGCGCAGCAGCCGGCAGGCGTCCCGCGCGACCGACGCCCAGCGGCGAACCTCGTCGGCGCCGAGATCTCCGGGGCGCCCCTCCGCGTGCGGGAAGCACGACGGGTCCAGGGGGTCGAGCAGCAGCGGGGCGTCGGTGTCCAGGGCGGTCAGCAGGTGGGCGCCCCGCCAGCGTCCCTTGCTCCGGTACGGATCCCCGGGCACCGTGACCGGGCCGGGGGCGAGGGCCGATCCGGGTACGGCGATCCGGGCCCGGCCGTCGTCACCGACGCGCACCTCGACGCGCTCGCCGGGGCGGGCGCCGGGGAAGTGGGCCCGGCCGAGCGAGGGCAGCGCCACCCAGGGGCCCGCCGCAGGCCAGCGCACGTCCCCGGGGAGCCCGGCGCGGACGGCCGCCGCGGCGGCGAGCGCGGTGAACCAGTGCACCGGCGGCTGCGCGCCCTCGCGCCGTTGGGTCAGACGCGCGAGCAGGCCGAACAGTGCGGGACCGGCCGACGGATGGGTCAGTACGGCGGCCGCGGCGTCGGGTGCCGCGTTCCGTGCGGCGACGAGCAGCTCCCACGCCCGCTCGGCCTCCTGCGCCACGGCGCCCCCGGTTTCACGGGCGGCGGCCGTCACCGCATACACGCAGGCGAGGCGTCGGCTGTGCTCGGCGCGGGCGAGCAGCCGCAGGGCCCCGGCGCCGCCGCATCCGGCGGCGACCTCGTCGAACAGCACGCCCGGCATGCGGTGAGGCAACGGCGTCATGCCACCTCCGACGACAACGAGGACGAAGACGAGGGCGAAAGCGAGGGCGAGGCCGCCGGCCGCGCGGACGGCGACGTGGCCAGGCGCATCACATCCTCGGCCAGGCGCCCGCGCACCCGTCCGATCAGTGCCGCCAGGTCGGCGCAGTACACGCTCGGGTTGGCGAACCCCGTGTCGTGGCGGTACCGGTTCGCGTAGTGGCCGCCACCGCACACCCGGTGCAGCGGGCAGGCGCGGCACTCGGCGCACAGTCCGTCGGCCCCCCACTGGCGGGCCGCGACGCCGGGATGGCGCAGCAGCGCGTCGAAGGAGTGGCGCTCGACGTCGAGCCCGGTGCGCGCGGCCCCGGCGTATGCGGTGCGCAGACTGTCGTCCTGGGCCAGCGAGCCGTCGGTCTCCACCACCGCGTAGCGCACCGGGGACAGTCCGAGGGCCTCCGTCCGCGGTTCGGCGCCCAGCAGAAGGGCCATCAGGTCGTCGAGGAGGCGTACTCCGGTCTCGCGCACGGCCGTCCCGTACCAGCGCTCGAAGACGGCCCACAGCCAGTCCGCGTACGGGGTGCGCCGCCCGCCGGGGTCGAGGCCGGGCGGCGGCGTGTGCCAATTGCCCAGCGGCAGAAGGAAGTCGAGGGTGGGCGGGCGGTGGGAGAGCAGCTCTTCGTAGGTGCGCACGGGGTCGTTGCGCAGGTCGATCGTGCACAGCAGCGCGGCGAACAGCGGCCGGTAGGGATCGCTCGCCAGCAGCCGCAGGGCCGCGTCGACCCGGGCATGGCTGCCGCGCCCGTCGGCGCCGCGGCGGTGCCGGTCGTGGGCGGCGCGTCCGCCGTCGGTGCTCACCCCGATCCGGATGCCCAGTTCGCCGCAGAGGTCGAGCCGTTGCTCGGTCAGGCGTACGCCGTTGGTCTGCAGGGACAGACGCAGCCGTACGCCGTCGCCGACGGCCGCGCGCAGGGTCGAGGCCGTGCGGGCGAGCGCGGCGTCGCCGGCGAGCAGGGGTTCGCCGCCGTGCAGGACGACGCCCGCCTCGTGCAGCCCGTGCGCGGACAGGTGCTCGGCGATCCGCTGGGCCGTGCGCTCGACGGTGGCGGGGGCCATGGTCCGCGGCTGTGTGCGCCAGCTCTGGTCGTGCGAGCGGTACATGTAGCAGTAGTCGCAGGCCAGGTCGCAGCGGCTGTGCACCTTGAGGACGAAGGAGTGGATCGGGTACGGGACCCAGCCGGCCGTCTCCCGTGCCACCACGTCGGCAGCCCTCGGCCAGGGCGGCTCTGCATGGCGCAGTGGCGGTCGACTCATCCGCTTCCCCCCGAAGATGTGCGCCGCCGTCCCGTCGTATGTCCCCGTCGTACTTCAGGACCTGGCGCACTCTGTTTGACCAGTATTCGTTCGTGGTGCGGCGAGCGTCAACATCACGAATGAGCCAACGGGTTCCGTATTGCGGGCAGTTGACGAAGCACGGGGCGCACGACCGCTGCCGCGCGGGCAGGGGGTGGCGTTACGCTGAAGTGGACATCGGTCACCCGCTCCGCGTCCACGCGGGGCGGGCCGCAGCCGCACAGCGGTCCACGAACATCCTGGAGTGGACACCATGGCAGTTGCCGAGGGAGCCACCCCCGCCGAGCCGGGTAAGGGCGAAGGCCGGGGCCCGGTGCCCGACGCCCAGTCCGTCGTCCTGGACATCGCCGGGCTGGCACTCGAAGACGTCGCCGCCCTGCCGGACTCCGTGCTCGGCGCGCTGCTGCGCCGGGTGCACGACAGCTGCGCGGCGGGCGACCCGTTCGTCACCGGGCACACCGAGAGCGCGTGAGCGAAGTGGGCGGGGTGCGGGCGACCCGCGGATCTGACGTACACCGGGCGTGCACAGCCGGGGGTGGGGCAGCGAGCCCTATACTGACACCCTCGCATGTCCGTTATGTCCACCTTCCCTTGCTGTGCCGCGCCGAGCGGAGAGGTCATGCCAGACGCCAACCCCCTTGACCGCGCAGGTTCGTTCACCATCTTCTTCACCACGTCGGAGAACCTCGGACTGAGCACCACCCTGCGCAACGCGGCGGACATCCTCGCCGAGGGCAACCGCAGTGTGCTGCTCGTGGACGGCCGCTCCGGCGATCAGGCGGACGGCCTGCCGGTACCCGACCCGGTGCCCGGGCTGGTTTCCACCACGGCACTCACCACCCCGGCGGCGCTGACCGGGCTCGCCGACGACCCCGTCGCGGCCCGCTACGACCACGTCCTCGTCGAGGCTCCGGTGCCGGACGCTCCCGGCGCGGTGGAACCCGCCCGGCTGTTGGGGTTCGCCGACGCGGTCGTCGTCTGCTTCGCGTTGACCGCCTGGTCCATCGACGGTGCCGCCGCCCTCGCCGAGGACCTGTCCGGCGCGCAGGGCGACCGGCCCGTCCGGCTGCTCACCCTCGGGCTCAAGAGCGACGTCGGGGTCCACGACCGGCTGCGGGACGCGCGCGAACGGGTGCGCCGCAAGTTCGGACCACTCGCCCAGGCCCGTGAGGAGCGCGAGTTCCCCTTCCTGGAGATCCCGTACAACCCCCTCTACCTGGACAGCCGCAGCCTCGCCGTCGAGACCGAGAGCGTCGGCACCGTCACCGGTCTGCGCCCCTACTACGAGCGGCTCGCCGACTGGCTGCGGGTACGCCGCCCGGCCCGGTTCACCCACGTCACCGTCGTCCACTCCGCACGGCACGCCCTCTGGGCGGCCTGGCTGCAGGACCGGCTCGGCGAACGGAGCGTGCGGACCGTACTGCGCAGGGACGACACCTACGCCGGTGAGCGCCCCGCGGCCGGTGCGGCCCTGCTCTTCCTCTCGCCGGGTGACGCGGACGACACCCTGCTCGCACAGATCGGCGCCCTCTCCCACACCGATGTGCGGATCGTCCTGGTCGACGAGCCGTTCCCGCACACCGCGGCGGCCCACCACGAGCGGATCGACCTGCGCGACACCACCGAGGACGAGGCACTGCGGCTGCTCTACACCACCCTCGGCCTCGGCCCGGCGGGACCCCGCGAGGGCGCGCGGGGCGCACGCTTCCCGCGGCTGCCCGAGACCACCAACGTCGCCCCGCGCAACGGCGATTTCATCGACCGCGACGCCCTGCTGGCGACGCTCGACGAGCAACTGCGTGGGGCCGGCCGCGAAGGCGGCTGCCTGGTGCTGCACGGCCCCAGCGGCTGGGGCAAGAGCGAGACCGCCCGGGAGCTGTGCCACCGCTACGGCGCCCGGTACGACGTGGTGTGGTGGGTGCGCGCCTGGGAGACGCTGCGGGTGCAGCGCGGTCTGGCCCGGCTCGCCGGCCGCCTCGGCACGGCGGAGGACCAGCTCGGCGTCGTCGCACCCGACGGCGGCGTCTCCCGGCTGCTGACCCGCCTGTCGCGCCCCGACTCCGACTCGGGGAACTGGCTGATCGTCTACGACGGTGTGGTGGACCCCTCCGAGCTGCACGGTCTGCTCCCCGTTCCGCACGAGCGCGGCCATGTGCTGATCACCAGCCGCGTCGCGCCGCCCGAACGGCAGCCGGACGCCCGCCCACCGCATATGACGGCCACCGCCATCGGACCCATGAGGCCCGCCGAGTGCCGCGCCCTGCTGTGCGAACGGCTCCCGGAGATCACCGAGGACCAGGCCCAACAGGTGGGCAGCGTGGTGGACTCCGTCCCGCTCGCCCTGCATCTGGCCGCCCACTGCCTCGCCGAGCGGGCCGACGCCCACCGGCGCGACGATCACATGGGGCCGGACGCGGCGGCCCGCGCGGCCGTCGCGGACCTTCTCGCCGAGTTCCGCACCTGCAAGACCGAACTCCTCGGCGAGACCGGCTCCGTACCGCCCGTCGCCGTCATGGTGCGGGTGGCCCAGAACGTCGCGGGGGCCACCCCGGGCGCCGCCGCCTGGCGCGCCGAGAGCCCCGGGCACGACGCCCTGGGCTGGCTGCTGGGCGCCGCCTCCCTGCTCACCGGGCGCGGCACCGGCCTGGAGCTGCTGCGCTCGCGCCGCATCCTGTCCGAGCTGGCCCGCGACGACTCCGCCGAACCAGCCGCCGAGGACACCGTCCGCCACCGGCACCCCGACGACGTACAGCTGCCCGACGAGCACATGGTGAGCGTCGCCCTGTGGTCACTGGCCCAAGTGGGGCTGCTCGACGTCGACTTCGACCGCAAGGAGCAGCCCCTCGTACAGCATCACGCGCTGCGCGACCTGATCCGCGACGGCATGGACCCCGACAAGCGGCAGCACGTCGAGTCGGTGCTGCGCAGTGTGCTCGCCGAGTACGTGCCGCAGGAGGACCAGGACCTGCCCGCCGACTGGGCGCGCGAGGTGTACTCGCTGCGGCTGTGGGAGGACTCCCGGCCCCGGGTGCGCCGCTCGATGCTGCGCCATCTCAACGCGCTCAGCCAGCGCGGCGAGAGTGCCGACCTCGCCCGCCTCCTCGACATCTCGGGGCGGGCCCGCGACGCATGGCGGGCCGACGGCGACGAGCAGACGCCCGAGTACCTGCGGCTGCTCAACCTCACCGCCCGCGCCCACCGCCTGGGCGGCGACTACGAATGCTCCCGCGAGCTGTCCCAGGAGGCGCTGCGCGGTCACCGCAGGCTGCTCGGCCTGACCCACCCGCGCACCCTGCTGTCGGCCGACTCGCATGCCGCGACCCTGCGGGCCCTCGGCCGGTTCGAGGACGCCCTGATCCAGATCAGGCCCGCCATGGAGGGGCTCACGCTGCTGCTCGGCTCGAAGCATCCCGCCACGGTCCAGGTCGAGCACAACCTCGCCCTCACCGAGGCGCTCACGGGACGTGTCTCCGTCGCCCTGGGCCGTCTCCAGGCACGCTTCCGCTACCGGCAGGCCGTCGGCGGCAAGGAGGACCCGATCGCCTGGCGCGCGGCCGATCTGCTCGCCTACCTGTACCGGATGAGCGGGCGCGACGGCGAGGCACGGGACCTGCTGCGCCAGCGGCTGCGCCGGTACGGCGACACCTGGGACGGGGGGCGCCTGAAGACGGAGGTCGGCCTGGCCGTCAGCGAGCGCCGCCTCGCCGACGGCTTCCCCGCCGTCAAGGACCCCCGCTACGGCTTCGAGATGGCCCACGAACGCGACCTGCGGGCCTTGAAGCTGTACGTCAGCCGCTTCGGCGCCGACCGCTTCGACACGCTGCGCTGCCAGTTCAGTTACGCCGCCGATCTGCACGCCCTCGGCAAGGTGGAGGAGGCCGAACAGCAGGCTCGCCAGTGCGGGGACGCGCTGGCGAGCCGGTTCGGTGTGGGGCACCCCTACACGGGGCTCAGCCAGGTCCGGCACGCGGTGTATCTGCGGTCGATGGGCGAGGTGCAGCGCGCGGAGGACGAGGGCCGCGCCGCCGTGCACCTGCTGTCCCACAAGGTCGGCCAGTCCCACCCGTGGGTGGCCGTCGCGGAGAACTCCCTCGCCGCCACCCTGGCCGCGGCCGACCGCACCGAGGAAGCCGCCCAACTCGCCCACAGCGCCCTGAACCGGCTGCGCGACCTCGGCGTCGCACACCGCCCCGACGGACGCCGGGTGCGGGCCCATCACGCACGGCTGACCGGATCCGACACATCGCGCCCGGTGCCTCCGTCGGGCTTCGACATCGACCTGGAGCTGCCCGGGCTGTAAGAAGAAGACGGACACACGGACACGAGGAAGGCACCGGCACGGGACGCCGGCCCGCACGGGCGTCCCCGCAGTCCCCCAGCGAAAGGCGAGCGCACGTGGCAGCCCCGGCACCGCACCGCACGGAGACCTTGAGGGAGTATCACTGGTCGGCCGAACGCCACGGCTGGATTACGGAGTTGTGCGAGGAGGCGGCCGTCGCGGCCCCCGAGATCCGGTCGTTGTCCCACTACAGCAACGGCATCCTCGACTTCGTGGTCTGCCGCGCCGAGCGGGCCCCCCTCAGCAGTCTGGTCACCGAGGCCGACGACGACCTGCACGACGAGTCGCTGCCCGGCAGCCGGCTGCTGCTGTGCGCCCAGGACCTCGGCGCGGTGCTGCGTCCGCTGGGCACCGGAGACCTGATGCGCATCGTCGTCGCCAACGGGCGCGGTGGCCTGTGGGGCGGGCGGGTCAAGCCCGGCGAGTACCTGGCGGCGCTCGCTGACGGCCCCGACCGCGTCCCCGCCATGGACGACGCCATGAACCGCCTGGTCACCCGGATCCGTACCGAAGTGCACAGGCTGCCCGACGAGTTGCCCGGGGGCGACCCGGACACGAAGCCCCGTCTCGTCTCCACGGACACCGAGAACGCGGCGCTGCGCGTCGACTTCGGCACGGCCGCCGCGCCCGTCCCGGCCTACGAGCAGCGGCTGCGCTCCCTGTGGCACCACCATGTGAACACCACCGACCTCCAGTACGCGGGCTACTACCGCGACTGGACGCTGGTGTGCGTCGGCGACGTCTTCGACGCGCCCGAACTCGGTCCGCGCTTCATGGATGTGAGCGTGCGCAGTCGGCGCACCTCCTATCGGGACCTCTCGCGGGGCCTGCGCGGCCACGTGGTCCGCCTCACCGACGCGCTGCATCTCGTGGCGCAGGCCCCGCCCGGTCAGGCGCCGGTCGACCGGCTCGTCCTCGATGTGCAGGAGGGCGCGGTCTACGTCGCGTGGCTCTCGCCGCGCGAGTTCGTCGTCGGCGTCACCCTCGACCAGACGCAGGTCGCCCGCGCCGAGGCCCGGTTGCACGGGCTCGCGCACGCGCTGGGCGAAATCACGGCACAGTCGCCGCGCTGAGCGTGCCCCACACCTCCTCGGCGAGCACCTCCACCGTGCGGGCCGCCGTCAACGGGTGCGCCTGGCCGGCGCTGCCCAGCAGATGCACCGGCAGCACCTCGACCGCGGTCTCGTACTCCCGGCAGATCCGGCGCAGTTCGCTCAGCTGGTCGTCGGTCGGCACTCCCCGCAGCGCGGTGCGGTGCCAGGCCGCGACGGATCCCCGGAAGTCCTCCGTCAGCGCCCGTACCAGCGTGGCGCAGCCCAGCGCGCCGAGCTCCGCGGGCGTCGCGGCGCTGCGTCGTGTCATGGTCCGCCCGGCCACCCGCCGGGTGACCGTGTCGAGGACCGCCAGCGCCTCCCTGAACCGGCGTCGCACCGGTCCCGGCAGATCGGCGGCGGCCTGCTCCGGCTCGGACGGGGCCTCGGGCACCGGCCCGGTGAGCTGCGGCGTGGACGGCTCGGTGCGCGGCAACGCCGTGCCCGGGCGTGCTTCCAGCGTCAACGTGGCCATCGCCTGGCGCAGTTCGGTGAGCTGGGCGGTCTGCCGCTCCAGGTCGCGGCGCATCCGCTCGCCCAGCTGGACGATGTCCTCCTCGCGCCGTACCTCCTCCAGCCGCCTGCCGAGCTGCCGCAGCGCCTCGTCGACGCTCTGCGCGAACGGCCCCTGCCGGTACACCAGCGGCCGGGAGCCGATCGAGCGCGCCAGGCGGTCCTGCATGGGCTGCGACACATGGCCGTTGACCACGAGAAGCGCCTCGAACCGCGCCGGATGCACCGCGTTGCGCAGTCCGTGCACATGGGCGGCGATCCGTTCCGCGTCGCCTGCGAGGAGGACGGAGCGGGTGAGGATCACCGCGAGATAGGTGTTGGGGGCGGGGGCGAGCCAGTACAGCACCTCCTCGTCGGTGTCCGGCGGGGAGGACACCCGGGCCGGGACCGGGTCGCTGGAGGCGATGCGCCACTGCCCCAGGTCGAGGGCCTTGTGCACGTCGGCCGTGACCTCCCGCTTCGAGACCTTCTCGTGCAGGAAGCTCACCGCCTCCAGTACGGCCGCGGCGGTCACCTCCCGTACGGCGCCGTCGCGGTCCTCGCTGAGCTGCCAGGCCTGGCGGCAGGTCCTGAGCACCTCGCGGGGTACGCCCTCGGTCAGCTCGTACAGCAGCCGCAGCGCGTCCGGGCCGAACGGGCCGGAGGACCGGCGCGCCCGCGGGATACTCCGGCCGGGGCCCGCGTCGACGTAGGCCGCGACCAGTTCCCCGGTGAGGCGCTCGCTGAAGCCGGTCGGCCACAGCTGCACCACCCGCTCGTGCACGCTCGCCCGCAGCGCCTGGAGTCCGTCCGGCGAGACGCAGAACACCAGGAGACCGCCGCGGCTCGCATAGATGTTGACGAGGCGTTCGAAGGCGTCCACGAAGGTACGCCGGTTCTCCTCGGGCCAGTCGAGAACCTTCTCCAGGGAGTCCATCAGCAGCACATACGGGCTGCCCACCCGGCCGTGCAGGAATCCCTGTACCGCGAGCGCGTCGAAGACGCGGTCTATGCCGGCCGCGGCGTACTGCTGTCCGCCGGCCCCGCCCGACGGCCCGATGGCCTCGGTGATGCCGCGCTCGCGCAGTGGCTCGGCGGGTTCCTCGCCGTTCAGCCACCTCCACACCATCCTGGTGAACGGCGGCTCCTGAAGCAGCGCCAGCGCGGTGGCGAAACGGCGGTGTTCGGTGACCTCGCCCAGTGTGCCGCGCAGATCCGCGTGGATCACCTCCGGGTCGTAGCGCAGCGCCGACACCACTTTGTCCGGGTCGAGGCTGCGGTCCCGCAGTCCCGCGGCGATCTCGTCGAGGGTGCCAAGGCGCGGATCGCTGCCCTGTTCGCCGACGCGGTTGGCGGTCACGTACGCGTAGTAGTCCCGGACCAGTTCCTCGAACGCGCGGCGTCCGCGGGGGGTGTCGCCGGGGCCGCGCAGCCGGTCCCGGTACATCCGGCCCATGTCCTGGGCCGGTTCGTCCACGATCCACATCGCGGGGCCGTCCGGGCGTGCGCCGAGCGCGGCGTACACCTCGCGCAGGGCATGGCTCTTGCCCAGCCCGAACTCGCCGACCAGGGCGATCGTCCTCCCGCGCCGGCCACCGGCGGGACGCTCGGCGAGGTAGTCGTCGACGAGTTGGGAGAGCTCTTCGAGGGTCGGCGTGCCGACGGTCGCGTTCCCGGAGTCCGCCGCTTCGACCGGCGCGGCCCCGAGGTCCGCCGAGGGGCCGAGGCGCACGACTGGGATCAGCGGGAAGGGGTTGTCGTGCCAGATGTCTCCACTGACTGAGGCCACGATGGCACTCCTCGTGTTTCCGATGACGTCGATGCGAGGGGCGGGCGGGTGCGGGGGTGCGGGGCCGGGTCAGGAGCCCGTGGACGGGCCGGGCGGATGGGGCAGCGCGGTGGGGCCGGGGGTGAAGCGCCGCAGGGTCGCCAGGTCCGGACCGGACCGTCCCGACGTGTGCCGGGTGAGCTCGTCGGCGGTGATCCGCACGGGTCTGCCCGCGTGTCGTTGCCCCTCGGCCACCGCGTGGAAGACGCGCCGCAACTCCCGTACGTCGGCGGGCTGCCACTGCTCGTGGGCCCGGAGCAGCTCGTCCCTGAGGCTCTGCGCGGTCCGAGGGGGCGCGCTGTCCGGGTCGGGATGGCCCGAGCGGGCGCTCTGGCTGAATTTCAAGGTGTCCTCCGGCCTGAGGCTGCCGAGTGCGAGGTGGGTGACCGCGGCGCTGGGCAGCAGCTCCGCGACCACCTCGTTCGCCGTCTCGGTCGTTCCATGGCTGACTTCGACGAGAAGTACGATCCGGCTCTGTGCATGACTCAAGCAGGTCTTGAGGAATCTGGTCCGCACACCCACGTCCTTCCAGTCGATGTGGGGAACCACGGCGAACAGCAGTGCGTCCTGCTGGGCCAGCAGGGCGCTGATCGCGTTGAACGCCTTCAGCGGGGATTCCTGGGACAGCGCCGGATCGAGTCCGGCGCCGGCGAATTGCGTGCGCAAGGTGGCGACGACCTTGTCGCGGATGGTGGCGTTGATGGTCGGGGTCGACGCGAAGTCGCCGTTCTCGTCGATGCTGATGGCGCGTCCGTCGTTGCCGTACCCGGCGGTCATCGCGACGATGTGCCGCGGGGGACGGCGGGTGCCGGGCGGTGCGGTGCGGACCAGCTCGTTCAGCCGCGCGATGTACTGTCCGGCCCGGTAGATGCACTGGTGGATGAGCGTGGTCTTGCCCATGCCGACCGGCCCGGTGACCACCACCAGACGCCCTTGGTCCACGCCGGGCGTGACCAGGTCCGCGAGTCTGAGCAGGCACTGCTCGAAGAGGTCCAGCTGCTCCCGCGCATGGTCGACGTCCACCCACTGGCCGGCGTGGCTCTCGTCCTCCCACGGCACCAGCGGGTGGTCGTCCCTCGGCGGGACGGCGAAGCCCGGCAGGCTCTGTCTGCTGCCCGGTACGTACACCCCGTACGGGTTGTCCTGGATCGGCACGTTCATGCGGACGCTCCCGGGGTCGCGGGGGCGGGGCGTGCCCGCAAAGTACGCCATCTCCAGTACAGCGCACGGCCGTTGAGGTCCGACACGGTGCGCAGCTGCCGCTCCACCGACTGCCGTACGCCCTGTGCCTCCTGGGCCCGGGCGCCCAGGCCGAGGAACGCGCCGTCGCGGGCGCTCGGGAGCGGACGGGCCAGCGGCAGCTCACCGGCCAGCTGCCGGGCGGTGTCGCGCCGTGCGCCGGGTCCGGACACCTGGAGGAGGGGGCCGATCAGCGCGTCACGCGCGGCGAGCACCGCCGTGTGGTCGGCGTCGGGCCGACGCTCGTAGTCCGCCAGGTACTCCCTTGCCGCTGCCCGGAACGCCGCCGCGCCGGAGTCCAAATGCTGTGTGAGCTGCCGTCGTTCCGCCGATACGCGCTCCGAGAACTGTCCGCCGAGGGTGAGCAGGGCGCCGGCCCCCAGCAGGGGCAGCGACTTCAGGAACGTCATGAACCAGCCGTCCTCCGCGCTGCCGCCGGCCGCCGCGCCCGGGGAGTCGGAATCGGCCGACATCAGCGCGGAGCACGCCCGTCCGAAGTCGTCCTGGCTGTGCTCGGCCCACTTCTCCAGCGTCATGCGCCCGCCGGCCGCGGTGGGTACGACCGTGTCCTGGGCCGTCGCGCCGGCCTTCAGCAGGCCGAGGCGTACGGCGGCCGTGACGAGGTCGCCGCGGTGCGCGGTGTCGAGGCAGTACACGAGTTGGGCGTCGCGCTCCCCGGATGCCCCGGGCGCCGCGAACGCCGGGGCGGCGGTGACCCCCCACCACACGAGTACCCCGAACAGCACGAGTGCCCCGACGGTGACCGCCGTGCCCGTCGCCCGTAAGTCGTGCCCCATCCCCTGCCCCATGCGGACTCTCCCCGTCCGGCGACTGCCGTGCGCCGGTTCCCTCGTCTGGCTCCCCTGCCGGTACGAACAGCGGTTACGCCGGGGACCGGCCGTTCGCCAACGGCTCCCGCACCGGCGGCTTTTCGCATGGGGAGGGACGCTCGTCGTCCGCGTCGAGTTCCCGGTGGCCGCGCCTTCGCCGCAGGCTCGGCGGATGTGCCAGCAGTACGTGTGACGTGCCGTACAGCAGGTTGACGGTGACCACGGCGGGGCCGACGGTGGCGACCGTGCCCGGGAAGTCACGCTCAAGGGTGAGCGCGATGAGGACGGCCGTGATGCCGTTCTGCTGACTGAGCCCGAGCGCGATCCAGTCCCGCCGCTCAAGACCCCGTACGAACAGGGGCATGACCCCCAGCGCCACCACCGCCTGTGCGCCGAACGCGGCCACGCCCAGGACGAACCCCGTCAGCAGCGACACGCCCTGCGCGAGGAACAGTCCGAGGGCGAGGAACGCGGCCAGGAAGGCGCCGCCGACCGCGCGGTCGAGCGCCTTGCCGAACGCCGCCGTACGCACCACGAGTCCGGCCACGGCCACCGCGAGCATCAGCATGTTCCCCGCGGCGAGCACCAGCATCGCCACGACCAGCAGCCCCGCCGAAGCCGCCCCGGCACGCCGGGCGCGCGGCGAGGCGGACACCTTGGCCGCCACCCTCCGTCCCGCCCACCACAGGAGCAACACCCCTGCCAGCAGTGCGGCGTTCAGGGCGAGCCCGGTCGCGTAACCGCGCGCGCCGCCGCCCGCGACCGCCGGTGTGCCCTCGTACCCCGCCTTCGTATAGGCGTAGCTCGCGACATACAGCGTCAGCAGTACCGTCATCGGGTCGTCGAACGACGCCCACGCCGTCAGCAGCGACCGGGCGCGCGGCGACATGCGTCCACTTCTGGAGAGGGCGGCGACGGACAGCGGGTCGATCTGGGCGACCGCGATACCGAGCACCAGGTATTCGGGCCGCCCGAACGACAGCACCATCACACCCGCGATCAGGGCTGCTTTGAGGACGACGCCGAGCGTCACGGCCGCCACCACGCCGGGCACGTCGGAGCGCACGGCTTCGAGGTCGATCGAGTACGTGCTGCCGTACAGGCCGACGGCGAGCAGGAGGCCCGCGCCGAAGAGATAACCGCTGGTGCCGACCAGTGCGGACGGATCCACCGCCAGCCCGGCCAGCAGGCCGAGACCCAGCAGACCGACCCCGCCGATCACGATGCCGGGAACCGACACCGGCAGCATCCAGGCACGGGCGCGTTCGGATGTCGCCACCGCCATATCCCCCCTCGGTCCGCTTCTGCCGGGTCTGTTCGGGTTCGCCGCCTCCTGGCACGCAAGGTCGCCCCGCGGCCGTCCGCAGCCGTGGGGCAGGTGAATCGTAGGGGTCCCGAGTGCCGCGCGTAAGCCGAACACCGGCCTGCTGTACGGCGGTTGACCGTCGACCCATATGAATATCCGAAGTGGAGCGCCAAGGCCGCGTCGCACAGCCCCCACTTCACGATGCCCGTTCCCGGGCACCGCCGAACGCAAGGCTCGCAAGGCGTCTTGTGCTGTGTTACGTGGAGGTGTGGGGCAGATCTCGTCAGGATGACGTACCTCCACGTCAGAGCTCCGGAATCAATGGTTCCGGTGCCCGATGAGACCCCCTCGCATGGCTGATGACCAGGTCCGCGACTAGCGTCGTACTAAAATTCCAGGCTTGTTTGGAGCTGGACCGGAATATCCCCAGGCATACCTGCGGGCCCACCAGCTCCCCGGACGCTCCGGGAACAACACGTGAGGACCCGATGGCAGCCCTCCAGCAAGGCCCCGCACTCGCGTTGTCCGACGACGAGGTACGTGCGGAGTTCGGCGACCAGGCGCGGTTCTCCGCCTCCCCGGCCGCCTCGCCGCGCACGCTCGTCGACATCCTCGATGCCTCCGTTCGGGCGTACGCCGACGAGCCCGCCCTGGACGACGGGCACCGCTGCCTCACCTACCGTGCCCTGGCCGTCGAGGTCGAGGCCCTGCGGCGGCGGCTGAGCGCCGCCGGGGTGGGCCTCGGCGACCGGGTCGGCGTCCGGGTCCCCTCCGGCACCAACGAGCTGTACGTCGCGATCCTCGCCGTACTGGCCGCCGGCGCCGCCTATGTCCCGGTGGACGCCGAGGACCCGGACGAGCGCGCCGAGCTGGTGTTCGGCGAGGCGGAGGTGCGCGCGGTCCTCGGGGCCGGACACGAGCTGACCGTGACCGGCCGCTCCGACGTTCCGGCCGCGCGGCCCGGGGCCGAGCACGACGCATGGATCATCTTCACCTCCGGCTCCACCGGCAAACCCAAGGGCGTGGCCGTCAGTCACCGCAGCGCCGCCGCCTTCGTCGATGCCGAGGCCGCCCTCTTCCTCACCGAGGACCCGATCGGACCCGGCGACCGGGTCATGGCGGGCCTCTCCGTCGCCTTTGACGCCTCCTGCGAGGAGATGTGGCTGGCCTGGCGGTACGGCGCCTGTCTGGTGCCCGTGCCGCGCTCCCAGGTGCGCAGTGGCGCCGACCTGGGCCCCTGGCTGGTCGAACAGGAGATCAGCGTCGTCTCGACCGTGCCGACGCTCGCCGCACTCTGGGAGCCGGAGACCCTCAACGACGTACGGCTGCTGATCTTCGGCGGCGAGGCCTGCCCGCCCGAGCTGGTGCAGCGGCTCGTGACGGAGGGGCGGGAGGTCTGGAACACCTACGGGCCGACCGAGGCGACCGTCGTCGCCTGTGCCTCCCTGATGACCGGCGAGGAGCCGGTCCGCATCGGGCTGCCGCTGAACGGCTGGGAGCTGGCCGTCGTCGACGAGGCCGGCGAACTGGTGCCGATGGGCGGCAGCGGGCAGCTCGTGATCGGCGGGGTCGGGCTGGCCCGGTACCTCGACGCCGAGAAGGACGCGGAGAAGTACGCGCCGCTGGACTCGCTGGGCTGGGAGCGGGCGTATCGCAGCGGCGACCTCGTCAAGGCGGAGCCCGAGGGGCTGATCTTCCTCGGGCGGGCCGACGAGCAGATCAAGCTCGGCGGACGCCGGATCGAGCTCGGTGAGGTGGATGCCGCGCTCCAGGCCCTGCCGGGCGTGGCGGGGGCCGCGGCGGCCGTCCGCACGGCCCGCGGCGGCAACCAGCTCCTCGTCGGCTATGTCGTCACCCAGGACGGCTGGGACCACGCCACCGCCGTCGAGAAACTGCGCGCCGAGCTGCCCGCCGCCCTGGTCCCGCTGCTCGCCCCGGTCGACGACCTGCCCACCCGCACCTCCGGCAAGGTCGACCGGGGCGCGCTGCCCTGGCCGCTGGAGGACCTGGAGACCGGCGGTGCGAAGGAACAGCTCTACGGCACCGAGGCCTGGCTCGCCGAGCAGTGGAGCGAGGTGCTCGGCATCCCCGTCGCCGGCGCGGCCGACGACTTCTTCGCGATCGGCGGCGGCAGCCTGGCCGCCGCCCAGCTGACTACCAAGCTGCGCACCCGCTACCCCAGCGCCGCCGTGCTCGACATCTACCAGCAGCCCGTCCTGCGCAAGCTGGCCTGGCACCTGGAGAAGTCCGTGCGGGCCGCCGACACAGCCGCCGCGCGGACCGTCGCGCCGGTGCCGGTGCGGGCCAAGGTGGCGCAGCTGCTCCTGCTGATCCCGCTGTTCACCCTGCTCGGACTGCGCTGGACCGTGGCGCTGGCCGCGCTCGGGAACGTACTGCACTGGTTCGGCCCGTATCCGTGGGCGCCCAGCGCGTCATGGTGGCTCGTCGCCGCCGGGGGACTCGTCTTCTTCAGCCCGCCGGGGCGGCTCGCGATCGCGGCGGGCGGGGCGCGGCTGCTGCTGCGCGGTGTCAGGCCCGGCCGGTACCCGCGTGGCGGAAGCGTCCATCTGCGGCTGTGGACGGCCGAGCGGCTCGCCGAGTTCAGTGGCGCGACCTCGCTCACCGGTTCCTGGCTGGAGCGGTACGCCCGTGCCCTGGGCGCCAAGGTCGGTACGGACGTGGATCTGCACTCGCTGCCGCCGGTGACCGGCATGCTCAAGCTGGGCCGGGGTGCCGCCGTCGAGTCCGAGGTGGACCTGTCGGGGCACTGGCTGGACGGTGACCGGCTGGAGATCGGCGCACTCAAGGTGGGCGCCGGTGCGGTGGTCGGGACGCGCAGCATGCTCTTCCCGGGGGCGCGGGTCGGCAAGCGGGCCGAGGTGGCCCCGGGTTCCGCCGTCGCCGGGCAGATTCCGACCGGGCAGCGCTGGGCCGGGGCGCCCGCGGTCAAGCTCGGCAAGGCGAAGCGGGCCTGGCCCAAGGAGCGGCCGCAGCGCGGCACGTACTGGCGGGCGATGTACGGGGCGACCGGGTTCGCACTGACCGCGCTGCCCCTGCTCGCGGGTGTCGCCGCGCTCCTCGTGGCTCGTGTGTTCGTGGGCGCGGACGCCGGGCTCGGCGAAGCCCTGCGCGGTGCCGCGATCGCCCTGGTGCCGGCGACGCTCGCCTTCGGTCTCGCGTACGCGCTGCTGCTCCTGATCGCCGTACGGCTGCTGAGCCTGGGGCTGCGCGAGGGCACGCATCCGACGCACAGCCGCATCGGCTGGCAGTCCTGGACCGTCACCCAGCTGATGGACCGGTCCCGGCAGACGCTGTTCCCGCTGTACGCCGGGTTGATCACGCCGGTGTGGCTGCGGCTGCTCGGCATGAAGATCGGGCGGGGCGCCGAGGTCTCCACCGTCCTCGCGCTGCCCAGCCTCACCACCGTCGGAGAGGGTGCCTTCCTCGCGGACGACACGCTGACCGCGCCCTACGTCCTCGGGGGCGGCTGGATGCGGATCGGGCGGGCCGAGATCGGCCGCCGGGCGTTCCTCGGCAACTCCGGGATGACCGCGCCGGGCCGCAGCGTGCCGGACGGCGGTCTGGTCGGGGTGCTGTCGGCGACGCCGAAGAAGGCGAAGAAGGGCAGCTCGTATCTGGGGCTGCCGCCGGTCAAGCTGCCGCGCTCGACACAGGACGGCGACCAGAGCCGTACGTACGACCCGCCCGCGCACCTGCTGTGGGCGCGCGGCCTGGTCGAGCTGTGCCGGATCGTGCCGGTGTTCTGCTCGGCGGCCCTGGCCGTGCTGACCGTGGCCGCGCTCAGCGCGCTGGGGGCGTGGGCCTGGGCGCTCGCCGGGCTCGTGCTGCTCGCCGTGGGCGCGCTCGCCTGCGTTCTGTCCATCGTGGCGAAGTGGCTGCTCGTGGGCCGGCACCGGGCCGGTGAGCACCCGCTGTGGAGCGGATTCGTGTGGCGCAACGAGCTCGCCGACACGTTCGTCGAGGTCGTGGCCGTGCCGTGGCTGGCCGGATCCGTGCCCGGTACGCCGCTGATGACGGCCTGGCTGCGCGGGCTCGGCGCCCGGATCGGCCGGGGCACCTGGGTCGAGAGTTACTGGCTGCCGGAGACGGACCTGGTGACGCTGGAGGACGCGGCGACGGTGAACCGTGGCTGTGTCCTGCAGACCCACCTCTTCCACGACCGGATCTTGCGGACGGATACTGTGGTCCTCCGTGAGGGCGCCACCCTGGGCCCGGGCGGAATCGTCCTGCCCGGCAGCACCGTCGGGGCCCGCTCCACCCTGGGTCCCGCGTCGCTGGTGATGGCGGCGGAGTCCGTTCCCGACGACACCCGCTGGCTGGGCAATCCGATCGAGGCATGGCGTTCATAGAAGACGTGATCGGATCGGATACGAAGGGCGGTACAGCGGCACGTCGTACGAGCACAGGGCAGGGAGCAGACGCAGCAGTGAGCGTTCAGCAGACAGTGGGATCGGACCCGTACTTCCCGGTGAACGGTGATCCCCGTTACCGGGTGCACCGGTACGAGCTCGCGCTGGACTACCGCCCCGGCCCGAACCGGCTCTCCGGCACCGCGCGGCTCAACGCCATAGCGGGCCGTGCGCCGCTCGCCGAGTTCCAGCTGAACCTGGCCGACTTCCGGATCGGCCGGGTCCGCGTCGACGGCAAGGCACCGCACTACACGCACCGCGGCGGCAGGCTGCGCATCCGCCCGCCGAAGCCGATCCGGGCCGGTGCCGCCTTCACCGTCGAGGTGCACTGGTCGGGCAATCCCAAGCCGGTCAACAGCCCCTGGGGCGGGCTCGGTTGGGAGGAGCTGGAGGACGGGGCGCTGGTGGCGAGCCAGCCGGTCGGGGCGCCGTCCTGGTACCCGTGCAACGACCGTCCGGCCGACAAGGCCTCGTACCAGATCTCGATCACCACACCCTCCGCGTACTCGGTGGTGGCGGGCGGCCGGCTGCTGACCCGGACGACGAAGGCGTCGACGACGACCTGGGTCTACGAGCAGGCGGCGCCGACGTCCAGCTATCTGGTCGGCCTGTCGATCGGGAAGTACCAGACGGTGCTGCTCGGCGACCCGGGGCTCGGCGGCGTACCGCAGTCCGGGCATCTGCCGGTGCATCTGCTCGCCGAGTTCTCCCGGGACTTCGCCCGGCAGCCCGCGATGATGGAGCTGTTCGAGGAGCTCTTCGGGCCGTATCCGTTCAGCGAGTACGCGGTGGTGGTGACGGAGGAGGAGCTCGATGTCCCCGTCGAGGCACAGGGGTTGTCGACGTTCGGCGCCAACCACGTGGACGGTGCGCGGGGTTCGGAGCGGCTGGTGGCGCACGAGCTGGCGCACCAGTGGTTCGGCAACAGCGTCTCCATCGCGGACTGGCGGCACATCTGGCTGAACGAGGGCTTCGCGAAGTACGCGGAGTGGCTGTGGTCGGAGCGCTCGGGCGGCCGCACGGCGCAGCAGCACGCCGCCGCCGCGCACCGGAAGCTGTCCGCGCTGCCGCAGGACCTGGTCCTGTCGGACCCCGGCCGCAAGCTGATGTTCGACGACCGGCTCTACGAGCGCGGCGGGCTCACCCTGCACGCGCTGCGCCACGCGATGGGCGACGACGCGTTCTTCCGTATGCTGCGCGGCTGGGCGACCCTGCACCGGGGCGGAGCGGTCACCACGGCGGCCCTCAGCGCGCACGTCTCCCGCTACACGGCCGAACCCCTGGACGACGTGTTCGCGGCCTGGCTGTACGAGCCGACGCTCCCGCCGCTGCCGACGCCCGGCGCACCGGTTCCGGCGCGGCCGTCCTACCCGCCGACGAACGCCGACTCGGCCTAGGCAGGTCGGGTGAAGTCCGCTGCAGTTCCGCAGCGCCCCGAAGGGGCGCGGGGCTGTGACACCATGCGGCTCCGCCGCGCGGGCGCGACCAGCCACGACGGTGCCGCGGACGATCGACGGCATATCGCGGCACATACAGCGGAGCGCTTGGGCACAATGGCCGTCATGACCAGTCGTTCGTCCTGTCCCTGTGGGCTTCCCGAGCCCTACGCGAAGTGCTGTGGGCGGTTCCACCGCGGTGAGGCCGCGGCGCCGACCGCGGAGGCGCTGATGCGGTCGCGGTACGCCGCCTTCGTGCAGCGGGACGAGAAGTACCTGCTGCGGACCTGGCACCCGCGCACACGGCCCTCGTCGGTCGACTTCGACCCCGGGATGCGGTGGACCGGCCTGGAGATTCTCGCTACGAGTGACGGGTCGGCGTTCCACTCCACGGGCACCGTCACCTTCCGTGCCTCCTACCGGGGCGGCACGCTGCACGAGCGCAGCCGGTTCGAGCGGGTCGACGGTGCCTGGGTCTACGTCGACGGAGACTTCGCCGAGTAGTCGTCAGGGCGCGAGGATGTCCAGTTCGTGCAACGCGCCGACCGTGATCTCGCGGGTGAGTTCCTCCGCGCGGACGGCGTCGCCCTCGCGGACGGCCTCCGCGACCTTGACGTGCAGGGTGACGGCCGCGGGATCGGGGTCCTCGAACATGACTTCGTGGTGGGTACGGCCCGCCAGGACCTCCGTGACGACGTCACCGAGGCGGGCGAACATCTCGTTGCCCGACGCGTTGAGGATCACCCGGTGGAAGGCGACGTCATGGACGAGGTACCCCTCCAGCTGATGGCCGCGTGACGTCGCGACCATGCCGAGCGCGCACTCGGTGAGCTCGGCGCACTGCTCCGCGGTGGCGTGGCGGGCGGCCAGGCCGGCGGCGACGGGTTCGACGGCGGAGCGCAGCACGGTGAGTGAACGCAGCTGGTGGGGGCGGTCGGCGCCGGCCAGCCGCCAGCGGATGACCTGAGGGTCGTACACGTTCCACTCGGCCTTGGGGCGGACCGTCACGCCGACGCGGCGGCGGGACTCGACGAGGTACATGGATTCGAGCACCCTGACCGCCTCACGCATCACGGAGCGTGACACCTCGAAGCGCTGCGCGAGCTCATCCGTGCGCAGCACGCTGCCCGGCGGGTACTCGCCCGCCGTGATCGCCGGCCCGAGGCATTCCAGTACATGTCCGTGCAGCCCCCGGCCCCGTGTGCTCATGGAGCCAGCGTACGAGTCTGCCTCCCGGAACAAAAAGTCAGACTTATATGTCACAGACTCTTGAATTCGTCGTACCTAATGAGTTTCAGTGTCGTCGACATCAGATGTCGACGAAGACGACGAAGACAGCGAGAGCACGATGCAGCTAGTGCGTACCCCCCACGTGGTCGTGGTCATGGGCGTCGCAGGCACCGGCAAGACCACGATCGGTCCCCTGCTTGCGGCCCGGCTCGGCGTTCCGTACGCCGAGGGCGACGACTTCCACCCGCAGGCCAACATCGACAAGATGACGGCCGGTCACCCGCTGACCGACGAGGACCGGTGGCCCTGGCTGGACGCCATCGGCCACTGGGCGCACGACCGGGCCGGACTCGGCGGGGTGGTCAGCAGCTCGGCGCTCAAGCGCGGCTACCGGGACCGGCTGCGGGCGGCGGCCCCCGGTGTCGTCTTCGTCCACCTCACCGGTGACCGCAAGCTCATCGAGGACCGGATGTCGCACCGCCAGGGGCACTTCATGCCGACGGCGCTCCTGGACTCCCAGTTCGCCACGCTCCAGCCGCTGGAAGCGGACGAGGCGGGTGTCGCCGTGGATGTGTCGGGCGACCCCGGGGAGATCACCGAGCGGGCCGTGGCCGCGCTCCGGGCTCTCGCCCAGCCCACGCAGTAACCCCCTCCTCTCCTCTCAGTAACCCCCTTACCTACTCAGGCCTTTCTCAAAGCAAGGGAACCACCGTGACCAGACTCAGCGTCGAGATGCTGGCAGCGGACGCCGTCGAGCCGATCACCTCGGCCGGCCACGCCCAGCTGGGCATCGCCGTGCTGGCCGGCATCGCCGTCATCGTCCTGCTCATCACCCAGTTCAAGCTGCACGCATTCCTGGCCCTGACCATCGGCTCGCTCGCCCTCGGCGCGTTCGCCGGAGCACCGCTCGACAAGACCATCGTCAGCTTCACCACCGGACTGGGCACCACCGTCGCCGGCGTCGGCGTCCTGATCGCCCTCGGCGCGATCCTCGGCAAACTGCTCGCCGACTCCGGCGGCGCCGACCAGATCGTCGACACCATCCTCGCCAAGGCCGGCGGCCGCGCCATGCCCTGGGCGATGGTGCTGATCGCCTCCGTGATCGGCCTGCCGCTGTTCTTCGAGGTCGGCATCGTCCTGCTGATACCGGTCGTCCTGATGGTCGCCAAGCGCGGGAACTACTCCCTGATGCGCATCGGCATCCCGGCCCTCGCCGGCCTGTCCGTCATGCACGGCCTGATCCCGCCGCACCCCGGCCCGCTCGTCGCCATCGACGCCGTCGGCGCCAACCTCGGCATCACCCTCGCGCTCGGCGTCCTCATCGCCATCCCGACGGTGATCATCGCGGGCCCGGTGTTCTCGAAGTACGCGGCCCGTTGGGTGGACGTCCCGGCCCCCGACCGCATGATTCCTGCCCGTGCCTCCGAGGACCTCGACAAGCGCCCCGGCTTCGGCGCCACCCTCGCCACGATGCTGCTGCCGGTCGTCCTGATGCTGTCCAAGGCCCTGGTCGACATCATCGTCGACGACCCCACCCACATGGTCCAGCGCGTCTTCGACGTCATCGGCTCCCCGCTGATCGCCCTGCTCACGGCCGTCATAGTCGGCATGTTCACCCTGGGCCGCGCGGCCGGCTTCACCAAGGACCGCCTGGCGACCACCGTCGAGAAGTCCTTCGCCCCCATCGCCGGCATCCTGCTCATCGTCGGCGCCGGCGGCGGCTTCAAGGCGACCCTCATCGACTCCGGCGTCGGCCAGATGATCCTGGACATCTCCAAGGACTGGTCCATCCCCGCCCTGCTGCTCGCCTGGCTGATCGCCGTGGCCATCCGGCTGGCGACCGGCTCCGCGACGGTGGCCACCATCTCCGCGGCCGGTCTGGTCGCCCCGCTGGCCGCCGACATGTCGACCGCCCACACCTCCCTCCTCGTCCTCGCCATCGGCGCCGGCTCGCTCTTCTTCAGCCACGTCAACGACGCCGGCTTCTGGCTGGTCAAGGAGTACTTCGGCCTCGACGTCGGCCAGACCATCAAGACCTGGTCCGTCATGGAGACGATCATCTCGGTGGTGGGCGGCGGACTGATCCTGCTGCTCTCGCTCGTGATTTAGGGGTACGGGAATGGCTCACCCTCTCTTCGACATCAGCGGCCGTACGGCCCTGGTCACCGGCTCCAGCCGGGGCATCGGGCTCGCCCTCGCACGGGGCCTCGCGGAGGCCGGCTGCACGGTCGTCCTCAACGGACGGGACGCCGAACGCCTCACCCGGGCCGCCGCCGAGCTGCCCGGTGACGTCCATACGGCCGCGTTCGACGTGACCGACGGCCCCTCCGTCGCCGCCGGAATAGCCGATGTCGAGGAGCGGGTGGGCCCGCTGGACATCCTGGTCAACAACGCGGGCATGCAACTGCGTGCCCCGCTCCTGGAGTTCACGGACTCCGACTGGCACCGGATCCTGGACACGAACCTCACCAGCGCGTTCCTGGTCGGCCGTGAAGCCGCCCGCCGGATGACGGAACGCGGCCACGGCAAGATCATCAACATCTGCTCGCTGCAGAGCGAGGTGGTCCGCCCCGGCATCGCGCCGTACGCGGCGACCAAGGGCGCCCTGAAGATGCTCACCAAGGGCATGTGCGCGGACTGGGGTCCGTACGGCGTGCAGGTCAACGGCCTCGGCCCCGGCTACATCGAGACCGAGCTGACCAGGCCCCTGGTCGAGGACGAGGAGTTCAGCGCCTGGGTACGGCGGCGCACACCGGCCGGCCGCTGGGGCCGAACCGAGGACCTGGTCGGCGGGGTGCTCTTCCTCGCCTCCCCCGCCGCGGACTTCGTCGGCGGGCAGGTGCTGTACGTCGACGGCGGCATGACGAGCGTGCTGTGACCTCCGGGGAGACTGTGATGCTGGGTTGTGTGATCCACGGTCAGGGTGACCTGCGTGTGGACGAGTTGCCGGTCCCCGAGCCGGGCCCGGGCCAGGCGCTGGTGGCCGTCCGCTACGGCGGGGTCTGCGGGTCCGACCTGCACTACTGGCGGCACGGCGGGGTCGGCGACTTCCGACTCGCGGAGCCGATGGTGCTCGGGCACGAGGTGGTCGGGACGGTCGTCTCGTACGGTGACGGGGCCTCAGGTCCGATGGCGGGTACGGCTGTTGCGGTGCATCCGGCGACCCCGTGCGGGGTGTGTCCGGAGTGCGCGGACGGCCGGCGGAACGTCTGCCGGGACACGCGCTACCTCGGCAGCGCGGCCCGCACACCGCACGTACAGGGCGGATTCGCGGCCCAAGTGGCCGTACCCGCCGAACAGTTGAGGCCGCTCCCGCCCGGCCTCGAACTGCGCCGGGCGGCCCTCGCCGAGCCGCTGTCCGTCGCACTGCACGCGGTACGGCGGGCGGGGACCGTGGCAGGCCGGCACGTGCTGGTGACGGGGGCCGGGCCCATCGGCTGCCTCGTGGTGGCCGCCGCGAAGGCCGCGGGCGCCGCACGGATCACGGTCACGGATCTGCTGCCGCAGGCACTGGCGTACGCCGTGTCGGCCGGCGCGGACGCCGTCGTACGGGCCGACGATCCCGCCGATCCCTCCTGGCCCTCCGAGGTCGACGTCGCCATCGAGGCGTCCGGTGTCGCCGCGGGCCTCGACAGCTGCCTCCGCCTCGTGCGGCGCGGCGGGGTCGTCGTCCAGCTCGGCATGCTGCCGCCCGG
Source organism: Streptomyces sp. R35 (assembly GCF_041053035.1). Classification (NCBI taxonomy): domain Bacteria; kingdom Bacillati; phylum Actinomycetota; class Actinomycetes; order Kitasatosporales; family Streptomycetaceae; genus Streptomyces; species Streptomyces sp. R35. The sequence continues at coordinate 2,361,346 of NZ_CP163440.1, forward strand.
GCAGAGCCCCTTCGCGGGGAACCTGGTGGTGAGCCGGGAGATCGAGCTGCGCGGCGCCTTCCGCTTCGACACGGAGTTCGACGACGCGCTGGCCCTGCTCGCGGTCGAGTCCTCGTTCGACGACCTCGTCAGCGCCGTGGTGCCCGTCCAGGACGCCGAGTCGGCCTTCGCGCTCGCCGCCGACCGGAACAAGTCCTGCAAGGTGCTGCTCGATTTCGCCCCCTGAGCACCTCCTTGCACCTGCTGTCGCAGCCTGGGCGAATCCGCTTCCCGCGCGGCACGAGCAGTCCCGTTCATGAGGACACCCTCTGGTGGCCGCGCGCGGCCACCGACTCGCACCGGCACGTCCCCGGGGCGATCTCAACGGGGGCGTCATGGCGTTCTCGCTCGGGGTGCGCGTCGCGGGGCTGTTCGTCGCCGGGGCACTGGCCCTCACGACGTCGGCCGCGTGCGGGGGTGGCGGCGGTGGAGAGGGCGATCCGGGGCTGCGTGTCGAGTACGTCAGCGGGCTCACGTATCGCGCGAAGGAGTGCCAGGAGGCACTGTCCAAGCCCTGACCGGCGGGCGACCGGACTCAGGGCCGCCAGAGCGGATGCTCGCTCTCCGCCCACTCCTGGCTCACCGACCCCGTCCGCAGTCCCTCGCGGGCCTCCGGGTCGCCCAGCGCCATGCCGATGTGGCCCGCGAGGACGATGCCGATCGTCAGGGCCAGCCAGTCGTGGACGAAGGTCGCCGAGGTGCGCCACATCAGCGGGGTGAGATGGGTGAACCACATCAGCAGGCCCGTGCCGAGCATCACCAGCGTGGCACCGGCGATCCAGGCCGCGTAGATCTTCTGTCCGGCGTTGAACTTGCCCGCGGGGCGGGACTTCGGACGCTTGTCGCGCCGCAGCGCCGCGCGCAGCCACACCCGGTCGTGCGGCCCGAAGCGGTTCAGGAAGCCCAGGTCGGAGCGGAAGGCGCGGGAGGCCAGGCCCGCGAGGACCGGCAGTGGGAGCATCACGCCCGCCACTTCATGGATCCTGACCACGAGCTCACGGCGGCCGACGAGTTCGGCGAACTGGGGGATGTACAGGCAGGCCGCGGTCGCCACGCACACGCCCATCAGCAGGGCGGTCACGCGGTGCACCCAGCGCTCGGCGTGGCTGAAGCGGCGTACGCGGGAGGAGTGCGGGGACACCGCGGGGGTGTCGTCAACTCGTGGGTGCATCGTCGCGTCCGTTCGAGCGGCCGACCCACGCGTCCACGTCGTAGCCCCGGTTCTCCCAGTACCCGGGACGGACGTCCTCGGTGACGGTGATGCCGGAGAGCCACTTGGCGGACTTGTAGAAATACATGGGGGCTACGTAGAGGCGGACGGGGCCGCCGTGGTTGTGGCCGAGGGGCTTGTCCTGCATGCGCAGGGCGACCAGGACGTCGGCACGACGCGCCTGCTTCAGCGTGAGGCTCTCCGTGTACGTCCCGTCGAAGCAGTTGAACCGGATCGCCCCGGCCGAGGACCGCACTCCGGCGGCGTCGAGCAGATGGGACAGGCGTACGCCCTCGAAGGGGGTGCCCGGCACCCGCCAGCCGGTCACGCACTGGACGTCGTGGACGAGGCGGGTCTGGGGCAGGGCGCGCAGCTCGGCCAGGGTGTAGGTCTTGGGGTGGTCGACCAGGCCGTCGATGGTGAGACGGTAGTCCGCCTCGCTCTTGTGCGGAACGGACGCCGCCACCGAGTAGTAGCGGAAGCCTCCGCCGTTGGGCAGCAGGCCGGTCAGGCCGGTGGGGTCCTTCTCGGAGGCGCCGGCGAGGAAGGATTCGAGGCCGCGCTGGAGCGTGGGCGCGGCGAACACGCCGAGCGCGCCGAGTCCGAGCGTGCCGAGCAGCACCCGGCGGCCGATCGGCGCACCGCGCTCCTGCGGACGCTCCCGCTCCGGCTGTTCCGGGCCTTCCGGGTCCCGCTCGCCCGGTCGCTCCGGGCCCCGCTCGGCGGACCGGCCGGGTCCGCGCTCTTCGGGCTGTTCAGGGTTCACTCAATGATTCGAACACCCGCCACCCCCGTGAGGCCAGCGGCGGCGGGTATCCGTCAGATTTCCGTCATCACTTCTTACTCGATGTTGAGGAACGCATGCTCCAAGTCGGCCGCCTCAGGACACGGACTCGGCCGCCTTGTCCAGCTGGAACGCCTCGTTGCCGAGCCCGATCCGGGCATGCGCCTCGGGCTTGCGGGAGCGCAGCACCAGGCCCTGGACCACGCCGATGACCAGCGCGGCCCCGATGATGGCGGGCAGCCCCCAGCTCAGCGAGGAGTCCGGTCCCGCTCCGACCAGGACGTCGAAGTCCTTGACCGTGTAGACCGCGATGACGAGCAGGGCGATGCCCGCGACCGCGGAGGTGGCGAGGCGCCAGGCCTGGGCCCGCGCGGCGCCGCGGCGGGCGAAGAAGACGATGACGGAGAGCGAGGCGGCCGCCATCAGCAGGATGACGCCGAGCGCGCCGATGTTGCCGCCCCAGGTGAACAGGTGCAGCACGGGTGCGGTCGGGTCGCCGGTCGGCTTGTCGTCGGCGATCGCGAAGCCGATCACGCACACCAGGGACACGCCGGTCTGCAGCAGCGAGCCGGTGCCGGGGGCGCCGCTCGCGCCGGTCGTACGCCCGAACGCCTGCGGCAGCAGCCCCTCGCGGCCCATGGCGAAGGCGTACCGCGCGACGACGTTGTGGAAGCTGAGCATCGCCGCGAACATGCCGGTCACGAACAGGATGTGCAGGACGTCCGTGAAAGTGCCGCCGAGTCGCGACTCGGTGAGGAAGAAGAGCAGGCCCGCGCTCTGTTTCTGCGAGGCGCCGACGATGCCCGAGGGCCCGGTGGCCACGGTGAGCGCCCAGCAGCTGAGCGCGAAGAAGACGGCGACACCGGCGACGGCGAGGAACATCACGCGCGGCACCAGGATGTGCGGCCGGCTGGTCTCCTCGGCGTAGACGGGCGCCTGCTCGAAGCCGAGGAAGGCCGCGATGCAGAAGCACAGCGCGGTGCCGACCCCCGCGCCGCTGAGGGTGTCCGGGTTGAAGGCGTGCAGCGACAGGCCCTCCTTGGCCGGGTCGGCGACGGCGGCGATGTCGAAGATGACGACGAGGGCCACCTCGATGACCAGCAGCACGCCCAGCACGCGCGCGTTGACGTCGATCTTCAGCCAGCCGAGCGCGCCGACGAACAGCACGGCCGCCAACGCCGGTATCCACCAGGCGACTTGGAGGTCGAGGTAGGTGGAGGACAGCCCGGACACCTCGAAGCCGAAGATGCCGTAGATGCCGACCTGGAGGGCGTTGTACGCGACCAGCGCGACCAGTGCCGCGCCGGCGCCCGCGGTGCCGCCGAGGCCGCGCGAGATGTACGCGTAGAAGGCGCCCGCGTTGTGGACGTGCCGGCTCATCTCGGCGTACCCCACACTGAAGAGCACGAGGACGACGCCGAGGACGACGAAGAGCAGTGGCTGCCCGACGATGCCCATCACCGCGAATGTGGTGGGCATGACACCCGCGACCACCATGAGGGGGGCGGTCGCCGCGAGGACGGACAGCAGCAGGCCCCCCGTGCCCAGCCGGTCGGCACGCAGGGCACGCTCCTGCCCCTTGAAGGTGCTGATGCCGCCGCCGTCGGCGACGGCGGGTCTGCCCGTGTTCGACGTACCTGATGTGCTCGATGTGCTCGAACTGCCCGTCGTCATCGCGGGGTTGTCCTTTCGGATGTTCGGATTCCGGGTGGTCGCGGGTGGAGCGGGTGGAGCGGATGGAACTAGGTGGAGCGGGTGGAAGCAGGTGGAAGCGGATGGTTGTCGTGGCTGGTCGTCGCGGCTGGTCGTCGCGCCTGGTCGTTCACACCGCGCCGAGCGCGCTGTCGCGCGCGGCACGGAAGGCTTTGTACGGGTCGCGGTCCGGGTACGACCACGGCGCCGGGGTGGCGTGCTCTCCGATGCGATGGAACAGGGCGGCGGCCTCGGCGCCCCGCCCCTCGCAGAACTTGGCGTGGGCGAGGAAGTTGAGGTCGACGAGGCGGCGCGCGTGATCGTCGCGCTCCCACTCCAGCCACCAGTCGAAGGCGGCCTTCATCACCTGGCGGGCCCGGCGCCCCACCCAGTGCCCGGAGGCAACCGGATCGGCGGGCTCACTGCCGGCGGTGGCGAGGACGCGGTAGCGCTCGGCGTGCGCGACGACCGGGAGGATCGCGAGCGGTGAGTCGGCGGGGGCCTGTTCGGCGGCCCAGTTGGCGAAGTCGTACACCTCGTGCAGCGGATCCTGGCCCGCTTCGGCGCGCCGCTCGGCGAGCCGGGCGACCATCAGATGGTGGGCGTGGTGGTGATCGGCGTAGCGGTGGCGCACCTCGTCGAAGAGCTGGACCACGTCGTCCTCGACGCCGAGGGCACGCTCCAGGATGAGCAGCCCGAGCCAGGGCGTGGGGTCGGCGGGCGCCAGTGCCGCGGCGGTGTGGCAGGCCTCGCGGGCGCGCTCGGGGCGTTCCTTGCCCTTCAGGGCGCGCTGGACGGTGGCACCGCCGAGGAGTACGGCGGCGTCGGCGGACTCGGGTTCGGCGAGCTGCCAGTCGCGGGCCCAGGCGAGCGCGGCCGGCTCCTGCGCGAGGACGGTGACGCGATGACCGCGCCGGTCCCAGTCGTCGCCGGTCGCGGCCAGCAGCGCGCGGACCGCGGTCCACCGCCCCTGCTTCAACGAGGCGCGCGCGGCGACGAGTTCGGCGTCGTCGAGCGCGGCGTCGAAGGCCTGGACCGCGCGCTTGCGACCGCGGCCGAGGGGAGGCGGGGGTGGTGACACCGCGAGTCGTCCTCACAGGCGCGGTTCGTCAGGGGCCGATCACGCACAGCAAAGCCGCAGCCAAGGGTTCACGTCAAGGGCCGCCTTGGTCACTACACGTGTCAACCACCCTTGTGGGTCGCGGAGTTGATCCCGCGACCCACCGCCCCGTCCCATGGGCTCACCGGGGCTCAGCCCACCGCCTTGGCCGCCGCCCGGCCCGCCGTACGTCCGGAGAACAGGCAGCCGCCGAGGAACGTGCCTTCGAGCGACCGGTAGCCGTGGACTCCGCCGCCGCCGAATCCGGCGGCCTCACCGGCCGCGTACACGCCCTCCAGCGGGTCCCCGCCTTCGGTGAGCACACGTGAGGAGAGGTCGGTCTCCAGGCCGCCGAGCGTCTTGCGGGTGAGGATGTTGAGGCGCACGGCGATCAGCGGGCCCGCCTTGGGGTCGAGGATGCGGTGCGGGGAAGCCGTACGGATCAGCTTGTCGCCGAGGAACCTGCGGGCGCCGTGGATCGCCGTCACCTGAAGGTCCTTGGTGAACGGGTTGGCGATCTCCCGGTCGCGCGAGACGATCACGCGGCGCAGCTCCGCCTCGTCGATGAGCGGCTCCTTGGTGAGCGCGTTCATCCCGCGCACCAGCGCGCCGAGGTCCTTCTCGACGACGAAGTCGACGCCGTTGTCCATGAACGCCTTGACGGGCCCGGGCACATCGGCGCGCGCCCGCCCGAGGACGTCTCTGATGGACTTGCCGGTCAGGTCGGGGTTCTGCTCGGAGCCCGAGAGCGCGAACTCCTTGCCGATGATCTTCTGGTCGAGCACGAACCAGGTGTAGTCGTACCCGGTCTTCATGATGTGTTCGAGCGTGCCGAGGGTGTCGAAGCCGGGGAAGAGCGGTACCGGCAGCCGGTTGCCGCGTGCGTCGAGCCAGAGGGAGGACGGGCCGGGCAGGATGCGGATGCCGTGGTTCTCCCAGATGGGGTTCCAGTTCTGGATGCCCTCGGTGTAGTGCCACATGCGGTCGCGGTTGATGAGGTGGGCGCCCGCCTCCTCGGCGATCCCGAGCAGCTTGCCGTCGACGTGCGCGGGGACGCCGGAGATCATGCGCTCGGGCGGATTGCCCAGCCGCTCGGGCCAGTTGGCGCGGACGAGGTCGTGGTTGCCGCCGATGCCGCCCGACGTGACGATCACCGCCTGGGCCTTGAGCTCGAAGGCGCCGGCGACCGTACGGCTGCTGGCCTGGCCGCGTTCGATGCCGGACGGCTCCAGGATCTCGCCGGTGACGGTGTCGACGGAGCCCGCGCTGCGCGAAAGCCCGGTGACGCGGTGGCGGAACTTCAACTGCACCAGGCCCCGGGCGACTCCGGCCCGCACCCGCCGCTCGAAGGGCGCGACGATACCGGGCCCGGTCCCCCACGTGATGTGGAAGCGCGGCACCGAGTTGCCGTGTCCGTTGGCGTCGTAGCCGCCGCGCTCGGCCCAGCCCACCACCGGGAAGAAGCGGACGCCCTGCCGGTGCAGCCAGGAACGCTTCTCGCCGGCCGCGAAGTCGACGTACGCCTCGGCCCATTGACGCGGCCAGTGGTCCTCGGGCCGGTCGAAGGCGGCCGTGCCCATCCAGTCCTGGAGGGCGAGCGCGTGGCTGTCCTTGATGCGCAGCCGGCGCTGCTCGGGCGAGTCGACGAAGAAGAGCCCGCCGAAGGACCAGTGCGCCTGGCCGCCGATCGACTGCTCCGGCTCCTGGTCGAGGAGGATCACCTTGCGGCCGGCGTCGACGAGCTCCGCGGTCGCCGCGAGCCCCGCCAGGCCCGCTCCGATGACGATCACATCTGCGTCGTAGGCCATGGGCCCTTCCTCTCGCATTCCGACTGGTCGGATCGGCGTCGTCATGAGGGTTGCTCATGAAGTTCCCCATGAGGTCCTCACGGGGATCCTCACGAGGGTCCTCATGAGGTCTTTGTCACGAACCGATCGGCATCGTCGCTGGTTGATGAGACATTGGTGGTGGTTGACCGCGAGGGTCGACCACGCCTTGTTACTGATCGGTCAGATCCTTCGGCAAGAAGAGTGACCGAGTCAACTGTCTGGTTCCGGGGACTCCCGGGGGCAGGCGCTGGTCCATGGCACTACAGTCGGCGGGAACGCAACCGTGGCCCGCCTGACGTCTAGAGGTACTCAGCGTGTCGGTTCTCGTTCTGATCCTTGCCGTGAGCGCGGCCTGCTGTCTGGGCTTCGGCTTCGTGCTCCAGCAGAACGCCGCCTCGCACGCGCCGCTGAGCGACTTCCTCTCCCCCCGTCTGCTGCTCGACCTCATCCGTGTGCCCCGGTGGCTGGGCGGTATCGGGCTGATGGTGTGCGGCATGGTCCTCGGCGCGATCGCCCTGGGCAAGGGCGAAGTCTCCCTGGTGGAACCGCTCCTCGCGACCAATCTGCTCTTCGCGCTCGCGCTCTCCCGCCACCAGACCAAGCAGTCACTGGGCCGGCAGGGCTGGACCGGGCTCGCGCTGCTCGCGGGCGGCGTCTCGGCGTTCATCGTGGCGGGTCAGCCGGAGGGCGGCGACGCCGTCAGCAATCCCCTTCGGCACTGGCTGATCATCGGGATCATGGTGGGCCTCGCACTGCTGCTCACCACGTACGCGAAGCGGTCCCGGCTGAGCGCCGGGCCCGTACTGCTCGCACTGGCCGCGGGGCTGCTGTACGGCGTCCAGGACGCGCTCACCCGCGTCAGCGGGCAGCGGTTCAGCGCCGGCGGCTGGAGCGAGCTGCTCACCGGCTGGCAGCCCTACGGAGTGCTGGCGCTCGGCGTGACGGGCCTGGTCCTGGTACAGAGCGCCTTCGAGACCGCACCCCTGCGGATGTCCCTGCCCGCACTCACCGCGGCCCAGCCGCTGGCCGGGATCGTCTGCGGGGTGGGCTTCCTCGGGGACCAGCTCCGTACGGACGCGGGGGCGCTCGCCTGGCAGGCCGCGGGGCTCGCGGCCGTCGTGGTGGGCATCGTGCTGCTGGGGCTGCATCCGGCGATGCCGGCGGGGACCGTGGCGGCGGAGCGGTCGCGGGATCTTCAGTCGCATTGAGGGATACGGCGGTCCGGGCGCCGGAGGCGCCGCTTCGGCTCTCGCCGGGCTCGGGGCTGCTTGGATGAGGCCATGAGTGCCGCCGACGAGATCCTCGACATCGTGGACGAGAACGACGAAGTCATCGGGCAGTCCGCGCGCGGGGAGGCGTATGCGCACGGTCTGCGCCACCGGTGCGTGTTCATCCAGGCCCGGAACGCCGAGGGCCGCCTCTTCATCCACCGCCGCACCCCCACCAAGCTGGTCTTTCCCTCCCTCTACGACATGTTCGTCGGCGGGGTCGTCGGCGCGGGCGAGTCCTACGACGACGCGGCGCTGCGCGAGGCCGAGGAGGAACTCGGTGTCTCCGGCCTCCCCCGGCCCGTCCCCCTCTTCAAGTTCCTGTACGACAACGGTGCCGGTCAGACCTGGTGGTCGGCGGTGTACGAGGTCCACTGCGACCTTCCGGTGAACCCTCAGGTGGAGGAGGTCGCCTGGCACGACTTCCTCTCCGAGGAGGAGGTGGAGGCCCACCTGACGGACTGGACGTGGGTGCCGGACGGTTTGGCGGCATATGAGCGCCTGCGGGACTACCGCGCGCTGGACTGAACGCGGGGACGATCGCCCCCGCCGCCCCTACCCGTCCCATCCCTGGGGGCTGCGCCCCCAGACCCCCCTAAAAGATTGCGCAGTTCCCCGCGCCCCTGAAAAACGGGGGGCGGGCGCGGGATGGCGGGGCGCAGCCCCGCTTTTCAGGGGCGCGGGGAACTGCGCGACCAGCCCCCACCAACCCGCACCCGAAACACAACCGATGGGACGGGTACGGGGCGGCGGGGGCGAAACCCGCTCGGTCCCAGCCCGGTAGGGTCACCGCGTGATCGAACTCGTGCGGAATGTCCGGCTGTGGTTCGCGCCCCAGGAGATCCGGGAGGAGGGCAGGACGCCCGACTACCGGTTCTCGCTGGCGAACGAGCGGACCTTCCTGGCATGGCTCCGCACCGCCCTCGCCCTCATCGGCGGCGGCTTCGCCGTGGACCAGTTCCTCCCAGACCTCCGATGGGCCTGGCGAGCAGGCCTCGCCCTGGCCCTGCTCGCCGCGGGCGTGCTCTGCTCGCTCCGCGCCGTCAACCACTGGATCGCCTGCGAACGGGCGATGCGACGAGGCGAGGACCTGCCGGTGTCACGCTTCCCGGCGCTGCTGAGCATCGCCGTCGCGATCGTCGCCCTCGCGATGGTCGTCGTCGTACTCGCAGGCTGGGCAGGATGACCACGCCCACCCCGGAAGGCCAGGAAGAACGGGACCCGGGCCTCCAGCCGGAACGCACCCGGCTCGCATGGCGCCGCACGACCCTCTCCAGCACCGTCGTCGCCGTACTCGCCATGAAGACCGCCCTGCACGGCGGCCGCTCGGTGGCCGGGGTCGTGGCCTGCGCCGTGTGCTGCGCACTCTGGCTGGGCTTCCTGGCCGTCGCCCACCGCCGTATCCGGGTGCTCGCGACGTCCGGCCCGGGCGGCCCACCGGCACTCACACCCCGGCATGCGACGGCGGCGACCCTGTGCACGGTGGCACTGGCGGTGTGCGCCGCGGCGCTGGTGTTCTGAGGTCCTGGGGCAGCCGCCGGCACGGGAGGGTACTCGGGCGGCACACGAACCGGAATGACCCTTATGCCGGAATTGCGGCACTTTGTGGCGCTAGCCTGAGCCGTCACTCCACGCCACTTCCGAAGGTGAGCACCATGACCGCCCTTCATCAGGAGCACCCCACCCACGAGCACACCCATGGCCCGGGCTGCGGTCACGCCGAGGTGCGGCACGGGGACCATGTCGACTACGCGCACGACGGCCACCTGCACCGCGAGCACTCGGGGCACTGGGACGAGTGCGAGCCGAGCGGTCACACCGCGCACGACGGGCACGGCCACCAGCACGGCCAGGACTGCGGGCACAGCGCCGTCGAGCACGGCGACCACCTCGACTATCTGCACGACGGCCACCGGCACGCCCAGCACGACGGTCACTGGGACGACCACTAGGCAGCCGCCCGCGGCCACACGGCGTCTCCCCCGGTTCTCGGCGTTCACGGGGGAGACGCCGATCACGTTTCGCGCACGCGCTGGACGACATACCGACTGGTCGGCATCATGGTCACGTCCCGTTTCCGCGTGTGTAGGAGCAATGATGAGCCCAGACCACCCGCCAGGTCTCGATCTCGACCAGTTGCGCGGCCTGCTCGACCGTGAGCGGCCCGGACTGGTGAACGGCCCCCTGACCGGCCGGCTGATCGAAGGCGGACGGTCGAACCTCACGTACGCGCTCACGGACGGCACCACGAAGTGGGTCGTACGGCGGCCTCCGCTGGGCCATGTGCTGGCCACCGCGCACGACATGAAGCGCGAGCACCGGGTGATCAGCGCGCTGCACCCGACCGCCGTGCCGGTTCCCCGGCCGCTGCTGCTCTGCGAGGACGACGCGGTGCTCGGCGCGCCGTTCTACGTCATGGAGTTCGTGGAGGGCACCCCGTACCGCACCGCCGAGCAGCTCGCCCCGCTCGGCCCGGAGCGCACCCGCGACGCGGTGCTCGGCCTTGTGGACACGCTGGTCGAGCTGCACTCTGTGGATCCCGCCGAGGTGGGCCTCGCGGACTTCGGCCGGCCCGAGGGCTTCCTCGACCGGCAACTGCGCCGCTGGGGCAAGCAGTTGGACGCGTCCAGGAATCGTGAGCTGGCCGGGATCGACGAGCTGCACGCGGCGCTGGGACGCGAACTGCCGCACTCCCCCGCGCCCGCCGTCGTGCACGGCGACTACCGGCTCGACAACGTGCTGATCGGCGAGGACGACCGGATCAAGGCGATCCTGGACTGGGAGATGTCCACGCTCGGCGATCCGCTCACCGACCTCGGGCTGCTGGTGATGTACAGCGCGCCGCTGGACCTCCCCGACTCCCCCATCAGCACGACCGCTTCGGCCGCCGGGCACCCGGACCCGGCCGAGATCGTCGAGCGGTACGCCGCGCGCTCGGGGCGCGACGTGTCCGCCGTCTCCTGGTACACGGCGTTCGCCTGGTTCAAGCTCGCCGTGATCCTGGAGGGCATCCACTACCGCTACACGCTGGGCCAGACGGTCGGCGCGGGCTTCGACCGCATCGGCGAGCTGGTCCCCTTCTTCATCGAGCACGGCCTGACCACCCTTCAGGAAGGCTGATCCGCCATGGACTTCGCATTCGACGCGCGCACCGAAGAGCTGCGCCAGAAGCTGCTCGCCTTCATGGACGAGTACGTCTATCCGGCGGAGGCCGTCGCGGAGGAGCAGCGCGCCCGGCTTGCCTCCCCGTGGGACACCCCCGCCGTCGTCGGGGAGTTGAAGGCCGAGGCCCGCAGGCAGGGCCTGTGGAACCTCTTCCTCCCCGACTCCGAGTACGGCGCCGGGCTGACCAACCTCCAGTACGCCCCGCTCGCCGAAATCACCGGCCGCAGCCCGCACTTGGCGCCCACCGCGCTGAACTGCGCCGCGCCGGACACGGGCAACATGGAGGTGCTCACGCAGTTCGGCGACGAGCGGCAGAAGAAGCAGTGGCTGGAGCCGCTGCTCGCCGGTGAGATCCGCTCGGCGTTCGCGATGACCGAGCCCGAGGTGGCCTCCTCCGACGCCACGAACATCACCACGCGCATCGAGCGAGCCTCCGATGGCACGGACGAGTACGTCATCACCGGCCGCAAGTGGTACATCTCCGGGGCGATGAACCCCGACTGCAAGATCTTCATCGTGATGGGCAAGACGGACCCGGACGGCGCCGACATCCGCCGCCAGCAGTCGATGGTCCTGGTCCCCCGCGACACCCCTGGAGTCGAAGTCCGGCGCGCCATGCAGGTGTACGGCTACGAGGACCACTCCCACGGCGGGCACGCGGAGGTCGTCTTCGACCACGCGCGCGTGCCGGTGTCGAACCTGGTCGGCGAGGAGGGCGGCGGCTTCGCCATCGCCCAGGCGCGGCTCGGGCCGGGCCGTATCCACCACTGCATGCGGCTGATCGGCATGGCCGAGCGGGCGATCGAGCTGATGTGCCGCCGGGCCGTGTCCCGCACGGCGTTCGGCAAGCCGCTGGCCCAGCAGGGCGTCGTCCAGAACTGGATCGCCGACGCGCGCGTCGCCGTCGAGCAGTTGCGTCTCCTGGTCCTCAAGACGGCCTGGATGATGGACACGGTCGGCAACAAGGGTGCCCACACCGAGATCCAGGCCATCAAGATCGCCACCCCGCGCACGGTCGTCGACATCCTCGACAAGGCGGTCCAACTGCACGGCGCGGGCGGCGTCAGCCAGGACTTCCCCCTGGCCGAGCTGTGGGCCAGCGCCCGCACGCTCAAGCTCGCGGACGGCCCGGACGAGGTCCACCAGCGCTCGCTGGCGCGACGGGAGATCAAGAAGTACGTGTAACAGTGCGGGCCGGTGGGGGCCAAGCAGTTCCTCGCCCCCGCCGCCCCTACCCGTCCCATCCCTGGGGGCTGCGCCCCCAGACCCCCGCTAAAAGATTGCGCAGTTCCCCGCGCCCCTAAAAGGGGCGCGGGGAACTGCGCAATCTTTGGGACCAGCCCCCACCCACCCGCAGACGACACACAACCGAACGGGGGCGAGAACCCTCCTACGGACGGAGCGCGCGGAGCAGCAGGTCCGCCAAGTGGTCGGCGACCTGTTGTGGGGTGAGGGGACCGTCGGGGCGGTACCACGTGGACAGGTGGTGCACAGAGCCGAAGTGGTAGTCGACGACCAGGTCGGCCGGGGTGGCCGTGGAGAAGACGCCCTTCTTCTGGCCCTCCTCCACCAGCGCACGGAACCGCTCGTGGTACCGACGCCGCTCAGCTCGCACCTGCTTGTCCTTCTCGGGACTGAGGTGATGCATCGACCGGAAGAAGATCGAAGCGTCGTCGAGGTTGTCGATCGTCGTGACGACCACGTCGGCCGCGGCACCCCGCAACCGCTCCTCCACAGGCGCATCGGCATCCGCGAACGCATCCAGCCGCTCCTGCTGAATACGCAGCACGCGCGCGTACACCTCATGCAGCAGGTCGTCCTTGGAGCCGAAGTAGTGGTACAGCGCCCCCTTGGTGACGCCGGCCGCCTCGACGATCTCCTGCACGGAGGTGCGGTCGTAGCCCTGCTCGGCGAAGAGCCGGGTGGCGGCGGCCAAGAGCCGCTGCGGGACGGGCGTACCGTCACCGTCCGTCGTCCTGGGCACTGCCGCCACCTGCCTTCCGAGCGTTCCGGTCAAAAGCTGTCGTCTACTGGTCGTCTACTGAGAGTCGTGGGACCGGGAACGTAGTTCCCGACGGAGGATCTTCCCACTCGCCGTCTTCGGCAAGTCGGGCAGGATCTCCACCTGCCGCGGATATTTGTAGGCGGCCAGTCTCTCCTTGCAGTACGCGGCGAGCGCGTCGGGGTCCTCTTCGGCGCCCGGCCGCAGGCTGATGTACGCCTTGACGGTCTCGCCGCGGTAGCCGTCCGGTATTCCGACGACGGCCGCCTCGCGCACCGCGGGGTGCGTGTAGAGGACGTCCTCGACCTCACGCGGCCACACCTTGAAGCCGGACGCGTTGATCATGTCCTTCTTGCGGTCGACCACGTAGAGCCAGCCTTCGGAGTCCATGAACCCGATGTCACCGGTGCGCAGCTCGCCGTCCGGGAAGGTCTCGGCGGTGGCTTCCGGCCGGCGCCAGTAGCCGGGCACGACCTGCGGCCCGCGGACGAGGATCTCGCCCTGCTCCCCGAACGGCACCTCCTGGCCCTGGTCGTCGACGATGCGTACGACCGTGTCGGGGCCCGGCACGCCGACGGCCAGCGTCCCCGAGACCGGGTCGACGGGAGCCTCCCGGCCCGGCGGTACGGAGGCGCAGGGCGCGGAGCACTCGGTGAGCCCATAGCCGTTGCGGACGTACGGCCCGAAGCCGGCCCGGAACTTCTCGACGAGGGCGGGCGGCAGCGGGGCGCCGCCGGAGGAGATGTTCACGAAGGAGGAGAAGTGGTCCGGCGTGACGGCCGGGTGCGCGGCCAGCGCCATGAAGGCGGTCGACGGGCCGACCGTGTAGAGGGGCTTGTGCTCGGCGAACGCGTCGAGGACGACCCCCGCCTCGAAGCGGTACGCGAGGACCAGCGTGCCCCCGCTGTTGAGGCAGGCGGCGAGCTGGCAGACCATCCCGGTGATGTGGAACAGCGGCGCCATCGCGAAGTAGACGGGCGCCTCGGGCAGCGCCAGGCCCGTCCGCTGCCGCTCGGCGTTGTACATGATGTTGCCGTGCGTGTTGGTGGCCCCCTTGGGGGTGCCGCTCGTGCCCGAGGTGTAGCTGATCAGCGCGATGTCGGACGGGCCGAGGTCACGCCCCTCGGGGGCCTTGTGGCCCGCGTGGGCGACGGCGACGAGGTCGTCGGCACCCTCGGCGACCGACAGCCGCTCGAAGGCCAGCACGCGCGCGTCGTTGCGCGTTTGGAGATCCAACTCGCATGCCGTCAGCACGATGCGTACGGGCGAGTCGGCGGCCGTCTCACGCAGATACGACTCCCACGCGCGGTCCGAGCACACCAGGGCGCTCACTTCCGCGTCGTGCAGTACGTGGCCCACCTCGCCCGACTTGTACATCGGGTTGACCGGCACGACGGTCGCGCCCGCCTTCCAGGCGCCGAGCAGGGCGAGCACGAAGTGCGGGGAGTTCTGCAGCAGGATCGCGACCCTGTCGCCGCGCTCCAGGCCCCCGGCGGCGAGGTGCCCGGCGACGGAGTCGCTCAGCTCGTCCACCTCGCGGTAGCTCAGCCGCCCGTCGAAGTAGGCGAGCGCGATGCGGTCCGGGGTGTCCGCCACGGCCTCGCGGAGGGCGTGCACCAAGGTGTCGGCGGGGCTCACCGGGCCGCGCTGGGCGTCGTTGAGCAGGGCCACCCACGGCCGGTCGGCGTAGGTGGTCACTGGCCCGCCTCCCACTTCTGCTGGATGTGGTTCATGTTCGTCAGCCAGCGGTCGGGCTCCGCGGCCCGCACCTGGTAGTACCCGGCGACCTCGGGGTGCGGCAGGATCAGGAACCGGTCCTCCTCGATCCCCTTGAAGAGCGCGTCGGCGACGGCCTCGGGCTCGATGGCGGTCGGCTGGAGCACCAGGTCACCCGCGCTGCCGGTGGCGTCGAGCATGTCGGTGCGCACGCCCTGCGGACAGATCGCGTGAACCTTGATCCCGCGGTGGCGGTAGGTCAGCGACAGCCACTCGGCGAAGGCGTACGCGCCGTGCTTGGTGACGCTGTAGGGCGCGGCACCGATCATGGTGAGCAGTCCCGCGGCCGAGACGGTGGAGACGAAACGGCCGCTGCCGCGCTCCAGCCAGGCCGGGAGCAGCTCCTGGGCTGCCCGGACGTGCGCCATCACGTTCACGTCCCAGGCGAGCGCCCAGACCTTCTCGTCGGCCGCCTCCGAGCCGCCCGAGGCGAGGCCCGCGTTGGCGCAGTAGACGTCGACCGTGCCACCGAGGGCGTCCCGGGCGTCGGCCACGATCGCGGACGCGTCGCCGGGGACCGCGATGCCGCCGATCTCGTCGGCCACGGCCTGCGCCTTGGCGGCGTCCAGGTCGTTGACGACGACCCTGGCCCCCTCGGCAGCAAATCGACGGGCCAGCGCGGCCCCGATGCCGCCTCCCGCTCCGGTGACGACCACTCCGGCATCCTGCACGGCTTCCACCATCGGTCTCCTTCGACACGACGCGACGCAACTCGGCTCTGCCACGACTCTACTGCGCAGCCAGACTAACCAGTCGGTATGTTGCAAGGGAAGGGTCAGCCGCGCCCCTGAAAGGGGCGCGGGGAACTGCGCGACAAGCCACGAACAACCGGCAGCTTACGAACCACCGGCGGAAGCGCTTAGCGTGCCCTGTGCCAACCTTCCGAGATCACGGAGGTCAGACAATGCGCTTGTCCAGACGGTCCCTGCTCGCAGCCGGCGCCACCGCAGCGACCCTCGCACCGATCCCGGCCGGAGCAACCGAAGAACGCGGCAACAAGCTACGCACCGGCTTCGAACGGCTGGCCGACACCGGCTACGCCCAGCTCAGCGGCCAGCGCACCGGCATCGTCACCAACCCCACCGGCGTCACCCAGGACGTACGCCACATCGTCGACGTCATGCACGCCGACGACCGCGTGAACCTGACCGCCGTCTTCGGCCCCGAGCACGGCTTCCGCGGCACCGCACAGGCGGGCGGCTCCGAGGGCCGCTACGACGACCCGGCGACCGGGCTCCCCGTCTACGACACGTACCTGAAGAGCGGGCAGCCCCTCGCCGACATCTTCACGGCCTCCGGCGTGGACACCGTCGTCTTCGACATCCAGGACGTGGGCGCCCGCTTCTACACGTACATCTGGACGCTGTACGACTGCATGGAGGCCGCCCGGCTCGCGGGCAAGCACTTCGTGGTGCTCGACCGGCCCAACCCGGTGACCGGGCGGGCGGCCCAAGGGCCCGTCCTGCACAAGGAGTTCGCGACGTTCGTCGGACGTCAGCCCATCGCGCAGGCACACGGGATGACGGTGGCGGAGCTGGCGCGGCTGTTCAACGGGGAGTTCCTGCCCGCGCCGGTGGAGCTGGACACCGTACTGATGTCGGGCTGGAAGCGCTCGGACTTCTACGACGCCTCCGGCCTGCCCTGGGTGCCGCCGAGCCCGAACATGCCGACGGCCGACACCGCCCTGGTGTACTCGGGGACCTGTCTCTTCGAGGGGACGAATCTGTCGGAGGGGCGGGGCACGACCCGCCCGTTCGAGCTGCTGGGCGCGGAGGGCGTCGACGGACGCTGGGCCGCCGAGGCCGGCCGGCTCGGCCTCCCCGGCGTGCACTTCAGGGAGGCGTACTTCGCTCCCACCTTCTCCAAGTTCCAGGGCAAGACCATCGGGGGCGTACAGATCCATGTGCACGACCGGGCCGCGTACGACCCCGTACGCACCGGAATCGCCCTCCTGGTGACCGCCAAGAAGGTCTGGAGCGGCTTCACTTGGCGCTCCGACAACTGGATCGACAAGCTGACCGGCTCTACGAGTGTGCGCACGATGATCGACGCGGGGGCGAGCGCCGACGAGGTGGCGGCGGCCTGGCAGGAGGAGTTGGCGGCGTTCCGGCGCGTGCGCAAGGAGTACCTCATTTACCGATAGGCCCGATACGACATCAGTTCGGGCACCACCGGACTCGACGTGACGTATGGCCAACTTCTCCCACCAGTAGGACGATGCGCCCAGATCGCACCGCCCACGGGGGACGAGGGGGCTTGTCATGGCGGATCCGGCAGTGAGTGTTTCTCCCTACTGGGAGCTCACTTTCGATGCGGACGGGGACGTCGACGGCCGGGAGCGGGACCGGCTGCTCAAGGAGGTGCCGCAGCGCAAGATCCGTGACCTGGTCGTCTTCGCGCACGGCTGGAACAACGACCGCTCGGGCGCCACCCGCCTCTACAGCCACTTCTTCGAACCCGTCCCGGAACTCGCGCCGGCCGCGCGCCTGGGCTACGTGGGAGTGGTGTGGCCCTCGATGCGCTTCTCGGACGAGCCGATCCCCGACTTCCCCCCGTCGGTGGCCGCCGGCGTCGCCACGGTGGCGCGGCCCGTCCTCGACATGAGCAGCCGGCACGCGCTCCTGGAGGTGTTCCCCGGCCGCGCGACGGTGGTCGAGCAGATCGCGCGGCTGCTGGACCAACAGCCGGACGAGGGCGCCTCGTTGGAGGAGTTCGGACGTCTCGTGCGACTGCTCGTCGAGGTCCGGCCGCAGGGGCCGCAGACCGCGTTCGCCGCGGACACACTGGCGGAGGGGGTGCCGGAGAGCGACCCCGAGATGCTCTTCGGGGACACGGCGACGGTCTGCGGCGAGTTCGCGCAGGCGCTGGCCGAGGCCGAGACTCCCGGTGCCGCCTCGTTCGCGCTGCCACGACTGTGGGACGGCGCCCACGAACTGCTGCGCCAGGCCACGTACTACGCGATGAAGCGCCGCGCCGGCACGGTCGGTGAGCGCGGGCTCGGGATCGCGATCGGGCAGCTCGCCAAGGCCGCACCCGAGGTGCGCGTGCACCTCGTCGGACACAGCTTCGGCGGACGTCTGGTCTCCTTCGCGCTGCGCGGACTGCCCAAGGGTGTGCGCTCGGTGAAGTCGGTGACCCTGCTCCAAGGGGCTTTCTCGCACTACGCGTTCGCGGCGCGGCTGCCGCACGACCCCCGGGCGAGTGGCGTGCTGGACGGCCAGCAGAACCGTATCGACGGCCCCCTGGTGTGCTGCTACTCCCACTTCGACTCGGCGCTCGGCACGATCTATCCGCTGGCCTCGCGGATGGCGGGCGACTCCCGGGCGGTCACGACGGACTTCGACATCGGCCGCACGCTGGGCGCCAAATGGGGTGCGATGGGCCACGACGGGGTGCAGGCGGTGGCGGGCACCAAGACGCTCACGCTCGCCGACGCCCTGCACACACAGCTGCCCGCCTCGGGCTGCGTGAACATCGACGCCGCCGCGGTGGTCAACCGCGGCGGGCCCCCGTCCGGGGCCCACAGCGACATCTGCCACCGGGAACTGGCACAGCTGGTGCTGGCGGCGGGCCGTGTGAAGTGACTCGCCGCCGGCACCATTTCCACTGACTTATCGCGATAGTTACCAGTGTCTAACGGTGTGAGGTGTACTCGACCACCTGCTGATACGTCGGCCGGTTCTGCCAGGTGATCTTGCCGTGCTTGATGCCGCCGAGCGTCCGCTGGACGATCGAGTCGGCGCACCACTGGTCACCGGCCGAGCACTGGTCGTCGCCGGGGTAGACGTCTGACGCGGTCTTGCCGGCCGCCTCCTTGAGCGTGCTGATCAGGGCGTCCCGGCAGGCGCTGAGGCTGCCGGAGCCGCAGTACTTCTGCGAGAGTCCGCCCTGTACCGACTCCCCCAGCACCGCCCGGATGTCCTTGTCGACATAGCTCCACCAGCCGTACTGGAAGGAGCTTCCGGCGTGCGAGCCGGTCGGGCCGTGCGCCGCCGACGGCGACTCGTCGATGGGGAGGTTGTTGCTGAGCGCGGTGTACAGGTCGCTGCCGAGCCCCGGCTGGAACTCCGCCTTCACCAGCAGCGGCCACCAGGCGTCCAGGATGCGGATCGCGTCGGCGTTGGCGTACGTGTGCGAACCGGACGAGGTCTCCGTGCGCTTGGCGCCCGCCGTCACCCACGCGGACAGCTTGCTGACCGCCGCCGCGGCCGTGGAGTCCGTGACCGTCGAGCTGTTGACGACCTTCAGCAGGTCCGGCAGCACGTCCTCGGCCCGCAGGTCGGCGAGCGCCGCGTCGGCCATGGCCTTCACCAGCGCCGACCTGGTCACACCGCCCGCGGCGACCAGCTTCTTCACCCGGTCCTCCAGGAGGTTGCCGCGGTGCACCGAGCCGTCACCCCAGGAGGCCGTCGTGTAGTCCTTGGCCTGCTTGTTGTTCCAGGAGATGTAGTAGTCCTGGTCGACGGAGTTGGGGTGGGCCGACGCCGCGGTGTAGGTGGCGGTGTTCGTCGCCGGGTTCCAGCCCTGCCACTCGTACGCCGCCTGCGCCCACACCGGGAACTCGGCGTCGACACCGGTGGCACGCACCGGGTTGTCGCCGCTGTTGTAGTACGCGGTGTGCGTCGAGTCGGCGTAGAACCAGTTGAAGGTGTAGTTGATGTGCTGCACCGCGCTCTGGAAGGTCGCCGGGCTCTTCACGTAGTCCGGGTCGTTGAGCATCTGGAAGCCGATGATCGAGTCGGCCTCGTGCATGAAGGAGGAGCGCAGGGTGGTGTACGCGACCTTCTTGCCGCCGACCGTCGCGCGGTACTCCACCGGGCCGTACTTCGTCCGGTAGACCTGCATCCGGTACGAGCCCGCCGCGGTGCCGTCGGCGGTGGTCGGCTTCCAGGAGTTGGTCTGCTCGATCTTGTCCATGGCCGTGCAGGTGCCGTGGTAGAGGTAGTGGTAGTCGTCCTGGCACAGCTCGACGGCGTACGTGTCGATGATGTCCTGGCCGGAGGTCGTCGCACTCCAGGAGTAGTCCTGGCCGCGGCCGAGTTCGACGTACATGCTCAAGCCCGCGAAGGAGGCGCCGCGGGCGCTGAGGCCCGGGCCCTGGATCTCCTGGAGCATGAGCAGCTGTGGCGCGAAGTAGCCGGTCTGCGGGCCGAAGACGGCGATCGGGTGGCCGCTGGCGGTGTACTTGCCGCTCACCACGAGGGCGTTGGACATACCGCGCTTGGCCGAGGTGAGGGACGTGGTGGCCGCCGTGGTCGAGGCGCTGGTCGCCGTGGAGGTGGCCGCGCTGCCGGTGCGGTCGTAGACCAGCTGCTCCTGGCTCACCGAACCGGCGTCGGGCAGGGCCTCACCCTGCGCGGTGTCCGGCTTGGTCGCGTAGGGGAAACTCTCGCCGTTGTGGAGGGTGAGCGCCGCTTCCGGGTCGTTGCGCTCGCGGAAGGACTCCCAGAGCTTGGTGCCCTCGGTCACGCCGTACTTGGACTGGGCGGCGAGGAGCGAGATGGCGTTGTTGACTTCGCCGCCGCCTCCGGAGCCGAAGAGCGCGCCGATGACGGAGGCCAGCGCGACCAGGTCGGTGAGCTTGAAGTGGTCGATGGTGCCGGCGTTGGTGACGGAGTCCTTGTGGCCGGTCAGGACGTACTCGCCGGGGAAGTAACGGCCGCTGTCGGAGGCGTCGATGTAGGCGTTGATGCCGTCGATGTAGGCATTGGCGTCGGCGAGAGCCTGCGTACCGCGGGCACCGGCATTGGCGGTGGCGTTGTCGATCTGGGCCTGCAGATCGGCTTCGGTGTAGGGCGCGTTGCGCCAGAACTCCTGCTCCAGGCCCTGGTTGGAGGCCGCGCCACCCGCGAAGGTGGTCAGCTGGCCGCGTCCGACGTGCCGGAAGACGTCCATCAGCCACAGCCGGTCCTGGGCCGCGGCGTACCCGGCGCCGTACTCGGTGCCGTAGCGGGTGGTGCCGGTGATGTGCGGGACGCCCGTCTTCTTGTCGCGGACGATCGTCACGTCGCTGCGGCCGCCGGGCTGGGTGGTCGAGGCGACCTGGTCCGAAGCGACCCCGAAGGAGGCGTCGTTGAAGAAGGTGTTGATCTTGGCGTCGGTGAGCGTGGAGTAGCCCGAGGGCAGGTTGCCGTAGGGGGCGAGCTGGTCCTCCGCGTGGTCCGGCTGGGTGCCGAAGGCCTGGTTGAGGAGGATCTGGGCCAGGGTCGCGTTGCCGTTCTCGCCGGGCGGGAGGATGTCGGAACACTGGCCGCCGCAGTAGTCGTTCGCGGCGGCCGCGGTGGAGGTGTCGGCAGCCGCGGCCTGGGTGAGCGGCGACAGAAGACCGGCGATGAGCACGCAGATGGATGCGGCCTTGAGGAACTTGGGGAATCTTCGGGGAGTTCTCAGTCTGTCGAGCGTGGTGCGTGGGATACGCCGAGGCATGGCAGCTCCTACCGACGGGGGTGGGCCGGACGTTACCGCCGGTATCCCCGGGATTGAAGATGAACATGCGTCAGTTTTCGGGATTCATCGCGGTCGGACAGCGCCGTCGACAGGCGGCTGACAGCGGCGGGAGGTAGGCCGGGATGGGCTCGGCGGGTGGCTTATGGCGGTCATCGAAAAATGGATGGAGCCGAATCGCTTGTCGATACGTCTATTCGGCGACGTCCGTACGAATCGACGCCGAAGTGACCGAAGTTCAGGTGCAGGTGTGACGGAGGTGCAGGGCGATGGCCGGTTTCCGGAGTCTGGCGAGACAGGTGCGAGATCCGAGGAGCGATCTGGCACTGCGGCGCTATTCACTGCGCAAGTGCCTTGAGAGGTTCGCCCCTTACGGGCATCGGGCGACCTGGGACCATCTGTGCTCCCGGGCCGGGTTCGGACCCGAGGACCGATCCCCCGATCCAGCGCGGCTCGTGGCCGCACTGGACGAGCTGGAGGAGGCCCGCTCCGTCTGGCTCGCCTACGAGGTCGAGTTCGCGCAGCGTCGCAAGAAGGAAAAGCACGACGGGCTGCGCAGGCCGGGCAGTGTCGACGACTGGCACCGGCTGACCTGGGGCGGCTTCGGGGTCGCGTGGTGCGACGACCCGAGGATCCACCCCCATGAACCACTGGCCGAGGTGCTGCGCAGGCTGATCGCCGCGCTGGAGCGGGAGCCGGGCTCGGTCTGTCCGGTGTGCTCCGGGGAGCGCCTCATCTGGAAGTACGACCTGGCCCATGAACCGTCTTCGGGCCCGGTGTGCACGAGCTGCGGAATTGTCGTCCCGCGGCCCGTTCTGACGCCCGAAGCGCTGGCGGAGTGCAGGCGCGGACAGTTGCTTCTGGCCTCTGCGTGAGCGCTCCGCCGGGTTGAGCGGCGCTGGGTGCTGAGCAGCGTGGGGTGCTGAGCGGCGTGGGTACGGGAACTGCGGGTGAGCCGTCCGCTGCGGGTTGTTCGTGGCTGGGCGCGCAGTTCCCCGCGCCCCTGACGGGGCGCTTGTCAGTACTGGCTGGCAACATCGACGGCATGGTGCAGGTCTGTTTGAACGGGAGCCGGGGAGCCGGTGACGGTGCTGTTGTGCCGATGTCGCCCGGGGCGATGGCACAGTCCGCGGCCGAGGCTGTCGCGGCCGGGGGCTCGGACATCCATGTCCATCCCAGAACCCCCTGTGGGCAGGACACGTTGTCACCGAAGGCCGTCGCGGCGACGCTCGAAGCGATACGGGCACGGGTCGGCGTTCCGATCGGCGTGACCACCGGCGCGTGGGCCGAGCCGGACCCTGCCGCCCGGGTCGAATACGTCCGTTCCTGGACCGTCCTGCCCGATCACGCCTCGGTCAACTGGCATGAGCCGGGAGCGGAAGAGGTCGCCGCCGCGCTCCTCGACCGCGGGATCGGCGTGGAGGCGGGCATCTGGTCCGGCACGGACGGCGCAGCCCGGTTCGCGGCATCGCCGCTCGGGCCGCGGGTGCTGCGGGTCCTGGCGGAGGTCACGGACACCTCTCCCGAGACGGCCGAGGAGTCGGCCCGCGCCCTGCTCGCCGACCTCGGCATCACCTACGGCCGCCCTGTTCTGCTGCACGGCGAAGAGGGCGGCGCCTGGCCGGTGTTGAGACTCGCGGGACGGCTGGGGCTCGCCATACGCATCGGCTTGGAGGACACGCTCGTACTCCCGGACGGGGAGCGGGCGGTGTCCAACGGTCAGCTGGTGGCGGAGGGGTTGGTCCAGTACGGGTGGGCCCAGCGCTCGTCGTAGGGGAGGGCGAGGAGTTCGGCGCGAAAGGCGAGGTCGGGCTCCCCCTGGGCGCGAAGGCGGTCGGCAGCGTGCCGGGACAGCCAGTACTTGAGCTCGGCGACGGCCTCGTCCTCGCCGTCGGGCCCCCACCAGGAGAAGGGTGAGCAGTCGCTGATCAGGTCGTAGATCCAGTCGTCCACGCACTGCACAAGGTGGGTCTCGGCCGACGGCTGCCGGTGCCATCCGGCGAGGAAGGGGGTCACGGTCCCTGCGATCGTGATGCAGGTCTCGAAGACGTTCTTGACGGGGTACGGCGGTCGCGGTGTCGAGAGGACGTCCTGCCACCAGGCGTGGAGGAACGTCTCGATGGCCCGGGCCTGATCGGCGGGCCAGGAACGCCAGTTCACCCAGATGAGCCCGTGGGCTCCCCGGTACGGTCCGCCGAGACTCCCGTCGGCCATCGCCCGCGCCGCCTGCGGCAGCAGCCGGCGCATCGCCGCGGCATGGTCGTCGAAGTGACCGGGGACCTCGTACACGAACCGCTCCAGCACGTCCAACGGCATGCGTATGTCCGGAGTGCGCAGGAACGCCGTCTCCTCGGGCAGGTGACAGCGCCCGCAACCGACTTCGTCCGGGCTGGCGAAGCCGTGGAAGACCGTGTCGATGTCGGCGAGGGCGGCCTCAAGGGCAGCTGAGGTCATGGGAGTTGATCCCGTCAGGACTCCGTGCCGTCCGTCGTCGCCACCGGCCGAAGATCCCGACGCTACCAGCCGCTAATCCGCTCGCTCCACCCCATTCCCGTAAGGACAGTTGGGGACGATGAAACCCAGCTGAGGAACCCTAGGAGTGCCGATGTCGACGCTGCGCGTCACCGCCGAAGTGCTGACCATCCACGAGCATCCGAACGCCGACGCGCTCGAACTGGCCCAGGTGGGCCTGTACCGGGCCGTCGTCGCCAAGGGCGCCTACCGCACCGGCGAGCGGGCTGTCTACATCCCGGAGCAGTCCGTGCTGCCGGCCGAGCTGATCGAGGAGCTGGGTCTGACCGGACGGCTGGCGGGGAGCACGTCGGACCGGGTCAGGGCCGTACGGCTGCGCGGTGAGCTGTCGCAGGGAATCGTGTGCCGCCCGAAGGCGTTGGCGGACGTCGATCTGGCGCGGGCCGCCGAGGACGGCACGGACTTCGCCGACGTGCTCGGCATCGTCAAGTGGGTGCCGCCGATCCCGCCCACGATGAGCGGCGAGGTCGAGTCCGCGCCCGATCTGCTGCCCTGGGTCGACATCGAGAACATCCAGCGCTACCCGGACATCTTCACCCCCGGCGAGCCCGTCGTCCTGACCGAGAAGCTGCACGGCTCGGCCTGTCTGCTGACGTACGTCGCCGACGAGGGCGGCCGCGTGCACGTCTCGTCGAAGGGCTTCGGCGCCAAGTCCCTCGCGCTGAAGGAGGACCCGCGCAATCTGTACTGGCGGGCCGTCCACGGCCACGGGGTCGCGAAGGCCGCGGCCCGGCTCGCCGAGCGGCTGGGCGCCCGCCGGGTCGGGATCTTCGGCGAGGTGTACGGAGCGGGCGTACAGGACCTGTCGTACGGCGCCGACGGCCGCCGCCAGACGCTCGGTTACGCCGTGTTCGACGTGTCCGCGGAGATCGACGGCGAGGTCCGATGGCTGGACCCGGCAGCGCTGCTGGAGGGCGAACTCCCGCTGGTGCCACGGCTGTACGAGGGCCCGTACGACATCGAGCGCGTCCTGGAGGTCGCCTCGGGCCGGGAGACCGTCTCCGGGCGCGAGCTGCATCTGCGCGAGGGTGTCGTCATCCGCCCGGCAACCGAGCGGTACAGCCCGGTGACGGGCGGCCGGGCGATAGCCAAGGCGGTCAGCCCGGCGTATCTGACGCGGAAGGGCGGCACGGAGTACGAGTAGTGGGGCGTACGGAGCCCGGGGCGCCGTTCAGCGGCAGTCCTCGGGCTCCTTCTGGCCGGCGGCGGGACCGGCGGCGTCGGTCCCGCCGGTCCCGCCGGTGGAGCGCGTGCGTTCCACCATGAGCCGGGAGCCGGTCAGGCGTTCGCCGAAGGCGTCGTCCGGGTTGGACAGGACACAGTTCTCCAGGGACAGACACCCGCAGCCGATGCAGTCGGTCAGGTGATCCCGCAGCCTGCCCAACTGCTTGATGCGCTCGTCGAGTTCGGAACGCCAGGCCTCCGAGAGGCGGGCCCAGTCCTCGCGCGTCGGGGTGCGCTCCTCGGGGAGTTCGGCGAGGGCCTCGCGGATGGTGGCGAGCGGGATGCCGACGCGTTGCGCGGCACGGACGAAGGCGACACGGCGCAGTGCGTCGCGGTGGTAGCGGCGCTGGTTTCCCGTGGTGCGGCGGCTGCTGATGAGGCCCTTGGACTCGTAGAAGTGCAGGGCGGAGACGGCGGCGCCGCTGCGGGCCGACAGCTGGCCGACGGTCAGCTCGTGGATCTTCTCAGGGATCTGGGGCACCCCTCCAACCCTACCTACTTCGTCACACGCCCGGTCCGTTGACATGCGCTCCGCGTCCGACCATGCTAAGCAGTCGCTTAGACATGGAGATGTGGGAGGCCAGGACATGGCAGAGCCGAGGACGTTCGCGACGGTCGACGAGCTGCGCAGCGCCGTGGGCGAGCAGTTGGGGTACACCGACTGGGTCGAGATCGAGCAGAAGCGGATCGACCTCTTCGCCGAGGCGACCGGCGATCACCAGTGGATCCACGTGGACCCCGAGAAGGCCGCGGCGGGCCCCTTCGGCACGACGATCGCGCACGGCTATCTCACCCTGTCGCTGCTCCCGCTCTTCGGCCCGCAGCTGATCAAGGTCGAGGGCGTGAAGATGGGCGTCAACTACGGGACGAACAAGGTCCGCTTCCCCGCCCCCGTGCCGGTCGGCTCGCGGCTGCGCGCCACCGCGCAGATCACGGGCGTCGACGACGTACCCGGCGGCGTACAGGTGTCCGTGGCCTTCACCGTGGAGCGCGAGGGCGGCGACAAGCCGGTGTGCGTCGCGGAGTCGGTGTCGCGGTACTACCTCTGAACGAGGCCCGGCCCGGGCCCCCGCTCGCACCCGGTCGGGACTACTGCTTGGCCCCGACCATCCGCAGCACGAGGTCGGCGTAGAGCGCGCCGACCTCGTCGGGGGTGCGGGGGCCATCGACGTTGAACCAGCGGGCGACGTCGATGCACAGCGACAGCACGGCGAGGGTGGTGCCCGGCACGTCCGGCACGTCGAAGTCGCCCGCCGCCACGCCGTCCTGGATGATCCCGCGCACCTCGGCGTCGACCTGGCGGCGCAGGGCGATGATCTCGGCGCGGGCGTCCGGGCCGAGCGAGTCCAGTTCGTACTGCACGACGCGTGCGGTGGTGCGCCCGCCGGCGTGCCAGCGGACGAAGGAGCTCACGGCGTCGGCAAGGCGCTCGGTCGGGCTGCCTTCCCCCTGGGCGGCCGTCTGGAGGATTTCCAGTGCCTTTTCGTGACCGATCCTGCTGATCCGGTGAAGCAGCTCTTCCTTGGTCTTGTAGTGGATGTAGAGCGCGGCCGGGCTCATGCCCGCGCGGCCCGCGATGTCCCGGGTCGTCGTCGCGTGGTATCCGCGCTCGGCGAAGGCCTCCACGGCGGCGACGAGCAGCCGCCGTGCCGCGTCCGGGGTGACCTCGGCCCACGGCTGCATATCGCCGCCGGCCGTCTCCTCCGCCGTACTCATCGCTGTTCGCCCCTTCTCCACTGCCAGGGTGAACACCATACCCCCGAACCTGAGCGGGCGCTTAGCGTGCCCGCTCAGCACGGCTCGAATCTCGCTCAGAGCTTCTCGAAGGGGTCGTACACCCGCCCGCCGGGCCGATGCGCGTCCTGACGGTCGCGGATCACCTTGGCCAGCGTGAAGGACGACGTCACCAAGTAGAGGACGGCGATGGCCAGAAAGGCTCGCACCCAGGCGTCCGCCTGCAGTTTGAAGATGCCGAGGGCGGTCGCGGCCATGGCGACCGAGAAAGAGGCCACGGCCTGACCGTAGAAGGCGGCCGTGTTCTGCTGCTTGACCGGTGTCTCACTCATGGGACAAGGGTCGGCGGATGTGGCCGCGGCCACATCCGCCGAAATACTCAGGGACGTACTCAGTCACGCAGTCACGCAGTCACGCAGTCACGCAGCGACTCGGCACGAGGTACCTCAGAACGCCGAAACCCCCGTCAGCGCCCGCCCTATGACCAGCTTCTGGATCTGACTGGTGCCCTCATAGAGGGTCATCACGCGGGCGTCGCGCAGCAGCTTCCCCGCCGGGTATTCGTCGATGTAGCCGTAGCCGCCGAAGACCTGGAGGGCGTTGTTCGCGGCGCGCACGGCGGCCTCGGAGGCGAAGAGCTTGGCCTTCGAGGACTCCGTGGTGAACGGCAGCCCCCGGTCGATGAGATCGGCGACCCGCCAGGTCAGCAGCCGCGCCGCGTCCACGTCGACCGCGATGTCACTGATCAGTTCCTGTACGAGCTGGTGGTGCGCGATGGTCTTCCCGAACTGCTCGCGCTGGGTCGCGTACGTCACCGCCGCGTCCAGTGCCGCCTGGGCGATGCCGACGCAGCCCGCGGCCACGGACATCCGCCCCTTGGCGAGCGCGGACATGGCTACGCCGAACCCCTTGCCCTCGGGCGCCATCATGGCGCTCGCGGGCACCCGTACATCCTCGAACACCAGCTCGGCAGTGGCTTGTCCGCGCAGACCGAGCTTGCCGTGGATGGTGCGACGGGACAGCCCCGGGGTGTCCGTCGGGACGAGGAAGGCGGAGACGCCCTTGTGGCCCGGCGCGTCGGTCGACCGGGCGAAGAGCAGCACGACATCGGCCCAGGTGCCGTTCGTGATGAACATCTTGGTGCCGTTGATGACGTAGTCGTCGCCGTCGCGCACGGCCTTGGTCGACAGTTGGCCCGCGTCCGAGCCGGTGCCGGGTTCGGTGAGCCCGAAGCAGCCGACATGCTCGCCGGAGGTCAGCCCCGGCAGCCACCGGCGCTTCTGCTCCTCGCTCCCCCAGTACGCGATCGACTTGGCGACCAGCCCCAGCGAGACGGAGACGATCCCGCGCACGGAGGAGTCGCCGCGGCCCAGTTCCTCCGTGACCAGGCAGTACGCGAGGTGGTCGCCGCCGCTGCCGCCGTACTCCTCGTCGACGGTGAGCCCGAGGAAGCCGACCTCTCCGAGCTTCTTCACGATGGACCGGTCGACTTCCTCGGCGCGGTCCCACTCGATGACATGGGGGGCGATCTCGCGGGCCACGAAGTCCTTGGCGAGCTGCCGGACGGCGGTCTGCTCCTCGCTGAGCTCCAGGTTCATGCCGAGTCACCCCACAGATAGACGGACTGCGGCTTTCGAAGCCGTACACAGGGAAGGCCGTACAGGGAAGGCCCTACGAGGAAAGCTGCGCATGGAAAGCCGTACATTTAAATTAGCACTGCTAGTTTCTGTATGCAGCCCTACTATGTGCGCCATGGCCCGACCGCGCAAGCCCCTCCTCAGCACCGACCGCATCGTCGAGACGGCACGGGCACTGGTGGACGCCGAGGGCCTGCCGGCCGTCTCGACGCGTCGGCTCGCGGCCGAGCTGGGGGTGAGCGGGCCGTCCCTCTACAACCACTTCCGCACCAAGGACCAGATCCTGGAGGCGGTGGCGGACTCGGTCAGCGCGCAGGTCGATCTGTCGATGTTCGAGGACGGCCGCGAGTGGCGTACCGCCCTGCACGACTGGGCCGTCTCCTACCGGGCGGCCCTGCGCGACCACCCGAACATCGTCCCTGTCCTCGCCCGCGGGCCCGGGCGGCGGCCGGCGGGGCTCCGGCTCGCCGACGCGGTGTTCGGCGCGATGGTCGATGCGGGGTGGCCGGCGGCCCAGGCCACGTCGATCGGTGCGCTGATGCGGTACTTCATCATGGGCTCGGCGCTCGGTTCGTTCGCCGGGGGGTTCGTGGACGACGAGAGCGCGTACGATCCGGCCGACTATCCCCACCTCGGGCAGGCCCATCTCCTTGCCGAGCAGCAGGAGAAGATCGACGAGCGGGCCTTTGAGACGGGGCTCAGTGCGTTGCTGGACGGCTTGGCCGTGCAGTACGCGCAGGTGACACGGGGGGACTGAGGGCTTCTTTCGCCCCCGCCGCCCCTACCCGTCCCATCCCTGGGGGCTGCGCCCCCAGACCCCCGCCCACCCGCAGCCGACGAACCAGGGGCGGGCGGGGGGATCGCGGGGCGAAGCCCCGCGCCTTCAGGGGCGCGGGGCTGTGACATTTGCGGCTCCGCCGCGGGGCGCGACCAGCCCCCATCCACCCGCACCCGACACACAACCGAACGGGGTCGAAGGGGCAGAGCCCCTGGGGATGGGACGGGTAGGGGCGGCGAGGGCGAGAACCGTTCGGTGCGTGCCGAAGCGTTCGTGTCGCATGCTGAGGACATGACGAGGCCGAAGGATCCGGTGGGACCAGGACTGGCGGCATTGGCCGGGCTGATGGCGGACGAGACGCGGGCCGGGTTTCTGCTGGTGTTGCTCGACGGGCGGGCCTGGACCGCCGGGGAACTCGCCCGGCACGCCGGAGTCGCACCGTCCACCGCAAGCGAACACCTCGGCAAACTCGTCGCAGGCGGACTGCTCAGCGAGGAACGTCAAGGACGCCACCGCTACGTACGCCTCGCGGACGCCCGCGTCGCCCAGCTCGTCGAAGACCTCGCCGCCCACGCCAGACCGAACACGGCCGAACCCCCGCGCACCCTCCGGGAGTCCAGCGCCGGATCGGCGATGGCCCGTGGCCGCACCTGTTACGACCACCTCGCCGGACGCCTCGGCATCGCCCTCACCGACGCCCTGACCGACCGGGGTCTGCTCCGCCAGGACACCGGATTCGCCCTCACGGACGCCGGACTGAGGTGGTTCGACAGCGCGGGAATCGGCCTCGACCGTACCGGCCGCCGCCCCCTCACCCGCGCCTGCCTCGACTGGACCGAACGCCGCCCCCACCTTGCGGGCACCGCCGGCGCGGCGCTGTGCCGGCACGCCCTGGACGCGCGCTGGTGCGTACGCATCGGCTCGGAGCGGGCCGTCAAGGTCACCCCCGAGGGCGAACGCGCCTTCGCGGAACTGCTCGGCATCGAGGCGACGGCGCTCCGCTGATCGACTGATCGACCCGGACTTCGGCCCCACCCACCACCACGGCGTCCTAAATCCGCCAGCGCCCGCCCCGCGCCCCCACCTAGCCTCAGGAGCATGATGAACACGCCCCGCCCCACGTCACCGACCCGTCGAGCGCAGCTGCTCGCCGCGGGCGCGGCGACCGTCACCGTCGTGCTGTGGGCCTCCGCCTTCGTGTCGATCCGGAGCGCGGGTGCCGCGTACGCGCCGGGTGCGCTGGCACTGGGGCGGCTGCTGACGGGAGCCGTCGCGCTCGGGGCCGTGTGCCTCGTACGGAGAGAGGGGTGGCCGCCGCGCGCGGCCTGGCGCGGGATCGCCATATCCGGGCTGCTGTGGTTCGGCTTCTACATGGTCGTCCTCAACTGGGGCGAGCAGCAGGTGGACGCCGGCACGGCGGCGCTGGTGGTGAACACCGGTCCGATCCTCATCGCCCTGCTCGGCTCCCGACTGCTCGGTGACGCGATGCCGCCGCGGCTGCTGGCGGGCATGGCGGTGTCGTTCGCCGGGGCCGTCGCGGTGGGCCTTTCGATGTCCGGCGACGGCGGCTCCTCGGTCCTCGGGGTCGTCCTGTGCCTGCTCGCCGCCGTGGGCTACGCGGCCGGAGTCGTCGCACAGAAGCCGGCGCTCGGCCGGGCGAGCGCGCTCCAGGTGACGACGTTCGGCTGTATGGCCGGGGCGGTCGTGTGTCTGCCCTTCGCCGGGCAGCTCGTCCAGGACGCGGCCGAGGCGCCCGTCTCCGCCACCCTCAACATGCTCTACCTCGGTCTCTTCCCGACCGCGCTGGCTTTCACGACCTGGGCCTACGCCCTCGCCCGCACCACCGCGAGCCGCATGGGCGCGACCACGTACGCGGTGCCCGCCCTGGTGGTGCTGATGTCCTGGCTGTTCCTCGACGAGGTGCCGGGGCTGCTCACCCTGGCGGGCGGGGCGCTGTGCCTGGCGGGTGTGGCGGTGTCCCGCTCCCGTCCCCGCGTCGGCACGGGTTCCAGCATCGCGGGTTCCGGCAACGGGAAGGCCGCGGCCCCGGTGCGCACTCCGGAGCCGCAACCCGAGCCCGAGCCAGAACAGGCCTGATTCAATGGGCTGTTGCCCCTGCTTCAGCTCTCGTGGGCCGCGGCCGGGGTCCCTGGTGGACGCGGACCAGCGGACTGGAAGACGACCAGAGCGCGCCCGCCCTTGCCCGCGATCATGTTCTCGAAGGCCGCCGGGATGCCGTCGAGGGCGATCCGGTCGGTGACCAGGCCGCCGAGGTCGAGGCGGCCGGCGCGGATGTGCTCGGCCAGTACCGGAAGGTCCCGCGCCGGGTCGGAGTTGCCGTACACGCAGCCCGAGAGCGTCCGCCCCCAGTGGAAGATCTCCAGCGCGTTGAAGGTGACCTGCTGGTCCTTGCCGCCGATGCCGACGACCGTCGTGCGGCCGCCGCGCCGGGTGGAGTCCCAGGCGGTGCGGATGGTCACGGCGCGGCCCACGCACTCGACGGCGACGTCGACGCCCTGCTTGCCGGTGAGGGCGCGGATCTCGCGTGCGGTGGTGTCGGAGGCGACGACGTAGTCGGTCGCGCCGGCGCCGCGCGCGAGCGATTCCTTCTCGGGTGAGACGTCGACCGCGACGATCTTCGAGGCACCCGCGATCCGGGCGGCCTGGAGAGCCGCGAGTCCGACCCCGCCGACTCCGAACACCGCTACGGTCTCGCCGGGTTGGACCTTCGCCGAGTGATGGACCGCGCCGTATCCGGTCAGGACCGCGCAGCCGAGCAGCGCGGCGTCGGCGAGGGGTACGCCGTCCGGTACGGGGAGGACGCATCCGGCGGCCACGACGGTCTCCTCGGCGAACGCGGCGACGTTCAGGCCGGGGTGGAGGTCGCTCCCATCGGAGGCGCGGTGTGCGTACACGTTCGCCGCGCCGGTCAGCGCGTTGGCGCACAGCCAGACCTCGCCGAGCGAGCAGGCATGGCAACTGCCACAAGAGGGAGCCCAGTTGAGGACGACACCGTCACCGGGCGCGACATGCGTGACGCCCTCGCCGACGGCTACGACGGTGCCCGCGCCCTCGTGTCCGAGGACGGCGGGAACAGGCACCCGCATGGTGCCGTCGGAGAGGGAAAGGTCGGAGTGGCAGACACCCGCGGCGGCCAGTCGGACCCGGACCTGGCCGGGGCCCGTCTCCGGCAGGTCGATCTCGGCGATCTCCAACGGAGCGCCCACGGCGGGAAGTACTGCGGCGCGAACCACGTGCATGCTCCTAGGTCCTAGAACTGGAGGGACTTGGTCTGAAGGTACTCGGACAGCCCGTGCGCACCCAGCTCGCGCCCCACACCCGACTGCTTGTAACCCCCGAACGGGGCAAGGGGGTTGAAACGTCCGCCGTTGATGTCGACCTGCCCGGTGTCGAGCCGTCGCGCGAAGGCGACCGCCTCGGTCTCGTCGCCCGCCCACACAGCGCCCGCCAGCCCGTATACCGTGCCGTTGGCGATCCGCAGGGCGTCCGCCTCGTCCTCGTACCGGATGATCGACAACACCGGCCCGAAGATCTCTTCCTGAGCGATCGTCATCTCCGGTGTGACGTCGGAGAAGACGGTCGGGCTGACGAAGTACCCCTGCTCGCGGGGTGATTCGGGGCCGCCGACGACGAGCCGGGCGCCCTCTGTGACGCCCTTGTCGATGTAACTCCGCACCCGGGCCTGCTGCTTGGCGTTGACGACCGGGCCGATGCGGTCGCCGTACTTCTCCGCGGCGGCCGCGGCCAGCTCGACCGCCTCGTCGTACTGCGCGGTGTGCACCAGCATGCGTGTCCAGGCGCTGCACGTCTGGCCGGAGTTGGACATCACATTGGCGACGCCGACGCCCACGGCCTTGGCGAGGTCGGCGCTCGGCAGGATGACGTTGGCGGACTTGCCGCCGAGTTCCAGGGCGACCCGCTTGACCGCGGCGCCCGCGGTCGCGCCGATGCGCTTGCCCACCGCCGTGGAGCCGGTGAAGGAGACCAGGTCCACGTCCGGGTGTTCGGCGAGGGCCTGGCCGGCGACCGGGCCGAGGCCGGTGACGAGGTTGAAGACACCGGCCGGGATGCCTGCCTCGGCCACCGTCTCGGCGAAGAGCTGGGCGGTGAGGGGGGTGTCCTCGGCAGGCTTCAGCACCACCGTGCAGCCCGCCGCGAGCGCCGGGGCGACCTTGGCGACGATCTGGTGCAGCGGGTAGTTCCAGGGCGTGATCGCGCCGACGACCCCGACGGGCTCCTGGTAGACGGTCGAGTTGCCGACCTTCTCCTCGAAGGCGTACGTCGCCGCCAGTTCGGCGTACGAGCCGGCGACCGCGATCGGCACGCCCGCGTGCACGGCCTGCGAGAACGGCAGCGGGGAGCCGAGTTCGGCCGTGACGGTCTCGGCGATCTCGTCCTTGCGGGCCACGAGGATGTCCCGGAGGGCGGCCAGACGCGCGGCCCGCTCGGCCGGCGGGGTCGCTGCCCAGGCCGGGAAGGCGGCACGTGCGGCCCGTACGGCGGCATCGACGTCCTCCGCGGTGCCCGCCGGAACCCGGCCGATCACCTGCTCGTCGACCGGGTTCACGACCTCGATCGTGTCCGTACCGGCGGCGGGGCGCCAGGCCCCGTCGATGTACATGCCGTCATGTGCCTTCATCGTGTTCCTCCCGGGAGGGGCCGCGTCGCCCGCACCCTAAACTAGCGATGATAGTTTTCAGGCGCCAGAGGGATCCGGGGCGCCGGCGGCAAGCAGGGCCGTGACGGTGGCGGTGAGCAGACGGGCGCGGGTGCTGCTGTGCAGGGTCATGAGCGCCTGCCTAGCGGAACTCACTCCTCCAGATCCGGCAGCCGCGCCGGAGCCGGGCAGATGCGTTCACCGTGCTGGTCGAAGACGAACAGGTGGGCGAGGTCGACGAGGAGGGGGACCTGCATGCCGTGGCGGAGTTCGATGTCGGGGGTGGTGCGGACGACGAGGTCACCGGGCAGGCGGCCCTCCGGTGGCGCTGGTTCGGGGTGGTCGGGTTCCGCGTCCGCCGGGTGTTCCAGGACCACGACCGGCCCGGCCCGCAGGACTCCGGTGCGCTCCCGCAGCCGGTCCAGGACGTTGCCCTCGCGGCGCCGTCGCCGGGGCGGACGGGTCGGGCGCGGGGCCTCCAGATCCGGTACGACGGCGGGCTGCGAGCCCGTGTTGAAGTGGACGAGGACCTCGTGCCCCTGGAACTCCACATGCTCGACGAGGCCGCTGATCGCCACCTCGCCCGGCCGGGCGGCGGACGGCTTGGCGAGCCGGACGGCCTCGGAGCGCAGCCCGACGATGACCTCGCGGCCCTGCTGGACCCGCAGCAACTGGTGGTCCAGGGAAAGGGGTTCGGGCAGCCGCAGATACTGCCTGCCGAGGCTGATCGACATGGCTCCGTCGAGCGGCGCCCGGACCAGGCCGCGCAGCAGGTTGATCCGCGGGGTGCCGATGAAGGCGGCGACGAAGACGTTCGCGGGCAGCGCGTAGACCGTGCGGGGCGTGCCCAGTTGCTGGAGGACTCCGCCGCGCAGGACCGCGACACGGTCACCGAGCGACATCGCCTCGGCCTGGTCGTGCGTGACGTACACCGTGGTCGCGCCCAACTCCCTGGTGAGCCGGGATATTTCGGCGCGCAGATGGTTGCGGAGCTTGGCGTCGAGGTTGGACAGCGGCTCGTCCATCAGGAAGGCCGAGGGGTGGCGCGAGATCGCCCGGCCCATGGCGACCCGCTGGCGTTCACCGCCGGAGAGCTGGTGGGGGTAGCGGCCGAGGAGATCCTGGATGCCGAGCATGCGGGCGGTGGCGTCCACGCGCGGGCTGGGGTCCTTGCCGGGCGTCTCGATGCGCAGCGGGAAGCCGATGTTGTCGCGGCTGGTCATGCTCGGATAGAGGGCGAAGTTCTGGAACACCATCGCCATGTCCCGCCCGGACGGCGGCAGATCGTTGGCGTACTCGCCGTCGAGGCGCACCTCGCCCTCGGTGACCTCTTCGAGCCCGGCGATCATTCTCAGCACGGTCGACTTGCCGCAGCCGGAGGGCCCGAGCAGCACGAGGAACTCGCCCGGCCGGATGTCAAGCGACAGCCGCTCCACCACGCGGACGCCGCGGGTGTACGACTTGCTGACGCTGTGCAGAGAGATGGCGCGTGTCATGAAGGGTGCCCCCAGGGGCCTTCCGGGCGCTGGTGCTCCGCGGTCGAACGTCCCGTGCGGGTCGTACGGGACCTATGAGTCACGGAAGTTAACGGACCGCGCACGCCCTGGGGAAGACACGCGGCGGGATCGGACGGTCCGGTTCGACATGGGCGAAAAGCGGACTCTCGGGTTCAGTGCGACAGGAATCCCGATTCTGTCGCCCTTCCGCCCGCTCACGTCGTGCGGGGCCGCCCCCGGGTCTGCGTGAGGTGGGCGAAGACGACGACGTTTCCGGCGTAGCCCGTCTTCGGGTCGTACGCGCCGCCGCAGGTGATCAGACGCAGTTCGGGGCGCCCTCTGTCGCCGTACACCTCCTTGTTGGGGAAGTGCGCCTTCTCGTACATCTTCACGGCGTCCACCGTGTAGACGGCGGTCATGCCGTCGGCGCGCAGGACCTCGACGAGCCTGCCGGGCCGGAGTTGGCTGAGTGGGGCGAAGACGGCGGGTCCCGTGGTGGTGTCGAGGTGGCCGACGGCGACGGCCGTGCCGGACTCGCCCGGCGTCGGCCCGCCCGCGTACCAGCCGACCAGCTTGGGATCGTCGACGGGAGGGGTGGTGAGCCGCCGCTCACGGTCGAGCTTGAGGCCGACGACCGGTGCTTCCAGGCTGAAGTACGGGATGCGGAGCGAGGTCGCCGGGGAGCGCGGGAGCGGCTTGGGCGGGGGCGTGGGCCGGGGCGGCCGGGCGGGCGCGGCGCGGTGGGGCTTCGCACCGCGCGCGTCACCGCCCGCACGGTCGGGCTTCGCGTCGCGTGTGTCACCGCCCGCACGGTCGGGGTTCGCGTCCCGCCCGCCGCCGTCCGCGCGGTCGGGCTTCGCGTCGCGCCCTCCGCCGTCCGCCCCGGCGGGGCCGGAGGACGCCGTGGCGCCTCCGTGGCCCGCGGCCTCGGCGGCGGGCGGCCCGGCGGACTCGTCGCTGCCCGCGCACCGAACGCCGCCCACCACCAGTGTCACCGCGATGACGAGGGTCCGCGTCAGGCGGTAGGCGCGCGTCCGGTACCGGGGCCTGCGGGAGGCGCTACGCGGCACCATCGGGGCGGCGGCGCAGCCGCAGGTAAACGACTCCCCCGGCCATCACAAGGCCCGCGGCCGCCGCGCCGACGACCGGCGAGAAGTCCTGGATGTGGGCGAGACCGCCACCGCCCGCGTGGGGTCCGCCGTTCGGCCCGCCCGGACCACCACCCGGGCCGCCGGGACCGCCCCCGGGCGGAGTCGACGTCGGAGTCGGAGTGGGCGTCGGGCTCGCGGGAGCGCAGTCGACCTTGAAGACCTTCTGCTTGCCCGCACCGTTCTCGCCGTCGAAATTCCAGGTGAGCTTGTACTGACCGTCGGGCAGCGAGAAGAGGCCCTTGGTCCGGCCGTCGCCGGACGCCGGGATGGTCAGACCGCCCGCGAGCGTGGCGCCGCCGTCCACATGGGGCTGGGTCTCGATGGACCAGGTGATCTTCTGCGCCCCGTCGAAGTTGAACCCGTCGAGGTAGAACTGGCAGACCTTCGGATCGTTTCTCTGATCGTTGTCCGGCGTGTTCGAGTCATGAACCTTGACGTCGCCGTTGTCACCGGGAGCGGCGACGGCGGCAGGGGCCCCGAGCAGGGTGGTGCCCGCGACAGCGAGGGCTACGAGGGCGGAAGCTCGCCGGCGGGTGCCGGGCCGGCACGGAAGGGACGAGGTGGACATGGGAATTCCTCCGAGTCGGATGATCATCATACAAATCACGATTTCATCTGACTCTCTTTCACATCCGCCCCGGCAAAGGCGGCAACAGCGCCCCACGCCCCTCAGATATCGCTCTTCCGGCGCAACCGCACCCGAGGCCGCGCCCCCTCGTCCGGCACCCGGGCAGGCCTCCCCGGAGAGCGCAGCGCCGTCGCCGACGACACCAGCAGCAGCGCGCCGAGCATCACGAACGGCGCCGCCACACCGGCGACTCCGGCGACCAGACCCGCGGTGGCGGGGGCGGCGACCTGGCCGAGCCGGTTGCCGGTCAGGCGCAGGGCGAGGGCCGTGGAGCGAGCGCCGTCGGGAGCCGCCTGGACGACCGTCGTCATGGACAGCGGCTGACCGACCCCGAGACAGAAGCCGAGGACGACAAGCATCAGGGCCAACGCCCACACCGGTACCGGCAGTGCGATACCCGCACACAGCACCGCCCCCACCAGGCACGTCACGGTGAGCAGTGCGGTCCGCCCGAGCCAGCTCAGCAGCGGCGTCAGCACCAGCCGGCAGGCGATGCTCGCCGCCGCGCGCACACTGAGCAGCAGACCGACCACCGACGGCGCGATGTCCCGGTGTTCGCCGACCACCGGCAGATACGCGGTGAGAACGTCCGTCGCGGACAGCACGGCGAGACTGATGAAGATGCCCGCGGGCACGCCCCTGGCGCGCAGGATCCGCCCGACGGGAACGCGTTCACCTTGTGCGGTACGGGACTTCACGGCGGTACGGTCCTCGATGCGCCACAGCGACGTGAACGAGACCGCGGCGACCGCGCCCGCCACCAGCAGCGCCAGCGCGCTGCTGCCCGCCATGTCGGGACCGCCGATCAGGAGGCCCGCGGCGATCGGGCCGATCAGCTGACCGAGCGAGACGCCGATGGTGAAGTGGCCGAAATTACGGTCCTGTTCGTGCGGGGCGGACTGGCGGGCGACGAGCGACTGCCCGCCGATCACGAAGCAGAGGTGGCCGAGCCCCATCACTCCGCTCCAGGCGGCCATCGCCGCCAACGAGTCCGCCCTGCCGCTCATGGCACAGCCGCCGGCGATGAGCACGACACCGGCGGGCAGCAGGGGCGCGCAGCGGCCGTGGTCGGTGCGGCGGCCCAGCGGCACGGCGGCGAACAGGGGCAGCAGCGCGTACGCCGCCGCGATCACACCGACCGCGCGCTCGTCCGCGCCCAGCGCGAGGGCCCGGTAGGAGACGGCGGGCCGGGCCATCGACACCGCCCCCTGCGTGAAGGTGAAGGCGATGACGAGGCGCAGCAGCCAGCCGCGGGTCTCACCGGGCCGCACAGTGATCCTCCATCCGATGACGGGTGACAGCTGGTGGACAGCAGAGAACAGTGGACAACGGAGAACAGATGACGGCTGACAGATTTCAGGTGTTGAAATCTGTCAGCCGGAATCTGCCGGACGATACCTGTCAGGCGGTATCGGTCAGATCAGATGATGCCGAACAGAATCCCCGCCCCCAGCACCACCAGCGAGGTGAGCGCCGCCCACTTCACCACGAACCTGGTGTGGTCGCCGAACTCCACCTTGGCCATGCCGACCAGGACGTATACGGCCGGGACGAGCGGGCTTGACATGTGCAGCGGCTGGCCGATGAGCGAGGCGCGGGCGATCTCCAGGGACGAGACGCCGTGTGCCTGGCCCGCCTCGGCGAGGACCGGGAGGATGCCGAAGTAGAAGCCGTCGTTCGACATGAAGTACGTGAGCGGAATGCTCAGGACGCCGGTGACGAAGGCCATGTGCGGGCCCATGCCGTCGGGGATGTTGGAGACCAGCCACTTGGCCATGTGGTCGACCATGCCGGTGCCCGTCAGAACCCCGGTGAAGACGGCGGCGGCGAAGACCATGCCGGAGACGTTGAGGACGTTCTCGGCGTGGGCGCCGAGGCGGGCCTTCTGGTCGGGCATGTGCGGGAAGTTGACGGTGAGCGCGAGCGCGGCGCCGAGCAGGAAGAGGACCGGGATCGGCAGCCACTCCATGATCATGGCGGTGAGCAGGGTGACCGTGAGGAGCGCGTTGAACCAGTAGAGCTTGGGACGCAGGGTGGCGCGGTTCGGGTCGAGACCCTGGAAGCCGTCGTCGGCGGAGTCCGCCTCGGGGGCGTCCGCGTCCGTTCCGGAGCCCGAACCGCCCGTACGCGCGGCCTTCTTGTCCGAACCGGTCCCCGAGCCACCCGCGCCGACCAGAACCGTCTCCGCCTCCTGCGGCTCCAGCACCTCGTCCAGCGTCAGCACGCCGAGCCGCTTGCGCTCGCGGCGACCGAGGACGTACGAGAGGGCGAAGACGCCGAGCAGACCGACGGCGAGGGCCGGGATCATCGGCACGAAGATGTCGCTGGCGTCGAGCTTCAGCGCGGTCGCGGCGCGGGCGGTCGGGCCGCCCCACGGCAGGGTGTTCATCACGCCGTTGGCCATCGCGGCGACACCGGTCATGACGACCAGGCTCATCTTCAGGCGCTTGTACAGCGGGTACATCGCCGAAACCGTGATCATGAAGGTGGTCGAGCCGTCGCCGTCGAGGGAGACGATCGCGGCGAGGACCGCCGTGCCGACCACGATCCGCAGCGGATCGGCCTTGCAGAACTTGAGGATCCCCCGGACGATCGGGTCGAAGAGACCGACGTCGATCATCACACCGAAGTAGACGATCGCGAACATCAGCATCGCCGCTGTGGGCGCGAGACTGGTGACGCCGTCGATGACGTAGTCACCGAGCTTGGCGCCCTTTCCGACGAAGACACAGAAGAGTGCCGGAATCAGCACGAGCGCCGCGATCGGCGACATCTTCTTCAGCATGATCAGGACCAGGAAGGTCGCGATCATGGTGAAGCCGAGGATGGTCAGCATGAGTGGATTGCCTAACGTTCGCCCTTGAACTGCCACCAGGGCCGGTGGTGCGATGACGTTAGGTCGGGCTCGCAAGCGTTAACAAGATGTTGACACGAGAGCAATAAGCGCAAAACTCCAGGTCACAGCCTTGTCTCGGCGAGCGATGGCCCTCTAGGGGCATGCCGCCAGCTCCACGGGCACGCCATTGAGGACCGCTGTGCCCGACAGCGGGTCGAGCAGCGAGCCGTCGAGGAGCTGGTTGACGTTGACGCCCGGGTCCAGCGCGGCGTGGCTCATCCGGGTGCCGGGGCGGTCGTGTCCCCAGCCGTGCGGGAGGCTCACCACCCCGCTCCGTACGGCGTCCGTGACCTCCACAGGAGCGGTCACCTCTCCCCCGGCTCCCTTGACGCGTACGGCGGCCCCGTCCGTGAGGCCGAGGCGTGCGGCGTCGTCGGGGTGGATGTGCAGGGTGCACCGGTTGGTGCCGCCGGTGAGCGCGGGCACGTTGTGCATCCAGCTGTTGTTGGAGCGCAGATGGCGGCGGCCGACGAGTACGAGTGCCGCCGGGCGCTCGCGCAGCGCGTCCCGCAGGCGCGGCAGATCGTCGACAATCGGTGCCGGCAGCAGCTCGATCCGCCCGCTGGGTGTCTTCAGCGGCTGCGGCAGGCGGGGCCGCAGCGGTCCGAGGTCGATGCCGTGCGGAGCGGTGAGCAGCTTCGCCAGGCTCAGCCCGTCGGGCCGGACGCCGAAGCCGTCGCCGTACGGGCCGAGGCGCAGCATCATGTCGAGTCGCCGCTCGGCGCCGTTCTCGCCGGTGAGAAGGCCGGCGAGTTCCTTCGGGTCGCGGCCGTGCACCGGTGAGTGTGCGTCGGTGACGGACTTGCCCAGGGTGGTGTCGATGACCATGGCGTCCACGGCGGACGGGTCGGCACCGTGCATGCCGGTCGCGGCGAGGACGAGCCGGGCGAGGATCTCGGTCTCCGCCATGCGGCCCGGCTCCAGCGGGACCGCCGGGCGGTTGTAGCGGACCTGGTTGCGTACGGCGAGGGTGTTGAAGGCGAAGTCGTGGTGGGCGCTCTGCGAGGGCGGGGGCGGCGGCAGGACGACGTCCGCGTGGCGGGAGGTCTCGTTCAGGTAGGGGTCGACGCTGACCATGAAGTCCAGCGAGTCGAGCGCCTTGTCGAGGCGGTCGCCGTCGGGGGCGGAGAGTACGGGGTTGGCGGCGACGGCGATGAGGGCGCGGACCGGGCTGCCCTCCGGCGTGGCGGTGTCGATCTCCTCCGCGAGGGCGGACAGGGGCAGTTCGCCCTTGGCCTCCGGGTGGCGGCTCACCCTGCTGTGCCAGCGGCCGAGCGCGAAGCCGTGGCCGGGTCCGGCGGGGCGGGGTGTCCTGTCGGTGGCCGCCAGCGGGAAGAGGGCGCCGCCGGGCCGGTCGAGGTTGCCGGTGAGAATGTTGAGGACGTCGACGAGCCAGCTGGCGAGGGTACCGTGCGGGACGGTGCAGCTGCCGATGCGGCCGTAGACGGCGGCGGTGGGCGCGGCGGCGAGTTCGCGGGCCAGCGCCCGGATGGTGCCGGCGTCCACGTCGCAGGCCTCGCTCGCGGCCTCGGGGGTGAAGTCCCGTACGGCGTCGGCGAGTTCCTCGACGCCCTGGACGTGCGGGGTGAGGGCGCCGAGGTCGACGAGCTTCTCCTCGAAGAGGACATACGTCATCGCCGCGAGGAGCAGGGCGTCGGTGCCGGGGCGGATCGCCACGTGGCGGTCGGCGAGCTTGGCCGTGCGGGTGCGGCGCGGGTCGATGACCGTCAAAGTGCCGCCGCGCGCCCGCAGGGCCTTGAGCTTGCCGGGGAAGTCGGGGGCGGTGCACAGACTCCCGTTGGATTCCAGGGGGTTGGCGCCGATGAGCAGGAGGTGGTCGGTGTGGTCGAGGTCCGGTACCGGGATCGCGTTGGCGTCGCCGTAGAGCAGTCCGCTCGACACGTGCTTGGGCATCTGGTCGACCGTGGAGGCGGTGAAGAGGCTGTGGGTGCGCAGCGCGGAGAGCAGGACGGGCGGGTAGAGGGCGCCGGCCATGGTGTGCACGTTCGGGTTGCCCAGGACGATGCCGACAGCATGCGGCCCGTACTGCTCGACGACCGGCCGCAGGCCCGCGGCCACCGCGTCGAAGGCCTCCTCCCAGGTGGCTTCGCGCAGCTCGCCGGCCTCGCGTATGAGGGGTGTGCGCAGCCGGTCGGGGTCGCCGTCGACGGCCCCGAAGGAGGCGCCCTTCGGGCAGATGAACCCCTTGCTGAACACATCGTCGCGGTCGCCGCGGGCGCCGGTCACCCGGGTGCCCTCGATGGTGAGCGTGAGCCCGCAGGTCGCCTCGCAGAGGGGGCAGACGCGCAGGGCGGTGCGGGCGTCGGGGGTGGTGCCGGAGGTGCGGGACACGGGTCCTCCCGGAGGGCGGTGGCGGCGGTGGCACACGGACTGGGCCGAGCATACCGACCGGTAGGCATGGTGGGGAGGGCCTTCCGGGGGGTGAGGTCGGAAATTCGCGAGCGGTTCATTCCCGGCGTAAGCGGGCCGTGCGGCTCACCCCCGCTCGGAACGGTTCAGTCGAGAACCCTGGCCAGATAGGCGCGCAGCAGCTCGCGCGTCTCCTCGATGATCCGCTCGTCTCCTTCCGGGGCGACCCGGAAGGCCAGGTGGACCAGGGTGTCGGCGGTTTCCACGGCGATCAGGAAGGTACGGCGGAGATCCTCGTCGGGGGTGCGGTCGAGGTAGCCGGAGAGCAGTTCGGTGAGGCGGTCGGCGACGCGGGTGTTGGGCTCCGAGTAACGGGAGCCGACCGGGATCTGGTTGCCGAAGTCGACGAGGGAGAAGCCGGGCGCGGTGCGTTTCATGGCGAGGTATTCGTCGAGCACGGCGTCCATGGCCGCGCGCCAGCCACCGCCCTCCGTCTCCTGGAGGCGCTCGGTGACGCGCTCGGCATAGCGCTCCAGGTTGCGCTGGGCGAGCGCGTCGGCCATCGCGCGTTTGTTGCCGAAGAAGCGGTAGACGGAGCCGATGGGCACGCCGGCCCGCTGGGCCACGGCACGGGTGCTCAGATCGTCGTAGCCGACCTCGTCGAGGAGGTCGGCGCAGGCGTCGAGGATTCTGGTCAGTCGTTCGGCACTGCGCCGTTGTACGGGCGCTCTGCGCAGCGAGGTCGCATGGGGCACGGGCTTCATGATGCCTTTCCGCCGGGGTCCGGTGAACCTCCCGTATCAGTACGGGCCCCGGGGCTGGTCGCACTCATCGTCACCGTGGGTGTCGCCGGCGGCGTCGCGGTCGCCCCGGCCCCTGACGCGGTGATGTCCGCGGTGCTCTCGACGGGCTTGCCGTGGACGGCCCACACGGTGCCGTCGTCCGCGTACAGGCGCGCGGTGACGTGGTGGGTGCCGCGCGGGACGAGGTCGCCGGCGAGGTGGTACTCGGCGGTGCGGATCCGGGCGATGGTCCGGCCGTCCAGGTAGAGGTGGGCGATGCCCCGTCCGGCCGTCGGCACGGATCGCGTGCCGGCGGGCGAGAAGCGGAAGTGGTGGACGGTCAGCGTGACGTCCCAGCTGTCGTCGGAGTCGGGCTGGATCTCGATCGCGACCTCCGGCGCACCCTTCTTGTCCACCTCACGGTAAAGCCGCCCTTCCTCGTCCATCTCGTCCAGCAGCTTGCCCACGGGCGAGGCCGACGCTGCGTCCTTCCGCTCGTGCGCATCACTGGTGCCGCAGCCCACCGATCCGCCGAGCAGGGCGCAGACCGCGAGGGCGGCGAGCAGTCCACGCGTCCACCACATGCCGGGGAGCGTAGAACAACGCCCTGACAGCCGGATCCCCCTGAAGTCGGGTTCTTGGGCCGTACAGCGGTCCTTGGGGAGTAGTACGCCGGGTACGTCGGGTACGCCGGGTACGTCGTACCCGCCGGGCGGCGTTTTCGGCCCGTCCCTGGTGGTGGGCCGTGGCCGATCCCGTGCGGTGGGCTCGGTCGACCCCTTGCGCGGGGAAAACCTGAATCCTACGGTGATGCATAGGAATCAGGCGCGAGGGAGCGATCATGAGCGGGGACGCGAGGAAGACGGCCGAGGGGCTGACCTACCTCTCCGGTTTCGGCAACGAACACAGCTCGGAGGCGGTGCCGGGGGCGCTGCCGCACGGCCGCAACTCGCCGCAGCGCGCGCCGCTCGGGCTGTACGCGGAGCAGCTGAGCGGTACGGCGTTCACCGAGCCGAGGGCGTACAACCGGCGTTCGTGGCTGTACCGGATCCGT
Source organism: Streptomyces sp. R35 (assembly GCF_041053035.1). Lineage (NCBI taxonomy): Bacteria > Bacillati > Actinomycetota > Actinomycetes > Kitasatosporales > Streptomycetaceae > Streptomyces > Streptomyces sp. R35. The sequence goes on from NZ_CP163440.1 coordinate 2,405,614, forward strand.
CCGTCGGCCGCGCACCCCGCGTTCACCCGCATCGAGAACGGCGCCCTGCGTACGGCCCCCTTCGCGGAGACCGTGCCCGACCCGAACAGGCTGCGCTGGAACCCGCTGCCCGAGCCCCCGGCGGGGACGGACTTCCTCGGCGGCCTGTGGACCCTCGGCGGCAACGGGGACGCGACCCAGCGCACCGGCATGGCGGTGCACCTGTATCACGCCAATTCCTCCATGGACCGTGTCTTCAGCGACGCCGACGGCGAGCTGCTGATCGTGCCGGAGCGCGGCGGGCTGCTGCTGCGCACCGAGTTCGGGCTGCTGCATGTGGAGCCCGGCCAGGTCGCGCTGATTCCTCGTGGTGTCCGCTTCCGTGTGGAACTCCTCGACGCCGTGTCCGACGGCGGGCAGAGCCCGGCCGCGCGCGGCTATGTGTGCGAGAACTATGGGGCGCCGTTCCGGCTGCCCGACCTCGGTCCGATCGGCGCCAATGGCCTCGCCAACGCCCGCGACTTCCTCGCGCCGGTCGCCGCGTACGAGGACGTCGAGGGCCCGGTCGAGGTGGTGAACAAGTTCTGCGGCAACCTCTGGCAGGCGACGTACGGCCATTCGCCGCTGGACGTGGTCGCCTGGCACGGCAACTATGTGCCGTACGTCTATGACCTGCGCCGTTTCAATGTGATCGGCACCATCAGCTACGACCACCCGGACCCGTCGATCTTCACGGTGCTGACGTCCCCGTCGGACACCCCGGGCCTGGCCGGCGTCGACTTCGTCGTCTTCGCTCCGCGCTGGCTGGTGGGCGAGAACACATTCCGGCCGCCGTACTTCCACCGGAATGTGATGAGCGAGTACATGGGGCTCATCGAGGGCGCGTACGACGCGAAGGCGGAGGGCTTCGTTCCGGGCGGTGGTTCGCTGCACAACATGATGTCGGCGCACGGTCCGGACCGGGAGACCTTCGACCGGGCGAGCGCCGCGGAGCTGCGTCCGCAAAAGATCGACGACGGGCTCGCCTTCATGTTCGAGACGCGCTGGCCGGTGACCGCGACGGTTCAGGCGGCACGGGCGGAGCATCTGCAGCAGGCGTACGACGACGTGTGGCAGGGCCTCCAGCGGCACTTCCGCCCGCTGGACTGAGATTCACTGCCCGTTGCATTCAAGGCCCGCGACCGGTACGGATACCCTCGTGACCTCCTTCGCCCCGGATTCGATCATCCTGAACCGCAAGCTGCCGCTCTGGTATCAGGTCTCGCAGTCCCTGCGTGCCTCGATACTCGGCCGCTCGCCCCAGGACCCGCTGCGCCTGCCCACCGAGGAGCAGCTGGCCGGGCACTACGGGGTGAGTGTGCTGACCATGCGGCAGGCGCTCAAGGAGCTGGAGGACGAGGGACTCATCACGCGCCATCGCCGGCGGGGCACGTTCATCGAGCCGAGCGCGCAGCGCGGCGCTCCCGTGCGGCTGCTCGGCTCGGTGGACGCGATCGTGGCCCAGCAGTCGGGCATGACGACCGAGCTGCTGGACCACGGCACGGTTCCGGTGTCCGCGGAACTCGCCGAGTTCTTCCCGGATCTGGCCGAGGTGGGGACGTACCACCGGCTGCGCAGCGACGAGAAGACGGGCGAGCCGACGAACCACGCGCGCAACTACGTGCGTCCCGAACTGGCGGCGCTGATCGACCCGGAGGACCTGGTGCGCTGGCCCATGACCAAGGTGCTGCGGGATGTGGTGGGCGTCCGCATCAGCCGGATCACCGACACGGTGGAGGCCCGGCTCGCGGACCCGGAGACCGCGCGACTGCTCCAAGTCCCGCTGCTCAGCCCGATCCTGCACTACACGGGCATCGTGCACGGCGAGGACGGCCGCGCCCTGGACGTGGCCCGCATCCACTACCGCGGTGACCGCTTCTCGTTCACGGTCACCCTCGACGCCCACTGACGATGCCGTACGAGGACGGTGGTCACCGCTCTCGTCGTACGATGCCGAGCGTGACGCACGACGACGCTCCGCTGCTCGCGGACCTCATGCCGTGGTCCGTCGCACCGCCGAGGCTGGGCCGGGGGTGGCCGACGGCTCCCGACGCCGCGTCTCTGAAGGCCCGCTGGGACGCCCTGGTCAAGGCCGAAGGGCCGGACCGCGAGGCGCTGTTCGGCCCGACGCGCTCGCGCACGACGCACTCGGCGGTCGGCCAGCTGCCGGGGCAGTCGAGCGGAACCGCCCGTCTGGCGCGCGAGTCGGGTCCCTGTCCGGAGCCGGTACGCGTCCTGCACGGCCCCTTCGACGAGCAGTGGCTGATTCCCGACCACCGGCTGATCGACGCGGCGCGCCCCGAGTTGTGGCGGGTGGCCGATGAGCGTCAGGTGTTCGCGGTCGAGCAGACGGTGGTGCCCGACGCGTCGGGGCCGGTGCTGCTGGTCGCCTCCGCCCTGCCGCTGAGCGCCGGCCGAGGCGGCCGGATCCGCCCCCTCTACCGGCGCCCCGGCGGCCTCGAACCCAACCTGGCGCCCGGCCTGCTGGACCACCTCGGCACGCGCCTGGGGCACTCCCCCGAACCGGTCGACGTCCTCGCCTGGACGGTGGCGACAGCGCGGCCGGGACGCGACGGATGCACCGTGCCGCTCACCGCCGACCCCGAAGTGTGGGCGTACGGCGTCGAGTTGGGCCGCCGGATGCTATGGCTGATGCGCCGCGACGGCGAGCGCCCCAAGCTCCCCGGCGGCCGCCGCCCCTACGTCCGCGCCCCGCTGCCCGCCCGGCCACGCGCCCCGCACTACGACCGCGACGAGGAGGCCCTCCACCTCGACGAGGGCCGTATCTCGCCGGTACCTCCCCAGTCCTGGGACTTCGAGGTGGGCGGAGTGCGCGTACTGGAGCAGTGGTTCGCGGCCAGGACCGAGCCGCCCGAGCCGGGCACCCTGGAGGCGATCCGGCCGTCCACCTGGCCGCAGACCTGGACGTCCGAACTCCTCGAACTCGTCACGGTGCTGGCGCTGCTCGCGGAACTCCGGCCCCAGCGGGACGAGTTGACGATCGGTTCGCCGATCACCCGGGCCGAGCTGAGCAAGGTGGGCGTGCTTCCGGTGCCGGACGCGGCCCGCCGGCCCGCCTCCGTTCTCGACCACCACGAGGAGGGCCCGGAAGGGCAGTTCGCGCTGATCTGAGCAACGTGCGGCGCGCCCCGTAAGGGGCGCGGGGAACTGCGCGCCCAGCCACGAACGACCCGCAGCCGCTATCCGCCCTCCGAGCGGAGCGTGAACGCGTCCAGGACCCGTCCCAGGGCCCGCTCGAACACCGCCTCCAGATCGATCGGCCCGGCGTCCTCCATGAAGGCCGCCGCCATGCGCGGATACGCGCCGGTCGCCACCTGGCCGCCGAGATAGGCGATCCGCATCGCGTTCTCCTGCTCCTCCGACCAGGGCAGGGAGCGGGCGCGTTCGACGGTGGCCAGCTCGTTGCCGACGTATGTCGTGACGACCCCGTTGAGCATCGCGATGAGCTCGATCTTCGTGCCGTACCGCGCGTCGAGCGGGTCGAGGCAGGTCAGGCAGTGCTCCAGGTAGCGCAGGGCGTTGGGGCTGAAGCCGTAGACCGGGGACATCAGGCGCGGCAGCCAGGGGTGGCGGTGCATGAGGGCGCGGGTCTGATGGGCGACCCGGAGCATGTCGGCGCGCCAGTCGCCCGAGGGCTCCCAGGGTTCGTGCTCGCCGCTGACGGCGTCGACCATCAGCTCGGACAGGTCCTCCTTGCGCGGCACGTAGTTGTAGAGCGACATCGTGCCGCAGCCCAGCTCGGCGGCCACGCGCCGCATCGAGACCGCGTCGAGCCCCTCCGCGTCCGCGATCCGCACGGCGGCGGCCGCGATGTCCGCGCGGCTGTACGCCGGCCGCGGACCACGGCCCGCGCGTTCGGGACGAGCCCAGATCACTTCGGGTACGGCGTTGCGCCCTGCCATTGGTCGATCACCTCGCGACCATCCTAGTTACGTACATCGTACGTAGTGCGCTATGGTCACCCCATGACTACTACGTACGCTGTACTTAGTGAGGGTCTGGAGAAACACTTCGGGGATGTCCATGCCCTGCGCGGCCTCGACCTGGCCGTGGCGCAGGGCACGGTCTGCGGGCTGCTCGGGCCGAACGGCGCGGGCAAGACCACGGCCGTACGGCTGCTCACCACCCTGCTGCGGCCCGACGCGGGGTCCGCGCGTGTCGCCGGGCACGATCTCGTACGGGAGGCGGCAGCGGTCCGCCGTAACATCGGGGTCGCCGGGCAGTACGCCTCGGTCGACGGCGATCTGACCGGGCGCGAGAACCTGCGGCTGTTCGCGAGGCTGCACCGGATGCGGGACGCCGGCGCACGGGCCGCCGAGCTCCTCGACCGCTTCGGGCTGACCGAGGCCGCCGACCGGCCGGCGTCGAGCTACTCGGGCGGTATGCGGCGCCGCCTCGACCTGGCGGCGAGTCTGATCCGCCGCCCCGCCGTGCTCTTCCTGGACGAACCCACCACCGGGCTCGACCCGGCCAGCCGCAACCAGATCTGGGAGGCCGTGCGCGCGCTCAAGGACGAGGGCACGACCGTGCTGCTGACCACGCAGTATCTGGAGGAGGCCGACCAACTGGCCGACGACATCGCGCTCATGGACCGCGGCAGGGTCGCCCACACCGGCTCGCCCGCCGAACTCAAGTCGCTCATCGGTTCGCACGCGGAGGTGGTCGTCGCCCACGCGGACGCGCTGCCCGGCGCGGCCGCCGTCCTGGACCGACTCACCGGCAGCGAGCCCACGTTCGACCGTGAACGGCACACGGTGGCCGCCGTCACCACCGACCCGACGCTGACCCTCCCCCGGCTCGTGCGTGAACTCGACGCCGCGGGCGTGCCGTTGCTCGACGCGAGCCTGCGTCCGCCGACCCTCGACGACGTCTTCCTCCGCCTGACCGAGAACCGCACCGACCACAAGGAGCTGGTGACATGAGTACGTTGGCGTACGACGGCGGCGCGATGCTGGGCCGTCAGCTGCGGCGGATCCGGCACAACCCGGGCCTGCTGATCCTCACCCAGACCATGCCCGTCACCATGCTGCTGTTCTTCGGCTACGTGTTCGGCAGCGCGCTGGCGATGCCCGGCGAGGAGTACCGGGCCTTCCTCGTACCGGGGCTGCTGGTGGCGACCGCCGCCAACGGGATCATGACCGGGATGTTCCAGGCCGCCCAGGACTCGCACCGGGGCGTGATGGACCGCTTCCGTACGCTGCCGATGAGCAGGGCGGCCGTGCCGCTGGGGCAGGCGGTCGCAGATCTGGTCGTCACGGCGGCGGGGACGGTTCCGTTCCTGCTCGTCGGACTCGCGGTCGGATGGCGGATCGAGGGGTCGGCGCCGGAGGCGGCGGGCGCGGTCGGGCTGTTGTTGCTGTTCCGGTTCGCGACCACCTGGGTCGGGATCTTCCTCGGACTCCTGTCCCGGAGCGAGGAGGCGGCCGGACAGCTGGGCAGTGCGACGTTCATGCTGCCGCTGCTGTCCAACGCCTACATCCCCACGGGCAATCTGCCCGGCTGGCTGCGCACGATCGCGGAGTGGAACCCGATCAGCGCGGTGACCACGGCCCTGCGGGACCTGTTCGGGAACGCACCCGTGCCCCAGGGAGCCGCCTGGCCGGTGGCCCACCCCGTCGCCGGATCCCTGGCGTGGTGCGCCGCGCTGATCGCGGTCTTCCTGCCGCTCGCCGTCCGCCGCTACGCGACGGGCGGACGGTGAGCGGCCCGTCCAACGCCGGAATCCGGCCCTTTCAAGATCGCCCCGTCAACATCCATGCATGACAAAGGTGTTATGCACAGGCCATGATCCACGGCATGCAGCCACACCCGCGGACCCAGCCGCTGCCCCTGGAGGGCATCACCGTCGTCGCCGTCGAACAGGCCGTCGCCGCGCCCTTCGCCACCCGGCAGCTCGCCGATCTCGGTGCCCGGGTCATCAAGGTCGAGCGGATCGACGGCGGGGACTTCGCCCGCGGCTACGACACCGCGGCCGCCGGACTGGCCTCGCACTTCGTGTGGTGCAACCGGGGCAAGGAGTCCATCGCCCTGGACCTGAAGGACCCGCGCGGGCTCGACGTCGTGCGCCGTCTCGTCGCGGACGCGGACGTGTTCGTGCAGAACCTCGCCCAGGGTGCCGCGGCCCGGCTGGGGCTGGACGCGGCGACGCTGTACGGCGACCATCCGCGGCTGATCGCCGTGGACATCTCGGGGTACGGGGCGTCGGGACCGTACGCCGCCAAACGCGCGTACGACATGCTCGTGCAGTGCGAGGCGGGGCTGGTGTCGGTGACGGGGACGCCGGAGCAGCCGGTGAAGGCGGGGATTCCGGCGGCGGACATCGCGGCGGCCATGTACGCCTTCTCCGGGGTGCTCGCGGCGCTGGTGCGGCGCGGTACGACCGGGCGCGGGGGCCCGGTGGAGGTGTCGATGCTGGACGCGCTCGCCGAGTGGATGGGGCATCCCCTGCACCATGCGATGCACGGAGGAACGCCCCCGGCGCGCACGGCTCTCGCGCACGCCGTCATCGTGCCGTACGACGCCTACCCGACGGCGGACGGCGGGCGGGTGCTGCTGTCGGTGCAGAACGACCGGGAGTGGCGGCGGCTCGCCCAACAGGTGCTGGGTCAGCCGGAGTTGGCGGACGATCCGGCGTACGCGACGAACGCGGCGCGGGTCGGGAACCGGGAGCGCGTCGATGCCGTGGTGGCGAAGACCCTTGCCGCGCTCGGCGCCGACGAGGCCGTGGCCCGGCTGGAGGGGGCGGGCATCGCGTGCGCGCGCCTGAGGGACGTACGGGAGGTGGCGGAGCATCCGCAGCTGGCGGCCAGGGACCGGTGGCGGGAGGTGGGGTCACCGGCGGGGCCGCTGCGGGCGCTGCTGCCGCCGATCACGCTGCCGGGTGGGGAGGAGGCGCGGATGGGGGCTGTCCCGAGGCTCGGGGAGCACACCGGGGTGGTGTTGCGGGCGCTGGGGATGACGGACGCGGAGATCGCGGGGTTGCTGCGGGACGGGGTGGCCCGCTGAGCACGGGGTGGACCGTTGGGCGCGGCCCGGGGCGCTCGGCGTGAGGGGCGACCGCCGAGCGTGCGCGGGGACCGTGGGGGAGCATGGAGCATGACGACCCGCGCCCCGCCGGGGCCCACCCGGCGCCGCTGCCTGCCGTGGGGATGGCGGACGCGGAAGTGCAGCGCTGCGCCGGATCGGTGGGGCCGCCGGAGCGCGGGTCGTGGAACGCCGGTGCCGGCCGCTGCTCAGCGGCCGCCGAACAGCGAGCGGCGCAGCCGCTTCAGCGGTGCGAAGAGCGAGACCCGCCTCACTCGCGCGCCCCTGCCGCTGCTCTCGTGCGCGGTGTCACGCGCGGTGAGCTCACGCATCAGCGACGTCGCCTCGGCCGTTTCGCGCTGCGGGATGGCAGGGCCGCCCAGCACCGCGAGATGGCGGTCGAGGCGCGAACTGGTCGCGCTGCTCCCGCAGGTGATCGCAGGGACACGTGCCCTGCTGCGCACTGTTATCTGTTCCATGTCACTCCCCACCCGTACGAGTCCACCCGGCCCGGGCAGGCTAACCCTATCGCTCCCTCGTGGCACTCGTGTATCGCGGACGCAGGATTCACCTTCCCTGTAAGGGTGTTGACGATTACTCTCCGAATCCAACCGATTCCAGGGCGAGTTGGACAACTGGTGTGGTCGTGGGCTGCGCTGAGCCACCGTGAGGTTCGACGGTCACAGCGAGTGACGTCGCGTTCGTATTCAGTCCGCTCGCGACCAAGGGCGTGTCGCCGTCGAAGAGACCCAGGGAACGCGGATTCTCGTTGGGGCGCATGAGCCACAGCTGGTGCACCCGCCCTCCGGAGGGGGTGCCGAGTCCGCTCACCGTCACGACGGCACGCCGCTCCGATGCGGAGGCCACAACTCCGATTCCCCGGCCCTGTGCGTCCCGTTCACCGGTGGCCCGCGCGTCCGGCGCCGCGAGAACGTGGGCGATCTCACGTGCCTGGGCGCGCTCCTGGTCCAACTTGTCCTGCGTGTGCGTCGCCTGTACGGCGAACAGGGAGGCGACGACGAGGGCCGCGGCGGCCGTGGTGGTGGCCAGCGGCGCGAGAAGGGGACGGAAACGGGGGGCACGCGCGCGTGAGGGCTGCCGGTCTCCCCGCGCGCGTACGGGCGGGTGGCCCGCATGCGTCCGGGGCGCCTCCTGCGCGGCCGTCTCCTGCGGAGTGGTCCGTACGGCGCTCAGGACCCGGTCGCGCAGCGCGGCCGGCGCCGGAGCCGCCGTCGACCACGCGAGGCGCAGGGCGTCCTCGGCGAGAGCGCGCACCTCGGCGGTGCAGCGCGGACAGCCCCGCAGATGACGTTCGAAGCGGCGGCGTTCGTCGGGTTCGAGAGCGTCGAGCGCGTAAGGGGCGGCGAGCGAGTGCAGATCGCGGCGGAGCAGGCGGTCGAGGGCGCTCATGCGGCACCTCCCAGGCACTCGCGCAGGCGGGTGAGGCCGTCGCGCATACGGGTCTTGACGGTGCCGAGGGGCAGGGAGAGCCGTTCGGCGACTTCACGGTAGGTGTAGCCGTCGTAGTAGGCGAGGGTGACGGACTGGCGTTGCAGGGCGGTGAGCCGGTCGAGACAGCGGCGCACCCACTCGCGTTCGAGTCCGGCCTCGACCTCCTCCGCGACCTGGTCGAAGGCGGGGTGATGGGCCCGCCGCCCCTCGCGCTGCTCGCGTTCGGTGGCCGCGCGGGCGCTGCGGACCCGGTCGACGGCGCGGCGGTGCGCGAGGGTGAGGATCCAGGACAGGGCGCTTCCGCGCCCGGGGTCGAACCGCGCCGCGGAACGCCAGAGTTCGAGCAGCACTTCCTGGGCCACCTCCTCCGTCTGTGCCGGGTCCCGGACCACACGGCGCACCAGTCCGAACACCGGACCGGACACCAGTCCGTACAGCTCCTCGAATGCCTTCTGGTCGCCTCCGGCCACGAGCACCAGAAGTTCGTCCGCCTCCACCCGTCCCCCTCTCCGGCCGCGTACGGCCCGTCCTTCCACTGACGTGTTCGCAGCGAGCGTGCCCACGGATGGGGTTACGGATCAGCGAACCGAAAACGCGGGTCCGGCACCAAAGAAGCGTGAGGCCGTCGTCGAACAAACGCGCTCGTCGATGAAACAAGCGGGGCGGGCCGCCGTAAAGACGTTTGGGATTCGACCAATCCACCCCGGCGACCGCTCCGAATGGCGTGCGTCAGGCAATTGGACGTGAGGACGGACGGCATGACACCTATCTCCAGGAGTGGCGCGGGACGCAGGAGTCTCGCGACCCTCGTCTGTGGTGCGCTGGCCGCCGGGGGGCTCGCAGCCGCCGGCGTGACCGCGCTGGAACCGGGGGCGGCCTCCGCCTCCAGCCACCGGGAAGCCCCGCTCATCTCGGGGCAGCCCCAGTACGACAACACGGACGTGTACGCGTTCGTGAGCCCCGACAAGCCCAACACGACGACGATCGTGGCGAACTGGATTCCCTTCGAGGAACCCGCCGGCGGCCCGAACTTCTACACGTTCGCCGACGACGCCCAGTACGACATCCACATCGACAACGACGGTGACGCGCAAGGCGAGTTGGTCTACCGCTACACCTTCAAGACGCACCGCAAGAACGGCGACACCTTCCTCTACAACACGGGTCCGGTCACCAGCCTCGACGACCCCGACCTGAACATCACGCAGACGTACGACATCGATCTGCTGCGGCTGCACAACCAGAAGCTGGTGTCGCGGACCAAGGTCGCGGACGACATCCCGGTGGCCCCGTCCAACGTCGGCAAGGCGTCGATGCCGGACTACGGCAAGCTGCGCGACCAGGCCACGTACAAGCTCGCGGGCGGCTCGACCACGTTCGCGGGGCAGGCGGACGACCCGTTCTTCCTGGACCTGCGCGTCTTCGACCTGCTGTACGGCGGGAACCTGACCGAGGTCGGGCGGGACACCCTCAAGGGCTACAACGTCAACTCGATAGCCCTCCAGGTGCCCAACGACATGATCCGTGAGTCGGCCGGACAGCCGGTCGTCGGCATCTGGTCCACCACCCAGCGCAAGGACGCGCACGGCGACTGGACCCAGGTCTCCCGGCTCGGCATGCCGCTGGTCAACGAGGTCGTCAACCCGCAGAAGGACAAGGACAAGTTCAACGCGTCCGCGCCCTGGAACGACGCCCAGTTCCTGAAGAACGTGACCAACCCGGAGCTGCCGAAGCTCATCGAGGCGATCTACAAGATCAAGGCACCGGCGGAGCCCAGGAACGACCTGGTCGACGTGTTCCTGAAGGGCGTCAAGGGCCTCAACCAGCCGCCCAACGTCCGCCCGGCCGAGGAACTGCGGCTCAACACCTCGATCAAGCCCAGCATGCATCCCAAGCGGCTCGGTGTGCTCGACGGCGACAACGCGGGCTTCCCGAACGGACGCCGGCTCACCGACGACGTGATCGACGCCTCGCTCCAGGTCGTCGAGGGTGAACTGGTCGGTTCCAAGAACGACTTGGGCGACGCTGTCGACAAGAACGACAAGAAGTTCGAGAAGTACTTCCCGTACGTGGCCGAGCCGACCTCGGGTTCGCGCGGAGCGCTCGCCAAGGGCACGACCAGCGGGACCGACGTGCGCAACCAGCTCGGTGACGCGCTGAAGCCCGCGGGTTCCACCGGCGGCGGCACCGACACCACGCTGATCGCGGCCTCCGCGGCGGCGGGCGCGGCCGGGTTCCTGCTGCTCTCCACCGGCCTGCTGTGGTGGCGCCGGCGGATGCACAACCGGGCCTACTGACCCGGCTCATGACTGGCGCGGCCCGCACCTGTCCATCCCCCACGGCGCGGGCCGCGCCGCCCCCACCCCCACAACGACCGTTTCCGCCAAGGACTTTGAGGAGAGGGCATGTCCCCGCGTACGAACGAGAGCGCGCCGGAGAGTGAACGCGGCGAGCCGTCGATCGCCACGCCCGAGGCGGACGCCGTGGACACCACGAGCGTGCCCGGCGACTCCGCGGGGGCCATGGCGGTGCCCGGGGAATCCGCGGGAGCCACGGAGATGCCGGGCGATTCCACGGGAGCCACGGATGTGTCCGACGACGAGCGCGTCGCCGCCGTTCGCCGGCTGTCCACGTCCGGGCGTCGTTGGCGGGGTGTCCAACTCGCCTTCTGTGCCACCGCGTTGGCGGTCGCCATGACGGCGGGTGCCGTCGTGCTCGGGGCCGTCCGGGACGGCGGCGACGGCGGTACCTCCACGGTCGCCGCCGCTTCCAGCGGCATATCGCCGCAGTTGCTCGCCAGTGGGGATCTGGACGCGAGCATCACCGCCCTGCAGGCCCATCTACGGGCCCAGCCCAAGGACTTCGGCGGCTGGGCGACGCTGGGACTCGCCTACGTGGAGCAGGCCCGCACGAAGGGCGACCCCTCCCGCTATCCGCAGGCACAGCAGGCGCTCGACCGGTCGCTGAAACTGCGCCCCGACAACGAATCCGCGCTCGCGGGACGCGCGGCGCTCGCCGCGGCGCGGCACGACTTCACCGGCGCCCTCAAGTACGCGGACCAGGTCCTGAAGGAGAACCCCTACAGCGAGCGCGCCCTCTCCTCGCGCATCGACGCACTCGTCGAACTCGGCCGCTACGACGACGCGTCGAAGGCCGCCGACGTGGCCGACTCGCGCCGCCCGGGCGTGCCCGTCTTCACGCGGTATGCCTATGTGCACGAACTGCGCGGCGATGTGAAGACCGCCCGCCGGGTCCTTCAGCAGGCGCTCAGCACGGCGAGCACCCGCGGCGACGTCTCGTACGTGGCGACCGCGCTCGGCCAGCTCGCCTGGAACCAGGGCGACTACGACACCGCCCTCATGTACTACGCACGCGCCCTCGGCGCCGACGACACCTATCTCCCCGCGCTCGAAGGCCGCGCCCGCGCCCAGGCGGCACAGGGCGACCGCGCGGCGGCGATCCGCGGTATGGAGCAGATCGTGGACCGCTTTCCGTTGCCCCAACCCCTCGTCGAGCTGGGCGAGTTGTACGAGGCGCGCGGCAAGGCGGGCGACACCCGGAAGGCCCGCGAGCAGTACTCCCTGGTCAACGCCTGGGTCTCGATCGCCCGCGCCAACGGTGTCAACGCCGACCTCGACACCGCCCTGGCCGCCGCCGACCACGGTGACCGCAAGGCCGCGCTCAAGGCGGCCCGCGCCGAGTGGGCCCGCCGCCACACCGTGCACACCGCGGACGCCCTCGCCTGGGCGCTGCACGTGAACGGCCGCGACGCGGAGGCCCTGCCGTACGCCCGCAAGGCGACGGCCACCGGCTACCGCAACGCGTCCTTCCTCTACCACCGCGGCGTGATCGAGCGCGCCACCGGGCACACGAAGGAGGCCCGCGCCTCACTGAAGTCGGCCCTCGACCTCAACCCGGGCTTCTCACCGCTGGGCGCCCGCGAGGCCCGTAAGGCTCTGGAGGCCGTCAAGTGACCCGTAGCACTGGAGGCCGCGCGGTGCGGGCCCGTCGGCTGTTCGCCTCCTGCGCGGCCGTCTTCTCCGCCGCCTGCGCGCTCGTGCTCGTCCCCACCGGGCACGCGAGCGCGCATCCGCTGGGGAACTTCACCGTCAACCGGTACGACGGGCTCGTCGCCGCCCCCGGGCAGCTGCGGGTCGACCATGTCGAGGACCTCGCGGAGATCCCGGCCACGCAGGCCAAGCCCGGCATCGAGAGGCTCGGTATGACCGAGTGGGCCCGGCAGCGCTGCGCGTCGGCCGCGAACGGCAGCAAGGTCACCGTCGGAGGACGCGAGGTGCCGCTCACGGTCGGCGCGAGCCACGCGCGCGTGCGGCCCGGGCAGGCGGGGCTCAACACCCTGCGCGTCGAGTGTGAGTTGACGGCGTCGCTGCCGAAGAAGGACACCCTTGCCGTGGGCTTCCACAGCGCCGGGGCGGACCGGGGGCCCGGCTGGCGCGAGATCACCGCGCGCGGCGACCGGATGACGCTGACCTCGTCGGACGTACCGAAGAAGTCGGTGTCCCAGGAGCTGACCACCTACCCGAAGGCGCTGCTCTCCTCACCGGCCGACACCGCGACCGCGTCCCTGCGGATCCGCCCCGGCGGCCCCGCCCTCGTCGAGGAGCGGCGGGACGCGCCGGCCGCCTCCGTACTGCCGCGCGGCGCCGACCGCTGGACCGAGGCCCTCAACAACCTGGTGGCCCGCCACGACCTCACCTTCGGTTTCGCCGCGCTGGCCCTGGTCATCGCTGTCGCCCTGGGCGCGCTGCACGCGCTCGCGCCGGGCCACGGCAAGACCCTGATGGCCGCGACGGCCGCGGCCCGGGGCGGCCGGGCAGGCCTGCGCGACGTCCTGCCGCTGGCCGCGTCGGTGACCGTCACCCACACCCTGGGCGTGGTCGCGCTCGGCCTCCTGGTCACGGCCGGTTCGGCCGCGGCGCCCTCCGTGATCGCCTGGCTCGGCATGGCGAGCGGCGTCCTGGTGACGATCGCGGGCGCGACGCTGGTACGCCGGGTCTGGCGCAACCGTCCCTCCGCGCACGGGCACACCCATGGGCCAGGCCACGCGCATGCGCACGGCGAAAGCCACGACCACGGACACGATCACGGCCACACGCACGACCACGGTCACGCGCACAGCCACACACACGAGCACGAGCACGAGCACGGCGACCAGTCGCACCAGCACGCCGAACAGCACGAACGCCCCCTGGTGCTGGCGCACGCCCATGCGTCCGCGGAGACGACCGGTCACAGCACCCCCCACACACCCCACCCTGGAACGCACCCCCACCCCTCACACCCACTCCCCCACCCTCGAACACACCCACGGCGGCTTCACCCACACCCACTCCATCGCCCCCACCGTCCGCGGCACGATCCTCCTCGGCTTCGCCGGCGGGCTCGTGCCCAGTCCCTCCGCCGTGGTCGTGCTCGTCGGCGCCGCGGCCCTGGGACAGGCGTGGTTCGGCTTTCTCCTCGTCCTCGCGTACGGCGTCGGACTCGCCCTCACGCTCACGGCGGCCGGGTTCGCGGTCGTCAAGCTGGGCGGCGGGATGACCCGGGCCCTGGCCAGGCGCCCGCGGTGGGCCGAGGGGCGAACCGCGGTCCTGATCCGCAGGACCGCACCTCTGGGATCGGCGTTGGTCGTCGTAGCCCTTGGGGCTGGATTGGTGTTCAGGGGGGCGGCATCCGTACTCGGTTGAGCTACTTTTGGGGAGAAATCGCGCGGATGCGAATGGGGGACGCACGTGTCCGAAGATCCGGGCAGTGAACGTGTGATCGCGGGGCGCTACCGCCTTCTGTCGCCCTTGGGCGAGGGTGGCATGGGAACGGTGTGGCGCGCCCGAGACGAGGTGTTGCAGCGCGAGGTCGCGGTGAAGGAGGTCCGCGCCCCGGCCGGGCTTCCGGCGCACGAGGTCGAGCGGATGTACGCGCGCCTGGAACGGGAGGCGTGGGCGGCCGCCCGTATCTCGAACCGCAATGTGGTGACGGTGTACGACGTGGCCGCCGAGGACGGCCGCCCGTGGATCGTGATGGAGCTGGTCCGTGGGCTCGCCCTCTCCGATCTGCTGGACGCCGAGGGCCCGTTGCCGCCGCGGCGTGCCGCGCACATCGGTGCCGAGGTGCTCGCCGCGCTGCGTGCCGCGCACGAGGCGGGTGTCCTGCACCGCGATGTGAAACCGGGCAATGTCCTGATCTCGAACGACGGGCGGATCGTCCTCACGGACTTCGGTATCGCGATGGTCGAGGGCAGTTCCGCGCTGACCATGACCGGCGAGGTCATCGGTTCGCCCGAATTCCTCGCTCCGGAGCGGGCGTTGGGCCGCACGCCGGGGCCCGAGTCGGACCTGTGGTCGCTCGGCGTGCTCCTGTACGCGGCGGTGGAGGGCAACTCGCCCTTCCGCCAGAACACTCCGCTGAGCACGCTGCGGGCCATCGTCGACGAGCCGCTGCCGACACCGCGCCGTGCGGGGCCTCTCGCCCCGGTCATCGAGGGGCTGCTCGCCAAGGATCCGGCCGAACGGACGAGCGCCGAGCAGGCCGAGCGCGATCTGCGGCTCGTGGCCGCGGGCGGCACCACACCCACCGCACCCCTGGGCCCGGTACCCCCGACCCCCGACGCAGCGACGCTCGCCGCGTTCGGCCAGCCTCGGACGGGGCCATCGGGACCGCCGGTGCCCACGGGTCCCCCCGGACCGTACGATCCGACGGCCAGGACTCCGTCGTCGGCCAGGCCGCCCGAGCCCGCCCGCAACCGCCGCGCCGCCGTCGTCCTGATCGCGGGCCTGGTCGCGGTCGCTCTCGCCCTCGCCGGACTGACGTACGCCCTGCTGAACCGCGACAGCGGAAACGGCGGTCAGGGCAACAACACCAACAGCAGCAGCGGCTCCAACGACGATGCTGTCGGCGGGAGTTCGAGCACGGGACACAGCGACAGCGGGACCGGCAGCGCCGGCGCGACCGGCGGAAGTCCGCCCACCAGCGCCCCCGGTGGCGGCCAGAAGACCACCACTCCGCCGGCGCAGTCGGTGAGCGTGACGGTCACAGGTCAGCGCACCGACTACTCCGGTGCCTGCCCGCCGCCCGCCGCCCAGGCGCCCTCCTTCACCGCGACGTTCACGGTGGGCCGCGTGCCGGTGGACGTCGAGTACCGCTGGGTGACGAAGACCGGTGACGTGACCGATCCGGGCTGGAAGACGCTCTCGTTCCCGGCGAACGGCGGCAGGACGCAGCAGAAGACGGTCGTGGCGACGACGTACGACACGAGCGGGACCTTCCAGAACGAGATCAGTGTCGAGGTCCGGTCCCCGGTGCACTCGACGTCCAACTCCGTGCCGTTCTCGATCACTTGCGCGACGGAGACCCCGACGGACGGGGCCTCCGCTTCCACATCACCGTAGAAAGGTGATCAGGCCACGCCGGTGAAGACGGGCAGATAGCCGCCGGAGTGGCCGGACGCGGTCGGGTGGTACGACTCGCCGATGTTCAGCCAGTTGAGGCTGTGCAGCCAGGCGTCGCCCGAGCAGATCTCGTGACCGGTGAAGGTGCCCCTGACGTCGCCGAAGGTGAATCCGTGGTCGGCGGCGCGCTTGGCGATGGCGCTGTCCAGGTAGTCGGCCGCGCCGTTGATCGCGGCCCGCTTGGTGTCCGAGAGGCCTGCCACGCAGGAGCCGCTCAGCTTGTAGAACCGGGGGTAGCCCAGCACGACCACATGGGCGGCCGGGGCCTTCGCGCTGATCGCCGAGTAGACGGTGTCGAGTTGGCCGGGGAGCGTCGAGTCGACGTATGCCTTCGCGGTGGCGATCCGTGCGAGGCAGGTGCTCTCGGACTGGAGCACACACGTCGTCATGACGTCGGAGAAGCCCGCGTCGTTGCCGCCGATGCTGATGGACACCAGGCCGGTGGAGGAGCTGAGCGGGCCCAGTTGGTTCGCCGTGACATCACCCGTACGAGCGCCGGAGCAGGCGGTGAAGTCGAACGACGAGGGTGAGTGGGCGGCTGCCCAGAGGTAGGGGTAGGCCTTCGTGCTGCGCTTGCAGTCGCCGCTGGAACTGATGTAACTGCCCGCACCGACACCGGAGGAGTAGGAGTCGCCGAGGGCCACATAGCCGGTGGCCGCGGCGGCCCCGGACGCCTGCGCCGTCGCCGCCCCGGTGAGGGCGAGGCCGACGGCGAGGAGGAGTGAGGTCACGTATGCCGTAATTCGGGAACGTCTCATGGAACCTCCCTTTAGCAGGATCTCTGCCACAACTTTCGTACCAGCTACGCGTGTTGACAGGAAGTGTCCATGCCAAGACTTTTGGGCACTTACCGGAGTCGACCCTGTGCGTTACCCGTGGGTTCGATTGCGTGTCCATGACAGGTCCGTGACAAGGCGTCAACTCCCTTGAGCAACACCCGTTCATGACCGACTCTTTACTCGGCCCTGGGGGGGAACGCAACGCTCCGGGGCCGTGCGCACGACCCTTCGCGCACCCCCACAGCGCGCGCCACTCACGCGTGCGCCGCCTTGAGGAGGACTCCCTCGTAATGGCACAGCTGCGCAGCAAGAAGATCCGGATCGCCGCCATCACCTCCGTGGCGACCGCCGCCCTTCTGGGCGGATTCACCGCACTCCCCGCCCAGGCCGTCCCGGCCGAGGGCAAGGTGCTCGCCGCCGGCTCCCCCACAGCGATCAAGGGCAGCTACATCGTGACGCTCAAGAAGGGCGCCGGCTTCAAGGCCGCGTCGAGCGCGGGCAAGGGCCTGATCAACGAGTACGGCGGCACGGTGAAGAAGACGTTCGGTACCGCGCTGAACGGCTACACGGCCAACCTCTCGGCCACCGAGGCCAGGAGACTGGCCGCCGACCCGGCGGTGGCCTCCGTCGAGCAGAACCAGACGGTGCACCTGACCGACACCACACAGTCCAGCGCCCCCTGGGGCCTGGACCGCATCGACCAGGCGGCGCTGCCGCTGTCCGGCACATACACCTACCCGGACACGGCGGGCAGCGGCGTGACGGCGTACGTCATCGACACCGGCGTGCGCATCACGCACTCGCAGATCAGCGGCCGGGCCTCGTACGGCTATGACGCCGTGGACGGCGACACCACCGCCTCGGACGGCAACGGTCACGGCACCCATGTGGCCACCACCATCGCGGGCACGACCTACGGTGTCGCCAAGAAGGCGAACATCGTGGCCGTACGGGTGCTCGACAACAGCGGCTCCGGCACCACCGCGGGCGTCATCGCCGGCATCGACTGGGTGACGGCGAACCACACCACCCCGGCGGTCGCCAACATGTCACTCGGCGGCTCCGCCTCCACCTCGCTGGACACCGCCGTGGCGAACTCCATCGCCAGCGGCGTCACCTACGCGATCGCGGCGGGCAACAGCGGGGCCAACGCCTCCTCGTACTCCCCCGCCCGGGTCTCCACCGCGATCACGGTCGGCGCCACCAGCAGCACGGACGCGAAGGCGAGCTGGTCCAACTACGGCTCGGTGCTCGACATCTTCGCCCCGGGCGTCTCGATCCTGGCGGGCTACAACACCAGCGACACCGCCACCGCGACACTCTCCGGTACGTCGATGGCCACCCCGCACGTCGCGGGCGCGGCAGCCGTCTACCTCGCGGGCCACACCTCGGCCACCCCGGCCCAGGTCGCCACGGCCCTGGTGAACGGCGCGACCTCGGGCGTGGTCACCAGCGCGGGTACCGGTTCGCCGAACAAGCTCCTCAAGATCGTCTCGTAACACGTCAACTCGCTTGACCTGAAAGGCAGTTCCCCGGAGGCAGCCGGCGCCTCCGGGGAACGCGTGTTTGAAGTCCCCCATGAACTGCTATGACCAGCTTCCGCACCTTGACGGCCCCCGGCCCGCTGCGCGACATTGAGGCCCGGCATCCGGCGCGCTGGGGGGCAAAGTCGCCAATGCAGACCATACGTATCAAGACACCTTCATCAGACAGCCCGGAGCGGCCAGGACAGGAGCCCGGGAGGGATCTGCTGCCGCTGCTCGCGGGTGCCGCGACCGTGGTCGCGGTGGTCGGCGCGATCCTCGCGCTCGCCGACGTGGACTCACCGCTGCGCGGCCCGTTCACGTTGTTCTTCCTGCTCGCGGCGCCGTCGGTCGCCATCGCGGCCGCGCTGCGCGGGCTGGAACCCTTCGGCCGTGTCCTGGCGTCGGTCGCGGGCGCGGTCGCGGTCGACATGCTGGTGGCCCAGGGCATGCTCGCCGTGCACAGGTGGTCGGTCAGCGGCGGCGTCACGGCCGTGACCGTGATCAGCTGCCTCATTCTGCTGCTGGTGGGGGGACGACGGCTGCGCGGCCGGAGCTCTTCGAGCCTGCCGAAAAGGTCCTCAAACGGATGAGGAAAATCCGTTCGAGTCATTAGGTAACGGCCAAACCAACAAAAACGTGAGGGCTCGTTCCAGGTCTTGCCATACAGTCTCATTCATCAATACCGTCGTACATCTCACCCGCATCGGTCCATCATGCAAATGCGATCTAGGGGAGGGCTCAAGATCGCGATGGAGGCCCGGCGCGGGGCGCGGTAGGGGGGTGCCGTGCTCGGTGACCACAACTGTGCCGAGTCGTGCCGCGCGACCGGTTTCCGCTTTTCCGAAAGCCGGCCAGATTTGCCAGCTCACCCGGCAGGCACGGAGATCCATTTCGTCATGCCGTAAGTGAGAACCCCCCTTTCGAACCGGACAAAGAGCCGGACTGCCCAGGGGCGGGCGGTCCACCGGACGAGAGGGACCAGACTCATGAGTTCCGTCCTGCGCCCAGCCGTTTCGGGCGATGATCCGTTAATGGCCGGCAAGTACCGGCCGATCTCCTCTCACCTGGCCATTGCACCGCCGGTGAGCGTCGTGATTCCCGCCATGAATGAGGCCGAGAATCTCCCGTACGTCTTCAAGACCCTTCCCGGCTGGATACACGAAGTGGTTCTTGTCGATGGCAATTCCACCGACAACACCGTCGAAGTGGCCCGCGAACTGTGGCCCGACGTCAAGGTCGTCGAGCAGCGCGGAAAGGGCAAAGGAGATGCCCTGATCACCGGATTCGAGGCGTGCACCGGCGACATCATCGTGATGGTCGACGCGGACGGCTCGGCCGACGGCCACGAGATCGTGTCGTACGTCTCCGCACTGGTGTCCGGGGCGGACTTCGCCAAAGGCTCCCGCTTCGCCAACGGTGGCGGCACGTCCGACATGACGCCGATCCGCAAGCTCGGCAACCGCGTGCTGTGCGCGGCCGTCAACGCCAAGTTCGGCGCCCGCTACACCGACCTCTGCTATGGATACAACGCGTTCTGGCGGCACTGCCTCGACAAGATCGACCTCGACTGCACCGGCTTCGAGGTCGAGACCCTGATGAACATCCGGGTCGTCAAGGCAGGCCTCAAGGTGCAGGAGATCCCCAGCCACGAGTACCTCCGCATCCACGGCACCAGCAATCTGCGCGCCGTCCGGGACGGGTTCCGGGTGCTCAAGGTGATCCTCAAGGAGCGGTCCAACCGGCGCGCGCTGCGCCGCAGGCCGCACGCCGCCCAGATCAACTCGGGCCAGGGAGAGGTGTCTTGAGCGAGCCGGACATCGCGCGCATCTCGGTGGTCGTCTGCGTCTACACCGAGGACCGCTGGGAGGACATCCTCGCGGCGGTCTCCTCGGTGCGGACGCAGTCCCTGCCCGCTCTGGAGACGCTCCTGGTCGTGGACCACAACGCCACGCTCCTGGAGCGGCTGACCAGGGAGTACAAGGAGACCGACGCGGTGCGGGTGCTCGCCAACGCGGGCCCCCGCGGTCTGTCCGCGGGCCGCAACACCGGGATCGCCGTCGCGCGCGGCGAGATCATCGCGTTCCTCGACGACGACGCCGTGGCCGAGCGGGACTGGCTGCGGCACTTCGCCGCGGGGTACGCGGACCCGCGGGTCATGGCCGT
Source organism: Streptomyces sp. R35 (assembly GCF_041053035.1). Taxonomy (NCBI): domain Bacteria; kingdom Bacillati; phylum Actinomycetota; class Actinomycetes; order Kitasatosporales; family Streptomycetaceae; genus Streptomyces; species Streptomyces sp. R35. Next base: position 2,426,059 of record NZ_CP163440.1, read on the forward strand.
CGGCGGCCGTACGATGCCGATCTGGGCGTCGGGCCGGCGCCCGGTCTGGTTCCCCGAGGAGTTCGACTGGGTGGTGGGCTGCACCTATAAAGGGCTGCCGCCGGGCCGGGTCGAGGTCCGCAACGTCCTCGGCGGAAACGCCTCTTTCCGTCGTACGGCGTTCGACGCGGCGGGCGGCTTCGCGACCGGCATCGGCCGCGACGGCGACAAGCGCCCGCTGGGCTGCGAGGAGACGGAGCTGTGCATCCGCCTCACCCGCGCCAGACCGGACGCGATCCTGCTGATCGACGACCGGGCGGTCATCCACCACCGGGTGCCCGAAGCGCGCGAGCACTTCGGGTACTTCCGCACGCGCGCGTACGCCGAGGGTCTGTCCAAGGCACTCGTCGCCCGAAGCGTCGGCTCCGACAAGGGACTGGAGTCGGAGCGCCGCTACACGACCCGTGTCCTGCCCGCCGGGATCCTGCGCGGACTGCGGGACGCGGCACTGGCCCGCCCGGGCGGCGCGGGCCGTGCGGGCGCCATCGTCGCCGGGGTTCTGACGGCGGCGGGCGGGTACGTTCTCGGGAGCGTCCGGGCACGCAGGGGTGGGGCCACATTCTCCGTGGTGGAGATCGAGGGGGTCCGGGGCGACGAGGGGGCGGCAGCATGAGCGAACCCGTGCCGATCTTGATGTACCACTCGATCGCACGCTCGCCGAACGACGCGACGAGGGCACTGTCCGTCGCGCCGGAGGCGTTCGCCGAGCAGATGGCGCTGCTGGACGACCGGGGATTCACCCCGGTCGACACGGCGCGGCTGGCGACGAGTTGGCGCTCGGGCGGCCCGCTGCCCGCCCGGCCCGTCCTCATCACCTTCGACGACGGCTACGAGGGCGTGCACCGGCACGGGCTGTCCGAGCTCGCCAAGCGCGGCTTCGCCTCCACGCTGTTCGTCTCGACGGGGTGGATCAAGGGCGCGCACGACACCGGGGGCGGCCTCGACACGATGCTGGACTGGGACCAGGTGCGCGAGCTCGCCGAGGCCCAGGTGGAGATCGGCGGGCACAGCCACACCCACCCGCAGCTGGACCAGCTCACCGACGACACGCTCTGGTTCGAGCTGCTGCGCTGCAAGGACATCATCGCCGGCGAACTGGGCGCCCGCCCCGTCTCGTTCGCGTACCCGTACGGCTACTCCAGCCGCCGGGTGCGCCGTACGGTGCGCGAGGCGGGGTTCGCCCAGTCGCTCGCCGTCGGCAACGGCCTGGCGCGGCGCCGGCAGGGACCGTACGCCCTGCAACGCGTCACCGTGCGCCGCAGCACCGGTATCGAGGAGTTCGAGCGGCTGGTCGAAGGCCGTGCGATCGCCCGCAACTTCGCCCGGGACCGCGCCCTCACCAAGGGGTATGCCGTGGTCCGAAGAGCACGACAGGTCCGCCGGAAGGCCATCCTTTCCCGTGTCTGACACGACGACCACAACCCAGGCTTCCACGCCCACGACCGAGGCACCCGAGAAGCAGCCGGGCCGCCGTCTCCGGCTGCCCGGCAGGGGCCGCAAGGGGGCCGGAGGGGGCAACCAGCTGTTCCGCAACGCCTACGCCCTGATGCTCAACACCGGGATCTCCGCGGTGCTCGGGCTCGGGTACTGGCTGGTCGCAGCCCGCTACTACTCCGAGTCGGCGGTCGGTCAGGGCTCCGCCGCGATCGCCGCGATGAAGCTCCTCGCGGGTCTCACCGCGGTGACCCTGACGGGCGCCCTGGCCCGCTTCATCCCCGTCGCCGGGCGCGCCACCGGACGCCTCATCTTCCGTACGTACGCGGGCAGTTCGGTGGTCGTGGCGTCCGCCGCCGTGCTGTTCCTGCTCACCCTGAACCTGTGGGGACCCTCGTACCGCTTCCTGCACGGACCGCTCAACGGCCTCGGGTTCATCCTCGCGGTCGTCGCCTGGTCGGTGCTGACGCTCCAGGACGGGGTGCTGACCGGGCTGCGCAGCGCGCTGTGGGTGCCGGTGGGCAACACGGTGTTCTCCGCGGTGAAGCTGGTGCTGCTGATCGGCCTCGCCGCCGCGATCCCCACGACGGGTGTGTTCGTCTCCTGGATCGCCGCGATCGCCCTGTCGGTGGTGCCGCTGGGGCTGCTGGTCTTCCGGCGCCTGGTCCCCCGGCACATCAAGGCGACCGAGGACCACGCGAAACCGCCCTCGGTCAAGGAGATCGGACGCTTCCTCGCCGGCGACTACACCGGCTCCCTCTTCTCGCTCGCCGTGGTCTACCTCGTCCCGGTGATCGTCGCCTCGCAGGTCAGCTCCACCGACAACGCGTACTTCTACATCACCACCACCATCGGCGGCACGGTCAACCTGCTCGCCATCAACATGGGCGCCTCGCTGACCGTCGAGGGCTCGCACGACCCGGCACGCCTGGCCGCCAACACGCGGGCCGCGCTCAAGCGGATGGCGCGGATCATGCTGCCGGTGTGCGGGCTGCTGTTCCTCGGCGCTCCGTTCATCCTGCACGTCTTCGGCGACGGCTACGCGCACGCGGCGACCCCGCTGCTGCGCTGGTTCGCCGTCGGCGCGCTGCTGCGGGTCGTCATGGAGACGTACTTCGCGGTGCTGCGCGCCCAGAGCCGCACCTCCGGACTCGCCTATCTGCAAGGCCTGTTGTGCGTCCTCGTGCTCGGTCTGACGGTGATCCTGCTGCCCCGCATGGGCCTGACCGGAGCGGGCGTCGCCGAGATCTCCAGCCTCGCGGTGATCGTGACGATCGCCGCGCCCAGGCTGTACAAGATCGTGCGCGCCGCACCGCCCGCCGAGGTCCCCGAGGACGCGGCACCGGACGGCGACCTCGCCGACCTGGGGGCACGCGAGACGCCCACGACGAAGACCGGCCCCACCTGGGCGAAGAAGCTGGACGCCGACACCCTCGCGCTCGGCATCCACGTCGACTTCGACCACCTGGAACGCCGGCCGGACGTCCGCCCGGGACCGGGCACACCCCCGGCGGGAACTCCAGCGGTACGACGCCCGACCTGGGCGCAGAAGCAACCGTCCGTAGGCCTGCCGGTCGAGGCGAGGGAACCGGGCTCGGAGGCATCACTGGGCCCGTCGGAGGCCCCGGAAATCGACGCTCCCTTTGAGGCGGAGGGCAAGGACAGCGCCCCCTCAGGGGCGCGGGGAACTGCGCGACCAGCCCCCACCGACCCGCAGCCAACAACGAACCCATCCCTACGCGAACGCCTCCAGCACCCGTCCAAACCGGGCGTAGTCCTCGGCTGCCTGCTGATCTCCGCCCTGCTCCTCTACTGGGTCCCGGCCCTGGGCCTCAACGACGGCTCCCTCGCCCGCATGGGCGGCCTCGGCCTCATCTCCATACTCCCGCTGCCCACCCTGCTCGGCGCAGCCCTCCTCGTCACGGTCTTCGCCTCACTCCTCTGGATGAACAGCGAGCACAAGGGCCTCCTGCTCTTCACCCTGCTCGCCACCGTGGTCTCCCTGCACGCACTCCCCGCGGTGATCGAAACAGAGCCACGGTTCGCCACGGCCTGGCAGCACCTCGGCTTCCTGGACTACATCGACCGCACAGGATCCGCGGTCCCCGACCTCGACGCCCGCTGGAGCTGGCCCGGCTTCTTCGCCGCCGCCGCGTTCGTCGCGAAGGCCTGCGGAGTCACCGACCTCAGCGAGGTCATCCGCTGGTGGCCGCTGACGATCCAGCTTCTCTACCTGGCACCGATGTTCCTCCTGGTCCGCTCGATGCGGGCGAGCTGGCGGGCCAAGTGGACCGGCATCTGGATCTTCACGCTGAGCAGCTGGGTCGGCCAGGACTACTTCTCGCCGCAGGGCTTCACGTATCTGCTCTATCTGGCCTTCGTGGCGATCCTGCTCGTGTGGTTCCGGGCGCCGCGCGTGCTGTGGGCGAAGGTGCGCCCCGGCGAGGCGGAGGTCGAGCCGACGGACCGCCGCCAGCGGGCCGTACTCCTCGTGATCCTGATAGGGCTGTTCGCGGCCACCGTCCCGGCACACCAGCTCACGCCGTTCGTGATGCTGGGCGTCCTCGCGGTCCTCGTCCTCATCGGCCGCTCCGAACTGCGCGGCCTGCCCATCCTGTTCGCCGTGCTGGTCTCCGTCTGGATCAGCTTCATGGCCGAGCCGTACTGGTCGGGGCATTTCAACGACCTGTTCGGCGGTGTCGGCGGCGTGGGCAGCAATGTGTCGACGTCCGTCTCCGGCCGTATCCAGGGCGGCAGTTCCACGCACAAGCTCGTGCTCTACACGCGCGTGCTGCTCGCCGGCGGCATCATGGCCTTCGCCTGCTGGGGCTGGTGGCGGCGGCGCGACCACAAGTACCGCGAGCGCTCGCTGCTCGTCCTCACCTTCGTGCCGTTCCTGGGCTTCGGCATGCAGTCGTACGGCGGCGAAATGGCCCTGCGGGTCTTCATGTTCGCCGTCCCGGGCGCGGCCCTGCTGGCCGGACTCGCCCTGTTCCCGCGCACCGGCGTCACCGCGAAGGAACGTGAGAAGGACCGAGTGAGCCTCGCCCCGCTCGCGGCTCTCATGGCGGGCCTGCTCCTCATGGGCGGCTTCCTGGTGGCCCGTTGGGGCAACGAGGCCTTCGAGCGGATCAGGCCGGGCGAGGTCGCGGCCATGAACTACGTGTACGAGCACGACGATCCGACCGTACGGCTGCTCTGGCTGAGCAACGACACGATCGCCAATGTGACCCCCGCGATGCCGTGGGGCGCCAAGGACATGGAGAAGGTGCAGTACGTGCCCACGCTGGCGCCCGCCGACCCGGTCCTGGTGTCCGGGCTCGTCAAGGCGCTCAAGGACGCGGGCCCGAACTCGTATCTGATGATCAACCGCAGTCAGGTCGTCTATCTGGAGATGGACGTGGGCTATTCGGCGACCTGGGAGTCGAGGCTGATCACCAACCTCGACGACCGGCCGGAGCTGAAGAAGGTCCTCGTCAACGACGACGTGACGATGTACGTGCTGCGCAAGCAGCCCGCGGGCAAGGTCCCGAAGGCCGAACCCGGCCCGATCGGGCCCCAGGTCACCTGGACACCGTGGTCGGTGGTCGGCGGTCTGGCGGCGATCGCGCTCATCATGCTGCTGACGGCACGGGAGGTCGTACGGGTCGCGGTGCGGCCGAGCGTGCGTCAACTGCGCTGGCTGCAGAGCAGCTTCTGGTTCTCGCTGCCGCTGCTGGCGGTGCTGCTGGCCTCGATGGTGCAGCGGTTCCTGACCATGAAGTAGCGCGGGCGAAAGCAGTACGAGCGGTGCTGTGCGAGCAGCGCTGTGCGGGTGTGGGGCGGGTGGTTCGGGTGAAGTGGCCTGCGCGGTCTATCGCGTCAGCCACTTCACCTCGTACGCCCCCATCTCGAACCGCTTCCCGTCCACTTTCGCGCTGATCGACCGGTCGAGGATGTTGATCACGAGGACGGTCTTGTCGGTGGCCAGGACGCGGACGTTGGGCACGTCGTCCGCGGCGATCGACACCGTCCGGTACGTGGTGCCGGGCGGGAACTCCTTGCTGAACCGGGAGACCAGCCCGTACATGGGGAGCTCCTTCCCCCCGCCGGAGCTGTCGGTCGGTGTCCACAGGCAGCCCGCGCAGTCGGTGCCCTTCTCCTCCTCCGGGTTCCAGTAGAAGCCGGAGGAGGCGCCGCCCTTGACCATCGCGATCATTCCGGCGGCCTGGACGGCGGCGCGGTGGGTCTCGGACCAGCCCTTGCGGTCGTCGTTGCCGTCGGCCGGTTCCACGTAGTACTCGGCCCACCACAGGGGCAGGTCGTGCGTCTGCTCGCGCACCCAGGTGCCGACGGCCGTGAGTTTGTCGGTGGCCGCGAACTCATTGGGCAGCATGTCGTCGTCGTTCGTGTAGCTGGAGCCGTCCACGACGACGAAGTCGGCGCCCGCCTTGTTCTTGTTCCAGTAGTCGAAGGCGTCGAGGACCCGCTGGTCCATGGCGCCCCAGGTGCCCTTCAGGGTCGTGGACGCGTTCTCCGTCTGACGCGGGTCGAAGCTGTCCATGACCAGGTAGGGACCGCCCACCATGATGTCCTTGTCGACCTTCTTCAGCGCCTTGTAGACCAGGTTGTAGAGGTCGGTGTAGCCCTCGTAGTCCCAGCGGGCCTCGCTGTCGTTCCAGAAGCCCTTGAACTCGTTCCAGACGATGAAGTGCCGTACGTCCGGATAGCGTTTGGCGACGGTCGCGGCGAGCGCGGCGAAGTCCTTGTAGTGGGCGCGGTCCGGGGCGGTCTCCAGGGCGGACTGACTCCAGTCGGTGGTGCCGGACTTGCCGCCCTTCATCCAGTCCGGGGAGCAGCACAGGGTGACGACCGGGGTGCCGCCGGACTTGCGGATGAAGTCGATACGGCGGTCCATCTCGGAGAAGTCGTAACGCCCCTTGGACGGCTCGGGGTTGCCGGCACCCCAGCCCATGATGTGCTGGTTCTGCGGCAGCGACTGCTTCTCCAGCAGCCCCTCGGCGCGCTCGACGGCGGCGTCGCTGCCCTCGTCGGCGCTGAACTGGGTGTGGGTGAAGCCCCAGCCCACCGCCGGCTGCGGCGTGCCGGGCGGGGTGACCGGTGTGCCGTGCACCTTGTCCCCGTCGCGGGTCGTGCCCGCGGTGCTCCCGCCGTCGCCCGGCAGGGTGTTGAGCAAGGTCACCACCAGGGCCAGAGCGGCCGCACCGACTCCGAGCAGCGCGGTGAGCCGCCACCGCCGTGCCCCCGAATTCCACCCATGACGTCCCATCATGGGCAACAGTAACGGCGGGCATCGGCCGTGGGACAGATCTCGTCACACCACAGCCCTGTAACAGGACGGAGGGGATACACCGGAAGCGTCGGACGACATCCGACACACGGGACGCACTGCGGAAACCGGGTGCACGGGGCGCTCGTGTGACGGATCATGGCGACATGTCTGCGAACCCACACGACGCTCTGCCGATCAGGCTCAACGTCGACGACAGCGACTCACCGTCGGACGTCGTCGACGCGCTGTTCCTCGGCCGCTTCGCGACGGGCGAGCAGCCGCACTCGCACGCGGCGAACATCGACCGCGTACGGTCCGGGGCGACGCTGCTCCCGCCGGGTGCCCGTGTGCTGCGCTCCGCGCGCGACGACGACCGCAGCGCGACGCTCGCCGAGGGCGACGGCTGGACCCTCCTGGTGTCCCGCTGGAACCGCGGCGCCGATGTCACGGTGACCGCGACCAGTGTGGAGCTGGCCGAGAAGGTGCTGAACCAGGCGACGGACGGCGCGGCCGACGAGCCCGAGCCGCAGCCGGAGAACGTGACGATGGGGTTCTGGTACGTGTCCCCGCGCCGGGGCCCGCACCGTACGACACGCCAGATCTCGGCGGGTACGTGGGAGGAGATCCGCCCCAACTACACGGCGCCGGTGGCGGACGCGATGGACCACCTGATGAAGACGACGCCGGAGGACATCGCCGGCCGGCTGCTGCTGTTGCACGGACCGCCAGGCACGGGCAAGACATCGGCCCTGCGCACGCTGGCCCGTTCCTGGCGCGACTGGTGCCAGGTCGACTGCGTCCTCGATCCGGAGCGGCTCTTCTCGGACGTCGGCTATCTGATGGACATCGCGATCGGTGAGGAGGACGGCACGGGCAAGGGGCGTTGGCGTCTGCTCCTCCTTGAGGACTGCGACGAGCTGATCCGCGGCGAGGCCAAGCACACGGCGGGCCAGGCGCTCTCCCGGCTGCTCAACCTCACGGACGGGCTGCTCGGCCAGGGCCGCAACGTCCTCGTGGGCGTCACCACGAACGAGGACCTGGAGCGTCTCCACCCCGCCGTCGTCCGCCCCGGCCGCTGTCTCGCCCGTATCGAGGTCGGCCCGCTGACCCGCCCCGAGGCGGTCAGCTGGCTCGGCACGGAGGAAGGCGTCTCCCGTGAGGGCGCGACCCTGGCGGAGCTGTACGCGCTGCGCCGGGGGACGACTCCGACGTCCGTACCGGACCAGCGGGAGGGCGCGGACGCGGGACTGTATCTGTAGCTCCCCGGGCACGCGAGATCTGTAGCTCCTCAGCTCCTCAGACACACGCGAGCGGTGCTTTGATGGAGGTATGACCCTGTACGTCGGCACGTCGGGGTGGCAGTACAAGGACTGGCGCGGCGTCCTGTACCCCGATGGGCTGCCCCTGCGGCTGTGGCTGGAGGAGTACGCGGCGCGGTTCGCCACGGTCGAGATCAACAACGCCTTCTACCGGCTGCCGTCGCGGGAGACCTTCGCGGCCTGGCGGGAGCGCACACCGCCGGACTTCGTCGTCGCCGTCAAGGCGAGCCGCTATCTGACCCACATCAAGCGGCTGCGGGACCCGGCGGAGCCGGTGCACCGCCTGATGACGCATGCCGCGGGCCTGGGCGACCGTCTGGGCCCGGTCCTGCTCCAGCTCCCGCCCACCCTGCACGGCGACCCCGGTCTCCTCGACGACTGCCTCGCCCGGTTCCCCTCCGGCACACGGATCGCGGTCGAACCGCGCCACGACTCCTGGTGGACGCCGGAGGTGCGCACCGTGCTGGAGTCACGGGGCGCCGCCCTCTGCTGGGCCGACGTACTCGCCCGCCCGGTCACCCCACTGTGGCGGACCACCGACTGGGGCTACCTCCGCTTCCACGAGGGTCGCGCCCTGCAATGGCCGCGCTACGGCCGGCAGTCCCTGACGACCTGGGCCCACCGCATCGCCGAAACCTGGCCCGACGACGACGAGGTGTACGCGTACTTCAACAACGACGTGTATGCGGCAGCGGTCCACGACGCGATGGCCTTCGCCCGTGCGGCAACGGCAACGGGCCTGACGGTGACGCGCACGCCGGGTCGCGTGCCGACGTCTTGAGCGCCCCCTAGTCCCCTAGTCCCCGTAAGCCGCCCGCAGGGCATCCCGTACGGCGTCGAGCGCGGCCGGCTCCGTGAGGCCGAGGCGGTGCGCCCTCTCGGCATAGGCCTGCGCGGCACTCGCTGCCTCGCGCTCGGCGGCCGAGCCGGCGGCAGCCACGAACGTTCCGTTGCGGCCCCGTGTCTCGATCACCCCGTCCGTCTCCAGGGCCCGGTACGCCTTGGCGACGGTGTTGGCCGCGAGGCCGAGCGACTCGGCGAGGCCGCGCACCGTGGGCAGCTTGTAGCCGACCGGCAGTGCGCCGGAGCGGGCCTGCTCGGAAATCTGGGCGCGCACCTGCTCGTACGGCGCGGCCCCCTCATCGATGTGGATCTTCAGGGTCACGCAGCGATTGTCCCGTACCCACCGGAAAATGAGAGGCATCCGCACACAACCCACGCGTAGCGTGCGACTCCATGACAGTGATCGTTCGCGAGCTGCGCCGCGGAAGCCAGGCAGACGCCGAGGGCTTCGCCCGCATCCGTCATCTGGCCCTCCCCTTCATGCTGTACACCCCCGAGTCCATCGCCTACGACGTGGAGCACGCCCACCCCGACTCCCACTACCAGCCGCTGCTGGCCGAGGAGGACGGCGAGTTCATCGGCACGGCACAGGTGGGCGTCATCTATGACAGCCCGGAGCCAGGCCAGGCGTACGTCAACGTCTATGTGCACCCGAAGCGGACGGGACGCGGCGCGGGCGCGCTGCTGGTGCGCGCCGCCGAGGAGCGCCTTGCCGCCCTCGGCGCGACGAGGCTGCACGCCTGGGTCCTGGACGAGCCCGGCAACCGGGCCTTCGCGGAGAGGCACGGCTACCGCGCCAGCCGCTCCGCGCACTTCCTCCGCCTCGACCTGGCGAACGGCACCCTGCCGCCGCTCCAGTCCCCGCCGCCCGGTGTGGAGCTGCGCACCGCCGCGGACTTCGCCGACGATCCGCGCCCGCTGTTCCGCCTGGACGCGGAGACGCTGCTCGACGAACCGAGTGACGTCGACCGCGAGTTCACGGACTACGACGCCTGGCTGACGGAAACGTGGCGCAACCCTCTCTTCAGCGCCGAACTGACCTCGGTCGCCGTGGTCGACGGCCACCCCGCCGCGTTCAGCGCTGCCCGCACCGACGGCGGCACCCGGTACGGCACCGTGATGACGGGCACCGCCCGCGCCTTCCGGGGCCGCGGCCTCGCCAAGCTCGCCAAGAACGACTCGCTGCACCGCGCCCGCGCCGCCGGCTTCACGGAGGCGTTCACGGGCAACGACTCCGGCAACGGGCCGATGCTGGCGATCAACAAGTGGTTCGGTTACGAGATCTGCGCCACGGAGGTGAAGTATGTCCGCGAACTCGGCTGACACCCCGGCCATGTTGGAGGTCGTCCTCGTCAAGGCGGGCCGCACGAAGATCCGTTACCCCGCCGAGCTGCTCGACGACGACGGCACCCGTGTGACCGTACGCGCGCCGTGGGCGGGCGACGGCGTACGGGACTTCGGCTTCGTACGGTTCGAGCAGGGCGATGTCTTCACCGAGTACTACTGGCGGGACCGCTGGTACGCGGTGAAGGAGGTCCGTGACGCCGAGGGCGTACTGAAGGGCTGGTACTGCGACATCACCCGTCCGGCCACCGTCTCCGGCGGCGAGCTGGTCGTCGAGGATCTGGACCTGGACCTGTGGCGCTCGGCCGACGGCAAGGCCGTACTGCGGCTGGACGAGGACGAGTTCGCGGAGAGCGGCCTGGCGGCCACCGATCCGCGTGCCGCGGCCGCCGCCGAGAACGCCCTGGACGAACTCGAACGCCTAGCCCGCGAGGGCGACTTCGAGGCGTTGCTCGCCTAGGGGGTGCTGTGCGGGACTTTCACACCACCCCTGGACGCCCGTCATGTCACCTGAGGGTGGCCACCACCGCGTACCGCTCGTCCTCGACCTCCCGCCCCCACAGCCGGGCGTCGCCCGACAGCGGCTCCACGTGCATGTCGGCCGCTTCCGTCACGAGGGGCTTCAGCAGGGCGGTCAGCCGGTCGGCGGACATGCCGACCGGGCTCACGGTCCCCCACACGCCCTCGACGAGGACGAGCCGCCCTCCTGGGCGCAGCAGTCCGCGCCAGTTCCGAAGGACGCGCTCGGGGTCGGGCAGCGCCCACAGCACATGGCGGCAGAGCAGCACGTCGAACCGCTGCTCACCGACGGGCGGTGCCGCAGCGTCGCCCTGGAGGAACACCGCGTCACGGCCCGCCAGCTTCGCGCGGGCGAGGTCGACCATGCGCGGCGAGCGGTCGACCCCGGTGACGCGGTGCCCCCGCTCGGACGCGAGCAGTGACAGGCTGCCGGTGCCGCAGCCCAGGTCGAGGATGTCGGCCGCGCGCTCCGGCAGCCACGTGCGCAGCCGGGCCGCCCAGGCCTCCCTTACGAGAGGGTCACGCAGGCCGTGATCGGGCTCGTCGTCGAAGGTGACGGACTCTGCGTCCCAGTCGACGTCCGCCCCTGGATTCATGCCACTGTTACTCGTCATGCGCCCCAGGGTGACACCCACCACTGACAGTCGATTCGTGACAGCCGCCACAGACAGATCCCGACCGATGAGGAACTCTCCCGAAAAGGGTCTACCTCCGTACCCCAGCGGAACCCGGTAGACACAAGGAGGCAGCCATGCGCCGTGTGACCGTGCAGAAGCCCCTGAGGAAGTCGGACTCCCGCCGCGTGCGGGAGGAGGCCGACAAGCGTCCGGCCGAGCGCCCGGAGGTCCGAAAGGACATCGCACGAACGTGGTGGCCGGACGGCTGAGCCGCCACGACCACCGCCAGGACCCATAACCGTCAGACCAGCCGCTTGCGGTAGTGCACGCGGTCGTACGGGCCGTCCACGCGACGCTCCACGACCTCGTAGCCGTACCGCGGGTAGATCTTCTGGTTCTCCCACATCAGCGCGTTCGTGAGAAGCCTGATCTCGGGCAGTCCGAGCGCACGCGCGCGTGCGTCCACGAAATGCAGCAGCCGTCGCCCGATGCCCTTGCCGTGGGCATCGGGCCGGACGGCGATGGTGTCGAGATACAGATGGTCCGCGTGCTGCTCGATCACCACGAGCCCCGTCACCGGCTCCCCCGTCACGAACACCCGCCCCGCGGCCACGTTCGCCGCGTGGTCCGCCTCCATGGGCACGGGAACCAGCCCGATGCGCTCGATGTAGGGGTGGAACGCCGCGTCGATGACGGCCTTCACGGCGGGCACGTCGGAAGCGACGGCCGGCCGGATCCCGCACTCTTCAGGCGTGTCTGTCATGCCGCGCACGCTACCTATCTGAGCGCAGTCTCAGCACTCCCTTAACGGCGCCATAAGGATCTCCATCACCCGCCTCCAGCAGGCGATTTCACGGTTTCTTGGGGCTAGTTTGCTGATCGCCCCCACGGGTTCCGCCCAAGCCTCATGGACCGTTTCGAGGAGTTCCCCCATGCCTGCTCGCCCGAGCGCTCGCCGCAAGGTCGCCGCGATCGCCGCCGTCGGTGCTGCCCCGCTCGCCCTGACCGCGCTCGCCGCCGCGCCGGCGGCCGCGCACGGCACGATGGGTGACCCGGTCAGCCGGGTGTCCCAGTGCTACGCGGAGAATCCCGAGAGCCCCACCTCGGACGCCTGCAAGGCGGCCGTCGCGGCGGGTGGCACCCAGGCGCTCTACGACTGGAACGGCATCCGGATCGGCGACGCGAACGGGCAGCACCAGGCGCTGATACCGGACGGCAAGCTGTGCAGCGCGAACAACGACGAGTTCAAGGGGCTCGACCTCGCGCGCGCCGACTGGCCCGCGACCGGCGTGAGCAGCGGCTCGTACACCTTCAAGTACCGCGTGACCGCCCCGCACAAGGGCACCTTCAAGGTGTACATCACGAAGGCGGGATACGACCCGTCCCAGCCGCTCGCCTGGGACGACCTGGATCTTGAACACCCGGTCGCGACCACCACCGACCCGGTCGCCTCGGGAGGCTTCTACACGTTCTCCGGCACTCTCCCGGAGCGCTCCGGCAAGCAGCTCTTGTATGCGATCTGGCAGCGCTCGGACAGCCCGGAGGCGTTCTACTCCTGCTCGGACGTGGCCTTCGGCGGAAGCGCGAGCGGCAGCGGAAGCGGCGACACCGGAAGCGGCAGTGGCGGTGCGGGGAGCAGCTCCTCGCCCGCCCCGACCGCCTCCGCGCCCTCCGAGGAGCAGATCGAGGACGGTGCCGACAAGTCGACTGTCGAGCACCACGGTCACGGTGACGACGACGCCAGTACGTCGGCGGAACCCAGCACAGCCGCCCCGGCCTCGGACACCGACGCCAACCAGCCGGACGCCGCCGGTTCCTCGGAGAACCTCGCCGAGACCGGTGGCGACGGCAGCACCCCGTACATCGCGGTCGGTGGGGCCGCCGCCCTGGCACTCGGCGCGGCGGCCCTGTTCGCCTCGGTCCGCCGCCGTGCGGTGAACGGCGGCCGGCACGGCCGCTAGAACGAAAAACTCCGGGGTCTGTCCGGCGGCTCAGGTCGGACAGACCCCGGCGGGGTGCTCAGCCGAATCGGCTGGATCAGCTGGATCGCTGGATCAGCTGAACACGGACGCGCAGGTGGTGGCACTGGCATGCGCCGGATCGAGGGCGTTCGCCACCTCGTGGTACGCGATCCGGTCGAGGAGGCCGATCGCCACATGCTCGGAGAGGTCGACCGGGCACAGGTCCTGGAGCAGGACGTTGTGGACGTCGGAGCCGGTGAGGAACCCCGAGGTGTACGGCGTGACCACCTCGTCGTGTTCGGTGGCGATGACCGTGTAGTGGACGCCCGCGACGGTGTCGCCGCCGGCGTTGAGCTTGGTCATGAACGCGGATCCGGCCATCTGGTCCGCGAGCCCCGGGGTGGACGCCTTCAGCAGGTCCTCGGCACCCGGGAAGTACGGCAGCAGGTTGGTGAGACCGCTGAGGGTGGTGCCGTGGTTGTCGGGCGCGATACCGACGAGCGCGTTCACCTTGGCGGCTCCGCCGAGGAACTTGAGGTAGTAGCGGGGCATCATGCCGCCTTGCGAGTGACCGACGAGGTCGGCCTTGGCGGCGCCGGTCGCGGCGAGCACCTTGTCGACGAACACCTGAAGCTGTTCGGCCGACTTGTCGATGGGGCCGAGGCCGTTGAAGAGCGGGACGCCGGGCAGTTGCCCGTAGTCGAGGGAGTAGACGCAGTACCCGCGGTCCACCAGGTAGGGCGCGAGGGCCAGCCAGTTGTCGACGGAGTTCCCGAAGGTGCCGTGGACGAGGACGACGGGGCGGGGGTGGGCGGCGGACGGCTTGCAGGAGTAGTTGTTCCACCCACTACTGGGGGCGGAATCGGCTCGGGCGGCGGCAGCGGGGACGACCGTGACCGCGGCGGTCAGGAGCAGCGCGGTCAGGGGTCTGAGCACTCGCTTCCAGGGCAGCATCGTGTGATCTCCTTGCGGCTCAAGGGAGTTGCGACGGCATACGCCCTGTGATCCGGATCACGAGGATGCTGTTCACTCGTCAAGTTACGGGCGAGTAGCTCAGGTGTGAAGTTACGCGTCAGTAAAAACTTCCAGCGGTAACCAGAGGCGATGGTTGCAGCCGATGAACCGTCACCAGGCGGGCCTGATGGGACCGTAGGGCGCAATGCGCACCAAACGGTCGCGCAACGCGCGCATTTCACCCTCGCCGAGCAGTTCGCTCCACGCCCGCACGGCATCGGCGGCCGCCTCCTCCGCCGCGCGAGTGCAGGCCCAGCCGAGCTCGGTCAGCACGATCAGCCGGGCACGCGCGTCGTCGGGATGCGGGCGCCGCTCGACGTATCCCTTGCGGACGAGTTCCTCGACGAGCTGGCTGGCGGCCTGCTTGGTGACCCCCAGATGGCCGGCGAGGTCGGTGACCGTCGCCCCGTCCGGAGCCAGCCGCGTGAAGGCGAAGCCGTGCGCGGGCCGCACCCCCTCGAACCCCCGGGCGACCACGCCGTCATGAATACGCTGCGTCAGCTCACCGGCGGCGGCGAGCAGCGCGGCGGACAGGGCTATGGCCTCGGAGTTCTGCACGGAAGCATTGAAACACCCCGGGCATGTTGGTCAAGCAGCTTGACGTATTGGTCAATCAGCTTGACCATATTGAGGTGTGGTCAAGGAGCTTGACCATTCCGAACGTCCACGTCCATGGAGGTCCGCCGTGCCCGTAGTCCGTCCGTCCGAAGCCGTCACCCACGAGATCCACGGCGCCCGCTTCATCTCGTACGCCACTCCCCTGAGCGGCAGCAAGGAGCTGTGCGCCTGGCGCGGCGAGATACCCGCGGGGACCAAGGCCCCGCTCCACACCGTCAACCGCGAGGAGATCTTCCACCTCCTCGCCGGCGAACTGCTGATCACCCTCGACGGTCGCACCGAGCGGATCACCGCGGGCGACACGGTGATCATCAACCCGGGCGCGACGCTCGGCGTCGAGAACCCGACCCAGGAGACCGCCGTGTCGTGGGTCACCACGTCCATCGGCCTTCAGGCGGAACTGGCCGACGGCTCCGTGATCACTCCACCGTGGGCCAACTGACAAGGAACGTCACCGGAGTTGGGCTTCGTCCAGTTCGGAACGCCAGTGGCCCCGCGCCTGGTCGTAGTGCAGCGGGCCGAGGCGGTACTGGGTGAGGTCGATGGTCAGGAGTTGCCGGTAGCCCTCGTCGGGCAGGTCGTGTTCCAGGATGACGCGCAGGCCGGTGGCCGGGTCCTGGAGTACGACCGGCGGGGGCGCGGTCGCGGGCGTCGGCACGGGTGTGGGCGCCAGAGCCGGGGCCGGGCGCCGGATGGCGCGGATGGCCTTCTGGAGCAGGCCGTAGCCGTCCTCGGCGGCCTTCTCGCCCAGCGTCGTGAGGAATGCCTGTAGGGGGAGGGCGATCAGGATGAGCCAGGTCAGCGGCTCGACCGCACGACGCGGCGGCAGGACACGGACGCTCGGCGAGTAACCGAGCGCGGTGAGGGCGTCGGTCAGCGGTTGTTCCTGCTCGGGGGTGACATGACGGTCGAGGAGGAGATCCGCGACAAGGGGTTCGGGGTCAGTCATCGTCTCCTCCGGTCAGGCTCCACAGTTGTACGGTCTTGTCCTCGCTGGCGGTGGCAAGGCGGCGACCGTCGAGGCTGAACGCCACGCCCCGCACGGCTTTGTCATGGGTGATTTTGAGTAGTTCGGTACCGGTACCGGCGTCCCACACCCGTGCGGTGTTGTCCTCACTGGCGGTGGCCAAGTGCAGGCCGTCGGGGCTGAACGCCACCCTGCGCACACTTTTGGTGTGGGTGACTTTGAGGAGTTCGGCGCCAGTGTCGGCGTCCCACACCCGCGCGGTCTTGTCCTTGCCAGCAGTGGCCAAGCGCCGGCCGTCGGAGCTGAACGCCACGTCAGACACCCGGGCGTTGTGGGTAACTCCGAGCAGTTCGGCACCGGTGCGGGCGTCCCACACCCGCGCCGTCTTGTCCTCACTGGCGGTGGCCAAGCGCAGGCCGTCGGAACTGAACGCCACCCCCCAGACATAGTCGGTATGGGGGATCTTGAGCAGTTCGGCACCGGTACCGACATCCCACACCCGCGCCGTTGAGTCCCGACCGCCAGTGGCCAGACGCAGGCCATCGGGATGGAACGCTACCCCGTAGACGGACCCGCCTGGATTGACTGAGCACAGTTCGGTGCCAGTACTGGCATCCCACACCTGCGCAGTGCTGGTCTGGTCGGCAGTAGCGAAGCGACACCCGTCGGAACTGAACGCCACGTCCAACGCCGATCCGAAAACACCGAGCTGGACAAGGACAAGTCTCCTGCCTCGTTCGTCAATGATCAGTGCGGTCCGCCTGTTGCAGGCGACTGCCAGACGGGTGCCATCGGGGCTGAAGGCGACCGCATGGGCAGTGCCCGTTGCCCGGAAGGTGAAGAGACGGGCGGCCTCGGAGATGGCCACGGGGGTGCGGCCGATCTCCTGGCGGGCGCGGGCCGTGAGTTGGGCGGTGTCACGATAGTCGGGGTCGATGGCTCTGACGTGTGCCAGCGATTCCACAGCGCGCTGCCAGCGCCCCGCGTCGAGATGGTCCAGAGCCTCGCGATAGTGGCTCGCAAGAGCTTGGTCACGCGCGGCGGTCTCCAGCGCTTCCCGGGCACCGCTCACCATCGCCACCAACTCCGCGATGGCATCGGCCTCCTGCGTATGCTGCGCCAGGCGCTCGGCGGCGACCAGCACGGCCTCCCAATGGCCGGCTCCGTACAACGTGACGATCTCGTCGTGCAGTTGGGCGGTCACCTGTTCGCGGCGCGCCTGCTCAAGGAGTTGCTGGGCGTCGCGGTGGCCGGGCTCGGTGGTGACGATCGTCTCGAGGTTCTCGACCGCCTGCTCCCAGTCACGGGCGGCCACGGCCTCGGTGGCGGCGGCGTACAGCGCGGCGAGGCGCTGGCCCTGGCGCGCCCGGGTGAGTTTGGCCTGGCTGTCGCGGTAGTCGCGGTCGTGGGCGATGACCGTACGGAACGCCTCGACCGCCTGGTCCCACCGGTCGGTGTACAGGGCGCCGAGCCCTTCGGCGTACAGCTCGTCCAGGTCGGCCCGCTGCTTTGCCGAGGGACTCTTCCGAAGGCCGAAGCCGATGCCGGGGCCGGGGTCGAGGTCGAGGTCAGGGGCGGGGCGGAGGTCAGGAACGGGGCCGGGACCGACATCATCGGCAAGGTCGAAAAGATGCCCGTTGCCGTCGAGGGAGCGCATGTACAGCACCGGCGTGCCCCATTCCAGGGTCTGCGGCCGGGAGATGGACATGGCCTGGCGGGCCTCCATGACCGCCACGTCGATCGGCAGCTGTCGGGCGAGGGCCTCGTAGAAGGTGCGCGCGCACTCCAGGGCGGCCTCGTCGCTCACCTCGTACTGCATGGCGAGCACGGCGGGCATGCCTTTGCGCATCAGCGCACCCGCCACGCTGGAGAACGGGTTGAGCGCGTCCGCGCGCCCGCTCTCGCAGGCGTTGAGCACCGCAAGGCGTAGTGAGGGATGGCCGGCCAGCAGCATCGCCAGCTCCCCGGCGCCCAGGAAGTGCGTGCCGCCCTGCTCACCGGCCAGCGCCAGGGTGCCTTCCTGAGCCCGGGCGTCGAACCCGCCGTGCCCGATGAAGTGCAGCACGTGCCACCCGCCCTGGCCGGACTGCTGTCCGCCCGGAGCGTGGGTACGGGCGTCACGGCGGACGGCGTCGCGCAGGTCACGCCAGGTCTGCCCGGCCACCCAGCCCAGCTCCACCCGGCCCTCGGCCACCAGGTCGGCCAGCGCCTCGCGCAGCCGCTGCTGCTCGGCGTGCGCCGCGAGCGGTTCCTGGTCGTCGGGACGGGCGACCATCCCCAGAATCCGCAGCGGTGGCACCACCCGTAACGCGGCCACCGGCCGTGCGACCTGCGGATGGCGCACCAGCGGGAGATCCAGTCCCAGGTAGCCGTCCTCGCCGGTGTCGTACATGAACTCCCAGGGCAGCCTGGCCAGTTCGGGCGGCTGGACGCGCAGCACCAGCCGTACCTGTCCGCCCTGCTGGGCGGCACGGTTGCGCGCGGCCATCAGCAGGGCCGAGCCGGTCCCGGCGAGCAGGGCGTCGAACAGGATCCGCCCCAGCTCCCGGACCGGCGCCTCGTCCCCGACCGCGGCACGGCGTACCCGGGCCGAGGACGCCACCACCGCGTCCGGCACCCGCGCCGCCAGTGCTTCCAGGTCCCGCAGGGGCGGCAGCCGCATCACCCCGGGCGCCTCCTCGCCGCCGGCCGCGCGGAACACCACGGGGTAGCCGTGCTCGCCACGAGGCCCCACTTCCACCTGGAAATCGACGTCCACCCGCAAGTCCCCCCGCACCGTGCCCGACTGGCATCAGCCAGTGTGGCGCAGCCACCCCGGGTGATTCCACGGAATGTGCTCGATCGCGGCCTGAACTCCGGCCTCCCGGCACGCGGAGGACTCGCGCACCGTCCCGCACCCCGGCGGAGTCAGGAGCCGGAAGCCGGAAGCCGGAAGCCGGAAGCCGGGCCACGGTCGCACGGACATCACGCGGCCAGCGTCCCCGGCCCGATCACATGCGGCCCGAACTTCGCCCGCGCTCTGTCCGCGACCTCCTCGATACGGCGGATCTTCTCGTCCACCGGGTCGAAGGTCAGCTGGTGGGAGGCCTGTTCGGCGGGGGTAAGGCCCTCGGCGCGCAGGGCGATCGCACGGACTCGGGCACGCTGGAGACCGAGCGCCTCGTACATGCGGTACGCCGTGTCCGTGAGCGTCGACGAGTGGGCGGTCGGCTCCTTGAGCGTGCGGCTGCGGGTGGTCGTGGAGCGGTCGGCGTAGCGGACGGTGAGGGTCAGCGTGCGGCAGACCTTCTCCAGGGCGCGCAGCCGGGTGCCCAGTTCCTCGGTGGCGGAGAGCAGGGCGCGGCGGTGCCGGGACGGGTCCAACTCGTCGCGGGAGAAGGGGCGTTCGGTGGCGAGGGAGCGGGAGGTGGCGTTCGGGACGACCCTGCCGCGGTCGATGCCGGACGCCTTCTCGTGCAGCTCGCGGCCGGTGCGGGCGCTGGTGAGGCGTTGCAGCGTGGACAGGGGTGCGGCGGCAACCTTGCCAATGGTGTCGAGGCCGTACTCGCACAGGGTGCGGGCGGTGGCGCCGCCGACTCCGGGCAGCGCGGCGACGGGCCGCCCGGCGAGGAACTCCCGGGCGGCGTCCGGGTCTTCGGGCACCACACGGGTCACCCCGGGCGCGGCGTCCCGCAGGGCCATGCGGGCGAGCATCGGCCCGGGCCCGGCGCCGATCACGCAGTCGATCCCGTACAGGGCGAGCGCCCGCACCCGGATCAGCGAGGCGAACTCCACGGCACCGCGCCCGAAGTACCGTTCGGCGCCCCGCAGGTCCAGCAGCGCGCCGTCGGGCGGCAACGCCTCGATGACGGGGGTGAACTCCTCCAGCAACCCGAGGAGTTGGGGCAGGGCGGCCTCGTACATCGGAGGCAGCTGGAAACGTACGCAGAGGATGGTCATCCCGCACTCCCCGGACTCTGGTGCCACAACTTCTTTCCTCCCGCGGGCCCTTCGCCCGCGGGACGCAGATCGGCCCAGGGGTGCATCTCGTACCCCGTGGACATGCGGATCGTCCGGCTCTCCTTCGCGCCCTCCCCCTTCGGGAGGGGCTCCGGTACGGGCTCCGCCAGCCGCGCCGCCACCACGTCGAGGCCGCCCTCGGCGCGCAGTTCGGCCAGTTCGGCGAGGTTCCAGGCCGCCGCGCCCACCACGCTGAGGCTGCGCGGACCCCGGCGCTGCACCACTCCGCGCACCAGCAGCAGCCAGGAGTGGAAGACCGTGTGGGCGCAGGCGTCGTGGGAGTCGTCGAAGAAGGCGAGGTCGACCAGGCCCGTGCCGTCGTCCAGGGTGGTGAAGATGACGCGCTTGCCGGAGCGGATCGGCGGGGTCTGGGTGGCCGCCTTGGCACCCGCGACCAGAACCGTCTCGCCGTGCCGCGCCTCTCGCAGCCGGCGCGCCGTGACCACGCCCAACTCCCCCAGGAACTCCCGGTGGTCGTCCATCAGATTGCGCGAGGCGTCCATCGACAACACGCCCAGCTCGGCGCTGAGCCGCTCCGCCGAGGAGAGGTCGGGCAGCCCGGCGGAGGCGGTCTTCCGCCCGCCGGACAGCGGGAGTTGCCCGCCGCCCGCACCGCGCGCGCCCCGGTGGAGCTCGGTCAAGTGCAGTTGCAGATCACGCCGGTTGGCACCGAAGGCGTCCAGTGCGCCGACCTGCGCGAGCCGCTGCGCCAGTGGCCGGCTCGGCCGGGCCCGCTCCCAGAAGTCGAGCAGCGAGGCGTACGGCTGCCCGTCCGCGATCCGCGCGGCCTCGGCCTCGCTGATGCCGTGCACGTCGGAGAGGGCCAGCCGGACACCCCAGCGACCGGCGGAGCCAGCTGATTCAGACACCAGTTCGATACGGTGGGCGACCGCAGACCGGTTCACGTCCAACGGCAGGATCGGCACCCCCCGCCGCCGCGCGTCCGCCAGCAGCAGCCGCTTCGGATACATCCCGGGGTCATGGGTGAGCAACCCGGCGTAGAACGCGGCCGGGTGATGGGCCTTCAGCCACGCCGACTGATACGTCGGCACGGCGAAGGCGACCGCGTGCGCCTTGCAGAAGCCGTACGACCCGAAGGCCTCGACGATCTCCCAGGTCCGCGCGATGGTCTCGGCGTCGTACCCCTTGGCCGCCGCGTTCTGCGCGAACCAGAACCGGATCCGCCCCTGCGATTCGGGGTCGGAGAGCCCGCGCCGCACCCGGTCCGCCTCGTCACGCCCGCAGCCGGTCATGATGTCGACGATGTCGATGATCTGCTCATGGAAGACGACGACTCCGTACGTCTCCTTCAGCGGCCCTTCCAGGTCAGGGTGCGGATAGCGGATCGGCGCCCGCCCGTGCCGCGCCTCGATGAACGGCCGCACCATGTCGGCGGCGACCGGGCCGGGCCGGAAGAGCGAGATGTCGACGACGAGGTCGTGGAAGGTCGCCGGCTGCAGGCGTCCGACCAGGTCGCGCTGGCCCGGCGACTCGATCTGGAAGCAGCCCAACGTCTCGGTGGACTGGACGAGTTGGTACGTCGCCGGGTCGCCCGGCGGTACCGCGTCGATGTCCAGCCGGTCCCCCGTCGCCCGCTCCACCTCGGCCACCGCGTGCGCCATCGCGGACTGCATCCGCACGCCCAGCACATCGAGTTTGAGCAGCCCGAGATCCTCGACGTCCTCCTTGTCGAACTGCGACATGGGGAAGCCTTCGCCGCTGGTCGGCATGACCGGCGTACGAGCGAGGAGGGAAGCGTCGGAGAGAAGGACACCGCACGGGTGCATGGCGATGCCGCGCGGGAGGGCGTCGAGGGACTCGACCAGCTCCCACAGCCTGCCGTATTTCTCTCCTTCCCGCCGAAACTCCCCGGCCAGTTCGCGCAGTTCGGGCAGCTCGTCCATGGCCGCGCGGGCGTCGCGGGCGCGGATGTGCGGGAAGGACTTGGCGATCCGGTCGATGTCGGCGGGGTCCATGGAGAGGGCGGCGCCCACGTCGCGGATGGCGTGCCGGACCCGGTAGGTCTCGGGCATCGAGACGGTCGCGACCCGCTCGGTGCCGAACCGGCCGATGATCGTGCGGTAGACCTCCAGGCGGCGCGCGGACTCCACGTCGATGTCGATGTCGGGCAGCACGGAGCGGCGCTTGGACAGGAAGCGCTCCATCAGCAGACCGTGCTCGACGGGGTCGGCGTGGGCGATGCCGAGGAGATGGTTGACGAGGGAGCCCGCGCCGGAGCCGCGCGCGGCGACCCGGATACCCATCTTCCGTACGTCGTCCACGACTTGAGCGACCGTCAGGAAGTAGGAGGCGAAGCCGTGGTGGGCGATGATGTCCAGCTCGCGGTGCATCCGCTCCCAATAGGCCCGCTTGCGGTCATAGCCGCGCAGCACCATGCCCGCCGCCGCCCGGGAGGCCAGGACGCGCTGGGCGGTGCGGCGGCCCGCGCCGACGAGGTGCGGTTCGGGGAAGTGGACGGTGCCGATGCCGAGGTCGTCCTCGGGGTCGACGAGGCACTCGGCGGCCGTGGCCCGGGTCTGTTCGAGCAGGCGGTACGCGGTGTCGCGACGGTAGCCCGCGGACTCGACGATCCGTTCGGCGGCGCTCAGCATGGCGGCCTCGTCCTTGAGCCAGGCCTCACCGGAGTCCAGCTCGCGCCGCGGGTCGACGGGGACGAGCCGGCGGGCGGCGTCCAGTACGTCGGCGACCGGGCCGAGGCCTGGGTCGGCGTACCGGACGGCGTTGCTCAGCACCGGCCGCACCCGCTGCTCGGCGGCGAAGCCGACGGTGCGGGCGGCAAGGCGCAGCGAGCCGGGGCCTGTGCCCTTGCGGCCGTGCCAGACGGCTTCGAGGCGCAGGGCGTCGCCGTAGATCTCCCGCCAGGGCGCGAGCAGCTTCGCGGCCCGGTCGGGGCGCCCGGCGGCGAGCGCGCGGCCGACGTCGGAGACGGGGCCGAGCAGCACGGTCAGGCCTTCGGCGTGGTTGTCCGGCCAGGGCAGCAGGGGCTGGCTCGCGCCGGCGCCGGGACCGCCGTCCGCATGCACCGCCGTAACGATTCTGCAGAGATCGGCCCAGCCGGCCGCGCCGTCCCGGGCGAGGAAGGTCACGCGTGGTGTCGACTCGTCGATGAAGGCACCGCCACGGACCGGCGCGCGACGCCGCTCCCCCCGTACGGGCTCCCCGACCGCGAGCTCCGCGCCGAACAGCGGACGGATGCCCGCCTTCGCGCAGGCCTTGGCGAACCGGACCGTGCCCGCGAGGGTGTCCCGGTCGGTGAGAGCGAGGGCGTCCATGCCCAGCTCGGAGGCGCGCTCGGCCAGTCGCTCCGGGTGCGAGGCCCCGTACCTCTGGGAGAACCCGGAAACGGTGTGCAGATGCGTGAACCCTGGCACACGCACCTCCCGCACTCGCGAGCCCTGTCCAGGCTCTCGAACATTAGTTCCCAACTGCCTCACCCCCACCATAGACCAATTTCCGAACAACTGTGCGACATCCGTTCGAGCCCGTCCCACCTGCGCAAACACCGGACGGCGCGACCGGCGACCGGGCCCGGGCCGGGGTCGGCGTACCGTCGGCCGGCGCACGAACGCGCCCTAAGGGGCGCGGGGAACTGCGCGACCAGCCACAGACGGCCCGCACCTTCTGTACGGCGCTTCGTTCTGTACGGCGCTACGCGAAAGCCCCGCCCCCGCACAAGCGAGGACGGGGCTCCGTCAAATGGTGCGAGCCGTCAGCCGATCTCGGCACCGAACGTCGAGAGCGCCTCGGTGACCGGCTGGAAGAAGGTCTCGCCGCCCGAGGTGCAGTCGCCGCTGCCGCCGGAGGTGAGGCCGATCGCGGTGTCGCCGTCGAACAGCGAGCCGCCGCTGTCACCGGGCTCGGCGCACACGTCGGTCTGGATGAGCCCGTTGACGATGTCGCCGTTGCCGTAGTTCACGGTGGCGTCCAGGCCGGTGACCGTGCCGCTGTGCACCTGGGTCGTCGAACCGCTGCGGGTCACCTTCTCACCGACGGTCGCGTCGCCCGCCTTGGTGATGGGCTGCGAGGAGCCGTTGTACAGGTCGACCTCGCTCGGGTGGTCGACGTTCCCGGTGTACTTGACCAGACCGAAGTCGTTGTCCGGGAAGCTGGACTGCTCGTTCGTGCCGATCTGGTTGCCGCTGGAGTCCGACCAGGTGGAGATCGCCTCGGTGCAGTGCCCGGCGGTGATGAAGTACGGCTGCCCGCCCTTGACCACGTTGAAGCCGAGCGAGCAGCGCCCGCCGGAGCCGGTGATGGCGTCGCCGCCCGCTATGAAGGGCTTGAACTCCCCCTTCGTACGCTGGAGTTCGGCCGTGGAGCCGAGCGCGTCGACGACCTTGGTCAGCTTGGCCCACTCGGCCGGGGAGACCGTACGGTCGGCGGTGACGACGACCTTGTTGGTCCCCGGGTCGGTCGCCCAGGACGTGCCGGGGATGGTCGCGTCCTTCTTGAGCGTCGTACGGGCGCTCTTCAGCTCGGCGAGGGAGTTCTCGACGATTCTGGCCCTGGCGCCGGCCGCCGCGACGGTCTTGGCCGCGGCCTCGTCGAGCACGTTGACCACGAGGTGCCGGGACTTCGCGTCGTAATACGTTCCCGCCGCGTCGGCGCCGAGGTCCTCGCCGAGGGTCGAGGCGAGCTTTCCGGCCGCCGTGATCGAGAGCGTGTGGGGCGCCGGGGTCTTCGGGGCCTCGCTCGCGTTCGCAGTCTGGAAGGTGACTCCGGCGGCGACAAGTGCGGCGATGCCCGCACCCGCCATTACGGCACGCCGCTTGGGTATGCGTCGGTGCTTCAACTCACGTCCTCCTGTGGGGGGTCGGTCGGGGTGGTAATGGGGACCTCCCCGACCGGAAGGCGTACGGACATGAACCCGGCGCACGACAAAAAGCGGCGTCAGACCGCGCCAAAGGCAGCATCAGAGCGTGCCAAAAGCAGCTTCGGACCGCATCGAGCCGCGTCCATGCCAGTTGTTCGCGGCCCACTATTCCGAGGCGCACAGGGGGCACACAAGGTCGACTTCTGGACGCCCGTGCGCCAACAGGCGTGCGCCCCCGGCGCCTTGACCGTGCGTTGTCACACCACGTGGGTTCCCTGTGCAAACACTCCGCGCGTGTGGTCGCTATGCGGCCTGTGAGGACTAGTCCTGTCTGGTTTTCGACCCTTCGGCGCCCTGATCCAAGGGAGTTTCCGTAGGCGGCAGTTGCTCCTGCACCGGTTGCTGGACCGCGGGCGGTGACTGCTCGGGCGCCGGAGGGGCCGACGGTTGCGCCCGCTCCAGGAACCGCAGCAACTCCACCGGGAAGGGCAGTACGAGCGTCGAGTTCTTCTCGGCCGCGACCGCCACCACCGTCTGCAGCAGCCGCAGTTGGAGCGCGGCGGGCTGCTCCGACATCACTCCGGCGGCCTCCGCGAGCTTCTTGGAGGCCTGGAGCTCCGCGTCCGCGTTGATGACCCGGGCGCGCCGCTCACGGTCGGCCTCGGCCTGCCGGGCCATCGACCGCTTCATCGTCTCCGGCAGCGACACGTCCTTGATCTCGACGCGGTCGATCTGCACACCCCAGCCCATGGCCGGGCTGTCGATCATCAGCTCCAGGCCCTGGTTGAGCTTCTCGCGGTTGGACAGCAGATCGTCCAGATCGCTCTTGCCGATGATCGACCGCAGCGAGGTCTGCGCCATCTGCGAGACCGCGAAACGGTAGTCCTCGACCTGGATGACCGCGTCGGCCGCGTCCACCACCTTGAAATAGACGACCGCGTCGACCCGGACCGTCACGTTGTCCCGCGTGATGCCCTCCTGCGCGGGCACCGGCATCGTCACGATCTGCATGTTGACCTTACGAAGCCGGTCGACGAAGGGCACGACCATCGTGAACCCGGGACCGCGCACTTCCGAGCGCAGCCTGCCGAGCCGCAGCACCACGCCCCGTTCGTACTGTTTGACTACACGGGCCCCGGCCATCACATAGACCAGCCCCACGGATGCGACGGAGACTCCCGCCGCCACCAGTTCACCGACCATTACGGCCCCCCAGGGTCCGAAGTGGCGCATCAGGCGTGTACAGCGTGCACGGATCAGACGTGTACAGCGTGTACTTCGACGGTAACTCCGTCACCTGACCAAGGGCGAGCCCCCGCACGTCAGTTGCGTGCGGGGGCTCGCCTGCTGCTGGCTGCAGGTCTGGCCGTGCGGAAGCCGTATGTGGGGGGTAGCGGCCAGTCAGCCGGCCTGTCGATCAGTCGACCGGTCGGTCAGCCGACGCTCACGCCGTAGTAGCTCAGCGCCTCGGTGACCGGCTGGAAGAAGGTCGTACCGCCGGAGGTGCAGTCGCCGCTGCCACCGGAGGTCAGACCGTAGGCGACGGTACCCGCGTAGAGCGGACCGCCACTGTCGCCGCCCTCGGCGCACACCGTGGTCTGGATCATCTGGTAGACCACGTCGCCGCTGCCGTAGTTGACCGTGGCGTTCAGGGCGGTGACCCGGCCGCTGTGTGTGCCGGTGGTCGAGCCACGACGGTAGACGGTGGTGCCCACGCTGGGCGTGGCCGCGCTGCTGATGGTCTGGCTGCCGACCGCGCTCGGGTGGGCGATCGAGGTGTTGGTGTACTTCACCAGCGCGAAGTCGTTGGTCGGGAAGCTGTAGCTGACGTTCGTGCCCAGCGTCGTGGTGTGACCGGAGTTGGAGTACCAGGTGGAGGCGACCTCACCGCAGTGGCCGGCGGTCAGGAAGTAGTAGGTGCTCCCGCTGTGCACGTTGAAGCCGAGCGAACAGCGGTACTGGCCGCCGTAGATGGCGTCGCCGCCGGTGATCAGCTTCTTGAACTTGCCCGAGGTGTGCTTGATGGTGAGGGCGGCGGCGTTGCCGCCCGCGTCCTTCTTGATCTTCGCGATCTCGGCCTTCGAGACCGTGCTGTCGACGGTGACGACGACGCGGTTCGTCTTGCTGTCGACGGCCCAGGCCGTGCCCGCGATGTCGGACTTGAGCACCGACTTGTTCACCGAACTCAGCTGGGTGGCGCTGAAGGTGTGCACGTCGGCCGCGTTCGCGCTGGGGATCGCGAACGATGCGGCGGCCACGAGCCCGGTGGTGACGGCGATCAGCCGGGTCCGTCTCGCTATGCCGCTGCGGGGGGTGGTGCGCTTGATCCTCACGTTTCGTTCCTCCGAAGGGAAGTCGGGGGCCCTCGTGTCGTGGGGTAGGGGGCCCGTGAGGCGCAGCCGGGGGCCGCCCATCCGGATTCCGGACAAGCCGTGCCCCTGACAAGCGCTGTGGGGGAGTATTCGGCGGCACGGCCGAACGGCGCAAGGGCGCCTTTCGGCCGTGCAGCGTTCAACTGACGTACTCCGTACGGAGGTTGATCTTGCGCGTTCGATGGACCCCTAGTAGATGCTGACGCCGTACGCGCTGAGCGCCTCGGTGACCGGCTGGAAGAACGTCGTGCCGCCGGTCTGACAGTCGCCGCTGCCGCCCGAGGTGATGCCGATGGCCTTGGTGCCGTCGTACAGCGGACCGCCCGAATCGCCGGGCTCCGCACAGACGTTGGTCTGGATCATGCCGCTCACTGTGCCGCCGCCCTGGTAGTGGACCGTGACGTTCAGCGCGGTGACGGTACCGCTGTGGGTGCCGCTGGTGGAGCCGGTGCGCTTGACCGACTCGCCCACGAAGGCGCTGGCGGCGCTGTAGCCGCCGGGGTGGCTGAGCGCGGTGTTGTCGTAGCGCACGAGCGCGTAGTCGTTGCCGGGGAAGCTGTAGCCGGTGGTCGGGCCGATCAACGTGGTGTGCGCCTGGTCGGTGTACCAGGTCTTGGCCACCTTGCCGCAGTGCCCCGCGGTCAGGAAGTAGTACGTGCTGCCGCTGACGACGTTGAAGCCCAGCGAGCAGCGGTACTGGCCGCCGTAGATGGCGTCCCCGGCGGAGAGCAGCGGGCTGAAGACGCCCGCGGAGCGCTGGACTCTGAGGCTGCCGGCGTCGGCGCCTGCGGTCTTCTTGATCTGCGCGATCTCGGCCTTCGAGACCGTGCTGTCCGCGGTGACGACGACGCGTCCCGCGGCCCGGTCGACGTACCAGGCGGTGCCGCCCACCGAGGCGCTCTGCACGGCGTCCTCGACCTGGGCGAGTTGGGCGGCGCTGCGGGGAGCCTCTGCGGCCGTGGCGCTGGGCAGGGCGGCCACGGTGGTGGCGACGAGTCCTGCGGCGACGGCGAGCAGTCGGGTGCGCTTGATCCTCACTGATCCTCCTCGTGGGAAGCGGAAGGCCCTACGGGGTGGGGGCCCGTGAGGCGCTGCCGAGAATGGCGTGTTCCTGACATGCACCGCTGGAGAGGATGACGCCGGATCCCGTCGCACACAAGAGACTCACAGGAAAGGAAACCGGATGGGCACGCGAACGCAACGCGCGCCGACGGTCGTCTCCGTCGGCGCGCGCATGAGGAAGGGGCGAGGGCTCAGAGCAGGTTCCGCTCCCCCGCCTCGACGGCCGCGCCCAGCGTATTCCCGGGCGGCGGGAAGGGGCAGATGAAGTGGTCGGCGAATGCGCACGGCGGGAGCACGGCCCGGTTGAAGTCCACCGTCGTACGCCCCTCGGTGTCGGGCGCCGCGGGGCGCAGGAACCGGAAGCGGTAACTGCTGTCCCCGCTGGTGGCGTCGGCGAAGACGGCCCACAGCGAGCCGTCGTTCTCGACCGAAACCTGGAGCGTGAGGTCCTGTCCGTCCAGGGTGAAGGCGAGGACACCGCCGAGCCCGAGGCCGCGCGCGACTCCGTCGGCGTTCTCGACGCGTACGGTGCGGTCCTCGCCGTACGGCGTGAAGTGCCCCGGCACCGACCAGCGCGGATCGTACGAAGTGGCCTCGATGCCCTGGAAGGCGCCCCGCGCGTCTGCGGCGGGGTCGTAGTCGCGTACGCCCCAGATGCCTTCGCGCACGAGGACGACGAACCGTCGCTCGCCGCGTCCGACGCGGGCCCCGGCCGCCGGTCCGAGGTCGGCGTCGAGCACGACCTCGCCGGTGAAGGGCTCCCCGTCGACGGTGAGCCCGTCCTCGGCCGTCGCCGTCAGGACGACCGCGTCGTCCTTGGCGGCCCACAGCCCGGGGATGTCCGGAAGTCGCCCCTCCGGATAGTCCTCGATCCAGTGCGTGCCCGTGAGCGCCAGCGGTCCGTAGGGCGCGGACACCGTCTCGATGCGGTGCTCGTGCCAGTGCTTCCAGTCCTCGGATGCATCCGTCGTCATGTGATCAACCCTTCCATACCGACTCCGCCAACCCGAGGTGTGAGCGCAGCGTCGTGCCCGTGTATTCCGTGCGGAACGCGCCGCGCTCCTGGAGCAGCGGCACCACCCGGTCCACGAACTCGTCGAGTCCGCCGGGTGTCAGATGCGGTACGAGGATGAAGCCGTCGGCGGCGTCGCTGCGCACGAACTCGTCGAGCTCGGCCGCGACCGCGTCCGGGGTGCCGATGAAGGACTGCCGCCCGGACGCCTCGATGACGGTCTGCCGGATGGACAGGCCCTTCTCGCGCGACAGGGTCCGCCACTGCTCGGCGACCGCGTAGCGATCGGCGACGCGCACCCGGCCTTGCGCCAGGGCCGACTCCGGTTCCGGGTCGATGTCGGGAAGGGGACCGTCGGGGTCGTACGAGGAGAGGTCGATGCCCCAGATCTGCTCCAGGGTGAGGATCGCGTTCTGCGGCGAGATCTGTTGCCGTCTGATCTCGGCGGCCCGCTCCTGCGCCTCGGCGGCCGTGTCGCCGAGCACGAAGGTGACTCCGGGCATGATCTTCAGCTCCTCGGAGGCCCGTCCGTACCGTGCGAGCCGCCCCTTCACATCGGCGTAGAACGCGCGGCCCGTCTCCAGCGTGCCGTGCCGTGTGAAGACGACATCGGCGGCGGACGCGGCGAACTCACGGCCCTCCGCCGAGTCCCCGGCCTGGATGACGACGGGGTGCCCCTGCGGCGGGCGCGGCACGGTGAACTCACCCGCGACGTCGAAGTGCCGGCCCCGGTGCGCGAAGGGCCGGGGCAGACCGTCGGGCGTCCAGGAGTCCCACAACTCCCTTGCCGTCTCGACGAATTCGGCGGCGCGGGTGTACCGGTCGGCCGGGTCCAGATAGCCCCCGCGCCGGAAGTTCTCCCCGGTGAACGCGTCCGACGACGTCACCACGTTCCAGGCGGCCCGGCCCCCGCTGAGATGGTCCAGCGTGGCGAGTCTGCGGGCGAGTTCGTACGGCTCGTTGAAGGTCGCGTTGACCGTGGCGGCGAGCCCGAGCCGCTCGGTGACGGCGGCGAGCGCGTTCAGCACGGTGAGCGACTCCGGCCGTCCCACGACATCGAGATCGTGGATACGTCCCTTGTGCTCGCGCAGCCGCAGCCCCTCGGCGAGGAAGAAGAAGTCGAAGAGGCCGCGTTCGGCGGTGCGCGCGAGGTGCTCGAACGAGGCGAACTCGATCTGCGACTTGGAGCGCGGATCGGTCCAGACGGTGGTGTTGTTGACGCCGGGGAAGTAGGCGGCGAGGTGGACCTGTTTCCGTACGGTCATGACGTTCCCCCTGCCACGGCGTACCGGTTGGCGGGCCGGGCGAGGCCCAGGTGCTCCCTGAGCGTGCTGCCCGGATAGAAGGTGCGGAACAGACCGCGGTGCTGGAGCAGCGCGACCGTTCCGTTGACGAGCCGCTCCAGGTCACGGTGCGGCTCGACGGGCGTGAGGTGGAAGCCGTCGGCGGCGTCGGCCTGGTGCCAGGCGGCGATCAGCTCGGCGAGGTCGACGGGGCCGCCGCGGTACAGCGGGCCCTGCGCGGTCTGCCGGGGACCGCCGCCGCCGTGGCCCGGCTCGGCCGCACGCTCGCCGTCACCGAGGTCGACGGTGAGCCCGGCGAGGACACGCAGGTCGTCGGGGTTCCGTCCGAACTCGGCTGCGCTGTCCCGCAGTTCGGCCCGTAGGGCACGCGCCTGTGCCGGGCCGGCGACCCGCACGAGCGCTACATCCGCGTACCGGGCCGCCGTCCGCCGGGCGGGCCCCTCGGTCGCGTCGACGACCCGTACGGGGTGGCCCTGCGGTGGCCGCGGCACGATCGAGGGGCCCTTCACGGAGAAGCCGGCGCCCTCGAAGTCGACGTGGTGCAGCTTGTCCCGGTCGATGAAACGGCCCGTGGCCTCGTCGCGTATCTCGGCGTGGTCCTCCCAGCTGTCCCAGAGCCGGGCGGCCACGTCGGCGACCTCCCCGGCCTCCTGCCACAGCGCGTCGGCGGGTGCGGCATGGCGCCGGCCGAACAGCCGGGCCTCGCCCTCGGTCGTCGACACGTCGATGTGCCAGCCGGCGCGGCCCCGGCTCACCCAGTCGAGGGTCGCGACGGCCGCCTGGACGTGGAAGGGCTCGGTGTGCGTGGTGGTGACGGTCGGCACCAGACCGATCCGGCCGGTGACGGGCGCGAGGCGGGACAGCACCGAGAGTGCGTCGAGTCCGGGCCGCGCGAAGGTGTCGCCGAGCGTCACGAAGTCGAGCACGCCACGCTCCGCGAGCCGCGCCAGCTCGACGTGGGAACCGGCGTCGTACGCCGACTCCTGATCGACGGCGGCGGCCAGGTGCAGCAGCCCCCGGCCGGGCGATGACGTCATACGGATGAACCCTCCTGTAAACACTGGGCACTTGAGCGGAAGCCCTTGGTCATGCCTCACAGCACCTTCGACAGAAACGCCCGTGTCCGTTCGTGCTGCGGCCGTTCGAGTACGTCGCCGGGGGCGCCCCGCTCGACGATGCGGCCGTCGTCCATGAAGACCACGATGTCGGCGACCTCGCGGGCGAACCCGATCTCGTGCGTGACGACGATCATCGTGGTGCCCTGGTGGGCCAAGTCTTTGATGACGTCGAGGACTTCACCGACCAGCTCGGGGTCGAGCGCCGAGGTCGGCTCGTCGAAGAGCAGCAGCTTCGGTTCCAGGGCGAGCGCGCGGGCGATGGCGACTCGCTGTTGCTGGCCGCCCGAGAGGTGCTTCGGGTAGGCGTCGGCCTTGTCTGCGAGCCCGACCCGGTCGAGCAGCCTCCGCGCGGTCTCGACGACGTCCTTGCGGGGCCGCTTCAGGGCGGAGACCGGTGCCTCGACGATGTTGTCCAGCACCGTGAGGTGCGGGAAGAGGTTGAAGTTCTGGAAGACGAAGCCGATCCGGGTGCGCTGCTTGAGGATCTCGCGCTCGGGCAGCTCGTACAGCTTGTCGCCGGAGCGCCGGTAGCCGACGAGCGAGCCGTCGACCCTGATCCAGCCCTGGTCGACCTTCTCCAGGTGGTTGATGGTGCGCAGCAGGGTCGACTTGCCCGAGCCGGAAGGACCGAGGATCACGGTGACCTCACCGGTCCGTACTTCGAGATCGACGCCCTTGAGCACCTCCAGCGAACCGAAGCGCTTGTGTACGGACCTGATGTCGACCATGGCGGTGGAGACCGGCTGATCTTTGGTGAGCGGCGCGCTCATCGGGGGTCCCTTCAGGGAGTTGACGTTCGAGGGGAAGACGGGCGGAGCGGTCAGGCGGCGCGACAGGACAGGTCGCGCAGGAACGCCAGCGCGGCACGCGCGGTCGCGTCGTTCTGCCGGAAGGCCGGGCCACCGGTACGCGGCCGGGTGAACGCGCCGGATCCCCGGGCATCGGTGTGCGGGCCGAGCGCGAAGCGCCGGGGGTGCCGGGCGCCGGAACGGTCCAGGACCCGGCCGTCGACGGGGTCCACGGCGAGCAGTCCTTCGGGGGTCGCGGCGGCCCCGTCGGCGTAGAGCTCCCGCAGCAGCGAGTCCCGTGTGCGCTCGACCGTGGGGTGCGGCAGCCGTGCCTCGACGAGGGCGCGAGCCTCGATCGTCATGCCGGGCACGGTGGCGCTGCCCGCCCGGAAGACCCCGTCCTCGGCGGTGACGGTCATGTCGGCGCCGGCGAACTTCAGGATCCCGGCCCGCGACAGCGCGAGCATCTGCCGCAACCGCGGTCCGGGCGGCCCGGATGCCAGATAGCTGAAGAAGCCGTGCCACCACGAGCCGATGTCACCGAGCCGGACCAGCTGACCGTAGACGGAGAGCAGTCCAAGGAAGACGGCCAAGTCCGGGCTGTAGGAGGGCTGATGACGTCGACTCAGATCATTCTCGATGTACGCGCGCAACCCGGTCTGGAGTTCCTCGTACGAGGTGTGCCGCACCCCGTCCAGCGGGTGGTCGAGGGCGGCGAGGTCGAGCCGGTCGGCGGGGTCGGGCACGGCGGACGCCACCAGCGCCTGGATCTCGGCGCCGTCGCCGGCCGCGTACTTCTCCTCGAAGTCCGTCCAGGCGGTCCGGGTGCGCTCGGGATGCGCGGTGAACAGCCGGTGGTAGTGCGCGAACCCCAGCTCCTTCTCGACCAGCGGCCACACGTCCCGCCGGAAGTCGAAGCCTCCGGGACGCGCGAGGAGTCCGTCGATCTCGGTGGGCCCGAAGAACCGTGGCAGCGGGGGCCGTTCGCCCTCCCAGCCGTAGCCGATCTTGGAGTGGTAGGGGACGCCTCGCCGGGAGCCGACATGCAGGATCGGCTCCCGCCCGGACGGGTGGTAGACCCCGTCCTCGTACCGCCCGCCGCGCCCCTCCGTGAGCAGCACCATCAGATCGACGAAGGCGAGCCCGAAGCCGCGGACGAGAACGGGTTCGCCCGGTTTCAGGGCTGACAGGTCGCTGTCGGCGGTGAAGTCCGGCGGCAGATGGACGAGCCCGTGCTCGCGCGCGTACGCGGCCAACTCGCGCTGTTCGTCGTCGAGTTCGGCGTCGAGGTGGCCGAGGGCCAGGACGACGAGATCGGCGGGCAGCGGTCGCGGCAGGCCCTCCAGCCACACCTGCTGGCGCCCCTCGCGGGGCCCGCCCACACGCAGGGCGCGGCGCGGGTGGTGATGGACCCGGATGCCCGGCGGCAGGGCGGCCACGGCACGCTCGTAGACCCAGCGCATGTACGCGCCCTGCCGCGGCCGGTCCGCGAAGGTGCGCCCGTCGAGGCGCGCCCATTCGTGCAGGGTGGGTCCTTCGAGCACCGGCCCGGCCATGTCCACCGTCTCGTCGGTGAACATCGTGACGTCCTGGGCCTCGGAGTTCATCCACAGCAGCGGCGACTGCTCCTCGCGCCAGACGCGTCCGGCACCCGGCGGATAGGGGTCGACGAGATGAATGTCGAACCCTTCCAGGCCTTGTGTGCCCGAATCGCCGTACAGCTCGGGCGCGTTGGCGGCGATCCGCTCCAGGAGACCGGTCCCCCGCGGCCCGGCCCCCACGATCACCAGCGAGGGTCGTCCTGTGCTCATCGGCCGCGCCCCGAACCGCGCGCGTAGTGCCGCTCGACGTAGTACTGCCCGACGCTCAGCACCGAGGTGATGATGACGTACCAGAGTGTGGCCACCATCAGGAGTGGCATGACCTGGTAGGTGCGGTGGTACACGAGCTGCACGGAGTACAGCAGGTCCTGCACGGCGATGACGCTGACGATGGAGGTGCCCTTGAGGGTGCCGATCAGCATGTTCCCGGCGGGCGGCACGATGGAGCGCATCGCCTGCGGCAGCACGATCCTCCACCAGCGGCGCCACCGGCTCAGGCCCAGCGCCTGCGCGGCCTCGATCTGGCCGCGGTCGACGGAGAGGATGCCGCCGCGCACCACCTCGGCGGCATACGCGGCCTCGTGCAGAGTGAGTCCGACGACGGCGACGGTGACCGGGCCGAGCAGGTTCACCGTCTTCACACCGAGGATCTGCGGGTACAGCACCCCGATGTTGAACCAGAACAGCAGCTGCACCAGGATCGGCATCGACCGGAACAGCCAGACGTATCCCCAACTCACCGCCCTCAGCACGGGGTTGGTGGAGAGCCGGAACGCGGCGAGCAGGGTGCCGAGGGCGAAGCCGAGCGCCATCACGACCGCGGTCAGCCAGAGGGTGAGCCAGAGGCCGCGCAGCACGGAGGCCGAGGTGAAGTAGTCGCCGACGACGTCCCACTGGAACGCGTCATTGCGCACGACGGAGTTGAGGGTCAGCCCGAGCAGCGCCAGCACGACGACGGCGGTGGCCCACAGGCCGGGACGGCGGCGCGGGACGATGCGCAGGGGCGCGGCGTCTTCCGGGTGTTCAGGTGTGGCCGAGGCGGCCTTGGTAAGGGTGTCGGAGGACATGCGAAGGCTCCGTGATGCGTCGGGATCGAACGCGGCTGATGCCTTCACACGGAGCGCCACTGGGCGCATACGGCCGAGCCCCTCAGCAGGACCGTCCACCGAGAGTACGGGGACGTTTCCCCTCACTGTCAAGGCTGTCCATACTGTGAGCGTTACGTCTCAGCGCAGTTGACGCAGAAACGGATGCCTGTTCCACTTGGGCCATGAATCGGCAGCAGTGGCTGGTCACGCGCTCCCACATCGACTTCGGTCGAGTGTGGTCCTCGTCCTGTTGAGCTGACCCCCTGCGCGCCCGCTCCTGACGGGCGCCTTCGCGTTCTCCCCCGCCTTCACACGCGCACCCCTCCCCTCGCGCTTCCTCTCCCGCCTTCTGCTTTCAGGAGACCGCACACCATGCGTACGCCCACGCGTGCCCGCAATCGATATTTTGCGCCCTTTGCCCTGATTACTTCGGCGACCCTGCTGCTCACCGCGTGCGGTTCCGGCTCGGACGACTCCACCGGCGGCACCGCCCAGGCCGCGGCCAAGACGGACAAGATCCCCACCACGGACGTCGTCTCCGCTGTCAAGAAGGACGAGGCCGCCGCCCAGTTGCTGCCCTCCGGAGTACACAGCCTCACCCTCGCGGTCAGCGTCGGCGGTACTCCGCCCGGCACCACGTATCTGAACGACGGCAAGACCCTGACCGGCCAGGACGTCGACTTCGCGAACGCCGTCGCCAAGGCGCTCGGCATCGAACTCAAGACGGAGCAGGCCTCGTTCGAGGCGATCCTGCCGGCCCTCGACAGCGGCAAGTACGACGTCGGGGCCAGCAACTTCGGCGTGACCGACGAGCGCCGCAAGGTGATCGACTTCGTCACATACATCAACGACGGCCAGGGCTTCGCCACCCGCTCGGACAGCAAGCTGACGAAGATCACCGACCTGAAGCAGCTGTGCGGCCTGAACGTCGCGACGGGCGCGGGCACCACCTTCGAAGCGACACTGGAGGAGAACAAGAAGGTCTGCACCGACGCCGGCAAGAAGGCGTACAAGGTGCAGACCTACAGCGAGCAGGGCGCGATCTGGTCCTCGCTCCAACAGGGCCGCAGCGACATCGTGATGAGCACCATCAACGGCCTCCGCTACGCCGTCGCCCACCAGCAGGGCGTCAAGTTCCTCAACGAGTTCCACCGTCTCGACGTCGGCTTCGCCTTCAAGAAGGGCACCGAGCTGGCGCCCGCCTTCCAGGCCGCGGTGAACGACCTGATCGCGAACGGAACGTACGAGAAGATCCTGAAGAAGTGGGGCACGACGGGTTCGGCGATAGCCAAGTCGGAGATCTCCCCGCCGGAACTGAAGAACTGAGGGCCTGAGGCATACGGCGCCCTCCCCGCGCCCTTTGCAGGAGCGCCCCGTAAGGGGCGCGGGGCTGTGACATTGTGCGGCTCCGCCGCGTGGGCGCGACCAGCCCCCACCGACCCGCAGCTAACGAACAACCAACGCAGCCGCACGCCGCCGTGGCACCGACCGAGCCCCGATCACCCGGTCCATCAACGCGGCCAGCACATCCCGCACCGACCCCCGATCCCGCGCATCGCACTCCAACACCGGTACGTCGTCCCCGAGTTCAAGAGCCTCCCGCACCTCGTCGATCGCGAACCGCTGCGACCCGTCGAACCGGTTGACCGCCAGCACGAACGGCGCCCGATGCGCCTCGAAGTAGTCCAGCGCCGGAAAACAGTCCTCGATCCGCCGGGTGTCGACCAGCACGACCGTCCCGAGGGCGCCCTCCACCAGGTCGTCCCACAGGAACGAGAACCGGTCCTGCCCGGGCGTCCCGAACAGATACAACGCGATGGACGGATCGAGAGTGATCCGTCCGAAGTCGAGCGCGACGGTCGTGGTCGTCTTGGACTCGACCCCCTCCAAAGAGTCGACCCCGAGCGACACCTGAGTGATCGCCGCCTCCGTGTCGAGCGGTTCGATCTCCGAGATGGCACCGATGAAGGTCGTCTTGCCGACCCCGAGCCCGCCGCTGACCACGATCTTCACGGCCAACGGCACGATCTTGTCAGAGCGCGCGGACATGGTCCCTGATCCTTTCGAGCGTGTGGAGCGGCAGCTCCGCGGGTTGTTGACAGGCGAGCCGCCCGGCCACGACGAGGTCGGAGATCAGCACCTTGGCGACCCCCAACGGCACCCCCACGGCGTCGGCGATCTCGGCGACGGTCGTGGGCCGCTCGCACAGCGCGACGATCTGCCGCCGTTCGAGGGCCAGCGGTTCGCCGGACACGCCGACGGCGACAACGAGCGTCTCCAGGCGAAGATCGGCCTGCGCGGGCTCGGACCGGCCGCCGGTGATGATGAACGGCCGTACGAACGTCGCGTCCTCCGCGCCCTCTTCGGGACGTTCGCCGCTCACCGTGGCAACACCTGGCGCAGATCGGCGATGAGCGCCGGGGTGAGCAGATCACCCGCCCGCTCCGCGAGCACCGCCATCTCGTAGCCGACCAGGCCGAGTTCACCGCTGCTGTCGGCGAGGACGCCGAGGCAACTCCCGTCCCGGATCGCCGAGACGAGCAGAAAGCCGCGCCCCATCTCGATCATGATCAGCTTGACCCCGTCGAAGCTGTACCGCTTGGACGCGCTGCGCGCCAGGCTGCTCAGCCCGGACACGATCGCCGCGAGATGGTCGGCCTCGGTCCGCCCGAGCCCGTCCGACACCGCGATCAGCAGCCCGTCCGACGAGACCGCGACGGCATCGCGCACCCCGTCGGTGTTCCGGACGAAGTTCGCGAGCAGCCAGTTGAAGGTCTGCGAGTCGTTGTGCGTGTCGAGGGTGGTCACTTGCCCTCACCCTTCTCGGTGGACTTCTCGCCGGACTTCTCGGTCGCTTCCGGCGCGGTCGTCTCCTTGTCGCGCAGCCTCCCCTTCTCCTTCTCCCTCTCCTTTTCCTTCTCCACGCTGATCCCGCCCCGCATGTGCGCGCTGCGCAGGTTCGCGAGCATCCCGGAGATCTCCGCGGGGCTGCGGTCGGGGGTCGGCTCGACGGGTGCCGGACGGCTGGGGCGGTCGGTCTCGCTGACGGCCTCCGAGATCGCGCTGCGGCGGGGGCGTTTGACGAGTCCGTTGCGGGTACGGGCGGCGGAGGCGCCGCGTGCGGGCTCCCCCCGCTGAGCGTGTGTGTCCGCCGTACGGGAGACGGGACCGTCGGGCGTACGTGCGGCGGAGCCGTCGTGCGCCTCCTTGTCCGCGCCGACGGGCTGCCCCGCCACCGAGACGAGCTGTCCGGCACGCGCCTCGGGCACCGCGGAGGACGCGTCGGCCGCGCGGCGCGGCGCCGGGAGCTGCGCCTTCTCCTTCGGCGCCGGCACCGCCGGGGCGGCCTCCGTGAGCAGCGCGGTGGGGATCAGGACACGTGCGACGACACCCGCGGCGGGCGCCTCGCCCAGCCGCACCTCGATCCCGCACTTGCGGGCCAGCGCGCCGACCACGAAGTGGCCCAGGAAACGGGTGGGTTCGGCCATGAAGCTGGCGGTGCCGGAGAGCCGTACGTTCGCCTCGGCGAGTGCCTGGGTGTCCATGCCGAGCCCGTGGTCGACGATCGCGACCAGATAGCCGGCGCTGGTGCGCCGCCCCTCGATCTCCACGTCGGAGTCCGGCGGCGAGAAGCTCAGCGCGTTCTCCACCAACTCGGCGAGCAGATGGGCGATTTCGGCGACGACGGAGCCGTTGACGTTCGCGGGCTCGATCCGGCGCAGTGTGACGCGCCGGTACTCCTCCACCTCGGAGAGCGAGGCGCGCAGCACGTCGGTGATGGACAGCGGCGTGGACCAGGGGCGGGGGCTGGACTCCCCCGCGAGCACGAGGAGGCTCTCGGCGTTGCGGCGCATACGGGTGGCGAGGTGGTCGAGTTCGAAGAGGTTGGCGAGGGTGGCCGGGTCGGCGTCCTCGTGTTCCAGCTTGTTGATGAAGCTGATCTGACGGCGTACCAGGTTCTGATTGCGGCGGCCGAGGCTGACCAGCGAGTCGGTGGCATTGCGGCGCAGCACGGCCTGCTCGGTGGCGAGGTCGAAGGCGGCGCGCTGCACCCGGTCGAAGGCCTCGGCGACCTCCCGCACCTCGGCCCCGGCCTTGTCGGACACGGCGAGCGGCGCGGGCGGCGCGGGGCTCTCCCCCGAGGAGGCGGCCTGCACCCGGGCCACGGCCTTCGGCAGCCGCTTGCCCGCGACTTCGCGGGCCTGCTGGGCGAGGTCGGTGAGGGGTGTGGACACGGACCGTACACAGTCCAGCGCGAGCCCGCCGAGCGCGACGATCGTGGCGAACGCCAGCAGCACGAACAGCAGCAGATCGCGCTGGGCGGCGCTCTCCAGCCCGGCGGCCCGGTTCTCGACATCCGCGCCGAGCGAGATCTGCACGTCCCGCAGCCCGTTGATGGTCGAGGTCATGCTGTCCCACCAGGCCATCGGCGGGATGCCGCGCGAGCTGAGCTGCCCGCCGCCCCGCACGGCGACGCTCTCGTACGACAGCGCGCGCTCGGCGTCCGGCGTGGTCATCGCCGCGTCCAGACGCCGCACCTGCGTGTCGGAGGCGGAGTGCGGGAACGCGTCGAGCGCGGCGAGCCGTCCGGCGCGGATCTCCATGAACCGGCTGTAGTCGTCGCCGCGGAACCGCCCGGCGCGCACCGAGCCGAGCACGATGGCGCGCTCCTCGCCGGTGAACTCCTTGGCGTTGCCGAGGATCTGGAGCGTCTGGTAGGCGTCACGGAGCGTGCTGTCGTGGACGTCGTCGAGGCCGAGCCCGAGCCGGTCGAGGACGGTGATCGTGGTGGTGAAGTAGTCGAAGGTGTCCTTCACCACGCCGGTGCCGTCGTCGGCGTGCGCGCGGATCCCGGCCAGGCCCTTCAGCCGGCCGAGGGATTCGCGTACGGAGTCGGCGGCGGCGTCACCGCGGCCGGCGAGCGCCCGGTCGAGCTCCGTCCGCGCCGTGTCCGTCGCCTTGCGCTGCGCGGGCAGCTTGGCGCTGAACTGCCCTACGCCGCCCACGAATCCGGTGGTGAGGCCGCGCTCCTTCTGCAGCTCGTGAACAAGGCCCTGGAGGGTGATCTCCAGGCGTGCGTTGTCGGCGGTGGCGGAGGCGTTGCGGTAGGCCATGATCTGCTCGACCGCCGAGGTGCCGAGCAGCGCGAGCAGCACGGCGAGGGCGAGGATCAGGATTCTGAGGAGCCGGGTGCGGATGGTGCGGGGAGCCGTACGGCCCGTCCCGCCGCGGGGGCCGGGCACGCGCCCGGTCGTCGCTTTCGGTGTGACGTCCACTGAAGTGCCTTATGGGGAGGACGGGTTGCTGGCAGGGCAGAAATGGTTCTGCGCCGGACCAACGACCCTCACGGGACCCCGGTCACCCGATCATGTTTTTGTTTTACCCTCCCGAAACACGGCCCCTGTCGACCCGCAGGTCAGCCCCGCGGGACGGCATGGCGACGTCCGCACTCGTATACGCCGACCGCGACGACCGTCACAGTCCGCAGTCGCAGCACGAGCAGCACTCACAGCATTCGCAGCACTCACAGGCCTCGCAGCAGTTGCAGTCACAGTCGCAGTTGCTGAGACACCCCTCGCGCTTCTTGCGTGACCACGGCCCCTCGAATTCGTCGGCGCAGCACACCTTGCAGGTGCAGCACAGCCCGATCGCGGCCGCGCACCCCGCCCAGAAGCCCCGCTTGCCCGGCCCGGGCGGCTGGAAGGAGGGCCCGCCGCCGAAGGGGTTGCCACCGCCGGCGTACGGATTCCGCGGATCGTACGTGCCCTGGGGGCTCTGCGGGCTGTACGGTCCGCCCTGCTGCGGCGGACCGAAGGAGCCCTCGGTTGAGCCTTCGTGCGAGCCTTCATGGGAGTGGCCGCATCCCGCCGTCCCGAACGCACGGTCCACCGACCGCCCCAGCTCATGCGCGAGCAGCAGATGCGCCAGCTTGCCGTCAGTGAACTCGACCTCGCGCAGCGCGAGCCGTATCCCGTGCAAGGCGTCATCGGCGAGCCGCCGGGCCTCGGCCGTCGGCGTCCCCGTGGCCGTCAGCGGGTTCCAGGCCCCCGACGCGGCGTCAGTTTCCTTGTCCTCCACGGCGTCCAGGAGATGCGCGAGCCGTCCGAAGAGCCGTCCGGCCTCGGCGAGCGGCTCGGCGTTGCCGGGGCGCCCGGCCAGTACGGCGGTGTGCGCGAAGGCCGCGGCGGTGGCGGTCTCGGTCGGTTCGGTGACCGTCAGCAGCGGGGTGCCGATCCCGGCCAGCGCCTCGATGCCGAGCTGCCGGTCCACGGCGTCGACGAGTACGGCGGTGTCGAAGCCGACGTCGGAGCCGGTCCGCGCGCCCGCCTTGCCCCAGCTCGCGGCGACCCGGCGGGCGGCGAGCGCCACGGGCTTGCGGGCCAACAGCCCGTCCCCGTCGGCGACGTGGTCGCGCACCTTCGCCGAGGCGAGCACCAGCGAGACGGCTGCGGCGAGCCGTGCGCCCTCGCCCTGGGCGACGGACGCGGTCCGCATACCGCGCAGCGGGCACGGTCCCGCCGTACGCCGCCACCCGGTGGCGCGCTCGGCCTGAGCCTCCGTCAAAACCGATATCAGCAGCCCGTCATAGTTAGTGACAATCCGAGCGAACTGACCGTGATCCCCGCGCAGCGCGAGGCACAGCCCGCACAAATGCGCCATCCACTGCGCCTTGAGCCCTTCACCGAGGCGGTGACTGCATGGCCTGACGATCCCGAACACGACACTCCCCCGTGATGCGTACGACGTTGAGCTGCGGCATCGTATCGACCACCCCGTTCACCCGTACGCCCCACCCATCACCCGAACGCCGTCGAGAATCATATTTCACTCTCAGTCAGCAGCCGTACACAGCAACACCCTTGGGGCACGCGGGCTCTCGACGTATTCGCTGTGCACCAGTACCGTCACGAAACCCCCGCGCGGCGTCTATCCACTTGGCGCGACATCCGCATCATGGACGACCATGGGGATGCGGAAAGCAAGAAAGACCGCTGTGAGAGGAGGCGTCCATGGGATCGGTGCGCAAGGCGAGTGCCTGGCTTGGCCTCGTCGACGACAACGATGACGAGCGTTACTACGACGACGACTACGCCGAGGGTCAGGAATCCGGCGATGCCTGGGTCACCGACCCGCGCGTGAAGGTCGCGTCCGAGACGGCGGAGGAAAAGGGCCGCCGGATCGGCACGGTCACCCCGGACAGTTTCCGGGACGCACGCGGTATCGGCGAACTCTTCCGGGACGGTGTCCCGGTCATCATCAACCTCACGTCCATGGAGGCCGCCGACGCCAAGCGCGTGGTGGACTTCGCGGCCGGCCTGACCTTCGGTCTGCGCGGCACGATCGAGCGGGTCGCCACCCGTGTCTTCCTGCTGACCCCTGCCAACACGGAGATCGTCAGCGGCGAGGCCGCGGGCCGTCACACGGACGGTTTCTTCAACCAGAGCTGAGGCAGGGCCGCTCACCGGCCCTGCCCCGCCGGGTCTTCGACCGGATCTAGCGGAAGGCATCCAGTCCGGTGAGCGCCTTGCCCAGCACGAGTTGATGCATTTCGACGGTGCCCTCGTACGTGAGCACCGACTCCAGGTTCGTGGCGTGCCGCATCACGGGGTATTCGAGGGAAATCCCGTTGGCGCCGAGGATGGTACGGGCGGTCCGGCAGATCTCGATCGCCTCTCGTACGTTGTTGAGCTTGCCGAAGCTGACCTGTTCGGGACGGAGCCGTCCCGCGTCCATGCGCCGCCCCAGGTGATGGGCGAGCAGAATCCCCTTGTGCAGCTCGACCGCCATGTCGGCGAGCTTGGCCTGGGTGAGCTGGAAGCCGCCGATGGGCCGCCCGAACTGCTCGCGCGTCTTCGCGTACTCCACGGCGGTCTCGAAGCTGGACCGCGCGGCGCCCATGGCACCCCACACGATCCCGTACCGCGCGTGCGAGAGACAGCTGAGCGGCCCCTTCAGCCCGGTCACCTCCGGCAGCACGGCGTCGGCGGGCAGCCGTACGTCATCGAGGACGAGCTCGCTGGTGACGCTGGCGCGCAGGGACCACTTGTGCTTGATCTCGGGGGCGGAGAACCCGGGCAGGTCGGTGGGCACGACGAACCCGCGGATCCCGTCGTCGGTCTGAGCCCAGACGACGGCGACACCGGCCACGGATCCATTGGTGATCCACATCTTCCGCCCGTTGAGGACCCAGTCGCCGCCGTCGCGCTTGGCGTACGTGCGCATGGCGCCGGGGTCGGAACCGTGGTCGGGTTCGGTGAGCCCGAAGCACCCGATGACATCGCCGGAGGCCATGGAGGGCAGCCATCGCTGCTTCTGCTCTTCGCTGCCGAACCGGTGAATGGCGTACATGGCGAGCGAGCCCTGTACGGACACGAGCGAGCGAATCCCGGAGTCGGCGGCCTCGAGCTCCAGGCAGGCCAGCCCGTACTGCACCGCGCTGGCTCCCGCGCACCCATAGCCCTGGAGCGACATCCCGAGCGCCCCGATCCCGCCCAGCTCCCGCGCCAGTTCGCGGATCCCGGGGAGCTCGCCCTTCTCGTACCACTCGGCGACATACGGCAGTACCCGGTCCGCGGCCCACGTCCGCACGGTGTCGCGGATGGCCAGGTCCTCCGCGTCCAGAAGATCGTCGACACCCAGCGGATCAGCGGGGTCGAAGGGCGGGAGCTTCGATGACGCGGACATACGACAACCTCCGGCACACTAAAAACTAGCACCGCTAGTTACGGTTTCGCCCCGACGTTACGACGCAGTGTCCCGCACGTCCAGTACCCCTCCCCGCGGGGTTGACCCGCCGTCTCCCACGCACGCACCACCCGTGCGGGCCCGCCGACAGTGCGGGTCTCCCGTGGGGGTGCCCCACCGTCGGCGACTGCCGGTTCGGGTGGGGAGTGGTGTGTGGGGCTTCTGCCGCCGCGACGGCGGACGCGCGGACGCCGACGGTGGGTCACCCCCACAGGAGAGGTCCACCTTTCACGCGGGCCGATCGGGCGGTGCGTGGGTGGGAGAAACTACGCCGACACGCGGGACTCTGCGACATCCCTGGGCGCAGGAATGGCCGGGCCCGCCGCAGGCGCCCCGCACTCCATGACCCGGGGCAACCGCAACGCCATCACCGCGCCCAGCAGCAACAACCCCGCACTGACCAGCAGCGTCACATGCAGCCCGTGCACAAAGGAGTCCCGCGCCGCATGCCGCAGGGCATCCCCACGGGACCCGCCAAGCCGCGCAGCGACGTCGTACGCCTCCCCCAGCGAGTGCCCCGCAGCAGCGGAATCGCCCGCCGAGACGCCCGGTACGGACGCCAGCCCGGGCGCGTACGCCCTGTTCATCACGCTCCCCAGCAGCGCGATACCGATCCCCGCACCCAGCTGGTACGAGGTCTCACCGATCGCCGCGGCCCCACCGGCCTGAGCCGGCGGCGCCTCGCTCAGCATCGACTCGTACGCCCCGAAGAGCGTCGTCTCCAGCCCGAACCCCAGCAGGATGAACCCGAAGAGCAGCAGCCCGGTGTTGTCGTCCCCGCCCATCGCCGTGAGCGTCACCACCGCGGCCGCGGTGAGACAGAACCCGAAGCAGACCATCGCCCGCGGCCCGAACCGCCGCAGCATCTTCGCCCCGGCGAGCCCGGAGGCCATCGCCGCGACGGTGAGCGGCAGCAGCCGCAGCCCGGTCTCCAGCGGCGACAGTCCGAGCACGAGCTGCAAGTACTGCGCGGCGATCAGCTCCAGCCCGACCAGGGCGAGCATGGCGAGGACGATGCACCCCACCGACGTACTGAACGCGGGCCGCGAGAACATCCGCAGATCGACCAGCGGCTGGGCCCGCCGCCGCTGCCGCCGTACG
Source organism: Streptomyces sp. R35 (assembly GCF_041053035.1). Taxonomy (NCBI): domain Bacteria; kingdom Bacillati; phylum Actinomycetota; class Actinomycetes; order Kitasatosporales; family Streptomycetaceae; genus Streptomyces; species Streptomyces sp. R35. Next base: position 2,471,030 of record NZ_CP163440.1, read on the forward strand.
AACCCGGCCATCAGCGCACCGCCCACGAGCAGCGGCACGAGCGTGAAGGGGCCGAACGGCGCCTCACCGCCACCGAGCCGCTTCACGCCGAGGACGATTCCGAAGAGTCCGGCGGCGGCCATCAGGGCGCCCACCACATCCCAGGGACCGTTGCGGTCGCCCCGCGACTCGGGCAGCAGCAGCCGCCCGATCGGCAGGCTGATCAGCATCAGCGGAATGTTGATGAGGAAGACCGACCCCCACCAGAAGTGCTCCAGGAGGAAGCCGCCCAGCAGCGGCCCCACCGCCGCGCCCACCGCGGCGACCGCGCTCCAGATGCCGATCGCGAGCGCCCGCTCCCGCCGGTCGGGGAAGACCTGGCGCAGGATGGACAGCGTCGCGGGCATGATCATGGCGCCGCCGACGCCGAGCAGGGCGCGGGCGCCGATGAGGACCTGGGCGTTGTCGGCGAGCGCGGCGATCCCCGAAGCGACGCCGAAAAGCCCGTATCCGAGAAGAAGCACCCGTCTGCGGCCGACGCGGTCACCCAGCGTGCCGAAGAGGATCAGCAGCGAGGCGCAGACGAGCGGGTAGACGTCGACGATCCAGAGCAGTTCTATCGCGCCGGGCTTGAGGTCCTCGGTGACGGCGGGCACCGCTACATGCAGCACGGTGGCGTCGAGGGCGACCAGCAACAGGCTGACGCACAGGACGACGAGGACGACCCAGCGGTTGGCACCGGCCCCGGTCTCCCGACGGCATCGCGCAGCGGCCGTGGTCGTCCCGGACATGTACGTACCTCCAGAGGTTCCCTCGCGTTCGGCGGACCGCAGGGTGGGGACTCCCTGGGGCTGCGGCCTGGAGAGCGGAATCCCGGCCCACGCAACAAAGGCGAGTGAGCCGTCAGCGTACGCGAGTTCCCGCCAATGACGCGTGGCAGACCTCTCACGTTCTCCTGGCCGAGCGTGTGGTGTGCGCCACGCTCCCCCTGGTGCACCACGTCCCGCGGGGCCTGTCGGTTCCGGTGCCATCGAGGCCGGCTTCGGGTGCCGTCGATAATCGAGCCCGTGACCGATCTTGAGACGCCTGTCGCGATGCCGCCCCGCACGGGCGCCCTGCGCCGGGCCGCGCCCGCCCTGCTGGGGTACGCGGCCGTCCGCGCCCTGGGCCTCGTCGCGCTCGCCCTGTGGAGCGCGACGAACGGCAAGAGTGCCCACACGCTGCTGACGGCCCGCTGGGACGCGCTCTGGTACACCCGCGTCGCCGAGCTCGGCTACGGCTACGAGGTGCGCCTCCCGAACGGCGACGTCCACTCGAACCTCGCGTTCTTCCCGCTGCTGCCATGGCTGGAGCGGCTCGTCGCGGCGGTCACACCGCTGTCGTACGCGGACGCGGGCCTGCTGGTCAGCACGGTCGCCTCGCTCGCCGCGGCCTGGGGGATCTTCGCGGTCGCGGACCATGTGTACGGGCGCCGGGCCGGCGTCTGCGCCGTGCTCGTGTGGGCGGTGCTGCCGGTCGGCATCGTGCAGTCGATGGCGTACAGCGAGTCCCTCTTCACGGCGCTCGCCGCCTGGTCGCTCTACGCGGTGCTGACCGGCCGCTGGCTGACCGCGGGCCTGCTCGCCTCGCTCGCCGGGCTGACCCGCCCGGTGGGCATCGCGGTGGTCGCGGCCCTGTGGGTGGCGGCGATTACCTCGTTCGCAGGAGATTCCGTACGGAACCGGAGCGCACCCCGGCCGGGGGGCGCACCGGCGTGGCGGCGCGCCCTAAGCATGCTCCTCGCGCCCCTCGGCGCCGCCGGCTACGTGCTGTGGGTCGGCCACCGCACGGGCAAGGGCCCGCTCGGTTATCTCGACGTCCAGGCGGGCTGGCGCAACGGCTTCGACGGCGGTTACGCCTTTGCCCGCTTCGTCGGCGACAAGTTCACGTCGTTCCCGTCGGCCCTGGCCGGGGTCGGGCTGATCGTCGGGGTCGCGCTGATCGTCTGGCTGTACGTGACGTGCGTACGGCAAGGGCAACCCCTGCCGCTGCTGGTGTACGCGGGGGTCGTCACCGCGCTCGCCCTGTGCGCGTCGAGCTACTTCGGCTCGAAGCCGCGCCTCCTGCTGCCCGCCTTCCCCTTGCTCCTCCCCCTCGCCCTGTCCCTGGCCCGGCTGCGTACGTCCAGGTCAGCGCTGGTGCTCGGCGGGGTGGCGGTGGCCTCGGCGGTCTACGGGGCCTTCTGGCTGAACGGCTCCGGTCCCCCGTGAGAATTCCATACCAGGATTCGGTGAACGAATATATAAGCGCCATAAAGCCACGCTGTGCGCGATCAATGGAATTGAAGAGTCCGCTCACTGATGATTAAGAGATTCATTGGAAATAAACATGGTTCTGAGAGGAATCCCACATCACATCGTCATCACAAAGCGAGTGAATCGGCCTGGAACACAGCTCACTCGCTGTAACGTCGATTGAGTGCGTACCGAACGAAACCTCACCCGTCTGGACCGGGTCTTCGCCCGGCTGGACCGTGAGCCGGAACGACCGGCCGACATCGATGTGCCGAAGATGAGCCGGCACAGGGTTGTGCTCTTCGGAGCCACCCTGGCCTTCTACGTGGCCATTGTGTGGGCCGTGGCGATCACGTCGTGGCTGGTCCGGTTCGACTGGCAGGTCATGTTCTTCCGGCCCTATCAGCAGTGGCCGGAGATCCACGCGTTCCTCGACTACTACGTGGTGCTCGGCCAGCGCGGCCCCACGGCCGTGATGGTCGCCGCCTGGCTGGGCTGGCGCTCCTGGCGGCAGCACACCCTGCGCCCGCTGCTCACCCTGGGCGCCTCGCTGCTGCTGCTCAACATCACGGTCGGTGCCGCCAAGCTCGGCATGGGCCGCCTCGGCCCGCACTACGCCATCACGATCGGCTCGAACGAGATGGGACTCGGCGGCGATATATTCCCTTCGGGCCACACCGCCAATGCCGTCGTGACCTGGGGAATCCTGGCCTATCTGGCCTCGACCCCGAGGGCCAGACGCTGGCTGTCCGCGCTGTCCGCCGTGACCTCGCTCGGCGTCGGCCTCACCACCGTGTACCTCGGTACGCACTGGCTGAGCGATGTGCTCCTGGGCTGGGCCGCGGGTCTGCTGATCCTGCTGGCGCTGCCGTGGGTCGAGCCGCTGATCGCCCGCGCCGAAGCCGGGCTCTTCACGCTCCGCGACGCCTGGCGCGCCCGTCGCGGCCGTACGGCGCCTGCTCCGGCCTCCTCGCCGGTCGGCGCGCCCGTCATGGTCACGCAGCCCACCGGCGTGGACGAGGAGGTGCCGGCCCGCGAGACGGTCGGCACCGCCCGCTCGCCCCGGGCGCCCGTCTACCTGGCCCCCGGGCCGCACCTGGCCCGCTCCGAGCGCACCCCGGTGACCCCGGTCGGCAGCCGCCGCCCGCCACACGCGGACCGCGTGCCGCGCGCGACCACGACGACCTCCGCCCGCCCCCTGACGGGCGGCTGAGGGCGACAACTCCACAGGCCGATCAAGACCGCGGGGCCGGTACGCACAACCTCTCCCCGCACCACGAAGGCCCCGGGCTCCTCATGAGCCGGGGGCCTTCGCGCATTCCGTGGGTGGTGCCGCTTCCGTGGCTTCCGTGGGCTTCCGTGGGTGCTGCCGTCTCCCTGAACGGTGCCGTCAGCCCTTCCAGCAGCGGGTCACCCTGCCGTCGGTGACCTCGAAGTTCAGCCGGCCGAAGCGGTATTCCATGGTGATGATCGCGCCGGGCGGCAGCGAGCGCACCGAGGACCAGCCGTGCTCCCGGGCACGGTGCTCGGCGCTCCTCGCCTCCAGCCCGACATAGCTCTCCGGACTGTCCTGGGGCTCCGCGGGAGGGGTTATGGGTGCCATGACCGCCACGTTAGGCGGCGCACCCCGGCCGGGGAAGCCCAGGCCCGCGACGAAGCGTCACCTATCCCCCTCCGGTCACGCTTCTGTCACAGGATCACGACACGCGTTTCGGCCGAACTCCGTCACACGTACGAGGGGATCCGTACGTGTTCCGCACGCCTTCGAACGTAATTCGGAGCTACCGTGACGCAGTCCCGAATAGCCCAATGGAATGTGCGGATCCAGCCGTACGGCGAAGCCTTTCCATTCCGCTTCCGGGGCGTGTCCCGGAAGCTGACGCCGCATAAGAAATACACGGTTCCAGCACACAACCCCCGCACGCCCTCTGTCGGAGCACGGGGCGACGCGAGCATCATGGCGTGAGCTTCAGCGGGCCCAGTACGCGCGACGGCGAAGGGGCGAGCGATGGGGACGGACACCGCGCAGGCGGCGGCGCGACCCGTACGGCAGAAGCGGGCGGGGCGATTGGTCGTGGACTGGCTGACCACCACGGACCACAAGAAGATCGGCCACCTCTACCTGATCACGTCATTCGCCTTCTTCCTGATCGGCGGCCTGATGGCGCTGGTCATGCGCGCCGAACTCGCCCGGCCCGGCCTGCAGATCATGGACAACAACCAGTTCAACCAGCTGTTCACCCTGCACGGCACGATCATGCTGCTGCTCTTCGCCACCCCGACCTTCGCCGGGTTCGCCAACGAGATCATGCCGCTGCAGATCGGCTCCCCCGACGTCGCGTTCCCGCGGCTGAACATGCTGTCGTACTGGTTCTTCCTCTTCGGCGCCCTGATCGTGCTCGGCTCGCTCGCGGTGCCCGACGGACCGGCCGCCTTCGGCTGGTTCGCCTACGCCCCGCTCAACAGCCTGGAGCGCTCTCCGGGCATCGGCGCCGACATGTGGATCATGGGGCTCGCGCTGGCCGGCTTCGGCACGATCCTCGGCGCGGTGAACTTCATTACGACCATCGTCGGGATGCGCGCCCCCGGCATGACGATGTTCCGGCTGCCGATCTTCACCTGGAACACCCTCTTCACCTCGATCCTCATCCTCTTCGCGTTCCCGGTGCTCGCGGCGGCGCTGCTGGTCCTGGAGGCGGACCGGCGGTTCGGATCGGTGGTGTTCGACGCGGCCAACGGCGGCGCGCTGCTGTGGCAGCACCTGTTCTGGTTCTTCGGGCATCCCGAGGTCTACATCATCGCGCTGCCGTTCTTCGGGATCATCACGGAGATCCTGCCGGTCTTCAGCCGGAAGCCGATCTTCGGCTATCTGACCCTCGTGGCCGCGACGATGGCCATCACCGGTCTCTCGATCGTCGTATGGGCGCACCACATGTTCGCCACCGGCGCGGTGTTGCTGCCGTACTTCTCCTTCATGTCGTTCCTGATCGCCGTGCCCACGGGTGTGAAGTTCTTCAACTGGTCGGGCACGATGCTCAGGGGGTCCCTGTCCTTCGAGACACCCATGCTGTGGGCGACGGGCTTCCTGGTGACATTCCTGTTCGGCGGTCTGACCGGGGTGATCCTGGCGTCGCCGCCGCTCGACTTCCACGTCACCGACTCGTACTTCGTGGTCGCCCACTTCCACTACGTGGTCTTCGGCACGGTCGTCTTCGCGACGTTCGGCGGCTTCTACTTCTGGTGGCCCAAGTTCACCGGCAAGATGCTCGACGAACGGCTCGGCAAGATCCAGTTCTGGACGCTGTTCGTCGGCTTCCAGACCACGTTCCTGGTGCAGCACTGGCTGGGCGCCGAGGGCATGCCACGCCGGTACGCGGACTATCTGGCCGCCGACGGTTTCACGACACTCAACACCATCTCGACAATCGGCGCCTTCCTGCTGGGCTTCTCGACGCTGCCGTTCCTCTACAACGTCTGGAAGACCGCCAAGTACGGCAAGAAGGTCGAGGCCGACGACCCGTGGGGCTTCGGCCGCTCCCTGGAGTGGGCGACCTCGTGTCCGCCGCCCCGGCACAACTTCGTCACGCTGCCCCGGGTCCGCTCCGAGTCCCCGGCGTTCGACCTGCACCATCCGGAGTACGCGGCGCTGGAGCCGAAGCCCGCTCCAGCGCCCGGGACAGCCGGTCCCGCGCCGTCCTGATCGCCTCGGTGAACTCGGCGGGTTCGATGATCTCGAACTCGAAGCCCATCAGCATCACGTGAATGACCATCACGTCGAGGCTCGCGGCTCCGGTGCGCAGTACGCAGCTGTCGTTCCCCTCGGCCTCCAGCGTCCCGTCGGAAGGCGAGATCCGCTCGGCCGCCTCCTCCAAGGGCACGAACAGCCGGACGAGGGCGTGTGAGGCGTACGCGCGCGTGGAGACGCCTTTGGCGACGTACGCCGCCAGGTCCTCGGCCGGTGGCGTACGGGGCGGGAAGCGCGGTCCGTGCGGCGGCTTGGGCGTGATGCGGTCCACCCGGAACGTACGCCAGTCGTCGCGCTCGACGTCCCAGCCGACCAGGTACCAGCGGCGCTCGGTGCACACCAGGCGGTGCGGTTCGACGGTACGGCGGGTGGCGACACCCCCGTGATCGCGGTACTCGAAGCGCAGCCGCTCGGAGTCGCGGCAGGCGTTGGCCAACTCGGTGAGAACGCCCGGGTCGACGGCCGACGGCTGCGGGCCGCGCAGCATCGGCACAGTGAACGCGTTCAGGGCGCCCACGCGACGGCGCAGCCGGTGCGGCAGCACCTGTTCGAGCTTGGCGAGAGCGCGCACGGACGTCTCGCCAATACCCTCGATGCCCTGCCCGGCGGCCGTGCGCAGCCCCACCGCCACGGCCACCGCCTCGTCGTCGTCCAACAGCAACGGCGGCAACTCCGCACCCGCGCCCAGCTGGTAGCCACCGCCGGTGCCGGGGCTGGCGTTGACGGGATACCCCAGCTCGCGCAACCGGTCCACATCCCTGCGAACAGTCCTGGGCGTGACCTCGAGCCGGTCCGCCAGGTCGGCCCCGGACCATTCACGGTGTGCCTGCAACAGCGAGAGCAGCCGCAGCAGTCGTGCCGATGTCTCCAACATGGCCCAGAGTCTGCCAGCCCTTGCGGACAGGGCTTGTCCGCAAGGGTCCGCAGGTTGCGGGACATTGGGTGTTCGTTTGCCTGCGGGTGGGTGGGGGCTGGTCGCGCAGTTCCCCGCACCCCTAAAGAACCAGCCCGTTCGTCAGCCGCGGACCGGTGGGGGCTGGCCGCGCAGTTCCCCGCACCCCTAAAGAACCAGCCCGTTCGTCAGCCGCGGACCGGTGGGGGCTGGCCGCGCAGTTCCCCGCGCCCCTAAAGAACCAGCCCGTTCGTCAGCTGCGGACCGGTGGGGGCTGGCCGCGCAGTTCCCCGCGCCCCTAAAGAACCAGCCCGTTCGTCAGCTGCGGACCGGTGGGGGCTGGCCGCGCAGTTCCCCGCGCCCCTAACGGCTCGGGGCTGCGCCCCGTCGCCCCCCGGCCCGCCCCCGGTCTCATGTGTCTTTAGGGGCGCGGGGAACTGCGCAATCTTTTAGGGGGGTCTGGGGGCGCAGCCCCCAGGGATGGGACGGGTAGGGGCGGCGGGGGCGAAAGAACCCACCGTCACGGCCGATACGACAGTTGTGGCACGTCGAAGCAGTTGGTGTTCATGTTGCCTTGGGAGACCCAGCCCCGGCCGTCCTGCCAGCGGGCCACCGACAGACAGGCCCGGCGGGCCTTCGGCGGCTCGGCCAGACGCTCGTAGGAAACGGGAATCAGCAACCCGCCGGCGCCATACGGCTCGCCATGGTTCATGAAGTCGTCGACGCACGCCCGCGTGACCCCCACACCCCCACACGACTTCGCCGCGTCGGCGAACCACATCGCAGCCGCCCACCCCTCCAACTGCCACTGGGAGTGTTCCTTCAGCCCCTTGGTCGCATCACGGAACTCCCGTACAGCCGCATCGGACGTGTCCTCGTAGTTACGACTGGACCCGGTAGCCCACAGGACGTTCCGACAGCGCGGAGAGTCCTTGAAGTCCGAGGGAACGGTGGACGTCCAGTTCTGCACATTGGTGACCTTGGCAATGACCTTGGCACCGACGTCATCCATGGCCTTGCACAGTTGCGCGTTCCCATGCGTATCGATGGCATCGAACACAAGATCGGCACCCTGCTCCTTCAAGTCGGCTGCGGCGGCACGGAAGTTGGGCAGCGCGAAGTCGACCTGTTCGGTGACCACCTTGTAGCCCTCGGCCTTCAGCCCCTGGGTGACCAGCCGGGCGTAGGCGGCCGACGCGGACTGGTTGTAGGAGACGACGGCGGCGGTACGGGCGCCCTGTTCACGCTTGAAGTAGCGGTAGACCTCGGTGCCGCCGTACAACTTCCCGCCCCAGCCCACCTCGCCGTCGCGGGGCGCGAGGCTGCCGTAGATCCCGTAGAGGTGCGGATACGTGTCGTACGCCGGGCCGATGGGCTGCCCCCCGATGTCGGGCACGCGCGCGTGGGACACCCGGGAGGCGCCCGCGTAGTCGAGGGCGGTGGTGGCGACGAGGGCGACGACCTGGTCCTCGTCGACGAGTTTGTGCACGCACTCGTTGTTGCCGACCCCGCTGCCGCCGTCGTCGCACAGCCGCACCTCGACCCGCCGCCCGTCGATCCCGCCACGGGAGTTGAGCCGGTCGAAGTAGGCCTTCGCCCCGTCGCGCGGCCCGGTGAAGACCGAGCCGCCGACGGGACTGGTGGCGCTGGTGATGATGCCGACGCGGATCGGGGCGGCGCCTCCTTGTTGCGTGGGCGTGGAGCGGTTCTCGAAGTCGCTCTCGGGGAGGCGGCTGCCGCAGGCCGTGCCGAGAAGGAGCAGCACGGCCAGGGCGGCCGACTCAGCAGCCGGGGCCGGGCGACTCATTGCCGCTCAGCTGGACCAGCGCGCAGAGCGTCTTGACGGAGACCTTCCAGGTGCCGTCCTGCTCAACGGCCGTCCCGGAGGCGCCCGGCAGGGCGGTCGCGCCCTTGAGGGTCAGCGAGTACGTCACGTTCGCGTCGGTCGGCGAGGTGAACTCGACCTTCTCGACCTTCGCCTGCACCTGCTGGCCGCGCTTGTCGCCGTTGAAGCCCTGCAGGACCTTCGTCATCTGGTCGCCGTTCTCCAGGACGGCCTGCTTGTCCTTCTGGGAGACGGCCGGGTCGAAGAACTTCTCCCAGTTCTGCTTGACCTCCTTCTCGGCCGCCGCCGGATCGGACGGTGCCGTGGGGCTGGGCTCGGCGCTGCTGGACTGCCGTACGGAGGGGGTGGGCGGAGGGGCGCTGGTGCCGCCTCCGCTGTCGTCGCTGCACGCCGTGAGGGCGGCGGCGAGGACGAGGACCGCCACCGCTGCCACGCCCCGGCCGTTGCCCCGCCTGAGGTCGCTCCCGAGAACCAACTGGCTCACCACCGGGTGTCGGTCCGGGCCATGTGCGCCCGGTGCTTTCAGGGTCAGCTTCCAGAAGGCATAGTGCAAGCCATTGGCTGACATGGACAGTCAATGGACAAACACACGACGTGTGGGAGCCCCGGATGCGGACAGCTCGACTGCGCACTGTGCACCCCGTCCTGTGGGCCGGCTGGGCCGCGCTCGCCACCGGAGCGGTGTTGTGCGTCATCGGCTGGTACGGGATCTCCGGCGAGCGCTACGCGGAGCGCCAACTGCCGTACCTCGCGTCCTGTACGGTCCCCGGAGCCGCGCTGATCATCGCGGGCGCGGTCCTGCTCACGCACGGCAGGAACGCCCTGGCGGCAGCACGCGTCGAGGAGTTGTACGGGCTGCTCGTGGCGGCCGAGCCCGCCGACGCCGACGAGTCCGGGCAGGTGGCGGTCGCGCCCCTGGCCACCAGCGGCAAGCTGCTCATGGTGCCCGGCGGCACGCTGTGGCACCGCGCCGACTGCCCGTTGGTCGCCGGGAAGCCACAGGCCGTACCGGTCGACTCGCGGGTCATGATGATCGGGGACCTGGGGCCGTGCCCGATCTGTGAACCGTCCGCGGGCAAGAGACCGTCAGCCGCAGACAACCCGTTCGCCACCGATGGACCGCTCACCCCCGATGAATCGTCCGCCACCGATCCGGGTGACTGATGTCGTCGCTGACGTACGACCTCACCCTCGCCGGTCTCTCGGTCGGCAGCGCCGCCGCGCTCACCGGGATAGGACTGATCGTCACCCACCGGGCGACCGGCGTGCTCAACTTCGCGCACGGCGCGATCGCGATGGTGTGCGCGTATCTGCTGCGCCAGTTCACGGTCGAATGGGGCTGGCCGCTCGCGCTCGGCGCCGCGGTGACGCTGCTGCTGGTGGCTCCGGCGATCGGCATGGCCCTGGAACGCTTCGTCTTCCGTCCGCTGTCCGTGCTGGGCGGTGACCCGGCGCAGACCCTCGTCGCGTCCATCGGCGTCTTCGTGCTGCTGGTCGGCGGGGCCGCGCTGGTGTGGGGCACGGGAGCGCGCGCGGACGCGCCGACGCTGGTGTCGGCGGACCCGTGGGGGCAGCTGGCGGTGGCCGTCGCGCTGGCCGTCGGCGTGGGGGCCGTGACGCGCTGGACCCGTTTCGGCACGGAGCTGCGGGCCGTCGTCGACGACCGCTCGCTGGCGGTGCTGGGTGGCATCGACGCGGACCGGGTGGCCGCGGCGGGCTGGGCCTTCGGCTCGTTCACGGCGGGCCTCACGGGCGTGCTCCTCGCCCCTTACGTGCGCCTCGACCCGTACGGCATGCCGCTGCTCGTCATGGAGGTGATGGCGGTGGCGGTGGCCGCCCGGATGTGCAGCCTCCCGGTCGCCGTCGTGGTGGCCCTCGGCATCGGGGTCGCGCAGAGCCAGTTGACGCGGCTGCACCCCTCGGGCTGGGCGGAACCGCTGCTCCAGGCGGTCGGCGCGAACCTGTTCGTGGTCGCGCTGCTGATCGCGGCGCTCGTCCTGCCCGGCATCGGCACCCGCGACGCGCTCCCGCGCACGGCGACGGCCCGGGTGGCGACGCCACCGGGGGCCTGGATCGTGGCGGTCGTCCTGTTCCTGCTGCCCCTGGGGTTCGCGGGCTCCGACCTGCATACGTCGGTGCAGGTGCCCGCGCTCGGTGTCGTCCTTCTGTCCCTGGTCGTCGTGACGGGCCGCGGTGGCCAGATATCGCTCGGGCAGGCGGCGTACGCGGGTCTGGGTGCCCTCTTCACGGCCCTGCTGGCGGCGGGCCGCTTCCCCGGCCTGCCGCGCCTGCCCGAACTGGCCGCGCTCGCGGTGGCCGTGCTCCTGGTCGCCCCACTCGGCGTTCTGACCGGCTGGCCGGCCATCAGCCGCCACGGCCTGGCCCTCGCGCTGGCCACCTTCGCGGTCGGTGTGGGCGTCAGCCGCTTCGTCTTCGCCCAGCCGTACGCCACATCGGGGCTGGCCCTCGACCGCCCGACCGGCTTCGACGGGGACCGCGCGTACTACGTACTCGAACTCGCCCTCCTCGCCGCCGCGTTGCTGGCCGCGAACGCCCTGCGCCGAGGCCGCACCGGCCGGGCCCTGGCCGCCATGCGCGACCACGAGCCGGGCGCCTCGGCGGCGGGCGTCCGCGTCCCGGCCCTGAAACTCACCGCGTTCGTCGCGGGCGCCGCCCTGGCCGCGCTCGGCGGCGGCATGCTCGGCATGGGGCTGCGCGCCTTCGACGCCACGGCGTACGACCCCGTGCGCGGGCTGCTCTGGTTCGCGGCCGTCGTGGTCCTCGGCGCCGACAGCGTCCTCGGCGCCCTGGCCGCCGCCGCCCTCCTCGTGGGCCTCGACGCGGGCGCGCGCGGCGGGGTGGCGGCGGCTCTGATCGGGGTACTGGCCGTCCTCGTCGGCCGCTTCCCCGGAGGCCCGTACGAGGCACTCCGCACGACGGCCTCCCGACTGCGACTGCGCCGCCGGGCGACACTGACCCCGTTGGGGGCACGCGTACGACGGCAACTGCGGCCGGCGGAACCAAGCCGTGCCGCTCCCGCCCAGCAGCCGGGCGAGCCGCCGGGCCGACCGGACGGCACCGCGCCACCCGGCCGGGCCACGCCCCGCCGTTCACTTCCCCCGCTGGAACTCACCACCCCCCAGTCTCTGAGCGCCCGCCAACTCCATGTCACCTACGGTGGCTTCACCGCCCTCGACGGGGTCTCCCTCGACATCCGGCCCGGACGCGTGACCGCCGTCGTGGGACCCAACGGCGCCGGGAAGAGCACTCTCTTCCACTGTCTCGCCGGGACGCTGCGCCCGTCGAGCGGGAAGGTGCTGCTCGGGGGGCACGACATCACCCGGACGGCCGCGCACGCGCGGACCCGGTCCGGTGTCGCGCGGACCTTTCAGCAGCTGGCGGTTTTCCCCTCGTTGACCGTCGCCGAGAATGTCCGGGTGGGCGCCGAGCAGGGACGGATAGCCGATCCGGCGGCCGTGGAGCGGGCGTTGCGGCTGCTCGGGCTCGACGGGCCGGTGCGGGCGCTGCCCGCGGCGGGTCTGCCGACCGGGACCCTCCGGCGCGTCGAGCTGGCGCGGGCGCTCGCCGGGAGTCCACGGGTGCTCCTGCTCGACGAACCGGCGGCCGGACTCGACACCGGCGAAGTGACCGCGCTGACCCGCGTGTTGCGGGCCCTCGCCGCGGACGGCATGGCTCTCCTCGTCGTGGAGCACGACCTCGACCTGGTCGCCGACCTGGCCCATACGGTCCATGTCATGGCGGCGGGGCGGATCGTCACCTCCGGCCCCGCCGACCGCGTACTGGAGACGAGGTCCGGCGGATGAGCATCGCCCTGCGCCACGCGCGCGTGCGCTACGGCCCCCTGGAGGCCCTGCACGGCGTGACCCTCGTCGCCCCGGGCCCCGGCCTCACCGTGCTGCTGGGCCGCAACGGCTCCGGCCGTACGACCGCGCTGCGCGCCCTCGCGGGAACCGTGCCGCTGTCCGGCGGCGCCGTCGTCTGGGACGGCGCCGACGTGACCCGCATGCCCGCGTACGAGCGCGCCCGGCGCGGACTGTGCCTCGTCCCGGAGCGCCGGGCCGTCTTCGGCTCGCTCACGGTCCGCGAGAACCTGGAGCTCGCCGCCGCCGGCTTCGCCGCCGCCCTCGACGCCTACCCGCAGCTGGAACCTCTCCTCTCCCGCCGCGCCGGCACCCTCTCCGGCGGCGAACAGCGCATGCTCGCCCTCTCCCGCGCCCTGCTGGCACGCGCGCGCGTGGTGCTCGTCGACGAGCCCGCGCAGGGCATGTCGCCGACCGTCGCGGCACGGACGTACGAGCTGCTCGGTGGCCTCGACGCATGCGTGGTGGTCGCGGAACAGCGGCTGCCGCCCGGCCTGCGCGAGAGGTCCGGGCGGACGACGTACGTCCATGAACTGCGCCGCGGCGCGGTCGTGTTCAGCGGAGAGGCGGCCGAGGTCGCCCGGACGACGACGGGAGCGACGGGGCCAGGGGCGGGCCGAACAGGACGAGGTCCGAGTGGCGGGCGCCGGCCGAGCCCTTCGGGATGACGAGCAGTGTGCCCACGTTCAGCCGGTCCGGACGGCTGCCGATCATCTTCTTGTTGGCCTCGTACAGCGCCTTCCAGCCGCCCTTGACCTGATACTTGCGGGCGATCGAGTAGAGCGTCTCGCCGGCCTTCACCACATGCATACGGCCCTGCAGTTTGTACCTCTTGGAACAGACGGGCCAGGCCTCCCACCCCTGGGCGGCCAGCACCTCCTCGGCAACCGCGATCTGCTCCTCTCGCGTGGCGAGATCGGCGCGCGGGGCGTACGCGAGCCCGCCGAACGCCACCCAGGTGGGCTGCCAGAACTGGAGCCCTCCGTAGAAGCCGTTCCCGGTGTTCGCGTCCCAGCGGCCGCTGCTCTCGCACTCGGCGATGCAGGCCCAGGGCCACTGGTCCTTCACGCAGTCGTACTGCACCCGCGCCGACTGGGGGCCGGGGAGCGGGGGCGGGGGCGCGGCGGTGGCCGCCCCCGGTGGAACGAGGACGGCCAGGGCGGCGGCGACCACGGCCGCGTACCGAACGCGCTTGATCGACGGGGTCGGCATGGTTCGCGTGGCCGGCATGAGGTACATCGGTCCACGCTAAGCAGCACGCCCCGCCCGCCCGTTGAGCCGCGCCGGGGCGGCCATGGCCCCACCCGGTCGGAGGACCGGGCGGGGCCCCGTGCCCGGACGGGGGGAGCGGAACTCAGAGGTCGAGCCGCTGCCCGGGCACGATCAGGTCGGGATCACCGCCGATGACGGCCCGGTTGGCGGCGTAGATCTTCCGCCAGGTGGTCCCGTGCCGCGCGGCGATACCGCTCAGCGTGTCGCCGCCGCGGACGGTGTAGTCGCCGCGGGAGGCGTCACGGTTGGTGTGGCCCGACGGTCGTGCCGGCGCCTTCGACGGCTTCGACTTGGACGGGGCCGACTTCGGTGTCGACTTCGTGACGGCCGTGCCTCCGGCTGCCGCGGCGCCCGAGGACGCCGGCGCGTTTCCGTACGCTCCGGCGCGCGCCGAACAGGTGGGCCACGCGCCCCATCCCTGTGCGTGCTGGACCTTGGTGGCGATGGCGATCTGCGCGGCCCTGGAGGCCTTGTCGGCGGTCGACGCGTAGGCGGTGCCGCCGTACGCGCGCCAGGTGCCGGCGGAGAACTGGAGCCCTCCGTAGTAGCCGTTGCCGGTGTTGATGTGCCAGTTCCCGCCGCTCTCGCACTTCGCGATGCGGTCCCACACTCCACTGTCGGCCGCGGCGGCGTCACCGGTCGCGGCGAGCAGTCCGAGCGGGGCGAGCAGAGCCGCCCCGGCGAGGACCGCCGTCGTACGAGCCTTGGTCGTCGTACGAGCCTTATGCGTGTTCTGAGTGTTCTCGGCACATGCGGACATGTAGTTCCCTCTCGGAACACCCGGGGTCCCCCAAGGCGGGGCGCGATTCCCTGCGTGTAGGACGCGGTCGTCGCGCTCCGCCCCGTCCGCCGGAGGCTGTGCTGCGAGCTGGCTTGGTTCGGCCGGCGGACGTACCCGAGCGGTGCTCGTTGCACACGGCCGAGAATCTAGGGACCTTGTCGCCCCGATATCAACCAACTCCTTGTCATTCGAGGCCAGTTAGCCGTTACCGCGAGTATCGTCGATTTTCGGCCACCCACTTCATTGGGTGATTTCCGGATTTGTCGACCTGTCACTCCAGCGATCTGTGACTCACCTCACCGGCTCAACTTCCTTGGAATTCCTAGAAGTTGACTTGGAGTGACAGATTCCGCAGGTGACCTCACCCTGCGCTTCGGATGGTTCGATTCCGTTCGCTCCCGGGCGTGACTCCGGCCACAGATCGCCCGTTGTCATCTTCATGAGCCGGGGACCCCCGGTTCATGGGCCGGGAGCCACCCGGCCTCACCACGCACCGCATCCCGAGGAGCCACCGTGCCGCGCATGCTCGACGTCAGCGACGACGTACGCGCCGAGATCGGCAACGAAGAAGCCGACCGCCTGCTCGCCGGAGAGAACGCCCCGGGCAGTTACGACTGCACGTCGTGCCGCACTCCTGGCGACTCGGAACAGGAGCGCACCAGCACCGTCCTGTTCATCGGCGACGAGACCGCCGTCCTCGCCTTCGCCCACGCCACCTGTCTGCCCTCACAGGTCGTGCAGGTCACCGAGGAGCAACTGCAGGGCGCCGTCCGCTCGATCCACCCCGACGGCGGCGTACCCGCCCAGGCCGCGCCCGAACAGGCCGTGCTCGGCGTCACCAGCGGACTCGTCCTGATCAGCGGCGAGTTGCACCCGGCGCTCGTCGTCGAGCCGACCGGGCCGATCGTGCGCCCCGGCTCGACCGACATCGGCGACGACTTCCTGCCCCTCCTCATCGAGCAGGGCTTCATGCCGGTGACCGCGCTGAGCTCGGTGCCGCCCGTGCTGCACGGCTGGTCCGTGCTGCTCGCCGCGGGACAGCTGCACGCCGTGCTCCAGCCGGGCACCGGCGGCGGCTCGCCCGTTGCCTGGTGGCAGGCCCACCAGGCGCTCCAGGTCGCCGACAGCTGGCGGGCCGCCGCCAATAAGCACCAGCAGGTGCTGCTGTTCGCGGCGCCGGTCGGGTCGATCGGCCGCCAGCCCCGCGAGGACCTGCTGCGCGACGCGCTGGACAAGGCGGCGGCCAACGGGAAGCTGGTGGCTAGCGCGATGCCGCTCGCCGGAACGTGATCGCTCCGCTGGGCTGGGCGGGGAGCTGCGGGTGCGTTGTCGGGTGCGGGTGAGTCGTGGCTGGTCGCGCAGTTCCCCGCGCCCCTGACGGAGCCTTGCGGGTGCGTTGTCGGCTGCCGGATGTCTGTGGCTGGGCGCGCAGTTCCTCGCGCCCCTTCAGGGCGCTGCGCGCTCCCGGTGACCTGCGAAAGCGTTCTGCTGGCCGCATCCGTTGGGCGGCGGGGTCGTTGGCACGTACGTGCACACCTACGACGTCCCCCGCCGCCGGCCCTTCCAGCCGGTCCCTCCCTCAAGCTCTCCACTCCGTTCGAGCAGGGAGGTACCCCCGGCGCGGCCGGCTCAGGATCCTCCGAGCGGCCCGTCGGCCACGCCGATCTACGACGCGCTCTATGCCGAGTGGGTCAGATCCTTCAGGGCCCTGCCCGGCGACCGGCACGGCGAAGAGGATCTGGGCTTCAAGGCGTTCGGGAGCCTGCCGCACGGGACGAGTTCCTTCGGCTCGTACAACTCGTTCAGCTCGTACAGCGCGGGTGCGCACTCCGCCCGCCAGAGCGCCGCGCAGCACGGGCACACCGCGACGGCTACCGCCATCTGGCAGCCGAGCGGGCGGCAGCACAGCACGGGAATGCACCACATCCCGGCCGCGCTGCCGCCCGCACCGCGCAGGGGACTCTGAAACAACAACAACGGGTAAGGGGCGGCTCCTTGGGGAGCCGCCCCTTACCCGTTGCCACTACTGCCTACTTCTTCTTGGCGCCGCGCTTCTCGCGCACCCGCACCGAGATGTGGATCGGCGTGCCCTCGAAGCTGAACTCCTCACGCAGCCGGCGCTCGATGAAGCGTCGGTATCCGTGCTCGATGAAGCCGGAGGCGAAGAGCACGAAGCGCGGGGGCTTGGTGCCCGCCTGCGTACCGAAGAGGATGCGGGGCTGCTTGCCGCCGCGGACCGGGTGCGGGTGGGCGGCGACCAGCTCGCCGAGGAAGGCGTTCAGCCGGCCGGTCGGGACGCGGGTCTCCCAGCCGTCCAGGGCCGCCTCGATCGCCGGGACGAGCTTCTCCATGTGCCGGCCGGTGCGCGCCGAGACGTTGACGCGGGGCGCCCACGCCACCTGGAGGAGCTCGGTCTCGATCTCCCGCTCCAGGTAGTAGCGGCGCTCCTCGTCGAGGGTGTCCCACTTGTTGAAGGCGAGGACGATCGCGCGGCCCGCCTCGACGGCCATCGTGACGATGCGCTGGTCCTGGACCGAGATGTTCTCGGAGGCGTCGATCAGGATGACCGCGACCTCCGCCTTCTCGACGGCGGCGGCGGTACGCAGCGAGGCGTAGTAGTCGGCGCCCTGCTGGAGGTGGACGCGCTTGCGGATGCCCGCCGTGTCGACGAACTTCCAGGTGATCCCGCCGAGTTCGATGAGCTCGTCGACCGGGTCACGGGTGGTGCCCGCGATCTCGTTGACGACCACACGCTCCTCGTTGGCCACCTTGTTCAGCAGCGAGGACTTGCCGACGTTCGGGCGGCCGATGAGGGCGATACGGCGGGGGCCGCCCACCGCGGTGCCGAAGGTCTGCGCCGGGGCCTCGGGCAGCGCCTCCAGGACGGCGTCCAGCATGTCGCCGGTGCCACGGCCGTGCAGCGCGGAGACGGGGTGCGGCTCGCCGAGACCGAGCGACCAGAGGTACGAGGCGTCGGCCTCGCCGCTCGGGCCGTCGACCTTGTTGGCGCACAGGACGACGGGCTTGCCGGCCTTGCGCAGGAGTCGTACGACCGCCTCGTCGGTGTCGGTCGCGCCGACCTTGGCGTCCACGACGAAGACGACCGCGTCGGCCGCCTCGATCGCGTACTCGGCCTGCGCGGCCACGGACGCGTCGATGCCGAGGACGTCCTGCTCCCAGCCGCCGGTGTCGACGAGCTTGAAGCGGCGGCCCGCCCACTCGGCCTCGTAGGTGACTCGGTCACGGGTGACGCCGGGCTTGTCCTCGACGACGGCCTCGCGGCGGCCGATGATGCGGTTCACCAGGGTCGACTTGCCGACGTTCGGGCGGCCTACGACGGCGAGAACGGGCAGCGGACCGTGGCCCGCCTCCTCGATCGCGCCCTCGACGTCCTCGATGTCGAAGCCCTCTTCCGCGGCGAGCTCCATGAACTCCGCGTACTCGGCATCGCCAAGCGCCCCGTGCTCGTGCTCGGCCGGGCCGGCCGAGCCGTCGGGCTGGATGTGGTCGTTCATGAAGTCCGTACCTCGTCGTTTTCGTGGTGATCGGTGGACCGCCCGTATGTCGGGTGATCCACTACTCAAGTGTCGCCTAGTGCCCGGCGGGGCGCCCGGCGTTTTCCGGGCGTCCGGTCAGACGCCTGGCGTGGTCCAGGTGGGCGCTGAGCTGCTTCTGGATGCGGACGGTCGCCTCGTCCAGCGCCTTGCGCGTACGCCGTCCGCTGCCGTCGCCCGCCTCGAAGGGGTCGCCGAAGACGACGTCGACCCGGCTGCGCAGCGGGGGCAGCCCCTTTATCAACCGGCTGCTCTTCTCGGAACTTCCCATGACCGCCACCGGGACGATCGGGGCCCCGCTGCGTACGGCGAAGTAGGCGAGCCCGGCGCGCAGTGAGGCGAAGTCTCCCTCGCCCCGGGTGCCCTCCGGGAAGATCCCGAGGACGCCGCCGCCCGACAGGACACCGAGCGCCTGGGTGATCGCCGTACGGTCGGTGGTCTCGCGGTCCACCTTCACCTGGCCGATGCCGAGCAGGAAGGGGTCGAGCGGGCCGATGAACGCTTCCTTCTTGATCAGGAAGTGCGTGGGCCGGGGCGCCACGCCCATGACCATCGGACCGTCGATGGCGTGCGAGTGGTTCACGGCCAGGATCGCCGGGCCGGTCGCGGGGACCTTCCAGGCGCCGAGCACGCGCGGCTTCCACAGCCCGTACATCAGGCCGACGCCGATACGGCGCCCGACCTCGGCGCCCCGCTCCGAGGGTGCGGTCACTTGGCGGCCCGCTTCTCCTCGACGAGGGTGACGACGCACTCTATGACCTGCTGGAGCGTGAGGCCGGAGGTGTCCACCTCGACCGCGTCGTCCGCCTTGGCGAGCGGGGAGGTCTTGCGGCTGGAGTCGGCCGCGTCGCGCTTGAGCAGGGCCTCGCGGGTGGTGTGTATGTCCGCGCCCTTCAGCTCACCGCTGCGGCGGGCGGCGCGGGCCTCCGGGGAGGCGGTGAGGAAGACCTTCAGGTCGGCGTCCGGCAGCACGGTGGTGCCGATGTCGCGGCCCTCGACGACGATCCCGTTCTCCGCGGACGCGGCGAGCGAGCGCTGCAGCTCCGTGATCCGGGCGCGCACCTCGGGCACCGCGCTGACCGCGCTCACCTTGGAGGTGACCTCCTGCGTGCGGATCGGGCCCGCGACGTCGGTCCCGTCGACCGTGATGGTCGGCTCGGCCGGGTCGGTCCCGGAGATGATCTCCGGCTTCCCGGCCACGGCGGCGATCGCTGACGGGTCCGTGATGTCGATGCCGTTGCTGACCATCCACCACGTGATCGCCCGGTACTGGGCCCCCGTGTCCAGGTAGCTCAGCCCGAGCTGCGCGGCGACGGCCTTCGAGGTGCTCGACTTGCCCGTGCCGGAGGGGCCGTCGATGGCGACAATCACAGCCGGGGCGGTCCGGGCGGCGCCGTTTTCCACGGTGGGAACACCTTCCTGGTGCGGGGTGGAGGTCTGTACGGGACACGATCGCGCCCCGCACAAGGTTACTGGCTCCCCGGACCCCGTATTACTGGCCCTTCCCGGGCCCCACGGCAAGGACCCGCTGCCGCAGCCGGCGAGCGGCCCTCTGCCGCAGCCGGCCAGTGGTCTACTGCCGCAGCGCCCAGCCCCGCTCCCGCAGCGCCGCGCTCAGCACCGGCACCGTCTTCGGTTCGACCATCAGCTGGACCAGGCCGGCCTGCTGGCCGGTCGCGTGCTCGATGCGTACGTCCTCGATGTTGACCCCGGCCATCCCCGCGTCGGCGAAGATGCGGGCCAGCTGGCCCGGCTGGTCGTCGATGAGGACGGCCACGACCTCGTACGCACGCGGAGCGGAACCGTGCTTGCCGGGGACGCGGACCTGGCCGGCGTTGCCGCGGCGCAGGACGTCCTCGATGCCGGTGGCGCCCACGCGGCGCTTGGCCTCGTCGGAGGACTGGAGGGCGCGCAGGGCCTGCACGGTCTCGTCGAGGTCGGCGGAGACGTCCGCGAGGAGGTCGGCGACCGGCCCCGGGTTCGCGGAGAGGATGTCGATCCACATCCGGGGGTCGGAGGCCGCGATGCGGGTCACGTCACGGATGCCCTGGCCACAGAGTCGTACCGCCGCCTCCTCCGCGTGCTCCAGGCGCGCGGCGACCATGCTGGACACCAGGTGCGGCATGTGCGAGACGAGCGCGACGGCCCGGTCATGGGCGTCCGCGTCCATGACGACGGGAACGGCACGGCAGTGCGACACCAGTTCCAGGGCGAGGTTCAGGACCTCGGTGTCCGTGTCACGGGTGGGGGTGAGCACCCAGGGACGGCCCTCGAAGAGGTCGCCGGTCGCGGCCAGCGGGCCGGACTTCTCGCGGCCCGACATGGGGTGCGAGCCGATGTACGAGGAGAGGTCGAGGCCGAGCGCCTCCAGCTCGCGGCGCGGACCGCCCTTGACGCTGGCGACGTCGAGGTAGCCGCGGGCGACCCCGCGCCGCATGGCGTCGGCGAGCGTCGCGGCCACGTGCGCGGGCGGCGCCGCCACGATCGCGAGGTCGACGGGCCCCTCGGGCGCCTCGTCCGTGCCGGCGCCGAGCGCGGCGGCCGTACGGGCCTGCTCCGGGTCGTGGTCGGCGAGGTGGACGACGACACCGCGCGCGGCCAGCGCGAGGGCCGCCGACGTACCGATCAGGCCGGTTCCGATGACGAGTGCGGTCCTCACTGGGCGATGTCCTTGCGGAGTGCGCCCGCGGCACCCAGGTAGACGTGCACGATGTCGGCGCGCGGCTTGTCCGACTCGATGTGCGCGAGGACCCGTACGACACGGGGCATCGCACCCTCGATGTCCAGCTCCTGCGCGCAGATCAGCGGTACGTCGACGATGCCGAGCTTGCGGGCCGCGGCCGCCGGGAAATCGCTGTGCAGATCGGGCGTTGCCGTGAACCAGATGCTGATCAGGTCGTCCGTGGTGAGCGCGTTCCGCTCCAGGATGGCGGTGAGCAGCTCGCTGACCTGCTCGTCCATGTGCCCGGCCTCGTCCCGCTCCAGTTGGACGGCGCCCCGGACCGCTCGTACCGCCACGGTGATACTCCTCGCTGATCTACGTACTCGTCTTGTCACACCAGCGTAGTCAGCCCACAACGCGTGGGTGCGCGGCGCCCGCCTGACGAGACGGCCGCCGCGCACCGGGCACGGCTCAGAGCGACTGCTGCTTGATGAGGTCCTCCAGCGAGGTGCCGGCCTGCGGGAGCCGGCCGGTCGGGGTCAGCTTGTCGACCGCCTGGGGCAGGCTCTGCGCGATCTGGTCCGCGGCCTCCCGGGGGCTGACGCCGGTCTGGTCGGCGACCTTCTGGAGCGTCTCGCCGGGCAGTGCCTGGGTGATCTGTTCGCCGCTCACGGGCTTGTTCTCGCCGGTGCCGACCCATGACTGCGCCTGGTCGACCAGGCCGGACTTGGTGAGCATCTCCATCAGCCCGCCCAGCGGATTGCCGCCGTTGCTCTGGCCACCGGCACCGCCGAGGGCGCCGAGCAGCGCGCCCAGGATGTTGCCCGCGCCGGCACCTCCCGAGGTACTGCCCTGGCCGCCCCCGCCGAGGAGACCGCCCAGCAAGCTGCCGAGATCGTTACCCGCCATGGTCACGCCTTTCGAGGGTGCGGCCGGGGGGAGGTGACCGCCCGGCCTCAGACCCTGCCAATGTCACTTGAATCGCCCTATCCCGCCACTTGTAGTGAGAACACACCCGTACGCCTCTGGACGCGGGGGCGCGGGTCCGCTCTCATGGCAGGAGACTCGCCTCGGGGGAGGCCCGCATGAAGCGTCCAGGACCCCTTCTCACCCTTCTCGCGGGGCTGCTGCTCGGCGTGTTCATGTTGTCGCTCAACGCGACGACGGGGACGAAGAGCGCGTCGTCGTACCGGGAGGAGTCGCCCAGCCCCAAGGCGTCGGCGAGCCCGGCGCCCAGTTCGTCGCCCACGACGGCCACCCCGTCCCCCAGCCCTTCGAAGAGCGCGTTTCCCAACGCCGACTACGCGGGCCGTACCGACGACGACTCCTCGGCGGTCGCGGTCTCCCTGCGCGACGGCAAGGCGATCGCGTACTTCTGTGACGGGCGGGACAAGGAGTCGTGGCTGAAGGGCGACGTCAAGGACGACGGCACCATGAAGCTCACCGGCAAGAACGGCGCCGAGCTGAACGGCACGCTCAAGGACGGCAAGAGCATCCGCGGCACCGTCGACCTGGGCGGGCAGCGCTATGCCTTCACCGCCGACAAGGCGGTCAGGCCGTCCGGGCTGTACCGGGCGACGGCCACCGTGCGGGGCGCGAAGATCGACGGCGGCTGGATCGTGCTGCCCGGCGGCAAGCAGGTCGGCATCCTCGACCGCGACGGCAAGCCCTCGGCGGCACCCGAGATCGACCCGGAGACCGGTGCCGTGACGATCGACGGCCAGACCCTGACCGCACGCCCCGTCACCCCCTGACGCCGTATGCCTCACCGCCGGGCCCGCACCCCGACCCGGCCTCCTCGTCCGACCCCCTCCTCCGCAGGGAGCCGATCATGACCGTGGACCCGAACGCCGCCACCCAGGGCTTCCCGTCGCCCCAGCCCGCCCACCGCCGCCCCGGCGCGGCCCGTTATCTCGTCCCGGCTCTGGTCGCCGCGGCGGTCGCGGTCGGGCTCGGCGCGTACGGCAAGGTGCACGACCCGACGGGAACCGCCTTCAACCTCGCCGGCTTCAGCAGTACGGGCGCCGTGAAGTCATGGCTGGCGACGACGGCGTTCTTCTTCGCGCTCGTTCAGCTCGTCTCGGCGTTCATGGTGTACGGGAAGCTGCCGGGGCCCGGCTGGGCGCCGGTGCTGCACCGCTGGTCGGGGCGGATCGCGTTCCTGGTGGCGGTACCGGTCGCGGTGCACTGTCTGTACGCGTTGGGCTATCAGACGTACGAGCCGCGCGTTTTGTGGCACTCCGCCCTAGGTTGCTTCTTCTTCGGTGCTTTCAGTGCCAAGATGCTGCTGCTCCGCTCGGAGCGACTTCCCGGCTGGCTGCTGCCGATCCTCGGCGGCCTCGTCTTCGCCGTCCTGACGGCCATCTGGCTGACGTCCGCCCTCTGGTTCTTCCGTACGTTCGGAGTGACGACATGACCAACCGTTCGACGCGGCGCACGGTTCTTCTCGCGACAGGGACGTCCGCGCTGCTCGCGGGGTGCAGCAACTACGGCGACAGCAACGACTCGTCGACATCGTCGCCGTCCGTGGCGGCCGCCCCCAGCGGTCAGGAGCTGGCCGCGACGAGCGACATCCCGGTCGGCGGGGGCAAGATCTTCAAGGAACAGAAGGTCGTGGTCACCCAGCCGAAGAAGGGCGAGTTCAAGGCCTTCTCGGCGATCTGCACGCACCGGGGCTGCACGGTGGCCTCCGTCTCGGGCGGCACCATCAACTGCCCCTGCCACGGCAGCAAGTACAGCATCGAGAACGCGGCGGTGGAGGCCGGTCCGGCGCCGCGTCCGCTGCCCGCGGCGAAGATCACGGTGGAGGGAAATTCGATCCGCCTGGCGTGAGGCGGCACGTACGCTCCGGGACATGCATTCCGAGTCCCCGGTGTCGCCGGTGTCCCCGACGCCCATGGTGTCCCTGGTGCGCGACCACACGATCTACTCCTGTGTGATGGGGTCGCGCGCCTTCGGGCTGGCCACGGATGACAGCGACACGGACCGTCGGGGCGTGTTCCTCGCCCCGACGCCGCTCTTCTGGCGCTTCGAAAAGCCGCCGACGCATGTCGAGGGTCCGGCGGAGGAGCAGTTCAGCTGGGAGCTGGAGCGCTTCTGCGCCCTCGCGCTGCGCGCCAACCCGAACATCCTGGAGTGCCTGCACTCCCCCCTCGTCGAATACGTCGACGACACGGGCCGCGAACTCCTCGCCCTCCGCGAGGCGTTCCTCTCCCGCCAGGCGCACGACACGTTCGCCCGCTATGCGCTGGGCCAGCACAAGAAGCTGGAAGCGGACGTACGCCGGCACGGCGCGCCCCGCTGGAAGCACGCCATGCACCTCCTGCGCCTCCTGCTGAGCTCCCGCGACCTGCTGCGCACCGGCGCCCTGACGATCGACGTCGGCGACCAGCGCGAGCCGCTGCTCGCGGTGAAGCGGGGCGAGGTCCCCTGGCCGGAGTTCGAGACCTGGATGTCCCGCCTGGCAGCGGAGGCGGACGAGGCGGCTTCGAAGAGCCCCCTTCCGCCCGTGCCCGACCAGGCCCGCGTCGAGGACTTCCTGATCCGCGTGCGCCGGGCCTCAGCCCTCCAGGCCGCCCCCGAAGCCCTCCAGACGGACCCTGATGACGAACGCGTCCAGAGCGTCGTACACGGAGGGGGCGTCCGGCAGCGCTGACGCGTCCTGCGCCTCGTCCAGCAGGGCGTGCAGCCGCTCCACGTCGTCCCGCACGCGCGCGTGGGCGACGTCCGCGGCCCCGTGCTCCTGCTCGGCCTTCGCGGCGATCAGGTCCGGCAGATACGCGGGAGCGTCGATCTGCCCGAGCAGCGTGGGCAGATCGGCCTGCACCTCGCCGCTGCGCATCAGGTGAATGCCGGTGAGCAGCACACGGAACGTGTAGAGCAGCGGCTTGAGTTCGCCGGTCTTCTCGAAGAGCCGCCACTGCGTCGTCGCGAACCCCCGGTAGTGGTGGGCGTGATGGCTGGTGAGGACGCCGGGGGCGAGGCCGGCCAGCTCGCGGTGCGCGTCGGTGGTGTGCACGACGAGCGGCGACAGCAGCTGCTCCAGCACATAGCCGTTGCGCCGCAGCATCAGCCGTACGAACTTGCGCAGGTCGTGGGTGACGAGGTCCATCTCGACGCCGTCCCGGTCCCACATCCGCGACCGGGTCTCCTCGGGCTCGCGCAGCCCGACCAGTTCGGCCGTCGGCAACAGGTGGACGCCCCGCAGGTCGACGTCGGAGTCACGCGAGGGGAAGCCGTAGAGGTGCGCCCCGGAGACGGTGGCGAACAGCACCGGGTCGGGCTGTTCGGCCACCACGGCCGCGAGGTCGATGTCCAGGACGTCGTCAGTCATCCCTCAAGCGTCCCAGAGCGCCCCCAGCGACATGAGATCGCCCTGGTACTCGATGCGGTCGGCCCACTCCGTCGGCCAGGCGTCCGAGCCGTGGTGGGCGCCCGCGAAGGCGCCGGTCAGGCAGGCGATCGAGTCGGAGTCGCCGGAGGTGCAGGCGGCCCGGCGCAGCGCGGTGAGGGGTTCGTCGACGAAGAGCAGGAAGCAGAGGAGGCCGGTGGCGAGCGCCTCCTCCGCTATCCAGCCCCCGCCGGTGGCGAGGCAGGGGTCGGTCTCGGGCGAGACGGTGCGCACGGCGTGCCGGAGGTCGTCCAGCGCGGTCAGGCACTCGTCCCAGCCGTGCGCGATATAGCTCTCCGCCGTGGGGTGTTCGCTGAAGGTCCACAGGTCGCCGAGCCAGCGCGCGTGGTACCGGTGGCGGTTCTCGTACGCGTACGAGCGCAGCATCCCGACGAGTCCCATCGGCTCGGCGCCCTGGCTGAGGAGCCAGATCGCGTGCGCGGTGAGGTCGGAGGCGGCGAGCGCCGTGGGGTGTCCATGGGTGAGCGCGGCCTGGAACTGCGCGGCGCCCGCCCGCTGTTCGTCGCTCAGCCCCCGTACGAGCCCGACGGGTGCCACACGCATGTTGGCGCCGCAGCCCTTGGAGCCGATCTGGCTGGCCTCCTGCCAGCGGCGCTGCTCGTTCTTGAGGAGGTTGCAGGCGACGAGGCAGGTGCGGCCGGGCGCCCGGTTGTTGTCGGGCGACTGGTACCAGTTCACGAACTCCTCGCGCACCGGCCGCTCCATCCGCAGCGGGCCGAGCAGGCCGCGGTCCATGGCCGTGCGCAGCCCCCGCGCCAGCGCCAGCGTCATCTGGGTGTCGTCGGTGACCGTGGCGGGCTTGGGCAGCCGCATCTGCCGCCAGGGCCCGCACTTGGCGAGGATCGCCGGCACGGAGTTGAACTCGGTGGGGAACCCGAGCGCGTCGCCCAGCGCGAGTCCGAGCAGAGAGCCGGTGGCGGCGCGCTTGGCGAGCGTCGTGGTGGTCATGAGGGCCGTCCTTCCGAGGTGGGACGCAGCAGGGGTGGGTGCAGTGCCTTGGCGCCGCCCGCCCGGTAGAGCGCGGCGGGTTTGCCGCGGCCGCCGGTGAGGCGCGCGGCACCGGGGACCTGTTCGACGAAGCCCGGCGTGGCGAGGACCTTGCGCCGGAAGTTGGGCCGGTCGAGGGCGGTGCCCCACACCGTCTCGTAGACCTGCTGCAGCTCTCCGAGGGTGAACTCGGGCGGACAGAAGGACGTGGCGAGACAGGTGTACTCGAGCTTGGCGCCGACACGTTCGTGGGCGTCGGCGAGGATCCGGTCGTGGTCGAAGGCGAGCGGACCGAGCGCGTTGTACCGCAGCCACTGGGCCTGCGCCGCGTCACCGCCGCCGCGCGGCTCGGGAGGGTCCGGGAGCAGCGCGGCGTACGCGACGGAGACGACCCGCATCCTGGGGTCGCGCTCGGGTTCCGTATACGTCCGCAGCTGTTCCAGGTGGAGTCCGGAGACGTCCGACAGGCCCGTCTCCTCGGCGAGTTCACGCCGGGCCGCGGTCTCCGCGGACTCGTCCGGCAGCACGAAGCCGCCGGGCAGTGCCCAGCGGCCCACGTACGGCTCCTGTCCGCGCTCGACGAGCAGCACCTGGAGTGCGCCCGCCCGGACCGTGAGGACGGCCAGGTCGACGGTGACGGCGAAGGGCTCGAACGCGTATTTGTCGTAGCCCTCGGGTGCCTTGCCCCCGGGCGCGCGGCCTTCCCGTGCGAGCACGCCCACCCACCCCCTATTAATAGTCAGATCGACTAATAGTCATCACGACTATAAAGAGGTGAGCGGGCGTCTACAAGCCCCTGTGAGCGGGTATTTGACGGTCTTCGAGCCCCGCGGAGCGAGAATTGTCGGCCTCTGAGGCCGGGGCGACGGAAGGTGTCAGCTTCCAGGCCGACAGCGCCTAGGCCCGGACGCGGGAAACCTCCCGCTGCTCAGCCGGGGCGTGCGACGCGTCCAGCTTCTGGGCCTGAGCGCGCGACGGCGCGAACGCCGCCACCAGTGCGCCCACTGCCGCCGCCCCCGCCGAGACCCACAGCGCGGGCCCGCAGCCGTCGACGAAGCTCGCGGCCGAGCCGTAGCCCCCGTACCGCGTGAACACGGCCGCGGCGACCGCGACTCCGAAGACCCCGCCCAGCTCGCGCAGCGCGTTGTTGACGCCGGCCGCGACTCCCGCGTCGCCCGGCGGCACCGACGAGGTCACCGCGTTCGCGACCGTGGGGAAGACCATGGAGATGCCGATGCCCGCGACGATCAGCGGCAGGACCAGGCTCCCGTAGCTGACACCCGGCTCGATCTGCCGGGCCAGCAGCCCGAGTCCGACCGCCTGGAGGACCAGGCCGCCCAGCATGAAGGGCCGGTTCCCGAACCGGTCGGCGAGCGCACCCGCGACCGGCGCGACGGCCAGCGGCATGCCGGTCCACACGAGGATCCGGACGCCCGCCTCCAACGGTGAGTTGCCCAGGCCGAGTTGGAAGAGCTGCGAGATCATGAACAGGGAGCCGAGCAGCGACATGAACATCAGGAAGACCGCACCGTTGGCGGTGGAGAAACCGCGCCTCTTGAAGTACGCGAGCGGCAGCATCGGGTAGCGCGCCCGCGACCGCTCCCAGCCGACGAAGGCCGCCACGAAGACGATGCCGACAGTCAGCGCGCCCAGCACTTCGGCGCTCCCCCAGCCCGCCTCCGGCGCCCGCACCGGCGCCCAGGCGAGACCGGTCAGCCCCACGGCCGCGAGGACAAGTCCCACGACGTCGAGCTGGGGACGGGGACCGTGGCTCTCCCGGAGCTTGAGGGCCGCCAGCGGCAGCATCGCGAGCCCCGTCGGCACGTTCAGCCAGAAGATCCACTGCCAGGACAGGCCCTCGGTGACGGCGCCGCCGAGCACCGGCCCGGCGGCCACGCCGAGCCCGGTCACCCCGCCCCACACGCCGATCGCGACGCCCCGCTTCTCGGCCGGGAACGCCTCGCTGATCAGGGTCAGTGTGAGCGGCAGCAGGACGGCCGCGCCGGCGCCCTGGACCACCCGCGCGGCGATGAGCTGCCCCGGACCGCCCGCGAGCGCCGCCAGCGCCGACGCCAGCGTGAAGACGGCGAGCCCGACGATGTACATGCGCCGCCGCCCGAATCGGTCGCCGAGCGCGGCGCCGGTCAGGGTGAGGCAGGCGAAGACCAGGTTGTACGCGTTGATCGTCCACTCCAGGTCGGACAGGCTCGCCCCGAAGTCGGCCCGCAGGGCGGGCAGCGCGGTGGAGACGACGACGACGTCGAGGGAGCAGAGCAGCGCCCCGAGTCCGGCCAGTACGACGGTCCACGCGCGGCGTGGCGGCGCGGCACCGGCGACTGGTTCACGGCCCGGGGCACGCAGGGTGTCAGCCATGACGGTTCCTTTCGTGAGGTCAAGGGATCACTCACGGAAGGCAGACCGGGCCGGGTCCGAAAAGGAATCGCGACGCCCCAGGAAGGCGAGGAGCCGGTCGCCGGGCCGCGCGCACGCGGGCACGTCGAAGGGCGCCGCGAAGCGCACGCCCCGGTCGGCGTCCGCGACGACACAGCGCGCCACGGGAAGCAGCTCGGCGGCGAGCGCGGCCGGGATCGGCCCCGGCCTCCCGCAGGCCTGTGCCACGTCCCACCCGTGCACGGCGATCTCCACGGCCCCCACGGCGGTCATCACCCTGACGTCCAGCGGCCTGTCGCCGATCACGACGGAGTCCACGGGACCCGCGGCCCAGGCTCCGAGCACCGCACACGCCCGCCCGCGGAAATCGCAGGCGGGATCGGGATCCCCCGTAGGAAAGAGACCGATCCGCCCTCCTGTCAGCCCCTCGTACAGCGCATCGAGCGAGTCGTTGAGGTGGTCGAGCAGCGCCCCCAGGTCCCACTGGGCACACGGTGTGGCCCGCTCCAGGCTCCCCGGCCGCACGCCCGTGACGCGTCCCAGGGTGTACGCGAGCGAGCGTTCCAGCAGCTCACCGGAGTTCACGAGAGCACCTGGGGCAGACCGAAGCGTCCGAACAGCTCCGGATCGAGGAAGGCGGTGATCCGCGCGATGCGCACCTCGTACACGCCGGGCGCGTGCGAGGAGTGCACGCCGCGTACGCCGAGCGCGCTAGGGGCGTGCACAAGGTGCGCGCGCGGGGCGTGCACGTCGAGCGCGCGTGGAGCGTGCAAGAGGCGCACATGGAGCACCTGAAGCGAGTGCGCCCGGTGCACGCCGTCCGCGCCCCGCTCGTACGCCCCCACCGCGCGCTGCCCGTTGGCCCGCGTGGGCACCATCCGCACGCGCCCTGGTTCGCCGACGCGCGCCCCCAGGAAGCGCAGCACGTCCTTCGTGCCGCTGAACCACTCCAAGTAGGGAGGCATCTCCAGCTCGACACCGTCCTGGAGGAGCCCCAGCAGCGCGTCCATGTCGGCGTGTTCGAAGGCCGCCATGTAGCGGTCGAGCAGCTCGCGGTCCTCGGGGCCGTCCGGCTCGGTCACCAGGTCCTCGTCGGGCGCCACCTCGTCGAGCCGGGCACGCGCGCGCTGGAGGGTGCTTTTGACGGCCGCCGTGGAGGTGCCGAGCAGGGCGGCGACCTCGGGCGCCCGCCAGGCCAGCACGTCGCGCAGGATGAGCACGGCCCGCTGCCGGGCCGGCAGATTCTGCAGCGCGGCGACGAGCGCGAGCCGCAGGCTGCCCCGCGCCGCCACGACGGTCGCCGGGTCGACGAGCGCGTCGGGCAGCGGCTGCAGCCACGGGACGTCCGCCGCACGGGCCCTCAGAGGCTCCTCAGGCGCGTCTGAGGGCTCCCCGAGCCCCGAGGGCAGCGGACGCCGCACCCGGCCCTCCAGAGCCGTCAGACACGTATTCGTGGCGATCCGGTGCAGCCAGGTCCGCAACGACGCCCGGCCCTCGTAGCCGTCGTACGACCGCCAGGCCCGCAGATACGTCTCCTGGACGAGGTCCTCGGCGTCGTCGACCGACCCGAGCATGCGGTAGCAGTGGGCGAGCAGCTCCCGCCGGTACGGATCGGTGAGCCGTACGAATTCGTCGCGGTCCGTCGTCGCAGCCATCCCCGCTCCCTTCGTTCGCCGGCACAGACCGGCGGATCGTTCACCGGTACAGACCGGCGGAGCGGCGAAAACGAATCGGCCGGCCCCGGAGAAGTTCCAGGACCGGCCGTCGTACGTACGAAACCGTGGGGCCTAGAGACCGACCTCGGCCATGAGCATGCCGACCTCGGTGTTCGACAGGCGGCGCAGCCAGCCCGACTTCTGGTCGCCCAGGGTGATCGGCCCGAAGGAGACGCGCACGAGCTTGTCGACCGGGAAGCCGGCCTCGGCGAGCATGCGGCGCACGATGTGCTTGCGGCCCTCGTGGAGGGTCACCTCGACCAGGTAGTTCTTGCCGGTCTGCTCGACGACCCGGAAGTGGTCCGCCTTCGCGTACCCGTCCTCCAGCTGGATGCCGTCCTTGAGCCGCTTGCCCAGGTCGCGCGGGATCGGGCCCACGATGTGCGCGAGGTAGACCTTCTTCACGCCGTACTTGGGGTGGGTCAGCCGGTGCGCCAGCTCGCCGTGGTTGGTGAGCAGGATGACGCCCTCGGTCTCGGTGTCGAGCCGCCCGACGTGGAAGAGCCGCGTCTCGCGGTTCGTCACGTAGTCGCCGAGGCACTGACGGCCCTCGTTGTCCTCCATGGTGGAGACCACACCGGCGGGCTTGTTCAGCGAGAAGAACTGGTACGACTGCGTCGCGACCGTCAGCCCGTCGACCTTGATCTCGTCGTTCTCCGGGTCGACGCGCAGACCCTGCTCCAGGACGATCTCGCCGTTGACCTCGACCCGGGCCTGCTCGACCAGCTCCTCGCAGGCACGCCGCGAACCGTAGCCCGCACGCGCGAGCACCTTCTGCAGCCGCTCGCCCTCCTGCTCGGCGCCCGGGAAGGTCTTGGGCGTCTTGATGTCCGGCTTGCCCGCGTACCGGTCCCGGTTGCGCTCCTCGGTCCGCGTCTCGTACTCGCGGGAGCGCGAGGGCTCCGTACGGCCGCCGCGCTGCTGGCCCTGCTTGGGGCCGCCCTTCGCGCCGCCGCGCGCGGACGCGCCGCGCCCGGACTTCGGGCCGTCCTTGGAGGCGCCGGGGCCCACGTCGTAGCGGCGCTCCTCGGGGCGGGGCTTGCTCTCGCGCTTCGGCTTGTCGTCGCGCCCTGCCGCGCTCCTCGGCTGGGAGCCGCGCCCACCGCTCCCTCGGGCGCCGCCGCCCCCACCAGTCCCTCGGGCGCCGCCGCCCCCGCCGGTCCCCCGGGGGTTGCCGCGCCCGCTGTTCCTGCCACTGCCACTGCTTCGCATCAAAGTTCCGTCGTCGTCGTGTCGTCTGCATCTGCATCCGGTGCATCCGGATCGAACGACGGGACCCCTTCCAGCGTCTCTGCCTCGATCGCGTCCGCCTCCGGAAGGAAGGGCGCGAGCTCCGGGAGCTCGTCCAGGCCGCGCAGGCCCATCCGCTCCAGGAAGTAGTTCGTCGTCGTGTACAGGATCGCACCTGTTTCGGGTTCCGTGCCCGCCTCCTCGACCAGACCCCGCTGCAACAGGGTGCGCATCACACCGTCACAGTTCACTCCGCGGACCGCCGAGACCCTGGATCGGCTGACCGGCTGGCGGTACGCGACGACCGCCAGCGTCTCCAGGGCCGCCTGGGTGAGGCGGGCCTGCTGCCCGTCCAGGACGAAGCGTTCGACGGCCGCCGCGTACTCGGGCCGGCTGTAGAAGCGCCACCCGCCCGCGATGAGCCGCAGCTCGAAGCCACGGCCCTGGACCGTGTACTCGTCGGCCAGCTCACGCAGCGCGTCCGCGACCTGCCTCTTGGGCCGCTCCAGGATCTTCGCGAGGTGATCCTCGGTCGCGGGCTCGTCCACGACCATGAGGACGGCCTCCAGGGCGGGCTTGAGATCGAGGTCGGCGACGGTGCGCAGCCCTGCCGGGATCTCGCTGGTGTCCTCGCTCACGCCTTCTCCTTCTTGGCGTCTTTCTTGGCCTCGTCCTTGGCTTCCTCGGGCGGCCGGTCGAACTCGTCCGTCACCGTCGGCTGCTCGTCCCCGTCCCCGCCCGTCCAGCGCACCATCAGGTCCCCCAGCGCCTCTTCCTGGTCGAGCGCGACGGCCTTCTCCCGGTAGAGCTCCAGAAGGGCCAGGAACCGGGCCACGACGGTGAGGGTGTCGTCGGTGTCCTCGACGAGCGCGCGGAAGCTGGCCTCCCCGAGCTCCCGCAGCCGCGCCACCACGATCCCGGCCTGCTCCTGCACGCTGACCAGCGGCGCGTGGATGTGATCGACGTACACCTGCGGCTTGGGCTTGGGCTGCATCGCCTTCACGGCGAGCTTGGCGAATCCTTCCGCCC
The DNA here is from genome assembly GCF_041053035.1 of Streptomyces sp. R35. Taxonomy (NCBI): domain Bacteria; kingdom Bacillati; phylum Actinomycetota; class Actinomycetes; order Kitasatosporales; family Streptomycetaceae; genus Streptomyces; species Streptomyces sp. R35. The sequence goes on from NZ_CP163440.1 coordinate 2,503,678, forward strand.
CGATGCTGATGACCACTTCGGGCAGCAGCTCGGCGTGATGCGCTTCGAGCCCGACGGTACGGGGGTAGCGGCGGGCCTCTTCTTCCAGCCGCGCATTGAAGATGTCCGCGATCTGCTTGTACGCGCGGTACTGGAGCAGCCGCGCGAAGAGCAGGTCCCGCGCTTCGAGGAGGGCCAGGTCACCTTCGTCCTCCACCTCGGCGGAGGGCAGCAGCCGGGCGGCCTTGAGGTCGAGCAGCGTGGCCGCGACGACCAGGAACTCAGTCGTCTGGTCGAGGTCCCAGTCCGGTCCCATCGCCCTGATGTGCGCCATGAACTCGTCGGTGACCTTGGACAGCGCCACTTCGGTGACATCCAGCTTGTGCTTCGAGATCAGCTGAAGCAGCAGGTCGAAGGGCCCCTCGAAGTTCGACAGCCGCACCTTGAAGACACCGTCACCGGCATCGGCGGGAGCTTCGGGTTCCACAGAAGCTTCGGATCCGGCGGGAGCTTCGGGTTCCACAAAAGCTTCGGATCCGGCGGAAGCGTCTGGCTCGGCAGGAGCTTCTGGCTCGGCAGGAGCGCCGGTCTCAGCAGGAGCTTCGGTCCGGGCAGGAGCGCCGGTCTCGGCAGGAGCTTCGGTCCGGGCCGCGGCGGGCGGTTCCTCGGCAGCTCCGTCGGCGTTGTGGGCAGTCGTCCCGCTGGGCGGGACGGGTGGGCGCAACGCCTCACGGTCCGCAGACGAAGAGCCGTCCTCGACCAGAGCCTCGCCCTCCGCCGCAGGCGGCTCAGGCTCCGCCGAAGGCGGCAGAACCTCGGCAGGAGCCTCAGCGGGGGGCGCAGCCCCAGGCCCCCGCCCCAGCGCACGCCGACGACCGGCGGAGCCACCGGCGGGGACAGGCACGTCGTTCGAGGTCATAGCCGTCGCAGGCTACCGCTACCGCCCGCGAAGCCGTCGTACGAGGATGCTCGCGTCCCCGCGGGATTCCAGATCGGCGAGCACCACGGCGACCGCCTCGCGGACGATCCGCCCACGGTCGACCGCGAGCCCGTGCTCCCCGCGGAGCACCAGGCGGGCGTGCTCGAGGTCCATGAGCTCCTCGGCCGACACATACACCGTGATCTTCTCGTCGTGCCGCTCCCGCCCGCTGGGCCGGCGGTTGGCGGCACGAGAGCGCTTGCCGCGGGACGAGGACGACTGCCCGGGGGCAGAACCTTCCTGCGCCGTCTGACGTCGCCCGGAGCGCTCTGGAGCCGCGCCCCGGCTGCGGGACTCTCCCGCGTCGGACTCGGAGTCGGCGGCGACGTGTTCGTCACCCTCGCCGTCACCGCCCTGGACGGGCACCGAATGCGGCGCGTCCTCCCCTGCGGCGGCCGCGTCGCTCTCACCGGCCGGAGCCGGCACCCGGGCCTCGCCGTTGGTCCGGCGTGAGGGTGTGGACGCCTGGAGCGCCATTCCCCCGGTGGTACGGAACAGTTCGTCGGCCCCCGGCAGACTCACTCGGCGTGACACCGGGCGAGCACCTCCCTGGCGAGCTGGCGATAGGCGGCGGCACCGACGGAGTTGGAGGCGTACGTGGTGATCGGCTCACCGGCGACGGTGGTCTCCGGGAACCGGACGGTCCGGCCGATCACCGTGTGGTAGACGTGATCGTCGAAGGCCTCCACCACGCGCGCGAGCACCTCACGGCTGTGCACCGTGCGGGAGTCGTACATCGTGGCGAGGATGCCGTCGAGCTCCAGCTCCGGGTTGAGCCGCTCCTGGACCTTCTCGATGGTCTCGGTGAGCAGCGCGACACCGCGCAGCGCGAAGAACTCGCACTCGAGCGGCACGATCACCTTGTGAGCCGCCGTCAGGGCGTTGACGGTGAGCAGGCCGAGCGAGGGCTGACAGTCGATCACGATGTAGTCGTAGTCGGCCATCAGCGGCTTCAGGGCGCGCTGCAGCGTGGACTCACGGGCGACCTCGCTCACCAACTGCACTTCGGCGGCGGACAGGTCGATGTTGCTGGGCAGCAGGTCCATGTTCGGGACCGCCGTCTTCAGGAGCACCTCGTCGGCCGCCATGCCCCGCTCCATGAGCAGGTTGTAGACGGTGAGGTCGAGCTCCATGGGGTTGACGCCGAGGCCGACCGAGAGCGCGCCCTGCGGGTCGAAGTCGACGAGCAGGACCCGGCGTCCGTACTCCGCGAGCGCGGCACCCAGGTTGATGGTCGACGTCGTCTTGCCGACGCCGCCCTTCTGGTTGCACATCGCGATGATCTTCGCGGGGCCGTGGTCGGTCAGCGGGCCCGGGATCGGGAAGTACGGCAGCGGGCGGCCGGTCGGACCGACGCGCTCACGGCGCTGACGGGCAGCGTCGGGCGCGAGCGTGGCCGCGTACTCGGGATCGGGCTCGTACTCGGCGTCGGGGTCGTAGAAGTGCCCCTCGGGCAGGTCGTCGTAGTCGGCGAAGTGGGTGCGGTTCTCGCCACTTCCGTTGCCGGCCATGGCGTTCACGTGATGGCCATCCATGCTCTGGTGTGCTGTCTGAGTCATCCGGGGACTCTTTTGGGCTGCGAAGGTGCGGACAGCGACGGAGCCGACAGCCTCGAGCCCCGTGGGGCTCTGGCCCCGCGCCGGCATTCCTGGTTGACCACCCCCGGGAGTAAATGTCGACTCATTCACAAGTCGTCTTACCTCCTTGGTGACCAGGAAACTTCTAGATAGGTCAGCGTGGCACCATGCCGACGGTTGGCGACTCTATGGCGTGTCACCGGTCCGCAGCAACACAATCCGCCGGACCCGACCCGATGTGTCGGCAACCGAACACCCCTCTGTCAAGGGCGTAAGGCCGTCGCACAGCAGGTTTCACCGGTGTGCGAATCGGTTAAAGAGTTACCTTCGTGGCGAGTTGAACGAGTGTCGCAAAGTGACCCGAGACACATCCGGCCGGACCTTGTCGGGCAAGGTCCGGCCGGGTGCACGGTGTTGACGATCTATGTTGACGTATCGCCTTTTACCCGTTGATGACTTAACCGAGCAGGCTCTCCAGCTCGACGTGCTCCAGGCCGAGCGCCTCGGCGACCTCGCGGTAAACCACCTTGCCGTCATGGGTGTTGAGACCCTTGGCGAGCGCGGCGTCACGGCGCAGCGCCTCGACCCAGCCGTTGTTGGCCAGCGACACGATGTAGGGCAGCGTGGCGTTGGTGAGGGCGTTGGTGGAGGTGTTCGGCACGGCGCCCGGCATGTTGGCCACGCAGTAGAAGACCGAGTTGTGCACCTTGAAGGTCGGCTCGGCGTGCGTGGTGGGACGCGAGTCCTCGAAGCAGCCGCCCTGGTCGATCGCGATGTCGACAAGGACACTTCCCGGCTTCATGCGGGACACAAGCTCGTTGGTGACCAGCTTCGGAGCCTTGGCACCCGGGATGAGGACGGCGCCGATGACGAGGTCGGCGTCGAGGACGGCCTTCTCCAGCTCGAAGGAGTTGGACATGACCGCCTTGATCTTGGTGCCGAAGATCTTGTCGGCCTCACGCAGCTTGTTGATGTCGCGGTCGAGAAGGGTCACGTCGAAGCCCATACCGATGGCGATCTGCGCGGCGTTCCAGCCGGAGACTCCACCGCCGATGACGACGGCCTTCGCCGGGGTCACACCCGGGACACCGCCCGGCAGGACGCCACGGCCGCCGGCCGCGCGCATCAGGTGGTAGGCGCCGACCTGCGGGGCGAGGCGGCCCGCGACCTCGGACATCGGGGCGAGCAGCGGCAGCGCGCGGCTGGGCAGCTCGACCGTCTCGTACGCGATCGCCGTGGTGCCGGACTCCAGGAGCGCGTCCGTGCACTCCCTGGAGGCGGCCAGGTGCAGGTAGGTGAAGAGCGTCTGGTCCTTGCGGAGGCGGTGGTACTCCTCCGCGATCGGCTCCTTGACCTTCAGCAGCAGGTCGGCGGTGGCCCAGACCTCGTCGGCGGTGCCGAGGATCTGCGCACCGGCGGACACGTACTCGTCGTCCGTGATCGAGGAGCCGACGCCGGCGTTCTGCTCGATGAAGACCTGGTGGCCGTGGCGCACCAGCTCGTGCACGCCGGCGGGGGTGATGGCCACCCGGAACTCGTTGTTCTTGACCTCGCGGGGGATGCCGACCTTCACGTCGATCACGGTCCTTGACTCAGAGGGTTCTGGGGCTATGCATGGCCGGGGCGATGCAAGCCGGGGCAATGCATGTCATACCCGGATGCACGGGGGCGCACCGGGAGACACCGCGAAAGAACGCAGCGGAGCCAGTTTAATGAAGGGATTCCCTCTGTCTAGCCTTTCAATGCATCAATCTTCGGCGGATGCACTACGGATTTCGTAGGCGTTAGCGCCTTGTTCCATGGCCATCACGCCCTCCGGGAGCTCGTCACCGAGCATTCGCTCGGCCGCCCCGCGGTGCAGCCGGGCGGCGGCGGGGTCCCCGAGCCGGTCCAGGGTGTCGGCCAGCCGGAGCTGCAGCGCGGCCTGCAGCCGGACGTCGTCGGCCCTGCGCGCCCACTCGACCGCCTCCTGACAGGTGCGCAGTGATTCCTCGGGGCGCCCGGCGTACTCCTGGACGCGCGCCAGCTCGCTCAACGCCCGCGCCTGGGCCGCCACATCGTCGTTCCTGCGGTGCCCGGTGACGGCGGCGCGCCAGTTGCGCAACGCCTCGCCGTAGCGGCCCGCGTAGGTGTGCGCGGTGGCGATACGGCCGTACAGCCGGGCCGCGTCCACGCGCTCGTCGCGCGCCAGCCGCTCGGCGAGCGCCCTGCCGTACCAGTCGGCGGCCCGGTCGTAGTCCCCCAGCTCCTGATGGGCGCCGCCTACGGATTCCATCGCGCGGCCGGTCGCGTACGGGTCATTTGCTTCGCGTCCGGCGTCCAGCGCGGCCCGGTAGCGGGCGAGCGCCTCGGTCGTCCGGCCGGTCTGCGCGTCCAGGTCGGCGAGGTTCAGCAGGGCCGCGGCCTTCTCGCGGGGCAGGTTCCGGCGCTCGGCGACGTCCAGGACGAGCCGGTGGATGCCATAGAGCTCGGGCGCCGCAACCCGCGTACCGACGTGCGCGACCAGCGCCCTCACCAGCGCGGCCATGAGGCGGCGGGCCAGCGTGTCCAGCTCGCCGTCGGCGACCGCCAGCCGGGCCGAGGCGAGCAGCGCGGGCTGCCGGATACGCAGCCAGTCGGCGGCCGCCCGGGGGTTCGGGAAGCGCAGGGCGCGGGGCATCCCTGCGAGCTTCTCGCGGGCGGGCGAGCTGTCGGTCTCGGTGATCGCGCGGCAGGACACCAGCAGCCGTACGGTCCGCTCCAGCATCCTGGCGCGGGCCAGCTGCAGCTCGGCCGGGCGGTCGTGGGTGTCGGTGAGGGCGCGCAGCAGCGGCAGCAGACAGCCGGGCACCTCGTACTGCGGCAGCGGCGACTCGACGGGCCGCACGAGCCCGAGCCCGGCGAAGTCGTCCAGGGTGGCGCGGGCGGCGCCCACCGAGCAGCCGGCGAGCGCGGACGCGGTGTGCGGGTCGACGAGGCCCGCGGGCGCCAGGGAGAGCAGTCGCAGTATCCGCGCGGCGGTGGCCGGCAGCGAGGCGTAGGTGAGCCGGAAGACGCGGGCCAGCGGCGAGCCCTCCTCGCCGTCGGTGCGCAGCTGCTTGGCGAGGTCGGCGACGGCCGACTGCGGGCGGGCCGCGAGCCAGCCGCCGGCGAGCACCAGGGCGGCGGGCTGGCCCGCGCACAGTTCGACCAGCCCCTCGGCGGCGAGCGGGTCGACGGTGATGCGCACCGAGCCGGTGAAGCGGTCGAGGAGTTCCAGGGCGGACTTGGTGTCGAGGCCGCCCAGGGTGCAGGGGCGGACGTCCGCGATACCGGTCAGCGGCCCGCCGGACACGGCGACGACCAGGCACTCCGGGGTGTCCGGCAGTAGCGCGTCGACCTGTTCGGCGTCGGCCGCGTCGTCGAGCAGGAGCAGGGCGCGGCGGGTGGCGAGGGCCTCGCGCACCGCCTCGCTCAGGTCGTCGGCGGCGGCCCCGGGCGGCGTGGGCCGGTCCAGGGCGGTGAGCAGTTCCCGCGCGGTGCGTTCGGTGGGTACCGGAGTGCCGTCGGGCTCGGTGAGCCGGGCGCGCAGCACCCCGTCGGGGTAACTCTCGGCGACCTGCGCCGCGAGCTCTTCGGCGAGCGCGGTGCGGCCCGAGCCGGGCTTGCCCGCGATGAGCAGCACGCGCGCGCGTGGCGCCTTGCGACCGGAGAGGGTGTCCAGGCCCGCGCGCGCGATGTCGGCCCGGAGTTCCTTCAACTCTCTTGTACGGCCGAGGAACTGACCCTCCGTGGGAGCGGACCCGGCAGCCGGGCGCTGCCCCTTGGCCGACACTTTCGTGCCGCCGATGTCCACCGCCTGATCCGTCACGGGCCACACTCCCGTCCCACTGCACGCTGGGGCCCGCCGGGACTCCGGTTCGGGCGTTTCCAGAGCCTAGTTCACGCTCTGCGACGATCTGGGAGGAGCGCGGCGGACACGTCCCCCGATCGGATCAGGCGATCGTAGGACTGATGGCGTCGGGGTGGCGTCAGAGGTGGATCAGACCTCGAAGGGACGCGCGGGCCACGGCGCCTCCGCCGGGCGCAGCGCGTCGAGGCCGTCGCCTTGACGCGCGGCCACCAGCGAAAGGACGCCGACGACCAGGCAGTTGTTGTGCAGATCACCGGCGAGCACCCCGCGCACGAGCTCGTCGACGGAGACCCTGGCCAGCTCCATGTCGGCCTCTTCGTCCTCGACCTCGAAGCGCTGGCCCTCGGCCTCGGAGATATTGCGGGCGAGGAAGATGCGGACGGCCTCGTCGCAGCCGCCGGGCGTGGTGAAGACGTCGGTCAGCACGCGCCAGTCCTCGGCCTTGACGTGCGCCTCTTCGTACAGCTCGCGCTGGGCGGCGTGCAGCGGGTTCTCGCCCGGGATGTCGAGCAGGCCCGCCGGGATCTCCCAGAGCTTGTGGCGCACGGGGTGGCGGTACTGGCGGATGACGAGCACGCGGTCCTCGTCGTCGAGGGCGAGGACGGCCACGGAGCCGGGGTGGACCTGGTAGTCGCGGCGGGCGACCGATCCGTCGGGCATGACCACGTCGTCGGTGCGCACCGAGGTCTTGTTGCCCTTGAAGGGGGTCTCGGTCGCCCGGACCTCCCACTCCTCGGTGGTGTCCTTGATCGTCATGGCCTGCCCTTCCCGCACGTTCAAAAGGAAACCGGTCACGGCCGAAAGGAATCGGCCACAGCGAGGCTGCAACGGAAACCGGGGCGCGCACCTCGAAAGACGCGCACCCCGGCCACCGTACAACCCTTGTGCTACTTACCCGTCTTACGCTCCACGGCGGCCTTGACCAGGCCGGCGAAGAGCGGGTGCGGGCGGGTCGGACGGGAGCGCAGCTCGGGGTGCGCCTGCGTCGCGACCAGGTAGGGGTGGACGTCACGCGGGTACTCGACGTACTCGACGAGCTTGCCGTCCGGGGAGGTGCCGGAGAACTGCAGACCGGCCTTCTTCTCCAGCTCGGCGCGGTAGGCGTTGTTCACCTCGTAGCGGTGGCGGTGGCGCTCCTCGACGTACTCCTTGCCGTCGTACACCTCGCGCGCGATGGAGCCCTCGGCGAGCTTGGCCGGATACATACCCAGGCGCATCGTGCCGCCCATGTCGCCCTCGCCCGCCACGATGTCGAGCTGCTCGGCCATGGTGGAGATGACCGGGTGGGCGGTCGCGGAGTCGAACTCGGTGGAGTTGGCGTCCTGGATGTCGGCCAGGTTGCGCGCGGCCTCGATCACGATGCACTGGAGGCCCAGACACAGGCCGAGCAGCGGGATCTTGTTCTCGCGGGCGTACTGGATGGCGCCGACCTTGCCGGAGACACCGCGGTCGCCGAAGCCGCCGGGAATGCAGATCGCGTCGACGTCGGCGAGCTGCTGCGCGGCGCCCGCCGGGGTCTTGCAGTCGTCCGAGGTGACCCACTTGATCTTCACGCGGGCCTTGTTGGCAAAGCCGCCCGCGCGCAGGGCCTCGGTGACCGAGAGGTAGGCGTCGGGCAGGTCGATGTACTTGCCGACGAGCGCCAGGTTGATCTCGTGGAGCGGGTTGTGGACGCGGTCGAGCAGGTCGTCCCAGGTCGTCCAGTCCACGTCGCGGAAGGGCAGGTCGAGCTTGCGCACGACGTACGCGTCCAGGCCCTCGGTGTGCAGGACCTTCGGGATGTCGTAGATCGACTTGGCGTCGATGGCCGCGACCACGGCCGCCTCGTCGACGTCGCACATCAGCGAGATCTTGCGCTTGATCGCGGTCGGCACATCGCGGTCGGCGCGCAGCACGATCGCATCCGGCTGAATACCGATGTTGCGCAGCGCCGCAACCGAGTGCTGCGTCGGCTTCGTCTTCAGCTCCCCGGACGGGCCGATGTACGGGAGGAGCGAGATGTGCACGACGAACACGTTGTCGCGGCCGACCTCGTGACGGACCTGGCGGACCGTCTCCAGGAACGGCAGGGACTCGATGTCGCCGACCGTGCCGCCGACCTCCGTGATGACGACATCGACGTCGTCGGTGGCCATGCGGCGGATGCGGTGCTTGATCTCGTTGGTGATGTGCGGAATGACCTGAACCGTGTCGCCCAGGTACTCGCCGCGCCGCTCCTTGGCGATGACCGTCGAGTACACCTGGCCGGTGGTGACGTTGGCCGAGCCGTCCAGGTCCACGTCGAGGAAGCGCTCGTAGTGACCGATGTCCAGGTCTGTCTCGGCGCCGTCGTTGGTGACGAACACCTCGCCGTGCTGGAACGGGTTCATGGTGCCCGGGTCGACATTCAGATACGGGTCGAGCTTCTGCATCGTGACCCGCAGACCCCGCGCCTTGAGCAGCGCGCCCAGGCTGGAGGCGGTCAGACCCTTGCCGAGGGAGGAGGCGACACCCCCGGTGACGAAGATGTGCTTGGTCGTCGAGGATTTGGGCGGCATGGCCAAGAGGGGGCTCCCGTGGTCGCGGTCTGGGGTGCGTGCCGGCGTGGGGTCCGGAGATTTCCGGAGGCGCCGTCGCTGCGGTTCGGGGGTTTCTTGCCCACCGGTCCACGGGCTACCAGGGTATCAGCGACAGAACGAGACCGCTTCCGGCCACGCTCCGCGCACACGTCGGCACAGACCCCGCACAGCACCCGCTCGACACTCAGTCGACACTCACTCGATCGGACGAGTCGGGTTACCGGGAGCGGCACGCGGATCTTCCAGGTGCGTCGTATCCTGCTCGGACACTCGCTGCCGAGCCCGGCCGACACACGGCACCATCCCCGCCCGTATCCCGGAACAACGAGAGCTCGTCAGTGCGTTTCGAAACGACAATCTCACCGCCCACCGCACCGACAATTGACGTTTCGCAGCGACGCATGATCAACGTTCCGCACACTACTGACGTTCCTTAGTACCGACGTTTCGCAATTACCAACGTTCCCTGACCGCAGAGCGACCGCCCCTCGGGGGGCGACGTGGCCGTTCGACTGGAGATGCACGTGGCCGGGCGCATCGAGGACTACGCACTCATCGGAGACATGCAGACAGCGGCGCTGGTCTGCCGGGACGGCACAGTCGACTGGCTGTGCCTGCCCCGCTTCGACTCCCATGCCATCTTCGCGGGACTGCTCGGCACGGAGGAACACGGATTCTGGCGGCTGGGCCCGGCGCACGCGGCCGACGCCGAACCGCCGACGGCGGCACGCCGCAGATACCGCGGCGACTCGCTGATCCTCGAATCCGAGTGGGACACCCCGCGCGGCACGGTCCGCGTGACCGATTTCATGCCCCCCCGCGACGGCGCACCGCAGCTGATCCGGATCGTCGAGGGCGTCACCGGCCGGGTGCCGATGCGCTCCGCGCTGCGGATGCGTTTCAGCTACGGCCGCGTGGTGCCCTGGGTGCACAAGCACGAGGGGCGCACGGTCGCCGTCGCCGGTCCCGACTCGGTGTGGTTCGACACCGCCTGCGAGACCTACGGCAAGGCACTGACCACCTACGCGGACTTCACGGTGGCGCCCGGTGACCGGATCGCGTTCACCATCTCGTGGGAACCCTCGCACAAGCAGCCCCCCGCGCTGCCCGAGCCCGAGCAGTCGCTGGAGGCCACCGAGGACTTCTGGCGCGACTGGGTCGAGCAGTGCACGTACCACGGCCCCTACCGTGAGGCCGTCGTCCGCTCGCTGATCACGCTGAAGGCCCTGACCTACGCGCCCACGGGCGGCATCGTCGCCGCGCCCACCACCTCCCTCCCGGAGGAGATCGGCGGCGTACGCAACTGGGACTACCGCTACACCTGGCTCCGCGACGCCGCCATCACCCTCTCCTCGCTGCTGCGCACCGGCTACCGCGAGGAAGCCCGCGCCTGGCGCGAGTGGCTGCTGCGCGCCGTCGCCGGCGACCCGGAGAACCTGCAGATCATGTACGGCATCGCGGGCGAACGGGAGTTGGGCGAGGCGGAGCTCGACTGGCTTCCCGGATACGAGAATTCGACGCCCGTACGGGTCGGGAACGGCGCCGCGCACCAGCTCCAGCTCGATGTGTACGGCGAGGTCACCGAGGCCCTGCACCTGGCCCACATGACGGGCCTGTCCCGCAACGACTACGCCTCGCTGCTCCAGCTGAAGCTGATCCGCTACCTGGAGAACCACTGGGACCAGCCGGACGAGGGCATCTGGGAAGTCCGAGGTCCGCGCCGGCACTTCGTTCACTCCAAGGTGATGGCCTGGGTCGCCGTCGACCGCACCATCAAGCTCATCGAGTCCGGCGACGCGGACGGCCCGCTGGAGAAGTGGCGCGAACTGCGCGACGACATCCACCGGGACGTGTGCGAGAAGGGCTACGACAAGGAGCGCAACACGTTCACGCAGTCGTACGGCTCCAAGGAGCTGGACGCCTCGCTGCTCCTCATCCCGCAGATGGGCTTCCTGCCCCCGGACGACAAGCGCGTGATCGGCACCATCGAGGCGATCCAGCGCGAGCTGTCCACCCCGGACGGCTTCATCCTGCGCTATCCGACCACCGGTGAGGACGCGGGCGTGGACGGCCTGGAGGGCGACGAGGGCGCCTTCCTCGCCTGCTCGTTCTGGATGGCGGACGACCTGGCGATGATCGGCCGCGTGGACGAGGCCCGCAAGCTCTTCGAGAGGCTGCTGGCGCTCAGGAACGACCTCGGTCTGCTCGCCGAGGAGTGGGACCCGCGACTCCAGCGGCAGGTCGGCAACTTCCCGCAGGCGTTCAGTCACGTTCCGCTGATCGACACGGCGCTGAGGCTGACGGCCTCGGGGGCGTACGGCGGCTGAACAGGACCGATCCGCCGTGCCCGCCTAGCCTGGACATAGTCCTGTCCCCAGTGGGAAGGGGGCGGCTGCCATGGCTCCCCTCGGGAAGGCGGGCGCGGCGCTCGCCGCGCTCCGCGCGGACCTGACCGGTGAGGTGTTCGCCCCGGACGACCCCGGGTACGACGACGCCCGGACGATCTTCAACGCGATGATCGACAAACGTCCCGCCGTGATCGCGCGATGCGAGAGCGAAGCCGAAGTGGCCCGTTCGGTGCGCTTCGCGCGGGAGCTGGACCTGCCGATCGCGGTGCGCGGCGGCGGCCACAGCGTGTCGGGGATGTCACTCAACGACGGCGGACTGGTCATCGACCTGCGCCGGATGCGGACGGTGACGGTCCATCCCGGTTCCGAGACGGTACGGGTGGAGGGCGGCGCCGTCATGAGCGACCTCGACCTGGCCACCCAGCCGTACGGCCTGGCGACGACCGGCGGCCGCGTCTCGACCACCGGCGTCGGCGGCTTCGTACTCGGCGGTGGGAACGGCTGGCTCGACCGGTCGTTCGGCCTGGCCGCCGACAATCTGCTCGGCGTCGAACTGGTGACGGCCGACGGGACGACGGTCCTGGCCACCGACCACGAGAACGCGGAACTCTTCTGGGCCCTGCACGGCGGCGGCGGGAACTTCGGCGTCGCCACCGCGCTGACCCTGAAGCTGCACCCGCTGCCGGAACTCTCCCTCGCCATGCTGATGTCCCAGCCGGACGCCGGCCCGGACCTGATCCGCGTCTACCGCGAGGTCATCGAGAACGGCCCGTCGGAGGCGGGCGGCGCCGTCATGTATACGACGGGCCCGCCCGAGGAGTTCGTCCCCGAGCACATGGTCGGCAAGCTGCTGTGCGCCGTTCTCCTCACGTACGTCGGCGGCGAGGAGGACCTGCGCAAGCTCGCCCAGCCGCTGCTGGCGCTGCCGCACGAGGTCGAGATGCTCACCGCCATCCCCTACCCCGACCTCCAGTGCATGCTCGACGACCCGCCCGGCCTGCGGAACTACTGGTCGGCGGAGTTTCTGACAGGTCTGCCCGACGACCTCGTGGACGTGTTCTGCGCCCTCGGCGAGTCCGTGCCCGTGCCCACGGGAACCCAGCACGTGCTGCTCCCGCAGGGCGGCGCGATCGCCTCCGGCCCGGCCCGCTTCCCGGTCCCCTACCGGGACGCGCCCTGGGGCGTGCACCCCTTCGGGATCTGGGAGGAGCCGGCCGACGACGAGCGCTGCATCCAGTGGGTCAGGGACGTCCGCGCGGGCGTCCGGCCGTGGACCACCGGCGCGGTCTACCTCAACTTCATCGGGAACGAGGGCACGGACCGGGTCGTGGCCGGACTCGGCGCCGGGAACCTCCGGCGGCTGGCCGCGGTGAAAGCGGAATACGACCCCGACAACGTCTTCCGCTTCAACCACAACATCCTGCCGGTGCCTAGCTGACGGCGGCGATCACCTCCTGGGCGGCACGCTCGCCTTCGGTCGCGCCGCCCTCCATGAAGCCCTGGAAGTCGTACGAACAGTGCTCGCCGCCGATGTGGATGTTGCCCTGGGCGACCCCCTCGTAGCCCGCGTACCGGTGGAGATAGCCCACGGGCCAGTACGAGTAGGCGCCCAGGGAGTACGGGTTGAGGTGCCAGGCGGAGAGCTGGGCCTTGCCGGTCCAGGCCGCCGACGTACCGGGGAAGAAGGCGTCGATGCCGGCGAGGTACTTCTTCGCGAGGCCGGTGACATACGGATCGCTCTCGTACGAGAACGGGCCCGCGGGCGCCAGCGACTTGGCGAGGCTGCCGCCGCCGTACTGGAGGAGGATGCCGCCCGTGCCCGGCTGGACCTTGGTGGTGTCCCAGGTCTGCTGGACCTCGGTGTCGGTGAAGCACTCGCCGGCGGACACGCCGGGCCAGGCGCCGGTGCCGCGCCAGGGGCGGCTGGAGAACTGCATGTTGAGCTTGGTGCAGTAGCCCATGCGGGCGTCGCGCAGCAGGTTCGTCATCCGGGTGTCGAAGGCGGCCTGGGTGAGGTCGATCCGCTGGAGGACCGGCAACGGCACGCACAGGATGGTGCGGTCGGCGGTGACGGTGCGGGTGGCACCGGACTCGGTGAACGTGAGCGTCTGCGTGCCGTCGCTGTTGGCCTTCACCGCGTCGAGGGACCAGCCCTGGCGGATCGTGCCGTCGGGCAGGTAGTCGGCGATGGCGTGCGGGAGTTGGTCGTTGCCGCCGGTGATGTGGTAGCGCTCGTTGGACAGGCCCCAGATGTTGAAGTTGCCGGGATTGGTCTGGTAGCCCATCAGCAGGACGAGGGCGAGCGCGGACTGGTCGGTGGTGTCGGCGCCGTACTCGACGTTGTACGCGACGTCGAAGAGACGTCCGAGGGGCGAGTCGTGGCCGCCCGGCACACGGGACTCGATCCAGTCGTACAGCGACATGTTGTCGAGGGCGGTGCCCGCCGCCGTGGTCTGGTTCCAGAAGACCTCGCCGGAGTCCGACAGGTCCTGGTGGAGGGCCTGGTAGACGGCCTTGAAGTCCTCGTCGGCCTGGTCGCGCGAGTAGTACCCGCCGTCGAACCAGAGGACTTCCTCGGCTCCGTTGGGACCGCCGCCGAGGAAGTCCTCGGTGGGCAGCCCGAAGCGGCGGCACAGTTCCAGCATCTTCTTGTGGCTGGTGTCGATCAGTTCGCCGCCGATCTCGGATGTCTGGCCGTACGCCCAGTGGTCGCGCTGCGAGTACATGCGGCCGCCCACGCGGTCCGGGTTGGCCTCGTAGAGCGTGCAGGCGAGGCCCGCGTCGTTCAGGGTGAGGGCGGCGGTGAGCCCGGCGATTCCGGCGCCCACGACGGCGATACGGGGAGCGGACGCGGCCGCGGTGGTCTGGGCGGCGGCTCCGGGTGCCGCCGCGAGACCCGTCGCGGTGGCGAGGCCGACGGCTCCGGCTCCCTTCAGGACGGCGCGGCGGCTCAGCCGCTGCCCCCGCAACTCGGCGACGGGGATGCCCAGCCGGCGTGCGGCGGCGTGGTCGGCGGCCAGGCTGCGCAGGACGTGCATTGTGTTCGTACGGGACACAGTGCTGCTCCTCAGACGGTGGCGGAGGCTTGCTGGACGTCGTCCGTGCGCTCGGCCGCGTCCTCGAGGACGATCCGGCCGATGACGGCGTAGCGCTCGGGCTGTCTGACCTTGAGGTAGAACCCGAGGCCGAGCCCGCCGAAGAAGACCAGGCCGACGATCCACGGGATGGCCTTGAAGAAGAGCGAGTCCGCCGCCGTACCCGCGGCGGTGTCCAGGTTCAGCACCAGCAGCACGACCACGGCGATCATGCCGATCCCGCCGACCAGGGGCGCGGTGAAGGTCCTGAACCAGTGCCGGTCCTCGGGGTGGTTCTTGCGGAAGTAGCCGATGACCGCGAACGAGCACAGCGTCTGCACGATGAGGATCGCCATCGTGCCGAGGATCGCGAGCAGCGTGTAGAGGTGGATGTAGGGGTCCTGCCCGGTCAGCCAGAAGGCGGCCACGAGCGCGACGGCGATGACGGACTGGACGAATGAGGCGATGTACGGGGAGCCGTGCCGCGCGTGCGTACGGCCCAGGGCCGGGTGCAGGAAGCCCTCGCGCCCGATTGCGTACAGGTAGCGTGCAGCGCACTGGTGGAAGGCCATGCCGCAGGCGAACGAGCCGGTGATCAGCAGCCACTGGAAGGCGTCGACCGCCCAGGCGCCGATGAAGGCGTGCGCCGGGTCGAAGAACAGGTCCAGGGGGCTCGTGCCGGAGGAGATCTTGACCGAGCCCTTCAGGCCGTTGCCGGCGATCGTCATCCAGGAGACGTAGATGTAGAACAGTCCGACGCCGACGACCGAGATCAGCGTGGCGCGCGGGATGACCCGCTTCGGGTCGCGGGACTCCTCGCCGTACATCGCCGTCGACTCGAACCCGACCCACGACCAGAAGGCGAAGAACAGACCGAGCCCGGCCGAGGTCCCGGTGAAGGCGTTCTTCGGGTTGATGGGCTCTACGGGGATGCCGTCCGGGCCGCCGCCGTGGACGAGCACCGCGGTGGCCACCGCGAACAGCACGGCGATCTCGGCGATCAGCATCACGCCGAGCGCCTTCGCGGTGAGGTTGATGTCGAAGTACGACAGGACGGCCGTGACGGCGAGCATGGCGGCCGCGTAGAGGATCCACGGCAGGTCGACACCCAGCTGGTCGTCGACCGTGGTCTTCGCGAAGTACGAGAAGACGCCGACGATGGACGCTTCGAAGACGATGTACGCCATCACGGCGAGCATTCCGGAGGCCATCCCGGCGATCCGGCCCAGCCCGTGCGAGATGTAGCCGTAGAAGGCTCCCGCGGCCGTGATCCGCTTGGCCATGGCGACGTATCCGACGGAGAAGACCGTCAGCACGACCGTGGCGAAGAGATAGCCCGCGGGCGCGCCCGTGCCGTTGCCGAACCCGACGGCGATGGGGAGGTTGCCCGTCATCGCGGTGATCGGCGCGGCGGTGGCGACCGCCATGAACACGACGCCCACCAGACCTACGGAATTCGCTTTGAGGCGATGTACCTCTCGCGTGGGTGTTTCTTCCATTCCCGCCCCTCCCGGCATGTCAGCTCAACGAAATCCGAAGATCATTCGTCGATTTCTTGCGGATGCGACAGTCTGGCGACATAGTGACGCACGCCACAACAGACACGAGGTCGCGTATTTCCGGCACGGGAGCGACGCATTGTCGCGCACATGACCTCCGCGACGGCGCCCGTAACGGGTCGGAGATGTGCCCGGAACGTCTCCGCAGGTAGCGTCCGCTGCATGGACAGCCGTTACGACACGCAAGGCGCCGGAATCACCGTGCAGCGGGCACTGGAGCTGCCCGGGCTGCGCAGCGGGCTGCCGGAGATCCTCGCGGGGGCCGACCGGCTGCAGCGCACCGTGCGCTGGGTACACGCGGGCGAGGTCCCGAACATCGCCTCGCTCCTCAAGGGCGGCGAACTGCTCCTGACCACGGGCTACGGCCTCGGCACCCGCCCGGCCGACCAGCGCGCCTTCGTCCGCACCCTCGCCGAACGCGGCATCGCGGCGCTCGTCGTGGAGCTCGGACCGCGCTTCACCCGGCTGCCCGCGGCCCTCGTGGAGACGGCGCGCACCGCCGGGCTCCCGCTGGTCCAGCTGCACCGTGAGGTGCCGTTCGTGACGGTCACGGAGGAGATCCACACCGAGATCGTCAACGGCCACTACGCGCTGCTCCAGCAGGCCGAGGAGGTGCACCGGCGATGTACCGAGGCGCTCCTCGGCGGCGGCGGTGTCCCCCAAGTCCTCTCCATCCTCGCCGACTTCAGCGGCAATCCGGTCTTCCTGGAGACGGCCGACGGCCAGCTCCTGTACGCCGCCGGAGCCGGTACCGGGTCTTCGGGCGCCGATCCGCTCCAGGTGTGGGAGGGGCTGCGCGGCCAGCACAAGGAGGAGCCGCCCGCCGGAACGACCCTCGTGGACGTGCCGGGCGGCGGCCCCGGCACCGGCTCGGTACGGGCCCGGCTGGTCCTCCTGCCCGTCAGCTCCCCCGTCGCCCCGGTGCACCGGATCGCGGCGGAGCGTGCCGCGGGCATCCTGGCCGTCGTCCTGATGCAGGCCCGCCAGGAGGAGGAGCTCGCGGCACGCGGTCGCGGCGACTTCCTCACCGACCTCGCGGAGGGCCGCATCGCTGCCGAGGACGCGCCCGCGCAGGCCCGCGTGCTCGGCTTCAAGCCCGGCGCCAGCCCGCTCCTGCCCGTCGTGATGCGACTCGCCGACGGCCTGTCCCCCGGCGGCGGCTGGGCCGTCCTGGCCCGCGCGGTCGCCGAGGAGCTGGCCTCCGTGGGCGTCCCGGTCCTGCTGGGCGTACGTCCGGTCGAGGGCCGCGTCCCGCTCCTGTTGGGCCTGCGCTCGGAGTCCGAACGCGCGGCCGTGGCGGACCGGGTCGCGGCGGCGCTGCGGGCGGGCGTGGAGCGCGCGGGCATGCAGCGGCCCGGGGCACAGCCACCGGTGGTGGTAGTCGGCGTCGCGGGCGGCTGGGCGGCGGCTTCGGCGGGCCTGCGGCACGCGGCGGAGACGGCGACGGCGGCACAGGGCCTGTCGGACCGCCCCTGGTACGACGCCCGCCGCCTGGACATCGACCTGCTCCTGTGGCGGCTGCGCGACCACCCGGACCTGGCGGCCTTCGTGGACCGCGCGATCGGCCCCCTCCGCGACCACGACAACCGCTCCAAGCCGCCGCTCCTGCCCACTCTGGAGACGTACTTGGCCCACGCGGGCCGCAAGGCGGAGACGGCCCGCGAACTGCACCTCAACCGGCAGACCCTCTACAACAGGCTGGCCCGGATCGGCGAGTTGCTGGGCACGGACCTGGACGACCCGCAGACGGTACTCGCGTTGAGCCTGGCGCTGCGGGCCCGGAGGCATGTGCCGTAGCCGGCCCAGCCGCCAGTACCGCGTCACCGTCAGCCCAAAGGCCGGTGCTGCGTCAACTCGTCGTAGACGCTCAGCACTTGGGCGACCGTCTCGTCCTCGGTCGGCCAGGTGGCGGCCTGTCGGGCGCCCTTCTCCTGGAGAACCGCTCGGCGAGCGGGATCGCCGAGCAGGCGTACGACGGCTTCGGCGAGCGCCTCCGCGTCGCCGTACGGGACGAGTTCGGCCGCGTCGCCGACCAGTTCGGGGACGCCCCCGACCGCGGTCGCGACGAGCGGCACGCGCGCGTGGAGGGCCTCCTGCGCGAGGACGGAGCGGGATTCCCAACTGCTGGGCAGCAGCGCGATCTCGGCGGCCGCGAGGAGCTCCGTGATGTCGTCGCGCCGCCCGATCAGCCGGACGGGCAGTCCTTCGTCCTCGATACGGCGCTGCAGAACCGTCCGGAGCGGCCCCTCCCCCGCGATCACGAGCAGCGGCGCGGGATCGAGGTGACGCCAGGCTCGCGCGGCGTCCAGCAGGGTGGCGTAACCGCGATGCCGGTCGAGGGAGCCGACCGCCATGAGCAACGGGCGGTCGGTGGCGCCGAGTTCGGCCCGCGCCTTGTGCCGCAGCCGGTCGGGGTCACCGTGCTCGACAGACGTGCGCGGCGCCGGGAAGGCGACGGCGGCGAGCCGCGCGTCCCGCGCTCCCCTGCTGCGCGCCCGGTCCACGAGGTCGGAGGAGGTACCGAGGACGACAGCGGCGGCTTTCGCCACCCGCCGCTCAAGGAGCCGCAGCAGATGGGCCCGCGCCCCCTCCGCGTGCGAGCGCGTGTGCCAGGTGACGACGAGCGGCACGCGCCGCCCACTGAGCGCGAGCGCGGCCCTGAGCGCCGCGTGCAGCCCGTGCGCGTGCACGAGGTCGGCGTCCGCGCAGGCCGTCCGCAGCGCGGCCACGGAGGCGGGGTCGCTGCTGCGCGGCACGGGAACGTGCTGTGCGCCCACGCCAGTGAACCCGTACGCGTGATCGGCCTCGGCGGGGGCGCACACGGTGACCCGCACGCCCCGGGCGACGAGCCCCGAGGCCAGCGACCGCACATGCGCGCTGCTGCCCGCGCTCCCGCCGCCGAGCACCTGCACGGTGCGCAGCGGCGACTGGCCGTGCGGTGAGTGGCTGCTCACGTGGCTCACGTGGCCGGGGCTCCTGGTTCGGCGTCGGACGGTCACGAAGAAACGTACAGAAGGATCGTGCAGAGGGGGGTTGTACCGCACGTCGTGCTCCGCGTACTACGCCAAGGATGCCAGGCCGCACGGGCGTTCCGGGACCACCACCGGACGACGGTCGCGACGGCATGGGCAACTCGCCGGGGACGCAGTCACTCACATGAGTGAGAAGTGCCGGGGTTTTGGGCGGGCTTGGGGGCGGAACGGGGAGCAGGGTGTAGTTCTTGCGCTCCCCATGGGCGGCAACACCGGGCGCGTTGGAGCGCAGGGTGGTGAGGGCGGCGCGGGGTGAGGCCCAGGGCGGTACCGAATCCAACACCCGAGGGGCCCGCGGAGCGGGCCGGATACGGGGGCCGCGGAGCGGGCTCAAAACGGGCGGCGGGCGGGGAAGCCCCCGCTACCCGTCGGAGCGCGCCGTCGCCAGCAACTCCTCCGCATGGGCCCGAGCCGTCTCCGAGTCCTCCTGCCCCGCAAGCATCCGGGACAGCTCCCGAATCCGCTCCTCGCCCTCCAGGACCTTCACCCCGGACCGAGTCACCGACCCGTCATTCGTCTTCTCGACCAGCAGCTGCCGATCGGCGAAGGCGGCCACCTGCGGCAGATGCGTCACCACGACCACCTGCGCGGTCTTGGCGAGCCGGGCCAACCGTCGCCCGATCTCCACCGCGGCCTTGCCGCCCACACCGGCGTCGACCTCGTCGAACAGATACGTCGGCACAGGGTCCGTACCCGCGAAGACGACCTCGACCGCGAGCATCACCCGCGACAGCTCACCGCCCGACGCCCCCTTGGCGATGGGCCGCGGCGGCGCCCCGGGGTGCGGGGCGAGCAACAGCTCGACCTCGTCGACGCCCGCGGGACCGTACGCGACCGTGCGCCCGCCGAGTTCCACGCCCTCCGGGTCGTCGGTCTGCCGGATCTCGAAGGACACGCGCGCGTGCGGCATGGCGAGCGAGGCCAGCTCGGCGGTCACCGCGGCGGCGAACCGCTCGGCGGCCTCCGTACGGGCGTCCGTCAGCGCCTGGGCGAGCCCGCCCAGTTCGGTCCGCAGGGCGTCCCGTTCGCCGGTCAGCTCGTCGATCCGCTCGTCGTCGCCTTCGAGTTCGAGGAGGCGCGCGGCCCCCTGCTCGGACCACGCGAGCACGGCGTCGATGTCCTGGCCGTACTTCCGGGTCAGCTGGGTGAGCGCGGCCCGCCGCTCCTCGACCGCCGCGAGCCGCAGCGGGTCGGCGTCGAGGTCATCGGCGTACCCGGCGAGCTCGCCCGCCACATCGCGCAGCAGGATCCCGACCTCCCCGATCCGCCCGGACAGCGCGGCGAGGGCGGAGTCGTGGGACCGTACGGCCTCCAGAGCCCGGTGCGCGCCCGCGACGAGCGTGGCGGCGTCGACGCCCTCCGGGTCCTCGGGATTGCCCGCGAGCGCGGCGTGGGCGGCCGTGGCGGCCGATGCGAGCGCCTCCGCGTGGCCGAGCCGCTCGGCCTCGGCGGCCAGCTCGACGTCCTCGCCGGCGCGCGGCTCGACCGCCGCGACCTCGTCGAGCCCGAACCGCAGCATGTCGGCTTCCTGGGCCCGTTCCCGCGCGCGCGTGGTGATCTCGTCCACCTCGGCCGAGATCGCCCGCAGCCGTCGGTACGCGCCCGCGTACTTGGCGAGCGGCACGGCGACGGCGTCGCCCGCGTACCGGTCGAGCGCCTGCCGCTGCCGGGACAGCTTGAGCAGCCCCTGCTGGTCGGTCTGCCCGTGCACGGCGACGAGCTCGTCCGCGAGCTCGGCGAGCACCCCCACCGGCACGGAGCGCCCGCCCAGGTGTGCCCGCGAGCGCCCCTCGGCCGAAACGGTACGGCTGATCAGCAGCGCCCCGTCGTCGAGTTCGGCCCCGGCCTCCTCGGCCCGTACGACGGCCGTCCCGCCCGGAGGTACGGCGATGCGCCCCTCCACGACGGCGTTCTTGGCGCCGATCCGCACAAGGGCGGGATCAGCGCGCCCGCCCAGCAGCAGCCCGAGGCTGGTGACCACCATCGTCTTGCCCGCACCGGTCTCACCCGTCACGGCGGTGAAGCCGGGCGACAGCTCGACGACAGCGTCGTCGATGACTCCGAGCGACCGTATCCGCATCTCCTCCAACACGGACACGACCTTACGAGGTCAGGACCCGGCTGTGCGACGCCCCCCGCCCCGCTGCCACGAAGCCCCAGGTGACAAGCGCCCACAAAGGGCACGATGTCACCCCCGGGAGTGGACGCGCCCCAAAGGGCGCGGGGAACTGCGCGACCAGCCACAGGCGGCCCGCAGCCGCGCATACGCCCCCACCCCTCCCCCGGAGCGTCAGTGCGGCGCCCCCCGCCACCCAGAAACCGGCAACGCGAACTTGGCCACCAGCCGATCAGTGAACGAAGCATGGTGCAGCCGAGCCAATCGCACCGGCACAGCCCCCCGCCGAACCTCCACCCGAGCCCCCGGCGGCAACTCCACCGTCCGCCGCCCGTCACACCACAACACCCCCGGCGGGATGTGCGGCAACACCTCCACCGCGAGCACCGAGTCCGGCGAGGTCACCAACGGCTTCGCGAACAGCGCATGCGCACTGATCGGCACCATCAGCAGCGCCTCGACCTCCGGCCACACCACAGGCCCGCCCGCGGAGAAGGCATACGCGGTCGACCCGGTAGGCGTCGCGCACACGATCCCGTCGCAGCCGAACCCCGTCACCGGCCGCCCGTCGATCTCCAGCACCACCTCAAGGAGCTTCTCGGCGCCGGCCTTCTGCACGGCCGCCTCGTTCAGCGCCCAGTCGGTGTGCACGATGTCGCCGTTGCTGTGCACGACGACATCGACAGTCATCCGCTCCTCGACCTCGTACGCCTTGGTGACGACCCGGTCGACCACCTTGTCGAGGTCGTCGCGCTCGGCCTCCGCGAGGAAGCCGACGCGCCCGAGGTTGACGCCGAGCATCGGCACCCCGGAGGCGCGGGCGAACTCGGCGCCGCGCAGCAGCGTGCCGTCACCGCCGAGCACGATCAGCAGTTCGGCGCCGTCAAGGCACTGCGGAGTCGCCTCCTTGACCAGCTCCACCTCGTCCGGCAGCGGCAGATCGGCCGCCTCCGCCTCCAGGACCCGTACGCCGATCCCGGAGCGCAACAGCCCCTGGACGACCAACTCGGCGCTGCGGATGGCTGCCGGCCGCCCGGTGTGGGCCAGCAGGAAAACAGTACGAGCTCGGGTCTGTGTCAACGCGGCCCCTCCGCCACTGCACGGTCAACGTCGGCCGGGTCGAGTTCGGGTGCCCCGGCCCGCAGCCACAGAAAGTACTCGACATTGCCCGAGGGTCCGGGCAACGGGCTTGCGGTCACACCCTTCACTCCGAGCCCCAGCTGACGGGCTCGCTCGGCCACTCCGCGCACGGCCTCCGCGCGCAGTTCGGGGCTGCGTACGACACCGCCGCTCCCCAGCCGTTCCTTCCCCACCTCGAACTGCGGTTTCACCATCATCACCAGGTCGGCATCCGGCGCCGCGCACCCCACGAGGGCGGGCAGCACCAGTCCGAGCGGGATGAAGGACAGATCCCCGACGACAAGATCCACGGGCTCCCCATCGATCGCCTCCAACGTCAACTCGCGTACGTTCGTACGGTCCTTGACGGTGACGCGTTCATCGCTCTGAAGAGACCAGGCGAGTTGTCCGTAACCGACGTCGACGGCGACGACATGGGCGACGCCCGCGCGCAGCAGTACGTCGGTGAAGCCACCGGTGGACGCTCCGGCGTCCAGCGCCCGCCGGCCCTCGATCTTCAGCCCCTGCGGTACGAAGGCCGCCAGGGCGCCCGCGAGCTTGTGTCCGCCGCGCGAGACGTACTCGGGGTCGCTGTCGTCCTGGGTGACCACGATCGCGGCCGCGGTCTCCACCTGTGTGGCGGGCTTGGTCGCGAGGGTCTTGCCGACGCTGACCCGCCCCGCGGCGATCAGCTGGCTGGCGTGCTCGCGCGAGCGCGCCAGTTTCCGGCGGACCAGCTCGGCGTCGAGACGGCGGCGTGCCACTCCTGCCACGTTCGGTTCAGCTCCTGCGGTCGTACGGTGCGGGGGGCGCCGGAGGTCCCGGGCGTGCGTCGAGCGCGGTGAGCGCGTCGCGCAGCCCCCCGTGTACATCCTCGTACACCTCAAGGTGTCCGTCCGTGGCGAGGTGGTCGGCGTCGGCCAGCCGGTCGAGCTGGGCGTCGACCTCGGCGTTGCCGGTGGGGACGCGGGGCACCCCCACCGGAGCCGGGGCGGCGGGATCGTACACGGGTTCGACCGCGGGCTCGGCATCCCGCTCACCGTCCGGCTCGGGGCCGACCGCGAGCCCGGCGCCCGGCTCGACGCCAGGCCCGACGCCCGGCCCGACGGCGGTCCCGGGCTCCGGTGCCCTCGCATCCTGCCGGACCTCGGTCTCCGGCCATGAGTCGCTCATGCCCCGACGCTACCGCGAAGCCCTGCGGTACCGTCGATCACGATGGCGACGATTGAGGAGTGCCGCACCGCACTCGACAAGCTCTCGGACAACATGGCGGGCGCGGAAGGCGACGTACGCAGCGCGGCGGCGCTCGACCGCTCGCTGAGCTGCCGTATCACCGACCTCGACATCACCTTCGTGGGCCGTCTCAAGGACGGCCGGATCGAGGTGCTCGACACGCTCCAGGGCCCACCCCACGACAAGGCGCAGATCCGGCTCACCATGAACGGCGACGACCTGGTCTCGATGGTGAACGGCAACCTGAACTTCGCGAAGGCCTGGGGCTCGGGCAGAGTGAAGCTGGAGGCGGGCCTGCGCGACCTGTTCCGGCTCAGGACCCTTCTGTAGCCGCCGCCACGACCGCCTGCCCGGCCTTGGCCGTACGTGCCTTGCGCGCCGCCGGCACCACCAGCGGCGTACCCGTCTCCGGATCGTCGATGACCTGGCAGCGCAGCCCGAAGACCCGCTCGACCAGCTCGGCCGTGACGATGTCGCTCGGCGCGCCCTCGGCGATGACCTGGCCGTCGCGCAGGGCGATGAGGTGGGTGGCGTACCGGGCCGCGTGGTTGAGGTCGTGCAGCACGGCGACCAGCGTGCGGCCCTGCTCCTCGTGGAGTTCCGCGCACAGGTCGAGCACGTCGATCTGGTGCTGGATGTCGAGGTAGGTGGTCGGCTCGTCGAGGAGCAGCAGCGGGGTCTGCTGCGCGAGCGCCATCGCGATCCACACGCGCTGCCGCTGGCCACCCGACAATTCGTCGACATAGCGATCGGCCAGCTCGGCGACCCCGGTCGAGGCCATCGACTCCTGCACGACCCGCTCGTCCTCCACCGACCACTGGCGCAGCAGCCCCTGATGCGGATAGCGGCCCCTGCCGACCAGGTCGCCGACGGTGATCCCGTCCGGCGCGATCGACGACTGCGGCAGCAGCCCCAAGGTCCTGGCCACCTTCTTCGCGGGCATCGACTGGATGACCTGCCCGTCGAGGAGCACCCGGCCCTCGGAGGGCTTGAGCATCCGTGAAAGGGCGCGCAGCAGCGTGGACTTGCCGCAGGCGTTCGGGCCGACGATCACGGTGAAGGAGTTGTCGGGGATCTCCACCGACAGCTTCTCCGCGATGACTCGCTGGTCGTAGCCGAGGGTGACGTTGTCGGCGGACAGGCGGTTCACAGTGCTCCTTTGATTGTTCGGCCCGCTGTCGTCGGCGCTCATATCCGGCCCGCCTTGCGCTCGGTGACGAGCAGCCACAGCAGATAGACGCCGCCGAGGACACCGGTCACGACGCCGACAGGCAGCTGATCGGCGCCGAAGGTCCGCTGCGAGGCCCAGTCCGCGACGATCAGCAGGGTCGCGCCCATGCACATCGACGGCGCCAGGTTCGGTCCGGGCGACCGGGTCAGCCGCCGGGCGAGCTGCGGCGCGGTGAGCGCCACGAAACCGACCGGGCCCGCGGCCGCGGTGGCGCCCGCGGTCAGCAGTACGGCGGACAGCATCAGCAGCAGCCGTACGCGCTCGACGCGCACCCCGAGGGCGTACGAGACGTCGTCGCCCATCTCCATCATGCGCAGCCCTCGCGCGTTGCCCAGGACGAGCGGCACGAGGACGGCGCACATGATGAGCAGCGGCCAGACCTGGGCCCAGTCACGGCCGTTGAGCGAGCCGGTCATCCAGACGATCGCGCGGGCCGCGTCGACGATGTCGGCCTTGGTGAGCAGATAGCCGTTGACCGCCGTGACGATCGCGGAGACACCGATGCCGACCAGGACCAGTCGATAACCGTGCACTCCTCGCTTCCACGCGAGCAGATAGATGGCGAGCCCGGTCACGAGTCCGCCGACGAGCGCCCCGAGAGCGACCTGGGCCGCGGTCCCGGAGAACAGCACGATCATGATGAGCGCGCCGGCCGTCGAGCCCTGCCCGAGGCCGAGCACGTCCGGACTGCCCAGCGGATTGCGGGAGATGGACTGGAAGAGCGCCCCGCCGAGCCCGAGCGAGGACCCGACGAGCAGGCCGACGAGGACGCGCGGCAGCCGCAGTTCGTTGACGATGAACTCCTGGCCGGCGTTTCCGTTGCCGACCAGCGTCTTGAGGACGTCGACGGCCGGGATCGGGAAGTCGCCGGTACCGATCAGCACCACGCTCGCGGTGAGCGCGGCCACCAGCAGCACCACGACGACGGTGAACGCCCGGACGTCGAACCGGACGGAGAGACCGCCGCGCGTACGGACCGCCCTGGTGGCGGGAGTCGGCTTACGTGTGGTCGTCACAGCTGCGCCGTCCTCCGTCGCCGTACGAGAAAGATGAAGACCGGGCCGCCGAGAACCGCGGTGACGATACCCACTTGAAGCTCCGCGGGCCGGGCGACCATCCGCCCGAGCACATCGGCGCCGAGCAGCAGCACCGGCGACAGGACGGTGGCGTACGGCAGGATCCAGCGCAGGTCGGGCCCCGTGAAGGACCGGACGACGTGCGGGACCATCAATCCGACGAACACGATCGGTCCGCAGGCGGCGGTCGCCGCGCCGCACAGCACGGTGGCGGCGGCCATGGACAGCGCGCGGGTGCGGTTCAGATGGGCGCCGAGCGCGCGGGCGGTGTCGTCGCCCATGGCCACCGCGTTCAGCGGCCGGGCAAGGGCCAGCGCGACGATCGTGCCGACCGCCAGGAACGGCAGTACCTGCTTGATGGTCGTGTCGGTGGCCGAGGCCAGCGAACCGACCGTCCAGAAGCGCATCTTGCCGAGCGCCGCATCGTCCATGATCATCACGGCCTGGAGGTAGCCGTAGAGGGCGGCGGAGATCGCGGTGCCCGCGAGCGCGAGCCGCACCGGGGTCGCGCCCCGGCTGCCGCCCAGGAACCAGACCAGCGCCCCGACCGCGGCCGCTCCGAAGAAGGCGAACCAGACGTAGCCGCTCAGACTCGTGACACCGAAGTACGTGATGGCGGTGACTACGGCGGCGGACGCGCCCGCGTTGATGCCGAGCAGCCCGGGATCCGCCAACGGATTGCGGGTGAGCGCCTGGAGGACCGCGCCGGACAACCCGAGCGCGGCGCCGACCAGCAGCCCCAGGACGGTACGGGAGATCCGGTCGGCGACCACGACGTCGGCGTACGTCCCAGAGTCGTGGAACAGGCCGTGCCAGACCTGGTCCAGTGGCAGCGCTTTCGCACCGATCGCGACGCTCGCCAGCGCGACGAGCACCAGGACGCCCACGGACGCGAGGAGCCCAAAGACACGTATCGCCCGGCGGGTTGGGGGCGCGGGGGCGGTCTCCGCGCGCTGTTCGGGAGGACTGTCGACCAACACGAGGTTAGGTTAGCCTACCCTCGCACGACGGCTCGATCCCCTGTCACCGCTGATGGGCAACGCGAGCTGCCCGTGCGTTCATCACCCCGGCCACGCCGAGGCCGCCCTCTCTTCCCTCAAAGCCCCAGCCGCGCCAGTGCCTTCCCCCCGTCCAGCTCGCACGCCCCGTCTCCGGCCGCCGTCCACGCCGCCGCGCACAGCGCCCGCAGCCCGTCGAGGGCCTCGCCGTCGCCCTCCAGCTCCAGCCGCTCCCGCCCAGCCGTCGCCGTCCAGCCGCCGCAGCGGAACCCGTCGCCCGCCTCGACGACATCCGGCTGACCGGTGAGCAGACCGCGCAGATCCGCGTCGACATACGTCGGCCGGTGCTGCGGCGGGGCGGCGAGGAGCTGCGCGCCGTCCGTCACCCCGGTGAGCACGAGCAGAGAGTCCACCTCGCCGTTGAACGCGCCCTCGATGTCCGTGTCCAGCCGGTCACCGACCACCAGCGGCCGCCTCGCCCCGGTCCGCAGGATCGTCTCGCGGTGCATCGGGGGCAGCGGCTTGCCCGCCACCTGCGGCTCGGCGCCCGTGGCGATCCGTACGACCTCCACCGCCGCACCGTTCCCCGGGGCGATTCCGCGCGCACTGGGGATCGTCAGATCGGTGTTGGACGCGAACCACGGCACCCCGCGCGCGATGGCGTAGCTCGCTTCCGCGAAGCGCCCCCAGGGAAGATCCGCACCGCCGAACCCCTGGACGACCGCCGCCGGATCGTCGTCCGCCGACTCGACCGGCTCGAGGCCGCGCTCGCGCAGCGCGACACGCAGCCCCTCTCCGCCGATGACCAGCACGCGCGCGCCGGCGGGCACCTGCTCGCTGATGAGCCGGGCCGCGGCCTGCGCCGAGGTGATGACGTCCAAGGCCCCGGTCGGTATCCCCAGCTCCGTCAGATGGGCGGCCACCGCGTCCGGCGTGCGCAGCGCGTTGTTCGTGACGTACGCGAGGTGCATCCCGCCCGAGCGGGCCGTGCCGAGGGACTCCACGGCGTACGCGATCGCGTTACCGCCCGCGTACACCACCCCGTCCAGGTCGAGCAGCGCCGTGTCGTACGCCTCGCTCAGGGCCTGGCCACTGCCCTCGGGCCGCGTCCTGACGGTCTGGCTCATTACACATCGCTCCTCGTTCGATCTCTTTCCCCCGATCATCGCGCATGCCACTGACACACTTACGATGCCTCAATGAACTATGCAGGTCCCGCGGAGGCAACACCGGCGCGCAGCGGCCTCGAACTGACCCCGTTCCGGGGCCTGCGCTACGACCCCGACCGGGTCGGCAGCCTGGCCGCCGTGACATCCCCGCCGTACGACGTCGTCGTACGGCCCGACGGCCTGCTCGAACTCGAATCCGCCGACCCGCACAACATCGTCCGGCTGATCCTCCCCCAGGACGGCACGCCCGCCGCCCGCAACCAGCAGGCGGCCGAAACCCTGCGGCTCTGGCTGTCGGAAGGCGTCCTGACCACCGACCCCGAGCCGGGCCTGTACGTGTACGAGCAGCGCGACGGCGACATGCTGCAACGCGGCATCATCGGCGCCCTGCGCCTGTCGGAGCCGGCGGACTGCGTCGTCCTCCCGCACGAGGACGTGATGCCGCACGTCATCGCGGACCGCGCGGCCCTGATGCGCGCCACCTCGGCCAACCTCGAACCCCTGCTGCTGACCTATCGCGGCAACGGTTCCCGGGTCGGCACGGCCGCCGTCATCGAGCGCACCGCCGAACGCCCGCCGCTGCTGTCGACCACCACGGAGGACGGCTTCAGCCACCGTCTGTGGGCGATCACCGATCCGGCCGAGCTGGCCGAGATCCAGACAGATCTCCACCACCACCAGGCGCTCATCGCCGACGGCCACCACCGCTGGGCGACGTATCTGCGTCTACGCGCGGAGCACCCGTCCCCCAGCCCCTGGGACTACGGCCTGGTCCTCCTGGTGGACACCGCGCGCTATCCGCTCCGCGTCCGCGCCATCCACCGTCTCCTGCACCGGCTGCCGGTCGCCGACGCGCTGACCGCCCTCACGGGCTCCTTCCGGGTACGCCACCTCGACGTCCCCCTCGCCGAAGCCCTGGAGGCCCTCGCCGCGGCAGCCTCCGAGGGCAACGCCTTCCTCCTCGCGGGCGACGGCGCGTTCCACCTGGTCGACCGCCCGGACCCCGGCCTCCTCGCCCGTACGATCCCGGCCGACCGCCCCGAGGCCTGGCGCACCTTGGACGCGACGGTCCTGCACGCCACGCTCCTCGACCACGTCTGGGACATCCCGGAGGACTCGCCCGCGCACATCGCCTACATCCACGACACGACCGCCACGGTCGAGAAGGCGGAGCGCGACGGCGGCACGGCCGTCCTCATGCATCCGGTCCGCGAGGAGGTCGTACGCGACCTCGCCCGCCAGGGCGTCACGATGCCCCGCAAGTCGACGTCGTTCGGCCCCAAGCCGGCGTCGGGGCTGGTACTGCGGGCGCTGTCGCTCTGACCCCCTGAAACACCCACGGGCGGCGGGACTCCTTCCGGAGTCCCGCCGCCCGTGTGTATCTGCGTACGCCTGCTTCTGCTGTTTCTACAGACGCCCGGCGTCAGCTCTGAGGAGCGTCGTCCTCGTCGTCCTCAACGTCGTCGTCGCCGTCGACCGGGACCTGCGCGGCCCGAGGAGTCTCTTCCTCGGCGTCGGCCTCGTCCTCTTCGTCGTCGTCTTCTTCGTCGTCGATTTCGACCTCGTCGTCGTCCTCGTCCTCGTCTTCGTCGAACTCGTCCGTGGACTCGGACTCGATCTCCGGCTCGGACTTGGCCTCCGGCTCCGTCTCGTCCTCATCCTCGTCCTCGACGAGCACGTCGACGAACTCCACGCCGTCCAGCTCGGCAAGACGGTCGGACGCGTCCGTGCTGCCGTCCTTGTCGGACTCGACGGCCTTCGCGAACCACTCGCGGGCCTCGCCCTCACGACCGGCGGCGAGGAGCGCGTCGGCGTACGCGTACCGCAGTCGCGCGGTCCAGGGCTGTACGGAGTTCGAGGCGAGCTCCGGGCTCTGGAGGGTCACGATGGCGGCATCCAGCTGCCCCATGTCCCGCCGCGCACCGGCGGCCACGAGCCGCATCTCGACCTGACTGGCCTTGTCCAGCTTCTGCACCTCGGGCGCGCCGGCCATGTCCAGCGCCTTCTCGGGCCGGCCCAGACCTCGCTCACAGTCCGCCATGACGGGCCACAGCTCCACGCTGCCGGTCATCCGCCGCGCGGCCCGGAACTCGGCGAGCGCCTCGCTGTACTTCTGGCTCGCGTACGCGGCGAAACCGGCCGCCTCGCGTACGGCGGCGACACGCGACGCCAGGCGCAGAGCGATCTTCGAGTACGCGTACGCACCCTCGGGGTCCTCGTCGATGAGCCGGGCAACCATCACCAGGTTCCGGGAGACATCCTCGGCAAGCCCCTTGGGCAGGCTCTGAAGCTCCTGCCGTACGTCCTTGTCGATCTCCTCACCCGTGACGTCGTCAGGGATCGGCAGCCGCTTGATCGGCTCGCGGTCACGGTCCCGCTCGTCGCGGCCACGGAAGCCGCCGCCGCGCCGGTCGTCGCCCCTGTGGTCGTCACGACCACGGAAGCCGCCGGGGCGCCCGCCCCGGTCGTCACGACGCGGGCCACCGTGTCCACGGTCGTCACGCCCGCGGTCGTCGCGGCCACGGAAGCCGCCGCCACCACGGTTGTCGTCACGCCGGTCATCACGGCGGTCGTCACGCCGGTCGTCGCGGCGGAAGGCCGGGCGGTCACCGCTGTCCCTGCGGTCGTCACGCCGGAAGTCACTGCGGTCGTCGCGGCGGAAGCCGCCACGGTCACCGCCGCCACCACGGCTGTCATCACGGCGATCATCGCGACGGAAGCCACCACGGTCGCGATCATCACGACCGGGCCCGCTGGGGCGATCGTCACGACGGAACGGCGGCCGCCCACCGCGATCGCCACCGCCGCGGTTGTCATCGCGACGGAAGCCACCACGGTCGTCATCACGGCGCGGCCCGCTGGGACGGTCGTCCCGACGGAAGCCGCCGCGGTCGTCATCACGACGGACGGCAGGACGGTCCCCATCCCGACGGAAACCACGGTCGTCGCCCCGACGGTCATCACGCCGGTCATCACGGCGGTCGTCGCGGCGGAAGGCCGGGCGGTCACCGCTGTCCCTGCGGTCGGCACGCCGGAAGTCGCCGCGGTCGTCGCGGCGGAAGCCGCCACGGTCACCGCCGCCACCACGGCTGTCATCACGGCGATCATCGCGACGGAAGCCGCCACGGTCGCCGCTGTCACGACGATCGTCACGCCGGTCATCACGACGGTCGTCCCGACGGAAGCCACCACCGCTGCGGTTGTCATCGCGACGGAAGCCACCACGGTCGTCATCACGGCGCGGCCCGCTGGGACGGTCGTCCCGACGGAAGCCGCCGCGGTCGTCATCACGACGGACGGCAGGACGGTCCCCATCCCGACGGAAACCACGGTCGCGATCATCACGGCGCGGCCCGCTGGGGCGGTCATCGCGCCGGAACGGCGGGCGCCCACCGCGGTCGCCCTCGCGCCGGTCGTCGCGGCCACGGAAACCGCCGCCGCCACCACGGTTGTCATCACGACGGCTGTCGTCACGCCGGCTGTCATCGCGACGGAAGCCGCCGCGGTCGCCGCTGTCACGACGATCGTCACGCCGGTCATCGCGGCGGAAGCCGCCACGGTCGGACCCGCCACGATCGGACCCACCCCGGTCGTTGTCGCGGCGCGGGCCCCCGCGGTAGCCGCCGCGATCACCACTGTCCCGGCGGCGCTGATCGCGCTCCGGTCGCTCATCGGGAGAGTTGGTGGACATGGGTGACTCCTGTCTTCGGTACCGCAAGTCATTCTCGCGCAGCCGGGTACCCGGCGCGCTTCGGAAAAACAAAAAAGGACCTCTGGTCCCAGCGAGTCGCTGGGACCAGAGGTCCTCCAAAATTAGTTCGGCGGCGTCCTACTCTCCCACAGGGTCCCCCCTGCAGTACCATCGGCGCTGTGAGGCTTAGCTTCCGGGTTCGGAATGTAACCGGGCGTTTCCCTCACGCTATGACCACCGAAACCCTTTCAGACACCCCGTCATAAAACGGGGTCTTGAACGGGCAGCGAACAAGCACACTTTTCAATTGATTAAGTGAAACTGTTCAGCCAGCACAACCGTTCGTTGTCTGGGAACAACACAGTGGACGCGAGCAACTGAGGACAAGCCCTCGGCCTATTAGTACCAGTCACCTCCACCCGTTACCGGGCTTCCAGATCTGGCCTATCAACCCAGTCGTCTACTGGGAGCCTTACCCTCTCAAGGAGGTGGGAATACTCATCTCGAAGCAGGCTTCCCGCTTAGATGCTTTCAGCGGTTATCCCTCCCGAACGTAGCCAACCAGCCATGCCCTTGGCAGGACAACTGGCACACCAGAGGTTCGTCCGTCCCGGTCCTCTCGTACTAGGGACAGCCCTTCTCAATATTCCTACGCGCACAGCGGATAGGGACCGAACTGTCTCACGACGTTCTAAACCCAGCTCGCGTACCGCTTTAATGGGCGAACAGCCCAACCCTTGGGACCGACTCCAGCCCCAGGATGCGACGAGCCGACATCGAGGTGCCAAACCATCCCGTCGATATGGACTCTTGGGGAAGATCAGCCTGTTATCCCCGGGGTACCTTTTATCCGTTGAGCGACGGCGCTTCCACAAGCCACCGCCGGATCACTAGTCCCGACTTTCGTCCCTGCTCGACCCGTCGGTCTCACAGTCAAGCTCCCTTGTGCACTTACACTCAACACCTGATTACCAACCAGGCTGAGGGAACCTTTGGGCGCCTCCGTTACTCTTTAGGAGGCAACCGCCCCAGTTAAACTACCCATCAGACACTGTCCCTGATCCGGATCACGGACCCAGGTTAGACATCCAGCACGACCAGACTGGTATTTCAACGACGACTCCACAAACACTGGCGTGCCTGCTTCAAAGTCTCCCAGCTATCCTACACAAGCCGAACCGAACACCAATATCAAACTGTAGTAAAGGTCCCGGGGTCTTTCCGTCCTGCTGCGCGAAACGAGCATCTTTACTCGTAGTGCAATTTCACCGGGCCTATGGTTGAGACAGTCGAGAAGTCGTTACGCCATTCGTG
The DNA here is from genome assembly GCF_041053035.1 of Streptomyces sp. R35. Taxonomy (NCBI): domain Bacteria; kingdom Bacillati; phylum Actinomycetota; class Actinomycetes; order Kitasatosporales; family Streptomycetaceae; genus Streptomyces; species Streptomyces sp. R35. The sequence goes on from NZ_CP163440.1 coordinate 2,536,602, forward strand.
CAGGTCGGAACTTACCCGACAAGGAATTTCGCTACCTTAGGATGGTTATAGTTACCACCGCCGTTTACTGGCGCTTAAGTTCTCAGCTTCGCCACCCCGAAGAGTGACTAACCGGTCCCCTTAACGTTCCAGCACCGGGCAGGCGTCAGTCCGTATACATCGCCTTACGGCTTCGCACGGACCTGTGTTTTTAGTAAACAGTCGCTTCTCGCTGGTCTCTGCGGCCACCCCCAGCTCAAGGAGCAAGTCCTCTCACCGGTGATGGCCCCCCTTCTCCCGAAGTTACGGGGGCATTTTGCCGAGTTCCTTAACCATAGTTCACCCGAACGCCTCGGTATTCTCTACCTGACCACCTGAGTCGGTTTAGGGTACGGGCCGCCATGAAACTCGCTAGAGGCTTTTCTCGACAGCATAGGATCATCCACTTCACCACAATCGGCTCGGCATCAGGTCTCAGCCTCATGTGCGACGGATTTGCCTATCGCACGGCCTACACCCTTACCCCGGGACAACCACCGCCCGGGATGGACTACCTTCCTGCGTCACCCCATCACTCACCTACTGCAGGTCTGGTCCGTCGGCTCCACCACTCCCCTTTGCCCGAAGGCTCCGGGGCGGCTTCACGGACTTAGCATCGCCTGGTTCAATGTTTGACGCTTCACAGCGGGTACCGGAATATCAACCGGTTATCCATCGACTACGCCTGTCGGCCTCGCCTTAGGTCCCGACTTACCCTGGGCAGATCAGCTTGACCCAGGAACCCTTAGTCAATCGGCGCACACGTTTCTCACGTGTGTATCGCTACTCATGCCTGCATTCTCACTCGTGAACCGTCCACCACTGCCTTCCGGCGCGGCTTCACCCGGCACACGACGCTCCCCTCCCCATCACAGCCGCCGTTGGGCGTATTGCTGCAATGACACGACTTCGGCGGTACGCTTGAGCCCCGCTACATTGTCGGCGCGGAATCACTAGACCAGTGAGCTATTACGCACTCTTTCAAGGGTGGCTGCTTCTAAGCCAACCTCCTGGTTGTCTGTGCGACTCCACATCCTTTCCCACTTAGCGTACGCTTAGGGGCCTTAGTCGATGCTCTGGGCTGTTTCCCTCTCGACCATGGAGCTTATCCCCCACAGTCTCACTGCCGCGCTCTCACTTACCGGCATTCGGAGTTTGGCTAAGGTCAGTAACCCGGTAGGGCCCATCGCCTATCCAGTGCTCTACCTCCGGCAAGAAACACACGACGCTGCACCTAAATGCATTTCGGGGAGAACCAGCTATCACGGAGTTTGATTGGCCTTTCACCCCTAACCACAGGTCATCCCCCAGGTTTTCAACCCTGGTGGGTTCGGTCCTCCACGACCTCTTACAGCCGCTTCAACCTGCCCATGGCTAGATCACTCCGCTTCGGGTCTTGAGCGCGCTACTGAATCGCCCTATTCGGACTCGCTTTCGCTACGGCTTCCCCACACGGGTTAACCTCGCAACGCACCGCAAACTCGCAGGCTCATTCTTCAAAAGGCACGCAGTCACGAGATATGTGCAAGCACATATCCGACGCTCCCACGGCTTGTAGGCACACGGTTTCAGGTACTATTTCACTCCGCTCCCGCGGTACTTTTCACCATTCCCTCACGGTACTATCCGCTATCGGTCACCAGGGAATATTTAGGCTTAGCGGGTGGTCCCGCCAGATTCACACGGGATTTCTCGGGCCCCGTGCTACTTGGGTGTCTCTCAAACGAGCCGTTGATGTTTCGACTACGGGGGTCTTACCCTCTACGCCGGACCTTTCGCATGTCCTTCGCCTACATCAACGGTTTCTGACTCGCCTCACAGCCGGCAGACTGTGAAAGAGAGATCCCACAACCCCACATGCGCAACCCCTGCCGGGTCTCACACGCATATGGTTTGGCCTCATCCAGTTTCGCTCGCCACTACTCCCGGAATCACGGTTGTTTTCTCTTCCTGCGGGTACTGAGATGTTTCACTTCCCCGCGTTCCCTCCACATACCCTATGTGTTCAGGTATGGGTGACAGCCCATGACGACTGCCGGGTTTCCCCATTCGGAAACCCCCGGATCAAAGCCTGGTTGACGGCTCCCCGGGGACTATCGTGGCCTCCCACGTCCTTCATCGGTTCCTGGTGCCAAGGCATCCACCGTGCGCCCTTAAAAACTTGGCCACAGATGCTCGCGTCCACTGTGCAGTTCTCAAACAACGACCAACCACCCATCACCCTGCCCTACTGGGCAAGTTCACTGGGGCCGGCACTGAAGGCAGCCGTATCGGCCGTACCTTCAGACACCCAACAGCGTGCCCGACACCCTCGCCACTCATGATCAGCTTTCCACGCCCCGAAGGACAGTACTCACAGCCCGAGATGACTGACGGTGCCGAATAATCAACGTTCCACCCATGAGCAACCACCGTCGGACGTGTGCCGACGTAATGGCCCTGGACCACCAAGCAAGCTTGGCGGCCTAGATGCTCCTTAGAAAGGAGGTGATCCAGCCGCACCTTCCGGTACGGCTACCTTGTTACGACTTCGTCCCAATCGCCAGTCCCACCTTCGACAGCTCCCTCCCACAAGGGGTTGGGCCACCGGCTTCGGGTGTTACCGACTTTCGTGACGTGACGGGCGGTGTGTACAAGGCCCGGGAACGTATTCACCGCAGCAATGCTGATCTGCGATTACTAGCAACTCCGACTTCATGGGGTCGAGTTGCAGACCCCAATCCGAACTGAGACAGGCTTTTTGAGATTCGCTCCGCCTCGCGGCTTCGCAGCTCTTTGTACCTGCCATTGTAGCACGTGTGCAGCCCAAGACATAAGGGGCATGATGACTTGACGTCGTCCCCACCTTCCTCCGAGTTGACCCCGGCAGTCTCCTGTGAGTCCCCATCACCCCGAAGGGCATGCTGGCAACACAGAACAAGGGTTGCGCTCGTTGCGGGACTTAACCCAACATCTCACGACACGAGCTGACGACAGCCATGCACCACCTGTACACCGACCACAAGGGGGCGACCATCTCTGGCCGTTTCCGGTGTATGTCAAGCCTTGGTAAGGTTCTTCGCGTTGCGTCGAATTAAGCCACATGCTCCGCTGCTTGTGCGGGCCCCCGTCAATTCCTTTGAGTTTTAGCCTTGCGGCCGTACTCCCCAGGCGGGGAACTTAATGCGTTAGCTGCGGCACCGACGACGTGGAATGTCGCCAACACCTAGTTCCCACCGTTTACGGCGTGGACTACCAGGGTATCTAATCCTGTTCGCTCCCCACGCTTTCGCTCCTCAGCGTCAGTAATGGCCCAGAGATCCGCCTTCGCCACCGGTGTTCCTCCTGATATCTGCGCATTTCACCGCTACACCAGGAATTCCGATCTCCCCTACCACACTCTAGCTAGCCCGTATCGAATGCAGACCCGGGGTTAAGCCCCGGGCTTTCACACCCGACGTGACAAGCCGCCTACGAGCTCTTTACGCCCAATAATTCCGGACAACGCTTGCGCCCTACGTATTACCGCGGCTGCTGGCACGTAGTTAGCCGGCGCTTCTTCTGCAGGTACCGTCACTCTCGCTTCTTCCCTGCTGAAAGAGGTTTACAACCCGAAGGCCGTCATCCCTCACGCGGCGTCGCTGCATCAGGCTTTCGCCCATTGTGCAATATTCCCCACTGCTGCCTCCCGTAGGAGTCTGGGCCGTGTCTCAGTCCCAGTGTGGCCGGTCGCCCTCTCAGGCCGGCTACCCGTCGTCGCCTTGGTGAGCCACTACCTCACCAACAAGCTGATAGGCCGCGGGCTCATCCTTCACCGCCGGAGCTTTTAACCCCCACCCATGCGGGCAGGAGTGTTATCCGGTATTAGACCCCGTTTCCAGGGCTTGTCCCAGAGTGAAGGGCAGATTGCCCACGTGTTACTCACCCGTTCGCCACTAATCCACCCCGAAGGGCTTCATCGTTCGACTTGCATGTGTTAAGCACGCCGCCAGCGTTCGTCCTGAGCCAGGATCAAACTCTCCGTGAATGTTTACCCGTAATCGGGTGGACACCACGAGAGCGGAACCTCCCGAGGAATAATCGGAAGGTTCACAGCGTCCTCGCTGTGCGCCTACCAGGCAGTGCCCGGCAGGACTTTTTCAAAGGAACCTCGTCCCAGCCGATCGGCCGGAGACGGGGTATCAACATATCTGGCGTTGATTTTTGGCACGCTGTTGAGTTCTCAAGGAACGGACGCTTCCTTTGTACTCACCCTCTCGGGCTTTCCTCCGGGCGCTTCCCTTCGGTCTTGCGTTTCCGACTCTATCAGACTCTTTCGTGTCCGATTCCCGGTCGGCGGGAGTTTGCCTTCCGGCTTTGAGCGCTTTCGCCTCGCGGCCTTTCGACATTCACTACGTTAGCCGATTCCCTCCGCAACTCATAATCGAGTTCCGCGAGTTTGAATTCAGGCATGCAGGCACGCCGAATTCGCCCCCGCTGAGGGGAAGACGTAGGTAGTGGGTTGGCCACTTCCGGCTGCTGGCTGAACGCCGTACCCGGTTCAAGCGGCTCGGGCTACATTACGGATCCCCCAGAGACGCGTCAAGTTGAGCGACGGCGTGGCGCATGGGCTCTATAAGGGCTCACCGTCGGGTCGTTGGCGATCCAGAAGCGCCATGGGTGGATGCCTCCGTCGCCGGCCACTCCGGTGCGCGGACCGCTGCGTACCTGGTCGGAGTGGACGGGGGTGCCCGTCAGGAGGGTCAGTGGGGAACCCTCGGGGGCGCAGGCATCCGTGCCGTCGAGTGACCGGTCCACCCCAAGGGCCGTGGCCAGTCGTGCGGGCCCTTTGGCCAGTTCCTTGTCATTTCGGGCCGAGAGTCGACGTTTACGGGCGAGCTCGGCGCCTTCGGTGACCTCGCCGGCCCGGAGCAGGACTGCGCTGGCCCACCCGCCCGGACCACAGACCAGGTTCATGCAGTGCCACATGCCGTAGGTGAAGTAGACGTACACATGACCAGGGGGACCGAACATCACGTCATTGCGGGCCGTGCGGCCGCGATAGGCGTGGGAGCCGGGGTCGTTCGGGCCGTCGTACGCCTCTACCTCTGTGAGGCGGAGCTCGATCGGACCGTCGGGGGTGGTGCGTACGAGGATGCGCCCCAGGAGGTCGGGGGCGACGTCCAGTACGGGGCGGTCGAAGAACTCGCGTGTGAGGGGCGTACGGTCAGGGGCCGCGATCATGGCGTCCGAGCGTAGTCCAGACGGGTGCGTGTCGATGGGGTGGTCAGGGAGCGTCCCCCTTGGAAGGGTGAGGGCGCGGAACCGGCCGCGGTCGGATCGCGTTTGTACGGATCAAGGAATACAGACGGACACGGCAGATGGAACAGGCGTTGCCTGGGGAGGAAGTGACATGGGGTTCAAGCGGCTGCTTGCGAGCCTGGGGGCCGGTGGGGCTTCGGTCGAGACGGTGCTGACGGAGGTCAACACCGTTCCGGGCGGCGTCGTCCAGGGTGAGGTGCGGATCCAGGGCGGGTCGGTAGCCCAGGCGATCGAGGGTCTGTCGGTCGGTCTGCAGGCCAAGGTCGAGGTCGAGGGTCACGACGACCAGGAGTACAAGCAGGACATCGAGTTCACGAAGCTGCGGCTCGGCGGGGCCTTCGAGCTCCAGGCGGGCGCGGTGCACGCGGTGCCGTTCGGGCTGGAGATCCCGTGGGAGACGCCGATCACCACGATCGACGGTCAGCCGCTGCGGGGCATGCACATCGGTGTGACCACGGAGCTGGAGATCGCGCGCGCCGTCGACTCGGGTGACCTGGACCCGATCAATGTGCACCCGCTGCCCGCGCAGCAGGCGATCCTGAACGCCTTCATCCAGTTGGGCTTCCGCTTCAAGAACGCGGACATGGAGCGCGGCCACATCCGGGGTACGCGACAGAAGCTGCCGTTCTACCAGGAGATCGAGTTCTTCCCGCCGTCGCAGTACCGCGGGCTGAACCAGGTGGAGCTGAGCTTCGTCGCGGACGACCGCGAGATGGACGTCATCCTGGAGATGGACAAGAAGCCGGGCCTCTTCACCGAGGGCAGCGACTCGTACCGCTCCTTCAAGGTGGGTCTGCACGACTACCAGGGCACGGACTGGGCGGCGTATCTGAACCAGTGGCTGTCGGAGGTCGGCAGCAAGCGCAGCTGGTTCTAGGCTCGGGTCGGGCGATTTGCGCGTTCCGGAACCGCCCGGCAACCATCCAGGAACCGATCAGGAGGTACCGAGGTGACCGACCTCAAGCGGCCGCCGCTCCCCCACGACTTCCATCCGACCGTGCCGTCCTTCACGGTCACGAGCGCGGACGTCGAGCCGGGCGCGACGCTGAAGGATTCTCAGGTCTACGCGGCCGGGAACACCTCGCCTCAGCTGCGCTGGGAGGGATTCCCGCCGGAGACCAAGAGCTTCGCCGTGACGTGCTTCGATCCGGACGCCCCGACGGGGAGCGGATTCTGGCACTGGGTGGTGTTCGACATCCCCGCGTCGGTCACCGAGCTGCCCACGGGCGCGGGTAGCGGGAAGTTCGAGGGGCTGCCCGAGGGCGTGGTGCAGGTGCGCAACGACTATGGGTCGAAGGACTTCGGTGGTGCCGCGCCGCCTCCCGGGGACCCTGCCCACCGGTATGTGTTCACGGTGTACGCCGTCGATCAGGAGAAGCTCGGTCCGGACTCGGACGTGTCGCCTGCCGTGGTGGGCTTCAATCTGCGGTTCCACACGCTGGCGCGCGCCCAGCTGATCGGTGAGTACGCGTCCAACGCGTAAGGCACCCTCGCGAGACAGACGTTCATTGAACGTTTGCCCGCCTCTGGTCTTGGAAGTGATCAGAGGCGGGCATTTTTTATTGCGTTGTCCATCTCGGCGCGCCCGGCCAGAGTTGATCCAAGCCTGCCAGGGGGTGGGCCGGTGCACACAGGAGGTGGGCTGGATGCGGGACACGCTGGTACTGAACGCGAGCTTTGAGCCGCTGTCGACGGTGACGTTGAACCGAGCCGTCGTTCTGGTGCTGCAGGACAAGGCTGTCGTGGAGCAGGCCCACCCCGAACTCCGTATGCGCGGAGCCGCGCTCGACATACCCGTGCCTCGGGTGATCAGGCTCTGCCGATATGTCAGGGTGCCGTTCCGAAGACAAGCGCCGTGGTCGAGGCGCGGTGTTCTGGTACGGGACAGGCACCGGTGCGCGTACTGCGGAAGGCGGGCGACGACGGTCGACCACGTGGTGCCGCGTGCGCAGGGTGGTCAGGACGCGTGGCTGAATACGGTCGCGTCCTGTGCGGAGGACAATCACCGCAAGGCGGCCCGTACGCCGGAGCAGGCGGGGATGCCGCTGCTGTGGCAGCCGTTCGAGCCGACACCCGCCGACGCGATGTTGCTGGCGCTCGGCCAGGACGACTTCGACGCGCTGCCGGAGTGGCTGGCTCAGCCGGCGTAGGCGCTCCGCTGGGAGAGCCGGAAAACCCCCGGTGATCGGTCGGCTGCGGGTCGTTTGTTGCTGGTCGCGCAGTTCCCCGCGCCCCTTACGGGGCGCGGGACAACACCGGAGTCCGTACAGTGCCGTCAGTCGGTGACGGACGGCTTTTCGCGGCGCTCTGTGCCGCCGTTGCCCGAACCGCCGCCCATGGGGCCGAAGTTGCCCATGGCGCCGCTGAGTCCCTTGAGGGCGTCGCCGATTTCGCTGGGGACGATCCAGAGCTTGTTGGCGTCGCCTTCGGCGATCTTGGGGAGCATCTGGAGGTACTGGTAGGCGAGGAGCTTCTGGTCGGCGTCGCCGGCGTGGATGGACTCGAAGACCGTACGGATGGCCTGGGCCTCGCCTTCGGCGCGCAATGCGGCGGCCTTGGCCTCGCCTTCGGCGCGCAGGATCGCGGACTGCTTCTCACCCTCGGCGGTGAGGATCTGCGACTGGCGGATACCTTCGGCGGTGAGGATCGCGGCGCGCTTGTCACGGTCGGCGCGCATCTGCTTCTCCATCGAGTCCTGGATGGAGGTGGGCGGCTCGATGGCCTTGAGCTCGACGCGGTTGACGCGGATGCCCCACTTGCCGGTGGCCTCGTCGAGGACGCCGCGCAGGGCCGCGTTGATCTCCTCGCGGGAGGTCAGGGTCCGCTCCAGGTCCATGCCGCCGATGATGTTGCGCAGGGTGGTGACGGTGAGCTGCTCGATCGCCTGGATGTAGCTGGCGACCTCGTACGTGGCCGCGCGGGCGTCGGTGACCTGGTAGTAGATGACCGTGTCGATGTTGACCACCAGGTTGTCCTGGGTGATCACCGGCTGCGGTGGGAACGGCACGACCTGTTCACGCAGGTCGATGCGGTTGCGGATCGAGTCGATGAACGGGACGACGATGTTCAGTCCGGCGTTCAGCGTCCGTGTGTAGCGGCCGAAGCGCTCGACGATCGCGGCGCTGGCCTGTGGGATGACCTGGATGGTCTTGATCAGGGCGATGAAGACCAACACCACCAGAATGACCAGGACGATGATGATCGGTTCCATCGTTGCTCCCCGTACCCTTCTCCGCTCGGTAATTCCTGAAGATCTTATGGTTGTTGAAGATCTTGCTGGACGAGTCTGACAGACCGTCGTCTGCCGCGTGGGGCGTTCGGTTCACTTGCGTCGTGCGAGGTCACATGACGATCGCCGTGGCTCCGTCGATGTCCACGACGTCTACTTCCTGGCCTGCCTCGTAGACCTGTCCGGCGTCAAGGGCGCGCGCCGACCAGATCTCTCCGGCAAGCTTGATCCGGCCGCCGCCCGAACCGTCGACGCGTTCCAGGACGACGGCCTGTTTGCCCTTCAACGCCTCGATGCCGGTGGCGAGTTGGGGGCGCTGGGCGCGGTGCCGGGCCGCGATGGGGCGTACGACGGCGATGAGTGCGACCGAGACGGCGGAGAAGACGAGGACTTGGAGGACGACATCGCCGCCGATCCCCGCGACGACCGCGGCGGCGACGGCGCCCACGGCGAGCATGCCGAACTCGGGCATCGCGGTCACGACGAGCGGGATGCCGAGCCCGGCCGCGCCGACCAGCCACCACACCCATGCGTTGATGTCGTTCACATGGTCATGGTAGGACCGCGCTCCCCTGGCGGACAGGGCGCGATCCAAGGGGACACGCCCGGTCCGTTGCGCGGGTCCGGGCGTCCCGGTGTTCAGGCCATCGGCAGGCCCTGCGCGGTCCAGCGCTCGCCGACGCGTTCGACGACGAGGGGGAGGCCGAAGCAGAGCGAGAGGTTGCGCGAGGTGAGTTCGAGCTCCAGCGGGCCCGCGGCGAGCACCTTGCCCTGACGGATCATCAGGACGTGGGTGAAGCCAGGAGCGATCTCCTCGACGTGGTGCGTGACCATGATCATGGAGGGGGCGATCGGGTCGCGGGCGAGGCGGCCGAGGCGGCGTACGAGGTCCTCGCGGCCGCCGAGGTCGAGGCCCGCGGCGGGCTCGTCGAGCAGCAGCAGCTCGGGGTCGGTCATCAGGGCGCGGGCGATCAGGGTGCGCTTGCGCTCGCCCTCGGAGAGCGTGCCGAACTTACGGTCCAGGTAGTCGCTCATGCCGAGGCGATCGAGGAAGGCGCGGGCGCGCTGCTCGTCGATGTCCTCGTAGTCCTCGTGCCAGCCGGCGGTCATGCCGTACGCGGCGGTGAGCACGGTCTGCAGGACGGTCTGGCGCTTGGGGAGCTTCTCGGCCATGGCGATGCCGGCCACACCGATGCGCGGGCGCAGCTCGAAGACGTCGACCTTGCCGAGGGTCTCGCCGAGGATGGTGGCGGTGCCCTGGCTGGGGAAGAGGTAGCTGGAGGCGACGTTCAGAAGGGTCGTTTTTCCGGCGCCGTTCGGGCCGAGGATGACCCAGCGCTCCCCCTCCTTGACCGACCAGGAGACCTGGTCCACCAGAGCCCGGCCCTCGCGGACCACGGATACGTCCTCCAGCTCCAGTACATCGCTCATGAGCGCGTTGTCTCCCATTGCAGTCTCGGCCGTCGCTTACGTCTGTGGACGCAGCCCCCAGGGAAAACCTACGCCACCGGTCGGCTGCTCCATTCCATCGGTCGGTCCTTAGGGTGGGGGCATGCTCTCGGAACCACGCTCAGGACGGCTGGCCGCATGGGGAAATGCCCTTTTGGCCGGACTTATTTCGCCGGATGACGCGGTACTCGCCATCGTTGGTGAGGACGCGGTGCACCGGGTCGAGGGGCTGCCGGGCGAGTCGGGGCCCGTCGGGCTCACGCTCGCCCTCGGCCGGCTGCGCGCGCTCGGGGTGACCGGGCTGCGGGTCGCGCTGCCCGCGCCGGGGCATCCGCTCGGGCTGAGTGGACCGCCGGACTTCAACGCGCGCGCCCTCGACGCCGAGGAGGCCGTCGTCTGCCACGGCGCCGCGCTCGGGCTCGTGCCGGAGGTGTACGAGGCCGGGCCCGCCGGCGATGTGCACGTCGAGGTGGTGTGGCACTGCCTTGCCGTGCGGGAGGCGCCGCCCGCCGATGTGCCGTCGCTCGGGGAGGCCGAGCGGGAGCTGGCGGAGGCGCTGCGCGAGGCGACCCAGGTGTTGTCGCGGCTCGATGTCGCCGGGTCGGGGCCGGTCGCGGAGGCGGCGGTCGACGCGTACCGGGCGCGGGCCGAGCGGGGGCGTGAGGTGCTGGCTCCCGGGTATCCGCCGCGTGCGGTGCGGGTGTTGGAGCTTGCCCAGCGGGTGGGGTTGCTGGTCTCCGTGGCGTACGAGAACGGGCATGGCGGGGCGGTGAGTGCCTCGGAGATCGCGGCGCGGTCGCATGCGCTGCGGCCGGTGGAGCGGACGGCCCGGCGGGCTCAGGTGGCGGCGTACAACGCGTTTGTGGAGGAGCGGGAGCGGGGGGTTCGCTGAGCGGCGAAGAGCCCCGCGAACCGTTTGTGTTCACGGGGCCCTTGAACGTGGTGCGGGTCAGTGGTTCACGCCCGTGTTGCCGAAGGCCGGGTTCAGGAGGCCGATGACGCTCACGGCGTTGCCCACGACGTTGACGGGGATGTGCACCGGGACCTGGACGTGGTTGCCCGAGATGACACCCGGCGACTTCACGGCCGCGCCTTCGGCACCCGCGTCGGCAACAGCGGCACCGGCGGAAGCGCCCGCGGCGATACCGGCGACGGTGACAGCCACGGCGGCCTTCTTGGCGATGTTCATAAGAAGCGTTCCTCCTGCATATGCGGATCCGACCCGGCCGTGGGTCGTACGCTGAGCAACGCCAGGGGGTCAGGGACGGCACGGAAGGCTGGGCCGAAAGGCCCGTTCGGTTCAGTCGCCCTATGAGCACACCACTGGTCGGCCCGTGAGCCCACAAACTGACCGGCCTCCCAGGGAGTCCCTGGAAGGCCGGTGGTCATGATCGTTCCGGTACGGAACTCAGCGGTTGATGCCGAGGTTGCCGAAGGCCGGGTTCAGAGCGCCGATGACGTTCACGCTGTTGCCGACCGCGTTCACCGGGACGTGGACCGGGGCCTGGATGAGGTTGCCCGAGGCGACGCCCGGGGAGCCCTCGGCACTGCCGCCCGCCCACGATCCGTTCGTCGCGGAGGCCAGACCGGCACCGGCGGCAACCAGGCCACCGGCCACCATCGCGACAGCAGTGGCCTTCTTCAGGTTCTTCACTTCTCAACCCCTCGTAGCGATCACTGCGGCAGTCGCCGCAGCACGCATTGGAGAACGGCCGAGATCCACGGAGGATGCGCCATTCGGGGGACATACACACGACGGTATGAATCTCATCCCGGAGCGGAACCCTCCGAATTGCCGCCCGCCCGAGCACCCCGACCGCGTCCGAGGAGTGCGCCGGAGTGCGAATCCGCTGGTGATCAGCCTGCCACCCCATGTCGTACGGCCCAGAGCGCGGCCTGGGTCCGGTCCGCGAGGTCGAGTTTCATCAGGATGTTCGAGACATGCGTCTTGACGGTCTTCTCGGAGAGGACGAGCGCGCGGGCGATCTCGCGGTTGGAGCGGCCGTCCGCGATCAGGGTGAGCACCTCGCGCTCCCGCTCGGTGAGTGAACCGCCTCTTCCCTGGCCCGAGTTGGCCTCCTCCTGGGACAGCAGCGCGCCCGCGACCTCGGGCTGCAGCAGGATGTGTCCGGCGTGCACGGAGCGGATGGCGCCGGCGAGGGCGTCGGGGTCCACGTCCTTGTACACATACCCGGCGGCGCCCGCGCGCAGGGCGGGGACGACCGTGCGCTGTTCGGTGAAGCTGGTGACGATCAGCACGCGCGCGGGGTTGGCGAGTTCGCGGAGCTTGCGCAGCGCCTCGATACCGTCCATGCCCGGCATCTTGACGTCCATGAGAACGACGTCGGGTTTCAACTCCTCGGCGCGGGCGATCCCTTCGGCGCCGTCGGATGCCTCTCCCACGACCTCGATGTCGTCCTGTACTTCGAGGAAGGTGCGCAGGCCCCGGCGGACCACTTGGTGGTCGTCGACGAGCAGCACCTTGATTGCGTCAGCCACCAGGGACCTCCATCTCGATCGTGGTGCCCTTTCCGGGCGCCGATTCCACGGTGAGTGTGCCGCCGACTCCGCTCGCCCGGTCGCGCATCGACACGAGTCCGAGGTGGCGGCCCGCGCTGCGTATCGCGGTGGGTTCGAAGCCGCTGCCGTCGTCGGTTATGCGCAGAACGGCGCCCGGCCCGCGCTTCTCCAGGGTGACGTCGACGCCGGCGGCTCCGGAGTGCCGCAGCGCGTTGTGCAGGGCCTCCTGGGCGACGCGCAGCATGGCCTCCTCCTGGGCGGCGGGCAGCGCCCGCACTCCGCGACTGGAGAAGGTGACGCGCGCGGAGTGGGCGCGGTCGAGGACCTGGATGTGGGTGCGCAGGGTGGCGACCAGGCCGTCCTCGTCGAGGGCGGTGGGGCGCAACTCGACCACGGCGGCGCGCAGTTCGTCGGCGGCCTCCGCGGCGAGCGCGGCCACCTGCTGGAGTTCGCCCTTGGCGCGCGCCGGGTCGCGGTCGACAAGGGTGGCGGCGGCCTGTGCGGTGAGGCGCAGGGAGAACAGCTTCTGGCTGACCGCGTCGTGGAGTTCATGGGCGAGCCGGGAGCGCTCCTCGGCGATGGTGAGTTCGCGGCTGCGCTCGTAGAGGCGGGCGTTGGTCAGGGCGATCGCGGCGTGCTGGGCGAGGATGGTGAGGAGTTCCTCGTCGTCCTCGGTGAAGCCGCACCTGCCGTCCGGCTCGGCGCTGTTCTTGTTCTTGTTCGCCAGGAACAGTGCGCCGATGACCTCGTCGCCGTCGCGGATGGGCAGGCCCAGGAAGTCGGACATGTCGGGGTGAGCCGAGGGCCAGCCCTCGAAGCGGGGGTCCGTGCGCACGTCGGCGAGGCGCTCGGGGCCGGCCTCGTGCAGCATCGCGGCGAGGATGCCGTGCTGGCGCGGGAGCGGGCCGATGGCCTTCCACTGCGCGTCGCTGACGCCGTCGACGACGAACTGGGCGAAGCCGCCGTGGTCGTCGGGCACGCCCAGCGCCGCGTACTGCGCGTCCAGCAGTTCGCGGGCCGAGGCGACGATCGTCTTGAGGACGTCGCGCACTTCGAGGTGCCTGCTCATGGCCAGCAGCGCGGAACTCACCGCGTACAGGCCCGACCGGGGTCCTTGACTCATGACCCCAAAGTACCGGCGAGGTGTGACAACGCGTATCAGACCTGTGATGGCCGTCGCCTAGGCCTGTCGGCCTAGGACGAAGGACCCCGGATCATTGGGGCCCGCGCACGAGGCGTCGGGGCGGCCGGGTTCCTACCTTGAAGACACCCGCCAGGTAAGGCGGCCAAGGGACGAGGGGACGGTTGTCATGCCGGTAGCGATCATCACGGGGGCTTCGAAGGGGCTGGGGCGGGCGCTCGGTGCGGCTCTGGCGGAGCGCGGCTGGGATCTGGTGCTCGACGCCAGAACGGCCGGGGTTCTGGAGGAGACGGCGGTGGCACTGTCCGGGTACGGGACCCGCGTGGAGGCGCTGCCCGGGGACGTCACGGACGCCGGGCATCGCGCCGAGCTGGTGGCTGCCGCCCGGAAGCTCGGCGGTGCCGACCTGCTGGTGAACAACGCGAGCGCGCTGGGCGCCGAGCCGCTGGTGCGCCTGGAGGACCTGACCCTGGACGGGTTCCGGCAGGCCCTGGAGGTCAATGTGGTCGCCGCGCTGGGCCTGATCCAGGAGGCGCTGCCGTTGCTGCGGGCCGCGGAGGCGGGCGCGGTCATCGACATCAGTTCGGACGCCGCGGCCGAGGCGTACGAGACGTGGGGCGGCTACGGCGCGTCGAAGGCGGCGCTGGACCACCTCTCCGCGGTCCTCGGCGAGGAGGAGCCCGGCCTGCGTGTCTGGGCCGTCGACCCCGGGGACATGGGCACGGACCTGTACGCGGCGGCCGTTCCGGACGACGGCGATCCGCGGCCGACGCCGGACAGTGTGGTTCCGGCCTTTCTTCGCCTGCTCGACGAGCGGCCGGCCAGTGGTCGCTATGCGGCGCCGGCACTCCTGGAGGAGCGATGACGACCGCGGTGCGGGTTCCGGAGGAGTTGTCGGCGCGGGTGCCGGCCGAGCAGCGGCGGCCCGGTCTCGACCGGGATTCCGTACGGCTGCTCGTCTCGCGCGGTACAGAGGTGTCGCATCACGAGTTCGTGGAGCTGCCCCGGCAGCTGAAGGCGGGCGACCTGCTCGTCGTCAACACCTCCACCACCCTGGCGGCCGCCCTGGACGGACGCATCGGGCACGCGCGCGTGGTGGTGCATTTCTCCACGCTGGGCGATGACGGGCGGTGGGCGGTCGAGCTGCGGGATCCCGACGGCACGGGCACCACGCGTGCGCGTGCGGGCGGGCCCGTGGGGACGGAGGTGCGCCTGCCCGGGGACGTACGACTCGTTCTGGAGGAGCCGCTGACCTCGCGGAGCCCGCGGCTCTGGTGGGGGCGGGTGTCGGACGCGGACGTCCTGGGGCTGCTGCGGCGGCACGGGCGGCCCATTCGCTACTCCTATACAAAGAGGGACCAGCCGCTGTCCGTGTATCAGACGGTGTTCGCGCTGCCGTCCGCCGACGGTGCGGGCAGCGCGGAGATGCCGAGCGCGGCGCGCCCCTTCACCGCGCGCCTGGTGGCGGAGCTGGTGAGCCGGGGTGTGCAGTTCGCGCCGATCACCCTGCACACCGGGGTCGCGTCGGCGGAGGCCCATGAGCCGCCGTATCCGGAGCGGTACGAGGTGCCGGAGGCGTCGGCGCGGCTGATCAACGCGGCGAAGGCCGGAGGCGGCCGGATCATCGCGGTCGGTACGACGGCTGTGCGTGCCGTCGAGTCCGCTACGGGCCCCGACGGGGTGGTCCGGGCGGCGAAGGGCTGGACCGACCTCGTGGTGACGCCTGAGCGCGGTGTACGGGTCATCGACGGGCTGCTGACCGGGCTGCACGAGCCGGAGGCCTCGCATCTGCTGATGCTGGAGGCGATCGCGGGCGGGGCGGCGATAGACCGCAGTTACGACGAGGCGCTGCGCGAGCTCTACCTCTGGCATGAGTTCGGGGACGTGCACCTCATCCTTCCGGACGAGGACCCTCACTCTGAGCATTGCTCCAGCAACTGTTGGTGAGACTGATACACGACCGATGTGAGCCCGCACATAGGGCGCAGATCACGTACGAAGGCACATAGGAGATAAAGGGAGCCCGGGTGAGCGGGGCAGACGTGACAGTCTGCCCCGTTTTGCCCTTTCCGCGTCCACTACCTGCCTTCGTAGGTCACACCTTTGCCACACGATTTTGCGGCCGCTAAGAATGGCCTCCGTCGCTCAACGCCGCGGGTTTCGCCCCGCGGCGTTTGTTCCGGAAACAGTCAGTCCCCTGCCGGGCCGAGAGCGACCTCCGCGCTATTCGAAGAGGTCCATCAGTCATGTCCAAGAACATCAACACTCCTGGTCATAGTCCCAAGCTGACCAAGACCCACAAGCTTTCGATCGCCGGTGTCGCAGCCCTCGGTGCCGCCGCCCTCGCGTTCTCCGTGGCTCCGGCCAACTCGGCCACCATCACGACCGACGCCGCCGCCTCCCCTCAGGTCGCCTACAGCGAGCAGCCGATCAAGGACGTCAAGGCCAGCGTCACCGACCAGCTGGCCGGCGCCGCCCTGAAGGACCAGGCCATCGCGGCGAAGAAGGCCGCCGAAGCGGCCGCCAAGAAGAAGGCGGCTGACGAAGTCGCGAAGAAGAAGGCCGCCGAAGCGGCCGCCGCGAAGAAGAAGGCCGCCGCCGAGGCCGCCGCGAAGAAGAAGGCCGCCGCGGAGCGCGCGAAGGCGCAGGCCGCGAGCCGCTCCGCGCAGCGCGTCACGGTCCAGACCGTCGCCGTGAAGACGTACGCCAACAACCTCGACGGCTGGATCCACCAGTCCCTCGACATCATGGCGAAGAAGGGCATCCCGGGTACGTACAACGGTCTGTACCGCAACATCATGCGGGAGTCCACGGGCAACCCGAACGCCATCAACGGCTGGGACATCAACGCCCAGAACGGCACCCCGTCGATCGGTCTGCTCCAGGTCATCCAGCCGACGTTCAACGCGTACCACGTCTCCGGTACCTCGATGAACATCTACGACCCGGTCGCCAACATCACGGCCGCCGCCAACTACGCGGCCGACAAGTACGGCTCGATCGACAACGTCAACAGCGCGTACTGAGGGCCGAGCGCGGAGCTCCCACACAGACGCCGAAGGGCGGCACCCCACCTGGGGTGCCGCCCTTCAGTCATGTCCGGCGTGCGCGGGCGACTACTTGCGCATGACCTCGGGCTCGTGCCGGCGCAGCAGGCGCGCGACCGCGAAGCCGCAGATCACGCCGATGCCGATCAGCACACCCATGTCGACGAACCACTGGCTGAGCTCGTGGTCCCACAGCGGGTCCCCCGGCTTGCCGGGCTGCCAGGGCAGCAGGACGTTCAGCTGTGCCGTCGTACCCGCCGCGGCGACCGCCCAGCGCGAGGGCATCAGCCAGGCCAGCTGCTCGACGCCGACCTTGTCGTAGAGCTGGAAGAGGCAGCCGGTGAACACGACCTGGACGATCGCGAACATCACCAGCAGCGGCATCGTCTTCTCGGCCGTCTTCACCAGGGACGAGATGACCAGGCCGAACATCATCGAGGTGAAGCCCAGCGCCATGATCGGCAGGGTGAGTTCGAGGGCGGGCGCGCTCTTCAGCAGCAGGCCCTCGTCCGGCAGCTTCTCGGCGCCGAGCGAGAACAGGCCGATGGCGCCGATGATGCCGCCCTGCAGGATCGTGATCACGCCGAGCACGATGACCTTGGACATCAGGTATGCCGAGCGGGACAGGCCGGTCGCCCGCTCCCGTTCGTAGATCACCCGTTCCTTGATCAGCTCACGCACCGAGTTGGCCGCGCCGGCGAAACAGGCGCCCACCGCGAGGATCAGCAGGATCGTGCTGCCGTCCCGGTTCGAGAACGGCGGCTTGCCGTTCTGCGGGCCGAGGGCGAGGCCGAAGTCGGCGGGGATCAGCACGCTCACGACACCGAGGACGGCGGGCAGGATCACCATCAGGCCGAGGAAGCCCCGGTCGGACACGATCACTGAGGTATAGCGGCTGATCAGAGTGGCCAGCTGCGAACCCCAGCCCTGCGGCTTGCGCGGCTTCATCGCCTGCTGCGACGGCACGTTCGCCGACTGCGGAGCCACCGCGTCGATGTCCGCGGCGTACATCTGGTAGTGCTGCGAGCCCTTCCAGCGGCCCGCCCAGTCGTAGTCGCGGTAGTTCTCGAACGCGGAGAAGACGTCGGCCCAGGTCTCGTAGCCGAAGAAGTTCAGCGCCTCCTCCGGCGGACCGAAGTAGGCGACGGAGCCGCCGGGCGCCATCACGAGGAGCTTGTCGCAGATCGCCAGCTCGGCGACCGAGTGCGTGACGACGAGGACCGTACGGCCGTCGTCGGCGAGGCCGCGCAGCAGCTGCATGACGTCGCGGTCCATGCCCGGGTCGAGGCCGGAGGTCGGCTCGTCCAGGAAGATCAGCGACGGCTTGGTGAGCAGCTCCAGGGCCACGGAGACGCGCTTGCGCTGGCCACCGGAGAGGGAGGTGACCTTCTTCTCCTTGTGGATGTCCAGCTTCAGCTCGCGCAGCACCTCGTCTATGCGGGCCTCGCGCTCCTCACCCGTGGTGTCCGCGGGGAAGCGCAGCTTGGCCGCGTACTTGAGGGCCTTCTTCACGGTCAGTTCCTTGTGCAGGATGTCGTCCTGCGGGACCAGACCGATGCGCTGACGCAGCTCGGCGAACTGCTTGTACAGGTTCCGGTTGTCGTAGAGGACGTCACCCTGGTTGGCGGGGCGGTAGCCCGTGAGCGCCTTCAGGAGCGTCGACTTGCCGGAGCCGGACGGGCCGATGACCGCGACGAGCGACTTCTCGGGTACGCCGAAGGAGACGTCCTTGAGGATCTGCTTGCCGCCGTCGACCGTGACCGTCAGATGGCGGGCCGAGAAGGAGACTTCACCAGTGTCGACGAACTCCTCGAGGCGGTCGCCGACGAGGCGGAACGTCGAGTGGCCGACGCCGACGATGTCGTTCGGGCCGAGCAGCGCGGAGCCGCCCTTGGCGATCGGCATACCGTTGACGTACGTGCCGTTGTGCGAGCCGAGGTCGCGGATCTCGAAGCGGCCGTCGGGCGTCGCGTGGAACTCGGCGTGGTGGCGCGAGACCTGGAGGTCGGAGACGACCAGCTCGTTCTCCAGCGCACGGCCGATGCGCATCACGCGGCCGAGCGAGAACTGGTGGAACGTGGTGGGGCTGCGGTCGCCGTAGACCGGCGGCGCCCCCGCGCCACCACCGGGTCCCTGCTGCTGCGGGATCTGCGCGGCCTGCTGCGGCTGCTGCCAGCCCTGCTCCGGTGCCTGCTGCTGCGGCGTCGGCTGCTGAGCCCAGCCGGGGCTCGCGCCCTGGGCCGCGAACGGCTGCTGCTGGGGCTGCGCGACCGCTGCCGCGGCGCCGGACAGGTTCAGGCGCGGTCCGTCGGTCGCGTTGCCCAGATGCACAGCCGAGCCGGGGCCGATCTCCATCTGATGGATCCGCTGCCCCTGCACGAACGTGCCGTTGGTGCTGCCGTGGTCCTCGATGACCCAACTACGGCCGCCCCAGCTGATCGTGGCGTGACGCCAGGACACCCTGGCGTCGTCGAGCACGATGTCCCCCTGCGGATCACGTCCGAGGGTGTATGGCCTGGACGCATCGAGCGTCCAGGTCCGTCCATTCAATTCCAGTACGAGTTCCGGCACTCCATGCCCCACTGAGTAGTCCCCCGAGTTACCCCCATCACAGGGAGTCTAGGGATGTCGAACATCGTCGGGAACTATTTCAGTAGGAGCCCCCTGACCGAAAGTCGGGCCTTGTGAAGGATGCGTACGGGCGGGTTGCCCGTTTCCGTTGACGGGGTTGAAACCGGCCCGGAGAGTGGTAATCCCACGCGAGGGGGACATCCGCGGTGGATCGCCGCGGCGCGGATCGGGGGGTCTGACGATGAGCATCGAGACCGCGGACCACGGCGGGAGTGCCAGGAGTGTGCCCTGGGGGGACGTGCTGCTGTCCGCGATCGCCTCGGTGAGCTGGGCGTTGATCGGGATGGCGGGCACGGCCGCGCTCGGCCTGCATCTGCTCGGGGCGGACACGGCGGGCTCACTGGGCCCAATGACCGCGGCGGTGGTGGCACTTGGGGCCAATGGTGCGGTGAAGCCGTCCGGCGACGTTTCGGCCTTCGGCCTGAAAGGAGCGGAGGCGAGCACTGCCATTCAGATCACGCCACTGGGAGTGGGGCTGGTCGGCGCGTTGCTGATGTCGTGGTTCTTCTTACGGTCCTTGCGTGGGGCGGGAGTTGTGATCGCGGCGTCCGAACTCCTCGCGCGTGCAACCGCGGTGGTGGTTCTGTTCGTGGCCACGCTCGGCGGGCTCGCCTGGGCCGGTCACGACATCATCACGATCGACGGGAGCAAGCTCGGGCTCGACAAGGTCGCGGGCGGCGGCGGGCTCGGTGACATCACGGACAAGCTTCCCGGTGGGCTGGGAGACCTCGGGGGGCTGCTGCCCGACAAGATCGGCGACCTCGTGAACGCGAAGGCCGCCGTGGGGTTCACCGTCGACACCGTGCCCACCCTGCTCGGCGGCGCGGCCTGGGCCGCCGGGATCCTGGTGATCGCCCTGCTCGCCTCCCGGCGTACGCCGCTGCCGCGCGGCTGGGAAGCCGTGCACCGGGTGGTACGGCCGGCCGCCTCCGCGCTCGTCACCGTGTTGCTGGTGGCGGTCCTGGCCGGGCTCGCGGCGGCGGCGTACGCGGCGATCGGGGACGCCCATCCCAAACGGATCGCGGGCGCGGCGCTGCTGGGGGCGCCGAACGGGGTGTGGCTCGGTGTCCCGATCGGTCTGTTCGTGCCCTGGGACGGCAAGGCCACGGGTGAGCTCGCCAAGCTGCTGCCCGACCCCATGGACAAGTTGCTGAGCGTCAATTCCGACCAGCCCGTCACGCTGGGGCGGCTCGCCGAACTCGACGGGCGTGTGTGGCTGTTGGGGGTCGCGGCCGCGGTCATGATGCTGTTCGCGGGCGTGCTGGCCGCCGCGCGTACGCCATTTGTACGGGGGGCGGGTGCGGGTCTCATGGGAGCGTCGGGTGCTCCAGATGTACGGGGTGGGGGTGCCCTCGGCTTCGCAGGGCGCTGCGCTCTTCGGCTCGGGGTCGTGACGGCGCTGGCACTGCCTCTGCTGGCGTGGTTGACGGAGGTGTCCGCGGACGCCTCGCTGTCGGTGCTCGGGTTCGACGCGTTCGGGGCGGGGATCGAGCTGCATGGGCATCTGGGGGTGGCGTTGCTGCTGGGCGCCGCGTGGGGGGCCGGGGCGGGGGGCGGGGGCGCGCTGCTGGCGTACGCGAGTGGGGCCGCGGGGCGGCGGGCGGTGCCGCTGGCACTGGGTGACTCGGGTGGGGTGGCTCCTGGCGCCGAGTATCCGGTGACTGCCGGGGAAGCTGGGGCTGTGCCTGGGGCTGTGCCTGGGCCGTACAGCCCTCAGGGCTCGTACCGGCCGCCCAACCCCGACACCAATCCGTATCTGCGGCTGCCCGATGAGCTGCGGGAACCGAAGGGTGGGCGGCCGCCGGGGGGGTCGCGGCCGCCTCGCGATGTGTACGGCGCGCCGACGGTGGCTGGGCCGATTGGGCCACGGACGCCGCCTCCTCCTCCGCCTCCACCGGACGAGGGACCTCCGCCTCCACCTCGGGGGTCTCGGGGACGCTGAATGGGTGGGGCGGGGCCGTGCCGGTACGTCGCCGACTGCGCCGCCGCGCCGGGTGAGGGTGGGTGGGCCGTCGTGCGTCGCTGGGTGCGGGGGCGTGTTTTTAGGGGCGCGGGAAACTGCGCGACCAGCCCGCACGGGCCTGCAGCCGACGAACCACCCAGGGGGTCTGGGGGTGCAGCCCCCAGGGATGGGACGGGTAGGGGCGAGGGAGGTGTTGCCCCGTGGTCATGCTTGGGTCACTTTGGTGACGTCCAGTGTTCCCTGTCCGCTAGGCGGACCGCGTGGGCGGAAGGCACTGGGTGCCGGATACGGTGGGAGCACCATGAGCGCTACGCAGACCTCTGACGTCCCCACCCTCCTCGTCAAGATCTTCGGCAAGGACCGGCCCGGCATCACAGCCGGACTCTTCGACACCCTCGCCGCCTACTCCGTCGACGTGGTCGACATCGAGCAGGTCGTCACCCGTGGCCGGATGGTGCTGTGCGCGCTCGTGACCGAGCCGCCCGCCGGGCTCGAGGGTGATCTGCGGGCCACCGTCCACAGCTGGGCGGAGTCGATGAAGATGCAGGCCGAGATCATCTCCGGCCTCGGCGACAACCGGCCGCGCGGCGTCGGGCGTTCGCTCGTCACCGTGCTCGGGCATCCGCTCACCGCGGAGTCGACGGCCGCGATCGCCGCGCGGATCACGAAGTCCGGCGGCAACATCGACCGTATCTTCCGGCTCGCCAAGTACCCGGTGACGGCCGTCGAGTTCGCCGTGTCCGGTACGGAGACCGAGACGCTGCGCACCGCGCTCGTGACCGAGGCCGCGGCACTCGGTGTCGACATCGCGGTGGTGGCGGCGGGGCTGCACCGGCGGGCCCAGCGTCTCGTGGTGATGGATGTGGACTCGACGCTCATCCAGGACGAGGTGATCGAGCTCTTCGCCGCGCACGCCGGGTGCGAGGCCGAGGTCGCCGAGGTGACGGCGGCCGCGATGCGCGGGGAGCTGGACTTCGAGCAGTCGCTCCACGCGCGCGTGGCGCTCCTCAAGGGGCTGGACGCGTCGGTGGTGAACAAGGTGCGGGAGGAAGTGCGGCTTACGCCGGGGGCGCGCACGCTGATTCGTACGCTGAAGCGGCTCGGCTTCCAAGTCGGTGTCGTCTCGGGTGGGTTCACTCAGGTCACCGATGACCTCAAGGAACGGCTCGGGCTCGACTTCGCTCAGGCCAATACGCTGGAGATCGTCGACGGGAAGCTGACCGGCCGGGTCACCGGGGAGATCGTGGACCGCGCGGGCAAGGCGCGGCTGCTGCGCCGGTTCGCCGCCGAGGCGGGGGTGCCGCTCGCCCAGACCGTGGCGATCGGCGACGGTGCCAATGACCTCGACATGCTCAACGCGGCGGGTCTCGGTGTCGCGTTCAACGCCAAACCGGTGGTGCGGGAGGCCGCGCACACCGCGGTGAACTTCCCGTTCCTGGACACCGTGCTCTATCTGCTGGGCGTCACGCGTGAAGAGGTCGAGGCGGCTGACATGCACCTGGACGACCACTGAGCTCGCGTTCATGGACGGGGCCCGGCACCATCTCGGTGCCGGGCCCCGTCCCTGTAGAGGTGGGTTACTCGGTCGGCGCCCAGTAGTCGACCAGGGTGGCCACTCCGGGCTCCAGGGTTTTCCAGGAGCCCTCGAAGGAGAGCACCGCGAAGGCCGCGGCGGGGAAATCGCGGCTGTTCATCCGGGTGCGGGTGTCGCCCTCGGCCTGGCCCGCCAGGATTTCGGCGAGGCCGTGCACGCCCGGGTTGTGGCCGATCAGCACCACGTTCTGCGCGTCGTCGGGGGTTTCGTTGAGCACGGCGATCAGCTCGCCGGGCGAGGCCTCGTAGAGCCGCTCCTCATAGACCGTTTTCGGCCGGTGCGCGAACTCGTGGACAGCGAGCTTCCAGGTCTCGCGGGTCCGGGCCGCGGTGGAGCAGAGGGCCAGATCGAAGGGGATGCCGGTGTCGGCCAGCCTGCGTCCGGCGACGGCGGCGTCCTTGCGGCCCCGGTCGGCGAGCGGCCGCTCGTGATCGGACACCTGTGGCCAGTCGGCTTTCGCATGCCGGAAGAGGACAATCCTGCGGGGTTCTGCGACGCTCATGCGTCCCAGCTTCGCATGAAACACGCCATCGGGCGCAGGGAGTTGACGTGCTCCCCCGGGAGGGGTGACGGGGGTTCCGCCTCGGGTACCAGCCGGTTTACGGCGCCTGGTGCAGCACCGTGTGCTGGACGTGCTCGAAGACCTGGGTGATCGCGGCTCCGCCGCCCGCGGCATGCGCGTCCACCGGATTGAGTATCAGGAGCAGCAGGGTGACGAAGGCGAGCGTCGGCAGGGCGAGAGCCCACCAGGGCAGCCGGATGTCGACGCGGCCCGAGGTCGCCGGGTGGGGCCGGGTGTGCGTACGGGCCGACATGCCGCCTCCGTGGGGCTTCGAGTGCTCCGTGGTCCGCGTCCTCGCGGCCACATCTCGAAGTTACGGAATCCGGGGCCTTCAACCCATCCGGCGATCCACCCACTTGACCCTGACACTCGCCCCCTAGGGGATGGGGGGTTAGCCCCACCATCGGGCGGTGACGAGCGGAGCCAGGGTCACGACGAAGCGACCGTCACGGCGAAGCGATGGTCGCGATGACGGCGATGATCACGGTGATGGCGAAGAACGTGCCGAAGACGAGCAGCATCTTCTTCTGGCCGTTCGGAGGGTTCGGTTCGAGCACTGGCATACGGCCAGTCTCGCACCCTTCGTCCGCCCCCTCAGGAGGGGGGTCGGCGCGTCAGGACCGAGGCCGGCGAGCCGCCTCGTCCTCCACCGTGCGGTTGCGGCCCGCCAGGATGCCCACCGCGATCTGCGGGACCATCAGTCCTGCCATGAGGATGAGCGGCAGGCCCCAGCCGCCGCTGTGCTGGTAGAGGACGCCCACCAGCAGCGGGCCCGGGATCGAGAGCAGATAGCCGGTGCTCTGGGCGAACGCCGAGAGCTTGGCGACGCCCGCGCCGGTCCTGGCCCGCATGCCGACCATGGTGAGGGCCAGCGGGAAGGCGCAGTTGGAGACGCCGAGCAGCAGGGCCCAGGCCCAGGCGCCGCCCGCGGGGGCGAAGTAGAGGCCGGCGTATCCGGCGAGTCCGCAGGCGCCGAGTGCGACCACGATCGGCCCCTGGTGGGGCAGCCGCGTGGCCAGGCGCGGGATGACGAAGGCCAGCGGCACACCCATCACCATCGTGACGGCGAGGAGCAGTCCCGCGGTGCCGGCCGAGACGCCCGCGTCGCGGAAGATCTGCGCCATCCAGCCCATCGTGATGTACGCGGCGGTGGCCTGGAGTCCGAAGAAGACGGCGAGTGCCCAGGCGGTACGGCTGCGGGTGATGCGGAACTCGTCGGGCTCGTGCCGGGCAGGCGTACGGGTCCCGGCGTCGGTACGCGGGGCGGTGGAGCCGCTTACGGATTCGGCGCCCCGCGCGCGTACTAGCGCGATCCACGGCACTATGGCCGCCGCCGCGAGCCCCGCCCACACCGCGAGCCCGGACTGCCAGCTGCCGCCCAGGGCGTCGGTCATGGGCACGGTCACCGCGGCCGCGGTCGAGGTGCCGAGCGCGAGGGCCATCGAGTACAGGCCGGTCATGGAGCCGACCCGGTCCGGGAACCAGCGCTTGACGATCACCGGCATCAGGACGTTGCTGACGGCGATGCCCATCAGGGCGAGCGCGCTGGCGGCCAGGAAGCCGGCCGTGTTCCCGGCGTACGGCCGGATCGCCAGGCCCGCCGTGATGGCGACCATGCCCGCGCAGACGACCGCGCCGGGTCCGAAGCGGCGGGCGAGCCGCGGTGCCATGACGCCGAAGACGGCGAAGCAGAGCGGCGGTACGGAGGTGAGCAGTCCGGCGACGCTGCCGCTCATGCCGAGCCCGCCGCGCACCTCTTCGAGGAGGGCGCCGAGGCTGGTGATCGCGGGGCGCAGGTTGAGGGCGGCGAGGACGATGCCGACGACCACCAGACGCGTCGTCCACGCGCGCGTGGCGGGTGTCTCGTTCTCGGACTCCGTGCCTGCGGAGGTGCGTATCGGCGTGGACGTCATCGTCCGGGTCTTCTCGCCAGTCATGCCGCCCATCATAGAATCATGGGATGATTGGCTGTCCAATGCCGTTGCGTTAATCTCCGGAATCTCCGGCCCCGCGCGACCGACCACCCCGGGCCCGTATGAAGGACCGCCATGCCGCTGAGCCACCCCCGCCGTTCGGCGCTGTCCGAGCAGGTCATCGCCGAGCTGCGGAACCAGATCACCTCGGGTGAGTGGCCGGTGGGCTCCCGCATCCCCACCGAGCCGGAGCTGGTCGAGCAACTCGGCGTCGCCCGCAACACGGTCCGCGAGGCGGTGCGCGCGCTGGCCCACAACGGCCTGCTCGACATCCGCCAGGGCTCCGGCACCTATGTCGTGGCGACCAGCGAGCTGGCGGGTGTGATGCACCGCCGCTTCGCGGACGCCGACCCGCGGCACATCGCCGAGCTGCGCTCCACGCTGGAGTCGAGCGCCGCCGAGCTGGCCGCCGAGCGGCGCACCGAGCGCGATCTCAAGCAGCTGGACGCGCTCCTCGTACGCCGCGAGGAGGCGTGGGAGTCCGGCGACGCGGAGGCCTTCGTGACCGCCGACGCGACCTTCCATCTGGCGGTGGTGGCCGCGTCCCACAACGACGTCATGACGGCCATGTACGCGGATCTGGGCGAGGTGCTGCGCGACTGGCTGCGCGAGGACGTCGGCGAGAAGCTGACGCCGGAGACGTACATGGACCACGCCCGGCTCGTCGACGCGATCCGCTCGGGCGACGCGGAGGCGGCCGCCACGGAGGCCGCGGGCTATCCGTTCCTGTGCCGTCCGGGACGGCTCGGCCCGAAGGACCCGGACGGCACTTCCGGCTGACCCGGGACGTCACTTCTGGTGGCTGACCCAGGCCGAGCGGATCTCCTCCCAGCATCGTCCGGTGAGCCGCACCGTCATGGCGGGTTCCGCGTCGACCGGCGCGCCGTCGCTGTCGATGTCCCACCAGCGGTCGCACTCGACGTGCAGGCTGACGCGGTCGGTCTCCGGATACGGGTTGTGGCAGTACGCGACCACATGGGAGCCGGTGACGGTGGTGCGGCACTCGGCTCCGAAAAGCTGCGGAGCAGCGGGTTTTTCGGCCTCCACGCGCGCGTGCGGCGTGGCGTCGTACGGCAGGGCCATCACGAGAGCGACAGCGGCCAGCACCGGGGCGAAGCGGGGGAACAGGCGCACAAGGGAGACCTCCTCGGCCGTGCTGGGGAGGGAACGCGTACGGAACGCGTAATCCAGAGTGCGCAGTTACCCACCTCCTCCGCCCGGCCGGTGGGCCTAATGGGTGACGCCCCGCTCCCCGCGCACTGCGGGAAACGGGGCGTCATCGGCGTACGAGAGCCGCAGGGCCCGCGTACGTAAACGCTCGCGTAAGCGTTTACGCGCCGATCGCGTGCAGACCGCCGTCCACGTGGATGATCTCGCCCGTGGTCTTCGGGAACCAGTCGCTCAGCAGGGCGACGACACCGCGGCCGGCCGGCTCCGGGTCCTTGAGGTCCCACTCCAGGGGCGCGCGGGAGTCCCACACGGCGGCGAGCTCGCCGAAGCCCGGGATGGACTTGGCGGCCATGGAGCCGATGGGGCCGGCGGAAATGAGGTTGCAGCGGATGTTCTGCTTGCCCAGGTCGCGGGCCATGTAGCGGCTGGTGGCCTCCAGGGCGGCCTTGGCCGGGCCCATCCAGTCGTACTGCGGCCAGGCGTACTGGGCGTCGAAGGTGAGGCCGACGACCGAGCCGCCGTTCTGCATCAGCGGCAGGCAGGCCATGGTGAGGGACTTCAGGGAGTACGCCGACACGTGCATGGCGGTGGCGACGGACTCGAACGGGGTGTTGAGGAAGTTGCCGCCGAGGGCGTCCTGCGGGGCGAAGCCGATGGAGTGCACGACGCCGTCGAGGCCGCCGAGCTCCTCGCCGACGAGGTCGGCCAGGCGCCCGAGGTGCTCCTCATTGGTCACGTCGAGCTCAAGGACCTTGGTGGGCTTCGGGAGCTTCTTGGCGATGCGCTCGGTCAGCGTGGGCCGCGGGAACGCGGTCAGGATGATCTCGGCGCCCTGCTCCTGTGCCAGCTTGGCGGTGTGGAAGGCGATGGAGGACTCCATCAGCACACCGGTGATCAGGACGCGCTTGCCCTCGAGAATTCCGCTCATGGTGTTCAGTGACCCATTCCCAGTCCGCCGTCAACGGGGATGACGGCTCCAGTGATGTACGAGGCGTCGTCCGAGGCAAGGAACCGCACCGTCGCGGCGATCTCCTCGGGCTGCGCGTACCGGCCCAGCGGCACCTGCGACACGATGTTCGCACGCTGCTCGTCGGTGAGCGCCTGGGTCATGTCCGTGTCGACGAAGCCGGGCGCGACGACGTTGAAGGTGATGTTGCGGGAGCCGAGCTCCCGGGCGAGCGAGCGCGCGAAGCCGACCAGGGCGGCCTTGGAGGCGGCGTAGTTCGCCTGCCCCGCCGAGCCGAGCAGCCCGACGACCGACGAGATGAGGACGACGCGGCCCTTCTTGGCGCGCAGCATGCCGCGGTTGGCGCGCTTGACGACGCGGAAGGCGCCGGTGAGGTTGGTGTCGATGACCGAGGTGAAGTCTTCCTCGGACATGCGCATCAGCAGCTGGTCCTTGGTGACGCCGGCGTTGGCGACGAGGACCTCGACCGGGCCGTGCTCGGCCTCGATCTCCTTGTAGGCCTGCTCCACCTGCTCGGTGTCGGTGATGTCGCACTTGACGGCCAGGAAGCCGGCCGGCGGCTCACCGGAGCGGTATGTGATGGCGACCTTGTCGCCGGCGTCGGCGAACGCGCGGGCGATGGCGAGGCCGATGCCCCGGTTGCCTCCGGTGACGAGAACCGAGCGGCTCAACGGATCACCCTTTCGATAGCGGACGGAACCCCTGCAAGACAGGCGCCTTCACCGAAAACCTATCGGTCAGCTCCGCCGCGCGGAGAATCGGGCACCGACAGTGGGACCGGGGACTCGCTGTCGGATTCCTACAGAAAGTGCTGGCCGCGCGGCCGAAAGATGCGGCCTGCGAACGGAAAGACGTGGCCGCCGGGCCCGTCCGCGCGACATGATCGGACCCGACAGGCCACGACAGCAGGGAGACCTCCGTGCCTCATTCCATCGACGAAGCCTTCACGGCGCTACCGCTGCGCGCCCTGGCCGACGCCGCGCTCGCACGCGCGCGTGCGCTGGGCGCCGACCACGCGGACTTCCGGTTCGAGCGGGTGCGCAGTGCGGCCTGGCGGCTGCGGGACGCCAAGCCCGCCGGGTCGTCGGACACCACGGACCTGGGGTACGCGGTGCGGGTGGTGCACGGCGGGACCTGGGGGTTCGCGTCGGGTGTGGATCTGACGATGGACGCCGCCGCGAAGGTGGCGTCGCAGGCCGTGGCGATGGCGAAGCTGTCGGCCCAGGTGATCAAGGCGGCCGGGTCGGACGAGCGCGTGGAGCTGGCGGACGAGCCGGTGCACGCCGAGAAGACGTGGATCTCGTCGTACGACATCGATCCCTTCTCCGTGCCGGCCGAGGAGAAGGCCGGGCTGCTCGCGGACTGGAGCGCGCGGCTGCTGGCGGCCGACGGTGTCAATCACGTCGACGCCTCGCTGCTGACCGTGCACGAGAACAAGTTCTATGCCGACACCGCCGGGACCGTGACCACACAGCAGCGCGTGCGGCTGCACCCGCAGCTCACCGCCGTCGCCGTCGACGAGTCCAGCGGCGAGTTCGACTCCATGCGGACGATCGCGCCGCCGGTGGGGCGCGGCTGGGAGTACCTGACGGGCACCGGCTGGGACTGGGAGTCCGAGCTCGAGCAGATCCCGGAGCTGCTCGCCGAGAAGATGCGGGCGCCGAGCGTCGAGGCGGGCGTGTACGACCTCGTCGTCGACCCGTCCAACCTGTGGCTGACCATCCACGAGTCCATCGGCCATGCCACCGAGCTGGACCGCGCGCTGGGCTACGAGGCCGCGTACGCCGGCACCTCCTTCGCCACCTTCGACCAGCTGGGCAAGCTGCGGTACGGATCCGAGCTGATGAACGTCACCGGCGACCGCACCGCCGAACACGGCCTCGCGACCGTCGGATTCGACGACGAGGGGGTGGCCGGGCAGTCCTGGGACCTCGTCAAGGACGGGACGCTCGTCGGGTACCAGCTGGACCGGCGCATCGCCAGGCTGACCGGCTTCGAGCGGTCCAACGGATGCGCGTACGCCGACTCCCCCGGCCATGTGCCCGTGCAGCGCATGGCCAATGTGTCCCTGCAGCCGGATCCGGCCGGGATGTCGACGGAGGATCTCATCGGGAGCGTCGACCGCGGCATCTATGTCGTCGGTGACCGGTCCTGGTCCATCGACATGCAGCGCTACAACTTCCAGTTCACCGGGCAGCGGTTCTTCAAGATCGAGAACGGTCGGATCACCGGCCAGCTGCGCGATGTCGCGTACCAGGCGACGACCACCGACTTCTGGGGTTCGATGGCCGCGGTGGGCGGCCCGCAGACGTATGTCCTGGGCGGTGCCTTCAACTGCGGCAAGGCCCAGCCGGGTCAGGTCGCGGCGGTCTCGCACGGCTGCCCGTCGGCCCTCTTCAAGGGCGTCAACATTCTGAACACCACGCAGGAGGCCGGTCGATGAGCGCGCGTACGAACAAGCCGCACGAGGTCGTCGAGCGCGCCCTCGAACTGTCCCGCGCCGACGGCTGTGTGGTGATCGCCGACGAGGAGTCGACCGCCAACCTGCGCTGGGCGGGCAACGCGCTGACCACGAACGGGGTCACGCGCGGGCGCACGCTGACCGTGATCGCCACGGTCGACGGCCGTGAGGGCACCGCGTCCGGGGTCGTCTCGCGCTCGGCCGTGACCGCCGACGAGCTGGAGCCGCTGGTGCGGGCCGCGGAGGCGGCGGCCCGCGGCGCGGGTCCGGCCGAGGATGCCCAGCCGCTCGTCTCTGGCGTACCGGAGTCCCCCGACTTCACGGACGCGCCCGCCGAGACCTCGTCCGCCGTCTTCGCGGACTTCGCGCCGGCGCTCGGCGAATCGTTCGCACGCGCGCGTGCGGGAGGCCGTGAGCTGTACGGGTTCGCCAACCACGAACTCGTCTCCAGCTATCTCGGTACGTCGACGGGGCTGCGTCTGCGGCACGACCAGCCCAAGGGCACGCTGGAGCTCAACGCCAAGTCGCCGGACCGTACGCGGTCGGCGTGGGCGGGGCGGTCGACGCGGGACTTCAAGGACGTCGATCCGGCAGCGCTGGACGCCGAGCTGGCCGTACGGCTCGGCTGGGCCGAGCGGCGTATCGACCTGCCCGCGGGGCGCTACGAGACGCTGCTGCCGCCGACCGCCGTCGCGGACCTGCTGATCTACCAGATGTGGTCGGCGGCCGCCCGGGACGCGGCCGAGGGCCGGACGGTCTTCAGCAAGCCCGGTGGCGGTACCCGCGTCGGCGAGAAGCTCACCGAGCTGCCGCTGACGCTGCGCAGCGACCCGAACGAGCCGGGCCTGGAGACCGCCCCCTTCGTGCTCGCGCACTCCTCCGGGGACGACGCGTCCGTGTTCGACAACGGGCTGTCGCTGTCCGCGACGGACTGGGTCCGTGAGGGCACGCTGACCCATCTGTCCACCACCCGGCACAGCGCGGGTCTCACCGGGCTGCCCGTCGCCCCGACCATCGGGAACCTGATCCTGGACGGCGGCGAGGACCGATCCCTGGAGGAGATGGTCGCCGCCACCGAGCGCGGTCTGCTGCTGACCTGCCTCTGGTACATCCGCGAGGTCGACCCGGCGACGCTGCTGCTGACCGGGCTGACCCGGGACGGCGTCTACCTCGTCGAGAACGGCCAGGTCGTCGGCGAGGTGAACAACTTCCGGTTCAACGAGTCGCCGGTGGACCTGCTCGGGCGGGCGACGGAGGCGGGGCGGACGGAAAAGACGCTGCCCAGGGAGTGGAGCGACTGGTTCACTAGGGCTGCGATGCCCGCGCTGCGGGTGCCGGACTTCAATATGAGCTCTGTCAGTCAGGGCGTATAACCTCGTACCTGATTCACGAGACCACCCAAGGAGATACGAGAACCGTGACGGACATCGTCGACGAGCTGAAGTGGCGGGGCCTTTTCGCCCTGTCCACTGACGAAAATGCTTTGCGCAAGGCGCTCGCGGACGGTCCCGTCACGTTCTATTGCGGCTTCGACCCGACCGCGGCCAGCCTGCATGTCGGCCACCTGGTGCAGGTCCTGACCATGCGCCGCCTCCAGCAGGCGGGCCTGCGCCCGCTCGCCCTGGTCGGCGGTGCGACGGGCCAGATCGGCGACCCGCGCCCGACGGCCGAGCGCACGCTGAACGACCCGGAGACGGTCGCGAACTGGGTGACCCGGCTGCGCGCGCAGATCGAGCCGTTCCTGTCCTTCGAGGGCGAGAACGCCGCGGTCATGGTGAACAACCTGGACTGGACGGCCGGCCTGTCGGCCATCGAGTTCCTGCGGGACATCGGCAAGCACTTCCGCGTCAACAAGATGCTGACGAAGGACTCCGTGGCCCGGCGCCTGGAGTCCGAGGAAGGCATCAGCTACACGGAGTTCAGTTACCAGCTGCTGCAGGGCATGGACTTCCTGGAGCTGTACCGACGCCACGGCTGCACGCTCCAGCAGGGCGGCAGCGACCAGTGGGGCAACCTCACCGCGGGCCTCGATCTGATCCACCGCCTGGAGCCGCACGCCAACGTGCACGCGCTGGCCACGCCGCTGATGACCAAGGCGGACGGCACCAAGTTCGGCAAGACCGAGGGCGGCGCCATCTGGCTCGACCCCGAGATGACGACGCCGTACGCGTTCTACCAGTTCTGGCTGAACGTGGACGACCGGGATGTCTCGACCTACCTGCGCATCCTGTCCTTCAAGTCCCGCGAGGAACTCGAAGAGCTGGAGAGGCAGACCGAGGAGCGTCCCCAGGCCCGTGCCGCGCAGCGCGCGCTGGCCGAGGAGCTGACGACGCTGGTGCACGGCGCCGATCAGACGGCCGCCGTGATCGCCGCGTCCAAGGCGCTTTTCGGTCAGGGCGAGCTGGCTGAGCTCGACGAGAAGACGCTGGCCGCGGCCCTCTCCGAGGTGCCGCACATCCAGGTCGCCGAGCTCGGTCCCGTCGTGGATCTCTTCGCGGAGGTCGGCCTGGTGGCGAGCAAGTCGGCCGCGCGCCGCACGGTCAAGGAGGGCGGGGCGTACGTGAACAACGTGAAGGTCGCCGCCGAGGACGCGGTCCCCGCCAAGGAGGACCTGCTGCACGGGCGCTGGCTGGTGCTGCGCCGGGGCAAGAAGAACCTGGCGGCGGTCGAGGTCAAGGCCGGCTGAGCGCACGTACACACACCGAAGGGGGCGGCTTCCCGCGTGGGAGGTCCGCCCCCTTCGTCGTACCTGCCGTCAGGCTTTCTGTTTGCTGCCCCGCAGTGCCACGTACGCCATGTCGCCGAGGAAGACGATGATGAGCGCGGCCACGAGCTGGAAGAAGTGCCGACTCCAGTCGATGCCTCTGGTCGCGTCGACGCCGACCGCGCGGGCGATCGCGTTGCCCACGATGGCGCCGATCATGCCGAAGATGGTGGTCAGCCAGAGCGGGCTGTGCTGCTTGCCCGGAAGGATCGCCTTGGCGATCAGGCCCAGCACGAACCCGACGATGATCGCCCACAACCAGCCCATGTCTGCCTCCTAGTACGGCTCTACGTGAGCAGTACGCCCAGTCTCGGGCTGTCCGCCATACGGCGCATGTCGGGTAGAGCCATACGCGGTACGACGCATCATGTCCGCCCAGTCGGGACATGCCCCGGTCTCGAACGCGACGCAGCCGCGGCGTAACGTGGAGGCTGTTCGGGCCTGCTTCCTTGACGGGGTTCGGACCGGTACGGACCGGGGAGCGTCCGACACAGGCGGGTGGTGGAACGCGATGCGGAAGCAGAGCAACAGTCAGGTCTTCCGGATCACCGGGGCCAGGCAGGGGCTCGACGAGGACGTACGGGGCAGGCAGCGCCGCTACGTCATCTCGATGTCCGTCCGCACGGTCTCAGTGATCCTGGCAGCCACCCTGTGGAACGTCGAGCGGCACGTCGCGCTCGTCGCACTGGTACTCGGGATACTCCTCCCCTACATCGCCGTGGTCATCGCCAACGCGGGCCGGGAGAACGCGCCCTCGCTTCCCTCGACGTTCGTCGCCGCCCCCAGTCGTCCGATGATCGCTCCGCCACGGGAGGACGGCTCCGCGGAATCCGTCCCGGAAGACGTCGCGGCCGACCCCGGAGCGCGGCTGCGGGGCGAGCCGCAGGACATGAGCTGACCCCGATCCGGCCCCTGGCTGACCTCGGAGGATCCTCCGAAAACGGAATCCGGCCACGCACCAAGCTCAAGAAAAGCTCAGATCAATCATGTAGTTCCAGTGCCGGGCGGCGGGTCTCCCGTGACATACTTCGTACGCGCTCCGCATCCCCCGTCGGAGCGACGGACCGACGCCGGGCAGCTCCCCCCGTGGCTGCTCGGCGTCGCCTTTTCGGAGCCGTTCAGGGCGTGCCGCAGAGCCGCTTAGGGTTGAGGCGTGAACTTCCCGCTCTCCGACATGTCCCCCGCTCCCACCACTCCGCAGTGCTCTGCCAAGGGCTGCCGCGCCGACGCCGTGTGGGTGCTCGCCTGGAACAACCCGAAGCTGCACACGCCGGAGCGCCGCAAGACATGGCTCGCGTGCGAGGAGCACCGCGAGCATCTGTCCCAGTTCCTGGGTGTACGCGGGTTCCTGAAGGACGTCGTGAAGCTCGACGAGTGGGAAGACCCGGAGGGCCGGCACTGACTTCCCCGGGGAGGCCGGCCGCCGGACTCCGGCGAAGCCCGGGTCAGCCGCCGATCGCCGACATCGGCCTCTCCGGCTGCACGAACGACGGGTCGTCCAGGCCCGCACCCGCCTTCTTGCCCCACATCGCGAGGCGCCATATGCGGGCTATCTCCTCGTCGGGGGCGTCCGAGCGGAGGGCGGCGCGCAGGTCGGTTTCCTCGGTGGCGAAGAGGCAGGTGCGGACCTGGCCGTCGGCCGTGAGGCGCGTACGGTCGCAGGCCGAGCAGAACGGGCGGGTGACCGAGGCGATCACGCCGACGCGGTGCGGGCCGCCGTTCACCAGCCAGCGTTCGGCGGGAGCCGAGCCGCGCTCGTCCGCGCCCTCCTCGGTGAGGTCGAAGCGCGTACGCAGTGAGGTGAGGATGTCGCCCGCGGTGACCATGCCGTCGCGCTTCCAGCCGTGCTGGGCGTCCAGGGGCATCTGCTCGATGAAGCGCAGCTCGTAGTCGTGCTCCACCGCCCAGGCGAGGAGGTCCGGGGCCTCGTCCTGGTTCAGCCCCGGCATCAGGACCGAGTTGACCTTGACCGGGGTCAGGCCGGCGTCGCGGGCGGCTTCGAGTCCCTCGATGACGTCCTTGTGGCGGTCACGGCGGGTGAGGGTCTTGAAGACGTCGGGGCGCAGGGTGTCCAGCGAGACGTTCACCCGGTCCAGGCCCGCGGCCTTCAGGGCGGTCGCGGTGCGCTTGAGGCCGATGCCGTTGGTCGTCAGGGACATCTGGGGGCGGGGGGCGAGCGCGGCGACCCGCTCGACGATGCCCACCAGGCCGGGGCGCAGCAGGGGCTCGCCACCGGTGAAGCGGACCTCGGTGATGCCGAGGCTGGTGACCGCGATCTCTATCAGGCGGACGATCTCGTCGTCGGTGAGCAGGTCGGGCTTGGCCAGCCATTGCAGGCCCTCTTCGGGCATGCAGTACGTACACCGCAGATTGCACCGGTCCGTCAGTGAGACGCGCAGGTCGGTGGCCACTCGGCCGAAGGTGTCAATGAGCACGTGGGCCCCCTCCCTCGATGCGGATCACTTCTACTCGACACGATCGAGCCTACGTGACGCGACTGACATCAACACCGGCCGGATCCCACGAGACGCGGCGCGGCCGCGTCGTAGATCTCTACGACGCGGCCGTCGGCGGGGCGAATCAGTGTGCCCCGGTGCCCGTGAGCGAGCGGACCTCCAGCTCGGCGTACTTGCCGGCGTCCGGCTCCTCCTTGGACAGGATCGTGCCCAGCCAGCCCAGCAGGAAGCCGACCGGAATCGAGATGATGCCCGGGTTCTCCAGCGCGAACCAGTGGAAGTCGGCGTCGGGGAACATCGACGTGGGTTTGCCCGAGACGACCGGCGAGAACAGCACCAGGCCGACCGCCGTGACCAGGCCGCCGTAGATCGACCAGAGGGCGCCCTGTGTGGTGAACCGCTTCCAGAAGAGGCTGTAGAGGATCGTCGGCAGGTTCGCGGACGCGGCGACGGCGAAGGCGAGCGCGACCAGACCGGCGACGTTCAGGTCGCGGGCGAGGGCGCCCAGGAGGATGGACACGGCACCGATGCCGACCGTCGCATACCGGGCGGCCTTCATCTCCTGCTTCTCGCTGGCCTGCCCCTTCTTGATGACGTTCGCGTAGATGTCGTGCGCGAACGAGGAGGACGAGGCCAGTGTCAGCCCCGCGACGACCGCGAGGATCGTGGCGAAGGCGACGGCCGAGATGGAGGCGAGCAGGATGGCGCCCCAGTTGGAGTCGACGCCTCCCAGATGCAGTGCCAGAAGTGGCGCGGCCGTGTTGCCCGCCTTGTTGGAGGCGATGATCTCGTCCGGTTTGATCAGCGCGGCGGCGCCGAAGCCGAGGGCGAGGGTCATCAGGTAGAAGCAGCCGATGAGGCCGATCGCCCAGTTCACGGACTTCCGCGCGGTCTTGGCCGTGGGCACCGTGTAGAAGCGGATCAGGATGTGCGGCAGACCCGCGGTGCCCAGGACCAGCGCCATGCTCAGGGAGATGAAGTCCAGCTTGGTCGTGGACGTGGCGCCGTACTTGAGCCCGGGCTCCAGGAAGGGCGAGCCCTTGCCGCTGTTGTCGGCCGCCTTGCCGAGCAGGTCGGAGATGTTGAAGTTGAACTTCAGCAGGACCAGGAAGGTGAGCAGCAGGGCGCCGACGATCAGCAGCACCGCCTTGACCATCTGCACCCAGGTGGTGCCCTTCATGCCGCCGATGGTGACGTACACGATCATCAGGACGCCGACGAGGGCGACGATGCCGATCTTGCCGCCGTCACTGGTGATGCCGAGGAGCAGCGACACAAGGACGCCCGCGCCCGCCATCTGGGCCAGCAGGTAGAAGATCGACACGACGATCGTGGAGGTGCCCGCGGCCGTACGGACCGGGCGCTGGCGCATGCGGTACGCGAGGACGTCGCCCATCGTGTAGCGGCCGGAGTTGCGCAGCGGCTCGGCGACCAGGAGCAGGGCCACCAGCCAGGCAACCAGGAAGCCGATGGAGTACAGGAAGCCGTCGTATCCGAAGAGGGCGATCGCGCCCGCGATGCCGAGGAAGGACGCGGCGGACATGTAGTCGCCGGAGACGGCGAGGCCGTTCTGGAAGCCGGTGAACTGGCGGCCGCCCGCGTAGAAGTCGGCGGCGTCCTTGGTCTGGCGGCCCGCCCAGACGGTGATGACGAGGGTCGCGGCGACGAACATCGCGAAGAGGGTGATGATCAGCGGCCGGTGCTGGCTGGCCTCACCGGCGGCCAGGGTGATCGCGGGGCTCATGCGCCGCCCTCCATCCGGGACTTGATGGCCTCGGCCTTGGGGTCGAGCCGGGTGGCGGCGTGCCGCGAGTACCACCAGGCGATGAGGAAGGTGGTGAGGAACTGGCCGAGGCCGAGCACCAGGGCGACATTGATGTTGCCGAACAGCTTGGTGCCCATGAAGTCGCCCGCGTAGTTCGAGAGCAGGACGTACAGCAGGTACCAGACGATGAAGCCGACGGTCAGCGGGAAGGCGAAGGAGCGGTGGGAGCGGCGCAGTTCGGCGAACTCGGCGCTCGCCTGCACCGCGGTGAACTCCTCGGTGGAGGGGAGTGGGGATCCGGTTTTCGAGGGTGGCGGTGCGTCGGTTGCCACGGTGTCTCCTCGCGATGCGGGTGCGGTTGCGACGGTGGACGGGGGCGAGTCGGGGCTCGCGGACGGGGACGGCTCGGGTACGGACATGCGGTTCTGACCTCACAGTGACGTGGATCACGTAACCAGGAGCGATGACGTGACTCCCGTGCGTGATCCGACAGGGGGCTCGATCGTCCTCGGGCTCCCTGCTCAAGGTCACGGCGCCACGCGTGGACCGGTTCAACTCCCCCGACTTCTTTCGGAAGTCATCCCCGGAAGTCATTGCTGGCCAGGTCGGGCGGGGGATAGCTTCGGCCTGCACCACTCCGTCATGTACCTGCCCGGGCACCACCTGTGTTCGGGCAGCTCCGTTTTCCGGATGATGTGGAGATCCCATGGCTCATCTGCGATCCAGACGCCGCCTCGCCCTTGCCGTGCCGGTCGTTCTGTCGCTCACCGCCTCGCTCGGCTTCCTGCCGGGCGCCGCGTCGGCCGCGCCGCAGACCGCGTCCGCCGCTGCCAGCGCGGATGGCCCGACCCTGCCGTACCTGGTCAACACCAAGACGGACCACCGCACGATCGAGTCGGTGAAGAAGGCGATCGAGGCGGCCGGCGGCACCGTCGTCATCGCGTACGAGAAGATCGGTGTGATCGTCGTCCATTCCGCCAACCCGGACTTCGGGAAGCAGATCCGGGCCGTACGCGGAGTGGAGTCGGCCGGTGCGTCGCGGACGGCGCCGCTGACTGCCGCGGGCACGACGGACGAGGGCGCGGCGCAGGTGCTGTCGGCCGCCGAGGCCGCCAAGGTCGCGAAGAGCAGCGCCGCGGGCGAGGAGCCCCTGGAGGCCGACCAGTGGGACCTGCGCGCGATAGGGGCCGACAAGGCCGCGACGATCAACCCGGGCAGCAAGGACGTGACGGTCGCCGTGATCGACGTCGGCGTCGACGACACCCACCCGGACATCGCCCCGAACTTCTCGGCCTCGCAGTCCGCGAACTGTGTGGGCGGCAAGGCGGACACCACGTACGGCGCCTGGCGTCCGGTGGACGCCGACCACTACCACGGCACGCATGTCGCGGGTGAGATCGCCGCGGCCCGCAACGGCATCGGTGTCGCCGGCGTCGCGCCCGGCGTGAAGGTCGCGGGCATCACGGTGGCGGAGCCGGACGCGAACCAGCTCTTCTTCCCGGAGAGCGTCGTCTGCGCCTTCGTGTTCGCCGCCGACCACGGCGTCGAGATCACCAACAACAGCTACTACGTGGACCCGTGGCTGTACAACTGCATGGACGACCCCGACCAGAAGGCCATCGTCGACGCGGTGAACCGGGCCCAGCTGTACGCCCAGAACAAGGGCACCCTGAACGTCGCGGCGGCGGGCAACTCCAACGACGACCTCGACTCGGACGCGCTCGTCGACGACTCCAGCCCCGACGACTCGACCGCCGTCACCCGCACCGTCGACCCGCACAAGTGCTTCGACGTGCCGACCCAGCTGCCGGGTGTCGTCACGGTGAGCTCGACCGGCGTCAAGGGCGCCAAGTCGTACTTCTCCAGCTACGGGGACGGCGTGATCGACGTCGCGGCCCCGGGCGGCGACCGGTACCAGATCCCGGACACGCCGTCGGCGAACGGCCGCATCCTCTCCACCCTGCCGAACAACACGTACGGCTTCCTTCAGGGCACCTCGATGGCGACGCCGCACGTGGCCGCTGTCGCGGCGCTGCTGAAGTCCAAGTACCCCTGGGCCACTCCGGCCCAGCTCCAGGTGCTGCTCAAGGCCCAGGCGGACAACCCGGGTTGCCCGACCGACCCGTACGACGGGAACGGTGACGGTGTCGTGGACGCCACCTGCGTGGGCGGCAAGCGCGTGAACGGCTTCTACGGATTCGGGATCGTCAACGCGCTGCGAGCGGTCAAGTAACCGTTGCCGACCGCCAGGTCACGTAACGGTCTCCGACCGTCAATTGAGCTTCCGCACGGCTCGTACAGCTCGTCCCGCGAATGTGAACTGGAGATTCCATGACCGCGCGCTCCCAGCGCTCCCGTCGTGCCATAGCCATCCCGCTGGGGATGGCTACGGCCACGGCCCTCGCTTTCCTGCCGAACGTCACCGCGTCGGCAGCGGAGGCGACCATCGGCAGCACCCAGGAGGTCACCGCCGCTGACGCGACCGCCCTCAGCTATGTCGTCAACGTCCGTCCCGGGCACGGCACTTCCTCCACCGTGAAGAAGGCCATCGCCGAGGCGGGCGGCACGATCGTGACGTCGTACGACCAGATCGGCGTGATCGTCGTCCACTCGTCGAACGCCGACTTCGCCAAGACGATGCGTGGCGTCCGCGGTGTGGAGTCGGCCGGCAACACGCGCAACGCGCCGCTGCCCGCACAGTCGACCACCGACGTGGGCACCCCGACGGCTCTCACCGCGCGGCAGGTGAAGGCCGCGAGTGCCGAAGCCGTCGACGGGCAGGACCCGTTGGAACCGTTGCAGTGGGACCTGCCCGCCATCAAGGCGGACAAGGCGCACGAGAAGACGCTCGGCAGCAGCAAGGTCACGGTCGCCGTGATCGACACCGGCGTCGACGACACGCACCCGGACATCGCGCCGAACTTCGACCGCGCCGCGTCGGCCAACTGCGTGACGGGCAAGGCGGACACGACCGACGGCGCCTGGCGTCCCACCACCGGGGAGAGCCCGCACGGCACGCATGTGGCGGGCGAGATCGCGGGCGCCAAGAACGGCGTCGGCATCACCGGTGTCGCACCGGGCGTGAAGGTCGCCGGCATCAAGGTGGCCACGACGGCCGGCTACTTCTACACGGAGGCCGTGGTCTGCGGCTTCGTGTGGGCGGCCGAGCACGGCGTCGACGTCACCAACAACAGCTATTACACCGACCCCTGGTACTTCAACTGCACGGACGACCCGGACCAGAAGGCCCTCGTCGACGCGATCACCCGCGCCTCGCGGTACGCGGAGAAGAAGGGCGCGGTCAACGTCGCGGCGGCGGGCAACGAGAGCTACGACCTGGCGGCCGACACGATCACCGACCCGGTCTCGCCGAACGACGGGACCCCGTCGGACCGGGTGATCGACCCGTCCAAGTGCTATGACATCCCGACCCAGTTGCCGGGTGTGGTCACGGTCGCGGCGACCGGCGCGAAGGGCATCAAGTCGTCCTTCTCCAACTACGGCCTGGGCGTCATCGACGTCGCCGCGCCCGGCGGCGACGCGACGAGCTACCAGACCCCGGCCCCGCCCGCCACGAGCGGTCTGATCCTGGGCACACTGCCCGGTGGCAAGTGGGGCTACATGGCCGGTACGTCGATGGCGTCCCCGCATGTCGCGGCTGTCGCCGCCCTCATCAAGTCGACGCACCCGCACGCCTCCGCCGCCCTGGTGAAGGCGCTGCTGTACGCCGAGGCCGACGCCACACCGTGCACCGACCCGTACGACATCGACAGTGACGGCAAGGTCGACGCGGTGTGCGAGGGCACGAAGAACCGCAACGGCTTCTATGGATGGGGCATCGTGGACGCGCTGGACGCGGTGACGAAGTAGGGCTTGTGTGCAGATGGTTCGGGCCGGGCGGACGATCCGCCCGGCCCGGCCGTCCCGTACGGCAGGATCTTCGGCATGCATGTGTACGAAGATCCCGCGACCTGGACTCCTGAACCGGTCCGGCCCAAATGGCAGTTGGTGCTGCGTTTCATTGCGAGCGTGGTCTACGCCCCAGCGCTGTGCGTGGTGTGGGTGGCGACGGCGCTCGCCTTCCTCGCGATCGGTCTCCTGGTGGAGGTGATCGCCGCGTTCAGCGAGCGCGTCGAGCACGACTTCGGAGAGTTCATGGACCGGACGCTGGAACGGCTCGGCGACCTGGCGACCTGGTGCGTGTGGTGGCCCGAGGTGCGGCACGAGGGCGACACCGAGTACTACAGGGCGCGCGTCGACAAGGTAGTCGCCCGGTGGACCGCGGCGGCCTCGGCGCCGCGCAGGCCGAAGAAGGCGAAGCCGCCGGTCGAGTGCGCGATACCGCTGCACGTCTACCGCGGCGTCGGCGGGAGTTACGTCGCCGAAGTCGCCCTCGCGCAGGGGTGGGAGCTGCGGCCGACGGACGTGCGCAAGGAGGTGCGTCTGTGGTGGGCGGCCGCCTCCCATGTTGACTGAGTCCACCCGGCATAGTGCCTGTATGACACATTCACCGATGGCTGCTGTGTGGGAGGGGCTGGGCGGAGACCCCGCGCTGCTCTCCCGGGTTTCGACCGTGGTACGGGAGGGCGCGCTGGAAGCCCGGCTGCCCGTACGGGAGTTGGCGCGGGCCTGTGTGGGCGCGTGCGCGCTGGCCGCCGCCGAGCTGGCGGCGCGGCGGGCCGGGCTCGCCGAGGTGCCCGAGGTGCGGGTGGACGACGGGGCCGTGGCCACCGCGTTCGTGAGTGAGCGGCATCTGCTGATCGACGGGCGCGCGCCGGTCAACTTCGCGCCGGTGTCGCGGTTCTGGCGGACGGCGGACGGGTGGGTGCGGACGCACGCGAACTATCCGCACCACCGGGCGCGGCTGCTGGGCGCGTTGGGGCTGGCGGACGACGCGACGGTGGAGGATGTCGCCGCTCTGCTCGCCGAGCGGTCCGCGCTGGAGGTGGAGGAGACGGTGTACGGCGCCGGGGGCCTCGCCGTCGCGCTGCGCACGGCCAAGGAGTGGGCCGCGCACGAGCAGGCGATCGCGGTGGCCGAACGGCCGTTGATCGAGCGTGAACGCATGGACTCCGCACGCGCGCGCGTGCTCGCCCCGCTCGACGGCGGTCCGCTGCTGCCCGCCGCCGGAGTGCGCGTCCTGGACCTGACGCGGGTCATCGCGGGCCCGGTCGCCACCCGCACGCTCGCCCTGCTCGGCGCGGACGTACTGCGCGTGGACGCGCCGCAGCTGCCCGAGGACCCCGACGCGCACGCGGACACGGGCTTCGGGAAGCGGTCGACGACGCTGGACCTGGCGACCGACCGGCGCACCTTCGAGGAGCTGCTCGCCGCGGCGGACGTCGTCGTCACCGGCTACCGGCCGGGCGCCCTCGACCGGTTCGGGCTCTCGCCCGAGGCGCTGGCCGAGCGCAGGCCCGGGCTGATCGTGGCGCAGTTGTCGGCGTGGGGTGCGTACGGGCCGTGGCGTGAGCGGCGGGGGTTCGACAGCGTGGTGCAGGTGGCCACCGGGATCGCCGCGACGGAGGGGTCGCCGGAGCGGCCGG
This sequence comes from Streptomyces sp. R35, assembly GCF_041053035.1. Lineage (NCBI taxonomy): Bacteria > Bacillati > Actinomycetota > Actinomycetes > Kitasatosporales > Streptomycetaceae > Streptomyces > Streptomyces sp. R35. Next base: position 2,579,138 of record NZ_CP163440.1, read on the forward strand.
GCGCGCTGCCCGCGCAGGCCCTCGACCACGGCACGGGGTATCTGCTGGCGGCAGCCGTGCTGCGCGCGTTGACCGAGCAGTCGGAGCAGGGGTACGGCCGCTTCGTACGGATGGCGCTCGCGCGCACGGCGGCCTGGCTGACGGACGGGATCGAGCGGAGTGCGGCGGGAGACGTGACGTACGACGGCCCGGATGCCTGGCTCGCCGGGACGGACAGCGGAATCGGGCATCTCCGATACTCCCTGCCGCCGGTCTCGTTCACCGGCGGACCCGCCGACTGGGCGCGCCCGTCGGGGCCTTGGGGGACAGACACGGCTCGGTGGGCATAGTTCACAGATCGGCCTGAGTCACGGGCCGAGCGGAAACGTACCTATGGGCGGAATGCCGTTCCGCCCGTCGTTTCCCCGCACTTGCCCGGTTCTGCGACATCTGGTGAAGACTTCGAGGTGACGTTGATACGACCGACAGCCGAGGTGGCGGGCCCGGGCGAGCCGGCGCGGCGCCGCGCCACCGGCCGGGCCGCCGCCGTACTCGCCCTGGTGGCCGTCGCGGCCCTGATCCCGTTGCTCGGCCCGCGCACCGCGCTGGAGGGCACGGGCGAGGCCGCGGCGCCCGGCATCGCGGGTATCGCCCTGCTGCGTACGGTTCTGTTCGGGGCGCTGTGCGTGCCCGCGGGCGAGCTGTTCGCGTCCTGGCTGGCCCGCCGGGTGCCGGGCGCGCCCCTGGCGGACGCGCCGCGCAGCTGGGCCCCGTACACGGCCGCCGCCGGTCTCCTCGCCGCGCTGGGCCTCGCCTCGGTCGTGGCCACCGGCAATCTGCTGCCGCACCACCTCTCCGACATCGACGTCGGCGGGCTCTACCAGACCCGGGACGGCAAGCTGGCGCTCCTGGAGGTCAACGCGTTCCTGGCGGCCGGGCTGTGCGCCCTCTCGCGTCGGCCGGTCACCCAAGTGTGGCCGCTGGCCGCGGTGGTGGTCGCGGAGGCGCTGCGCGCCCACCCCGCCACCGAGCACGGTCCGCTGGTCGGCTCCGCTCTGACACTCGTTCACGTGACCTGCGCGGCACTGTGGGCGGGCGGACTGCTGCATGTCCTGCGGATGCTGCGGAGATGGCGCGCCGAGGAGGCCGGTGCCGCGTTGCTCGGGCTCTACGCGCGCGTGGCGGCCGTCCTGTTCGCGGCGATCACCACGACGGGCATCTGGAGCGCCCTGCGCCGGATGCCGTCCGGCACGATCCTGGACCAGCTGACGACGACGGCGTACGGGCGCACCCTGCTCGCCAAGGTGCTCGTGGTGGCCGTCGTCGCCGTCCTGGCCCTCTGGGCGCGTCTCCGTCTGCGCCGCGCGGCGGACCCGCTCAGCGCCTGCGTCCCCGCGCGCGCGGAGGTCGTGGCACTGGGCGTGGTCGTCGCGGTCTCGGGCGCACTGACGGCGCTGCCGCTGCCGATCAGATGGTGAGCCTCAGTTGGCGACCATGACCTTGAGGGCGGTGCGCTCGTCCATCGCCTTGTAGCCCTCGGGCACGCCCTCCAGGCCGACGGTCATGTCGAAGACGGGCGACGGGTCGATGGTCCCGTCGAGGACGTCGGGCAGCAGCTGCGGGATGTATGCGCGGACCGGCGCGACACCGCCGCTCAGGGCGATGTTCCGGTCGAACATCACGCCCAGGTCCAGGCCCGTACCGCTGCCGTGCGGCACCCCGACGAAGCCGATGGCGCCGCCGTCGCGGGTGATGTTCACGGCCGTCTTCATGGACTGCTCGGTGCCGACGGCCTCGACGACACAGTGCGCGCCCTGGCCACGGGTCAGCTCCCGCACGGCCTCGACAGCCGCGTCGCCGCGTTCGGCGACGACGTCCGTGGCGCCGAAGAGGCGCGCGATGTCCGTACGCACCTGGTGGCGTCCGAGCGCGATGATCCGCTCGGCGCCGAGCCGCTTGGCGGCCAGCACGGCGCACAGGCCGACGGCCCCGTCCCCGACGACGGCGACGGTGGCGCCCTTCCGGACACCCGCGCCGAGGGCCGCGTGATGTCCGGTGCCCATGACGTCGGACAGCGTCAGCAGGGCCGACAGCAGGCGGTCGTCGGAGGCCGCGTCCTTGGGCAGTTGTACGAGGGTGCCGTCGGCGAACGGAACGCGTACGGCCTCGCCCTGTCCGCCGTCGTACCCGACGGCACCCCAGAAGCCGCCGTGCTCGCACGAGGTGGTGAGCCCTTCGCGGCAGTAGTCGCAGATGCCGTCGGACCACATGAAGGGCGCGACGACCAGGTCACCGCGCCGGACGCCGGTCACCTCGGAGCCGGTCTCCTCGACGATGCCGAGGAACTCGTGCCCGATCCGCTGCCCCGGCTGCCGGGCCGCCTCGCCGCGGTACGCCCACAGGTCGCTGCCGCAGATGCAGGAGCGCAGCACCCGTACGACCGCGTCGGTGGGCAGCTGCACCACGGGCTCGGGCACGTCCTCCACGCGCATGTCGTACGGGGCGTGGATGGTGGTGGCGCGCATGGCGAGGGTCCTTCTCGTGCGGGGCGTCGGTGGATGCGCTCAGGGGGTGGTTGAGCGCATCTCACCGTACGCCGCCGCGGGCGCGGACCGCGCGCCGAGGGTGCCCAGCACACCGCGGACCAGCAGATACTGGGCGGCGGCGTACGTGAGCATGATCCAGAAGTCGGGGCTCGGGAGCTGCGGCCACTCGGCGACCCCGGTGGCGATGAGCGTGTCCGAGACCATGAAGAGGGCGCCGCCGAGCCCCGCCACGAGCCCCAGCCTGGTGGCCCCGTACGCCATCGCGGTCAGGAGCAGGCTGTAGCCCGCGACGGGAATGCGGAGACCGACGGGCAGGTCGGGCCACAGGAGAGTGACGGTGGCGACGAGGGCGATCGCGTACCCACCCGCGAGCAGGGCTCCACGCGCGCGTGCCGTTCGCCGGAAAAGGACGAGGTAACACACGTGCCCCGCCGCGAAGGACGCCATCCCCACGAGGAAGGCCGGGTCGGCGTCGGACAGGAGCAGCACGTCGCCGCCCCAGCCGCAGAGCAGCGCGGCGACCAGGAGCCGCGGGCCGCCGCGTACGCCCGTGTGGGCGGCGAGCAGGGGCATCAGGAGCGGCTTGGCGATCCGGTGCCCGAGGTCGAACCCCGCACCCAGGGACACGAGGTCCACGACCACCGCGAGGCCGAAGGAGACGAGCAGCACGCGCGCGAGGCGTGGGTTCACGCGACGGGCTCCGTGACCGGCGTCTTCGCGGCGGCCGGCGGCGCGGGCTGCCAGCCGGGGCCGCGGAAGACCCGGCCCGCCCGCTCGCGCCAACTCGCGGCCGCCTTCAGGTCCCTGGCGATGGCGGCGTACTCGTGGGTGGCCACGCGCAGGGGGTTGTACGTGGCGATGTTCTTGGTGAGCCCGTAGACGGGCCGCTCGGTCTCCGCGACCCATGATCCGAAGAGCCGGTCCCAGACGATGAGGATGCCCCCGAAGTTGCGGTCCAGATAGCCGCCCTGGGAGGCGTGGTGGACGCGGTGGTGGGACGGCGTGTTGAAGACGAACTCGAAGGGGCGGGGCAGCTTGTCGATGCGCTCGGTGTGGATCCAGAACTGGTAGACGAGGTTCGCCGACGAGCAGAAGGCGAGCGCGGCCGGGTGCACGCCGAGGGCGATGAGCGGGACGTAGAAGGGCCAGACGGTCCAGGTCGTCCAGGGCTGGCGCAGCGCGGTGGTGAGGTTGAACTTCCGGCTGGAGTGGTGGACCACGTGGCAGGCCCACAGGATGCGGATGACGTGGTGCCCGCGGTGCGACCAGTAGTAGAAGAAGTCCTGGCCGAGCAGCATCAGCGGAACCGTCCACCACAGGACGGGCGCGCGCAGCGGTGTCAGTTCGTAGACCGCCGAGTAGATCGCGACGATCGGGATCTTCCACAGGAAGTCGAAGGCGAGACTGCCGAGGCCCATGCCGACGCTCGTCGCGGCGTCCTTCGCCTCGTAGCCCGCCTCGTCCTCGTCGGGATGGAGACGGAAGCTCACGATCTCGATCACCGTGAGCAGCACAAAGGCGGGTATCGACCACAGCACGACATCGGGCAGGTTCGGCATGAGTGCACCGTAGAACCGCTGGTCGGCTGCGGCTAGAGGTTGTTACCGACAAGTATTACCGGCGGTACGCGCTTGCTTCTTGGTGATCTCCTCCAACGGCTCCTGGTGAACTCCGCGCACGGCCGGGGCGGATCACTGGTTCACACGCCCGCCGCTCCCAGCAGGGCTCCCACCGCGTACGTCACCGCCATCGCCAGCGCGCCGCCCGCCACGTTCCGCAGGACGGCCCGGCCCGTGTCCGCCCCTCCCAGACGGGCGCTGCTCCAGCCGGTGAGGACGAGGGCGGCCAGTACCGATACGACGGTGACTCCGAGGCGCCAGTCCGCCGGGGGCAGCACCATGGCCAGCAGCGGCAGCAGCGCCCCCGCGGTGAACGCGAGGAAGCTCGCCCATGCCGCGTGCCAGGGGTTGGTGAGGTCGTCGGGGTCGATACCGAGCTCCACGCGCGCGTGGGCGCGCAGGGCGTCCCGTTCGGTGAGCTGTCCCGCCGCCTCGCGGGCCACGTCCCGGGTCAGGCCGCGCTGCTCCAGCAGCTCGGTCAGCTCCTCCAGTTCGGCCTCCGGCTGCTCCTTGAGCTCGCACTTCTCCAGGGCCAGGGCGGCCAGCTCCGAGTCCCGCTGGGTGGAGACGGACACGTACTCGCCCGCCGCCATGGACATCGACCCGGCCAGCAGTCCGGCGAGCCCCGCCGTGAGCAGTGCGGAGCGGTCGTCCGTGGCGCCCGCCACGCCGACGACGAGGCCGGCGGTGGAGATGATGCCGTCGTTGGCGCCCAGGACGGCGGCCCGCAGCCAGTTCAGCCGCGAGCCGAGCGCTCCTCCGTGGGCCTCGTCGTGCGTCGGTTGCGTCACACGGGGAGGATCGCACCCCGGGCGCCGTCAGCCCCGTACCGACTCGTCACCGCTCCCATGGCCGGCTCGGCACGCACCGGACCGTCCGTCACCACACCCGTACCGACCCTCCCCTCGCGAACACCGGGCTCGTCGCGTCCGCCGGCGGATCGCCGAGCGGCTCGGCGATCTCCTCCACCGTCGGGCCGACCTTCGCGGCGATCTCGTCCAGGTACGCCAGGTCGAAGCCGTACACGCGGGCCGCGTTGCCGCCGACCATCGCGGCGATCTCCTCGCGCGGCAGGCCCGCGTAGGCGATGCGCAGGCCTTCCCGGGAGTAGGGGTGGGTGCCCTCGTCGTGCGGGTAGTCGCTGCCCCACATGATCTTGTCGAGGCCGATGCGGTCCCGGAGCGGTACCTCGTGCGGGCGCATGAAGCTGGCGCCGACGAAGCAGTTGTCCCGCCAGACTTCCGACGGGCCCTTGCCCATGGCCTCGGCCAGTCCCGCGCCGAATTTCGACTCGGCCGTCGACGCCTTCGTGGCGGCCGTCACCAACCGTCCGTGGTAGTAGTCCAGCATGTCGAGCACCCCGGGGATCCAGCCCGAGCCCTGCTCGGTCAGCACCAGCCTCAGGTCCGGGTGACGACGGAACGCGCCGCCGAAGATCAGGTGCCACAGCGCGCGGTGCGAGAACCAGGTCGTCTCCACCATGAAGACCGCCCGGGCGGCCGGTTCGTCGCCCAGGGGCGGCGACGCCGAGCCCGCGTGGTGGTTCACCGGCACGCCCAGTTCGGCGCAGACCGCCCAGATAGGGTCGTACGCCGACGAGTACAGCTCGGGCAGGCCCGAACCCGGCGGTGTGCCGGGCAGCAGCAGGCCGCCCCTGAGGCCCGCGCCGGCGGCCCAGCGGATCTCCTTCACCGCCTCGTCCACGTCGTTGAGGAGAATCTGGAAGACGCCCGCGCGGCGGCCGGGAGCTGCCGCGCAGAAGTCCGCGAGCCAGCGGTTGTGGGCCCGCAGCCCGGCCCACCGCTGCGCGAACTCCTCCACCGTCGGGGCCGGCGCCATCAGGGAGGCCGACGGGAAGAACGGCGGGATGGTGTTCGGGAAGACGACCTCCGCGACGATCCCGTCCTCCTCCAGCTCCGCGAGGCGCCGCCCGGAGTTCCAGTTCTTGTCGGCCGTGTCGGCGAGCAGATCCTCGTACGGATTGACGTACGTGGCCGCCCACGCGTCGAAGGCCTCGTGGTGCCGCTTCGCCAAGTACGGCTTATAGTCCAGGAGATCGGCGCCCGCGTGGCAGTCGGCGGAGATCACCGTGTACCGGTCGTCGCTCATGGGGTCACTCCCAGGGTCGGGAAGTCGTGGTCCGTCAGCCAGTGGCGGCCCACCTCGCGCGAGCGGGCCCAGGACGCCTCCACGGCCGTCTGGTCGTCGCTCTGGCCGAGTTCGGCGGGGGTCGGACCGATGCGCCGGGCGAGCGGGGTCAGTTTCTCGACGTCGAACCCGAAGACCTCCGCCGCCGCCAGGCCGAGCATGCGGCGCGTCTCCTCGACGGGGATGTCGTGGAAGGTTTTCGCCAGCCACGCGCGCGTGTCGGGCCAGGTGCCTTCGGGGTGCGGGAAGTCGCTGCCCCAGAGGATGTTGTCGATGCCGATCTCGTACCGCTGGGCCAGTTCGCGGCGCTTGGTGTTCGTCGCGCAGATGAAGAGCTGCCGGTCCAGGTACTCGTGCGGGGGCCGCTTCAGCTCCGCGAAGGGCGACAGCTTCTTGCCGCCGTGCGCTCCCAGGTAGAGGCGGTCCATGAACCAGAGGAGGTTCGGCAGCCACCAGCAACCCGACTCCGCGACACCGAACTTGAGGCCGGGGTGCCGTTCGAAGACGCCCGACCACAGCAGGAACCAGAGGGGGCGGGCGGGCCACCAGGTGACTTCGGAGACGTAGATTCCCAGGTGGTCGCCGTATTCGTGGCGTGGTGCCGCGCCCGAGTGGGTGACCACGGGCATCCCGCACTCGGCGGCCGCCGCCCACACGGGGTCGTAACGGCGGTCGTGGTACGGCTGCTTGTCGACCCACATGGAGGGGATCATCAGCGCGCCCAGGCCCGACTCCTTGGCGCGGTACACCTCCTCCACCACGCGCGACACCTCCGCCGTGATGGGCAACAGGGCCACCCCGCAGTGCCGTTCGGGGTTCTCGGAGACGAAGTCGGCCAGCCAGCGGTTGTGCGCCTGCGCGCCGGCCATGCCGAGCTCCGGGTCCTGGTCCCCCGAGAGGCCGAGGCCCACACCGAAGGGGGCGGCGGTCTGGCTGTCCACGGCGTCCGCGTCCGGGAAGACGACCTCGGCCGCCAGACCGTCGCCGTCCAGCTCCTTGAGACGCTGCGCGGTGTCCCAGCCGCCGCGCAGGCCTTCCTCGTTGTCCTGGAACCACTTGTTCGCGAACGCCTCGTTGCGGATACCGAGCCGTGTCATCTCCTCGCGGCGCCGGTCGCGGCCCGCGAGGAACTCGTCGAAGTCCCGGTGGAAACGGGGGTCCAGATAGGGCCGGTACTCCTCGGTGGGGAGACCGGCATGGCAGTCGGAGGAGATGATGAGGTAGGGGTCCTGGTCGGTCATGGCACGCCCCTCAGTCCAGGATGAAATTCTCTAGGTACGACGGGTCGGCGCGGTCGAGCATCGACTGCGAACGCGCCCGGATCTGCCGGTCGCTGTGCTCGCTCTCGGGCAGCAGCCAGAAGCGGCCTCGGCGGATCCCCTCGGCGACGAGGTCGGCGACCTCTTCGACGGGGGTGAACCGCACCTCGTGGCCCGCCTCCTTCATCGCGGCCTCCCACTGGTCGAGGCTGCGGTACGGGGTCTTCCTGGGCTTCTGTTTCGCGTAGCGCGAGGGCCTGTTGCGGTGCGACTCCCACAGGCCCGTACGGAGCATGTGGGGCCCCGGGAAGAGCACGGAGGCGCCCACGCGCGCGTGCTCCGCCTTCAGGTGGGCGTACAGCGACTCGGTCATCGTCACGACGGCCGCCTTGGTGACGGCGTAGACGGAGGCGGTGGGCAGCGGGGCGATCCCGCCGTCGCCGGACGAGGTGTTGACGACGTGGCCCGGCTCTCCCTGGGCGATCATCCGCGGGACGAACGCCTGGATGCCGTGGAAGACGCCCCAGACGTTGACGGCGAAGGCCCACTTCCAGTCGTTCGGATCGTGCTCCCACATGCGGCCCTCGGCACCGGAGCCGACACCGGCGTTGTTGCACAGGACGTGCACGGCGCCGTACTTCTCGTATGCCTCCGAAGCCAGCGCGAAGACCGCCTCGCGGTCCCCGACGTCCACCACGCGCGCGTGCACGTCGGCGCCGTCCTCCCGCAGCTCGGCGGCGGCCTTCTCCAGGGCGCCCTGCTCGACGTCCGCGAGGACCACCTTCAGACCGTCCGCCGCGAACCGCCGCGCCATCGCGAGCCCGATCCCGCTCGCCGCGCCGGTGACGACGGCGACCTGCCCCGCGCGGAGATCCATCAGAGGCTCCCCTCGGGCGGCCCGTCGAGGATCTGCTGCGGGTCGTCGTAGCGCTGGTGGATGTACGGCAACAGGGCCTGGGCGCTGACCCGTTCGACGACCTTGCCCTTCTGGTCGGTGGTCTTCTCACCGATGGTGATCTCGACGAGCCGGCGTACCGGGAGGTCGGCGACCGGGTCGTACATCGACTCGCGCAGGACGACGTCCCCGGTGACGCTCTCCAGTTTGCGCACCTTCTCGTTGCGCAGACAGTGCACGAGGACGGGGTCGGCGTCGAACCCCGAACCGTCCACCGCGGGAAGGAACTTGAAGTAGAAGTCGGTCTTCTGGACGGGCTCCGGAAGCGGCAGGCCGCCGCTCACCGCGCCGCGCACCTCGACGAACGCGATGCCGTGCCGGGCGAGCGCGGCCCGTACGACGAGACCGTCGCGCTCGACCGTCACCTCGCCGAGCTTCTTGGGTTCCCCGAAGACCTCGCGGCCGCCGATGAGGGCCCGTTCGTGGGTCATCGGCATGACGAGCGGATACCAGCCCTCGACGCCGTCGTGCGCAGCGGCGACGGCGAACGAGCCCGCGCCCAGCGGGTATCCGGGCAGTTCGACCTTGCTGATGTTCACCCGCACCAGGGGCCGCCCGGTGGGCTTCAGCGGGGGCGGCAGGACCGCCGCGACCGCGTCCGGATCGCTCTCCCAGACGGCCACCACTCCGGTGGACCAGATGTCGGGGAGCTTGGAGCTCGCGGTGCGCGCGGCGGCGATCTCCGTCTCCGTCCGTGCGCCGTACCTCACTCGTGCCATGTCGTACCGCCCTTCACCGAAGGTTTCCTGATGGTCCGTCACTGGCGCCTGTAACACAGTTACAGCAGACTGCGTTGCGGGTAAATACGCGTGCACGACGGAGACCTGGAAACGTGGGGGCGCCATGACGAGGACGGCACTCACCCGCGACGCGATCCTCGACAGCGCCGCGCACCTGGTGAAGCAGCTCGGCCCGGACGCCCTGACGATGCGCAAACTCGCCGCCGAGCTGGGCACCGCGGTCACCTCGATCTACTGGCACGTCGGCAATCGGGAGTCGCTCCTCGACGCGCTCGTCGAGCGCACGGTCGCCGATCTCGGCGTGATCCGCCCCACCGGGCGCACGCCGGCCCAGCGCATCGCGTCGGTGGCCCGCGCCCTGCGCCGGCAGCTGCGCGAGCATCCGCACCTCGTCGCGATGGTGCACGAACGCGGACTGACCGAGCGGATGTTCCTGCCCGCACAGCAGGCCCTGGTGCACGAGGTGCACGCGGCGGGACTGCGCGGCACCCGCGCGGCCGAGGTCGTCCGGGCCGTGCAGTTCCAGGTCGTCGGCTTCGTCCTCGTCGAGCGCAACCGCGAGCGCGCGCCCGTGCAGCAGCCCGCCGAGGAGGAGCTGTGGGACACCGAGACCGCGGAGGACGACCCGGGCCTGGCCCGGGCGCTGGCCGGCCCGGTCGACCAGGAGAAGCTGTTCGCCCTCTCCGTACGGGCGCTGGTGGAGGCCCTGCTCGCACGCTGACCCGGGCCGCCCGTGCCCCGGCCTCGCCCCTTTCGTCACGCGCTGGACCGACGGCTCGCGGCGGTGCTGCCGGGCCGTCACCTGGGGCCCGCGCCCTACTGGCGGGCGGCGCGGCGTCAACTCAGGGGCGGTCCGGCCCGATTGTGCGGCACGCGCGCGCGTGGCCATGTCGGGGGCCTTTGGAGGACCGCGTTCCGGGAAGGCGGGGCCCGGACTGTCAGTCGTGGCCCGTATCCTCATTGACCATGCTCGAAGACCTGACGACCGCAGCGTCCCCAGTCTCCTGGCCGGCCGCGTATCCACAGGGGTACGCGGTCGTCGACGTGGAGACCACCGGCCTGGCCCGCGACGACCGGATAATCTCGGCCGCCGTCTACCGGCTGGACGCACGCGGTGAGGTCGAGGACCACTGGTACACGATGGTCAACCCGGAGCGGGACCCGGGCCCGGTGTGGATCCACGGCCTGACGAGCGACATGCTCGAAGGCGCCCCGCTCTTCCAGGACATCGCCGAGGAGTTCGCCGCCCGGCTCGACGGCCGCGTGCTCGTCGCGCACAACGCGGTCTTCGACTGGTCGATGATCGCGCGCGAGTACGCGCGCGCGGAGCGCGAGGCGCCGGTGCGGCAGCGGCTGTGCACCATCGCGCTCTCCAAGGAGCTGGGGCTTCCGCTGCCCAACCACAAGCTGGAGTCGCTGGCCGCGCACTTCGGGGTCGTGCAGCAGCGGGCGCACCACGCGCTGGACGACGCGCGCGTGCTGGCCGAGGCGTTCCGGCCGAGCCTGCGGGCCGCCGTGAGCAAGGGTGTACGGCTGCCGCTCCTTGAGTGCCTGCCGCTCAAGGAGTGGTCCGACAGCGCCGCGGCGCCGCGGATCGGGCGGCAGTCCGGCGGTTACTCGGCAGGTGGTTACCCGTCCGGGAGTTGGCGGCCCTCGCGCAAACGCCCCGCATGCCCCTATCCCAACCCAGGTCGCTACGAAGAGGGCAAACCGCTCAAGCAGGGCATGCGCATCGCGTTCTCCGGCGACACGTCCGTCGACCGCGAGCTGCTGGAGGACCGTGCCGTCGAGGCCGGACTGCATGTCGCGACCAGCCTGTCCCGGCTCACCAGCCTGCTCGTCACCAACGACCCGGACTCCAGCACGTCGAAGGTGGTCAAGGCCAAGCAGTTCGGGACGCCGGTGATCGACGAGGCGGCATTCGGGCAGCTGCTGCGGGACGTGGAGCCGGCGTCGGGGAAGTGACCCGGCGGCCACTGACGGACGTACGGATGCCCTGAATGACGTACCGGCAAGGGGTGGACGCATGGGTGATTTGGCGGACGTACGGGTGATTGCCGGGCGACTCGCCCGGCGCCCGCTCGCCCGCGCCGCGTCCGCGCCCCACCCTGTGGCGCATGGCGAGATGTGAAGTATGTGGCAATGACTACGGCATGTCCTTCGAGGTGCACGCGCAGGGTGCGGTGCACGTCTTCGACTGCTTCTCCTGCGCGATCCACCGGATGGCCCCCCTCTGCGAACACTGTCGCGTCCAGATCATCGGCCAAGGGGTCGAGGTCGAGGGCCACTGGTTCTGCGGCGGCCACTGCGCCCGCGCGGAGGGGAAGGTGGGGATCGTCGACAAGGTCTGAGCCCCGCTCCCCGGCACGACGTGGGGCATCACTGCGGCCCTCGGCGGGACCCTCCCGTCGAGGGCCGATTCGTGCCGAGTACCGTCAATGGGGTGTACCGCTTCCTGTTGTCCCGGCAGTGGGTGATTCTCACCCTCGTGACCCTCGCGCTCATCCCGACGATGATCAAGCTGGGCTTCTGGCAGCTGCATCGCCATGAGCACAAGGTCGCGCTGAACACGGTGATCTCCGAGTCGCTGGCCGCGAAGCCGGTGCCCGCCGAGTCGCTGACATCGCCGGGGCAGCACATCGAACACGAGGACCTGTTCCGCCGGGTGACCGCGAAGGGCCACTTCGACACCGCGCACGAAGAGGTCGTACGCCGCCGTACCAACACCGACGGCGAGGTCGGCTACCACGTCCTGACCCCGTTCGTCCTGGACGACGGCCGCGTCCTCGTCGTCAACCGTGGCTGGATCCCGGCGGACGGCGCGCAGACCGCGTTCCCGAAGATCCCGGCGCCCGCGAAGGGCGAGATCACCGTCACCGGCCGGCTCATGGCCGACGAGACGACCGCCGACAGCGGCATCAAGAACGTGCGGGGCCTGCCCGACCGCCAGGTCATGCTGATCAGCAGCGAGCAGGAGGCGCAGCGGCTCGGCAAGCAGGTCCTCGGCGGCTACATCGAGCAGACCGCACCGGAGCCCAAGGGCGACTCCCCCGAGCTGATTCCCAACCCCGAGCACGGCGACATCGGTCCGCACATGGCGTACGCGATCCAGTGGTGGCTGTTCGCCGCGGGCGTCCCCGTGGGCTGGGTGGTCCTGGCCCGCCGCGAGCGCCGTGACCGGGCGGAGGCGGCCGCGAAGGAGACCGTGCCGGAGACGGCGGCGGCCACCGTCTAGGCCCGGGCCGACCGCTTCGGGCAGCGCCGACCGCCCGTCCACGTGCGGCCCGCGCCGTGGGCGGGCGGCACGTGCCACTCTGGCGGCCCGATTGGCCTCCCTCCCCGTCGGGAATCCGTCCACCGTGCAACGACGCATCGAGGACTACGCGCTCATCGGGGACGAACAGACTGCCGCCCTGGTGGGCCGCGACGGCTCCGTCGACTGGTTGTGTCTGCCCCGGTTCGACTCGGCGGCCTGCTTCGCCGCGCTGCTGGGTGACGAGGACCACGGCCACTGGCGCATCGCGCCCAAGGGAGCGGGCCTCTGCACCCGGCGCGCCTACCGCCCGGACACGCTCGTGCTCGACACCGAGTGGGACACCGACGAGGGCTCGGTCCGGGTGACCGACCTGATGCCGCAGCGCGACCGTGCCCCCGATCTCGTACGCGTCGTCGAAGGACTGAGCGGCCGGGTGACGATGCGCGGCCTGCTCCGGTTGCGCTTCGACTACGGCCTGGTCGTGCCATGGATGCGCCGCGTGGACGGCGAACGCGTCGCGGTCGCGGGGCCGGACTCGGTGTGGCTGCGCAGTGAGCCGCCGGTGCGCACCTGGGGCAAGGATTTCCGTACGCACTCGGAGTTCACGGTCGAAAAGGGCGAGAAGGTCGCTTTCGTTCTGACCTGGCATCCCTCGCACGAGCCGCGTCCCTCCCGCGTCGACCCGTTCGAGGCACTGCGCGTCAGCGTCGAGGACTGGCAGGCGTGGGCGGCGCGCTGCCGTTACGACGGCCCGCACCGGGACATCGTCGTCCGCTCCCTGATCACCCTCAAGGCCCTCACCTACGCGCCGACCGGCGGCATCGTGGCCGCCCCCACCACCTCGCTGCCCGAGGAACTGGGCGGGGTCCGCAACTGGGACTACCGCTACTGCTGGCTGCGCGACTCCACGCTCACGCTCGGCGCGCTCCTGGCGGCCGGCTACCACGAGGAGGCCGAGGCCTGGCGCGACTGGCTGCTGCGCGCGGTCGCGGGCGACCCGGCGGACCTGCAGATCATGTACGGCATCGCCGGCGAGCGCCGCCTGCCCGAGTACGAGCTGCCGTGGCTGCCCGGATTCGCCGACTCGTACCCGGTCCGGGTCGGCAACGAAGCCGTACAGCAGTTGCAGCTCGACGTGTACGGCGAGGTCATCGACTCGCTGTCGCTGGCCCGGAGTTCGGGTCTGCCCTTCAAGCCGCACATGTGGCGCGTGCAGGCCGCCCTGCTGGAGTTCCTGCGGACCGCGTGGCGGCAGCCGGACGAGGGGATCTGGGAGGTGCGCGGCCCTCGACGGGACTTCGTGTACTCGAAGGTGATGGCATGGGTGGCCGCCGACCGCGCCGTACGCTCCCTGGAGGAGTGTCCGGAGCTCGGCGGCGATGCGGACGTCTGGCGCGCGATGCGTGACGAGGTGCACCAGGAGGTGTGCGAGCGCGGCTACGACGCCGAGCGGAACACCTTCACGCAGTCCTACGGTTCACGCGAGCTGGACGCCTCGCTGCTGCTCATCCCCCGCGTCGGCTTCCTGCCGCCCGACGATCCACGGGTGATCGGCACGATCGACGCGATCCGCGAGGAGCTCGGCGGCAACGGCTTCGTGCGCCGCTACACCGCCGAGGGCACCGGCGTCGACGGGCTGCCCGGCGGCGAGGGCGCCTTCCTGGTCTGCTCGTTCTGGCTCGCGGAGGCCCTGCATCTGACGGGTCGTACGCAGGAGGCCGGCGAGCTGTTCGAGCGGCTGGTGGGGCTGGCCAACGACGTGGGCCTGCTGTCCGAGGAGTACGACCCCGTCGCCGGCCGCCAGCTCGGCAACTTCCCGCAGGCGTTCAGCCACATCGGCCTGGTGGGTACCGCCTTCGCCCTGTTCGGAGGCGAGAAGGCGGGATAGGGGAGGATAGGGGCCATGGATCTTGGACTGAAGGACCGTGTGTACGTCGTCACGGGAGCCACCCGTGGCCTGGGCAGCGCCGCCGCGCGTGAACTCGTCGCCGACGGCGCGAAGGTGATCGTGACGGGGCGCGACGAGAAGAGCGTCGCCGATGCAGCGTCCGCGCTCGGCCCGAACGCGGTCGGGGTCGCCGCCGACAACGCCGACCCCGGGACCGCGGCCCGGCTGATCGCGGCCGCCCATGAGCACTTCGGCGGCTTCGACGGCATCCTGATCAGCGTCGGCGGCCCGCCGCCCGGGTTCGTCGCCGACAACACGGACGCGCAGTGGACGGCCGCGTTCGAGTCGGTCTTCCTCGGCGCGGTGCGGCTGGCCCGCACGGCCGCCGCGGAGCTCGGCGAGGGCGGTGTCATCGGCTTCGTGCTCTCCGCCTCGGTGTACGAGCCGATCCCGGGGCTGACCATCTCCAACGGTCTGCGCCCCGGCCTCGCGGGCTTCGCCAAGTCCCTCGCGGACGAGCTGGGCCCGCGCGGCATCCGCGTCGTCGGCCTGCTCCCGTCCCGTATCGACACGGACCGCGTCCGCGAGCTGGACGGCCTCTCCGCCGACCCGGAGGCCACCCGCGCGGCCAACGAGGCCAGCATTCCGCTGCGCCGCTACGGCACCCCGGAGGAGTTCGGCCGGACGGCCGCGTTCCTGCTCTCGCCCGCGGCGTCGTACCTGACGGGCATCATGCTGCCGGTGGACGGCGGGATGCGGCACGGGTTCTGAGTCCTTGCCGCGCGGGGGTCCCGGACCCCCTTGTGGTGCTCAACTGACCCGTTCGGCACGGTGCTTGACCCCGCGGAGGCGCACCTCCGCGGGGAGTGCCGCGAGCCCCGCCGAGTCCCGCGCGTGCGCGAGCGCCTCCGCCGTCAGCAGGTGCAGCGCGTGGCCGGGGTTCACATGCGGTTCCAGCAGGAGCTGCACCCGCGCCTCGGGGGTGCCGCGCCGCCCGGTCAGCAGGACCTGCGCGTGGTCGACACCGTCCAACTGGCCCGCCTCGGCGGCCAGTACGCCCTCCAGGGCCCGCCCGCGCAGCAGCGCGCCCTGGCCGTCGCCGGTGTCGACGAGCACCTCGGTGAGCCGGCGCCGCCGCAGCACGGCCGCCAGCCACCACAAGGCGAGCAGCACGAGCACCGCGAGGACGGCGATGACGGTCGGCCACCACCAGCCGTGGTCCCGCCACCGGGTCCGCTCGGCATCGCTGAGCAGCACGTCGTGCCGGCCGTCATGGATCCACCACGAGGGCGGCCGCACGCCGAGCCCGACGGCGAGCACGGAACCGCCCAGCGCCACCAGCGCGAGACCGATGATCCCGATCAGTACCCGGTTGACGATCCGCAGCACCGGCCTCACCCCTTCCGTCCGGGACGCCTGACGTGCACCGACAGCGAGGGCGGCCGGGCGAGCCCGAGCCCCCTGATGCCGTCGGCGAGTGTGGCGTCCAAGTCGGCGCGTACGTCGTCGAGTTCACGGAAGTGCGAGACCGCGCGGACGTCGACCTTCTTTCGTCCCATACGGACCCGGACCGACTGGACCCCGGCGACCTCCATGGCCCGGTCGCGCAGCGCCATCGCGGCGGCGCCCCGGTGCAGCCCGGCCCGGACGTCGGCGTGGGTGCGCCGCATGGGCAGGACGTCGCGCAGTCCGGGCGTGGCGGCGAGGACGATCAGCCAGATCCCGAGGGCGGCCGCGATTCCGGCGCCGACGAGCACCCAGGTGTCGTCGAGGGGCTGTTCGGCGAGCTGCCGGGCCAGTTCCCTGCGCCAGTGCATGGCGGGCCGGTGGGCGCGTACGGCCGTGATGTCGTACAGGAAGGCCCCCGCGACGACGAGGACCAGCACCGCGAGGATGCCCGCGGGCACCCGGCGCACGGACCAGAAGCGGCCCTGGCCGCCGTCCTCGTCGTCGACGGTGTGCAGTGGTTCGTAGTCCGATGCGGAGGCGGACTGCCCGAGCGCGCCGCTCTCGGACCCCTTCTCCATGACGGGCATGACAGGCATGCGCCGGGTGCTCTCGGAGCCCTGGGGCTCGCTCATTGCGTCCTCCCCTGTGCCGCGCCGGGCGCCTGCGCCAGGTGCAGCCGCTCCACCTGGACGGCCACCTCCGGCACTTCCATCCCCGCCAACGCCCTTACCCGCTCAGCGACATGGCGACGCACCGCGTTGCACTGGCCACCGATGTCGGAGGGATAGTCGAGTTCGACACTGACGCGGACATGGGCGCTCTCGGTTCTCTCGGCCGGGGTCTCCCCCGCCCTGGCGGAGCCGACAGCCCCGGGACGCACGACGACGCTCGCGTGCGGGGGCGCGGCCTCCGGGGGCAGCGATCCCAGCGCCTCGCGCGCCGCCTGCCCGGCGATCTTCGCGACGACCCGGTCGGCGATCCGGGTCGCGCCCCGCTCGGCCGGCGCGACGGTCGTCACGGGCCGCCGCGGCTCGCCGAGCCGGTCGACGTGACCTGGCACGCGTCACCGCCGCCGGTCGTCGCGGGGACGGAAGAAGTCACCGAGATCCAGGTCCCCTTCGAGGAACCGCCCGACGACGAATCCGATGGCGCCCAGGGCCGCCACCAGCAGGAAGGCCCCAAAACCTCCGAAGTACCCGGCGAAGCCCAGCGCCATTCCGGCGATCATGCCGATCACGGCCAAGCTCATGGTGCGCTCCTCAGCAGTTCGATGGCCGAGTGATCACTAGCTGTGCGGTGGCCGGGCGGTCGCCGGCGGTTCGGTGACCGGTGGTCACTGGAGCCGCGACTCCGGCTCTTCGTCTTCTTCGTCGGGAAGTTTCACATCACTCACCGCGATATTGACCTCCACGACCTCAAGGCCGGTCATCCGCTCGACGGCCGCGATGACGTTCTCGCGCACGGCGTGGGCCACGTCGGCGATCGACACGCCGTAGTCGACGACGATTTCCAGGTCGAGCGCGGTCTGCAACTCGCCGACCTCGGCCTTCACACCCCGCGAGACGGACTTCGAACCACCGGGCACACGATCGCGCACCGCTCCGAAGGTCCGGCTCAGTCCGCTGCCCATGGCATGCACGCCGAGCACATCGCGGGCGGCGAGCCCGGCGATCTTCTCCACGACGCCGTCGGCGATCGTGGTCCGTCCCCGGGTGGCCGGATCTCCGCCGCCGCGCCTGGTGGGCTTACGGGTCTGCGGCGACTCCTTCTCGCCCTCGGAGTTCTCCGTCCGGTTCCGCTCCGTCATGTCGGTCATCGCCGTACGTCCCTTTCGGTCGTCCTCCTTTGCCCACAGTAAGCGGGGTTGCTCGGTCGCGCGCCGGGGATGCGGCAGGCTGGAGCAATGACGGCGGACCGGTGGACGCAGGTTGTACGGCACCAGCTCGGGTTCGGCAGACTGCTGCCGCTCGGCCTTCCGCGCGACGGCGCGTGGATCACGGAGGGGGCGGCCGACTCGGTACTGCGGCGCGCGGCGGATCCCGTGCGCGGGGTACGCCTCGGCGCGCTCCGTATCGCTCTCGCCGATCCCGACCAGGCCAACGACCCCGCCGTGCCGCCCCCGCCGAGCGCACTGCCGCCCGGCCCCCTGCGCATCAGCGCGGAATTCACGGCCTCGGCGGACCCCACGGCCCCGGGCATCGAACCGCTTCCCACCACGGCGGCCCGCCTCCGCCTGGCCCTGGCCACAGCGGCAACGGAACGCCTCGGACTCAAGGTCACGGAGGTGGACCTACGGGTGACGGGCTTGCTGGAGGAGGAAGAGGCCGCCGCCGCGGTACGCCCCACCGAGGTACACCCGGCCACCGAGCCGACGGACCCGGACGAGGCACGTGCGGCCACGGCAGCCCTGTCCGTCCCGGGCGTGACCCACCTGACGGACGTACTGGGCCGCCCCGTACACATCACCGACACCCCGGGCGGGGAGCCCGCATTGCCGCGCCGCCACGTCCGCATCGAACTGGCGGTCACGACGGACAAGCGAACGGCAGACGTGGCAAGGTCCGTACGAACAGCGATCACAGAGGCACTACAGGACACCCCGACGGTGGCGGTACTGGTAACTGACGTGCACGAGTAGCCGCCCCGCACAGGAGCGCCCCTCAAGGGGCGCGGGGAACTGCGCGACAAGCTCCCACCCACCCGCAGCCCCGAGTCAACCTCAGTCACCCACCCCGAGGGGCCTCAGTCACCCACCCCCGCAAGATCCCGCAGCCGCCGAGCCTGAGCCGCACGCTCAGCACCCCGCTGTTCCTCGTACGTACGGTCCTGCACCCCCCGCAACAACGCCTTGGTCTCGATCACGGCATCCCGCGGCGCGGAAAGCAGCGCCGCAGCAAGATCCCGCACCGCACCGTCGACCTGGTCGGCAGGCACGGCAAGATTGGCGAGCCCGGTCCGCTCGGCCTCCTCAGCCAGCACAAACCGGCCCGTCGCGCAGATCTCCAGCGCACGGGCGTAGCCCACGAGGCTCACCAGCGGATGCGTCCCCGTGAGGTCGGGCACGAGTCCCAGACTGGTCTCGCGCATGGCGAACTGCACGTCGTCCGCGACGACGCGCAGGTCACAGGCGAGCGCGAGCTGGAACCCCGCGCCGATGGCATGCCCCTGAACGGCGGCGATGGACACGATGTCGCTGCGCCGCCACCAGGTGAACGCCTCCTGGTACTCGGCGATGGCCGCGTCGAGCTCGGCATCGGAGCCGCGCGCGAGGTCGATGAACGACGGTTCCCCGTCGAAGCCCTCGGGCGTGAACGCCTGCCGGTCGAGCCCCGCGGAGAAGGACTTGCCTTCGGCGCGCAGGACGACCACCCGGACGGAGCCCGGCAGTGACCGTCCGGCCTGCGTCAACGCCCGCCACAGAGCAGGACTTTGGGCGTTGCGCTTGGCCGGGTTGGTCAGCGTCACCGTGGCGATCGCGTCGTCGACGGTGAGCCGTACGCCGTCCTTGTCGAATACCGGGTCGAGCGAAGCCATGGGGCGCCTCCGATGGGTGCGGTCGGATCAGATGCGTACCCCATGCGGAACACGAGGGACACCTAAGTGACTGCACAGTAACCACCCGGTCGATCACGCGACCGACCGGGTGGCCACCACCGAAGCCGATGGGGACGCCCGGCCTCAGGCCGAGGCGGCCTTCTTGCCCCGCGTCGCGCCGCCACGCCCTCGGAGCGTGACGCCCGACTCGCTGAGCATCCGGTGCACGAAGCCATACGAGCGGCCGGTCTCTTCGGCCAGCGCTCGGATGCTCGCACCGGAGTCGTACTTCTTCTTCAGGTCTGCCGCGAGCTTGTCGCGCGCGGCGCCGGTTACCCGGCTGCCCTTCTTCAGAGTCTCGGCCACCCGTGCCTCCTCATGGGAAGTGCGCTCTGGACTCTCATGATCACCCCTCCTGGGCCTCATGGCCACCCATTCGGCAAGGTCCGTAAGACAAGGTTTTGACGACAGGAGCCCGTCCCCACGAGTGGAATCCAAGGTTCCGGCTGCCACTGTCCGTACCGCCGAACGGGTTCTTCCACGAAGTACCTGGTCAGCGACGCAAGACGGCCGAGCCCTTGGGAATAAAGGGCTCGGCCGCGAAATCGATGTAGGACACACCTCGGTACGAGGAGATCTCACACAGATGATGGATCACGGATCGGCCGAATGATCCATACGCAGTGGATCAGTCATTCGATCACGCCCCGCTGACAGCGCGGGGGCAGGTGGGGATTTATGCCAGCGCGACCAGATCCGCGTAGTCGGCGCCCCACAGGTCCTCGACGCCGTCCGGCAGGAGAATGATCCGCTCGGGCTCGAGCGCCTCGACGGCGCCCTCGTCGTGGGTGACGAGGACGACGGCGCCCTTGTAGGTGTGCAGCGCGCCGAGGATCTCCTCGCGGGAGGCCGGGTCGAGGTTGTTCGTCGGCTCGTCGAGGAGGAGGACGTTCGCGGAGGAGACCACGAGGGTCGCGAGCGCGAGACGGGTCTTCTCACCGCCTGAGAGGACCCCGGCCGGCTTGTCGACGTCGTCACCGGAGAACAGGAACGAGCCGAGCGTCTTGCGGACCTCGACCAGGTCGAGGTCGGGGGCGGCGGAGCGCATGTTCTCCAGGACCGTGCGCTCGGGGTCGAGGGTCTCGTGCTCCTGCGCGTAGTAGCCGAGCTTGAGGCCGTGGCCCTCGACGACCTCGCCGGTGTCGGGCGTCTCGACGCCGCCGAGGAGCCTGAGGAGGGTCGTCTTACCGGCACCGTTCAAGCCCAGGATCACGACGCGTGAGCCCTTGTCGATGGCCAGGTCGACGTCGGTGAAGATCTCCAGGGAGCCGTACGACTTCGACAGGCCCTCGGCCATGAGCGGGGTCTTGCCGCAGGGTGCGGGCTCCGGGAAACGCAGCTTGGCGACCTTGTCCGAGACCCGTACCGCGTCGAGTCCGGCGAGCAGCCGGTCGGCGCGCTTGGCCATGTTCTGCGCGGCGACCGTCTTGGTGGCCTTGGCGCGCATCTTGTCGGCCTGCGAGTGCAGCGCGGCGGCCTTCTTCTCGGCGTTCTGCCGCTCGCGCTTGCGGCGCTTCTCGTCGGCCTCGCGCTGCTGCTGGTAGAGCTTCCAGCCCATGTTGTAGACGTCGATCTGGGCGCGGTTGGCGTCGAGATAGAAGACCTTGTTGACGACCGTCTCCACGAGGTCGACGTCGTGGGAGATCACGATGAAGCCGCCGCGGTACGTCTTCAGATAGTCGCGCAGCCAGACGATCGAGTCGGCGTCGAGGTGGTTCGTCGGCTCGTCGAGCAGCAGGGTGTCCGCATCCGAGAACAGGATGCGGGCCAGCTCGATACGGCGGCGCTGACCACCGGAGAGCGTGTGCAGGGGCTGGCCGAGCACGCGGTCGGGCAGGTTGAGCGCGGCGGCGATGGTGGCGGCCTCGGCCTCGGCGGAGTATCCGCCCTTGGTGAGGAACTCGGTCTCCTGGCGCTCGTACTGCCGCATGGCCTTGTCGCGGGTGGCGCCCGAGCCGTTGGCGATGCGCTGCTCGTTCTCGCGCATCTTGCGGATCAGGGTGTCCAGGCCGCGCGCGGAAAGGATGCGGTCACCGGCGAGTATGTCGAGGTCGCCGGTGCGCGGGTCCTGCGGCAGGTAGCCGACCTCGCCGGAGCGGGCGACATTGCCGGCGGCAGGGACGCCCTCACCTGCGAGGACCTTGGTGAGCGTCGTCTTGCCCGCGCCATTGCGGCCGACCAGACCGATGCGGTCGCCCTTGGCGATACGGAAGGTGGCGGACTCGATGAGGAGACGGGCGCCGGCGCGCAGCTCGATACCGGAGGCGGAGATCACGGACAGACTCCAGGGCGGGGTGGTTGGCGGGGTGGACGGCTGAGGACGTTCCCGCCGTCTAATGCGCGAGGAGAATGGCCATGGGCCAAGTCTAACGGGGCCGTGCAACCACTTTTCCGGTGTGCGCGTGTTCGAGACTGTGACGCTCGCCCCGTCGATCACTGCCCAGCGGCGTGCGGTCCGGGGTGATCCTGCCCAGGTCGTCCACGGCGATGATCTCGCCGGTCCAGCTGTCGGTGGCGGCGCAGGGCTGCGCGATCAGCAGCGCCGCGCGGGCACGCACCGCGCGCGCGGGCGCGAAGGCGCAGCCGCTGCGGGCGGGCAGCAGCCAGCGCAGGTCGCCGTCGGCGATGCGGTACGCGGCGATGCGCTGAGGGGTGACGACGGCGAGCATGCGGGGGCCGAGGGCCCGCAGCACGCCCGCTCCCCCGTGGGCGGCGAGCCAGGGCGCGGCCCCGGGAAGGGCCCGGTGCCAGCGCACCGCGCTGCCGTCGCCGCGCACGGTGGCGGTGACCAGTCCGTCGTCCCAGAGCGCGATCGCGTCCCCGCGCGCGGGGAGCACGCCGAGCGGGCGCCGGCCCTCCCGCGTGTACGTCCACCGGGTGCGCCCGGTCTGTGCGTCGTACGCCTCGACGGTGGCCCCTGCCGTACGCAGCGGGGGTCGCGTCGCGTGCTCCACGCGCGCGTGGAGGCCGTGGACGGTGAGGCGGTCTCCGTAGGGGGCGGTGCGGGCCTGGTGGGCCGCCGCGAGGAGGGGGGCTGCCAGGAGGAGGGCGAGGGCGGCGGGCAGGAGGGCGCGAAGGGGGCGGCGCCGGGCGAGGGAGGGTGGGAACTCCACGGCCGCGGTCTCCGTGGCCGTGGTCTCGACGGTCGCGCTCTTCGTGGCCGCGCTCTTCGTGGCCGCCGGGACGGTCGGGAGCGCCTCGGTCACCTCGGTCACCTCGGTCGACAGCACGACCATCTCGCCCCCTTTCGTCACCACAGCCCCACGGATCAGGCGCAGAGCGTAGGGGCGGGCAGCCGGGACCGGCGTCGGGACACGGCGGACGGGACAGGCACGTCCCCCGTTCGGACCTCCGCCCGGGGCCGGGGACCTGAGGCCGTATGAGGATGGCGCCACAGAGCGACGTACGGCAGAGGGTGGTGTGCCCATGCAGTTCGACGACGACGCCGACCTGGACACTTCCGAGGTCCAGGATGTGCGCGGCAGTCGAATCCCCGGCGGCCGAGCGACCGTCGGTGGCGGCATCGCCGGCCTGATCGCTCTGCTCATCGGACTGTTCTTCGGAGTCGGTCCCGACCAGCTCGGCCTCTCCTCCGGCAACGACGAGCCCGCGGCGAACTCCTCGTCCCTCGCACAGGTCCAGCAGACCTGCCGCAAAGGAAGCGACGCGAACGCCCAGGAGGACTGCCGCATGGTGGCAGTGGTCAACAGCGTGCAGGCCTTCTGGACGCAGGAGTTCGCACGCCGCAGCGGCACGTACACGCGCTCTCCCACGGTCTTCTTCAGCAACCAGGTCGGCACGGCGTGCGGCGCGGCGACGTCCGCCGTCGGGCCCTTCTACTGCCCCGGCGACCGCAAGGTCTATCTGGACCTGGGCTTCTTCGACGATCTGCGCACCAAGTTCGGCTCCAGCGGCGGGCCGTTCGCGCAGGCGTACGTGGTGGCGCACGAGTACGGGCACCATGTGCAGGACCTGATGGGAACGCTGGGCAGGTCGCAGGACGGCGTGACCGGCGCGAACAGCAACTCGGTGAAGGTGGAGCTGCAGGCCGACTGCTACGCCGGGGTGTGGGCGCACCACGCGACGACGACGAAGGACCCGTCGACGGGCAGGGCTCTGATCACCAGCCTCACGGATGCCGACATCCGCGACGGCCTGGATGCCGCGGCGGCCGTCGGCGACGACCGGATCCAGGAGAAGTTCCAGGGCCGGGTGACCCCGGAGACCTGGACGCACGGCTCGGCCCAGCAGCGGCAGCAGTGGTTCTACCAGGGCTACAGCAGCGGCGACATGGCGCGGTGCAACACCTTCCGCTGAGACCGGACGGCGGGCGGCTTCCGCACGGCGGGGCGTTGTCAGTGGCCGGTGCAAGACTGGGCAACAGGTCGGATTCCGGCGGCTGGACGAGTGGGAGTGATCGGCATGGCAGTCATGGACGGCGGGCGCCCGAGCATCTACCCGACACTGCTGTACGCGGACGCGAAGGCGGCGATCAGGCAGCTCACGGAAGCCTTCGGCTTCACTGAGGCGTCGGTGTACGAGAGCGACGAGAACGGGGTCGGCACGGTGCTGCACGCCGAGCTGGTCCAGGGCAATGGCGCGGTCATGCTCGGCTCCAAGGGCCGCGGCGGCGTCTTCGACAGCGCGATGAAGGACGCCGGCCCGACGGGGGTGTACGTGGTGGTGGACGACGTGGACACACACCACCAGCGCGCCGTGGACCACGGCGCCGAGATCCTGATGCCCCCGACGGACCAGGACTACGGCTCGCGGGACTACATGGCCCGCGACCTCGAGGGCAACATCTGGAGCTTCGGCACCTACGCCCCGGAGATACGGGCGTAGGACCCGGCCCGCTCCCCTGTCGGTTCCCCCGCCGACTCCCCGTCAGCTTCCCCCGGTGTGCACCTGGAAGGCGGCGCGGCGTACGGCCTTGGCGAGCGCCGGGTCCGGGTGGGCGGCGGCGAGGGCGACCAGGACCTGCACGGTGCGAGGGTGCCCGACCGCGCGCACCTCGTCGAGGAGCGCGGGCACGGTGGGCTGCACCGCGGACTCCAAGTGCCGTACGAGGAGCGGGGCTTCACCGTGGTCGGCGACGGCTGCCGCGGTGTCGACCCACAGCCAGGTGGACTCCTCGCGGGTGAGCACCTCGTGGGCGTCCTCGGGGTCGTGGCCGTCGTGCTCGGCGAGCCACAGCAGGGCGTAGGGGCGCAGCGAGGTCTCCTCGGCCACGGCGCGTACGTCGGGCTCGGCGGGGGCGCCGACCACGCGCAGCGCCTCGAAGGCGAGGCCGCGGGTGAGGGCGTCGTCGCCGCGGGCGGCGTCGAGGAGCTCGGTGACGGCGCTGCCGACGGGACGGGCGGCGAGCCAGGCGCGGTACTCGGCGCGGGCCGCGTTGGGGCGGAGCTGGGCGCAGCCGCGGAGCATGCCTTCGGCGTTCTGCTCGATGTTCCCTGCGGGGCTCTGCGCGGCGACGCAGATCTGCTCCAGCTTGACCCAGACCGCCCAGCTGCCGAGCGGGGTGAGGGTGGCCTGGCCGCCGGCGCAGGTGAGCGCGCCCACGGACGCGAGGGCGTGCAGGGCCCAGTCGAGGAGGGGGGCGAGGGGGGCGTCCGCGACCTCGGCGGCCTCCGGGCCGACCTCAGGCTGGGGGCCGTAGGGGATTTCGCAGCGCTCGGTGCGCAGCTCCGTGACGCGCTGTTCGAGCAGGTCGAGGAGTTGCTCCATGGGGACGGGCCCCGCGGAGAGCTGGAGGAAGGAGAGCACCTGAGGCATCGCGGAGACGACTTCGGCGACGGCGGCGGGTTCGCGGCCCACGGGCTCCGGGTACGCGAGCGACCAGGCGTCGAAGAGGGCGACCCAGCCACGCAGCACGGCGCTGTCGTCGCGGTTCCAGGCGCGCAGCCGCCAGCCCGGGCGGGCGCTGTCGCCGTGCACCTCGATGAGGCCCGCCAGGCGTGCGGTGTCCCAGTGGGCGCGGACCTGAGACGGGCTCAGCCCCAGGTCGGCGGCGGCCCGTTCGGCGGTGGCATCGGAGAGGGTGCCCTTGCCGTCGGAGTTCGCGCCGTCGCGCCCCGGGC
Source organism: Streptomyces sp. R35 (assembly GCF_041053035.1). Classification (NCBI taxonomy): domain Bacteria; kingdom Bacillati; phylum Actinomycetota; class Actinomycetes; order Kitasatosporales; family Streptomycetaceae; genus Streptomyces; species Streptomyces sp. R35. Next base: position 2,604,651 of record NZ_CP163440.1, read on the forward strand.
GCAGAGCGGCGTCGGCCCAGCGGGCGACACGGGCCGCGTCGGCCAGGCCGGTGCGCGCCATTCGGGCCAGTTCCGCGGGCGGAGGTGTGCCCTCGGGCGGCCGCGGTGCGGGGCGGCGCGTGCGGCGCTGGGTCACCGCTCGGGGGGCGGCGGCCAGGGGCCGCGGGCTGACGAGTCGGAGCCTGGAGTCGCGCGGGTTACGGGACGTCACGGGTGCAGTCTTCCGGTTGACAGTCCGAAAACCCAAACGGAATGCCACGGCGGGCGACGGGGGTGATGGGCGCACGGGCTTCTCAGAGCGCTCGACACGCGGGAAAGAGCCCCTATGGGACGGGAAAGAGCCCCCATGAGAGTTGTCCGGGGCCGAACCGGAAGGGCGCACGCGGGTGCGCCGGGTGGCTCGTCGGGGCCGGCGGTCCGGTCGGCGCGGGCCCGCACCGGGGGCAGGGCCCGCGGGTCTGCGCCAAGGGGGTTCGGTGGCTACATCAAGGGACCACATCAAGCGGCTACATCAAGGGGGTGAGGAAGCGGCGGAGGGCCTCTTCGTAGCCTGCCGGGTCGGCGTTCCACATGGCGCCGTGCGGGGCGTGCGGGACCGTGTAGAGGGTGACCAGGTTGGGGCGGCGTTCGGCGAGGCGGCGTGAGGGGCCCCAGGGGGCGATGGTGTCGTCCGGGCCGTGCAGCACCAGGGTCGGCACCTTGAGGTGGTCGGGGTGCGCGGCGTTCTCGATGCGGTCGCCGTGCAGGCCCGTGCGGCCCTGGGCGGCGCGGACGGCGAGGGGCAGGAGGGCGCTGGGGGTGCGGCGGGCGGTGGCGAGGGCGCGCAGCGTGGTCTCCCAGTTGAGCACGGGCGAGTCCAGGATGAGCCCGGAGATCCGCTCGCGCAGCGCCGAGTGCGCGGCGGCGCGCAGGGCCATGGTGGCGCCGGTGGACCAGCCGTACAGGACGACCTGCTCGGCGCCGTACCGCACGGCGTACCGGATGGCGGCGTCGAGGTCGCGCCACTCGGTCTCGCCGAGGTGGTTGAGGCCGTCCTGGGGGCGGGGTGCGCCGAGGTCGCCGCGGTAGGCGAGGTCGAGTACGGAGAAGTGGTGGCGGTTCAGGAACTTCATCACGTTCATCGGATGTTCGCGGGTGGCGCCCAGGCCGTGCACGGTGATCACCCAGGTTTCGCGGACGCCGGGCACGAACCAGGCGGGCAGGGCGCCGAGTTCGCCGGGGACGTCGACGTCGGCGTGTTCGAGGCCGAGGGCGGCGCTCGGATTGCCGATGTACAGGTTCGGGGTGAGCCACACCTTGTCGCCGGATTTCAGGGTTCCGTGAGTGACGCGTTCCAGGCGGCGTACGACCGTGTCGACGGGGTGGGGGGTGGCATTCATGACCGGGCCGACGACCGCGTGGGAGCCGTCGCCGGCGAGGCCGTACGTGCCTGGGCGCTGGGAGGCCAGGTCCCGGGTGAGCGTGATCCCGCCCTCCGTCGTGCCGTGCACGGTGAGCCGGGGCTCGGTGGGCAGGGGCCTGCCTGGCGGCGCCTTCAGCGCGGCGTCGCTGGCGAACCGGCCCGCCGCCACGGAGGCTATGCCCGCGGCTATGGCTACGGTGACGGCCGCGGCCGTCGCTTTGACAGTGCGCACGGGTTCAGTCTCCCGGGGGAGCCCGCTATCGGCCAGCGGGAGCGGGAGCGAGGTGACGTCTTCCGCTGAGGGTGGGGCGGGTGTGTTCCAGCGGTACGGATGGTTCGGCACGACCGGGTCGTCACCGCTGGTTCGGCACCGCCGGGTCAGCACCGCCGGGGTCAGCACCGCCGGGTCGGCACGTCTCGGCTGAGCGCCGTCGCGGTGGCAGGACACCCTCGTCGGTCACAGCGGCACGAGACCGTCGAGGCGCCGGGTTGTTCGGCACCGCCGGGTCGGTACGTCTCGGCTGAGCGCCGTAGCGGCGGGATGGTGATGTTCGCCCCGGCGGAGAACAGACAAGGGGAAGCCCTGCGGCACGAGCAGGCAAGGACGGCCCAGCGGGCGGGGCACCGCGGGTCGGACCAGCGGGCGGAGCGCCGCAGGCCGGGCCCAGCGGGCGAGGCACCACGGGCCGGGCCAGCGGGCGAAGCCGCGCGCCGGGCCGATGGGTGGAGCATCGTGGGCGTTATCGACGGCGGAGTAGCGGGACCGGTCGGCAGGCGCGACGGCCCGCCCGCCGGGCGGAGCACGGGCTGGACCGACAGGCCCCGTCGGGCGGGGGACCGATGCCCGCCCGGCAGGCGGAGCACCACAACCCCGATCGACAGGCGAGCAGCACGCGCCGGACCGGCGAGCCCGGTCCGCAGGCCGACCAGCGCGAGCCCGTCAGGCAGGCGGCGGGCGCAGCGCCGCAGGTCGGGCCGGTGAGCGGAGTAGCGCGAGCCGCCTGGTGGGCGAGCGGCCGGGGCCGGAGGCCGGGCCGGAGACGGGCGGAGCCGGACCGGAGCCGGAGGCGGAGGCGGAGGCGGAGGCGGAGGCGGAGGCGGAGGCGTAGGCGGAGGCGGAGGCGGGCGGAGGCGGAGCCGGGCCGGGCCGGAGGCTGAATAGCGGGCTAGTTCTTCTGGCCGTAGTCCCGTAGGTGCTGGCCCGCCTCCTCCACCTGGGGCGTCGAGAGCAGCGTGGGGGTCAGGCCCGGGAGTGAGGAGGAGAGGAGCCAGACTCGGCACATCCACTCCAGCTGGGCCGTGCGGTCGTAGGCCTGGTCCAGTGAGGCTCCGTAGGCGATGGTGCCGTGGTTCTGGAGGAGGCAGGCGGTGCGGTGGGTGAGGGCCTGGAGCATGTTCTCGGCCAACTCCGGGGTGCCGTATGTCGCATAGGGGGCAACACGGACCGGTCCGCCGAGGGCGCCCGCCATGTAGTGGATCAGCGGGAGCTCGGGGACGAGCGTCGAGACGGCCGTCGCGTGCGCCGCGTGGGTATGGACGACGGCGCGCGCGTCCGTCGCACGGTAGATCGCCAGATGCATCGGCAGTTCGCTCGTCGGGAGGAGCGAACCGAGCACCTGCCGGCCGTCGAGATCCACACCGACGACGTCATCCGGCGTCAGCCGGTCGTACGGCACTCCCGTCGGCGTGACCAGGACGGTGTCGTCGACGCGTACCGACACATTGCCCGACGTTCCGACGACCAGCCCGTCGGCCACCGTCCGGCGGGCCGTCGCGACAAGCTCGTCCCACGCCCGCGTCACCGCGTCCCGCACGCCCCTCCCGCCCAACTCGCCCCGCTCGGGCGCAACCTGTGCGTCCCCCCGCATGTCCCGCGCGTCCCGTCGCTGCTCAGCCATGCCGCGATCCTGCCAGGCAGTGTCGTCAACGCGCCGCAGGCGAGGGCACTTTAGGGCGGAACCCGGGCATCCGTAAGGTCGCATATGGGCATACATCCCCCTCTATTGGCGATTGGCTGGCGATCGACGGGCATTCGATGATCTTCCAGTAACCTCTGGGGGATTTGTCGTGCACGTCGCCATTCCGGGGGGAAATATGGCCCGTGATCACAAACCGTTAAGTCGTCGCGCCCGGGGCTTCGCGGCCGCGGGCGTCGTGGCGGCACTCACCGCCGGGGGGACCGCTCTCGCCGCGCTCCCGGCCGACGCAGCGAGCAAACCCAAGGGGCACGACGTCTCCTCGCACCAGAAGAACGTCGACTGGCCGAGCGCGAAAGCAAAGGGCGCCCGGTTCGTCTATGTGAAGGCGACCGAGTCCCACACGTACCACAATCCGTACTTCAGCCAGCAGTACAACGGCGCACGCAACGCGGGCATCCTCCGCGGCGCCTACCACTTCGCGGTGCCGAACAAGTCGTCCGGCGCCACCCAGGCCGCGTACTTCGTGCGCAACGGCGGCGCCTGGAACGCGGACGGCTGGACGCTGCCGCCCGCGCTGGACATCGAGTACAACCCGTACAGCTCGCACAAGTGCTACGGCCTGAGCAAGGCCAAGATGGTGAGCTGGATCAAGGCGTTCAGCGACGAGATCAAGCGGGAGACCGGCCGCCGTCCGGTGATCTACACGACCACGCACTGGTGGAACACCTGCACCGGCAACAGTCGCGCCTTCGCCGCGAACCACGCCCTGTGGCTCGCCCGCTACGACTCGGCGGACGCGGGCGCACTGCCCGCCGGCTGGTCGTACTGGACGTTCTGGCAGTACGACAACAGCGGCAGCCTGCCGGGTGACCAGAATCTCTTCAACGGATCCATGACTCAGCTCAAGACGCTCGCACGAGGCTAGAAACGGCCACCGGAGCCCGGTATTCCGCCTTCGTTCGAGTCAGCCGGCCGCCCCTTCGACACAAACGGAGGGGCGGTCCACCCTTTGAGACACCCCATCGCCCGCCCCAGTTCATCTTCCGTTCACCCAGGTTGCCTACGGTCCACATGCCACTGACGTCAAACAGAAGCCTGGGTAAATGGAACACATCACGCTCCTCCTCGGAATCGTGATCGTCACCGCTCTCGTGTTCGATTTCACGAACGGTTTCCACGACACCGCCAACGCGATGGCCACCACCATCTCGACCGGCGCGCTCAAGCCCAAGGTCGCGGTGGCTATGTCCGCCGTGCTCAACCTTGTCGGCGCCTTCCTCTCGGTGGAGGTCGCCAACACGATCTCCAAAGGCCTCGTCGACGAATCCGGCATCCAGCCAGAAGTGATCTTCGCGGCGCTTGTCGGTGCCATCCTCTGGAATCTGCTGACGTGGCTCGTCGGCCTTCCGTCCAGCTCCTCGCACGCCCTCATGGGCGGCCTGGTCGGCGCCACCATCGCCTCCGCCGGCACCGGCGCCGTGCACGGTGACGTCCTGGTCGGCAAGGTGCTGCTGCCCGCCGTCGCGGCCCCGATCGTCGCGGGCATCGCCGCGATGCTCGCCACGCGGCTGTCGTACAGGCTCAGCAAGAACGCCGACGCCAAGGCCACCGCGAAGGGCTACCGCGCCGGCCAGATCGCCTCCGCCGGCCTGGTCTCGCTGGCCCACGGCACCAACGACGCCCAGAAGACGATGGGCATCATCACCCTGGCCCTGATCGCCGGTGGCGCCATCGCCCCCGACGCCGATCCGCCGGTCTGGGTGATCCTCTCCGCCGGTCTCGCCATCGCGCTCGGCACCTACCTGGGCGGCTGGCGCATCATCCGCACGATGGGCAAGGGCCTGACCGACCTCCAGCCGCAGCAGGGCTTCGCCGCCCAGACCAGCGCGGCCACGGTCATCCTGGCCTCCTCCCACATCGGCTTCTCCCTCTCCACCACGCACTCCGTCTCCGGTTCCGTGATGGGCGCCGGCCTCGGCCGCAAGGGGGGCGTGGTCCGCTGGTCCACCGCCACCCGGATGTTCGTCGCCTGGGGTCTGACGCTGCCGGCCGCCGCGCTGGTCGGCGCGGGCGCCGAGTGGGTCACCGGCCTCGGCGACTGGGGTACCGCGCTCGTCGCCGTCTTCCTGATCGCCTCCAGCGCCGCGATCTGGCGGATCTCGCGCCGCGAGGTGGTCGACGCCACCAACGTCAACGAGACCGAGGAGCCCGCCGGTGTCGTGACCACGGCCATCGCCGCCGTGACCCCGCCCCCGGCCGGCAGCATCACCGATGACCTCACGGCCACCATTCCGGCTCCCGCCGAGACCGCGGCGAACCCGTCGGCTCCGTCGGCCATGGCCTGAGACCCGAAGGAAGAAACAGCATGAACATCGACTGGGCAGCCCTCGGGTCCGTCATCGGAGTGAGCCTCGGAGTGACCGTGGCCCTCGTCGGCCTCTTCACCCTCGGCGTCGTCGGCCTCTCCAAGAAGGAGTCGGCCCAGGGCGGTTCGGCCGCCGCGGCGGCCACGGGCGCGTACGTCTGCTTCGCGGCCTGCGCTGCGGCGGTGGCGTACGGCATCTCCTTGATCATCGCCTGAAGCACCGGCCGACCATGGTCCGAGCACCGCACGATCCTTTCTGAGGACCGCACGGCCTTTCTGAGGACCGCACGATCATCGCCGCCCTGCTCATCGGTCACCCTTTCCTGGTGACGGTGAGCAGGGCGGCTCTTTTTCCGCGTCGGCGGGACAGCTCGGCGTACCGGTCCCGCACCTTCGCGCAGAGCGTCTCGTCAGGCATTTCGGATGCCTACGCTCCGTGATCATCAGCGCATCCGTGGACTGCCGCCCCCCACAGGGGAATTCGGCGCAAGTCGGTCTCGGCGGACAGGCCGGGGTGGCGGCGGTGTGGGTCTCAGCACACTCTCCCGTCGCAGGTCAACAGCAAGTTGACGGGTCTTCCAACCCCGTGGTGGACTGCCCGAGCCAAGTACGGCGGCATGAGAGGAAGCCGGTGTGAGTCCGGCGCGGTCCCGCCACTGTCACCGGGGAAGGAATTCCCCGGGAGCCAGGAACTCTCACCGCCGGTCTCGTCGAACCAGGGCGTGGACACCCTGAGTGAGGACATATCGCCATGCGCGGCTGCCCAAGTGCCCTGCCAACGACGCGAGTGACGCGAACGACGGTTGTCCCCGACCCCACGGTCGGCTGAACCGATGCGTGCCGATCGCGTCTTCGCGTACGGCGCCACCGCCGGCCTCCTCGGCGACCTGCTGCTCGGCGACCCTCGCCGGGGGCATCCGGTCGCCGCGTTCGGGCGGGCCGCGGGAGCCGTGGAGCGGGTGTTGTGGCGGGACCACCGCGGGTGGGGCGCGCTGCACACCGCCGTGTGCGTGGGCGGTGCCGCAGGCCTCGCGGCGCTCGCGAGCCATTCCGTACGTTCCTCTCGTACCGCCTCCATCGCGCTGACCGCCGCCGCCACTTGGGCCGTCGTCGGGGGAACCTCCCTCGGGCGCGAGGCCCGCGCGATCGGTGACGCGCTCGCGGCCGGTGATGTCGAGGTGGCCCGGGAGCGGCTGCCGCATCTGTGCGGGCGGGATCCCCAGGCGCTGGACTCCGACGGGATCGCACGGGCCGTCGTCGAGTCCGTCGCCGAGAACACCTCCGACGCGGTGGTGGGGGCACTGGTGTGGGGCGCCGTGGGCGGCGTTCCCGGGCTGGTCGCCTTCCGTGCCGTGAACACGCTCGACGCCATGGTCGGGCACAAGTCCCCCAAGTACCGGCGGTACGGGTGGGCTTCCGCGCGACTCGACGATGTGGCCGGATGGCCGGGGGCACGGCTGACCGCCGTGCTCGCGAGCGCGGCCGGAAGTGCTCCGCGGGGTGCCGTACGCGCCTGGCGTGCCGACGCACGTAAGCATCCGAGCCCAAACGCCGGGCCTGTGGAGGCCTCGTTCGCGGGGGCGCTCGGGGTGCGGCTCGGCGGGACGCTCACGTACGGGGGGCGGGTCGAGCACCGGCCCGTGCTCAACGGCACCGGGCGCGCCGTCCAAGTCGACGACATAGAGCGGGCCGTACGGCTGTCGCGGCGGGTGAGCTGGCTCGCCCTCGGCGTGAGTGCCGCCGGGCGACTGCTCTCCCAGAGACTTCTCGCGAAGGGGCGTACCTCATGAGTGGCGGAACGGGCGGCGGACTCCTCGTTGCCGGGACCACCTCCGACGCCGGCAAGAGCGTCGTCACCGCCGGGATCTGCCGGTGGCTGGTGCGCCAGGGCGTCAAGGTCGCGCCCTTCAAGGCGCAGAACATGTCGCTGAACTCGTTCGTGACGCGCGAGGGCGCCGAGATCGGGCGCGCGCAGGCCATGCAGGCGCAGGCCGCGCGCGTCGAGCCCACCGCGCTGATGAATCCCGTGCTGCTCAAGCCGGGGAGCGATCGCAGCAGTCAGGTCGTCCTCATGGGCAAGCCGGTGGGTGAGATGACCGCGCGCGGCTATCACGGGGGACGACAGGAGGCCCTCCTGGGGACCGTGCTGGACTGCCTCGCCGAGTTGCGGGGCACGTATGACGCGGTGATCTGTGAGGGGGCCGGCAGTCCGGCCGAGATCAATCTGCGGCGGACGGACATCGTGAACATGGGGATCGCGCGCAACGCGCGGCTGCCCGTGCTCGTCGTCGGCGACATCGACCGCGGGGGCGTGTTCGCCTCGTTCTTCGGGACGGTCGCGCTGCTGTCGCGCGAGGACCAGGAGTTCGTCGCCGGGTTCCTCGTCAACAAGTTCAGGGGGGATGTCTCCCTGCTGGAGCCGGGGCTCGACATGCTCCACGGCCTCACCGGGCGGCGCTCCTACGGCGTCCTCCCCTTCCAGCACGGTCTCGGCATAGACGAGGAGGACGGGCTGCGTGTCTCGCTGCGGGGTGCCGTGCGGGAGTCCGTCGTGGCGGAACCCGTCGGCGCGGACATCCTCCGCGTCGCCGTCTGTGCCGTCCCCCTCATGTCCAACTTCACGGACGTGGACGCGCTGGCCGCCGAGCCGGGTGTCGTCGTGCGGTTCGTGGACCGGGCCGAGGAACTGGCCGACGCCGACCTCGTCGTCGTACCGGGGACCCGGGGGACGGTGAAGGCGCTGGAGTGGCTGCGGAAGCGCGGACTCGCGGACGCGATCGCACGCCGGGCCGCCGAGGGGCGGCCCGTGCTGGGCATCTGCGGTGGCTTCCAGGTCCTCGGCGAGCACATCGAGGACGAGGTCGAGTCGCGCGCCGGTCAGGTCGACGGGCTCGGACTCCTCCCCGTACGCGTGCGGTTCGCGCGCGAGAAGACCCTCACCCGGCCGGTCGGCGAGGCGCTCGGCGAGCACGTCGAGGGGTACGAGATCCACCACGGCGTCGCCGACGTCACCGGCGGAGAACCCTTCCTGGACGGGTGCCGGGTCGGTGCCGTCTGGGGCACGCACTGGCACGGCTCGCTGGAGTCGGACGGGTTCCGGCGTGCCTTTCTGCGCGAGGTGGCGGCCGCCGCGGGCCGCCGTTTCGTGCCGGCCGCCGACACGTCGTTCGCGGCGCTGCGCGAGGAGCAGCTGGACCGGCTCGGCGATCTGATCGAGGAACACGCGGACACGGACGCGCTCTGGCGGCTCATCGAGTCGGGCGCGCCATCAGGACTGCCTTTCATTCCACCGGGAGCGCCCGCATGAGCACAGTGTTGTTGTTGTCGACCGCCGACACGGATCTGCTGGCGGCCCGTGCCTCCGGCGCCCCGTACCGGATCGGCAATCCGACCCGGGTGGATGTCACGGCCGAGCTGCCCGCGCTCGTCGAGGGCGCGGACATCGCCGTCGTACGGCTGCTGGGCGGCAAGCGTGCCTGGGAGGACGGCCTCGCCTTCCTCAAGGCGTCCGGCATCCCGACCGTGCTGCTCGGCGGAGAGGCCGTCCCGGACGCCGAGTTGATGGCCGAGTCGTCGGTTCCCGCGGGTGTGGTGGCCGAGGCGCTGCGGTATCTCGTCGAGGGCGGCCCGGAGAACCTGACCGAGCTGGCCCGCTTCCTCTCCGACACCGTGCTCCTGACGGGTGAGGGCTTCGAGGAGCCGCACAAGATGGCGGAGTACGGCGTCCACGGCGAGCGCGCGTTCGTCGAGGGCCGCCCGACGGTCGGCGTGCTCTTCTACCGGGCGCACGAGCTGTCCGGCAACACCGGCTTCGTCGACACGCTGTGCGACGCGATCGAGGCGCGGGGCGTCAACGCCCTTGCCGTGTACTGCGGTTCGCTGCGCGGCGCGGACGCGGGCCTGTACGAGATCCTCGGGAAGGCCGACGCGCTGGTCGCCACCGTACTCGCGGCGGGCGGCACGCACGCCTCGCAGGCGTCCGCGGGCGGCGACGAGGAGGCCTGGGACATCGGCGCGCTCGCCGACCTCGACATCCCTGTGCTGCAAGGCCTGTGCCTCACCTCGTCGAAGGCCGCCTGGGACGGGTCCGACGCCGCCCTCTCCCCCATGGACGCGGCGATGCAGGTCGCAATCCCGGAGTTCGACGGCCGCCTCATCACGGTCCCCTTCTCCTTCAAGGAGCAGGGCCCGGACGACGTCCCGGTCTACGTCGCCGACCCCGAGCGGGCCGCGCGCGTCGCCGGAATCGCCGTGCGGCACGCCCAGTTGAAGCACAAGCCGAACGCGGACAAGAAGCTCGCGCTCGTCTTCACCGCCTACCCGACCAAGCACTCCCGGGTCGGCAACGCCGTCGGCCTCGACACGCCCGCGTCGGCGGTACGGGTGCTCGACGCGCTGCGGGACGCCGGGTACGTCGTCGAGGGGCACCCCGACAACGGCGACGAGTTGATCCACCGGCTCATCAACGCCGGTGGCCACGACGTCGAATGGCTCACCGAGGAGCAGCTCGCCGCCGCCCCCGCACGGGTACCGCTCGCCGACTATCAGGCATGGTTCGACAAGCTCGACCCCGAGCTGCGCGACGGCATGCTGGAGGCGTGGGGCGAGCCGCCGGGCAGCCTGTACGTGGACGGCGACGACATCGTGCTCGCGTCCCTCCAGTTCGGGAACGTCGTCGTGATGATCCAGCCGCCGCGCGGCTTCGGCGAGAACCCGATCGCGATCTACCACGACCCGGACATGCCGCCGTCGCACCACTACATGGCGGCGTACAGGTGGCTGGACAACTCGTTCGGCGCCGACGCGATCGTGCACATGGGCAAGCACGGCACGATGGAATGGCTGCCGGGCAAGGGACTCGGGCTGAGCGGAGGCTGCGCGCCCGACGCCGTACTCGGCGAACTCCCGCTGATCTACCCGTTCATCGTCAACGACCCCGGCGAGGGCACCCAGGCCAAGCGCCGCGGTCACGCCACGGTCGTCGACCACCTCGTACCGCCGATGGCGCGCGCGGACACGTACGGCGATCTGGCGAAGCTGGAGCAGCTCCTCGACGAGTACGCGCTCGTGTCCGACCTGGACCCGACGAAGGCCCCGTCCGTACGGGCGCAGATCTGGACGCTGGTCAAGGCGGCCGAGCTGCACCACGACCTGCATGTCGACGAGCAGCCGGACGACGGCGAGTTCGACTCCTTCGTCATGCACATCGACGGCTATCTGTGCGAGATCAAGGACGTGCAGATCCGCGACGGCCTGCACATCCTGGGCGGCGGCCCGGAGGCCGAACCGCGCGTGAACCTCGTGCTGGCCGTGCTGCGGGCCTCGCAGGTGTGGGGCGGCGCCGCGAACGCGCTGCCGGGTCTGCGGGCCTGCCTCGCCGAGTACTTCGGCCTGGTCGAGAAGGAACTGCTGGCCGAGCCCGGCGCGCCGGTGAAGGTGCCGGTGGAACTGACGGACCTCGTCGAGGGCCCTGCCCGTACGGCGGCCGACGCGATCGACCTCCTTGAGCAGCTGTGCCGCCGGGTCGCGGAGGGCATGGAGGAGCGCGGCTGGGAGGTCGCGGCCGTCCCCGATCTCGTACGAGAGGTCCTCGGCGTCGAACTCCCGGACGCCGTCGCGGTGTTGGAGTTCGCCTGCCGTGAGGTCGTACCGCGCCTGGCCCGGACGACGGACGAGATCACCCACATCCTCAAGGCGCTCGACGGCGGTTACGTCCCGGCGGGCCCGTCCGGTTCGCCGACGCGCGGGCTGGTGAACGTGCTCCCGACCGGGCGCAACTTCTACTCCGTCGACCCCAAGGCCATTCCGTCCAGGCTGAGTTGGGAGGTCGGGCAGTCGCTCGCCGACTCGCTCGTCCAGCGGTACCTCCAGGACACCGGCGAGTACCCGACGTCCGTCGGGCTGACGGTCTGGGGTACGTCCGCCATGCGCACCCAGGGCGACGACATCGCCGAGATCCTCGCGCTTCTCGGCTGCCGTCCGGTCTGGGACGACGCCTCGCGCCGCGTGACCGGCTTCGAGGTCGTGCCCCTGGCGGAGCTGGGCCGCCCGCGCATCGACGTCACCGTCCGCATCTCGGGCTTCTTCCGGGACGCGTTCCCGCACGTGGTCGGGCTCCTCGACGACGCGGTGCGGGCCGTGGCCGAACTGGACGAGCCCGCCGATCAGAACTACGTGCGCAAGCACGCCGACGAGGACACCGCCGAGCACGGCGACCGGCGGCGCGCGACGGCCCGTATCTTCGGCTCCAAGCCGGGCGCGTACGGCGCCGGTCTGCTGCCGCTCATCGACGCCCGCAACTGGCGCTCGGACGCCGACCTCGCCGAGGTGTACGCGGTGTGGGGCGGCTACGCCTACGGGCGCGGGCTCGACGGGCGGGCGGCGCGCGGGGACATGGAGACCGCGTTCAAGCGGATCGCCGTCGCCGCGAAGAACGTCGACACCCGCGAGCACGACCTCGTCGACGCCGACGACTACTTCCAGTACCACGGCGGCATGGTCGCCATGGTCCGGCATCTGACGGGCGCGAGCCCCGAGGCGTACGTCGGTGACAGCGCCGTACCGGACCAGGTGAAGACCCGCACCCTCGGCGAGGAGACCCACCGTGTGTTCCGCGCCCGCGTGGTCAACCCGCGCTGGATGGCGGCCATGCGGCGCCACGGCTACAAGGGCGCCTTCGAGATGGCGGCGACCGTCGACTACCTCTTCGGGTACGACGCCACGGCGGGGGTCGTGGACGACTGGATGTACGAGAAGCTCAGCGCGGAGTACGTCTTCGACCCGGAGAACCGGGACTTCATGAAGAAGTCCAACCCGTGGGCGCTGCGCGGGATCACCGAGCGTCTGCTGGAGGCCGCCGACCGGGGGCTGTGGGCCGAGCCGGACGCGGACACCCTTGAGCGGCTGCGCGCCACCTATCTGGAGCTCGAAGGCGACTTGGAGGGCGACGACCAGTGAGTACCCCGTTTCCGTTCACGGCCGTGGTCGGCCAGGACGATCTGCGGCTCGCGCTGCTGCTGAACGCCGTGTCGCCCGCCGTGGGCGGCGTGCTGGTCCGCGGCGAGAAGGGCACCGCCAAGTCCACCGCCGTACGCGCTCTTTCGGCTCTGATGCCGGCGGTGGACGTCGTCGCCGGGTGCCGCTTCTCGTGCGCGCCCGGGTCGCCCGATCCGGCCTGCCCGGACGGCCCGCACGAGGTCGGCGCGGGCACCCAACGGCCCGCCCGAATGGTGGAGTTGCCCGTCGGCGCCTCCGAGGACCGGCTGGTCGGCGCGCTCGACATCGAGCGGGCGCTCGCGGAGGGCGTGAAGGCCTTCGAGCCGGGTCTGCTGGCCGACGCGCACCGCGGGATCCTGTACGTCGACGAGGTCAATCTTCTCCATGACCATCTCGTCGACCTGCTGCTGGACGCAGCCGCGATGGGCGCCTCGTACGTAGAGCGCGAGGGCGTGTCCGTACGGCATGCCGCCCGTTTCCTGCTCGTCGGGACCATGAACCCTGAGGAGGGTGAGCTCAGGCCTCAGCTCCTCGACCGGTTCGGGCTGACCGTCGAGGTGGCCGCCTCGCGGGAGCCCGATCAGCGGGTGGAGGTCGTACGGCGGCGGCTCGCGTACGACGACGATCCGGACGGTTTCGCCGTGCGGTGGGCGGATGAGGAGTCCGCCGTACGGGCGCGGATCGTGGCGGCGCGTGAGCTGTTGCCGTCCGTGCGGCTCGGGGACGGGGCGCTGCGGCAGATCGCGGCGACCTGCGCGGCCTTCGAGGTCGACGGCATGCGGGCCGACATCGTCATGGCCCGGACCGCGACCGCGCTGGCCGCGTGGGCGGGGCGGACCGAGGTGCTCGCCGAGGACGTACGGCAGGCGGCGCTGCTCGCGCTGCCGCACCGGCGGCGGCGCAACCCCTTTGACGCGCCGGGACTCGACGAGGACAAGCTCGACGAGACGCTGGAGGAGTTCGGCGGGCAGGGCGAGGACCAGGACGACGATCCGGATCCGGACGGGCCCGGCGGGGGCGGGCAGCCGCCGCAGGACGGGCCGGAGGGCGATTCCCCCGCCGGTGACGTTCCGGCGCAGGGCGAGCCCTCGGACGACGGGCAGGCGCCGGCCGCGCGGGGCGGCGGCGAGCAGTCACCCGTACGCGCCGGTGAACCCTTTCGCGCGAAGGTGCTGAGCGTGCCCGGGCTCGGTGAGGGTGCGGCCGGGCGGCGTTCCCGGGCGCGGACCGAGCACGGGCGGACCACCGGTTCGCGGCGGCCCCAGGGGGCGCTCACCAAGCTGCACCTGGCGGCGACCGTGCAGGCGGCGGCGCCGCATCAGCGGGCGCGTGGCCGGTCGGGGCGCGGTCTCGTCGTACGGCGGGACGATCTGCGCCAGGCGACGCGCGAGGGGCGTGAGGGCAACCTCGTGCTGTTCGTCGTGGACGCCTCCGGGTCGATGGCGGCGCGGCAGCGGATGAGTGCCGTGAAGGGTGCGGTGCTGTCGCTGCTGCTCGACGCGTATCAGCGGCGGGACAAGGTGGGGCTGGTGACCTTCCGGGGGTCGGCCGCCGAGGTCGCGCTGCCGCCCACGTCTTCGGTGGACGCGGCGGCGGCCCGGCTGGAGTCGCTGCCCACGGGTGGGCGGACGCCGCTCGCGGCGGGGCTGCTGCGGGCGCACGATGTGCTGCGGGTCGAGCGGCTGCGGGACGCGGCGCGGCGGCCGTTGGTGGTCGTCGTGACGGACGGGCGGGCGACGGGTGGGCCGGAGCCGGTCGCGCTCGCGGGGCGTGCGGCGCGGCTGTTCGCGGCCGACTCGGTCGCCTCGGTGGTCGTCGACTGCGAGGCGGGGCCCGTGCGGCTCGGGCTCGCGGGGCAGCTCGCGGGTGAACTGGGCGGCACCGCGGTGACGCTGGAGGAGCTGCGGGCCGATTCGATCGCCGGTCTTGTCAGGGATGTGCAGGGGACTTCGAGGAGGGCCGCGTAATGCCGCAGGGGCAGCCGAGTGTCGTACCGGAGGACGGGCTGACGACGCGTCAGCGTCGTAATCGTCCCCTGGTCGTGGTGCATACGGGGATCGGGAAGGGCAAGTCGACGGCCGCGTTCGGGCTGGCGCTGCGGGCCTGGAATCAGGGGTGGCCGATCGGGGTGTTCCAGTTCGTCAAGTCGGCGAAGTGGAAGGTCGGGGAGGAGAACGCGCTGCGCGTGCTCGGTGCCTCCGGCGAGGGCGGGTCCGTCGACTGGCACAAGATGGGCGAGGGCTGGTCCTGGGTGCAGCGCGACTCCCAGATGGACAACGAGGAGAAGGCCCGCGAGGGCTGGGAGCAGGTCAAGCGGGACCTCGCCGCCGAGACGTACAAGCTGTATGTCCTGGATGAGTTCGCGTACCCCATGCACTGGGGGTGGGTGGATGTCGACGAGGTGCTGGCTGTGCTGCGGGACCGGCCGGGCACTCAGCATGTCGTGATCACCGGGCGCAACGCTCCCGAGAAGCTCGTCGAGTTCGCCGATCTCGTGACCGACATGTCCAAGGTCAAGCACCCGATGGACGCCGGCCAGAAGGGCCAGAGGGGTATCGAGTGGTGATGTCCGTCCCTCGGCTGGTCATCGCCGCGCCCTCCTCGGGCAGCGGCAAGACCACCGTTGCCACGGGGCTGATGGCGGCCTTCGCCTCGCGGGGGCTTGCCGTGTCCCCGCACAAGGTGGGGCCCGACTACATCGATCCCGGGTATCACGCGCTCGCGACCGGGCGTGTGGGACGGAATCTCGACGCGTATCTGTGCGGGGCGGAGTTGATCTCGCCGCTGTTCGCGCACGGCGCGCGGGGGTGCGATCTCGCTGTGGTCGAGGGCGTGATGGGGCTGTTCGACGGGGCCGCGGGGCAGGGGGAGCTGGCTTCCACGGCTCATGTCGCGAAGCTGCTCCGGGCGCCGGTGGTACTGGTCGTCGACGCGTCGTCGCAGTCCCGGTCCGTGGCCGCGCTGGTGCATGGCTTCGCTTCCTGGGATCCCGGGGTGCGGGTGGCCGGGGTGATCCTCAACAAGGTCGGATCCGAGCGGCATGAGCAGATGCTGCGGGAGGCTCTCGACGAGTCGGGGGTGCCCGTTCTCGGGGTGCTTCGGCGTGCCGCGCAGGTGGACACGCCGTCCCGGCACCTGGGGCTGGTGCCGGTTGCCGAGCGGCGCGCGGAGGCCGTGGAGGCCGTGGCCGCGCTCGCCGAGCAGGTGCGGCGAGGGTGCGACCTGGATGCGCTGCTGGCGCTGGCGCGCAGCGCGCCCGCGTTGCCGGAGGATCCGTGGGAGCCGCCGTCCGGCGCCGCTGGAGAACACCCGGTCGTCGCTGTGGCCGGTGGCGCCGCCTTCACCTTCTCCTACGCCGAGCATGCCGAGCTGCTGGCCGCGGCCGGGGCCGAGGTCGTCCCCTTCGATCCGCTGCGGGATGAGCAACTGCCGGACGGTACGGCCGGGTTGGTCATCGGGGGCGGCTTCCCCGAGGTGTATGCGCCTGAGCTGTCCGCCAATGAGCCGCTGCGGAAGGCTGTCGCCGACCTCGCGCTCGGCGGCGCGCCCGTCGCCGCCGAGTGCGCCGGGCTGCTGTATCTGTCCCGCGAGCTCGACGGGCAGCCCATGTGCGGGGTGCTCGACGCCACCGCCCGGATGAGCGAACGGCTCACCCTGGGCTACCGGGATGCCGTGGCCGTCAGCGACAGCGTGCTCGCCGGCGTCGGGACCCGGATGCGCGGGCACGAGTTTCACCGGACCGTGGTCGAACCGGGCGCCGGGGCGGCTCCCGCCTGGGGTGTGCACGCCCCTGAGCGGCGGGTCGAAGGTTTCGTACAACAAGGTGTGCACGCGAGTTATCTGCACACGCACTGGGCAGCCGAGCCCGGTGTCGCCCGTCGGTTCGTGGAGAGGTGCCTGACGTCATGAGCAGCAAGCTGATCGGAGTCGGGGTCGGGCCCGGTGACCCGGAGCTGGTGACCGTCAAGGGCGTCAACGCTCTGCGGACCGCCGAGGTCGTCGTCGTACCCGTGATGGACACCCTGGAGCGTGGGCGGGCGGAAGCGACCGTGCTGCACTACGTGCCCGAGGAGAAGGTCGTCCGGGTCGTGTTCGCGCTCAACGAGCGGTCCGACCGGGGGCGCCGCGAGGCCGCCTGGGACGCCGCCGGCGCGCGGGTCGCGGAGCTGCTCAGGAAGCACGCGGTCGTCGCGTTCGCCACCATCGGCGACCCCAATGTGTACTCGACCTTCACCTATCTCGCGCACACCATCGGCGAGCTCGTACCGGGTACGGGGATCGAGACCGTGCCCGGCATCACCGCCATGCAGGATCTCGCCGCCCGGTCGGGGGCCGTGCTCACGGAGGGGACCGAGCCGCTCACCCTGGTGCCGGTGACCGCCGGGGCCGAGGTGCTCAAGGACGCCCTGAACGGGCCCGGCACGGTCGTCGCGTACAAGTTCGGGCGGCAGGCGCAGGAGGTCGCGGAGGCGCTGCGCGAGACCGGGCGGATCGACGACGCCGTGTGGGGGTCCGCGCTCGGGCTCGAGGACGAGTCGATCCGGCCCGCGGGCGAGCTCGACGGTGGACCGCTGCCGTATCTGTCCACGCTCATCGCGCCCGCCCGGCGCGACGGCCGGCGCGGCGGGAAGCTGTGAGTGGTCCGGGCGGCGGGTCAGTTCGCGATGCCCACCACCAGCCAGATGAAGCCCACGCCCGCGACCGTGCACAGCAGGGTCGAGCGCGCCGGGTGCATGTGGTGTGCCTCGGGGAGGATCTCGGCGGCGGCGAGGTAGAGGAGTACGCCGCCGAAGAGGCCGAGATAGCCGCCGAGCAGCTGCTCCGGGATGGTGAAGAAGAGCGTGGAGGCGGCGCCGACCACCGGGGCCACCGCGTCCGCGAACAGCATCGTGATCGCCTTGCGGCGCTCGTTCCCGTACAGGCTCGTGATCGTGTACGTGTTGAAGCCGTCCGCGAAGTCGTGGGCGATCACCGCGAGGGCGACCGCCAGGCCCATGCCGCCGCCCACCTGGAAGGCGGCGCCGATCGCGACGCCGTCCATCGCGCTGTGGCCGACCATCGCGGAGGCCGCCGTCAGGCCCACCTCGGGCGCGCGTCCGCCGTTCTCCTCGCCTCCGTGCGCGGCCTGGCGGTGGGCCAGCAGGCGCTCCACCAGGTGGGCCAGCAGGAACCCGGCGACGAACAGCAGCAGGGCGGCCGGTACGCCGAAGACCTCGTTGCCCGCGGCGTTCAGCGCCTCCGGCAGCAGGTCCAGGCCGACCACGCCGAGCATCAGGCCGCCGGCGAGGCCCAGCACCAGGTGGCGCCGGTCGGTCACGCGCTGTGCCGTCCAGCCGCCGGCCAGCGTCATCAGGAACGCGCCGAGCGCGACGAGGACCGCCATACGCCCTTGCTATCCGATCAAGGCCCGTTCGCGCATGTCCAACGGCCACATAGCCACTGATCTTTTCGCAGCACCCGAGTTTTTCGTAGGAGAGGACCGATTCCCATGGCCGATGCCCCCACCGGCAAGGTGACCATCGTCGGGGCAGGGCCCGGCGCCGCCGACCTGCTGACGTTCCGCGCCGCGCGTGCCATCGCCGAGGCCGACGTCGTGATCTGGGCGGCCAGCCTGGTGCAGGCCGAGGTCCTCGACCACGCGCGCGAGGGCGCGGAGATCCTGGATTCCGCGACGATGTCCCTGGAGGACGTCGTCGCCGTGTACGAGCGGGCCGCGGAGGAGGGGCTGAAGGTGGCCCGGATCCACTCCGGCGACCCGGCCCTCTGGGGCGGTACGCAGGAGCAGCTCGACCGGTGTGCGGACATCGGCGTCGAGACCGAGATCATTCCCGGTGTCTCGTCCTTCTCCGCCGTCGCCGCGCTCGCGCAGCGCGAGCTGACGATTCCCGAGGTCGCGCAGTCCGTGATCCTCACCCGGCTCGGCGGCGGCAAGACGCCGATGCCGCCCGGGGAGGAGGTGCGGGAGTTCGCGCGGCACGGGACGACCATGGCGCTGTTCCTGTCCGCCGCCCGCAGCGGTCAGCTCGTACGGGAGCTCCTTGAGGGCGGCTATCCGACGTCCACTCCGGTCGTGGTCGCGTACCAGGCGACCTGGCCGGAGGAGCTGGTCGTGAAGTGCACGATCGAGACGCTGGAGGAGACCGTCAAGGAGCACAAGCTCTGGAAGCACACGCTATTCCTGGTCGGCCCGGCGCTCGACGCGAGCGGCACCCGCTCGCACCTCTACCACCCCGGTCACTTCCACGGCTTCCGCAAGGCCGACCCGCGGGCCCGCGCGGAGCTGCGTGCGGCGCGCAAGGGCAGTACGTCGTGATCGTCGTGGTCGGTACGGGGACGGGGGCGCCGTTGCCTCCGGACGCGGAGGCCCAGCTCGCCGACGCCGGGCTCGTCGTGGGCGCCCGGCGGCATCTGGCGGCGGCACGGCTGCCGGAGGACGCCGAGCGCATCGTCCTGGGGCCGCTGGCACCCGCCATGGAAGCGATCGAACAGTATCTGGAGAAGCGGGACGGCCGGGTCGTCGTCCTCGCCTCCGGCGACCCCGGTTTCTTCGGGATCGTGCGGGCGCTGGCCGAGCGGTTCGGGGCGGAGCGGCTGGATGTCCGCCCCGGTGTCTCGTCCGTCGCCACCGCCTTCGCGCGGCTCGGGCTGCCCTGGGACGACGCGGTGGTCGTGAGTGCGCACGGGCGTGACCTGCGCACCGCGCTGAACGTGTGCCGCTCGCACCCGAAGGTGGCCGTGCTCACCGGTCCCGGCTCCGGGCCCGCCGAGCTGGGCGCCGCCCTCGCGTACCGCTCCGGCGATCGCGTCCTCGTCGTGGCGAGCGCCCTCGGCGACCCCGGCCATGAGCGCGTGGAGAGGGTCACGCCCGCCGAGGCCGCGGCCCGTGACTGGGGTACGGCGGTGAGCGTCGTCCTGTGCCTGGACGAGTCACGTGCCCTCGCCCCCGTACGGACCGTCGCCGGGCCGCCGTCCGGGCCTTCCCGATGGGCCCTGGACGAGAGCGAGTTCACCCACCGCGACTCGATGATCAGCAAGTTCGAGGTACGGGCGCTCGCGCTGGCCCGGCTGGGGCCGCGCCTCGGCGAGCTGATCTGGGACGTCGGCGCGGGCTCCGGGTCCGTGGCCGTCGAGTGCGCGCGGTTCGGCGCCGCCGTCACCGCGGTCGAGAAGACGCGGGACGGGGTCGAGCGGATCCGTGCCAACGCCGAGGCGCACGGCGTGGACGTACGGGTCGTGCATGGGGCCGCGCCCACGGTGCTGTCCGATCTGGACGATCCGGACGCGGTCTTCATCGGCGGCGGCGGGCGCGAACTGCCCGCCATCGTCACGGTCTGCGCGCGGCGCGCCCGGCGTGCCGTCGTGGTCGCCATGGCCGCGCTTGACCGGGTGCCCGCTGCCCGGGAGGCGCTCACCGGCGCCGGCTTCGACTGCGACGGCGTGCTGCTGCAGTCGTCCCGGCTCGCGCCGCTGCCGGGTGGCGTCAGCCGGCTGTCGGCCACCAATCCCGTTTTTCTGCTGTGGGGCGTCCGGCCTCCGGCCCGTACCGAAGGAGTCCCCCAGTGATCGGCCTGATTTCCGCCACGGCGGCGGGGGCGGTGGCCCGCAACCGGCTGGCCACGGCTTGGCCCACACGTGTCCGTGTGTACGACGGACCCGTCGGGGACGCCGTGCGGGCCGCGTTCGCGGAGTGCGACCAGCTGGTGTGCTTCCTTGCCACGGGGGCGGTCGTACGGCTCGTCGCTCCGCTGCTGGGCGACAAGACCTCCGACCCCGGCGTTGTCTGCGTCGACGAGGCGGGGCGGTTTGCCGTGTCCCTCGTCGGGGGGCATGGGGGCGGGGCGAATGAACTTGCCCGGGAAGTGGGCGAGTTGCTCGGCGCTGAGCCTGTGGTGACGACGGCGACGGACTCCGTCGGGGTGCCGGGGCTGGACACGCTCGGGCTTCCCGTGGAGGGTGATGTCGCCGGGGTCTCCAGGGCCATGCTGGACGGGGAACCCGTGCTGCTGGAGGCGGAGTTGAGCTGGCCTCTGCCTGCGTTGCCGCCGAATGCAGGGCGCCCGGCGCAGCAAGGCGGGACCGCCGTCCTTCGTGTCTCCGACCGCGCCCATGTCCCCGCCGACCGCGAAGTGGTCCTCCGGCCGCCCTCCCTCGTCGTCGGTGTCGGCGCCTCCAAGGGCGCTCCCGTCGACGAGATCCTCGGCCTTGTCGAAGGCACCCTCCGCGATGCCGGGCTGTCCCCGAAGTCCGTCGCCGAGCTCGCCACCGTCGACGCGAAGGCCGACGAGCCCGGCATCGTCGGGGCCGCGGAGCACCTCGGGGTGCCCGTGGTGACGTACACCGCCGAGGAGTTGGCGAAGGTGGAGGTGCCGAACCCTTCGGACGCACCGCTCGCCGCCGTCGGTACCCCCTCCGTCGCGGAGGCCGCCGCGCTCGTACGCGGGGGTGAACTCCTGGTCCCCAAGCGGAAGTCCGCGCGTGCGGACGGCCTGCCCGCGATGGCGACGTGTGCCGTCGTACGGCGGACCCCGCGCGGACGACTGGCCGTCGTCGGACTCGGGCCCGGCGCACGCGATCTGCTGACGCCCCGCGCCAAGGAAGAACTGCGGAGCGCCTCCGTGCTCGTCGGCCTCGACCAGTACGTCGACCAGATCCGCGATCTGCTGCGGCCCGGCACCCGGATCCTGGAGTCGGGGCTCGGTGCCGAGGAGGAGCGGGCGCGGACGGCGGTGGCGGAGGCCCGGCGTGGGCAGGCCGTCGCGCTGATCGGCAGCGGCGACGCGGGCGTGTACGCGATGGCGTCGCCCGCGCTGGCCGAGGCGTCCGACGACATCGACGTGGTCGGGGTGCCGGGCGTGACCGCCGCGCTCGCGGCCGGGGCGATCCTGGGCGCGCCGCTCGGCCACGACCATGTGTCGATCAGCCTCTCCGATCTCCACACTCCCTGGGAGGTCATCGAGCGCCGGGTACGGGCGGCGGCGGAGGCCGACATCGTGGTGACGTTCTACAACCCCCGCAGCCGGGGACGCGACTGGCAGCTTCCGAAGGCCCTCGCGATCCTCGCCGGGCACCGGGAGCCGACGACGCCGGTGGGTGTCGTACGCAACGCCTCCCGGCCGGACGAGTCGAGCCGGGTGACGACGCTGGGGTCCCTGGATCCGGCGATCGTCGACATGATGACGGTCGTGACCGTGGGCAACACGGCGACCCGTGAGATCGCCGGGCGCATGGTGACGCCGCGCGGCTACCGCTGGCAGGAGGAGCCCAAGTGAGCCGAGTGAGCCAGGTGTTCCCGGAGAGCCGGGTCGTGCACCCCATCGAGCAGGAGTCCTTCCGGCGGCTGCGCACCCGCCTGGACACCTCGCACTTCGCGCCGCTGACGCGTGCGGTGGTGGAACGGGTCATCCACTCCGCCGCCGACCTCGACTACGCGGGCGACCTCGTCACGGACGAGGGCACCCTGGAGAAGGCGCATGCCGCGCTGCACGCCGGGGCGCCGGTCGTGGTGGACGTGGAGATGGTCGCGGCGGGCATCACGCGTCGCGACACCGTCTGCCGTCTGAAGGACGCCAAGTCCGGCCCGGGGCTCACCCGTTCGGCGCACGCGATCCGGCTCGCGTACGAGGAGGTCGGCCCGGGGGCCCTCTGGGTGATCGGCTGCGCGCCGACCGCCCTGGAGGAGCTGCTGACGCTGGACGCCTCGCCCGCGCTCGTCATCGGTCTGCCCGTCGGTTTCGTCGGCGCGGCCGAGTCGAAGGCCGCGCTCCGCGAAAGCGGGCTGCCCGCGGTCAGCAATGTGTCCGAGAAGGGCGGTTCGGCGGTCGCCGCCGCCGCGCTCAACGCCCTTCTGTACCACCCCGTTTCACAGGCCGCCAAGGCTTCACCGTCCGTCAAGGAGAAATCGTGACCACCCCTGCCCCCGCCCTGCTCATCGCCGGACACGGCACCCGGGACGAGGCCGGAGCCGAGGCCTTCCGCGACTTCGTACGGGAGTTGGGGCGCCGTCACCCCGAACTGCCCGTCGCGGGCGGGTTCATCGAGCTGTCGCCGCCGCCGCTGGGTGACGCCGTGGCCGAGCTGGTCGAGCAGGGGGTACGGCGTTTCGCCGCCGTGCCGCTGATGCTGGTGTCCGCCGGGCACGCCAAGGGGGACATCCCGGCGGCGCTGGCCCGTGAGAAGGAGCGGCACCCGGGGATCTCGTACACCTACGGGCGTCCGCTGGGCCCGCACCCGTCGCTGCTGGCCGTCCTGGAACGGCGGCTGGACGAGGCCCTCGGCGGTACGGTCCGTACGCCCGAGGACCGGGCCGATGTGACGGTGCTGCTCGTGGGCCGCGGCTCCACCGACCCGGACGCCAACGCCGAGGTGCACAAGGCGGCGCGGCTGCTGTGGGAGGGCCGGGGGTACGCGGGTGTCGAGACGGCGTTCGTGTCGCTGGCGGCGCCGGACGTGCCGTCGGGCCTTGACCGCTGTGTGAAGCTGGGCGCTCGCCGGATCGTCGTCCTGCCGTACTTCCTCTTCACCGGGATCCTCCCCGACCGGGTACGGCAGCAGACCGAGGGCTGGACGGCCGCGCACCCGGACGTCGAGGTGCGGTCGGCCGACGTGATCGGTCCGGAGCCGGAGCTGCTCGACCTCGTCATGGAGCGCTACCGGGAGGCCATCAAGGGCGACGTCCGGATGAACTGCGACTCCTGTGTCTACCGGATCGCCCTGCCCGGCTTCGAGGACAAGGTGGGGCTCCCCCAGCAGCCGCACTTCCACCCGGACGACGACGGTCACCACCACCACGGACACCACGGTGGTCACACGCACTCCCACTCCCACTCTCATGCGAACTGAGGGGGAGGGCGAGGGCGTCGCGCACGATCTGCGGCACCACGGCGACGCCGAGGTGCGCGACGACGGTTCCGCGCTCACCGATCTCGCCGTGAACGTCCGTGCGGACACGCCTCCTCCATGGTTGCGTGAGCGGATCGCCGCGTCGCTGACCGGGCTCGGGCTCGCGGCCTATCCGGACGGGCGGGCCGCACGGGCCGCGGTCGCCGCGCGACACGGGCTGCCGGTGGAGCGGGTACTGCTCACAGCCGGCGCCGCCGAGGCCTTCGTACTGCTGGCGCGTGCCCTGAAGGTGCGTCAGCCGGTGGTCGTGCACCCGCAGTTCACGGAGCCGGAGGCGGCGTTGCGGGACGCCGGGCACACGGTCGACCGCGTGCTGCTGCGTGAGGAGGACGGTTTCCGGCTGAACCCCGCGGCCGTCCCCGAGGACGCGGATCTCGTCGTGATCGGCAATCCGACCAATCCGACGTCGGTGCTGCATCCGGCCGCGTCGATCGCCGGACTCGCCCGGCCCGGGCGGGTGTTGGTGGTCGACGAGGCGTTCATGGACGCGGTGCCGGGTGAGCGGGAGGCGCTCGCCGGCCGGACGGACGTGCCCGGTCTCGTCGTCCTGCGCAGCCTCACGAAGACGTGGGGGCTTGCAGGTCTCCGCATCGGCTACGTCCTCGCCGACCCCGAGACGATCACCGAGCTGGAGCGCGCCCAGCCGCTGTGGCCCGTCTCCACGCCCGCCCTCGCCGCGGCCGAGGCCTGTATGTCCTCGCAGGCGCTGGCGGAGGCCGCGCATGCCGCGCACCGGATCGCCGCCGATCGGGCGCATCTCGTGGCTGGGCTGAAGGAGTTCGAGGTGGACGGGCTGCGGGTCGTGGAACCCGCGGAGGGTCCCTTCGTCCTGATCCGCCTCCCTCACGCCGCTGCCGTACGGCGCCACCTCCGGGGCCTCGGCTTCGCCGTCCGGCGCGGGGACACGTTTCCCGGGCTCGACGAGAAGTGGCTACGGGTGGCGGTACGGAACCGCTCGACCGTCAACCAGTTCCTCCAGGCACTGGACCGAGCGGTAACGGCGACAGCGGGCTGAGGCGTACGTCTTTCGCCCCCGCCGCCCCTACCCGTCCCATCCCTGGGGGCTGCGCCCCCAGACCCCCAAAAGACTGCGCAGTTCCCCGCGCCCCTTTTAGGGGCGCGGGGAACTGCGCAATCTTTTAGACCAGCCCCCACCCACCCGCACCCGAAACACAACCGAACGGGGTCGAAGGGGCGGAGCCCCTGGGGATGGGACGGGTAGGGGCGGCGGGGGCGAAAGACGCTTCGGCGGTCAGGTTCGGCGGCGGCGTGCCAGTGCGAGCGCTCCGCCTCCCGCCGCCAGCAGGGCAACCGCCCCACCCGCGACGTACGGCGTCACAGAACTCCCCCCGGTCTCCGCGAGGCCGGCCTCCGCCGCAGCCCCCTGGGGCTTCACATCGGACACCGGATCGGCGGGCTTGCCCGACTCGACGGCCGGCGCAGCCGGAGACTCACACGTCGCCCCGGCCAGCGTCACCGTCCCCTCGACCTCGGCCACATTCAGCTTCAACGGATTGATGGACACCTTGAGTTCGAGCGCGGACGCGGCCGCCGTACGGGAGGTGGTCTCGGTCTTGGAGAGATCGAGCCGCACCTCACCGACCCCCGGCACCTTCACCACGGTCGGCCCGCCCACCGACAGCGTCACCTTCTTGCCGAGGACAGTGACCGAGCCGAGAAGGTTCGAGCCGGCGACGGGCTTCTTCCCCGCCTCGCACGTCGCCTTCGACGTCACCTGCCCGACCTCGATGAGCGACAGCAGCGGCAGCCCGGGAACGTGGACCACCGCGTGCGCGAGACGCGTGTACCCCTCGGCCTTCCCGTCGGACACCGTGGCCTTCGCGGTGGCGACGTCCGCACGCAGCACACTGAACGGCCGCCCACCGTCGACGCCGTCCAACTGGGCGGTCAGCGCGGTCTTCTGGGCGCTCCGCGGTGCCTGCACCTCATTGAGGGAGACCGCGAGCGGAACGTTCACCGTCTTGTTGAGCAGAGACACATCGAGCCCGGTGCGGAGCACGACGGCGCCGGCACGACCATGGTCAGTGGTCGCGTGAGCGGAGCCCGCGCCGGCCAGCGCCACGGGACCGGCGGCGAGGACGGTCGCCGCCGCGGTGGCGGTCAAACGGCGTGCGGGCATGCGGAAATTGTTGCTGTTCAAGGGTGGGACCCCCATAAGAGACAAGCTTGGGACCCGGCAAGAATTACGCACTGAGAGTGAACAGTCAGCAACCTGACGCGACTTCACTCCAACGTGGGGTTTCCGTGAATGAATTCGAATATCGCGGCACGGATGTTCGCCGTGGTCACCTGTTCAACTGCCCTGACTCGAATACGCCGGTGACGTTCCGGCGTATTCACGCGGATGCTGGAAGATGTGCTGAAAGTTGCCTAACGAGCCTGGCCCGCGGCGCGTCACGTTCCGTCAAGCCGAGCACCGTCCCCGCCGCCCGACGGTCGTCCGACAGGCGTCCCGGCAGGCGTCCCGGCAGCAGCGCTCCTATGCTGGATTTACAGGGCCTCGCGGCCCATGTCTTTCAGCACTCATGTGCTTGGAGTAGGCCCATGACGCATTCGTCATCACGATTGCGCAGGGGGGCCGTCAGCGCCATGGCGATGGGGACGCTCATGGCGCCGCTCGCGAGCGGAACCGCCTTCGGGGCACCCACACCGGCGCACACCACGGCCATCGACAGCACGGCCACCGCCGCGGCCTCCACCGAACCGCCCTCGCCGTCCCCGTCCGACTTGTCCGCGACCGGCGTCCGTACGCTCACCCCTGCCGTGGAACAGCAACTCGACGTCGCCGTGCAGCAGGTCATGCGGAAGGCGAACATCCCCGGGGTGGCCTTCGGGGTGTGGACGCCCGACCAGGGGACCTACGTCCGGTCGCTCGGGGTCGCCGACAAGGCGACCGGCCAGCCGATGGCGCGGGACATGTACATCCGGATCGGCAGCGAGACCAAGACCTTCACCGTGACGGCGTTGCTGAAGCTGGTCGACGAGGGCAAGATCGGCCTGGACGATCCGATCAGCAAGTACATCGACGGTGTGCCCAACGGAGACAAGATCACACTGCGCAACCTCGCCGGAATGCGCAGCGGACTCTTCAACTACTCCGAGGATCCCGACTTCTTCAAGGCGCTGACGACCGATCCGCGGGCGCCGTTCACCCCGCAGCAGCTGCTCGACTACTCGTTCAAGCATCCCGTGCTGTTCCAGCCGGGCGAGAAGTTCTACTACTGCAACACCAACCTCATCCTGCTCGGTCTGGTCGTCGAGAAGATCAGTGGTCAGCCGCTTCAGGACTACATCAAGAAAAACGTCCTCACACCGGCCGGACTGAATCACACGGTCTTCCCGACCGACGCGGCGTTCCCGGCCCCGCACCCGCAGGGGTACACGGACCAGACCGCCAACGGGCAGGTCGCGACCGCGACCGACTGGAACCCCTCCTGGGGCTGGGCGGCCGGCGCGATCATCTCCACCCTGGATGATCTGCGCATCTGGGCACCCACGGTGGCCACGGGCATCCTGCCCGACGGCACCACCATGATCAGCCCCGCCACCCAGAAGCAGCGGCTCACGACGCCCCCCACCGGGATCCCGGGCGCCGGGTACGGCCTCGGCATCTTCAACGTCCAGGGCTGGATCGGGCACAACGGCTCACTGCCGGGCTACGAGACCCTGACCATCTATCTTCCGTCTGCGCGGGCGACCCTCGTCGTGGTGCTGAACACCGACATCAACTATCGGAAGATCATCGAGCCCAGCACCCTCGTCGGCCAGGCGATCACGAAGATCATCAGCCCGCAGCACGTCTTCAACCTGCCCGCACAGCCCGCGGCCCAATGACCGGCCGGTGTCCCCAGTCCTCAACGCATGGCGCATGGCGGTTTTAGCCGATCACCCGTCCGTTCAGCACGACCCTCCGCGGAGCCGCCAGCACCCGTACGTCCGCGCGCGGATCACCCTCGTACACCACGAGGTCCGCGGGTGCCCCCTCCTCCAGGCCGGGCCGTCCCAGCCACCGTCGTGCGCCCCAGGTGGTGGCGGACAGCGCCTCGACGGGCGGGATGCCGGCGGTGACGAGTTCGGCGACCTCGGCGCCGACCAGTCCGTGGGCCAGTGAGCCGCCGGCGTCCGTGCCGACGTAGACGGGGATTCCGGCGTCGTACGCGGCACGCACGGTGTCGTAGCGCCGCTCGTGCAGCCGTCGCATGTGCGCCGACCAGCGCGGGAACTTCGCCTCCCCGCCGTCCGCGAGGCCCGGGAAGGTCGCGATGTTGACGAGCGTGGGGACGATCGCGACCCCGCGTTCGGCGAACAGCGGGATGGTGTCCTCGGTCAGGCCCGTGGCGTGCTCGATGCAGTCGATGCCCGCCTCGACCAGGTCCCGGAGCGAGTCCTCCGCGAAACAGTGCGCGGTCACCCGCGCGCCCAGCCGGTGCGCCTCGGCAATCGCGGCCTCGACGGCGTCGCGGGGCCAGCAGGCGCCCAGGTCGCCGGTGCCGCGGTCGAGCCAGTCGCCCACCAGCTTGACCCAGCCGTCGCCGCGCCGGGCCTCCTCGGCGACGTAGGCGACCAGGTCCTCCGGCTCGATCTCGTGCGCGTAATTGCGGATGTAGCGGCGGGTACGGGCGATGTGGCGGCCCGCGCGGATGATCTTCGGGAGGTCGTCGCGGCCGTCGATCCAGCGGGTGTCGGAGGGCGAGCCCGCGTCCCGGATCAGCAGGGTGCCGGCCTCGCGGTCGGTGAGTGCCTGCTTCTCCGAGACGTCCTCCGCGACCGGGCCGTGGTGGTCGAGCCCGACATGGCAGTGCGCGTCGACGAGGCCGGGCAGCGCCCAGCCCTCGACGGTACGGACGTCACGGGCGCCGGCGGGCCGCTCGTACGCGATTCTCCCGCCGACGACCCACAGTTCGTCCCGGACGTCGTCGGGCCCGACGAGCACCCGTCCCTTCACGTGCAGCACCGCGCGATCGCTCATGCACCGCACCTTAATTCGTGCCGAACGGCGAGGCGCTACGGGCCCTTTTCGGCCTCTTCCTCCGTGTCCTCCATGTCCGCCATCGCCGGGTCGAGGAGCCGGGACAGGAAGTGGCGGGTGCGCTCGTGGCTCGGGTTGCCGATGACCTGTGCGGGCGTGCCGTCCTCGACGATCACGCCGCCGTCCATGAAGACGACCCGGTCGGCGACCTCGCGCGCGAAGGTCATCTCGTGAGTGACGACCATCATCGTCATGCCCTCGTCGGCGAGCCTGCGCATGACGGCGAGTACGTCGCCGACGAGCTCGGGGTCGAGCGCCGAGGTCGGCTCGTCGAAGAGCATGACCTCGGGGCCCATGGCGAGCGCGCGGGCGATCGCGACGCGCTGCTGCTGGCCGCCGGAGAGGGACGAGGGGTACGCGTCCGCCTTCTCGGACAGGCCCACGCGGCGGAGGTTCTCGGCGGCGGTCCGGGCCGCCTCGGCCTTGTCCCGCTTGAGCACCCGGCGCTGCGGCAGCGTGAGGTTCTCGGTCACCGACAGGTGCGGGAAGAGGTTGAACTGCTGGAAGACCATGCCGATACCGCGGCGTACGGCGTCGATGTCGACGTCGGGGTGCGTGACCTCCGTACCGCCGACGAAGACCTGGCCCTTGGTGGGCTCTTCGAGGAGGTTCACGCAGCGCAGCAGCGTGGACTTGCCGGAGCCGGACGGGCCGATGACGCAGACGACCTCGCCCTGTCCGACCTCGAGGTCGATGCCGCGCAGGACTTCGTTGTCGCCGAAGGACTTGTGCAGGTCCCGGACCTGGATCTCCGGTGTACCGGTGCTCACTTGGTGGCCTCCCCCGTCTTCGCTTCGAGACGTCGTACGACGAAACCGAGCGGCACCGTCACCAGCAGATAGCACAGGCCCGCGACGAGGATCGGCGTGGAGTTGGCGCTCGTGCTGGCCAGGTCGCGGCCGAACTTGGACAGTTCGCGTTCCTCCAGGGTGACGCCGAGGATCAGCACCAGCGAGGAGTCCTTGAAGAGGGTCACGAGTTCGTTGGTGAGCGGCGGGAGGATGATCCGGAACGCCTGCGGGACGATGATCGAGACCATGGCCCGGGCGGACGAGAAGCCCAGCGAACGGGCGGCCTCCATCTGCCCCTTGGGCACGGCCTGGATGCCCGCGCGGAAGGTCTCGGCCATGTACGCGGCCCCCACCAGGCCGAGCGCGATGGCGACCTTGCCGTACGTGCCGCCGGGAATCTCCGTGCCGGGGAAGGCGAGTGGCACGGCGACACCCACGAACACGAAGATCAGCAGGGCGGGCAGGCCCCGGAAGATCTCGATGTAGATCCCGGCGACCCAGCGGTAGGGACCCACCGAGGACAGCCGCATCAGGGCGATGACCATGCCGAGCACGAGACCGACGACGAAGCCGGACATCGTGTAGAGCACGGTGTTCTTCAGCGCCAGCGTGATGACGTCCGGGAACATCTGCTTGACCAGGTCCCACTGCGCGAACTGGTTCTTCAGACGCCCCCAGTCGGCCGTGACCGCGAAGGCGATCACGACGGCGACGAAGACGACGTACTGCGCGCCACGCGACAGCGTGCGCTTCTGACGCCGGGTCAATCCTGTTTTACGGGGCTGGACTTGTGCGTCGGCACCGCTCATGAGGCGGACGGGGAGGCGGCGGCCGCGGACGCGTCGTACGGGCCGATCCACTGCTCGTAGAGCTTCTTGTAGGTGCCGTCGGCCTTCGCGTCCTTGATCGCCTTGTTGATGGCGGCGAGGAGCTTGGTGTTGCCCTTCTTCACCGTGAAGCCGTACTGCTCACCGGTGTTGAGGTTGTCCACCACCTTGAAGGCGTCGGCGTTGGCCTTGTCCTTGAGCCAGCCCTGGACGACCGGGTAGTCGATGATGACGGCCTGGACCTGGCCGGTGCGCAGGCCGCTCAGAACCGCGTCGGAGGACTCGAAGGAGACCGGGTCGAAGCCCTGCTTCTTCGCGTAGTCCTCGCCGGTCGTCTGCGCCTGGGCACCGAGCTTCTTGCCCTTCGCCTTCACATCGGCGAGGGAGGTGATGCCGCTCTTCTTGTCGACGAGGACGGCCTGGGTGGCGTCGAAGTACGGGTCGGAGAAGTCGACGTTCTTCTTGCGCTCGGGAGTGATCGTCATGCCGGCCGCGGCGAGGTCGCACTGCTCGGAGTTGAGGAACGCGCCCGTCTTGAAGTTCTCGAAGGGCGTGTCGACGATCTCCTGCTTCACGCCGAGGTCCTTGGCCACCAGGTCGATCATCGACACATCGAAGCCCTGCACCTTGCCGTCGATCTCCGACTGGAAGGGCGGGTACGGGAGGTGGGTGCAGGTCGTGAGCTGTCCCGCCTTGACCACGGGGACCCCGCTGGCGGTGGCATTGCCCCCTCCGCTGTCCGAGGAGCAGCCGGCCACGAGCAGCAGCCCGGCCGTCGCGGTGGTGGCGGCCAGAATGCGGGTCCGGCGTCCCGGGACCGTGCGCTCGGGGTTCACTAGGGACCTCCTGTGAGGGAACTGTAGGTTCCGATTATAAGGAAAGGTTTGACTTCCTCAAATCAATCCGATGGTCACTGGGCCGTCCGGGCTTAGATCCCTATCCAGGAGGGGGCCCTGGGGATCGCCGGATACGCTCGGTTCCGCGCGCCCGCATGCCGGAGCGCGCCCGCGTACTTGGAACCCGTGAGCGAAGAGAGCACCGCCGTGACCCATCCCTTCCTGGACCTGGCGCCGCTGAGCGCCGCGCACTTCGCGTCGATCGAGGACCGCGTGGCCCGGCTGCTCTCCACCGAGCAGGACGTCGTGATCATGCAAGGGGAAGCACTGCTCCCCCTTGAGGGGGCGATTCGCGCGACGGCCGGGCCCGGCACGACCGCGCTCAACGTCATCACCGGTCCGTACGGGCAGACCTTCGGGGACTGGCTGCGGGACTGCGGGGCGACCGTGATCGACCTGGCGGTGCCCTTCCACACCGCTGTCACCGCCGCGCAGATCCGCGAGGCCTTCGCCGAGCACCCGTCGATCGACTTCGTGTCGCTCGTGCACGCGGAGGCGGCCACCGGGAACACCAATCCGGTCGCCGAGATCGGTGAGGTGGTACGGGAGCACGGCGCCCTCTTCTACCTGGACGCCGTCGCGTCGATCGGCGCCGAGCCGGTGCTGCCGGACGCGTGGGGTGTCGACCTGTGCGTGATCGGGGCGCAGAAGGCGATGGGCGGGCCCGCCGGGGTGTCGGCGGTGTCCGTGAGCGAGCGGGCATGGGCGCGGATGTCCGCCAATCCCGCGGCGCCGCGGCGTTCGTACCTGTCGCTGCTGGACTGGAAGGAGCGGTGGGTCGACGGCGGTCGCAAGGCGTTGCTGCACGCTCCGGCGCAGTTGGAGATGCTGGCGCTGGAGGCGTGTGTCGAGCGCATCGAGGGGGAGGGGCTCGACGCGGTGATGGACCGTCACGCCGCTGCCGCGGCGGCCACGCGGGCGGGGGCCGTCGCGCTGGGCGGCGGGCTGGAGCCGTATGTGTACGCCGCGTCCGATGCGGCGCCTGTCGCTACGACGTTGCGGGTGCCGGTGGGGATCGACGCGGCCTCGCTCGTCGCGAAGGCGGTGGCCGCGGATCCTGGGCTTCCGTTGGTCGCGGGTGGGGGTGCGCTCGCGAACTCGATGATCCGGGTGAACCACTACGGACCCGATGCGACGCGGGGTGTCGTGCACGCGAGCCTTGCCGGGCTGGGGGCGGCGCTGGCCGAGTTCGGGGTGTCGGTGGATCTGGAGGGGGCGCGGCGGGCCGTGGCGGGGGCGTGGGGCTGAGGCCCGAGCGCTTTTCGCCCCCTCCGCCCCTACCCGTCCCATCCCTGGGGGCTGCGCCCCCAGACCCCCAAAAGATTGCGCGGTTCCCCGCGCCCCTGAAAGACAAAAGACGGGGGCGAGCCGTCAGGGGCGCGGGGAACTGCGCGAGCAACCCCCACCCACCCGCAGCCAAAACACAACCCACGGGGTCTGGGGCGGCGGGGCGAAAAAACTCCGAATTAGTTCAGTGCAGCTTCCCATATTCTCCTGCCCGCTTTCCGGGTACCTAAACGCAAAGATTTCGCGAACGCCAACCAACGTAATTCGGGCAGATCTCGTGAGCATTACGTGGCTGTGACGCACTCCACAGCGCGCCCGTTTCCTTCCTTATTTCCCGGACAAAAAGGGAGATAGCGCCGCCCACTCGCGCGTCCCTGCGCGGGCGCGCGATAACATATAGGCACGCCGCGCGTAACCCCGACCGGCGATGCAATTTGAACTTTCGCTCGGTAAATTCCATCCGCATGACCGCCGCACACGCAAACCTGCAAGCGGAATTCCTGGAAATGCCGGAGGGCCTTCGGATCGACCGTCCGGAGGTGGCCGACGGGGCCACGCTCTGGCGTATCGCCAAGGACTCCAGAACCCTCGACCTGAACTCCTCGTACAGCTATCTGCTCTGGTGCCGTGATTTCGCCGGCACGTCGGCGGTGGCGCGCGACGCCGAGGGGGTGCCCGTCGGTTTCGTCACCGGGTACGTCCGGCCCGAGCGCCCGCGCACGCTGCTCGTATGGCAGGTGGCCGTCGACGGCGCGTACCGCGGACGCGGTCTCGCCGCGGCGCTGCTCGACGGGCTGACCGCGCGGCTCGCCGAGGAGAGCGAGCGCGCCCCGAACACAGTCGAGACCACGATCACGCCAGGCAACACGGCCTCCGAGCGCCTGTTCACGTCTTATGCGCGGCGCCACGGCGCGAGCGTCGAGCGCCAAGTGCTGTTCGAGGCGGGGCAGTTCCCCGACGGACCGCACGATCCCGAAGTGCTGTACCGCATCGGCCCCCTCTCGCGCTGACCTCGCACGATCTCCGTCTCTCCCCCCACACACGCTTCGAGGAGCGATTCGCTGTGACCATCACCCAGCCCGACCTGAGTGTCTTCGAGACCCTGGAATCGGAGGTACGCAGCTACTGCCGTGGCTGGCCGACCGTCTTCGACCGGGCGCAGGGCAGCCGGATGTACGACGAGGACGGGCACGAGTACCTCGACTTCTTCGCCGGCGCGGGGTCGCTGAACTACGGGCACAACAACCCCGTACTCAAACGGGCCCTCATCGATTACCTGGAGCGCGACGGCGTCACCCATGGGCTCGACATGTCGACGACCGCCAAGCGCGCCTTCCTGGAGGCCTTCCAGAACCTCGTCCTGCGGCCGCGCGATCTGCCGTACAAGGTCATGTTCCCGGGCCCGACCGGCACCAACGCCGTGGAGTCCGCGCTGAAGTTGGCGCGGAAGGTGAAGGGGCGCGAGGCCATCGTGTCCTTCACCAACGCCTTCCACGGGATGTCGCTCGGGTCGCTCGCCGTGACCGGGAACGCCTTCAAGCGGGCCGGTGCCGGGATCCCGCTCGTGCACGGCACCCCGATGCCGTTCGACAACTACTTCGAGGGACGCGTCCCGGACTTCCTCTGGTTCGAGCGGCTCCTGGAGGACCAGGGGTCGGGGCTCAACCAGCCCGCCGCGGTCATCGTCGAGACCGTGCAGGGCGAGGGCGGCATCAACGTAGCGCGGCCCGAGTGGCTGCGCGCCCTCGCCGACCTGTGCGCGCGGCGCGACATGCTGCTGATCGTCGACGACATCCAGATGGGCTGCGGACGGACAGGGGCCTTCTTCTCGTTCGAGGAGGCGGGGATCGTGCCCGACATCGTGACCGTCTCCAAGTCCATCAGCGGGTACGGGCTTCCGATGTCCCTGTGCCTGTTCAAGCCCGAGCTGGACATCTGGGAGCCGGGCGAGCACAACGGCACCTTCCGCGGCAACAACCCGGCGTTCGTCACGGCCACCGCCGCCCTGGAGGCCTACTGGGCCGACGGCTCCGCCATGGAGAAGCAGACCCGGGCCCGCGGCGAGCAGATCGAGCAGGCGCTGATCTCCCTCACCGAGGAGAACCTCGCCGACGTCAAGGAGTACCGGGGGCGGGGACTCGTCTGGGGCATGGAGTTCACGGACAAGGAGCGCGCGGGGCGTATCGCGCAACGCGCCTTCGAACTCGGGCTGCTCATCGAGACGTCCGGGCCGGAGAGCGAGGTCGTGAAGCTCCTCCCGGCGCTCACCATCACCCATGACGAGCTCGACGAGGGGCTGCGCACCCTCGCCCGCGCCGTACGCGAGACCGCCTGACACACACCCGAGCCACGAGAGAGAGGCGTCGCACCACCGTGATAGTCCGTTCGTTCAAGGACATCGAAGGCACCGACCGGCACGTCCGGTCGGCCTCAGGCACCTGGGAGAGCAAGCGCATCGTCCTCGCCAAGGAGAAGGTCGGATTCTCCTTGCACGAGACGATCCTGTACGCGGGTACGGAGACGTCGATGTGGTACGCGAACCACATCGAGGCCGTCGTATGCGTCGAGGGCGAGGCCGAGCTCACCGACGACGAGACCGGGCAGAAGCACACGATCACGCCCGGCACCATGTACCTCCTCGACGGGCACGAGAGGCACACCATGCGGATCAAGGAGGACTTCCGCTGCGTCTGCGTCTTCAATCCACCCGTCACCGGACGGGAGGACCACGACGAGAACGGCGTCTATCCCCTGCTCACCGAGCCCGAGGAGGTGTGACATCACCATGACCACTGTCACCGATCTCTACCCCAGCCGCGGCGCCACCGAGGTGTCCGTGCCCCGCCAGGACCCGGTCGTGTGGAGCCCGCCGGGCGAGCCGGGACCGATCGCGGTGTCCGAGCTCCAGGCATACGAGCGTGATGGCTTCCTCCCCGTCGAGGAGCTCATCACCGAGGACGAAGTCGCCGTGTACCGGCAGGAGTTGGAGCGGCTCCTCGGCGACCCGGCGATCCGCTCCGACGAGCGGTCCATCGTCGAGCCGAAGTCGCGGGAGATCCGGTCCGTCTTCGAGGTGCACCGGATCAGCGAGGTCTTCGCCCGTCTCGTCCGTGACGAGCGCCTGGTCGGGCGGGCCCGGCAGATTCTCGGCTCGGACGTGTACGTCCACCAGTCGCGGATCAACGTCAAGCCGGGATTCGGGGCCGGCGGCTTCTACTGGCACTCGGACTTCGAGACCTGGCACGCCGAGGACGGTCTGCCGAACATGCGAACGGTGTCCGTCTCGATCGCGCTGACCGAGAACTACGCCACCAACGGCGGCCTCATGATCATGCCGGGGTCGCACAAGACGTTCCTCGGGTGTGCGGGCGCCACACCGCAGGACAACTACAAGAAGTCGCTGCAGATGCAGGACGCGGGCACGCCCTCCGACGAGGCGCTCACCCGTTTCGCCACCCGGCACGGCATCAAGCTCTTCACGGGCAGGGCCGGTTCCGCGACCTGGTTCGACTGCAATTGCCTGCATGGCTCGGGCGACAACATCACCCCGTTCCCGCGCAGCAATGTCTTCATCGTGTTCAACAGCGTGGAGAACGCGGCGGTGGAGCCGTTCGCGGCGCCGGTGCGCAGGCCCGAGTTCATCGGGGCGAGGGACTTCACGCCGGTGCGGTGATTCTGTTGCCGTCGGCGGAGCCGACCCGCGGCGAAGCCGCAATCAGACACAGCATCGGCGTGCCGGGCCTACAGCCATGCCAGTGACGCGGCCCGCTCCAGTACGTCGCTGATCGCGGCGGCGTCGCCCACGGCACCCCGGGGCACCTCGTCGGGTGCGTACCGCCCGCCCACCAGTAGGCAGAAGTCGACCGGATCCAGGACGAGTTCGGCCTGTACGGGCTCGTCCTCGGAACCGAGGATCCACTGGGTGCCGGGCTCTGATCCGGTCACCGTGAAGAGGACCGGTGGTGCCGTGGGGCCCAGGGCCAGGCCGAGGATGCGGACGGCGAGGCGGACGAGTTGCCGCAGGTGGGGGTCCGGGGGCGGGGGCACGGCGAAGCCGAGGGCGCGTCCGATGTCGTCGGTGTGGATCCACGCCTCGAAGGCCCGCACGACGAAGTGGTCGGCGACCGGCAGCCGTACGCCCATCAACGTGGTGGCGTGCGCGGCCCGTTCGGGATCCTTCGCCTCCGGTGTGGCCAGCAGCGCGCCGGCCTGCGCGGTCCATACGGCGACGGTCTCCTCGGGCGTCCGCCCCTGCACGTACGCGATCACGTCGGCGGTCCGCTCGGTCCAGGCGTCCTCCCATCCCGTCCCCTCCGCGATCCGGGACTCCGGCACACGGGCTGTCAGGCCCAGCCTGCGCGCCAGTGGCTCGTCCGCCGCGATGAGATGCGCGACGGTGGCGTGCACGTCCCAGTCGTGTACGACCGGCGTGCCCCAGGGCCCGGGCCCGTCCAACTCCCCTAGCAGGGCCTGGAGTCCGGCGACGGCGGCGGCGTAGGGAGCGGCGTGCGCGGCCACCCGCGGGGCGGCCGGACGGGCGCGCATGGCGAGGGCGAGGACGCCGTCGGGGCTGCCCGCGGCGCTGTTGCCCAGGGGCTGCCGGGGGGCGCCGTCCAGGAGTCGTACCGTCTCCCGCAGCCGTTCCGCCTCGGCCGCGCAGGACTCGCATTCCGCCAGGTGCGCGTGGACCGTCCGCTCGTCGGCGGGGGTCAGCGCGCCGCATGCCCAGGCCGCCAGCAGGTCCCGTACGTCGTCGTGGTCGGTGCTCATCACGTGCCGCCCTTCCGGGCCATGGCCGGCATGGTGGCCGCACCTCGCCCCGCTGTGGCCACCATACGCACGCCCGGCCCGGCCGGGGCCACCCGCGGCGCCATCACGCGCCCCTCTCCAGCGCCGGATCCGGTGGGTCGGCCAGGGATTCGGCGAGTTTGCGCAGGGCGGAGCGGAGGCGGGTCTTCGCGGTGCCCTCCGGGATGCCCAGCTCCACCGCGGCCTGGCGGTAGGTGCGGCCGGCGAAGTAGGCGAGGTGGACCACTTCGCGCTGGGGCTGAGGGAGTTCGGCGAGGGCGGTGTGCAGCAGGAGGGAGCGTTCGCGGTCGACCACCGTCTCGTCGGGGCCGGGCCCGGTGTCGGCGATGGCGTGCAGCGCGGAGTCGTCCGCGCGGGCGTCCTTGCGGTGCCGGGCCTCGCTGCGCACCCAGTCCACGGCCCGCCGGTGGGCGAGCATGGACAGCCAGGTGCGCAGCGAGCCACGGCGCGCGTCGAAGGCGTACGGCCTGCTCCACAGCTGCGCGAAGACCTCCTGCGCCACGTCCTCGGCGGCGGCCGGGCTGCGGGTGACCCGTACGGCGACCCGCCGGACCAGCCCGCCGTACACGGCGTACACCTCGGCGAGCGCGGTCTCGTCCCCGTACACCAGCCGCCGATGCAGTTCGGCGTCCGTGCGCGTCGGATCCACCGGCACCACCACCTCGTGGTGCCTTCCTAGCGCCCCGCCGCACCCCGCGCCAGAGGGCCAGGGCCGGTGTCCGGTTCTCAGCCGGACAGGGCGTCCAGCAGCCGGTCGACATCCGTGGGCGTGTTGTACAGGTGGAAGGCGGCCCTCAAGTTGCCCGCACGGTCGGACATTTCGACTCCGGCGCGACTCAAGTCGGGCTGGACATGGCCGAGTTCGGGTACGGAGACGATCGGAGAGCCGGGGGCGGGGAGCGGTTCGTGGCCCAGTGCCCGCAGACCCTCGCGGAAGCGGTCGGCGAGGGCGAGGTCGTGGGCGTGTACGTTCGCCACGCCCAACTCCTCGATGAGGGCCAGGGATTGCCGGGCGCCCGCGTACGAGAAGAGGCTGGGGCTCTCGTCGAACCGCCGTGCGGAGTGGGCGAGTTCCTCGACCGGGCCGTAGCAGCTGTCCCAGGGCGCCTCCCCCGCGACCCAGCCCGCGAACACCGGGGTGAGCCCGCCGAAGTCCTCCGGAACGACCAGGAAGGCCACGCCCCGCGGGCAGACGAGCCACTTGAAGGCGACGGAGGAGACATAGTCGTACGCGTCCGCCTCCAGGGGGAGCCAGCCGGCCGCCTGGGAGGCGTCGATGTATGTACGGGCCCCGTGCGCCCGCGCGGCTTCACGGATCCCGTCCAGATCGGCGACCCGCCCGTCCGCGGACTGCGCGGCACTGACCGCGACGAGCGCCGTGCCGGGGCGCACGGACTCGGCGATCCGCTCCAGCGGTACGGCGCGGACCTTGAGGTCGCCGCGAACGTGGAAGGGGGTCACGACGGAGCTGAAGTCCGCCTCGGCGGTGAGGACTTCGGCGCCCTGCGGCAGCGAGGCGGCGATCAGCCCGCTGTACACGGCGACCGAGGCCCCGGCCGCCACCCGGCGTCCGGGAACCCCTACCAGTCGCGCGAACGACGCCCGCGCGGCCTCGACGTCCGCGAACATGTCGGCCGGCTGCCCGGCGGCGACGGACTCGACGGCGGTACGCATGGCGGCCACCGCGCGGGCCGGCAGGAGCCCAGTGCTCGCGGTGTTCAGGTAGGTGTTCTTCGGGGCGAACTCGGCACGTACGAGGGTCTCGAAGGTCTCCATGGGACCACTCTGCGGCCCCATGAACTCCTCGTCCATTGCGGAATTTTGCGTGGTTCCGCTAAGGAACGCTTATACGTACGCCCCGACCTGCGCTTTCACCGCTTCACCGCCGATGTCAGTGCTGCGGTACGGCGCATCCGTCCGGGCCGCAGGCCTCCGCGTCGGCGGAAGCGTCCTGGATCAGCTTCAGCGGCGGGCGCTCGCCCCACGCCTGGGTCAGCGCCTGTGCGAAGACCTCGGCGGGCTGGGCGCCGGAGACGCCGTACTTGCGGTCGAGGACGAAGAACGGGACACCGTTCGCACCCAGCTCGGCGGCCTCGCGCTCGTCGGCGCGCACGTCGTCGGCGTACGCCTTCGGGTCGGCCAGGACCCCGCGGGCCGCGTCGGCGTCGAGCCCGGCGGCCACGGCCAGCTCCACGAGCCGCTCGTCGTCGGCGAAGACGGTCCGCTCCTCGGCGAAGTTCGCCTTGTAGAGCAGGCCGATCAGCTCGTCCTGCCTGCCCTGCTCCTTGGCGAAGTGCAGCAGACGGTGCATGTCGAAGGTGTTGCCGTGGTCACGGTCCCGGGTGCGGTACGACAAGCCCTCGGCGGCGGCCTGCGCGCCCAGGTTCTCCTCGCCGGCCTGCGCCTGCGCCTCGCTCATGCCGTACTTCTTGGTCAGCATCTTGATCACGGGCTGGATGTCGCCCTTGGCACGACCGGGGTCGAGCTCGAAGGAACGGTGTACGACCTCGACGTCGTCGCGGTGCGGGAAGGCGTCGAGCGCCTTCTCGAAGCGGGCCTTGCCCACGTAGCACCAGGGGCAGGCGATGTCGCTCCAGATCTCGACGCGCATGTCTTCGGCTCTCCAGGTCGTACGGGTACGGGTCAGTGCGGACGCCCTCCGGGGGTCATCGGTATGTGAACGTTCAAGCGGCGGGCTTCATTCCCCGGTCACGGAGAACCGGAGGTACAGGTGGTGATCACCCTCGGCGGGCGGGTTCTCCGGGTCGGGGACCCAGCCCAGGCGGGCGTAGAAGGCCTGGGCGCGCCGATTGTCGACGTGCACGTCGAGGGTGGCGGTGCGCTTCCCGTCGGCCTTCCACTGCTCGACGCAGGCCGCGTGCAGTTCCGTACCGATCCCGGCCCGCCAGCGGTCCGGGCCGACATGGAACTGGAAGAGCTTCACCGTGTCGGCGGGGGCGCCCTCCGCGGTGCGGAAGGAGGCGATGCCCGTGATCCGGCCCTCGTCGACGGCGCACAGCACCTGTCCGTCCGGTCGCTCGATGGCACTCCGCCAGCCCGCGAGCCAGTCCGTGCCGTCCTGCGGGATTCCGTCCGGGTAGTACGTCGCCCGGGCCCGGGCGTGCAGATCGGCGACGGCCGCGGCCTCGGCGGGGACCGCGGTCCTGATCACACGGTTCACATGGCTTACACGACTCACACGACTCACACGGTCATTGATCATGCAACGGAGGACGTGACGGGCTTCGGGACGGTTCCCAGGCGGCTGAACTGCGTGCGGTAGGCGCTCGGGGTCAGCCCGGTGCGACGTACGAGATGGCCGCGCAGCGAGTCGGCCGTACCCAGTCCGCAGGCGCGGGCCACCTGGTCCATGGGGAGGGTGGTCGTCTCCAGGAGTTCCTTGGCCCGCTCGATGCGCTGGTGGAGGAGCCACTGGAGGGGGCTGACCCCGCTCTCGGCGTGGAAGCGACGGGTGAGCGTGCGCACGCTGACGCCCGCGTGCCGGGCGAGGTCGGTGAGCGTGAGCGGCTTGTCGAGGTTGCGCATCGCCCAGCCGCGGGTGTCGGCACAGGCCTCGCCGCGCTCGGGCGGCAGCGGGGTCTGGGTGAACTGGGTCTGGCCGCCCGGCCGCACGGGGGCGACGAGGGCGAGCCGGGCCACCTGGTTGGCGACCGCGGCGCCGTAGTCGGTGCGGATGATGTGCAGGCAGAGGTCGATCCCGGCGGCGTACCCGGATGAGGTCATGATCTGGCCGTCCTGCACGTACAGGACGTCGCCCTTGAGGTCGAGCGCCGGGTAGCGCTTGCTCAGCTCGTCCGCCAGTTCCCAGTACGTCGTGGCGCTGCGGCCGTCGAGCAGTCCGGCCTCGGCGAGGACGAAGGCACCGCTGCAGATGGAGGCGATCCGCTTGCCCGCGGCGGCGGCCTCGCGGACGGCGGTCACAGTGGCCGGATCGGGCGCGTACCGCTGTCCGGTGCCCGCGACGAGCACGGTGTCCGCGTCGCGCACGGCGTCGAGGCCGCGCCCGACGTGCAGGTCGAGCCCGCCGGTGGTGGTGATCGGGCCGGGCTCCGGGGTGCAGACGACCAACTCGTAGCCCGGGCCGCCGTCGACCTCGACCTTCGCGAAGAGGAGTTCCGGGATGGCGAGGTTGAACATCGAGACGGGGGAAGGGGCGATCACGGCGATGCGATGGGGCGCGGTCCCCTGCGCGGCGAGCATGGCCAGAACCTCCGGAGGTGTGGCATTCGGGCCACTACTGTACGCCGACGGAGACGCACAGCATGGGGTCATGCCAACGAACCCGACCACCGAAGCACCCGCCGCCGACACACAACTTCCTTCTCCTTCAGGCGGATTGAACACCTCCCCCGCCCTCACCCTCACCGCCGCCCTCCTCGGCTTCGCGCTGATCACCCTCGACGCGTCCGTGGTGAACGTGGCGCTCCCCTCGATCGGTGCGGCGCTCGGGGGCGGAATGTCGGGGCTCCAGTGGGTGGTGGACGCGTACACGCTGGCCTTCGCGGCGCTGATGCTGTCCACCGGGGCCTTCTCGGACCGGGCGGGGGCGAGCCGGGCGTACGGGATCGGGATCACGGTGTTCACGCTGGCGTCGGCGGCCTGCGGACTGGCGCCGAATCTGCCGGTGCTGATCGGCGCGCGCGTCGTGCAGGGGGCGGCGGCCGCCGTGGTCCTGCCCGCCTCGCTCGCCCTCGTGCGACAGGCGTACGCGGATGCCGCGCAGCGGGCGCGGGCGGTGGCTCTTTGGGCGGCGGGCGGCTCGGTCGCGGTGGCGCTGGGTCCGGTGGCGGGCGGAGCGCTGACCACGGTGTGGGACTGGCGGGGGATCTTCTTCATCAACCTGCCGCTGGGGATGGTGACGCTCGCCCTGCTGACCCGGGCGCCGCGCTCCCCCCGGCGGCCCGCGCCGCTGGATCTGCCCGGCCAGCTGACGGCGATCGTGGCGCTCACGGCGCTGACGTTCGCGGTCATCGAGGGCGATGGGACAGGGCTGGTGGCGCTGGGAGTTGCGGCCGTCGCGGCGCTCGTCTTCCTCCGGGTCGAGTCACGCCGGACACACCCCGTGGTCCCGCTCGGCCTGTTCCGCAGCCGGAACGTGAGCGTGACCGTCGCCGCGGGTGCCACGGTCAGCGTGGCCTTCTACGGAGTGGTGTTCCTGTTCTCGCTCTTCTTCCAGCAGGTCCAAGGCCGTTCCGCGCTGTACGCGGGTCTGATGTTCCTGCCGATGACCGGGCTGATCGCGGTCACGAACATCGCGGCGGGCAAGTTGGCCGGGCGTTACGGAGCGCGGTTGCCGATGCTGCTGGGCCAGTCCCTGGCCACGGTGGGGCTCCTGCTCCTCCTGTACGTCGACTCCTCGACCCCGTCCGGCCTCGTGGCCGCCCTCCTCGTCCCGCTGGCCCTGGGCTGCGCCCTCACCATCCCGCCGCTGACGGCCGCGATGCTGGAGGCCGTGCCCTCGGCCCGGGCGGGGCTGGCAGCGGGCGTCCTCAACTCGGCCCGTCAGGTCGCCGGCGGCCTCGCCATCGCGACGTTCGGCTCCCTGGTCTCCGGGGGATTCGAGTCGGGCATGCGGGTGAGTCTGGCCCTGAGCGCGGGATTGCTGACCGCAACGACAGCGGCGACGCTCACCCTGCGACGGGCCCACTAAAGGGTTCCTCGCCCCCGCCGCCCCTACCCGTCCCATCCCGTTCCTGGGGGCTGCGCCCCCAGACCCCCAAAAGATTGCGCAGTTCCCCGCGCCCCTAAAAGCGGTGGGGGCGGGCGTGGGATCGCGGGCGCAGCCCCGCGCCTTTGCTTTTAGGGGCGCGGGGAACTGCGCGACCAGCCCCCACCCACCCGCACCCGACGAACAACCGACGGGGTCGAAGGGGCGGAGCCCCTGGGGATGGGACGGGTAGGGGCGGCGGGGGCGATCAACTGCCGTCTCTCAGGTCCCGTGGCCAGTGAGGGCGGAATTCGATCCCGTCGTACGTCACCACGCACCCCTCCCCCATCGGCGACTGAGTCATGAAGCCGACGAGGGCCGCGCCGGTCTCCTTCTCGTCGCCAAGCGTGAAGAGCCGTACGAAGGTCCAGCGCTCACCGTCACGCGAGGCATGGAATGCGAACGCACGCCCCGTCCGGCTCACCCGGAGCCAGACGGAACTGCCGTCCACAGTGAAGGAGTTGGCGTCGTCGGAGTGCCCCCGGGTGACCACCGTGCAGACGGTGGGCACATCCGGGGAGTACTCCAGGCACAGCTTCGCCCAGGCCCGCTCGCCCACGTGGACGTAGAGAACCCCCGCGTCGAAGGAGCCCGCGAAGCCGACCGTGACCCGGGCGATCAGCTGGAAGTCCCCTTCGGGCGCCCCGAGCAGCCGGGGCGCGTCGGACGCGGGATCGAGCCCCTCCCCGGTGGGCGGCACGAACCGGTCCTGCCGAGGACCTGCCCACCCGGCGAGCACCCCGTCCTCGTAGGACCAGTGCCCGTCGGGCCCATACGTGCGAAGGGAAAAGGGCAGTTGGGGAAGTTCGACGTCCATTGCGTGAGTCTCTCAGGTCCGTCCCGCGAACAACCACAGCTCCAACGGCTCTACCGTTCCAGACGCCCGTCGTAACGCCGGGGCAGCCCGAGCGGGTTGTCGTCACGCAGCTCCGCCGGCAGCAGCGCCTCCGGCGCGTTCTGGTAGGCGACGGGCCGCAGCCACCGCTCGATCGCCGTACCGCCGACGGAGGTCGAGGTCGAGGTCGTCGCCGGGTACGGACCCCCGTGGTGCTGGGCCGGGGCCACCGCGACACCGGTCGGCCAGCCGTTGACCAGCACACGCCCGGCGAGCGGGGTGAGCTCGGCGAGGATCTCGGCGCCGCGGCCCTCGCCGGCGGCCTCCTCCGTGGAGAGCTGCACGGTCGCGGTGAGGTTGCCGGGCAGGCGGGAGAGCACCGCGCTGGCCTCGGACTCGTCCTCGTAGCGCGCGACCACCGTGAGCGGCCCGAAGCACTCCTCCAGGAGCAGGTCGTGCTCGCCCTCGGTCGTGAGCTTCTGCGCAGGCACGGTCAGGAAGCCGGGGCTCACCGTGTGCTCGCCGCCCGCGCCCGGGGTCACCGGGGACTCCACGTCGGGGAGTTCGGCGCGCTCGGCGACACCGGCGATGAAGTTGTCCCGCATGCGGTGGTCGAGCAGGACACCGGCGTCGGTGTCGCTGACGGCGTCCGTCAGCGACTTGACCAGGCGGTCGCCCGCCGCGCCCGCCGGCGCCAGCACCAGGCCCGGCTTCACGCAGAACTGGCCGACACCCAGCGTCATCGAGCCCGCGAGCCCGGCGCCGATCGCCTCGGCACGCTCGGCGGCGGCGGCCTCGGTGATCACGACGGGGTTGAGCGAGCCGAGCTCGCCGTGGAACGGGATCGGCACGGGACGGGCGGCCGCCGCGTCGAAGAGGGCACGGCCGCCGCGGACCGAACCGGTGAACCCGGCGGCGG
This sequence comes from Streptomyces sp. R35, assembly GCF_041053035.1. Taxonomy (NCBI): domain Bacteria; kingdom Bacillati; phylum Actinomycetota; class Actinomycetes; order Kitasatosporales; family Streptomycetaceae; genus Streptomyces; species Streptomyces sp. R35. The sequence goes on from NZ_CP163440.1 coordinate 2,649,374, forward strand.
AGACCAGCGGGTGCTTGACGAGTTCGACGCCCGCCTCGAAGCCGTGGACCAGGCCGAGGACGCCGTCGGGGATGTCGTGCCGGGCGGCGGCCCTGCGCAGTACGGCCGCGACCAGCTCCGACAGTCCCGGGTGGTCGGGGTGGGCCTTGACGACGACCGGGCACCCGGCGGCCAGCGCGCTCGCGGTGTCACCGCCGGCGACCGAGAAGGCGAAGGGGAAGTTCGAGGCCGAGTAGACGGCGACGACGCCCAGCGGCACCTTGTAGCGGCGCAGGTCCGGGATCGGCGGGGTCGCGGTGTCGTCGGGGTGGTTGATCACGACGTCGAGGAAGGCGCCCTCGTCGACGATGTCCGCGAAGGCCCGCAATTGGTAACAGGTGCGGGCGAGTTCCCCGGTGAGCCGGACCGGGCCGAGCGCGCTCTCCGCGTCCGCGGCCTCGACGAGCTGGTCCTTGGCGCCTTCGAGCAGGTCGGCGGCGGTGCGCAGGAACGCGGCGCGCACGGTGCGGTCGGCGAGCGCGGGGCGCGCGGCGTGCGCGGCGCGCACTGCCTCGTCCACCTCCTGGGCTGTGGCCTCCACCGCAACCTGTTCACGCTGCTTCCCGGTTCGGGGGTCGACACTCCAGACTGGTGCTGCTGCCACCGCGGATCCCTCCAGATGTGTTGCCGCAGTTCTTCACCGCAGTTCTTATGTCATCCACCAAGGGCGTTCGATATACTGAACGCTGTCTCTGATGGTGAATATGATGCGGAGACTATTTCCCGTCCAACGAGGGGGTCAAGGGCGATGTCGGCAGGCGAGACAGGCGGCGGAGCGCAGGTCAAGTCCGCGGTGCGGACCGTGGAATTGCTCGAGTACTTCGCCGGCCGGCCCGGTATGCACTCCCTGGCCGCGGTCCAGGAGGCCGTCGGCTATCCGAAATCCAGCCTCTACATGCTGCTGCGTACGCTCGTGGAGCTCGGCTGGGTCGAGACGGACGCGACGGGCACGCGGTACGGCATCGGCGTACGGGCGCTGCTGGTCGGTACGTCGTACATCGACGGCGACGAGGTGGTCGCCGCGGCCCGCCCCACGCTGGACCGGCTGTCGGACGACACGACGGAGACCATCCACCTGGCACGCCTGGACGGCACGAACGTCGTCTACCTGGCCACCCGCCAGTCGCAGCACTATCTGCGCCCCTTCACCCGGGTCGGCCGGCGTCTTCCCGCGCACTCGACGTCCCTCGGCAAGGCGCTGCTCGCCACCCACACCGACGAGCAGGTCCGCAAGATGCTTCCCGAGACGCTCCCGGCGCTCACCGAGCACACGATCACCGACCGCGAGAAGCTCATCGAGGAGCTGCACCAGGTCCGCGAGCAGGGCTTCGCGGTGGACCGCGAGGAGAACACGCTGGGGCTGCGCTGCTTCGGCGTGGCGATCCCGTACCGCACTCCGGCCCGCGACGCGATCAGCTGCTCGGTCCCGGTGGCCCGTCTCACCCCCGCGCACGAGCAGATGGTCAAGGACGCCCTGTTCGACGCCCGCGACCGCCTGACACTGGCGACGCGCAGGCTGTGACGGCGCGGCCGGCCCCCGGCTGACCACCGGCTTCATGAACGACGCATGAGAAATCCGGGCGGAAGGGAACGATCCGCCCGCCGTCGCTCGTCCTCTTGAGCGGGATGAACAAGACGATCAGGCGTGCCGCCGTCTTCTCTCTGCTGCTCGTGCTCTCCCTGCTGGTCAGGGCGACATGGGTGCAGTTCTACGACGGCAAGGCGCTCGCGGAGGACAAGAAGAACCGGCGGAACGCGATCGCGCTCTACGCGAACCCGCTCGGGAACATCATCGTGGCCGGAGACGCGATCACCGGTTCCGCGCAGACGAAGGGCAGCGACCTCAAGTACAAGCGCACGTACACGGACGGCAGTCTGTACGCGGCGGTCACCGGTTACAGCTCACAGGTGTACGGGGCGACCCAGCTGGAGGGCATCTACCAGGACCTGCTCGACGGGACCGCCACCCAGCTGAAGAACCCGCTCGACACGCTCACCAACAAGCGCGCCGACCCAGGTGACGTCATCACGACGATCGACCCGGATGTCCAGAAGGCGGCGTACAACGCGCTGGGCGACAAGAAGGGCGCGGCCGTCGCGATCGACCCGAAGACGGGCAAGATCCTCGCGGTCGTCTCGACACCGTCGTACGACCCGACGACGATCAGCGCGGGCAACAGCGGCGTCTGGAAGAAGCTGAAGAAGGACTCCGACAAGCCGCTGGTGAACCGCGCGCTGCGGCAGCCACTGCCGCCGGGCTCGACGTTCAAGCTGGTCGTCGCGGCGGCCGCGCTGGAGGACGGGCTGTACTCGGATGTGGACGCGAAGACGGACAGCCCGAACCCGTACACCCTGCCGGGCACGACCACTCCCCTGAAGAACGAGAGCTCGTCGGCGCCCTGCAAGAACGCCTCGATCCGCGTCGCGCTGCAGTACTCCTGCAACAACGTCTTCGGGAAGATGGCCGTCGACCTGGGCCAGGACAAGGTCAAGGCGATGGCCGAGAAGTTCGGCTTCAACGACACGACTCAGGATGTGCCGGTCCGGGCGTACACCAGCGTGTACCCGTCGAACATGAACAAGTCGTCCACGGCGCTGACGGGCATCGGCCAGTTCGATGTGACCGCCACCCCGCTCCAGATGGCCATGGTGTCGGCTGCCATAGCCAACGACGGCAAGCTGGTCTCGCCGCACATGGTGTCGCAGACCAGTGACGCCGACGGCAATGTGCTGAAGAACTACGACGACAGCACGGAGACCAAGGAGATCGTCAGCTCCTCCACCGCCCAGCAGCTCCAGTCCGCGATGCAGACGGTCATCACGGACGGCACAGGAACGAACGCGCAGATCTCCGGCGCGACGGTGGGCGGCAAGACCGGCACGGCCCAGCACGGCGAGAACAACAGCAAGACGCCGTACGCCTGGTTCACGTCGTACGCGAAGTCCGACTCCAACGGCAAGGAGGTCGCTGTCGCTGTGCTGGTCGAGCAGTCGGATGCGGCGAGGTCCGAGGTCAGCGGCAACGGGCTGGCGGCGCCGGTCGCCAAGGCGATGATGCAGGCAGCACTGAAAAACTGAGGCTCCACTGCCCCGCGCCCCTTCTTTAGGGGCGCGGGGAACGGCGCGACCAGCCACGTTCAACCCGCAGCCGACCACCCGTCTGCGGAAGCCACCTACTTCACGTTGAACAACTGCTCAATCGGGTCGATCGCGAAGTACACCAGGAACAGCGCCGAAGCCGCCCACAGCAGCCAGTGGACCTCCTTCGCCTTCCCCAGCACGGACTTGATCACCACGTAGGCCAGGAACCCCGCCCCGATGCCGTTGGTGATCGAGTACGTGAACGGCATCACGGCGATCGTCAGGAACGCGGGGATGGCGATCTCGTACTTGTCCCAGTCGATGTGCTTGACCTGGGTCATCATCAGGAACCCGACCGCCACGAGCGCGGGCGCCGCGGCCTGCAGCGGAACGATCGTGAGCAGCGGGGTCAGGAAGAGCGCGAGGGCGAAGAGCCCACCGGTGACCAGGTTCGAGAACCCGGTGCGCGCCCCCTCGCCGACCCCCGCCGCCGACTCGATGTACGACGTCGAGGACGACGCCGACGCCGCGCCGCCCGCGACCGCCGCCGCACCGTCGATCAGCAGCACCCGGCCGAGGTTGGGCACCTTGCCCTCCTCGTCGAGCAGGCCCGCCTCGGCGCTGATGCCGACGACCGTGCCCATGGTGTCGAAGAAGTCGGACAGGATGAGGGTGAAGACCAGCAGGACGACGGTGATGGCGCTGGTCTCGCCGAACGCGCCGAACAGGCTGAAGTGACCGAGCAGTCCGAAGTCCGGTGAGGCCACGACGTCGTCGGGGATCTTGGGCGTGGTCAGGCCCCAGCTCTTGATGTCGGCGGCGGAGTTGATGATGATCGCGACGACGGTCATGGTCACGATGCTGATGAGGATCGCGCCCTTGACCTTGCGGGCGAGCAGTCCGATGGTCAGCAGCACACCGAGACAGAAGACGAGAACCGGCCACCCGCCCAGCGTGCCGGTGCCGCCCAGCTGAACCGGCACGGTGGTCTGCGCGATGTCCGGGATACGGGTGACGAACCCGGCGTCGACGAAGCCGATGAAGGCGATGAACAGGCCGATGCCGACGCTGATCGCCTGCTTCAGCGGCTGCGGTATCGCGTGCATGACGGCTTCGCGCAGGCCCGTCACCACCAACACGCAGATGAGCAGGCCCTCCAGGACGATCAGGCCCATCGCGTCGTCCCAGCTCATCAGCGGGGCGATCTGGAAGGCGACGACCGCGTTGAGGCCGAGGCCCGCGGCGAGCGCGAGCGGGAGGTTGCCGCCGACGCCCATGATGATCGTCATGACCGCGGCCACCAGGGCGGTGGCGGTGGTCAGTTGGACGGCGTCGAGGTGGTGCCCGAACTTGTCCTTGGCGCTGCCCAGGATGATGGGATTCAGGACAAGGATGTAGGCCATGGTGAAGAACGTGGCGAAGCCGCCGCGTATCTCACGGCCGAAGGTGGAGCCCCGAGCGGAGATCTTGAAGAACCCGTCGACGCTGTTCGCCGCTGGAGGCGCGGCAGTTGGCCGGTCGGCCGCCTTCTTGGTTTCGGACATGGCGATGCTCCTCGTTACCTGCGTGCTGGGTGTGCGGATGCTGGCTGGATTGTTCCCTCGTTGAACCGGTTTCAGGTTTTCTCCGTGTTACGGAATCGGGTTCGGCCTGCCATACGTCGTTCGAAGCCCTGTACGACCGGCTGGTACGCTCTCGCATCTCGCCCCACGGGAACACCATTTCTTCACAGGTGACACACGGGGCCGTATACGTACGCACCTGCACCGGTGCCGAATTGCCGCAGCGAGGAGAGGTCGCCCGTGGGCACTGTCGTCGACGACGCAGCCTCCGTGGAGTTCCACGCCTTCTTCGATCGGCACTATGCCGAACTGGCCCGCCTGGCCCATCTGTTGACGGGTGAGCCGGACGCCGCCGACGATCTGGCGGCCGACGCGCTGCTCGCCCTGTGGAATCGCTGGGACCGGGTGCGCGCGGCGGACCATCCGGTGGCGTACGCGCGTGGTGTCGTCGCGAACCTGGCCCGCACCCGCATCCGCAGCGCCGTTCGTGAGCGCCGACGGATCACGCTGTTCTGGTCGCAGCGCGAGGACAAGACCGAGAACCCCGACATACCGGGCAAGGTCGATGTCCAGGAAGCGCTGCGCAGACTACCGTTCCGCAAGCGCGCGTGCGTCGTGCTGCGGCATGCTTTCGACCTCTCGGAGAAGGACACGGCTCTCGCCCTCGGTGTTTCCGTGGGTACGGTTAAGTCGCAGACGTCGAAGGGCATGGCCGAACTCAAGCGGCTCCTCGGCACCGAAGAGGCCCCGATGCGGGTGCACGCGGGAGTGCTGCCCACGGGCGGAGCCGGAGGAAGGGACCGATGAGGAAGGCGCAGGACGTGCACGACGAGCTGCGCGCCGGGCTGCGTGAGGCGGCCGAGGCGTACGAGCCCGACCGCGCGCGCATCCTGGCCCGGGTGGAGCGTGGGATGGCGGGCGCCGACGAGCGCCGGCCCTCGCGGCGCGCGGCGCGTCCGCCGCTGCTCGGCTGGGCCCGCGTCGTGGGCGCCACGGCCGCGGTCGCGAGCGTCCTCGCGGTGGGCGGCTACGCGGTCGCCTCGGCGGTGAAGGACGACACCCCGGCGCAGCAGACCGTCGCGGTCTCGCCGACCCCCGATCCGTCGCCGGACGCGACGAGCCGGGCGCCGGTCGACCCGGACCCGACCCACCGTTCCGGTACGTCGGAGCAGTCCGGGAAGCCGAGTTCGTCACCCTCGGGGAGCCCGACGCCCGAGAACTCCACCTCCGCCACGGCCCAGCCGCCCGCCACGGGCGGCACCGAGGACGGCCCGCTCTGGTCCGACGGTTCGGTCGATCCGCACAGCAACGAGTTCTGGGCGCAGAGCAATGTGACCCTGAAGAACAGCAAGCAGCTCACCTCGCTCACCGTCGAGTTGAAGATCAGGCAGACCGGCGGGGTCACCAACGCCGGCGCCTGGCGTTCGCTGCCCGAGGACGACTTCACGACGACGGTCGTCGAGAAGGACGGCTTCCTCGTCTACACCTGGGTGCTCAAGCCGGACCACACGGTCTGGGGAGGCGAGTGGGTGTTCGCCGGCCAGTACGACCACGACCGCGGCGGCCGGGACGCGAAGGACGACAGCTACTCGATGACGGCGACCGACACGGACGGCAAACAGTCCGCTGTGAAGGGCGGTTTCGCGGCCCAGGACAGCGGCGAGACGGCGTCCGGCGGAGACTCGTAAAAAATTTCCCGAGCGGCGGCAACCCTTTCCTCGGCAGTGGCGACCAGGAGACGTAACGATCTCCTCCCACCCAAGGAACTCGCTTCATGACTGCACGAGTTGAACAGCGCGCCAGCCACCGCCGCCGGGTCACCAAGCGGCGTGCCGTCATCGGCGGCGCGGCCGCTCTCGGCCTGACCGGAGCGGCGATCGTCACGACCACGATGCTGGGATCGGCGGGCGCGGCGACGGCGTGGCCGGACGCCAAGGGCAGCAAGGCCGTGTCGAAGACGATCTCGGTGTCGGGCACGTACGACGGCAAGCTGACGAAGTTCTACGGCTCCGGCGACCTGGGCACCAGCAGCCAGGACGAGGACCAGGGCCCCATCTTCGAGCTCGCCGACGGCGCGACCCTCAAGAACGTGATCATCGGCACCCCGGCCGCCGACGGCGTGCACTGCCTGGGCAGCTGCACCCTGCAGAACGTGTGGTGGCTGGACGTCGGCGAGGACGCGGCCAGCTTCAAGGGCAAGTCGTCATCGGCCGTCTACAAGGTCTACGGCGGTGGCGCCAAGGGCGCGGACGACAAGGTCCTGCAGTTCAACGGCGCGGGCAAGCTGGTGGTCAGCAAGTTCCAGGTCGAGAACTCCGGCAAGCTGGTCCGCTCCTGCGGCAACTGCAAGACGCAGTACAAGCGCACGATCATCATCAACGACGTGGATGTGACGGCGCCGCTCAAGGCGATCGTCGGTGTCAACGCCAACTACGGCGACACCGCCTCGCTGCGCAACATCCGCATCCACGGCGACAGCAAGAAGAAGATCAAGACGTGCGTGCGCTTCCAGGGCAACAACACCGGCAAGGAGCCGACCGAACTCGGCACCGGTGCGGACGGAACCACCTGCAACTTCTCGTCATCTGACATCACGTACAACTGAGTGAACCTTCAAGTATGACGGAGCACGTTCCCTTGAGCACGCACAAGAAGCACCTCACGCGCAGACGAGTGCTCGGGGCCTCCGTGATCGGCGTCGCCGCCACCGGCGCAGCCGTCGCGGGAGGCGCCGGTCTCCTCTCGTCCGCGTCCGCCGCCACCTTCGGCTACACGGACGACGGGTCGAACTACGTCGTCGACACCGGCGCCTCCCTCGTCTTCAAGGTCTCCAAGTCCACCGGCGACATCACCTCGCTCGCCTACAAGGGCAAGGAGTACGAGGGTTACGGCGGCAAGCACTCGCACGTCGAGTCGGGGCTCGGCGCCTCCACCGTCACCGTCAAGCAGTCCGGGTCGACGATCCTGGTGAAGGTGGTGCACGGCGCGATCACCCAGTGGTACGCGGCCCGCAGCGGCCAGAACAGCGTCTATCTGTGGACGAACAAGGCGGACGCCTCCTTCACGGCGACCCGCTACATCGTCCGCCTCAAGCCCGGGGCCTTCCCCAACGAAGGTTCGGACTCCTGGATCGAGGCCTCCGACTCGATCATCGAGGCCGGTGACGTCTGGAAGCGCGCGGACGGCACCACGCACTCCAAGCACTACTCGGGCAAGCGCACGATCGACTACGACTACATCGGCTTCAGCACCGGTTCGGCCGCGCTGTGGCTGGTGCGCTCCAACCACGAGAAGGCGTCCGGCGGCCCCTTCTACCGCTCCCTGCTGCGCCACTCGAACGACAAGGGCGCGGGGCTGTACGAGATCCTGCACTACAACGAGGCGCAGACGGAGGCCGAGCGCTTCGGGCTCCAGGGCCCGTTCGTGCTGAACTTCACGGACGGAGGCGCCCCCTCGTCCGCCCTCTTCCACGCGAACCTCGACACCTCCTGGGTGGACAGGCTCGGCATCACCGGCTGGGTGGGCAGGGCGGGGCGCGGCAAGGTGGCGGGCGTCGGGCTCAAGGGCATGGACGCGAAGTACGCCTACACGGTCGGCTTCGCCAACTCCGCCGCCCAGTACTGGGCGAAGGCCTCGGCCTCCTCGGGCGCCTTCTCCTGCCCGGGGATGCTGCCGGGGACGTACACGCTGACCGTCTACAAGGGCGAGCTCGCCGTGCAGACGAGCGAGGTGAAGGTGACGGCCGGCGCGACGACCTCGCTGCACAGCCTGACGATCACCGGTGACCCGTCCGCCGCCAAGACACTCTGGCGGCTCGGTGACTGGGACGGCACGCCCGGCGAGTTCAAGAACGCCAAGCTGATGACGTACGCGCATCCCTCCGACGCCCGCGCGGCGAAGTGGACCGGCAACGTCACCATCGGCGACAGCGGTGCGACCGCCTCCTTCCCGGCGTACCTCTGGAAGGACGTCAACGACGGCGTGCTCGTCTACTTCAAGCTGACCGCCGCCCAGGCCGCCGCCGCGCACACCCTGCGCGTCGGCGTGACGGACGCGTTCCTCAACGGGCGTCCGCGGGTGACGGTCAACGACTGGGTGTCGGCCATCCCCTCGGCGCCCACACAGCCCTCCACACGCTCCCTCACCACGGGTTCGTACCGGGGAAACAACCACACGTTCACTTTTAACGTCCCTTCCAGTGCGTGGAAGACGGACGTGAGCCAGTACAACGTCCTCAAGCTCAACATCGTCAGCGGCTCGTCCGGCACGGTCTACCTCAGCCCGGGCACGTCGTTCGACTCCATAGACCTGCTGACCTGAGCCCCCCTCGGTCAGCAGAGGAACGCCCCCGCCGGTGACGACCGACGGGGGCGTTCGCATTACGTAGGGCGCCCCGTAAGACGCGCCCCCTAAGGGGCGCGGGGAACTGCGCGACCAGCCCCCACCGGCCCGCAGTGTGCGAACCGGCCCTATTCGACGCTCAGTTCATCGTCGAGCCAATAGTCGTAGAGCCAGTCGTGAGAAACGTCGTCGAGGGCAGCGACCCACTCGACGAACGCACCCCGTACGCGGTAGTCGCATCCGTCGACTTGAAGGACGGCGTAGAAACCCCACTGTCCCAGTTGTTCGCCGCCGACACCGTGGACGAACCGAGCTTGTCCAACCCGCCCCTATTGCTCACCGCAAGATTCCGCGCGAGCCGCGCCTTGCCGGTGGCGAAGTAGAACCCCGCCTCGGCATTGGCGTACGCGGTGTTCCGGTTGAGAACGATCGCGCCGGTGTTGGAGTTCTCGGTGAAGCCGTTGAGCGAGTTGTCCCACGCCGCGTTGTTGTTCACGACGTGCGCGACGGCGACACCCCCGCCGCCCAGCTTGAACCCGTTCCCGTTGCCCTCGAACGCCGAGTCGCTCCAGCGGTTCTTGCCATTGCCGAAGGCCCAGGAGTGCTCGATGGTGACGGGCGAGGAGAACTGCCACAGGTCGAGGCCGTCGTCCGAGTTGTTGTACAGCCGCGCGCCGGTGATCTTGTTGCCGGTGCCGGAACCGAACTTGATGGCGATGCCGTCGGCGTTCTGGCCGTGGCCCGCCGCGTCGTAGTTGCCGTAACTGTCCAGGTTCTGGACGAGGTTGTTGGTCGTACCGTCGCCGCGCAGGGTGAAGCCGGAGTCGCCGTTGTTCGCGGTGACCAGGTTCTTGAAGATGCCGCCGACGGACGAGGTGGCGACGAAGCCCTGGGCGGGCGACTTCTGCCAGGTGATGTTCTGGACGGTCCAGTAGTCGCCGTAGATCCCGGCGAGCCAGGAGCCGGCGGCCAGCTTGGAGCCGTCGATCTTCACCGTCTCGCTGCCGTACGCGGTGAGCGTGATGCGCGTAGAGCTGGTGCCGTTCGCCGTGGACTTCAGCGTGGACGTCGGGTAGTACGTGCCGCCGCGCACCTGGATGGTCGTACCGGCGGCGGCATTGGCGACGGCCGACTCGAGCTGGGCGGTGGTGGAGACGGTGACCGTGGTGGAGGCGGCCTGTGCCGATCCGTTGTCCGAGAGGCCGAGGTAGACGCCACCCGCCCCCGCGGCGACGGCCACCGCGGCGGCGATCGAAAGCGTGCGGGTCCTGCGGTGGCGTCCGATGCTCTGACGCACGGGGCGTTCCTTTCCTAGGGAAATGGGAGAGCTGCGAAGCGGGCCGGAGGGGCCGCCCCGGCCCGCTTCTGATCCCTGGTCGCCGCTGTGGCTGGAAAGGTTGCCGGGGTTCCTGCGAAAGCGATCGAAATTTTTCGCTCCCCCTCGTCCCGCCCGCACCAATTGACGCAGCGTTTACCACTGGTGACACTCCGAGGGCACGGCATTCAACACAATCCACCAGACCCCCACAGGATGTGTCATGCGAAGCCGGACCGCCCGCACGCTCCGCCTCCCCCTTTTCCCCCTTCTCCCCCTCCTCGCCCTCCTCGCCCTTCTGCTGGGCCTGCTCACGGCACCGCCCAGCCCCGCACTCTCCGGAGCACCGCCCGTGAACCATCAGAAGTACGCCGGTTATCTCTTCACCTACTTCACCGGCGAGGGCACCGCCGACGGCGAGCAGATCCGCTACGCCCTCAGCCGCGGCAACGACCCCTTGCACTGGCGGGAGTTGAACGCGGGCAGTCCGGTCCTCACCTCCACCATCGGCGAGAAGGGGCTGCGCGATCCGTTCGTCATCCGCTCCCCCGAGGGCGACAAGTTCTACCTCATCGCCACCGATCTGAGGATGTACAAGAACTCCAGCGGCAGTTGGGACTACGTCCAGCGCCACGGCAGCAAGTCCATCATGATCTGGGAGTCCACCGACCTGGTCCACTGGACCGACCAGCGCCTGGTGAAGGTCGCCCCGGACAGCGCGGGCAACACCTGGGCGCCGGAGGCCTATTGGGACGACAGCCTGGGTGAGTACGTCGTCTTCTGGGCGTCCAAGCTGTACGCCGACGACGACCCGGACCACAGCGGATCGACGTACAACAAGATGCTGTACGCCACCACGAAGGACTTCCGTACCTTCAGCGAGCCGAAGGTCTGGGACGACCCGGGCTACTCGGTGATCGACTCGACGGTCATCAAAAACAAGGGCAGTTACTACCGCTTCACCAAGGACGAGCGCGATCCCACCTCGTCCAGCCCCTGCTCCAAGTTCATCACCGGGGAGAAGTCGGCCTCGCTGACGAACACGACGTACGACTTCGTCTCGGAGTGCATCGGCAGCGGCTCGATCGACCGCGGCGAGGGGCCGACGGTCTTCAAGTCCAACACCGAGGACAAGTGGTACCTGTTCATCGACGAGTACGGCGGCCGCGGCTACGTCCCGTTCGAGACGACCGACCTCGACTCGGGGAAGTGGACGATGTCGACGAACTACCAGCTCCCGGCCAGCCCGCGGCACGGCACGGTCATGCCGGTGACACAGGCGGAGTACGACCGGCTGCTCGCCGCGTATCCGGCCACCGGGACGTCGGTGGTGGACGCGACGGCGCACGGGCAAGAAGGGTACGCGGTGGTCACCGAGGCCTCGTCCAAGGTCGTCCTGCCGATGAAGCCCGGCACCGATCTCTCACGGCTCGCGCCGAAACTGTGGGTCGGCGCGGGCGCCGAGGTGAGCCCCAGGTCCGGTACGCGCCGCGACTTCCGCACACCGCGGACGTACACCGTGACGGCTGCGGACGGGACGAGCCGGACCTGGACGGTCGAGGCGGCGGTGACCCGAAGTCCGGTCCTGCCCGGCCTCAACGCGGACCCGGACATCCAGTACCTGGACGGCCAGTACTGGATCTACCCGACGACGGACGGCTACGCGGGCTGGAGCGGGACGAGTTTCAAGGCGTACTCGTCGAAGGACCTGGTGCACTGGAAGGACCACGGGGTGATCCTGGACCTGGGTCCCGATGTGTCGTGGGCGGACAAGAACGCCTGGGCTCCGGCGATCGCCGAACGGAACGGCAAGTACTACTTCTACTTCTGCGCGGAGCAGCGGATAGGCGTGGCCGTCGCGGACTCCCCCGCCGGCCCCTTCAAGGACGCGCTGGGCGAACCCCTGGTCGCCAAGGGGCAGTTCACGGGCCAGATGATCGACCCGGCGGTCTTCACGGACGACGACGGCCAGTCGTATCTCTACTGGGGCAACGGGCACGGATACGTCGTGCCGCTCAACGACGACATGGTGTCGTTCGACGCGACGAAGGTGAAGGACATCACCCCGGCGGACTTCCGCGAGGGATCCTTCGTGGTCAAGCGGCAGGGCACGTACTACTTCATGTGGTCCGAGGACGACACCCGCAGCGAGAACTACCACGTCGCCTATGCGACGGGACCGTCCCCGCTCGGTCCGTGGACCAAGCGGGGCACGATCCTGTCCAAGCGCCCGGAGTACGGCATCAAGGGCACCGGTCACCACTCCGTGGTGAACGTCCCCGGTACGGACGACTGGTACATCGTCTACCACCGGTTCGCCCTGAACGGCCCCGGGAAGCCGGGCGGGGACGGCACGCACCGGGAGACCACCATCGACCGCATGGAATTCGCGGCCGACGGCACGATTCTGCCGGTGGTGCCGACCCTGGAGTCGATCCGCCCCGTACGGACCGGGTCCGAGAACTAGCTGACGAAGTACGTCGGGTTCGGGAGCTTGTACGTCTTGTCGGCGTAGCCCCCTTCGAGGTCGGAGTACTGGTCGCCGAAGTTGGCGACGATGTTGTACCCGAGGTCGTCCTCGATGTGCTCGCGGGTGCCGGACTTGTACTGCACGGTCGTGCAGGTCCAGGTACCGGCGGTGGCGCAGTCGCTCAGGTACGCCGGCGGGTTCGCCGTGTCCTTGAGGAACATGTGGTCGGCGTCGAGGTTGATGTCGACACCGACCTTCTTCAGGTTCGCGACCGCGGAGACGCGCTGCGACTCCTTCAGGCCCGAGTTGTAGAAGACCTCGACACCCTTGGACTCGGCGTACGCGACGAGTTCGGGGGTGCCGAAGACGGCCGGACGGTCGGCCTGGGCCACGTAGGTCGCCCAAGAGGCCGAGTTGTACGTGTAGTTGGTCTTCTTCTCGTAGTCGAGCGACAGCAGCAGCGTGTCGTCGATGTCGAAGACGACCGCGGGGTTCTCGCCCCGGTGGTGCGCCTTGCGCGCCGCCTGGTCGATGGTCTTCATGGCGGCGGCGTCGATGCGCGCCAGGTCCTTGGCGTACTGGCTGTCCGCGGACGCCTGGTACACGCCGTTGCTGTCGAGCGTGGTGCCGTAGTAGGTGTCGATGTCCTTGACCAGGAGCCCGATGTTGTAGGGCTCGTGGGTCGAGTTCGCCGTCGACTGGTCGGCGGTGGCGACGCCGGTGCCGTACAGGGCGGCACCGGCGACGGCACAGGTGGCGGCGATCGCCGCTATTCGCAGTGGCTTATGCATGACAGGTTTCTACGCGCGTCACCCCCTTGAAGGCGAGGCCCGTTGCCTGATCGATACATAGTCCACAGACAACTGGGCCTCACCTCCCCCCACGGGATCAGTTCATCGTGGCGCCGATCGTGCTGCTGCCCGTCGTCAGGAACGTGGTCGCGGGCAAAGAGCCGCCCGACTGGCGGGAGTTGTACGTGGTGCTCGCGTCCGTGGAGACGAAGGACGGCGTCGGGATCCCGGAGTCCCAGTTGTTGCCGGCCGACGTGACCGAGGAGCCCTTGCTGACCAGTCCGCTGCCGTTGCTCACCGCCAGGTTCTTGCCGAGCTTCGCGGAGCTGGTGGCGAAGTAGTAGCCCCACTTGCTGTTGGCGTACGCGGTGGTGCGGTTGATGACGATCGCGCCGGTGTTGCTGTTCTCGGTGAAGCCGTTGCCCGCGTTGCCCCAGGCCGCCGAGTTGTTGACGACGTGGGCGACCACCTCGCCGTCGCCGCCCAGCTTGTAGCCGTTGCCGTCGCCCGCGAACGCCGAGTCGGACCAGCGGTTGACGCCGTTGCCGAAGGACCAGGTGTGCTCGATGGTCACGGGGGACGAGAAGGACCAGAAGTCGATGCCGTCGTCCGAGTTGTTGTACAGGCGGGCGCCGGTGATCAGGTTGCCGGTGCCGGAGCCGAACTTCACGGCCACGCCGTCCGCGTTCTCGCCGTGGTTGGCGGAGTCGTAGTTGCCGTACGAGTCGATGTTCTTGACCGTGTTGTTGACGGTGCCATCACCCGTGAGCGTGAAGCCGGAGTCGCCGCCGTTGATGGTCTTGATGTTGCTCCAGTTCGTGCCGGTGCAGGACTGGCAGACGACGGCGCTGTCCGGGGAGTTCTGGAAGGTCATGTTGGAGACGTTCCAGTAGTCGGCGGTCAGCTTGAAGATCCAGTCGCCGGAGGGGAGCGACGAGCCGTCGATCTTCACCGTCTCCGAGCCGTACGCCGTGAGGGTGACCGGGCTGGAGGAGGTGCCGTTCGTCGTGGACTGGAGGGTGGCGGTCGGGTAGTACGTGCCGCCGCGCACCTGGATGACGGTGCCTGCGGTGGCGCTGGAGATGGCGCTGGTCAGTTCGGCGGTCGTGTCGACGACGACCGTGGCGGCCTGGGCCTGGGTGGGCAGAACGGCGAGGCCTGCGCCCAGCGCCAGAGCGGCGCCGAGGGTGAGAGCGGTACGACGAGACATGGAGTGCGGTCCTTTCGTCTCTGAGCCGAGAGTCGATGTGCTGGGGGATTCAGTGGCGTCCGGCGCCGGAGTGGCGCAGGACGTAGTGCTCGACCGCCGACGGGGACGTGAACTGCCGGTAGTCGTAGGCGTCGGCGGGGTCCCAGCCGACGTCGTCCGTGAGGCCCAGGCCGGTCGCCACCGCGTCGAGGCGGGCGGGGCGGCCGTTGAACCAGGAGCCGGTGTCGCGGAAGTGCGTGCCTCCGTAGGCCGCGAGGACCATCGAGGGGTCGCCCTGCGGGTAGGCGAAGACGTTGTGCTCGGAGACGATCGCGGACTCCAGACCGGCGCCGAGCGCGTAGAGCGTGTCCTCGGGGCGGCCCCGGTAGACGTTGTTGACGACGTGCACCTGGCCGAAGCGGACGCGCGGGCCGCGCTGCACGATGTCGGTGAAGAGATCGCGGGCGAAGGTGATCTTGAGGTGCCCGCGGTCGCGGTCGCCTCGCCCGTCCCCCGACCCGATGAGGAGCGCCTTGTCGTGGTCGGCGAACCGGCTGTCGGAGACGGTGATGTAGTCCGAGCCGTCCTCGATGTCGAGCAGCCCGTCGTGCCGCTGGACGTGCTTGCCGTGGAAGCCGACGGGAGCGTCCCGGTCCGGGAAGCGGCCGTCGGTGAAGGTGCAGTGGTCGACCCAGATGTTCTTGCCGGTGACCACCGTCATCGCGTCGAAGCGCGCGTTCCAGTTGCCCTGCGTTCCGTCGTCCGGTGACCAGCTGGTGAAGTGGTCGACCGGAGCCTCCAGGTGGAGGTTGCGCACGATGATGTTCGTGCCGGTGTTGACGGTGAGGAAGACGCCGAGCAGCCGCGCGTCGTCGCCGGCCCCGACGAGCGTGGTGTTGCTGGGGACGGTGAGCTGGATCTGCGCCTTCTCCTTGGTGGAGCCGGTCTGCCGGAGCGTCCGCTGTCGCTTGCAGTAGTCGTAGCGGGTGTCCGACCAGGTCGTGCCGTCCTCGCCGAAGCAGGACATGTACTGGGCGAGGTCGTATCCGGGTGCGTAGTCCTGCTCGCCGAGCAGTGAACCGTCGTCCGCCTCATGGCCGTTGATGTCACCGGCGACGCGGATCACCTTGGGTGCGGTGGGGTCGCCGTCGCCCGCGAGGGCCTCCTTGAGCTCGGCGCGGGTGTGGACGGTGGTGACCGTGCCGCCGGCGCCTCCGGTGGTGCCGCCGTTGACCGAGGCCCAGCCGGCGGGACCTGGGACGGCCTCGGACGCCGCGGACGCCGGGGGCGTGACGGCGCACGCGAGCAGCGCCGCCAGGGCCGCGACGGCCCTACGCACAGGGGCTCCAGTCCCCGAGATACGTCTCGCGCGTGTGCACCTCGGCTTCCGCGTCCGTGAGTTGGGGCCGGTTCTCCGGAACGCTGATCACGGCGCCCGGACCGGTGTTCCGGTACTCCCGGAACCGCATGCTCTGCCAGGGGTAGGCCTCGCGCATGTTGGTGTAGGGCGCCACCGCGTCGATGCCGGGTCCCAGCTCCGTCTCGCGCACGACGAGCGAGGGCCAGGCGGTGGTCTCGTACGACGGGACCCACGGCCGGGCGATCTTGTACGCCGCGTCCTCGGCGCCGGAGGTGACCCGGCTGCGGACGGCCAGGAAGCCGTACGGGTTCGCGCGGGCCGTGGCCGGTGCGAAGACCATGCCCTCGGGCTTGAAGGTGACGTCCCGGTCGAGGGTGTGGAAGTGACAGCGCTCGAAGACGGCGGTGGCCCGCCCGAAGACGAAGTCGACGTCGCCCTCGATGTAGCAGTCCCGGTAGTACTGCCGGTCGAAGGCGGTGAGCGCCGTCGTGTCCGCGAACAGCGTGTCCTGGTGGGCCAGCAGCCGCACCCGCGAGAAGGACGAACGGTCACCGGTGATGTATGCGGCGACCGCCTGCGTCCCCGTGATCTCCGGGTGGTCCGCGCGCAGCCAGTCGTTGGCGATCGTCAGCCCGTGCACGGTCAGGCCGGGCGCCGCCGAGGTGAAGGTGGCGGAGCCCGCGGTGCCGTACGTCCCGGAACCGTCGGGCTTCTGCGTCCCGTTGGCGTGGTCGTACACGATGACGGCGTCGCACGGGTCGCCGGTGGCGCCACGCAGCGTCAAGTCCACAGTACCGGCGGGGATGTTGACGACTTCGCGGTACGTGCCGGGGTGGACGACGATCGTCCAGCCCGGTCCGTCGACCGTGTCCACCGCGGCCTGGACGGAGTCGCCGGGGCGGACGTGCAGGACGCGGCGGTCGCCATGGTCGTGGGCGAAGGCGGGGGCCGTACCGAAAGCGGTCAGGGCCCCGGCCGTTCCGGCCGCCGCGGCGGTCAGGAAGGCGCGTCGGCGCATCTCAGCACCCCTTCCACGGGGTCCACTCGCCGAGGTACGCCTCGCGGGTCGCCGACTCGGCCTCCTCGTCGGTGAGTTGGGGCCGGTTCTCCGGGACACTGATCACGGCGCCCGGACCGGAGTTGCGGTACTCGGCGAAGCGCTGGCTCTGCCACGGGTAGGCGGCCGACATGTTGGTGTAGGGCGCGACCGCGTCGATCCCGGCGTCCAGACGGGTGTCGCGGACGGTCAGCATCGGCCGGGCGGTGGTGTCCGAGCCGGGCACCCAGGGGCGGGCCAGCTTGTAGTACGCGTCCGGGGCCTCGCTGGTGACACGGCTCCGGGTGACCAGGTAGCCGCGCGGGTTGGCGACCGCTGTGGACGGCGCGAAGACGAAGCCGTACGGGGCGGCGGCCAGGTCCGTGCGGGCCAGGGTGTGGAAGTGGCAGTGCTCGTACACCGCCGTCGCCCGCCCGAAGACGAAGTCGACGTCGCCCTCGATGTAGCAGTCCCGGTAGTACTGGCGGGCGAAGGTGCCGAGCGCGATCGAGTCGGCGTACAGCGTGTCCTGATGGCCCAGGAAACGGCAGTGCTCGAAGGCCGAGCGGTCGCCCTGCACCTTGATGGCGACGGCCTGGGTGCCGGTGATCTCGGGGTGGTCGGCGCGCAGCCAGTCGTTGGCGAAGGTGATCCAGCGGGCGGTGAAGCCGTCGGTGCGCACGGTGGTGGTGCCCGACCCCGTGGTGCCGTAGGTGCCCGAACCGTCGGGCTTCTGCTTGCCATTGGCGTTGTCGTACACGACGACGACATCGCGCGGATCCTCCGAGGCGCCGATCCAGGTCATCTCGGTGCCCGCGACGCCGGGCAGGCCGGTCGCCGGGTCGGTCACGCCGACGGAGACCGTCTCGCGGTACACGCCGGCCGCGATGACCAGCGTGTATCCGGCGCCGGTCGCGGCGGTCACGGCGGCCTGGACGGTGGTGTGGTCGCCGAGGCCGTCGGGATGGACGTACAGCGTCCGCTCGGTGAGGCGCGCGGACGGCGAACCGTAGCGCCCGAAGGCGGAACGGCCTCCGGCGCTCGCGGGGGTCGTGGTGAGGCCGAGCGCGAGGGCGGCCCCGGCGCTCGCGACGAGGAAGGTTCTGCGGCTTGGAGGGGTGGTGCGGCTTGGGGAAGTGGTGCGGGAGAGCATGGCGATGCTCCTTCGCTGTGCGGCTCAGTCGAGGAGGGGGTCAAGGAGGGGGAAGCCGGGAGCGCCCGCCCCTGGGTGGGGGCCGGAACGGAACGCGCCCGGAGGGGGGCCGGAGCGGCGCGCCCCCGGATGGGGGGGGCGGTGCGGAGCCGCTCCGGCCGGATCGGGAGGCGGGTCAGCAGATCTTTCCGGCGCCGGCGCCGTGATCGACGATCCGCGGGACGGCCTTCGGCGGGTCGACCTTCGTCCGCAGAGTGGGCGTCCATCCGGCGCCGGACTGGAGCGTCTCGGCCGGGATCTCCGCGTTGTGCACGGCGATCAGGTCGGTCGCCGTGCCGTTGACGTAGTTGTCGGCGGCGGTGAGCGGCGCCTCCTTCCACTTCTTCAGGACCTTCGCCGCGCTGATCCCGTCCGGCAGCGTGAACGCGTTGTGCTCGGCGACGAGTTGGGACTCCATGCCGATGCCGAAGCTGTAGGAGTACGTGGAGTCGGCCACGAAGTGGTTGTTGTACGAGTCCACTTGACCGAAGCGGACGCGCGGCGCACGCTCGACCAGGCCGGTGAACAGGTTGTGGTGGAAGGTGACCTTCAGGTGCCCCCGGTCGACGGCGGCGGTCGACGCGCTGTCGCTGTTGCCGATCAGGATCGTCTTGTCGTGGTCGGCGAAGACGTTCCAGGAGGCGGTCACGTAGTCCGCGCCCTTGACGATGTCGAGCTCGCCGTCGTGCTGCTCGAAGATCCGGCCGTAGTACGTCGGCAGTGTGCTGTCCGGGTGGTCCCCGTCGGTGAACGTGTTGTGGTCGAGCCAGATGTGCGTGGCGCCGTACACCACCGCGCTGTCGTACTCGGAGTTCCAGTTCCCGGTGTCGCCGTCGGTCGGGTCCCACTGCGGGAAGCAGTCGAGGGGGCTCTCGAAGGCGAGGTTGCGGATGATGACATTGTCGACGGCCTTGATCTGAAGGCTCGCGCCCTTGAAGCCCGCGTCCTCGCCGATGCCGACGATGGTGGTGTTGGCGGGGACGAACGCCTTGATGGCGGCGTCCTGGTTGGCGGCGGAGGTGCGGCGCAGACCCTCGGGGCTGTCGGCCGGCTCGGTGTCCAGGCTGGTGTCGTACCCCCAGTTCTCCGGCGAGTACTTGTCCAGGTAGGCGGCGAAGTCGTAGCCGTCGGCGGCGAAGGAGTCGCATCCCTCGGCGTTGGCGTCGATCGTGCCCTTGACCTTGATGATCTTCGGTGCGGTGCCGCCGTCCGCCAGGGCCGCCTTGAACTCGGCCCAGTTGGTGACGGTGTAGACGTGCGCGGCGTCGGCGGCCGCACCGCCCGTGGTCCCGGTGCCGTCGGAGGCCCAGCCGTCACCGGCGGTGAGTGTCTGGCGGCCGAGGTCGCGGGGCTGGGCCTGGGCGGAGGTTCCGGTGACGGTGAGGACGAGGGCGGTGCAGCCGATCAGCGCGGCCACACGCGCTGTGGCATGCCCATGCCATCTCTGTGTGTTCATTGTGCGGCTCTCTCTTTCCGTCGGGTCAGGGGTCAGGGGTCAGGCAGTGGGCCAGGTGATCCAGGACTCGGGGATCTCCTCGTCGAGCCGGCGCACGTCCCGGGGCGTGAGCACCCGGCGGTGCAGCAGCTCGGCCGCGACGAGGCGGGCCACGGCGATCGCACCGGGCGGGTTGAAGTGCGTGTTGTCCTGCTCGGTCTCGGTCCAGTTGAAGTACTTCTTC
Source organism: Streptomyces sp. R35 (assembly GCF_041053035.1). Classification (NCBI taxonomy): domain Bacteria; kingdom Bacillati; phylum Actinomycetota; class Actinomycetes; order Kitasatosporales; family Streptomycetaceae; genus Streptomyces; species Streptomyces sp. R35. Next base: position 2,669,429 of record NZ_CP163440.1, read on the forward strand.
GTCTCCTCGACACCGAGCTTCTGCCACAGGGCGAGCGACAGTGCCTGGATGTCGAGCAGCGCGACATGCTCGTCCTCCGCGAGGGCGCGCATCGACGCCGGATAGTCGCCGTGCGTCGGCAGCGCGTTGCCGTCCGCGTCGAACTTCCTGCGCTCGACGGAGGTGGCGAGCACCGGCCGCGCGCCACGGGCCCGCGCCCCGTCGACGTACTGACGCAGGTAGTCCTGGTACGTCGTCCACGGCTCGGTGTAGCGGGTGGGGTCGGCGCTCTTCTCGTCGTTGTGCCCGAACTGGATGAGCAGGAAGTCGCCGGGCCGGATCGCTTCGAGGATGACGTCCAGGCGCCCCTCGTCGACAAAACTCTTCGAACTCCGCCCGTTCACCGCGTGGTTCGCGACCTTCAGATCCTCATGAAGGAAGAAGGGAAACGCCATGCCCCACCCGGTCTCGGGCGCGGCATCGGCGTACTTCTGGGCGGCGGTGGAGTCACCGGCGATGTAGAGCGTGCGCACGCGTCGGGCTCCCTTGGGTGCAGCGGTCGCGGGGGCCGTCGCGGCGACGGCGAGGGGAACGGCGGCGAGGGCTGCGCTGGTGACCTGTCTGCGGGTGAGGGACACAGGGGGTGCCTTTCAACCAGGGGGTGAGGAGGGCTTTTCAGGGGCGCGGGGAACTGCGCGCCCAGCCACGGCCGGTCCGGAGACGCGATACAACCCAGCACCCCCGAACCGACCGCGCACAGAAAACGACCCGGACTAGTGGTTCGCCTTCCAGTCCGCCTGCGCCTTGTTCAGCTGGTCGGCAAGCGTGTTCAGGAAGTCCTTCGCCGACATCTTCCCGAGCAGCACCTTCTGGAAGTTCGGCTCGTTGTCGGTCTTCGAGATCGTGTTCCAGTCCGGCAGGTAATACGGCAGCTGCACAATCTTCGTCGAGGAACCGTTCAACGCCTCGGCCGCCAGCTTCGTCGGCTCGGACGACTGCACCCACGCGTCCTGCGCCGCCTCCGTGTTCGCCGGAACCTGCGCCGCCGACTCGTTCCACTTGCTGTTGGCCTCGTGGGACGCGGCGAACTCGATGAACTTCCAGGCCGCCGACTTGTTCTTGCTGGACTTGAACAGCCCGAGCCCGTCCACGGGGTTGGAGATCTGCACCCGCGTGCCGTCGTCCAGCGTCGGGTTCGGAATGCCCTTGAACTTGCCGCTCAGCGCCTTCTCGTGGTCCGCGTAGGAGCCGAGGTTGTGGCTCAGCATCCCGATCGTGCCGGAGTCCCACTGCGCGACCATCTTGGTGAAGTCGTTGTTGACGTCGGCGGACGGGGTGTCCTTCTTGTACAGCGCGACGTACTTCTCCAGCGCGGTCACGTTCTTCGGGTCGTTGACCGTGGTCTTGTCGCCGTTCCAGAACTCGGTGATGCCGCTCTGCCCGTACGTGGCGTCCAGGGCCTGCGCGATCGAGCCCTCGCCGCCGCGGATGGTGTAACCGAACTTGTTCTTGCCCGAGTTGGTGAGCTTGTCGGCGGCCGCGTAGAACTTGGTCCACGTGGTCGGCGCGTCCAGGCCCGCCGCCGTGAACAGGTCGGTCCGGTACCAGAGCGTGCCGTTGTTGGCGGAGGTCGGCACGGTGTAGGTCTTGCCGTCGCCGCCGGCGGCCTTGACGCTGGCCAGGAAGTTCGCGCTGAGCTTGCCGTTCAGCGAGCTCTTCGTGAGCCGGCTGTCGAGCGGTTCGAGGGCGCCCTGCGCGGCGACCTCGGCGAGCATCGCGGTGCCCACCCCGCCGACGTCCGGCAGGCCGCCGCCCTGGATGGCGGTGTCGTACTTGGACTGGACGCTCGCGGCGGGCACCCCGACGTAGTTGACCTTGATGTCCGGGTACTTCTTCTCGAAGTCCTTGATGATCTCCTTCCAGACGTCGGTACGGACACCGCCGTTGTTGTCCCAGAAGGTGATCTCGCCCTTGCCGGAGCCCTCGTTGCCCTTGTCCCCGGCCGAGCCACTGCCGTCGTCGCCGCAGGCGGTGGCGGTGAGCGCGAGCACGGAGCCCAGGGCGACGGCCATGGCGGCACGCCTGGTTCTACGGATGCTGATCTTCATTGGTCGGCTCTCTTCTTCTGGATCCAGCGGGGTTGTGGTGGTGCTGCGGTGGTACGAGGTGGTGCGGGGGTGTTGTGGGGTCGCGTCAGCGGTACTGGGCTTGCGGCGCCCAACCATCCGTTCCTGCGAGGTAGTTGGCGACCGTGTAGCCGGCCGCGTCCGCGTCGCTGAGCTGCGGCCGGTCAGCGGTGACGGCGGCGCCGGGTCCGTACGTCCGGTACTCGGCGAACCGCGCTTCCTTCCACGAGAAGCCGCTCATGTCGGTCCACGGCGAGGCCTTCACCGCGGCCGGCAGCTCGGTGTCGCGGAACAACACCTGGGCGACCGCGTCGGGTTCGCCGCCCGGGTGCCAGGGCCGGCCGAGGTGGAAGGACCCGGCGGGCGCGTCGCTCACGACCCTCGACCCGGTGATCAGGAACCCGTACGGGTTGTCCTTCCAGGTCGAAGCGGCCGTGAGATAGCCGTTGTTGGTGGTGGAGCCACGGCTGAGCGCGCGGATGACCGATCGCTCGACCACGGTGGTCGCGCGTCCGTAGAGGAAGTCGACATCGCCCTCGATGTACGAGTCGCGGATGTAGACCCGGCTGATGAGGTTCAGCTTGGGGCTGTCGGTCATCAGGGTGTCCTGGTTGCCCAGGAAGGCCGTGTTCTCGAAGACGATCCGGTCGCCCGTCGTCTTCATCGCCAGCGCCTGCTCGCCGCTGTACTCGTACGCGGCCTCGTCGAAGTCGTTGCTGAAGGTGAGGTCGCGCGCTGTGACGTCGTTCGCGGCGATCCGCACGGTGGCGCTTCCGGTCGAGCCGCCGAACTGTGCGGGGGTGTCGTAGACGATGACGGTGTCGGAGCGATCTTGTCCAGTCCCCTGAAGCACCAAGTTCGGCTTGGTCGCCGGGATGTAGACCTTCGCGCGGTACGTTCCGGGCGCGATCGCGATGGTCACGGGGCTGTCGTTGCCGTCGGGCACGGCGTCCACGGCGGCCTGGACGGTCGGGTAGTCGGCAGGCACGTTCAGCACGGTGCCGATCCGCGCTTGGGGACCTGAGAACTTGGCGACCAGCGCGGGAACGGCGGCCGCCGGGTCCAGCCGGTAGGCGTAGAAGTCGTGCGGGTCGAAGGCCGTGCCCCACGCGTCGTGCCGCCCGGTGGTGTTCTTCAGAATGGACCCGCGCTGCACCAACTCGGCGGTGGCGTCGGCCTGATAGGGGTGCTGGACCCCGTCGTAGTAGCTGTTCTCGATGACCATCTTGGTCTGCCCGCGCGACCAGTTGCCGTACGTCCAGACCGGGTCGCCGTCCGCCACCTGCGCCGACAGATAGTTGTTGTAGAGGTGCGCGTAGGCGCAGTTGTCGGCGGACGGATTGCGCTGCTTGGTGCCGTTGAACCAGTTGTGGTCGATGGTGATCTGCGTCTTGACGTTGGCGGTCCAGCCGATGCCGAACGCCTTGTTGTGGTTCGTGAACTGGTTGTAGGAGACGGTGATGTACTGGCTGTCCTTGCGGATGTCGAGCAGCCCGTCGCCCATGTGCGTGAAGCGGTTGTGGTCGATCCAGACGTGGTCGACGGTGTCCATCTGGATGGCGTCGAAGTCCTGTGTCTTGCCGGCCCAGTCGCCCTCGACGTAGGAATCGCGGATCGTCAGATTGCGGATGATCACGTTGTGCGTGCCCGGGTTGAGGTGCAGCTCCCCATGGACGATCTCGCCGGTGTCACCGACGCCGGTGATCGTCTTGTTCGAGGCCACGACGATGTCGGAACCGAAGGGCTCGACGGCGACGGCTCCCGAGACCCGGATGACGTACGGCTCCTCGGCGGCCGCGTACTTCGCGAGCGAGGCCTGGTCGGTGACGGTGACTACCTTGCCGCCCGCGCCGCCGGTGGTCCCGCCGTCGAGGGAGGCGAATCCGTGCGGCTGATCGCTCCACCGGTCCATCGTCGAAGGTGTTTTCGATGCGGCTTCCGAAAGTGCTTTCGGTGGGGCATCGGCAGCCTTCGCCTGGCCGACAGCCCCCAAAGTCAGGGCTGCCACCAGTCCGACGACGGCGGCCAGGGTTCTCCCCAGGCCTGAACCTGGCAAGCGCTTGCTATGGAGGTGCGTCATTGCGGCTCCCAACAGGCGTACGGATGGCAGGAATCGACCCTCAGGGGGTCGCGGTGATGCGGAACTGCGTGAACGAGGCCGCGCCGGCGTGTCCCCCGCCGACGGGTGCGAGCGCGAAGAGCCCGAGCAGGGCGCCGACCCAGCGCCAGGGGGTGGCGGCGAAGACCTGGCCGGAGGGGATCCGGCCGTCGCCGACGTCGTACGAGAAGCGACAGCGCGCCCCGGCGCCGATCTCGATCCACAGCCGGGCCCGCCCCTCGGGCGCCGCCGGCGGATGCGCGGCGTCGCGCTCCCGGTCGGCGACCGACTCGGCGAACCGGTGCACGAGCCGCACCGAGCCGTCGTGTTCCCGCTGGAGCCCGATCCAGCTGAACGCGTCCCCGAGCACGGCGAGTCCGGCCCGCGCCCCCGGCTCCTCGCTGTCGAGCCGCAGCCCGACCTCGACGGTGGCGGAGGTACCGGGCAGCCGCTGGGTGAGCACGTTCGGGAGCTTGCGCAGATCATGCGCGTCGACCGTCCGTACGCAGCTCAGCCGCAGCCCGTCCCCGGAGTGCTGGGTGGCCCAGCCGTCCTGCGGATTGGCGGTCCACTGCCACTGGCGCCCGTACCGGCCGCCGGGGAAGTCGTCGTCCGTGGCAGGCGCGGACGGCGGCTGGGGCGGCAGATCCGGCTTCTTGTGTACGGCGACGGGGGCGCCCTCGTCGCCGAGGACCGGCCAGCCGTCCATGCCCCAGCGCATCGGTTGGAGGTGGACGACCCGGCCGTACGGGCCACGCTGCTGGAAGTGCGCGAACCAGTCCTCGCCGGCCGCCGTGCGCACCCAGCCTCCCTGGTGCGGGCCGTTGATCTCGGTGTCGCCCTGCTCCAGGACGATCCGCTCCTCGTACGGCCCGAAGAAGCCGCGTGAGCGGAAGGCGCCCTGCCAGCCGGACTCCACTCCCCCGGCGGGTGCGAAGATCCAGAACCAGCCGTCGTGCCGGTAGGCCTTGGGCCCTTCCAGGGTGAACCAGCCGGGGATCCGGTCGGCGTCGACGATCACCTTGCCCTCGTCGAGCAGTCCGGTGCCGTCGGGACGCATCCGGTGGCCGGTGAGCCGGTTCTTCACGCCCGCGCGGGACTTGGCCCAGGCGTGCACGAGATACGCCTCGCCGGTCTCCTCGTCCCACAGCGGGCAGGCGTCGATGAGCCCCTTGCCCTCCTTGACCAGGTGTGGACGGGTCCAAGGGCCTCTGATCTCGGGGGCGTTGACCTGGAAGATCCCGTGGTCGGGGTCGCCCCAGAAGATCCAGAAGCGGTCGTCGTGATGGCGCAGGGACGGCGCCCACACCCCGCAGTCGTGCCGGGGCTTCCTGAAGTCGCTCGCGGGCTCCAGGAGTTGGAGGGCGTGTCCGACGAGCGTCCAGTTGACCAGGTCGCGGGAGTGCAGCAGCGGCAGGCCCGGGGCGCGGCCGAAGCTGGAGGCGGTGAGGTAGAAGTCGTCGCCGACGCGGAGCAGGTCGGGGTCGGACCAGTCGGCGTCGAGGACGGGGTTGCGGTAGGTGCCGTCGCCCAGGTCGGCGGAGGTCAGGGCCATCACGGGCTCACCGCCTTCCGTGCCAGCACGGCGGCCTCGGCCCGGTCGAGGGCGCCGTCCGCGACGACGGTGACGACCCGCCGTACGACCGTCTCCCCGGCCGCGACCGGCAGCCGTGTCTCGTGTGCGAGGGACGAGCCGACCCCCGGGTACTCGGCGGTGCGCACGAACCAGGGGTCGCGGCGGGTCGCGTCGGTGGCCCCGGCGAACACGAGCGTCCAGGTGGCGCCGGAAAGGGCGAGCCAGTCGGCGCGGGTGCCGTGGATCGCCTCCTCGCCCTCGGTGCCGGCGGTGAAGACGCGCGGCGCCTCGGCCTCTTTGCGGGCACGCCAGAAGAAGCCGCCGTAGGCCGCGCCGGGCCGCCCGTTGGTGGCGGGGCTTCCGATGGACAGCTCGTGATCGGTCGTGTTGGTGAGCGAGAACGTGAAGTCCAACGCCCAGGCGGTTTCGGTGAGTTCGGCCGCCGCGACCGTACGTCGCTCGCGCAGCAGCTCGCCGCCCGCGGCCACCCAGCGCAGCTCCTCCACGAAGCCGTCGGGGTCGCGCAGCTGGAAGGCGGCGTGCCGCTGGGCGCCGTGGTTGTCGAGCTCGGTGGGCCCCTGGTCGCGTACATAGGTGCGCCCGCCCCAGAAGTTGTGCCCCTCGACGTCGGGAACGGCGACACCGACGCCGAGGTGGTGTGCGTGGTCGGCGGGGCTGAGCTCGGTGACAGCCGTGCCGGCCAGGGTGGTGACGGGGTGCAGATACGGACGCGGGGAGAGCTTGGGCGGCAGTGCGGGCCGGGTGATGTACCGGGCGACGGGGCGGCCCGCGATGCGCAGGACGAGTGACTCGTTGTTCATCGGGCGCTCACCTCGTTCAAGGCCGCCCAGGGGGCGCCCAGTTCGGAGTAGAGGGCGAGGGTGTCGGCGGCGGCCGCGACAAGTCCGTCGATGCCCCGGACGACCCGGCGGTTCTCGCCGGGCAGCAGCTCCCAGGCCTGGTCGGGCAGCGCGACGGGGTCGGGCGCCCGGCGGATCGCGTCGACCACCTTCATGAAGGCGCCCGTCGACTCGGGCGTGACCAGCAGTTCGGCGCCGTCCGTCAGATGTGCGACCAGGTTCTCCAGCAGGTCGGTGCGGCCGTACTCGATCTCCTCCGGGCCCCGCCCGGACCGCTGTACGAGCACGCGGTCCTGCTTGTACCAGAAGGTGATCCGCCCCTGGGCGCCGTGCACGAGGACGTACGGCTCGTCGGGCCGTTCGGCGCAGAGCGTCGCGGCGACGGTGATACGGCCCTTCGCGGTGACGACGCGCACGCACGAGGTGTCGTCGGACTCGATGTCGTTGGCGCGCAGCAGCTCGGTCTCGATCCCGGTGATGTCCTCCGCGCGGGTGGAGCCGTCCAGCGCGAGGGCCGTGGCGACGGCGTGCGCGAGGGGGTTCGTCAACACCCCGTCGACCACGTCCACGCCGTTCATGCGGCGCTTGCCCGCCCACGGCGCGCGCCGGTAGTACGCCTCGTCGCGCGCCCAGGCCCCGGCCCCGCCGATCCCGATCACCGTGCCGAGCGCGCCCTGGGCGATCAGCTCACGGATCGCGGGCACCGCGTGCGAGCCGAGCGACTGGAAACCGATCTGGCAGACGACTCCGGCCGCGGCGACACCGTCCGCCATCCTGCGGAACTCCGCGTAGGACGGCGCGGGCGGCTTCTCCAGGAGCAGATGTACGCCCTTCCGCGCGGCGATCAGCGCCAGGTCGGTGTGGGTGGGGATGGGCGTGCAGATCACCGCGATCGCGGCGCCGGTGGAGTCCAGGAGGGCGCCGAAGTCGGCGGACTGCTCCGGAAGTCGGCCCTGGAAGTCCTCTTTGAGCTCCTCCTCGCCGAGCGGGTTCAGCTCGCAGATGCCGACGAGTCGTACGAGACCCTTCTCCTGGAGGCGGCCGATGTTCCGCAGATGCCAGCGGCCGTGACCGCGGGCGCCCGCGAGGACGACCGGCAGCGGGGCTTCCTTCGCGTGGGGCGTGCTCATCGGACCCTCCCCGCACCCGCGCCGCGCTGTACGTCGCGGTCGGCCTGCCGGGCGCTGTCGATCGTCCCGTGCAGCGTGGGCATCCAGCCGACGTCGGCGGTCAGGTCGCGCTCGCTGCCGGAGTTGTAGGCGTTGTAGATGGCCAGCAGATCGACGGGGAAGCCGTTGAAGAGCGTCCCGGTCTGGTGCAGGGCCGTGCCGTTCCAGCTCTTCACGAGGTCGGCGACCTCGACGTGGCTGGGCGTGGTGAAGGCGTTGTTCTCGGCGTAGACCGCCGACTCGGTGGAGACCCCGAGCGAGTAGCGGTACTCGGAGTCGGCGGGCACCACGTACCGGTTGTCGTAGACGTGCACCTTGCCGAAGCGGACGCGCGGCGCGCGCTGGACGACGCCCTCGAACTCGTTGTGGTGCAGGGTGACGCGGAGTCTGCCGCGGTCCCCGGTCGCCGCGTCGCTGTTGCCGATGAGCATCGCCTTGTCGTGGTCGGCGAACCGGCTCCAGGAGACGGTGACCAGGTCGGAACCGGTGGTGATGTCCAACAGGCCGTCGTGGCGCAGGTAGTTGCGGCCGAAGTAAGTGGGTTCGTCGGCGTCCGGGTGGCCCTTGTCGCTCGCGGTGATGTGGTCGATCCACACATGGGTGGCGCCGCTCAGCCAGAGGGTGTCGTACGACGTCTTCCAGTCACCGAGGCCACCGGTGTTGGGCTGCCAGACGGGGAAGCAGTCGTAGGCGTCGCGGAGTTCGAGGTTGCGGACGATGACGTTGTCCGCGTTCTTGACCTGGAGGCTGGCGCCCTTGAGCACGGCACCGGAGCCGAGGCCGACGATGGTGGTGTTGGGGCCGACGGGGAGTTCGACGCGCGCGGCCTGTGCGGCGGCCGAGGCCTGCCGGGCCTCCTCCTGCGCACCGCTGGGCTTCGCCGAGCCCCAGGTGCGGGGGTCGTACGCGGCCAGGTACTCCTTCAGGACGTACCCGTCCGTCGCGTAGTCGTCGCAGTCCAGGTGATGGCCGTCGTCGTCGGTGTTGGCGTCGATCGTCCCCGCGATCTTGATGATCTTCGGGGTGGCGCTGCCGCCGTCGAGGGCGCGGACCAGCTCGGCACGGCTGCGTACGGTGAAGACATGGGCGTCGTCGGCCGCCGCGCCACCGGTTGTGCCGCCCTCCGCCGCCGCCCAGCCGTCGTCCGCGGCCAGGGTGTCGCGGCTGATGTCCCGGGCGTCGGCGCCGGCCGGAGTGCTGAGGACCACTCCCAACAGGCCGACCACGGCCGCCACTTGAAGAAGACGTCGCTTCCCGGAGCTCATCCCTTCACCGCCCCCGCGCTGAAGCCGGTGATCAGCCACTTCTGGATGAAGGCGAAGACGATGACGACGGGGACGGCGGCGATGATGCCGCCCGCGGCCAGCGCGCCCAGGTCGACGCTGTCGGAGCTCATCAGGGTGTTGAGGCCGACGGGGATGGTCTGCTTGCTCTGGTCGCTGAGGAACATCAGGGCGAACAGGAAGTGGTTCCAGGCGTGCACGAAGGCGAAGGAGCCGACGGCGATCAACCCGGGCCGCAGCAACGGGAGTACGACGATCCGAAAGCCGTTGAAGCGGTTGCAGCCGTCGACCCAGGCGGCCTCTTCCAGCGAGGGCGGCACGTTCCTGATGAACCCGCTGATGAGGATCATCGACAGCGGCAGCTGGAAGACCGTCTCGGCGATGATGACACTACCGAGCGAGTTGATCATCTGGAGCTTGGCGAAGATCTGGAAGAGCGGGACCAGGAGCAGCGCCCCCGGCACGAACTGCGAGCAGAGCAGCGCCAGCAGGAAACCGCGCTTGATCTTGAAGTCGAAGCGGGCGAGCGCGTAGCCGCCGGCGAGCGCCACGACGGTCGTCATCACCAGCGTGGCGACGGCGATGAGCACGCTGTTCTGGAAGTAGGTCCCGAAGCTGCGCTCGTTCCACACCTTGTCGAAGTGCTCGAAGGTCATGGGCCAGGGCACGAGCGAGGTCGAACCGGCCGGGCGCAGCGCGAAGAGGAGGATCCAGTAGAAGGGGATCAGGGTGAAGAGCAGGTAGATGCCGAGGGGCACGTAGATCTGCCAGCGCGGGACCTCGTCCCAGGCGCGGTGCTGCTTCCCCGCGGGGCGCATCGGGACGGCGATCCCCGCGCCGGACTCCGGGGTGCCCGGCACGACGACCGTGCGGGTGTTGGACTGGGCGTCCTCGGTGATCACTTGTCCCCGCCTCCGAACTTGCTCAGTCGCAGGTAGACGATCGAGCAGAAGAGCAGAATCACGAACGCGACCGTGGTCAGGGCCGACGCGTAGCCGAAGTTGTGCGCGTCGACGCTGGTGTTGGCGATATAGAGCGGGAGGGTCGTCGTCTCGCCCGCGGGACCACCGCCCGTCAGCGTGTAGAGCAGGTCGACGTTGTTGAACTCCCACACCGCGCGCAGCAGCGTGGACAGGACGATGGCGTCCTTCAGGTGCGGCAGCGTGATGTGCAGGAACTGCCGGAAGCGGCTGGCGCCGTCGACCTCGGCGGCCTCGTACAGGTCCTTGGAGACGGACTGGAGATCGGCGAGGATCAGGATCGCGAAGAAGGGGACACCGCGCCACAGGTCGGCGACCACGGCCGCCGGGAAGACGGTGGAGGTGTCCGACAGCCAGCTCGTCCCGTACTGCCCGATGCCCGCGTCGGCGAGGTAACGCGTAATGCCTGTCTGGGAGTTGTAGAGCAGCACCCAGATCGCGGAGGTCAGCACACCGGAGACGGCCCACGGCGAGAAGACCAGCGCGCGGCCGATGGCCCGCCCCACGAAGGTCTGGTTGACGATCAGCGCGAGCGCCAGACCGAACAGCAGTTGCAGGCCCACCTCGACGATGACCCACTTGGCGCTGAAGGTCAGCGTGTCCCAGAACTGGGGGTCGTCGGTGAAGGCGTGCGTGAAGTTGTCGAAGCCCGCGAAGCCGTTGCGCCACGGCTTGGTCGGGTTGAAGTTCTGCAGGCTGTAGTAGAAGACGCTGATGACGGGGTAGGCGATGAAGCCCAGCATCAGCAGCGCCGCCGGGGCGATCAGCAGATACGGGAGCCTGCGCGGGGTCGCGGAGGCACGGCGTCGCCGGGGTGGCGCGGGCGGTTTCGCCACGGCTGCGGCTTGGGCCATGACTGTTCTCCGTTTCTCGGGCGTTCTCGTGCGTTCGTGCATTCGCGTGGTGAAGCGCTTCGCGTACGTTGTTCGATATCTCGGCCAGTGCGGCCGAGGGTGGTTCAGCCCGCGTACGGGTCCTGCACCGTGCCCGGCCTGGCCAGGAACTCGAAGTCGCAGCCGGTGTCCGCCTGGGTGATCTGTTCGTTGTAGAGCGCGCCGTAGCCGCGCTCGTAACGGACGGGCGGCGGCGTCCACTCCGCCCTCCTGCGCTCCAGCTCCACGTCGTCCACGTTGAGTTGAAGCGACCGTGCCTCGACGTCGAGGGTGATCGTGTCCCCGGTCCGCACCAGCGCGAGCGGCCCGCCGACGTACGACTCGGGCGCCACGTGCAGCACGCACGCGCCGTAACTCGTGCCGCTCATCCGGGCGTCGGAGATCCGCACCATGTCCCGTACACCCTGCTTCAGCAGATGGTCGGGGATGGGCAGCATCCCGTACTCGGGCATGCCCGGACCGCCCTTGGGCCCGGCGTTGCGCAGCACCAGCACGCTGTCCGCCGTGATCCCGAGAGACGGGTCGTTGATCGTCCGCTGCATGGTCTTGTAGTCGTCGAAGACGACCGCGGGACCCGTGTGCTTGAGCAGCTGCGGCTCGGCGGCGATGTGCTTGATGACCGCGCCGTCCGGGCAGAGGTTGCCGCGCAGGACGGCGACTCCGCCCTCGGCCGCCACCGGGTTCTCCCGGGTGCGGATGACGTCGTCGTTGTGGACCTGCGCACTCGCCAGCTGCTCCCGCAGACTGTCGTACGACACCGTCGGGCGGTCCAGGTGCAGCAGATCGGTGATCCGCGACAGGAACCCCGGCAGGCCGCCGGCGAAGTGGAAGTCCTCCATCAGGTACGTCTGGCCGCCGGGCCGTACGTTCGCGAGCACGGGAACCGTGCGGGCGATGCGGTCGAAGTCGTCGAGGGTGAGGCGGACGCCCGCCCGGCCGGCCATCGCGATCAGGTGGATCACGGCGTTGGTGGAGCCGCCGAGGCCGAGGACGGTCGTCACCGCGTCCTCGAAGGCGTCGGCGGTGAGGATGGCGGAGAGTCTGCGGTCCTTGTGGACTTGTTCAACGATCCTCATGCCGGATGCCGCGGCCATCCGATCGTGCCCGGAGTCCACGGCGGGGATGCTCGACGCGCCCGGGACGGTCACGCCGAGCGCCTCGGCGGCCGCCGTCAGCGTGGACGCCGTACCCATGGTCATGCAGTGACCGGGCGAGCGGGCGAGACCGCTCTCCAGCTCGGTCATCTCGCAGTCCCCGATGAGCCCGGCGCGCTTGTCGTCCCAGTACTTCCACATGTCGGTGCCGGAGCCGAGGACCTCATTGCGCCAGTGGCCCGGCAGCATGGGCCCGGCGGGCACGAAGACGGCCGGCAGGTCGACGGAGGCGGCCCCCATGAGCAGGGCGGGCGTGGACTTGTCGCAGCCGCCCATCAGCACGGCCCCGTCGACGGGGTAGGACCGCAGCAGCTCCTCGGTCTCCATCGCGAGCATGTTGCGGTAGAGCATCGGGGTCGGCTTCTGGAAGGTCTCACTCAGCGTGGAGACCGGGAATTCGAGCGGGAAGCCCCCGGCCTGCCACACCCCCCGCTTCACGGCCTGCGCACGGTCGCGCAGGTGCACATGACAGGGGTTGATGTCGCTCCACGTGTTGAGGATCGCGATGACCGGCTTGCCCAGGTGCTCCTCGGGCAGATAGCCGAGCTGGCGGGTGCGGGCCCGGTGGCTGAAGGAGCGCAGCCCCGACGAGACGCCGCTGCCGTACCACTGGTGGCTTCTGAGGTCCTCGGGCCGTCTGCGCTGCTCGTCGTGGCTGTTCATATGGACCATCCGGCGGCTATCGCGGCGACCTCGGCGCGCTCGCTCTCGGGCAGCGGCTTGCTCGGCGGCCGGACGTCACGGCGGCACAGCCCGAGCGAGGCCAGGGCCTCCTTGACCACGGTGACGTTGTTCGCGGAGGCGTTGGCCGCGCGCAGCTCCTCGAAGCGGCGGATCTGCTCCCAGACCTTCATGGCGGCCGGGTAGTCGCCCGATCGAAGCGCTTCGATCATGTTCAGCGAAACGGACGGGGCGACGTTCACGAGCCCCGAGGTGAAGCCCGTGGCACCGGCCGAGAAGTACGAGGGCGCGTACGGCTCGGCGAGCCCGGCCACCCACACGAACCGTTCAAGGCCCGCGTCCCGGGCGAAGGCGGCGAAGCGCGCGGCGTCCGGAACGGCGTACTTCACCCCGATGACGTTCGGGCACACATCGGCGAGCTCGGCGAGCCGCGCTCCCGCGAGCAGCGGATTGCGGATGTAGGGAACGACGCCCAGCTCGGGCACGGACTCGGCGATGGCCCGGTGGTAGTCGACCCAGCCGCCCTCCGACACATACGGATGCACGGGCTGATGGACCATCACCATCTGCGCACCGAGCGCGCGAGCGTGCCGCGCCGAGGCGACGGCGGTCGGCACGTCATGTCCGACACCGACGAGAACGACCGCCCGGTCCCCGGTCTCCTCAATGGTCAACTCGGTGACGAGCTGCCGCTCTTCGGGCGTCAAGGCGTAGAACTCACCGGTGTTGCCGTTCGGCGTGAGGGTCTTCACCCCGCCGTCGAGCAGTCGACGCAGCAGGGCCCGGTGGGTGTCGCGGTCGATCGTGCCGTCCTCGGCGAACGGAGTCACGGGGATCGCCACGACCTCGGCGAGCGCCGCCCGCTGGGTCTCGTACGTCGCTGTCATTCCTGTTCATCCTCTTCCTGGCCCTGGGGGAAGGCCCGTTGCACGAACGACGCGATATGGGCGTGCAGCGCGCCGGCCGCGCCATCGGCGTCACCGTCGAGGGCGAGTCGCAGAATCTCCCGGTGCTCGCTCGCCTCGCGCTCCCAGGACGGGTCGGCGGCCCAGGCGACCGCCGAGACCAGGGCGGCCTGGTCGCGTACTTCGTCGAGCATCCGGCCGAGCAGCGGATTGCCGCAGGACACGTACAGGGCGCGGTGGAACTCCCGGTTGGCCAGGGAGCGTTCGGCGGTGTCGGCGGCTTCGTCGGCACGCGTCAGCGCGTCACGCGCGGCGGCGAGCGACGCCTCGCGCCGCACGGTCCGCCGCAGCGCCTCCGGTTCGAGGAGCAGCCGCACGTCGTACACCTCGCGCGCCATGTCCGCGTCCACCATGCGCACCGTGACGCCCTTGTACTGGTTCATCACGACGAGCCCGGTACCGGCCAGGGTTTTGAGCGCCTCGCGCACGGGCGTCTTCGACACCCCGAACTGTGCGGCGAGCTCGGTCTCGACCAGGGCCTGTCCCGGGGTCAACTGCCCGGTGAGGATGCGGTGTTTGATCCCCTCCAGCACGAACTGCGTGCGGGACGGGATCGGGGTGGGCACAGAGGTCATGCGCGCCTCTCGGATCTCACGTGTCGGATCGCGGGCTTCCGATCGCGTGTATCGGATCTCGCATATCGCGTCTCATATATGACGTACGAAGTACGACGGGTTGAAGGTAGGAGCGCGCCTGTGTTTCGTCAACGCTTCTGACAAAAGAAGTTGGAGTGACCGGTGAGCCGGCCCTCGGTGTCAGAGGCTCACGATGTCGCCCTCGCGGGCGGTGGAGGTCCGGCCGCCGAAGACGACGGCGGCGCGCTCGGTGGCGGACTCCGGGGTGAGGGTCGGCCCCACATGGGTGACCAGCAACTCCCGTACGCCGGCCTCCTTGGCCACGGCCCCGGCGTCCTCGGGTGTGAGGTGCACCGGGCGTTCGCCTCCGCGATGCCGGTCGATGTCCGCCTCACAGAGGAACAGGTCGGCGCCGGCGGCGAGTTCGGTGAGCGCCGGGCAGGGACCGCTGTCCCCCGAGTACGCGAGAACGCTCCCGTCGCACTCGGCCCGCAGCCCGTACGCCTCGGTGTCGTGCACGACGGCACGCGTACGAAGGCGCAGTTCGCCCACGCGCGTGTCATGCCCGTCGTACAGGGTCCGGAGGTCGAAGACCCCACTCAGGAACCCGGAATCCCGCTGCCCGAAGAACCCGGCGAGCCGCTGCCCGAGCTCGGGCGGCCCGTACACGGGAAGAGGGGCGGAGGGGGTGAGCCCGCCGTACGCCAGCCCGTACATGGCGGAGAGGAGGTCGGCACAGTGATCGGCGTGCAGATGCGAGATCCAGATCGCGTCCAGCCGCGCCGGATCCGTATGCCTCTGCAATTCGGCGAAGCTCCCGGGCCCGGCGTCGACCCACACCTCGGCGCCCCCGCCGCTCAGCAGATAGCCGGAGCAGGGGCGGCCGGGCCCCGGGTGGGGGGAGGCGGTGCCGAGGACGGTGAGGGCGAGAGACATGCGGGGAGCGTACGGAACGACCGCGCGCCGGACTCCCCTTTTCCGGTACTCCAGGGACGCTTTCCGGTACCCCAGGGGCGCTGCGGCTGCTGGCATGTCGCGTGCGCCGCCACTCCGCCGGCTCCCCAGGTGTCCTCGCACGCCACGACTCGGCGGCTCCTCAGGTGCCTGTATGTACCGGCGCCCTACAGCGTCCTCGGTGTCTGTATGTGCGGATGCCCTACGGCTTCCAGCCGGGGTCGCGTCCGCTGAGCCCGATCACCCGGTCGAGCAGCGGTGCGTCGTCCGGCACCGGTACCACCGGCCCGAAGAGACCCCCGTCCCTGCTCGGCTCCTCGGCCGCGGCGGCGAGGAGCCCATGTGACGCCTGCAAGGCAGCGGCATCGGGCTCGTACTCCTGGCCGGTGGCCCGGGCGAGATCCCACCCGTGCACCACCAGCTCGTCGGCGGCGACGACGGCGGCCACCGCACCCGGCAGGGAGACCCCGCCCGCCCGGGTCTCACCCGTCCAGGCGGCCGGGTCGCGCCAGGCCTCGGCGAGCTCGTCGAGCGCCTTGGGCAGGGCCTCGCGCCAGCCGGCCTCGATGTCGGGCACGAAGGAGTCCGGGCTGGTGGCCGTCGTAGGGCCCAGGTCCTTGCGCGCGGCGTCGCGGAAGGCGATGACCAGCCCGGCCACATGCCCCAGCATGTTGTGCACCGCGAGCCTCGGACAGGGGGTCACGCCGTCGAGTTGCTCCTCGGTCACGCCCTGCGCGAGGCGCGCCACGATCAGGGCCTGCGGTCCGAGGTCGAAAGTCTGGCCGGTCATCCACGTCTCCTCAGTACTCAGCACTCATGTCCACTGATGGGGTAGACCGAGGCGGCGCCCAAAACTCATCGCTTCCGTACTCACCGCTTGCACACTCGTCGCTTGCGCACTCACCGCTTGCGCACTCACCGCTTGCGCCGCGATGAGGCGCCGTACGCGTCCGTCGGGAATGGTTGCAGCAGCACACAGTGACATCCATCACGTCGACTTCCCGCATCAACGCGGTTCGGTAGTACATGACGCCTGGGCGATATAGCCAGACTTGCCGTCTGGAATCAGACATACGACGCACATGATCCAATGGCATGCATCCCGCCCGCTTCCTTCACCCCGCACGCCGGGCACAGGGGGGCTTCTGACGGAGCGCCAGACCCTGCCGCGCGCCGGTGAGCCGCGTCAGCACACCCGTGCGCCCGATTCAAGGCCGTTCGTGGACTACGAGGCCGGGTAGTAGTAGCGCTCGTTGCCGCTTACTCACTCAGGTTTTAACAATGACGGCCCCACAAGGCGTCACCGCAGCTCAGGCACAGCGTCCATGCCGAGCCGGCCCACCGGAGGCGCACCCGCGACGACGGAGCGAGGTCCCCATGAGGAAGCACCGCAGGAAAACGCGCCACCGGCAGATAGCCATCGCTGGTCTCGTGGTGAGCGCGCTGGCGGTACCGACCGCCGCCATGGCCTGTCTGAACCATCAGGGCACCCGGGGTGCCGAGTCGTACGGCGGTCAGTGGCAGAACTGGCGGAACACGTCCTCGTCGGAGGAGGGGTGGAAGCACCGCGAGTGGACGTCGAAGCCGTCGGCTTCGCAGACAACCGCCGCACCCGCCACTACGACGGCCGCCGCATCCAGGACCCACGCCTCGAAGAGGACTGCGGCACCCACCGCAACCGCCTCGAAGACAACCGCCGCGCCCAAGGCGTCCTCGGCCGCCACCGCCACGGCGACCCCGGCATCCTCCAGCGCCGTGGCTCGCATCGTGGCCCTGGTCAACAGCGAGCGCAGCAAGGTCGGCTGCTCTCCGCTGACCTTGAACGCGAAGCTCACGAAGGCCGCCCAGGCACACAGCGTGGACATGGCGAGCCACCAGAACATGTCGCACACGGGCTCCGACGGTTCGGATCCGGGCACACGGATCACGCGGGCCGGCTACATCTGGAGTTCCTACGGCGAGAACGTCGCGTACGGATACTCGACCCCCGAGCAGGTGATGGCGGGCTGGATGTCCAGCCCCGGCCACAAGCGCAACATCCTGGACTGCGGTTACAAGGAGATCGGCGTCGGCCTCGCGCAGCCCGGCAGCTACTGGACGCAGGACTTCGGCACGGCCCGCTGACCGCTCAAGTCGACCTCCGTCCCCATCCCGCCGTACCTGCCCCTGAGCCCGGGGCCGAAGACCACCAGGCACCCCCACCCCCACCTGGGGCCTTCGACCCCGGCTCAGACAGCAACGGTTTCCGCCGGGCCGGGTAAGGCACATGCCCGATCCCCCGGCAGCCGCCTTAGAACCACGATCACCTGCCATGACATGGACGGTGGCGCGTGTTCTCAGTGACCGCAACGCGGGGTTGTACCTGACCGGAGTGGTGGTCTCCGGTTTCGGATCGTCGGCGATGTGGCTGGTGTCGGGCATCTGGGTCAAGGACCTGACGGGCTCGAACGGCCTGGCGGCCCTCTGCGTCTTCGCGCTCTGGGCCCCCACACTCATCGGCCCCCTCCTGGGCACCCTGGCGGACCGCACCCGCCGCCGCCCACTCCTGATCACCACGAACCTGGCCCTGGCCGCGCTCCTCCTCACCCTCTTCGCCGTGGACACCCCGGACCGCCTGTGGATCCTCTTCACGGTGCTTCTCCTCTACGGCGCGGCAGGCGTCGTCCAGGACGCGGCGGAGTCGGCGCTGCTGGCCACAGCGGTCGACAAGACCCTTCTCGGCGACCTCAACGGCCTGCGCATGACGGCCAACGAGGGCATGAAGCTGTTGGCTCCCCTCGCCGGGGCGGGTCTGTACGCGGCGTACGGCGGTGCGCGGGTCGCGCTGCTGGACGCGGTGACGTTCGGGCTGGCGGCGGGCGTGTGCGCGCTGCTACGAGTCCAGGAACCCCCGCTACCCGAAGCCACCCCTGCCGCCTGGCTCACCCGCACGGCCGAGGGCGCCGCCTTCGTCTGGCGCCATCCCCGGCTCCGGCCCCTGGTCCTGGCCGGCGGTACGACCATGCTCTTCGCGGGCCTCAACGGCGCGACGATCTACGCCGTGGCCGAAGGCCTGGGCCACTCCCCCACGTACGTAGGTCTCCTCTACGTCGTCCAGGGCGCCGGCTCGGTGACGATCGGCCTGGTCTGTGGCCCCCTCCTGCGCCGGCTGGGCGAACGCCGTTTCGCCGGGTACGGGATCGCTCTCACGGCCGCCGCGGTTGCGCTCCGCTCGATCCCTTCCGAGCCCCTGACCCTCGTCTCCTGCGCGGCCGTGGGTGTCGGTCTCCCCTGCGTTCTGATCGCGACGTACACCGCGGTCCAGCGGGAGACTCCGGCCCATCTCCTGGGCCGCACCACCGCCACCGCGAACACCCTCCTCTACGCCCCCAACGCCCTCGGCCTGGCCGTCGGCGCCGCCCTGGTCGAACTGATCGACTACCACATCCTCTTGGCCGCCCTGGGCCTCACCCGCCTCCTCACCCTGCCCCCGCTCCTCCGCGACGCCCCCTCCGCACCACCGCTCTAAAAGCACTTCCTCGCCCCCGCCGCCCCTACCCGTCCCATCCCGTTCCTGGGGGCTGCGCCCCCAGACCCCCCTAAAAGATTGCGCCGTTCCCCGCGCCCCTGAAGAGAGTCGTCTGCGGGCCGGTGGGGGCTGGTCGCGCAGTTCCCCGCGCCCCTAAAAGCAAAAGCAAAGGCGCGGGGCTGCGCCCCGCGATCCCCCAGGAACCGTTCGTCACACGGATCCGCACCCGCACCCGCAGTCGGCGACGCACGGCCGACACGCACCCGCAGTCGGCGTCGCGCAGAAGGGGCCGTGTCGGTACGTCCAGCCCGTCGCTTACGTGGTTATGGGCAAGTTCATGCTGTGGCAGCAGGCAGTAATGCCCACCGGCGACGGGCTGGACGTACCGGCGCGGCCCCGACCCACAACGAACCCGAACCGACCCGCCCCTCACCCCAGCCCCGCCACCGCCGCCCCCACAGCCCGCAGATCCCCATCAGACGCCAACCCGGCGTGATACAGCCGAAGTTCCGTCGCGCCCAGCGAAGCCGCACGCTCCGCGTCCGCGGCCAGGGCGCCCGGCCTGCCCCCCATCCCCGACACCACGGTGAAGTTGGCGGCCAGCACGCTGTCCTCCCGCGCCGCCTCCGCGAAGGGAGTCAACAGCCCGGCACCACCGGTGCACGGCACGACCACGCCATCCGCCACGGACAGGATGTGCCTGGGGTCGACCCCGGCGTTCGCACCGCAGTGGTACGACACCGGATCCGCGTGCAGCAGCACCTGGAACCCGCCCGGCGCAGCCGCCCGTACCGCCGAGACCGCCGCCTCCTGGAGCGTACGAGCGACCCCGTCACGCCACACACGCGTAGCCCCCGCAGCCCCCGCCCCGAGCAGCTTCTCGACCCCCGCCCACCCACCGTCCGACGGCGCCCCCCGCCACACCGGCTCCAGAGCCCCCCGCACGGCGGCCGCCAACTCCCGCCCGTCAAGCCCTTGTTCCGCGTAACCGTCGAGGCACACCGCACAGAAGCACAGCGACATCAGGTACTGCCCGGCATCCCCGAACCCCACCCCGCCGATCTTGTCGTGCGCGTGCAGATGCGCCAGCCCGTACCACCCCAGCGACTCCAGCTCCGTACCACGAGCCCCCGGCCGCACCGCCGCCTCCGTCGCGAGGTCGACCAGATAGTCCCGCGTCCCGGGCTGCGCGATGCACGGCGCCCAGGGATACCGGTCCCCATATACGTTGACCACGGAAGTGGACGGATGCTCGGCCCCCATACGGGAGTTGTGCGCGAGGACCACCCAGGTGTGGACCTCGAGCCCGGCATCGGCAAGCTCCGCGGCAGCCGCCCCGTAGGCGTCACCCTCGGCCCAGCTCCCCGCCGCGTACGGCCTGATCCGGCGCCCCTCCCACCGCGACTCGTCCACGGGGTACAGCACGGCCGCATGCTCGGCGGTGACGATCCGGTGCCGAGGGTGCCGGGGCGTCAACGCCCGCGTCGAGTGGTACGCGGACGCGAGCGTCACCTGCCGTATCCCGAGCCCGGCGATCCGCGAGGCGGCCTCCGGATCCCCGTTGACATCCCACGGGTACAAGAACGCGGACGTTTTCACACACCCTCCTCAAGCAACGCGTACCCACGCTCGATCAACTGCGCGAGCTGCTTGACATGGTCCTCGGCCGGCTCGTGCAACGGCGGCCGCACCTCCCCCACGTCCAGCCCCCGCAACCGCACCCCCGCCTTGACGAGCGAGACAGCGTACCCACGCCCCTGCGCCCGCAGATCGACGAACGGCCGGTAGAACCCGTCGAGCAGCCGGTTCACCACATCGTCGTCGCCGGCGTTGAGCGCCGCGTGAAAGGCCAGCGCGATCTCCGGAGCGAAGCAGAACACGGCGGACGAGTACAGCGTGATCCCGATACCCCGGTACGCGAGCCCGGTCAGCTCCGCCGTCGGCAGCCCGTTGAAGTACAGGAAGTCCCCGGGGACTTCACTCCGCACCGCGCTCACGATCCGCTGCATCAGATCAAGGTCGCCGACCCCGTCCTTGAACCCGATGATTCCCTCGCTCCGGGCCAGTTCGACCACGGTCTCGGGCGTGAACACGGCGTTGTCGCGCTGATAGACGATGACGTCCAGCGAGGTGGCCGCGGCGACCTCCCGGTAGTGCCGCAGCAGCCCCTCCTGTCCGGCCACGACGAGATACGGCGGCATGGCGAGCAGCCCGTCGGCCCCGGCGCCCTCCGCGAGCCGCGCGTACCGCACGGCGAGCGCGGTCCCGTACCCCGCCCCGGCGACGACCGGCACCCGCCCCGCCGCCGCATCCACGGCCACCCGCACACACGCCTCGAACTCCTCGGGCGTCAGCGCGTGGAACTCGCCGGTGCCGCAGCACGCGAAGACGGCCGCGGCGCCCGCCTCGACCCCGCGCCGCACATGTTCCCGGTAGACGTCGAGGTCGACGGAGCCGTCGGGGCCGTACGCGGTGACAGGGAAGAACAACGGCCCGCTGGGGATACTCAGTCGAGCGGCGAGAGGGGCTGAGGTCACGGGCTCTCCCTAAAACGGTGCTCAGCGGTGCACGTTTCTGATCCACGTCCATATTTCTGAACGCGACCACGCTAAGACGCGACCTTGGGGCCGGTCAAGCACGCAAACTCGCAACACGGCAGCGGATTCACCACCACCGCGCGACACTTGACGCGGCAGGTCACCGCTCCTTAGCGTGTCCATGGATGTGAATGCCGTACATGAATACGGCCACTACGGCCACCCGACGCGGCACGACATGGCACATCGCCCCGCACCGAGGAGAGACACCCGCATGCCCGCTCCCCGCACCGTTCTGCTCACCGGCGCCGCCGGCGGACTCGGCACCCTGATGCGGGGGCTGCTGCCGAAGTACGGCTACCAGCTGCGCCTCCTCGACCTGCTGCCCATCGAGGGCGAGCCGGACGCGATCACCGCCGATCTCTCCGACAGGGCGGCGCTGCGCGAAGCGGTACGGGGCGTCGACGCGATCATCCACCTCGCCGGCATCTCCCTGGAAGCGTCCTTCGACAAGATCGTCAAGGCGAACATCGAGGGGACGTACAACCTGTACGAGGCCGCGCGCGAGGGAGGCGTACGGCGGATCGTCTTCGCCTCCTCCAACCACGCGGTGGGCTTCACCCCGCGCCCGCAGGGAGAGGCTCCCTTCGGCGACAGCGACCTGATCCCCATCGACACCCCGCACCGCCCGGACACCTTCTACGGTCTGTCCAAGTCCTTCGGCGAGGACCTGGCCCAGCTCTACTGGGACAAGCACGGCCTGGAGACGGTCTCGGTCCGCATCGGCTCCTGTTTCGCGGAGCCCACCAGCGTGCGCATGCTCTCGGTCTGGATGAGCCCGGAGGACGGCGCGCGCCTCTTCCACGCGGCGCTGACCGCCGAGGACGTACAGCACACGGTCGTCTACGGCTCGTCCGCCAACACCCGCCTGTGGTGGGACCTGTCGACCGCGCGGGCGCTGGGCTACGAGCCGCGGGACGACTCCGAGCCGTACGCCGAGAAGCTCATCGCCGAGCAGGGCGAGCTCGACCCCGGCAACCCGGACCACGCCCACCTGGGCGGCCACTTCACCACGCACCCGCCGATCTGGCCGTACTGACAGCGCGGCGAGAACCGGAAAACACGGCGGGCGGGCACCGAACGGGCCCGCCCGCTCCCGTGTTCGGGCGCGAACCCTGCCCGATCCCACCTCGTCCTCCGCTCCGCCCCAGGTCCGCCGCGGGCACCCGCACCGTGAAACGGGCTCAGCCGGGCATCATCGGGCACGCAACAGGCCTGGTCAGTGGCCGATACCCGCTGTAGAACTTCCCTCAAGGGCCGCACAGGGCCCGAACGGGCAGTGCGCGACGGAGCGCGAGGGAGCAGGTGGCGACCATGACGGCGATGACGGCGGAGGAGCGACAGCGCGAGATCGTCCGGGCCGCGCGCCGCACGGGCTCGGTCGACGTCACCGTGCTCGCCGCCGAGCTGGGCGTCGCGAAGGAGACCGTACGGCGCGATCTGCGCACCCTGGAGGACCACGGTCTGGTGCGCCGCACGCACGGCGGCGCCTATCCCGTGGAGAGCGCCGGCTTCGAGACGACGCTCGCCTTCCGCACCACGAGCCATGTGCCCGAGAAGCGCCGGATCGCCGCCGCGGCCGCCGAGCTGCTGGGGGACGCCGAGACGGTCTTCGTCGACGAGGGGTTCACTCCCCAGCTCATCGCCGAGGCACTGCCCAGGGACCGCCCGCTGACCGTGGTCACCGCGTCCCTGGCCACGGCGGGCGCGCTCGCCGAGGCCGACCACACCAGCGTCCTGCTGCTCGGCGGCCGGGTCCGCCCCGGCACGCTCGCGACCGTGGACCACTGGACGACGAAGATGCTGGCCGGCTTCGTCATCGACCTGGCGTACATCGGCGCCAACGGCATCTCCCGCGAACACGGCCTCACCACCCCCGACCCGGCGGTCAGCGAGGTCAAGGCACAGGCGATCCGGGCCTCCCGGCGCACGGTCTTCGCGGGCGTGCACACCAAGTTCGGCGCGGTCAGCTTCTGCCGTTTCGCCGACATCAGCTCCCTGGAGGCGATCGTCACGAGCACGCTGCTCCCGGCGTCCGAGGCACACCGCTACACACTCCAGGGCCCACAGGTCATCCGAGTCTGAAAACCCAACCGCCCCCCCATAGCGTCCGGAAACCCAACTCACGTACTCCGTAGGGCACACCCATGCCCCACCACACCCCTTTTTCTCCCCATACGTCCAGGAGTGATCCATGCGAACCCCGAGCCGACGGAGGCCGCGCGCACTGCTCGCCGCGGCCGCCGCAGGGACGCTGCTCACCCCGCTGCTCTCCGGATGCTGGACCGGAGCGGGCGGCGCGGGCTCCGGAGGCAACTCCATCAACGTCCTGATGGTCAACAACCCCCAGATGGTGGAGTTGCAGAAGCTCACCAAGGCCCACTTCACCAAAGAGACCGGCATCAAGGTGAACTTCACCGTCCTGCCGGAGAACGACGTCCGCGACAAGATCAGCCAGGACTTCGCCAACCAGGCGGGCCAGTACGACGTCGCCACACTGTCCAACTACGAGATACCGATCTACGCCAGGAACGGCTGGCTGCACGAGATGGACTCGTACGTACGCCAGGACAGCGGGTACGACGAGCAGGACATCCTCACCCCCATGCGGCAGTCCCTGACGGCCGACGACGGGAAGCTCTACGGGCAGCCCTTCTACGGCGAATCGTCCTTCCTGATGTACCGCAAGGACGTGTTCGCCAAGAAGGGCCTGACGATGCCCGCGCACCCCACCTGGGAGCAGGTGGGCGAGCTCGCCGCCGAGGTCGACGGCGCCGAGGCCGACATGCGGGGCATCTGCCTGCGCGGCCTGCCGGGCTGGGGCGAACTCATGGCACCGCTCACCACCGTCGTGAACACCTTCGGCGGCACCTGGTTCGACAAGAACTGGAAGGCGCGCCTGGACACCCCCGAGTTTGAAAAGGCGACGAAGTTCTACGTAGACCTCGTACGCAAGCACGGCGAGTCCGGCGCCGCCCAGTCCGGCTTCGCCGAGTGCCTCAACAACATGACGCAGGGCAAGACGGCCATGTGGTACGACGCCACATCCGCCGCGGGCCTGCTGGAGGCGGCCGACTCCCCGGTCAAGGGCAAGCTCGGCTACGTACCCGCGCCGGTCGAGAAGACCAAGTCCTCCGGCTGGCTCTACACCTGGGCCTGGGGCCTGCAGAAGGCCTCCCACAACTCGGACAAGGCCTGGAAGTTCATCTCCTGGGCCTCCAGCAAGCAGTACGAGCAGCTGGTCGGGGACACGACCGGCTGGTCCGACGTCCCGGCGGGCAAGCGCGCCTCGACGTACACGAACGCCGCCTACCGCAAGGAGGCCGCGGCCTTCCAGGACATGACCCGCGAGGCGATCGAAGGAGCCCGGCCCCGCGACCCGGGGGTACAGCCGCGACCCGCGCCCGGCATCCAGTTCGTCGGCATCCCCGAGTTCACCGATCTCGGCACCAAGGTCTCGCAGGAGATCAGCGCGGCCATCGCCGGACGCCAGTCCGTCGACTCGGCCCTGAGGAAGTCCCAGAAACTCGCCGAGAAGATCTCCAAGGAGTACGAGGGACGATGACCGCAGCGACGACAGCCCCGATGGCCACCACATCGGTACGCGCCACCCGCAGGCCCTCCGGCCGACTGCGCGCCTGGGCCACCCGCGCCCCGCTCCTCCCCGCCCTGATCTTCATGATCGCCGTGACCCAGCTCCCCTTCGTGGCCACGCTGGTGATCTCCTTCTTCGACTGGAACGCCCTCTACCCGAACGCCCGCCACTTCACGGGCTTCGGCAACTACTCGGACGTACTCACCGACGCGGATCTGCGCCACTCGGTCTGGACGACGATCCTGCTGACCGTGACCGTGGTCCTGGTCAGCCTGATCCTGGGCCTGGGTCTGGCCCTGCTCCTGGACCGGAAGTTCCGCGGCCGGGGCATCGTCCGCACCCTCCTCATCGCCCCCTTCCTGGTGGTCCCGGTGGCGGCGGCGCTGCTCTGGAAGCATGTGCTCTACAACCCTGAATACGGCCTGCTCAATGGGTTGTTGCACTACGTGGGCGGACCACAGCCCGACTGGATCTCGAACACCCCGCTGCTCGCGGTCGAGGCCTCCCTGGTCTGGCAGTGGACGCCCTTCATGATGCTGATCCTGCTCGCCGGGCTGCAGAGCCGCTCCCACGAACAGATCGAGGCGGCCCGGGTGGACGGCGCGAGCGACTGGCAGGTCTTCCGTCACCTGACCCTCCCCCACCTGCGCCGCTACCTGGAACTGGGCGCGCTCCTGGGCTCGATCTACATCGTCCAGAACTTCGACGCGGTCTTCACCCTCACGTCCGGCGGCCTGGGCACGGCGAACCTCCCCTACACCGTCTACCAGAGCTTCTACCAGGCCCACGAGAACGGCCTCGCCTCGGCCGCGGGCGTCCTGGTCGTCATCGGCTCGATCATCATCGCGACCTTCGCGCTCCGCGTCGTGTCGTCCCTGTTCCGCGAGGAGGTGTCCCGCGCATGAGCGACATCGCCGTACGCGTCCGTGCCCGCCGAGAAAGCCGGGGAAACCGAGAAGGCCGGGGAAGCCGGGGCACGAGTCTCGGCCTGGTGGCCTGGCTGGCCGGGATCGTCTTCTTCCTCCCCATCGCCTGGATGGCCCTGACGTCGTTCCACTCCGAGTCGGACGCAGCGACCAACCCGCCGTCCTTCGGCGCCGCCCTCACTCTGGACGGCTACCGCGAGTTCTTCGGCACGGGAGGCGGAGCGAGCCCATGGCCGGCTCTGATCAACTCGACGGTGGCGTCGACGGTCTCGACGATCTGCGTCCTCCTCCTGGCCTTCCCGGCGGCGTACGCGCTCTCGATCCGCCCGGTGAAGAAGTGGACGGACGTCCTGTTCTTCTTCCTGTCGACAAAGATGCTGCCGGTAGTGGCGGGGCTTCTCCCGATCTACCTCTTCGCGAAGAACACGCACATGCTGGACAACATCTGGCTCCTGGTCATCCTCTACACCTCCATGAACCTGCCGATCGCGGTGTGGATGATGCAGTCGTTCCTCGCCGAGGTCCCGGTGGCGGTGATCGAGGCGGCCCAGATAGACGGCGCGAGGCTCCCCACGATCCTCGCCCGCGTGGTCGCCCCCATAGCCCTGCCGGGCATCGCCGCCACGGCCCTGATCTGCTTCATCTTCAGCTGGAACGAACTCCTCTTCGCCCGTGTACTGACGGGTGTCGTCGCCGAGACGGCCCCCGTCTTCCTGACCGGTTTCATCACCAGCCAGGGCCTGTTCCTGGCGAAGGTGTGCGCCGCGTCGCTCGTCATCTCCCTGCCGGTGCTCGCCGCGGGGTTCGCCGCCCAGGACAAGTTGGTCCAGGGCCTGTCCCTGGGAGCCGTGAAATGAAGGCCGCAGTCATCGAGTCCGCCGGTCGAGCGGTCGTGACCGAGGTCCCGGACCCGACGCCGGGCCCCCGCGAGGTCGTCGTCGAGGTCGCCGCCTGCGGCCTCTGCGGCACCGATCTGCACATCCTCCAGGGCGAGTTCGCACCCAAGCTGCCGATCGTGCCGGGGCACGAGTTCGCGGGCGAGGTGGTCGGGGTGGGCACCCAGGTCACGGAGATCTCGGTCGGCGATCGAGTAGCGGTGGACCCGTCCCTCTACTGCTACGAGTGCCGCTACTGCCGTACGGGTCACAACAACCTCTGCGAACGGTGGGCGGCGATCGGCGTGACGACGGCGGGCGGCGCGGCCCAGTACGCGACCGCCCCCGTGGCGAACTGCGTCAGGCTCCCGGACCACGTCCGCACCCAGGACGCGGCACTCGTCGAACCGCTCTCCTGCGCGGTACGCGGCTACGACGTCCTGAACTCCCGCCTCGGCGCGCACGTCCTGATCTACGGCTCCGGAACGATGGGCCTCATGATGCTGGAGCTCGCCAAGCGCACCGGCGCCGCGAGCGTGGACATCGTGGATCTCAACCCGCAGCGACTGGCCACCGCGCAGCTGCTCGGCGCCTCCGCCTCGGCGGCGAACCCGGACGAGCTGGACCGCCCGCAGGGCTGGGACCTGGTCATCGACGCGACGGGCAACGCCGCGGCGATCCAGGACGGCCTCGACCGGGTCGCCAAGGCCGGCACCTTCCTCCAGTTCGGCGTCGCCGACTACGCGACCCGGGTGACGATCGACCCGTACCGCATCTACAACCAAGAGCTCACCATCACCGGCTCCATGGCCGTCCTGCACAGCTTCGAACGGGCGGCGGAACTTTTCGGGACCGGTGTCCTGGACCCCGACATCTTCATCAGCGACCGTTTGCCTCTAGACCAGTACCCCCAGGCACTGGACCAGTTCGCATCAGGGATCGGCAGGAAGATCGTGGTGCTCCCATAGAGAACTTGGCGCACGCATGCCCGGGCTGCCGCTCCGTGAGTGACCTGTCGATCTTGCCGTACTGAGGCGACAGAACCGCTTTTCAGGATTTCTGGAATCCGGCGTGACTTTCCTACCGGTGACGCGTTCCCCATGAGGGAACAGGAATTCTGTTCGCGTCCAGGTCTGACGTTCGCAGGGGGAGGGTGCATGGAGCTGCGGTACACGTTCCGCCTGGAACCGGGTGCCGGCGCACGGGCAGCCCTCTCGCGGACCTTCGGATGCGCACGGGTGGTTTGGAACGACGCTCTGGCCGTCCGACGGGCGACGCACGAGCGCGGTCTCCCGTTTCCAAAAACGGGAGACCTTTCGAAGCTGCTGATCACTCAGGCCAAGCGGACCGAGGAGCGGGCGTGGCTGGCCGGGGTATCAGCGGTACCGCTGCAACAGTCGCTGCGGGACCAGGACAAGGCAATCACCGCGGCAGGACGGTTGAGCCTGCCGAAGATCGGTGAGATTCCGGTGCGCTGGTCCCGGCGCCTGCCCTCGATCCCGTCCAGCGTCACAGTGATCAAAGACGCGGCGGGCAGATACTTCGCCTCGTTCAAGGTCACGACCGATCCCGACACCGATCGGGCCGCGGCCCCGGACGCAGAGGGCGATCTGGGCATTGACCTGGGGCTAACGCACTTTGCGGTGCTTTCCGACGGCTCGCGTGTAGCCTCGCCGCGCTTTCTGCGGAGGGCAGAGAAGAAACTGAAGAAGAAGCAGCGAGAGCTGGACCGCAAACAGAAAGGGAGCAAGAACCAGGGGAAGGCCCGTGCGAAAGTGGCGCGGGCACACGCAGCAGTGGCCGATGCGCGTCAGGACTTTCACCACCAGTTGTCCACGAAACTGATCCGAGAGAACCAATCAGTCAGTGTGGAGACGCTCAGCGTGAAGGCCCTGGCGCGCGGCAGGCTCGCCAAGAGTGTGCACGACGCGGGCTGGGGCCAATTCTTGGCCATGCTCGGCTACAAGGCGAAACGCTACGGGCGCGAGCTCACTCGTGTGGCCCGCAACTTCCCCTCCAGCCAACTCTGCTCATCCTGCGGTCACTTGGACGGACCCAAGCCCCTGGCAATCCGGCTCTGGACCTGTTCAGCCTGCGGGACGACGCAGGACCGGGACTGGAACGCGGCGAAGAACACCCAAGACGAGGGCCGTCGGATCCGGGCGGCCCAGCCCGAAGCACCACCCACCCCCGGGCCGGGGGCCCTCACCGCAGCGTGAGGTAAACGCCTGTGGAGCGCACGTAAGCCCCTGGTCGGCAATCAGGGCCAAGCGTGATGAAGCAGGAACCCATCTCAAGCTCGGCCGTGATTCGGCGGCTTGGCAGGGAGGAATCTTCCGCTTGTCAGGCGGGAGAGGGGGCCAAAACCAGCCCACTGGCCCGGTACCTTCAGTCGTCCGGCAAAGCGAGACTGTTCCTTCAGGCTCGCTGTCTGGTGGCGGGCAACCGCGGGGGATGTGGGCCCCGGCTCCAGCTAGCATCCACGTCATGCCACGCCCAGAGGGATTCTCGTACGCCGAGCAGGCCGACGGCACCGTAATGATCACGCACCTCGGCCGCCCCGCCGGAACGCTGCGTGGCGCCCGAGCCGAACAGTTCCTCACGGAGGTGGAATCCGGCGATCCCCGGCTGGTCGTGGCCCGCTGGACCGGAAACTACCAGCGGGGCAACGAGCGAACGGCCCGCAACCACCCGCGCAACAGCCTCTGACTCAATTGGCGGTCAGGTAAGGGAACGGTAAAGCGGCCCCGCTCGTTACCCATGGCATGACAGCTATGACCCCCGGCTCGAACATCCCTCTCTCCGTCACCCGCGTGACGGTGGACGTCGCCGCCCCGGTGCGGCTCGACGTATCGGGCCTGCTGCTCACCGCCGACGGCAAGGTGCGCTCCGACGACGACTTCATCTTCTACAACCAGCC
The DNA here is from genome assembly GCF_041053035.1 of Streptomyces sp. R35. NCBI lineage: Bacteria > Bacillati > Actinomycetota > Actinomycetes > Kitasatosporales > Streptomycetaceae > Streptomyces > Streptomyces sp. R35. Next base: position 2,699,143 of record NZ_CP163440.1, read on the forward strand.
GACCGGCCAGGGTGTGACGTACCGATCCGGCGGCGGCGCCAGCCCCGACTCGATCACGGTAGACACGACCGCCGTCCCCCCGGGCATCGAGAAGATCGTCGTCACCGCGAGCCCGGACGCGGCCGGCCAGACCTTCCAGGGCATCGAACCCACAGCCACGATCCGCAACGCGGCCGACAGCGCGGTGCTGGCGACGTTCACCCCGCCGCAGCTCGGCACCGAGACGGCCCTGGTGATCGTCGAGATCTATCTCCGCAACGGCGCATGGAAGGCTCGGGCGGTCGGCCAGGGCTACGCGAACGGCCTGGCGGGCATCGCCACGGACTTCGGCGTCTCGGTGGAGGAGCCGGCGCCGGCGCCGGCGCCGGCCCCTGCCGCACCCCCGGTCCAGGCCCCCGTAACCCCGCCCGCGCCGCCGGCCCCGCCGCTGGACCCCCGCCTCACCGCCCCGCCGGCCCCGCCCGCACCCCCGGCGCCCGCCGCCGCCCCCGCGCCCTCCGGAAAGATCAACCTGGACAAGGGCCGGGTGAGCCTCCAGAAGAACCAGACCGTCTCCCTGGTCAAGGGCGGCCGCCCGCTTCTCTCCCAGGTCAAGATGGGCCTCGGCTGGGAGCCCGCGTACCGCGGCAAGGACATCGACCTGGACGCGTCGGTCATCGCGTACGGCCCGCAGCGCAACCACATCGACAGCTGCTACTTCGGCAAGCTCTCCATCGTGAACGGCGCGATCAAGCACTCCGGCGACAACCTCACGGGCGAGGGCGGAGGCGACGACGAGGTGATCGTCGTGGACCTCGGCCGCCTCCCCCAGGACGTCACCGGCCTCGTCTTCACGGTCAACTCCTTCTCCGGCCAGAAGTTCACCGAGGTCGCCAAGGCCTACTGCCGACTGCTGGACGCCGCCACCGGCGAGGAACTGGTCCGCTTCGACCTCACCAACGCCGAACCCCAGACCGGCGTGATGATGGCCAAGATGATCAAGCAGTTCTCCGGCGAGTGGGAGATGACGGCCATCGGCGACTTCGTGAAGTCCCGCACGGTCCGCGGCATGGTGAAGCCGGCGGCCCAAGCGCTCTGACCACTCGCGTGCGCCACAAGAGCGCACGGAGGCACGCAAGAGGCAGACGGCGGTGGGGACTTGAGGTCACCACCGCCGTGCTTCATGCCCCGTCCGTCTCCTGGGGACGCAACCCCTCCGTCAGCAGCGAGAGATACCGGCGGATGTACTTCCCCTGCCCGTTCGCCAGTTCCGACGCGGTGGCCACGCCATGCGCGAGCCGGAGCACCTCGATCGGCTCCACGTCCGCCCGCAGGGTCCCCTCCCGCTGAGCGGCCTCGACCAGCCGGGTGGCGGCGGCCTTCACCGAGGTCCCGCACGCGGTCAGTACGGCGGAACTCCCGTCGGTGACGGCCGAGCCGAGCAGTGTCTTGAGCCCGCGGACCTGGATCATCCCCTCGCTCAGCTCGTTCAGCCACTCCACCAGGGCCTCGCCGGGTGGGAGCTCCGCCGCGAACTCGTCCGCGCGCACGGCGATCGCGTCGATGCTGTCCACGTACACGGCCTCCAGCAAAGCCCGCCGGGTGGGGAAGTGCCGGTAGAGGGTCCCGGACCCCACCCCGGCCCGCTTGGCGATGTCGTCGAGGGACGCGTTCTCCCCGTGCTCGGCGAAGGCGACTGCCGCCTCCTTGAGCAGCCGCTCATAGTTCCGCCGTGCATCCGCCCGCATCGGCTTGACCTGCGCCATTCAGATACTCCTTGCCAACCGGGGACTCTCTCCGTATCTTACCGAGTACTAAACGGAGACAGTCCCCGGTTATCGCGGCGGGCAGTTCGCGCTGCCCGCACACCACTCACCGGGGACACGAGACAGGGAGCATCCCATGTCCACCCCGTCCATGCCGTCCACCCCGTCCGCCACCAGCCCGCCCCGCTCGGCGGATGAACACCCGGCCAGGCTCGGCACCGTCCTTCTCGTCATCGTCACCGCCTACCTGATGGTCGGCGTCGACTCCACGGTCGTCAATGTCGCCCTGCCCGACATCCAGAAGGACCTGGACTTCAGCGGCACCGGTCTCTCCTGGGTCCTCAACGCCTACACGCTGACCTTCGGCGGATTACTCCTCCTCGGCGGCCGGGTCGGCGACATCGCGGGCCGCCGCCGTACGCTCACCGCCGGCGTCCTGCTCTTCGCCGCCTCCTCCCTGCTCGGCGGTCTCGCCACCGAAAGCGCCTGGCTGCTGGCGGCCCGCGCGCTCCAGGGCGTGGGCGCCGCCCTCGTCGCACCCAGCACCCTCGCCCTGATCACCACCAACTTCCCGGAGGGCCCGCGCCGCCACCACGCCCTCGGCATCTACTCCTCCATGGCGGGCATCGGCGCCTCCATCGGCCTGGTGCTCGGGGGCATGCTCACCTCCTGGGCGTCCTGGCGCTGGGCCCTGCTGATCAACGTACCGATCGGCGTCGCGGTCGCCGTCGCCCTGCCCCGCCGCGTCACCGAAACCCCGCGCCACGCGGGCCGCTTCGACGCGGCGGGGGCACTCACCGGCACGGCCGGGATGACCTCGCTGGTGTACGCGTTCATCCGGGTCTCGGAGGAGGGCTGGAGCGACATCCAGGCGCAGCTCGGGTTCAGTGCGGCGGCGGCTCTGCTCGTGGGCTTCGCCCTGATCGAGTCCCGGGCGGACCAGCCGATCATGCCGCTACGCCTGTTCGCCAGCCGCAACCGCGCGGGCGGTTACGCGGGCGTCCTGCTGCTGCCCGCCGGCATGTTCGGCGCCTTCTACTTCCTCACCCTGATCTGCCAGCAGGTCCTGGACTACAGCCCGCTCCGCGCGGGATTCGCCTTCCTGCCCATGACCCTGGCGATGTTCACGGTCGTGCGTTTCGTGCCCCGGCTGCTCGGGCGGCTCGGCGCCAAGCCGGTGCTGCTCACCGGCATGGCCCTGCTTGCCGTCGCGGCCGGGTGGCTGTGGCGGCTGGAGCCCGGCGACGGCTATCTGACCGGCCTGTTCGGGCCGCTGCTGCTGCTCGGCGTAGGCGTCGGACTGAGCTTCATGCCGCTCAACGCGACGATCCTCGCGGGCATCGAGCCACGCGAGGCGGGCGCCGCCTCCGGCCTGCTGCAGACCCTGCAGTGGCTCGGCGGCACCCTCGGCCTCGCCATCCTGGTCACGGTCTTCGGCACGGCGACCCGGCACGCGCACGGCTCCCCGTCCGACATCCTCACCGATGGAGCGGCCCGCGCGTTCGGCATCGGCTCGCTGATCGCGCTGACCGCCCTGCTGGTGTCGGCATTCGTGATCACGGGCACCAAGCCGAAGACCACCGCCTAGCACCCCACCGCCCAGAGCCTGACCGTCTAGAACAACGCGCTGTACGCGTTCAGCGCCGGCTGTCCACCCAGGTGCGCGTAGAGCACGGTGGAGTCCCGCCCGATCTCGCCCCGTGCCACCAGATCCACCATCCCGGCCATCGACTTCCCCTCGTACACGGGGTCGGTGACCATCCCCTCGGTGCGCGCCGCGAGCCGCATCGCCTCCAGCGTGCCCTCGTCCGGAATCCCGTACGTCCCCGCGTGGTACCGCTCGTCCAGCTCGACGTCCGCCTCCGTCAACTCCTTCTGTACGCCGATGAGTTGCCCCGTTCCGTGGGCGATCCGGGCGATCTGCTCACGGGTACGGGCGGGCGCCGCCGACGCGTCGATGCCAAGGACGCGCCGCGGCCGCCCGCCCGCCTCCTCCAGAGCGGCGAACCCGGCGACCATGCCCGCCTGGGTCGACCCGGTCACGGAGCACACCACAACGGTGTCGAAGAAGACGCCCAACTCCCGCTCCTGCTCGGCGACTTCATAGGCCCACCCGGCGAACCCCAGCCCGCCCAGCGGATGATCCGAGGCTCCCGCCGGAATGGCGTACGGCTTGCCGCCCGCCTCCTCGACCTCCCGCAGCGCCTGCTCCCAGCTCTCCTTGAACCCGATCCCGAACCCGGCCCGCACCAGCCGTACGTCGGCACCGGCGAGCCGGCTGATGAGGATGTTGCCGACCTTGTCGTACACGGAGTCGGGCCACTCCACCCAACTCTCCTGTATCAGCACGCACTTGAGACCGGCGCGGGCGGCGCAGGCCGCGACCTGGCGGGTGTGGTTGGACTGCACGCCACCGATCGAGACGAGCGTGTCGCAGCCCTGCGCGAGCGCGTCGGCGACGAGGTACTCCAGCTTGCGGGTCTTGTTCCCGCCGTACGCGACACCGGAGTTGCAGTCCTCCCGCTTGGCCCACAGGGAGGCGCCGCCGAGGTGCTTGGTCAGCCGCTCCAGCGGATGCACGGGCGAGGGCCCGAAGAGCAGGGGGTAACGCTCGTACGAGGAAAGGGACGGGGAAGAAGTCGAGGAAAGGGACATGGGTCCTCCGGGTTCAGTGGGCCTCTTCGTCGGCGAGCGCGGCCAGGCCCCGCCAGATCTCCGCCGTGACGCGAACCGCCTCGTCCACGTCACCGTCCGCGCAGGCCTCGATCAGCTGCTCGTGCAGCCCGGCCGAACGGCAGTTTCCGCCCTCGCCGAAGCGCCGTCGCTCCAGTCGGCGGATGAGCGGGGTGTAGCGGGCGATGGTGGCGGCGGCGGCACGGTTGCCGCTGACGCGGACCAGGATGTCGTGCAGTTCGTCGTCGGCGCCCAGGGCGGCGTCCACGTCGCCCGAGCGGACGGCGGCGGCGAACCGCTCGTTGGCCGTGCGCATCGCCTCCACGTCCGCGGCGAACAGCCGGGGTACCGCAACCCGTGTGACCAGCTCGTGCATGGCTCCGACCACGGCCGCCGCGTCCCGCACGTCGGCCGCCACGACCGGGGTCACCCGCGTGTAGCTCTGCGGCTTGCTCTCCAGCAGCCCCTCGTCCACGAGCCGCGTGAACGCCTCGCGCACCGGTGCCCGGGACAGCCCGAGCCGTTCCGCGAGTTCGGCGTCCCGCACCAGCGTGCCGGGCTCGATCTCCCCCGCCACGATGGCGTCGCGGATCGCTTCGTAGGCGCGGTCCCGCAGCAGGGTGCGGTGCACGGGTCGTAGGGCTTCCATGAACTGAAATGTTAGATGTCAGTCCTCGGCACAAACAAGAGCGGGGCCCACACCGAAGTGCGGACCCCGCTCACTTCACGCCGTCAGGCAGCCCACGGCCAGTCGGCATCCCGCGCCGACTCCAGCAGCGGCACCATCCGGAAAGCCGCGTCCGAAAGGCCGCCAAAGGTGTGCCTGTTCGCCTTCCCCGACGGGCCGTGGCCCGCCTGGTACCCGGCCAGGTTCCACGTGTAGACCGGTACGTGCGCCGGGACCTGCTCGGTCGGGTCGCCGTAGTGGCTGTACATGGCCTGCTCGTCGGTGACGATCAGCACCCGGTCGTGCTTCTTGTAGTGCTTGCGCACCGCCTCGCTCGTGTTGGTGCCGCCGAGGTCGCCGAAGCGCTCCAGCACCTTGAGCACCGACTCGCCCTTGCGGAACTTCACCCACTTGCTCGTCGTCCCGAACTCGACGAGATCCGCGTCCGCCGCCCGCAGCGCGAGCGCCGTGCCGAAGATCGCCGCCGCGTCCGCCCGGTTCAGCTCGGAGCGGTCGGACAGCCGCGAGTAGAACATCGAGCCCGAGCGGTCCACGAGCACCAGCGTCCGCCCGGGCAGCGCGGGCACGTTGGCCAGCGAGTGGCCGAGCGCCTGCTCCAGCGGGTACGACCAGCGCAGCGAGGGCGCGTGCTGGTACGCGGCGAGGTAGCGGAACGGGAACTGCCGCGAGCGCGCGACCTCCGCCGGGTCGCTGATCTTCGCGGCGACCTGAGCCGCCACCTCGTCCGAGACACCCGCCTCGTCGAAGTTCCGCAGATTGCGGACCAGCGCCATCGCGCCCATGGACGGGATGACGGCCTCCCAGGCCGCCTTGTCCATCGGGCCCTGCAGCCAGCCGGCCAGCGCCTCCCAGGTCATGCCCGCCTCGGCCAGGCGCTGTGCGCCGTGCGCTCCGGTCACGACCTTGCGCCGCTTGGCGGGCCGCAGTGCCATCAGGTCACGGTGGGCCGCGAGGACGGGCAGCGACTTGGGCACCACGGCCGTGTCCGGGTTGTGCCGCCGGTCCAGCGCGTACTGGAACAGGTCGCCCTGCCACGGCTTGTCGGGGTCCGGCGCCGCGTGCACCAGGTTGAGGATGTCGCCGAAGCGGTAGCCCTTGGACGCGGTGTCGTACTTCAGCAGCGACTTGCCGCTGTAGAGACGTCGTACGGCGTCGGCGATGCCGCGCTTGACGGGCTTGGGCACGTTGCGGCCGTACTGGGAGGTCCAGTACGCGAGCAGCTCGCCGGGCTCGTCCGGGCGTCGCAGCACGGAGGCGATGACCTGGCGGTTGGCCGGGCCGTCGGTGGCACCCGCGTCGAGGCGTGCCTTCACGTACTCGGCGGCGCCCACGAGCGAGGCCGTCCGCAGGTTGCCCTCGCCGCGCAGCCAGCCCAGCAGGGCGGCCGTCCACGACGGGTCGGCGACGGCGAGCTCGCGCACGAGCGTGGCGAACCGGTCGTCGCGGGCGGCGCCGGACTCGTAGAAGGTCTGCTGCGAGACGAAGTTGGCGATGGCGAGCAGGAACAGCTCCGAGCGCGCGTCGCGCTCCTGGCCGCGGCCGCCCTGGTGCGTCGTCAGCACACGGCCGGTCGACGTCACACGGGAAGTGGGCTGCGCCTTGGCCGCCTTGGTGTTGAATCGCGCCATGATGAATTCCCCCGAATTCTCTGTACGACGGTGAAGTCGTGTTTCGGAGGGAGGCGCAGCAAAAGGAGGGTGCCCGAGATCAGGGGTCGACGACGGACTTTAGTCAGATGCTCTATCCATTGAGCTACATCGACCCGAAGCCGATGACGGGAGTCGAACCCGCAACCTTCTGATCCAATGAAGTAACCGTTGCCTGCGCACCGGGCACCCACCATGAGCTGCGCCTCCCGAGATCAAATCGGCGGCGGCGTGGATTCTTTGGAAGAGAAGTAGCCGCAGCCCGCGCACCGGGAGGTGCATGAAGTTGTGGTGTCCAGAGTTCAAGGCCGGCGGAACCGACGTAGGTGCTCTAACCCCTGAGCTACACCGGCGCGTTGTACCGGTGGCGGGACTCGAACCCGCGGCCGCCCCATTATCAGTGGAAGTAGGTCCTGCCTTCGCACCTGGACGTGCACTACTTTAGGAGTGCGGCCGCGGGTCGAGCCATTGAATTAATCAGGCGCGCTTCTGGCGCTTCCACGGCCCGGTGATCGCGAGCATGATGCCCGGCTCCTGGATGTTGGCGAAGAGGGTCTTGCCGTCGGGCGAGAAGGTGACGCCGGTGAACTCGCTGTACTCGGGCGCCTCCGCGGTGCCGTTGTTCAGCTCGTTGCGGGCGATCGGGTACGTGCGGCCGCTGTCGGTGGCGCCGAAGAGGTGCTGGATGCCCTCGCCGTCCTCGGCGATGACGAGGCCGCCGTAGGGGGAGACGGTGATGTTGTCGGGGCCGTCGAAGGCGCCGTCGACCGACGGGTCGGGGTTCACGCCGATCAGGACCTTGAGCGTCAGGGTGCGGCGCTTGGGGTCGTAGAACCAGACGGCGCCGTCGTGCTGGACGGGGCTCTCCGTGCGGGCGTACGAGGAGACGATGTACGCACCGCCGTCGCCCCACCACATGCCTTCGAGCTTGCGGGCGCGGGTGACCTGGCCGTCGGCGAACTGCTTGCGGACGGAGGTGGTCTTGGCGTCGCGGTCGGGGACGTCCACCCAGTCGACGCCGTACACGGTGCCGATCTTGGTGGCGCGGGAGAGGTCGTCGACGAACTGGCCACCGGAGTCGAAGCACTTGAAGGCCTGGAGCGAGCCGGCGTCGTCGGCGAGGGTGCCGAGCTGCCCGTGGCCGTGCTCGAAGCCCTGCGGGGGCGTCCAGCGGTACAGGAGGCCGTTCGGGGTCGCGGCGTCCTCGGTGAGGTAGAGGCGGCCGCGCTTGGGGTCGACGACGACCGCTTCGTGGGCGTAGCGGCCGAGTGCCTTGATGGGCTTGGGGTTCTGGTTGCGACGGCGGTCCTCGGGGTCGACCTCGAAGACGTAGCCGTGGTCCTTGGTCATGCCGTTCTGGCCGGCCTTGTCCTCGGTCTCCTCGCAGGTGAGCCAGGTGCCCCAAGGAGTGTTGCCGCCCGCGCAGTTGGTGGCGGTGCCGGCGATGCCGACCCACTCGGCGACCTTGTCGCCGCGCACCTCGACGACGGTGCAGCCGCCGGCCGCGGCCGGGTCGTAGACCAGGCCCTCGGTGAGCGGCACGGGGTAGGCCCAGCTGGCGCGCGGGCCGCGGAGCTCGTGGTTGTTGACGAGGAGGGTGGCGCCGCGCGGGCCGCAGAAGGTGGAGGTGCCGTCGTGGTTGGAGGGCGTGAACTCGCCCGACTCCAGCTTGGTCTTGCCGCTGTACGTGATGACGCGGTACGAGAACCCGGCGGGCAACGCGAGCAGGCCGTTCGGGTCGGAGATCAGCGGCCCGTAGCCGACACCGCCGTGTCCGTCCGCCGATTCCTCGCCCGTGCTCTCGGTGTCGATGTCGGTGTCGGTGGACGCGAGGGCGTTGGGAGCGGTGGCGAGGGCGCCTACGCTGCCGGCCAGCGCGACACCGGCACCGGTGATCGCGGATCGTCTGGCGAAGTCCCTGCGGGTGAGCGACATGGTGTCTCCTGTGACGGTGGAGTGGGACTGTCGTGGGGGGGGGCGGGGTGGCGGACCTCGGTTGCGGCCACACGGTCCCGCCCGTGCCTGAACGGGAGTTGAACATGGGCCAACTTCAGGGGTCCCGCTTCCGTGAATCCGTGAAACCTCTCGCACTCGAGCCGATGGGCGGAATAATCTTCGTAAAGAAGGTCAACAGGCGCGAATGGTAGCGAAACTCGTGATTCATTTCAGAATGCCTTGACTCTCGGACCCCCGGGCCATAGACAGGAAGAGCACACCACCCGAAGGGGAGGCGAGCCCGATGGACGCAAAGCGGGTAAGGCGCCTCCACGAAGGCCGGCTCATGAAGCTGGCCCATGTGAGTGGAGTCGGCACCGGGAGGGACGAGCACTCGGGACAGGACGTGATCATCGTCTTCGTCACCCGGAAAGTGCCCCGTGACCGGCTCCTTCAAGAAGACGTGGTTCCGGACGAGCTCGACGGCGTACCGGTGCGCGTGCTCGCGATCGGTGAAGTGAGCGCTCAGGAAGAGGACTTGTGAGCCGTCCTGAGCGCTGAGTCACCGCGCCGCGGCCCGTAAGGAACCCAGAGCCGAAACTGAAGAGGTGGTCTGGCGTGAGCCAGCCCGAAATGATGCGAGGACCGACTGGTGGTCAGCTGAGTGACAGCTCCCGCCAGCAAGCGAATTCAGACTTCCTGCGGCCGCAGTCGCCGCTGGCCAATGTCGTCGGCTTCGGCCACGGCGTGAAGTGGATCGACGGACAGGCCACGGGCGAGGCAGCCGTGCTGGTGTTCGTGACCCAGAAGGTTCCGGAGTCCCAGCTTCCCGAGCGGGACGTCATCCCGCGGGTGATGGACGACGGCACCCCCACCGACGTAGTCGCGGTCGGCCATGTCGCCGCGCAGCGTCAGCAGCAGCGCAGGACCTCGCCCCGCTCCGAGGACCGCGGTGTCTCCTACCAGCCCGACGGCAGCATGGCCGAGCAACTCGCCGGCCTCTCGCAGCCGTTGCTGGAAGAGCTCAGTGGGCTCGGACAGTTCGAGCCGCAGCTCCTCAAGCGCCGTATGCGCCCGTCCCCTTCCGGCTTCTCGGTCGGCAACGTACGGGTGACCGCGGGCACACTGGGCAGCGTGGTGTACGACTTCCTGCCGGGCGCCACCGTCGACCCTCCGGGGCCCGGCCTCGGCACACCGTCGAAGTTCTACATCCTCTCCAACAACCACGTGCTGGCCGACTCCAACCGGGCACAGCTGGGCAGCGCGATCCTGCAGCCCGGAGTGTTCGACGGCGGCACGGACCCGGCGGACCGCATCGCGACCCTGGACCGGTTCATCACGATCCAGTTCGCACCGCAGACCCCGGTGGAGCGCCACAACAACGTGGTCGACTGCGCGCTCGGCGCGGTGGAGTTCCAGGACGCCACCCGTGAGCAGTACTTCAGCGGTGCGCCGCGCGCCTGGCGGCGCAAGGCCAACGTCGCGGTCGGCGACCTGGTGAAGAAGACCGGCCGCACGACGAACATCAGCTTCGGCCGGATCATCGCGACCGACGCCACGATCGACGTCAGCTACGGCACGGCGGGGACGGCCCGGTTCAAGGACCAGATCCTGACCACGAACATCTCGGCGGGCGGCGACTCCGGTTCGCTGGTGACCTCGCTCGACAACGTCGCGACCGGTCTGCTCTTCGCGGGGTCCTCGGTCGTCACCGTGGCCAACCACATCGAGAACGTTCGCACACTGCTGCGGGTGGAAATCGCCGAGCAGCTGGCCTGACGGTCACTCAATACCCGCACAGGAAGAGGGAATCAGCATGACCACGCAGGCCAAGCGGCAGAAGAGCCACGCCGGCTCCGAGCACCGCTTCCACAACCCGCAGGGCGCGGAGGTCAAGACCCGGGACGAGGCGTTCGCCTCACAGCAGGACGTCTCCGTCGAGGCCGTCTCCACGTCCGCCCAGCTCGAACTGCACAACGGGGCGGTCACCTTCGCCATCGAGGTGAAGTACAACCCCAACACCTACCCGCACGTCGTGACCGGCGGCAAGATCACCTCCGGCATCTGCGGCGCCCCCTGGGACATCACGGGCGGCTACGTAGGGGAAACGATCCGCCTCGACGCGAAGCGTGCCGGCCAGGGCTCCTGCGCCACCACGATCACCATCGTCGGCGAGTTCCAGAACCCGCCGGCCTACCGCGGGACCTACGGCTTCAACGGCGCGACGTCGTCGTTCAAGCACACGACGCGGTACCACTGCTGACACATCGAGCGGTACGCCTGCCGACGCATCGAGCGGCACCACTGCCGACGCATCGGGCCGACGCATTGACCTGACGCATGGAGCGGCGGGGGCAAACCTTGCCCCCGCCGCATCGCCGCGCTCTCAACTCCCTTGCTGGGAGCGGGCCTTGAACGCCGCTTTACGAGCCTCCTTGGCCACCTTCTTGTCGGGGTGCAGCCGCCCCATGGCCTCCAGGACATCCGGCGTAGCCGGGTGGTCCACCCGCCACGCCGTGGCGAAGAAGCCGCCGTGCTGCTGGGCCAGGCCCTCCACCAGGGACTGGAGTTCGTCGGAGTTGCCCTCGGCCGCGAGCTGGGCCGCCAGGGTGTCGATGGTGAGCCAGAAGACCATCGCCTCGGACGGCGCGGGCACGTCGGGCACGCCGTGCTCGGAGAGCCAGACCCGGGCGAGCCCGCCCAGCTCCGCGTCGTCGAGCACTTCGCGCAGCGCGGGCTCGGCCTCCATGCCGACGAGCGAGAGCGCCTGCTGACAGCGCAGCCGGCGCAGCGGGGCCCCGGCGTCGCCACCGCGGGCCGCGGCGAGCAACTCCCGTGCGGCGGGCAGCGGTTCGCGCCGGGCGAGCCACTGCTCGGTCTCGGCCTGGGCCGCGGCCGGCGGGAACACGGACGTGCCGTCCAGCAGCGTGTCCGCCCCCTTGTCCGCCAGGTCGCCCACCGCGGGAGCGGACATGCCCGCTTCGAGCAGCCGCGCCCGGATCCCGTACAGCCCGAGCGGAGTCAGCCGCACCATGCCGTACCGCGAGACGTCCGTGTCGTCGACGGCCGCCGGTTCCTCGGCTTCCTCATCGGGTTCCGCCATCAGCGCCTCGTCGACGGGCTGGAAGTCGACGAGTCCGATGGGCTCCAGCAGCCGGAACTGGTCGTCGAGCCGCATCATCGCGTCCGACACCTGCTCCAGGACGTCGTTGGTGGGCTCCCCCATGTCGTCGGGCACGATCATCGACGCGGCGAGCGCGGGCAGCGGAATGGGCCCGCCTCCGGGCCCCTCCTCACTCACGGTGAGCAGATACAGATTGCCGAGCACCCCGTCGAGGAACTCGGCCTCGGCCTCCGGATCCCAGTCCAGGGAGGAGAAGTCGATCTCGCCGCCCTCGTCCATCGCGCCGACGAGATCGTCCAGGTCGGGCACGCTCGCGTCGGCCAGCACCGTGTCCAGTGCGCCGAGCCACACGCCCAGGACGTCCTGCGGTCCTCCGGAGGTGAGGAGGGAGAGGTCCTCGCCCGCGCCGACGGTGCCCTCCTCCTCGTCCACGATCCCGACGAGCCCGGTGTCGACGGCCACCCGCCAGGCCTCACTGGCGAGGGCGGCCGCGTCGTCCCCGGAGAGCCCGAGTACGGCAGCGGCCTCGGGAAGCTGTTCTTCGACGAGTTCGCCCCCCGCGCCGACGCGCGTGTCCGGACCCGCCCAGCGGGCCAGCCGCGCGGCGCGGGAGAACAACGGTGCGGCGAGCGCGTCCCGCGCCAGCTCCGCTTCGGAAGTCAGCCGCACCGGCGGCAAGGGCGAGCTGTCTGACATCGGCTGGGTTCTCCTCCGAACAACCAGGAAAAGCAGGGTAATCGTGGCAATGCGAGACGAGCGTCGGCGAGCAGCGGCACATGCCCCAGGCGTCGGACCCCGAGAACCGTCCCCGGACGCGGGCATCCGGAGGCCGCCCCGGAGTTCCGCGCCGACGACTCAGCCTAGACGGATTTCCACCCATGCCGCCCGGTTCATGTCCCTGACAGGAGCCGTACACCGCTGAAACCTTGACAACTCCCCTTGTCACACACGAGATTTACGCGCGTAGAAGTTGCACGGCCACCCGGCCGCCCACACTTCCACGCGCGTCACCGGCCCGCACGCAGGTCGCGCTCCCCCCACTGTTCCACCCTCGTCCCGGCGCTCAAGTACGTCCCCGGAGGGATTCCCTTGCCGAGCAAGAGAACGACGCGCATAGGCGCGCTGACCGTCGCCGCGGTCTGTTCGACCCTTTCCGCCGTGGTGCTCACCACCCCGGCTCACGCGGACACCGTCCGCATCCACGACATCCAGGGCACGACCCGCCTCTCCCCGCTCGCGGGGACGAAGGTCACGGACGTACCCGGCATCGTCACCGCCGTGCGGACCTACGGTTCTTCGAAGGGCTTCTGGCTCCAGGACCCGAACGCCGACGACAACGCGGCAACCAGTGAGGGCGTCTTCGTCTTCACCAGCTCCACCCCGAAGGTCGCCGTCGGAGACTCCGTCACGGTCTCCGGCACGGTCTCGGAGTACGTCCCGGGCGGCGCGTCCACCGGCAACCAGTCGCTGACGGAGATCTCGAAGCCGACGGTGACCGTGCTCTCCAGCGGCAACGCCGTCCCGGCCGCGACGGTCGTCGACGCCTCGTCCGTACCGGACGACTACACCCCCCTGGGCGACACCGCCGCGAGCGGCTCGATCAACGGTCTGCCCCTGGAGCCGACGAAGTACGCCCTGGACTACTACGAGTCCCTTGAGGGCATGAACGTCCAGGTCGCCGACACCCGTGTGGTCACCGCCACCGACCCGTACAGCGAGCTGTGGGTCACGGTGAAGCCGAACGAGCACGCCAACCACCGCGGCGGCACCGTCTACGGCTCGTACACCTCGCAGAACACCGGCCGCCTCCAGATCCAGTCGCTGGGTGCGACGGCGGACTTCCCGAAGGTGAACGTCGGCGACACGCTCGCCGGCGTCACGGCCGGCCCGCTGGACTTCAACCAGTACGGCGGCTACACCCTCGTCGCCAGCCGGCTCGGCACCGTGGAGAGCGCCGGTCTGGAGCGCGAGACCACGCAGAAGCAGTCGAAGAACGAGCTCGCGGTGGCGACGTACAACGTCGAGAACCTCGACCCGTCCGACGCCACGTTCGAGGAGCACGCCGCCGCGATCGTGAACAACCTGCAGTCGCCCGACATCGTGTCCCTGGAGGAGATCCAGGACAACAACGGCGCGACGGACGACGGCACGGTCGCCGCCGATGTGACGGTGAACAAGCTGATCGACGCGATCGTCGCCGCGGGCGGCCCGACGTACGACTGGCGCTCCATCACGCCGACCAACGACACCGACGGCGGTGAGCCGGGCGGCAACATCCGTCAGGTGTTCCTGTTCAACCCGGAGCGGGTCTCCTTCACCGACCGCGCGGGCGGCGACGCCACCACCGCGGTCGGCGTCACGAAGGTGCACGGCAAGGCGCAGCTCACCGCCTCCCCCGGTCGCATCGACCCGAGCAACACGGCCTGGACGACCAGCCGCAAGCCGCTGGCCGGCGAGTTCGTCTTCAAGGGCAAGACGGTCTTCGTGATCGCCAACCACCTCAACTCCAAGGGTGGCGACCAGGGTCTGACCTCGCAGTACCAGCCGGTGACGCGCAGCTCGGAGACCCAGCGTCACCTCCAGGCGACGGCGGTGAACGCCTTCGTCAACCAGATCCTGGACACGCAGAAGAACGCCGACGTCATCACCCTCGGTGACATCAACGACTTCGAGTTCTCCGACACCGCCAAGATCCTCGAAGGTGACGGCGAGCTCTGGTCGGCGATCAAGTCGCTGCCGAAGAGCGAGCGTTACACGTACGACTACCAGGGCAACCAGCAGGTCCTGGACCAGATCCTGATCAGTCCGTCGATCCGCAAGGACTGCTTCGAGTACGACAGCGTGCACATCAACTCGGAGTTCAACGACCAGATCAGCGACCACGACCCGCAGGTGCTGCGGTTCCGGCCGTAGGCCTGTAACGGGCCGCGGCCCCGGCCGCAGCCCGCACAGGGAAGAGCCCGGCCCCGTCGTCCGGGGGGCCGGGCTCTTCCCCTGCCCGCGCCCAAGGCCTGCCTTGGATCAGTCCTGGGCGCCGAACACGCCGTTCAGCCAGCCCTGCCAAGCGGTCTCGTTCCGCTTGGCGTCGGCGTCGGCCGCGAAGTCGTGGACGCTGATGCCGACCGGCGCGCCCCAGTGGTTGCGCCCGAAGAAGCGGATGAGGGCGTTGTCGGTGCGCAGCCCGATGAAGTACGGGTCGCGGTAGTCGACCACGGCGTCGAGGACCGCGCCGTCGGGGCCCTGGGCCCGGACCCGCGCGCCCCCGGCGGTGTCGTCCGCGAGGCCGAGCGCCCGCCCGACCGCGGCGAAGGCGTCGGACGCCATGGACGCCCCGGGTCCGTCGAACGTCGAGAAGGCGACCGGGCGGCCCGCGAAGTGGGTCAGGTACTCGCGCAGGGTGTGCAGATAGAAGTCCGTGTGCTTGCTCGCGCCGTCGTACTGGTTGTCCCAGTCCTCGACGAAGATCCCGCTGTGCACGTACCGCATCCAGGAGCGGCGGCCGTCGTCGCGCGGCTCGATCGTCTCGTCGATCTGGTTGAGGGTCTGCTGAGAGATGCCCTCGACGTCCTCGACCAGGCTGGTCAGCCGGTGCGGGGGGTCCCAGTTGGTGAGCGTGGAGCCGAAGGGCCCGGCCCCGCCCTGGCGCGGCTCGAACTCCATCGGCCACAGCCAGCCGCCGGTACCGCTGGTGATCGCGTCCCACACCTCCTGCGGCGGGGCATCGACCTCGAACTCACGGGCGATCTCGAATTCCTTGGACATGGTGGTTGGCTCCTGAGTGATCAGTGTCCGGCTTCGACGGCTTGAGCGGCGTCCGCGACATCCGCGATGCCTGCGGGTTCAGCGGCTTCAGCGGCTTCAGCAGTTTCGGGTTTGAGCGTGGGGTGGACGGCGACGACGATCCGGTGCGGGCGGCCGCCCTCCGCGTTCCCGTCGTGGTACTTGCGGATCAGCGCGCCGACGCCGACCGTCAACTCCTCGATGAACGCGGCCCGGTCGGCGGCGGAGGCGAAGGTCACCTCACCGTCGAGCGCGTACGTCGCGAGCCGCTTGCGGGCCTTGGCCGCACCGGTGATCAGCGAACCGACGTCCCGTACGAGCCGGGCGGCGAGCGCGAGCAGCCAGCGGGCGGACAGCTGGTCCCGGAAGCGGTCCGGGTCGGGCTGCACGGCGGCCAGGGCGAGCGGCGAGATGACGTACGACGCCGCGGTCGCGCGCATCAGCCGCTCGGTGACATTGCCCTTGCGGCGCTCACCCGCGAGCTCGACCAGGCCGTGCCGCTCCAGCGCCTTCAGGTGGTAGTTCACCTTCTGCCGGGGCAGCCCGACCTTCCCGGCCAGCATGGCGGCCGACGCGGGCCCGGCGGCCAGCTCGGCCAGCAGCCGGGCCCGTATGGGGTCCAGCGAGACGGCGGCGGCCTCGGCGTCCTCGATCACGGTCACGTCCAACATGACTCCACCCTCCCACCGAAAACTTTTTTTGTCCAGACGGTGAGAGTTGTCGGTGGAGGTCATGGCGGGGGCGGGGGTCAAGGCGGACGTCGGGACGGTCGGAGTCGCCGGCGGGAGGGCACGGCGAAACCGGGCGGCGGCACCCTGGTGCGCGCCACCCCTGGCGCCGCGGCCCTCACCGGGCCTGTGGCCCGCCCTCGTCCAGGCGGGCCAACTGGGTCTGGAACCAGTCGAGTCGGGCCTGCAGCAGGGCCGCCTCGGCAACGAGCTCGGAGACGCCGAGGTCGGCGGGCGCGGCCACCGCGCCGCTCCCGGCCCGGACCCGCAGCCCCTCCCCCGCCAGCCGTGCGAAGGAAGCGAGCGAGAGGGACGTACGACCGCGCACGCATCCCGCGCACGCCGCCGTCAGCGCGCGCCACCCCGGCCGCCCCCAGCCCGCGTCGGCCAGGGCCCCGGCCACGGCGCCGCAGGCGCACGGGCCGACAGTCGCGGTGCGTACCCGCTGGCGGGCGTAGCGGAAGCCCTGCTCGAAGCGGATGTAGGCGCCGAGGACGGTGACGTCGAGGAGGACGGCCGCGCGGTGCTCGGCGGTGCAGAGCATCGCCTCGGCGGCGGCGGAGTCGTGTACGCAGTGGAAGCCGCAGTCGCAGCGGCGGTGCGGCGCCCGGTGCCGTCGCCCGTAGACACAGCGCGCCTCGTCCAGCACTCCGTACGGCAGCGCGCCACCCAGCGATACGCCGGTGAACCCGGCCCGGGTGCCGTCCTGCGACAGCACCGGGTGGGCGATCTTGTATCCGGTCGGCGGCTCCGTCGGTCGTTCCTCGGGGAGCCGCAGCCTCATCGGGCGACCGGGACCTCTTCAGGCACGGACGCCTCCAACTCCTCGACCACTTCGGGGAGTTCCTCGTCCTGCGTGTGGGCCTGCTCTTCCGCAACTCCGGTGGCGAGTGCCTTGCCGAGCCTCATGACGCCTCCCGCGATCTGCCGCCGACTTCCGTTCTCGCCATGGTGACCCATAAGGGGCCGATTTGGCACTAGGGCCTCGATGCCCCGCGAGCCCGCACTCCGTAGCATTCGTTGCCAGTACCTCGTAGAAGAATTAAGTGGAGCTTCACGGTCGAGGTGCCGAGACTGTCGGCATGACGACACCGGGTCCCACTCCCTTCGGCCGCGCCCTCTGCGCGATGATCACCCCTTTCACCGAGGCGGGCGCGCTCGATCTCGACGGCGCGCAGCACCTCGCCGACCGGCTGGTGTCGGACGGCTGTGACGGGCTGGTCCTCTCCGGCACCACGGGCGAGTCCCCGACCACGACGGACGCGGAGAAGTCCGCGCTGGTGCGGGCGGTGCGGGAGGCGGTCGGGGAGCGGGCGTCGATCGTGGCGGGGGTCGGCACGGCCGACACCCGGCACACCGTGGAGCTGGCCCTGGAGGCCGAAAAGGCGGGCGCGGACGGGCTGCTGGTGGTCACGCCGTACTACAGCAGGCCCCCGCAGGACGCCGTCGAGGCGCACTTCCGCGAGATCGCGGACGCCTCGGGGCTGCCGCTCGCGCTGTACGACATCCCGGGACGCACCGGCACGCGCATCGAGCCGGACACGATGATCCGGCTCGCCGAGCACCCGAGGATCGTGGCGGTCAAGGACTGTGCGTACGACCTCCTGGGCACCCAGAAGGTGCTGGCCCGCACGGAGTTGGCGTACTACACGGGCTGCGACGAGTACGTGCTCGCGACACGGGCGGTCGGCGGGGCCGGTTTCATCAGCACCGTGGCGAATGTGGCGCCCCGTCAGTTCCGGGCGATTCTCGACGCGTTCGATGCGGGGGACACGGCCGGGGCGGCCCGCCGCCAGCGGCAGGCCGTCCCCCTGGTCGAATCGATGATGGCGGGGGGCCTGCCCGGCACGGTCACGGCCAAGGCGCTGCTCGGCGCGCTCGGGCTGCCCGCGGGTCCGGTCAGGCCGCCGCTGCGGCCCGCCGACCCGGCGAGGGTCGACGGGCTGCTGGCGGCGTACGAGCAGCTCGTGGCCGCCTGAGGCCGGGCCGTCGGGGCCACGGTCAGCGCTCGGCGAAGACCGGCTGCCAGTCCTGCCGGGAGAAGTCCGTCTGGTGCGCGTGCGGACCGCTCAGCTGGACGAACTTGTCGCTGCCGATCGTGACCAGGACGAGCATGGGCCGGTACTCCCCCGAGCCCGGAGCCCGCTCATAGGCGATGAGCCGCTTGGCGTCCACCCAGGCGAGCAGCTCCGCGCCGCGCACCAGGGTGATCCGCTTGCCGGTACGGGGATCGACGATCTCGGAGTACGAGGTGTCGGGGCGCTCCTTGGTCAGGCCGACCGCGGCGAGCCTGCCATCCGGGGAAAGCCGTGCGGAGACGTCCGAGCGTAGGTACTTCTCGTCGGCGGGCGCGGCGACCTTCCGGCCCACGAGGTCGTAGAACTGCTGCATGCCGTCATGGCCTCCGATGATCGCCGAGTACACGAGCCTGCCGTCGCGGCTGAAGGCGAAGTCCTGGCGCGCGTTGGTGTCACGGCCGGGCGGGACGCTGCTCCAGGAGCTCTTGCCGGAGGCCATGTCGAGGACGAGGAAGCCGGTCCTGCTCGACTTGCCGAAGCGCGGCACCCACTCGAGTGCGGCCTGGTCCTTCTGCCTGTCGCGCAGGTCCGGGTTCTCGCCGTAGGTCGTGGCGACGAGCTTCTTCCCGTCGCGCGAGAACGCGAGCCCGCCGACCCCGCGGTCGACCGGGATCCACCTCTCGATCTTCCCGGTGGTGAGGTCGAGCAGGCCGATCCGGTGGGCGGGCAGGCCCTGTTCCAGGACGGCGGCGGTCCGCATGCCGGGGGCGACGGCCACGGCGGACCATCGGGTCGTCTTCTGGTACGTGCCCGTCTTCTGGTCGAGCAGCCAGTAGGTGCGGACGACGACGCCCACGTCGTCCGTCTGCGCGACGGTCTTCGACGTGTAGTACGCGGCCAGCGCCACGTTCCCGGCCGAGATCAGATCGCGCGGCGGCGACTGGTCCGGGTGGGCGTGGACCTCCTTGGAGTCCAGTACGCCCGCCGGGCGCACGTCGTCCTTGCCGGAGTCCAGCAGCGGCACCGCCACCGCCATCGCGACCACGGCGGCCGTGGCGGTGGCGACGGACGCGAGCCTGCGGGTGCGGCGGCGCCGATGGGCCGCCAGTACCCGGTCGGCGAACCCCGGTCCCGCCGACGGCTGTTCGGCGGCCTGCTGCCGCAGGGAGTCGCGCACGAGTTCCTCGACGTTCACGGACCTACCTCCACGGGCGAGAAGTCACGGGACGGCGGCTGTTCGGCGTTCCCCGGGCCGAGTTCGGCCAGTTCGGGGGCGAGCGCCCGCAGCCGGGCGAGCGAGCGGTGTGTCGTGGACCGCACGGTCCCGACGGAGCAGCCGAGGAGCCGGGCCACGTCGGCCTCGGGCAGATCCTCGAAGTACCGCAGCACCAGCACGGTGCGCTGCCGCGCCGTCAGCCGGGCGAGCGCCCCGCGCATCACCATGCGCAGTTCGGCGGCGGACTGGGCGTCCGCGCCGAGCGACGCCTCGGGCGGCTCGGCGACGCTCAGTTCCCGTCTGGGCCACTTCAGCCGCCAGCGGCTCACCTGCTGCCGGTACAGGATCTGTCGTACGTACGCCTCGGGCTCGTCGATGCGGTTCCACCGCCCCACGGCCTTGACCAGGGCGTTCTGCAGCAGGTCCTCGGCGGCGTGCCGGTCGCCGCCGCTGAGCAGTACGGCCGTCTTCAGCAGCGCGGACGACCGGTTCGCCACGAACTCCCGGAAGCTCTCCTGCGCTTCGGCATCCATCGTCACCTTCTCTTCCTCGGCGGCCCCCGTGGCCCGCCCCTGTGCTCCTTGTGACGCGCGTGCCCGCCCGCCGCTATGTCCCCGGGCCGAAGTTATTTCCCGGGCTCTCCCCCTCGACGTCGCTTACGGTGACCCCGTGAGCCGACCTCTGCTCTTCCTCGACGTCGACGGCCCCCTCAACCCGTACGCGGCCCAGCCGGAACGCCGGCCCGAGGGCTACACGACGATCCGGGTGGCCCTGACCCTCGGCAGGCCCCTGCGCGTCTGGCTCCACCCCGATCACGGCCGCGCCCTGCTCGCTCTCGGCTACGACCTGTGCTGGGCCACCACCTGGATGGACGCCGCGAACCGCTGGATCGCCCCGGTCATCGGCCTCCCCGAACTCCCGTACGTCGACTTCACGGGCGCCCTGTTCGCCGAGCGCCCCGACGGGGTGCACTGGAAGACGGAACGGATCGTGGCATACGCCGAGGGCCGCCCCTTCGCCTGGGTGGACGACGAACAGAGCCCGGCCGACGACGACTACGTCGCCGCCCACCATCCCGGGCCCGCACTGCTCCACCACGTCAGTCCCCGACTTGGCCTGCGCGAGGGCGACTTCACGGCGCTGGCGGAGTTCGCCGCGGCTCACGCGGCGGAGCTGTAGCACTCCACGGACGAGTGGGCGTTGTACACGTCCAGGAGGCGGTCGACGGCCGAGGTGGCGTGCGTCTTGGTGCAGAGCTCGCCGAGTGCGACGGGTGAGCCGTCCGCGTACGTGTATCCGTACGCGCTGGGGCTGACGTCGGCGTGGTAGACGACATCGCGGCCGGTCTGCCGCTCCAGCAGCGTCTCGGAGAGCTGGAACGCCCCGAGAAGGTCGGCGTGGGCGATGCAGCCCCAGGACAGCGGATCGTGGAAGTCGCCGAGCCGGTCGACATTCGGCGACGCGCCCGGGAACTCGACGGCACAGACCTCGGTCACCGCGTTGAAGGCATGGTCGATGCCCACACATCCGACGCTGTAGGCGTCCGGCCCGAAGCGGGCGGCCACACCGAACTGCCGCGAGCAGAAGTCGTTCCAGTGGGCCTCGGACAGCGTGTTCACCTCGGGATTGCCGGGGTTGCCGGGGTTGTCACGCGGCGGCACGTTGTCGTCGGAGGGCGTGTCACCCGGCGGCGCGTCGGCCGGAAAGGAGGTGGTCGAGGGCGAGGCCGAGGCCGAGGAGGTGACGGTGGGTTTCCGGGACGGGGAGGTGCCTGGTTCCGACGTTCCCTTCGAGCCCGGCTCGCTCTCCGGTCCGAGGGGCACACGCGAGGTGGGCGTACCCGAGCCCGCGGGCGCCGGCACGGCTCCGGGCACCGCCCCGGCCGCCGGGGACGGCCCGGAAGCCCGGTCGTACGGCAGCCGCACGGCGAGCGTGCCGAGCCCGCCCAGCAGAGCGAGGAGCAGGGCCCCGACCACCAGGAGTCCGGCCACCGGGACACGGTCGGGCAACCGCCCCCGCTCGAATGCGGCGAGCTCCGCGAGACGCGTCTTGATGTCCGGATACGGCGGGAACCAGTGCGTCCAGTTCTCCTTCTCGGATTCCGGCCGCGGCGGGGGACCGACGAAGCACAGCTCCTCGACGAGCCGGCCGCCGCGATCCGGTGTGGTGAGTACTACCCCGAGCTCTGTCAGTATCTCGACCAACGCGGGCTTTTCGCCGGTCAGTTGTACGGCGACGGCGTCGGCGGCGACCACACGTCGTCCCACGATCTCCGCCCGGGTGACCCGCGCGAGCAGCCACGGAACGCCGAAGAGCACCAGGACGCGCACCGAGGCGAGCCACAGGACCACGCCGATCGCCCTCGTGATCACGAGGAGGATCATGCTGTCGACCATGTAGTCGGCCTGGCTCTGCCCCTCGTGGCGCGGCACCTCCGGGTCGCCCTTCCTGAAGCCCCGCGACACCATGCGCAGCAGCTCGGCGATCTCCCGGGCGGGCACGGCGAGGGACAGCGACCAGCCCAGCAGGGCATACGACAGCCAGGTCAGCGTGGTGCCACGAGCAGCCGTCGCTGCCAGTTCGTGCGCGGCGACGGCCTCCAGCAACTCGCCGTCGTCACCGCACAGTTCGACGAGACCCGAGGTGAAGACGACGGTGGCACCCCGGCCGTACCCGACCACGAAGGCGTTGGCAGCGACGTCGTCGATGACGCGCACCCGCGGGACGTCCACCCCGAGCTGCGCCGCAAGACGAGCGACACTCTCCTCCAGCTGCCGCTCGGCCGGCTCCCGCGCACTCCGCATGCCCGCCACCGCACTCGACAGCCGCGCCGATGCCGCCACGAAGGTGAGCGTGACCAGGAACGCGACGAGCCAGAGCACCACGAGTCCGGCCTTCGCGAAGCCGGCGATCGCGGCCACGACCAGGGCGACCAGCCCGGCATTGAGGACCGCGACACAGATCAGCACACCCAGCAGAACCCGGTGCCGAACCCGTTGCCCCGCCACATACGCGCGCGCCTCGCCGACCGCTCCGTCTTCTTCAGCCGCCGGAACCATCCCCACCACCAGCCCTCGACCGCTCACAGACGGTCACGGCAAGGGTGGCAGCATTCACTCGCGGTGAAGTCGGACAAGAGGCGTAATTCCAGCACCAGTCGAAGCACACTGAAAGCCGCGCGCCCGCGCCCCGTAAGGGGCGCGGGGCTGTGACACATGCGGCTCCGCCGCGTGGGCGCGACCAGCCACGAACTACCCGCAGCCGAAGAACGACCTGATCAGTTGTGGCTGTGCAGAACCTCGTTCAGCCCGCCCCACACCGCATTGTTCGGCCGCGCCTCCACCGCTCCGGAGACCGAGTTGCGGCGGAAGAGAATGTTCGAGGCGCCGGACAGCTCCCGCGCCTTGACGATCTGCCCGTCCGGCATGGTGACACGGGTACCGGCGGTGACGTACAGCCCCGCCTCGACCACACACTCGTCGCCCAGCGCGATACCGACGCCCGCCTCCGCACCGATGAGGCACCGCTCGCCGATGGTGATGCGGACGTTGCCGCCACCGGACAGGGTTCCCATGGTGGACGCGCCGCCGCCGATGTCGGAACCGTCGCCGACCACGACACCGGCGGAGATACGGCCCTCGACCATCGACGTGCCGAGCGTGCCCGCGTTGAAGTTCACGAAGCCCTCGTGCATGACGGTCGTGCCCGCGGCGAGGTGCGCGCCGAGGCGGACCCGGTCGGCGTCGGCGATGCGGACGCCCTTCGGCGCCACGTAGTCCGTCATGCGCGGGAACTTGTCGATGGAGGTCACCTGGAGGTGCAGGCCCTCGGCGCGGGCGTTCAGCCGGACCTTCTCGACGTCGTCGACGGCGACCGGGCCGAGCGAGGTCCAGGCGACGTTGGCGAGGTGGCCGAAGATGCCGTCCAGGCTCTGGCCGTGCGGCTGCACAAGGCGGTGCGAGAGCAGGTGCAGACGCAGGTACGTGTCGTGCGCGTCGAGCGGCTTGTCGTCCAGCGAGGCGATGACCGTACGGACCGCGACCACTTCGACGCCACGGCGTGCGTCCGGGCCGATGGCCTTGGCCGCGCCCTCACCGAGCAGCTCCACGGCCCGCTCGGCGGACAACCGCTCGGTACCGGCCGGGCCGGGCTCGGCGGACAGTTCGGGGGCGGGGAACCAGGTGTCGAGAACGGTGCCGTCGGCGGTGAGGGTGGCGAGCCCGGCGGCGACGGCGCCGGTGGTACGAGTAGCAGTCGTGTCGGTCATGGGGAAAACCTAACTTGGCGGAGGCCGCCCGGGCGAACCGGTGCACGGGGCGTCTCAGGTACCGGGCGGTCACCTGGTCACGGGGAGCGTGCGGGCTCGCGGGCTCGCAGGGTCACCGGACGGCCGGGCCCACGCGGGTTCAGCGCATCACCCGCCCCAGCACCTCCCGCGCATACTCCTCGTCGTACGACGTCCCCGTCAGCAGCACCTGGAGACAGATGCCGTCCAGCAGGGCGACGAGTGCCCGGGCGGTGACGGGATCCGTGCGCCGGGCGAGGGGCTCGACGAGGCTTTCGACCCACTGGGCGGCGACGGGGCGCAGAGCGGGGCGGCGGAGGGCGGCGAGGTAGAGCTCGTACTCCAGCTCGATGCCCGTGCGGTCGCCCCCGAGCCACTCGCCGATCAGGGCGGCGAGTTCGGCGGCGACGTCGACGTCGGGGTCCTCCAGCGCGCCGTGCGCGGCGAGGACCTTGGCGAATCCCTCGTTGGCCTGGCGCAGGGCGGCGACCATGAGTTCGTCGAGGGTCTTGAAGTGGTACGTGGTGGAGCCGAGCGGCACATCGGCCTCGGCGGCGACGGAGCGATGGCTCAGCCCGGCGAGGCCCTTGGCGCCCACGACACGGATCGCCGCGTCGATGATCCGCTGCCGCCGCTCGGGGTCGTACCGGCGCGCCATCAGTGCGCCCCGCCCAGGTTCAGCAGCACGACCCCGCCGATGATCAGCGCGATCCCGGCGACCTTGGCCGCGTTGAGCCCCTCCCCGAGGAACACCATGCCGATCGCGGCGATGACTGCGGTGCCGACGCCGGCCCAGATCGCGTAGGCCGTGCCGACCGAGACGGTCTTCAGGGTCTGGGCGAGCAGCGCGAACGCGATGACGTATCCGAGGCAGGTCACCAGCGACGGCCACAGCTTGCTGAAGCCCTCGCTGTACTTCATGGCGGTGGTGGCGCCCACTTCGGCGGCGATGGCTCCGGCGAGCAGCACGTATCCCATGCGTACGAGTGTACACATCGATGCGTACACCCGTACACAAAGTCGCCCCACAACCCCCATAGGCACCACCTGGCGCACCGGATATCGTTCGCGATCACAGTGGGGGCTGGAGTCACGGGACTCCCTGAGCATCGGAGCGCAAGGGCGATGTCGGACACATCGGGGTGGGGACCATCAGGGCCGTACGGCGGCCCTCCGGGCGGCTGGGGCTGGACACCGGCGCCCCCTCCGCCCAAGCCGGGTGTCATACCCCTGGCACCGCTCGGCGTGGACACGGTCTTCGGCGGCGCCTTCGCGACGATGCGCCGGTACGCGAAGCCACTGTTCGGGTTCGCCGTCCTGGTCAACCTCGCACTGGCCGCGCTGATGGCGGGCGCGGCGGCCGTCGCGTACGCCGCCGTGAGCGATCACGTGCACGCGATCTACGACACGACCCGTGATCCGCGCTGGGCCGACTTCCGGCCCGTCCTGTTCGCGTTCGGCGCCGTGTGGGTCTTCGCGCTCGTGGGCCTGACGGCCGCGAGCGCCCTCGTCCATGCCTCGTGCTCGGCGACCCTGCACGACGCCGTGCTCGGCCGGCGGGCCACCCTCGGCCAGATCTGGCGGCGGACCTGGCCGCGCACCCCGTCGGTGCTCGGCGTGATGCTGCTGCTCGGTCTGATCCTGATGATCCCGCTGCTGTTGTTCGCCGCGGTGTTCGTCTCGTTCTTCGTGGCCATGCTCCTGGGCAGCGATCTGCCGTACGGCATCTTCTCCCTGTTCTTCCTGCTCATGCTGCTGGCCGTGCCGCTGGCCGTGTGGCTCTGGGTCCTGTTCTCCTTCGCCCCGGCCGCCGCCGTACTGGAAGCGGCGGGGCCCGTGCAGGCGCTGCGCCGCTCGGTGCGGCTGGTGCGCGGCGCGTGGTGGCGCACCTTCGGCATCACCCTGCTCGGCGGTCTGACGACGCTGATCCTGTCGCTCGCGATCCGGCTCCCGCTGACGTTCGCGATGCCCACCCCGCAGCCGTACGACCCCTCGTCGCCGACGGCCTCGGACGCGGCGGACGTCTGGGCGCAGAGCCTGCCGCACGTGGGCGTCTATCTGGCGCTCTCGCTGCTCGGAAGTCTCGTCGCCCAGTTGTTCACCATGGTGTTCCTGCCGCTGGTCTCGACCCTGCTCTACATCGACCAGCGCATCCGCAGGGAGGGGCTCGCGGACATACTCCTGCACGCGTCGGCGCCGCCTCAGCCGCCCGCCGCGCCGGACTCGGACCGCGAGTGAGGCGGTAGGGGGAGACGGCCGGGGCGGCGGCCCTCCCCCGCGGCGCGGGCGACCGCCACCGGCCGGGCCCGGCTGCCACCCGCCTCCCGCCTCCCGCCTCCCGCCTCCCGGTACAGCGAACGCGACACGGCGGCACAGGCGATGAACAGTCAGGTCACAGCCTTGCCCGCGATCCCGACCGACATTTCCGACGGATTCCCGCGCACACGATTGACGCGCGTAGACGACACGCGTAGAACACCATCCGTACATCGCCGCGTAACACCCAGCGCCTAGAAATCTCCGCGACCGGTCAACAGCACGTCCATGCACCAACTCGCCCCGCTCTTCCGCCCGTTGAAGGGACGCACATGGACAGAACGCTCAGGCTCGGCGCCCGCGCGACGGCCGCCGCTCTCATCGCGTCGGGGGCGCTCGTCGCCCTCCCCCAGACCGCGCAGGCGGCCACCGTCACGATCTCCGCCATCCAGGGTTCGACCCGGGTCTCCCCGTACAGCGGCTCCTCGGTCACCACCACCGGCATCGTCACCGCGATCCGCTCCACCGGCTCCTCGCGCGGCTTCTGGATCCAGAGCGCGAGCGGCGACGGCAACGCGGCGACCAGCGACGCGATCTTCGTCTACAAGGGTTCGACGACGCCGAGCACGACGGTCGGCAACAGCGTCACGGTCACCGGCAAGGTCTCCGAGTACTACCCCGACACGGACGGCGGCAGCCAGTCGCTCACCGAGATCTCCAGCGCGACCTGGACCACCAACTCCACCGGGAACACGCTGCCTTCGGCCACCACGATCAGCGACTCGACGGTCCCCGCCACCTACACGCGCACCAACAGCGGCGGCTCCATCAACTCGTACACCCTGGCCCCGACGACGTACGCCCTGGACTACTACGAGTCCCTGGAGGGCATGCGCGTCTCGGTCGGCAGCTCGCCCGTGGTCGGCCGGACCGACGAGTACAGCGAGCTGTGGGTCAACGTGAAGCCCTCGCAGGTGACTTCGGCGCGCGGCGGCTCGCTGTACTCCTCGTACAGCAGCCAGAACTCGGGCCGTGTCCAGATCAGCACGCTGCTGTCGTCCACGTTCCCGACGGCGAACGTCGGCGACACGCTCTCGGGCGCGACCGGCGTCATGGACTACATCGCGTACGGCGGCTACACCCTCCAGGCCACCACGCTCGGCACGGTGACCTCGGGCGGTATCGCCAAGGAGACCACTACGGCCCAGTCGACGAGCCAGCTCTCGGTGGCGACGTACAACGTGGAGAACCTCGACCCGACCGACGCCGCCTCGAAGTTCACGGCGCTCGCCTCGGGCATCGTGACCAACCTCAAGTCGCCCGACATCGTGGCCCTGGAGGAGGTCCAGGACAACAACGGTGCCACGGACGACGGCACGGTCGACGCGAGCACCACGCTCTCCACGCTGATCGCCGCGATCAAGACGGCGGGCGGTCCGACATACGCGTACACCCAGATCAGCCCGACCAACGACGCCGACGGCGGTGAGACCGGCGGCAACATCCGCCAGGTCTTCCTCTACAACACCGCGCGCGTGGGCCTGACGTCACGCACCGGCGGCACCGCGACGACCGCCAACTCGGTGGTGAACAGCAGCGGTACGGCGCAGCTGAAGTACTCGCCCGGCCGGATCGACCCGACCAACTCGGCCTGGGACGCCAGCCGCAAGCCGCTCGCCGCGGAGTTCACCTTCAACGGCTCGACGTACTTCCTGATCGCCAACCACTTCGTCTCCAAGGGCGGCGACTACTCGCTGCACAGCCAGTACCAGGCCCCGACCCGCTCCTCGGAGACCCAGCGCACCGCGCAGGCCGCGGCCGTCAACTCCTTCGTCGACTCGATCCTCGCGGTCCAGTCCTCGGCGAAGGTGATCGTCCTCGGCGACCTGAACGACTACCAGTTCTCGACCACCGCCACGACCCTTGAGGGCGGCGTACTGACCGACCTGGTGGACACCCTGCCGGCGTCGCAGCAGTACACGTACGTCTACGACGGCAACTCGCAGGTCCTCGACCACACCCTGGTCAGCTCCGCGATCACGTCGTACGACTACGACATCGTCCACATCAACAGCGAGTTCTCGGACCAGACCAGCGACCACGACCCGCAGGTCGTCCGGATCACTCCGTAGCGAACGGCCGGGCCCAGGGTCCGTCCGGCGGGTCCGTCCGGCGGGCCGGCCGGACAGACCCTAGGCCCTGAACTCGGACGTGGTCATCAACTGGCTGGCCACGGGCCCCGGTTCACGCACTCGCGCCAAGCGGTCGAGCATCCGCCGCTTGGCGTGGGCGGCCCGTCGCAGGACCTCCACGCGCCGATAGCGCAGCAGTTCGGCGGGGTCGGGGCGGACGGCTTCGGCCAGTTCATAGCCGTACGAGGTGAGCCTGTCGCCCAACACGTCGTCGCACAGGGCGATCTGAGCGGGCGTCAGGCGAGTGGCCCAGTTCCCCGCCCTTGAGGTGTCCACCACGCCGTGGGTGCGCCGGTGCCAGGTCTTCCGTGCGGGCACGGCCACCTCGGCCACCCGGTACGGCTCGCTCATCTCGGGGACGTACTCCTCCCCCAAGAACCCGCACACACCGCGCAGTTGACCCTCGGGGTCGGACACCAGGTCCTCGAAGCGCAGCTCGTGCCAGCTGCCGGATCCCAGCCTGTGGGCGTACTTGCGCGTGGTGTCCATGACCTGCGACCAGGTGGCCACGGCCTCGTGGAAGCCGCGATGCCACCAGGGCATGCCGAGCAGCGAGGCGACACAGTCCCGTCCGTCCCGTACGAGATGGATGAACTGGGCGTCGGGGAAGAGCCGCAGAATCTCCGCCACGTGCAGCGCGTACGCGGGCCGCTTGTCCCCCCACCGGACCTTCCCGTGCTCCTCGGCGTACGCCTGGAGCGCGATCCCCAGTGCCGACCCGAGCGTGGGCGGCCCCTCGGTGATCCGCTCGGCCACGCGCCCGGGGTCCACCCCGAGCTCATGGAACCGCGTCTCCTTGCGCGTGGTGATCCACTGCGCGAGCCCGGCCCGGTTGCCGCGCTCATTCAGATCACCGAAGCCCAGCCGCTTCTCGTAGGCGGGCAGAACGAACCTCGTCTCGGGCGGCAGCGCGATCCGTGGATGCGCGTGCAGCATCAGCTGCAGCAGTGTGGTCCCGGAGCGGGGACAGCCGAGGACGAAGACGGGGCGCAGGGAGTCAGACACGGTTCCACGCTGCCGCGAGCCTATGAGGCCGGACTGGGATCACGCTGAGAATGCCGTGTGAACCCGCCGCACCCCGGGCCGGGCCGGCGCCGAGTTCCTGTGGACTTCCCATGGATCACCGAGGAATCGATCAGGCATCACCGGGATATCACTCGGGGATCACTGGGGGAAACGGCTGCTCGGACGTCACCGTGTCCACTACTGTTTCACCAGTCGCGCACATGGCCTCCACGGCTACCGCCGTTCCGAGCGCCCGCGCCCCCCCACTTGTGCTGAGACCAGTAGATCTCTTGTTACCGCGACCAGCCGACGAATCCGCGCTCGCCACGGGCGACGCTGGAGGAACGCGCATGCCAGAAATAACCCCTGGGCCCGACCAGCCCGCTCACTCCACGGAGCTGGAGCCCTGGCGCCCCAGGCCGCACGGCACGCCCTACCCCGTGCAGACGGATCTCGCCCCCGAACCCCCGGCGCCATGGGAGGCCGGACGGGTCACGGACGAGGGCCGGCTGCCCGGGACACGACGGCTCTGGCTGGCCGGCGGGCTGGCCGTGGCGGTACTCATCGCCACGGCGACCGCAATCGCCCTACAGGACAACGGTTCTGACGACTCATCACAGAACCGGGCGAACGAGACCACCTCCGACACGGGCCTGCTGTTCCCGCCCGGCGCCTCCGCCGGGACCACCGGCCCGACCGTGGCCCCGGCCGGCAAGACCGCCCTGGCCCCGCCGCAGTCCTCCCCCTCCGCCACCGCCTCGCGGGGTTCCGCCTCGCCCAAGCCCTCGGGACAGGGTTCCGACGCCGAGCCCGCCCCCGGACAGTCGAAGCCCGTCTCGTCCAGCAAGTCCCCCTCCTCGAAACCGACTTCCTCGCTGAAGTCGATCCGGTCGGTCAACTACCCCGACCGCTACTGGCACGTGAGCGACGGCGCCGTCCGGCTCGATCCGGTGGGTTCGGGCAGTTCGGCCACGACCAAGCAGGACGCCAGCTTCAAGCTGGTCGAGGGACTCGCGAACTCCTCCTGCTACTCCTTCGCCACCACCGACGGCACCTATCTCCGCCACCGCAACTTCTCCCTGCGCGCCGACCGCGACGACGGCTCCGACCTCTTCGAGAAGGACGCCACCTTCTGCCCCCGGACGTCGTCGTACTCCGGCGCCGTCATGCTGGAGTCGGTCAACTACCCGGGCCGCTATCTGCGCCACCGCAACTTCCAGCTCCGCCTGGACGCGTACGAGAACAGCACGCTCTATCGGGCGGACTCGGCGTTTCGTGTGGTGAAGGGCTGGGACTGAGCCCCGAGGGTTCAACGGGAGAAATCCGTTTCCCTCAGGTGGAGCGTTCACGCATGCACCCGCACAGATGGCGTCAAGAGGCGCCGACGACGACGTGGGGCCCCGGTGCACACAGCACCGGGGCCCCACGGGCAGTACAGAGGACTCAGACGTTGAAGCCGAGCGCCCGAAGCTGCTCGCGACCGTCGTCCGTGATCTTGTCCGGGCCCCACGGCGGCATCCAGACCCAGTTGATGCGGAGCTCGTTGACGAGGCCGTCCGTGGCGGACTTGGCCTGGTCCTCGATGACGTCGGTGAGCGGGCAGGCCGCGGACGTCAGGGTCATGTCGATCGTCGCGATGTTCGCGTCGTCGATGTGAATGCCGTAGATGAGGCCGAGGTTGACGACGTCGATGCCCAGTTCGGGGTCGACGACGTCGTACAGCGCCTCGCGGAGTTCTTCCTCCGAGGCCGGCTTCGTCGTCAAGGTCTCGTTCTCGCTCATGCCGTCTTCCTCTCGGCGCTCTCGCCCAGAGCCTGGGCCGTCGCGTCCTTCCACGCCATCCAGCTCAGGAGAGCGCACTTCACCCGGGCCGGGTACTTGGAGACGCCGGCGAACGCGACCGCGTCCTCCAGCACCTCCTCCATCGCGTCATCGGGCTCGATCCGGCCCTTGGACTGCATCAGCTCCAGGAAGGTCTCCTGGATCTTCTGCCCCTCGGCCAGGTCCTTGCCGACCAGGAGCTCGTTGAGCACGGAGGCCGAGGCCTGGCTGATGGAGCAGCCCTGGCCCTCGTACGAGATGTCCGCGATCTGCTCGCCGTCGTACTTCACGCGCAGCGTGATCTCGTCGCCGCACGTCGGGTTGACGTGGTGCACCTCGGCATCGCCATCCCGCAAGCCCCGCCCGTGCGGGTGCTTGTAGTGGTCCAGGATGACTTCCTGGTACATCGAATCAAGCTTCACGTCTCAGCCAGCCCCTCAGCCGAAGAAGTTCCGGACGTGCTCCAAGCCGTCGACCAACGCGTCGATCTCGGCCGGCGTGGAGTACAGATAGAACGACGCTCGCGTGGTCGCAGGAATTCCGTAGCGCAGGCAGACCGGGCGGGCGCAGTGGTGGCCGACCCGGACCGCGATGCCCTGCTCGTCCAGGACCTGGCCCACGTCGTGCGGGTGGATGTCACCCAGCGTGAACGAGATCGCCGCGCCGCGGTCCTCGGCCGTGGTCGGGCCGATGATCCGCAGGTCCGGGACCTCCAGGAGCCGCTTCACCGCGTACTCGGTGAGCGCGTGCTCGTGGGCGAGGATCTTGTCCATGCCGATCGAGGTCAGATAGTCGATCGCCGCTCCGAGACCGACCGCCTGCGCGATCGGCGGGGTGCCGGCCTCGAACTTGTGCGGCGCCGGGGCGTACGTCGACGAGTGCATCGACACGGTCTCGATCATCTCGCCGCCGCCGAGGAACGGCGGCAGGTCCTCGAGCAGCTCCTGGCGGCCCCAGAGGACGCCGATGCCCGTGGGACCGCACATCTTGTGGCCGGTGAAGGCCACGAAGTCGGCCTGGAGGGCCTGGACGTCCATCGGCATGTGCGGCGCGGCCTGCGAGGCGTCGATCAGGACCAGGGCGCCGACCTCCTGGGCGCGGCGCACTATCGCCTCGACCGGGTTCACGGTGCCCAGGATGTTCGACACCAGCACGAAGGAGACGATCTTCGTCTTCTCCGTGATGATCTCGTTGATGTTCGAGAGGTCGAGACGGCCGTCGTCGGTCAGGCCGAACCACTTCAGCTTCGCGCCCGTGCGCTGCGAGAGCAGCTGCCACGGCACGATGTTGGAGTGGTGCTCCATCTCCGTGATGACGATCTCGGTCTCGTGGTCCACGCGGTAGGGCTCGTCGGCCCAGCCGAGCATGTTGGCCACGAGGTTGAGCGACTCGGAGGCGTTCTTGGTGAAGATCACCTCGTCGCGGCTCGGCGCGTTGATGAACGCGGCGACCTTGTCGCGCGCGCCCTCGTACAGCGCCGTGGCCTCCTCGGCGAGCACATGCACACCGCGGTGGACGTTGGCGTTGTAGCGCTCGTAGTAGCCACTGAGTGCGTCCAGCACCTGGCGCGGCTTCTGCGAAGTCGCCGCGTTGTCCAGGTACACAAGCTTCTTACCGTCGTGGACCTGACGGTCCAGGATGGGGAAGTCCTTGCGGATCGCCTCGGTGTCGAGGAGGCCCGGCAGCTGCGTCACGCGGATACGCCACCCTTCGTGTAAGCCTCGTAGCCCTCGTTCTCCAGCTTGTCGGCGAGCTCGGCGCCGCCGGACTCGACGATCCGGCCCGCGGAGAAGACGTGGACGAAGTCGGGCTTGATGTAGCGCAGGATGCGCGTGTAGTGCGTGATCAGCATGGTGCCGACCTCGCCGGTCTCGCGGACGCGGTTGACGCCCTCGGAGACGATGCGCAGGGCGTCGACGTCCAGGCCGGAGTCGGTCTCGTCGAGGATCGCGATCTTCGGCTTGAGGAGCTCCAGCTGAAGGATCTCGTGGCGCTTCTTCTCACCGCCGGAGAAGCCCTCGTTCACGTTGCGCTCGGCGAAGGAGGGGTCCATGGAGAGGCGCTCCATGGTCTCCTTGACCTCCTTGACCCACGTACGCAGCTTGGGGGCCTCGCCGCGGATCGCCGTGGCGGACGTACGCAGGAAGTTGGAGACCGAGACGCCGGGGACCTCGACCGGGTACTGCATCGCCAGGAACAGGCCCGCGCGGGCACGCTCGTCGACGGACATCTCGAGGACGTCCTCGCCGTCGAGGGTGACGGTGCCACTGGTGATCGTGTACTTCGGGTGGCCCGCGAGCGAGTAGGCGAGGGTCGACTTGCCGGAGCCGTTGGGGCCCATGATGGCGTGCGTCTCGCCCTGCTTCACGGTCAGGTCGACGCCCTTGAGGATCTCCTTCGTGGCGTTGTCGGCCTCGACGGTGACGTGCAGGTCGTGGATTTCAAGCGTTGCCATGGGTTCCTCAGGACTCCTGGGTGAGGGAGACGAGTACGTCGTCCCCTTCGATCTTTACGGGGTATACGGGGACGGGGCGCGTCGCGGGAAGACCGGACGGCTTGCCGGTGCGGAGGTCGAACGCGGAGCCGTGCAGCCAGCACTCGATCTGGCAGTCCTCCACCTCGCCCTCGGAGAGCGAGACGTTCGCGTGCGAGCAGATGTCGTTGATCGCGAACACCTCCCCCTCGGTCTTCACGACCGAGACCGGCGTGCCGTCGAGTTCCACCCGCTTCGGGGTGTCCTCCTCCAGCTCGCTCAGCCCACAGGCGCGCAGGAACGTCGAAGAGGCAGTCATCAGACCGACGCCTCCAGCTCCTCGTCGATCTTCACGAGAAGGCGCTCTTCGATGTCGTCGACGCCGATCTGCTGGACCAGCTCGGCGAAGAAGCCGCGGACCACCAGACGGCGGGCCTCGTCGGCGGGGATGCCGCGGGCCATCAGATAGAAGAGCTGCTCGTCGTCGAAGCGGCCGGTCGCGGAGGCGTGTCCGGCGCCGACGATCTCGCCGGTCTCGATCTCCAGGTTCGGCACGGAGTCGACGCGGGCGCCGTCGGTCAGAACCAGGTTGCGGTTCATCTCGTACGTGTCCGTGCCCTCGGCCTTGGCCTCGATCAGGACGTCACCGATCCACACCGCGTGAGCGCCGTCGCCCTGGAGCGCGCCCTTGTAGGCGACGTTCGACTTGCAGTGCGGGGTGTTGTGGTCGACGAGGAGGCGGTGCTCCTGGTGCTGGCCCGCGTCCGTGAAGTACAGGCCGAAGAGCTCGGCCTCGCCGCCGGTGCCGGCGTAGGCGACGCGCGGGTGGAGGCGTACGAGGTCGCCGCCGAAGGTGACCACGAACGACTTGAAGGTGGCGTCGCGGCCGATCAGCGCGTTGTGCTGGCCGACGTGCACGGCCTTGTCGTCCCAGTCCTGGACGGAGACGACGGTGAGCTTGGCGCCGTCGCCCAGGATGTAGTCGACGTTGGCGGCGAGTACGGCGTCACCGGTGTGGTCGATGACGACGACGGCCTCGGCGAAGGCTCCGAGCTCCACGACCTGGTGGCCGTAGGCGACCCCGCCCTCGCCGTGCACGGCGATACGGATCGGCTCGGTGAGCACCGTCTCCTTGGGGACGGTGACGACACCGGCCTTCTCGAACGCCGAGTACGCCTGGGCGGCGATGCGGTCCACCGGGGTGCCGGCCTTGCCGAGCCGGGCGTCGTCACGGCCGACGGTCTCCACGATGACGCCCTCGGGCGCCTCGATGCCGACCTTCACGCCGTCGCCGGTGGCGACCGCGGTGCCGTCGTGCAGCCCGCGCAGGCGCTCCAGCGGGGTGAACCGCCACTCCTCCTCGCGACCGTGGGGGACCGGGAAGTCCGCCACGTCGAAGGACGGGGGCGCGCTCATGCGCGTGGCGACGGTCGACTCGGCGGCCACCGCGATCTGGCCGGCGGTGGTGGACCCCACCGGGATGTTCTGAGCCTCAGCCATGGCTGTCGTAGTGCTCGCTTTCTGAGTAAGACGTGTGCTGACCGATGGGGGCGGGGTTAGCCGACCGCGCCTTCCATCTGCAGCTCGATCAGCCGGTTGAGCTCAAGGGCGTACTCCATGGGCAGCTCCTTGGCGATCGGCTCGACGAAGCCGCGCACGATCATCGCCATCGCCTCGAACTCGGTCATGCCCCGGCTCATCAGGTAGAAGAGCTGGTCGTCGCTGACCTTGGAGACGGTCGCCTCGTGGCCCATGGACACGTCGTCCTCACGGACGTCCACGTACGGGTACGTGTCGGAACGGGAGATGGTGTCGACGAGCAGCGCGTCGCACAGCACGTTCGACTTGGAGCCGTGAGCGCCCTCGCCGATCTCGACGAGACCGCGGTACGACGTACGGCCGCCACCACGCGCCACGGACTTCGACACGATGTTCGACGACGTGTTCGGCGCCATGTGGACCATCTTGGAGCCGGCGTCCTGGTGCTGGCCCTCGCCCGCGAAGGCGATGGAGAGGGTCTCGCCCTTGGCGTGCTCGCCCATCAGGTAGACGGCCGGGTACTTCATGGTGACCTTGGAACCGATGTTGCCGTCGATCCACTCCATGGTCGCGCCCTCGTACGCCACGGCGCGCTTGGTGACCAGGTTGTAGACGTTGTTCGACCAGTTCTGGATGGTCGTGTAGCGGCAGCGGGCGCCCTTCTTCACGATGATCTCGACGACCGCGGAGTGCAGGGAGTCCGACTTGTAGATCGGGGCCGTACAACCCTCGACGTAGTGGACGTAGGCGTCCTCGTCGACGATGATCAGCGTCCGCTCGAACTGGCCCATGTTCTCCGTGTTGATACGGAAGTAGGCCTGGAGCGGGATCTCGACGTGCACGCCCTTCGGCACGTAGATGAAGGAGCCGCCGGACCACACCGCGGTGTTCAGCGACGCGAACTTGTTGTCGCCGACCGGGATGACCGTGCCGAAGTACTCCTTGAAGAGCTCCGGGTGCTCCTTCAGAGCGGTGTCGGTGTCGAGGAAGATGACGCCCTGCTCCTCCAGGTCCTCGCGGATCTGGTGGTAGACGACCTCGGACTCGTACTGGGCCGCGACACCGGCGACGAGGCGCTGCTTCTCCGCCTCCGGGATGCCGAGCTTGTCGTACGTGTTCTTGATGTCCTCGGGCAGGTCCTCCCAGGACTCCGCCTGCTTCTCCGTGGAGCGCACGAAGTACTTGATGTTGTCGAAGTCGATGCCCGACAGGTCCGAGCCCCAGTTCGGCATGGGCTTCTTCTCGAAAAGGCGCAGGCCCTTGAGGCGGAGCTTGGTCATCCACTCCGGCTCGGACTTCTTCCCGGAGATGTCGCGGACGACGTCCTCGTTGATACCGCGCTTGGCAGAGGCACCGGCCACGTCGGAGTCGGCCCAGCCGTATTCGTACGTGCCCAGACCCTCGAGCTCAGGGTGGGCAGTCTCCTCGATGGGGAGCGTCATGCGGGGTTCCTCCCGGCGGTGCTTGCAGATGCGTTATGTGTGGTCTTGGGGATAAACGTGGTGCATACGCCATCGCCGTGGGCGATGGTGGCCAGCCGCTGGACATGGGTGCCGAGCAGCTGGGAGAAGATCTCGGTCTCCGCCTCGCACAGCTGCGGGAACTGCTCGGCGACATGGGCGACCGGGCAGTGGTGCTGGCAGAGCTGCTCACCAACCGGTGCGTTACGCGCCGTAGCAGCGTACCCGTCCACGCTCAAGGCCTTGGCCAGCGCTTCGGTGCGCTCCTCGGGGGCGGCGGCCTCGACGGTCTTGCGGTACGCGTCGGCCTGGGCGGCCATCCTGGCGCGGGCGAAGGCGACGACGGCCTCGTCCCCGCCCTCGCGCGCCGCGATCCAGCGCAGCGCGTCCGCGGCGAGCTTGTCGTAGGACTGGTCGAAGGCGTCGCGGCCGCAGTCGGTCAGGGCGAACACCTTGGCGGGACGGCCGCGCGTACGCGCTCCGTAGACCCGCTGCTCACGTGCTTCCACGACGTCGTCGGCGACGAGCAGGTCGAGATGACGGCGTACGGCGGCCGGGGTCAGGCCCAGTCGTCCCGCGAGGTCGGTGACGGTCGAGGGGCCGTGGTCCAGGATGGACCGCGCGACCCGGTTGCGCGTCGAGCGCTCCCCGGTCGTGAGTTCCTCCTGCGGGGTCCCCGTGGGGGCCTCCCGAGCCTCGCGAACGTTTTTCACAACGCCATTGTTGCGTAATTCCTCAGAGCCTGACAAGCCGCGTCCTGAGGGGTGGACGGTGCCGTGCATCACTTAGGTATACCTAAGGTGACCTGCGGAAACGATCTTTGATCGATCAATTGGGTGGCGCACAGCCGGGCTCTCGGGGAGACTGCCGAACCATGCCGACACCCCCTCCGACCGGCCCACTCGTCACTCGGGACACCGTCGCCGCACACCTTCTCTCGCTGGGCGTACAGCCAGGAGAAACACTTCTTGTGCACTCCTCCCTCAGCTCCCTCGGCTGGGTCAACGGGGGCCCGGTCGCCGTCGTCCAGGGACTGCTCGACGCACTGGGCCCCGACGGCACTCTGGTGGTCCCGACCCAGTCCGGCGGCCTCTCCGATCCGGCACTGTGGAGCAACCCGCCCGTGCCCGAGGAGTGGTGGTCGACCATCAGGGCGACGATGCCCGCGTACGACCCCCGGGTGACGCCCTCCCAGGGGGTCGGCGTGATCCCGGAGACCGTACGAAACTGGCCGGGCGCCCTGCGCAGCGCGCACCCGGAGACCTCGTTCGCGGCGCTCGGCCCGCGCGCGGCGGCGATCATCGAGGGCCACGCGCCCGACTGCCGGCTCGGCGAGCGCAGCCCGCTGGCCCGCCTGGAGGCCGACGGCGCCCGGATCCTGCTGCTCGGCGCCGGCTACGGCACCTGCACGAGCTTCCACCTGGCCGAGTACCGCGTTCCGTCGCCCGTCGTCGAGGTGGGACGCCCCTCCGCGACGGGCTGGGAGGTGGTGCGGGAGATATCGATCACCTCCGACCTCTTCGACGAGCTCGGCTCCGACTTCGAACGGGACCGTCCCGTCGTACGGGGCAAGGTGGGCGCGGCCGACGCACGGCTGTTCCCGGTGGCCGACGCTGTGGCGTACGCGGAGCGCTGGCTGGCGCTGCACCGGCCGCGGGACCAGTACGTGGATGCGGCCCCCGGCGCCCCCGGGCCTCGACGGCGTCCTTAGACTTGCGCCTCATGCGAAGCGAGCCCGTGGTCCAGGTCCAGGCCCTGGTGAAGCGGTACGGCACGAAGACCGCGGTGGACGGCCTCGACCTGGCGGCCAAGGCGGGTATCACCGCCGTACTCGGACCCAATGGCGCGGGCAAGACGACCACGGTCGAGACCTGCGAGGGGTACCGGAAGCCGGACTCCGGCACGGTGCGCGTCCTGGGCCTCGACCCGGCGAGACAGTCCGCGGAACTGCACTCCCGTATCGGCGTGATGCTCCAGTCCGGCGGCGTCTACTCGGGCGCCCGCGCCGACGAAATGCTCCGGCATGTCGCGAAGCTCCACGCCCACCCGCTGGACGTGGACGCGCTCATCGAGCGGCTCGGCCTCGACAGCTGCGGCCGCACGACCTACCGGCGCCTCTCCGGCGGTCAGCAGCAGCGCCTCGCGCTGGCGATGGCCGTGGTCGGCCGCCCCGAACTGGTCTTCCTCGACGAGCCGACCGCGGGCCTCGACCCGCAGGCCCGGCACGCGACCTGGGACCTGGTCCGCGATCTGCGCGCCGACGGCGTCTCCGTCATCCTCACCACGCACTACATGGACGAGGCCGAGCAGCTCGCCGACGACGTGGCGATCATCGACGCCGGCAAGGTCATCGCCCAGGGCTCGCCCGAGGAGCTGTGCCGCGGCGGCGCCGAGAACACCCTGCGCTTCACCGGCCGCCCCGGGCTCGACGTCGGGTCCCTGCTGAAGGCCCTCCCGGCCGACTCCACGGCCGCCGAGCTGACGCCTGGCGCCTACCGGGTGGGCGGCAAGGTCGATCCCCAGCTGCTGGCGACGGTGACGTCCTGGTGCGCGCAGCACGGGGTGATGCCGGAGAAGATCTCGGTCGAACGCCACACTCTCGAAGACGTGTTTCTGGAACTGACCGGCAAGGAGCTGCGTTCGTGACCGTCGCCGGTACGTACACCCCGAAGCCCAGTGCGGCCCCGCTGCCCCGCATGATCGGCGCGCAGGCCGTCTTCGAGACGAAGATGCTGCTCCGCAACGGTGAGCAGCTCCTCCTGACGGTCGTCATCCCGACGCTGCTGCTCGTGCTGTTCAGCTCGGTCGACATCGTCGACACGGGCAAGGGCGAGGCGGTCGACTTCCTGACCCCCGGCATCCTGGCGCTCGCCGTGATGTCGACGGCGTTCACGGGCCAGGCGATCGCCACGGGTTTCGAGCGGCGTTACGGCGTCCTGAAGCGGCTCGCCGCCTCGCCGCTCCCGCGCTGGGGCCTGATGACCGCGAAGACGGCATCCGTCCTGGTCACGGAGGCCCTCCAGATCATCCTGCTGACGGTGATCGCCTTCGCCCTGGGCTGGTCGCCGCACGGCAACCCGCTGGCCGTACTGCTCCTGCTGATCCTCGGCACGGCAGCCTTCTCGGGCCTCGGCCTGCTGATGGCGGGCACGCTGAAGGCCGAGGCGACCCTGGCCGCCGCCAACCTGGTCTTCCTGCTCCTGCTGGTCGGCGGCGGTGTGATCGTCCCCATGGACAAGTTCCCCTCCGGCGCCCAGGACGTCCTCGGCCTCCTGCCGATCTCGGCACTCTCGGACGGGCTGCGGGATGTCCTTCAGCACGGGGCGGGGATGCCGTGGGGCGACCTCGGGATCCTGGCCGTGTGGGCGGTGGTCGGCCTGGGAGCCGCGGGGAAGTTCTTCCGCTGGGAGTAGTCGGGAGCAGTCCGGAGTAGCGATTTGGGTAGGTGCGGGGCCCTCGTGAAGACATGCACAAGCGGCCCCCTACGATGGGGCGCGTGCCAAACGTGACCCGAGCCGACGCCCTTAGCGCGGTGCGCAACCCGCTCGCCTTCATCGCCGAACGCTGGACCCCGACACCCCGGACGGTCCAGCGGGCGGCCCTCGCCGCGCTCGTCATGTCGGTGGTCATCGTCGTCACCGGCGGCGCCGTGCGGCTGACCGGCTCGGGGCTCGGCTGCCCGACCTGGCCCAAGTGCACCGACGACTCGCTGACCACCACGAGCGCGATGGGCTTCCACGGAGTCATCGAGTTCGGCAACCGCATGCTCACCTACGTCCTGTGCGCCGCGGTCGGCTGGGCGATCATCGCCGCGCGTTCGCAGAAGCCGTGGCGGCGGAGCCTGACCCGGCTGGGCTGGGCCCAGTTCTGGATCGTCATGAGCAACGCGGTCCTCGGCGGCATCGTCGTCCTGGTCGGCCTCAACCCCTACACGGTCGCCGCCCACTTCCTGCTCTCCACCGCGCTCATCACCGTCGCGGCGGTCATGTGGCAGCGCACCCGCGAGGGCGACGGCGAGCCGCGCCCCCTCGTCGGCGCGTCGGTGGGGCAGCTGGTCTGGTTCCTGGTCACCGCCGCCCTCCTGCTGATCGCGGTCGGCACGGTCGTCACCGGCGCCGGCCCGCACGCGGGCGACTCCAGCGAGGTCAACCGGATCCCCATCAGCTGGGAGACGGTCGCCAAGCTGCACGCGGTGCTGGCCTGGATCGTCGTGACGCTGACCTTCGCCCTGTGGTTCGTCCTCAAGGCGGTCGACGCCCCCAAGGGTCCCCTGCACCGCACCCGCGACCTGTTCCTCGTCCTCCTCTCCCAGGGCGCCATCGGCTACGTCCAGTACTTCACGGACCTCCCCGAGGCCCTGGTCGCCCTCCACATGTTCGGCTCCTGCCTGGTGTGGATCGCGGTCCTCCGCGTCCTGCTGGCGCTGCGCGAACGCCCGGACGTCGTGGCGGACCTGCCGGGTCCTTCGGCGGAATCGGCGCTTACGCGCGCGTAGGCCGTATCGACGCTCACGCGCGCGTGGGCCGTACCGGCATTCACGCGCGCGTGGGCCGTTCATAGGCAGTCACCAGGTCGTCGATCGCGGGACCCAGATAGCCCCGTGTCAGCTCGGCCCGGCGCGCCGTCCACTCCTCCGTGGGCGGCGCGGGGTCCTCGTAGCGCCGCCTCCAGATGTCGTCGACCACCTCCACCGGCGCCCCCAGCCCGGGGAGCAGCTCCAGGGCCTCCCTCTTCGATATCAGGCGCCCGTCCCTCAAGGTCGTGGTGGCCCGCGCGAGGGTGATCGTCCCGAGGTCGACCCACACGTCCTGTTTCCAGAGCCGGGCCTTGTCGACCGCGGGCCGCCAGAACTCCTTCTGGTCGCGTACGACGAAATCGCTGAGCTCGTGGTCCAGGAGGGGCGGCAGCAGGTCCTCGGGCGGTTTGCCGTGCAGGACGAGACCGAAGGCGTGCAGTTCACGGCGGGTGACCGGGGTGACCGGGCGTTTCAGCAGCCGGTCATGGGCCCACGTGACGTACGACCGCTCGGCGCCGGCCATGGTGTCAGGGGTGAGATAGCTGCAGTGCAGCTTCCCGGCGAGCGGTTCGTCGGCGCGCAGCCGCCGGTGCAGTCGGACCAGCTTCCGTATCGCGCCGAGCGAGACGGGGCCCTCCAGGACGGCGATCAGGTCGAGATCGCTGCGCCCCTCCTGGTAGTCGCCCCCGGCGAGCGAGCCGTGCGCCCACACGGCGACCGGGGCGAGGGTGCGCAGATCGGCGAGGAAGCGGTCGAGTAACTGGGCGGTGCCTTCATCGGTCATCCGCACAGTCTGGAGCCGCCGGGCACGCCGGTGAAGAGGGGCGTCATTCCACCCCGTACACCCGCCGCGCGTTCCCCGCCGCGATCAGCCCCGCCACCCGCTGCGCGTCGGCCAGCGACCAGGCCCCCTCGGCGACCCAGGTGCCGAGCACCCGTGCGAGCGCCTCGCGGAAGAGGCGTGCCCCGACCACATGAAGTTCGGGCAATCCATGTGCTCCGCTGGAGAAGAGGAGCTTGCCGAAGGGCGCCAGCTCCAGGATCTCGGCGAGGACGGCTGCCGCCCTCGCCCCCGTACGGACCAGGGCGGCGCCCAGGTCGGCGTACACATGCGGGAAGACCCCGGCGAGGTGGGCCGCGTGCCGGTGGTACGGGTAGCCGTGCAGGAGGACGAGGTCGGTGCCGAGTCCGGCCGTGGCGCGGGCGAAGTCGGTGAGCAGGACGGGGTCGGTGCGGTCGATGCGCAGTCCGGGTTCGCCGAGCCCGGCGTGGAGCTGGAGGGGCAGTCCTGACGCCACCGCGATCCACAGCAGGTGGCGGAGGAGGACGGGATCGCTCAGCGGGCCGCCCACCCGGCGGCGCGCCAGCCAGCGGCCCGCCGCGCCCCGCACCTCGCCCGGCCCGGGCGGCTCGGGCGCGAGCGCCAGTCCGTGCCGTCCGCCCGCCACGGACGTGAAGGCCACGGCGTTCGCGGCGGCCCCGTGGACGGACTCGGCGAGATTGGCGAGAAACGACTCGACCGTGCCGGAGGTGTCGGCGACCTGCTCGGCGAGCAGCTCCAGACGGACGATCTCGTGCGCGTCGGCGGCTCCCGTGGAGGCCATCTCGCCCGGCCCGGTCAGATCGCCGGGCAGCCCGGTGTCGACGAGATACGTCGTGATGCCGCTGCCGCGCAGCAGCCTGCGGCCCGATTCCAGTACGCCGAGTTCGCGACGCCTGGCCAGATAGCGGGCGGGGGGACAGTGCGGCTCCAGACCGAGCAGCGGAGGGCACCAGCGGCGTACCGCGAAACCGGTCTGGGTGTCGAAGAAGGTGGTGCCTGCGGCCGGCGGGCCCTCGGTCCTGGCGAGGTGGGCCTCGAAGGTGCCGAGGCCCAGCTCCGTTCTCAGTACGCCGTGGCAGTACTGGTCCACGAGGGACGGCGTTTCGATCATCCGGACTCCCCGCGTAGACGCTGCGCTGCTTACAGGTCTTAACGGGTGGACCGGGGGTCAGGTGATGGCCGTGCGCACCCCGTGCGAAAGCGCTCCGCTGTACGTGCGGTTCGGGCGGTCCGGGCTGTGGTGAGACTGCGGGCCGTCTGTGGCTGGCCGCGCCCACCCGGCGGAGCCGCATATCGATACAGCCTCGCGCCCCTTACAGGGCGCTCCAGCCCGCGTCGGGTTCAGGCCTTCCGTGAGCCGCCCAGCTGGATCCCCGCCATGCGCGTCCACTCGTACGGGCCCGTCTTCACCTTCGCCGCGAACTCGCCGTCGAACTCTTCGTGAACGGTGATGCCGGACTTCTTCACAGCTTCCTCTGCGATCGCGTACGTGGGCGCCACGAGGTCGCCCCAGCCGCCGTCCGCGCCGACGAGCACGA
Organism: Streptomyces sp. R35; assembly: GCF_041053035.1. Taxonomy (NCBI): domain Bacteria; kingdom Bacillati; phylum Actinomycetota; class Actinomycetes; order Kitasatosporales; family Streptomycetaceae; genus Streptomyces; species Streptomyces sp. R35. The sequence goes on from NZ_CP163440.1 coordinate 2,742,604, forward strand.
TCCGGGCGCCCTTCTGGCCGATGTACGCGACCTGTCCCTCGGCCCCGCCGTGCGCCTTGGAGAAGGCGCCGATCTGCTGGGCGAGCTTGGCGGCCTTGCGCTCGGCCTTGGCGTCCTGGGGGGCGCCGTTGGTCTCGTCAACCTGCTGGGTGTCTGCCATGGCCAGGATGCTACCGACGGGTAGATCAAACGGCGACGGGCGGGGTGCGTGGCCTTGACCACGTACCCCGCCCGTCGCGAAGTCCCGGCGGAGTGTCAGCGCAGGAAGGGATCCACCGCGACGGCCACGAAGAGGATCGACACGTAGGTGATCGACCAGTGGAACAGCCGCATCTCCTTGAGCTTGCCGCCCGTCACCTCGGACTTGGCGCGGTTCTGCAGACCGTGGGCCTCCCACAGCCAGAACCCGCCGGCGGCGAGCGCGACCACCGTGTAGAACCAACCCGTGTAGCCCATCGGGGTGAGGAGCAGCGAGACCGCGACCATCACCCAGCTGTAGATGACGATCTGGCGGGCGACGACCTTGTTGGAGGCGACGACCGGCAGCATCGGCACGCCCACGCGCGCGTAGTCGTCCTTCACCTTCATGGACAGCGGCCAGTAGTGCGGCGGCGTCCAGAAGAACATGACGAGGAAGAGGATGACCGGCGCCCACGACATGGAGTTCGTGACGGACGACCAGCCGATGAGCACCGGGAGGCAGCCCGCGATGCCGCCCCACACGATGTTCTGCGACGTACGGCGCTTGAGGATCATCGTGTAGACGACGACGTAGAAGAGGAGTGCGCCGAGCGAGAGCCAGGCGGACAGCCAGTTGACCGTCAGGCCGAACAGCAGCGTCGAGACGACCGCCAGCGAGATGCCGAACGCCAGGCACTCGCGCGGACTGACCATGCCGGTGACCAGCGGACGCTGGGAGGTGCGCTCCATCAGGGCGTCGATGTCACGGTCGATGTACATGTTCAGCGCGTTGGCGCCACCCGCCGAGAGGTAGCCGCCGAGGCAGGTGAGGAGCACCAGCTTCAGGTCGGGAACACCCTGCTCGGCCAGAAACATCACCGGAACGGTGGTGATCAGCAGCAGTTCGATGATTCGCGGCTTGGTCAGCGCCACGAACGCTTTGACACGGGCCCCGAACGGCCGCTGGCCCCGGCTGCTGCTCTTGGCGAGCACCCCCGCTGGACGGGATTCGACGGCCGTCACGCACACCCCTGACAGAGACATCCCAGCAAGCCCCGGGTGTGAACTCCCGGTAAAGGCTCGCGCGTACCACGCCACTGTAGACGTTGCCCAGACCCCGACATTCGCGGGGGTGGGGTCGTGTTGACCAGCACCGCTGGAAGAGCCGAGCACCACTCGATTGAGCACTCGGACGAGCGGCTCCGTATTCACTTGCCGAATGCGGAACGGACCGGTCGGGAGGCGGATCTCCGAGAGTCCCGGCAGTCTGGAATGACTCGAAAAAACGCACGTACTTACGGGGGTAGGCTCGACAACGCCGGTGGGCGCCCAGTGCACCGGATATTCGACATGTGGAACATGTGGAGAGGAGCCCTGACCCAGGGTGAGCACCAAGCCGACCACCACAGACCTCGAGTGGACCGAGTTGGACCAGCGGGCCGTCGACACCGCCCGCGTCCTGGCCGCCGATGCCGTACAGAAGGTCGGCAACGGCCATCCCGGTACGGCGATGAGCCTGGCGCCTGCCGCGTACACCCTCTTCCAGAAGGTGATGCGGCACGACCCGGCGGACGCCGACTGGGTCGGACGCGACCGCTTCGTACTGTCCGCGGGCCACTCGTCCCTGACCCTCTACACCCAGCTCTACCTGGCCGGCTTCGGCCTGGAGCTGGACGATCTGAAGGCGTTCCGCACGTGGGGCTCCAAGACTCCGGGTCACCCCGAGTACGGGCACACCACCGGTGTGGAGACGACGACCGGGCCGCTCGGCCAGGGTGTCGCCAACGCCGTGGGCATGGCGATGGCCGCCCGCTACGAGCGCGGTCTGTTCGACCCGGAGGCCGCGCAGGGCGAGTCCCCGTTCGACCACTTCATCTTCGCGATCGCCGGTGACGGCTGCCTCCAGGAGGGCATCTCCGCTGAGGCGTCCTCCATGGCAGGCCACCAGGAGCTCGGCAACCTGATCCTGCTGTGGGACGACAACCACATCTCGATCGAGGGCGACACCGAGACCGCGGTCTCCGAGGACACGGTCAAGCGGTACGAGGCGTACGGCTGGCATGTGCAGCGCGTGGCCCCGAAGCCGGACGGCGACCTGGACCCGCACGCGATCTACAACGCGATCGAGGCCGCGAAGAAGGTGACGGACAAGCCGTCGTTCATCGCGATGCGCTCCATCATCGCCTGGCCGGCGCCGAACGCGCAGAACACCGAGGCCGCGCACGGCTCGGCGCTCGGCGACGACGAGGTCGCGGCAACTAAGCGCGTCCTCGGCTTCGACCCGGAGAAGTCCTTCGAGGTCGCCAACGAGGTTCTCGCGCACACGCGTGAGGCGCTCGACCGCGGTCGTGAGGCCAAGGCCGAGTGGGAGAAGGGCTTCGCCGCCTGGCGCACCGCCAACCCGGAGCGCGCCGCCGAGTACGACCGCATCGCCTCGACCGAACTGCCGGCCGGCTGGGAGGAGAAGCTCCCGGTCTTCGAGGCGGGCAAGGGTGTCGCGACGCGTGCGGCGTCCGGCAAGGTGCTGCAAGCGCTCGGCGCGGTGATTCCCGAGCTGTGGGGCGGCTCCGCCGACCTGGCCGGCTCGAACAACACCACGATCGACAAGACCAGCTCGTTCCTCCCTGCGGACAACCCGCTGCCGGAGGCGGACCCGTACGGTCGCACGATCCACTTCGGTATCCGCGAGCACTCGATGGCCGCGGAGATGAACGGCATCGCGCTGCACGGCAACACCCGTGTCTACGGCGGCACCTTCCTGGTGTTCTCCGACTACATGCGCAACGCCGTGCGCCTGTCGGCCCTCATGCACGCGCCGGTGACGTACGTGTGGACGCACGACTCCATCGGTCTCGGCGAGGACGGCCCGACGCACCAGCCGGTCGAGCACCTGGCCTCGCTGCGCGCCATCCCCGGTCTGAACGTCGTCCGTCCCGCGGACGCCAACGAGACCGCGATCGCCTGGCGCGAGGTCCTCAAGCGCTACACGAAGGTGTTCGGCAAGGGCGCCCCGCACGGTCTCGCGCTGACCCGTCAGGGCGTGCCGACGTACGAGCGCAACGAGGATGCCGCCAAGGGCGGTTACGTGCTGTTCGAGGCCGAGGGCGGCTCGCCCGAGGTCATCCTGATCGGCACCGGCTCGGAGGTGCACGTCGCCGTCGAGGCGCGCGAGCAGCTGCAGGCCGCGGGCGTCCCGACGCGGGTCGTGTCCATGCCGTGTGTGGAGTGGTTCGACGAGCAGGACCAGGCGTACCGGGACAGTGTCCTGCCGCCGTCCGTGAAGGCGCGGGTCTCGGTCGAGGCCGGTATCGGTCTGACCTGGCACCGGTTCGTCGGGGACGCCGGACGCATTGTTTCGCTGGAGCACTTCGGTGCTTCGGCCGACGGCAAGGTGCTCTTCCGCGAATTCGGCTTCACTGCCGAGAACGTCGCCAATGCCGCCCGGGAATCGATCGCCGCAGCCCAGCGCTGACGCTGGTCATACGACACGTAGGAGATGCAATTTCCATGACAGACGCACTCAAGCGCCTCTCCGAGGAAGGCGTCGCGATCTGGCTGGACGACCTGTCGCGCAAGCGGATCACGTCCGGCAATCTCGCCGAACTGATCGACCAGCAGCACGTCGTGGGCGTCACCACCAACCCGTCGATCTTCCAGAAGGCGATCAGCAGCGGTGACGGTTACGAGCAGCAGCTCGCCGACCTCGCCGCCCGCAAGGTCACCGTCGACGAGGCGATCCGCATGATCACGACGGCGGACGTCCGTGACGCCGCCGACATCCTTCGCCCGGTCTACGACGCCACGCAGGGCCAGGACGGCCGGGTCTCCATCGAGGTCGACCCCCGGCTGGCGCACAACACGACGGCGACCATCGCCGAGGCCAAGCAGCTGGCCTGGCTGGTGGACCGTCCGAACACGCTCATCAAGATCCCGGCGACCAAGGCGGGCCTGCCCGCGATCACCGAGGTCATCGGCAGGGGCATCAGCGTCAACGTCACGCTGATCTTCTCGCTGGCGCGCTACCGCGAGGTCATGGACGCGTACCTCGCGGGCCTGGAGAAGGCCAAGGCCGCGGGCCTCGACCTCTCCAAGATCCACTCGGTGGCGTCCTTCTTCGTGTCCCGCGTGGACACCGAGATCGACAAGCGCATCGATGCGCTCGGCACGGACGAGGCCAAGGCCGCCCGCGGCAAGGCCGGGCTCGCCAACGCGCGCCTCGCCTACCAGGCGTACGAGGAGGTCTTCTCCTCCGACCGCTGGGCCGCCCTGGACAAGGCGCAGGCCAACAAGCAGCGTCCGCTGTGGGCCTCGACCGGCGTCAAGGACAAGGCGTACAAGGACACCCTGTACGTCGACGACCTGGTCGCGCCGAACACGGTGAACACCATGCCGGAGGCCACTCTGGAGGCCACCGACGACCACGGCCAGATCACCGGCAACACCATCGCCGGTACGTATGAGCAGTCCCGCGCCGAGCTCGACGCGGTCGAGAAGCTCGGGATCTCGTACGACGACGTGGTCCAGCTGCTGGAGGACGAGGGCGTCGAGAAGTTCGCGGCGTCCTGGAACGACCTGCTCAAGTCCACAGAGGTGGAGCTCCAGCGCCTCGCCCCTTCGGAGGGCTGAAATCTTGTCAAGCAGCAACCCGCTGCGTGACCCCGCAGACCGACGGCTCCCGCGTATCGCGGGGCCGTCGGGCCTGGTCATCTTCGGCGTCACGGGCGATTTGTCACGGAAAAAGCTGATGCCTGCCGTGTACGACCTCGCCAACCGGGGTCTGTTGCCGCCGGGCTTCTCGCTCGTCGGCTTCGCGCGCCGCGAGTGGGCTCACGAGGACTTCGCGCAGGAGGTCCACGACGCCGTCAAGGAACACGCCCGTACGCCGTTCCGCGAGGAGGTCTGGCAGCAGCTCGTCCAGGGCATGCGCTTCGTGCAGGGCACCTTCGACGACGACGACTCCTTCGAGCGGCTGCGCTCCACGATCGACGAGCTGGACAAGGCACAGGGCACGGGCGGCAACTTCGCCTTCTATCTCTCCGTGCCGCCGTCCGCCTTCCCGGTGGTCATCAAGCAGCTGAAGAAGCACAACCTGGCGGACCAGTCGAGCGGCTCCTGGCGCCGTGCGGTCATCGAGAAGCCCTTCGGCCACAACCTCAAGTCGGCCGAGGAGCTCAACTCGGTCGTCCACGAGGTCTTCGCGCCCGACCAGGTCTTCCGCATCGACCACTACCTCGGCAAGGAGACCGTCCAGAACATCCTGGCGCTCCGCTTCGCCAACCAGATGTTCGAGCCGATCTGGAACCGGTCCTTCGTCGACCATGTGCAGATCACCATGGCGGAGGACATCGGCATCGGCGGCCGCGCCGGCTACTACGACGGCATCGGCGCCGCCCGTGACGTCATCCAGAACCACCTGCTCCAGCTGATGGCCCTCACCGCCATGGAGGAGCCCGCCTCCTTCGACGCGGACGCGCTCGCCGCCGAGAAGACCAAGGTCCTCGGCGCGGTGAAGCTGCCGAAGGACCTGGGCAGGAACACGGTCCGCGGGCAGTACGCGACGGGCTGGCAGGGCGGCGAACAGGCCGTCGGCTACCTCCAGGAAGACGGTATCGACCCCAAGTCGAAGACCGACACGTACGCCGCGATCAAGGTGGAGGTGGACAACCGCCGCTGGGCGGGCGTCCCGTTCTACCTGCGCACGGGCAAGCGCCTGGGCCGCCGCGTCACGGAGATCGCGGTCGTCTTCCAGCGCGCCCCGCACTCCCCCTTCGACCACACGGCGACGGAGGAACTGGGCCAGAACGCGATCGTCATCCGCGTCCAGCCCGACGAGGGCATCACGGTCCGCTTCGGCTCCAAGGTGCCCGGCACCTCGATGGAGATCCGGGATGTCTCCATGGACTTCGCGTACGGCGAGTCGTTCACGGAGTCGAGCCCGGAGGCGTACGAGCGTCTGATCCTCGACGTCCTGCTCGGCGACTCGAACCTCTTCCCGCGCACCGAGGAGGTCGAGCTGTCCTGGAAGATCCTCGACCCGATCGAGGAGTACTGGGACAAGCACGGCAAGCCCGCGCAGTATCCCTCGGGCACGTGGGGCCCGGTCGAGGCGGACGAAATGCTCGAGCGAGACGGACGGAGCTGGCGTCGCCCATGAAGACCGATCTCACGGACACCACGGCCAGCAAAATCAACAAGGCGCTCGTGCAGGGCCGCCGCGCCATCGGCACGCCCGCCGTCGGCATGGTGCTCACCCTGGTCATCGTCACCGACGAGGAGAACGCCTACGACGCCCTGAAGGCCGCCAACGACGCCTCGCGCGAACACCCCTCGCGCACCCTCGTGGTCATAAAGCGCGTTTCGCGTTCGCCCCGCGACCGCACGAAGTCGCGTCTGGACGCCGAGGTACGGCTCGGCGTCGAGGCCGGCACCGGCGAGACGGTGGTGCTGCGCCTGTACGGCGAGGTCGCGGGCCACGCCGACTCGGTCGTCCTGCCCCTGCTGCTGCCGGACGCCCCCGTCGTCGTCTGGTGGCCGGTGAGCGCGCCGGTCGACCCGGCCAATGACCCGCTGGGCGCTCTCGCCCAGCGCCGGGTCACCGACACCTACGCGGCGGAGGCGCCGGTACGCGAGCTCAGCGCCCGCGCCGACGCCTACACCCCGGGCGACACCGACCTCTCCTGGACCCGCATCACGCCGTGGCGCTCGATGCTGGCCGCGGCCCTGGACCAGGTCGCCTGCGAGGTGGAGGCGGTCGAGGTGGAGGGCGAGGAGTTCAACCCGAGCTGCGAGCTGCTCGCCATGTGGCTCGCCGACCGCCTCGACGTCCCCGTCAAGCGCTCCACGTCCTCCGGCCCCGGCCTCACCGCCGTCCGGCTGGGCACGAGCTGCGGCCCGATCGTCCTGGACCGCGCCGACGGCTCCCTGGCGACGTTGTCCATCCAGGGCCAGCCCGACCGTGCGGTGGCGCTCAAGCGCCGCGAGACGTCCGAGCTGATCGCGGAGGAGCTGCGCCGCCTCGACCCGGACGACACCTACGCGTCGGCGCTGCGGTACGGGGTGCACCGGCTGAACGCGACGGCGGCGGAGTCCTCCGAGGAGGGCGCGGCGCCGGGCGCGGTCAAGACCGCGGCGAAGCCCGCGACAAAGGCCACTGCCCCTGCCAAGAAGGCCGCCGCCAAGAGGCCTCCCGCGAAGAAGGCGGCAGCCAAGTGAGTACTCCGCAGCTCGTCGTCCACCACGACAAGGAGCTGATGGCCCAGGCCGCCGCGGCCCGGCTGATCACGAAGATCGTGGACGCGCAGGCCTCGCGCGGCTACGCCTCGGTCGTGCTCACGGGCGGCCGCAACGGCAACGGGCTCCTCGCGGCGCTCGCGGCCGCGCCCGCCCGGGACGCCATCGACTGGGGCCGCCTCGACCTGTGGTGGGGCGACGAGCGGTACCTGCCCGAGGGCGACCCGGACCGCAACGACACACAGGCCCGTGCGGCTCTGCTGGACGCGGTGCCGCTGGACCCCGCGCGGGTGCATCCGATGCCCGCGTCCGACGGTCCGTACGGCGCCGACGTGGACGCGGCGGCGGAGGCGTACGCCGCGGAGCTCGCGAAGTCCGCGGGGCCGGAGAACCACAGCTCGGCGCCGGCCTTCGACGTCCTGATGCTGGGCGTCGGCCCGGACACCCATGTGGCGTCGCTCTTCCCGGAGCTGCCCGCCGTGCGGGAGACGGAGCGGATGGTGGTGGGCGTGCACGGCGCGCCGAAGCCGCCGCCGACCCGGATCTCGCTCACGCTTCCCGCGATCCGCTCCGCCCGCGAGGTGTGGCTGCTGGCGGCGGGCGAGGACAAGGCCCAGGCCGCGGCGATCGCCCTGTCGGGCGCGGGCGAGATCCAGGCCCCGGCCGCCGGCGCCTACGGCCGCTCCCGCACCCTGTGGCTGCTGGACGACGCGGCGGCTTCCCAACTGCCCCGGTCGCTGTATCCGCCTGCTTCGCCCTGAATTCTGAACCCACCAGAAGGCCCCAGGTCAGCGACCTGGGGCCTTCCGTGTCCATGGAGACCGCCGCTTCGCTGGGGGCTGCGCCCCCAGACCCCCGCTAAAAGATTGCGCAGTTCCCCCGCGCCCCTTAAGGGGCGCGGGGAACTGCGCGAACGGCCCCCACCCACCCGCAGCCGACGAACCGGCCCACGGGGTCTGGGGCGGAGCCCCAGAAGGATGGGACGGGTAGGGGCGGCGGGGGCGAAAACCCCCTCGGGCCCCGTCACTTCACCGACCCCGCCATCACCCCCTGCACAAAGTGCCGCTGGAAGGCGAAGAACACGACCACCGGTACCACCAGGGACAGGAACGCCCCGGGCGCGAGCACATCGATATTGCTCCCGAACTGCCGTATCTGCGACTGGAGTTGAACTGTCAGCGGCTGTGATGAGCTGTCGGCGAAGAGCAGCGCGACCAGCATGTCGTTCCACACCCAGAGGAACTGGAAGATGGCCAGGCTGGCGATGGCCGGCCGTCCCACGGGCAGCACGAGCCGCGTGAAGATACGCCACTCGGTGCCCCCGTCCATGCGCGCCGCCTCCAGCATCTCCTTCGGCATCTCGGCGAAGTAGTTCCGCAGCAGGAAGATCGCGAACGGCAGCCCGTACGACACGTGGAAGAGCACCACCCCCGGAATCGTGCCGAACAGGCCCAGCTGCCCGAAGAGTTTGGCCACCGGCAACAATCCGATCTGGACCGGCACCACCAACAGCGCGACCACCAGCAGGAAGAGCGGTTCGCGCCCCGGGAAGTCCAGCCACGCGAAGGCGTATCCGGCGAGTGCGGCAAGGACGACGACGAGGAAGGTCGCCGGGACGGAGATCAGCACGGTGTTCCAGAACGCCCGCGTCATCCCCGAATTGCCCAGCAGCGCCGAGTAGTTGTCGAAGGACAGCTGCCCAGGACTCCGCAACGCGGTCCACCAGCCGCCCTTCGCGGTGTCCTGCGCGGACCGCAGCGAGGACACGAACAGTCCCGCGAGCGGGGTGAGCCACACCAGCCCCACGACGACGAGAAACGCCTGCACCAGGCTGTTGCCGAGCCCTCGCCTGAGCGCGTTCATCGTTGACTCCCTCGGAAACGGCGGACGTTGAAGACCATGGCGGGGATGACCAGGAGCAGGAGCAGCACACCGAGCGCGCTGCCCAGGCCCTGGTTGTTGCCGCCGCCGAAGGACACCAGCCACATCTGGGTGGCCAGCACGGTGGCGTCCTCCTGCACCGGACCCGGCGCGATGATGTAGACGAGGTCGAAGACCTTCATCACGTTGATCACCAGGGTCACGAAGACCACGGTGAGGACGGGCGCGAGCAGCGGCACAGTGATCCGGCGGAAGATCTGCCACTCGTTCGCGCCGTCCATCCGCGCCGCCTCCAGCGCGTCGCGCGGCAGCGCGGCGAGCCCCGCGCCGATCAGGACCATGGCGAAGCCGGTCCAGATCCACAGGTAGGCGCCGATGATGGCGGGCGTGACGAGCGCGGGGCCCAGCCAGGAGACGCCCTGGTACGGCGGGGCGAAGTTCGACGCCGGCAGCCGCACGGAGTACGAGCCCGAGCCGAGGTCCTGGAAGCGGAAGGAGCCGTCGGCCGCGGTGGTGGTGCTCGCGACCGTCTCTCCGTCGCGCACCGCCTCGACCTTCATCTCCGGCAGCCCGCTCTCCTGGCGGTCGACCTTGCCCTGCTGCCCTCCCCCGCCGCGCGTGAAGTCCAGGTAGACGACACCGCGCAGTTCGTCGGAGGCCGCCTTCCGCGCCGCCGCCGGGTACGCGGGTCGCGCGCCCTGCGGCAGGTCCTTCGGGAGTACGCCGACCAGACCGACGTCGACGGTGTGGCCGGGGGACGCCGTGGCGGTCGTACGGTACGAGCCGTCGGCCCCCTTGGTCAGGCCCTGGCCGTCGCGGGCGCGGGCGGTCGGGTACGAGGACGTGCCCGTGAAGGCGTCGTGCACGGAGACGACGGCGGCGTTCAGGACGCCCTTGTCGGGGTCCTCGTCGTAAGCGAGCCGGAAGATGATGCCCGCGGCGAGGAAGGAGACGGCCATCGGCATGAAGAGCAGCAGCTTGAACGCCGTTGCCCAGCGCACCTTTTCGACGAGGACGGCGAGGACGAGGCCGAGCCCGGTGAGCAGGGTCGGTGCGACGACCACCCAGATCGCGGTGTTGCGGACGGCCTTGAGCGTGGCGGGGTCGCGGAACATCTCGGTGTAGTTGTCGCCGCCCACGAACCGGGTGCCGGAGGCGTCGAAGAAGCTGCGGCCCACCGAGAACAGCACCGGGTAGACGACGAGCGCGCCGAGCAGGAGCAGGGCGGGGAAGACGAAGGCGAGAGCGACGATCCGGCCGCGTCGCCGGGCCCGCCGCCGGCGGTCGGCCATGCTGACCGGCGGCGGGCTCGCCTCTTTGAGGAGTGTGGCGGTCATGGTGATCAGCCCTGGTACGCCTTGGCCGCCGCGCTCTCGAGCTCGGCCGCGGTCCCCTTCGGGTCGGACGGGTCGCGCAGGAAGTCCTGGAGGATCTTCCACTCGCCGGCGCCCTTGGTGCCGCCGAACGCGGCCGGGGCCTGGTCGGACATGTCGAAGCGGACCGAATCCCCGGCGGCGACCAGGGACTTGGCGGTCTCGCGGGTGACGTCGTCGCCGTAGGAGGAGAGGGCGAGCTTCTTGTTCGGGGAGAGGAAGCCGCCCGCCTCGGCCCAGACCGCCGACGCTTCGGGGGTCGCCAGGTACTCCAGGAACTGCTGGGCGGCCTTCTGGTTCTTGCCGTCCTTCAGGACGACGGCCGCGTCGCCGCCGCTGACGACGGGCGCCTTGCCGTCGCCGACCGGGGGGAAGGGGAAGAAGTTGGCGTCCTCGCCGATCTTCTTGCCGAACTGGTCCTTGGCGACCCCGGCCACGAAGTCGCCCTCGTAGACCATGCCGGCCTCGGGCTTGGGCCCGAAGACCTTCTCGACGGAGCCGGGGAAGTCGGTGTTCAGCGCCTCCTTCTGGCCGCCGGCTATCAGCTGCTTGTCCTTGAAGAGCTTGCCGAGGGTGGTGAGGGCGTCGACCACGGTCGGGTCGGTCCACTTGATCTTGTGGGCGGCCAGGGCGTCGTACTTCTCGGGTCCGGCCTGGGAGAGATAGATGTTCTCGAACCAGTCGGTGAGCGTCCAGCCGTCCTGCCCGGCGACGGAGAAGGCCGCGAGGCCCGACTCGGAGACGGTGTGCCCGGCCTTCAGCATCGCGTCGTACGACGTCGGCGGCTTGACGCCCGCCTGGTCGAGGGCGTCGGGGCTGTACCAGACGGTCGACTTGTGGGCGGCCTTGAAGTAGAGGCCGTACAGGGTGCCGTCGACGCTGCCGTAGTTCTTCCACACGCTCGCGTAGTTGCTGTCGACGGACTGCTGGGTCGTCTTGGACAGCGGCTTGAGCCAGCCCTCCTTCGCGAACTGCTGGAGCACGCCGACCTGCGGGACCATCACGACGTCGGGAGCGTTGCCGCCCTCGATCTTGCTGCCGACGACGGTGGAGACGTTGTCGCCGGTGGACATGAACTGGGTCTTGGCGCCGCTCTTCTCGCTGAAGGCGTCCAGGACCTTCTGGAAGTTCTTCTGCTCACTGCCGGACCAGACACCGGCCACGGTGATCGTCTGGCCGCTGAGCGACTTGCCGCCACCGCCTGCGGAGACGGGGCCGCCTCCGCAGGCGGTCGCGCCGAGGGCGAGGGCAAGGGCGGTGCAGCTCGCGAGCAGGGTCGTACGTCGTCGCATCATCGTTGATGTCCCTTCGAAGGTATGGGAATTGACGGGCAATCAGGAGAGGGGGTGGCTATCAGGAGGGGTGGGCTCAGGGGTTGGTGCAGTCGCTGATCCACCAGGCGGCCGTCGAGCCGGGCAGGACGCCGGGCGCGCAGGGGCCGCTGGACAGCAGCGGGGTGCCGGAGACCGGCGCGGGCATCGGTGCCGTACCGAAGTTGACGGCACAGACCAGGCCGTCGCCGCGGACGAAGCCGAGGACGCCGGGCTGGGTGTCCAGCCAGCGCAGCGCGCCCTCGCCCAACTGGGGTAGTCCTGCGCGCAGTTGGAGTCCGTCGCGGTAGAGGTGCCAGAAGGAGCGGGTGTCGGCGAGGGCGCGGTCGGTGGCGTACTCGGCGAAGTAGGCGGGCTGCGGAAGCCACGGCTTGGCGCTCTCGACGCCCGAGGTGAAGCCGAACGGCGAGGCGTGCCCCGACCACGGCAGGGGCACCCGGCAGCCGTCGCGGATCCGGGCGCGGCTGCCGGTCCTGCGGAAGATCGGGTCGGTGAGCACGTCGTCGGGCAGGTCGACGACCTCGGGGAGTCCGAGTTCCTCGCCCTGGTAGATGTACGCGGCTCCGGGCAGCGCCAGCATCAGCAGCGCGGCGGCGCGGGCGCGGGCGGCGCCCAGGCCGCTTCCCTCGGTGCCGAGTTCGCCGTAGCGGGTGACCGTGCGGACCTGGTCGTGATTGTTGAGCACCCAGGTGACCGTGGAGCCGGTGCCGGCGATGTCCTGCATGGCCTCGGATATGACCTTGCGGAAGGCGTCGGCGTTCCAGGGGGCGCTGAGCAGGTCGAAGAAGAAGGCCTGGTGCAGCTCGTCGTGGCGTACGTACTGGGCGTGTTCGCGGGCGGTCGGCACGGAGACCTCGCCCACGAGCAGCCGTTCCTGGCTGTCGCGGGCGGTGTACTCCTCGCACACCGACCGCCAGTGGCGCCAGACGTCGTGCACCTCGGGCTGGTTCCAGGCGAGCGGGTTGACCGAGTCGCGGGTGCGGGCGTCGGCCTCCGGGTCGGACGAGTCCGGGAGGTCGGGATGCTTGTAGAGGCCGGCGGCCACGTCGATGCGGAAGCCGTCGACGCCCCGGTCGAGCCAGAAGCGCAGTACGTGGTCGAAGTGGGCGCCGACCTCGGGGTTGCGCCAGTTCAGGTCGGGCTGCTCGGGCGTGAACATGTGCAGGTACCACTGGCCCGGGGTGCCGTCCTGCTCGGTGACCCGGCTCCAGGCGGGGCCGCCGAACATGGCGTGCCAGTTGTTGGGCGGCTCGGCCCCGTCCGGGCCCCGGCCGTCGGCGAAGTGGAAGCGGGCGCGGGTCGCGCTGCCCGGCGCCGAGACCAGCGCCTCCTGGAACCACGGGTGCTCGCTGGAGCAGTGGTTGGGGACGATGTCCAGGAGCACCTTGACGCCGAGGCGCCGGGCGTCCGTCATCAGCAGGTCGAACTCGGCGAGGTCGCCGAAGAGCGGGTCCACGTCGCAGTAGTCGGCGACGTCGTAGCCGTGGTCGTGCTGCGGCGAGGGATAGAAGGGGCTCAGCCAGATGCCGTCGACCCCGAGCTTCTTCAGATACGGCAGTCCGGCCCGGACTCCGGCGAGATCGCCGATACCGTCCCCGGTGCTGTCCAGAAAACTCCGGACATACACCTGGTAGATCACTGCGTCGCGCCACCAGCGGTGCGTGTTGAGCTTCACCCGTTGACCTGTCTGTGCGTGCCTCCGGTTATGCATGCATGTTAAGTAGGCATGTCGCACGGGTGTCAACGAATAGGTTTCGCGTATCTGGAAGTTGGGACTTTATATGCCGACTTTTCCACCCACTGAGGCAGAAGATGAGACGAGCGCGTTACCTAACATGTAACTAGGAGCCGTCGAGCGCGACGGAAAGAGGGCTCAGCCTCGGCGAGAGATGTCGGCAAGCTCGCGCGCCAGTCGGCGCACCGCTGCCTCGGGCGTCTCGTGGCCCGTCAGCGCGTCGTGCACGACCGCCTGCACCACCAGGCTGACCTGGTCGTATCGGGGACTCTTGGGGCGCGGCGCCGCCGCGAGGACGCTCGCGCGCAGCGTCGGCAGATACGGGAACTCCCGGATCAGCTCCGGGTCCTGGTAGAGGTCGGCCCGTACGGGCGGCAGCGCGCCGCGCGTGAGGACCTGCCGCTGCACCCGCTCGCTGGTGAGGTACGCGATCAGGCGCGCCGCGGAGTCGGGGTGCCGGGCATGCGCGTTGACCGCGAGATTGGAGCCGCCGAGCACGCTCGTCCCCGGCCCGTCGGGTCCGGGCAGCGGCACCGCGCCGACCTTCCCGGCGACGGCCGAGCCCTTGGCGGAGGCGCTGACGTAGGCGTACGGCCAGTTGCGCAGGAAGAGGAGGTGGCCGTCCTGGAAGGCCTGTTTGGACTCCTGCTCCTTGTACATGAGCGCCTTCTTCGGGATCCAGCCGTCGCGTACGCCGCGGGCGAGGAAGCCGATGCCCTCGCGGGCGGCCGCGGAGTCGACGGTGACGCGCTCGCCCTCGTCACCGAGGATCGTGCCGCCCGCCGAGTAGACCGCCTCGGCGGCGTTCACCGTGAGCCCCTCGTAGGGCAGGAACTGGCCCGCGTAACCGTCGAGTCCGTACTTCGGCGCGATGGTCTTCGCCTGTTTCTCCAGCTCGGCCCAGGTGCGCGGGGGCGCGACGCCCTCCTTGGCCAGGATGTCCTTGCGGTAGAGGAGCAGTCCGGCGTTGGTGACGTACGGGACGGCGTACAGCCTTCCGTCGTACCTCGCCGTGTCCACGACCGGCTGCAGGAAGCTGCCCTGCGGGAAGCGGTCCCGCGGCAGCGGGGAGATCCAGCCCGCGGCGGCGAACTCCGAGGTCCAGGCGACGTCGATGTTGAGGACGTCGAAGCGGCTCCGGTCGCCGCCGCGCAGGTCGGTGGTCATCTGCGCGTGGGTCTCGTCCGCGGAGTCCGGGAGTTCGACGAGGGTGACCTTCTCGCCGGGGTGGGTGCGGTTCCAGCCGTCGAGCAGCGGCCCCAGATAGTTGGTCAGGTCACCGGCGGTGGCCAGCGTGAGCGGACCGCGGCCGCCGCCCTGCGCCCGGTCGGCCTGGGCGCCCGAGGCGACGTAACCGGACAGGACCACCGCCGCGACCAGGAGGCCCCTACCGGCGGCGCGTATCCACCGCATAGGTTCCTCCCTGTACACCGGCGCCGGGCACCTTCGCCCGGAGTCAGAGGCCATGTATACCTGTTAGGTATGGGCGATACTAGGGCCTGCGGCACATTGGCCTCGGGCACGTGGGCCTGCGGCACATGACAAGGATGCGGGGAGGAGAGCACGAGTGCGGCTGTCCCTCCTGGCCCTGCTGGCGCGCGGACCCGCCCACGGCTACGAGCTCAAGCAGGGCCTTGAGCAACTGCTGGGTGCCGCGTACCCTCAGCCGAACGTCGGCCAGATCTATGTGACGCTCGGCCGCCTCGAGAAGTCGGGACTGATCGAGGGCGAGGAAGTCGAGCAGTCGAGCCGGCCCAACAAGAAGATCTATCACCTCACCGACGCCGGGCGTGAGGCGCTGCGCGCCTGGTACGAGGAGACGGCGGACGAACCGCGCGTACGGGACGAGTTCTTCATGAAGCTCGCGCTGGCACCGCAGACCGGTCTCGCCGACCAGATCGCCCTGATCAACAAGCAGCGGCGCCAGTATCTGAACACCATGCGCGATCTGTCGAAGCTCGCCGCCGCCGAGAACCGGGACAACCGCATCTCCCAGCTGCTCATCGAGGGCGCCATGCTGCATCTGCAGGCCGATCTCGACTGGCTGGAGCGCTGCCAGGAGGAGTTGGAGGAGCAGGAATGAGCCGCACCGCTCCTTCGCCGCGCCCCGAGGACGTTTCCGCCGAGGACGCCCCTGTGCTGCGCGCCGAGGGCCTGGTCAAGACCCACTACGGCGAGGGTGCGCCCGCGTATGCCGTGCGTGGCGTGGACCTCTCCGTACGGAAAGGCGAGTTCGTGGCCGTCACCGGTCCGTCCGGTGCCGGGAAGTCGACCCTGCTGCATCTGCTCGGCGGGCTCCAGCGCCCGGATTCCGGCAGCGTCTGGCTGGACGGCGAGTGCACGGACGCGTACAGCGAGGCGCGCTGGGCGGTCGAACGCCGGCGCCGTATCGGCATCGTCTTCCAGTTCTTCAACCTGGTGTCGAACCTGTCGGTCGCCGACAACGTCGAGCTGCCCGCCCTGCTCGCCGGCCTCTCCCCCAAGCAGGCGCGCGCCGAGCGCGAGACGCTCCTCGCCGAGCTGGGTCTGGAGGGCAAGGAGCGCAGCATGCCGGGCGAGCTGTCCGGCGGCGAGCAGCAGCGCGTCGCGCTCGCGCGGGCCCTGGTCAACCATCCGCCCCTGCTGCTCGCCGACGAGCCCGCGGGCAGCCTCGACAGCAAGGGCACCCGCGAGGTGACCCGGCTGCTGTCCCGCTTTCACCAGCGCGGCCAGACCATCGTGCTGGTCACCCACGACGCACGGCTCGCGAGCTCCGCGGACCGGGTGATCAGCTTCTTCGACGGCCGCATCGCCGACGACGCGGAACTCGACGGCACGCCGTCGCGGGGCGTGGGGATATCCGGCGTGCTGGAACTGAAGGACTGAGCCGCTGTGCGCAAGCCTCCGCCGACGAACCGGTCCCTAGTACGCGAGCCGAGAGGCTGAGCCGGGATGCGGGCCACTCTGCGCTGGGCGCACGCCGATCTGCGCACGCATCGGGGCGAGGCGCTGTTCATCGTGCTCGCCACCGCCGGGATCGTCGCCTCGCTGCTGCTGGCCACGGCGCTCTTCGGGTACGCGACCAACCCCTGGCAGCGCGTCTTCGCCCAGTCGCACGGCGCGCACGTGTGGATCCACACCGGCCCGTCGGCCGATGCGGACAGGCTCGCCGATCTGGACGGAGTCGAGTCCGTCGCGGGCCCGTACCCCACCACCGCCGCCACGGTCGAGTCGCGTGGCACCCGCGCCTCCGTCGAACTGCGCGGCACCGTCGAACCACCCACCACCGGCCGCCCGCTCCTCGACTCCGGCCGCTGGCTGGACCCCGCCAGGCCGGACGGCGTGGTGCTGGAGAGCAGCCTCGCCCGGGCGCTGTGGGCCGAGCCGGGCGACATCCTCACCGTGCCCGGCACCGCACGGACCCTGACCGTCCTGGGCGTCGCCGACAGCGCCGAGCCCCGCTACAGCCCGGGCGAGCGCTCGGGCCTCGTGTGGGCGCTGCCGTCCGCCGTGCAGCGCACGGCCGGGCCCACCGGCCAGGTGATCGGGCTGCGGCTGGCCGATCCCGGCGACACGGACTACGCCGTCCAGCGGGCCGTCACCCTCCTGGGCGCCGGAGCGGTCACCGAGGTCTCCCACTGGCAGCAGGCGCGGGCCGAGGCCCAGGGCGACAACCGACTGCTGGGGCAGGTACTGGGCCTGTTCGGCCTCGGCGCGCTGCTCGCCGCCGCGCTCGCCGTGCACGGCGCGATCGGCACCCGTATCCGCGGCCATCTGCGGGACATCTCGGTGCTGAAAGCGATCGGTTTCACGCCCGGCCAGGTGGTGCGGATCTTCCTGCTCCAGCACGTGGCGTTCGCGCTGCTGGGCGCCGTGCTGGCCGCCGCGCTCTGCGAGACGCTGGGCAGCCGGGTTCCGGGGCGTCTAGGCGACGCGGTCGGTGTGTGGCAGGGGCTCCCGGGGCACACGGCGGCACTCTTCGCGATACCCGTGGCCGCGGTGTTGTTCATCGCCGCGACGACAGGACTCGCGGCCTGGCGCGCCGGGCGGGTGCCTCCGGTGCCCGGGTTGCGGGCCGCAGCGCCGCTCGGCGGGCGGCTGTCGGGCCTGGCGCGCGGGGCGCTCGGGCTGCGGCTGCCGTCCGCGCTGGTCCTGGGCTGGCACAAGGCGTTCACACGACGGCCTCGCTCGCTGGCCACGATCGCCCGGCTCGCGCTGCCGCTGCTGCTGATCGTGGTGGCCATGAGCGCGTGGACGACCATCGACCGCTTCCACAGCAGGCCCGATCAGATCGGTCTCGCGGCCGCGCTCACGGTGCGGGCGGACGAGAACCTGAGCGATGCGGACGTACGGGCCCTGCTGGCCAAGAACCCGCAGGTCACCGCCGTCCACCCGGGCGTCGAGGTGGCCGCCCTGGTCCCCGGCCAGACGGGCATGATCGCGCTGCGCGGGCTCGGCACCCACCAGGATCCGTACCCGTTCTCACTGGCCGAGGGCCGCCCCGCACGCGGCCCCGACGAGGCGGTGGCCGGTCAGGGACTGCTCGACCTGCTGGACGTCCACGTCGGCGACTGGGTGCGGATCACGGTGGGCGAACAGCCGCAGATCCTGCACATCGTGGGGCGCAGCATCGAGCCGGAGAACGGCGGCCGGGTCATCTCGACCTCGCTCGACACCCTCCGCGAGAACGACCCCGACCTCCGGCCGACCCTCTACCAACTCCAGCTGCGTCCCGGCGCCGACCCGCACAAGGCGGCCACCGAGCTGGCCACGGCCGCCCACGGACGCTTCGACGTGCACACCGTGACCAACCCGGCCGACGGGCTCTCGCCGCTGCGCGGGGTCGTCGCGGGGCTG
Source organism: Streptomyces sp. R35 (assembly GCF_041053035.1). NCBI lineage: Bacteria > Bacillati > Actinomycetota > Actinomycetes > Kitasatosporales > Streptomycetaceae > Streptomyces > Streptomyces sp. R35. Next base: position 2,761,170 of record NZ_CP163440.1, read on the forward strand.
ATCGCCGTACTGGCCCTGATCGGGCTCATCGAGCTGCTCACCGCGATCGGCGGCACCGTGCGCGAGGGCGAGCGGGATCTGCTGGCGCTGAAGGCGATCGGGCTGACTCCGCGGCAGATCACCGCGGTCACCGTGACGGCGACGGGGTGCACGGCCCTGGCAGCGGTCCTCGTGGCTACGGCGCTGGGGGTGCCCCTCGCGCACTGGCTGATCGACGCCCAGGGCAGATCGAGCGGCATCGGCGCCGGCATCGCCCAGGGGCCGTCCTCCGTGCTTCTCCTGATGTTCGGCACGGCCGCCGTGCTGGGCGCCGCCGCACTCGCCGCCCTGCCCGCGGCGCGAGCGGCCCGTCGGCGACTGGCGGACACGCTCAGCGCGGTGGCCTGAGCCCGCCGGTCAGGAACCGTATGGGCCTTGGCCGTACGGGTTCTGCGGCCACTGCGTGTACGGGGCGCCGTTTCCGGGGGCGTAGGGGGTGCCGTTGCCCGGTGCGTACGGGTGTCCCGGCGGGGCGTACGGCTGGCCGGGCGGCATGTAGGGGTTCCCCTGCGGCGGGACGAACCCGGGGTTCGGCGCATACACCCGCGGGGGCGGGAACGTCGCGGGGTGCGCGCCCAGCCGGATGCCGTGGTGCCGTCGGAGCCGGTTCATCTCCAGGACGGCGATGGCCGAGACCGTCAGCGGGGCGCCCAGGATGAAGACGATCCCCATCTTGAAGCTGAGCCCGTGCAGATCACCGGTGACCAGGTCGGGAATGGCCATCAGCCACGTCGTCACCGTGGCGAGCAGCGGCGGCAGGCCGCGGTGCACGGCGGCGGAACCGAAGAAGTTCCCCGACAGCTGCACGGCCCCGTACATCAAGAAGCCGGTCAGCCACATCGCCACCAGGCCGAGCGCCACCAGCGCGATGCCCCCGAGCGAGATCGACAACTGCCACAGCAGCACCGTCCCCACGACCATGCCGATGAAGAGCAGCAGCAGTTTGAGCGAGTTGAACAGGGACCCGCGCAGATCGCGGATCCTCCCGGTGCGCCGCCAGACGAAGAGCATCACGCCCACCGTCAGAGGTGTGATGAACAGCAGGACGACGGCCGCCGTCAGCATGTTCTCCAGAACCTCGGTGAAGTCGAACTTGCCCTCCACGAACGTGTACACGCCGAACGCCGCGATAGCCCCCGCGATGACGCGCACGCGTTTGAGCCGCTCCACGGACTGGTCGACGGACGGCGGAATCCACACCGGGTGGAACACCGCCTGCGCCACGGCCTTGGGCTGCAGGATCGACGCCACCGATAGCCTGCCGCTCAGCCATCTCCCGCGCGAACCAGCCATGTTTCGCTCCCCCGAGCGCTCGACGCCGTGATCGCCGGGGATTCTACGGGAAGCGGGCGGACTCCCGCCGCCCGCTTACCCGCACCCGTTGCCGCCTACTGACCGCGCAGCTCCCGGTACTTGGCGACCAACGCCCTGGTCGACTCGTCCAGTCCCGGCACCTCAGCGCCATCGGTGAGCGCCGGCTCTACACGCTTGGCGAGGACCTTGCCGAGCTCGACGCCCCACTGGTCGAAGGAGTCGATGTTCCACACGGCGCCCTGGACGAACACCTTGTGTTCATAGAGGGCGACCAACTGGCCCAGCACCGAAGGGGTCAGCTCGCGCGCGAGGATCGTGGTCGTCGGGTGGTTGCCCTTGAACGTCTTGTGCGGCACCAGCTCCTCGGGCACCCCCTCGGAGCGCACCTCGTCCGGTGTCTTGCCGAAGGCGAGGGCCTGCGTCTGCGCGAAGAAGTTCGCCATCAGCAGGTCGTGCTGGGCGACCAGCCCCGGCAGCAGATCGGCGACCGGCGCGGCGAAGCCGATGAAGTCGGCCGGGATCAACTTGGTGCCCTGGTGGATGAGCTGGTAGTACGCGTGCTGCCCGTTGGTGCCCGGCGTGCCCCACACGACCGGCCCGGTCTGCCACTCCACCGCACGGCCGTCACGGTCCACCGACTTGCCGTTGGACTCCATGTCCAGCTGCTGCAAGTACGCCGTGAACTTGGACAGGTAGTGCGAGTACGGCAGTACGGCGTGCGACTGGGCGTCGTGGAAGTTGCCGTACCAGATACCCAGCAGGCCCAGGAGCAGCGGCACGTTGGACTCGGCGGGAGCCGTGCGGAAGTGCTCGTCGACGAGAAGGAACCCGTTGAGCATCTCCCGGAAGTGGTTCGGGCCGATGGCGATCATCAAGGACAGGCCGATCGCCGAGTCGTACGAGTAGCGCCCGCCGACCCAGTCCCAGAACCCGAACATGTTGGCCGTGTCGATGCCGAAGTCCGACACCTTCCCGGCGTTCGTCGACAGGGCCACGAAGTGCTTCGCGACGGCGTCCTGACCGGCTTTCAGCTCGGTCAGCAGCCAGTCGCGCGCGGAGGTCGCGTTGGTGATCGTCTCGATCGTGGTGAACGTCTTCGAGGCGATGATGAACAGGGTCTCGGCCGCGTCCAGGTCCCGCACGGCTTCGTGGAGATCGGCGCCGTCCACGTTCGACACGAACCGGACCGTCAGATCCCGGTCCGTGAACGAGCGCAGCACCTCGTACGCCATCGCAGGACCGAGGTCGGAGCCGCCGATACCGATGTTGACGACGTTCTTGATGCGCTTGCCGGTGTGCCCGGTCCACTCGCCCGAGCGGACGCGCTCGGCGAAGTCGCCCATCTTGTCGAGCACCGCGTGCACCGCGGGGACGACGTTCTCCCCGTCGACCTCGATCACGGCGTCGCGCGGGGCGCGCAGCGCGGTGTGCAGCACCGCGCGGTCCTCGGTGACATTGATCTTCTCGCCCCGGAACATGGCGTCCCGCAGCCCGAAGACGTCGGTCGCCGCGGCCAGCTCGCGCAGCAGCCGCAGCGTCTCGTCGGTGACCAGGTGCTTGGAGTAGTCGACGTGCAGATCGCCGACCTGAAGTGTGTAGCCGGAGCCGCGCCCGGGATCGGCCGCGAACAGGTCCCGCAGATGGGTGTCCGCGAACTCCTCGCGGTGCTTGGCCAGAGCGGTCCACTCGGGCGTCTGGTTGAGCCTGGTACGGCTGTCTGCGTTCATCTCGGACTTCCGCCTTCTTTCCTGCCTGTGCTGCTGCGTACCTTGCCCCGCTGCCGGTCCCAACCTAATTGATCAGGGCTTGACGCGAGCTGTCGTAACGCCGTCGTCCGGCTCAACAACAGATACGTCCGGCTTGAGCGCAGGTATCAGCGAGATGACGGCGAACGCGAAGAGCACGGCCGCCAACAGCGCGGGCCCGTTCAGCCCGTACGCCCCCGCCACCGCGCCGCCCAGGAGGGCGCCGAGCGGGGCCCCGGAGGTGGAGGCGGTACGGAAGGCGGAGCTGATGCGGCCGACCATGTCCGCGGGGCTGCGCTGCTGCATCAGCGTGACCTGGTTGACGTTCCAGACCATGTTCATCAGTCCGAGCAGCGCCATGCCCACGATGAGGGCGCCCAGGTGACGGACGGTGCCCATCAGCAGCAGCGACGCCGTCTGGACGGATCCGCCCAGCAGCAGGCTGCGGGCCCGCCCGAACCGGCGCGCGACACGCTGGGCGACGAAGCCGCCGCAGAAGCTGCCCGCCGAGTACGCCGTCATCGCCGCCGCGTATCCCGTGTTCCCTGCGCGCAGCCAGCGCGTCACATGCAGCACCAGGGTGGCGATGAGCGCGCCCATGCCGATGTTGCACAGCAGGGTGGCCGTGCACGTCGCCCGCAGTACCCGGTCGCGCCACAGCGCGCGCAGTCCCTCGGCTATCTCGGCGCGCAGCGTGCTCCCGGCCGGCCGGGGCTCCCGCTCGGGCGCCCGGATCCGCACAGAGGCCACCAGCGCGGCGGCGAGCAGATAGGTGGCCGCGTCCGCCGTGAACGGCATGGCGGCCCCGACGGTCAGCAGCAGCGGCACGAAGGGACCCGCGAGCAGCCCTCCGGCGAGCCGCTGTCCGGTCATCAGTCTGGCGTTGGCGCTGCCGAGGGCCTCTTTGTCCACCAGCGACGGCAGCAGGGCCGTGGCCGCGTTGTCGAAGAGGGTCTGGAGGGTGGTCAAGGTGAAGGCGAGGGTGATCAGCAGGGCGATCGACGCGTGCCCGAACCCGACGGCCAGGGCGAAGGAGGCCACCAGTGCGCCGCGTGCCGTGTCCACGGCCCACATCGCCCGCCGCTGGTCCACGCGGTCGGCGAGCGCCCCGCCCAGCAGCCCGAAGAGAAGCCACGGAAGATAGCCGCAGGCCGTCACGGAGGCGATGACGAGCGGATCGTCGGTGAGCCGCACGGCGAGCAGCGGCAGCGCGGCGATGCGCAGGGCGTCCCCGAACTGCGACACCACGGCCGCGGTCCACAGCCGCCCGAATCCCCCGCGCCACGTGGGCGCCCGTACGCCCGCCAGTTCAGCCGTCGTCACAACGCCCCCTCTGGTTCCGCCACTTCAAGAACCGTAGAGGGCACCACTGACAATCGGCCGCCGCGCAGCGGGGCACGGACGCGGGATCCGGTCACGGCACGGGAATCCGCGCGCGAGACAGCTCCGGCCGGCACGACCACGTGGGGCGCACGCCCGTACGCCCCACGACAACCGTGCGATACAGCTCCGGCCAGGCACCCCTCGGTGCCCGGCCGGCTCTCAACTTCTAGATTTCGCCCCGCAGTTTGGCGAGCGCCTCGGCGAGGATCGCCTCGCCGTCCGCGTCACTGCGTCGCTCCCGTACATACGCGAGGTGCGTCTTGTACGGCTCGGTGCGCGGCGGGTCCGGCGGGTTGTCCCGGTCCTGTCCTGCGGGGAAGCCGCAGCGCGGGCAGTCCCAGGTCTCGGGAACCTGCGCGTCGCTGGCGAAGCTGGGGACCGTCTCGTGCCCGTTGGAGCACCAGAAGGAGATGCGCAGCCGGGGTGCGGACTCGCCGCGCTCGGCCTCGCCCATCGGCCCCGCCCCGACCCGGCTTCCTCGGATCGCGTTGCCACTTGCCACGGTCGTAACTCCCTGCGTGATGGTGCCGCGAAGCGAGTCGGCGTGACGCTTCGCTGCGAGCGCCTCAGTCTACGTAAGGCCCAACGCGCGTCCAGTGATTGGAGTTACACCCCCGCCCCTAGACGCAAGCCCCATGATAGGCCGCGCCTGCGGGCGCGTACCGGACATGGGGCCTTACGTGCGGAATGTGCTTGCGTAATGTGCAGTTGTGCTGCCGTACCGATGTCAGCCGGTGATCAGTTGTTGACCTTCATCAGGATGCCGAGCACGACAATGCACGCGAACCAGAGCAGACCGATCACCACGGTGATGCGGTCGAGGTTGCGCTCGGCGACCGAGGAGCCACCGACGGACGACTGCATGCCGCCACCGAACATGTCGGAGAGGCCGCCGCCCTTGCCCTTGTGCATCAGCACCAGCAGCATCAGCAGCAGGCTGAAGACGATGAGGGCGATCGAGAACCCCATAACCACGGCTGGACCAACTTCCTCGGATCTGGATCGACGACGGGGGCCCGGTGGCCACGCGGCGGAGCCGCACATGGATAAGCGCACCAGACCCCCGCAAGGGTACGACGGATCGCCGCTACCGCCTACTCACTGCTCGGCTCACTGGTCGCGGAACCGGACGATCTTGACGAACTCGTCGGCGTCCAGCGAGGCGCCGCCGACCAGGGCGCCGTCGATGTCGGGCTTCGCCATGATCTCGGCGACGTTCCCGGACTTCACGGAGCCGCCGTACTGGATGCGGACCTGGTCGGCCAGCTCCTGCGAGTACAGCTCGGCGAGCTTGCCGCGGATCGCCGCGCAGACCTCCTGTGCGTCGTCGGCGCCGCAGACCTTGCCGGTGCCGATGGCCCAGACGGGCTCGTAAGCGATCACGATCGACTCGGCCTGCTCGGCCGGGAGGTCCTTGAGACCGCCCTCGACCTGCGCGAGCGTGTGCGAGACGTGGTTGCCCGCCTCGCGGACCTCCAGCTCCTCGCCGACGCACAGGATCGGGGTCAGGCCGTGCTTGTACGCGGCCTTGACCTTGGCGTTGACGATCTCGTCGGTCTCGGCGTGGTACTGGCGGCGCTCGGAGTGCCCGATCGCCACGTACGTGCACTTCAGCTTGGCCAGCATCGAACCGGAGATCTCGCCGGTGTACGCGCCGGAGTCGTGCGCCGAGACGTCCTGGGCGCCGTACTTGATCTTGAGCTTGTCGCCGTCGACCAGGGTCTGCACGGAGCGCAGGTCGGTGAAGGGCGGCAGGACGGCGACCTCACAGGCGTCGTAGTCCTTGTCGGCCAGGGCGAAGGCGAGCTTCTGGACGTGGGCGATGGCCTCGAGGTGGTTGAGGTTCATCTTCCAGTTGCCCGCCATCAGCGGCGTGCGAGTGGTCATGCGGGGTCAGTCCTCCAGTGCGGCGAGGCCGGGGAGCGTCTTGCCCTCGAGGTATTCGAGGGAGGCGCCGCCGCCGGTCGAGATGTGGCCGAATGCCGTCTCGTCGAAGCCCAGGATGCGGACGGCCGCGGCGGAGTCGCCACCGCCGACGACCGTGAAGGCCGGGGAGTCGAGAAGGGCCTGGGCGACCGTCTTGGTGCCCTCGGCGTAGTCGGGGTGCTCGAAGACGCCCATCGGGCCGTTCCAGAAGACGGTGGCCGCGTCGGCGAGCTTCGATGCGTACAGCTTGCGGGACTCCGGACCGATGTCCAGGCCCATCTGGTCGGCGGGCATGGCGTCCGCGGCGACGGTCGTGGGGTTGGTGGGCGCCTTGGCCGTCAGGTCCGGGAACCCGGTCGAGACCACCACGTCGACGGGGAGGACCAGCTCGACGCCGTTCTTCTCCGCCCGCTCGATGTACTCCTTGACGGCCGGGATCTGGTCCTCCTGGAGGAGGGAGATGCCGATCTCGTGCCCCTGGGCCTTGAGGAAGGTGTACGCCATGCCGCCGCCGATGAGCAGCCGGTCGGCCTTGCCGAGCAGCTGGTCGATGACGGCGAGCTTGTCGGAGACCTTGGCGCCGCCGAGCGCGACCACGTAGGGGCGCTTGACGTCCTCGGTGAGCTTCTTCAGGACACCGACCTCGGTGGCGATGAGGTAGCCCGCGTAGTGCGGAAGGCGCGCCGGGAGGTCGTACACGGAGGCGTGCTTGCGGTGCACGGCGCCGAAACCGTCGCCTACGTAGACATCGGCCAGGGCCGCGAGCCGGTCGGCGAACTCACCACGCTCGGTGTCGTCCTTGGCCGTCTCGCCCGCGTTGAAGCGCAGGTTCTCGATGACCGCGACCTGGCCGGGCTCCAGACCGTTCACGGCGTCGTGCGCGGCGGGGCCGACGGTGTCCTGGGCGAACGCGACGGGGGCGCCGAGGAGTTCACCGAGGCGCTCGGCGGGCTGCAGCAGGGAGAAGGCCGGGTCCGGGGCACCCTTGGGACGGCCCAGGTGCGAGGCGACGATCACCTTGGCGCCCGCCTCGGCGAGGGCCTTGACCGTGGGCAGCACGGCGCGGATGCGGCCGTCGTCGGTGATGAGGCCGTCGGCCAGCGGCACGTTCAGGTCGGCGCGGACGAAGACCCGCTTGCCGTCCACGCCTTCGGCGAGAAGTTCGTCGATCGTCTTCATAAAGGGACTCCTAGGGAAGGCTCTTCAAATCCGAGAGGGCTGATCGATCAGTACGTAGCACAGGGCTCGGGCAGCGCGGCTTTGCGCGGCCCGAGCCCTGGCTCACATCGAGGTGCCTGCTCTGGGATTTAGAGCTGGCCGCCGACGAAGACCGTGAGGTCGACGAGGCGGTTGGAGTAGCCCCACTCGTTGTCGTACCAGCCGAGGATCTTCACCGAGTTCCCCTCCTGGACCATGGTCAGGGAGGAGTCGAAGGTGCAGGACGACGGGTCGCTGACGATGTCCGAGGAGACGATCGGGTCCTCGGTGTACGACAGGTAGCCCTTGAGGTCGCCGTCCTCGGCGGCCTTCTTGAACGCGGCGTTGACCTCGTCCTTGGTGACCTCGCGCTGCAGCTCGACAACCAGGTCGGTGGCCGAACCGGTCGGGACCGGGACGCGCATGGCGATGCCGTCCAGCTTGCCCTTGAGCTGCGGGAGGACCAGGGCGGTGGCCTTGGCGGCACCCGTCGTGGTCGGGATGATGTTCTCGGCGGCGGCGCGGGCGCGGCGCAGGTCCGAGTGCGGGAAGTCCAGGATGCGCTGGTCGTTCGTGTACGCGTGGACCGTCGTCATCAGGCCCTTGACGATGCCGAAGTTCTCGTCGAGAACCTTGGCCATCGGCGCCACACAGTTGGTGGTGCAGGAGGCGTTGGAGATGACGTGGTGGTTGGCCGCGTCGTACTTGTCCTGGTTGACGCCCATCACGATGGTGATGTCCTCGTCCTTGGCCGGAGCCGAGATGAGGACCTTCTTGGCGCCGCCGGCGATGTGCTTCTCGGCGTCGGCCTTCTTGGTGAAGATGCCGGTCGACTCGATGACGATGTCGACGCCCAGGTCGCCCCACGGGATGTCGGCGGGGTTGCGCTCGGAGAGCACCTTGATGGTGTGGCCGTCGACGGTGATCGTGTCGGCGGTGTGCGACACCTCGGCCTTGAGGCGGCCCAGGATGGTGTCGTACTTGAGCAGGTGAGCGGTGGTCGCGGTGTCACCCAGGTCGTTGACAGCCACGATCTCGATGTCAGCACCCTGCTCCAGCAGCGCGCGGAAGTAGTTACGACCGATGCGGCCAAAGCCGTTGATGCCTACGCGGATCGTCACGAACCGATCTCCTCGTTAGGTACGCCGACTCAGATGCCGGCGAGTTTGTATGGGATGTCCCCGACCGCCTACGACCCTACCTCCCTGAGGCTCCCGGAGTGACATCCAGATGCCCCATACACGGCAGGGTGTTCCGTACCCACCAGTAGGGGTACGGAACACCCTCGATGTTGACGAGACCGTCACCCAGGGTCAGCCCTTGAGCGCCGTCAGCGCCTTCCCGATGAGGGCCGCGCGGTCGGCCGCCGCGGTGACGTGCTCCAGGCCGTAGCCCAGCAGCACGGTGTCGCCGGTGGTGATCCCTCCGTACGTCTTGAAGAGCTCTCCGTAGCGCGCCCAGTCCTTGAGGACGGCCGGGCTGCCCGCGGGCGGTCCGGGGACGCTCCAGGGGCCGAGAGAGGCCTCGAAGCCCTCCGTCTCGGTGGCCGCACCGCCGACAACGAGCGAGGCGTTGTCGGCGAGAACGCCGTGGCCGCCGGTGCTCGGGTCGGTGATGTAGCTGAGCGAGACCTCGATCGACTTGCCGGCGTACGCGCTCAGGTCGTAGTTGACCTGCTGCCAGCCGCTGGAGGCACCGGTGATGCTGTTCCAGGATCCGCTGGTGCCGGTGTTGGTGCAGCCGGCGGTGCTGAACGTCAGGTACCGCTTGAGGGACGGGTGCTCCCTGATCAGGAATCCGGCCTCGCACTCAGCGGGAACCGTGTTGCTGCCGGCGCCGCCCGCCTCGGGCAGTGTCGTCCAGTCGTCGGCCCCGGTGGTGTGGACTTCGAGCACTACGTGGTCGTAGCCGGGCTCGACGTCCCACAGGAGCTGGGAACGGAGCGTCGGCTTGTCCGCCGCTCCGACACCGGTGAGGTCGATGGTGCGGGTGAGGCGCTTGTAGGCGTCGTCGGTGTGGACGGCGGCGGCCATGTACGAGCCCGCGTAGGGCCCGTACGGGTTGGCGGTCCCGGCGAACTGCCCCGCTCCGGCGCTCGACGCGAACTGCGGGTACGACGCGGCGGGCAGCGTGTCCGAGGTGACGCTGTAGGTACCCGCCGCGTTCAGCGGATTGCCGGGCGCGTCGCCGAGTGCCCCCGTGAAGCCGGTGAGCTTCCCGGAGCCGGTGAAGCCGGTGGCCCCCGGAGTGGACGTACGGGAGTAGGCGCCCAGGTAGTACTGACTGAAGTCGTTCGAGAAGGTGCCGCCGCCGAGGTCGACGCTGCCGCCGGCCAGCTCGCCCGCCTCGACCAGCTTGCCGCCCCCGTTGAGGAAGGCGCGCAACTGGAGCTGGGTGGCGACGCCCGGTCGTACGGCGCCGGTGTAGTGGACGACCGTCTTGAAGTGGCCGAGCACGCCGAGCGCGTCGGGCGCGCCCAGGGCCGCGACGTCCCAGACGAGGGGCTTCTTGCCGTTGGCCTTCAGGGCGTCCACGTATGCCTGGGACTGTGTGGCGGTCGCGCCTTCCTCGGCGACGACCAGCGTGTCGGCCTTCGGCCGTTCGGCCACGGTGTACGTGAAGTGCGTACTGGAGGTGGGCTTCCCGGTCTTCGTCTTGCCGGTGTACCAGACCTCGACCTTGTCGCCCGGGTCGCCGTCCCGGACCTTGGCGCGGTACTCGTCGAAGTAGAGGTTGTCCCTGCCGCCGTAGGTCTCGCCGCCCTTCCAGGCCTTGAGCGCCATGTCCTCCGTACGACCGCCGTTGACGCGGTACTTGAGCTCCTTGTCGCGTACGGACCTGCGGACGACGACGGAGACCTCCTGGTCGGCGCCGCGGGAGTACGACGTCGTGAAGGCGGCCGGGGTGAAGTCGGGGGCGTCGATGCCGACCGAGGAGGACGGCGTGTCGGGGTGGGCCGCGGTCTCGGCGACGGAGAGCGCGAACGGGATGTTCTTCTCGAACTCCTGCTCAATCAGCTTCTCGTCGTCCGGGAAGGTGAAGACCGAGGCGCAGTCGGCCGCGTTCCAGGCGTCGCCCGGGTCGAGGTTCGAGGCGGTCTGGCAGGTCGACATCTCGGGGGTGAACATCGCGATGCCGTTGACGTTGCCCGCGTGGCCGTCCGCCTCGCCGTTGGTGGTGTAGAGCTCCGAGGAGACCTGCGGGTGGTAGCCCGGGATCGCCGAGTTCTCGGGGGTTCCGGCGAGCGACTTGTAGAGCACGTCGTCCGGAGTCGGCGTCGCCACCTGCCAGCCCACTCCGTAGAGAAGCAGTTCGGCGGCGGAGTGGTAGTTGATGCCGTACGTGAAGCCGATGCGCTTCTCGAAGGCGTCGAGGGCCTTGGTCTCGGGCTCGGAGCTGGGGCTCGTGCCGCGGTAGGTCTCACTGGTGGGGTTGGGGGACGAACCCTCGTCGTCGTAGCCCCACTTGTAGGCGAAGTTGCGGTTGAGGTCGACGCCGTCGCCGGTGGAGATGACGCCGTCGCCGTTGACGTCCCGCAGGTTCTTGCGCCACTGGCGCGCGTCCGCGTCCTTGAACGTGTAGTCGTAGCCGTCGGGATTGGCGGACAGGACGAACCACAGTTCGGTGGAGTCGACGATCTTCTTGATGCGCTTGTCCGTCGAGTAGTTGTCCAAGTAGTAGTGCATCAGACGCCGTGTCATCTCGGGCGTGATCCACTCGCGCGCGTGCTGGTTGGACAGGTACAGGACCGACGGTTTGGCGCCGTCCTTGGTCTTCTTGGCGCCCTTGGTCAGTTTGAGCGCCAGGATGTCCTGGCCGTTGACGGTCTTGCCTATGGAGACGACCTTGGTGAGGTCGGGGTGGGCCTCGCCCGTCTTGACGATCTCCTCCTGGAGATTGCCCTTGCCGCTGTAGGGGCGGAACACGCCCTGGGCCGCGTCCTCCACGCGCGCCTCGGCCTTGGCCGACAGGGTGTGCTCGGTGAGCTCGACGCCCTGCTTCTCCAGCTTCTTGGCCTGCTGGTCGGTGACGTAGACCTCGACCGTGCTCTTGCCGTTCTTCCAGGTCGTGTCGCCGAGTTCGTGGCCGTCCTGCCCGGCCGCGAGCAGCAGGGGTATCTGCTGCTTCGTGACCTCCGCGTGGAACACCTTCACGGCGTTCGCGTCGGGTTTGGGTGAACTGCCGTTCTGCGCCTGGGCGATGGGCGCCATGCCCGCACCGCCCAGCAGGAGCGCGCCGGTAGCGAGGATCGCTCTCGCTCTTCGTCTCATGAGCCCCCCTTGCATGAGTCCGCCACAGCAGCGAACAGATGCCAGGCTCATGACACTTCATGGTCAAGTCAAGGGCGCCTCACAGACAGGCAAACGCCGGTGCCGATGCCCCAAGTGGGCATCGGCACCGGCGTGTTGAGCTTCTGGCGATCAATCGGGGCTGGTCAGCCCGCGAGGTTGTCCGCCATCTCCTCGGTGAGGTTCGACTCCGTCCCGGGGATGCCCAGGTCCTGGGCCCGCTTGTCGGCCATCGCGAGCAGCCGGCGGATACGGCCGGCGACGGCATCCTTGGTCAGCGGCGGGTCGGCGAGCGCGCCCAGCTCCTCCAGGGAGGCCTGCTTGTGCTCCATGCGCAGCCGCCCTGCGGCCGCGAGGTGCTCCGGCACCTCGTCGGCGAGGATCTCCAGGGCGCGCTGGACGCGGGCCCCGGCGGCGACGGCGGCGCGGGCCGAGCGGCGCAGGTTGGCGTCGTCGAAGTTGGCGAGCCGGTTCGCCGTGGCGCGGACCTCGCGGCGCATCCGGCGCTCCTCCCAGGCCAGCACGGATTCGTGCGCCCCGAGGCGGGTGAGCAGCGCGCCGATCGCGTCACCGTCGCGGACGACCACCCGGTCCACGCCACGCACCTCGCGGGCCTTCGCGGCGATCGACAGCCGGCGGGCGGCACCGACCAGCGCGAGCGCGGCCTCCGGGCCCGGGCAGGTCACTTCCAGGGAGGAGGAGCGGCCCGGCTCGGTGAGCGAGCCGTGCGCCAGGAAGGCCCCGCGCCAGGCCGCCTCGGCGTCGCAGGTGGCCCCCGAGACCACCTGCGGGGGCAGCCCGCGGATCGGGCGGCCGCGGCCGTCGACGAGCCCGGTCTGGCGGGCCAGCTGGTCGCCGCCCGCGACGACGCGTACGACATAGCGGGAGCCGCGGCGCAGTCCGCCGGGCGCCATCACGATCAGTTCGGAGCTGTGGCCGAAGATCTCCAGGATGTCCCGCTTCAGCCGGCGCGCCGCCATCGCGGTGTCCAGCTCCGCCTCGATCACGATCCGGCCGCTCACCAGGTGAAGGCCGCCGGCGAACCGCAGAATGGCGGAGACCTCCGCCTTTCTGCAGCAGGTCCGGGTGACGGGGAGCCGGGAGATCTCATCCTTCACCGCTGCCGTCATCGCCATGGGCCGATCCTTCCATGCATCCGAAAAATACGGTCGTACGCAGCGGCCAACAGCTCCGGGTCGTGCCGCGGAGTTCCGTCGGTCCGGGCCACCGGCGCCAGCTCGACCGCGGCGCCGAACCGCTTGGCGGCGTCGGAGAGTGAGTCGCGGTCGGGCACGGCGGCCTCGTCGGCCAGCACCACGTCCAGGGCGAGTTTAGGGGCGTGTCGTCCCAAAACCTCCAAATGACGCTGCGGGGAGAAGCCATCGGTTTCTCCGGGCTGCGGGGCGAGGTTCAGGGAGAGTACCCGGCGCGCCTTCGTCTGGGTGAGGGCATCGAGGAGCTCGGGCACCAGCAGATGCGGGATCACCGAGGAGAACCAGGAGCCGGGGCCGAGGACCACCCAGTCCGCGTCGAGGACCGCCGCCACGGCCTCGGGGACGGCGGGCGGGTCGTGCGGCACGACGTGCACGGACTGCACCTCGCCGGGTGTGAGCGCCACGGTCGCCTGTCCTCGTACCGTGTCGACGTCCTCGGGCCGCTCCGGGTCGTGCCCCTTGACCAGGGCCTGGAGCTCCAGGGGTACAGCTGACATGGGCAGCACACGGCCGTGCGCGCCCAGCAGCTTGCCGACCAGGTCCAGGGCCTGGACGTGGTCGCCGAGCTGCTCCCACAGGGCGACGATCAGCAGATTGCCGACCGCGTGCTCGTGCAGGTCGCCCTTGGACTGGAAGCGGTGCTGGATGACCCGGGCCCAGGTCTGGCCCCAGTCGTCGTCGCCGCACAGCGCGGCCAGGGCCTTGCGCAGGTCGCCGGGCGGGAGCACGCCCAGCTCGTCGCGCAGGCGCCCGCTGGAGCCGCCGTCGTCGGCCACGGTGACGACGGCGGTGAGGTCACCGGTGATCCGGCGCAGCGCGGCGAGCGAGGCGGACAGGCCCATGCCGCCGCCGAGGGCGACGACCTTGGGCTGGGCGCCGCGGCGGCGCGGCTTGGCACCGCGCGCCTCGGCGGGCTTGCCTCCCTTGCCCTCGGGGGTCACCCGGCGCAGCCTGCTGAGCCGCAGAGCGGCACGTCCCGTCATTCGCGTCCCATGTCCCGGTGAACGACCACGGTCTCCACGCCCTGGGAGACGAGGCGGGCGGCCAGCTTCTCTGAGGTGGCGACCGAGCGGTGCTTGCCGCCGGTGCAGCCGACCGCGATGGTCACATAGCGCTTGCCCTCACGCCGGTACCCGGCCGCGATGAGCTGGAGCAGTTCGGCGTAGCGGTCGATGAACTCCTTGGCGCCGGGCTGGTTGAAGACGTAGGCCGACACCTCCTCATTCAGACCGGTGAAGGGGCGCAGCTCCGGAACCCAGTGCGGGTTGGGCAGGAAGCGCATGTCCACGACCAGGTCGGCGTCGACCGGCAGGCCGTACTTGAAGCCGAAGGACATGACGGTGGCCCGCAGCTCGGGCTCCTCCTCGCCGGCGAACTGGGCGTCCATCTTGGCGCGCAGCTCGTGCACGTTCAGGCTGGAGGTGTCGATGACCAGGTCGGCGTCGCCGCGCAGCTCGCGCAGCAGCTCGCGCTCGGCGTCGATGCCGTCGACGATGCGGCCGTCGCCCTGGAGGGGGTGCGGGCGGCGCACGGACTCGAAGCGGCGCACCAGGGCCTCGTCGGAGGACTCCAGGAAGACGATCCGCCGGGTGACGTGCTTCGACTCCAGGTCGGCGAGGGACTCGCGGAGGTTGTCGAAGAAGCGACGGCCGCGTACGTCGACGACGACCGCGATCCTGGCCACGTTGCCCTGAGAGCGGGCGCCGAGCTCCACCATGGTGGGGATCAGGGCGGGCGGCAGGTTGTCGACGACGAACCAGCCGAGGTCCTCCAGACACTTGGCGGCCGTCGACCGGCCCGCTCCGGACATGCCGGAGATGATCACCAGCTCGGGGATGGCCGTCTCGGGGACCCCTGCCGATTCGATACCCGTACCCACCTGTGCTCCGTCTTCCTGGGGCGCTTCCTGTTCCAGGTGATCTTCGCCTGTCTCGTTGTGTGCTTCGTGAGCGCCCTGGCCCTGCGCCGGACGTTCCTCTTCGCGCGCGTCGTTCTCGGTCATCTCTCCTGCCCCCGTCGCTCGTCCGAGGCTCCCGCGGTCACGGGTTCCTCCGGGGAGCCCGCCGTCGTTTCGGGCGCCCCGTCTTCTTCATCTCCCATGATCTCTCCTGTCGCCGTGTTCACGGCGGGTGCGGCCGGGGCCGCCTGGGCGAGGGCCACGGAGATCGCCTCGGCCGTCTTGCGGCCTATGCCCGTAACCTCACAGATCTGGTCGATTGTCGCGGATCGCAGCTTTTTCACCGAACCGAAGTGCTTGATCAGCGCCTGTTTGCGTGTCTCGCCCAGGCCCGGCACATCGTCGAGCGGGCTCGCCCTGAAGCGCTTGGCCCGCTTGGTGCGCTGGTAGGTGATCGCGAAGCGGTGGGCCTCGTCACGGACCCGCTGGAGCAGATACAGCCCCTCGCTGGTGCGCGGCAGGACCACCGGGTCGTCGTCCTCCGGCAGCCACACCTCCTCCAGGCGCTTGGCGAGGCCGCACACGGCGATGTCGTCGATGCCGAGCTCGTCGAGGGCCTTCTTGGCGGCCGCGACCTGCGGCTGACCGCCGTCGACGACGACGAGCTGCGGGGGGTAGGCGAAGCGCTTGGGACGGCCGTCTTCCTCCGTGAGCCCGGCCTCGCCGTCGGCCCACTCCCCCGTCTTCTCCTTCTCCGCGAGATAGCGCCTGAAGCGGCGGGTGATCACCTCGTGCATGGACCGGACGTCGTCCTGGCCCTCGAAACCCTTGATCTGGAAGCGCCGGTACTCGCTCTTGCGCTGGAGCCCGTCCTCGAAGACGACCATCGAGGCCACGACGTCGTCGCCCTGGAGGTGCGAGATGTCGTAGCACTCGATCCGCAGGGGCGCGCTGTCCAGGTCGAGGGCCTCGGCGATCTCCTCCAGGGCGCGCGAGCGGGTGGTCAGGTCGGAGGCACGCTTGGTCTTGTGCAGCGCGAGCGACTGGAGCGCGTTGCGCCGCACGGTCTCCATGAGCGCCTTCTTGTCGCCGCGCTGCGGGATGCGGAGCGACACGTTCGACCCGCGCCGCTCGGTGAGCCACTCCTGGACGGGCTCCACCGGGTCGGGCAGCGCGGGGACGAGCACTTCCTTGGGGACGGAGTCGCCCGTCTCCTCCCCGTAGAGCTGCTGGAGCGCGTGCTCGACCAGGTCACCGGTGGTGACGGCCTCCACCTTGTCCGTGACCCAGCCGCGCTGGCCGCGCACCCGGCCGCCGCGTACGTGGAAGATCTGCACGGCGGCTTCCAGTTCGTCCTCGGCGACGGCCATCAGGTCGGCGTCGGTCGCGTCGGCGAGCACGACCGCGTTCTTCTCCATGGCCTTCTTCAGGGCCTCGATGTCGTCGCGCAGGCGGGCCGCCCGCTCGTACTCCATCTCCTCGGCCGCGTCGGTCATCTGCTTCTCGAGGCGGCGGAGGTACGTCCCCGTACGGCCGGCCATGAAGTCGCAGAACTCCTCGGCCAGTTCGCGGTGTTCCTCGGCGGAGACGCGCTCGACGCAGGGGGCGGAGCACTTGCCGATGTAGCCGAGGAGGCAGGGGCGACCCGTGCGGGCCGCGTTCTTGAAGACGCCGGCGGAGCAGGTGCGGACGGGGAAGACGCGCAGCAGCAGGTCGACGGTGTCGCGGATCGCCCACGCGTGCCCGTACGGACCGAAGTAGCGCACGCCCTTGCGCTTCTGGCCGCGCATGACCTGCACGCGCGGGAACTCCTCGTTCATGGTCACCGCGAGGTACGGGTAGCTCTTGTCGTCGCGGTACTTGACGTTGAACCGGGGGTCGAACTCCTTGATCCAGGAGTACTCCAGCTGAAGTGCCTCGACCTCCGTGGACACGACCGTCCACTCCACCGACGCGGCCGTCGTGACCATGGTGCGGGTGCGCGGGTGGAGGTTCGCCAGGTCCTGGAAGTAGCTCGCCAGGCGCTGGCGCAGGCTCTTCGCCTTTCCGACGTAGATCACCCGGCGGTGCTCGTCGCGGAATTTGTACACCCCGGGAGAGTCCGGGATCTGTCCCGGCTTGGGGCGGTAGCTGGAGGGGTCGGCCATGTCACACACCCTACTGGCGAGGGCTGACAGCGCGGCGACCCTGTGGACAACGCCGGACGGCATGCGGGGCGGCCTCCCGGGGAGGCCCTATCGGGACTCCAGGAACGTCAGCACGGCCAGCACCCGGCGGTGATCGTCGGTGTCCTCCTGGAGGTGGAGTTTGCCGAGGATGCTGCGGACGTGCTTCTCGATGGTGCCCTCGGTGACCCACAGCCGGCGGCCGATGCCGGCGTTGGAGCGGCCCTCGGCCATCAGCGCGAGGACCTCGCGCTCGCGGGCGCTGAGGAAGGACAGCGGATCGTCGCGCCGCCGGGCCGAGAACAGCTCCTGCACCAGAGAGGGGTCGACGACCGAGCCGCCCTTGCGGATCCGGTCGAGCGATTCGATGAACTCGTCCACGACCGTGACCCGGCTCTTGAGGAGGTAGCCGACCTGGCGCCCGCCCGCCAGCAGCTCCAGGGCGTCCTCGACCTCGACGAACGCCGACAGGACCAGGATGCCGGTGTCCGGGTGGCGCTCGCGGATCGTGCGGGCCGCCTTCAGGCCCTCGGTCGAGTGGTTCGGCGGCATCCTTATGTCGACGATCGCCAGGTCCGGATGCTCGTCGACGACCAGCTCCAGAAGCCGCACGGCGTCACCGGCCTGCCCGACCACCTCGTAGCCGACCCGCTCGCAGAGGCTCGCCAGGCCCTCCCTGAGCAGGACGTCGTCGTCGGCGAGGACGACCCGTCCCCGCACGGGCTGCTGATCGGCGTCCATGGTCCCGGCCCCCCTTGCCCGACCCGTGCGCTGCGGTGCGGTGGTGCGTTCCTGCGCGCGCCCCCAACAGCCTGTCGGACCCGATGACACAGGCGGGGGGCTGGCCGTGACGACATGGATCGAGAGACGACGGTGGTCGGTCCGTGTCCGCCGGTACGAGGACGAGGCGGCGCCCCTCCGCCATGCCCTCGACCCGCGGGATCCCGACATCGCGCGTGCCCGACGTCCACGGCTCGCGCGGCGCGGCGCACCGCCCGCACCCGGCGCCGAGGACGGCCGACAGGGCGGGTCTCCCCGGAAACGGGGCCCAGAGCCGGACGGCTGTCTCTTCCGTCCGGAACCGATCGAAACCGACCGCGCGGCGCGTACACACGTCGGCGAGTCCAAGGCCCCCCCGTATGGGACCCCCTCCGTGCACGCCCCGGGCGGTCACACGTCGGTCGGCTGTTCCCGCAGCGGCAGCCGTATGGTCAGGGTCGTACCGCTCCCCGGCGGGCTGCTGATCGCGAGCTTGCCGCCGATCGCCTCTACGCGGTCGATGAGCCCGATGAGCCCCGAGCCGCCGCCCGGTTCGGCGCCCCCGGTCCCGTCGTCGCCGATGGACACCTCAAGGACGTCGTCATACGTCCGTGCAGCCACCTGTACAACGGTGGCGCGGGCGTGTTTGGCGGCGTTGGTGAGGCTTTCGGAGGTCACGTAGTAGACCGCGACCTCGGTCTGTTCCGGAAGGCGGACGGAGGGCAGCCGGAGATCCAGCTCCACGGGGACGGCGGAGCGGCGGGCCAGGGCTCGCAGGGCGGGGCCCAGGCCTCCCCTGGAGAGGATCGCGGGGTGGATGCCGCGGGAGATGTCCAGCAGGTCCTCGAAGGTGTCGTCCAGGCCTTTGCTGATGTGCGCCAACTGCTCGACGAATTCGGCCGACTGGTCGTCCATCATGGACTCGGCCATCCGCAACTCCAGTTGGAGCGAGACGAGGCGCTGCTGGACGCCGTCGTGCAGATCGCGCTCGATACGGCGCCGGGAGGCGTCCGCGGCGGCCACCACGCGCGCGCGTGAGGCCCTGAGCTGGGCCCTGCTGTCGGCGTTGGCGATGGCGGTGGCGACGAGCTCGGTGAAGTCGGCGAGCCGGGACTCGGTGCCCGGGGGCAGCGGTTCCGGGCCCGTCGGGGCCGCGACGACGGCGCCCCACAGACGGTCGTCGACGACGATCGGGGCGCCGACCGAGCGTCCGGCGCGGGCCGCCCGGCGGGTCTCGGCCACCGCGGCGGCCGCCTCCTCGCCCGCGACCGCGGCCGCGTGGGCCGAGCCGAGGACCGTGACGGCGCCGTCGGCCTCGTACCGCAGAACGGCCGCTGCCGCCGTGCTCAGCACCAGGCCCACCTCGCGCGCGACCGCCGCGAACACCTCGTGCGGCGGATCACCGTGGGCCACGAGGGTGGCGACGCGGCGCAGCGCGGCCTGCTCGCGGTCGGCGCGGCGGCTCTCGGTGACGTCGCGCGCGGCGGCGTAGACGAGGCCCTCTCCGGTCACGGGGCGGGCGCTCCACTGGAGCCAGCGCTCGGTGCCGTCGCCGCGCAGGTAGCGGTTCTCGAACTCGGCGAGCTCGACGCCGTCGGCCAGGCGGTGGAAGGCGGCACGCGTGCGTGCCCGGTCCTCCGGGTGGACGAACTCCAGCCAGGGTTTGGCGAGAAGCTCGTCGGCGGCGTACCCCAGGGTTCGCTCGAAGGCCGGGTTCACGCGCTTGAAGTAGCCGTCGATCCCGCAGATGCACAGCAGGTCGAGGGAGAGGGTGAAGATGCTCGCCAGCTCCCGCTCGGCCTTGCGGCGTCTGCCGTGCGCGGCGGCGAAGGACGCCATGGTGTCGTTCATGCCGCCCAGCAGCTGCGCCCAGGTCCCGTCGAACGCGGCGACGTCCGCGCGGTGGCCGAGCCGGTTGTCGTCGAATGCCGTGTTCATGGTGCGGATCTCGGCGGCGAGCCGCTCGCTGGTGACATGGAGTTCGCGGAAGGTGTCGGCGACGACGCCGATCTCGTCGCGTCCCCTGTAGTGGACGTCGTACGACAGGTCGCCGGCGGCGAGCGATTTGGCGCCCTGGGACACCACGGTGAGCGGGCGCGTGATGGAGCGGCTCAGGGGCAGGGCGAGGAGGGTGACCGCGGAAAGGACCCCTACGGAGAGGGTGAGTGCGCGTTCGCCCCGGTCCTGGGCGCTCTTCAGGTCGTGGTCGGCGTCGGCGGCGAGTTCGACGGCCGCGGCGTGGACGATGCCGCGCAGGGCGGTGAGCCGGTCGCCGGAGGCCGTGAGCCAGCCCTCCAGGGAAGGGAGTCGCTCGGTGGCGCCCTCGGAGGCCATGAGGGTGTCACGGGTCGCGCGCACGGTGCGGCCCGCGGGCAGCAACAGGGCGCGGGAGAGGCGGGCGCGGAGCGGCCCGGAGGCGGTCTGACGGAAGGTGTCCAGCTGGGCGCTCTCCAGGGCGGGCCAGCGGTTGGCGGGGCCGCCTTCGCCCTCCTGCCGCGGCGCCGCGAGCAGGACGGCGAGCTCGACGCGTTCCCGCTCGGCGGCCTCGACGGCGCCCAGGATCGCCAGATAGGCATCGCCGGAGCGGCCCGAGGCCCGCGTGGGGCGGCTGGAGTCGAGGCGGCGGACGGTGTCGAGCAGATACCTCGCGACTGTCGCGTACCGCTGCTCGATCCGCGCCGTGGCGAGCGACCCGCTGTCCGACTCCAGCCGGGCCGCGTGGAGTTGGTTGCGCAGGGAGTCGAGGATGCCGAGGACGTCGGGCTGTCCTTCGTGCCCGGCCGCGGCGCCCTCGGCGGCGGTCAGAGCGCGGTTGGTGGCGCCCCTGGCCGCGTCCCGCTCGGCCGCCGTGTCCGTACGGTCCGGGGCCGCCTCGGCGAGGACCTCCGCGAGGCGCTCGCGGGCGACGGCCTCGTAGAGCCCGGCCGTCGCGAAGGACACCTTGGTCGAGGCCCTGAAGTCCTCCAGTGTGCGCGCCTCCTGCCACTGGGCCAGGGCCGAGAAGACCGTGAAGGCGAGCAGTCCGGTGACCGGCAGCAGGACGAGCAGCATGAGTTTGGTGCCCACCCGCAGCCGCGCGAGCAGCGGCGGACGGGCCCCGGCCGGGCGCCGGCCGCCGGGTCTCATGGCCCGCCAGACGGGTAACCCTGGTGGTCGGCCAGATCCTTGTCGATCTCACGGACCGCCTGGTCCAGCGCGGGCTTGACCGGGGCAAGGTCCACGACGATCTTCGCGAAGGCCTTGGAGAAGGCCACGGTCACGGCGGGATAGGCGGGAGTCTGCGAGCGGGGCCGCGCGACCGTCCTCAGCTGCTCGATGAACAGATGCTCGGGGCCGCCCTCGGCGAAGGACGGCGAGATCCTCACGGCGCTGTTCGTCGCCGGGATCGCCCCGTTCGCCACGGTCATACGGTGGATCTGGTCGGGCTTGAGCAGATAGGTGAGGAACCGCCAGACCGCGTCGCCATCGGTGGCGCCCGTGGTGACGCCCCACTGCCAGGACCCCATCCCCGTCACCGTGCCCTTGCCGAAGTCGGGCAGCGGGACGATCTTCACATCGCCGGGGAACGCCTTGGTGTAGTCGGGGTACATCCAGTGCCCCACCCAGGAGAGGGGGCTACGGCCCGCCACGAAGGCCTTGTCGTCCTTGTCCGGGTCGATCAGCCCCTCCTTGGCCCAGCTCTGCATCGTCGTGAGCGCCCTGACCGCCTCGGGGCTGTTGAGGAAGCCGTCGGCCGTGCGATGGGTCCTGGGGTCGATGAGATCGCCGCCGGCCGACCAGACGGCGGGCGCGAAGCCGTAGGTGTTCCACTCCTGGCCCGGAACGGAGTAGTTGAGCCGCAGGTCCAGCGGGCGCTCGTAGCCCTGCTTCCGGAGCTTGTGGAGGATGCCGGTCAGCTCGGTGGCCGTCCAGGCGTCGCCTCGGCCGCTCGGCACACGGATACCGGCCTTCTTCAGGACCGAGGGACGTACGTAGAGGCCGAGTCCGGAGTCGAAAGTGCCTACGCCCCACAACCGGCCCTCATAGGTGCCCTGTTCGCGGATCGAGGGCAACAGGTCGTTCTTCACGCTGTCGGGCACACAGGAGTCGATCGGCTTGAGCTTGCCCGACCAGGCGTAGTTGTAGAGGTTCGGGCCGTCGAAGTCGAGCAGGTCGGGCAGGTCGCCGCTGGCCGCCGCGGATTCGACCAGATCCGTGTACGGGCGCTCTTCGGGCAGGGTGATCAGCTCGACCCGGACCGCCTTCTGCGCGGCATTGAAGTCCTTGACCTGCGCGCGCAGCGTGCTGAGCTCCCCGCTCGGGCCCGCGTGGAACCACACGGTGATGTCGGTGGTGCCCTTGAGTCTTCCGTCGCACGTGGTGTCCGCGCGCGTCCTGGAACGCTTTCCGTCGTCACCTCCCCCGCCGCATCCGGCGGCGAGGAGGGCCGCGCAGAGCACTCCGGCGAGGAACGCCCGGCCGTGCAGCGGTTTCCTTCGGAGCAACGTCATCGTGTACCCCCATCCAACCGACGGGACACGGCCACCCCAGGGCATCGACATGCTACCGCCGGTGACACGCCGCTGCTTTGCGTGAGCGCGAACCTGCCTTCCTGGCAAAGGACTTCAGCACTTTCCGGCTAGCGGGAAGGCGCGAAGGTCAACCTGTTGGGAAGCTGTCAGCATGTCCATGCGCTGTCTCCTCGTCGACGACAGCGCCCGGTTCCTGGAGGCCGCGCGCGCCCTGCTGGAGCGTGGTGGGGTACAGGTCGTCGGTGTCGCCTCGACGGGCGCGGGGGCTCTCGCGCGGGCTCTTGACGTGACTCCGGACGTCGCCCTCGTCGACATCGACCTCGACGGCGAGAACGGCTTCGACGTGGCGGCGCGACTCGCGGGCAGCGTGCCCGCCGTGATCCTGATCTCGACGCACTCCCTGGAGGACTTCCAGGAACTCGTCGCGGCCAGCTCGGCCCGCGGCTTCCTGCACAAGTCCGCGCTTTCGGCGGGGGCGATATGGGAGTTGCTGAGGGGTGAGGGGTGAGGGGTGAGGCGTGAGGGGTAGGGAGTGAGGGGTAGGGAGTGAGCGGCCGGGTGTAGGGGGCCGGCGGTGGCTCGGGATTGAGCGCTGGCTCTGGCTTGTGCGGCTCCTGGTGGCTGCCGGGCGGAGCGGGGGCGTGGCTCCGCCCGGCGCCGGGGGGATGCGAAGTCAGCGGCGGCGTCGGCGCAGGACGCGGGAGGCGCTCAGCGTGAGGGCCACGAGTGCTCCGACGCCGGCTGCCGCCGAGGCGACGACGACGGCGGGGCCGGGGTTCTCCGGATCGTGCGGGCGGCCGGCCCCCGGGGGCTCGGAGCCGTATCCGCCCGCCTCGCCCGACCGCGCGTACACGGAGCCGGGGAGCTTGTCCGCGTACGCGTTGTGTACGCGCGCGCGATAGGCGCCCAGCGTCGCGCCGTGGGCGCCGATCGCGTGCCGGGCGTCCGTGTCGAGGGGCAGCACGCGCGCGTGGCGCTCGACGTACCAGGCGTCGATCTGCGGCTCCCTGAAGACCGTGCCGCCCGGCAGCAGCCGGGCGCCCAGGGCCGCGTACCGCGTCTCGTCGTCTCCGGAGGCGATGTTCACCACCTGCCAGCCGCCGCCCTGTCGCGCGGTCCACAGGGATGCCTTCCGGCCGTCGGAGGAGACGGCCCGGGTCGCCAGGAACGCGAGCCGGGCGACCGGTGCGCCGGTCCTGCCGGCCACGAAGTCAGGAGACAGGTAGTACACCGGGACGGTGTCGTCGTCCACGCGCGCGTGGATGGTTGATTCGGTCACCGAACTGCCGGGGGCCGCGAAGAACCGGACGAGGGTGTCCAGGGTCGCGGACTCGGTGGCGGCGCGGTGCGCGGCGGCCACCGAGGCCGGAGGGACTGGTGAGGCCTGGGAGACCGGTGAGGCCTGGGCGACCGGTGAGAGTCCGGCTTCGGGCCTGGCCGAGGGGGCGGCCAGGCCGAGCAGCAGGGTGGCGGCGCAGCCCGCGACGACTGCGCTCGTGATGCGGGTACGTCGGGTCATCGCGCTCACGCCCCGATCCGGTACAGCGAGTGGGTCCAGGAGAAGGAGTCGTTGTCCACGTACCAAGCGTGGGAGGCCCAGTTGTAGCGGTCGTTGGAAGGCCAGGGGTCACCCCAGTAGACCCAGCTGTTCGTGTCGTCGTACCCGTAGAGGACGTGCATGTGGCCGCCGCCGCTCGACCACTGGATCCGGGTCTCGACGGGCCGGTTCGCGTCGATCTCCGTCACCACGGTCGAGTGGCGCAGCCATCCGGAGACGTACGAACCGGGGTTGATGCCCGCCCAGTCCAGGCCGTCCTGCACATCGCCCAGAGAGGCCTGCCAGTTGGGGCATTCGGCGCCCTGGGCGCGCCCGAAGGCGGCGTTGCAGAACTGGTTCTGCGAGTAGCTCCGACCGAACCAGGTGGCGACGGTGTTCCCGCTCGCCGCCCAGCACCAGTTGCTCTTCTGCTGGACCTGCATGGTGATGTTCAGGCGCTTGTACGCGAGGGTCGTCGCGTGGGGCGTGGACGTACTGGCCGCGGGTGCCTGGGAAGCGGCGGCCGTCGCCGGGGCGGCGCCGAGGGCGGCCAGCACGGCGGCGAGAGCGAGGAGCCTTCTGTGGCGCATGCGTTCCTCCCGAGTGGGGTTCGAGGAGTGGAGGAGCGCGTCCGGACGCTGCGGTGAAGCATGTTGAGCATCAGGTGTTGTCGGGGCTTGGTCAACACGCTTCAATGCGGGGGAACTCGGGGCGTGAACGGCGAAACCTGCGTGTGAACAGCCCCCGCGCGCCGACCTGGCGGCCCCGACGACCCGCACGAACGGCCTGACCAGCCGTTGTGAACATTCACAGAAAGGCCCCCTGCATGCGGCACGGCACACAGCACGCGGACGTCGCCACTGCGGAACTGGAGACGGCTCTGCGGGGCGGCCCCTTCCATGTCGCGCTGCGCGCCGCGATCGCCGCGCGCGGGCTGCCGCTGCAGCGCGTACAGCACCATCTGTCGCGGTACGGGGTCAAGGTCGGGGTGACGAGCCTGAGTTACTGGCAGCAGGGCGCCCGGCGCCCACAGCGCCCCGAGTCGCTGCGCGCCGTACGCGCCCTGGAGGAGATCCTCCAGCTGCCGGACGAGTCGCTGATCCGGCTGCTCGCCAAGGCCGACGAGCGCTCCGATCCGCAGCGCCCCGCGGGCCGTTCGTACCGCTCCCTCGTGGAGGCATCCGGCGTCCTGGAGCGGCTTCTGGCCGAGCTGGAGTCACCTCTCGACGGCGGGCTGCACACCCTCGGCCACCACGAACGCGTGCGGATCGGGGCACATCGCGAGCTGCTGGGCCGCGAGTCGCACCACATAGTGCGCGCCCACAGGGACGGCGTGGACCGCTATGTGGCCATCCACCACGGAGACCCGGGGTGCGCTCCGGAACGGATGGCGGTACGCGCCCTGGAGAACTGCCGTACGGGGCGGGTGCGCTGGCACCAGGACACCGGGGTGTTCGTGGCCGAACTGCTCTTCGACACACGTCTGCGCGCAGGCGATACGTTCCTGTTCCGCTACGGCTTCGACGACGGCACGGCCGGTGCGTCCAGCGAGTACGTCCGCGGCTTCAGCTTCGCGGGCGGGCAGTACGCCCTCCAAGTGCAGTTCGCCGAGGACGCGTTGCCTGTGCACTGCCACCGGTTCACCCAGCACTCGGCGGCGGCTCCGCGCAGCGGTCGCCAGGAACTGACGCTGAGCGGTCGCCACCGCTCGGTGCATCTGGTCGAGCCGCGCGTGCGGTCGGGGATCGTGGGGATCGGGTGGGACTGGGAGTGACCACCCAGGTCAAGGGCACGGCGTCGGTGACCGGCCTGGTCAGGCGTCCGCTGCGAGAGCGCCTCAGGCGCCCGGGCCCGCGATGATCTTCCCGCCCTTCGCCTCCACGGACAGTTCCTCCAACGGCGTGGTGGCCGGCACGTGCAGCACCTTGCCCGTCATCGCGTCGAACTCACTGCCGTGGCAGGGACACGTGAGCGTCGCGCCCTCCAGCTTGTTGATGGCACACCCCGCGTGCGTGCAGATCGAGCTGAACGCCTTGAGTGAACCGTTCTCCGCGCGGCTGACCACGACGTTCTCATCGCGGTAGAGCTTGGCGCTCCCCTTGGCGATCTCGCTCTCCGCGCCGAGCTCGACCGGTCCGGTGAGCTTCGTGGGAGCACCCTCGCCACCACCGGAGCACGCGCTGAGGCCGAGCCCGGCGACCGGGGTGAGCGCCGCTCCCCGCAGGACGGTACGGCGGGTCGCGGACGGACGGCCGGGCATGGCATCTCCACTGGTCGGGGGCGGTGGAGATCGACGATACCGGTCTGAATCATTCCGCCCCGGGCGGGGTGGGTCGACATCACGAGGTGGACGTAAACGCTTACGTAAGCGTTTACGTCTACCGCCGGATGGGATAGCTTCCCGTGCGGACGACCGGGTTCCAGGGGAGGGAGCGTCATGGCGACGATGGTCGATGTGGCTCAGCGCGCGGGTGTGTCCATCGCGACCGTCTCGCATGTGCTCAATGACACGCGCCCTGTACTGCCCCAGACCCGCCAGGCCGTCCTCGATGCCATCGACGAGCTCGGATACACGCCGAACACCCTGGCCCGTTCACTGGTCACCGCACGCACACGGTCCATCGGGCTCGCGGTATCGGCGATCAGCAACCCGTACTTCACGGAGATCCTTCAGGGCGTCGAGGCCGGCGCCCTGAAGCACGGCTACAGCCTGCTGATCGCCGATCCGCACGACGACCCGCAGCACGAGCGGAAGATCGTCCAACTGCTGTACGAGCGACGCGTCGACGGCGTGATCATCGCCCCCTCGGCGGATCCGGAGGCGCTCCTGCGCTATCTCGGGCAGCACGACGTACCCACCGTGTTCCTGGACAGACTCGTCGGCTCCCCCGCCGAGAGCCCCTTCCCCTTCGACCAAGTCTGCACCGAGAACGCCGAGCCCACGACACGGCTGGTCACCCACCTCGCCGAACTGGGCCACCAACGCATCGGACTGGTCGCCGGCCTGCCGGGGCTCAGCACCACCTCCGAACGGATCACCGGCTACCGCCACGGCCTCGCGCACGCCGGACTCCCGTACGACGAACGGCTCGTGGCGCACGGCAACTCCCAGGCGGAGGCCGCCGAGGAGGCCACCCACGCCCTGCTGTCCCTCGCGGCCCAGCCCACCGCACTCGTCACCGCCAACAACGCCATGACCATCGGCACGTTGCGGGCCCTGCGCCGACGGGGCCTGTCGGTGCCGGACGACCTGGCGCTGTGCTGCTTCGACGACTTCTCCTGGGCGGACCTGTTCACCCCCCGGCTGACCGCGATCTCCCAGCCCAGCAAGGAGATCGGGGCCCAGGCCGTCCGGCTGCTCCTGGAACGGCTGGCGTCGCCCGGCCGTCCGGGCCGTACCGTCCGGCTGCCCTCCGCCTTCGTCCACCGCACCTCGTGCGGCTGCCCCGAGAGCTCCAAGAGTCCCGAGCGCCACAGGAAAGGACCCGAGTCGTGATCATCGTCGCCGGTGAGGCCCTGATCGATCTGGTACCGCAGGGCACGGGCGCCCTCGTGGGCCTGCTGCCGCGCCTGGGCGGCGGCCCCTACAACACGGCGGTGGCACTGGGCCGCCTCGGCTCCCCCACTGCCTTCTGCTCCCGGGTCTCGTACGACGCGTTCGGTGAGGCACTCCTGGGCGGGCTGGGCGAGGCGGGCGTCGACGTGTCGTCCGTGCAGCGCGGAACGGAGCCGACGACCCTCGCGGTCGCCTCGATCGGCACGGATGGCTCAGCCGCGTACTCCTTCTACGTCGAGGGCACCGCGGACCGTCTCTTCTCCGCACCGGACCAACTCCCCGACGCCACCAAGGCGGTGTCCTTCGGCACCTGCTCGCTCGTCCTTGAGCCGGGCGCGAGCGCGTACGAGGAGCTGATGCGGACCGCCGCCGCACGGGGGGTGTTCACCGCGCTCGACCCGAACATCCGAGCCGGGCTGATCCCCGACGCGGATGCCTACCGGGCCCGGTTCAAGAGCTGGCTGCCGTCGGTGTCGCTCCTCAAGCTCTCGGAGGAGGACGCCCTGTGGCTCGGCGGCACCCCACGCGAGTGGCTGGCGTCCGGTCCCGCGGCCGTGGTGATCACGCAGGGCGGCGACGGTCTGACGGTGTTCACCCGCGACGGCGCGGTGCACTCCGTGCCCGGCGAACCAGTCGACGTCGTGGACACCATCGGCGCCGGCGACACCGTGAACGCGGCATTGCTGCACGGCCTGGGCGCGCGGGACGCCCTGTCGTCGGCTGCGGTGGCAGCCCTCGGCGCCGACGGCTGGACCGAACTGCTGCGCTTCGCGGCCCGCGCGGCGGCGATCACCTGCTCCCGCGCGGGAGCCGAACCGCCGTACGCCGCTGAACTCGGCAACCTGTAACAGCACAGTCAGCTGCCGACCGACCGCAGCGCCCCGGGCTGCCGCCCGTTGAGGCGGTCCAGCGCGGCCGCTGTGGCTTCATCGGCGGGCAGGTGTACGACCATGCGGTGGCCGTCGTCCGGCAGGGCGAGCGTCTCGTACGACAGGCGCAGTGGGCCGGCCTCCGGGTGAGCGACCAGGTCGGTACCGGCCCGCCGGGGCATGGCCGGAACGGCGGCGAGCCGGTCGGCGAAGGGGGCGCCCGCGGTGACGGTCAACTCGTCGGCCACGGCAGCGACATGGGGATCCTGGAGTGACGCCTCCTGCCTGAGGTGGGCGACCTGTACGTCGGCCACCTGATCCCAGTTGGAGTAGGCGGCGCGCGCCCGCTCGTCGGTGAACACATACCGCAGGATGTTCGGCTGCTTGCCGTCGAGCACCCCGAGAGGTCCGGCGAACCGCCGATAGCCGCTGGTGTACGCGAGGATGTCGCCGATCCAGTTGAGGAGCACGGCGGGTGTGGGTTCCAGCCGGTCCAGCATGGCCCGCACGCTGGGGCGCACGGTGCGGGTGGGCTCCACCACCGATGTGCAGAACACGGCGTCGTGACCGGCCTCCTTGACGAGCCGGCGCAGCAGGATCCGCTCCGTCACGGGCAGCTGCAACGCGTCGGCGAGCACGCCCAGGACCTGGGGTGACGGGTTGCGGTCGCGGCCCTGTTCGAGCCGGATAAGGTACTCGACGCTGATCCCCGCGAGTGTGGCCAGCTCGGCGCGGCGCAGCCCCGGAGTGCGACGGCGGGAACCCGTCGGCAGCCCCACCTCGGCGGGTGTGATCGCTTCGCGGCGTGCGCGCAGGAAGGTGCCCAGCTCGTTGTCGCTCACCTGTCGAACGTACAGCGCGTACGGCACCGGATCGTGGCCCTGTCACTACCACCATTCAGCCGGTCTCCCTGCTGGCTGCCCGGCCGCGCAGGGTGGAGCCATGACTGACGACAACTCCCCGACCGCGTATGCCTCTTCCCTGCCGCTCGCCGCTGGCGACTGGGAGCTCGACCCCCTGCACTCGGCCGTCAACTTCACCATCCGCCACCTCGGGATCGCCAAGGTGCGGGGGCGCTTCGGCGAGGTGAAGGCCGGGCTGTACGTCGGTGAGACGGCAGCCGATGTCAAGGTGAGCGCCGAGATCGCTCTTGCCTCTCTTGACACCGGGAACCCGGACCGCGACGCGCACACTCGCTCGCCCGAACTGCTCGACGTCGAGAAACGTCCGACGATGACCTTCCGCTCGACGCGGGTGTCCGGTGACGGTGAGGAGTGGTCGATGGAAGGGGACTTGACCATCGGAGGCGTGACGCGGACGGTGCCTTTCGCCGTCGAGTTCGGCGGGGTGGTGGACTCCCCCGTCGACGGTCGCCGGCACGCGGGGTTCGAGGCGACGGGCGAGATACGGCGCAGCGACTTCGGTCTGGACTTCGGGACCGGGTTCCTGGGTGATGTTGTCAAGGTGCAGTTGGACATGCAGTTCGTCGAGCCGCAGGGACAGCGCGGCTGACTGTGCAACGCACGGCGCCCCACGGGGAGTTCCCGCGGGGCGCCGTACTTTTGGGGACTTGTCAGGCCTTGCGAGCCCGCGTGGTCTTCGCGGGGGTCGCCTTCTTGGTGGCCGTCTTCTTCGTGGCCGCGGCCGCCTTCTTCGTGGCCGTGTTGTTGACGGTCTTCGTGGTCGTCTTCTTCGCCGTCGCCCTGGCCGCCACCGTCTTCTTGGCGGCGGTCTTGCGCACGGCCTTCACCGGGGCGGCGTCGCTGATCCGGTCGGCGCTGAGGACCTCGCGCAGGAACTTTCCGGTGTGGCTGGCCGGAACGCCGGCGACCTCCTCCGGCGTGCCCTCGGCGATCACGAGACCGCCGCCCGCGCCGCCCTCGGGGCCCATGTCGACGAGCCAGTCGGCGGTCTTGATGACGTCCAGGTTGTGCTCGATGACGATGACCGTGTTGCCCTTGTCGACCAGTCCGGAGAGCACGGTGAGGAGCTTGCTGATGTCCTCGAAGTGAAGGCCGGTGGTCGGCTCGTCGAGGACGTAGACCGTGCGTCCGGTGGACCGCTTCTGCAGTTCGCTGGCGAGCTTCACACGCTGGGCCTCGCCGCCGGACAGGGTGGTCGCGGACTGACCGAGCCGGACGTAGCCGAGACCGACGTCGTTCAGCGTGTTGAGGTGGCGGGCGATCGCCGGGACGGCCTCGAAGAAGTGCATGGCTTCCTCGATCGGCATGTTCAGGACGTCGGCGACGGACTTGCCCTTGTAGTGGACCTCCAGGGTCTCCCGGTTGTAGCGC
The DNA here is from genome assembly GCF_041053035.1 of Streptomyces sp. R35. Taxonomy (NCBI): domain Bacteria; kingdom Bacillati; phylum Actinomycetota; class Actinomycetes; order Kitasatosporales; family Streptomycetaceae; genus Streptomyces; species Streptomyces sp. R35. The sequence continues at coordinate 2,791,865 of NZ_CP163440.1, forward strand.
GCACCGTGGCAGACCTCGCACGGGACGTACACGTCCGGGAGGAAGTTCATCTCGATCTTGATGGTGCCGTCGCCGGAGCAGTTCTCGCAGCGGCCGCCCTTGACGTTGAAGGAGAAGCGCCCGGGCAGATAGCCGCGGACCTTCGCCTCGGTCGTCTCCGCGAACAGCTTGCGGACGTGGTCGAAGACTCCGGTGTACGTGGCCGGGTTGGACCGGGGGGTTCGGCCGATGGGCGACTGGTCGACGTGCACGACCTTGTCGACGAGGTCGTCGCCGTCCACGCGCGTGTGCCGGCCGGGGACGCTTCTCGCGCCGTTCAGCTCTCGGGCCAGGTGCGTGTACAGGATGTCGTTGACCAGCGTCGACTTGCCGGAGCCCGACACGCCCGTGACGGCCGTGAGGATGCCCAGCGGGAAGGACACGTCGATGTCCTGGAGGTTGTTCTCCCGGGCGCCGTGCACCGTGAGCTGCCGGGACGGGTCCCGGGGGCGGCGGATGTCGGGCAGCGGGATGGACTTCTTGCCCGACAGGTACTGGCCGGTCTGCGACTCCTCGTTGACGAGCAGCTCCTTCAGGGAGCCGCTGTGCACGACCTTGCCGCCGTGCTCGCCCGCGCCGGGGCCGATGTCGACGATCCAGTCGGCGACCTTGATGGTGTCCTCGTCGTGCTCCACCACGATGAGCGTGTTGCCCATGTCGCGCAGCCGGACCAGGGTCTCGATCAGTCGGTGGTTGTCGCGCTGGTGCAGACCGATGGAGGGCTCGTCGAGGACGTACAGGACGCCCACGAGTCCGGAGCCGATCTGGGTGGCCAGCCGGATGCGCTGGGCCTCACCGCCGGAGAGGGTACCGGCCGCGCGGTTCAGCGACAGGTAGTCGAGGCCGACGTCGACCAGGAAGCGCAGCCGTTCGTTGACCTCCTTCAGGACGCGCTCGGCGATCTTCTTGTCTCGGGCGTTGAGCCTCAGCTCGCCCAGGAAGTCCGCGCAGTCGCTGATGGACATCCCGGAGACCTCGGCGATCGACTTCTCCATGACCGTGACCGCGAGGACGAGCGGCTTCAGGCGCGTGCCCTCACAGGTGGGGCAGGGCACCTCGCGCATATAGCCCTCGAAGCGCTCGCGGCTCGCGTCGCTCTCGGACTCGCTGTGCCGCCGTTTGACGAAGGGGACGGCCCCTTCGAAGGGCGTGGTGTACACGCGCTCGCGTCCGTACCGGTTTCGGTAGCGGACCTCGATCTGCGTCTTGTGCCCGTAGAGCAGGGCCTTCTTGGCACGTTGCGGAAGACCGGCGAAGGGGATGTCGGTTCGGAATCCCAACGCGTCGGCGAGGGCTCCGACGAGCCGCCCGAAGTAGTCCTTGGTGTGCCCGTGCGACCAGGGGTGGATGGCGCCCTCGTCGAGCGACTTCTCCTCGTCCGGGACGATCAGCTCCGGGTCGACCTCCATGCGCGTACCGATACCGGTGCACTCGGGGCAGGCGCCGAAGGGCGAGTTGAAGGAGAAGGAGCGGGGCTCCAGCTCTTCGAAGGACAGGTCGTCGTACGGGCAGTACAGGTGCTCCGAGTACATGCGCTCGCGCTCGGGGTCGTCCTCGGGGAGGTCGACGAAGTCGAGCACGACCATGCCGCCGGACAGGCCGAGGGCGGTCTCCACGGAGTCGGTGAGGCGGCGCTTGGCCGAGTCCTTCACCGTGAGGCGGTCGACGACCACCTCGATGGTGTGCTTCTCCTGCTTCTTGAGCGTGGGCGGCTCGGTGAGCTGGATCGTCTCGCCGTCGACCCGGGCCCTGCTGTACCCCTTGGTCTGGAGATCGGCGAAGAGGTCGACGAACTCTCCCTTGCGCTCGCGCACCAGCGGCGACAGGACCTGGAAGCGGCTCCCCTCCGGCAGCTCCAGGACCTTGTCGACGATGGCCTGCGGCGACTGGCGCGTGATGGGGCGGCCGCACTCGGGACAGTGCGGCTTGCCGATGCGCGCGAAGAGCAGGCGCAGATAGTCGTAGACCTCGGTGATGGTGCCGACCGTCGAGCGCGGGTTGCGCGAGGTCGACTTCTGGTCGATGGAGACCGCCGGGGAGAGGCCTTCGATGAAGTCCACGTCCGGCTTGTCCATCTGGCCGAGGAACTGCCGGGCGTACGAGGAGAGCGACTCCACGTAGCGCCGCTGCCCCTCGGCGAAGATGGTGTCGAAGGCCAGCGAGGACTTGCCCGACCCCGACAAGCCCGTGAAGACGATGAGCGAGTCGCGCGGGAGGTCGAGCGAGACATTCTTGAGATTGTGCTCGCGCGCTCCACGGACGATGAGACGGTCGGCCACGCCGGTCCGCACCTTTCTTGAGAGAAGTGACAGGGGCCGAGGCCCCCGTCTTTCTCAGACTAGGGGGAGCCACTGACAGCGCCGGTTGGTTTCCCTGGTTCACAACAATCCCGGGCCCTCCAGCATGCCCGACGCCACGCCCGAGCTTATAGCACGCGTATTCGATTTAGGGTGGTGGTCGACCACCTTCACCCAAACGTGTGGCGGGGCTAGGGTCGGCCTCATGATTGATCATGTGCGCGACCTGGCGTCTGTACGTGACGCGACCGAACGGCTGCTCAGCGCAGCCGCCAAACTGGACAACGTTTCCGTGGCCGAGCCGTCACGGCTTCCCGGCTGGAGCCGCGGCCACGTCCTCGCCCACCTCGCCCGCAACGCGGACGCTCTCGTGAACGTCCTCGAAGGGCGCCCCATGTACGCCTCCGGGGACGCCCGGGACAACGACATCGAGCGGGACGCACCGCGCGCCCTGGACGTACAGCTCACGGACGTGCGCGAGAGCGCGGCCCGCTTCCAGGAGGCGGGGGCCGCTCCCGCGGACTGGTCCCGCACCGTGGAGCTGCGCAACGGGGTCACCGACTCCGCGGCCCGAGTGCCGTTCCGGCGGTGGATCGAGGTCGAACTGCACCACGTGGATCTGGGGATCGGGTACGAGCTCGAAGATCTTCCGGAGGAGTTCGTGGCACGGGAGATCGACTTCCTCGCCGACCGCTTCAGCGGACACCCCGAGGTGCCTGCCACACGCGTCACCGACGGCACGCGCGCGTGGAGCACGGGCCGCGTCACGGAGGGCAGCCCCGAGGTCACCGTGACCGGAACCTCCCCGGCGCTGCTCGGCTGGCTCGCGGGGCGCCGCGACGGGGCCGGCCTGAGCGTCGACGGCGGTCCGCTTCCCGGCCTGCCCCCGCTATAGGCTGCCGTCATGACGTACAGCGGAGCGGTGAAGGTCGGCGGACCTGCCGATGTGCATGAGCTGCAGAACCTGATGATCTCCAAGGTCGCCGTCGGCCCGATGGACAACAACGCCTATCTGCTGCGCTGCCGGGCCACCGACGAGCAGCTTCTGATCGACGCGGCGAACGACGCCTCGACGCTGCTCACGCTGATCGGTGACGACGGCATCGCGTCCGTCGTGACCACCCATCAGCACGGCGACCACTGGCAGGCGCTTGCGGAGGTCGTGGCGGCCACGGGCGCGCGCACCTACGCGGGCCGGCACGACGCCGTCGGCATCCCCGTGCCGACCGACGTCCTCGTCGACGACGGCGACACGATCCGGGTGGGGCGCGTGGAACTCACCGCGCGCCATCTGGTGGGGCACACGCCGGGCTCGATCGCTCTCGTCTACGACGACCCGCACGGGCACCCGCATGTGTTCACAGGGGACTGCCTCTTCCCAGGTGGTGTGGGCAACACACGCAAGGACCCGAAGGCGTTCGCCAGCCTCATCCAGGACGTCGAGACCAAGATCTTCGGCGTTCTGCCGGACGAGACCTGGGTCTACCCGGGCCACGGCAACGACACGACGCTGGGCGCGGAGCGGCCGCATCTGCCGGAGTGGCACGCGCGGGGGTGGTGAGTCCGACCCCAGGGGCGCGTGTTCGCGAGCACGCGCCCCGCGCGTGTTTGTGAGCGCACGCCCCGCACGCTGCGACGAGCGCGCCCGGCGCGTTGCCGTGACAGCGCCCGGCGCATGATCGCGAGCGCGAGCCCAGCGCGAGCTTTCAGCGCACGCTCCCCGCGCGCGAGCCGTAGTCGTGCGCTCCGAGTGCGCCTCACTCGCGCACGTCCCTCGTACACGCCCCACGCAACCCACGTACGCACGACGGCGCGAATGACGCAGCACGCGCCCCGTGTGAACCGAGCGCACGCGCCGGTGTCACGCGCGCGCTCCCGGCGCGGGCGCTGGTGCAGTCCACTGAAAGCAGCCCCGCACAGGATGACGGCTCCTGCGCGGACGGGCCGCCGGCCTTTCGATCCCCGCCCTCGGCCGGCGGCCCCGGCAGCGTTCTCGTCGAGCACATGGCCGGGCTTCCCGTCGAGCGTTCACGGGACTGCAACACACGTTCCCACTATGCGGACATTTGCCCTTGTGACCTCGACAAACGGCATGGTGGACTGTCACTCTCCCGCCATGCATCTCGCCCAACGCGCCCTGCGCCGCACCGCGTCCGCCACCACCGTTGCCCTGCTCGCCCTCGCCGTGGGCTGTGCTCCGCAGCCGGAGGAGAAGGCGACCGACAAGGCCTCCGGGGCAACCGGGGAGACCTGTGCCAAGGGCAAGTTGAGCACCCAGACCTCCGGCAAGCTGACGATCGCGACCGACGAGCCCGCGTACGAGCCGTGGTTCAAGGACGACAAGCCCGCCAACGGCAAGGGCTTCGAGTCGGCGGTCGCCTACGCCGTGGCCGAGCAGCTCGGTTACGACAAGAGCAACGTCGTCTGGCAGAGCGTCCCGTTCAACAAGGCCTTCGCGCCCGGCACGAAGTCCTTCGACTTCGACATCAACCAGGTGTCGATCAGCACCGAGCGCAAGAAGGCCGTGGACTTCTCGTCCGGCTACTACGACGTGCGCCAGGCCGTCATCGCGCTGAAGAGCTCCAAGGCCGCGAAGGCGACGAGCATCGCGGACCTCAAGAGCCTGAAGCTGGGCGCCCAGGTCGGCACCACCAGCCTGAACTACATCAACGACGTCGTGAAGCCGACCCAGCAGCCGGCCGCGTACGCGAAGAACGACCAGGCCAAGTCCGCGCTGAAGAACGGCCAGATCGACGCCATCGTGGTCGACCTGCCGACCGCCTTCTACATCACCGCGGCCGAGGTGACCGACGCGAAGATCGTCGGGCAGTTCGAGAACCAGGGTGGTACGCCCGAGCAGTTCGGGCTCGTCCTCGACAAGGGCAGCGCGCTGACCTCCTGCGTGACGAAGGCTGTGGACACGCTGCGCGAGGACGGCACGCTCGCGAAGATCGAGAAGCAGTGGCTGTCCGAGGCCGTCGACGCTCCGGTGCTCAAGTGACGGCCATGAAGGAGGAGTCGGGCGAGGACTCCGCCGAGGGGGACATGCCCGGTGGGGGCGACGCCTACGTCCCGTCGCAGCGGCGGATCGAGCGTGAGCGCTACCGGCGCAGCCGTGCTCGCCGCTCGACGGCAGTGGCCGCGCTCTCCACGCTCGTCACCGCCGTGGTCCTGTACCTCGTCGTCGTCGACGCGCCAGGCTGGCCGCGCACCAAGGAGACGTTCTTCAGCGCGTCGTTCGCGCGTGAGGCCTTCCCGAAGGTGCTCGAAGGGCTGTGGCTGAACGTCCGGCTGTTCGTGGTGTGCGGGGTCGTGGTGCTGGTGCTGGGCACGCTGATAGCCGTGGCCCGCACCTTGCGAGGCCCCATGTACTGGCCGGTGCGCGCCCTGGCCACCGCGTACACCGACTTCTTCCGCGGTCTGCCGCTGATCATCTGCCTGTCGATCGTCGTGTTCGGTATCCCGGCGCTCCAGCTGCAGGGCGTGACCAACGACCCCGTTCTGCTCGGCGGCACGGGCCTCGTACTGACCTATTCGGCGTACGTCGCCGAAGTCGTCCGCGCCGGCATCGAATCCGTGCATCCGTCACAACGGGCCGCGGCACGCTCACTGGGCCTCACCACCCGGCAGACGTTGCGCCACGTGGTACTGCCGCAGGCCGTACGCCGCCAAGTCCCGCCGCTCCTCAACGACATGGTGTCCCTGCAGAAGGACACCAGCCTCGTCTCGATCGGTGGTGCGGTCGAGGCGATGCGCTCCGCGGACATCATCGTGGGCCGGAGCCTCAACTACACGGCGTACATCGTCGCCGCGCTCCTGTTCGTGGCCCTGACCATCCCCATGACCCGCTTCACCGACTGGGTGACCGCGCGTATGGACCGGCGTCGCAGCCAGGGAGGCGTCGTATGAGCCGGAACCCCGACCTCAGCGGTCCCATGCTGCGGATGGAGTCCGTCCGCAAGACCTTCGGCGACTCGGTCGTGCTGCGGGACGTCGACCTGGAAGTCGCCCCGCACACGGTGACCACGCTGATCGGCGCCTCCGGCTCCGGCAAGTCGACGCTGTTGCGCTGCGCGAACCTCCTGGAGGAGATCGACGACGGTGCGATCTGGCTGGACGGCGAGGAGATCACCGACCCGAGGGTCGACCAGGACGCGGTACGCCGGCGGATCGGCGTGGTCTTCCAGGCCTACAACCTCTTTCCGCACATGACCGTCCTGGAGAACATCACCCTCGCCCCGCGCCGCGTGCACGGCGTGAACCGCGCCGAGGCTGAGGCGCACGCGCGTGAGCTGCTCGATCGGCTCGGGCTCGGCGCCAAGGCGGGCGAGTACCCGGACCGGCTCAGCGGCGGCCAGCAGCAACGGGCCGCGATCGTGCGCGCCCTGGCCGTACGTCCCCGGCTGCTCCTCCTCGACGAGATCACCGCCGCCCTCGACCCTGAACTCGTCGGCGAGGTCCTCAACGTCGTCCGGGACTTGAAGGACGACGGAATGACCATGGTCCTCGCCACGCACGAGATGGGCTTCGCCCGCGAGGTCGCGGACCAGGTCTGCTTCCTGGACGGTGGTGTGATCCTGGAGCGAGGCACGGCCGAGGACATCTTCGGCAACCCTCAGCAGGAGCGGACACAGAAGTTTCTGCGGCGGATCGTGGAGGCGGGTCGGCTCTGACGGACGCCTCGGCGGCGGCGCGGATCAGCCCAGCAGTTCGCTGCCCTCGGGTATCTCCGCCCAGCGCCGCGGCGGCCCCTCGACCGCACGTCGGTCGGTGACACGTATGCCGCCCATGTGCGACGCGTACGCCACTTCGTAGGCGCCCCACATCCCGGAGGGCTTGTCCCACTGCCAGAAGCGGTACAGCCAGTGGAGGTCGGGCTCGTCCCCGAACACAAGGCCGATCTCCTCGCTCAACTCGCTGTGCCCGTCGCGCGAGAGCTCGCCGAAGGTGCCTCCCTTGGCGTTGAAGTAGAGCCCGTAGGCGGTCGTGCCGGGTGAGAGGGCGTTGAGAACGTCCGAGGTGTTCAGGCGGTAGTTGGTCGGTTGGACCAGGACGCATCCGCCAGGTACTCCGGTCACGCCCACGAAGCGCCCGGAGAGCTCGTGGTCACCGGGGTCGAACCCGTGGGGTCCGGTCCCGTACGGACCCGGCTCCCGGTCGAGGTCGAGTACGGCAGTGGCAGCCGGGTCGGCCCCCAGGCGGCGTATCGCCGTCTCCTCGTCGATCCCCGCCACGAAGGCGATCGACCGGCCGTCGAAGTGCATGTCGCGGAAGACCTCGGCCCGGCGGTCGGCATCCTCCTGCGCCTTGCGCTCCTCCGGAGTCAGAGGCACAGCGTTCGGCAGCGCCTCGAAAAGCGGGGCCAGCTGTGTCGTGAGGGCGAGACGGCCCGGCGACCGGCCGCCCATCTGCGGGCTCCAGGCGTCCGCGCCCGCGGCGAGCAGCAGCTCCGCGGCCTCCCTCTCACCGTGGCAGACCGCCTCCCACAGTGGGGTGCATCCCTCGCGACCCGCCACGTCCACGTCCTCGACGTGCCGCAGGAGTTCGGCGACGACTTCGGGCGCGCCATGCTCCGCGGCGTGGTGCAGTGGGGTCTCGCCGGACCAGGAGTCGAGTTCCTCCAGAGGGTCGGCGCCCTCTGCGAGGCGTGCTCTGACGAGTTCGATGTCCTGCCATCCCTCGTGCCCCATGGCCTCCCAGTCATCGCGGTCCGGGTTCGGCGGCGGAGCGGCCGGCCGGTTGTCGCGCCGTCCGGCGGGGCCGACGATGCCCTCCGCCATGATCTCCCCGGGCCCCGAGCTGAGGTTCGCGCAACTGCCCGTATGCCGGGCTTTCCCCTCGGAGGGTGGGGGCTCGGTCTCCGGCCAGATCGCCACCGCCTCGGCGGCCGCGGCCCGTAGTGCCGTCGCGTCGATCTCCGTACGCGTTTCGGGCACGCCATGGTCGGGCCACTCGGCCACCAGCTGCATGGGCCCCTCCGGGGGCAACTGCGACAGGTGCAGCTCCATTTCGTAGTGGAACCCGCCGCCGCTTCCACCGTGCAGTCGCAGAGTGGGCCGTGGCGGTCCCTCCGTGGGTGCGGGCCACGGGTGGCCGTCGAGTGTGGTGATCCGCCGCCCGTCCGGGAGCAGCAGGCCGAAGCGCAGGGCGCCGGTGCCGGGTCGGCCCGGCCCGAAGTGGATGGGGTGCGTCGGCCGGCCCTGGCGGATCGACCTCAGGAAGATGCGCAGCCGGAAGGTCACCGAACCGGGCCACACATGCCAGCCGGTGAGCATGATGCGCGCGGCCGGGCCGGCGCCGAGTTCGGTGACCTGCGGCAGTTGGGCGGGCACGAACCAGTTCGCGGGCGGTAATGACTCGTCCGCGCCCGGCAGGTAGGCGGCCAGTCGGTGTTCCGTCTCCGGTTGCGGCTCGTCGGGCGGGTCGGCCGGGTCGGGCGGGTCGGGCGCGATCAATCCCTCGAAGAAATTCATGAATTGATCGTGGCACCCGCCACTGACAATCGGACTCAGCCCGTCCGATTACCCTCCGTCAAGCGGCCGCGCACCCCCACCGCACGGCGTCGCCTCGCGGTCAGGCGTCCGCCTGCCCCGTCCCCGCCAGCGTCGCGACCCGCTCCACCGCGAAGGCGTACCCCTGCACACCGCAGCCCGCGATGACCCCGTCGGCGCGGAGCGAGACGTAAGAGTGGTGCCGGAACTCCTCGCGCTGGTGGATGTTGGAGATGTGGACCTCCACCACAGGAAGGCCGTCACAGGTGTTGAGCGCATCCAGGATCGCGACAGAAGTGTGCGAGTAGGCTGCCGGGTTGATCACGATTCCGGCGTGGTTCAGGCGCGCTTCGTGGATCCACTCCACCAGTTCGCCCTCGTGGTTGGACTGCCGGAAGTCGACCGTGCCGCCGTGCGCGGCCGCCGCCTTGGCGCACAGGGCCTCCACGTCCGCGAGCGTGTCCGAACCGTAGATCTCCGGCTGGCGCTGCCCGAGGAGGTTCAGGTTGGGCCCGTTGAGGATCATGATCGGGGCGTTGGCGAGGGTGCGGGGCACGGTTCCTCCGGTCCTTCAGGTCTGCCGGTCCGTGGAGGACCGCTGCTCAGACCCGGTTTATCACGGTGCACCTGAGTGGTGACGGCCCGTACCCTCCCGTCATGACGACGCCTTCGTACCCTCCCAAGCCCTCCCCTGGCGACCGGATAGCCGTGATCTCGCCGTCCTCAGGGCTGGCGGGGATCCTCCCGCTCCCGTACGAGCTGGGCCTGGAGCGGCTGCGCAAGGAGTACGTCCTCGAACCGGTGGAGTATCCGGCGACCCGGAAAATGGGCTCGACCCCGCAGGAACGGGCCGACGACATCCACGCGGCGTTCGCGGATCCGACGGTCAAGGCAGTCATCGCGTCGATCGGCGGCGAGGACCAGATCACCGTGCTGCCGCTGCTGGACCGGGAGTTGATCCGGGCGAATCCGAAGCCGTTCTTCGGGATGAGCGACAACACCAACTTGCTGGCTTTTCTCCGCAACGCCGGAATCGTCGGCTACCACGGTGCGTCGGTGATGTGCGAGCTGGGCCGCCCGGTTGCCATGAACCCGCACACCGCCGAATCCCTCAGGGCGGCGCTCTTCACCTCCGGCGAGTACGAGCTCAGGCCCGCCGAGCGCTGGAATGACGTCAGCCGCGACTGGGCGGATCCGGCGACCTTCGACGCGGAACCGGAGACCCGGCCCGGCGCCGGATGGACCTGGGTGAACGCCGACCGGGTGGTCGAGGGCCGCAGTTGGGGCGGCTGCCTGGAGATCGTCGGCTGGCTGCTGATGGCCGACCGCGAGATCTCCCACGACCTCACCGAGTACGACGGCGGAGTGCTGTTCCTGGAGACCTCGGAGGAGATGCCGAGTGCCCCCGAGGTCTTCCGCACGCTGCGGAACATGGGTGAGCGCGGACTGCTCCAGCGCTTCTCCGCGCTGCTGATGGGCCGTGCCAGGACGTGGTCCTTCGAGCGCCCCAACAGCCCGGAGGAGGGTGCTAGTTACGCCGCCGAGCAGCGGGAGGCCGTGCTCCGCGCCATGCGTGCCTACGCGCCCGGCACGACGATCGTCTTCGACGTGGACCTCGGACACACCGACCCCCAATTCGTCATCCCCTATGGGGGCACGATTCGTGTCGACGGACCAGCCCGGCGCATCGCAGTCACCTATTGACCCACACCACACTCCCGCGCGCCCCCCGTAACCGCCGATCACCGTGGGTAGTTGACGCGGCATGCACGACGTACGCACCGTAAGGGCGCCTTCCATGCTCCGGCTCGCGGCCGCCTCGCTTGCCGGGACGGCCATCGAGTTCTACGACTTCTTCGTCTACGGGACCGCGGCCGCACTGGTCCTCGGCCCGCTGTTCTTCCCGACGTTCTCACCGCTGGCGGGAACGCTGGCGGCCTTCGCGACGTTCGGCGTCGGGTTCGTCGCACGCCCGCTCGGATCGGTGCTGTTCGGGCACATCGGGGACCGGCGCGGGCGGCGGCCGGTCATGGTCGCCTCACTGCTGCTGACCGGTGCGGCGACCGTCGCCGTCGGCTTCGTACCGACGTACGACCGCATCGGCGTGTCCGCTCCCGTGATCCTTCTTGTGCTGCGTTTTCTGCAGGGGCTCGGGCTCGGCGGGGAGTGGGGCGGGGCGGTGCTGCTGACCGCGGAGCACGCGCCCGCCGAGCGGCGCGGGTTGTGGTCGAGCTTCCCGCAGATCGGCCCTTCGCTGGGGTTCGTACTGGCCAACGGCGTGATGCTGGTGCTGTCGGCGACACTGTCCGACGCGCAGTTCGCGGCGTGGGGATGGCGAGTGCCGTTCTGGGCGGCGGGGGTGCTCGCCGTGGCGGGGCTGTGGCTGCGCGGCTCGCTCGCGGAGAGTCCGCGGTTTCTGGAAATGCGGGACCACGCGCGTGTGCCGCTCGCCGAGGTGGTGCGCGACCACTGGCGGCTCGTGCTGCTGACGGCCGGCGGCCTCGCGGTCGGCTACGCCGTGTTCTACGCGGTGACGACCTGGGCGCTCGCCTACGGCGTCGAACGGCTCGGTGTGAGCCGTACCGTCATGCTGGCCTGCATCATGGCCGCCGTGGTGGTGAAAGGCTCCCTGACGCCCCTGGTGGCCCTGCTGGGCGACCGTTACGGGCGGCGGCCGCTGTGCATCGCGGGCTGCGCGGGCGCCGCGCTGTGGATGTTCCCGATGGTCGCGCTGCTGTCGACCGGCGAACCCCTGCTGATGTTCCTCGGTTTCCTGGTGGCGCTGCTCGCGTTCGTCACGATGTTCGCTGTGATCGCCGCGTATCTGCCGGAGTTGTACGAGCCCAGGGTGCGCTGCACGGGCGCCGCGGTGGGTTACAACCTGGGCGGCGTCCTTGGGGGCGCGCTCACGCCGATCGTGGCGACGGCGGTGGCGAGCGGAGAGCGCGTCCCGTGGGGCGTGGCCGCGTATCTGACCGGGATCGCGCTGCTCAGTCTTGGGTGCTTCGCGCTGCTGCCGGAGACCCGGCCGGTGCCGCGGCTGGCGGTCGTACCGGCGACGGAGTGACAAGACCGCGCCCTTGTCGGTCGACCCCGTCATGGGTTGATCGCCAGTTCCAGATAGGCCGCGAAGATGACCAGGTGGACGCCTCCCTGGAGGGGGGTCGCTCGCCCGGGAACCACCGTCAGGGAGCTCACCACCACGGTCAGCGCGAGCAGCACCATCTGCGTGGAGCCGAGGCCGAGAACGAGTGGCCCGGAGAGCCAGATGGTCGCCAGGGCGACAGCGGGGATCGTCAGTCCGATGCTGGCCATCGCGGAGCCGAGGGCGAGGTTCAGGCTGGTCTGCACCCGGTCACGGCGGGCCGACCGCACCGCTGCGATGGTCTCGGGAAGGAGGACGAGCAGCGCGATGATCACACCGACCACGGAGTGCGGCATGCCGGCCGCCTCGACCCCGGACTCGATGGTGGGCGATACGCCCTTGGCGAGGCCGACCACGCCGACGAGAGCCAGGCCGAGCAGCCCCAGGCTGATCCCGGCTTCGCGGCCGGACGGGGTGTCGGCGTGGTCGTCCGCGTCGATCACCTCGCCCTGCCGGGTGATCGGCAGGAAGTAGTCCCGGTGCCGCACGGTCTGGGTCGTCACGAAGAGGCCGTACAGGATGAGCGAGGCGAGCGCGGCGAAGGTGAGCTGGGAGCTGGAGAACTCCGGGCCCGGCTTGCTGGTGGTGAAGGTCGGGAAGACCAGGCTGAGCGTGGCGAGCGTCGCGACGGTCGCGAGGGCGGCGCCGGTTCCTTCCGCGTTGAAGACGGCCAGCCCGTGACGCAGCGAGGCGACCAGCAGACACAGCCCGACGATGCCGTTGCACGTGATCATCACGGCTGCGAACACCGTGTCGCGGGCCAGGGTCGAGCTCTTGTCGCCGCCGTCCGCCATCAGGGCGACGATCAGCGCGACCTCGATGATCGTGACGGCGACGGCGAGGACGAGTGAGCCGAAGGGTTCGCCGACCCGGTGCGCGACCACCTCGGCGTGATGGACTGCGGCCAGCACGGCCCCGGCAAGGACCAGCGTCACCAGCACGACGACGGCGCCGGGCAGGTCACGTCCCCAGGTGAAGGCCAGCAGGACCACCGCGACCACGGGCACGACGAACGTCCACTGCGTCGCGAGTGACCGGAGCCGAACGATCATGCCGCGATCGTCGCAGGCGTACACGGGCCCCGCACTCCGGTGGCGCGGGGCCTACTCCGCTACTGCGTTGAAGGAACCCGTTCGGTCACCGGCGCACTACTTCAGCTCGCTCATCTCCCGTACGTCACAGTCGGTGAAGGACGGTGGCCGGGTACACAGCGCGGCCATCTGCTCCGCCATCTTCGTCGTCTCGGGGTCGTTGCTGTTGCGCATGGCGTCCTCGTGCGAATCGAATTCGATCACCACGAGGTAGTGGTTGGGCTTGTTGCGGTCGTGCAGGACGAGGCGGTGCGTGGGGCCACCGCTGCGGCCGGCCATGCGCTTGTCGGCATCCTCGGCCAGCTTCTGCATCTCCTCGATACGCTCGGTCTCGAACTCGATGATCTGCACGAACTTCATGGGTACCTCCACCCGGCCGGGGCGCCCCCGGGCCGGGAACGCGCAGAATCCAAGCAAGCACCGGGAGCGGGGGTCGGCAATCCGCCGCGCACCGCTCCCGGGGATGGTTGTTCCTACGTCCGTCGTGGTCAGACGTCGACGCTGTCCTTCGGAGCGCTCTTGACCTCTTCGAGCGCCGCCTGCTTCTTGGAGGCGACCAGGCTGGTGATCGTGGTGACCACCAGGACGCCGCAGATCACGCCGAGTGAGACCGGTATGGAGATCTCGGGGACATGGACGCCGGACTCGTGCAGCGCGTGCAGCACCAGCTTGATGCCGATGAAGCCGAGGATGACCGACAGGCCGTAGCTGAGGTGGACCAGCTTTCTGAGCAGGCCGCCGATGAGGAAGTACAGCTGTCGCAGACCCATCAGCGCGAACGCGTTGGCCGTGAAGACGATGTACGGGTCCTGGGTCAGACCGAAGATCGCGGGGATCGAGTCGAGCGCGAAGAGCACGTCGGTGGTGCCGATCGCCAGCATCACGACCAGCATCGGCGTCATGACGCGCTTGCCGTTCTGCTCGATCCACAGCCTGGTGCCGTGGTACCGGTCGGCCACGCCGAAGCGTCGCTCGGCGGCCTTGAGCAGCTTGTTCTCCTCGAACTCTTCGTCCTCGTCGTCGGCACGGGCCTCCTGGATCAGCTTCCAGGCGGTGTAGATGAGGAACGCGCCGAAGATGTAGAAGACCCACGCGAAGCTCGCGATGATCGCGGCACCCGCGGCGATGAATATCGTGCGCAGGACGAGGGCTATGAGCACACCGACGAGGAGCACCCGCTGCTGGTACTGCGAGGGCACCGCGAACTTCGCCATGATCAGGACGAAGACGAAGAGGTTGTCGACGCTCAGGGACTTCTCGGTGATGAAGCCCGCGAAGAACTCTCCGGCGGGCTCACCGCCGGAGAACATGAGCAGTCCGAGTCCGAACAGTCCGGCCAGGGCGATCCAGACGATGGTCCAGATTCCGGCTTCCTTGATGGATACGTCGTGCGGCTTGCGGCCGATGAAGAAGTCGACCGCGATCAGGGCGGCGAGGCCCACGATTGTCAGGACCCAAAGGGTCACGGAAACATCCACTGCGCCTCCGGCAGTACGTAACGGCAGATTTCAGCGTCGTCGCTACCGGAGGTCTCTTCCACCCGTGACGTTCACGGGCCGACGCCCCGGGATCTGGCCTGATCCGTATTGACGGGTACGCCGCAGCAGGTAGGGAGTACTCCCCTCCGTACGGAAAAGAGTACCCGAATCACCAAGGAAAGGTAAAGGGGTTAGTAAAGGAATGGATAAATTCCCTGGTCAGGACGTTTTACTGATGCTTGACGCAAGCTCCTGACAGGGCCTTGACGAGGTCAGCGGTTCCAGGGACGACGGGCCGCCGCCACCTGCGCGAGCACCTGCTGGAGCACCTGGCTGCCCGGCGGGACGAGCGCGGGCTCAAACGTCCAGGCATGCCCGACCCACGGATCGGCCAGGTGGTCGTCGGGCACCGGGGTGATGCGCAGCAGCGAGCGCCACAGCGGGTCGAGCAGCGGTCCGTAGGCGGAGGCGTCCTCCCGGTCGGCCACCATCATCAGATGGACGCCGACGGCCGGCCCCTCGTCCGCGAGATAGCGCAGCTGGGTCACGGCGCGATCGTCGAAGCCGTGCGGAAAGTCGTTGACGATCAGCAGTTGCTCCGCGGTGTCGAAGCCCGGTGGCAGCGAGTCGGCCGCTCCGCCGCGCACCGCCATCTGCACCAGGTCGACGCGCTGGGTGAGTCTGGCCAGGACGTCGGCCACACCTGCGGCGCCGACCGCGGGCGCGCCGTCGAGCGCTCCGGACTGCACCAGTGGCACGAGGGACGAGGCTCCTGAGCCGGCCGGGTCGATGACGTGCACCATGAACTCGCCCGCGGGATAGACGGCGAGCAGCCGTGCGGCCTGCGCCACCGCCGTGTCCATGGCGAGGCGGCGCAGCTCGTCGGAGTCGGCGAGTGAATCGTCGAGGGTGGCCCGCCCGCTGTCGATCCACAGGCCACGCTCCAGTGGCAGCCGGACCAGCATCGGGATGCTCAGGCCCTCACTCTCGGGCAGATGGAGGTCGCCCAGGCGCAGCGCCATGGGGATCTCCATCGGCACTCGGTAGCCGTGCCAGACCGGGTTGTCCCAGCGCGCGAACGCCGGGGGCAGCGCGGGCTCGACCACCTCGGCCTCGGCGGTGAGCTGGGCGAGGTCCCGGTCGAGGGCCGCGCGGGCCTGGTCGACCAGATCGGCGTGCTTGGCCCGGGCCGCATCGCGTGCGGCGTCGCCCTGTCCGCCGATCCTGCTGCGCGGGTCGGACAGGACCTTGTCGAGCTCCTGCTCCATCCGCGAGTCGGCGAAGTCGACGGCGCTGCGGTATGCGGCGGTGGTGCGGGCCAGGTCCTCGAACATGCCCCACACCTGGTTGTAGAGCCGCTCCTCCATGGACCAGCCGGTCGCGTCGCCCGCGACCGGCTGTGCGGGCTGCCCGGGCTGAGCGGGTGGTGCGGTCGGCGGGGGCGGAGGCGGGGCCCCGGTCTGCCGGCCGGGATGGCTGTAGTCGATCCCGCCGCCGGCGGGAGTGGACGGCTGGGTGACGGCCGAAGGATCGGGCTGGCCGGGGCCGCCCGGGTAGCCGGTCTGCGGCGCGGGGGCCCCTTGCGGACTCGGCACGTCGTACGGGGACTGCTGCGGCGGTACCGTCCCCGAGGCGCCCTGTGGTCCGCCGTAGGGCTGGTCCGGTCCCGACGCCGAGGTGGCCGCCTGTCGTGAGCGGTCCCCGTCGGGCGTGCGCGGCGGGGGTGCGGCCACCGAGCGGGCCAGGCCCTGGGCCACCGCCTCGTTGATGCTGCCCGCGAGCTGCTGGGCCTCGGGCAGGCCCTGGTCGGTGAGGAGTTCGGCGAGACCGCCCGCGTACCCCTGGCCGACCGCGCGGACCTTCCAGGCGCCCTGCCTGCGGTAGAGCTCCAGGGCGACGACGGCCGACTCGGCGTCCAGCCCTGTGATGGTGTAGCTGGCGACCTCGGAGCCGTCGAGGCCGGTGACCGCGATGAAGGGGGCGGCGACGGAGCCGAACCGGACCGGGCCCCCGGCCCCGGACGGCAGCGCGAGCAGCACACTGACCCGGTGCACGGTCTCCGGCAGGGCGTCCAGATCGAACGCGAGGCGGTGGTCGGCCGCCGCCTGCTTGGAGACCTCGAGTCCGGGCAGAGTGGGCGCGCCCGGGTGGGCCACCCACTCGACGCCGCGGACCTTGCCCTGCTCATCGCTGAGCGTGGCCCCGGCCACGATCGGCTTGCCGGCCGAAACACGGACCTCAAGACGGACCTGGGAGAGCGGATGGTTCTGCCCCCGGACCAGCTCGGCCGTCATCGCCTTGTCCCCCTATGTCGCCTCGTGCTGTGCGCGCCGCGCTGCCTACAGGTGCGGCAGGATCGCGGGCATCAGGTCCTGGAACGTGCGGCCGTTGGCCGGCGTGCCGAGGGCGGTCATCTGCCAGCCCGTGCCCGCGCGGTGCACCTTCGCCATGATCTGGGCGGTGTAGTTGCCCCCACCGTCCAGCGTGTAGCGGGCCAGCTCCTGGCCGTTGGTCTCGTCGATCAGACGGCAGAACGCGTTCTGCACTTCCTGGAAGGTCTGGCCCGTGAAGGAGTTCACGGTGAAGACGATCTGGTCGATGTGGACCGGGAGGCGCTGCAGGTCGACGAGGATCGCCTCGTCGTCGCCGCCCTGGCCCACGCCGCCGACCAGGTTGTCACCCGTGTGCCGTACCGAGCCGTCGTCGCTGACGAGGTGGCGGAAGAACACCACGTCGACGGGCTGCTTGTCCGCGAACAGCACGGCGGAGGCGTCGAGGTCGATCTCCCGGGTGCGCGAGCCGAACAGGCCGCGCCGGGGGGCGGCCTGCCAGCCGAGCCCCATGCGCACCGCGGTCAGGGTGCCCCCGTCGTTCTTCTGCAGACTGATGGCCTGACCCTTGGTCATGTTGACCGTCACGCGCTGTTCCCCTCTCGAACTGTCCCCTGTTGCCGCGGAGTCCGCGGATGACCAGAACCCTACGCAGCACCACTGACAGTGCCGAACCCTGGGGCGCGCTTTGTGTCGGTCTTGCAACACAGCGCGCATATGCCGAGGTCCGGCAGGGCCCGCGAGGACGTCAGGCCAGGCCCGCCTCCTTCATCTGGCGCAGCTCCTTCTTCATCTCGGACACCTCGTCACGCAGCCGGGCCGCGATCTCGAACTGGAGATCGGCCGCGGCAGCGCGCATCCGCTCCGTCATCTCCTCGATCTGCCCGGCGAGTTCGGCCGCGGGGCGGTCGGTCGGCACCGTCTCCTTGGCCTTGCCCTTGGCGGACTTGGCCGCCTTGCCGCCGAGCGCGGGCACAGGGGCCTTGGCGCCCTTGCCGTCCTTCGTTTTGCGGTAGCCCGAGCCGAGCAGCTGCTCCGTGTCGACGTCCTCGCGGGCGATCTGCGCGACGATGTCGTTGATCTTCTTGCGGAGGGGCTGCGGGTCGATGCCCCGCTCCGTGTTGTACGCGACCTGCTTCTCCCGGCGACGGTTGGTCTCCTCGATGGCCTTCTCCATCGCCGGGGTGATCTTGTCGGCGTACATGTGGACCTGGCCGGAGACATTGCGCGCCGCGCGGCCGATGGTCTGAATCAGCGAGGTGCCCGAGCGCAGGAAGCCTTCCTTGTCGGCGTCGAGGATCGACACCAGGGAGACCTCGGGCAGGTCGAGGCCTTCGCGGAGGAGGTTGATGCCGACCAGGACGTCGAACTCGCCCGCGCGCAGTTCGCGCAGCAGCTCGACGCGGCGCAGGGTGTCGACGTCGCTGTGCAGATAGCGCACCTGGATGCCGAGCTCCAGGAAGTAGTCGGTGAGGTCCTCGGCCATCTTCTTGGTGAGCGTGGTGACCAGGACGCGCTCGTCCTTCTCGGTGCGCTTGCGGATCTCGTGCACCAGGTCGTCGATCTGGCCCTCGGTGGGCTTGACGACGACCTCGGGGTCGATCAGGCCGGTGGGACGGATGATCTGCTCGACGAAGCCGTCGCCGCGGGAGAGCTCGTACTTGCCCGGAGTCGCGGACAGGTACACGGTCTGGCCGATGCGCTCCTGGAACTCCTCCCACTTCAGGGGGCGGTTGTCGAGGGCGGAGGGCAGCCGGAAGCCGTGGTCGACAAGGGTGCGCTTGCGGGAGGCGTCGCCCTCGTACATCGCGCCGATCTGGGGAACGGTGACGTGCGACTCGTCGATGACGAGCAGGAAGTCGTCCGGGAAGTAGTCGATCAGGGTGTTCGGCGGGGAGCCGGGTTCGCGGCCGTCGAAGTGCATCGAGTAGTTCTCTACGCCGGAGCAGGAACCGATCTGGCGGAGCATCTCGATGTCGTACGTCGTGCGCATGCGCAGACGCTGGGCCTCCAGGAGTTTGCTCTGCTTCTCCAGCTCGGTGAGGCGCTCCCCCAGTTCCTTCTCGATGTCGTTGACGGCGCGCTCCATGCGCTCGGGGCCCGCCACGTAGTGGGAGGCCGGGAACACATAGATCTGGTTGTCGTCGCTCATGACCTCGCCGGTGAGCGGGTGCAGCGTGGAGAGGGCCTCGATCTCGTCGCCGAACATCTCGATGCGGACGGCCAGCTCTTCGTAGACCGGGAAGATCTCGATGGTGTCGCCGCGGACCCGGAAGGTGCCTCGTGCGAACGCCATGTCGTTGCGCGTGTACTGGATGTCGACGAAGCGGCGCAGCAGGTCGTCGCGGTCGATCTCGTCGCCGACCTTGAGCGGGACCATCCGGTCCACGTACTCCTGCGGCGTGCCGAGGCCGTAGATGCAGGAGACGGAGGCGACCACGACGACGTCGCGGCGGGTCAGCAGCGAGTTGGTCGCGGAGTGGCGCAGGCGCTCCACCTCCTCGTTGATCGAGGAGTCCTTCTCGATGTAGGTGTCCGACTGCGGAACGTACGCCTCGGGCTGGTAGTAGTCGTAATACGAGACGAAGTACTCGACCGCGTTGTTCGGCAGCAGCTCGCGGAATTCGTTCGCCAGCTGGGCGGCCAGGGTCTTGTTCGGGGCCATCACCAGGGTGGGGCGCTGGAGCTTCTCGATCATCCACGCCGTGGTGGCGGACTTGCCGGTGCCGGTCGCTCCCAGCAGAACGACATCCTTCTCACCTGCGCGGATGCGCTTCTCCAGCTCGGCGATGGCCGTGGGCTGGTCACCACTCGGCTGGTAGGAGCTGACGACCTCGAAAGGCGCCACCGAACGTTCGATCTTGGATACGGGCCGCATGGAATCCACCGTACGACCCCGCACTGACAACGGGGCCGGATCACCAGCTCTGCGGGGTGCGGGAACTCCGGTGTCCGCGGTCCTGGCCGCGGCGGGGCGCGGGACGGCGGCCGGGGTGCGGGACGGCGGGGTGCGCCGGGATGCCCGGCCTGTTCTCCACGGGCGTCCAGTCGGGCTTGCCCATGACCATCAGCGGGTCGAACATCACGACCACGCCCGCCAGACACAGAAAGGCCAGCGGGCCGATCATCATGGGTGCGAGCAGGGCGGCGGGCGAGTCCCCCGCGGGGGTGCTGGTCGAGCCGTGCAGATGGACGCTGAGGGCGGCCATGCCCACGTAGTGCATACCGCTGACGGCGAGCCCCATGACGAGACTGGCGCCCACGCTCCAGAGGAATCCCCGCACTTGTCCCGCCGCCCACAGGGCGGCGGTGGCGGCGACGACGGCTATGACGACCGACGCGGAGACGGTCAGGGTGTTGTATTCGAGCTTTCCGTTGAGGCGCATGCCGGCCATGCCCAGGTAGTGCATCGAGGCGACACCCAGACCGGTGATGGTGCCCCCGGTGAAGAGCGCCGTTCCGGTGGCGCCCTTGTAGCCGACGATGAAGATCCCGATGCCGACCATCACGATGGCAACGCCCAGGCTCGCGAACGTCGTCGGTTTGTCGTAGTGGACGGGGGTCTCCTTGACCGTGAACCCCATCATCGCGATGAAGTGCATGGTCCATATGCCCGAGCCGATCGCCGCCGAGCCGAGGGCGAGCCAGCCGCCGCGCCAGGAGCGGGCGACGAGCATCGATCTGGTGGTGCAGCGCAGACCCAGCGCTCCGCCCAGGCAGGCCATGAGGTATGCCACCAGCGGTGTGACGAGTCCGTAAGTGAAGCCGTCGACCGTGCCCTGCATGTGCGGCTGCCCTTCCCACCCTGTTGCTCCTGAAAATTCCTGAAATGCCCCCACCCTCAGGACCGCGAGAGCGGACAGGGTCGAGGCAGAGAGTATGACTCCCACCGGAATGGTCGAACGATTTTCCGGCAAAGAATCACGACCTCGCCCCACTTGTGCGGTGCCAGTGAGCGGACTTGGACAACTCCTTTCAATCCGCGGCCATCTCGTACCCCTCCTCCGTTGACCCTCTGCTGTCACTCTTGTGCTGTCCGTGATCGCTCGACGTGAGGAGAACGCATGCACGCGCGCGTTGCCGCCGCCACGACCGCCGCGCTTCTAGGGGGCGCCGTGCTGATACTGCCGAGTCCGCACGCCCGGGCCGGGTCCCAGAGCACCGGTCCCGTGATCGTCTCCCATCGCGGCGCCTCCGCCTACGCGCCCGAGAACACCCTGGCCGCCATCGACAAGGCGGCCGCGATGGGATTCCCGTGGGTCGAGAACGACGTCCAGCGCACCAAGGACGGTGAACTCGTGGTCCTCCACGACGCCACGCTGGCGCGTACGACCGACGTCGAGCGGGTCTATCCGCACCGGTCTCCCTGGAAGGTCAAGGACTTCACCGCCGCGGAGATCGCCCGCCTGGACGCCGGGAGCTGGTTCAGCCCCCGGTACGCGGGCGTGCGCGTGCCGACGCTGAAGCAGTACATGAACCGCGTCTCGCACAACCACCAGAAGCTCGTCCTGGAGGTCAAGAACCCCGAGCTCTATCCGGGCATCGAGCGGCAGACCCTCAAGCTCCTGAGCAACGAGGGCTGGCTCGACCCGGCGCACCTGAAGAGCAGCCTGATCGTCCAGAGTTTCAGCGCGGACAGCGTGCGAACGGTCCACGATCTGCGCCCCGGCATCAAGACGGCCTTCCTGGGCAGGCCGTCGATCGCACAGCTGCCCGACTACGCGCAGTTCGCCGATCAGATCAACTCGGATCACACCGCTCTCTCGTCCGGCTACGTCTCCGCGGTCCACGGGTTCGACGGGCCGCACGGCAGTCGGATGAAGGTCTTCGCCTGGACCGTCAACAACGCGGACACCGCCAGGCGCGTGGCGGGCTTCGGGGTGGACGGCGTCATCACCAATGTGCCCGACGTGATCCAGAAGGCTCTGCAGTAGTACCGCCCGGCCCCTCGCCCGTGGTGCGGACGTGCGCCGTCGTCCGCACCACGGGCATTGTCAGTGGCGCGCCGTACGGTGGGTCGCATGGACAGCCATGGGCAGTACGAGCAGCAGGTCGTGTGGACCGTCGTCGGCACGGACATCGGTCCGCTGCTGCTGGCGGCGACGCGCGACGGCCTGGTGAACGTCGTGTTCCACGCCACGGACACGGTGCGCGACAAGGCGCTCGACCGGCTCGCGTCCCGACTGGGCGCCGAGCCCGTCGAGGCACCCGGGTCACCTCTGCTGGCCGAGGCGATACATCAGGTCGTGGCGTACTTCGCGGGCGAACGGCGCGACTTCGAGCTGCCGCTGGACTGGTCGCTGATCTCCGGGTTCAACCGCCAGGTGCTCCGCGAGCTGGCGTCCGGCGTTCCCTACGGCTCGGTCGTGGGCTACGGCGACCTGGCCGGGCGGGTCGGCCAACCGGGTGCGGCGCAGGCCGTGGGGGTGGCCATGGGCTCGAATCCGCTGCCGGTCGTCGTGCCGTGTCACCGGGTGGTCGAGAGCGACGGCGGTATCGGCGGGTTCGGGGGTGGCCTGGAGACCAAGCGGAAGCTGCTCGCTCTGGAGGGCGTGCTTCCCGAGCCGCTGTTCTGACGGCTCTCCCGTGAACATCGCGGTTCTCACGGCTCTTCGGTGAGCGCCGCTGTTCGGATGGCTCCTCGGTGAGCCGGACGGGGCCTATCGCCCTGGGCGGCAACCCGCGTGCGTACACCCGATAACCGGTGTTCGTACTGGGGTACGAGCTGGGAAACTGCGCCGGTGACCAGACCCTGTTCCGCATCCTGTTCCGCTGCCTCCGAGTATTCGCCGTGACCTCCGTCGAGCGGCAGGACGCCCTCTCCCTCGACGCGGACGCGATACCGGCGCTGCGGCGCCGTATCACCGCCGTACTGATCGCCAGTCAGATCCTCGGCGGGCTCGGGGTCGCCACGGGCATCGCGCTCGCCGCCGTGCTGGCCAAGCAGGTCAGTGGCACCGAGTCGCTGTCCGGGCTCGCGCCCACCGCGACCGTCACCGGTACGGCGGTGCTCTCGGTACCGCTGGCCGCGCTGATGACCGCGCGCGGCCGTCGGCCGGGGCTGGTGCTGGCGTATCTCATCGGCGCGTTGGGTGCGGGTGTCGTGGTGGTCGCCGCGAGCGTCGGGAGCTTTCCGCTGCTGCTGCTCGGCATGGCGGGGTTCGGCGCGGCTTCGTCGGCGAATCTGCAGGCGCGGTTCGCGGCCGCCGATCTGGCCGAACCCGGGCGGCGCGCCCGGGCCATCTCGAACGTGGTGTGGGCCACCACGATCGGAGCGGTACTGGGGCCCAACATCGCCGCGCCCGCCGGACGCAGCGTCTCCGGACTCGGGATTCCCGAGGCGGCGGGGCCGTTCCTGTGGGCGGCCGGGGTGTTTCTCGTGTCGGCGCTGACGGTGGCCGTACTGCTGCGCCCCGATCCGCTGCTGACCGCCAGAGCGCTCGCGCCGATCGAGGAGCAGTCGGCCGACGCACGTACGCTGCGAGCCGGTCTGGCGGCCGTCAGGGCCTCGCCGCGGGCCAAGCTGGCGCTCGTGACCGTGGCCGTCTCGCACACCGCGATGGTCTCGATCATGTCGATGACCCCCGTGGACCTCGGACATCACGGGGCGAGCATCGATCTGATCGGGCTGGTGATCAGTGGTCACATCGCGGGCATGTACGCGTTCTCGCCCCTCATGGGGCGGCTCTCGGACCGGCTCGGCCGGCTCTCCGGGATCGGTCTCGCGGTGGGGCTGCTGGCCTGTGCGGCGCTGCTCGCCGGGACAGCGGGCGGCAGCCGCGGACAGATCGCCGTGGGGCTCTTCGTGCTGGGCCTGGGCTGGTCGTCCGGGATGGTGTCGGGCTCGGCGCTCCTGACGGACTCCGTGCCCCAGGCGGCGCGGGCCGCCGCGCAGGGGCTGTCCGACCTGACCATGAGCACGGCAGCCGGTCTCGGTGGAGCGGCCGCCGGTCTCGTGGTCGCGCGGGCGAGCTATGGGTGGCTGAACCTCGTCGCGGCGTGTCTGCTGGTGCCGCTGAGCGGGCTGGCGCTGTTCACGCGGGGTCGGCGCTCTCGGGGATCACAGGCCGTGGAAGGTCTCTGAGGTCCGGAGAAAGGCCCTCAGCGGCTCCCGGGGCCTCAGAGGCTGATGTGGTACGCCTTGCGGAGCGTCTCGTGCACGGTCCAGGTGGTGCGGTCGCCCTCGCGCAGGATCGCCGCGTCGCCGGGGCCCACCTCGATGACGTCGCCGCCCTCGACCTCGATCGTGGCGCGGCCGCTGACGACGACGAAGAGCTCGTTCGCCTCCGTGTCGGTCACCACGCCGGGCGTGATCTGCCAGATGCCGCGCAGCTGCTTGCCGTCGGCCGACTCCCACAGCACCTTGCCGGTCACGACCGGGTCGCCGGAGACGATCTGAGCCGGGTCCAGGGGCTCCGGTTCGAGCTCGGCGTCGGGGATGTGCACGGCGAAGGACGGGGCGGGCTGGGTGTTCGTGGTCATGAGCGGTCACCCTAAGGGCACGTGATCCGCCGGGCGCGTCGAGGGTCGCCTCTGTTCGAGACGCGGTCAGACAGGCCGTCCGCCGTTCAGCGTCCCGTGCGGATCGACACAGCCATATGGCCTCCCGAAGGGGTGCACCCGCGCGCGGGTGCACCCCTTCTCCCCCTTGAGGCTTACTCGTAGTGCCGTGAGGCCTACTCGTAGTGCCGTGCCTCGAAGACGTTCCCGTCCGGGTCGCGGAAGTAGAAACTGCGCTTGGCCAGTCCGCGGGCGCCATAGGAGTCGTAGGAGAAGCCCGAGAGCGGGACGGACCGCTCCTCCAGACGTGCCCGCAGCGCGTCGAAATCGCTTTCCTGCAGGGACAGGCATACGTGGTTGACCGGATGACCGGCGCTGTCGGCGCCTCCGGGGACCATGTTCATATACGCCGCCATGGGGAGGGGCATGAGGTCGAAAATGGTCTCTTCATTGAGGCGCGCTGAGGGGAACGACGCCTTTCCGGCGGCGAATTCGGTGACCTTCAGGGGTTCCAGTCCGACCGCCTTCTCGTAGAAGTCGGCCGAGGCGACCGGATCACGTACCCAGAGGACGACATGGTCGAGACGTGGCGAGTTGTCCGTCATGCCCCCAGGCTGATGTCGTACGCCGCAGGTCGCAAGGGTTTGACCGGGCGCGCCGCCCGCCAGAGATCCAGAGGTGAGGAAAGACGACCGACAGGAGGCAGGCGCGTGATCGTGGTGTCCGAAGAGGTACGGGAGGCGCTCGACGCGCGCCGGCCGGTGGTGGCCCTGGAGTCGACGATCATCGCCCATGGGCTGCCGCGCCCGCGCAATCTGCAGGTCGCGCTGGAGCTGGAGGATGTCGTACGGCAGGAGGGTGCCGTCCCCGCGACGATCGCCGTGCTCGACGGGCAGCCGCATGTCGGTCTGGACAAGGAGCAGTTGGAGCGGGTCGCGAACGAGGACGGGATCCGCAAGCTGGGCCACCGCGATCTGCCGCTCGCGGTGGCGGCGGGTGCGAGCGGGGCGACGACCGTGTCCGCGACGGCGCTGCTCGCCGCCCGCGCGGGCGTACGGGTGTTCGCGACGGGCGGGCTCGGCGGGGTGCACCGGGAGTGGACGGTGACGCAGGACGAGTCGGCCGACCTGGGCCTGCTGGCGCGTACCCGGATCACGGTGGTGTGCGCCGGTGTGAAGTCGATCCTGGACGTGCCGGCGACGCTGCAACGCCTGGAGACGCTGGGTGTGGCGGTGGCCGGGTACGACACGGAGCGCTTCCCCGGCTTCTATCTGTCGGACTCGGGACATCCGGTGGACTGGACGCTGGAGTCCCCCGGGCAGGTGGCGGATGTCATGCGCGCGCAGGACGCACTGGACGCTCCCGAGTCGGCGCTCATCGTCGCGAACCCCGTCCCCGAGGAGGAGCAGCTCGATCCCGCGCTCCACGCGCGCGTGCTCGCCGACGCGCTGCACGCGTGTGAGGCGGAGGGCGTGACCGGGCAGGCGGTGACGCCGTTCCTGCTCGACTATCTGGTGCGGCACACCGACGGCGCCTCGCTGAGCGCCAATCTGGCGGCGGTGCGCGGCAACGTACGGCTCGCGGGGCGGATCGCGGCGGCCTGGGCCGGGGCGTGAGCGGGACGGATCACGGGGCCGCCGGGCGGGATACGGAGGCGGAGGCGCTTGCGGGCGCTCTGCTCGTCGTCGGAGACGTGGTCACCGACGTCGTCGCCCGGCACCGCGGGCCGCTCGCGGCGGGCACCGACACGGCCGCCGCGATCCGCACCGTGCCCGGCGGCGCCGGCGCCAACGTCGCATGCTGGGCGGCGCATCGGGGTTGCGCGGACGTACGGCTGCTCGGCCGGGTGGGAGCGGAGGCGGCCGCGTGGCACGAGCGCGAGCTCGCGACCTGCGGTGTACGTCCCCTGCTCGTCGTTGATCCGGAGGCGCCGACCGGGACGGTGATCTGCCTGGTGGACACGGGTGCTTCGGCGGAACGTACGTTCCTCACGGACAGCGGGGCCTCCCTGCGGCTCGAACCCGACGACTGGTCACCCGCTCTGCTCGACGGTGTCGCGCGCCTGCATCTGTCGGGCTACCTGTTCTTCTCCGAGCCGAGCCGGGCGCTGGTGTCGGTGGCACTGGAGTCGGCACGCGCGCGTGGCGTACCGGTGAGCCTGGATCCGGCGTCGGCGGGGTTCCTCACCGAGCTCGGGGTGGACCGCTTCCTCGAACTCGCCGAGGGCGTCGACATCCTGCTGCCCAGCCGGGACGAGGCGTACCTGCTGACCGGGCTGCCCGATCCCGCGGACGCGGCGGCCAAGCTGAGCCGCCATGTTCCCCTGGTCGTCGCCAAGCAGGGCGTTGACGGGGCCCTCGTGGCCCGTTCCGGAACCGTCCGGGCCCGTGTCCCGGCCGTGCCCGCCACCCCTCGCGACACCACGGGCGCCGGCGACGCCTTCACCGGGGCATTCCTCGCCGCCCTGCTCGCGGGCGCGGAGGCCGAGGAGGCGGCGGCGGAGGGCTGCGGAGCGGGGGCGATGGCGGTGGAACGGATCGGAGGAAGGCCACCGGTGGGCGCCTGACGGCGGCCGGACGGAAGACTCGGCGGCGGGCCGGCGAAGCCTGCCGGTGGGCCGGCCCGCGAGTGGGCCGGCCCACGGGTGGGCGGCCAGGCCCGTGGCGCCCCGCATCGGCGCGGCACGGCCCATGGCGCCCCGGGCCAACTCCCCTTTTCCGGCTACCCCTTGCGCCCCCATGCCGAGATCATCGGTGCCGTCGCCAGGTCCATGGAGCCGGTGGCTACGTTGGCCAGGTGGCGGTCGATGTCCTGGTCGGTGGCCAGGCCCGCGGTGACGAGCTGGTCGCGGATCTGACGGATCGTCGCGGCCTCCAGGTCGGCACAGGCGGGCGAGGTGACGGGGAAATACGCGTCGGCCTCCACACCCTGCAGCCCCGCCTCGCGGAGCAGGCGCGGGAGTTTGCGGCCATACGCGAGATCGGCGCCGCGCTCCGCGAGCAGACTGCGGAAGCCCTGGCGCAGTCGGTTCGCGAGCTGTTGCTCGGGGCCGTACTCGTCGGGGCAGAGGAGAGGCTGCAGCGCGGGGTCGCCGTCCTCGACGAGGAGCCGGCCGCCGGGCCGCAGGGCCTTGACCATCGACCGCAACGCCCGCTCCCGGTCCGGCACATGGACCAGCACGAGCCGGGCGTGCACGAGGTCGAAGCCCTCCCCCGGCGGCTCCTCGGCGCCCACGTCGTGGACACGGACCTCGACCGGCGGGCGGGCTGCGGAGGCCGCCCACGAGGTGTCGATGTCGGTGGCGACGACCCGTCCGGTCGGGCCGACCTTCTTGGCCAGCCAGGACACGACGGACGTGCCGCCCGCGCCGACCTCCCAGCAGCGCCAGCCGGACCCGATGCCGAAGCGCTCGATGTGCCGGAACGTCGTGGGGTCGAAGAGAGCGGCAAAGGCGTCGAAGCGCTGTCCCGCCTCGGTCTGCTGGTTGTCGAGGAGATACCCGTCGGTTCGCGTCATGAGGAGATCATCCCAGTTGACCGGCTTGTCTGGAATCGCCGACGCTCCCGTTGCCGCCACCTGCGCGATCCGGTGAGCGTTGACCGCTCACTCACACACCAGCCGGAACGGAATGTTCCGTTCCCACAGGCTTTTCCGGCGCTCGATCAGGCCTGGCAGACTGGCGCGCCAAGGCGCAAAGTGCGGCGCGAGGAGATCCACGCAAGGAGATCCAGATGTCCATGGCAGGGAATCTGCGGAAGGTCACGGCCCTCGGCGCGGTCGGCGGCCTCCGCAAGGTGGCCCGGTTGACGCGGCGGCGCGCCCGTGTCGACCTGAGTCACCCCGCCCGGTCTCCGCTGGGCTCCGCGGTGGTGAACTGCGTGGCGTACCAGGACGGCGCCCGGGTCCCCGGCGGCCGCGATCTGGTCGACACCGTGGAGCGGATCCGCAAGAGCGACGAAGGATTCGTCTGGCTCGGACTGCACGAGCCGACGGCCCGGGAGTTCGCCGGCATCGCCGAGCTCTTCGATCTGCACCCCCTGGCGGTCGAGGACGCGGTGGAGGCCCATCAGCGCCCGAAGCTGGAGCGGTACGGCGAGACGCTGTTCGCCGTGTTCAAGACGGTCTGCTACGTCGAGCACAAGGAACTGACGGCGACCAGCGAAGTGGTGGACACCGGCGAGATCATGGTCTTCGTCGGGCACGACTTCGTCATCACCGTGCGGCATGGACGGCACGGCTCCCTGGGCCCGCTGCGCGAGGAGTTGGAGGCCGACTCGCTCCAGCTTTCCAAGGGACCGGCCGCGGTGCTGCACGCGATCGCGGACCATGTGGTCGACGACTATGTGAATGTCACGGACTCGGTCCAGGAGGACATCGACCAGGTCGAGGCCCATGTGTTCGCCGAGAACGGAGCACGGACCGACGCGGGCCGCATCTACCAGCTCAAGCGTGAACTCCTCGAGCTGAAGCGGGCCGTGGTCCCGCTCGCCCGCCCGGTCCAGGAGCTCGCGACTCGGCCGATACGGGTCGTCGACCCGGAGATACAAGCCTACTTCCGGGACGTCTCCGACCATCTGCTGCGGGTCACCGAACAGATCGCCGCCTTCGACGAACTGCTCAACTCGATCCTGCAGGCGCACCTCGCGCAGGTGACGGTGGCGCAGAACGAGGACATGCGGAAGATCACGGCATGGGCGGCGGTCATCGCCGTGCCGACGATGGTCTGCGGGGTGTACGGCATGAACTTCGACAACATGCCGGAACTGCACTGGAGGTTCGGCTACCCCATCGTCATAGGCGTGATATCCCTCGCCTGCCTCGTCCTGTACCGGGGATTCCGGCGCAACGGCTGGCTGTGAGACGCCCCTCGCCCGGCACGGCCGGCCGGACGGGGAAGGCGCCCACTCGGGAACGGCTGGAAGGCGGGAACAGGCAGAACCGGCGAGGTCAGCTCGTCGCGTAGACGCTCTCGACCCACGCCGCGAGCTGTTCGTCCGTCAGGTGCCGGGCCAGGTCGGCCTCGCTGATCATGCCGACCAGGCGTTTGTCCTCGATCACGGGAAGCCGGCGGATCTGGTGACCCTTCATCTCCAGGAGCACCTCGCCGACGTCGGCGCCCGAGTCGATCCAGCGCGGTGTGCCCTGGGCCATCTCGCCCGCGGTGACCCGTGCCGGGTCGCGGCCCATGGCCACACAGCCGACGACGATGTCGCGGTCCGTGAGAATGCCGCAGAGTCGTTCGTTCTCGTCGCTGATGGGCAGGGCGCCCACGTTGAGCTCGCGCATCAGCTGGGCGGCGCGGTCCAGGGTCTCGTGGGCGGGAATCCACTGGGCACCACGGTGCATGATGTCTCCGGCGGTGGTCATGAAGTACCTCCCGGTGCCGGACGGCCGGCGCGGCGCGGAACACACCGCTAGTCCCGGCGCCCTACATTCTCGCCGTGTCCCCAGCGATACGCACCCGGAAGTCCCCGTTGCCGAGGGGTGCCCGCCAAGCCGCCCGGGGTCAGACGGAGAATCCGACGATCTTCCGCGGGACGACGCGGATGATCACGCGGACCTCGTCGTCCTTCTCCGCCGGAGGGTCGATGCCGAGGTACTTGTGCGAGAGCTCGTACGGGAGGCGCTTGGCGTCGTCGGGGAGGATCTCGGCGGTGCCGCGGATCTCGACCGAGGTGTAGGGGTTGGCGAGGTCGAAGACAGAGAGGCTGATGCGGGGGTCCCGTTGGAGGTTGCGCACCTTCTGGCGTCCCGCGGTCGAGGAGAAGAGGACGCTGTCGCCCTCGCGTTTGATCCAGACCACCGAGTTCTGGGGAGCGCCGCCGGGGCCGAGGGTGGCGACGCTGGCGAAGTTCTTGCCGTCGAGGAGGGCGCGAACGGAGTCGTCGAAGGAGGCCGGATTGTCGGCGGAGAGCGTCATGAACACAGGCTAACTACATGCGCATGCATATAAAAGCCCTGAGGGGTCGGCACTTTTGATCAGCCGATCAGCCTGCCGGCGGGGCGACGGGGTGACGGGGCGACGAGTCAGCCGTTCCACGCCGGGCGACGCGGATCGTCGGCTCGCACCAGGACGTCGGCCGTGGCGCCCGGGTCCACCTCGTTCTCGTAGCGCTCGAAGGCGGGGAGGGTCCAGTGCTCGGCCTCCGGAGTACGGCGGCGGAGGGCGCCCGGGGAGAGGAGTACATGGACGCTGAGGTCGAACGGGAACCAGTGGCGCAGAAGGAGGGGGCCGTGCAGCAACAGGAGGCCGCCGGGCGGGAGTTGGATGGAGGAGCTGCGGGTGGCGCGGTCGGTGGCCGGGTCCCAGAGGTCGGGCAGGACACGGCCGTTGCCGCCCGCTTCGAGGGGGCCGAAGACCTCGCGCCAGAGGGCGCTGGTGTCGAACCAGCCGTCGTAGTACGCCTCGGCGTCCTGGTGGCCGTATTCGAGCCGGAGCGACGCCGGACGCAGGAAGCCCTCCGTGCCCACGACGAGCGAGGACCGGCCGCGTATGCGCAGCGCCTCGGAGACGCGGTGCGCGAGCTCGCCTGGGCGGGCGGCCGGGGCTCCGTCGAAGGCGATGCGCGGCCAGGGGCTGCCATCGTCCGGCTTCAGGTCGAGCAGACGCTCGGCGAGGAGGTCGCCGAGCCGTTCCCAGGTGATCGCTTCGAGTCGCACAGGGCCCATGATGCCGCGATCACAAGACGTTCTCGTGGGCGTGGCGGGCGGCGAGGAGTTCAGGGAGGTGAGCCGCGCTCCAGGTATGGGCCGCGATACTCACGCCACCCGCCCGCCCGGTCGGCCGGGCGATACCGTTTTGGGGGCGAGACCGCACCGCGCGGCGCCGCGCACCTGCCGTACGTGCGTACGCGGACCTCGCGGTGGCGGTGCTCGACGAGATCGAGACGCCGACGCTCCGCACCGTACGCGCGTGTCGGTCTTCAGCCCGGGCTTACGCCCGCCGTGATGGCCCGGCCGCGTAGATCCCGGGTCGGACGGGGGAATGAACCGCATATGGCACCGATCGCAACTCCCCCGCACCGCACCGGACTTCTCGTGATCCAGCCGCTCAAGAAGCGGCACTGTGTCGAGTGCGGGACCGGGCCGCTGGCGCTGCTGGTGCTGGAGGAGGGGGCGCCGCGGTGTCTGGACTGCGCGGATCTCGGGCATCTGGTGTTCCTGCCGCGAGGGGACACCGCGCTGACGCGGAGGTCGCGGGAGGGCAGTGCGCTGTCGGCGGTGGTGGTGCGGTTCAACCGGCGGCGGAGTCGGT
Organism: Streptomyces sp. R35; assembly: GCF_041053035.1. Taxonomy (NCBI): domain Bacteria; kingdom Bacillati; phylum Actinomycetota; class Actinomycetes; order Kitasatosporales; family Streptomycetaceae; genus Streptomyces; species Streptomyces sp. R35. The sequence continues at coordinate 2,823,491 of NZ_CP163440.1, forward strand.
ACGAACGGCAGGGTGTCCTCGTAGAGGAGGCGGCGCTCGCACGGGCCGAGGAGCGGTGCCTGGCGGACGCGGAGGCGCGGCGGCGGCGCCGTGCTCGGGACGCGCGGCGGCGGAAGGCGGAGGATCTGCGGTTCACGGACGCGTTCGCGCGGGAGATAGGACGGCTGTTTCCCGGCTGTCCGGCCGAGCGGGCGCGGGCGATCGCCGCTCACGCCTCGGTGCGCGGCAGCGGGCGGGTGGGGCGCAGTGCCGCGGGCCGTGCGCTGTCCGAGGCCGCGGTGACCGCGGCGGTTCGTGCCGGGGTACGGCACGCGGACACTCCGTACGACCAGCTGCTGATGAGCGGTGTGCCGCGATATGAGGCGCGGCGCCGGATCGCGGCCTCGGTGGAGGCGCGGCTCTGGGAGTGGCGCGACGAGCTCACAGCGCGCGCATGACCGGGTTGCCCGGCAGACGCGCGGCCGGCCCAGAGACCCGCCCTGCCCACCCTGCTTGCCTGCCCACCTGCTTGCCTGCTTGCCCTGCGCCTCCTAGCCGTCCTGGCCGCCCTACCCGCCCTTGTCGACCCGGTTCTGGACGCTCGCGTATGCACCCGCACCCCTGGGCCATGGTCACTGTCCTCGTTCAGGATTTCACTTGTGGTGACGGTTGGTGCCGTGCAGGATCTTTGGACTTGGGGGGTCGATGCGGGAGTGGACATGATCGATGGACCGTACTTCGTGCTGACGGTGTTGGGGGTGCTCGGCTGCGGGCTGGTGGCCGGGGTGTTCTGCGGGTTCTCGACGTTCGTGATGAGGGGGCTCGCCGAGCTGCCGCCCGCGCAGGGGGTCGCCGCGATGAACGCGATCAACGTCGCCGCGTTGCGCCCGCCGTTCATGCTGGTGTTCCTCGGGTCGGCCGGGCTGTGCGCCGTGCTCGCCGTGGTGACGTTCGTGCTGTTGCCGGACGACGGGACGGTGGAGCTGCTGCTGGGCAGCGCGCTGTATCTGTTCGGGTCGTTCGGGGTGACGGTCGTCGCGAACGTGCCGCGCAACGAGGCGCTGCTCAAGATGGAGCCCGGAGCTCCGGAGACCGCTTTGTACTGGCGTACGTACGTGCGTGAGTGGACGATGTGGAACCACATCCGCACGGTCGCGTCGGCCGCCGCGGCGGTGTCGTACACGCTGGCCCTCACCTGAGCGGCGGGGCCGACGGAGGCGACGTATCGTGGCGGGAAAGGAGTGCCGCCCGGAGGCCGTGGGCCGATGACGTCCGGTGGCCGCGCGGCCCCGCACCGGTACGCGTACGTGAGGGAGACGGCCATGGCCGATCCCAAGGGATTCATGACCACACCGCGCGAGGAGTATCCGCGCCGGCCCGTCGAGGAACGCGTGCGGGACTGGAACGAGGTGTACGTCCCCGGGGCGCTGCTGCCGATCATCAGCAAGCAGGCCGACCGCTGCATGGACTGCGGAATCCCGTTCTGCCACGACGCCTGTCCGCTGGGCAATCTGATCCCCGAGTGGAACGACCTGGTCTCGCGGGACGACTGGCGGGCGGCGAGCGACCGGTTGCACGCGACGAACAACTTCCCCGAGTTCACCGGGCGGTTGTGCCCGGCGCCGTGCGAGGCGGGTTGTGTGCTCGCGATCAACCAGCCCGCGGTCACCATCAAGAACGTCGAAGTGGCCATCGCCGACCGGGCCTGGGAGGACGGTTTCACGCCACCGCGCCCGCCGGACCGGCTGTCGGGACGGACCGTCGCGGTGATCGGGTCGGGGCCCGCCGGGCTCGCCGCCGCACAGCAGCTGACCCGGGCCGGGCACACCGTCGCCGTGTACGAGCGGGCCGACCGGATCGGCGGGCTGCTGCGGTACGGGATCCCCGCGTTCAAGATGGAGAAGCGGCACCTGGACCGGCGGCTGGAGCAAATGCGGGCGGAGGGAACGAAGTTCCGTACGTCGACGGCGATCGGCAGGGACATCCGCGCCGCCGAGCTGAAGTCACGCTACGACGCCGTCGTCCTCGCCGTGGGCGCCACCGCCTGGCGCGAACTGGACGTTCCCGGACGGGAGTTGGCCGGGATCCATCAGGCGATGGAGTATCTGCCGCTGGCCGACCGGGTGTGCGAGGGCGATCTGGAGGTCTCGCCGTTGTCCGCGGCCGGCAAGCACGTCGTGATCGTCGGCGGTGGTGACACCGGCGCCGACTGTCTGGGGACGGCCGTACGCGAGGGCGCCGCGTCCGTGACCCAGCTCGACATCTATCCGCTGCCCGAGGCGGAGCGCGACGAGGACGCCGAGCCGTGGCCGACGTACCCCAAGATCTACCGGCTCTCGGCCGCGCACGAGGAGGCCGGCGTGCTGGAGACGGCGCCCGCGGCGGACGCGGACGCCCGGCTCTTCGCGGCGTCCACGCTCCGCTTCACCGGGGACACGGACGGGCATGTGCGTGCACTGCACCTCGTCGAGGTCGACGAGGTGCGCCGCCCGGTACCCGGCTCCGGGCGGGACCTCCCCGCCGACCTTGTGCTGCTCGCCCTGGGCTTCTCGGGCCCCGACCGCCACGACGGCCTGATCGACCAGCTCGGCCTCACCCTCGAACCGCGCGGCACGATCTCCCGGGACCAGGACTTCGCGACCAACGTTCCCGGGGTGTACGCCGCCGGGGACGCGGCCCGCGGCCAGTCCCTCATCGTCTGGGCCATCGCCGAGGGGCGAGCCGCTGCCGCCGCGGTGGACCGTCGGCTGACGGGCACGTCGCAGCTTCCGGCGCCGATAGGGCCGTACGACCGACCGATGACGGTGTGACTCAGGACGGTGTGACCGAGGGCGGTGCAGAGGCGCCGAGTCGCGGGTGACGGGCCGCGCATCGACCGGAGGGGAGGCGGCGGTGCGTCAGCGGCGCTCGTCCGTGCCCGCCACCTTCGCCGTCGACAGCGCCACCCGGTTCCACGTGTTGATCGTGAAGATCAGGGCCAGCACGTGGGCGAGCTCCTGCTCCTCGAAGTGGGCGGCGGCCTGCGCGTACACGTCGTCCGGCACGCCCGCGTCGGCGACGCGCGTGACCGCCTCCGTCAGGGCGAGGGCCGCCTGCTCCCGCGGCGTGAAGAAGTGCCGGGCCTCGCGCCACACCGCGACCATGTGCAGCCGGTCCTCGCTCTCGCCGGCCTTGCGGGCGTCGTTGGTGTGCATGTGGAGGCAGTACGCGCAGTGGTTGAGGTGCGAGGCGCGGATCTGGATCAGTTCGACGAGGGCCGGGTCGAGCCCCTCGCGGGCCGCCGCGTCGAAGCCGATGAGGGCCCGGAAGACCTTCGGAGCGGACTTCGCGAAGTCGAGGCGGGCATTTTCGGCCACGGTCGCCCCACCCGAAGAAACAGTGGTACCGGCCGTCGTGTGCGTCAGGTGCGTTGCGTGCGTCGTCATGACCATGAATCTACGGGCCGGAAAGACCGGCTGTAGGGTGCATTTCCATGGCAGATTCATGGGTCAATTCCGCGGAGCGGATAGGCGCCGACCTGCACCTGGAGCTGTCGGGCTCGGGTGGGCGGCGGGCCGCGCTGATCCGTGCGCTGCGCGAAGCCGTGCGTGGCGGCAGGCTCGCGCCGGGTACGCGGCTGCCGCCGTACCGCTCGCTCGCCGCCGACCTGGGCGTCGCGCGCAACACGGTCGCCGACGCCTACGCCGAGCTCGTCGCCGAGGGCTGGCTGACCGCCCGGCAGGGCTCGGGCACCAGGGTGGCCGACCGCACCGCACCGCCGGGCACCCCCGCGCGCGTACCCAAAAAGGCACCTCCACGCGCGCGTGGACCCCGGCACGATCTACGGCAGGGCACGCCGGACGCGTCGTCGTTCCCGCGCGCCGCCTGGCTCGCGTCGTACCGCCGCGCCCTCCAGCAGGCACCCAATGAGGCCTTCGGGCCCGGTGATCCGGCGGGGCGGGTCGAACTGCGCGAGGCACTCGCCGCATACCTGGCACGCGCGCGTGGCGTACGCACGGAGCCTGGACGGATCGTGATCTGTTCGGGTTTCGCGCACGCCCTGCGGCTGCTCTTCCCGCATGTCCTGCGGGGCCCGCTGGCCGTCGAGTCGTACGGCCTCGGCTTCCACCGCGAACTGCTGGCCGCCGCGCCCGTACGGACCGTACCGCTGCCCGTGGACGAAGACGGCGCTCAGGTGGGCGAGTTGCGCAGGGAGCGGGCCGTACTGCTCACGCCCGCCCACCAGTTCCCGACCGGCGGTCCGCTGCATCCCGCGCGACGGGCCGCCCTGATCGACTGGGCACGCGCGCGTGGAGGGGTGATTCTGGAGGACGACTACGACGGGGAGTTCCGCTACGACCGCAAACCGGTGGGTGCCGTGCAGGGCCTGGACCCGGAGCGGGTCATCCACATCGGCTCGGTCAGCAAGAGCCTTTCGCCGGCGGTGCGGCTCGGCTGGATGGTCCTTCCGGAGCAGTACGTCGATGCCGTACTCGCCGTCAAGGGCGAACGGGAGGCGTGGGCGAGCGCGTTGGACCAGCTGACGCTCGCGGACTTCATCGTCTCCGGGTCGTACGACCGTCATGTGCGGCGTATGCGGCAGAGGTACCGGGGGCGGCGGGACCGGCTCGTCGCCGCGCTCGCCGCTCAGGCACCGCACATCGAGGTCACCGGGATCGCGGCCGGGCTGCACGCGGTGCTGCGGCTGCCGCCAGGGACCGAGCAGTCGACGGTCAAGGCGGCGGTGTGGCAGGGCGTCGCGCTCGACGGGCTCGCCGAGTTCCGGCATCCGGAGGCGGTGACGGCCGCGCCGGACGGGCTGGTGGTGGGCTATGCGACGCCCGCGGAGCATGCCTATGGGGCGGCGCTCGACGCGTTGTGCGGAGTGCTGCCACCGGGCTGACCTGGCCGGAAAGCGACCTCCAACTGACGTGGGGCACAACAGCGGTGGCGCGCCCGCGCCAGACGGCCTCGGCCCCGCGCCGTATGGTCTCGGCCCCGTCCCCTTGGATCAGCCCTCGGCCGCACTGCCGCGACTCGTGGGTTCCAAGGCCGCGCATCTCGCTCGGGCGGCGCGCGCCGGGCTGCCCGTGCTTCCCGGGTTCGTGGTGCCACACCCGGCGGACAGTGATCCCGACGGGGACCCCGTCTCGCTCCGGCGAGCCTGGCACCAGCTCTCCCAGGGCGGCACGCTCCCCCTCGTCGTACGCTCTTCGTCCCCTCAGGAGAACACCCAGGAGTCGTCCCTGGCGGGCCAGTTCGCCTCCGTGCTGGAGGTGCGCGGCTGGCGCGACTTCCGTACGGCGATACGGACCGTTCTCGAATCGGCGCACCGCCCTGACGGCACCACCGCCCCGATGGCGGTGCTCGTCCAGCCGATGCTGGCGGCCCGGCTCGCACGGCATGCGCGGCGCGTCTTCGGCGGCCCCCAGGACATCGAGTTCGGCTTCGACGAGGGCGGGCGGCTGTGGCTGTTCCAGAGCCGCCCGATCACGGCGATGGCAGCGCGGCCCCCGCGCGGGCGCAATCTCGCGGTCGGGCCGCCGTCCATCGAGCAGATCTACTACGGGCTGAGCCTCGGCCCGGGCCGCGCGGACCAGCCGCCGTTCCCGGTGGTCGCCGTGAGTCGCCTGGTGGACGCCCCACGGCGCATGTGGTCCCGGCTGTAGCCCCAGCCTCTCCGTAAGTCCGTGCCGCGGTCAGGATTCATATCGAAGTAAGTCATCAACTCAGAGCCACAATTAGGGAAGCCGGGGAAAGGGGAACACAAGTGGTTCATGACAGAAGGAAGTCCGCCTCCCCCGCCTTCGCGCCCTGGATGAACGCGGTCATCTCGCCGGGTGTGTAGATCAGGGCGGGTCCGTCCGGGTCCGCCGACTGGCGGACCGCGATGCGTCCGTCGGCGAGCTTCATCGCCTCCAGGCAGTTGCCGCCGTTCCCGCCGCTCCACGGCTTGTGCCAGCCTTCGTTGCCCAGTTCGCGGGCGGGCATTCCGTTGTAGATGCGCACGTCGCGTATCCGCGGCTTGATGCGTTCCATTCACAGCTCCTTGCGGAGATCCCGGAGGATCTCCTTCGTGCGATGTGCCGTGGCGGCCTGAGCCGCCATGCGGTCCATGACCTCGAGGTGGGTCGCCACCTCCGAGCGCGCGTCCAGGTAGACGGCGCCGGTCAGGTACTCGCTGTAGACCATGTCCGGGAGCTCCGGCATGGCAAAGCGGAACAGCACGAAGGGCCCGTACGTGCCGGGGTGCGGCCCCGAGGAGAACGGGATCACCTGCAATGTCACGTTGGGCAGCTTCGTGGCCTGGAGCAGCTTGTCGATCTGGGCGCGCATCACCTCGGGACCGCCGATGGGGCGGCGCAGGGCCGTCTCGTCCATCACGGCCCAGATCCGGGGCGCGTCCGCGCGGGTGAGCAGATCCTGGCGCTGTATGCGCAGCGCCACGTGCCGCTCGATGTCCTCGGGTCTGGTCTGGCCGATGGCGCCCGCTTTCATGACGCCGCGCGCGTAGTCCTCGGTCTGCAGCAGCCCGGGCACGAAGTGGGGTTCGTACGAGCGGATGAGGGCGGCGGCGCCCTCAAGGCTCACATGCATCGAGAACCAGTCCGGCAGGATGTCGTGGAACCGCTGCCACCAGCCGGGTTTGTTGGCCTCCTCGGCCAGTTGGACGAAGGCCTCGGCCTCCTCGTCGCTGACGCCGTACGCCTTCAGCAGCAGTTGGAGGTACGGAATTTTGAGGGAGACCTCGGCCATCTCCATACGGCGGACCGTGGCGGGCGCGACACGCAGGATGCGCGCGGCCTCCTCACGCTTGAGACCCGCGCGTTCCCGCAGGTCCAGCAGGCGTCGGCCGAGGACCACCTGACCGACCGTCGGCGCGGACCGCGGTTCGCTCACGTCCCACCTCCACTGAGTCCATGACAGCCCGTCCACTGCGTCCATGACAGCCCGTCCACAGAGTCCGGACAGGCCGGGCGGCGCCGTACGGGTTCTTCCTCGTCCTCTTCGACGATCCCAACTGGCGCCGCTCGGCGTGCTGTTGCGAGCAGTGTGCCACGCGCCCTCACCGCGTCGTACAGCACTCTGCATTTTTCAGAGTGACACTTGCCAAGTGTTCACGGCGGGGCGATAGTGGCAAGCGTGACTCCGTCCGCGCCGTTAGGAACAGACGCCGCCGAAGACCGGATCGGTCTCCGTGCCGCCGCAGGGCTCCGGCCCGGCGCGGCCGCCGAGCGCCGGTTCCGCTTCGAGCTGGCCGCACACCCGGGCTCCGTGGCTCAGGCGAGACGCCTGGCACATGCCCGGCTGTCCGGCTGGGCGGTGTGCGAGGACACCTGCGACACGGCGGCCCTCGTCATCTCCGAACTGGTCACCAACGCGATCGTGCACGCCGCCGGCGAGCGCGTCCTCTGCGAGCTGCACGACGCCTCCGACGTGGTGCGGATAGCGGTACGTGACGAGGGATGCGCTCCGGGTGAGCCGCACCCCTCGCCGCAGCGGCCCGAGGAGGAGCACGGGAGGGGATTGCTCCTCGTCGCGGCCGTGTCCAGGGCCTGGGGGGCCCAGGACACCGGGCCCGGCCTGCTGGTCTGGGCGGAGCTGGAGCGCGGCGCGGGCGGGCAGGGCGGGCGGGACGGAGCCACCGAAGCCCGGTCGGACCTGGGCTGGAGCGCGAAGAAGCCCCCGGCCGACGGCCAGGGAACCGGGACGGAAGCGTCCTGGGGAACGCGGACCCTGGGGGTCCCGCCGATCGAGCGCAACCCGGATTGGGGGAGGGTGTGAGGGGTACGCCCGCGGCAGGGCCTGGAGCGCAGGTCCTGAGCCTGGACACGATGGTCCGCATGAAGCGCGGGCAGCGGATGTCCGGGCCGCTGAGGCGTCTGCTCGTACCCGAGGGCATGACCGTGCCGCTGGGCTGCGACGCGGTGTCGGTGCCCGCCCGGTTCGGACCTCTGCTGCTGCCGCGGCTGCCCCGCGTGGGCTGTGTCTACGCGGACGGGTCGCGCTGGTGGCTGCTCGTGCCCTCCGACTCCGACGTCGCTCTGGAGTGGCCGGCGCCCGCGCACTACGCCACGGGGGCGGTCGTACCGGACGCGCCCGACGCACCCGGCCTCATCCACAAGCCGGACGGCACGCTTCCTTACACCCCGCCGATCCCCCTCTATCTGGCGCTGTGCCGGATGACGGGGACGACGCCCGTTTGGTCGCGTCCGATCAGCGCGTAAACCCTCCGGCCGGGGGCTGCCGGACGTGTCCGAAGTGCGCCGGTCGCCGCAAAACACCACTGCCTCCGCGGGTGGAGCGCCGCGTTCCTGGGGAAAGCACCGTTCGTGCAGTCCCGGGGAGGCCATGGGTGGGGAAAGCGGCGGAGAAGTCAGCAGGCGAGTCGGCGGAGAAGCCGACGGGCGAATCGGCTGGGAAGCCGACACGCAAGAAGAAGCGCGGCAACGACAAACCGCCGCCCTCCGATTCCGAATACCTGCTCTTCGGCGGCCCGCTCCGCTACGACATGGGCTGGTCCCAACACGCCGACGCGTTCCTTGAGTTGAACTTCCGCGCGATGCTGACGCGGCTGCCGTCGCTGCTCGCGTCCAGTTTCCGTCTCGCCTGGAAGGCGGACCCGCGCGCCGCCCGTGTCGTGCTGGCCGCCGAGCTGACCCGCGGCGGCGCCCAGGCGGTCAGCCTGCTGGCGGTCAACAGCGTGCTGGGGCGGCTGATGACGAGCGGCCCGGTCGGGGACCGGCTGCGCGGCGCGCTCCCGGCGCTGGTCACGGTCGCCGCCGTGATGCTGGTCGCCGCGCTGCTGCGGGCCGCGTCCACGTATGCCACCGGACGCCTGGAGCCGAAGGTGGAGCGGGTGGCGACCGAGCTGTATCTGGAGCGGGCGGCGGCCGTGGAGCTGGCCGCGATCGAGGACGACGCCTTCCACAAGCTGCTGGACACCGCACAGTACGGCGCCCGGTCCGCCCGAAGCATGATCACGATCGCCACCCGGGTGGTGAACGCGATGATCTCGCTGTGCGCGGCGGCGGGCGTCCTGACCGTGCTGCACCCCGCGCTGCTGCCACTGCTCGTCACGATGACGCTGCCGAGCGCCTGGAGCGCGCTGACCATCGCCCGGCGGCGCTACGAGTCGTTCCACACCTGGGTGCAGCACGCCCGCGCCGGGCATCTGATCAGCAGTCTGCTCACCGAGCCCGCCGCGGCCCCGGAGATCCGCGTGCACGGCGTCGGGCCGTTCCTGTTACGCCACTTCCGCTCGATGTCGGAGACCGCCGAGGCCGAACAGGCACGGCTGGCCCGGCTCTCCGCCCGCACCGGTCTGATCGCCGCCGCCTGGACGGGACTTGCCACCGTGGCGACGTACGCGACCCTCGGCGGGCTGCTGCTGGCCGGCGCGATGGCGCTCTCCGTCGCCGGTACCGCCGTGATCGCGATCCGCACCGGTTCCGCGAGCCTCGACACGCTCGTCCTGGAGGTCAACTCCCTCCACGAGGAGGCCCTGTTCGTAGGCGACCTGCAGCGTCTGTACGTCGAGGCGGCCGAGCGCGCGATCCCGGTGGGCGGTGATCCGCTTCCCACCGATCCGCGCGAAATCCGCTTCGAGAACGTCACGTTCACCTATCCGGGCACCTCGGCCCGGCCCGCGCTCACGGACGTCACCCTCAGCGTGCCGCTCGGCAAGATCGTGGCACTCGTCGGCGAGAACGGCTCGGGCAAGACGACCCTGGTGAAGCTGCTCGCGGGGCTCTACGCCCCCGATCACGGCCGGATCCTGTGGGACGACGTCGACGCGGCGACCGCCGACCGGCATCAACTCGCCGAGCGGATAGCGATGGTGGCCCAGGACTTCAAACGGTGGCCGTTCACGGCACGCGTCAATGTCGCGGTCGGACGCGCCTCGGCGCCGCTGACGGACGAGCGCCTGGCCTCGTCGGTCGCCGAGGCCGGGGCGGAGGACGTGGTCGCGGACCTGCCCCGGGGCCTGGACACGCTCCTGGGCCGCGGCTTCAGCGGCGGGCACGAGCTGTCGGGCGGGCAGTGGCAGCGCCTCGGCATCGCGCGGGCCGCGTACCGGCGCGGCGCCATCCTGATCGTGGACGAGCCGACGGCGGCGCTCGACGCCCGGGCCGAGCTGGAGGTCTTCGAGAAGATCAGGGCCCTGGCGGGCACCGGCCAGACGGTCATCCTCATCACGCACCGGCTGGCGTCCGTACGCCACGCCGATCTTGTGCACGTCCTCGACCAGGGCCGTCTCGTGGAGTCCGGCAGCCCGGACGAGCTCCTGGCCACGGGCGGCATCTACGCGGAGCTGTACTCACTGCAAGCCGAGCAGTTCACGTCGAAGGTGCCCACCCCAAGGGGGGCTGACGGGGGCTGATCCCACGCGACGCTCACTCGTGGCGCGCTCGGCGAAGCTCACTCGACGACGTCGGCACCTCGCACGACGACCAGGAACGCGTCCGTGGAGAGATCCATGACGACCTCCACGGCCTGTCCCTCCTGGCGGCGCGCCTGTGCGAACTCCTCCGCGGGCCACGACCCGCGCGGCCCACCGGCGGGAAAGCGCTCCAGCACCGTTCGCCCGTTCACCCTGCACCTCCATGTAGTACTGCTCTCATAGAGTTAAACGCCCTGCATGGGGTGAACGGCTCGCGAAGTGACCGTACTGAGACGTAGCCGACACAGGGCGGTACACCCCGTGTGAGGGAACTCTCAGTCCTCGTACTCGTCGTGGTACCGGATCCGCTCGCTGCCCGCGGGCGCCCCCAGCGCGGACGCGCGCCCCTTGGGCTCCTCCCACTCCTCCTGCCGGCCGAGTGCCGTGAGGTCGAGGAAGCTGGTGGTGGAGCCGAGCCCGTCCAGGCCGCGTTCGTACGTCGAGTACGTGTGGAAGACCTGTTCGCGGTCCCGCAGGAAGCAGCTCACGCCCGGACGTTCGCAGGGCTCGCCACCACCTTCGTCGTCGCCCATGAACGACACCTGGAAGTCGTGGTTGAAGTCGCTGTCGTACGACGAGTACCAGGGCACCGTCCAGCCCATGCGGGCCTTGAAGGGAAGGATCTTCGTGTACGGTGCCCGGGAGACGGCGGCGAACTCCGTGCCGCGGGCCCGCAGATGCGCGAGGTGCCCGATCTGGTCGAGGAAGGCCGAGCAGCTGCGGCAGCCGGCGTCCCACTCGGGCGCGAACATGAAGTGGTAGACGACGAGTTGGTGCCGCCCCCGGAAGAGGTCGAGCAGCGTCGCCTTCCCGTCGCCGCCCTCGAACACGTACTCCTTGTCGATCCCGACCATCGGCAGCCCGCGCCGCTCGGCGTTGAGCGCGTCCCGCGCACGCGTTGCGGCCTTCTCCTTGAGCAGCAGCTCCTCGCGCGCGGCGCGCCACTCCTCACGCGAGACGATCTGCGGAAGCGTCATGTGCTCCTCCTACGGAACGGAACGGTGCCCTTCCTGTAAGGGACTGGCGCAAGGAGCGGAACTCATCGGCCCGTCGCCGAGATTCTTTCCGGCACGGTGGATCACGTGTCGTACTCCTGGATCCGCCGGCCGTGGCCACGGTCGACCAGTGCGGGCAGCCGCTCCCCCAACTCTCTTACCGTGGAAGGCAGATCGAGTGTGAGCAGCTCGCGGTTCCGCATCAGTACGCGCCCGTCGACGATCGTCGTCCGTACGTCACTGGAGCGGGCGCTGTGCACGAGTGTGGCCGCGAGGTCGTGCACCGGCTGGGTGTGCGGGCCGGTGAGGTCGACCAGGATGATGTCGGCCCGCCGGCCCCGCGCGAGGCTGCCGATCCGCTCCCCCAGACCGACGGCTCGCGCGCTCTGGAGGGTTGCGTGGTGCAGGGCTTGACGGGATGTCAGCCAGCGTGGGTCGCCCTCGGCCGACTTCTGCACCAGTGAGGTGAGGGCCATGGACTCCCAGACGTCCAGGGAGTTGTTCGAGGCGGCTCCGTCCGTGGCGAGGCCGACGGGGACGCCGATCTCGCGCAGGGCCCGTACCGGTGTCGGGTCCCAGGCGAACTTCAGGTACCCGCGCGGTGCGGTCGCGACGGCCACCTGTCCCGTCGCGCGCTCCAGTACGGGCAGGTCGCGGTCGATGATGCCTGTGCCGTGCGCGATGAGGAGTTCCGTGTCGAGGAGCCCGGTGCGCTCCAGGACCTCGATCGGCGTAAGACCGTGGCGGGCAAGGCTGTTGTCCGTCTGGTCGCGGCTCTCGGAGGCGTGGAGGTGCACCGGAAGGCCGTGCTCGCGGGCGAGCTGGGCGGTCGCGGCCAGATCGGCGTCGTCCACGGTGTAGGGGGCGTGCGGGGCGAGGGCGGTGGTGATGCGCCCGTCGGCGCCGCCCCGGTGCCGCAGCGCGAACTCCAGTGACTTCTCCCGGCCTTGCGCACCCTGCGAGGAGAAGAAGGCCTGTCCCAGGTGCGCGCGCAGCCCGCTCTCGGCCGTCACGGCGGCGACGGTGTCCATCGAGAAGTAGTGGTCGGCGAAGCAGGTCACGCCTCCGCGGATCATCTCGGCGCAGGCGAGCCGCGCCCCCAACTCCACGTCCTTTTCCGTGAGGTTGGACTCGATGGGCCAGATGTAGTCGTTGAACCACTCCTCGGCGGGCACGTCCTCGGCGATGCCGCGCAGGGCGACCATCGGCGAGTGGGTGTGGCAGTTGATGAGCCCGGGCATCGCCACCTGACCGCGGGCGTCGATGTGCTCGACGGCGTCCAGGCCGCGTACGTCGTCGGTGATCGCCTCGATGACCCCGCCTCGTACGACGATCGAGGCGTCCTCGAAGAACTCGATCTCCTCCTGACCGTCGTGCACCAGTGCGGTGCATCCGGTGATGAGGAGATCAGCGGGAGACTGCGTCATCGCCTCACCGTACGACGGTGTCGTGCCGCGGAGGGAGGTGAACCGCGCATCCCGTCCCAGCCCTGTCGCCGGGCCGCTTGCGCGAGCACCCTGGCGTCACCACAGCCCGCCTTCTGGAAGGAGCCGGCATGCTCCTCGGCACCTGGAACCTGGAGAACCTGTACCGGCCCGGCGGCCCCTTCGGACCGAAGGACAAGGCCGCGTACGAGACGAAACTCGCCGCCCTGGCCGCCGTCATCACGGAACTCGACCCGACTCTGCTGGGCGTACAGGAGGTCGGGGACCCGGACGCGCTCGCCGACCTGGCCGGAATGCTGGACGGCGACTGGCAGGTCACGCTCTCCGGTCATCCGGACGACCGGGGGATCAGGGTCGGTTTCCTCAGCCGAGTGGTGCCACAGGTGCTCGCCGACACGAACGCCTTCCCGGAGCCGCTGCGCCCCGTCCAGGCCGACGACCGCGGCGCCACCGTGTCGCACGCGGGCCGCGGCTTCCTGGCGGTGGAGATCACGACCCGGGCCCTGTCCCTGAGGGTGGCGGTCTGCCATCTCAAGTCGAAGCTGCTGTCGTACCCCGGCGGGCGCTTCCAGCCGCGCGACGAGGGCGAACGGGCCCGCTTCGGCGCGTACGCCCTGTACCGGCGGACCGCCGAGGCCACGGCGCTGCGCGCGCTGGCCGACGAGCTTCTGGCCGGTGAGGGCCGCACCCGCGATGTGGCGGTGCTCGGCGACCTCAACGACGAGGTGCAGGCCGCGACCACCCAGATCCTCCTCGGCCCGCCCGGCTCCGAGATCGGCACCCCCGGGTACGACCACGCGGACGCGGGCGACGCGATGCGCCTGTGGGACGTGGCCCCGCTCATCCCGGCCGACCAGCGCTACTCCCGCGTCAACTCGGGGCGGCGCGAACTGATCGACCACATCCTGGTCAGCCATCAGCTGGTGCGTCGGGTCACCGCCGCGGGTACGGGTCTGCCCGGCGAGCAGCAGCTCCGGCTGCCGTCGGTGGGTGCGGATCCGGGCGAGCGGCGCGGGGTGGCGGGGTCGGACCATGCGCCGGTGTGGGTGCGGGTGCAGCCGTAGCGGTCTCTGTGAGCGATGTCCTGCGCCGAACGGCGAAGGGGAGCTTGCCTACACCGCGACAGGGAGCTTGCGCGGCGCCAACAGCCCCGCCCGCTCCCGGCGCTCGGCCAGCTCGTCGAGGAGTTCGGCGATCCGCTCGGTGTGCCGAGGTGTGAGCCGTCCGGTGTCGTCGAGCTGGACGGCGCACGCCGTGGTCGTGTCGACGAGCCGTTCGAGGGTGGCCGCGACCTCGTCCGTACCCTCCGCGTGCCGTGCGAGGGCGGGGAGTTCGGCGGCGGCGAGGTCGATCGCGGCGCGGGCCTCGGCGAGCGCGCGGTAGGCCTCGCGCCGCAGGATCCACCGGCCGGCCCGGTCCTCTGTCGTGCCGTCGTTCAGCACATGCGTGAGATAGGCGTCCGCCGCCTCCGCGGCACGGATGAGCCGGGCCCGTACCGCCCCGCCGCGCTGCCCGAGCGCCGGCAGATGCCCGACGAGCAGCACGATCCCGCAGGCCAGCAGCGTCTCGCCGATCCGGCTCCAGGAGGCCTGCGGCTCCCCGCCCACCATGACGAGGGCGAGTACGAGGACGGTCACGACGGCGGTCTGCGCGGCGAAGTGCCGTGTGGCGACGGGGATCAGGGCGCCGCTGACCGCGACCAGGGCGATGAGTCCCTCCGGCCGGGGCAGCAGGGCGGCGAGCCCCGCGAAGACGACCGCGCCGAGCACGGTCCCCGCCGCCCGGCACAGCACGCGCGAGGCGAGCGGCCCCAGATCGGGCTTGACGAGGAACACGGCGGTGGCGGGGAGCCAGTACCAGTGGGAGTGGTTCCCGTACCAGCGGGCGTGGTGCAGTGCCTGCGCGACGGCCGCGCTGGCGCCGAAGCAGAGGGCGACCCGGAGCCCGTACTCGCGCCCTCCGGAACCGAGCGCGGTGCGCACGAGGGAGGCAGCCGTACGACGCCGGGTGTGCAGGGTGTCTCCGGCGCCGCCCCGGTCGAAGGCGTCGGCGGCGTGCAGCAGTGCGTCGTCGAGGGCGCGCAGCGCGGGTGCGGAGCGGGCGGGCGCGGGCAGCGGCCCGGTGTGGGCACCGGTGCGGACGGCGACGGCGAGCCGCCGCGGCCCCTCCGCGGCCCGCGCGGGCACGGTCTCGCCCGCCCAGGCGAGCGCGGTCGCGGCCTCGGCGAGCGGCAGCGCGGCGGCGTACTGCGCGTGCAGCCGCCGCTCGGCCGCGGAACTGGCGTACCGCCGCAGCCGGGGCCCGGCGAGCGCGTCCTGCGCGTGATCGAGCGCGGCGGTCAGCGCGACGCGCCGCCGGCTCGCGTCCGGTCCGCCGGCCGCGTCGAGCAGAGCGGCGATCGCGTCGTACACACCACCGACGGCATCCCGCTCCCCGTCGAACCGGTAGTCCCCGGCGCTGACGCCCGTTGCCGGCAGCGCGAGCCGCAGCGCAAGAAGCCAACCCGCCCCGGCGAGGAAGAAGACCGCACGCTGCCACCCGGGTTCGGGCAACGGCATCCCGGCCCCGATGGCCGAGGCGACCAGCAGCTGTGTCCCGGCCCCGGAGGCGACGGGCCCGATGGCGCTGACGGCTCCGGCGACGAGCCCGAGCAGGGTGAGGAGGAGAGTGAGCGCGACGGCCCCGGCATGCTGTCCGGCGTACGACCCCACGAGCAGCCCCCCGGCCCCGGCGAGCGCGGGCAGCCCGAGCCTCTTGACGGCGGCGCGCCGGCTCCCCGGCCGGTCGTTGATCCCGGCGAGCATGGCGCCGAGGGCGGCGACGACTCCAAGAGAGGTACGCCCGCTCAGCACCGCCACGAGGAGCAGTGGCCCGGCGGCCAGCGCACCCCGCCCCACCGCACTCCAGGGCACGGGCCCGCGCTGCGCGCGCAGGGCGTGGGCGAGCCAGGGCGGTACGGCGACACTGGGAAGTGGCACGGGGCTCCTGTCGGACGAGGGCGGGCGGGTGCCTTCGGGCGACGTCGGCCGGGCTGTTGTCGTACCAGGGTAGATCGCGTTGCTGGAGGAAATGGAACGTACGTATTTCCAGGAGATGACGCGTCCCGGGGATGCCGCGAACTTTATGAACGCAATTCGGGGACGGGCCCTTGGCAGACTGGCCGCGGAGCGGGCCGGATCGGCCGCTGACCGCGCAGCGGACCCGTTCCATTGCTTTCTTTACAGGCCTGCGGCCTGTCCCAGCCCCTTTGAATCGAAGAGCGTCTGAGCCGCCGTGAGCGCCCGGGACAGCTGATCCGGGGCCGATTCCGTGGACAGAGACGCGATGATGCGATCGACGGTTCGCAGCTCGGCCCGCTCCAGCAACCGCTTCTCATTCGTCACCCACTCCCCCCGCGCCGCCAGCACCGCGTGCCCGGCCTGCATCGCGGCTGTCGCGATGGCGCCCGCGACCTCCGTGAGGCGGCCGGCCGGTGCGTGGTGGGACTTCGCGTAGGCGAGGGTGGCGCGGGCGGTGTCGTACCAGCGGGCGGAGGCGGCGGTGCGCAGCTTGGTCGGGAAGGCCGGTGGGCGCGGGAGGTCGCCGCGCAGTACGCGGTTGATGGCGAGCTCGGCGACGATCAAGTAGCTGGGGATGCCGGCGAGATGGAAGAGAAGGGGCTCCACGCGGAAGCGGCCGTCCTCCGCTTCCGCCAACTCGTGTTCGACGACGCCGAGATCGCGGTAGTGGACGTCGACGCGACGGCCGTCGATGGTGAGCCAGGCACCGCCGTTGAACACGCCGCCGCCCCAGCCGCCGATCTCGGAGACCTCGCCGGGCCAGCCGAGGGCCTTGAGGTTCTCGGGGTCGAAGTCGCCCCGGTAGTAGATCGCCAAGTCCCAGTCACTGTCGGGCCCGTGGGTGCCTTGCGCGCGGGAGCCGCCGAGGGCTACGGCCCGGACGGTGGGGAGGGCGGCGAGGCGATCGGCCACACGGCCGAGGAACTTCTCTTCTTCGGGGTTCAACGGCACGGATCTCCGATGGTCAGGTCGCCGATTGCCTGGGCCTGGACGTGCGGGCCGCCTGCGCGTCCCCAGCGACCGCCAGCTCTGCCAACTCGCCCAACGCGCCCCCTTCTTCGCAGTTCCGGTCACCTGGCGTAGCCCGGTGACGGCAGGGCCGTACGTCAGGATTCCCACAGGTCGCGGTGGCGATGGCGGGTCGGCGGGTGGTCCAGGTCTTCGGCGGTCTCGAGGAGCGCGCCCGAGGGCGCGGCGCGGAGGAGTTTCCGGGCCGTCGTACGGAAGGTGCACAGGTCGGCGCGGGCTGCGGCTTCGTAGGGAGTTCGGAACTGCTCGTTCAAGGCGCGGGGGTAGATGTACGCGGCGAAGGAACGAACGACGGGCGTGGGGGCAGGGCGGCGGCCCTCGCGGAGGGCGCCGGTCAACTCCTTGTAGCTGTAGCGGAGTTCGGAGAGGGCATGGGCGGTGACACAGCCCGGCAGGCCTGATGACCAGTAGGCGGGCGTGGAACGGTGTCGGGTGGGGACGTGGTGGACGGTGCGGGACATGACGGACCTCCGCGGGGCCGCCGGCATTTCCGGCGTGGCCCGGCTAGAAGTCCGCCGCGGTGAAACGTCCCAAGTGCTTGGTGCGCATGGAGTGAGGATGGAGGCGGGGTGGCGGGGGTGTCGAGTCAATATCCACCGCCGGTCACCCCGGCCTCGATCCCCCGGCTCCGACCATTGTCAGTGGCGGGCGCTATTAATTGGGGAGAGTCGTCACAGAGAGTCACGACTAGTGGCTACGGGGGAGGTAGCGGTGGCTGGCTACCAGGAAGACGGGCAGAGGTACGTCTCGTCGGCGGGGCTGCGGGCACGGGGGTGGACCGGCGGGATGGTCCGCCGGCTGCTGGGCGCGCCCGATCGGCTCAGCGTCAATCCGCGGTTCAGGTCCGCGCCGCACACACGGCTCTATCGCGCCGAACGGGTCGAGGCCGCGGAGCGGAGCGAAGAGTTCCGGGAGGTTGCGGAGAGTGCGGTACGCCGGTCGGATGCTGTACGGGCCGAACTGGAGCGACGGCGGGAGGCAGTCCTGGAACGGATCAGGACGGAGCCCATCGATGTGCCACGCCTGGACCCGGGCAAGTTGGCGCTGCGGACCGTTGAGTACCGAGCCCGGAGGGAGGCGGAGTGGGGGCAGCGATCGGGAGGTGTCACCAGCGCGGGAGCCGGCTGCGGCCTGCCCGGCTCCCGCGATCGCACCGAGTCCCGCTCTCCTGTCCCTGATCGTGATCTTGATCGTGATCGCACGGCGTCCGACTCGGGTCACCGCGCATCCGCCGATTCCAGCGACCGCGCCTCGCTCCTCCGTTGGAAAGTCGACTACCTGCGCCATCGGCTGAGCCACTACGAACGGCTCCTGGACGGACTACCCGGAGGCGAGCGGTCCCCCGGGCGGGCCGAGGCCGTCACGCTGCTTCGGCGACGGATCTACGGGGCCATCGCCGACGCGTACCCCGCCCTTGCACAGGAGTGCGAAAGGCGAGCACGTGATCAATGACGTGGTCCACCTCGCTGATGACGCACCACTGGAGCGCGCCCCGAGCGCACTCCGGCGAGTCCGAGGCGCTCCTAGGCTCCGAAATCATGAAAGACGATCTCGCCCTGCGTGTACACGAACGCCTTGCGGCCTTCCCCGGGCTGCGCCCTGTCGCTCCCGGGGAAGGGCCCGGCTTCAGGCGCTGGGACCTGGCATCCATGGTCGAGGGCGCCCTGGGCGCATGCGTCGACCCGCTCTCGCTCACGGCCTCGCGCGAGCAGGAATTACGGGCCCGGCTGGGCGAGTTCGGGCAGGCTCGCAAGGACGAGGACACGGACGACGAGGACATGGACCGAAGGAGGTACTGGATCTACGCGACGGGCGAGCCTGGCCCCGGCATCGAGAACAAGTCCGAGGACCGGCACGAGGACGGACGTGGCGCCGGCGACGGCCACGGCCACGGCCACCGGCAGGAGGACCGACGCGAACACCGGCGCGAACACCGGCGCGATGGGGCACCAGGGCAAGGCCCCATCGGCACGATCGCCGTCGACACCTGGCCCACGGGCGCGGGGGCGTTGCGCATCTGGTCTCTGTACGTGCACCCCGTGGCGCGGCGCCGCGGCCTCGCCTCGGCGGTGTTGGACACGGTGTACGAGGCATGCCGCGCCGAAGGGCTGCACGGTTTCCGGCTGGACGCGTACTGGACCTGGCAGAACAGCGTTCGCCACTACCTCAACCGCGGGCTCTGGGTCACCTCGTGGAAGCACGCGCTGGGGCTGTCCCGGCTGTCGTACTTGCCGCGATACGAGGTGCGCGAGTACGGAAGGGAGTTGACTTTCCTGGTGGCCGCCGGCCCAGCGACCCCGGCGAGCGGCTCGCCGGAGATGATGCCGCTCCTCGTGGCCGGAAGCGAGGGCGGGCGGCTACGGCTGCGCGAGACCACCGAGGGGTGTGCGCTCATGCGAGATCAGCGTGATGCCGTACGGCTCTACGCGCGCTCGACCCTCGCGCTGCATCTGGCCGTACGGGGGCGCCCGTTGATCAGAGGAGAGGCGGAGTGGGCCGACGCGGACGGGTGGGGCGACCTCGGTGAGCCGGAAGGGCTCGCGTACAAGATCGGGGTCTTCGAGCGGGTGGCACGCGAGGCGGGTTGGCGGGTGAACAGTCCGTACGCCAACCCCATGCTCTTCGGCGCGCCGTAGGAGCGGGCGAGGGAGGGGGAGGGAGGGAGGGAGGGAGGCCGGTGACCTGGTCAGGGGCCGGGGGCATACAAACACCTGCCGAACGCCTCCTGCCGCACGCCTCCGCCTGCCTCCTGCCGCCTCCCGCCGACCTCATCGATCCGCTCGACCGCCGCGCTTCGCGCATCCAGCGGCTCCGGCGGCGCCGCAAATTCGGATGCGCCCGCCGCCCCCGGCCCCGCATGATCGGCAGGTTGTCCGTTGTCCCTCGACTTGCCCCTCGACTGCACCTCGACCGTTCGACAGGGAGCCCCATGGTCCAGCGCGTCACCGTCCCCAGCCTCTTCACGCCGCCCGCCTACTCGCACGCGTCCGTCGTCGAGGCCGGGACGAAGGTCGCCTTCCTCGCCGGATCCGTGCCGCTCGACACCGACGGGAAGATAGTCGGCGAGGGTGACCACGTGCGGCAGGCCGAGCAGGTGTTGGCCAATCTCGATGAACAACTGCGGGCGGTCGGGAGCGACATGGGGCACGTCGTGTCGACCGACGTGTACGTCGTCGGAAGTGAGCCGGCGGTGTTGTCCGACGTCTGGGATGTCGTCGAGGCCTCCGGGCTCAGCATCGGCCCGCACTCGTCGACGCTGATCGGGGTGACCTGCCTCGGGTACACCGGGCAGCTCGTGGAGATCACGGCGGTCGCCGTGGTCCCGGATCGCGGCTGAGCGCTCCGCTGGAGGTCCGGTGCGTCGTCAGCGCGCCCGTCGTGGCTGGTCGCGCTCGCGCGGCGGAGCCGCATGGTGTCACGGCCCCGCGCCTCTTCAGGGCGCTGCCATACCGCACCGGACTTCACGGGACCCGCTCAGCGCACCGCCAACTCCCAGTGCACCACTGGGAGTTGCCCGCCGGCTCCACCACATAGGACAGCCACAGCCACCACTCCCCGACGGCCGGTCTGCCCGCGCTCCACCGCCGGGTCCCCAAGACCCCCCAGGGGAGGCAAGCCGTCAACCGGATCACCCTCGCGGAGGCAAGCCCCCGCCCCGATGACCCGACACAGGCGAGCCCCGCCCCGATCGCCCGACACAAGCGAGCCCGCCCCGATCATCCCGAAGGATCCAAGCCCCCCGCCCCCGGTGCCCCCCAAGTCCGCCGCTTGGGCAACGGCCTGGCATAGCCGTCCGCGCGGCTCGTGCTCAGCCCCAGCGACACCAGCGACTCGGCGAGCTTGACCGCCGCGGCGACCCCGTCGACGACGGGCAGCCCCAGCTTCTCCCCCACCGCCCGCTGCAGTCCGGTCATCCCCGCGCAGCCGAGGACCAGCACCTCGGCGCCCGCCTCACGGGCGCGCTCGGCTGCGGTCACGAAGGCGTCCTCGGTGCGCTGGGAGTCACCGAGGTCGAGGACGCCGAGCCCGGTGCCGACGACTGCGGCGCAGTTGCGGCCCACCCCGGCCGTCTCCAGGCTGTCCTCGATCTGCCCGCACGACCGCTCCAGCGTGGTGACGACGCCGTAGCGACGGCCGAGCAGACAGGCGAGATGGGCGGCGGCCTCGGTGATGTCGACGACGGGTACGTCCACCAGCTCCCGCGCGCCCTCGCGGCCATGTTCCCCGAAGCCGGCCATGACCACGGCGTCGTACGGGCCCTCGTATGTCCGCAGGGTGTCGAGGACGGCTGCCGCCGAGAGATAGCTGTCGAGCCAGCCCTCCGCGGACTCGGGTCCCCACGTGGGGGTGAGTCCGAGCACGGTGGTGCCCGGGCCGGCGGCGGCCCGGGCACCTCGTACGATCTCCTCGGTCATCCCCTGCGTCGTATTGCAGTTGGTGACGACGATCCGCACGCTCAGCCCTCCACGACAGTGGAGGCGGAAGCGGGGGCGGAGGCGGGGACGGGCTCGGTGTTGGCGGCGCGCTCCGAGCGGCACAGCACCGCGTACAGGCCGGCCGCCAGCGCCGTACCGATGAACCAGGAGTACGGGGCCACGTCGCTGAAGTCCTTCACCAGCGCGAGCACCGCGGCGACGGCCGCCGAGGGCAGGAACGCCCACAGCGCCTTGGGGTTGACGCCCTTGCGGTAGTAGTAGCGCGATCCCGGCTGGGCGTTGAAGAGCTGGTCGATGTCGACGTTGCCGCGCTTGACCCAGTAGTAGTCGAGCATGATCACACCGAACAGCGGGCCCAGGAAGGCACCGAGG
Organism: Streptomyces sp. R35; assembly: GCF_041053035.1. Taxonomy (NCBI): domain Bacteria; kingdom Bacillati; phylum Actinomycetota; class Actinomycetes; order Kitasatosporales; family Streptomycetaceae; genus Streptomyces; species Streptomyces sp. R35. Next base: position 2,845,229 of record NZ_CP163440.1, read on the forward strand.
CCGCCGAGGAAGTAGTTGACGACGGTGGGGTTGGAGAAGAGGTTCCAGGGGGTCACGACCAGTGCGGCGACCGTGCTGATCATGCCGCCGACCTTGAAGGTGATCTTCTGCGGCCAGACGTTGGCGAGGTCGTACGCCGGGGAGACGAAGTTGGCGACGATATTGACGCCCATGGTGGCGATGGCGAAGGTCAGGGCGCCGAGGATCAGGACCCAGGTGTTGCCGACCTTGGCGACGAGCAGCGCCGGGTCGGTGATGGCCTCGCCGAACGCCTCGATGGAACCGGCCGTGACGATGACCGAGACGATCACGAAGGCCGTGGAGTTGATGGGCAAGCCCCAGAAGTTGCCGCGCTTGACGGTCTTGTAGCTGGGGGCGAAGCGTGAGAAGTCGCAGAAGTTGAGCATCAGGGTGCCGTAGGTGGCCAGGATGAGCCCGACCGCGCCGAACCACATGCGCCACTGCTCACCCACGGAGACCGGGTGCGGAGTCGCGGTGAGCGAGATGCTCCAGCCGGCCTTGGCGAGGACCCAGATGGCCAGCGCGATCATGACGAGCCAGATGGCCGGGCCGCAGAAGTCCTGGAACTTGCGGACCGACTCCATGCCCTGGCTGATGATCACGGCCTGGACCAGCCACAGCGCGAGGAACGACGTCCAGCCGAGCGCGTCCAGGCCGAGGAAGGCGTGATGGGTCCACGATTCCAGGCCCGGCCAGGCGGCGAGCAGCATGACGTTGACGGCGACGGAGGCCAGATACGTCTGGATCCCGTACCACATGATGGCGATGATCGCCCTGATCAGCGCGGGGATGTTGGCACCCCAGACACCGAAGCTGATGCGGCTGACGACGGGGAAGGGCACGCCGGTGCGCTGTCCGATCCGGCCCATCAGGTTCATACCGCCGTAGATGATCACGAAGCCGACGAGCAGCGATGTGAAGATCTGCCAGACGTTCATGCCGAGCACCAACAGACCTGCGGCGAACGTGTAGTTGCCGAGGTTATGGACGTCGGACATCCACATGGCGAAGAGGTCGAAGACCTTCCAGTTGCGCTTCTCGGCGGGCGCGAGGTCTTCGTTGGTGAGCCGGGGATCGGGGACGAACGCTGGGGTGCCGGTGGCTTCGGCACGGTCGGTGAGGGACACGGGGCCTCCATGGGCGAGGGAGCGGAGGACTGCATTCAGTGTGGGGACGACCCTGCAGGGCATGTTTGGTATACCAAACTGCTGCCATGGTCTCCCCGTCAACCGTTCCGACCGATGTCCCTGGAGTTACGGCTCCGTAAAACACCCCCGGAGTCGGCGAAGATGGCACCATGACGAAGATCGAACCTCTGGGCGCGGAGCGAGAGCCGCTGGGCGCGGTGCGCGAGCGCGTCCTCGCGACCCTGCGGCAGGAGATCATCGCGGGGCGGCTGCACCCCGGCGACCGCCTGGTCGAGCGCGAGCTGGCCGAGCGCTTCGGGGTCTCCCGGGTTCCGGTCCGCGAAGCGATCCGCGCGCTGGTCGCCGAGGGATTCGTACTCTTCGAGACGCCGCGCAGGACCGTCGTACGCCGGCTCACTCCGACCGATGTCGCCGAACTCTTCGAACTGCGCGAGGCGCTGGAGGTCTACGCGGCCGGGCTCGCCGCGTCACGCGCCACCCCGGAGGCGCTGGCCGAGCTGGCCGGGCTGCTCGACCGCGCGGCGACCGCGACCCACGCCGACGACGCGGAGGCGATCACCGACATCAACACCCGCTTCCACGACCGGATCCTGGCCATGGCGGGCAACAGCCTGCTGATCTCCGTCATGGAACCGGTCGACGGCCGGCTGCGCTGGCTCACCCGGCAGAACGAGGAGTGGCCCCAACTCCTCACCGAACACCGCGAGTTGTACGAGTCCATCTCATCCGGCGACCCGGAGCGGGCCCGCGCGCACGCACTCGCGCACGTACAGGCCAACTACCGGTCGACGGTGCGCCATCTGTTCGGTGAGGCGGAACTTTCCTAACCCGCCCAGCCCTCCGCGTACTTGTCCGTGGCTGCCACCAGTACGTCCACGACCCCCGGAGCCCCCGCGTTGTGTCCCGCGTCGTCGACGACGACCAACTCGCTGCCGGGCCAGGCGTGGTGGAGGCGCCACACGATGCCCAGCAGATTCCCCAGGTCGAGGCTGCCCTGGACGAGGGTGCCGGGGATGCCCTTGAGCAGGGGTGCGTCCCGGAGGACGACGCCCTCGTCGTTCCCCTCCCCCAGGAAGTGGTCATTGCCGAAGTAGTGCGTGACCGTGCGGGCGAAACCCATGCGGAAGGCCGGGTCCTCGTAGCGCTCCACGGACCGCGGCGGCGCAGGAATGATCGCCGTCTCCCAGTCGGTCCAGGCGCGTGCCGCCCGCGCCCGTACCTCCGGGTCGGGCGACTCGATCAGCCGGTTGTACGCGGCCGCCAGGTTGCCGTCGCGCTCGCCCTCGGGCAACTCGGCGAGGAACCGCTCGAAGGCCTCGGGGAAGATCTTCCCAAGTCCCTTGGTCAGCATGGCCACTTCAGGGTTCGAGCCGGTGGCCACCCCCGTCAGCACCAGCTCGGACACGGCGTCCGGATGCGTCTGCGCGTACCGCAGCCCCAGCACCGATCCCCACGAGACTCCCCACACCAGCCACCGTTCGATGCCCAAGTGGCCGCGCAGCAGCTCCAGGTCCCGGATCACATGAGCCGTCGTGTTGACGCTCATGTCCGTCTCGTAGTCGCTCGCGCGCGGTGTGGAGCGTCCGCAGCCGCGCTGGTCGAGCAGGACGATGCGGTACGCCGCCGGGTCGCAGTAGCGCCGGTACCAGGCACCGCACCCCGAGCCGGGGCCGCCGTGCAGCATCACCGCGGGCTTGCCGCGCGGGTTGCCGCAGACCTCCCAGTAGACGCGGTTGCCGTCCCCGACGTCGAGCATTCCATGGTCGTACGGTTCGATCTCCGGATACACACCCATCACGCGAGGCTAACCCGCCTACGGTCGCATCGTCAGCCCCGCCACCTGCGCCGCCGTACGCAGCACGTCCCGGAGCATCGCGGGCGTGAGCCGCCCGGTGAAGGTGTTCCGCTGGCTGACGTGGAAACAGCCGAAGAGCTCGACGGGCCCGATCGACATCGGCTCCGATTCGACGGGCCCCATCGGCATCGACTGCGATTCAACAGAATCCGGGCCCAGCGTGACCCGCGCTCCATGCGCGAACACCGGCCTGGGCCGGGGCACCGCCCACCCCGCCGCCGCGAACGCGGGCAACGCGGCCTGCCACCCGAAGGCCCCGAGCACCACCACCGCCCGCAGCGAGGGCCGCAGCAGCTCCAACTCCCGTACGAGCCAAGGGCGGCATGTGTCCCGCTCCTCGGGCGTCGGCTTGTTGGCGGGCGGGGCACAGTGCACGGGCGAGGTGACGCGTACGCCGTACAGCTCCAGCCCGTCGTCCACGCTCACCGAAGTCCCCCGCGACGCCAGGCCCAGGTCGTGCAGCGCCGCGTACAGCACATCCCCGGACCGGTCTCCCGTGAACATCCGCCCGGTCCGGTTCCCGCCGTGCGCGGCGGGTGCGAGTCCGACGATGAGCAGCGAGGCGTCGGCGGGTCCGAACCCGGGAACCGGGCGCCCCCAGTACGTCTGGCCGGTGAAGGCGGCGCGCTTGGTGCGGGCCACCTCCTCGCGCCATGCGACGAGGCGCGGACAGGCCCGGCACCCGGTGACCCGCGCGTCCAGCTCGGCGAGGCCCCTGCCCTCCAGGCCGCTGGTGTCCATGCCCTCCACGGTACGACTAGGTCATCACGAGCTGCGGAGGGCGGTCGCATCCGGGGTGGTCCGTGCGGCGGTCTGTGCCATGGCCTGTGCCGTGGAAAATCCTCCCGGTGCGGCCGCCACTGGGGACTAAGGTCGAGATATGGCTTCTGAGGGTGCTGACGGTGACAAGAAGGGCACGAGTAACGGCGGTGCGCACGGCTCCGGTGACACGGTGAGCGCGGCCGAGGCCGCCAAGGCCGCCGGTCCGGGTCGCGGCGAGAGCGTCCGGGTCGACAGCTGGATCTGGTCCGTACGTCTCGTCAAGACCCGCTCGATGGGCGCCACCGCCTGCCGGGGCGGGCATGTCCGGGTGAACGGCGAGCGCGTCAAGCCCGCGTATGCCGTGCGCGTCGGGGACGAGGTGCGACTGCGGCACGACGGGCGGGAGCGGGTCGTCGTCGTGAAGCGCGTGATCCGCAAGCGGGTCGGAGCGCCGGTCGCCGTCGAGTGCTACGTCGACAACAGTCCGCCGCCTCCGCCGCGCGAGGCCGTCGCTCCCGCGGGCATCCGTGACCGGGGGGCGGGGCGCCCGACCAAGCGGGACCGGCGCGAGCTGGAGCGCTTGCGGGGGCTTGCCGCCGGCACCCCTGGCTTCTCGGGCACCTCCGGAGCCTCCGGAGCCTCCGGCCAGGAGCGTGGGCACGGCGGATCCGGGTCCGGTTCCAGGTCCGGTTCCGGTTCCGGTTCCGGTTCCCGGTCCTGAATCTCACCCCGTACGACGTGGAGGGCTCCCCCTGCTGACAGGGGGAGCCCTTCGTCTCGTACGGCCGTCATGCCCGTCGGCGTACCAGGCGGAGCAGTTCGGTGGTGTGGCTGCGCCTGGCCCACGCGATCAGTGCGAGCGGCAGGATCAGGATGAGCGGGGTCGCCACGTACGGGCCGTGGACGACCGTGACGTTGACGATGAACGCGCCGACCATCAGTGCGCTGAGCGCCACCGCTGCCACGGAGTCCAGGAGCGGGACCAACAGGGCGATACCGCCTGCGAGTTCGAGTGCACCGATGACGTACATGCCCGTGTGGCCCCATCCGAGCTTGTCGAAGGCCTCTACTGCTGACGGGTGTGCGATCAGCTTGGGGAGGGCGCTCGCGATCGCGTAGAAGAGGCCGAGGACGATTTGCAGGGCGGCCAGGGAGATTCGGGCGCTGCGGGGGCGGCTGGTGCCGGGGGTGATGTGGGAGACGGCGGGGACGGGAGCGGCGGTTTCGGACATGGGGGACTCCTGTGTGAGCGGTAGCTGTTGCTTTCACAGAGGTAGACCCGGTGCGGGGCCCGAACTCATCGGTGCGGGACGGGCTTTGTCCTCGCCCCCGCCGCCCCCACCCCCACACGGCTCAGCCCTTCACCGCCCTCACCCACACCCGGTCCTCCGTCACATACCGGTCCACCCGCAACCCCGCTTCCCCCAGCGCCTCCTCGAACTCGTCCTGCGTCAACGGGCGGGCCAGGAACGTCTGGGTCCACGTGGCGTCCGGGAACTCGTACTCCGCGTGGACCGAGTTCACCCCGTCGCCTACCGGCTCCGCGGACGTGATCCGGGAGATGAAGCCTGAGGGGTCGACCCGCTCGCGGGGGACGTTGGTGTGCCAGTCCTCGCCCTCTCGCTGGATCAGGACGCAGCCGCCCTCCGCGACATGGCGGGCGCAGGTCTTGAGCATCGACTGCCGCTCGGTGGCGTCTGCGGTGTGGACGAGGAACGACGCGAGCATCACCACGTCGAAGGTCTCGCCCAGGTCGAGGTCCTCGATCGTGCTGCGTATGGTGCGCGCTCCTCGGACGCGCTCCAGCATCTCGGCCGACTCGTCGACGGCGGTGACGGTGAACCCGCGCTCCAGGAGTGGGTGGGTCATCCGTCCCACCCCGCTGCCCAGTTCCAGGATGTGCGCGCCCGCGGGCACCGCCGCGGTGATGATGTCCGGCTCGTCCCGGATGGGCAGGCGCGCGTAGAGCTCGACCGCGCAGCCGTCCGGTGTGATGGCACCGGGTCCGGTTCCTTCGTGTCCCTGACGCTTCTCGATCCTCATACCCGTCCAACGGGCCGCCCTCATCGGCCCGTTCCCACCCCGCCCCCATTCACTCGTTCGAGTGGCGAGCTACAGTGCGAACCATCCTTGGCCGCCGTACCAGTGGCCGCCCGCGCGCAGATGGTCCACCACCGCGCACTCGACACTGTTCCGCCGTGGCAGTTTCTCCACCGGCAGCTCCGGATCGCCGAAGACGAAGCCGATGGGCACCCCGTCGTCCGGGGTCTTGTTCTGGTAGACGAGCTCGAAACGGTCCTGGAAGCGGATGATGTTGGAGTCGGCGGAGAGATACCGCTTGAGCTGGGGGTCGAGCAGCCAGGAGTGGCAGACGGCGACCTCATAGCGCTCGTCGGGGTAGTGGCGGGTGAAGAACTCCCGGGCCAGAGCGAGCGATCGGTCGCAGGCGGAAGGTGTCAGGGGGCCGCGGAAGTCGGTGATGTGCAGGCTCAGGCAGGAGTCGCCGGGGCCCAGGTCCAGTCTCGCCGCCGCGACGGCCCCGCCCGTGCGCCGGCCGAGCCGCGCCCGCTGGAACTGCAGTCGGCCCAGCTGGAAGAGCTCGCCGTGGAAGTGCAGGGCGATCCACCAGGGGAACAGCAGCCCGGGTGTGCCGAGCCGTCTGTGGTGCACGGCCACATGGCGGCCGAGGTCGGCGAGGGTGCGCCGGGACACGTCCTCCGGGACGCCGTGCTCCCGGTGGTACGCGCGCACATAGGGAAGCGCCGCGATGAAGACGTACACATGGAAGCAGCGCCCGAGCTCCCCCGTCGACTCGGGGAACGCGGGTGGCTCCCAGCCCTTGCCTGGCTCCCCCATGTCCCTGACGAAGCGGCCGACGCAGCGTGCGAGGAGTGTCATCGCCTCCGGGTCGGCCGCCAACCGGGCGCGCAGCGCGACGAGTTCATTGATGTGCTCGTGGGCCACGGTCAGGTCGAGCAGGACGTCCGGCAGCTCGTCCGCGTCCGGAAGCACCGCTTCCATCCGCGGCGGGCCCTCGCTCTCCAGGTCCCTCAGCCACTCCGCGAGTCTCGCGTCCGCCCGCAGCGCGTCCAGCAGCACCGTCGCCTCCCCCGGTGGTCGTGGATCCGACCTCTCTCCCTTGGTGAACGTGCACCACGAAGAGTACGTTTCCGAGTAGGAGTAGTGATCCTGATGCGTACGGGCAGTGAACCGACGACAGCGCGCAGTGCTCTGCGGCTGCGCTTCTGGCTGAGCCTCTGGGGCCTGATCTGGGCGATCTTCGGGACGGCCGCGTTCGCCCTGACCGGGCGGCCGGGATGGGCGGCCGCCTGCGGCGTGCTGTGGCTGATCGTCACCGTCGACATGACCATGATCCTGTGGCACATCCATCAGGGGCCGCACTTCCAGCCGGGCCGAGACGTGCCACCGTACCGGCCGGTGGATGAGCGGCCTCCGTACCGGCCGGCTGATCAGCGGCCTCCCTTCCGGCCGCCGGAGCACCGCCACCCCTGACCGGCTCAGGGCCCAGTCACGGCCCCACTCACCGCCGGCTCATGTCTTACGAGTCGAAGCGCGCCGCTTCCAGATACTGCGGCTTCGGGTCGAGCGCCGCCGCCAGTCTGAAGTGCCGCTTCGCCAGATCTGGGCGGCGCTGGCGCTCATAGGTACGGGCGAGCGCGAAGTGCGCGAAGGCGTTGTCCGGCTCGCGCTCCAGGACGATCGTGAACTCCAGCTCGGCGGGGCGGAGTTGCGCGGCGGCGAAGAAGGCACGCGCGCGCAGGAGCCGGGCTGCCGTGTTCTCCGGATGCGCGCCGATGACTGAGTCGAGCAGCTTCACCGCGCCCCGCGGGTCCCGCGCTTCGAGCAGTCGCTCGGCGGCACGGAAGTCGATGACATGGGTCTCCGGAGTACGTCCGGTCGAACCGCTGGTCTCGGGCACGGCAGAGTCCTTCCCTCACTCGAAGGGTTCAACGCCCCCGCAGGGGGCCGCTATTCCTGGGGCTGATGGGGTTGATGTGCCCTACGCGCGAGATCCGCCCACACCTCCCGTACGCGCCGCTGCAGCTCCTCCAGGGGTACGTCGTTGTCGATGACAACGTTCGCGATCTCCAGGCGCTTCTCGCGCGGGGCCTGGGCGGCCATGCGGGCGCGGGCGTCGTCCTCGGTCATGCCGCGCAGCCGTACGAGCCGGTCGAGCTGGGTTTCGGGACTGGCGTCGACGACGATCACCAGGTCGTACAGCGGTGCGAGGCTGTTCTCGGCGAGGAGGGGCACGTCGTGTACGACGACGGCATCTTCGGAGGCGGATCTTTCGAGCTCGCGGGAGCGGGCGCCCACCAGGGGGTGCACGATCGAGTTGAGGACGGCGAGCTTCTCCGGGTCGGCGAAGACGATCGAGCCCAGCTTGGGCCGGTCCAGGCCGCCGTCCGGTGCGAGCACGTCCTCGCCGAAGGCGTCGACGACCGCCGCGAGCCCGGGAGTTCCGGGCGCGACGACCTCCCGCGCGATCCTGTCCGCGTCGATCAGCACCGCGCCCTGCTCGACGAGCAGCCGCGACACCTCGCTCTTGCCGGCGCCGATACCACCGGTCAGGCCCACCTTCAGCATGCCGAGCAGCTTAGGGCCTGCCACTGACAGGCCTCCCGACCGGGAGCCCTGGAACCAGGCTCAGGCGTCGCCCTCGCGCTCCGCCAGGAACCGCTCGAACTCGAGGCCGATCTCGTCCGCCGACGGGATGTCCACCGGCTCCGCGAGCATGTTGCCCCGCGTCTCGGCGCCCGCCGCGGCGTCGTACTGGTGCTCAAGACCCTGGACAAGGGCGACGAGCTCTTCGTCCCCCTCCTGGATCTGCCGGTCGATCTCCGTCTGGGTGCGGTGCGCCTCGGTGCGCAGGGAGTGCGCGATGGCGGGGAGTACCAGGCCGGTCGCGCCGGTGATGGACTCCAGGACGGTCAGCGCGGCGTCCGGGTACGGGGAACGCGCGATGTAGTGCGGCACGTGCGCGGCGACGCCCAGGACGTCGTGTCCTGCCTCCATGAGGCGGTACTCGACGAGGGACTCGGCGCTTCCGGGGACCTGAGCCTCGTCGAAGGGGCTGCGGTGGCCGGGCACCAGCTCGGTGCGGTTGCCGTGCGGGGTGAGGCCCACGGGGCGCGTGTGCGGGACGCCCATGGGGATGCCGTGGAAGTTCACGGAGAGACGGACGCCGAGCCGCTCCACGATCTGCTGGACGGCGGCGGCGAAGCGCTCCCACTCGACGTCCGGCTCGGGGCCGGAGAGCAGCAGGAAGGGCGCGCCCGTGGCGTCCTGCACGAGGCGTACGTCAAGGGTGGGCTCTTCGTAGTCGGTCCAGCGGTCACGCTTGAACGTCAGCAGCGGGCGCCTGGCCCGGTAGTCCACGAGCCGGTCGTGGTCGAAACGGGCCACGACCTGGTGGGGCAGCGAGTCGAGCACCCGGTCGACGATCTGGTCGCCGGTTTCGCCCGCGTCGATGTATCCGTCGAAGTGGTAGAGCATGACAAGGCCGGCCGACTCCTGGGCGAGTGCCATGTCGACAACGGCCAAGCCCTTCGGCTCCCATGCGTACAAACCCTGCGGATCAAGCACTGTGACCGCTCCTCCTCGTGTTCGTACTGCACAACGTGGCCCGGAGCGCGGGCATTCCCGGCCCGCGCTCCGCACCACTGCCTCTTACCGACTTCTCAGCCACCACGAGCGGCTGGAAAGACATCCGAAGCGGCCACGAGGACACTTACAGACGGCTATGAGGACAGCACACGCGTGTTACGAGGACAGCACACGCGCGTGGAGCGCGGTGACCGCCTTGCGGGCGGACGTGAAGGCACCGTGCTGCCAGGCGTCGGTGTAACTGAGCCAGTCGCCCGCGAAGTAGACCCGTCCGGTGGGCTGGTTCAACGGCTTGTAGCGGGCGTCGTCGGGTCCGCCGGGGGTGTCGTGCCAGGCGGCCTCCAGGTGCGGCGTCTGACGCCAGTGGTGCGAGAAGGAGGACGCGAGTTCGGTGCGGTACTTCTCGCCGTAGATCTTCACGCCCGTGGCCACCGCGCGCTTCTCGCGCTCCTCGGGGGTGAGCTTCGCGTACGAGTCGGCGTCGTCGTCGTAGTTGTAGTAGCCGATCAGTACGCCGCGCTCGCCGTGGAAGCCGTACGAGGGGTGCCAGATGTGGACGACGTCCTGGTCGGTCTCGGTGATGCCGCCGTAGATGTTGTGGTCCAGCTCCCACCAGCGGGAGCGGTACTCCAGGCCGATCTTCGCGGCGGACTGCGGCGTGATCGCCTCCAGCGCGCTCTGGACGCCGGAGCCGAGGTTGTGCGGGATCTTGGCGAAGATGTTGGGCGGGAGGGCGCCGATGCAGTAGTCGGCGTCGATGGACTTGGTACGGCCGCCCTGGGTGTAAGTGACGGTAACGCCACTCCCCTTGTCGGTGATTTTGGAAACCGCGGCTCCTGTACGGATGCGATGGGCCCCGATCGCCTTGGTCAGCGCGCGCGGTATCTGGTCCATGCCGCCCACCGGCTGGAACATCAGCATCGCCTGGTCGAAGCCGAACTCGAAGGAGAAGTAGCGGCCGACGCCGGTGGCGAAGACCTCGGAGGCCGACGGTACGTCCCCGAGGAGCACGCCTGGGGTTCCCGCGGCGGCCGGGACGGTGGTGTAGCCGCGGCGCTCGCCGCCCTCGTACGTCAGCTTGTCGCCGAGTTCGCCGAAGTCCTTGAGGAACTCGACGAGTTTCTCCTGGTCGGTGGCGGTCAGCTCCTTGTCGAGGGCGCCCTTGTCGGTGGCCTTGGCGAGCAACTCGGAGACATAGCCGTAGACGTCGGCCTTGGCGGTGCGGTAGCGCATCGGCTTGGTCATGCCGGTCGACTCGTTGTAGATGTACGCGTCCGCGTTCACGTTGGTGAACACCTCGATAGGGACGCCGAGTTCGCGGCAGTAGTCGAGGGTGACCATCCACTGCGGGAGACGGGCAGGGCCCGCGTTCATGTAATGACCCTCGCCGAAGCGGGCCGTCTGCGTGTTTCCGTAGAGGTCGGTGGTCGAATCGCCGCCGCGCACCGTGAAGTTGCGGCCGCCGGTGCGGTCCCTGGCCTCCAGGATCGTACAGTCGTAGCCCGCCTTGCCCAGTTCGTACGCGGCCGCGAGTCCGGCGATGCCGCCGCCGACGATGACGACCTTGGCGGCGCCTCGCCCGGTGAGCGTGAAATCGCTCGACTTCAGTGCACGGAAGGGCTGTTCGCGCTGTGCGGCCTGAGCGGTGGGCGCGAGGCCGAGGGCCCCCATGGTGGCGAACATCGCGCCCGCGCCGCCGGTGAGACCGACGTTGCGGAGAAAGGCGCGCCTGCTCGCCGTACCCGATCGCTGCTGTGCTGCCATGACTTCGGCTCCCCTCACGATCTTGAATGACCCGGGGATCCTGGCAACGCCCTGTTACGGCACTGGAGTTACTCGTGTATCTGCCACGTTTCTCTCCCCGCACACCCGGACCGACTCGGACCTTGATGCAGACATACGCCGCCCCTGCGTTCAGATTGGCGCCCACAGTTCATGTACGTGGATCCGTTGCTCTGTGAACCCGTCACGGTGACTCCACAGCGCCGCGCAGGGGGCGCCGCACAAGGAGCGCCCCGCAGGGGCGCGAGGAACTGCGCGACAAGCCCCCACAAGCCCGCGGACGAAACCAAAAAGCGGTGGGCCGCACCCCCCGTAAGGGGTGCGGCCCACCGACTAGCTACTGCCTAGCGGAACCTACCGGTTCAGCTCTGGCCGCCCGCGAGCTTCTCGCGGAGCGCAGCCAGGGCCTCGTCCGACGCCAGCGCGCCGGAGGTGTCGTCCGACTCCGAGGAGTACGAACCACCCGAGACACCCGCACCAGCACCGGCGGCGGGGGCGGCAGCGCCCTCGGCCTCGGCCTGGGCGTCAGCCTCGCGGGACTTGATGACCTGCGCCTGGTGCTGCTCGAAGCGCTGCTGCGCCTCGGCGTACTGGTGCTCCCACGCCTCGCGCTGGGTCTCGTAGCCCTCGAGCCAGTCGTTGGTCTCGGGGTCGAAGCCCTCGGGGTAGATGTAGTTGCCCTGGTCGTCGTACGAGGCAGCCATGCCGTACAGCGTCGGGTCGAACTCGACCGAGGCCGGGTCGGCACCGAAGGACTCGTTGGCCTGCTTCAGGGACAGCGAGATCCGGCGACGCTCAAGGTCGATGTCGATGACCTTGACGAAGATCTCGTCGTTGACCTGGACAACCTGCTCCGGGATCTCCACGTGGCGCTCGGCCAGCTCGGAGATGTGGACCAGACCCTCGATGCCCTCGTCCACGCGGACGAACGCACCGAACGGAACCAGCTTCGTGACCTTGCCGGGCACGACCTGACCGATCTGGTGCGTGCGGGCGAACTGCTGCCACGGGTCTTCCTGCGTCGCCTTGAGCGACAGGGAGACGCGCTCGCGGTCCATGTCGACGTCGAGGACCTCGACGGTGACTTCCTGGCCGACCTCGACAACCTCGGAGGGGTGGTCGATGTGCTTCCAGGAGAGCTCGGAGACGTGGACGAGACCGTCGACGCCACCCAGGTCCACGAAGGCACCGAAGTTGACGATCGAGGAGACGACGCCGGAGCGGACCTGACCCTTCTGCAGGGTGGTGAGGAACGTCTGGCGAACCTCGGACTGGGTCTGCTCCAGCCAGGCACGGCGGGACAGGACCACGTTGTTGCGGTTCTTGTCCAGCTCGATGATCTTGGCCTCGAGCTCCTTGCCCACGTAGGGCTGGAGGTCGCGGACACGGCGCATCTCGACGAGGGAAGCCGGCAGGAAGCCACGGAGGCCGATGTCGAGGATGAGACCACCCTTGACGACCTCGATGACGGTACCGGTGACGATGCCGTCCTCTTCCTTGATCTTCTCGATGGTGCCCCAGGCGCGCTCGTACTGGGCGCGCTTCTTCGAGAGGATCAGGCGGCCTTCCTTGTCCTCCTTCTGGAGAACAAGGGCTTCGATCTCGTCGCCGACCTTGACGACCTCGTTCGGGTCGACGTCGTGCTTGATCGAGAGCTCGCGGCTCGGGATGACACCTTCGGTCTTGTAACCGATGTCGAGCAGGACCTCGTCCCGGTCGACCTTCACGATGACGCCGTCGACGATGTCGCCGTCGTTGAAGTACTTGATCGTCTCGTCGATCGCGGCGAGGAAGGCTTCCTCGTTACCGATGTCGTTGACCGCAACCTGCGGGGTGGTGGCGGTGGTCTCGGTGCTGCTCGTCATGTGGGAAAGGGCTCCGGTACGGACAGAGAGTCGTAGGTACTGCTTACGCCGGGAGCCCGTTTCGCTCTGCAGAAGGCCGGACAGCCAAGGAAGCACCCAACCCGGAGCGGTGTTTGTGACAAACACCGCCGGTGGGCGCCTCGAAAACCGAGGGGACATACATACAGATGCGAGCGCAGCCTGCTAGGTCTGAGGAGCGCAGGCTCGCAGCGCAACTTGTAGCATACGGGGGCAGCCGGGCAGGGTCAATGCGCGAAGGCGCACACCCGGGGCGGATCGCCGCATACCCGGCACAAGACCTGTCTCTTGAGGCCACGCGGGCCATAGGACGCCTCTGCCGTGACACGCGGAGACGGGTTGGACGGAAGAGTACGACGAGGGAGCCGATCATCCAAGAGCCCGAACCGCTTGAGCCCGAAGCCACCCGACGCGATGCGGGCGTCACGGAGAGTTCCCGAGCCAACCGGGGCTGGTGGGACCGGAACGCGGACGAGTACCAGATCGAGCACGGCACGTTCCTCGGGGACGACCGTTTCGTGTGGGGCCCCGAGGGCCTCGACGAGGTGGAGGCCGAGCTGCTCGGCCCGCCGGAGGACCTCAAGGGCAAGGACGTCCTGGAGATCGGCGCCGGCGCGGCCCAGTGCTCGCGCTGGCTGGCCGCCCAGGGGGCCCGTCCGGTGGCCCTGGACCTCTCCCACCGCCAGCTCCAGCACGCCCTGCGCATCGGCGGGGGCGTGCCCCTGGTCGAGGCCGACGCGGGCGCCCTGCCGTTCGCCGACGGATCCTTCGACCTCGCGTGCTCGGCGTACGGCGCGCTGCCGTTCGTCGCCGACCCGGTCCGCGTCCTGCGGGAGGTACGCCGGGTGCTGCGCCCCGGGGGCCGCTTCGTCTTCTCGGTGACCCACCCCATCCGCTGGGCCTTCCCGGACGAGCCCGGCCCCGAGGGGCTGAGCATCTCCGCCTCCTACTTCGACCGCACTCCTTACGTGGAGCAGGACGAGGAGGGCCGCGCGGTGTACGTCGAGCACCACAGGACGATCGGCGACCGCGTCCGCGATGTCGTGGCCGGCGGCTTCCGTCTGGTCGACCTCGTCGAGCCGGAGTGGCCCGCCTGGAACACCCAGGAGTGGGGCGGCTGGTCCCCGCTGCGCGGGAATCTGATCCCGGGGACGGCGATTTTCGTCTGCGAGCGGGACTGACCGTTCGAAGGGATCGTGCGAAAAGGGTGCCCACGCGTGCGTGGGCACCCTTTTCACTGCGCACGCGCGCGTGGACGGCGTTTTGACGGCTGCCGGGCACACGCGCGTGGAGGGCGTTTTGACGCCCGTACGAGACTGGGGGCGTGATTCGTTACGACGCCCTGGACGCGCTGCCTGTTCGCGGTGCCCTGCCCGCCCTGAGCGACGCCCTGGAGAGCGGCGGCAGCGCGGTGCTCGTGGCGCCGCCCGGCACCGGCAAGACCACGCTGGTGCCGCTGGCGCTCGCCGGTCTGCTGGACGACGGGCGGCCGGTACGCCGGGTCGTCGTCGCCGAGCCGCGGCGGATCGCCGCCCGGGCCGCCGCGCGGCGGATGGCGTGGCTGCTCGGCGAGAAGGTGGGCGAGAGCGTCGGTTACACCGTGCGCGGGGAGCGGGTGGTCGGCCGCCACACGCGCGTGGAGGTCGTCACGACCGGTGTCCTGTTGCAGCGGTTGCAGCGGGACCAGGAGCTCGCGGGCGTCGACGTGGTCGTACTCGACGAGTGCCATGAGCGGCACCTGGACGCCGACACGGTGGCTGCCTTTGCGCTGGACGTACGGGCCGCCCTCCGCCCCGAGCTGCGGCTGGTGGCGGCGTCCGCGACGACGGACGCGCAAGGGTGGGCCCGGCTGCTGGGCGACGCGCCAGTCGTCGAGGCACACGGCGTGTCGTATCCGGTCGAGGTGGTGTGGGCGCCGCCGGTACGGCCCGTACGGCCGCCGCACGGGATGCGGGTGGACCCGGCGCTGCTGACCCATGTGGCGTCGGTGGTGCGGCGGGCGCTGGCCGAGCACGAGGGGGACGTGCTGTGTTTCCTGCCCGGGGTCGGGGAGATCGCGCGGGTGGCGGGTCAGCTGGGGGATCTTGGTCCGGTCGAGGTACTTCAAGTGCACGGGCGGGCGCCGGCCGCCGTGCAGGACGCGGTGCTGTCCCCGGGTGCGGGGCGCCGGGTGGTCCTCGCGACCGCGGTGGCCGAGTCTTCGCTGACGGTTCCCGGGGTGCGGGTGGTCGTCGACTCCGGGCTCGCGCGGGAGCCGCGGGTGGACCACGCGCGCGGGCTGAGCGCGCTGACGACCGTACGGGCCTCGCAGGCGGCCGGGCGGCAGCGGGCGGGGCGCGCCGGGCGTGAGGCGCCGGGAGCGGTGTACCGGTGCTGGGCGGAGGCGGAGGACGCCCGTCTGGCCCGCTTCCCCGCGCCGGAGATCAAGGTGGCCGACCTGACGGCGTTCGCCCTCCAGGCGGCCTGCTGGGGCGATCCGGACGCTACGGGGCTCGCGCTTCTCGACCCGCCGCCGGGTGGGGCGATGGCGGCGGCACGGTCGGTCCTGTCGGCGGTGGGGGCGGTGGACTCCGCGGGGCGGGCGACGGAACGGGGCGTACGCATGTCCCGGCTCGGGCTGCACCCCCGGCTCGCCCGGGCCCTGCTGGACGCGGCCCCCGAGGTGGGCGCGGACCGGGCCGCGGAGGTCGTGGCCCTGCTCAGCGAGGAGCCGCCGCGGGAGTACGGCGACGACCTCGCCGCGGCTTGGCGTGCCGCCCGGCGTGGCGGCGACGCCTACGCAGCGCGCTGGCGCGCGGAGGCCCGGCGGCTGCGGGCCGCGTCGGCGCCCACGCCTTCGGCGCGGGGCCTTTCCCACCCGCCCGCCCAGGACTCTCTCCCGGGCGAGCCGAGCACCGACGCTCTCTCCGGTGGGGCCGCGGCGGCGACACGCCCCGCCGACGCCCCCGCGGCGGCCCTCGACTCCGTACCGGGCCGGTCGAGACCCGGAGGTTCCTTCTCGGCCACCGGCACGAAGTTCGAGGCGGGAGGGCGGGCCGGCGCCGGGGGCGACCGTGTGGTGGGGCTCGTCGCTGCGCTCGCCTTCCCGGAGCGCGTCGCCCGGGCGCACGGCGGCTCGTACCTCATGGCTTCCGGCACCCGTGCCGAGCTCCAGGACGGCACAGGACTGCGGGGAGCGCCCTGGCTCGCTGTCGCCGTGGCCGATCGGCCCGGGGGTGCCGGGCACGCGCGCGTGCGCCTCGGGGCCGTCATCGACGAGGAGACGGCGCGGCAGGCCGCCCAGAGCCTGTATGCCGAGGGCGAGGAGGTGCACTGGGCCGACGGTGATGTCGTCGCGCGGCGGGTGGAGCGGCTCGGGGCCGTGGAGCTGGCGGTGCGGCCGCTCAAGAACGCCGACTCCGGACTCGTACGGGAAGCGTTGTGCGAAGGGCTGCGGGCGGAGGGGCTCGGCCTGTTGCGGTGGTCCCCGGACTCGGAGGTGCTGCGGCGGCGGCTCGCGTTCCTGCACCTGCACCTGGGCGCCCCGTGGCCCGATGTCGGTGACGACGCGCTCCACGCGCGCGTGGACGAGTGGCTGGAGCCCGAGCTGGGGCGCGCCCGCAGGCGGGCCGATCTGGCGCGGATAGACGCCGGGCAGGCCCTGAACCGGCTGCTGCCCTGGGCCACCGGGGACGCGGCCCGGCTCGACGAACTCGCCCCCGAGCGCATCGAGGTGCCGAGTGGGTCCAGAATCCGGATCGACTACGGCGACCCCGAGCGGCCGGTGCTCGCCGTGAAGGTGCAGGAGATGTTCGGCCTGCACGAGTCCCCCGCCGTCGCCGGCGTACCCGTACTCGTGCATCTGTTGTCCCCGGCGGGTCGTCCCGCCGCCGTCACGGCCGACCTCGCCTCCTTCTGGAGGGACGGTTACAAGGCCGTACGGGCCGAACTGCGCGGGCGCTATCCCAAGCACCCGTGGCCCGAGGATCCGGCGAGCGCCGAGCCGACGCGGCACACGAACGCGCGGCTCAGGCGTTGACCGGCTGGGGCTCCGCTGCCCGCGTCGGCGCCGGGTCGCCGGGCCTGCGGCTGCGCGCCTCCAGGTACAGCGACAGGGACAGCAGGGCGACGCCCAGGAACAGGAAACCCCACGGCAGGTAGGACGTCAGCAGCAGGATCAGGGTGCGGTTCGACTTGACCAGGTCGACCGTGTGCTTGATGTAGTCCTCACGCATCTTCACGTTCCCGGCGAACGCGGTCACCTTCTTGCCGTCGCCGAGCAGGGTGCCGCCGCGGAGTTCCTCCTTGTGGTCCTCCTCGCCGTAGACGGGCGCTCCGGTGACCGGTTCCACCCAGAACTTGCGGACCGTGGTGTACCACATGCTCGTGCCGGTCTTGGCGAGCGATTCCCGGGTGATGCCCTTGACGGGCATGGTCCTCGGGAACTGGACCTTGGTCCAGGGGATGGTCTGCTCGAAGTAGTAGACCTTGACTCCCCGGAAGTTCTGGGTGCCCTTGTAGTGGATGGGGTTGGTGGTGCGGGTCTGCGCGTCGAAGTACTCGTAGTCCCGCTTCTCCGTGAGGAAGGGCCACTTGAACTCGATGCCCTCGCGCGTCACCGGGTCGCCGTCGACCATCTCTCCCGTGGCGTGGACGGGGTCCTGGCTGTGCGCGTCGAAGATGTAGCGCTCGGGGATCTTGGAGATCATCTTGCCGTCGGGTCCCTGGACGTAGGACAGGGAGTCCCAGACGACGACGTCCCGGCCCGCGGTCTTCTCGATCTTCTCGGAGGCCTCGACGTTGCCCTTGAGGGTCTGCACGACGGTGACCTTGGGGACCGTCTTGGCCTTCATGGTGCCGTAGTCGATAAGGGTCGCGTTCTTCGCCTCCAGGACCATGTCCTGGTACTGGTTGGCGGGGATCTTCGCCAGGCGCGGGAAGGCGTACCAGCGCATCAGGGGGGACAGCGCCGTGAAGAACACGGCGCAGGCGAGCAGGATCAGGCTTGCCTTGCGGCGCATGTCGGCGTCCCTCCCTGAGAGTTACGGGTCTGAAGACACGGTCTACGGGTGTGCGGGCACGGTCGTCAGCAGCGGCTTCGGCGATGTTCTGCCGGCCGGTGAGCCCATGGCCGTGATGGTCAGCACCAGGGCGAGCGCCACGGCGAGACCGGTCGCGGCGGCGATGAGGGCACGCATGCGGGCCTCCCGAAGGCCAGGAGCTGATACATCGTCAGGTCCGGCACCGTAGCAACGGCGGGGCGAGATGAGAACACGTTGCACACAGACAAGGGCGCCCCTCCGCCCGGAAGCGGGAGGGGCGCCCTGACGCGCGTATGAACTACGAGGTGCGCATGGACTGTGCGGTGCGCATGGACTACGAGGTGGCCGCCGCCACCTTCAGCTCGACGGTCAGCGTCGCGCCGCCCGTGGTGTTGATGCGGAGCAGGAACGTGCCGGTGCTGTCGTCCGCGTACAGCTTCGGGAGCTTCAGCACGCCGTCGGCGTCCGTGGTGAGGTCCGTGAGGGTGCGTACGGTCTTGCCGTCCGCGTCCTTGAAGTACGGGCCCTTGTCGTTCTCGGTCGCGTCGTCCGCCGACTTGATGAGCGTGGCGGTGGCCGCGACCTTGCCCGCGACGGCGCCGTTGTAGGTGGCCTTCACCTCGACCTGGTCGGCGAACTCGCCGCTCGGCACGCAGGTCAGCTCGGTGTCGCTGGTGCGGGTGAGGGTGTCGGCCTGGCGCGGGGTGACGGTCGCCGTGTAGTCGAGGCCGGCCATGACGCGGCCGACGACGGTGGCGCGGACCGTGAAGTCGCCGGTCTTCTCACCCGCGACGAGCGCGGGCGCGGTGGCCATGCCGAGCCGGTTGGTGACCACCGTGGCGACGGTCTCGCCGCTGGTGAAGGCGGCGTCCGTGTCGTCCCCGAGGATCGTGAACCGGACCCGGACCTTCGCCACGGCCTTGTCGGCGTCGGTCTCGGTCCGTACGGCGATCTTCTGGGCGAACGTGTCGCCCGCCGTCGCGGTGAGCTTCCCGGTACCCGAGTCGGCCAGGTGATCCACGGTCTCGGTGGGCGTGGGCGTCGACGGGCTCGGCGAGGGCGAGGCGGGCGTGGAGGGGCTCGGGCTGGGGCTCGTCGAGCCGCCGTCGCCCGGTTCGGAGGTGCCCGGCTCCGTCGTACTCGGCGTCGTGGTGCTCGGTGTCGAGGGGGACGGTGTCGAGGGGGACGACGGGCTGGGGTTCGCGCCGGAGGTGTCGTCGCTGCTGTGCGAGGGCAGCGTTCCGGTGCCGTCCGGCACTTCGTGGGTGCCCTTGCGGTAGTACTCCAGCCACGACAGGACCGTGTTGAGGTACGCCGTCGAGTTGTTGTAGCTGAGGATCGAGGCGTTCATCTGCGACTGGACCGACATGTCGTGGTCGAACCGGCAGAGGTAGTGACCGGCCGCGAGCGCCGCGTCGTAGACGTTGTTGGGGTCCTTCTTGCCGTCGCCGTTGCCGTCGCGGCCCGCCCACGCCCAGGTGGAGGGGATGAACTGCATCGGCCCCACCGCGCGGTCGTGCGTGGAGTCGCCGTCGTACGCGCCGTTGTCGGTGTCGCTGATGTTCGCGAAGCCGTTGCCGTTGAGGACCGGGCCGAGGATCGGCGAGTACGTCGTACCGCTCGCGTCGACGCGGCCGCCGCGGGCCTGGCCGGACTCGACCTTGCCGATGGCGGCGAGGAGCTGCCAGGGCAGGTTGCAGCCCGGCTTGGACTCGCGCAGCGACGCCTCGGCCTTCTTGTAGGCGTCGAGGACAGTCGCGGGTATGCCCGCCTCGGCTTCGCCCGTGACGACGGGCGTGCCGGTGGTCGGCGACGGGCTGGGGCTGTCGAGCGGCGGGAGGTCCGTGTAGTAGCGCGAGTTGCCGCTCGCGGTGTCGTCGCTGTTCGCGTCCGGTGTGGCATCGGCGCCGGTCGTCTGCCTGCCGTGGTCGTCGGTGATCACTCCCGGGGCCTGGGACGCGGACAGGGCCGCGACCGCGGCCGCGGCCACGGCGGTGGTTGCCGCCCCCTTGCGCAGCCTCCTGCCGAAATGCGCCGCCATTGAGTGAGCCCCTCCCGTGGACAACCGCTTCTTCGTGCCTGTGTTGCCGGCGTTCGACCGCGCTCCCCGGCACGTTGACCCAGGTGACCCTACGACAACTTCCGTTGCGCGGGCACCCGTTCGCGCCCGATATTCACCGGTTGGCCATGTGCGATGTGCGCGGAACGCCGGCCCCGAGTGGCCGGCTCGCATGATTTCACAGGTCACTCATACTGGGCGTCATTGATCACCGGCCCGAGCCGGCCGCCCGAAACCAGCCGTAGGGGGACGACTTGCCCTTCACTCTCAGCCATGCGGCGGCCGTGCTGCCCGCCGTGCGCGGTGACGGAAGCGGGCGCGGACGGCTGGTTCCCGCCGTCCTCGTGGCCGGTTCGTTCGCTCCCGACATGACCTATTACGCGGCGAGTGTGCTGCCCGGAGCGATGGAGTTCGGCACCTTCACGCACTCGTTCACCGGTGTCTTCACCTTCGACGTGCTCGTCGCATGGACGCTCGTGGGCGCCTGGCTGGTGCTGCGCGAGCCACTGGTGGCGCTGCTGCCGCCGGCCCGGCAGGGGCGTCCCGCCCGGCTGCTGCGCTGCGGGACGGCACGTCGGCGCCTGAGTCCGCCGACGGCCTTGTGGTGGTACGTCTCCGCGGCGCTCGGCGCGCTGACGCATGTCGTGTGGGACGCGTTCACGCATCACGACCGGTGGGGGGTACGGCTGATCCCCGCCCTGAGCCGGGACGCCGGGGGCTCACCGCTGTTCTGGTACGCGCAGTACGGCAGTTCGGCGGTGGCGGCCGTCGTCGTCGTGACCTTCGTGGTGATCGCGCTGCGCCGCACCCCGTCCGGCGAACCGGTGGGGGTGCCGGTGCTGTCCGCTTCCGACCGGTGGCTGGCGGGTGCCGTTCTCGGGTGCTGCGCGCTGGTGGGCGCGGTGCAGCGGGCTTCGCGCTGGTGGGCCTACTGGGGTTCCAGCGCGAAGCCCTGGGAGTTGATCCCGGCGTTGTGTTTCGGTGGGGGCGCGGGCCTGGTGCTCGGCCTCGGGCTGTACGCCGCGGGCGTCAGGTTGTGGCGTCCGGCTCCGGCTCGTCCCAGCCCGGCAGCAGCTCGTACGGAGCCGAGCCGTCAGACTTCTCGCTGATCTCGCCCTCCGGGGTGGGGCTCTGGATCCGGCCGCGTCCCTGGTTGAGGCCGCGGTGCACGGCCTGCGCGATGCGCTCGATGGTGCGGACGCCGTACGCCATCGTCGGGTTGTCGTGCGACAGGACGACGATGCGGTAGGTGCGGTTGGTACCGGTGAACGCGCCGACGCTGTGCACGCGCCAGCCGTGCGTGGCCCGGGGCAGCCAGCCGTTCTTCACATGGGCCGTGAGGCCGCTGGGCATGCCGGAGGGCACGCCCCAGCGCTGGTCGCTGCGGACCTCGCTCATCAGCTTCAGGCCGTAGGCGCGGGTCTTCAGGAACGAGCGGGCATTGGTGAGGACGTCCAGCAGCCGCATCTGGTCGGCGGCCGTGATCTGGGTCAGGCCCCAGTAGCCGTCCGGGCCCAGGACGGTGCCCGTCGTCCCGACACGGGCCAGCAGGCGGTCCAGGTAGGCGTGGCCGAGGTCGTTCCACAGGCGCAGGGCGGAGGTGTTGTCCGACCTGGTGATCATGGGGCGGATGTTGGCCAGTTCCCAGTCGGTGAGTTTGCGGCCGAGCTCCTCCGCCCGGCGCAGAGTGCCCTCCATGATCGTGACCTTGGCGACGCTCGCCGAGTCGTACTGCCGTTCGCTCGCAAGGTCGCAGGTCAGGCCGGTGTCGTCATCGTGCACCGCCACGGAGACGGTGCCCTGGCGTGACGACAACGCCGCCCGGATGTCGCGGGACATCTGGGCGGCGAGGTCGGGGTCACTGGTGGAGCGGCAGGCCGCGGGCACCTGCGCGGTGCTGGCTTTCGCGGCGACCGCGGGTATCGGCGCGAGCAGCGCCGAGACGACAGCTGTGGCCGCGACGACGACGGCCGTGGCTGTGGCCGTGCGGCAGTGGAGCATGCGTATACCCATGCCCGCATCCTTACGGCCCGGCCGGGCGGGGGGCGCTTTTGCGGGGGCCACGCGGGTGACGGTCCCTCCGGGGGTTCGGCGAAATCACTCCCGGGGCTGGATGGAGTCCCTCCCGGTGATTGAGCGGGGCCCTCCGGAGTTTGGGGGGCCTTCCAGGGATGTCGGCGGTTCCTCGGGGAGCTGGACGGGTCCCTCCGGGAGCTGGGCGGGGTACGAAGCCGTGTCTCCGGCTGCCGTGGGGGCCTGGGCCTTGCCCTTGCCGCGCGGCCGGGGGTCGGACTTGCCCTGCGGGCGGCCCGGGCGGGATTCGGACGGTTCGGCACAGCCGAACAGCGCCGTGTCGGCTTCTCGCCGTTGCGGCGGACATTCAAGGCCCGGCACCTTGCGGTGCCGGGCCTTGAATGAGCCGGGCGGAGGACGTGACTTACCGTCCACCGGTAGGTCCGTGGGCCGGGGGCCCTCAGCCCGTTGGGCCCGTGGTCCGGGGCCCGCAACCCACACCCGCCACCCGCATCCGGTGGGCCGAGGTCTGCGGGCTCGGCGTCCGCGAGCCGGGGGATGCCCAGCCCGTGGGGCCGGGGTACGGGGCCCGCACCCCGTAGTCCGAGGCACGTGGGCCAGGCCCCCGCAGCCCCCGTGACCGCCCCCCCCGCCCGCCGGAGGCTAGTGCGCTGCCGACTCCCAGTCCGGGCCCGAGCCGATGGATACGTCCAGGGGAGCCCGGAGCTGGACGGCGGAGGCCATTTCGTGGCGGAGGAGGTTTTCGGTTGTGGTGCGCTCGCCGGGGGCGATTTCCAGGACGATTTCGTCGTGGACCTGGAGGAGCATGCGGGACTTGAGGTTCGCCTCGCGGAGCGCCTTGTCCACGTTCAGCATGGCGATCTTGACGATGTCGGCGGCGGTGCCCTGGATGGGGGCGTTGAGGGCCATGCGCTCGGCCGCCTCGCGGCGCTGCCGGTTGTCGCTGTTGAGGTCCGGCAGGTAGCGGCGACGCCCGAAGAGGGTCGCCGTGTAGCCCGTCGCCCTCGCCTCGTCGACCGCGCGGCGCAGATAGTCCCGTACGCCTCCGAACCGCTCGAAGTAGGTGTCCATCAGCCCGCGGGCCTCACCCGCGTCGATGTTCAGCTGCTGGGAGAGGCCGAAGGCCGACAGCCCGTACGCCAGCCCGTAGGACATCGCCTTGATCTTGCGGCGCATCTCCGCGTCCACCGCGGAACGCTCGACCGAGAAGACCTGGGAGGCCACCGTGGTGTGCAGGTCCTCGCCCGACGTGAACGCCTCCAACAGGCCCTCGTCCTCGGACAGGTGGGCCATCACACGGAGTTCGATCTGGCTGTAGTCCGCAGTCATCAGCGACTCGAAGCCCTCGCCGACCACGAAGCCGCGGCGGATCGCGCGGCCCTCGTCCGTACGGACCGGGATGTTCTGCAGGTTCGGGTCCGTGGAGGAGAGCCGGCCGGTCGCCGCCACCGTCTGGTTGAACGTGGTGTGGATGCGGCCGTCCGCGGCGATCGTCTTGATCAGGCCCTCGACGGTGGAACGCAGCTTCGCCTGCTCGCGGTGCCGGAGCATGATCACCGGCAGTTCGTTCTCGGTCTGCGTCGCGAGCCATGCCAGCGCGTCCGCGTCCGTCGTGTAGCCCGTCTTCGTCTTCTTCGTCTTGGGCAGGGCCAGCTCGCCGAAGAGGACTTCCTGGAGTTGCTTGGGCGAGCCCAGGTTGAACTCGTGCCCGGCCGCCGCGTGCGCCTCCTTCACGGCCTGCTGCACGGCGCCCGCGAACATCTGCTCCATGGCCTCCAGGTGGGCCTTGTCCGCCGCGATGCCGTGCCGCTCAAGGCGGGCCAGCAGTGTGGACGTGGGCAGTTCCATGTCACGCAGCAGGTCGGCCGCGCCGACCTCCGTCAGCTTCTCGCCGAACGCCTCGCCCAGGTCGAGGATCGTGCGGGCCTGCGCCATCAGCGCGTCGGCCTCGGCCTGCTCGTCCGTACCGAAGGCGAGCTGCCCGTCGGCCGCGGCGGCGGGACCCAGCTCCCGGCCGAGGTACTCCAACGACAGGGCGTCCAGCGCGAAGGAGCGACGCCCGGGCTTCACCAGGTAGGCGGCGAGCGCGGTGTCCATGGACACGCCCTCGATGCTCCAGCCGTGCTCGGCGAAGACCCGCATCGCGCCCTTGGCGTTGTGCATGACCTTGGGCTTCTTGGGGTCGGCGAGCCACTTCTCGAACGAGGTGTCATCGGCCTCGTCCAGCTGCGTCGGGTCGAACCACGCGGCCGCCCCGTCGGCGGCGGCGAGCGCGACCTCGGCGACGGAGCCCGTGCCCAGCGCCCACGAGTCGACCGTGGCCACACCCAGGACCGTGTTCCCGTGCTCGGCGAGCCATGACTTCAGCTCGCCCGCGCCCAGCACCGTGCCGTCCAGCTCCACGCCCTCGGCGGCCGGCGCCGTCGCCTCGGCCTCCTCGGCACCCGGGTCGACGGCGAAGAGACGCTCGCGCAGTGAGGGGTTCCGGATCTCCAGGGTGTCCAGGACCATCGCGACAGCCGTACGGTCGTACGCCGCGCGCTCCAGGTCCGGGACCGTCCTGGGCAGCTCGACGTCCTTCACCATCTCCGTGAGACGGCGGTTGAGCTTCACCGCCTCCAGGTGATCGCGGAGATTCTGCCCGGCCTTGCCCTTGACCTCGTCGACGCGCTCGACCAGCTCCGCGAACGAACCGAACTGGTTGATCCACTTCGCGGCCGTCTTCTCACCGACACCCGGAATGCCCGGCAGATTGTCGGACGGGTCGCCGCGCAGCGCCGCGAAGTCGGGGTACTGCGCCGGCGTCAGCCCGTACTTCTCGACGACCTTCTCAGGAGTGAACCGGGTCAGCTCCGAGACGCCCTTCGTCGGATACAGCACCGTCGTGTGCTCGGAGACCAGCTGGAAGGAGTCGCGGTCGCCGGTGACGATCAGCACCTCGAAGCCCTCGGCCTCGGCCTGTGTGGCGAGCGTCGCGATGATGTCGTCGGCCTCGAAGCCGTCGACCGCGAACCGCTGGGCGTGCATCGCGTCGAGCAGCTCGCCGATCAGCTCGACCTGACCCTTGAACTCGTCCGGGGTTTTCGACCTGTTCGCCTTG
Source organism: Streptomyces sp. R35 (assembly GCF_041053035.1). Classification (NCBI taxonomy): domain Bacteria; kingdom Bacillati; phylum Actinomycetota; class Actinomycetes; order Kitasatosporales; family Streptomycetaceae; genus Streptomyces; species Streptomyces sp. R35. Next base: position 2,870,522 of record NZ_CP163440.1, read on the forward strand.
TACTCGGTGAACTCCTCGGAGCGCCACGTCTTGCGCGAGACGTCGAACGCCACCGCGAAATGCGTGGGCGCCTCGTCGCGCAGCGTGTTCGCCAGCATCGACGCGAAACCATAGATTGCGTTCGTCGGCTGGCCGGTCGCGGTCGTGAAATTCTCCGCGGGCAGCGCGAAGAACGCGCGGTACGCCAGCGAGTGCCCGTCCATGAGCATCAGCCTCGGACGGCCCGCACCTGCGGTTTTCTCGGTCTTCTTCGATGCTGTTTCTGCCACGCCCCCGATCCTGCCACGGCCCACTGACATCGAGAGCCGTCCCGGCCCGCCAGGCTCCTTGTCACAGCCGCGTGCGACCATCGGTGACATAGCAGGGATGTGTGCACGCGAAGGGGTTCAGCGATGGCCAGCAAGCCGCCGAAAAGCGATCCGGTTCAGGACGCACCGCAGGTCACCGAGCCGAAGCACGCCGCGGCCGGGCTGCCCGCCATCGGCCACACCCTGCGCATCGCGCAGCAGCAGATGGGCGTGCGCCGCACCGCGCTCACCCTCCTGCGCGTCAACCAGAAAGACGGCTTCGACTGCCCGGGCTGCGCCTGGCCCGAGCCGGAGCACCGGCACGCGGCGGAGTTCTGTGAGAACGGCGCGAAGGCGGTCGCCGAGGAGGCCACCCTGCGCCGGGTCACCCCGGACTTCTTCGCCGCGCACTCGGTCACCGACCTCGCGACCCGCAGCGGCTACTGGCTGGGCCAGCAGGGCCGCCTCACGCACCCCATGTACCTGGCGGAAGGCGCCGACCACTACGAACCGGTGCCCTGGGAGCGGGCCTTCGACATCGTCGCCGAGGAACTCGCCGCACTCGGATCCCCCGACGAGGCCCTCTTCTACACCTCGGGCCGCACCAGCAACGAGGCCGCGTTCCTCTACCAGCTGTTCGCCCGCGAGCTCGGCACGAACAACCTGCCGGACTGCTCGAACATGTGCCACGAGTCGTCGGGTTCCGCCCTCTCCGAGACCATCGGCATCGGCAAGGGCAGCGTCTCCCTCGACGACCTCTACAAGGCGGACCTGATCATCGTCGCCGGGCAGAACCCCGGCACGAACCACCCGCGCATGCTCTCCGCCCTGGAGAAGGCCAAGTCCAACGGCGCGAAGATCATCACGGTCAATCCGCTGCCCGAGGCGGGCCTCGAACGCTTCAAGAACCCGCAGACCCCCCAGGGCATGATCAAGGGCGCCGCCCTCACCGACCTGTTCCTGCAGATCCGCCTCGGCGGCGACCAGGCCCTCTTCCGCCTCCTGAACAAGCTGATCCTCGACACCGAGGGCGCGGTCGACGAGGAGTTCATCGCCGAACACACCCACGGGTACGAGGAGTTCGCGGCCGCCGCCCGCGCCGCCGACTGGGACGAGACGCTCACCGCGACCGGCCTCACCCGCGAGAAGATCGACGAGGCCCTCCGCATGGTCCTCGCCTCCCAGCGCACCATCGTGTGCTGGGCGATGGGCCTCACCCAGCACAAGCACGCCGTGCCCACGATCCGCGAAGTCGTCAACCTCCTGCTGCTGCGCGGCAACATCGGCCGCCCCGGCGCGGGCGTCTGCCCGGTCCGCGGCCACTCGAACGTGCAGGGCGACCGCACGATGGGCATCTTCGAGCGCCCCGCCCCGGCCTTCCTCGACGCCCTGGAGAAGGAGTTCGGATTCGCCCCGCCGCGCGGACACGGCTACGACGTCGTACGGGCCATCGGCGCGCTGCGCGACGGCGAGGCGAAGGTCTTCTTCGCGATGGGCGGCAACTTCGTCGCCGCGTCGCCCGACACCGAGGTGACGGAGGCGGCCATGCGCCGCGCCCGCCTCACCGTGCACGTGTCGACGAAGCTGAACCGCAGCCACGTGATCACGGGCGCGCGTGCCCTGATCCTGCCGACCCTCGGCCGCACCGAGCGCGACCTCCAGGGCAGCGGCGAACAGTTCGTGACCGTCGAGGACTCCATGGGCATGGTGCACGCCTCACGCGGCCGGCTGGAGCCCGCGAGCGGGCAGCTGCTGTCCGAGCCCGCCATCGTGGCCCGGCTCGCCCGCCGCGTGCTCGGCCACGACTCCCGCACCCCCTGGGAGGAGTTCGAGAAGGACTACGCGACGATCCGCGACCGCATCGCGCGCGTGATCCCCGGCTTCGAGGACTTCAACGCGCGCGTCGCCAACCCGGCAGGCTTCGCGCTCCCGCACGCCCCGCGCGACGAACGCCGCTTCCCGACGGCCACCGGAAAGGCCAACTTCACGGCCGCACCCGTCGAGTACCCGAAGCTCCCCGAGGGCCGCCTGCTGCTGCAGACCCTGCGCTCGCACGACCAGTACAACACCACCATCTACGGCCTGGACGACCGCTACAGAGGGATCAAGAACGGCCGCCGGGTCGTGCTCGTCAACCCCGAGGACGCGCGCGAACTGAAGCTCGCGGACGGCTCGTACGTCGACCTGGTCAGCGAGTGGAAGGACGGCGTCGAGCGGCGCGCACCCGGCTTCCGCGTCGTGCACTACCCGACCGCCCTGGGCTGCGCGGCCGCGTACTACCCGGAGACCAACGTCCTGGTCCCGCTGGACGCGACCGCCGACACCAGCAACACCCCTGCCAGCAAGTCCGTCGTCGTACGTCTGGAACAATCGGCAACCGACTGAGCGTTTGCTCAGCAGGAGTGATCACGACAGTGATCCACGACGAAGTGATCCACGACGAACGGAGCCGGGCCCGATGGGCGAGCAGCACACCGTGAAGTTCCCGCAAGAGGTCCTCGACGAGTACGCCGCCCTCGGCGTCGACCTGCCCGCGCTGTTCTCAGCGGGCCACCTCGGCACCCGCATGGGCGTGCAGATCATCGAGGCCTCCGCCGACCGCGTCGTGGGCACCATGCCGGTCGAGGGCAACACCCAGCCCTACGGCCTGCTGCACGGAGGCGCCTCCGCCGTCCTCGCCGAGACCATCGGCTCCGTCGGCGCCATGCTCCACGGCGGCAGCTCCAAGATCGCCGTGGGCGTCGACCTGAACTGCACCCATCACCGCGGAGCCCGCTCCGGCCTCGTCACCGGCGTGGCCACACCCGTACACCGGGGACGCACCTCGGCGACCTACGAGATCGCCATCACCGACGAGGACGGCAAGCGCGTCTGCAGCGCCCGCCTCACCTGCGTCCTCAAGGACGCCCCCACCTCCTGACGCCCGGAAGGCGCTCCCCGGCAGGCGGCGCGCCAAGGGGCACGCGTTCATCTGGGGCGCGACGACGCCATACCCCGGCGGAGTGGATCAACGCGGGAAGCGGCCGACGAACAGGGACCAGCCCTGGGGCCAGCCTCGCAGATCCGCACTCTAAGCCTCGGCGTCGATCTCTGACGGACGCGCGGCAGCGGATGCCGGCAGGCGCTCCGCCCGCACGCCAGTGCGCCAATCCGAGGCGAACGGGAGCTGCTTCCTCTCACATGCCAACGAACGACATCAAGGCAGCAAACCCGTCGGCCGAAGAACTCATTGGCCGATCCTCACAGGCCAAAATTAGCCGTACACCACCAGAATATCCGATTTCCGCGCCTAGCATGCGCAAGAGTGAATCAAAACGGACACAGGGCACTTAATGTCAATATTGATCGCCATAGCCACCTCGCCCTGACTTACCCACCCATTGCCCGAAAAGCGAGTTCGAATTTTCTTTACTTTCCCTTCATTCGCGGTTAGGGTCCCCTCGAGGTGATCATTCCGGTCACCCACCACCATCAGGAGTTCGACATGAGTCAAACATCCAGATTGCGCCTGCTCGTGATTCCAGCTGTCGCAGCTATGGCCATCACAGCCGGATCGGCAACGGCGTCTTACGCTGGCCAGGACTCCGGGTGGGCCTGGAACGCCACCACCGCTGGTGCATCCGCACACTTTATCTCCAACGGCGACCTCGCACAGGTGACGGACGAGGAGAAGGACGGATACTCCGCGAGGGGGAAGTTCAAGAGCCCGTCGGAAAGTCACACCTACACGAACAGCAACGGGAACGGCTGGACCGACACTTGGTATCCAGACTTTCCCGAGGGGGAACAGGTGAAGGTGAACGCCTGCCTCTACGGCGACAGCACAGAATTCGACTGCGGATCGCCCGTTTACGGAATAGCGTAACCCCCCGAGGCCGAGCGGCCTCCGCAGCCTGACACTAGACTCCGGGACAAAGTCATAACCGTCCCGGAGTTTTGCGGCGCAATCAGAGTATCCCTTGCTTTGGCCCACAGAGGGCCGGGAAGTCGAACAGTGCACACAGCCAATAAGGTTATCAATTGTGTCGCGGTTTCCATATGTATGCTGTTCGGTGTCACCGCTTGCTCGGGACCAGAAAATCCGCAAGTGGTAGCCCGAGAATCTGCCAGCGGTAGCCCCGACCAGCGCCTCGGCGGCTACATTCCCACCCCAGACGAAGGAGTATTGATTACGCAAGCCAAAGAAATACTTACACGCAAATGCTTGAAAAGCTATGGTTTCACTCTCCAGCGCCCGGTGATCCTTATTGATACCGGAGAGGCTGACTCTCTCATCACGCAAAGCGACGAAATAGAACTTCGCGACATCAAAGAAACCCGCACCCTGGGATTTCACCCGAAAAACACCGTCATGGAGCCCGCCAAGCCTTTTCCCGCAGACAAGGAGAAGAGAACTAACATTCTGCTGATCCTGAATGGGACTCGCACCGACAGGGCGGCAAGCTATCACGGGAAGTCGATTTCGAAATTCGGGTGTGCAGGAAAGGCGGACGAGCAGCTTTCCACGGGTATTAATTTTCCTTTTACCCCTGCATGGCCAGGCGGCGAGATGGACGCCGTCAATATGATCCTTAAGCTTCGTGCGGGCATAATTCACGAATCCGCCAACGACGCGTCCGTTCAGGATGCTGAAAGCCGATGGGTCAAATGCTTCAAAAATAAAACCGGGCTTTCATACAAGGATCCCAGAGCGGTAGCACACGCCCCCAAGTGGACCAACTCGAAGAATCCCACATCGCAGGAAGTGCGGGCGGCGCTGGCTAGTCGATCCTGCCAGATGCAGAGTTCCTACAAGCGAGCGACTGCGGTTGAGCGAACCTACGAATCCGCGGCAATTTCAAAGAACTCACAGCAGCTCGCAACGGTCCGCGAGATATTTGCCAAACGGATAAAGAATGCAAAGTGCGTGTTGGCGGACGCACGACCGTGTACTCAATGAACACCTTGGGCGGATTGGCGCCCGCCAACGTCTTGTCGCCAATCACTCGCTCTAATGGATCACCCCACGACGATGGGCCCTTCTCTGGCATGTGAATGTCCAAGAACACACAACCAAATTCACGCTGCTTGAATTGATCAAGCATTGTCATCTCGACCGGGCTGTGCGGAGCGGCGGCAATGATCATCGCCGCCGCTTTGATGGCCACGGCCTTACTACGCTGCTCTGCCTAGTCTGGCCCACGTTCAGCCCGGACGCCCCTCCACGTTGAAGCATTCCGCAGAACCACCTTCGCCAGCCTGCAGGTCGCTCCAACTCACCGCGCGCTACGACTCATTGCGCTTTGGCCGTTCGCCAACTTGACGCCAGAATAATGGAGTTGGGTGCCACGACCCCGCCCTGGCTGCCACTGACAGTGAGGGCGTGATCGCCCCGCCTGATCACCGTGCGCATCTCCGTATACAACTCCTCCGCCCTGCCGCCCAGCCTTCGACGTCCCCTACCTCGACCTGCCCCTCAGCAACAAGACCGCACGGCAGCAGCAAAGCTTTCTCTTCGGCTGCGCCTCCCCGCACGACCAGTGGACCGACCTGCGCGCCGCCTGCTTCCCCAACACAGCCTCCCCGGCGTCCGCTTCCCTCGCCGAGACGCCTGGCGCAACCTCACACGGCGGTAACAGTCGGTTACCTCTGCCGTAATGAAGCAATGCTTACGCCACGGCACCCCACGCGGCCCGACCCGCAGGCCACCCCAACCCGCCGCCGCACCAGTCGAGATCAATCCATGCCACGAACCGGAACAGGGCGTTCTCAGCATGCGAACACGCAGTCACCATCCCAACAGCTAACCGAAATGCCCGAATTGCCCGTCCTGCGCCCACCAGGACACTCCCCGCATAACAAGAGCGTCACAGCCTTCCCTACGCTCCTGTGAGCTCCCCCTACCTGCGCTTATAGTCACGGCCAGTCACCGCGCCGCCGGGCGCGTCTACTGCACGGCCTGCATCACCCAGTACGGCCCGGCGAGACACACGGCCCCCACCCTGGGGAGCCGCGCCAGGGAGAGGATTCAACGTGCGACAGCGTTCTTTGGTCATACTCACTTCCGTGCTCACCACAGGAGCACTCACGCTGACCGCCTGCGGCTCGCGCGACGACAGCGGAGACAGCAAGAGCAGCAAGAAGACCGAGATCATCATCGGCGTGGACGCGCCGCTGACCGGTCAGAACTCCGCCACCGGCCTTGGCATTCAGGGCGGCGTCCAGATCGCCGTCGACGACGCCAACAAGAACAACACCGTCCCCGGCGTGACCTTCAAGGTCGAGGCGCACGACGACAAGGCCATCCCGGCCCAGGGCCAGTCGAACGCCACCGGACTCGTCCAGAACGAGAAGGTCCTCGGCGTGGTCGGCCCGCTGAACTCCGGCGTCGCCACCCAGATGCAGCAGGTCTTCGCCACCGCCAACCTGGTCGAGATCTCGCCGTCCAACACGGCCCCCGAGCTCACCCAGGGCAAGAACTGGCAGACCGCGAAGTCGCGTCCGTTCAAGACGTACTTCCGCACCGCCACCACGGACGCCCTCCAGGGCGGCTTCGCGGCCGACTACGCCTACAACACCCTGAAGAAGCGCAAGGTGTTCGTGGTCGACGACAAGCAGACCTACGGCGCCGGCCTCGCCAAGCTCTTCAAGGCGAACTTCACCAAGTTCGGCGGCAAGGTCGCGGGCGAGGACCACGTCAACACCGGCGACACCGACTTCTCGGCCCTCGTCACCAAGATCAAGAACTCCAAGGCCGACCTCGTGTACTACGGCGGCCAGTACGACGAGTCCGAGAAGCTCACCAAGCAGCTCAAGGACGGCGGAGTCAAGATCCCGCTGTTCGGCGGTGACGGCATGTTCACCCCGACCTACATCGAGACCGCCGGCAAGACCTCCGAAGGCGACCTCGTCACCTCCGTCGGCCAGCCCGTCGACTCCCTGCCCTCCGCCGCCGACTTCATCAAGAAGTACAAGGCATCCGGTCTCAAGGGCGACTACGGCACCTACGGTGGCTACTCCTACGACGCCGCCACCGCGATCATCAAGGCCATCGGCAACGTCGTGAAGGACGGCAAGATCCCGAGCGACGCCCGCGCCAAGATCGTCGCCGAAGTCCAGAAGACCAAGTTCGACGGCATCGCCGGCCCCGTCTCCTTCGACGAGTACGGCGACACCACCAACAAGCAGCTCACCGTCTACCAGGTCGTCGACGGCAAGTGGAAGGCCGTCAAGAGCGGCCCGTTCAACGGCTGATCCCCACCTGCCGCTAGCACCACCCAAGGGCCGCGCGGCCAGACCACCCGTCACCGCGCGGCCCGTTTCATACGCCCTGCTCAACACTCCCCACCACATGGAGGCCATGCGGTGAACACCCTGCCGCAGCAGCTGGCCAACGGGCTGTTCCTCGGCTCGATGTACGGGCTGATCGCCATCGGCTACACGATGGTGTACGGCATCGTCCAGCTCATCAACTTCGCCCACGGCGAGATCTTCATGACCGGCGGCTTCGGCGCACTCACGGTCTACCTTTACGTTCTGCCAAACGGCACATCCATGTGGATAGCCCTCCCGGCGATGCTCATAGGCGGCGGACTCGTCTCCGTCCTCATCGCCGTCGGGGCCGAACGCTTCGCCTACCGACCACTGCGCGGAGCACCACGCCTCGCCCCCCTCATCACCGCCATCGGCCTCTCCCTCGCACTCCAGCAGGCCGTCTTCAACTGGTACCCGGACGCCAAGACCGACATCAACTTCCCCCAGATCGACGGCGGCCCCTGGCACCTCGGCTCCATCAGCATCAGCAGCGGCTCCCTCTTCGTCATCATCGCCGCCCCCATCTGCATGGCAGCCCTCGCCCTCTTCGTCAGCCTCTCCCGCACCGGCCGCGCCATGCAGGCCACCGCGCAGGACCCTGACACCGCACAGCTCATGGGCATCGACACCAACCGCATCATCGTCATCGCCTTCGCCATCGGCGGCTTCTTCGCCGCCGTCGCAGCCGTCGCCTACGGCCTGCGCTACGGCTCGGTCAAGTACGACATGGGCTTCCAGATGGGCCTCAAGGCCTTCACCGCGGCCGTCCTCGGCGGCATCGGCAACATCTACGGCGCCATGATCGGCGGCCTCGTCCTCGGCCTCGCCGAAACCATGGCCACCAGCTACATCGACGGCATCCCCGGCATGCAGCAGCTCGGCGGCGGCGGCTGGGCCTCCGTGTGGGCCTTCGTACTCCTCATCCTCGTACTGCTGTTCAGGCCACAAGGCCTAGTCGGCGAACGCGTCGCGGACAGGGCGTGAGCACCATGGCAACCATCGAGAACACGGCCGAGCGCGGCCTGATCGCACTCCCCCAGACCACCGCCCGCGCCCTCATCGCCATCGGCGCCATCGCCACCATCGCCAGCACCTTCATGTCCTGGACCTACACGTCCGACTTCCCCGGGGACCTCACCTACTACGGCTCCCCGGCCGGACTCCAGGTCCTCGACCTCATCGCAGGCGCCCTCGCCCTCCTCTTCTCTCTCACCCTCTGGAACATCCGCGGCCTCGGCTGGCTCAACCCGGCAGGCGCCACCCAGCCCGTCGTCCTCGCCGCCGCCGCCGCGTTCGCCGTCAGCTGGTTCAGCGCGATCGCCATCGCCGTCGACCTCAAGGGCCTCGTCGCCCTCGACCCCGGCGCCTACATCGCCGCCATCGGCTCCCTGATCGCCCTCCTCGGCACCCTGGCACTCCCCAAGCCCGGCGACACCTTCAAGGACTACGTCAGCAAGCCGGACAACATCCCCCCGGCAGCCAAGCTCCCCGCCTGGGGCGAACGCCTCGTCATCACCGGCGCCACCGCCGTGGCCCTGATCGTCTTCAACTACGGCATCGGCGTCGACCCCGACGCAAGCGAAACGTTCCTCGGCTACCTGCTCCTGGTCATCTTCGGCACCTGGGCACTCCTCACCGCCGGACTCTTCGACCGCTTCGCCGCACTCAACGCCCGCCACAAGGGATTCGCCACCACCATGGCATTCCTCGCCGCGGCGATCTTCCCCTGGGTCGCGAACAACGAGCACAACGCCAACCTCGGCGTCAACATCCTCGTAGTCGGCACCGTCGCCCTCGGCCTCAACATCGTCGTCGGCCTCACCGGACTCCTCGACCTCGGATACGTCGCCTTCCTCGGCGTCGGCGCCTACGCCGCAGCCCTCGTCTCCGGCTCCGAGTTCTCCCGCTTCTCCGGCGTCCAGTTCCCCTTCTGGGCCGCCATGCTCACCGGCATGGCCGCATCGCTCGTCTTCGGCGTCCTCATCGGCGCCCCCACCCTGCGACTGCGCGGCGACTACCTCGCCATCGTCACCCTGGGATTCGGAGAGATCTTCCGCATCGCCGTACAGAACATGGACGGCACCTCGGGACCCAACCTCACCAACGGGCCCAACGGCATCTCCATGATCCCGGACCTCAAGATCTTCGGGTTCAACTTCGGAAGCAGCCACGACGTCGCCGGAGTCACCCTCGGCCGCTTCGCGAACTACTTCCTGCTGATGCTGCTCATCACCGCGATCGTCGTCATCGTCTTCAACCGCGCCGCCGACTCCCGCATCGGCCGCTCCTGGATCGCCATCCGCGAAGACGAGACCGCCGCCACCGCCATGGGCATCAACGGCTTCCGCGTCAAGCTCATCGCGTTCGCCCTCGGCGCCTCACTGGCGGGCCTCGCCGGTACGGTCTCGGCCCACGTCGGCTACAGCGTCAACCCGGCCCCGTACCAGTTCGCCGGCTCCGTACCCCCCAACTCCGCGTTCCTGCTCGCCGCAGTCGTCCTCGGCGGCATGGGCACGGTCAACGGACCCATCCTCGGCGCCACCCTGCTCTACCTCCTCCCCGAGAAGCTCAGCTTCCTCAAGGAGTACCAGCTCTTCGCCTTCGGCATCGCGCTCGTGATCCTCATGCGCTTCCGCCCCGAAGGCATCATCGCCAACCGCCGCCGCCAGCTCGAATTCCACGAGAGCGACGACATCGACATCCCCGAACAAGGCCTGCCCGACACCACCGTCGGCGTCACCAAGGCAGGGGCGTGACCCACATGACCACCACCACGGCCACCACCCCCGTCCTCGAAGCCAGCGGCGTCACCATGCGCTTCGGCGGCCTCACCGCCGTACGCAACGTCGACCTCACCGTCAACACCGGCGAGATCGTCGGCCTCATCGGCCCCAACGGCGCCGGCAAGACCACCTTCTTCAACTGCCTGACGGGCCTGTACGTCCCGACCGAGGGCAAGGTGTCGTACAAGGGCACGGTGCTGCCCCCCAAGCCGCACCTGGTCACCAGCGCCGGCATCGCCCGCACCTTCCAGAACATCCGGCTCTTCGCCAACATGACCGTCCTGGAAAACGTCCTCGTCGGCCGCCACACCCGCACCAAGGAAGGCCTCTGGTCCGCCCTCCTCCGCGGCCCCGGCTTCCGCAAGGCCGAAGCAACCTCCCGCGAACGCGCCATGGAACTGCTGGAGTTCATCGGCCTCGCCCACAAGGCCGACCACCTCTCCCGCAACCTCCCCTACGGCGAACAGCGCAAGCTGGAAATCGCGCGAGCCATGGCCAGCGAACCCGGGCTGCTCCTGCTCGACGAACCCACCGCCGGCATGAACCCCCAGGAAACGCGCGCAACCGAAGACCTCGTCTTCGCCATCCGCGACCGAGGCATCGCCGTCCTCGTCATCGAGCACGACATGCGCTTCATCTTCAACCTCAGCGACCGCGTCGCCTGCCTCGTCCAGGGCGAAAAGCTCGTCGAGGGAACGTCGGAGGTCGTCCAGGGCGACGAACGCGTCATCGCCGCGTACCTCGGTGAGCCGTTCGAAGGCGCCCCCGGAGCCGAGGAAGTCGCCGAGGTCGAAGCGGCAGAAGCCACGGACACCACCACCGCCGACGACACCGCGGACAGCACCACCAGCAAGGAAGGAAACGCCCAGTGACCGCACTGCTCGAGGTCGAAGACCTCAAGGTCGCCTACGGCAAGATCGAAGCCGTCAAGGGCATCTCCTTCACCGTCGAAGCCGGCCAGATCGTCACCCTCATCGGCACCAACGGCGCCGGCAAGACCACCACCCTGCGCACCCTCTCCGGGCTCCTCAAGCCCAGCGGCGGCCGCATCCTCTTCGACGGCCAACCCCTCGCCAACGTCCCCGCCCACAAGATCGTCGCCCTCGGCCTCGCCCACTCCCCCGAGGGACGCCACATCTTCCCCCGGCTCACGATCGCCGAAAACCTCCAACTCGGAGCATTCCTGCGCAGCGACAAGGCAGGCATCGAGAAGGACATCCAGCGCGCGTACGACCTCTTCCCCATCCTGGGAGAGCGACGCAAGCAGGCAGCCGGCACCCTGTCCGGCGGCGAACAGCAGATGCTCGCCATGGGCCGGGCACTCATGTCCCAGCCCAAACTGCTCATGCTCGACGAACCCTCCATGGGCCTCTCGCCGATCATGATGCAGAAGATCCTGGCCACCATCGCCGAACTCAAGGCCTCCGGCACGACCATCCTCCTCGTCGAGCAGAACGCCCAGGCCGCGCTCTCCCTCGCCGACCAAGGACACGTCATGGAGGTCGGCAACATCGTCCTCTCCGGCACCGGACAGGACCTCCTGCACGACGAATCCGTACGCAAGGCATACCTCGGCGAGGACTGAGTCCACTCCAGGTGTACGAAGAGGCCCGCGCCCCTCCTGGGGGCGCGGGCCTCTTTCGCTGTACGGGGACGGGAACGGGCCAGGGCTAGCCCTTGGCCGACTTCTTCTCCTCGGCGTCCAGAATGACCGCCTCCGCGACCTGCTGCATGGACATACGACGGTCCATGGAAGTCTTCTGAATCCACCGGAACGCGGCAGGCTCAGTCAGCCCGTACTGGGTCTGCAGCACCGACTTCGCACGGTCCACCAGCTTCCGCGTCTCCAGCCGCTGCGTGAGATCCTCGATCTCCTTCTCCAGCGCCTTCAACTCCGTGAACCGCGACACCGCCATCTCAATGGCCGGTACGACGTCACTCTTGCTGAACGGCTTCACCAGGTACGCCATCGCACCGGCATCGCGAGCACGCTCGACGAGGTCACGCTGCGAGAAGGCGGTCAGCATGAGAACGGGGGCGATGGACTCCTCGGCGATCTTCTCCGCCGCCGAGATGCCATCCAGCTTCGGCATCTTCACGTCAAGGATCACAAGGTCCGGCCTGTGCTCCCGGGCCAGCTCGACGGCCTGCTCACCGTCACCCGCCTCACCTACGACGGTGTAGCCCTCTTCCTCCAGCATCTCTTTGAGGTCGAGACGAATCAGCGCCTCGTCCTCTGCGATGACGACACGGGTCGTCAGCGGAGGCACGTGCGACTTGTCGTCGTCGGGCGCGTCTACGGGCTGGGGCGACTCGGGGGCGGTCACGGGGGCTCCTCGTTCAGGGCAGGGGTACTGCTCCCAAGAGCCTACCTAGCTGCGGTATGGTGGTCAGGCAGTGGGTCGAGGTGAACCTTCGATTCATTGAGCCCCGGTAGCCCAATCGGCAGCAGGCAGTGCTCTCAAACAGCATACAGTGTGGGTTCGAGTCCCACCCGGGGCACTTTTCCTTGGATTCCAAGGTCGCCACCCAGAAGCGGATGTTCTCATTCTCGTGAACATCCGCTTTTCGCTGTGCAGGGTCACAATCAGCCACACACAGTGGCCGCATGCACGACATGGGTACACGTAAGCGAGCTCTGGCACTTGTGGCTCAGGGGCGCAGCCTGAACTCCGTGAGCAAGGAGACGGGGGTCTCCCGGGCCGCGATCCGCTCCTGGCAATCGCGCATCGAGCCGTTACCGCGAATGCAGCGCACGCCGTGCTCAAGATGCGGTCCAGCGGCTGCGTCCCCCTCCAACACGGCTGCCTACAGCTATCTGCTCGGGCTCTACCTCGGCGACGGCTGCATCAGTCCCGGCGTGCGATCGGGCTACTTCCTCCGCATCGCCTGCGCCAATGCCTGGCCCGGCCTCATCGAGGCTTGCGCTGCTGCCATCGAAGCCATCAACCCCAGCAAGAAGTCGAACCGAGTCCAAGCGGTGGGGTACACCTCAGTCGTGGGGTACAGCCATCACTGGCCCTGTTTCTTCCCCCAGCACGGCCCCGGCAAGAAGCACGAGCGCTCGATCGCCCTCGAACCCTGGCAACAGGAAATCGTCGACGCCTACCCCTGGGAGTTCATCCGGGGCCTCATCCACTCGGACGGCTGCCGCGTGACCAACTGGACCGAGAAGGTCATGGGCGGCGAGCACAAGCGCTACGAGTATCCCCGGTACTTCTTCACCAACAAGTCGACCGACATCATGCGCCTCTTCACAGACACCCTCGACACACTCGGCGTCGATTGGAAGCAGCCGAACTCACGCAACATCTCCATCGCCCGCAAGGCCTCCGTCGCCCTCATGGACACCCACGTAGGCCCCAAGTACTGACCCCGCAATATGACCCGTCACTGTCTGCCCCGCCCCCGACTGGGAGCTGCCCCAAATCGCGAAGGAACTATTGACCGGCAGTAGGAGGCGGGGCGATCTTCGGCCGCATGACTCCCATGAACCGACGAGGTTTCGTCGTCGCGGCTGCCGGTGCGGCTGCGGCGGCTGTTGCGCTCAACCCACAGTCCGCTGCCGCACTGGGTGCGAGCGGCGGTGGTACGACGACGGATGCCGCTGATTTCGACGCCGCGGACAAGGGGTTCATCGCCGCGCTGGAGCCGGGCGTGGTGAAGAATTCGGCCGGCACTGCGGTGTGGGACAACGACGCGTACGACTTCCTGAAGGACGCCGCCCCCAAGACGGCGAACGCCAGCCTCTGGCGGCAGTCGCAGCTCACGCGGAAGCAGGGGCTCTACAAGGTCACGGACCGGATTTATCAGGTCCGCGGGCTGGACCTCTCCAACATGACCATCGTCGAAGGTGACACGGGAATCGTCGTCATCGATCCGCTCATCTCCGCCGAGACGGCCGCCGCCGCGCTGAAGTTGTATCGCGATCACGTGGCCGACAAGAAGGTCACGGGGCTCATCTACACCCACCCGCACGTGGACCACTACGGCGGCTGTCGTGGCGTACTGCCGGACGGGGCCGGGGATGTGCCGATCCTGGCCCCCGAGGGGTTTATGGAGCACGCGGTCTCCGAGAACGTATACGCGGGTACGGCGATGACCCGGCGCTCGATCTACATGTACGGCGCTCAGCTCGACAAGGGTCCCGCCGGGCAGATCGGGTGCGGTCTCGGCCAGAACATCTCGACCGGCACCATCGGGCTCCTCGAACCGACGACGTACATCTCCGCGACCGGGCAGCGGGAGACCGTCGATGGTGTCGTGATGGAGTTCCAGATGACGCCGGGGACGGAAGCCGCGGCTGAGATGAACTTCCTGTTCCCCGAGCTGCGTGCGGTCTGCATGGCGGAGAACGCGACGCACACGATGCACAACATCATCACCCTGCGAGGTGCGCAGGTTCGGGATGCCAAGCAGTGGGCGGAGTATCTGACCGAGTCCATTGGGCTGTACGACGGTCGGGTGGATGTCGCGTTCGCTTCGCACCACTGGCCGACCTGGGGCAATGACGACATTGTCGCGCTATTGGCGAACCAGCGGGATCTGTATGCCTACATGCATGACCAGACGCTGCGGATGCTGAATTCGGGGATGACGGGGCGGGAGATCGCGGAGGAGTTCGCGCTGCCGCCCGCTCTCGCTGGCGTATGGGCGAATCACGGCTATTACGGGTCGCTGAGTCACAACGTGAAGGGCATTTATCAGCGGTACATGGGCTGGTTCGATGCTAATCCCGCGCATTTGTGGGAGCATCCGCCGGTCGCCGAGGCCAAGCGGTATGTGAAGGCGCTCGGGGGGATGTCGTCGGCCGTGTCGAAGGCGCGTGGGTTCATCCGTGATGGTGATCTGCGATTTGCCGCGACGCTGCTGAATCACTGTGTGTTCGCCGAGCCTGATGCCGAGAAGCCGAAGCAACTGTTGGCGCGGGTCTACGAGAAGCTGGCGTATGCCACTGAGAACGCGGTGTGGCGGAACTTCTATCTGACGGGTGCGATGGAGCTTCGGGAGGGTGTGAAGCCTCCGTCGACGACGACGGACAGCACTGATGTGAAGGCTGCGCTCTCGGTCGACCAGCTCATCGATGCGATGTCGGTGCGGGTGAATGGGCCGAAGGCCTGGGATCTCGATGTCGCGATCGACTGGTATCTGCCGGGGCAGGGCAGGTACTGGCATCTGCGGCTGAGGAATGGCGTGTTGACCCATACCGTCGACACCAAGGCAAGTGGCTCCGCCGGGCTCACGCTCACCATGAACAAGGTGCAGTTGCTTCAGCTGCTCGCGGGGAAGGGGCTGGGGTCCATTCAGACGTCCGGTGACACCGCCCTGCTGACCAAGTTGTTCTCTGTCATCGTGACGCCGACGGCCGACTTCAACATCGTGACGCCATAAGGGCCGCAACGAAATGAAGGGCCCCTCGCCGAGAGGGGCCCTTCGCGTGCTACTTGGGGCTGTCGTCCTCGCCGATGTGGTGGACGCGTACGAGGTTGGTCGAGCCGGAGACTCCGGGCGGGGAGCCGGCCGTGATCACCACGATGTCGCCCTTTTGGCAGCGGCCGTATTTGAGGAGGAGTTCGTCGACCTGGTCGACCATGGCGTCGGTGGAGTCGACGTGGGGGCCGAGGAAGGTTTCGACGCCCCAGGTGAGGTTGAGCTGGGAGCGGGTGGCGGGGGTGGGGGTGAAGGCCAGGAGGGGGATCGGGGAGCGATAGCGCGAGAGGCGGCGGACGGTGTCGCCGGACTGGGTGAAGGCGACGAGGAATTTGGCGCCGAGGAAGTCGCCCATCTCGGCGGCGGCTCGGGCGACGGCGCCGCCCTGGGTGCGGGGCTTGTTGCGTTCGGTCAGGGGCGGGAGTCCCTTGGCGAGGATGTCCTCCTCGGCCGCCTCGACGATGCGGGCCATCGTCTTGACCGTCTCGATGGGGTATTTGCCGACGCTGGTCTCGCCGGAGAGCATCACGGCGTCCGTACCGTCGATCACCGCGTTCGCCACGTCCGAAGCTTCCGCGCGCGTCGGGCGGGAGTTGTCGATCATCGAGTCGAGCATCTGGGTGGCGACGATGACCGGCTTGGCGTTGCGCTTGGCCAGCTTGATGGCGCGCTTTTGGACGATGGGCACTTGCTCCAGGGGCATTTCGACGCCCAGGTCACCTCGCGCGACCATGATGCCGTCGAAGGCGGCGACGATGTTGTCGATGTTGTCGACGGCCTGGGGCTTCTCCACCTTGGCGATCACCGGGAGGCGGCGGTTCTCCTCGTCCATGATGCGGTGGACGTCTTCGATGTCGCGGCCGCTGCGGACGAAGGAGAGGGCGATGACGTCGAAGCCGGAGCGCAGGGCCCAGCGGAGGTCTGCTTCGTCCTTGTCGGAGAGGGCGGGGACGGAGACGGCGACGCCGGGGAGGTTGAGGCCTTTATGGTCGGAGACCATGCCGCCTTCGACGACGGTGGTGTGGACGCGGGGGCCGTCGACGGCGGTGACTTCGAGGGTGACTTTGCCGTCGTCGACGAGGATGCGTTCGCCGGGGGTGACGTCGGTGTTGAGGCCGGAGTAGGTGGTGCCGCAGGTTTGGCGGTCGCCTTCGGTGCCTTCTTCGACGGTGATGGTGAAGGTGTCTCCGCGTTCAAGGAGTACGGGGCCTTCGCTGAAGCGGCCGAGTCGGATCTTCGGGCCTTGAAGGTCGGCGAGGATGCCGACGCTGCGGCCGGTCTCGTCGGAGGCCTTGCGTACGTGGCGGTAGCGCTCCTCGTGTTCGGCGTAGGTGCCGTGGCTGAGGTTGAAGCGGGCTACGTCCATTCCGGCTTCGACCAGGGCTTTGATCTGGTCGTACGAGTCGGTGGCGGGGCCCAATGTACAGACGATTTTCGCTCGGCGCATGGTGTGAGCCTAGGCCTTACCGACGGGTAGAGAATTGGTCGTGCGTGACTACTCAACAACCTTTACGTGAAGCCTTATTGACAAGGGTTGAATTGTGCGCCGGGGTGCTCGGATGAGCATGGCGGGTTTTTGGCGCACCCCGGCTGCATTTATGCACGGAGAAATGGTGTTGGCCGCTTGGGCTACATCTGGGGTGGTGCCATGGTGAATCGGGCGTTGACCTGGGCGTAGACGTGTTGGCGTTGGGGTTCGAGGTCGAGGGGCGGGGCTTCGTCGTCGTGGGCGCCGCCGGCGAAGGACTTGGTGCGCAGGGAGCGGGCGGTTTGGGCTTCGAAGGCGTGGGGCTGGGCGTTGTCGGCTCCGATGTCGGCGAGTTCGACGAGGGCGGTGAGGGTGGTGCCGAGGGCTTCGGCGTATTCGCGGGCGCGTTGGACGGCTTCGCGGACTGCTTGTTGGCGGGCTGTGCGGTGGGCGGGTGAGTCGGGGCGCAGGGCCCACCAGGGGCCGTCGACTTGGGTGACGTCGAGGTCGGCGAGTCGTGTGGTGAGTTCGCCGAGTGCGGTGAAGTCGGTGAATTCGGCGGTGATGTGGACGCGGCCGTAGTAGTGGCGGATGCGTTCGCCGCGGCCGCGTTTGGTGAGTTCGGGTGTGATGGAGAAGGCGCCGGTTTCGACGCGTTCGACTGCGTCGCCGTAGGACTTGACGACGTCGAGGGCGGTGGTGTTGCGGCGGGTGAGGTCGGCGAGGGCGTCTCGTTTGTCGGTGCCGCGGGCGATGACGGTGATGCCGATGCGGGCGATTTCGGGGTCGACTTCGAGGTGGGCTTCGCCGCGGACGGCGATGCGTGGGGATTCGGGTGTTCCGTAGGGGACTGCGGGTTGGGGTTGGTCTGGGGTGGTGTCCGGGGTGGGGGTCATACGTCCCACTCTGTCACTGGGCGGGTCGGTTCTGGGTGCCTACAGGTCATCAGATCGAAACCTCCTGGACCTGTTGCGGTGGTGGTGGGTGGGTCAGAATCTACGCGCGTCGTTGACCTTTTCCAGAGGAGCCATAGAGATGCCGTTGAACCGCCGGAAGTTCCTGAAGAAGTCCGCTGTGACGGGTGCGGGGGTTGCGCTCGCCGGGGCGGCTGCGGCTCCGGCGGCGCAGGCTGCCGAGTCCGTGGCGGGTGGGAAGGCCCCGAAGCGGTATTCGCTGACGGTGATGGGTACGACGGACCTGCACGGGCATGTCTTCAACTGGGACTACTTCAAGGACGCGGAGTACACGGACAAGGCGGGCAACGCGCAGGGTCTGGCGCGGATTTCGACGCTGGTGAACGAGATCCGTGAGGAGAAGGGCCGCTGCAACACGCTGCTGCTGGACGCGGGTGACACGATCCAGGGCACGCCGCTGACGTACTACTACGCGAAGGTGGACCCGATCACCGCCAAGGGCGGTCCGGTCCACCCGATGGCGCAGGCGATGAACGCGATCGGGTTCGACGCGGCGGCGCTCGGCAACCACGAGTTCAACTACGGGATCGAGACGCTGCGGAAGTTCGAGTCGCAGTGTCGTTTCCCGCTGCTGGGTGCGAACGCGCTGGACGCGAAGACGCTGAAGCCGGCGTTCCCTCCCTACTTCATCAAGAAGTTCCATGTGCCGGGTGCTCCGGCGGTGAAGGTGGCGGTTCTGGGTCTGACCAACCCGGGTATCGCGATCTGGGACAAGGCGTATGTGCAGGGGAAGTTGACGTTCCCGGGTCTGGAGGAGCAGGCGGCGAAGTGGGTGCCGAAGCTGCGGTCGATGGGTGCGGACGTGGTGGTCGTGTCGGCGCACTCGGGTTCGTCGGGCACGTCGTCGTACGGTGACCAGTTGCCGTATGTGGAGAACTCGGCGGCGCTGGTCGCTCAGCAGGTGCCGGGTATCGACGCGATTCTGGTGGGGCACGCGCATGTGGAGATCCCGGAGCTGAAGGTCACCAACACGGCGACGGGCAGGACGGTCGTGCTGTCGGAGCCGTTGGCGTACGCGGAGCGGCTGTCGGTGTTCGACGTCGAGCTGGTTTTCGAGAAGGGGAAGTGGACGGTCGAGTCGGTGGCGGCGTCGGTCCGCAACTCGAACTCGGTCGCCGACGACCCGAAGATCACCAAGCTGTTGAAGGACGAGCACGATGTGGTCGTCGCGTATGTCAACCAGGTGGTGGGCACGGCGACGGAGACGTTGACGACGGTCGAGGCGCGGTACAAGGACGCCCCGATCATCGACCTGATCACCAAGGTGCAGGAGGACGTGGTCAAGGCGGCGCTGGTGGGTACGTCGTATGCGTCGCTGCCGGTGATCGCGCAGGCGTCGCCGTTCTCGCGTACGTCGGAGATCCCGGCCGGTGACGTGACCATCCGCGATCTGTCCAGCCTGTATGTGTACGACAACACGCTGGTCGCGAAGTTGATGACGGGCGCGCAGATCCGGGCGTACCTGGAGTACTCGGCGCAGTATTTCGTGCAGACGGCGGCGGATGCCACGGTCGACGTGGAGAAGCTGACGAACGCGAACAGCCGTCCGGACTACAACTACGACTACGTGTCGGGTCTTCAGTACGACATCGACATCGCGCAGGCGGCGGGTTCGCGGATCAAGAACCTGACCTACAACGGTGCGGCGCTGGATGACGCGGAGCAGTTCGTGCTGGCGGTGAACAACTACCGGGCCAATGGTGGCGGTGCGTTCCCGCATGTCGCTTCCGCCACCGAGGTGTGGGCGGAGTCGACGGAGATCCGTACGCGGATCGCCGAGTGGGTGACCGCGAAGGGCTCGCTCGACCCGAAGGAGTTCGCTTCGGTGGACTGGAAGCTGACGCGGGACGGCACGCCCGTCTTCTAGCGGTCTGAAGGCCTGAAGGCCTGAAGGTCCAGAGGTCCAGAGGTCCAGAGGTCCAGCTGGGATACGTCCACGGTGTCGGCGATGGGTTGTGCGCCGGCGCCGTGAACGCCGCTTTTTGCCCTGTTGCTTATCTTCCCTCGACGAGGGGGGTGAGTGTGCGGGCGGTGTCGCGGGCGGTGGGGATCTGGGGGTGGGGGTCGAGTCCGAAGGTGGTGAAGGCCGTTCGTCCGGGGAGGGGGTAGGGGTCTTTGCCGGTGAGGGAGTTGAGAATGGTGGCGCTGCGCCAGGCGGCGAGGCCGAGGTCGGGGGCGCCTACGCCGTGGGTGTGGAGTTCGGCGTTCTGGACGTGGACGTGGCCGGTGACGGAGGGGTCGAGGACGAGGCGGAACTGGTCGTCGATGCGGGGGCGTTCGGAGCTGTCGCGGCGCAGGTAGGGGTCGAGTCCGGCGAGGATCTGGCCGAGGGGGCGTTCGCGGTAGCCGGTGGCGAGGACGACGGCGTCGGTGGTGAGGCGGGTGCGGGCGCCTTGTTGGACGTGTTCCAGGTGGAGTTCGACTTTGGTGGTGGCGACGCGTCCGGCGGTGCGGACGGTGACGGCGGGGGTGAGGACGGCGTCGGGCCAGCCGCCGTGGAGGGTGCGGCGGTAGAGCTCGTCGTGGATGGCGGCGATGGTGTCGGCGTCGATGCCTTTGTGGAGTTGCCATTGGGCGGCGACAAGCCGGTCGCGCACGGGTTCGGTGAGGTGGTGGAAGTAGCGGGTGTAGTCCGGGGTGAAGTGTTCGAGGCCGAGCTTGGAGTACTCCATGGGGGCGAACGCTTCGGTGCGGGCGAGCCAGTGGATTTTCTCGCGGCCCGGGGGGCGGTTGCGCAGCAGGTCGAGGAAGACTTCGGCGCCTGATTGTCCCGCGCCGATGACGGTGATGTGTTCGGCGGTGAGGAACTGTTCGCGGTGCTTGAGGTAGTCCGCGGCGTGGATGACGGGCACGCCGGGGGCTTCGACGAGTGGTCTGAGGGGTTCGGGGATGTGGGGGGCGGTGCCGACGCCGAGGACGATGTTGCGGGTGTAGGTGCGGCCGAGGGCTTCGGCTTCTCCGTCGGTGTCGAGTTGGGTGAAGTCGACTTCGAACAGGGTGCGTTCGGGGTTCCAGCGGACGGCGTCGACCTGGTGGCCGAAGTGGAGTCCGGGGAGGCTGTCGGCGACCCAGCGGCAGTAGGCGTCGTATTCGGCGCGCTGGATGTGGAAGCGCTCGGCGAAGTAGAAGGGGAAGAGTCGTTCGCGGGCTTTGAGGTAGCTGAGGAACGACCAGGGGCTGGCGGGGTCGGCGAGGGTCACCAGGTCGGCGAGGAAGGGGACTTGGAGGGTGGCGCCGTCGATGAGGAGGCCGGGGTGCCAGTCGAAGCCGGGGCGCTGTTCGTAGAAGACGGAGTCGAGTTCGGCGAGGGGCTGGGCGAGGGCGGCGAGGGAGAGGTTGAAGGGGCCGATGCCGATGCCCACCAGGTCGCGGGGTGCTTCGGCGGCGGGGCGTGTGGGGGTGGGCGTCGGGCTCATTGGGGGGTGTGTCCTTCCACCAGTTTCAGGAGCGTGGCCAGGTCGCCCGGCCGGGTGTGGGGGTTGAGGAGGGTGGCTTTGAGCCAGAGGCGGCCGTCGAGTGCGGCGCGTCCGAGGACGGCGCGGCCTTGGTGCAGGAGGGTGCGGCGTACGGCGGCGACGGCGTCGTCGGGGGCTCCGGCGGGTCGGAACAGGACGGTGCTGATGGTCGGCCGGTCGTAGAGCTCGAAGCCGGGGTGGGCGGCTATGAGGTCGGCCAACTCGTGGGCATGGGCGCAGACTTGGTCGACGAGGGCGCCGACGCCTTCCCTGCCGAGGGTTTTGAGGGTGACGGCGATTTTGAGGATGTCGGGGCGTCGGGTGGTGCGCAGGGAGCGGCCGAGGAGGTCGGGGAGTCCTGCTTCGGTGTCGTCGTCGGCGTTGAGGTAGTCGGCGCGGTGTTGCAGTACGGCGAGATCGTGGGGGTCGCGTACGGCGAGGAGTCCTGCGGCGACGGGCTGCCAGCCGAGTTTGTGCAGGTCGAGGGTGACGGTGTGGGCGCGGTCGAGTCCGTCGAGTTGGGTGCGGTGGCGGTCGCTGAAGAGGAGGCCTCCGCCGTAGGCGGCGTCGATGTGGAGGCGGGCGCCGTGGGCGGCGCACAGGTCTGCGATGTCGGGCAGTGGGTCGATGAGTCCGGCGTCGGTGGTGCCGGCGGTGGCGGCGACGAGGAAGTTGCCGCGGGGGCCGGGCAGTTCGGTGAGGGCTTCGTCGAGGGCTGCGGGATCCATGGTGCCGGCGGGGGCGGGGACGACGACGGGGTCGGGCAGGCCGAGCAGCCAGGCGGCGCGGTGCAGGGAGTGGTGGGCGTTGGCGCCGCAGACGAGTTGTACTGCGCTGTGGGCTTCGCGGGCGAGGAGGAGGGCGAGTTGGTTGGACTCGGTGCCGCCGGTGGTGACGAGGGCGTCGCCTTGGGTGCCGTAGACCTCGTGTGCCAGGGCTTGGGTGACGAGGGTTTCCAGCTCTGATGCGGCCGGGGCCTGGTCCCAGGAGTCGAGGGACGGGTTGAGGGCGGCGGCGGCGAGGTCTGCGGCGGTGGCTACGGCGAGGGGTGGGCAGTGGAGGTGGGCGGCGCACAGGGGGTCGGCGGGGTCGGCGGCGCCTTCCGCGAGGGCGCGTACGAGGACGTGCAGGGCGTCCTGGGTTCCCTGCCGGGGCAGTACGTCGCCGACCGTGTCCCGTACGCGGCGGGCCACCGTCTGCGGGCCTCCGGCGGGCAGTGGTCCTCCGCGTGCGGCGGTGCCCTCGCGTAGTGCGTCGAGGACGGTTTCGAGCAACGGCCGCAGTGCGTCGGGGCCTTCGGGTCCTGAGGCGAGGGGCGGCGTGCTCATGGGGTGTCCTCCGGTGGGCGCGCGGCAGGGGGAGTCCAAGCCTGTACGCATTTCGGGTCGGCGCGCCCGTATAGGACAACGATCCGACCCAAAAGGGGGTACTGCCGTACGGAGGAAATGTGTTGGGCAGGCGAAGGTGCTAGGCGTCACGCACGTGTGTCGCCCCCGCCGCCCCTACCCGTCCCATCCCTGGGGGCTGCGCCCCCAGACCCCCGCTAAAAGATTGCGCAGTTCCCCGCGCCCCTGAAAAACGGGGGCGGGCGGGGAATCGCGGGGCGAAGCCCCGCGCCGTCAGGGGCGCGGGGAACTGCGCGAACGGCCCCCACCGGCCCGCAGACGACACACAACCGAACGGGGTCTGGGGCGGAGCCCCAGAAGGATGGGACGGGTAGGGGCGGCGGGGGCGAAAGAACTGGGCCGGTGTTACGCCTGGCGTACCCGCAGTGCTCGGGACAGGTCGTCGAGTTGGTCGGTGAGTTTGCGGCGGAGGGCGGGGGTGGGGTCGGCGTCGCGGAGGCAGGTCTCGCCGAGGGCGAGGGTCGAGGCGGAGATGGCGTGGACGGGGAAGGCCCAGCGTCCGGCGGCTTCGGCGATGGCGGGGCCGCGGCGGGCGGCGAGCGCAACGGCGTCGGACCAGTACCGCTCGACGTACTCCCGTACGAGGTCGGCCTGTTCGGGCTGCCAGAAGCCCTGCGCGGTGGCGGTGAAGAGGTAGTTGGAGAGGTCGTCGGTGGTGAACATCGACTCCCAGGCCGCACGCTTGGCCGCCGGGTCGGGCAGCGCGGCCCGGCAGCGGGCGGCGCCTTCCTGGCCGGTGGCGCTGGGGTCCTGGACGAGTTCGGCGTCGATGACGGCGTCGTCGACGGCGCCGAGGACGGCGAGCCGGCCGAGGATGCGCCAGCGCAGCTCGGGGTCGAGTTCGGGGCCGCCGGGGACGGTGCCCTCGGAGAACCAGGCGCTGATGGTGTCGGGGTGGGCGGCGACGTCGATGAAGTGGCGTACGGCGGTGAGCCGCAGGCCGGGGTGGGAGCCGTCCTCGGTGCGGCGGATGAGGTCGCGGCACAGGTCGGTGAGGGTGGCGAGGGCAGCCGGGCGGTCCTCGGCGGTGAGGAAGCGGTCGGCTACGTGGGCGGTCGCGAAGGACAGGACGCCTTGGACGAGGGCGAGGTCGGTCTCGTGCGGGAGGTGGGCGCGGGCGGCGTCCACGTAGGCCATGGCGGGCAGTTCGCCGTCGCGTACGGCGTCGCGCAGGGCGTTCCAGACGACGGCGCGGGTGAGCGGGTCGGGGAGGCCGGAGAGGGCCGTACGGACGGTTTCGAAGGACTCGGGGTCGAAGCGGACCTTGGCGTAGGAGAGGTCGCCGTCGTTGAGGAGGAGCAGGGCGGGGCGGCGGCCCGGGCCGAGCTTGACGGAGTTGCCCTGTGGTACGTCGAGTTCGAGGCGGTCGCGCAGGATCAGCCGGTTGTCCTCGCCGGGGACGGTGTCGTAGGCGCCGACGGCGATACGGTGCGGGCGGCTGCCGTCGCGGTCGACGGTGAGGTGCCAGTAGCCCTCGGACTCGCCGATCGAGGGCGTGAGGGTGTCGACGCCGGTGGTGCGCAGCCAGGCGTCGGCCCAGGCGTGCACGTCGCGTTCGGTGGCTCCGGCGAGGGAGTCGATGAAGTCGGCGAGGGTGGCGTTGGCGAACTTGTGGCGGGCGAAGTGGGTGTTGATGCCGGCGAGGAAGTCCTTCTCGCCGAGCCAGGCCACCAGTTGGCGCAGGGCGGAGGCGCCCTTGGCGTAGGAGATGCCGTCGAAGTTGAGCATGGCGGATGCCGTGTCGGGGACGGCTTCCGGGTCGGGGGCGACGGGGTGGGTGGAGGGGCGCTGGTCGGCGTCGTAGCCCCAGGACTTGCGGGCGACGCCGAAGTCGACCCAGGTGTCGGTGAAGCGGGTGGCTTCGGTGAGGGTCTGGTAGCCCATGTACTCGGCGAAGGACTCGTTCAGCCAGATGTCGTCCCACCAGCGCAGGGTGACGAGGTCGCCGAACCACATGTGGGCCATTTCGTGGGCGATGACCATGGCGCGGGTCTGCCGCTCGGTGTCGGTGACGGCGGAGCGGTAGATGAACTCGTCGCGGAAGGTGACGAGTCCGGGGTTCTCCATGGCGCCGGCGTTGAACTCGGGGACGAACGCCTGGTCGTAGGAGTCGAAGGGGTAGGGCTCCTCGAACTTCTCGTGGTAGCGGTCGAAGCAGGCGCGGGTGATGTCGAGGATCTCGTCGGCGTCGGCGTCCATGTGGGGGGCCAGGGAGCGGCGGCAGTGGATGCCGAAGGGGAGGCCGCGGTGCTCGGTGCGCACGGAGTGCCAGGGGCCTGCGGCGACGGCGACGAGGTAGGTGGAGATCAGCGGGGTGGGTGCGGCCTTCCAGCGGCCTTCCCCGAGGTGTTCGGTGACGCCGTTGGCGAGGACGGTCCAGCCGTCGGGGGCGGTGACGGACAGGTCGAAGACGGCCTTCAGGTCGGGCTGGTCGAAGGCGGCGAAGACACGCTGGACGTCTTCCATGAACAGCTGGGTGTAGAGGTAGGTCTCGCCGTCGGTGGGGTCGGTGAAGCGGTGCATGCCCTCGCCGGTGCGGGAGTAGCGCATGGCGGCGTCGACGCGCAGCTCGTGCTCGCCGGCGGTGAGGCCGTCCAGGGGCAGCCGGTTCTCGTGGAGGGTTTCGGGGTCGAGGGGCCGGCCGTCGAGGGTGACGGAGCGCAGCTCGGCGGGCTTCAGCTCGACGAAGGTGTCCGCGTCGGTGCGGACGGTGAACCGGATGACGGTGCGGGAGTCGAAGGTGTCGTCCCCGCGGGTCAGGTCGAGTTCGATCCCGTAGTGGTGGACGTCGAGGAGCTTGGCACGGGTCTGCGCTTCGTCGCGCGTCAGTACGGACATGAGGACATGCTGCCTGATGGGTACGACAGCGCACAGGGGTGGTCCGGTACGCGGCGTATGTCCCCTGTGGATAGGGCGTATGTCCGCTGCGGTTAAGGGGTGCGGTCCTGTTCCAGCGTCTCGTTGTGGGGATCGCGCTGGACGGGGACGCGGGTGTCGGGGTGGGTGAGGGCGGGGTCGGGGGTGTGTTCCTTGATGAGGGCGCGCAGTTCGCGCACTTCGTGTTCCAGGCTCTGGTGGCGTTGGTGGGCGTCGTACAGGTAGCGGACTTTGGTGCGCAGGGCCCAGGGGTCGATGGGTTTCATGACGAGGTCGGCGACGCCGAGGTTGAAGGCGATGGAGGTGAGTTCGGTGTCCGGGCCGAAGCCGGTGAGCAGGATGATGGGTATGTGCTGGGTCTGCTCCAGGCGCCGCATGTAGCGGACGACGTCGAGGCCGCTGACGCCGGGCATGCGCACGTCGAGGAGGAGCAGCCCGACCTGGCCGCGCAGGACTTCCTTGAGTGCTTCGTCGCCGCTGGTCGCCCGCGCGACCTGGTAGCCCAGCGGGGCCAGGGCGCTCTCCAGGGCGTACAGCGTGTCCTCATGGTCGTCGACGATGAGGATCCTGGCATCCGACGGCATGGCCCGACGTCCCCTCGTTTGGACATTCCAGCTTATGCCCGTACGGACTCACGATGCGGGTCTGTGGTTGTGGCAGGGAGTGCTCCGCGCAGGATGCACGTTCGGAGCGCCCGGTGTCACTCCCCCGTGGCGGCGGTGCCGTCCGCGATGCGCTCGTGGTGGCGGATGACCTCGGCGATGATGAAATTCAGCAATTTTTCGGCGAAGGCCGGATCCAGCTTGGCGTTCTCGGCGAGGCGGCGCAGCCGGGCGATCTGGTGGGCCTCGCGGGAGGGATCGGCGGGCGGCAGCTGGTGGGCGGCTTTGAGGTGGCCGACCTGCTGGGTGCATTTGAAGCGCTCGGCGAGCATGTGGACGACGGCGGCGTCGATGTTGTCGATGCTGTCGCGCAGCCGGTCGAGTTCGGCGCGGACGGCGGGGTCGACTTCCTGGGGCTTGCTGGTGGTCATGACATCCAACCCTACGGGGCGTGCGGGGGCTCGATCATGGGTGGATCGTCGGGGTCGGGGATCTGGTTGCTCCAGCCGCCGGGGACGGTTCGGCCCTGCTGGTCGCGGAAGCGGACGGGGGCGATGCCGACGCGGCGGGTGAAGAGGCGGGAGAAGTAGGCGGGGTCGTCGTAGCCGACGCGGCGGGCGACGGCGGCGACGGGGAGTTCGGTGGCGGCGAGGAGTTCTTTGGCGCGGCCCAGGCGGATGCCGAGGAGGTAGTCCTTGGGGCTGCATCCGGCGCCGCGGCGGACGGCGGTGCGCAGTTCGGCGGGGGTCATGCCGTGCCGGGCGGCGTGTTCGGCGACGGACAGGGGCTGGAAGGCGTCGCGGGCGAGGGCGTGGAGGACCTGGTCGCCGTCGGGAGCGAGGTCGGCGCGGGCGCGGCGCAGGGCGACGAGGAGTTCGTGGACGGCGGCGCCGGTCTCCACTTCCAGGAGGGGGTTGCCGCGGCGGGCGGCGCGGGCGATGCGCCCGACGACGGTGCGGGCGGTGCCCGCGTCGGCGAGGGGAACGACGGGCCGGTCGGGTTCGATGTAGCCGAGTTCGGTGTACGTGGCTGTCGCGGGTCCGGTGAAGTCGACGAAGCACTCGTCCCAGCTCGGGTCGGGCCCGTAGTGGTGGGGTGCGCCGGGGGTGAGCCAGATGAGGGCGGGTGCGGTGACGGGGTGGCGGTGTCCGTCGGGGGTGCGGTACCAGCCGCTGCCCGCGCTGATCACGACGGCGACGTGGTGGTCGAGGATGCGGGGTCCGACGGCGGGCAGTTCGCCGTACTGGAGGCCGACACCGAGGCAGGCGAGTCCGAGGCGGTGGTGGGCCGGAGAGGGGGTGAAATAGCGCATCCAGGTGTGGTACATCCCGTTTCCTCCTGCCCGGCTCGGTACTGCTTGTGTCCAATCAGCGACGATCTTTGTCCATGGACGTGGCCGACCGCCAGGGGTGATCGTGTGCCCATGAGCGAGTTCACGGTGGGGGACACGGATTTTCTGCTGGACGGGCGCCCGGTGCGGCTGCTGTCCGGGGCGCTGCACTACTTCCGGGTGCGCGAGGAGCAGTGGGCGCACCGGCTGGGGATGCTGCGGGCGATGGGCCTCAACTGTGTGGAGACGTACGTTCCGTGGAATCTGCACGAGCCGCGCTCGGGTTCCTTCCGGGATGTCCAGCAGCTGGGCCGTTTCCTGGACGCGGTCCGGGAGGCGGGGCTGTGGGCGATCGTGCGGCCTGGCCCGTACATCTGCGCGGAGTGGGAGAACGGCGGGCTGCCGCACTGGCTGACGGGGAAGCTCCGGACGCGGGACGAGGAGTACCTGGGGCAGGTGCGGCACTGGTTCCACCATCTGCTGCACGAGATCGTGCCGCGGCAGATCGACCGCGGCGGGCCGGTGCTGATGGTGCAGGTCGAGAACGAGTACGGCAGCTATGGCTCGGACCAGGTGTATCTGCGGTGGCTGGCGGACCTGCTGCGGGCCGAGGGGGTGAGCGTGCCGCTGTTCACTTCGGACGGGCCCGAGGACCACATGCTCACTGGCGGTTCGGTCCCCGGCATCCTGGCGACCGCCAATTTCGGCTCCCACGCGCGCGAGGCGTTCGCGACGTTGCGCGAGCACCGGCCCGAGGGCCCGCTGATGTGCATGGAGTTCTGGTGCGGCTGGTTCGACCACTGGGGCGCCGGCCATGTCGTACGGGATCCCCAGGACGCCGCCGACGCGCTGCGGGAGATCCTGGAGTGCGGGGCGTCGGTCAACCTCTACATGGCGCACGGTGGTACGAACTTCGGGGGCTGGGCGGGTGCCAACCGGGGCGGCGGGGCGCTGCACGACGGGCCGCTGGAGCCGGACGTGACCTCCTACGACTACGACGCGCCGATCGATGAACTCGGGCGCCCCACCGAGAAGTTCTGGCGCTTCCGGGAGGTCCTCGCCGAGTACGCGGACGGGCCGCTGCCCGAGCTGCCGCCGCTGCCCTCGCCGCTCGGGGCGTCCGGGCAGGTCGCCCTTCGGGAATGGGCCTCCATGGACGCCGTGCTGGAGTCGGTGGGCGGTGCCGGCGGCGAGTACCCCGTGCCGCCGACCTTCGAGGAACTGGACGTGGACCGGGGCCTGGTCAAGTACGAGGTGACCGTGCCCGGTCCCCGGCAGCCGTATCCGCTCATGCTGCGCGGGCTCAGGGATCTCGCGGTGGTGTACGTCGACGGTGTGCGGGCCGGGGTGCTCACCGAGGAGGAGCCGCAGCTCAAGGAGCCGGTCGTGGGGCACGCGCGCGTGGAGCTGTGGGTGGAGCCCCTGGGGAGGGTCAACTACGGGCCCCGCACGGGTGAGCCGAAGGGCATCACCGGGGGTGTGCTGCACGAGCGGCAGTATCTGCACGGGGTGCGGGCGCGGGGGCTGCGGCTGGACGCGCTGGACGACGTCGGGCGGGTGCCTTTCGCGGCGCTCCCGGGGGACGGCGCCCCCGGTCTGTACCGCGGCACTGTCGAGGTGCGCGGCGCCGGGGACGCCCTGCTGGAACTCCCGGGCTGGACCCGGGGGTTCGTGTGGATCAACGGGTTCAATCTGGGGCGGTACTGGTCGGTCGGACCGCAACGGGAGTTGTACGTCCCCGGTCCGGTCCTGCGTGAGGGCGTGAACGAGGTGTGGGTGCTGGAGCTTCAGGAAACCTCGTTCACTTCGAACGAGTCCAGCGAGAACTCCGCCGTGCCGTCGTCCCCCACCTTGCGCAGCCCCACCCAGGCCTCGCCCTCGCCGGGTGCGGTGAACTCGTAGGCCGGCTCGGCCGGTTCGGTGGCGGCGGGAAGGTCGGCGCGGTCCAGTTCGGTCGTCGTCGCGCCGTGGTCGGCGGCGGTGATCCAGGCGTACTGCCCGGCCTTCTCGTTCTCGTAGCGGAAAGTGACCCGGTAGCGCTTGCCCGGCTCGAACCGGACCGTGTGCGGGACGGTCCGGTAGACCAGGCCGTCGTTCTCACCGCGTGACTTGAGGGACTGCGAGCCGTCGATGACGTCGTCGATCGCCTTGCCGTTCCAGCCGCGCTGGGTGAACGGGGCGTGCCGCTGGGCGATATGGGTGCGCGGGTCGGTGGAGCCGCCCGCGTCACCCTTCACGAAGGGGCCCCAGCCCTGGGGGACGTTCTCGAAGTCCTCGAAGACGAGGGCGCCCTGCTTCGAGGGCTGCCGTGCGGGCACGACACGGACGTTGTCGAACCGCACGCGCGCGTGCCCGGCGTCGGCGCGCAGGGTGAGGTCGACCCGGCCGCCGCCCTCGGGCACGGTGAAGTACGTGACCATCCGCTGGAAGCGGGTGCCGTGCTTGCGGTCGGCGGCGACGTAGTTGCCCGCGGTGGAGGTGTCCGTCCAGTTGACGGCCGTGACGCCGTCGGCGGTACGCACCTGGAGACAGGCCCTGCGGGTGTCGTCCGCGCTCTCGCCGACCTCGACCTGGACGGAGGCGGCGTACGGGCCGGGCTTGAGGCGGGTGAGCCGCTGGGCGACGGTGGCCGCGCCGCCGGAGGCGATCACCAGCTCGTAGTCGCCGAGGTCGCTGAGCTGGACGGAGGCGGGGCCGCTGACCGTCCAGCCCTTCAGGGAGCCGGAGTTGAAGCCCGGGTCGTGGAGAGGGGTGGCCTGGCCCCAGGCGGGGTCGGGGGTGTCGGAGACGCGGGTGCGGTGGAGGACGTACGGCTGCTTGGGCGTGGCGTCGAGGGTGACCTTGCCGTCACGTACGGGGATGTACGTCTGGAACACCCGGCCCTGGTCGGTGAGCCGGTACAGGGCGATGCGAGTAAGGCCCTCCCAGGCGCGCGGGAGCTGCCAACTGGTGCTGCCGCCCTGGGGATTGTAGTGGTAGAGCTTCGTGGGCCGCTTCGGCTCCCAGGGCAGGAGGTAGCTGCCGCCGTCGTAGACGAGCCGTCCGTCGGTGGTGATGCGGCGGGTGCCGTCGGCGTCCGACACCGATGTGGACCCGAAGAAGGTGATCTCGTGCTCGTCCCACGTCCTGACCGGGAACGCCTGGAGGTACTTGGCGGGCAGCGAGTGGGCCCAGATGAGGTCGTAGAAGTAGGTCCAGTCGGTCTTGCCGGTCCAGCCCTCGAAGTTGCCCATGCGGGCGATGCCGAGCAGGGTGGGCCACTTGTCGGCGAAGACGTCCTTCTGGTGGTTGCGGATGAAGCGGATGAGCTGGGAGTTGATGCCGCGGGAGGTGTCGGGGCCGTAGTCGGTCTCGGTCGCCCAGTGCGACCAGAGCGAGGAGCGCTCCAGGCCGTGGCCCCATTCGGAGGTGACGTGCCAGCCCTGGTCGCGCAGGGCGCGCTGGAGGCGGTCGGAGGTCCAGCCGGACTCGCGGAAGACGTCGATGTAGAGGGAGCCCAGGGCCGGGTCCGCGTCGCGTCGCAGGTCCGCGAAGCGCTGGGCGATGTCGCCGGAGACGAGGTCGCGGCGCTGGTCGATCCGGTAGGACTGGTCCAGCCAGTCCCACTGCTCGTCGGTCTTGTCGACGAGGGTCTCGGAGAAGGCGTGGGCGACGGGGTAGGACTCGGTGGCGTTGACGTGGACGGCGAAGTCGCTGTTCCACTTCTTGCCTTCCCTGACCAGGGTGTTGAGGTCGTCGAGGCCGCCGGCGCGCTGGTTGTAGTTGCCGGCGTAGTCGGGGTGTGCGGAGTCGTGTCCTTCGGACTGGTAGCCCTTGAGGAGCGTGAACTGCCGTAGTCCGTCGGTGGCGAGGGAGATCCGCTTGACGTTGTCGAGGGTGGCGAGGAACGGATTGGTGGCCTGCGAGGCGAAGTTGAAGGGGATGTGCGGGACGACGCGCAGATGGGTCTCGTCGGCTCCGAGCGGGGTGACCATGATGTCGCGGAAGGCGATCGCCGCGTCCTGCCAGTCGATCACGCCGTCGCCGTTGCGGTCGCCGGTGACGATGACCGTGGCGTACGGGAGGGGTTCGGTGTCGGTCGCGGTCGCGGCGCGGTGGGTCCACTGGCCGGGGGTGAGCTGGGCCTTGACGTAGCCCTCCTTGCGGACGGTCCGGCGCCAGAGGCGGCCGTTCTCCCAGGTGGTGCCGTCGGCACTGACGGGCTTGTCGTAGACGGTGTTCGTCTCGACGGCGCCCGCGAGTCCGTGGTGCGCGACGACGGCGTACGCGCATCCGGTGGCGGTGTCGGCAGGGCTGTCGGCGGTCGGGGTGAGCAGGGTGTCGCCGCTCTTGGACTTGTCCAACTGGATGCGGGCGGCGATGAGTTGGGCGCCGGGCTGGTCGCTGCGGACGGAGAGCAGGGCGAGGCCGGGGATGCGGAGGGTGCCGACGGGGAGGGCGTCGGTGTCAGCGATCTCCGTGACCTGCCAGGTGACTTGACGGTCTGTCACCGTGATCTCGATGTCGATGGTGGTGCTGCCGTCGAAGGCGAGGCGGTACGCGACCGCGGTGTCGCCCGCCGTGGTGGTGACCGTCGGGGTGCGCTCGGCGTTGTCGATGAGGACGGAGGTGACCTCGTCCTCCTGGCCGTGCAGGACGGCGCCGGTGGCACGGTCGGTGTAGGAGACGATCCGCGGGAAGGCGGCGGCGACGCGGACTTCGAGGGCGCCGGAGCGGATGGTGATGTCTTCGCCGGAGGCGGTGGCTGCCGAGGCCGCGCCGGGTGTGCCGAGCGCGGCCCCGATTCCGACGGCAGCGCTCGCCGCGACGACGGCACGGCGGGTGGGGGCGAACGTGTCTGAAGGCATGGCTGAGGGCTTCAAGGCACTCCTCCTGGGGGCGGCGTTCCGTGCCGTCAGCCTGCGCCGCGTGAGGTGAACGTGCCCATGGACAAAGGAGGGACAGCAGTTGGACTAACGGGACTGCCGGCCGGGAGAGTTCAGAGCACCGGTACAGCCCACGGAGGCCGGAGTGCCGGAGAGCCGCAAAGGGGATCTCTCTGCCATGGGGCCGGCGCGGCTCCATGGGACCGGCGCAGCGGGGCGCCCGCAACCGGGGTCACGGGCGCCCACACCGTCAGACGTGCGTGCGACGAGCGCGGCGCCTACAGTCCGGACGCCGCCCGGGCTATGTCGGCCGCGAACGTCGAGACCTCGCTGTACACCCCGGGGTAGCCGGGCTCCGCGCAGCCCTGGCCCCAGCTGACGATCCCGACCTGGATGTAGGCGCCCGTGTCGTCCTTGCGGAACATGGGCCCGCCGGAGTCGCCCTGGCAGGTGTCGACCCCGCCCTGCTGGACGAATCCGGCGCAGATCTCGTCACCGGGGACGAGATCGCTGCCGTACGCCTGCTGACAGGTGGCGTCGTCGACGAAGGGGACGGTGGCCTTGCGCAGGTAGCGCTGCTGGCCGCCGCCCTCGCGGGTGGCGCCCCAGCCGGCGACGGTGAAGTTGCCGTTGTTGTACGCGGTGGTGGTGGCGATCTTCAGGGTGGGCTGGCTGATCGGCGTGGCGAGTTTGATCAGCGCCCAGTCCTTGCCCTTGCCGTTGTAGCCGGGCGCCTGGAGCACCTTCGTCGACTTGACCTTGATCGCACTGCTGCTCTGCAGGTCGACGACGCCGGCGGTGGCGGTGATGGAGGTGTTGTTGCCCGAGCCGTCCACGCAGTGCGCGGCGGTCAGGACGATGTTCGGGGCGTACAGGGCGCCGCCGCAGCCCATGGACAGCCGCACCATGAACGGGAACTCGCCCTGCGCGGCCCGGGTCCCGCCGACGACGGGGGCGGGCGCTGCCTGCGCGGACAGCGGCTGGAGGGACACCGCGGCGAGCGTGACCGCACCGATGGCGAGCACTCTTCTGATGACGCCGGACTTCTTGAGAGACTTCAACGTGCTTCCTTTCGTGGGGGGTTGAACGCGAGGCGAGGGTCTGCCGGCATGGCCCGCCGAAGTGGCCCTTCGACAGCCATGGCATGCCCCTGCCAAGCTGGTGCGGATTATGGGGAGCCTCGCGCACCCCGGGCAAGGGCCGCATTCCGGCCAGACACGGCACGGCGCGCCCGCGCACCCCCCGCCGCCGGGAGGAACCCCGCTTAGAGTGGAAGCCAGTGCTGTGGAATCCAGTGCTGGCGTCTTCAGGGGGTGCGGACGTGGCGAACGGCGGACCCGTCGAGCACGGCTACCCGCATCTGGACACGGTGCGGGCCTCGATCACCGCGCTCTACAAGCGGCTCTCGTACGACACCATCCACACCTTCGCGACCAGCGTGGCCCCCGCCGACGTGGCCTTCGCCGACACCGACGACCTGCATCTGGGCGCGCAGCGCGTGGCCCACGAGATGGTGCGGCACTACCGGCTGCCGGACGCCCGGATGATCATCGGCTTCCGCGAGATGACCCACGCGGCGAACGTCGAACTCGCCGCGGGGCCCGAGTACTTCATCGAACTCAACGACCGCTTCCGCACCCACCGCAGGGACATCGGCGCCGCCCTCGCCCACGAGGTGATGCACGTCTATCTGCACCGCCTCGACCTCTCCTTCCCCGGCACGCGCGACAACGAGATCCTCACGGACACGGCGGCGACGTATCTGGGCGCGGGCTGGCTGCTCCTCGACGCCTACCGCGAGGACGCGGCCTCCTCCCAGAAGCTGGGGTATCTGACGCCGGAGGAGTTCGGGTACGTCCTCGCCAAACGCGCCCTCGTCTTCGGTGAGGACCCCTCGATCTGGTTCACCAGCCCGCAGGCGTACACCGCGTACACCAAGGGCATGGCGCAGGCCCGCCGCGACGAACAGCAGCCCCCGCTGACCGCCGCCGGCTGGACGGGCCGCCGCCGCTACGCGAAGGACCGCCGCCACGCCCAGGACCACCACACCCCCGGCCCCCACCTCGGCGTCCCCTACGCCTTCACCCCCCACGGCCGTGGTCCCCTGCACGTGTCCTTCCCCTGCCCGACCTGCCACCAGCGGATCAGGGTGCCGGTGCGCGGCCGGGTACGGGCACGGTGCGCGCTGTGCCGGACGGTGCTGGAGTGCGACACGTAACAGGAGCTCGTAAGGGGTGGGCTCAGGGCTGAGCACGTAAGGGGTGAGACAGAACACCCCAAAAGGCTTTGCCTCCCGGTCCTTTGCGAGCGAGGGTCGAAGGATGAGCACCAACGACCCCGCGGCGCGTCTCTTCACCGCTGTGTACGAGGGTGACGACGACGCGGTCGTACGGCTGCTGCGCTCCGGCGCGAGTCCGGAGTCGGTGGACGAGGACGGCCAGACGGCGCTGTATCTGGCGGCGGTGAGCGACCAGCCCGGCATCGTACGACTGCTGCTGGCGGCC
Source organism: Streptomyces sp. R35 (assembly GCF_041053035.1). Taxonomy (NCBI): domain Bacteria; kingdom Bacillati; phylum Actinomycetota; class Actinomycetes; order Kitasatosporales; family Streptomycetaceae; genus Streptomyces; species Streptomyces sp. R35. The sequence continues at coordinate 2,905,796 of NZ_CP163440.1, forward strand.
GGCGCCGCCCCCGACCGGCTCAGCCAGGACACGGACGCTCCCCTGTGCGGCGCGGCCTGCGGCGGCCATACGGCGGTCGTCCGCGCCCTGCTGGCGGCCGGGGCGTACCCGGACACGGTGGAGGCGTTCGGCTTCACGGCCCTGGCCTGGGCGGTGCGGCGGGGCCACGCTCCGGTGATGGAGGCCCTTCTCGCGGCCGGCGCGGACCCGAACCGTCCCGGTCCGACCGGTGAGCCGCCGCTGGTCGCCGCCGCGCGGCGGGGGTCGCTGGGGTGCGTACGAGCCCTCCTCGCCCAGGGAGCCGAGGCGAGGTCCGAGGCCCTGGCGGAGGCCCTGCGCTGGGTTCCCCTGGACGTGGAAGCCGAACTCCGCGCGGGTCTGGAACAGATCCACGGCCCGGGCCACGAGTCGGTCACCCATCGCTACCCGGAGGACGACGGCATCACCATCGAGGTCCAACTCCTCGACACGCAGGGCCGCCCTTTCGCCGGCAACGACCAGCAGACGGCCCATGCCGGGATAGCCACACTCCTGCGATCGGCCCTGGGCCACCCGTCCCATCCTTCTGGGGCTCCGCCCCAGACCCCGTAGGTTGTGTGTCGGCTGCGGGACGGTGGGGGCTTGTCGCGCAGTTCCCCGCACCCCTTAAGGGGCGCGGGGAACTGCGCAATCTTTTTTGGGGGGCTGGGGCCTACCGCGCCCCGTACACCGCCCCCGGAACCTCCGCCTCCGCCAGCAGCTTCAACGTCGTCTCGCCCGCCTCCGACGGCGTCCACCTCGCCCCCTTGTCCGCGGTCGGGCCCGGCCTCCAGCCCTCCATCACGGTGATCCGCCCGCCCTCGGTCTCGAAGACACGGCCGGTGACGCCGGCGCTCGCGGCCGAGCCGAGCCAGACCACCAGGGGTGAGACGTTCTCGGGTGCCATGGCGTCGAAGCCGGAGCCGGGGGCCGTCATGGTCTCGGCGAAGGTCTGTTCGGTCATCCGGGTGCGGGCCGCGGGAGCGATCGCGTTGACCTGGACGCCGTACCGCCCCATCTCGGCGGCGGCGACGAGCGTCAGCCCGATGATTCCGGCCTTGGCGGCGCTGTAGTTGCCCTGGCCGACCGATCCCAACAGCCCGGCTCCGCTGCTGGTGTTGACGACTCGGGCCTGTGGGGTCCGGCCCGCCCTGGCCTCCGCCCGCCAGTGCGCCGCAGCGTGCTTCAGCGGCAGGAAGTGCCCTTTGAGGTGGACGCGCAGCACGGCGTCCCAGTCGTCCTCGTCGAGGTTGACCAGCATCCGGTCGCGCAGGAACCCTGCGTTGTTGACGAGGGTGTCGAGACGGCCGTACGTCTCCAGGGCGGCGCTGACCAGGGAGGCGGCGCCCTCGGTCGTCGCGATGTCGCCGCCGTGGGCCATCGCTTCGCCGCCCGCCGCGCGGATCTCGTCGACGACCTGCCGGGCGGGGCTGTCCGGTCCCGGTGTGCCGTCGAGGCCGACCCCGAGGTCGTTGACGACGAGCCGCGCGCCCTCGGCGGCGTACGCGAGCGCGTGGGCCCGGCCGAGTCCGCGGCCCGCGCCCGTGACGATCACGACTCGCCCCTCACACAGCAGCCGTGCGCTCATCTCAGTTCTCCTTGTTGGCAGTTGCGGCATCGAGGAAGGCGGGCCGCTCCCCGCCCCCGTGGACGAGCAGCGAGGCCCCGGTGATGTACGCGGCGGCGTCGGAGGCGAGGAAGACGGCCGCCTCGCCGATGTCGGACGGCTGGGCGAGGCGGCCCAGCGGAACGGTGCGCGCTACGGCGGCGATGCCGTCCTCGCCGCCGTAGTGCAGATGGGCCAGCTCGGTGCGGACCATGCCGACGACCAGGGTGTTGACCCGGATGTCGGGGGCCCATTCGACGGCCATCGAGCGGGCCAGGTTCTCCAGGCCCGCTTTGGCCGCCCCGTAGGCCGCCGAGCCGGGTGACGGCCGTGTCCCGCTCACGCTGCCGATCATCACGATCGAGCCCTTGGTCCGCTTGAGGTGTTCGTAGGCGGCGATCGAGGCGGTGAGCGGGGCGGTGAGGTTGAGCTCGATGACGCGTGCGTGCCGTGCCGCGTCCGCCTCGGCGAGGGGCCGGTAGGGCGCGCCGCCCGCGTTGTTGACCAGGACGTCGAGCCGGGGCAGCGCGTCGAAGAAGGCGTGTACGGCGGCCGTGTCGCGCAGGTCGACGGGCACGAAGCCGGTTCCCTCCACGGGCACTTCGGGCGGCCTTCGCGCGCAGACCACGACGTGCGCGCCCGCCCGTGCGAACGCCCCCGCGATACCGGCCCCGACCCCGCGGGTGCCGCCGGTGACGACGACGGTCCTGCCTCCGAGATCCAGGTTGTCCACAGGGCCTCCCGCGCGGATGCAATCGCTGCTAGCTTCGAGATGTGCCTAACAAACGTTTGGTGGAAAGGTAGCTGATGCGCCCATGGGTGTCTCCACCTCGTCCCCGGAAAAGGGGATTTCCGTCGTCACGGTCGACTTCCCGCCGGTGAACGCGCTGCCGGTGCGGGGTTGGTTCGACCTGGCCGACGCCGTCCGCGCGGCGGGCCGCGACCCCGGGATCCGCTGCGTCGTCCTGACGGCGGAGGGGCGCGGTTTCAACGCGGGCGTCGACATCAAGGAGATGCAGCGGGACACCGAGGCCACCGGGGGCCATCACACGCTCATAGGCGCCAACCGCGGCTGCTTCGAGGCCTTCGCCGCGGTGTACGAGTGCGAGGTGCCCGTCGTCGCGGCGGTGCGGGGCTTCTGTCTGGGCGGCGGGATAGGGCTCGTGGGGAACGCGGACGCGATCGTGGCGAGCGAGGACGCGACCTTCGGGCTGCCCGAGCTCGACCGCGGCGCGCTCGGCGCGGCCACGCATCTGGCCCGGCTGGTCCCGCAGCACCTGATGCGCGCCCTGTACTACACCTCGCGCACCGCGACCGCGGCCGAGCTGCATGCGCACGGCTCGGTGTGGAAGGTCGTGCCGCGCGAGGAACTGCGGGCGGCGGCGCTGGAGCTGGCGCGCGAGATAGCCGCCAAGGACGGGCAGCTGATCCGCCTGGCCAAGGCCGCCATCAACGGCATCGACCCGGTCGACGTCCGCCGCAGCTACCGCTTCGAGCAGGGTTTCACCTTCGAGGCGAACCTCAGCGGGGTCGCCGACCGCGTGCGCGACACCTTCGGAAGGGCCGGAGAGGCCGGAAAGATCGAAAAGGAGGGGGCTGAAGAGTGAGCGACAAGACCATGACTCCCGACGAGGCGGTCTCCCGGCTGCGCAGCGGGATGACCCTCGGCATCGGCGGCTGGGGCTCGCGCCGCAAGCCGATGGCCCTGGTGAGAGCGCTGCTCCGCACCCAGATCACCGATCTCACGGTGGTCTCGTACGGCGGCCCGGACGTGGGCCTGCTCGCCGCCGCCGGACGGATACGCAAGCTCGTCACCGCTTTCGCGACGCTCGACTCGATCCCGCTCGAACCGCACTACCGGGCGGCGCGCGAGCGCGGCGCCTTCGAGCTGATGGAGGTCGACGAGGCGATGTTCATGTGGGGGCTGCGCGCCGCCGCCAACCGGCTGCCGTTCCTGCCGGTGCGGGCGGGCATCGGCTCGGACGTGATGCGGGTCAACCCCGGCCTGCGGACGGTCACTTCGCCGTACGCCGACGGGCCCTCGGGGATACGGGAGGAGTTCGTCGCCATGCCCGCCCTGCGCCTGGACGCGGCCCTGGTCCACATGAACCGCGCGGACCGCCTCGGCAATGGCCAGTACCTGGGCCCGGACCCGTACTTCGACGACCTGTTCTGCGAGGCCGCGGACACGGCGTACGTCTCCTGCGAGCGCGTCGTCGACACCGCGGAGCTGACCAAGGAGGCCGCGCCGCAGACGCTGCTGCTCGACCGGTCGAGCGTGACGGGCGTCGTCGAGACCCCGAACGGCGCGCACTTCACCTCGTGCGTCCCCGACTACGGGCGCGACGAGGCCTTCCAGAAGCTGTACGCCACAACGCCGCATGCCGAGTTCGCCGAGCGCTTCCTCGGCGGCGACGAACACGCCTACCAGCGCGCCGTCCAGGCCTGGCGGAAGGAGCGCGACCAGTGACCGCGACCCGTGCCGAGTACTGCGTGATCGCCTGCGCCGAGGCCTGGCGGGACAACGGCGAGGTGCTCGCCAGCCCCATGGGCCTGATCCCGTCCATCGGCGCACGCCTCGCCAGGCGCACCTTCTCGCCCGACCTGCTGCTGACCGACGGCGAGGCGATGCTCGTCGGCCTCGACGGCACACCGGAGGGCTGGCTGCCCTACCGCCGGCATCTGACGATGGTCACCGGCGGCCGTCGGCACGTGATGATGGGCGCGAGCCAGATCGACCGCTTCGGCAACCAGAACATCTCCTGCATCGGAGACTGGGCCAGGCCCACACGCCAACTGCTCGGCGTGCGCGGAGCCCCGGTCAACACCCTCAACAATCCGACCAGTTACTGGGTGCCCAAGCACTCACCGCGCGTCTTCGTCGAGCGGGTCGACATGGTGTGCGGGGTGGGGTACGACCGGGCCGCCGCGGCGGGCCCGAGCGCCACGCGCTTCCACCGCGTCCCGCGCGTGGTGACCGACCTCGCTGTCCTCGACTTCGCCACGCCCGACCACTCGATGCGCCTCGCCTCGCTGCACCCGGGCGTCACGGTCGAGCGGGTGAGGGAGGCGACGGGCTTCGAGCTGCACGTCCCCGACCGGGTGCCGTTCACGCGCGAACCGACGTCACGGGAGCTGGAGTTGATCCGTGAGGTCATCGACCCTCAGGGCACCCGCAACCGCGAGGTTCCCATAGCGGGAAAGGCCGAGCTCTGATGGAGACCGCGCTGACCCGGCTCGTCGGAGTCCGCCACCCGGTCGTGCAGACCGGCATGGGCTGGGTGGCGGGCCCCCGTCTGGTGTCGGCCACGGCGAACGCGGGCGCGCTGGGCATCCTGGCCTCCGCGACGATGACGCTCGACCAGCTCCGGGACGCTGTACGGGAGGTGAGATCCCGCACGGACCAGCCGTTCGGGGTGAATCTGCGCGCCGACGCGGGGGACGCGGGCGACCGTGTACGGATCATCATCGACGAGGGCGTGCGCGTCGCGTCCTTCGCGCTCGCTCCCTCGCGCGAGCTGATCGCCGAACTGAAGGACGCGGGCATGGTCGTCATCCCCTCCGTCGGGGCCCGGCGGCACGCCGAGAAGGTCGCCGCCTGGGGCGCCGACGCGGTGCTCGTGCAGGGCGGCGAGGGCGGCGGGCACACCGGTGAAGTGGCGACGACGGTACTGCTGCCGCAGGTCGTGGACGCGGTCGGCATCCCGGTCGTGGCGGCGGGCGGCTTCCACGACGGGCGGGGGCTGGTGGCGGCGCTGGCGTACGGGGCGGCGGGCATCGCCATGGGCACCCGTTTCCTGCTCACCTCGGACTCGACCGTCCCGGACGCGGTGAAGGCGAAGTACCTGGCGGCGACGGTCAAGGACGTCACCGTCACGACAGCCGTGGACGGACTCCCGCACCGCATGCTCCGTACGGACCTCGTCGGCTCCCTGGAGAAGTCCGGCCGTACGAAGGCCCTCGTCCAGGCCGTCCGCCGGGCCGCCGGCTTCCGGAAGCTGTCCGGGCTCTCCTGGCCGCAGATGATCCGCGACGGGCTCGCGATGAAGCACGGCAAGGACCTGTCCTGGAGCCAGGTGCTCCTCGCGGCCAACGCGCCGATGCTGCTGCGTGCGTCGATGGTCGAAGGGCGCACGGATCTGGGGGTGATGGCGGCCGGGCAGGTGGCCGGGGTGATCGACGAACTCCCCTCGTGCGCGCAGCTGGTGGAGCGGATCATGGTTCAGGCAGAGGCGGTCATCGGTGGATTTTCCGCCCTGTCCGACCGCGAAGGTGTTTGACTCGCCCGCATGAATCAGACGATCAGACAGCCTTGGGGTCTCAGTGTGTTCGGCACGGGCAGTGTGCAGGCCGAGCCGCAGCTCGCGCGCCTGAAGCTGGCCGTGGACCTGCTCGCGCCGACGGCGGACAAGGCGTTCGACAAGGCGGGCACGGCGGTGTCGGCGCTGCGCGAGACCCTGCGCCGGCACGGCATACCCGACGCGAAGGTGTCGGGCTCCCGGCTCTCGCTCAAGTCCGCGTACGACGGATACGGCGCCGACCGCAAGTTCCTCGGCTACCGCTGCATGGCGACGTTCACCATCGAGACCACGAACCTGGACGCGCTGCAGCAGCTGATCGTGGACGCGGTGAATGCGGGCGCCAACCACGTCGACGATGTCCTCTTCGACGTACAGGACAAGTCCGCGCTGCGCGACGAGGCCCGCCGCAGAGCGGTCGAGGCGGCGCGCCGCAAGGCGGGGGTCTACGCGGAGGCCGCCGATGTCTCGCTGGGTCCGGTGGTGCACGTCGAGGACGTGGATCCGGAGTCGGTCACGCCCTACCGCGGCCACGGCCAGAATGCCGGCGGCACAGGCGGCGGCGACCTCGCACCGGGCATGGTGGAGGTCGCGGCCGCGGTGTGGCTGGGCTTCTCGCTGACCCGCTAGGGCTCCGGCTCCGGGACCCGGGAGGCCTCGGGTCCGGGGCGGCGGAGGCGTCAGAGCCGTTCGATGATCGTCACGTTCGCCTGGCCGCCGCCCTCGCACATCGTCTGGAGGCCGAAGCGGCCGCCGGTGCGCTCCAGTTCATGGAGCAGGGTGGTCATGAGCTTCACGCCCGTGGCACCGAGGGGATGACCGAGGGCGATCGCGCCGCCGTTGACGTTGACCTTGCCGGGGTCGGCGCCGGTCTCCTTGAGCCAGGCGAGGACGACCGGGGCGAAGGCTTCGTTGATCTCGACGAGGTCGATGTCGTCGAGGGACATGCCGGTCTTCTTCAGGGCGTACGCGGTGGCCGGGATGGGGGCCGAGAGCATGCGGATGGGGTCCTCGCCGCGCACCGAGAGGTGGTGGACGCGGGCGCGCGGGGTCAGCCCGTGCTCCCGTACCGCCCGCTCGGAGGCGAGCAGCATCGCGGCGGCTCCGTCGGAGACCTGGGAGGAGCAGGCGGCGGTGATGGTGCCGCCTTCGACGACCGGGTTCAGGCCCGCCATCTTCTCCAGCGAGGTGTCCCGGCGCGGCCCCTCGTCGACGGTCACCTCGCCGTACGCCACCGTCTCGCGCGCGAACCGGCCCTCGTCGATGGCACGGATCGCCCGCTGGTGGGAGCGGAGGGCGAACTCCTCCTGGTCACGGCGGCTGATGCCCCACTTGGCGGCGATCAGCTCGGCGCCGTGGAACTGGTTGACGGGCTTCTCGCCGTAGCGCGCCCGCCAGCCCTCGCTGCCCGCGAAGGGGCCGGCGGTCAGGCCCAGGGGTTCCGCCGCCTGGCGGGAGGCGAAGGCGATGGGTATCTGCGACATGTTCTGGACGCCGCCGGCGACCACCAGGTCCTGGGTGCCGGACAGCACCCCCTGGGCCGCGAAGTGCACGGCCTGCTGGGAGGACCCGCACTGCCGGTCGATGGTGACGCCCGGCACCTCCTCGGGCAGTCCGGCCGCCAGCCAGCAGGTGCGGGCGATGTCCCCGGCCTGCGGCCCCACCGTGTCCAGGCAGCCGAAGACCACGTCCTCGACGGCGGCCGGGTCCACTCCGGACCGCTCGACGAGGGCTTTGAGGACATGCGCGCCCAGGTCGGCCGGGTGGACTCCGCTCAGGCCTCCCTTGCGCTGCCCGACGGGGGTGCGGACCGCTTCGACGATGTAGGCCTCGGCCATGACAACTCCCTCACAGACATGGGTCATTCACGTACGGCGATCCCGTCGAGCACCATCGACAGGTACTGGCGGGCGATCTCCTCCGGGCTGTGCTGTCCGCCGGGCCGGTACCAGGACGCGGCGACCCACACGGTGTCGCGCACGAAGCGGTAGGTGAGCCGGATGTCGAGGTCGGCCCGGAAGACCTCGGCCGCGACGCCGCGCTCCAGCGTGCTCAGCCACGCCTTCTCGAAATTGCGCTGCGATTCGGCGAGGAACGCGAAGCGCTGCTGGGCCGCGAGGTGCCGGGACTCCTTCTGGTAGATCGCGACGGCGGCACGGTGCCGGTCGATCTCCCGGAAGGACTCGGTGACCAGGGCCTCCAGGGTCTCCCGGGGGCCGAGTTCGGCGTCCAGGACGGCGTCGTACCCGTTCCAGAGCTCGTCGAGGAAGGTCCGCAGGATCTCCTCCAGCATCGATTCCTTGGAGTCGAAGTGGTAGTAGAGGCTGCCCGCGAGCATCCCGGCCTCGTCCGCGATCTTGCGTACGGTGGTGGCGTTGTAGCCCTGCTCGGCGAAGACCTCGGCGGCGGTGCCGAGCAGTTCACGGCGCCGCTCCGGCGAGGCGGTCACCTGGGGCTTCTTCTTGGTAGGCACGGGTCCATTGTGGTCCTCCGCGCCTCGGGACCACGCAGGCCGGCCACCGCCTCGCAGCTATGCATGCTGGCTGCTGACCGCGACGACTTCTCCGGTCATGTACGAGGAGTAGCCGGACGCCAGGAACACGATCACGTTGGCCACCTCCCAGGGCTCGGCGTACCTCCCGAAGGCCTCGCGGGCGGTCAGCTCCTCAAGGAGTTCGGGCGTGGTCACCTTCACGAGGTGCGGGTGCATGGCGAGACTCGGCGACACGGCGTTGACCCGCACCCCGTACCCGGCGGCCTCGATCGCCGCGCACCGGGTGAGCGCCATGACCCCGGCCTTGGCGGCGGCGTAGTGGGCCTGGCCGGCCTGGGCGCGCCAGCCGATGACGGAGGCGTTGTTGACGACGACTCCCCCGCCGCCCTGCTCCTTGAGCAGCCGCAGGGCCGCCCTCGTACACCGGAACGTGCCGTTCAGCGTGACGTCGATGACCTTCGACCACTGCTCGTCGGTCATGTCGACGAGGTCGGCGGTGCCGCCCAGGCCGGCGTTGTTGACGACGATGTCCAGGCCGCCGTGCAGACCGGCGGCCGTGTCGAAGAGGGCGTGGACCTGGTCCTCGTCGGTGACGTCGCAGGGCAGGGAGGCGACCTGCGCGGCGCCGAACTCCTCGGCGAGCGACTGCTCGGTCTCCTTGAGCCTGCGCGCGTGGGCGTCGCTGATCAGCACGCGCGCGCCCTCCTCCAGGAACCGGCGTGCCGTGGCCCCGCCGATACCCGCTCCCGCCGCGGCGGTGATCACGGCGGAGCGCCCCTTCAGCAGCCCGTGCCCGGGTACGTACGCCGGGCTCTCGACGTCGCTCATGACTCCACGCTAACCTACCAAACACTTGTTAGGGAAGGCCGCACAGAAGGTTGCCGGCGAACGTCGTCCCCGAAGGGTGCCGCCGATGGATCTCGCCCACTCCGCCGCCGACGAGGCGTTCCGCGCCGAGGCCCGGGCCTGGCTCGACGCCCATGTCCCGTCCGTCCCGCTCCCCTCGCTGGAGACCGAGGAGGGCTTCGCCGCGCACCGCGCGTGGGAGGCCGAACTGGCCGCGGACCGCTGGTCGGTGGTGTCCTGGCCCACGGAGTACGGCGGACGGGGCGCGGACATCGTCCGGTGGCTGGTCTTCGAGGAGGAGTACTACGCGGCGGGCGCGCCGGGCCGGGTCGGCCAGAACGGCATCAGCCTCCTCGCGCCGACGCTCTTCGACCACGGCACGCGGGAGCAACGCGCGCGCGTGCTGCCGCCGATGGCCACGGGCGAGGTCATCTGGGCGCAGGCCTGGTCCGAGCCCGAGGCCGGCTCCGACCTGGCCTCCCTCACCTCCCGCGCGGTGCGCACGGACGGCGGCTGGCTGCTCGGCGGGCAGAAGACCTGGTCGTCGCGGGCCGCGTTCGCCGACCGCGCGTTCGGCCTGTTCCGCAGCGAGCCGGACACCCCGAAACCCCACCAAGGCCTCACCTACCTGATGTTCGACCTGCGCGCACCCGGCGTGACCGTCCGCCCGATCGGCCGCCTGGACGGCAAACCGGCCTTCGCGGAGCTCTTCCTGGACGACGTCTTCGTCCCCGACGAGGACGTGATCGGCGAGCCGGGCCAGGGCTGGCGGATCGCCATGTCGACAGCGGGCAACGAACGGGGGCTGACGCTGCGCTCACCGGGCCGCTTCCTCGCCGCCGCCGACCGGCTGGTCAACCTCTGGCGCACCCACGCCGACCCCTCGGACACGGCCCTGCGCGACCGGGTGGCCGACGCCGTGATCGGCGCCCGCGCCTACCAGCTGTTCACGTACGCGGGCGCCTCCCGCTTCCTCGACGGCGAGAGCATCGGCCCGGAGTCCAGCCTGAACAAGGTCTTCTGGTCCGAGTACGACATCGCGCTGCACGAGACGGCGCTCGATCTCCTGGGCCCGGCTGGCGAGTTGGCGGACACCGACTGGTCCGAGGGCTACGTGTTCTCCCTCGCGGGACCCGTCTACGCGGGCACCAACGAGATCCAGCGCGACATCATCGCCGAGCGCCTGCTCGGCCTCCCGAAGGGTCGCCGCTGATGCGCTTCCTCCTCGACACCGAACAGCGCGCCTTCGCCGCCTCCCTCGACGCGATGCTGACCTCCGCGAACACCCCTTCGGCCATCCGCGCCTGGGCCGAGGGCGACCACACCCCGGGCCGCGCCCTGTGGTCCCGCCTCGCCGACGCGGGCGTCTTCGCGCTGGCGATATCCGAGGCGTACGACGGGGTGGGCCCCCTGCCCGTCGAACTGGCCGTGGCATTCGTCGAGTTGGGCCGCCACGGGGTTCCGGGTCCGCTGGTGGAGACGGTGGCGGCGGCCGCGCTGCTCTCCGGGCTCGACGAGTCGGGCCCCGCCAAGCGGCTCCTGCCGGCGCTGGCCTCGGGCGAGAGCGTCGCCACGCTCGCCCTGACGGACTCCTGCGCGCTCGACGCGGACGCGGCGACGGTCCTGCTCGCCGTGCACGGCGCCGGCCTGCGGCTCGCGCCCGGCCACGGCCCGGTGCGCCCGTCGGTGGACCGGGCCCGGCGGCTCGCCCGGCCGGAACCCGGCGGTGAACTTCTGGCCACCGGCCCCCAGGTCACCTGTGCCGCCGCCCACGCCCTGTGCTGGGCCCGTCTCGCCACCGCCGCGCAGGCCCTCGGGGCAGGGCTCGCGCTCCTCGACCGGACTGTGGCGTACGTCAAGCAGCGCACCCAGTTCGGCGTCTCCATAGGCTCCTTCCAGGCCGTCAAGCATCAGCTCGCCGACGCGAGGATCGCCCTGGAGTTCGCGCGGCCGCTCCTGTTCGGGGCCGCCCTGTCGATGACACCGGCAGACGTCGCCGCCGCCAAGGTCACGGCCTGCGAAGCCGCGTACGCCACCGCCCGTACCGCCCTCCAGCTGCACGGCGCGATCGGCTACACGGCCGAGTACGACCTCTCCCTCTGGCTCACCAAGGCCCGCGCCCTGCGCACCGCGTGGGGCACGCCCGCCGAGTGCAGGGCTGACGTCCTCAGTGGACTCAGTGGACTCAGTGGACTCAGTGGTGATGGTCCTCGCTCGTGAGCTCCCGGTACTCCTCCACCGTCGGCTTCGGGATCTGCGTGTCCGGTCCGTACAGGGCCCGCGCCAGCCGGGCGCGCAGCCGCCGGGCGGGGCCGACCCGGCGGACCACGCCGTTCGCGTCGACGAGCGGCCCCACCTCGTACGGCGGCGCCTGCTCGTGCTGGGTGAGCGTGAACCGCTGTGCCGGCGTGAGCGGTTCGTGGACCTCGACGTACTCGCCGTGCGGGAGCCGCCTGATGATGCCGGACTCGCGCCCGTGCAGCACCTTGTCGCGGTCCCGGCGTTGGAGTCCCATACAGATCCGTTTCGTCACGACGTAGGCGAGCGCGGGTCCGGCGAAGACGGCGACCCGTACGAACCAGGTGATCGCGTTGATCGAGAGATGGAAGTGGGTGGCCCACAGGTCGTTGCCCCCGCCGACCAGCAGGACGGCGTACAGCGTCAGCCAGGCGACGCCGAGTCCGGTGCGCGTGGGCACGTTGCGCGGCCGGTCCAGGATGTGGTGCTCACGTCTGTCCCCGGTGACCCACGCCTCGATGAACGGATAGACGGCGATGGCGGTCATGATGAGCGGGAAGAGCGAGAAGGGGATGAAGACGCCCAACTGGAGCGTGTGGCCCCAGGCGTTGATCTCCCATCCCGGCATCACCCGGATCAGTCCCTCGGAGAAGCCCAGATACCAGTCGGGTTGCGCGCCGGTGGTCACCAGGTCCGGCCGGTAGGGCCCGAAGGCCCAGACGGGGTTGATGGTGGCGATCGCGCCCATGATCGACAGGACGCCGAAGACGAGGAAGAAGAAGCCGCCCGCCTTGGCCATGTAGACCGGCATGAACGGCATGCCGACGACGGACTTCTGGTCGCGGCCGGGCCCCGGGTACTGCGTGTGCTTGTGGTAGAAGACCAGGATCAGATGCGCGACCACCAGCCCCAGCATGATCCCCGGCAGCAGGAGCACATGGATGGGGAAGAAGCGCGAAATGATGTCGTGCCCCGGGAACTCCCCTCCGAAGAGGAAGAAGGAGAGATACGTCCCCACGACCGGGACCGACAGGATGGCGCCCTGCGCGAAGCGGACGCCCGTGCCGGAGAGCAGGTCGTCGGGGAGCGAGTAGCCGGTCAGACCGGTGATGAGGCCGAGCATCAACAGGGTCCAGCCGAACAGCCAGTTGACCTCGCGCGGCTTGCGGAACGCGCCGGTGAAGAACACCCGCATCATGTGGACGAGCATCCCGGCGAGGAAGACGAGCGCCGCCCAGTGGTGGATCTGCCGGATCAGCAGGCCGCCGCGCACATCGAAGCTGATGTCGAGCGTGGACTCGTACGCCCGCGTCATGATGATGCCGTTCAGCGGCTTGTACGAGCCGTGGTAGACGACCTCGACCCCGCTCGGCTCGAAGAACAGGGTCAGATAGACGCCGGTCAGGATCAGGACGATGAAGCTGTAGAGGCAGACCTCGCCCAGCATGAACGACCAGTGGTCCGGAAAGACCTTGCGCATGTTGGCCTTGGCCAGCGCGTAGATGCCCAGCCGCCCGTCGGCCCAGTCCGCGAGCCGCTCCCCCTTGCCGGTCTCGTCCCGCCCGGCACGCGAAGTCCCGACGGACGACGTCCTGCCAGTTGAAGTCCCGGCAGCGGAAGTCCCTGCACTCGAAGTCCCCGTAGCCCGGCCTGAGTTGCTCTCTCGCACGCCCATGAACCGCTCCCCTCGGCCCACCAGGGTGGCATGCCGCCTCGCCGAAGCCAACGGGGCGTCGTGATCCCGTCGCTCAGTCCCGTGACATGAGACCGATGACGGCGATGCGGCCCGTCGCGTGCAGCACCGCGTCCTCGTCGGTCAGCAGCGCCGCGTCGTACCGTCCGAGGGTCAGCCCGGACAGCTCGGCGGTCCCGTCGAGCACGACGACCAGTACGGCCGGGTCCGCGGGGAGGGTGAGGGGCGGCCGGGAGTGCGTGATCGTGACGGCCGGGGCCGCCTCTCCGCCCCGGCGCCACATGACGTTGAGGTTCACGACGGGGCCCCCGAGCAGGCGGCAGTCGGTGGGCAGGTCGCCGGGGAAGCCCTGGGGCGCGTAGCGGGTGTCGACGCGACGGCGTTCGCCGCCGACGGTCAGGTCCATTCCCTCGCCCTCGACCATGGTGAGGATCCGGTCCACCTCGGCGAACGCCGAGAACGGCCCGTCGGCGTCGACATCGGCGAGGCTCACCCGCCACACGAAGTCGCCCATGTCCGCGCCCGAGGGCCATGCGGCGATCTCACGGGTCACTCCGCCGCCGTTCTTCCAGGGCACGGCGGCCCGCTCTGCGGCGGGCAGCGGCTGTACGGTCACTGGACGACCCCCCGCGCCCGCGCCGCCGACAGCCACTGCGGGAACTCGCCCACGAGCCGGTCGTACAGCTCCCCGTCGGAGACCTTCCGCGGATCCGAACCGGCATGGAAGAACCCGGCGTTGTCGAGGACCCGCTTGTGCGGCACCGCCAACTCGTCGAGTTTGCGCAGGAATTCGAACTGCCGGCTGTCCGGATCCCCGAACCCGATGAACTGCCAGAACAGCGGAAGCTTCGCCGCCTTGCACAAGTACCGTTCCGCGGCGAGCTTGTTGATCGGTCCGCCGTCGGTCTGGAAGACGACGAGGGCGGGGTCCTTGGAGCCGCTGTCGAGATAGTGGTCGATGACGGCGTCCATGGCGAGGTGGTAGCTGGTCTTGCCCATGTGCCCGAGCCCGGCGACGATCCGCTCGATGCGGCCCTGGTGGTTGTCGAGCGCGATATCGGTGACGGCGTCTATGTCCGTGGAGAAGAAGACGACAGGCACGGTTCCGTCGTCGTCGAAGTGGGCGGCGAGACCGAGCACCCGGTCGGCGAGCGCCTGCACACTGCCGTCCTTGTAGTACTCCTTCATCGACCCCGAGTAGTCGACGACCAGATACACGGCGGCCCGCTGCCCGTTCAGCCCGTGCCGGGTGAGGGACACCCCCGCGCTCTTGTACAGACTGACCAACGCGGGCGCGGTCTCCTCCACCTTGGTCAGGCTGATTCCGGCCATGCGGAGCTCCCATCGCGCGAGGGTTGCGGAAACGCCGAGATTACGTCACCGCAGGCACTCAGGCACCCTCCGTCCCTCCCGCACACCGGCGTTCGATATTTTGTTCGCCGCCGCCCCCATCGGCACTCCTGTCACCGTCACGCAGTTACCTCCCGAGGAGCCGGCCGTGGAGCCCGAGTCCGCCGTCACCACCTGCTATCGCCATCCCAAGGTGGAGTCCCATGTGCGCTGCACGCGGTGCGACCGCTACATCTGCCCGGACTGCATGCGCGAGGCGGCCGTCGGCCACCAGTGCGTGGGGTGTGTGAAGGAGGGCGCGCGGTCGGTGCGGCAGGCCCGCACGGCCTTCGGCGGCCGGATCTCGACGGTGCCCGTGGTGACGTACCTGCTGATCGGCCTCAATGTGCTGGCCTATGTGGCCGAGGTGGCCCGTCCGTCGGTGGTCGACCGGTTCGAGATGCTGGGCCGGGGCCTGGCGGGCCCGGACGGCGGGCACTACCTGTGGCAGTACCCGTACCCGTCGGTCCTGCATCCCGAGGGGATCATCGATGGCGAGTGGTACCGGATGCTGACAGGCGCGTTCCTCCATCAGCCGCCCACCGAGGGCACGTTCGGGATCGCGCACATCGTGATGAACATGGTCGCGCTGTGGAACATCGGCCGGGTCGTGGAGGCCCAGCTCGGCCGGGCCCGCTACGTCACCCTGTACCTGCTTTCGGCGCTCGGCGGCTCGGTCCTCATCCTGCTGGCGGCTCCGGACGATCCCACGGTCGGCGCGTCCGGCGCCATCTTCGGCCTCGGAGCCGCGTACTACGTGATGGCCCGCCGGCTGGGCGCGGACATGCGCGGCGTCAACCAGTACATGGGGGGCCTGCTGCTCTGGCTGGTGATCTCGGCGTGGATCACCTCCTGGGAGGGCCACCTGGGCGGTCTGCTGGCGGGCGGTGCCGTGACGCTGGCCTACGCGTACGCGCCCCGCGACAGCCGCCGGGCTCTCCGCCAAGGGGCCGCGTGCGCGATGCTGTTGATGCTGCTGGTGGTCCTGGCCGTCGCGAAGATGTCCGCGCTGAAGAGCGGGGCGGCCTAGCCGATCCCTACGCTGGGCCCATGAAACGAGGTCGTCTTCTGCTGCTCGCGGTCCTCCCCCTCGTCACGGCGGCGGTCTACTTCTTCACCCCCGGGCCCTCGGGCGCGGGCGAGACCGCAGGGCACCCGGGAGCCCGCCAGGACGCCGGGCACACGGACGCCGAGGGCCTCGCCGCGCCCGACAAGAAGGAACTGGCCCAGCAGATCGTGGCGAGCGCCGAGAACTCCACGCTGGACTGGCGCAGCGCCTACTCCTACATCGAGGACATCGGCGACGGCCAGGGCTACACGGCTGGCCTCATCGGCTTCTGCACCGGCACCCACGACCTGCTCGTCCTGGTGGAGCACTACACGAAGGACCACCCGGGCAACGGTCTCGCCCGTTATCTCCCCGCCCTGCGCAAGGTCGACGGCACGGACTCGCACGAGGGCCTCGACCCGGGCTTCCCCGCGGCCTGGCGCGAGGAGGCCTCGGTGGCGGCCTTCCGCGCGGCCCAGGACGCCGAGCGCGACCGCGTCTACTTCGACCCCGCGGTCCGCCGCGCCACACTCGACGGCCTCGGCACACTGGGCCAGTTCATCTACTACGACGCCATGGTCATGCACGGCCCAGGCACCAGCGCGACCGGCTTCTACGGCCTGCGCACCCGCGCCCTGGCCCAGGCCGACACCCCCGCCGAGGGCGGCTCCGAGAAGGCCTACCTCGACATCTTCCTCGACATCCGCCGGGCGGCCATGAAGTCCAAGAACGCCCACCGCGACACGACCCGCATCGACACGGCCCAGCGGAAGTTCTTGTACGAGGGCAACCTGGACCTGCGTACGCCGCTGGAGTGGAAGGTGTACGGGGAGACGTACAAGGTGCCGTGACGCAGGTGCCGTAACCCCTGTGCGGTAGCCGAACGCACCACGGCGCCCACCAAAGTCCGGTCGGGGACAAGGCAGGCGCCGCGTTCAGTTCCGTACGCCGTTGTACGGGACGTTTGTTGGGTGGAGCGTCAGACCGCTGGTGGTCGTCAGACCATCAGGGAGCGGTCCGTCGGGCGGATCGGGGCCGGCAGGTCGCTCGCGCCCGTGAGGAAGCGGTCGACCCCGCGGGCGGCCGAGCGGCCCTCCGCGATGGCCCAGACGATCAGGGACTGGCCGCGGCCCGCGTCACCGGCGACGTACACGCCGGGGACGTTGGTCGCGAACTCGGCGTCTCGGGCGATGTTGCCGCGGGCGTCGAGCTCCAGGCCGAACTGGGAGACGACGCCGTTCTCGACGTCCGTGCCCGTGAAGCCCATGGCCAGCGTCACCAGCTGGGCCGGGATCTTGCGCTCCGTGCCCGGCTTCTGGGTCAGCTTGCCGTCGATGAACTCGACCTCGACGAGGTGCAGCCACTGGACATTGCCGTCCTCGTCGCCCTCGAAGTGGGTGGTCGAGACGGAGTAGACGCGCTCGCCGCCCTCCTCGTGCGCGGAGGTGACCTTGTAGAGCATCGGGAACGTCGGCCAGGGCTGGCCCGCGTTCCGCTCCTCGCCCGGTCGCGGCATGATCTCCAGCTGCGTCACCGAGGCCGCGCCCTGGCGGTGGGCGGTGCCCACGCAGTCCGCGCCGGTGTCGCCGCCGCCGATGACCACGACGTGCTTGCCCTCGGCGGTGATCGGGGGCGCCACGTAGTCGCCCTCCTGCACCTTGTTGGCCAGGGGCAGGTACTCCATCGCCTGGTGGATGCCCTTCAACTCCCGCCCGGGGGCGGGGAGATCGCGGGCGGTGGTCGCACCGGCGGCGATGACCACGGCGTCGTACCGCTTGCGCAGGTCCGTCGCCTTGAGGTCGCGGCCGATCTCGATGCCCGTACGGAAGCGGGTGCCCTCCGCGCGCATCTGCTCGATACGGCGGTTGATGTGCCGCTTCTCCATCTTGAACTCGGGGATGCCGTAGCGCAGCAGGCCGCCGATGCGGTCGGCGCGCTCGTACACGGCGACCGTGTGGCCGGCCCGGGTCAGCTGCTGGGCGGCGGCGAGACCGGCGGGGCCGGAACCGATGACCGCGACGGTCTTGCCCGACAGGCGCTCGGGGATCTGCGGGGCGACATCGCCCGTGTCCCACGCCTTGTCGATGATCGAGACCTCGACGTTCTTGATGGTCACGGCGGGCTGGTTGATGCCCAGCACACACGCGGACTCACAAGGAGCCGGGCACAGACGGCCGGTGAACTCCGGGAAGTTGTTCGTGGCGTGCAGGCGCTCGGACGCGGCGGACCAGTCCTCGCGGTACGCGTAGTCGTTCCACTCGGGGATCAGGTTCCCCAGCGGACAGCCGTTGTGGCAGAACGGGATGCCACAGTCCATACAGCGGCTGGCCTGCTTGGAGATGATCGGGAGCAGCGAGCCCGGAACGTAGACCTCGTTCCAGTCCTTGAGACGCACGTCCACGGGACGGGACTTGGCGACCTCACGGCCGTGGTTCAGAAAGCCCTTGGGATCAGCCATTGGTCGCCGCCTCCATCATCTTCTCGGTGATCTCGGACTCGGGGAGTCCGGCTCGCTCGGCGGCGTCCTTGGCGGCGAGCACTGCCTTGTATGCGCTGGGGATGATCTTGCTGAAGCGGTCCACGGAGACGGACCACTCGGCGAGGAGCTTCTCGGCGACCGTCGAGCCGGTCTCCTCCGCGTGCCGGCGCACTACGTCGTGCAGCCACTGCTTGTCGGTGTCGTCGAGCTCCTCCACGGCGCCCGCGTTGCCGACGTTCACGTTGTCGCGGTTCAGGTCGATGACGTACGCGACGCCACCGGACATGCCGGCCGCGAAGTTGCGGCCCGTCTCGCCCAGGACCACCGCGTGACCGCCGGTCATGTACTCGCAGCCGTGGTCGCCCACGCCCTCCGAGACCACCGTCGCGCCGGAGTTGCGGACGCAGAAGCGCTCGCCGGTGCGGCCGCGCAGGAAGAGCTCGCCGCCCGTCGCGCCGTACGCGATGGTGTTGCCCGCGATCGTCGAGTACTCGGCGAGGTGGTCGGCGCCCCGGTCGGGACGGACGATCACCCGGCCTCCGGAGAGGCCCTTGCCGACGTAGTCGTTGGCGTCGCCCTCCAGGCGCAGCGTGACACCGCGCGGCAGGAAGGCGCCGAAGGACTGGCCCGCGCTGCCGGTGAAGGTGATGTCGATGGTGTCGTCGGGCAGACCCGCGCCGCCGAACTTCTTCGTCACCTCGTGGCCGAGCATGGTGCCGACCGTGCGGTTGATGTTGCGGATCGCGACCTGGGCGCGGACCGGCTGGGCGTCGGTCGCGGAGTCCGCGGCCAGCGCGTCGGCGGCGAGCTTGATCAGCTCGTTGTCGAGCGCCTTCTCCAGGCCGTGGTCCTGCTCGATGACCTGGTGCAGCGCGGCACCCTCGGGCAGTTCGGGCACGTAGAAGAGCGGGGTCAGGTCCAGGCCCTGCGCCTTCCAGTGGGTGATCGCCCGCTCCACGTCGAGGTTCTCGGCGTGGCCGACGGCCTCCTCGATGGAGCGGAAGCCCAGCTCGGCGAGGATCTCGCGGACCTCTTCGGCGATGAACTTGAAGAAGTTCACGACGTACTCGGCCTTGCCGGCGAACCGGTCGCGCAGCACCGGGTTCTGGGTGGCGATGCCGACCGGGCAGGTGTCCAGGTGGCAGACGCGCATCATGACGCAGCCGGAGACGACGAGCGGCGCGGTCGCGAAACCGAACTCCTCGGCGCCGAGCAGCGCGGCGATGACGACGTCACGGCCGGTCTTCAGCTGGCCGTCGGTCTGCACGACGATGCGGTCGCGCAGGCCGTTGAGCAGCAGCGTCTGCTGGGTCTCGGCGAGGCCGAGCTCCCAGGGGCCGCCCGCGTGCTTCAGCGAGGTGAGCGGGGAGGCGCCCGTTCCGCCGTCGTGGCCGGAGATGAGGACGACGTCCGCGTGCGCCTTCGACACACCGGCCGCGACCGTGCCGACGCCGACCTCCGAGACCAGCTTCACGTGAATCCGCGCCTGCGGGTTCGCGTTCTTCAGGTCGTGGATCAGCTGAGCCAGGTCCTCGATGGAGTAGATGTCGTGGTGCGGCGGCGGGGAGATGAGGCCCACGCCCGGGGTGCTGTGCCGGGTCTTGGCGACCCAGGGGTACACCTTGTGGCCGGGCAGCTGGCCGCCCTCGCCGGGCTTGGCACCCTGCGCCATCTTGATCTGGATGTCGTCGGCGTTGACCAGGTACTCGGACGTGACGCCGAAGCGGCCGGAGGCGACCTGCTTGATCGACGAACGGCGCGCCGGGTCGTAGAGACGGTCCGCGTCCTCGCCGCCCTCACCGGTGTTGGACTTGCCGCCCAGCTGGTTCATGGCGATGGCGAGGGTCTCGTGCGCCTCGCGCGAGATCGAGCCGTACGACATGGCGCCGGTCGAGAACCGCTTGACGATCTCGGAGACGGACTCGACCTCGTCGATGGAGATCGAGGGGCGGTCCGACTTGAAGCCGAACAGGCCACGGAGCGTCATCAGGCGCTCGGACTGCTCGTTCACACGGTCCGTGTACTTCTTGAAGATCTCGTAGCTGCCGGAGCGCGTCGAGTGCTGGAGGCGGAAGACCGTCTCCGGGTCGAACAGGTGCGGCTCGCCCTCACGGCGCCACTGGTACTCGCCGCCTATGTCGAGGGCGCGGTGCGCGGGCGCGATGCCCGAAGCCGGGTAGGCCTTGGCGTGACGCGCCGCGACCTCCTTGGCGATGACGTCGAGACCGGCGCCGCCGATCTTCGTGGCCGTGCCGTTGAAGTACTTCTCGACGAAGGCCGTTTCGAGACCGACGGCCTCGAAGACCTGGGCGCCACGGTAGGAGGCGACGGTCGAGATGCCCATCTTGGACATGACCTTGAGGACGCCCTTGCCGAGCGCGTAGATCAGGTTGCGGATGGCCTGCTCGGACTCGATGCCGGTCAGGAAGGTACCGGCGCGGACGAGGTCCTCGACGGACTCCATCGCCAGGTACGGGTTGACCGCGGCGGCGCCGAAGCCGATGAGGAGGGCCACGTGGTGGACCTCGCGGACGTCGCCCGCCTCGACCAGGAGGCCCACCTGGGTGCGCTGCTTGGTGCGGATGAGGTGGTGGTGAACGGCCGCGGTGAGCAGCAGCGACGGGATCGGCGCGTGCTCGGCGTCCGAGTGACGGTCCGACAGGACGATCAGCCGGGCGCCGTTCTCGATGGCCGCGTCGGCCTCGGTGCAGATCTCGTCGATGCGCGCGGCGAGGGAGTCGCCGCCGCCGGAGACCCGGTACAGGCCGGACAGGGTCGCGGCCTTCATGCCGGGCATGTCGCCGTCGGCGTTGATGTGGATGAGCTTGGCCAGCTCGTCGTTGTCGATCACCGGGAAGGGCAGGGTGACGCTACGACAGGAAGCGGCCGTCGGCTCCAGCAGGTTGCCCTGCGGGCCCAGCGAGGAGCGCAGGGACGTGACCAGCTCCTCGCGGATCGCGTCCAGCGGCGGGTTGGTGACCTGCGCGAACAGCTGGGTGAAGTAGTCGAAGAGCAGCCGCGGACGCGAGGACAGCGCGGCGATCGGCGAGTCCGTGCCCATCGAACCGATCGGCTCGGCACCGGCCTTGGCCATCGGCGCGAGGATGACGCGCAGCTCCTCCTCGGTGTAACCGAAGGTCTGCTGGCGGCGGGTGACCGAGGCGTGGGTGTGCACGATGTGCTCACGCTCGGGCAGGTCGGAGAGCTCGATCTCGCCGGCTTCCAGCCACTCCGCGTACGGCTTGTCGACGGCGAGGCCGGCCTTGATCTCGTCGTCCTCGATGATGCGGTGCTCGACGGTGTCGACGAGGAACATCTTGCCGGGCTGCAGACGGCCCTTGCGGACGACCTTCGCGGGGTCGATGTCGAGGACGCCGACCTCGGAGCCGAGGACGACGAGGCCCTCGTCGGTGACCCAGTAGCGGCCGGGGCGCAGGCCGTTGCGGTCGAGGACCGCGCCGACCTGGGTGCCGTCGGTGAAGGTGACACAGGCCGGGCCGTCCCACGGCTCCATCATCGTGGCGTGGAACTGGTAGAAGGCGCGGCGGGCCGGGTCCATGGAGGCGTGGTTCTCCCACGCCTCCGGGATCATCATCAGCACGGAGTGCGGGAGCGAACGGCCGCCGAGGTGCAGGAGTTCGAGCACCTCGTCGAAGGAGGCTGAGTCGGAGGCGTCCGGCGTACAGACCGGGAAGATCCGCTCCAGGCCCTTGTCGCCGAAGAGTTCGGAGACCAGCTGGGACTCGCGGGCGCGCATCCAGTTGCGGTTGCCCTTGACCGTGTTGATCTCGCCGTTGTGCGCGACGAAGCGGTACGGGTGGGCGAGCGGCCAGCTCGGGAAGGTGTTCGTGGAGAACCGGGAGTGCACGAGCGCGATCGCGGAGGCGAAGCGGCGGTCGGACAGGTCCGGGAAGAAGGGCTCCAGCTGACCGGTGGTCAGCATGCCCTTGTAGACGATGGTGCGCGCGGAGAGCGACGGGAAGTAGACGCCGGCCTCGCGCTCGGCGCGCTTGCGCAGCACAAAGGCCTTGCGGTCGAGGTCGATGCCCTCGCTGACGCCGTCGGCCACGAAGATCTGGCGGAAGACGGGCATCGTCGAGCGGGCGGTGGCGCCGAGCAGCTCGGGGGCGACCGGGACCTCGCGCCAGCCCAGGACTGTGAGGCCCTCGGCGGCGGCGATCGTCTCGATCTGTGAGACGACGTCGGTGATGCCGTCCTCGGGGAGGAAGGCGATACCCACGGCGTACGCACCGGCCGCGGGGAGCTCGAATCCGGCCACTTCACGGAGGAAGGCGTCCGGAACCTGGGACAGGATGCCCGCGCCGTCGCCCGAGTCGGGCTCGGCGCCGGTGGCACCCCGGTGCTCCAGGTTGCGCAGAACCGTGAGCGCCTGCTCGACCAGCGCGTAGCTCGCCTCGCCGGTGAGGGTGGCCACAAAGCCGACGCCACAGGCGTCGTGCTCGTTGCGGGGGTCGTACATACCCTGCGCAGCAGGGCGAGCATCCATGAAGGACCACTTCTGGCCATTCGTGGAGTGCTGGGACGGCTGGCGCGGCGTACGCATCGGCTCTCCCGTCGTCGTCGTGGCATATGACATCTGCCGAGGGACGACGTTGGCCCTCTGCTGGGGTGCAAAATTTCGTGCAGGTTACATGATGGGGCGGTTCCCGGTAACTGGATACACCGTTCCAACATGCGGACACCGCGGGGTCGCGGCGGGGGGTACCGCGCTCGGCGGTGGAAGGTAAGGGACCTAAGCGGACAGATCAGTGACCGTCGGCCCGGTTCGCGGCAGGCTTCGTCGCCCACAGCGAGTGGTGCGTGCAGGCCTCATTGCCCACAGCGCTTACGGCTCATGCCCGGTGGTTAAGCAATCGAAACCGCCGAGTAACGGCTACTTATGCAGTCCCTTGCATAGGTGCTCGATGCATCATCCTACGGCGGTACCGAACAAGCTGCCCAGGACGTACGTCACACCCGCCGCCGCACCACCCAGAGCGAGCTGCCGGATCCCGCTGAACCACCAGGACCGCGCGGTCACCTTCGCCACCACCGCACCGCACGCGAAGAGCCCGATCAGCGCGAGCAGCAGCGCGGGCCACAAGGCGGTCGCACCCAGCAGGAACGGCAGCACGGGGAGCACGGCGCCGAGAGCGAAGGAGCCGAAGCTGGACACGGCGGCGACGGTCGGGGAGGGCAGGTCGCCGGGGTCTATGCCCAGTTCCTCGCGGGCGTGGATCTCCAGAGCCTGCTCGGGGTCGCGGGACAGCTGCCTGGCGACCTCCCGCGCCAGCTCGGGCTCGACACCGCGGGCCTGGTAGAGCTCGGCGAGCTCGCGCTCCTCGTCAAGGGGGTGCTTGCGCAACTCCCGTCGCTCGACGTCGAGTTCGGCCTCGACGAGTTCGCGCTGCGAGGCGACGGAGGTGTACTCGCCGGCAGCCATGGAGAAGGCGCCCGCGGCGAGGCCCGCGAGCCCGGTGATGACGATCGTCTGATGAGACACGGACCCGCCGGCGACGCCGGTCATCAGGGCGAGGTTGGACACGAGCCCGTCCATGGCACCGAACACCGCCGGGCGCAGCCATCCGCCGTTCACATCCCGGTGGGTGTGGTTGTCACGGTGCGCCTCGTGCAGTGTCGCTTCGATCTCGATGATGGCCATACGGGTCCCCCAGCGCTCTAAGGTAAGGCTAACTTTAGACAAGTTCCACTCTTCGACAACACTGAACTTACGCCCTTCATTTCGCCCCCGCCAGCAAGGAAAGGCTGGGCTAACCTGCACCTTTACCGGCTTACGCTCATTCGTGCGAATGTCTGCACAGATGTCGACCGGGTGACAGTGAGGCCGATGAGGCTCCTGTCAACCGCCAATGTGGGAGAGATCCGCAAAGGGTTCCGCGCGCTCGGTTCCGCGCACTGACAGGGGCCCCGAGAGGAGAGGCACGTATGGCTTCCATCGCCTGCATTCCCTCGGTCCCGGCGCCCGGGGACGCCGCCGATCTCCGCGAACGGGCGCGCGGCGCGCTGCTCGGACTCGCCGTCGGGGACGCGCTGGGCGCGCCCGCCGAGAACATGAAGCCGTCGGAGATCCGTGCGAAGTGGGGCCGGATCACGGGATACGTCGCCGAGCACCCGGCCGGGACGGACGACACCGAGTACGCGATCTTCTCGGGGCTGCTGCTGGCCCGGCACGGCTCGGCGCTCACCGTGGCCCATGTCGAGTCGGCCTGGCACCAGTGGATCGCGGACCGTGACGAGGGCCCGTTCAAGGGTGCGGGTTTCAGCGAGCGCGGCACGCTGGAGAACCTGCGCCGCGGCCTGGCGGCGCCGATCTCGGCCCAGCACCGGCACGCCTGGAGTGACGGCCTGGCCATGCGCGCGGCCCCCTTCGGCGTCTTCGCGGCCGGCCGCCCGGCGGAAGCCGCGAGGCTCGTCGCCATCGACGGCTCGGTGAGCCATGACGGGGAGGGCATCTACGGCGGCCAGGCGGTCGCGGCGGGCGTCGCGGCGGCGATGGCGGGCGCCCCCACGATCGCGGTGGTCGCCTCCGCGCTCGCGGTGATCCCGGACGACTCCTGGACGGCCCGCTCCCTGCGCCGGGCGGTCGCAGTGGCTCACCGGGGCGAGCGCGCGGTCCGCTCGGCGGTCGTCATCGGCGGCTACCCCTGGACCGACCTCGCCCCCGAGGCCGTCGCCCTCGCCTTCGGCGCCTACGCGGCCGCCGACGGCGCCTTCACCGAGTCCGTGCTCACCGCAGTGAACATGGGTCGCGACGCCGACACGACGGCGGCGGTCGCGGGCGCCCTGGCCGGCGCGACCCACGGCGCCTCGTCGATCCCGGCCGCCTGGGCAGCGGCCATCGGCCCGGCCCGGGGCAGCTGCCTCCCCTCGATGGAGGGCCACCACGTACTGGACGTGGCGGAACTGCTGACGCCGGGCGACGACGGGAAGTGGGGGGCCGGGGGACACGCACGAGGTGCGGGCAGGGGTGGGGGCGCGGGCGGGTTCGTACGAGATCCGGGCGGCGAGTGGTCCCTCCCCGCCCCGGACGCGTACGCACTGCCCCACCCGGACGCGTACGCACTTCCCTACGCCCCTCCCCACGCGTTTCCCGACACGGACGCGAACGCGCTTCCCTACGCCGACGCGTACGTCCTCGCCGCCGATGACGACGAGGTACGACCGTGAGGCCCGGCCTGGTCGGAGACGAGCCCGGAGAGAGCACGGGCGAGGGAGCCGGAGTGGGGGCCACCCCTGCGGCAGAGGCCGTTTCGGCGATCCTCCTCACGGAGGCACCCGGCACGGAGGACACGGAGGAGCAGCCCCTCATGCCGACCCTCCTCACCGAGCCACCCGGCACGAAGGAGCAAGCCCTCACGGCAGCCCTTCTCACCGAGCCACCCGGCACGAAGGAGCAAGCCCTCACGGCGACGCCCGTCACGGAGCTGCTGGGCACGACGGGGCCCGGCACGACGGGGCCCGGCACGGCAGCGCCCGTCGCGGCAGCGCCCGGCACGAAGGTGTCCAGCACAGAGGAGCCCCTCGCGGGAGCGCTCAGCACGGTGACGCCCGATGCGGCAGCCCCCCGCACGGCGACGCCCGTCGCGGCAACGCCCCGCATGGCGGCACCCACGCTTACAGAGCCCGGCACGGAGGCGCCCGCCCTCACGGACCCCCGCACGGCGCCCGCCCTCGCAGAGCCCCGCGCAGGGGCACCCACCCTCACAGACCCCCGCACGGAAACACCCCCGCGCACGCGCCCCCGTCGTATCGAGGGGCTTCTCCTCGGGCTGGCCGCGGGGGACGCCGCCGGCTGGCCCGCCGCGCGGCACCGTGCCGCGCGGATGCCCGAGTGGACGCGGCGGCTGACGCGGGAGCTGGACACGTTCGCGGAGCAGAACGCGACGACGACGCTGCCCGTGCCGATCGCGCTGAACCAGCCGCCGGAGCCGCTGCGGCTCGGCCCGTCGGACGACGCGGAGTGGGCGGCGTTCGCGGCGGAGGCCGTGCTGCGGGCCGGGGAGGGCGCCGCGCTCGGGGACCTGAGCCGGGAGCGGCGGATGCGGGCGTCCATCGACCTGTCGTGGAACGCCATCGCCAGCGAGGTCGCCGCGGCCGCCGAGCGCGCCCCCGAGGTCGAGTCCGCGCTGCTCCCGCTGCGCGCCCGTATCTCCGTACGGGCCGGACTCGGCAACCTGGCCACCGGTCTGCGCCCGCCCGCGACCGGCCACGACAACCCGCACTACTTCGACGACGCGGCCTGCGTACGGGCCTGCGTGCTGGCCGTGGCCCACCCGGGCGACCCCCGACTCGCCGCGGAACTCGCCGAGTTCGACGCCCGCTACACCCAGGACAGCGACGGCGTGCACGGCGCCCGTGCCATGGCCGCGGCGGTGTCGCTCGCCCTCGCCGGGGCCGATGTCGACGCCTGCGTGGACGCCGCCCTGGCCGAACTCCCCGCATCGACGGAGATCGGCCGCAACACCCGGCACGCGCTGCGGCTCGCCCGCGAGAGCGAGGGCACCTTCGCGCTCGTCCCCTTGCTGGAACATCAGATCGTCGACCATGTCTACAGCTATGGCATCGCGGCCGCCGAAACCGTCCCCGTCGCCCTCGCCCTCGCCACCGCCGCGCACGGCCGGATCGCGGAAGCGGTACCCGCCGCCGCGTGCCTGTCCCGCGTGGCCGACTCCGCGCCGGCTCTCGCCGGAGCACTGACCGGCGCCCTCGGCGGTGGAGCCGCGATCCCCGCCGCCTGGCGCGACGCCTGCCGCACGCTGTCCGGCTGCGCGCTCCCCCGCCTCACCGGTACGGATCTCATCGGACTCGCCGACCTCCTGGAAGCCACGGAACTGGCCACCCCAGAGGGATGATTCGGGCATGACGCCCAAAGGAGAAGGAACAGGATCCACCCTCGACGAACGGATCGCCGGAGCCCTCGTCGGAGCCGCCGTCGGCGACGCGCTCGGCGGCCCCGTCGAGGGGTACTCCCCCGAGCAGATCACCGAACGTCACGGCGGCCGGGTACACGGCATCGTCTGCCCCTGGAACGGCGACGACTGGCGTACGGCCCGCCCCATCGCCCCGTACCACAAGGGCGACGGGCACGTCACCGACGACACCTTGATGACCCATGCGCTGGTACGGGTGTACGCCACCGTCCGCGACCACCTCGACGCGTACGCCGTCGCCGAGCACCTGGTCCCCGACCTCATGGGCACCCCCCGCTGGATCCCCGAACTGGAGGCCGAGGCCCTCCCCCTCCAGCGGATCTTCCTCGCGGAGAAATGGCTGGTGGCCCGCCTCCACTACGGCCATGTGGACCCCCGCGAGGCAGGCACCGGCAACATCGTCAACTGCGGTGCCGCGATGTACATGGCCCCGGTCGGCCTGGTCAACGCGGCCAACCCGGCCCGCGCCTACGCCGAGGCGCTCGACATCGCGGGCGCCCACCAGTCGTCGTACGGCCGCGAGGCGGCGGGCGTCTTCGCGGCGGGGGTGGCGGCGGCGTGCGCACCCGGGGCGACCCCGGACTCCGTCGTGGCCGCCTGCCTGGCCCTGGCGAAGGACGGCACCCGCTCGGCCATCGAGGCGGTCTGCGAAGTCGCCGCCCGGCACACGGACTTCGAGTCGGCGCTGGTCCCGCTGCGGGAGGCGGTTGCCCCCTACGACACGGTCGGCCCCGACTACCGCTCCCCCTCCCTCGGCGCCCGCCGCCCTTCCCGCCTCCACTCCATTGAGGAACTCCCCCTCGCCCTGGGCATGTTGGTGGTCGCGGCCGGCGACTACCGGCACGCGGTCCTCGGCTCGGTCAACTACGGCCGCGACTGCGACTCCATCGCCACCATGTCCGGCGCCCTCGCCGGCGCCCTCGGCTCCGAGGTCCCGCACGACTGGGCCAAGACGGTGGCGGAGTCGAGCCGCCTCGACCTGAACGCCCCCGCGAGGACGCTCACGGAGGTGACCGGCGAGATCTTCGAACGGGACGCCCGACGCCACCGGGCTCACGCGTCGGCGTACGCGGCGTTGACGGGAACACCATGCTCCGACTGACCTGGGTCCAACCGGAGGACCTCCTCGGCCACGAACTCCACCAGGCCTCCCAGGACGGCCGCGCCCCCTCGGCCATCGCCTCCCGCTGGCGAGCGGCCGGCGGCCCGGAGGCCCCCCTCCGCGCGGGCGCCTCCCCCACCCCGGCATCCCCCTACCTCCGGATACTGGCCAAGGACCTCCTGGACGAACTGGCAGACCTGCCCAGCAAGTTGGCAGAACACGAACCAACAAGCCTGACAAAGATCAGAACCCACTGCCCCGACTGGCCCGCCCGGCCTGGCGCCCTGTCGGCGCCGGTAAGCGCCCCCACCCCCAGCTCCGCTCCCACCCAGGCCCGCCTGGAAGCAGCCTGGCTAGGCAGAGCAGTCGGCTGCCTCCTGGGCAAACCAGTGGAGAAGCTCCCCCTCCAAGGCATCCGAGCCCTCGCCCGGGCCACCGGCAACTGGCCCCTCCACACCTGGTTCACGGCACGCGGCGTCCCGGACGACCTCAAGACCACCTACCCCTGGAACAAACGCTCCGCCCCCACCTCCCTCGCCGAGAACATCGACGGCATGCCAGAGGACGACGACCTCAACTACCCCCTCCTGAACATCCTGTTGCTCCAGCGCCACGGCAGGAACTTCACCACCGCGGACGTAGCGAGACTCTGGCTGGACGAACTCCCCGCAGGCCGCACCTTCACCGCCGAACGCATCGCCTACCGCAACCTCCTCACCGGCATCGGCCCCCCACGCACGGCCCGCCACCGCAACCCGTTCCGCGAGTGGATCGGCGCCCTGATCCGCGCGGACGTACACGGCTGGACCAACCCCGGCGACCCGGCCGCCGCCGCGGAACAGGCCCACCGCGACGCCACCCTCACCCACACGGCGAACGGCGTCTACGCGGCGATGTTCACGGCGGCCACCATCGGCGCCGCGGCCACCGGAACGCACGACATCCACGCCTGCCTGCACACCGGACTCACCGTCGTCCCGCCCGCCTCCCGCCTCGCCCAGGCGGTCCGCCACGCCGTCCGACTCGCCCGTACGACATCGGACTTCGACGCGGTCGTCGACGAACTGCACACCACCCACCGCGCCTACCACTGGGTCCACGCCATCCCCAACACCGCCCTGATCGCCGCCGCCCTCACCCATGCGGACGGCGACTTCTCCGGCTCCATCTGCCGTGCGGTGTCGGGCGGCTGGGACACCGACTCCAACGGCGCGACGGCGGGAAGCATCGCGGGTCTGCTGGCAGGAGACCCGCTCGCCCTCCCCGACCGCTGGACCACCCCCCTGAAGAACCGCCTCGCCACCTCGATCGCCGATTTCAACGGCATCGGCTTCGACACCCTCGCCCATCTCACGCACCGGGAGACCCGTCGCCCATGACCCATATCGCCGTACTCGGCAGCACGAACATGGACCTCGTCGCGTACGTCGCCAAGGCCCCGCAGCGCGGAGAGACCGTGACGGGACGGGAGTTCCGTACGATCCCCGGCGGCAAGGGCGCCAACCAGGCGGTGGCCGCGGCCCACGCGGGCGCGGACGTCTCGTTGATCGGCGCGGTGGGCGCGGACGCCTTCGGCAGCTTGCTCCGGTCCACACTGGAGCACTCGGGCGTGGACACCGACCATCTGCGCACCACCGAGGGCCCGTCCGGCACCGCGCACATCGTCGTGGACGACGAGGGCGGCAACGCGATCGTCGTCATCCCCGGCGCGAACGGCACCGTCACCGCCCTCGCCCCCGGAGACGAGGGCCTCATCGCCACCGCCGACGCGCTCCTGCTCCAGCTGGAGATCCCGCTGGACGCGGTCGTCGCGGGCGCGGAAGCCGCGCGCCGGCACGGCGTCCGTACGATCCTCACCCCCTCCCCCGCGCAACCCCTGCCACCCCAACTCCTCGCCTCCATCGACCTGTTGGTGCCCAACGAGCACGAGGCCGCCGCGCTCACCGGCGTCACCGACCCCCGCGAGGCCGCCGCCGCCCTGCTGGACCAGGTTCCGGAGGTCGTCGTGACGCTGGGCGCGGCCGGCAGCCTGTACGCGGCCCGCGGCGCAGCCCTCCTCAGCGTGCCCGCGCCCCAGGTGACCGCCGTGGACTCGACCGGTGCGGGCGACACCTTCGTCGGCACCCTCGCGGTGGCGCTCGGCGAGGGCCGGGAGATGCCGGAGGCGCTCGCATGGGCATCGGCGGCGGCCGCGCTGTCGGTGCAGCGGCCCGGGGCGTCGTCCTCGATGCCGTACCGCTCCGAGATCGACACCCAGGCCGGCTCATGACAGCGCACTCGCAGGGCGGCCCCCTCGCCGGGCTGCGCGTCCTCGACCTCGCCACCCTCTTCGCCGGACCGCTCGCCGCCACCATGCTCGGCGACTTCGGCGCGGAGGTCATCAAGGTCGAGCATCCGGCCAAGCCGGACCCGTCCCGGGGGCACGGCCCGTCGAAGGACGGCATCGGCCTGTGGTGGAAACTCCTCGGCCGCAACAAGCGCACGATCACCCTCGACCTGTCCAGGCCCGGCGGTCGTGAGACCCTGCTCCGCCTCGCCGCCACCTCCGACGTGATCATCGAGAACTTCCGCCCCGGCACGCTGGAGAAGTGGGATCTCGGGTGGGAGGAACTGTCCGCGGCGAACCCGCGGCTCGTCCTCGCCCGGGTCACCGGCTTCGGCCAGTTCGGCCCGTACGCGCACCGCCCCGGCTTCGGCACCCTCGCGGAGGCGATGAGCGGCTTCGCGGCGATCACCGGCGAGCCCGGCTCCCCGCCGACCCTCCCCCCGTTCGGCCTGGCCGACTCGATCGCGGGCCTGGCGACGGCGTACGCCGTGATGACCGCGCTGACGGCCCGCGAGCGCACCGGCGAGGGCCAGGTCGTCGACATGGCGATCATCGAGCCGATCCTGACCGTCCTCGGCCCGCAGCCCATCTGGTACGACCAGTTGGGCCACGTCCAGCCGCGTACCGGCAACCGCTCCGCGAACAACGCGCCCCGCAACACCTACCGCACGGCGGACGGTTCCTGGGTCGCGGTCTCCACGTCGGCGCAGTCGATCGCCGAGCGGGTGATGCGGCTGGTCGGGCGCCCGGACGTGATCGAGGAGCCATGGTTCGCGACCGGTGCGGACCGGGCGCGCCACGCGGAGATCCTGGACGAGGCGGTCGGGGCCTGGATCGCCCGCCGTACCCGCGCCGAGGTCCTGGAGGCGTTCGAGAAGGCGGAGGCGGCGGTGGCTCCCATCCAGGACGTCCGGGACGTCATGAACGACCCGCAGTACGAGGCCCTGGACACGATCACCACCATCGACGACCCCGAACTGGGCCCGCTGCGCATGCAGAACGTCCTCTTCCGGCTCTCCGCCACGCCCGGTGCGATCCACTGGGCGGGCCGTCCGCACGGCGCGGACACGGAGACGGTGCTCGCCGAACTCGGCCTGACGGGGCCCGAGATCGACGCCCTGCGAGCGGAGGGCGCCCTGTGACCGCGGAGTTCCCTCTCACCTGGCTGTACGCCCCCGGGGACCGCCCCGACGTCGTGGCCAAGGCCCTCGTCTCCGGCGCGGACGTCGTCCTCGTCGACCTGGAGGACGCGGTCGCCCCGGACCGCAAGGAGTACGCCCGCGCCGCCACGGCGGACCTCCTCACCGAACCGACACCGGTCCCCGTCATGGTCCGGGTGAACGCCCTCGACGGCCCGCTGGCCGAGGCCGACCTCAAGACCCTCTCCCCGCTCCCCGGCCTGTCCGGTCTCCGGCTGCCCAAGGTGACCTCGCCCGACGACGTCGTACGGGTCGCGGAGGGCGCCACTCCCGCCGAGGGGGGCGCGATCCCGCTGTACGCCCTCCTGGAGACGGCCCTCGGCGTCGAGCAGGCCTTCGCCATCGCGTCCGCGCACCGGGCGCTGCGCGGTGTCTCGCTCGGCGAGGCGGATCTACGGGCCGACCTGGGCGTACGGGAGGACGCGGGCCTGGACTGGTCCCGTGCCCGGGTGATCGTGGCCGCCCGTGCGGCGGGCCTGCCGCCGCCGGTCCAGTCGGTCTACCCCGACATCCGCGACGTGGAGGGCCTCGCCGCGTCCTGCGCGCACGGCCGCACCCTGGGCTTCCTCGGCCGCGCGGCCATCCACCCCCGTCAGCTCCCCATCATCGAGCGGGCCTACCTGCCCACCCCGGCCGAGATCGACTCCGCCGAAGCCATCGTCAAGGCCGCCGCCACCGGCCCCGGCGCCCAGGCCCTCCCCGACGGCCGCTTCATCGACGCAGCGGTAGTAGTAGGCGCCCACCGCACCCTCGCCCTGGCACGCCGCCTGGTCTGACCCTCCCGGGGCTCGTGGGTGGGGGCTGGGCGCGCAGTTCCCCGCGCCCCTAAAAGCACCCGAGGTGGGCCGGGGGCGATGGGACGTAGCCCCGAGCCGTCAGGGGCGCGGGGAACTGCGCGCCCAGCCCCCACCCACCCGCAGACGCATTCAGGGGGGTCTGGGGGCGCAGCCCCCAGGAACGGGATGGGACGGGTAGGGGCGGCGGGGGCGAAAAAAGAGGGTGCCGCGTTCCAGGACGCGGCGCCCTCTTCGACGTACCGAAGAACTCAGCTCTTCTTGGCGGACTCGGCCTCGTCGGACTCCGTGGACTCGGCGTCAGCCGACTCATCCGGCTCAGCCGACTTCTCCAGGTCGACGGCCTCGTCGTCACCCGAGTCGTCACCCTCGCCGGAAGCGCCCGCACTGTCACCGTCGCCACCGCCGGAGGCACCCGCCCCCGGCTCCACAACCTCTTCCCGCCCAGGCCGCCGACGCGAGGAGATGACGATGTAGAGCACCGCGAGAAGGAAGACCACCATCGCGGTCCAGTCGTTGAGACGCAGGCCCAGGATGTGGTGGGCATCGTCGACGCGCATGTACTCGATCCAGCCCCGGCCCACGCAGTACGCGGCGACATACAGGGCGAACGCACGACCGTGGCCCAGCTTGAAGCGGCGGTCGGCCCAGATGACGAGGAATCCGACGCCGATGCACCACAGCGACTCGTACAGGAACGTCGGGTGGTAGTAGCCCGGCACACGCCCGTCCGTGGAGGACGTGATGTGCAGCGCCCAGGGCAGGTCCGTCGCCTTGCCGTACAGCTCCTGGTTGAACCAGTTGCCCCAGCGCCCGATCGCCTGCGCGAAGGCGATACCGGGGGCGATGGCATCGGCGTAGGCGGGAAGCGGGATGCCGCGGCGGCGGCAGCCGATCCACGCGCCCACCGCGCCGAACGCGATCGCGCCCCAGATACCGAGGCCGCCCTGCCACACCTTGAAGGCGTCCACCCAGTCGCGGCCGTCGCTGAAGTACAGCTCGTAGTCCGTGATCACGTGGTAGAGCCGGCCGCCGACGAGGCCGAAGGGGACGGCCCAGACCGAGATGTCGGCCACCGTGCCGGCCCGCCCGCCCCGGGCGACCCAGCGCCTGTTGCCGAGCCAGACGGCTACGAAGACGCCGATGATGATGCAGAACGCGTAGCCGCGCAGCGGAATGGGGCCGAGGTGCAGCACACCGCGCGACGGGCTGGGAATGAAGGCAAGTTCCATGGCAAGGTCGACGCTACCGTGCCGGACGCCACCGACGGCAAGCAGCCCTGCAACGGGTCCATAACGTGCGGTGCCCCCGGCCTGCCACAGGCCGGGGGCACCAAGGCGGTCTCAGCCCTTGTTCTCCGCCTCCACCATCTGCTTCAGCTTGGCGGGGGTCATCGTCTGGTCCGCGTAGATGTTCTTGCCGCCGAACAGCACGGTCGGCGTGCCGGTGAAGCCGCCGCTCTGGAAGGCGGCGTTCGACTTCACGACCCAGCTGTCGTGCGTACCGTCGTTGACGCACGTCCGGAACGCGGGGGTGTCCAGGCCGTCGACCTTGCCCGCCAGCTGGATGAGCTTGCTGTTGTCCGCGAAGGCGTCGTCGGCCTCCTTGGGCTGGTTCTCGTACAGCACGTCGTGGTACGCGGTGAACTTCCCGGCGTCCTGGGCGCAGGCCGCGGCGTTGGCGGCGTGGCGGGAGCCGCTGCCGCCCATGTTCCCGTCGATGAGGGTGACGAGGTGGTACTCGACCTTCAGCTGACCGGCGTCGACCAGCTCGCGGATCGTGGAGCGGTACATCGTCTCGAAGGCCTGGCAGGCCGGGCAGCGGAAGTCCTCCCACACCGTGAGAGTCGACTTGGCGCTGTCCTTGCCGACGGGAATCGCTAGAGCGTCCTTGCCGGTCGCGCCCGAGGGCGACACGACCGGGCCCGACGTGTCGCTCTTCTTGTCCTTGCCGGAGTTGGCGGCCAGCACGCCGACCACCACGGCCAGGACCAGGACGCAGATCGCCGACGCCCCCACGATCAGCGCCCGCCGGCGCTTCTCCGCGGCCCTCTGCTTCTCTCGCTCGACCGCCAGCCGCTCGCGGGCGGTGCGCTTTCCGTCACGGTTCTTCTCGCTCACATCCGGCAGAACGAACCGGGGAGGCGCAGCGCGCCTCCCCGGTCCCAGGTCCACCCGTTCGGGTGAGTGGATTGTCCGTTACGTACCCGCTCGGATACGTGTACTTACGTACCTACTCGGATACGTGCCTGCTCGGACGGTCGCGTTACGCCGTTCCGCGCACGCCCTTCGCCAGGTCGCCCGCGAGCGCCCGTACGGCGTCCAGGCCGGCCGCCTCGTCCGGTGCGTCCAGCATCCGCTTCACGAACGCCGAGCCGACGATCACGCCGTCGGCGAAGCCGGCCACCTCGGTGGCCTGAGTGGCGTTGGAGACGCCGAGGCCGACGCAGACGGGCAGCTCGGTGGTAGCCTTGGTGCGCCGCACCAGGTCCTGGGCCTGGGCCCCCACCGACTCCCTGGTGCCCGTGACGCCCATCAGCGAGGCCGCGTACACGAACCCGCTGCCCGCCGCGGTGATCTCGGCGAGCCGGGCGTCCTTGCTGCTGGGCGCGACGACGAAGACGGTCGCGAGGCCGTGCTTCTCGGCGTGCTCCCTCCACAGCGCCGACTCCTGCACGGGCAGGTCGGGCAGGATGCAGCCCGCCCCGCCCGCCTCGGCGAGCTCGGCGGTGAAGCGCTCGACGCCGTAGCGGTCGATCGGGTTCCAGTACGTCATCACGAGGACGGGCTTGCCGGTCGCCTCGAACGCCTCGCGAACCGTCCGCATGACATCGGCGATCTTGACGCCGCCGCGCAGGGCGATGTCGTCGGCGGTCTGGATGACGGGGCCGTCGAGGACGGGGTCGCTGTGCGGCAGACCGACCTCGACGATGTCCGCGCCGCCCTCGAAGACGGCCTTGATGGCCGCGATGCCGCCGTCGACGGTCGGGAACCCGGCCGGGAGGTACGCGATGAGCGCGGACCGCCCTTCCGCCTTGGCGCCGGCGAGGGTGTCGCTCAACAGCTGGATGTTGCCGCTCACTTCACGTCCCCCTCGATCTCGGCGTTCTCGCTGTCGGCGTCCGCGGCGACGACGGCGTCGACGCCGTTGTCGTACAGGCCGAAGTAGCGGGCGGCCGTGTCCATGTCCTTGTCGCCGCGGCCCGACAGGTTGACGATGATCAGCCCGTCCTTGCCGAGCTCCTTGCCGACCTCCAGGGCTCCGGCGAGCGCGTGGGCGCTCTCGATCGCCGGGATGATGCCCTCGGTGCGCGACAGCAGGCGCAGTGCCTGCATGGCCGCGTCGTCGGTGACCGCGCGGTACTCGGCGCGGCCGCTGTCCTTGAGGTAGGAGTGCTCGGGCCCGATGCCCGGGTAGTCGAGTCCGGCCGAGATCGAGTAGGGCTCGGTGATCTGGCCCTCCTCGTCCTGGAGGACGTACGACCGCGACCCGTGCAGGATGCCGGGCTCGCCGGCCGTCAGCGTGGCCGCGTGCTCACCGGTCTCGACGCCGTGCCCGGCGGGCTCGCAGCCGATGAGGCGTACGTCCGCGTCGGGGATGAAGGCGTGGAAGAGGCCGATGGCGTTGGAGCCGCCGCCGACGCAGGCGATGGCGGCGTCGGGAAGACGTCCGGCGCGCTCCAGGATCTGCCGCCGGGCCTCGACCCCGATGACCCGGTGGAAGTCACGCACCATGGCGGGGAAGGGGTGGGGGCCGGCGACGGTCCCGAAGAGGTAGTGGGTGTGATCGACGTTCGCGACCCAGTCCCGGAAGGCCTCGTTGATGGCGTCCTTGAGGGTGCGGCTGCCCGACTTCACGGCGATGACCTCGGCGCCGAGCATGCGCATCCGGGCCACGTTGAGGGCCTGGCGCTGGGTGTCGATCTCGCCCATGTAGATGGTGCATTCGAGGCCGAAGAGCGCGCAGGCGGTGGCGGTGGCGACGCCGTGCTGACCGGCGCCGGTCTCCGCGATGACCCGGGTCTTGCCCATCCTCTTGGTGAGGAGGGCCTGGCCGAGCACGTTGTTGATCTTGTGGGATCCGGTGTGGTTGAGGTCTTCCCGCTTGAGGAAGATACGGGCGCCACCGGCGTGTTCGGCGAACCGGGACACCTCGGTGAGTGAACTCGGCCGCCCGGTGTAGTGGACGAGCAGGTCGTCGAGCTCGCGGGCGAACTCGGGATCGGCTTTCGCCTTGTCGTACTCGACGGCGACCTCGTCCACGGCGGCGACCAGCGCCTCCGGGATGAACTTGCCGCCGAACGCGCCGAAGTACCCCTCGGTGCTGGGAACTTGACCGTCCGGGTCGGGAATGAAGAACTCGCTGGGCATGCGGAAACCTCACGGTGAGTGTGTGGAAATGC
Source organism: Streptomyces sp. R35 (assembly GCF_041053035.1). NCBI lineage: Bacteria > Bacillati > Actinomycetota > Actinomycetes > Kitasatosporales > Streptomycetaceae > Streptomyces > Streptomyces sp. R35. Next base: position 2,942,679 of record NZ_CP163440.1, read on the forward strand.
ACTGATCGCCGTGGGGGCGGGGTCGTCAGCCGGCTGCGGGCCGGCTGTAGTTGCTCGCGCCCGCGCGGCGGTAGCCGCAAATCAAATACAGCCCCGCGCCCCTGAAGAGGCGCCATCGCATGCCGTTCACCTGTCCGGGCTCGTCACCGATGACGTACCGCACCCGGCGCCCGTGCACACGTCGTGCGGGCGCCCGGCAGCCGCGCGGCCGGCAGCCGCGGGCGAGGCGGGCGTAGGGGTTCCGGGCCGTCGAAGCGACGGGGAGCGGCGCGGCGGAGCGCACGCAGGGGCGCCCGTACGAGTCCCCGTGGCCCGGCAGCGGTGCGGCCGACTCGGGGTGCGAGTCCCCATGGCCCGGTGCGGCCGGCCCCACGCGCGCCGGGTCGCCGTCGGGGCTCAGGCCCGGACGGTGAACGGCGAAGGCGTGGGGCGAGGTGGGCACCGGCGGGTCAGCTCCGGCCGTGCCGCAGCGCCGGGTGCTCGCCCGCCGCCACCAGGTCGGCGACCGCCGTCTTCGGGTCGCGGCCGGTGACCAGCGACTCGCCCACCAGAACCGCGTCGGCGCCGGCGTTGGCGTACGCGATGAGGTCGTGCGGCCCGCGGACACCGGACTCGGCGATCTTGACGATGCTGTCGGGGATCTCGGGGGCGACGCGCTCGAAGGTGGTGCGGTCGACCTTGAGGGTCTTCAGATCGCGCGCGTTGACACCGATGATCTTGGCGCCCGCGTCCACCGCCCGCTCGACCTCGTCCTCGTCGTGCACCTCGACGATCGGCGTGAGCCCGATGGACTCGGCGCGCTCGATGAGGGACTCCAGGGCGGCCTGGTCGAGCGCGGCCACGATGAGCAGCACGAGGTCGGCGCCGTACGCGCGGGCCTCCCACAGCTGGTACGACGTGACGATGAAGTCCTTGCGGAGGACCGGGATGTCCACGCGGGCGCGGACGGCCTCCAGGTCCGCGAGCGAGCCGCCGAAGCGGCGCTGCTCGGTGAGGACGGAGATGACGGCCGCGCCGCCCGCCTCGTAGTCCGCGGCGAGCCCGGCCGGGTCGGCGATCGCGGCGAGCGCACCCTTGGACGGGCTGGAGCGCTTGACCTCGCAGATGACCTTGACGCCTTCGCCGCGCAGGGCGGCCACGCCGTCCTTGGCCGCCGGAGCCTTCGCCGCGCGCTCCTTGAGCTCGTCGAGGCTGACGCGCGCCTGCCGCTCCGCGAGGTCGGCACGGACTCCGTCGATGATCTCGTCGAGCACACTCACGCGAGCGGCCCCCTTCCCTGCGGTGGACAGTTGAAGCGGTTGAGCAGCTGACCCGGGTTCATCGTCTCGGACAGTAAAGACGGGTCACTCTGATGGTATCCGGAGGAAGGCGTAGGCCTCACATCCGGTTGACGCCGGTCCCACTACCTGGACATTTGCCCATGGATCAAGGATGCAACCAGCCGCCGGACGGCAGGTTCCGGACAACGGTGAAGACCAGCACCAATGCGCCCACGCTCCACAGGTGGACCGGCCCGAGATCGATCCGCATCGGCCGTCCGCGCACCGACCGGACCACCCAGACGGTCCACACCACGGCGAAGACGAGATATCCCGCGACGGCGAGCGCGTTGTCGGTGAGCGCCGCCGCGAAGTCCCCGTGCACGAGGGCGTACGCGCCGCGCAGGCCGCCGCAGCCGGGGCAGTACACGCCCGTGAAGCGCAGCAGCGGGCAGACGGGGTAGTGACCGGGCTGGTTCGGGTCTACGGCCCCGACGTACGCGAAGGCGCCGACGACGGCCGCGAGGATCCCACCGGGGACGGCGAGGCGCCGCAGCACATCACCGGCACCGACACCGGCGTCGGCACCAGCACCAGCACCAGCACCAGCACCAGCACCGACCGTGGTCCCCGGGCTCTCGGCCCGCGTCACCCTCTGGGTTTCGGCGTTCACCCGACGCATTCTGCCCTTCCCGCGCGGGAGGCGCTCGCCGCGTACGCGAGAGGCGGCCCCGGCAGAAGTGCCGGGACCGCCTCTCGTGAAGCGCTACGGGGTCAGGCGTCGACGCCCACGGCCTCGCGCACCGCGCGCGTGGGCTGCGCGTGCGCGGTCTTCGGCTGGCCCAGGCCCGCCGCGCGCATCGCCAGGCCGACGACACCGCCCAGGGCGACGATGACCATGCCGGCACAGAAGCCCAGCGGGCTGGCCATCACCGTGAAGGCACCGGAGACGCAGAAACCGATGAAGGCGATGATGACACCGGTCCAGGCGGCCGGGGTGTGACCGTGGCTGCTGCCCGCCATGACTTGCTCCTCGTTGCTGTGTGCGTATGTAAGTCGGACGCTCTTCGTCCATTGTCCCGTACAACGACGTCCGCCGTGAGCGGGGGGTGCCCCCTCGCGCGTCGATTCCGCCAAGTCACGACGAAAGTCCCGGGGCCGAGGACCCTTCGGGCGGCGGGACCTAAGTCCCTTGAGCCGCCGCTGGATCCGGGCCCCGGCGGATCTAGGTGCCGGCCGGATCAGGCCCGGTCGGGTCCTCGCCGCGGTCGAGGGCCTTCCAGATGTCCTCGGGGCGGTCCGGGTCGACCGGCTTGGCCTTGCGCGGCCGGGGTGTGCCGTCACGCTCGTAGCGGCCCGACATCGCGGGCCACAGCCGTCCGTAGCGCAGCGCGAGCAGCCCCGCGAGGAGGATCAGCGCGCCGCCCGCGGCCGCGACGTACGGCCAGGCGGTGTGGCTGAGCGCGTCCGCGGTGGCGGCGGTGTTGCCGGAGGCGGCCGCGGCCTTCTCGTCGAGCGCGGAGCTGTCACTCGCGCCGAGCACGGCCGCGACGACCGTGCCGGCGCCGGAGAGCGCGAGCAGCCCGGAGACCAGGAAGCGCCCGGAGCGGCGTACGGCGAAGACGGCGACGAGCGCGGCGAGGCCCACTATCGCGAGCGCCGCGGGCACGCCCGTGACGTCGCTGCCCTTGGCGGTCAGCGGAAAGTCGCCGCCGGCCACCGTCGCGGTGCCCTCCGACCAGCTCTGCCTGGTGGAGAGCAGCGCCACGGCCGCGCCGAGGGCGCCGCTGAGCAGGGCGATACCAAGGCTGCGGCGGGCGGACCGGGCGGGTCCGGCGGCTTCGGGGCGGGGGTGCGGTACAGCTGTCACGTACTCCACTATCGCCTGAACCCCGGGCGAACCGTCACCCGGGGTTCACGTGACTCTCGTCCTATTGCCCGGACTCGTACCGTCGGACCCTGGTTCTCCCGGGTTCTACTGCCCGAGCCGGTTGGCCGTGTGGACCGCGCGCAGGACCGCCGCGGCCTTGTTGCGGCACTCGTTGTCCTCGGCTACGGGGTCCGAGTCGGCGACGATTCCGGCGCCCGCCTGGACGTACGCGGTGCCGTCGCGCAGCAGGGCCGTACGGATGGCGATGGCGGTGTCGGAGTCGCCCGCGAAGTCGAGGTAGCCGACGCAGCCGCCGTACAGCCCCCTGCGGGACGGCTCCAGTTCGTCGATGATCTGCATCGCGCGCGGCTTGGGGGCGCCGGAGAGGGTGCCGGCCGGGAAGCAGGCCGTCAGCACGTCGAAGGCCGTACGGCCCGCCGCGACGCGCCCGGTGACCGTGGACACGATGTGCATCACGTGCGAGTACCGCTCGATGGACATGAAGTCGACGACCTCGACGGAGCCCGGCTCGCAGACCCGTCCCAGGTCGTTGCGCCCGAGGTCGACGAGCATGAGGTGCTCGGCGCGCTCCTTGGGGTCGGCGATCAGCTCGTCGGCGAGGGCCTGGTCCTCCTGGACGGTGGCGCCGCGCGGCCGGGTGCCCGCGATGGGGTGCACCATCGCCTGCCCGTCCTCGACCTTGACCAGGGCCTCCGGGGAGGAGCCGACGACGTCGAAGCCCTCGAAGCGGAAGAGGTACATGTACGGGGAGGGATTGGTCGCCCTCAGCACCCGGTACACGTCCAGCGCGCTTGCCGTGCACGGGGTTTCGAAGCGCTGGGAGGGGACGACCTGGAAGGCCTCGCCCGCCCGGATGCGCTCTTTGACGTCCTCGACGGCGTCCTGGAAGTCGGGGCCGCCCCAGAGCGCGGTGTACTCGGGGAGCTCGGAGGGCGGCAGCGCGGCCGGGGGCTGCGAGACCGCGCGCGAGAGGTCGGCCTCCATGGCGTCGAGGCGGGCGACGGCGTCCGCGTAGGCCTCGTCGACGCCCGTGTCGAGGTCGTTGTGGTTGATCGCGTTGGCGATCAGCTGGACCGAGCCGTCCCAGTGGTCCATGACCGCGAGGTCGCTGGTGAGCAGCATGGTCAGCTCGGGCAGCTTCAGGTCGTCGCGCTCGCCGGGGCCGATCTTCTCCAGGCGGCGCACGATGTCGTAGCCGAGATAGCCGACCATGCCGCCGGTGAACGGGGGCAGTCCCTCGCCCTGCGGCGTGTGCAGCGCCTCGATGGTGGCGCGCAGGGCGGCGAGCGGGTCACCGCCGACGGGGACGCCGACGGGCGGGGTGCCGAGCCAGTGGGCCTGCCCGTCCCGTTCGGTGAGGGTCGCGGCGGAGCGGACGCCCACGAAGGAGTAGCGGGACCAGGAGCGGCCGTTCTCGGCGGATTCCAGGAGGAAGGTGCCGGGGCGCTCGGCGGCCAGCTTGCGGTAGAGCGCGACCGGCGTGTCGCCGTCCGCGAGGAGCTTGCGGCTGACGGGGATCACGCGGCGATCGGTGGCCAGCTTGCGGAACGTCTCGAGGTCCATGGCGGCTGACCTTACTGATCCAGTGACGGTACGCCGGAATCGGCGTCCTTGAGCAGCACGTCGGCGTCGAAGCAGGTGCGGGCGCCGGTGTGGCAGGCGGCGCCCACCTGGTCGACCTTCACCAGGACGGTGTCGGCGTCGCAGTCCAGGGCCACGGACTTCACGTGCTGGAAGTGGCCGGAGGTGTCGCCCTTGACCCAGTACTCCTGGCGGCTGCGCGACCAGTACGTGCAGCGGCCGGTGGTGAGCGTGCGATGCAGCGCCTCGTCGTCCATCCAGCCGAGCATGAGCACCTCACCGGTGTCGTACTGCTGGGCGATGGCGGGGACGAGCCCGTCGGCACTGCGCTTGAGGCGCGCGGCGATCTCGGGGTCCAGGCTGCTGGGCCTGCTGGGCGGAGGCGTGCTGGTCATGGGTGCCATTGTGCCGCGCCCCACCGACGTGCCCCGCAGTTGTCCACAGGCCGGACCCCGCCGGTCTCCACTGTGCGCAGCGGCGGGGCGGTCGTAGGCTGATGCTCATGTCGACCCATGCCAAGCGTGAACGACTTCTCCTCGCCGATCTGTTGGAAGCCGTGGGCCCGGACGCCCCGACCCTGTGCGAGGGCTGGAACACCAGGGACCTCGCCGCGCACGTGGTGGTCCGTGAGCGCCGCGCCGACGCCGCCGGCGGGCTGCTGATCAAGCAGCTCGCGCCACGCCTGGAGCGGGTGATGGCGGAGTTCGCGGACAAGCCGTACGAGGAGCTGATCCAGCTGATCCGTACGGGTCCGCCGCGCTTCTCGCCCTTCTCCCTGAAGCAGATCGACGAGGCGTCGAACACGACCGAGTTCTACGTCCACACCGAGGACGTACGGCGTGCCCAGCCCGACTGGACGCCGCGCGAGCTGGACCCGGTCTTCCAGGACGCCCTGTGGTCGCTGCTGGACCGCACAGCCCGGCTGACCGGCCGCGGCGCCCCGACCGGTCTCGTGCTGCGCCGCCCGAACGGGCAGACGACGGTCGCGCACAAGGGCACGCCGGTCGTGACGGTGACCGGCGAGCCCTCGGAGCTGCTGCTGTTCGCGTACGGGCGGCAGAAGGTGGCCGACGTGGAGCTGGAGGGCGACAAGGACGCGATCGCCAAGCTGAACGAGACGAAGCAGCTGGGCCTCTGAGCGGGCCGCTCAGCGGGGCAGCTCGGCGCGGCGCAGATCGCGGACGCACAGGGCGAGGACCCCGCCGAGGCCGCAGACCGCGGCGCTGGTGACGAACACGGGGCCGGTGCCCCACCAGCCGATCGCGGCGGCGGTCAGCGGCATGCTGAGCGGGGCGAGGCCCAGGCTGACAAGGCCGGCGACGGCGCTGACCCGGCCCAGGTAGGCGGGGTCCGCCTGGGTCTGGAGCAGCGCGCCGCACAGGGCGCCGCTGAGCCCCGCGAGCAGCCCGAGGACGAGGGCGACACCGACAGCCGTGGCGACGCTCGGCACGAAGGCGAGGGCGCCGATGGCGACCGAGCCGCCCAGGATGGTCACGGCGGCCAGGCTCCCCGCGCGCGGCAGGCGTCCTCGCAGGGTCAGCAGCAGGGCGGCGGCTCCCGCGCCGGTCCCGAACGCGGCGACCACCCAGCCCATCCCGGAGGCGCCCCAGCCGCGCCGGTCGGCCAGCAGGGTCAGCCCCACGTTCAGCGGCCCGACGAAGCCGAGGTCGCCGAGGGCGATGGCGACGATGAGCGGGGCGAGGACGCGGTGGCCGCGGAGGTAGCGCAGGCCGTCACGGAGGTCCCGCCAGGCGGTGCCGCCGGTCTGGTCCGGCGCGTCGTCCGCGGGCAGTTCCCGCATGCGTACGGAGATCAGCAGCGGCACCGACACGGCGATCAGCATCCCCGCGAGCCCGAACGCCGCCGCCGAACCCCCGAGCGCCACTCCGAGGCCGCCGAGCGGGGCGCCGACCACGTTGGCGAAGCGGATGGCGAGGCCCCGCATGCCCTGGACCCTGGCGAGCTGGTCGCGGCTCGTGACACGGGCCGGGAGGGCGCCCACGGCGGGCATGAAGAGCGCGTCGACGATGCCGAAGACGGTGGCGAGCACGGCCAGCAGCCACAGACTCGGGCTGGTCGCGAACAGCACCGCGGCCAGCGTGAGGACGGCGACGCAGCGCACGGCGTCACTGCCGATGACGGCCTTCCGCGGCCCGAACCGGTCGGCGACCACTCCACCGCCCAGCATCAGCAGGGCGCGCGGTATGGCGCTCACGGCCATCACGAGCCCGGCCTGCGCGGGTGTTCCGGCCTGCACGGCCGCCCAGGACAACGCGATGTAGCAGACGTTGTCGCCCATCATCGACGAGGTGTAGGCACCGAGCCAGCGCAGTACGTTGCCGTCGCGGTGAGCGGGCTTGCCGGAGGTGGCGGAGACGGAGACGGAGGCCGGGGATATGCCGGTCGTGGTCACGGTGCGCGTCCTCTCAGGGTCGGAACGGGAAGCCGTACACGTGCAGCGCGACGTGCTCGCGCCCTTGGGTGTCGCCGGCCGCCTCACGGGCGCGCCCCTGCTCGTCGTACTTCTTGAGCAGGTCCTGCATGTCCTTGTTCAGCTGGGCCAGTTCGGGGGCTGTCAGCTTCACCAGGGTCTCGGAGTCATGGACCGCGTCGTTCCACCCGGCACCCCAGTGGCCCCGTTCGTCGAGGAAGCGCCGGTACATCTCGTTGCGCTGTTCGAAGAAGAGCCGAGCGGCGGCCGTATGCGCGGCAGCCCTCTCCGGGGCGTCCCGGAAGTCCTCGTCGTGGATGCTGATGCCGTCGGACGCGGGCTGCCACCACCGCTCACGGCCGTCCCCGCTGCGTGCCTCGGCCTCTTCGATCAGCCCGTGCTCGGCGAGCTTGCGCAGGTGGTAGCTGACCAGTGAGGGGGCCTCGTCGACCTGCTCGCCCAGCTGCGACGCGGTCGCGGCACGCGCGACGATCAGCGCCCGGTACAACTTCATGCGCAGCGGATGGGCGAGCGCCTTGAGCGTCCCCACATCCGTGATCCGGCGGTTCTCCTTGCTTGCCATGACTCCACGCTAGATGTGAAATAAAAGTTGCGCAACTAAAATTGCGCAACTTCTCTTTCACATCTGGCCAAGGCTGAGCCCCGGCCACCCAGTGACCGGGGCTCATGGCCTTGCCGACGTCAGCGAACGGGATGCCCCGCCTCGCGCAGCGTCTCCTTCACCTGACCGATCCGCAGATCCCCGAAGTGGAAGACGGACGCGGCCAGCACCGCATCGGCCCCCGCGGCGATGGCCGGCGGGAAGTCGGCGAGCCGCCCCGCGCCGCCGCTCGCGATCAGCGGCACGGTCACGTGCTTGCGTACGGCCTCGATCATCTCGATGTCGTAGCCGTCCTTCGTGCCGTCCGCGTCCATCGAGTTGAGCAGGATCTCGCCCGCGCCCAGCTCGGCGGCCCGGTGCGCCCACTCGACGGCGTCGATGCCGGTGCCCTTGCGGCCTCCGTGGGTCGTCACCTCGAAGGAGCCGCTCTCCGTCCTGCGCGCGTCCACCGACAGGACCAGCACCTGCCGCCCGAACCGCTCGGCGATCTCGCGGATGAGGTCGGGCCGGGCGATGGCCGCCGTGTTGACGCCGACCTTGTCCGCGCCCGCCCGCAGCAGCTTGTCCACGTCCTCGGCGGTGCGTACGCCGCCGCCCACGGTCAGCGGGATGAAGACCTGCTCGGCCGTGCGGCGCACCACGTCGTACGTGGTCTCGCGGTTGCCGGAGGACGCCGTGATGTCCAGGAACGTCAGCTCGTCGGCGCCCTCGGCGTCGTACACCTTGGCCATCTCGACGGGGTCGCCCGCGTCGCGCAGGTTCTGGAAGTTGACGCCCTTGACGACCCGGCCGTTGTCCACGTCCAGGCAGGGGATGACTCGAACCGCCAGGGTCATGACCGCGCTTCCCCTCGGTACGCCTCCACCTCGACCTCGACGACCAGCCGCGGGTCCACGAAGCCGGAGACGATGATCATGGATGCGGCGGGGCGGACGGCGTCGAACAGCTCCTTGTGGGCGCGGCCGACGTCGTCCACGTCCCGGGCATGCGTGAGGTACAGGCGCGTGCGGACGACGTCGTCGCGGCCGAGGCCGAGCTGCTCAAGGGCCGCGAACGCGACGTTGAAGGAGTTGACCGTCTGCTCGTACGGGTCGCCGGGGGCGATCACCCCGTTGATCACCGAGGTGCAGCCCGCGACCAGCACCAGGCCGTTCGGCAGCTCCACCGCTCGGGAGTAGCCGAAGGCCTCCTCCCAGGGCGCGCCGGTCGAGACGCGTCGTACGTCGCTCACTTGGCTACCGCCTCCAGGGCCTCTTCCAGCGTGAACGCCTTGGCGTACAGGGCCTTTCCGACGATGGAGCCCTCGACGCCCAGCGGGACCAGCTCGGCGATGGCGCGCAGGTCGTCCAGGGAGGACACGCCGCCGGAGGCCACGACCGGGCGGTCCGTCGCCGCGCAGACGTTCTTCAGCAGCTCCAGGTTCGGACCCTGGAGCGTGCCGTCCTTGGCGATGTCGGTGACGACGTAGCGCGCGCAGCCCTCGGAGTTGAGGCGCTCCAGCGTCTCGTAGAGGTCGCCGCCGTCGCGGGTCCAGCCGCGGCCGCGCAGCGTCGTGCCGCGTACGTCGAGGCCGACCGCGATCTTGTCGCCGTGCTCGGCGATGACCTTGGCGACCCACTCGGGGGTCTCCAGGGCGGCGGTGCCGAGGTTGACGCGGGTGCAGCCGGTGGCGAGGGCCGCGGCGAGCGTGTCGTCGTCGCGGATGCCGCCGGACAGCTCGACCTTGATGTCCATCGCCTTCGCGACCTCGGCGATCAGCGCGCGGTTGTCGCCGGTGCCGAACGCGGCGTCCAGGTCGACGAGGTGCAGCCACTCGGCGCCCGAGCTCTGCCAGGCGAGGGCGGCCTCAAGGGGGGAGCCGTAAGAAGTTTCCGTCCCGGACTCGCCGTGCACGAGGCGGACGGCCTGGCCGTCGCGGACGTCGACGGCGGGAAGGAGTTCGAGCTTGCTCACAGGGTTCCGATCCAGTTGGTGAGGAGCTGGGCTCCGGCGTCGCCGGACTTCTCGGGGTGGAACTGCGTGGCCCACAGGGGGCCGTTCTCGACGGCCGCCACGAAGGGCTTGCCGTGCGTCGACCAGGTCACCAGGGGTGCGCGCAGCGCCGGGTTCCCGACTTCGAGGGACCAGTCGTGGACGGCGTACGAGTGCACGAAGTAGAAGCGGTCGCCAGCGTCGAGCCCCTCGAAGAGCCGCGAGCCTGCCGGGGCCTCGACCGTGTTCCAGCCCATGTGGGGCACGATCTCGGCCTGCAGCGGTTCGACCGTGCCGGGCCACTCGTCGAGGCCCTCGGTCTCCACGCCGTGCTCGATGCCACGCGCGAAGAGAATCTGCATGCCGACGCAGATGCCCATCACCGGGCGGCCACCGGACAGGCGGCGGCCGATGATCCAGTCGCCACGGGCGTCCTTAAGGCCCTGCATGCAGGCGGCGAAGGCGCCGACGCCCGGCACCAGCAGACCGTCCGCGTTCATGGCCGTGTCGAAGTCGCGCGTTATCTCGACCTCGGCGCCGGTGCGCGCGAGGGCACGCTCGGCGGAGCGCACGTTTCCGAAGCCGTAGTCGAAAACGACGACTTTCTTAGGGGCGCTCAATTCCACACCTCCAGTCTCATGACGCCGGCGACAAGACACATCGCGGCGCCGATGGAGAGCAGCACGATGAGGCTCTTGGGCATCTCCTGCTTGACGAAGGAGTAGATGCCGCCGAGGAGGAAGAGTCCGACGACGATCAGGATGCTCGACAGGCCGGTCACAGCGCGCCCTTCGTGGAGGGGAGGATTCCGGCGGCGCGCGGGTCGCGCTCGGAGGCGTAGCGCAGCGCGCGGGCCAGCGCCTTGAACTGGCACTCCACGATGTGGTGCGCGTTGCGCCCGTAGGGCACGTGCACGTGCAGCGCGATCTGGGCCTGGGCGACGAAGGACTCCAGGATGTGCCGGGTCATCGTCGTGTCGTACTCGCCGATCATCGGCGCCATGGTCTCGGGCTCGGTGTGCACGAGGTACGGGCGGCCCGACAGGTCGACGGTGACCTGGGCGAGCGACTCGTCCAGCGGGACCGTGCAGTTGCCGAATCGATAAATCCCCACCTTGTCGCCGAGCGCCTGCTTGAAGGCGGCGCCGAGCGCGAGGGCGGTGTCCTCGATGGTGTGGTGCGAGTCGATGTGCAGGTCGCCCTCGGTCTTCACAGTCAGGTCGAACAGACCGTGCCGGCCGAGCTGGTCGAGCATGTGGTCGTAGAAGCCGACGCCCGTCGACACCTCGACCTTGCCGGACCCGTCGAGATCGATCTCGACGAGGACCGACGTCTCCTTGGTCACGCGTTCCACGCGTCCTACGCGGCTCATGCCCTCTGCTCCTTCTTCAGTTCACGGACCGCGTCGAGGAACGCGTCGTTTTCGGCGGGGGTTCCGGCGGAGACCCGCAGCCACCCCGGTACGCCGTTGTCCCGGACCAGGACGCCCCGGTCGAGGATCTTCTGCCAGGCCTCGTGCGCGTCGGCGAACCGCCCGAACTGCACGAAGTTGGCGTCCGATTCGGTCACCTCGTACCCGATCGCACGCAGTTCGGCGACCAGCCGGTCCCGCTCGGCCTTCAGCTGCTCGACGTAGCCGAGCAGGGTGTCGGTGTGCTCCAGGGCGGCCAGCGCGGTCGCCTGGGTGATGGCCGACAGGTGGTACGGCAGCCGTACGAGCTGGACGGCGTCCACGACGGCCGGGTGCGCGGCGAGGTAGCCGAGCCGGAGGCCCGCGGCTCCGAACGCCTTCGACATCGTCCGCGAGACGACGAGATTCGGCCGACCTTCGATCAACGGCAGCAGCGAGTCGCCGTGGCTGAACTCGATGTACGCCTCGTCGACCACGACCATCGAGGGCTTGGCGGCCTGCGCGGCCTCGTACAGCGCGAGGACCGTCTCGGGCGGGACCGCGTTGCCCGTGGGGTTGTTGGGGGTGGTGATGAAGACGACGTCCGGCCGGTGCTCGGCGATCGCCTGCTCGGCGGCGGCCGGGTCGATCGTGAAGTCCTCGTTGCGCGGGCCGGAGATCCAGGCCGTGCCGGTGCCGCGCGCGATGAGAGCGTGCATCGAGTACGAGGGCTCGAAGCCGATGGCGGTACGGCCCGGTCCGCCGAAGGTCTGCAGCAGCTGCTGGATGACCTCGTTGGAGCCGTTGGCCGCCCAGACGTTCTCCAGGCCGACCCGGTGGTTGCCGGTCTTCGTCAGGTACTTGGCCAGCTCGGTGCGCAGCTCCACCGCGTCCCGGTCGGGGTAGCGGTTGAGGTCGCGGGCGGCCTCGCGCACCCGCTCGGCGATCCGCTCGACGAGCGGTTCGGGCAGCGGGTACGGGTTCTCGTTGGTGTTCAGCCGTACGGGCACGTCGAGTTGGGGCGCGCCATAGGGGGACTTGCCGCGCAGCTCGTCCCGTACGGGGAGATCGTCGATGCCGGTCACTTGCTCTGGGGAACCTTCCATCCGAACCTCGCCTTGACCGCCGCGCCGTGCGCGGGCAGGTCCTCCGCCTCCGCCAGCGTCACCACGTGATGCGCCACGTCGGCCAGCGCGTCCTTCGTGTAGTCGACGATGTGGATGCCGCGCAGGAAGGACTGGACGGACAGGCCCGAGGAGTGGCAGGCGCAGCCGCCGGTGGGCAGGACGTGGTTGGAGCCCGCGCAGTAGTCGCCGAGGGAGACCGGCGCCCAGGGCCCGACAAAGATCGCGCCCGCGTTGCGCACCCGGTCGGCCACCGCGGCGGCGTCCGCCGTCTGGATCTCCAGGTGCTCGGCCCCGTACGCGTCCACGACCCGCAGGCCCTCGTCCACGCCGTCCACGAGCACGATCGCGGACTGCCTGCCGCTCAGTGCCGGGACGATCCGGTCCTCGATGTGCTTGGTGGCCGCGACCTGCGGCTCCAGCTCCTTCTCGACCGCGTCGGCCAGCGCCACGGAGTCCGTGACGAGGACGGCGGCGGCGAGCGGGTCGTGCTCGGCCTGGCTGATCAGGTCGGAGGCGACGTGCACCGGGTCGGCGGTGTCGTCCGCGAGGATCGCGATCTCGGTGGGGCCGGCCTCGGCGTCGATGCCGATCTTGCCCGCGAAGTACCGCTTGGCCGCCGCGACCCAGATGTTGCCGGGCCCGGTGACCATGTTGGCGGGCGGGCAGGACTCGGTGCCGTACGCGAACATCGCGACGGCGGTCGCACCGCCGGCCGCGTACACCTCGTCGACGCCGAGCAGCGCGCAGGCGGCGAGGATCGTCGGGTGCGGCAGCCCGCCGAACTCGGACTGGGCCGGGGAGGCGAGCGCGATGGAGCCGACGCCGGCCTCCTGCGCCGGGACCACGTTCATGATCACGGACGAGGGGTACACGGACCGTCCGCCGGGCGCGTACAGACCGACACGGTCGACGGGCACCCACTTCTCGGTGACCGAGCCGCCCGGCACGACCTGGGTGGTGTGCGTCGTACGGCGCTGCTCACGGTGGACCAGGCGGGCGCGGCGGATGGACTCCTCCAGCGCCGCGCGCACGGCCGGATCGAGCTGCTCCAGGGCGTCGGCGAGCGCCTGGGCCGGGACGCGTACGGACTCCAGCCGTACGCCGTCGAACTTCTCCGCGAAGTCGATCAGCGCCGCGTCTCCCCGATGATGCACGGCCTCGCAGATCGGACGCACCTTCTCCAGGGCGGTCTGAACGTCGAAGTCGGCTCGGGGCAGCAGGTCGCGCAGGGCGGAACCCTCGGGGAGGGCGTCGCCGCGCAGATCGATTCGGGAGATCACGTAAGCAATTCTCTCAGACCGCGATAAGGCGCCGGACGGCTGTATCAATGGCTGATACAACGCCGGGGTCCATCGCGCTTGGTGGCTGATACCGGCCACCTTTGGTTCCGCGGAAGATCCCCTTCACCACTAGCGTTCGGGCCGTCACAGAGCGGGCATTGGACGGTTGTACGAAACCCGCGAGTAGCTGGGGAGAAAGGGAAGAGCCGTGACCGAGGGTGCCGGCATCCGCGGTGGGGACCTGCCGGACGAACTGACCGCTGCCGAGGCCGGGATGTGGCAGGCCTTCCGCAACGGGAGCGTGTACGACCTGCGCAGCGGGGACATGAGCGTCGACGATCCGCACGGGGGTCATCCCTGGGGCCCCGAGCGCAGCGTCCGGGCCCGGATCGTGGCCTGGCTGCTGCTGGACGGCCCGCCCGCCCTCCAGGGCCGGGTCGCCTCGCTGAAGCTGACCGGCGTACAGATCACCGACGTGCTCGATCTCGCGGGCGGCACCGTGGTGCCGTACGTGGAGATGAAGGGGTGCCGGTTCGAGAAGGAGATCCTGCTGCCGGAGGCCCGGTTCACGACCGCGCGGTTCGTGGACTGCTCGGTGCCGCGTCTGGAGGCGGTCCGGGTGCACACCGAGGGCGATCTGCATCTGCCGCGCTGCCGGTTCCACAACGGCGTACGCCTCACCGACGCGCACATCGGCACGGATCTGCTGCTCAACCAGGCCGTGGTCTACCGGGACCGGCGTGGCCGCTCGATCACCGGCGACGGCATGACCGTGGGGCAGGACCTCCAGGCCGAGATGCTGGAGTCGCACGGCGAGCTGAGTCTGCGCGGCGCCACCGTCGGCGTCTCGCTCAGCCTGCGCGGCAGCAAGCTGAGCAACCCGTACACGCGTCTGGCCCTGAACGCCCCCCAGCTGACCGTCAACCGCACGCTCTACATGACCCCCGCGGGTGTCGGCAATCCGCTGCTGACCAGCGGGGCGACCCCGGCGCGCGGCACGCTGGTGCAGCGGTTCGAGTGCCAGGGCGGGATCCGGCTCGACGACGGGCGGTTCGGGGACGCGGTCGACTTCGAGCGGGCCCGCTTCACCTTCGACGACGACCAGGAACTGTCGCTGCGCCGGATCCAGACGCCCGAGCTGCGCTTCCTCGGGGAGAGACCGGAGCGCGGCAAGGTGGTCCTGTCCGGCGCCCGGGTCGTCAACCTGGTGGACAGTGCCTCCAGCTGGCCGGGGCCCGGCAGCCTCCACATGGGCGGCTTCGGGTACGAGAACCTCGTGCCGCAGGGCGCGTTCCCGCTGACCCGGCGCCTTGAGTGGGTGGCGGCGGCGACCGCCGAGTACAACCCGGAGCCGTACGAGCGCCTCGCCGCGGTGCTGCGCAACTCCGGCGAGGACGAGGACGCCCGCGAGGTGCTGCTCGCCAAGCAGCGCCGCCGCCGCGAGACCCTGCCGCCGGCCGCCAAGCTCTGGGGGTACGCGCAGGACTGGACGGTCGCCTACGGGTACCGGCCGGGGCGGGCCGCCCTGTGGATGGCGGTGCTGTGGGCGGCGACCTCGGTCGCGTTCTCCCATGCCAGCCATCCGCCGATCAACGGCGACGGGCATCCCCCGTGGAACGCCTCGCTGTTCGCCCTGGACCTGCTGCTGCCGGTCATCGACCTCGGCCAGGTCGGCTTCTGGCAGCTGCGCGGCGGCTGGCAGTGGCTGGCCGCGGTGGTGATCCTGCTCGGCTGGATCCTGGCGACGACGGTGGCGGCGGGGGCGACACGGCTGCTGCGGCGAGGCTGACCCAGGGGGTACGCGGACCCGTACGCACAGACGTCGAACAGTAGAACAACAGTCACCTTTTACCCGCCCTTGACCGTCGGCCATACAACCAAACGACGGTTACGAAAGTGTCACCGCGCACCCCTGGTACTGCTCCGACCTGCGGCTTTCAATGGTCGTCACCATGGCTCTGCTGCGCGCGTTCATCCGTACGGCACGGATGGCACGGAACACTTCGCGCCTCGCCGCCGGACTGCCCGCCGACGACGAGGTACTGCTCGACGCCCCGGACGAGCGCCTCGGTCCCGCGCTGGTCGCGGCGGGCCGCGGCGAGTACGGCCCCGCCGCCAAGCTGCTCGCCACCACGCGCGAGGCCGCCGAGTGGGAGAACCGCGACCGGTACGCGATGCGCCTCGCGACCTTCGCGCGCTCCCGCGACGAGTGGCTCCGGGAGTGGCAGAGCGCCTGCCCGTACGACCCGGACGCGCTGCTGGTCAAGGCCGAGCTGGCGGTCCGCCGCGGCTGGGAGTCGCCCGCCCGCGTCGAGCTGTTGCGCGAGGTCGGTCCGCTGATCAGCGCCGCCGCCGACGGAGATCCCCGCGATCCGGTGCCCTGGCGGATCGCGCTCGACCACGCCCGCGGCACGCATGTCGGACACACCGAGTACGAGAAGCTGTGGGGCGAGGCCGTACGACGCTCCCCGCACCACTACGGCTGCCATGTGGCCGCCCTGCAGTACCTGTCGGCCGCCTGGTACGGCTCGCACCGCGAGTGCTTCGACTTCGCCGAGCGGGCGGCGCAGGACGCGCTGCCGGGCTCCCTGGTGCAGGCGCTGCCGGTGCGCGCGGCCTTCGCCTATCTGACCGAGGGCGGCGGGGCCGTGGTGCCGCGCGAGCGCCTCGACGCGGCGGCCGACCTCGCGATCGCGGTCTCCGGGACCTACGCCGCCGCCGACGCGTGGCCCGCGGAGGTCCGCAACCTCCTCACCTACGTCCTGATCAGGCTGGAGCGCTGGCAGGACGCCCTCGACCAGCTCCGGCTGATCGGCCCGTACGCGACGTCGTTCCCCTGGGACCAGGTGTCGGACGACCCGCTCGGCCAGTTCCTGGAGCTGCGCGACGGCGTCCGTCTGGAGGTCGCCGCGGGCCTTCCGCTGGGCCGGCCGGAGCCTGACCCGCATCCAGGGAGTGGGCACGACGGACGCGCCCGCTCCGGCGACCATTAGGCTTTCGCGTCGTGACCACCGTCCGGCTTCCGCTCTTCCCCCTGAACTCGGTGCTTTTCCCGGGACTCGTGCTTCCTCTGAACATCTTCGAGGAGCGCTATCGCGCCATGATGCGCGATTTGCTCAAGACCCCTGAGGAGGAACCGCGCCGGTTCGCCGTCGTCGCCATCCGCGACGGCCACGAGGTCGCGCCCACCGCACCCGGCATGCCGGACCAGACCGCCGTGCCCGAGCGCGGGGCCGCCGCCGGTTTCGGCGACGACCCCGCCAAGGCCTTCCACGAGGTGGGCTGCATCGCGGACGCGGCGACCATCCGGGAGCGCGCCGACGGCAGCTTCGAGGTGCTGGCGACGGGGACGACGCGGGTGCGGCTGCTGTCGGTGGACGCGTCCGGCCCGTTCCTCACGGCCGAACTGGAGGAACTGCCCGAGGAGCCCGGCGAGGAGGCGGGTGCGCTCGCCGAGGGCGTCCTGCGGGCCTTCCGCCAGTACCAGAAGCGCCTGGCGGGCGCGCGCGAACGCTCCCTGTCCACGGGCGCCGACCTCCCGGACGAACCGGCGGTGGTCTCCTACCTCGTGGCGGCCGCCGTGATGCTGGACATCCCGGCGAAGCAGCAGCTGCTGCAGACCCCCGACACCGCGTCGCGCCTGCGTGCGGAGCTGAAACTGCTGCGCGCGGAGACCGCGATCATCCGTAATCTGCCGTCGTTGCCGGCGTCGGACCTGACGCGCGGCCCGACAAGTCTCAACTGACAACTGAGGCGACTCAACTGAAGTAAGGCGTCCGCACCTTGGCGAAGAAGTCGAAGAAGCAGCAGCAGTCCGGGGGCACCCCTGCGACGGTGGCCCTGACGGCGGCGGGCGTCTCGTACACGGTGCACGCGTACGAGCACGACCCCTCGCACCCCTCCTACGGCGAGGAGGCCGCCGAGGCGATGGGCGTCTCGCCGGACCGGGTCTTCAAGACGCTGGTCGCGGACGTGGACGGCTCCCTCGTCGTCGCCGTGGTCCCGGTGGCCGGCTCCCTCGACCTGAAGGCCCTGGCCACGGCGGTGGGCGGCAAGCGCGCCGCCATGGCCGACCCGGCAGCCGCCGAACGCACCACCGGCTACGTCCGCGGCGGCATCTCCCCTCTGGGCCAGCGCAAGAAACTCCCCACGGTGCTGGACGCCTCGGCCTCCGCCCACGCCACGATCTGCGTCTCGGCGGGCCGTCGCGGCCTGGAGGTCGAACTCACCCCCGCCGACCTGACGGCCCTCACGGAAGCGGTCTCCGCCCACGTCGCCCGTGCGTGACCCCTCGACGTACCTCCCGTCCTCGGCTAAGCACGAGAGACATGTCGAAGAAAACCCGCAAACGCAAGTGGCGCATCAAGAAACACCGCGCAAACCACGGCCGTCGCCCGGCATGACCAACGTTTCCCCGCGCCCCCTAAGGGGGCGCGGGGAACTGCGCGAGCAACCCCCACCGCCCCGCAGACGAACTCTCATAAGGGGCGCGGGGAACGGCGCAATCTTTTAAGCGGGGGCCTGGGGGCGCAGCCCCCAGGGATGGGACGGGTAGGGGCGGCGGGGGCGAAACCCCCTGCCTAACCGGCCGGAGGCGCCGCGTACGGGTCAGGATCCCGCGGCCCGAACAACGCGGTGAGCCCGAGATGCACCACCAGCCCCGCCAGCGACCACGCCAGCAAGGCCCCCTTCGCCCCAAGCTTCAACGGCGCGGAGAAGGTAACCCCCTTGCCCACAGCCTTGGCATGAGCGACCACGTCCTGCGTGGGCCCGAGCCAGACCCCGACCCGCCACGCCAGCAGCGACCCGAGCAGCCCCCCAACGGCCAGCGCCACAACCAGCGGCACACCCCCACGCCGCCGCACCAGAAACAGGCACAGCGCACTGACCGCACCGAACCCCAGCGCAAGCAGAGTGAACGTTCCATCAACCCCGATGGCCTGCTCGCCCTCGGTGTCCTTCAGATACACCGCGCTGGCGTCCGCGATCAGCGGCACATGCGGCGCCAGCCACGACCACAGCACCCCGAGCAGCACCCCGGCGAGCGCCACAGCCACCGTCATCACGGCGGCCTCCCGCACTTCGGTCTTCATCCCGGGACCGTCCTGTCCATACGAGACTTCATACGCGGCCCGGTACGCGGCGGGAGCCGCGTCCCCAGGAACGGGCGAAGCCTGCCAGGCACTGTGCGGAGACGGTTCATGCGGCGGCGGAGGCGGAGTCAACGGAGCGGTCACCCTGACATCGTGCCAGGCCCGGCTGTCCGCCGCGTCACCGGACGGCTGCCCGGCGGTACGCCCAGGTCGCCAGGGCCAGCGAGGCCACCCCGACACCGGCACAGACGGCCAGGTCACCGAGGACGGCGGCCCAGTCGGGATGCGCCCCGAACGTGCGCGCGAAGGCCTCGACGCCGTAGGTCGACGGCAGCAGATCACGGGCGTACTGCACGACGGTCGGCATCCGGTCCCCCGGCAGCACCCCCAGCAGCAGCGCCGCCGACATGCCCAGCTGCCCGAGCAGCGTGGCGAGTTCGGGCCGGGGCGCGAGCAGTCCGAAGGCGGCCCCCAGCCCGGCGAGGGCGGCGCCCGCGAGCGGGATGACCGCGGCGAGCACCCACAGGTGCGCCAGCGGCAGCCCGAAGAGCACACACCCGAAGCCGGCGGTGACGACGGCCCCGGGCACGGTGAAGGACGCGTACGCGCCCGCCGCGCCGAGCACCACGGCGGCCGGCGGCACCGGCAGCGTCGCGTAGTGGTCGAGCCCTCCGCTGGCCCGCAGCTGCCCGAAGTACTGGGCGAGGAGGTTGAGGGCGACGAAGGCGACGACGAGGACCGTCGACCCGGCCACCACGGCCCGTGCCTCGCCGCCGCCGTCCGTCACACCCCGCATCATGATCATGATGCCGACGGACTGGAAGGTGGCCACGAACAGCAGCGGGATCCGCGCGACGCGCGCCCGGGAGAGCTGCGCCCGGTACACGGCGGCCAGCGACGGCCACAGCCGCGCACGCGGCCCCAGCTCCGCGGCATCGCCGGCGTTCTCCGCCACGGGCAGCGCACTGCCCGGCAGAACTCCAGCGGGTACGACACTCACGTCGAGCTGCTCCCCTTCACTCCGGCAGCCGTCCTGTTCCCAACGTCCGCAGCCTCCCACGGGTTCCGTACATCTGCGGCTCCCGCCTCCCGTACGGTTCCCGGGCGCCTCGTGCTCACGCCTTCACCAGCCCCTGGGTATTGCCCCCGAGCGCGAGGTACACGTCCTCCAGGCTCGGCGTGGCCAGGGTGAAGTCGTCGAGGGCGGCGAAGGCGGCGCCTCCGGTGACCGTGGCGACGGCCGCGCGGGCCTCCTCGGGGGCGAGCCGCAGGATCCAGCGGCGGCCCGACTCGACGGCGCGGGCGCGCAACGCGGCCACCTCGGGGACGTCGAGCGGAGCACTCTCGCGCCAGACGAGCTCGACCCGTACCTCGCCCGCGACCCGCTCCTTCAGCCCGGCCGGGGTGTCGCAGGCGATGACGCGGCCCTTGTCGAGGACGGCGACCCGGTCGAGGACGGTCTCGGCCTCGATGACGTTGTGGGTGACCAGCAGGACGGTCGTACCGCGTTCGGCCCGGCGCCGGTCGACGGCGGCCCAGACGGCCCGGCGGGCGAGGGGGTCCATACCGGTGGTCGGCTCGTCGAGGACGAGCAGCGGCCGCTCCCCCACGAGCGCGGCGGCGACGCAGGCGAGCCGCCGCTCCCCGCCGGAGAGCTTCTTCAGTACGCGGGAGGCGAGCGGCGCGAGGCCCAGTTCGTCGAGTACGGCGTCCCGCTCGGCCCGCGCCTCGCGAAGCTCCAGCCCGCGCAGCCGCCCGGTCGTCTCCGCGGCGAGCGACACGGTCAGTTCGTCCAGGGCGGTGGACTCCTGCCCGAGGTACGCGAGAATCCGCGCGGCCCGCTCAGGGTGACGCACGATGTCGTGGCCGAGAATCTCGACGCTGCCGCTGTCGGGCCGCATGAGCCCGGTCAGCTGCCGCACGAGCGTGGACTTACCGGCACCGTTCGGCCCGAGCAGCCCGAAGATCTCGCCGCGCCGAATATCCAGACGCACCCCGTCGACGGCCCGCACCTCAGGTGTACCCGGAGTGCCACGCCGTCCCCGCACAGCCGGATAGGTCTTGCTCAGCGCGCGCACCGAGCACACGACATCGCCCCTGTGCCCATCCCGGACTGCCCCTGCCGTGCGCGTACTCACGAAGGACGAGCCTACGGGGTCCGATGCCCCGTTATGCGCCCGGGGCTGCCTCAAGGAGCGCCCCGTAAGGGGCGCGAGGCTGTGACATTGTGCGGCTCCGCCGCGTGGGCGCGACCAGCCCCCACCGCCCCGCAGCCAAAATCCCACCGGGGCACAGGGGCGCAGCCCCGTGCCGTCAGGGGCGCGAGGAACTGCGCGACCAGCCCCCACCGCCCCGCAGCCAAACGAGCGTGTCACTCCCCCACAGGCGCATGCTCCGCCGCCGTACGCACATCGATCTCCCGCCAGAACCCCGCCCGGATCGCATACCGATCATGCTCATCGATCTGGTCGTCCTTGTGCGCCAGCAGCCCGAAACGGGCCGCATACCGCAGCAGCTCCCCGTCCACCCGATGCGGAATCCGCGGATACATCGTGGACAGCTTCGGCACATGGCTCTGGTCGGTGAGCCGCTCCATCCACCGCCGCGCGAACACCTGTCCGACCTCGTACGGATCGCCACCCACCGTGGTGATGTCCTCCTCCCGGTCCGCCCACCGCTGCTCGGCGGAGGTGAGCTGGGCGAGGGTGGGCAGCGCGGCGGCCTCCGCCGACTCCGTGGCGCCCCCGGGCCGCTCGACCCACCCCTTGTCCGAGGACCAGCGCAGCGTCGCGCTGGCGGGGTGCTGGGCGGCCTGTGTGCCGGGTCCGCGCAGCGCGGCCAGGTCCTTGGGGGTGGGGACGCCCTTGGGCGTGGGTACGCGCTCCTCGGTGCCGTTGGGCGACTCGGCCGCCGAGTGGTGTTCCGTCTCCGGCGCGGACCGCTCCGCCGCCGCGGTGAGCGCCGACTCGGGCAGCGGCGCGGAGAGGATCGCGGCGATCTCGGGGCGCGGCGCGGGTGGCGGCGCGCAGATCCCGCCGAGCTCCTTGGCGCGTACGGCCTTGGTGATCCAGGACCGGTCGAGCACGCGCCGCTCGTCGGCCTCGGCCACCAGGTCCTCGGACTGGTTGTAGTCGCCGTCCGCAGCCTGCACGGCCCACAGGTGTACGGCGACCCCGTGCTCCTTGGCGGCCATCATGCCCGGCAGCAGATCCCCGTCGCCGGTCACCAGGACCACGTCGGAGCAGGCGCGGTTGCGCGCCAGCTCGGTCAGCTCGGCGTGCATGGCGGCGTCGACGCCCTTCTGCGCCCACCGCCCGTCGCTACGGGTCAGGGCGCCCAGGCGCACCGTCACGCGCGGCATCACGCGCAGCCTGCGGTGCTCCGGCTGCGGTACACGGTCGGGGGCGCCGTCGAACCAGTAGATGCGCAGCAGGGGCCGCTCCGTGTCGGACTCGGCGCGCTCGCGCAGGCCCTGGATGAGGGCGGCGTGGTCGACGGTGATCCGGGAGCGGGAGGAATCCCCGGCGAGAAGACTGGCAGCAGCCCCGAGCAGATACCCGGCGTCCACCAGGACGATGCAGCGGTCCACTCGATCCACCCTCTTTCCGGGAGGTTTGCTTCGGGCTTCCTTCGAGTCTGCCCGACCGCGCGGAGGTTAACGGCCGGAACTCGATCTTCGGCGTGGCGTATCGAGAGAACGCTCCCCGACAGGGCTTATTACGCACGGTAATTCTCCGAAATGCGCCGCTTGTCAGCCTATGTGAATCTGGTCGCGGCCCTGGCCCCTAGATCCCCCTCAGGAGGCAGATCCCCATGGCCAAGAACAAGAACCGCAAGCAGGGCACCCAGCAGGACCGCTCCTCGCAGGCCGAGCGTGCACAGGAGCAGGCGCAGCGTTCTTCGTCGGAGGCACAGCAGTCGCCGATGTCGCAGGCGCAGGGCAGCCCGGCGGATGTTGCCCGTAAGCACCAGAAGCGCTTCGGCCACAACTGAGGCCACGCGCAGGGCTGTTGAAGCCCGACCGGGCTATTGAAGCCCAGGCACACACCGAGGGGCGCATCCCATCGCGGATGCGCCCCTCGCGTACTTCAGTTGACGGGTGTCAGCCCGCCTCGTACCAGCCCGCCCCGTCGCAGGCCGCCGTGTCTCAGCCCGCCAGGCAGGACGGGCCCAGCAGCACCTTCAGGTCACCGAAGAGCGCCGGATCCGGCTTCACGCGGTGCCGGTCGAGCCGCAGCACCGTCGTCTTGCTCGGGCCCTGGAGCCTGATGCGGACCTCGCTCTCGCCCTTGTGGTGGCTGAGGATCTCACCGAGGCGGCTGACCATGGGCGGGGTGACCTTGAGCGCCGGGATGGTGAGGATCACGGGCGCGTTGGTGCCCGCGTTCGACAGGTCCGGGACCTGGAGCTCCATCGCGACGAGCCGCGGCACGTCCTCGCGCTTGTCGAGGCGGCCCTTGACGAACACGACGGCGTCCTCGACGAGTTGGGTCGACACCAGCTGGTACGTCGCCGGGAAGAACATGCACTCGATGGAGCCCGCGAGGTCCTCCACCGTGGCGATGGCCCAGGCGTTGCCCTGCTTGGTCATCTTGCGCTGGAGGCCCGAGATGATGCCGCCGATGGTGACCACCGCGCCGTCCGCGTGCTCACCTCCGGTGAGCTGGGAGATGCCCGCGTCGGCCTTGTCGGACAGGACGTGCTCCAGGCCGAAGAGCGGGTGGTCGGAGACGTACAGACCGAGCATCTCCCGCTCCTGGGCGAGCAGATAGGCCTTGTCCCACTCATCGGTCGTGAACTCCACGTCGAGCCCGAAGCCGGGCTCGCTGGTCTCCTCCTCGCCCATCCCTCCGAAGAGGTCGAACTGGCCCTCGGCCTCCTTGCGCTTGACCGCCACCACGTTGTCGATCATCGGCTCGAACTGCGCGGTGAGGCCCTTGCGGGTGTGCCCCATCGTGTCGAACGCGCCCGCCTTGATCAGCGATTCCGTGGTGCGCTTGTTGCAGGCGACCGCCTCGACCTTGTCGAGGTAGTCCGGGAAGGAGGCGTACTTCCCCTTGGCCTTGCGGCTCTTGATGATCGACTCGACGACGTTCGTACCGACGTTGCGGACGGCGGAGAGGCCGAAGAGGATCACGTCGTCGCCCTGGGCGGCGAAGTTCTGCTCCGACTCGTTGACGTTGGGCGGCAGCACCTTGATGCCCATGCGCCGGCACTCGTTCAGATAGATCGCGGACTTGTCCTTGTCGTCCTTGACCGAGGTGAGCAGGCCGGCCATGTACTCGGCCGGGAAGTTCGCCTTCAGGTACGCGGTCCAGTACGAGACCAGTCCGTACGCGGCCGAGTGGGCCTTGTTGAAGGCGTAGCCGGCGAAGGGGACCAGTACGTCCCACAGGCCCTGGATCGCCTCGTCGCTGTAGCCGTTCTTCTTGGCGCCGGCCTGGAAGATGGTGAAGTTCTTCGCCAGCTCGTCGGGCTTCTTCTTGCCCATCACGCGGCGCAGGATGTCGGCCTCGCCGAGCGAGTACCCGGCGATGATCTGGGCGGCCTTCTGTACCTGCTCCTGGTAGACGATCAGGCCGTAGGTGACCGCCAGGACCTCTTCGAGGGGCTCTTCGAGCTCCTTGTGGATCGGCGTGATCTCCTGCAGCTTGTTCTTGCGCAGGGCGTAGTTCGTGTGCGAGTCCATGCCCATCGGGCCGGGACGGTAGAGCGCCGAGACGGCGGAGATGTCTTCGAAGTTGTCGGGCTTCATCAGGCGCAGCAGCGAGCGCATGGGGCCGCCGTCGAACTGGAAGACGCCGAGGGTGTCGCCGCGCTGGAGCAGTTCGAAGGTCTGCGGGTCGTCGAGCGGCAGGGCCAGCAGGTCGAGGTCGATGCCCTTGTTGGCCTTCACCATCTTGACGGCGTCGTCCATGATGGTCAGGTTGCGCAGGCCCAGGAAGTCCATCTTCAGCAGGCCGAGCGACTCGCACTGCGGGTAGTCCCACTGCGTGATGGTCACGCCGTCCGTGTGCCGCACCCAGATGGGGGCGTGGTCGACGATGGGCTCGCTGGACATGATGACGCCGGCGGCGTGCACGCCCATCTGCCGGACCAGGCCCTCGACGCCCTTGGCGGTGTCGATGACCTTCTTCACGTCCGGCTCGTTCTCGTACATCGCCCGGATCTCGCCGGCCTCGCCGTAGCGCGGGTGCGAGGGGTCGGTGATGCCGCTGAGGTCGATGCCCTTGCCCAGGACGTCGGCGGGCATCGCCTTGGTGAGCCGGTCGCCCATGGCGTACGGGTAGCCCAGCACGCGCGCGGAGTCCTTGATGGCGTTCTTCGCCTTGATCTTGCCGTACGTGCCGATCATGGCGACCTTGTCGGCGCCGTACTTCTCTGTCACATACCTGATCACTTCGACGCGCCGACGCTCGTCGAAGTCGATGTCGACGTCGGGCATGGAGACGCGCTCGGGGTTGAGGAACCGCTCGAAGATCAGGCCGTGCGGGATCGGGTCGAGGTCGGTGATGCCCATGGCGTACGCGACGATCGAACCGGCCGCGGAACCACGGCCCGGGCCCACCGCGATGCCCTGCTTCTTGGCCCACATGATGAAGTCGGCGACGACGAGGAAGTACCCCGGGAACCCCATCTGGATGATGACGTCCATCTCGTACTCGACCTGCTTCTGGCGGTCGTCGGGGATGCCGCCGGGGAAGCGGCGCTCCATGCCGAGGCGGACCTCCTCCTTGAACCAGGTGACCTCGGTGAACCCCTCGGGGATGTCGAACTTCGGCATGAGGTTCTTCGCCTCGAACATGCCGGCGGTGTCGATCTGCTCGGCGACCAGGAGGGTGTTGGCGCAGCCCTCCTGCCAGGCGTCCGAGGAGTCGATGGCGTACATCTCGTCCGTGGACTTCAGGTAGTAGCCGGTGCCGTCGAAGCGGAAGCGGTCCGGGTCGGAGAGGTTCTTGCCGGTCTGGATGCACAGCAGGGCGTCGTGCGCGGTCGCCTCGTGCGCGTACGTGTAGTGCGAGTCGTTCGTCACCAGGGGCGGGATGCCGAGCTTCTTGCCGATCTCCAGGAGGCCGTCGCGGACCCGGCGCTCGATCTCGATGCCGTGGTCCATCAGCTCCAGGAAGTACCGGTCCTTGCCGAAGATGTCCTGGTACTCGGCGGCCGCCTTCAGGGCCTCGTCGTACTGGCCGAGGCGCAGCCGGGTCTGGAGCTCTCCGGAGGGGCAGCCGGTGGAGGCGATGAGCCCCTCGGACCACTGGGAGATGGTCTCCTTGTCCATGCGCGGCCACTTCTGGAGCCAGCCCTCGGCGTACGCGTCCGAGGAGAGCCGGAAGAGGTTGTGCAGGCCCGTACTGTTGGCCGCCCAGATCGTCTTGTGCGTGTAACCACCCGAACCGGACACGTCGTCGCGCTTCTGGTGGGGCTGACCCCACTGGATCTTGCGCTTGTTGCGCCGGGACTCCGGAGCGACGTACGCCTCGATGCCGATGATCGGCGTGACGCCCGCCTTCTTCGCCGTGTGGAAGAAGTCATACGCCCCGTGGAGGTTGCCGTGGTCGCTCATGGCGATATGGGTCATGCCCATTTCATTGCAGGCATTGAACATGTCCTTGAGCCGCGCGGCACCGTCCAGCAGCGAGTACTGGGTATGGACGTGCAGGTGCGTGAACGGCGGCTTTGACACGGCTTCGGCCTCCAAGAAGAACGATCGGCGACAGGCTGCGGACAGTCTGGGGGGACAGCGTCGAAGTCTATGACGCGGGACTGACACTCGGCGGGCGATCAGCCGTACCTTCGTGCGGGTACCCGGGCACTCCCGCGTACCTTCGTCCGTTGGAAGTGGACGGACCAGCCGTCCTGGGGGACGGCGTGTCCGTCCTGCCAAATCACCGCACCACCTGCACCAGGAGGCACCCCGCGATGTCGGTTCCGCAGCTCAGCGCCGAGCAACGCGGCGAGCAGATCCTCGCCGTCTTCGACACCGCCTTCGGCGAGCTCCTGGCCGCCGATCCGGCCGCGTTCCGCGTGAAGTTCCGCAAGATGGCGGCCTCCGCCTTCGCGTTCTACCGGGGCACGGCGGGCCTCTTCTACCACGACCTCGACCAGGAAAAGCGGGGCGGACCGTACCTCGACGAGCGGACCTCCCGGGTCTGGATCCACGGCGACCTGCACGCCGAGAACTTCGGCACGTACATGGACGCCCAGGGCCGCCTGATCTTCAATGTGAACGACTTCGACGAGGCGTACGTCGGCCCCTTCACCTGGGACCTCAAGCGCTTCGCGGCCTCCGTGGCGCTCATCGGGTACGCGAAGGCGCTCAGCGACGAGCAGATCACCGAGCTGGTCACGGTGTACGCGGGCGCGTACCGCGAGCGCATCCACGCCCTCGCCACCGGCGCCAAGAGCGACGAGGTGCCGCCCTTCACCCTGGACACCGCCGAGGGCCCGCTCCTGGACGCGCTGCGCGACGCCCGCTCGCTGACCCGCTTCGGGCTGCTCGACTCGATGACCGAGATCCGTGACTTCGAGCGCCGCTTCGCGCCCGGCGGCGGCTCCATCGAGCTGGACGCGGCCACCCGCTACAAGGTGCTCGCGGCGTTCGACGGCTACCTGGAGACGCTCCCGGAGTCCTCCCTGGACCGCCCGGACTCCTACCGCGTGAAGGACGTCGTGGGCCGCCGCGGCATCGGCATCGGCTCGGCCGGTCTGCCGTCGTACAACATCCTTCTGGAGGGCAACAGCGACGCCCTGGAGAACGATGTCGTGATCTACATCAAGCAGGCCCAGACCCCGGCCGTCTCCCGGCACATCACGGACTCCTCGATCCGCGAGTACTTCCAGCACGAGGGCCACCGCACGGTGATCTCCCAGCGCGCCCTCCAGGCGCACGCCGACCCGTGGCTGGGCTGGACCGAGCTGGACGGCGCCGGGCAGCTGGTCGCCGAGGTGTCGCCGTACGCGGTGGACCTGGACTGGGGCGACATCGACGACCCGGAGGAGATCGCCTCGGTCGTCGCGGACCTCGGCCGGGCCACGGCCACGATGCACGCGGCGGCGGACGACGAGAGCGGCCACTCGGAGCTGGTGCCGTTCTCCACGGAGCGGGCCATCGACGCGGCGATCGCGGCCGACGAGGACGGCTTCGCGGGCCTCCTGGTGGACTTCGCGCACAGCTACGGCGCACGCGCGCGTGCCGATCACCAGATCTTCGTGGATCTCTTCCGCAACGGCCGGATCCCGGGCCTGTAGAGACATTCGGACGTCCGTACGCCGCTGCCGGTCCTCCGGTAGCGGTCCCACAACGCTCCCGTAACGCACAGGAACTCTTTAGGGGTCCCTTACGGGAGCGCGTGGGAGACTCTCCTCCGCTATGGACATATCCGGGACCCAGCTCAGAGCCGTGCGCGCGGCGCTGTTCACGGCCTTCGTCGTGACGCTCTCCACCGCGTCGCACGTCCTGCTGTCCCGGGTCCCGCTGCCGCTGAGCACCGTGGCCGCGATCGCCGCCGCCGTCTTCGTCATCGCGTACGCGCTGGCCGGCCGCGAGCGCGGCTTCGGGCGGATCGCGGCCCTGCTGATCCCGCTGGAGCTGGCCGCCGACACCGTGTTCACCACGGGACAGCACGTCTGTTACGGCAGGGCGGGCGGCCCGGTCGCGGGCCCGCTGCGCTCGGTCGGCTTCGACCTCCTGTGCGGCGGCGGCACTGTCGGCACCCCGCTGGCCCGCGTGACCGGCGGCAGCACCGACCGCGCGGCGGCCCTGCTCGCGCACGCCGACCCGGCCGCCGCCTGGCTGCTGCTCGGCGCGCACGTCGGCGTCGGGCTCCTCGCGGCGGCCTGGCTGCGCCGCGGCGAGCGGGCCCTGGACCAGCTGCTGCGCGCGGTGGCCGCGGCCACCTTCCGGCCGCTGCTGATCGCGGTCGCCGCGGTGACCGTACGGCTCGCTCCGGTCCGCCGGCTGCCGCGCACCGCGCGCCGGGCGGCCACCGCCCGTACGCGCCTTTTCGTGCACTCCCTGGGACGGCGTGGACCGCCGTGCTCGGTCGCTTTCGCGTGAGCAAGTCCGCCTGAGCGACGTCATCTGAGCACCAGCAGTCCCCCTACGTATCCCGCGTACGGCATGTGCGCGTCCCACATGGAGATCACCAATATGAGCCAGCGGAACAGCAAGGCCGCGAAGACGGCAGCCCGTGAGCGCCTGCGCGAGGAGCGCGAGCGCCAGGCCAAGCGCGACAAGGTCAAGCGGCAGGTCATCGTCGCCTGCTCCGCCGTCGGCGTCCTCGCGATAGCCGGCGGCATCGGCTACGCCGTGGTGCAGAACAACAAGCCGACCTACTGGGAGGCGGCCAAGAACGACAAGCTCGTGAAGCCGGCCAACACCACCGGCACCAACGGCACGACGGTCGTCGTCGGCAAGAGCACCGCCAAGAAGACCCTCGTGGAGTACGAGGACCCGCGCTGCCCGATCTGCGCCCAGTTCGAGCAGACCGTCGGCGCGACCGTGAAGACGGACCTCGACGCCGGCAAGTACAAGATCCAGTACATCGGCGCCACGTTCATCGACAACAACGGCGCGGGCGAGGGGTCCAAGAACGCGCTCAGCGCCCTCGGCGCCGCCCTGAACGTGAGCCCCGAGGCCTTCTTCGAGTACAAGAGCGCGCTCTACTCGACGAAGTACCACCCGGAGGAGACGGACGACAAGTTCAAGAGCGACGCCTACCTGATCAAGGTCGCGAACACCGTGTCCGCTCTGAAGAACAACACGGCGTTCCAGAAGGCCGTGAAGGAGGGCACCTACGACAAGTGGGCGCTCACCATGTCCGAGAAGTTCAACAAGAGCGGTGTGACCGGAACGCCGACCTTCAAGATGGACGGCAAGACGCTGACCGGCTCGGACGGCAACGCCCCGATGACGGTCGCGGACTTCACCACGGCGATCGACGCGGCGCTGAAGGCCTGAGCCACCGGCACCCCCTGACGGGCGCGTTGGGCGACCAGCTCTCGAAGAGCGGGCGAACTTTTGCCAGTTCGCCCGCTCTTGGCTTGTACTGATCGGTAACCTCATCGCCCGTGACCAGTCGATACAGATCTTCCGAGCCGCACAACGTTCCGGGCGCCGTCAACTCCCGCGCCCCGCGCCGCCGTACGGTCGTCAAGGCCGCGGCCGCCACCGCCGTCCTCGCCGCCCCGCTCGCGGCCGCGCTGCCCGCCCGTGCCGCCACCGAGGCACCGGCCTTCCTGCACGGCGTCGCCTCCGGTGACCCGCTGCCCGAGGGCATCCTGCTGTGGACGCGGGTGACGCCCACCTCCGAGGCGATACCCGGCTCCGGGCTCGGCCCGGACACCGAGGTCAGCTGGACCGTCGCCAAGGACAAGGCGTTCAGCACGATCGTCGCCAAGGGCTCCACCACCGCGTCGGCCGCCTCCGACCACACCGTCAAGGCGGACATCCGCGGCCTGGAACCGGCCACCGACTACTGGTTCCGCTTCTCCGCCGGGGGCACCGACTCCCCCGTCGCCCGCACCCGCACCGCCCCGGCCGCCGACGCCGCCGTGACCGGTCTGCGCTTCGGCGTGGTCTCCTGCGCCAACTGGGAGGCCGGCTACTTCTCCCCGTACCGCCACCTCGCCGCGCGCGGCGACCTGGACGCCTGGCTGCACCTGGGCGACTACATCTACGAGTACAAGTCCGGCGAGTACGCGGCGCGCGGCACGGTCGTACGGCCGCACGCCCCTGCCAACGAGATCCTCACCCTCGCCGACTACCGCACCCGGCACGGCCGTTACAAGACCGACCCGGACCTCCAGTCCCTGCACCACAAGGCGCCCGTCGTCGCGATCTGGGACGACCACGAGTTCGCCGACAACGCCTGGTCGGGCGGCGCGGTCAACCACACCGAGGGCGCCGAGGGCACCTGGACGGCCCGCCAGGCCGCCGCGAAGCAGGCCTACTTCGAGTGGATGCCGGTGCGTCCCGCGATCGAGGGCACCACCTACCGCCGGCTGCGCTTCGGCAAGCTCGCCGACCTCTCCCTGCTCGACCTGCGGTCCTTCCGCTCGCAGCAGGCGTCCACCGCCAGCGGCTCGGTCGACGACCCGGACCGCACGATCACCGGCCGGGTCCAGCTCGACTGGCTGAAGGCCGGGCTCAAGGCCTCCGACACCAGCTGGCGCCTGGTCGGCAACTCGGTGATGATCTCGCCGTTCTCTGTGGGCTCGCTCCCCGCCGACCTGCTCAAGCCGCTCGCCAAGCTGCTCGGACTGCCGCAGGAGGGCATCGCCCTCAACACCGACCAGTGGGACGGCTACACGGACGACCGCCGCGAACTGCTCGCGCATCTGCGCTCCAACGCCATCCGCAACACGGTCTTCCTGACCGGCGACATCCACATGGCCTGGGCCAACGACGTGCCGGTCGACGCCGGTACCTACCCGCTGTCCGCCTCCGCCGCCACGGAGTTCGTCATCACCTCGGTCACCTCCGACAACCTCGACGACATCGTCAAGGTCCCGGAAGGCACCGTCTCCGCCGTGGCCTCGCCGATCATCCGCGCGGCCAACCGGCACGTCCACTGGGTCGACACCGACCGCCACGGCTACGGCGTCCTGGACATCACCGCCGACCGCGCGCAGATGGACTACTACGTGCTCTCCGACCGCACGGACCCGAACGCGACCTCGTCCTGGGTCCGTTCGTACCGCACGCGCAGCGGCACGCAGAAGGTGGAGCGGACGTACGACCCGGTGTGAGGCCACGACCCGGTGTGACGCCGTAGCGGCGCCTCCCGGAGGTCCCGGAGGCCTGGAGGCTCTGGCCTCCCAGCGGCGGCTCTACAGGCTGTCGAGGAAGCCGAGCGCCACCTTCCAGGTGGCCTCGGCCGCCTCGCCGTCGTAGTCGGGCAGGTCGGGGTCGGTGTAGAGGTGGCCGGCGCCGGCGTACCGGTAGATCTCCACATCGGCCCCGGTTCTCCGCATCTGCAGATACCAGGAGCTCAGCCAGTCGTCCGTCTCGAAGGCGTCGGGCTCGGCGACATGCAGCTGGACCGGCAGATCGTCCACCGACGCGCTCTGGGCGATGTCCGACGTGCCGTGCAGGAGCAGCAGCCCGCGGGCCTTCTCATCGCCCAGGGCCAGGGTCTGCGCGATGGAGGCGCCGAGCGAGAATCCCGCGTACACCAGGCCGCGCTCGGAGTAGGGCGCGGCGGCCAGGACCGCGCGCTTGAGGAGCTCGTCCTTGCCGATCTCCTCGTTGAAGGTCATGCCCTCCTCCACGGTCTCGAAGGTGCGCCCCTCGAAGAGGTCAGGCGTCCACACCTCGTGTCCCGCGGCGCGCAGCCGGTCCGCCGCCGCGCGCACCGCGGGCCGCAGCCCGTAGGTCGAGTGAAAGAGCATGATGTTCATGACCTCCATGGTGCCAGCCGGCGCTGACAACGCCGGGCCGGGACCGCACGGCCGGGCCGGGAGCAGATCTTCGGGCCGGGACCACATGTTCATGACGGCCCCTGGCCGGATACGGTCGGAGGCATGGAGAACGTACTGCGCCCGCTGATCGTCATCGGTGGCTCGGTCGTGCTCACGCTGCTCGTCGGGTGGGTCGTGGACCGCCTGCTGCGACGGGCCGACGACCGGCACCACGAGGCCACCCCGCTGTGGGGCCTGCTCCGCCGCGCCCGTGTCCCCTTCCAGCTCGTGCTGTTCGCGGCCCTGCTGAGAGGCTCCTACGACCGGGCGAAGCTCCTGACGGACCACCGGATCGGCGTCGGCCGGATCCTGACGCTGCTCCTCATCGGGTCCGTCGCATGGCTGTTGGTACGCATCGCGACGGCCATCGTCGAGACGTCCTACACCCGCTACGCGACCGCCCACCGCGACCCGGCGCGGGTCCGCCGGGTGCGCACGCAGGTGACGCTGATCCAGCGCGTGGTGTCCGCGATCGTCGCCGTGGTGGCGGTCGCGTCGATGCTGCTCACCTTCCCCGCGATGCGCGCCGCCGGTGCCTCGCTGCTGGCCTCGGCCGGCATCCTCGGCATCGTCGCCGGTGTCGCCGCGCAGTCCACGCTCGCCAACCTCTTCGCCGGGTTGCAGATCGCCTTCGGCGACATGGTCCGCCTCGGCGACACCGTCGTGGTGGACGGCGAGTGGGGCACGGTCGACGAGATCACGCTGACGTTCCTGACGGTACGGACGTGGGACGAGCGCCGGATCACCATGCCGGTCTCGTACTTCACCTCGAAACCCTTCGAGAACTGGTCGCGCGGCAGCGTCCAGATGACAGGCATCGTCTTCTTCCACGTCGACCACTCCGCGCCCGTGGAGGCGATGCGCGAGCAGCTGCGCGACATCCTGCGCGAGTGCCCGGCCTGGGACGGCCGTAACTTCGGCCTGGCCGTCACGGAGTCGACGCCCAACACCATGCAGGTACGCGCCCTGGTCACCGCGAAGGACCCGGACGACATCTGGACGGTACGGGTCACGGTCCGCGAGCGGATGATCCGCTGGCTGACCGAGGAGCACCCCTACGCACTCCCCCGCGTCAACACGGCGGACGCGGTGCTGCCGCCGGGCAGTACATCGCGTGCGGAGCGCGGCGATTCCGACGGGGCGGACGGGGCGGCAGCGCGTCCGGATCACGGCCGCACCGCACACGAACCACCACGGACGGGCCCCGGCCGCGGCTGAGACCACCACCACTGATCGCCAGGCCGCTGATCACTACGCTGCGCGCCAGGGGGCGGTGCGCGGGCGGGAGATCACCGCAGGCTCCGCACGTCGAGATGCCGAAGCACCCGGTCCACGATCTCCGGATCCGCCCCCGGCTCACTCCGCGCGGACAGCACCTCATGCCGAGCCGCGCTCATCATCTCCCCCTGAATCCGCCGCATCCGCTTCATCCGGCGAGCCCGCTGCACAGATGCCTCGCGCCGCTCCTCGTCCCCCATGTCGGGACTGATCCGCACCCCGATGTCGAAGGCCCTCCGCAGCAGCTGCTCGGACACCTCCTCCGGCAGCTCCTCCACCTGCTCGATCTCCCGCAGCCTCCGCTTCGCGGCCTTCGCGGCACGGATCGCCAGCTCCTTCTCGAAGGCCTTCTCGACGTCGGTGTCGGCCCGCACCCCGAGCTTCCTGACCAGCCACGGCAGCGTGAGCCCCTGGAGCACCAGCGTCGCCATGATCACCCCGAACGCGATGAACACGATCTCGTCCCGGTCGGGGAACGGCGACCCGTCATCCATCTCCAGCGGAATCGCCAGCGCCAGGGCGACGGAGGCGACCCCGCGCATCCCCGACCACCACATCACCACGGTCTCCCGCCATGACGTCGGAATCTCCTCGTCGTAGTCCCGCTTGGCGTGCAGCCGTTTCGTCAGCCACGTCGCCGGCAGCAGCCACAGCAGCCGTACGAGCACGACGACAACGACGATCGCGGCGGCCCAGCCCAGCATCTCGCCCCAGCGCCCGGCCGCCGTCCGGATCGCGTTGTGCAGCTCAAGACCGATGAGCCCGAAGGCGACCCCGGTGACGAGCGTGTCCACCACGTCCCACACGGTCGACCCGGCGAGCCGGGTCATGACGTCGTCGGCGTCGGTGGCGTACTCCGCCAGGAACAGCGCGGTGGTGAGCACGGCGAGCACTCCGGACCCGTGCAGCTCCTCGGCCAGGACGTACGAGGCGTACGGCACCAGCAGCGTCATCCCGATCTGCAGCGTGGCGTCGCCGAGCAGGTCCATCAGCCTGTTCGCGGCCCAGCCGAGCGCGAGCCCCACGACGACGGCGACCACGGCGGACAGCACGAGGTCGAGCCCGGCACGCCAGGGCGAGAAGGTGCCGCTGACGGCGGCGGCGATCGCGACGTGATAGAGCACGATCGCCGTCACGTCGTTGAAGAGTCCCTCCCCCTCCAGGATCGACACAAGCCGGCGCGGCAGTCCGAGCTGTCCCGCGACGGCGGTCGCGGCGACCGGGTCGGGCGGCGCCACGAGCGCGCCGAGCGCCACGGCGGCGGCGATCGGCAGCCCCGGCACGATCGCGCTCGCGACGGCGGCCACGGCGAAGGTGGTGACGAACACCAGCGCCACGGCGAGCAGGAAGATCGGCCGTTTGTTGGCCGCGAACTGCCGCCAGGACGTGCGCCGCACCGCCGCGTACAGCAACGGCGGCAGCAGCAGGGGCAGGATCAGCTCTGGCGGGATGCTCACGTCCGGTACGAAGTCGGCCACCGCGAGGACGATCCCGAGGAGCGTCATCAGCACCGGCGCCGGCAGACCGAACCGGGCTCCGAGCGGGACGCTCACCACGGCCCCGAGCAACAGCACGAACAGCAGGGCCAACTGATCCACGGTCAGCGCTCCGGCGAGGTCTAGGCGATCAAGGAAGAGCCAGACCTCAAGCCTGCCACGCGCCTACGACAATCCCCGCAATCCCCGCTTACAGGGCTTACAGGGCTTTGCGCATCGCCCGGTGCGGCATCCCGGCGTCCGGGAACTCCGCCCCGTACGCCACGTACCCGAGCCGCTCGTAGAACCCCAGTGCCTGCGTCTGCGCGTGCAGGTCCACCGCGGCCAGTCCACGCGCGCGTGCCGCGTTCTCGATGGCGCCCACGAGCGCGGCGCCGACGCCGAGCCCGCGCGCCGCCTTCGTCACGGCGAGCCGACCGAGCGAGCCGACCGTCAGGTCACCGTCGGTCTTCGAGGCCGCCGCCTCGCCGTACAGGAGCCGACCGGTGCCCAGCGGCAACCCGTCCTCCCGCACGGCCAGCACATGCAGGGCACCGGCGTCGTAGGCGTCGTACTCAAGGTCTTCGGGTACGCCCTGTTCGCGGACGAAGACCTCCTTGCGCACCCCGAAGCAGGCCTCACGGTCGGCGGCGTCCTCGGCCACCCGCAGCACGTACGCGGCGCTCACGCGTTGCTCTCCTCGCGGACCTTGTCGAGCGCCTTCTGCAGGTCCTCGGGGTAGTCGCTGGCGAACTCCGCCCACTGCCCGTCGCCGGGGTGCTCGAAGCCGAGCCGCACCGCGTGCAGCCACTGCCGGGTGAGGCCGAGCCGCTTGGCGATCGTCGGGTCCGCGCCGTAGGTCAGGTCGCCCACGCAGGGGTGCCGGTGGGCGGCCATGTGGACACGGATCTGGTGGGTGCGCCCGGTCTCCAGCTTGATGTCGAGCAGGCTGGCCGCGCGGAACGCCTCGATCAGGTCGTAGTGCGTGACGGACGGCTTGCCCTCGGCCGTCACCGCCCACTTGTAGTCGTGGTTCGGATGCCGGCCGATGGGCGCGTCAATGGTGCCGCTCATCGGGTCGGGGTGTCCCTGGACCAGCGAGTGGTAACGCTTGTCGACCGTGCGTTCCTTGAACTGCCGCTTCAGCGAGGTGTACGCACGCTCCGACTTGGCCACGACCATCAGCCCGGAGGTGCCGACATCCAGCCGGTGCACGATGCCCTGGCGCTCGGCGGCACCCGAGGTCGAGATCCGGTACCCGGCCGCCGCGAGGCCGCCGATCACCGTCGGACCGGTCCAGCCGGGGCTCGGGTGGGCGGCCACACCGACCGGCTTGACGATCACGACGATGTCATCGTCGTCGTGCACGATCTCCATGCCCTCGACGGGCTCGGCGACGATCTGCACGGGTGCGGGCGCCTGCGGCATCTCCACCTCGAGCCAGGCGCCGCCGTGCACCCGCTCGGACTTTCCGACCACCGAGCCGTCGACCGTGACCTTCCCCGCCGCGGCAAGCTCGGCGGCCTTCGTGCGGGAGAAGCCGAACATGCGGGAGATGGCGGCGTCGACGCGCTCGCCCTCCAGGCCGTCGGGCACGGGCAGGTTACGGATCTCGGGAATCGTGCTCACCCGTCGAGTATGCCGGACGGGTCCGACACCGCCTGACCACGGACCGAACATCAGTGCCCGTGGAGAGTCCCCGGACGGCCTCGTACGTCAGTCGTCAGGGACCCCGTGAGCCCTTGCGAACCCGGGGCCCCTGGGAACCCGTCAGTCCTTGTGGACCGTGCCGTCCGGGTCCAGCCCGC
The DNA here is from genome assembly GCF_041053035.1 of Streptomyces sp. R35. Lineage (NCBI taxonomy): Bacteria > Bacillati > Actinomycetota > Actinomycetes > Kitasatosporales > Streptomycetaceae > Streptomyces > Streptomyces sp. R35. Next base: position 2,979,348 of record NZ_CP163440.1, read on the forward strand.
GGAAGGACAGCAGCACGATCAGGATGCCGCCGCAGACGATCGCCGAGTCGGCCAGGTTGAAGACCGCGAAGTGCTTGGGCGCGATGAAGTCGACGACCGCACCCTCGAAGACGCCCGGCGTGCGGAAGATCCGGTCGGTCAGGTTGCCGAGCGCGCCGCCGAGCAGCAGGCCCAGCGCGATCGCCCAGGGCAGGCTGTAGAGCTTGCGGGCGAGCCGGGCGATGACCACGATCACGGCGGCGGCGATCACCGTGAAGATGATCGTGAAGGCCTCACCGAAGCCGAAGGCCGCGCCCGCGTTGCGGATCGCCTCGAACTTCAGCCAGTCACCGACGATCTCGATCGGCGCGTGGTGCTCCAGCTTCGCGACCACGATCATCTTGCTGACGAGGTCGAGGGCGTACGCCAGGGCCGCGACCGTGAAGAGGACGGCGATCCTGCGCCTGCCCTTGGGCCGCTCGTCCATGGCCGACTCGTCCGAGGCGGACCGGTCGCCCGACGCCGCGTTCTCGTCGGACTGCTCCGGCTCGGCCCCCGCCGCTCCTGGGATGTCCGGCGTACCGATGATGCGCTCCGCCTCTGTCACGTGAGTGAGTCCCTCGACCTAGGTTCCTGACTGAGGACGAGGGTACGGCACACCCCCTGGGGCCCATGTGCTCAGGAGCCCTCCCGCGCCGTTCAGTAACGGCGCTCCTGCTTCTGCTTGCACTCGACGCACAGGGTGGCCCGCGGGAAGGCCTGCATCCGCGCCTTGCCGATGGGATTGCCGCAGTTCTCGCAGAGCCCGTACGTGCCCGCGTCCAGGCGCTCCAGCGCGCGCTCGGTCTGCTCCAGCATCTCGCGCGCGTTGGCCGCGAGGGCCATCTCGTGCTCACGCGTGATGTTCTTCGTGCCCGTGTCCGCCTGGTCGTCGCCCGCGCCGTCACCGGAGTCACGCATCAGGCCCACGAGCGCCTCCTCCGACGACGAGATCTCGGTGCTCAGCCGCAGCGCCTCCGACTGCAGCTCCGCACGCGCCTCCGCGACCTCTTCCGGGGTCCAGGGGTCCTCACCGGGGCGCACCGCGAGCTCGCCGGGCTCCGCCGCCGCGATCCGCGCCTTGGGGACCGGGGTGGGCTTCTTCGCCGCCGTGGCCGTGCCAGGAGTCTTCTTCGCAACCACCGTCGTGGCTCCCGTCGTCTTCGCGGCCTGGGCCGCGCCCTCGGCCGCGGAAGCGACCGCCTTCTTGGCCGTACTGGTGCTCTTCTTGGCCGCGGCCTTCTTCCCGGCCGTCTTCTTGGCCACCGCCTTCGTCGCCGTTGCCGCCGTCTTCTTCCCGGTGGCCTTCTTGGCGGCCGCCTTCGTAGACGCCGTCTCCGTGGTTGCCGTTTTCGAAGCCGCCGCCTTTCTCGTCGCCGTCTCCGTAGACGCTGTTTTGGCCGTCGCAGCCTTGGTGGTGGCCGTCTTCGTGGTGGCCGCTTTCTTGGTCGCGGTCTTCGTAGCGGCCGTTTTCTTCGTCGTCGCCTTGGGCACCGCTTTGGTCGCCGTCCTGGAAGCCGTCTTCACCGGCTTGACCGCGTCCGTCGCGGGCGCCCCCTGCGTGGTCTTCTTCCCACCCACATCCTTGGCCGCCGGACCCGTGGATCTGCCGGACGCCGACTGCTGTACGGCGGTCTTCTTCGCCACCATGGCCGCGGCCCCTTCACATATTGTGATCTTGCGCGCGAATCGTGCTGGGACGATAAATCGACTTCCGGCCCGCGGCAACGGGGCACGCCTACGATTTGCCCGCCCCGCGGGTCCCGCGCGACAAGCCTGCATGCGTTGTGCCCAGCTCCCCGCCGGGTAATCCGCCAGGCCCGGCGTCCCAGGATCCGGACGCCCGCACCTCGCCATTCGGGTCACCGCGCAGACCACCGGGACACCCCGGAAAACCGGTCGGCCGCTGTCCCCGAGGCGCCGTACACTGGGCGGAGCGAGAAGCGTGGATGGGGACGAGTAGCGGCGTACGCAGCCAGGAGCGACCCGGGGACGGTGGAAGCCCGGGGGCGAGCGCGACGCGAAGATCACCCCGGAGCCGCCGGAAGAAAGCCGCAGCCCAGAAGCAGCGGCCGGTAGACCCGGCATCGCGACCCCAATGAGGGGGCTCACTGGTGCACACCGAGCACCGGGGAGCCAAGGAGGGTGGTACCGCGGGAGCGCGCCGCAGACGGCGTCCGCAGCAGCTACTGAGTAGCAGCACAGGCTCTCGTCCCTCCGACGGAAGGCAGTAAGTCCGCCGGAGGAAGCTCGCCGATGAACCCGACGCAGTACCGCCAGGTGCCCGCCCAGGTCGACCTGCCCGCCCTCGAGCACGCCGTGCTCGACTTCTGGCGCGAGCAGAAGATCTTCGCCAAGAGCCTTGAGCAGTCCGAGGGCCGCCCCGAGTGGGTGTTCTACGAGGGCCCGCCCACCGCCAACGGCATGCCGGGCGCCCACCACATCGAGGCCCGCGTCTTCAAGGACGTCTTCCCCCGCTTCCGCACCATGCGGGGCTACCACGTGGCCCGCAAGGCCGGCTGGGACTGCCACGGCCTCCCCGTGGAGCTCGCGGTCGAGAAGGAGCTCGGCTTCACCACCAAGCAGGACATCGAGACGTACGGCATCGCCGAGTTCAACGCCAAGTGCCGTGAGTCCGTGACCCGCCATACGGACGCCTTCACCGAGCTGACGACCCGCATGGGCTACTGGGTCGACCTGGACGACGCGTACCGCACCATGGACCCCGAGTACGTGGAGTCCGTGTGGTGGTCGCTCAAGGAGATCTTCAACAAGGGTCTGCTGGTCCAGGACTACCGTGTCGCCCCGTGGTGCCCGCGCGACGAGACGGGTCTGTCGGACCACGAGCTCGCGCAGGGCTACGAGACGATCGTCGACCCGTCCGTGTACGTCCGTTTCCCGCTCACCTCCGGTCCGCTGGCCGGTCAGGCCGCACTCCTGGTGTGGACGACGACCCCCTGGACGCTGGTCTCCAACACCGCGGTCGCCGCGCACCCCGAGGTCACCTACGTCGTCGCGACGAACGGCGAGGAGAAGCTCGTCGTCGCCGCGCCACTCGTCGAGAAGGCGCTCGGCGAGGGCTGGGAGACCACCGGCGAGTCCTTCACCGGCGCCGAGATGGAGCGCTGGTCGTATCAACGTCCGTTCGAGCTCGTCGAGTTCCCGGAGCCCGCGCACTACGTGGTGAACGCCGAGTACGTGACGACCGAGGACGGTACGGGTCTGGTCCACCAGTCCCCCGCCTTCGGTGAGGACGACCTCAAGGTCTGCCGCGCGTACGGCCTGCCGGTGGTGAACCCCGTCCGCACGGACGGCACCTTCGCGGAGGACGTCCCCCTCGTGGGCGGTGTCTTCTTCAAGAAGGCGGACGAAAAGCTCACCGAGGACCTCCAGAACCGCGGCCTGCTCCTCAAGCACGTCCCGTACGAGCACAGTTACCCGCACTGCTGGCGCTGCCACACCGCGCTCCTCTACTACGCGCAGCCGTCCTGGTACATCCGCACCACGGCCATCAAGGACCGCCTCCTCCAGGAGAACGAGAAGACCAACTGGTTCCCGGACTCGGTCAAGCACGGCCGCTTCGGCGACTGGCTGAACAACAACATCGACTGGGCGCTGTCCCGCAGCCGCTACTGGGGCACCCCGCTCCCGCTGTGGACCTGCGAGGAGGGCCACCTCACCTGCGTCGGCTCCCGCGCCGAGCTCACCGAGCTGACCGGCACCGACCAGTCGAACCTGGACCCGCACCGCCCGTTCATCGACCAGGTCACCTTCGCGTGCCCCCAGGACGGCTGCGGACAGACGGCGACGCGCGTGCCGGAGGTCATCGACGCCTGGTACGACTCGGGTTCGATGCCGTTCGCCCAGTGGGGCTACCCGTACAAGAACAAGGAGCTGTTCGAGAGCCGCTACCCGGCACAGTTCATCTCCGAGGCCATCGACCAGACCCGCGGCTGGTTCTACACGCTGATGGCCGTCGGCACGCTGGTCTTCGACAAGTCGTCGTACGAGAACGTGGTCTGCCTCGGCCACATCCTCGCCGAGGACGGCCGCAAGATGTCCAAGCACCTGGGCAACATCCTGCAGCCGATCCCGCTGATGGACCAGCACGGCGCGGACGCGGTGCGCTGGTTCATGGCGGCCGGCGGCTCCCCGTGGGCGGCCCGCCGCGTGGGCCACGGCACCATCCAGGAGGTCGTCCGCAAGACGCTCCTCACGTACTGGAACACGGTCGCCTTCCAGGCCCTGTACGCCCGCACGTCCAACTGGGCGCCCAGCGAGGCCGATCCGGCCCCGGCGGACCGCCCGGTCCTCGACCGCTGGCTGCTCTCCGAGCTCCACGCGCTCACCGACCAGGTGACGCAGGCTCTGGAGGCGTACGACACCCAGCGCGCCGGAAAGCTCCTCTCGGCGTTCGTCGACGACCTGTCCAACTGGTACGTGCGCCGCTCGCGCCGCCGCTTCTGGCAGGGCGACAAGGCCGCGCTGCGCACGCTGCACGAGGTCGTGGAGACGGTCACGCGCCTGATGGCCCCGCTGACCCCGTTCATCACCGAGCGGGTCTGGCAGGACCTGGTGGTGCCGGTGACGCCGGGCGCCCCCGAGTCCGTACACCTCACGTCCTGGCCGGAGGCGGACCTGTCCGTCATCGACCCGGAGCTGTCGAGGCAGATGGTGCTCGTACGCCGCCTCGTGGAGCTCGGCCGCGCCACGCGCGCGGAGTCGGGCGTCAAGACCCGCCAGCCGCTGTCCCGCGCGCTGGTCGGCGCGGTGGGCTTCGAGACGCTCGACCGCGAGCTGCACGCGCAGATCACGGAGGAGCTGAATGTGAGCTCCCTCGCCTCGCTCTCCGAGGTGGGCGGCTCACTGGTCGACACCACGGCCAAGGCGAACTTCCGCGCGCTCGGCAAGCGCTTCGGCAAGGGCGTCCAGGCGGTCGCGAAGGCCATCGCCGAGACGGATGCCGCGGCCCTCTCCCTCGCCCTGCGTGAGGGCACGGCCTCGGTCGATGTCGACGGCGAGACGGTCACGCTGGCCCCGGACGAGGTGATCATCACAGAGACCCCGCGTGAGGGCTGGTCGGTGGCGTCCGACTCGGGCGCGACGGTGGCGCTGGACCTGGAGATCACGGAGGAGCTGCGGCAGGCGGGCCTCGCCCGTGACGCGATCCGCCTGATCCAGGAGGCCCGCAAGAACAGCGGCCTCGACGTGGCCGACCGCATCGCGCTCCGCTGGACCTCCGCGGACCCGGCCGTCGTCGCCGCCCTGTCCGAGCACTCGCCCCTCATCGCCGACGAGGTCCTCGCCACGGACTTCGCGCAGAGCGACGCCGACGACACATACGGTGCCCCCTTCACGGACGAGTCCCTGTCCCTGACGTTCCGCCTCCGCAAGGCCTGACCCGAGGGGCGGCAGGGGCTTCTTTCGCCCCCGCCGCCCCTACCCGTCCCATACCTGGGGGCTGCGCCCCCAGACCCCCGCTGAAAAGATTGCGCAGTTCCCCGCGCCCCTTAAGGGGCGCGGGGAACTGCGCCACCAGCCCCCACCCACCCGCAGCCGAACGAACACCCCGAAGGCCCGGCCCCACCAAAGATCTTGGTGGGGCCGGGCCTTCGGCGTTGCGTGCCCACGTACACGTGCCCCAAGGACTCCAAGGGAACAGAACAAAAGGGCGGAGCCCCGGAAAAATCCGGGGCTCCGCCCTGAACGCTGCCGACGCCTAAGGCGTACTAGAGGCCGTCAGTTGTCGTCCTCGTCGATGAGGAACCCACGCATCGGCGAGGGCGCCTGCTGCATCGGCGACGGCCCCTGCGGCCGCACCGGAGCCATCGGCTGGGTCATCGCCGGGGACATCTGCTGCTGCCCGCCGTAGGAGGGCGCGGCCGGTGCCGGGGCACCCATGCCCTGGTTGCCGCCGTACGACGGCGCGCTCGCGCCGGCCGGGGCCATCGAGGGCGCGGAGGGCGACGGCAGGGACGCCGTGGCCGGGGCACGCGGCGGGGCGAGCGAGTCGTCCGCCTGCGTCTCCAGCTGGCGCAGCTGCGACTCCAGGTAGGACTTCAGCCGCGTGCGGTACTCGCGCTCGAAGCCGCGCAGGTCCTCGACCTTGCGCTCCAGCGTGGCGCGAGCGGACTCCAGGGAGCCCATCGCGACACGGTGCTTCTCCTGCGCGTCCCGCTCAAGGGCGTCGGCCTTGGCACGGGCGTCGCGCTCCAGACCCTCGGCGCGGCTGCGGGCCTCGCCGACGATCTTGTTGGCCTCGGAACGGGCCTCGGCGATCGCCTGGTCAGCGGTCTGCTGGGCCAGCGAGAGGACACGGGCGGCGCTGTCGCCACCGGGGCCCTGCTGCGGCATCTGCGGGCCGTGACCGCCCATGGGGCCACCCATGGGACCGCCCATCGGGCCACCCATCTGCTGCTGCATCTGCGGCTGCATCTGCTGGCCGGGACCACCCATGGGACCCTGACCCATCGGACCCTGGCCCATCGGACCCTGACCCATCGGGCCCTGGCCCATGGGACCCTGCCCCATCGGACCCTGGCCCTGCGGACCACCCTGGCCGCTCGGGCCGGCGGGCAGCTGCGGCGCGCCGCTCGGCAGCTGCGGCGGGCCGCCCATGGGGCCACCCATCTGCTGCTGCGGCGGGCCCGATATCCCGGCGGGCACGGGAGCGCCCGGACCGCGCATGCCCTGCGGCGGGCCCTGCTGCTGGTCCTGCTGCTCGGGGGGCTTGCGCATGCCCTGCTGCTGGTTCTGCGCAGCCGCGCGCGTGGCCGCCGCCAGTTTGGCGCGCAGGTCCTCGTTCTCGCGGAGCAAGCGGGTCAGTTCGGCTTCGACCTCATCGAGGAAGGCATCGACCTCGTCCTCGTCATAGCCTTCTCGGAGGCGGACGGTCGTGAACTGCTTGTTCCGCACGTCCTCGGGGGTCAACGGCATCTCTTCACCTCAACGTAGTCGTCGGCATTCGGCAAGACCGTATCGTTCACAGCCGGCTCACGACGGAGATCAGGATGTAGACGATGATCATCAGTACGAAGAAGGACAGGTCGAGCGCCACGCCCCCGAGACGCAACGGCGGGATGAACCGCCGCAGAAGCTTGAGCGGTGGATCGGTGACAGTGTAGGTGGCCTCAAGAACGACCACCATCGCCTTGCCGGGTTGCCATGAGCGGGCGAACTGGAAGACGTAGTCCATGACCAACCGGAAGATCAGCACGATGAGGAAACACATCAGCGCGATGTAGAGAACCTGCCCGACCACGCTCATGATCCGTGCTTCCCTCTCCCCTGTTTCCGTGCCTTGATTCCGGTCCTGCGTCTCAGCTCTGGTTGAAGAACCCGCCCTCTGCGATGCGGGCCTTGTCCTCCGCCGTGACATCGACGTTAGCAGGCGACAACAGGAACACCTTCTGCGTCACCCGCTCGATGCTGCCGTGGAGACCAAACACCAAACCAGCCGCAAAGTCGACAAGTCGCTTCGCGTCTGTGTCATCCATCTCAGTCAGATTCATGATCACCGGGGTGCCCTCACGGAAGTGTTCCCCGATGGTACGGGCCTCGTTGTAGGTCCGGGGGTGCAGCGTGGTGATCCGGTACGGCTCTCGTTCCGACACGACCTTGGGCATGATCACCGGGGCGTTCTTCTCCAGGCTTTGACGTTCTTGTGTGATGGATGCCACGGGGGCGATTCGCGCCGGACGCCCGGATTCCGCGGCGAGCGAAGCGGAATGCGGCACGGGATCGCGCGGCGCCGGAGGCTGCACCACTCGTACCGATTCGTCCCGTTGGTTCAGATGTGCCTGATGTGACTGGTGCGGCGGCTCGTGCCGCCGGCGGTCACGCTCGGGCTCCGGGTCAAGCTCGGGCTCGAAGTCGTCATCGGGGTCGAACCCCCTGCCGTCGTACCCATCGTCCTCCACGAGGCCGAGGTAGACCGCCATCTTGCGCATCGCGCCGGCCATGCTCTGAGTCCTCCGCTCTGTGGTGGATCGGCTGACGAATTGCCAAGTGCCCGCGATCCACGAGGTCGTTATGCCCGCCGATCGGCGGTAATGACCATATTTTCTGCTGTGGTCCGACTTCTTGGCGACGTTACCCGAGCCTGGGTCGGACTCCGAGTACCGCAGTACCGACGCGTACATGTGTCGCTCCGGCTGCCACGGCCTGTTCGAGGTCCGAGCTCATCCCTGCCGAGACCATGTTCGCAGCCGGATGAGCGCGGCGCAGGACAGTCGACAAATCCATCAGCCGCTCGAACGCCGCCTGTTGGCGCCCCGCGTACGGTCCGGTGAGCGGCGCGACGGTCATCAGTCCGTCGAGCCGGAGCCCCGGAGCCCGAGCGATGAGCTCGCCCAACTCTTCGATTCCGCCAGGCCCTACGCCACCCCGCTCCCCTCTCCCGCTCTCCTCCGCGTCCAGTGCGACCTGAACGAGACAGCCCACCTCGCGCTCCGTCCGCACCGCCTCCTTCGACAGAGCCGTGACGAGCTTGGAACGATCGACGGACTGCACGAAATCCGCGTAACCCACCACGGAACGCACCTTGTTGGTCTGCAACTGACCGACAAAATGCCACGAGAGGGGCAGATCCGAGCATTCCGCGGCCTTGGGCGCAGCGTCCTGGTCCCGGTTCTCGGCGACATGACGCACACCGAGTTCCGACAGCATCCGCACATCGCTCGCGGGGTAGGTCTTGGTGACCACGATCAGGGTCACCTCTTCGCGCTTGCGCCCGGCGGCCGTGCACGCCGCCGTGATGCGCTCTTCCACTTTCGCCAGGTTTTCGGCGAGTTGAGCCTTACGGTCCGTCATGCCCCATCAGTCCAGCCAGACATAGCCCGCGAGCCGCCCGGTCGTGCGGTCCCGTCGGTACGAGAAGTGGTCCTGCGACTCGCGCGTGCACACCGGCGACTGCTCCCGGTCGCACACCCCGAGCCTTTCCAGCTGTGCATGCACTCCGGCGGTCACATCGACCGCGGGCGTGCCCCAACTGGTTTCGGCGTACGCCGCGGGCTCGACGGCGGCGACATCGGCGCGCATCTGCTCCGGCACTTCGTAACACCGCCCGCACACCGCGGGGCCTGTGCGGGCGACGATCCGGGCGGGCTCGGCGCCGAGTTCCACCATGGCCCGTACGGCGGCGGGGACGACCCCGGCGATCATGCCGGGCCGTCCCGCGTGGGCGGCGGCCACGATCCCGGCGACCGGGTCGGCCAGCAGGACCGGCGTGCAGTCGGCGGTGAGAACGGCGAGGGCGAGCCCCCGCCGCACCGTGACGATCGCGTCGACGGACGGGATCTCCGAAGAGAGCCACGGCCCGTCGACCACCGCCACATCCGGCCCGTGCACCTGGTTCATCCAGACGACCTGGGCCGGGTCCAGTCCGAGCGACTTGGCGGCCAGTTCACGATTGGTCCGTACGGCGTCGGGGTCGTCGCCGACCGCTCCGCCGAGGTTGAGCTCCTCGTACGGAACGGCGCTCACCCCGCCCCACCGGTCGGTGAAGGCGAAGTGCGCGCCGCTCACATTGCTCGTTTCGGAGCGCTGTCCTATCACTTCAGGAAGTCCGGCACGTCCAGCTCTTCGGCCGCGCTGTCCGAGTAGGCGCGGGACGGCGGGACCGGCGGGGAGACCGGCAGTTCGTTCACCGGCTCCGGGGCGGGCTCCGGGGCTTCCTTCGGCGTGACGCTGCCGAGCGAGCCGAAGGACGGGCGGCTGTCGGAGGACCGTACCGGCGTCGGCTCCTCGCGCCTGGCCGAGGACGCGCCGAGAACGGTGTCCCGCTTGGCCGGCGGCTGGCCGCCGTCGAAGCCGGCGGCGATGACGGTGACCCGCACCTCGTCGCCGAGGGCGTCGTCGATGACCGCGCCGAAGATGATGTTGGCCTCGGGGTGCGCGGCCTCGCTCACCAGCTGGGCGGCTTCGTTGATCTCGAACAGGCCGAGGTCGGAGCCGCCGGAGATGGAGAGCAGGACACCGCGGGCGCCGTCGATGGAGGCTTCGAGGAGCGGCGAGGAGATCGCCATCTCGGCCGCCGCCACCGCGCGGTCGTCGCCGCGGGCCGAGCCGATGCCCATGAGGGCCGAACCCGCCTCGGACATCACGGACTTGACGTCGGCGAAGTCGAGGTTGATCAGGCCGGGCGTGGTGATGAGGTCGGTGATGCCCTGAACACCGGAGAGCAGGACCTGGTCCGCCGACTTGAAGGCGTCGAGGACCGAGACCTGGCGGTCCGAGATGGACAGCAGCCGGTCGTTCGGGATGACGATGAGGGTGTCGACCTCTTCGCGGAGTTCGGCGATGCCGTCCTCCGCCTGGTTGGCCCGGCGCCGTCCCTCGAAGGTGAACGGGCGGGTGACCACGCCGATGGTGAGGGCGCCGAGCGAGCGGGCGATGTTGGCCACGACGGGCGCGCCGCCGGTGCCGGTGCCGCCGCCCTCGCCGGCCGTCACGAAGACCATGTCGGCCCCCTTGAGGACCTCCTCGATCTCCTCGCGGTGGTCCTCGGCCGCCTTGCGGCCGACTGCCGGGTTGGCTCCGGCGCCGAGTCCGCGGGTGAGTTCGCGGCCGACGTCGAGCTTGACGTCGGCGTCGCTCATCAACAGCGCCTGCGCGTCGGTGTTGATGGCGATGAACTCGACGCCCTTGAGACCGACCTCGATCATCCGGTTGATGGCATTGACACCACCGCCGCCGACACCGATGACTTTGATGACTGCGAGGTAGTTCTGCGGTGCTGCCACGTCGAAGGCCTCTCGCCTCGAGTTACGTGTCGTCGCCTCGCACGTTCGCGATCCGACGACTGATGCCGAATGGGACGGTCCGAACGCCGACCCGAACCCTAACGCTGAAGTTTAGGGTTACCAGTGTGTCTGTTCCTTGGACTCTTCCGAACAGGACACTAAGTCGACAAGTGGCGCACGTTCAACGAACACGCCGAACCTCCCGTTTTTCTTTTCACCCTATGTGATCAGGCGTAGCACTGCCCAACCAGGGTGCTGGCCTGCGCAGATGTGCGTCAACTCCCCGATGACGCAGGGGCGGTGGGAGCGCTCACGTCGAAGTGCCGGGCCTTGGGAGCGGCTTTCATGAGAGCGGTGAGCGTCCTGGCCTTCGCGCGGCCCTTCTCGCCGCTGCCCCACTCGACCGTGCGGCCGCCCTTCAACTCCAGCGAGATGGAGTCGTACGAACGGACCTTGAGGGTACGAGTGTCACGGGCGACGGCGGCCGGAATGTCACCGGCGACCCGCACCGCCTCGCGCACCAGCCGGTCGGCGCCGAAACGGCGCAGCCCCGCCGACCGGGACACCGTCAATTCCAGTGCGGGAACGCCCTTCGGAGCATCAGAAACCGTGGCGAATCGCACGCCCTTGGCGTCCACTTCGATGAACTTCGCGCCTTTTTCCACCATCAGGACCGGAGTGCGTTCGGTCACTTTCAGACCGATTCCATGCGGCCAGGAACGGACGACATCAACCGAGTCAATTCGGGGCAATTTTCGGCGCAGCCGTGCCTCAATAGCATCGGTATCGACGGAAATCAGCGGGGATCCGACCGGAACATCGGCCGCTTCCCGCACCTGCTCGGCCGTCAGCACCCGCATCCCGGACGCCGATACGTGCTCCACGCGCAGCCATTGCGAGCCGTACAGGACCCAGACCGAAGCGGCCCCGGCCAACACCGCTGCAAGCAAAAGGATGATGAGCGTACGAGGGCGACGCAGCCGCCCGAGACGGGGCGGCCGGGGCGGGCCGGACTCCAGCTTCTGCCGTTCGCCGCGATCGGCGGTCGTCGGTCCGGCCACGCGCACTCCTTCTCCCTGGCTCGGTTCACCTCCGGGGCACCCAAGCCGGTGTCGAGAGCCCGACCGTGCTCAGCCCTTCGGGCCTCCGCGCGCTCGATCTCTCGACACCCGCGCGCCCCTTCGGCTCACTCGCCGATGCGTTACTGGCGGCGGCGCGAGGCGATCGCCTCGTACACCATGCCGACGAGCAGGTCGTCGGCATCCCGGCGGCCGAACTCGCTGGCGGCGCGGGACATCTCGTACAGCCGGTGCGGGTCGGCGAGCACGGGCAGCACGTTCTGCTGCACCCACTGGGGCGTCAGTTCCGCGTCGTCGACCAGCAGTCCGCCGCCGGCCTTGACCACCGGCTGGGCGTTCAGCCGCTGTTCGCCGTTGCCGATGGGCAGCGGGACGTAGGCGGCGGGGAGCCCGACGGCGGAGAGTTCGGCGACGGTCATCGCGCCCGCGCGGCAGAGCATCATGTCGGCCGCGGCGTACGCGAGGTCCATCCGGTCCACGTACGGTACCGGGATGTACGGGGGCATCCCCGGCATCTGATGCACCTGCGGCAGTTCGTTCTTCGGGCCGACCGCGTGCAGGATCTGGATGCCCGCCTGCTGGAGGTACGGAGCCGCCTGCTGGACCACCTCGTTGAGGCGCCGGGCGCCCTGCGAGCCGCCGGACACCAGCAGGGTCGGCAGCGCGGGGTCGAGCCCGAACGCGGCGCGCGCCTCGGGGCGTACGGCGGCCCGGTCGAGGGTGGCGATCGAGCGGCGCAGCGGGATGCCGATGTAGCGGGCGCCGCGCAGCTTGTTGTCCGGGGTCGAGACGGCGACCTGCGCCGCGTACCGGGAACCGATCTTGTTGGCGAGCCCCGGACGGGCGTTGGCCTCGTGGATGACGATCGGCACGCCGAGCCGCTTGGCCGCGAGATAGGCGGGCAGGGCCACATAGCCGCCGAAGCCGACGACCGCGTCCGCCTTGGTGCGCTCCAGGATCTGCTCGGCCGCCTTGATCGTGCCGCGCAGCCGCCCGGGGACGGTGATCAGCTCGGGCGTGGGCTTGCGCGGCAGCGGGACGGCGGGGATCAGCGCGAGTTCGTAGCCGCGCTCGGGTACGAGCCGGGTCTCAAGCCCGCGTTCCGTGCCCAGGGCCGTGATCCCCACGGTCGGGTCCTGCCTCCGCAGGGCGTCCGCGAGGGCGAGCGCGGGCTCGATGTGGCCGGCGGTCCCCCCGCCGGCGAGTACGACATGCACCGAAATTCACCGCTCTCCGGACGAACGCACCGCGGCGCGCCGTCGCATCGTGTTCCATCTCCGAGGCCCCGCGGCCCCCGCGGAGCCTCTCACCGCAGCCCGCTTTCTGCCAAAGCGAGGTTGCCGCAACGCGAGCGCCGCCCGCGCAGCGGGGTCGTCGCGTGCGAAGGCGATCAGCAGCCCGATGGCGAACATGGTCGGCAGCAGGGCGGAACCCCCGTAGGAGAACAGCGGGAGCGGGACACCGGCGATCGGCAGCAGACCGAGCACCGCACCGATGTTGATCACGGCCTGGGCCGTGATCCAGGTGGTCACGCCTCCCGCGGCATACCTCACGAAGGGGTCCTCCGTGCGTCCGGCCACGCGGATACCCGCATAGCCTAGAGCCGCGAAGAGGGCGAGCACCGACAGCGTCCCCGCGAGGCCCAGTTCCTCACCGGTGACGGCGAAGATGAAGTCGGTGTGGGCTTCGGGTAGTTGGCCCCATTTCTCCACACTCGCACCGAGTCCGGAACCGAACAGCCCGCCGGAGGCGAGGGCGTAGATGCCGTGCACGGCCTGCCAGCACGAGGTGGCGCCCGTGCCGGGTTCGGTGGCGCCGATGCAGGAGAACCGGGCCATGCGGTTCGGGCTGGTCTTGATGAGGATCACACCGAGGGTGGCCGCGATCGACAGCACACCCACGAACAGCCGGGTCGGAGCGCCCGCCAGCCACAGCAGTCCGAACAGGATCGCGGTGAGGATGATCGCCGTTCCCATGTCGCCGCCGATCATGATCAGCCCGAGCAGCATGAACGTCACCGGGACGAGCGGCACCAGCATGTGCTTCCACTGCGTGAGCAGCCGCTTGTCCTCCTTGCGCGCGATCAGGTCGGCGCCCCACAGCACCAGGGCGAGCTTGCCGAACTCGCTGGGCTGGATCTGGAAGGAGCCGCCCAGGGAGATCCAGTTCTGGTTGCCGTTGATCGCGACTCCTATCCCGGGCACCTGCACCAGGATCATCAGGAAGACCGATCCGGCCAGCATCGGGTACGCCAGCGCCCGGTGCAGCTTCACCGGCATCCGCGAGGCGACGAGCAGCAGCACGCCGCCGATCGAGGCGGCCAGGAACTGCTTGCGGAAGAAGTACGACCCGGGCAGCGACAGCTGGAGCGCCGTGATCTGCGACGCCGAGTAGACCATCACCAGGCCGAGCACGGTGATCAGCAGACTGCCGCCGAGGATCAGGTAGTACGCGGTCAGCGGGCGGTCCCAGGCCTTGCGGGCGCGCGTGTAGAGCAGGCGTACGGGGTTGTCGCGAGGGGGGCGGGGGGAAGCGGGCCGCCTCGTGGTCCGCTGGACCGGGGGGCGGCCGGTGCGACTGCCGGCCATCAGCGGCTCCGTCCGCCGCGGCGGGCGGTGCCGCTGCCGCTGCCGCTGAGGGAGGGTGGCCCGCCTGCGGTCCTCCCGGGCCGCTCAGGCGCCGGCGGAGGGACGGGCTGGTACAGCGCCGTGCCACCGGCGGTCGGACGCCTGGACCCCAGCCACATCCCTGTCACGCGTTCCCTCCCAGGTGTGCCCGGCGCCGCCAGGCAAGGCGGACCCGGGTCAGCCGTCGACGGCGCCGATCTCGCGAACCGCCTCCGCGAAAGCGTCACCGCGCTTGTTGTAGTTGGCGAACATGTCCATCGAGGCGCAGGCCGGAGCCAACAGCACCGTGTCACCGGCGTGAGCGAGCCCCCGCGCCTCCTGAACCGCCGCGAGCATCGCCCCAGTGTCGGTCCGGTCGAGGTCGACGACCGGTACTTCCGGGGCGTGTCGCGCGAGCGCTTCGCCGATCAGCGCGCGATCGGCACCGATCAGGACAACACCCCGAAGTCGCTTTGCCGACTTGGCGACCAGCTCGTCGAAGGTCGCACCCTTGGCGAGCCCGCCCGCGATCCACACGATCGACTCGTAGGCCGCCAAAGAGGCTTCCGCGGCATGCGTGTTGGTGGCCTTGGAGTCGTCGATGTACGCGACTTCGTCCACATCGGCGACGTGCGCGATGCGGTGGGCGTCGGGCCGGAAGGCCCGCAGACCGTCGCGTACGGCCCGGGCGGGCACCCCGAAGGCGCGCGCCAGGGCCGCCGCCGCAAGGGCGTTGGCGATGTTGTGCGGGGCGGGTGGCCGGACGTCGGAGACCTCAGCCAGCTCCTGGGCGTTCTTGTGCCGGTCCTCGACGAAGGCGCGGTCGACCAGGATGCCTTCCACGACGCCGAGTTGGGACGGC
The DNA here is from genome assembly GCF_041053035.1 of Streptomyces sp. R35. NCBI lineage: Bacteria > Bacillati > Actinomycetota > Actinomycetes > Kitasatosporales > Streptomycetaceae > Streptomyces > Streptomyces sp. R35. The sequence goes on from NZ_CP163440.1 coordinate 2,994,655, forward strand.
CCGGGAGTGCCGAGCGTGAAGCCGATCGCCCGGCAGCCCTCCTCGACGTCCGCCTCGCGCACCAGGTCCTCGGTGGCCTTGTCGGCCACGTTGTAGACACAGGCGACCCGATTGCCTTCGTAGATACGGCCCTTGTCGGCGGCGTACGCCTCCATCGAGCCGTGCCAGTCGAGATGGTCGGGCGCCAGGTTCAGTACGGTCGCGGAGTGCGCGCGCAGTGAGGGCGCCCAGTGCAGCTGGTAGCTGGAGAGTTCGACGGCGAGGACGTCGTAGGTCTCCTCGCCGAGGACCGCGTCCAGCAGTGAGACGCCGATGTTGCCGACCGCCGCCGTGCGCAGGCCTGCCGCCTTGAGGATCGAGGCGAGCATCTGGACGGTCGTGGTCTTGCCGTTGGTGCCGGTGACGGCGAGCCAGGGGGCCGCATCGGGGCCCCTGAGCCGCCAGGCCAGCTCGACGTCGCCCCAGACCGGGACGCCCGCCTCGGCGGCCGCGGCGAACAGCGGCTTGTCCGGCTTCCAGCCGGGCGCGGTGACGATGAGCTCGGTGCCTTCGGGCAGGGTCGCGCCGTCACCGAGGCGCACGGTGACGCCGAGCGCCTCCAGGTCCGCGGCCTGCGCACGGGAGCGCTCGTCGTCGCCGTCGTTGACGACCGTGACGACCGCACCGAGGCCGTGCAGCACCTTGGCCGCCGGGATTCCGGAGACGCCGAGCCCGGCGACGGTGACGTTCTTGCCCTGCCAGTCGGTCACTTCTTGGCTGCCCATCCTGCGTAGAAGAGCCCCAGACCCACGATGACGCACATGCCCTGAATGATCCAGAAGCGGACCACCACAAGGACTTCGGACCACCCCTTGAGTTCGAAGTGGTGCTGGAGTGGCGCCATGCGGAAGACGCGCTTGCCGGTCATCCGGAACGAACCGACCTGGATGACGACCGACATGGTGATCAGGACGAAGAGACCGCCGAGGAGCGCGACCAGCAGCTCCGTGCGGGAGCAGATCGCGAGGCCGGCGAGCGCGCCGCCGAGGGCCAGCGAACCGGTGTCACCCATGAAGATCTTGGCCGGTGACGTGTTCCACCACAGGAAGCCGAGGCAGGCGCCCATCAGTGCGGAGGAAACGATGGCGAGGTCGAGCGGATCGCGCACCTCGTAACAGGCGGCCGGGTTGGTCAGCGTCTGCGCGTTGGCGCAGGACTCCTGGAACTGCCAGACACCGATGAAGGTGTACGCGCCGAACACCATGGTCGCGGCGCCGGTGGCGAGGCCGTCGAGACCGTCCGTCAGGTTCACGCCGTTCGACATGGCGAGGATCATGAACAGCGCCCAGACCACGAACAGCACCGGGCCGATGGACCAGCCGAAGTCCTGCACGAAGGAGAGCTTCGTGGAGGCCGGGGTGTTGCCACGGTTGTCGGCGAACTGCAGGGCCAGCACCGCGAAGGCGATGCCGCCGGTCAGCTGTCCGGCCATCTTCGCCTTGGCCCGCAGACCGAGCGAGCGCCGCTTGACGATCTTGATGTAGTCGTCCAGGAAGCCGACCAGGCCCATGCCCGCCATCAGGCCGAGCACCAGCAGACCCGAGAAGGTCGGCGCGTAACCCGTGATCAGCTTCGACAGGAAGTACGCGATGATCGTCGCCAGGATGAAGGCGATACCACCCATCGTCGGCGTACCGCGCTTGCTGTGGTGCTCCTTCGGCCCGTCGTCCCGGATGTACTGGCCGTAGCCCTTGCGGGCGAGCAGCTTGATCAGCAGCGGAGTGCCGACCAGGGTCAGGAACAGACCAAAGACTCCTGCGAACAGGATCTGCTTCATCATCGGGCGGAAACCTCACCCTCAACGCCGCTGTCGAGCAGCGCCAGGGCCACCCGTTCGAGCCCGACCGACCTGGACGCCTTCACGAGTACGACGTCCCCCGGGCGCAGTTCACTGCGCAACAGGTCGACAGCCGCCTGTGCGTCGGACACGTGCACCGACTCCTCACCCCACGAACCCTCGTTATATGCGCCCAGTTGCAGCCAGGACGCTTCCCTGCCCCCGACCGCGACGAGCTTGCTGACGTTGAGTCGGACGGCGAGCCGCCCGACCGCGTCGTGCTCGGCGAGCGCCTCGTCCCCGAGCTCGGCCATCTGACCGAGCACCGCCCACGTACGGCCCCCTTGTGCCTGTGAGGCTTTGCCCATTGCCGCGAGCGCGCGCAGGGCGGCTCGCATGGACTCGGGGTTCGCGTTGTAGGCGTCGTTGACGACTGTCACGCCGTCCGGGCGCTCGGTGACCTCCATCCGCCAGCGGGAGAGGGAGCCCGCTTCGGAGAGCGCGCGGGCGATCTCGTCTGCGGACATGCCCAGCTCATGGGCGACGGCGGCCGCGGCGAGCGCGTTCGACACGTGGTGCTCACCGTACAGGCGCATGGTCACGTCACTGCACCCGGAGGGTGTGCGAAGGCTGAAGGCAGGCTGTCCACTCTCCGTGAGACGGACGTTCTCGGCGCGTACGTCCGCTTCGTCGGACTCTCCGAAGAGGATCACGCGTGCCTTCGTACGGGATGCCATGGCGCGTACGAGGGGATCGTCGGCGTTGAGGACCGCGGTGCCGTCCTCCGGGAGGCTCTCGACGAGCTCGCCCTTTGCTCGCGCGATCTGCTCGCGGCCGCCGAACTCGCCGATGTGGGCGGTGCCGACGTTGAGGACGAGGCCGATCTTCGGAGGCGTCAGATCCGTGAGGTAGCTGATGTGGCCGAGGCCGCGGGCGCCCATCTCCAGCACGAGGAACTTCGTCTCCTCGGTGGCACTGAGCGCGGTGAGCGGCAGCCCGATCTCATTGTTCAACGATCCGGGCGTGAACACGGTCGGCGCCTTGCTGCGCAGCACCTGCGCGATCAGGTCCTTGGTGCTGGTCTTGCCCGCGGAGCCGGTGAGGGCCACGAGGGTCGCGCCGAGCCGTTCGACGACATGGCGGGCGAGGGCGCCGAGAGCCGTCTGTACGTCCGCGACGACGATCGCGGGCACGCCGACGGGGCGCGACGCCAGTACGGCGACCGCGCCCGCCTCGATCACCGCCTCGGCGTAGTCGTGGCCGTCCACACGCTCGCCCACGAAAGCGACGAAGAGACTGCCGGACTCCACCTCACGGGAGTCTCTGACGACCGGTCCGGTGACCTGTACCGACGGATCCGGTATGTCATACGTCTGCCCGCCGACGACTGCTGCGATCTCGGCGAGAGAGAGGGCGATCACAAGTTCATCCCTGGGTCTTCTGGATAGCTTCGCGAAGCACCTGGCGGTCGTCGAAGGGACGCACCACCCCGGCGATGTCCTGGCCCTGCTCGTGGCCCTTGCCCGCGACCAGCACGGTGTCGCCCGGCTCGGCGCGGGCGACGACTGCGGCGATGGCGGCGGCCCGGTCCTCGAAGACCTGGACCTCGCCACGCTCGTGTACCGGCACGGACGCCGCCCCCGCGAGCATGGTTGCGAGGATCGCGAGGGGGTCCTCGGAGCGGGGGTTGTCGGAGGTCAGTACGGCGGTGTCGGCGAGCCGGGCCGCGGCGGCGCCCATCGGCATCCGCTTGGTCTTGTCCCGGTCGCCGCCGCAGCCGAGCACGACGTGCAGGCGGCCGCTCGTCACCTTGCGCAGGGCGCGCAGGACCGATTCGACGGCGTCCGTCTTGTGGGCGTAGTCGACGACGGCGAGGTAGGGCTGGCCCGCGTCCACGCGCTCCAGGCGGCCCGGGACGCCCGGCACGGCGGCGATGCCGTCGGCGGCCGTCTGCGGGTCGAGTCCGGCGGCGGCGAGGGCGACGATCGCGGCGAGCGTGTTCGCCACGTTGAACGGGCCCGCGAGCGGCGACCTGGCGGTGATCCGCTCGTCCTTGGGGCCGACCGCGGTGAACGTCGAGTCCATGGGGCCGACTTCGACGTCCTCGGCTCGCCAGTCGGCGTCGGGGTGGCCCTCGGCGGAGAAGGTGACGACCGGGACGCCGGCTTCCTTGGCGAGCCTGCGGCCGTACTCGTCGTCGAGGTTGATGACGCCGAGTTTGCTGCGGTGCGGTGTGAACAGTTGCGCCTTGGCCCGGAAGTAGTCCTCCATGTCGGAGTGGAACTCCATGTGTTCCGGGCTGAGGTTGTTGAAGACGGCGATGTCGAAGACGCAGCCGTCGACGCGGCCGAGAACCAGCGCATGGCTGGAGACCTCCATCGCGACCGCCTCGACGCCGCGCTCGCGCATGACCGCGAACAGCGCCTGGAGGTCGGTGGCTTCGGGGGTGGTGCGCTCCGACTTGATCCGCTCGTCGCCGATCCGCATCTCGACCGTACCGATCAGACCGGTGGAGCGGACCCTCTTCAGGCCGCCCTCCACGAGGTACGCCGTGGTGGTCTTGCCGGAGGTTCCGGTGATGCCGATCTGGAGCAGATCGCGCCCGGGGCGGCCGTAGATCGTGGCCGCCAGCTCGCCCATCCGGCCGCGCGGGTCGTCGACGACGAGGACCGGCAGACCGGTGGCCGCGGCGCGCTCGGCGCCGGTCGGATCGGTCAGGACGGCGACGGCACCGAGGCCGGCCGCCTGGGTCACGAAGTCGGCGCCGTGCAGGCGGGCACCGGGGAGCGCGGCGTACACGTCGCCGGGGCGCACGGCCCGCGAGTCATGGGTGATGCCCGTGACCTCCGCGATCGACGCCGGGGCGGTGGCACCCAGCTGATCGGCCAGTTCCGCGAGGGGTGTGGCGGAGACGTGAACCGGTCGCGGCGGTCCCGGATATGTCACAGGAACGCCCTTCTGGGTGGTTTGGGACTGATCAGCGTGTGGCACGGCGGTGAGCGTACCGGGCGCACCCCCGCTGGAGCGAAGCGAGGGGTTTGGCGGGGGCTGGTTCCCGGGAGCCGGGGTGATCGTTGTCACGAGCTGTTCCTGGTCCGTTGTGCTGGAGGCTGATCAGGGCGTGCGGTCACAGTGGATCACGGGGTGAAGGTCACGGGCAGTCTGGCGGCCTGGGCACCGCTGGGCGGGATCTGGAGGGTCTTCAGGGCGAACTCCATGACCTGCTTGTAGATGGGCCCGCAGGTCTGGCCGCCGAAGTAGGTGCCCTCGGTGGCGTTCTGGATCGCGCAGTAGACAGTGATCCTCGGGTTGTCCGCGGGCGCGAATCCGGCGAACGAGGACGTGTAGCCCTTGTACTTGCCGGTGGCCGGATCCACGCGGTTGGCCGTACCCGTCTTACCCGCGACCCGGTAGCCGGGGATACGCGCCTTGGCGCCGGTGCCCTGCTCGTCGTCCACGACGGACTCCAGCATCTGGGCGAGGGTCTTCGCCGTCTTCTCGCTCACGACCCTTGTCTTCTTGGGCTGGGCGGCGGGGGTGAAGCGACCGTCGGCCCCCTTCGAGCCGCGCACCAGCGTCGGCTCGATGCGTACGCCCCCGTTGGCGATCGTGGAGTAGACGGAGGCCGCCTGCAGCGCGTTGATCGACACGCCTTGGCCGAAAGGAATCGTGTACTGCTGCGACGTGGACCAGGTGTCGGGGGACGCGAGGATGCCCGCCGTCTCGCCGGGCAGGCCGAGCCCGGTGTGGCTGCCGATGCCGAACTTGCGCAGATACGAGTAGAGGACCTGGTTGGCCTCCTTCTGCGTCTTGCCGAGCTGGCCGGTCGCCAGGATGGTGCCGATGTTGCTGGACACGGCGAGCACGCCGTTGAGCGTCAGGTACCAGGTCTTGTGGTCGACGTCGTCCTGGAAGAGCCGGTCGCCGCGGTGCAGCCGGTTGGGCACGACGACATGCGTGTCGGGCGTGGCCGCGTTCTCCTCCAGGACGGCGGCCATCGACATCAGCTTGGCGGTGGAGCCGGGCTCGTACGCGTCTTCGATGGCCCAGTTGTGCAGGGTGTTCGGGTCGGCCTGGGAGAGGTCGTTCGGGTCGAAGCCGGGCGAGTTGGCCATGGCGAGGATCTCGCCGGTCCGGGTGTCCTGCACTATCACGTACCCGCGGTCCGCCTTGGACTTCTTCACCTGCTCGGTGATGGCGTTCTGCGCGGCCCACTGGATGTCGCGGTCGATGGTCAGCTCGACGTCGGAGCCGGCCACGGCGGGCGTCTCGGTGGAGTCCACGGTCGGCACCTGACGGCCGCCGGACTGGGCGTAGCGGATCTTGCCGTCCTTGCCGGTGAGCTCCTTGTTCAGCTGCTGCTCGATGCCGCCGCCGCCCTTGCCGTCGGCGTTGACCCAGCCCAGTATCCCGGCGGCGAGATCGCCGTTCGGATACACGCGCTTGCTGGCGGGGACCGCGAGGACCCCCGCGAGGACGTTCACCGTGGTCTTGTCGGTCTGGGACTTGGCCGCGAGCGTGGTCTTCAGGTCCTTGATCTGCTTCCAGACCTGGGGGGTCTGGCGGTGCGCGAGCAGGGTGTAGCGGGTGTTCTTCGTGCTCAGCTTCTTGGCGACGGTGTCGGCGTCCTGGCCGAGGATCGGGCCGAGCAGCGCCGCGGCCTGCTCGGGGGCGTCCGCCACCGTCGTGGCCTTTTGCGTGAACATCGTCGGATCGGCCGTGATGTCGTACGCGTCCACGCTCGTCGCCAGCTCGACGCCGTTGCGGTCGGTGATCCCGCCGCGCTCGGCGGCCAGCGTGCGCCCGACGTACCGGTTCTGCTCGGCCTTCGCGGCGTAGGTGCTCGCGTCCACGGCCTGGACCTGGAGCAGCCGCACGACGAAGGCGATCATCACCAGGGTCAGCGCGAGGCTGACCATGCGCAGGCGGGGCCGGGGGCTGCCGAGCCGGATGACGCGCGGACCGTTCGGCCGGGGTGCGCTCGGGCGGCGCGCGGGGCGGGCACCGGGGCCCGGGCGCCGCTGGCTTCCGGGACGTACGGGCCTGGCGGGTCCGGGCACACGGCGGCGCGGCGGTTCCCTGTCGGACACTTCCGTCACCTGCCGGGGGTTGTGGAGGGCTGCGTGGACGGGGTGGGGGCCTGAGTCGCCGGGACGGCCACGGACGGCTGCGCGGCGGACGTCGGAGACGGACTCTGCCCCTGCCCCTGACTCGGGCTCTGACTCTGACTTGGGCTCTGGCTCTGTGAGGCGGCGAGGACCTCGGGCGCGAGGACCATCGGGTTCCGTGCGGAGGACTGCTGGGCGGCGGCTCCCGGGACGCCCTTGACGGTGCCGTCGGGGTTGAGGAAGGCCGGGTCGCCGCCGGGGACCATGCCCAGCTCGCGGGCGCGGCGCTGGAGGGCGTCGGGGGCGGCGTAGGCGTCCACGTCCCGCTGGAGCGCCTGCTCCTCGTCGGTGAGGCTCTTGGTGTCCTTCTGCAGGTCGTCGAGGCGGAACGACCCTTCGCTGAGCGCGGAGTTCAGCACGAGGAGTCCGATGAGGCCGCCGCCGAGCAGGAGGACGACCAACAGGACGAAGGGGGTACGGGCGGCCTGTCCGGCACCGGCCGGCAGCAGCCGCGTGAGCCGGGCGGCCCGTCCCCTGAGTTCGGGTTTCGTGCTCACACGCCCTCCCTGCGGGTTCGGCTTCCCGAGTTCACGGCCGCTCGGCGGGATGGGTTTCCCGGCTTCACGGCCCCTTGGCGGGTTGGGCTTCCCGATGCCACGGCCGCTCGATGGGTCTGGTTTCCCGGCGCCACGGCCGCTCGGTGGGTCTGGTTTCCCAATGCCACGGTCGCCGAGTGGGTTTGATTTCCCGGCGTCACGGCCGCCGAGCGGGTTTGGTTTCCCCACTCACTGAGGCTGAGCAAGTTTGGATTCCCAACCCGCAACATCCCGCGGGTTTGGACATCCAACCCACGACATCCCGCGAGTTTGGGTTTCCGACTCACGCGCCCTCCCTCTCCCCGCGCCTCACTCGGCGTTGTCCTCGCGGATGCGTTGCGCCCCGCGCAGCCGGGCGGGCGCCGCGCGCCGGTTCTCGGCGACCTCTTCCTCCGTCGGAAGTTCGGCACCGCGGGTGAGCAGCTTGAGCCGGGGCTGGTAGCGCTCGGGCACGACCGGCAGTCCGGGCGGCGCGGTGTTGGCGGCGCCGGCCGCGAAAACCTGCTTGACCAGCCGGTCCTCCAGCGAGTGGTACGACAGCACGGCGATCCGGCCGCCGACGGCGAGCGCCTTCACGGCCGCGGGGATCGCCCTCTCCAGGACGCTGAGTTCACCGTTGACCTCGATGCGCAGGGCTTGAAAGGTGCGCTTGGCGGGGTTGCCGCCGGTGCGCTTGGCGGCCTGCGGGAGCGAGTCGCGGATCAGCTCGACGAGCCGCGCGCTGTTACTGAAGGGCTCCTTCTCGCGTTCGCGCACGACCGCGGAGACGATCCGCTTGGCCTGCTTCTCCTCGCCGTACGCCCGCAGGATCCGCACCAGTTCGCCCGGCGGGTAGGTGTTGAGCACCTCGGCCGCGCTGATCCCTGTCGTCTGGTCCATGCGCATGTCGAGCGGGGCGTCCTGCGCGTAGGCGAACCCGCGGTCCGCCTCGTCGAGTTGCATGGAGGAGACGCCGAGGTCGAACAGGACGCCCTGGACGCGCGGGATGCCCAGGCGGTCGAGTACGTCGGGGAGTTCGTCGTAGACCGCGTGCACCAGGGTGGCGCGGTCGCCGAAGGGGGCGAGCCGCTCCCCGGAGAGTCGCAACGCCTCCTTGTCGCGGTCCAGGGCCACGAGACGGGCCTCGGGAAACTGGGCGAGGAGGGCTTCGCTGTGGCCGCCGAGCCCTAGGGTGCAGTCGACGACCACGGCTCCCGGCTCGGCGAGGGCCGGGGCCAACATGTCCAGGCACCGCTGGAGCATCACCGGGACGTGTCGACTCTGGCTCAAGGGGCCCTCTCAAGTCCGGCGCGGCCGCACGCACCGCCGGGTCCCCGCCCGCTCGAGAAGGGGAGGCCTGCTGGCGCCGGGTGAGTGGCGTCAGCCGACCGGGAGCGGGAGGAGGCCGAGCCGTACGTACGCGCCGCGCACGCGGGGAGACACCGGAAAAGCGCCGGGTCTCCGGGGGATAACAGTCCAGCAGGGAGAGCCTCGCCTCCCGCTTCGCGTCACTTTAGTCCACGGTGTCTCGCGGTCAATCAACCGGCATGCGCGTCGCGCGGCCCTCTCCCGATGAAGCCGCAAATCCGCGGTAATCACCCTTATGGGCGCGCCGCCACCGCCCGTGTGGGTTACCTCACAACAAGCCACGATGACGTTCTTTGTCCCCTCTCACAGCAGGACTCCTCCGCCTGTGACCAGTAACGTCATAGGTATGACGACTTCCGCATCCGTTCCCACCGAACCCGAAGGCGCCATATCCACCGACGGCACCGTCACCGACCGTCTCGTCGATGCGAACGAGCAGTACGCCGCCGCGTTCACCGACCCCGGGATGGACGCCCGTCCCGTGCTGCACGTCGCGGTGGTCGCGTGCATGGACGCCCGGCTCGACCTGCACGCCGCGCTCGGCCTGGAGCTGGGCGACTGCCACACCATCCGCAACGCGGGCGGTGTCGTCACCGACGACGTGATCCGCTCCCTCACGATCAGCCAGCGGGCGCTCGGCACCCGCAGTGTGGTCCTCATCCACCACACCGGCTGCGGTCTGGAGTCCCTCACCGAGGACTTCCGGCACGACCTGGAGATGGAGGTCGGCCAGCGCCCCGCCTGGGCGGTCGAGGCCTTCCGGGACGTCGAGCAGGACGTACGGCAGTCGATGCAGCGGGTGCGCACCTCCCCGTTCCTGCTGCACACCGATGACGTACGCGGCTTCGTCTTCGACGTCACCACCGGTCTGATGCGCGAGATCGACCCCACCTGACCGGCTCCGCCGGACCCCCGGTCGGCGCCCCTCGGCACCTCGTGGGACTCTCTCTTCACGAAAGAACCCCGGCCTTCCGGCGCCCAAAGAGCCGTAAGACCTGACATATCGCGGCCAGTTATCCACAGGCGAGTGACACGAACCGGTAACGGCAACAAGAATGCGGGTGTGGCGTCACGCGGAACTTTCCGCGCGTGGTGTCCGTGTTTCGGGGTGGGCCGGTCCGCACAGGGCGTCGGCCCGGGAAAGGGCCGAGGAGGGCCGGGTGACGACCTATGACGATCGAGCGAGCCTTACGGATCTGACCGCCACTGTGGAGCGTGTCCGCAGTTCGGTGGAAGGAGTGATCGAAGGCAAGCCTGAGGTCGTACGGCTTTCGCTGACCGTGCTGCTCGCCGAGGGACATCTTCTGATCGAGGATGTTCCGGGCGTCGGCAAGACCATGCTGGCCAAGGCGCTGGCCAAGTCCATCGATTGCTCGGTGCGACGTATTCAGTTCACGCCCGACCTGCTGCCCTCGGACATCACAGGTGTGTCCATCTGGGACCAGCAGCGCCGGGACTTCGAGTTCAAACCGGGCGCGATCTTCGCCCAGATCGTGATCGGCGACGAGATCAACCGCGCCTCACCCAAGACGCAGTCCGCGCTCCTGGAGTCGATGGAGGAGCGCCAGGTCACCATCGACGGGCAGACCTACGAACTGCCCAGCCCCTTCATGGTGGTGGCCACGCAGAACCCGGTCGAGATGGAGGGCACCTACCCGCTGCCCGAGGCCCAGCGCGACCGCTTCATGGCCCGCGTCTCCATCGGCTACCCCAGCGCGGACGCCGAGTTGCAGATGCTGGACATCCACGGCGGGGTGAACCCGCTGGACGACCTCCAACCGGTGGCGCACGCGCACGAGATCGTGAAGCTGATCGACGCGGTCCGCACGGTCCATGTCGCCGACCCGGTGCGGCGCTACGCGGTGGACCTGGTCGCGGCCACGCGCACGCACCCCGACCTCAGACTCGGCGCCTCGCCGCGTGCCACGCTGCACCTGCTGCGCGCGGCGAAGGCGTCCGCCGCCCTGAGCGGCCGGGAGTACGCGCTGCCGGACGACATCCAGGCGCTCGCCGTGGCGGTCCTGGCCCACCGCCTGCTGCCCACGGCCCAGGCCCAGTTGAACCGCCGCACGGCCGAGCAGGTCGTCCAGGAGATCCTTCAGCGAACCCCCGTTCCCGCGGCTCCCCAGCAGCAGTCCGGCTTCACGATGGGCCGCGGTACGCCCGCGTACGGCCAGCAGCCGCCCCGGAGGCTCTGATGACGCAAGCGGGCACGGGGCACACCGCCGAGGAGGACACGGGCGGGCTGCGCACCGCGCTCGCCGGTCTCACCACGCGCGGGCGCTCCTTCCTGGCCGCCGGTGTCGCCGCCGCGATCTGCGCGTACGTCCTGGGGCAGAGCGATCTGCTCCGGGTCGGCCTGCTCCTGTCGGTCCTGCCGCTGGTCTGCGCGACCGTGCTGTACCGCACCCGCTACCGGGTCGCGGGCAGCCGCAGGCTCTCCCCCGCGCGCGTGCCCGCCGGTTCCGAGGCACGCGTCCATCTGCGGATGGACAACGTCTCGCGGCTGCCCACCGGACTGCTGATGCTCCAGGACCGGGTTCCGTACGTGCTCGGTCCGCGGCCCCGCTTCGTCCTGGACCGGGTGGAGGCCGGCGGACGGCGCGAGGTGTCCTACCGGGTGCGCTCGGACCTGCGCGGCCGCTATCCGCTCGGACCGCTGCAACTGCGGCTCACCGACCCCTTCGGCATGTGCGAGCTGACCCGCTCCTTCTCGACGTACGACACCCTGACGGTCATCCCGCGCGTGGAGGCGCTGCCGCCGGTGCGGCTGACCGGCGAGGCGAAGGGGTACGGCGACGGACGGCAGCGCTCGCTGGCACTGGCCGGCGAGGACGACATCATCCCGCGCGGGTACCGCTACGGCGACGACCTGCGCCGGGTGCACTGGCGCCTGACCGCGCGCTACGGCGAGTTGATGGTCCGCCGCGAGGAGCAGCCCCAGCGCTCCCGCTGCACGGTGCTGCTCGACACCCGGGGCATCGCCTTCCAGGGCGCGGGCCCCGACTCGGCCTTCGAGTGGGCCGTCTCGGGCACGGCGTCGACGCTGGTGCACATGCTCGAACGGGGCTTTTCGGTAAGGCTGTTGACCGATACCGGCAACTCGGTACCCGGCGAGGGCGCCGACGGTTTCGCGGGCGCCAGCCAGGAGTCGGCGGACGCGGCCGGAATGATGATGGACACGCTCGCGGTCATCGACCACTCGGACGGAACCGGGCTCTCCCGGGCGTACGACGTGCTGCGCGGCGGAAACGAAGGGCTGCTGATCGCCTTCCTCGGCGATCTGGACGAGGAGCAGGCGACGGTGCTCGGCAAGATGCGCCAGCGCAGCGGCGGGGCCGTCGCCTTCCTGCTGGACAGTGAGACCTGGGTGCGGGAACCGACCGATGTCCCCGGCCCGTTGGACCAGAGCGAGGATCGGCTGCGCATGCTGCGCGAGGCGGGCTGGACCGCCGTGATGGTGCCGCGGGGGGCGGGGATCGCCGACCTGTGGCGGGAGGCCGACCGACAGCGCACGCACGTCGCGTCGACGGGGAGTAGGGCGGGGGGCGACGGCTCATGAGCGGGCGTGCACGACTGTCACTGTGCGCGGCGGCGGCCACGCTGATGGCTGCCTGCGCCTTGCTGCCGCTGGTCGACCCGGCGACCTGGATCTTCCAGGCGGCGTTCCTGCTGGCGGTGCAGACCGGTGTGGGCGCGCTGACCCGGCGGGTTCCGCTGGCCCGGCCGCTGACCGTGGCGGTGCAGGCGCTGGTGACGCTGATGATGCTCACGCTGGCCTTCGCCCGGCAGCAGGCCCTCGCCGGGATCGTCCCGGGGCCCCAGGTCTTCCACCAGTTCGGCGTGCTGCTGCAGGAGGGCGCCGACGACGTCGGACGGTACTCGATTCCGGCGCCGCTGCACGACGGCATCCGGCTGATGCTGATCGGCGGCGTCCTGGTGATCGGGCTCGCGGTGGACGCGCTCGCGGTGACGTACCGCAGCGCGGCACCCGCCGGACTGCCGCTGCTCGCGCTGTACTCGGTCGCCGCGGGGCTCTCCGGCGGCAGCGCCGCATGGCTGTGGTTCCTGCTCGCGGCCGCCGGCTATCTGATGCTGCTGCTGGCCGAGGGCCGCGACCGGCTCTCGCAATGGGGCCGCGTCTTCGGCGGGGCGCCCCGCACACCGGGCCCCGACTCGGCCGGCGGCGCCGTCGCGCCGGTCCGCACCGGGCGCCGCATCGGCGCGGTCGCGCTGGGCATCGCCCTGGTGGTGCCGCTCGGCCTGCCCTCACTCGACGGCGGCCTGCTGGACGGCGCGGGGACGGGCGTGGGCTCGGGCTCCGGGGGCGGCGGCACGATCTCCGCGGTGAACCCGCTGGTCTCGCTCCGCGACAGTCTGAACGTGGACGAGGACCGCACGGTCATGACGTACCGCACCAACGCCGACGACACCCAGGACCTCTATCTGCGGATCGTCTCCCTGGACGACTTCGACGGCACGGCCTGGAAGCCCGCCCAACGGCGCATCCAGGACGTCCCGGACACCTTCCCGACGCCGATCGGCCTCGGGAGCGACATCCAGCGGGCCTCGATCCAGACCCGTATCTCGGCGGCCGACTGGTACGCGCAGGACTGGCTCCCGATGCCGTACCCGGCCAGCAAGGTCGACATCAAGGGCAGTTGGCGGTACGAGCCTGTGGGGCGCACCCTCGTCGGGGATCACGGCCAGAACACCCGCGGCCTGCAGTACGAGGTGACGAGCCTGGTCGTGCAGCCGACGGCGGCGCAGCTCGCGAGCGCTCCCGAGCCGTCGGCGGCGATGAAGCGCGAGTTCACCAAGGTGCCGGAGTCGTTGCCCGCGGTGGTGGCGAACACCGCGCGGAAGGTCACCGAGGGCTCGGCCAACCACTACGAGCAGGCGGTCAAGCTCCAGGACTACTTCGCCGTCAGCGGCAACTTCCGCTACGACACCCAGGTGCAGGTCGGCAGCGGCTCCGCCGCGATCGCGCGGTTCCTGAAGGAGAAGGAGGGCTTCTGCGTCCACTTCTCCTTCGCGATGGCCGCGATGGCCCGGACGCTGGGGATACCGGCCCGTGTGGCGGTGGGCTTCACGCCCGGCTCCCCGCAGGCGGACGGTTCGATGTCGGTGGGGCTGCGCGACGCGCACGCCTGGCCCGAGCTGTACTTCGAGGGAGTGGGCTGGACCCGCTTCGAGCCGACCCCGAACCGGGGCACGGTGCCGGAGTACACCCAGACGGACACCCCCGGCAGCAACGTGCCGGCCGTTCCGAAGCCCACGCTGTCCTCGTCCGCGGCGCCTTCCACCGCCCCGTCGGCGAGCGAGAGCTGCACGGCGCAGCAGCGCAAGCTGGAGGCGTGCCCGAGCCAGTCGGCGGCGGCGACGGCGAGCTCCCACGACGACAGCTGGCCGTGGTTCAAGATCCTGGGGCTGACCTTGGCGGGGCTCCTGGTCCTGGCGGTGCCGCTGCTGCCGATGCTCTGGCGGATGCGGATACGGGCCGTTCGGCTCGGCGGGCACGGCCGCACCGAGGCGGACGCGGCGGCGTACACGCTGGGCGCCTGGCAGGAGGTGACCGATACGGCGTGGGACTACGGGATCGTGCCGGACGAGTCGCAGACGCCACGCAAGGCCGCCGCGCGGATCGTCCGTCTCGGGGACCTCGATCCGACGGCGTCGGACGCGGTGCACCGGCTGGCGGCAGCCGTGGAACAGGTTCTCTACGCCCCGCATCCCCGACCCGTGGCAGGCCTCGCGGACGACGCGCGCCGCATCGCGGACGCCCTGCGCACCTCGGCGAGCCGCCCTGCCCACCTCCGCGCCCTTCTCGCGCCCCGCTCAGCCATCCGTGTGGTCTGGGCGGCCTCGGCCCGCCGGGCGAGCCTGACGGCCCGTCTCGCGGCCCGCAGGGAGACCCTGCTGCGCCGCCCTTCGGGTCAGAACAGCTGACGGTCACGGACACATGTGGCGCCACCCCGTCCGGGGTGGCGCCACATGTGTCCCCGGGTCTGCCTCGGTGGGTCCGCCGCGGTGCGTGCGGATTCCCTCGGTACTTTCGCAAGTCCGGCCGCCACTACCGCTGGTGCGCTGACGCCGCCCCCGTGCCGGGCTCCTGGGGGGTTTCAGGGCGTGCGTGAGGGGGTGTCCACCACCTGGGTGGACACCCCCTCACGTGCGTTTCTTCGGCTGCGGCGCCCGGAGGGCTAGTGGCCCTGTTCGTCGCGGCGGCGCTGCCAGCGTTCTTCGATTCGGTGCATCAGGGAACGGCGCTGCCGACCCTGGCGGCGAGCGGCGGGTGTGCCGGGCGCTGCCGGCTGTTCACCCGGTTTGGGGGCCTTGCGCCAACCGGTGACGGCAAGCACCGCGCAGCCCAGCATGACCAGGAAGCCCACCACACTGAGCCAGATCTGTACTGCGACCATTCCGGCCATGAGGAGCGCGATACCCACCAGGAAGCCCGCGACCGCCTGGTAGACCCGTCGCCGGGTGTACGTACGCAGCCCGCTTCCCTCAAGCGCTGTCGCGAACTTGGGATCTTCGGCGTACAGCGCTCGCTCCATCTGCTCGAGCATTCGCTGCTCGTGCTCCGAGAGCGGCACGGAGTCCTCCTCATCGTGCAGTCGCCGGGGCGACCGGGGGTCCCCTTCAGGATAGGCAGGGAATCGCCCCCGTGAAACCCGCCCCTCTACGCCAATTCGCCAACCGGAACCCGCCATGGCGCCCCGATCCACTGAGGCGTGCATTCCCCAGCGAACGGTCCGTCATGCCGGACGGTCTCCCTCGATCATACGGCGCCGAGCACCCGATCGGAGGGTCTGTGGCGTACTCCATCTGCCGCCAAGCCCCTGATCAGCGGCGCGCCCCTCTTTGGCCTCGTTCGCCTCCGGGGCGCTCGGGCGCGGGAGGCGGCTCAGTTCTCGGCCGCCCCCTGAGCCTCACCGAGCACATGGAGCTGTGTCGCCACGGAGTGGAACGCGGCGAGCTCGGCCGCCGCCGCCTCCAGCTTCAGCAGTGCCTCCAGGGCCCCGGGCTCGGTGTCCACAAGGACTCCCGGCACCAGGTCCGCGAAGACCCGCACGCCGTGCACGGCGCCGACGCGCAGGCCCGCGCCCTCGACCAGGGCGGTGAGCTGTTCGGCAGTGAAGCGGTGCGGTACGGGATCACCCTCGCCCCAGCGTCCGTCCGGGTCATCGAGCGCCTGCCTGGCCTCCTTGAAGTGCCCGGCGAGGGCGCGGGCCAGCACGGCTCCGCCCAGGCCGGCGGCGAGCAGGCTGAGGACACCCTCGGGGCGCAGCGCGTCGACCACGTTGCGCACGCCCTCGGCCGGGTCGTCCACGTACTCCAGGACGCCGTGGCACAGCACCGCGTCATAGCCGCCGCGCTCGACCACGTCGAAGAGGCCGTGCGCATCGCCCTGGACGCCCTGCACACGGTCGGCGACGCCGGCCTCGGCGGCGCGGCGCTCCAGCGCGAACAGCGCGTTCGGACTGGGGTCGACGACGGTGACACGGTGGCCGAGGCGGGCCACAGGCACGGCGAAGTTGCCGCTGCCGCCTCCGGTGTCGAGTACGTCGAGGGACTCCCGCCCGGTGGCCTTGACCCGGCGGTCCAGGGCGTCCTTGAGGACCTCCCAGACCACGGCGGTACGGAGAGAAGCGCGGGGGCGCATCGGGTCCGACACGGCAGTTGACTCCTCGGCGCGGCACCGCCTCTTGCAGGGCGGAGCGATCTTTGTGGCCTCCCGGTGAGGAGGCTGCAGGCGCCTCCACCCTATTGCCTCCGCCGTCGTGACTGATCCTCCGTCTCACGCGGCGGATCGCGCGATGAGCGGGCGAGGGCCCGTAGGCCGTTTCTCGGCCGTGGTGCCGGTCAGCCCGCGTCCGGGATCTCGCGGTCTCCCTCCTGTCGGGGCTGGGGAAGCACGGGTTGCAGCACCAGCATGCGTTCGACGAGGCGCAGGAACATCGCCACGTCGCGTATCAGGTCGTCGGCGTCGCGGCTGCGGGCCGCGCCCTGGATGCCCGCCTCGGCGCGGGCGCGACGGGTGGCGCCGGAGGCGAACAGGGCGCTCCACTCGGTGAGTTCGGGCGCGATTTCGGGGAGCACTTCCCAGGCGCTGCGGATACGGGCCCTGCGGCGGGGCGTGGTCTCCGGGCGGCCGCGGGCGGCGAGGACGGCGGCGGCGGTGCGCAGGGCGGCCAAGTGGGCCGTCGCGTACCGCTCGTTGGGCGTTTCCAGGGCCGTCGCCTCTTCGAGTCCGGCGCGGGCCTGGGCGAGCAGCTCGAGGGCGGCGGGCGGGGCCGTGGCCCGGCGCAGCACGGGGTGCACGTCGCTCGCCGGGCCGGTCAGTGAGGGGGCAGGGCCGGTGGCGCGGCGCCGGTGGGCGGCGGCCGCGGAAGAGCTGGCCATGACGAACCTCCTGTCGTCTGTGTGACGGCACTGTGGCCGTATGTGCCCATCGTGAGGTATGCCACTGACAATCCGTTCTGACCTGGCCTTTTGCTTCGATCGAAGGTTCGAGATAGTTTTTGCACTGACCAGTCAGTTCAAAAAGTGGTTCCAGGGGATGGGGAAGCTGTGGACAGTCCGCACGGACTCGGCGTCACGGCCGAGGACTTCGGGCTCAGGGGACCCCGCGGCTGGGCGTTCCGGGGGGTCCGATTCGACGCGGAGCCCGGCTCGCTGATCGCGATCGAGGGGCCCTCCGGATCCGGCCGCACATGTCTGCTGCTCGCGCTCACGGGCCGGATGAAGCCCACCGAGGGGACGGCCGTCGTGGGCCCGTCGAGGCTGCCGAAGCAGATGGCCGCGGTGCGTCGCGTGAGCGCGCTCGCGCACGTGCCCGGCGTCACCGACCTCGACCCGGCCCTGACCGTCGGGGAGCATCTGAGCGAACGGGCGCTGTTGCAGCGGCGGTTCGGCGGCTCCCTGCGGGGGCTGCTGCGGCCCAGGGCGGAGCGGGTCAACGAGGCGAAGCTGCGGATCGACACCGCGCTGGCCGCCGCGGGACTCGACCGGGAGTCCCTGCCCAAGGGGTCCCGGACCGCCGTACGCGATCTGGAGCGGCTGGAAGCGCTGCGGCTGTCCGTGGCGCTGGCTCTCATCGGCCGTCCGCGCCTCCTTGGCGTCGACGACACCGACCTCAAGCTGTCGGACGCCGAACGGGCCGAGGTGTGGGCCCTGTTGAAGTCGCTCACCGAGTCCGGCACCACGGTGGTGGCGGTGTGCAGCGAGGCCCCCGAGGGCGCCACCGTCGTGTCGCCCCAGTCCACCCAGTCCACCCAGTCCACCCAGTCCACCCAGTCTGGCGAATCCGCCAAATCCACCCAAGGCAAGGAGACGGCCGATGCGCTCGCCGAAACTGGCCGCGCTTGAGCTCAGGCGCTTCGGCAGGGGCAAGCTCCCGCGTGCCGCGCTGGCCGCCCTCCTGCTGCTGCCCCTGCTGTACGGCGCCCTCTACTTGTGGTCGTTCTGGGACCCGTACGGCCGTCTCGACCGCATCCCCGTGGCGCTGGTGAACGACGACAAGGGCGCTGTGGCCGCGGGCAGGAAGGTCACGGCGGGCGACGACATCACCAAGGGACTGCGCGACAGCGACACCTTCGAATGGCACGAGGTGAGTGCCGCCGAGGCGCGCGAGGGCGTCGAGGACGGCACGTACTACCTGTCGCTGACCATGCCGAGCGACTTCAGCGAGAGGATCGCCTCCAGCTCCGGGGACACGCCGGAGACGGGCGCGCTCCAGGTCCGTACGAACGACGCGAACAACTACATCGTCGGGCAGATCTCGCGGACGGTGTTCAGCGAGGTGCGGACAGCCGCTTCCACGAAGGCGTCGCGGTCGTTCCTCGACAAGATCTTCATCTCGTTCTCGGACATCCACGGGGCGACCGAGAAGGCCGCCGAGGGGGCCGACAAGCTCAAGGGCGGGATCGGCAAGGCGAAGAAGGGCTCCAAGGATCTCGCGGACGGCCTGAAGGAGGCCAAGAAGGGAAGCGGGAAACTCTCCGGGGGCCTGAAGAAGCTCAACAAGGGCGCGGGTGACCTGGAGGACGGTTCGCGGCAGGTCGCGGACGGCACGCAGTCGCTGGCCGACAAGGTCAACGGGGTCGCGGACGAGGTGGGCCCCTTCCTGAAGGACAACGAGAAGTCGATCGGCGACACGGCCCAGCTCGTCGCCGACTCCGCCGGGGGGATCCGCCACAACCTCGACACCCTGGTGGAGACGGCTCCGGCCGCGGCCAAGGGCGCCCATACGGCCTCCACCGCGCTGAACGCCGTCTACAGAGCGCGTTGCGAGACCCTGCCGGTCCCCGACGCCGCCTGTCCCGACCTGAAGAAGGCCAAGGAAGCGGCCGCGGACGTGGCCAAGGTCGCCGACGACGTGAACACACTGATCGACGACCAGGGCGGCGACCTCGACAAGCTCGACAAGAACCTGGCCACGCTCCAGAAGCAGGCCCAGGCACTCGCCGACCGCTCGCCGCACCTCTCCGAGGACCTCGACGACGCGGTCTCCAAGATCAACAAGCTGAACGCGGGCGCGGAGAAGGTCGCCAAGGGCACCAAGCGGTTGCACACCGGGCTCGGCACGGCCAAGACCGGTGCGACGGACCTCGACACGGGCGTGGGCAAGCTCAAAACGGGCGCGAAAGCCCTCGACGGGGGCCTGTACAAGCTCGTCGGCGGCTCCGGGAAGCTCGCCGGCGGACTGCACGACGGCGCCGACCAGATCCCCGACTACGACAGGACGGCCCGCGACCAGCGCACCCAGGTCATGTCCGACCCCGTGCAGCTGGCCTCCAAGGACCTGCACAAGGCGCCCAACTACGGCACCGGGTTCGCCCCGTACTTCATCCCGCTGTCCCTGTGGGTGGGCGCGATGGTGGCGTACATGCTGATCCAGCCGCTCAACCGGCGCGCGCTCGCGGCGGGCGCCTCGGCGTGGCGCATCGCGCTCGCGGGCTGGCTGCCGGTGGCAGCCGTGGGCGTGCTGCAGACGGCGGCCCTGATGTCCGTGCTGCACTGGGCGATCGGCCTGGAGATGGCGCGGGCGGCCGGGACGGTGGGCTTCCTGTTCCTGGTGACAGCGTGCTTCGCGGCGATCGTGCAGTGGCTGAACGCGCGCTTCGGGGCGGCGGGCCGGATCCTCGTCCTCGCCTTCCTGATGCTCCAGCTGACGTCGGCGGGCGGCACGTACCCCGTCCAGACCAGTCCGGGCTTCTTCAACGCGATCCACCCCTTCTTGCCGATGAGTTACGTCGTCGAGGCCCTCAGGAGGCTCATCACGGGCGGCGGCCTGGGCCCGGTCTGGCAGGCCTGTGCCGTCCTGGTGGCCTTCACGGCGGGCGCCCTCGCGCTCACCGCCCTGTCGGCGCGCCGCAAGCAGGTGTGGACCCTCGACCGGCTGCACCCGGAGCTGAGCCTGTGAGCACGCGCACAACCGCTCCTGTGACAATCGGGGCCATGGAAAGCAGCAGCACCACGGCGGGCGGCGGCGGCCGGCGCGAGGCAACCCGGCAAAAGCTCTACGAGGCGGCCGTCACCCTGATCGCCGAACAGGGTTTCTCCGCCACCACGGTGGACGAGATCGCCGAGCGCGCCGGGGTCGCGAAGGGCACGGTCTACTACAACTTCGCAAGCAAATCGGTCCTTTTCGAAGAGCTGCTGCGACATGGCGTGGGACTCCTCACCGCCTCCCTTCGGGAGGCGGCCGAGAAGACCGCGCGGGACGGCGGCAGCAAGGTCGACGCGCTGGACGCGATGATCCGGGCCGGACTCGTCTTCATCGACCGCTACCCGGCCTTCACCCAGCTGTACGTGGCCGAACTGTGGCGCACCAACCGGGCCTGGCAGTCCACGCTGATGGTCGTCCGGCAGGAAGCCGTCGCGGTCGTCGAGGGCGTCCTGCGCGACGGTGTGGCGAACGGCGAGCTCAGCGACGAGATCGACATCCCGCTGACGGCGGCCGCACTGGTCGGCATGGTCCTGGTGGCCGCCCTGGACTGGCAGGCCTTCCAGCCGGAACGCTCGCTGGACGACGTCCACGCGGCGCTGTCCCGGCTGCTCCAGGGGCGCGTGAGCGGCAGCCGGTAGCCCCCCACCGGGCCTGAGGCCGCCCGGCACACACGAAAGCGCCGGTCCGATGTGGCCGCGTCCCCCGCGGGCCACCCGAACCGGCGCTTCGCCGTGCTCCCCCGTACTCCCCGTGTTCCCCCGTTGGGTCCCCGTTCGGTCGTCCCCCGGGTTCCCCCGTGCCTCGCTCCCGCCGACCACGTCGGCGGAAGGAGCGGCCAAGGGCGCGAGATCCGTTCCGCCGCCCCGTGTCGGCGGTACCGGAGCCGCGCCCCTTTCCGTGCCTCCACTCTCCCGTTCGCGCAGGTCGGGCCCATCCGCGCGCGTACTCATCTCACTCCCTAGGTACGCGTACTCAGACCTGCGCACTCATGCCCAGGAGGCACCGTTGCCGACTGGTTACGATCGCGTCCGTGTCCGTACTCCCCCTGGCCGGGGGCCTGGGGGTTCGTCCCCCAGAAGGCACAGCACCAGCGGCTGGGCCAGCGGCATCAACGCGTACGCGGTGGTGCTGCTCCTCGGCGTCTTCGGCGCGACCGGCCTGAGCGACGGCGTCCCGGAGTCCCTCCAGCGCCCTGAGATCCTCGTCACAGCAGGCGTTCTCTTCCTCTGCGAGGCGGTCGCCGACAAGATCCCGTACGTGGACTCGGTGTGGGACTCGGTGCACACCGTGATCCGGCCGGCGGCGGGCGCGTGGGTCGGGGCGCTGCTCGCCGGGCAGAGCGGTTCGCTCTCGGATCTGGCGGCGGGCGCGATCGGCGGTTCGACGGCGCTGGCGAGCCACACGGTCAAGGCCGGGACGCGGATGGCGATCAACACCTCGCCGGAGCCGTTCAGCAACATCTTCATGAGCACCGCCGAGGATCTCGGGGTCGCCGGGATCCTCACCTTCGCGATGTTCCGTCCCGAGGCCGCGGCGATCATCGCGGGCGTTCTCCTCCTCGCCGGGCTGGTGGTGCTCTTCTTCCTCGTCTCGCGGATCCGGCGCTTTCTGCGTCGCAGGGCACAACGCCGGGAGGAGAGACGGCTGGCGGAACCGGTGGCGGAACGGGCGGAGCAGCCGCCCGACTGACCGCCGCGGAACGGGCTGTCAGTGGTGGCCGATAAAGTCGCTGGCATGGGACGGATTGCGGTGATCGGCGCCGGGATGGGCGCGATGGCGACCGCCGCCCGGCTGGCCGTCGCGGGCCACCGGGTGGTGGTGTACGAGCGAGCGGAGACGTACGGCGGTGCGGTGCGCCGCTTCGAGCGCGACGGCTTCGCCTTCGACACGGGCCCGGGACTGCTCCCGCTGCCCGCGGTCTACCGCGACCTGTTCGTCAAGACGGGCAAGCAGCCGCTGGAGGAGTGCGTCGAGCTGGTCCAGGTGGACCCGTCGTCACGGCACCTCTTCGCCGACGGCACGGAGGTCTCCCTGCCGAACGCCTCGCGCGCGGGCGTCGTCACCGCGCTGGACGAGGCGCTCGGGTCGGGCGCGGGCGACCGCTGGGGCGACTTCCTGATCCGGGCCCGCGAGGCGTGGGACCGCACCCGCAGGCCGCTCCTGGAGGAGCCGCTGTGGCCCAACTGGTCAGTGCTCGCCGATCGTGAGCCCTACCCGTCGGTGCCGCACAAGAAGCTGCTGCGCACCCGCCGGGCCACCACCCTCGCCGAGGTCGCCGCCTGGGAACTGCGCGATCCGCGCCTCACGGCCCTCCTGGAGAGCCACGCCCTCGCGTACGGGCTCGACCCGCGCGTCGCCCCGGCGAGCGCCGCCGTGCTGCCCTACATGGAGCACGCCTTCGGCACCTGGTATGTGCGCGGAGGCATACGGGAGTTGGCGCGCGCGGTGTACGAGCGGTGTGTGGCCCGCAGGGTGGAGTTCCGCTTCGGGGCCTCCGTCGAGCGGATCGTCGAGAAGGACGGTCGGGCGGCGGGCGTCGAGCTCATCGACGGCACGGTCGCGGACGCGGACTTCGTGGTCGCGGGTGTCGCGCCCGGCATGCTGGACCGCCTCGTCGCCGGGACGGCGATACGGGGTGACGGCGAGGTCGCGGCGCAGCGCGGGGCGCCGAGCCGGCTGACCGTGCTGCTGGCACTGCGCGGTGGGCGGCCGGAGGGGGTGGCGCATCGGACGGTGGTGCACACGACCGACCGCGAGGAGGAGTTGGGCCGGCTCTTCGGAGAGCACCCGGGACTCCCGGCCACGCCCACCGTCACGGTGTCACGCCCCGACGACACGGCGCTGGTGCCGGACCCGGAGCACGAGGCGGTCACGCTGACCGTCACGGTGCCGTCGGGCCTGAAGGTGTCCGAGTCGGACGTGGACCGGGTTCTCGGCGTCGCCGAGCCCGCTCTGCCCGGCCTCCGTGACCGCCTTCTGTGGCACGAGGTCCGCACCCCGGCCGACATCGCGGAGGCGACGGGTGCGGACGGCGGCGCTGTTCCGGCCCCGGCGCTCGCGGCCGCGGACGGCCGACTGCTGCACCCGTCGAACGGCACCCGTGTGCCGGGGCTGTTCGCCGCGGGCGGCTGGGCCCACCCCGGCGGCGGGCTTCCGCACGCGGGCATGTCGGGCGCGCTGGTGGCCGGACTGATCGTGGAGGGGCCGGAGTTCCGGGGCTCGCAGTGAGCACGCCGGTGGACTGAAGGCTGCTGGGGGCGGCCTTCAGTAGCGGTACTGCTCGTCGTACCCGGTGCCGTTGCCGTTCCCCTGGTACGGATACGGCTGCTCGGGCGGGAGTTCGCCGCCGTACTCGTCGGTGCGCTGCTGCGGCACCCAGACGCCGCCGGACGGGGTCTCGCCGCCGTAGGTGCCGGTGCCGGTGGCGTACTGGTCCTGGCCGTAGCCCTGCTGCATGTACTGCTGCTGTTCGCCGCCGTACGTCGTGTCGTACGAGGCACCGGTGTACGTCTGCGTGCCGATGTACGGGTCGGAGTAGGCGGCGTACTGCTGCTGGCCGTTGTCGTAGCCGTACTGCTGCTGGTCGTACCCGGAGTAGCCGTCGTACGCGTACGCCTGCTGGTCCTGGGGCTGCCCGGCCGCCGCGTAGGCCTGCTGGTCCTGGGACTGGGCGGCGCCGGCGTAGGACTGGTCGCCGGCCGCAGCGTACGCGTTGTCGCTGTAGATGCCGTACGAACCGGTGTCCTCGGGCAGGGGCTGCGGCTCGTACACGGCGGTGGTCTCGGCGGCCGCGGGCTCGCCGGAGCCCGGGGGCATGAACCGGTCCGACTGCGCGGGCGTGAAGACGTCGTCCTCGCCGGCGTATTCGTCGTCCTGCGCGTAGGCCGGGGCGTCGGTCGCTTCGAGGTCGGAGACCTCCAGCGTCGGGTCCTGGTGGTCCGGCTCGCCGCGGCGGCGCTTGCTGGGCTTGGCGGGCTTACCGGACGCGGAACGGCCGTTGAGGGCCCAGCCCTCGGCGAAGCCGCGGCGGAACGACAGGGTGACGTATGTCTGGCCGACCGCGAAGGCGGCCGCACCCAGGCCGATGACGACCACGGAGGGCATCAGCACACCGAGGACCACGCCGACGAAGCCGACGAAGGCGAGCAGCCGGTAGCGCAGTCGCGCCTTGTACTGCAGCAGCACCTCGCCGAGCAGCCACAGCGCGACAATGCCGAACGCGATATAGAGGACCGTCCAGCCCATGTACGCCCCTCTCCCAGTGGCCGCTACCGCAGTCTGTCGTACGCGGGTGCGACCGGTCTAGGCCTGCTGTGGGTGGTGCAGGCCCAGATTCTCGTAGATTTCCAGCGTCGCCGTGGAGTTGTTGAGCGTAATGAAGTGCAGTCCGGGGACTCCCTCGGCCAGCAGCCTCGCGCAGAACTCCGTCGCGAACTCAATTCCAATGGAGCGTACAGCCGCCGCATCGTCTTTGGCTGTGAGGATCCGCTCTTTCAGGGCGTCCGGGAACGAGGCGTTACTGAGCTTCGGGAGCCGCTCCAGCATCTTCACACTCGTCACCGGCATGACCTCCGGAATGACCGGGGTCTCGCAGCCGGCCGCCGCGACACGGTCGCGCAGGCGCAGGTAGGAATCCGGCTGGAAGAACATCTGCGTGATCGCGTAGTCGGCGCCGGCACGGCACTTGTCGACGAAGTGCGCGACGTCCAGGTCCCAGTCCGCGGAGCGCGGGTGCATCTCCGGGAAGGCCGCGACGCCGACGCAGAAATCGCCGGACTCCTTGATGAGCTGAACAAGTTCGGCCGCGTAGGTCAGACCCCGCGGGTGCGGCACCCATTCGCCCATGGGGTCGCCGGGCGGGTCGCCGCGGACCGCGAGGATGTTGCGGATTCCGGCGTCCGCGTACTGGCCGATGATGTTGCGCAGTTCCGCGATGGAGTGGTTGACCGCGGTGAGGTGGGCCACCGGGGTGAGCGTCGTGTCGGCGACGATCTGCTCGGTCTCCTTGACCGTGCCGGCGCGGGTGGAACCGCCGGCGCCGTAGGTCACGGAGACGAAGTCGGGCGCGACGGCCTCGACCCGGCGGAGGGCGTTCCACAGGTTCCGCTCGCCCTTGGGGGTCTTCGGCGCGGAGAACTCGAACGAGTACGTCGTCTTGCCGGTCGCGAGCATGTCGCGCACGGTGCGTGCGCGATCAGTCCTGGTGGAAGCAGATCCGAGGGCCATACCGGCAGGTTAGCCAGGGGCCGCCGGTCCCCCAACCGAACCGAGGGGAATTGTCCGATTTGCCGACTTCTTGTCCACCCCTCGGACACTTACCGGACAACTAATCGGACAACCGGCCGGAACAGTCACCAGGTGACTACGCGTGACGCAGCCGCTTCGCGAACTCTCCCGCCGCCGCTCCCGGATCATCCGCCTCGGTGATCGCCCGAACGACGACGACACGGCGGGCGCCCGCCTCCAGGACCTCGTCGAGGTTGCCGAGATCGATGCCGCCGATGGCGAACCAGGGGCGGTCGCTGCCCAGCGAGGCCGTGTAACGGACCAGGTCGAGGCCGGGTGCGTGGCGGCCGGGCTTGGTGGGGGTGGGCCAGCAGGGGCCGGTGCAGAAGTAGTCCACGCCCTCCTGGACGGCGGCGGCGGCGACCTCGGACTCGGCGTGGGTGGAGCGGCCTATCAGGACGTCGTCGCCGAGGACGGCGCGGGCCGCGGGGACCGGGAGGTCGCCCTGGCCCAGGTGCAGGACGTCGGCGCCGATGGCGTGGGCCACGTCCGCCCGGTCGTTGACCGCGAGGAGCTTGCCGTGGCGTGCGCAGGCGTCCGCGAAGACCTGGAGGTGCTCCAGCTCCTCGGCCGCCTCCATGCCCTTGTCGCGCAGCTGCACGATGTCCACGCCGCCCGCCAGGACCGCGTCGAGGAACCCGGCGAGGTCGCCCTGGCGCTTACGGGCGTCCGTGCACAGGTAGACGCGGGCGTCGGCGAGCTGGGCGCGCGCGGTGTCGGCAGCGTTCTCGGGCATGCGTATATCCCCCGTTGTCGGTGCGTACGGACCACGGCGGCCGGGGTGGCCCTGACCCGCCGTGGTCCGTACGCCGGACGGTCTGTTCGGGTCAGACGGCGAGCGCCTGGGCGCGGCGCTTCACCTCCGTGCCGCGATTCTCGCTCAGAGCCTGCGCGGGGGTGCCGGGCAGGGTCGGGTCGGGGGTGAAGAGCCACTCAAGCATCTCTTCGTCGGAGAAGCCGTCGTCCCGCAGGAGCGTCAGGGTCCCGGACAGGCCCTTGACGATCCGGTATCCCTGCTCGGCGTCACCGTCGATGAAGGCGGCGGGCACGTGCAGCGCCCTGTTCTCACCACGTCGTACGGCGATCAGCAGGCCTTCCTTGACATGCTGCCGCACACGAGTCACCTCGACGTCGAACATTTCGGCGATGTCGGGGAGGGTGAGCCAGGCGGGGACGAGAGCATCAATCTTTGCGTCAATCTCGGTCACGGGACAAGCCTGCCATCCCGGACTGACAGTCGGAAGCCAAGGCCGTCCGACCTGGGGTAACGGATTAGGCCATGGCCGCCTTCAGAGGCCTCGACGGGTCCGCCAGCGCTTCCGGGTCCATCGGCGTGCCCGCCTCGATGAGTCTGCGCCCCTGGGCCAGGTCCCTCGGGCGGCCCACGGCCAAAAGGGCGACGAGGCGGTTCTCGCGCAGCCAGCAGACCGACCAGGAGGCGCCCGCGGGGTCGCCGCGCCACACCGTGGCATCGGCCGGGGCATGGTGGCCGACGTACTGGACGAAGCGGCCGAACTGCTCGGACCAGAAGTACGGGACCGGGTCGTACGCCGCCGGGGCCTCGCCGATGATGTTCGCGGCGACCGTACGGGGGCCCTGGAGGGCGTTGTCCCAGTGGTGGACGAGGAGGCGGTCCTCATACCTTCCCGAAGGGAAGGAGGCACAGTCGCCGACCGCGTACACGTCCGGTACGGAGGTGCGCAGATGGTCGTCGGCCACGATCTCGCGGTGGGCGCCGAGTTCGATCCCGGAGCCAGCGAGCCAGGCCGTCGCGGGGCGGGCCCCGATGCCGACGACGACGGCGTCCGCGGGCACCCGGGTGCCGTCGTCGAGGACCACGGCACCCTGCTCGATGCGCTCCACGCGCGCGTGGGTACGCAACGAGGCCCCGCTGTCCGCGTACCAGGACGCCATCCGTGCGGCCACCTCGGCGGGCAGCGCCCCGGCGAGCGGCCGGTCGGCGGCCTCGACGACGGTCACCGCGCACCCCGCCTCGCGCGCCGCCGTGGCGAACTCGGCGCCGATCCAGCCCGCCCCGACGACCACGATGTCGTGCTGCTGGGCGAGGACGGGACGCAGCCGCTCGGCGTCGTCCAGGGTGCGCAGCAGATGGACCCCGGGCACACCCTCCGCGCCCGGCAGCTGAATCGGCTCCGCACCGGTCGCGATGACCAGGACGTCGTACGGCTCGGGCCCGGTGGCGGTGTCCAGCTCATGCTCCAGAGGCCGTACACCGAGCGCCTCGCGCCCGAGCTGCAGATCGATGTCCAGTGCCTCGAAGTCGACGTCGAAGGCGGAGCCCTCGGCCTTTCCGAGCAGCACCGCCTTGGACAGCGGCGGCCGGTCGTACGGCTGATGGGGCTCCGCGCCGATCAGCGTCACGCTGCCCTTGAAACCCTGTTCGCGCAGGGCGACCGCGGTCTGCACACCGGCCATGCCCGCGCCTACGACGACGACCCGCCGTGCCGTACGCCCCTGCGACTGTGCCTGCGTCTGCTCGCTCACCTGATCACCATAGACAACTGACAATTCGTCAGTCAGCGGACGCGTTCAGTGACCTGTTCCACAATCCTCGCCGACCTGTCCGCCGATCTGTTCCACGACGCTCGTCCCGCTGCCCGTCTGCGACTCCCATTCCCAGGTCTCCTCCAGGCGTACGCGCCCGTCGGGCAGCTCGACCACGAGGGACACGCAGTGCCCCGACGAGGTGCTGCCGTCGCGCTTCAGCTGTACGTACCGGAAGTCGAGCCGGTCGTCTTGGCGGGTACCCAGAAGGTGGCCTCTTATGACATCGCCGCCCGCGTATTCGGCCCAGATCTCGCCGTCCTTCTCGTGGTATGTGAAGCGGGTGCGGGTGCCCACCTGGCCGGGCGCCTGGTCGGCGACAGGGGCGAGGACAAGGCCGTCGAGCGAACGCGCCATGGGCGGAGGCTCCCTTACTGAGACAGGTGGCGGCGGGCTAGGGTGGCCAACGTAAAGCACTCGCGGGAGCCCGGACGTACTGGGCTGAGAGGGAGGCTGGGACGGCCTCCGACCGTACGAACCTGATCCGGGTCATGCCGGCGAAGGGAGGGGCTGGACGCCCATGTCGCCTACACGTACGTCAGACGTCCTCGTCATCGGGGGCGGAATCATCGGGCTCGTGACGGCCTGGCGGGCCGCGCAGCGCGGGTTCACCACCGCCCTCGTGGACCCCGAGCCCGGCGGCGGAGCGGCCCAGGTGGCCGCCGGAATGCTCGCCGCCGTCACCGAACTGCACTACGGCGAGCAGACCCTGCTGGGTCTCAATCTCGCCTCCGCGCGCCGCTATCCGGAGTTCGCCGCCGAGCTCACCGAGGCGACCGGCCAGGACCTCGGCTACCGCCAGTGCGGCACGCTGGCCGTCGCGCTGGACGCCGACGACCGCGCCCATCTGCGCGAACTGCACGCCCTGCAACGCCAGTCGGGACTCGACTCGGAGTGGCTGAGCGGACGCGAGTGCCGCCGTCTGGAGCCGATGCTGGCACCCGGGGTACGCGGCGGTCTGCGGGTCGACGGCGACCACCAGGTCGATCCGCGCCGGCTCGCGAGGGCCCTGGTCACCGCGTGCGAGCGGGCCGGAGTGGTGTTCCACCGGACGTGGGCCGAACGGCTGACCGTCGTACGGGACCGGGCCACCGGAGTCGTCACCACGGACGGCACCGAGCTCGCGGCGGGTCAGGTGGTGCTCGCCGGGGGCAGCCTCAGCGGGCGTCTGGCGGGCGTTCCCGACGGCGTCCTGCCACCCGTGCGCCCCGTGAAGGGGCAGGTGCTGCGGCTGACCGTGCCGAAGCGGTACGCGCCCTTCCTGAGCCGCACCGTGCGGGCCGTGGTGCGCGGCAGCCAGGTCTACCTGGTGCCGCGCGAGAACGGCGAGCTCGTCGTCGGCGCCACCAGCGAGGAGCTGGGCTGGGACACGACGGTGACCGCGGGCGGCGTGTACGAGCTGCTGCGCGACGCCCATGAGCTCGTTCCCGGGATCACCGAGCTGCCGCTCACGGAGACCCGCGCGGGACTGCGCCCGGGTTCGCCCGACAACGCGCCGCTGCTCGGCCCGACCGAACTCGACGGCCTGCTGCTGGCCACCGGGCACTACCGCAACGGCGTCCTGCTCACGCCCGTCACCGGTGACGCGATGGCCCACGCCCTGACCACCGGTGAACTCCCCGACGAGGCCCGCCCCTTCACCCCCAGGCGTTTCAGCGCCGCCGCCCTCACGGAGCAGCCCGCATGAACATCTTCGTCAATGGAGAACGGCAGCGGATCGCCGCCGGGACCGCTCTCGACTCGCTCGTCGCGGCCCTCACCGTCGCACCCTCCGGCGTGGCCGCCGCGCTCAACGAAACCGTCGTCCCGCGCGGGCAGTGGTCGTCCACCGCCCTCTCCGAGGGAGACCGCGTCGAAGTCCTCACCGCCGTCCAGGGAGGCTGACCCATGGCAGACGATCCCTTCGTCCTCGGTGGTACGTCCTTCTCGTCCCGGCTGATCATGGGTACGGGCGGTGCGCCCAGCCTCGACGTCCTGGAACGCTCGCTCGTGGCGTCCGGCACGGAGCTGACGACGGTCGCGATGCGGCGCGTGAACGCCTCCGTGCACGGTTCGGTGCTGTCCGTCCTCGACAAGCTGGGCATCCGCGTGCTGCCGAACACGGCGGGGTGTTTCACCGCGGGTGAGGCCGTGCTGACCGCCCGGCTCGCGCGGGAGGCGCTGGGTACGCAGCTGATCAAGCTGGAGGTCATCGCCGACGAGCGGACGCTGCTGCCCGACCCGATCGAGCTGCTCGACGCGGCGGAGACGCTGGTGGACGACGGGTTCACCGTGCTGCCGTACACCAATGACGACCCTGTATTGGCGCGGAAGCTGGAGGACGTCGGCTGTGCGGCGATCATGCCGCTCGGGTCGCCGATCGGGTCCGGGCTCGGGATCCGGAATCCGCACAACTTCCAGTTGATCGTGGAGCACGCGCGCGTGCCGGTCATTCTGGACGCGGGGGCCGGTACCGCGTCGGATGCCGCGCTGGCCATGGAGCTGGGGTGTGCGGGGGTGATGCTTGCCTCGGCGGTGACGCGGGCGCAGGAGCCGGTGCTGATGGCTGAGGGGATGCGGCACGCGGTGGAGGCGGGGCGGCTGGCGTATCGGGCGGGGCGGATTCCTCGGCGGCACTTCGCGCAGGCGTCGTCTCCTGCGGAGGGCTTGGCGGTGCTGGATCCGGAGCGGCCGGCCTTCTGACCTTGGCTGTGCCTCGTGGGTGGTTACTGTCACAGAAGTTCCGGGCTCGCGCACCGCCCGTTTCCAGCCTGCTGGGAAGTGCGCGTCTCCTGTGGGGGTTCCCGCCGTTGGCGGCTGACCCTGCAAACGGCTCGTTGCGTGCGGTGTGCGTCACAGGTCGGCTGCAGTCGCGCTGCGGTATCGGGGGAACGGGCTGTCGTGACAGTGGCGGCTCGTACACTCACCTGCGTGGATACGACCCTTCAGGACCCGCTTGTCGGGCGCGTGCTCGATGGCCGTTATCGCGTTGACTCACGGATCGCGGTCGGCGGGATGGCCACGGTCTACAGGGCCCTGGACACCCGCCTCGACCGCGTGCTCGCGCTCAAGGTGATGCACCCGACGCTGGCCGCCGACGGCTCGTTCGTCGAGCGCTTCATCCGTGAGGCCAAGTCGGTGGCCCGGCTCGCCCACCCCAATGTGGTGCAGGTCTTCGACCAGGGGACGGACGGGTCGTACGTCTATCTGGCCATGGAGTACATCGCCGGGTGCACGCTGCGCGACGTGCTGCGCGACCGTGGTGCCCTGCAGCCGCGAGCCGCGCTCGACATCCTGGAGCCGGTGCTCGCCGCGCTCGGCGCCGCGCACCGCGCCGGGTTCGTGCACCGCGACATGAAGCCGGAGAACGTCCTCATAGGGGACGACGGCCGGGTCAAAGTGGCCGACTTCGGTCTCGTACGGGCCGTGGACACGGTCACCAACACGACGGGGTCCGTTCTCGGCACTGTCTCGTACCTCGCCCCCGAACAGATCGAGCACGGCACCGCCGACACCCGCGTCGACGTCTACGCGTGCGGGGTCGTCCTCTACGAGATGCTCACCGGCGACAAGCCGCACTCCGGGGACTCCCCCGCCCAGGTTCTCTACCAGCACCTCCACGCGGACGTGCCGCCGCCGTCGGCCGTCGTGCCGGGACTGCCGTACGAGCTCGACGAGCTGGTCGGCACGGCGACCGCCCGTAATCCCGAGGTGCGCCCGCACGACGCGGTGGCGCTGCTCGGCCGGGTGCTGGAGGCGCGGGCCGGGCTCACCGCCGAACAGCTCGACGCCATACCGCCGCAGGCGCTCGCCACGGGCCACGACAACGCCGGCGACCGTACGAGCGTGATCCCGCGCTCGCTGTCGGTTCCCCGTCTGCTGCCCGTGAACGAGGACGAGGACGACACCTCCGCCCTCGACCGGACCAGCCGGTTCGAGCGGACCAGCCGCTTCGAGACCGCACCGGTCGCTCCCTCGCGGCGCGCCCCTCGGGGGCCCCGGCGCGGCCTGATCGCCGTCGTCGCCGCCATCCTGCTGGTGCTCGGCCTCGGCGCCGGCGTCTGGTACATCAACTCCGGCCAGTTCACCAAGGTCCCGCCGGTCCTGTCGAAGACCGAGAAGCAAGCCAAGGACCAGCTGGCCAACGCCGGGCTCGACGCCAAGGTCAAGCACGCGTACAGCGACACCGTGAAGCGCGGCTCCGTCATCACCACCGACCCGGAGATCGGCGCCCGCATCCGCGACAACGACGCGGTGACGCTGACCATCTCCAACGGTCCCGAGACGGTGAAGGTGCCCGACTTGAAGGGCTTCGCGCTGTTCAAGGCGAAGGAAGTCCTCAAGGACGACGGACTCGCCGCGGGCATGGTCACCCGGGAGTTCAGCGAGGACGTCGCCAAGGGCTTCGTGATCAGCACGGATCCGTCGGCGGGCACCAAGCGGCACGCCGGTTCGGCCATCGCGATCACCGTCAGCAAGGGCAGCCCCGTGGAGGTGCCCGAGGTCACGGGCGCGTCCGTGGAGGACGCCACCTCGGAGCTCGAATCCTCCGGCCTGAAGGTGAAGATCGCCTCCGGGAAGGTCAATTCGGAGTTCGACAAGGGCCAGGTCGCCGAGCAGTCGCCGGGCGCGGGCCGCGAGCTCGCCGCCGGTGACACGGTAACGCTGACGATCTCCAAGGGCCCCGAGATGGTCCAGGTCCCGGACGTCGTGGGCGACAGCGTGGACGACGCGAAGAAGGCGCTGGAGGATGCCGGGTTCAAGGTCGACGAGGACCGTGGACTGCTCGGGCTCTTCGGGGACAAGGTCAAGAGCCAGTCGGTGGACGGTGGCGAGACGGCGCCCAAGGGATCGACGATCACCATCGAGATCCGCTGAGCCGGGGGCGGGCTTCACCGCCTTGAGGACCGCCGACGGGACACCCCGGAGCACGTGACACCCTGAAGAGCGTGACCAGCAAGCAGCTCCGCAACCCCGTCGGCGGCCATGTCCCCGTGGCCGGCGGCCTTGACTCCGTCGGCCTGACCTACGCCCGCGACCTGTTGGCCGAGACCGTCCAGGTCTTCGTCGCCAACCCGCGCGGCTGGGCCACGCCCCCAGGAAACCCGAAGCAGGACGAGGCGTTCCGCGCGGCCTGCGCCGCCGAGTCGATCCCCGCGTACGTCCATGCCCCGTATCTGATCAACTTCGGCTCGCACACCGAGGCGACGGTCGAGAAGTCGGTGGAGTCGCTGCGGCACTCGTTGCGGCGCGGGCGGGAGATCGGCGCCCTGGGCGTGGTCGTGCACACCGGAAGCGCCACCGGCGGGCGGGACCGGGCCGTCGCCCTCAAGCAG
Organism: Streptomyces sp. R35; assembly: GCF_041053035.1. NCBI lineage: Bacteria > Bacillati > Actinomycetota > Actinomycetes > Kitasatosporales > Streptomycetaceae > Streptomyces > Streptomyces sp. R35. The sequence goes on from NZ_CP163440.1 coordinate 3,028,146, forward strand.
GTACGTGAGTACCTGTTGCCGCTGCTGGACGAGCTGACGCACGACGACGACCCGTTCCTCCTGCTGGAGTCGACCGCCGGTCAGGGCTCCTCCCTCTGCTCCCGCACCTGGGACTTCGGGCCGTACTTCGAGGCGCTCGACGCCCACCCCAAGCTGGGCGTCTGTCTCGACACCTGCCACATCTTCGCGGCCGGCCACGACCTGACGGGGCCGAGCGGGATGCACCAGACCCTCGACCTTCTCGTGGACACGGTCGGCGAGGGCCGACTCAAGCTGATCCACGCCAACGACTCCAAGGACGTCGTCGGCGCGCACAAGGACCGCCACGAGAACATCGGCTCCGGCCACATCGGTGAGGACCCGTTCCGCGCCCTGATGACCCACCCCGCCACCGAGGGCGTACCCCTGATCATCGAGACGCCCGGCGGCAAGGAAGGGCACGCGGCGGACGTGGAGCGGCTGAAGAAGCTGCGCGACGGCTGAGCCATCGGCCGAGGCCACCATCGCGGCCACTTTTCGAGACCATTGAGGAATACCCCCTGGGGGTATACGGTTCCTGCCTGATGCAGGAACCGTTACCTGACGTTGGGGGCTTCTCATGCAGCACGACGCACACACCGAGCACGCCGAGCACTCGCACCACGAGACCCACGCTCACCACGAGACGCACGCTCACGACATGGGCGGGGCCAGCTGGTCCATGGCCGCGCAGGCGACCCTGCACTGCCTCACCGGCTGCGCCATCGGCGAGGTGCTCGGCATGGTGATCGGTACCGCGTTCGGCTGGGGCAACGTACCGACGATGGTCCTGGCGATCGTCCTCGCCTTTGCCTTCGGCTACTCGCTCACGCTGCGCGGAGTGCTCAAGGCCGGCGTCGACTTCCGGACGGCGTTCCGGGTCGCGCTCGCCGCGGACACCGTGTCCATCGCCGTGATGGAGCTGATCGACAACGGCGTGATCGTGCTGTGGCCGGACGCGATGGACGCGGGCCTGGCGGACGCATTGTTCTGGTTCTCGCTGGCCATCTCACTTGTGATCGCCTTCGTGGTCACCACGCCGGTCAACAAGTGGATGATCGGCCGCGGCAAGGGGCACGCGGTCGTGCACCAGCACCACCACTGAATTCCGGAGTTCAGCCGGCCGGAAAACGAAGCAGGAGTCAGAGCTCGGGGCCGTCCCCGGGCTCCTCCTGGTACGAGTAGCGCTGCTCGCGCCAGGGGTCGCCGACGTTGTGGTAGCCGCGCTCCTCCCAGAAGCCACGGCGGTCGGCCGTCATGTACTCGACGCCGCGGACCCACTTGGGGCCCTTCCAGGCGTACAGATGAGGGACGACGAGGCGGAGCGGGAAACCGTGTTCCGCTGTCAGCAGTTCGCCGTCCTTGTGGGTGGCGAAGATCGTGCGGTCGGAGGCGAAGTCCGCCAGGCGCAGGTTCGAGCTGAATCCGTATTCGGCCCAGACCATCACATGAGTGACGGTGGGCGCGGGCGGGGCGATCTCCAGGATCGTACGGGCGGGGATGCCACCCCATTCGGCCCCGAGCATGCTGAACTTCGTGACGCAGTGCAGATCGGCCACGACGGAGGCGTACGGCAGGGCCGTGAACTCCTCGTGGGTCCAGCAGTGTTTCTCGCCGTCGGCGGTGGCCCCGAAGACCCTGAACTCCCAGCGTTCGGGGCGGAACTTGGGGACGGGACCGTAGTGCGTGACCGGCCAGCCGCGCTGAAGTCGCTGCCCCGGCGGAAGCTCCGGCTGCGCCGCTTCTCCAGATTCACGCTCCACCGGCTGACCCATGACTCCATCCTGACAGACCGGGGACAGTGCCCATGACCAGCCGAGGTCGTATTCGGGCAACTCCTACTAAGCATGCACTTACTGGACGACCTTGTACGCCGGTGCAAAGATGCGGCGCAACCTGCCCAGTCCCCCCGCTTGGAAGGAGCCTCTGCGATGCAGGGCGACCCCGAGGTCATCGAATTCCTCAACGAGCAGCTGACCGGCGAGCTGACGGCGATCAACCAGTACTGGCTGCACTACCGCATCCAGGACAACAACGGCTGGACGAAGCTCGCCAAGTACACGCGTGAAGAGTCCATCGATGAGATGAAGCACGCGGACAAGATCACCGAACGCATCCTCATGCTGGACGGTCTGCCGAACTACCAGCGGCTGTTCCATGTGCGGGTTGGGCAGACCCTCACGGAGATGTTCCAGGCCGACCGGCAGGTGGAGGTCGAGGCGATCGACCGCCTCAAGCGCGGTATCGAGGTGATGCGCGCGAAGAGCGACATCACGTCCGCGAACATCTTCGAGTCGATCCTCGAGGACGAGGAGCACCACATCGACTACCTGGACACGCAGCTGGAGCTCATCGAGAAGCTCGGCGAGGCGCTCTACATCGCGCAGCAGATCGAGCAGCCCAGCTAGGCCGGAACTAGGCCGCGTCTTCCAGTTCGGCCAGTTCGGCGAGGACCGGCTTGCCCCGGTCGGCCAGCTCACGGCGCGGGCAGGCATCCCTGCCCAGCAGCGCCTGGATACGGCGTACGCACGACCCGCAGTCCGTACCCGCCTTGCAGGCCGACGCTATCTGCCGGGGGGTGCAGGCACCGCCATCCGCGTGCTTCTTGACCTGCGCCTCGGTCACGCCGAAGCAGTTGCAGACGTACACGCGGGTCACCTCCCGACGGGATCGAAGAGTCAGTCGTGCCATCCCGATGATCGGTGAGGCTTACCTAACCTTACCCGGCACACAGCTGTCGTAAAAGTGGGGTGGGGCGCGGATCGTATGTGATCCGCGCCCCACTTCACATGCCGGTAACAGGCGAAATCCCTGCTGATCTCCTACTGGTCCCGGTACATCTCGGCGACCAGGAAGGCCAGGTCAAGGGACTGGCTGCGGTTCAGACGCGGGTCGCAGGCCGTCTCGTAGCGCTGGTGCAGATCGTCGACGAAGATCTCGTCGCCACCGCCCACGCACTCGGTGACGTCGTCACCGGTGAGCTCGACATGGATGCCGCCCGGGTGCGTGCCCAGACCCTTGTGGACCTCGAAGAAGCCCTTGACCTCGTCGAGCACGTCGTCGAAGCGGCGGGTCTTGTGGCCCGAGGCCGCCTCGAAGGTGTTGCCGTGCATCGGGTCGGTCACCCAGGCCACGGTCGCACCGGAGGCGGTGACCTTCTCGACCAGCTCGGGCAGCTTGTCGCGGACCTTGTCCGCGCCCATCCGCACGATGAAGGTCAGACGGCCCGGCTCACGGTCGGGGTCGAGGCGCTCGATGTACTGCAGCGCTTCCTCAGCCGTCGTCGTCGGGCCCAGCTTGATGCCGATCGGGTTGCGGATCTTCGAGGCGAACTCGATGTGCGCGCCGTCCAGCTGACGGGTGCGCTCACCGATCCACACCATGTGGCCCGAGACGTCGTACAGGTGGCCCGTACGCGAGTCGACCCTGGTCAGCGCCGACTCGTAGTCGAGGAGCAGCGCCTCGTGGGAGGCGTAGAACTCGACGGTCTTGAACTCCTCCGGGTCGGTCCCGCAGGCCCGCATGAAGTTCAGCGCGTTGTCGATCTCGCGCGCCAGCTGCTCGTAGCGCTGACCGGACGGGGACGACTTCACGAAGTCCTGGTTCCAGGCGTGCACCTGGCGCAGGTCGGCGTAACCGCCGGTGGTGAAGGCGCGCACCAGGTTGAGCGTGGAGGCGGAGGCGTTGTACATCCGCTTCAGGCGCTCGGGGTCCGGGATGCGGGCCTTCTCGTTGAAGTCGAAGCCGTTGACCGAGTCGCCGCGGTAGGTCGGCAGGGTCACGCCGTCGCGGGTCTCGGTGCCCTTGGAGCGCGGCTTGGAGTACTGGCCGGCGATGCGGCCGACCTTCACGACCGGCACCGAGGCGGCGTACGTCAGCACGGCGCCCATCTGGAGCAGGGTCTTGAGCTTTTGACGGATGTGGTCGGCCGACACGGCATCGAAGGCCTCGGCGCAGTCGCCGCCCTGGAGCAGGAACGCCTCTCCCTTGGCGACGGCCGCCATCCGGGCGCGCAGCTGGTCGCACTCGCCCGCGAAGACGAGCGGCGGATACGACTCGAGGTCCGCGATCACATCGCGCAGAGCCTCGGCATCGGGGTACTCGGGCTGCTGCGCCGCGGGCAGGTTTCGCCAGGTGTTGCCAGCGCTTGCGCTGGACTTAGCGTTCACGGTCACCTCCACAACATTACGGGGTCGTGTCGGGCGTCCATTCATGTGCTCATCAATTGAGACGGGCCGCGCTCGATCGGGGGTGCTCCGGGCGGCCGTACGGCGGGTCCGCGCGGCTGCCCGGAGCAGGCACGTTCCTAGTCCACGTTGAGCCGGTCGCGGTCGATGGCGATCTTCACGCCGCCGTGCGTCTCGGTCGTGTCGCCGATGTACTGGTGGATGCGCTGCTTGTCCCACATGTCGGCGGGGACCATCGGGTCCCATGTGGTCGACTCGTAGTTCCAGCGGGCGAAGTGGATCACGTCGGGCAGGGTGATGTCGTCCCTGGCGTCCACCAGGTCGCTCATCAGGGACGAGGCCCCGCCGTACGCGCCGGAGCGGTAGCCCAGCTTGTGCAGGCGCTCGGTCCAGGCGTTGAGGTAGGCGAGGACCTGGTCGGTCACAGTGTCTCCGGGGTCGTAGTGCTCCAGGTCGTCGTAGATCACCGTTCCCTTGCCGAGCCCCAGCGCGGCGGCCTGCCGTGCCGCGTCGTCGGCGGCCGCACGGCCCTGGGGCACCGGGTCGGTGATCGCCGCGCAGCCGCCCTGGCAGCTGCCGCCGTCGGTGGAGGGCTGGCGGCCGACGTACAGCGGGATGAAGCGCCAGCCGTTGGCGTACTGCGTCCGCACCCACTGGGCGGTGAGGTTCGGCTGGGCGCAGGCGCGGTTGATCCCGCCGATGTAGATGCCGATGGCGCCGTAATCGGATGCCTCGCCCCAGGCGTCCATCGCCGACCGGCTCGGCGCGGTGCAGGCGTCGAAGCCCTCGCCCCGGAAGGACGTCGCGTTCGCGGGGAGGGGCGCCGCGGCGGGCGTCTCGGCGGTCTGCGCGGCGACGGGCAGACCGGCGCTGCGCAGGACGTCCTGAATGCGCCCGCGGTCGTCCCCGTACGCGGCGGTCACGGAGACGCTGCCCGCGGTGATCCGGTAGGTGCCGGCCGTGGGGTTCTCGGTGACGGAGCCGGTGCCGGCGTGGGGGCTCCCGGCGGCGGTCACGGAGCTCTCGGCGGCGGGCTGGATCAGGAGCGCTTCGGTACGTCCTCGCACGCGTGCGGGACAGTTCTGCCGGGCGCCCGGCGTGCCGAGGTACACGGCGTGCCGGTCGAAGCGGACGCAGGCGTCCGGGTTCCGCTCCAGGTCCACGACCTGCCAGGAGGCGGGCACGGTGAACACGTGGCCGCGGTAGCCGACCCGGATGGTCTCGTCGGTGACGCGGGGGGCCGACTGGGCGACGCCGGACAGGCCGGCGGCAAGGGCGGTGGCCGCGGCGAACGCCATGAGCGCGCGGGGGCCGCTCCGGCGAGGCATGAATGAACGAACTGCGTGAATGACTCTCTCCTCGGTCGGGTCGGTCGGGCTTCCTGGCCATCAATGGCCGGTGCCCGAGGGGTCCGAACCCGGTACGCGAACGGTTCACGCTGTTGCCGGGCCCCACGCGTCGGGTAAGGTGCGGCGCATGTTCGCGCACTCGATCCAGAACTGGTGGTGGACCGCTCATCCGGCGGCCCACTGACTGCGCGTACGCAAGACTTCGCGAAGGCCGCCCCGAGGGGCGGCCTTCGGTGTTTCCGGGCGCCGGCCGTTCCTCTCCGATCCGATCTCCGAGGAAGAGGAACGATGGACCTGACCCAACTGCTCGACGAGGACCGCCCGTTCGCCCTGCTGCGCCGCCGCACACCCGGTCATGACCAGGAGGTCGTCGAAGTGCTGCGCGGCCCGGTCGGCACGTACGACCGTCTCGCCGACATCCCCGACGAGGGCCTCGCCCTCGTCCCCTTCCGCCAGATCCGCGAGCGCGGCTTCGACGTCCGCGACGACGGCACGCCGCTGGCGGTGCTGACGCCCGAGGAGTCGTACGAGATCCCGCTGGCCGAGGCCCTCGCGCAGCTCCCCACGCACGATGTACGCGTCGAGGGCGGCGGTTTCGACGTCGCCGACGAGGAGTACGCGGAGATCGTCGGGCGGGTGCTGCGCGAGGAGATCGGGCGGGGCGAGGGCGCGAACTTCGTGATCCGGCGTACGTACGAGGGTGAGATCCCGGGGTTCGGGAAGGCCGACGCGCTGGCGCTGTTCCGGCGGCTGCTGGTGGGTGAGCGGGGCGCGTACTGGACGTTCGTCGTGCACACCGGTGAGCGGACGCTGGTCGGGGCGAGCCCTGAGGTGCATGTCCGGATGTCCGGCGGGACCGTCGTGATGAACCCGATCAGCGGGACGTACCGCTATCCGGACGGGGGGCCGACGCCCGAGGACCTGCTCGCCTTTCTCGCCGACGGCAAGGAGATCGAGGAGCTGTCGATGGTCGTCGACGAGGAGCTCAAGATGATGTGCACCGTCGGCGACATGGGCGGGGTGGTGATCGGGCCGCGGCTCAAGGAGATGGCCCATCTCGCGCACACCGAGTACGAGTTGCGGGGCCGGTCCTCGCTGGATGTGCGGGAGGTGCTGAAGGAGACCATGTTCGCGGCGACCGTCACCGGCTCACCGGTGCAGAACGCCTGCCGGGTCATCGAGCGCCACGAGGTCGGCGGGCGGGGCTATTACGCGGGGGCGCTGGCCCTGGTCGGGCGGGATTCGGGCGGGGCCCAGACCCTCGACTCCCCCATTCTGATCCGCACCGCCGACATCGACGCGGACGGGCGGCTGCGGGTGCCGGTGGGTGCCACGCTCGTACGGGGTTCGGATCCGGCGAGCGAGGTCGCCGAGACGCATGCGAAGGCGGCAGGGGTGCTGGCGGCCCTGGGGGTGCGTCCCGGCAGGCCGCGCGCGGAGGGCGTACGGCCGAAGCTGGGCGACGACCCGCGGGTGCAGGCGGCGCTGGATGGGCGGCGGGCCTCGCTGGCGCCGTTCTGGCTGCGGATGCAGGAGCGCGCCGCGGAGCTCACGGGGCACGCGCTCGTCGTGGACGGCGAGGACACCTTCACGGCGATGCTCGCGCACGTCCTGCGGTCGAGTGGGCTCGATGTGACCGTTCGGCGCTACGACGAGGAGGGGCTGCGGGAGGCAGTGCTCGCGCACGAGGGTCCTGTGGTGCTGGGCCCGGGGCCGGGGGACCCCTCCGACGCGGGCGACGCGAAGATGCGGTTCCTGCGAGCGCTGACCGCCGAGGTCATCCGGGAGAACCGGCACGGCGTCCTCGGCGTCTGCCTCGGGCACGAGCTGATCGCGGGCGAGCTGGGCCTGGAGATCGTACGGAAGGAGGTTCCGTACCAGGGGGCGCAGACGACGGTCGACCTGTTCGGGCGGGCCGAGACCGTCGGCTTCTACAACAGCTTCGTGGCGCGCTGCGACGACGAGGCGTTCCGGGAGCTGGGCGCGCACGGTGTCGAGGTGAGCCGGAGCGGGTCCGGGGAGGTGCACGCGCTGCGCGGGCCGGGGTTTGCCGGGGTGCAGTTCCACCCCGAGTCGGTACTGACGCTGAACGGGGCGGCGATCGTACGGGAGCTGGTGGGTCAGCTGCGCGGGACGAGCACGTTCTCCGAGCGGCGGCCCGCCGTGTAGTCGAGGACGTTCTTGACCGTGGCGTCGATGATCTGGCCCACGGCGTCCTCGGTGTAGTACGCCTGGTGGGACGTGACCAGCACGTTCGGGAAGGTGACGAGGCGGGCCAGGGTGTCGTCCTCGATGGCCTCCAGCGACTTGTCGAGGAAGAAGAGCCCGGCTTCCGCCTCGTACACGTCGAGGCCGACGCCCGTGAAGCGGCCCTCGCGCAGCTCGGCGACGAGGGCCTGGGTGTCGATGAGGCCGCCGCGGCTGGAGTTCACCAGGATCGCGTCGTCCTTCATCGCGCGCAGGGCGGCGGCGTCGATGAGGCGCTCGGTCTGCGGCAGCAGGGGAACGTGCAGGGTGATCAGGTCGGACTCGGCGAGGAGCCGCTCCTTGGGGACGTACTTCATGCCGAGTTCTACGCAGGCCGGGTTCTCGGCGATGTCCCAGCCGAGCAGGTTCATACCGAAGCCGTGGGCGATCCGGGTGAACGCCTCGCCGATCTTGCCGGTGCCGAGGACGCCGGCGGTGCGGCCGTGCATGTCGCGTCCCATCAGGCCGTCGAGCCGGAAGTCGAAGTCGCGGGTGCGGGTGGCGGCACGCACGATACGGCGGTTGACGGCCATGCCGAGGGTCCAGGCGAACTCGGCGACCGAGTAGGGCGAGTAGTACGAGACCCGGGCGACCGTCATGCCGACGCGCTCGGCGACGTTGAGGTCGATGTTGTTGAAGCCGGTGGAGCGCTGGGCGATCAGCTGGGTGCCACCGGCTGCCAGGGTCTGCAGGACGCGGTGGCCCAGGCCGCAGTTGACGCTGGTGGAGATGGCCTCGTAGCCGGCTGCGATGGGAGCGGTGTCCTCGTTGAGGAATACATCGAGGCACCGGTGGCTGCGGACCTCGTGGTGTCCTGCGAAGGCCCGCTCGATCAGGGGCTTCTCGTCGGACTGGACGCCGAAGGCGAGAATCTCCACGGGGCCCTCCGGGGGTTGTGCCGGAAATGTCTGGTGCCGGTGAATATACGGGGGGTTGGGGGTTGTTCGCCTGCGGATCGTTGGGGGGCGGGGCCGGGTCGGGGGTATCCGTCCTCGGTCTGGCGCGGAATCGGTTGGGTTCCGAGGAACCGGCGTTGACGCGCCAGCCGCTGCGGGCGGACACCCCCGACCCGGCCCCTTGCCGCCGTGTGCGGCTGACCGTCGTCGGGGGCTTGCGTGTCAGCCGAAGAAGACGCCTACCTCCTCGTAGAGCTTCGGGTCGACCGTCTTCAGCTTGGCCGTGGCCTCCGCGATGGGGACGCGGATGATGTCCGTGCCGCGCAGGGCGACCATCTTGCCGAAGTCGCCGTCGCGGACGGCCTCGATGGCGTGCAGGCCGAAGCGGGTGGCGAGCCAGCGGTCGAAGGCGCTGGGGGTGCCGCCGCGCTGGATGTGGCCCAGGACCGTCGTACGGGCTTCCTTGCCGGTGCGCTTCTCGATCTCCTTGGCCAGCCACTCGCCGACCCCGGAGAGGCGTACATGGCCGAAGGAGTCGAGGGACTCGTCCTTGAGGACCATCTGGCCGTCCTTGGGCATCGCCCCCTCGGCGATGACCACGATCGGGGCGTACGAGGCCTTGAACCGCGAGGTCACATAGGCACACACCTGGTCGACGTCGAAGCGCTGCTCGGGGATGAGGATGACGTTGGCGCCGCCGGCCAGGCCCGAGTGGATGGCGATCCAGCCCGCGTGGCGACCCATCACCTCGCAGACGAGGACGCGCATGTGCGACTCGGCCGTGGTGTGCAGGCGGTCGATCGCCTCGGTGGCGATGCCTACGGCGGTGTCGAAGCCGAAGGTGTAGTCGGTGGCGGACAGGTCGTTGTCGATGGTCTTCGGTACGCCGACCACGGGCACGCCGTACTCGTCGGTGAGGCGCGCGGCGACGCCGAGCGTGTCTTCGCCGCCGATCGCGATGAGCGCCTCGACCTCCTGCTTGGCGAGGTTCTCCTTGATGCGGCGGATGCCGTTCTCCTGCTTCAAGGGGTTGGTGCGCGAGGAGCCGAGGATGGTGCCGCCGCGCGGCAGGATGCCGCGCACGGCGGGGATGTCCAGCCGGACTGTGTCGTTCTCGAGCGGTCCGCGCCAGCCGTCCCGGAAGCCGACGAAGTCGTATCCGTACTCCTGCACGCCCTTGCGGACGATGCCCCGGATGACGGCGTTGAGTCCGGGGCAGTCGCCGCCTCCGGTCAGTACTCCGACCCGCATGGAAAAGTCCCTTCGCCGCGGTTGCCTGATGGAACTCACGCTAATAGTGATCCAGGTCACTTCGGCATGGTGCGGAAGGTCAATTCCGGTGAATTGTGCGGGCGTTGATCAGTCGTCCTCGCCTGAGGCTTCACTCGAACGAGGGGTGCGTGAGGTTTACGCCTCGTCAAGGCCGCGTTCTATGGCGTAGCGCACCAGCTCGACGCGGTTGTGGAGTTGCAGCTTGCCCAGGGTGTTCTGCACATGGTTCTGGACCGTGCGGTGGGAGATGACCAGGCGCTCGGCTATCTGCTTGTAGCTCAGGCCCTTGGCGACCAGCCGGAGCACCTCGGTCTCACGGTCGGTGAGTTGAGGGGCCCTGGGCTCGTCGGTGCCCGTGGCGGGGGCGGGTTCGGAGGCCAGCCGGCGGTACTCGCCGAGGACCAGGCCCGCGAGGCCCGGCGTGAAGACCGGGTCGCCGACGGCTGTGCGGCGGACCGCGTCGATCAGCTCCTCCGTGGACGCCGACTTGAGGAGGTAGCCCGTCGCACCGGACTTCACCGCCTCCAGGACGTCCGCGTGCTCGCCGCTGGCCGACAGGACCAGGACACGGAGGGCCGGGTTGGCGCCGACCAGTTCCTTGCAGACCTGGACGCCGGGCTTGGCGGGCAGGTTCAGGTCGAGCACGAGGACATCGGGCGCGGCGGCCTGGGCGCGGCGCACCGCCTGCTCGCCGTCCCCCGCGGTGGCGACCACGTCGAAGCCGGCCTCGGCCAGGTCGCGCGCTACGGCGTCGCGCCACATGGGGTGGTCGTCGACCACCATGACCTTGATCGGGGCCTGCCCAGCCACGTCCTTGACCTCCGTCATCGCCGTTCCACCGTCTTCTTCATCGCCGTTCCGCCTTCCCCCGGGAAACCTTCGGTACCTTCAGCTCGACCTCCGTGCCCTGGCCCGGGACCGAGATCAGCTCCGCCGTGCCGCCCAGGTCGCGCAGCCGGCCGCGGATCGACAGAGCCACCCCGAGCCGTCCCTCGCCCTCGGCCTGGACGAGCCGGCCCTCCGGGATACCGGGGCCGTCGTCGCGGACGGTCACCACCACCTCGTCCGGCTCGTCCTCGACCAGGATCCAGGCCCGGGCGTCCTCGCCGACGTGCTTGCGGACATTGTCCAGGGCGGCACCGACGGCGGCGGCCAACTCCCGTGCGGCGGCCGGGGGAAGCGGGACGGGGGAGCCCGGCTCGGAGAAGGTCACGCGCGCCGTGGCGTACGGGGCGAGCAGGGCGCGCAGGTCGACGGGGCCCGCCGAGCCCTCGTCGTCGTCCGGCTCCTCCACCGCTCGTACGACGGCGCCGAGCGCGGCGTCCTCGGACACCCGGGAGACGGGCACCAGGCCGCCCGAGACCAGCGTGCGCAGCGCCACCTCCTGCTCACCGGCCATCCGGCCCAGCTCCGCCGCCTCGCCGCCGAGCGCGGAGGCGCGCCGCTGCACCATGGCGAGGACCTGGAGTACGCCGTCATGGATGTCACGGGCCAGGCGCTCCCGTTCGCGGGTGGCGGCCTCGATCTCCAGGGCGCGGGCGAGGGTGAGCTCGGAAGCGCGGGCGACCTCGACCACGTATCCGATGGCGATGGAGGCGACCCAGACGAGGATCACGTTGTGCACGGTGTCGCGGGTCGGGGCACCGCGCTCGACGATGTTGACGGCGGCGACGAGCGTGGAGGCGAAGGCGGCCCAGCGCCAGCCGCCCTTGATCGCGAAGGCCAGGACGGAGCCGGCGGTCCATATCGACGGCAGGGTCGGGCCGCCGGCCTCTATCCGCGAGGAGGCGTCGGCGACCCGGGTGAGCAGGATGCCGGCCAGCGCGATGGTGAGGTCCGCGGTGAGGAACCGCTTGGTGCAGCTGGCCGCGTTCGCGACCCTGGGCAGAGTCGCCAGGGTCCACACGAACAGCAGTGCGTAGAACGCGATCGCCACCCAGGGGCGGGTGAACTTGTCGTACGCGGTGGCGAACAGGCCGATCGCGTACAGCATGGTCAGGACGCGGTACGCGGTGAGCGCACGCCACAGCGGCTGCTCGACCGACATCCTCATGACTCTTTCGCGCTTCGCCATGTCCCCCCTCTTATGGCTCGTTCGCCTCCGGGGCGCTCCCCCGCCCCGTCCACTCCCGCACGTCCAGACGGACGCGCCTAGGAGCCGGACCGTTCCTTCTCCGCCTGCTCGGCTTCCTTGGCGGCTTGCTTCTCGGCTTGCGCGAGCGCGGCCTTCGCCGCCTTCTCCGCGTCCTTGTCGGCCTTCGCCGCCTCCGCGATCTGCCGCTTGGCGGCGGTCGCGTACATGTCGACGTACTCCTGGCCGGAGAGCTTCATGATCTCGTACATGACCTCGTCGGTCACCGCGCGCAGCACGAAACGGTCGTGCTCCATGCCGTTGTAGCGGCTGAAGTCCAGCGGCTTGCCGATGCGGATGCCCGGGCGCATCAGCTTGGGCATCACCTTGCCCGGAGGCTGGATCTTCTCGGTGTCGATCATCGCGACCGGGATGACGGGCGCACCGGTGGCGAGCGCCACGCGCGCGAGGCCGCCGGGCTTGCCGCGGTAGAGGCGGCCGTCGGGTGAGCGCGTGCCCTCCGGGTAGATGCCGAACAGCTCACCGCGCTCGATGACGTCGATGCCGCTCTTGATCGCCGCCTCGCCCGCACCACGCGCGCCGGAGCGGTCCACCGGGAGCTGGCCGACACCCTTGAAGAAGGCGGCGGTCATCCGGCCCTTGATGCCGGGCGTCGTGAAGTACTCGGCCTTCGCGATGAAGGTCACCTTGCGGTCGAGGACCGCGGGCAGGAAGAAGGAGTCCGAGAACGACAGGTGATTGCTCGCCAGAATGGCGGGGCCCTCGGCGGGGATGTTCTCGAGGCCTTCCACCCAGGGCCTGAAGGCGAGCTTCAGTGGCCCTCCGATGGAAAACTTCATAGCGCCGTAGATCAACCGAGTGCCTCCTGTGTCGTCGGTCAGACCTTAACCCGGAGCACCGTCAAAGGACCCGACGACCCTGGTCGGTGTCAGTGCGGTCGCGTACGGTGAAGTACGCCTCGAAGCCTCGGGGGTTCCGTTCTGTCCGCCTCATGAACAGGAGACCGAAGGTGCCGGTCCTTCCGGGAGCCGAGCCGTTCCGCCACGAGGGCGGACAGGTCGGCGTCCTTCTCTGCCACGGTTTCACCGGGTCCCCGCAGTCGCTGCGACCCTGGGCGGAGTATCTCGCCGAGCGCGGCCTGACCGTGGCGCTGCCGCTGCTGCCGGGACACGGCACGCGCTGGGAGGACATGCAGCTCACCGGCTGGCAGGACTGGTACGCGGAGCTGGACCGCGAGCTTCGCGCCCTGCGGGACCGCTGCACTCAGGTGTTCGTCTTCGGGCTCTCCATGGGCGCCGCGCTGACCCTGCGGCTGGCGGCCAAGCACGGTGACGAGGTCGGCGGCATCGTCGTCGTCAACCCGCTGAACAAGGTGCATGGTCCGGTCGCGCACGCCCTCCCGGTGCTCCGGCACTTCGTGCGGTCGGCCAAGGGGATCGTGAGCGACATCGCGAAGGAGGGTGCGGACGAGGTCGGGTACGACCGCGTGCCGCTGCACGCCGCGCACTCGATGCGGAACCTCTGCCGGCTCGTCGACGCCGAACTGCCGCAGGTCACCCAGCCGATATTGCTGCTGCACAGCCTCCAGGACCATGTGGTGTCCCCCGCCGACTCGGCGCGCGTCCTCAGCCGGGTGTCGTCCACGGACGTGACGGAGATCCTGCTGGAACAGAGCTACCACGTCGCGACGTTGGACCACGACGCGGACCGGATCTTCGAGGAGAGCTACGCGTTCATCGCCCGGCTCGCGCCCAGTGTCGGCAAGGAGTCCGACGCGGGTCAGGTGGGTCAGCAGGAAGGGACGGCCACCGGTGGCTGAGCACGACGCGGAGCGCGGCGACTCCGAGGAGAAGGGCGTACCTCTCGGCGAGCCCCTCGACGGGTCCGTCGACGGGACTCTCGGTGAGCCTCTCGACGCGGCTCTGGACGCGCCTCTCGACGCGACTCTCGGGGAGGAGCAGAGCGTGCCCTTCGACGAGGACGCCGCGTGGCAGGCGATCGTCGCCGGGTACGGCGAGGAGCCGCCGGACCCGCCCGGAGCGAAACCGTTCAAGTCGATCGAGGACCTGGCCCTCCTCGACCCGGAGACGAACGACGGGACCGACCGCGGCGGCAACGGGACCGGCCGCGGCAATAAGAGCGGCAGGGGCGACGGCGGCAACAGCGGCGGCGGGGACAGCAAGGGCGACAAGGACGCTGCCGAGTCCGGGGACGGATCCGACGCCGGTTCCAGCTCCGGCTCCGAGTCCGGATCCGGGGGCAAGCCCCTCGGCAGCTCGATCGCCTTCGCGCCCGGTGTCGGGGGCCCGCGCGACTACCAGGCGCCCGAGCCCACCGAGGACGACTTCGACGAGGACGACGAGGGCCACTTCGTGCCGCCCGAGCCGCCGCCGCTGCCGGAGGCCGACACCACCGCCAAGTTCGCCTGGCTCGGCGTCATCGGCGGACCCATCCTGCTCCTGCTGTCCGTCCTCCTCGGCTGGGAGATGACCTGGTGGCTCGCCACCGTCAGCATCGGCGGCTTCGTCGGCGGCTTCGCCACGCTGGTGGCACGTATGAAGACCGACGACGAGGACGGGGACGATCCGGGGCGCGGCGCGGTGGTCTGACCCTCCGCCTCAGGACGCGGGCACTCTGAGGGCGGCCAGGACCGGCAGGTGGTCCGTGGCCGCCCTCAGGTCTGTCTCCGTCACGCCGGGAAGACCCACCGGCACCCCGCACCCCAGGACCTCCACGCCCGGAGTCGCGAAGATGGCGTCGATGCGCTGGTGGGGATGGGTGTGCGCGGAGGTGTTCTCCGCGCCCCACGGGTGGGTCGCCCAGCCGTCCTGGAGGGCGGCGGCGAGGCGCTTGAAGGTACGCCCGTCGGGGCGGTCGTTGAGGTCGCCGCCCGCGACGGCGTACCGGGTGCCGAGGCCCGCGAGGCGGTCGAGGAGCATGCCGCCCTGCTCGTACCGCTCGTCCTGCCGCAGTGAGAGGTGGCAGCTCAGGACGCCGAGGCGGGCGCCCCCGAAGCGGACGACCGCGGTGGCGAAGCCGCGGCGGTGCTGGCCGGGGGTGAGCGGGAGCAGGACGTCCTCGGTGCGCTCGACCGTGGCGCGCAGGGAGCAGAGGAGGGCGGGGCCGGCCGCCGTGGCGCCGCCGGAGAGGATGACTTGGCCGGAGGCGGCCGCGAGTCTTGCCAGTTTCTTGCGCCAGCGGAAGAAGCGGGGGGCCTCTTGGATCAGGACGAGGTCCGGTTCGCAGGCGCGGATGATGCGGGCGAGTGCGGCGGTGTCGTCGCGCATGGAGCGGATGTTGTAGCTGAGGACCCGGATGACGGCTGAACCGTCGGGTTCGGTGCGGGGCGCTGGTAGCGGACTGGCGGAAGGGCTGGTCGGCATGGCGATCAAGATACGCGGTAGCGCTCCGCAGGGAGAGCGGTATCAGGTCGTCGGTTCACTGCGGGCCGGTGGGGGCTGGTCGCGCAGTTCCCCGCGCCCCCAAAGGGGCGCGGGGTCCATCGCACCGACGTTTACATGATGGGGTCGGGCTCCCGGGCCAGGTCCGCCGCGCCCACCAGGCCCGCCTTGTTGCCCAGCTGGGCGGCGATCACGTCGGCCACCGGGCGCCAGTTGCCGCCGACGAGCCAGCGCTTGTACGACTTACGGATGGGGTCGAGGACGAGCTCGCCCTCGTCCGAGAGGCCGCCGCCGACGATGAAGGCGGAGGGGTCGAAGAGCGAGGCCAGGTCGGCGAGACCGGCGCCGGCCCAGCGGGCCAGCTCGCGGTAGGAGTCCACCGCGACCGGGTCGCCCTGGCGGGCGGCCACCGAGATGTGCTTGCCCTCGATGCCGTCGGGCGTGCCGTTGCCGAGGGCGAGCAGGATCTCCGCGCTCTCGGGGGTCGCGTTGGCGCGCTGCTTGGCGTAGCGGACGAGGGCGCGCCCGGAGGCGTACTGCTCCCAGCAGCCCTGCGAGCCGCAGCCGCACAGCAGGCCGTCCGGCACCATGCGGATGTGGCCGAACTCGGCGGCCACTCCGAAGTGCCCGCGGCGCAGCTTGTTGCCGATGATGATGCCGCCGCCGAGGCCCGTGCCCAGGGTGATGCAGATGACGTTGCGGTGGCCCTTGCCCGCGCCGAACTTGTACTCGCCCCACGCCGCCGCGTTCGCGTCGTTCTCGACGACGACCGGCAGGCCCACCCGGGCCTCGACCTCGGCCTTGAGGGGCTCCTGCCGCCAGTCGATGTTCGGCGCGAAGTAGACCGTCGAGCGCTGGCGGTTCACATATCCGGCGGCACCGATGCCCACGCCAACGATGTCGTGACCGGCGCGCGCGCCCTCCACGGCGGAGGCGATGGCATCCACGATGGCCTGCGGCGTGCTGGGGGTCGGCACCTTGTGCGTCGAAAGGATGTTGCCTTCCTCGTCGACCACACCGGCCGCGATCTTCGTGCCGCCGATATCGACGCCGATGGTGAGTCCCATGAATCCCTCAGTTTCGGTCGAGCCCCGCTACGGCCAACCGTACCCGAGGGGCCATTAGTCCAAGTCGATGTGTTCCCCTGGACCGGTCCCCTCGTCACGAGGGCCCGTGTCCCGGGTCGTCCAGCGCCGTTCCTGGGCCTCGACGGCCGAGCGGTAGGCGGCGAGCAGCTCGGAGCCCGCGGCCGCGAGGTGGTCGAACACGTCGGGGTTGCGCTCTATCACGGGCTCGACGGCGGCCTTGGCCTGCTGCACGACCTGGTTGACCATCTGCTGGGCCGTGCCGGAGGCGACCGCGCCGAAGAGCGGCGAGTTCAGTCCGGACAGCTTGTCGGCGACGGCGTCGACGAGCTTGCGCAGTTCCTCGGCCGCCGTGCCCGGCGGTGTGCCGTGCTGGGCGCGGCGGCGGGCCTTCTCCGCCGCGAGATCCTCGGCACAGGCCTTCGCCCAGGCGTCGGCGTCGGTCGCGCGCGCCTCTTCGGCACGCACCTCGTCAGCCACGTCCTCCTGAGCGGCGTCGGACGTGGGGCGCTCTTCGCTCATGGCGGACTCCTGCCTACGTTTCGTGCCTTCGACGTTACCCGAACGGGGGTACACCGTTCACCGTGTCCGCCGCCACAGAGGGGGCGACTCGGTCACGTCGTGCGCGGCCACAGACCGGGATCCGGCGCGAAACGGATCCTCAGCTCGCCCTCGCGGAGCGCCGCGCCGGCCACCGTGCAGCGGCGCAGGGCCGACGGCAGTGGCACGATCCGGCGGAACTGTCCGGCCGTGACGACGAGTTCGTCGCCACGCCGCACGAGGTCCAGTTCCTCGCGTATCGCGCCGGGGAGCGGGATGTGCCAGACGAGCACGCCGTCGTCGGCCAGCTGGTCGACGACGGGCCACTCGACCGGGGGTGGCGTCTTGTTGACGCCGGGCACGGGGAGCGCGGCGAGGTCGCCGGTGCCGCGCGGGTCGTGTCCGAGGTGCGGGACCTCGTGCAGGTCGTAGGTCTCCCCCCACTCGTCCAGCGCCTTGCGCTGCTGGGCGGCGAGGGCGGCCAGCCAGGTGTCGTTCGTGGCGCCGGGCAGGACACGGCTGGCGACCAGCGCGTCGACGGACAGACCGCGCAGGGCGAAGGCGGTGGTGGCGGTGCGTACGGCGTCGGAACCGGCCGGGCCCGGCTCGGCGACCAGCCGTACGGTCGTGGCACGGTCCCCGACGACGGCCTCCACGGCGGCCAGCTCCAGGTCCCAGCGGGCCGCCGTCTCGTACAGCCACTCCGCGGGCATCGGGACGCCCGCGAGCCGGCCGAGGACGGGGCGCAGGGCGCGGGCCGCCTGGCGCTCCGGCGGGAGCAGGCGGCGCAGGTAACGGCGGAGTTCCTCGGGGAGGGCGAGGAGGGCGAGGGCCTGGGGGGCCGGGGGGAGGTCCACGACCAGGAGGTCGTACGTCTCCGATGTCGCCGCGTCGCGCAGGGCGCGCAGGAGGGCGAGTTCCTCGGCGCCGGGGAGGGGGGTGACCTCCTCGGCGTCCAGGCGGGAGGCGCCGAGCAGGTCCAGGGCGGTGGTGGCGCGCTGCTGGAAGGCGGTGAGATCTTCGCGGAAGCGTTCCGCCGCGTCGGGGCGCCAGGCGGTGAGGTTCGGCTCGGCCTCGATGGGCTTTGTGCCGGTGGGTACGCCGAGGACGGCACCCAGGGTGTCCGTGCGGTCGGCGCTGAGCACCAGGGTGCGGGTGCCCTGGCGGGCGGCCTGCAACGCCGTGGCGGCCGCGACGGTGGTACGGCCTGTGCCGCCGGGCCCGGTGATCAGGATGGTGCGCATGAGGGTGAACGGTACCTGGGGCTCCGCCATGGGCCCCGTTCGGTTGTGCGTCGGCTGCGGGTGAGTGGGGGCTGGTCGCGCAGTTCCTCGCGCCCCTGAAAGAACCCGGGGCGCAGCTCCGCTGCTTTTCGGGGGCGCGGGGAACTGCGCGACCAGCCCCCACCGGCCCGCAGCCGACGCACCACCGGAGCCTGCCGTCACCCCGGAGGGTCAGGCGTCGCCCGACTCCACGCGCTTCTTCAGGCCCGCCAGCGCCCGGTCGATGATGACCTTCTCGGCCTTGCGCTTGATCATGCCGAGCATGGGGATCTTGACGTCGACGGTCAGCTGGTAGGTGACCTCGGTGGCACCGGCACCCGCGGGCTTGAGGATGTACGAGCCGTCCAGCGAGCGGAGCATCTGGGACTTGACCAGGGTCCAGGAGACCTCGTGGTCGCCGGTCCAGGTGTAGCCGAGGGTCTGGTCGTCCTTGATGGCGCCGGCGTCCATGACGAGGCGCACCTGCTCGGCGCGGCCCTGCTCGTCCGTGGCGAGTACCTCCGCCTCCTTCACCTCGCCGGTCCAGTCCGGGTAGCGGGCGAAGTCGGCGATGACCGCCATGACGTCAGCCGGTGCCGCCTCGATCGTGATGCTCGAGCTGGTGTGTTCCGCCATCGCGGTGGCTCCTCCAGATGCGGTCCGGTGAGGGAGGGTGGTGCGCACGTGTGTGCAGCGTGAAGGCTACCGCGCACAGCCACGGGCGCTATCACCCCACCTGGGGTTCACCGCGGACGACGGCTCACCACTCCAGGGCCCACGGCCGGCCCGACCCCGCGAAGTGCCCCACATTCACGCATTCCGTCGCCCCGATCCGCATCCGGGGGGCGAGCGGCTGGTGGATATGGCCGAAGAGCGAGTACCGCGGGCGGGTGCGGCGGATCGCGTCCAGCAGGGCCCGGCTGCCGCGCTCGAAACGGCGCGCCACGGTGTCGTACACCAGCTCCGGCACCTCCGGCGGGATGTGCGTGCACAGCACGTCGACCTCGCCGACCGCCTCGATCTTCGCCGCGTACTCCTCGTCGCTGATCTCGTACGGCGTCCGCATGGGCGTCTGGAGTCCCCCGCCGACGAACCCGAAGACCCGGCCGCCGATTTCCACCCGCTCGCCGTCGAGCACGGTCGTGCCGGGCCCGGCGTACTCCGGCCACAGGGTCGGCATGTCGACATTGCCGTAGGTCGCGTACGTCGGTGTCGGGAACGCGGCGAACATCTCGGCGTACTGCTTGCGCACCGCCTTCTCGATGGCGGCGCCCCGGTCGGTGCCGATGCCGGACCACAGCCGGGCGCCGAGCGCGCGGGCCTCCTCGAAACGGCGGGCGGTACGCAGTTCGACGATGCGGTCCGCGTTCTCCTCGCCGAACAGGTCCGGGAAGATGCCGCGCGAGTGGTCGGCGTAGTCGATGAAGAGGACCAGGTCACCGAGGCAGATCAGGGCGTCCGCGCCGTCGCCGGCTCTGGCCAGGTCCCGGACGTTGCCGTGCACGTCACTGACCACATGAATGCGCGTCCTCGGGTTTCCGGCCGGTGTGGGTGCCATGACGATCAAGCGTAAGCCTGTGGGGCAAACGTGAATAGAGGCGGTCGGACCTGCGGTTACTGGCTAGTCAGTAACCGTGTGGACTACTCTGCGCGAAGGAACGCCAACCTGTGTGACGCAGGGAACATCTCGCCGGGACCCCCTATCTAAATGGCCGTACCGGTGGGTAACGTCCGGGCAGTCCAGTCGTACTCAGGATTTCAACAAGTGATGTCCTGAGTACCTGCCCGAGCCTTGGACCGCACCGTCGCATCACACAGAGTCGTGGCGTCGGCGCCCTATGAGGAGCAGCAGTCTTGCGCGAGTTCAGCCTTCCGGCTTTGTACGAGGTCCCTGCGGACGGCAATCTGACCGACATCGTCCGCAGAAACGCCGCGCAGCATCCCGACGTAGCCGTCATCGCCCGCAAGGTGGGCGGCACGTGGACGGATGTCACGGCCACCACCTTCCTCGACGAGGTACGTGCCGCCGCCAAGGGCCTGATCGCCTCCGGCGTCCAGCCGGGCGACCGGGTCGGCCTGATGTCCCGTACCCGCTACGAGTGGACGCTGCTCGACTTCGCGATCTGGAGCGCCGGCGCGGTCACCGTGCCGGTGTACGAGACCAGCTCGCCGGAGCAGGTGCAGTGGATCCTCGGCGACTCGGGCGCGACCGCCTGCATCGTCGAGCTGGACACGCACGTGGCCACCGTGGAGTCGGTGCGCGACCGGCTGCCCGCTCTCCAGCACGTCTGGCAGATCGAGGGCGGCGGGGTGGACGAGCTCGGCCGCCTCGGCAAGGACGTCAGCGACGCCACCGTCGAGGAGCGCAGCTCACTCGCCAAGGCCGACGACCCGGCGACCATCGTCTACACGAGCGGCACGACGGGCCGGCCCAAGGGATGCGTCCTCACCCACCGCGCCTTCTTCGCGGAGTGCGGCAACATCGTGGAGCGGCTGCGCCCCCTGTTCCGTACGGGCGAGTGTTCGGTGCTCCTCTTCCTGCCCCTCGCGCACGTCTTCGGGCGGCTCGTGCAGGTCGCGCCGATGATGGCGCCGATCAAGCTCGGCTGCGTCCCGGACATCAAGAACCTCACCGATGAACTGGCCGCGTTCCGGCCGACGTTGATCCTCGGTGTGCCGCGCGTCTTCGAGAAGGTCTACAACTCGGCGCGCGCCAAGGCGCAGGCGGACGGCAAGGGCAAGATCTTCGACAAGGCGGCGGACACGGCGATCGCGTACAGCCGCGCCCTGGACACCCCCTCGGGCCCGTCCATCGGCCTGAAGATCAAGTACAAGACGTTCGACAAACTCGTCTACAGCAAGCTGCGCGCCGTACTGGGTGGTCGTGGCGAGTACGCCATCTCCGGCGGCGCCCCGCTCGGCGAGCGCCTCGGGCACTTCTTCCGCGGCATCGGCTTCACGGTCCTTGAGGGCTACGGCCTGACCGAGTCCTGCGCGGCCACCGCCTTCAACCCCTGGGACCGTACGAAGATCGGTACGGTCGGCCAGCCGCTGCCGGGTTCCGTGATCCGCATCGCCGACGACGGCGAGGTACTGCTGCACGGCGAGCACCTGTTCCAGGGGTACTGGAACAACGAGGCCGCGACCGCCGAGGCGCTGGCCGACGGCTGGTTCCACACCGGTGACATCGGCACCCTCGACGAGGACGGCTACCTCCGTATCACCGGCCGCAAGAAGGAGATCATCGTCACCGCGGGCGGCAAGAACGTCGCCCCGGCCGTGATCGAGGACCGCATCCGTGCGCACGCGCTGGTCGCGGAGTGCATGGTGGTCGGCGACGGGCGCCCGTTCGTCGGCGCGCTGGTCACCGTCGACGAGGAGTTCCTGGGCCGCTGGGCCGCGGAGCACGGGAAGCCTGCCGGCTCGACCGCGGTGTCGCTCCGCGAGGACCCGGATCTGGTCGCCGCGATCCAGGACGCGATCGACGACGGCAACGCGGCGGTGTCCAAGGCGGAGTCGGTGCGCAAGTTCCGCATCCTGCCCTCGCAGTTCACCGAGGAGTCGGGGCACCTCACGCCGTCGCTGAAGCTCAAGCGGAATGTGGTGGCGAAGGATTACGCCGACGAGATCGAGGCGATTTACCGGGGCTAGGGCTGGGCTGGGGCGCCTTCTCGCCGTAGGGGCGTGGGGCGTTCGGGCGACTGACCGTCCGTGGCTGGTTGCTCGCGCAGTTCCCCGCGCCCCCAAAGGGGCGCGGGGCAGTGACATCATGCGGCTCCGCCGCGTGGGCGCGACCAGCCCCCACTCACCCGCAGTCGCCAAAGGCCCCCAAGCGGCACCCCATCAGGCGCTACAACAGCTCCCGCAAGCGCTCGGCCAGCAGGTCCCAGCGCCACTTCTCCTCGACCCACGCCCGCCCCCGCTCCCCCATCCGCCGGCGCAGCTCCGAGTCGCCGAGGAGGGTGACAAGGCGGTCGGCGCTCTCCTCGGCAGAGGCACCGCGGACGACCCAGCCGGTCTCGCCGTCGAGTACGGCGTCAGGCGCCCCGCCGGAGTCGCCGGCGACCACGGGAAGGCCCGTAGCGGAGGCCTCCAGGTAGACGATGCCGAGCCCTTCGACATCCAGCCCGCCCCGGCGGGTCCGGCATGGCATGGCGAAGACGTCCCCCGCGCCGTAGTGGGCGGGCAGTTCCGACCAGGGCACCGCGCCGGTGAAGCGGACCGCGTCGGCGACCCCGGTGTCGTAGGCCAGTTTGCGCAGGTCCCGCTCGTACGGTCCGCCGCCGACGATCAGCAGGACCGCGTCCGGCTCCTTGGCCAGGATGTGCGGCATGGCGAGGATGAGGGTGTCCTGGCCCTTGCGCGGGACCAGACGGGAGACGCAGACCACCACCGGGCGGTCGGTCAGGCCGAGCCGGGCCCGGACCACGTCGCCGCCCGAGCCGGGGTGGAAGGTCTTCTCGTCGACGCCGGGCGGCAGTTGGACCATCCGCGCGGCGGCCTCGGGGGTCAGCGCGGAGGCGATCCGCGAGCGCGTGTACTCGCCGAGGTAGGTGAGGGTGTCCGTGGACTCGCCGATACGGCGGAGCAGCTGACGCGCGGCGGGCAGCTGTGCCCAGCCGGCCTCATGGCCGTGCGTGGTCGCCACGATCCGTCGCGCGCCCGCCCTGCGCAGCGCGGGCGCCATCAGGCCGAGCGGTGCCGCCGCCCCGAACCACACCGACGTACAGCCGTGTTCGCGCAGCAGTCCCACGGCACGGCGGGTGGCGCCCGGGGTCGGCAGCAGCATGGTCGTCCGGTCCCGTACGACGGTGAAGGGCTGCTCGGCGTCGAAGGCGGCGGTCGCCTCGGCGCCCTCACGGCCGCGCTTCCATGTGGAGGCGTAGACGACGAGCTGCTCGGGGTCCAGGCGCAGCGCCATGTTGTGCAGGAACGCCTGGATGCCGCCGGGGCGGGGCGGGAAGTCGTTCGTCACGATCAGGGTCTTGTGCATCGTGTTCGACAGTACCGAACCTATACTCACAGCTCCGCACGGCCGCGCTTGATGGCTCGCGCACAGGGCTACGCGACATCATGGCACCGCGAAATCGAAAGCGGCACAGCACATGAGTTCCGGACGGACATCCGGACGGACAAAGGCCAGGTGGGCATGACGGGCTCTAGGGGGGAGAGGTTCCCGTTCGGAGTGCTCGGACTGGTGGGAACCTGGGGCCTGACCAGGCTGATGCTGCTCCTCTTCGTGTTCAAGGTGTACGTCTTCCCGGGCCCGGACGTCACGAGCGATGTCTCGGTGATCTACCAGGGCTGGTACGAGGTCCTCAAGCACGGCACCTTCCCACTCGACGACGTCACCTGGCAGTACCCGCCGGCCGCCGCGCTCGCGATCCTCTCCCCCGCGCTGCTGCCCTTCCTCGACTACGCGCAGGCCTTCTTCGTGCTGGCGTTCCTCGCCGACTTCGTGGTGTTCGGGCTGCTCCAGTACGCGGGCCTGCGCTCCGGCAAGAGTCTGCGCGGCGCCTGGGTGTGGGTGGTCGGCGTACCGCTGCTCGGGCCGACCGTGTACGCCCGCTACGACGTGATGGTGACGGCGGTCGCGGTCGCGGCGCTGCTCGCCGGTGCGCGCCATCCGCGGGTGATGGGGATGCTCGTGGGCTTCGGCGCGCTGGTGAAGGTGTGGCCGGTGCTGCTGCTCGTCGGGGCCGTCCGGCGCCGGGCGTGGGCCGCGGCGGCGGTGTCCGCCGGTGGGATCGCGGTGCTGTTCGCCGTGGCGATGCCCGGCGCCTTCTCCTTCCTGACCTTCCAGCGCGACCGCGGCACCGAGGTCGAGTCGCTCGGCTCCCTCGTCTTCCATGTGGCCCGGCAGTACGGCTGGGACGGCCAGGTACTGCTCAACTACGGCTCCGTGGAGTTCCTCGGCCCGTACGTCGACGTCGTCAGCACGGCGGCCCTGGTGCTCACCGCGGTCGCCTTCGGCTGGCTGCTGCTGTGGCGGCTGTGCGCCAAGCGGTTCCTGACGCACACACTGGCCGACGCCGCGTTCGTGGCCGTGCTGATGTTCACGACCACCAGCCGGGTCATCAGCCCGCAGTACATGGTCTGGCTGGTCGGGCTCGCAGCCGTCTGCCTGTGCTTCCGCGGCAGCCGCATGGCGCTGCCGGTCGGTCTGGTGCTGGCCGCGTGCTTCGTGACCGTGCTGGAGTTCCCGGTCTGGTTCTCGCACGTGGTCTCCAGCGACCGGCTCGGCATCACCCTGCTGTTCGCCCGCAACGGCCTGCTGGTGATCGCCACGCTGCTCGCCGCCCTGGAACTGTGGCGGAGCACGGTGTCCGAGCCGGCCCCGACGGTCCCCTCTCAGGCCGCCCGCACCAAGGAGACCCTCGCGTCCTCCTGACGGCGCCGCCCGACCCACACGAACAGCACGGCGCACTGCACCGTCATGGACAGTGCCAGTGCGAGGCAGATCCCGGGCAGCCCGAGCCCCGACAGCGCATAGGCGAGCGGGAGCTGGACCGCCGTCCCGGTCAGCGTCACCCGGAGCAGCAGCGGCGCTCCCCCGCTGCCCTCGAAGACCCCGCCGAGCGCGATGAAGCAGGCCATCAGCAGCAGGTAGGGGCCGATACAGCGCAGGAAGAGGACCCCGTCGTGCGCGACCGCGGGTCCGGCGCCGAAGGCCCGCATGATCCAGGGGGCGAGCAGAGCGAGCAGGGAAGCGGCGAGCACGCCCACCGTTCCCGAGACGAGCACGGCCTGGCGTCCGATGGCACCCCGCTCGTCCCCGCCCGCGCCCCGCGTGTGCGCGGTGTGGATCGAGGCGGCCTGCCGGACCGAGTAGAACGCCATGGTCGCGATGTACATGACCTTGTAGGCGATCGAGTACGCGGCCACGGCCGTCACCCCGAGCCTGGCCACGATGGCGACCAGGACCAGCGCCCCGCCCTGCCGGACGGTGAAGTCGGCGGACATCGGCAGGCCGGTGGTCAGGGTCCTGCGCAGGGCGGCACCGGTGGCCTCCGCGGGCCGGACGGCCGCCGCCTGGCGCAGGAGCGCGTTCCTGCGCAGGGCGAGCAGCCCGACGGCCAGGGCCACGCAGCGGCACAGCACCGTGGAGGCGGCGGCGCCCTGGACGCCGTACGCCTGGATGAGCAGCGGGTCGAGGCCGAGGATCAGACCGTTGGCCAGCAGGGCGAGCCGCATCGGGGTGCGGGTGTCGCCGGTGCCCTTCAGGATGCCGTCGACGAGGTTCTGCGCGAAGAAGACGGCGATGCCGGGCAGGGAGATCGCGAAGTACCCGACGGCGAGTGACAGGGCGCGCCCGTCGCCGCCCAGCACCAGCCGGGCCAGCGGCTCCCGCAGCAGATATCCGCCCACGGCGACCACCGGCGTGACCACCGCGCACAGTGCCCATCCGCCGCGTACGGCCGCCCGGACCGCTCCCGGATCCCGTGCGCCTCTGGCGTGCGAGACCAGGACGGTCGTCCCGGAGGCGAAGACCAGGGCGACGCCGAGCAGCACGTTCTCGGTGTTGGTGGCGACGGCGACGGCGGCCACGGCGGCGCCGCCGAGCCGGGAGACCCAGACGGTGTTGATGATCCCGGCGGCGACGGAGGCGAGCAGCGAGAGGTAGACGGGGTGGGCGAGCGCTACGAGCTGCTTGCGATGGGCGTTCACAGGGGCTCCCTCGATGGGCAAGCGATCTCGATACGAGCCATCTCGCATCGAGCTACCTCGTTTAGAGGTAGCTCGATAAGAGGTACCATGCCCGTACGATGACTTCAAGAAGGGGCGGAGCCGGATGCTGGAGCTGTCGATCCTGGGCTTTCTCGCCGAAGAGCCGTTGCACGGCTACGAGTTGAAGGAGCGCATCAAAGCGCTCAACGGACATGTCCGCCCGGTGAGCGACGGCGCGCTCTACCCCGCGATCACACGGCTGGTCACGGCGGGCAAACTCGGTCAGCACACGGAGCCGGGCAGCAGCGCGGCCCCGCGCCGCATGCTGTCGCTCACCGGCCAGGGCCGCGAGGACCTCCTGGAGCGGCTGCGCCGTCCCAAGCAGGCCGAGATCACCGACCAGGTGCGCTTCAACACGGTCCTGGCCTTCCTGCGGCACCTGCCGGACCCCCGGGAGCAGGCGGCCGTTCTGCAGCGCCGTCTGGACTTCCTCACCACCCCCGCGAGCTTCTTCTACCGCGACGGAGAACCCGTACGCGCGGAGGAGACGGACGACCTGTTCCGCCAGGGCATCCTGCGGGTGGCACGAGCCACCGGGGAAGCGGAACGCGCATGGCTCACCGAGGCGATCTCCCTGCTGCGTCAGCCGAGTTGAGCCCTGAGGTAGGCCCGCCACTGCTCCGTGAACTTCTCCGGCGTCGTATGCAGTACATCCCGCAGCGCGCCCTCGACCGCCCCGGCCCGCTTCCCGTGGTCGCCCACCGCCCGGTAGAAGTCGTTCAGCCGGACCTCGCCCCAGTGGTCGGCGATCAGCCGGCAGGCCATCCAGCCGCCCTCGTACGCCTGCGCCAGCTTCGCCGCGTCCCCGGAGAACCCGAAGTCCTTGTCGACCGGCAGCGCGGCCGGGACACGCCCCTCCCGCACGGCCCGCTCCAGCTCCGGCGCGACCTGCATGGCCGTCCGCCCGCTGCCGCGGTAGCCGACCCAGTCCGCGTAGCCCTCGGAGAGCCACAGGGGCGTGGCGGCCGTGGTGTGGGCGCGGGTGGCCACGTGCGTCGTCTCGTGGGTGAGCACGACCTGTTTGCCGAAGCCGCCGAGGATGCCGTACGCGTCGGGGTTGACGATGATCCGGTCCGCGGGCGCCTTCGCCGAGCCCCCCGCCTCGCCGGTGGTCACCGCCGCGATCCCCCGGTACCCGGACGCCGGGGCGCCGAGCAGCCCCGCCATCCCCTCCAGTGACTTCGGTACGAGCACGACGACGTGCCGCGACCAGTCGGTTCCCCACGCCTGGGACACGGCGGGCACGGCATGGTCCGCGAGGTCCGCGTACGCGCGCAGCCGCTCGCCGGTCTGCCCGACCCCGAGGACGAGGCTGTGCGCGCCCCGTACGACCGTCACGGCCCCCTGCTCCCACAGCTGCTCGCCCGACTTCTTCGCGGGCTCGTCGGAGGCGACCCGCCAGGTGCCGTCGGTGCGGGTCAGGCTCAGTGTGCGGGCGGCGGTGACGGGCGCGGTGTCGTACCCCTTGATCCGGTAGCGCAGCTCGGCGTCGGCCGTGGCCCGGTCGCCGGAGCGGTGGAGGGCGGTCAGGTGATACGACCAGGCCGTCAGCGGGACAGCACCCAGGTTCGCGAACTCGGCGGTCCCGGCGGCCGATTGATCCGTTGCCCGGTACGCCGGCTCGTCCCGGTCGAGGACCGCCACCGCCCGCCGGTCGAGCACCCGCTGCACCGCGGCCGCCGCCGTGTCCGACGGCGCCCGCCCGCCACAGCCGACGAGCACGGCAAGCAGCAGCACCAGGGAGAGCCCCGCTCGCGACGCACGCCTTCGACCAGCCATGTTGCCGATCGTACGGCGGGTTCGCCCGGTGGTCAGACCCGTGTCACGGACGAGATCGGCATCATGCCCACCGGGTCGTAGCGCACCGGGGCGCCCGGGTAGGGCGCGTGGATCACCTGGCCGTTGCCCACATACATCCCGACGTGGCTGGCGTCCGAGCGGTAGGTGACCAGGTCACCCGGCCGCGCCTGGGAGAGCGGCACCTGCCGTCCGGCGTACCGCTGTTCCTGTGAGGTGCGCGGCAGACCGACTCCGGCCCGCGCGTACGACCACTGCATCAGGCCCGAACAGTCGAAGCCGCTCGGCCCGGTGGCACCCCACACATAAGGGCGGCCGAGCGCCGAGCGTGCCGCGGCAACGGCGGCGGCCGCACGCGCCGAGGACGGAACCGCGCCCCCGAGGTCGGGCATGTCGCCGCGCGCGGAACGCGACGCCCGGTCGTAGGCGGCGCGCTCTGCGTACGGCAGGGAGTTGAGCAGCTCCTGCGCCTTGGCCAGTTTTCGCTCGACGGTGCGCTTGTTCTGGGCGACGACCTTGCGACTGTGCTCCAGTTCGGCGAGTTTGCCGGTGGCCTCCTCGCGTTTCTGGGCGAGGTCGCGCATGGCGAGCTGGAGGTCCTTGAGTTCGCCGGCCTGGTGGGCGGTGATCCGGTCGAGGGCGGCGGCCTTGGCGAGGTAGTCGTCCGGGTTGTCGGAGAACAGCAGCGCGAGCGAGGGGTCGAGGCCGCCGGACCGGTACTGGGCCCCGGCGAGCGAACCGAGCGCGTCCCGCATGGTGTTGATGCGCTCCTGCTGGCGGGCGATCTCGTCCTGCGCCGTGGTGACGTCATCGCGCAGCGAGTCGGCGCGCTCGTCGGCCTTGTTGTACGCCTCGGTGGCCTTCTCCGCCTGCGCGTAGAGGCGGTCCACCTCGGCCCGGGTGTCGTCCTGCGGTGCTGCGGCTGCCGGCAGCGCGGCGAGCGCCGCGAGCGCGGCGGACATCACGCAGACCGCGATACCGGCGACGCCGGCGCCCCGGTCGAAGCCGGACGGTGCAAGGCGGCGATGGGACCCCACGAGTAGCCGCTCTCCCTTCCGCTGACGGTCCCCCGGAATCGGGGGAAACGCGCCAGACAGTAGCCGTGCGACTACACACCGGCCAAAGACGTCCGCGGGCACACAAAGTGACGCCCCGCCGGAGACGCAGGTCACCGACGGGGCGTGGGGTCAGCGGGAGTTACCGCAATTCGCCCGTTTGGGCGGCGTGGCAAGGGTCGCTTCAAGGGGGCATACGTCAGATCCGGAGGCCGGAACCGTCAGATGCGGACGCCGAACTCGAACGTCATGTTGCTGATCGCCTCGTAGCGCACGACCGTGCCGGTGCGCGGGGCGTGCAGCACCTGGCCGTTGCCCGCGTAGAGGCCGACGTGGTGGTAGTCGCCGTAGAAGATGACCAGGTCGCCGACCTTGAGGTCGCTCTGCGAGTAGATGCGCGTACCGGCGTTGGCCTGCGCCTGCGAGGTGCGCGGGATGGTGACACCGGCCTGGGCGTAGGCCCAGGACGTCAGGCCCGAGCAGTCGAAGGAGGAGGGGCCGGAGGCGCCGTAGACGTAGGGCGAGCCGAGCTTGGTCTGTGCGGCGGAGAACGCGGCGGCGGCGCGGCCGGAGGCGGACGAGCTGTTGCCGAGGTCGACTCGCTCGCTGGCCCGGGTGGAGCGCTCCTGCTCGGCGGCCGCGAGAGCCGCCTTCTCCTTGGCGGTCAGCGTGTTGAGGAGCTTCTGCGCCGAACCGAGCTTGTTCTGGACTTCCTTCTTCTTCTTGGCGAGCTCCGCCCGGGTGTCGGCGAGGTCCTTGAGCTTGTCGGCGGCTTCCTTGCGCTGCTGCGCGAGCGAACGCTGCTTCTCCTGGACCTTCTTCAGCGCCTCGACCTGCTGAGCGCTCAGCTGGTCCATCGTGGACGCCTGGTCGAGGTAGTTGTCCGGGTCGGAGGAGAGGAAGAGCGCCACGGAGGGGTCGATGCCGCCGGTGCGGTACTGGGCGCTGGCCATCGAACCCAGGCCGTCGCGCAGCTCGTTGAGCTCTTCCTGGCCGCGGGCGACGTTGTCCTGCAGGGTGCTGATCTGCTTCTGCAGCTTGTCCTGCTTCTCCTTGGCCCCATCGAGCTTCTCGGTGGCCTGCTCGGCCTCCTCGTAGAGCTTGTCGACCTTGGCCTTGACCTCGTTCTTGCTCAGCTTCTCGCTCGGCGCGGCGTTGGCCGCATTCGCGCTGAGGGCCACGGCAGCGGCGGCGGCGGTGGTGAGCACGGTCACACGGGTGCGGCTCGGCTGCTTGGGTCGACGGTGGGACGCCACGAAGGCGAGCTCCTTCTTCCTTCAGCCGCCTGCCGAATGCGCCAGCGGGCGGTGCCCCTTCGCCGTCACTCCCAATGAGTGATCACCCGAGCGGAGGTTCGAGGCCTGACCCTAGTGACCTTCTTGTGATCAGTTCAAATCCTCATAGGAAAAATCTCGGTCACCGAGCGCATTCTTTGCCGACAACTCACATGCAGTAATGCGCGTTTGACACTACGTTGCGTGAAGGTCGGCTCAATTCGGGCATTGCGCCTGGACGTTACGCATGGGACTTACGTTGCCTATGAGGCTTACGGCCCAGATGGGAAGCCGCTGTTCAGCCGCGCGAAAAGCGCTTGAGAAGCACCACCGAAGCGACCGGTCGCGCACCCGCCTTGGCGATGCCGTCGGCCACCTCACGGTCGGTGGAGACGACGATCACCGGCCGCCCGGGCGGCTCGGCGCGCACCAGCTGGCGGATCAACTCGTCCGCGGTGACGCCGGGCTTGGAGAACAGCACCCGCACCCCGCGCGGCGGCGCGAGCAGCACGGGCGCGGCCAGCTCGGCCCCGTCGAAGACACAGGTCACCTCGGCGCCGGTCTGCGCGGCGAGCTGCGAGAGCTGCCCGAGGAGCCGCAGCCGCTGCTTTTCGAGCGGCATCTGCGGATAGCCGGTCTTGGTGACGTTGTAGCCGTCGACGACCAGATGCGCCTGTGGCAGCGCGAGCAGTTGGTCGAGGATCGCGGGATCGTTTTCGGACAACGCCCGGGCGGCGATGTCTTTTGGCGTCATCCGTCCCGGTTCGACCGCATCCACGGTCTCCGCGGGGCGCACGGACACGGGCGGCAACGCCAGCTCCCGCCGCAGCCCTTGGGTCGCCTCCAGCACGGTGTCGAGCAGCAGCCGTACACGCATGTCCTCGACACTGCGCCCCTCGCGCGCCGCCTTGCGGGTGGCCTCCAGGGCCGCCTCGGCCTCCGCGAGCCGCGCCTTGAGCCGCCGGGTCTCGCTCTCGGCGGCGGACACCTGGGCCTGCCCCTCCGCCCGGCCGGTGTCCATCTCGCCCTGGAGCTTACGCAGGGCCGCCTCGCCGCGCTTGACGTCGCTGAGGGCCCCGCGCAGCTTGCGGTGAAGCGATTCCGCTTCCTTCTTCGCGGCCTCCAACTCCGTGCGCATGCGCTCGGTTTCGGCCTTGATCTGTCCGCGCGCCTCGGCGAGCTCCTCGCGCAGCCGCTCCAGCTCGGCCCGGCTCTCCTCGTCGGCACGCTCGGCGTCCGCCCGCAGGGCCTCCTCGCCCGCGGCGGCGACCAGCTTCACCCAGCCCGTGGGGCGCAGCACATAGGCCGCGGCCGCCACGTCCAGCGGATCCGCGGCCGGGGGCGGCGCGCCCGAGTCGAGGGCACCGGTGAGTTCCGGTTGCGCCTCTCTCAGCTTCTCGGCGATGCGCTGTCTGAAGAGAGGCTCCGTCTCCAGGGCCGCCGCCATCGCGTTACCGGCGAACTTGGCCCGCCGACTGGGGGTGAATCGGGCATACTGCCGCAATTGGGCGGGTAGTTCACCGATCGTCAGCCCACCGAACCCGTCGGAGACGATCTGTACGACCCGCCGGCGCACGCCGTCGGGCAGCGGACGGTCGAGCACCTCAGCGGTGCCGTCGTCCGGCTCCCCGCCTGTGGTCTCCACCATCCGTCACCCCAATATCCGTGCGGGGCCCGCTCCCTCAGGAGCCGGCGCCCGGCCTGTCCACGAGTTCCACCTGATCCACGGCATTGCACCAGCGGCACCGCACCGACTCGATGGTCTCACTGAC
Organism: Streptomyces sp. R35; assembly: GCF_041053035.1. Classification (NCBI taxonomy): domain Bacteria; kingdom Bacillati; phylum Actinomycetota; class Actinomycetes; order Kitasatosporales; family Streptomycetaceae; genus Streptomyces; species Streptomyces sp. R35. The sequence continues at coordinate 3,060,121 of NZ_CP163440.1, forward strand.
CACCTCGCGCTCTTCGACCTTCGGCTCACCGGCCAGGTCGAGGTGCACATACTCGACGACCTTCGACGAGCGGGTCACGTCGAACCGCGTGAGGTTGCCGCAGAGCGTGCAGCGCCAGCGAGTCTTGGCATCCGGCAGGGGAACCGTCATGTGGCAGTCGCTTTCCTTCTAGTGTCCGTCCAGCGCCAGTCTCCCGGTGCGTGTGGCTCGTAACCCTAAGGCCTGGCGGGTACCCGACGCTCGGCCGTCCACGGCGGCGAGGCGGTCTGTGCTCATCGGTCCCGTTACGCCATGCTCTGCACCATGATCAGCAACGCGATGACGGCGGTCGGCAGGGCGATGCGGAGCCAGTCCGCACCGGTGACATACGGGCTGATCGCCCTGTGCTGCCTGATCTTCGTGATCGGCCCGGCGTCGGGCCTCAATCCGGCGTACGGCACCGGGGACGAGCTGCTGGTCGCCCAGCAGGCCTACTTCCGGCGCTGGGGCGTGGTGCCCACCGAGCTCTTCGGCGGAGCCCCGCGCGAAGCCCTGACCCCCGCCACAGCCCTGTTCATCCATGGCAGCTGGCTCCACCTCCTCGGCAACATGCTCTTCTTCTACGTCTTCGGGGCGATGACCGAGGAACGCATGGGCCACATCCAGTTCGCCTTCTTCTACGTCGGCTGCGGCTACCTCGCCCTGCTGGGCTACGCCGCCGCCAACGCCGCCTCGCAGCAGTCCCTGGTCGGCGCCTCCGGGGCGATCTCCGCGGTCCTCGGCGCGTTCCTGTACCTGTTCCCCAAGGCCCGGGTGACCAGTCTCTTCCCGTTCCTCTTCTTCCTGCCGCTGCGCTTCCCCGCCTGGGTGGTGCTGCCCTTCTGGGTCACCCTGCAATGGCTGGCGGCGGGCCGCGGCACCTCCGGCCCCGGGGTCGCCTATCTGGCCCACCTGGTGGGCTTCTCGCTGGGGTTCGTCTACGCATGGGTGCGTTTCGGCCGGGCGACTAGAGTGAAGGCCCCAGCGACCGCCCCCGAGGGAGAGAACCAGCCGTGATCACCGCGATCGTCCTCATCAAGACCAGCGTGGACCGGATCCCCGAGATCGCCGAGTCGATCGCCGCGCTGGACGCTGTCAGCGAGGTCTTCTCCGTCACCGGCACGTACGACTTGATCGCCATGGTCCGGGTGAAGGCCCACGACGACCTCGCGGACGTCATCCCCGGCCGGATCAGCAAGATCCCGGGTGTCGAGGCCACGGACACCCACGTCGCCTTCCGCACGTACTCCCAGCACGACCTCGAGGCGGCGTTCGCGATCGGCCTCGACAACTAGTTCTCGCCCCCGCCGCCCCTACCCGTCCCATCCCTGGGGGCTGCGCCCCCAGACCCCCGCTGAAAAGATTGCGCAGTTCCCCGCGCCCCTTTTAGGGGCGCGGGGAACTGCGCAATCTTTTAGACCAGCCGACACCCAACCGATGGCTCAGACCGCGGGGACGCAGCGGCCGTCCTCCGTGCGGTACTGCCACTTCGCACCGTCGCGGACGAGTTCCCGCACGGCGGTGACGAAGCGCTCGACGTGCTCGTCGGGGGTACCCGCACCGAAGCTGACACGGATGGCGTTCAGGGACTTCTCGCCGGGCGCGGCCTCGGGGGCACCGCACTCCCCCTGGGTCTGCGGGTCGCTGCCGAGGAGGGTGCGCACCAGCGGATGGGCGCAGAACAGACCGTCGCGCACCCCGATGCCGTACTCCGCGGAGAGCGCCGCGGCGAAGTGCGAGCTGTTCCACCCCTCGACGACGAAGGAGATCACGCCGACCCGCGGGGCCTCGTCACCGAAGAGGGAGAGGACGCGCACCTCGGGGACCTCGGCGAGACCCGCGCGGACCGTGTCGATCAGGTGCTGCTCACGGGCGACGAGGGTGTCGAAGCCGGCCTCGGTGAGGGCCTTGCAGGCGGACGCGATCGAGTAGACGCCGATCACGTTCGGCGAGCCGGCCTCGTGCCGGGCGGCGCTCTCGTGCCACTCCACGTCCACGCCACCGTCCGTACGGCGCGACACCTTACGGCTGGCGCCACCGCCCGCGAGGTACGGCTCGGCCTCGCGCAGCCAGTCGGAGCGGCCGGCGAGCACACCGGAGCCGAAGGGCGCGTACAGCTTGTGGCCGGAGAAGGCGACCCAGTCGACGTCCAGGTCACGGACGGACACCGGGTGGTGCGGGGCCAGCTGCGCGGCGTCGAGGACGATACGGGCGCCGTGCGCGTGTGCGGCGGCGGCCAGCTCGCGCACCGGCCACAGCTCACCGGTGACGTTCGAGGCGCCGGTGACGCAGACGAGGGCCGGGCCGTAGGGGTCGCGGTCGGCGAGGGCGCGCTCCAGCGTCTCGACGGCCTGGCGCGGGCTGCGCGGGGCGTTGAGGTAGGTGACCCGAGCGTCCTTCCACGGCAGCAGGGACGCATGGTGCTCGGTCTCGAAGACGAAGACCTGGCAGTCGGCCGGAAGAGTGGCGGCGAGCAGGTTGAGCGAGTCGGTGGTGGAGCGGGTGAAGACGACCTGGTCGCCCTCACGGCAGTCCAGGAACTCGGCGACGGTCTTGCGGGAGTTCTCGAACAGGTCGGTGGACAGCTGCGAGAGGTAGCCGGCGCCACGGTGCACGCTGCCGTAGTAGGGGGCGTACGCCGCCACGTCGTCCCACACCCGCTGCAGGGCCGGGGCGCTGGCGGCGTAGTCGAGCGCGGCGTAGGTGACCTCGCCACCGGTGACGAGCGGGACGGTCACATCTCGCCCCAGAACGGGCAGAGGGGCACAAACGGTCTGGTCGGCGGCAGCGATGGAGACAGACATGGCGAGCTCCTGTGAGAGGCAGGCGGGATCGCTGCGCGAGCGGGTACACCGGGGTACGGGCGGCTCAGCGCAGGAAAGGCGAAAAAGGTGAAAAGGGGTACGCGGAAGTGGGGCGCTACGCCCTATCGCATTCGCTTGCTCACAGAAGGCTCCCTCGAACGACCAGGACCCCTGGGCTGTATCCACTCAAGTGAGTGGCGAGGGGTCCGCGCTTGCCGTAGACCTCGCTGCCTACGACCTGGTCTTCACCCGGGGCACCCCGCCACGGACGGAGGGTTGCCGGACAGTCGGCCGGGGCCTCATGACTGTCACTCATGACCTGATACAGCATCTTGCCAGAAGATCTTCGACGCGCAAGGCGCAGTCCAGGATCCGGACTGCGCCCCGCATCACATCGCATACGGCGGAAGAGCCGGCGTACGGCGGGGCGGCTCAGGCGCTGCTGGCCGCCACCCACCGCTCAAGAGTCCTCTTCGCGGCCCCGGAGTCGATCGACTGCGCCGCCTTCTCCATCCCGGCGCGCAGCTGGTCCACCAGGGGCACGTCGGTAGGCGACAGGGCCACCAGAGCCGCCGCCGAGTTCAGCAGGACCGCGTCCCGCACCGCGCCCGTCTCGCCGTCCAGGAGCCGTCGGGCGACCCCCGCGTTGTACTCGGGGTCGGCGCCCCGCAGTGCCTCCACCGGGACGATCTCAAGGCCTACGTCCCGCGGGTCGAAGGCTTCCTCGGTCACCTTGCCGTCGCGGACGACCCACACCCGGGAGGTGGCCGTGGTCGTCAGCTCGTCGAGGCCGTCGTCACCCCGGAACACCAGCGCGGACGAGCCGCGTTCGGCCAGTACGCCGGCGATGAGCCCCGCCATCCGGGTGTCGAAGCAGCCGACCGCCGAGGCGGTGACCCGGGCGGGGTTGGTCAGCGGGCCGAGGAGGTTGAACGAGGTCGGAATCCCCAGATCACGCCGGACCGCGCCGACGAACCGCATCGAGGGATGGAACTTGGCCGCGAAGCAGAAGGTGATCCCGGCCTCCTCCACCACCTGTGCCACCCGCTCGGGCGACAGGTCCAGGTTGATGCCGAGCCGCTCCAGTACGTCGGACGAGCCGCTCGCCGAGGACGACGCCCGGTTGCCGTGCTTGACGACCTTCGCCCCGGCACCCGCGATCACGATGGCGGACATCGTCGAGATGTTGACCGTCTTGGCCCGGTCTCCGCCGGTACCGACGATGTCGACGGCCGGCCCGGGGATGTGCAGCGGCTTCGCGTGGGCGTACATGGTCTCCACGAGGCCGGTGATCTCCTCGACCGTCTCGCCCTTGGCCCGCAGCGCCACCAGGAAGCCCGCGATCTGGGCGTCCGCGGCCTCACCGCTCATGATGCGGTCCATGGCCCACGCCGTGTCACCGGCGCTCAGGTCCTGCCCGGCGAGCAGCGCGCTCAGTACGTCGGGCCAGGAACGGCCCGCCGCGGTGTCGCCTCCAGCGGGGTTCACAGCGCTCATAAGCCGCTCCTGGGTCGGTCCCCGGAAAGGGACTCTGTGTGGGTCCTTGTGGGACTCCTTGTGGATGAGAACACCCTATCCAGGCCCGGGGACGGCAAAGAGCCCCCGTCCATGCACTGGACGAGGGCTCTTGCCGTGGCGATCAATGACGATCGGTCAGAGGATCAGTGGTGGCCGTGGCCGCTCGTGATCTCCTTGTACTCCTCGACGGTGGGCTTGGGGATCTGGTTGTCGTCCCCGTAGAAGCCCTCGCTGAGCTTGGCGCGCAGCCGCTGCGTGCCCGGCACCTTGCGCTCGACACCGTTCTCGTCGACCGTCGGGCCGATCTCGGCCGGCTTGTACTGCTCGTGCGCCGTGAGGGCGTGCAGCGCCGACTGCGGAAGCGGCTCGTGGACCTCGATGAACTCACCGTGCGGCAGGCGCTTGATGATGCCCGACTCACGACCGTGCAGCACCTTGTCCCGGTCGCGGCGCTGGAGGCCGAGGCAGATCCGCTTGGTGATGAGGAACGCGAGGACCGGTCCGACGAAGAAGAAGATCCGGACGAACCAGGTGACCGTGTTGATCGAGAGGTGGAAGTGCGTGGCCCAGAGGTCGTTGCCACCACCGATCAGCAGCCCCATGTACAGGGTGATCCACGCGACGCCGACACCCGTACGCGTCGGTGCGTTGCGCGGGCGGTCCAGGATGTGGTGCTCGCGCTGGTCGCCGGTGACCCAGGCCTCGATGAACGGGTAGACCGCGATCGCGACCAGCACCAGCGGGAAGATCACCAGCGGGATGAACACGCCCAGGACGAGCGTGTGGCCCCAGAGGTTGATCTCCCAACCCGGCATGAAGCGGATCAGGCCCTCGGAGAAGCCCATGTACCAGTCGGGCTGGGCACCGGTGGAGACCTGGTCCGGCCGGTAGGGGCCCATGGCCCAGATCGGGTTGATCTGAGCGATGGCCGCGATGGCCGCGATGGCACCGAAGACCAGGAAGAAGAAGCCGCCGGCCTTGGCCATGTAGACCGGAAGGAGAGGCATGCCGACGACGTTCTTGTTGCTGCGTCCGGGGCCCGCGAACTGCGTGTGCTTGTGGTAGAAGACCAGGATCAGGTGGCCGACCACCAGGCCGAGCATGATGCCCGGCAGCAGCAGGATGTGGACCGAGTAGAAGCGGGCCACGAAGTCGCCGCCCGGGAACTCGCCGCCGAAGAGGAAGAACGAGAGGTACGTGCCGACGATCGGCACGGACAGGACCGCGCCCTCCATGAAGCGGACACCGGTGCCGGAGAGCAGGTCGTCCGGGAGCGAGTAACCGGTGAAGCCGGTGAACATGCCCAGGACGAACAGCAGGAAGCCGAACAGCCAGTTGACCTCACGGGGCTTGCGGAACGCACCCGTGAAGAACACGCGCATCATGTGCACGAACATGCCGGCGAGGAAGATCAGCGCCGCCCAGTGGTGGATCTGCCGGATCAGCAGACCACCGCGCACATCGAAGGAGATGTGCATGGTCGAGTTGAACGCCTCCGACATCAGCTGTCCCTGGAGCGGGACATAGCTGCCGTTGTACGTCACCTCGTTCATCGACGGGTGGAAGAACAGCGTCAGATACACACCCGTGAGGATGATGATGATGAAGCTGTAGAGGCAGACCTCACCCAACATGAACGACCAGTGGTCGGGGAAGATCTTGCGCATGTTGGACTTGGCCAGGGAGTAGATCCCCAGGCGGCCGTCGGCCCAGTCGGCTACCCGCTCACCGGCGGGTGCCTTCTCGCGCGAGCGCGAGTCGGAAGTGGTCGCAGTGCTCATCCGCGCTCCCAGAATGCAGGACCGACGGGCTCTTCGAAGTCGCCGAGCGCCTCGAGGTAGCCCTCGTCGTTCACACCGATGCGCAGCTGCGGCAGGGGGTGACCGGCCGGGCCGAAGATGACTCGGGCACCGTCGGAGAGGTCGAAGGTGGACTGGTGGCACGGGCAGAGGACGTGGTGCGTCTGCTGCTCGTACAGGGAGATCGGGCAACCGACGTGGGTGCAGATCTTCGAGTAGGCCACGATCCCCTGGTAGGACCACTCGAGTTCTTGCTTGTCCTTGATGTTGTCCGGCTGCAGCCGGACGATCATCGTGGCCGCCTTGGCGATCTGCGTCTGGAAGTCCTCGTCGTCCTCCTCCAGGCCCTCGGGCTTGACGAAGGTGAGCGACCCGACGGCGATGTCCGAGGGACGCAGCGGCTCGTTCGTGTTCATGTTGACGAGCAGCTTGCCCTTGGACCAGATCGTGTGGCGCAGCTTCGTGCCGGGCAGCGGACCGAGGTCGCGCAGCAGCATGACGCCGGAGAGCGGGAACAGGGCCAGCGCGCCGAACATCGTGTTGCGGACCAGCTTGCGGCGGCCGAGCGCGGACTCCTTGGCGCCCTGCTTGAAGTCGGCCAGGACCTTGGCCTTGACCTCGGGCTCCGCCGAGATCGCGTGACGCTCGTCGGCAATCTCCACGTCGGACATCAGGGTGCGGGCCCAGTGGACCGCGCCCGCGCCGATCGAGAACAGCGCCACACCGAGCGTCAGACCCAGCGCGAAGTTCAGCGCGCTGATGTGCCCGATCGGGAAGACAAAGATCGACTTGTCGTTCGGGATCGCCACGTACGAGGCGATGAAGGCGACGGTGGCCAGCATCGACAGCGTGAACAGGAAGGCGACCACGCGCTCGGACCGCTTGGCGGCCCGCTCGTCGATGTCCTGGATGCGGTGCTCGTGGGGCGGCAGACCGGGGTCCGCGAACGGGTTCGTCTCGTCCGCGACGGCTACCGCGCCCTGACCGTGCGCATCTTCGTCGGTGGCCCGCTCAGCAGGCACGTTCTCTTCTGGAATGTCTTGGCTACTCATGACTTCTTGGCCTTTGCGGTCCGAGCGGCGACCCAGACGGCGACGGCGATCAGGGCGCCGAGCCCGAAGATCCAGGCGAACAGACCCTCGGTGACCGGCCCGAGGCCGCCCAGTTCGAGACCGCCGGGGTTCTCGGTGTCGTCACCGTTGACCGCGTCGAGGTACGCGATGATGTCCTTCTTGTTCTTCTCCGACAGCGTGGTGTCGGGGAAGGACGGCATGTTCTGCGGGCCGGTCTGCATGGCCTCGTAGATGTGCTTCGGGTCGACACCCTCCAGGTCCGGCGCGAACTTGCCGTGCGTCAGCGCGCCGCCCTTGCCGGTGAAGTTGTGGCACTGGGCGCAGTTGGTGCGGAAGAGCTCGCCACCCTTGGCGATGTCCCCGTCCGCGGGGTCGACCTGGCTCTTCGTCGGGACCGAGGGACCGGCACCGAGCGAGGCGATGTACCCCGCGAGCAGGTCGATCTCGTCCTGCGAGTAGATGACCTTCTTCTTCGGGATCTGCGCGCCCGGCTGCTGGGCCGGCATACGGCCGGTGCCGACCTGGAAGTCGACCGCCGCGGCGCCGACCCCTACGAGGCTCGGACCGTCGGAGGTGCCCTGACCGCCGGTGCCATGGCAGCTGGCGCAGCCTACGGCGTAGAGCTTCTTGCCCTCGTCGATGGCGAGGGACTGGGCGGTGTCATCGGCCTGCGCCTTGCTCGCGGGTGCGAACGCGGCGTACAGCCCCCCGGTGGCCGCCAGCGCGAGGAGTAGGACGACGACCGCCGCCAGCGGATGGCGTCGTCGTGCGGAGAGCTTTTTCACGGATTACCCCGGTGTCAGGATCTTCAGCGTCGATGCTTCTGGATGTTTCGGGCGGTGGGCCCGATTACTTGATCATGTAGATCGTGGCGAAGAGGCCGATCCAGACGACATCGACGAAGTGCCAGTAGTAGGACACGACGATGGCCGCGGTCGCCTGCTCGTGAGTGAACCTCTTGGCCGCGTAGGTGCGGCCGAGGACCAGCAGGAAGGCGATGAGGCCGCCCGTCACGTGCAGGCCGTGGAAGCCGGTGGTCAGGTAGAACACCGAGCCGTACGGGTCCGAGGAGAGCGAGAGCCCGTCCTTCTTGACCAGCTCGGTGTACTCGAAGACCTGACCGCCGATGAAGATCGCGCCCATGATGAAGGTGACGGAGAACCACATCCTGAGCTTCTTCACGTCCCCGCGCTCGGCGGCGAACACGCCGAGCTGGCAGGTCAGGGAGGAGAGCACCAGGATCGTGGTGTTCGTCGCGGAGAACGGGAAGTTCAGGCTGGACGCCATTTCCTTCCAGTGTTCCGGCCCGGTCACCGATCGCAGGGTGAAGTACATCGCGAAGAGGGCCGCGAAGAACATCAGCTCGGAACTCAGCCAGATGATGGTTCCGACGCTGGTGAGGTTCGGCCGATTGACCGACGGGTGCGCGTGCCCGGTTTCTACTGTCGTTGCTGTCGCCACGACCGACATTATGTCGGTCGCTTATCCCGCCCTCACCCCGGGGGGTGCCGTTCGGAGTGTTGATGGGGTGTGTCCAGCCCGTATGGCCCATCGAAGCGGTGTCCGAACCGGTGTTGACGAGGTGTCCGGAGGAGTAGCATCCGCGCCATCGGTACCACGAGTTCCCGACCAAAGACGCGGAGGAACAATGCAGCCGACCGCCACGGTGCTGGTCTACAGCGACGACTCCAACACCCGAGAGCAGGTACGGCTGGCGACGGGGCGCAGGCCTGCCGCTGATGTCCCCCAGGTCGAGTTCGTCGAGTGCGCGACGCCTGCCGCCGTCATCACGGAGCTGGACAAGGGCGGGATCGACGTCTGCGTGCTGGACGGCGAGGCCGTGCCGTTGGGGGGCATGGGGGTGTGCCGGCAGATCAAGGACGAGATCTTCAACTGCCCGCCCGTGCTGGTGCTCATCGGGCGGCCCCAGGACGCCTGGCTGGCCACGTGGAGCCGTGCGGACGCGGCGGTGACCCTGCCGGTGGATCCGGTGGAGTTTGCCGCCTCTCTGGCCTCTCTGCTGCGTACGAAGGCTCTCTTGGGCGCCTGAGAGCTCGGGGCGCCATGCTCTACGGCGTCCGCGGGCCGGTTGTGGTTGCTCGCGCCCACGCGGCGGAGCCGCACACGTCACAGCCCCGCGCCCCTGACGGGGCGCGGGAGCGGGCGTCCGGCTCACACTGACTCGGGGCGCAGTCTGGCCCTGTCCTGCGGGGGCGGGCCGTCGGGGATGCCGCCTACCAGGGCGCTGCCGTTGCGCCACTTCGTCCAGTCGAGGTTCCAGTCGCCGAAGCCGTTGCCGAAGGGGTCCATGGTCTTGCCGTTGGAGTTCTGGACCTTCACGATGTCGCCGGCGCGCACGTTGTTGAAGAACCACTCGGCGTTGCTGGTGCTCATCCCTGTGCAGCCGTGGCTGACGTTGGCGTACCCCTGGTTGCCCACGGACCAGGGGGCCGCGTGCACGTACTCGCCGCTCCAGGTGACGCGGGTGGCGTAGTAGACGGGCAGGTCGTACGAGTCGGAGCTGCCCTCGGCGATGCCGATGGTGGTGCCGCGCATGCGTACGAGGTACTCCTTGCTCAGTACGACCTTGACGCCGTTGCGGGTCTCGAAGCCGGGCTTGCCGGTGGTGACCGGGATCCGCTTGATCTGTTGGCCGTTGCGGTAGACGGTCATGGCGTGCGCGGCGGCGTCCGTGACGGCGATGAGCTGGTCGCCCGTGGTGAGCTTCAGGGATTTGGCGTTGCCGCCCCAGAGGCGCTCGCCGATCTTGATGCCCGCGAGGTTGCTGTGTGCCTCGATGGTGGCGTCCGTCGGCCAGTACTCCTTGGGACGGTAGTGCAGTGTCTTGTCGTCCACCCAGTGCCAGGCGCCCTCCACGGAGGGTGTGGAGTCGACCTTGAGGGCGCGTTCGACGATCGCGCGGGAGGCCTGGTCCTTGACGGGGACACTGAGTTCGGCCGTGACGGGCTGGCCGACGCCGTACGTGCCCGCCTCCGGCCCGAACTTGACGTTCACCACCTGCCGGGTCTTGGGGGTGCCGGTGTCGAACTCGAGGACCTTGCGGCCGGGGGCGCCGTCCCCGTCCTCGGTGCTCACCCGCACCGTGTAGTGGACGCCCGCGGCCAGCGGCGAGGTGCTGTGCCAGCGGCTGCCGTCCGCGGCGAGTTCACCCGAGACATAGCGCCCCGAGGCATCTATCGCCGTGACGTCGGTGATACGCCCGTCGTCGCCCGTGGCGAGGATTTCCAGCGGCTTGTCGGGGTCCACCTTGACGGCCTTGCCGCCGTCGCTGGTGGGGCTGTTGAAGGAGATCTGCCCCGCCGCGTCGTACGGCTTCGCCGAGAGCGGCTGGTCGCCCGATCCACAGGCGGTGACACCGGCGCCGAGTGCGACCACCAGCGTGGTGCAGCTGACGACCGTGCAGATTCGCGGTGAGAGGTTCATGACCTCACGCTATGAACGCCCGTCAACTACGGCGCGGCGAGTGAGCCGTGTGAGGGACATGAGGCGTGGCAAAAGAGGGAGCCCGGACCCTCCTGGCGGAGTGTCCGGGCTCCCTCGTGTTTCAACGCGTGTTACTGAGTGCGGTTCTCACCGCGGTAGTACTCGAAGACCCAGCCCCACAGGCCGATCATGATGATCGGGAGCGAGAAGAAGAGCAGCCACCAGCCGAAGACCACGCCCAGGAAGGCGAGCGCGCCACCGACACCGAGCGCGAGCGGCTGCCAGCTGTGCGGGCTGAAGAAGCCCACCTCGCCGGCCTCGTCCGCGACGTCGGCCTCCTTGTTGTCCTGCGCCAGCGCGTCGACCCGCCGGGCCGTGAAGGCCAGGTAGTAGCCGATCATCATGCTCAGGCCGAAGCCCATGAAGAGGGCCGTGGTGCCGGCCGGCTCCTTGGACCACACGCCGTAGACGATCCCCATGATGAGGATGAAGAGAGCCAGCCAGATGAACATCTTGCCTTGGATCTTCACTTGCCGGCCTCCTTGCCACCAGTCAGGGCCGACGAACCGTGACCGGCGCTCTCAAGCTGTTCGAGAGCGGCGATCTCCGGGTGGTGCAGGTCGAACGCCGGGGATTCGGAACGGATCCGCGGCAGGGTGAGGAAGTTGTGCCGCGGCGGCGGGCACGAGGTGGCCCACTCCAGCGAACGGCCGTAACCCCACGGGTCGTCGACCTCGACCTTCTTGCCGTACTTGGCCGTCTTCCACACGTTGTAGAGGAACGGCAGGATCGACAGGCCGAGCAGGAACGAGGAGATCGTCGAGATCGTGTTCAGGGCGGTGAACCCGTCGGCCGCGAGGTAGTCCGCGTAACGACGCGGCATACCCTCCGCACCCAGCCAGTGCTGGACGAGGAACGTGCCGTGGAAGCCCACGAACAGCGTCCAGAAGGTGATCTTGCCGAGACGCTCGTCGAGCATCTTGCCCGTCATCTTCGGCCACCAGAAGTGGAAGCCGGAGAACATCGCGAACACCACGGTGCCGAAGACCACGTAGTGGAAGTGCGCCACCACGAAGTACGAGTCGGAGACGTGGAAGTCCATCGGCGGCGAGGCCAGGATGACACCCGTCAGACCACCGAAGGTGAAGGTGATCAGGAAGCCGGTGGCCCAGAGCATCGGGGTCTCGAAACTCAGGGACCCCTTCCACATCGTTCCGATCCAGTTGAAGAACTTCACGCCTGTTGGCACGGCGATCAGGAACGTCATGAAGGAGAAGAACGGCAGCAGCACTCCGCCGGTGACGTACATGTGGTGGGCCCACACGGTCACGGACAGGCCGGCGATGGAGATGGTGGCCGCGATGAGGCCCATGTAGCCGAACATCGGCTTGCGTGAGAACACTGGGATCACTTCGGAAATGATCCCGAAGAACGGCAAGGCGATGATGTACACCTCTGGATGGCCGAAGAACCAGAAGAGGTGTTGCCAGAGTAGGGCTCCGCCATTTGCCGCGTCGAAGACGTGGGCACCGAACTTGCGGTCCGCCTCCAGGGCGAACAGCGCGGCCGCGAGGACCGGGAAGGCGAGCAGGACCAGCACACCGGTCAGCAGCACGTTCCACACGAAGATCGGCATACGGAACATCGTCATGCCGGGAGCGCGCATGCAGATGATCGTGGTGATGAAGTTGACCGAGCCCAGGATCGTGCCGAAGCCGGAGAAGGCCAGACCCATGATCCACATGTCGGCGCCGATGCCCGGCGAGCGGACCGCGTCCGACAGCGGGCTGTAGGCGAACCAGCCGAAGTCGGCCGCGCCCTGCGGGGTGAGGAAGCCACCGACCGCGATGAGCGAGCCGAACAGGTAGAGCCAGTAGGCGAACATGTTCAGCCGCGGGAACGCCACGTCGGGCGCGCCGATCTGCAGCGGCATGATCCAGTTCGCGAAACCGGCGAACAGCGGCGTCGCGAACATCAGCAGCATGATCGTGCCGTGCATCGTGAACGCCTGGTTGAACTGCTCGTTCGACATGATCTGCAGACCGGGCCGGGCGAGCTCGGCGCGCATGAGCAGCGCCATGACGCCGCCGATGCAGAAGAACGCGAACGACGTGACCAGATACAGCGTGCCGATCGTCTTGTGGTCAGTGGTGGTGAGCCACTTGATCACGACGGCGCCGGGCTGCTTGCGCCGAACCGGCAGCTCGTTCTCGTACGAGTCTTCGGTTTCGGCGGCACCCTGAGGTTCGTTGAGGATGCTCACAGGTTGTTCGTCTCCCGGTTCTTCTCGTGGCCCGTCTGCTCAATGCCGGCCGGGACGTAACCGGTCTGTCCCTTCGCCGCGAGCTGCTTGAGGTGGGCCTCATACCGCTCGGGGGAGACGACCTTCACGTTGAAGAGCATCCGGGAGTGGTCGACGCCGCAGAGTTCGGCGCACTTGCCCATGAAGGTGCCCTCCCTGTTGGGGGTCACCTGGAAGGAGTTGGTGTGGCCCGGGATGACGTCCTGCTTCATGAGGAACGGCACCACCCAGAAGGAGTGGATGACGTCACGCGAAGTGAGGACGAAGCGGACCGTCTTGCCCTTGGGGAGCCAGAGGGTCGGACCGGGGTTGCCCGTCTGCGGGTTCTTCGTGCCGGGCGTACCGACGTCGTAGACACCGCCGGCGTTCGCCGGGAAGTCCTTCTTGAACCGGTCCGGAATGGCGGCCAGGTTCGGGTTGGTCTTCGCGTTACCGGTGGAACCGGGGACGTCCGCGATGTAGTTGAAGCCCCAGCTCCACTGGAAGCCGACCACGTTGACCGTGACGTCGGGCTTCGGGGAGAGGCTGAGGAGCTTCGTCTCGTCGCGGGCGGTGAAGTAGAACAGCACCGAGACGATGATCAGCGGGACCACCGTGTAGAGCGCCTCGATGGGCATGTTGTACCGGGTCTGCGGAGGAACTTCGACCTTGGTGCGGCTGCGCCGATGGAAGATGGTCGCCCACAGGATCAGGCCCCAGACCAGCACGCCCGTGGCGAGCGCGGCCGCCCACGAGCCCTGCCAGAGGGAGAGGATCCGCGGAGCCTCTTCTGTGACCGGAGTGGGCATACCAAGGCGGGGGAAGTCTTCCCAGTTGTACGAGCAACCGGTGGCTGTCGCCAGGACCAGGCCCGCAGTCATTGCCTGCAGCAGCTTCCGCCGCATCGGGCGCCGCGGCGAGCGGTCGGAGCCGTTGGGACTCACGTAGCGCCTTCCCGAGAGTCTCGCCCGCGCTGGTTGGCTACGGCCCTTCTCGCTGGTCGCTCGCCGCCCTGGCACACGGGCAGGGGTTTGGATGTTTATGCGGACCAAACCCTACTGGACGCTATTTGGGGTCGCGCGGGGAGGGTGCCTAACGCGCCGCGGGTCACTCAGAAGGGGTGGAACTTGGTGTTCCGGGGGGATCTGACGGGGGGTTGGGGGGGGGGGGGGGCGCCTCGTAGCTCGGGGGTGCGGGTGGATCGGCGAGTGCGGGTGCTCTGTGGCTGATCGCGCCCGCGCGGCGGAGCCGCACATGTCACAGCCCCGCGCCCCTTACGGGGGCGCTGTGCTGAGCCGGGGCTTTAGCGTTGTTGTGTGTCCTACTTCGATGCCGCTTCCGCCGCTCCCCTGCATCCCGTTGCCCGGCAGGCCTTGCAGGCCTCGCTGGATGAGGGGTGGGCCGACCCTGCCCGTCTCTACCGGGAGGGGCGGCGGGCCCGGCTGTTGCTCGACGCCGCGCGGGAGGCGGCGGCCGATGCGGTGGGGTGCCGGGCGGACGAGCTGGTTTTCACCTCGTCCGGTACGCGGGCGGTCCACTCCGGGATCGCGGGCGCTCTCGCGGGCCGGCGGCGCGTGGGACGCCACCTGATCGTGTCAGCCGTCGAACACTCTTCGGTGCTCCATTCGGCAGAGGTCCACGAGGCGGACGGCGGGACGTTGACGCAGGTCCCGGTGGAGCGCACCGGTGCCGTCTCCGTCGAGGCGTACGCCGCCGCGCTCCGCCCCGACACGGCGCTCGCCTGTCTCCAGTCGGCCAACCACGAGGTGGGCACGGAGCAGCCGGTGGCCCAGGTCGCGGAGGTGTGCCGGGCGGCGGGGGTGCCGCTGCTGGTGGACGCCGCGCAGTCGCTGGGGTGGGGCCGCGTCGAGGGCGACTGGTCGCTGCTCACGGCAAGTGCCCACAAATGGGGCGGGCCTTCGGGGGTCGGGCTTCTCGTCGTCCGCAAGGGGGTGCGGTTCGCTCCCCAAGGGCCCGCGGACGAGCGGGAGTCGGGGCGGGCGGCCGGGTTCGAGAACATCCCCGGGATCGTGGCCGCGGCGGCGGCACTGCGGGCCGACCGCGCGGAGGCGGCCGAGGAGGCCGCGCGGCTGCGGGAACTGACGGACCGGATCCGGGTACGGGTGCCCGAGCTGGTCCCGGACGTGGAGGTGGTCGGCGACCCGGCCCGGCGCGTGCCCGGCATCGTCACCTTCTCCTGTCTCTATGTCGACGGAGAGACTCTGCTCCACGAGCTGGACCGGGCGGGCTTCTCGGTCTCCTCCGGTTCGTCGTGCACGAGCAGCACGCTGACCCCCAGCCATGTGCTGAAGGCGATGGGCGTGCTGAGTGAGGGCAACGTCCGTGTGTCGCTGCCGCCGGGTACCCCGGAAGAGGACGTCGACCGCTTCCTGTCCGTCCTCCCGGGCACGGTGTCGGCGGTCCGCGAAAAGCTGGGCGCCCCGGTGGAGGCGCCGAAGACCCCCGCCGCCTCGGACACCCTCGTGGTGAACGCGCTGGGCAAGCGCTGCCCCATCCCCGTCATCGAGCTGGCCAAGGTGATCGGCGACGTCCCGGTCGGCGGCACGGTCCGCGTCCTGTCGGACGACGAGGCGGCCCGCCTCGACATCCCGGCGTGGTGCGAGATGCGGGGGCAGGAGTACGTCGGGGAGGAGCCGGCGGACCACGGCTCGGCATATGTGGTCCGCCGGGTGTCCTAGACAGGCCAGGTGACCCTGGGGCCTCGCCAGGACACGTGTGCCCGGGACCTGGCTAGGCCAGGTGAGCCTGGACCTCGGCGGCGGCCTCATGCCCGTACGCCTTGGTGAAGCGGTCCATGAAGTGGGCGCGGCGGAGCTGGTACTCCTGGGTGCCGACCGTCTCGATGACCAGCGTGGCGAGCATGCAGCCGACCTGGGCGGCGCGCTCCAGGGAGACGCCCCAGGCGAGGCCGGAGAGGAAGCCCGCGCGGAACGCGTCGCCGACACCGGTCGGGTCGGCCTTGCGCTCCTCCTCCGGGCAGCCGACCTCGATCGGCTCCTCGCCGGCGCGCTCGATGCGCACGCCCTGCGCGCCGAGGGTGGTCACGCGGTGGCCGACCTTGGACAGGATCTCTTCGTCCGTCCAGCCGGTCTTCGACTCGATGAGCCCCTTCTCGTACTCGTTGGAGAAGAGGTACGTCGCCCCGTCGAGCAGTATCCGGATCTCGTCGCCGTTCATCCGGGCGATCTGCTGCGAGAAGTCGGCGGAGAAGGGGATCGAGCGGGAGCGGCACTCCTCGGTGTGGCGGAGCATCGCCTCGGGGTCGTCCGCGCCGATCAGGACGAGGTCGAGGCCGCCGACCCGGTCCGCGACGGCCTTGAGCTCGATGAGCCGGGCCTCGCTCATCGCGCCCGTGTAGAACGAGCCGATCTGGTTGTGGTCGGCGTCGGTGGTGCACACGAAGCGCGCGGTGTGCAGCACCTCGGAGATGCGGACCGAGTCGGTGTCCACGCCGTGGCGGTCCAGCCACGCGCGGTACTCGTCGAAGTCGGAGCCCGCCGCCCCGACCAGGATCGGCCGGGTGCCGAGCTGACCCATGCCGAAGGCGATGTTCGCGCCGACCCCGCCCCGGCGTACGTCGAGGTTGTCGACCAGGAAAGAGAGGGAGACCGTGTGCAGCTGGTCCGCGACCAGCTGGTCGGCGAAACGGCCGGGGAAGGTCATGAGGTGGTCGGTGGCGATGGAGCCGGTGACTGCGATACGCACGGCTAGGACACGCTCCTGCGAGGGGAGGGGATTGACAGTTCACGCTACCCGGTCCGCGCGGACCCGTTGAAGCGGGCAAAACTACCCGATAGTAGATCTTTCTTCGTGACGGCAACGGTGCATACGGTTCCGGTATGACGAACCTCAAGGTCCACGGCTCCACTCCGCTCGACCTGGGAAGCGACCTGGAAGGCGATCTGGCCTCCCTGCGCGGCGACTGCGCCCGGATGGCCGGGCACTGGTCGGCACCCGCCCCGGTCACCACCCGCCCCGTCTCCCCCTCACTCATCCACGGGGTGACCGTGCCGCCCACCTCCGCGCGACTGCTGGACGCGATGTCCGACTACGGCGACTGATCCGGGCAGGGCCGAACGGGCGACGCCGAACGGGGGAATTCGGAGAGCGCCCGCAGGGAACCGTGCGCTCCCCCGCTGCGTCCCATCGCTGTCCCCTGTAAAGGGGATGCGGTATACGACCCTTCAGTGCCCCTTTTTGACAGGGCCGGGTCATGGGACAGCAGTGGAGCCGAAGGAGCGATGCGGTGAGCACCGAGCGACCCGACAACGACGCGACCGAACCCGCCGAGGGTCCCGCCGAGGGCGCCGGGCAGGACAAGCCGCGCCGCCGGCATTCCCCGGTGGTCATCGCCTCGGTCGCGGCCGCGGTCCTGCTGGTCGGGGGCGGCGGGGCGTATTTCGCCGCGACCGCGTCAAGCGGCGGGAACGGCCATTCCGGGATCCCCGGTGGCGACGCCACTCCCCCGCCCCTCGCCCTCGACGGCTATTCCGAGGGCACCGCGAGCAGCGGTACCGGCGGTACGGCAGGCATCGCGCCCGGTGAGCCCAACCCGTACGGGGCGACCTACCACGCGGACGGCAAACTGCCCGGCGGCCCGGGCTCGGCGCCCGTGTACTGGGCGAAGGGCGAGGTGACGAAGGCCGAGGTGGCCCGGCTCGCGAAGGCCCTCGAACTGGAGGGCACACCGAGGCTGGTCGGGGACAGCTGGACGGTCGGTTCCACGAAGGACGGTGCGGAACCGAACCTGCGGGTGAGCCTGAAGGCGCCGGGGACCTGGACGTTCAGCTCATACATTCCGGGGACCGACAACTGCCCCAAGGGCAAGCGCTGTGTCCCCGTCGGCTCCAGCGGTCTGGCCGGGCTGCGTCCGGCCGCGGTGAGCGAGGACGAGGCCAAGAAGGCGGCCGCTCCGGTACTGAAGGCCGTCGGTCAGGACGACGCGAAGCTGGACGCGAGCCAGCTCATGAACGATGACCGGGTCCGGGTGGTGAACGCGGATCCGACGGTGGGCGGCCTGCCGACGTACGGCTGGACCACCGGCCTCCAGGTCAACTCCGAGGGCAAGGTCTTCAGCGGCAGCGGCCGGCTGAAGACACCGGTGAAGGGCGACACATACCCCGTCATCAGCGCCCAGAAGACGCTGGACCTGATGAACGGGTCGGCGTCCGTGGAAGGCGGCGGACGCAAGGGCATCGGCGGCTGCGCCAGTCCCGTACCGCTGAAGGACCGCGACGAGATGCCGTGCGAGCACCCGACGGTGACGCCGGCGCCGGAGTCGGTGGCCGTCGAGAAGGCCGTCTTCGGGCTGGCGACGCACTATGCGAACGGGCGGGCGGCCCTGGTGCCGTCCTGGCTGTTCCAGGTACGGCCGCAGGGTGCGGACAGCGGCTTCACGGTGACCCATCCTGCGGTCGACCCGCAGTACCTGACCTCGCCGGAGCCCAGCGGGACACCGACCGTCGTGCCGAGCCCGTCGCCGACCGCGCCGGGCGACGAACCGACCGCGGCGCCGACCGCGCGTGACGTCACGGTGCAGGGCTACACCGTCGACGGGCAGGATCTGACGGTCAGCTTCACCGGCGGGGTGTGCGCCGACTACTCGGTCTCGGCGAGCGAGAGCTCCGACAAGGTGACCGTCACGGTGACCGAGCATCCCTGGCAGGGCAAGATCTGCATCCTGATCGCCAAGATCTACGAGAAGACCGTGCATCTGGACAAGCCGCTGGGCGATCGCCAGGTCGTGGGATCGGACGGCAAGGAGATCCCGGAGGGCAAGGTGCCCGGCGCCTCGCTGCAGTCGCCGTCGTCGGCCCAGAAGTCGACGCAGCCGCAGTAGCCGTCGCTGTCCCAGAGGCCGACGCAGCCGCAGTAGCCGTCGCTGTCCCCGAAGTCTGCACAGCCGCAGGAGCGGGCGCATGCGCCGTGGCCCCTGTGACGGGCGCGGCGGCGGCTCCGGATACGCGAAGGCGGCGTCCCTGTCGGAGGGGGACGCCGCCTTCGTGCGTATGCGGCTGTGCGCTACGGGCTTAGCTGAAGGAGTCGCCGCAGGCGCAGGAGCCCGTCGCGTTCGGGTTGTCGATCGTGAAGCCCTGCTTCTCGATGGTGTCCACGAAGTCGATGGAGGCGCCGCCCAGGTACGGGGCGCTCATGCGGTCGGTGACGACCTTGACGCCGCCGAAGTCCTTGACGACATCGCCGTCGAGGGAGCGCTCGTCGAAGAAGAGCTGGTAGCGCAGGCCGGAGCAGCCGCCGGGCTGGACGGCGACGCGCAGCGCCAGATCGTCGCGGCCTTCCTGGTCGAGCAGGGCCTTGACCTTCGCCGCAGCGGCGTCAGACAGGATGATGCCGTCGGTGACGGTGCTGGTCTCGTCCGATACGGACATCTACATCTCTCCCGGGTTGTACGGAGACTGCTTGGCGACGATTGCAACCGGCAGGGCCTCGAATTCATTCCGGGCCAAGCGCGTTTTCTTCGCTTCTTC
Organism: Streptomyces sp. R35; assembly: GCF_041053035.1. Lineage (NCBI taxonomy): Bacteria > Bacillati > Actinomycetota > Actinomycetes > Kitasatosporales > Streptomycetaceae > Streptomyces > Streptomyces sp. R35. The sequence continues at coordinate 3,079,564 of NZ_CP163440.1, forward strand.
ATCATGCTCGCACATGCGCCAGAGCACGGACAGCGTCCTGTGGACAACCCTCCAGGATTCACGTCACATCGACGCTATGGACATCGTCAACGTGACGTGAAGCGGTTATGATAGATAGCGTCAATTCGACGAAAAGGCATCGTTCCGCCGGACCCGCGCACTTACGGGCCCGGCGAGCCGCAGAACAGAAAGGGTGCGTGTCGTGACCACCGCCCAGACCCAGGAGCTCGACGTACAGCCGACGCCCCTCGCCCTGCTGCTGCTCGGCCGCGAGGCCGACCCGAGGAGCGAGCGCGGCGTCGAGTGCCCCGGCGACCTGCCCTCCCCGTCCGACCCGGACCTGGTGGAGCGCGCCCGCGCGGCCAAGGAGAAGCTCGGGGACAAGGTCTTCGTCCTCGGCCACCACTACCAGCGCGACGAGGTCATCCAGTTCGCGGACGTCACGGGCGACTCCTTCAAGCTGGCCCGGGACGCGGCGGCGCGCCCGGAGGCCGAGTACATCGTGTTCTGCGGTGTGCACTTCATGGCGGAGTCGGCGGACATCCTGACGAGCGACGACCAGAAGGTCGTGCTGCCGGATCTCGCGGCCGGCTGCTCGATGGCCGACATGGCCACCGCCGAGCAGGTCGCCGAGTGCTGGGACGTGCTGACCGAGGCCGGGATAGCCGAGCAGGTCGTCCCCGTCTCGTACATGAACTCGTCCGCGGACATCAAGGCGTTCACGGGCAAGCACGGCGGCACGATCTGTACCTCGTCGAATGCTCAGCGGGCACTGGAGTGGGCCTTCGAGCAGGGGTCGAAGGTGCTCTTCCTGCCCGACCAGCACCTCGGCCGCAACACCGCCGTGCGCGACATGGGCATGTCCCTCGACGACTGCGTCCTGTACAACCCGCACAAGCCCAACGGCGGCCTGACGGCGGAGCAGCTGCGGGACGCGAAGATGATCCTGTGGCGGGGCCACTGCTCCGTCCACGGCCGCTTCTCGCTGGACTCGGTGAACGACGTCCGCGAGCGGATCCCCGGCGTGAACGTGCTCGTCCACCCCGAGTGCAAGAACGAGGTCGTCGCGGCGGCGGACTACGTGGGTTCCACGGAGTACATCATCAAGGCCCTCGAAGCCGCGCCGGCCGGCTCGAAGTGGGCGATCGGCACGGAGCTGAACCTGGTCCGGCGCCTTGCGAACCGTTTCGCGCCCGAGGGCAAGGAGATCGTCTTCCTCGACAAGACGGTCTGCTTCTGCTCGACGATGAACCGCATCGACCTGCCCCACCTGGTGTGGACCCTGGAGTCCCTCGCCGAGGGCAACCTGGTCAACCGCATCGAGGTGGACCGCGAGACGGAACAGTTCGCCAAGCTGGCACTTGAGCGGATGCTGGCGCTTCCGTAGACCTGGTGGTGCGTACGCGAAAGGGGCGCTCCTCCGGCTGAGGGGCGCCCCTTCGTCATGCGACACCGCTGTAAAGCTGTGGAGCTCAGTCCACTCTTGGGCGGACCAGCCCGGACTCGTACGCGATGACCACCAGTTGCGCACGGTCGCGCGCACCGAGCTTCGCCATGGCCCGGTTGACGTGCGTTTTCACGGTCAGCGGGCTGACTTCCAGCCGCTCGGCGATCTCGTCGTTCGAATGACCGCCCGCGACCTGGACGAGCACCTCGCGCTCGCGCCCGGTGAGCGCGTCGAGCCGCTCGGCGCGGGCGGGATCCCGCTCCTCGTCCAAACCGTCGCCCTGGGCGAGGAACTTGGCGATCAGCCCCTTGGTGGCCGCCGGCGACAGCAGCGCCTCGCCACCGGCGGCGATCCGGATGGCGTTCAGCAGCTCCTCGGGCTCGGCCCCCTTCCCGAGGAACCCGGACGCCCCGGCCCGCAGCGACTGCACCACGTACTCGTCGACCTCGAAGGTCGTCAGCATGACCACCCGTACGTGCGCGAGCCCCGGGTCGGCGGTGATCAGCCGCGTGGCGGCGAGCCCGTCGGTCCCCGGCATCCGGATGTCCATCAGCACCACATCGGCGCGCTCGTCCCGCGTCAGCCGCACGGCCTCCGCGCCGTCGGACGCCTCCCCGACGACCTCCATGTCGGGCTCGGAGTCGACGAGTACGCGGAAGGCGCTGCGCAACAGTGCCTGGTCGTCGGCGAGCAGGACACGGATGGTCATACGGAGTCCCCCCTGGCAGACGTGCGGTTCTTGACCGGAAGGATCGCATGGACCCGGAAGCCGCCTCCGTACCGGGGACCGGCCGTACAGCTGCCGCCGAGCGCCGTCACCCGCTCACGCATGCCGAGCAGCCCGTGCCCGCCGCCCTCCTCCGGCCCGTCGTCCTGCCCGGGCCCGTTGTCGAGCACGGTGACTTCCACATTCGGTCCTACGCGTACGACGCTGACCTCGGCCTTCGCCTGCGGGCCCGCGTGCTTCTGCACATTGGTGAGGGCTTCCTGGATGACGCGGTACGCGGCGAGGTCGACGGCCGCGGGAAGGCTGACGCCGTGGTCGCAGCGGGCCACCTCGACGGGGAGGCCCGCATTGCGGAAGGTGTCGGCGAGCTCGTCGAGACGGGCGAGGCCGGGGGCGGGCTCGGTGGGCGCCTCGGGGTCGCCGGACTGACGCAACAGGCCTACGGTGGCGCGGAGTTCGTTCAGGGCGGAGCGACTGGCCTCGCGGACGTGCGCGAGGGCTTCCTTGGCCTGGTCCGGCCGCTTGTCCATGACGTGGGCGGCGACGCCCGCCTGGACGTTCACCAGGGCGATGTGATGGGCGACGACGTCGTGCAGATCGCGGGCGATCCGCAGCCGCTCCTCGGCGACGCGGCGGCGGGCCTCTTCCTCGCGGGTGCGTTCGGCGCGTTCGGCACGCTCCTTGATGGCGTGCACGAAGGCGCGACGGCTCCGTACGGCGTCGCCGGCCGCGGCGGCCATGCCGGTCCAGGCGAAGATGCCGAGGTTTTCCTGGGCGTACCAGGGCATCGGGCCGGCGAGCATCGCGACCGCGGTCAGCACGGTCATGGTGACCAGTCCGACGCGCCAGGTCGTGGGGCGGTCGGTGGCGGAGGCGACGGTGAAGAGGGCGACGACGGCGGACATCGCCACCGGGGCTCTGGGGTCACCGGTGGCCAGCTCGACCAGGGAGACGGCTCCCGTCGCCGCGAGGACCGTCATCGGGGCGCGGCGGCGGAAGACCAGGGCCGCGGCGCCGAGCACCATCAGGGTGAGGCTGAGGGCGTTCGGGGTGCGGGCTCCCCAGGCTGCGCCGTGCTCGCCGTGGGGGTCGACGAAGGAGCCGGCGACCATGCTGGCGAGGACGCCTGCGGCGAGGGCGGCGTCCAGGGCGAGGGGGTGGGCGCGGGGCCAGTCCCTCGTGCGCTCTAGGGTGCTCACGGCGTCAACGGTACGGGGGCCCTGCGGGGCTTGGAACGGGTACGTCCGCCGCAGCCCGGCGAGGGTTCCTTCGACCCCCGCCGCCCCCTACCCGTCCCATGGGTTGTATGTCGGGTGCGGGTGGGTGGGGGCTGGTCGCGCAGTTCCCCGCGCCCCTAAAAAGCGGGGCTTCGCCCCGCTGTCCCGCGCCCGCCCCCCGTTTTTCAGGGGCGCGGGGAACTGCGCAATCTTTTAGGGGGTCTGGGGGCGCAGCCCCCAGGGATGGGACGGGTAGGGGCGGCGGGGGCGAGAAACGCTCGGCGTCGGGGTCAGCCGGGGATCAGGCCCTCGTCACTCAGCAGCTCCCGGACCCCTTCGAGGGTGGCGTCGGGGGAGGGCAGGATGAGTTCCGAGGGTTCGAGGGCGTCGTCGGGGAGTGGGGTGCCAAGACGGCGTACCGCGTCCAGGAGGGTGTTCAGGGTGCGGCGGAAGCCGGACTCGTCGCCGCTCTCCATTTCGGCGAGCAGCTCGTCGTCCAGCTTGTTCAGTTCGGTGAGGTGGCTGTCGTCCAGCCTCACCTGCCCCTCCCCCATGATCCGTACGATCATGTCGCCCTCCTCAGGCGTGGGAACCGATCAGTCGGTCACTCACTGCTTGTCGAAGCGTGGAGTGTCCTGGGACTGCGACTGGGACTGCCCCGTGCCGCCCTCGATCGCCTGCTGCGACGAGGACCCACCGGCCAGCTCCGCCTTCATGCGCTGCAGCTCCAGCTCTACATCCGTACCACCGGAGAGCCGGTCCAGCTCGCTCTGGATGTCGTCCTTGGCCAGACCGGACTGGTCGTCGAGGGCTCCGGAGGCGAGCAGCTCGTCGATGGCGCCGGCGCGCGCCTGGAGCTGCGCGGTCTTGTCCTCGGCACGCTGGATGGCCATGCCGACGTCGCCCATCTCCTCGGAGATGCCGGAGAAGGCCTCGCCGATGCGGGTCTGCGCCTGGGCAGCCGTGTAGGTCGCCTTGATCGTTTCCTTCTTGGTGCGGAAGGCGTCGACCTTCGCCTGGAGCCGCTGGGCCGCGAGGGTGAGCTTCTCCTCCTCGCCCTGGAGGGTCTGGTGCTGCGTCTCCAGGTCGGTGACCTGCTGCTGGAGCGCGGCACGGCGTGACAGCGCCTCACGGGCCAGGTCCTCGCGGCCGAGCGCGAGCGCCTTGCGGCCCTGGTCCTCCAGCTTGGTGGACTGGTTCTGGAGCTGGTTCAGCTGCAGTTCGAGGCGCTTGCGGCTGGTCGCCACATCCGCGACACCGCGGCGCACCTTCTGCAGCAGCTCCAGCTGCTTCTGGTACGAGTAATCGAGGGTTTCGCGCGGGTCCTCGGCCCGGTCAAGGGCCTTGTTCGCCTTCGCGCGGAAGATCATCCCCATACGCTTCATGACACCGCTCATGGGCTTCGCGCGCCCCCTTCTGACGGACTCCAGCTCCAGGTACTGCAACAGAACCCACAGTACGGGCCCTGCATCCATTACCGCACTGTTCGGGGACGGATGCGCTCATCCCCAAGGACGACTGCGTACGGCACCGCTCCGGCGTAGGGAGTAGGTGAGCCCCGGGGTCTCCCCCTCGGCCCCTCCGTGTCTCCCCCGCGCGGGGCGTCCCCCTTGTCCCACTACAGACGCACGGCGTTGCCGGATCGTTCCCCACTCGAATGACGTCCATGCCCCCGAACCCCGTACCCTTGGGTTTTGTGTTCCGTAGCCGTGCCAAGGAAGAGAAGGCCCCCGCCGACAAGGCGCCGGTGACCGACTCCAAGCAGACCCGTGACCCGCAGGCCCCCAAGGGCCGCCCCACGCCCAAGCGCAGTGAGGCCCAGACCCAGCGTCGCAGCGTGGCCAATACGCCGACGACGCGCAAGGAGGCGGCCAAGCGCCAGCGCGACGACCGCCGTACGCAGATGGAGAGGCAGCGCCAGGCGCTGGCCAGTGGTGACGAGCGCTATCTGCCCGCCCGCGACAAGGGGCCGGTGCGGAAGTTCGCGCGTGACTTCGTGGACTCGCGGTTCTGCATCGCCGAGTTCTTCCTGCCGCTGGCCGTGGTCATCCTCGTGATGAGCATGGTGCGGATCGGCTCGCTGCAGAACATCGCGCTGCTGCTGTGGCTCGTGGTGATCGTGCTGATCGTGGTCGATTCGGTCGGTATCGCGATCCGCCTGAAGAAGCAGCTCAACACGCGCTTCCCCGAAGCGAACAAGAAGGGCGCGGTTGCCTACGCGCTGATGCGCACGCTCCAGATGCGTCGACTCCGGCTGCCGAAGCCGCAGGTCAAGCGCGGAGAGCGGCCCTGAGCACGACGTCTTTCTCCGGGGGCGCGGCGGATGCCTGGCTGAACAAGCTGGGCGGCCTGCGTGATGTCGTACGACAGGAGCTGGTGGCCCGGCAGCTCGACGAGCAGATAGCCGCGCGGTTCCCGGTGGGCCAGCGGCTGCGGGTCCTCGACGTCGGGATGGGCCAGGGCACCCAGGCGCTGCGCCTCGCCCGGGCCGGGCATCAGGTGACCGGGCTCGAACAGGACGCGAAGATGCTCGCCGTGGCCCGCGAGGCGCTGGCCGCCGAGCCCGAGGGCATCCGCGGCCGTGTCCGCCTCATCGAGGGCGACGGGCGCGAGACGGGCGTCCACTTCCTGCCCGGCAGCTTCGACGTGGTGCTGTGCCACGGCGTACTGATGTACGTGGAGGAGCCGGACGCCCTGCTGGCGGGCCTTGCCCGGATGCTGGCCCCGGGCGGACTGCTCTCGCTGCTCGTGCGGAACGCCGACGCGCTGGCGATGCGGCCCGGGCTGTCCGGGGACTGGTCGTCGACGCTGGCCTCGTTCGACACGACCGCGTACACCAACCGGCTCGGCCTCGACGTCCGCGCCGACCGGCTCGCCACGCTGACGTCCACGCTCGCGGGGATCGGAGCGTCGCTGCACGCCTGGTACGGGGTGCGGGTCTTCACGGACACCGCCGTCGACGGGGCAGCGGTTCCGCCTGATGTGGAGAGTCTGCTGGCCGCGGAGGAGCGGGCCGGTCGTACGGATCCCTATCGGCAGGTGGCGGCGTTGCTGCACCTGTGCGGAGTGCGCGGCTGAGCGACCCGTTCGGGTGCGCATCACAGGTCGCGGCATCCCCCGAAAGGGGACACTTCGATCATGGATGCTCACCCCCGGCGGCCTCCTCGTGCGCGCACCCTCCGGCTCCTTGCGCCCGTAGCCGTGCTCGCCTGTTCGGCCGCCCTGCTCTCCGGCTGTTCGGACGGCTCCTCGTCGTCCACGAAGGACGGCTCCACGACGACGCAGGCGGCGGCCCCCGCCTCGGCCGACGACCTTCAGGACGACTTCCTGAGGGTGATCAAGGACGTTCTGCCGTCGGTGGTACAGATCCGGGCGAGCAAGGATCTGGGGTCGGGAGTGGTGTACGACGACCAGGGACACATCGTCACCAACGCCCACGTGGTCGGGAACGAGAAGACGTTCAAGGTCCTGACCGCCAACAGTGAGGACGAGCTGACGGCGACGCTCGTCTACTCCTACCCGGACCAGGATCTCGCCGTCATCAAGCTGGACAAGGCACCCAGCGGGCTGAAAGCGGCGGCCTTCGGGGACTCCTCGAAGGTCCAGGTCGGCCAGATCGTGCTGGCGATGGGGTCGCCGCTCGGGCTGTCGTCCAGTGTGACCCAGGGCATCGTCTCGGGGACCGGACGCACCGTCAGCGAGGGCCGTAGCGGCGGCGGTACGGGCGCCACCATCGCGAACTTGGTGCAGACGTCGGCGGCCATCAACCCCGGCAACAGCGGCGGCGCGCTGGTGAATCTGGACAGTCAGGTCATCGGCATCCCCACCCTCGCCGCCACCGACCCCAATTTCGGGGGCAATGCGGCGCCCGGCATCGGGTTCGCGATCCCCGCGTCGATGGTGAAGACGATCGCCGACCAGATCATCAAGGAGGGCCGGGTCACCGACTCGGGGCGGGCCACGCTCGACATCACGGGCCGTACGGTCGTCGACGACAACTACCGGGCCACGGGGGTCGCCGTCGTCGACGTGAAGAGGGGCGGCGCGGCCGACAAGGCGGGCATCCGGCCCGGCGACGTCATCACCAAGCTCGGCGACACCCCCATCACCACGATCACTTCGCTGTCCGAGGCGCTCGCGGCCGACAAGCCGGGCGAGAAGACGACGGTGACGTTCATGAGGGGTGGGAGCGAGAAGACGGTGGATGTGACACTGGGCGAGATCTGACGTCGGTCTGGCGTCGGTCCGACGGGTCGGGTCGGGGCGTGGGGCGAGTTGCCGGGGGCCACCCACGGCAACCCCGGCACTCGACACCCCGACCGGCCTACTCCGGCTCGGCGTGCAGACTCATCGGCCCATAGATCCGCGTGCTGTCCTCGAAGAGGAACACCTGGTCCGCGCCGCCCTCCAGGAGGTCCTTCCACACCTCGCCGATCCAGGACTCCGCGTCCCCCTGCGTGGTGAACTCCTCGGGCTGCACCGCGGGTTGGACCTCTGTCCCGTCGGACTTCTCGAACCGCCACGTCCATGCCGCCATGTACGCCTCCAAGGTATGAGCACACTGCACAGCGGAAGCCGGACAAGATCCGGCTCCGGTCTGAAGCCTAGTCGGACGCGCAAGACCTGCGGGGACACGGAAAAATCAACTCCGTGGAACTGACTCTGCTCGGCACCGGCACCCCCGAGGGCCTGCCCCGCCCCAACTGTCCCTGCGCGGCCTGCGCGACCGCGCTCGGCGAGAACGCGCGGGCCGCCACCGCGCTGCTCGTGGACGGCACGCTGCTGCTCGACCTCACGCCCGGCGCGGCGTTCGCGGCCGCCCGCGCCGGGCACTCGCTGGGCGGCGTACGGCAGGTACTGCTCTCGCATCCGCACGAGGGGCCCGCCGTCGAGGTGCCGGCCGGGCTGCCGCAGCCCGGCCGGGTGCCCGACGGGCGGGAGTTGGCGCTGCTCACCGGGCACCGGGTGCGGGCGGTGGCGATGGACGCGCCCGGTACGGGGTACGCGGTGACCGGGCCGGACGGGCAGCGGCTGCTCTATCTGCCGCCGGGCGCGGCGCCCGCCGGACTGGACGTGAACGGCGACCCGCCGTACGCCATGGTGCTCGCCGATGTCGTGGGGCGGCCGGACGGCCTGGCGAAGCTGCGGGCGGTGGGGGCCGTCGGGCCGACGACCGATGTGATCGCGGTGCATCTCGACCACGATGTGCCGCCGGGCCCCGAACTGCGACGGCGGCTCGCGGCGGCGGGTGCGCGGGCGGTGCCGGACGGGACGACGCTGGACGTGGGTGTCTACGAGGACGTACCGGATGTACCGCGCCGCACGCTCGTGCTCGGCGGGGCGCGTTCGGGCAAGTCGGTGGAGGCGGAGCGGCGCCTTGAGGCCTTCCCGGACGTCCTGTACGTCGCGACGGGCGGCTCCCGGAACGGGGACACCGAGTGGGCGTCACGGGTCAGCGCCCATCGAGAGCGGCGCCCCGGGTCCTGGCGGACCACCGAGACGTGCGACCTCGTCCCCCTCCTGGCGGAGGCCGGCCCTCCGCTGCTCATCGACTGCCTGTCCCTGTGGCTCACGGACGCGATGGACACGGTGAACGCCTGGGACGACGCGGAGTGGGCCGACGGCGGCGAACGCGCGCTGCGCGCCCGGGTCGAGGAACTCACCGCCGCCGTCCGCGCCACCCGCCGCACCCTCGTCGCCGTCTCGAACGAGGTCGGCTCCGGCATCGTCCCCGCCACCGCGTCGGGGCGTCGCTACCGGGACGAACTCGGGCGTCTGAACGCGGCGTTCGCGGCGGAGTGCGAGCACGTGCTGCTGGTGGTGGCGGGGCAGGCGTTGTCCCTGCGGGGGTGAGGGGGCGGTCACCGTCGCGCGATGATCCGGTACGCGTTGGAGAAGCGGGTGCGGCGGAAGAGGGGGGCGAGGGCGTGGTCCAGGGCCGAGGTCGAGGCCAGGAGTGGGGTGGACGCCCGGGTCAGGGCCGTGTGGAGTGCGCGCTGGAGCGGGCTCGGCGGGGCGGGCCGCCAGGGCGCGTCGAGGTCGGGCAGGACGCGGCCGAGCGCCAGGGCGAGGGCGCCGGCGAGATCGTAGGGGATATGCGGTTCGCGGCGGTCCGTCGCGACGACCTCGCAGCCGAGGGACTCCAGTTCGCCCAGCAGGTTGGGCAGCGGCATGAGGTGGAGGTGGCGCGGCTGGCCGTACGCCACCCACCACTTGCCCAGCAGTGCGCCGAACGCGCAGTCGGGGTCCGGGACTTCGACGAGGAGGTGTCCGCCGGGCCGCAGGGCCACCAGGGCGGCGCGCAGTTCCTCGCGCGGGTCGGGGGTGTGCTCCAAGTGGTGGAACATGCTGACGACGTCGTAGCGGGCGCGCAGCCGCTCGGCGGTCCGGGGGTCGGTGAGCCGGCCGCGGTGGGCCTCCTCCACCCGCCCGGCCGCCCGCGCCTTCTCGACACGCCGGGTGGCGTCGAGCCCGTCGAAGGCGGTGTACGGGTGGACCTCCTTGGCGACGGCCGGGAAGTGCCCGTGCCCGGTGCCGACGTCCAGCCAGCTCTCCGGCTCGGCGTACGGCAGCATCGCGCGGGCGGCGGCGCGATGGCGTCCACGGCTGCCGCGGGCGCCGAGGAGCCGCTCGACGAGGCCCTCGTGCGCGCCTCCGTGCAGGTCCCGGTGGTAGAAGGCCAGCCCCTCCGCCGTGAGCCGCGGGTTCTGGAAGGCGTGGGCGCAGTCCCCGCACTCGTCGACGACGAACGTTCCGGGCTTGCGCTGCACCAGGTCCGACGTACGCAGCCGGGTGCGCAACCGCTTCGAGCCGCACCAGGGGCAGTCCTCGCGGCGCGGCTCGTGGAAGCGGTCGGTGCCCTGGGCGAGTTCGGCCGCGTAGGCCGCGCGGCGTTCGGCGATCCATTGTGGTGTGGGGGGCATGGGCGCTCCTGGAGGGGAAGAGGGCCGTACGACAATCCGACACAAACGGTACGTAGCGGATCGTGATCCGGGGCGCAACGACGTGGCGCGGACGTGTTCGATCGGTGCCGGTACTGTTCGGCGAATGAGCTCGCTTAATCTCGACGACTTCACCGATCTGATCGAGCGCCCCGACGGCGGCGTGCGCCGTGACGCCGAGGCGCGCCGGGAGCGCCAGATCGTGCCGCCCGGTTCTCTGGGCCGCCTCGACGACCTGGGTGAGTGGCTGGCGGCGGCGCAGTCCGCGGTGCCGGTGCGGCCGATCGAGCACCCGCGTGTGGTGCTGTTCGCGGGCGACCACGGGGTCGCCGAACTCGGCGTGTCGGCGCGGCCCGCGGGCACCGCCGACCAGTTGGTGCGGGCGGTCCTGGAGGGCGCCAGCCCGGCGGCGATCCTCGCCCGGCGGCTCGATGTGCCGGTGCGTGTCATCGACATGGCGCTGGACTGCGATCCGGACGGACTGCCCGCCGAGGTCGTACGGCATCGGGTGCGGCGCGGTTCGGGGCGGATCGACGTCGAGGACGCGCTGACGCTGGAGGAGGCGGAGGCGGCGTTCCGGGCGGGCGTCGCCGTCGCGGACGAAGAGGCGGACTCCGGTACGGATCTGGTGGTGCTCGGCGATGTCAGCGTCGGCGGGACCACGGCGGCGGCCGTGCTGGTCGCCGCGCTGTGCGGGACCGACGCGTCCGTGGTCACCGGGCGGGGTGGGCAGGCCATCGACGACCTTGCGTGGATGCGCAAGTGTGCCGCCGTGCGGGACGCCTTGCGGCGGGCTCGGCCGGTGCTCGGGGATCAGTTGCAGCTGCTGGCTACGGTCGGTGGCGCTGATCTCGCGGCGATGACGGGCTTTCTTCTGCAGAGTGCGGTGCGGAAGATGCCGGTGATTCTTGACGGGGTCGTCTCGGCGGCGTGTGCGCTGGTCGGGCAGCGGGTTGCCTTCCGGGCGCCGGACTGGTGGCTGGCCGGGCAGAACAGTGGGGAGCCGGCGCAGGCGAAGGCCCTGGACCGGATGGCCCTGGAGCCCGTCCTCGACCACGGGGTCACTGTGGGCGAGGGCGCGGGCGCGCTGCTCGCCCTCCCCCTGGTCCAGGCGGCGGCCGCCCTGTCCGCCGACCTGCCGGAGAAGTAGGCCCGGGGTCACCGACGGGTTTTCGCCCCCGCCGCCCCTACCCGTCCCATCCCGTTCCTGGGGGCTGCGCCCCCAGACCCCCAAAAGATTGCGCAGTTCCCCGCGCCCCTTAAGGGGCGCGGGGAACTGCGCGAACGGCCCCCACCGTCCCGCAGCCGACGAACCGGGGCGGGCGGGGTATCGCGGGGCGCAGCCCCGCGCCGTCAGGGGCGCGGGGAACTGCGCGAGCAACCCCCACCTACCCGCAGCCGACAAACCCGAACGTCACAAACCCCCGGCCGGCCACACCCGCCGCACCCCTCCCCCGCACACACCACCCCGCCCCATATCATCGCCCTTTATGGGAGATGCCCGAATTGCCGCCGCGCAGGGAGGGGCTGCCTCACGGCGCGCCGCCGCCTTCGCCGTCTGGTATCTGCGTGCCGTCACGTTCATCAACTTCCTGAGCGCCGTATGGGTCTCGCTCGGGCAGGACGTGCGGCGGCACAACACCGAGAACTACTTCACGCCGTATCTGCTGACGGCAGGATTCGCGTCCGGTGTGTTCACGATGTTCCTGGCCATCACGATGCGGCGGCGCAAACGGGCCGCGTGGATCTTGAACTTCGTGCTCAGCGGGCTGTTCCTGCTGCTGTTCGCCGTCGCGATGGCGTTCCCGGAGATCCGGCAGTACGCGCAGAACTGGATCTCGCTCGTCCTGACCGCGGCGTTCGTCGGCGCGCTCGTCGTCGGCCGCCGGGAGTTCTACGCGAAGGGCGACCGGTCGAACCCGAAGCTCGCCGCGGTGGTCGGGATCGGCGGGCTGCTCGTCACCTCGCTGCTCGCGACGCTTCTGGTGACCGTCACCAACAACGCCCACGACCCGCACCGCTCCACCTTCCTGGACCGCTGGCGCTACGGCACCCTGCGGCTCGTCTCGGTCGCCGCCGACGACTCGCACTACCCCGGGATCTCGACGCCGAACTGGGTCAACGTCACCATCAACGTGCTCAGCACCCTGCTGGTCCTCGCCGTCTTCTACGCGGCCTTCCGCTCCCGCCGCGCCGTCGACCCGCTCACCGAGGACGACGAGAAGCGGCTGCGGGTCCTGCTCGACAAGAACGGGGACCGGGACTCGCTGGGCTACTTCGCGCTGCGGCGGGAGAAGAGCGTCGTCTGGTCCCCGACCGGCAAGGCGGCGGTGGCGTACCGCGTCGTCGGCGGGGTCTCGCTGGCCTCCGGTGATCCCCTCGGCGATCCGGAGGCATGGCCCGGCGCCATCGAGCCCTGGCTCGCCGAGGCACGTGCGCACGGCTGGATCCCGGCGGTGATGGGCGCGAGCGAGGAGGCGGGCACCGTGTACTCCCGGCACGGCCTCGACGCGCTGGAGCTCGGCGACGAAGCCCTCGTCGAGACCGCCGAGTTCACTCTCGAAGGGCGGGCCATGCGCACCGTCCGGCAGGCCTACAACCGGGTCAAGCGCGCGGGGTACAAGGTGCGCATCCGGCGCCACGAGGACATCCCGGCCGCCGAGATGGCGTATCTGCTGAAGCGGGCCGACGACTGGCGGGACGGGGCGACCGAGCGCGGGTTCAGCATGGCGCTGGGGCGGCTGGGCGACCCCGACGACGGGCTGTGCGTGATGCTCGAATGCACGGACAAGGACGGGGAGTTGAGGGCCGTTCTGTCCTTCGTGCCGTGGGGGCCGCACGGGCTGTCCCTCGACCTCATGCGGCGCGACCGCGACTCCGAGAACGGGCTGATGGAGTTCATGGTGATCGAACTCCTGCGGCGCGCCCAGGAGATCAAGATCACTCAGGTCTCGCTCAACTTCGCCATGTTCCGTTCGGTCTTCGAACGTGGCGCACGCCTCGGCGCGGGACCGGTGCTGCGGCTGTGGCGCTCACTGCTCAGCTTCTTCTCCCGCTGGTGGCAGATCGAGTCGCTGTACCGCGCCAACGCAAAGTACCGGCCCATCTGGGAGCCCCGGTTCCTGCTCTTCGAGAAGAGCGCGGACCTGCTGCGCATCGGTGTCGCGTCCGCGCGCGCCGAGGGGTTCCTGGAGGCGCCGGGACTGCCGAAGTGGCTGCACCGCAAGCACCTGGAGTCGCACAGATGAGGAGCGATATGCCGAGCGACATGGGGAGCGATATGAGCAGCGTCGTGGGGACCGCCGGGTGAGTGCTCTCGCCCGCTGGGCCCGCGCCGAATGGGGACTGCTGTTCCTCACCGTGCGGCGCGCCCTGGAGGCGCGGCGCCTGCGGGCGGTCCCCATGACGATCGGGGCGGTGTGTCTGACGGCGGCCCTCCAGTTCACGCAGAACCAGTCCTGGGGTTATCAGTTCGTGCAGAACATCGGCGCCGTCCGGGCCGAGGACCCGCTGTGGCTCGCCCTGTTCCGCACCCCGCTCTCCCTGTTCGTACCCGCCCTGGATCTGCCGGTGTGGGGTGCGCTGGTGCAGATCCTGCTGGTGTTCGGGATCGCCGAGATCTGTCTGGGCTGGTGGCGCGCGCTCGCCGTCTCCTACGTCGCCACGCTGGCCGGCACGCTCTACGCGCGCGTCGGTATCGCGCTGGGCCCGCACCACCCGCTGGGGCTGCCCGGGTCGGACGCGCAGGTCGTCGACACCGGGCCTTCGGCGGCCGTGGTGGGCCTCGCGGTGTTCCTCGGCTGGCGCTATCGCGCGTATGTCACGGTTGGTGTGGTCATCGGGGCCATGGTGGTCGAGGTGCTGCTGAAGGAGAACCTGGCGGGCAAGGAACATCTCGCGGCCATCGCCGCGGTCCTGGTGATGTGCGGGATCCCCGCGCTGTGCCACCGGCGTCACCGGCGTTCGGGCAGGGTCCGGGCGAGTTCGTCGTCCGGTTTGCCGCCGATCCAGTCCTGAAGCTTGCGGCGGGGGCCCGACCAGCGGCGGTCGTGGCGGTAGGCACGCAGCCAGGACCTGGCCCGGGCGCGCGGCCGCCGGCGATAGAGCCGCCTGGACCACGGTGAGCCGGGCCTGGCCAGCCGGATCGCGCCGATCAGGGCGACGAACGGGATGATCACCCCGAAGACCGCCATGCGCACCTTGCCCTTGCTGAGGGCGAGCAGCGCGAAGAGGAAGTTCACGACGACGGTCAGGATCACGCCGCCGCGGTCCTGCAGTTCCTGATCGCTGAGGTCGTTGACTCCGAACGGCGCGAAGCCGCTGAGGACGAGGCCGACGAGGGCCGCCGTGACCACCACGACCTCGACGCTCTGGCGGCCCTCCTCGGTCCAGTAGACGTCGTCGAGGTGCAGGATCAGCGCGAACTCGTCGAGCACCAGGCCCGCGCCGATCCCGAACACCACGGCGCACAGGCACGCGCCGAACCCGTACCGGCTGCTGGCCACGGCCCCGAAACCGCCGATCACGATCAGCACGACACCGGGGACGACGTGGTGGATGTGCAGGCCACCGGCCTTCACATTGCCGAAGGGGCCCTTGCCGGCGCGGATCATCCGGACGATGACGCGGGTGATCACGAAGGTCAGTACGAAGGAGGCGAGCGCCAGCAGCAGCGGCAGCTTTCCCGGCTCGACGATGTTCCGGTACAACCAATGACCCATATGCGAACTTTATCCACGGCCGCCGTATCCAGCCGCTGTATCCGCCCTCCGGGCACCCGGGTACCCTGCGCCGGTGTCCAAGCCCACGCCCGAGCCCACGCCCGAGCCGACGTCCGAGCCCACGTCCAAGACCTCTCTCCCCGACGGCCTCCGCTTCGCCTTCGGCACCCTCACCGTGCTGCCCGTGAAGGTGACCCGCTGGGACCGCGACGCCGCGCGCGGCGGAATGCTGTGCGCGCCCGTGGCCGGGCTCGTGGTCGGGGCGGGTGCCGCCCTCGTCGGCGTGGCGCTCCTCGCGATGGGCGCGGGCCCGCTGCTCGCCGCCGTCGCCACCGCCGCCGTACCGGCCGCGCTCACCCGCGGTCTGCATCTGGACGGCCTGGCCGACACGGCGGACGGGCTCGGCAGCGGCAAGCCCGCCGAGGACGCGCTGCGGATCATGAAGCAGTCGGACATCGGCCCGTTCGGCGTGATCACCCTGCTGTTCGTGCTGCTCGCCCAAGTGGCCGCGCTCTTCCAGGCGTACGACACCTCATGGACCCGGGGTGTGCTCGCGGCCGTCGTCTCGGCGACCGCGGCCCGCCTCGCCCTCACCCTGGCCGCCCGCACCGGGGTGCCCCCGGCCCGTCCCGAGGGCCTGGGCGCGGCGGTCGCGGGCACGGTGCCGGTGCGCGGCGCGCTGCTGGTGACGGTGGCCGTGACCGGCGCGGCGGTGGGCGCGGGCGCGCTCGTCGGGACGTACGACCTCGTGCGCGCCGGAGTGGCGGTGCTCGCCGCCTGCGCGGTCGCCGAACTGCTGCTGCGCCACTGCACGCGCCGCTTCGGGGGCGTGACCGGCGATGTGTTCGGCGGTCTCGCGGAGACGGCGGCGACGACGGCGCTCGTCGTTCTGTCACTGGGTTGAAACGATCCTCCCCGAACTCACCGATCACATCCGCCCCTTGGCTAATCTGATCCGCCGAACAGCCAATACATGATCGTCATCGGGGGATGTACGTGCCGAAGCTTCGCCGTGCCGTGGCCTGGTTCATCGACTTCGCGTTGGTGCTCGCGGGGGCCTCGGTGCTCGCCGTGTTCACCTTCCACCGGATATCCGCGCTCGTCACCGACGTGCCCGACCTCGCCACGCGGAGCGGCTTCGACCTGTTGACCTCGCGCGGCGATGTCGTCAACGCCTCGGAGCACCTCGGGCTCTCGCTGTGGAACAAGTCGGTGCTGTACGTGGAGGAGGCCTTCGGGCTGCTGATCGTGGTCACCTTCCTCTACCAGTGGGCGTGCCTGGCCCTGGCCGGCCGCACGGTCGGCAAGGGCCTGCTGGGTCTGAAGGTCACCCCGGCCGCCCCGCGCCGGGCCGCCCTGCGCGCCCTGGTCACCACGGCGGCGGACGTCGCCGTGTACGCCGTGGCCTGCGTCCTGCTGATCGAGGGCCAGTTCGTGCTGTCGGTGCTGGTGTGGGCGGTGGCGGTGATCATCTTCTTCCTCAACGCGCTGCCCGTGCTCTCTTCCAGCCGCCGCTCCCTGGCCGACCGCCTGGCGGGAACGGCGGTCACCGGCCTCGGGCTCAACACGCCCGGCGCCACGCCCGCCGCCCGTACTTTTTGAGCATCGATCTCAGCGTGATCCGGTCATCTCCACGGCGTGCGGCAACGTGCCCCAGGGATGATCGCCCACGCCCGGCACCGCGCAGTGGAGGGTGGCGCCCCGCTCTCGTGCCGACGCCGCCAGGTCGACCCCGGCCGGTACGCCGTACACGAGGTGGCACAGCCGCGCACCGGCATCCGTCCACGGCGGCAGGTGGTTCCTTCGGTACGTCGCCCACGGGCCCTCGAACGTCACCAGTACGTCGGCGATGCGGGCGTACGAGGGGTGCGGCACCGTTCCGTGATTGAGGGCGAGGGTGCCGCAGCCCAGGCCCCAGGCGGCTGCCGCGAGCCGCCGGTAGTACGTGAACTCGGCCTCCCCCGAGGCGACTTGGTCGAGGAACGCGCCGTCGGTCCCGTACCAGGCGCGGTGCCGGGACAGCTCACGTACGACGTCGGTCATGGGTCTGCGGCCGTAGTCCGTGTCCGCGTAGCCGAGCACCCGGACGTCCGCCGTGCGCAGCCGCTCGGCGACTTCGGCGAACGCCGGGTCGGGGCGCTCGCCGGGGCCGCTGGCCGGGTTGAGCACGACGGCGTGGAGGCGGGGAGCGGCGGCGATGAGGGCGTCCCATTCGGCGGGGCGGACGGACGGGTGCTCGTAGTACGGGACCAACAGCGTCCCAGGGGTGCTGGGCAGGCTCATCGGTGCGCGGTCGCCCTCCCCAACAGGCCGCAGACCAGGCCCGCTTGGGCCCCGGCCGCCGCCCCGTACACGATCAGCCCCACCCAGTGCGGGCTGCCCGCGTGCGTCGCGAGGGCCGCGGTCTGGGCGAGCGCCGCGACACAGCAGACCACGGCGGCGCTCGTGACGGCGCCGAAGGACTGGAGCAGCAGCCCTGTCCACAGGACCACGCCCAGCAGGAGCAGCCCGGTGAGCCGGACCCCGCCCGTGGTCGCGGGCGCGTGCGGCCAGAGCGCGGAGGCGGCGAGGCTGAGCGCGAGCAGCGCGACGAGATAGCCGGTGAGGCACTGGACGAGGGTGATCGCGGTGGTCCGCCAGAAGTCCTTCGACGTGTTGCTGGAGCGCAGCCCGCCGAGACTGGCGCTGCGGAACCGGAGGAGCAGCCACTCGGCCGGGCCCATGCTGAGCGTCAGCGCGACGGCGGCCGGCGCGGCCACCGCGGTGTGGGCGCCCGCCAGTACGTCCCCGAGCGCCGCGTACAGCACGAGGACCCCGCTGCCGAGCCCGAACAGGGCGTACGGCAGGGATCCGGTGAGCCAGGGGGCGGCGGCCGGCGGCCGTGGCGCTTCCGGTCGCGCCGGTCCGTCCGCGGCACCCCGCAGGTTCCCGAAGGGCAGCAGCGCGGTGAGACCCGCGCCCCAGCTCCCCTCCCCCAGTTCCCTTACCGCGGGCGCCACTTCGAGCAGGGCGAGCAGCGCGACCGCCGCCAGCGAGCCCAGCAGCAGGACCGCTCGCGCGAGGTCGGGCACCGGGTGGACCAGGGCCAGGACCGCGCCCGCCGCCATGGGCGACAGGACGCCGAGCAGGGCCCGTTCGCGGCCCATGACCAGCAGGACGGTGGCCGCGCCCAGATAGCAGGACTGTCCGGCGGCGAAGGCGACCGCGGTGCCCGGGTGGGTCGTGCCCGCCGCGGCGAGGGCGACGAGGGAGCCGAGCAGCACACCCACCGGCGCTCCGAAGAGCAGTGCGCGGCGGGCGGCCGAGCGGTCGCCGAGGCCCAGCCAGGAGTACGCCCGGTGGGCCAGCCCCTGGTTCCAGGTCCAGCCGCACAGCGCGCCGGCGAGCAGCGGAACGGTCCCGGCCGGGAGTCCGAACTCACCCTTCGGGCCCGCGAGGAGCGGCGCCCCCAGCACGTATCCGAGGCCGGGGAGGGCGAAGACGACGCCCCGTAACAGGCAGCCCAGCAGGCCGAGTTGCCAGGGGTCTTGCGCCGGACCCGCAGGCTCGGGGTAGTGGCGCTCGACCCGTTCGTACAGCTCCTCCGCGAGCGCGAAGGAGTTCTTGACGCCGTAGCGCCGGCGTATCTGGTCGTCCGACATGCCGTCGGATTCGAGGAGCGCGGCTATCTCGTCGGGATGGACGGCCGCGGCGATGAACTCGCCCAGCCGTTCGGCGAGTTCCTCGATCGGGTCCGGCTGGGCCCAGCTGGGCGGGCGGCGCTGCCGGGGCACGTACGGGAGGGTGTCCTCGTAGGTGCCGGGCGGCATCCGGAGGGAGCCGCTCACCAGCCGGTCCCGTCCGTGGCGACCGCCTGGTACCAGGGGTCGCGCAGTTCGAGGGTCCAGTCGGCGACGGTCTCGACGGTGGGCTCGTACACCTCGGGCAGGCCCGCCAGCTCCTGGTAGATCGTCCGGAAGGCATCCACGGAACGGCGCAGCGTGAACCGGTCGATGACGCGCTGACGCGCCAACTCCCCTAATTTCAGGCGGTGTTCGTCGTCCTTCAGGAGGGTGAGCGCGGCGGCGGCCATCTTCTCCGGTTCGCGCGGCGGCACCACGATGCCCGTGTCGCCGACCGCCTCGCGCACTCCGCCGACGTCGGTCGACACCGTCGTACGGCCGCAGGACATCGCCTCGATGATCGAGAACGGGAAGCCCTCCGAGATGGAGGAGAGCATCACCACATGACCCGCCGCGTACGCGCGCCACACCTCGCTGATGCGGCCCTCGAAGGTCAGGCCGTCCGTGACGCCCAGTTCGGCGGCGAGTTTCTCCAGCCGGGTCTGATACGCCTCCCCGCCGGGCGGCACCGGGCCGAACAGCCGCAGCCGGGTCTCGGGCATCTCGGCGCGCACCATGCCGTACGCGCGCAGCAGTGTTTCGAGGTCCTTGATGGGGTCGACGCGGCCGCACCAGGTGAGGGTGGGGACGGCAGGTTCGGGGCCCGCGTGCGGGAAGGCGTGCGGGTCGACGCCGTTGTAGACCGTGCGGATCCGGTCGGAATCGGCGCCGCCGCGCTCCTCCCAGCGGCGGTTGTACTGGTTGCAGGGGGTGATCAGATCGGCCGCCCGGTAGCCCAGCGAGTTCAGCTCGCGGTAGAAGCCGAGCATGAACGCCTTGACGGGCCAGCGCTGTTCGCCGCTGCGGTAGCCGAGGTAGCGCTCGCGCAGATAGATGCCGTGCTCGGTGAGCAGGAACGGGACCCCGTCGAGGTGGTGTGCGGCGAGGGCGGGCAGGGTGGCGAGGCCGCTGCTGACCGCGTGTGCCACGGAGTCCTCGGGGATCCGGACACCGAGCGGGCGCAGCGCGTGTTCCAGCAGGTCGGTGGCGGTGAGCGCGTCGTGCACGGTGGGCCGGGCGGCGGCCGTGGGCAGATGCGGCATCGACCAGATCCACATCAGCGAGCGCAGCGCGGTCTCGGTGCGCAGTGCCGCCGACAGACGTCCGTCGCGGGCGAGTTGGGCGAGCTCGTACAGCGCCCCGCCGAAGTCGCCGTGCGCGTCCGGGTCGAGGAAGGCGAGCAGGAAGCGCTCGTAGGTGTCGGTGAAACGGCGGCGGGCCCGGCCCAGCGGCGGCCGTGCGCGCCCCGGCCGCGGGCCCCAGGTCGGTACGGAGGTGTGCCGGCGGACGTTGGGCGGCAGCTCCCAGGTCACGGGTTCGCGGCCGCTGCCGGTGAGCGAGACGATGTGGAAGTCGACCTCCGGCATGCCCTTCACGAGCTGGTCGCACCAGGTGCTGACCCCGCCGTGGACATGCGGATAGGTGCCTTCGGTGAGCATGGTGACATGACGGCCGTTGCGCATCCTGCGCGTTCCCCCCTGTGACTGTTTCTTCCCGGGGGGCCACCCCCGGGACCCCCGGTTCAACTACGGCTCAGCACGCACCCCGGCCGGTCATGGCCGGGGTGCGCGTCGTGCGGCTGAGCTGCCCGTGCCCTACGCGGGCAGGGTCAGCTTGAGAGCGGACTGCAGGGGCTCCGGCGTGGTCCAGGCCGAGCGCCCACCCGCGTACGGCGTCCCGAACGCGGTGGTGCCGAGCAGGAGTTGCTTCTTGGTCCCTTCGGGTGCGGTCACCGGGATCTGGGTCCCGGACGGGGCGGTGACGGTGACGGTGGTGCCGACGCGGTACGCCGTGACCTTGCCGTTCGCGACGGCCGTCTGCCAGGCGGCCCGGCGCTGCAGCTCGGTGCCGGTGGCACTCTGCCGGGGGTTCACCAGCGGGGTGTTGTCGGCGTAGAGCGCCTTGTAGTCCCCGAGCACCTTGTCCAGGACCGGGTAGAGGATGCGCTCCTCGGCCAGGTTGGACTGGTGGACGTAGTGCGGTCGCGGATCGTTGGTGATGACGTGCCCGAGCGCGGTGTGCGCCTCCAGCGGGACGATGTACGACGCATAGCCGGTGGTGGTGTCCAGCGGCGCCGGCAGGCATGTGGAGGTCGCGTTGTTCTCGCAGATGCCGCTGCCGCCGTCGGTCCTGGACGTGTAGATCCAGTTGTACTCGTCGGCCATCTCGGCCGCCGTACCTGCGTTGTAGTACACGTTCATCGGATAGCGGGGCACCGTCAGCGCGGTGCCGACCGAACGCTGGGCGGGCTCACGGGAGTTGTCGGAACCCGTCCACTTGATGCCGCCCGCCGCGAGGGCGCCCGCGAGGTTCGGGTTGTCGTCGGGCTGCTGGGGCAGCGTCTTCAGGCCCGAGTGCTCACCGGTGACCAGTTCGGTCCGGTCGAGCGGAAGGCCCTTCTGGACACCCCAGTTGTAGTTGTTGGAGATCTCGCCGGAGATGTCGGCGCGGCTCGTCCACTGGGTGGTTCCGTCGGCGTTCTTCCTGCATTGCCAGGGGACCACCGTGACGTCCTGGAGGCAGCCGAGGAACAGGTGCGTGTAGGTGTGGTTCACCCAGCGGTACTTGGCCTTGTCGGCGAGCAGCTGGGTGGCGAGCGCGTCGGTGCCGCCGTTCTCGGTCTTCCACGCCTCACCGGAGCCCGCGTTGTAGACCATGTCCAGGGTGAAGCCGTTGGCCTGCTCCCACTGGGCCGCGTACTGCGCGTCGGCCGCCGTCATCCGGATGTCGGGGGTCGTGGCGCCGCCGGACTGGCAGTCGTAGTCGCCCGGGGTGCAGTTGTCGGTGGTGTCCCAGCGGGCGTCGGGCGCGAAGACGTCGTCGACATGCACCGAGAAGTAGTTGCGGTCCTGCCCGAGGTGTACGCCTTGAGTCAGCCATTCGACGACACCGCGGGCAAGGACCCGGAACTGCTGCTGGTACTGGTTGTACGCGAAGGTCAGCACGAGTTCGCGGCGCCCGTCGTGCGCGTACTCGCCCAGCAGGGTGCCGCCGGTGGGTGCGTCGAGATAGCTGGTGAACCCGTCCCTCGGGTGGCCCGCGTAACCGTAGCTCTCCTGCACCGACGGGTCGTTGTCCTCGAAGGTCAGCGGCCCGTCGAGGTAGCCGAAGGCGCCCGCCCGGCCGGCCGCGGTGACCTGGGTCCGCGCGCCGTCCAGCACGCCCGACCAGCCCCCGTTCTGGTCGGTGTAGTCGAGACCGACCTCCGGATGGGCCCAGGTGTAGGCGTCGACCTGCGGAATGCCGTACGTCTTCTCGTACGTCTCCAGGGCGGTCCGCTCGGCCGAACCCGGGGCGAACGGTGCCTCGTTCGGCACGACGACACCCTGGTACTTGGCCCGCGGGGTGCCGTTCACCGTGTCGCTCAGGAACGCCGTGTCAATCACGGGGCGGCTCGTGTCGCCCAGATAGACGGTGGTGTACGGGATGCCGGTGTTCTTCAGCTCGGCGGTGATGGCACCGACCTGGCCGGCGCCGTTGTCGATGACCAGGACCTTCAGATCGATGCGCGGTGCGGTCGCCGCGGACGCGCCGGGCACCCCCAGGCCCAGCACCGACAAGCTCGCGGCCGCTAAGACAGCGGCCGCGTCTCTCCATCTGTGCGCGGTATGCGCCATGTGTTGCCCCTCCCCCTCGAAGATCCTCTTTTGGCCGAACCGAGGAGGATCCGCGGAAATGATGCAAAGCGGTGAGCGTCGCGCTCACCGGAACACGATGAGTGTGGCTCAAGTCACCGGGAGTGAGGGGCGGGAAGTGGACACGACGCCACTGGACGGTGAACGCCCGCAGGAATGAGCGAAACCCGGCCCCGAGCGTAGGCTCGTCCCGGGTACTTACCTGCCCCCGGTAGGGACCGCCCCCGCAGGCCGGATCTAGGGTCAGCCGTCGGGCCCGGTCGACCCACCCCATTCGGCCACCACCACTTCAACGGAAGCGAGATTTCACCACCGTGACTGCTCTCACTCTCAGCACCGCCGCGGCGTCCGGTCTGCGGGCCGACGCGATCGTCGTCGGTGTCGCGAAGGGGCCCAAGGGTCCGGTCGTCGCACCGGGCGCCGAGGCCGTGGACAACGCCTACGACGGCGGGCTCGCCGGGATCCTGGAGACCCTCGGCGCCTCCGGGTCCGAGGGCGAGGTGACGAAGCTGCCCGCGCCGTCCGGTTTCAAGGCCCCCGTCGTCGTGGCCGTCGGCCTGGGAGCGGTCCCGGAGAAGGACGACACGTTCAGCGCCGAGGCCCTGCGCCGCGCGGCCGGTGTCGCGGCCCGCGCGCTCGCCGGCGCCAAGAAGGCCGCCTTCGCCCTGCCGATGGCGGACGCCGCCGACGCCGGTGTCGTCGCCGAGGGCGCCCGCCTGGGCGCGTACACCTTTGACGCGTACAAGGACAGCGGCAAGGACGCCAAGAACAGCAAGGGCCCGCTCGGCGAGGTCGCCCTCCTCGGCGGGAAGCCCCGCGACGCGGCGTACAAGGCCGCGATCGCGCGCGCCACCGCCGTGACCGAGGAGCTCAACCGCGCCCGCGACCTCATCAACACCCCGCCGAACGACCTCGACCCGGAGGCCTTCGCCGCCGTCGCCACCGCGGCCGCCAAGGAGCACGGCATCAAGGTGCAGGTGCTCGACGAGAAGGCCCTGGAGAAGGGCGGCTACGGCGGCATCCTCGGCGTCGGCGCCGGCTCGGCCGCCACTCCACGTCTGGTCAAGCTGTCGTACAGCTCCCCGAAGGCGAGCAAGCACCTGGCCTTCGTCGGCAAGGGCATCACCTACGACTCGGGCGGCATCTCCCTCAAGCCCGCCGGGCACAACGAGACGATGAAGTGCGACATGAGCGGTGCGGCGGCGGTCTTCGCCGCCGTGGTCGCCGCCGCGCGCCTCGGCCTGGAGGTCAACGTCACCGGCTGGCTCGCGCTCGCCGAGAACATGCCCTCCGGTTCCGCCACCCGCCCGGGTGACGTGCTGCGCATGTACAGCGGCAAGACCGTCGAGGTCCTCAACACGGACGCCGAGGGCCGCCTGGTCCTCGCCGACGCGCTGTGGAAGGCCTCCGAGGAGAAGCCCGACGCGATCATCGACGTGGCGACGCTGACCGGAGCGATGGTGCTCGCGCTCGGCAACCGTACGTTCGGTGTGATGGCCAATGACGACGCGTTCCGTACGGCTGTCGTCGAGGCGGCGGAGGAGGTCGGCGAGGAGTCGTGGCCGATGCCGCTGCCGGACCATCTGCGCAAGGGGATGGACTCCCCGACCGCCGACCTCGCGAACATGGGTGAGCGGATGGGTGGCGGACTCGTCGCCGGTCTGTTCCTGAAGGAGTTCGTGGGCGAGGGCATCACCTGGGCGCACCTGGATATTGCTGGGCCCGCATTCAATGAGTCCGGGCCGTTCGGGTACACGCCGAAGGGTGGTACGGGGTCGGCTGTGCGGACGCTGGTGCGTCTTGCTGAGCTGACCGCCGCGGGGGATCTCGGCTAGGGCTGTTTCGCGGCTACCGGTGGTTTGTGGCTGGTCGCGCAGTTCCTCGCGCCCCTGAAGGGGCGCTACAGCGGGCCCTTGGCGACATGTTGCCCGGGGCCCGCTGTACGAAGGCTTCACTCGCGACGAAATCCGTACGTTCCGTCTCATCCGGAGCTTCTCGACGTGATGGATCAGACGTCTCACACACCGGCCCGGCGTCTCGCTCGCCCTCGACAAGTGCGAAGATGGGTTCTCGGCAGGACAGGGCCCCCACCACAGGGCCGAAGAAGAGCGGCCGGACACCAGCCGCCGACCGGTCACTGGAGACCGGCGTGGCGCACATGCATGGAGGACGTGACGTGGCGAACGACGCCAGCACCGTTTTCGACCTAGTGATCCTCGGCGGCGGTAGCGGCGGTTACGCCGCGGCGCTGCGCGGAGCGCAGCTGGGCCTGGACGTCGCCCTGATCGAGAAGGGCAAGGTCGGCGGTACCTGCCTGCACAATGGCTGCATCCCCACCAAGGCACTGCTGCACGCGGGCGAGATCGCCGACCAGGCCCGCGAGAGCGCGCAGTTCGGTGTCAAGGCCACCTTCGAGGGCATCGACATCGAGGCCGTCCACAAGTACAAGGACGGGGTCATCTCGGGCCTGTACAAGGGTCTGCAGGGTCTCATCGCGTCCCGCAAGGTGACGTACATCGAGGGCACGGGCCGCCTGTCGTCCCCGACCTCCGTCGACGTGAACGGCCAGCGCATCCAGGGCCGCCACGTGCTGCTGGCGACCGGCTCCGTGCCGAAGTCGCTGCCGGGCCTGGAGATCGACGGCAACCGCATCATCTCCTCGGACCACGCGCTGGTCCTGGACCGCGTCCCGCAGTCCGCGATCGTGCTCGGCGGCGGCGTCATCGGCGTCGAGTTCGCCTCCGCGTGGAAGTCCTTCGGCACCGACGTGACGGTGATCGAGGGCCTCAAGCACCTCGTCCCGGTCGAGGACGAGAACTCCTCCAAGCTTCTTGAGCGCGCGTTCCGCAAGCGCGGCATCAAGTTCAACCTGGGCACCTTCTTCTCGAAGGCCGAATACACCGCGAACGGTGTCAAGGTCACCCTCGCCGACGGCAAGGAGTTCGAGGCCGAGGTGCTGCTCGTCGCCGTCGGCCGCGGCCCGGTCTCCGCCGGTCTCGGCTACGAGGAGCAGGGCGTCGCGATGGACCGCGGCTACGTCCTGGTCGACGAGTACATGCGGACGAACGTCCCGACCATCTCCGCCGTCGGTGACCTGGTCCCGACGCTCCAGCTCGCGCACGTCGGCTTCGCCGAGGGCATCCTGGTGGCGGAGCGTCTGGCCGGTCTCAAGACCGTTCCGATCGACTACGACGGCGTGCCCCGGGTGACGTACTGCCACCCCGAGGTCGCCTCCGTGGGTATCACCGAGGCCAAGGCCAAGGAGATCTACGGCGCGGACAAGGTCGTCGCTCTGAAGTACAACCTCGCGGGCAACGGCAAGAGCAAGATCCTGGGCACCTCGGGCGAGATCAAGCTCGTCCAGGTGAAGGACGGTGCCGTGGTCGGCGTCCACATGGTCGGCGACCGCATGGGCGAGCAGGTCGGCGAAGCCCAGCTGATCTACAACTGGGAGGCGCTGCCCACCGAGGTCGCCCAGCTCATCCACGCCCACCCGACGCAGAGCGAGGCGCTCGGCGAGGCCCACCTGGCCCTCGCGGGCAAGCCGCTGCACTCGCACGACTGACCGGCCACCGGCTGACCTTCAGCCACCGGCTGTCCCCAGTCACCGCGTCGCTCATGGGCGCGACGACGACCACAGACTTCCGCACCATTCGTAAGGAGCAACAGAAACCATGCCGGTTTCCGTAACCCTTCCGGCGCTCGGTGAGAGCGTTACCGAGGGCACTGTCACCCGCTGGCTGAAGGCCGAGGGCGAGCGCGTCGAGGCCGACGAGCCGCTGCTCGAAGTGTCGACCGACAAGGTCGACACCGAGATCCCCTCGCCCGTCGCCGGCATCCTGGCGTCCATCAAGGTCGCCGAGGACGAGACCGTCGAGGTCGGCGCCGAGCTGGCCGTCATCGACGACGGCACGGGTGCCCCCGCCGCCGCCCCGGCCCCGGCCGCCGAGCCCGTGGCCGCCCCGGCCCCGGTCGCCGCCGCCCCCGCGGCTCCGGCCGCCCCGGCCCCCGCTGCCCCCGCCGCCCCGGCCGGTGGCGCCACCGGTACCGACGTCGTGCTGCCCGCACTGGGCGAGTCGGTCACCGAGGGCACCGTCACCCGCTGGCTGAAGGAGGTCGGCGAGGAGGTCACGGAGGACGAGCCGCTGCTCGAGGTCTCCACGGACAAGGTCGACACCGAGATCCCCGCGCCGGTCGCCGGCGTGCTGCTGGAGATCGTGGTCGCCGAGGACGAGACCGCCGAGGTCGGCGCGAAGCTCGCCGTCATCGGTGCCCCGGGCGCGGCTCCGGCCGCCGCTCCGGCTCCCGCCGCTGCCGCCCCGGCCCCGGCCGCTCCGGTGGCTCCCCCGGCTCCGGCTCCGGCCCCCGTCGCCCCGGCCGCCCCGGTGGCGCCCCCGGCTCCGGTCCAGGCCGCCGCCCCGGTCGCGCCCCCGGTCCCGGCCCCCGCGCCGGTCGCCGCGCCCGCCCCCGTCACCCCGGCTCCGGCGCCCGCCGCCGCGCAGGCCACCGACGAGGGCGCCTACGTGACCCCGCTGGTGCGCAAGCTCGCCGCCGACAACGCCGTCGACCTGGCCACCGTCAAGGGCACCGGCGTCGGCGGTCGTATCCGCAAGCAGGACGTCATCGCCGCCGCCGAGGCCGCGAAGGCCGCTGCCGCCGCCCCGGCGCCGGCTCCGGTCACCGCCGCCGCTCCGGCCGCCGGCGCGAAGAAGGCCCCGGTTCTCGAGGTCTCCCCGCTCCGCGGCCAGACCGTCAAGATGACCCGCATCCGCAAGGTCATCGGCGACAACATGGTGAAGGCCCTGCACGAGCAGGCCCAGCTGTCCTCGGTCGTCGAGGTCGACATCACCCGCCTGATGAAGCTCCGCGCGCAGGCGAAGGACTCCTTCGCGGCCCGCGAGGGCGTCAAGCTCTCCCCGATGCCGTTCTTCGTGAAGGCTGCGGCCCAGGCGCTGAAGGCCCACCCGGTCATCAACGCCCGGATCAACGAGGCCGAGGGCACGATCACCTACTTCGACTCCGAGAACATCGGTATCGCGGTGGACTCGGAGAAGGGCCTGATGACCCCGGTCATCAAGGGTGCGGGCGACCTGAACATCGCCGGCATCTCGAAGGCCACCGCCGACCTGGCGGGCAAGGTCCGCGCCAACAAGATCACTCCGGACGAGCTGTCCGGCGCGACCTTCACCATCTCCAACACCGGCTCGCGCGGCGCGCTCTTCGACACGATCATCGTGCCGCCGAACCAGGTCGCGATCCTGGGCATCGGTGCCACGGTCAAGCGTCCGGCCGTCATCGAGACGGAAGAGGGCACCGTCATCGGCGTCCGCGACATGACCTACCTGACGCTCTCCTACGACCACCGTCTGGTGGACGGCGCCGACGCGGCCCGCTACCTGACCGCGGTCAAGGCGATCCTGGAGGCCGGCGAGTTCGAGGTCGAGCTCGGCCTGTAGTTCGCACGTTCGCACGTCGCTCACACGGCGCCCCTGTCCGGAGTTCTCCGGGCGGGGGCGCCGTCGTATGTCTGGAGCTTTTGTCCGGAGCTTTCCGACCGGAACGCCGTCGTATTTCTCCTCGTCGTTCCTCCGCAATCGCCCCATCCCCTGATGCCGTCCGGTCCGGCTCGCTACCGTGAGTCAGTTCACATGCGGTCGTCCCACGGGCGGGCTCAGGCCGCAGCGGTTCACGCAACGGGGGGAGCCGCATGAAGCGCGCACCTGTCACTGACCTTGTCGTGTTTCTGCCGGGCATCATGGGGACCCGGCTCGCGGACGCCGACGGCGCCGCCATCTGGGATCTGTCGGGCGGTGCCCTGTGGCGGGCCCTTCGCACCTTCGGGAAGTCGGTCAAGGGACTGCGGTTACCCGCCGACATCGGTGACGACCACCCCGGCGACGGCGTACGTCCCGTCGGCGTCATGCCCGACCTCCACGCGATCCCGGGCATCTGGCACCCCATCGACGGCTACACCGACCTACTCGGCTGGCTGGAGCAGAACTTCACCCTGCGTCGCCGACTGCCGAACGACCCTCCGGGTACGGCGGCGAACCTGGTCGAGTTCGGGTACGACTGGCGGCTGTCCTGCCGGTACAACGCCCACCGCCTGCGGGAACGCGTCGCGGAGGAACTGGAACGCTGGCGCTCCTCGGCACCGGAACGCGCCGACGCGCAGGTCGTGTTCATCTGTCACTCGATGGGCGGACTGGTCGCCCGCTACTACGTGGAGTGCCTGCGCGGGTACGAGACCACCCGCCGCCTGATCACCCTCGGCACCCCGCACCGCGGCTCGCTCGACGCCCTCGTCCATCTGGTCAACGGCCTGCGCAAGGGCTGGGGCCCGTTCGGCGTCGACCTCACCGGCTTCGCGCGCTCACTCCCCTCACTGCACCAGCTCGCGCCGGACTACGCGTGCGTCTCGACAGCGGACGGGCACGGACTCACTTACGCACGCGACCTGACCGGCCTCCCCGGCCCCGACGCCAAGCTCCTGGAGGACGCGGGCCGCTTCCACGCCGAGCTGCGCCAGGCGGCGGAGGCGCCCGGCCGCGCTGCCCGTACCGACCTGGTCGCGGTCGTAGGCGTACGCCAGCCGACGGCGACCACCGCCTCGTACGCCGACGATCTCCTGGTCCCCGCCTGGGACATCGCCGGCGTCGACGAGGGCGGCGACGGCACCGTCCCCCGCCTCTCGGCCCGCCCGGCCAACGCCGCCGGCACGGGATCGCTGACAGCCACGGCCTTCACCCCCAACGAGCAGCATGGCTCCTTGCAGAACAACCGCGGCGTGCGCGACGCGATGTGGGGCTGGCTCGGGCAGGAGCCTCCCTTCCACCGGGGCCCGGAGGACGAGGATGTGCCTCCACTGAGCGTGCTGGCTCCGTCCCTGCTGGAGCACGGGGTGCCGTATGAGGTGCGGGTTTCGGTGCCGGGTGACGTGGAGGGGCACGACGAGCTGCTGGTCGTGGCGGAGCTGAAGCCCGCGGGCGGGCGGGACGGGGCGTCCCGGTCTCTGCGGAACCTTGGGGGCGGGCGCTATCAGGGGAGTTTCCCCGCTCCGGAGGGTGGGGCCTATCGGCTGGCGGTACGGGTGGAGGGGCGCGCGGAGTCGACGGTCACCGCGCTGACGTTGGTGGGTGAGGCGGGTGAGTGAGCAGCGGGTCGAGCCGGTTCAGGGGACTGTTCTTGGGGTGGTGGTTCAGCGGTACGAGAGCACGAAGTTCCCCGAACTGACCCACGCGACGGAGCAGTTGAACAGCCTGTGCGCGTTGCTGAAGGGGTACGGGTATACGCCGACCGTGGTGGAGGACCCGCCCCGCGATGGCCTCAAGGTCTCGGTGGAGGGCTGGCGGAAGGGGTGGAAGGAGCAGGGCGGGAACGGGCCGGCGATTGTGTTGTGGTCGGGGCACGGACAGCTCCGCAACGACAGACTTCGCCTGATCGTGCACGACACGCTCGACATCAAGGATTCCGAGCAGACCTACGGGATGGACACCCTCACGTCCGCCGCGCTGCGCAGCGGTGCGGACCAGATTCTGCTGCTGGTCGACACCTGTTACTCGGGGGCGGGAGTCCTGGCGTCTCTGGACGAGGCACTGGCCGATCTGGCCGCCAAGACGCTGCCGCCGGGCCGGTCGAACTGGCTCGGGGTCGTCGCGAGCTGCCGCCCGCAGGAGAAGGCCGAGGGACGCGGGGTCCTGCTGGAGACCGTGGCCGAGGTCTTGCGCAACGGCCCCCGGACCAAGAGCTACCGCCACGAATGGAGCCCCCGGAACGGGCTGATCACCGGATCCGCGGTCATCCAGGCCGCCCTGGACCAGTGGCCGGAGGACGAGGGGCAGCTTCCGATTCCCGCTTTCCTCGGACGGGACCGACCGATGTTCAGCAACCCTCATAACGAGAATAAGAAGCTCGAGCCGGAGCTCGTAGAACACCTGGTCAGGGCGGCGCGCGGGGTGGCCCGTGTCGAAGAGGGCTGGTTCTTCAGCGGACGTCGGCGGGTGCTCAGGGAGATCGTCGACTGGTGCAAGGCCGGGGAGCCGGGGTTGTTCCTGGTCACGGGGAGCGCGGGTAGCGGCAAGTCGGCCGTACTCGGGAGGATCTCGACTCTCTCCGACCGGGCGCACCGGGCCGACATCGAGAAGCACGGTGCTCTTCGCAAGGACGATCCGTATCCGGAGGTCGGTACGGTGCACGGCTCCCTGCATCTGCGGGGCCTCACGGTCCAGCAGCTCGCGGAGGCCATCGCGCGGGTACTGAAGCTGGAGGCTCCCGAGACTCCGGCTGTCTTGATCGCGGATGTGGAGCGGGAGTGGCCTGCCTCCGGTCGACCTCCGGTCCTTGTTCTCGACGGTCTGGATGAGGCCGCATCGGACCAGGCCTCCCCCATCGTCGAACAGGTGCTGGCTCCACTCAGCCGGATGGCGTGCGTCCTGCTGGCCTCCCGGGACCGGCCGTTCAATCCCGGGGCCGAGGAGGTCGGGGAACCGCTGGATCAGGCGATCAGTCGCGTTTTGGGGATCCGGGCACGCGCGGCCGGCCTGGACGACGAAGCCGACACGGGTGACGACATCGAGGAGTACGCCCGCCGTCGGCTCCGGGACACCGGCCTGCCCGACGAAGCCGCCGCGCTGATCAAGCGACGGGCCTCCGTGAGCCATGGGGGGTTCTTGTTCGCTCAGATGGCAATCGATTCCGTGATCAGGCACTTCCCCGAGACCGGCGCCGAGGAGTGGGAACAGAGCGTTCCGGCGTCCATCTCGGCCGCGTTCACAGAAGACCTGACCGCCGGGCCGAAGCTGGAGCGGGACGGGGAGGTCCTCCCGCACGCCGTGCAGGAACTGCTGACCGCGCTCGCCTGGGGCACAGGCAACGGCATGCCCGCCAGGGGTGTGTGGGAGGCGGCGGCCACGGCACTCAGTACGGCCGGGACTGTCTACGGGCGGGAGGATCTGGACTGGCTGCTCAACTGCTACGGGCGGTATGTCATCGAGGACAGCGATGGTGTCCAGGCCGTGTATCGGCTTTACCACCGGGAGTTCATCGAGCATCTGCGAGGGGTGTCCGCTGGGCCGCGTACGGAGGGGCAGGCAGAGCCTGCGTTCCGCGTGGCTCGTGCGTTCGTGGATCTTCTGCGGCAGCAGAGCGAGGACGCGTCGGTTCTTGAGTACGCGAATCCCTACCTGCGGAGGTCGCTTTCAGAGCACGCGGTCATGGCGGGAGGCAGGGGTATCGCGTTGGTGCGTGAACTTGTGGAGCTGCGGGGGGAGGTGTTCTGGCCAGATCTGGCGAGTGCTTTGGGCGAACTGGCGGTTTCGATCTCGGAAGCAGGACAGCGGGATGAGGCGCTCGCGCCGTCCCAAGAGGCGTCTGACCTTTATCGGACCCTTGCCGAAACCAATCCCGCCGTGTACCTCCCCAACCTCGCCATGTCCCTCAACAACCTCGCCGTCCACCAGAGCAAGACCGGAGACCAACAAGCCGCACTCACCACCAGCGCCCAAGCCGTCACCATCCGCCGCACCCTCGCCGAGGCCAACCCCGCCGCCTACCTCCCCGACCTCGCCAGCTCCCTCAACAACCTCGCCGTCTACCAGAGCGAGACCGGAGACCCCCAAGCCGCACTCACCACTAGCAACGAAGCCACCGGCCTCCACCGCATCCTCGCCGAGGCCCACCCCGCCGCCTACCTCCCCAACCTAGCCACCTCCCTCAACAACCTCGCCGTCTACCAGAGCAAGACCGGAGACCGACAAACCGCACTCACCACCATCACCCAAGCCGTCACCATCCGCCGCACCCTCGCCGACACCAACCCCGCCGCCTACCTCCCCAACCTCGCCAGCTCCCTCAACAACCTCGCCGTCTACCAGAGCGAGACCGGAGACCCCCAAGCCGCACTCACCACTAGCAACGAAGCCACCGGCCTCCACCGCATCCTCGCCGAGGCCCACCCCGCCGCCTACCTCCCCAACCTAGCCACCTCCCTCAACAACCTCGCCGTCTACCAGAGCAAGACCGGAGACCGACAAACCGCACTCACCACCATCACCCAAGCCGTCACCATCCGCCGCACCCTCGCCGACACCAACCCCGCCGCCTACCTCCCCGACCTCGCCAGCTCCATCAACAACCTCGCCATCTACCAGAGCGAGACCGGAGACCCCCAAGCCGCACTCACCACCATCAACCAAGCCACCGACCTCTACCGCACCCTCGCCGACACCAACCCCGCCGCCCACCTCCCCGACCTCGCCAGCTCCATCAACAACCTCGCCATCTACCAGAGCAAGACCGGAGACCAACAAGCCGCACTCACCACCAGCACCCAAGCCGTCACCATCCGCCGCACCCTCGCCGACACCAACCCCGCCGCCTACCTCCCCGACCTCGCCAACTCCTCTCACAACCTCGCCTCTACAGAGCAAGACCGGAGACCAACAAGCCGCACTCACCACCAGCACCCAAGCCACCGACCTCTACGCACCCTCGCCGAGGCCAACCCCGCCGCCTACCTCCCCGACCTCGCCAGCTCCCTCAACAACCTCGCCAACCGCCAGAGCAAGACCGGAGACCCCCAAGCCGCACTCACCACCAGCACCCAAGCCACCGACCTCTACCGCACCCTCGCCGAGGCCAACCCCGCCTACCTCCCCAACCTCGCCGGCTCCCTCAACAACCTCGCCAACCGCCAGAGCGAGACCGGAGACCCCCAAGCCGCACTCACCACCATCAACCAAGCCGTCACCATCCGCCGCACCCTCGCCGACACTAACCCCGCCGCCTACCTCCCCGACCTCGCCAACTCCCTCAACAACCTCGCCGTCTACCAGAGCGAGACCGGTGACCAACAAGCCGCACTCACCACCATCACCCAAGCCACCGACCTCTACCGCACCCTCGCCAAGGCCCACCCCGCCGCCTACCTCCCCGACCTCGCCGGCTCCCTCAACAACCTGGCCAACCGCCAGAGCGAGACCGGAGACCCCCAAGCCGCACTCACCACCATCACCCAAGCCACCGACCTCTACCGCACCCTCGCCGAGGCCCACCCCGCCGCCTACCTCCCCGACCTCGCCGGCTCCCTCAACAACCTCGCCACCATCGCACCCCTTGAAGAGACGCTCACCGCCTACGCCCAGGCGGAACAGTCCCTCCGCGCCCACCCTGTTGCTACGCGCCAAATCGTCGTCCAGCGCGCGGAATTCCAACTCACACAAGCAGAACCCGATGCCGGAATTCACTCCTTGGTCGAACTCCTCACATCACCCCCACCCGCCGGCCCAGACCCCGCCGCTCTCAATGCCCGGCATCTGCTGCGCGATCTCAGCCGCACAAGCGCCGACGCCGCCTCTCAGATCAATGACTCCTGGCGCACATCAACCGGCGCAGAACCCCCGGCGTGGCTGAAGCTCCACGAGGCCACCATCGATCTCGCCATCGAGTGGATCAACTGCCCGACCTGGGCAGCCTCCCGCGCCTTCTGGGAGGAACACTCGGCGCACCTCCAGTCCCCCGAGACCGCCCTGGCCCTGGAGGAACTCGCTCTGGTCTCCAAAGCCGCCGAGCAACATCTCCGCATCGCCCGCGACGCCACAGCCAACACCCCAGACGCCGCGTTCCGCCCGTACCTCACAGAAGAATTGCTCAGCTCCTGGATCAACACCCCTACCTGGGAGGAATCCCAGGCCTCCCTCTCCGACCACGCAGAACATCTCCTGCACGACCGGGCCCTCGAACTACTCAGCACCGACACCGAGAGCGCAGAATCCGCCACCCACCTCGCACTCCTCCTCCTGGCCCGCGCAGACGGAATCCCCACCGCCTACCAATACGTCGAGGTCCGCACCCCCCTGAGCGAACGAATCCAGCAGCTACTGGCCGCCCCGGACCCCACCCTCCTCAACGCCTGCGCCCTACTCGAACTTCTCATCCACCAAGACGAGTTCACCGGCACCGTCCACCTGGCCATCTCCGCAGCCCTCGCCGACGACCCCTACGACCCCACCCCCTGGCCCACCCCCGACCCCACAGCCCGAGACCGAGCCATCGCCGAGATCGCCACCCTCATGGGCCGCTCCCCCCAACACGCCCCGGCCCTGAACACCCTCCTCCAAAGCCTCCTGTCCACAACAACCACCCCATGACGACCCCGTAACCACCCACGCCCCCATGACCACCCCACCCCTCCCCCGCTCCACGATCCTCGTCGTCCAAGCGGCCTCCGCCCGAGTACCCGGAACCCCGGACGCCGGAGCGGAGTACCGGGAAATGCAGCAGAGCATCACGCACGGGCGGCACGGACACGCCCTCACCCTCGAAAGCCTCCAAGCGGCGCAGGCTCGGGACCTGCCCGACCGCCTGATCAGGGGCGCCCCCGCAGTCCTGCACTTCTCCGCCCGCGGCACCCCCGGCGGCGGCCTCCGCTTCCTCACCGGCGACGGCGGAGAGGCCCCGGTCTCCGACCAGGGCCTGTGCGAACTGCTCACTGAATTCGTGGCGGAGGGCCTCCGGCTCGTAGTCCTCAGCGCCTGCTGGACCTCCGAGCTGGCCGCGCTTCTCGCCGAGACCGTCCCCTGCGTCATAGGCACCGGCGTCCCGATCACCGACACCGGCTGCCTCGACTACTCCCGCACGCTCTACAGCGCCCTCGCCCAAGGCCGCTCGGTCGGGAAGGCGCACAGCATCCCGGTCGGCGCGACCGAGATGTACGGCGCGGACCGGCGCTGCCTGCCTGAGGTGAGTGCCGCCCCCGGCTCCTACGCCGATGCCCTCCACCTCGTAGCCGCCGGGTATCGCGTCCCGCCGACCCGCACCCCCATCAAGCCGCGAGGCGGCGGCTTCCCCTGGCGGTTCCGCAAAACCAAGATCCCCAACTCCCGGGAACCCCCGTCATAGCCGGACAGCCGGACGACCGGACAGCCGAACAGCCGGCCTCACCGAGGCGTCAGCGCCTTGTCCGTCCACAGCACCAACGTCTCCACCCACACATTCGGAATCTCCGTCTGATACGCAGGCGTAAGGTGCCGCGTCCGGTACGCCTTCAAAACGTCGTACGTCGCGTCCAGGCAGTCCCGGGACCCCAGATCCCCCGTCTCCGGGTCGATCCCGACGAGGAACCCGCGGCTCTCCACCGTACGGATCATCGCGCGGGCGCCGTTCACGTCGCTGGTGGACGAGGACGTGCAGCGGTAGCGGCTGTACGGGTGGGTCGACTTCCCGGGGTAGTGCGCGTCGCGGGACATGTCGCTGAGCATCTGGGCGTACGAGCCCTCGGCGTGCCAGGCGCCGATGTCGCCGCCGGGCGGGGTGTAGAGCCCGTTGCCCGGGTTCTCGACGGCGCCGTACTCCCAGCGGTCGGTGCCCGTGATGCGGAAGCCCCAGCCGGTGTGGCCGAACTTCTGGGCGCCGTCCGGCTTGACGAAGACGCAGGCGCCGCCGGGGCCGGCGGGCTGCCCGGCCGAGCCCACCGAGCCGGTGCCGGCGGTGGCGCCGTGGGACGGTGTGCCGCCGCTCGGCTTCACGGCCGCCCCGGTGTCCATCGGCTGGCAGCCCGTCATGCCCACGACCACTCCGGCCGCGGTCGCCGCCAGCGCCCAGCGAAACCCTCGTTTCCGTGCCAGTCCGCTCATGTCATCCCCCTGGTGTTCCCGCCGATGTTCCCGAGGGCGCCCTGCGCGGGAACCCTGTGCAGGGGGCCACACGTAATGGGGGCTCGGCAGTTCAACGGGTGACACGGTCGTGACGCCTCCGGGCCGTACCCGGTACGGGTCTTTACAGGCGCGGACACTCTGACAGCGTGTAAGTCTCGTCTCACCTGCATGAAAGCGCCCCCGTGCGCCTCTCACGGACCGGGGTGCGGCCTTATTGTCTAAACGTCAAACGCCCTCGGGGTTCCCGCACCCCTCCCAAAGGAGCCTTCATGACCGCGCCCGTCGTCCACTCGCTGCGCGAACAGATCCGCGAGCACATCGTGGAGGGGATCGTCAGCGGGCGCTGGAAGCCGGGCGAGCGGATCGTGGAGCGGCGGATCGCCACCGAGCTGGAGGTCAGCCAGACCCCGGTGCGGGAGGCGCTGCGTGAGCTGGAGTCGTTGCGGCTGATCGAGTCGGCGCCGAACAAGGGCGTGCGGGTGAGGAACCTGACGGCCGCCGACCTGGAGGAGAGCTACCCCGTACGAGCCGGTCTTGAGGCCATCGCGGCCGAGCTGGCGGCCGAGCGGCTCGCCGAGGACTGCTCGGCCCTGGAGCCGCATGTCGCGGCACTGTACGAGGCCGACCGGCTGGCGGACGGGACCGGTCAGGTCCGGCACACCGTGGGCTTCCACCGCGAGCTGGTGCGGGCCGCCAACAACTCCGTGCTGCTGCACACCTGGGAGGGGCTGGGCATCGAGGTGTTCACGGCCCTGTCGATCCGCTGGCTGGGGACCGTCCAGCAGTCGTACGCGGAGGAGCACGAGGCCCTCGTGGACGCGTTCCGGCGGCGGGATCCGCTGATCGCCGACCTGGTGAAGGCGCATGTGCTGGGGTGCGCGCCGCGGCCGTGACACCGCTGAGGCACTGCCGGGGCACCTCGTGCCGGGCGGCGCGCCACGGCCTCGCCGCAGCCTCGACACAGCCGAGCACGCCCGCGCTCACCTGGGAAAACCCCTGGAGAATCCCTGGGAATCCAAGGCACCCGGTGCCTGCCGTGAAGGCACCCCGTGCCGACTTTCGCGATACGAAGAGGTTTTCGGCCTGAAGGCTTTGATCGATCATCGATCAGGGGGTTACAGTCACCGACGGGCTCCCACCAGAGCTCATCGCCCTGTCCTGCCAAAGACAAAGGGCACCCCGAAAACCCCTTACCGATGAGGGAACCCCCCTCCGCATCCGGAAGGCGGCGCAATGACCGACCCCACCGCAATCCAGCCGAGCGAGCTCGACCAGCTCCCGGACCGCGACCCCGAGGAGACCGCCGAATGGCAGGCCTCCCTGGACGCCGTCACCCAGGCGGCCGGGCCGCACCGTGCCGCGTACCTGATGCGCCGCACACTGGAGCGCGCCGAGGGCAACGGTCTCGCGCTGCCCAAGCTGCTTGAGACCGACTACGTCAACACCATCCCCACCGCCGCCGAGCCCACCGTGGACGGCGACGAGGAGATGGAGCGCCGGATCACCGCGTGGAACCGCTGGAACGCGGCCGCGATGGTGAGCCGGGGCAGCAAATACGGCGTGGGCGGCCACATCGCCACCTTCGCCTCCGCTGCCTGGCTCTACGAGACCGGCTTCAACCACTTCTTCAAGGGCAAGGAGGCCGACGGGTCCGGCGACCAGCTCTACATCCAGGGCCACGCCTCCCCCGGCATCTACGCCCGCGCCTTCCTCGACGGCCGGCTGAGCGAGCAGCACCTCGACCGCTTCCGCCAGGAGTCCGGCGGCAACGGTCTGCCGTCGTACCCGCACCCGCGCCGCCTCCCCTGGCTGTGGGAGTTCCCGACGGTGTCGATGGGCCTCGGCCCGCTCTCCGCCATCTACCAGGCGCGCTTCAACCGCTACCTCACCAACCGCGGCATCAAGGACGTCTCGCAGTCCCACGTCTGGGCGTTCCTCGGTGACGGCGAGATGGACGAGCCCGAGTCGACCGCGGCACTCGCACTCGCCTCCCGCGAGGGTCTGGACAACCTGACCTTCGTCATCAACTGCAACCTGCAGCGCCTCGACGGCCCGGTCCGCGCGAACTTCAAGATCGTGCAGGAGCTGGAGGCCCAGTTCCGCGGCGCCGGCTGGAACGTCGTGAAGTCGCTGTGGGGCTCGGCCTGGGACGAGCTGTTCCAGCTCGACACCACGGGCGCGCTCGTACGCCGCCTGCGCCAGGTACCCGACGCGCAGGTGCAGACGTACCAGACCCGGGACGCCGCCTACATCCGCCAGGACTTCTTCGGCGCCGACCCGGCGCTCGTCGAGATGGCGAAGCTGCTGAGCGACGACAAGATCCTTGAGTGCTTCCACCTCTCCCGTGGTGGCCACGAGTCGCGCAAGGTGTACGCCGCCTACCGCGCCGCCCTGGCCCACAAGGGCGCTCCGACGGTGATCCTGGCCCAGACGGTCAAGGGCTTCACGCTCGGCGAGGGCTTCGCGTCCAAGAACGCCAACCACCAGATGAAGAAGCTGTCGGTGGACGAGTTCAAGCAGATGCGTGACCTGCTCGAACTCCCCATCTCCGACAGCCAGTTCGTCGACGGCCAGGTCCCCTACGGCCACCCGGGCGCCGACGCCCCCGAGGTCCGTTACCTCCAGGAGCGCCGCGCGGCCCTCGGCGGCCCGGCCCCGGCCCGCCGTACGCACGCCCTCGCCCCGCTGCCCGCCCCCGCCGACAAGACGTTCGCGTCCTTCGACAAGGGCTCCGGCACGCAGAACGTGGCGACGACGATGGCCTTCGTCCGCCTGGTCAAGGACCTGGTCCGCGACAAGCAGACCGGTAAGCGCTGGGTGCCGATCGTCCCCGACGAGGCGCGCACCTTCGGCATGGAGAGCCTCTTCCCGTCCCTCGGCATCTACTCGCCCAAGGGCCAGACGTACGAGCCGGTCGACCGCGACCAGCTGATGTACTACAAGGAGGCCAAGGACGGCCAGATCCTCAACGAGGGGATCACCGAGGCCGGTTCCATGGCGGACTTCATCGCCGCGTCCACCGCGTACTCCACGCACGGCGAAGCGATGATCCCCTTCTACATCTTCTACTCGATGTTCGGCTGGCAGCGCACGGCCGACCAGATGTGGCAGCTCGGCGACCAGCTCGGCCGCGGCTTCCTCGTCGGCGCCACGGCCGGCCGTACGACGCTGACGGGCGAGGGCCTCCAGCACGCCGACGGCCACTCCCCCGTCATCGCGGCGACCAACCCGGCCGCGCTGTCCTACGACCCGGCGTTCGCGTACGAGATCGGGGCGATCGTCAAGGACGGTCTGCGCCGTATGTACGGCGAGGCCGCCCCGGGCGAGGACCCGAACGTCTTCTACTACCTGACGGTCTACAACGAGCCGATGCCGCAGCCCGCCAAGCCGGCCGGCCTCGGTATCGACGAGGGCATCGTCAAGGGCCTGTACCGCTTCAACACCGCCGAGTCGGCGGGCGTGAACGTGGCGGCCGCCAACGCCCCGCGCATCCAGCTGCTGGGCTCCGGCACGGCGATCCACTGGACTCTTGAGGCGCAGAAGCTGCTCGCCGAGGAGTGGGGTGTCGCGGCGGACGTATGGTCCGCGACGTCCTGGACCGAGCTGCGCCGCGACGCGCTGGAGGCCGACGCGGCCCTGCTGCGCGGCGAGGAGCGGGTGCCGTTCGTCCGTCAGGCGCTGCAGGGCGCCGAGGGCCCGGTCCTCGCGGTCTCCGACTACATGCGCCAGGTCCCGGACCAGATCGCGCAGTGGGTCGAGCAGGACTACTCCTCGCTGGGCGCGGACGGCTTCGGTCTCTCCGACACCCGTGAGGCGGCCCGCCGCCACTTCGGCGTGGACGCCCAGTCGATCGTCGTCGCGGCGCTGGCGCAGCTCGCCCGCCGCGGTGAGGTCAAGGCGTCGGCGGTGAAGGAAGCGCGGGAGCGCTACGGCCTGTAAGGCCTGCTTGTAAGACCTGAGGTCCGGTCCGGTTCAGTTAGGTCCGGTTCAGTTCAGTTCAGTTCGGCGAAGGGGTACGGCAACTGCCGTGCCCCTTCGGCGTCTGCCGCGGTTCTCCGCGCTGTCAGTGGTGTCCCGCATCATGAACGTATGCGTGCTGCCCGCCTGATCAAGATGGTGCTGCTGCTCCAGTCGAGGCCGTCGATGACCGCCGCCGAGCTGGCGCGGGAGCTGGAGGTGTCCGAGCGGACCATCACGCGGGACGCGCAGGCGCTGTCGGAGGCGGGGGTTCCGGTGTACGCGGACCGGGGGCGGGCCGGAGGTTATCGGCTGGTCGGCGGATACCGGACGCGGCTGACGGGACTGGCCCGCGGCGAGGCGGAGGCGCTGTTCCTGAGCGGGGTGCCGGGGGCGCTGCGCGAGATGGGCCTGGAGGACACGGCCTCGGCGGCCCGACTGAAGGTGTCCGCGGCCCTCCTCCCCTCCCTGCGGGACGCTTCCCGTACGGCGGCACAGCGGTTCCATCTCGACGCGCCCGCCTGGTTCAGCGAACCCGAGACGCCCGAGCTGCTGCCCTCGGTCGCGGACGCGGTCTGGGACGACCGGCGGATCACGGCGCGCTACCGCCGCGGGGAGGCCGAGGTCGAGCGGGTGCTCGAACCGTACGGGCTCGTGCTGAAGGCGGGGGTCTGGTACCTGTGTGCGCGCGTCGCCGAGGCCACGGATCCGGAGTCCCCGCCCGGGCCCTTCCGGGGGTACCGGGTGTACCGGATCGACCGGTTCACGGCCGTCGCGCCGGGCGAGGAGCGCTTCGGCCGGGACGAGACGTTCGATCTGCCCGGGTTCTGGGAGGAACGGGCCGAGGAGTTCGCGCGCTCCATCCTGCGGGCGGAGGTTGTCGTACGGCTGTCTCCGGAGGGCGTGGGGAAACTGTCGTACGCCGTTGATCCCGCGTCGGCCAAACAGGCGCTGTCCGCCTGCGGCGCGCCGGACGGCAGGGGCTGGGTGACCGTCACCCTCGCCGTCGAGTCCGAGGAGGTCGCCCATGCGCAGCTGACGGGGCTCGGGCCGGAGGTGGAAGTGCTGTCCCCGGCGGCGCTGCGTGACCGTTTCGCGGTGGACGCGGCTCGGCTGGCGGCGCTCTATGAGTGAGGGCACCGTGGAAATGCGCACGCGTGGAATACGCACGAGGGACCACCGGAACGCATAAGAATGAAATGCGCACGAACGCGGTGGTTTTACCTTCGGCATGTGCACGCATAACAATCTGCGCCACTCCACGTGCGTCCCTCCCGTCCAGGCCCGATGCTGGACCCGTGATGGACGAGACGGAGTTCTGGGAGCTGGTGGACACGACCCGCGAGGCCGCCGAGGGCGACCCCGAGGAACAGGCCGACCTGCTCGTCGAGCGACTCGTCCAGTTGGACCCGGACATGGTCCTCGACTTCGCCCGGCACTTCGAGGCCCGCTACAACCGCGCGTATCGCTGGGATCTGTGGGGCGCGGCCTGGGTGCTGCTCGACGGCGCCAGCGACGACGCCTTCGACTTCTTCCGGTGCTGGCTGATCGGCCAGGGCCGGGACGTCTTCGAGGGCGCGATGCACGACCCCGACTCGCTCTCCGATCTCCTGGAGGACTTCGACGAGGAGATCGACGGCGACGGCGAGGAGCTGGGCTACTCGGCGGACGAGGCGTACGAACAGCTCACCGGCGTCGTCGCCCCCGACCTGGGCATCCCGCCCGCCGCCGCGGAGCCCGAGGGCACGCCTCTCGACTTCGAGAACGAGGGCGTGCTCGCGGAGCGCTATCCCAAGCTCTGGGAGCGGTTCAGGGGCTGAGCCTCAGGCCGCCAGCGTCCTGCGGCGGCCCGTGTCCGACGGGATGTACGCCTGCGCCTGGTCGGCCTTCACCGCGTGGTGCATCGGCGCCGCGTTGGCCTGGTCGAGCGCGGACGCGGTGACCGCGGCCGGACCGAGCACGACCGTCGCGACCGCGCAGACCACCGCCCAGGGGCCGCGCGCGGACTTGTTCGTGTTCTGGGTACGACTGCTCATCATGATCCCCACCTCCAGTCAGTGCGTGTCCACGACGGTATGGCGCCTGCCTCGGGGTGATCAGTGAGCCATCTAGGGGAACCCTGTGAGCCGGCCCCGGCCATCAGGGGCGCGGGGAACTGCGCAATCTTTTAGCGGGGGTCCGGGGGCGCAGCCCCCAGGAACGGATGGGACGGGTAGGGGCGGCGGGGGCGATCAACGCCCTTGCAACCGGGCAGCCAGCTCACGGATCTCCGGAAGGCGGGCCGTCAACGCGGCACCGGGGCAACTGGTCATGAACCCGTCGTTGTGCCCCGCCACGGTCGGCAGCATGGCAGTGGTTCCCGCATGGAACCGACTGAGACTGTTGCTGGACACCAACCGCACCGCGGCCCGCGGATCAACCCCGGACAGCCCCAGCTTCCACGCGGCCAGCGCCGCGATCGCCTCGGTCATCGCCCGCGGCACCTCCGTACCCGCCGTGAACGTACCGATGGCCGCGACCCCTGCGGTCCGATGGTTGAACCCCTGCGCGTGCGCCCCGGTGACGGGCCGGTCCACCCCGCCCGCACGCCCCTCGTAAATGTTCCCGCAGCGGTCGACGAGGAAGTTGTAGCCGATGTCGTCCCAGTTCCGGGCGCCGGTCTGGCCGGCGTAGAGGTAGCGGATGATGCGGGGCGCGTCGGCGCAGGCGTACCCGTTCGGCGAGTCGGTGTGGTGCACGAAGACCGCGACGACCCGGTCGTCGTACCGGGGTGCCGGCTGGGGGTGCGCACGTGCGGTCGCCGCGTCCAGCCAGCGCGACCGCGGCACGATGGCCGGCCGGGCCGCCGTGTGCGCGGCCACGGCAGGGCGGGCGGCGACCGGCGGCCGGTCGGGGTGGGCCCCCGTACGGTCCACCCCGGACGCGCACATCACCAGCGCCATCACGGCGACGAGCCCGGGCACGCACCCGAGCGCCACCCAGACCGCCCGCGGCAGCCGCACGCGCCACGGGAACCTCGCCCGCCGCGAACTCCACAGTCGCCGCACGGCACGAGGCACTCGCCCCGCACCGCCCGGTCGTGCCCCCCGCGTCTTCCGGAAGACACGCATGGACTCACCCTGGCCCCGATCCGCCTCATCCGCGATGTGTGCTGTGCCACCTGGTGGAACCATCGTCCCGGTCCGGGACGTTTTTACAGTTCCACGCACGTGTGGAGCTCTCCGGTCGGCCCCCGACCGGCCACGCGTGCGTGCTTGATCACTGGGCCCGCCCCACGCGTACTAAGGGGCCCGAGAGAAAGGCGGC
The DNA here is from genome assembly GCF_041053035.1 of Streptomyces sp. R35. Lineage (NCBI taxonomy): Bacteria > Bacillati > Actinomycetota > Actinomycetes > Kitasatosporales > Streptomycetaceae > Streptomyces > Streptomyces sp. R35. The sequence goes on from NZ_CP163440.1 coordinate 3,123,048, forward strand.
TCCGTGGACGTGCTCGACCTCCTGCTGATGCTGGTGATCCTGGTCTACGCGGCGTCCGGCTACCGCCGCGGCCTGGTCGCCGGCTGTGTCTCGCTGGCCGGTTTCGTGGGCGGCGCCGTCATAGGCGTATGGGTGCTGCCCTGGATGATGGACCTGGTCACGGCGGGGACGCCGGGGGCGACGGTGACGGCCGTACTGACGGTGCTCGTGCCCGCCGTGGTGGGCCACGAACTGATGGGGCGGCTGGCGCTGAAGCTGCGCCGCGAGCTGGACCGGGGTCCGCTGCGGGTGGCCGACGGAATCGGCGGGGCCGCGGCGAACACGCTGGCCGTGCTGCTGGTGGCCTGGGTGGCCGCGAGCGTCCTGGGCGCGTCCTCGTCGACCGTGGTGACGCAGTCGATCCGCAACTCGGCGCTGCTGGGCGCGGTCCAGAACGCGATGCCGGAGACCACGCCCACCTGGTTCTCGCGGGCGACCTCGGCGCTCACGGAGGCGGGCTTCCCTCAAGTCTTCAACCCGTTCGAGAACGAGCCGGCGACGAGCGTCGCGAAGCCCTCGGGGGACAGCGTCACGGCGTCCGCGACGAACGCCGCCAAGCTGAGCACCGTGAAGGTCGAGGGCGTCGCGGGCAACCAGGGGCGGGAGGGCAGCGGCTTCGCTTACACGTCCGAGCATGTGATGACCAACGCCCACGTGGTGGCGGGCATCGACCGGCCGACCGTACGGGTGGGCGGGGTCGGACGCCCGTACGAGGCGCGGGTGGTGCTCTTCGACTCGCAGAAGGATGTCGCGGTGCTGTACGTGCCGGGCCTGCGGGCGCCCGTCCTCGGCTTCGACGACAGCGCCGCGCGCGGTGACTCGGCGGTCGTGGCGGGCTATCCGCAGGACGGCGGCCTCGACCTCCAGGCGGCCACCGTCGCGAACCGCATCAACGCGACGGGCCAGAACATCTACAACACGGACACCGTCACCCGCGAGATCTACTCGATCCGCTCCACCGTCCGCCCCGGCAACTCGGGCGGCCCGCTCCTCACCACCGACGGCAAGGTGTACGGCGTGGTCTTCGCCCGCTCGACCTCGGACAACGAGACGGGTTACGTCCTGACGGCGAACGAGGTCGCGGGCGACGCCCGGAAGGCCGCGAACGCCACCGCGCCGGTCGACACGGGCGACCTCGTCACGGACTGACGGTCACGGACTGACGCCGGCTCAGAAGTGGGTGCCGCCGTCGATGCGGACCTCGGTGCCCGTGATGAACCGGCCGTCCTCGGAGGCGAGCATCGCGACCACGCCGGCCACGGTCTCCGGTCCGGCGAAGCCCTGGCCGAGCGCCGGGGAGAGCTTGGCGAACAGGCTCCAGTCGGTGTCCTCGGGCAGACCGGGGCCGACGCTCTGCCCGCTGACACCTGAGCCGTCGGTCATGCCGGACGAGATGGAACCGGGCTGTACGGCGGTGAAGCGGATGCCCTGCTTGCCGTACTCGCTCGCGAGGGCGTGCGTCATGGACTGGATGCCGCCCTTGGAGGCCGCGTACGCCGCCATGTACGGGTGGGCGAACATCGCCGAGGTGGAGCTGAAGTTCACGACGGCGGGGCTCTGACCGTCCAGCAGGTGCGGTATCGCCTCGCGGATCATCAGGAAGGTGCCGGTCAGGTTGACGGCGATGACCGTGTTGAAGTCGGCGAGCGTCGTCTCGTGCGTGTGCCCTGAGCGCAGGATGCCGGCCGCGTTGACGAGTACGTCGAGGCCGCCGAGGGCGCCTACGGCCTGGGCGATCCCGTCCCGTACGGACGCCTCGTCCGCGATGTTCACGACGACGGTGGTCAGCCGCCCGGCGTCGGCGCCCGCCTTGGCGACGGTGTCCGTGAGCCCGGCCTCGCTGACGTCGGCGGCGACGACCTGGCCGCCCTCCGCCAGTATCCGCAGCACGGTGGCCTGGCCGATGCCGGAGCCGCCGCCGGTGACGAGCGCGCGGCGGCCTTCGTAGCGATTCATGGTGTGTCTCCTTGTGGGTCGCTCGACGTCTCTCCGAGCGGGGGGCTACTGACCGGTCTCTATCTCTCCGAGCAGGGGGCTCCTGACCGGTCTCTCGACGTCGACATACTGGATGCTCCAGACACGGTACGCCCGCATGGCACGTTTTGCCACAGTGTCGAAACATGCCCCTCTCCCCTGGGCGGGCGTACGCTTTCTCCCGTGAGCAGCCAGCCGTCCCCCGCGCCCGAGACCCCCGCCCTCTCCCTGACCGAGCGGCGCAAGGCGGCGACCCAGCTCGACATCGCGCGCGCGGCCTCGGAGCTGTTCACGGAGTACGGCCCGGACGGCACCACGGCGGAGGACATCGCCCGCCGCGCCGGGGTCGCGCTGCGCACCTTCTACCGCTACTTCAGGAACAAGCAGGACGCCGTGGGCCCCCTGCTCGCGGCCGGCGGCGACCGCTGGCGCGCCCTGCTCGCGGCGACGGAGCCGGGCACGGCGTTGCCCGAGGCTCTGGAGAAGGCGATCGAGGAGTCGTTGTCCGCTTCGGACGAGCACGCGGCGGAAGGCTTTCAGCAGACCCGGGCGCTGCTGCGGGCGGCCGTGGACGATCCGGCACTGCGCGCCGTCTGGTACCGCGTGAACCAGGAGTCGGAGGAACAGCTGATCCCGGTGGTGGCCCGGCTGGCAGGCCCCGACGCGGACCCCCTGGAGGCGCGCCTCGCCGCCGCGGCGGCCACCGCCGCGATCCGGGTCGCCCTGGAGACCTGGGCGGAGACGGACGCGACGGCCGGGGGCCCGGGCTCACCCGCCGAGCTGGCGGTCCGCTGCCTGCGTCAACTCATGGGCGGAATACGCCCGTTGCTCGCCGAGGGCGAGGCCTGACCGGAGCGCTCCGGCGGGGCGCGGGGCGGTGGGGCCGGTCAGAGAGAACGCCCCATCAGTACGTCATCCACGTACTCGCCGTCGAGCAGGAACTCCTCGGGCATGATCCCCTCCACCACGAACCCCTCGGACTCGTACAGCTTGCGTGCCGGGGTGTTGTGCCCGAGGACGCGCAGCGTGATGCGTCGGGCGCCCTGCCGACGGGCCTCCTCCAGGACACCCCGCAGCAGCGCACGCCCGACCCCGGCGCCGCGCACCTCGTCGGCGACGACGAGTCCCTGGATCTGGCGCACATGGGAGTTGGAGGCGAGCGGCGTCGGAAACCCCAACCGGATGTAGCCGACCACCGCGCCGTCGATCTCGGCGACGAGATGGTCCCGGGGGCCGAACCGGTCGCCGTAGAAGGGGTCGTACGGCGGTTCGGGACGCGGCATGACGGCGTGCAGCGGGGACCAGGTGTCGCGGTCGAGCCGACCGAGCGCGTCCTCGTCGTCGAGGGTGGCGGTACGTATGTACGGAGCTGGCATGCGGATCACTGTACGGCGGCGGTATGGGACCCCTCCGGGAATTTCCCGGGCGGCTGTACGGCGCCGGTACGGACGCGCGCCGGTCCGGGGGCCGGTCCCCCGTGCTTCCCCCACTCCCCCACTGCCCCACTTCCCTCGCGACTTTTCCCCACGGCCGTATGGGGACCCGTCGCGAAATATCCCCGGCGGTCCGGGCAGGATGGACCCATGACCGACTCGCCCCTTCCCCCCGGTTCCCGCATCGCGATCGCCGGTGCGTCCGGCATGATCGGCTCGGCGCTGACGCGCTCCCTGACCTCGGACGGACACGAGGTGGTCCGCCTGGTGCGTCGTCCGCCCCGCGCGAAGAACGAGGTCCAGTGGGATCCGGACGCGCAGCGGATCGACGCGGCGGGGCTCGTCGGCTGTGCGGCGGTCGTCAATCTCGCGGGGGCGGGGGTCGCTTCGCGGCGCTGGACGGAGGCGTACAAGCGGAAGATCCGGGACAGCCGGGTGCTGGGAACGGTGACGCTCGCGGAGGCGGTGGCGTCGTTGGAGGAGCCGCCGGGGGTCTTCGTCAACGGGAGTGCGATCGGCTTCTACGGCGATACGGGCGGGCGGGCGGTGGACGAGTCGGCGCCGCCCGGGGACGGTTTCCTTCCGGCGCTGTGTGTGGAGTGGGAGGAGGCGGCGGGTGCGGCCCAGGAAGCGGGCATCCGCACGGTCTTCCCCCGGACCGGTCTGGTGGTGGCCGGCAAGGGTGGGGCCTGGGGGAAGTTGTTCCCGCTCTTCAAGGCGGGGCTCGGTGGGCGGATGGGGGACGGGCGCCAGTACTGGAGTTTCATCTCCCTTCACGACGAAGTGGCCGCGATCCGCCACCTCATGGAAACGGAGTCCCTGTCGGGCCCGGTGAATCTGACAGCCCCCGATCCCCTCACCAACCGCGAGATCACCGAGGCCATGGGCCACGTCCTCCACCGCCCGACCCTCTTCACCACCCCGGCCCCCCTTCTCCGCCTCGCCCTCGGAGAAATGTCCAGCGACATCCTCGGCAGCCAACGCGTCCTCCCCACCCGCCTCCTCGAATCAGGCTTCACCTTCGCCTTCCCGTCGATCGAGTCAGCCCTACGAGCAGCCTTGACCTGAGGGGGCTTCTTTCGCCCCCGCCGCCCCTACCCGTCCCATCCCTGGGGGCTGCGCCCCCAGACCCCCGCTCAAAAGATTGCGCAGTTCCCCGCGCCCCTTTTAGGGGCGCGGGGCTGTGACATTTGCGGCTCCGCCGCGGGGCGCGACCAGCCCCCACCGGCCCGCAGACGACGAACCAGGGCGCGCCTTCAGGGGCGCGGGGAACTGCGCAATCTTTTGGACCAGCCCCCACCCACCCGCAGACGACACACAACCCCCGGGGTCGAAGGGGCGGAGCCCCTGGGGATGGGACGGGTAGGGGCGGCGGGGGCGGTAAAACCACGCCCTGGGACCCGCATATGCACCCCCATGCGCCCGTGCACGCCCACCACGCGACTTCCCCCGGACGTCGACACCCCACACCCTCAACCCGAACTCGGGTATCCCAGACGCCTGTTGGGGGCATGACGTCCCCACCGGCCGCGCAACCTCGAGGAGGGGCACGTGCTAGAGCCCGCACGCCAAGCCGCGACCATCACGGCGATAGCGGAAGACGTGGACGTCGTCATCGTGGGAGCCGGCGTAGCCGGCCTCGCGGCCGCCCGACATCTGACCAGGGCGGGTCTGACGACCACCGTCCTGGAGGCCGCCCCGACCGTCGGCGGCCGCATGTCCACGGAGAAGGTCGACGGCTTCCGGCTGGACCGAGTGGGCCGGCTCCTGTCCACCTCGTATCCCGAACTGCGCCGCACCCCGGGCCTGGAGGCCCTGACCCTGCGCACGTTCTCCCCGGGCGTCCTGCTCCACAGCGACGGCCACCACCACCGCGCCGCCGCCCCCACCGCGCCCCGGAGCGCAAGGGGCGCACTCACCACCGCGCGCGCCCTCGCGAGCGCCCCCCGCCTCCCCCTGCCCGCCCCCAGCGCGCAACCACACGCCCCGGCCCCCTCGGCGGCCCGCTCGACCAGTCCCGTCTGGCCGCCGCGCTCGCCCGCCTCGCCGCCACCCCGCCGGACCGCCTCCTCGCCCGCCCGGACCTGACCGCCGCGGAGGCGTTGACCACCCGGGGGCTCCCGGCCCGCACCGTCGACGGTTTTCTGCGCCCCCTTCTCGCGGCCCTCCTCTGCGACCCGGCGCTGCGGACGTCCAGCCGCTGCGCGGACCTCGCCCTGCACTCCTTCGCGACGGGCCGCCTGTGTCTGCCGGAGGGCGGCGCGGACACGCTCCCGGAGCTCCTCGCGGCCACTCTCCCGCCGGGCACGGTCCACACGGGCGTCCAGGTCACCGCGGTCTCCACGACCACCGTGACGACCAGGGACCACGGCGAACTCACCTGTCGCGCCATCCTGCTGGCGACGGGGGCCCGCGCCGCCGCCGAGCTGCTGCCGGGGCTGCACGTCCCCGACTTCCACCCGGTGACGGTCCTGCACCACACCACGGACGAGCCCCCGCTCACCGACCCGGCCCTGCTCCTGGACGCCGACCGGAGCGGTCCGGTGGCGCACACCGCGGTCATCAGCCAGGTCGACCCCACGCGGGCCCCCGCGGGCCGCGCCCTCGTCTCCTCGACCGTGCTGGGCTCACCACCGGCCGCGGCCCATCTGGACGCGGCGGTCCGCTCCCAACTGGCCCGCCTCTACGGGACGTCGACCACCCGCTGGGAACTCCTCGCGGTCCATCACGACCCCGAGGCGGTCCCGGCGATGCCCCCGCCGCACGATCTGCGCCGCCCTGTACGACTGCTGGCGGGCCTGTATGTGTGCGGCGACCACCGGGACACCAGCACGGTCCAGGGGGCGCTCCACTCGGCCCGCCGGGCCGCCCACGCCCTGCTCGCGGACCTGGGCGCCCAACCGTCCCCCTTAGCCGAACCCTTGGAGACCGCCGCCTGAGCCGACCGGTTCCAGGGCCGCGTTCTCAGCCCAGCGCCGCCACCTTGTCCCGGTAGCCGCGTACGGGCGCCGCGTCCTTGTACGGTTCCAGCCGCTTCTCGAAGTCCCGTACGTACTCGATGGCCCGTACCGACCTCATCTCCGCGGCCTGTCCGGCGGCTTCCGCCCCCAACTGGCAGGCCTGGTCGAGCTCGCCGAGCCCGAGCCGTGCCGAGGCGAGCACCACGCGGCAGAACAGCCGGCTGCGCGCATAGCCGGGCGCCCGCAGTTGCAGCGAGCGCTCGGCGTGCTGCGCCGCGGCCCGGAACTGCTGAAGGTCGCGGTGGCAGTGCCCGAACTCGTCGGCGAGCTGTGCCTCGTCGAAGAACCGTGCCCAGTACGGGATTTCGTCGCCGGCCCGGGACGCCTCCAGCGCACGCTCGGCGCGGACGAGGGACGCCGTGCAGGCGCGTACCTCGCCCAGCACCCCGTGCCCGCGCGCCTCGACGGCGTGCAGCAGCGCCTGCACCACGGACGGCGCCGCCGATCCGACGCCCTGCTGGGCGACCCGCGCGAGCTGCACGGCCTCCCGCCCATGGCCGAGGTAGACGGCCTGGCGGCTCATCGTCACCAGCACGTAGGAGCCGTACGCCCGGTCCCCGGCCGCCTGGGAGAGCCGCAGCGCCTGGACGAAGTACCGCTGCGCGAGTCCGTGCGCGGCGATGTCGTACGAGGTCCAGCCGGCGAGCCGGGTGAGGTCGGCGGCGGCGGCGAACAGTCGCCGCCCGGTCTGCTCGCCGTACGCGCCGCGCAGCATCGGCTCGGCCTCGTGCTCCAGATAGCGGACCAGGGCCTGGCGGGCGTGACCGCCGCCGTACGCGTGGTCGAGGGCGCGGAAGAGCTCGCCCACCGAGCGCAGTGCGGCGATGTCGCCGCCGGTGACCTTCTGGCCGGGGCCGCGTTCGGTCTGGCTGCGCTGCCGGGGCACGGCGGGGCGTCCCTGGGCGGGGACGCGCGCGGGCCCCGGGTCGCCGCGGCCGACCTTGTCGTCGGCGCGCCCGATCAGCCAGTCCCGGCTGGGGACGACGAGTCCCGCCGGGGTGAAGGCGATCTTGCGCAGCTCGGCGTGGCTGCCGGAGTCCTTGCGCCACAGCCCGCCGACGATGTCGACGGCCTCCGCGGGGGTCGCGGCGAACTCCAGCCCCGCGTACACCGGGGCGCACGCGTCGAGCCCGAGGTCCTGGGCGGTGAGCCTGCGGCCGAGGCGGCGGGTGAACACCTCGGCGATGAGTGCGGGCGTGGTCCCCCGGGGCTGCTGCCCGCGCAGCCACCGGGTCACCGATGTCTTGTCATATCTCAGATCGAGTCCGTGTTCGAGGCCGAGCTGGTCAACGCGACGGGCGAGACCTGCGTTGGAGAACCCCGCTTCTGCGATGAGCGCGGCGAGCTGTCGGTTGGGGGTGCGCTGCGCGGGTCGTTCCGTCATCTGCGGTGCGGTCTCCTGCCTTCCGGGTCTCTGCGACTTGCCCGGATTGCCTGTGAGCAGCCCTTATGGCCTCGTGAACGGCGCGAATGTAGCGGAGCGTAAGCACCTCATCGCATTCTTCGGCGTTCATTCATCCGATCGTGTGAGGATTGACCGTCGGGCTGACGGGCATCGGCCGGACGTACAGTGGCGTGGGCGCGTTACGTGCCTTACGAGGGTTTCTGAAGGGCTTCTAGGGAGGCGCTTGCCGTGAGTGAGTTGCGGTTCGTCCGCATGGGATTCGGTGCCGAGGCCGTCGAGTACCAGGAGGCGTGGGACGAGCAGCGCCGGGTGCATGCCGCCCGTTTCCTGGACGAGGTCCCCGACACCTGTCTGCTCCTGGAGCACCCGCCGGTCTACACGGCGGGCCGGCGCACGGCGGACAACGAACGGCCCCTCGACGGCACGCCCGTCATCGACGTGGACCGCGGCGGCAAGATCACCTGGCACGGTCCGGGCCAGCTGGTGGGCTATCCGATCCAGAAACTGCCCCGGCCGGTGGACGTCGTAGCACATGTACGCCGCCTGGAAGAGGCACTTATCCGTACGTGTGCGGAGTTCGGCGTGGAGACCAGCCGTGTCGAGGGCCGCAGCGGTGTCTGGGTGCTCGGTGATCCGGTCGAGCAGCGTCCCTCGCTCGGGGGGCTCTCCCTCGACTTCGATCCGCGCCTTCAGGACGAGGAGTTCGACCCTCGCCTCAACGGCCCGGAGTACGCCCCCTCCAACGCCGGGCAGCGGCGCGAGGACCGCAAGATCGCCGCGATCGGCATCCGTGTCGCCAAGGGCGTCACCATGCACGGCTTCGCCCTCAACGTGAACCCCGACAACGCCTGGTTCGACCGCATCATCCCCTGCGGTATCCGTGACGCGGGCGTCACCTCCCTCGCGAACGAGCTGACCCGCGACGTGACCATCGGCGACGTCCTCCCGGTCGCGGAGCAACACCTCCGCGACGTTCTGGAGAACGCCCAGCTACTCCCCCGGGTCGTGGAACGGACCTCGGCCTAGCGGCCAGTTCTCGCCCCCGCCGCCCCTACCCGTCCCATCCGTTCCTGGGGGCTGCGCCCCCAGACCCCCAAAAGATTGCGCAGTTCCCCGCGCCCCTGAAAAACCCGGGGCGCAACCCCCTGCTTTTAGGGGCGCGGGGAACTGCGCGACCAGCCCCCACCCACCCGCAGCCAAAGAACCGGCCCACGGGGTCTGGGGCGGAGCCCCAGGAACGGGATGGGACGGGTAGGGGCGGCGGGGGCGAAAGACTCCCCCGGGAATGGACCCCCGTTCCCGAAGGTTCCCCACCGCGGGGAGTGAGAACCGCACGGGCGTACGCTGGTGTACGCCGAAGAATCGAAGCTACAGGGAGCCGATGTGTCCGCAGTCGCACCCGACGGACGCAAGATGCTGCGCCTGGAGGTCCGGAACGCCCAGACCCCCATTGAGCGCAAGCCCGAGTGGATCAAGACCCGGGCGAAAATGGGTCCCGAGTACACGAAGATGCAGAGCCTCGTGAAGAGCGAGGGCCTGCACACGGTCTGCCAGGAGGCGGGCTGCCCCAACATCTACGAATGCTGGGAAGACCGCGAGGCGACCTTCCTGATCGGCGGTGACCAGTGCACGAGGCGCTGCGACTTCTGCCAGATCGACACGGGCAAGCCCGAGGCCCTCGACCGTGACGAGCCCCGCCGCGTAGGCGAGTCCGTCGTGACGATGGACCTGAACTACGCGACCATCACCGGCGTCGCCCGCGACGACCTGGAGGACGGCGGCGCCTGGCTGTACGCCGAGACGGTCCGCCAGATCCACGCACAGACGGCGGCCCGCGAGGCCGGCCGCACCAAGGTCGAGCTGCTCGCCCCCGACTTCAACGCCGAACCCGACCAGCTCGCCGAGGTCTTCTCCTCGCGCCCCGAGGTCTTCGCGCACAACGTCGAGACGGTCCCGCGGATCTTCAAGCGCATCCGCCCCGGCTTCCGCTACGAGCGCTCGCTCAAGGTCATCACCGAGGCCCGAGACTACGGTCTGGTCACGAAGTCGAACCTGATCCTCGGCATGGGCGAGACCCGCGAGGAGGTCAGCGAGGCGCTCCAGCAGCTGCACGAAGCGGGCTGCGAGCTCATCACGATCACGCAGTACCTGCGCCCCTCCGTGCGTCACCACCCCGTGGAGCGCTGGGTCAAGCCGCAGGAGTTCGTGGAGCTGAAGGAGGAGGCCGAGGAGATCGGCTTCTCCGGCGTCATGTCGGGCCCGCTGGTCCGCTCGTCGTACCGCGCCGGCCGCCTGTACCAGATGGCCATCGAGAAGCGAGGCGCGTACATCGCCTCGCAGGCGGTCTGACACGCCGTAGGACTTGAGTCGAACACAGAAGCGGTGGCACTCAGTGCCACCGCTTCTGTGTGAATCCGCGCACAAGCAACTCCCCCTTCGCAACGGCCCGTTCGACACCTTTCGGACCGTCCCCGCAGATGGGGACACCATCAGGGCCGCGTCAGCGTACGAACCCGCCGCATCAAGGCTTCATTGGTGTTTGACCGGTCGGTCACGCCCTGGTAACACCAATCAGTGACCCTGGTCTTACGCCACGTACACCCCTAGACAGAGCCGCCGATCCCGAGGGGGGACCTCCATCATGCAGGCCGCGCCCGTACGCGCCACCGCCATCCCGTCGTTCACCGATGCACTCCGTGCCGTCGAGTCGCTTCTGATGAGCAGCGGCCAGCGCACCGCCCGCCGCAACGCCTGGACCTCCGTCCTGGAGGACCGCCGCCGTGCCAAGGACAGGGTCGAGGCGCAGCAGGTGCTGGAAGCCGTCGCGACGCGTTCGTAACGGCGATCCCCCGGCGTCCCCCGGTACCGCGGCCCCGGCGCTCCCCCGGTACTGCCGTCGTCGGCGCCTCCCGGGCCACGTAGACTTCGTGGCATGGCGAGGAAGGAAACCGCAGCGGACGCCGCTGCTGAACCCGGGCGACTCAAGCAGATCGCCCTGACGTACAAGATGACCCGCAAGGCCGACTCCAAGATCGGTCTTGTACTCGCGGCTGTCGGAATTCTCACCCTCGGTGTCTTCCTCGCGATCGGCTTCTTGATCGGCCACCCGGTCTATCTCGGCATTCTCGGCCTTCTGCTCGCCTTCCTCGCGACGGCGATCGTCTTCGGGCGCAGGGCCGAGCGAGCCGCCTTCGGTCAGATGGAGGGACAGCCGGGCGCAGCCGCGGCCGTTCTCGACAACATCGGCCGAGGCTGGACCACGACCCCGGCGGTGGCGATGAACCGCAGCCAGGACGTGGTGCACCGTGCGGTCGGCAAGGCCGGCATCGTGCTGGTCGCCGAGGGCAACCCGAACCGGGTGAAGAGCCTGCTGGCCGCCGAGAAGAAGAAGATGGCGCGGATCGTCTCGGACGTTCCGGTGAACGACATTCTCGTGGGCACGGGCGAGGGCCAGGTGGAGCTCAAGAAGCTCCGCACGACCATGCTGAAGCTGCCGCGCGTGCTCACCGGCCCGCAGGTCACCACGACCAACGACCGGCTGCGCGCGATGGGCGACCTGATGAGCAACATGCCGCTTCCCAAGGGTCCGATGCCGAAGGGCATGCGGATGCCGCGCGGCGGCTCGAAGGGCCGCTGACACCCCTCCTACGAGTCGTACGACGAAGGGGGCGCCCGGAGATCTCCGGGCGCCCCCTTCGTCGTACGACTTCCGTATCCCCCGAACAGGTCCTAGATCCGTACTTCGACGGTGCGGGCGACGCGGTCGTGCAGGCCGCGGCCGTCGCGGTCCCAGATGAGGGGCGGGAGGGCGAGGAACAGCAGGACCGTGCGCAGCAGCGCGCGCAGCGGGCTGACGCGGCCGGTGTCCAGCGCGACCACCCGCAGGCCGAAGAGCCGCTTGCCGGGGGTGGAGCCGACCGTGGCGAGGGTGAAGCCGATCAGCACGAAGAGGATGAGCGGCGCCCAGGTGCTGGCCGCCTTGTTATAGCTGTGCGTGATCAGGCCGTATGCGACCAGGAGGCACAGGCCCCAGTCGACGGCGATGGCGCCGAAACGGCGGCCCGGGCGGGCGATGGAGCCGGGCCCGTGCTCCGGCAGACCGAGCTGTTCGCCGCGGTATCCGAAGTCGACACCGGCTTCCTCCGCGGCCGCGCGGGGTCCGGAGAGCCACGATCCGATTGCTTGCCTGTTGTCCACCCGTCCACGGTACTGCGCCCGTTTTGGCATACGGACACGAGGGGCCCGGGCGTCCCGGGTCGGTTAACTTGGGCGAAACAAATGGGTCACGCTTGAGAAATCACCCGTCCCTAAGGTCGGCCTCAGCGTGTGCCACCGCACTGGCCGCACGAACGAACTACCACCCCGGTCCACTGTGGGCGGGAGTAGGAGGAGCTGGATGTTCCAGAACGCCGACGAGGCCAAGAAGTACATCGCGGACGAGGACGTCAAGTTCGTCGACGTCCGCTTCTGCGACCTGCCGGGTGTGATGCAGCACTTCACGATCCCGGCGGAGGCCTTCGACCCGACCGAGGAACTGGCCTTCGACGGCTCCTCCATCCGCGGCTTCCAGGCCATCCACGAGTCGGACATGGCGCTCCGCGCCGACCTGTCCACCGCGCGCGTCGACCCCTTCCGCCGCGACAAGACGGTCAACATCAACTTCTTCATCCACGACCCGATCACGGGCGAGCAGTACTCCCGTGACCCGCGCAACGTGGCGAAGAAGGCCGAGGCGTACCTCGCGTCGACCGGTATCGCCGACACCGCGTACTTCGGCCCCGAGGCCGAGTTCTACGTCTTCGACAGCGTGCGCTTCGACACCAAGTCGAACGAGGCCTTCTACCACATCGACTCCGAGGCCGGCGCCTGGAACACCGGTGCGCTCGAGGACAACCGCGGTTACAAGGTCCGCTACAAGGGCGGCTACTTCCCGACCCCGCCGGTCGACCACTTCGCCGACCTGCGTGCCGAGATCTCCCTGGAGCTGGCCAAGTCCGGCCTCCAGGTCGAGCGCCAGCACCACGAGGTGGGCACCGCCGGCCAGGCCGAGATCAACTACAAGTTCAACACGCTGCTCGCCGCGGCCGACGACCTCCAGCTCTTCAAGTACATCGTGAAGAACGTCGCCTGGCGCAACGGCAAGACCGCGACCTTCATGCCGAAGCCGATCTTCGGTGACAACGGCTCGGGCATGCACGTCCACCAGTCGCTGTGGAGCAACGGCGACCCGCTGTTCTACGACGAGGCGGGCTACGCGGGCCTCTCGGACACCGCCCGCTTCTACATCGGCGGCATCCTCAAGCACGCCCCGTCGCTGCTCGCCTTCACGAACCCGACGGTGAACTCGTACCACCGTCTGGTCCCCGGCTTCGAGGCCCCGGTCAACCTGGTGTACTCGCAGCGCAACCGCTCCGCGGCCATGCGTATCCCGATCACCGGCTCGAACCCGAAGGCCAAGCGCGTCGAGTTCCGCGCGCCCGACTCCTCCGGCAACCCGTACCTCGCCTTCTCGGCCCTGCTGCTCGCGGGCCTCGACGGCATCAAGAACAAGATCGAGCCGGCCGAGCCGATCGACAAGGACCTCTACGAGCTGGCCCCCGAGGAGCACGCGGGCGTCGCGCAGGTCCCGACCTCCCTCCCGGCCGTCCTCGACCGCCTTGAGGCCGACCACGAGTTCCTGCTCGCGGGCGACGTCTTCACGTCCGACCTGATCGAGACGTGGATCGACTACAAGCGCACCAACGAGATCGCGCCGCTCCAGCTGCGTCCGCACCCGCACGAGTTCGAGCTGTACTACGACGTGTAAACACGTCGCACCAGCCGTACGACACCGGCCGTGTCCTTCCTTCGGGAGGGGCACGGCCGTTGTGTTGTCCGGGGCACGCGTGACGCCTGCGGTCATCGGGAAGGGGTAAGGATTACGGCTTCAGGGGCATCGTGGGGGGACAGCCGCGTGAATTCGGACACGGTCACGGCCATATCGGCGACGACGATAGCGCTCGGCTCGCTCTGGGTGAGCATCTCTCAGACCCGGGCCACCCGGGTGCACAACCGGCAATCCGTCAGGCCCTTGCTGGAGATGCGACGCATCAAGGGATACGAAGACCACAACGCGGGCCTCCAGGTCATCAACGCCGGTCTCGGCCCGGCCCTCGTGACGAACACCGTGGTGCGGCTGGACAGCGAAGACATCGGGCCGTGGAACCGTCCCACCCAGCTCCGCATCAAGGCATCGCTGCCGGTGCGTCCCCTGGTCTACTCGCTACGCCCGGGTGCCGTGCTCCTCGCGGGGCAGTCCGTCTTCTTGATTCACCTTGAGCAGTTCCGCGAGGACGAGCACGACTGGTTCTGGGACCTCATAGCCCAGCGACTGGTGATCGAGATCCACTACGAGTCCCTCTACGGTGGCGAGAACTTCAAGGCGATACCGCCCGCGGTCTGACACCGACCGTTCTTTGCCGTCCATGGGGCCTTTCGGACCCTGTTCATGGGGAACCCCAGGCGCACAATGGAAAGCGGGACGAGTGCCTGAGTGCGGGGTGATGCATGATGCAGAGCCGGTTCCGGAGTGATCGGCGACTGACCGTGCGGATGACGGTCACGCTGTTTCTGCTCGGATTGCTGTACGTGGCCTTCGTCGCCGCGTTGATCGTGCTGCTGAAGTCCTGGGTGCTGGTCGTGGTGATCGCGGCCGGGCTGCTCGGCGCGCAGTACTGGTTCTCGGACCGGATCGCGCTGTACGCGATGCACGGGCGGATCGTGGAGCGGGAGGAGTATCCCCAGCTGCACGGGGTGGTCGACCGGCTGTGTGCCGTGGCGGACATGCCGAAGCCGCTGGTCGCCGTGTCGGACATCGACATGCCGAACGCGTTCGCCACCGGGCGGAGCGCCGATCATGCGGTGCTCTGCGTGACCACCGGGTTGCTGAGGCGGCTCGAAGCCGACGAGCTCGAAGGTGTGCTGGCGCACGAGCTGTCGCATGTGGCGCACAAGGATGTCGCCGTGATCACCGTGGCGTCGTTCCTCGGGGTGCTCGCCGGGCTGATCGTGCGGTTCGCGTTCTACTCGCAGCTCTTCGGCGGACGGGGGCGCAAGGACCAGAACACGGTGGCGATCTTCATGACCGTGATGGCGGTCTCCGCGGCCGTGTACGCGATCAGCTTCCTGCTCATCCGGGCACTGTCCCGGTATCGCGAGCTGGCCGCCGACCGCGCGGCGGCGCTGCTCACCGGGCGGCCCTCGGCGCTGGCGTCGGCGCTGACCAAGGTCACCGGGGACATCGGGCGGATTCCGACCAAGGACCTGCGGACGGCGCAGGCGTTCAACGCCTTCTACTTCACGCCCGCTCTCGGTGCCGAGCCCGGCTTCGCCAAGATCTTCTCCACCCACCCGAGCCTTGAACAGCGACTCGAACAACTGGCCCGTATCTCCGCCGAGTTGGGCGAGCCCGCGGCTCCCGGAACGGCCGGCTGAATCTCCCGGAAAGGCCATCTGCATGGGGTTCCTGGACATCCTGCTCGGCCGCACCAAAGCCGTCGCGCCCGACCTCGACCAGCTCTTCGGGCTGCCGTCGGCGGCCCTGACCCTGCAGGCGGCCGCCGGGTTCACCCCGACCGGGACGGGTGCCGTGTGTTTCGCGAGCGTCGAGGGCGCGGCCTTCGCCGACGCGCACCAGGAGGTGCAGGCGCTGCTCGACGCGGACGCCGGGCGAAGCCGGGAGCCCGGAGGAGGGTCGCCGGTGGAGAAGGTCCGGGACGAGTACGGGTACTCGTGGCTGGTCTCCCGCCGGGAGCCCGATGATCTGCCCGCGCTGGTGAGTGATCTGCACGCGGTCAACAGCGCGCTGGAAGGCAGTGGCTTCGGGCCGCAACTGCTCTGCTCGGTGGTGGGTTTCCAGGATTCCGGGCAGCGGCGGCTCGGGCTCGTCTATCTCTACAAGCGCGGGACCTTCTACCCCTTCGCGCCGCTGGCCGGTGAGGGCCAGCGACGCGACAACGCGCTGGAACTGCAGATCAAGGCAGCGCTCGCCGATGATCTGCGGGTGGAACAGGACCTGAGCCGCTGGTTCCCGATCTGGGGCGCCCCAGGCCTGTGACGGCCGTGAGCCGAGTCTGTCCGGGCCTACTGGTTCCGGCGCAGACCTGCTACTTCTGGCGCTCCTGGCGGCGCGCCTCCAACGGGCGCTCCCGACGGTAGCGGCGCTCCCACTTGGCCTGACGGTCACGGCGTTCGCGGTACGCGCGGTAGCTGGCGTCCGTGCGGCCCGGGGCGCCGGACGAGCCCCCCGAGGGGGAGCCCGAGGTGCCCGAGGTACCCGAGGGGGACGCCGTGGACGCGCTTCCCCCGGTGCGGCCGTAGCGGACGTACAGGAAGAGCAGGGCGACCGCCGCGAGCCAGAGGACGTGGTTCGAGAAGCCCATGACGACCAGGATCAGGGTCGCCGAGATGATCAAGGTGCCCATGACGGGACTCCTTGTGTGCGTGGATGGCTGGTCTTGATGTGTGGGTGGATGAGTCGACGGGGCGCTGGGGGTGGGCGGCCGTCCGTCGGTGCGTAGAGAGTAGCCCTGAGTCCGCCGGGTGATGCCTGTCCTGCGGAAAGCGGTGTTCAGCAGCTCCGGAACGCGTGTCCAGCGTAGGGACCGGGTCCGAACCCGCGCATCCGATTTTCCCGGGACTGCACCCTTTCGCGTATCGCTACAAAGTCGCGCAAAGTTGACATACGACATGTCAGGCATGCCACACAGTCCTCGAAATGAGCGCCATGAGTAAATGAGCGGATGCTCCTCTCCTTCCATCACGACCACGACGGTGAACAACTGAGCTGCGTCAGCGGCGGAGTTGACGGACGCGACGGACGTGACGGCGGTGGCGATACGGCCACCGCCGTCCTGCTGCACGGCGCCGGAAACGGGAGCAAGGAGCGACTGCTCCCGCTCCTCGAGGAGTTCGGCGCGCGCGGCTGCCGGGGCCTTGCCCTCGACTTCTCCGGGCACGGCGAAAGCACCGGCGCGCTAGCGGAGTTGAGCCTTCAGAAGCGCTTCGAGCAGGCCGTTTCCGTCATCGACGCGACCGTTCGGGCGAACGGTCCGCTGATCCTCGTCGGGTTCAGCATGAGCGGCCAGACGGTGGCCGATCTCGCGGAGCACTACGGGCAGCGCGTGGCGGCCCTCGGACTGTGCGCGCCCGCGGTGTACGGCGCGGAGGCGTGGCCGGTTCCGTTCGGGGACGGCGACGGCCGCTTCAGCGAGATCATCCGTACGCCGGACAACTGGCGGGCGGCCCCGGCGCTCGGCGTACTGCGGGCGTACGAGGGGCGGGCGGTGCTCGCCGTGCCCGGCACGGACACCGTGATCCCGCCCGCCGTGACCGAGGCCGTGACGGACGCGCTCGCCGCCCACGCCCAGTTCACCCGGCTCGAACTCCCCGACGCGGAGCACATGTTGGGCCTCTGGTTCCGTGACCACGCCGAGGACCGGCAGCGGTTCGTGGACCTCGTCCTCACGGGGCTCGGCGACCGGGGGTGGACGGCGACCCGGGCCTGGGTGGCCAAGCAGCTTCCGGAGGGCAGGAGCGTACGGAACTCCACGCCCCTGCGCGGTGGCTGGACTTCCCAGATGCGCCGCCTCACCCTCGACGACGGCACCGGCCTGGTCCAGCGGACCTTCGTCAAGCCCTTCTTCCGGCGGCACGCACCGGGGCTGCTGACCCGCGAGGCGTCCGTCCTCACCCTGCTGGCCACGCACGACGACGTACCCGCGCCCGAGCTGTACGCGGTCGACGCCACCGCCGAACACTGCGACCACCCCACGTTGTTGATGTCCTCGCTGCCGGGCGCGGTCCGTCTCGACGAGGAGGACCTGGAGCGGCGCCTCGACCTGCTGGCGCGACAACTCGTCCGTATTCACGGGGTGGTTGCGGACGAGCAGCCGCGCCCGTATCAGCCGTGGACGTCACCCGAGCGCGTCCGTACACCCGGCGGTGCCCTGTGGGACCGGGCCGTGGACGTGATCCGGCGCGAACCGCCCGCGTACGAAGGGTGTTTCCTGCACCGGGACTTCCACCCCGGGAACGTGCTGTTCACCGGCGCGGACGACACCCTGCGGATCAGCGGGGTCGTCGACTGGGTCGAGACCTCCTGGGGCCCCGCCGACCTCGACGTCGCCCACTGTTCCACGGCCCTCGCGCTGCTGTACGGGGAGGCGTACGGGCTGGGCTTCCGCGAGCGGTACGAGGCGCACGGAGGACATCGACTGGCCGACGGCGAGAGCCACTTGTACTGGCGGCTGCTGGACGCGCTGGCCTACTCCCCCGACGCCGAGAAGGTCGCCGTGCCGTGGCGTGAGCTGGGGCGTACGGATCTGACGCCGGAGGTGCTGGGCGGGCGGCTGGGCGCGTATGTGGCGGGGCTGCTGGAGCTGTACGGCTGAGACGGCGGCCAGTTCGGGCGGGCTCCGGGAGGGAGTCGGGCTCCGGGAGGGGCGGTGCTCACACTCCTGGAGCCGCCGGGATCACACCCGCCACCACGGCCGCGCCCAACGCCGCGTGGTCGGCGGCGTTCTGGTCCACGTAGCGCAGCGCGAAGTCCGCGACGGCGCGTTCGAAGGTGTCGGCGCCGCCGAGGTATCCGGCGATCGCGACGCGGTCGCCGGAGCGGGCGTGGGCGCGGGCCAGGGCGTTGCCGCACAGGCGGGCGTAGGTCCGCAGGTCGCGGGGGTTCATGCCAGCGACGTCCGCGGAGCCCTTCATGTCGCGGAGCTGACGCCAGTAGAACGCCCGTCCCTGCGGTCCGGTCATCCAGCCGAGGAAGATGTCGCTCGCGGCCTGGAGCAGCCGCTGACCCGCGACGACGCGATGCCCCGGATGGATGTACGGACCGCTGGGCAGATGCTCTTCGAGTACGGACATCCCCGCCTCCTTGATCTGCAGGAACAGCGGGTCGTCCGCGTCCCGGCCGGCGAGCAGCACGATGAAGCAGCGGGTGCCGACGCTGCCGACGCCGACGACCTTGCGGGCGGCGTCGACGAAGCGGTAGCGGTCGAGGAGGAGGCGGCGCTCCTCGGAGAGGGTGGAGCGGTAGTCGCTGAAGATCTTGCGGAGCGAGGCCATGTCGGTGACTCCGGCCGGCTCCAGCAGGGGCGGGTCCTGGATGATGCGGCGGCGTCCGTCGACGGTCTCGGTGAGTCTTTCGAGCGCGTGCAGGCTGGTGCGGCGGCGGGCGCGGGTGAGGTTCGACTCGACGCGCGCCCGGCGGCGGGCGGAACGGACCAGCGGGAGCAGCTGCTCGGCGTCGATGCGCTCGTTCCAGACGGCCAGCTCGCCCCGCCCGGCGAGCCGCCGTACGGCCTCCCGGTACGCGCCGGCCGCCGCCCGCGCCGCGTCGTGGGCCTGCGCTTCCTTGTGCCCGTTCTCGCGGGCGGCCACCGCGACGCTGGCCGCGAGCCGTTTGACGTCCCACTCGAAGGGGCCGGGAAACGTCTCGTCGAAGTCGTTGAGGTCGAAGAGCAGGGTGCGTTCCGGGGAGGCGTGCAGGCCGAAGTTCAGCAGGTGTGCGTCGCCGCACAGTTGGACCGTGAGTCCGGTGTGCGGCTGGGCGGCGAGGTCGGCGGCCATGACGGCGGCGGCGCCGCGCAGGAACGCGAGCGGTGACGTCGCCATCCGCCCGTACCGGATCGGCAGCAGTTCCGGCAGCCGGTCCCTGCCCTGGCGTTCCAGTACGGCGACGGGGTCGGGGCGGTCGGCGGCGGGGATCCAGCCGGCGTGCGAGGAGCGGGAGGCGTTCTTGCGGGCCGCCCTGCCCTGGGCGGCCCGGTCCGCGGGGGTGGGCGTGGCGCCGTTCTGGCTCACGGCCATCAGTTCCGCACCGCCCTGGCGACATCGGCGGTGATGTCGCCGGAGAGGGTACGGGTGCTGCGGGCGGTGGCGTCCTTGGAGGCGCCGGCCGCGACGTCGTTCACCGTGACGACGACCGTGTCGAGGAGGTTGCCGCCCGGGTCGCGGAAGTCGATCTGGACGGCGTACGACTTCTCCGAGGAGGCGGAATTGGTGACGGTCACCTTGACCGTGGAACGCCCGTCGGAGTCGGCCGTCACCTGGCTGTCGAGCTTCACGTCGCCCTTGGCGTTCACGCCGTTGTGGAACTCGTCGAGCTTCCGGCCGGCCTCGGCGGTCGCGGAGGCCAGCGCGTCGCCGGCCGCGGACGCGGCGGACGCGGCCTGGGAGACGACGTCGGAGGGGGTGGTGTCGTCCGAGCAGCCGGTCAAGGGCGTTGCCAGGGCCGTCGTCGCGGCCACCATCAGGACCAGCCGGACGAGTGAGCCCCGTCGGCGTATTCCGTGCCTCTGCATCGCGTCTCCCGACGTGCTCCTCGTTCGCCTTCGGAATCCGCTCCTCGCGGTTGCTCCAGTCAAGGCCGTGGACAGGGCGTACGCATGCCGGGTACGGCGAACGGGTGAAGCGCGCCCTGCGGCGTGCGGGTGTTCGAGAGGATGAGGGTGCACGGGGTACTACGGGCGAGCTGGAGGCGGCGTGGCCGAGAAGCTGCGGCACATCGGGGTGGCGGAGCGGCGGGCCCGGCTCGCGCTGCGGCAGCGGCTCGCGGTCGCCGCGCGGGCGGCGAGCCCCGAGGAGGTCGCGGGGTCGCTGGTCGCGCTGCACGGGACCGATCCGGCGACGGTGTATCTGGCGGTGGGCGCGCGGCTGGCGGACGCCGGGAAGACGGTGGCGGAGGTCGACCGTGCGCTGTACGAGGACCGGGCGCTGGTCCGGATGCACGGCATGCGGCACACCGTGTTCGTGTTCCCCACCGAGCTGGCCGCCGTGGTGCACGCCTCGACCGGGCTCGCCATCGCCGCGAAGGCCCGGGCCGGGCTGATCAAGGACATGACCACCGGCAGCGACGGGCGGCTGACGGAGGACTGGCTCGCGGAGGTCGAGGCGTCCGCGCTCGCCGCGCTGGCCCGGCGCGGGCAGGCCACGGTGAACGAACTCACCCGGGACGAACCGAGGTTGAAGGAACAGTTCACTTACGGAGCGGGCAAGAGCTACGAGAGTCCGCACACCGTCTCGTCCCGTCTGATGCGGGTCCTCGGTGTCGAGGGCCAGGTCGTCCGCGGCCGCCCGCTGGGTTCGTGGACGTCGTCGCAGTTCCGCTGGGCGGTCGCCCCGCCGCATCCCGAACTGCCGCCCGCCGAGGCCCAGCCCGAGCTGCTGCGCCGCTGGCTCGCCGCGTGCGGGCCCGCCACCGAGGGGGACTTGAAGTGGTGGACAGGGTGGAAGGTCACCGATGTGCGGCGGGCGCTCGCCGCGATCGGGGCGGTGGCCGTGTCGCTCGACGACGGGGTCACCGGATACGTGGCCGCCGGCGACGAAGGTCCGGTCGCCGGCCCCTCCTCCCCGTGGGCCGCCCTGCTGCCCGGGCTCGATCCGACGGCCATGGGGTGGCAGGAGCGGGACTGGTATCTCGCGCCGGGGTTGCGGTCTGGGCTCTTTGACCGGAGCGGGAATGTGGGGCCGACGGTGTGGTGGGACGGGCGGGTGGTCGGGGGGTGGGCGCAGCGGGCCTCCGGTGAGGTGGTGTGGCGGCTTCTTCAGCCGGAGGGGGTCGGGCGGGAGGCTCTTGACGCCATCTCGACGGAGGCCGCGCGGTTGCAGGCGTGGCTGGCACCAACCCGGGTCACTCCACGCTTCCGGACACCACTGGAACGTGAACTGTCGTCGGGGTGAGTTTCCTCGCCCCCGCCGCCCCTACCCGTCCCATCCGTTCCTGGGGGCTGCGCCCCCAGACCCCCCTAAAAGATTGCGCCGTTCCCCGCGCCCCTTAACAGTCGGCTGCGGGCCGGTGGGGGTTGCTCGCGCAGTTCCCCGCGCCCCTAAAAGGGGCGCGGGGAACTGCGCAATCTTTTGGACCAGCCCCCCACCCACCCGCACCCGAAACACAACCGAACGGGGTCGAAGGGGCAGAGCCCCTGGGGTCAGCGGGCGTACCTCATCAGGGCGCGGACCATGTGGCACGTGGTGTCCGACGGCGGGTGGACGCCGATGAGTTCCGCGGTGCTGCGTATCTTCTCGTTGCGGGCCTGGTTCGGCATGTAGACACCGGAGTCGAGCAAAGCGATCGCGAGGCGCATCGCCTTGAGGCGGCGGTTGTGCGTGACGTACCACTCGCGAGGACGCCCCGGCGGCAGCGGGCGCTTCTCCACGGGCTCGTACGGCAGCTCCAACAGAACCGCCCTCTTGGACGTGGACTGGGTGGGCAGCGGCTTCAGTGCGGCAGCGGGCACAGGCATCCTCCTGTCGCGGTCAGGGAACCGTCCGGACCCCCCGGCGGCACCCTCGAACACTGCTTCTATTCTACCGCCGACCACTGACAAAAGCCGCTGGCCACAAGGCCTTTGAGGGTGCCGTGACACCAGCGGAACAGGGTGTCTCACGTAACGTGTGCGGCATGGAGATCTGGATCAATCCGGCCTGTTCGAAGTGCCGTAGCGCCATCAGCCTGCTCGACGCGGAGGGCGCCGACTACACCGTCCGCCGCTACCTGGAGGACGTACCGACCGAGGACGAGATCCGCGACGTACTCGATCGGCTCGGGCTCGAGCCGTGGGACATCACGCGGACCCAGGAGGCCGTCGCCAAGGAGTTGGGGGTGAAGGAGTGGGGTCGGGACGCCGGTTCGCGGGAGCGGTGGATCAAGGCGCTGTCCGAGCATCCCAAGCTGATCCAGCGGCCGATCATCACCGCGGACGACGGGACGGCGGTCGTGGCGCGCACCGATGAGGCGGTACGGGACGCTTTGTCCCGCTGAGCCCCGCATCGATCCCCGCACCGATCCGCGTATCGATCCCCACACCGACCCTCGGGCCATCACCAACTCACGTGTGACCTACGTTACTTCAGTGACTCCTGTAACCGTTGAGTAACCTCGTTCGGTATCTCGTACCTAGCGGCGTAACGCTCCCCCGCACCCAGGAGGCGCGCATGTCGCGTAGGAGAACTCTCAGCACCAAGAAGAAGCTCGCACTGCTGGTCAGCGCCGCGGCCGTGGCCGGAGGCGGGGCCTTCGCCCTGGCCGCCACCTCGAACGCGGCGTCGGTGCAGAACGCGCAGAGCTCGACGGTCTGCAAGGGCCTGGCCACCGCGCTCGGCAACAACCAGAAGTTCATCGACGGCCAACGGGCCAACCCGGACGCCCAGTCGGCGGCCCGGATCAGCAACCGCGAGGCCGTCATCGCGCAGATCAAGGTTCAGCAGAAGGCGTCCGGCTGCGCGGTCGGGGAGTCGGCTCAGGACTCCCAGGCCGCCACGCAGCCGGCGCAGTCGGCTCCCGCACAGAGCGCTCCGGCGCAGTCCGCGCCCGCGCAGACCGCCCCCGCGAACAACGGCGGCGGCGCGGCCACCGGTCAGCAGGTCTGCACCGGTTCGACCGTCACGCTCTCCGGTGAGGGCGGCGCCCCGGCGGCGTCCAGCAACCAGTTCCCGGCCGGGACGAAGCTCAAGGTCACGAACCTGGACAACAACAAGTCCACGACCGTGCAGGTCACTTCGGTCTCCGGCAGCTGCGTCCTGCTGAACAACGCGGCGTTCGAACAGGTCCGGGAGCCCGGCAAGTTCCTGATCCGCAGGGCCCGTATCGAGAAGGTGGGGTGACGGTCGGCCGCTTCAGTCATGGATCAAGCGGCCAAGCGACCAACTGATCGCTTGATCGCTTCATCGGGGTCCTGCTGCTTCCGGCCAGGAGCAGCAGGACCCCTGCGCGTCCGGTGCCCGCACGGCCCCGGCGTCCGGTTCGCGAAAGGGGAGGGTTCGCCCAGATCGCGCTCACGCCCATCGCATACGAGACGAGCAGGAGTCTTCGCGCCCAGGGCCGGAAGGAGCGGTGGTGCCCCCGATCGCGGTCGCGAACGCCGCGGTCGGGCGGCGGCGAGTGATAACGGGCACACACAGCCCAGGTAACACGGGGTTCACATTCGGGCAATGATCGGGAAATCGCCTGTTGACAGGCTGCCGGGCATCCCCAGCGGCGCCCCAGTGCCGCAGCGCCGCAGCACCCGCAAGTGCGCCTAAAGACCCACCCCGAAGGATGTGGCCCGTGACCTTCAAGGCTGAGTACATCTGGATCGACGGCACCGAGCCGACGGCCAAGCTCCGTTCCAAGACGAAGATACTGGCCGACGACGCCAAGGGCGCCGAGCTGCCGATCTGGGGCTTCGACGGTTCCTCCACGAACCAGGCCGAGGGTCACGCCTCGGACCGCGTACTCAAGCCGGTCGCCACGTACCCGGACCCGATCCGCGGCGGCGACGACGTCCTCGTCATGTGCGAGGTCCTGAACATCGACATGACGCCGCACGAGTCCAACACGCGTGCCGCGCTTGCCGAGATCGACGAGAAGTTCGGCGCGCAGGAGCCGATCTTCGGCATCGAGCAGGAGTACACCTTCTTCAAGGGTTCGCGCCCGCTGGGCTTCCCCGAGGGCGGCTTCCCGGCCGCGCAGGGCGGCTACTACTGCGGCGTCGGCTCGGACGAGATCTTCGGCCGTGACGTCGTCGAGGCGCACCTGGAGAACTGCCTCAAGGCGGGTCTGGGCATCTCCGGCATCAACGCCGAGGTCATGCCCGGCCAGTGGGAGTTCCAGGTCGGCCCGCTGGCGCCGCTGGAGGTCTCCGACCAGCTGTGGGTCGCCCGCTGGCTGCTCTACCGCACCGCCGAGGATTTCGGTGTCTCCGCGACGCTGGACCCGAAGCCGGTGAAGGGTGACTGGAACGGCGCGGGCGCGCACACCAACTTCTCCACGAAGGCGATGCGCGAGGGCTACGACGCGATCATCACCGCGTGCGAGTCGCTGGGCGAGGGCTCCAAGCCGATGGACCACGTCAAGAACTACGGCGCGGGCATCGACGACCGCCTGACCGGCCTGCACGAGACCGCCCCGTGGAACGAGTACTCGTACGGCGTCTCCAACCGCGGCGCCTCGGTCCGTATCCCGTGGCAGGTCGAGAAGGACGGCAAGGGCTACATCGAGGACCGCCGTCCGAACGCCAACGTCGACCCGTACGTGGTGACGCGTCTGATCGTCGACACCTGCTGCTCCGCCCTGGAGAAGGCCGGCCAGGTCTGATCCGCACCTGCTCCGCACGTGATCCGTACGTGATGCGCATCTGATCCGTACGTGATCCGTACCGCAGCTCCCGGAAGGGGCGCCCGCCGTCTTGGCGGGCGCCCCTTCTGCGTATCGTGCGCTGCCATGGGGACGGAGACCGACGGAATCGACGGAGTCGGCGAGGTCGGCGAAGTGGTCGAGGGCTGATCGCGTTGTCAGTGGCGCGTGCCATGGTTCGGGCATGGAGATCGACGAGTTCCTCGCCATCAAGGTCGAGACGGAGAACTGGCAGAAGCACGCGCGGATTTCGGCGGAGCAGCTGTGCGGGCTGGTGCACCGGATCGGTGGTGACGACGACCGCTACCTGGTGGTGCAGCGGATACCGGACATCCCTGATGTCTTCGTCCAGGTGTGGCACGAGCACGGCGGGGACTATCAGCTGGAGTACCGGGAGGGTCGCGAGCACTTCTTCGGGGCGGTGCTCACCGACCCCGGCCGGGTCGCGGACACCATGGTGGGCTGGGTGCGGCGGGACGACGGCTGGGACGCGGGGATCGGCTGGGAGCCGGTCGAGGCCGACTCCCCCGAGGAGGTGCCCGAGCTGCCGGCCGACATCCGCGAAGAGGTCGAGGAGCGCGTACGGGGGCTGCTGCGCTGCGGGTACGACGACCGGGCCCGGCTCACGGAGGACGCCGAGGACTTCCTGGTCGACGGCGACCACCGGCCCGTGTCCAAGCCGCAGGCCCGGCAGATCGTGGACCGGCTGTGGCTGGAGCGACTGGCCGAGCAGGCGACCTGGGAGGGGGTCACCGAGCCCGAGCGCCTCACCGAGGTCTTCGAGGCGCTCGACGCGGCCGGCATCACCGCGCGCGAGAACTTCACCTGCTGCCGCACCTGCGGCACGGCCGAGATAGCAGGCGAACGCCGTGAAGACGCACGGGGGTTCGTCTACTTCCACTCGCAGTGCACGGAGAGCGCGGCCGCCGGGCAGGGGCTGACGCTGCTGTACGGCGGGTTCGACGGCTCGGCCGAGACCACGGCGGCGGTCGGACGCGAGGTCGTCGCGGCGCTCACCGCGGCCGGGCTGTCCACGGAGTGGGACGGTTCGGCGGACAGCGCGATCACGATGACGCCCTTGACATGGCACAAACGCCTGGTCGGATGAGGAGACGCAGCGTCAAGTTCACGCCAAGGAAGCGTCCGACCCTTGAGAGGGCTCTCCTGCCCGGCTCCGGGTTCTGCTTCAATGGGGCCATGGCCAGCTTCCAGAAGTACACCGCGACGGGTCGCCATGACCTCGAGCCCTTCTGGCCTTCCCGTCAGCACCATGACTTCGACCGGGTGTGTTGCCGCGCGATGAACGCGCCGGCCCTCTAAAGCCGTACACCCCGGCCTTCGGCCAGCGCGCACGACGTACGTCCTCGACGACCCGACCACGAACTCGCGGCCGTCGACCTTCCCGACGAACTTCTCGCGCGAAAGAGCTGACCTCTCATGGCGACCACTCGTTCCTTCTCCTCCGTCGCAACCGCTCCTTCCCCGGCCACGTCCGCCTCCCCGGCACGGCACCGACTGCGTGCCGTCGACCGGGACGAGGTGGTCGACGTCGCCGACTTCCTGCCGCCCGGCGCCACCTGGCTGCCCGCTCCCCCGCACACCCTGCCCGTACTGCCGGGGCAGCCCCCGATGATCGGCTACCTGGTCCTCGTCCCGGCCGACCAGCAGCCCGCGCTGCCGGTCGCCGTGCCGGACCGGCCCGACCCGTCGGCCGCCGCCGGTGACGACCCGCTCGTCCGCATCGACACCGTGCAGCGCACCGCCGAGGTCGACGGGAAGCCGCTCGACCTCACGTACCTGGAGTTCGAGCTGCTCGCCCACCTCGTCGCGCACCCGCACCGGGTGCACACCCGCGACCAGCTGGTCACCACGGTGTGGGGCTACGGGCACGTGGGTGACGGACGGACCGTCGACGTCCACATCGCGCGGGTACGGCGCAAGCTCGGGGCGCAGCACCGGCAGGCGATCCAGACCGTGCGGCGGGTGGGGTACAAGTACACGCCGCCGACCGGCCGTTGACCCGTTGACCGACCGCCGCCGCTGACCGTGGTCTCGCTCCGGCGGATCTTCTGTCAGCAGATTCCCGTTCCGTCCGGCAGGAGGTCCGTGCAGAGTCATCCCCATGACACGCAGACTTCTGATGCTGGGCGGTACGGAGTTCGCGGGGCGGGCCGTCGTGGAGGCGGCGCTCGGCCGGGGCTGGGACGTGACCGTCTTCCACCGAGGACGGCACGAGCCCCCCGCCGGTGTCCGGTCGTTGCACGGCGACCGCACCACGCCCGACGGGCTCGCGGCGCTTGCCGAAGGTGAGTGGGATGTCGTCGTCGACACCTGGTCGGCGGCGCCGCGGGCCGTCCGGGAAGCGGCACGGCTGCTGGCCGGCCGGGTTTCCCGCTACGTGTATGTGTCGAGCTCTTCCGTGTACGCGTGGCCGCGGGCCGCCGGGTACACCGAGGACACGCCCCTCGTGGAGGGGGCCGCCGCGGGGGCGGAGCAGACCGACTACGCGCGGGACAAGCGGGGCGGGGAGCTGGCCGTGCTCGACTCCTTCGGCACGGAGGGCTCGTTGCTGGTGCGGTCCGGGTTGATCCTCGGGCCGTACGAGAACATCGGGCGACTGCCGTGGTGGCTGAACCGGGTCGCGCGCGGTGGTCCCGTGCTCGCGCCCGGGCCCCGTGATCTGCCGCTCCAGTACGTCGATGTCCGCGATCTCGCCGAGTGGGTGCTCGGGGCGGTGGAGGCGGGGCTGAGCGGGGCGTACAACCTTGTCGGGCCGCCGGGGCATACGACGATGGGGGGTCTTCTCGACGCGTGCGTTCAGGTCACTGGGGCTCGGGCGGATCTCCGGTGGACCGATGCCGGCGTCATCCTCGACGCCGGTGTCGAACCGTGGGTGGAGCTGCCGGTGTGGGTGCCGGCCGGGAGTGAGCTCCATGACGCCCTCCACACGGCGGATGTCTCCCTTGCCCTGGGTGCCGGGCTCCGGTGCCGCCCTGTCCTGGAGACCGTGGCGGACACCTGGAGCTGGCTCCAAGGTCTCAACGGGGTGGCACCCCAGCGGCCCGACCGACCGGAGGTGGGTCTGGACCCCACGGTGGAGGCAACGCTGCTCGGCCTGTGACCGTGGGCTTTCTTCGCCCCCGCCGCCCCTACCCGTCCCATCCTCCAGGGGCTCCGCCCCTTCGACCCCGTTCGGTTGTGTTTCGGCTGCGGGCCGGTGGGGGTTGCTCGCGCAGTTCCCCGCGCCCCTTAAAAGAACCCGGGGCGGACCGGCGTGCTTTTAGGGGCGCGGGGAACGGCGCAGTCTTTTAGGGGGGTCTGGGGGCGCAGCCCCCAGGAACGGGATGGGACGGGTAGGGGCGGCGGGGGCGAAAACCGCTCTGGACCACGGGCCGTCGGGGTGCTGCTGGCACCACCCCCGGCCGGGGTGTCTGGCCCAGTGACCCCACTCGGCGGTTCGGCGAGACTGAGGGGCATGGAGATGACGCGGGGCAGCGAGGTTCGGGGGCGGGCGCGGGAGGTCGTCGTGGTGGGGGCGCGGGGGCTCACCCTCGCCGTCACGGGGCTGGCCGGGTCGATCACCCTGTTCGTGCTGGCCGTCGTGTCGATCGTCCTCGTACCGCTCGGCATCGGAATCCTCACGACCCCTTGGGTACTGACCGGCGTACGCGCCTTCGCGAACGCCCGCCGGATCGTCGCCGCCGAGTGGTGCGGGGTAAGGATTCCGGCCGCGTACCGCCCCGTGCCCGAGGGCGCCACCCCATGGTCGCGGTGTTTCCTGATGCTCGGGGACCCGGCGACATGGCGGGACCTGGGGTGGCTGCTGGTCGACATGACCGCCGGATTCGTCACCGCGCTGCTGCCCGCCGCGCTGGTGTTCTACCCCGTGGAAGGGTTCGCGCTCCCTCTCGGACTGTGGCGGGTGTTCACGGACGGGACCTACGTGGGGTGGTGGTACGGGTTCGTCCCGGTCTCCGGGCAGGGCAGCGCCCTCCTCGCGGGCGCGCTCGCCGCCGTACTCCTCGTTGCCGCCTTCTACCTCTCCCCGCTCCTCCTCCGCTTCCACTTCCAGCTCACCCGGTCGGTCCTCGCCCCCGGTGAGGGCGAACTCGCCGAGCGGGTGCGGGTGCTGACCGAGACCCGGCGGGACGCCGTGGACACGTCGGCGGCCGAACTGCGGTGCATCGAGCGGGACTTGCACGACGGAGCGCAGGCGCGGCTCGTCGCGATGGGCATGGATCTGGGGACCGTGGAGGCGTTGATCGAGAAGGATCCGGCGAAGGCCAGGGAACTTCTCGCCCAGGCGCGGAAGTCCTCCGCCGAGGCCCTCACCGAGCTGCGGGATCTCGTGCGGGGCATCCATCCTCCGGTGCTCGCGGAGCGCGGACTCGGCGACGCCGTACGGGCGTTGGCTCTGCGGCTGCCCCTCGCGACCGAGGTGGAGGTCGACCTGGACGGCCGTGCCGACGCGCCCGTCGAGTCCGCCGCGTACTTCGCGGTCAGCGAGGTGCTGACCAACGCGGTCAAGCACTCCGGCGCGGACCGCGTCTGGGTCGATCTGCACCACGCGGACGGCCTGCTGCGCGTGGCCGTGACCGACAACGGCCGCGGCGGCGCGCGGATCGGCGCGGGTTCGGGCCTGCCCGGAGTCGAGCGGCGACTCGGTACATTCGACGGCGTCCTGGCCGTCAGCAGCCCCGCGGGCGGTCCCACCATGGTCACCATGGAGATCCCTTGCGCGTTGTCCTAGCCGAAGACCTGTTCCTGCTCCGCGACGGGCTCGTACGGATGCTGGAGGCTTACGACTTCGAGATCGCCGCGGCCGTCGAGAGCGGGCCCGAACTCAGCCGCGCGCTGGCCGAGTTGGAGCCGGACGTCGCCGTGGTCGACGTACGGCTGCCGCCCTCGCACACCGATGAGGGGCTGCAGTGCGCGCTTCAGGCCCGCCGCGACAGGCCGGGGCTGCCGGTGCTCGTGCTGTCGCAGCACGTGGAGCAGTTGTACGCGCGGGAGTTGCTCGCCGACGGCACGGGCGGGGTCGGTTATCTGCTCAAGGACCGGGTGTTCGACGCGGAGCAGTTCATCGATGCCGTGCGGCGGGTCGCGGCGGGTGGGACGGCCATGGATCCGCAGGTGATTCAGCAGCTGCTGTCCCGGCGGTCCGTCGGCGACCAGCCGCTCGGGCGGCTCACCCCGCGCGAGCTGGAGGTGCTCGAACTGATGGCGCAGGGGCGGTCGAACGCGGCGATCGCCGCCCAACTCGTCGTCACGGAGCGGGCGATCGCCAAGCACACCTCCAACATCTTCGCCAAGCTGGGCCTGGAGGTCTCGGACGACGACAACCGACGCGTCCTCGCGGTACTCGCCTATTTGGATCAGGGCCACCGCTGAATTTCAGTCAAAAGCTGCCGCCAAACCTGAAATCCGAGATCAACTCCCTTGGAAACGGGGGCTTCTGGGCCCATTGTGCCGGAATTGGCCTCACGAACTTCTAAGATTTTCCGAGGTTTCTGAACGCCCCACGCGCCCCCTGCGTATGGAACGGAGCCGCTTCACTCCTGTCGGGCGCCTCGCTGCCCCCGCAAGGAAGTCAGAGGAGTTCCATGGGACGCAACATACGAAAACGCCGTTCGCCGCTGGCCGTTCGCGCCGTGGCCGCGTCGGCAGCTCTCGCGATCGGCGGGGGTGGACTGATCTGGGCGAATTTCTACGCCTCGGCACACGAGGGGAACTCGACGCAGAACCAGACGAAGGCCGCCACCACCCAAGTCGCGACGATCAAATGCCCGGATGTGGGGCAACAGCTGTCCAATGTGCCGAACCAAGCACGTGGCGAGGTCGACGGTGAACTGGCCACGCTCGACCAGCAGATCACCGACGCCTACCAGCGGCTCGCCACCACTCGGGATGCGCAGACCAGGGACGCGAGTTTCGTCCAGAACTCCATCCTCGGGCCGCTGAAGGACAGGCGAGCGGCGATCATCGACCGGATCCAGTTGGAGATCAACCGCGTCGGCGGCAACGCTCCGAACTCGCTCGACGGTCTCGCCACCTGTACTGGACAGGCCGCCGACCAGACCCAGGCCAACACCGGCGGCCAGAACACCGGCGGTCAGAACAACAATGGCGGTGCTACGGCCAGCCCGTCCGCGAGCGCGAGCGCGAGCGCCACCGCCGGCAATGGCGGTCAGCAGGGCGGAAATGGCGGCCAGCAGGCCGGCAATGGCGGTCAGGCCGGGAACGGTCCCGTCGCCGCCGACTTCGTGGACATCACGAAGGTCCAGCCGAATGTGGCCCAGAAGGCACGGACTCAGGCCGGCGGCTCGGCCGGCACGTTCTCGAGTTCCTGCGGTGTGAACGCCAACAAGAAGTTCAACACCGACAACGTGATCGTGGCGCCCGGTGTCACCAACGGCGCGCACCACCTGCACGACTACGTGGGCAACCAGTCGAACGACGCCTTCGCCAACAACGACACGTTCGCGGCGGCCCAGACCAGCTGCGCGAACCAGGGCGACAAGTCGTCGTACTACTGGCCGGTCGTGCGTATCCAGAACGGTACGCAGGACTTCGACCAGAACAACGACGGCGGTGGCAAGGAAGGCAACGTCGGCGCGATCAAGACGGTCAAGCAGGCGCAGATCAAGTTCGTCGGTAACCCGAAGAGCAAGGTCGTCGCGATGCCGAAGTTCCTGCGGATCATCACCGGTGACGCGAAGACCACGACCAACGGCCTCGCGAACGCGAACGCCCACTGGAGCTGCACCGGCTTCGAGAACAAGGTGCAGCTGACGACGCAGTACCCGATCTGCCCCCAGGGCAGCAGCGTGGTGCGCACGTTCAAGTTCCAGAGCTGCTGGGACGGCGTGAACATCGACAGCGCGAACCACCGTACGCACGTGGCCTTCGCCGACGCCCAGGGCAACTGCGCCAATGGCTTCAAGGCGATTCCGCAGCTGACGATGCGCCTGGTCTACAACTTTGCGGCGCCGACCATCCAGAATGGGCAGGTCAAGAACGCCTACGCGGTGGACGGATTCCCGGAACAGCTGCACAAGCCCGCGACCGACCACGACGACTTCATCAACGTCTTCGACGTGAACACGATGAACAAGGTGGTCAGCTGCATCAACAACGGCCAGCGCTGCAGGTAGTACTGACCCACTGAGAAAGCCGGTGGTGGGATTTCCCACCACCGGCTTTCTTCGCTCCTGAAAGACCCCCGGAAGGCCCCTGAAAGGCCCCCAAGTCCTGCGCGGTCAGCCGCTGTGGTGACCGGAGTGCGCGGTCTCGGTTCCCCCACCACCACTACTTCCCGAGTGGTGCGAGGCCCCCTCCTCAACGGTCCCGCCGAGCTGGCCGCGCAGCGTCGTGACCATCTTCTGGTCTCCCACCGCGACCCACTTGGCGCCGACGAGGTACGAACCGCCGTAGTCCTTGGCGCCGTTGAGCCACTCGCGCTGACCGCGGTCGGTGGCGAAGGTCGCCAGGATGAACTTGCCGCCACTGATCTTGCAGACGCCCTGGCGGATCTCGTCGGCGTCCGTCTGGATGTCCGGCGTGCACTTCACCTCGGCCGCCAGGTCCTCCAGGCTGCCGGTCGCCGTGGCGGGGACCGTGTCCTCGGTCGTGGCCGCCTTGTCGCCCGATCCGCCGCCGCAGCCGGTGAGCATCAGCAGGGCCACGGCCGCCCCGGCCAGAAGCTTCTCGCGTGTCAACCTCATACGTTCCTCCGGTACCTGTCGGCGCTCACGCCGATGAGAGCCCCGGCGAGGGCTCTGCCTTCGATACGGCTCCCGGGCGCCCCGCGCTCAATCGATCCCTGTTCCACATCGACGCGCTCGCTGCCGAGCTGCCCGCCGACAGCGACAGCGGCCGATGGCGAACCTCACTCGACCGGCGTCGGCCCCGGGGCGGATACGCCCCCTCCGGGCCTCCGGTCCCCAACGTGACCATCCAATGATTCGCTCGTTTTGCTGAACGTGCAGTCACAGGATGTCGCCCCGCGCCCCGCACCCGCCTCCTCCGGACCGGTCGTCGATGTCGAGCAGGCGGAGGCCGCGCTCGTCGAGCACTATCCTCGGCTCGTCCGGCTCGCCTATCTGGTCCTGCCGCCGAGCCTCGGCCGCAACCGACGGGTGCTGACCGCGCACGCGCTCACCCAGCGCGCACTGCCCCGGGGCCGTACGTCGGGTGACGCGTCGGTCATCCCGGCCCAGCCGACCGGTGGCGGCCGCGACGGCGACCCGGGCTACGCCTTCGTACGCCTCCAGGTGGTGCGTACGGCCCTGGAGGCCGGCCTGC
This sequence comes from Streptomyces sp. R35, assembly GCF_041053035.1. Lineage (NCBI taxonomy): Bacteria > Bacillati > Actinomycetota > Actinomycetes > Kitasatosporales > Streptomycetaceae > Streptomyces > Streptomyces sp. R35. The sequence goes on from NZ_CP163440.1 coordinate 3,156,381, forward strand.
CGCTGCGACGCAAGGCGTGGCCCAAGCGGTCCCAGCTGCCGCCGCTGCTGCCCCAGGTGTGGGGGCTCAGGCTCTTCCCGCGTTCGGGCGGCGCCGACGAACTCGCCCTGGACCAGCGGCTGTCGGCGCTCTCCGGTCCCGCCCGTGCCGCGTATGTGCTGCGCGGTCTGGAGAAGCTCTCCGACACGAACGTACGGAAGGTGCTGACGGCGACGGGGGTCGAGGATCCGGGCGCGGCCCTCGCGGAGGCCGGGGGCGTCGAGGCCCAGGACGCGCTGCTCGACTCCCCCGAGTTCGACCCGTGTTCGCTGCACGCCCGGCCCACCGACCTGATGCGGCGCAGGCAGCACATGAAGGCCGCGCTCGCCGCCACCGCGGCCGTGGCCGTGTGCGGTGCGCTGCTCGGTCTGCCCGGCGACGGATGGGGCCCCGACGGCGCCGCGGCACCCTCGTACGCGCAGAACCCGGCGGCCGAAGCCGCCCTGGATCCCGGCAAGTTGACCAGGGTGGCGGCCATGGCCTGGGAGTCGTCCGCACGCACCGACTTCTCCGTGTGGCCCGCGCGCGGCAACCTCGTCCACGACACCGCACTGCTGCGGCGCGCGCTCGCCGTATGGGCGCGGCCCGGCGAGTCCGTACAGGTCTCCGCGACGCCCGGCACCCCGTCGGGCGCCCCGGCCGGACCGCCGCAACTGCTGTACGCGGGCGAGGTCGACCAGGCGCGCGTGGTGCTCCTCTACGACGGTCTGCGCATCGCCCGGTACGCGGAGCCGAAGGACGGCACGAGCGGGGCGGCCCTCGACTTCGCACGCGTCGACGGAGCGGGCGGGGCCGAGGCGGAGGCGGTGGTCGTGGGCCGGGCCGACAGCAACGTGCGGTATCTGACGGCCCCCTGGGTGAAAAAGGCCGCCGAGCGGGACCTGATGAAGCCGTCCTCCGGCGCGATGGACCTCACCCTCTCGGCCGACGGCGTCACCTCCCCGCTGGCCAGCCCGGCCACACAGGCCGGCACCTGTACGTCGTGGAACGTGCTCCAGCTGAAGGACGACTCGGGCACCCACCTGATGACCGACCTCGGCGAGCTGGCCCCGGCGCACCTCACCGCGGGCCGCCCCTCGGCGCCCCACGAGGCGTCGGGGGCGCAGGCCCTGCGGACCTGGTCGCCGTTCGCCTGCTCCCTCGCTGCCGTGCGCTCCCAGGGTGTGCGGTCGGTGAACGCCTGGCAGTACGCCCAGCAGCCGCTGCCCGACGCGAGCGGCAGCGCGGCCTGGGTGTGCACCCGCGCCGACACCTGGCGGGGCGGCGGCACGCGCGTGCTCGCCCAGTTCCGCACCCCGGGCGGCACATACGGGGCGGTCGCCGCGAAGGCCGAGAACTCCCCGTCGTGCGGCTCCCGCGACCCGCATGTGCTGGCCGGGGTGCTGTGGAAGTCGGCGGCGGGGTCCTGGTACCTGCTCGCGGCGGGCAGCCAGGACACCGAGTCGATCCGGGCGACGGGCGGAGTGCGCGGTGCTTCTCAGGGCAACGTGCTGACCGTACGGGCCAAGCAGGGCGCGCAGGCGGGCCTGAAGGGGACGCTGAGCGACGGCAGGCAGATCAGCGGACTGCGCTAGGCCCTGTCGTCAAATTCCCGTCGTCCGCCCGGAGGGCGGGCCTCGCGGCGTCAGGTGCGTGCTCTCGGCGTGCCGGGCACAGACCGACGTACTGGACGTACTTGGGTCTGTGCCCGGTGCGGCGAGAGTGCGTGCATGGCGTCGCGAGGCAGACGGGAATTTGACGACAGGGCCTAGGCCCTGTCGTCGTGCGTCGTGGCCTTCAGGCCCAGCTGTTCGTCAGCGGTTGAAGGACGCGCCCACCTCGAACGTGCTGGTGTCCGCGAAGCCGAGGCTGGTCGGGGGGAAGGCCTTGGAGCCCGTGGCCGTGGTGCCCGTGGCGCTGCCGGGGAGCACCCACAGACCGCCGGTGTAGCCGTCCGCGCCTCCGGGGTGGACGGTGAACACGCCGATCAGCGCGTCGGAGCGACCGTCGCCGTTGACGTCGGTGGCCTTGGCGCCCATGCCGAAGCCGCCGTACCGGATGGCCTCGCCCGGCACCCCCGGCGTGTTCTGGGTGAACGCGGTGGCACCGCTTCCGGTCAGGCCGCCGGGACCGCCGCGCAGGACGGTCACCTTGCCGGGGTCGGCCAGGTTGCTGTGGTTCTCGTCGGGGCTGGTCGCGATCACGTCCGGGTAGCCGTCCGCGTCGACGTCCCCGACGGTGACCTGCTTGCCGAAGTGGTCCGATCCGACGTCGGAGTTGGTGTCGGGCACGCCGGGCGTGTCCTGGCTGAAGTGGACCGGCTTGCGGTTCGGGTCCTGGCCGTCGGTCCCGCCGTAGACGACGAGGAACTCGCCCTTGTGGTTCAGGGCGAAGGGCTGCGGGAGGACCACGTCGTCGTGGCCGTCGCGGTCCAGGTCGCCGATGGCCAGGCGCTCGCTCTGCCGGTGGTTGAGCGGGTTGCCGGCGGAGTCCTTGAGGTACCCGGCATCCGTGAAGCCGGCGGCGCCGCCGCGCAGCACGTGGATCTTGTTCGTCGGGTCCAGCGTCCCGGTGTCCCACGACACCAGCAGGTCGGTGACGCCGTCGCCGGTCACGTCGCCGGTCGCCAGCATGGTGTCGGCGTAGGAGGGCTCGCCGGTGTCCACGCCCAGCGGCTTGCGGGACGCGGGCGTGCCGGTGCGGTCGATCGGGCCGAGGAGCACCGATCCGGCCTCGCCGCCGCGGCCGTTGCCGACGGCCAGGTCGCGCTTGCCGTCGCCGTTGAAGTCGCCGGACGCGAGGTCGTTGCCGGCCAGCAGGCCCTGGACCGCGGGGGTGCCGAGCTTGACGGTCGTGGCGCCGTGGGAGGTCAGGCCGTTCGGACCGCCCCAGATCAGCTTGACCTGCCCGGCGTCCTTCCAGGAGGTGCCGCCGGCGGTGTAGTCCTCGCCGGGGGCCGAGACGGCCAGGTCGGCGTAGCCGTCGCCGTCGAAGTCGCCGGTCGTGGTGGCCGTGCCGAACCAGTCGGTCGACTCGGCGGTGCCGGGGACCCCGGCGGTGCTCTCGGTGATCAGCTTGCGGTGTGTGCTGCTGAGGCCGCTCGCCGAGCCGTAGAGCACCGTCACGGCGCCGCTCTTGTTGAGTGTGGACGTGGAGTACAGGCGCAGGTTGAGGACCACATCGCCGTAGCCGTCACCGTTGAAGTCGTCCACGAGCCGCTTGGCCGGGGCCGCCATGGCGGCGTGGCCGGCGGTCGCAGCGAGGCCGCCTACAGCCAGGGCGGCCGTTGCGGCGCAGGCGAGGACACGTCTGAGGGGCAGGTGCACGGCAGAGTCTCCTGTTGCAGTTCGTGCGGGTTGGCGCGTAAGTGACCCGTGTGCCAAGGCTTTGGTTGTACGGAATCCATGAGTCCGCCTCTGCATGAGATCCATGAACCCGTCTGTGTACGAGATCGATCAGCCCGTTCCTGCACGAGGGTTCCCCAGGGACTTACCCGTCAGTACATTGACGGCATGTCTAACAAGCAGGCCCGGCTGCCCCGGCCCGTCGAAAGCGAGCGGATACCGCTCAAGGCGCGGAAGGTGTCGTTCTCCTGGGAGGACACACCGCTGCACTGGGTGCCCGGCGATCCGTTCGCCACGCACACCATCAATGTGCTGCATCTGCTGCTGCCGGCCGGTGAGCGTTGGTTCGTGCATGTGTACAAGCAGGTGCTGCCCCACATCCGGGACGACCGGCTGCGCGAGGACGTCATCGGGTTCATCGGGCAGGAGGCGATGCACTCGCAGGCGCACGACGAGGTGCTGCCGCATCTCAAGGAGCTGGGGCTCGACCCGACGCCGTACACCGCCCAGGTCGACTGGCTCTTCGAGAAGCTGCTCGGCGACCGCACGCTGCCGCCGGGCAAGGCCCGCAAGTGGTGGCTGATGGAGCGGGTCGCGATCATCGCGGCGATCGAGCACTACACCGCCTTCCTCGGCAACTGGGTACTGAACGCACAGGAGTTGGACCGGCGTGGCGCCGATCCGACGATGCTGGACCTGCTGCGCTGGCACGGCGCTGAGGAGGTCGAGCACCGGTCCGTGGCGTTCGAGCTGTTCATGCATGTCGACGGGAGCTACCGGCGGCGCGCGCGGACCTGGGCGACCGCGTTCACCGCGCTCGTCTTCCTGTGGCAGCGCGGGGCACGGTTCTTCATGGAGAACGATCCGACCCTCGCGGCGGGCAGGGCGAGCTTCAAGGACTTCTATGTGAGCGGGAAGCGGGGCGTGCTGCCGTCGACGCCGGACATGCTCAAGTCCATCCCCCGCTATCTCAGCCGCAGCTATCACCCCTCCCAGGAGGGCTCCACCGAGCAGGCCGTCGCCTATCTCGCCTCCTCCCCCGCCGCGACGGCGGCTTCCGCCGCGGAGAAGGGGGCCGTGTGATGCCCCGGCTGCGGACCGTCGTCGCCGTCGCCGGTGCGGCCCTGCTCGTCAAGCGTGCGATGCGCCGCCGCATCGAGGCCTCACCGCTGTGGCCGCTGCCCGCCCTGGAGGAGCCGGTCTCCGGCCGGCCGCGCTCCCGGGCGCTGCGGCTGCGGGTCGCCCGGCATGAGCGGGTCGCCGACGGTGTCGTACAACTGCGCCTCGAGGGAGGCGAGTTGCCGCGCTGGGAGCCCGGCGCCCACCTCGATCTCGTGCTGCCGTCGGGGCTCGTACGGCAGTACTCGCTCTGCGGGGACCCGGAGGACACCTCGTCGTACACCGTCGCGACACGGCTGGTCGAGGACGGGCGGGGCGGGTCGCGCGAGGTGCACGAGCGGCTCCGGGAGGGCATGGAGGTCGAGGTGCGCGGGCCGCGCAACCGGTTCGCCCTCGCGCCGGCACCCGCGTACGTCTTCGTCGTGGGCGGCATCGGGATCACCCCGGTCCTGCCGATGCTGCGGGCGGTCCAGGACCGCGCCGACTGGCGGCTGCTGTACGGCGGACGGACGCGCGCCTCGATGCCGTTCCTGGAGGAGATCGAGAAGCTGCGCGGCGGCCATGTCACCGTCGTCGCCGAGGACGAGGACGGGCGGCCGGACCTCGACGCACTGCTGGCGGACCTTCCGGAGGGCACGGCGGTCTACTGCTGCGGTCCGGAGGGCCTGATGGAGGCGGTCGAGGCCCGCGTGCCGGACGGGGCCACGCTCCACCTGGAGCGATTCGCCGCGCATACGTCGAGCGAGGGCAACGGCTCCTTCGAGGTCGAACTGCGCCGCAGCGCACGTACGGTGACCGTCGCCGCCGACTCCACCGTCCTCGCCGCCGTGCGCGCGGAACTGCCCGACACCCTGTACTCCTGCGAGCAGGGGTTCTGCGGAACCTGCCAACAGCGGGTGCTGGAAGGGGAGATCGAGCACCGGGACGAACTGCTGACGGACACGGAGCGTGGTGACTCGATGCTGATCTGTGTATCGCGGACGCGCGGTGGGAGAGTCGTGTTGGACATGTGAACGACCGCGGGCGGACCGGCCCGTTCCGGGCCGGATCCGATCGGTAAGGTGTTCGCATGACAACCGGGGTACGCCGCAGGATGGGTGTCGAGGAGCGACGGCAGCAGTTGATCGGCGTCGCCCTCGAACTGTTCAGCCGACGCTCGCCCGACGAGGTCTCCATCGACGAGATAGCTTCGGCCGCGGGCATCTCGCGGCCGTTGGTCTATCACTACTTTCCCGGCAAACTCAGCCTGTACGAGGCGGCGTTGCAGCGCGCGTCGGACGATCTCGCGGGACGGTTCGTCGTGCCCGAGGAGGGCTCGCTGGGCTCACGGCTCCTCCAGGTCATGCGCCGGTTCTTCGACTTCGTGGACGACCACGGTCCCGGTTTCTCGGCGTTGATGCGCGGCGGGCCGGCGGTCGGCTCCTCGAAGACGAACGCGCTCGTCGACGCGGTACGGCAGGCCGCGTACATCCAGATGCTGTCGCATATGAAGATCGAGAATCCGCCCGCCCGGCTGGAGCTGGTGATCCGCTCGTGGATCTCGCTCGTCGAGTCGACGGCGCTGATCTGGCTGGAGGGCCGGCGGATTCCGCGGGGCGAGCTGGAGGCGCAGCTCGTGCACGACTTCGCGGCGCTGGCCGCCGTCAGTGCCGCGTACGACGAGGAGATGAGCGAGCTGCTGCGCACGGCGCTCCAGGGCGAGCCGGGCGACGGGCCGTTCAGCGACCTCGCCGTCCGGCTGATCGCCCTGGCCTCGCCACCGGCGTCGTAAGCCCTTGTGGGGTTAGTCCCCTACTCCTCGTACTTCCGGTACGACGGGTCCAGATCGCGCACCTCGGCGGACGCGTGCACCGTCGAGACCCCGTCGGTGGGCTCGATGTGCTTGCGCAGCAGCTCCAGTACGGCTTCGGTGAGCTTGGCCTTGGTCTCGTCGGACCGGCCGGCGAGCAGGGCGAGCGTGACGTTGACGATCGCCGGCCCGTCCGCGTCCCCTCCCACCACTTCGTCCTCGGTCCGCAGGACCCGCGTCTTGCACGCTTCGAGCCGCGCGGCCGCTACCTCGACGACCACCGGGTGCAGCGCGAGTGCGAACGCGCTCCAGTTGACGTGATCGAGCCCCGGGGAGCGTTCGATGGTGATCTGCGGCATGGGCACTCCTGTACTAGGTGTCTCCGATCACCCTAAACCGCGGCACCAGCGACGCGGGGGGCGGACCGGGTCGCCCCGATCCGCCCCCGCCGAGCCACTGCGCCGTCACGAGGTCCGGGAGAACACCGCCACCGTGCGGCCCGGAACGGTGAACGTGCCCGAGCCCGCCTCGTAGGACGAGGTCTTGACGACGGAGTCCGCGCCCGACGCCTGCACCGGATGCAGCGCGTACGCCGTCCCGGCCAGGGCGCCGACCGTCTGCTCCTGCTTGTCGGGCGTCGCGTTGAAGACGACGACGAGATCGCCGAGCTCCATCGTGATCACCCCGGGCGTCTCGTCCGTCCCGGACAGCGGGAAGGAGAGCTTCGACTGCACCTGGTCGGCCGTCGAGAGCGAGAAGACGTTCTCGGTCGTACGGATCCTCTGCAGGTCCTGGTACGCGCCCGAGGCACCCTCGATCTGGTCGCAGCCCACCTTGACGGACGTCAACAGCGGTGTGGCGTAGGGCCACTTGGAGGCATTGTCGGCCGCCATCGGCAGTCCGCGCCCGAAGCCGTTGCCGTCCTGGCAGTTCCAGTGGATGGCGTTGAACCAGTCGCCGCTGTCGTACGAGTTGCGGTCGAGCGACTTGGAACGCAGCAGGTCCGAGCCGGCCTGGGAGAGTGACGGTCCCTGCGAGAGGGTCGCCGTCGCCATGGCCAGGACCTGCATACGGGCCCGGTCGCCCGCGCTGGTCGCCGCGGGCAGCTTGTAGGTGAGCGCGTCGTACAGCGACTCGTTGTCATGCGCGTCGGCGTACGCGAGGGCGTCACCCGGCGCGTCCGCGTATCCGGCGCTCTGGCCGTTGTAGTCGACCTCGGAGCCCTTGACCTCCTTGCCGTCGCTGTCGGTGAAGTGGTACTTCGCGAGGTTGCCGGTCAGACCGACCTTGATGAGGTCCTGGTAGTGCAGCAGACGGGCCTTCTGCTCAGCCGAAGTTCCGTTCGCCGTCGAGGAGTTGGGGTCGGTGTAGAGACCGGACGCGAAGCCCTGGATGCCGGGGTCGGAGTCGAAGGGGCTGCCGCCGCGTACGGCGTCACGGGCGCGGTCGGAGAAGGTCGCGATGCCCGTCCCCGCCATGTTCTTCTGAGTGGCCTGCACAAAGCGGGCGTCGTCGGCGACCTCACCGAAGTTCCAGCCCTCGCCGTACAGGATGATCTTCTTGCCGTCGACGCCGTCCTTCTCCAGGGTGAGCGCGTCGAGAGCCTTGCGTACGGCCAGTATGTTCGCCTTGGGGTGGTGGCCCATGAGGTCGAAGCGGAAGCCGTCGACCTTGTACTCCTTGGCCCAGGTGACGATCGAGTCCACCACCAGCTTGCCCATCATGGCGTTCTCGGTCGCCGTGTTCGCACAGCACGTGGAGGTGGCCACCGAGCCGTCGGCGAGAAGCCGCTGGTAGTAGCCGGGGACGACCTTGTCCAGCACGCTCGTTTCGGCCTGCCCGCTGGCGGCGGTGTGGTTGTAGACCACGTCCATGACGACCCTGAGGCCGTCCTCGTTCAGCGACTTGACCATCTTGCGGAACTCGACCGTGCGCCCGGTGCCGTCCGGGTCGGTCGCGTACGAGCCTTCCGGCACCGTGTAGTGGTACGGGTCGTAGCCCCAGTTGTACGCGTCCTTCGCGGCGATCTTCGCCACGCACTCCTGCTGCTTCCCGGAATCGGCCGCGTAGGAGGCGAGGTCGCAGTCGGTGGTCGCCTGGTCGGCCTTCTTCTCGGGGATCGTCGCGATGTCGAACGCGGGCAGCAGATGCACATACGAGGTACCGGACTTGGCCAGCGCCTTCAGGTGCTTCGAGCCGTCGCTGTCCTTGTCGGTGAAGGCGAGGTACGTGCCCCGGTCGGCCGCCTTGGCCGTCTTGTCCTCCACCGAGAAGTCCCGGATGTGCAGCTCCTGGATCTGGGCGTCCTTCAGCGCCACCGCCTTCGGCTTCTTCAGGGACGACCAGCCGCTCGGGGCAAGGGACTTGGCGTCCAGGTCGACGACCAGACTGCGCTCCGAGTCGGCGGTCAGGGCCACCGAGTACGGGTCGGTGACCTTGTTGGTGACGACCTTCTGGACGGTCGGCGCCCACACCTTCACCACATACCGGTACGGCTTGCCCGTCCAGGACTTGTCGCCGGTGACGGACCAGACGCCGGTGGTGTCGTTCCGCTTCATGGCGACCGTGGAGCCGTCCAGGTCCAGGGAGACGCTCTGCGCGGTCGGCGCCCACACGGCGAGCGTGGGACGGCCGTTGCGGAAGGTCGGCCCCAGGTCCGCCTTCGTCGCGTCGTACAGATCGTCGAGTACGCCGGCGATCTGGACGCCCGTCGCCGCCAGTACCGCACCGTTGGCGGCCCGTTGCGAGGCGACGATCTGACCGTTCAGGGCCTCCTTCACCCGGTCCCGGTCACGCGGGTCGACGGACCAGGCCGTGTAGTCCTTCAGGTGCGGGAACTTGGCCTTCTGGGCATCGGTGAGGGCGGTCTTGGTGAGCCGGAGCCAGCGCTCGTCGTCGCTGGTCAGCGTCCCGTCCTTCACCGCGATCGAGCCGTCGCCCGAGTACAGCAGCTGGGTGGACACCGCCGCGTCGGAGCCGTTCCAGGCGACCGTGTCCTTGTCGATCCAGACCGCCTTGGAGGTGGTCAGGTCGAGCGCGGCCGCGCTGCCGGCGGGCTGCGGGAGCAGGTACTTCTCCTGGCCGTTCACCAGCCACACCTCGTAGCCGTTGGCCGAGAGGTCCAGCGACTGGTCGGCGGAAAGGTCCTTGTCGTCGCCCTTGTGGATGATGTAACTGAGGCTGGTGGCACCCTCGGCGAGCGGCACCTCGAAGACAGCGCCATAGGCGTCAGTCTTCACCGGCTCCAGGGGCTTCGACCAGTCCGTGGGCGTCGCGGCGCCCGTCCACACGTGCAGCCCCCAGCCGGTGTAGTCGCCGTCGGCGCGGTGGTAGTGGATGACCGCCTTGGTCTTGTCCTGCGCCGGGTAGTCGGCCGTCGGCTTCTCGGTGAGGACGGCCTCCTTGCCCTGCTCGACCCAGACCTCGCCCGTCTTGGTGACGTCGATCGTGCGGTCGGCGGAGACGTCCTTGTTGCCGTCCTTGTCGATGACGAGGAAGCCCACGCTGGAGGCGCCCGCCTTCAACTTCACGTAGGCGAAGGCCCCGTAGGCGTCGCGGCCGATGAAGTCGTGGCCCGCGGGCCAGGTCGTCGACTCACCGTCGGCGAGGTCGCCCCAGGCGTACAGCCGCCAGTCGGTGTAGTCGCCGTCGGTGCGCTTGTAGTGGACGATCGCGTAGTCGCGCGAGGAGGCCGTCGGGACCTCCGCGACGGGCGGGGTGCCGGTGGCCGAGGTGGCCGTCGCGCTCGACGTACGACCGGCCGAATCGATCACAACAGCCTTGTAGCGCAAGGTGGTTCCGGCCGGCACGTCTGCGCCGATCGCCTGGGTGACCTTGTACGGGGCGTGGTCGGCGGAGCCGAGCGTCTGCCACTTGCCATTGCCGACCTGGGCGGCGAAGACGACGCGGTTGAGCTGACCGCCCTCGACATCGGCGCTCAGTTCGACGGTGCCGGTGGCGCCCTCGGCTGGAGCCTTGAGGGTCAGCGACGGCTTCGCGGCGGGGGTACCGAGCTTGCCCGCGGCCTTGAAGACGATCGACGAACCGGCCGGGACGGTGACCGTGACCTTCTTGTCGGCGTCACTCTTCACGGTGGACGAAGTCCCGTAGATGCCCCGGAACGTCATGTCCCCCGAACCGGTCGCGAACGTCGCCGTCTTCGCCTCGTCGGCGTTGTTCACCGCGACGACGTACTCGACGCCGGTCTTCGCGTCAGTACGGGAGAAGGCGTACACGCCCGCACCGTCCGCCGCGTAGCGCTCCGTCTGGACGCCGTCCGCGAGGGCCGGGTTGTCCTTGCGGAGCTTGGAGAGAGCACTGATCTGCTCGTAGAGCGGTGCACTCGTGTCGTAGGCGTCGCTCGCGTGCGTGCGGTCGGTGCCGATCTCGTCGTCGTCGAGATAGTCGGCGACCTTGGAGGCGAACATCGTCTGGCGGGCGTCCTTGTCACCGCCCGAACCGGTGAAGCCCTGCTCGTCGCCGTAGTAGACGACGGGGTTGCCACGGCTGAGGAACATCAGCTCGTTGGCGAGCTGGTCCTTCTTCAGCAGCTGGGCGTCGGTCGCCTTCGGGTTGTCCTGGTTCAGGAAGTACCCGATACGGCCCATGTCATGGTTGCCGAGGAAGGTGACCTGCTCGTACGCGTTGGCCTTGTCCGTCGTGTACTTGTAGTCGTCGGCGAAGACCGAGGCGAGCTTCTGCGCGCTGCCGCCCTGGGAGGCGTACGAGCGGGCCGCGTCCTGGAAGGGGAAGTCCAGCGTGGCGTCGAGACGGCCCTGGGTGACGTACGGCGAAGTGATCGACGTGTCGGCGGAGTAGACCTCGCCGAACATGAAGAAGTTCTTCCGGCCGTGCTGAGCGGCGTACGCGTCCAGGGCGGTGGCCCACTGCGTCCAGAACTCCATGTTCACGTGCTTCACGGTGTCGATCCGGAAGCCGTCGATGCCGAAGTCCCTGACCCACTTCTCGTAGATCTTCTCCATGCCACTGACGACCTCGGGACGCTCGGTCCACAGGTCGTCGAGCCCGGAGAAGTCGCCGTAGGTGGTGGACTCGCCGGCGTAGGTGGAGTCACCGCGGTTGTGGTACATCGTCGTGTCGTTGAGCCACGACGGGACCTTGGCGTTCTTCTTCGCGGCCGTCACGGTCGGCGTGCGCGGGAACGAGTCGGCGTCCACGGAAGGGAACGCGGTGGTGCCGGCCGCGTAGTCCGCGTCGTCGAAGGGCACGCCGTCCTTGGTCAGATACGGGAAGGCACCCTTGGAGAGGTAGTCGTAGGACTTCTCCTCGTAGTCGACGACATCGGCCGTGTGGTTGGTGATGACGTCGAAGAAGACCTTCATGCCCTTGGCGTGGGCCTTGGAGATCAGCGTCTCCAGGTCCTTGTTGGTGCCGAAGTGCGGGTCGACCTGGGTGAAGTCGGTGATCCAGTAACCGTGGTAGCCGGCCGAGGCGTCCTTGCCGGTGCCCTGCACGGGCTGGTTCTTGAAGATCGGCGCCATCCAGATGGAGGTGGTGCCGAGGCCCTTGATGTAGTCGAGCTTCTTGGTCAGGCCCTTGAGGTCGCCGCCCTGGTAGAAGCCCTTGTCGGTGGGGTCGTAGCCGGTCGACAGGCGTGAGCCGGTGAGGCCGCCCTGGTCGTTGGACGTGTCGCCGTTGGCGAAACGGTCCGGCATCACGAAGTAGAACTGCTCGCGGGTGTCGTCGTGCCGGGACGGCTCGGCGGCGAGCTTCGCGTCGGACGGGGGCGCGGGCGGGGTGTCGGCCCGCGCCGCGAGCGGCTGAAGGAACGCTGCCGCGAGGGCGGCCACGGCGACTGCCGCGACCCGTCTGCGCTGCGCGGATCGGCGCGTGAAAGGCGCCGGCCATCTCGGTATCACAGGCGTGAACTCCTAGCGATTACGGCTCATTTGGTATCGCCCCACTGGCATCGCCCGACGCCGGGCACGGCCACGGTGCCGGGCGCCGGCGCGACCGTATCGCTAACGCAAGCTTTACAGCAAGAGGCTTGCAATTCACAGCAAGAACTTTCAACGCCGACCTTGACGTGCCTCTCTCAACTCCCCCAGTCTCACGAGTTGTTGAATCCGCAACCCCCTCTCCTGGGAGCCGCACATGACCAGACGCCGACCCCCCGGTGTCCTCCGGCGCGCCGCGACCGCCACTGCCGCGGGCGCCCTCGCGCTCGCCGGAGCCATCGCTCTCCCCGCCACCCCCGCACAGGCCGACACCACCACCTCCGGTGACGTGATCGCCAACCTCTGGCAGTGGAACTGGGACTCCATCGCCTCCGAGTGCACCAACGTGCTCGGCCCGGCCGGCTACGGCGCGGTGCAGGTCGCCCCGCCCGCCGAGTCCCTCAAGCAGTCCAACTACTACTGGTGGGACGTCTACCAGCCGTACTCGTACAACCTGAACAGCCGCTTCGGGACGGCGGCCAAGTTCGCGAGCATGGTCAGCGCGTGCCACACGGCCGGCGTGAAGGTCTACACCGACGCGGTCATCAACCACACCGCCGCCCAGACCGGCACCGGCTACAACGGCACCACGATCACCAACAAGTACGACACCCCGGACTGGGACCCGGGCGACTACCACCAGTCGGACGACTGCTCCGACTCCGACCTGATCATCGACGATTACTCGAACCTCTCCGAGGTCCAGAACTGCGAACTGCTCGGCCTGCCGGACCTGGAGACCGAGGAGGACAGCGTCCGCTCGGGCATCGCGTCCTTCCTCAACAAGCAGATCGCGCTCGGCGTCGACGGCTTCCGCGTCGACGCGGCCAAGCACATTCCCGAGACCGACATGGCGGCCATCGAGGCCAAGCTGAACGACACGACGGCCGGCGCCGACCCGTACGTCTTCCAGGAGATCTACCCCGGCTCCACCCCCGCGGCCTCCGACTACTACTCCTCCGGTGACGTCCTCGACTTCACCTACGCGAGCAAGATGAAGTCGGCCTTCCAGGGCAACGTCTCCGACCTGGAGTCCCTGTCCTCCTCCGGCATCCTGCCCGCCGCCAACTCGGTGTCCTTCGTGACCAACCACGACACCGAGCGCAACGGCCTGCACATGAGCTACAAGGACGGCGACAGCTACAAGCTCGCCAACCTCTTCCAGCTCGCCTACAAGTGGTCGACCCCGACCATCTACGCCGGCTGGGAGTTCAGCACCAGCGACCAGGCCCCGCCGAACTCCAGCGGCTTCGTCACCGACACCGAGTGCACCAGCGGCGCCTGGTACTGCCTCGACCGCGACACCGGCGTCGTCGGCATGGTCGCCTGGCACAACGCGACCGGCAGCGCGGCCGTCTCCAACTGGTCCACCAAGTCCTCCAGCGTGATCGGCTTCGGCCGCAGCGGCGCGGGCTACTTCGCCCTCAACAACGGCTCCAGCGCGGCCACTTACACCTTCGCCACGGGTATGGCCGACGGCACGTACTCCAACGTCATCGACGGCGGCGCCAGCACGGTCACCGTCTCCGGCGGCAGCGCGAGCATCACCGTCCCGGCGAAGGGCGCGGTCGCCTTCTACAACGCGTCGTACACCTGCACGGTGGGCTGCGACGACACGGGCGGCGGCAACTCCACGTCGACGGTCGGCGCCACCTTCAACGAGTACGCGTCCACGACCAGCGGCACGAACGTCTACGTCGTCGGCTCGATCTCCGCACTCGGCTCCTGGGACACGTCGAAGGCGATCGCGCTCTCGTCCACCGGGTACCCGATCTGGTCGGGCGTGGTGAGCGTACCGATCAACACGACATTTACGTACAAATATATCAAGAAGGACTCATCCGGGAATGTGACCTGGGAGTCCAACGCCAACAGATCGGCCACGACGGCGAGTTCGGCGGTCTCCCTCAACAACTCCTGGAACGTGGCCAGTCCCTCCGCGACCGACGTCACCTTCAACGAGTACGCGACCACCACCTGGGGCACCAACGTCTACGTCGTCGGCTCCATAGCCTCCCTCGGCTCCTGGAACACCTCCGACGCGATCCCCCTGTCGTCGGCGTCGTACCCGACCTGGAGCAAGCTGGCGATCGTGCCGCAGAGCACGACGTTCGAGTACAAGTATCTGAAAAAAGATTCCTCCGGGAACGTCATCTGGGAGTCCGGGACCAACCGCTCGTACACGACCGGCACTTCCAGTGGCTACACCACCAGTGACACCTGGAAGTAGCAGCAACTGAATCGGCTTTGCTCTGATGCCGACGCCACAGCCTCCCGCTGTGACGTCGGCATCAACCGGTTATCGAGTCTGAACTCGTGGCGTCATGGTCGACGAGGATTCCACCGTAACGCTCGGCCGCGAGCGTCGTTGATCCTCTTGTATGAGGGCTGACATGGGACGCAAGTACCGCCTCTACCCCACTCCCGCGCAGGAGAAAGTCCTGACCGAGTGGGGGCATTCGGCGCGTGCGCTGTGGAATCTGGCATTGGAGCAGCGACAGCACGTCTATCGGCAACGCCGTGTGACGCTGGATTCGGTGTCACAGTGTGTACATCTCACGGCGGCGAGGGGTGAGATCGACTGGCTCGCGGACTTGCCTGCGACTGCGGGACACCAGGTGCTGCGCCACCTCGACCAGGCCTACGACAACTTCTTCAACCCCTCGCATCCAGCCGGGTATCCACAGTTCAAGAAGCGCGGACACGGTCTGAAGCTGTCATTTCCCGGCCAAGCCGTGAAGGTCCGCAAGCTGAACCGTCACTGGGCCGAAGTGTGGATTCCGAAGATGGGCTGGGTCCGGTTCCGGCTCTCCCGCGCGCTGGGTGGTGTGGTCCGTAATGCCACCATCAGCAAAGGTGGGGTTGGCTGGCATGTGTCCTTCGGTGTGGCTACGGGAGCCAGGCCTCTTCCGCCGATCGACAGGCCGGGGTGCGGGGTGGACTTCGGCGTCGCCGCTTCGGCTTATGTGTCGACCGAGGGCGAGCCTCGCCGAATGCCGGCAACACTTTCCGCTGCCGAAAAGAGTCGGTTGAGGCATCTGGAGCAGAAGAAGGCGCGCCAGATTACGTACGCCAAGAAGCACCAGGGGGGCCGGTACAGCAAGCGTCTTCGTGAGACCATCCAGCAGATCGCGAAGATCAGGGCCAGGCAGGCCTGTCGGCGAAGAGACTTCACGCACAAGCTCACCACCGAACTCGCCAAGAACCACGGCTATGTCGGTATCGAGGACCTGCGCGTGATGAACATGACCAAGAGTGCCCGAGGCAACGCCGCGAATCCGGGTTCGAGAGTCAAGACGAAGGCTGCGTTGAACCGGGCGATCCTGGACAACTGTCCTGGCGAACGCCGTAGGCAGCTGGAGTACAAGTGCAGGCTCTACGGTTCGGAGCTACGACCGGTTCCTGCTTTCCATACGTCCAATACGTGCGGAAATCCCGCCTGTGGGAAGGTCGATCCGGAATCTCGGCAGGGTTGCGGGCGCCTGTTCGCCTGCGTGCACTGCGGGTTTGAGGACGACGCCGATCACAATGCCGCGGTGGAGATCGATGCCCGCGCCCGCCGGGGAGTGCCCCCGGCCCGAGCCCGCCGGACGGGTGGCTCGGTCAACAACAGCACGCGCAGACGTGTCACAGCGTCGAGTCCCGGTGACAGCCGGAGGCGGATGCGTGAAGCCCAGGCCACTGCCTCCGGGTAGTGGCGGGAATCGCGGTCGGCAAACGGCAGCGAGAGTCGTCAAAAGTATGTCAAGAAGGACTTTTTCTGAATTCCCGTGAGGGTGTGAGCCCAACCGCGCTCGCGGTGGAGTGGGTTGCGTCCGGGGTTGCCGCGCCTGGAGCGCGAGGTCGCTGAAGAGGCGCTGCCAGTAGGGGTGTTGGAAAGTCTTACGACATCTTGCTGAAACTTGGTTGCAAGCGATACTTTCCCAACCCCCCACCCGCACAACGAAGTGCAGGAGCATCACATGGCAACACGGAAAACGCTTGCTGCGGCGTGCGCGCTCGCGGCCGGGCTCGCGGTCTCGGTGGTTCTTCCCCCCGGTACGGCGGCCGCTTCTCCCCCCGGGAGCAAGGACGTCACCGCGGTTCTGTTCGAGTGGAAGTTCGCCTCGGTGGCGAAGGAGTGCACCAATACGCTGGGGCCCGCCGGTTATGGGTATGTCCAGGTGTCGCCGCCGGCCGAGCACATACAGGGGTCGCAGTGGTGGACCTCGTACCAGCCGGTGAGTTACAAGATCGCGGGGCGGCTCGGTGATGCCACCGCGTTCCAGAACATGGTCAGCACGTGTCACGCGGCGGGTGTGAAGGTCGTCGCCGACACCGTCATCAACCACATGTCGGCGGGATCCGGCACCGGGACCGGCGGCTCGTCGTACACGAAGTACAACTACCCCGGTCTGTACTCCTCGTACGACATGGACGACTGCACGGCGACGATCAGCGACTACACGAACCGGACCAATGTGCAGAACTGCGAGCTCGTCGGGCTCGCGGATCTGGACACGGGTGAGGAGTATGTGCGGTCCACGATCGCCGGGTACATGAACACCCTGCTCGGGTACGGCGTGGACGGCTTCCGGATCGACGCGGCCAAGCACATACCGGCGACCGACCTCGCCAACATCAAGTCCCGGCTGAGCAATCCGTCGGTGTACTGGAAGCAGGAGGTCATCTACGGTTCCGGTGAGGCGGTCCAGCCGACCGAGTACACGGGCAACGGTGACGTGCAGGAGTTCCGGTACGCGTACGACCTCAAGCGGGTCTTCAACAACGAGAACCTCGCCTATCTGAAGAACTACGGCGAGGGCTGGGGCTACATGAGCAGCTCGGTCGCGGGTGTCTTCGTCGACAACCACGACACCGAGCGCAACGGGTCGACCTTGAACTACAAGGACGGGGCGAACTACACCCTCGCCAACGTTTTCATGCTCGCGTACCCGTACGGCGCGCCCGACATCAACTCCGGGTACGAGTGGTCCGAGGCGGACGCGGGTCCGCCCAACGGCGGCACCGTCAACGCCTGCTGGCAGGACGGCTGGAAGTGTCAGCACGCCTGGCCGGAGATCAAGTCGATGGTGGCGTTCCGCAACGCCACCCGCAGTGAGGCGGTCGGCAACTGGTGGGACAACGGTGGCGACGCCATCGCGTTCGGGCGCGGCAGCAAGGGCTTCGTGGCCATCAATCACGAGTCGAGCTCGCTGACCCGGACCTACCAGACGTCGCTGGCGGCCGGGACGTACTGCAATGTCCAGAGCAGTACGAGTGTGACCGTGAACAGCTCGGGGCAGTTCACGGCGACCCTCGGGGCGAACACGGCGCTGGCGATCTATTCGGGCAAGTCCAGCTGCTGAGCCCGAGCCGGCCCCTCGGAGGCGCGAGCCAGGGCCACAGGTGAAGGCCCCAGGTGAAGGCCACGAGTGACGACACAAGGGAGGGGTCGTATCGGACATTTCCGATACGGCCCTTTCCCTTTGCGACACGTGGCGGTAACGGGAACGTCACGCTTGCAGGATCTTGCGGAAATTTCCTTGCAACGTCTTTCGCAAGGACTTGCAGCGCTGTTAGTTTCTGCCCCAGCCCGGCGGCCGTCGATGGGACAGACGGCACCCGCGGTCCTCCCAAGGGAAGATCCGGGCAACCCTCTTCTAGGAGTTCATATGCGACGTGGCATATCGATCGCCGCCGCGGTGACTGTCATCGCGCTGTCCGCGACCGCTTGTGGTGGTTCCGACGACAACTCGTCGAGCAAGCCGAAGGCCGCCAAGGACATCTCCGGGACGATCACATACTGGGACACCTCGGACGCGGCGACCGAAGCCCCGACGTACAAGGCTCTCATCAAGAAGTTCGAGGCCAAGTACCCCAAGATCAAGGTGAACTACCAGAGCATCCCGTTCGCCGACGTCGAGCAGAAGTTCAAGTCGGCCGCGAAGAGCGGCAAGGGCGCCCCCGACGTCGTCCGCACCGACGTGGGCCTGATCCCCGAGTACGCCTCGCTCGGTTACATCGCCCCGCTCGACGGCACCACCGCGCTGACGAACACGTCGGACTTCAACACGGGTCCGATGGACACCACCAAGTACAACGGCAAGACGTACGGCGTCCCGTCCGTGACCGACACCCTGGGCCTGCTCTACAACAAGGCGCTGCTCAAGAAGGCCGGCATCGACACGCCGCCCACCACGTGGGACGAGTTCATCACCGACTCCAAGACGATCAAGAAGAAGACCGGGGCGTACGGCACCTACCTCAACCCCGACTCCTACTTCCTGCTCCCGCTGCTCTACAGCAACGGCGCGGACATGGCCGACACCTCGGCGAAGAAGATCACCATCTCCGACGCCAACGCCGTCACCGCGCTGACCACGGCGAAGAAGATCCAGGACGAGGCGTCGATGAAGATCGACTTCGCGAACGCCTACCAGAACATGCAGACGGCCTTCAAGAACGGCAAGGTCGCCATGCTGGTCCAGGGCCCCTGGTCGGTCAGCGACGACCTGTCGGGCACGGCGTTCAAGGGCAACGAGGACAACCTCGGCTACGCGGCCGTCCCGGCCGGTGCGGGCGGCAAGGCCCAGGCCCCGACCGGCGGTCACGACCTCACGGTCTACCAGGGCTCCAAGAACCTGGACGCCAGCTACCTCTTCTCGCAGTTCATGACGTCGACCGAGAGCCAGATCACGATCGCCAAGGCCACCGGCACGCTGCCGACCCGCAAGTCGGCCTACACCTCCGAGGTGACGTCGGACGCCAAGGTCGCCGGCTTCAAGCCGATCCTGGAGCAGACCGCCCGCCCGCGCGTCGCTCTCCCGCAGGTCGGCTCGCTCTTCACGCCGCTCGCGCAGAACTACGTGAAGATCCTGCAGGGCAGCTCGTCGGTCAAGGCCGGCCTGGACAACACGGCCAAGGAGTTCGAGAAGCTCCTGCCCGGCTACTCCATCGGCTGACCCTGCACTCAGTAGCCAACCGGTAACCGAAGAACACGCAGCCCCGGGGAACGAACACCCCGCTGCCGCCCCGAAGGGGCTCCCCGGGGCTGCGGAACCACAGGATCCACCAGATCCACCGGGCCGGTCAGGCCCCCCGGGATCCACCAGACTTCCGCCGCGAAAGAGCCGATGAGGATGACGACCGCAGCGAGCACCGAGAACACCGATCAGCCAGCGCCCGGCAAGAACGCCGCGCGCCCCCCACGCGTTTCGGCGCTCAGGCGGTCCTGGGACAAGTACTGGTACGCCTGGGCCATGGTGACCCCGGTCGCCATCGTCCTGGCCGTCCTCGTCCTGTATCCGCTCGGATACGGCTTCTACCAGTCCCTGACCGACGCCAACGAGTCGAACGTCTCCGCGACCATCGGCGCCTTCCACCGCCCGGCCACATACAAGTTCGTCGGCCTGGACAACTACTGGCACGTGCTGTCCGGCGCGGACAGCGACTTCTACCCGCGCCTGTGGTGGACGATCATCTGGACCGTGGTCGGCGTGTCACTGATGGTCGGCCTCGGCATGGGCCTCGCGGTGCTGCTCAACCGCAAGATGCGCCTGCGCGGCTTCTACCGCGCGCTGCTGATCCTGCCCTGGGCCGTCCCGTCGTTCATCAGCGTCTTCGCCTGGCGGCTGATGCTCAATTCGCAGTACGGCGTCTTCAACGAGATCATCACGGCGTTCGGCCTGCCGGCCCAGGACTGGCTCGGCACCCCGCTCGCCCAGAAGGTCGCCGTGATCATGGTGAACGTCTGGGTCGGCATCCCCTTCAACATGGTCGCGATCCTCGGCGGACTCCAGTCCATCCCCAAGGAGCTGTACGAGGCCTCCGAGATGGACGGCGCCTCCCCCTGGCAGCGCTTCGTGAACGTCACACTGCCGGGCCTGCGTCCGGTGACCAACACGATCATCCTGCTGGGCTGCATCTGGACGTTCAACATGTTCAACATCATCTATCTGCTGCTGGGCAACAACACGAGCGGCGACGCCGACATCCTTGTCACCTTCGCCTTCCGCAAGGCGTTCACCGGTGTCTCGGACTACGCGGGCGCGGCGACGTACGGGATCATCATCCTCGCCCTCCTGCTGGCCTTCTCGACCTTCTACCGCCGCAACACCCTGAAGTCCGAGCAGGCGTAAGGAGCCATCGCCATGACCGCAGCAACCCACGAGAACTCCTCCGCCGCCACGGCCGCCCCAACGGCCGCCCGCCGCTCGGACACCGCCGCCCCACGCAAGGTGCGCGGCCGCGAACACCGCAGCCTCGGCTCCTCGATCGCCCTGCACGGCACCCTGATCGTGGCCACGGTGATCGCGGCCTTCCCGGTGGTGTGGATCCTCTTCATCTCGCTCGGCCCGAAGAACGCCTGGCAGGAGCCCAGCCAGGTCCTGAAGCACCTCAGCTTCCACAACTACAGTGACGTGCTGAGTCATTCGGATCTGCCGAAGTGGTTCCTGAACACGGTGATCGTGGCGGGCGGCACCACCGCACTCGGCGTATTCCTTGCGGCAACCGCCGGTTACGCGGTGTCCCGGATGAGGTTCCCGGGCAGCAGGCAGCTGATGTGGACGTTCCTGGTCACTCAGATGTTCCCCAGTATCGTGCTGATTGTGCCGCTGTATCTCCTTATGTCCGACCTGGATCTGCTGGACAACTACCTCGGCCTGATCCTGGCGTACGCGACGACGGCGGTGCCGTTCTGCGCCTGGATGATGAAGGGGTACTTCGACACGATCCCCAAGGAGATCGACGAGGCGGGCCGCGTGGACGGCCTCACGCCGTTCGGCACGTTCTGGCGGCTGATCGTGCCGCTGGCCAGGCCCGGTCTCGCCGTGACCGCGTTCTACAGCTTCCTCACCGCCTGGGGCGAGGTCGCGTACGCCACGCAGTTCATGCAGTCCGACCACTACACGCTCGCCGTCGGCATCCGCACCTTCGCGCAGGACCAGCGCCCCGACTGGGCGTGGACCTCGGCCACGGCGATCATCATCACCATTCCGGCGACCCTCGTCTTCCTGCTGGTGCAGCGCAGCCTGGTCTCCGGGCTGACGGCCGGCGGCACCAAGGCATGACAGCGGCCTGAAGCCCCGTCGGCATCCCCGTACTTCGCAAGCGCCTCCGTCGTTCCCCCCGCACCCCTAAGGGAATCCATGACCCAGCACGTCACCGACGCACTCCCCACCGACGCCTCCTCCGCCGCCTCCGGGCGCCGGGAGTGGTGGCGCGACGCGGTCATCTACCAGGTCTATCCGCGCAGTTTCGCGGACGGCAACGGCGACGGCATGGGCGATCTGCCTGGCGTCCGGGCCCGGCTTCCCTATCTCAAGGAACTCGGCGTCGACGCGGTGTGGCTGTCCCCGTTCTACGCCTCCCCACAGGCGGACGCGGGCTACGACGTCGCCGACTACCGTGCCGTCGACCCGATGTTCGGCAATCTCACGGACGCCGACGACCTGGTCCGCGCCGCGCACGCGCTCGGGCTGCGGGTGATCGTCGACCTGGTGCCCAACCACTGCTCGGACCACCACGAGTGGTTCAAGCAGGCGCTGCGCGAGGGCCCCGGCTCGACGATCCGGGAGCGCTTCCACTTCCGGCGCGGCAAGGGCGCGAACGGTGAACTGCCGCCCAACGACTGGGAGTCCATCTTCGGTGGCCCGGCCTGGACGCGGGTCGAGGACGGCGAGTGGTACCTCCACCTGTTCGCGCCCGAGCAGCCCGACTTCAACTGGGACCACCCGGCCGTCCACGACGAGTTCCGCTCCGTCCTCCGTTTCTGGCTGGACCTGGGCATCGACGGCTTCCGCATCGATGTGGCGCACGGCCTGGTGAAGGCGGCGGGTCTGCCCGACATCGGCCACGACGAGCAGGTCAAGCTCCTTGGCACCGAGGCCGTGCCGTACTTCGACCAGGACGGCGTGCACGAGATCTACCGCAGCTGGCGGCGCATCCTCGAGGAGTACACCGGTGAGCGCATCGCCGTCGCCGAGGCGTGGACGCCGACCGTCGAGCGCAGCGCCCTGTACCTGCGCCCGGACGAGCTGCACCAGGCCTTCAACTTCACCTATCTCACCACCGGTTGGAACGCGGCGGACCTGCGCGAGGTCATCGACCGCTCGCTCAGCGCCATGAACGCCGTGCACGCGCCCGCGACTTGGGTGCTCTCCAACCATGACGTGGTACGGCATTCCACGCGTCTCGCGGAAGGGGACGAGGCGCGTGGTCTGCGCCGGGCCAGGGCGGCGACCCTGCTCATGCTGGCGCTGCCCGGCTCGGCGTATCTCTACCAGGGCGAGGAGCTCGGCCTGCCCGAGGTGGTCGATCTGCCCGACGAGGTCCGCCAGGACCCGGCGTTCTTCCGCAGCGCGGGCCAGGACGGCACCCGCGACGGCTGCCGGGTGCCGCTGCCGTGGTCCGGCGAGGTCGCGCCGTTCGGCTTCGGCCCGGTCGAGGGCGGCCCGAGCTGGCTGCCGCAGCCGGCCTCCTGGAAGAACCTCACGGTCGAGGCGCAGGAGGGCGACCCCACCTCGACGCTGGAGTTCTACCGCAGCGCGCTCGCGGTGCGCCGCGACCACCCGGCGCTCGGCGCGGGCCGCCAGATCACCTGGCTGCCGGCCCCGGAGGGCGTCCTCGCCTTCCGTCGCGACACCGAGGAGGGCTCGTTCGTGGCCACGGTGAACCTCACCGCGGTCCCCATCCCGCTGCCCACCCCCGGCACCCTGCTGCTCGCCAGCGCGAACGTCGAGCCGGGCGCCGAAACGACTGAACTGCCCGCGGATTCAACGGTCTGGTGGGCAGTCTGAGATGCGACCGGTACAGTCCAATCCTGTGACCACACGGCTTGCCGACATCGCAGCCCAAGCGGGGGTCAGCGAGGCGACTGTCAGCCGCGTCCTGAACGGGAAGCCGGGCGTCGCCGCGACCACCCGCCAGTCCGTGCTGGCCGCGCTCGATGTGCTGGGCTACGAGCGCCCGGTACGGCTGCGGCAGCGCAGCGAGGGCCTGGTGGGCCTGATAACGCCGGAGCTGGAGAACCCGATATTCCCGGCGCTCGCGCAGGTCATCGGCCAGGCGCTGACCCGGCAGGGCTATACGCCGGTCCTGGCGACCCAGACGCCGGGCGGCTCCACCGAGGACGAGTTGACGGAGATGCTGGTGGACCGGGGGGTCGCCGGGATCATCTTCGTCTCCGGTCTGCACGCCGACACCTCCGCGGACATGCAGCGCTACGAGCAGTTGCGCGCCCAGGGCGTCCCGTTCGTCCTGGTGGACGGCTTCTCGCCCAAGGTGCAGGCGCCGTTCATCTCGCCGGACGACCGCGCGGCGATGGCCCTGGCGGTCACGCACCTCGTCTCGCTCGGGCACACCAACATCGGTCTCGCTCTGGGCCCCAAGCGCTTTGTGCCGGTCCAGCGCAAGATCGAGGGCTTCGTCCGCACGGTGCAGGAGCAGTTGGGCCTGGCCCCCGCCGACATCGAGGAGCGACTGGTCCAGCACTCGCTGTACACACTGGAGGGCGGTCAGGCCGCGGCGAGCGCGCTCATGGACCGTGACTGCACGGCGATCGTCTGTGCCAGCGACATGATGGCCCTCGGCGCGATAAGGGCGGCGCGCCAGCGCGGCCTGGAGGTCCCGAAGGACATATCGGTCGTCGGTTTCGACGACTCGCCTCTCATCGCCTTCACCGACCCACCGCTCACGACGATCCGCAAGCCGGTGCCGGCCATGGGGCAGGCGGCGGTACGGACGTTGCTGGAGGAGATCGGCGGGACGCCCGCTCCGCACAGTGAGTTCGTGTTCATGCCGGAACTGGTGGTGCGCGGTTCGACCGCTTCTGCCCCTGGGGACCGGAATCGTCCCTAGGGAGGAGGAGGTACGGCACCCGTTGGACTCCTCTCGGTGTAGAACGTGCGACCAGAACCCGACCAAGGGATGATCGGTGGGGGAAGGCTTTTCTGGCAGACTCTGTGTCTATGGGTGAGACGACCGTGACGACACTGGAAGGCCGGGAGCAGGCAGCTCCACAGCCCGTCGCGGAGGAGAATGCGGGGAAGATCTTCCTGCGTCGTTTGCGGGCCCCGCGTCGCCCCCGCTTCTGGTTCGAGATCCTGCTCATCGCGGTGAGTTACTGGACGTATTCGCTGATCCGGAACGCCGTGCCGGAGCAGAAGCACGAGGCTCTGCGCAACGCGGACTGGATCTGGCAGGCGGAACACCACCTCGGGATCGCCGTCGAGGAGTCGGTCAACCACGCCGTGAACTCGGCGACATGGCTGATCATCGGGATGAACTACTACTACGCGACGCTGCACTTCGTGGTGACCCTGGGTGTCCTGGTGTGGCTGTACCGCAGCCATCCCGGCCGTTACGCGGCCACTCGGCTCACCCTCTTCGCCACCACGGCGGTGGCCCTGGTCGGCTACTACTTCTTCCCGCTCGCGCCGCCCCGCCTGATGCGCGGCGGCGACTTCGTCGACACGGTCCTGGTCCACCACACCTGGGGCTCCATGGCCTCCGGCGACCTGAAGCACATGTCCAACCAGTACGCCGCGATGCCCTCCATGCACATCGGCTGGTCCCTGTGGTGCGGCCTGACGATCTTCGCCCTGGCGTCGGCGCCGTGGGCCAGGATCCTCGGCCTGCTCTACCCGACGGCCACCCTGCTCGTCATCGTCGCCACGGCCAACCACTTCTGGCTGGACGCGGTGGGCGGCATGCTGTGCCTGGCCTTCGGCTTCTCGGTGGCCCGCGTTTGGTACGGGTCCCTGCCGTACGCGCTGCCGCGCCGGGTACCGGGGACGGGCGGGCCAGCGCTGCTGCCGGCGAAGGCCTGAGCGAGGGCCGTTCCGTTCGCGGAGCAATGGCCTGCCGACGTACGTGAGGAGGGGCCGCACCGGGCAGGTGCGGCCCCTCTCGTCCGTTCAGCCGTCAACGGTTCAGCAATCAACCGTTCCGCGATACGCGACGTACCCGCCGGTCACGGTGAGGCGTACGGGAGCCTCCGCGACCTCGTCCGCGGGGGCAGCCACCGGGTCCAGGCCGAAGGCCGTGAGGTCGGCCCGGAACCCGGGAGCGATGCGCCCGGCCACGCCGGCCTCCCCCGCGGCCAGCGCCGAGTGCGTGGTGCAGCCCTCCAGTGCCTGAAGCCCCGTAAGGCCGCCCCTCGCAGAGGCGGCTCCCAGCGGTGCCCGCGCCGTCGCCAGCACGCCGCGCACGTCGTAGTGGGCGATAGGCCAGTCCGAGCCGAGCGCGACCACCGCCCCGGCGTCCCGCAGATCCCGCGTACGCCAGGCGCGAGCCGCCCGCTCGGGCCCCAGCCGCCGCGACCACTCGTCGCCGTGGTCGCCCCGCGTGTACGCGGTGTGCGGCGGCTGCATCGACGCGATGACCCCGAGCTCGGCGAAACGCGACAGCGTACCGTCCGGGGCGGTCTCCACGTGCTCGATCCGGTGAGCGAACCGACCCCCCGCCCCCAGCCCCTGCACCGTGTCGAGAACGTGCCGCACGGCCGCGTCCCCGATCGCGTGCGTGGCCGTACGGACCCCGGCCGCGTGCAGCTGCCGTACGGCCGCGGTGTACGCCGCGGGGTCGGGCCAGAACGCCTCCGTCCCCTGGCCGTGGCAGTCGGCGTGCTCCAGCCAGGCCGTGCCGCCCTCCACGGTCCCGTCCATGAAGAACTTGACCCCGCCGACCCTCCAGTGCCGCCCCCTGCGCCCCTGGAGCGCCACGAGCTCGTCCAGGTCCTCCCGGTCCGCGCCCGGCATGCACCAGGGCGCGAACCGCAGCCGTACCGGCAGCACGGTCTCCTCGGCGACGGCACCGACCAGCTCCGGATCCCCCAGGTCCATCACATGCGCCCCGGTCAGCCCGGTCGCGGCCATCGCGGAGAGCAGCTCGACGAGCCGGGTCCGCCGCTCCGCGTACGAGGGCCGGGGCATGACCTCGGCGACCAGTTCCATCGCGGCATGCTCGACGAGATGCCCGGTGGGCCGCCCGTCACCGTCGCAGACGACTTCGGACCGCTGGACGAAGGACCGCGGCCCGGTCACCCCCGCGAGGGCGAGCGCGGCCTCACTCACCAGGGCGGAGTGACCGTCGTACAGCCGCAGAAAGGCGGGCGCGCCTCCGAGTACGTCCTCGACGAGGGCCCGGTGCACGGGCCGCCCGCCGAAGACGTTGTGGTCGAGCCCGAACCCGATGACCCACCCGTCGATCCGGGAGGCGTCCCGGAGCGCACCGCGCAACCCGTCCAGATCGCGCACCCCGGACAGATCGGCCCCGGTGGCCATGTCCAGCCCCCACACGGGGTGACTGTGCGCGTCCACGAGCCCCGGGACGAGGTGCGCGCCCGCCAGGGACACGACCTCGGTCCCCGGCCCGCGCCAGTCCCGTACGTCGGTCTCGTCACCGACCGCGGCGATCACCCCGTCGCGTACGGCGACCGCGGTGGCGTGCGGCCGGTCGGGGTCGAGGGTGCGGACCTTGGCGCCGGTGAGGATCAGCTCGGCGGTGGGCATCGATGCAACTTCCTTTGCTACTCGGTGACTTCGGCGGGCTCGGCCGCGAAGTTCTCGTACACCTGCGGCCGTTCGCGGCGCAGCCACCAGGCGAGGGCGAGGCCGATGACGAAGACGGCGGGCGACAGGACGATCAGGACGGTGTTGACCGCCGGGGACGCGCCGGTGAACAGGTCGATGTGGGTCACCACCAGCACTATGGCCGTCGCGAGCAGCACGGTCGCGACGACGGGCGCGACAACGGTCCGCAGCGCACCCTCCTGATGAGGGATCCGCCGGAAGTAGCACGGCACGGCGATCGCGGCGAGGAGCTGGAGCACGAACAGGCCGATCATTCCCGGGGTGTTGACCCACAGCAGCAGCTGCCCGTAGGGGTCGGCGCCGACCGCCCAGAAGGCGAGGACGACGACCGCACCGAGCACGGTCTGGACGATCCCGGCGACGTACGGGGAGCGGTGCTTCGGGTGAATGCGGCCCAACGCCCGGGGCAGGACGCCCTCTTCGGCGAGCGCGAGCCCGTACCGGTTGATGGCGTTGTGGAAGGCGAGCAGCGAGGCGAGGACGCTGGTGATGATGAAGACGTGCATCAGGTCGGAGGCCCAGCCGCCGACGTACGTCGTGATGGCGGAGAAGAAGAGCCCGCCGGGGTCGGTGGCCGCGGCCTTGACGACCTCCGCGTCCCCGAAGGCCTGAATGACCACCCAGACGACGAACGCGTAGAAGAGCCCGAGGAATCCGACGGCGAGGTACGTCGCACGCGGCACCGTGCGCTCGGGATCCCGCGCCTCCCGCCGGTAGATGACGGTGGACTCGAACCCGGTGAACGCGGCGAAGGCGAAGGCGAGCACGACCGCCGTCCCGGGGACGAACACGTTGCCGGAGGCGAAGGATGCGCCCGACAGCCCGTGCGCACCGCCCTTGACCAGCACTCCGCCCGCGAGCAGTACGAGTATCCCGGTCTCGGCGACGAGCAGGACGCCCAGCAGCTTGGCACCGAAGTCGATCGACCGGTAGCCGCCGTAACCGATGACGATCAGCCCGGCCAGAGACACCGGGAGCCAGGGAATGTCGGTCCCGAAGAGGGCCCGCACGGTGTCCTTGCTGGCGCTGCCCAGCAGACCGTAGACGCCGATCTCCATGCCGTTGTAGCCGATGAGGGCGAGCAGCGCGGCACCGATACCGACGGGCCGCCCGAGCCCACGGGTGATGTACGCGTAGAAGGCACCCCCACTGCGGACATGCCGGCTCATGGTCGTGAACCCGACGGCGAAGACGGCGAGCGTGATCCCGGCCAGCAGATAGCCGACCGGCGCGCCGATCCCGCCGAGCAGGATCGCGAGCGGGGCGACACCCGCCATGACGGTCAGCGGAGCGGCGGCCGATACGACGAAGAAGGCGATGTCGGCGGTGCCGAGGGAACCGGAGCGGAGGGTCGCCGCGGGGGTCGGCGTTCTCTCCTCGGAGGTGGTGACGGGCATGCGAGGGAAGCCCTTCTGGCGGGGACGGGGAGAAGTCCGGGGCGTGCGGGGCACCCCGGGATTCCGGCGCCGAGGGGGCTGCCGGACTCGTAAACCTAAAGGCTTTCGGTTTCGGCAATGTAACCTCCCGTTTGGGCATCCGGGAAGACCTCAGGGAGAGCACAGATCATGGGACGGCCGCGCACACCACTCCTCGACCGCGAGCGCATCGCCACGACGGCACTCGAACTGATCGATGAGCGGGGCGAGTTCAGCGTGCCGCAGATCGCCAAGCGGCTTGGCGTGCAGACCGGCTCGGTGTACCACCATGTGGACGGCCGGGACGGCATCGTGGAACTTCTCCGCGAACGGGTCGCCTC
The DNA here is from genome assembly GCF_041053035.1 of Streptomyces sp. R35. Lineage (NCBI taxonomy): Bacteria > Bacillati > Actinomycetota > Actinomycetes > Kitasatosporales > Streptomycetaceae > Streptomyces > Streptomyces sp. R35. The sequence continues at coordinate 3,184,940 of NZ_CP163440.1, forward strand.
GGCGATCGACACGGGAACCCTCTCCCTGACGCCCTGGGACACGGCCCTGGCCGCCTGGGCCCGCTCCTATCGCGCGGCCTTCGCGGCGCACCCCAAGGTGATCCCGCTCCTCACCACATCACCCGTACGAGCGCCCCGCGTCCTGGAGCAGTACGAGCGCGCGGTCACCCTCCTCCTGAACGCCGGGTTCGCCCTGCCCGACGTGATGCCGGTGATCATCGCCCTGGAGAATCTGGTCCTCGGCTCGGCGCTGGACCTCGCGGCCCCCGAGACGATGTGGGAACTCCCGGACGACACGACGACCCCACGGCTGGCTGCCGCCCTGGACGCGGTGGGGGCGGGGCGTGCGGACCGGGCGTTCGACCTGGCCCTGGAGGGATTCCTGGCCCACGCGAGGGCCTTGCAGGCGGCGTAAGGGCATTTCCTCGCCCCCGCCGCCCCTACCCGTCCCATCCCGTTCCTGGGGGCTGCGCCCCCAGACCCCCCTAAAAGATTGCGCCGTTCCCCGCGCCCCTGACAGACGTCTGCCGGCCGGTGGGGGCTGGTCGCGCAGTTCCCCGCGCCCCTAAAAGCGGGGCTGCGCCCCGCAATCCCCCGCGAACCGTCGCCCCCCGCACCGGCAGTCGGCGACGCACGGAAAGGGCCGTGCCGGTACGTCCAGCCCGTCGCTTACGTGGTTATTGCCGCCTAGTCCCGCCGTGGCAGCAAGCAGTAATGCCCACCGGCGACGGGCTGGACGTACCGGCACGGCCCCGCCCCACACCCACCGGCACAGCGGAGCGCCTACGCCCCGTAGAACAGCTCCTCCACCACGGCCCGAGCCCGCCGAGTAGTCCGCCGATAGTCATCGAGCATGTCCCCCACATGCCCGGGCCCGTACCCCAAGTACCGCCCCACCGCGGCAAGTTCACGCCCGTCCGACGGAAACGTATCCCCCGCCCGCCCCCGCACCAGCATCACCGCGTTCCGCACCCGCGTAGCCAGCACCCACGCCTCGTCCAGTGTCGCCGCGTCCTCCCCGGACAGCAGCCCCGCGGCACACGCGGCCGCCAGCCCCTCCCGCGTACGCGTCGTACGCAGCCCCGGCTCCGCCCAGCCATGCCGCAGTTGCAGCAACTGCACGGTCCACTCCACGTCGGACAGCCCGCCCCGCCCCAGCTTGGTGTGCAGCGTGGGATCCGCGCCGCGAGGCATCCGCTCCGACTCCATACGGGCCTTCAGCCGGCGAATCTCCCGCACCGCGTCCTCGCCCAGCCCCTCCGCCGGATACCGCAACGGATCGACCAGCTCGATGAACCGGTCCCCCAAGTCCACGTCCCCCGCCACGACTTCGGCCCGCAACAGCGCCTGCGACTCCCACACCAGCGACCAGCGCCGGTAGTACGCCTCGTACGAGTTCAACGTCCGTACGAGCGGCCCCGACTTCCCCTCGGGCCGCAGATCGGCGTCGATCAGCAGCGGCGGATCCGCGCTGGGAATCTGCAGCAGCCGCCGCATCTCGGCGACAACGGTATGCGCGGCCCGGGACGCCTCCTGCTCCTCCACGCCCTCCCGGGGCTCATGCACGAACAGCACATCCGCGTCGGACCCGTATCCGAGTTCGTGCCCCCCGAACCGCCCCATGCCGATGACGGCGAACCGCGTGGGCAGCGTGTCCCCCCACCCGTCGCGCACCACGGCCCGCAGCGTCCCCGCCAGCGTCGCCGCCGTGAGGTCGGAGACGGCTCCTCCGACCAGATCGACGAGCGCGCCCTGGTCGGCGACGGCCGGTGTCTCCTCGGTGCCGTACGAGGCGACGATGTCCGTCGCGGCCGTACGGAACAGCTCACGCCGCCGCACCCCACGTGCGGCGGTGACGGCCTGCTCACCCCCGGTGGCGCGCCCCACGGCCGCGAGGATCTCCTGCTCCAGGTGGGCGCGGGACCGCGGTTCGAGTCCGCCCCCGTCTCCGTCGCCGAGGAGCGCGACCGCTTCCGGCGCGCGCATCAGCAGGTCGGGGGCGAGCCGCCCGGCGGACAGCACCCGCGCGAGATTCTCGGCCGCGGCACCTTCGTCCCTCAACAGCCGCAGATACCAAGGGGTCTTGCCCAGCGCGTCGGAGACCTTGCGGAAGTTCAGCAGCCCGGCGTCGGGGTTGGCGGAGTCCGCGAACCAGCCCAACAGCACGGGCAGCAGCGTCCGTTGGATGGCCGCCTTGCGCGTGACCCCGGACGCCAGCGCCTCCAGATGCCGCAGCGCGGCGGCCGGGTCGGCGTATCCGAGCGCGACCAGCCGCTCCCGCGCCGCGTCGGGGCTCAACCGGCTCTCGCCCGGGGCGAGTTGGGCCACGGCGTCGAGCAGTGGACGATAGAACAGCTTCTCGTGCAGCCGCCGCACCACGGCCGCATGCCGCTTCCACTCGCGATTCAGCTCGGCGACGGGGTCGGACCGCAGCCCGAGCGACCGCCCGATGCGCCGCTGATCGGCCTCGTCCTCCGGTACGAGATGGGTGCGCCGCAGCCGGTACAGCTGGATCCGGTGCTCCATGGACCGCAGAAAGCGATACGCGTCGTCGAGTTGCAGGGCATCGTCACGCCCCACATACCCGCCGGCGGCCAGCGCTTTGAGCGCGTCCAGCGTCGTACCGCTCCGCAGCGACGTGTCGGCCCGCCCGTGCACCAACTGGAGCAGCTGCACGGCGAATTCGACATCTCTCAGTCCCCCCGGACCGAGCTTCAGCTCACGCTCGATCTGGGCGGCGGGAATGTTCTCGACGACCCTGCGCCGCATCTTCTGCACATCGGCGACGAAGTTCTCCCGCTCGGCGGCATGCCACACCAGGGGCGCCAGCGTGGCCACGTACTCCTCGCCCAGCTCTAGGTCCCCGGCCACGGGCCGCGCCTTGAGCAGCGCCTGGAACTCCCAGGTCTTGGCCCACCGCTGGTAGTAGGCGAGATGGCTGCTGAGCGTGCGCACCAACGGCCCGTTGCGCCCTTCGGGCCGCAGATTCGCGTCAACAGGCCAGATGCTGCCCTCGACGGTCGTCTCCGAGCAGATCCGCATCATGTGCGAAGCGAGCCGGGTGGCGGCCTGCAGGGCCTTGCGCTCATCGGCCCCGTTGACAGCCTCCCCCACGAAGATGACATCGACATCGGAGACGTAATTGAGCTCGTGTCCCCCGCACTTGCCCATCGCGATGACCGCGAGCCGGCACAACGCGGCGTCGTCGGGCGCGGTGGCCCGGGCGATGGCGAGCGCGGCGCGCAGGGTCGCGGTGGCGAGGTCGGCGAGTTCGGCGGCGGTCTGCGCGAGGTCGGTGGTGCCGCACACGTCGCGCGCGGCGATGGACAGCAGGCAGCGCCGGTAGGCGACGCGCAGCGAGACCGGGTCGGTCGCCTCGGCGAGCCCCCGCTCGAACTCCTGCACCCCGGGATGCAGGTCCTGCGGCTCGTAGGTGACGAGCGCCTGCCAGTCGCGCGGGTGCCGGACGAGATGGTCGGCGAGCGCGGCGGAGGCACCGAGGACGCCGAGCAGCCGGTCCCGCAGCGGCTTGGCGGCGATCAGCGTGTCGAGCAGCTCCCGCTGGGCCGTGTGACCGTCCTGCACCTCGACGAGCCGGACGAGTCCGTGCAGCGCCAGATCAGGGTCGGCGGTGGCGCCCAGCGCGTCCAGGAGCACCGGATCGGACCGTATCGGCGCCAGCTCGTCGCTCTCCAGGAGCCGCTCGGCTGCCGAGGGATCGGTGAAGCCGTGCCGCAGCAGCCGCGTGAAGGTACTGCTTCTGCGCCCCGGCGCCGTCATCCCCGGCCTCCTGTCGGATCAAGGTCGTACAACCGGTCCGATGTCGTACAAGTCGCACAACCGGTCCGATCAAGGTCGTCCGAGCTTGAGCCTAACCCCGGTCCGCATGGTGGCGCCCCGCGCCGGTGTGGGCTTCTGTGGTGGGAGCCATGAGCCGTACGACGAAGGAGTCACGCCATGGACATGACCCTCGAAGTGATTCTGCTGCCGGTCTCCGACGTGGACCGGGCGAAGGAGTTCTACCGGGACAAGGTCGGCTTTCACGTCGATCTGGACGGTGATGTGATGGAGGGGGTGCGGATCGTGCAGCTGACGCCGCCCGGGTCCGGGTGTTCCATCGCGCTCGTCGACGGGCTCCAGATCCCGACGGGGACGCCGCGGCCCGGGACGTACCACGGGATGCAGCTGTGCGTCACGGACGCCAAGGCGGCGTACGAGGAGCTCACGGCCCGCGGCCTGGAGGTCAGCGAGCCGCAGGCGTACGCGCCGCAGGACGGGGCCACGTTCATGTACTTCAAGGACCCCGACGGGAACGGGTGGGCGATCCAGGAGTACCGGCAGCGGGCGACGAAGCCGCTGCACCAGTTGCTGACCGAGCTGGCCGCCCAGCGGCAGTAGTTCACCCGCTCTTCATCCCTCCGGTTGGGGGACGTGAGCCAGGGGAATGTTGGCGTGTGCATGCTCTGTCCGCACCGCCACCGTCACTCCCCCCACCGGAGGTCTGAAGTGTCCGGCAGAAACGTGTACCGCCGCAGTCGTGCCGTCATCGCGTCGGCCCTCGCCTTCACCGCAGCCGCGGTCGGGGTGTGGACCGGATTCGGCGGTTCGTCCCCCGCACACGCCGCGGCCGCGGTCCCCACCCCGGACCACGTCGTCGTCGTGGTCTTCGAGAACCACGCGTACAGCCAGGTGATCGGCTCCTCCAGCGCCCCGTACATCAACTCGCTCAAGACCGGCGGGGCCAACCTCTCCCAGTCGTACGCCGAGACGCACCCGAGCCAGCCCAACTACTTCGCCCTGTTCTCCGGCGCCACGCAGGGGATCACGGACGACAGCTGCTACACGCCCGGCTTCTCCTCCGCCCCGAACCTCGCCTCCGAGCTGATAGCCGCGGGCAAGACCTGGGCGAGCTACAACGAGACGCTGCCCAGCCAGGGTTCGACGACGTGCAGCAGCGGCAACTACGCGCGTAAGCACAACCCGTGGTTCGGCTTCAGCAACGTACCGACGTCGACCGCGAAGACCTTCACCCAGTTCCCGACGGACTACTCGACGCTCCCGCAGGTCTCCTTCGTGGTCCCCAACCTGTGCAGCGACATGCACGACTGCTCGGTGTCCACGGGCGACACCTGGCTGAACAACAACCTCAGCGCCTACGCGACCTGGGCCAAGACCCACAACAGCCTGCTCGTCGTCACCTTCGACGAGGACAACCGGCTCAGCGGCAACCGCATCCCGACGGTGCTGTACGGCCAGCAGGTGACGGCCGGGTCCTCGTCCACCACCACCTACAACCACTACGACCTGCTGCGCACGCTGGAGGACATGCACGGCCTCACGCACGCGGGCAACGCCGCCTCCGGCAAGGACATCACCGGCATCTGGACGTCCTGACATGTACGTAGCGGACAGCCGCGCCAGTACTCCGGATACTCCGGCGACGGCGGCGTCCGCGGAAGGCGCCGCCCGGCCCCGTGCCGGGCGGCGCCGTGCCGCGGTCGCGCCCACGGTGCTGGCGCTCGGCACGGTCAGTCTGATCACCGACGTCTCCTCGGAGATGGTGACGGCGGTGCTGCCCCTGTACCTGGTGACCGGCCTCGGCCTGTCCCCGCTGGGCTTCGGGCTCCTCGACGGGATCTACAACGGCTTCTCGGCGCTGGTGCGGCTGATCGGCGGGCATCTCGCGGACCGGGGCGGCGGCCGCCACAAGTGGGTCGCCGGCTTCGGCTACGGCCTGTCGGCGGTGTGCAAGCCGCTGTTGCTGCTGGCGCACTCCTTGACCCCCATCGGGCTGATCCTGGCGGCGGACCGCACGGGCAAGGGCCTGCGCACGGCCCCGCGCGACGCGCTGATCTCGCTGTCGAGCACGCCGGAGACCCGCGGCCGCGCCTTCGGCGTGCACCGGGCCATGGACACGGCGGGCGCGCTGTTCGGCCCCCTCGTGGCCTTCCTGATCCTCCGGGCCACGGTCGACGGCTACGACGCGGTGTTCATGGTGAGCTTCTGCGTGGCCGTGGTGGGTGTGCTGGTGCTGGTGCTGTTCGTGCCGGGCAAAGCAGCGGGCGCACCCGTCACAGCGGACGCACCCGCCACCACGGATGCTCCCGTCACCACGGATGCTCCCCGCCCCACCCTCCGCGCCGCCCTCGCCCTCCTCAGCCGCCCCGCCCTGCGCCGGCTCACCGTCTGCGCCCTCCTCCTGGGCCTGGCGACGGTCAGCGACTCCTTCGTCTATCTCCTGCTCCAGCGGCGCCTGGGCGTACCCGACCGCTGGTTCGCACTGCTGCCGCTCGGCACGGCGGCGGCGTTCCTCCTGCTGGCCGTTCCGCTGGGCCGGCTCGCGGACCGGATCGGGAGGTGGCGGGTGTTCCTGGCCGGCCACGGCGCCCTGCTCCTCGCGTACGCCCTCCTGCTCACGTCCTGGCACGGGACGGCGCTGCCGTACGCCGTCCTGGTCCTGCACGGCGGCTTCTACGCGGCGACGGACGGTGTGCTGATGGCCGCAGCCTCGGACAGCGTGCCCGAGGAGCTGCGCTCGTCGGGGCTCGCGCTGGTCCAGACGGGTCAGGCGCTGGCCCGTTTCGTCTGCTCGCTCGGTTTCGGCGCGGCCTGGACGGCGTGGGGCGACCGTACGGCGCTCACGGCGTCGGCCGTGGCACTCGCCGCCTGCGCAGTGTTCTCGCTCCGCCTCCGCCCCACCCCGTCAGAAGGCCTCGCAGCATGACTCTCCGTACCCGCATCCTGGTCCTGATCTCGGCGCTGCTCGTCCTGGCGGGCGTGGCCACGGCGTCGGTGCTGCACGCCTCGGCCCGCGCGGAGCGCAGGAACCAGACCCAGCCGGGCGGCCCGAAGATCACCGCGGGTACGGTCGCACTGACCGGCGACGACGGCCGCATGATCTTCCGCAACATGGCGTGGGGCCCGCACCGCGACGAGCTGACGACCGTCCCGGCGTCCGACCCGTCGGGCCCGCGCACGGCCTCCAAGGTCAAGTGCCTGCGTTTCTACGCGGCTTCGGGCACGGGTGTATGCCTCCAGGCGGTGCACGGCGCGGTCCAGGACACCTACCGGGCCGTCATCCTCGACGCACACCTCCACGAGACGGCCCGCTACGACGTCCCCGGCATCCCGTCCCGCGCCCGCGTCTCGCCCAGCGGCCGGTACGCCGCGTGGACGGCCTTCGTGGGCGGTGACTCGTACGCGGGGACGAACTTCTCGACCCGCGCGGCGATCGTGGACACCCGGACGGGGAAACTGACACCGTCCCTGGAGGCGTATCGCGTCGTGAAGGACGGCAGGACGTACCACGCGGCGGACGTGAACTTCTGGGGCGTCACGTTCGCGAGCGACGACCGCACCTTCTACGCGACGCTGGCGACCAAGGGCAAGACGTACCTGATCCGCGGCGACCTCCGCACCCGCACGGTCACCACCCTCCACACGAACGTCGAATGCCCGTCCCTCTCCCCCGACGGCACCCGCATCGCCTTCAAGAAGCGCGTGAAGGGCCTCCCCAAGGACGCCCCCTGGCACCTGTACGTCCTCGACCTCCGCACGATGCGCGAAACCCCCCTCGCCGAACCCCGCAGCGTCGACGACCAGGCGGTCTGGCGCGACGACCACACGATCGTCTACGCCCTGCCGGGCGACTACGGAGCCGACCTCTACACGGTCCCGTCCGACGGGACGGGAAAGCCGCGGCGGATCAGCACGGCGGCGGTGTCACCCGCGTACGTCGGCTGAGTCGGACGCGTACGTCGGCTGAGTCGGACGGCGTCAGGCGCGGCCCGGCACCGCTGCTTCCTTCCACAGCGCGAGCGGTGTCGCACCGACCCGGTAGCCGTCCTCGTCCAGCAGATGGCCACTGAGTTTCATGGGCCCCAGGGCGACCGCGCGGTCGGTGACGTTCAGGTCCGGGGCCTGTTCGGCAAGACGGATCTCGAAGCGCTGCGCGTCGTCGAGGGAGCGTACCCAGGCGACGAGATGCAGGTTGTGCCGGCTGATGACGCTGGCGCACAGACGTACTTCGCGCATGCCGGTGATCCGCTGGGCGACCTCCTGCAGCCGCGCGGCCGGGACACGGCCCCAGAGGGTCACCCCGACCGGCCAGTCCGACAGGGGGCGGGCCACTTCGCAGCGGGCGTGCAGCAGGTCCGCCGCGAAGAGCCGCCGGACGTGACGGCGGACGGTGTCCGGGTTCGCGTCGCACCGCTCGGCCAGCGCGCGGTAGGTGGCCCGGCCGTCCACGGAGAGGGCGGTGATCAGCCGATGGTCCAGTGCGGTGAGGGGGAAGGCGGGCGCGGCCGTACGACGTGCGGGCTCGTCCGCGGTGAGCACCGCGACCTGTTCCCGGCTCAAGGCGCGCAGGCGCCAGCGGCTGGCCTCCGCATGGACCCGCCCGGCCAGGTGGGTGCGGACGGCCCGTACCCCCTCCAGCGCGGCGAGTTCGCCGGTCGTCCACCGGGTGAGGGAGGCCAGGTCGCGGGCCATGACGTTCAGCAGCAGGTCGCGGTCCCCGCTGACCTGCGAGAGCGCCGCGACGTGCGGTGCGGCGGCCAGCACGCGCGCCACGTCGGGCAGGCGGCCGGGAGCGCAGTCGACCTCGACGAAGGCCAGACACCCCTGCCCGGAGTCGGCCAGCGCGGGTGCGGGGTGGCAGCTGATCCAGGCGGCGCCGGCCTCGGTCAGCCGCTGCCAACGCCGGGCCACCGTCACGGCGTCCAGGTCGAGCGCGGCACCGATCCGCGCCCAGCTCACCCGTGGGGCGACCTGGAGGGCGTGCACCAGTGCCTGGTCCACATCACCCAGAGAATGACGTGAATCCTGCGCCACTTCGCACCTCCCCGCATGTTTCCTGCGCTTTCGGCCCGCCAACCGGCGAGAGCTTCAGTCTGAACCCGGTACGCCCGGACCGTACCAGTCAGTCACGAAGCAACAGGAGGTCGATCCGGCATGTCGGTCGTGGAACGCGCCAAGGAACTGCAGCCCGAGCTCGTACAGCTGCGTCGCTCGCTGCACCGGGAGCCGGAGCTGGGCCTCCATCTCCCGCGCACCCAGGAGAAGGTGCTCGCGGCCCTCGACGGACTCCCGCTGGAGGTCACCCTCGGCAGGAAACTCACCTCCGTCACCGCCGTGCTGCGCGGCGGGAAGCCCGGCGGCGCGGTCCTGTTGCGCGGCGACATGGACGCCCTGCCCGTCACCGAGGAGAGCGGGTTGGCGTACGCCTCCGGGGTTCCCGGCCGGATGCACGCCTGCGGGCACGATCTGCACACGGCCGGGCTCGTCGGTGCGGCCAGACTCCTGGCCGAGCGGCGCGAACACCTGCACGGCGACGTGGTGTTCATGTTCCAGCCCGGCGAGGAGGGCCACAACGGGGCCGGCACGATGATCGAGGAAGGCGTGCTGGAAGCGGCGGGCCGGCCGCTCGACGCGGCGTACGCGCTGCACGTGGCGGCCAACCGGGTGCCCGGCGGTGTCGTGATCACCCGTTCCGGCACCATCACATCCGCCTCCGACCGGCTGGTCGTGACCGTGCGGGGCAAGGGCGGCCACGGCTCGGATCCGGCCACCGCCAAGGATCCGATCCCGGTCGCCTGCGAGATGGTCACGGCGCTGCAGACCTGGGTGACGCGGACGTTCAACATCTTCGACCCGGTCGTCGTCACCGTCGGCACCTTCCACGCCGGCACCAAGTCCAACATCATCCCGGACCATGCCGAGTTCGAGGCCACCGTGCGCAGCTACTCCGAGAGCGCACAGGAGCGGCTCGCCGAAGGACTGCCCCGGCTGATGACCTCCATCGCCGCCGCCCACGGCCTGGACGCGGAGGCCGTCTACAAGTTCGACTACCCCGTCACCGTCAACGACGCCGACGAGACCGCCTTCGCCCTCGCCGCCGCCCGCGACCTGTTCGACCCGCGCGAGGTCTGGGAGTCCCCGCAGCCCAGCAACGGCTCCGAGGACTTCGCCCTCGTCCTGAAGCCTGTCCCCGGCGCGATGCTGATGGTGGGTGCCGCACCCGAGGGCGCCGACTGGCAGAACGCGCCGATGAACCACTCTCCGCGCGCGGTCTTCGACGACCGCGTGCTGTACCGGCAGGCGGCGCTGCTGTCCGAGCTCGCCGAGCGCCGTCTGGCGGACACGGGAACGTCCGCGGGAACGGCCGCGTGACGACGTCCGCGGGGGCGGGGGCACTTCCTGTCCGCGTCCGCGCCGTCGTCGGAGTCCTGGTCGTCTTCGAGCTGTTCAGCGGGTTCGTCCAGGGCGCGGACGCACCCCTGCTGCCCGCGGTGCAGGACACGTGGCACGTCGGCGCCGCCGACGCCCAGTGGTTCATGACCGTGAATTACCTCGCGGCGGCGGTCACCGTGCCCGCCCTGGGACGCCTCGGCGACCTCTACGGCCACCGGCGTGTGCTGCGCATCGCGCTGCTGTGCGTCACGGCCGGCACTCTCCTGGTCGCCCTCGCCGGCAGCTATCCGATGACGCTCGCCGGCCGCGTCCTGATGGGAGCCCTCGCCGCCCTGCTGCCCCTGGAGATCGGCCTCGTGCGCGGCAGGCTGGACGCACCGGGCGCGCGCCGTGCGATCGGCCTGCTGGTCGCCGCTCTGACTCTGGGCTCCCTGCTCGGCCATGCCCTTTCGGGTGCGCTGCTGGGAATCTTCGGCGGGGTACGGATGGCGCACGCGGCGCTGACGGTGTTCGCCCTGCTCTGCACGGTCCTTGCCTGGTGCGCCGTGCCGGAGTCCGGCCACCGCTCCCCGGGGCGTATGGACTGGGCGGGCGCCGTCCTGCTGGGACTCACCCTCGTCGTCCTGCTCGGTGCCCTCTCCCGCGCCACCGCCTGGGGGTGGGCTTCACTCCCCATGTCCGGGGCGCTTGTGCTGACGGCCGCGCTCGGCTGGGCCTGGCTGCGCACCCAACTCGCCCGCGCGGACGCCCTCGTCGACGTCCGCGCGATGGCCCGGCGCGTACTCGCCCCGCACTACGCGGCCGGGTTCGTGCTCGGCGCGGTTCTGCTCGCCGGGCAGTCCGTCGCCGTCACCTACCTGGCCGCCGACCCGGCCGAGGGCGGCTACGGCTTCGGCCTGACCACCTTGCAGATCGGTCTGTGGAGCGTGATCCCCAGCGTCCTCGGCATGGCCGCCTCCGTTCTGGTCCCGTTCATCGGCGCCCGTACCGGATACCGCCGGATGCTGGTGCTCGCCTCGATCCTGGCGGCTGTCGGCTACGCGGGTCTGATCCTCACCCGCACCGATCTGCCCCTGTTCATCGCGGCCTACTCCGTGGCGGGCTTCGGCATGGGCCTGTCCCAGGGCGGCCTGCCCACGGTGATCGCCGAAGGCAGCGCCCACGACCGCGCCGCGAGCGGCACCGCCGTCTACAACAACCTCAAGACACTGGGCGGCAGCATCGCGGGCGCGTGCTCCTCCGTCGTCCTCGGCTCGCTGGTCGTCGGTGCGTCGGACATTCCCTCCGGCACCGCCTATCTCGTGCTCTGGGGCCTCGGCTGCACCGCGTGCGCCGCCGCGGCCACGCTCCAGGCTTTCAGCGGGCGCCCGGCCCCGGACCGGGCGCGGGCTCTTGCGACCACCCAGGGACAGTGAGACGCCGCGGGGCCGACGGTCCACGACCGTCGGCCCCGCGGCGTCATATCAGCGAGAAATTCGCTGTGACCTGCGCTTACAGCACCGGCAGGTTCTTCCGCAGCTCGAACGCGGTGACCTCGCTGCGGTACTCCTCCCACTCCTGCTTCTTGTTGCGCAGGAACTTGTGCGGCGCGGGGTGGCCCTGGAACGACTCGTGCCAACATGCCAGTGACGTGCAATCGAGCGGTCGTGCACGGCCGTTGTTGGTCACTGTGGGCCGCCCTTCGACGGCCCACAGACGGCCCAACTCAGGCTTCAAGGCGGGTACGAGCGAAGGCTCGAGGGGCGACTACCGCCTTGTAAGCCTGGTGGTGAGGGACTGCGAGAGCCTCCAGGTCGCTCCGGCTACAGAGGTGACCCCAGGTCGGCGGTGCATCTCGACCGCGGCGAACCGTCATTGACCGTGATTGACCGCCCGATGTGGCACGCCCGTGGCACGCACCAACACCCGCACGCTACCGAGTATCAGCTTGGGAAGCTGCGATCATCAAGGGCGCGTTGGCGGCCCGACCTGACTGAATGGCTGTTCTGCGGCTCCTGCACGCTCGGCTTGCTTCACGGTGATTCCCCGCCGTTCCCCGCTGGATCTGGTGCGGCAGTGGTGCAAGTCGCGCCTCCGCCGCCACCTTTCGCAACGCGGTCATGAGATCGGGCCGCCCCGGTGCCGCCGCGGGCTCGGGGCGTTCGAGGTCGCCCTGGGCAGACACTCGACGCGGAGGTCCACCTCCCTCAAGTCCTCGTCCTTTACACTTTCGCCGTCACACAGCGTAAGGAAAAATGTGAGAAGCGTGATTGAAGCGCTGCGTAGCCCGCGGCGCCCCTTTGTGCTCGGCACAGTGCTGACCGTCGCGCTCGTCGTGCAGCCAGCTGTGCTCATCGCCCAGCAAAGGCAGATGGACGATCTGCAGACGCAGCCCGTCGACCAGCAGGAGCACCTCGAGCCCGGTCCTCCCGGTCCGTCCGGCCCCTCCGGTCCTCGCGGTCCGGCCGGCCCTATCGGCCCGCCGGGTCATGACGGTCATGACGGGAAGGACGGGAAGGACGGGACGAACGGGAAGGACGGGAAGGACGGGACGAACGGGAAGGACGCTGTCGCCCCGCCGGCGTCGAGCTAGCCCCTCGGCCGCAGTGGGAATGCAGGGGCAGGGCCGTCCTGGGCGGCTCCTCCGTCATGCACCGGGTGGTGTTCAACCCAGCATGGCCGGACGGGTGCAATCGCAGTTGGAGACAGCCCCCGACGAACTGCAGCGCCGCCGCGAGTGCCATCCAGGCCGGTGGACCGGTGTGGGATGGTCAGCCGGCCGTCGAGGGCTGTTGCCGGTTGGTCGCGGTCATAGCGGTTGCGGCCTACTTCGCCGGACGGTCGGCAGGGCAGGCAACGAAGCCCCCCGTGACGCATCCGCGGGGGCTTCTCCGCTTGATCGGGGGCGGGGCGGTATCGGCCGGCCCGAGCCCCCGGCGCGCCGAAGTCGCGCGTTGAGTAAGTGAATATGGTTCCACGTGGTCGCTTGCGCTTCGCCGGTGATCGGCGGGCTCGGGGCGTTCGGGGTCGCCCTGGGGCAGACACTCAACGCGGAGGTCCGCCTCCGCCAAGTACCCGTCCTTTACACTTTCGCCGTCACACAGCGTGAGGAACAATGTGAGTAACGTAAACGAGGCGTTGCGTAGCCCGCGGCGCCGCCTTGTGCTCGGCGCAGTGCTGACCGTCGCGCTCGTCGCGCAGTCAGCTGTGCTCGTCGCCCACCAGCAGCAGATCGACGAACTTCAAGCACGGCGCATCGACCTCCAGGGGAACGGCATCAAGCACGGCCCGCCAGGCCCGCCAGGCCCCTCCGGTCCCTCTGGTCAGCCCGGCCCTACCGGCCCGACAGGTGAAGCGGGGCGGGACGGGAAAGACGGTCGTCACGGAAGGAGGGGTCATCACGGAAGGAGGGGTCATCACGGAAGGGACGGGGAGGTTATCGCCGCCGAGCCATCGCCGGATGAGACCGAGTAGAAGATGTTCCAGTGACACACCCCAAGAGAGTGCATTACCTGCTGCAGGCAGCAAAGATGCCCAGAATCACCAGGGCCACGAAGAACATCACGACACAGCGGCCTATGGCACTCTCCGCATCCGCGACAATCCCCTTGTGCTTCGGGCGGGACTTCTCGTAGTCCTGCATCCCTCGTGCCACCGCGCGCCTGATCTCATCTTCGTCCACCGAGTGCCCCCTCGTCAGCCACTGTGCTCTGAACGGCGCGGTCGATACCGGATGGCTCCACATTGCGTACCAAGTGAAGATCGCAAACGGGCAACTCGTATTCGGCCCTCCCAAGCGCAACAAGGTGCGCGATGTGCCGTTGCCCGACCGCGTCGCGCACGTGCTCAAGCGCCATCGGGAGACGTTCCCCCCGGTAGAAGTCACGTTTTTCCGTGGCTGCGCCCGGACGGGCCGCTCGTCACCAAACGGCTCTTGTTCACTCGCCTCGATGGTGGTGGCGCGGTCCGCCGTACCGACTTCAACACTCGCGTCTGGAAGCCCACTCTCGTCACGGCAGGAGTCATCCCGGAGCCGAAGAGGGGCGAGCGACACCAGGCCGCCCGCGAGCACGGCATGCACGCGCTCAGGCACTTCTAAGCCTCGGTCCTGCTGGACGCCGGGGAGAACGTCAAAGCCCTGAGCACGTACCTGGGGCACACCGATCCGGGCTTCACGCTCCGGGTCTACACGCACCTCATGCCGAGCAGCGACAGCAGGACCCGGAAGGCAGTGGACAGCATGTACGCGGGCATCGGTTCGGCGCCTGACGGCCCACAGACGGCCCAGGGCCGGTGAAACGCCGCAGGGCCGACGGTTCGCAACCGTCGGCCCCACGTGTCGTTCTGGCGGGATACCCCCGCTGACCTGCGCCTACAGCACCGGCAGGTTCTTCCGCAGCTCAAACGCCGTGACCTCGCTGCGGTACTCCTCCCACTCCTGCTTCTTGTTGCGCAGGAAGAAGTCGAAGACGTGCTCGCCGAGGGTCTCGGCGACGAGTTCGCTGCGCTGCATCAGGACCAGGGCCTCGCCGAGGTTCTGCGGCAGGGGCTCGATGCCCATGGCGCGGCGCTCGGCGTCGGAGAGGGCCCAGACGTCGTCGTCGGCGCCGGGCGGGAGCTCGTAGCCCTCTTCGATGCCCTTGAGGCCGGCGGCCAGCAGCAGCGCGTACGCCAGGTACGGGTTCGCGCCCGAGTCGATCGAGCGGACCTCAACGCGTGCCGAGCCCGTCTTGCCGGGCTTGTACATCGGGACGCGGACGAGGGCGGAGCGGTTGTTGTGGCCCCAGCAGATGTACGAGGGGGCCTCGCCGCCGGCGCCCGCGGTGCGCTCCGAGCCGCCCCAGATGCGCTTGTAGGAGTTGACCCACTGGTTGGTGACCGCGGAGATCTCCGCGGCGTGCTTGAGCAGGCCCGCGATGAAGGAGCGGCCGACCTTGGAGAGCTGGTACTCCGAGCCGGACTCGTAGAACGCGTTGCGGTCGCCCTCGAAGAGGGACAGGTGCGTGTGCATGCCGCTGCCCGGGTACTCCGAGAACGGCTTCGGCATGAAGGTGGCCTGCACGCCCTGCTCCAGCGCGACCTGCTTCATGATCAGCCGGAAGGTCATGATGTTGTCGGCCGTCGAGAGCGCGTCCGCGTAGCGCAGGTCGATCTCCTGCTGGCCCGGGGCACCCTCGTGGTGGCTGAACTCGACCGAGATGCCCATCGACTCCAGCATCGTGATGGCCTGGCGCCGGAAGTCCTGGCCGACGTTCTGCGGGGTGTGGTCGAAGTAGCCGGAGTTGTCGGCGGGGGTGGGCCGCGAGCCGTCCAGCGGCTTGTTCTTCAGCAGGAAGAACTCGATCTCCGGGTGGGTGTAGAAGGTGAAGCCCAGGTCGGAGGTCTTCGCCAGCGCGCGCTTGAGGACATAGCGCGGGTCCGCGAAGGACGGGGAACCGTCCGGCATGAGGATGTCGCAGAACATCCGGGCCGTGCCGGGGGCCTCAGCGCGCCAGGGCAGGACCTGGAAGGTCGACGGGTCCGGCTTGGCGATCATGTCGGACTCGTACACCCGGGCGAATCCTTCGATCGCCGAGCCGTCGAAGCCAATGCCCTCGTCGAAGGCCTGTTCCAGTTCGGCCGGGGCCACGGCCACCGACTTGAGGAAGCCGAGCACGTCCGTGAACCACAGGCGTACGAACCGGATGTCCCGCTCCTCCAGTGTCCGGAGCACGAACTCCTGCTGCTTGTCCATCTTCCGCTTCCACCCATCCTTGCTGGTCAGGCCGCCTGCTCCCACGCCTCGGGGACGATCGGGGCACCTGAGCATCCCACCACAACACCATTTCATGCGCGTTGCGGACCATGATCGCCCGGGCGACCGTGGCCTGAACGCCTCGCGTACGGCAGGTGTCCTGCTCTGCTGCCCATACTGCCTGCTCACCCGCGTCCCTGTAATGGCCGACCCCCACTCTCTTCTCCACGAGATTCTTAATTTGCATCTTAGATGCAAGTTTTATTACCGTGCTGGGCAGACACGGGAGCCGCAACCCACCGCTCCCGCCTTGGTCTTGAGGAGTCCTGATGCCGTCCGAACAGTCCGCCGCCACCGTGCGCGCCACCCTCCCCGCCGTCGGAGCCGCCATCGGCGATATCGCCGACCGCTTCTACGAAGGGCTGTTCGCCGCCCACCCCGAGCTGCTGCGCGACCTTTTCAACCGCGGCAACCAGGCGTCCGGCACCCAGCGCCAGGCCCTCGCAGGATCCATCGCCGCCTTCGCCACCCATCTCGTCGAGCGGCCGGACGAGCGCCCCGACGTGATGCTGAGCCGCATCGCGCACAAGCACGCCTCCCTGGGCATCGCGCCCGAGCAGTACAAGACCGTGCACGAACACCTGTTCGCCGCCATCGTCGAGGTCCTCGGCGACGCGGTCACACCCGAGGTCGCGGCCGCCTGGGACGAGGTCTACTGGCTGATGGCGAACGCGCTCATCGCCATGGAACGCAGGCTGTACGCACAGAACGGCGGCAGCGGCTGGCGGACCTGGGAGGTCGTGGAGCGCGTCGAGGAGACCGCCGACGTCGCCGCCCTCCGGCTGCGCCCGGCCGACGGCGGACCGCTGCCGGACTTCCGGGCGGGCCAGTACGTGTCGGTCCGCGTCGAGCTGCCGGACGGCGCCCGCCAGATCCGCCAGTACAGCCTCGCCGGCGCCCCCGGCTCGGCCCTGCACCGGATCGCCGTCAAGCGGGTGCACGGCGACGCGGGCCCCGACGGAGAGGTCTCGAACCACCTCCACGCGCGC
Source organism: Streptomyces sp. R35 (assembly GCF_041053035.1). NCBI lineage: Bacteria > Bacillati > Actinomycetota > Actinomycetes > Kitasatosporales > Streptomycetaceae > Streptomyces > Streptomyces sp. R35. The sequence goes on from NZ_CP163440.1 coordinate 3,201,893, forward strand.
GTGGGCCAGGGCAGCACCCTGGAGATCTCGGCCCCGTACGGCGATCTCGTCCTGGAGGACCTGCCGCGGCTGCGTGAAGCTGGGATCCCCGTGCTCCTCGCCTCGGCCGGTATCGGCGTGACCCCCATGGTCGCCGTGCTGGAGCAGCTCGCGGTCACCGGACACCCCGCCCCGGTCACGGTCGTGCACGCCGACCGTTCCCCCGCCGAGCACGCGCTGCGGGCCGACCACGAGGCGTACGCCGCCAAGCTCGCGGACGCGGACGTCCACTTCTGGTACGAGCACCCGGAGCCCGGCCACCCGGCCGACCGCACCGGCCTGGTCGACCTCTCCGGAGTGGCGATCGCGTCGGGCACGCGCGCGTACCTGTGCGGTCCGCTGCCCTTCATGCGGGCGGTACGGGCTCAGCTCATCGGCAAGGGCGTGGCCGCCGCCGACATCCACTACGAGGTGTTCGGGCCCGATCTCTGGCTCGCGCAGGACTGAGCGGTGGCGAGGCGTCCCGCGGCGCTACGGCGTCCTGGAGATAGCGAGGAGCAGCGGACCCGTCGGCGCGGCGACGACGTCCGCCACGGTCAGCGGGTCCAGCGAGGCGTAGAAGGCCTCCTGGGCCCGTCGGAGTGCGCCCCGGAGACGGCACCCGGAGCTGAGCGGACAGGGCGTGGCCCCCTCGCACTCGACGACGTCGCCGTCCCCCTCGAAGGTCCGCACGATCCCGCCGACCGAGGCCGTACGCCCCGCGTCGGTGAGCGCGAGTCCGCCGCCCCTGCCACGGCGGGCGGCGAGCAGTCCGAGATGCTGGAGCTCGGCGACCACCTTCGCGGCATGCGTGTAGGGGACCTCCATGTCCGCGGCGACCTCGCGGGTCGTGGGGGACGACTCACCGGCGACGGCGAGCCGCATCAGGACGCGCAGGGCCAGGTCGGTGGAGCGCAGCAACCTCATACCAGCAGCGTAAATAATGCGCATCCGTGATTCAAATTACCTGTACGGGGTTGTCGCGGGCTGCCCAGCGGCAGCCCCGGGGCTGCCGCTGAACCGCAAGCTCCCCCGCGCCGCACCACGCGCCTCGGACATTCCGGCGCCCACCCTGCATACCCCGCTCCCGTTCACACTACGATCAGTTCACCCGTCCGTCCCGTCCGTCCCACCCCCATAAAGGACTCGCCATGGGTTCCGCGAAGAACAAGACCAGCAACGCCTCACGCAAGGCGCGCATAGAAGAGCTGCGCCGCGCCGAGCAGGCCCGTGAGCGCCGTAACCGGATCCTCACGATCACCGCCAGCGTGGTCGTCGTCGCCGGTCTCGTCGCCGGCGGTGTTGTCCTCGTCAAGTCGCAGTCCGACAAGAACGACACGGCGAGCGACTCGAAGGCGTCGGGGCACTTCGTCACGGGCTCGGACGGCGTGAAGACCTGGAAGGGCACGCTGTCGCGCAACCACGTCACCAAGACGGTGACGTACCCGATGGAGCCCCCGGTCGGCGGTGACCACAACCAGGTGTGGATGAACTGCAACGGCGACGTCTACGCCAAGGCGGTCAACAACATGAACGCCGTGCACTCGCTGGAGCACGGCGCGGTCTGGGTGACGTACAACAGCAAGGCCTCGGACGCCGACGTGAAGGCGCTCGCGGCGAAGGTCAAGAAGACCCCGTACACGCTGATGAGCCCCGTCGAGGACCAGAAGGACCCGATCATGCTCAGCGCCTGGGGCAAGCAGCGCACGGTGACGAGCGCGACCGACCCGAACGTGGACAAGTTCTTCGCGTCGTACGTCCAGGGCAAGCAGACGCCCGAGCCGGGCGCCGCCTGCACCAACGGTCTGTCCCAGTGAGGCATGTCGGGTGGATCGCGGGGGCCGCGGCGGCCGTGCTCGTCGCGGCCGGAGCGATCACCTACGCGGTCGCCGAGGACGGCGGTAGTTCGGACACCACGACACCGTCCGCCGACTCCGCCGACGCGGGCTTCGCGCGGGACATGGCGGTCCACCACCAGCAGGCCGTCGAGATGTCGTACATCGTGCGCGACCGCACCAAGGACGTGGAGGTACGGCGTCTCGCGTACGACATCGCCCAGACGCAGGCCAACCAGCGCGGCATGCTGCTCGGCTGGCTCGACCTGTGGGACCTGCCGAAGGTGTCCTCGGACGCGCCGATGACCTGGATGGGCATGGGCGACATGGCCTCCGGCAAGGACGGCTCGCTGATGCCCGGTATGGCGACGAACACCGAGATGAAGAAGCTCAACACGCTGAGCGGCAAGCAGGCCGAGATCTTCTACCTCCAGCTGATGACCGACCATCACAAGGGCGGCATCCACATGGCCGAGGGCTGCGTCGAGAAGTGCGAGGTCGGCGTCGAGAAGAAGCTCGCGCAGGGCATGGTCGACGCGCAGCAGTCGGAGATCAAGCTGATGGCCGACATGCTCAAGGCACGGGGCGCGAAGGCCCGCGACTAGGGCCAGTCGGCCCGCCGTAGCGCGGCGGTGAGAGCGAGGCGGGGAGTGGGACGGGTCCGGGGCAGTGCTTGCCCCGGACCCGTCCGCCCCCCTCCGCCGCCTGATGGTCAACTGCGGTACGGGCGCCTGACGGTCAACCGCGCCAGTCCGTACCGCACTTCAGCGCGACATCCGTCGGCACCAGGCGCTCCACCGAACCCGGGCGGCCCTGGGTGACGGCGAGTTGGGCCTGGTTCAGGTAGCCGATGAAGAGCTGGGTGTGGGCGGGCATGGCCGCGGGGTCGTAGATGAAGACGACGGTGTCGTCGTCCCGCCGCTCGCGCTTCACCACGTCCTCGACGCCGGCTCCCGAGCCGTGTTCGTCGACCTGGGTGTGGTCGTCCGGCCCCTTGCAGAACACCCCGGTCTTCACCAGGACGGGGAACCCCGCGTCGCGCAGCGCCTTCTGCAGCCCCGCCGGGTCCTTGAAGTACTGCTCCTTGGTCCAGGTCACCGCCACCGTGCCGTCCGTCCGCTTGGCGACGGTGAACGCGGCGGGCTCCGCGCCCCCGGTCGGCGGTGCCGTCGAGGGGTGGCCGATGCCGGGTACGCCGAGTGCGAGCCCCGCGATCGCCGTGACACCCACGGCCGCCACGGCCAGGCGCCTGCGCCGCCGCCGGACCGCGCGCCCCCCGGCCACGATCCGCTCGACCGGCACCGTCATGGTGACGTCGTCGAGCGCTCCCTTCAGTGCGTCCAGTACGTCCATGTCGTCGTCGATTCCGTTCACGATCCTGCCTCCGGGATGTTGAGGGTGACGAGGTGACCGCGCAGTGTCGCGACAGCTCGCGCGAGATGGGCGGTGACGGTTCCCGGGGCGATCCCGAGGGTCTTCGCCGTGGTCGCGGTGTCGAGGTCGAGGAAGACCCGCAGGGCGATCACCTCCCGCTGCCGACGCGGCAGTTGGCGCAGTACGGCCAGCAGTGCGGGATCGAGTCCGGACCCTGCGGACTGCTCGGCACCGGCGTCCCGGCCGTCGTGGTCGCCGAGAGCGACCTCGTACCGCCGCCGACGCCACCACGAGATCCGGGTGTTGAGCGCCGTCCGTACGATCCAGGCGCGCGGGGCGGGATGGCGTCGCACCCGGGGCCAGGTCGCCCAGGCCCGGGCGAACGCCTCGGCCACGAGGTCCTCCGCCAGCTGCCGGTCGCCCACCGCGGCGAGGACCGCCCGCAGGCAGACGTCCCGGCCGCACCGGTAGAACTCTTCGAACTCCAGCTGCTTCACACCCCCTATACGCCGTGGGGTCGCGATGCGCTTACAGACCAGAGGCGTCCCTTGACAGGTCGATAGGGATAACCCTCGATCGAGTCCCGCGATCCCTTCCATATCACCTCAAATGACCGTCAAACACGGGCACTTGAGGTTTCCTTGACCTTTTCCATCCCCTGGCATGAACGGTTCATCGCCAGAGTGACCCCAGCGTGATCGATCCCCTGTGTCCTCATCCGGCACACGGACCCGCAGATCACGGTCGACCACAAATGCGACGAACCACATCGCAGGGGGTTTTATGAGATCCAATCGCGCCACTGCGCGCGCCGGGGTGAGCATGGCAGCGACACTGCCGCTGCTTGCCGGCGCGCTGGCGCTCGGCATACCCGCGGCCCATGCCGCGGACGGCCCGAGCCGGGACACGCTCGCGGGCACCAAGCCCGCGTGGGCGACGGCCAAGGCTGACAAGGGAGCCACGTCCGACAGCTCCCAGGTCTCCGCCCGGGTCTACCTCGCCGGCCGGGACGCCTCCGGTCTGGCCGCGTACGCCAAGGCCGTGTCCGACCCGAACTCGGCGTCGTACGGGAAGTACTTGAGCGCCAAGAAGACGCAGCAGCGCTTCGGCGCCACGAAGGCCCAGGTCGCCGCGGTGACCTCGTGGCTGAAGTCGGCGGGCCTGAAGGTCACCGGCACCACGCAGCACTACGTCTCCGTCACCGGTGACGTCGCCGCCGCCGAGAAGGCGTTCGGCACGCAGCTGCACAACTACACCAAGGGCAACAAGACCTACCGGGCGCCGTCGAAGACGGCCTCCGCGCCGGCCGCCCTGAACGGCGCCGTCCTGACCGTCACCGGCCTGGACAGCGCCCCGCACAAGTCGACGCACAGCGACACGCTGCCGGGTCCGGATACGGTGTTCAAGAACTCCGGGCCGTTCTCGTCGTACTACGGCTCGAACACCGCGAGCACCCTGCCGGACGCGTACGGCTCGAAGATCCCGTACGCCGTCAAGGGCTACACGGGCAAGCAGCTGCGCGCCGCGTACGGTGCGGGCACGCGCACCGGCAAGAACGTCCGCGTCGCCATCACCGACGCGTACGCCTCGCCGACCATCGCCTTCGACGCGCAGACCTACGCGGGCAAGCACGGTGACGCGGCCTACAGCAGCGACCAGCTGCGCCAGGTGCTGCCCAAGAACTACACGAAGACCAAGGAGTGCGGGGCGGCCGGCTGGTACGGCGAGGAGACCCTCGACGTCGAGGCCGTGCACGCGGTCGCGCCGGGCGCGAGCATCACCTACGTGGGTGCCGCCTCCTGCTACGACGACGATCTGCTCGACTCGCTCAACAAGATCGTCGACGGGCACCTGGCCGACATCGTCTCCAACTCGTGGGGCGACATCGAGGCCAACCAGACCCCGGACCTCGCGGCCGCCTACGACCAGGTCTTCCAGTTCGGCGCGGTCGAGGGCATCGGCTTCTACTTCTCCTCCGGTGACAACGGCGACGAGGTCGCCAACACCGGTACGAAGCAGGTCGACACCCCGGCCAACTCGGCGTGGGTGACGGCGGTCGGCGGTACCTCGCTGGCGGTCGGCAAGGGCGACAAGTACCTGTTCGAGACCGGCTGGGGCACCGAGAAGGCTCTGCTGTCCGACGACGGCAAGAGCTGGACCAACTTCCCCGGCGCGTACACCTCGGGTGCGGGTGGCGGCACGAGCAAGACCGTGGCGGAGCCCTTCTACCAGAAGGGTGTCGTCCCGAACGCGCTCGCCACGGCGAACAGCGCCGCCGGTAACCGGGTCGTCCCGGACATCTCGGCCATCGCCGACCCCAACACCGGTTTCAAGGTCGGCCAGACGCAGACCTTCCCGGACGGGTCGGAGCAGTACAGCGAGTACCGGATCGGCGGCACCTCGCTCGCCGCGCCGGTGATCGCGGCCGTCCAGGCGCTCGCACAGGAGGCGCGTGGTGGTAAGGCGATCGGCTTCGCCAACCCCGCCATCTACGCCAAGTACGGCTCGAAGGCGTACCACGACGTCACGGACAACCCCACGGGGTCCGGGCTCGCCGTGGCGCGTGTCGACTTCGCGAACGGTTACGACGCCACGGACGGGCTGCTCACTTCCGTCCGCAGCCTCGGCAAGGACAGCTCCCTGCAGGCCGTGAAGGGCTACGACGACGTCACCGGTGTGGGTTCCCCCGCCCCGGGCTACGTCGAATCATTCAGCCGCCGCTGACGCCCCATCACGATGGGTACGCCCGCTCCCCCTTTGCTGGTTGGGGGGCGGGCGTAGGTGTGTCTCGCCCCCGCCGCCCCTACCCGTCCCATCCCGTTCCTGGGGGCTGCGCCCCCAGACCCCCGCTTAAAGATTGCGCAGTTCCCCGCGCCCCTGAAAGACGGGGTAGCTCGTCGGCTGCGGGCCGGTGGGGGTTGCTCGCGCAGTTCCCCGCGCCCCTTAAGGGGCGCGGGGAACTGCGCAATCTTTTGGACCAGCCCCCACCCACCCGCAGCCAACACACAACCCCACGGCGAGGTCGAGCTACGCGTGTTCGCGCCAGCGGTTGGTGATGGGGAGGCGGCGGTCCTTGCCGAAGCCCTTGGCGGAGATCTTGGTGCCCGGGGGGTACTGGCGCCGCTTGTACTCCGCTGTGTCGACCATGCGGAGGGTCTTCACGACCAGGTCCCGGTCGAACCCTGCCGCGACGATCGCGTCAGCACCCTGGTCCCGGTCGACGTACAGCTCCAGAATCCCGTCCAGCACCGGATAGTCCGGCAACGAGTCCGTGTCGACCTGGTCGGGACGAAGCTCCGCACTCGGCGGCTTGACGATGGAGTTCTCGGGGATCGGCGGGGTCTGGCCACGCTCTGCCGCCGCCCGGTTCCGCCACTCCGCCAAGCGGAAGATCGACGTCTTGTACACGTCCTTGATGGGCCCGTACGCCCCCACCGAGTCGCCGTACAGCGTCGAGTAACCCACCGCCAGCTCCGACTTGTTGCCGGGCGCCAGCACGATGTGCCCCTCCTGGTTGGAGATGGCCATCAGCGTCGTGCCGCGCAGACGGGACTGGAGGTTCTCCTCGGCCAGCCCCGTCAGCCCCAGGGACGACATATACGCATCGAACATCGGCTCGATCGGCACGGTCCGGAAGTTCAGCCCGGTCCGCCGCGCCAGCTCCGCCGCGTCACCCTTCGAGTGGTCGGAGGAGTACTTCGACGGCATCGACACGCCGTACACGTTCTGCGCACCGAGCGCGTCGCACGCGATGGCCGCCACCAACGCCGAGTCGATACCACCGGACAGCCCGATGAGCACCGAACGGAAACCATTCTTCGCCGCGTACGCCCGCAGCCCGACCACCAACGCGGAGTAGACCTCCTCGTCGTCGTCGAGCCGCTCCGCGTACCCCCCGGCCAGCTCCGCCTCGTACGCGGGCAACGGCTCCTCGGACAGCACGAGCCGCTCGATGCGCAGCCCGTCGTCCACCACACCCGTCACCGGGTCGGCGGCAGCCGCCGGAAGATCCAGGTCCAGTACGACGCATCCCTCCGCGAACTGCGGCGCCCGCGCGACGACTTCACCGTCCCGGTCGACGACGATCGAGTCCCCGTCGAAGACGAGCTCGTCCTGCCCGCCGATCATGGCGAGGTACGCGGTGGTGCAGCCCGCCTCCTGGGCCCGCTTGCGGACCAGCTCCAGGCGCGTGTCGTCCTTGTCGCGCTCGTACGGGGAGGCGTTGATGGAGAGCAGCAGGCCGGCCCCGGCGGAGCGGGCGGCCGGTACGCGCCCGCCGTCCTGCCAGAGGTCCTCGCAGATGGCGAGAGCCACGTCGATGCCGTGCACGCGCACGACCGGCATGGTGTCGCCGGGCACGAAGTAGCGGAACTCGTCGAACACGCCGTAGTTCGGGAGGTGGTGCTTGGCGAACGTCAGCACCACCTGGCCCCGGTGCAGCACGGCGGCGGCGTTCTGCGGGGCGCCGGCCGGCTGCCCGTACTTCGGCTGCGCCGTCTCGGACCGGTCGAGGTAGCCGACGATCACCGGCAGCTCCCCGAAACCCTCGTCGGCGAGCCGGGCGGCCAGCGAGCGCAGCCCGGCTCGGGAGGCCTCGACGAAGGACGGCCGCAGGGCGAGGTCCTCGACGGGATACCCGGTCAGCACCATCTCGGGGAACGCCACCAGATGCGCTCCCTGCTCGGCGGAGTGCCGGGTCCAACGGACGATCGCCTCGGCGTTGCCGGCGAGATCGCCGACGGTCGAGTCGATCTGATTCAGGGCGAGGCGTAGTTGAGGCACGGGCCCAGTGTAATCGTCAGAGCGACACAATGGGGTGTGGGGCGCCCCACGTGGAGACCCGCATGGACTCCCGCGTGGAGACACGCGTGGAGACACGCGTGGAGACACGCGTGGAGACCTATGTGAGACGCCCCCGCCCTCAGGGCTCAGCGGCCCGGGTTCGGCGGCTCAGCTGCGATAGCCGAGCACGGTCATCATCCCCGCCTCCGAGTGGTAGACGTTGTGGCAGTGGATCATCCAGAGCCCTGGATTGTCGGCGTCGAAGTCCACCGTCAGCGTCCCGTTCGGCAGCACGATCGCGGTGTCCTTGCGGGGTCCGCCCGCCACGCTCGCCAGGCCGAAGGTGTGCCCGTGCAGGTGGACGGGATGCCACATGCTCGTGGAATTGGAGAACACGAGCCGCACCCGCTCCCCGGCCCGGACCGGATGCCGCTGGTCCGCGCTGTACGGCTTCTTGTCGAAGGCCCAGTCGTACTTCCCCATCCCACCCGTGAGCTGGAGCTTCACCGTGCGGTCCGGCTCCTTCTCCGGCAGCGCCACGGACGCGTCGGCCCGCAGCTTGTCCGCCGTCAGCAGCCTCCCGTCGAGCTCCTTCGGCCGTACGGAGGCGGTGGGCGCCGAGCCGCCGCCCGTCCTCAGCAGGGCCTGCGCCGACGCCTTCTTGCCCTCGGCCAGCGCGGTCAGCGGGAAGACACCGTCCTTGACGGTGACGAGGACGTCGTACCGCTCGCCCATGCCGAGCAGCAGCGCGTCCGTCGTCGCGTGCCGCACCGGGAAGCCGTCCGTGTGCGTCACCGTCATCTCGTGGCCGCCGAGGGCCACGCGGAAGGCGGTGTCGCCGCCCGCGTTGATGATCCGGATCCGGACGCGGTCACCGGGGCGCGCCCTGAAGACCGAAGGCGCCTTCGCCGTACGCCCGTTGACCAGGTAGTACGGGTACGCGACATCGCCGGCGTCGCCGCCCAGCAGTTCGCTCTCGGCCCCCATCAGCATGCGGGAGGGACCGGACGAGGAGGAGGACGGGGCCGAGGACGAAGGCGACTCCCCCGCCCTCATCGACATGTTGGACATGTCGTGCCCGGAGTGGTCCATGTCCATGTCCATGCCCATGTCCATGCCCGTGCCCACGCCACCGCTCAGTTCCTTGAGCACGGCGTCCGGCGTGGACCCGTCCACTCCGTCGACCCAGTCGTCGAGGACGACCACCCACTCCTTGTCGTACGACAGGGGTTCCTTGGGATCCTCCACGATGAGCGGCGCATACAGACCGCGGTCCTGCTGCGTGCCCGAGTGCGGATGGAACCAGTACGTCCCCGCGTGCGGCACCGTGAAGCGGTACGTGAAGTCCGCGCCCGGCTTGACGGCCCGCTGGGTGAGGCCGGGCACGCCGTCCATGTCGTTGCGCAGGGCGAGCCCGTGCCAGTGCAGGGACGTGGCCTCCGGGAGATGGTTGGCGAGCGTGAGGGCGAGGGTGTCCCCGGCGGTGACGCGGACCGCCTCGCCGGGCAGGTCGCCGCCGTACGCCCAGGACTTGACCGTACGACCGCCGAGGTCGAGGGAGGTCGCGGCGGCGGTGAGCTTCACCTTGCGTACAGGGCCGGAGCCGCGCTTCTTCTCGGCGACGGCTACTTCCTGGCCCGCCGGGTCGACGTACCCCTTCGGAGCGGTGCCGGAGTCGCTCGCGGTTCCTCCGTGGCCCGAGTGGCCGGAGCCCGAGCCCGAGCAGGCGGACAGGATCCCTGTCCCGGCGACGGCGGCCGTGGCGGCCAGGAGGGTGCGGCGCGTGGGAGTGCGCATGGATGTGGTGGTGCGCATGGCTGGGTAACACCTCGTCGTGGTGATGTTGCGTGCGGATGGGCGCGTCCGCTGCTTCTGGTACACCGCTCGACGCCCGGAGGTTCCCACCTCCGAACGGGCAGCACGAAGCAGCCGGTGCGCCGCTCTAGATGCGCAGTACCGACAGACGAGAGAGAAGGGTTCTCGGTGGGGGTGGGTTGGGCCACAGGGCGCGTAGGAGTCGCGCGAGTGGGGGGTGTTCGGCGGTGGTCGCCCCCGGGTGGCCCGCCACTGCCAGTGCGAAGAGCAGGGCGAGGGTGAAGCCGCCGAGTACCGCGAGGCAGACGTCGAGGGGGTCCATGTCCATGCCGGTGCCGGTGGCGGTGGCGGTCGTCAGGAGCGGCTCGGCGGCGTGCTCATGGGGCGACATGGTGGACGAGGGGTGTCCGGGGCCGCCTTGAAGTGAGGTGTGTCCGGATGGGTGGCCCAGTGTGTGCATGGTCACGATGCCGAGGAGCAGCGCGGCGAACAGCAGCAGCTGTGGCGTCCGGCTCCTCGTCGTCATGTTCCGCAGCTTACCCCCACCCGGTATCTGGGGGGTGTCTCGCCCCCGCCGCCCCTACCCGTCCCATCCTCCAGGGGCTCCGCCCCTTCGACCCCGTTCGGTTGTGTGTCGGGTGCGGGTGGGTGGGGGCTGGTCCAAAAGATTGCGCAGTTCCCCGCGCCCCTAAAAGGGGCGCGGGGAACTGCGCAAGCAACCCCCACAGGCCCGCAGCCGAAGTCTCTTAAGGGGCGCGGGGAACTGCGCAATCTTTTAGGGGGTCTGGGGGCGCAGCCCCCAGGGATGGGACGGGTAGGGGCGGCGGGGGCGAAGAAACCCGTGCCGGAGTCTCAGTGGTGGGCGGGCTCCGCCTGTGAGGGGACGTGGGTGGCGATGAGACGGCCCGGGGGCACCGGGGCGCTTGCGCGGCGGCGGTCGATGGTGTGGGCGAGGGTGGCCACCGCGAGGCCGAGTACGGCGAGGGCCGCTCCGGCCAGCGCCGGCGACGTCGCGCCGAAGCCCGCGGCCAGCGCAAGCCCCCCGATCCACGCACCCCCGGCGTTCGCGAGGTTGAACGCGGCCTGGTTGGCGGAGGAGGCGAGGGACGGTGCGGCGGAGGCCTTCTCCATGACCATGAGCTGGAGGGGCGAGCCGGTGATGAAGGCGGCAACACCGAGGAGGGTGACCGCGACGGCCGCGCTCCACTGGGTGCTCATGAGGACCGGGAAGAGGGCGAGGACCACGACCAGGGACACCAGCCCGCCGAAGAGGGTCCCGCGCAGGGAGTGGTCGGCGAGCCGGCCGCCCACGAGGTTGCCCGCGGTCGCGCCGACACCGAAGAGGGCCAGCAGCAGGGTCACGCTGCCCTCGGCGTACCCGGCCGAGTCCGTGAGCATCGGCGTGATGTAGCTGTACGCGGAGAAGAGCGCGCCGAAGCCCGCGACGGTGGTACCCAGGGCCAGCCAGACGGGGAGGGAGCGCAGAGCGGCCAGTTCGCCGCGCAGACCGCCGGCCGGGGCGTGCGTGTGGTCGTGCGGGATGAGGAGCGCGAGCGAGGCTATCGCCGCGACGCCGATCGCGCTCACGCCGAGGAAGGTCGCCCGCCAGCCCAGGTGCTGACCCATGAGCGTGGCGACCGGCACACCCGCGATGTTCGCGACGGTCAGGCCGAGGAACATCAGTGAGACGGAGCGCGCCTTGCGTTCGGGGGCGACCAGGTTGGTGGCGACGACGGCGCCCACGCCGAAGAAGGCGCCGTGCGGGAGACCGCTGAGGAAGCGGGCGGCCAGGAGCCAGTGGTAGTCGGGGGCGAAGGCGGAGAGCGCGTTGCCCGCCACGAAGAGGCCCATCAGGGCGATCAGGACCTTGCGGCGGGACATCCGGGCCGTGGCGGCGGCGAGCAGCGGGGCGCCGATCACCACGCCCAGGGCGTAGGCCGAGACCAGGTGCCCGGCGGTGGGGATCGAGACGTGCAGGTCGTCCGCGACGTCGGGCAGCAGGCCCATGATCAAGAACTCGGTGGTACCGATGCCGAAGGCGCCCACGGCGAGGGCGAGCAGGGCCAGGGGCATGAGGGGCCTTTCAGGGAAGCGGAGGGCGCGCGGAGCTGTGTGTACGGGGACGTACGCGCGCGCGGGAGCGCAGCCTGTGCACACCGCTGTGCACAGGCTGCGTAAGTTCAGCTGTGGAACAAACTCTCTCAGGCCCAGTATTCCAGGGGGTTAAGACGCGGTTGCGTCCACCTTGACGCGGGCGGCGATCGGGAGGTGATCGCTGCCGGTCTCGGGCAGGGTCCAGGAGGTCACCGGCTCGATGCCCTTGACCATGATCTGGTCGATGCGGGCCATCGGGAACGACGCCGGCCAGCTGAACCCGAAGCCGCTGCCCGCCGCGCCCTGCGTGGAGCGCATCTGCGCGGTGACGGCGTTCAGCGCGCGGTCGTTCATCGTGCCGTTGAGGTCGCCGAGCAGTACGACCTGCTTGATCGACTCGTCGGCGATCGCCTCGCCCAGCGCGTCGGCGCTCTTGTCGCGCTGGCGTGCGGTGAACCCGGCCTCCAGCTTCACCCGCACCGAGGGCAGGTGGGCGACGAAGAAGGCGACCTGCCCGTTCGGCGTCGTCACCGTCGCCCGCATCGCGCGCGTCCAGCCCAGCTTGATGTCCACGGGCTGGGAGCCGGTCAGCGGGTACTTGCTCCACAGCCCGACGGTGCCCTGCACCGAGTGGTACTTGTACGTCGACGCGAGCGCCTTCTCGTACACCGGGACCGCCGTGGCCGTCAGCTCCTCCAGGGCCAGTACGTCGGCGCCGGACGCGGCCACGTCGCGGGCGGTGCCGGACGGGTCCGGGTTGTCGGCGTTGACGTTGTGCGTGGCGACGGTGAGGTCGCCGCCGCCGGCGGTCTTGTCGGTGAGCAGTCCGCCAAAGAGGTTCAGCCAGACGATCGCGGGCAGCAGCACGGCGATCAGGGCGGTGGCGGACTTCCGCACGAAGGCGAGGATCAGCAGGACCGGGATGACGATGCCCAGCCACGGCAGGAACGTCTCGGTCAGGCTGCCGAGGTTGCCGATGGTGTTCGGGATCTGCGCGTGCAGCAGCATCACCAGGGCGAGGATCACCGCGAGCGTGCCGAGGATCAGACCGCGCCGCCAGATGCCGCGGTCGCCGCGCCAGCCGTCGAGCAGGCGCCGAAGCCGGGAGCCTCTGCGTTCCGGCCCCTGGCCGTCGCTGCCCGTCTCCGTCATATACGCCTGCGCCATACCGTCGCCTCACAAACTGCCGTGCGCACCGTCTGCCCCTCGGCTACGACCCTAGGGGATGATCGGTGTCGTTCTCGCCGCCCCATGACGGCCGTACGGGCAAGGGGACGTCCAACTTCGCGTTCGGAGTTCCGAATACGGGCCCGGAGCGCGCCCTCTGTGACGAAACGCGCACATTCGACCCGTCAGAAACAAGGCGAACCAAGGCTTTGCCGTGTGCTGTCCATCGCATTGCCGCTGGGCCGTGCGCGGTTCCGTCCGTCACCGGCCGGATGGGCGCAGTCCCTCCAGCAGCGTGTCGACGATCCGTTCCGCGAGGTCCTCGGGGAGTTCGGTCTCCGAGCGCAGCACGGCGCGTACGAGCATGGGGCCGACGAAGAGGTCGTTGAGCAGCTCGATGTCGATGTCGTCGCGGAGTTCGCCGTTCTGCTGGCCGCGGCGCAGGACTTCGTAGCCCTGCAGACGCCTCGGGGCTATGACGGTCGCGTCGTAAGCGGCCCACAGCTTGGGGCTGCTCTTCATCTGGGCGTGCACGTTGTGCAGGATCGCCGACGAGCGGTTGAGCAGGCCGCGTTGGCGCAGCGACTCCAGGAGGACGATCAGGTCGCCGCGCATCGAGATGCCGGGGAGTTCCGGGTCCGGGGGCTCGGCGGCGCGCAGCACGTCGACGAAGAGCTCTTCCTTGCCGCTCCAACGGCGGTAGATGGTCGCCTTGCCGACGCCCGCCGTGCGCGCGATGCGCTCGATGGAGAGCTCCCCGAGCGGTACGCCGTCCTCCAGAAGCTTCATCGCGCCCTCGATGATGGCGCGCTCCACAGCCTCGCTGCGGGGGCGTCCCCTGGCGGGGCCCTCGTGCCTGGCTCGGCTGTGCGCGAGGCTCACTTCGGACTCCGTTTCCTTCGTTGGCCTTCGTCGACCTGTGTTGACCGGCGGTGGACCTGTGTTGACCTGCGTTCATTCTCCCCGGTGTACGTCGGGTGGGCACCCGGTGCCGGGTGCCCACTGCCCCGAACGCTCCGTCAGTGCTCCCCCACCGGAACCAGATCGGCTTCTTCCTTGCCCTCCTGGGCGTCCGGTGTCCGGCCCGGCAGGAAGACGGCCACGACGACCGCGCCGACGAGCGCGACACCCGCGCCGCACAGGGCGGTGACGTGCATGGCGTGCAGGAAGGCGTCGTTGGCGGGGCCGACGAGGGCCTTGCCCTGGGGGCCGAGCTTGGCGGCGACGCCGAGGGTGGCCTCGATGGACTCGCCCGCGGTGTGGCGCAGGCCGGCCGGGACGAGGGAGAGCTTGTCCTCGATGCCGCTGCGGTAGGCCGTGGAGAGCACGGAGCCGAGGACCGCGATGCCGAGGGCGCCGCCGACCTGGCGGAAGGTGTTGCTGAGCGCGGACGCCGAACCCGCCTTCTCGCGCGGCAGGGCCTGCATTATCACGACACTGGTCGGGGTCATGATGTGCGCCATACCGGTGCCCATCAGGAAGAAGATGACTTCGAGGAGCCAGATCGGGGTGTCCGTGTCCAGCACGGCGAACGCGGCCAGCATCGCGGCGATGATCAGCAGGCCCGCCGTGCAGGTGGCCCGGTTGCCGAAGCGGTCGACGACGAGGCGGGCGCGCGGCGCGAAGATGATCTGGGCCGCGGCGAGCGGCAGCATCAACAGGCCGGTCTGCAGCGGCGAGTAGCCCCGCACGCTCTGGGTGTAGAAGACGGAGAAGAAGGTCACGCCCATCAGTGCGAAGAAGACGAGCGCGATGGCGGCGATCGCGGCCGAGAAGACCTTGTTCTTGAAGTACGTGACGTCGATGGACGGGTGGTCGCTGCGCTTCTCGAACACGACGAACCCGGCGAGGACGACGAGTCCGGCCGCGATGGTCGCGAGGACCTTCACATCGGTGAAGTCGGCCAGCTGGCCGCCCTTGATGATGCCGTAGACGAGCAGGACGAGACCGATGACCGACAGGACGACGCCGACCGCGTCGACGCGGCCCGGGTTCGGGTCACGGGAGTCGGGGACCAGCCAGAACATCAGGACGAGCGCGAGCAGCACGATCGGCACGTTGATCAGGAAGACCGAGCCCCACCAGAAGTGGTCGAGCAGGATGCCGCCGGTGATCGGGCCGATCGCGATGGCGAGGCCGACGCCGCCGGCCCAGATGCCGATGGCCTTGGGCTGCTCGTCGCGCTCGAAGACGTTCATCAGGACGGCGAGGGTGGCGGGCATCACAAAGGCGGCGCCGAGACCCATCACCGCGCGGAACACGATGAGCTGGACCGGCGAGCCGGACTCCGCGGCCAGCGCCGACCCGATGCCGAAGACGGCGAGACCGGCGAGCAGCACCTTCTTGCGGCCGAGCCGGTCGCCGAGCAGGCCCGCGGTGAACAGCAGTCCGGCGAAGACGAGGGTGTAGGCGTTGATGGCCCACTCCAGCTCGCTCTGGGTGGCGCCCAGGCCGGTGGGTGCCGGGGTGGAAATGGTCTTGATCGCGACATTCAGGATGGAGTTGTCGAGCACCACGATCAGCAGGCTGAGCATGAGCACGCCGAGGATCGCCCAGCGGCGCCGGTGCACCGCCTCGGGCACACGCCGATCGGCGGAAGGAGCGGAAGTCGTCATGACGCTCACCCTAGCGAGTTTCGATACGGGACCGTCTCGTATCGGAAATGCTTTACGGAGAACTTACGAAGAGACCTAGGCCATACGGGAAGAGACCTACGCCTATGGGACCGGGACCCCCACCGGGTTGGCCCGGGAGCGGGATCCGGGTCACTCGCCCTGGTCTAGCCGAGCGTGGCACGAGGTGCCACCATGGAGGTGATCCGGGGACGCCGTCAGGGCGCCTCGAGATGACAGAAGGAGCCGTTGCGATGACGCAGCTTTCGGCTGCCCAGAAGCAGCCTGCGGAAGGTGCCCTCAAGACCACCGACAGCAGCAAGGCGCTGTACGGAGGCAAGAGCACCCGCCGTATCACGGTGCGCGACCTCGCCGCCGCCAAGGAGCGCGGCGAGAAGTGGCCCATGCTCACCGCGTACGACGCCATGACCGCGTCCGTCTTCGACGAGGCCGGTATCCCGGTCATGCTCGTCGGCGACTCGGCGGGCAACTGCCACCTGGGCTACGAGACGACCGTGCCCGTGACCCTCGACGAGATGACGATGCTGTCCGCCGCGGTCGTACGGGGCACCAGCCGTGCCCTGATCGTCGGCGACCTGCCCTTCGGGTCGTACCAGGAGGGCCCGGTCCAGGCGCTGCGCTCGGCCACCCGCCTCGTCAAGGAGGCCGGCGTCGGCGCGGTGAAGCTGGAGGGCGGCGAGCGCTCGCACCGCCAGATCGAGCTGCTGGTCGAGTCCGGCATCCCGGTCATGGCGCACATCGGCCTGACCCCGCAGTCCGTGAACGCCATGGGCTACCGGGTGCAGGGCCGTGGCGACGAGGCCGCGCACAAGCTGCTGCGGGACGCCAAGGCGGTCCAGGACGCGGGCGCCTTCGCGGTCGTCCTGGAGCTGGTCCCGGCGGAGCTGGCCGCCGAGGTCACCCGCACCCTGCACATCCCGACGGTCGGCATCGGCGCCGGTCCCGAGACCGACGCGCAGGTCCTCGTGTGGACCGACATGCTCGGGCTGACCGGCGGCAAGGTTCCGAAGTTCGTGAAGAAGTACGCCGATCTGCGTCAGGTCATGGGCGACGCGGCGAAGGCGTTCGCCGAGGACGTCGTCGGCGGAACGTTCCCGCTGGAGGAGCACTCCGTCCACTAAAGCCCCATCAGAGCCACTGCGGCACCGAGGCAGCCCGTCGAACTTCCCCCGTCGACGGGCTGCTGCCCATTTTTGCGCCTAAACCGGCGCCGCTCTCGCGGACCAAATTGCCCGCCGTGGGGGTTCCTCAATTGATGGTTGCGGTTCGTATTCGCTTCAACAGACATGTGCCGTCCTCCCCTGCGAACCACCGCGCATGCTCCACGAAGTACTCGTACGCCAGTGCCGTGTTCGTGGCGGACCGCGTCACCCCGTGGAAGTAGCCCATCTCGGAGAGCGCGAACTCGGCGTGGACGAGGGGCAGCAGCTCGGGCAGGGCGGCCGACTCGGCGGAGGTGAGCGGGCGTACGGAGGTGTAGCCGTCGAGGAGCGCGTCCACGTCCTCGAAGCGGACCGGGCGGGCCGGGTCGAGCCACTGCACGGTGTTGCGCTCGATGGCGGTGGCCAGGTCGTGGACGGCGGTCGTGCGGTCGCTGAGGCCGAAGTCCAGGACCGTGGAGACCTCGCCGGAGGCCGTGTCCCACAGCAGGTTCGAGGCGTGCCAGTCGTTGTGCGTCCACAGCGGGGCGAGGCGGCCGAGGTAGGGCAACAGGCGCTCGTAGAAAGGGAGATGAACCTCCCGCAGGTCCTGCCGCCAGGGTCTGCGCGCCAACGCGGCCGCGAGCGGCGGGCGCCCGGCCGCGTAGGACTCCAGTGCCGCCTCCGGGTCCACCGCCGCGAATACCGTGAAGGACGACACGAGGGGCTGCGGTCGGCGGCGCGGGGCGTCGAACCCCTCGGCGGCCAGGTGCAGTTGGGCGAGGGCGGCCCCGGCGGCCCGGGCGTGCCGTGCGGAGACGAAGGGCGACCAGGACAGCGCGTCCCGGTACAGGTCCGTGCCGGTTCCGGCGGTGTGGACCTCGTACACCCACTCCCCGCGCGCCTCGGCGGACAGCACCTCGACGACCGGTGCGCCCCGCTCGCGCAGATGGCGCAGGAAGGCGTGCTCCTCGGCCAGGCCTTCCAGGGTGCGTACGGTGCTGTGGTGCCGTTTCACGAAGAGGCGCCGTCCGTCGCGGTCGACGAGGGCGGCGGCGGAGAGCGGGCGGGGGCTGCGCCAGAGCACATGGGCGGGGCCGACGACGGCCTCGACCTCGGCCTCGGTGAGCGGCGGCCAGTCGGGGGCGACGGGGTCGGTGCCCATGCCGTGGGCGAGGAGGGTACTCATCCGGTCACCGCCTTCACCGCCGCTGCCGTCCGGCCGCTGAGCGCGTCCAGCAGGAGCCGTTCCGTCGCCGCGAACTCCGTTGCGGCGAGGGCGTCCAGGCCGCGGGGGCCGGAGCGGGGCACCTCGACGCGCTCGACGACGGTGGCCGGGCGGGGCGAGAGGACGTGCACGGTGTCGGCGAGCAGGACGGCCTCGCGGATGTCGTGGGTGACCAGGACGACGGTCCAGCGGTAGCGCTGCCACATGTCGGCGAGCCACAGCTGCATCTCGGTGCGGGTGAGCGAGTCGAGCGCGCCGAACGGTTCGTCGAGCAGCAGCACCGGCCGCTCCAGGACGACGGTGCGCAGCAGGGCGGCGCGCTGCCGCATACCGCCGCTGAGCTGGAAGGGGTAGGAGGACTGGAAGCCGTCGAGTCCGAAGGCCGCGAAGAGTTCGCCCGCCCTGCGCCGCGCCTCCTTCTTCCGTACGCCCTGCGCCTCAAGGCCCAGCGCCGTGTTGTCGAGCACCGTGCGCCAGGGGAAGAGGAGGTCCTTCTGCGGCATGTAGGCGACCTTGCCGGAGGCCACGGACGCCGGGGCGCCGTCGACGAGGATCTCGCCCGAGGTGGGCGTGTCCAGGCCGGAGATCAGATTGAACAGGGTGCTCTTGCCGCTGCCGCTCGGGCCGATGACGGCGGCGAACTCGCCGGGTTCCACGGTGAGTTCGAGGTCGCGCAGCACTTCGAGCGATCCGAACGTCTTCCCGGCGCCCCGTACGCGCAGACTCATGAGCGGCCCTCCTTCTCCAGTGCCCGCTCCCACGGCAGGACGAGCCGTTGCAGCAGATGGGTCGCCCCGAACAGGGCGATGCTCAGCAGGGCGGTCACCGCGACCGCCGCGAAGACGAGGTCCGTGCGGAACGCGCTCTTCTGCGCCTGCATATAGATGCCGAGGCCCTTCTCGGCGCCCGCGTACTCGGCGAACACGGCGCCCACGACGGCGTACGTGATGCTGACGCGCAGCCCGGTGAAGAAGTGGGGCAGCGCGCTGGGCACGCGGACGAGCCGGAAGGCGCGGATGCGGCCGGTGCCCAGGGAGCGCAGCAGCCGCATCGCGTCGCGGTCGGTGGCGGCGAAGCCCGCCGCGAGGTTCGCGGCGAGCGGGAAGAAGGTCGTCAGGGTCACGACCAGCATCTTCGGGAGCAGCCCGAAGCCGAACCAGATGATCAGCAGGGGTGCCACGGCCACGATCGGGATGGTCTGCGAGGCCACCAGGAGCGGGTACAGGCCCCGGCGGGCCGCGGCCGAGAAGTCCAGGACCACGGCCACCAGCCAGGCGGCGGCGAAGGAGAGCGCGAAGCCGAGCAGGGTCTCCTGGAGGGTGGGCAGGGTCTGGTCCCACAGGTCGGTACGGTTCGTCCAGCCCTCGGACAGGACGCGGCCGGGGCTGGGCAGCACCGTCGGGTCGACGCCGGCGGCGGTGACGTACGCCTGCCAGCCGCCGATGAGGACGGTCAGGACGAGGAGGGGCGGCCAGACGGCCCGCAGTACCGCTCTCACTTGGTGTCCTCGGCGTCCGGGAGATAGGCGTCGGTGAAGAACGTCGAGGCGTCGGGGGCCTTGGTGAGCTTCTTGCCGTTCTTGTCCACCAGCAGTCCGGACTTGTACTCGAAGTCGGCGAAGGCCTGCCACCGCTCGGCGCTCTGGGTGCCGATGCTGCCGTCGGCGGCGCGGTAGTACTCCTTGGCGAGCAGCCGCTCGCTCTCCTTGACCAGTTCGGTGTTGGTGAGCGTGCTCTTGTTGGCCGCGATCAGCAGGCCGGCGGCCTGGTCCGGGTGGTCGGCGGCGTACTCGTAGCCCTTGTCGACGACGGCGAGGAACTTCTTCGCGATCTCGGGGTTCTGCTTCAGGTACTGCCCGGAGGAGGCGACCAGCGTCGAGTAGATGGCCGGGAAGCCGTAGTCGGCGAGCGGGAAGTCCTTGAGCGGCTTGCCCGTGAGCTTGGCCTCCAGGCCCTCCCAGGTCGGCATCGGCATCGCGAAGTCGGCCTTGCCCGCGTAAAGGGCCGCGTACGCCGAGGTGTTGAGCGTGATCTGCTTGAAGTCGCCCTTGCCGCCGTCCTCCTGGATGACCTTCTGGAGCAGCGCCTTCTCGTAGGGGGCGCCGAACCCGGCGTACGTCTTGCCGTCGAGGTCCTTGGGGGAGGTGATGTCGTCGCGGTCGGCGCGCACGGAGACGGTGACGTTCGTCTTCTGCGTGACGGCGTAGACGGAGGTGATGTCCTGCCCGGCGGCGCGGGCGGTCGTCACGCCCTCCTGGTACGAGATCCCGAAGTCCGCTTTGTGGTTCGCGACCAGCGTCTCGGGTGCGGTCGAGCCGTACGGCACGATCTTCAGGTCGATCCCGGCGTCCTTGAACCAGCCCTTCTGCTGGGCGACGTAGATGCCGGTGTGGTTGGTGTTGGGCGTCCAGTCCAGGGCGAGGGTGACCTGGGTGGTGCCGTTCTTCGACGCGGCGGAGGTGGAGTCCTGGGAGGCGCAGCCGGTCGCGGTCGCGGTGAGGGCGGCGGCGGTGGCTATGGAGAGCAGGGCGGTCGTACGGGTTCTCATGGGGATCCTCGGAGGGGGCGCGGCGCTTGTCAGGGCGTGGTGGTTGTCCTCACGCCCGACACAGCGCGCTGCTGACCCGCATGAGGTCGACCGCCATACGCTTCGTCAGATCCCTTGCCTGGCAGATCACTTGGCGCCCACTGCCGGTGAGGTTTCGAGCAGGTCGTTCGTGTACGAGGACTCCCAGTCGCGGGCGTGCGCGATGGCGCCGTGCCGGGCGAGCCAGTGGGCGTACGGGCCCGTCCGGGTCTCGTCGATCACGCCCCAGCGGCCGTCGGCGTCGGTCCAGGTCGGGGCGACCAGGGCGAGCGAGCGGGCGATCAGGGGGCGGGAGAAGTAGGGGATCACGCGCTCCAACAGGGCGCGGGTGGAGGCCTGTTCGGCTGCGGCGGCCGCGTAGCCGCGGGCGGTGGCGGCCAGGAAGGCGCGCACCACGTCGGGCCGGGCGGCGGCGAAGGCCTCGCTCGTGCCGAGGAGGTAGCTGTGATAGCCGGGGGCGCCGATCTCGTCGACCGGCCAGGTCAGCCGCTGCTCCTCGGGGAGGTCGCCCCGGAGGGCGTCCCAGGACCAGTAGTTGCCGAAGGTGGCGTCGGCCTCGCCGGCGGCGATGTCGTCGACGGTGAGTTCGCGGTAGCCCGCGTCGACGGTGATCACCGCGTCCGGGTCGCCGCCGTCCGCCGCCACGAGATGGCGGACCATGGCGCGGCCCCGGGGGGTGGGGTTGTAGGCGAGGCGGCGGCCCGCCAGGTCGCGGGGGCGGGTGATACCCGTGGATCGGGCGGTCTGGATGGCCTCCAGGGCACGGTGGTTGACGGCGGCGACGGCCAGCAGCGGCTGGGCGTCGGCGGCGCGCCGGGCCAGCAGGCGGTTGGGCGGGAAGAGGCCGAGGTCCACCTCGCCGCGGGCCAGGTACTCCAGGGTGTCGCCGCGTCCCGGATCCTGGACGGCGAGTTCCACGTCGAGCCCCGCCTCGCGGTACCAGCCGCGGTCCCGGGCGACGTACAGACCGGCCGAATTCGGCCATGGGTGGAAATAGTCGAGCATGACTCGGACGTGCGACATGAAGGTACTCCGCATACGGCACTCAGGCGTGCGGGCCTGGTGAGGAGAGACAGGGAGGAGAGAGGGGGACCGTTCCGGTCAACAACAGGAGCGGGCCGCCGCGGCGTTCGCCGGGGGACACTGCTGCTCGACTGCTGCGGACATGCGGTACTCCTACGCGGGCAGCCCACAGGGGGCTCAAGTGATGCGGTCGGCGTTCCCATGGGGACCGTTCGGCACATGCCGACACCGGTCCCAGACGCCCTCTCAGCCCAACCGGGTAGGGGCTCCCGCGTAGATGGCCGAAACCATAACCCCGGGCAGCCGATCCTGTGCAAGTGGCGCCCGACATGTGGGACGTCTCTGACCGATATGCGAGACGTGCCAGCTCAGGCACGCCGCCCGTACAGGGCTCCGGGTTAGCATCCCGGCCATGAACGACGCCCTGCTCCCCGGCCCCCTGGTCGACGACGCGTGGCTCGCGGCCCGCCTCGACGATCCCCGGCTGGTCGTCCTCGACGCCACCGCGCTGCTTCCGTCACCCCGCCACGACGGCGACCACCGCTCCGGCAGCGGCCACGACCGGTGGGCCGAACGGCACATCCCGGGCTCCCGCCACGCGGACCTCACGGGCGACCTCTCGGACCACGCGGCGCCGTACCACTTCGCGGTCCCGGCCCCCGAGGCGCTGGCCGCCGCGCTCCGGCGCCTCGGCGTGCACGACGGCACCGAGGTCGTCGCCTACGACAGCGGCGGCGGCATCTGGGCGGCCCGGCTGTGGTGGATGCTGCGGTCGATCTCCGTACGGGCGGCGGTACTTGACGGAGGTCTTGAGGCCTGGGAGGCAGCCGGGCGGCCGGTTGCCACCGGAGAGACAGAGCCTGCTCCAGAGGTTCCAGGGGTTCCGGAGGCTCCCATGGTGAACACCCTCACCCCGGTCCCCCTCCCCCACGCCTGGGCCACCCTCGCCGAGGTGGACGCCGTCCGGCGCGGTGAGCGGCCCGGCACCCTCGTGTGCGCGCTGCCCACCCCCGGGTTCGACGGAAGCGCGCCCACCCGATACTCGCGGCGCGGGCACATCCCGGGCAGTCGCAGCCTCCCCGGGCGGGGGCTGCTCGACGACGCCGGGCGGTTCCTGCCGCGCGACGAGCTGGCCGCCCGGGTGGGCGCCGTGCTCGACGAGAGCGCCTCGCCGGTCGTCCTGTACTGCGGCGGCGGGATCTCCGCCGCCGGTGCCGCTCTCGCGCTCACGCTGCTGGGCCGCGCGGACATCACGCTGTACGACGGCTCCCTGGAGGAGTGGTCGGCCGACCCGGAGCTGCCGCTCGTGCAGCAGGGCTGACCTGCGAGAATGCCGGGCCGCCGATGACGCACGGGCGGATGTCGGCGAGCTGTCGGCAGCCCCTGTCGGTGCGATGTCGGCGGCTGTAGGCGGTCTGTCGGTGGTTTGTCGGTGGCGGCTGGCACCTTGTTGGTCATGACGCGAATCGACAACAAGTCCCGACACGAGGGCGCCGGCCGCAGCGCCGTCACCGTACGGGGGCTGGTCAAGCACTACGGCGAGACCAAGGCGCTGGACGGCGTGGACCTGGACGTGCACGAAGGCACCGTCCGTGGCGTGCTGGGTCCCAACGGCGCCGGCAAGACCACCCTCGTCCGTGTCCTGTCCACCCTCATCACCCCGGACTCCGGCCACGCGACGGTCGCCGGCTACGACGTGCTGAAGCAGCCCCGGCAGCTGCGCCGGGTGATAGGCCTCACCGGCCAGTACGCCTCGGTCGACGAGAAGCTCCCGGGCTGGGAGAACCTCTACATGATCGGGCGGCTGCTCGACCTGTCCCGCAAGGACGCCCGCAGGCGTGCCGACGAGCTCCTGGAGCGCTTCTCGCTCACCGAGGCGGCCAAGCGCCCGGCGTCGACGTACTCCGGTGGTATGCGCCGTCGGCTCGACCTCGCCGCGTCGATGATCGGCAACCCGAGCGTCCTGTATCTGGACGAGCCGACGACGGGCCTCGACCCGCGCACCCGCAACGAGGTGTGGCACGAGGTCAAGCGCATGGTCGCCGACGGCGCCACCGTGCTGCTCACCACCCAGTACATGGAGGAGGCCGAGCAGCTGGCCTCCGAGCTGACGGTCATCGACCACGGCAAGGTCATCGCGAGCGGCCGGATCGACGAGCTGAAGGCGCGGGTCGGCGGCCGTACGCTGCGCGTCCGCCCGCTGGACCCGCTGGAGCTGCGCCCGCTGGCCGCCATGCTCGACGAGCTGGGCCTCACCGGTCTCGCCACGACGGCCGTGGACACCGAGACCGGCAGCGTGCTGGTCCCGGTTCTCAGCGACGAACAGCTGACCGCCGTGGTCGGCGCGGTCACCGCGCGCGGGATCACGATCGCCTCCATCAACACCGAACTGCCCAGTCTGGACGAGGTGTTCCTGTCCCTCACCGGCCACATGGCCACCGCACCGCAGGACTCCCCCGCCCGCGCCTACGAGGAGGTCTCCGCATGAGCACCGCCGTTGTCGAAGCCCCCCTCGCCGCGAAGGGCGACACCCGTATCTCGCCCCGCGCGCACGCGCGCCACGTCGGCGCCCTCGTCCGCCGCAATCTGCTGTGGATCCGCCAGGACCCGGAGTCGATGTTCGACGCCGTCCTGATGCCGGTGATCTTCACCCTGCTGTTCGTGTACGTCTTCGGCGGCTCCATCGGGCAGTCGCTGGGCGGCGGCCAGGAGGCGTATGTGCAGTACGTGGTGCCCGGTCTCATGGCGATGACGACCATGAACATGGCGACAGCCGTCGGCACCGGCTTCAACGAGGACTTCCACAAGGGGGTGATGGACCGCTTCCGCACCCTGCCGATCGGCCAGGGCTCCGTGCTCTTCGCCAAGATCGTGGTGGAGCTGATGCGGATGCTCGTCGCCACGACGATCCTCGTGATCGTGGGCGTACTGGTGGGCTTCGACATCACCAACTGGCCGGGCCTGTTCGCCTCCGTGGGGCTCGCCACCCTCTTCGCCTCGGCCCTGATGTGGATCTTCCTGGTCCTCGGTGTGACGATGAAGAACGCCCAGTCCGTGCAGGCGATGGGCTTCCTGGTGCTGTTCCCGCTGCAGTTCGGTTCGTCGATCTTCTCGCCGACCGGGACCATGCCCGGCTGGCTGCAGACCTTCACCGACTACAACCCGCTCTCCTCGCTCGCGGACACCGCGCGCGGCCTGATGGTGGGTGGCCCGGTCGCGCACGACCTGTGGGTGACGCTCGCCTGGACGGCGGCGCTCACGGCCGTGATGGCGCCGATCGCGATCCACAAGTTCCGCACCAAGAGCTGACGTTCGGCGACCAGCCCATGGGAACCCATGGTCATCGCCATGCCCCCGGTCCGCGTCAGATCAGATGAGGGCGGCGGCCTCCTCCTCGGAGAGCCCGTCGCCCTCGGCGTACGCGGCCTCGTACGTCGCCTCGTCGAGTACGGCCCGCACGCCCGCCTCGGCCTGCCGGCGCACCTCGGCCTCCATCGCGCCCGCGAAGTGGCCCGGCGGCAGCAAGCGGTCGGCGGCGCCGAGGAGCCGGGCCGCGTCACGGGCGCGGCGGCCGCCGTCCAGGCTGGTCAGCGCGATGGCCGCGACGGTCAGATGCGCGGAGGTCATGTGCGGCGCGATCATCCGTGCCAGCGGGTCCATGGAGCGGGCCATCGCCTTCCGCGCCTTGTCCAGGGCGCTCGCGTACTGCCCTTCGACCGCGTCCAGCCAGCCTTCCACGCCGATCATGAAGCCGTCGAAGACCATGAAGGAGCTCGCCGCGAAGTCCTGGCGCAGCAGCCGCATCTGCTCGCGCGCCTCCGGGACCCGGCCGCTGCGGCCGAGCCACGTCGCGAGGAAGAGCCGGGCCGCGGGCATGGCCTCGTTGAGGGCTCCGTGGCCCTCCGCCAGTACCTCGCGCAGCAGCCGCTCGCCCCGCTCGGTCTCCCCCAACTCGATGTACATGCTGCCGAGCCGGCAGTTGAGCACCGCCATCTGGGCGCGGGCACCCAGCCGTTCGGCATACGTCCCCGCCTCCGCGTAGTCCGCGGCGGCGGCCCCGAAGTCACCCTTGCGCTCATGGGCCTCGCCGCGCGCGGAGAGCGCCTCGGCGGCGCCCCAGGCGTCGCCGATCCGGGCGAAGAGCTCCAGCGCCTCGTCGGCGTCATGGGTCGCGTCGCCCGCCATGTCGGCCCGGTTGGCGCGGACGTTGGCGCGCATCTGGAGGACGACGGCCAGTTCCCATGCGAGGCCGAGCTCACGGCAGGCGGCGACCGTCTCGTCGATGACGGTGCGCACCTGGTCCATGTCACCGGTGAGCACGACGGCGTAGAACCAGAGGATGCCGGGGTTGCGGCAGGTCTGCGGGAGGCCGGGCTCGTAGGTCTCTCTGATGGCGCGCAGCTTGTCCTTGGCCTGCGGGGTCTGCCAGGCGTCGATGTCCATGTCCATGCAGGCGAGATGGACGAGGTGCACCCCGCGCCGGGCCTCTTCGAGGACCTCCGGGCGCATCGGCGGCGGTGCGGCCGTGCAGCTCTCGTACAGCGGGGCGGCCGGGCGCAAGGGCGGTGCGAAGGGGTCGGGGCCGAGGGCCATGACCTCGCGGGACCAGGTGCGGACGTCGAGGCGCTGGTCGCGGATCTGCCAGTACCAGGCCAGCGAGAGGACGAGGCAGATCGCCTCCTGCTCGTCGCGCTCGTCGACGGCGTGCCGCAGGGCGGTGCGCAGATTCTCGTACTCGCGTTCGAGGAGCGCGATCGCGGCGCCCTGCCCGGGGCCGCGCAGGGCGAGGTCGGTGGTGCGGGCGAGTTCGCGGTAGTACGTGAGATGAGCGCGCTCGGCGGCGGCGCGGTCACCGGACTCGTCGAGGCGCTCGCCGGCGTACTCGGAGACGGTCTCCAGGAGCCGGTAGCGCATGTCGCCCTCGCCCGAAGGCGCCGCCACGACAAGGGACTTGTCGACGAGCGAGCCGAGCACTCCCAGCGCGTCGGGCCCGCAGACCGCCTCGGCCGCGGCGAGGTCACAGCCGCCCGCGAAGACGGACAGCCGCCGCAGCGCGTCCCGTTCGCCCTCGTCGAGCAGGTCCCAGGACCAGTCGACGACGGCGCGCAGGGTCTGCTGCCGCGGCAGGACGGTGCGACTGCCGGAGGTCAGCAGACGGAACCGGTCGTCGAGCCGGTCGGCGATCTGCCGTGGGGTCAGCATCCGCAGCCGGGCCGCGGCGAGTTCGATAGCGAGCGGCAGACCGTCGAGCCGCCGGCAGATCTCGGCCGCCGCCGCCGCGGTCTCGGCGTCGGCGTCGAGCCGGAAGTCCGGCCGGGCCGCGGCCCCGCGGTCGGCGAGCAGCCGCAGCGCGACGGGTTCCGGCAGCGGCTCCACGGGCCGCAGCAACTCCCCCGGTACGCCGAGGGGTTCACGGCTGGTGGCCAGTACCGTCAGCCCCGGGCACCGCGCCAGCAACTCCTCGACGAGGCGGGCGGCGGCGTCCACGACATGCTCGCAGTTGTCGAGGACGATCAGCATGCGCCGCTTGGCACAGTGCTCGGCGAGCCGGGTGAGCGCGTCGTCGTGCCGGTCGGCGGCGGCCCGCATCTCCTCGGCGCCGGCACCGCGCAGCACGGTCTCCCGCGCGCCGACAGCGGTGAGCACCGCCTCGGGCACCGCCTTCGGATCGTCCACCGGCGCGAGCTCGGCCAGCCACACCCCGTCCCGCGCCGCATACGCCACGGCCTCCGCCGCCTCCTGCGACAGCCTCGTCTTCCCGGCCCCACCGGGCCCGAGCAGCGTCACGAGCCGGGCCGCCGCGAGATCGCCCCGGATGGCCTCGATGTCGGCTTCACGGCCGACGAAGGAGGTGAGGCGGGCGCGGAGGTTGCCTGGGGGTGGGGGTGTGAGTGCGGGTGCCGGTGTGGGGCGGGTGCGGGAGAGGGCGGCGGAGCCGAGGGCGGGAGCGGCGCCGTCCGCGGCGGAAGTGGGGACGGCGGAGATACGGGCGCCTGCGGCGGGAGCGGGGGCGCCGGGCTGCGCGACGGCGTGACCATCGGCTCCGTCCCGGCCGACCGCTCGGGCCGCGGCACCACCTGCGGGAGACGCGGCGGCTCCTCGCACGGGAGACGGGTCGCCCGACCCGGCGACGAGCGCTCCGGACCCGGCGGACTCAGCGGTCCGTGCACCGGAACCGTCCGGACCCGAGCGGTGGGCAGCGGTGTTCCCGGCGCCCGTGCCGTCGTACGGCTCTCGGCCGTGCCCCGCGACCGGGGACCCACCGGTCGGGGATCCGTCGGCCGGGGTCAGCAACTCTCTGTGCAGGGAGCGGAGTTCGGGACCGGGGTTCGAGCCCAGGCGGTCGGCCAGGAGCTCGCGTACGGACTCATAGGCGGCGAGGGCCTCGGCGGGGCGGCCGGCGGCACGGAGGGCGCGGAGGCGGAGGGCGTGGAGGGGCTCGTCCAGGGGGTGGAGGTCGCACAGGGCGGTGAGCTCGGGCAGGGTCTGTTCGGCGTGGCCGAGGGCCAGGGCCGCGGTGAGGCGGGCGCGGCGGACATCGAGGCGACGCGTCTCCCAGCGGGCCGACTCGGCGGTGCGGTCCGGGAGGTCGGCGAGGGCCGGGCCGTGCCACAGGGTGAGGGCGTCGTCGAGGACCGCTGCCGCCTTCGCGGGGTCGCCGTCGGCGAGCGCACGGGTGCCCTCCCCCGCCAGCCGCTCGAAACGGTGCAGGTCGATGTCGTCGGCGACCGCGGCGAGCCGGTATCCGCCGTCCACCGACTCCACCGCGTCCGGCCCGATCGCCCTGCGCAGCCGCCCGACCAGCGCCTGCAGCGCGCCGGGCGCGTCGGCGGGCGGGTCGCCGTCCCACACCTCGTCGACCAGGACGGCCGCGGGGACGGTCCGTCCGGGCCGCAGCGCGAGCACGGTCAGCAGGGCACGCAGCCGCGCCCCGCCGATCGGGACGGGCGTGCCGTCGGGGCGGAGTGCCTGGGTGGTGCCGAGAATGCGGTAGCGCACGGGGTCCATTGTCTCTGGTGGCTTCAGGTGCGGGGGTCCGGTAGGTGGAGCTCGACCAGGACACCGGCATGACTGCGGTGGCGGCGCGCCCCCGTCTCCGTACGGATCTCGTCGTAGTCGCGGCCGAACCGCGCCGGACTGCGGGTGACGGGTTCCAGGAAGCGGTCACGACGGTCGGCGAAGTAGGTGCGCGAATCCGGGCCCGTCTCGACGAATCCCTGGTGCACCAGGGCGATGGAGAGGACGCGGCCCGTGGTCTCCGGCCACCGGCCATGGTGCCGTTCGACGGTGAGCAGGCCGACCCGGTGGCCCCACTCCCCGGGGTCCGGCAGCGCGGACGTGTCGACCGGGTTGCAGTGCAGCGCGGCGACGAGTCCGTCGTCCGCCCGCAGCACCTGGATCATGCCGTCCCCGTCGCGCACCCGCTCCACCGGCGCGGCGATCTTGCTGAGCTGCTCGGACCACCCGCCGTCGAGGATGTCCTCCTCGTACTCCAGGGCCAGGGGCCAGGTCACGTCGTCCCCCACCGAGAAGAGGGTGCCGCAGCACTCGATCTCCACGTTGTCGCACCACACCCACCATCGCCCCATCCCCCCACCCTCCCCGGAACCAATACCCGATGGCGAGACGTTTTCCGCGTGAGCCCGGTACGGTCGGGCAGGCCCGAGCACATGCGTATCAGTCCAGCCAGTCCAGGGAGCCCCATGACCACCGCCGCGTCTCGTCGCAGTGACCGGAGGATCAGTCCCGTCTTCGTCGGGATCGCTGCCGTCACGGCGGTGACCGGCTGGGCGACCTGGACCGGTTTCGCCGAGCAGCCCGGTGTGGCCGTGTTCCTCTTCGTCACGGCCGCGTGGATCGTCTCGCTCTGTCTGCACGAGTACGCGCACGCGCGCACCGCCCTGCACAGCGGCGACATCTCGATCGGGGCGAAGGGCTATCTGACCCTGAACCCGCTGAAGTACACGCACGCGCTGCTGAGCATCGTGCTGCCGGTGATCTTCGTGATCATGGGCGGGATCGGTCTGCCGGGCGGCGCGGTCTTCATCGAGCGGGGCAGGATCCAGGGGCGGTGGAAGCACAGCCTGATCTCGGCGGCGGGGCCGCTGACGAACGTGCTGTTCGCGGTGGTCTGCACGGCCCCGTTCTGGCTGCACGCGCTGGACGGAGTGCCGCGGGACTTCCGGTTCGCGCTGGCGTTCCTCGCGCTGCTCCAGGTCACGGCCGCGCTCCTGAACTTCCTGCCGGTGCCGGGCCTGGACGGCTACGGAGTGATCGAGCCATGGCTGTCGTACAACATCAAGCGCCAGGTGGAGCCGTTCGCGCCGTTCGGCCTGCTGTTCGTGTTCGCGCTGCTGTGGGTGCCGTCGATCAACAGCCAGTTCTTCGATGTGATCGACTCGATCCTCCGCAGCCTCGGCATCAGCGATGTCGACACGTACTGCGGCCAGGCGTTCTACCGCTTCTGGCAGGGCACCAACGAGTACTGCTCGATCAGTCAGTGACGGACTTGCGCTCCGCCCGCTCGCGGCGCAGGTAGTACCAGCTCATGTTGGACGACACCCCCACGACCAGCACCCACACGATCCCGATCCAGCTGCCCTGGAGGAAGGAGATGACCGCCGCGGCCGTGGCGAGCACGCACGCGAAGAGGGCGAGAAGGGAAAGGCGGGGCATGGGGTCGGCTCCTGTCGCGGGGACACTGCAAGCTTGCGCCGACCAGTGTCCCCCATCGACTCGACCGACTCACACGTCGGTGACGCGCAGCCCCGCGTGCGCCTTGTAGCGGCGGTTCACGGAGATCAGGTTCGCGACCAGCGACTCCACCTGGTGGGCGTTGCGCAGCCGGCCGGAGAAGACACCGCGCATGCCGGGGATGCGGCCGGCCAGCGCCTGCACGATCTCGACGTCGGCCCGCTCCTCGCCGAGGACCATGACGTCCGTGTCGATCTCGTCGATCTCCGGATCCTGGAGCAGAACCGCCGAGAGGTGGTGGAAGGCGGCCGTGACCCGCGAGTCCGGCAGCAAGGCGGCGGCCTGTTCGGCGGCGCTGCCCTCCTCGGGCTTCAGCGCGTACGCGCCCTGCTTGTCGAAGCCGAGCGGGTTGACGCAGTCGACGACGAGCTTGCCGGCCAGTTCCTCGCGCAGCGATTCGAGGGTCTTGCCGTGCCCCTCCCACGGCACGGCGACGATCACGATGTCACTGCGCCGCGCGCACTCGGCGTTGTCGGCGCCCTCGACGCCGAAGCCGAGCTCGTCGGCCGCGCTCTGCGCGCGGTCCGCGGCGCGCGAGCCGATGATCACCTTCTGGCCGGCCTTGGCGAGCCGGTAGGCGAGGCCCTTGCCCTGGGGGCCGGTGCCGCCGAGCACACCGACGACAAGCCCGGACACGTCGGGAAGGTCCCACGGGTCCTTGGCGGGGGCCTTCTGTGCACGGTCGGTAGAGGCACTGTCAGTAGAGGTCATGGGCCGACTTTACGTGCGCCGATCGCGGCTGTGGAGCTCAGGTGAGGGCGGTCACGGGGATACGACGGAAGGTGATCGTCTCGTACGCGCCGAAGTCGCCGGTCTCGTAGAGAAGGCCGACGGTCGTGGCGTCGACGCGTACGAGATCGGAGTACGCGGCGGGCAGCCCGTCCAGCGTGTACGCGGTGCGCCAGGTGGCGCCGGCGTCCGGGCTGGTGCGCACGGTCATCAGGGCGCGGAAGGCGGGGTCGGCGGGGCCCGAGTACAGGAGCAGGTCGGGGTCGCGGAGCTGGAGGAGGCTGCCCTGGACGACGGGGGTGACGAGCCCGGCCTGCGGGCGGAAGGGTTTGACCAGGCTCTTGCCGCCGTCGAGGGAGTGGGCGTCGGCGCGGTTGCCGGGGGAGGCCGAATCGTTGCGGGTGCTGAAGTAGACGCGCCCGTCCGGGAGTTCGGCCGCGGTCGTCTCGTTCACGTTGATGTAGCCGTTGGTGTTCTCGTCGAGGTAGCCGAGGTACCAGGTCTCGCCGCGGTCGTCGCTGAGCAGGCAGTGGCCGCTGTTGTACTTCGGCTCGGTGCCGTTGTCCGTCCCCGTGGGCGGGAGGGTGTGGTTGCCGGGGACGACGACCCGGCCGGTGGCCAGCTGGATGGCATGCCCGGGCGTGGTGGCGTACCACCGCCAACTCGCCTTCTTCACCTGCGCGGTGATCTCCTTCGGGCTCGACCAGGTGAGCCCGTCGTCGTCGCTGTGCTGCACCCAGACGCGGCGCCCGTCGGCCGCCTTCACCTTGCCGCGCAGGAGCGCGTCCTCGCTCGCGGTGGCCGCGGCGCGGACGTGGACGAGGAGGACGCGGCCGGTGTCGAGGACGACGGGGGCCGGGTTGCCCGCGAGGTTGTCGCCGTTCTTGGCGACGACCTGGAGCGGGCCCCAGGTGAGGCCGCCGTCCGACGACCGCTTCAGCACGATGTCGATGTTGCCGTGGTCCTGCGCGGAGCCGACCCTGCCCTCGCAGAACGCGAGCAGCGTGCCGGTGTGCGTGACGACGACGGCGGGGATCCGGAAGCTGGCGTAGCCTTCGCGGCCGGCGCGGAAGGGGGTGCTCGCTTCTGCCATGGGGGGCTCCTGGTGGTTGCTTCCGCTGGATTCCTGTGGATTCCGATGGATGGGGCGCGTGTGACCGGTGATCGATTCCTGTGCCCAGCTTGGGCGAATTCGTGGTGAACTCCGGGTCACGAGTGGCCGGTTGCGGCAGGATGCGTTCGCATGGATGCCGTACGGGTGGCGTTGCTGCGCGAAGTGCTCGCCGGGACCGAGTGGCTGGGGGCCACGCGGCGGTTCGCCGGGGTGCTGCGCGGGTCCGTGGTGTCGTACGGCGGCGGGTTGCTGCTGGTCGGTACGGAGGAGTACGAGCCGTGGCATCTCGCGGCGCATCTGGTGGACGAGGCGGCGTGGTCGGGGACGCCGGAGCTGTCGCCGACGTTGGTGCGGCACGGGGCGCGGGCGTCCGATCCGGCCCACTTGGCGGTGGGGCTCGGACGTATCGAGGCGGCCCGGCGTGGGGAAACGTTGCTTGTGGTGTCGCCCGGCTCGGCCGGGGCGGGGCTGTTGGAGCGGGTGCACGACGCCCGGCGGGCCGGGGCGACGGTGCTCGCGGTGTCCGCGTCGTCCGCGTTGTCCGCGGGGTGCGGTGAGTTGCCCGCGCTGGCCCATGAGTCGCTCGTCCTGCCGGCCGGTGCCGAGCTGGACCTCGATACCGTGCAGCATCTGGTGAGTGCGGCGGCCGGTGAGAACGCGGTGCCGCATCCGCGGGGGAAGCGGCGTCTACGGGACCGGCTGTCACGGCTCGCTGATCAGCTGACGGCGCCGCCGTCGGCGCGGTGGTAGTGGGCGGCGGATTCTTCCCGGCCACCTGCCTGCGGCGCACCCTCGAAAAGCAGGCGCACCCTCGAAAAGCAGTTGCCCTCGCCCACGGCTCGCCCTGACCATGGCCGGTCATGAGCTCCTCCTCCCGGCTCCGTTCGCTGCTGCCCGATCTGGCCCCCTGGCGGGCCTCCGCCGACTTTCGGCGGCTGTGGGTGGCCGGGCTGATCACCAACTTCGGGAGTTTTCTGACGTTCGTGGCGCTGCCGGTGCAGATGAAGGCGCTGACGGGGTCGGCGGTGGCGGTGGGAGCCATCGGGGCCGTGGAACTGGTGCCGCTGGTGGTGTTCGGGTTGTACGGCGGGGCGCTCGCCGACGCCCTGGACAAGCGGAAGCTGATCGTCTACACGGAGGCCGGGCAGGGGGTGTTGTGCGCGGGGCTGCTCGTCAACGCGCTGCTGCCGCACCCGGCGGTGTGGCCGTTGTACGCGGTCGCCGGGCTGTCCGCCGCGCTCGGCGCGGTCCAGCGGCCGGCTCTGGACTCGCTCACCCCGCGGATCGTGGCGCACGAGCACCTGCCGGCCGCCGCCTCGCTCAACTCGCTGCGCTGGACGGTGGGCGGCGTCGCGGGCCCGGCGCTCGCGGGCGTCGTCGTGGCGTACGCCGGGCTCGGCTGCGCGTACGCCGTGGACCTGGCGACTTTCGTCGTGTCGGTGGCGCTGGGCCTGGGCATCGCCGCGTCGCCCGCCGCGCACGAGGCCGCGAAGCCGTCGCTGCGGTCCATCGCGGAGGGCGCGCGGTACGCGTGGAGCCGCAAGGAGCTCCTCGGTACGTACGCGATCGACCTCGCGGCGATGTTCTTCGCGATGCCGCTCGCACTGCTGCCGTTCCTCGCGGACGAGCTCGACGCGGAGTGGTCGCTGGGGCTGATGTACGCGTCGGTCCCGGCCGGGGCGCTGCTCGTGAGCCTCACCAGCGGGTGGACCTCGCGCATCCACCGGCACGGGCGGATGGTCGCCCTGGCCGCGGCGTGCTGGGGGCTCGCGATGGCGGCCGCGGGGGCTGTGCACAACGTGTGGCTGGTGCTGCTGTTTCTCACCCTCGGCGGCTGCTGCGACATGGTGAGCGGGATCTTCCGGGGCGCCATCTGGGACCAGACGATCCCGGACGAGCTGCGGGGGCGGCTCGCCGGGATCGAGCTGCTGTCCTACTCCGTGGGGCCCACGCTCGGGCAGGTCCGTGCGGGCGGGATGGCGGCGTGGACGAGTGTGCGGACGTCGATCTGGTCAGGGGGGCTGATCTGCGTCGGTGCGGTGGGGGTCCTGGCCGCGTTTCTCCCGAAGCTGATGAGGTATGACGTGCGGACGAACGAGCACGCGGTGCGGATGCGCTCCGCTCGGGGGGATTTCCCGCCCGCACCACCCGTAACTGTCACCTGACAAGCACGGGTCTCCCGCGGGGAGTGGCCGCCATCGGCGACCGCGGGTCCGTACAAGACGTTTCCCGCCCGTTCAGTCGTCCTCCTGGCCCGGCGACGGCGCGTCATGCCACTTCGGGTCCGTCTCCCACTCCAGGTTCCGGTCCTGCGCGGTCTGCATCGCGCGTGTCGCCTCCTCGCGGGAGGCGTACGGGCCGAAGCGGTCCTTGCCCGGGCACTCGGGGCCCTCCTCGACCTTCTGGTGCTCCAGGCAGTAGTACCACTCGCCGGGCTTGCCGACGGTCCGCCTCTTGAAGAGGGCCATGAACGGCTCCTTTCGCCACGGACATGGTCCCCCATGCCCGCTGGTTAGACTCGCTGACATGTCTGGCCAGTCGCTGCTCGTACCAGGGGAGCTCTCTCCCACCCGTCCCGTACCGGGAAACATCCGGCGTCCCGAGTACGTGGGCAAGCCCGCCCCCACGCCGTACACCGGACCGGAGGTGCAGACGCCCGAGACGATCGAGGCGATGCGGACCGCCGGGCGGATCGCCGCGCAGGCGATGGCCGAGGCGGCGAAGCTCATCGCGCCGGGTGTGACGACGGACGAGCTGGACCGGGTGGCGCACGACTACATGTGCGACCACGGCGCCTACCCCTCGACCCTCGGCTACCGCGGTTTCCCCAAGTCGCTGTGCACCTCCGTCAACGAGGTCATCTGCCACGGCATCCCGGACTCCACTGTCCTGCGGGACGGCGACATCATCAACCTCGACGTGACGGCGTACATCGGCGGCGTGCACGGCGACAACAACGCCACGTACCTGGTCGGGGACGCCGACGAGGAGTCGAGGCTGCTGGTGGAGCGGACCCGGGAGTCCCTCAACCGTGCCATCAAGGCCGTCAAGCCGGGCCGCCAGATCAACATCATCGGGCGTGTCATCGAGTCGTACGCGAAGCGGTTCGGGTACGGGGTGGTGCGAGACTTCACCGGTCACGGGATCAACTCCTCCTTCCACTCCGGGCTGATCGTTCCCCACTACGACAGCCCGCACGCGACGACCGTCATCCAGCCCGGGATGACCTTCACCATCGAGCCGATGCTCACGCTCGGTACGCACGAGTACGACATGTGGGACGACGGGTGGACCGTCGTGACGAAGGACCGGAAGCGGACGGCGCAGTTCGAGCACACGCTGGTCGTCACCGACAGTGGCGCGGAGATCCTGACCCTGCCGTAACCCTGGTCCCCACTGTCCCCGAGCCCGCCCTGTCCACAGGGCGGGCTTTCTCATGTGAGCTTGATCGGGAATCGGGGTACCGTTTTACCGACAGGGTGTCGGGAAGTCATTGACTTAGGTAAGCCTAACCATAGAAGATGGGCTGGCTCTCGTCCCTACCTCTTCGGCTCCGGAGGCCTCATGAACGCGACGGACACGTCGAGCGCCACGTTCTCGACACTCATTCGCACCGCGTCGCACGAGCAGCACGTGGAGGCGGAGACGTCGACGTTCATGAGCGACCTGCTCGGCGGCCGGCTGGGCGTCGAGGCGTACGCGCGGTACACCGAGCAACTGTGGTTCGTGTACGAGGCGTTGGAGGCGGACGTCGAGCGTCTGGCCGCCGATCCGGTGACCGGGCCCTTCATCCAGCCCGAGCTGCTGCGCCGCACCGCCCTCGAGCGCGACCTGGCCCATCTCCGGGGCCCCGACTGGCGCGCGACGCTCACCGCGCTGCCCGCGACCCGGGCGTACGCCGACCGCGTGGCCGAGTGCGCCCGCGAGTGGCCCGGCGGTTACATCGCCCACCACTACACCCGCTACCTCGGCGACCTCTCCGGCGGCCAGATCATCCGCGGCAAGGCCGAACAGACCTGGGGCTTCACCCGCAAGGGCGACGGCGTCCGCTTCTACGTCTTCGAGGACATCACCAACCCTGCGGCGTTCAAGCGGGGTTACCGCGAACTGCTGGACGGGGTCCTCGCCGACGACCTGGAGAAGCAGCGCATCATCACCGAGTGCAAGCGCGCGTTCGCCCTCAACACGGCGGTCTTCGTGGCCCTGGGGGAAGAGTTCCCCTTGAGCGCGTAGGCCTGCCGGCTCGGGGCGGTCGGGGGGCTTGGACGTCGGCTGCGGGTGTCTTAAGGCGCGGGGCTTCGCCCCGCGATCCCCCGCCCGCCCCGGTTCTTTGACTGCGGGCCGGTGGGGGCTTGTCGCGCAGTTCCCCGCGCCCCTAAAAGGGGCGCGGGGAACTGCGCAATCTTTTCAGCGGGGGTCTGGGGGCGCAGCCCCCAGGGATGGGACGGGTAGGGGCGGCGGGGGCGAAAGAAGCGCGGCTCAGCGCTCCAGGTGTACCCGGCCACCCACCTCCACCCAACCCCCCGGCTGCGGCGCGGTAAGGATCTGCGACCCCACCCCCTGCACAATGTTCAGCGCCCGCCCCAGCTCATGCGTAAGAAGCAGCGCCGCCGCCCCCGTAGCCTCGTCCTCGTCGATCCCGTCGTCCCGCCCGGGAAACGCCCGAGCCCGCACCCGCCCCGCAGCCTCGTCCTCCCAGGCCCAGGCATAGATCCACTCACCAGGCTCGGGAACAGCCAGCGCATCGACCTCGGCACCGGACCCGTACCGCCGCAACGTACGCGCCGGCGCCCACTCCGCCCGCGCCTCGATCCAGCTGAACTCCCCGTCCAGCCGCACCCCCACCACCCCGGCAGGCGTGACCAGTTCGGGTACGTCGAGCAGCCACCCCACCCCGACACACGGATGCCCGGCGAACGGCAACCGCAGCGTGGGCGTGTAGATGTCGATGACCCCCCGCTCGGGGTCGTCGACGAACACGGTCTCGCTGAAGCCGAGCTTCGCGGCAAGCTCCTGCCGGTCCTCGCGGTCCGGCAGCACCGAGCCCTCGCGGACGACACCGAGCTCATTGCCGTACCCGCCGTCGGGTCCACAGAAGACCCGCAGCACGTCGTAGTCAGTCACTCCGGCATTCAAACATCACCTGCGCCGCGAGGTCGTCCCAGGCCGCGGGACCGCCGGGCAGGGGCCAGGAGCGGGTGAGGCCGTGGTCGTACGGCAGCGAGGACATCACCTCGCCGTACGCCCGCTCCAGGGTGGCCCGCTCGCGCTCCACGCCCAGTCCCGAGCGGTCACGCAGCCGCTCCATCCGCTGCTCGTGCCCCGCGGTCACCTCGTCCGCCGTGCGCCGCCAGACATCCTCGTCCGGCGCACGGGCCAACACCACGCACGCGGGGTCCCGGCCCTCCGCC
The DNA here is from genome assembly GCF_041053035.1 of Streptomyces sp. R35. NCBI lineage: Bacteria > Bacillati > Actinomycetota > Actinomycetes > Kitasatosporales > Streptomycetaceae > Streptomyces > Streptomyces sp. R35. The sequence continues at coordinate 3,239,595 of NZ_CP163440.1, forward strand.
AACGCCGCCACGGCCCGGTCGTGCCCGTCCAGGATCAGCCAGCCGTCGAGGGATGAGACCCACCACAGGAGTACAGGAGCCCGCGTGCCCTCACGTACGTGTTTTCGGTACGCCTTCACGCGGGGCGCGTCGGGCGGTGAGAGCTCACGCAGCGGGACGACGCCCTGCCAGCCGCCCGCGCACCAGTCGAGGTAGCAGGCGGGCCAGTCGCGCGGGAAGTCGCCGGACCAGACGTACGGCGGGAACGTCCGCGCCTCGCTCAGCAGCCAGCGCCCGTCGTGCAGCGGGCCGTCCGCCGACTCCTCCAGCCAACCGGCATACAAGTGCGCCCAGTTGCCCGCGGACCGGGTCAGGGCCGAGCGGATGGGCGGCAGCGGGGAGCGGTAGCCGTCGAGGCGGTGCACGAAGAGGCCCTCGTAGGAGAGGTTGCCCTCGGGCCCGCGGTCGATCCGGCCGAGGAGCAGCGGGTGCCCGCCCTGGCGGAGCAGCAGCCGGCCCCCGTCCGCCGACTCGAACCGCAACGGCGGCGGACCGGGGCGACCGGTCACCTCCAGCACGAGGCCGCCCGCCCCCAACAGTTCCCTCTTCATGTTCATCGAGAAGAGTGTCGGGGACGGGCGGCCTCGGGCCCACTCGTTTACCGGGTGGGCCCGACTGCTCCTACCGGGCGTGCCTGACTGCTACACACCCTCGGTGCGCCGCCTGCGCATCGCGTACACCACGCCCGCGCCCGCCGCGACGGCCACCGCGCCCGCGGTGCCGACCGCTCCGGCCGGCACCGACGAACCCGTGGAGGCGAGCGCACCGCTCACGCCGCCGGTGGTGGAGCCGGTCGTGCCCGTGCCGCCCGTGGAGCCGGAGGTTCCGGAGCTGTCGGAGTCGCCCGAGTCAGCGGAGCCGCCGGACCCCGACTCGCCGTCGTCGCCCGGCAGTTGGGCGTCCTCGCTCAGCGCCACCGACAGGTCCACCGGGTCCAGCTCGGCGCCCGCGGTGTAGAAGCCGCCGAACGCCTCGTCGTCGCCGACACCTTCCGCGAACTCCATGTCACCAGCGACCTCAGACACCAGGAGTTGGTGCTGCGTGTGTGCCGGGAAAGGGCGCGCGCCGGGGACGCGGTGGTTGTGGTGCTGCACGATCTGGGGCTCGCGAGCGCGTACGCGCGCCGGGTGGCGATTCTGTGCGCCGGTTGTGTCGCGGCTGACGGTCCGCCGGGCGACGTCCTCACCGGCGACTTGCTGAGTGACGTCTATCGGCAGCCCGTGGAGGTGTTCCCGCACCCCAGGACCGATGCCGCCCTGATCACTCCGAGACGGGACTCTTGACCTGCGCTTGACCAGTTCATGGGGTGCGTTTTGAGCCGCCGTGATCAAGCCGTTCCTATGCGACGACTGTGAGAGCTGAATCACCGGACCGGTGGGTATCAGTGAGGCAAGCCTCAGATAAGTTAGGCCAGCCTCACCATCCCCGCACGGGCCCCGCCGTGCGGATTGTCCGATTCTTCTCTTGGAGCCTGAATGCGAGCCGTCCGACTCTCAGTTGTCACCGCTGCCGCCACCGCGGCCGCTCTGACCGCCGTCACGGGCTGCACCGAGAAGAGCGACGCCAAGAACGGCGACGCGATCAAGGTGACCGCCGCCGACTCCAAGTGCACGACCTCGTCGAAGTCGGTCCCCGCCGGCCAGGTCACGCTGCAGATCGAGAACAAGGGCTCGAAGGCCACCGAGGTCGAGATCCTCTTCCCGGACGACCGGATCGTCTCCGAGAAGGAGAACATCGGCCCGGGCACCAAGTACACGCTGACCGCCGAGGTCAAGGCCGGTTCGTACGAGATCGCCTGCCGCCCCGGCATGAAGGGCCTCGGCGTCCGCCAGAAGCTCACGGTCACCGGCGGCAAGGTCGCCAAGCGCGACCCGCGCCTCGACAAGGCCGTCGCCGCCTACCGCGAGTACGCGCAGGAGCAGGCCGACGCCACGCTGCCCAAGGCCGAGGCGTTCGCCAAGGCCGTCAAGGCCGGCGACATCGAGGCCGCGAAGAAGGAGTTCGCCGACTCGCGCCTGGGCTGGGAGCGCACCGAGCCCGTCGCGGAGTCCTTCGGTGACATCGACCCGAAGGTCGACGTCCGCGCGGACGGTCTGGAGGACGGCCAGAAGTGGACGGGCTGGCACCGCCTGGAGAAGTCCCTCTGGGAGGACAAGAAGATCGGCGCCGAGGAGAAGACCCTCGCCGACAAGCTGGTTTCCGACCTGACCGACTGGCAGAAGCGCGTCGGCAAGGCCGTGATCACCCCGACCTCCATGGCCAACGGCGCCAAGGAGCTGCTCGACGAGGTCGCCACCGGCAAGGTCACCGGCGAGGAGGACCGCTACTCGCACACCGACCTGAGCGACTTCAAGGGCAATGTCGAGGGCGCGCAGAAGGCGTACGAGCTGCTGAAGCCGGTCGCCAAGGAGAACGACGCCGCGCTGACGACCGAGCTCGACAAGCAGTTCACCGCGCTGAACACGCTGCTGGACAAGTTCCGCACGGACGGGACGGATAAGACACAGTACGACTTCACCTCGTACGACAAGGTCGGCAAGGCCGACCGCAAGGAGCTCTCGGACGCGGTCAACGCGCTCGCCGAGCCCCTGTCCAAGCTCGCCGCCGCCGTCGTGAAGTAGGAGCCGCACCATGACGGACAACACGGACACCACGAGCACCACCGAAGCCTCCGAAGCCGAAGCCTCGGGAGCCGCGGAGGCCGCCACCGGCGCCTCTCCCTCCCGGCGTTCGCTGATCGGCTGGGGCGGTGCCGGGCTCGCGCTCGGTGCCGCCGCGGCCGGCGGCGCGGTGGCGATGACCCGTACCGGCAACGACGTGGACCCGACCGCCGCCGAAGCCGGCGCCGCGGTCGCCTTCCACGGCGCGAACCAGGCGGGCATCGCGACCCCGGTGCAGGACCGGCTGCACTTCGCCGCGTTCGACGTGAAGACGGACGACCGCGCCGAGTTCGTAGAGATGCTGAAGGAGTGGACGGCCGCCGCGCGCCGGATGACCGGCGGGCACACCGTCGGCGAGGGCGCGTACGGCGGTCTCGCCGAGGCGGCGCCGGACGACACCGGCGAGGCGCTGGGCCTCAAGCCCTCGCGGCTGACGCTGACGATCGGCTTCGGACCCTCCCTGTTCGAGAAGTTCGGACTGAAGGACCAGCGGCCCGAGGCTCTGGTCGATCTGCCGAAGTTCCCGGGCGACGCCCTGGAGAAGGCGCGCAGCAACGGCGATCTGTGTATCCAGGCGTGCGCGGACGACCCGCAGGTCGCGGTGCACGCGATCCGCAACCTCGCCCGGATCGGCTTCGGCAAGGTCGCCATCCGCTGGTCGCAGCTGGGCTTCGGCAAGACCTCGTCGACGACACCGGACGCGCAGACCCCGCGCAATCTGATGGGCTTCAAGGACGGCACCCGCAACATCGCGGGCACCGAGACGGACCGCCTGAAGAAGTTCGTGTGGGTGGGCGAGAAGGACGGTCCCGACTGGATGACCGGCGGCTCGTATCTCGTCGCCCGCCGCATCCGGATGCACATCGAGACGTGGGACCGGACCTCGCTCCAGGAGCAGGAGGACATCTTCGGCCGCGACAAGGGCGAGGGCGCCCCGGTCGGCAAGGCCAAGGAGCACGACAAGCCGTTCCTGAAGGCGATGAAGCCCGACGCGCATGTGCGGCTCGCGCACCCCGACTCCAACGACGGGATCACGATCCTGCGCCGCGGCTACTCCTTCACGGACGGCACCGACGGCCTCGGCCGTCTTGAGGCGGGCCTGTTCTTCCTCGCGTACCAGCGTGACGTCCGCAAGGGCTTCATCCCGGTGCAGCGCAGCCTGTCGCGCACCGACGCGCTCAACGAGTACATCCAGCACGTGAGTTCGGCGGTCTTCGCCGTCCCGCCCGGCGTCCGTGACAAGGACGACTGGTGGGGCCGGGCGCTGTTCTCCAAGGAGGCGTAGCCCGTGTTCAGCAACTATCTGATCGGCTTGCGCGAGGGTCTGGAAGCCAGCCTCGTCGTCTGCATCCTCATCGCCTATCTGGTGAAGACGGACCGCAAGGACGCCCTGAAGCCGATCTGGATCGGCATCGGCGTCGCGATCACCGTGGCCCTCGGCTTCGGCTGCGCGCTGGAGTTCGGCTCCCAGGAGATGACGTTCAAGGCGCAGGAGGCGCTCGGCGGTTCGCTGTCGATCCTCGCCGTGGGCCTGGTGACGTGGATGGTCTTCTGGATGCGGCGTACGGCCCGGCACCTCAAGTCGGAGCTGCACGGCAAGCTGGACGCGGCCCTGGCGATGGGCACGGGCGCGCTGGTCGCGACCGCGTTCCTGGCCGTCGGCCGTGAGGGCCTGGAGACGGCGCTGTTCGTGTGGGCGTCGGTGCACGCGGCCAGCGACGGCACCCCCCGCCCGCTGATCGGCGTCGCCCTCGGCCTCGCCACCGCGGTCTTCCTCGGCTGGCTCTTCTACCGCGGCGCACTGAAGATCAACCTCGCCAAGTTCTTCACCTGGACCGGCGGCATGCTGGTCGTCGTCGCCGCGGGTGTGCTCGCGTACGGCGTCCACGACCTCCAGGAGGCCGACTTCATCCCCGGCCTGACGAACCTGGCCTTCGACATCAGCAACACCATCGATCCGACGAGCTGGTACGGCACCCTCCTGAAGGGCGTCTTCAACTTCCAGCCCGACCCGACCGTCCTCCAGGTCACGGTGTGGGCGCTGTACCTGGTCCCGACACTCGCGATCTTCCTCGCCCCGGTAGGGTTCGCCTCCGGGAAGGGGAAGGTGAAGGCACCTGATGAGCACGGATCGCGCGGGTCGCAGCCCACGAAGGCTTCGTAGTCTCAACCAATTCGCCCTGGCAACGGGGGCGGTGACCGTTCTGTCGTTGACGGCGAGCGGCTGCGTGGTGGTGCACGGCGAGCGGGAGATCGTGCCGGCGGCGACACGGGCGGAGGCCGCCCGCGCGCTCAAGGACTTCACCACCGCGTACAACAAGGCGGACAAGGAGTACGACCGTTCGCTGGACGCGGACCGGGTCACCGGGCCGCTCGCCGACATCGACGGCGCCAAGCTGAAGGCCGGGCACAAGAACAACCCGGGCGGCAATCCGGCGCCTTCGGCGCTGACGTTCAGCGACGCGAAGTTCGTGATACCCGCGAAGGCGGCCTGGCCGCGCTGGTTCGTGGCCGACACGGCCGCCAACAAGGGTGTGCCGGGCAGCCGTTGGCTGCTGGTCTTCACCCGCGGCGACGCGAACGACGTATGGCAGGTCTCGTATCTGACCGTGCTCGCCGCCGACGACGTACCGAAGTTCAAGACGGACGAGAACGGCTATGCCCAGCCGGTCACCGCCGACGACGCGGCCCTGGCGATCGAGCCGGAGAAGCTGAGTCAGTCGTACGCGACGTATCTGAAGGCCGGCGGTGACACCTTCGCCGCGGGCACGCACACCTCGCAGTGGCGGGCCCAGCGCAAGAAGTTCGCCAGCAAGCCCGGTCTCGCCCGGCAGTACATCGACGAGCCGCTGACCTCGGGCGACTACGCCCCGGTGGGGCTGCGCACCGCGGACGGCGGGGCGCTGGTGTTCTTCACCACGCACCGCTACGAGAAGCAGACCGCCGCGGCGGGCACCGAGATCCCCGCGCCCACCGCGGACGTGCAGGCCCTGACGACCGGCGAGATCAAGCAGTCCCTCACCCTGGAGTTCGTCTCCAACCAGGCGGCCCTGGACCCGGCGAAGAGCTCGGGGAGCCAGGGAGTGTCGATCCTGGGGCGGATCGAGGGGCTGACGGGGGCGAAGGGCGAGTAGCGGCAGAAGCCGGCCGCACCTGGCTGTGCCCTGCCCTCAGGGTTCAGCTTCGGGGTTCAGCCTCGGGGTTCTTCGGGGTTCAGCCTCGGTGCGGCCAGGCAGCCAGCTGGTCCGACTCGTTCTCGCCCGCGTAACGGGCACACGCGTCGGTGAGGATTTCCAGGAGGGTGAGCGGGTCCGGCAGGGCGTACTCCGGCCCGCGTACCCACTCGACCGTCAGATCACCCGGCAACCGCGCCGGCGGAACGAGCACGTACGACCCACGGCAGTGCCACCGCAGCCCCGGATGCTCGTCCATCGTCTCGGGATGGCAGTCCAGCTCGCAGGGCCACCACTCGTCCTCGTCCTCGGGCGTACCCCGCGTGGCCGTGAAGAAGAGCATCCGGTCACCGCCCGACTCCGCGACGGGCCCCACCTCGATACCGGAAGCCAGCAGCCGCTTCAGCGCCTCGCGCCCGGCGTCGAGCGGCACGTCGAGGACGTCGTGCGTCATGCCGGTCGCGGTGATGAAGTTGGCCTTCGGCTGGTGCCGGGCCCAGCGCTCGATCTGCGCGCGGTCGGTGGTGGACTGCGTCTGCCAGGCGAAGGAGACGGGGTGGCGCGCGGGGGTGGGACAGCCGACGCGGTCACAGGAACACCGGTAGCCGGAGGGGTACGCGGCCTGCGCGAGCGGCAGCCCCGCGGCGGCAGCGGCGAGCAGCAGGGTCTCACGCCCGCCGTCAGCGGTCTCCGATGGACCCTTCGGGCGGAGTCCCCGCAGCCACTGGGAGATCCTGCCCTGCGTGCCGGAGCGGTGGCCGAACTCTGCGCTCATATATCCCCTCGCCTCGCCTCGCCGTTGTGCCCACGTCCTGCCCTATGGTCCCACCATCCTGCGCCCCGGGTGGCCAGAGCCCACATCCGGGGTAGGTGGGGCTATGCCTCACCCCGGCCCGGATCGAGTGTCATTACCGGCTTTCATACGATTATTCCGCCTACCGTTGTCGCCATGGTCACCAGGACTGCACTCATTGGTCTCGCCGGCCTCGCCTCGCTGACTCTGGCGGGCCCCGGCGGCATCCCGGCCCCGCCGGAGTGGGGCACGGGCCCGCTGACGGTGGACGCCCTCCCCCGCGTCGTCCATGTCGCCCACCGCGGCGGCGCCCGGGAAGTGCCGGAGAACAGCATGTCGGGACTGATGGCGGCGTACGAGCGCGGTACGGCGCAGGTGCTCGACCTCGACACCCGGATGCTGCGCGACGGGACCGTGGTGGTCATGCACGACGCGACGCTGAACCGCACGACCTACGCGGGCGGCGCGGTGCGGGATCTGGATATCCGGGAGTGGCGGGGCGTGCGCCTGCACCCCAGGGATTCCCTCCCCGGCAGCTGGCGGGCGGAGCGCCCACCGACCGTCGCCGACGTGCTGGACCGCTTCGGCGGGCGGATCGTCCTGACGCTGGAGGCCAAGGACCCCGACAGCCTGGACACGCTCGCCGCGATGCTCCGCGCCCGCGGACTGACCCGGTCGGTGTTCGTGAACTCCAACGACCCGGAGGTGGCCCGGCGCGCCCACCGCCTGGGCCTGGTCAGCCAGTTGTGGCGCTCGGCGGCCCAGCTGCGCACCGACCGCCCCGAGCGCTGGGCGTCGTTCGTCGACCTCCTCGACGTCGACCACAAGGCACGTGACACCGATCTCGTACGGGCGGCGAGATCCGGCGTCCCACGCGTGTGGGCGCACACCGTGGTCACTCCGGCCCAGCGCGACCGGGCGCTCGCGCTGGGCTGCGACGGCGTCATCACGGACGCGCCGGGCCGGTTGTGGAAGGCCCCTCAGCGAGGGGTGAGGCCGTAGAGGGCGTACTCGACGAGGGCGTCGGTGTATTCGTACGAGATCGGGCCCGTGCGCTGGAGCCAGCGCTGGGCGAGCGGGGAGACGAACAGCTCCAGGGCGATGCGGGGGTCGATGTCCTGGCGTACGGCACCTTTGTCCTGCGCCGAGCGCAGCCGCCGTACATACAGCTGGAGTTGGGGTTCCAGAAGCTTGGTCACGAACTCGACGCCGAGCCGTTCGTTGACCACGCCCTCGGCGGCCAGGGCGCGCGCGGGGGCCTCGAACCTGGGCTCCAGCAGCTCGTCCACGGTGGCGCGCAGGACCAGTTTGAGGTCGGCGGCCAGATCTCCCGTGTCCGGGATCTCGTACGACTCCTGCCCCGCCGCCTGCGCGCCCTGCTCACCCAGGTCCGTGAACGCGTCGAGCAGCACGTCCGCCTTCGACGACCACCAGCGGTAGATCGTCTGCTTGCCGACTCCGGCGCGGGCCGCGATGCCCTCGATCGTGGTCTTGGGGTAGCCGACCTCGCCGACGAGTTCGAGGGCGGCGGCGTGGATCGCCCGACGCGACTTCTCGCTGCGGCGGGTGGAATCGGGGCTGGTCTTGGGCTTCTGGGCCATGACCCGAACCTACCAGGGCAACGATACGGATCGTCTCGTCCCCTGCGGCCCCCACTAGTCCTCCGCGGCCGGCGGCCAGGCGTCGCCCCACTCCGCGTCACGGGCCGCCCTGTACAGCGGTCCGTGACGCTTCGTCACCGTCTCCCGGCGCAGGGCCTCGTCCGGCTCGCACAGGTCGAGAAGCACCTGGCCCTTGCGGATCTGCGGCTTGCGTACGACGCGGGAGGGGGCCGGGGTGGGCGGGAAGCGGGTGGCGGCGACGTAGCTGAACTTCTCGTCCTCGTACGGCAGGGAGCCGCCCTTGACCTGGCGGTGCAGCGAGGAACGGGCGACCCGGGCGGAGAAGTGGCACCAGTCCTCTCCGGGGACGATGGGGCAGGCCGCGCTGTGCGGGCAGGGCGCGGCGACATGGAACCCGGCGCGGATCAGGCGGTCACGGGCCTCGATGACGCGGGCGTAGCCGTCGGGGGTGCCCGGCTCGATGATCACGACGGCCTGGGCGGCGGCCGCGGCGGCGTCGACCACGGAGCCGCGGTCGGCCTCGGTCAGCTCGCCGAGGACGTACGACACGGTGACGAGATCAGTGCTCTCGATGGTGAGCGCTGATCCGATACGAGAGCGGTGCCACTCGGCGCCCTTCAGCTCCGGGTTCGCCGCGGCGATCTCCCGGCCGAGGGCGAGCGCGGGCTCGGCCCAGTCCAGCACCGTCACCGGGCGGGCGCCCTCCCACGTCGCGTTCACCGCCCAGGTGGCCGCGCCCGTGCCGCCGCCGACGTCCACGTGGCTCGCCGGCGTCCACCCCGGGACCGCGTCCGCGAACGCGTCCAGCGCCGCGCGGACCGCCTCGAATGTCGCCGGCATCCGGTAGGCCGCGTACGCCACCACGTCCGAGCGGTCGCGGAGGATCGGGGTGTGGGTCGGGGTGGTGCCCCGGTAGTTGGCGATCAGCCGGTCGACCGCCTGCGTGGCTGCCTTTGGGGGGAGGCCGTCGAGGAGGGCCGCGAGGGCGGTGCGCAGGGTGTCGGCGGGGGGTACGGGGGCGTTCACCCGGCGATTCTACGGTCGCCGGGACCCCCGGGTTCCAAACGGTTTCGCCCCCGCCGCCCCTACCCGTCCCATCCCTGGGGGCTGCGCCCCCAGACCCCCGCTAAAAGATTGCGCAGTTCCCCGCGCCCCTGAAAAACGTGGGCGGGCGGGGAATCGCGGGGCGAAGCCCCGCGCCGTCAGGGGCGCGGGGAACTGCGCGAACGGCCCCCACCGGCCCGCAGACGACACACAACCCACGGGGTCTGGGGCGGAGCCCCAGAAGGATGGGACGGGTAGGGGCGGCGGGGACGAGAAGCCCGGGGGTCAGGCGCCGCGTACCGCCCTGGCCAGTCGCGTCCCGGCAGCGGCCCGCGGCTCGCTGTCCGCGGGGCGGCGTCTGGGGTGGACGGTGTTGGCGAGGAGCACCAGGAACGTGTCCGTCGCCGGGTCCAGCACCAGCGACGTACCCGTGAAGCCCGTATGGCCGGCCGCACCGTGCCCCGCGAGCGCGCCCATGAACCAGGGCTGGTCGAGGGCGAAGCCGAGGCCGGGTGGGGTGAGGAGGAGTTCGACGAAGTCGGGGCCGAGGATGCGGGCGGGGCCGTAGGAGCCGCCGGCCAGGAGGGTGCGGCAGAAGACCGCCAGGTCGCGGGCGGTGGAGAAGAGGCCCGCGTGGCCCGCCACTCCGCCGAGCGCCCACGCGTTCTCGTCGTGGACCACGCCCCGCAGCATCCCCCGGTCCACCTTGGCCCACGGCCGCCGCTGATCCTCCGTCGCCGCCGCGCCCGGGCAGGGCCCGAACCCCGTGGCCGTCATGCCGAGCGGCCGTGTGATGCCGTCCCGGACGAGGACGTCGAGCGCGCGCCCGGTGACGCGCTCCAGCACGTACTGGAGGAGGAGCGGGTTGAGGTCGGAGTACAGGTACTCGCCCGGTTCGGACGTCGGGGGCTCGGCCCGGAGCATCGTGAGCCGCGCCGCGTCGTCCGGGCAGTCGTACAGCGGGAGTTCGGGGCGCAGCCCGGAGGTGTGGGTGAGCAGCTGTCGTACGGTGATGTCGTACGCGGCGGCCGCGCGGAACTCCGGAAGATACGCGCCGACCCGCGCGTCGATGCCCAGCGTGCCGCGCTCCAGCTGCTGCACCGCGGTGACCGCCGTGAACAGCTTGGTGAGGGAGGCCAGGTCGAAGGGCGTGTGGACGGTCATGGGCACCCGTGCCCCCGGCGGGAGTTCGACGCCCTTGTCCGCCGCCTCGTCGTAGGACGCGTACCGCACCGCCCACCCCGCCGCCTCCTCGACGGCGATCACCGGGCCGCGCCCCGCGACCAGCACCACGCCCGCCGCCCAGGGGTTCGCCCCGCGCGTGAGGGCGCGTACCTCTCGTACGAGCTGACGCAGTTCTCCGGGGTCGAGTCCGGCCCGTTCGGGTGTGTCGACGCGCAGTCTCGGTGCGCTCAGCTGTCCGCCGCCTTTCCGTCCGGTGTGCGTCCCGTCTGCCAGGGACGGCACAGTCCCACGAAGCAGGCGATGGCCACCAGTACTGCGGCCAGTTGGACGACGGCCATCGGGACGGCGGTGTGCTCCCCGGCGATTCCGACGAGGGGCGAGGCGATCGCGCCGATGAGGAAGGAGGAGGTGCCCAGCAGCGCGGAGGCGGAGCCGGCGGCGTGCCGGACGCGCATGAGGGCGAGCGCCTGTGTGTTGGGCAGGGCGATGCCCATCGCGGACATGAGCACGAACAGCGCGGCGGCCACCGGGACCAGGCCGGCCTCGCCGAAGACGCCGGAGGACATCAGCAGCAGCGCGGTCGCGGCGACGGCGATGGCCGCGAGACCGACGGCGAGGACCTTGTCGAGGCTGACCCGGCCGACCAGGATCTTGCCGTTGATCTGCCCGACGATCACCAGGCCGACGGAGTTGAGGCCGAAGAGCAGGCTGAACGTCTGGGGCGAGGCTCCGTAGATCTCCTGCACCACGAACGGGGACGCCGAGATGTACGCGAACAGCGCGGCGAACGCGAAGCCGCCCGCGAGCATGTACCCGGCGAAGACCCGGTCGGCGAGCAGTCCGCGCATCGCGCGCAGCGCCTCGCCGACGCCGCCGCTGTGCCGTTCGCCGGGCGCGAGGGTCTCGGGGAGCCGGAACCAGACGACGGCCGTCAGCGCGATGCCGACCGCCGTGAGGACGACGAACACGCCCCGCCAGTCGGTGAAGCGCAGGATCTGCCCGCCGATGAGCGGCGCGACGATCGGGGCGACGCCGGAGATCAGCATGAGGGTGGAGAAGAAGCGGGCCATCGCCATGCCGTCGTACAGATCGCGGACGACAGCCCGGGCGATCACGATCCCGGCCGCGCCCGCGAGGCCCTGCGCCAGCCGGAAGGCGACGAGGAGTTCGACGTTGGGCGCCAGGGCGCACAGCACGGTGGCGACGACGTAGACGGCGAGGCCGGCGAGCAGCGGCCGCTTGCGGCCCCATCGGTCGCTCATCGGTCCGACCACGAGCTGTCCGAGCGCCATCCCGGCGAGGCAGGCGGTGAGCGTGAGCTGCACGGTCGCGGCCGGGGCGTGCAGCGACCTCGTGACCTCCGGCAGCGACGGGAGGTACATGTCCATCGCCAGCGGGGGCGTGGCGGTGAGCCCGCCGAGGATCAGGGTGACGAGGAGTCCGGTGCGGCGGAGGGCGCCGGCGTCGGGGGTCCCGCCGGGGGCTGCCTCTGCCGGGGCGGCGGGCGGCGCCGGGTCGGCGGCCGGCGACGTGGCGTCGGCGACCGCCGTGTTCGGTATGTGTCCTGCCGGGCCGTCCTGGTCCCGCATGTGCCCCTCCCTCTCCGACTCTCCGAGTAATCCGCCACCTATGCTCTCAGTTCGAACGGAGTGTTCGGGGTCACAGAGCAAGGGCGGGCGACGATGGCGGGCGAACGCGAACGCGTGCGGTGGGGCATTCTGGCGACCGGCGGGATCGCCGCGGCGTTCACGGCGGATCTGGTGGACATGCCGGACGCGGAGGTCGTGGCCGTCGCCTCGCGCACGGACGCCTCGGCGAAGGCGTTCGCGGAGCGGTTCGGGATACCGAGGGCGTACGGGGACTGGGCGTCGCTGGCCGAGGACGCGGACGTCGACATCGTGTACGTCGCCACTCCGCACTCGGCGCACCGGGCGGCGGCCGGGATGTGTCTTGAGGCCGGGCGCCATGTGCTGTGCGAGAAGGCGTTCACGCTGAACGCGCGGGAGGCCGAGGAGCTGGTCGCGCTCGCGAAGCGGCACGACCGGTTCCTGATGGAGGCCATGTGGATGTACTGCAATCCGCTGGTCCGGCGGCTGAAGGCGCTCGTCGACGACGGTGTGATCGGTGAAGTGCGCACGGTTCAGGCCGACTTCGGGCTGGCCGGCCCCTTCCCGTCCTCGCACCGGCTGCGGGACCCCGCACAGGGCGGCGGCGCGCTGCTCGATCTCGGCGTCTACCCGGTGTCGTTCGCGCAGCTGCTGCTCGGGGAGCCCTCGGACATCACCGCGAGAGCAGTGCTCTCCGACGAGGGCGTCGATCTCCAGACGGGAGCACTGCTCTCCTGGGAGAGCGGCGCTCTCGCTTCGGTGCACTGCTCCATCAATGGCGGAACCCCCGTCGCCGCATCCGTCACCGGCTCCGCGGGCCGTATCGACATCCCCGGCGGATTCTTCTTCCCGGACCACTTCGTCCTGCACCGCGACGGCCGCGACCCCGAGACGTTCACGGCCGACCCGGCGTCCGGCGCACGCAACAGCCTCAAGCACGAGGCCGCCGAGGTGATGCGCGCCCTGCGCGCCGGCGAGGCCGAGTCCCCGGTCGTCCCCCTCGACGGCAGCCTCGCCGTGATGCGGACGCTCGACGCGATACGGGACCGCATCGGCGTCCGCTACCCCGGCGAGACCGCCTGACGCCATCCGGGACGCCGCCGCACCCTGGCGGACGTGGTGCTCATGGACGTACACCTCCCCGTCTACGCTGCGGCCCCATGAACGCCATGCATCCCAAGCAGACGAAGATCGCGGTCGTAACCGGAGCGGGCTCCGGCATCGGCCGGGCCGTAGCCGCCGAACTGCTGCGTACCGGCTGGTCGGTGGCGCTGGCCGGACGCAGGACCGAGACGCTGGAGGAGACGGCGGCTCTCGTACCCGAGGGGCCCTCGATCGCCGTACGCGCGGACGTCTCGCGGCCGGACGACGTGGCCGCCCTGTTCGCGGCCGTACACGATCACTTCGGGCGGCTCGACCTGCTCTTCAACAACGCCGGTACGTTCGGCCCGGGCGGCGTCCCCCTCGAAGAGCTGCCGTACGAGGCGTGGCGGCACGTCGTGGACACCAACCTCAACGGCGCGTTCCTGTGCGCGCAGGCGGCGTACCGGCGGATGAAGGAGCAGGACCCGCAGGGCGGCCGGATCATCAACAACGGCTCGATCTCGGCGCACACCCCGCGCCCGCAGTCGATCGCGTACACGGCCACGAAGCACGCGCTGACCGGGCTGACCAAGTCGTTGTCCCTGGACGGGCGTCCGTACCGGATCGCCTGCGGTCAGATCGACATCGGGAACGCGGCCACCGACATGACCGAGCGCATGCGAACCGGAACCCTCCAGGCGAACGGCGAACTGGCGATCGAGCCGGTGATGGATGTGGCCGATGTGGCGCGCACGGTCCGGCACATGGCGGAGCTGCCCCTGGAGGCGAATGTGCAGTTCGCGACGGTGCTGGCGACGACGATGCCGTACGTGGGACGTGGCTGAGGCGGACGCGTCCACGTCGTCAACGGTTCGTCAACAACTCAACCTGCACAAACGGAAGCTGAACCTCCGGACCATATAGGCCGGTAGTGGGCTTATGCTCAACATCTCCTCCATCAGAGCTTCACACTTGGAGCACGAGACTTCGGTACGGCCACTGGTCCACACCGAGGGGGGAGGTGGCAGCCGTTCCGCGGCCCGGGTGGGGGTGGACCTCGCGTGGGACCGCGGGGTGTGCACCGGACCGTGGAGCGGCTGCCCCGCAATCAGCGCCGGTGACGGCCGTCCGCCATGTCGTCCACCGCGTCGTCCACCGCGCCCCCGGCCGCCTTGCGCCGGCGGTTGCGCAGCGCCCACGCCCCGCCCGCGAGCAGCAGCGCGGCTCCCGCGGCCCCGCCGGCCGGCCCCCACGACGAACCGTCCGCCGCCGCCGCGGCCGGAGCGCCCGCGGCCGCCTTCGCCGACTTCGCCGCCTTCTGGGTGGCTGCCGCGCTCGCGCCGCCCTCACTGAGCGGATCGACCAGCGTGCCGACCGGCTGAGCCTTGGCCGCGTTCTTGAAACCCCAGTCGAGCAGCTGGGCCGTCTCCTGGTAGACGCTGCTGCCGCCGCTCTTCGGGTGCATCACCGTGACGAGGAGGGTCCGCCCGTCGCGGGTCGCGGCCCCGGTGAAGGTGTTGCCGGCGTTGCTGGTGTAACCGTTCTTCACACCGATCAGACCGTCGTACGTCTCCACGCCCCACGCGCCCGTGAGCAGCCGGTCGGTGTTCTGGATCTGGAAGGTCTTCTTGCCGCCGGCCGGGAAGTCGGCGGTCTTCGTCGAGCAGTAGGCACGGAAGTCGGCGTCGGCGAGGCCGTGCCGGGCGAAGAGCGTCAGGTCGTACGCGGACGACAGCTGCCCCTTGTGGTCGAAGCCGTCGGGGCTGACCACATGGGTGTCCAGGGCCTGCAGATCCTGGGCCTTGGCCTGCATCTGCGCGACGGTCTCGGGGACACCGCCGTTCATATGGCTGAGCACGTGCACCGCGTCGTTGCCGGAGCGCAGGAAGACGCCCTGCCACAGCTGCTCGACGGTGTACGTGATGCCGGGCTTGACGCCGACGAGACTGGAGCCCGCGGGTATCCCGGCGAGGTCGGCGTCGGTCACCTTGTGCTTCTCGGTCCGCTCGAACTTCTTCAGCACGGTGTCCGCGAACAGCATCTTCAAAGTGGATGCGGGCGCGAGGCGCTTGTGCGCGTTGTAGGAGGCGAGCACCTCGCCGCTCTCGTGGTCCGCGACCAGCCAGGCGCGGGCGGTGAGCCTCTTGGGCAGCCCCGAGGCTCCGCGCATCTGGACGCCGGTGCGGCCGAGCCGTTCACCGCCGATCGTGGTGGCGGCGTACGAGGGGGAGGCGGCGGCCAGCGGGACGGCCGCGGCGAGGCCGAGAGCGGCACGACGGGAGAGCCGAGAAGAATCACGCATCCCGGGACCGTACAAAGTGCGTCCGCGAGGCGGTACAGCGGGGTGATAAAGGAAAGGAACACCGCGTCCAAAGACACGGTAAAGCGGCACGGCGTGAAGGCGCGCGCAAGGGCGTGCAAGAGGCGCGGGCCCGCCCCGTACGACCGTCCACCGTCCCACCGGGAGATGCGTACCGGGCGGGCCCGCTGTTCTTCACCGAGGAGTCACTCAACAGGCGTTTCCTGGCAGTACGCCCTAGAGACCTTAGGAATCAGCTGTCTTACGGAATATTGATTTCGGTCGCCACTTTCTCAGCCCTCACACATCTCTTACTCAGCCCGACTCAAAGGTTCCTCCATAGCTTGTGGCCGCGCCCACAGCGGGCGCCAAGAACCTTTGAGGAACGGGATGTTTGGCATCTATCTCAAGCGTGAGCTGAGCCGGCGCAAGAAGGCGGCGCTGGTGATCGCCATGGGTCTGGCGCTCGGTATCGCGCTGGTCATCACCGTCAACTCGGTGTCGGCCGGCATGCAGCAGGCTCAGGACAAGGTCCTGAAGTCGCTGTACGGGCTCGGCACCGACATGACGGTCACGAAGGCCCAGACGGCACCCACGAGCAGCTCCTCCGGCCGGCCGAAGTTCAACTTCGACGCCAAGTCGAACGACAGCAGCGACACCCAGAGCTCGGACCGCGTGATGACCCAGGGCGGTCAGTCCCTGAAGTCCTCGCTCGTCACCAAGGTCGCCGCGCAGAAGGGCGTGGCGAGCGCGGTCGGCGCACTGAGCCTGAACGTCACCAAGGTCGACGGCTCCTTCACCCAGGGCAAGGCGAAGTCCACCACCGGTTCCTCCAGCACGCAGCAGGGCGGCCCCGGCGGCCAGAGCAGCGGCAGCACGGGTGCCCCGCAGGTGCAGGGCGGCGGCGCCTCCTTCGACGTGAACTCGTACTCAGTCGCGGGCGTCGACGTCACCAACCAGGATCTCGGCCCGCTGGCCACCTCGAAGATCTCCACGGGCAAGACCTTCACGGCGTCGCAGACCAACGCGAAGGTCGCGGTGCTCAGCAAGTCGTACGCCAAGGAGAACAAGAAGACGGTCGGCAAGACCATCAAGATCTCCGGCACCAAGTACACGATCATCGGTATCGCCACGCCCGACAGCAGCGAGTCGACCACCGATGTCTACCTGCCGCTGAAGCAGGCGCAGTCGCTGGGTGACTCGAAGAACAAGGTCACCACGATCTACGTCAAGGCGACCGACTCGAAGCAGATCGCCACGGTCAAGAAGACGATCCAGGCGAACATCTCGGGTACGACGGTCACCACCTCGGCCGACCTCGCGGACACCGTCTCCGGCTCGCTGTCGACCGCCTCGAACCTGGCGACCAGCGTCGGCAAGTGGCTGTCCATCGCGGTTCTCATCGCCGCGTTCCTGGTGGCGGCGCTGCTCACCTCCTCCGCCGTCTCCCGT
This sequence comes from Streptomyces sp. R35, assembly GCF_041053035.1. NCBI lineage: Bacteria > Bacillati > Actinomycetota > Actinomycetes > Kitasatosporales > Streptomycetaceae > Streptomyces > Streptomyces sp. R35. Next base: position 3,256,552 of record NZ_CP163440.1, read on the forward strand.
CGCGTCCGTGAGTTCGGCACCCTGAAGGCGCTCGGCTGGCCGTCCCGCAAGGTCACCCGCCAGGTCGTCGGCGAGTCCATGGTGAACGGTCTGCTCGGCGGCGCGCTCGGCATCGCCCTCGGTCTCGGCGCCGCGTACACGGTGACGGCGATCAGCCCGAAGCTGACGGCGGAGCTCGGTTCCACCAGCACCGGCGGTGGCGGTATGGGCGGCCCCGGTGGCGGCGGTCCCGGTCAGCAGGCGGCTTCGGCGGCCAAGAACACCATCGACATCGCGCTCTCCGCGCCGGTCTCGCTGACCACCATCGCGCTCGCCGCGAGCCTGGCCATCGCGGGCGGTCTGATCGCCGGTGCGATGGGCGGCTGGCGCGCCTCCCGGATGCGTCCCGCGGACGCCCTGCGCAGCGTCTCTTAATCCCCTTCGAGCACCACCCCTGAGCTGGGGCGCCGCGTCCACTCCCCCCGGGCCGCGGCGCCCCACCCCCTTCATCTTCGGAGACCTTCATGTACAAGCTCACCGGCGTCACCAAGCGCTACACACGGGGCAAGGAGACGGTGGAGGCGCTGCGCGGCATCGACCTCGCCATCGAGGACGGCGACCAGCTCGTCATCCAGGGCCCCACCGGCGGCGGCAAGTCGACGCTGCTCCAGATGATCGGCGGCCTGGACCGCCCGACCTCCGGCAGCGTCGAGCTGGACGGCGTGGACCTCGCCTCCATCAGCGAGGCCAAGCTGACCCGGCTGCGCGCCGAGAAGATCGGCATCATCTTCCAGTCGTTCAACCTCATCCCGACGCTGACCGCCCAGGAGAACGTCGAGACGGCCCTCGTGCCGCTCGGTGTGAAGCCCAAGGAGCGGCGCGAGCGGGCCGCCGAGGCCCTGACCTCGGTCGGTCTCGGCGACCGCCTGGGCCATGCGCCGTCGGAGCTGTCCGGCGGCCAGCAGCAGCGTGTCGCCATCGCGCGCGCCCTGGTCAAGAAGCCGAAGGTGCTGCTCGCGGACGAGCCGACCGGCAACCTCGACGAGGGCACCCGCGACGACATCATGGGTCTGCTCGAAGGGCTGTGGCACGAGTACGGGCTGACCTTCATCATGGTCACCCACGACTCGTCCATCGCCCGTCGCGCGCCGCGCCTCGCGACCATCAAGGCGGGGCAGATCACGCTGAAGGAGCAGGGCGGCGCGCGCCGCGCGGCACCTCAGCAGTACACCCAGCAGCCCGCGCAGCAGCAGCTCGCGCAGCAGCAGCCGTACGGCGGTCAGGGCTACTGATCACCCGGCGGCCGTATGACGGCTGCTGCCCGTGCGCGGTCCAGGGGCCGCTCAGCGTCCGAGAACGTGGTCGACTTCGGTCAACTGCGCGGCGGTGAGCGGCCCTTCGGCGATCGCGCCCGCGTTCTCCTCGGCCTGGGCGACCGAGCGGAACCCCGGGATGGGGACGGTGCGGGGGCTGCGCGCCCACAGCCAGGCGAGGGCGCCCTGCGCGAGGGTACGGCCGCCGCTGGTGAGGATCTCCTTGAGGGCGTCGACTCTGGCCAGCCAGTCCGGGTCGGCGGCTCCGTCGGCCGTGAAGCCGGGCAGCCACTCCGGCGGCTTCCTGCGGATGTCGCCGGCTTCGAGGGCCCGCCCCGCCGCATGCTTCCCGGTGAGCAACCCCATCGCGAGCGGACTGCGGTTGATGCTCGCGAGGTTCAACTCCTCGCAGACAGCGAGGAGTTCGGGTGCGTCCTGAAGGATGTTGAGACGATGCTGCACGGCCGCACAGTGCGCGCCCTCGGCGAAGACGGCCGCGCGCCCGGGGTCGTCGGTGCTCCACGCGTACGCGCGGATGAGCCCCTCTCGTACGAACTCCTCGCAGATGTCGCGCAGTTGGGCGGCGCGCTCCGGGTCGGCGTCGGAGAGGTGCAGCTGGTACAGGTCGACGTGGTCGGTGTCCAGGCGCCGCAGTGAAGCGGTCAGCGCGCGGCGGGCGTACGCCGGGGAGTCGTCGCTGCCGGTGAGCAGCCGGCGCTCCTCGTCGATCACGTTGCCCCACTTGGTGGCGAGGACCACGTCGGCCCGTCGCTTGCCGAGGGCGCGCGCGAGGACGCGCTCGCTGTGCCCGGCGCCGTACGCGTCCGCCGTGTCGAAGAACGTCACGCCGAGATCGAGGGCGCGCCGGATCGCCCGTACGGACTCCTCGTCGTCGACCTTGCCCCAGCCCAGCGGCTGCCCGTCGGGCGTCGCCCACTCACCACCGATGGCCCAGCAGCCGAAGCCGAGGGGGCTGACCTCGATGCCGCTGCGTCCCAGTGTCCTGTGCTCGGTTCTCTCCATGCCGCAGGACGTTAGGAGTTGGAGCGCACACGAAGGCAAGCCCTTGATGGGTTACGGGGGTTGCGTCCGCCGACTGGAGGACGGTTACGCCTGGCCGGTCTCGAAGTGGGTGATCTTTCCGCCGTCGTCGACGGTGAAGCTCCACTTCGTCTTCATCTCGCCCCAGGTGTCGTTGCTGTAGTGGGCGATGAGCGCGCGGCCGCCCTTGGACTCGTTGTCGACGTCCATATGGCCGTGGGAGGAGAAGATCTCCCGGTCGGTCCACTCGTCGAGGTCCCGGTCGGAGCCGTCGTCGGACATGGTCGCGCCGGGCGCGAGCAGCGCCTGGAAGGCCGCACGGTCGTGGGCGTTCACGGCGGTGACGAAGGCCCGGACGGCCGGGTCGCTGAGTTTCGCTACCTGAATCGTCATGGGAGCCAGACTCACACCGGTCCACGGCGCCCGCCACCCGAACGGCGGCGCGGGCGCGTCGGGCGCGGGTCATCGGTGCGACGGTGGAACGCGGGAGGGACCGGATATCGCCGTCGTCTGCTCTGGGAGTCACCGTGCCGTGTATCGACCGAAGTGATCTGGGACTGCTGTTGCTCCGTCTGGGTACGGGCGGGGTGCTGGCCGCGCACGGTGCGCAGAAGCTGTTCGGCTGGTTCGGCGGGGGCGGCCTGGAGGGGACCGGCGCGGCCATGGAGGCCATGGGCTACGCGCCCGGGAAGGCGAGCGCGGCAGCTGCGGGCCTCTCGGAGGCGGGCGGCGGCGCGCTGCTGGCGCTGGGCCTCGCGACCCCCGCGGCCGGTGCTGCTGCGGCCGGCGCGATGGCGGGCGCGGCGGCGGTGCACATGCCGAACGGGTTCTTCGCACAGGGCGGCGGCTACGAGTACGCGGCGTCGCTGGGTCTGACGGCGGCGGGCCTGGCCGTGACGGGACCCGGCCGCCTCTCCCTCGACCACCTGCTGGGCCACACGGTGAACCGCGGCTGGATGGTGCCGGTGGCGCTGGGCGTGACCGCGGCGGCCACGGCGGTGGTCGTGGGCGCCCGGAACAAGCGGGTGCGCAAGGCGGCGGAGGGGGAACAGGAGGCACTCTTCGACGAGCAGGCGTTCGTCGAAGAGTAGGCGTCGGGCCGGCCGCCTCTGGGGAGGCTGGTGCCATGGCTGACTCCGGGGACACTGGCCCCATGGCTGATGAAGACGTCTGGGACTCGATCGACCGCCTCCACGCCTGGCTGGACGCCAACCGGGCACACGCCGGCCAGGAAGGCCTGCTCCTGCGCATGCTGAAGCTGTCGGAGGAGGTCGGTGAAGTCGCCGAGGCGGTCATCGGCGCGATGGGCCAGAACCCGCGCAAGGGCGCGAGCCACACCTGGGACGACGTCCGCTCGGAGCTGTGCGACGTCATGATCACGGCCATGGTGGCGCTGCGCACCCTGTCACCTGACGCACGCGAGGTCTTCGCGACCCACTTGGCGGGCGTCCAGGAGAGGTCCCTCGGACCGGGTCCAACTCCCTGACGGTTTCCGGGAATCCCTGACGGTGCCCGAAGGTGTTCACCCCTCGGACGTACGCCCGCCGCGTGGAGTTGGCGGGGGCGGCTGAGCCTTCTCGTCGACATCACGCCGACGAAAGGGTCCCAGTGCAGGACTACGTTTTCCCCAGAGGCCGCAGGACGGTTGCCGTGCTGGGCGGGGTGCTTACGCTCACGGCCATGGGCATGGGAAGCCAGGCACGGGCGGCGAGTTACGGCACACCGAGTCTTTCGCTGTCGGCGGCGTATCTGTCGGGCGCGGTGGGTGCGAGCGGGGACCCGGTCGTGCAGGTGACGGTCGGTCAGAGCGGTGCCGACGCCGCCGCGCTCACCGTCACCGTGAGCAAGAGCAGCAAGACGTCCGTGGCCACCACCGGCGACGTCACGGTCACCGGAACCGGCGCCGCCCGGCAGGTCGCGGTCGCCGCGCGCGGCCAGGGCTACACCGACCTCACCGTCAAGGTGACGGGAGTCGACGGCCAGACGGCCACGAAGACCCTGCACTACGCCGCCTCCGCGGCCGTCCAGCAGTCCGCCGACAGCCGGTACTTCACCGGTTCCAGCGACGCCTCCGCCGCCGTCGACGTGGGCGGCGGATACGTGGTGGTCGCGGACGACGAGTCCAACGCCCTGCGGCTGTACGACCGTTCGGCCTCCGGTGCGCCCGTCAAGAGCTGGGACTTCAGCTCGAACATCGGCGTCTCGAAGGAGATCGACATCGAGGGTGCCACCCGTGTCGGCGACACCATCTACTGGACGGGCTCGCTGGGCAACAACAAGGACGGCGTGTACAAGTCGGCCCGCAACACGGTCTTCACGACCAAGGTGACCGGCTCCGGCGCGTCGACCGCGCTGTCGTACGCCGGCTCGTACGCGAAGCTCCGCGACGACCTCGTCGCCTGGGACGAGGCGAACGGCGACCGCTACGGCTTCGCGGCGGGCACCGCCGACGGCCAGGTCCCCAAGCAGATCGACGGCTTCAACGTGGAGGGCCTGGAGTTCGCCCCGGGCTCGACGACCACGGCGTACATCGGCTTCCGCGCGCCGCTCACCCCGGCGGTGACCGGCGGCAAGGCGCTCCTCGTGCCGGTCACGAACATCGACAAGGTGGTGGGCAGCGGCGCGTCGGCCACCTTCGGCACCCCGGTCGAACTCGACCTCGGCGGCCTCTCGGTCCGCGACATCCGCAAGAACGCGGAGGACCAGTACCTGATCGTCGCCGGTTCCTGGGCCGCCGACGACAACACCGACCCGTACGCCCTCTACTCCTGGGACGGCGACCCGGCCCACGCCCCGGTCAAGCGTGTCGATCTGCCCACCTCGGACCCCGGCGGCTGGGAGTCCGTCGTCGACGTCCCCGACCTCACCGTCCCCGGCGCCCGCGCCCAGCTGATCACCGACAACGGCTCCGCCGACCTGTACGGCGACGGGACGGAGGCCAAGGACCTCACCCACGCGGAGTGGAAGAAGTCCCGGGCCACGTGGTTCACGGTGACCAGCTGAAGGTGACCAGCTGAAGCTGACCCCCAACGCCGTGCGCGAATCGCGCTTCATGCCACCCATCGATCACGACGTGTCAACTAGCTGCCATCAAGGGTGACTTGCGGGGCGGCAGCCGCGATCCTCGTCCTCATCGACTGGCAGTGAGCAGCCGTCCGGGCCTGAAGCGTCGCAGGTGGGCACGATGTTGGGGGTTTGCATTACATGTGCGGAATTGTCGGCCTCGTCTCCTTCACTGATGACCTTTCGCGACGGCCGGATCTCTCCCAGGCGATGCACGGCGCGCTGGCGCTGCGCGGCCCGGACGAGGTGAGCGAATGGTCCTCTCCGAGGGCCCTGTTCGTGCCCCGCAGGCTCGCCGTGGTCGATCTGGAGGGCGGACACCAGCCCGCCATCGCCACGGACGCCGAGGGCCGCGAGACGGTCGTCCTGAGCTACACCGGCGAGGTCTTCAACTTCACCGAACTGCGCGAGGAGTTGAGCAGGCGCGGCCACCGCTTCCGGGACCGCAGCGACACCGAGGTGGTGCTGCGTGCCTACCAGGAGTGGGGGCCCGCCTGCGCAGAGCGGCTGCGCGGCATGTTCGCCTTCGCGGTGTGGGACGTCGAGCAGGAGGAACTCGTCCTCGTCCGGGACCGGTTCGGCATCTACCCGCTGTTCTACGCGGAGACCCCCGAGGGCTTCGCGTTCGGCTCCGAACCGAAGGCGCTGTTCACCACCGGTCTGATCGGCCCGGTGGTGGACCGGGCCGGACTGCTGGAGGCGCTGTCGTTCACCCCGACGCCCGGTCGCTCCGTCTTCAAGCACACCCGTGAGGTGATCCCGGGCGAGGTGGTGCGCTACTCGCGCGACGGTGTCCGCCGCTCCCGCTACTGGACGTTCACGGCCCGGCCGCACACCGACGACCTGGCCACCACCGAGCGGACCGTGCGCGAGATCCTGGAGGACATCATCCGGCGTCAGGTGACGGCCGACGTGCCGATCTCCTCGATGCTCTCCGGCGGTCTGGACTCCAGCGCGATCTGCGCCCTGGTCAACCGCTCGCTGGGCGGCGGCGAGCGGCTGCGGACCTTCTCCATGGAGTTCGCCTACAACCTGGACAACTTCCGCCCGGACGAGGTGCACGACTCGCCGGACGCCCCGTACGTCGCGAAGATGGCCGCGCATCTGGGCAGCGACCACCGTGAACTGCTCATCGACCGGCACCACTTGGCCGATGTGGAGGGCCAGGCCGCCGTCGTACGGGCCATGGACCGGCCGGCCGCCGGGCTCGACATGTACGTGTCGCTGTACCGGCTCTCCCAGGAGGTCCGCCGCTTCTCCACGGTCACCCTCACCGGGGACGGCTCGGACGAACTGTTCGGCGGCTACATGTGGTTCCACGACCCCTTCTACGTGAAGTCCCGGACCTTCCCCTGGCTCGGCGCCTCCCATCAGATGGAGTTCCTCTCCGGACTGCTGGACCGCGGCCTGTACGCCGACCTCGACTTCCCCGGCTACGTCCGCGAGCGGTACGAGGAGGCGATCGCCGAAGTCCCGCTCACCGGCGAGGAGTCCGCGCACGAGCGGCGGATGCGGGAGATCACCTACCTCAACATGACCCGGTACCTCAGGGTCATCCTCGACCGCAAGGACCGCCTCGGCATGGCGGCCTCGGTCGAGGGCCGGGTGCCCTTCTGCGACCACGAGCTGGTCGAGTACGTCTACAACGTGCCCTGGGAGATGAAGGTCGCCGACGGACGCGAGAAGAGCCTGCTGCGGGCCGCGGTCCGCGACCTGCTGCCCCAGTCGGTGCTGGAGCGCAAGAAGTCGCCCTACCCGACCGTTCAGGACCCCGCCTACCGCACGGGGCTGCGCGCGCAGCTGAAGACGATCACCGAGGACAGCGGGGCGCGGGTGAACGGGCTGCTCGACACGGACCGGGTCAAGTCGGTGCTCACCGATGCGACGTTCGGTCTCCGGGCCGGGGTGACGCGCATGAGCATCGAGGCGGCGGTGCAGATGCACCACTGGTTCGAGTCCGGCGTGACGGTCGAACTCTGATGTCCCTCACGGACGCGCTCGTCGCCGTCTGCGAGACCCAGGGCAGCCGGATCGCGGTGCACCACGACGGCACGGAGTACACCTACGCCCAGCTGGCGGAGGCTTCCGCCCGGGTGGCGACGGGGCTGGCCGACCGGGGCGTGGTCCCCGGGGACACCGTCGGGCTGCTGGCGCCGCGCGGCTGGTGGCGATGTGCCGCGGTCCTGGGCATCTGGCGTGCCGGGGCCGCTGTCGTCGCGCTGGACCCGGCACTGCCCCCGGAGCGGCTGGCCCGGATCGTCAAGGCCGCGGGGACCGCGCTGGTACTGCGCGACGCCGCCGTCCCGTCCGTCGCCCTCGGCCCCGACGCGCACCGCGCCGAGGCCACCGTCCAGGACCTCCACGGGGCGGCGGCTCCCGGCTCCGCGCCGTCCCTGACCGGGCCGGTCGCCTACGTCGTCGCCACCTCGGGTTCGACGGGTACGCCCAAGTGTGTGGCGGTGCCGCCGGTCGTCCTGGAGGACCTCGCCGCCTGGCACCAGGACACGTGGGAGTGGCCGCAGGCTCCCCGCACCACACACACGGCGTCCGTCGGCTTCGACGTCGGATTCCAGGAACTGGTGGCCACCTGGACGGCCGGGGCCACGCTGGTCGTGGTCGACGACACGGTCCGGCGGGACCCGTTCCTGCTCGCGGCCCTGCTGCACGAACAGGCCGTGGTGCGCGCCTTCCTCCCGGTGACCTCGCTGCACGCGCTCGCCGTCGCCGTCCCGGTGACCGGCCACCGCCTGACGGCACTGCGGGAGATCGTCGTCTCCGGGGAGCGGCTGGTCGTCAACGAGGAGGTGCGCAGGCTGTTCGCGGGCCTGGACGCGACGCTGGTCAACCAGTACGGGCCCAGCGAGACCCACGTGGTGACGGAGCACCGGCTGCCGGGAGCCCCGGAGGACTGGCCGGTGCATCCGCCGCTCGGCGGCCCCGCCGTCGGGGCGGAGCTGCTGCGTCTCGCGGACGGCGTACTGGCCCCCTTCGCCGAGGGCGACGAGGCCGAACTGGTGGTGGCCGGCCGCTGCCTGGCCCTCGGCTACCTCGCGGACGATCGGCTGACCGCTGCCAAGTTCCCGGAACTGCCCCATGTCGCCGGAGGCAGCCGGCGCGGCTATCTCACCGGCGACCGGGTCCGTCTGGAGGACGGTCTGCTGCACTTCGTCGGACGCATCGACGACCAGCTGAAAGTACGCGGTTACCGGGTCGAGCCGGGCGAGGTCGAAGCCGTACTCGGCCGGGTGCCCGGTGTGCGCCGGGCCGCCGTGATCGGCCAGGGCCAGGACCGTACGACAGCGCTGCACGCCTATGTGGTGCCCGACCCCGACGCGTCCGGCCCGCTGGACGCCATGGCCCTGCGCGCGGCCTGTACCGCGGCGCTGCCGGACTACATGGTGCCCACCCGCTACATCGTCGTACCGGAACTGCCGTTGACGGCCAGCGGCAAGGTCGCGCGGCGCGAGCTGCGGGACAGCGGGGCGGCACGTGTCTGAGCCGACGCCGACGGCCGGTGCCGTACCCGCCGCGCCCACTGCCGGTGCCGCGCCCGCGCCCACGCTGGTCCGGCTCTCCCCGGCCCAGGAGTCCATGTGGCTGGAACAGCAGCTGCACCCCTCGGCCATCAACGGCGGCTTCCTGTCGGTGCTCCTCCGCGGTGACGTGACCGCGGACCAGGTGCGGGCCGCCTGCCTGATCGTGTGTGACGACCATCCGCAGCTTCGCGGCCTGGTCACCGGCGGCTCCGAGGCCGGCGGCTCCGGGGCCCGGATGGCGATCCACCCGGCGACCGCGGTCCTTCAGTTCGAGGAACTGCCGCTGCCCACGGCGCCGGGCGGGGAACTGGAGGCGGCCCGGCGCTGGTACCGCGAGAACCGTGTCGGGCCCTGGGATCTGACCGTCCGCTCCCCCATCGCCTTCTCCCTGCTGCACCACGGCGAACAGCGGTGCACGCTGGTGATCGGTGTGCACCACATCGCCTTCGACGGTCGGTCCAAGTTCGTGTTCGCCCGTGAGTTCCTGCGCGCCCTCGCCGAGCTGCGCACGGCGGCCGGCCCGGCGGAGCGTCCGAGCCGGGACCTGCCCGAGCATCCCGAGATCGACCAGGAACTCGACGAGGTGCTCCAGCACTGGCTGGCGGCCGATCTGCTGACCCTGCCCGGGCTGGTGCTGCCCCGGGGCGACGGGGCCGACCCCGGGGAAGAGGTCCGGCCGACCCCCCGCTTCGACCTGCCCGCCGAGCACTGCGCCCGGCTCAGGACGCTCACCAAGGAGGCGGGGGCCAGCTTCTTCACCGGCCTCGTGGCCTGCCTCGCGGCCGTGCTGAGCGAGTACGGCAACTCCCGGTTCGTCGTGGGGATTCCGGTGGACACCAGCGTTCCCCGGACCCGGGACCAGATCGGCCTCCAGATCAATGTCGTGCCCTGTCTGATCGAGGTGGACCGGGACGCGAGCTTCCGTGACCTCCTGGCGATCAGCTCGCGGGCGCTGGACCTGGTGCACCGCTACCGCCGGGTCCCGTTCGGCTGGGTGCTGCGCGAGCTGCGCCGGCGCCACGGGGTGGACGTCAGCCAGGGTGCCTTCGACGGGATCGGGGTGTCCTACCCGACGGTGGCCCGCGATGTCGGAGAGGTACCGGGCCTGGAGTGCGACTGGGACTTCTTCGCGCCCAACTCCACCCGGTCCTTCGACCTGATCCTGCAACTCCGGCGGGAGGGTGACGCGGCTTACGGGCGACTGGACTTCACAGCGGCCTCGCTCGACCCGGCGAGCGCGCTCCGGCTGACCGCCGACTTCACCCGGCTGCTGGGGCAGCTCACGGAGCGGCCCGACACCCCACTGGACCTGCTCGCGCAGGGGTACGTACGGGCCGCCTCGGCAGAGCTCGTCACGTCACCGGACGACGGTGGCGGTGGCGGCGAGCGGGGCTCATTCGTCGGGCTGACCGCCGCGGCCACCGGGCCGGACGTCTCGCGGGTGGCGCGCTGCCCCGTCGAGCAGTTCCTGCCGACACCGGCGGTGGCCGCCTTCTCCCGCGCGGGCGGCCGCGTCCTGCTGAACGTCGTCGATCCGGTGCTGGGCCGTCTCGGCGACTGCGCCTGGCGGGCCGACGATCCGTACGGGATCTGGCTCACCGACCCGGCCCCCGGCCTCCGCCTCCAGGTGACGGACCCGGCCGGGCGGGCTCTGCCGCGCGGTATCCCCGGTCTGCTCGGGCTCGCCGACGACCCGCGGCCGGGTGCGCTGCGCGCGTGGATCGACGCGGCCGACCGGATCCGCCTGCTGGGCCCGGTGGACCTGGCCCACGGCTGGGCCGGCCGGCTCCTCGACCGCGCCGCCGCCGAGGCCGTGATCGCGGCGCTGCCGGGTGTGCGCGAGGCCGCCGTCCTGTGGGAGCCGAGGGCCGGGGACGCGGTCCCCCGGGTGTCCGCGGTGGTCGTACCGGTCGCCGATACGGATGCCGACCAGCGCGTGTGGCGGCGTACCGTCCGCCGCGCCTGGCCGTCCGGCTGGCCCCAGCCCGCTGTGCACGTCCTCGGCCGCCTCCCCCGTACTCCCTCGGGCACGGTGGACCGCGCTGCGCTCGGCACGGCTCTGCGGAACTGATCTCCTCAGCCAGTTAACTCTTCCGCCAACGGCTCTTCCGTCAGTCGGCGAGCCCCAGCACCCTCAACTGCTCCCGTGCCTCGGGGATGTCGAAAGCACCCACGTACTCGCACAGCCCCAAGGTGTGCCGTCCGGCGTCGCGCACCCCCGCGACGAGCGTCTCCTCGCGGTAGCAGTCGCGGATCACCTCCTCGGCGCGGTCTGCGGTGAGACCGGCCGAGAGCAGCGCGGCGCGGACCGGGCCGAGGTCGGGGCGCAGGCAGTCGTTGACGAAGTGCGGCATGCTGCACGCGACCTTGACCCGCAGCGAAGGGGAGAGTCCGGCCCACAGTTCCTTGAAGAGCCGGGTGAAGTAGGCGTGGTGGTGCACCTCGTCGCGGACGTGGTCGCCGACGACCTCGCGCACCACGCGGAACACGGTCTCGTCGCGCGGTATCCGGCTGAGGAACCTGGTCACCACGGTCTCGAAGGCGACGACCTGGAGCAGCTGGGCGAGCGAGCCGTGGTCCGGCAGGAAGCGGTCGGCGGTGCGGTCCAGCCGCTCCATCCGCGGAGCGAAGTCGTACGGCAGCACCGGGACGGCCGTGACCTTCTCGACCTGCTGGACCACGTCCAGGCTGAACAGCGCGTGGTACGCCTCGTCGCTGTAGATCTTGAAGGCGTCCAGCCGGGCGCCGGGCCCCACGTCGAGGTCGGTCTCGCCGTGCGCCACCATCGCGGCCCCCCGGTTGACGACCTTGGTCTCCAGGTGCGCGGTGAACTGCATGTACTGGTAGAAGTGCAGGGTCAGCAGCGCCCGGCGGCCCTCGGCACCGAGGTCCGCGAGCCCCTCGTGACGCAGATGCGGGACCAGCGCCTCGGGGAACACCTTCAGCCCCGCCTCGCGGTCCTCCTCCAGCATCCGGCGAGGCGCGCCGCGCACCCCGGCGCTCTCGTACCAGTCCTTGGCGACCCGAGGGTGCGTCATGACCGCTCGATCCGCTCCAGGAACGCCGCCACGACCTGCTCGACGGCGGGAGAGCCGAGCACCTCGGTGTGGGTGCCGGGCACGCTGCGCACCTCGAGTTCCCCGTGCAGGCCCTCCCAGCTCGCGGCGAGCGCCTCGGGATATCCGGGCGGGTTGTCCGCGCACAGGAACAGCTGGACGGGCGCCGCGGGCAGGGCCGGTGCGCACTCGGCGACCAGGCCGAGCAGCCGGCCCCAGTCCTCCAGCATCCGCGCGGCCTGCTCGGCGGGCGTCTCGCGCAGCGCGGCCAGGTCGACGCCGAAGCGGCGCATCAGCAGCTGCTGTTCGGCGGTGGCACCGAGCACGCCGGTGCCGTCCTGGCGTACCGCCGCGGCGAGCGCGAACAGTTCGGCGCCGGTGCCCGACATCCGCTCGGCGTCCTCCCCGGTGCGCTGGGCGAGGGAGTCGAGCAGGGCGACCAGGGCCACGTCGTGGCCGAGCGCGCCGAGTTCCGCCGCGACCGAGTGTGCCAGGACTCCGCCGAGCGACCAGCCGAGCAGGGCGATACGGCGGCCGGGCAGGGCCCCGGCCAGGGTGGCGGCGTACCGGCTCACCAGGTCCTGGTAGGAGGTGTCCTCGGGGTGCGTGCCCGCGACCCGTTCCAGGCCGACGACCTCGATGCCCGCGGGGAGCAGGGAGACGAGGTCGCCGTAGCACATGAGGGTGCCGCCGACGGGGTGGATCAGCGCCACCGCCAGGGGGTGTTGGCCGCCGGATCCGCCGTCGCCCTCCCGCAGCCGGACCAGGCCGCCGGTCTCCGCCGTCGTCCCGTCGGCCAGGACCCGGGCCAGCGCGGCCACGGTCGGGTTGTTCATGAACACCCCGACGCCCAGCGGCCGGCCGAACTCCTCGTCGACCCGCGCGACCAGACGTACGGCCAGCAGCGAGTGGCCGCCGAAGTCGAAGAAGTTGTCGTACCGGCCGAGGCCGGGCACGCCCAGCAGTTCCTCGAAGAGGCCGGCCAGCCGCCGCTCGGTGTCGTCCCGCGGTTCCTCGTCCACCGGCTCGTCCGGCAGGCCGTCAGGCTCGGGACAGCCGGCGACCAGCTCGGCCACCGCGTCGAGGTCGGGGCGGCCGTCCGCGCCGGTGGGGATCGCCGCGCAGAACACGATCCGCTGGGGAACGAGATGAGCGGGCACCCGGGCCTGCAGATGGGTCAACAGCTCGCGTGTGCTGGGGAGTTCCGCGTCGAGACGCGGTACGACGCAGCCGACGGTCTCGTGGCCGTCGTCCTGCGCGTACTGGACGATGACGGCGGCGCGTACCGCCGGGTGGGCCGCGAGGGCCGCCTCGGCCGGGTCGCGCCACAGTTCGAAGCGGCCGTCCGGGGCGAATCTGCCGCGCTCACCGGTGGCGGTGGTGGCCCCGGCGGCGGGGTCGCCGGTGTGCACCGCGCCGTAGAAGCCGAGCGGCAGCGGCCGCAGCCGCTCGTCCAGGACGTACCGGCCGGCCCCTGCACCGAGGGCCAGTACGTGTTCGAGGTCGTCGGCGCCCATCAGTTCCACGTCACCGACCGGGGCGTCCGGAGCGGCCAGCAGACCGTCGAGGAGGTGCAGGAACACCGCCACCACGCGCTCCAGGGTCGACTTCGTGAAGCGCTGCGCGCTGTAGGCGAAGTCGCCCTTGAGTACGCCGGATTCGTGCAGCAGGGTGACGGTCAGGTCGAAGTGGGAGGCCGGCCACACGAACGGCAGCGGCTGCACCTGAAGACCGGGGAGGGTCCAGTCCTGTTCCACCTTGCGGCGGTTGAAGACGAGGGCCGCCTGGAACAGCGGGTTGCGGGTGGACTCGCGTGCCGGGCGCAGCGCGTCCACGACCGCCTCGAAGGGCGTGTCCTGGCGTTGCAGACTCTCCAGGACGGTCCGCCGGGCGGTCTTGAGCAGTGCGGCGAAGCCCTGTTCGGGCACCACCGCGGAGCGCAGGACGACCGTGTTCTGGAAGAAGCCCACGGTCTCGGCGAACCGCAGATCGATCCGGCCGCTCATCGGGGTGCCGACCGCGATGTCGGCGGCGCCGGTCCAGCGGTGCAGCAGCACCAGCAGCGCGGCGTGGAAGACCATGAACTCCGAGACCCGGTGGCCGCGGCACACCTCGGCCAGGCGCGCGGCGGTCTTCTCCGGCACCGTGAAGCCGACCCGGTCGCCGGTGAACAGGCCGTGCTCCTCGGGGATGTGCTCCTCGGGCAGCGGCAGCACGGGCATCCCGGCCAGCCGGTCGCGCCAGAACGCCAGGCCTGCGGGGTCGGGTTCGGCCAGCAGCCCGGCGCAGAAGTCCGCGTACTGGTGCTCGGGGCCGGCCGCGGGGAGGGCGGCCGGGTCGCCGTAGAGCCGGTCCAGCTCGCCCGCCAGCGCGGTCGCGGCGACCTCGTCGATGATCAGGTGGTGGAAGCACAGCACCAGCGCGTGGTCGTCGGAGCTCAGCTCCACCACGTCGACACGCATCAGCGGGCCGCGTACGACGTCGAAGGGCTGGGCCGCGCGCCGTACGGCCTCCTCGGCCGCCGTCTCCGCGTCCGCTCCCGGCAGCCGTGTCCAGGACACCTCGACCGGGGCGGCGGTCTCGGCGGAGTGGATCAGCTGGAGGACCTGGCCGTCGCGCTCCTCGACGGTCAGGCGCAGCGCCTGATGCCGGGACCGCAGGACGTCCACGGCGGCACACAGCCGCTCGCGGTCGAGTCCGCCGCGCACCCGCAGCACGATGGGCACGTTGTAGACGGCGCTGTCCGGAGCCAGGCAGTGCAGGAAGTACACGCCTCTCTGCTGCGGCGTCAGCGGCAGCGCTATGGGGGCGCTCGTCACGGTGTCTCCAAATCCATGTCTGGGGCGAGCGGTTGAATGCGGCGCGCGGATGCGCAGCGGACGCGGGGACCGTCAGTCGGCGGCGGCAGCGGGCTCGGCGACGCCGGCCGTGGCGGGCCGCGCCTGCTCGGCGTGTTCGAAGCCGCGTACGCGAAGGGCCAGATAGCAGGCGCTGGTACCGATCAGGGCGACCATGACGACCAGCAGGATCCGGTAGTCGACGGTGGCGATCAGCGCGGCGCCGGTCGCCACGGACAGCACCTGGGGGGCGGTGGCGAGCATGCTCGCCACCGACGCGACACGGCCCTGAAGGTTCGCGGGCGAGTTCCGCTGCACCGAGGTGTAGAGGCCGACGACCGCACCGGGGGTGCCCAGGCCCATCGTGAACACGCCCGCCAGGGCCGCGACGATGCCGGGCAGCACCAGAATCGCGCAGCCGAGGGCCATCATGCTGAGCCCGCACACGGTCAGCAGCCCCTCCCTGCCCGGCCCCACCCGCTTGAGTACGCGCATGCCGGCCAGGCCGCCGAGCACCGAGCCGATGCCCTTCGCGACCGTGAGCACACCGACGAACGCGGCGCTGCGATGCAGGCCCTGGTCGGCGACGGCGTAGATCACCGTCTCGATGAAGCCGAAGCCCAGCAGACCGCCGCCCATGGCGATGGACACCGCCCGCAGCCGCGGTGTGCGCGCCAAGTGGCGCATGCCGGCGAGCAGTTCCTGCGGAAGCGTGCCCTCGGGGGGCTTCGGCGCGGGCTCGTCCACCCGGACCGCGAGCACGCTGAACGCGCAGATCAGGAAGGTCACGACTTCCACCCCGGCCACCAGGCGGGGGCCGAAGCTGACGTACAGGAGCGAGCCGATCGCGGGGGCGGCGAGCATGCCGGCCTCCTGCACGGTGCGCAGCAGTGCGTTGGTGCGTCCCAGGTCGTCGGCGTGCACGAGATTGGTGAGCAGGGCGCTGCCTGCCGCGTTGTGCATGCCGACGCCCAGTCCGATGCCGAACAGCACGAGGTAGAGCAGCCAGGCCTGTTGCTCATCATGGACGAGGAAGGCCAGACAGACCCAGCCCGCCAGGACGAAGTTGAGCAGGGCGATCAGCGGCCGGCGGCGGAAGCGGTCCACGACCAGGCCGAGGAACGGGGCGCCCAGCCGTGGCACCACATAGGCGGCGAAGGCCA
This sequence comes from Streptomyces sp. R35, assembly GCF_041053035.1. Lineage (NCBI taxonomy): Bacteria > Bacillati > Actinomycetota > Actinomycetes > Kitasatosporales > Streptomycetaceae > Streptomyces > Streptomyces sp. R35. Next base: position 3,272,540 of record NZ_CP163440.1, read on the forward strand.
GTCCGGCCATGCCGTTCGAGCCGGTCAGGTCCTTCATCCAGACGCCGAGGGCGATCCACAGGGCCGCGTCGCCGAACAGCGAGACGCTGGTTCCGGCGATCCACAGCCGGACGTCGCGTTTCCCGGGCTTCCGGGCCGCCGGCGTCTCAGATTCGGTCCGCATGTGCGCTCTCCAGTTCCGCCGTGAGTTGTGCGACCGTCGGGTTGTCGAACACGGTCAGCAGCGGAACCTCGATCCCGAGCCGTTCCTCCAGCAGCGCGCTCAGCCGGGCCGCCACCATCGAATCCCCGCCGAGGTCGAAGAAGTCGTCGTCGGGGCCGATCCCGTCGATGCCGAGCACCTCGTGCCAGGTCTCGCCGACGGTCCGCGCCAGCCCCTCTCTCAGCTCAGACATAGTTCTCCTTGCGTCTCCAGTCGGGAGTCGGTAGCGCGGGCCGGTCGACCTTGCCGTTCGGGGTGACGGGCAGCGCGTCGACGGTCGCGAACACGGTCGGGACCATGTACTCGGGCAGCCGCTCGCGTACGTAGGCACGCAGCGCCTTGCGGTCGAGGGGGCCGATGGTGGTCACCCAGGCCACCAGCTTGGGGTCGCCGACCAGGTTGTCGCGGACACCGACGGCGGCCTGGCGCACCTGAGGGTGCGCGGCCAGCAGGTTCTCGATCTCGCCGGGTTCCACCCTGTGCCCGCGCAGTTTGAACTGCCCGTCGATACGCCCCAGGAACTCCAGCACGCCGTCGGCCCGCCGGCGTGCCAGGTCGCCGGTGCGGTACCAGGTCCGGCCGGCGGCGTCGGCGACGAATCGCTCCGCCGTCAGGTCGGGGCGGCGCCAGTAGCCGTGCGCGACACCGGCCCCGGCGATCCACAGTTCACCCTCCGCGCCCTCGTCGACCGCCGCCGTACCGGACTCGTCACGCAACTCCGCCAAGGCCCCCTGAACGGGTACGCCGATCGGCACCGAGTGCGCGAACTCCTCCTCCGCGGCGATCCGGTGGCACACCGAGAAGGTGGTGGCCTCGGTGGGTCCGTAGCCGTTGACGATCTCCAACTCCGGTGCGGCCGCCCGGAGTTTGCGCACATGCTCCACGGACAGCACGTCTCCGCCGGCCAGGACCACACGCGCGCCGCTCAGCGACTCCGGGGAGAAGTCGATCTGGCGGTGGAACAGCGCGGCGGTCAGCCACAGCACACTGATCCGCCGCTCACGCAGCAGCGCGCCCAGCTCCTGCGGCCCGACCGGAGAGGCGGGCGCCGGCTCCAGCCGGGCCCCGTTGAGCAGAGCACCCCAGATCTCGAAGGTCGCCGCGTCGAAGGCGACCGGCGCGAGGTGGAGTACGCGGTCCTCGGGAGTCAGCGTGACGTAGTTGGGCTCGGTCACCAGATTCAGTACGGCCCGGTGCGGCACCATGACGCCCTTGGGGCGGCCGGTGGATCCCGAGGTGTACATGATGCAGGCCAGATCCTCGGCGTCGGCCAAGTCATGTGGTCCGGCAGGGAGTTCGGGGTCACCGGGGAGTCCGGGGTGGCCCAGAGGTCCGGGCGCGGCCCCGCCCTCGTCCGACGGCTCCGGACGTGCCGCCCCACCGCCTTCGCGCAGTACGGGCACGTCCTGGTTCTCCAGCAGCGCGGCGCCGACGGTGTCGCACAGGGCGAGCCTGACCTCGGCGTCGGCGAGGATCCCGGCCAGCCGCGCCGGAGCCTCCCCGAGGTCCACCGGCAGGTACGCCGCACGGGCCTTCAGCACCGCGAGCAGCCCCACCACGAGGCCGACCGACCGCTCCAGGCACACCAGGACGCGATCACCGGGGCGGACCCCGGCCGCCACCAGGTCATGGGCCAAGTCGTCGGAACGGCGGTCGAGTTCGGCGTAGCTGAGCCGCTCGGCCACTGTCGCGACCGCGACGGCGTCGGGGCGGAGCGCCACCTGCCGCCGGAACGCCTCGGGGATCGTCGCGGGGATCATCACGGGCTCGCCACCGCCCCGGCGCTCCGCGCGGCGTGATCGCGGAACAGCCGCAGCCGCTCCTCGCCGACCTGCTCCCGCAGAGCCCAGTCCGTCACACCCTGCCCCTCGGCGGTGGCCAGGTTGAGCAGGCCCACCTTGCCCTCGTGCGCGTTGAGCTGGACCGAGCGCGTGGCCTCGGGCGCCTCGTGCAGCGGGTAGACGCGCGACAGGGCCGGCACCACCATGCCCAGGCGCATCAGCCGGTTGGCCTCGCATGCCTCGTCGGCGTTGGCTCCATGGCTGCCGATGATCCGCTTGAGCTTCATCCAGAGGTAGCGGTTGTCGTACGCGTGCTGGTAGCCGCTGCTGGATCCGCAGGTCACCACCGTGCCGCCGCGCCGCACCACGTTCACCGAGGTCTCGAAGGTGGCCCTGCCGACGTGCTCGAAGGCGACATGGGGATCCTCGCCGAGTTCCTTGCGGATGACCGAACCCAGCGCCTTCCAGGCGGATCCCGAATCTCCCTCGCCGTCGTCGCCGAGGCCCACGCTGTTGCGGTCGACGACGAGATGACAGCCCAGGCGGTCCATCAGATCGGCCTTCGCGGTGGAGCCGACGACCCCGACGGCGATCCCGCCGGCCTGCCGCACGAGCTGCACGGCGTACGAGCCCAGGCCGCCCGCCGCGCCCCAGATCAGCACGATGTCCCCGGCCTTGATCCGGGCGCCGTTGTCGCCGATCAGCATGCGGTACGAGGTTCCGAGGCACAGGGTGTTGCAGGCGGCCTCCTCCCAGGACAGGTGCGGAGGCTTGGGCACCAGCTGGCTGGCGCGCACCACGGCGAAGTCGCCGAAGGCACCGAAGTTGGTCTCGAAGCCCCAGGCCAACATGCCTGTGGTCATCATGCCGTCCCGCTGCGAGACCGGGTCCTGCTCGTCGATGTAGGGCGGGTTGACCACCACGCGGTCACCGGGGGCCCAGTGCCGCACCGCGCTGCCGACCCGGACGACGACTCCGGCCGCGTCGGAGCCGACGACCTGGTAGTTGCGGTCGTGCCGCGCGGTCCAGCGGTCCTGGCGGCCGAACTGCTTGAGGAAGCGGAAGGTGGACACCGGTTCGTACAGGGCGGACCAGACGGTGTTGTAGTTGACGGCGGACGACATCACCGCCACCAGCGCCTCGTCCGGCGCCAGTTCCGGCATGGGCACCTCACCGACGTGCAGGGTGCGGCGTACGTCCTTGTCACCGGACGACTCGGCGCCGTGGAACAGCTGCTCGTCCGCACGGCGCAGATACACCGCGCGGTAGGCCTCCGGAACCTCGCAGGCCATCAGCTCGGCGGAATCGGCGCCTTGCTGAACCGCCTCGATCAGACTCGCCATGTTGATACTCCGGTTCGGGGTCGTGGTGCGTGAGTCGGGAGGATCGTGGTGCGTCGGTCGGGAGGATCGTGGTGCGTCTGGTGCCTCTGGTGCTTCGGTCAGGCGAATCGTGGTGCGTCAGCCAGGAGGATCGTGGTGCGGGTGCTGCATCGGTCAGGAGGTGAGTGCCGCCTGCTGGTCGTCGGCCGGACGCATCGCCGCGCAGAGCTGCCCGATGGTGGCGCGCGCACGGACGGCTTCGATGAGGGCGGGCAGCACGTTGCTTCCGGACAGGGCGTCCGCGCGCAGCCGGTCGAGCTCCGCCTGGCAGGTGGCGCGTAGGACGTCTCGCCGGCCCCCGGTGGTGGTGTGCGACTCGGCCCGCAGGAGCTGCCGTTCGGACGCGGACGGGGCGGGATCGAGGACACCCACGGTCGGCCCCGGATCCTGGTAGGCGAGTTCCTCGATCTGTCCCTCCAGCCAGCCGCTGCGGATGCACGCCGCGATGCCGCCGCGGTCCTCGATCCGCTGCAGCCAGCCGTCGACTTCCTTGCCCACCTCGTCGACCAGCCCCTCGACGACGTGGGAGCCGCCGAGCGGGTCCGCGTAGCGGGCGAGGTCCGTCTCGTGGGCGAGGATCTGCTGGGTGCGCAGCGCGATCCGGGCGCCCAGCGGCCCCGGTGTCTGCACCGCTTCGTCGAAACTGCACACGTGCAGGGACTGGGTGCCGCCGAGCACGGCGGCGATCGCCTGCACCGTCGCACGGACGATGTTGTTGAGTGGCTCCTGGTAGGCGAGCGCCGACCCGAAGGTGTTGACCTGGGCGCGCAGCTTCATGGCGCGGGGCTCCGTGACTCCCCAGCGGTCACGCATGCGTTCGGCGTACCAGCGGCGGGCGACCCGCAGCTTGGCGGCCTCCTTGAGCAGCTCCATGTCGGTCCCGAAGATGAAGCTGAACCTGGACGCGACGCGTTCCGCGGAGTGGCCCCGGTCGACCATCCCGCCCAGATAGGCGTCGACACTCGCGAGCGCGCACGCCACCTCCAGGGCGGCGTCCGCCCCGGCCTCCCGGGCGTGGCCGCCGGAGATGGAGATGGGGTTGACGCCCGGCAGCGAGCTCATGCAGTACTCGACGACATCAAGGGCGTACCGGACGCTGGTGTCCAGGTCGTAGACGAACGCCTTGCGGGCGAGGAACTCCTTGAGCATCTCGTTCTGCAGGGTGCCGCGCAGGGCGGCGGGATCGACCCCGGATTCCTCCGCGACGACGATCCACATCGCCAGCAGCATGGGCGCCGTGGCGTTGATGGTGAAGGAAACCGACACCTGGTCGAGAGGGATCCCCGCGAAGACGGCCCCCAGGTCGTCGACCGTGGCGATCGACACACCCGTACGTCCCACTTCCCCGTCCGCGACCGGGTCGTCGGGATCGAGCCCCAGTTGGGTCGGCAGGTCGAAGGCCAGCGAGAGCCCCGTCTCGCCCATGCCGAGCAGGTACTTGAAGCGCTCGTTGGTGGACTCGGCGCTCTGCAGTCCCGCCAGCTGCCGCATGGTCCACAGCCGCGTGCTGTAACCCCCGGGGTGGAGACCGGCGTCGTAGGGAAACTCGCCAGGTATGCCCATGGATGTCAGACCTGGGCCGCGTCGTGCGTGTCATATCCGTCGAGTGCTTCGTCTGCGTCGTCGATGAGGTCGAGCACGGATTCGGCGAACTCGCTCAGTACAGGCGTCTCGAAGACGTTGAGCAGCGGAATGTCCACCCCGAACCGGGTGCGCAGTGCCGCGACGATACGGGTGGCGACCAGTGAGTCGACGCCGAGTTCGAGCAGGTTGTCGTCGAGACGGACCTCCGGCAGCTTCAGGATCTCGGCGGTCGTGGACAGCACGGCGGCCTCGACGGCGTCGAGGGTGACCGAAGTAGTTGACATCCCGTCATCCGTTTCTGCCATCCGACGTGCCTGCGCACGCATGGCGAGGTAGCGCGAAGCCCCTTGTGGGGATGGGTTTGTGATGTCACCGCAGATGTACGACGTGCCGGCTACGCGCTGCTCGGTGATCCGGAGATCAACTTAGGAGCCCCTCCGGGACTCAGCAAGCGTTCCCGGACAGAAAACTCGGCATCAACCTGCCACCGCCAAGTCCCGTGTCCTGAGCGGAAGTTCGTCGCTTGCTCAACAACCCGAGTTCGGCCGCTTTGAGTCCCGCCTCGAAGCGGGTGTTGACATGCAGGGACTTCAGGATCGCGGCGACATGCCGCCGGTAGGTGCGGACGGACACGTTCATCTGCCGCGCGGCGGTGTCGTCCTTCATCCCGGAGCCGAGCAGTCGCAGAACCTGCGCCTGAGTCGGGTCGAGCACCACGGACCGGGCGGTGTGGCAGTGCGGAACCGGCTCCGCGCCGTGCTCCCACAACACCTGCTGATACTGATGCAGAGCTCCCATGGCCTCACCGCGGGCCACCAGCCCCAGCGGCTGCCCGTCCCGCGCGAACGCGTACACGACGGCGAGTTCGGTACCCACGAAGGCCAGATTGGGCAAAGGCCCGGAGGAGACGCGCATATGAGCCCCCTCGGCCGCAAGATGCCCCATGACGGTACGGGCGACCGGCTCCGAAGCGGCGGACTGACCGAGCAGCAGCCGCAGCCCATGCCCCCGCCTGAGAACCTCGTTCCGCACGAGCCGCGACAGCTCCGAAGCCGGCCGACTGACCATCTCAACGGCGAACCGACCGGTCAGCTGCACGCCACCCTGATGACGGGGCAGTTCGACGAGCGCCTGGTAGAGGACCTCGCAGGCGGTGGCCGGATCGCATGTCTTGACCAGCTGCCGAGTCCGCTGATCCCCGTGGTCCGCCGTATCACCGTGGTCCGCTATGTCACGGTGTGATTCCCAACGCCGCACGACGTTCCCCCGTCGAGACAGCGAGTCCTGGTGGGACTCGACTCGATACGAATCAACTCATTTGTCACCTGAGGCAGTGCGGAGTGTGCACCTCTCGTGGTGCGGGTGTGAGAGTAGCGCGCGAATCACTCTGGGCAATGTGACGGCGATCACATTTTGGAATCTCATGCACATCCCTTGCAGAGAAGGTCCGGGAGGGAATGGCACACGCAGGACAGAGTTCTACGGAACGTCACCCTCCGATTCGCCGCCGCACTCGTGATAGACGTACTGATCGATGTCGAGCGACGCCCTGGCCTCGCCCATCCAGGACATCAGGTCGGCCCCCAGGAAAATGTCTTTCTGCTGCGGGTCGTCGAGGTCCCTGATCTCCTGAACAATCACCAGAGATACGACAGCCTCCCCGGACCCGACGAGTCGCCCGAGGGCACCAGCGAGATCCCTCCCCCACCCGACGACCAGCGGCTCCAGCTCCTCCGGTCGCGCGCAGCCTCGCGCCGGCCGGGCATGCCGAATCCAGGTCGCATGCGACCGCGGAGGCGATTGCGGGCGGCGGCGACTTCCGATCGAGGTCGACTTGTCGGGCTCCGCTTCCAGCCTCTTGGAGATTTCCTCGGGCTGCAGGGACTGGCTGACGACCCTGAGATATATGCGAAATGCGCTCATGGCACACACCTGTAATTCCTCGGAACCATGACTTTTCCTTTCGGGGAGATCTTGACGGACGCGGGCATGGGGCGTGCGGGCCCCGTTTCCCGAAATCGCCCCGCTCCGTGCGACGGACCCGCCGCCCTGCCCCGTAGAGCAGACGACATCAGCTCACAGGGAGGGGAGCCCGACATGGCAGGGCACAGAATCAGAGGCGCGAGGGGTACGGCGATCGCGGTGGCGGCCATGGCGGCGCTGACCGCGTCACAGGCGCCGGGGGCGGTTTCGGCACGGGCCTCCGTACCCCCGCGGCAGACGCCCGCCGGGCACGGGCCGAGTGTGTCGGGCGACACCCGGTACCGCACCGACCTCCCGCCGCTGCGGGCCCGGGAACGCAAGGGCGGGACGTCGGTGGCGGGGGCCGCGCTGCCGGCGAGCGTGTTCGCCGCCTACCGGCACGCCGAGGCGGAGCTCGCGCGCACCGCGCCCGGCTGCCGGCTGCGGTGGCAGTTGCTGGCCGCGATCGGCCAGGTGGAGTCCGGGCAGGCGCGCGGCGGTCGGGTGACGGCGGACGGTACGACCGTGGCGCCCATCCTCGGACCGCGGCTGGACGGCGGCGCCTTCGCCGTCGTACGGGACACCGACGGCGGCGCGTACGACGGGGACGCAGCCTATGACCGGGCGGTCGGGCCGATGCAGTTCATCCCGTCGACCTGGTCCCGCTGGGGCACGGACGGCAACGGCGACGGGCGGGCCGACCCGGGCAACGTCTTCGACGCGGCGCTCGCCGCCGGGCGCTACCTGTGCGCGGGCGGACGAGACCTCGCCGACCCGGCCGAGCTGGACCGGGCGGTCCTCGGCTACAACCACTCGGCGGCGTATCTGCGCACGGTCAGGGCCTGGTACGCGTACTTCCTGGCAGGGCACCGGGTGGTGCCGGACGGCTCCGCGAAGGAGCCGACACGCCCCGAGCCGTCGCGGCCGAAGCCCACGCCGAAGCCGACACCGTCCCCCCGCCCCAGTGCCTCCCCGTCCCGGACTCCGTCCGCGCCCACCTCACCGGCCCCCACCGGGTCCCGGCCGGCGAGCGAGGCCCCGGAGACGGAGGAGCCCCAACTCCCCACGCCCGGAACGGACATCGAACTGCCCGGCGGCGACCTGCTGCCCAGCGGCGGTCCGCTGACCAGCAACGGTGTGGATTCGATGGCCTCCGCCCCCTCCACAACCGCGGATACTCGGCGGTAATGTCGCCACCCGCCGGACGGCACCGGACCGGCGGGTGAGCGCAAAGGGGCCCTCATGGCGACGGACATGCCGGACATGCCTGCGGAGATACAGGCGGCCCACGACCGTTGGGAGCGCATGTGGAGCCACCGCGAGCACCTGCTCAAAGTGGCCCGGCGCAGGTCGATGAGCCCGGAGGACGCCGAGGACGCGGTGCATGAGGCGATGCTGCGCGCCGCCGAGCGCCCCGATCTGGACGACGAGCGCCTCGGCGGCTGGCTGACGACCGTGACCATGCGGCTGTGCGTCGACCGGTACCGCCAGGTCAACCGTGAGGCCGAGGTACACCGCAGCCCCACGCTCGCCGCGCCGGGTCCGGTGCCCGTCGACGAGGCGGTGTGCGACCGGGCCGAGGCCAAGTGGCTGGCCGTACGCAGCGGGGAACTGCCGGGGCGCCAGGCCGAGGCGCTCCGGCTGAAGTCCGAGGACCTCGACGTCGGCCAGGTCGCCGTGCGCATGGGGCTGAGCTATCGCACCGTCGAGTCACTGCTCGCCCGGGCCCGGCGCACCTTGCGCAACTCGCTGGCCGGAACGCTGGGCCTCGCCCTGTTCCTGTGGGGGCGCGGCAAGCTGCGCGCGGGCGGACACGCGCAGGCCGTGGCGGTGACCTCGACGGCCGCGACCCTGGTGGTGGCGGGGTTCGTGCTGCCGTACGTCCACGACGGGGACGGGCAGGACACGGCGCCCCGTCCCTCCGTGTCCCGCATGGCCCAGACGACCACGCAGACCGTCCGGCCCGACGGCGTCGGCCGGGTGGCCGCCCCGAACGCCCGTGATCTGTCGGCCGCGTCGACGTCCCCCGCGGCGACGCCGACGGTGCCGCCCGGCGATCACCACCGGTCGCTGCTGCCGCTGCCGGTGCCACGACTGCCGGACGCCTCGCTGCCACCGGTGCCGTCCGTCCCCGATGTCCCCGGCGTCCCCGGCGTGTCCGACCTGCCGAGCGTGCCCGGCCTCCCCGATCTGCCGGCCACGTCCACGGTCCCGACGACGCTTCCGGCGCTTCCGGCCCTCCCGGAGGCTCTCGCCACGCCCTCCGTCCCGGTCGACGCACCGACCCCGACCGCACTGCCGTAGTACCGCCGTAGCACCGCCGGAAAAAAATCCGCGTCCGTCGCGACGGACGCCCCGCCCCTCCCCGTAGAGCAGATGTCGGAGCTGCTCCACGGCCGAAGGGTGAACCGGATGGGTGTCGAGATCTGTGTGGAAGGGCTGACCAAGTCCTTCGGTCACCAGGTCATCTGGCAGGACGTCTCGCTGACGCTGCCCGCCGGGGAGGTCTCGGTCATGCTCGGCCCCTCGGGCACGGGCAAGTCCGTGTTCCTGAAGACCCTCGTCGGACTGCTGAAGCCGGACCGGGGTTCCGTGAAGGTCGCGGGCCGGGACGTCACCAAGCTGCGTGAGCACGAGCTGTACGAGGTGCGGAAGCTCTTCGGCGTGCTGTTCCAGGACGGCGCGCTGTTCGGCTCGATGAGCCTGTACGACAACATCGCTTTCCCTCTGCGCGAGCACACCCGCAAGTCCGAGAGCGAGATCCGGCGCATCGTGCTGGAGAAGATGGACATGGTCGGGCTGATCGGTTCCGAGGCGAAGCTGCCCGGTGAGATCTCCGGCGGCATGCGAAAACGAGCCGGTCTCGCCCGAGCCCTGGTCCTCGACCCCGAGATCATCCTCTTCGACGAACCCGACTCCGGCCTCGACCCCGTACGCGTCGCCTATCTCAACCAGCTCATCGTCGACCTCAACGCACAGATCAACGCGACCTTCCTGATCGTCACCCATGACATCGCCTCGGCCCGCCAGGTGCCGGACAACATCGGGCTGTTGTTCCGGCGCGAGCTGGTCATGTTCGGGCCCCGCGAGAAGCTGCTGACCAGCGACGAGCCCGTCGTACGGCAGTTCCTGAACGGCCGGATGCAGGGGCCGATCGGAATGGCCGAGGAGAAGGACGCCGCGCAGGTCGAGCAGGAGCTGGCCCAGCTCGGCGACGGCGCAACCACACAGACCCCCGGCAGTCAGGTTCTGACTCCCCGCCTGCTGCCGGGACCAGGCATCACCAGGCCACCCCGCTGGGAGGCGATCGCGAGGCGCGAGGCCGAGCTGCACCGGAAGGAGGTGGCGGACGCATGAGGCTGTCGCCGACCGGAGCGCTCAGACAGTCGGGGAACCTCTTCGCGATGGCGCTGGACGTCGTCCGGACCGTGCCCCGACGGCCGTTCCAGGCACGGGAGTTCATCCAGCAGGCCTGGTTCATCGCGAGTGTCACGATCCTGCCGACGGCCCTCGTGTCCATCCCCTTCGGGGCGGTCATCGCGCTGCAGATCGGCAGCCTGACCCGGCAGCTCGGCGCCCAGTCCTTCTCCGGGGCCGCCTCGGTGCTCGCGGTGCTCCGGGAGGCCTCGCCGATCGTCACGGCGCTGCTGATCGCGGGCGCCGGCGGCACGGCGATCTGCGCGGACCTCGGGGCGCGGAAGATCCGCGAGGAGATCGACGCGATGCAGGTGCTGGGCATCGACCCCATCCACCGGCTGGTCGTCCCGCGCGTGCTGGCGTCGATGGTGGTCGCGGTGCTGCTCAACGGCCTGGTGTCGGTGGTCGGTGTGGCGGGCGGCTACTTCTTCAACGTCGTCCTGCAGCACGGCACTCCGGGCGCCTATCTGGCCTCCTTCACCACGCTCGCCCAGCTCTCCGACCTGTGGGCGGCGGAGATCAAGGCGCTGGTGTTCGGCGCGATCGCCGCGATCGTCGCCTCGTACAAGGGACTGACCGCGAAGGGCGGCCCGAAGGGCGTGGGCGACGCGGTGAACCAGTCGGTGGTGATCACCTTCATGTTGCTGTTCGTGACGAACTTCGTGATGACCGCGGTGTACTTCCAAGTCGTTCCGCAGAGGGGCTGAGTCATGGCGCTGCTGAACCGTCTGGAGGAACTGGGCAGCCAACTGTCCTTCTACGGCCGCTCGTTGGCGTGGACCGGCCGCACCCTGCGCCGCTACAAGAAGGAGATCCTGCGGCTGCTCGCCGAGGTGAGCTTCGGGCGCGGCGCGCTGGCCGTCGTGGGCGGCACGGTCGGCGTCATCGCCTTCCTGTCGTTCTTCACCGGCACGGAGGTGGGCCTGCAGGGGTACGCCGCGCTCAACCAGCTCGGCACCTCCAACTTCGTGGCGTTCCTCTCGGCGTACTTCAACACCCGGGAGATCGCCCCACTGGTGGCCGGGCTCGCGCTGTCCGCCACGGTGGGCGCCGGGTTCACCGCGCAGCTGGGCGCGATGCGGATCAGCGAGGAGACCGACGCCCTCGAAGTCATGGGCGTCCCCTCGCTGCCGTTCCTGGTGACCACCCGGATGATCGCCGGTTTCGTCGCGGTGATCCCGCTGTACGTGGTCGGGCTGCTGTCCTCGTACTTCGCCGCCCGCACCATCACCACCGGCTACTACGGGCAGTCGGCGGGCACCTACGACCACTACTTCCAGCAGTATCTGCCGCCGGTCGACGTGCTGTGGTCCTTCGGGAAGGTGCTCGTCTTCGCCGTCCTGATCATCCTCGTGCACTGCTTCTACGGCTACTACGCGAGCGGCGGCCCGGCGGGCGTCGGCGTCGCCGTGGGCCGCGCCGTGCGCACCTCGATCGTCGCGATCAACGTCCTGGACTTCTTCCTGTCGCTCGCGATCTGGGGCGCCAACACGACCGTACGGATTGCGGGGTGAGCCGTATGAGAGTGCGCCGTATGAGAGCGCTGAGACTGCGGTTGTACGGCGTCGTGTTCCTCGCCGTACTCGCGCTGCTGCTGTCCCTGTCGGTCGCCGTGTACCAGCAGGTGTTCACCCCGGCGGTACGGATCAAGCTGGAGGCGGACAGCCTCGGCAACCAGCTCGATCCCCGGGCCGACGTCAAGCTGCGCGGGCTGCTGGTCGGCGAGGTGCGCGCGGTGCACGCCGACGGGACGAAGGCGACGCTCGACATCGCGCTCAAGCCGGAGTACGTCGCGTCCATCCCCTCCGACGTGCACGCGCGTCTGCTGCCCAAGACGCTGTTCGGCGAGAAGTACGTCGACCTGGTCGCGCCCGCGCGTTCCTCTGCCAGGCCCATCCGCGCGGGGGACGTCATCACCCAGGACCGCACCCGCGTCGGCATCGAGCTCCAGCAGCTGATGAACGACCTGCTGCCGCTGCTGCGGACCGTGCAGCCCGGCAAGCTCAACGCCACGCTCTCCGCGTTCGCCACCGCCCTCGAAGGCCGCGGCGACCGGATCGGCGACAACCTCACGCGCGTGGAGGACTATCTGCACCGGCTCAATCCGCATCTGCCGTCCCTCACCGAGGACTTCGCCCGGCTGGCCGACGTCGCCGAGGTGTACGGGGACGCGGCTCCCGACCTGATGGCGATCCTGCGCAACACCGTCACGACCAGCCGCACCATCGTCGAGCAGCGGGACCGGCTCGCGGCCGCGCTCACCACGACGGCCACCGCCGCGGGCACCGCGGACGACTTCCTCGACGCGAACGGCGACCGGCTGATCACCCTGGGCCGGGTCTCCCGCCCCACGCTCGCACTCTTCGCCCGCTACTCGCCCGAGTACCCCTGCCTCCTCGCCGGCCTGGTGCGCGAGGAGCAGGCGTCCGAGCAGGCGTTCCGCGGCGGCAAGATGCACATCACGCTCGAAGTCGTCCGACAGCAGGCGGCGTACGAGCCGGGTGAGGAGCCGCGTTACGACGACCGGTCGGGGCCCAACTGCCGCGACCTGCCCCATCCCCAGGTGCCCGCACCCGGGGTGCACCTCAACGACGGGTCGAAGAAGGGAAGTTCCTCCAGTTCGCCGCTCGGCGTCTCCGCGACCCGGGCCGAGCAGCGCTCCGTCGGCTCGCTCGTGGCGCCCGTCATGGGCGTGCCGGCCGACGAGGTACCGCCGGTCGCGACCCTGCTGTTCGGACCGATGGCGCGCGGGACGGCGGTGAGCGTCGCATGAGTACCAAGAAGACCACGAAGATCACGAAGACCTCGCGGACCTCGCGGACGTCAGGGGCCCGGCAGGCCGCCGCCCCGCTGATCAAGTTCAGCCTCTTCGCCCTGGTGACGATCCTGGCCACGGCCTTGCTCGCCGCCACCATCGTCAACATCTCCCTCACCCCCGAGCACACGTATCGCGCGGTGTTCAGCGACGTGACGGGCCTGGAGAAGGGCGACGACATCCGGGTGGCCGGGGTGCGGGTCGGCGAGGTCGAAGACATCAGCATCAAGGACCGGACGCTGGCGGAGGTCACCTTCACCGTCAGCGCGGACCGTCCGCTGCTGAACAGCACCGGCGCGGTCATCCGCTACCGGAACCTGGTCGGACAGCGTTACGTCGCCCTGACCGAGGGCGCGGGGGACGGCACCCGGCTGAAGCCCGGCGCCACGATCCCGCTGTCGCGCACCCGGCCCGCGCTGGACCTCAACGCACTGCTGAACGGCTTCAAGCCACTGTTCGCCGCGCTCAGCCCGCAGGACGTCAACCAGCTCGCCACCGAGATCATCCGGACCCTTCAAGGCGAGGGCGGCACCGTCAACAGCCTGCTCATGCACACGGCTTCGCTCACCACGACCCTGGCCGGCCGCGACAAGCTCATCGGCTCGGTGATCGACAACCTCAACACCGTGCTGGAGACGCTCGACAAGCGCGGCGCCCGCTTCTCCGGGCTGCTCAAGCAGCTGCGGCGGGTGATTTCGGGGCTGTCCGCCGACCGCAAGCCCATCGGGCAGTCACTGGTGGGCATCGGCGACCTGACGGACGCCACCTCGGGGCTGCTCAAGGACGCACGTCCGCCCCTGAAGGACGACATCGCCGGGCTGACCGACCTCACCGGAACGCTGAACAAGAACGAGAAGACCGTGGAGGGCGTCCTGAAGCGGCTGCCGAACAAGCTCAACGCACTGACGGGGACGGCGTCCTACGGCTCGTGGTTCAACTTCTACCTCTGCGACTTCGACGGCCGGATCGTGCTGCCGAAGACGAAGCAGGTGCTCACCCCCGAGCTGCACGTGGCGAGGGCGAGGTGCGGCGCATGACGAAGCACTTCCTTCCGCGCAGGACCCGTAAGCGCCGCCCGGAGCCGCTGGTCAAGGTCCGCATCGACCCACCCAAGCTGCCCCACATACGGCTGCTTCCGCGCCGGGCACCGCGTCCTCGACGCCCGGAACCCCTGGTGAAAGTCCGCATCGACCCGCCGAAGCTCCCGAAGATACGGCTGCTTCCGCGCCGGGCGCCCCGTCCCCGCCGCCCGGAGCCCCTGGTCAAAGTCCGCATCGACCCGCCCAAGCTGCCCCGCATACGGATACGCCGCCCGCGGCTGACCCCGTTCCGCGACCGCAACCCCGTGGTGATCGGAGCCGTCGGCCTCACCTTCCTCGCGCTGCTGACCGTGGCCGCGTTCAACGCCGACAGCCTGCCGCTGATCGGCGGCGGCGAGACGTACAGCGCGGCCTTCTCGGAGGCGGGCGGCCTCAAGCCCGGCGACGAGGTACGGATCGCCGGCGTCAAGGTCGGCAAGGTCGAGGACGTCGATCTGGACGGTGACCACGTCAAGGTCACCTTCAAGATCAAGGGCGATCCAGGGTTCGGCACTGAGACCGGCGCTTCGATCCGGGTCAAGACGATCCTCGGCGCGAAGTACCTCGCGCTGCACCCCAAGGGACCGGGGCAGCTGAAGCCCGGCAGTGAGATACCGCTGAGGAGGACGGTTCCGGCGTACGACGTCGTGCAGGCGTTCAGCGATCTCACCACGACGACGGAGAAGGTCGACACCGACCAGTTGGCGAAGGCCCTGGACACCATCTCCACCACGTTCCAGGACTCGCCCGCCGAGGTACGGGCGTCCATCAAGGGCCTGTCGAAGATCTCCCGGACGGTCGCCTCGCGCGACAAGGCGCTGGGCGAACTCCTCGACCACGCGAACGGCGTCACGGGCGTGCTGGCCGAGCACTCCGAGGACTTCACCGCGCTGGTCAAGGACGGCGACAAGCTGTTCAAGGAGATCAGCAAGCGGCGCAAGGCGATCCACAAGCTGCTGAAGAGCTCCGCCGTGCTCGGCATCGAGCTCTCCGGCCTGGTCGAGGACAACGACAAGGAGATCGGGCCCGCGCTCAAGGGCCTGAACACCGTGGTGCGAATGCTCGAACGGAACCAGTCCAGCCTCGACCGGAGCGTCAAGCTGCTCGCGCCCTATGTACGGGTCTTCAGCAACACCCTCGGCAACGGCCGCTGGTTCGACAGCTACGTCCAGAACCTGGTCGCCGCTCCGGTGACGCCGCGGACGGGAGGCTCGCAATGAAGAACCTGAAGAGACGCGTGAAGAGACGCGTGGCCGTGGTCACCGCACTCGCCCTCGTAGCCGCGCTCACCTACGTGCTGTGGCCGCGTTCCGAGTCCGTGCACGTGACCGCGTACTTCCCGCGGACCGTCGGCATCTACCCCGGCTCGGACGTCCGCGTCCTCGGCGTCCGGATCGGCGAGGTCGAGAAGATCACGCCGGAGGGCGACCGGGTGCGGGTGGAGCTGGAGTACGACGAAGGCCGCAAGGTCCCGGCGGACGCCAAAGCCGCGATCATCAACTCCTCGGTGGTCAGCGACCGTTACGTACAACTGCTGCCGGTGTACCGGAAGGGCCCGGTGCTGCGGAACGGCGCCGTCATCCCCGAGACACGGACGGCCGTACCGGTCGAGCTGGACCGCATCTTCGACAGCCTGCACACGACGGCCGATGCGCTCGGCCCCAAGGGCGCCAACAAGGACGGCTCGCTGTCGCGGCTGCTCGGGGTGAGCGCGGCCAACCTGGACGGCCAGGGCGAGAACCTCAACCAGACGGTCGAGGACCTCTCGCAGGCCGTCACCACGCTGTCGGACGGCCGCACGGACCTCTTCGGCACGGTACGGAATCTGCAGGTGTTCACGGCGGCGCTGGCCGCCGACGACAAGAGCGTGCGGTCGTTCAACACCGACCTCGCCGAGGTCGCCGGACAGCTCGCGGGCGAGCGCAAGGACCTCGCGGACGCGCTCAAGAACCTGGGAACGGCGCTCGGCGACGTGTCGCACTTCGTGAAGAACAACAAGAAGTCGCTGACCTCGAACGTGAAGGGCCTCAGCAAGGTGACCAAGGTGCTCGTCACCCAACGGGCCGCGCTGGCCGAGCTGTTGGAGGTCGCCCCCACGGGTCTGTCGAACCTGAACAACGCCTACAACCCGTCCGCGGGCACCCTCGACACCCGCAACAACGCCCAGCAGGCGCAGGATCCGGCCTCGCTGCTGTGCTCCGTGCTGAAGACGACCGGCGACGAAGGCGGCAAGAACCCCGACTGCAAGGAGCTCAAGGACCTCTTCGACTCCCTGCCGAAGGTGCCTCAGGGCTCCGCGGTGACGGGAACGGTCGACCGGACGCTCGGCGGAATTCTGGGGGCGAGCGCATGAGCGCACTGCGCAAGGCCGGGGCGGTCGCGTGGGCCGCGGTCGGCTCGCTGCTGCTGTCCGGTTGCGAGTTCAACGGCTGGTACGACGTCCAGCTGCCCGGCGGAGCCGCCGCCGACGGCCACGCGTACCACGTCACCGTCGAGTTCCGCGACGTCCTCGACCTGGTGCCGCAGTCGGCGGTGAAGGTCAACAACGTCACCGTGGGCGCGGTCGAGAAGGTGCAGCTGGACGGCTGGCACGCGCGCGTACGGCTACGGGTCGCCGACTCCGTGAAGCTGCCCGCCAACGCGGTCGCCGAGCTGCGGCAGACCAGCATGCTCGGCGAGAAGTACGTCGCGCTCGCCGCCCCGTCCGGCACGGCCGCCGTGGGCCGGCTCGGTGACGGCGACCGCATCCCGCTGTCCCGCAGCGGCCGCAACCCGGAGATCGAGGAGGTGCTGTCCGCGCTGTCCGCGCTGCTCAACGGCGGCGGAGTGGCCCAGCTCAAGACGATCACCGTGGAGCTGAACAAGGCCCTGGACGGCCGGGAGAACCGGGTCAGATCGCTGCTCAAGGAGCTGAACACGTTCATCGGCGGTCTGGACGACCAACGGAAGGACATCGTCCGCGCCCTCAAGGCCGTCGACCGGCTCGCGGGGCGGCTCGGCAAGGAGAAGAAGACGATCGCCCGGGCCGTCGACGCGATGCCACCCGCCCTGAAGGTCCTGGCCGACCAGCGGCGCGATCTGACGAGGATGCTCACCGCCCTTTCGAAGCTCGGCAAGACGGGCACCAAGGTGGTCACGGCCTCGCACGACGACACGGTCGCGAACCTCAAGCAGCTGCGGCCGATCCTGCGGCAGCTGAACAAGGCGGGCGACGATCTGCCCAACTCCCTTGAACTGCTGACCACTTACCCGTTCCCGCGCAACGTGGTGGACGCGGTCAAGGGCGACTACGTCAACCTCGACATCACGGCAGACCTCGATCTGTCGGACCTCTACGGGAACGTGACGGACAGCAACTCCGGCGGGGGGAACGGCGATTCCCAGATGCCCGACACTCCCGACGTACCGGATCTCCCCGATCTCCCTGATCTGCCGAGCGTTCCGACACCCACCGCGCTGCCGAGCACACCGAGCCTGCCGTCGTCCCCCTCGGTGCCGTCGGTGCCGACGGCACCGTCGGGCGGCGGCGGGCCGTTGTGTCCGCCGGTATGCACCAGCAGCTACACAACCGGCGCCGACCTGCCCAACGGCGTAAACCTCGCGCTCGCGGAGCTGATGCTGAAGGGGGTCCAGCCGTGATCACACGTACGGTCAAAGCCCAGTTGCTCGCCTTCGCCACCGTCACCGCCGTCGGGGTGTCGTACGTCGGCGCCGAGTACACCGGCCTGGTGGACGACGTCCTGGGCCGCGGCTACACCGTGCAAGCAGACTTCGCCGACTCCGGGGGCATCTTCCCCGGCGCCGAGGTCACCTACCGCGGGGTGCCGGTGGGCCGCGTCGGCGCGCTGCGGCTGGCCGGTTCCGACGGCGTCTCGGTAGCCCTCGACATCAAGGACGGCGCACCGCGCATCCCAGCGGACACCCTCGCCGTGGTGGCGAACCGCTCGGCGGTGGGAGAGCAGTACGTCGACCTTCAGCCACGCACCTCGCACGGCCCGTATCTCCTCGACGGCAGCGCCATCCCGCGCGGCAGCACCCGTGTGCCGCTGCCCACGACGGACCTGGTCCTCAGCCTGGACCGGCTGGTGAACTCGGTCGGCAAGGACGATCTGCGGATCACCGTCGACGAGCTGGGCAAGGCCTTCTCCGGCACCGGACCGAACCTGAGCCGACTGGTCGACTCGGGCAACGCGCTCGTGGAGTCGGCCTCCGAGTCACTCCCCCAAACGATCTCGCTGATCGAGGACTCGCGAAAGGTCCTCAAGACGCAGGCCGACCAGGGCTCGTCCATCAAGTCGTTCGCGCACGACCTGGCGGCGCTCAGCGCCCAGCTGAAGTCGAGCGACGGGGACCTGCGCAAGCTGATCGGCAACGCGACGCCGGCGGCGAACCAGGTGAACTCGCTGCTTAAGAACATCTCACCGCGCCTGTCGGTCCTGTTGGCCAATCTGATCAGCGGCGGCCAGGTCACGCTGGCGCGCCTGCCCGGCGTGGAGCAGTCCCTGGTCACCTTCCCGGCGCTGGTCTCGGGCAGCTACACGGTCGTCCCGGGCGACGGCACCACCCACTTCGGCCTGGTGGTGAACGCCGACGACCCGCCGCCGTGCACCCAGGGATACGGGACAACACGGCGCGACCCCTCGGACACCAGCACGCGCGAGGCGAACACCGACGCGCACTGCACCGCCCCGCGCGGAGGCAAGACGTCGGTACGGGGCGCGCAGAACGCCCCCGGCGCGTCGACCACTTCCGGCGGCGCGAACCAGACGGCGTACGTCACGCCGTACGACCCGGAGACCGGTACCGCCACCGGCCCGGACGGAAGGCCCGTCGAGATCGGCTCGACGGGCGGTCAACAGGCGGTGTTCGGAAGGGAGTCGTGGCAATGGCTGCTAGTCGGGCCGATGGCATGAGCGAGGCAATGAGAGGGGCCCTGTCGGGCAGGGCCAGGAGCGGGGCTCTGCCGGGCAGGGCCTGGTCGGGCAGGGTCTGGTCGGTGGGGCTGGTCGTGGCGACCGTCCTCACCACCGCGCTGACGATCTGGCTGAGCCTCGGGCTCTACGACCAGCGCGAGGCGGACCAGCGGCGCCAGGACATCCTGGCCGCGGCCCGCCAGTCGGCGCTGAACTTCACCTCGCTCGACTACCGGCACTACGACCGGGACAGCGCGAACGTCCTCGACGGCGCCACCGGCGACTTCAAGAAGCAGTTCGCCGCGCAGACGGAGGAGCTGACGCAGCTGGTCGCCCAGAACAAGTCGGTCTCCGAGGGCCAGGTTCTGGAGGCGGGCGTCGTCCGCTCCGACGCGCACTCGGCCCGCGTCCTGGTGGTCGCCGACAGCAAGGTGACCAACACCGCCGCACCCAAGGGCGAGGCCCGCACCTACCGGCTCCAGCTCGACCTGGTGCACCGGGACGGCCGCTGGCTGACCTCGGACGTGGAGTTCGTGGGCTGACCGCGCGGTTGGCTGACCGCGCCGTGACCGCCGTACGCCCCTTGAGGGCTTGAGGACTTGAGGAGCAAGACCATGACGAAGACGACCACCCGAGGCCGCGGCTCCGGTTCCGGCTCTGGATCCGGATCCAGCACTCGGCGCACCATGACCGCGGCCACCCGCGCGGCAGCCAAGCGCGCGGAGCGCGGCCACCGCGAGCCGGGGCCGGGGGCCGCCGACGAGGAGGCGCCGGGGCGTCCCGGGACACCGACCGCCGGCCGCACCGTGCTCATCGAGCCCAAGGACGAGAACGGCTGGGACGACCCGCCCGAGCCCTCGCCGGGGTCCTTCGAGGAGGACGCGGCGCAAGAGGAGGGCGAGCCAGTCTCCGGTGCGGCGGCGCGGCACGGTCGACGGCGGCTGCTCACGGCCGTCCTGTGCGTCCTGCTCGCGGCGGGCCTGGTCGCGGCCACCGTTCTCGGGTGGCGATACCGGGAGGGAGTCCAGGCCGACCAGGCTCGCGGGCAGGCACTCACAGCCGCGCGGCAGGCGGCCCCGGTCGTCCTGTCGTACGACTACCGTCACCTGGACCGCGACTTCGCCGCGGCGGGCGCCCGGCTCACCGGCCACTTCCGCGACGAGTACCGGAAGACCACCACGACGGTGGTCGGGCCGACGGCCAGGAAGTACCACGGGGTGGTGAAGGCCACGGTGGCGGCTCCCACCGGCGGCTCCCCGGCAGCCTCCGTGATCTCGGCCTCGGCGGACCGGGCCGTCGTCCTCCTCTTCGTCAACCAGGTGACCACGAGTACCCAGGTCTCGGGCTCCCGCGTGGACCTGAACCGGGTGCGGATGACGCTGACCCGTACGTCCGACGGCTGGAAGGTGAGCGGGGTCGACGCGCTCTGACGTCGGCTTCCTTTGGGGCTTGAGGGCAGACGAGGGTCGTTGCCCATCCGCCACCCCCTCCCCATTACGCAAAGCGATCAATCAGCTACTCGGATTCTCCATACTATGGTTCACTTGAGTATGTTCAACATGAGCAAGCTCGAAGGGTGACCCATGCCAGGTTTCGTAGGCCGCAAGTCCGAGCTGGCCGCCCTGGAGCGCCACCTCGCCTGGGTGCGCGACGGCCGGGGCGACCAGCGCGGCCGGGCCTTGCTGCTCCGCGGCCGGCGTCGGGTCGGGAAGTCGCGGCTCGTGGACCTCTTCTGTGAGCGCGCCCAGGTGCCGTACGTCGTCCACCAGGCCACCCGGGGCGAGGACGCCCACCGGGAACGGGCCCGCTTCCTCGCCGAGGTCCGCCAGTCCTCACTGCCCGACACCACCCTGCTCACCGGCGTCACGACCGTCGCCGAATGGGACACCGCCCTTCGCCAGCTCGCCGCGGTGCTCCCGGACGACGCCCCCAGCATCGTCGTACTCGACGAACTGCCCTGGATGCTCGAAGGCGACCCGGTCCTGGAAGGCACGCTGCAGACCGTGTGGGACCGGGTACTGAGCCGGAAACCCGTGCTGCTCATCCTCATCGGCAGTGACCTGGCGATGATGGAGCAGCTCTCGGCGTACGGCCGCCCCTTTCATCAGCGAGGCGTCGAGATGGTGCTGTCGCCGCTCTCCCCCTCCGAGGTCATGGCGATGACCGGGCTCCCGGCCGCGGAGGCCTTCGACGCCCATCTGATCACCGGCGGCCTGCCGCTCATCTGCCAGGAGTGGCAGGAAGGTGAGAGCCGCGTCGACTTCCTCACCCGCGCCCTCGACGACCCCACCTCCCCCCTCCTCGTCTCGGGCGAGCGCATGCTGGCCGCCGAGTTCCCCACCGCCCTCCAGGCCAGACACGTGCTCTCCGTGATCGGCAGCGGTGAGCGAACCTTCGGGACGATCGCCGCGAAAGCCGGAGCGGCCGACCGACCGCTCCCGCCCGGCTCGCTCAACCCCGCCCTGCGCACCCTCGCGGACAAACGACTCATCGCCATCGACGCACCCCTCTCCACCCGCCCGGGAGACCGCGACCGCCGCTACCGCGTCGCCGATCCCTACCTCCGTTTCTGGCTCGCCTTCCTGGAACAGGGAATCCCGGAGATCGAGCGCGGGCGCGGTCGGATCGTGGTCGAGGCAGTCGAACGCGGATGGACTTCATGGCGCGGGCGGGCGATCGAACCCGTCGTGAGGGAGTCGCTGGCCCGACTGCTCCCCGACGACGCGTGGCCGCAGGTGCGGGAAGTGGGCGGTTGGTGGCCCCGTACCAACAATCCCGAAGTGGACCTGGTGGGGGCGGACCGGTCGCCGGCACGCGAGATCGGGTTCGTCGGCTCGATCAAGTGGCACGAGCGCGGCTCCTTCGACCACCGCGCCCTGGCTGCACTGGCCCGGGACGCCCTGGCCGTACCCGGCGCCGACGAGGACACTCCCCTGGTCGCGGTGTCCCGCTCCGGGGTCACGGTGGACGGGTTGGCGGCTACGTATGGGCCGGAGCAGCTGATGGGGGCCTGGGGCTCCGGTGCGTGAGGTCTCCCCTCGTGCCCACCTCGGACAGGCCAGGGACCGTGGCGGGCAGCCTGTTGGTGGGGAGCGGCGGTGGCGTTACGTCTGTCTCGGCACCGGTGGTTCCGCCCAGCCGTGTCGGACGGCGTGGCCGCCGAGCTGCATCCGGGTCCGGACTCCGGCTATGTCCATGAGGTGGCGCAGGCGTCGGTGCAGCGTGCGCGGTGACAGGCCGAGTTGTGTCGCGGCCGTCGGGTCGGTCACGCCGGCGAGCAGGAGCGCGAGGATCCTTCGGTCGAGGTCGGTCGGGCCGTCCGGCCCGAGTTCGACGGTGGGTTCGGCTTCTTCGCCGGTGCCCGACAGCTCCAGCGGGTGGGCGGTACGCCATACCGTCTCGAACAGCGCGTCCATCGCGTCCAGCAGGCCGCTGCGGTGCAGCAGTACCGCGCCGGGCTCTCCGGTCGGCGTGGTCGCGAGCGGGACGAGGCCGAGTTCGGCGTCGGCCAGCACGAGTTTCATGGGCAGTTGGTCGGCGACACGCAGCTGCACGCCGTTGCGCAGGGAGTCGATCGCGTCGTGGACGATGCCCGGCTCCGCCAGCACGGCCCGGTCCAGTACCGCCCGGAAGTGCACGCCGCGGCCGATGGCCATGGGTTCGGCCGTGTTCTCGTCGGGAGGCAGGGCGACGAACGGTGCGGTGATGAAGGCGCGGACCTGCGTGCGGGCCGCCTGCTGCACCTGGAGGTAGCGATGGCGGATGGCGTCGACGCCCGTGACGACCTCGATCAGATCGACGATGCTGCTCCCGGTCATCGCCGCCCGGTGTTCCTCGGCGAAGGTCACCAGGGCATGCTCGGCCGCGCGCAGCCCGTCCCGGCGCTGGCTGATGAGAGCGCCGAGCGCCATGGCCGGCGGCGCGGCGGTGAACCGCTCGTCCGCCGACCTGATCACCAGTCCCCACCCGACCAGGCGGGACAGGGCCTTGTCGACCTGGGCCTGCGCTATGACGAGCAGTTCCGACAGCAGCATCGCGGTGGAGTCCGGCTGTCCGATCAGCGCCCGGTAGACGCGCTCGTCATCGGGTTCGAGGCCCAGAACATCCAGCATCGGCGACCGACTCTCTTCCGCTTGCCGCAGCGGGGAGAGTATGTGCCATGGCGGCAGACTCTGAATAGTCCCTGGTGGGAGCGGGTGTGACGGGAAGGGCCCCGGGGAGTCGCCTCCCCGGGGCCCGACAGTGCGGTTCATCGCAGGCCGTACGCCCGGATGATGTCGTTCTTGACGCCGAAGCCGCTGTTCGTCTCGGCGCTCGCGCGGACCGAGAGGAAGCCGCCGGGCTTCTTGGCCGTCCTGAACGAACCCGTCCAGTAGCCGTCGGCGCCCTTGGTCAGGGTCACCTTCTGCCAGGTGGCGCCGTCGTCGTACGAGACATCCAGCTTCACCGTGGTGACTTTGCCCGGCACGGTGCCGCCGTCCATCGACACCGGCTTGAGCGCGATCCTCTGGGTCGCGTTGGCCTTGATGTCGCCGTGCAGGTCCGACTCCAGCTTGTAGTTCAGGTTCAGCACCGAGAACGGCTCGAAGAAGTCCGAGTCGACGGTGTCGGACATGAACGTCCACTCGGTGTGGGTGCGCGTCGACAGCCGGAAGACGTCAGCGGGCCGCTCCGCGTCGAGGACGGCGCGGTAGGGCAGGTTGCCCGCCGGCACCTCCACCCACTGCATGTCCGTGCTGTACGGGTTGTCGTGGATCAGCGTGTCGCCCTGGAAGACTTGGAGGTGGGTCGGCGTCTGACCCCAGTCCAGGAAGCCGCCCAGCCGCATGTTGTCGCTGGCGGAGGCCCACGCCTGCACGTTCCAGGTCATGTAGTTCTGCCAGCGGGAGTTGTACACGCCGAAGGCCTCGCCCTGGCCTGGCCGGGTCGCCGGAGCGAACCAGTCCAGACGGGTGGTGCTGCCCTTGGCATACGTGTTGTCGCCCGACACCATCACCCACGGCAGGTCACCGTCGACGCCCTGCGCGTGGAACTCCCGCCAGACCTGGCCCGGGGTCACCCATTCGGTGCGGGTGCCCGGGTGCCACTCTCGCTCGGGGAGGTTGAACGACGGGCTGAGCGTGAAGTCGGACCGGTAGCCCTCCCCCGACTTGCCGTCCGTGGCCGAGTAGTAGCGGGCATCGATCCGGGCGAGGTCACCCTTGGTCGGCTTGTAGACCAGGGCCCGGTCCGGCACCTGGCCGGGGTACTCCCGGGTGAGGTCGTAGACGAACGGCGTGTACTCGGTCTGCTGTGCGGTCAGCTTCAACTTGCCGGCCTTGGCCATCGAGACAAGGGTCTTGCCCGCGTCGCGGTGCACGGTGGCGACCGGGATGGTCGACTCGCCGACATACTCCATCAGGGCACCGACACCGTCGTTGACCACGATCAGCGTCTTCGCACCGGCCGCGACCGCGGCCTCGGTGCGCTCCTGGGGCGAGACCTCGTCGCTGCGCTCGATGACGACGACCTTGCCCTTGGCGCTGACCTTCTCGTACGCGGCCGCCGCGCCGTTGCCCGCGTAGACGGCGTTCCGCGTGTCCGTGGCGGTGCCCAGGGCGCTGCCCGCCTGCACCAGCGCGTCGAAGCGGAGCCGGCCGCCCGCTGTGCTCAGGCTGAGCTGCGGCTCGCCCTTGCGCCAGCGGGTGGTCAGTATGAACTCGCCCTGCTTCATCGGCTTCGTGGGCGCGACGTAGACGTCGTCGTACGTCGGCGGCAGCACGTACGCGCTGCGGTAGTCCGTGTACGGGTCGAGGCCCTTGTAGTGGACGTTGAAGTCGACCTTGCGCTGGCGGTCCTCGGTGCGCTGAGGCGCCTCGGTCTGCAGCAGACGTGCCTTGCGCGCGTCCAGCACGACATCCGCGGAGCCGTCCTTGAGTACGGTCTCGGGGTCGACCAGCACGGCCAGACCCGAGCGGTCCGCCTTCTCGCCGGCCACGTCGAGGTACCCCGCGACGGTGTAGAGGCCGGGTGCCATGCGCATGGTGGTCGAGCCGTCGACGTAGACATTCCACGGCCAGAAGTCGCCGGCCAGGTTGATCGTGACCCAGCCGGCGGCGGGCTTGCCGTCCCGGTCGACCAGCTTGATGTTCAGGTCGTAGCGCTCCTCCTCCTTGAGCAGCGCCACGGAGGTGCGGGTCACCGGCTTCCCGGTGGTCGCATCGGTGCCTATCACGTAGCCGACGTGCCGGCCCGTCGAGGCGGCTTGCGGGTCACCGGTCACCGGGACGGCGGCGGTGCCGCCCGCCGGGACGGTCACCTTGGTGGCTCCCAGCGTGAACGGGCCGTCGTCGTTGGTCAGCGCCAGGTTCAGCGTGACGTCGGAGGAACCGGAGTTGGTGAAGGTCAGGTCCTTGGTGACGGCGACGTCGCTCGGCTCGTGCGGCCATGTGTAGTTGCCGAAGAAGAGCGATCCGGTGCCGTGGACCGTGGTGTGCACGGCGGCGGCCACGTCGACACGGCCGGTGCCGACCTCGTACGGCGAGTACCCGTCGGCCAGGCCCTTCGCGGTGCTCATCAGGTGTTCCTTGAGCTGCGCGCCGGTCCAGTCCGGGTGTTCCTGGGCCAGGATCGCCGCCGCGCCGACCACGTGCGGGGTGGCCATCGAGGTGCCGCTGAGGGTGCGGTACAGGCCCTCACCACCGTCGGTCATCTCCTGCGAGCGGGCCGCGGTGATGTCCACGCCGGGCGCCGCGATGTCCGGCTTCATGCCGCCGGAGGAGGCCAGCGGGCCGGTGCTGGAGAAGGACGCGAGCCGGTCCTGCTTGTCCGTGGCGGCCACGGTCAGCGCCGAGGCGGCCGCGCCCGGGGAGGAGATGCTCTCCGGGCCCGCGTTGCCGGCGGCGATGACGAACAGCGTGCCGTACTGCTTGGACAGCGCGTCGACCGTCTGCGACATCGGGTCGCTGCCGTCCGTCGGGTAGGTGTCGCCGAGGCTCATGTTGACGACGTCCGCACCGGACTCGGCGGCCCACTGCATGCCGGCCATGACCCAGGAGTCCTGGCCGTAGCCCTCCGCGCCGCCGAGCACCTTGCCGACGATCAGATCGGCGCCGGGGGCGACGCCCTTGTAGTCACCGCCGGATGCGGCGCCCGAACCGACGATCGTGCTGGCCACGTGCGTACCGTGCCCGTTGAGGTCGGAGAAGGCCTCACCCGGCACGAAGCTGACCGTGTCGTCGATCCTGCCGGCGAAGTCGGGGTGGTTGACGTCGACGCCGGTGTCGAGCAGCGCCACCTTGACACCCTTGCCGGTGTACCCGGCCGCCCAGGCCTCGGGCGCACCGATCAGCGGCACGCTCTCCTTCAGGCTGACCTTCACCCGACCGTCGAGCCACAGCTTCGCCACACCCGCGCCCAACTTCGCGCTGCCCTGCGGCGCGACGGTGCTCCAGAAGGTACGGGCCTGCCGCTTCTGGGTGCTGAGCGCGGCTCCGTGAATGCCCTTGAGCTCGCGGGTCAGCTTGCTGCCGCGGGGGGCCGTCGGCTCGACGGCCGCACGAGACTTCGGCTGGGCGTACGTCGCGATCAGCGGCACCGCGGCCGACTTCGCGTCGTCGTAACCCATCTCGATCAGATCGGTGACGTTGAACAGCCGCCGGTCCAGCTTGCCCGTGCCCAGCAGCGGCCCCGCCTCGTCCGGAACGACGAACAGGTCACCCTTGACCTCCTGGATCTTCACGCCGCCGACGGCACTGTCCGGCCGGTCGACCTCGGCAGTCTGCTTGCCGTCAGCCATCGTGGTGACCGTGACGACATCACCGGTGACCAAGGTGACCTTGTGGGTCGCCGAAGGCTTGGCGGCAACAGTGGGCTTGCTCGGAGCGGCTTGTGCGGGCGCTTGCAGAACTGCGAGCCCCGACGCCATCAGCGGCACCGCGGTGGCAACCGAGATCAGCTGCCAGCGTCTGCGCCGGAAGGCGGAAACCTGAGGGGAAGCCTGAGAGGGGGAGAACATGCCCTGGGTCTATCGGCCGGTTCACACCGACGTGAAGACCGGATGGCGGCAGGTCTTCGCCATGGCAAGGACTTGCCAGGGGCAAAGCGCGTACAGTCGGGCGAGGTTGCACTTTTCGGGCCGGCTCCGGTTTGAAGCATCATGGAGGCTGCTGACGCTCTCGGCCGAGCCGAGCCAAACCGCGCCCATCCCCTCCTCGTGATCCACACGATCAGTACGGGGAACTCATGGCGGCACTGTCTTTCACTTGGACGCTCCAGGGCGCCGGATGCCGCGTGACGCTCGTACGCCGACGATGCCCGTCAGGCCCGCGCTAGCGACCCCACGTTCTTCCGCGCATGCGAGTCTTGGTGGCCGGCTGCTTCTGTGTGGCCGCCTTCTTCTGTAGCTCAGCAGTGCCACTTATGGCGTACTTTCGTGAGCGCGGACCGGCCGTTGCGCTCATTGTAGTCTTATGGAAAATCCCAATGCTTCTCGTGAACCCGACGACGCAAGCGGGCGGCCCCGAAGTGTTCCTGTAGCGATCGTAATGGCTGCAGGTTTGTTGACTGCGGGCGGGGTTCTTGCCAGGTTCGGATTGAAAGACGTCAGCGAAGCGCTCTCGTTCGCGGGGCGGATGAGCGGCTTCTTTGGGCTGGTCGTTGCCTTGCTGATGTTCACTGCAGCAGTTGCCGCATTTGATTTTTGGGGAAATCACAGGATTAGGGGATCGGGTGCCTTCGTCCTGGTTGCCGCCCTGCTTGTTCTGATCATTAACACAAGTTTGCTGGCGATGCAAATACGAGGGGGTGAGTACACGCACTGGCTGATCGCCTGGATTATCTTTGTGGCCTGGTCGATCTGGGCGCTGTGGATGCTTCTACACCGCGAGAGGATTTTGCAGGAGATCCGTACGCCGCGAGTCTTCGCGGCGGGAGCTCTGCTGACGGCACTCTTGCCATTGGCTAGCTTTGGGTACTCGCAGATTTATGTTCCGTACTCCACTCCGATGCTTGTATCAGTTACGGCAGAGTTTGAAAAACCGATACCCAATGAGGCCACTGGTGGCACCGCTTTGCCGCTACGCCTGACACTGAAAAATGCCGGGGTCGTCCCCGCCTATGTCCCCCAGAGCATATATAGCGTGAATTCTCAGTTCGAGATGACGAGCGAGAGGGAGGAAAGTGCTGATGACTGGCTGGCGGATGCAGATAGCGGATACCCGATCGTTCGCAGGAATTTTCAGGTTCTAGGCTCCACAGTGATCGAAGCCGGTACGATATTTCCTAGTCAGAGCATTTTCTGGCTGGAGCCCGGAGATATTCAAACTATCGAGCGCATCATTCAGTTGCCCAGAGACATTAAGTATCAGACTGTCACAGCCTCCGCCTTTGCCATTCTAGTCAGAAAGGATCGAGTATCCCTCGATGACCCCGAGACGGAAGCGTCCTGGAACCTTTCACACAAACATATCAGCGAGGCTCCTGGGTGGGTGGCGGGTCGCGGGACGGACTTTATTAAGCAGACATTCCCTCTACATGAGGGTAATTCTCTGACTTCAGCCACAAGGAAGCCTAAGTATATTGCGGCGTGGTGGGTGCTACAAAAACCTACCAAGGTTGACCTTTCGGGCGCCCCCTATTTCATGCTGACAATTGCCTCGTCGGAGAGTGATGAGAATGCGGAACCGAAAGAGCGAGATTGGAACACCTTTCTCTCTCGGTATGGCCTGTCGATAGTTGACAGCGGAATGACTGAAATTCCTGTGGGAGCGCTAAAGGGGCGGTAAGATATTCCCCTCTCGGGTAGCGCTCTTCGATGGAGTCGTAGTTGGGTCGGGTTGGCGTCCTGTCGCCGGGCTTCTCCAATGTCTGCCGGACCGCGGCCCGTTGCCGCTCCGGTGCCTCGGTCCACTGGGCCGTCGGCCAGTCCGGTGGAGCAGCCGCTGCGGCCGCTGCTGAGGTGGAGAACTGGTCTCAATCCTGGTCTCAACGACGGCCATTCCGCAGCCGTTCGTCACCGTCCACGTACGTATGGCAGGTGCTGTGACCAGGCGGGAAGCCGGACTCGCGGATGTCTATGGACGCCCCCGGACCAAGATCGGACAACTCGTAATGCGTAGAGCTCGTAACACGATCATGCGACCCAGTCCCAGTAGTCGTGTCGTGGTGGAGCGTGGGAGCGTGGCCCTGGATCGTGGGCGATGGCCTGTGTGGGGAAGCGGGAATGGATGAGCGTGGTGTGGGCGGCGACGTCGCCGGAATCGGGACTGTTCGATCCGGTTGAGAGACGCACGGAGGTGAAGGATCTGTCAGATCGCTTCAACGACCTGCGTTCCTGTGGCCAGGGATACGTCGAGGTTCGGTCACCGAACAGGGAGTTCCCGGTGCTGACCCTGGCCTTCCGAGATGATCACGCGGTCGTTCACCTGATGAGTGACACCGAGCGGATGTCTCTGCTTGTAGGAGACGGCACCGCGCCCTCGGGTGCTGAGGTCGAAGTCCCGATCATGGACGACCTCGCCGCGTTCACGGGCGACTTTGTCCTGGATATAGATCGGGCGTGGGACCTGGTGCACGACTTCACGCAGACGCGGGCGGCCGGCCCTCTGGGTGAGTGGTGTGAGTTGTAGCCAAAAGCTCGTGCCACGATCATGATCGGTTTTTCTTGAGGCGTCTCCAGCAGATGAGGCTGCAGGCCAATGAGACGAAGGCGTCGTGGAGTTCGGTGCGGCGTTCCCAGCGGACGGCGAGGCGTTTGAACTGGTGGAGCAGGGCGAAGGTCTGCTCGACGACGTAGCGGAGTTTGCCCAGGCCCTTGATGTTCGGGTCGCCTTTGCGGGAGATGACCGGCAGGATCCGCCGCTTGCGCAGCTCTTTGCGGTGGGGGTTGGAGTCGTAGCCCTTGTCCCCGAGCAGCGCATCGGGGCGGCGGCGTGGCCGGCCGGGGCGCCCGGCCACCGGCGGGATGCCGTCGACCAGGGCGAGGGTCTGGGTGACGTCGTTGACGTTCGCCGCGGTGGTGATGACCTTGAGCGGGGTGCCGCGTCCGTCGCAGATCAAGTGGTGCTTGCTGCCCGTCTTCCGGCGGTCGACCGGTGACGGACCGGTGTCGGCTCCCCCTTTTTCGCGCGGATGTGGGAGCCGTCCACACATGCCCTCGACCAGTCGAGTTCGCCGGCCGCATTCAGCTCGGCAAGCAGAACGCGGTGCAGCCGGTCGAAGACCCCAGCCTGCTGCCACCTCTCCAGACGCCGCCAGCAGGTCTGTCCGGAGCCGAACCCCAGCTCCAGGGGCAGCAGGTGCCAGGCTATGTCGTTGTGGAGCACGTACAGGATGCCCTGCAGACACAGCCGGTCCGCCACCGGCCGAGGCCCCGGAGATCGCTCCGGCCAGGGCGGCAACAGCGGCTCGATCAGCGTCCACAAGTCGTCATCCACGATCCACGGCCGAGTACTCACACCCTCCCGAACGGCCGAATCGTCACATCGGTCACGCCCGGCCAGGACACCTCAACAAGATCGTGTTACGAGCTCGTAGGTCTCGGGTTCGAATCCCGAAGGCGGCTCTGTGGAAGCCCCAGAACTCACTCGCCGTGATCTGGGGCTTTTGCTTTTTCGGGTGCGGCGTCGTTCTCGGGCGCGGGCCGCGCGACTGTCCGTGATCTCAATTGTGGTCTCAATCGCACGTTCAGTCTGGTGCCTGAAGGCATCTCTCGCGCGGAGGATCTTCGCTTCCTACAGCATGTCTCTGCTACGCGGCTTCGGCGCCGCGTGGATTGTCTGAGGCATCAGCCTGTGTGACGGCCAACCGCGCGGCCCACGCCAGAACCTCGACCAGGTGCTCGGCCAGCAGCCCGACATGGGGATCGGGCTGAACAAGGGCGGTCGCCTGGCCCTGGGCGGTGCGTTCCGCGGCCCAGACGTGGTCGAGGCCGGTGAAGTCGTCGTCGATCCAAATGGCGGGTGCGTCGCCGAGCCAGGTATCGGCGTGATCGCGTTTCCACAGGTAGCCGTTGGGGTGGCTGGTGGTGATCTGCGGGCGTGGGAGGTCGACGTACGGCAGGGGCGGGAGGCCGAGTAGCGGGCCGATCAGGGTGGTGGCGTCCTGGCGCCAGCTGGTGCACCAGACGGGGGTGACCAGGCCGGTTCGGATCACCTGCATGAGCAAGGGGCCATGCGCCGGGTTGAGCCAGATGGTGACGGGTGCGCCGGGGTCTCGGCCGGCCGGTACGACGTCGTGCCGGGTGTGGGTCGCCGGGCTGGCCCCCTCCGCGTCCGGAAAGGGTACGAGGACGCCGTCGACGTCGAGGAGCAGGTAGGGCGGGCGCATCGGTTTCTCCCAAGGAAGCCGGGGTGGGGTCAGAGCTTGCGCGCGGTGATGAGGAGGGTGGTGGGCCAGCTGCCGTGGCGGGCGTCGTGGAACTCCTGGGCGGAGGTGAGCCAGAGGCCCGCGCGGGCGAGGTGTTTCTCCCAGCGGTCGGCGTCGAAGTCCCAGCGGGCGATGGGGAGTCGGGTCCGATCAGGGAGGGTGACGTGGTCGCGGCGAGGCCGGTCGTCGGTGGTCGGGCGTAGGCCGCCGCGCTGGGGGTGGGGGACGGAGAACGCGAGAGTGCGACCGGGCTTGAGGCGCTGGGCGATGGCCGGGAGCAGAAGCTCGGGCGCTACGAGGCCGATGGCTCCGAAGACGGAGTAGATGGCGTCGAAGTGCCCGTCGGCGGCTTGCAGGTAGTGCAGGGCGTGGCCCGCGACGAAGGCCAGGTTGTTCAGTCGGCCGTAGTGCGAGCGGGCTCGGCGAATCTGTAGGCCGACGAGGTCGACGCCGGTGACCTGGGCGCCGTAGCGGGTGGCGAGGTGGGCGGCGTTGTGGCCGGCGCCGCAGCCGAGTTCCAGTACGCGCTTGCGGCGCAGATCCGGGCCGAGGATCTTGGCGCCGGGACCGCCGCCGGGCCGCGTGGTCCATTCCAACTGTGCGGGTACGGACAGCGGTTCGGCGGGGCCAGCCGTGGTGCGTTGGAGGGCGTGGATGTACCAGGGGGAAGCCTGGGCGAGCACTAGACCTCCAAGAGGTGGAGTACATCGGTGAGGTGGCGGCGTACGGCCTTCATGTAGGCGGGGTCGGTGGCCGGGTCGTTGATCCAGCGGATGGACTGCTCCATGAACCACTCGACGGCCCACATGCGGTGCCAGCCCAGCGCCCACTTCTCGGCTGTGAGTCCGCCGCGTTCGTCGAGGGCGTCGGGGGTGCCGCCTTCGGTGACGTAGGTCTCCAGGAAGACGCGCAGGCGTACGGGGTCGGGGGCATCGAGGGTGCCGTGCCAGCTGGCGAGATCGAGCAGGCCGGGGCCGGTGAAGGCGCGGGCGAAGTCCAGAAGCCGCCAGCCGTGTCGGCCGATGTGGAGGCTGGTGGGGTGGAATTCGGAGTGCACCCAGCCGAACGGGGCCACGGTCGTACCGGCCGAGCGTGTCTCGGCGGCCTGGGCAATCCGGTCGAGGGCGTCCTCGACGTCGTCCGCGTCCTGCCACCGGTCGGATTTGCGGAGTCGGCCGAGGTGCTCCAAGGACCGGCTCGGCAGGGTGCGCAGCCGCGCCTGGTCGAGGACGGGCAGGGCGGCAGCCGTGCGGGTGCGGTGCAGGACCACGGCTGCGGCTGCGCCGTCGAGGTCGTCGGCCTCGCGGATGGGGGCGCCGAGGTCTTCCAGCAGCATCCCGAGCCAGCCGTCCAACACTGCGGAGGCGTGAACGGCAGGCACGGGGACACCGAGGGTGTGTGCTAGCCGGAGGGCTTGGTCCTCGCTGTCGAACGGCTTCTTGGCGTACTTGAAGATGGCGGTGGTCCTGTCGGTGAAGGTCAGGCGTTCGACGCCGGACATGGACCACACCCGCACCTCCTCACGCACCGCGGTGGACCTGCCGGCGATCATCAGAAGGTTGTCCAGGAGATCGGCGTTAGGGCTCGTGTCCATAAGGGGCTCCAGTGCTGTTGAACGCGTCCGGGGCGGGCGAGAAGTGCCGGCCCGCCCCGGAGCCGGGGGCTGTGGTGCTAGGCGGCCGGGGTGACTCGGTGGGCGTAGACCTGCTCGATCCAGCCGGCCTTGAAGGCCGTGAGGTCGTCGCGGAAGGTGGCCATCGAGGCACCGTAGGGCGCCACGACGCCGCCGGACTGGTCCGGCACGGACTGGCAGCCATGGACGAGCCGGCCGCCGAGGGCGGCGTGGGCCTTGATGGACTCGATGCGGCGGTGCTCGTTGAACCAGCCGCCGTGGTAGACCTCGTCGAGCAGGCCGCCCATCTCGTCGTTCAGATCGAAGACGACGGAGGTGGCGGCGGGGAAGAACCAGCACGGGCCGACGTTGGAGATGTGCCCGTCCAGCTCCACCTTGTTCAGCGCCATCAACGTGGCTGCCTCGCGCAGCATCCGTAGGTGCTCGGCGGTGATCTGCGGCAGGCCGAGGCCGGCGAGGTGTTCGTCGCGGAACAGGTAGGCGTACACCTCGTAGGCGGTGGACAGCACCCGGGCGGCGTCTGAGGTGGACTTGGCATGGGCCTTGATGAAGTCCAGAGCGAGTTGCTCGACCGCGCTCTCGGTGGTCTCTTCCACGTCCAGGAGTCGGGACTTGACCAGCTCCCAGTCGGCGACGAGCCAGGTGTTGGACTCGAAGCGGAAGAAGTAGTCGGCCGGGTCGATGGTGATGCGCCGGCCGTCGACCTGGATACCGGGCAGGCGGCTCCAGCGCTCGTCGAACGCCTCGGGCAGTACGACCGTGATGGCCGTGGTGTCGATGGTGGTCACCGTGTCTCCGTCTCTGATCGGCCGGGTTCGGGCACACGGGTGCCTGAACCCGGTGTAGGTGTACGGAACTTCGGGGAGCCGCCCGGCCGAAGGGGGAGCCTGGTCACGGTGTCGAACCGGGGCCGGGCGGCTGATGATTAGTGAACCCTCCGTCACGCACAGTGGGTACGGTGAGAGGCAGTTGAAGCGGTATACGCGGTTTACAGCTCCGGAACGGAGGCGATCGTGGCAGCGCCGAGAGGTCCCAACTCCCGCCTGCGTGACGTCATCGAGGCGATCGGCTGCACCTACGATGCTCTGGCGAAGGACATCCGGCGTATCGCGGCCGAGAACGGAGAGATCCTCCAGACCAACAAGTCGGCCGTCTCGCACTGGGTGAACGGCACACGCCAGCCGACCGGACGGACCGGCCAGTACCTCGCCGAGGCGCTGTCCCGCCGAGCAGGCCGCACCATCACCTTGGCCGAGATCGGCCTTCGAGCACCCGAAGCTGCGGTGGCGGAGGAGCCCGATCCTGTTCTGGCCGCCACCGATCTGGGCCGTGCCGATGTCGAGCGCCGCCGTTTCCTTGCCGTGGCTGCCTTCACCACAGCGGGCGTGGCCATGCCGCTCTTCTACGACCACGAGGCCACGGCACGCATGCTGCGGGCCCGGACCGGCACCTCGGTGGTCGGGATGGAGGACGTGGATGTCGTACGGCAGATCACCGCTGCCTTCAGCGCCGCTGACGAACGACTCGGCGGAGGCCACGGCCTGACCACCGTCACCGCCTACCTCGCCGACACCGCCGCCCCCATGCTCCGCGGACGCTTCCCGAACGAAGCCTTACGGCAAGCGGCCTTCGGCGCCGTTTCCGAACTCGCCTACCTCGCCGGGTGGAAGCACCACGACCTCGGCCAAGAAGGCGCCGCCCAGCGCTACTACCAGGTCGGCTACCAGCTCGCCTGCGAAGCCGACCCGCGCGGTCACGCCGCCTGGATGATGCGCGCCCTTGCCCACCAGGCACTGAGCCTCAAGCAGCCTCACCACTGCGTCGACCTCGTCGAAGGCGCCCTCACCCGCGGCCTGGGCCACGTCGACGGCCAGACCGAGGCGCTGCTGCACATCACTCACGCCCGCGCCTACGCCGCGATCGGCGAGAAGTCCGCGGCGGCCCGCGCCCTGCTCGCCGCCGAAGACGCCCTCCTGCGCGATGACGGCCTCCAGCCCAGCTACTCCCGCGTCAGTGGCCCGGCCGCCGGCACCGTCGCCAGCCACACCGCCCGCACCCTGACCGACCTCGCCGACCACGTCGGCACCGAGCAACAACATCGCGATGCCCTGGTGCGCTGGGACCCGGAGAAGTACAAGCGCGTCCACGCCCTCACCTACGCCGACCTCGGCGACAGCCTCGCCGCTCAGGCCCGCGCCGACGAGGCCGTAGCCGCTTGGTCACGGGCTCTGACCTTGATGGAGGGCATGACGTCCGACCGCACCCGCAAAGCGATCACCTCGCTTCGCTCCACCCTCTCCATCTACCAGCGCCGCAAAGTGCCCGGAGCCGCCGAACTCGCCCGCCACGCACTCGAAGCGCTGGCCTAAGCTGCCACCATCCGGCCGACGAAGGGACACAAGCCGTGGCTCAGCGGACCACCGACGACCAGCCCAAAGCCCTGCCGCCCGCCCTGGAATCCATGACCCTGCTGGTCGCCGCCGTCATCGTCCACGACAAGGCCACCAACCGCGTCGTCCTCCTCCAGCGCAGCCAGAACGCCAAGTTCGCCCAGGGCATGTGGGACCTTCCCGTCGGCAAGAGCGAGCCCGGCGAGCCCATCACGGAGACCGCCGTACGCGAGCTGTACGAGGAGACGGGCCTGACCGTGAAGCCCGAGTTCTTGAAGGTCGCCCACATCATCCATGGCGCCTGGGGCGTGGAAGCTCCCAACGGCTTCCTCACCGTCGTCTTCGCCGCCCACGAATGGACTGGCGAACCCGAAAACCGTGAACCGCGGAAACACGCCCAGGTCTGCTGGGTTGATGCCGATGCCATCCCAGAGGAGTTTGTGGACACCACCGCAAGTGCCCTCCACCGGTATCTCGCAGGCGGGCCAGATGTCTCCCTCGACGGTTGGCAGTAACAACTGCGCCGACTCTGCTCTGTCAGTGGCTGCGGTTACCCTCCCGAGCACTCGGTCTATCAGGGGAGGATCAGCGTGGCGGCGGAGCGGAAGTGCCCCGACTGCAAGATCAGGGACAGTGCCAACCGAAAGGGGAAACCCGGCAGGTGCGTCGGCTGTATCGATGCTCGAGACAGACAGCTTGGCATGCGGCCCCTCGACCCGTTCGTCGATTCGCAGAGCCCGCGCCGCTGCACATGTCTCGTGTGCGGCCAAATCGACAACATCGCCTATGCCGAGATCCGCAACAAACGCGACCACCACTGCTGGTGGCGTGTCTGCCGCCGCATGTACGAGCGAGGTCTTGCGGCAGAACCGCCGAAGTGGGACATCTCAATTGTGCAGGCTGCTCAGATCGTTCTCGGAGGCGACTCCATCGTCCGAGACGAGAACGGTCAGCTTTGGGCACCCACCGCCGTAGCATCAACCGAGCAACGCTGTCTTGGCTTTGCTGCCGAATCAATCCCGCGGAACCTTCAAGGTGGGTCCAGTAGTCCTACGTGCCTTGCGATTCGTCGGAATATTGCGCCTGCCGAAGCCGCCGAAGCGCCAACCCTCGGGCGGTAGACGGGTTAAGTCGGTGAGCATTTGTGCGGCCTGTCGCGTTTCGTAATGGTCTTCTCCCAGTACACGACGCCGGGCTGAGAGGATCCGCCTCATCTCCTTACGGGCCACTCCCGGAAATCCCAGTGCCGCCCAGGAAATTGCCCGATTGTACTGCGTCCTAAGTGTCGATGGATGCTCTGCCCCCAAACTGCTTTTCTCCTCTTCGAGGATCTGCCGCCAATCGCGATGAGCCTCAGCATACTTCCCTCGCTGGGCTTTGATGTGAACCAATTCGTGTCTCGTGGAAAGCACGTCTGCGGATCTACCTAGAAGCCCCTGAGTCCGTTGCCCCTCCTCAACCTCTCGGAGCACCGTTTCAGCCTGATCAAGTTCCCCCATCTCAACCATTATCTGACCTACCTGATGTTTGGTCTGCAACGTGTTGCGATGCCCACCACCCAGCAGGTCCTGCTCAATTAGAGCAATATCCATGAATTCAACGAGCGCTCGCATTCGGTTCCCTTGAATCCCATGAATGGAGGCGATATCGTAGCGCGTGATCAGGATCGAAGGGTGCCAGGGAGGGAGGTGCTTCTTTTGTAGCGCCATGACTTCGGTGAGTAGTTTGCGCGCCTGGTCAAGGTGACCTCGATGCCACAGGATGACCCCCATCTCATGATGGACCACGGCCTTAGTGAAAGCTGGCACATCTATTTCCCCTGCCAGTTGCACGGCCTTGCGGGAATGACCCTCAGCGTCGCGGAGTCGCCCAGACTCTCTGAGGATAGTGGCGAGGTGATGGTGGGCCTGCATTGAGAGTTGAGGAAACTCATGCTTTCCTTCCAGCTCCTCGCAAAGCTCGCGTGCCATTTGTTCCCCCGACTCCAGAAAACCACGCTCGGCATGGATTGCAATAGCCAACTCGCGAGCCATTAGAGCCAGGAAGTCTGCTGGCCCCAGTGAGATTTCGGCCAGGCGGCACGCCTCTGCAATCAACTCACCTGCCTCCTCGAGTCGCGACATGTGCCAGGACCATTCGGCATATTCATATTCGACTAGGAAACGAGTCTTGCCGCTGGGGTGGAAGCTATCAAGGCGATCATGAAGTCCCATCGCAGACCTGTATCCGGGTTCGTACTGGCCGGATAGTCTGAGGTATTTACTCAAATACATGTGTGTATTGACGGCAATTTCGAATAGCTCACTGTAGGCTGCGGGAAGCCTCGCCACCAAGGATGTTATGTGGGGAATCACGAGTTGCCAGTAACCGGCAGTGGCCTCCGTTCCCCACGTGCCTCGCAACGCTCCAAGACACCGCACGGCTGCAGCCCACGAGCGGCCACGGTCGGGGGAACGATCCAGTTGTACTGCGTTTACTTCAGCCACCAGTGGATGCAGGACGATGCATGAGTGTGCACGAGCATCGCTGGCCCAGTGGTAGAAGTCATTACCTTCCACCGGCCGGGCCACCGGGTTCTCGTTGATGGTGTCGATCAGCCCGACGGCGTTGAGGGCCCGTAACGCGCGTTCCACGGCGAGTCCGTCCCAAGGGCCGTCCTCCTGGCCATGGGTTCGGAGTAGGACCTTCGGCGAGAGCAACCCCACTGGCACGGGCCGGGCCGCCCAGCACGACAAGACCCGCATGATCGATCTCACATGCGGGATGCCCTGCCGTTCCAAAGCATCCAGCGACACCTCCCAGGTCTGCATGACAAGGTTTCGAGAGTCGTCATCCGTACGAGGACGAATTGATGCATCTGCGGCGCGGTCGACAACGCTCTCGAAGTCTCGGTCTAGGGCCTCACGGAATGACTCAAAGTCGGGCAATGGAGAGAGCGGTTGAGACACGCAGCACCCAGCAAGCCGCAAAGCGAGCGGGATACCTCCTAGGCGCCCGGACAGGGCACGGGCAGCCTCACGCTCAGTAGAGTGTGATTCTGATTTATCGGCTAAGTCAAGCAGCATTTCGGTGCCGACCAGGGAATCCAGTGGATCGAGCTTCACTTTGCCGGCTTCGGCCGGCCATAGGTCAGAGCTTTCCTGCCGAGTGGTGACCAGAACTGCCCCTGCTTCAGACCCTTCCAGCCAGCCTGGTCCCAACTCGCGTTCGATCTCGGCCGGATTATCTGCACTGTCAAAGACCAACAACCAAGGCTTCGCGCTCGCGTGGAGAGCTTCCCAGGCCAGGTCTGCCGCATTCAGGTTGTCCGCGGCCATCTCGCGAGCCTGGACTTCCGGGCCACCCAGTTGCATGGCGATCTGGCGTAGCGCGGCCCGGACACTGTCGGCCTGAGATGCCTGAACCCACAAGACGCGCACACCACGGCGACACATTGGCCAGGCGATCGTCAGGGCCAGCGCAGTCTTCCCAATGCCTCCCATCCCGTGGAGTACGGTGATCTTCCCCATCAGCGGCTGCAGATCGCCAGCGCCTAGACCTGCCAACTCGGTATCCCGCCCATGTAGGCGACGGGGCCGCAGATTCAAGGGAGGTCGTAGGGAAACCGGAGCAAACTCCGCTGGAGGGTGAGCGCCCATGTAGAAATTTGCGACGTTCCCCTCAACCACTACTTGGTCCCGGCCCGCCTGATTTACATGGCCAGAACCAGAGACTCGAGCCTTCTGTCTGATGTGGACGATGTCACTGTCGCGAGGCAGCAACGTGTGCTCCGATCCTCTGTTGGTCCGCTCTGCCCACCTGCGACGAGCCGTTGACGACAGGCGCGCCGCTCGACGGCCATGGATTAGCGATCAACGATGTGCTGATCGCGGCCAGCTTGGAACACGCGTCCATGCCCCTTAGCATTGGCAGTCATCCGGATGCTTCCACCATGAGTTCGATCACGGCTCGGCTCTTCGTGACTGGCCTTGGCCAACGCCTGACGAAGATCGTCGATAGTGGTCGGATCCGCGGCAAACAGCAGCGCGAGACGCTCCTGCCACCAAGCCGCGAGCTCCCGCTCCTGCTCTTCGTTTCCCTCGGCCTGGGCCCGCATCAGAGCGGTGCGGGTTGCTTCCATCTGTTCATCCACCTCTGCGGTCTCCATAGGGCGGACACGACGCCATAACTCGAGTACAGCGCGTTTAGACATTTGGAATGCGTCCGTGGTCATCAGCGCGGCCAAGGTGACCCCCGCAGTCTGGGCAAAGATAGTCAACTCGCTGTCCATGTACCCTCCGTGACGTTTGAGCCTCACAGGCTCACGCGTATTCATTGTGCCTGTGCGCACCGACAGGGGTAGCCGCTTCCGGCTGTTCCGCGCACCCGCTCCTGGAAGTGTCGAGCGCGTGAGCGAT
This sequence comes from Streptomyces sp. R35, assembly GCF_041053035.1. NCBI lineage: Bacteria > Bacillati > Actinomycetota > Actinomycetes > Kitasatosporales > Streptomycetaceae > Streptomyces > Streptomyces sp. R35. The sequence continues at coordinate 3,312,440 of NZ_CP163440.1, forward strand.
GCGTGAGCGGACGGGCCATCACCACCATGTACGACATAGCAACGGTGATCCAGTAACTAGCTCCTGACCGGGCAGAACAGGATCCAGCGCGATCACCCGGCATGCCCCGTCACGATCTTGCAGGCCCTCGTAATGCGTAGGTCTCAGGTTCGCGTCCGGAAGGCGCTCCACTTGTACCCCAGGACAGTGCTCGGACCCAGGGTCTCTTGTTGTTCGATGGAGTCGGACACCTTGGGCCGCCATCTACGACTCGCTGTCCTTCGGGGAGGGTGACCAGTTCCATGGCGACGAACTGCGAAGCGCCTGGACCGAGCAGGCCCTGAGGGATCTCGCGCTGACCCGGGCGCAGGCGTTCGTCGGGGAGGAGTTGGGTGAGGAGCGGCTCTGGAGTGAGCCGTTCCCGGAGCCTCAAGCAGCGGCACAGCGAGCAGTCCGAGCCGGGAGAACACCTGTCGGCGGAAGGCCGCTACGAGCCCCACCGGGCGGAAGCGGGCGAATCGTACCGGAGCTCAAGGGACTCGATGGGGCACGTGAAGGCGCCATACTCGTAAGGGATTTACGAGCCAGACCGTCGTGCGGCGGTGGCCATCCACAGACGGGGGAGGGGACCGGTGCAAGGCGTACTGCTCGCCGAACGGTTTCGGATCAGTGACCGGCTGGGCGCTGGTGGCGTGGGGCAAGTCTGGGCGGCTCAGGACGAGCGGATGCGGCGGGAGGTCGCCGTGAAGGTCGTTCATCCGCAGTACGGCATGGATGAGGCGGAGACGCACGCCCGCTTCCAGCGCGAAGTGCAACTGGCGGGACAGCTCTCCCACCGGAACATCGTCACTGTGCACGACTGGGGAGAGGTGTCGGTCGACGGGCGCCCGACTCTCTTCCTCATCATGGAGCTCGTGCAGGGAGTGCCCCTGCACCGGCGGCTCAAGGAGTCCATGCCCGCTTGGCCGCTCGCCGCCGGGTGGGCCGTGCAGATCGCGGAGGCGCTGCACGTCGCGCACCGGCAGGGTGTCGTCCACCGGGACATCAAGCCCGCCAACGCGTTGCTGACGCCGGACGGGACAGTGAAGGTTCTCGACTTCGGGGTCGCGAAGTTCATGGGCGACACCATCGGTGCTCGCGAACTCACCGTCACGGGCACCCCGCTCGGTTCACCGCCGTACATGTCTCCAGAGCAGACCGAGGGCGATCGGGAGATCGACCACCGCAGCGACCTGTACTCCCTGGGTTGTCTCCTCTACCACGCCGTGACCGGCCGGCCGCCGTTCACCGGCACCAATCAGTGGGCCGTGCTCCGCCAGCACATGGAGGCCATCCCGAAACCACCCGCCGCCTATGTCGAAGGCCTCCCCGTCCCGCTGAACGACCTCATCCTGGGCCTCCTCGCCAAGCGCCCAGAGAACCGCCCGGCGGACGCGGCCACCGTCTACGAAGCGTTGAGCACGCTCCTTGCCGACCACGCCGTCACCGAGCCTGGCGGCAGCATCCTGGGGGTCACGCAACTAGGGGACAGCCACTCCATGTCAGGGCTGATCCTGAAACGTGCCTGGGAGCTCCGGGCGGAGGCGGAGCGGACCGTCGCGGAGGCCGAGAAGCTCAAGGCCGAGGCGATCCGCGAGGCCAAGCGCACGGTCGCAGTGGTCAGGCGCGAGCTGGGGGTGTTCGTCCGGCGCGCCGAGAAACTCGATGCCGAGATCGAAAGGATCACCGGTCGGGCGTCCGCGGAGGAGCTCCAGCTGAGCGAGGAGAACTACTACCTGGTCTTCAGGCAGTCGATCAACGGCAGCTTCCCCACCGCCCGGGAGTTCGGTGACAACGTGGAGGCTGTGTACGGCGTCGCGCTCGAGGAGGCCGAGTCCAAGCGCATGGTGAGCCGCTTCTCCAACCGCCTCACCGCGGAACTGGAGGAAGATCACATCGCGTAGGTCGACGGGCAGCAGGGCCGGGGAGCCCCCAAGCTCTGAATCGCAAGCAGACCGCACCGGGACGTGGTCGAGGACCCGGTGGGCCAGGAAGACGAGGCTCCCTCGCCCTCGTCGTCCTCGGGCGCATCACTCGCGATGAAGCCGACGCCGAGGGAGTCGCAGGGGGCTGGGAGAAATCTGGGAGAAGATCTTCTCCTAACGCCCCCGTGGGACCGAGTCGGACCAACTCAGACCAAGGCTCTGACCTGCACATACTCATCGAGTGTTAGATGGAGATCTAACCCTGACCTTATTCGGGACAAAGAGGTCGCGGATTCAAAACCCCGCTCCAGAGTTGGTCAGGCACTAGACAGTCGGAGATCAACGCCTGGCGTCGACCGCCCTGACACGCACCGTCACGACCCCCGAGCAGCAGATCTACGCCGGTCACCCCACCCCCGCCATTCACCCAAACAGTCGCACGGGGAGCCCGAGAAGCCGCACGGAACGAGGGAAGCCCGTATGCACTGCAATGCCCCCAATCTGAACAAATACCCAGGCCGGGGGGCTGAAGGCAGACGAGTCGGGCTATACGCCGGGTTCTGTCGCCCGACCACCTCGCGGGGGCCGGGGAGACGGCCATCCATCTAGGGCCGACGTTGCCGTCGGCCTCGTGCGGTCTACCCGCGGACTCGGGCGGGCAGCCCTCGAACGTCCGCGCAGGGGCACCGGGGTGCCCCCTCTTGACCTTGCTCCGGGTGGGGTTTACCTAGCCGCCTGAGTCGCCTCAGGCGCTGGTGGTCTCTTACACCACCGTTTCACCCTTACCGAGGATCGAGATCCCCGGCGGTTTACTTTCTGTGGCACTGTCCCGCGGGTCACCCCGGGTGGCCGTTAGCCATCACCCTGCCCTGTGGAGCCCGGACGTTCCTCGGGGAGGTTCACAAGAACCTCCACGCGGCCGTCCGCCCGGCTCGTCTGCCGTGTCGACCATGGTACCGGGCGTGGGGTGCGCCTTGGTCCGGCCGCACCTGCACCCACCTCCGTTCCCGTCGCCTTCGCCTTCGCCGTCGCTAGGACCGAGCCCGCCAAGATCAGGGCGAAGGCCCCTACGACACCGGGGGTCAAGGCCTCGTCCAAGAAGATGGCTCCCGCCGCCACCGCGACCGCCGGGTTGACGTACGTGATCACCGTCGCCCTCGTTGGGCCCGCCTCCTTGATCAGTTCCAGGAAGGCCACGAAGGCTATCGCCGTGCAGATCACCCCCAGGCCGGCCAGGGCCGACAGGACCTGAGGGGAAGGGGTTGTGGCAGGCCAGGTGGCCGCCGCCGCGGGGGCGTACACCAGCGCCGCCAGGGCTAGGCACGGGGCCGTGAGGTGGAGCGACGGTACGTCCTTCAAGTGGCGCGCCGCGATAACCGGCGCCGTCGCGTAGCCGACGACCGTCAGCAGTACCTCGGCCAGCGAGCGGGCGTCGCCGCCCGTCAGGTGCGGGACGGTCAGGACCGCGACACCGGACAGGCCCAGCGCCAGGCCCGTCATCCGACGGGCGCCGAGGCGTTCCGTGTCGCCGAAGAGGCGGGCCGCTGCCACGCCGACGATCGGTACGCCGGCGATCAGCAGGCCCGCGGTGGAGCTGGAGAGGTGGCGTTCGGCGTCGGTGAGGGTCCACCACGGGACCATGATCTCTATGCACGCGAAGGCCAGCATGGGGCGCCAGTGGGTGCGGACGGTGCGGGTCAGGCCGCCTTGACGTATTGCGAAGGGGAGCAGGAGCGCGGCGCCCACCGTACAGCGCGTGAACACCACCATGGACGGGGAGACGCCGTCCACCGCCACCTTGATCATCAGGTAGGGGATGCCCCACACCACTCCCATCAGGGAGAACAGAAACCAGCCGCGTGCAGTCATGCGGGCAGTTTCGGCCGCCTCGATGTCAGGTGTCTTGAACGCTGTTGCGGTACGCCGCCGGGGTCACCCCCAGTACCCGTCGGAACCAGCGCGTGAGGTGTGCCTGGTCCGCGAAGCCCACGAGTGACGCCACCTCCGCCGGGCGCAGCCCCGACTCCAGCAGCCCTCGCGCCCTGGTCACCCGGTACTGGGCCAGCCAGGCGTACGGCGGTATCCCCATCGTCGTACGGAAGGCGCGCAGGAGCTGGTAGCGGGACAGGCCCAGGTCGGTGGCGAGGGAGGCGAGGGAGGGGGGTGTCTGGAGTTCGTCGGCGAGGCGGTCGCGTACGGCGTGGGCTATGTGGGCCGCTCCGGAGACCGTGTCGCAGGCGGGGCGGGCCGTGGAGTGGCGGCAGGCGAGGGCCGTGAGCAGCCATGGGAGGCGGGACTCGGCCTCCAACGGGTCCGGGCAGACGCTCAGTTCGGTGTGTGCCGTGCGCAGGGCCGCGGCCAGCTCGGGGTCGTCGAGGAGCGGCTCGCGGAAGTGCGGGAGGCCGCCCAGGGTGCCCTCCGTGAGCAGGGCGGGTTCGGCGTAGAGGGCGCGGTAGGCGTAGCCGTCCGAGGCGGCGGGGCCGCCGGTGTGCATCTCGCCGGGGGCCAGGACGACGATGGAGCCGGGGCCTGTGTGGATACGGCCGCCTCGGTAGTCGATGATCTCCGAGCCGCCGACGCAGACGCCGATGGTGAACTCGTCGTGGGCGTGCGGGGCGTAGACGTGCCGGTCGAAGCGGGCGGTCAGGAGATCGAGTGGGGGGCCGCAGCGGCCGAGCCGCGCTCTGGTCCACAGGGCCTGTTCCCGTGCTCTCACCTTGTCCTCGCCCTCCCCGTTCCCGCCGTCCTAGGGGTGGAACGCCTTCAGGCCCCGTTTCCATGCCGCCGCCAGGTCGGCGTCGTCCGGAAACCGGCCGTGGATCTCCAGGATCACCATGCCGTGTGCGAACGCCCAGACCGTACGGGCCAGATCCAGGTCCCCGCCGCACACCCGCAGCAGCGGCAGCGCGGCCCGGTCCTCCAGCCCCGGCGGCAGTGACGCGCGCGGCAGGGGGCGTTCGGTGGCGAGGCAGTAGAGGTGGGGGTGGGCGAGGGCGTACGTCCGGTACGCCTCTGCCAGCGCCTGGAGCGAACCGGGGGCGCGGGCCTCCGCGGCCTCCAGCGCCTCGGCCGACTCCGTGAGCATCTGCGCGATCAGCTCGACCTCGACAGCGTGCTTGTCCGGGAAGTGCTTGTAGAGGGACGGGGCCTTGATGCCGAGGCGGTCGGCGAGGGCGCGCATGGTGAGGACGGTGGGCCCTGACTCCTCCAGCAGGGTCCGGGCCGCCGTCACGATCTCCTGGGCTCGCTCGGTCAGTTGCTCAGCCACGCTGGAAGCCCTCCTTCGTCCGCAGTCCGTACCCGAAGGCGCGATCGTACGAGATGTGGGCGACCCAACCGCACAGGGCCGCGAAGGCTGGGGCCCAGGTCATGGGCGTGACCGTGTAGAGCGCCATGAGGGCGAGCGGGACCAGGGCTCGGTGCAGGGCGTTGTAGTACGGGACCGCGCGGGGCGGCAGCTGGCCCTTCGCCATGCGGGGTGCGTCGTCGAGGGCGACCAGGAAGGTCAGGTCCGGCAGTACGAAGAAGACGAGGGCGAGGGCGCCCGCGAGCCAGCCGTGGTTGATGGCTTCGAGGATCGCGAAGGCGGACCAGAACAGAGCGCTCGCGAGCCAGGCGGTTCGAAGGACGGTGGTGCGGACCTTATGGACGGGGGTGCCGGTGACTGTGGTCATGGTTGCCTCCTGGGGCCGTCGGCGATTGGCTAACGCCGTTAGCCACGACATTACGGCTAACGGCGTTAGCCGTCAAGGAGGTCGCTGGGGGTGATGAGGGTTGTCCGTTTGGCTGCGGGACGGTGGGGGCTGGTCGCGCAGTTCCCCGCGCCCCTAAAAGCACGGGGCTACGCCCCGCAATCCCAGGCCGGCCCCGTCTTTTAGAGGCACAGGCGCCCCCAGGAACGGATCACGTCGGCGCGAACTGCACCTTCGCCCTCCCCGGATCCGCCTGCGTGAGCCGTACCCGCAACCGCTCCCCGAGCGGCAGCTCGGTCGTGCCGCCGGTGATGCGGGCGAAGACGGCCGGGGACTCCAACTGGACGGTTCCGACGGTGGGTTCGTGTTCCTGGACGTCGACCACGCAGGCCTCGAAGAGGTCGCCGACGCGGTCTCTGAGGAGGGCGGCCTCCACGATGTCGACGCACTCGCGCTCGACGGTGCCCGCGCGGTGGGTGCCCTCGGCCATCTGCTGGGGGAGGTCGTCGAGGGCGGTGAGGACCCAGTCGGGGGGCGGCTGGTCGGCGGCGGCCGCGAGGCAGATCTCCGAGGTGTAGCGGTCGGCGAGGCGGCGTAGCGGGGCCGTGCAGTGGGCGTAGGGCGCGGCGACGGCGGCGTGGGAGGTGACCTCGGGGAGGACGCCGTCGCGGAACACCGTGTAGCCGGCGCCGCGCAGCAGGGTCGTGCACTCCAGGAGGAAGGCGGCGTGGTGCGGCCAGTGCGGGTCGAGGGCGCGGATGAGCTGTGCGTACGAGACGTGGTGCGGCCAGTTGATGCGCAGGGCCTTCGCCGTGCGGCGGAGGCGGCCGACCGCGCCGTCGGGGGCGGCGGGGAGGGTGCGCAGGACGCCCGTGCCGTGGGCGAGCATCAGGTCGGCCGCCGCCATGCCGGTGAGCAGGGAGATCTGTGCGTTCCAGCCGTCGGCGGGGAGCGGGGCGCGGTAGACGAGTTCGTACATCCCGTCCTGCTCGACGATCTCCTGCTCGGGGACGTTGAGCGAGATGCCGCCGCGCTCGACCTCCAGTCGTTCGCGCGCCTCCCCGATGTCCTTGAGGAGGGCGAGCGGCTCCTCCGCCGTCCTTTCGTCGATCTGCCGCTGTACGTGCGCGTAGTCGAGCTTGGCGCGGCTGCGTACGAGGGCGCGGCGTACGTCGGTCGACTGGGTACGCCCGTCCGCGTCGAGGTCGATCGTCCACAGCACCGCCGGGCAGGTCTGGTCGGGGAGCAGGCTGACGGTGCCTTCGGAGAGCCGGGGCGGGTGGAGGGGGATCTTCTCGTCCGGGAAGTAGAGGGTCATGACGCGGCGGTGGGCCTCGGCGTCCAGGGCGCCGCCGGGTACGACGAAGGCGGCGACGTCGGCGATGGCGTACCGGACGCGGTAGCCGCCGTTCCTGCGTCGCGCGAGGTGCATCGCCTGGTCGAGGTCGTTGGACGTCGGCGGGTCGATGGTGAAGAGGGGGATGTCGGTGGCGTCGTGGGAGGGGAGAGCGGGAGCCTTCGCGGCCCGTTCGGCCTCCGCGAGGACCTCGGGCGGGAAGCTCTCGGGGACGCCGAGTTCGGTGCGCAGCGCGGTGAGGGCGGCCCGCAGCGGGGCTTCGGGTGCGCCGGTCACGCGGATGAGGCGGCGGGGCATGTGTCGAGCGTAGGGCGGAGGTGGTGGGGTGGCATCCGGACGTGCGGCACGCCGTACTGCGACACGCCGTACGCTGTCGCGGAGCTCTACAGAAGGAGTACGTGTGCTTGTCCTGCTGCCTCCCTCCGAAGGCAAGGCCTCCTCGGGCCGCGGCGCCCCCCTGAAACTGGAGTCGCTGTCGCTGCCGGGACTCACCGCCGCCCGCGAGGCCGTCCTGGACGAGCTGGTCGAGCTGTGCGCGGCCGACGAGGACAAGGCACGCGAGGTGCTCGGACTGAGCGAGGGCCTGCGCGGCGAGGTCGCCAAGAACACGGAACTGCGGACCGCGGGCGCCCGCCCGGCCGGGGAGATCTACACGGGGGTCCTGTACGACGCCCTGGACCTGGCCTCGCTGGACGCGACGGCCAAGCGGCGCGCGGGCCGTTCGCTGCTGGTGTTCTCGGGCCTGTGGGGCGCCGTCCGGGTGAGCGACCGGATCCCGTCGTACCGCTGCTCGATGGGGGTGAAGCTGCCCGGGCTCGGGGCGCTGGGCGCGCACTGGCGTACGCCGATGGCCACCGCGCTGCCCGAGGCTGCCGGCGACGGGCTCGTGCTGGACCTGCGCTCCTCGGCGTACACGGCGGCGTGGAAGCCGAAGGGCGAGGTCGCCGGGCGGACAGCGACCGTACGGGTGCTGCACTCCCAGCTGGTGAACGGCGTCGAGAAGCGGTCCGTCGTCAGCCACTTCAACAAGGCGACCAAGGGCAAGATCGTCCGCAGCCTGCTGACCACCGGTGCGGCGCCGAAGGACCCGGCGGAGCTGGTGGAGGCGCTGCGGGACCTCGGGTACGTGGTGGAGGCGGAGGCGCCGGGCAAGGCGGGCAGGCCGTGGGCGCTGGACGTGGTCGTGACGGAGATCCACTGACCACTCCCGTGCGGCGCGTGAGCGCTCCCGCTTAGCCGTGTGGCGCGTGGCGTGTGAGCACTCCCGCTTAGCGTGCATTGCAGCATGCGCAACGACCTTTGCGCATGCTGCACACCCCGGGCAGGATGGCGGGCATGACTTCGCCGCTGCCCTCGTCCCGGCCTGCCTCCGTACTGGACCTCGCCCCCGTGGTCCCCGTCGTCGTGGTCACGGACGCCGCCGACGCCGTACCGCTGGCGCGGGCGCTGGTCGCGGGCGGGCTGCCCGCGATCGAGGTGACGCTGCGGACGCCGGCCGCGCTGGACGCGATCCGGGCGATCGCGGCGGAGGTGCCGGGCGCGGTGGTCGGCGCGGGCACGGTCCTGTCGCCGGAGCAGGTGACCGACTCGGTGGTGGCGGGCGCCCGCTTCCTCGTCAGCCCGGGCTGGACGGACGTACTGCTCGATGCCATGCGGGCGTCCGGGGTGCCGTTCCTGCCGGGGGTGTCCACCACGTCGGAGGTGGTGACGCTGCTGGAGCGCGGGGTGCGCGAGATGAAGTTCTTCCCGGCGCAGGCGGCGGGCGGTACGGCGTATCTCAAGTCGCTCGCCGGCCCGCTGCCGCTGGCACGCTTCTGCCCGACGGGCGGCATCGGTCCCGGCTCCGCGGCGGAGTATCTGGCCCTCCCCAACGTCGGTTGTGTGGGCGGGACTTGGATGCTTCCCGACGACGCGCTCGCGGCGAAGGACTGGGGACGGGTGGAGCGGCTGGCGCGCGAGGCGGCGGCGCTGCGGCCGTAACTCAAGCAGCCGACCATGGCTCAATCCGCAACCGTGGCTCAGGCCACGCGGATGACGACCTTGCCGAAGGCCACGCCGCTCTCGTAGTAGCGGAACGCCTCGTGCACCTCGTCGAAGCCGAAGACGCGGTCGATGACCGGGCGCGTCCCGTGCAGCGCCAACGCCCTGTTCATCGACTCGAAGTGGGCCCGGCTGCCGACGAACACGCGGCGAATGGTCGCCAGGCTCGCCGCGTACGCCGCGTTGGAGATCTCGATGCCGGACCTGCGGGGGTTGCCGGTGATCAGGAGCACGATCTGGCCGTAGAGCGCGGTGGCGCGCATCGACTGCTCGATGGTGTCGGGGCCGTTGGTCTCGACGACGAGGTCGGCGCCACGGCCGCCGGTCAGCTTCCGTACCTCCAGGCCCCATTCGGGGTTCTCGGCGTAGTTGACGACGTGGTCGGCGCCGAGGGCCTTGAGGCGGTCCGCCTTGACGGCGCTCGACGTCGTCGCGATGACCTCGGCGCCCAGCATCTTGGCGAACTGCACCGTGAAGAGGGACAGCGCGCCGGTGCCGAGCGTGAGCACGGTCTGGCCGGGGGTGAGGGGTTCGCCGCCGGTCAGGGAGTGCCAGGCTGTGACTCCGGCGCAGGGCAGACAGGCCGCCTCCTCCCAGGTCAGATGGTCCGGGACGCGGACGGCGGCCTCCTGGTCGAGGCGGGCGTACTCGGTGAGCATGCCGTTCAGGGTGGCGCCCGGCTGGTCGAACAGGGCCGGAGTGATCCGTCCGTCGAGCCAGTTCGGGAAGTACGTTCCCGCCACCCGGTCGCCGACCGCGAACCGCGTCACTTCCCCACCCACCGCGACGACTTCACCCGCTCCGTCGCTCACCGGAATCACGTCCGGCACGGCCTTCAGCGGGTAGGTCCCCTTCATGATCAGCAGATCGCGCTTGTTGAGGGAGACGGCGCGGACGCGGACGAGGATCTCGCGGGGGCCGGGTTCGGGGCGGTCCGTCTCGCGCGAGGCGATGCCGTCGATGGTGCCGAGCGTTTCGAGGTGGTAGGCGCGCATGTCCGCTCCCTGGGGTGAGGTCCTCCGTGGCTGTGTCCATGCTGCTCGGAGGGGGTGCGCCGCTCAATTCCCGGCTGGGTATGACGGATCGCCGGGTCGCCCGCGCGTCGATGTCGTACCCGTGACGTACAACTGACCCATGACCACCAGCACCTCCGTGACCGGACCGCCGCCCTTCGCCCGGGAGCTGTTGCGCTGGCGTACCGCGCGCCGGGTCAGTCAGCTGGAGCTCGCCTCGCGGGCGGGGACGACGCAGCGGTACGTCAGCTTCATCGAGCGCGGGCGTTCGGTGCCCGGCAGAGAGATCGTGATCAGGCTCGCCGAGTCGCTCGGCCTGACGCTGCGGGAGCGCAACTCGCTGCTGCTGGCCGCCGGTTACGCGCCCGCGTTCGCCGAGTCGCCGCTCGACGCGGTCGCGCTGAAGCCCGTACGGGAGGCGTTGGACAGCATTCTCGAAGGACACCTTCCGTACCCGGCGGTGGTGGCGGGGCCGCGGGGTGAACTCGTCGCGGCCAACGCGGCGTTCGACGTACTCACGGAGGGGGCCGCTCCCGAGTTGCTCGCACCGCCGGTCAACGTACTGCGGCTGGCGCTGCATCCGCGCGGGATGGCGTCACGGGTGGTGAACCTGGACGCGTGGGGGCAGCACATCGTGGAGAACCTGCGGGCCCGGGCCGTACGCAGCCCCGATCCGCTCCTCAACGCGCTCGTCGAGGAGCTCGCGGAGTACGTGCCGGCCGGCGAGCCCGGCGCGGACTACCTCGGCTTCGCCGTGCCGCTGCGTCTGCGGTGCGCGGAGGGCGAGTTGAGGCTGCTCACCACGCTGACGTCGTTCGCGACAGCGGTGGACGTCACGCTCGCCGAGCTCCACCTGGAGGCGTTCCTCCCGGCGGACAGGGAGAGCGCGGAGATCCTCCGGAAGCGTGCGGCCCAGCGGCTGTCGTAGCGGCAGCCTCAGCGGAGGTGAGAGGTGTCGTTGAACAGGCGGACGCTCGCGTTGCCGTCCGCGTAGTACGCCACCGCCGAGAGGGACGCCGCCGACAGTTCCATGCGGAACAGGGACTCCGGCGGGGCGCCGAGGGCCAGGCGTACGAGGGTCTTGATCGGGGTGACGTGGGTGACGAGGAGGACGGTGCGGCCCGCGTACGAGGCGATCAGTTTGTCGCGGGTGGTCGCCATACGGCGGGCGGTCGCGGCGAAGCTCTCGCCGCCGCCGGTCGGTTCGGCCTTCGGGGAGGCGAGCCAGGCGTTCAGGTCGTCGGGGTAGCGTTCCCGCACTTCGGCGAAGGTGAGGCCTTCCCAGGCGCCGAAGTCCGTTTCGCGCAGGCCGTCGTCGATGACCACGTCGAGGCCCAGGCGGGCGGCTACGGCTGCCGCGGTTTGCCTGGTGCGGGTGAGGGGTGAGGCCACGATCGCCTGGATGGTGCCGCGGGCGGCGAGGGCGGCGGCTGCGCGTTCGGCCTGTTCGCGGCCTACGTCCGAGAGGGACGGGTCGGTGCCGCCGCTGCCCGAGAAGCGCTTCTGGGGGGTCAGGGGGGTCTCGCCGTGGCGCAGGAGGACGAAGGTGGCGGGGGCGCCCATGTCGGGGGCTGTGCCCCAGCCGACGGTTGGCTGGGGAGTGGCCACGTTTTGCGCGGCCCTTACGTCGTCTTCTGACTTCGCGGCTTCGCCGCGGGGGGATGACGTCATAGTGCCGGTGAGTGGGGGCTGGTCGCGCAGTTCCCCGCGCCCCTTAAGGGGCGCTCCTGAACCCGGTGGTTTCAAGGCCGCCCTTGCCTTTGCCGCGCCCGCCGCTGCGTCCCCGGGAGGGCCTGACGGCTCAGGTACCGCTGATCTCGCCGCCCTCGCATCCAGTTCCGCCGTCGACGCCGAGGGAGACCACTGTTCTCCCCGCCGCCCCGCGTCCATCGCCTCGTTGGCCAGGCGGTCCGCGTGCTTGTTCTGCTCGCGGGGGATCCACTCGTAGGTGACCTGGGTGGGCGGGAGGATGCGGGACGCCTCGGCCGCCAGGGGCTTCATGTCGGGGTGCTTGATCTTCCAGCGGCCCGACATCTGCTCGACGACGAGCTTGGAGTCCATGCGGACCCGGACGGAGGCCGTCGGGTCCAATTCGCGGGCCGCGCGCAGCCCCGTCACCAGCCCCTTGTACTCCGCGACGTTGTTGGTGGCGATGCCGATGTACTCGGCGCGCTCCACCAGCGTCTCCCCCGTGGTCGCGTCGATGACCACGGAGCCGTAGCCCGCGGGCCCCGGGTTGCCCCGGGAACCGCCGTCGGCCTCGACGATGAACTCCCGCACGCGCCGAACCCCTTACAGGCCGGACTCGGAGGTGCGCACCAGGATGCGGCGGCAGTTCTCGCAGCGCAGCACGGTGTCGGGGGAGGCCTTCTTCACGTCGTTGACCTCGGTGATGTTGAGCTCCAGGCGGCAGCCCTCGCAGCGGCGCTGGTAGAGCCGGGCCGCGCCGACGCCGCCCTGCTGCTCGCGCAGCTTGTCGTAGAGCTTCAGCAGGTCGGCGGGGATGGTGCCCGCGATGACCGAACGCTCCTTGGTCACGGTGGCCGTCTCGCCGTCGAGCTGCTCGAAGGAGGCGTCGCGGCGCGCGGTCGCACCGTCGATCTTCGACTGGACGGAGGAGACGCGCTCGGTCAGCTCGGCGACCCGCTCCTGGGCGGACTCGCGGCGCTCCATGACCTCGAGGACGACGTCCTCCAGGTCGCCCTGGCGCTTGGCGAGGGAGGTGATCTCGCGCTGGAGGTTCTCCAGGTCCTTGGGGGACGACACGGCACCCGAGTCGAGGCGCTTCTGGTCGCGGGCGGCGCGCTGGCGCACCTGGTCCACGTCCTGCTCCGCCTTGGTCTGCTCGCGGGCGCAGTCGCTCTCCTCGGTCGTCGCGGCGACGAGCAGGTCGCGCAGCTGCGTGAGGTCCTTGTTCAGCGACTCGATCTCGGCGTGCTCGGGGAGCGACCTCCGCTTGTGCGCGAGCTGCTGCAGGCGTACGTCGAGGGCCTGGACGTCGAGGAGTCGGATCTGGTCGGCGGGCGCGGCGTTCAGTTGGGGGCTCCTGATGTATCGGTAGTCGAGGCCGCGTGGGCGGTCCAGGGGTCGGTGACCGTCTTGGAGACGTGGACCCGGAGGCCCCATCCGTTCCGGTCGGAGATCTCGTCGAGCTGGGCGGCGGCCAGCTCGCACCAGGGCCACTCGGTGGCCCAGTGCGCCGCGTCGAGCAGTGCGAGAGGACTGTGGGCGCGGGCCTCTGACGCCGGGTGGTGGCGCAGGTCCGCGGTGAGGAAGGCGTCCACGCCGGCGGCGCGTACGTCGTCGAAGAGGCTGTCGCCGGAGCCGCCGCTGACCGCGACGGTCCGTACGACCGCCTCGGGGTCGCCCGCGACGCGGATGCCCTGCGCGGTGGCGGGCAGCCGTTCGGCGGCGCGTGCGGCGAGTTCGCGGACGGTCAGCGGGTGGTCCAGCTCACAGACGCGGCCCTGGCCCCGACGGCCCTCCGGGTCGGTCGGGTCCGGCACGAGGGGGCGTACGACACGGAGGTCGAGCGCCCCGGCGAGGGCGTCGCTGACTCCCGGGTCGGCGCGGTCGGCGTTGGTGTGGGCGACGTGCAGCGCGATGTCGTTCTTGATGAGGGTGTGCACGACCCGGCCCTTGAAGGTGTCGGCCGCGACCGTCGTCGTCCCGCGCAGATAGAGCGGATGGTGGGTGACCAGCAGGTTTGCACCCAGCTTCACCGCCTCGTCGACGATGTCCCGGACCGGGTCGACGGCGAACAGGACGCGCGTGACCTCCTGGTCGGGGTCACCGCAGACGGTCCCGACCGCGTCCCATCCCTCGGCCCTCTCGGGGGGCCAGAGGGCGTCGAGCGCGGTGATGACTTCAGACAGACGGGGCACGGGGAAAGGCTACCTGGCTTACGTCCGTGCCCGACCGGTCGCGGGCCACTGGACCGAGCCCACGGCGCCGCTGCCCCGCGCCCCGGGCGACGGACGGCCCGCGACTCCCCCGCCCCCACCCCTGCCTCCCCACCACCGTTCAGCACATCCGCACCCGTTTCCACAGGCGAATCCCGACATGGCCACCCTTATGTGTGAAGCGGCCGCCCGTCGGTCCCCCGTCTGTGCGTGCGAAAACTAGCTTCGTCGCCGGAGGTGACCGAACGATGACGGCCTGTGCGACGGAGCCCGCGGTGGAGGACGAGAACGAGAACGAGTGGACCGCAGGCCCAGCCTGCGTGATCACCGCTGACGGCACGTACGCGGCACGCCTCGCCCTCGACGGCGAGTCCTGGTACCCGGAGCGCTGGACGCTGGACGGCCCCGAGCCCTACGCCGTACCGCTGCCCGGCCATCAGCCGGAGGAGCCCGGTACGGAGGTTCTGCCGCTGACCGACGGAAGGGTGCTGATCCACCGCGTGGCGGGCGGACGGCATGTCTTCTCTCTCCTGTATCCGACCGGGCCCGGCACCGGCGAGCTGCCGCTCGGCGCGGTGGAGTGCCCCGACGAGGGCACCCGGCTGCGGCTGCTGCCGCCCGCGCCGGGCGGGGAGCGTGCGTACGCCATCGCCGTGGGCCGCGGCTCCACGGCGGTGTGGCTGGTGGCGGGCGGCGCGTTCGGTCCCGAACATCTGGCCGAGGTTCCGGGCCACTGTTCGGGCGGGGTATGGCTGGACGGCACGGGCCGGCTGCTGGCCCTGGACCGTGCCCAGGGCGGCCGCACGAAGACCGTGGTGGTGGACCTGGAGCGCGGCGGCGAGATGTCACCGCTCCTCCAGATCGCCGAGCACAGCAACGACCGCCTGCTCCTCGCGGACGCCGACAGCGGGCTCCTCCTCATCCGCTCCGACGCCCCGTCCCCGGGCCACGACCGCCTCGGCTGGGGCGTCATCGGCTCCACCCTGCCGATCCGCTTCCCGGAGTGCCTGCACGCGACGGACTGCGCGGTGACACCCTTCGCGATCCAGCCGGGCCAGGTCCTCACCCCCGAGACCTGCGCGGTCGCCCTGCGCATCGACGGCCCGGCAGGCACCTGGCTGGGCCTCTGGCGCCCCGCCGAACGCCAGGTCCACCACCTCCCGGCCCCCGAGGGCTGGCTGGCGGGCACCGGCCTGTGGACCAGAGAGGGGGTGCTCCAACTGCCGTACGCGACGGGGGCGGTGCCGTGCGGGGTGGCGCGGGTGGAAGCACCCAGGAGGACGGGGGAGCCGGACCGCACCACGGATCCGGCTCCCCCGGAGCGCACACCGGCACGACCGGTACCTCTCCAACAGGCGCCTCTGGAGGGACGGGTGATCCAGAAGGTCCGACCGGTTCTCGGGGACGAGTCCGCTCGCCCCGTCCCTGGCCCGCACCACTCCGCCCGTCCGGCGTTTGAGTTCGCGGACGAGGCGGCACCAACCCCATCTCCCACCCACCCGGCCAACCCCTCCAGCCCCGGCCCGCACCATCCAGCCCGTCCGGCGTTTGAGGACGAGGCCGTTCAGGCCGATAGCGGGGGTCTGGGGGCGCAGCCCCCAGGAAGGGATGGGACGGGTAGGGGCGGCGGGGGCGAAACGCATAACGGCTCCGCCACAGACCCGTCACCCACCGACACCCCTGCCATGACCGCCAGTTAGAATCCCCCGGCTGTAAGAAGGATCTTGCATACGGGGTGAACACTTCACATGAACGACATCAGCACAATGGAAGCGCCGGGCACCGACACCTACCGGGCTCAGGCCGAAAGCCACGGCAGACACCGCGGCCCGGTCTCCGGCCAGGAGGTCTCCGGACCTGACGCAGAGGCGGCGCCCCACGGCCGCCACCGCAAGCCGTCCGACCAGGACATGTCGGCCTGACGGCACGCGGAACAGACACGCACAGCCGGCACATCGAACCGGCACACGGCCCCGCTCGCGCATGGCGAGCGGGGCCGTTCTGTGCGGGGCTCCCCCAAGCCCCACGCGTCGGCGACGACCGACTCCCCCTTGTCCAGGCGTGGACCGACCCCGACAATCGAGACCCACGGTACGGAGCCGACATCCGCGGGGGTATCCCAGATTCCTGGGATATCCGGGATATGACGGAGCGATATTCCAGCGAGATTCCGGGGACACGCCGATGACCCTGCCCGAGACCACCGCCCGCCTCGAACGCGGCCTGCGCGGCGAGTTGAGCGCCCTCGCCGTCCTCGACCACACCACCCGCGTCCTGCTGGACGCCGTACCCGCGGACATCTGGTGCGGAGTGGTCCTGGACCCCTCGACGCTCCTCGACACCGGCGGCCAGCACGAGTCCGGCTTCCCGGAGTCGAGCATGCGCCGCCTCTTCGAGATCGAGCACGTCGAGCAGGACGACGTCGACAACCTGCGCGCGCTGACCCGGCGCCCGGGCAAGGTGAGCCTGCTCAGCCGGTCGACGCACGGACGGCTCGACGACAGCAAGTACTACCGGGAGATCCTCCAACCGCTCGGCCTCACCGACGAGTTACGGATCCTGCTGCGCGACGGGCGGCGCACCTGGGGCCTGCTGGTGCTGTGCCGGGACGCACACACCCGCCCCTTCTCCTCCGAAGACCTCGCCGTCGCCGAGGCGTTGAGCGTGCCGGCCTGTGCCGCGCTGCGCCGCTCGCTGCTGCTGTCCGGCGTGGACTCCGGTCCGCTGCCGGACGCGCCGGGCTGGGTGGTCCTCGACGGCGACCTGGGCGTGCGGTCGATGTCGCCGACGGCGCACCACTGGATCGAGCAGTTGCAGGAACGGCACGCGCCCGGCCGCGCGGAGGCGGCCCCGTACCTGCTGCGGGCGCTGGCCGTGCAGGCCCGCGGCGAACCGGCCGGCGCCGGCGCGCACGTACGGGCGCCCACGAGCGCGGGCCGGTGGATCTCGCTGCGGGCCTGGCCCGTCGACCAGGGCGGCGAACCCACCACCGTGGTCTCCGTCGGCCCCACCGATCCCGCCGATCTGACCGCGCTGGTCCTCGATGTGTACGGGCTGTCGCCGCGCGCCCGGCAGATCGCCCAGCATCTGCTGCTCGGCCGTTCGACCAGCGAGATCGCCCTGCACCTGGGCGTCTCCGCCTACACGGTGCAGGACCATCTCAAGCAGATCTTCGACAAGGTGGGGGTGCGCAGCCGCCGCGAGCTGGTAGCGGAACTGTTCTTCCGGCACTATCTGCCGCAGCTGGCGGACCCTCCCCTGTCCACCGATGGACGGCTGCTGAGCCCGGAGAGCCGGACAGACCGCTAGTGCCCCTCGTGCTTGAGCCCGAGCACCTCCACCGCCGCGAACGTCTCGCCCTTCGGCCGGTCCGCGTAGTGCGGGGTGAGCAGTGCGTCCAGTTCGTCATAGGTGAAGACGTCCTGCTTGGTGTCGAACTTCGCCTGGACTCGCGGGCGCTCGACGATCGCGACCATGCCGCCGTGCACGACGAGGAGCTGCCCGTTGACGTGCGCGGCGGCGGGCGAGGCCAAGTAGCCGACGAGCGGGGCGACATGCTCGGGCGCGAGCGGGTCGAGGCCTTCCTCCGGCTGCCCGAAGCCGGCGAAGACGTCCTCGGTCATACGGGTCCGGGCCCGCGGGCAGATGACGTTCGCCGTCACGCCGTACTTCGCGAGGGCCAGCGCGGTCGAGGTCGTCAGCCCGACGATCCCGCCCTTCGCCGCCGCGTAGTTGGGCTGGCCGGCCGAGCCCGCGAGGAACGCCTCCGACGAGGTGTTCACGATCCGCCCGTACACGGGCCCGTCGGCCGCCTTGGAGCGCGCCCGCCAGTGCACGGACGCGAAGTGGGTCGTGTTGAAGTGGCCTTTCAGATGCACCCGGACGACCGAGTCCCACTCGTCCTCGGACATCGAGAAGACCATCCGGTCGCGCAGGATGCCCGCGTTGTTGACCAGGATGTCCAGCTTCCCGAACTCGGCGACCGCCACCTCGACCAGCGCGCGGGCCTGTTCGTGGTCGGCGACGTCGCCGGTGTGGGCGACGGCCCGGCCGCCCGCCGCGCGGATCTCGGCGGCGACCTCCCCGGCGGGCGTGGCCGACGCCGCGCCGGAACCGTCCCGCCCGGGCTGCCCGAAGTCGTTGACGACGACGGCCGCGCCCAGCCGGCCGAGTTCCAGCGCCTCGGCCCGTCCGAGCCCGCGCCCCGCGCCGGTGACGATCGCGGTCAGCCCTTCAAGTGGCAGTGACATCAGCGTCCTTAGCGGTTGCGGAGCGGTGGTGGTGGGATGGTTCTGGGGTGGTCAGATCTCGATGCAGGTACGCAGGGCGGTCCCCGTACGCATCTGGTCGAGGGCCTCGTTGATCTCGGCGAGCGGCACCCGGTGGGTGATCAGGCCCTCCAGGTCGATGCGGCCCGCGCGCCACAGGGCGACGGTCCGCTCGTAGGACCGCAGGACGTCTCCGCCGCCGTACATCGAGGGCAGGATCCGCTTCTCGTCGAAGAACAGCTCGAACATGTTGAGCTGGAGGAAGTCGTCCATGGCGCCCGCGCCGACGACGACGAGCGTGCCGCCGCGCCGGGTGTTGTCGTACGCCGTCCGTGCCGTGGCGGACTTGCCGACGACCTCGAAGACGTAGTCGAAGCCCTCTCCGGCGGTCACCGACTGCTTGGCGTCGGCGAGTTCGTCCGGCGAGACCGCCTTCGTGGCGCCGAACCTGAGCGCGGCCTCGCGGCGGGAGGCGACCGGGTCGACGGCGACGATCTCGGCGGCGCCCTTGAGCCGGGCGCCCTGGATCGCGGAGATGCCGACGCCTCCGCAGCCGATGACGGCGACCGACGAACCGGCTTCCACGTCGGCGGTGTTGAGCGCGGCGCCCAGTCCGGTCGTCACCCCGCAGCCGATGAGGGCCGCGATGTCGAAGGGCACGTCGTCGGGGATGGGGACCGCGCAGCCGGCGTCGACCACGACTTCCTCGGCGAAGGTGCCCGTGCCCGCGAAGCCGAAGACGTCTCCGCCGGGGCGCTTGAAGTTGGGTGTGCCCGCGTTCATGAAGCCGGCCAGGCACAGTTCGGTCTGGCCACGCTTGCAGGCGGGACAGATACCGCAGGCAGGCAGCCAGCAGACGACGACCCGGTCGCCGGGCTTCAAGTGGCTGACGCCGTCGCCGACTTCGAGGATCTCGCCGGCGCCCTCATGGCCGGGCACGAACGGCGCGGGCTGCGGCAATACGCCGCTCATCGCGGACAGGTCCGAGTGGCACAGCCCGGTGGCCCGCACCCGGACCCGCACCCTGCCGGGCCCGAAGCCCACCGCCTCGACGTCGTCGTGGACTTCGAGCTTGTCCTGGCCTATCTCGTGCTGTACGGCTGCGCGCATGGTGCGGCTCCCCTCAGAAGGTGCGTACGAACGTCAGGCGTGTTCCACGATGGTGTCGGCGAGGACCGGCGCGTCGTCCCGTTCGGCCGCGCTCACCGCCACCTGGACCTCGCCGTCCCGCCGCCACATCCGGATGCGCAGGGTCTCGCCGGGGAAGACGACACCGGCGAAGCGCGTGGTGTAGGAGCGGACGCGGGTCACGTCACCGCCGAGCACCGTGTCGACGACCGCCTTGAGGGTCATGCCGTAGGTGCACAGGCCGTGCAGGATCGGCCGGTCGAAGCCGGCGAGCTTGGCGAACTCGGGGTCGGCGTGCAGCGGGTTCCAGTCGCCGGAGAGCCGGTAGAGCAGGGCCTGGTCCTCGCGGATCGGGCGCTCGACGGTCCTGTCCGGCGGGCCTGTCGGTGCTTCGAGACGGGTGGAGGGGCCCCGGTCGCCGCCCCAGCCGCCTTCTCCCCGTACGAAGATCTGGGCGTCGTTCGTCCACAACGGGCCCTGGGCGTCGGCCACTTCGGTTCGCATCACGAGGATCGCCGCCTTGCCCTTGTCGTACACGGCGGCGATGCGCCCGGTGGCGGTCGCCGTGCCCTCGACGGGGATCGGGCGGTGCACCTCGATGGTCTGGCCGCCGTGCAGGACGCGCGCGAGGTCGACGTCGACGCCGGGCATGGACAGGCCGCTGATCACGCCCGGTGAGCCCGCGCCCGCGACGGTGGCGAAGCTCGGCAGGACGTGCAGCCGGGATTCGAGGGTGTAGCGGAGCTCGTCGGGGTCGGTCGCGGGGCTCTCTTTGTCGGGATTCGCGCCCGCGCCCAGGCCCAGGTGGTAGAGCTGGACGTCCTTGTGGCTCCAGGTGATCTCCCCGGTCCGGGGCTCGGCGGCGACGGCCTTGGCGGCGTCAATGGGCATGGGGCTCCTGATCAGTAGGGCCTGAGACCTCGGTGCGGCCGTCCGCACCGTCGGTCGCACCGAGGTCGACACTGGACCGGGGAACCCGCCCGTTCTAGAACGCGTTCCAGTCCGGCGAACCCTTGTATAGCCCAGCGCCCAGCACTTGTGAAGACTACTGACGCCATGTCAGATCTATGGGTCAGTCGGATCTATGGGCCGGTCGGATCTGCGGGCCGTGACATTTGTCCCGCCCGATTCCGTACAAGTGCGCCTGCCGGACCCCGGCCCCCGCTTCGTAGCGTCGTACCCATGACGAAGACGACTGGGACACCGCCCGCCGTGTCCTTCACGGGGGCGGTCAAGACCTTCGGCGCGGTGCGCGCCGTGGACGGCATGGGCCTGGAGATAGCTGCCGGCGAGACGGTGGCGCTGCTCGGCCGCAACGGAGCGGGCAAGTCGACGGCGATCTCCCTTCTCCTCGGCCTGAACGAGCCCGACGAGGGCTCGGTCGCGCTCTTCGGCGGCCGTCCGGAGGAGGCGGTGCGTGCCGGGCGGGTCGGCGCGATGCTCCAGGAGACGCGGCCGGTGCCGCGCGTCACCGTGCGGGAGCTGGTCTCCTTCGTGGCCGGGCGCTATCCGGCGCCGCTGCCGGTGGCCGACGCGCTGGAGCTCGCGGGCATCGCGGAGCTGGCGGGGCGGCGCGTCGACCGGCTCTCCGGCGGGCAGGCGCAGCGGGTGCGGTTCGCGGTGGCGCTCGCCGGGAACCCCGCGCTGATCGTGCTCGACGAGCCGACCGCCGCGCTGGACGTGGAGGCACGGCACGCCTTCTGGAAGTCGATGCGGGCCTACGCGCGCCGTGGCCACACGGTGCTCTTCTCCACGCACTACCTGGAGGAGGCCGACGCGCACGCCGACCGCATCGTCGTCATCGACCGCGGCCGGATCGTCGCCGACGGCACCGGCGAGCAGCTCAAGCGGTCGGTGGGCGGCAACCTGGTCTCCTTCGACCTGGCGGGCCGGGGCACGGAGGGCCTCGCGCTGCTGCCCGGCGTGGTGTCGGTGGAGGTGCGCGGAGACCGGGCCCGGCTGCGTACGGACGACTCGGACGCGACGGTGATCGCGCTGGCCGAGCGGGGAGCGATACGCGGCCTGGAGGTCGTACCGGCCTCCCTGGACGACGCGTTCATGGCGCTGACCTCACATGTTCTGGAGACGGTGTGATGCTGGACTATCTGCGACTCGAAGTACGCCGGACCCTGCGGGACACCGGCTTCGTGATCGGCGGCATCGCGATGCCGGTGATGATGTACCTCCTCTTCACCAACCTCGGTGGTGGTAGCGACGACGGCGACTGGAAGACCGCCTCGATGGTCGGGATGGCGGCGTACGGAGCGGTCGGCTCGGCACTCAACACCGGTGGCGGGGTCGCCGAGGACAAGGTGATCGGCTGGCTGCGGCAGCTGCGGGTGACACCGATGACGCCGCGCGAGGTGGTGCTGGGGCGGGCGCTGACCGGCTCGGTGACGGTGCTGCCCGCGATCGCCACGGTGCTGGCGGCGGGCGGTGTGGTCAACGGCGTACGCCTCGACGTCTGGCAGTGGGCGGCGATCGCGGTGCTGCTGTGGCTCGGCTCCCTCCCCTTCACGCTGCTGGGCCTCGGCAACGGCTACCGGCTGACCGCGCAGACGACGGGGGTCGCGAACATGGTGTGCAACCTGGGTCTCTCGGTGGTCGGCGGCCTGTGGTTCCCGCTCGCCCTGTTCCCCGGCTGGCTGCGCTCCCTGTCGGCGTACACGCCCACGAACCGCTTCGCGCAGCTGGGCGTCTCGGTCGCGGACGGCCACGCTCCGGCGCTCGGCGCGGTGGTGGTGCTGACGGCCTGGCTGCTGGCGTTCGGTTTCTACGCCGTGGTTTCGTACCGTCGGTCCGCACGGACCGTCTGAACGGGGAGCGGGGACATGTCCTGGATGCGAGGGGTCACCTGCCAGATACGGCAGTGGCAGAAGGCGCGGGCGCGCTGGAGGGCCGACATGGAGCGTTTCAAGGCCGAGCAGCGGGCCGCCCGCAGGAGCGGCGGGAAGATGCCCGAGAATCCGGGCCCGCCGCCCACCGGTTTCGCGCTGCTGCCGTGGCTGCTGATGGGGCTGGGTGCCTTCTCCAACCTCTTCCAGGGCGAGACCCCGAACCCCTGGATCGGCGGTCTGGGTCTGCTCGCCTTCAACTCCCTCTACGTCTATGTGACGTTCCGGGCCTTCGTGAAGGAGACGCGCGAGGCCCGCTCCACCCGGGTGGCGCTCGCCCTGATGGGCCTGGTCACCTGCGGGCTGGCCGCCGGGTACGGCGGCAGCTGGCTGTACTTCTTCCCGCTGCTCGGGCTGGCCACCGGGGCCGTCCTGCGGGGCCCGTGGCTCGGCAAGATCGGTTTCGGCGTGACCGTGCTCGCGGCGGTGGTCTCCTACTTCCGGGCGGGCTGGGACGCGGTGAACGTCGCCTACGGCACCTTCCTGTCGACGATGGTGACGGCCGCGATCCTCTCCCTCTCCGAGGCGGTACGCGAACTGCGCGCCGCCCGCGAGGAGTTGGCGCGCCGCGCCGTCGAGAAGGAACGGCTGCGCTTCTCCCGCGATCTGCACGACCTGCTGGGCCACACGCTCTCCGTCATCGTGGTGAAGTCGGAGGCGGCCCGCAGGCTGGCCCACCGTGACCTGGACGCGGCCCTCGTCCAGGTCACGGACATCGAGTCGGTCGGCCGCCAGGCCCTCACGGAGATCCGCGAGGCGGTCACCGGCTACCGCGAGGGCAGCCTCGCCACGGAACTGGACGGCGCCCGCTCGGCGTTGTCGGCGGTGGGCGTCGAGCCGGTTGTACGGCAGTCCGGGCCGCCCCTCGTCCCGCAGACCGAGGCGCTGCTGGGCTGGGTGGTCCGCGAGGCGGTCACCAATGTCGTACGGCACAGTGGCGCGACCCGCTGCGAGATCACGCTGGACGGCACCCCGGACCGCGTCCGTCTGACGATCACGGACGACGGGAACGGAGACGAGGACGGGGACGGGGACGGGGACGGCGCACCCTCCGCGTCGTCCGCGCTGGGCATCGGCGGGACGGGCCTGAAGGGCCTGACCGAACGCCTCACGGCGGCGGGCGGGTCCCTGCGGGCCGGCCCGTCGCCGCGCGGCGGCTTCACGGTCACCGCCGAACTTCCCGTGGAGGGCGAACTCCCCACGGAACCGGCGGAATTGTCGGTCCTCTAGGGCGCCCAGGGCGCGGTGACCATCCAGCTCACGTCGTCCGTCCACGAGGTGGCGCTGTCGAAGGTGTTCGAGCCGCCGTTGCTCGCTATGTAGACGTTGTAGTTGTAGTGCCGGAGGTATCTGGTCGGGTAGTTGTACGACGCGAACGAGGTGCCCGTGCCGCTCTTGCCGGTCCCGGCGCAGAACGTGGCGTCCTGCCTGAACTGCGTGGTGCCGACCATGGGTTGTCGGTAGAGCTGGTAGTTGTAGTGCCGCAGGAAGTCGCCGGGGTAGTTCCGCGACTCGAAGGAGTAGCAGGAGCTGTTGGCCAGGCCCTTGCGGACGATCCAGGTCGCGTCGCCCTTGTCGAGCGCCGAACTGCTCGACGTGATGGCCGAGATGACCGCCGAGTTGTTCTGGTGGCGGATGTAGTCGGTCGTGCAGCACGAGGTCGTCGCGCGCAGCGAGATCTCCGAACCGGGCGTCAGCGAGCCGGTGCTGCCGGTGGAGGCGCCGTAGCCGACGGAGACGATGTTGGCCTGCACGGAGTTGTCGGCGGCGTCCGTCGGGATGCCCGAGGTCATGACGCCCTCGAAGAAGGAGCCGATGGAGCCGTTGCTGTTGTCGCCGCCGGTGCCCAGGACGATCGCGCCCTCCTGGTGCATGGGTGAGTAACCACTGGTGGTGGGTTCACCCCCGGAATAGGTGGTCGTCAGACTGCCCGATTGGGCATTGCCGTATTTCAGCGCGAAATGGTCCTGGCCGTTGTTCTTCAGCAGCGCGGTCACGAACGGCGTCGCACCGGTGCCGGTGTTCGACGAGTTCTTGCTGTAACCGGAGTCCGACTGGAACAGCCCGTTCTCCAGGTCGGCCTGCACCCAGGGGCCCCCGCCATAGCAGGGCGAGAACCAGCACTCGGTACCGAAGTTGATCGCGTCCATGTGGCCGTTGCCGGTGTCCTGGTTGTTGGTCTCGGCGTTGCCGTAGTCGAAGCAGCAGCTGCCGTTCACATGGGTGCCGGAGGTCACCATGTACATCCCCTCGGCCTGCCCGTTGACCGCAACACCCGACGTCGAGTTGTCCCGGTAACCCATGCCGGCCGAGATCTCCAGGCCGTAGACCTGGTGCCCGCCGGCAGTCACCGGCAGGGCGTCCGCGGGCGCGCCGACGTCGGCCGCACCGGCGCCGCCGGCACCCTCGACGGTGAGGTCGTTGTGGCGCGACGACTGGTCGTAGATCTTGGTGATGATGCAGGTGGTACCGGTACAGAAGGTGTCCTGTGCCGCGGCGTTCGCGTAACCTCCGGCGGCCAGGAGACCGATGTTGAGGGTGGCGCTGTCGGAGGCGCGCTGCACTTGGTACAGCGAGCCGTTGTACGACGAGTAGAGCGCCCTGACAAGGCTGTGCGCGGCGACACAGGGCGTGCCCGCGGTGGCGTAGATGTCACAGGGGAGCGATCCGGCGGCCGCGGCCTGGGGTGCGCCGACACCGATCGAGAGGCCGACGGCGAGCGCGAGGGTCGCGAACCCCGACAGCACGGACAGGGCGGTTTTTCTGAGGCGTGGTGATCGCGAGTGCCATAACTTCAAGAGCACGGTGCACCTCTTCCGTTCCTGGTGGGCGGTGCGGGTGGGCAGTGCGGGTTTTGTGGTGCGGGTTCGTGGTGCGGGTTGACGGTGCGGACGCTTTGCCGAAATACCGAACGTCGTTCGGTCGAAATGCCGAACCAAATCTCGGTCGAAATGTCGAACATTTACGGAACTTGGTCCGGCGCAGAAATGGCAAAGGTGGTCGCTGAATGCCGACCCGATTGTTTTCCTGGAGTCAGAGGCCGTCAAGACTCGCGGAGCCGAATAATGACGACTCTTTAATTGCCCGCCATAGCAAGCACTCCGACCGGTAGCCGCCGCCCCCGCGCCTTACGCTTGGCCCCGTGAACGAGATGCCCCGGGATCACCGGCCCGCCAAGTCCATTCGTGTCCTGCTCGCCGAGGACCAGGGAATGATGCGGGGCGCGCTCGCTCTGCTGCTCGGGATGGAGGCGGACATCGAGGTGGTCGCGCAGGTGTCCGCGGGGGACGCGATCGTGGACGCGGCGCTGACGCATCGGCCCGATGTGGCCCTCCTGGACATCGAGTTGCCCGGTATGAGTGGGCTGGACGCGGCGGCCGAACTGCGGAACGAGGCGCCCGACTGCCGGGTGTTGATCCTCACCACCTTCGGGCGGCCCGGGTATCTGCGCCGGGCTATGGAGGCGGGCGCCGCGGGGTTCCTGGTCAAGGACGGGCCCGTGGAGGAGTTGGCCGAGGCGATTCGGCGGGTGCTGACCGGGGAGACCGTCATTGATCCGGCGCTCGCCGCGGCCGCGCTGAGCGCCGGGCCCAATCCGCTCACCGCGCGTGAGTGCGATGTGCTCAAGGCTTCCGTGGACGGTGCCACCGTCGCCGACATCGCGACCAAGCTCCACCTCTCCGAGTCGACCGTCCGCAACTACCTTTCTTCAGCGATCGGCAAGACGGGCACCCGTAATCGCATGGAGGCGATGCGGGAGGCACGTCAGCAGGGGTGGTTGTAGCTGCCGGGGCTCGGGCGTGGTTTTCGCCCCCGCCGCCCCTACCCGTCCCATCCCTGGGGGCTGCGCCCCCAGACCCCCCTGAAAGATTGCGCAGTTTCCCGCGCCCCTTCGGCGGGGCTGCGCCCCGATTCCCCGCCCAACCCGGTTCGTTTGTCTGCGGGGCCGTGGGGGCTGGTCGCGCAGTTCCCCGCGCCCCTAAAAGACTCCGGGGCGGGCGGGGGATCGCGGGGCGAAGCCCCGCGCCTTCAGGGGCGCGGGGAACTGCGCGACCAGCCCCCATCCACCCGCACCCGACACACAACCCCACGGGCTCTGGGGCGGAGCCAGGCGCGGCGGGGCGAAAAACCCCCTCAGCCCGAAGCCGCCGCCGACTTGAACACCTTGCCCTCCGGGGCCAGGCACACAAACCAGTTGGTCGGAGAGCCCTTGGCCTGGCGGATCATGGGCTTGAAGGCCCAGCTGAAGCCGGAGCCCTTGGGGGCCATGGGGACGGTGGTTGTCGAGCCGTCGTTCCAGGTGCAGGTGACCTGTCGGGTGGTCGGGGAGACGTCGCCGATCACGAGCCGGTTGCGCGAGCCGGCGGTGCCCGGCTTGCCCGTGTGCAGCGGCATCGCGCCGGAGACGAGGTACTCGCCCGGGTTGGAGTCGCTCCGGTCGAACTGGCCCTCCATCACCGCCGTCGTCTCGACATCGCCCACGATCAGGTGCACGAAGTACCGGTCGATGCCGATCAGGTCCTTGGCCTTGGTCACTCCCACCGGATGCACCCGGTACTCCCCCATCGCGGCATACTGGCGCTCCGCCTCCTCCTCGTTCTTCGGCGCCGCCCACACGTCGAGGGTGACGCTCCAGTCCTTGCCGTTCTCCCGCGCGCTCGCCAGCGTGGTCCGCTGCGGCGCGTAGACATGCCGCTGCTCGGCCGTCGGCGGGCGGGTGGCGGCCGGGGCGACCTGCTTGCCGTCGCCTCCCGAAACTCCCGCCAGCGCCAGCGTCCCCGTCGAGCCGGCGATCACCAGGGCCGCGGCGGCCGCGACCGCCCAGCGGCGGGCCTTGCGGCGCCGGCCGCCGCGGACCACCGCCTGGTAGGGGGCTATGCCGATCTCGACCTCGTCCGCGGCCTCGGCCAGCAGGAGGGCGATGTCCCTGTGTGTCGCCATGTCGTGGTTCGTCTCCCGGTCCGCGCTCATCACTTCCGCCCTCCGTGCGTCACCATCTCGGCCAGGCCAGGTATGGCGCGGAGCTTCGCGATCCCCTTGGCCGCGTTGCTCTTCACCGCGCCCACCGAGCAGCCCATCGCCTCCGCCACCTGGCTCTCGCTCAGGTCCTCCCAGTAGCGAAGGACCACCGCTTCGCGCTGCCGCGCGGGCAGTTGGGCGAGCGCCTTCAGCAGCGCGCTGCGGTCGTCGGCCTGGGCGATCCGGTCACCGCTGTCGGGCAGCTCGTGGGTGAGGCCCGAGTCGTCCTTCGGTGCGAGGAACTCCTTGAGTTTTCTGCGGTGCTTGCGGGCATGCCCGTTGATCATCACGCGCCGTACATACGCCTCCGGGTCGTCGGCGGCACCGACCCTGCGCCAGGCCACGTACACCTGCTCCAGCGTCGACTGGACCAGGTCCTCCGCTGCGTGCTGCTCCCCCGCGAGGAGAAATGCCGTACGCATCAACCGCGGCCAGCGGCCGATGACAAAGCTCTGGAACTCCTCGTCCCGAGCCTGCTTCCGATCCCCCATGGGCACCTCCTAGATGTCTAAAGGAGTCCGCGAGGGTCTCATTTCGTTGCCTCAGCCCCGGGAAATCCCAGAAATCTTTCGCGGCAGCCACACCAGCATCAACACCGTCCCGCCGAGCAGGACGAAGCCTCCCGTGCGGAAGGCCAGCGCGTACCCCGCGGTCAGCGCCTCCGCCGACGAGCTGCCCGCCGTACGGGCCGCCGCGATCGTGGACATGATGGCGAGCCCGAGCGAACCGCCCATCACCCGCGAGGTGTTGACCAGCCCCGACACCAGCCCGGCGTCCTCCGGAGCCGCGCCCGAGGTGGCGAGCGCGGCCAGCGGTGTGGCGGACAGGCCCGCGCCGGCCATCATCAGGATCCCCGGGAGCATGATCGCGGTGACGTACGAGCCGTCCGCGGTCATCGTGGACTGCCAGCCGAAGCCGACCGCGGCCAGCAGCGTGCCGAGCACCGCCACGTTACGTGCCCCGATCACCGGCATGAAGCGGGGCGCCGCCTTCGAGCCGAGGACCACCGCCAGCGAACTCGGCACCACGGCGAGCCCGGCTTCCAACGGCGAGTAGCCGAGCACGTTCTGCGCGTACAGCGACATGAAGAGCCACATGCAGAACATCGCGGAGCCGTTCACGAAATTGGCCGCGTTCGCCGACGACACCGACCGCAGCCGCAGCAGCTTCAAGGGCATCAGGGGCGCCTTCGTCCGCGACTCGACGACGAGGAACGAGGCGATGAGCGCGAGCCCGGCGCACAGCGGCACCAGCGTCTGCGCCGCCGCCCACCCCTCGGCCTCCGTCTGCACGATCCCGTACGCCAGTGTCGCGAGCCCCGCCGTCACCAGCAGCGCGCCCGGCAGGTCGAGCCGTCGCCCGTCCCCGGCCCTGCTCTCCACGAGCCACCGCGCGGCACCCGTCAGCACCACCGCGCCGACCGGCACGTTGATGAGCAGGACCCACCGCCACGACAGCCCGTCGATCAGCAGCCCGCCGACCAGTCCGCCCGCCGCGCCGCCCCCGGCGCCGACGGCGGTCCAGGTCGCGATGGCCCGCGCGCGTGCGGCGCCCTCCGGGACGGCCGAGGTGAGGATCGTCAGCGTCGAGGGCGCGAGCACGGCGGCCCCCAGCCCCTGCACGGCCCGCGCGACCAGCAACTGCCAGCCCTCCTGGGCGACCCCGCCGGCGAGCGAGGCCAGCGTGAACAGCGCGAGCCCCACCAGGAACATCCGCTTGCGCCCGTACAGGTCACCGGCCCGCCCGCCGAGCAGCATGAACCCGGCGAAGGCGATCGAGTACGCGTTCACCACCCATTGCAGCCCCGGCGCGCTCAGCCCCAGGTCGGTCCGCATGGACGGCAGCGCCACATTGACGACGGACACGTCCAGCACGACGAGGAACTGTCCGGCGCACGCGAGCGCGACCACCGCCCACAGGGGCGGAGCGATACGTCCGGACATACGGGTGTCTTCAGCGGCTCGGAGCATGCGTGTCATGCTCTCAACCGCCTTACGCCCCTTGCATCGGGATTTCGCCGCACGCCCCGTCGGCCAGAAGACCTAGGCCCCAAGAGCCACGGACAGCGGCGGCGCCGGTGTCAGGCCCCCGCCCGGGCCAGCAGCGTCACCACCGCCGCCCCGCCCAGTCCGATGTTGTGCGCGAGCCCGACCCGCGCGTCCGCCACCTGCCGCGGCCCCGCCTCTCCCCTCAACTGCCATACCAGCTCGGCCACTTGGGCGATCCCGGTCGCCCCGAGCGGATGCCCCTTGGAGATCAGCCCGCCCGACGGGTTCACCACCCAGCGTCCGCCGTACGTCGTGGCGCCCGACTCGACGAGCTTGCCGGACTCCCCCTCCCCGCACATGCCGAGCGCCTCGTACGTCAGCAGCTCGTTGACGGAGAAGCAGTCGTGCAGTTCTACGACGTCCACGTCCTCGATGCCGAGTCCGGACCGCTCGTACACCTCACGCGCGGCCTCCCGCGACATCGGCTGTCCGACGACGTCTATGCACGAGCCGGACGCGAAGGACTCCTCGGTGTCGGTGGTCATCGCCTGCGCGACGATCTCGACCGCCCGCTCCCCCAACTCGTGCCGCTCGACGAACCGTTCGGACACCACGACGGCGGCCGCCGCCCCGTCCGAGGTCGGCGAGCACTGGAGCTTGGTCAGCGGCCGGTGGACGGTCCGGGCCGCGAGGATCTCGTCGACGGAGTACACATCCTGGAACTGGGCGTACGGGTTGTTCGCCGAGTGCCGGTGGTTCTTGGCGCCGACGGCGGCGAACTGGGCTTCCGTGGTCCCGTACTTCTCCATGTGCTCACGCGCCGCGTCACCGAAGATCTGCGCGGTGGGCGGGGACATCTCGAAGCCGTGCCGGGCGGCCATGATCCCGTAGTGCCGGGCGACGGGCGAGGTCTTGAAGTCTCCACCGTCGGCCCCTCCCCCGAGCGCGCCCCGCTTCATCTTCTCGAACCCCAGCGCCAGTACGCAGTCCGAGATCCCGCCCTCGACGAACTGCCGGGCCAGCATCAACGCACTCGCCCCGGTCGCGCAGTTGTTGTTGACGTTGTAGACGGGCACGCCGGTCAGGCCCAGTTCGTAGGCGGCACGCTGGCCCGCGGTGGAGGCCTGGAAGCAGTAGCCGACGGGGACCTGCTCGACGAGGTCGTACGAAATCCCGCTGTCGGCAAGGGCGTTGGTCCCCGCTTCCTTCACCATGTCCCAGTACTGCCACTCCCTGGTCTCGGGCTTCTCGAACTTGGTCATCCCGACCCCGACGACGTACGCCTTCATGGCACTCACTCCTAGTCTCGCGGCAGGCCGAGGATGCGCTCGGCGACGACATTGAGCTGGACCTGGGTGGTGCCGCCCGCGATGGTCAGGCAGCGGGAGAGCAGGAAGCCGTGCACGGCGCGCTCACCGGCCCCCTCCCTCAACGCGCCCGCCGGGCCCAGGAGTTCGAGCCCCAGCTCGGCGACCTTCTGCTGATGCGCGGTCTGCGCCAGCTTCCGTACGGAGGCGCCCGCGCCCGGCTCCCCGCCGGACACCTGCCGCAGGGTCGTGCGCAGCCCGATGCAGGCCAGCGCGTGCGCCTCGGCGAGGAGCGCCCCCAGACGCGCTCCCTCGATCTCGTCGGCCCGCGCGATCAGCGCCTCCAGGCCCGTGTCGAAGGTCAACTGGTCGGCCATGTGCACGCGTTCGTTGCCGAGCGTGTTGCGGGCCACGCGCCAGCCGTCGTCGATCTCGCCGACGACCGCGTCGGCGGGCAGCAACACGTCGTCGAAGTAGACCTCGTTGAAGAGGGAGTCCCCGGTGATCTCCTTCAGCGGACGGATGTCGATGCCGTCCGTGTTCTTCATGTCGACGATGAAATACGTGAGCCCCTTGTGCTTGGGCGCCGCCGGATTCGTGCGCGCGAGGAGGATCCCGTAGTCGGCCCACTGTGCCGCGCTCGTCCACACCTTCTGCCCGTTGACCCGCCAGCGCCCGTCGTCGGTCCGCTCGGCCCGGGTGCGCAGGGAGGCGAGGTCGGACCCGGCGCCCGGCTCCGAGAAGAGCTGGCACCACAGGAGGTCCCCGCGCAGGGTGGGCAGCAGATGGCGCTCCCGCTGCCGGTCGGCGCCGTAGGCGACGAGGGACGGGACGACCCAGGTGGCGATCCCCAGTTCACTGATCCGTACGTCCGCCGCCGCCAACTCCTGCTGTACGGCGAGCTGTTGGACGGGTCCGGCGCCGAGTCCGTAGGGCGGGGGCAGATGCGGGGCGGCGTACCCCGTGGGCGCCAGCAGCCGCCGTACGGCCGCCGGATCGAGCCCGCGTGCGCCTTCGATGACCTCGCGGGCCTCCGCCCGGTACGCGGATGCCTCCTCCGGCAGCTCCAGGCGCAGCTCCCGCCGTACGCCGTCCCGCGCGAGCCGGGCGGCCCGCCGCAGGTGTGCGCCCCCGGCCCCGAACAGCTGCCGTGCCACGACCGCCCGGCGCAGATACAGATGGGCGTCGTGCTCCCAGGTGAACCCGATACCGCCGAGGATCTGGACGCAGTCCTTGGCGCAGGAATACGCGGCGTCGAGAGCGGTACCGGCGGCGAGGGATGCCACCAACTCCCGTACGGCCACCGCCTCCCGTACAGCCGCCGATTCCCCTACAGCCTCCGGCTCCCGTACAGCCACCGATTCCCGAACGGCCTCCAACCCCTCCGCCCCGAAGGCCTCTTGGGCAGCCCGCGCCGCGTCCCACGTCAGCGCCCGCGCCTGTTCGAGCCGTACGAGCATGTCGGCGCACAGGTGCTTCACGCCCTGGAAGTGGCCGATGGGCCGGCCGAACTGTTCGCGGACCTTGGCGTACTCGGCGGCCGTGTGCAGCGCCCACGCGGCGGTGCCGCAGGCGTCCGCGGCGAGGAGGACGGCGGCGAGGTCGCGGACCAGGGCCGGGTCGACGGCGAGGACGCGGCCGGCAGGGACCCGCACGCCTTCCGCCCGGACCTCGGCGGTCGCCCGCGTCGGATCGGCGCTCTCGTGGGGCCGTACGACGAGATCTGCGGCGTCGACGGCCAGCCATACGGTGTCGCCGCCGGACGAGGCGGCGAGCACGAGCACGTCCGCGTCGGCACCCGACAGCACGGGCGGCGCCGTCCCGTCGAGCACGTATCCGCCGTCCGTCGCGACGGCGGCCAGGGAGCCCGGGCCGAACGCCACGGCACCGATGCGCTCCCCGCACCCCAAAGCCCGTACGAGATCGTCCGCCCCGGCCAGGACCACCGACGCCAGCACGCTCGCCAGATACGGCCCCGGCAGCGCGGCCCGCGCGGCCTCCTCCACGACGACGGCGAGGTCGACGAGGTCGCCGCCGCCACCGCCGTACGCCTCCGGAAGGTGCACGGCGAGCAGGCCCTGCGCGGCGAGTGCGTCCCAGTAGGCGGGTCTGCCGTCGCCCGGCGCGTCGAGCAGTTTGCGGACCTCCTCGGGCGGCACGGCGCGGGTGGTCCAGCCGCGTACGGCCTCGGCCAGTTCCCGCTGCTCCGGTGTGGTCCCGATGCCCATGCGCGCCTCCCCAAGGCCCAAGGTGCGCGCAAGACTAGAACACGTTTCATTCTGACGGTAGGTCAGATACCCATGAGAGGGTCAAGAATTCTTAGTACGCCGAAGCATCGGAATAGTTGCCCGGGCACACCTGGTTCACCTTGCACGTATCCCGCACGGATCACCCGACTCCTCTTCTTCTCTCTCTTCTTCCGGCCTGGAGGCCACACGTAATGACGCACACGACGACCGACCAGCCCGCCCGGAGGCAGAGCGGCGCGATCGTGCCGGTGCTCGCCTTCGCGGGAATCGTTGTCGCGGTGATGCAGACCCTGCTCGTCCCGGTCATCAAGGACCTGCCGACGCTGCTGAGCACCGCTCCCAGCAACGCCACCTGGGTACTGACCTCGACCCTGCTCTCGGGAGCCGTGGCCACGCCGATCATGGGGCGCCTCGGCGACCTCTTCGGCAAGCGGCGCATGCTGATCCTCAGCCTGGCCGTGATGGTCGCCGGCGCGCTGATCAGCGCGTTGACCAGCACCCTGCTGCCGATGATCGTGGGCCGCACGCTCCAGGGCTTCGCCATGGGCGCCATCCCGCTCGGCATCGGCCTGATGCGCGACATGCTGCCCCGCGAGAAGCTCGGCTCGGCGATGGCCCTGATGAGCTCCTCGATCGGCGTCGGCGGCGGACTCGCGCTGCCCGCCGCGGCCCTGATCGCGCAGCACGCGAACTGGCACGCCCTCTTCTACGGCGCCGCCGGCCTCGGCGTCCTCTCGATCGCCCTCACCCTCCTCTTCGTGCCGGAGTCCCCGATGCGCGCCGAGGGCACCTTCGACGTGCTGGGCGCGATAGGCCTCTCCGTGGGCCTCGTCCTCTTCCTGCTGCCGATCACCAAGGGCAGCGACTGGGGCTGGACCTCGGGCACCACGCTCGGCCTGTTCGCCGCGTCGGTCGTCGTGCTCCTGCTGTGGGGCGTCATGGAACTGCGCCTGAAGGCACCGCTGGTGGACCTGCGCACGACCGCCCGTCCCGCGGTGCTGTTCACCAACCTCGCCTCGATCATGGTCGGCGTCTCCTTCTACGTCGTCTCCCTCGTCCTGCCGCAGCTGCTCCAGCTGCCGAAGGCCACCGGCTACGGCCTCGGCCAGTCGATGGTCACCGCGGGCCTGCTCGTGGCGCCGCTCGGCCTGACGATGATGTTCACGGCGCCCGTCTACGCCAAGCTGTCCGCGAAGTACGGCCCCAAGGTCACCCTGATCCTCGGCATGCTGATCATCGCGATCGGCTACGGCGCCGGACTCGGCCTGATGAACGCCGCCTGGCAGAGCCTCGTCATCGCGGTGGTCCTGGGCGCCGGCATCGGCCTCGCGTACTCCTCGCTGCCCGCGCTGATCATCGGCTCCGTACCGGCGTCGGAGACGGGTGCGGCGAACGGCCTCAACACCCTGATGCGCTCCATCGGTACGTCCGTGTCGAGCGCCGTCATCGGCATGGTCCTCGCCAACACGGCGAACCACGTGGGCGGCGTCGCGATCCCGACCATGCACGGCTTCCGCGTCTCGTTCCTGATCGCGACCGGCGCGGTGGCGGTCGGCCTGCTGATGGCCCTCTTCCTGCCCCGCCAGCGCCAGGCGACCAAGCCCCAGCTGCGCGCCAGCAGCGAGGAGGAGGCCGCCCTGGAGCGGGCGGCCGAGGTACTCGGCGGTTTCCGCGGCCTGGTCCTGAACGCCGACGGCGACCCCGTCGCCCGCGCCAAGGTCACCCTGATCGACCACCGCGGCCGCCAGGCCGGCGCCACGCTCTCCGACGAGGACGGCAGCTACGCGCTCGCCGTGCCCGCCGAGGGTGCGTACGTCCTGGCCGCCAAGGCCGCCGGTCACGGCCCGCTGGCCTCGTCGGCGACGCACTCCGGCGACGACCGTCCGGTCGAGGTGCATCTGGCGCTGCCGGGCGAGACCGTTACGGCGTAACCGGTTGGCCGATCGCTCCTGCTCCCGCCCCTCCTCGCGCACCCCCGTCGCTCATGCGGCGGGGGTGTTCGCGTCTGCGTCTCACGGCAGGAACCGGGCCGAAGTGACCTCCCGCACATGAAGGATCGCGTCGAACCACTCTCCGAGCGATCCACCGGCCATGAAGTTGTCGGCGCTGGTCTCGGCATGGAAGTGCGGTCCGATCAGTCGCGTCCTCGCCGGCGTGCCCAGCCAGTTCCGCACCCGCTCCGGGGCGTCGCCGCGCAGGTCCAGGAGGTACGCGGGCAGTCCGACGTCTCCCAGCACTGTTTCGGCGAACTCCGGCGGCGGGGCCGGGACCGGGTACGGGACCCTGCCGTGCTGGAACATCAGCCCGATGGACACGAACCCCGCTCCGAAGCGCTCGCGCAGATGGCCGCCCGCGTTGCGGTGGGCCGTCGGTGTGGCCGAGGGGGAGATGGTCCGCCGGTCGCCCTTGGCGGTGTGCACCATGCCGCCCCAGTAGACGATCTTGTCCCCGGTCCGTTCGTGCCACTCGATCAGGTCCTCGGCCATGCTCAGCTCGATGCCGGCGAGAGCGTCGAGCCCGGAGGGCTTCCGCAGCGGCCGCGGGACGGTACCGGCGAAGCGGACCTGGTCGTCCGGGTGGCTGCGGTTGAACTCGCGCATCCACCGCACGGTGTCGAGGATCTCCTCGGTCCGCAGGAACGGCCGCGCCTCGGACAGCAGGGCCCGCGGGTCACCGGTTCCGGTGCGGAGGTACTCGTCGAGTCCGAGGCCCGACGTGTCGGCCGCCTCCAGCGCGACCGAGCGGAAGCCCAGCTCCTCGACGAGCTGCCGGATGACACCGGACGAGGCCATGGCCAGCTCGTGGGCCTGACGGCTCGACGCGCCGAGAGCCACGACCTGGGCGTCGCCCACGAGGCCGGCCAACGGGAGGGGGTCGCTGTACGGCGCTTCGGGGTCCAGCACAGCAAGGGGGTGAGCGCGGTCACTGATCCACTGAACCGTCTCGTCATGAGCTGCCACGTCGCGAACCGTGTCGTCATGAACCGTCTCGGCATGAACTGTGTCATCGGCCATGGACAGAAGCCTCGGACATCAACCTTGGTTGAGGTCAAGCCGCCGGGGCAGACGGATGGAGCGCCGTGCCACCATGTGTCCCGCAGACCCGAAGACCCGCACGAAGACCGAAGACACACACGAACACCGAAGACCCGTACACGCAGGAGGAACCCCATGCCCGCGGCACCCAAGCCCGAGATCCTCGCCGCCTTCGAGGCCGCGAAGGGGTTTATGCCGCTCCGCGAGGGGCTCGCGCTGTACGAGGCGGCCGTCGAGGCCGGGCGGCTCGGGCTGCCGCTCCTGGAGGTCGGCACGTACTGCGGGCGCTCCACGATCCTGCTCGCGGACGCGGCGCGCGAGGCGGGCGTGACCGCGATCACGGTGGACCACCACCGGGGCAGCGAGGAGCAGCAGCCGGGGTGGGAGTACCACGACCCGGAGACGGTCGATCCCGAGATCGGCCTGATGGACACGCTCCCCACGTTCCGCCGCACCCTCCACCGGGCGGGCCTGGAGGACCACGTGGTCGCCGTGGTCGGCCGCTCCCCGCAGATCGCCGCCTTCTGGCAGACGCCGCTCGGCTTCGTCTTCATCGACGGCGGCCACACGGACGAGCACGCGAACGGCGACTACGAGGGCTGGGCGCCGCACGTCGCCGAGGGCGGCCTCCTCGTGATCCACGACGTGTTCCCGGACCCGGCCGACGAGTTCACCGGCCAGGCCCCGTACCGCGTCTACCTCAGGGCCCTGGAGTCCGGCGCGTTCACCGAGGTCTCGGTGGCCGACTCGTTGCGCGTGCTGCGGCGAACGGGAGCAGGGATCTGAGGGCGCCGGACGCCCACACGTTCAGCGCAGGTCCAGCATCATCGCGTCGTACAAGGGCGCGTCGGGGAACGGCATGATCTCGCCGAACCACCGATACCCCCAGCCCTCGTACAGGGCCCGCGCCTCGGGGTGGTCGCGCTCGACGAGCAGGGTCACCCGCTCCTCGCTCCGGTCGCGCAGCAGTTCGTCGTGGACTTGGCGTGCCGCTCCCGTACCGCGAAGCTTCTCGACCACCTTGAGCTCCGAGAGGGCGAACGTGCGGGCGCCGGTCTCGGTGGTTGCGCTTCTTTCGGGCGCGGGCGTCCACAGGCCGTCCCACCAGTGGGTGTCGGCCGGCAGTGTGCACCCGTAGGCGTAGCCGACCGGGATGTCGTCGAGGTAGCCGACGACGGCACCGAAACCGGCTACTTCGGTGTTCCAGCCGAGCCGCTCGTCGAACCGCTCGATGCTGTGGAACTCCTCGCCGAGCCGGTCCGCGTAGATCTCGGCGTACACGTCGAGGAGCTCGTGCCGCACATCGTCCAGATCGCCGGCGTCCCGCCGTTCCAGGCGTAGCCCGTCCATGCTTCACGCTCCTGCCTGTCGCGT
Source organism: Streptomyces sp. R35 (assembly GCF_041053035.1). Classification (NCBI taxonomy): domain Bacteria; kingdom Bacillati; phylum Actinomycetota; class Actinomycetes; order Kitasatosporales; family Streptomycetaceae; genus Streptomyces; species Streptomyces sp. R35. The sequence continues at coordinate 3,349,649 of NZ_CP163440.1, forward strand.
CCGCGGCCGAAGATCCCGGTGTTCCGCTGCTCGGCCACGTCATTCCCGTCATGCACCCGCGTTCCTCGACGGTAGCCCTACCTCTATTGCTCACTGGGTAAAACGCGGGGCATCACGCGGGCCACCCCCTGGACACTGCGGACCACCAGGACGCCCCGTAGGGTGGCAGGCGTGTCGTACGTAGGCCCTGACTTCGATCCGCCCCAGCCGCGCCGCTCCCGGCGCGGGCCGCTCACCGTCGCGATCGCCGCGCTCGTGCCAGGGGCGCTGGCCGGGTGGCTGGTGTGGCAGGCGGTGGGCAGCGACTCGGGTGACGGGGGCGGGTCGGACAAGGCGGGATCCGGGGCGTCGTCCTCGGCGCCCGGCTCTCCCTCGGTGTCCACGACGGCTTCCGCGACGGACGCCGGCAAGGCGACCGCGAGTACGTCACCGAGCCCGACCGTCTCCTCGTCCGGCCCCGCCGCCTCCGGCCCCCTCAAGGGCAAGGTCGTCGTCATCGACCCCGGGCACAACCCCGGCAACTTCCAGCACTCCGCCGACATCAGCCGCAAGGTGGACATCGGCACGAACTTGAAGGAGTGCGACACCACCGGTACGTCGACCAACGCGGGTTACACCGAGGCCCAGTTCACGCTCGACGTCGCGCGCCGGGTGCGCACGCTGCTTCAACAGCAGGGCGCCACGGTGAAGTTCACCCAGGACGGCGACCGGGCCTGGGGGCCGTGTGTCGACGAGCGGGCCAAGATCGGTGACAAGGCGCACGCGGACGCGGTCGTCTCGATCCACGCGGACGGCTCGGCGGCCGGCAACCGCGGCTTCCATGTGATCCTTCCGGGATCCGTCCACGCGGGCATCGCCGACACCCGCGCGATCGTCGCCCCGTCGCGCGATCTGGGCGAGCGCATCGCGGGCCTGTTCGTCCGCGAGACGGGCAGCGCCCCCTCCAACTACGTCGGTGACGGCACCGGACTCGTGGTCCGAAAGGATCTCGGCGGTCTCAATCTGTCAACGGTTCCGAAGGTGTTCATCGAGTGCGGCAACATGCGCGATAGCAAGGATGCTGCGCAGCTGACCAGCGGCGCGTGGCGGCAGAAGGCGGCGCGTGGGATCTCTGAGGGAATCGTGAGTTTCCTGCACGGGTAGCGATCAACGGATCGAACCGGGCGGACACCCTGATCGAACGGGCGATAGTGTCATGCCTACGATGAGGGGCCACCCCCGCGCTTCACACCGCGTCCTGACGGCGTCACCATGACGGCGACACGGTGACAGCGATGCCTCCACCGACGACGAGACGACTGACGAAGGACCTGAAGTGAATATCCGCTCCCTCACTCGAGGCGACGGCGTGGTGATCGGAGCAGCGGTGTTGCTGTTCATCGCGTCGTTCCTCGACACGTTCGACAGCTCCGGCAGCGGCACCCTCAACGCCTGGGACAGCCTGGGCCTCGTAATGAGCATGTATATCGGTGGCATCGTCGGTGCGGCTCTGATCGTTGTCGCCCGCTCGCTCCCGCAGCCGCGCAAGGTCATCGGACTCGAACTCGGTCAGCTCGGCGTGGCCCTGACCCTCTTCGCCGCGTGGACCTCGTTCTGGACGATCCTCGATCCGCTGGGCGCGTTCAGCGACGCCTACGACAGCGCGAACGTCGGCGCGGGCTCGGGGCTGATCCTCGGCCTGATCGCCGCCCTGCTGCTGGCCGCCGCCGCGATCGCCACCCCGCTCGTCCCGGCGCTGAGCGCCGCCCTCGTCGGCGCCCCCAAGCCCATCGCCCCGCAGCCCTACGGCGGTCAGCCGCAGGGTGGTTACGGCTACCCGGGCGCTCCGCAGCCGGGTCAGCCCTACGGCGCACAGCCGCAGCAGGGGCCGGGGCAGCCGTTCGGTGGTCCGTCTCAGCCGCAGCCGTCGGCCCCGCAGGCGCAGCAGCCCGCCGCGCAGGACTTCTCGCCGTTCTGGTTCGCCGTGCCGGTGGCGCGTCCGCTGTTCGCGGAGGACGGTTCGCCGACGCCGATCGCCGAACTGGCGCCGGGCACCTGGTACCTGGCCGTCGAGCAGCGCGGTGCCACCCTGGTGGCGCAGACGCAGGACGGCCGTCGTGGTGTGCTTCAGGACATGTCGGGGATCCAGCGCGGCTAGAAGCCGCCCGCTTCCCCCGCGGCCCCTCGCCCTTCCGGGTGGGGGGCCGTTGTCGTACAGTCGCACCCCGTTCCCGTTGGCACGTTGGCACATTGGCTGATGGTCCGTCAGGCAACTGGCTCTGGAGGCGACATGCGGCTCGGTCTCGCACTCGGCTACTGGGGCCGCGGCCCCTCGGCGGACCATGTGCCGCTCGCCCTGGAGGCGGAGCGTCTCGGCTACCACTCCGTGTGGACCTCCGAGTCCTGGGGCTCCGACGCCTTCACCCCGCTCACCTGGATCGCCGCGCAGACGTCCCGCATCCAACTCGGCACGGCCATCGCGCAGATGGCCGCCCGCTCCCCCACCACCACCGCGATGCACGCGCTCACGCTCGACCACCTCTCCGGCGGGCGCATGATGCTCGGCCTCGGCCTGTCGGGGCCGCAGGTCGTCGAGGGCTGGTACGGGCGCCCGTTCCCGAAGTCTCCGCTGACCGCGACACGGGAGTACGTCGATGTCGTACGCCAAGTCCTCAGGCGTGAGGCGCCCGTTGAACTGGACGGGCGTTTCCACTCCCATCCCTACCGAGGCGCCGACGGCACGGGCCTCGGCAAGGCGCTGAAGCCGATCACCCACCCCCTGCGCGCCGAACTGCCCGTCCTGCTCGGCGCCGAGGGTCCGAAGAACATCGCGCAGACCACCCGGATCGCGGACGGCTGGCTGCCGCTGTACTGGTCGCCGACGCGGCCCCAGGCGTACGAGGCGTCACTGACGGACCTGCCCGAAGGCTTCCTCGTGGCGCCCATGGCCCGCGCCCACGTCTGCGACGACGTCGCCGAAGGGCTGCTGCCCGTCAAGGCGATGCTCGGCTTCTACATCGGCGGGATGGGGCACGCCGCGCGCAACTTCCACGCCGACCTGATGGCGCGCATGGGCTTCGAGGAGGAGGCGCGCAGGATTCAGCGGCTGTTCCTTGAAGGGCGCCGCGAGGAGGCCGTCCTCGCCGTCCCGGACGCCTTCGCGGACGAGATCTCACTCGTCGGCCCGCGTGAACGCATCGCCGAGCGGCTGGAGTTGTGGCGCAAGGGTCCGGTGACCGACCTTCTGGTCCTGTCACCGGACCCGCACACGCTACGTGTGCTGGCGGACCTCAACACATAGCCGGGGCTCAGCCGCCCGAGAGCTGGGAGGCCGACGGCACCTGGTCCTTGACCTCGGCGCCCGCGCTCTTACCGGCGTCCTTCACCTGGTTGATGATGTCCTCGAAGGAACCGGCGGCCGAGCCATCGCCCTTGCGCAGCTTGGACGGCAGGTCCTTGAGGGCGTCGATGCCCGCCGTGAGCGGGGCGATGGCCTTGGAGAGCAGGGGGTCGCCCTGGGCGTTCTTCACGGCCGCCTTGAGCCGGTTGTACGCGAAGGTGCCCGCGAGCCCCGCCTTGACCAGCGCGAAAGTACGGCCCTTCGCGCCCTTCTTGAACTTGCCGGCCTTCCAGGGCTTCACGATCCACTGGTAGGTCGCTCCGGCCGCGAGCCCCGCGTTCGCCACGAAGCGGGTCTTGGCGAACTTCTGTTTCTCCACAGAGGTGGTCGGGGTCGGGGTCTGGCTCGCGGCCGCCGGCGCCACCGCCACGGTGTCCTGGGAGGTGCCGCCACCGCCACATGCGGTGGCGCCGGCGAGCAGAGCGCAGCTGAGGGTGAGCGCCACGATCAGGCGCCGTATCGGTACGGGCACGGGGTCCTCCGGAAAGGGAACGGTTCTCCCGGCAGCCTCACCCGGCCCCCGCGACTGCGCCACCCGAGCGAACCCGTTCGGGTTCCCGACGGGGTTTCCTCGCCCCCGCCGCCCCTACCCGTCCCATCCCGTTCCTGGGGGCTGCGCCCCCAGACCCCCCTAAAAGATTGCGCAGTTCCCCGCGCCCCTTAAGGGGCGCGGGGAACTGCGCGAACAACCCCCACCGGCCCGCAGCCGACGAACCAGGGCGGGCAGGGAATCGCGGGGCGAAGCCCCGCGCCTTTAGGGGCGCGGGGAACTGCGCGACAAGCCCCCACCCACCCGCAGCCGAAGAACCCACCTACGGGGTCTGGGGCGGAGCCCCAGGAACGGGATGGGACGGGTAGGGGCGGCGGGGGCGAAAAACCCCTCGGCCGGCTACCCGCAGCAGTCCGGGTCCAAGCCCCGCGGCAGACGCTCGCCCCCGAACACCGCACAGGTGGGCTCGTCGCCCCCCAGCGCGGCCACCGCCAGGAGCAGGGAGCCCGCGGTCCAGGTGGTGAGTTCCTCGGGCCAGATCGCGCGGTCCTCGAAGACGAAACCCGTCCAGTACAGGCCGGTCTTCGGGTCGCGCAGGTGCTGGATGGACTGGAGGATCTCCAGGGCACGGTCGGACTCGCCCACCGCCCAGAGAGCGAGGGCCAGTTCGGCCGATTCGCCGCCGGTCACCCACGGGTTGGGGACCACGCAGCGGACACCGAACCCGGGGACGACGAAACGGTCCCAGCCCTCCTCGATACGGGACTTGGCCTCGGCGCCCGTCAACGCGCCACCGAGCACCGGGTAGTACCAGTCCATCGAGTAGCGGTCCTTGTCGAGGAACCGCTCGGGGTGCCTGCGGATCGCGTGCCGCAGCGCCCCGACCGCCAACTCCCAGTCGGGCTGCGGCTCTTCCCGCTGCTCGGCGATGGCCAGCGCACAGCGCAGCGCGTGATGGATCGACGAACTCCCGGTCAGCAGCGCGTCGTTGACCGCCGTGCCGTCGTCCTCGCGCTTCCAGCCGATCTGCCCGCCCGGCTGCTGGAGCCGCAGCACGAACTCCACGGCCGCGTAGACGGACGGCCACATCCGGTCCAGGAACGTGTCGTCGCCCGTGGCGAGGTAGTGGTGCCAGACGCCCACCGCCAGGTACGCGCAGAAGTTGGTCTCACGGCCGCGGTCGGTGACGTCGTCGTGGGCCCCGTCCTGGTACGCCGCGTACCAGGAACCGTCCTCGTTCTGATGCCGCGCGAGCCACTCGTACGCCCGCTCGGCGGCCTCGTGCTCCCCCGCCGCGTCCAGCGCCATGGCCGCCTCGGTGTGGTCCCACGGGTCGAGGTGGTGCCCCCGGAACCACGGTATGGCGCCGTCCGGCCGCTGCACCCCGAGGATCCCGCGCACCGTGGCGGCAGCCTCCTCGGCGGTGAGGACCCCGGGCAGGACGAGGTGTTCTGTCCGGGGCGTGGTCACGAAGCGTCCACCGCGGCGGTGTCGACGGGCAGGTGCGGCTTGGTCGCGTACGCCACGAAGCTCTTGCCCATCAGCGGGTTCAGTGCCTGCTCGGCGACCCGCGTGGCCAGCGGTTTCTTCATGATGTCCCAGACCAGGAGCTTGTGGTACGCCCGCACGGGCAGCGCCTTGTCGTTGTCGACGCCGAACGCGCACTTCAGCCACCAGTACGGGGAGTGGAGGGCGTGGGCGTGGTGGGTGCCGTACGGCTTGAGCCCGGCTTCCCTGATCTTGCCCAGCAGCTCGTCCGCCTTGTAGATGCGGATGTGGCCGCCCTCGACCTCGTGGTACGCGTCGGACAGCGTCCAGCAGACCTTCTCCGGGCCGTAGCGCGGGACGGTGATCGCGATGCGGCCGCCCGGCTTCAGCACCCGGACCATCTCCGCGAGGACACCCTTGTCGTCCGGGATGTGCTCCATGACCTCGGAGATGATCACGACGTCGAAGGACTCGTCGGGGAAGGGCAGCGCGAGGGCGTCGCCCTCCATGGCCGTCGCGGTGGCGCCGGCGGGCGCCTCGCCCGCCTCCTTCATCGCCGCGAACCACTTGGCGACCTCGCGGATCTCCTCGGCGTTCTGGTCAAGGGCGACGACCTGTGCTCCCCGCCGATAGCACTCGAACGCGTGCCGGCCGGCACCGCAGCCGAGGTCCAGGACGCGGTCGCCCGGGGCGAGCGGGAACCGGGAGAAGTCGACGGTCAGCACGTGGCCCTGCTTTCGCGGTTGGCTACAACTACTTCTTCAGCAACGTCTTTGACGGATTCGCCGGGGGCGACATCGCTGTGGGCGGCCGCGGAGCGGTCGGGAGTCGGGGGCGCGGAGCGGCTGGGGCGCGGCGCGGAGCGGTGGGGTGGTGTGCGCTCGGAGAGGGCCATCGCCTCGCGGTAGTGGGCCACCGTGCCCTGGGCGGCTCGGGCCCAGGTGAAGCGGTCCAGTACGCGGGCGCGGCCGGCGACGCCGAGGCGTACCCGCAGCTCCGGGTCGCCCAGGAGTCGGCTCAGGGCGGCGGCCAGGGCGCCCGAGTCGCCGGGGGGTACCGCGAGGCAGGTCTCGCCGTCGGGTCCGGCGACCTCCGGGATCGCTCCGCCGGTGGTGGCCACCAGGGGCGTACCGGTGGCCATGGCCTCGGCGGCGGGGAGGGAGAACCCCTCGTACAGGGAGGGCACGCAGGCGACTTCGGCCGAGCGGACGAGGTCGACGAGTTCGGCGTCCGAGATGCCCTTGACGAACTCGACGGCGCCTTCGAGGCCGTACCGCTCGATGGCCTGCGCGACGGGCCCGTCCTCGGCGCGCTTGCCGACGACGACGAGGTGGGCGCCGGGGTGCTCGGTGCGCACCTTCGCGAGCGCCTCGACGAGGAAGACGAGCCCCTTGAGCGGGACGTCCGCGCTGGACGTCGTCACGATGCGGCCCGGCACCTGCCGTACCGCCGGATCCGGCGAGAAAAGGTCGGTGTCCGCGCCGATGTGGACGACGTGGATACGGTCCTGGGCCACACCCAGGTGGTCGACGATCTCCTGGCGTGAGGTGCCGGAGACGGTGAGCACGGACGGCAGGCGGCGCGCGACGCGCTTCTGCATGCGGGTGAAGGCGTACCAGCGGCGTACGGACGCGCGGCGCTTCCAGCCCTCGGCCGCGTCCAGCTCCAGCTGCCGGTCGACGGTGATGGGGTGGTGGATGGTGGTGACGAGCGGCGCGCCCACGTCGCCCAACAGGCCGTAGCCGAGGGTCTGGTTGTCGTGGACGACGTCGAAGTCGCCGCGCCGGGCCCGCAGATGGCGGCGGGCGCGCAGCGAGAAGGTCAGCGGCTCGGGGAAGCCGCCGGTCCACATCGTGCCGACCTCCAGGGCGTCGACCCAGTCGCGGTACTCGTCCCGCTGGGGGGTGCGAAAGGGGTCGGGCTGGCGGTACAGGTCGAGGCTGGGCAGTTCGGTGAGGGAGAGACCTTCGAGGTCCTCGCCCTCGTCGAGCACGGGGTAGGGCTGGGAGCCGATGACCTCGACGCCGTGGCCGAGGCGGGCGAGCTCGCGCGAGAGGTGCCGTACGTACACGCCCTGACCGCCGCAGAACGGGTTTCCCTTGTACGTCAGGAGCGCGATGCGCAGGGGCCGGTCGCCGTCGGCGGCCACACCCTTCCCGGGGCCCGCCTCCATGGCCTCAGCGGTCACTTCCGGCCCCCTTCTCCCTGCACTTTCCCGCGAGATTACGCCGGGACGCTAATCTAGAACAAGTTTCAGACTTGATCGTTCAAGGAGCACTGAATCTACCGGCAGGTAGCGCCGCTGTGAGCGGTGGATCAGGTGATTCACGCCACGACGGAATGCCAACCGGAGTGACTGGGTCCGATGATTCGCGCGACGACGCGAAGCCCTGCCATGCTGACTCCTCGCTCCCTCTCGCTGATGTCACGGAACGGACCCATGCCTGCGGAAGCCAAGGCGGACTCGAAGAACGCGCGACCGGCGTCGCAACCGACCCCGCGACCGGCGTCGCACGCCCCCGCGCCCTCCCCCACGCACCCCGCCCCTCACCCCGCCTCTCCTCCGCTCACCGAGCGGCAGGAAGCGCGCCGCCGCCGGATCCTGCACGCGAGCGCGCAGCTGGCCAGCCGGGGCGGCTTCGACGCGGTGCAGATGCGCGAGGTCGCGGAGTCGTCGCAGGTCGCCCTGGGCACGCTCTACCGCTACTTCCCCTCGAAGGTCCACCTGCTGGTCGCCACGATGCAGGACCAGCTGGAGCACATGCACGGCACGCTGCGCAAAAAGCCGCCGGCCGGGGACACCGCGGCGGAGCGGGTGGCGGAGACCCTGATGCGGGCGTTCCGCGCCCTGCAGCGCGAGCCGCACCTCGCCGACGCCATGGTCCGCGCGCTCACCTTCGCGGACCGCAGCGTCAGCCCCGAGGTCGACCAGGTCTCCCGGCAGACCACGGTGATCATCCTGGACGCGATGGGTCTCGACGACCCCACCCCCGCCCAGCTCTCCGCCGTCCGCGTCATCGAGCACACCTGGCACTCGGCCCTGATCACCTGGCTCTCCGGCCGCGCGTCCATCGCCCAGGTCAAGATCGACATCGAGACGGTATGCCGCCTGATCGATCTGACGACCCCGGACGAGCAGTAGGAGACGAGCGGCAGGAACGGTAGGAGCGCCAGGGACGGGGCCTGGCGCGGGCACGCGCACCCCTGCGCGGGCACGCGAAAACCTACGAGACGGGTTCCCTTCGCCGGCATTACCCGGATCAGGTGTTAGGGGTCGCCTTCCGGCCCAACCACTGCCTTCCAGCCTCTCAGCTCGACCGTCGACGTCGGCCCCAGCGGATGCTGATACTGCTGGTACTGCTGCGTCTCGCCAAAGTCGGCTACTCCGGTCGAACTCCCTCACTCGCCCCGTAGGCCCTTCCAGAATAGAACGCCCAGAGCATTATGGAACCCCCCAAAGGGGACTTTTTTCCGAAATCGCCCGGCATCAGTCCTCCGGCGGGAATACCGGCTCCCCGCTCCCCAGCAGCGTGATCATGATGGCCTCCACCGGGCAGCCCTCCGCCGCCCCCAGGATCTTCTCGTTGGCGTCGGTCTCCGGGTCGACCGGATGGGACTGCATGCCGGGGTCGAGGCGGAAGGCGTCGGGGGCCTGGTGGACGCACTGGGCGGAGCCGATGCAGACGGAGCGGTCGACCTCGACCTGCCAGCGGTCACCCATCCTCACGCCTCCCAGCCTGCCGGCAGATGGATCATCTTGTGCTCCAGGAACTCGCCGTAGCCCTCGGGGCCGAACTCCCGCCCCAGGCCCGAGTTCTTGTAGCCGCCGAAGGGGCCGAGCATGTCGAGGCTGAAGGTGTTGACGGAGTAGGTGCCGGTACGGACCTGGCGGGCGATGTCGATGCCATGGGCGACGTCCGCCGTCCAGACGCTGCCGCTCAGCCCGTAGTCCGAGTCGTTCGCGATCTTCACGGCCTCGCTCTCGTCGCCGTACGGGAGGAGACAGATCACCGGGCCGAAGATCTCCTCGCGCGCGATCCGCATGGAGTTGTCGACGTCTCCGAAGAGGGTCGGCTCGACGTACCAGCCGCGGTCGAACCCGTGCGGACGCCCGCCGCCGGTGAGGATCTTGGCGCCTTCCTCCTGGCCGATGCGGATGTAGTCGAGGTTGCGCTGCTGCTGGCGCTTCGCGACCAGCGGGCCCACCTGGGTCGCCGGGTCGAGCGGGTCGCCGACCACCAACGCGCTCGCCGCCGCGGCGAAGGCGTCCGCGAACTCGTCGTAGCGCGAGCGCGGCAGCAGGATGCGGGTCTGCGCGACACACGCCTGGCCGTTGTTCATCCAGGCCGCCGAGACGATCCCGGGGACGGACGTGGCGATGTCCGCGTCCGGCAGGACGACCGCCGCCGACTTGCCGCCCAGTTCCAGCGTCACCCGGGTGAGGTTGCGGGAGGCGACCTCCATCACGCGCCTGCCCGCCGCGACCGACCCGGTGAAGGAGACCTTGTCGATGTCCGGGTGTCCGACCAGGTACTCGCTGACCTCGCGGTCCGCCGGGAGGATCGACAGCACACCTTCGGGAAGCCCGGCCTCCTTCACGATCTCCCCGAGCAGATACGCGTCCAGGGGCGACTCGGGCGACGGCTTCAGTACGACCGTGCAGCCGGTCAGCAGCGCGGGCGCGAGCTTGGCCGCCGCCACGAACTGCGGAACGTTCCACGGCACCACGGCCGCCACCACGCCCACCGGTTCACGGCGGACGAGGATCCTGCCGAGGACTCCGTCGCGCGTCTCCTCGTACGTATAGCCGCGGGCGACCGTGATCGCCGCGTCCCACACCATCATCGCGCCGAGGGCCTGCGCGAGGACGCTCCAGGAGTACGGGGAGCCGTTCTCGGAGGAGATGACGCGGGCGATCTCCTCATGCCGGACGGCGATCCCGTCCTTGATCCTGGTGACGACCTCGATCCGCTCGTCGAGGCTCATGCGCGGCCAGGGGCCCTCGTCGAACGCCTTGCGCGCGGCGGCGACCGCCCGGTCGACGTCCGCCGGCGAGGCGTGCGGCACCCGCCCGATGACCTCTTCCGTGTGCGGCGAGACCACCTCGATGACGTCCTTGCCCAGGGGGTCCGTCAACTCCCCGCCTATGAACAGCTGTCCGTGTTCCACGAGCTCGGTCATGGCCGACTGCCTCCCGGGGACGCTCCACGCCACGATCTCTGACGCTTCTGACGCTTCATCAGATACGAGAACTGATACCAGTTCTAGTCAGCGGAGTCCACGGGTCGAACCTCTCCACCAAACGGTCGACTTGGGCACCCATTGGAATCTGTTCTAGTTATAGTGGCCGGACAGTGCCCGGACAGTGCCCGGAACACGGCGATTGGTGGGAGCCCATGACGCAGGTGACCGATCACGGCGGGGGCGTACGGTCGATCAGGGTCCCCATCCCGGACAACCCCCTCGGCAACACCCTGGTGTACGTCGTCGACACCGACCGCGGCCCCGTACTGATCGACACGGGCTGGGACGACCCCACCTCCTGGGACACCCTCGTCGAGGGCCTCACCGGCTGCGGCACCTCCGTCGCGGAGATCCACGGCGTGGTCATCACCCACCACCACCCCGATCACCACGGCCTGTCGGGCCAGGTCCGCGAGGCGTCCGGGGCCTGGATCGCGATGCACGCGGCGGACACCGCGATCGTCCGGCGGACGCGCGAGAACCGCCCCGAGCGCTGGTTCGCGTACATGGCGGCCAAGCTGGCGGCCTCGGGCGCGCCCGAGGAACACGTGGCCCCGCTGCGCGAGGCCCGCACGTCCGTACGCCGCCCCAGCACCCTCCCCGGCTTCTCCCCCGCGCTCCCCGACCGCGAGATCGTCCCCGGCGAACTCCTCGCCCTGCCCGGCCGCCGCCTGCGCGCGATCTGGACCCCCGGCCACACACCCGGCCATGTCTGCCTCCACCTGGAGGAGGACCATCCCGCCCAACTCCCGGGCCACGGCCGCCTGTTCTCCGGCGACCACCTCCTGCCGAGGATCACCCCGCACATCGGCCTCTACGAGGATCCGGACGACGCCACCATCGCCGACCCCCTCGGCGACTACCTCGACTCCCTGGAGCGCGTCGGCCGCCTCGACCCCGCCGAGGTGCTGCCGGCCCACCAGCACGCGTTCGCCGACGCCCCGTCCCGCGTACGGGAGTTGCTCGCCCACCACGAGGAACGCCTCACCGGCCTGCTCGCCCTCATCTCCACCCCGCTCACCCCCTGGCAGCTCGCCGAGCGCATGGAGTGGAACCGCCCCTGGGACCAAATCCCGTACGGCTCAAGGAACATCGCGGTCTCCGAGGCCGAGGCCCATGTGCGCCGGCTGGTGAAGCTGGGGCGCGCGGAGGCGGTGGCGGGGAGCGATCCGGTGACGTACGTGGCCGTTTAATGCGTTGGCCGCACCGGGTGCGCCGCTGATAGCAAGGGCATCATGGATGACCTCGAACAACTCCTCGCCGAGCGCGCCTGTGAACGGCTCGTCCTCGACTTCGTCCGCCGTCTCGACCTCGGTGAACCCGGCACGGTCGCCGAGCTGTTCACCGAGGACGGCACCTGGGAGTGGCCGGAGGGCGAGCGGGCGGTGAAGGGGCGCGAGGCACTGCGGGACTACTTCGGCGGGCGGCCCGCGGACCGGCTCTCGCGCCGCGTGATGACCAACATCCTCGTCACCGTGGACTCACCGACGACGGCCACCGCCACCTCGTACTTCACGACCTACCGCGTCGACGGCCACACCGGCGGCATGGTCCCGGCCGGGCCTCCCGTCCAGGTCGGGCACTACGAGGACACCTTCCGCAAGGCCGGCGACGCCTGGCTGCTCACCTCGCGCACCCTGTTCCTGTCGTTCGGCGGGCCGACGCCCCGCCAGTGACCAGCTTGTTTCGCCCCCTCCGCCCCTACCCGTCCCATCCCTGGGGGCTGCGCCCCCAGACCCCCGCCAAAAGATTGCGCAGTTCCCCGCGCCCCTAAAAACGGGGGGCGGGCGTGGGATCGCGGGGCGCAGCCCCGCGCCTTCAGGGGCGCGGGGAACTGCGCGACCAGCCCCCACCCACCCGCACCCGACACACAACCGAACGGGGTCGAAGGAGCAGAGCCCCTGGAGGATGGGACGGGTAGGGGCGGCGGGGGCGAGGAACTTCCTGTCAGTGCCCGTGGGCCGCGTAGTCCAGCCCCTCCCCGTACGGCATGGTGCGACCCTCCCCGTACGCCTTCTCGTACGCCCTGTCGCCGATCTCCTCACGGACGCGGACCTCGTGGCGGCGGCGGGTGGCGATGAGGTCGGGTGAGTCCATCTGGGCGCGTCCGGTGAGGGCCCAGACGCTCTCGCCGATGCCGAGGAGGCGGGCCGCGCGGTGGCCGTCCCCGGCGGCGACGACCCCGGCGGCGAGGATGTCGAGGGCCATGGCCGCGCCGACGGTGTTGTGCAGCAGGCCGTGCCCGGCCAGGGCGGTACGGGCGTTGCCGACCGCCGCGCCGATGTCGCCGCGGGCCAGGTCCGCCTGGGCCACGATCCCGTCGGCGAAGGCGCCCGCCCACGACTCGCCGCACGCCACACTGGCCTCGCGCACCTCCTCGGCCACCACGCGCGCCCGCTCGTGGTCGCCCCGCAGCATGTGGGTGAAGGCGAGCGCCACGCGGACCTGGAGCTGGGCGGCCCCGAGCCCGTCCGGCCGGATGGGCAGCCGGGGGGTGGCGGACAGCACGTCGATCGCCTGGGACAGCTTGCCGCTCAGGGCCAGTTGACCGCCGGTGAGGTACGCGGCGGCCACCACCGCCACCGGATCGCCCTGCTCCCGCGCCGCGTCGGCGCAGCGCACCGCCCAGTCCGCGGCGACCTCCAGATCGCCCTGGAGCAGTGCCACCGCGCCGCGCGTCCACAGGGCGCGGGTGAGGTCGGGGCCCGGCCCCGGATCGGTGGCGAGCGCCTGGTCGAGGCAGTGCTGGGCGTCGCGCAGATAGCCGCAGTGCCGCCAGAGGAAGCCGACGTCGGCCGCCATTTCCAGGGCGACGCGTCCGTCGGGTTCGGTGAGCGCGCAGTCCATGGCGGCGCGGAGGTTGGCGTGTTCGGTGAGGGTGCGCTCGCACCACGCGACCTGCCGTCCGGTGTTCCACTCGGCGCAGCCCTCGCGGGCCAGCCGCCGGTAGTGGTCGCGGTGGCGCAGCCGTACGGCGTGTTCCTCGCCGAGTGCGCGCAGCCAGTCGGCGCCGAACTCCCGCACGGTGTCGAGGAGTCGGTAGCGCACCGGATCGCTGCGATGGCGCCGCACGATCGACTGCTCGACGAGCCGGGCGAGCAGTCCGGCGATCCGCCCGGCGGGCAGCGGGCCGCCCGCGCAGACCTCCTCGGCGGCGCTCACGCAGAAGCCGCCCGCGAACACCGAGAGGCGGGCCCACAGCAGCCGTTCCAGCGGAGCGCACAGTTCGTGGCTCCAGCCGATGGCCGTCCGCAGTGTCTGGTGGCGCGGCGGTCCCTCGCCCTCGCGCGCGGCGAGCAGGTCGAGCCGGGACGGCAGGCGTTCGCCGAGGCGGCCGTGCAGCTGGGCCAGCGAGAGCTCGGAGAGCCGGACGGCGGCGAGTTCGATGGCGAGCGGGATGCCGTCGAGGCGGCGGCAGACGGCTTCCACCGTGCCGCGGTTGGTGTCGTCGAGCGTGAATCCGGTGTCGGCGGCTCGTTCGGCGAACAGGGCCACCGCGTCGTCGGCGACCGGCAGCGGGTCCAGGCGCAGCACGCGTTCGCCCGGCAGCCCGAGCTGCTCCCGGCTGGTGACGAGGATGCGCAGCCCCGGCAGGACCGGCAGCAGCGCCTCGGCCAACGCCACACAGTCCGCGAGGACGTGCTCGCAGGAGTCGAGCACCAGCAACAGCCGCTTGCCCTTGGCCCATTCGGCGACCACCTCGGTGACCGGCCCCGTCGACTGGTCCGCGAGCCGCAGCGCCTCGACGACGGCCAGGCCGACCAGGCCGGCGGTGTGCAGCGGGGAGAGCTCCACCAGCCACACGCCATCGGGGTACGCGTCCCGGACCCGGCCCGCGGCCCGCAGCGCGAGCCGGGTCTTGCCGACCCCACCGACCCCGACAAGACTCACCAGCCGGTCGATCCCGACACCGGGATCCAACTCCTCGTCCAACCAGCCGAGTTCATCCCGCCGCCCGACGAAACTTCGTGTCTCTGGGGGCAGATTGCCGGGCCGTCCACCGGTCGTCTTGTCGGACACACCGACCAGTCTGACCGGACCACGCTCCCTCGTTGCCCGCTCCGCCAACTCGGACAGAAAGGCCGCAGCACCCCGTCACTTCCGTGCACCTTTCGACGAGATGCGGTCAACTCCCTGTTGGTGACGGTGGGGAGGGCGATATTCGGAGATTGTCGGGTGATGGGCGAGAGGGAGCAGGGGGAACAGATGGCCGCCAGGGGCGGAGGCGGTGGGAGCGACCTGACGGCGGGCAGCTGTGGGAAGGACCTGATCGCGAGCGGCAGCGGGGACGATCTGCCCGCGAGCAGCCGCGGGGGTGATCTGACTGCGAGCAGCCGCGGGGATGATCTGACCTCGGGTGTCGGGAGGCAGGTGCGGTGGCCGGTGCTGGTGCTGGTACCGGTACTGGTGCCACTGGCGGCCTGTCTGGCGATCGCCGTGCCGGATCTGCTCTTCGACCAGGTGCCGCCGCTCATCATCCTGCTGCTCATCGGCCCGCTGCTGGCCTGCGTCAGGCTGGGCGTCCGGCACACCGTCCTGGTCTGCTGCTGGTCTGTGGCACTGGGCCTCGCGATGGGGCTCAGTGACGGCACCGTGCGGACCTTCGCGTTCGGCGTCCACTGGAGCGGGCTGCTGCTGGGCTGCGCGCTCACCGTGTACGCGGCCCGGCAGCGCGAGCGACTCGTCGCGGCACTCGCCCAGGCCCGCGAGGTCGCCCGGATCACCCAGGAGGCGATCCTGCGGCCCATCTCCCGCACCCTGGGCGGCACTCAGGTGTACACCCGCTACCACTGCGCCGCCCGCGAGTCGACGGTCGGCGGTGACCTGTATGACGTCGCGGTGACACCGTACGGGCTGCGCGTGCTCGTCGGCGACGTACGCGGTCACGGCCTCGACGCCCTCCGGCTGACCGCCGACACCATCGCCGGCTTCCGCGAACTCGCCTACACCGCATCCGACTTGACGACCCTCACCGGCCAGCTCGACGCTCGCCTCACCCCGGAGCTGGGCCCCGAGGACTTCGTCACCGCCGTGCTCGCCGAGTTCGCGCCCGGCGAGGTCCGGCTGGTCAACTGCGGCCACCCGGCACCACTGCGCTCCGGCCACCGCATCGAACTCCTCGAACCCCTGGTCCCCACACCCCCGTTGGGCCTGCGCCCCGTCCCGCGCCAGTACCGCGTACGACTACAGCCCGGCGACCGGCTCCTCCTCTACACCGACGGCCTGACCGAGGCCCGCGACCCGGAGGGCGCCCCCTTCCCCCTCCTCGGCGAGGCCGCGCTCGCCCTGCGCGAACCGCTCCCCGAAGAGGCCCTGCACGCCCTGTACACCCGCCTGATCGCCCACACCGGTACGACCGCCCTCGCCGACGACCTCGCCCTGGTGCTGTGCCAGCCGGTGGAGGCGACCGTGCCCGTACGCGTGCCGTGAAGCACAACTCTGCCCCCGCACCGTGAAGTACGGTCGCTGACCATGTTCTTCACGGCCGAGCGGCGACACCACGTACGAGAGCTCCTGCTGGAGCGCGCCCGCGCCGACGACCGGATCACCGGCGCGGCGGTCACGGGTTCCGCCGCACGCGACGCCGAGGACCGCTGGTCGGACGTCGACCTGTTCCTCGGGGTGGCGGACGGGGCGCCCGTGCCCGCCGTGCGGGACGACTGGAGTGCCTTCGTGTACGGGGAGTTGGGCGCCCTGCACCACTTCGATCTCCCTGCGGATCCCGCCGTCTACCGGGCCTTCCTGCTCCCCGAACTCCTCGAAGTGGACCTGGGGTTCACGCCGGAGGCGTCCTTCGGGCCGATGGGCGGCGGAGCGTTCCGGGTCGTCTTCGGCTCGGTGGCCGTACGGGAGTCGACCGACGCGGCCACTGACCCCGATCACCTGACCGGCCTCGCCTGGCACCACGTCCTGCACGCCCGCATCTCCCTCGAACGCGGAGCGCTGTGGCAGGCCGAACACTGGATCAGCGCCCTCCGCGACCACCTGCTGACCCTGGCCTGCCTGCGCCTGGGCCTGCCCTCCGCCTACGCCAAGGGCGCGGACCGGCTGCCGCCGGAGGTCACCGGACCACTGACTGAAACCCTCGTACGTTCCCTGGACCGGCCCGAGCTCCGGCGCGCCCTGGCGACGGTGACCCGGGCCCTCCTGAGCGAGCTCCGGATGACGGACGCGGACACGGCCGCCAGGCTGGAGGACGCACTGCGCGAGCTCGCCACCCCTTCGGAAAGGTGAACCGATGAGCAGCCCGCACGACCCGCACGCCCTGCACGACCTCCTGAACGCGTACGTCGACGACGGCACCGTGCCGGGAGCGGTGGGCCTCGTGGCCCGCGGCGACCGGGTCGACGTCCAGGCCGTCGGCTCCGTCGACGTCGAGGGCAGCGCCCCGATGGCCAGGGACACGATCTTCCGTATCGCCTCGATCAGCAAGCCGATCACCGCCGCGGCGGTGATGCTGCTGATCGAGGACGGCCTGATCACGCCCGACGACCCGGTCGACGCGTGGCTGCCGGAGCTGGCGAAGCCGGTGGTCGTCCGTACACCGTCGAGCCCCGTCGACGACGTGGTCCCGGCCGCCCGGCCGGTCACCGTCGCCGATCTGCTCTCCTCCCGGGCCGGCTGGGGCTTCCCCTCCGACTTCACGCTGCCGCAGGTCCAGGCGCTGTTCGAGGTCCAGAAGGACGGCCGCGATCTGCGCGCCTTCCCGCCGCCGGACGCGTGGGTGGCGGCGCTGGCACGTGTTCCGCTGCTGTACCAGCCGGGCGAGGCCTGGCTGTACGGCACCTGCTCCGACCTCCAGGGCGTACTGATCTCCCGGGTCGCCGGCCGTCCGCTCCCCGAGTTCCTGGCCGAGCGGATCTTCGAGCCGCTGGGCATGACCGACACGGGCTTCGAAGTGCCGGCGAGCAAGCGCGACCGATTCACCAGCTACTACCGCGCCGCCCGGAACGGCGGCGGTCTCGAACTGGCCGACGCCCCCGACGGGCAGTGGAGCAGCGTTCCGCCGTTCCCGTCCGGAGGCGGCGGGCTCGTCTCCACCGCCGACGACTGGCTGGCCTTCGCGCGGATGCTCTTGGCCGACGGCACCGCACGCGGGCGCCGCCTTCTCTCCCCCGCCTCGGTGCGGCAGATGACCACCAACCACCTCACCCCGGCCCAGCGCGACATCGGCGCACTGTTCATGGAGGGCCAGGGCTGGGGCTACGGCGCCCAGGTCGACATCGAACCCACCGACCCGTGGAACGTCCCCGGCCGATACGGCTGGACCGGCGGCACCGGCACGACCGGCCACCTCGTCCCGTCCACCGGCACGGTCACCGTGCTGCTCACCCAGGTCGGCATGGAGAACCCGACGCCCACCCCGCTGATGCGGGACTTCTGGCGGCACGCGGCCGACACCACCACTCAGTGAGGGCGGATCAGCTCACGGATCAACTCCTCCGCCTCGCCGAGGAGTTCGACCTCCCGCAGACTCATGGTCGGATTGGCGGCGCGCCGGGCCCTCGCCTCGGTGAGCCCGTCCTCCGTCAGGTACGCCGCGTTCCCGTCGAGCATCGCGGCGAGCGTCTCGTCGGCGACCTCCGCGTGGGGCTCGTCGCCGACGGCCACCTGGGCGAGGATCACGGCGGACGTGCCCCAGTCCAGGCCGGGCGGGCCCTCCTCGGCGTTGGCCCAGTCGATGACCTTCGGGCCGTCCGGGGTGAGCATCACGTTGTCGGGGTGCAGGTCCAGGTGCAGGACGCGGACGGCCGGGTCCGCGGAGACCCGGGCGGGCACGGCGTGCAGTCTGCGCAGCAGCCGGGCGAGGGTGAGGCCGGCCTCCTCGGCGGAGAGCAGTCCCGCGCCGAACGCCTCCAGCATGGTCGGCCCGGACAGCCGCTCCATCACCAGGTCGGTCCGGGTCGCCGCCCGCACGCCCGGCACCGGATAGCCGTGCCCTCGTACGTGTTCCATGACCGCGGCCTCGGCGGTGGCGTCGCCCCACCCCTCGCGGTCCCGGCGCAGGACCCACGCCTCGTCGATCTCGTAGACGTCCGCCGAACGCCCCGAGCCGAGCAGTTTCCCCGTACGCATGGCCAGAACCTATCCGGGCATCCGGGCGGGGCCACAGGCGGCCCTCAGACTCTTGTTTACGGGCCGGTAGAGTGAGCGCGTCGTCATCACACCCGTACGGGGGGAAGCCGGTGCAAATCCGGCGCTGACCCGCAACCGTGAATCACCCGCCAGGTGGTGAGCCGGATCGCCTCGCCCGGGACGTGACCGGCTCGTGCCGTCGGCAGCCCGCCGACGGCCGGCACCGTCGAGGTATACGGAGCCGGAGCCGCTCGGGCCAAGTCTGCGCCCGCTGCTGCCCGGCTCCCCAGGGGAGAGTCATGATTGTTCGCCGCAGCGCCGCGGTACTGGCCGCCACCGCCGTGATCGGCACGGCCTTCGCACCGGCCGCCCTCGCGGCGGACTCGTCCCCGTCCCCTTCCGCGTCCCAGGCGCTCCCGTCGGGCCTGTACGGCTCCACCGACCCCACCTACGACGGCGTCTGGCGGCAGTCGCTCGCACTGCTCGCCCAGGACACCGTGGGCGTCGAGCCCGCGGCGAAGGCCGTCGACTGGCTGACCGGGCAGCAGTGCGCGAGCGGGGCGTTCGCGCCGTACCGCGCCGACGCGACCGCGAAGTGCGACGCCAAGACGATGGTCGACACGAACAACACGGCCGCCGCCGTGCAGGCCCTCGCCGCGCTCGGCGGGCACGACACCGAGACGGGCAAGGCCGTGGCATGGCTGAAGTCCGTGCAGAACAAGGACGGCGGCTGGGGGTACGTCGCGGGCGGGGCCAGCGACGCCAACTCGACGTCCGTGGTGATCGGCGCGCTCGCGGCGGCCGGGCAGAAGCCCGCGGACGTCTCCCAGGGCGGCAAGTCGCCGTACGACGCACTCGTGACGCTGTCCATCGCGTGCGAGGGCGAGGGCAGCGGCGGCGGGTTCGCGTTCCAGCCCGACAAGAAGGGCAAGCTGACGGCGAACGCGGACGCCACGGCGGCCGCGGTCCTCGGCTCCCTCGGCAAGGGGTTCGTGACGACGGCGGGGAAGACCACGACGTCCGGTTACGTCTGCGGCGCCACGGAGAAGCTCACTCCGGCGGAGGCTGCCCGCAACGGCGCCTCCTACCTCTCCAACGCCCTCAACGCCACCCCGTACCTGAAGTCGGCGATGCCCGGCGCCAAGGATCAGCCCGACTACGGCAACACCGCCGACGCGGTCGTCGCACTCGCCTCCGACGGCTGGACCGAGGACGCCCAGAAGCCCCTCGCCTGGCTGGAGAAGAACTACGGCGCCTGGGCGGCGAAGGCCGGACCGGCCGCGTACGCCCAGCTGATCTTCGCCGCCCATGCCACCGGCACCGACCCGCGCGACTTCGGCGGCGCGGACCTCGTCAAGCAGCTCGGCGCGACCGGTCCTGCGGCGGACGCGTCCGACCACTCGGCCGCCGCGAGCGACGAGAAGAAGGACGAGAAGAAGAAGGACGACGACAAGGGGCTCGGCGTCTGGTGGATCGTGGGCGTCGGTCTCGTCGCCGGCATCGGCATCGGCTTCCTGATCAGCGGCCGCAACAAGAAGCAGCAGCTGTGATACGCCGCCGTCGGACGCCCGCGCCGGCCCCGGCTCCGAGTCGTGCCCTGACCCTGAGTCGTGCCCTGACCCTGAGTCGTGCCCAGACCCTGAGTCTTGCCCTGGCCCTGCTGCTCCTCGTACTCGGCGGGGCGGGGCAGGCCCAGGCGGTCGGCTACCGCTACTGGTCCTTCTGGGACCTGACCGGCGGGAAGTGGACGTACGCCACCCAGGGCCCGTCCACCGCGCGGCCGTCCGACGGCGACGTCCAGGGCTTCCGCTTCGCGATCAGCGAGGACTCCCAGCACGCCGTACAGCCGCGCGGAAACCGGGACTTCGCCTCGATCTGTGCCAAGACGCCCGCCCAGCAGGGCAAGAAGCGCGTGGCCCTGGTCATCGACTTCGGTACGCCCGCGGACGCACCGTCCGGCGAAACCCCGCCCACCCCGCGCACAGCCTGCGCGAGCGTCCCCTCGAACGCGACCACGGCCGAAGCCCTGGCCTCGGTTGCCAAGCCCCTCCGCTACGACACCAACGCCCTCCTGTGCGCCATTGCGGGCTACCCCCAGACAGGCTGCGGCGACCAGGTGACCAAGCCGACGAAAACCA
Organism: Streptomyces sp. R35; assembly: GCF_041053035.1. NCBI lineage: Bacteria > Bacillati > Actinomycetota > Actinomycetes > Kitasatosporales > Streptomycetaceae > Streptomyces > Streptomyces sp. R35. Next base: position 3,370,464 of record NZ_CP163440.1, read on the forward strand.
CCGCCCACCCCCACCAGCCCAAACCGGCCCACCACGGCCCATCAGTAGGCCTGCTGGCAGGTGCAGCGGCGGTAGCCCTCCTGGGCGCCGCAGCAATCTGGCAGGCCCGCCGCAACCGGGGCTGAGGCGGGGGTGAACCCAATGACACCGGCCGACCCCGACCGCCCAGCCCTCACGCCGGCTCCCGCCGCTCCACCCTCTGTGGGCAATCGTCCCGCAGGGCGATGGGGGTCCCCCCGCTCGAGCGAAGCCGAGAGTGGGGGAGGGTGGGCACAGCCACCAACGCCGGGTGCCGTCCCAGCCCAACGCCCACCGCACCGCCGCACCCGCACCCGCACGCCGGAGGCAACCCGCACCAACTCCCTCCACCCCGGCGCCTGGTGGACCTGGGCCCTAGGCCTGGGAACAGCCGCCTCCCGCACCACGAACCCCCTCCTCCTGGCCCTGCTCATCGGCGTAGCCGGCTACGTGGTGGCCGCCCGCCGGACCACCGCCCCCTGGGCCCACTCGTACACCGCCTTCGTCAAACTCGGTGTCACCGTCCTGGCCATCCGCCTGGCCTTCGCCGTCTTCCTCGGCTCCCCCATCCCCGGCACCCACATCATCGTCACGCTCCCCGAAGCCCCCCTCCCCCACTGGGCCCAAGGCATCCGCATCGGCGGCCGCGTCACCGCCGAAGGCCTCGTCTTCGCCCTGTACGACGGCCTGAAACTGGCCACGCTCCTGATCTGCGTAGGCGCGGCGAACGCCCTCGCCAACCCGGCCCGCCTGCTGAAGTCACTCCCCGGCGCACTGTACGAGGCAGGCGTGGCGGTGGTCGTCGCGCTGACCTTCGCCCCGAACCTGATCGCGGACGTCCAGCGCCTGCGCGCCGCACGGCGCCTGCGCGGCCGCCCGGACAAGGGCCTGCGCGGCCTGCTGCACGTCGGACTCCCGGTCCTGGAGGGCGCGTTGGAGCGCTCGGTCGCCCTCGCGGCGGCGATGGACGCCCGCGGCTACGGCCGCACCGCCGAGGTCCCGCCCACCGTCCGCCGCACCACCGCCGTACTGACGCTCGGCGGCCTGCTCGGCGTCTGCGCGGGCACGTACGGACTGCTGACCGCGGAGGGCGGCAGCTACGGCCTGCCCGTACTGCTGGCCGGGCTGGCCGCGGCGCTCGGCGGCCTGTGGCTCGGCGGCCGGCGCTCACTGCGGACGCGGTACCGCCCGGACGCGTGGGGCGCACGGGCCTGGCTGGTGGCGGGCTCGGGCGTGGCCGTGGCGGCGCTGATGGTGGCCGCCGCCTCGTACGACCCCGTCGCGCTGCGCCCCGGCGTCGTCCCGCTCGTGGCCCCCACCCTCCCGCTCTGGCCCGCGGCGGCGATCCTCCTCGGCCTCCTCCCCGCCTTCGTGGCCCCGGCTCCCCGGCGACCCCGGACCCCCGCGCACCCCTCACCCTCCAAGGAGCCCTCATGATCCGCTTCGAGGATGTCTCCGTGACGTACGACGGAGCGGCCGAACCCACCGTCCAGGGCGTGGACTTCGAGGTCCCGGAGGGTGAACTGGTCCTCCTGGTCGGCCCGTCGGGCGTCGGCAAGTCGACCGTTCTCGGCGCGGTGAGCGGACTCGTCCCGCACTTCACCGGCGGCACACTCCGCGGCCGGGTCACGGTCGCCGGACGCGACACCCGCACCCACAAGCCGCGCGAACTCGCCGACGTGGTGGGCACGGTGGGCCAGGACCCGCTGTCCCACTTCGTGACGGACACGGTGGAGGACGAACTCGCGTACGGCATGGAGTCGTTGGGCCTCGCGCCGGACGTGATGCGCCGCCGTGTGGAGGAAACCCTGGACCTGCTGGGCCTGGCGGACCTCCGCGACCGCCCGATCGCGACCCTGTCCGGCGGCCAGCAGCAGCGCGTGGCCATCGGCTCGGTCCTGACCCCGCACCCCAAGGTCCTGGTCCTCGACGAACCCACGTCGGCCCTGGACCCGGCCGCCGCGGAGGAGGTCCTCGCCATCCTCCAACGCCTCGTCCACGACCTCGGCACCACCGTCCTCATGGCCGAGCACCGCCTGGAACGCGTCATCCAGTACGCCGACCAGGTCGCCCTCCTGCCTTCCCGGGGAGCCGCGCCGACCCTCGGCACCCCGTCCGAGATCATGTCCGTCTCCCCGGTGTACCCCCCGGTGGTCGGCCTGGGCCGCCTGGCCGGCTGGTCCCCACTACCGCTCACGGTGCGCGACGCACGGCGAAAGGCGGGGCCGCTGCGGGACAGGTTGGCCGAGGCGGCACGGGAAGCCCCCGCCCCTCCTTCTCTCCCCGAACCCCCGTCACCCCAGTCACCCCCGTCACCCCCAGTACTCCCACGCCCCACCTCCCCCCTCGCCCGCCTCCTCCGCAAGCGCACCCCCGACACCACTCCCCAGGCACCCCCACCGCACGTGGCCGAGGTCGCCTCCCTCGCCGTCCGGCGCGGCCCGGTCGAGGCGCTCCGCCGGGTCGACCTCACCGTCGCCCCCGGCGAGACGATCGCGCTGATGGGCCGGAACGGAGCCGGAAAGTCCACCCTGCTCGGCGCCCTGGTCGGGCTGGTCGAGCCCGCCGCCGGATCGGTACGGGTCGGCGGCGCCGTACCGCACCGGACGGCGCCCCCGGAACTCGTACGACGCGTGGGCCTCGTACCGCAGGAACCACGGGATCTGCTGTACGCGGACACGGTGGCCGCCGAGTGCGCGGCGGCCGAACGGGATGCCGGGGCGGCAGCCGGGACCTGCCGGGCGCTGGTGTCCGAGCTGCTGCCCGGGATCGGGGACGGGACACACCCCCGGGACCTGTCGGAGGGCCAGCGGCTGGCGCTCGCGCTGGCCGTCGTCCTGACGGCCCGCCCCCCGCTGCTGCTCCTCGACGAACCGACCCGCGGCCTCGACTATGCGGCGAAGGCCCGGCTGGTCACGGTCCTGCGCGACCTGGCCGCCGGGGGTCACGCCATCGTCCTGGCCACGCATGACGTGGAACTCGCCGCCGAGCTCGCCCACCGTGTCGTGATCCTCGCGGACGGTGAGGTCGTCGCCGACGGCCCGACCGCCGAGGTGGTCGTCGCGTCCCCGTCCTTCGCCCCGCAGGTCACGAAGGTGCTGGCCCCACAGCCATGGCTGACCGTCACGCAGGTCGGGGAGGCGCTCTCATGAAGCCCCCCGAAGTCCCCACCCGTACAGAAGCCCCCGTAGAAGACCCCACCCGCATATACGTCCAGCCCCAGGCGCGAGCCATCCGAGCCGTCCGAGCCATCCGCCTCGGCCCCCGCTCCATCGCCGCCCTCGCCCTGGTCAGCGCCACCGGTGTCGCCGGGTTCGCCTGGCCGCTCATCGCGGGACCGGGCTCCCAGGTCAGCGCCCACGCCCAGGACGCCCCCTGGCTCTTCGCGGGTCTCCTGGTCCTGCTGGTCGGGGTCGTCGCCGCGACGATCTCCGAGTCGGGGCTCGGACCGAAGGCGGTCGCCATGCTGGGCGTACTGGCCGCGACCGGGGCGGCCCTCCGCCCGATCGGAGCCGGGACTGCGGGCATCGAGCCGATGTTCTTCCTGATGGTGCTGAGCGGGCGGGTGCTCGGGCCGGGGTTCGGGTTCGTGCTCGGCTCGATCACCATGTTCGCGTCGGCGCTGCTCACCGGCGGGGTCGGGCCGTGGCTGCCGTTCCAGATGCTGTCGATGGGCTGGTTCACGATGGGCGCCGGGCTGCTGCCGGGCCCCGACCGGCTGCGCGGGCGCGCGGAGCTGGCGATGCTCGCCGCGTACGGCTTCCTCGCCGCCTTCGCGTACGGCACGGTCATGAACCTGGCCGGCTGGCCGTTCATGGACGCGCTGGCCTCGAACGTAGCGTTCGACCCGCATGCCGCCCTCCCCACCAACCTGACCCGCTTCCTCGCGTACTGCCTGGCCACCTCGCTCGGCTGGGACCTGGGCCGGGCGGTCGTGACCGTCGTCCTGACCCTCACGCTCGGCGGAACCCTCCTCAAAGCGCTGCGCCGAGCCACGCGCCGGGCGGCTTTCGAGACCCCGGTCACCTTCGACCCCAGGTGATCTGCGGCCCGGGTCACACTCCTCGGTGACGCCGTGTGGGACGGTCGCGCACCGTGCGTCAGTGGCGGGGTGAAGCACCCCATAGGGCCTACGTCACATACGAAGCAGGCTAGTAGGACATAACGGACGCCATGTACGCATCAATCAGGCCCCTGACCTGGGGTTTGAGAGCCAGATCACACAGGGGACGTTCTACACGGATGCGACCACCACTAGTAAAAGGGGTAATTGCGGACAGACCCCCAGCGGTGTTTCTCTGGAGCAGTCGCCAGGCGCCACGAGCCCACCCGGGCCGCGGCGCCAACGTACGCCCCACACCACGCATCGCATGGCTCCGGCTTACCGCGACGCTCTTGCCCCCGAAGAAACAGGTTCTCCGTGTCCGTCTCGTTCATCCGCCGCGCCGTCGCCTCCCCGAAGAAGGCCCTCGCTACCGCCGCCGTGGCCGCTGCCACCACCGGCATGGTCCTGGCCGCGGCCCCCGCCCAGGCCGCCACCACCGGCACGGGCTCCTCCGCCCAGTCGATCGCGCACCAGATGATCCCGGACACCGCACAGTTCAACGCCTTCAGCAAGATCGTCGAGCACGAGAGCGGCTGGAACATCAGCGCCACCAACGCCTCCTCCGGCGCCTACGGCCTGGTCCAGGCCCTGCCCGCCTCGAAGATGGCCTCCGCCGGCTCCGACTGGAAGACCAACCCCAAGACCCAGATCAAGTGGGGCCTGGACTACATGAACTCCCGCTACGGCAGCCCGGTCGCCGCCTGGAACTTCTGGCAGGCCAACGGCTGGTACTGACCGGCCCACAGCACGCACGAACGCGTGCTCCACAGCTTCCGCGAAGGCGGCGGCCCCTGATCCCCGGGGCCGCCGCCTTCGCCGTACCCGGTACCCGGTACCGCTTTTAGGGACGTACTTCTTATAAGTACGTCCCTAAAAACACGGTGCCGGAACACATGGCCGCTACCGGCTCATCGCGTCGAACCAACGCACCACCTGCGGCGCCGACACCTGGAACGACCCGAAGTGGTCCACGTCCCCCTGATTGATCACGGTCACCGGCGCCCCCTCCCCGGCCAGCTGCCGCGCACAGCTGCGCGCGTTCCCGATGGGTACGTCGGTGTCGGCCGCCCCCGCGTACAGCCGCACCGGCACCTCGGGCTTCCAGTCACAGGTATGGTCAGCCGCGCGCATGGCATCCAGCAGCCCACCGCCGGGATGCTGCATCCGCTCGTAGAAGGAGGGCGTGAGCAGCTCCTTCAGGGTCGGCGGCAGCGCCGCGAGGATGGCCTCCTCTACGTGCGTTCCGTCGTACAGCCCCTCGACCCGGCTCGCGTGCGGGGCACGGAAGGCCTCGGCCGGATCCTTGTAGATGGGGTGCAGCCTGTTCTGCGCGACCAGCCAGTACGAGATGTAGAGGACACCGCTCGCGTCGTTGACGCGGCCGTCGAAGAGAGCGGGGACCTCCTGACCCTCCAGGTCGTACGGACCACTGACCGGCGCCAGCGCCTTCAGCCGGAAGTGCCGGTCCACCCCACCGTCCAGCGCCCGCCCGAGCGCCATCGCGACCTGCCCGCCCTGCGAGAACCCGGTCGCGTACACGTCTCCGGTGAGCGGCCTGCCCAGCCGCCCGGCGGCGGTCCGCGCCGCGCGCAGCATGTCGACCGAGGCGGTCACGGAGGAGCGGGTGTCCATGTACGGGTGGGTGCCGGGGCCCTTGCCGAGGCCCAGGTAGTCGGGCGCGGCGACGGCGCGTCCGGCGGAGGCGTTCATGTACGACGGAATCCGACCGAAGTCCTCCTCGGCCGAGGGCGCGTAGTCGCGGTTGACCATGGTGCCGTGCGTGTCGGAGACGAGGTCGAGGCGGTGCTTGCCCCCGGCGGGAAGGGTGAGCAGACCGGTGGCGGTCGTGGCTTTCCCGTACGGGTCGACGGTTCGATAGGTCAGCCGGTACGACCGCACGCCATACCGCACGACGTCCGTGGCCATGTCCCGCTCGGCGAGGAACGCCTTGACCTGCCCGGCGTCGTGGTCGGCCACGGGGGTGACGGAGACCAGCTCACCACGGAGGGTCTGCACCTGCGCCCGCTCCCCGGCAGAGGCGACCGGCGCCACCACGACCCCCGCGAGTCCGGCGAGCAGCAGCGCCGCCGCTCCGGCGAGTCCCCGCCGCGCACGCCAACTGGTCCGTGTTTCATGTACTTTGCGCGTCTCATCTCTCATGTCTGCGACGCTACGGATGCCCACCTCGCCCGGACATCCGAGAGTCCCCCGGGCCCATGGTGGACTTGAGTCCACCCCGCCCGTCCCGCTGACCGGAGGCCCCATGACCACCGAGACGGAGAAGCCGCCGTACGACCCCGAAGCGCGCGGACTGCGCCTGGTGGCCGTGCTGTTGGGGCTGACCGTGGTCAGCGGCCTGATCGACGCGGTGAGTTATCTGGGCCTCGGCCATGTCTTCACCGCGAACATGACCGGCAACGTGGTCGTCCTCGGCTTCGCCGCCGCCGGCGCACCGGGCTTCTCGGTCCCCCACACCCTGGCTTCCCTGTGCTGCTTCCTGCTGGGCGCGGTGGCCGGGGGCCGCGTCGCGGTACACCTCGGCGGCGGCTCGCGCCGGACCTGGACCCGGATCACGCTCGCGGCGGAGGCGGTACTGGTGGGGGCGTCGGCGGTGGTCGCCTACGCAGCGCCGGGCGCCACGGCAACGACGTACACACTCATCTCGCTGACGGCCTTCGCGATGGGCCTGCGCAACGCCACCGTCCGCAAGCTCGGCATCCCCGACCTGACGACCACGGTCCTGACGATGACCCTGACCGGCCTCGCAGGCGACTCCCGACTGGCGGGCGGCAGCGGCCACCACTCCCCACGCCGCACGGCCTCCGTCGTCGCGATGGCGGCGGGCGCCCTGCTCGGGGCGTGGCTGGTCATCCATCACGGGCTGGGCATCCCGCTACTGATCGCGGCGGCGGTGACGGGGGTACTGGCGGTGGTGGCGTCGGGGCGGGAGTGACCCAGGGGCCGAACGACAACTACTCAGCGAACGCCGTGAGCGACGGGCGTCACACGCCCCCGATAGCTCCGCGTGGGCGGTCGCGCACCGTCCGGCACTCACGGGGTGAAGCACCCCACAGGGCCTACGTCACATACGAAGCGGGCTAGTAGACATAACGGACGCCATGTACGCATCAATCGGGCCCCTGACCTGCGGTTTGAGAGCCAGATCACACAGGGGACGTTCTACACGGATGCGACCACCACTAGTAAAAGGGGTAATTGCGGACAGACCCCCAGCGGTGTTTCTCTGGAGCAGTCGCCAGGCGCCACGAGCCCACCCGGGCCGCGGCGCCAACGTACGCCCCACACCACGCATCGCATGGCTCCGGCTTACCGCGACGCTCTTGCCCCCGAAGAAAAAGGTTCTCCGTGTCCGTCTCTTTCATCCGCCGCGCCGTCGCCTCCCCGAAGAAGGCCCTCGCCACCGCCGCCGTGGCCGCCGCCACCACCGGCATGGTCCTGGCCGCGGCCCCCGCCCAGGCCGCCACCACCGGCACGGGCTCCTCCGCCCAGTCGATCGCGCACCAGATGATCCCGGACACCGCACAGTTCAACGCCTTCAGCAAGATCGTCGAGCACGAGAGCGGCTGGAACATCAGCGCCACCAACGCCTCCTCCGGCGCCTACGGCCTGGTCCAGGCCCTGCCCGCCTCGAAGATGGCCTCCGCCGGCTCCGACTGGAAGACCAACCCCAAGACCCAGATCAAGTGGGGCCTGGACTACATGAACTCCCGCTACGGCAGCCCCGTCGCCGCCTGGAACTTCTGGCAGGCCAACGGCTGGTACTGAGCAGCCTGAGCAACACCCCCCTCACTGAGCACCACCCCGCTCACGCCAAGGCGGCGGCCCCCCACCCCCGGGGCCGCCGCCTTCGCCGTACCCGCTGTCCCTATCGGCCACCTGGCACTCGAACCACACCGTCTTGCCACCCCCGGGCGCCGATGACACACCCCACTTGTCGACGACCGCGTCCAGCAGCACGAGCCCACGACCGCTCTCCGCCTCCGGCGACAACTCGGCGGGCTGGGCGGGAAGTTGCGGGCAGCCGTCCGTAACCTCCACCCGCACCCCCGCCGCCAGCCGCAGCACCACCAACTCGCACCGCCGGTCCGGGACATGCCGTACGACATTGGCGACTAGCTCGGTCACGCCGAGCTCCACGGCATCGGTCAGCGGCGCCAACTCCCACTCGTCCAGCAGCGAGCGGACGATACGGCGGATGTGCCGCGCCGAGTGCTCACCGACGGTGAGGCGCATGGCGTACTGGTCGGGGCGGGGGCCCACGAGGGTGGGGGGAAAGTATGCGTTCACGGTACGAGGCTGACCTCGCACGACTACTCTGGGCTACGGTTCGGATACAACAGGTCCCGCAGTGGGCCGAGTTGCGCGAGAAGGGGCCGTACGTGACCCACATCAACGTCCTCGACCCGGGAGCCTCACCGCTCGACTACTACGGGTTCGAGCTGCGCCGGTACCGGGAAGCCGCCGGGCTCACGCAGAAACAGCTCGGCGACATCGTCAACTACACGGGTTCGCTGGTCGGGCAGGTCGAGACGGCCAGGAAGTTGCCGACGCCGGAGTTCAGTGAGCGGGTGGATACGGCGCTGGAGACGGGTGGTTTGCTGTATCGGCTCGTCGACCTGGTGATGCGTAGTCAACTTCCGGCCTGGTTCCAACAGGTCGCGGAGTTGGAGGCGCGGGCCACCGAGATCTGCACCTTCCAGCTGCACATGGTCCACAGCCTCCTCCAGACCGAGTCGTATGTGCGTGCCGTGCTCGGCGCTCTGGACCAGACGAACCTCGACGACCGCACCGCCGTACGGCTGGCCCGTCAGCGCATCTTCGAGAAGGAGGTGCCGCCGGTCCTGTGGGCGGTCATCAGCGAGGCCGCCCTCTATCAGGAGATCGGCGGCCCGGAGACCATGTGGGGGCAACTGGCCCACCTGTTGTCGTTCGAGAGCAATCCCCGGATCAACATCCAGGTGCTGCCGTTCTCGGCCGGAGCGCACGCGGGGCTCCAAGGCTCATTCAACCTCTATCGCTTCGCGAGCGACCCGGACATCGTCTACACCGAGGGCTACGGCAGCGGGCATCCGACCGCCAACCCGGACACAGTCAAGGACTGTTCGCTCCGTTACGATCATCTTCAGGCCGCCGCACTTTCCCTTAAGGACTCGGCGGAGCTGATCCAGCGCGTAATGGAGGAACGCTATGGCGAACACCGCGATTCCGACGGGGATCCAGTGGCGTAAGTCCAGCTACAGCGGCGACCAGGGCGGCGACTGCGTAGAGATCGCCGAAGCCCCCTGCACCACCATCGCCATCCGAGACTCCAAAACCCCGGCGGGGCCCACCCTCACCCTGGACCCCGCCACCTTCACCACCTTCGTCAACTGGACGGCGACTACAACCGCTGAATGATCGTGCCGGTGGCCAGCCCGCCCCCCGCGCACATCGTGATCAGCGCGAACTCCTTGTCCCGGCGCTCCAGTTCATGCAGCGCGGTCGTGATCAGCCGCGCCCCCGTCGCCCCCACCGGGTGCCCGAGCGCGATCGCACCGCCATTCACGTTCACCTTCTCCAGGTCCTGCTCGAAGACCTGGGCCCAGCTCAACACCACTGAAGCGAAGGCCTCGTTGATCTCGACGAGGTCGATGTCCTTCAGGGACATCCCGGCCTTGCCCAGAACAGCCCGCGTCGCGTCGATCGGGCCGTCGAGGTGGAAGTGCGGGTCGGCGCCGACCAGCGCCTGGGCCACGATCCGCGCGCGCGGCCGGAGCTTCAGCGCCCGTGCCATCCGCTTGGACGCCCACAGGATGGCCGACGCGCCGTCCGAGATCTGCGACGAGTTGCCCGCCGTGTGGATGGCGGTCGGCATCACCGGCTTCAGCCTCGCCAGCGCCTCCATGGTCGTGTCGCGGAGCCCCTCGTCCCGGTCGACGAGCCGCCACATGCCTTGCCCCGCCCGCTGCTCCTCCTCCGTGGTGGGCACCTGGACGGCGAAGGTCTCCCTCTTGAACCGCTCCTCGGACCAGGCGATGGCGGCGCGTTCCTGGGAGATGAGGCCGAGGGAGTCGACGTTCTCGCGCGTCAGGCCACGGTGGCGGGCGATCCGCTCCGCCGCCTCGAACTGATTCGGCAGGTCCACGTTCCACTCGTCAGGGAAGGGCTTCCCGGGCCCGTGCTTGGACCCCGAGCCCAGCGGCACCCGGGACATCGCCTCGATGCCGCAGCTGATCCCGACGTCGATGACGCCCGCCGCGACCATGTTGGCGACCATGTGCGAGGCCTGTTGCGAGGAGCCGCACTGGCAGTCGACCGTCGTGGCCGCCGTCTCGTAGGGCAGGCCCATCGTCAGCCAGGCCGTGCGCGCGGGGTTCATGGACTGTTCGCCGGCGTGGGTCACCGTGCCGCCGACGATCTGCTCGACGCAGTCGGCGTGGATGCCGGTGCGGCCGAGGAGTTCACGGTAGGTCTCGCCCAGGAGGTAGGCGGGGTGGAGGTTGGCGAGCGCGCCGCCGCGCTTGCCGATGGGGGTGCGTACGGCTTCGACGATCACGGGTTCCGCGGCCATGGGGGCTAGTCCTCTCCTCAGGCCTGTCCTGCGGCCAGGCCCTGCTGACCCGCGCAGCGCGGGGCGTCCCGGCCCACCCACCGCGCAGAACTAGTACGCGTTCTAGTTCTGAGTGCAGTCTGCTGACAGCGTGTCCACAACCGCAAGGGTCTTGCAGGCTCCGAAGTTGCGATCTGCACGAATCCCGCACGCAATTCGAGGCGCCGTGCCCCTTGCCACTTGTAGAACCCGTTACTACCTTCACGACACAAATTCCTGATGGACCGTCAGACGGCGGGAGTTGCCGATGCCCTGTCCAGCGCTGCCCGACGGGTTCGATTTCACCGACCCCGATGTGCTGCACCACCGCGTGCCCCTCCCGGAGTTCGCGGAGCTGCGCCGGGTCGAACCCGTCCACTGGATCCCGCAACAGCCCGGCATCGCCGGCTTCGAGGACGACGGCTACTGGGCCGTCACCCGGCACGCGGACGTCAAGTACGTCTCCACGCACCCCGAGCTCTTCTCCTCGTTCCTCAACACCGCCGTCATCCGCTTCAACGAGCACATCCAGCGCGAACAGATAGAAGTGCAGCGGCTGATCATGCTCAACATGGACCCGCCCGAGCACACCCGGGTCCGCCAGATCGTGCAGCGCGGCTTCACCCCGCGCGCCATCCGTTCCCTGGAGGCCGCCCTGCGCGCCCGCGCCGGTTCGATCGTCGAGAGCGCGCTCGCGGGCGCGGGCCCCGACGGCGCCTTCGACTTCGTCACCCAGGTCGCCTGCGAACTGCCCCTCCAGGCCATCGCCGAGCTCATCGGTGTCCCTCAGGACGACCGCGCCAAGATCTTCGACTGGTCCAACAAGATGGTGGCGTACGACGATCCGGAGTACGCGATCACCGAGGAGATCGGCGCCGAGTCGGCCACCGAGCTCATCTCGTACGCGATGAACATGGCCGCCGACCGAAAGCAGTGCCCCGCCAAGGACATCGTCAGCACGCTGGTGGCGGCCGAGGACGAAGGGAACCTGGCCTCCGACGAGTTCGGCTTCTTCGTGCTGCTGCTGGCCGTCGCGGGCAACGAGACGACCCGCAACGCCATCACGCACGGCATGCACGCCTTCCTCACCCACCCCGAGGCGTGGGACCTCTACAAGAGGGAGCGCCCGAAGACCACCGCCGAGGAGATCGTCCGCTGGGCGACCCCCGTCGTCTCCTTCCAGCGCACCGCGACGCAGGACACCGAACTGGGCGGGCAGCAGATCAAGAAGGGCGACCGCGTCGGCATCTTCTATTCCTCCGCCAACAACGACCCCGAGGTGTTCGAGCGCCCCGAGGTCTTCGACATCACCCGCGACCCCAACCCGCACCTCGGCTTCGGCGGCGGAGGCCCGCACTTCTGCCTCGGCAAGTCCCTGGCCACCCTGGAGATCGACCTCATCTTCAACGCGATAGCCGACGCGATGCCGAACCTCCGCCTCGCCGGCGACCCGCGCCGCCTGCGCTCCGCCTGGCTGAACGGCGTCAAGGAGCTTCAGGTCAACGCCAGTTGAGGTACTCGGGCCGACGGCCTCCCGGTATCCGTCGGCCCGTCTCGCGGGAGGCAGGGGCATCCCCCCTACGCCCTGCCCCTGCCTCCCCCGTGACGAACCTCCTCACCGCCGATGAACGTTTCCAGTCCGTTTCACGTCTTCACTCGTGGCACAGCAAACCCACACCTTCGAAGACTTCGAACGGAAACGCGCGCCGTGGTCCACGCCGAACTGGCCGATCTGCACCCTGTCCGGCAGGACCCCGCGGCCGAGCCCCGGAACGGCCGCTTCCGCCGTCTCCACCCCGTCCTCCCGTTCTGGCACCGCCACCGCCTCCCGCTGCTCGCCACCCTGCCCACGCTTCCGCTGTACGCGGTGTGGTGGGCGTTCCTCGCCACCGGCGGCGGCGATCTCGCGGCCCAGGAGGCCTGGGCCGGGTTCGCCTCGCGGAACGGCGGATCGGCGTACAACCTGTTCTGGTACGGCGGGATGCACACCGCCAACTACAGCCTGATCTCGCCGTATCTGATGGCCGCGCTCGGTGTGCGCGCGGTGACGGTGGTCTCCGGGCTCGCCGCCACCTGGCTGGCCGCCGTGCTCATCGGGCGCACGGGCATACGACGGCCGGTGGGCCCGGCACTGCTCGCCGCGCTCGCGCTGTGGTGCAACGTCGCGTCGGGGCGGACGACCTTCGCGCTCGGCGTCGCCCTGGGACTCGCCGCCTGTGTACCGCTGGCCCGCGAGCGGCGCGTGCTGCTGGCGGTGGCGTACGCGACGCTCGCCACGATGGCGAGCCCGGTGGCCGGGCTGTTCCTGGCGGTGGTGGGCGCCGCGTATCTCGCCGTACGGGACCGGGTGCGGGCCTGCGCCCTGATGGTGCCGCCGGGTGTCGTGGTCGGGGCGACGACGCTGCTGTTCCCGTTCACCGGCGAGCAGTTGATGCCGTGCGCCCGGATCTGGCCGCCCGTGCTGCTCGGGCTGACCGTGGCCGTACTGGCCCCGCGGGGCTGGCGGGTGGCCCGGTGGAGCGGTGCCGTCTACGCGGCCGGGACCGTCCTGACGTATCTGATCCCCTCGCCGGTCGGGACGAACGTCGAGCGGTTCGCGGAGCTGTTCGCGCCGGCCGTGCTGCTCGCGGTGCTGCTGGGTGCGCCCCGGCTCAAGAGGGTGCGGCGCAGCGCGCTGATCGTGGCGCTGGTGTTCTCGCTCGCCTGGGTCGGCAAGAAGACCGTCGACGATCTTGAGGTATCGACGGTCGTGCCGGCCTGGGCCGCCGACACACACGGCGTGGTCGGAGCCCTCAAGGCGTTCGGCGCCGACCGCGGCCGGGTCGAGGTGGTCCCGGCCCGCAACCACCGCGAGGCCACCCTGCTCGCCCCGCACGTGAACCTGGCGCGCGGCTGGAACCGCCAGATGGACATGGAGCGCGGCCGGCTCTTCTACGACGGCACCTTCTCGGAGGCGGCCTACCGGGCCTGGCTGGACCGCTGGGCGGTCGGCTATGTCGTCCTGCCGTCGGGCAGACCGGACGGCTATGCGGAGGCCGAGGCGCGCCTGGTGAGGACCCGGCCGGCCTGGCTGGAGCCGGTGTGGAACGACGCGCACTGGCGGGTGTTCCGGGTGCGCGCGGCGGTGCCGCTGGTGTCGGCGCCCGCCTCCGTCGTGCGGACCACGAGCGCCGAGATCGATGTGAGGATGCCGAAGCCCGGCTCGGTGACCGTGCGGGTCGCGTACTCGCCGTGGCTGCGCGCCGAGGGCGGCTGCCTGGAGAAGGCCGGTGAGTTCACGCGGCTGACGGTGAGCGAGCCGGGGGCGTACCGGATCAGCTCGGAGTACGACCCGCCGCCGGGACCGGCTCCTTCGTGCTGACCGCGCCTTCCGCCACGGGTTTCGCCGGTGTCCGGGGCCGCGGGCCCTGGAGCAGATGGGTCAGGCCGAAGCCCGCGCTCACGACCACCGCGCCGCCCACCGCGTCCAGCACCCAGTGGTTGCCGGTCGCCACGATCGCGGAGACCGTGAAGAGCGGGTGCAGCAGGCCGAGTGCCTTCATCCACCACTTGGGTGCCAGGATCGCGATGACGAGCCCGCACCACAGGGACCAGCCGAAGTGCAGCGAGGGCATCGCCGCGTACTGGTTCGTCAGCGCGGTCAGCGTGCCGTAGTCCGGCTTGGAGAAGTCCTGCACGCCGTGCACGGTGTCGATGACGCCGAGGCCCGGCAGCAGCCGCGGCGGGGCGAGCGGGTAGAGCCAGAAGCCGACGAGCGCGAACAGGGTGGCGAAGCCGAGCGCCGAGCGCGCCCAGCGGTAGTCGCCGGGGCGGCGAACGTACAGGACACCGAGGACGGTGAGCGGGACGACGAAGTGGAACGACTCGTAGTAGAAGTCGAAGAAGTCCCGCAGGAAGCCGACCTTCACCACCGCGTGGTTGGCCCAGTGCTCGATGTCGATGTGCAGGAACCGCTCGATGGCCAGTATCTGCTCGCCGTGGTGCTCGGCGGTGGCCCGGCCGCCCGCATTGGTGCCGCCCGTCGCCGCGAGCCTGACCTGCTGGTAGGCGGAGTAGCCGACGCGGATCAGGAGCAGTTCGAGCAGCAGGTTCGGGCGGCTGAGGACACGGCCGAGGAACGGGAGCAGCGGCACCCGCTTGAAGCGCGTCGGCACCGGCTTGGCGTAGTCGGTGGGGATCGGCGTCTGGTAGTACTCCGAGGTGCGGGACAGGAACGGCACGATCGTGGCGGCGGCGAGCGCGGCCAGCAGCACCACGTTGTCGCGCAGCGGATAGAGCGCCGCCATGTTCGGCAGCATCATCTTCGCGGGCAGCGTCATGACGAGGACGACGGCGACGGGCCACATGGAGCGGTCCGAGGTCTTCCTGCCGACCCGGCCGACCATCGCGAGCAGCACCCACAGCAGTTGGTGCTGCCAGGTCGTGGGCGAGACGGCGACGGCGACACAGCCGGTGACCGCCACGGCGAGCAGCAGCTGCCCGTCCCGCGCGTAGCGCACGGCGCGGCGCAGGCCGAGGTACGCGACGGCCGCGCCGAGGGCCAGGAACAGGCCGATCTCCAGCGGGCCGGTGAGGCCGAACCGCAGCAGCGCGCCGTGCAGGGACTGGTTGGCGAGGTCGTCGGCGTCCTTGCCGAGGCCGACGCCCGCCAGATGGTGCACCCAGTACGTGCTGGAGTCGTGCGGCATCGCGGCCCAGGCGAGCGCGGTGAGGGCGGCGAAGGTGATCCCGGTGGACTCGGCGGCGCGGCGCCGCCCGGTGAACCAGAGCAGCGGTGCGAAGAGCAGCACGGTCGGCTGCAGCGCCGCCGCGAGGCCGATCAGGGCGCCGCTGGCGCGCTCCCCGCGCACGGCGAAGCAGCCGAGCAGGACGAGCAGCACGGGGATGATGCTGGTCTGGCCGAGATAGAGGGCGTTGCGCACCGGCAGCGACAGCATCAGCAGGCTTATGGCGACCGGCGCCGCGAGCAGCGACGTACGCCGGCTCACGGGCTGCGGCAGGGAGCGCGCGGCGACCATGCCGAGCGCGACGACCAGCAGCAGCGTGCCGAAGGTCCAGCCCCAGCCGAGGACCTGTTCGGCCGCCCGGGTGAGCGGCTTGAGGACGAGTCCGCCGAACGGGGTACCGGTGAACCGCGTCGAGTCGTACAGCGAGCCCTTCACATGCAGCACGCCGTTGGTTCCGACCCAGGTCTCCAGGTCCGTCAGCCGCTCCCCCTCGGGGGTGCTGAGGACGACGGCGACCTGCCGCACCGCCAGGATGGCGGCGATCGCCCACAGCCCGATACGGACGGCTCGCAGCCGTTCTCTCGCCGTGTCGGCAGCCCCCGCCGTGAAGGCATTGCCCGCTCGTCCGCCGTGCTCCACATTCGCCACGCCTCGTCAGCCCTCCGGCCCGATTCGTCCCGTGCGTCTCATCCTGTTGGAACCCTAAGAGGCTCGCATCACCCCCGCTGTGAGACGCAGGCAACCCCCTCTTCACCTGACGGCCTCCCGCCTTTTGTCCGGATGACGATAGTGCGCGACCGGTTCACTGGCCCCCTGTCCCCGTGACACGGACCACGGACAGACGCCTGAAAGCCGTCCGACAGCCCCCCGAAGAGCCTCTTTCAGCCGACTGGAACCGCAGCCTCCGGCCACGCCGTCTGAGACCCTGTCCGACAGCACGAGGAAAGGGCCACGGGGGATGCGCAGGGGTGGGTCGCGTTTTGTACGGGGATGGATACGGGGGCGGATACGGGGGCGCGTACTGGCCGTCGTACTGACGCTGTTGGGGATCCAGTTGGGATCGCTCGTGGCACCGGCGTACGCCTGCGGGTGCGGCGCGATGGTGCCGGACGGCAATCGGCATGTCACGGTGAACCGCGAGATGTCCGCCGTCCGCTGGGACGGCCGCCAGGAGCAGATCGTGATGAGCCTGACGGTCTCCGGGGACGCCCGCAAGGCGGCGTGGATCATGCCGGTCCCGCACCGTGCGACGGTGAAGCTGGGCGACAGCGCGCTCTTCGACCAGCTCGGCGAGGCGACCGCGCCCGAGCACCGCACCCGGCACTACTTCTGGCCGGACAACGGCGACTGGCCCTTCGCCGACGACGACACGAGCGGGGACGCCGCCCCACGGGCCGCCGGGACGGCACCCTCCGTGGGCGTCGTCGGCCGCGAGCGCCTCGGCCCCTTCGACGTCGCCCGCCTCACCGCCACCGACTCCGACGCCCTCGGCAAGTGGCTCGCCGACAACGGCTTCGAGCTCCCCGACCGCCTCAGCCAGGCGCTGCGCCCGTACGTCGACCAGGGCTGGGAGTACGTGGCGGTCCGACTGGCCCCGGAAGACACGGACACCCCGCTCGGCGGCACCCTCGACCCGCTCCATCTCACCTTCGCCAGCGACGAGCTGATCTACCCGATGCGGCTCTCCCGCCTGGCCAGTACTCCGCAGTCGCTGGGCCTGTACGTCCTCGCCGCGCACCGCATGGAGCCGGCGTCGGCGATCGGCGGGGACCGCCCGGTGGTCTCGTACGCGGGCCGCGTCAGCGCACCCTCGGGCGCGCTGTCCGGGCTCGCGGCCGACGGCACGGACTTCCTCACCGCCATCGACCAGGAGTTCCCGGAGCCGTCGACCATCTCGGGCGACCACGTACTGCGGCGCACGGCGACCGACACGACGTACCGTCAAGTGATCTACGAGGACCGGCTGCTGAGGGTCGGCGGGATCCCGGCGTGGCTGCTGACGGTGACCACCGTGGCGCTGGCGGCGGCCGTGGCCCTGCTGATGGGCGTACGGGCCCGCAGGCGCCGCCCGGTGCTGCCGCCCCCGCCGGTGCACGCGCCGCCGCCGATCGGCTGACACCGATGGTGAACACCCGAAATCCCGCTGACAACCACCAGCGCCCGGGACTAGATTCGCGGGGGACTAGTTAGCGCATCTAACTAGGCATACGAAAGGCATGGTGCATGAGCGAGTCGCAGCTGTGGAACGACGTCGACGACTACTTCACCACCCTCCTCACCCCCGCCGACGACACCCTGTCCGCCGCGCTGCGCGACAGCGACGCGGCCGGGCTGCCGCACATCAACGTCGCCCCGAACCAGGGCAAGCTGCTCCAGCTCCTCGCCGAGATCCAGGGCGCCCGCCGCATCCTGGAGATCGGCACACTCGGCGGCTACAGCACGATCTGGCTCGGCCGCGCCCTCCCGGCCGACGGCCGGCTGATCACCTTCGAGTACGACCCCGCACACGCCGAGGTCGCCCGCGGCAACCTCGCCCGGGCCGGCCTCGACAAGATCGCCGAGGTGCGGGTGGGCCCCGCCCTGGAGTCGCTGCCGAAGCTGGCCGAGGAGAACCCGGAACCGTTCGACTTCGTCTTCATCGACGCGGACAAGGTGAACAACCCGCACTACATCGAGTGGTCCCTCAAGCTCACCCGGCCCGGCAGCGTGATCGTCCTCGACAACGTCGCACGGGAAGGCCGGGTCGCCGACGCGGACAGCACCGCCGGGGACGTTCAGGGCACCCGGGCCGCGCTCGAACTGATCGCCTCCCACCCGAAGTTGAGCGGTACGGCGATCCAGACGGTCGGCACCAAGGGCTACGACGGCTTCGCGCTGGCACGCGTGCTGGCGTAACGCGTCGGGGGCCAGGGGCTAGGCCCTGTCGTCAAATTCCCGTCGTCCGCCCGAAGGGCGGGCCGGGCGGCGTCTGGTGCGTGCTCTCGGCGTGCCGGGCGGAAGCCCACGTACTGGACGTACTTGGGCTTTCGCCCGGTGCGGCGAGTGGGGGCACCTCCCACGCCCTTAAGGCAGTGGGGGAGCGTGCCAGGCGTCGCCCGGCAGACGGGAATTTGACGACAGGGCCTAGGGGGCTTCGTGATAGAAGCCCACGTTGACGGTGCGCGGGCCGGTTCGGTCCTGGATGACGAGCTCTCCGGAACTGCCCGCGGGGAGCTTGGCCGTCCCGCCGTACGGAAAGGTCTGGGGCGGCTGGCCGGCCAGCGTCAGCCGCACCTCGGCGGAGGGCTCGGGGTGCGAGCCGCGCAGCCACGTGACCTGCCAGGAGCCGTCCGGGCCGCACAGGAACTCCAGGTGCACCCGGGACACGAACAGCCAGTCGTCGGGGGTCGCGAGGCGGCACACGGCCCGGTCCCGGCCCACCCGCAGCATGGCACCGGGGTCGCTCGGCGCGTCGGCCATCAGCATCCCGGCCGTCGCACCCGCGTCCGCCCCGGACACCGAGGCCATGGTGAGTTCGAGCACGCGTGCTCCTTCTAGGTCGTCCTGGTCCAATTGTCCTTGAGCGGAGCGTCGTTGGCGCACCGCCGCCGCATGATAATTCGACCAATAGCTCCGCCGTGCGACCTCCGGCACAATGGACTCATGACCGAGCGAAAGCCACCCGGTGTCAGCTTCGAGTCCTGGATCGACCGACAGATCCGCGAGGCGCAGGCGCGCGGCGAGTTCGCGGAGCTCCCCGGCGCGGGCAAGCCGCTGCCGCACATCACCGACACGTCGTACGACGAACTGTGGTGGATCAAGCAGAAGATGGCCCGCGAGGGGCTGTCCGTCCTGCCGCCCACCCTCGCCCTGCGCAAGGAAGCGGAGGACGCCCTGGCGGCAGCCGCCACGGCCCCCTCGGAGCCGGCCGTGCGCCGCATCGTCGAGGACATCAACGCCAAGATCCGCGAGATGATGTTCAAGCCCCCGCCCGGGCCTCCGCTGGGCCTCAAGCCCTACGACGTGGAGAAGATCGTGCGGGAGTGGCAGGAGCGGCGGGAGGAGTAGCGCCCTCTAGGGGCCTCTGTGGTCTCTGGGGGCCTGTGGGGGCCGTGGGTGCCTGTGGGGGCGCTATTTCGCTTGCGCGGCGGATACGGCACCTCCCGACAATGACCGTCATGACCCGCACCCCCGTGACGGCTTCCTGGACCGTCGCCCCCGAACCCTTCGACTCCCCCGTGGCCGCCGCACTGTGGCGGGCGTACTACACGGAGGTCAGCGACCGCTGGTATCTGCTGCACGAGGGGCGTACGACGGACCCCGACGAGCTGGAGCGCGAGGTCGCCGCGCAGACGGGGGCCGAGTTCGCGGCGCCCGCCGGGGTGCTGCTGGTCGCGCGGTACGACGGCGAGCCCGGGGGCACGGCGGGCGTGCGGATGCTGGACGCCACGACGGGCGAGCTGTGCCGTGTCTTCGTCCGCGAGGAGATGCGCGGCAAGGGCGGCGGCCCCGTGCTGCTCGCGGCGGCCGAAGAGGCGGCGCGCGGCCTGGGCGCGGAGCAACTGATCCTGGACACCCGCGGCGACCTCGTGGAGGCCCGCACGCTGTACTCCCGGCACGGGTACGCCGAGACCGAGGCGCACAACGACAGCATCTACGCCGAGCACTGGTTCAGAAAGGACCTGACCGGCTGATCCTCACGCCTCACACGGGCTTGGTCTGCGTCTGCGGCCGGGGCACCGTCCCGTCGTGCGGGCGCTCCGCGTCGGAGCCGCACATCTCGCTGTTCAGCTCCTCGACCAGCTGGGCCAGGTCGGTCGGGCGGTCCGGACCCCACCAGTCGCCGAGCAGCTCGGTCAGGGACTCCTCACGGGCCATGGCGAGTCTGTCGGCGACCTCGCGGCCCTCATCGGTCAGGACCAGGTCGAGTCCCTCGCGGAGGACGAGCCGGCGCTCCTCGACCTGCCGGGCGGCGGCGAGGATGACGTGCAGCGGTACGGCACTGCGCTCGGCGAGCTCCGCGGGCTCGGCCCACCCGTACTTCTTGATCCGCAGCAGCAGCCAGCTCGCGGCGGGCAGCAGGTCGTAGCCGGCCCGCACGGTGATCTTCTCGTAGATCTCGCGCCGCCCCTCCCGGGTGCCGAGCACGGACAGCGCCCGGCACACCTCGTCGTACGACGACCGCTCCACGGGATTGCTGGCGAGCGTCTCCGTGACGTCCGGCGCCGTGACCGACCCGCGCAGTTTGTCCTCGCGCAGGAACCACGCCAGGACGAAACCGACAACGGCGACCGGGGCGGCGTACAGGAACACATCCGTGATGGCCGACGCGTACGCATGCAGGACGGGCTGCCGCAGCGAGGCCGGCAGCGCGGCGATGCCCTTCGGGTCGGCCTTCAGGCTGTCCGGGCTGATGCCCGCGGGGAGTTGCTGCCCGCTGAGCGCGACCGTCAGCTTGTCGGCGAGGCGGCTCGCGAAGACCGTGCCGAAGATGGCGACGCCGAACGAGGCGCCGATGGAGCGGAAGAAGGTCGCGCCCGAGGTGGCGACGCCCAGATCCTCGTACGACACCGCGTTCTGCACGATCAGGACCAGCACCTGCATGACCAGGCCGAGGCCCAGACCGAAGACGAAGAAGTACGAGCTCATCTCGCCGGTACTGCTGTTCTCGTCGAGCTGGTGGAGCAGCAGCAGTCCGATGGCCGTGACCGCCGTGCCCGCGATGGGGAACACCTTCCAGCGGCCGGTACGGCTGACGATCTGTCCGGAGACCGTGGAGGAGATCAGCAGACCGAACACCATCGGCAGCATGTGCACGCCGGACATGGTGGGCGACACACCCTGGACGACCTGGAGGAACGTCGGCAGATACGTCATCGCGCCGAACATCGCGAAGCCGACGATGAAGCTGATGACGGCGGAGAGCGTGAAGGTGCGGATGCGGAAGAGTTTGAGCGGGAGGACGGGTTCGGCGGCCCGCTGCTCCACGGCGACGAACGCCACGGCCAGCACCACGCCGAGAACCGCGAGCCCGATGATCTGGGCCGATCTCCAGCCCCAGGTGGTGCCGCCGAGCGAGGCGACCAGGACCAGGCTGGTGGCGACCGCGGCGATGAGGAAGGTGCCGAGGTAGTCGATGACGTGGTGGGCCGACTTCCGGGGGATGTGCAGGACCGCCGCGATCACGACGAGCGCGACCACGCCGACGGGCAGGTTGATGTAGAACACCCAGCGCCAGCTCAGATGCTCGGTGAAGAGCCCGCCGAGCAACGGCCCGAGCACGCTGGTCGCCCCGAACACGGCGCCGAACAGCCCTTGGTACTTCCCCCGCTCTCGCGGGGGAACAATGTCACCGACGATCGCCATCGACAGCACCATGAGCCCGCCGCCGCCGAGCCCTTGCAGCGCCCGGAAGCCGATCAGCTCGCCCATGTTCTGCGACATGCCGCACAGCGCGGACCCGATCAGGAAGATCACGATGGCGGTCTGGAACAGCTTCTTCCGGCCGTACTGGTCGCCGAGTTTGCCCCACAGCGGGGTCGCTGCGGTCGACGCGAGCAGATACGCGGTGACCACCCAGGACAGGTGCTCCAGACCGCCGAGGTCGCTGACGATGGTCGGCAGCGCGGTCGACACGATCGTCTGGTCGAGGGCGGCGAGCAGCATGCCGAGCAGCAGTGCGCCGATCGAGACGAAGACGCTGCCGTGCGTGGTGTCCCGGGCGTCGACGGCGGCCGCGGCGCGGCGCCGCTCGGCCGACTTGTTCACCCCGGCCGGCCCGTCCGCGCGGTCCGCGTCCGTGCCGTGCGCGTCCCCGGTCATACGACCTCCCTGAGCCCCGAGGTCTCGTTCACCCTCCATCCTGGCCGCTGTGGCCGGTTATGGCCTGTTGAGCCGTACGGTGCCCTCCGGAGCCCTGCGGAGTCTTGCGGAGGGCGACATTCCGGGACTCCGGGGAGATTGCGTGAGGGACTTCCGGATAACCTCGGGAGTTCTCCAGGGGGAGGGACCCACGCGTGACTGAACCGAACGGGCATGTCTGCCCCGAGTGCGCGGCGCCCCGGGCGCCGGACGGCACCCCGTCCTGCGCCTGTACACAACGGGCGTCCGACGCCTTGCGCGACGCCCGCACGGCGGAGGCGGCCGCGGCGGAGGACTTCGACCCACTGCGGATCCGGCCTTATGTGGAGCTGGGGGCGGAGGGACCCACGGCGCCGGAGGGGGCGGGACCAGCCGACGACGATGCGTCCGCGGCCACCATGCGCCTTACCGCGCTGCCGTCCGCGCCACAGGCCGCCGACGTACACCTGTTCCCTGAACAGCCCCCAGAGCCCGGCACGACGGCCGTCCCGGACGAACGGCCCCGGCGCCGGCGGCGTACCGCCGTCCTGGCCGTTGCCGGAGCCGTCGTGACCGTCGTGGCCGCGGCGGGCCTCGCGAGCGGGCTGTTCTCGTACGACACTCCGGCGCGCGACGGGGCACTGCCGGAGGACATACGGGCAAGCGTGCCGGACGCGTCGTCCAAGGCGCCCTCGGTGTCGCCGACGTCGCCCAGCACGACGTCCACGGCACCGGTGCCGGTGGCCCCGGCCCCGTCGCACAGCGCGAGCCCATCGCCGTCGGCATCCGAGTCGAGCACGTCCGCGTCACCGTCCCGCTCGGCCACCCCGACGCCGACAACCACAAGCGCGAGCCCGACCACCTCCGCGACAGCCACCCGCGACAGTTCCGACGAACGCCGCGTACCGACCCTCCGGCGCGGCGACAAGGGCCCCGAGGTCACCGAACTCCAGCTGCGCCTGACCCAGTTGGCGCTCTACACCGGCGACGACAACGGCAAGTTCGACAACCGGGTCGAGGACGCCGTCAGCCGCTACCAGTGGGCGCGGGGCATCACGGGCGACGAGCAGGGGGTGTACGGCACGGCTACGCGCGCGAGCCTGGAGGCGGAGACGACGGAGCCGTGACCGGTGGGGTTCGGTGCGCCCGCGGTTCGTTGTGGGTCGGGGCCGTGCCGGTACGTCCAGCCCGTCGCCGGTGGGCATTACTGCCTGCTGCCACAGCATGAACTTGCCCATAACCACGTAAGCGACGGGCTTTGGACGTACCGGCACGGCCCCTTCCGTACGTTGCCGGGTGCGGGTCCGTGGGGCCCCAAAAGATTGCGCAGTTCCCCGCGCCCCTTGGTTGTTCGGCTGCGGGTGGGTGGGGGCTGGTCGCGCAGTTCCCGCGCCCCTAAAAGGGGCGCGGGGAACTGCGCAATCTTTTGCACCAGCCCCCACCCACCCGCACCCGACCCACAACCCACGGGGTCGAAGGGGCGGAGCCCCTGGAGGATGGGACGGGTAGGGGCGGCGGGGGCGAAAACCCCACTCAGCCGTCGACGCGCAGCCGAATCGTGCCGTCCCCGCCGGACTCGACCCGCACCTGCGTAAGGTCCCGCACAAGAACATCCGGCCGATGGAACCCCGCCCGAGGCCCAACCCCGACAACCCTCATTCCGGCAGCCTTCCCCGCCGCGATCCCCGCCCCGGAGTCCTCGAAAACAACACATTCCTCAGGCGCAACACCCAACTCGGCGGCACCCTTGAGAAACCCCTCAGGATCCGGCTTGCTCGCACCCACGGACTCGGCGGTGACCCGCACGTCGGGCAGCTCAAGCCCGGCGGCAGCCATCCGCGCACTGGACAGAGCCACATCCGCCGAGGTCACCAGCGCGTGCGGCACCCCGACGAGGGACGCCAGAAACTCCGAGGCACCCGGAATCGCGACGACACCATCCATGTCGGCGGTCTCCTCGGCGAGCATCCGCGCATTGTCCGCGTGGTTCTGCTCCATGGGCCGGTGCGGCAGCAGCACCGCCATCGAGGCGTATCCCTGCCTGCCGTGGACGACCTTCATGACCTCGCCCCCGTCCAGCCCGTTCCGGTCGGCCCAGCGACGCCAGCAACGCTCAACGACGGCGTCCGAGTTGACGAGGGTGCCGTCCATGTCGAGCAGGAGGGCGCGGGCGGTCAGAACGGTGGTGGCCGTCATCGGCATGCTCCAAGACGCGGGAAAGGGGGCCAAGGCGTGGCCCCCGGGACAAGGCGGCCCCGCCCGCCGGTCAGGGAGTGCGGGCGGGAGCCACTTTGTTCCCCCACGATACAAAACGAAACCCCCACAGCGCCACCACGTCTGACCTGGCCTTCAACCACCCCGACCACACAGAGCCACCACCACAACACCCCAGGTCCACCACTCCGACACCATGCGGACACCAAAACGAACCCACAGTCGGCGACGCACGGGCCCCACCCACCCCCACCCGGTACGACGGCGGCGCACCCGCAGCCGGCACGGCCCCGACCCACAACGGACGAACCGCCCGCCCCGCCAGGGACCGCACCACCCACCCTCAGCCCGCCACAGCCTCGTACAGACTCCAAACCCCCAGCCCCAGCATCAGCACCGCCGCCACCTTCGTGATCAACTCCAACGGCACCCTCTTCATCAGAGCCCGACCCCCCACAATGCCCAGCCCAGCCACCGCCCACAGCGCAAGCACCGCCCCGAGGCCGACGGAGAGCGGATCGTCGTAGCGCGCCGCGAGGTTGGCCGTCATGATCTGGGTGAGGTCGCCGAACTCGGCGACCAGGATGAGCATGAAGCCCGCCCCCGAGACCTTCCAGAAGCTCTGGTTCTCGGGCTTGCGGATCTCCTCCTCGTCCTCCCCCTTCTTCATCAGCAGCACCGCGGCGCCACCGAGGAACAGAACACCGGTCAGCGCATGCACGATCTGCTGCGGCAGCAGGGTCAGGACACTGCCCGCCGCGACGGCGAGCGCGACATGGAGGGCGAAGGCGGCGGCGACACCGGCGAAGACGTACGAGGCGCGGTAGCGCGTGCCGAGGACGAGGCCGGCGAGGGCGGTCTTGTCCGGCAGCTCGGCAAGGAAGACGACGCCGAAGACGAGCGCCATCACGCTGAAGCTGATCAAAATTCCTCAATCGGTCGGGCTGCCCCACCGAGAGTGCGGTAACTGCGCTGCGACACCTCGGCACGGCAGCACACAGCGGCGCCCGCACCTGGAGGTACGGGCAGGAGCACCCACGCCGAACGACGGCACGGGCGGTGCACTGCTTGCCGAAGGTCTCGCTGGCCGGCCCCTCGAACGAGGCCTGCCTCCGGGCGCCGGCTCAGACGAGCTGAGCAGTATGTCGACGGTCCGGCGAAGAGCTACTCCCCTTCTGCGCCGTCCATATTACGTGACCGCTCAACCAACCCCACAGGGCCGAAAGTCCCGTCATCAACCTTGTCATGTCATGAACGCGTCACTAACTTCTTACCGAACACACACCTTCACGCAACACGACGCCGCAAGCATTCCCTCGCTCGCACTCCAACACCCCCACACCCCAAGGGAGTTCGCATGCCAAAGGTCTACGCGCGTCGACGGCTGAGCATACTCGCCGCCTTCACCGGCCTGATAGCCATGGTCGGGATATTCAACGGCCCGACCGCCTCCGCCGCGCTCCCGACCCCGGTCAGCGCCGCCACCGCCCGCACCTACCTCGCCTCGCTGACCACCGCGACCGAGGTCAGGACCGGCTACTCCCGCGATCTGTTCCCCACCTGGATCACCATCTCCGGCACGTGCAACACCCGTGAGTACATCCTCAAGCGGGACGGTACGAACGTGGTCACCAACTCCGCGTGCACCGCCACCAGCGGCAGCTGGTACTCCCCGTACGACGGCGCCACCTGGACCGCCGCCTCCGACCTGGACATCGACCACCTCGTCCCGCTGGCCGAGGCCTGGGACTCCGGCGCCCGGAACTGGACCACCGCCCAGCGCCAGGCCTTCGCCAACGACGTGACCCGTCCGCAGCTCATCGCCGTCACGGACAACGTGAACCAGTCGAAGAGCGACCAGGACCCGGCCGAGTGGATGCCCTCGGTCACCTCCTACCGCTGCACGTACGTCCGCGCCTGGGTCCAGGTGAAGTACTACTACGACCTCTCGGTCGACTCCGCCGAGCGGACCGCGCTGACGAACTACCTGGCCAGCTGCTGACCCGAGGGCGTTCACGCAAGGTCCCGCAGGAACCTCCCCGCCACCCCCTGTCGTTCCGTACCGTACGGGGCGACGGAGGAGGGTGATCACCATGGCGGAGCTGCGCCTGGGACCGCTGCTGAGGTACGTCGACGGCTCGTCCGCGACCTTCTGGGTCGAGGCGAGCCGTCCGTGCGTCGTCGAGGTGCGGTGCGCCGACGGGGCCCGCGGCGAGATGCGCACCTTCCAAATCGCGGGCCACCACTACGCGTTGGTGCCGGTGAGCGGACTGACGCCGGGCACGGCCGTCTCGTACGAGATCCTGCTGGACGGCGCCACCGTCTGGCCGCTGCCCGACTCCCCCTTCCCGCCCTCGGTCGTCCACACCCCCGACGGGCACGCCGCCGTCCGCGTCACCTTCGGCTCCTGCCGCTGGGCCGCGCCTCCGGCGGACGAGAAGGATCCGGTGGGGCCCGACGCCCTGGACACCCTCGCGGCGCGCATCGCCGCGGCGCCCGACGGCGAACGCCCGGACGTACTGCTGCTGTTGGGCGACCAGGTGTACGCGGACGAGGTCTCGGACGCGACCCGTGCGTGGATCGCCGCGCGCCGGGGTCTGGCGGACCCGCCGGGCAACCAGGTGGCGGACTACGAGGAGTACACCCGCCTCTACTACGAATCCTGGCTCGACCCCGAGATCCGCTGGCTCCTGTCCACCGTGCCCAGTTGCATGATCTTCGACGATCACGACGTCATCGACGACTGGAACACCAGCGCCTCCTGGCTCGCCGACATCCGCGCCACCCCGTGGTGGCGTGAGCGGGTGCTGAGCGGCCTGATGTCGTACTGGGTCCATCAGCACCTCGGCAACCTCTCCCCGCGCGAGCTGTCCGAGGATCTGCTGTACGCGGCGGTGCGCGAGACCCCTGACGGCACGGACGTCCTGCGCGCCTTCGCCGCCCACGCCGACACCGACCCCTCCTCCGTCCGCTGGAGCTACCGCCGTGACTTCGGCCGCACCCGCGTCCTCATGGTCGACACCCGCGCGGCCCGCGTCCTGGAGGAGCACCGCCGCGCGATGCTCGACCCGGGGGAGGCGCGGTGGCTCCGGGAGCAGGCGCTGGACGCGCCCGGTTCGTACGACCATCTCCTCATCGGCACCTCCCTGCCCTGGCTGCTGCCCCCGCTCGTGCACGACGCCGAGGCGTGGAACGCGGCGCTGTGCCGGGGGGAGCGGGGTGCGCGGTGGGCGCGGTTCGCGGAGGATCTGCGGCGGCGGGCCGATCTGGAGCACTGGGCGGCGTTTCCGGAGTCGTTCGAGGCGTTGACGGAGTTGATCGCGGAGGCGGGGTCGGGGGCCGAGGCGCCGGCGACGGTGTGTGTGCTGTCGGGGGACGTCCACCACGCCTACATCGCCGAGCCGTCCTGGCCCGATCCAGGCCGGCGGCCCGACGCCCGGGTCGTCCAGCTGACCTGCTCCCCCGTCCACAACTCCATCCCGCTCTCCATACGCCTCGGTTTCCGCTTCGGCTGGAGCGCGCTGGGGCGGGCGATAGGCCACCGGTTCGCCCGGCACGGCGGCCGCGCGCACCCGGCCGTCGACTGGCGCAAGACCGGCGGGCCCTGGTTCGGCAACCAGTTGATGACGCTGACCCTGCGCGGGCGTTCCGCGTCGCTGCGGCTCGAACAGGCGCGGATCGTGCGCGGCAGAGGCGGAGAGGGCGGGGCAGGGGGAAGGAAGGGCGCGAGTGCCGGCAGCGCGCGGCTGGAGACCGTGGAAGAGTCCGAGCTCACCCCGCAATAGGCCGATTCTGTACGGTTGTTGCGTGCGTTTCCCGCGTTGCCCCTGATGCTCGTGACGCATCCCACACCCGGCGCCGATGATCCGCTCCGGGGCTCGGCTCCCGCACCGTACGACGGCATGATGATGCGGACCGTCCGCTTCCAGCGGGCGGTTTGCTGCCATGCGCCCCACACGCCCGGGAGTCATACCTTTGTCCGCAGCGCCTTCCCCCTCGCCCGGGACCACCCATGTCTCCGTCGCCCTGGTCGGCGCGGGCCCGCGCGGCACCAGCGTGCTGGAACGCCTCTGCGCGTCCGCACCGGAGCTTCTCGCGCCGGGCGTACGGCTGACGGTGCACGTCGTCGATCCGGCGCCGCCCGGGCCCGGCCGCGTCTGGCGCACCGCGCAGTCCCCGCATCTGCTGATGAACACCGTGGCCTCACAGGTGACCCTCTTCACCGACGAGAGCGTGGACTGCTCGGGGCCGATATGTCCGGGGCCGAGCCTGCACGCCTGGGCCGGCGGCGAGTTGGGCCCCGACGACTATCCGACCCGAGCCCAGTACGGCCGCTATCTGGAGTGGGTCTTCCGCGAGGCGGTGCGCGCGGCGCCTGACGCGGTGCGGGTCGAGGTGCACACCGCCCGTGCGATACGGCTCGACGACGCGTCCGACGGCCACCAGACCCTCGCCCTCTCCACCGGCCGCACCCTGTCGGGGCTCGCCGCCGTGGTCCTCGCGCAGGGCCATCTGCCGGTGCTCGCGGACCCCGCGGAACAGCGCCTGGCCGCGTACGCCGAGCGGCACGGCCTGCGTCACATCCCGCCCGCCAACCCGGCCGACGTCGATCTCTCCCCGCTCACCCCCGGCGAACCGGTGCTGCTGCGCGGCCTGGGCCTCAACTTCTTCGACCACATGGCCCTGCTGACCACGGGCCGCGGCGGCCGTTTCGTCCAGGCCGCCGAGGGCCTGCGCTATCTGCCCTCGGGCGAGGAACCCCGGCTGTACGCCGGTTCGCGCCGCGGCATCCCGTACCAGGCGCGCGGCGACAACGCGAAGGGCCCGTACGGCCGCCACACCCCGCTCGTCCTCACCGACGACGCGATCTCCGGCTTCCGCAAGCGCGCGGACTCCGGTGACGCGCCCGACTTCCTGCGCGAGATATGGCCGTTGGTCGCCAAGGAGGTGGAAACGGTCTACTACGAGGGGCTGTTGAGGCGTTCCGCGCGGCGATCCCAGCAGCCGGATCTCCCGGACCTCAGGGATTTCAGTGATCTCAGGGATTTCAGGGACCGCTTCCTCGCCGTCCCGCACCGCAGCCCCCAAGAGGCGGCACTCCTCGATGAGTTCGGTATCGCGCCCGCCGACCGCTGGTCCTGGGACCGCATGTCACGCCCGTACGCCGAGCACTCCTTCACCGGCCCCGGCGCTTGGCGGGCATGGCTGCTCGGCCGACTGCGCGACGACGCCGAGCAGGCCTCGCTCGGAAATGTCGAGGGACCGCTGAAGGCCGCCCTCGACGTGCTGCGCGATCTGCGCAACGAGCTGCGGAGAATCGTGGACCACGGCGGGCTGTCGGGCGATTCGCGCCGGGCCCACCTGGACCGTTGGTATACGCCGCTGAACGCCTTCCTCTCCATCGGCCCGCCCCGGCGGCGCGTCGAGGAGATGGCCGCGCTGATCGAGGCGGGCGTCCTGGACGTCCTCGGCCCACGCCTTGAGGTGCGGGCGGAGGACGGGGCCTGGGTCGCGCACTCCCCCGACGTGCCGGGTTCGGTCGTACGAACGACGACGCTCGTGGAAGCGCGGCTACCGGAACCGGATGTGCGAAGGACCGCCGACGAACTCCTCGGCCGGCTGCTGAAGACGGGTCAGTGCCGCCCGCACACCATCGACGGTTACGAAACCGGAGGACTGGACGTAACACCGCGCCCTTACCGTCTGATCGACCGTCAAGGCCGTTCGCACGCACGTCGGTTCGCGTTCGGGGTGCCCACGGAGGGCGTGCACTGGGTGACCGCGGCCGGGGCCAGGCCGGGTGTGGATTCGGTCACGCTTTCGGACGCCGACGCGGTGGCGCGGGCCGCGCTACGTGCGGCGATGGCACAAGCGGAACCGCAAGCGGAATCAGACCAATGGCCGAATGTTGAACTTGCAAGTATTGATTAGGTTCGCCTAACGTTGATGACTCACTCGGTTCCGTCCCCACGATCCGGTCCCCCACGGACCGGACCAGACCGAAGGAGTCACCCCCCATGACCGGACGCCTCAACAGCGCCCAGCCCTACGCCATCGGCCTGTTCCGCATCGTCGTCGGCCTGCTCTTCGCCGTGCACGGCGCCGCTTCCCTCTTCGGCGTGCTCGGCGGCGCCGCGGGCACCAACGGCGGCACCATCGCCGCCGGCACCTGGCCCGGCTGGTACGCGGCCGCGATCCAGCTCGTCGCCGGCTCGCTCGTCCTGCTCGGCCTCGGCACCCGCGCCGCGGCGTTCATCGCGTCGGGCTCGATGGCGTACGCCTACTTCGACGTGCACCAGTCGATGGCCCTGTGGCCGATCCAGAACGGCGGCGAGCTCTCCGTGCTGTTCTGCTGGACCATGCTTCTGCTCGTCTTCACCGGCTCCGGCGCGCTCGGCCTCGACCAGCTGCTCGCCGGCCGCACGGCCCCGGCCACCGAGGACAAGCGGGCCTCCGAGCCCGTCGCGGCCTGATCCCTCCACCCCGACCGCGCCCGCCTCCTCGCACAGGAGGCGGGCGCTGTCGTGCTGCCGTACACCGTGCCCGAGCGCGACTGAATGAACGTGATGTGAAAGACACATGAGCCCCCCGTGGATCTCCTGTCACACCCGCCGCGTACGCTGTATGGCTGTTACAGGCCGTCCCTGCCGCTCCCCGCGACATCGCGGCGTGGTCGTGCCTACGGGGGATTTCAGGGGAGTGTTTCGGTGCTGGAGAGTGTGGGGTCGCTGACGGGCAGCCCATGGATCTACGCGGCGGTGGCCGTGTCCGTTCTTCTTGATGTGTTCCTGCCGGTCCTGCCGAGCGGCGTCCTGGTCATCACGGCGGCCACGGCCGCGGCGGGCTCCGCCACCGGCGCCGTCGAGCACGCCGTGCCCGACATCCTGATGCTCACCCTCTGCGCCGCCACCGCCTCCGTCCTCGGCGACCTGGTGGCGTACCGCCTGGCATGGCGCGGCGGCGAGCGTCTGGACCGCGCCATCGCCCGCTCCCGCCGCCTGACCAGCGCGCAGGAACGTCTCGGCGTGGCCCTCTCGCGCGGCGGCGGCGCCCTGGTCGTCCTCGCCCGCTTCGCCCCGGCCGGCCGCTCGGTCGTCTCGCTCGGCGCGGGCGCGGCCCACCGCCGCGTCCGCGAGTTCCTGCCCTGGTCGATCCTCGCGGGCCTGATCTGGGCCGTGTACAGCGTCGCCCTCGGCTACTTCGGCGGCCAGTGGCTGGGCGCGACCTGGCTCGCCACGGGGGTGTCGTTCGGCGCGCTGCTGGCGGCGGGCACGGGAGCGGCGTTCCTGATGCGCCGACCCGCGGTCCAGGAGTCGGCCAAGCAGGCCTAGGCCCGCTGCGCCGCCCCGCGCACCTCCAGGCCTCCCAGCAGTTCGGCCGTGGCCTCCGCGATCGCCTCCACCGCCTGGTCGAAGACCTCGCGGTTGTGGGCGGCGGGGGCCCGGAAGCCGGACACCTTGCGGACGTACTGGAGGGCGGCGGCGCGGATCTCCTCCTCGGTGGCCTCGTCGGGGATCGCGGGCGGTCGGAGCGTCTTGATACTGCGGCACATACGTCCAGTCTCGCGCGTCCGCCGCCGTCCTGGCCCGGGAATTGGACCAGGAATTGGACCGGGAGAGGGCCGGGAGAGGGCCGGGAATCGGACCGGGAATAGGGCCGCGCACCTGTCGATTGTGCAGAGCATGACCACCGTGAAGATCACTTACGTCGGCGGCCCGACGGCCGTCATCGAGCTCGGCGGGGTGCGCCTGCTCACCGACCCGACCTTCGACGCTCCCGGCGACTACCCCATCGGCGCCCGCAAGCTGGTGAAGACGGCCGGACCCGCGCTCCCGGCCGCGGAGATCGGCGTGGTCGACGCCGTCCTGCTCTCGCACGACCAGCACCCGGACAACCTCGACACCTCGGGGCGTACGTATCTCGCGGGCGCCCCCGTGACCCTGTCGACGGCATCGGCGTACGGCCGTATCGGCGCACCCGTGCGGGCCCTGCCCTCCTGGGAGCACGTCGAGCTGCCGCGCCCCGACGGCGGCGTGCTACGGGTGACCGCCGTGCCCGCGCAGCACGGCCCCGACGGCTCGGAGCCGATCGTGGGTGAGGTGACCGGCTTCGTACTGTCCGGGGACGGGCTGCCCAAGGTGTACGTGAGCGGCGACAACGCCTCCCTGGACGTCGTACGTGACATCGCCGGCCGGGAGGGTCCGTTCGACGTGGCCGTGCTGTTCGCGGGCGCCGCCCGCACGCCGCTGGTGCCGGACGCCCCGCTGACCCTGACGAGCGAGGACGCGGCGCGCGCGGCCGGGATCCTCGGCGCCGGCCATGTCGTGCCGCTGCACTTCGAGCACTGGGGCCACTTCACCCAGGACGGCTCCACGCTGACGAAGGCCTTCGCGGAGGCCGGACTCACGGACCGGCTGCACCTGCTGGAGCCGGGGGCTTCCGTACAACTGCCGTAACTCCGCAACTCCGCCATCACCCCAGCATTTCCTTGGGGTTGGGCAAGCTCTTCCGAGGATTGACTCGGATGTCCGCCCCTTGTGATCATCGCCGGGGCCCTCGTTCGGGGGCTCCGGCGGCGAGAAGCGAGGAATCATGGCGAATGACCGGCTCACGGTGGCGGTACTGGGCCCGGGCGGTGTCGGCGGTCTGCTCGCCGCGCTCCTGGCGCGCGCCGGGCACCGGGTGATCTGCCTGGCCGGGGACGAGACCGCGCGGGCGCTGGCCGCGGACGGCATCCGGGTACGCAGCGAGCACTTCGGCGACTTCACGGCCCGGGTGGAGGCGGACACCGAGCTGCGCGAACCCGTCGACGCGTGCCTGATCGCGGTCAAGGCGACGGTGCTCGACGCGGCCCTGGAGCGCGTCCCCGCGAAGGCGCTGGGCGACGGCGGCCTGGTCGTACCGTTCCTGAACGGCGTCGAACACCCGGCCGTCCTCCGCGAGCGCTACCGCCCCGAGCAGGTGGCCCCCGCCGTGATCCGGGTCGAGTCAACTCGCCTGGCGCCGGGGGTGATTGAGCACGGCAGCCCGTTCGCGGAGGTCGACCTGACCGGCGACACCGTGCCGCGCGAACGGCTCGACGCGCTCGCCGGGGCCCTGGAATGGGCCGGTGTGCGCGTCCAGGTCAAGGACGACGAGGCGGCGACGCTGTGGGCGAAGATGTCGTTCCTCGCGCCGTTCGCCCTGCTGACGACGCGGTACGGAGTGCCGCTGGGCGACGTACGCACGCTGCACCG
The DNA here is from genome assembly GCF_041053035.1 of Streptomyces sp. R35. Classification (NCBI taxonomy): domain Bacteria; kingdom Bacillati; phylum Actinomycetota; class Actinomycetes; order Kitasatosporales; family Streptomycetaceae; genus Streptomyces; species Streptomyces sp. R35. The sequence continues at coordinate 3,404,172 of NZ_CP163440.1, forward strand.
CGAGGAGTTGGTGGCGCTCGTCGAGGAGACGGCGGCCGTCAGCCGTGCGAGCGGCGCCCCCGTCGACCCGGCGGCCGCCCTCGCCCGCTACGACGCCTTCCCGCCCGCCACCAAGTCCTCCATGCAGCGCGACGCGGAGACGGGCCGCACGCTCGAACTGGACGCGATCGGCGGGGCGTTGCTCCGAGCGGCCGAACGGTTCGGGGTGCCGGTGCCCGTCGCGAGCGGGCTGGTACGGGAGTTGGCGGGGACCGCCGACAACTGAGCTGCGCCTTCAGGCTCGTACGAAATCGGTGTCGGTGTCGGTGTCAGTGCTGGCGTCGGTGCCGGCGCCGGTGCCGGACTGCGTACGGCAGTGGTGGGTGACCGTCTCGGCGAAGGCGCGGGCCGGGGGTGACAGGGCGTCCCACTGCCGTACCGCCCAGCCGACGGTGAGGGGTGGCAGGGCCGGGATCGGGAGGAAGCGGAGGCCGGGGTGGCCGGGGCCGCGCAGGGTCGGCAGCGCGGGGACGACGGCGTGGCCGAGGCCGAGTTCGGCGAGCAGGATCGCGGTGTCCCAGTCGGCGACGCTGGTGTCGGAGGCGGCGGCCGGCACACCCAACTCCCGGTAGGCGGTGTCGAGATGGGCCCGCGAGGTGGAGTTCTCGGGCAGCCCGATGAGCCGCAGCCCGGCCAGCTCCTCCCCCTCGACACGCTCGCGGGCCGCGAGTTCGTCGTCGGCGCGCACGGCGAGCACCCAGGGCAGTTCGACGGCGGCCCGCTGCTCGATACCGCGTACGGGCGGCCCGAAGGTGACCCACGCGAGATCGAGCCCGTGGTCGCCGAGCGCGTCGAAACAGCTCCGGCTGGAGCTCTCGGTCTGGAACTCCAGGGTCACCTGCGGATACCGCCGCCGGAAGTCGACCACCGCGTCGGCCATGAAGTGCCGCACGGTGGCACCGCCGGTGGCGATCCGCACCACGCCGCCGCCCCCGCGCGCCATCTCGTCGAGCCGCCGCAGCGCGAGGTCCAGCCCGGATATGCCCTCGGCGGCGGCCCGCTCCAGCACCCGCCCGGCCCGCGTCGGCACGACGCCCCGCGCCTGCCGCTCGACGAGCCCGACCCCGACCTCCCGCTCCAGCCGCCGTACGTGCTGGCTCACCGCCGACTGGGTGCAGCCCAGCTCCCGGGCCACGGCACTGAGGCTCCCGGCCCGGCAGACGGCGACGAAGACACGCAGATCATCAAGGGTCACGGGGCCCAAAGTTACTGGGACCGGGGTGGGGGCTCAGCCGTGGGTCTTGGACAGCAGCTCGACGATCTCCGCGGTCGTGCCGGTCTCGCCGAGGCGGGGGAAGATCCGCTCGACGCTGTTGCGGTGGGTCTCGATGTCGATGTCGGACATGGCGTCGGTGGCCAGGGTGACGTGGTAGCCGTGTTCGTGGGCGGCACGGGCGCTGGACTCCACGCCGATGCTGGTGGCGATGCCGGCCAGCACGATCTGGGTGATCCCGCGGCGGCGCAGGTGCAGGTCGAGGTCGGTGCCGTGGAAGGCGCCCCAGTTCCGCTTGGTCACGGTGATGTGCTCGGGGTGCCCGGCCAGTTCGTCGACGAGGACGTCCCAGCCCTCCGGCCAGGTGCGGGAGCGGCTGCCGCCGTCGATACGGCTGGACGTGGCGTCCGCGCCGTCGGCGGCGGCGGTGACCCGCACAAGGACCACGGGGAGGTCCTGGCCGCGGAAGGCGTCGGCGAGTCGGCTCGCCCGCGTGACGACCTCGGCGGCGGGGTACGGGGCGAGGCCCGGGTTCCCGACGATGCCGTTCTGCAGGTCGATGAGGACGAGGGCGGTACGGGGGTCGAGCGTGGTGACAGCCATGGTCGGGCCTTCCGGGGGTTCGGGGGGGCGTGGAGCCGTAGGGCTTCGGGGCCTGAGGGGGCGTGGGGCGTGGGTCAGATGACGCGGTGCGCTGCTGGAGCCGGCCCTCGGAAGGCGGCGGGTATCACGGCCGGGTGAGCCGTTCCAGTACGGCCATCGCCTCGATGACGGTCTGCCGCTCGGCTTCGGTGCACTGATCCTGGAAAGCCCGGGCCAGCCACTCCTCACGGGCCTGCCGCGTGCCCTCGACGCGCTCGCGCCCGGCGTCGGTCAGGGTGATCAGCTGGCGCCGGCCGTCGCGGGGATCCGGGTTGCGCTCGATCAGCCCGTGCTGGTCGAGCGCGGCGAGGACGGCGGCCATCGACTGCGGGCGGACCCCTTCGGTGGCGGCGAGCCCGCTGGCCGTGGCGGCCCCGCTCTTGCTGACCAGCGTCAGCGCGGACAGCTGGGACGGCGTGAGCTCCTCCGTCTCGGAGACCTCCCGGATCCGCCGGTGCAGCAGACTGAATGCGACCCGGAGATCACGCGCGGCGCGACCGGCCGACTCGGAGACACCCTCGGTGCTCTGATCCATACCCCCACGCTAAAACCTTCAGCCCAGACTGTCCAGTTCAGACTGCACAGTTTACCTGCACAGTTTGGCCTGCACAGTTTGAGCCGCGTGCCTGCCCTGCCTGCCCGGCGCGCCGGGCAGGCAGGGCAGGGCCGGGGCGGTGTGCGGGTTTACCGTCGGCGGCATGGACGGTGATCGCCGAGGGTGGCGCCAGTGTTTACTCGGCGGGGCGGTGTTCGCCGTGTGCATGGCCGGCACCACGCTGCCGACTCCGCTCTACGGCCTCTACCAGGAGAAGTTCGGGTTCTCCGAGCAGACGGTCACCGTCGTGTACGCCGTGTACGCCTTCGGGGTCATCGGCGTGCTGCTGCTCGTCGGCAACGCCTCGGACGCCGTGGGCAGGCGTCCGGTGCTGCTGTGGGGCCTGGGATGCGCGGCGGCGAGCGCCGTCTGCTTCCTGTGCGCCACCGGGCTGGGCTGGCTGTATGCGGGGCGGCTGCTGTCGGGACTGTCCGCCGGTCTGTTCACCGGGGCCGCCACGGCGTACGTGATGGAGCTGGCACCGTCCGGCGGCGCCTCCCGGGCCACGTTCGTGGCGACGGCCGCCAACATGGGCGGGCTGGGCTGCGGTCCGCTGCTCGCCGGGGTGCTCGCGCAGTACGCTCCCTGGCCGCTGTACCTGCCGTTCGCCGTGCATCTCGCCCTGGTGGCCTGCTCGGCCGCGGTCCTGCTGCGGCTGCCGGAGACCGTAAGGGAGCGGCGGCCGCTGAGCACCGTACGGCCACAACGGCCCAGCCTGCCCCCGCAGGTGCGGGCGGTGTTCGGGCCGGCGGCGATCGCCTCGTTCGTGGGGTTCGCGTTGTTCGGGGTGTTCACCTCGGTCAGCCCGGCGTTCCTCGCACAGTCCCTGAACGTGCACAACCACGCCGTGAGCGGGCTGGTCGTCGCGCTGGCCTTCTTCGCCTCGACCGCAGGGCAGCTGGCCGTCGGCCGGGTCGGTGTGGGGCGATCGCTGCCACTGGGCTGCGCCGGACTCCTCGCCGGGCTGGCGCTGCTCGCGGGCGCGCTGCGGTGGGACCTGTTCCTGCTGGTGGTGCTGAGCGCGATCGTCGGCGGGGGCGGGCAGGGGCTGGCGTTTCGCGGGGCGCTGTCCGCGGTGGCCGAGGCGTCTCCCGCGGACCGGCGCGCGGCGGTGATCTCGACGCTGTTCGTGGTGGCTTACGCGGGCATCTCGGTGCCGGTGATCGGCGTAGGGGTACTGGCGGTTCATATCGGCCTGGAGGATGCGGGGCTGGTGTTCATCGCGTGCATGGCCGTCCTGGTCTCGACCGCAGGCATCTACCTGCTCCGGCGGCCGGTACCGGCGAGGACGTGAGCGCGGGGACGGCCCGTTTCGGACCGCCCCCGCGTCCGGCTCGATCAGGACGCGGAAGGAGTCCGGCCGGCCCGGCCGAAGAGTCGCCCGGCGAGGTCGACGCCGACGATCGTGCCGCTGTCGTCGCGGGTGAAGTAGCCGCGCTGTCCCTTCAGACCGCCCTCGGTGATGACGTACTCGTCGCCGTCGCCGGGCAGGAAGCCCATGGCGGACGGCTGATAGTCCTGGGGCATCTCGCGGTCCGATGCCGCGCGGATCTCCGGCTTGATGCCGACCGCGAGGGTGAGCCCGGACCCGTCGGTGGCGATGTCGAGGTTCATGACGTCGATCTCGTAGCGGCCGACGACCTCCCGCGCCTGGACCTCGTCGTACGGGATGGGCTCGGGGGCGCGTTCGACCACGCCCAGGTAGTGCTGGAGGGCCCACTGGACAACGGCCTGGTTGAGGGCGTAGCCGTCGGGGCCGGCGTTGGCCAGGGAGGCGACGGCGAAATTCCGTTCCGGCACGATGAGCAGCTCGGCGAACTGGCCGTTGCCCGATCCGCCGTGCCCGATCGTGCGGATGCCGTCCACATCGCGCAGGAACCAGCAGATGCCGAACGCGTCGCCGAGCGTGCTGGCGCGCAGGGCGACCGTCTGCTCCTGCATACGGTGCAGCGCCTCGGCGGGCAGCACCCCGTCCCCGGCGCCGAGATGGAACCGGGCCCAGCGCAGCAGATCGCTCACCGAGGACACGCCGCCCCCGCCGGGGTTGTTGCCGCGCGCCCCGGCCGGGTTGGACTTCCATGGCTGGGCGAACCGCAGCTCTCCGTCCTCGCCGCGGTTGTACCCCACGGCGAACCGGCGGACGATGACGTCGTCCAGCCCGAAGAAGGTGTTCGAGAGCCCCACCGGTTCCAGGACCAGCGAGGCCACCGCCTTCTCGTAGGACAGGCCGGTGACTTTCTCGATGATCCGCCCGGCCAGGTTGTAACCGGCCTGGCTGTACGAGGCCCGGGCGCCGGGCGGCGCGATCACCGCCAGCTCCGCCATCTTGGCCACGAATCCGCCGAGGGAGCCGTTGTCGTCTCCCGTGTCGATCAGGTTCCATTCGAGGCCCGCGGTGTGGTTGAGCAGATTCAGGACGGTGATCCGCGCCGCGGTCTGTTCGTCGGCGAGCTTGAGTTCGGGAACGTACCGGCGCACCGGAGCGTCCAGCTCCACCTTCCCCTCCGCCGCCAGGCGCATCAGCGCGGTCGCGGTGAAGGTCTTGGTCACCGAGGCCAGATGGAACAGCGTCTTCTCATCGACCGGCAGCGGGTTGTCGACGCTCGTCACGCCGTGGGACGCGTAGACCTCCCGTCCGTCCACCAGTACCCCGACAGCGACGCCGGGTATGTCGAACTCCTTGGCCGCCGCCGTGACGGCATCGCCCAGCTTGTCCTGCAACGTGGTCCCCCTCGCAACTGACGTGTGCATCAAGCGCAGTTGGAGCCTAGAGGGGATCGCGATCAGCGCACCCGGATCGACGCGACCGGATCGGCCGCATCGCCGTCGAGCGGCGGTGGGACGGTGGGACGGAGGGCATCCGTCCCACCGTCCCACCCGTCCTACCCGTCGCGACTCACTTCGACGTGATGAAGTCCAGGGCAAGGCCGGAGGCCGTCGTCCAGTAGGTGACAAGTTGACCGTCGTCCGCGTACAACGTGTCGACGGGCATGGGGACGTCGATCGGCTCGCCCGCCTTGCTGCCGAGCCGGCTGCTGTGGAGGGTGAGGGTGATGCTGTTCGCCTCGTACTCGTCCATGGCGCCGCCGGCGACGAGCAGAGCGGCGTACGCCTCGTCACCCGGAGCGAGGGTCACGGGCTTCCCCGGGTCCGGGTCGCTGTCCTTGATCACCGGGGTCGTGCCCTTGGCGTCGCCGATCTTGACGTAGGGATAGTGGTAGACGTTGCACGTCTTGTCGCCGGCGTTCTGGACGGTGATGAGGAGGTGCCTGGCTTCCTTGCTGTCCGCGGGCTCCTTCGTGGCGGAGACCGCGAGTTCCTCTCCGGTGCAGGCGGCGATGGTGCCACTGTCGCCGTTGCCGTCGCTTCCGCCGGTGTCGCCCGAACTCCCGCTCGGCGTCACCGAAGCCGTCCCACCCGGCGTCGCCGAATTCGTCGCGCTCGGCCGGCCCGAGGGCTTGGCGTCGTCCGAGCCCGCGACCGCGCCCGGCTCGCACGCCGTGGTCGCGAGCAGCGCGGCGACCGTCGCGGCCCCGAGGACGTAGAACTTCCAGTTCATGGGTCTCTTGCGGGCAGCAGCATTCATGGTGTTCCCCCGTTGTCGGCCGTACACGGCCATTGTCGACTCTCGATTGCAAGCGCATTCTGCGACATGACTCACCCTCACATCGCCTGCCTCGTACGCCTGTTACCGATCAAGCACATGGAAGGCACGCTTCCGTCGGAAGACCACAGCCTGGCGCCCAAGGGATGGCCTGGGTTGCCCTCCACCTTCGAACGTTGAGCGCTTACCGTCGAAGTTCGAGTGACGTGGATCACTAAGGATCTACGTGAGGCACGCAACTGCGACCCCCGCCGTCACTGTCTGACAGGGAGGCGGGCCCGTCAGGGGCGGGGAGCGAGAGAGCGGGGCAGATCGTGGGACGGCGCAAGGGCGGCATAGGGATCACACTCGTCACGGTCGCGATGCTGGTGGGCACGAGTGCCTGCGGCGGGGGCGGCAGTGACAAGGCGAGCGGGAACGACGCGAAGGCGTCGGGCAAGGCGAGCGCGAGTGCCTCGCCGTCACCGACGAAGCCCGCGGGCCCGCCGATGCTGCTGGACACGATCACCCCGCAGACGGGAACCACGGTCGGCGTGGCCATGCCGATCTCGGTGATCTTCACGAACCCGGTGGCGGCGAAGGCGCGGGCCACGGTCGAGAAGCACATGAAGGTGAGCGCCTCGCAGCCGGTGGCCGGCGCCTGGCACTGGATGGGCGACCAGCGCGTCGACTGGCGGCCGAAGACGTACTGGCCCTCCGGCACGAAGGTGAAGATCGACGCTGACATGAAGGGCGTCAGCAACGGCAACGGACGCTACGGCGTGCACGCCTACACGCACACCTTCACGATCGGCGACGACGTCCGCGCGGATGTCTCGGTGACCGGCCACACCATGAAGGTGACCCGGAACGGCGAGGCGGTACGCACCCTGTCGATCAATGCGGGCAGCGCCGAGTATCCGACGTGGAACGGCACGATGGCCGTCATCGACAAGCAGGAGAAGGTCCACATGACCTCCTGCAGCGTCGGCATCAGCTGCGACAAGGGCAGCGCCAACTACTACGACCTGACGCTGCCCTGGGACATCCACCTGACCCAGTCCGGCACGTACGTGCACTATTCGACCGGCGACCCCACTCCGGGCAGCGGCAGCGCCCGTGGCTCGCACGGCTGCGTCCATCTGTCGCTGTCGGACGCCAAGTGGTTCTACGGCCAGGTCAAGCAGGGCGACCCGGTCACCATCACCGGCTCCTCCCGCGCCAAGGCCCCGGCCGACAACGGCTACGCCGACTTCAACCTGGGATGGGACCAGTGGCTCGCGGGCAGCGCGTCCGGGGAGCAGACGACCGCGACGCTGTGACGCGCCGCGGCGGCGACACCTGTTGGGGCACCCGCTCGAAACGGGCACCCCAACAGGCCTCCAGAGACCGCTGAACCTGTACGCCATCCTCTAAAAACCCCAGGTCAAACACACCAAGCTCCGATGGCACCGGACAGGGGTCCCACTCGTTCGCGTGAAGTCCCGGAAGGAACTCGCATCCCAAAATCGAACAGGCGTAGCATTGCCGCGTGGCTGCGACCTATGACTTTCCGAGTGACCTCCTGGCCGGTCAGGAGGAGCTGCATCAGGTCCGGGCCGAGCTGCTGGCCCTGCTGAAACGACTCCCCTGGTCAGTGGAGCCGCTCGACGGATTCAGTGACGCGGGCGGCTGGCGCAAGGTGGAGCGCCCCGCCTCCCCCGGCTGGACCGCCGACGAACAGGCCGAGGTGGAGAAGCTCCGCCAGCGGGAGCGCGAACTCGCCGTGTTCGTGACCTGCCATCGCTTCTGGTCGGAGGTCACGCCCCCGGAGAAGGTCGACGCCCGCATGAAGCTGAAGCACGCACACGAGGACCCGTCATGACAGTCCGACGTCCATGGACGGGGCGTCGGGGTCCGGGCTCCGGGCCGAGAATGGTCGGCCAGGCGTAGCGGCGGACGATCGGGAGCCACGGGAACCACGTGTGCAGTGCGGCGGCGGCAGCCTGCTCAGCCGGTGAGGCCCAGGGCCCCCGCCGCCTGGATCGCCAGCCAGACCTCGGCCAGGGCCCCCGTCGACGTCAGGTCACGGTCGGTGAGAGCGCTGAAGCGGCGCAGCCGGTAGGCGAGGGTGTTCGGGTGGATGTGGAGCGCCGCCGCGGCCGTCTCGGTGCGGCGGTCGCGCTCCATCCAGGTGCGGGCGGAGACCAGCAGCTGCGAGTCATGGGCCTCGTCGTAGCGCAGGACCTCGCCGAGGACGTGCTCGACCAGTGCGGTCAGGACGGCGGGGTCGTCGGGCAGCCACCGGCCCGTCGAGTCGTCGCCGTACCGGACGACGGGGCGGCCTGACTCCACGGCCTTGGAGACTGCCCAGAGCGCCTCGCGCTGGGCGACCTTCAGTGCGGCGCCCGGCAGGAAGGGGCGGCTCATCCCGGCTGCCACGTCCGGCAGCTCACCGACGGCCGCCGCCAGCTCCGGCGCCCCCAGGACGTAGCGGTCCTCGCCCCGGGTGAGCAGCAGATGGGGACGGTCCTCCAGGCAGCACAGCAGTGCCTCGTCGGTGGTGTGGCGCACCACGAGAAGCACGGTGTCGCCCTCGATCGAGTGCCGGGCGAGGCGGCGGCGCGCCACTTCCGGGTCGAGCACCTCCTGCAGCAGCTCGGCGAGCGTCTCCGCGCCCTCGCGGCGCAGCGTCTCGCGCTCGTTGCGCACCATCGCCAGCCGCAGCGCCGCCACGGTGGCGATGTGCTGGGCGACGGCGAGTCCCGCGGGCTGGGCGCCCTGACGCTCGTACGCGACGAGGAAGCCGGCCGGGCCGCCGGGCGCGGGCACCGGGAGGACGAATCCGCCGGGGATCGTCGGCGGGGCGTCGACGGAGGCGGGCAGGACACCGGGATCCGGCGCGGGAACGCCGGGCAGCAGCGGGCGGCCCTGTGGCGTGCAGAGGTAGACGTCGTAGCCCGACAGGCCTTCGAGACGGCGCAGCAGCGCCGGTGTGTCGAGGTTCTCGGCGACCAGCCAGCGCAGCGCGCCGAAGACCTGGAGCTGCGCGCCCAGCCGGTGCCGGGCGTCCTCCTGGACCGAGGCCGCGACCTCCTGGGCGACAGCGATGAACGGAACGGCGAGCGGCACTTCGAGGACCGGGAAACCCCGCTCCTCCGCCGCCCGGAAGAACTCATCGTGCAGCGGGGGCATGTGCAACTGCGCGGAGAGCGCGAGAGCCGACACCCCGGCGTCGTCCAGCCGCTCCAGATAGGCGCGCTGCCCGGCCGCGTCACGAGGGACCGCCAGACCCGCCGTCATGATCACCTCGGCGCCCAGGAGCCAGGGCGTCGGATCGGCGAGCTCGCTGGCGTGCGCCCAGGACACGGACCGGTCCAGACCGCCACGGCCGGCCTTCACGGAGAGCTGGAGTGCCGGGAAGGAGAGCAGATCCCTGACGGTGAGTTTGTCGCTGGCCACAAAAGAAAGTGTACGGCTCTGTGACGGACACAATTGTCGATAAACGTGCAGGGGGCACACACTGTCGAGACCGCCCCTACGCATGAACGGAAGGTGGAGCGCCCGTGACAACCTCGATCACCGAAATCGAGACCTATGGTGTCGAGCGGATCCCGGACGAGGACCGCACAGCCCGCCCGATCGATCTGTTCCGGCTCGCTTTCGGCGGCGCCAACACCTTCGCGACCTGTGTGCTGGGCGCCTTCCCGATCCTCTTCGGCCTCTCCTTCTGGCAGGGTGTCGCGGCAACCGTCCTCGGCCTCGTCGCGGGTGCGCTGCTGCTGGCCCCGATGGCTCTGTTCGGCCCCGCCAACGGCACGAACAACGCCGTCGGTTCCTCCGCGCACCTGGGCGTGCACGGCCGGGTCGTCGGCTCGTTCCTCTCCCTGCTCACCGCCGTCGCGTTCTTCTCGATCTCGGTGTGGTCCTCGGGAGACGCGCTCGTCGGCGGCGCGCACCGGCTCGTCCACGTCCCCGAGTCGGACGTCACCTACGGCATCGCGTACGCGATCTTCGCCGGGCTCGTGCTGGTCGTCTGCATCTACGGGTTCCGGTTCATGCTGCTGGTCAACAAGATCGCGGTACTGGCGGCGTCGGCCCTCTTCGTGCTCGGCGCCTTCGCCTTCGCGGGTGACTTCGACCCCGGTTACGCGGGATCCTTCGCCTCCACCGCCGACCCGCTGTTCTGGCCGTCGTTCATCGGCGCCGCGCTGATCGTGCTCTCCAACCCGGTCTCCTTCGGTGCGTTCCTCGGCGACTGGTCCCGCTACATCCCGGCCGGGGCCTCGCGCCGCCGGGTGATGGGGGCCGCGTTCTTCGCCCAGATCGCCACCCTGCTGCCGTTCCTCTTCGGCCTGACCACCGCGTCGATCATCGCGTCGAAGGCCTCGAAGTACGTCGACCCGGCCGCCCCCAACTACGTGGGCGGGCTGCTCGCGATCTCGCCCGGCTGGTACTTCCTGCCGCTCTGCCTGATCGCCCTGATCGGCGGCCTCTCCACCGGCACGACGTCCCTGTACGGCACGGGGCTCGACTTCTCCAGCGTCTTCACGCGCTTCAACCGCGTCCAGGCCACCTTCTTCATCGGCGCCCTGTCCATCGCCTTCATCTTCGTCGGCCGCTTCGCGCTCAACCTCGCGCAGTCCATCTCCACCTTCGCCACGCTGATCATCACCTGCACCGCACCGTGGATGGTCGTCATGACGCTGGGCTATGTCACCCGGCGCGGCTGGTACGACGCGGACGCGCTGCAGGTCTTCAACCGCCGTCAGCGCGGCGGCCGCTACTGGTTCACCCACGGCTGGAACTGGCGCGGCATGTCCACTTGGCTGGTCTCCGCCGTCGTGGCGCTCCTCTTCACCAACCTGCCCGGCCAGTTCGTCGGCCCGCTCGGCAACCTCGCGGGCGGTACGGACATCTCGCTGCCGGTCGGCCTCGGCCTCGCGGTCGTGCTCTACCTCGCCCTGCTCACGCTGTTCCCCGAGCCGCGCGACGTGTACGGACCGGCCGGACCCCGCTTCGTCCGGGCCTCGGATGCGCCCGTGCCGCCGATCACCGGCGGCACCGACGAGACCGTCACCGAGCCCGCCATGGCCCGCTGAGGCCTCACCGTCACCCCCGTAACCGCACACCAGGCATTCCGGCCCCGCCCACCGAACGCCCGTGACCAGGAGTTGCGCATGAGCACCACCACCGTCCAGGAAATCCGTGCCGCCGCGGACGCACTCGTCGCCGCCTTCGCCGAGGGCCGTCTCGACGACTACTTCGGCGCCTTCGCCCCGGACGCGACCTTCATCTTCCACACCACCCCGGAGCGGCTCGGCTCCACGGCCGAGTACCGCGCGCTCTGGCAGCAGTGGGTGGAGCAGGACGGCTTCCGCATCCTCGGCTGCACCTCGTCCGCACAGCTGATCCAGCACTTCGGCGACACGGCCGTCTTCAGCCACGACGTCGAAACCCGGGTCGCCACCAACGCCGGCGAGGAGACGGTCCACGAGCGGGAGACCATCGTCTTCGCCCGCGCCGACGACGGCGGCTGGACGGCCGTCCACGAGCACCTGTCCGCCCGCACCGCCGCCTGACCAGGAGAGCCGTTCCATGAGCACCACGTTCCGCAACTACATCGACGGCGTACTCGTCGACGCCTCGGACGGCCGCACGCTCGATGTGGTGGACCCCACCACCGGTGACGTCTACGCGACCTCCCCGCTCTCGGGGGCGGTGGACGTCGACGCGGCGATGGCGGCCGCGGCTGCGGCGTTCCCCGTCTGGCGCGACACCACACCGTCCGTGCGGCAGCGCGCGCTGCTGAAGATCGCCGACGCGATGGAGGCACGGGCCGACGAGCTGGTCGCCACGGAGAGCCGGGACACCGGCAAGCCGCTCCACCTCACCCGCAGCGAGGAACTCGCCCCCGCCATCGACCAGGTCCGCTTCTTCGCGGGCGCGGCGCGCATGCTGGAGGGCCGCTCGGCCGGCGAGTACATGGACGGAATGACCTCCATCATCCGCCGCGAGCCGGTCGGTGTGTGCGCACAGGTCGCGCCCTGGAACTACCCCCTGCTGATGGCGGTGTGGAAGTTCGCCCCGGCGCTCGCGGCGGGCAACGCGGTGGTCCTCAAGCCCTCGGACACCACCCCGGCGTCCACCGTGCTGATCGCCGAGATCATCGGCGGCGTCCTGAAGGAACTGGGCCTGCCCCAGGGCATCTTCAACGTGGTCTGCGGCGACCGTGAGACCGGTCGCCTGATGGTGGAGCACCCGACCCCTGCCATGGCCTCCATCACCGGTTCGGTACGCGCCGGCATCCAGGTCGCCCAGAGCGCGGCCAAGGACGTCAAGCGGGTCCACCTGGAGCTCGGCGGCAAGGCCCCGGCGGTGGTCTTCGAGGACGCCGACCTGACGAAGGCGGTCGAGGACCTGGTGGTCGGCGGCTTCTTCAACGCCGGTCAGGACTGCACGGCCGCGACCCGCGTCCTGGTCCACGAGTCGGTCCACGACGAGTTCGTGGCCGCGCTGGCGAAGGCGGCGGCGGAGACGAGGACCGGGCAGCCGGACGACGAGGACGTGCTGTACGGCCCGCTCAACAACGCGAACCAGCTCGCCCAGGTCAGCGGCTTCATCGAGCGCCTCCCCGAGCACGCCACGATCGAGGCGGGCGGCCACCAGGTCGGCGAGAAGGGCTACTTCTACGCCCCGACCGTCGTCTCCGGCCTCCGGCAGGACGACGAGATCATCCAGAACGAGGTCTTCGGCCCGGTCATGACCGTCCAGTCCTTCACGGACGAGGCCCAGGCCGTGCGGTACGCCAACGGCGTCGAGTACGCGCTGGCCTCCTCGGTGTGGACCAAGGACCACGCGCGGGCGATGCGGATGTCGAAGAACCTCGACTTCGGCTGTGTGTGGATCAACACCCACATGGCACTCGTCGCCGAGATGCCGCACGGCGGATTCAAGAAGTCCGGCTACGGCAAGGACCTCTCCGCATACGGCTTCGAGGACTACACCCGGATCAAGCACGTCATGACGTCGCTCTGACATCCGAGAGCCCGTCGCCCGCCCCGGCTCTGCACCGGGGCGGGCGACGGGTTTTACAGCGGCATCCAGCGCGCCGCGGCACTGATGTCGGATCCGGACGTCAAAGACCCCCAGCCATGATCGGCTGGGGGTCTTTTTTTCCTGGTGGGCGCGGACGGTTTCGAACCGCCGACATCCGCCTTGTAAGGGCGGCGCTCTACCGCTGAGCTACGCGCCCAGGACGAGTCGACAGCCTACATTGCCGGAGGGGATGCCCTGCAAACCGGTATCCGGTGATGGTGAGTGGGACGGGTCCGGGCGGGGCGGAGCGGGGGTTTTCCCCACCTCGGATGCGGGAGCCCTCCGGATCCCGCGGGGCGCTGTGGGTCCATACGGTCGAAGGGCATGGGCAGTCAGCCTCAGGGGGAGATCATCATGGCCCGTACCGTTCCCGTCCGCGCGGCCTCCGTCGCCGGCGTCGTCGGCATAGTCGTCGCCCTCGTCGCGGGCGCCACCGCCTGTGGCGCGTCCGCCGGGGACGACAAGAAGCCGGAGCAGCGGTCCTTCGCCCTGCACGGGCGGGCGCTCACCGTCGACTCGGACGACTCCGCGATCGATCTTGTGGTCGCGGATTCCGACACGGTGCACACCGTCCAGGTCACCCGGTGGTTCGAAGGGCATGTCGTCGTCGGTGGGGACCCCGAGGTCACCTGGGCCATGGAGGACGGTGACCGGCTGGTGCTGCGGATGAAGTGCTCGGGTGTCGTCGCCGACTGCTCGGCCCGGCACCGGATCGTGGTGCCGCGCGGTGTCGCCGTCAGCGTGGCGGACGGGGACGGGCGGGTGACGGCGCGTGGCTTCGAGGAGGCGCTCAGCGTGCGTACGGCGGACGGTTCCGTCCGGGTGACGGACTCGTCGGGGCCGCTGGACCTGCGCAGCGCCGACGGGTCGATCAGCGCGCTCGGGGTGGACTCGCGGCGCGTGCGGGCCCGTACCCAGGACGGTTCCGTACGGCTCGAACTCGGCGTCGTGCCCGACCTGGTGGAGTCCCGCAGCCAGGACGGCTCCGTCACCATCGCGCTGCCCCACGACTTCTATCGGGTGACGGCCGACAGCGGTGACGGGTCCGTGGATGTGTCCGTGCCCCGTGACCCGGCCAGTTCCCATGTGGTGTCCACCCACACGAACGACGGGAAGATCACGGTACGAACCGCGAACTAACAGGCCCGTGTGTTCGTCCTTAACCGGTGGGAGAATGACAGCCGGGCAAGGCGGATGACAGCACGGGAGAGGGATGTGACGGCGACACCTTCGCAGCCGTATTCGCCGTTTGTGCCATGTGCACAGCCAGCGCGACCAGCGCAACCAGTGCGAGCAGTGCGCCCAGCACAGCCGGCGCAGCCGGCACCGGGTGTCTCGCGCGCCGCCCGTGATGTACTGACCCTCCTGGCACTGCCCCTGCTCGCCGCCCTCGCCCTGCCCGCCGCCTTCGCAGGTGGCGGTACCCGGCGGTGGTTCGGCGGGCGCTCCGAGAGTCAGCGGGCCGAGGCGCAGGCGGCGAAGGACGCCGCCGCGGCCGCCTTCTACGAGCTCGACACCGCGCAGCGCGATCTGCGGATCTCGATCGAGACCATCACGGCCGTCGACGACTCCCCCGCCGCCCGTCGCGTCGTCTCCGACTTCGAGGCGCTGGGGCGGCGTATCGACGAGGCCAGCCAGAAGTACATCACCGCCGTCGACGCCCACGATCTCGACCGGGTCGAGCTGGAGGCGTCGGTCGCCGCGCGGGCCCGCACCGAGCTGACCGCAGCCAAGGACGAGCTGGGGCGGGTCAAGCAGGACCTGGACCGGTTCGAGCGAGGGCTCGCGCCGCTGCTCGGCAAGGCCGAGACGCAGCTGGCCCGGCTCGCCCCGGCCGTCGAGCGCGCCCGCCAGGCCCTGCTCGCCGCCTCGAACGCGCTGGATGCCGTACGGCAGTCGGGGCTCAAGGCCGACGATCTCGCCGCCCGGCTCGCCGCCCTCGGGCCCGAGCTGACCAGGCTGAACCAGGGGGCCGGGCAGCACGGCGTACCGGAGACCCTGGAGCGCGCCGAGCGGGTCTCGCGGGAGGCCGGGGCGGTGCGCGCGGAGGCGGAGCGGCTGCCCGAGCGGGCCGCCGAGACCGACCACCGGCTTGTCTCGCTGCGCACCCGCGCGCAGGCGCTGACCACCCGGTCCGGGCAGGTGGAGCCGGTGCTGAGCGAGCTGCGGCGGCGGTTCTCGGCCGCGTGCTGGCAGGACCTTCAGCAGGTGCCGGAGCAGACCGCGGAGAACGTACGGCAGGCTGAGCTGAAGCTGAAGGAGGCGCAGGCCGCGCGCGACGCGCAGCGCTGGCCGGACGCGACCTCCCTGCTGTCGACGGTACGGGCGCTGCTGAACCACACGGACGAGGCCGTCTCGGCCGCCGGCGACCGGCTGCGGCGGCTGAACGCCGTGCAGAAGGACCCGCAGCAGGAGATCGACCGCACCCGTTTCGCCATCCGTGACGCCCAGCGCCTCGCGATGTCGGGGCGCAACACCCCCGACCCGCGGCACGCCCGTCCGCTCGACGACTCCGTCGCCCGTCTCGACCGTGCCATCGCCACGCTGGAGGGGCGCCACCCCGACTACTGGCACTTCCTGACGGAGACCGAGGCCGTGCGGCAGACGGTCGCCCGGGTGGTCTCCCAGATCCGCGAGGAGCGCGGCGGCCCGGCCTGAACCCGCCCGCACCCCTACCCCTTACCCCTGCGGTTCTGGTGTTGGCGGTCCGGGTGGCCCGGGCGGATCCTGAAGGTACGTACGGCCTCCCTGGCTGTACGTAGGGCCTCCGCCGGCTGCGTGAGGAGGCGGACATGGCCGCACACGCGCTGCGCCAGCGGTCCGGGCCGGATTCCGGGCGCGGTTCCCGACGGCGCATCTTCTTCGACGAGCATCTGCCCGTCGATCATCGTCTCAGCACCTTCTACCGGATCGGCGCGGGCCTCATGGGCCTGGTACTGCTCGCCTTCGGCATCCTGGGCCTCATCGACAAGGTCGGCTTCTTCGAGACCGGCGGGGACACGGTCGCGGGGCTGAACACCAACGGCTCGCTCAGTGTGCTGTCGATCTGCGTCGGGGTGCTGCTGTTCGCGGGGATGGTGATCGGCGGGAACGTCGCCTCCACGCTCAACATGGTTCTCGGCGTCGCCTTCATCCTGAGCGGCTTCGTGAACCTGGCGCTGCTCGACACCGGCTTCAACTTCCTCGCCTTCCACATCCAGAACGTGCTGTTCAGCTTTGTCGTGGGCGTGATGCTGATGTTCTTCGGCATGTACGGGAGGGTCGGCTCGGCCCTGCCCCACGACAACCCGTACTGGAAGGCCCGCCATCCGGAGCAGCTGGCGCGCGAGCGGCGGCTGAGGGCCTCGGCAACGGCCCTGCACCGTGCGCGCAGGGCCGTGCCGAAGGGCTGAGTCAGGTGCGGTACGCGTAGTACGCCGAGGTCGGGTACGACGCGAGGATGCTCGACACCGACCTGCGGTAGGTGTCGGTGTCGTGGTACGTCAGATACGGAACGCCGCTCGAACTCCGGTACGACGTGATCATGGAGTGGTCCTTGGACCCGTCCTTGTCGAAGTCCATCTGCATCACGTCACCGACGTCCATCTGATAGACGTTCGCCAGGGCCGTGGTCCGCTTGGCCGTCTGGGTGAACCACGACCACTCGTTCACGCCGACCCAGGTGTCGGTCTGGGTCGAGGTGCCGTAGGACCAGGTGCCGTACTCCTCCGACGAGCTGCTGACCTGCTTCCAGCCGCCCGCGTTCAGGGACTGGCTCAGGTAGTTGGTGCAGTCGCCGCCGACCGAATTGAACTTCCGGTAGGCGGTGTTGTAGTTCTTCCAGTACTTCTCGGCGTACGTCGCCATCGCCGCGTAGTCGTACGTGGAGCCGGTGAGCGTCTTGGGGTTGGCGGGCGCGGGATACGTGGTCGCTGCCCGGGGGGCGTCGACAGCGGCCATCGTGGTCTTGCGCGGCGTCGTGCCGGTGACGGGCTCGTTGACCTGCCGGGGGCCCTTGTCCGTCGAGCGTTCGCCCGACAGCTTCCAGGTGCCGTCCGGCTGGGCGGTGAAGGTCAGTACGTGGTGCGCGCGGAAGCCCGTCGTGTCGGGCTCGTCACCGCGGATCTTCTCGTACGTGAGGGTGGTGGTCTCGGTGACCCAGGCGGTCGCCCGCTTTCCCTTCACCCGGGTCCTGTTCACGGTGACCTGGGTGTCGGCGGCGGTGTAGGCCTCGCCCAGCGCCGCGAGGCGGGAGCGGGTGCCGCGCAGCGACGAGACCGCGGTGTTCTCCGTACGGGTCAGCGCGGCGGACAGCGGTATGCCTCCCGCCGGCTTCAGCGCCGTACGGGTCGCCTGGCTGCCGTCCAGGAGGGCGGCCGTACGATCGGTGAACACGGCGTCCGCCGCGCGGCCGAAGGCGTCGGTCGTCGCCCGGTTCACCGTGGCGGGGGACGTGTCCGCGGCGTGGGCGGCGGACAGGGGCAGCAGGACGGCGGAGAGGGCGACCGCCGTCACGGTCGAGCATCTGCGGCTCAACTTCTTTGATCTCACTGATGATTCTCCTTGATCCCCGGCCGGACGCCGGGGAGGGAATCTTTACATGTCCCACTCAAGTGTGGTGAGTCTGGGTGGATCCAGTGCGGCCACCGGGCAACTCCCCTGCTCGGAAGATAAGTTGTCCGCGCCCGACAGCTATACCTACTTCACCACCGTCGACCAGTCCGGCGACTGCGCGGGGTCCAGGCTGCGCAGCCGTTCCAGGACTTCCGGCTTCTGCACGTCGAGCCAGTCGGCCAGTTCACGGAAGGACACACAGCGAACGCCCTTCTTGGTGCACACGTTCTTGACGACCTGGTCGATGGCCTTCATATAGATGCCGCCGTTCCAGTCCTCGAAGTGGTTACCGATGAAGAGCGGTGCCCGGCTGCCGTAGTACACCCGGTCGAAGCCGTTCATATAGGACTTGACCGTTTCCTGTTGCCACTCGGGGTACTTGGCCGGGTCTCCCTCGGTCTCGCCGTCCGACTGGTTGTAGAGGAAGTTGAAGTCCATGGAGAGGCCTTGGTACTTGCCGCTCTCGTAGGGGAGCAGCTGGAGCGGGAAGTCCCAGACGCCCTCCTTCTTGGTGGGCCATATCTGGAAGTCACCCGTGGAGCTGGCGTCGTAGCGCCAGTTGTACTCCTTGGCGGTCTCCTTCATGGCCTTGAGCAGATTCTTCTGACCCTCCAGGCAGGGGGCGCGCCCGCCGGTGATGTCTTTGGTGGCGTCGAAGGGCAGGGCCGGCAGATCGGTGTAGCCGGTGTTGGTCTTCCACTTCTCGACGAACGAGAAGAACTGCTCGATCTCGCTCTTCCACTGCGCCACGCTCCAGTCCTCGCCGCCCTTGTCACCGCAGAAGTGGCCGTTGAAGTGGGTGCCGATCTCATTGCCCTCCTTCCACGCCTCGCCGAGCTCCTCCAGTGTGGTGCGGATGTGCTCGTCGGTGGGATAGCTGATCGCGGCGGAGCCCACCGGGTGCAACGGCGGGGTGTAGAGCGTCTTCTTGGCCTTGGGCAGCAGATAGATGCCGGTCAGGAAGAACGTCATATGGGCGTTGTATTCCTTGGCCAGCTCCCGGTAGTGCGAGAAGAGTTTGTCGTCTCCCTGAAGGGCGCCGTCCCAGGAGAAGACGACGAACTGGGGCGGCTTCTCACCGGGCTTGAGCGGTACGGCCTTCAACTCGCCCTTCTGCGGCCCCGTGTAGGACGTGGAGCCGTCGCCGAGCACCTTGGTCTTGCCGTCCCAGGCGGGTTCCTTCGTCGCCTTGGCGGCGCCGTCGGAGCGGTGCGCGCTGGCGGACGCGGCCGGTGTGGTGTCCGAGCGGTTCAGGGCCAGATAGGTCGCGGCCGTGGACGTGACGACGAGGAAGGCCGCCATGGCCGCGAAGCCCTGGCGGGCGGAGACGGCGGCAGAACCGGGAGCGGGGTCACGGCGACGGCGCCGGCTGTGCTTCGAGTTCATACGGGGCACATTCTGCGAGGGGGGTGGAAGTGGCAGGAGCGTGGCGGGGCGGCCGCTCGGCCGCCGGGATCAGCGGAGCGGGCTCATCGCGCCCGACCAGATGCCGTACGGGACGTCGGCGCCGGATACGGCGTCGATGCCCTTGAGCGGCAGTGGTTCGAGGCTCTTGGTCAGGTCCATGCGGTAGAGGACGACCGAGGTCGTCACGGAACGGTTCGTGCCCACGTACCAGGCGGCCTTGTCGTCCGACGTGGTGCCGGCCTTCCCGGCCACCTGTGCCGATGCGGGCGCCGCACCGGCGTGGCCGACGGTGAAGGAGTCCGTGAGCGCTTCGGTGACCTCGCCGGCCACTTCGGCGCTCACCGCGCGATGGGGACCGGGCGTGTCCAGGTCGACCCGGGAGCCGTTGCGGGTGATGCGCCGCACGGAGTAGGGCTCGATGTGCGTCCCGCCCGCGGCGAAGGTGGCGTAGGAGCTCGACATCCGGATCGCGCTGGGCGTGGAGCTGCCCAGGGACAGCGCGGGCACCTGCGGTCCCAGGCTGGAGGAGAGCATGCCTGCCGCTTCGGCGGTCTTGCGCACCTGGGCCAGGCCGGTGTCCATGCCGAGCTGCATGAACGGCACGTTCACGGACGCGGCGAGCGCCTTGCGCAGGGTGATCTGCCCGTACGACTTCTTGCCGTCGTTGTGCGCGGCGACCTTCTTGCCGCTGCGGTCCCAGTAGGGGCCCTCGGGCGTGGTGACCGGGACGCCGTCGTCGCCGTTGTAGACGGAGTCGGGCGTGACCGGTGTGGCCGTGCTGCCACGCGTTTTGTGGACGCCGTGTTCCAGGCCTGCGGCGTAGACGAACGGCAGGAACGCCGAACCGGCCGGGACGGTGGTGGCGTTGGACTCGTTGTAGCCCTGCGTACGGTGGTCGGGGCCGCCGTAGACGGCGAGGATCCTGCCGTCGGCGGCCACCGAGGCGGCCCCGTAGTGCGCGGTCTTCGCCGCCTTGGGGTCCTCCTTCAGCGCCTTCTTGCGGGCCTTGGTCACGGCGTCGGTGAGCGCCGTCTCCCGCTTCCGGTCGAAGGTCGTGTAGATCTGGTAACCGCCCAGGTCGAACTGCTTGTCCGAGATGTGCCCGGCCTTCTTGGCGTACTGGGTCGCCAGTTCCACCAGGTAGTCGCTCTGCTTGCCGGTGTCGAACGTCTTGGACTGCTTGAGCGGCTCGGGGAACTTCTTGTACTTGGCCCGCTCGGACGGCGACAGCTTGCCGATCTTGACCATGCGGTCGAGGATCCAGGACCAGCGTTCCACGGCCCGCTTGTGGTTCGCCTTGCTCAGGGTGGGGTCGTAGAGACCCGCGCCCTTGAGGAGCGAGGCGAGGAACGCGCCCTCGCTGGCGTTGAGACGGCTGACGTCCTTGCCGTAGTAGGCCTGGGCGGCCCGCTGGAGGCCGTAGGTGCCGCGGCCGAACCAGCTGGTGTTGAGGTAGCCCTCAAGGATCTTGTCCTTGCTCATCTTGTTGTCGAGCTTGAGGGCGATCATGGCCTCGGTGAACTTGCGGCCCACCGTCTGATTCTGGGTCAGGTAGACGTTCTTGACGTACTGCTGGGTGATGGTGGAGCCGCCCTGGGTGTCCCCCTGGCCCACCGTGCGCACCAGAGCACGGCCGATGCCTTTGAAGGAGATGCCCGGGTCGGAGTAGAAGCTCTCGTTCTCCGCCGCGAGGACCGCCCAGCGCACGTCCTCGGGGATGTCCTTCAGCGGCATGGCCTGTCGCCGCACCCAGCCGGTACGGGCCATGGGTGTCCCGTCCGACCAGAAGTAGACATTGTCCTGCTGGGTGGCGTAGGTGTTCAGGTTGTCGGGTATGTCGGTGGCGGCGTAGGCGATGACCAGCAGCGTGCCGGTCAGCCCGATGGCCAGGCCCCAGGCTCCCAGCCACTGCCGCCAGGAGGGTATCCAGCGCCGCCAGCCGGAGCGGCCGGGCCGTGGGTACCGCGGCTTGAGACGGCGGCCGAGGGGTGCGAACCGCGCGGCGAGGCCGGACGGCGGTGCGGGTTTACGGCGGCTGCCGCGATGGCCTGAACTGGCCCCCCGGTCGGCTCGTCGCGCGGATTCCTCCGCCTCCGGGTGCGCCTCGGCGGAGACGTTCCTGCGAAACGGGATGCGAAGCTGGGTGGTCCGCTCGGCGGGAGTCTCGGCACTGGGCGGGATACGGAGCTGGGTGGTTTCCTCAGCGGGAGACTCGCTCTCCGTACGACGGCGCGCGGGCCGTTGCGGTTCGGCGCGCTTCGGGCGGTCGTCGCCCTCCTGCGGTCTAGCCACGGCAGGCTCCGGCGCATGGACGGCCCAGGGGATGCGGGACACCCGTTCGATGCCATGCCTCGGTCACGACTGCGTCTCCCTCCGCACTTCGGAATTGCGCGCGCGGGTAGATGCAGCGGCCGCACATGCGGCAGCAGGCCCCCCTCCCCGACCTTGCGGCTCGTCGCGGCCCTCCTAAATTATCAGCGTCCAATACGATCTCTTCGATCAGCAATCAGACAAAAAAGCTCAGAGCTCAACTCAACTCACCAGGACACTCGGGTCGTCCGACCTCGGCCCACGGTTTCGGGTCCCGGTTTTGGGTCCCGCCCCCGGATGGCGGCACCCCTCGCGGTGACCGCACCGGGGGAAGCCGGCGGAGCCCTACGGCCGTCGGCCGGCTCCGGCTAACCTGTGGGCATGCCTCGCTACGAGTACCGCTGCCGGACCTGCGGCGACACCTTCGAACTGAGCCGCCCGATGGCGGAGTCCGCCGCCCCCGCGGCCTGCCCCGCCGGGCACGACGACACGGTGAAGCTCCTGTCGACGGTCTCCGTCGCCACGGGCGGCTCGGCGTCCGCCCCGGCCCCGGCGCCGCGCTCCGGCGGGGGCGGAGGCGGCTGCTGCGGCGGGGGTTGCTGCGGCTGATCCCGGGAGATTTCTCAGGAACTCTTCAATCTTTTTGCCCGGGCGGCCTTCAGGCCCGGGCGGCCGGTCCCAGGCGCCGACTTCTCAGGCCCCGGCCGGCCGGTTCCGGGCGCCGGCTTCTCAGACCTGAGCGGCCGGTCCCGGGCGGCCGGCGTGCAGGAACTCCCGCAGGATCCGCTCCCCCGCCGTGACTCCCCGCTCCGGAAGCGCGGTGATCGCGGGGGCCGTCCAGTCGGACTCCGCGAGTTCACCGTGGCCGGGGCGCCAGCCCCGGTCGGCCGCCAGCAGCAGGTCCGCGTCGAGCAGGGAGTCGCCGGCCGCGAGGGTCAGCGGCGCGCCGGTGCGGCGGGCGACCTCGCGCACGGCCGCGCTCTTGGTGAGCGGCTTCGGCACGGCGTAGATCTTGCGGCCCTGCAACGACACCGTCCAGCCGCGGCTCTCCGCCCACACGGCCAGTTCCTTCACCCACTCCTCGGGCAGCAGCTCGCGCTCCACCACCAGATACGCGAACAGGTCCTCGGCGACCCGGTGCTTGCGGACCCAGGCCGGGTCGGCGGTGGCCTCCAGGTACTCCCGCACCTCGGCCAGCGGCGCGCACTCCGTGGCCAGCCGCGCCGTCACGCTCGCATGCCAGTCGGGGTCGGACACCCCGTCGACGAGCAGGTGCCCGCCGTTGGCGCAGATCGCGTACGCCGGGGCGGGGCCCGGCAGGTTGATGCGCTGGTACTGCTTGCGGGTGCGGGTCGTGGTGGGGACGAAGACCGCCAGGTCGCCGAGCTCGGTGAGAAGGGCGGCGGCCGTCTCCGTCATGAACGACAGCGGCTTGCTCTCGTGCACCTCGACACAGAGCAGCCGGGGCGCGCGGGCGTCCG
This sequence comes from Streptomyces sp. R35, assembly GCF_041053035.1. Lineage (NCBI taxonomy): Bacteria > Bacillati > Actinomycetota > Actinomycetes > Kitasatosporales > Streptomycetaceae > Streptomyces > Streptomyces sp. R35. Next base: position 3,427,112 of record NZ_CP163440.1, read on the forward strand.
GCATGGTCAGCGCGAGGGCGGCCGAGGAGTAGATCAGCGTACGGTCGAGGTCGCTGGCGACGAGCACCTTGGGCGCGGACATCAGACCGTCACCGCCTTGCCGTCGGCGCCGGTCGCGCCGCGCGTGTACTTCGGGTGGATCAACCCCACGCAGGTGTACGGGAGTTCGGCGACCTCCTCGACGGGCACCCCGCGCTGCTCGGCGAGCAGGCGTACATGGTCGAGGTCGGCGCCCGCCCCGGCGCGCGCGAGGATCTTCCAGGGGACGCGGCGCAGCAGCACCCGGGTGGTCTCACCGACGCCCGGCTTGACGAGGTTCACGTCGTGGATCTCGTACTCCTCGCTGATCCGCTCGACGGCCGCCCAGCCCTCCCAGGTGGGGGTGCGGTCGGCGGCGAGGAGCTCCTTGGCCTGCGCGCAGGCCGCGTCGGCGACGTCGGTGAAGTGGGCGGCGACGGCGTCCAGGAAGTCGACGGAGACATCGGAGCCGGCGAGTTCGCGGTAGAACTTCGCGCCGTGGAAGTCGTGTTCACCGACCAGGTCGGAGCGCAGCACCGTACGCGAAATCAGCCCGGAGACCGTCGAGTTGAGGCAGGCGGAGGGGATGAGGAAGTCCTCGCGGGTGCCGTACGTCTTCACGCACGAGCCCGGGTCGGCGAGCACCGCGATCTCCGGGTCGAAGCCGGTGATGCCGTCGGAGTCCTCGAACTCCTTGATCGCGTCGGCGAGTTCGCGGGTGATGGCGCCCTTGCCGGTCCAGCCGTCGACGAAGACGACGTCGGCCGGGTCGTGGTGGGCGGCCAGCCAGCGCAGCGCGTTGGCGTCGATGCCGCGGCCGCGGACGATGGAGACGGCGTAGTGCGGCAGGTCGAGGCCGTGGCGGTGCTCCGCCCAGCGGCGCATCAGGACGCCGACGGGCGTGCCCGCGCGGGCCAGGGACACCAGCACGGGGCGCGGCGACCGCTCGGCGAGCACCAGCTCGGTGACGGCGCCGACGGCCTGCGCGATCCGGGCGGCCGAGGTGCCCAGGGCCGTGTGGAACAGCTCCTGGTACTGGGGGCTCGGCTGGTACTCGACCGGCAGCGACTCCGCGTAGTGGGCGCCGCCGCTCTGGATGGCCTCCTCCCGCTCCTCGGTCGGCGCCTCCAGGCCCACGTCCGAGAGGTCCTGGAGCAGCCAGCCGACCTCTTCGGGCGCGTACGAGGAGAAGGCGGGGCCGCGGAGGGGCTCAGGCAGCATGGAGGGCCTTTCGGTGGACGGCCGTGCGGGGACGTAACTGGGGACGACGGCGAGCAGCACGCTCGGGGTGTGCGCGGCGAGCTGGGCCAACAGGCCGTCGTGGGCACGCAGTTCGGGGGTGTCGGCCACGGAGTCGACGACGGCGACCACGGCGTCGAAGCCGGCGCCGGCGACGTTGTAGGCGTAGCGCTCGCCGGGGCCGTCGTCAGGGTTGTCGTGGGCCGGGAAAACGATTCGGCTGCGGATCGCGTAACCGGGGTCGTCGAGGGCGAGGACGGGCGAGCGGGTGGTCGTGGAGAACCGCACGTCGGCGGCCACCACCTGCTCCAGCTCCCGCGCCAGCCGCAGCGGCGCGTACATCAGCTCCTCGAAGCCGAGCACGAGCACCCGCCGGGCGCCGTCGGGCAGCGCGTCGGCGATCCGGGCGGCCATGGCGGGCAGCGCCCCGTCCAGCCGTATTCGATGCCCGGGCGTGAACCCGTGCCGCCCGCCGTCGGGGACGCCGCGGGGCCAGCCCAGCTCGACGCGGACGGCCTGGTCGGCGCGCCCCTGAGCGGGGGCTCCGGGCGCCGCCGTCTCGTGGGCGGCGACCAGGGCCTGCCCCTTCTCCAGGACGCCCTCCGGGAACTTCACCGTGCCCGAGGCCGCGGACACCAGGTCCACCCGTGCGCCGATCTCGGCGGCGAAGTCCTCCAGGCGTCCCAGGTCCGCGGGCGAGCGCATGTCGACCAGGGCCACGACCACGTACCGCTCCCGCGGATACCGCTCGTGCAGGGCGCGGATCGTGTTGAGGACCGTGTTGCCGGTGGAGAACTCGTCGTCGACGAGGACCAGCGGGCCGGAGCCCGCCAGCAGACCGGCGTCCTCGGGGAGCAGCAGATGCGAGGTGGCGTGCGAGTGGGACTCCTCGAAGCCGCCCGCCCGGGAGACGCCTTCGACGGGGCGGCGGGTGGAGTGCAGGTAGGGCGCGAGGCCCACGCCGTCCGCGACCGAGTGGCCGAGCCCGGTGGCCGTCTCCGCGTACCCGAGGACCACGGCCGCGCGGGCGTCCTCGGTGCCCAGCAGGTCGCGCACCCGCCTGCCGAGCGCGAACCCGTACCCGTACACCACGGACGGCGACTGCGGTACGTGCTTGCCCAGGACGTTGGACACGAGCAGATGCGCACGCTTGGGGTTGCGGCGCAGCGCGAGCCCCAGCAGGTCGCTCAGCGTCTCGTCGCCGACGAGCTCGACACCGAGCCGCTCGGCGACCCACGTCCCGGTCCACACCGCGTCGTTCACGCCGACCGTGCCGTCCGCGTTGTCCGCGCCGTGCGCGCCGTCCGCGTTGTTCGTGTCGTTTGTTGCGCTGTTCATCAATTCCTTGTTGATCGGGTTCCGCGTCGCTCGGTCCGGCCGGCTCACTCCGGGAGCCCGGCGGCGAGCAGGTCCACGAAGCCGATGTCCTCGTGCGCCACGCCGAAGACCTCGGCGCGCAGGAGGGTGCGCTCGGCCCAGGCGCGATGCGGCTTCACCTCGTTCATCTTGTTCGTGTACGCCGACCGCAGCACACCCCCGCCGCCGCGCTCGGGCCTCAGGATGTCCTGCGCGTCGCTGAACTCCTCGTGACTGACGACGGACAGCGCGTGCACGGGCAGCACGTGCGAGGGGTGGATGCAGGTCTTGCCCATCAGACCGTTGGCCTGGTCGAGGGTGATCTCGCGCAGCAGCCCGTCCATGGCGTGCTCGATCAGCGCCTCGCGCAGCTCCTCCGCCTGGCCCTCCAGGAAGGGGCTGCGGCGCAGCTGCGGCTTGAACATGCGCTCCTGTACTCGAAAGTACTCCCACACCGGCCCGGTCACCGTGAAGCCGGTGCCGTCGGCCCGCCCCAGCATGTTCACCACGTCGGCGATCACGGAAGCGACGACCTGGACGTCGTACGCCGTCATGTCGGGGGCCCTGCGCAGCGCGTACGAGGAACAGAAGTCCGTCACCCCGAGGCGCAGCGCGAGCACCCGGTCGCGGTACTTGTCGACGGCGCGGGAGATGCCCTCCAGGGTCTCCACGCGCGACTCCCGGTACAGCAGCTCGGGCGATTCGAGGACCGGCATGGCGAACAGCCTCCGCCCGCTCGCCGTCTCGGCGGAGGCGAGGGCCTCCAGGAAGGGCATGCCGCGTTCCTCGGTGAACTTCGGCATCACGAATCCGGACAGCAGCCGGACGGCGGAACCGAGGCGCTGGACGAGGTCGGGGATCTGCTCGGGGAAGCGGACCCGGATGAACAGCAGCGGAAGCTCGCCCGCGTCCTCGCGTCCCGCCAGGTCGGTGAACTGCCTGACCAGGTTCTCCTCGGCGCCCTCGACCTCGTCGTCGTGGATCGAGTCCTCCAGGCACAGCACCATGGACACCACACCGCGCCCGGTCTGCTTGACGATGTCGTCGGCCAGCTGCGGCCGGTTCGCCGGGCTGTACAGCGTCGCCCCGAGGGCCGCCGAGAGCACCCGGGCCGACGAGTCGGCGGTGAAGACGCCCGGCTCCCGGAAGAACAGGCGCTGCCGCTCTTCAGGGGCAATGTGACCGAAATGACGCATGAAACTCCCCCGTGGCGGCTAGGCGGCCCGATGTGATGTGGCCGATGATGCGGCCCTACGTGATGTGGCCGGTAATAGTACGTATAGATCCATGTCAGGGGTTCCCACCGGGCATGAAGTTCAGGTAACTCGGCCATGTCGAACACCCACCGGTTCTGGGGAGACCCCACGTTGTCGTGACCAGGACCGAGAGGGCAGGATGACCGCATGACGCACGCGATGCTGAAGGGGTCGAACGTCCCGCTGGACGCCACAGCGGTGCGCGCGGTGCTGCGCTGGACACCCGGGCAGGGTGTCCCTGATGTCGATGCCTCGGCGCTGCTCCTCGGCCCCGACGGTCGTGTGCGATCCGACGAGGACTTCGTCTTCTACAACCAGCCCCGCCATCCCTCCGGCAAGGTCTGGCGGCTCGGCAAGAAACGCGTCACCGAGGGCCTCACCGACACGATCCAGACGGATCTGGCGGGTGTCGAGACCGGTGTCGGACAGATTCTTCTGGTCGCATCGGCGGACGACGTCACCTTCGACCGCGTACGCGCGCTGCGCATCCTGCTGTACGACGCCGCCGTCGCGGACGGTGAACCGCTGGCGTACTTCGACATCAAGCCGGAGACCGGCGCCGAGACCGCGCTGATCTGCGGCGAGCTGTACCGGCGCGGTGGGGGCTGGAAGTTCCGGGCGCTGGGCGAGGGCTACTCGAACGGTCTGGAGGGGCTTGCCTCCGACTTCGGGATCACGGTGGACGAGACGGAGGCCGCCGCGGCCGCCGCCGCGCCCGTGACCGGATCCGTACCCGACGCCGCGGCCTGGTCCGCGCCCGCAGCCGTCCCCGAGACCTCGATGCCACTTCCCCCCGAGCAGCCGGCCCCGGTACCCCAGCAGCCCGCGTACGGCTATCCCCAGCCCGTCGGCCAGCCCTCCTACGGCTACCCCCAGCCCCAGACCGCCCCGGCCGCACAGCCGGCCTACGGCTTCCCCCAGCCGGTGGGCACGGGCCCGGGCCCGGACTTCAAACTGCCGCCACAGGGCCCACAGTTCATCGGACGCTAGAGGCCGCCTCGTCAGCGGGCGCCCCGTGAGGGGCGCGGGGAACTGCGCGACCAGCCACAACAAGCCCGCAGCCGCCACACCACCCCGCATCCCCGAGCTCTTGGGCGAACCGAAGCGGACCGTCAGTCAACGGCCAACCTTCGACTTGTACCCCCGCCCCCACTGCAACCCCCACCCGTACAACCGGTCGAGCTCCGCCTGGAACCCGTACACGAACTTCACTTCCCGCCGCACAGTCACCTCCCCCTTGTTGCTCTCGATCATCACCACCGCACAGGACCGCGCCTGCGGATGCCGTTCATCGAGTCCGATCTCGATGCGCGGCCCGTTGCTCGGGTAGAGCGTGATGATCGCGTGCGTACGGTCGAAGGCCGGGGTCTGGTCGTAGATGTAGACGAAGACCAGCAGCCGTTTGATGTCGTCACGGTGGTCGAGGTTGACGAACGCCGTCTCGCCGGACCCGGAGCCGAAGCGGTCGTCGCCGCTGAGCTTCACATACGGCGCGGCGTTGAGCTCACCGAAGAAGCTGCCGAGCGGCTGGACGACGCCCTTGGTGCCGTCCGTCAGCTCGTACATGACGCCCAGGTCGAGGTCCACGTTGACCATGCTCTGGGTGTGCGCCTGGACCACTTCCGGTTTGAAGGTGCGGAAGGGATGGCGCAGCAGGCTGCCGCGCTGCGGCCCGCCTATGTCGGAGGTGCGCATCCGCCAGGACAGGTTGATGCGCAGATTTCCGGTGGCCGCGCCCTGCTTGGTGAGCGAGACCGTGTGGTTCCGCTTGGTCAGCTCGATGGAGTTGGTGGCCGCGCTGCCGGAGTCGAAGTCCGCCGAGCGTCCGCGCCACAGGTCCTGCCAGATGCCCATTCCGCCCCCCACGTTCCTCGATATGCGGCGGGGCGGCCGTGAGGACTCGTCCTCGACGGCCGCCCCGCTCAGAGCGTTCCTCAACCGGAGGGGTGTCACACCCCGGAAGCCGGTGGGGTGTCACACGCCGGACACCCGTGGGCTGTTACACCCCGGACGAGACCTCGGCCTTCTCGTCCGAGGACTCACCTTTTCCCTCGGCCGCCGCGAGCGCCTTGTTGCGGCGCACGGACGACCAGAAGGACCAGGCGATCAGGACGACGCCGACGAGGCCGGTGATGACCTCGTGGATCTGGTACTGGATGGTGACCATGAGGATCACGGCGAGGGCGCCGATCGCGTAGTGCGCGCCGTGCTCCAGGTAGACGTAGTCGTCGAGGGTGCCCTGGCGGACCAGGTAGACCGTGAGCGACCGGACGTACATGGCGCCGATGCCGAGGCCGAGCGCCATGAGAACGATGTCGTTGGTGATGGCGAAGGCGCCGATGACGCCGTCGAAGGAGAAGGACGCGTCCAGCACTTCCAGGTAGAGGAACATGAAGAACGCGGCCTGGCCGGCGAGGACGACGGCCGGCTTCTTCTTGCCGGTCCGCTCGGCCTCCTCCTCTTCCTCGTGCTCGCGCTCCTCCTCTTCCTCGAGCTTGTCCTCGAAGTAGCCGGAGAGTCCGCCGACGACCATGTACGTGATCAGGCCCGCGATGCCGGCGATCAGCACCGTCTGCGCCTTGTCGACGTGCGCGCCGCCGTGCTGGTGGGCGTTGGCCGCGAAGGTGAACGAGGTGATCAGCAGGACGACCAGGGCGATGCAGACCGCCAGCATGTCGACCTTGCCGAGCTTGGCCAGCGGCCGCTCGATCCAGCGCAGCCACTGGATGTCCCGCTCTTCGAAGATGAAGTCGAGGAAGATCATCAGCAGGAACATGCCACCGAAGGCGGCGATCGCCGGGTGGGCGTCGGTCACGAGTTCCTGGTAGTGGTCCTTGTTGTTCAGCGCGAGGTCGACCGCGTCGATCGGGCCGATCTTGGCGGTGACGGCGACGATGACGACAGGGAAGACCAGTCGCATACCGAAGACGGCGATCAGCACGCCGACCGTGAGGAAGATCTTCTGCCAGAAGGCACTCATCTTCTTCAGGATTCCGGCGTTGACCACCGCGTTGTCGAAGGACAGCGAGATCTCCAGGACGGCCAGGATCGCCACGATACCGAAGGCGGTCCACCCCCCGTAGAACGCCGCTGCGACCAGACCGAGCGCGGTAATCGCGAACGACCAGCCGAAGGTTTTCAGAAGCACTGGCTACCCAATCGTGTATGTACGGGTCTCCCCCGCGCCGTACTCGGCTTTACTCACTGTTGACCACGAAGTCTAGAGGGCTGCCCCTTCGGCTGACCTAGGCGGGCTAGGAAACGTTGACCCCGAAGTCGAGGGCGATGCCCCGCAGGCCCGACGCGTACCCCTGACCGACCGCTCGGAACTTCCACTCCTGGTTGTAGCGGTAGACCTCGCCGAAGATCATCGCCGTTTCCGTGGAGGCGTCCTCGGAGAGGTCGTAGCGGGCGAGCTCCTGGCCGTCGGCCTGGTTGACGACGCGGATGAAGGCGTTGCTGACCTGGCCGAAGGTCTGGCCGCGGTTGTCGGCGTCATGGATGGAGACCGGGAAGACGATCTTGTCCACGTTGGCCGGAACCTTGGAGAGGTCGATCAGGATCGACTCGTCGTCGCCCTCGCCCTCACCCGTGAGGTTGTCGCCGGTGTGCTCCACCGAGCCGTCCGGGCTCTTGAGCTGGTTGTAGAAGATGAACCACTCGTCCCCGAGCACCCGGCCGCCGTTGCACAGCAGGGCGCTGGCGTCGAGGTCGAAGTCGGCTCCGGTGGTGGAGCGCGCGTCCCAGCCGAGCCCGATCATCACCTGCGTGAGGTTCGGTGCGGCCTTCGAGAGGGAGACATTGCCCCCCTTGGCGAGCGTGACGCCCATGATGCTGGTCCTCCCCGAGGTCAATCCTTCAGTTGTGTTGCGGGCCCGGCACCGCACGTGAGGTGCGGTGCCGGGCCTGAGAGCCGAAGGCCATCCGACTCAAGCGTTCCCGTCCGAGCCCAGATCGACTCGGACATTCACGCCGAAGCCGAGAACGACTCAGACGTTCACGTCGAAGCCCAGAACGACTCAGACGTTCACGCCGAAGTCCTGCGCGATGCCGCGCAGGCCCGAGGCGTAGCCCTGGCCGATGGCGCGGAACTTCCACTCCGCGCCGTTGCGGTAGAGCTCGCCGAAGACCATCGCGGTCTCCGTCGAGGCGTCCTCGGAGAGGTCGTAGCGCGCGATCTCCGCCTCGCCCGCCTGGTTCACCACGCGGATGAAGGCGTTGCGGACCTGACCGAACGACTGCTGGCGGTTCTCGGCGTCGTAGATCGAGACCGGGAACACGATCTTCTGGACGTCGGCCGGGACGCCGGCGAGGTTGACCTTGATCTGCTCGTCGTCGCCCTCACCCTCACCGGTGATGTTGTCCCCGGTGTGTTCGACCGAGCCGTCCGGGCTCTTGAGGTTGTTGAAGAACACGAAGTTGGCGTCACTGCTGACCTTGCCGTCCGCGTTCGTGAGGATGGCGCTGGCGTCGAGGTCGAAGTCGACGCCTGTCGTCGTACGGGCGTCCCATCCCAGACCGACGATGACCGCGGTCAGTCCCGGGGCCTCCTTGGTCAGCGATACGTTGCCGCCCTTGCTGAGGCTGACTCCCACGAGTCCTCCCAATGGTGTCCGGGGGCGGGAAGCCCCGTAGTGCGTTGGTATCGGATCAACGTGTCGATCCTAGTGACGGGTTCCCGGACCCCGCAGGGCTTGGAACCGAAGAATCACAGGGTGTCGAGCGCCTTGACGTACTCGTTCAGGTCACGCGCGTCCGGCAGACCGTTGACGATGGTCCAGCGGACCACGCCCTCCTTGTCGATGATGAACGTGCCACGCACCGCGCAGCCCTTGTCCTCGTCGAAGACGCCGTACGCGCGAGAAGTGTTGCCATGCGGCCAGAAATCGGAGAGCAGCGGGTACTCCAGGCCCTCCTGCTCGGCGAAGACGCGCAGGGTGTGGATGGAGTCGTTGGACACGGCCAGCAGCTGCGTGTCGCGGTCGGTGAACTGCGGAAGGTTGTCGCGCAGGGAGCACAGCTCACCCGTGCACACGCCGGTGAAGGCGAAGGGGTAGAAGAGCAGCACCACGTTCTTCTCACCGCGGAAGTCGGACAGCTTCACGGTGGCGCCGTGGTTGTCCTTGAGCTCGAAGTCCGGGGCCTTGGAGCCGACCTCGATCGCCATAGTCACACGCTTCCCTTCCAAGGGTCTGTTCGGGTGACGACCAGCGTACGCAGTGATCGGCGCACGCCCCCGGCGCGACCCCCGTGAACGGGTTCGGGCATGCGTGAGACCCCCGCCGACGGTGGTGTCGGCGGGGGTCTGACGATGCTCTGCGGCAGACGGAGCGGGGGCTCAGCGCTTGGGCGAGGCCATGCGTGTGCCCGACCAGTCCTTGGCCACGGAAATGCTCTTCGTCTGGGAGAGGCCGGCGGTCTGTGCGGCATCGTTGATGTCGCTGGGCTCGACGTAGCCGTCCCGGCCGGTCTTCGGGGTCAGCAGCCAGATCATGCCGCCGTCCTCAAGGAGACCGATGGCGTCCACCAGAGCGTCCGTGAGGTCGCCGTCCTCGTCGCGGAACCACAGAAGCACGACGTCAGCGACGTCGTCGTAGTCCTCGTCGGCCAGTTCCTGGCCGATCAACGATTCGATGCTTTCACGGAGCTCGTTGTCAACGTCGTCGTCGAAGCCGATCTCCTGGACCACCTGTCCGGGCTCGAACCCCAGCCTGGCGGCCGGGTTGGTCCGCTCCTCCGCGTGGTCCGCGGTCGCGCTCACGGCTTGCCTCCTGATTGTGTTTCGGTAGATGAACAGCAGCGCGCGTGCGCGCAGCGTTGGCCGTAGTCCACACGGGCGGGACGGATCGCGCAAGTACCCGGCCGTCGAGACCGCCGAAACGGTGACGTTCCCGGCGGTGTCGCCGCAACTCCAGGTAGCGAATCGCGGTGACGGGTGACGCACACCACACCTTTCTGCCCGGTTTGTGGATTTAGGAACCCCTGAAGCGTACGAGGCCCGAACGGCTTTGCGGAACGCGTCACGTACTGAGCGTATCGTTGCGTTTTGGTCGGGCCCGTCCGAACGGTCTGCACAAACGTCTCGGTTACCCCCTGGTAGAGATGACGTTTGCGTTCCCGAGGTACACGATGGGGAACGGTGCAGACAGACAGAAAAACCACCGTAGACAGCCCTCTGACAGCGAAGGAACAGCGTGGCTTCCGGATCCGATCGCAACCCGATCATCATTGGCGGCCTTCCCAGCCAGGTCCCGGACTTCGACCCTGAGGAAACTCAGGAGTGGCTCGACTCCCTCGACGCGGCCGTCGATCAGCGTGGCCGTGAGCGGGCCCGCTATCTGATGCTGCGGCTGATCGAGAGGGCCCGCGAAAAGCGCGTGGCCGTGCCCGAGATGCGCAGCACGGACTACGTCAACACGATCGCCACCAAGGACGAGCCTTTCTTCCCGGGCAACGAGGAGATCGAGCGCAAGGTCCTCAACGCGACCCGCTGGAACGCGGCCGTGATGGTGTCCAGGGCCCAGCGCCCCGGCATCGGCGTCGGCGGCCACATCGCGACCTTCGCCTCCTCCGCCTCGCTGTACGACGTGGGCTTCAACCACTTCTTCCGCGGCAAGGACGAGGGCGACGGCGGCGACCAGATCTTCTTCCAGGGACACGCGTCCCCCGGTATCTACGCCCGCGCGTTCCTTCTCGACCGGCTCTCCGAGCAGCAGCTCGACGCGTTCCGCCAGGAGAAGTCGAAGGCGCCGTACGGACTGTCCTCGTACCCGCACCCGCGGCTGATGCCGGACTTCTGGGAGTTCCCGACCGTCTCGATGGGCCTCGGCCCGCTCGGCGCGATCTTCCAGGCGCGGATGAACCGCTACATGGAGGCGCGCGGCATCGCGGACACCTCCAAGTCCCACGTATGGGCGTTCCTCGGCGACGGCGAGATGGACGAGCCGGAGTCGCTCGGCCAGCTGTCGATCGCGGCGCGCGAGGGCCTGGACAACCTGACCTTCGTCGTCAACTGCAACCTCCAGCGCCTCGACGGCCCGGTGCGCGGCAACGGCAAGATCATCCAGGAGCTGGAGTCGCAGTTCCGGGGCGCCGGCTGGAACGTCATCAAGCTGGTGTGGGACCGCACCTGGGACCCGCTGCTCGCCCAGGACCGCGACGGCGTGCTGGTGAACCAGCTCAACACCACGCCCGACGGCCAGTTCCAGACGTACGCCACCGAGACCGGCGCGTACATCCGCGAGCACTTCTTCGGGCACGACCACCGGCTGCGCGCGATGGTCGAGAACATGACCGACGACCAGATCCTGCACCTGGGCCGCGGCGGTCACGACCACCGGAAGGTCTACGCGGCCTTCGCGGCGGCCAAGGAGCACAAGGGCCAGCCGACCGTGGTCCTCGCCCAGACCGTGAAGGGCTGGACGCTCGGCCCCAACTTCGAGGGCCGCAACGCCACGCACCAGATGAAGAAGCTGACGGTCGCCGACCTCAAGGGTTTCCGCGACCGGCTGCACATCCCGATCACCGACCAGCAGCTGGAGAACGGCGCGCCGCCGTACTACCACCCGGGCCGGAACTCGGAAGAGATCCAGTACATGCACGACCGCCGCAAGGGGCTCGGCGGGTACGTCCCGACGCGTGTCGTCCGGTCGAAGCCGCTGGCCCTGCCGGACGAGAAGACGTACGCGGGTGTGAAGAAGGGTTCGGGTCAGCAGTCGATCGCCACGACGATGGCGTTCGTACGTCTGCTGAAGGACCTCATGCGGGACAAGGAGATCGGCAAGCGTTTCGTGCTGATCGCGCCCGACGAGTACCGCACCTTCGGCATGGACTCGTTCTTCCCGAGCGCGAAGATCTACAACCCGCTCGGCCAGCAGTACGAGGCCGTGGACCGCGATCTTCTCCTCGCGTACAAGGAGTCGCCGACCGGCCAGATGCTGCACGACGGCATCTCGGAGGCGGGCTGCACGGCCTCGCTGATCGCCGCGGGTTCGGCGTACGCGACGCACGGCGAACCGCTCATCCCGGTGTACGTCTTCTACTCGATGTTCGGTTTCCAGCGCACCGGCGACCAGTTCTGGCAGATGGCCGACCAGTTGGCGCGCGGTTTTGTGCTCGGCGCGACCGCCGGCCGTACGACGCTGACCGGTGAGGGTCTCCAGCACGCGGACGGCCACTCGCAGCTGCTCGCCTCGACGAACCCGGGCTGTGTCGCGTACGACCCGGCGTTCGGCTTCGAGATCGCGCACATCGTGAAGGACGGTCTGCGCCGGATGTACGGTCCGGACGCGGAGAACGTCTTCTACTACCTCACCGTCTACAACGAGCCGATCCAGCACCCGGCCGAGCCGGAGAACGTGGACGCCGACGGCATCCTGAAGGGCCTCTACCGCTTCAGCGAGGGCACTTCGGGCGCCGTTCCGGCGCAGATCCTGGCGTCCGGTGTCGCCGTGCCGTGGGCGGTCGAGGCGCAGCGGATCCTCGCCGAGGAGTGGAACGTCAAGGCGGACGTCTGGTCGGCGACCTCCTGGAACGAGCTGCGGCGCGAGGCCGTCGAGGTGGAGCGGCACAATCTGCTGCACCCCGAGGAGGAGCAGCGCGTCCCGTATGTGACGCAGAAACTGTCGGCCGTGCAGGGTCCGTTCGTGGCCGTCTCCGACTGGATGCGATCGGTTCCGGACCAGATCTCGCGGTGGGTGCCGGGTACGTACCAGTCCCTCGGCGCGGACGGCTTCGGCTTCGCGGACACGCGCGGCGCGGCCCGGCGCTTCTTCCACATCGACGCGCAGTCGATCGTGGTCGCGGTGCTGACCGAACTGGCCCGCGAGGGCAAGGTCGACCGGTCGGTGCTGAAGCAGGCGATCGACCGCTATCAGCTGCTCGACGTGACGGCGGCCGACCCGGGAGCCGCCGGCGGCGACGCGTAAGCGCTCCGCCTGGATGACCGGTTTTCACTGCGGGCCGGTGGGGGCTGGTCGCGCAGTTCCTCGCGCCCCTTGGGTGGGTGCGGTGGGCCGTGAGGTGGAGGGTGAGGCCTGTTGGTCTCACCCTCCCTTCGGCGCTCCTACGATGCGGGCATGAAGCAACAATCGGCACAGGCCCGTTGGGAGCTGCACACCCAGCGGCCCCTGCTCGCGCTCGCGGTGGCCTTCGCCCTCGCGTATGCCGTGCCGATCGTGGACAGCAGCGCCGGCCGTCCGCTGACACTCACGTGCACGGTGGTGGAGTGGGTGGTGTGGGGGTCGTTCGCCGCCGACTATCTCGTACGACTCGTACTGGCCCGGCAGCGGCGGGACTTCGTACGCACCCACTGGCTGGACCTGTGCGCGGTGATCCTGCCGATCCTTCAACCGCTGCGGCTGCTGCGGCTCGTGGCCACGCTGACGCTGGTGGGGCGGCGGGCGCGGATGGCCTCGCAGATCCAGCTGACGACGTACGTCGGGGGCGCGGTGATCGGGCTGCTGATGTTCGGCTCGCTCGCGGTGCTGTCCGTGGAGCGGGATTCGCCGAACGGGAACATCAAGACGCTGGGCGACGCGGTGTGGTGGTCGTTCACGACGATGACGACGGTGGGGTACGGGGATCATGCCCCGACCACCGGCATGGGCCGGATGCTCGCGGTGGGGTTGATGCTGTCGGGCATCGCGCTGCTCGGTGTCGTGACCGCCAATATCGCCGCGTGGTTCATTTCGCGGTTCGAGAAGGATGACGTGGAGGAGCGGCGGCAGACGGCGGCCATTGAGGCTTTGACGGAGGAGGTGCGGGCGCTTCGTGCGGAAGTGGCTGCCCTGTCGGGCGGGGCGCCTCCGGGGGTGCCGCAGCCGGTGCCGGGGGGTGCCGAGGAGCATTCGCGCTGACGCGCGGGGGTCCGTTGTCGGCTGCGGGCCCGTTGTGGCTGGTCGCGCAGTTCCCCGCACCCCTAAAGGGGCGCTGCTGCGCGCTGCCCCCCTCCGGCAGCGCGCCGCAGCTCCGGCTGGTCCTCCCGGTCGTGCGGAGGACTTGACCCACTGTGACGTGCGGCGCGTGCCGGGTGGGAGGGATCTTTAGCTCAGTCACCCTGATAGGCGAAAACCGAACGAAAACGGCCCGTCAGATGTGGCCGGCTCCCGCGCCCGCGGCCTCCGCGTTGTCGCCCCGCTTGGTGAGCAGCGCGACGAAGACCGCCACGACGGCGACCCCGGCGGCGACGAGGCAGGCCAGGCTCATGCCGGAGATGAAGGTGTCGTGGGCGACGTCGGTGATCTGCGCGGCGATCGCGGCCGGGGTGTCCTTGGTGACCGGCGCGGCACCGACCTGGACCGCCTCGGAGGCCTGGTCGAGCTGGGCCGGAGTGAGCGGCGGGAGCTTGGCGTCGGCCCAGTTGCCCGCGAGGTCGCCGTCGACCTTGGAGGCCATCACGGCGCCGAGGACGGCCGTACCGAGGCTGCCGCCGATCTGCATGGCGGCCTGCTGGAGGCCGCCGGCGACGCCGGAGAGCTCCATCGGCGCGTTGCCTACGATGACCTCGGTGGCGCCGACCATGACAGGAGCGAGACCGAGGCCGAGGCCGGCGAACCAGATCGACATGACGGCGCCGCTGGTGCCCGTGTCCAGCGTGGACATGCCGTACATGGAGATCGCGGTGAGCGCCATGCCTCCCGCCAGCGGGATGCGCGGACCCGTCTTGGTGATCAGGGCGCCGGCCAGCGGTGAGCCCACGATCATCATTCCGGTGAGCGGCAGCAGGTGCAGGCCTGCGTCGACCGGGCTCATGCCGTGCACGTTCTGCAGATAGAAGGTGACGAAGAACAGGCCGCCCAGGAAGGCGATGGCCATCAGCACCATGAGGACGACGCCCGCCGACAGCGGCACCGATCGGAACAGCGCCAGCGGGATCAGCGGCTCCTTCACCCTCTTCTCCCACAGGGCGAAGAGCGCGAAACCGAGCACCGAGGCGCCCAGGAAGGCCCACGTCAGGCCGTCGCCCCAGCCCCACGCCGGGGCCTTGATGAGCGCCCAGACCAGGCAGAACATGGCGCCGGAGAGCAGCGCGATGCCGAGGAGGTCGAAGGAGCGCGGGGCGTTCTCGGCGCGGTGGTCGAGCAGGATCAGCAGGCCGAGGACGAGCGCGATGGCGCCGACCGGCACATTGATGAAGAACACCGACTGCCAGCTGACGTGCTGGACCAGCAGGCCGCCGAGGATCGGGCCGCCCGCGGTGGACGCGCCGATGACCATGCCCCAGATGCCGATCGCCATGTTCAGCTTCTCGGCCGGGAAGGTGGCCCGCAGCAGGCCGAGCGCGGCCGGCATCAACAGCGCGCCGAACAGGCCCTGGAAGACGCGGAAGGTGACGACGAGGGCGATGCTGTCGGACAGACCGATGGCCCCCGAGGCGGCGGCGAAGCCGACCACGCCGATGAGGAAGGTCTGCCGGTGTCCGAACCGGTCGCCGAGCTTGCCCGCGGTGATCAGCGTGACCGCGAGGGCGAGGAAGTAGCCGTTGGTGATCCACTGGACGTCGGCGAAGCTCGCGCCGAGGTCCTTCTGGATGGCCGGGTTGGCGATGGCCACGATGGTGCCGTCCAGGGCCACCATCATGACCCCGACGGCCACGGTGATGAGGGTGAACCACGGATGGCCGCGCAGCCCCTTGGCGGGGGCCCGATCAGACAGGGCGACCGGTGTCTTGTCCCCCGAGCCCGTCGTGTCGATGGTGGTCTGACTAGTCATGCATTCGAGGCTAGTGACAGTCACTGACAGTTGACAATCCAATTCACATGTCGGTAACTGTCACGTCACTCACGCATAGGCTGAACTGGGCTGACAGTTCGGAGGAGAGGTCCCATGGACATCGCGGACACTGCGGTGACGGCGGAGACGGCGCCTCGCCCGGGGCTGCGCGAGCGCAAGAAGCAGCGCACGCGGGACGCGCTGCTGCGGGCCGCCCTCGAACTGTTCACCACCAAGGGATACGAACAGACGACCGTCGACGAGATCGCCGAGGCTGTCGACGTCTCCCAGCGCACCTTCTTCCGCTACTTCGCCGGCAAGGAGGACGTCGCCCTCTTCAGCCAGCGGATCGCGGAGTCGCACTTCCTCGCCGCCGTGCGCGAACGCCCGTCGCACGAAGCCCCGTTGGAGGCGCTGCGACGGGCCGTCCTGGAGGGCTGGGACACCATCGGCGAGGCGGTCGACGCCGTCGTCCCGATCGAACTGCACATGCGCACCTTCCAGTTGATCGAGTCGACGCCCGCGCTGGTCGCCGTCCATCTGCGCCGCTCCGCCGAGCTGGAGGAGGAAATCGCCCGCGTGATCGCCGAACGCGAGGGCCTCGACGTGGACACGGATCCACGACCGCGCGTCGCGGTCGCCGTGTTCGGCGGGGTGATGCGCGTCACGGGACGGCTGTGGGGCGCGGGCGAGGACACCAGCGTCGAGGCGATCCGCGAACTGACCGCCGCCTATCTCGACCACGTGGGGCCCGCATTGGCGGAGAAGTGGCGTACCGAGTGATCACCGGAGATCACCGGGGATCACCGGGGATCACCGGCGGAAAAGCGATGCACAGAATGATCATTGACGCACACAGAGCGTCACTATTTATCTCAAACTGAACCCGCTTTGCCCCAATTACCCCACCAGAAACGTGATCCCGCTCACTCGTTTAACGGGAGGCACCTCACTTCTCCTAGTGTGTCCTCTCAGTGACTTCCTTCGATACCTCCCCCCAACTCAGCGTTTGGCGCGCACTGCTCGCGCTGGCCGTGGTGTTCGTGATGCTGGCCACCGGTGGCTGGACCGCGCTCAACAGCCACCGGAGAGCGACGCCGCTCCAAGCGTCGCTGTCCGCGTGGGAGCACGGCCGCATCGCCGGTCACAAGCTCCCGGACCCCGACTCCGCGCCGAGCCGCCTGGCCCACTTCTTCGCCACGCTCGACGCCCAGCAGCGCGCGGGGCTCGCCCACCGCTATCCGCTCGCGGTCGGCAACATGAACGGGGCGCCCGCCACCCTGCGCTACCAGGCGAACCGCATCGCCCTGGAACAGCAGCGCAAGGTCGAGCTCAAGCGCATGCACGACGACCGGCTCTCGGAGATCGGCCAACACGACGCGGGCCGCCGTATGCACCGCTACGAGGCGCTGCTGCGCAAGGACCGCAAGATCCTCGCCTTCGACCCCCAGGGCTCGGGCCGGGTCGCCGAGGTCTACGGCAACCTCGACAAGGCCGACCGGATCTCGGTCGTGGTGCCCGGCGTCGACACCGACCTGCTCACCTTCCAGCGCACCTTCAAGAAGTACTCGGCGCCGGTCGGCATGGCGCGTTCCCTGTACGCGGCGGAGCGCGCGGCGGATCCGGGCACGCGTACGGCCGTGATCGCGTGGGCCGACTACACGGCGCCCAGCGGCCTCGGCATGGACGCGGCCACCGCGATGCGCGCCGAGGAGGGCGCGGTCCGGCTGAACGCGCTGGTGCGGGGGCTCCCGGGAAGCTCACCGGTGGCGCTGTACTGCCACAGCTACGGCTCCGTACTGTGCGGGGTCGCCGCCCATGAGCTGCCCTCCCGGGTCTCCGACATAGCCGTCGCGGGCAGCCCCGGCATGCGGGCCGAGAAAGCGGCGAACCTGCACACCACGGCCCAGGTCTGGTCGATGCGGGACGCCGACGACTGGATCCAGAACGTGCCGTACCTGGAGGTCGGAAGCCTCGGACACGGCGCCGACCCGGTGTCGAAGGGGTTCGGGGCGCGGGTCCTGTCCGCCGAGGACGCGAAGGGTCACACCGGTTATTTCGAGCCGGGCACGGACAGTCTCCGCAACTTCGCGGAGGTCGGCGTTGGTGCGTACCGCGCGGTGAGCTGTGCGCACGACGATGACGCGTGCCGGACGGGTTTGTCCGGCGGCGTGTCGGCCTGACGCGCGTAGAGAGCGAAAAACTGCGGTCCGTACGAAGAGGCGACGGAGGCTTGCGTGCCGCATACGATGGCCCGCATGGGTGACGTACTGGCCGGATTTCATGCCGCCTGGGAGTTCGAGTCCGACTCCGTGCTCATCCGCTTCGAACGGGGGATCCGTTCGCCGAAGCTGTTCCAGGCGCTCGGCGAACGCCGCATCCCCCTGGAGGCGATCGCGGCGGTGACGCTGACGCCCGGGAAGCGTGGCACGGTCGTCCTGCGTGCCGTGCCGAGGCCCGGCGCCGATCCGCTGATCGAGGCGGCCGCGGGACAGCTCAAGGAGGGGTGCGACCCCTATCGCCTGGTGCTGCCCGCCGAGCGCGAGACCCTCGCCGAGTACTACGCGGACGAGCTGCGCGGGCAGCTCACCGTGGACGACGAGCCCGCCGAGCGCTATCTGGTGAGCCCTCCCGAGGGGCCGCTGCAGTTCAAGGCGTACGACGGGAAGGCGTCCTTCGACGGCAAGTCGGTGTCCTTCCGGTGGTTCTGGACGGGCGCCTCCTCCGCCAAGTGGAAGGCCGGCGACCAGAGCTTCCCGGTCGCCGACCTGAGCGGGGTCGAGTGGCGCTCCCCCGAGGTGTTCGAGGGCCATCTGCGGCTGCTGCGCCGTGCGTCCGCGCCCGCGCAGCCCGCCCAGGCCGATCAGGATCCGGCGGCGGTCGTCTTTGGGCTCGGGTACGGGCCGGTGCATGAGTCGCTGCCGTTCGCTGCCGCTGTGCTGGCGGCGGTGCGCTCCGCGGGGTCTGCGGTGTCTGCTGTGTCCGCCGGGGCTCGGCGGGACCCGGCGGACATCGCTGAGCGGATTCGGCATCTGGGGGAGCTGCACAAGGCCGGGCTTGTCACGGACGAGGAGTTCTCGGTGAAGAAGGCCGAGTTGTTGGCGGAGTTGTGAGTCGTTTTTTGGCTGCGGGTCGGTGGGGGCTGGTCGCGCAGTTCCCCGCGCCCCTTTAGGGGCGCTCCTGTTGCCGCAAGGTTCCTAGTACCGACGACCCGACCAACCCCTGATTACTCCCTGCCTGCTGACGCGAACTTCATGTCCGGGTAGCGGTCGCCTGCGACCTTGCCTGCGATCGGGTCCAGGAGAGCCAGCTCGTCCTCGGTGAGGACGATCCTCGTGGCTGCCGTGTTCTCCTCGACTCGCTTGCGCTTGGTCGTGCCGGGGATCGGTACGACCGTGAAGCCGTGGACGGTGGACTGTTGCTGGACCCAGGCCAGGGCGATCTGGCCGGGTGAGGCGTCGTGGGACTCGGCCACGGTGCGGATCGGGTCCAGGAGCGTCGCGTTCGCGGCCGCGTTCTCGCCCGTGAAGCGGGGGTGGGCGCGGCGGGCGTCGTCCGTAGTGAGGTCCTTTTCGGCGTTGGCGAAGGAGCCGGTGAGGAAGCCTCGGCCGAGCGGCGCATAGGGGACCAGGGTCACGCCGAGTTCGCGGGCCGCGGGGACCACGTTCGTCTCGATGTCGCGGCTGAACAGGGACCACTCCGACTGCACGGCCGCGATGGGGTGTACGGCCTGGGCGGCGCGCAGCTCGCCGGCGGTGACCTCGCTGAGCCCCAGGTGCTTGACCTTGCCTTCGCGCACCAGCTCGGCCATGGCGCCGACGCTCTCCTCGATCGGCACGTTCACATCGCGCCGGTGCATGTAGTAGAGGTCGATCACGTCGACGCCGAGGCGCTTGAGGCTGCCCTCGACGGCCTGGCGGATGTACGGCGGGTCGTTGCGGATGATCCGCTTGCTCCGGTCGTCCGGCGAGAAGGTGAGGCCGTACTTGGTGGCGATCACGACCTCGTCGCGGTGCGCGGTGAAGAACGGCGACAGGAACTTCTCGTTCTCGCCGTCGCCGTAGCCCTCCGCCGTGTCGAAGAGCGTGACGCCCAGCTCCAGTGCCCGTTCCAGGGTCGCCCGGGCCTCGTCCGCGTCCGCGGGGCCGTACGCCCAGCTCATGCCCATGCAGCCGAGGCCCTGCAAGCCGACCTCCGGGCCCCCGGTGCCGAGCTGTGCCTTCGCGATCCTGCCGTCCGTCATCGGGACCTCTCCGACGCCAGGGCGCGCCCGGCGTCCGCGTAGAAAGTGATCTTGTGGTCGAGCACCGCGAGCGTGTCCTGGAGCTCCGCGATCCGGGCCTTGACGTCCCGGCGGGTCGCCTCCAGAAGCTCGTAGCGCTCGATGTACGTGTCGTCGCCCTCGCGCACCATTTCCGCGTACCGCACCATGTCGGCGACCGGCATTCCGGTGAGCCGGAGCTTGCCGACCAGGCTCAGCCAGTCCAGGTCGCGGTTGCAGTAGCGGCGCTGGCCGGTGTGCGAGCGGTCGATGTGCGGCATGAGCCCGATCCGCTCGTACCAGCGCAGGGTGTGCGCGGTGAGGCCGGTGAAGGCGACGACCTCGCTGATCGTGTAGTTGTCCTGACCGTCGGGACGCCGGTGCCGGTCGGGCGGCGCCGCGCAGATGTCGGTCCTGGTGCCGGCGCCGGTCTCGGCGGGCTCGGCCGTGGTCTCCATCACCGTCATGAACCCCACGCTAAAACCTTGGAGTGCACTCCAAGCAAGCGGAATCCGCCGAAATTCCGAGGACTTGGCGAGGCCCCGGTGGCTACGGTGCGGCCCATGAGTCTCGTACGCCGTGCCCTGCCCGAGGACGCCGAGGAAGTGCTGCGCCTGCGTCAGGTGATGATCGACGCGGTCTTCGCCACGGACGGTTCCGCAAGCTCCAGCGAGTGGCACGCGGAGTCACTGCCGACCATACGCGGCAAGCTCGCCGATCCCGACGGAGACTTCGTGGCCTTCGTCGTCGATCATCCCGGCCGGCCGGACGCGCTCGGGGCGCTCGTCGTCGGGACGATCGAGTACCGGATCGGGCGCGCGGGCAATCCGCACGGCGCGGTGGGCCATGTCTTCAGCGTCGCCACCGACCCGGACGCGCGGCGCCGCGGTTACGCCCGGGCGTGCATGGAGCGGCTCCTGGAGTGGTTCCGCGAGCGGGGCGTGGCGCAGGTCGACCTCAACGCGTCCACCGACGCCGAGCCGCTGTACGCCTCCCTCGGGTTCGTCCGCAAGCGGGACCCCTCGATGCGGCTCGACCTCTGAGCCGCTTAGGCTCGTCACCATGTCCTTGCAGAGCCTGGCGTTGATCGAGAACTGGCCCGTTCCCACGGCCGCGGCGGCCGTCGTCCGCGCGGACGGCACGGTGCTCGGGGCCCATGGGCCGGTGGCGCACCGCTTCCCGCTCGCCTCCGTCACCAAGCCGCTCGCCGCGTACGCCGCGCTCATCGCGTACGAGGAGGGGGCGATCGAGCTCGACGAGCCGGCGGGTCCGGCTGGTTCGACGGTCCGTCATCTCCTCGCGCACACCTCCGGGCTCGCCTTCGACGAGCACCGGGTGACGTCGGCGCCCGGGGAGCGGCGGCTGTACTCGAACGCCGGGTTCGAGGTGCTCGGGGACCACATCGCCAAGGCGACGGACATCCCTTTCCCGGAGTATCTGCGGCAGGCGGTGCTCGAACCGCTGGGCATGACCTCGACCGCGCTGGACGGGTCGCCCGCCAAGGACGGCGTCTCGACGGTGGACGACCTGGTGCGGTTCGCCGCCGAGGTGCAGGCACCGCGGCTCCTCGACCCGCGTACGGTCGCGGAGGCGATGACCGTCCAGTACCCCGGCACGAAGGGTGTGCTGCCGGGGTACGGGCACCAGAACCCCAACGACTGGGGGCTCGGCTTCGAGATCCGTGACTCCAAGTCGCCGCACTGGACCGGGAGTTCGTCCTCGCCGCGGACCTTCGGGCACTTCGGGCAGTCCGGTACGTTCCTGTGGATCGACCCGGTCGCGGGCGCCGCGTGCGTCGCGCTGACCGACCGCGCCTTCGGCCCGTGGGCCGTCGAGGCCTGGTCGCCGTTCACCGACGCGGTGCTGGCGGAGCTCGCCGGCGCCTGACGCGGACCGCCCCGGACTCACCCGCGGCGAAGGCCGTTGCGGTCCGCCCAGGCCGACAGCGCCGCGGCGATCAGTGCCGGCTGGTCCTCCGGTGTGTGGTGCCCGGCGATCGCCTCGGAGTGTTCGGTCTCCAGGGCGGCGATGTTCTCGGCGCACCACGCGACGATGCCCTCGTGCATCATCACGCCCGGCCCGGGCGCGAACGTGAGCAGGAGCTTGGGCACGTCCGAACTCGCCTTCAGCCACCGGCCGTACGCCTCGGCCCTGGCCACGACGTCGGCGGGTTCGCCGCCCAGCGGCATCGAGCGGGCCCACCTCAGGAGGGGCCTCCTGCTCTCCGGGGTGGGGTAGGGCTTGCGGTAGATGTCGAGGTCGCCCTGCGCGAGCGGTGTGGCGGAGGCGGCGGGCAGGGCCTGTTCGATGAAGGCGTTCTCGTCGAGGATCATGGCCTCGCCGATGCCGTCCGCTTTGATCGCCCGGAACAGCTCTCGGCCCCCTTCGGGGAACTCCTCCCAGGTCATCGGCTTGACGATGGTCTCGGTGAACGCGATGCCGCGCACCCGGTCCGGGTGACGCGCGGCCCAGTCGAAGGCCAGGGCGCCGCCCCAGTCGTGCCCGACGAGGATCACGTCCTGGAGGTCGAGCGCGTCGAACCAGGCGTCCAGGTAGCCGGCATGGTCGGCGAAGGTGTAGTCGATGGCGGGCTTGCCCGACTCGCCCATGCCGATGAGGTCGGGGGCCAGCAGCCGTCCGGCCCCCACGGCCGGCATGACGTGCCGCCACAGGTACGACGAGGTCGGGTTGCCGTGCAGGAAGACGATCGGCGCCCCGGTGCCGGACTCCCGGTGGTGCATGGTCGAGCCGAGGATGTGCTGAACGGGCATGGTCGGTCTCCTGGCGGAGGTTGAGGTGAGTGAGTGATCAGGGGGTGGCCACCGCACGGTCACCGGAACGCCGTGGCGTTGCGTTCGGCCCAGGCCGCGAAGCTGCCCGGGGCGCGGCCCAGGACGCGTTCGACATCGGGGCTGACCTGCTGCTCGTCCTCGGTCGGTGTGCCCAGGATGGCCAGGGTGCCTTCGACCACGGGCGGCGGCATGAACCGCGACATCAGTTCCCGGGCCTCCGCGCGGGTCTGTTCGGTGAAGCGCACCGGTTCGCCCAGCGCGGTCGCGATCGCGGCCGCCCGCTCGCGCGGGGTGGTCGCGGCGGGGCCGGTCAGGGTGTAGGTGGCCCCGAGGTGAGCGCCGGGCCGCAGGGCGGCGGCGGCGACCGCGGCCACGTCGGCGGGGTCGACGAAGGGCAGCCCGACATCACCGAACGGCGCCGCGGCCTCCCGCCCGGCGCGGATCGACTCGGCCCACGCGAAGGCGTTGGTGGCCATCCCGCCCGACCTCAGGACCGTCCAGTCGAGCCCTGAGTGCTGTACGGCCGCCTCGAACTGGGCGGGGTGCCGGTATGCCTCCGGGCGGGTCCCCACGCCCTGGGTGGACAGCAGCACCACCTTGCGGATCCCGGCGGTCTTCGCCGCGTCCAGAATGCCCTGCGGGTCCTCGCCGGCCACCAGCAGGAACAGTGCCTTGCCGCCCTCGAACGCGGCCCCGAGCCCGGCCGGTTCGGCCAGGTCGGCGGCCACCGCCCGGACCTCCGGCGGCACATCGGCCTGGGTGATGTGCCGGGCCACCGCCGTCACCGGCAGCCGGCCCTCGGCGAGCATCCGTACCAGCGCCCGCCCGACGTTTCCGGTCGCACCTGTCACCACGAACATGTCGATCTCCCCGGTCGCGAAATTGAGTTAGTTAGTTGACTGACTGACTCGATGGGCAGGACGCTAGCACAAGCCGGCCCTCGGCTGTCTATAGTGAGTCGGGTGACTGACTCAATGGATTCCCGGCGCCCTCCCGCAAAGGCGAAGGCGAAGGCCAGGGCGGCCGGCAAACGGCAGCAGCTGACGGCGGCGGCGGCCCGGGTCCTGCACGAGCAGGGCGTGGAGCGCACGACCATCGCCGACATCGCCCGCGCCGCCGACGTCCCGGCGGGCAACGTGTACTACTACTTCAAGACCAAGGACGAACTGGTCGAGGCCGCCCTCTCCGAGCACGTCACCCACCTGGAGACCCTCACCGGCGGGCTGGACCAGCTCCCCGACCCGCGCGAACGCCTCAAGGGGCTCATCGACGCATGGGTCGGCCAGCGCGACACCACGGCGCGCTACGGCTGCCCCACGGGCACTCTCGCCGCGGAGCTCGACAAGCGGAGCGAGGGTGGCCTCGACCTCTCGGCGGGCCGCGTCATACGGCAACTGCTGGACTGGGTGGAACAGCAGTACCGCCACATCGGGGTGGCCGACCCCGAGGGTCACGCGCTGGCGCTCGTCGGCGCCTACCAGGGCATGTCCCTGCTCTCCAACGCCCTGCGCGACCCGGAGATCATGGCCCGCGAGGGCGCCCGGCTCACCCGCGGGATCGACGCCCTGGGGTGACGCCCGCGCGTCAGCCCGCCGCCATCTCCCACAGCAGCAGCTCCGCCGGCGAACCCGCCAGCACCTCCCAGTCCTTGGCGTCCGTGATGCGGGCCGCGTCGCCCGGTCCCAGCTCCTCGCCGTCCAGCTTGATTTCACCGCGGACGACATGGACGTACACGAAGGGCGCGTCGGGAAGTGCCGTCCGCTCCCCCGCCGTCAGGCGGCGTACGTGGAGCATGGCGCCGGCCTCGGGGACGGCGTACGGCGTGGAGTCCGCGATGCCGTGGACGATCTCGTAGGACGGATCTCCGCCCGGCGTGAGCGGGGCCAGCCACATCTGGACGAAGGTGAGCGGCTCCGGGCCGTCATTGCGTTCCACGTGGCGGACGCCGCCCGCCGAGCTGAGGCGCTGGACGTCGCCGGGGCGGACCACCGACTCGTGCCCGGCCGAGTCCCGGTGGGTGAGCTCGCCCTCGACCACCCACGTGATGATCTCGGTGTGGCTGTGCGGGTGCTCGTCGAAGCCGGCGCCGGGGGCGAGCCACTCTTCGTTGCAGGCGATCACCGCGCCGAAGCGCAGGTTGTCCGGGTCGTAGTGCGGGCCGAAGGAAAAGGCGTGCAGGGAGGAGATCCCGGCCGCCGGGTCCCCTCCGCGGTAGCGCTCTTCAGCGCGGCGGACGTCCATCACATCCACCACCGTAGCCCCGGCCCGGCGCCGTACCCCGCGCTTACTTGCGACCCGCCGCCGCACACCTCCGTCCTGATAAGGCAGTCTTGTCCCGTGCCCGAACCCGAATCCAGCAACACCGAGCGCCGAGTGCGCGACATCCACGCGCACACCGCGACCCTCAAGCGGCTGGAGAAGTCGTCCGGCAGTCTCGCCGCCCAGGCCATCGCGCGGATGGACGAGACGCTGCCGTGGTACCGGGCCATGCCCCCGGAGAACCGCTCCTGGATCGGTCTCGTCGCCCAGGCCGGTATCGCGGCCTTCACCGAGTGGTTCCGGCATCCCGACGCCCCCCAGGCCATCTCCACCGATGTGTTCGGAACCGCGCCACGCGAGCTGACCAGGGCGATCACCCTGCGCCAGACCGTCGAGATGGTGCGCACCACCATCGAGGTCATGGAGAGCGCCATCGACGAGGTGGCCGCCCCCGGTGACGAGAACGTGCTGCGCGAGGCCCTGCTCGTGTACGCCCGTGAGATCGCCTTCGCCACCGCCCAGGTGTACGCGCAGGCTGCGGAGGCACGGGGTGCCTGGGACGCCCGGCTGGAATCCCTCGTCGTGAACGCGGTGCTCTCCGGCGAGGCCGACGAGGGCGCCGTCTCCCGCGCCGCCGCTCTCGGCTGGAACTCGCCCGAACATGTCTGCGTGGTGCTGGGTACGGCGCCCGACGGTGACAGCGAGCTGACGGTCGAGGCCATCCGGCGGGCCGCCCGGCACGCCAAGCTGCAAGTACTGACCGGTGTGCTCGGGGACCGGCTCGTCGTCATCGCCGGCGGCAGCGACAACCCGATCGCCGTCGCCAAGTCGCTGATCGGGCCGTACGCCGCCGGACCCGTCGTCGCCGGGCCGATCGTGCCCGATCTGCTCGCCGCGACCCGCTCCGCGCAGGCCGCCGCCGCCGGGCTCAAGGCGTGTTTCGCCTGGCAGGACGCCCCGCGGCCGGTTCTCGCGGACGATCTGCTGCCGGAGCGCGCGATCGCCGGAGACCCGTCCGCCCGCGAGCAGCTGGTGGAGGAGATCTACAGACCGCTGGAGGAGGCCGGCTCCGCGCTTCTGGAGACGCTCGCCGTCTATCTGGAACAGGCGAGCAGCCTCGAAGGCGCCGCCCGGATGCTCTTCGTTCACCCCAACACCGTGCGCTACCGGCTCCGACGTGTGACTGACGTCACCGGATGGTCGCCTTCGGATGTACGCTCCGCCTTCACACTGCGAATCGCGCTGATCCTGGGGCGTCTGGCCGATGGAGATCCGCAGACCTAGGCTTTTGTCGGGGACCTACAATTCCCCTTCGTGTTCTTCGTCCCTGTCCCCACGGGCGGTCGTGGCCGTCCACAAGAGAGAGTGTGAGAGTGCTCGTACTCGTCGCTCCCGGCCAGGGCGCTCAGACGCCCGGCTTCCTGACTCCTTGGCTCGACCTCCCCGGCGCCGCCGACCGCCTCGCCGCGTGGTCGGACGCCATCGGGCTCGACCTTGCCCACTACGGCACGCAGGCCGACGCGGACCAGATCCGGGACACGGCTGTCGCGCAGCCGCTCCTCGTCGCCGCCGGACTCCTGTCGGCCGCGGCACTCGGTGACATCGTTCCCGGTGCCGTCGCGGGCCACAGCGTCGGCGAGATCACCGCCGCCGCCTTCGCGGGAGTGCTCGACGACACCGCCGCGCTGCGGCTCGTCCGCAAGCGGGGCCTGGCGATGGCCGAGGCCGCCGCGATCACGCAGACCGGTATGTCGGCGCTGCTCGGCGGAGACCCGGAGACGACGGTTCCGCACCTGGAGAAGCTGGGGCTGACCCCGGCGAACGTGAACGGCGCGGGCCAGATCGTGGCCGCCGGCACGATGGAGCAGCTGGCCGCCCTGGAGGCCGACAAGCCCGAGGGCGTACGCCGGGTCGTGGCCCTGAAGGTCGCCGGCGCGTTCCACACGCATCACATGACCCCGGCGGTCGACGTGCTGGCCGAGGCCGCCGCGGGGCTGTCGCCCGGCGACCCGAAGATCACGTACGTCTCGAACAAGGACGGCCGGACGGTCGACACCGGTTCCGAGGTCCTCGCGCGCCTGGTCGGCCAGGTCGCCAACCCGGTCCGCTGGGACCTGTGCATGGAGACCTTCAAGGAGCTCGGCGTGACCGCGCTGGTCGAGGTGTGCCCCGGCGGCACCCTCACCGGTCTCGCCAAGCGCGCCCTGCCCGGCGTCAAGACGCTGGCGCTGAAGACCCCCGACGACCTCGACGCGGCTCGCGAGCTCATCGCCGAGCACAGCGCGGCGTAAGGAGCCCCGGAGAATGTCGAAGATCAAGGCACCCAAGGGCGCTCCTTTCGCACGCATCCTCGGCGTCGGCGGCTACCGCCCCGTCCGGGTCGTGCCCAACGAGGTGATCCTGGAGACGATCGACTCGTCCGACGAGTGGATCCGTTCGCGCTCGGGCATCGAGACCCGGCACTGGGCGAACGACGAGGAGACCGTCGCCGCGATGTCGATCGAGGCGTCCGGCAAGGCCATCGCCGACGCCGGGATCAACGCCGACCAGATCGGCGCCGTGGTCGTCTCCACCGTGTCGCACTTCAGCCAGACCCCGGCCGTCGCCACCGAGATCGCCGACAAGCTCGGCACCAACAAGGCCGCCGCCTTCGACATCTCGGCCGGCTGCGCGGGCTTCGGCTACGGCCTGACGCTCGCCAAGGGCATGGTCGTCGAGGGTTCGGCGGAATACGTCCTCGTCATCGGCGTGGAGCGGCTGTCCGACCTCACCGACCTGGAGGACCGTGCGACGGCCTTCCTGTTCGGTGACGGCGCGGGCGCGGTCGTCGTGGGCCCCTCGGACGAGCCGCACATCGGCCCGACCGTGTGGGGCAGCGAGGGCGACAAGGCCGGCACCATCAAGCAGACCGTCCCGTGGGACCAGTTCCGCAACGGTGACATCTCCGCCCTTCCGCTCGACTCCAAGGGCGAGATCAAGTTCCCTGCGATCACGCAGGAGGGCCAGGCGGTGTTCCGCTGGGCCGTGTTCGAGATGGCGAAGGTCGCCCAGCAGGCGCTGGACGCGGCCGGAATCACCTCGGACGACCTGGATGTCTTCATTCCCCACCAGGCCAACGAGCGGATCATCGACTCGATGGTGAAGACACTGAAACTGCCGGCGCATGTCACGGTCGCCCGCGACGTACGCACCACCGGCAACACGTCGGCCGCCTCGATCCCGCTCGCGATGGAGCGGCTCCTGGCTACCGGCGAGGCGAAGAGCGGCGACACCGCGCTCGTCATCGGCTTCGGGGCGGGTCTCGTGTACGCCGCCACGGTCGTTACCCTCCCCTAGGCACACCGTCCGGATCTTTCCGGCCGGAGTACCGCCACACCCTCTGGATACATACCGAAGGAGCGCCTGACATGGCCGCCACGCAGGAAGAGATCGTCGAAGGTCTCGCCGACATCGTCAACGAGATCGCCGGCATCCCGGTCGAGGACGTCCAGCTGGACAAGTCCTTCACCGACGACCTGGACGTCGACTCGCTGTCCATGGTCGAGGTCGTCGTCGCCGCCGAAGAGCGCTTCGACGTCAAGATCCCGGACGACGACGTCAAGAACCTCAAGACGGTCGGCGACGCGACCTCCTACATCCTCAAGCACCAGGCCTGATCTTCCGATCACCTGGGCTGAGCGCCCTGGTTCGCCTGGGCCTTGTGCCCGGGTTCACCTGGGCTGATGCCCCGCCACCCGGCGGTGGCGCCGCTGAATCCTCGTATCCGTTGGAGAAAGAATTCCCGTGAGCCCGACCAATCGCACCGTGGTCGTCACCGGTATCGGCGCAACCACACCGCTGGGTGGCGACGCAGCCTCTACCTGGGAGGGCCTCGTCGCCGGCAAGTCCGGTGTACGCCCTCTTGAGCAGGACTGGGCCGCCGACCAGGCGGTCCGCATCGCGGCCCAGATCGCCGTGGAGCCGGGCGAGGTCATTCCCCGCCCGCAGGCCCGCCGCCTCGACCGCTCGGCGCAGTTCGCGCTGATCGCGGCCAAGGAGGCCTGGGCGGACGCCGGTTTCACCGACAAGGCGGGCGAGGACGCGAGCGTCGACCCCGACCGGCTCGGCACGGTCATCGCCTCCGGCATCGGCGGCGTGACGACCCTGCTCGACCAGTACGACGTGCTGAAGGAGAAGGGCGTACGCCGTGTCTCCCCGCACACCGTGCCGATGCTGATGCCCAACGGCCCGTCCGCCAACGTGGGTCTGCTCGTCGGCGCCCGCGCCGGTGTGCACACGCCGGTCTCCGCCTGCGCCTCGGGCGCCGAGGCCATCGGCTACGCCATCGAGATGATCCGCACCGGCCGTGCCGACGTCGTCGTCGCCGGTGGCACCGAGGCGGCCATCCACCCGCTGCCCATCGCCGCGTTCGGCAACATGATGGCGATGTCCAAGAACAACGACGACCCGCAGGGTGCCTCGCGCCCCTACGACGTCGCCCGCGACGGCTTCGTCCTCGGTGAGGGCGCCGGCGTCCTCGTCCTGGAGTCGGCCGAGCACGCCGCGGCGCGCGGTGCCCGGGTATACGTGGAAGCGGTCGGCCAGGGCATCTCCTCCGACGGCCACGACATCGTGCAGCCGGAGCCCGAGGGACGTGGCATCGCGCAGGCGTTGCAGAACCTGCTCGACAGCACCGACCTGGACCCGGCCGAGATCATGCACGTCAACGCGCACGCGACCTCGACCCCGGCCGGCGACGTCGCCGAGCTGAAGGCGCTGCGCAAGGTCTTCGGCGACGACACCGACCACTTCGCGGTCTCCGGCACCAAGTCGATGACCGGTCACCTCCTCGGTGGTGCGGGCGGCATCGAGTCCGTCGCGTCCGTGCTCGCGCTGTACCACCGGGTCGCGCCGCCGACCATCAACGTCGACAACCTCGACCCCGAGGCCGAGGCCAACGCGGACATCGTGCGCGGTGAGGCGCGGAAGCTGCCGGTTGAGGGCCGCATTGCTGCCCTGAACGATTCGTTCGGGTTCGGTGGGCACAACGTGGTGCTGGCGTTCCGGACGGTCTGATTTTGGCTTAGCTGTACTGAACGGTTGTGGCCCGGACTCCTTGGTGGAGTTCGGGCCACATCTGTTTGTGGGGTGGGTGCGGGTGAGTGGGGGCTGGTCGCGCAGTTCCCCGCGCCCCTAAAGGGGCGCCTCACACCACCTGGTGGAGCCAGCGCACCGGGGCGCCCTCTCCCGCGTAGCGGAAAGGTTCCAACTCGTCGTCCCACGGCTTGCCCAGGAGTTTGGCGAGGTCGGACTCCAGGTCCGTCTCGCCGCGCTGGGAGCGCAGGAGGGCGGCGCGGAGGCGGTCCTCGGGGATGAGGATGTCGCCGTGGATGCCGGTGACCGCGTGGAAGATGCCCAGTTCGGGGGTGCAGCTGTAGCGCTCGCCCTCGGCGGTGGGGCACGGTTCGGCGGTGACCTCGAAGCGCATCAGGTGCCAGCCGCGCAGCGCGGAGGCGAGCTTGGAGGCGGTGCCGGCCTCGCCCTTCCAGGAGAACTCGGATCTCCAGGTGCCCGGCGCGGCGGGCTGCCGGATCCAGTCGAGGTTCACGCGCGTGCCGAGCACCCCCGCGACCGCCCACTCGACGTGCGGGCACAGCGCGCGGGGCGCGGAGTGCACGTAGAGAACTCCACGTGTCGTCACTGGGGCCTCCGGACAGAGCGAGACATCTTGTAACTTAGCGGAACGGCAGTGGCAGGGCGGCCACGGGGCGAGGCTACCGTGCGGCGGCGCAAGGAGTGTGACGTACCGTCGGTCCCAGCGCCCAGAAACACTGAGGTTTCACCCATGGGGACGCGGTACTGACCGACCGTGTCCGACGCGATGCCGGCCAGTCGTGTCCGACGGGTGCTGATCAACCCTGTAAAACGAACGAGGGGACCAGGGGATGCGGAACCGCAGTCACCGTTCACGGGCCGTCCTCGCCATCGCGGTGGCGGCTCTTCTGGGTGCCGCCGGGTGCGACGCCACCGGTGGCAACTCCCCCGCGCCAAGAAGCACCACCGCGAAGGCGCTGCCCTCCCCCAAACCCACGCCCACCTGGGACCGCAGCCCGGAATCCGTCGCCGCGGTCGGTGACTCCATCACCCGCGGCTTCGACGCGTGCACCGTGCTGTCCGACTGCCCCGAGGTGTCCTGGGCGACCGGCAGCGACGCGCAGGTCAACAGTCTCGCCGTACGGCTGCTCGGGAAGGCCGGGGCCGCCACTCACAGTTGGAACTACGCGGTGACCGGCGCGCGGATGGCGGACCTGCCCGGACAGATGGCTCAGGCGGCGACGAGGAAGCCGGAGCTGGTCACGGTGATGGCGGGCGCCAACGACGCCTGCCGCTCGTCCGCGTCGGCGATGACCTCCGTGGCCGACTTCCGTGCCGAGTTCGAGGACGCGATGGACACGCTGCGCAGTGCCCTGCCCAAGACTCAGGTGTATGTGTCGAGCGTGCCGGACCTGAAGCGGCTGTGGTCCCAGGGCCGCACCAACCCGCTGGGCAAGCAGGTGTGGAAGCTGGGCATCTGCCCCTCGATGCTGGGCGACCCGGACGCCCTGGACACGGCGGCGACGCTGCGGCGCGGCAAGGTGCAGGACCGGGTGGAGGCGTACAACAAGGTCCTTGAGGACGTGTGCGCCCAGGACCGGCGCTGCCGCTTCGACGGGGGCGCGGTCTTCGACTACCGCTTCGGTACGGATCAGTTGAGTCACTGGGACTGGTTCCACCCGAGCAAGGACGGACAGGCGCGGCTCGCCGAGATCGCTTACCGCACCGTCACCGCACGCAGGCCCGTGACCTAGGGTTTCCCTCATGAGCGAACTTTTCGGCACACTTTCCGACGGCACCCCCGTCCACCGCTGGACGCTGGAGCGGGCCGGGGTCCGGGTGCGTGTGCTCACGTACGGCGGGATCGTGCAGTCGGTCGAGGTTCCCGACCGGGACGGGCGGGTCGTGGACGTGGTGCTGGGCTTCCCGGACCTGGCGGGTTACGTCGCCCATCCGGAGCCGTACTTCGGGGCGCTGGTCGGCCGGTACGCGAACCGGATCGGGGGCGCCCGCTTCCCGCTCGACGAGGTGACCTACTTCCTGGAGCCGAACAACGCGCCGAACTCCCTGCACGGCGGCAGCGGCGGTTTCGACAAGCGTGTGTGGGACGCGGAGCCGGTCGAGCACGGGGTGCGGCTCACCCGGGTCAGTCCGCACGGCGAGGAGGGCTTCCCGGGCAGCCTGGAGGTCTCCGCGACGTACACGCTCGACGAGGGCGGCGCGCTGCGGATCGCGTACGAGGCGGTCACCGACGCGCCGACCGTGGTGAACCTGACGCACCACACGTACTGGAACCTGAGCGGCTCGGGCAGCGCGGGCGGGCATGAACTCCGCCTCGACGCTTCCCGGTTGACGCCGGTTGACGCGGATCTGATCCCCACCGGGGAGTTCGCCTCCGTCGAGGGCACGCGGTTCGACTTCCGGCAGTCGCGGAAGGTCGGCGCCGGGTACGACCACAACTTCGTGCTCGACAAGGGGATCAGCGAAACCCCCCTGGAGATCGCCGAGTTGTACGACCCCGCCTCCGGGCGCGTGCTCACCGTGGCGACCACCGAACCCGGGGTCCAGCTCTACACCGCCGACCACCTCGACGACTCGCTGCCGTACGCGCCCGGCGACGGCATCGCCCTGGAGACCCAGCACTTCCCCGACTCCCCGAACCGGCCGGAGTTCCCGAGTACGGAACTGCGGCCGGG
Organism: Streptomyces sp. R35; assembly: GCF_041053035.1. Classification (NCBI taxonomy): domain Bacteria; kingdom Bacillati; phylum Actinomycetota; class Actinomycetes; order Kitasatosporales; family Streptomycetaceae; genus Streptomyces; species Streptomyces sp. R35. The sequence goes on from NZ_CP163440.1 coordinate 3,459,774, forward strand.
CGGGGTGTACAGGTCGGCGTCCGTGTTCGGATTCGCCGTGCGTGACTAAAGCGGTCTCAGGAGTTCCGGAGGCTACGCGTTCTCGCCGCGCATCCGCTTGGTCGCCTTGCCGAGGACGGACATGGCGCCCAGGCAGATCGCGGTGACAGTGCCGCCGATGGCGATGGGGAGCGGATCGAAGCCCTTGATCCCGTTGAACAGGATCAGCGCCCCCAGCCCCATGATGACCGAGTACAGGCTCTGGCCGACCCTGGCACCGGCCGGGACGACCTGGAGCAGCTGGGGGATGGTCGTCGCGGCGGCGATCCCCATGCCGAGCGGGATGAACGCGGCGAGCATCAGGCCGCCGAAGCCGAGCGAGTTCCCGTACGCGCCCCAGTCGGCGCCCTTGACGAGCAGATAGCCGACGGCGCCCAGGGACAGCAGGACGAGGACGCCATTGACGTACGCGGCCTGCGTGGCCGCCTTGCGGGCGCTGGGCAGATGCGCGGCCGGGGAGCGCCAGGCGTCCGGGGTGAGCCGGCGCAGCTGCTCCTTGAGGCCCCGCGCCTTCAGCAGCGAGAGGACGCCGACGACCAGGCCGACGAGGCCGAGCGCGGTGCCCGCGAAGCCGACCGGCTTCTCGGTGATGCCGTAGTGGGCGCCGCCGAAGGTCAGCGGGATGCCCAGGACGAAGCCGTACGCGTACACCTTGGTGGTCTTCTGGATCTGCACCACCAGCTCGCGCTGGCCCGCGCTCAGATTCGGGTCCAGCCTCATCTGGCCCTCACCCAGGTTCTGTTGGGGGGCCATCGGCTGCTGGGGGTAGCCCTGCTGCTGCGGCGGGTAGGGCTGGTACGGCTGTTGCGGCGGGTACGGCTGCTGGGGGTAGCCCTGCTGGGGCGGGTACGGGCCCTGCTGTTGCGGCGGGTACGGAGCCTGCTGCTGGGGCGGGTAGTAGGGCTGCTGGCCCTGCGGCGGACCCTGCTGGCCCTGCTGGCCCTGATAGGGACCCTGCCGGCCGCCGTACGGGCCCGGCTGCTGCGGCGGGTACGGACCTTGTTGCTGACCTGGATACATGCGCTTCTCCCCCGAACAGGCGTGTGTCGGCCCGCGAGTCTGCCACACCTGGCTGAAACGGCGAGCCCCGGTCCGGAGGTCAGGTTCCGGACCGGGGCTGGTCTTGAGGGCGTTGTGCGCCGTTACGCCTCGATGATCGTGCTCAGTCGGCGGTCCATAAGGGAACGACCTGCCTGAACCTCGTACGAACCCTTCACATATGCCCACGAGCGGGCGTTCTCATCCCAGACCTCGAAAGCGCGGCGCGGAAGCTCGACGACGGCCTCGACGCTCTCGCCCGGTCCGGCCGCCACACCCGCGAAGCCCGCGAGCCGGCGGGCGGGCCGCTCGGCGTCGGCCTCCACCGGGGCCAGGTAGACCTGGACGACCTCGCGCCCGGCGCGCTCGCCGGAGTTGCGGACGCGGATCGTGGCGGTCGTCCCGTCGATCTCGATCGACTCGTACGTCCAGTCGGTGTAGCCGAGGCCGTGCCCGAAGGCGTACGAGGGGGTCTTCCCGGCCTTCTCCCAGGCGCTGTATCCGATGAACACGCCCTCGCTGTACGGGAGTTCGCCGTCGGCCGGGATCACCTGGGTGACCGGGGCGTCCGCGAAGGAGCCCCAGGTGCTGGGCAGCCGGCCGCCCGGCTCGTGGGCGCCGGTGAGGACGTCGGCGAGCGCGGCGCCGCCCTCCTGGCCGGGGAACCAGCTGAGCAGTACGGCGGCGACCTCGTCGCGCCACGGGAGTTCCACCGGGGAGCCGGAGTTGACGACCACGACGGTGTTCGGGTTGGCGGCGGCGACCGCGTGGACCAACTCGTCCTGGCGGCCGGGGAGTCGGAGGTCCTTGCGGTCGAAGCCCTCGGACTCGACGCGGTCGGTGGTGGCGACCACGACGACGGCGGTGTCGGCGGCGCGGGCGGCCTCCACGGCCTCGGCGATCAGTTCGTCCGCGTCGCGCCACGGCTCCTGGTGGGCGAGCGAGAAGCCGACGACCTTCATCGGGATGCCCTCGGGGAGCCTGACCACGTGGGTGAGGGAGACCTCGACCGGCTCGCCCGCGGTCAGTTCGGCCTGGGCGCGGGGCACCGGGGCGCCGAAGAACGCCTCGAAGGGGTCGTCCTTGTCGGTGCGCTGGGCGTCGTCGAAGTACGTCGTGCCGTCGACGGTAAGGGTGAACGCGCCGAGGCCCTTGATGCCGAAGGTGTGCGGGCCGGAGTCGCGCGGGGTGAAGGTTCCCGTCAGCTCGACGGAGTGGAGGGTGTCGTGGGTGACGCCCTCGGGCAGGTCGTCGCCCATCCACTGGATCTGACCGTTGGGTGCGGAGCCGCTGCCGATGATCTCGCCGTTCGCGTCACGGCAGACCGCGCGCAGCTCGAACCCCTTGTCTGCGATGGCGAGTTCCTCGGTCGGGTCGGCGCCGACGGTGTACGTCAGGCTGCCCTCGGGGAGGGCGGTGATGAGGCCGTCGAGGGGGGAGACGACATGGGAGGGGAAGACGGTGGCGGAGCCGCCGCCGAGGACGCGGGCGTCACGGGCGGCGGCGCCGGCCAGGGCCACCGTGCCCGGCTTCAGGGGCAGCGCCTTGTTCCCGTCGCGCGCCTCGTTCCGTACGAGGACGAAGGAGCGGCGGGCGATCTCGCGGGCCAGCGCCTCGCCGTCGACGGGAGCGGGCAGCTCGGTGACGACCGGCTCGGCGCCCTCCAGGATGCCGACGCGGGCGGCGAGGCGCAGGACCTTGCGGACGGCCTCGTCGACCTTGGCCTCCTCGACCTCGCCGGCGCGCACGGCGGCGGCGAGCGGTGCGCCGTACACGGTCTGCGGGCCGGGCATGGCGACGTCGAGGCCGCCCTCGATCGCGCCCTTGGTGGACCGGGCGGCCATCCAGTCGGAGACGTTGAAGCCGTCGAAGCCCCATTCGCCGCGCAGGATCTCGTTCACGAGGTAGCGGTGCTCGGACATCGTGGTGCCGTTGACCGAGTTGTAGGCGGTCATGATGCCCCAGGGGTGGGCGTTCTCGACGATGGTCTCGAAGGGGGCCAGGTACAGCTCGCGCAGGGCGCGTTCGGAGACGACGTTGTTCACCGTGAAGCGGTCGGTCTCGGCGTCGTTGGCGACGAAGTGCTTGACGGTGGTGCCGACGCCGCCGGACTGCACGCCCTGGACGTATCCGCTGCCGATCGCGCCGGTGAGGTACGGGTCCTCGCTGTACGCCTCGAAGTGGCGGCCGCCGAGCGGGGAGCGGTGCAGGTTGACGGTGGGCGCGAGGAGGACGTGGACCTTCTTGCGGCGGGCTTCCTGGGCGAGGAGGGTGCCGGCGCGGCGGGCGAGGTCCGGGTCCCAGGTGGCGGCGAGCGCAGTGGGGGACGGGAGCGCGATGGACGGGTCGTCGGCGGTCCAGCGGACACCGCGGACGCCGATCGGGCCGTCGGACATGACCAGGGACTTCAGCCCGATCTCGGGGAGCGCGGGCAGCGACCACATGTCCTGGCCGGACAGCAGCCGGGCCTTCGCGTCCAGGTCGAGCCTGCCGAGCGCCGCCTCGACGGCCGCCTCGCGCGCCTCGTCGGCCGGGGTGGGCCGGGTTCCTGGGGTTCCCGCCATCGCAGTGCCTCCTCGTTGAGTCCGTTCGGTGGCTCCATCCTGCACCCGTTACCTGTAGAGCGGTAGGTTTCGTTACTTTGCCGTTATATTGAGGGTGATCGGATGCCGTACGGTGACGCCATGAACGCGAGGACCAGGAGTGAGGAGCGCCGCGCGGAGATCGTGCGGGCGGCCCTTGAGGTGATCGCCGAGCGCGGCTACCGGGGCGCGAGCCTCGCCTCGGTCGCCGAGCGCGTGGGCCTCACCCAGCAGGGGCTGTTGCACTACTTCCCGACGAAGGACGCGCTGCTCGTCGCCGTGCTCCAGGAGCGGGACCAGTGGGACGCGGTGCCGGACACCCAGTGGCGGGTCGATCTGCTCGCCTCGCTCGTCGAGTACAACGCCATGCGGCCCGGGATCATCCAGACCTTCTCGGCCCTGCTCGGCGAGAGCGTCACCGAGGGGCATCCGGCGCGCGGCTACTTCACCGAGCGGTACGCGCGGGTGCGCGCGAGCATGGCGGCGGTCCTGCGCACGGAGTACGGCGACCGCCTGCCGAACGGCCTCACCCCGGAGCGCACCGCCCCGCTCCTCGTCGCGGTCATGGACGGCCTGCAGTACCAGTGGCTCCTGGACCCGGAGTCGGTCGACATGCCGGGCGCGTTCCGGGACTTCCTGACCCTGCTGGGCGAGAGCTGAACCCGCCCGCTACTGACCCCAGTTGACCGCCAGCGTCTTGCTCACCGCACAGACGGCGGCGAAGGCGATCGCCCAGCCGTAGGCCCCGGCCAGGACCAGGGCGGCCACCCCGGCCCCGAACCAGAGCAGCTCGAAGCCGACACGGACCGCCCCGCGCGTCTTGTACGTCGCCTTCTGCGAGCCGAACAGCGCCCACAGCGCGATCAGCACGGCCGGCGCGCCGAGCCCGAGGAGCCAGGCGAGCGGCATGGCCACATCACGGGTGAAGCCCCAGTACCCGGCGGCCGCGAGGGCACCGAGTTCGATGAGGAAGAGGACGCCCAGGTTCGCTGCCTTCATGCGCGGCAGTATCACCCGGAAGGGATCACTCCGGCCCCGGAAGAGATCACTTCCCTGCGGCGGCCACCGCGGCCACCACCTCGACCTCGATCAGGGCGTCCGGCTTGAAGAGGCGCGCGGCCTCGAAGGTCATGCTGGTGGGGGCGGTGCCGGTGAGGAACTCCCGGCGTACGGCGCCGTATTCGTGGAGCTTGTCGATGTCGGTCAGGTACGTACGGATGTTGATGATGTCGGCGAGCGTCGCGCCGTGGGCCTCCAGCAAGGCGTCGATGGCCTCGAAGACGCCACGGCTCTGCGCGGCGAGGTCCGCGCCGTCGGCGACCTGGCCGGAGAGGTACAACAGGGCGCCGCCGCCGGGGAGTTGGACGCGGGCGACCTGGGAGTAGTAGGCGTTGGCGGGCTGCGGTGCGGAGGCCGGGTTGTCCAGGGTGATCTGCATGGCGTTCCCTCAGCGGGCTCAGTGGGAGTGTCAGTGGGCTCAGTGGGAGTGACGGATGTGGGCGACGGCCTTCGCGATGTCGGCGTGGGTGACGTCCGGGTCCGCGGCGGCACGCTTGAAGTGCTCCAACACCGCGTCCATGACCGGGAGTCGGGCCGCCTTGGTTGCCAGGTCGGCGTCCTTCACGGCGAGCGAGGTGTCGAAGTGCACGTCTTCGGCGAAGGCCCGGCCGACGACACCACCGAGCGGGCCGTTCGCGAGGGTGGTGCGCGCGGTGTCCTCGTCGATGCCGAGGGCGTCCGCGAGGACCATGGCCTCCGCGACGAGGGCGACTCCGCCGATGACCGCGGCGTTGACGACCAGCTTGAGCGCGGCGCCGGAGCCGAGCGGTCCGGTGCGGGTGACGGTGCCGAAGTGCGCGAGCACGCGCTCGACACCGGCCACGTCACCGCCCGCGAGGATGCCGAGCCGGCCCGTGGCGGCCTTGTCGGTGCTGCCCATGACGGGCGCGTCGACGAGCGTCACGCCCTCCCCCAGCCGGGCGGCCAGCTCCTTGACCACGTCCGGGCCGACCGTCGACATCTCCACCCAGTACGCGCCCGGCCGCAGCTCCGGCACGACGGCGTCCGCCACCGCGTCGAGCGCGGCCGGGTCGGCGAGCATCGTGATCACCACGTCCGCGTCCCGCACCGCCTCGGCCGGGGAGGCGGCGAGGGTCGCGCCCTCGGCGACGAACGGCTCCGCCTTCGCGGGAGTCCGGTTCCAGACCGTCAACGGGTGCCCCGTACCGAGGAGTTGGCGGGCCATGCCCGCACCCATGTGACCGAGTCCGAGAAATGCGATCTTTTCCATGTACGGGACGCTAGGCGCGCAGCCGCGATGCGACAAGCGAATGTCTAGCATGAGTGCCATGCCGAACCCGCATGCCGTAACGCCGCACGTCGCTCCCGCCGTCGCTCCCGTCACCGCTCCCGTCACCGCTCCGGACGCCGCTCATGACACCCCCGACCTCTCCACCACCTGGCTGCGGGTCTTCCTCGACGTCGCCCGGCTCGGTTCGTTCACCGTGGCCGCGCGGACGCTCGGGTGGACGCAGTCCGCGGTGTCGCGGCAGATCTCCTCGCTGGAGGCGGCGCTCGGCGGGGCGCCGCTCTTCGACCGGCTGCCCCGGGGCGTACGGCTGACGGAGGCCGGGCGGGTCCTCGTGCCGCACGCCGAGTCGGTGGTCGAGCAACTGCACGGCGCCGGGCGGGAGCTGGCCGCACTGCGGGAGGCGGCGGGCGGGCGGCTGCGGGTCGGCGCCTTCGCCACGGCGGACGCGGCCCTCGTACCGCGGGCCATCGCGGCGTTCCGTGCCCGCCGTCCCGGGGTCCGGCTCACCCGCGAGGAGGGCTTCACCCCCGTACTCCTGGACCGGCTGACCGCCGACCACCTCGACCTGGCAGTCGTCTCGACGACGGGCCGCGCCCCGCTGGACGCGTACACCCTGCACCACCTCCTCGACGAGTCCCTGTACGTCGCCGTCCCCGCCGGTCATCCGCTGGCCGCCGAGCCCTCCGTACGCCTTCCCCAACTCGCCGACGCCGACTGGATCTCCGGCGGCTCCCGCCCCGAGGGCACCCTCCTCGACGCGGCCCTGCGGCACGGGTTCCGGCCGCGCGTCGCGCATGTCGTGGCGGAGTGGACCGCCAAGCAGGGGTATGTCGCCGCCGGTCTCGGCGTGACCCTGATCCCGGCGCTCGCGGCGGAGTCCGTACGGCCGGACATCGCGCTGCTCCCCGTACTCGACGAGGACGCGCCGGCCCGGGCGGTGTACGCGGCGACGGTACGCGGGCGGTCCCTGGCACCGGCGGCGGAGGCGTTCCTGGCGGCGCTGCGGGAGTCGGCGGCGAGGATCCCCGCCTGAATGATCTGAGGGTCACGTGATCCTCAGAGCACCTGAACCTGGGGGGCCCGCGATCCTCAGGGCACGTGATCCCCAGGGGTCACACGCCATGGCGTACGCCCCGTCCGTCACGGGATACTTCGGCCGTCCGACAGCTCCCCACGGCGACGGAAGGCTTGAACTCCCTTGACTCACATACGTGCACGGATCGGCGTCCTCGGACTGGCCCTGGTGGCGGGGCTCGCGACAGCACCCGACGCGTCGGCCGCCGCCTCCTCCCCCACGGTCGAGGAACAGCGGCTCGACAAGGCCGCGCCCCAGGAGATCCTGCGCCGCTCCGGATTCGACACCGTGACACCGGAGTTCGCGCGGGTGCTGGGCCGGGCCGACTCGTACACGCAGGCCCGGCACGTCGTCGTACAGCAGGGCGCGCGGCTGTGGCGGCGGGCCGTCGACCGGGCGCAGGGCCGGGGTCCGGCGGGCGGGGATCTCAGCCGGGACGACGACCGGCCGCTGTACTGGGCGCGGCTCGGCATGACACGTGAAGTACGCGCGTGGGAGCCGGAGTTCGGCCTCACGGACGCCCAGCGCGCCCAGCTCCTTGACGCCCTGGAGCAGAACTCGCGCGGCCAGAACGCCATCCGCTACCCGCACACCAAGGGCGTGAAGCGGATCCTGGTCACCGGCTTCGACCCGTTCACGCTGGACCGCGACATCCGGATCTCCAACCCGTCCGGGGCCACCGCGCTCGCCCTCGACGGTACGACGATCCAGACCGCGGACGGGCCGGCGCGCGTCGAGACCGCCGTGTTCCCGGTCCGCTGGCAGGACTTCAGCGACGGCATGGTGGAGCGGACGCTGCGCTCGTATCTGCCGCACGTGGACCTGTTCACGACGGTCAGCCAGGGCCGCGTCGGCCGCTTCGACGTGGAGCGGACCAACGGGGCCTGGCGGGGCGGCTACCCGGACAACCTGAACCTCCCGGTGACCGAGACCGTTCCGGTCACCGACCCGGCCTCGCAGCCCCAGTGGACGTCAACGACCCTCCCGTACAAGGAGATCGTCGCCGCGAACACCGGCCGCTTCCCCGTGTACGACAACACGTCGGTGACCGAGATCCCGGCGGGCGGAACCGATCCGGTCGTACGCCCCGACGGCCCGACCGAGGGCTCCACGGCCCGTGCCGGGGGCGGCGGCAACTACCTCTCCAACGAGATCGCCTACCGTGCGACGCTGCTCCGGGACCGGCTCGGGCTGCACGACAGCCTGCCGGGCGGGCATGTCCACACGCCTGTGCTGCAGTTCGGCACAGGGAACACGGACCCGGCGACGGGCACGGTCACCGACGCCGAGTTCGTACAGAACAGGCTCGACATCATCGCGCAGGTGCGGGCGATCCTGACGGTGGCCGTGGACACGGGCGCGGGGGCGTCCGCCGTCAGTGGGACGGCGCGAACGCGAGGCTGACGCCGAGGCCGGCCAGGACGGAGCCGATGACCTTGTTCAGGACCTTCTGGCCGCGCAGCATCAGCGTGCGCATCCGGTCGTGCGAGAAGAACACGGCGACGACGCCGAACCACAGCAGGTGGGCGAAGGACATGAACAGCCCGTAGCCCACCTGCTGGTAGACCGGGGTGCCGGGGCTGACGACCTGGGCGAAGGTCGACACGACGAACAGGGTCGTCTTGGGGTTGAGGACGTTGGTGAGGAAGCCCGTCCGCAGGGCGGCGAGCGGCGTCAGGGCCGTCTTGTTCTCCAGGTCGACCTCGACCTCGCCGCGCGTACGGAAGGTGCGTACGCCGATGAAGACGAGGTACGCCGCGCCGATCAGCTTGATCATGGTGAACAGGGCGGTCGAGGAGGCGATCAGGAGCCCCACGCCGAGCATCGTGTACGTCACGTGCACGAGGACGCCGGCCGCGACGCCCGTGGCGGCGAACAGTCCTGTCCGGCGGCCGTAGAGATAGCTGTTGCGGACGACCATGGCGAAGTCGGCGCCGGGGGCGATGACGGCCAGGACGGTGATGACGGCGACGGCGAGTATCTCGGTCACGGGGTGGCGCCCTCCTGTGTGGAAGCGTCTGCTGCGGACTCGTCTTCGGGGTCGGCCTCGGGGTCGTGGTCGTCCTCGCCGGTTTCCTCACCGAGGAGGTCGCGGGCCATGAGGGTGGCTCCCGCCACGGCGCCCGGCATCAGGAACACCGCGACGAACGGGACCAGAAAGGCCAGGCCCAGAGGGGTGCCGAAACCCCACACCAGCATCTTGCGGGAGCGGAGCAGGGTGAGGCGTTCGCGGAGGTCGACGCGGCGGCGTTGCAGGGCCACGGCGGTGAGTTCCTCGGTGAGGAAGAAGCCGGTGACGAAGAAGCCGATCACCGGGACGACGGTCTGGCCGATGAACGGGACGAAGCCGAGGGCGAAGAGGAGTGTGGCCCAGAGGACGGCGCGTACGACGATACGGAGGCTGTCCCGTGCCGAGATCCACAGTTCGCGCCAGAGGGGGAGGCCTGACTCGGGTGCGGTGCCGTCCGGGGAGACGTCGCGGTCCACCTTCTCGGAGAGGTTCTCGTAGAACGGCTGGCCTATGAGGAGGGTGACCGCGGTGAAGGTGAGGACGGCGAGGAGGAGGGCGAGGGCGAACAGTACGGCGGTGAGGAAGCCGCGGAACAGTCCCGCCCAGGGGCTGGACCAGTCATCGGCGAACGGGGTGGCCCAGGTGACGAAGTCCTCGCCGTACAGGGCGAGTCCCACCAGTGCCCCCACGTACAACACCAGCGTAATAAGCCCCGGCACCAGCCCGAACCCATACTGCTTCCCATGCCGGGCCACCCACCGCTGCCCCTGCACCAGGTAGTTGAACCCCACCCCAAGATCGCGCATGGGGGAACTTTAGCTTTCTCGCCCCCGCCGCCCCTACCCGTCCCATCCCTGGGGGCTGCGCCCCCAGACCCCCCTAAAAGATTGCGCAGTTCCCCGCGCCCCTTAAGGGGCGCGGGGAACTGCGCGAGCAACCAGGCGGGCGGGGGATCGCGGGGCGAAGCCCCGCGCCTTCAGGGGCGCGGGGAACTGCGCAATCTTTTAGACCAGCCCCCACCCACCCGCAGCCGACCCACAAGGGCGGCGGGGGCGAGCTACACCGGGGTCACCGCCACCACCACGCCCCGCTCAGCCGCAGGCGACACCGCCGCCGAGACACGCACCGCCGCGGCCCGGGCCACCCGACCCGCCCGGTAGGCCGTGGCCAGCATCAGGGGCTGGAGCTGTTCGAGGGTGGAGACGAGGAGCTCCTCACCGGCGATGAGGAGGGGCTGGGCCGTCCTGATGGCGGTGGCGGCGGCTTCCGTGAGGTCGGCGAGGGGAGGGAGGCCCGCGCGGATGACACCGGCACCGGCGGCGGACGCGCGCTCCGCCAGGGCCACCTGGAGCGGGAGAAGCGGCGCCAGGGCCGACGTCAGCGCGTCGGCGATGCGGCGGAGTTCGGGTGACGAGTCGCGCAGGACATCCGCCGCGGCCCGTATCACCGGGGTCAAGGCCAGGAGCGCCCCCGCCACGACCCCCGCCGCCGCGGGCAACAGCGGCGACGACGCCTCCACCAGCTCCCCCAACGCGTCGGCCGCCTCCTCCACCGCGGGCGCCACCGCGTCGAGGATCGGCAGCAGACTGTCCCCCATCGCGGCGAGCAAGGCCTGAGCCGGTTCGCTCACGGGGTGCACCGCGAGCGGCGCCCCGCTGGTGCCCAGCCGGGTGAGCGTGTCGACGATCCGGTAGAAGGCTTCCTGCGCCTGCGGCGACGCGCTCGCCTCGGCCAGCTCGGCCGTCGTCTCGCGCAGGACGCGCAGCGCCTCCGCCCCGGAGCCGTCCCGGGGATCGAAGGTGTTGATGGCGATTCTGGTGATGTTCCCCGCGGTGTCGAGGAGTTGGCCGGTGATGTCGGTCGTGCTGCGCGCCATCCGCACCACGTCCTCCCTGCTGGGGAGCGACGGGAGCGACGGAATCGGGGACATGGGCTGGGCCCTCCTCGCCACGCCGGGTCTCGCCCTCAGCATGCCCGCTCCCGGCCCCACGTGATGCGCCATCCGGGGCATCCATGACACCAGCCGTGACGGGAACGCCCTCTTGTTGCGGAAGAGTCGAACAGGTACACCTCGCCGTACCGATCTCAGGAAACTCTCAGGACCACCGACCCCAGGGAATTCCCTCAGGAGGTACGACGCGTGCGCTTACCACCCGTCCTGGTCGCCGCTGTCCTCGCGACCACCACCGGCTCGCTCCTGCTCGCCCCCAACAGCGCCACCGCCGACCGCAAGCCGCCCGTCCGTGAGGGCTCGGCCCCGGCGGACAGTGCCGCCAGGGCTCCGGCGAGCGCGGCCCGGAACGCCCTCGCCGCTCCCGTCACCGATCTCTCCGCCGGCACCGGTGGCTACCCCCGCGAACAGGTCCTCGCCCCGGACCCGGAGAACCCCGCCGACAAGTCCATCAAGCTCGGCCTCACCCCGTATCACGCCATCGCCCCCAAGCTGAACGAACTTCAGGGCCTCGGCGACCGTGTGAGCGTCGAGGTCGCGGGCCGCTCGGCCGGCGGGCACCGGCTCTTCCTCGTCACCGTCACCGCCCCGGAGACCGCCCGTCAGACGCGCGCCCAGGAGCGTATGCGCGAGCTCATCGAGAACGCGCCCCAGGCGGCGGCCAAGGACACGGCGATCAAGGCCTCGTACAAGACGCCCGTCTTCTTCAACAACAACATCCACGGCAACGAGTGGGAGGGCACGGACGCCGCCCTCAAGCTGATCCAGCAGCTCGCGACCGCGCACGACGCGAAGACCACCGCCCTCCTCGCCCACAACCGGCTCTACTTCAACATCACCGCGAACCCCGACGGCCGTATCGCCGGCACCCGCACCAACGCCAACGGCTTCGACCTGAACCGCGACTTCATCACCGCCTCGCAGCCCGAGGTGCGCGCGATGCGGCAGATCGCGATCGACAAGCAGCCGGCCGTCATGCTCGATCTGCACGGCTATGTCAACGGCACCCTCATCGAGCCGACGACCCCGCCGCACGGCGAGAACTACGAGTACGACCTCTTCCTCAAGAACACCTACGCCAACGCCCTCGGCATGGAGGCCGCCGTCAACGGCCTCGGTTACACGCCCGCGAAGGACGGTGTCGAACCCGTCCAGATCCCGTTCCGCGACCAGCAGGAGGGCTGGGACGACTGGCCGCCGATCTTCACGCCCCAGTACGCGGCGTTCCACGGCACGGTCGCCGCGCACACCGTCGAGATCCCGATGACGGTGAACAACTCGGCGTACGACACTCTGCCGGTGGAGGAGCTGCGGCGCCGCTCGGCCATCAACGTGGACGTCGCGGGCGCCGCCATGCGCGCGACCCTCGACTTCGCCCAGTCCCACCGGACTTCGCTCATCGCCGACCAGATCGAGGTCTTCCGGCGCGGTGCGACGGGCGCCGCCCAGGTACCGGTCTCCGCCGAGACGGTCCCCGGCGTCCCGGGCATCGGCCCCGAGGACGTCTACACGACCGACTTCCCGCGCGCGTACGTCATCCCGGCGGGTGCCGCGCAGCGCTCGGCGACCGCCGCCGGCCGGCTCGTGGACCATCTCCTCGCCAATGACGTACGCGTCACCCGCGCGACCGGCGACTTCCGGCTCGCGGGACGGTCGTACGCGAAGGGCTCGTACGTCGTCGATCTGCGTCAGCCCAAACGCGGGCTGGCCAATGTCATGTTGGCGGACGGGCGGGACATCAGCGGCAAGGTGTCGACGATGTACGACATCTCGGGCTGGAGTCTGGGGCGCCTGTGGGGCGCGACGGTCGAGCGGGTGGAGAGCGGGGGTCTCTCCGCCGTTCCGCTGCGCGCGGTCGACGCCGCCACACGGGTCGGATATGTCGCCCCGCGCGGCGACCTCCGTCTCCGGCTCGACACTCCGCAGGAGATCGCGGCCCTCAACTCCCTTCTCCAGCAAGGAGTTTCCGTACGCCAGGACAGCGACGGCAGCGCGCTCGTGCCGTCCTCGGCCCGTGCGAAGGCGGTCGCGCTCGCCCGTGCGTACGACGTCGCCTTCGATGCGACGAAGGCCTCGGCAAAGGCCTCGACGAAGGCCTCGCAGGGGACCGCCCTGCATCGCGTGCGCGTCGCCGCCGCCGTCACCGCCGGTGAGCTCTTCGCCCTGCGCGAGATGAACTTCGACGTGGTTCCGGTGTCGACGGCGATCCTCGACGCGGGCTTCGACTGGTCCACGGTGGATGTGCTGTTCGTGTCGTCGGGGCTGGACCACTCGGCCCTCACCCCGGCCGCGCGGACGGCCCTCGACACCTTCCTGGCAACCCACGGCCTGGTCGGACGAGGAGCCACGGGCGCCGAGCTCAACGCCGCCGCCGGACTGCTCGCGGTGAAGCCGGTGGAGGGCAACGGGGACGCCAACGGCGTGGTGCGGGTAGTGAATTCGGGCACCGTCACCACCGGCGCCCCGGACCACAGCTTCGTGTACGCGCCGGTCTGGTTCACCGATCTCGGGCCCGGGGTCCGCGTCGAGCAGTCGTACGCGACCGGAAATCCGCTCGTCTCCGGGCACTGGCGGCCGCTGGACGACGGCACGGGAGGACCCACGGCGGCAGCCGGTCAGGCGGCGGTCGTCAGCGGCCCGCACGCGGTGCTGTTCGGCACGGAACCGCTCTTCCGTGACCATCCGAAGGGGGAGTTCCCGCAGGTGGGGAGGGCACTGCTGACAGTGTCCCGATCCTGAGCAAGGCTCCGTACGCGGGCTCCGTACGCGGGACTCCGTACGACGGAGGCCGCACCCCACGTCCTAGGGTGCGGCCTCTGCCGTATGCAACGAATGCGGTCAGGCAAGCGTCACGGTGATGTTGCCGCGGGTCGCCTTCGAGTACGGGCACACCTGGTGGGCCTTCTCGACGAGCGCGCGGGCGGTGGCGGCGTCGACGTTCGGGATGTCGGCGGTGATCTCGACGATGATCCCGAACCCGTCGTCGTTCTTGCCTATGCCGACCTTCGCGGTGACGGTCGAACCGGAGATGTCGGCGTTCTCCTGGCGGGCCACGACGCCGAGGGCACCCTGGAAGCAGGCGCTGTACCCGGCGGCGAACAGCTGCTCCGGGTTCGTACCGGCGCCACTGCCGCCCATCTCCTTGGGCGGGTTGACGACGACGTCGAGCTTGCCGTCGTCGGTGGCGACCCGGCCGTCGCGACCGTTCTCGGCGGTGGCGACGGCGGTGTACAGGACGTCGGTCTGCTGGATGGACATACGGTGCGTTCCTCCTTGGTCCGCCGCGACTCGCGCCCACGATCGCGACGACTTCGGAAAGAAGTTACCGTATGCCGGAAGTCCAGCGACAGGCCCCGCCCGGAGATGGCCCGGAGATCACCCGAGGTTCAGTCGGGGATCACCCGGAGATCGTCGGGGGCTCAGAGCTTGACGATCATCTTTCCGATGTTGTCGCCGCGCAGGACGCCGAAGAACGCCTCCAGGTTGTTCTCGATGCCCTCGACGACCGTCTCGCGGTACTTGAGCTCGCCGGAGCGGACCCAGGGGCCGACCTCCTGGACGAACTGCTGCTGCATGTCGTAGTGGTCGCTGACGAGGAAGCCCTCGATGCGGCCGCGGGTCGCGATCAGGCGGGCGAGGTTCTTCGGGCCGGGGACGGGCTCGGTGCTGTTGTAGACGGAGATCATGCCGCAGACGGCGATGCGGCCACCCTGGTTGAGGGAACCGATGGCGGCCTCCAGGTGGTCACCGCCGACGTTGTCGAAGTAGACGTCGACGCCGTCGGGGGCGGCCTCGCGCAGCTGCTCGCTCACCGGCCCGTTCTTGTAGTTGAAGGCGGCGTCGAAGCCGTACTCCTCGACGAGCAGCTTGACCTTCTCGTCGGAGCCCGCCGAGCCGATGACGCGCGAGGCGCCCTTGAGCTTGGCGATCTGGCCGACCTGGCTGCCGACGGCACCGGCGGCACCGGACACGAAGACGGAGTCGCCCTCCTTGAAGGAGGCGGTGCGCAGGAGCCCGGCGTAGGCGGTGAGACCGGTCATGCCGAGGACACCGAGGTACGTCGACAGCGGCGCGGCCTCCGGGTCCACCTTGACGGCCTGCTTGGCGTCCACGACGGCGTACTCGCGCCAGCCGAAGAAGTGCAGGATGTGGTCGCCTGCCTCGATGCCCTCGGCGTTCGAGGCGATGACCTCGCCGACCGCGCCGCCCTGCATGACCTTGCCGAGCTCGAAGGGCGCGACGTACGACTTGGCGGCGCTCATACGGCCGCGCATGTACGGGTCGACCGACACGTACTCGTTCCGTACGAGCACCTCACCCTCGCCCGGCTGCCGGACCTCGGCCTCGACCAGGGCGAAGTCCTCCGCCTTGGGCCAGCCGACCGGGCGGCTGACGATGTGCCATTCGCGGCTGACGGCGGGGAGCTGGGGGGTCTCGCTCATGAGGGTGCGCCTTTCCTGCGTGCATGCACGCTGCGTGCGTGCTACGGCTCTGACTGCTTCGGCTCTAATGCTTCGGCCCTAATACTTCAGTACCTGAAACAACCATGCGCCTGAATATTTCATGATGTCAAGTAACCCGGTAGCCTGGAGCCCATGGCCACGCAGAAGACACCCCGAATCGACCCTCTGACCCTGGAGGTCGTCGAGCTGATCGGCACGGTCGTGGCCCGCTACCACGAGGAGTACGAGGACGCGGCGGCCGAGCACGCGCTGACCGGCGCGCAGGCCCGGCTGCTGAGCCTGCTGTCACTGGAGCCGCTGCCGATGCGACGGCTGGCGCAGAAGCTGAAGTGCGAGCCGTCCAATGTCACGGGGATCGTGGACCGGCTGGAGACGCGCGGGCTGGTGGAGCGGCGCCCCGACCCCACGGACCGCCGCGTGAAGCTCGCCGCGGCGACGACAGAGGGCCGCCAGGTCGCCCGCAGCCTCCGCGACTCGCTTCGCTTCGCCCGGGAGCCGCTGGCGGGGCTGTCCGACGAGGAGCGGCTGTCCCTGCGGGATCTGCTGCGGCGGATGCTGGGTACGGACGGGTACGAAGACTGACCGACTGACCGACTGACCGACTGACCGACTGACGGACTGGCCGGGGCCCGGGGGTCAGCGCGCAGGCGGATGGTCCGGCCACGTGAACGCGTACGCCGGGTCCTCTCCCCTGCTCACCCGGACGAAGCGGAGCAGCTCGCGCGCGATGCCCGCGTTGCCCATCGCCCAGCCGGTGAGGGGTTCGAGTGTGCTCGGGTTGGCCCGGTGTTCGATGTTCGACCAGCGCGCGCCGTCGGCGTCGGCCGTCGCCCGGGCCGCGAGGTCGGCGACGAGGACATGGGCGAAGCCCTCGTCCTGGGCGGGCAGCTCGACCAGCCGGTCGCAGGCCAGCGCCAGCACGCCCGCCGTTCCGCAGCAGCGGCCGTTGTTGTCCCAGAAGCCCGGCCGCAGACGCCGCGGCAGGCCCGAGTGCGTCACGGTGTGCCAGCACCGGTCGGCGAGGGCCGCCCACTCGGGGCCGCCGAGGACGTCCCGGAGCAGGCGGAACACCTGGGCGTCGCCCGCCGGGCCGTGGCACCAGCCGTAGCTGTACCGCTCGATGAGCTCGGGCCGGTCCTGCGGGTCCGAGTGCGGGACCAGGAAGCCCTCGGGACCGGCTTCGTCGCGAGCCACCACGTCCGCCGCGCCGGCCCGCGCCAGTTCGACCAGGTCCGCGCGACCGGTCGCCCGGCCGACGGCGGTCAGGGCGTACACGATGCCCAGGGTGCCGTGGGAGATGTGGTGGAGCCGCGGTTCCCTGCCGTTGCGTATTTCCCAGTGCACACCGGTGCGGGTCTCTTCGGCCGTACGCAGGTAGGGGGCCGCCGCGAGGAGGGCCAGTTCGGTGTCGCCGGCGGCCAGCGCGCCGAGGGCGATGCCGGCGTTGCCGCCCATCAGCTCGAACAGCTCGCCCCAGCGTGTGCCGTCGAACCGGGACCGTACGACGTCCAGGGCCCGGTCCGCGGCGGCACCGGCGGCCGTGTCGCCCAGGGCGTCGTCGACGGCCCGGAGCGCGACCGCCATGCCGGTCAGGCCGAAGTGGAGGGAGCTGTTGTCCCAGTGCGGCACGGCCGCGGCGAGGCTCCGGGCGGCGCGCAGGGCGGTGTCGCCGTACCGGTCGTCATGGAAGTGCCGCCGGGCTTCGAGGAGTAGCGGAATGACGCCGGCCGTACCGCTGTAGAGCATGGGGTTGTGCTCGTCGTCGGACGGCCTGGTGGTCCAGGCGAGGCCGCCGCCCTCGGTGTCCCGCGCGACCCCGAGGAGCCAGCGCAGGGCGTCGGCCGCCAGCGCCTCCACCTGGTCCGGGTCAACTGCTTCCGGTCCCACGGCTTCCCGTCCCGCCTCGTCCGGTTCTGCCTCGTCCGGTCCCGCCCCACCCGCTCCCGCGCCCCCGCCCGTCACTGTCACGGTGCCAAGCCTGGCACGCGGCGCCGACGGCGCGCGAGGGTGTCGGGGTCTACGGCGCGGATCCGTGCGCAGCAGCAAATCGGGCGTTGCCCGCCAGGCCTACGTGCACCACCACAGGAACCGGTTGCACGTCTCCGACGGCGAGGGGGCCGGGGTCGGGGCCGAGGTGGTCGGAGACGTGGTGGCGGGGGCCGAGGTCTCGGGGGCCGAGGTCGATGCGGGGGCCGAGGTGGAGGGGCCCGGGGCCGTGCCCGCGGTGGACGACTGCTCGTCCTTGGTCTTCTTCTTGTCCTTCGCCGAAGCGGACGCGGACGGCGAACCGGAGTCGGACGCCGAAGCGGAGGCGTCGGGCGATTCGCCGGCCGAGCTGCCGTCGGAGCCCGCCGTGTCGCTGAGCGGCTGCGCCGTCTCGCCCTTGTCCGAGGACGCCGAACCGTCGGCCGACTTGGCGCCGGCCTCCGCGGCCGGCGTCGGGAGCAGCCCGGGTCCGTCGATGCCGAGCTCGGCGAGGCTCAGGCCGCCCGCCGCCAGGACGAAGCCCGCGACGATGAGCAGGGTCCGGCGCCGTCGGCGGCGGTGTGCGGCGGCCTTGCGGTCGCGTCGGCTCGCGCCGCCCGGTGCGTCCGGGCCCTCCGGGCCGCCCAGGTCCTCGGGGCCCCTTCCGCGGCTCCGGCCCCGGCCCTGGCTCCGCCGCCGGGCGGCCCGCCCGGGGCGGTCCTCCCCGTCGTCGTCCTCGTCGTAGAGGGCGTCGGCGTCGGCCGCGTCCGTTTCGGAGCGTGCGTCGGTCTCGTCCGCGTGTGTGCGGAGTTCTTCGGCTGGTGCGCCGCACCCCGGGCAGGCAAGGGCGCCGTTGAGGTGCCGTCGGCACGGGTCGCAGTAGTCCATGACGCGGGAAGACTAAGTTCCTCACAGGTAACGTTCATAGGCGCAGCTGTGAATGTTGTGTAGTGAACTGGCCGTTCCGGCGTGCCGAGTTGAGACACCCCCGAACATTCCCCGCCATCCTGCGCCCATCGCGTCGAAACCGTTATGTGTTCGACCCATTGACACTCCAGGGCCCACGTCCTTACTGTCACGCCAGCATTTCGAACGTGTGACGAAATTTCGAACAGAGCCGAAGAGCACAGGGGGCAACTGCCGTGCGCATCACGGGAATCAGCACACACGTGGTCGGGACGCCCTGGCGGAACCTGACGTACGTCCAGGTGCACACCGACGAGGGCATCACCGGAGTCGGCGAGACCCGCATGCTGGGCCACACCGACGCACTGATCGGCTATCTGCGGGAGGCGGAGGCCAATCACATTCTCGGCTCCGACCCATTCGCTGTCGAGGACCTCTTCCGACGGATGAAGTACGGCGACTACGGGCGCGCCGGTGAGATCGTGATGTCCGGCATCGCGGTCATCGAGATGGCCTGCTGGGACATCAAGGGCAAGGCCCTCGGGGTGCCGGTGTGGCAGCTGCTCGGCGGCAAGGTCACCGACAAGGTCAAGGCGTACGCCAACGGGTGGTACACCACCGAGCGAACCCCGGAGGCCTATCACAAGGCCGCCCAGGAGGTCGTCGCCCGCGGCTACAAGGCCCTCAAGATCGACCCCTTCGGGACCGGGCACTTCGAGCTCGACCACGAGGCGACCCTCTACTCCATCTCGCTCATCGAGGCCGTGCGCGACGCGATCGGCCCCGAGGCCGAGCTGATGCTGGAGATGCACGGCCGCTTCTCCCCCTCCACCGCCGTCCGGCTCGCCCGCGAGCTGGCGCCCTTCAAGCCCGCCTGGCTGGAGGAGCCGGTGCCGCCGGAGAACCTGAAGGCGCTGGAGAAGGTCGCCGCCAAGGTCGACATCCCGGTCGCCACCGGTGAGCGCATCCACGACCGCGTCGAGTTCCGCGAGCTCTTCGAGAGCCAGGCGGTCGACATCATCCAGCCCGACGTCGGTCACATCGGCGGCATCTGGGAGACCAGGAAGCTGGCCGCCACCGCCGAGGCGCACTACGTGCTCGTCGCCCCGCACAACGTGGGCGGGCCGGTCCTCACCGCGGCCTCCCTCCAGGTCGGCTTCAGCTCGCCGAACTTCAAGATCCTGGAGCACTTCAACGACTTCGCGGACGCGGACATCAAGAAGGTCGTGAAGGGCGCCCCGCAGGTCGTCGACGGCTACTTCCAGCTGTCCCACGAGCCCGGGCTCGGCGTGGAGCTGGACGTCGACGCGGCGGCCGAGTTCCCGCAGCAGCAGGCCCGCTTCGACCTGTGGGCGGACGGCTGGGAGCAGCGCAAGCCGAAGGGGTCGGAGTGAGCACCGCGGTCGTCATCGAGGCGCCGGGCGAGCACCGGATGACCCCGCACGAGCCCCGGCGGCCGGAGGCGGGCGAGGCGCTCGTACGCGTCCACGCCGTCGGTATCTGCGGCAGCGACCGCGAGGTGTACCAGGGCAACCGGCCCGACGGGTACGTCCGTTACCCGCTCACTCCCGGGCACGAGTGGTCCGGGACGGTCGAGGAGGTGGGCGCCGGGGTCCCGTCGACCCTGGCCGGCCGCAAGGTCGTCGGCGAGGGCTTCCGCAACTGTCAGGTCTGCGACCGCTGCCACGCGGGCGAGACAACGTTGTGCACGGCGGGGTACGAGGAGACCGGGTTCACCCAGCCGGGTGCGATGGCGACCACGCTGACGCTGCCGGCCCGGCTGCTGCACGTCCTGCCGGACGACGCCGACCTGACCGCGGCGGCTCTTCTGGAGCCCGCCGCCTGCATCGCGGCCGCCGCGCTCAAGGCGAACGCCCGGCCGGGCGAGCGGGTGGCGGTGGTCGGTACCGGCACGCTCGGGATGTTCGCCGTGCAGTTCCTGAAGGCGGGCTCCCCGGCCGAGCTGCTCGTGGTGGGCACCCGGCCGGACCGCGAGAAGCTGTCCCGGGACTTCGGCGCCACCGACTTCCGTACGCGCGACCAGGAGCTCCCCGACGACTTCGACGTCGTCATCGAGACCGCCGGGTCCGCGTCCGCCGCGCGCACCTCCGCCTCCCTGCTCCGGCGCGGTGGACGCCTCGTCCTGACGGGGATCCCGGCGGCGGGTGCCGAGGGGCTCGACCCCACCGATCTCGTCGTACGGCAGCTGGAGGTGCACACCGTGTTCGGGGCGCCGCCGGAGGCCTGGGCGCACACGGTGCGGGTCTTCGGCGCGGGGCTGCTGAACCCGTTGCCGCTGGTCACACACGAGCTGCCGCTCGCCGAGTTCCCCGAGGCCATCGAGCTGGTGGGGTCGGGCGATCCCAAGGTCGGAAAGGTCCTTCTGCGTCCATGAGCCGGGTACGTCCGCGCCCCTGAGCCGTACGCCGGTACGGAAGTCCTGACACTCCGTACCGGCGTACACCCACCGATACGAACCATGTCCGAAATATCGAACGCGAAGGACCAGCTTGTGACCGACGCCTCCCCTACGGCAGCCCGTCGACCCGGTGAGCAGGCGCTCGCCGCGCTCGGCCTGGGCGCGCCCGACCTCTCCCCCGCCGACGCCTCGCCGCACACCTTCCCGGGAGGCGGCCGCTGGCGCATCGAGGTTCCCTCCGTCGAGGGGCCCGAGGCGCTGGGCGTGGTCCTCAAGGAGTCCTCGCGGCTCGATGTGCCGATCCACCGGATAAGCCAGGGCAGCGGCGTCTGGATGCTGACCGACGCCGAGATCACCGAGATGGTCGAGGCCACCGGTGAACGCGACATCGAACTCTGCCTGTTCACCGGGCCGCGCGGCACCTGGGACATCGGCGCCTCCGTGCGCACCGACTCGCGCGGCGCCGGACTGCGCGCCCGGGGTCACGACGCGGTCGCCGGGTGCGTCGAAGACGCCGTCCGCGCGACGGAGTTGGGCGTCAAGTGCCTGCTCGTCGCCGACGAGGGCGTGCTGTGGACGCTGCACCGGGCCCGTGTCGCCGGGATCATCCCGGCCGACACGACCCTCAAGGTCTCGGCGCTGATCGGCCCGGTCAACCCGGCCGCCTACGCCGTGTACGAGAACCTCGGCGCCGACTCGGTCAACGTACCGAGTGATCTGACGCTCGATCACCTCACCGAGATCCGGCGGGTTTCCGCCGCCCCCATGGACATGTACATCGAGGCCCCCGACGACCTCGGCGGGTACGTGCGGATGTATGAGGTCGCCGAGCTGATCCGGCGCGGCGCACCGCTCTATCTGAAGTTCGGTCTGTCCAAGGCCCCCGGAATCTACCCGTACGGCCACCACATGCGGGACCTGACCCTCAACACGGCCCGGGAGAGGGTGCGGCGCGGCCGGCTCGCCCTGGACCTGCTCGCGCGGCACGGAGCGGACGGCGACATGGCGCCGCTCGGCACCCGGCTGCCCGGCGATCTCAAGCGATTCGACACCGCCTCATAACGTTCGAACAAACCCCCTTCACACAAGACCACACAGCCGCGCAGAATCCCACACACCTCTTCTCGGTCTCTCCCTCGTACGGCTCCCGGAGCATCGCCCGTATCGCGAGACCGAACCGGTCCAAGACATCAAGGATGATGATCATGCGTAACCGCAGAGCCGCTCTCGCCGCCATAGCCGGCGCCGCCTCCCTCGCCCTCACCCTGTCCGCCTGCGGTCAGAGCAGCGACGGCGGCAGCAAGGACACCAGCAAGGACACCAAGGGCGCCACGATCGGCATCTCGATGCCGACCAAGTCCTCCGAGCGCTGGATCAACGACGGCAACAACGTGGTCAAGGACCTCGAGTCGAAGGGGTACAAGACCAAGCTGGCCTACGGCGAGGACGACCCGGACCAGCAGGTCTCGCAGATCGAGAACATGATCACCCAGGGCGTCAAGGGCCTGATCATCGCGGCCATCGACAACAAGTCGATGAACAACGTGCTCCAGCAGGCCGCCGACGCCAACATCCCGGTGATCTCCTACGACCGCCTGATCCTCGGCAGCAAGAACGTCGACTACTACGCGTCCTTCGACAACTCGAAGGTCGGCGAGCTCCAGGGCAACTACATCCTGCAGAAGCTCGGTCTCGCGGACGGCTCCAAGAAGGGCCCGTTCAACATCGAGCTCTTCGCCGGCTCGAACGACGACAACAACACGAAGTACTTCTTCGGCGGCGCGATGAAGGTCCTCCAGCCGTACATCGACAAGAAGCAGCTCGTCGTCAAGTCCGGCCAGACCGCGCTGAACCAGGTCACCACCCTGCGCTGGGACGGCGGCACCGCCCAGAAGCGCATGGACGACATCCTGACCTCGTCGTACAAGAGCGCCCGGGTCGACGCGGTGCTCTCGCCCTACGACGGCATCTCCATCGGCATCCTCTCCTCGCTGAAGTCGGACGACTACGGCTCCTCCAGCAAGCCGCTGCCCATCGTCACCGGTCAGGACGCCGAGCTGGCCTCGGTGAAGTCGATCATCGCCGGCGAGCAGACGCAGACCGTCTACAAGGACACCCGCCAGCTGGCGAAGGTGGCCTCGAACATGGTCGACGCCGCCCTCAAGGGCAAGAAGCCCGAGGTCAACGACACCAAGACCTACGACAACGGCACCAAGGTCGTCCCCGCCTACCTGCTGCAGCCGGTGAGCGTCGACAAGACGAACTACGAGAAGGAGCTCGTCGCCACGGGCTACTACAAGGACAGCGACCTCAAGTAACCGCCGCCCCCTACTGATTGGAAGGCACGACCATGGCGGGACCCGTCCTGGAAATGCGCTCGATCGTCAAGACCTTTCCCGGCGTCAAGGCGCTGTCGGACGTCACTCTGACCGTCCAACAGGGCGAGGTCCACGCCATCTGCGGTGAGAACGGCGCCGGCAAGTCGACCCTGATGAAGGTCCTCTCCGGCGTCCACCCGCACGGGAGTTACGAAGGAGACATCCTCTTCGAGTCGGAGGTCTGCTCCTTCAAGGACATCAGGGCCAGTGAGCACCGCGGCATCGTGATCATCCACCAGGAGCTGGCCCTGGTGCCGTACCTCTCCATCGCGGAGAACATCTTCCTCGGCAACGAGCACGCCACGCGCGGGCTCATCAGCTGGACCGACACGCTGCGGCACGCCTCCGAGCTGCTGCGGCGGGTCGGGCTCGACGAGAACCCGAACACCCGGGTCGCCGACATCGGCGTGGGCAAGCAGCAGCTCGTCGAGATCGCCAAGGCGCTGTCGAAGCAGGTGAAGCTGCTCATCCTGGATGAGCCGACGGCCGCCCTGAACGACGAGGACAGCGGCAAACTCCTCGATCTCATCCTGGAGTTGAAGACGCAGGGCATCACCTCGATCATCATCTCCCACAAGCTGAACGAGATCGAGCGGGTCGCGGACTCGGTGACCATCCTGCGCGACGGGCGGACCATCGAGACGCTCGACGTGAAGGCCCCGGAGACCACCGAGGACCGGATCATCAGCGGGATGGTCGGCCGCGACCTGGAACACCGCTTCCCGGAGCGGACACCGCACAAGCCGGAGGCGGGCGCATCGCCCGCCCTGGAGATCCGCGACTGGACGGTGTTCCACCCGATCGACCAGCAGCGCAAGGTGGTTGACGATGTGTCAATCTCCGTGCGGCGCGGGGAGATCGTCGGGATCGCGGGGCTCATGGGCGCCGGACGCACCGAACTGGCGATGAGCGTCTTCGGGCGCTCCTACGGCCGGTACGCGAGCGGCACGGTGCTCAGGGACGGCCAGGAGATCCGTACGAAGAGCGTGTCCGAAGCGGTCGGGCACGGGATCGCGTACGTCACCGAGGACCGCAAGCACTACGGCCTCAACCTCATCGACACCATCAACCGCAACATCTCGCTCAGTGCCCTGGGCAAGGTCGCCAGGCGCGGGGTCGTCGACGAGCACGAGGAGCGGAAGGTCTCCGAGGGCTTCCGCAAGTCCATGAACATCAAGGCGCCGACCGTCTTCGAGCCGGTGGGCAAGCTGTCGGGCGGCAATCAGCAGAAGGTCGTCCTCAGCAAGTGGATCTTCGCGGGCCCCGAGGTGCTGATCCTCGACGAGCCGACCCGCGGAATCGACGTGGGCGCCAAGTTCGAGATCTACACGGTCATCGACAAGCTGGCGGCCGAAGGCAAAGCGGTCGTCTTCATCTCCTCCGAGCTGCCGGAGCTGCTCGGTATGTGCGACCGCATCTACACGATGGCCGCGGGACGGCTGACGGGTGAGTTCTCGCGGGCGGAGGCCTCGCAGGAAACGCTGATGCGTCAGATGACGAAGGACAAAGAGGTAACGCGATGAGCACGGATGTGACCGCCAAGACGCCGGCCCCGGCGCCGCCCGGCAAGAGCGGATCGGCCACGGGCGAGGGCCTGCTTCAGCTGATGCTGGACGGCATGCGCCGCAACATGCGGCAGTACGGCATGCTGTTCGCCCTCGGCCTGATCGTGGTGCTGTTCGCCGTGTGGACCAACGGCGACCTGCTGCTGCCGCGCAACGTCTCCAACCTGGTGCTGCAGAACAGCTACATCCTGATCCTCGCGATCGGCATGATGCTCGTCATCATCGCGGGCCACATCGACCTGTCGGTCGGCTCGCTGACGGCGTTCGTGGGCGCGATGGGCGCCGTACTGATGGTCAACCACGACATCTCCTGGCCGATCGCGCTGGTGATGTGTCTGGCCATCGGCGGGGCCGCGGGCGCCGCGCAGGGCTTCCTCATCGCGTATCTCGGCATACCGTCGTTCATCGTGACCCTGGCGGGCATGCTGACCTTCCGCGGTCTGACCGAGATCTTCCTCAAGGGCCAGACGATCGGCCCGTTCCCGGACGGTCTGCAGAAGGTCGCCAACGGCTTCCTGCCCGAGGTCGGCCCGAACACGAACTACCACAACCTCACTCTGCTGCTCGGCATCGCTCTGATCGCGTTCGTGGTGTTCCAGGAGGTCCGCGACCGCAAGCGGCAGCAGGAGTTCTCGCTCGACATCCTGCCCAGGAACCTCTTCCTCCTGAAGCTCGTCGCGCTGATCGCCGCCGTGCTCACCGTCACCATGCTGCTCGCCAGCTACAAGGGTGCTCCGGTGGTCCTGCTGATCCTCGGCGTCCTGGTCGCCGGCTTCGGCTACCTGATGCGCAACGCCGTCATCGGCCGGCACATCTACGCGATCGGCGGCAACCTCCCGGCGGCCAAGCTGTCGGGTGTGAAGGACAAGAAGGTCACCTTCCTGGTCTTCCTGAACATGGGCATGCTCGCGGCCCTGGCGGGTCTGGTCTTCGCCGCCCGCTTCAACGCGGCCTCGCCCAAGGCCGGTCTGAACTTCGAACTCGAGGCGATCGCGGCCTCGTTCATCGGCGGCGCGTCGATGAGCGGCGGCGTGGGCACGGTCCTCGGCGCGATCATCGGTGGTCTCGTCCTGGGCGTGCTGAACAACGGTATGAACCTCGTCGGCATCGGCACCGACTGGCAGCAGGTCATCAAGGGCCTGGTGCTCCTGGCGGCGGTCGGCTTCGACGTGTGGAACAAGCGCAAGGTCGGTTCGTAAGTCAGCTCGGGCCCCGCCGGCCAGCCGGCGGGGCCCATCCTTTATGGGAGCCGCTAGATGGAACTGAACAGACGCACGGTCATCGCAGGAGCCGCGGCGGCAGGGATAGCCGCCACCACGCTCGGCGGTACGGCACACGCCTCGGGAGGCAGGAAGCCGGTGAAGGAGCTCTTCGGGAAGCTCGCGGACGGCACGAAGATCTACCGCTGGTCGCTGGAGAACGGCGGCACGAAGCTCAAGGTCCTGTCCTACGGCGGCATCGTCCAGTCCCTGGAGATCCCCGACCGGCACGGCAAGTACAAGAACGTCTCCCTCGGGTTCGACAACATCGAGGACTACGTCGCCAAGACCCCGTACTTCGGCGCGCTGATCGGCCGCTACGGAAACCGCATCGGCAAGGGCCAGTTCACCCTCGACGGCACGAGCTACCAGCTCTCCGTCAACGACGGCGTGAACAGCCTGCACGGCGGGGTCAAGGGCTTCGACAAGCACGTGTGGGACATCGAGGGCTTCACCAAGGGCTCCGACGTCGGCCTGTACCTGTACTACACGAGCATCGACGGCGAGATGGGCTACCCCGGCACGCTCAAGGTGAAGGTCACCTACACCCTCACCAAGCACGGCGACTGGCGCCTCGACTACGAGGCCACCACCGACAAGGCCACCGTCGTCAACCTCACCAGCCACGTCTACTGGAACCTGGCGGGCGAGGGCAGCGGCTCGATCTACGACCACGAGCTGAAGATCGCCGCGGCCCGCTACACCCCCGTCGACTCCGGCCTGATCCCCACCGGTGAGCTGGCCAAGGTCGCGGGCACCCCCTTCGACTTCCGCCACACCAAGACGGTCGGCGAGGACATCCGGATCGCCAACCAGCAGCTGCTGTACGGCAAGGGCATCGACCACAACTGGGTCCTCGACAAGGGCATCACAGGCAAGCCCGAGCACGTCGCGACGCTGCGCGACCCGTCCTCCGGCCGCACCCTGAAGATCGCGACGACCGAGCCGGGCCTGCAGTTCTACTCGGGCAACTTCCTGGACGGCACGCTGGTGGGCACCGGCGGTCACATCTACCGCCAGGGCGACGCGCTGTGCCTGGAGACCCAGCACTTCCCGGACTCGCCGAACAAGCCGTCGTTCCCGTCGACCGTGCTCCGGCCGGGGCAGACGTACCGGACGACGACGGTGCACTCGTTCGGCGCGTGACGCTCTGAAGTAGCCCTTCACAGCCGGTTCACAATTTCCGCACGAATTCACAGCCGTTGAACAGCGCCACCTCCGTATCCGTATGGAAGGGCGGCCCGTGCTCCCCCGCACGGGCCACCCAAAGACGGAGGGCCCGTCCTCCCCGGCGGGCCCGCCCTATACGGAGGTTCCATGGCCGGCAATGTCACCTCGCTCTTTCGCGGCACTGCGGCGCACAGCCCCTCGATGGCCGCGCTGACGCGGGAGGGTGACGGGGCCGGTCCCGTGGACTTCTGCATCCCCTGCAATCCGTACTTCCCCACGCCCGCGATGTTCGACGAACTGGCGGGCCGGCTGCGCGAGATCATCACGTACTACCCGAGCAGCGCCGACACCATCACGGCCGAGCTGTGCTCGCTGCTCCAACTCCCGCCGCAATGCGTCGCGATGGGCAACGGTTCCACCGAACTCATCACCTGGATCGACCACTTGCTGGTCCGGGAGTCCCTCGCGATACCCGTCCCCACGTTCGGCCGCTGGACCGACCAGCCGCTGGAGACCGGCAAGCGGGTCGACATGTTCCCGCTCCAGGAATCCACCGGCTTCGCCCTCGACCTCGCCCAGTACGCCCAGTTCATCCGCTCCCGCGGCACCCGTGTCGCCGTCATCTGCAACCCGAACAACCCCGACGGCGGCTTCATCCCGCGCCAGTCGCTCATCCAGTTCATGGACGCGATGGCGGACCTGGACCTGATCGTCATCGACGAGTCGTTCCTGGAGTTCGCCGACGCGGAGAGCGAGCCGAGTGTCGTCGAGGACGCCGTGATGCGGCCCAACGTCATCGTGCTGCGCAGCCTCGGCAAGAACTTCGGACTGCACGGCATCCGCTTCGGCTATCTCGTCGCCAACCCGGCCCTGGCCGGCAAGGTCCGCTCCATGCTGCCCAAGTGGAACCTCAACTCCTTCGCGGAGACCGTGGTGTTCATGCTCAAGGAGCACGGCGCCGAGTACATGGAGAGCCTGCACATGGTCCGCCGCGACCGGCTCGACATGGCCCGCCAGCTCTCCGCGCTGCCCGGCCTGACGGTCTACCCGTCGCAGGGCAACTTCTTCTTCGTGCGCCTCCCCGTGGGCGCCGAAGGCACCGTGGTCCGGGACCGACTGCTCACCGAGCACCGGATCCTGGTCCGCGAGTGCGGCAACAAGATCGGTTCGTCCAGCCGCTTCCTGAGACTCGTGGTGCGCCCCCAGGTGGATGTGCGTCGCCTGGTGTCCGGCCTGGAGCAGGTGCTCTACGGGACCAGGAGGGGAGCCGCCGTACCTGAGCTGGGCACAGGGACCAGCTACAGCTCGGGTACGGCGGCGGTGGACCGCCTGGTCAGTGCCACGAACGGAGCGGGCATGCAGGGGCTCGCCGCACAGGCGGCCGCGTGGTCGGGCCCGGCCGCGGTACAGCCGGCGCAGACGCCCGCACAGATGCCCTCGCAGATCCCCTCACAGATGCCGAGCCTGCCGGCCCCGCAGCCGGCGGCGGTGGCGAACTTCCCCACGCCCCAGCCCGCCGCGATGTCCAGCTACCCGCCCGCGCAGCCCGCAGGGGTGTCGAACTTCCCCACCCCGCAGCCCACCGCCTGGCCTGCCGCGGCACAGGCACCCGGAGCCATGCCCGCACCGGCGCCGGCACCAGCACGGGCACCGGCACCGGCACCGCCCGGGGCCATGCCCGGTATGGCGCAGGCGCCTGCCGCCGGGCTGGGCGCCGCCGGAGGCCTGACGGCAGCCCAGGTCCGAGGCCGTACCCAGCCGGAACCGCAACCGCAGCCCCAGCAGCCGTCCGGCTGGCCGGCCGTGGGAGCCATGCTGTACGGCCAGGCGGGCTAGGCAGGCTCGGCGATCTCAATAGGCGACGGGCCACCCACTGCTCCAGTTCAGCAGGTTGATCCCCAGCTTGGGTGTCCCGCTGTCGTTGCCGTCGTAGTAGTGATAGACGATCAAGTCCCCGTCCGAGTCCGCCATGATGGACTGCCCGCCGGGCCCGATGACGCTGCCGTGCGACTCCAGCACAGGCGTGCCGCCATTGCTCATCATGGCGACGCCGCTCTGGTCGTAGTACGGCCCGGTGACACTCGTGGCCCGCCCCACCTTGACCTTGTACGTCGAGCTGGTCCCCTGGCAGCAGACGTCGTACGAGGCGAACAGGTAGTAGTAGCCGTTCCGTTTGACGATGTACGGCGCCTCGACGGCCTTGGTCCCGGTGGGCCGCGAGGCGAGGGAGTACCGCGTCGTGTTGGTGGAGAGCTGCTTCCCGGTCGACGGGTCGATCTGGATCATCTTGATGCCGGTCCACCAACTGCCGAAGGACAGCCACCACTTGCCGTCGTCGTCCACGAAGAGGTTCGGGTCGATGGCGTTGTAGTCGCTGGAGCCGGTGGACGTGTAGACGATCCCGTAGTCGCTCCAGGAGCCCGGCAGCCCGGTCGTCGAACCGGCCAGACCGATGGCCGACGTGTTCGACCCGAAGGTCGAAACGGCGTAGTACATCAGGTACTTGCCGCCGTGGTACGAGATGTCGGGCGCCCAGGCCTCGGTCGCGTACGTCGACCACCAGCTCGGCTTGGTGGTGAACGCGTCGCTGCCCGCGGTGAACGCGGTCCGGTCCGTGGAGGTCTTGTAGCTCAGGCCGCCACCGGTGGCGTACAGCAGATACCGCCCGGACGAGGTGCGGATCATCGTCGGGTCGTGCACGACGACGGAGCCGGTGACGGTGCCCGGGTTCGGGTAGGCGCTCGCGGTGCCCGGGATCAGGGCGAGCAGGATCGCCGCGGGGACGGCGAGGAGAGCGGTTCTGCGGGAGGTGCGGCTCACGCGGACTTCCTCCTGTTCGAGGTTCTGACTGTTCGGGATCTGGCCGTTCGGGATCCGATTGCTTCGGTCCGATTGTTCGAGATTCCGAACGCTGGTCATGACTTCGAACGGGACCGTAGAATCGAAGCGCTTCCGCGTCAACGCTTCTGACACACCCGACTCCCGTCACACGCCCGCAATTTCGGGCCATTCACGTCACATCACCGGAACCAAAACGCAACCGCCACGGCCCTGTGCGCCGTCTCCGGCCCGGCCTACGATCGACGCGCTTCGTCTACGCGCGTCATGGGTGGCTGAAACAGAGGTGATGGCCGTGCCCCGCAGAGCCCGGATCATGGTGACGATGGCGGCCGCGCTGGGCCTCACGGTGGGCGTGAGCGGCTGCGGCGCGGACACGGCGGCGGACGCGGGGAGCATCACACTGACCGTCGTCGCGACCAACTACGGCGACAGCGTCCACAAGAACTCGCTGGGCTATTGGGACCGGGTCGGACTCGCCTTCCAGTCCTCCCACCCGGGCATTCGCGTGGTGGCGAAGGTCTACCCCGCCGACACCGTCGACGCGAAGGTCGCCGAGCTGGTGAAGCGGGGCAAGGCGCCCGACATCGTGCAGACCGGCAGCTACGCCGAGTACGCGTCCAAAGGCCTGCTCTACTCGGCGGACGAACTGCTCTCCATCCCCGTCCAGGCCGGTTTCGTACCGAGCCTCGCCCAGGCCGGGGAGGCGCAGAACGCCCAGTACGGGCTGCCGTTCACGGCGAGCACCCGGCTGCTCTACTACAACAAGGACCTGTTCCAGCAGGCGGGCCTCAAGCCGCCCACCACCTGGCAGGAACTCCTCGTCGCCGCAAGGGTGTTGAAGGCGCAGGGCGTGAAGTACCCGATCGCCGTACCCCTCGGGCCCGAGGAGGCGGAGGCCGAGACGCTGATGTGGCTGCTGGCCGGGGAGGGCGGCTACACCGACGACGCCGGCAGCTACGACTTCACCGCCGACGCCAATGTGTCGACACTGAACTGGCTGAAGTCGACCCTCGTCGCGGAAGGGCTCACGGGCCCGGTCGCACCGGGCAAGCTGAACGGCAGCAAGGCGCTGAAGGCCTTCGTCGACGGCGACGCGGCGATGGTGAACGCCCCGCTCTCCCTGATGCGGCAGATCGAGGACTCGACGCTGAACGTGCCCTACGGCACCGTCCCGCTGCCGAGCCGCACCGGCAAGACCGTACCGACCATGGGCACCGCCGACTGGACCATCGCCTTCAAGCAGCGCGGGCACCGCGAACAGGTCGGCCAGTTCCTCGACTTCCTGTACGGCGACAAGTACGTCACCGAACAGGCCGCCGAGTACCAGCTGCTGCCCGTCACCGTGACGGCCAGCAACGCCATGCGCGCCGACAAGCGCTACCGCAGCCTCTGGAACGGCCTGGACACGCTGACGAACATGGACCTCTACCCGCTCTCCGACACCAACTGGGCGCGGGTGGCGGCGGCGATCAGATCGAAGATCGGCGCGTCCGTGAAACCGGGCGGCGACCCCGAGGCCGTACTGGCGTCGATCGCGAAGGCGGCGCGCTGAGCGACGTCGGCGGTCGTGGTCAGTGCTCGTGTCAGTGCTCGTGTCACTGGCTGGGTCACTGGTCGGGTCAGTGGTCGTTCTCCAGGTGCAGCTTGAGGAGATCGATGCCGTAGTCACCGCCGTTGGGCGTGCGGATGATGGTGTGAATGTGCTCCTGGGACGGCGTTCCGCCACCCATGCCCATGCCGCCGCCCGGACCTCCTGCGTTGGAGCTCGCGCCCGCACTGGCGCTCGGGCTTGCGGAGGAGTCACCCTTGTAGAAGAGCGGGGCCTGCGCGTCGTACTCGATGAGCACGACCGGACTGTGGATCCGGTAGTAGAAGGCGGAGTCGTCCTCCGTCTCACCCATCCAGAAGAAGTACGTGTCGTCGAGGTGCTTCTCCACCTCGGTCATCTTGACATCGGCGTGGCCCTCGTTCATGTAGCCGATGTATACCCGGGCCAGGTCGAGCAGCTTCTCCTGCTGCGCGGAGGTGAGTTCGGAGCCCTTCAGACCCTCGTAGGCGAGCTTGAGGTTGTCCTGGCCGGCACCGGCCTTCATGTCCTCGTTGCCGTTCGACTGCGAGGAGACCGCCTTCTTGAGCTGCGCCGCGGTGAGGGAGCGGATCATGGTCAGCCCGACCGTGGTCTCCGGCTTGAAGAGGGTGATCTTCTCGCCCTTGTACGTGCCCGTCGTGGGCTCCGAGCCCATGAAGGTCGGCGTCATCACGACCTGGTCGCCCAGGACGAAGTAGTTGATGGCGACGTGGTGACCCTCGTACTGGAAGCCCCACGGCTTCGTGGTCGACGGGGTGCCCATGAAGGTGAAGAAGTAGTGGCCCTCGGTCAGGGTCTTCTGGTTGCCGCCGTTGGAGTCGCCCAGGAACGCGTTGAGCTTCATGATGCCGCGGGTCTGGGTGAGACCGTCGGCGGACAGGGCCTCGCCGAGCAGCGCGTAGCCGAGGTTGCGCTGCTTCTCCGTCAGGTCGCCCATGCGGACGCCCTTGCGGTCGTAGCCGTCGACGTTGCTCCACGCCGTCCACTCGTCGGCGTCGATGTCGAAGGCGCAGGACTTGCGCTCCTTCGTGGAGAGCCCGTCCAGGAACGTCTGCGCCGCCTTGACCAGCGCGTCCGTGGAGACGTCCGTGGAGTGGATCGTGTACAGGTCGTCGACGACGGTGCCGTCGGCGGTGACGCCCTTGACGTCCGCGTACTTGATCTGCGAGGCCCCGGGGCCCATGCCGCCCCCTCCAGCGCCGCCGGGTCCGCCGGAGGGCATGCCGCCGGGTCCGCCGGAGGGCATGCCGCTGGGGGCGCCGGAGGACGAGGCGGAGCTCGCCGTGTCGGAGGAGTCCGAGGAACAGCCGGTCATGGTCGCCACGGCGGCCACCCCACCGGCGAGCAGCGCCTTGTTCATGAACCAGCGGCGGCTGCGCTCGGCTTCGGGGGTTCGGGATCGGTGTCCGTGCATACGTGCCAAAGTCCCGCACCAACCTGAAGCGAACCTGAAGCGATCCCCGGCCGCCTGACCAGGGACAGCCACCCCGGCAGATCGATCTCGGCCCGCACGGTCTTGCCGGGCGGCTCCCGGTCCAGCACCTCCCACCGATCGGCGAGCGCCTCGACGAGCACGAGCCCGCGCCCGGCTTCGGCCAGGGCTTCCGGCCGCCGTACGTCACCGGGTCCCGGCGGCCGGCACCCACTGCGCGTGTCGGTGACCTCGACACGGAGGCTGCCGGTGACAAGGGCAAGCCGTAACTCGAAGTCCCGGCCGGGTACACGCCCATGCGTCACGGCGTTGACGGCCAGCTCGGCGACGATCACCGCGGCGGTGTCGGAGGCGTCACTGCCGTGCGGGATGCCCCAGGCGTGCAGCTGGTTCAGGGCGAGGTGCCGGGCGAGGCGGGCGCCGCGTGGGGTGGCACTGAGGCGCTGACTGAACATACGTACGGTAACCGGGTGTTGGGGGGCGGGCGGTGCGGTCATGCCCCCAATCTGACGGTGAGCACGGGCACTTCACCAGGTCGGCGCCGCGTACGCTGCGGCAGCGTACGCAGTCACGGGCTGGACAGTACTCGTCACTAGCCGTAACCATGTGCGCGGGAGGTGACCGCCGTGGTCGATGGCTTGGTGGGGACGGGTGGGGAGCCGGAGTCGTCCGACAGCTTGCGGACGTTCGGCGCGGTGGTCCAGGCGCTGCGGGAGCACGCGGGGCTGAGCCGGGAGGAGTTCGGGGCGCTGGTCCGGTTCTCGAAGCACACGGTGGCATCTGTGGAGCAGGGGCGGAGGATGCCGGACGAGGATTTCGTGGAGCGGGCGGAGGCGGTGCTGGGGAACACCGGGGCCTTACGGAAGGCGGCGGGGCATCTCGTTCGGCAGCCGGGGTTGGCCGCTTGGTTCAGACAGTGGGCGGCACTGGAGGCGCTGGCGATCACGCTGTACACGTACGAATGCCGCATGCTCCCAGGGCTGCTCCAGACCCAGGCTTATGCGCGAGCCATGTCCGCCGACCAGTTGCCACCGCTGGACGACACGCAGATCGAGGAGCGGTGGGCTGCCCGGGCGGAGCGGCAGCGGCTACTGAGGGAGCGCCCGAACACCGCCTTCAGTTTCATCCTGGAGGAGCATCTGTTCCTCCGACGCATTGGCGGGGCGGAGGTCACGCGAGAGCTCATCGATCACGTGCTGGAGATCTCCAAACTGCGGAACGTCGAGATCCAGATCATGCCGCTCGTACAGGAGTCACACTCTGGGCTTCAGGGTCCGATCCACCTGGCGGAAACCCCTGAGAACAGGTGGTTCGCGTACAACGAGGGCCAGGAAAGCGGTCAGTTGATCTCCGACTCAAAAGTGGTCAGCGTGCTCCAGAAGCGGTATGCCAGGATGCGTTCACAGGCTCTCTCTTTCCAGGACTCCGTGAGCCTGTTGGAGCGCATGCGAGGAGAGTTATGAGCACCAACCTGGCCTGGTTCAAGAGCAGTTACAGCAGCGCATCCGGCGACAGCTGCGTCGAAGTCGCCCTCTCCTGGCACAAGTCGAGTTACAGCTGCGCTAGCGAGGGCGACTGCGTCGAGGTAGCCACCTGCCCCGAATCCATCCACATCCGCGACTCCAAGAACACCCAGGGCCCCCAGCTCGCCCTCTCCCCCACCGCCTGGGGCGACTTCCTCACGTACGCCAGCAAGTGACCGTAGGGGCCACTCGCTTCTTCGGCAGTGTCGTGCTTCCACGGCCCGCCTCAAGGGCGCTACGCGTCGCCTTCGGCGATGGCCCTCCGGGCCACCCTTGACCCGGGCCGCTCCAGCACGGGTTAGAAGCGAGCGAGCGGCCCGAAAAAGCGGGGGTCCCGGCGGGGTTAGCGGTGGGGTCGGCTACGTCCTCGACCGGGGGTGACGGGCGCATACGCGCCTCGGGGGCACGCCGGCTCGGCTCAGCGTCGGACCGCAGCAGGCACGATTGGCAGATCTGTTCCACTCCCAGGCACGACAGGTCAAGGCAGGGCAGGGGTGATGGCTGCACGGACTGGCACTGATTGACCAATCACCGCCCGAGCCGCGCGAATTGTCCGAGCTGACCGAGCTGACCGAGCTGCCTGAGATACCGCCCCCGCCTGCCCACGGTTGCCGAACCCACCCACCCACCGCAAGCCGCTAAGCCCACCCGGCGTGCCCCCGAGGCGCGGTGGCGCCCGTCACCCCGGTTGAGGACGTATCCGACCCGTATCGCAAACGTGCCCCGGCCACCCGTTCTTCCGGGCCGCTCGCTCGCTTCTCCCTCGTGCTGGAGCGAGCCGAGTCAAGGGTGGCCCGGAGGGTCATCGCCGAAGGCGACGCGTAGCGCAGCGGAGCGCCCTTTACTCGGCTCGTGGAAGCACGACACTGCCAAAGAAGCGAGTGGCCCAACGGTTACTACGCAACCCAGGTCAGGCACCAACCATAGGCATCAGGCACCAGCCATCAGGTCCAGCCGACCTCGCCCGCACAGAAGCAACCCGACCGGCGTCGCGCCGTGCACTACGGCTACGCCTTGCTCCACAGCGCGGCGACCGCCCGTGCCGCCGTCCGGCCCTGGGCGAAGCCGGCGTGGCCCGCAGGGGTCCGGCTGGCGGGGGACAGCGGGTCGGTGCCGAAGGCGGCGAGGGCGGTCTCGTCGGGGGTGATGACCTCGATGAGGCCGCCGCGCTCGGCGATCGAGGCCGCGTCGGCTTCGAGCACCGGGTCGGGCATCGGGGCGATGACGAGGGTGCGGGTGCGGCCTGCCGCGAGGTCGAGGTTGGTGAAGGAACGGATGCCGCCGTCCATGTAGCGGGCGTCGCCGATCGTCACGGCGGGCCAGACACCGGGGATGGCGCAACTCGCGGTCACGGCGTCCACCAGGCCGACGCCGGAGGTGCGGTCGAAGAGCCGGGTCTCACCGGTGGCGGCGTTCACGGCGACCACGGACAGATCGCGCTCCGGCCAACTGTGGGACGGCAGCCGGGCCTCGATGACGGCCCGCCGCTCGGCCTCGGTCACGGTCTCGGCGGCCAGGGCCATCGTGCCCATCCGAAGCCGGCGTTCCACCGGGTCGGTGACCTCGGCGTCGACCTTCTCGGCGAACTCGAAGACCTCGGCGAGCGCGCCTTCGCGTGCCTTCAGCTCCTCCTTCTGGAGCGCGGGGTCCACCTGGGCCCGGAACAGCGCCGACAGCTCTACGCCGCTGGTGATCTGGGCGGACACCGCCGACCCCGCCGAGGTGCCGAGCACGAAGTCCGCGTCGGTGACATCGGCTCCGGCGTCGGCGAGACCGGCCAGCACGCCTGTCGCCCAGGCGATACCGGCTACTCCGCCACCGCCGATGACCAGCGCGCGTTCGTTCTTCATCCCTGCCCCCACAAGTGAATTCCGGTTCGACGTCACTGCGAAGTCCCCGGCAGGCAGGAGATATTCCCCCGTACGCCTCAACAAGCTGTCTCACAAGAAACTTGACGGTCTGTCACTTTGCCTAACTGACAGCTGACCGACAGCACCCGCTTTTACGGTGCCGTGTTCATGACAGAGACCTCAGAAGCTCCGATCGGGCGCCGCACCGTACTGATCGCCACGGGCGCCACGGCCGCAGCACTGGCCGTGGGCGCCGCAGCGCCTGAAGCCCCCACAACCGACACGGCGGACGCGACTCCCGTCGCCGCGGCGGCTGTCTGCACCCTCACCAAGGAGATGACCGAAGGCCCCTACTACCTCGACGGACAGCTCGTCCGCGCCGACATCACCGAAAGCAAGCCGGGTGTCCCCCTCAAGCTCACGCTCACCGTCGTGGACGACGACACCTGTGTCCCGCTCAGCAACGCCCTCGTGGAGATCTGGCACTGCGACGCGCTCGGCGAGTACTCCGGGTTCGTCGGCGGCAACGGACACTCGGAGCCGGACGACGGCACGTTCCTGCGCGGCGGCGTACTGACGAACTCCAGCGGCGTCGCCGCGATCACGACGATCTACCCCGGCTGGTACCGGGGCCGCTGCATCCACATCCACCTCAAGGTGCACACCGGAGTCACCCTCACCTCGGACGGCTCCTTCACCGGCGGCCGGGAACTCCACACCGGCCAGCTCTTCTTCAACGAGACGATCACCACGGCCGTCGCGAAGGTCTCCCCGTACTCCACCAACACGGTCACCCGCACCACCCTCGCCCAGGACTCCATCTACGACGACGGAGGCGCCGCTTCCGGCCTCCTCACCCTCACGGCCCTGGGCAGCTCGGCCTCGTCCGGCTACGCCGGCACCCTGACGGTCGGCGTCGAAACCAGCTGACCGGCACACCTTCCCCCCACTGGACCGGGGCGGCCCGCACCGACGCGGGCCGCCCCTCTGCCGTGCCCGATGAGCAAAAGACCAAGTGAAGACACCCGCTGGCTAATGTCCCGCCCGTCGGTACGACGTGATCAACGGACGAGGAGAGATATCCGATGGTGAATGTCTGGCGTTTGGGGGGCGCGCTCGTCGCGGCCGGTGTGTCGGTCGTCGGGGTCGCCACCAGTGCGCAGGCGTACTCCGGGTTCACAGCCGAGAAGTACCAGCAGATCCAGTTCGGTATGACGAAGGACCAGGTCTGGGAGTTGGGCGGAGGTGCGCAGGCATGTGAGACCGGCGGGCTCATCGGCGACGCGATCCAGTGCTTCACCGAGTCGAGTGACTACGCGCCGTACGGCAGCTTCAACTTCACCGCCGACGGAAAACTGAAAAGCAAGCGGAACGAGTTCCTGTTCAAGGCGAAAACACCGTCCATCAGCCTCGCCCAGTACAACAAGACGCAGCTGGGCATGAGCGAGGCGCAGGTCTGGTCGATCGTGTCGAAGGACTCGTGCGTCGTGCAGCAGGAGGGCTACCCCGACTGGCCGGCCACGAACGGCCACACGCTGGGGTACTACTGCGCCTCCGCGACCGGCCTGTTCCCGCCGAACGCGAGGTTCATCTTCACCGACGGCACACTGACCGAGCGATACCAGCGCGCCCTCACCTGAACCGTGGACTGTGCCCCAACTCCCGTGGAAACACGGCCAGTTGTCGCTTAGATCCCCAGTGCATTCACAGCCGCACATCAAGGAGTTCCCCAGGTACGCCCCTACGTTCCATGCCCATGACTGAGAACCCAGCTCAACACGAGCAACACGAGCAACACGAGCAGAACGACAACGAGTCGCGGCCCGGGGCTCACCGCCGGGACAAGAGTGTCCAGCGGCGGCGTGTCCTCATCGGGGGTGGCACCGTCGCCGTGGTCGGCGGACTCGCCGCGGCAGGGCTCGCCTCCGCCGACCCGGTCAAGGGGAAGGGGCACAAGGCGAAGCCGTCCAAGTCGGCCACCGCGTCGACGGCAGCCTCCGCGTCCGCCTCTGCCACCAGCAGTGTCTGCACCCTGAACGCCGAGGTCACCGAGGGTCCGTACTCCCTCGACGGGGCCCTCGTCCGGGAGGACATACGCGAGGACAAGGAGGGGGTGGAGGTTCAGTACACCTTCACCGTCGTCGACACCGCCAACGACTGCGCTCCACTCGCCGACGCCCTCGTCGAGATCTGGCACTGCGACTCGCTCGGCGAGTACTCCGGGTTCGTGGGCGGCAACGGCCACACGGAGGACGACAACGGCACGTTCCTGCGCGGCGGTCAGCTGACCGACTCCTCCGGCCAGGTCAGCCTCGTCTCGATCTGGCCCGGGCACTACGTCTCCCGTGCCGTTCACGTCCATATGCGAGTGCACACGGACGTGACGCTCACCGACACGTCGTACACCGGCGGCGAGGTCATCCACACCGGTCAGCTGTTCTTCGACGAGGACATCAACGCCGAGGTCCAGGCCCTGGACCCGTACTCGGACAACACCACCGCCGAGACCCAGCTCTCCGACGACAGCATCTACGACGACGGCGGCGCCTCCTCCGGCCTGCTGACCCTCACGGCACTGGGGTCCAGCGTGTCCGACGGGTACACCGCCACCCTCACCGTCGGCGTCGACAGCTCCAGCTGATTCCCTACGCCGCCACGGGCTGCCGTTCCTCGACCGCCTCCTCCGCCGCCTTTTCCTGACGGTAGGCGCGGATCGAGTACGTCAGGGCGGCAGCCCACAGCGCGTACAGCAGGACGTACACCGGGGTGCTGAGCGCCGAGGACGCGCCGACCCAGTCGCTCTTCAGGAGCGTACGGACGTTGGTGACGATGATGATGCCGCCGACCGCGGAGCCCAGCACCCGCGGCGGGACCAGCCGGACCAGCCAGGCGGCGACGGGCGCGGCGACCAGGCCGCCGAGCAGGAACGCCAGGACCCAGCCCCAGTTCAGGCCCTGGGAGCCGAGCGAGAAGAGGAAGCCCAGGCTGGCGGCGATCGCCACCAGGAACTCGCTGGTGTCGATCGAGCCGATCACCTTGCGCGGCTCCATCCGGCCGCTGGCCAGCAGCGCCGGGGTGCCGACCGGGCCCCAGCCGCCTCCGCCGGTCGCGTCCAGGAACCCGGCGACCAGGCCGAGCGGGGCCAGGAACCGCTTGCGCAGGGGCTTGCCCAGCTGCCCCTTGGGCATGCCGCGGAAGGTGAAGCGGGACATGACGTACAGGCCGAGGCCCAGCAGGATCAGCGACATGGCCGGCTCGGCGACCTCGGTCGAGAGCTTGGAGAGGACGGTCGCGCCCAGGAAGGAGCCGACCGCGCCCGGCACGCCGATCTTGGCGACGACCTTCCAGTCCACGTTGCCGAAGCGCCAGTGCGAGGCGCCGGACATCAGCGTGGTGCCTATCTCCGAGAGATGGACCGTGGCCGAGGCCATGGCCGGGTTGGTACCCATGGCCAGCAGCAGCGTGGTCGATGTCACGCCGTAGGCCATGCCCAGGCTGCCGTCCACGAGTTGGGCGCCGAGGCCCGCGAGGGCTAGCAGGATGAGCGTGCGCATGCGGTCGGTCCCGTCTTTCCTAGCTTTCCTACCGGTTGGGTAGGGATGAACGGGACGTGATGTTAAGGGTTCGAGCTGAGGACAGCCTGAGGACCCCATGAGGATGATTCACAGGAGTCCTCAGGGGTCAGGGGTTCTCCCAGGCCGCCGGCTCCGCGGCCAGCTCCCGCACCGGTCCGGGCAGCGTGCCCTCCGCGATGTCGGCGAGCGTGACGCCTTCGAGGATCTTCCGTACGTTGGCCCGCACCGCGACCCACAGCGGCAGCAGCGGTTCGGCGGGCCCGGTGTATGCCAGCTGGGTGGGCCGTTCACCGCGTACGGAGACGATCGGGCCGTCCACCGTTCGGATGACATCCGCGACGGTGATCGTGTCGGCCGCGCGCGCGAGCGCGTAGCCGCCGTTGCCGCCGCGCCGGCTGGTGACCAGGCCGCCACGCCGGAGATCCCCCAGGATCCCCTCCAGGAACTTGTGCGGAATGTCCTGCGCGGTGGCGATGGCCTCGGCCTTCACCGGGCCGCCGTCCTGCCGTACGGCGAGCTCCAGTGCCGCCCGTACCGCGTAATCCGCCCGCGCCGAGATCCTCATATGACCATTAAAGGCCCTGGCGCTGTGGACAATGACCGAACCCGCGCCGCCGTCTCTGGGGAGGCTCCCGCATGGTCTTGAGCAGACGTACGTTCAGCGCAATCGCCGGCACCGCCGCTCTCGGCCTCTCGCTGAGTGGCAGCGGCGACTGTGGGGCGTACGCCGCCGGCAGGGCACCCACGGTTCCCACCGGGCCGGCGCCCGGTCCGCCGTCCGCCGACCGCGTCAAGCACACCATCGGCTTCGACCGCTACTCGATGCTGATCGACGGCAAGCGCCTGGTGCTCTGGTCCGGCGAGGTCCACCCCTTCCGGCTGCCGAGCCCGTCCCTGTGGCGTGACGTCCTGCAGAAGCTTCGCGCCCACGGCTACAACGCGATCAGCATCTACGTCTCGTGGAACTACCACTCGCCCGCACCCGGCAAGTACGACTTCACCGGCGTCCGCGACCTCGACCTGTTCCTGCGCACGGCCGCCGAGACCGGCCTGTACGTCATCCTGCGCCCGGGCCCGTACATCAACGCCGAGGTCGACGCCGGCGGCTTCCCCGGCTGGCTGACCGTCACCAAGGGCAAGGCCCGGACCTCCGACCCGACCTATCTGAAGTACGTCGACGAGTGGCTGACCGCCGTCGACAAGATCGCCGCCAAGCACCTCTACACCAAGGGCAACGGCACGATCGTCCTCTACCAGCTGGAGAACGAGTACGCGAACAACGTCACCAGCTCCGTCGGCCGCGACTACATGGCCCACCTCTACGCCAAGGTGCGAGCCGACGGCATCGACGTGCCGCTGTTCCACAACGACAAGGGCAGGAACGGCTATTGGGTCCCGGGGACTTTCGGCACGGACGGTGAGAAGGGGCGTTACCTGTATGCCTTCGACGGCTATCCGTCGCCGTTCGGGCAGCCGCCGGACTGGGGCTACTTCGGCAACGGCGGCACCACGGGCGGCTCGACCGCGAGTCCCCAAACCCCCGGATTCATCGCCGAGTTCGGGGGCGGCTGGTTCGATCCATGGGGCGGGGTGGAGTTCGGCGGCAAGGGGTACGCGGAGTCGCGCCGCACCCGGGACGCGGCGTACGAGCGGCGCTTCTACCTCACCAACCTCGCCAACGGCATCAAGGTCCACAACGTCTACATGACCTTCGGCGGCACGTCCTGGGGCTGGCTGCCCGCGCCGATCGTCTACACGTCGTACGACTACGGTGCCGCCCTCGACGAGGCCAGGCAGCCCACCTCGAAGCTGATCCCGATGCACCAGATCGGACAGCTCCTGCACTGCGTGCCCGACCTGGCCAAGCTGGACCGGGCGGCCGGCATCACCGTCGACGCGGGGATCAAGGCGTACCACCTCGTCAATCCGGACACGAAGGCGCACTTCTACGTGCTGCGCAATGACACCTCCACCGAGGTCGTCGCCTCCGTCCCGCTCGCCGGGACGACCGTCCCCGTGCCGGTTCCCCCTCTCGAAGCCCGGCTGCTCGCCACCGGAATCGCCCTCGGGCGGCGGACGTTGAAGTACTCCACCGCACAGCCCATGTTGTGGCTGACCGCCGGGCGCCAGGACATCGCCGTGTTCACGGGCCGCTCGGGCGAGGTGACGCGGACCGGGCTGGAGTGCGCGAGCGCACCCACGGTCACCGTGCTGGAGGGGAGCGCCCGGCACACGTACGCGAACGGCGTCCTGCGGGTGGACGCCCAACTGTCCGGGCTGACCCGGGTGCTGGTGGAGGGCGGCGGCAGCTCGGCGCCCCTTCTGCTGCTGCTCGCCGATGACGAGGCCTCCGGACGGCTGTGGCGGTACGAGACTCCGTCGGGCGGGGTGCTGGTGCACGGTCCCGCGCTGCTGCGCACCGCCACGCTGAGCGGCACGACCGTCCATCTCGCCGGGGACACGGTCAAGGCCGCGGATCTGGAGGTCTGGGGACCGCGCGGGATGACGGAAGTCGTCTGGAACAAGGGCACGTTGAAGACGGTCGCCACCAAGTCCGGGAGCCTGCTGGCCGAGCAGCAGCTGCCCGGCGTGGCCGGCGTCCAGCTGCCCGCGCTGACCAACTGGCGCCGGTACGCGGAGAACCCGGAGTCCGCCCCCGACTACGGCGACTCCGGCTGGAAGGTCGCGAACAAGACGTCCTCGCACAGCATCACCCCCGTACCCGCCGGGCAGCCCGTGCTGTTCGCCGACGACTACGGCTACCACTACGGCGACGTCTGGTACCGGGGGCACTTCACCAACACCGGCGGCGCGGATTCGGTGTCCCTGACCTACCTTTCGGGCGCGCAGGGGCTGCTGATGGCGTGGCTTGACGGAAAGGCGCTGGGTACGCACAGGATGCCCGTGCCGGACAAGAAGACGGTCAGGCAAGGGAGTTGGGCTGCGACGGCAACCTTCGCCGTCCCCGACAAGCCGGGGCCGCGGGTGCTGTCCGTGCTGGTGCGCCGCATGCAGCACGACCAGGACGGAGCGGCGAAGGACACCCACAAGGTGGCCCGCGGGCTGGCGGCCGTGACCTTCAACGGCGCTTCTCCGAAGGTCACTTGGCGGATCCGTGGCGAGCTGGCCGCCGACCCGGTGCGCGGTCCGGTCAACAACGGCGGGCTGTACGGGGAGCGGCACGGCTGGCATCTGCCGGGGTTCGCGGACAGCGGCTGGAAGATCGTCGACTTCCCGCGCGCCGAGCGGCGACAGGGCGTCGTCTGGTACCGCACCGGCTTCCGGCTCGCCGTCGACACCGCCGTGGACGCCTCGATCGGGCTCACCCTCACCGACGA
Organism: Streptomyces sp. R35; assembly: GCF_041053035.1. Lineage (NCBI taxonomy): Bacteria > Bacillati > Actinomycetota > Actinomycetes > Kitasatosporales > Streptomycetaceae > Streptomyces > Streptomyces sp. R35. The sequence goes on from NZ_CP163440.1 coordinate 3,503,053, forward strand.
CCCGGCCCGCGCCTACCGCGTCCAGATCTTCCTGAACGGCTGGAACATGGGCCAGTACATCAACGATGTGGGCCCCCAGCACACCTTCGTCCTGCCGAACGGGCTGCTGCGCACACGGGGGCTCAACACACTGGCCCTCGCGGTGCTGTCCGACGGGAACACCCCCGCGGGCCCGGGAGAGGTGAAGCTGACGCTGCTGGGCAGCGCGGCCGGAGGAGTACCCGTGACCACGGTGGACTCCCCCGGCCCGACGACCGCCTAGGCCGACACCCCTTTAGCGGAGCCTGATCACATTCCACGACAGCGGCTCCAGGACGGCGTTCAGCGTGCCGTCCTGGAGGGTGGTCCCCTCGACGGAGTGCGGGGTGACCCGCTCCGGGTTGTCGAGGGTGTTGCCGGCGTCCGGGTCGGCGTCGGCGAGCGCGCTGTGCTCGACGACCTCCGTCAGCCCCAGCCGGTTCAGGGCCACGGCGAGCGGCAGCGGCTCGGTCTGGTCGCGGTTGACGGCGAAGACGGTGACCGAGCCGTCCTCGGCGCGCACGGCGGTGGCGTGCAGCAGGTCCGCCTCGCCGTACTTCTTCGTCTCGTACGTCGGCGAGTCGACCCGCACGTCGAGGACCTCCCCGCGCCCGTACCGCGAGGCCTGCGCGAACGGGAAGAACGTCGTCTGGCGCCAGGCCGGGCCGCCCGGCTCCGTCATGATCGGCGCGATGACGTTGACGAGCTGGGCGAGGCAGGCGACGGTGACCCGGTCCGCGTGCCGCAGCAGTGCGATGAGCAGGGAGCCGAAGACCACCGCGTCGGTGACGCTGTAGTTGTCCTCCAGGAGACGCGGGGCCTCCGGCCAGTCGGACGCCGGGTCGGTGTTCTTCGCGTGCTCCTCCCACTTCGACAGGTACCAGACGTTCCACTCGTCGAAGGAGAGGTTGATCTTCTTCTTCGACTTGAGCCTCGCGCCCACGTGGTCGCAGGTCGCGACCACGTTCTCGATGAAGGACTCCATGTCGACGGCGGAGGCGAGGAAGGAGCCGGTGTCGCCGTCGTGCGGCTCGTAGTAGGCGTGGAGGGAGATGTAGTCGACCAGGTCGTACGTCTCCTGGAGGATCGTCGCCTCCCATTCGGCGAAGGTCGGCATGGACTGGCCGGAGGAGCCGCAGGCGACCAGTTCGACGCCCGGGTCGATCTGGCGCATGGCGCGGGCCGTCTCGGCGGCGATCCTGCCGTACTCCTCGGCGGTCTTGTGGCCGGTCTGCCAGGGGCCGTCCATCTCGTTGCCGAGGCACCAGAGGTTGATCCCGAAGGGGGCCTTGTCGCCGTGCGCGATGCGCTGCTCGGAGAGTGCGGTGCCGGAGGGGTGGTTGGCGTATTCCTGGAGTTCGAGCGCCTCGGCCACGCCTCGTGTGCCGAGGTTGACCGCCATCATGGGCTCTGCCTGAGGGCCGACCTTCTTGAGGAAGGCGATGTACTCGGAGAGGCCGAAGCGGTTGGTCTCTGTGGAGCGCCAGGCCAGGTCGAGGCGGCGGGGGCGGTCCTCGGCGGGGCCTACCGAGTCCTCCCACTTGTAGCCGGAGACGAAGTTGCCGCCGGGGTAACGGAGCGCGGTGACGCCGAGTTCGCGGACCAGGTCCAGGACGTCCGTGCGGAGGCCTTCGGCGTCGGCCGTGGGGTGGTCGGGTTCGAAGATGCCGGTGTAGACGCAGCGGCCGAGGTGTTCGACGAAGGAGCCGAAGAGGCGGGGGTTGACCTCGCCGACGGTGAAGGCGGGGTCGAGGGTGAAGCGGGCGGTACGCATGTTCGCCTTTCGGGGAGGGGGGTGCTGATTCATTGGCGGGTGCGGGTCGTTTGTGGCTGGTCGCGCCCACGCGGCGGAGCCGCAAATAGACACAGCCTCGCGCCCCTAGAGGACGATTGGCCAGCCGTTCTTTGTCCAGCCGAGGGTGTTCAGGCCCAGCTTGGGTGTGCCTGAGTCATCGGCGTCGTAGTAGTGGTACGCCAGGACGTCTCGGCCCTTGTCCTTGAAGACGGACTCGCCTCCTGTGCCGATGAAGCGGCCGTGGCCCGCCAGCAGCAGGTCGCCGCCTCCCTCCAGGAGGGGCTTGCCCGTGCTGTCTACGTATGGGCCCGTCACGCTCGTCGACCTGCCGACCCGGATCTTGTAGGTGGAGTTCACGCCCGCGCAGCACGCGTCGTAGGAGGCGAAGAGGTAGTAGTAGTGGCCGTGTTTGACGATGTACGGGCCCTCTACCGCGTACGGGGCGTCCGGGCGGGTCGCCAGGTGGTGGACGGTGGTGCCCTCGATGGCCTTGCCGGTCTTCGAGTCGAGTTCGGCCATGCGGATGCCGGTCCAGTACGAGCCGAACGTCATCCACAGCTTGCCGTCGGCTTTGATGACGGCCGGGTCGATGGCGTTCCAGGTGTCGGTCGTCTCGGAGGTGAAGGCCTTGCCGTGGTCGGTCCAGGTGCCGGGGAGGCCGGTCGGGGAGGTGGCGACGCCGATCGCGGAGTGGTTGGTGCCCCAGGAGGAGACGGCGTAGTAGAGCCAGTACTGGCCGTGCCGGTAGGAGATGTCGGGGGCCCAGGGGTCGCCGGTGGAGTTGTACTCGTACCACCAACTCGGGGGTGTGGCGAAGGCGTTGCCCGCGTCGTCCCACTGGACGCGGTCCTTGGAGAGGCGGGCGCCGATGATGCCGCCGGTGGAGTAGGCCACGTATCCGCCGGACTTGAGGTGGATGACCGTGGGGTCGTGGATGATCTGCTGGCCGGTGATGGGCTGCGGGTCGGGGTAACTCTCCGCCGCCTGGGCCGTGTTGGGCAGCAGGGCCAGAACGGTCGCCACGGCGGCCGCGGCAAGGCTTCTTCGTATGGTCACTGTCCCGCCAATCCCGTGTGGGCGACGCCCGCCACGATCTGCCGCTGGAAGAAGACGAACACGATGATCAGCGGCAGGCCCGCCATGAGGCCGCCGGCCATGAGCTGGGCCCACTGGATGCCGTAGGAGTTCATGACGGTCGCGATGCCGTTCGGCATGGTCATCAGGTCGGGGTTGTTGGTCACCATGTACGGCCACAGGAAGTTGTTCCACGAGGCGATGAAGGTGAAGATGCCGACCGCCGCGAGGGAGGGGCGGGACAGCGGGACGACGATGGTGAAGAAGATCCGCCAGCGGCCCGCGCCGTCGATGAAGGCGGCTTCCTCCAGTTCGCGGGGGATGCCCTGGAAGAACTTGTAGAGGATGTAGACCATCGCGGCGGGCGCGCACTGCGGCAGGATCATGCCCCAGTAGGTGTCGACCATCCCCATCTGCTGGACGGTGGTGAAGAGGGGCACGCCGAGGACCGCCGGGGAGATCATCAGGCCCGCCATCACCACGCCCATCAGGACGGTCTTGCCCTTGAACTCGGTTCGGGCGAAGCCGTATCCGGCGAGTGCGGCGACGGTGACCACGATGGCCGTCACCAGGACCGACACCACAAGGGAGTTGACGAACCAGTTCGAGATGTTGCCGGTCTCCCAGAGGGACTTCCAGGCCTGGAGCGTCCAGACCTTCGGCAGCCAGTGCGGCGGGATCTGGGCCGCCTCGGCCTCGGACTTGAGCGAGGTGAACAGGGCGGCGGCGATCGGCGCCACGAAGACGGCGGAGACGGCGACGCCGATCAGCGTGAGGACGATCTGGCTGGGCGTCCAGGGCTTGCGGGACTTGGCCCGTATCTGGGTGGCGCTCATCGGCCGCCCTCCTCACGGTTGCGCAGCAGCGCCATCCGCGCGAGGGCGACGGCCGCGATGATCACGAAGAAGATGATGGACATCGCGGAGGCGTAGCCCACGCGGTAGCTGGTGAAGCCCTGTTCGAGGGTGTACTGGACGAAGGAGCGGGTGCTGAGCTCGGGGCCCGGCCCGAAGTCCATCATCACTACGGCCTGGTCGAAGAGCTGGAGCGAGGCGAGGGCCTGGAGCGCGATCACCAGGCCGGTGATGTGGCGCAGCATCGGCAGGGTGATGTGGACCATCCGGTGCCAGGCGTTCGCGCCGTCCAGTTTGGCGGCCTCGTAGAGGTGGTCGGGGATGCCCTGGAGCGCGGCGAGGTACAGCAGGAAGCTGAAGCCGACCGTCCACCACAGGGTGGTGATGACGATGGCGAGCATCGCGTACGACTTGTCGGTCAGCCAGGGTGTGGTGAGCCCGAAGGTCTCGTTGAACAGGCCGATTCCCTGGGTGAACAGCCACTGCCACATGTTGGCGGCGACCGTCGACGGCAGCAGGAACGGCGCGAAGAAGCACAGCCGCCACAGCCACTTGCCGCGCTCGATGTGGTGCGCGAGCATCGCGAGCAGGAAGGCGAGGAGTGTGATGCACGGTACGACGAGCAGGGTGAAGTATGCGCTGTGGCCGAGCGCGTCCCACATCGCCGAGTCGTTCAGGGCCTCGCGGTAGTTGTCGAGGCCGACGAAGCTCGCGCTGTCGCCGGAGATGTTGGCGTCCGTGAAGCTGAGGTAGACGCCGCGCAGCAGCGGCCAGATCACGAACAGCGCGAAGAGCGCCAGGAACGGGGCGACGAACCAACCCCCGTGCTGGAAGCCCTGCTTGCGGCGGACGGTCGCGGTGGCGACGGCGGTGCTCGCCCGCGCCGGTGCGATGACTGTCTCAGCACTGGTCGTCATGCGACCGCACCTCCCTGCGCGGCGGTTTTGCCGTCCATCGGATTCTTCGAGGCGAGGAGCTTGGTGAGATGGGACTTCATCGTCTGCGCGACCGCGGCCGGCTTGGCCGAGCCCATGGTCGAGGAGACGACCACGGGGCCGAGATCCTGGGCGAGGACGCCGGTGGAGCCCGCGAACCACACCTTCGGCTCGGTGGCCTGGTGGTCCATCGCGGAGGCGTACTCGTTCTGCGGGGTGAGCTTCTTGTACGCGGCCGTGGACAGCGTCGGCGTGTACGCGGGGATGTGGCCGCCGGCCGCCCATTGCAGGGCGTGCGTGGCGACGTACGCGGCCAGTTCGTGCGCGGCCTCGTTGGTGGCGCCGCCGCGGCCGGACTGGTGCGGCAGGACGAACGCGTGCGACTCGGCGTGGGTTGCCTGCTTGCCGAAGACGGGCGGCAGCGGGGTGGCGCCGTAGTCCAGCTTCGCGCCGGAGAAGACCGGCACCGACCAGTTGCCCTCCCAGGTGAAGGGGGCGCCGTTGATGAACTGTTCGCCGGTCGGCGCGCCCGGGATGACGTACCCGTCGGTGACGTGCTTGCGGAAGAACTCCAGGACCTGGGTGGCCTTGTCGACGTCGAAGAGGACCTCGGTGTTGTCGTCGTTGAACCACTGGCCGCCGAGCTGGGTGTAGAAGGCGACGAAGAACCACCACTGGAAGTTCTGGTCGTTGGTCCACAGGCCGATGGTCTGCAGGCCCTTCTTCTGGACCTGCTTGGCCTTCTTCAGGACGTCGAACCACTCGTCGGTGGAGGTGACCGGGACCATCCGGCCGTCGTCGCCGAGCAGGCCCGCCTTCTTCAGGACGTCCTTGCGGTAGAAGCAGAGCTGTACGTGGATGTCGAGCGGCAGGGCGTAGAGCTTGCCGTCGATGACACCGCGGTTCCACAGCGCCGGGTTGTAATCCGCCTTGCGTACACCGTACTTGGCGAGGAGGCCCTCGTCCCACGGGTCCAGGAGCCGCCCCGGCGAGAAGCCCGCGACCCGGCCCATGTGCATGACGCCGAGCTCGGGTGCGCGGTTGCCCGCGGCGGCCATCGCGAGCTTGGTGTAAAAGGGGTTGCCCCACTGGAGGGTGGAGTCCTTCACGTCGATGCCGGGGTGTTCCTTGCGGAAGGCGTCCAGCATCGCGATCATGTTGGCACCGTCCCCGCCGCTGAAGAGGTTCCAGTAGCGCACCCGGGTGTCCGCGCCGGAGGCGAGCGCGTCGGCGCCCGTCCCCAGGGTTGCGAAGCCCAGGCTTCCTGCGACTGTCAACCCGCCCAGTCCGGCCAGGAGTTGCCTTCGGTTCAGGCCAGGTTGTCCCACGCCCGCCCCCTACTGTTCGAGATTTCGATAGATGATCGCAACTTCGAACGGGACCGTAGATAGGAAGCGCTTACTCGTCAATGGTTTGCGCAAAACTTTCGAACGGCTCACGGGATACCGAACATTGGTGGGCGAGATATGCGGAACGGAGACTCCCGTCGGGGAGCCTCCGTCACGGACTCACAGGCCGTGGGGTCAGACCGGGATGCCCGGCCCTCGCCCGCGCAACTCCTCGATCTTCGGGCCGTACTCGTCCACCGCGTAGCCGACCTGGTGATTCTCCGGGCAGCACTTCTTTCCGAGTGCGATGCCCTCCGCGATCCGGTCCAGCACCTCCACGTACTCCTGCGGCGTCAGCGTGCCGCCGCACTTCTCCAGCCACCGGCTGCCCTCGCGGGCGAGCACCACGAAGGCGTGCGGGGCCTTGCCCCGGTACTTGGTGGCGACTTTGAACAGGTCATGCACGGCGTGGACCGCGGCCCGGACCAGTTGCGGGTTGGCCGGGTCCTGCATCGAATAGCCCAGCCGGACCTTGGCCTCGGCCGTCACGACGAGCCGGTCCTCGGAGCCGTCGGGGCAGCCCTTCGCGGCAGCAAGGTGATTCGTGGCGAGATCGAGCCTGCCCTGCTCGGCCTCGTACTCGGCACGCTGCAGCCAGTAGTGGTGGTCGTCCTGGAGGAACTGGTGCGCGGCGTCGTAGATCCGTCGTACCGCGTCGGCGTCCAGGTTCAGGGAGCGCATGGTCTCGTGGTTGAGGAGCTTGATCATGGCGCTGCGGTCGCGGTGCTGGTTGTCCGTGATGTGCCAGGCGCGCCCCGCGTAGAACAGCAGCAGTTTCGCGATGACCCACTCAAGGTCTTCCTTGCGATGCCGCAGCACGTTGCGGACAACGGTGTCGGCGATGGTCCGCTGCCGGCAGCGCAGCCGGCCGTCGCCGGTGCGGACCAGCAGGTTCATCTGCACCAGCGCGTTCACCGCGATCCGATGGCTGTGGTCCGGGGCGCTCGGGTGGGACACGATCTCCAGCAGGTCGGCCACGTCGATGCCACGCTGCTGGAAGACCAGCGAGGAGTCGGAGAAGGACACCACCGCGTACGGGCCGCGCTGCTCCTGCTTCAGCTGCTGGAACTCGCTCTCCACCTTCTGCGTCAGGGAGGTCCCCGTCACCGCCTCGATCATGGCGGCGAGCAGCCCTTGGTCGCACTTCTCCCGCAGCTTGGCGACCTTCTGGTGCATGAACAGGTGTTGCTTGAGTTTGCCGATGAGCGCGTTCTTGTCGAGCGCCCTGACGATCTTCTTGAGATCGTCGTCGGTCAGCAGCTGGTCGGAGCTGACCACTTCGGCGGGGAAACCGGCGTCGATCTCGGACTGCCGGGTCACCCGGATCGCGGCGACGACCAGGGTGCGGCCGTCGTTGTTCAGCGTCTTCAGGAGCGGGGCCGCGCGCCGCGTGAACATGTCGACGTCGTCCACGAAGATCGCGTCGAATTGCTGCTGGCGCGACTGCCCCTCGATGTCCTGGGGCGGCCGGGACGCCCCGCGGTCCACCCAGCCGGCGTTCATGCCCTTCCGGTGGAGCCGGTAGGCGACCTGCATCAGGGCGGTCGTCTTGCCGGAACCGGCGGTGCCCTTCACCAGGACGATCGGCTGCCGCTCCCCTTCGGCGGGCCGGGCCCGTTCCTCGATGGCGTCGACCAGGGAGAGCTGCGGCGCGATCTTCTTGTCCTTGATGTCGCCCCAGGTCGGATCCCGCCCGATCAGGAACTCGCGGGTGCCCGTGGGTGTGTCCTCCACCAGGCCGGCCACCCGGACGATCCCCACGCCGTCGCGGGTTCCCTCGTACTCCTCGGTGAGCACCCGCCGCCCGTCGACCAGCGCCTGGATTCCGGCGCCGAGACGGCTTCGTACGAAGTCGCCGGGCGTCGCGCGGATGTGCCGCAGGCCCGCCTCGTGCAGCCGGGCCCGGTCGGCGGCCGTGCCTTCGGGGGTGATGAGGAAGCCGGGGAACTCGTGCTCGCCGGAGGCCCGGCCGGCGATCCGCAGGGTCTCCCACAGGGCGGAGCTGCTCGGGGACAGGGACAGGAAGACCACGGGCCGGGTCAGCAGCTCCGCCCGGAACCGCCGGAACCACAGGCTGCGCGCGTCGTTCCCGGGCACCGACCACGCGTCGCCGAAGTTCTGCGGGACCCCGCCGTCGTGCGGCCAGCCGTGCATGGTGACGACTTCGAGGGCGCCGCGCTTGCCGGTCGGGAAGTCCTCGCACGCGTCGACGAGGGAAACGGTGTCCGCCGCCCGGGCGTTGCGGATGAGGGGCAGCGCGTCGCTGCCGGTGAAGTCGTAGACGCGCGACCACGGGGCGCGCAGCAGTGCGTACGCCGTGCGCCCGTCGTGTCCCTCCGGGACGGACAGGGCTTTGAGGTGCTGGTCCATCTGCTGCGGCGAGAGCTGCCTGCGGGCGGCGGCCCAGGTCTCGTGCAGGGCGGGCGCGGGCTGCGGCACGGCGCCGAAGACGGCCTCGGCGAGCCGGTGGCCCAGCTCGTCGGTGTCGATGGCGCCGCCCCCGTCCGGTCCCGAGACGAGGGCCAGCACCATCTGGCCGGTCGACATGTGCTGGTAGAAGTCGGTGACGAGGGGCCCTTCGTCATAGGCCTCCTCCGGCTGGCGGGCGGCCGGGACCCGGGGCGGCGCGGTGGTCGGGCGGACCCGGACCGTCGTCGGCAGCTGGCGGCGGGTGGCGGTGTCGCTGACCACCGGGCGGTCGGAGCGCAGGTCCGCACGGAGCAGGAGATGCGCCGCTCCCCCTTCGAAGGGCAGGTGCCAGCCCCTGGTGTCCCGCTCTCCGCTGCCCGCGAGGGCCAGCAGCGGGGCCGCCTCCCGGGGCAGTTCGGGCAGCGTTCCGGTGCGGCCGGCCAGCATCAGTGTCAGATCGTTGTGCTCCGCCCAGCCGGCGAACTCCTCGCCCACGGCGAGGTCGAGCTGTTCCGTGGAGCAGCCGGCGAGGTCGGAGGTCGCGTCGTCGGCCACCATGCGGAAGACGGTGTTCACACAGACCAGGCCGACCGTACGCTCGCCCACCGCATAGCGCAGGGAGCCGTCGCCGGGGAGCAGACCGGGGTGCCAGCCGGTGCGGGTCGAGGCGCTGTCCTGCTCCCAGGCGACCAGGTCCGGGAAGATCTTGGTCTGGAGCGGCTGGACGATGTCCTCCGTCATCTCGCCGCCCCACAGGTCGGGTGCGACCTGTTCCCAGTGGCCCGCAAGATCGCGTGCGAGCGCCCGCTTGGCGGGCATGGTGTGGCGGTCGCCCGGCCCGGGGACGGGCGTGACGAAGGGCTCGTACTGATGCTCCAGGCAGGCGAGTTGGACCTCGAGGACGAGCTCCTTGGCGTCCGTCGGATCACCCGAGGTGCCGAGGACGAAGATCCCGTCGAGCCGGTGCCCGGCCTCGTGCAGCGCCGACACATCGGCCAGCACGGAGGTGAGAACGCTCCCACCGTCCGGGCCGGGGGCGGGCAGCGGGCCCAGAACGAGAAAGTGGGCACTCTTCTGCGGCTCAGGCATCCTGCCACCTCACAGCCCTGACCTTGCCGCGCGGCAGGAGCAGTGTCGTGCCCTGCACCTCGCAGACGCCTCGGGCGGGCTCGATCTCGACGAACGACGTGTTCAGGGAGTCCTTGACGATGTTGCCCTCGACCCGTCCGCTGTTCGCGGACTCCTTCGAGCAGAGGGCGCGCAGCGAGGGCGCGTAGGAGGGGTCGACCACTATCGCGCCCTCGGCGGTCTCGCGGACGGGGTCCGTCAGGACCGTCTGCGCGAACGTGAGCACGCTCAACGCGACCGCGGCGGCCGCCGCCCAGTTGGCCAGGCGCTGGCGCTTGTCGATCGCCTTGGCTTCGTCCCGCACCTTGGTGATCACCCGGTTGAGCAGCTCTTGGCGGGAGGTCACCTTGCGTCCCCACGGCTCGTTCTCGGGAACGGGCGACGCGACGGCGCGGAGATAGAACAGGGCCGCGAGCAGCCAGAGCGCGACGGACGCGATGCCCATCCAGCGGGTGGCGGCGGGGCGGTCCGCGAGGGCCGTGACGCTCAGTGCCGCCATCAGTCCACCGGCGAACAGGGTGACCGTGGACTGGGCGGCCTGCGCACGGCCCCGGGCGACGCTGACGGCCTGGACGAGCTGGGAGTAGTAGGTCTCCGACACCGAGGTGACCACGGAGTCCAGTATCTGTTCGTACTCCTGGCGATCCTGGGCCGCATCCGGACCACCGGCCGCTTGCTGTGCCGAATCCCCGGCCGCCCCCTGGTTCGGGGGACCGGCCACCCCCTGGTCCACCGCCACCGAGTTCCTCCACCACTCAACAGACCGCGAAAGTACCAGATTTCACAGCCTGTCACCGAAGGATCATCAGATCGCGAACGCCGCCTGCGGCACTCCCTTCCCCGCGCCGGGCACGACGAGCACCGAGCCGGACATCGGGTGCGGTGCCGTCAGGCCCGTACGGGCCGTGGTGATGTACAGGTCGGTCAGGTCGGCGCCGCCGAACGCGCATGCGGTGGGGCGGCGTACGGGGAGTTCGATGACGCGGTCGAGGTCGCCGTCCGGGGTGTAGCGGCGGACCGCTCCGCCGTCCCAGAGGGCCACCCATACGCAGCCGTCGGCGTCGACGGTGAGGCCGTCGGGGAATCCTTCACCGTCCGGGATGGCCGCCAACTGCCGCCTGTTCAGGGGCAGTTGGTCACCATCCGCCGGATCGACATCGAATACGTCGATCCGGCGGGTGGGCGAGTCGATGTAGTACATCAGCCGGCCGTCGGGGCTCCAGCCCGTGCCGTTGCTGACGGCCACGTCGTCGAGGATCGTCCGGACCGTGCCGTCGGGGGTGATCCGGGACAGTGTGCCGCCGCGCGGCGCCTCGTCGTAGCGCATGGTGCCGCACCACAGCGAGCCGTCGGGCGCGACCGCCGCGTCGTTCGCCCGGCGGCCCGGGACGGGCTCCCGGTGCAGCCAGCGGAAGGCCTCGCCCGACCCCGTCGGCCCGTAGAGCCCGACGCCGTCACGGAGGTTCACGACCAGGCCGCCGCCCGCGCGGGGCTTGGCGGCGCCGACGTGCTGTTCGGTGACCATGACGGTGCGGTGCCCGGTGACGGGGTCGTACGTGTGGACGCGGGAGCCGAGGATGTCGACCCAGATGAGCCGCTGTTCGCGCGGGTCCCAGGTCGGGCCCTCTCCCAGGGCGGCGTACTCGCGCACCGCCACCTCGACGGCGGTCATCCGACGCTCCGGTGACCGAGCCGCTCGGACAGCTCGGCGGCGCCCTTCGCGGCGAGCTGCTCCAGTTCGGTGCGGCGCTCGTCGCTCCAGCGGATCATCGGTACGGAGATGGAGAGCGCGGCGACGACCTGTCCCGTACGGTCGCGCACCGGGGCGGCGACACAGCTGACGTCCGGGTTGGACTCGCGGCTCTCCACGGCGATACCGCGGCGGCGGATCTCGGCGAGGGCCTCGCGCAGGGCGGCCGGTTCGGTGATGCTGTTCGGGGTCATCGCGACCAGGTCCGCGTCGTCGGGGATGCGGGAGGTCAGCTCGACGTCGGGGAGCGAGGCGAGCAGCATCTTGCCGACGGAGGTGCAGTGGGCGGGGAGCCTGCGGCCCGCCGCCGACACCATGCGCACGGCGTGCGTGGAGTCGACCTTCGCGATGTAGATGACGTCGGTGCCTTCGAGGATGGCCACGTGCACGGTCTCGTCGCAGGTCTCGGCGACGGAGCGGGCGACCTGCTGGCCCTCGGCGGCGAGGTCCAGCTGCTCGGCGTACCGGCTGCCGAGCTGGTACGGGCGTACGCCGAGCCGGTAGCGTCCCGGCTGGCCGGGCACCTGGACGATGTACGACCGGGCGGCGAGTGTGGTGACCAGCTCGTGCACCGTCGTGCGGGGCAGCTGGAGCTTGCGCACGATGTCGGGGGCGGAGAGAGTCCCGTCCCCGTCGAGGAAGAGCTCCAGTATGTCCAGAGCTCGGGTCACGGCAGGTACGAGGCGTCCCACAACCGGCCCCCTCCCTATGTTCGAAATTTCAACAGCCGATCGGCATGACGAACACAGGCTAGTCATCTGGGCTTGGGCGGGCAATGGGTGTGGCGGGGGTGGCTGGGTGAGGGTGGGCGGAGCCCGTTTTTCAGGCGAGCCTTTCCAGCACGCGAGTCGGGTGGGTGGGCGGGTAAAGGGGCTGGAGGGCAGCGCCGGGTGCCATGTCGGCGAGGGGGGCGCGGGCGCGGCGGGGACTGCTAGGTCGGCCGAGTCGGGCGGGTGGGTGGGAAAGGCATGGTCAGCCGCGGGAGCGGGGCGCGCCCAGTTGCCCCCGGAGGCGTTGCGCCCGTAGCACCAGTTCCAGTTCGAAGCGCCGGTCGGGGTCGTCTATCTCGTCGCCCCACAGTTCGCGAATCTGGCGGAGGCGGTAACGGACCGTCTGCGGGTGGACACCCAGGCGCGCCGCCACCTCGGGAGCGCCACCGCGTGTTTCCAGCCAGGCCAGCAGCGTCTCGGCAAGGCGCCGCCCATGCGTGGGCCCGCAGTGCGCCAACGGCGCCAGACACCGCAGCGCCAGGTCGTCGATGAGCTCCTCGGGCTGGAGCAGCACCAGCGCCTCCGTGTGTTCCGTGCAGTGCAGCACCTCCCCGGCCGGCAACAGTCCCCGCTCCATCAGCCGCACCGCCGCCTCGGCCCAGCGCAGCGACTTCGCCGCGTCGGCCAGCGCCACCGGCGGCCCGATCGCACCGGACCACCCGGCCAGCGCCCGGTCCAGCAGCTCGGGGCGGCCCGCGGCGTCCGGCTCGGGCACGACCATGCGGGGCTGCTCGTACTCCATGTCGAGCAGCACGCTCTGCCCGACGGCGGGCGCGACGGCCTCCCGGGCCGGGCGCAGCAGCACGCCGACGGCGACCCGGTCGGGCAGCGGCCAGCCGATCCGGGCAGCGCGTTCGACGAGCGCCTCGGCGGGGTCGCCCCGGGGCTGGTGCTCGGAGAGCAGTAACTCCATCAGGCGTCGCTGGAGGCGCAGCCGCTCCCCCGCCTGCCGGGCCGCGGCTTCCGCGTAACCCCGTACGGACTGATCCACCAGACCGTCCAGATACTCGTATCCGGCGTCGACAAGCTCGTACATCGCCGGTGGCGGGATGTCGACGCGCTGCCCGATCTCGGCGAACCGGCGCCAGGCGAGTCTGACCCCCAGCCGGTAGATCGCCTGGAGCGAGTCGAGGCTGCGGCCGTGCAGCCCCTCGCCCCGGCCGAACTCCTGAAAGACCTCGGGGTGGACTCGCGGGCGCCCCTCCGCCGTCTCCAGGTGCTGCACGAAGACCTCGATGGCGCGACGGATGCCGACGAGGGCCATCGGCTCGCCGGAGTCGTCGAGGACGAGGGGCAGATGCGGGTACTCGCGGCGGATCTCGCGCAGGATCTCCTCGGCGAGGGCGGGCGCCTCGGCCATGGCGATCGCCGCGAACTGCCGCACCTGGAGACGGGGAACGTCATGCCAGGCCGAGCGCACGGTGACGGTTCCCGGTCGGGCGCTCATGGTCAGCGCTCCTGGTCGGCATTCTCGTAGGTGATCAGTGGTGTGTTCGGCTGGTCGGGGGTCGCGTCGAGCAGCGCGACGATGCCGAGCGCGGCACCCACGGCGAGCACGGCGGCGGCCGCGACGGTCACTGATGCGGCGAGCAGTCTGGACATCGCAGGGTCAGCCTCTCTGTCGGAGGTCGTCCCCACCCCGGGCCACTCCGCCCGCCTCCGGTCACCCATGGTCGTGGGTCACTCGTGGTCGTGCGGTGTGCGGCCCCTGCCCTTACCCCGTCACCGGTCCCGCCCGGTGGCGTCCACCGGTCCCGTCCGGCAAGTCCACAGTCTCGACAATGCATTGACACCCCGTCAAGGGTGCGCCTACGGTTCCCCGCCCATACCGCACGTGCACTTTCCCTCCTGGTGTCGACGCACCCGTATCACCTCGTATCACTGGATATCACCCGTGCGTCGAGCCTCCTCACGCCCCTGGAGTGCCCGGATGCGCCGGAAAGCCACACCCCTCTCACTGATCCTTCTAGGCCTCGGCACCTTCCTGCTCGTGCTGGCCCCGATGCTCGCCTGGTACGTGGAACCACGCGCCGCCGTGAACCCGATCGACATCGACACGACCGCCGTCTACACCGGCACGGGCAGCGTCTTCGACGTCAGCCAGGTCGAGACCGTGCCCGGCCAGAAGATCACCGTCACCCAGCAGGTGCGCGGCGACGTCGCCGACAGCGAGCGCAGCGGAAACGCCATCTGGGACGTGACGACCACGGTCGACACGGACCAGTCGCTGCCGGCCGCCGACCCGCACGACGCCCTGGAGTTCATGCCGGGCCGCTGGGTGACCGACCGGAAGACCAACACGCCGGTGCACTGCTGCCAGGAGAAGCCCTACTTCCAGGGCGAGGCCTACCTCAAGTTCCCCTTCGACGTGCAGAAACGCGCGTACCGCTGGTGGGACAACTCCCTGGGCGCGACGGTCACTTTGCACTACAAGGGCACCAAGAAGATCCGCGGGTACGAGGGTTACCGGTTCACCGGAACCGTCCCCGCGACCAGGATCGGGACCCGGCTGGTGCCGGGCGCGATCGTCGGGGAGCCGCAGCGCAGCCAGGTGCTCGCCGAGGAGTGGTACGCCAACCACCTGATCGAGCTCGTCGTCGACCAGCGCACCGGCCGGGTGATCTACGCGCAGGTGGGCCCGCGCAAGACGCTGCGTGCCCCGGGCGGCAAGACGGACGCTGCGGTGCTCCTGGACAGCCAGAAGCTGGCCTTCACCGCCGCGACCCAGAAGGACCAGGTGGACCAGGCGAAGACCGAGAGCGGCCAACTGCGCATGGTGGGGCTGACGTTGCCGATTGGTGCCGGTGTGCTCGGTTTCGTACTGGCCGCACTGGGTGCCGTTTTGGTGGTACGCGGGCGACAGGATCCTGATTCGTCCGAGTCGTCCCAGCTTCCGCTCACGATGTGATGTGGCGTCAGCTCCACAAAGGCCGGAAATTGTCATCTCGGTGAGTAGCCGCATCGAACCGCCGGGCGAAAACTGTCCAACCCCACCCGAGCACAGCCCGCCCACATTCCCGTTACAGCGAACGCCCACATCCCCCACAGCTGGGCAGAGTCTCAGCCCTACCCCGACGAATGACCAGAGCGACGAAAGATCCAGAGCAGCAGCGCCGCCCGGCGACAGCTTCAGCGATCCGCCCGGCGACGGCTTCAGTGATCCGCACACCGAGCGCTTCAGAGATCCGCACCTCGCCCTACCCCCCACGCTGAGTTCCGCACCCTGAGACGAGTTGGAGCACCCATGCCCCAGCACGTGCCGTCCCCGCTGCGCGCCGCGGTCCCACGCCCCGCGCAGTACGTCCCGGCGCTTCCCCCACAGCCGCGCCGTATCGTTTTTCTCGCTCGCCGTGATCTTGGCAATCCCGCGGCGGGCGGCTCCGAACTCCTGGTCGACCGCCTGGCCGAAGGGCTCACCGAGCTCGGCCACCAGGTGACTCTGCTGTGCGGCGGCCCCGCGGCCTACCGCGACTACCGGGTCGTCTCGGCGGGCGGCGACCTGGGCCACTATCTGCGCGCCCGCCCCGCCTTCCACCGTCAGGTCGGCGACTGCGACCTCCTGGTCGAGGTGTGCAACGGGATGCCGTATCTGGCACCCCTGTGGCACCACGGCCCCACCCTGTGCCTCGTCAACCATGTCCATACGGACCTGTGGAAGATGCGGTTCGGCGGACCGCTGGCGCCCGCAGCCCGGCTCGGCCGAAGACTCGAACACTGGGCGCTGGCCGGCGCGCAGCGCCACAATCTGCTGGTCGCCGTCTCTCCGTCGACGGCACACGCCCTGCGCGCGATCGGGGTCGAGCGGGACCGCATCCGGGTCGTGCACAACGGGGTCGAGGAGCCGGGTCCGCGGGCCGACCGCTCACCGGAGCCGCTGTTCGTGGCGATGGGACGGCTCGTCGAGTACAAGCGGATCGATCTGCTGCTGCGGCTGTGGGAGCGGGTCCGCCCGGTCACCGGCGGCCGGCTCGTGATCGTGGGCGACGGCCCCGAGCGGGAACGTCTGGAGCAACTGGCGGGCCCCGGAGTGGAGTTCACCGGCCATGTCTCCGAAGCCGAGAAGCACCGACTGCTCTGCGCCGCCTGGCTGCTGCTGCACCCCTCCGCCGTCGAGGGCTGGGGCCTGGTCGTCACCGAGGCGGCGGCACGCGAGACCCCGGCCATCGCCTTCGACGTACCCGGGCTGCGCGATTCCGTGGTGGACGGCGAGACGGGTCTGCTGGCCCGCGGCGAGTCCTCGTTCGCGGCGGCCTGGTGCACCCTCGCCCTGTCCACCCACCGCCGCACCCTCATGGGCAAGGCCGCCCGCGACCACGCCGCCCGCTACCGCTGGAACCACACGGTCCGCCAGTTCGGAGCGGTGGCCGCGGAGGCGGTGAGGGGCTGGGCCCCATGAAGGACCCCTCGATACGCAGATCCCTCACCCTCTTCCGTGCCTTCCTGCACGAGCAGGACGACCCCGAGTCCTGCTACGCGCTGCTCGCCCGGGACGCCGCCGACCAGGTCGAGGCGTACGGCGCCGTCGAGGGCCGTACCGTCGTGGACGTCGGCGGCGGCGGCGGGTACTTCACCGAGGAGTTCCGCCGGCGCGGGGCGAACGCCTATCTCTTCGAGCCGGACGTCAGGGAGTTGGGGCCGAAGCCGCCCGACTCGGCGGTCGTCGCGGACGGTTATCTGCTGCCGCTCGCGGACGGCGTCGCCGACGTCTGCTTCTCCTCCAACGTCCTGGAGCACGTGGCCGATCCGCAGACGTTCCTGAGTGAAATGGTGCGCGTGACCCGCCCGGACGGCCTGATCTACGTGTCGTTCACCAACTGGCTGTCCCCGTGGGGCGGTCACGAGTGGGCGCCCTGGCACTACTTCGGCGCCGAGCGGGCCCGGGCCCGCTACCGCCGCCGTACCGGCAAAGCCGCCAAGCACACCCTCGGCGAGAACCTCTTCGCCGTGCACATCGGCACCACCCTGCGGCAGGTGCGCGCCCGCGACGACGTCACGGTCGTCTCGGCGCGCTCCCGCTACTGGCCGTTCCTCGCAGGCGCCGTCGCGAAGGCGCCGGGGCTGCGCGAGTTCGCCACTTGGAACCTCCTCCTCATCCTCCGGCGGTGTCCACCATGACGAGCACGGTCCAGGCTCCTCCCCCAGCAGCCGTCCGCCCCACCGCAACCGCTTCCGGCCCTCCGGAGGGGCCGCGCTCGCGGCGGTGGCTGCTGGGGTTCTGGGCCGTGGTGTTCGTGCTGTTCCTGGCCGTGCACCCCGGGCGGACGACCTTCGACACCAAGCTCGGTGTCGCGCTCGACCCGTGGCAGTTCCTCTCCGATCTGGGCCAGTTGTGGCACGACCGGGGCGGCTTCGGCGGCATCCAGGACCAGTACGTCGGTTACGTCTGGCCGATGCTGCCGTTCTACGGCCTGTGCAAGCTGATCCATCTGCCGGTGTGGCTGGCGGAGCGGCTGTGGCTGTCGCTCGTCGTGTCCGTCGCCTTCTGGGGTGCGCTGCGGCTGGCCGAGCGGCTGCGGATCGGAAGCGGAGCGAGCCGGCTGCTCGCCGCCGTGGCGTACGCGCTGTGGCCGGTGTTCACGATCGTCGTCGGCTCGACCTCCGCTGCCGCGCTGCCCGGCGCATTCCTGCCCTGGGTGCTGCTGCCGCTCACCAACGAGCGCTACAGCGCCCGTGTCGCGGCCCTGCGCTCGGCGCTGATCGTCCCCTTCATGGGCGGCGTGAACGCGGCCGCGACCCTGGCGTCGCTGCTCCCGGTCGGGCTGTATCTCCTGTCCCGCCCGCGCGGGCCCCGGCAGCGCAAGCTGATCGCCTGGTGGGTGCCGGGCGTGATCCTGGCGACGGCCTGGTGGTGGATCGCGCTGCTGCTGCTCGGCGTCTACGGCGAGAACTTCCTTCCCTACGTGGAGACTTCGGGGACCACGACGGCCACGATGTCGGCCACGGAAGGGCTACGCGGCGCCGGCAACTGGGTGGGGTATCTGCACTTCGGTGAGGCCTGGCTGCCGGCCGGCTGGACCGTCGCGTCCTCGGTGATCGTGATCGTCTGCTCGACGCTCGCGGCGGGTCTGGGCCTGGCCGGGCTCGCGAGACGTGATCTGCCCGAGCGCCGCTGGCTGGTGCTGACCGTCCTGTCGGTCGCGCTCATCACTCTTGCCGGGTACGGGGGTTCGTTCGGCGCGCCCTTCCACGGCACCGTCCAGGACTGGCTGAACGGCTGGCTCGTCCCCTTCCGCAACATCTACAAGTTCCAGACGGGACTGGCGCTCGCCCTCGTCCTGGGCCTCGCGCATCTGGTCGGTGTCGCTTCCCAGACGCGCGGCGCCCGCCCCGTGCGCGGCCGCCGCTTCGCCCCGCTCGTCGCGGCCGTGCTGATCCTGCCGGGACTCGCCTGGCCGTATCTC
This sequence comes from Streptomyces sp. R35, assembly GCF_041053035.1. Lineage (NCBI taxonomy): Bacteria > Bacillati > Actinomycetota > Actinomycetes > Kitasatosporales > Streptomycetaceae > Streptomyces > Streptomyces sp. R35. The sequence continues at coordinate 3,521,575 of NZ_CP163440.1, forward strand.
AACGGGTCGATCCTGCAACCGGGTTCGTTCCAGCAGCTCCCCAAGTACTGGCAGACCACGGCCGACTGGCTGAAGACGTACTCGCCCGACTCCCGCGCCCTCGTCGTGCCCGCCACCGCGCACGGCATCTACACCTGGGGCTCCCCCATCGACCAGCCCCTCGACGTACTCGCCGACTCCCGCTGGGCCCAACGGGATTACGTCCCGTTCGGCACCGCGGGCAACCGGCGCGCCATGGACGCGGTCGAGCAGGCACTGATGACAGGCGGCGAAGTCCCGGGCCTCGCCGACTACTTGAGCCGCGCCGGCCTCTACTACGTCGTCGTACGCAATGACCTGGACCCCGACCAGGTCGGCTATGTCCCGACCACGACCGTGAAGCGGACCCTGGAACAGTCCGGCTACCAGCGCGTGACCGGGTTCGGGCCGGTCATGACCGGCGGGCGCATCGCGAACGACACCCCGATGCAGGTCGAGGGCCTGTATCCGCGCCAGCGCGCCGTCGAGATCTACGAGCCTGCCGACAAGGCCGTGCCGAGGCCCGGACAGGCCGCGCTGAAGGCGGTCGCGGACACCGCCGTCGTGTCGGGCGGCCCCGAGGCACTCCTCCCGCTGGCCGCCGACCCGTCGATGCGGGGCCGCGCCACCGTGCTGACCGGCGACAACCATCCCGGCCTCGGCACCCCGGACGTGCAGGTGGTGGGCGACGGGCTGCGGCGCGCCGACACCCGTTTCGGCCTGGTCGACGCCAACACCTCGTACACGTACACGCAGGACCAGCGCAATGACAGCGACAGCGCCCAGGACGCGGGCAAGAAGCCGCACCAGATCCTGCCGACGAAGGGCATCCAGCACCAGACGGTCGCGCAGCTGCGCGGCGCCCGCTCGGTGACGGCCTCGTCGACCGGCAACTGGCTGTTCTATCTGCCGCAGTACGACCCCGTGAACGCCTTCGACGGCAACCCCGACACGGCGTGGGCCGAGGGTGCGGCGGGCTCCGCGAACGGGCAGTGGCTGCGGATCCGCTTCGAGGGGTCCGTGGACGTGCCGTCGTCGTTCAAGGTGACTCCGCTGCCGCAGGACGGGGTGCGATCGGCCGCGACCAAGGTCCGGGTGGAGACCGAGAAGGGCTCCGTCACCAGCTACCTCCAGCCCAACGGCATGGCCCAGTCCATCAAGGCCCGCCCCGGCTCCACGAGTTGGCTGAAGATCACCATCGTCGACTCCACGAAGCAGCACGCCGGTCTCACCGGTGCGGGCTTCTCCGAGATCGACCTGCCGGACGTCCAGGTGACACGCCTGCTGAAGCTCCCCACGGACGCCGCCGGCTCCGACGCCTCCTCCGAGATCGTCTCCCTGCACCGCACCACCGACCCCACCGGGCTCTCCCCGACGGGCACCGAGGCGGGCCTGCACCGCAGCTTCTCGACGTCGACGGCGGGGACGTACGAGATGAAGGCGAGCGCGGTCCCGGTCGCGGGCGAGGAGCTGGAGAAGCTGCTGTACGAGGTCGCTCCCGAGCAGCAGAGCCAGATCACGGCGACGGCTGACTCGACGGCGAAACTCGGCGCCGGGCTGTCGGCGCGCAACCTCACGGACGGCGACCTGACCACGGCGTGGATCGCGGGCGACAACCCGACGATCCATCTGAGCTGGCCGGACAAACAACCGGTCTCGTCGATCGTGCTCGCTCCCGCGGGCGGTCTGTCGACCCGCCCGACGAAGGTGAACATCAGCTCCCCGGACGGCGCGGCGATCGTCGGCGTCGACGAGAACGGCTGGGCCCGCTTCGATCCCATCACCACCGACCACCTCGACATCACCATCACCGAGACCGCACCGCTGACCGTCCACAACCCGGTAGCCAACGCCGACCTCCAGCTCCCGGTCGGACTCACCGAGGCCTACATCCCGGGGCTCGACCAGTACCGCACCCCGCAGCCGTCCGGCACCCGGAAGTTCTCGCTCGCCTGCGGGAAGGGGCCGGTCGTCGCGGTCGACGGCAAGCTGTACGAGACGAGCGTGCAGGGGACGGTGGGCGATCTGGTCGAGCGCCGTCGCCTCGATGTGACACCTTGTCAGGAGGGTCGCACAGACGCGGCCTTGGAGCTCTCCGACGGCTCGCACACCGTCGAGGCGGGCGACGCCGGACCGCTGGCCCTCACCGACGTGACACTGACGCGCGGCACGGTCGCGGAGGCGTCCACCGCCGGGCGCGAGCTGAAGATACGTGACTGGCTGGGCGACCGCCGCGAGGTGACGGTCGGCTCGGGCGCGGCCTCGTACCTGACGACGTACGAGAACTACAACGACGGCTGGAAGGCCACGCTGAACGGCAAGGAACTCACGCCTGTACGGCTCGACGGCTGGCAGCAGGGCTGGCAGATCCCGTCCGGCGCGGGCGGCACCGTCAAGCTGTCGTACGAGCCCTCGACGACGTACGAGGCCGGGCTGATCGGCGGCGGCGTCGCCGTGGCGGGCCTCGTCGGCCTCGTCCTGTGGCGCCGCCGCTCGCCCAACCCCGAGGCACCGCAGCCGGTGCCGCCGCTGCCCGGACTGTGGCCGGGCCTGGTCGCGCTGACCCTGGTCGGGATCGTCATCGCGGGCTTCTTCGCCCTGCTGGTCCCGGCGCTGGCCCTGCTCGCCCGGAGGCGGCACGCCCTGCTCGTACCGATCGCTTTCCTCGCGCTCGCGGGGGCGGGGATCGCTGCCGCGACGGGGGCGGGGTCGCCGATGTCGGCGGACGAGGGGGCCTTCGGTCCCGCGGCCCAACTGCTGGCGCTGATCGGGCTGTTCGCGGCCCTGGTGAGCGTACGGGAGCCGGGCCCGTCCGGGACCGCCGCCTCGCGGTGGGAGGTGCCACCGGGTGCGTCGGAGCCACCGACCGCACCGCTGCCGCAACGGGTGCGGGGCGAGAGCGGGGGGCCGGGGACCTTGCCCGCGGGGTTCAAGGGGAAGCCCGGGGCGGGGGACAAGACGGCCGGGGAGAAGCCGGGGGCGGAGTCCCTCGCATCGGGATCCGAGCCTGGGGCATCGGCACCGGTGGCCGGTATATCGGAACCCGTGGTCGGCGTATCGGCAGCCGCGGCTGGCGTATCGGCTCCCGAGCCCGGCGTATCGCACCCCGTGGCCGGCCCGTCGGAACCCGTGGCCGGGGTCGCCTCCGGCCCGACCCTCTCCGCACGCGGCCCGGGGTCGGCGCAGCCCGAACCCGACCCTCCAACCGCGCGCGTCGCGTTCCGCAAGCCGAGGTTCAGGACGACACCGCCCGAGGAGGACACGGGGAGGGGCGAGGCCATATGACAGCGGTGGAGCACCCGGCGCGGGACGGTACCGACGGTCCGATCCGGCCCCCCGTACGCGTCCCGTTCCCGGTGGTGGACGAGGTCGCCCGGCACTGCCTCCAGGAGGAGGAACCGGAGACCGTCCACATCGAGGTCCATCTGCCGGGCCGCCTCGACCCGGACCGGCTGAGGAGGGCGTTCACGGAGGCGCTGCACCGCCACCCCCGCATCCTGATGCGTGAGGCGCCGGGGCCTTGGTACCGCCGCCGCTACGAGTGGGAGCTGACGCCGGGCCCGGACGTGGAGGTGGTGTCCTTCCCGCCACCGAGCCGTGACGCCCTCAGGGACGCGAGGACACGGGCACTCCTGACAGCCCCACCGCTGTCGGCGTCCCCACCGATACGCCTGGAAGTGGTGGCCGGCGCGGGCCCGGCGGTGGGCAGCGAGGCGACGGACGCGGTGGGCGAACCCGCCCCCAGTCCGGGCCATCGTGCCGCCGGCCCCACGTCCGGGCACCCGGCCCCCAAAGGCACGGTCCTCTTCCTCACCATCAACCACACCGCCCTGGACGGACCGGCCTGCCTCCGCATCCTGGCCACCGCGGCGGAGCTGTACGGAGGCAAGGACGACACCCCGGCCGCCCCACCCGTACGCCCCCCGGACGCGACGGGACCGGCCGACGTGGACACCCCCTCCACCTGGACCCCACCCGCCAGAGTCGCCCACGGCGCCCCCGAACCCTCCCCCGGCAACGGCCTCCTCGTCACCGAGCTCAGCGTCCCGCGCCGCCCCAAGGGCTCCCCCTACACGGTGAACGACCAGCTCATGGCCACCACGGCCCTGATGATCGCCCACTGGAACAGGGAACACGGCGCGCACCCCCGCCCCCTGCGCATCACGATGCCGGTCGACGACCGCCCCCGGGGTGCGGACATGCCGATCGGCAACGGGACACGGCTCGTCGAAGTCACCTTCGCGCCACAGGAGTTGGACGCCGACCGGATGGGCGAGCTGCTGCGCCGTACGGCGAACCGCACACGCGCGCTGAAGTCCGTGGACCGCCCCCAACTCGGCCACGGAGCCGCCCTGTTGACGGCCCCCGTCGTCCCGGTCGCCTGGCGCGCCGCCGTCACCCGGGGCCTGCGCAGAGCGGCCGGCCCCTGGACGTCGACCACACTGCTCAGCAACATCGGCCGCATCCCGTACGCCCTGGACTTCGGCGAAACAGCCGGCCGCGCGCACGCGGTGTGGTTCTCGGCCCCCGCCCGCATGCCCCGCGGCCTGACCGTCACCACCGCTTCGACCGCGGGCCGCCTGCACCTCGCCCTGCGCTGGTCGCGCACCCTGCTCAGCCACGGTGACGGCGCCCACCTCCGCGACCTCTTCGAGCACTATCTGCACGCGACGGAGGTGGACGACGTATGACTCCCGCGACCACACCCACATCCACATCCACTCCCACTCCCACTCCCACTCGCAGGGGACTTCGTGACTTCTACGAGGACCCCACCGTCCCCGTCGCCTCCGGCACCCCGCGCAGTCTGCGCCAGGCCCGCATGCTGGCCGCCGCGCTCGGACCGGCCACGGCGGGCGCGAAGACCGTGCTGGACATCGGCTGCGGCGACGGCACCGCGGCCGCGACCGCCGCACCCCTCCTCGCCGGACACCGCCTGGTCGGCGTCGACTGGTCGCAGGACGCCCTCAGACGCGCCCACGCCCACATGCCGTACGCGATCCGCGGTGAACTCACCGACGGCGGACTGCCGTTCGGCACCGCATCGGCCGACGCGGTGCTCTTCAGCGAGGTCGTGGAGCACCTGGTGGACCCGGACGACGCGCTGGACGAGATCCGCCGAATCCTGCGCCCCGGCGGCCACTTGATGCTCTCCACCCCGAACCTCGCCGCCTGGTACAACCGCGCTTTGCTGCTCGCCGGTGTCCAGCCCGTCTTCTCGGAGGTGAGCCTGCGCGCGATCCACGGCCGGCCCGGCAAGGAGGTCGTGGGTCATCTGCGGCTCTACACCGCCCGTGCGCTACGGGAGTTCGTGACCGCGTCGGGCTTCGAGGTCGTACGCCTGGCGGGCGCGCCCTTCCACGGCGTGCCGCGTCCGCTGCGCCCCCTGGACCGGCTGGCCTGCGCGGTTCCATCGGCCGCGTCCATCCTGCTCCTGCACGCGCGAAGGACGTAGCCCATGTGGTGGGGAGTGGCCGCGGCCCTGCTGGCGAACGTCCTGTACAGCACCGGATTCGTCCTGGAGAAACGCGCGCTCGCCGCTCTGCCCGAGGTGGACATCCACCGACCCGCACGGCTGCTGCGCCTGGTCCTCGGCAGCCCCCTGTGGATCGGCGGCTCGCTGGCCCTCGCGGCGGGCTTCGGCGCCCAGCTCGCCGTCTACCGCACCCTGCCGATCGCCGCGGCCCAGGGCATCTTCGTCTCCGGCCTGGTCCTCCTTGTGCTGCTCTCCTCCCGGCTGCTCGGCGAGCAGACGACGGGCCGCGAACGGTACGCGCTCGGCGCGATCCTTCTCGCCCTGCTCATGGTCGTGCTGTCCCTGCGCGAGGGCACGGACACGGTGAGCCGCAGCGCACCGGCGCCGCTCGTCCTCACGGTCTGCCTGCCGTCGCTGTCGCTGGGCGTGTGGCTGTACGGAGCCGCCGAGCGCCGCTCCAAACACCGGCACCGTATGCCGACCACGGGCGTCGAATACGGCGTGGCGGTAGGCCTGTTGTACGGCGTGAGCTCGCTCGCCATCAAGGGCGTGTCGAGCTACCTGACGACAAGTGACCCGGGTGGAGCGGTCGTTGGGCTGCTCCGCTCCCCGTACCCCTACCTCCTTCTCTTCACCGGCGCGTTCGGCCTGGTCATGTCCCAGGCGGCGCTGCAACGCTGCCGGGCCTCGCTGATCGTGCCGGTCTGCACGACGGTGACCAGCCTGTTCACCGCGGTGCTCGGCACGCTCGCGTTCGGCGAGGCGCTGCCGCACGAACCGGTGCGGCTCGCGCTGCGGCTGGCGGGCACCGCACTCGCGGTGTCGGTCCTGCTCGCCATGCCCAAGCACGACGACACCGCACCTCAACCCCCCATCGGTGCCAAGGAGCTGACGCCACCATGAACCCCGACGACCCGCTGCTGAAGATCCTGGCCTGCCCACTCGACAAGGGCCCCCTGCACCTGCTCGTCCCGGACGAGGCCCTGACGTCCGAGGAGGCCCTCTACAACCCGCGCCTGCACCGCCGGTACCCGATCGTCGACGGCATCCCGCAGCTGCTGCCGTCCTCGGGGGAGCAGGTCACGGAGGACGAACACGAGGAGCTCCTCAAACGGATGGCTCCATAAAACGGATGGCTCCATGACACAGCCCAGAACCGGTGCCGTGCCGAAGGCGCCGGATACGCGACCATGGATCCCATGCCGGCCAAACGCCCCGCCACCACCCCCACCCCCTTCACCGCTCTCCACTTCCAGCTGGTCCTGCTGCGCCGCATGGCCGACCACAACCCCGACCTCGTCGAGGACGCCCGACACGAGCTGGGCGTCTCCATCGCCGACATACGCGAGGCCAACCGCCGCTGGCAGGCCATGCTGCACGCCCCGCGCTCCCGCGCCGCGACCTCCCGCTACCGCTCGATCCTGGGCGCCCCGGAGTCCGTGGCGGAACGCCAGATCGGCGATCTCACCTGCGAGGCCCTGCTGTGGCCCGTCCCCCTCTGGCCCGACCTACGATTCGAGGTCCTCGTCGCCCCGAACGGCGTCGCCTGGAACGAGTGGCTGGTACGAGCCCCCGGCGCCCCCGGCCCGGTCCTCAAGACCCTCGACGACCTGACCCCCTGGTCCTGCACGGTCGACGAGGCCGCCCGCGCCTTCGCCCCCGCCCGCCCCCTGGAGGGCACGGCCCCGACGCGCTGGGGTCTGGCCTTCACGGCTCCGGACGCGTCGGGCGTACGGCGCGAGTGCGCGGCGGAGTTCACGTGGGGGCTGCTGCAGCGGGTCGGCGTCAAAGGGCAGCGGCCTTGACGATCGCCTCCACTACGACGGGCAGCGAGTCCGGGTGCAGCCAGAGGAAGAGATTCGGCTCGACCAGCTCCAGCTCCATCACCCGGGGCTCACCGTCGTCGCCGTCCACGAGGTCGACGCGGGCGTAGAGCACGGCGTCGGCGCCTCCGGGCACGGCGGCCAACGCACGCTCGGCGACGGCCAGTTCGGCGGCTGTCGGCTCCCAGACCTCCAGCCGGGGATGCGGGACCTTGTCGCCGTCGTACGGCGTCCCCGGCTCCAGTACGGCACCCTTCCGGCTGGCGTGCAGCAGCCGCCCGCCGAAGAACTGCAGCGCCCGCTCACCAGCGGCGTCGATGTTCTTCGCATACGGCTGCACCATCGCGGTCAGCCCCTCCGCGTGCATCGCCGCGAGCTGCCGTACGGCCGTCTCCCGCTCCTCGGGCGTGTACCGGGCGGCATACCGCGCGCCCGCCCCGGCGGTGGGCTTCACCACGAACTCGTGGTCGTCGGGCAGCTCGGCCGGATCCCCCGGCGCGAGATACCGGGTCGGCACGACCGGCACGCCCGCCGCCGCCAGATCCCCGATGTACCGCTTGTCGGTGTTCCACCGCACGACCCCCGCCGGATTCGCGAGCCGCGTGAGCCCCCCACACCGCTCGGCCCACGCCACGAACTCCGCGACCCGCCAGCTGTAGTCCCAGGTCGACCGGATCAAGGCCAGGTCGAACGCGGCCCAGTCGACCTCCGCATCGTCCCAGCACACGACGACCACCTCGGCCCCGACACCCTCCAGGGCCGCCGCCAGCACCGGCAGATCCCGGTCCGCGCTGGGCTCCTCGCCCGGGTCGTAGGTGACGAGCGCGATACGTGCGCGGGCGGCGGTGCGGGCCACGGCGGACTCCATCCTCGTACGACTTCGGCGCACGGATCCTCGTACGGCTTCGGCGCACGACTCCTCGTACGACATCTCGGGGCGATCCCGACGCAGGCTAACAACCACATACGCGACCAGAGCAAGCCATCACCAGGGCAGCGCGGTTCTGATGCGCATCACGCGAACCCCTATTGCCGCTTGAGCACCGAGCGTATTTCTACTCCAGCAGCTTTCGCCCGGTGCACTAGCTTGCCAACTCCACCTGGAATCACCAGCTTCCGCACAGCAGAGCAACCGGAGGGTCACCCATGCCCCGAGAGGCGCCGTACCTTGCAGTGGCCGACGCGTTGAGTGCGCGGATTCTCGCGGGAGAGTGGGAGATCGGGGAGCGCCTGCCGTCCCGGGCGCAGCTCGCCGAGGAGTACGGGGTCGGGCGAAACGTCACGCAGAGGGCCATGGACCGCTTGATCGCCAAGGGCCTCATCGAAGGACGCGCGGGCTCTGGCACCTACGTCCGCATGCCGCGTGAGCGCCTGCGGATGGTTCGCTCGCGGCATCGCGAGCGCCAAGGAGGCTCCCCTTCCCTCGCCGGCATGAAGGAGAGGGGCAGGGCCGGCGCCTGGGATTCACACAGCCAGGCGCGTGTCCCCGCCCCTGAGGCAATCGCCGAGCGGCTCGCCATCAGCCCCGGAGATCTCTGCGTCAACACGCACTACGAGTTTCTTGCCGATGGGGAACCCGTCCAGCTCTCCGAATCCTGGGAGCCGATGGCCATCACGGACGGAACGCCGGTGGTGCTGCCCGAGATGGGCCCCCTCGCGGGAAAGGGGGTGGTCGAGCGCATGCGCTCCATCGGCGTGGTCGTCGAGACCGTGGTCGAGCTGCCCCGCCCGGCTCGTGCCACCCAGGCACAGGCGAATCTGCTCGGAATCAGTGTCGGGGATTTGGTGCTCCAGATCGAGCGGACCATCTACGACACCGACAGACGTCCGGTGGAAACCGCCGACATCGTCATTCCGGACGTACGCAGGGAAGTGGCCTACGAGTTCGTGGTCGACCAGCCGTAGCGCGCGTCGAAGCCAGAAGAGAGCCCGAAGAGAGCCAGTAGAGCGCCAGTAGAGCGCCATCTCGAAACCGACAGAGGTAACTCGGATGCCAACCCCCTCCCGGCTCGGACTCCTGCGCGATCCGGATTTCGGGCGTTTGTTCGCCGCCACCGCGCTGGGCCAGCTGGGCGATCGCATTATTTTTCTGGCGTTGCCGCTGGTCGCCATCATGGCGTTGAATGCCGACGAGTTGCAGGTGGGATTACTGACCGCGATGACCACGGCAGGCTCACTCCTGGTCGGACTGCCGGCAGGCGCGTGGGTGGACCGCATGCGGAAGCGATCAGTGATGGTCAGCACCGATCTCGCGAGGGCGGCCGTCCTCTTGACCGTACCGGTGGCGTGGTGGTCGGACCTTCTGACCATCGGGTGGCTCTACGCGGTCGCGTTGGTTCATGGAGTGCTGACCGTCTTCTTCGACGTCGCGTATGTCAGCTATCTGCCGCATCTGGTGGGACGCGGAAATCTCGTCGAAGGAAACTCAAAACTCTCGGCGATACGCTCGGTGACCAGTATCAGTGGACCAGGGCTGGCAGGGCCGCTGGTCGGCTGGCTCGGAGCCCCCGCAACGCTTTTGGTGAGTTCGGCCGGGATGGCGATGTCGGGTCTGCTCGCGACCCGTATCCGTAGACGCGAGCAGAAGCGGGAGCCGAGTGAGCGTCCTCAACTGCTTCGGGACATCAAAGAGGGATTGAAGTTTGTTCTCAAGCATCCCATCCTGCGTTCCATCATCCTGGGAGATGCGATATTCAACCTCTTCCTGGTCATGTACCAAACCATGTTGCTGGTCTTCCTGGAGCGGGAGATAAAGCTTGAGTCCTTCGGCATCGGACTCATTCTGTCGGGAATGGGCTGTGGTGCCCTGCTGGGAGCGCTGTCGGCAACCAAGGTCTCGCAGCGGGTGGGGCAGGGTCCGGTCATCTGGCTGGCACCACTTGCCACCTGTCCGCTGACCGTCCTGATGCCGTTGTCGCATCCGGGTTGGAGCGTATACGCGGCCGCGCTCGGACTCGCGTCCCTTTCCCTGGGCGGCGTCATCCGCTTTGTCGCTCAGTCAAGCGTCCAGCAGACCCTCACACCAGATCGGCTCCTGGGCCGGATGAGCGCCACAGCCCGGTTCGTGTCCTGGGGCGGCATTCCGCTCGGCGGGCTTTTGGGGGGAGTCTCGGGCTCCGTGTTCGGGGCGAAGGCCACCTTGTGGATCGGTGCCGCCGGCATGACGTCGAGCGTCCTCCCGTACTTCCTGTCACCGCTTCGAGGCATGCGCGAATTGCGCGAATTGCCCAAGGAAGAAGGTCCCGAACTCGTGTGCTGAGGGCTTACAACGGCCGGCGCTTACAACGGCTCGCGCCTACAACGGCCGGCGCGTGGACTGCAACTGGTCCAGTTCCTCGCCGATCACCTCCCGCAGCACATCGTGCTGCGGACTGAGCGCGAACCGCTCGTCGCTCCACTTCTCGCGCGGGTACAACCACACCGGCCTGCCCACGAGTTCCGCCGGCTCCCACTCAAACCGCGGCCACACGTGCGCATGCAGAAATCCATCGGTATTTCCGAGAATCTCCAGGTTCACCCGACGGAAAGCCGGATCCAGCCTCCTGCACGCGCGCTCGACCGCTTCCCCCAGCTGATCCATGTCGGACAAGAAGGCCAGCCGCCGCGCCCTCGGCAGGTCCGACAACCGCTGCACGGTCACGTCATCCGCCAAGAGCACTGAATAGCCGGGCAAGAACTGGACGTCCCCGATCACGGCGAAACCCGCTTCGAGACGCCTGAGCACGGCGGGGTTCTCCCCTTTCAGCGCGCTTCCGATCCGGTCCGTACGCCAGTCATCACTCATGCCGGGGACCCTGACACACCCCCCGGCGCCCAGGAAAGTGCGTTGCGGGCAGCGCCCCCTCGCCCAGACAGTGGACCCATGACATCGCCCGCCGCTCCCCCGCCGCCCGGTCTCACCGTCCGCCCGGCCACGCTCGACGACGCGGCGGCGATATGCGCGCTGCTCAACGAGGTCGACCTGCTGGAGATCGGTCGTGCCGACACCGAACTCGCCGAGGTTCAGGCGAGTTTGAAGCATCCGGAGGTGGAGCTGGAGCGTGACTCCTGGCTGCTCTTCGACGGTGACCGGCTCATCGGATACGGCTTGGCGTGGGACGACTCCGGCGGTGAGCGGATCGACATCGACCACTACACGCTGCCCGACCAGCAGCAGGGCGCCCTCTACGTGTTCGGCCTGATGGAGGCCCGGGCCGCGGAGCGGGCGGCGGCCAACGGGGCGGCGCGGGCTGTGGTGCACCTGCATCTCAACATCGCCCCCACCATCGACCTGGACGCGCTGCGCGGACGCGGCTGGCGCGCGGTCCGCCGCCACAACGTGATGGCCCGTCCTCTGGACGACACCACCGACCGGTTGCCGACGCCACCGCCCGGTGTGACGCTGCGCCCCTGCCTGGACGAGCCGGACCGCCGGCGCGCCCACGCGCTGCTCCAGGAATCCTTCACCGACCACTTCGACCACCAACCCCGTACGTACGAACAGTGGCTGGACGACATCGACGCCGAACGCGTCGACTGGTCACTGATCTGGGTCGCGCACGTCGACGGCCTGGGCGACGCGGCCGTGCTGCGCAGCCACAACGACCGTGCCTCGATGGCCTGGATCGGCAACCTCGGCGTTCTGCGCCAGGCTCGCGGCAAGGGCCTCGGCAGCCACCTGCTGCGCCACGCCTTCGGCCACTACGCGGCGCTCGGCCGCGACCGGATCGGCCTCGGCGTCGACACCGACAACAGCAGCGGCGCGCTCGCCCTGTACGAACGGCACGGCATGAGCCTCGACTACGGGGTGGACACCTGGGAGTTGATCCGGCCCGTGGGATGACCTGACCACCGGCTGCCGACCGCCGACCGCCGGCAACGATCGTTCTGGAAGTGGGAACGATCGTTCGGAAAAACGTGACGCGCGCCGACTCGGCCACGTAGTGTCGGCCAACGTGACAATTTGACGAGTCAACTGCCAGGAGCCCCTTGGTGAATGAGTCCCCGCCGCCTCTTCCCGAGACCCTCGCACGCCTCGACGCACAGATCGCCGAGAAGAGCCTGGACCGGGGCGAGGTCCTCGACACGCGTGCCCTGTCCGGCCGTACGGCGCTGCCCGAGGGGGAGGTCCGGGCCCTGCTCGACGGCGAGGCTCCACGCGACGACAAGGTGGACGACCGGATCCGGGGGCGCGTGCGCGCGCTGTACGAGGCGTATCTCGCGGAGAGCGGGCGCAGGCCCGCCGATGTGTGCCGGGAGGTCGCCGCCCGTCTCGGGATCAGCGACAAGTGGGCCCGTTCCCTCCTCAACGGCGACAAGATGCCGAACGTGCCCGACCTCACCCGGCTCGCGGAGTTCTTCCACATCGACCAGGGCACGAAGTTCTTCACCGATCCGGCCGCCGTCTCCCTGAACGGAGCGCTCCAGCGCACCCTTCGGGAACTCGAAGGCACCGCGGAGGACGGCCCGCTGCTCAAGTTCACGACCAGGCACGGAGTCATCACGCTCGCCCTGCGCGGCAGGCGGCTGACGCCCCGCAAGCAGGAGGCGCTGGCGCTCATGCTCGAATCCCTGCTGAGCGGCGAGGAGGCGGAACGATGAGGCTCGCCGGCCGGGTACGGGCCCTCGCGGCGGCGCTGCGTCCGCACAAAGCCGACTCCGAGATGCGCGCCCTCGCGGTGGAACTCAGCCGCGTGCTGCGGAAGAAGATCGACACCCCGGTCGACGTACGGGAGTTGGCGGGCGCTCTGTGCGAGGAGATGAGCAGGCGCCGTGACGGCCGTCCCGTGCAGCTCCGCTTCGAGCGTTTCCCCGACGAGATCGAAGTCACCGGCCTGTGGATGGAGTTCCACGACTTCGACCTCGTCATCATCGAGGAACGCGCGGAGACGGTGCAGCAACTCGTCATCCTCGGCCATGAGTTGTGGCACATGCGGGAAGGGCACCGCGACCATCACGTCGACGGTGCGGCGGCCGCCGCGCGGGCCCTCTCGGACAACCCCGACTGGCGCAGTTCCGACTGGCGCAGCCCCGACTGGCAGGAGATCGCCCTCACCGTCGCCGCTCGCAACGGCTCCCACGAGGCCGACGAGGCCGAGGCCGAGGACTTCGGCCTGCACCTGGCGAGCGTCTTCCGCTCATGGGTGACCGGGCCGCGTACGCAAGGGCCCGTCGACCCGGTGGGCCGGGCCATCCAGGCGTCCCTGGGCTATCGCGGACCCGAGGACTGACCGACGATGAATCCTTCCCGCTTCTTCGACGGTCTGTACATCTCCTTCTGGATACCGGCGGCGGTCCTGACGGCCGCCCTGGCGATCAAACTGCCCAGCATCATCAAGCTCTGGAAGGACCCGCTGCTCAGGGCGGTCGGCGGCCTGCTCGTCCTCGCCTGCGGCGTCTTCGTCTTCGCGGCGCCGGCGACCATCACCTGGACGAACCGCGTCACCGGCGTACCGAACTTCTCGGCACCTCTGGTCTACAGCCTGATCACCGCGTTCTGCGGTTCCTGTCTGCTGCTGATCACCGCCTGGCGCAACGGCATCTCCGACCGCTCGGACACGACGCGCCGCGCCACGCGGTGGGTGGTGAGCGTCTACTCGGGCGTGATCGTCGCGCTGTGGGTGCTGTTCGCGCTCGCCGACGCCCCCGTCGAACGGGTGCATGACCTCGACACGTACTACGCCACCACCGCCTTCATGCGCGAGGAGATCCTGCTCTACCTGCTCGCGCACACCGTGGCCTGCCTCATCACCTACCGGCTGATCTGGAACTGGATCCGCACCGACGGACTCGACGTATGGCTGCGCAGCGGCCTGAAGTGCCTGGGCGTCGGCTACGCGATGAACCTGATCTACGACGGCTCGAAGCTCACGGCCGTCGTCGCCCGGTGGACCGGCCACGACCTGGACTGGCTGAGCACCGCCCTGTCGCCGCCCGTCGCCGCCGTCTCCGCCATCCTGATCGCGGTCGGGTTCATCCTTCCGCACGCCGGCCAGTACCTGCACCGCCGTGCGCACACCCGGCTCAGCCACTGGCGGCTGCGGCCCCTGTACCTGCTGACCCGCACCGTCACCGGCGGCCGCGTGCCCTTCAAGCTGCGGGCCACCCCCGAACTGCGCCTGACGCGCCGCGAGACGTTCATCCGGGACGCGCTGCTCCACCTCTCCCGGTACATCGACGAGGACCTGGACCAACGGGCGTACGACGCCGCGGTGGGCCTCGGTCGCGAGGCGGGCCGGGCGCGTCCGCTCGCCCATGCCGTGACGATCCAGGAGGCCATCGACACCAAACGACGAACCCGGGAGGACGACGCCACCGCCCCCTTGCGCAGCCCGGACATCGAAGACCTGCTGGACGGGATCGAGGCCGTGTCCCGGGCCCTCCGCCACACCGACGACATCAGGACGGTACGCGAGCGCGCGGCCGCCGCAGCAGAGAGCGTGCCCGCCCCATGACTGCCAGCCCCCACAGCGATCACCCCACCGCTGATCGCCCCTCCGGCGCCCGGCCCCTGAGATCCGCCGTCGTCCTCGGCGGCAGCCTCGCCGGCCTGCTCGCGGCCCGCGCCCTGGCCGAGTTCGCGGACGTCGTCACCGTCGTCGAGCGCGATGTCCTGCCCGACGGGCCGGAGCGGCGCAAGAACCTGCCCCAGGCCCAGCACGTCCATACGCTGTGGTCGGGTGGTGCGAAGGCGATGGAGGAACTCGTCCCCGGTGTCACCGGACTGCTGGCGGAAGCCGGGGCGCACCGGGTGCCGTTGACGAAGAACATGGTCGCGCTGTCGCCCCAGGGCTGGTTCCGCCGCTGGGACGAGTCCCACCACATGATCCTGTGCAGCCGTGACCTCCTCGACGCGACGGTCCGCGCGCAGATCCTCGACGACGAGCGGATCAGGCTCATCGAGCGGGCCGAGGCGCTCGGTCTCGACGGCACCGCCGACGTCGTCACAGGTGTCCGCGTCCGCGGCCACGACGACACCGACACCGACGCCGAGTACACGCTTCCCGCCGATCTGGTCGTCGACGCCACCGGACGTGCCTCCCGCGCACCGGAGTGGCTCACCACCCTCGGCCTGCCCGAACCGGAGGTCCGGCACGTCAACTCCGGCCTCGCGTACGCCAGTCGGGTATTCCGCGCCCCCGAGAACGCGCGGCACGGCTTCCCCATCCTCAACGTGCAGGCGGCCCCGCGCGACGGCCTCCCCGGCCGGTCGGGCGTCATGGTGCCCATCGAGGACGGCCGCTGGATGGTCACCCTGTCGGGCACCCGGGGCGGTGAACCCACCTCCGACGAGGGCGACTTCGAGCGGTTCGCCACCGAGGGGCTGCGCCACCCCGTCATCGGCGAGTTCATCGCGGGCGCCGAGCCGCTGACCGGTGTGGCGTTCACCCGTACCACCGCGAACCGCCGCTACTACTACGAACGTTCACGTCAGTGGCCCGAGGGTTTCCTGGTCATCGGCGACGCGCTGGCCGCGTACAACCCGATCTACGGTCACGGCATGTCGGTCGCGGCCCAGAGCGCCGTCGCCCTGCGCGACGTGATCCGCCGCCGGGGCTGGGGCACGCCCCGGCTGGCCCGCGCTCTCCAGAAGGCGGTGGCCCGGCCGGTCAACGCGGCCTGGGATCTCGCCACCGGCCAGGACGTCTTCTTCCCGGGCGCGACCGAGACCGGCCCCACGCTCAGGGACAGGATCCTGGCCGCGTACGTCGACCGGCTCCTGTACACCGCCACCGGCAACGGCCGTATCGCGCGCCGCTTCACCGACGTGTCCTCCCTGGAGCGCGGCGCGCACGTACTCCTCGCCCCCAGCGTCCTCCTCGCCGCCGTGATCGGCCCGCTCAAGCCCCAGCTCACCGGGCCGCCGCTCACGGACGACGAGTGGAAGGCGGCGGGCGACCGCTCTAGTTGAACCGGTAGCCGGTGGCGGCGTCGCTCTCCACGACGTCCGCCACCACACAACTCACGTTGTCCGGACCGCCGGAGTCGTTCGCCGCGCCGACCAGAGCCCGAACAGCCTCGTCGGGCACGGGAGTCGATCCGAGAATCCGCGCGATCTCATCGTCCGGTACGACGATGGGGAGACCGTCCGAGCAGAGCAGGTAACGGTCGCCGGGCCGGACGTCGTGCAACCTCATGTCGGGTACGTCGGCGACCGCGCCCCGCGCCCCCAACGCCTTGAAGAGCAGCGAGCGTTGGGGATGCGTGATGGCCTCCTCCGGAGTGAGCCGACCCTCGTCGATCATCGACTGGACGACGGTGTGGTCGTGCGTGATCCGGAACAGCTCCCCGTCGCGCAGCAGATACGCGCGCGAGTCCCCGATGTGGACGAGCGCGAGCTGGGAGCCGGTCCACACCATCGCGGTCAGGGTGGTGCCGGCGTCCTTCCGGGACGGGCTGATGTCCTGGACGGCCCGGGTGGCGACCTGGACGGCGTCCTCAAGGAGGTTGAGCACGCTCCCGGCGGGCAGCGGCTCGTCGTCCAGGAACTTGAGGGCCTCCACCGCCGCCGTACTGGCGGGCGCCCCGCTCGGCCCGAAGCCGTCGGCCACGGCGAGGACGCGGGTACCCGCGTAGGCCGTGTCCTGATTGGCGCCGCGGACCAGACCGGTGTCGGAGAGAGCGGAGTAACGGAGCTCCAGCATGCTGGTGTCCTTCCCTTGGGACGGTGAGAGATGGTCCACGAGGAACGCCGCCAGATCCCGGCGCGCGGCCGTCTCGGCCTCGACCTGGGCCCAGTACGCACGGATCTCCCGCGCGGCCGGCCCCGGCTCCATGGCGTACACCCGCCGGATACGGGCGAGCGGCATCCCGAGCCGCCGCAGCCACGCCACCAGCCGCGCCTGCTCCAGCTGCCCGACCGCGTAGTACCGGTACCCGGTCTCCGGGTCGACCCGGGCGGGCCGCAGCAACTCCAGCTCGTCGTACAGCCGCAGCGCCTTCGGCGACAGCCGGCACGCCTTCGCGAAGGCCCCGATCGTCAGCATGTCCATGCGCCCACCCCGTGGTCCGTGTCTCATGGTCCGGTCGTTCCTCGTTCCGCCACCGATGCTGGGGCTTGCCCAATGGTGAAGGTCAAGGCGATGTGTTCACCCGGAAAGCGAACCCTCCAGGAGGACCCTCCTGGAACCCCTCCTGGAACCCCTCCTGGAATCCCTCCTGGAATCCCTCCAGAACCGCGCACAGAGCGTCCACGGCCGCCGGGTAGGCCCGTTCCGACGAAGCCGCGAACCCGATCAGCAGGCCCTCGGGCCGGTCGGCCGGATCGTGGTGGAGTTCGCTGAGCCCGCGCAGCACCAGCCCCCGGTCGGCGCAGGCGGTCAGCAGGCCGGCCTCGGCGGGCCCGTCCGGCGGCAGGGTGACCAGGGTGTGCAGGCCCGCCGGGACGCCGTGGGCCGTGAGGGCTGGGAAGGCGGACAGCCGGGAGATCAGGAGCTCGCGGCGTCTTCGGTAGCGCAGGCGGGCGGCGCGGATGTGGCGGTCGTAGGCGTGCGTGGCGATGAAGTCGGCCAGGACCAGCTGGCCCAGCGTCTCGGTGTACAGGTCGTCCTCCTCCTTGGCCCGGACGACCGGGGCCACCAGGTCCGGCGGCAACACGGTCCAGGCCAGCCGGAGGGCCGGGCCGAGCGTCTTGGACGCCGTACCGCAGTAGGCGACGTGGTCGGGGGCCAGGCTCTGGAGCGCGCCGACCGGGCGGCGGTCGTAGCGGAACTCGCCGTCGTAGTCGTCCTCGACGATCAGCCCGCCGGTGGCACGCGCCCAGGCGCAGACGTCCCGGCGGCGGGCGGGGTGCAACGGCACGCCGGTCGGGTAGTGGTGCGAGGGGGTGAGGAAGACCGCGTCGGTGCCTGCGGTGAGGGCCCCGGTGTCCGCGCCGTGCGCGTCGACGGGGAGCGGGTACGGGGTGAGGCCCGCGCGGCGGACGGTGCCCCGGTAGAAGTCGTGGCCGGGGTCCTCGACGGCGGCGGCCGCGCGGCCCTCGGCCGTCAGGACCCGGCAGAGCAGCTGGACCGTCTGGTAGTAGCCGGAGGTGATCACGATCCGGTCGGGGGTGGTGCGGACGCCGCGGGTGCGGCCCAGGTAGTCGGCGAGCGCGGTGCGCAGTTCGATACGGCCCTGGGGGTCGCCGGGGCCGTACACCTCGGGTCGAGCCCGGTCCAGGACGCGGCGCGTGGCGGCGAGCCAGCCGCGGGCGGGGAACGCGCTGCCGTCGGGGCGGCCGGGGCGCAGGTCGTGGGGCGGGGGTGGCGGTGCGGAAGTGGCGGCCGGCGGGATGGGGGGCCGTGGCCCGTTCTCGATGTCGGCGACCCTGGTCGCGGCCCCGGGCCGGGTGGTCACGTATCCCTGCTCGGCGAGCTGGTCATAGGCGGCGCTGACGGTTCCGCGCGACAGGCCCAGTTCCTGCGCGAGTCCCCGCGTCGAGGGCAACGGCGTCCCCGCCGCGAGCCGTCCGGCACGGATCGCCTCGCGCAGCGCCGCCTCCAGGCGGGCACGGCGACCGCCCTCCGCCGCGAGGTCGAGGTGCAGGTCGAGCCGCGAACTGGACCAGTTTTCGGGCATGGGACTGGATCTTAATCGTGGTCCGGAAGGCCTCTACGGTCGGTCGTGGCACGGAACAGCAGACAGCTGACCGCTGACCGCCAGCAACCGGCAACCGGCAACCGGCAACCGGCAACCGGATCCTGAAAGGACCCCGCGATGATCGTGATCGCCCACATCAGCGACCTCCACATCGACAACAGCCCCCGCAGCATCGACCGCACCCGAGCCGTCATGGCGTACCTGGAAGACCTCCCCTACGACCTGGACGCGCTCCTGGTCACGGGGGACATCGCCGACCACGGTCTGCCGTCCGAGTACGCGGAGACGCGCGGTCTTCTCGCCTCCCGGCACCCGTTGGTGGTCTGCCCCGGCAACCACGACGAACGCGCCGCGTTCCGCGAGCACTTGCTCGGGGACGCCTCCGCCACTCCGGGACCGGTCAACCAGGTCCATCACGCCCCCGGCTTCACCCTCGCCGTGTGCGACTCGTCGGTGCCGGGGAAGGATCACGGGCACTTGGACGACGAGACGCTGACCTGGCTGGACGGCGTCCTGACGGAGGCCACGAACCCGGTCCTGGTCGCCTTCCACCACCCGCCCGCCACCCTCAACACCCCGTACGTGGACGGTATCCGGCTGTTCGACGAGCAGTCCCTCGCCGCCCTGGCCGCCCGCCACCCCCACCTCCTCGCCTTCCTCACCGGGCACGCCCACACCCCGGCGGCCACCACCTTCGCCGGCCGTCCTCTCCTCGTGGCCCCCGGTGTCGTCTCCACCCTCCGCCTCCCGTGGGAGCAGCGCGCCCACCCGGACGACCACGTCCACCTGGACCTGCCGCCGGCGCTGGCGTTCCACGTCCTGGACGCGGAAGGGCGACTGACCACCCATTTCAGGAGCGTCATCGTGTAGGAACGGTTCTGGCTGTCACACGCAGAACGTCCCTACTGGCAAGGAGTACACGTGCCCTCCCTCTTTCCGGCCCTGGTGGGCGGCTCGGTCGCCGAGCGGTGCGCGCTGCGCTTCGGTGATCGGTCCCTGACGTACGCGGAGCTCGCCGCCTCGGCGGGTGAACTGGCCGGACGGCTCGGCGGCGCCGGGAGGGTCGCCGTGTGGGCGACGCCGACCCTGGAGACGGCCGTCGGTGTCGTGGCCGCGCTGCTCGCCGGAGTGCCGGCCGTGCCGCTCAACCCGAAGTCGGGGGAGAGCGAGCTGGGGCACATCCTCACCGACAGTGCGCCGTCGGTGGTGCTCGCGGGGCCGGACGACCAACTGCCGGACGCTGTACGGGAGCTGGAGCGGGTCGACGTCCAGGTGTACGGCACCGGAGCGGCGGCGCCCGGACCGCTCGCAGAGGCGGATCCCGCCGCCCCCGCGCTCATCGTCTACACCTCCGGCACCACCGGCCCGCCCAAGGGCGCCGTCATCCCGCGCCGTTCGATCGCCTCGACCCTGGACGCGCTGGCGGACGCCTGGCAGTGGACGGGTGACGACGTGCTCGTGCACGGGCTGCCGCTGTTCCATGTGCACGGGCTGATCCTGGGCATTCTGGGGCCGCTGCGGCGCGGCGGGTCCGTACGGCATCTGGGGCGGTTCAGCGCGGAGGGCGTGGCGCGGGAGCTGAACGCCGGTGCGACGATGCTGTTCGGGGTGCCGACGATGTACCACCGGCTCGCGGAGGCGCTCGGCGAGGACGGGGAGCTGGCCAAGGCGCTGGGCCGGGCGCGGCTCCTCGTGTCGGGTTCGGCCGCGCTGCCCGTGCACGACCACGAGCGGATCACGGCCGCCACCGGGCGCAGGGTCGTCGAGCGGTACGGCATGACCGAGACGCTGATGAACACCAGTGTCCGGGCGGACGGCGAGCCGCGCCCCGGCACCGTCGGGGTGCCGCTGCCCGGCGTCGACCTGCGGCTCGTCGAGGAGGACGGGACGACGATCGCCGCGTACGACACCGACGGCACGCCCACCGGCGCGTACGACGGGGAGAGTGTCGGCGAGATCCAGGTCCGGGGGCCGAACCTCTTCACCGAGTATCTGAACCGGCCGGACGCCACCGCCGCCGCGTTCACCGAGGACGGCTGGTTCCGCACCGGCGACATGGCGGTCCTCGATCCCGACGGCTCCGTACGTATCGTCGGCCGCAAGGCCACCGACCTGATCAAGAGCGGCGGCTACAAGATCGGCGCCGGGGAGATCGAGAACGCCCTCCTCGAATACCCGGGGGTGCGCGAGGCCGCCGTCACCGGGGAGCCCGACGACGATCTGGGCGAGTGCGTCGTCGCCTGGATCGTGCCCGCCGATCCTCAATCACCGCCCTCCCCGGACGAGTTGGCCGACCATGTGGCCCGTCGCCTCGCCCCGCACAAACGGCCGCGTACCGTGCGCTTCCTGGAGTCCCTGCCCCGCAACGACATGGGCAAGATCCTGAAGCGGGCGCTGAAGAATGACTGACCGGTTCTCGGCGCGCGACGTCATCGCGCTCGTCTCGGCCGAGTTCGCCGAGATCGCCTACCCACGATCGGAGTTCAAGCCCGACGGGCCGCTCTCCTGGCAGGGTTACGACGAATCCCGTGTCCGCGCCGCCGCCCGCACCGGCGAGGAGGAGTCCGTCGTCTGCGGTACCGCGGCCATCGGCGACACCTCCGCCGTACTGATCGCCTTCGAGTTCGGCTTCCTCGGCGGTTCGCTCGGCGAGCGCACCGGCGACCGTCTGCAGGCGGCGTACTCCCACGCCCGCGAGCACCGTCTTCCGGTCGTCTCGCTCGTCGCGACGGGCGGCAGCCGCATGCAGGAGGGCATGCCGGCGCTCACCCAACTCCAGCGTGTGGCCCGGCAGTCGGCGCTCACACGTGAGGCGGGGCTGGCGCAGATCGCCGTGCTGCGGGATCCGACGACGGGCGGCGGCTGGGCCACGCTGGGCGCGGGCGCCGACGTGACCCTGGCGCTGCCCGGCGCCCAGGTGGGCTTCGCGGGTTCCCGGGTCCGACCGCCCGACGCGGATCCGGCCGCGTACACGGCCGAGGCCCAGCTGGCGGCGGGGGCGGTGGACGCCGTCGTACGGCCGGAGGAACTGCGTCGGACGCTCGCGCTGTGGCTGGGCCTGCTCACCCGGCCCTCGGCCGAGGCCGCGCCTCCACCACCGGCCCTGGGCACGCTCGACCTCCCCACCACGGGCTGGGACGCCGTCCAGCGCGCCCGTTCCGCTCAACGGCCCCGCGCCGCCGCCTACTTGGACGCGTACTTCACCCGGCGCGTCACGATCAGCGGCGACCGCTGCGGGGGCACCGACGACGGCATGCTGTGCGGTTTCGGCCTCGCGGAGGACGGGCGGCCCCTCGCGTACGCCGCCCAGTGCGGGACCGCGACCCGTCCCGCCGGATACCGCACCGCCGCCCGGCTGATCCGCCTCGCGGGCCGGCTCGGCATCCCCGTGCTGACGTTGGTGGACACCCCGGGCGCCGCGAACGACGCGGACGCGGAGCGGCAGGGTGCGGGTGCGGCGATCGCGGATCTGTTCGCCGCGGTGGCCACCGCCCGTACGCCGGTCACCACTCTGGTGATCGGCGAGGGCGGTTCGGGCGGCGCGCTCGCGCTGGCCGCGCCGGGCAACACCTGGGCCGCGCCGGACAGTTACTTCTCCGTCATCGCGCCGGAGCTCGCGGCCGCGATCCTCAAGCGCCCGGCGGACCAGGTGCGCCCCACCGCCGATCAACTCCATGTCCGTCCGCAGGACTTGCTCGGACTGGGGCTGATCCGGGGCATCGCGGAGGATCCCAAGGGTTGAGCCGGTCGGGCGGCGCCGTCTCCCCCCTCCCAAGGGGAGACGGCGCCGCCTGTACAGAGGGGCCGGTTACTTCACGCCCACCGCCCGGGTGATCTCCTGGCTCACGGAACCGCCCCGGTCGTCCGTCGCGGACGCCCGCAGCGAGATGAACTCCGCGTCGCGCGGCACGCTGAGCGTTCCCTTCCAGGACGCCTTGGCGCCGGTCAGCGGGACCGCCTTCCAGCTCTTCCCGTCGTCGTACGACACCTCCAGCTTGCCGCCGCCGATGGTCCCGGTGTCCGGCGCGCCCTTCACGTACTCGGCGTAGATGCCGACCGGGATGCGGCTGCCGCCGCGCACATCGCCCGCGAGGTCGGTGTCGATGTCGTAGCCGAGGTTGAGGAGCGGCAGGAAGGTGAAGTGGTCCTCGGGGGTGGCCGCCGACTTGAAGGTCCACTCGGAGTGGCCCTTCGTGGACAGTTTCCAGCCGTCGGGGTCGAGCGTGGTGTCCGTGACGACCTTGTAGGTGTGCTCGTCGGCGGGCGCGTCCCAGATGTAGGCACCGGAGCTCATCCGCCGGTCGACCAGGGAGCCGTCCTGGTAGACCTCGGTGAACTGGGTCATCCCGTTCTCCTCGCTCCACACGTCGCCGAAGCCGGTGTGGTCGGGCCCGGAGTCGCCCCAGCCGGGCGTGTTGAACTGCATCTGGTTGCCCGCGCGTTGCTGCCCCCAGCCCAGTCCGGTGCCGAGCCAGGGATGCCAGACGGGCTTGAACCAGTTGCGTGTGGTGTGCGTGCCGCCCTTGTAGGTGATCAGTCCGCTGCGCTCCTCCAGCGCGCTCGACCCCAGGTCCACGGACTCGTGCCACAACTGCCCGGCGCTCGTGGAGACGTAGTCGGTGCGCTCGGCGGGGTAGTCGATCCGCTCCTTGAAGCCGATGCCGATGGGGAAGGCGCCGGTGATCGAGTACCGGAACTCGCCGCCCGAGGCGGGCTTCACCGCGTGGAACTTCGTGTCCACCACGGCGAGTTCACGGTCGCTGGGCTCGTAGGTGAGACTCCCCGTCGGGACGGCGCCCTGGTGTCCGTCCGAAAGGTCGTACACATACGGCGTGTTGCGCGTCCCGGTCATGTCGACGGAGCGAGCCGCCCGCAGCCGTGCCGCGTCCGCCGTGTTGACTGTGGCGACCTGGAGCGGCCGGTCCCCGTACTCGTCGGTGCCGAACCAGGTGTTGAGCCGCCCGGCCGTGTCGTCGGTGACGAACAGGGCCTTGGCTCCCGCGTCCTGGGCGGCCTGGGCGAGGGCGGTGGGCTCGACACCGTCAGTGAGGCGCGCGAGGACCGCCTTGCCCTCGACCCCGGTCAGGGCACCGCCGGTGAAGGTTCCGGCATCGACCAGCGGCAGCTTGCTGTGCCCCTCGGTCAGTGTGCTGCCGGGCTGCACGACGGCCTCGCCGACGCCCTTGACCTCCAGCACCGGCTTCCCGAGCCGCCACACGGTCCGGTACTCGAAGCTGCCCTTCGTGACCTTCGCCGTCGGTGCGGCGAAGATGCTGTCGTACTTGATGGGTACCTGCACGGCGCCGAACTGGTCCGAGCCGCCCCCGTTCCGGTCGAACTCCATGAGCAGCTGCCGGGTCTCGGTGCGCCGGTCGACCTTCGCCTTGATCTCCCTCAACTTGCTGCCGTCGAGGGTGACTTCCTGGTCGTGGTCGAGGGTGATCTCGGGGGCCGCGAGGAAGCCGAGGCCGAGCGAGTCCGCGCCGTGGCTGCCGTGCACGTCGAGGAAGGACGTCAGGCTGTACGTTCCCGGCTTCAGCCGGAGCTTCAGGGTGCCGGAGTCGTCGACGTAGGCCGAGGACGGGTCGATGCCGGCCGCCAGCTGCTGCACCGCGAGGTAGGCCGCGGTCGGCTCGCCCGCACGGTCCTTGACGTGGACGGTGAGCGTGTACCGCTCCTCCTCCTTGACCAGCCCGAACACGGTGTGCGCGACGGGCGTGCCGCCCGCGGAGGCGATGATCTGGCCGGAGGTGTCGCCCACGGGTGCCTTGGAGCCGTCGCCCGTCACCGTGGTGGACGCCGACCCGTGCGCGGGCACGGTGAGCGTGGAGTCGGCGAGGGTGGCGACACCGTCGGCGGCGCCCTGTACGGCGAGGCTCAACTCGACTGCGGCGTCGGATGAGTTGGTGTAGGTCAGCGTCTTCGTGACGGGCTTGTTGTCCTCGTACGGCCAGCCGTAGAAGCCGAGGTCGGCGCTGCCGGTGGCGGTGACCGGCGTACCGATGGCGTCCGGGACGCTCACGCGGCCCGAGCCCAGCACGTAGGCGGAGGCGTCGAGTTGCTTCGACGTGGACATCAGCGCGTCCTTGAGCTGGGCGCCGGTCCAGTCGGGGTGCTTCTCCGCGAGCAGCGCGGCCACGCCCGCGACGTGCGGTGTCGCCATCGACGTACCGCTCATGGAGGTGTAGTAGCCGCTGCCGTCCACGAGTTGGGAGCGGGCGGCGAGGATGTCGACGCCGGGGGCGGAGACGTCGGGCTTGAGGGCGTTGTCGCCGTAGCGCGGTCCCGCGCTGGTGAAGTACGCGGCCTCGTCGGCGGAGTCCACCGCGCCGACGGTCAGCGCGGAGTCGGCGGCGCCGGGCGAGCCGATGGAGGAGGGGGCGCCGGTGTTCCCGGCGGCGATGACGAAGAGGGCGCCGGTCTCCTTGGAGAGGGTGTTGACCGCCTCGGCCATCGGGTCGGTGCCGTCGCTGGGCTCGGTCGAGCCGAGGCTCATGGAGATCACCTTGGCGTGCACGTCGCGTGCGGCCCACTCCATACCGGCGATGATCTGCGAGTCGCTGCCCGAGCCCTGGTCGCTGAGCACCTTGCCGACGGCGAGGGTGGCGCCGGGCGCGACCCCCTTCTCCGTACCGTCGGAGGCGGCACCGCTGCCGCCGACGGTCGACGTGACGTGCGTGCCATGGCCGTTGCGGTCGGCGACTTCCTGCCCGTCGATGAAGCTCTTGGTGACCGAGACCCTGTCGGCCAGGTCGGGGTGGCTGGTGTCGACGCCCGTGTCGAGGACGGCGACGGTCACGCCCTTGCCGGTGAGCCCGGCCTCCCAGGCCTTCGGCGTGCCGATCTGCGCGTTGCTCTCGGCCATGTCGGCCTTGACGCGCCCGTCGAGCCAGACCTTGCCGATGCCCTCCTGGCGGGTCATGGACCGCCAGAACGTCCGCCCCTTGTCCGCGTCCACGGCGGCGCCCCGGATGCTCGGCAGCGCGCGCGTCTTCTCGGCGCCGCGCGGAGTGGCCGTGCCGGCTTTCTTCTCGTACGTCACGATCAGCGGCAGCTCGTCCGTCTTCTGGTCGGTGAGCCCCTGGCGTATCAGCTCGCTCACGTCGAACAGCCGCCGGTCGAGGGTGCCCGCCCGCAGATACGGCAGCGCCTCGTCCGGTACGACGGTGACGGTGCCGTCGGTCACCTGCGTGCGCACCGCGCCGGTGGCTCCCTTCGGGCGCTCGACGCTGACCGTCTTCTTGCCGCCGCCGAGGTCGGTGACGGTCACCTTGTCGCCGGTGACGAGGGTGACGGTGCGGGCGGCGGAGGCGGCTCGCGTCGGCACCGGCGCCGGGGTACTGGTCTGTCCCGCGTGCGCCTGTCCCGTCGGCAGCACGGCGAGCACGAGTCCGGCCGACAACAGCGCCGCTCCGCGTCTCGCTGGTCCTCTGGTCATTCGTGCCCTCTCTTGGTCGGCGGTGCGCGCCGGGCGGGGGTGGTGCCCGGATGCTGCGAAGAGTGTCGGGCGGCTTGTGTTGCGCGGGTGTTGACGGGACCTGGCGGGAAGGCGCCCTGGCGGCTTCCCGCCAGGACAGGCGGGTACGAGCCGCAGAAACCGGGACAGCCCCAAGCACCGTCCGTAACAATGAGGTTGGCCTGGGGTCACGGACGACGGGGGATGCGGGAGCCATGGACGGACTGCTGGAGTTCAAGACCGACGACGGGGCGGTGGTCGTCGTCGAGGCCGCCGAGGACGAGGGCGGTCCCGGCTCCCGGCTGGTCGCCCGGCACGACGGCACGGTCGAGGCGACCCGTACCTTCGAGGGCTCTCTGGAGGGCGTACGGGCCGCCGCGGAGTCGGCGCTGAGGGTGTTCCGCGACGGAAGCCTGCGTCCCGACTCCGTGGAGATCGAGTTCGGGGTCAAACTCACCGCGGAGGCGGGCGCGTTGATCGCCAAGAGCTCGGTCGAGGGTCACCTGGTGGTCAAGCTCTCCTGGTCGCCCGAACGGTCATGACCAGCGCCTCGTGGCACGCCAGGATCAGCTGTGGACGGGAGACCGGCGCGGGGTTCCTCGTCACTGAGCGGCATGTGCTGACCTGCGCGCATGTGGTCGCCCGCAGCGGTACGGACGAGGTGGGCGTCTCCTTCGCGCAGGAGCCCGGGGCGATTCCCGCGAAGGTCGTCGCGCACGGCGGCTGGGACGGGCGCGACACCGACCCCGGCGACGTCGCCGTACTCGAACTCGACCGTTCCGTGCCGTCCATCAAGCCCGCGTCGTTCGCGGCGCCCTCGGACGCGTACGGGGACCCGCCGCGCAGGCTTCTGGCGTACGGGTTCCCCAAGCGGTTCGAGGAGGGGACCCTCGCCGAATACCGGGCCACGGCAGACCAGTTGATCGCTGGCGAGTGGGTCCAGCTGGAGGCGTGGGCGGCGCACGGGCAGCCGCTGGTGCCCGGCTTCAGCGGCGCCGCCGTGACCCTCGCGGACACCGGCCGGGTGGTGGGCATGGTCTCGTCCGCCGCCCGGGACCCCGGGATCCGCAACGGCCGGATGCTGCCCGCGCACGTCATGGCCCGCTACTGGCCGCGCCTCGGCGAGCTGATACCGACACCGGAGTACGGGCGCACGGACAAGGAACGGTTGCGGCAGCTGGTGGAGGGGCGCGGCCCGGAGTTCACGGACCGCCCGGAATGCAGCCCCGAGCGGCTCTACTGCGATGCCGTGGGCCCGTTCGGACCGCCGCTGCCTTCGCGACGGTTCGGGTCGCTGTGGGACGCGGCCTGGTATCTGCTCTCCGAGGTGCCGGACACGGGCGCGGTCGCCCGGTTCGCCGCGCGGCTCGCCGACTTCACCGAAGACGCGCCGACCCGGGGCGCACTGCGGGCCTGGCCGTCCCGGCCGCACGACCGCCGCCCCCAGGCGCCGGTGCACCGGCCCGCGGCAGGGGCAGGTACGGGGACAGGGGCAGGGACAGGGGCGGGGGCACGGCAAACCTGGTCGCCGATCCTCGTCGAGATCGCGCCCAGCGGGTCGGGCGACCACCAGTTCCTCGTGGAGGTGTCCGCGTACAACGGCCGGCACCGCCGGGTGGTCGGCTCGCGCGCCCTGCCCGCCGACCGCGTCCGCGGTTACGCCCTGGAGCGCATCGACGAGGCGTACCACGAACTGGAGCCAGCAGCCCGCGAGTTGATCGCCTTCGTACTGCCGCGCCGCTGGCTCAACACCGATGTCGCGCACTGGCAGCGCAGCGCCGACGACCAGAGCCCGCTCGGCTCCTTCGCACCGCTCGTCGTGATGGACCTGGAGCGGCGGCGCAGCGGCGGCCTTCAGCACAAGCTGCTTCAGAAGTGGCAGCGGCTCGACGCGCAGCCCACGGCACGTCTGCACCGCATCAGCTGCGGGGCCGTCGAACAGGACCCGGTGCGGCTGACCATCGGGCTGCGGCGCGGCGCCGACATGGTGGGCTTCGCCTCCCCGCCGCGCGCGGGCGGCACCCGGCGGCTGTTCCAGGCGAGCCTGAACGCCGCGATGCCGGTGATGCTCTGGCCGCGCACCGGCTGCCGCGGCGACCACCACGGCGGCGGGCACGGGGACTGCGCGGGTGCCGCGTTCCTGGACCACCTGGCCGAACACCTGGCGGGCCTGCCGCCGGGTGAACTCCCGTCCCACATCCATGAGTTGCGCGAGACGGCATACGCCTCGGAGGCCCCGGAACCGCACTGGGCGTACGACCTCGCGCTGCTCTGGGAAGACCCCAGATGTCTGCCCGACCCCGTCGGCTATCTGCACTCGCCGGTCGGCTGAGCACCACCCGACTGTCACACGACGGGCAGATGCCCCTCAGGGGTCGGCAAGACCGTCCGGCACGCAACGAGGAGAGACCATGTCCCTGTGGCCCGTCTACACGGGTGGGAGCGAGCCCCACGACGGCATCGCGAAGCTTCCCGCGCCGCCGCCGTGGCGCGACTTCGACGGCGGTCCCGAGCTGGACACTCCCGCCGAGGACGACGACACCTCGGCCGCGTCCCCGGACCGCCGGCACCGCGCCCGCACCTACCGCGCCACGGACCGCGCGGTCCAACTCGTCAACGCTGCCCTGTACTTGCGCCGCCCACTGCTGGTGACAGGGCCGCCGGGAAGCGGCAAGTCCTCGCTCGCGTACGCGGTGGCAAGGGAGTTGAAGCTCGGCCCGGTCCTGCGCTGGAACATCACCAGCCGCACCACACTCCACGACGGCCTCTACCAGTACGACCCGCTGTCCCGTCTGTACGACGCCGGTCGCGCCGCCGCGCGTGAACTCCCCGCGGACAGCGAGCTCCAGGACCATCTGCGGCTCGGCCCGCTGGGCACCTCCCTCCTCCCCTACCGCCGCCCCCGCGCCCTCCTCATCGACGAGATCGACAAGGGCGACCTCGACCTGCCGAACGATCTGCTGAACATCCTGGAGGAGGGCGAGTACGAGATCCCCGAGCTGGTCCGCGCCGCCCGGCACACAGCCGTCGCCGAGGTGATGATCGCCGGCACGGACGACCGCGTGACCGTCTCCCGCGGCCGGGTCCGCTGCCGCGCCTTCCCCTTCGTCGTACTCACCAGCAACGGCGAGCGCGAGTTCCCGCCCGCCTTCCTGCGCCGCTGCGTCCGCCTCGAACTCCACCAGCCGCGCGACGCCCACCTCGAAAGCATCGTCCGCGCCCACCTCGGCGAGCCCGACGCCTACGCCCGCGACCTCATCACCCGCTTCCTCTCCCGCGGCACGGGCGGCGAACTCGCCACGGACCAGCTCCTCAACGCCATCTACCTGACGGGGGTGGCGGGCATCGACACGGCGTCGCGGGACGACCTGGCGGAACAGCTGATGCCGTATCTGAGCCGGACCCGGGACGACGATGAGTTCTGAGGGCGAGGGCGGCTCGCACCATGGCGAGGGCGGAGGAGGTGGTGCGCTTCCGCCCTGGGCGCCCGTGACCGGTGGGCCCGCCGCGCTCGCCGAGCTGCTGGGGCAGGTGGCCGGCGGAGAGGCACCGACCTCCGTCGAGCTGGCGGAGCTGCTGTGGCTCGCGGGGCACATCGCGGCGCCGCAGGAGGAGACCGGCGCGGACCCCCGGGCCGGCGAGGACGCCGCCTCGGCCCGGCGGCCACCGGCAGAGGCATCCCCGCAGCCGGGCACACCGGCTCAGGTGCCGCAGGACGGACCCGCCGAGCACCCGCCCGCCGCCACCCCGCACCGCCCCGACAAGCGCGTGCCCCTGCGACTGCCCGGCACCGGCACCGGCGATGGCACCGGCGATGGCACCGGCGATGGGGATGACGCTTCCGGCGACCGGAGGAGTGGCCCGTACACCACCCTCCTCGCGCCCGCTCCCCCGATGCTGCCCCACCCCCTCGCGCTCCAGCGCACCCTGCGTCCCCTCAAGCGGCGGGTGCCCGCGCCCGTCGGGCAGGAGCTCGACGAGGAGGCGACCGCGCACCGGATCGCGCGGCTGGGCGCGGCACCGCGCTGGTGGGTGCCCGTGCTGCGCCCCGCCACCGAACGCTGGCTGACCCTGCACCTCGTGTACGACGCCGGGCCGACCATGCCCGTCTGGCGCCCGCTCGTCCGTGAACTGCACACCGCGCTCGCCCAGTCGGGCGTCTTCCGCACGGTGGAGCTGCACCGGCTGACCGTCGACGGGACCGTACGGCGCCCCGGCTCGCAGGAGTCCTCCGCGGACGGCCGTACGGTCACTCTCCTGGTCAGCGACTGCATGGGCCCGCAGTGGCGGAGCGGCCCGGCAGGCGCCCGCTGGTACCGCACGCTGCGGCGCTGGGCGGCCCGGATGCCGGTGGCCGTGCTCCAGCCGCTGCCCGAGCGGCTGTGGCGCACCACGGCCCTGCCGGCGACGACCGCGCGGATCGCCGCGCCGTGGCCCGCGGCCCCCAACTCCACGTACACCGTGGACTCCTACGCCACCGATGACCTTCCGGCCCCCGGCAGGCTTCCGCTGCCCGTCCTGGAACCGTCCGCGCCCTGGCTGGCGAACTGGTCGTCCCTGGTCGCGGGAGCCTCCCCACTCCCCGGCTCGGTCGCCCTGCTGGACTTCGCCCCGGCACCCGCCCCGGTGGACGACCTGGGCCGCGGCGACGTCGAGCAGCTCTCCCCCGAGGAGCTCGTCCTCCGCTTCCGTTCCCTCGCCTCCCCGGAGGCCTTCGTCCTCGCCGGTCATCTCGCCGTAGGGCGCCCGGAGTTGCCGGTGATGCGACTGGTCCAGGCGGCCATCGAGAGGAACCCGCAGCCCCAGCATCTCGCGGAGGTGATCCTCAGCGGCGTGCTCAGCAGCACCCCGGGCGCCCCCGGCTCTTACGCCTTCCGTCCCGGCGTACGCGAACTCCTCCTGCACACCCTGCCGCGCACCGCCCACAGCCGTACGGCCGAACTCCTCGGCAGGGTGGGCGCGTTGATCGACGCGCGGGCGGGGGTGGCGGCCGGGGAGTTCGCGGTGCTGGCGCCGGGTGGCGGGGATGCCACGGCAGGGGGCGAGCCCTTCGCGGCGGTGCGGGAGGAGAGTGTGCGGCGGCTGGGCGGGGGGGCGTCGCCGAAGCAGGGCGGGCTCGTACTCGGCAGGTACCGGCTCGTACAGCGGCTGGGCCGGAGCAGGCAGGTGACGCGGGCGGAGGACACGCGGAGCGATCGGACCGTGGCGGTGCACACGTACACCTCGGTCGGACCGGAGCATCATCAGGCGTTCCTGGACGACGCCCGGGCGCTTGCCGCCGTCGAGCACCCGAACGTTCTCGCCGTGTACGACTTCGGCATCGACGGGGGCATCCCGTATCTCGTCACGGAGTTCGTGGACGGGTTCACCGTGCGGGAACTCACGGCCGAGGGCGGGTTCCGGATGCCCTTCCCCCTGCTCGCCCCCCTGGCGCAACAGGTTGCAGGGGGTCTCAAGGCCGTCCACGAACGCGGCATCGCACACGGCCGGCTCACGCCCGGCAGCTGGCTGACAGCCGGTCCGGGCGCCACCGTGAAGATCACCGGCTTCGCACTGGGGACGGAGCACGATCGCGACGAGTCGAAGGATCTCCGCGACTTCGGGTACCTGCTGAGGGAGCTGGCCGGGGAACGGAGGCCGGTTCTCGGACAGGTTCCCAGTGCGTTCCGGAGGCTGTTCGACGACGCCATCACCCCCCTCACCTCATCGGACCCGGCGGCCCAGCGCCGGGGCAGGGACCTCTTCCTGACTCCTTCCTTCGACCAGGTCCTGGACTCCATCACGGCGGACCGGTACCTCTACCGCCTGCTCGGCCCGGTGCAGATCCGCGCAGGTGACCGCGTGCTGCCCGACGGCTCCCTCCTGGAGCAGGCCCTGCTCTGCATGCTGGTCCTGCGGCCGGGCAGGACGGTGACGTACGACGAACTGACCCAGGGGATATGGGGACAGCACCCTCCGGAGC
Source organism: Streptomyces sp. R35 (assembly GCF_041053035.1). Taxonomy (NCBI): domain Bacteria; kingdom Bacillati; phylum Actinomycetota; class Actinomycetes; order Kitasatosporales; family Streptomycetaceae; genus Streptomyces; species Streptomyces sp. R35. The sequence goes on from NZ_CP163440.1 coordinate 3,553,869, forward strand.
GCACCGAGCAGCTCCTGTCGTCGTACGCCTCCGGCCTGCGCAGGACCCTGGGTCCCGGAGTCCTGGCCACCACCGCGGACGGGTACGCCCTGCACGCCGCCGGGGCCGACGTCGACCTGTATCACCACACAGAGCGCGTCGAGAGGTCGAAGTCCCTCCGGGACGCGGGGGACCCCATGGCAGCCCGCGACGCCATCCAGGACGCCCTCAATCTCTGGCGCGGTGAACCCCTTGCGGGCGTCCCCGGCCCCTCCGCCCGCGCAACCCGCGCCCGTCTGCTCCCCCTCCACCAGAAGGTCCGCGCCCTGCGCGCCGAACTCGACCTGGGGCTGGGCGACTACGAGCGGGCCGCCACCGCCCTCGACGCGCTGCTCCAGGAGGCTCCCGAGCGGGAGGAGTTCCGTCGCCTCCACACGCTCGCGCTCCAGAGGCGGCAACCCGACCAACCCACCATCGTCGTCGAGTACGCCGAACCCGACGTGAACCCCCACACCCACAACATCGTCGGCCGCACCCTGTCCTGGCTGCTCGCCCTGAGCGACATGGCCCCCAATGAGTACGAGCTGCTCTCCCGCGACAACGGCTACCTCGTGATCACCGAGCCCAATACCTCCGTACTGACCACGCTGAACGCGGTGCTGCGCGAACTCCCGGGCGCACTCCTCGAATTGGAGGTCCCGCCGAAGCTCCGGGTGACGTTCTGGCACACCCCTCAGTTCACCCGCGCGGACCGCACGACCACGCCACTCGACCTGCTGCCCACGTTCATCGCCTCCGATGCGGATGTCGTGGTGCTCCTCTCCCCCGTCCTGCTCCAGGAACTGGCGAGCGACGCAAAAGGGGGCACCCTGGATCGCTTTCTGCCCCTTTACTACGGAACCCAGGGCCCGATCTTCGCCTGGTACTGCACCCTGGACCTCCCGGAACGCGTCCCCGAACCCGACCCGGTCCAACGCGACCTGGTGCGCGGCCCGTTCATGATCCGCGACACCACCCGGATCATCCGCATCCCCGAGCAGGGCCGCACCGCCGCCGTGTACACGGAGCCCGACAACTCGCTGGCCCTCGTCAACCCCGACCGCCCCCTCGCCAAACGCCCTCCCCGCTCCCTCATCACGTACTACGAGGTCGACCTCACCACGCACGGGGTCACGTACCAACTGTTCCTGCCCAGCTCCGGACGGAAGACGTTCGCCGCGTCGGTCGAACTGTCCTGGCACGTCGACGACCCGGTCGCCTTCGTCCGCGGCGAGACCGCCGACGTGTCCGGGCAGTTGCTCGACCACCTCGTGGGGGAGGCCGGGCGCATCACCCGCCGCTATCCCCTGAGCAGAGGGGGCGCGGCGCAGCGAGCGGTGCACGAGGGGCTGCGGAGGTGGCCGATCCCGGGACTCGCGGTGGCATGCGCCGTGCGGCTGAGCGTCGGTGTGCCACAGTCACAGGCCCCGTCGCCGGACTCGGCGCAGAACCCTGTGAAGCGCAGGGCGGAGGCGCGGCAGCGGTCGCTGGCCGCCACCCTGGAAGGCGCCGAGTGCGTGCTCCTCGGTTTCGACGGCACACTGACCCAGCTGTGGAGCGGAGTAGCGCCTGACAGGGTCGCCCACGAGCTCGCCGCCCTCCTCGTGGAACTGCGCAGTCCCGACGAGGCCTTGAGCGGTGAGCCTCTACTGGCGGACGGCGCGCCCTCGGCGCTCGTGGACGGATACACCGACCCGCTCGACCTGTTGCGCGCCTTCGCGCACCACAGGCTCGGGGCCGAGCTGCGCCGGGAACTCGACCGGATCGAGTCACAGGCCGTCCCCCTGGCGGCGCCCATCCCTCACGCGGACGCCCTGATCCGCACGCTGGCAGCCGGCGGCCGCGGGCCCGCCGTCGTGGCGGACACCTCACCTCGCGCCGTCACGTCCTATCTGGAGACCCGGGGACTGGCCAACGCGGTGACCGGCGGAGTCCACGCACGCGCCGACGATCTCACCCTGCTGATGCCGAACCCCGACTGCCTCCACCGCGCCCTGAACGAGCTGGGCGTGTCCGCCGCGCAGGCCGTGCTCATCGGCTCCACCGTCACCGAGCTGACCGCCGCGAACACCATCGGCCTCCCCTTCATCGGCTCCGCAGACAACGAGCAGACCGAGCAACGCCTGCGCCGGGCGGGCAGCGAACACACCGTCAGCTCCCTGGAACCGGTGCTCGAAGCAATCCGCACCGCCTAGGAGCGCCCCAAGTCCACCCATCCAGCCGCACCCCACCCGGCCCCCCACAAAGGGCGCCCCCTCCCCCACCCCCGCACGATGCGAGAGAGGACCGCCGCCCGGCGGAGCCCCACGGTCTGCGCTCTCGGGAGGAACTGCCATGTCCGCCAGTCTGGAGCAGCTGCGCCGCTGTCACTTCGCCGTCGATCTGGGCGCGGCGAGGACCCGTGTCTATGTGAAGGGCGCGGGCCTGGTCGTCGATCAGCCGAGCGTGGCGGCGATCAACACGAAGACGGGCGCGCTGATCGCGGTCGGCGAGTTCGCGGAGAAGATGACGGGCCGTACGCCCGACTACATCCGTGTCATGCGGCCGGTGACCGGCGGCTCGGTCGTCGACATCGACATGGCCCAGCGGATGCTGCGCCAGTTGCTGGGCGACAAGGTCCGCCGCACCCTGCGCCGCAAGCCGCGGCTGCGGGCGGCCGCCTGCACCCCGCACGACGCGGACCCGCTGGCGCAGCGGGCCGCGATCGAGACGCTCGTCGGGCTCGGCGCACGGCGGGTCGAGCTCGTCGACACGCTCATCGCCGCCGCGGTCGGCTGCGGTCTGCCCGTCGAACGGCCCGAAGCCACCATGATCATGGTGTGCGGGGCCGCCGCGACCCAGCTCGCCGTGCTGTCGCTGGGCTCGATCGTCACCGCCGAGCGCATCCCGGTGGGCGGCGAGGCCGTCGACCACGCGATCGTGCAGCATCTGCGCCACCAGCACGAGCTGATGCTGCCGAGTCAGGCCGTACGCCCCCTGCAGCTCGCTCTCTCCGGGAACGGGCTCACCCCGGACGGCCCGGCGTCGACGGAGATCCACGGGCGGGACGTGGCGACCGGCCTCGCCCGTTCCGTGCAGGTCGACACCGCGGCCGTACGCGATGCCATCCAGACCCCGCTGACCGCCGTACTGGACGGCATCGGCAAGGTGCTGCGCTCCTGCCCGCCCGACCTGGTGGCCGACCTCGCGGACCGCGGGATCATGATGGTCGGCGGAAGCGCGCTGCTCCCAGGGCTCGACCAGATGCTGCGGCAGGCGACGGGGATGCCGGTGCACATCGCCGAGCGGCCCGACGTGTGTGCCGTGCAGGGCCTCGGCTACATGCTGGAGGGCAAGATCGAGCCACTGGCCCTGGACCCGCTGGCGGACTGAACCGCGCACGCGCCAGGGCCGACTCCGAGGGGCCTCGTATGACCGACCCCGTGCGCCGTCTCCCGACGCTCCTGGAAGCCGTCCTCAGCGTCGGTACCGACCTCGAACTGCGGGCCACGCTCCAGCACATCGTGGACGGCGCCGCCGAGCTGACGGGGGCCCGGTACGCGGCACTGGGCATGGTCGATCCGGGGCACGACGGGTTGGTGGAGATCCGTACGGTGGGCCGGCCCGAGACCGAGGCGGGCACCGAGGTCGAGGCCGGCGCCGGCGACAGCCAGGGCGTGGTCGGGCGGTCGGACGAATTCATCGGCGTCCCGATCCGCGTCAACGACGAGATGTTCGGGACGCTGTATGTCGCCGACAAGCGCGCCGGTACGTTCACCGACGAGGACGAGCAGCTGCTGCGCGTACTGGCCACCCAGGCCGGCATCGCGATCGGCAACGCCCGGCTGTACGAGAGCGCCCGGCAGCGCGAGCGCTGGATCGAGGGCGCTGCCGCCGTGACCACCGCGCTGCTGACCGGCGAGACCGCCGCCGACGCGCTGATGACCGTCGCCGAACGGGCCCGGATCCTCGCCGGCGCCTCGGCGGGCGTCATCCTCCAGCCCACGGCGGAGGGCGGCATGGAGATCGTGACCGCGTCCACGCTCGACGACCCCGGGGACATCGTGGGCACCACCATCGCGCCCGGCAGCCCCGTCCTCGAGCAACTCCTTGGCGGCGAGCCGGTGTTCGTGGAGGACTCCGCGACCGACCCCCGGATGACGACCCACGTACGCAAGCGCTTCGGGCCGAGCATGATGCTTCCGCTCCAGGCGGACGGCCGCCTCATCGGCACGCTCGCCCTTCCCCGCCGGCGCGGCGACCGGCCGTACACCTCGGTGGAACGGCTGCTGGCCACGCAGTTCGCCTCGCAGGCCGCGCTGGCCCTGGTCCTCGCCGACGCCCAGCACAGCCGCGAGCGCCTCGCGGTCTTCGAGGACCGCGACCGCATCGCCCGTGACCTGCACGACTTGGTCGTCCAACGGCTCTTCGCCACCGGCATGATGCTCGAATCCACGCAGCGCAGAAGCATGGGGGACGGGGCGGCCCAGGATGTGCACGACGTCCTCGGCCGGGCCGTCGACGAGTTGCAGTCCACCATCCAGGAAGTGCGCACGGCCATCTTCGCGTTGCAGCAGCCGCCCGCCGACGCGCCCACCACCTTCCGTGGCAAGGTGCTGCGCGAAACGGCGGGCGCGGCGGCGGTCCTCGGCTTCCAGCCGTCCGCGCGGTTCACCGGTGCCGTGGAGAGCCGCATCTCGGAGCCCGTGGCAGGTCAGCTGCTGGCGAGCCTGCGGCGTGCGCTGGCCGCCGCGTCGCGCCGCGCCGGGGTGTCCGTCATCGAGGTCACGGTCGACTCGACGGCGACCCTGCCCGACGGCCGCGCCGGCGTCCGCCTGACGGTCTACGACGACGGCGGCACGGGCACGACGGTCACCTGGGCGTCACCGCTGTGAGGCGCGAGCACCCGCCGAACTGACGTCCCGGATTCACCCGGACAGCGTAACGACCCACGTTCCGTCGTCTCCCGCATTGCTGTCAACCAAACCTCACAGTATTCAGGTGGAATCGGCCGATCCCGCAGGCCATTGCTGTTGATCTCATGTAGGGTCCGCCTTAAGAAGAAGAGATATCCCCAACCAGACTCGAAAGTCCTCACATGAACCTTTCGGTGACGCCGACGACGCACCACCCAGCCGCCCTCCGGCCCGTGCGCAAGCCGCACACGCCCCTGTCGGCCATCGCCCCGTCTGCCGGACGAGCGGCGGACATCCCCGGAAGGCGTCCGGTCAAGCCGATCACCTTCGACTCGGCGCTCTAGACGACACACTTCACCTTGGGCACACCGGCGGTAGCACGACTGCCGGTGTGCTCAAAGTTGTGCGCCGGAGCCCCCAACTGCCTTGAGTGATCAAGAAGTTCGTGCTACACACTCCCCTCCGGTGCCACTAGCCTTCGGCGGGTGAAACTGCAGCAGCTCGTCCTGAAGATCCACAGCCGGTGCGACCTGGCCTGTGATCACTGTTACGTGTACGAGCATGCCGACCAGAGCTGGAAAGGGCGCCCGACCGTAATTTCCGAAGAAACGCTCGGAATGGTCGCCCGCAGATTCGCGGCATATGCGGAAGCACATGAACTGCCGTCCGTTTCCGTGATCCTTCACGGCGGTGAACCCCTCCTCGTAGGGCCCACCCGGATGAGAAACATTTGTGCGGAACTCACTCGCACCATCACTCCGGTCACCACACTCGATCTCCGTATTCATACGAATGGCGTCCAGCTGAACTCCCGGCACCTGAATGTTTTCAAGGAATTCGGTGTCAAAGTCAGCGTCTCGCTCGACGGCGACCGTGTGGCCAACGACCGTCACCGGCTCGACCGCAGACGGCGCAGCAGCTACGACCGGGTGCTGCGCGCGGTCAGCCTGCTGCGCTCTCCCGAGTACCGGCACCTGTACAGCGGCCTGCTGTGCACCGTGGACATCGCCAATGACCCCGTCGCGGTGCACGACGCGCTCGTGTCACTCGATCCGCCCAGAATCGACTATCTGCTTCCGCACTCGACCTGGGACAGCCCACCGCACAGACCGGCGGCCTCACCGACCGCGTACGCCGACTGGCTCCTCAGGATCTTCGACCACTGGGACCGGCAGGGGCGCACGGTGTCGGTGCGGACTTTCGACTCGGTCCTCAGCACCCTGAGGGGCGGCCCGAGCCTGACGGAGGCCATGGGGCTCGCTCCCAGCGATCTGGCCGTGGTGGAGACCGACGGCACCTTCGAGCAGGCGGACTCGCTGAAGACCGCCTACGACGGCGCCGCCGCGACCGGCTACGACGTCTTCCGGCACACCTTCGAGGAGCTCGCACGGCATCCCGGCGTACGCGCCCGCCAGCTGGGCCTGGCGGGTGTCAGCGAAACCTGTCGGCGTTGCCCGGTGGTCGAGTCGTGCGGCGGAGGGCTTTACGCGCACCGGTACAGCAGCGAGCGGGCCTTCGACAATCCGTCGGTCTTCTGTGCCGACCTGAGCGTCTTCGTCGAGGGTGTCGCCGAGCGGATCACCGAGCGCGCGCTCTCCCCTGCCGTGCACAGCCAGGCCGAACTCTGGTGGGCTCATGGCGAGTTGAACCGGCAGCTGCTCATTGACGGCGCCGCCCTGTACACCGCGGAGCCGGACTGGGACGACCTGTGGCGGGCCTTCCTGGACCTGGACGGCGCCGCGGATGTCATGCCCCACGTCGACGACGTCCTCGCCCACCCTTATGCGCACACGGCGCTGAGACACTCCCTCCATCACCCGGCCACCGTCGCACCGCTCGCCGCGGCGGCCGTCGCGGTCGCCGTCCGCGCCCGCGCCGACCTCAAGCTCACCTGGGACCAGACCGCTCCCGAGCTGCACCTTCCCACGCTGGGGACCCTCACTCTCCCCGAGCCCGGCCGGATCGAGGTCACGGTGACCGCGGGCCGACTCCGGGTACGGACCGCCACCGGCGACGAGTGCTCCCCCGAGGGCACCCCCACCGCATGGCACCCCCTGCACACCGTCCGCCTCCCGGACGACACCCGCTTACTCCTCGACGACGCGGACCCCCTCCGCGACTGCTACGCCGTGCCTGTCGCCCCTCCCCTCGCTCCCGACGACCTCGCCTCGTTCACCGAACGGCTGTGTACCGCCTACGAGTTGATGGCCGAGCGGACGCCCGGGTGGCGTGACGGCGTCAACGCGCCGCTCGTCACCACGGTCACCCCGCTCGTGGCGGGCTCGGGTGTGCGGCTCGGCGCGCACGGGCTCGGCGCGCTCGGTGTGGCCGTCGACTTCGAACCGGAGGAGTTCGTGCGGGAACTGCCGCGCACCGGACGGCTGGCACGGCTGACCGCGCTGCGGGCGACGGTGGATCTGAACGTGCCGGGCAGCAGGGCCGGGCGGCTGCTGGACGAGGCGAGCCGGGAGCTCGGCAACGCCACGTACTTCGCCGACGGCACCGGCGAACGCGCCGCCGCGCTGGAGCGGGCGGGCCACGCCCTGGAGCGGCTGGCCGCCCGCCCCGAGCGTGAACTCACCGAGACCGGCGTGGTGTTGGCCGAGGAACTGCGAGCCGAGTGGGCGATCTACTGTGACTGATGAGCGCACCCAACTGGCGGACTTATTCGACCGCACCCGGCTGGCCGACTTCTTCCGCCGCGCCCAGCCCGCCAACCCGTTCCGGCGGACCCCGCCCGCCAACCCCTTCCGTCGCACCCCGCCGGCCGGCCCTTTCGACCCCACCCGGCCGACCAGCCCTCTTTTCGGCCACACCCGGCCGGCCGGCGCCTTCGACCGCGCCCCCTTGGCCAGCCCTGCCAATCGCCGCCAACTCGTCCGCCTTTTCCGCAAGTTGGGCGTCGAGCGCGGCGGCATCCTCATGGTGCACGCCTCCCTCGGTGGGGCGGGGCTGCGCGACACCGACGTACGGGACGCGCTGCTCGATGTGCTGGGCCCCGACGGCACGCTCGTCGTGCCCACCTTCACGCCCGAGAACTCGTTCACCTCGCGGGCGTACAAGGCGCTCACCGACGGGATGTCCGAGGACCAGGAGAAGGAGTTCCGGGCGTCGGTGGCTCCGTTCGATCCCGGGATGACCGCCTGCCCGACGATGGGCGTGCTCGCCGAGTGCGTCTGGACCACGCGGGGCGCCGTGCGCAGCGGGCATCCGCACACCTCGCTGGCCGGGCTCGGCCCCCGGGCCGAGGAACTGCTGGCCGAGCACGATCCGCACTGCCATCTCGGCGAGCGCTCCCCGCTGGCCAAGCTGTACGCGGAGGGCGCCCAGGTCCTGCTGTTCCGCGTGGGGTTCGAGGCGTGCAGCGCGTTCCATCTCGCCGAGTACCGGATGCGGCCCACACCCCCGCAACGGGCGTACCACTGTGTGGTGGACGAGAAGGGCAACTGGACCTCGTACCAGGACATCGAGCTGTACGACGGCGACTTCGAGGCGATCGGGGCCCTGCTGCGGCGTGATCTCGTGAAGGAACGGGAAATGGCGGGGAAAGCGGTGCTGCTCTTCGGGATGCGGGAAGCGGTCGACCGGGCGGGAGACCAGATGTCTGGATATCGCCATGGATTGACGTGAAAGAGGCGACCCGTGCGGGCGCCCGGTGGGGAAGATTGTGGGTTCCGGCCAGGTGACATCCCGTAAGGGCACATCCACAGGCAGGGGGGCACGTGGACATACCTGAACGGGCATCGGACAACCGGCCGTACTTCTTCCTGAGCTACGCCCACACGCCGGCCTGGGGGCCCGGCAACGGCGATCCGGATCACTGGGTGCACGTCCTCTTCACGGATCTGTGCGACCACATCATGGCGCTGACGGATCTCCCCGCGGGCGCGCCCGCCGGTTTCATGGACCGGGAGATGCGCTCGGGTGACGGATGGCCGGAAAAGCTCAGTGAGAATCTCGCTTCATGCCGGGTGTTCGTGCCGCTGTTCTCGCCGCGATACTTCACCAGTGAGAGTTGCGGCCGGGAATGGTTCGCGTTCAACGAACGTATTCTGCGCGCCCGGGCCACCGGTTCCGGTGCCGTGCCCGCCATCGTCCCCGCGCTGTGGACGCATATCGACTACGCCCAACTCCCGGACTCCGTAAGGCATATCCATGTGGATCACACGCCGTTCGGCGACCGGTACGCGGCCAACGGGATCTACGGTCTGATCAAGCTCAACCGGCTGCACGACGAGTACGAGGAGACCGTCCTCGGGCTCGCCCAGCGGATCGTGCGGGTCGCCCAGGAGTCGCCGCTGCCGTCCAGCAGGCCCCGCCCGTACGAGAGCACGCCGAGCGCGTTCAAGCCGCGGGGCGAGGGACCCCGGCGTATCCATCTGACCGTCGCGGCGCCCACCCGGCACAGCATTCCCGAGCACCGTGACACCCGCCCCTACGGTGAGGACGCCCAGGACTGGAATCCGTACCACTCGGAGTCGACGCGGCCGCTGCCCTCGCTCGCCGAGGAGCTGATCCGGTCCCTCGACTACCGGATCACGGTGTCGTCGTTCGACGACGAGGACACCGGCGAGACCCTGCTGACGGACGACTCCGACAAGGCGGCACCGAGCCACCCCGGGATTCTGCTCATCGACCGGTGGGCGCTGACCGACGAGGAACGGCAGCGCAGACTCAGGGCGTTCGACGCGAACGCCCGCCCCTGGGTCAGTGCGATCGTCCCCTGGAACCGGGCCGACATCCAGTGCCACGGCGAGGAGGGCCGCAAGCTGGCGGCCGACCTGGAGCGGACACTCCCGTCGATCCTGGACCGGGGCCGGCGTACCGACTGCCGGGTCGCCGTCAACGGCGTACCCACTCTGAAGGCCTTCACCGACGTCCTTCCGGCCGTCGTCGCGCACGCGACCCGGCAGTACCTCAAGCACGCCGAGGCGCATCCGCCCGCGGGCCCGCCGATCCGCCGGCCCCGTCTGATGGGCCCCACCCACCCGCCGCTCCCCGAAGGCGGATCCGACCACGGAGGAGAAGAAGCATGACGGCCGTGCAGGACGGACGGATCATCACCTTCTACTCGTACAAAGGGGGCACAGGGCGCACCATGGCCCTGGCCAACACAGCGTGGATCCTCGCCGCCAACGGCAAGCGGGTCCTGGCCGTCGACTGGGACCTGGAGGCTCCGGGGCTCTTCCGCTTCTTCCATCCCTTCCTCGACCCGAACGCGCTGGCCGCCACCACCGGTGTCATCGACATCATCAACGAGTACGCCTGGGCCGCGACCACCGGAACCCAGCGCTCCGGTGCCTGGCATCTGGACTTCGCGCGCGTCGAGCGGCATGCCATCTCCCTGACGCCGGAGCGGCTCGGGCTGCGTTTCCTGGACGGCGGTTCGCTCGACTTCCTCTCCGCCGGACGCCAGGACCGCTCGTACTCCGCGACCGTGTCGTCGTTCGAGTGGGACAACTTCTACGAGCGGCTCGGCGGCGGGCTGTTCCTCGACGCGCTGCGCGACGACATGAAGGCGTCGTACGACTACGTCCTCATCGACAGCCGGACCGGGCTGTCCGACAACGCCGACATCTGCACCATGCAGATGCCCGACGTGCTCGTGGACTGCTTCACGCTCAGCGACCAGTCCCTCGACGGCGCGGCGGCCGTGGCCCGCAGCGTCGAGGACGGCTACCGCAAGCGCAAGATCCGGGTGCTGCCCGTGCCGATGCGGATCGACGAGGGCGAGAAGGAGAAGGTCGACGCGGGACGGGCGCTGGCCCGGATGAAGTTCGACGGGCTGCCCAAGGGGCTCGGGGGCGAGGAGCTCGGCGGCGAGGAGCTGTCCACGTACTGGGGCGCCGTCGAGATCCCGTACCGCCCGTACTACGCGTACGAGGAGACGCTCGCCACCGTCGGCGACGAGAGCGGAATCGCCAACTCGCTGCTGTCCGCCTTCGAGCGGCTCACCGCGGTCATCTCGGACGGCGAGGTCACCGCGCTGCCGCCGGTGCCGGAGCCGGTGCGGCTGCGCTGCCGCGACGCGTTCCTGCGTCGGCGGCCGATGACGACGGCCGCCGACGTCGTCATCGTGTACGCGGCGGAGAACCGGATGTGGGCCGACTGGGCCGAGGCGCTGCTCAAGCGGGTCGGCTGCAATGTCGTCCCGCACGACATCTCCACCGGACCCGTCGAGCACCAGGATCCGGCGACGCGCACCCTCGTGCTGCTGTCGAACGCCTTCCGCAAGTCCCGGTACGCCGACGCCGTGTGGCGTGCCCTCATCGAATCCGACATGGATGCCGTGGGAGCCGCCGGCGGCACACTGGTCCCGCTGAGGGTCGACGAGGTCCGGCTGCCCGAGTCGTATCTCGACCACAACCCGGTCGTGCTGCACCGGCTCGACGAGTCCCAGTGCATCACCGCGCTGCTCGACGTCCTGGAGCTGCCGGGCCGGCCCGTCGACGGCGGCCCCTCGGGCCCCCGCTTCCCCGGCAGCACCCCGGGCATCTGGAACGCGCCGCAGCGCAACAACACCTTCACCGGCCGCAACGTCATCCTGGACCGGGTCCGCGACCAGCTCGGCGGCGGCATGTCCGTCGTACTGCCGCAGCCGCAGGCGCTGTTCGGGCTCGGCGGCGTCGGCAAGACCCAGGTGGCGCTGGAGTACGTGCACCGGTTCATGGCGGACTACGACCTCGTGTGGTGGATCTCCGCCGAGGACCCCGGCAACGTCGTCTCCTCGCTCGCCGAACTCGCCGCCCGCATCGGGGCGCCCGGCGGTGAGGACATCAACGTGGCCAGCCAGGAAGCCGTGCAGATGCTGGCCCGGGGGGCGCCGACCAAGCGCTGGATCCTGGTCTTCGACAACGCTGATGACCCCAGCCGGCTCACCCGCTACTTCCCGACCGGAGGCGGCGGGCACATCCTCGTCACCTCCCGCAACCAGGCCTGGGCGCAGCAGGGCGCCTCCCTGCCCATCGACGTGTTCCTGCGCGAGGAGAGCGTCGAGCACCTCACCCGGCGCGCCTCGGGGCTCACCGCCGAGGAGGCCGATCAGGTGGCGACCGCGGTGGGCGATCTGCCGCTGGCCGTCGAACAGGCGGCGGCCTGGCTCGCCGAGACGGCCACCCCCATCGAGGAGTATCTGCGGCAGCTGGCCGAACAGACCACCGAGGTACTGGACCTCAACCAGCCCCCCGACTACCCCAAGACGGTGGCCGCGACCTGGAACATCTCCATAGCGAGGCTCAAGGAACGCTCCCCCGCCTCGGTACGTCTGCTGCAACTGTGCGCGTTCCTGGCCGCCGAGCCGATCTCCTCGCATCTGCTCTACAGCAAGGAGATGATCGACGCCCTCAAGCCGTACGACCCCGCCCTCCAGGAGAGTCTGCTGCTCGGCCGGGTCATCCGCGAGATCGGCCGGTTCGCGCTCGCCAAGGTCGACCAGGTCAGCAACAGCATCCAGGTGCACCGGCTGGTCCAGGCGGTGATCCGCTCGCAGCTGACCGAGGAGGAGCAGCGGCACGCCCGGCACGTCGTGCACACCGTGCTCGCGGGCTGCCGGCCCGACGGTGACGAGCCGATCGACGACCCCGAGACCTGGCCGCGGTTCGCGGTCATCTGGCCGCACCTGAGCGCCTCCGACGCCCGCAACTGCACCGAGGCGGACACCCGTCGGCTGCTCATCGACCGCGTCCGCTATCTGTGGAAGCGCGGTGAGTTCACCGGCGCCCAGACGCTCGCAGAGGATCTCCTCGACCACTGGAAGCCGATCCTCGGTGAGGACGACGTCCAGTACCTCTACCTGCGCTGCCAGCTCGGCAACATCTTGCGATCCCAGGGGCGTTACGTGGAGGCCCGGGAGATCAACACCGAACTCCTCGAACGCCAGCGCCGGGTGCTCGGCCCCTCGCATCCGCACACCTACGTCACCATGTCCGGCCTCGCCAGCGACCTCGCGGCGCTGGGCGTGTACGGATCGGCGGTGGATCTCGCGAAGGAGGCGCACGAAGGGTTCGCCCAGATCTTCCACGAGTCGCACCGGCGCACCCTCAGCGCGGCCAACAACCGCGCGCTCGCCCTGCGCATGGTCGGCCGTTACGGCGAGGCACGCGTTCTCGACCAGGACACCTACGACCGGCGCATCGAGGTCCTGGGCCCGGACCACCCATACACCCTCGCCTCGGCGGCCCGCGTGGGCCGTGACCTGCGGGAGGTAGGCCGCTACGCGGAGTCGGTGACCGTGCTCTCCCGCGCGTACGACGCGCACAAACGCATCCTCGGCAAGGAGTTCCCCGGCACCCTGAGCTGCGCCAAGTCGCTCGCCGTGTCCCTGCGCAGGGCGGGCCAGCTCGAGGACGCCCGCCGGCTGACGACGGCGACGCGCGCCCAGTACCGGGCCCAGTACGCGAAATCGACCCCCGACTCGCTCGCCTGCGATCTGAACATGGCCGCCGACCTGTTCGCCGCCGACGAGCGGGAGGCCGCGCGCGAGGTCGCCAAGGAGGCGCTCGCCGAGTACATGAAGGTCCCGGGCGAGGCCCACCCGTACACCCAGGCCGCGCTCAACAACCTCGGGATCTTCCACTGGGGCTGCGGCGACTCCGAGGAGGCGGAGAAGGTGTTCCGCCAAGTCCTGCGCCGCATGGGCGAGGTGCTCGGCGAACAGCATCCGCACACCCTCTTCACCGGCATCAACTACGCCAACGTCCTGGCCGATCAGGGCCGCCTGGCCGAGGCCCGGCAACTGGAGGAGAACGCCGTGGTCACGCTCCGAACGGTCCTGGGAGCGCACCATCCCGAGACGCTGGCCATCGTCACCAACTCGGCGTTGACGCTGGCCGCGTTGGGGCGCAAGGACGAGGCGCGGCGTCTTCGTGACGAGGCGTTGTCCGAGTTGCGGGCGCTGCTGGGGGACGACAACGGGATGACACGCGTGGCGGCGGACGAGCGGCGCATCTACCGCGACCTGGAGCCGCTGGCAGTGTGAGGGGGTTCCTCGCCCCCGCCGCCCCTACCCGTCCCATCCCCCAGGGGCTCCGCCCCTTCGACCCCGGGGGTTGTGTGCCGGGTGCGGGTCGGTGGGGGTGCGCCTAAAAGATTGCGCAGTTCCCCGCGCCCCTTAAGGGGCGCGGGGAACTGCGCGACCAGCCCCCACCCACCCGCAGCCGACCTTTAGGCGGGGGTCTGGGGGCGCAGCCCCCAGGTACGGATGGGACGGGTAGGGGCGGCGGGGGCGAGACTCTCGGTGGTGGGGTCGGCGAGGAGCCAGGTCAGGACCTTCGGGAGGGCCCGTAGCGCGGCGAAGTGGGCGGCGGTGGGTTCGAGGACCGCTGTTGCCCGGGGGATGCGCGCCGCGAGCCAGGACGAGTGGGAGGCGGGGGAGAACACGTCCTTCACCCCGTGCCACAGCAACACCGGCACCTGAATCTCCGCCGGCTCGAACCCCCACCCCCCGGTCAACGCCAGCGCGTCGTCCACCCACCCGTACGGCGAAGTCCGCAACGCCTCCCGGTAGTTCCGCAACAGCATCGACCGGATCGTGTTGTCCGACACGATCTGCCGGTCGTCATCGGTGAGTTCGTGCCGCAGTTCCTCCAGCAACCGCACAGGATCCCGCCGAATCGCGGCGGACCGCGGAATCAGCCGCGCGACAAACCGCTCGGGATCGGTGAACGCGGTCCGGAACTCATTGACGTTCGACGGCGCCATCCCCGCGAACCAGTCCAGCCCCTCGGCATTGCGCGGCGCCAGCCCGACCAGCGCCGCCGCCCGAGTCACCCGCTCCGGCATCAACGCGGCACACGCCAGCGCGTGCGGAGCACCTCCGGACCGCCCGGCCACCGCGAACCGCTCGATGCCCAGGGCGTCGGCGACCACCGCCACGTCCTGCACCACGTCGACGACGCGGCGTCCCGGCATACGGTCGGAACCCCCGTACCCCGGGCGGTCGTAGCTGATGAGCCGGGTGCCGCGCTGGTACAGGAACATGGACCGCGGCCGGGGTCCGACCCGGCTGCCGGGCATCCCGTGCAGCAGGAACACCGGGCGACCGCGCGGATCCCCCGAGACCTCGACGCGCAGCAGCCGCCCGTCCCCCGTCCGCACATGGTCACGCACAGCGCTCCCCCTCCCCCGGTTTCCCCCGGCCCGGTGGTCCGGGACAAACGCTGCACGATCCCTGCCCACCAGCCCGTACGGCGAAACGAATCCGCAGGTCAACCAGGCTTCATATCAAGCCACTTGACGCCGTACCGCAGCCTCCGTAGCGTCGCATCCCGTACGTGCATGTGATCGACATTCACATCCGGGGACGATGATGGCGACGGGCGGGGTGGGCATGAGCGGGCGGCGTGTGGTGGTGTCCGGCGGCGGAACCGGAATCGGCCTGGCGACGGCGGAGGCGTTCGCGGCGGACGGCGACCGGGTGGTGCTCCTGGGCCGTCGCGAGGACGTCCTGCGCAAGGCGGCCGAGGGGCTGGACGAGCGCCACGGGGACGGAACCGCGTCCTGGTACGCGGCGGACCTGGCCGACCCCGAACAGGTGGGTGCGGCAAGGGAGTTCATTGCCGCGGACGGCACCCCCGTCGACGTACTGGTCGCCAACGCGGGCGGAAACGTGGCCGCTTCGCACGACGGCTCGCTCGCCGCCGTCGCCGACAGCTATCGTCGCAACTTCGACGCCAACGTCCTGACCGCGGTGCTGCTCACCGAGGCCCTGCTCCCGCACCTCCGGCGCCCCGGCGGCCGTATCGTGCAGCTCTCCTCGATCGCCTCGCTGCGCGGCCCCGGCTCGTACGGCGGCTCCAAGGGCTGGATCAACACGTACACGTACGACCTCGCCCAGCGCCTCGGCTCCGAGGGCATCACCGTGAACGCGGTCGCCCCCGGTTTCGTCGGCGACACGGAGTTCTTCGGCGACCGCGCGACCCCAAAGTTCGTCGCGTCCCGGGTGGCCCAGTCCCTCACGGGGCAGCCGGGCCATCCGTCGGAGATCGCCGCCGCCATCCGGTACGTGGCCTCGCCCGAGGCGGCGTACCTGACGGGCCAGCTCCTCCACATCAACGGCGGTGCCGCACTGGGGCGTTAGGCCCCTCCATCCTCCCGAAGGTCGCTTAGCCTGTCGCGCATGAACGCACCGGGGGACACGGTCGACGACGGCCGCTTCGAACTGATCGAGCGGCTCGGCAGCGGGGGGATGGGCACGGTGTGGCGGGCCCGCGACACCGTGCTGCACCGGGAGGTCGCCCTCAAGGCCGTACGCCCGGACGCGGCGGCCTCCGACGCGATACGGGAGCGGGTGCTGCGCGAGGCACGGGCGCTCGCCCGGCTCAGCCATCCCCATGTGGTGACCGTCCATCACATCGTGGACGCCGACCCCCACCCCTGGATCGTGATGGAGCTGGTGCCGGGCAGCTCGCTCCAGGAGCGCCTCGCCGACGGCCCGCTGCCCCCGACGGAGGCGGCGCGGCTCGGCCGGCAGATCCTCTCCGCCCTCCGGGCCGCGCACGCCGCCGGCATCCAGCACCGCGACGTCAAACCCGCCAACGTCCTCCTCCGCCCCGACGGATCCGCCGTCCTCACCGACTTCGGCATCGCGGCCCTGGAGGGCTCGACCTCGCTGACGGTCACCGGTGAACTCGTCGGCTCGCCCGAGTACATGGCCCCCGAGCGCATCCGCGGCCACGGCGACGACCCGGCGTCCGACCTCTGGTCCCTGGGCCTCGTCCTCTACGTCTGTGTGGAGGGCGTCAACCCGTTGCGCCGCGCGACGACCCTCGCCACCCTGGCCGCCGTCCTCGACGACCCGCTGCCCCCGCCGGTGCGCTCCGGTCCCCTCGCACCCGTGCTCCAGGCCCTGCTCGTACGGGACCCGGCCGCCCGCCCCGACGCGGAGCGGCTGGACGCGATGCTGGCGCGGGTGGAGTCGGAGGCGACACCGGACTGGGAGCGGCCGACGAGAACCGCGGCGGTGCCGCCCCCCACGGAGCCTGTGCCGCCGCCCGCACCCACCCGGCGCCGGCCGGCGCTCCCGGTCCCCTCCCCGCCGTACACCCCGGACCGGCCCCGGCCCCGTCGCCGTACGCCGATCGCCGTCGCCGTGGCCGCGGTGCTCGCGATCGCCGCTGCGGCCACGCTGTTCCTCACCTTGCGCGATCCGGGAGACAAGAAGGCGGGCGGCGACAGCCCGGGCTCATCAGCGCGTACGACGGCGCCCTCGCAGCCCCGGACGACCACACCCCCCAGCCCCACACCCAGCCCCACGCCGTCCGCGACGGATTCCCCCCTCCCGACCGGGACGACCCTGCCCCCGTCGGCCGGCCGCTGGATCGCCCAGCTCTACTCCGAACCCGTCGGCACGGGCACCGCGGCACGGGACCTCAGGCTCGCGAAGATCCGGAGGTCCGTCCCCGAGGCGAAGATCCTGCGCAGCGACAAGTACGCCTCCCTGCGCCCCGGTTACTGGGTGGTCTACGCGCCCGGCCCCTTCGCCGACGGCCGGGCCGCACTCGCCTTCTGCGCCGAGCGCGGCAGGACCACGGCGAACACGTGCATCGGCCGCTATCTGAGCGAGAGCGCGACGGACTCGGTCCTGCAGTGCCGCCCGCCGGCGACGCAACCGACCGGCCGCTGCACGCGCCCGTAGGCCGCCGAGGAGACCCTCAAGCGACAGGCGGGCGAGGCATCACGGTCACCTCGGGGATGGTGCCGCCGCAGCGCAGCACGGTGTCGAGGACGCGGAGGAACTCCTCCAACTCCAGCAGGGCGCCGTTGAGATGGCCACGCTGCCTCCAGACCGGCATGACCTGGGCCGCGTACGCCATGTCCCACCCCGTGTTGAACTCGGTCCGGGCATCCCCCTCTCCCCCACCGCAGTCGCTGACGACGAACCGGGTGAACCCCACGGCCAGGTGCTCGACCCGGAACGCCTCGACGAGCTTCTCCAGCGCCGCCTTGCTCACGTGATAGCCGGCGAACCCCGGCCAGGCGGGTGTGAGCGTGGCGCCGAGTGTGGACAGGTAGGCGGCGACACCGCGCGAGGCCGAGAGATACGGAAGCGCGGCGTTGGTGACACTGCCGCGCCGATCACGTTGGTCTCCAGGACCCGGCGCCAGGTGTCGGCGTCGTGCTTCTCGATCGGGGCCAGCGGCCCGATCCCGGTCGCGTAGACGAGCGCGTCGATGCCGCCCAGCCCGGCGGCTGCCTCCTCGATCGCCGCCTGGCACGACGATTCGTCGGTCACGTCGCAGGCGATGGCGAGCGTGCCCGGACTCGCTTCCTTCGCCGCGTCGACCAGCCGGTCGTACCGGCGTGCCAGCAGGGCGACCTGGTCCCCGCGACGCCCGAGATCGACCCCGATGCACCGGCCCAGCCCACTCGACGCCCCGACCACCACAGCCCTCATGGAAGAACCCCATTCTCGTGAACCGGCAATCCCCTTCCGCCGCTTCTATCACGAGTCGGGCCCGAAGGGCAGACCCCTGGCGCCCTGGTCCGGCGCACACCGCGTACAACCCTTCGGCGGTGAGAGCGGTCAGATGTCCGAGGACCGGCGGTTTCCCCGCCGTTCCCCCATCCATCTCCGATGCTTAACCCGGACAACGCAGAGGGACCTTGATGCTCCGCACCGCTTCCGACCGTCACATGCTCCGCAAGACCGCCGGCGCGATCGGCGCCGTCGCTCTCGCCGCACTGGGCAGCGCGCCCGCGGCCGCAGCGGACGACCCGCAGCCCGGTCTTGCCCTGAGCCCGGTCTCCGTCACCGACGGCATAAAGCCGGGCAGCAGCTTCGAGGTTCCGCTCGCCTTCACCAACAAGGGCTCGGCGGCGCTCGACAAGGTCTGGCTGTCGTACAACGTCACCCGCGGCCTCGCCCACACGGAGCTGCCCTCCAACTGCCTCCGCTACGAGATCCATTCCTACGACGAGGCCCCGAGCTACTCCGACGCGGTCTGCGAGTTCGACCAGACGGTGGAGCCCGGCGTCGTCTACGCACCCGAGAAGACGCTGACCCTGAAGGCCCAGGACTGGGTGCTGTACGACAAGCTCCGGGTCGCGGTCACCAGCTACAACTCCGGGGGCGACGACGGCGCCGAAGCGCCCGTGCGCGGCACCGGCCCCGCGGTGAAGCTGGTCGAGCAGCCCGGCGCCACGCCCGGCGCCGGCAACGCGGACCACCCCGACTGGGACGCGGCCGATGTGGAGATCACCGCGGACAACACGGCCGACTTCCAGGTGACCGGAGGGAAGCTGACGGGCCGCGTCGGCGACACGGTCAGCCTGAACGCGAAGTTCACCAACGCCGGGCCGGGCTGGGTCCTGAAGCCCGGCGGCCACTCGGTGTCGAAGGTTCTGATCGACATGCCCGCCGGTACGACGGTCACCAAGGCCTCCGGCTACTGCACGAAGGTCGGCTCCGGAAGCTACGAGTGCGGCACCAGCCAGTCCTGGCTCAACGAGGGCCAGGTCACGCCCTACGACTTCACGCTGAAGATCAACAAGGTGGTGTCGGGAGCCAAGGGCTCGGTGGCGCTCGACACGGAGTCCCGCCCGTTCGACGAGAACAAGGCGAACGACACGGCCGACATCACACTCGACGTCACCGGTGACGGCTCGACCAGCGGTACCGGTTCGACGGGCGGTGGCGGCTCGACCTCGTCCACCGGAGGCTCCGGCACCACGTCCACCGGCGGTTCCGGCACCACGGGCGGTTCCACCACGGGTGGTTCCTCGACGACCGGCACCTCGGGCACCTCAGGAACCTCCACCTCTTCCACCGGCGGCGGCGACCTGGCCAGCACCGGCTCCGGTTCGACCCTGCCCCTCGCGGGCGCGGCAGCCGCGGCCCTCGTCGCCGGCACGGGCGCGGTCGTACTGGTACGCCGGCGCGCGGCCCGTCGGTAACGGCTGAGCCACCCACCGGGAGCGGCCCGGCACGTCGAGCTGAAGCTCAGCCTCGGCGTGCCGGGCCGCTCCCGGTCAGCAGGTCAGTACGGCAGCGGCAGCAACAGGTCAGTACGGCAACAGTCGTCCCGAAGGCGTCCGCCGGTCGATCGTCAGATCGCGGGGAGCTGCGGGCCGACGGCTGGTACGGATGCGGATCTGACGGTTCATGACGCCCTCCTCATGCCTGATGAGCCCAGCGTCCTCGCCGACGCGCCCAGACACATCGTGCCCACGGAGGCGGCCCTCCTACCCCCGGAGCAGGATCCGACCGGGACACACGTACTCCCCCAGCAGGACACCGGCTCCCGCACTGGCTGTCAAACAACGACAACGGCCAACCGGCGGACTGGATACCTGTCGTCATCGAAGCGAGTCGGCGGCCGGCTTCTATGGGCGCGGCGCTGCTCCTGCTCGCATCGATGCCGGCCCTCCGGTACCGGAGGGCCTCGATGCGCGACATCCGGCGGGCGTTCTTTCGAGTGTGCCGCGGGCGTGCGACCTGTCCGTCAACCCGAAAGGTCAGCTGTCCCGTTGGAGGGTTCGATGCGGATCACGATGGATTTGGTCGTGGGAGTGTTGCTGGTCTCGGCCGTGGAGTCCAGTGCGACCAGCACGTTCGTCTCCGGGTAGTAGGCGGCGGCGCAGCCGCGCGGCGTCGGATAGCGGACGGCGCGGAAGCCGGGGGCCCGGCGTTCACCGTCAGGGTAGACGCTGACCAGATCGACCAGGTCGCCGTCGTGCAGGTGGAGGTCACGGAGGTCGTCCCGGTTGACGAAGACGACCCGCCGTCCGCCCTTGATGCCGCGGTAACGGTCGTCGAGGCCGTAGACGGTGGTGTTGAACTGGTCGTGCGACCGTACCGTCGTCAGCAGCAAGTGCTCCGGCGGGACTTCGGGCGCGGTCGGTGGGTTGACGGTGAAGCGCGCCTTGCCAGTCGGCGTGGGGAAGGTGCGGGAGTCGCGCGGTGCCCGGGGGAGCATGAAGCCGCCAGGCTGCCGGACACGTTGCTCGAAGGCGTGGAATCCGGGGACCACATGCTCGATGTGGCGGCGGATCACGGCGTAGTCGTCGCGCATGATGCGCCAGCCGAGGTCGTCGCCGAAGAGCGCGTGCCCGAGGTCGGCGATGATCGCGACCTCGCTGCGCAGGTGCGGTGATCCGGGAAGGAGCCGTCCGCGCGAGGCGTGCACCATGGCCATCGTGTCTTCGACCGTGACGAACTGCTCGCCGGATGCCTGCTGGTCGCGCTCGGTGCGGCCGAGGCAGGGCAGGAGAAGTGCCTCGGTGCCGTGGCACAGATGCGACCGGTTCAGTTTGGTCGCGACATGGACGGTGAGGGCGCAGTTGGCCAGTGCGGCCTCGGTGACCTCCGTGTCGGGCGTGGCCGAGGCGAAGTTGCCGCCAAGGCCGATGAACACGTCGACCTTGCCGTCGCGCATGGCCTTGATCGAGTCGACGGTGTCCAGGCCGTGGGCGCTGGGCGGCTCGAACCCGAACTCGTCGCGGAGCTTGTCCAGGAACGTGTCCGGCATCTTCTCCCAGATGCCCATGGTGCGGTCGCCCTGGACGTTGCTGTGTCCGCGGATCGGGGCGGGCCCGGCACCGGGGCGTCCGATGTTGCCGCGCAGCAGAAGGAAGTTGACGATCTCGCGGATGGTGGCCACCGCGTTGCGGTGCTGGGTCAGCCCCATCGCCCAGCAGACGATGACGCTGTCGGCGGCGAGCACGTCGGCCGCGCAGTCCTCGATCAGGCGGCGGGACAGACCGGCCATCGTCTCGATCCGCGACCAGTCCAGGACACGCCATGCCGCAGCCGCTGCCTCGTAGCCGTCGCAGTACCGGTCGATGAAGTCGTGGTCGAGGGCGGAGCCCGGCTGGGAGTCCTCCCGATCGATCAGGACACGGTTCAGACCTGAGAACAGGGCCAGATCGCCATTGATGCGCACCGGGAGGTAGCGGTCGGCGAGCTTCGTACCCGGGCCGACCAGGCCGCGCGCGGTCTGCGGGTTGTGGAAACGGCCGAAACCGGCCTCGGGGAGCGGGTTGGCGGCGATGATGCGGGCGCCTCGCCGCTTGGCCTGTTCGAGCGCGGTGAGCATACGGGGGTGGCAGGTGCCGGGGTTCTGGCCCACGACGATGATCAAGTCTGCGTGATCGGTGATGTCGGAGAACGTGACGAGGCCTTTTCCGACGCCGATGGTCTCGCTCAGGGCCGCGCCGCTCGACTCGTGGCACATGTTCGAGCAGTCCGGCAGATTGTTCGTGCCGAGCCTGCGCGCCAGCAACTGGTAGAGGAAGGCGGCCTCGTTGCTCGTCCGGCCGCTGGTGTAGAACACGGCACGGCTCGGATCGGCGAGGCCGCGCAGGCGATCGGCGGTGAGCGCGAGCGCGCCCTCCCACGGGATGGGCGCATAGTGGGTCGCGCCGGGGGCGAGATGCATCGGCTGGGCCAGCCGGCCCTGCGACTCCAGCCAGTGACCGTCCCGTTCCCGCAGGGCAGCGATGGAGTGCTCGGCGAAGAATGCCGCGTCGACCCGTTTGCGCGTGGCTTCCCAGGCGACGGCCTTCGCGCCGTTCTCGCAGAACTCCGCGATCTTCCGGTGGTCGGGATCGGGGTCGCCCCATGCGCAGCTCGGACAGTCGAAACCGTCGACATGGTTCATCGTCAACAGCGTCTGAAGACTCCGCTTCGGCCCCATTTCGGCCATGGAATACCGCGCTGATTCGGTGATGCTGTGAATTCCGACGCTGGACTTCTTGGGGCCTGACGATGTCAGATCCGATGCGGACGGAGGGACGCCCGCCGACTCGTGTGCATCCGTCGGGTTGATCGGTTGCTCAGCCATGACTGCCTCTTTGCCCCATACGGGCCAATGGTCTGTGAGGGCAAAGTTGACCGCAGCCGCGTACGCGAGGTGCGTGAGCCGGGCACCGAGTGCGCACCCACCGCAAGGCGGGTGCACACTCGGTGCCCGGCCTGACGGCGGCCGGACACCTGTGGCTTCCTTCCCGCTCTTACGCCGCGAGCGCGTGACCGGGATGCAGTACGACCTTGGTGTAGCCCTCGATCCGCTGGTCGAACTTCTCGTACGCGAGCGGCGCCTGGTCCAGCGGCAGTTCGTGGGAGACCACGAAGCTGGGCTTGGCGCGCCCCGCGATGATCAGGTCGCGCAGCTGGCGGTTGTACTGCTTGACGTTGCACTGACCGGTACCCATCCGCTGACCCTTCTCGAACATCCGTCCGATGGAGACCAGCAGCTGACCGTGCTTGGCGTTCTCGTCGGGTCCGCCCGGGTCGGACGGCACGTACAGGCCCGGCACACCCAGCATGCCCGTCGGCCGCACGGTCTCGACAAGGGTGTTGAGGACGACGGCGGGTTCCTCATGGCTGGCATCGTGCGCCTGGGCCTGGTAGCCGACGGCGTCGACGCCCTTGTCGGTTCCCTCGCCCCCGGTCTGTTCCTTGATCCGCCCGGTCGGGTCACCCTGGGTGAAGTCGATCGGGATGGCCCCGATCTCCTCGGCCTTGGCGAGGCGCTCGGGCACCCGGTCCACGGAGAACACCTTCGACGCACCGCGCAGCAGCGCGGAATATGCAGCCATCAGCCCGACCGGGCCGGCACCGAAGACGGCCACGCTCTCTCCGGGGGACACCTGCGCGAGCTCACATCCGTGGTAGCCGGTCGGGAAGATGTCGGCGAGCAACACGAAATCGGTCTCGAACTCGTTGCCCGGCGGCAGCTTCAGGCAGTTGAAGTCGGCGAAGGGCACCCGCAGCAGCTCTGCCTGCCCGCCCTTGTACGGGCCCATGGCCACGTAGCCATAGGCTCCGCCGGCGAAGCCCGGATTGACCGTCAAGCAGAAGCCGGTCTTCCCGGCGAGGCAGTTCTTGCAGAATCCGCAGGCGACGTTGAACGGCATGACGACGCGGTCACCCTTGGACAGGGAAGTCACACCGGCGCCGGTTTCCTCGACGATGCCCATGTTCTCGTGTCCGAAGACTATGCCCGACTCGGCGGCCGTGCGGCCCTCGTACATGTGCAGGTCCGATCCGCAGATAGCGGTCGATGTGACGCGTACCAGCACGTCGTTCGGGTGCTGGATCTGCGGATCGTCGACGTCCCTGATGGTGACGCTGAAGGGCTTCTCATAGACGACGGCTTTCACCTGGATCACCTCCGCGTCGAACGCTGGGTGACGACGACCGCCCTACCGAGGCCCTTGCCGGGGGAACACGAAACCAGGCGGAGCCCCTCGGTCCGCGTCGTAGCCCCAGGCGCTCTTGCTGCACCACTGGATACTTCCAGGGAACGCCCGTACCGCATGCGCTGCAACCCCCATCGGGAGGAATCCCGGCGCAAGTAACGCACTGCACACGGAGGATCACGAAGGAAGACGAGGCGGGCTCGCTCCTGGCGCGGGTTCCCGATCCGCGTGACCGCCGCTGGATGCGCTTCCCCGCTCAACGCTGCCCGCAGCGCGCCTTCCTCGCGCAGGCCGCGGGTCGAATTTCCACCCCGTCGGCAGCTGCGCCATGGGCATCGGCTCCGACCCTGTGGTTGCCCCGGACCTGACCGTGGACGTCATCGAGGGCCTGTGTGGTGGACGCGTCCGTCATATTCACGGTCGTCTCGGTCAACACGAACACCGCGGCGATCATGATCGCCGAGAAAGGGGCCGCCCTCATCCGCGGGGCGCGACGGGCACCACGAACGCAGAAGCCGGGTCCTCCCCGCGGCGCGGGGCGCTCATTTCCTGATGCTTCCCGATGTCCGCTTCCGACGCTCCGTCCGGACCGTTTTCAGAACGGGCGGTTCCCAGCGCAACGCCTATATCGGCCGCCGCTGCACGCCGGTGCGGCAACAATCAAGCCTCAGAGGCCGACGGCGTCGAACCCCGGCGCCGGCGGTGGCATACCGCTCTCCACCCGCCCGTGCCCCACCCGCCTCAGACCCGAACACCGGAACCCCGAAGCATGCGCACAGGTCAGACGCTTACACAGTGGGGCGGGTGGGACTCGAACCCACGGCCGACGGATTACGAGTCCTTTGAGGATCTTGGCGGTCCTTGTCGATCTACGCTTATCCATGACGTTTTGCCTGGTCAGAGCGGGTGAGTCGTGTCGGCATCCCCGCGTCTTTGTCGGTCTGTTCCTATCCTCGCGTCCCGAACGCGTCCCGAACGAGCCCGGGATGGACGAGCTGAAGGGGCTGTGGGCCGATCCCGCCGGCTCGGGAAGGGGTCTCGAACCCGCCCGCAGCGGATTGGCCTTCCAACATGGCAGTTGCCGCCGGCGCTGGCCAGGACATCTACGCGCAAGCTACCGGTGACGGACTGCACCACGCGAGCTGAGCGGCCCTGAGCGATGCGGGGTTGGCGGGAGCGGCCGGCCTGGACCGAGAACTGGCCCAGCAGATGGTCGAGCGCGCCCGTGTGCCAAGTGCACCTCCCACGGGCGCCATGCCTATGCCGAGCGGGTCAGGGCGACTCGAACCCTTCGATAGGCCCTCGTGATTGAGCGGCCTCGTATCCCGTCCGAGTGCTCGCGAAGGAGAACCGTGGAATCGGAACGCCGGGTGAGTTCTCGCAGCTTGGTGCGGCTGCTGTGCTCGACGAGGATCGGCACATAGTTAGGGATACGAGCGTTGCTGAGCGGCCGGTAGGAGTCCTGCACCACATCCCGCACGATTGCAGCCGCCAGCAGGTGGGCATAGGAGGCCGTCAGTCGGTCCGTCAGCTCCTGAATAGCGTCAGGTACCGCGGCTTCGGCCGTGTTCGCGCCCATGGGGCGCTCCTCACTGTCGCAGATGGCCGACCGCTGCATCCGATCAGGATCCGGGTACTCGGTGGCGGCCTGTCCACTTCGCATACTCGCACGGATCGCGTCCGTGGAACGGCTCACCACTATCTGTTGTTGAGCTCGACATGTCGGTGCGGTCGACCTGCGGGCTGGGCGGCCGAGAGGGTTCGCGGTACCAGGAGTCCCGGTTACCTCGTTGACAACCGGGTGTCGCTGCCGACTCCGGCGCGGGATTTACGCGACTGATCGGCGCAGTCCGGGGAACCCAGCAGGTAGCGGCGCAGCCACCGGGATCACGTGTGGTTCGTCGTCCACCGGCAGGGGTAGACAGATGCTTGCATTCATGGCCGCCGCACTCTTCGTCATCGCCTTCATCATCCGTGTCACCGAGACGTCGACCCAGGTGATCTTCAGCCCGACGAGCCTCATGCTTGTCGGGCTTGCTTTCCTCGCTGTGCACTCAGCCGGCGTGGGGTCTGGCTGGTCCTCCCGGGGTAGCGGACGTCGGCGCTGAGGAAGCGATGCGCGCCATCCTCGTGCTGGCGGATCCGAATGGGGTGCGGCCGGGTATTGCCCAGCAGGGCTGAGCTGTGCCCGGATCAGGCGATCACCGCCTGCAGTCGGTGGCTGTCCCTATGCCGTGGAGGAGCGATGGGGCGGAGTCCTTGTCCCCGCCCGCCTCGCGACTAGAGCACGCGGTCTTCGCTGGTCGCCGGCGTGTCCTTGTCCGGTAGGTGCACGTCGTTGACCGCGATGTTCACCTCGACGACTTCCAGGCCCGTCATCCGTTCCACCGCAGCGATCACGTTCTCGCGGACCTCTGCGGCGACCTCGCGGATACTGACCCCGTATTCGACGACGACCTGGAGGTCGATGGCGGTCTGCTTCTCGCCGACCTCGACCTTGACGCCGCGCCCCGCGCTCGCGTGCCCGCCCGGGACCCGGTCGCGCACGGCTCCCATGGTGCGAGTGAATCCGCCGCCCAGTGCGTTGATTCCGGGGACTTCCCGTGCGGCGATCCCGGCGATCTTCTCCACCACCCCGTCCGCGATGGTCGTCCGGCCGCGGGTCTCTGGCGGTTCCTGAGGCCCGGTCCGTGCGGCCTGAAGCATCGTGCCCACGCCGATGCTCGGCTCATCGGGATCGGACTTCTGCAGGGTTGAACCGTTCGGCTCCGTCATGCGAAGCCACCTCCTCAGGCAGTCGACGGACTGCCATGCCTGAGCGGCTGTCAGCCGCCGCCTTCGTGCCGCTCTCCCAAGTACCGTGCATGGCGCCGGATATGCACGCGCCACTGGCCTTTGGCGCCGTCCACATCCTGGGACTGGGCGGCTTTGGGCCGTCTGCCGCACCGGGTTGAGGACTATGCTGCTGTACGGACGTCCCAGACCCCGGCGGCTTTGTCGTTGCTCGATACAGATGGGTGCGGGGAGCGGGCTCTTCGTCCGTCACCCGGCGCATCCCTGGAGGGAACTGGGTGGGTCCTCTGTCCTGTCGCACAGGCTGTTGGGCCGGCCGTTGCTCCGCCTCCGTCGAACGTACGCCCCTGACGGGAGCGCGCCAAGGGGGCCGGGAATCCCGGTCGTCACCGCGTGCACTGTCGGATGGTCTTCTGAACTGAGGCGTCATGCCCCTCCCACAGCTCACCATCTACCGTCATGATCGACTGAACCGGGCGCTGATCACCCTGGCCGGTGAGGTCGACCTGGAATCGGCGCCGCTGGTGCGCGCGGCACTGGCGCGGTGCTTGAGCGACGGCATCCGCATCGTCGATGTCGACCTCACCCCCATGACGTTCTGCGACTGCAGCGGCCTCAATGCCTTCCTTTACGCTTCACAGCGGACCACGGAGACGGGCGGAATCCTACGACTGCACAACCCGCCACCTGCACTGGGCCTGATCCTCGACCTCACCGGCTCCGGGTTCCTGCTCCTCGGCCCTCCGGTCGGGCATCTGTCACCTCCTCCCGGGGATGTCCCAGCCCCGACGGCCCAAGCCCCGCCGCACCGGACTGTTCCGCTTGCCTCTGTCCTCTCGGGCGATGTGCGATGACGGCCCGGTCAGGACGAAGGCAGCCGCACGAGCCCGATGCCGGTGAGCCGTCCGACGTGGACGCGCTGCGGTTGCGTCGGGTGAACCGCTGGCAGGCGCAGGGCCTGGCCGGGGGGCTCGCGGATCTGTACGTGGACTCCCGCGACATGTCTGCCCGTGACGAATACCGCAGCCGCCAGGACTTTCTGAACCGTCTCACCAGCGACATCCGGCGGCCGGGGTTCGCCATGGAGATCGCGGAGACGGACGGCCTGGTGGGATGCGCCTTTGGCTTCCCGGTGCGCAGCGACGGCTTCTGGTGGCTCGGGTTCGATGGCGCGTTACCACCCAGCATTGAGCAACTCACCGAGTCTGGCAGCGTCTTCGAGATCACCGACATCCTGGTCAGCCCGCACCCGCAAGGCCAGGACCATGACGTGGCGTGCCGGTTGCAGGAGCAGCTGCTGACCGACCACCAGGCGTCGCTCGGCGCCACCTTGGTGAATCAGGACGATCACCCGACCCTCGCTTCGCTCCGCTCCTGGGGATGGCTGGACATCGGAGAGGTTTGGCGGCCGGCGGGCCCCACCATGTTCCGTGCTCTGGTATTCCCCCTCGGGGAACGGACCGCGGCGAGGCTGGAGGGTCTTGCGCACGATGCCTGGACGCGGTGGCCCGGGTGAGGCCCAACGGCCGGTCGGCCCGTGTCCGGGTGCTGGCCGCCGAGCAGGCGGTCCGACGCGGTGGCCGGGTCGGCGTGCTGGACGTGTGCACCGCGGCCGTGGCCGCGCTCCCGGTCGGCGGGGCCGGGCTGTCCGCGATGTCCAAGGCCGCGGCGAGCCATCCGCTGTGCAGCACCGACGACATCAGCGGGCAGTTGGAGGAGCTGCAGCTCACCCTGGGCGAGGGGCCCTGCGTGGACGCCTTCCTGCACGGCTCGGCCGTCCTGACACCCGATCTGCTGACCGGTGAACTCCAGGACCACTGGGCCGTGTTCGCCGATGCGGCCCTGGAAGCCGGGGCACGCGCCGTCTTCGCGCTCCCCCTGCAGATAGGGGCGATCAGCCTGGGGGTCCTGGATCTCTACGCCAACGTGCCGACCGTGCTGGACGCCGGGGAACTGGCCGACGCGCTGGCGTTCGCCGACCTCGCGACGCTGCTCCTGCTCGATACAAAGGTCGACGAAACGGGCCCGCCGGCCGGCGGACCGCTGCCGGAGGGCGGCTTCGAGGACCTGGGCGCCTACCGGGCGGAGATCGACCAGGCCACCGGCATCCTCACCGTCCAACTCGGTGTCGGCATCGAAGAAGCCTTCGTCCGGCTCCGCGCCCACGCCTACACGCAGGGACGCCGGCTCGCCGACGTGGCCGCCGACGTGGTGGCCCACCGGCTCCGCTTCTCCCCGGACACCGACCCCACACGGACCGACGAGGAAACCTGACGCACCGGCGCCGACCGACGAACTGGCTGCACTTCCCTCCCCCTCCCGGCGGGAATAGTCTCAATCGAGGGTGACACGATGAATCAGCAGCTCCTGGCCAAGACCTTCGTCGAGCTGGCGGACAACCTGGTCGCCGACTTCGACCTGATCGACTTCCTGCGCCTGCTCACCGACCGCTGCGTCGGCATGCTCGGCGCCGACGCGGCCGGAGTACTGCTCGCGGACCGGGACGGCGAACTCCGTGTGATGGCCGCCTCCGACGAACGGGTGCGGCTGCTGGAACTCTTCCAGCTCCAAAGTGATGAAGGCCCCTGCCTGGAGTGCTGCCGCACCGGCACACCCGTGACCGTCGCCGACCTGACCCGGGAGATCGGCCGCTGGCCGCGCTTCGCCACGGCGGCCCACCGCAGCGGGTTCGGGGCGGTCCAGGCGCTGCCCATGCGTCTGCGGGACGAGGTCGTCGGCGCCCTGAACCTCTTCCGCGCCGCCCCCGGCCCCTTCGACCCGGCGGGCACACTCATCGCCCAGGCCCTGGCCGACGTCGCCACCATCAGTCTCCTGCAACAACGCTCCACCCACCGCAGCACAGTCCTCAACGAGCAACTGCAGACGGCGCTGAACAGCCGGGTACTGATCGAACAAGCCAAGGGGAAACTCGCCGAACGTCAGAGCGTCGACATGGAACAGGCCTTCACCACCCTGCGTAGTTACGCCCGTGCGCACAACCGGCGCCTGTCCGATGTGGCCCGCGCCTTCATCGACGACTCCGAACCCCTCCCCGGACTAGTGGCCTGACGCCGTCGGCGGAGCGGCGAACGGACGCAGTTGCCCCGGCAGGAGGAACCGACGCTCGCTCCCCTACCGTCAGCACACGAGCCGCCCTCCGGCGCGCTTGAGGACGGGGAGCAGTGCCTGTGGGCTTTGGAACGGGGCCGAAGAAGGGCATGTCGAGGGTGCCATTGCGGCACCGGGAGGGGAAGCAGGGCCATCTCACCAGCTTCGGAAGGCCGGCCGCGCTGTCGCTCGACGCGCTCAGGTCGGTGGCATACGGCCGGAAGCCGGCGTGCTGATGCTGGCCGGTACCGACCGCCGCGGCCTCATCGGCGAGACCGCCCGCAAGGGAGCGGCGGCGGATACAGGCCGGGCTGGGGCGGGCGGGTCAGTGGGCCGGACGCTGGCGGCGCAGTACGGACCTCACCGCGAGGTAGAGCACGTCGGCGATGAGGAGCAGTACGCCGGCGGAGAGCAGGTACAGCATGCCTTCGGTGGTCGCGCCGACGATGACCAGCACGATCGCGGCGATCAGCAGGAGGTAGAAGAGGGTCATGGTGTGATGCCTCGGTTCGCGGGTGCGCGTGCTGGAGGCGCGGCAGGATGGTCGCGACGGCCGCGTGCTGCACGCGTCCTCGGCATCGAGGGTCGCGCGAGGCAAGGACGGCTACCAGTAGTGCCGCCGTCCGCCGACCTTGTGTCCGACGGATCCCAGGATCCACAGGATGATGCCGATGACTACCAGGATGATCCCGATAGTCCACAGGATGGCGAAGCCGGCCACATAGCCGATGACCAGCAGGATGATTCCGAGGATGATCATGATGTTCTTCGATCTTGCGGAGTGATGCATGGCCCCTGTTTCCAGGGTAGATCCGCCTTTCGGTGGTGGCTTCCCGAACAGTGCAGTCCTCCTCTGTGACTATCCGGGGTTAGCAATCTCGGTCTGGGATCTGCCCTCGGCCCGCTCGTGGGCCAGGTGACGGCACGTGGTGTGGCGCCCGGCTCGTATTCTCACCGTAGATCGCGTCCAGCAGGGTGAGGCTCGGATTTCTCGCACTCTGCCCCGCTCAGGACAGTACGGGCCGCAGGGGACCGCCCGGCCGTCACACAGGAGTAACCCTTTCGTGCAGTTATGGCCGCTCCGCAGGCAGGCTCGTGCGCCCGCCGCCCGCCGCCCGCTCACGCAGGCCGCGGGCGAGGACGACGTCGATGCCCGGAACCCCGCCGGCCTTGGCCCGGGCCCCCGCGCACCGACACGCGCTTCGACATGGCCCTGGTCGGGTTGACGGGGGTCAGTGTTTGAAGGCGTCCTTGATCTTTGCCCCGGCCTGCTTGATGTTGCCCTTGACTTGGTCTCCGCGGCCTTCGGCCTGCAGGCGCCAGCTGCCGGTGGCGCGGCCGGTTGTCTTCTTGGCACCGCCCTTCATCGCTTCGGCTTTGTGCGCGATCTTCTTCGCGATACTCATGAGCGGCCGCCCTGGGTGAGTTCTCTGCTGGGTTTCGACGGGAGGGGCATCCGCGGCGCTGAGCCGGTCAGCGTTCTGCACGGTGCCCGAACAAGTGCAGTTTGCTCCGATGACCGCCATCCGGGACGGGAGTGCGATCACCTGGGGATGAGCCGTTCCCCCGCGCATTCGTGTTGTCCGCGCGGGCGGGCTCGCGTTGGTCGACCAGGTCCTCGCGGCCCTTCCCGGCAGAGGCCGTATCGCGGCGCGACTGCTTCAGTCCGCGGCGCGAGCCGCCATGGCGAGAAGGGCGGCCCCGTACACCGGTCAAGAGCAGGACCAGCCCGAGCAGGGCCGCCGCTCCGACGACGATCCCGTACAGGAACAGCGTTCCGGTAGAGCCGGTCACCTCGTGGCTGAATACCGAGAACCCGCCAGTGAGTTCATGCCCGCTGCCGCTGTTGGTGAGAACACCAGCCACGCCGACGACCACCGCGGCGATCAAGATGATGAGTCCGAGGATGACGATCATGACGCGCTCCAGGGATCTACCTGCTCCTACAGTAGAACCACACCGTCCACAAAGCCACGGCGACAAGGACGGCAGGCTCGCCGGGACCGGTGGCCCACTCGCTGGAGACCATCGACCGACTGAGATGCCGCTCGGCCGTGACCCGTGCCAACTTCCACGCATCCAGGTGTGGGTCTGCGCAGCGCCCGTGAGCGGTCTGATCTGGCCGGTGACCAGCTACCGGCGGGAGCCGTACCAAAAGCGAACGAGGGGTCACATGTGCCCGTAGTACTTGCCGAGCTGCTCAAAGTAGCGGGGGTCGCCCGTGTGCTTGTCCCTGTCGAACTCGGGTGCGTTCTTGATCTCGTCCTTGGTGCGGTCGACGTAGACCTTCTTCTCGGCAGTGTCGACGCGCGTGATGATCCCGGCCGGGAGAAGCACGTGCTTGCCGAAGATCCAAGCACCGGTGTCGACGACAAGGTGGGCGGCGCCGACATCGTCAGAGTGCTTGTCGATCTTGCCGATGCCGCCATCGGTCGCCTCGACCTTGAAACCGATCAGATCGGTTCCCATCTGATGTCCCGACGCTGGGTGGTAGCCCCAAATGCTTTCACTCACAACAGAATCCCTTCCTTCGCATGACACGAAGAGAAGACTGCACCGATCGGTGAATCCATTTCTGCAACCGGGTGCGGGGAGGCTGAGAGAGCACAGATGGTCTCCAGCCCCGGCCGGGGCTGGAGACCATCTGCGATTGAGTGGCCGTGCCTCATCCAGGGGGCTACTGGTACCGTCCGCCGCCAGGAGTGCCCTTCGACCTGCTCTCACCAGGCTTGCCCTGCTGCTTGATCTGCTCCTGCAGGCCCCGGGCCTGCTCCTGAAGCTTCTGACGCTCCTGCAGGTCGGTCGTACGCTCCGCGGCTTCGGTCAGCTTCTGGGCCTTCTCGCGCATCTGCTGTGCTCGGTTGCCGGATTCGCCTGCGGCGCTCATAGTCACTCCTTGGACTGTCGGGAAGAGCGGGCCCCATCAGCCAATCAGTGCCCGATCACCCTCGCATCCTGAACCGTCACCGTGCGCTATCACCGCAGGCCCGCCGCTCCGCGGCACGGTCTTGGAAGGGTCGCATGACGACCGACTTCTGTTCCCATGCGCCCGGGATGGACAAACCGACGAAGACGCCGGGCCGGCTGAGGGCAGCTCACGCGATGATCACCTCCGCGGATTCATCATCCGTCGCCCCGGAAGCGGTCAGTACGATCGCAGCCCCGGCGGCCGGGCGCACCTGGTCATGGACAGTCCCTTGGGAGAACACCGGACCACCGAGCGCGCGAAGAAAGCCCACCGGGAGAGCGCGAAGCGGGTAACTCTGCATCCCGGGAGCGAGAATCCGGTCGTGATGCGCCTCACCGAGGCGCCCGCAGTGACCTGCCGGACGGCTGTGAAGGCCGGGCTGGTGGTCAGGTACTGAGCAGGCGGTCGAAGAAGGACCGGTATTGGCGCAGGGCCAGGCGCAGGTCCTCGGTGGCGACCTCCTCGCCGCGGTGCCATTGCCCTTCGAGTCCCTGTTTGTGGTCGGCGAATGTCGTGGCGAGCAGTTGCATGACCTCGGCGACGAGCCCGTCTGCTGCAATGACCGACTTCTGTGGGTCATCGACGAATCCCTGCTGGATCTCCTGCCACCTGGTACGGAGGCCCTCTGTCTCCTGGGGCCCGAGAAGCGGGGCAGATTCGGGCTCCTTCGTGGACGTGTCGCGTTCGCCGGCTACGGCGTCCGGCTCGCCTCCGGCCTCGTCCGTGATTCTGCTCCTCGGTGCTGCCTGGTCGGCATCTGAGGCTGCCGTCAGGTCATCGTCCGGGGGTTGCTGTGACGTATCCGTCCGGGGCCGGGCGATGTCCTCAGTGGACAGACTTTCTGCGACCGGATCGGCATGCTCGTCGTTCCCGAATAGTCCTTCTCTCGGCATGTCCCTTCACCTCCGTGGGTGGTTGTAGCCGCTCCCGGCTGCTGGGCGCTCACCGGCGTTCGGCATCCGAGGGAGGGGTGCCGTCGTGCAGCAGCTCCTCGAACAGGGCCCGGTAGTGGACCATCGCGCTCCGCAGTTCTTCCGTCGAGGTGTCCCTGCCGCCGGCGCGCCCTTTGATCTCATGGGCGATGCGGTAGTGCTCCAGCGTCTGCGAGTGTTCGACTGAGAGGTCTCGCTTCTGTTGCTCGTAATTCTCGGTCGGGTAGCCGCGCTCGCTCATGAGTGTGGTCACGAGTCGGTCCGCCTCACCCACGGCCCGGTCGGGACTGTCGACGAAGTGCTCCTGCACACTGGTCCAATCCCGGGCGTACCGGTCCCGGACCGTCGAGGGCAGCGGCCTGATCTCCAGCGCCTCATGCCGCTCCTCGCGCGCGCGCAGATCGCGGCCGGCCGCTCCACGGCTGTGCTTCGCCTCGACCGTGCGCTCGTACTCCGGCCCGAAACGCTCCCGCAGGTGCCGACGTCGGATCATGGTCCGCAGGAGCAGCGCGACCACGGCCAGGACGACCACGGCAGCCACGATGATGACGATTGTCGACATCGCATCCTCCACTCATCGACAGCCACGCCGACAGCCAGATTGGGGGACGAACGAGGACCACCGTCCACGGATGCCGTCCCTGGCGTGCCACATTCCAGGATTTCACAAATTGCCCACAATTGTTCTATTGGGTGAGTGGTGGGGTGAAGGCCGCCGCCTCGCGCAACACCTTCGGTGCTCACCGCTCGCCAGTTCCTGACCACCGACCCGGCGCTCCGGCCGCACTCACAGGGCACGCGCCTTGCCACGGACCTCGGTGAGGCTTCGCCACTGGATGCCTCTTCTCCCCGCCGTGGGTACGCTGAGAGTGGGTGTTCTTCATGGAATCACTGACGCGGCTGCCTCTGATCGCACGGCTGAGGGATACCCACGTGTGGCGGGCGTTCGAGCGGCTGGATGCGGTCCACTGGGCCCGGCTCGCCGCCGCCATCACCTTCACCAGTTTCGTCGCCCTCTTTCCCCTGATCACCGTAGGCGCGGCGATCGGCGCGGCGCTGCTGAGTGAGAACCAGCTCGGGAAGCTCCAGGACAAGATCGCCGCCCAGGCGCCGGGCCTCTCCGACCTGCTGGACCTGAACCGCCTGGTCGCGCACGCCGGAAGCGTCGGGCTCATCGCGGGCGCCCTGCTGCTCGTGATCGGCATCAACTGGGTCGGCGCCCTGCGCGGGTGCCTGCGCGCGGTGTGGGAGAAGGAGCAGGACCCGGGAAACCCGCTCCTGCTCAGGCTCAAGGACACCGGTGTGCTGGTCGGTCTCGGCGTGGTCGGGCTGGTCGCCATGGGCAGTTCTGTCTTCGCGAACAGTGCGTTCGGCCGGGCCGCCGACAAGGTCGGGATCGACGGCGGGGCGGGACGGGCGCTGCTGTTCCTCGCTGGCCTGGCCATCGCGCTGCTTGTCGACTTCCTGCTGCTGGTCTACCTGCTCACCCGGCTGCCGCGGGTGCATCCCGGCCGGCACTCGGTCGTGGTCGCAGGCTTGATCGGCGCGGTCGGCTTCGAACTGCTCAAGCTGCTGCTGACCGGCTATCTGCAGGGCGTCGCGGGGAAGAGCATGTACGGCGCCTTCGCTGTGCCGGTCGCCGTCGTGCTGTGGATCAACTTCATGGCCAGGCTGCTGCTGTACTGCGCCGCTTGGACGGCGACGGCGGAGCAGTCCAGCGAGACAGCCAAGGGTGAGGGCCCGGATCCCGGGGCCAGCCCCGCAGTCGGCGACGCCTCACAGGAGGCGGCAGCCAGCGACGGCGGCGGCGCACCAGCAGCACCGCGCCGCACGGCGACTCCATCGCGCGGCCCGTAGTGCAGAGCGCGGTCAAGGACGCCCGACTCCGTACTTGTCTTGCCGGTCCGGCAGGCCGACAAGTGGCGCGTTTCCACCGCCATCACGAGAACGGCGAGCGTCACCGGGCCGGGGGCGTTCCCTTCCGCTGCTGCGGCCACTGTCGTGCGGACAGCGCGGGCGACGTCGAGGCACCGGACCCGGCGACAGGCGCAGGGGCCCGAAACCGCGACGTGGGACGCTCCAGACTCGGCGGCTGCCATTGGGGTCGGCTGCTTCGGCACGCCCCCGGCTCAGATGCAGGTCGACCTCGGCGGTCACCAGCCCGGGGCGCTCGTCGGCCGCTGCGGGCTGCGTCTGCCGCAGACGGATCTGCTGGAGGATGGCCCCGGCGGGACTTCCGGAACCAGCCAGATCCGGCCGCTCACGCCTCCCGTTCGGCAGGCCGGGCCCCGCGCCTGCCCTGCAGCTGGGGCATCGCCGATGAAACAGACCTAATGTGGAAGTTCGGACGGCAGGTTCCTCTCTCAAGAAGGGACGACCGGCTATGACCGATACCGGACAGCAGAACCGGCCCGAGAACTCCGGCGCTGAGTTCACGGGGGACACCTCCAGGAAGAACGTCGGCGCGAAGCGCGGTGGCGAGCTCGGCGCCCGGGGCCGGACGACCATCGCCGATGGTGTGGTCGAGAAGATCGCCGGGATGGCGGCCCGTGATGTGGTCGGTGTCCATGCGTTGGGCAGCGGAATATCCCGGGCCTTCGGTGCCGCGCGGGAACGCGTGCCCGGCACCACCAAGTCCGTCTCGCGCGGAGTCAAGGTCGAAGTCGGCGAGACACAGACAGCCATCGATCTGGAGATCGTTGTCGACTACGGCGTCTCCATCAGGGATGTGGCGGGCGCCGTACGGGAGAGTGTGATCTCCGCCGTCGAATGGATGACGGGCCTGGAAGTCGTCGAAGTCAACGTCGCGGTCAGCGACGTGAAGCTTCCCGATGAAGAGGACGAAGAGGAAGAGCCGCCACGGCTGCGGTAGCCGACCGGCGGTACAAGAAGGAGGGCACGATGAGCATGGCCGCGGTGGGCTTGGTTGCCGGGATGGCGCTCGCCTTCGCCGGGTACTTCGGCGGCTTCGGGGCCTTTCTCCTGGTGGCGGCGCTGGGCGCCGTCGGATTCGTCGCCGGGCGGTTCCTGGACGGCGACCTCAAGCTCGGTGACTTCTCCCGAAGCCGCGAGCGCGTCGACCGGCGACGGTGATCAGTGCCCCCGACCGAGGCCGCCGCCGAGGCGGTGCCGGCAGGCGCTGCGGTGCGACCAGCGTCGCCGATCGGGTTGTCGCGAACATAGCCTCCCAGGCGGCTCGCGAGGCACTGCTCGGATTCAGCGAGTCCGCCCATCTCGTCCCTCCCGGCCGTTCGAAGCCGCACGCGACGGTACCTGTGCGGCCCGCACCTGAACGCGAATGAGCTTCGCGGGACGCCGCCGCGCGGAGAACCGTGCTCGGCCAGGCGCGGGTGCACATGGCGGTGGAGCTGGGCTACTCGTCCGACATCGGCGCGCAATGCGGTACGACCCGCCGCCCAGTCGCCGAGAAAGTCAGCGGCTTGGCAGGCATGGACGTGCAGCAGGTCGCGCTGTCCGTCGAACGGCTGTATTCGGCGCACACGCGCGGCATAGGTAACGGTTGTGCCGGTGACCGGCGTTGAGCAGGCCGCGCACATCTCGTTGTTCTTCTTCGCCTGCTTCGGCATGCCGAAGATGGTGTCCGTCTCGTCCACAAGCAGGGTGGGCAGCTCGTCGGTGATCGATCGGAAGATCGCAGCCGGGGTGGTGTGATCGTCAGCATCGTCTTGTGGACGGTCTCAGTCAGCACGTCCAGCAGCCGCACGACCGTCCGGTGAATGGCGAACATTTGGGTCACGCCGTCAAGCGACGGCCGCGGCAGAGTCGTTCCGGTACTCGATCCACGCGTGGAAGACGCCCGGTGCAATCTATGGTCCGAAGACGCTGCTGGTCCCCGGGTCAGGCCATCGGACGCTGATAGTAGGAGCTCACACGCCGGTGATAGTCCGGGTCGCCCAGATGCTTTTCCTGCTCGAACTCCGGCGCGTCCTTGATCTCTTCCTTCGTCCGGGACACGTAGACCTTCTGCTCGGGAACGTCCACGCGCTTGATGGTGCCGGCCGGTAGCAGTACCTGCTTGCCGAAGATCCATCCACCGGTGTCCACCACGACATAGGCCGAGCCGGCTTCGTCGGAATGCTTGTCGATCTTCCCGATGGTGCCGTCAGTGGCTTCCACCTTGAAACCGATCAGGTTGATTCCCGCGTTGTGACCGGCGGTCGGGTCGTAACCCCAGATGTCACTCATGAAATAGTCCTCCTCGAAATCTCCAAGAAAACATGGCAGGGCTTCTGTCCGCCGAACTGCCGTCGACTGGGTCCCCCCATCGGAGGTCGCCAAACATTCGGGCCGGATTGCTGCAGATCGGCAGATGACCGAGGGAGATACGAGCACGGAGACGGTTTGCCGTCACATGAGTTGGGCTACTCGACAGTGCGCCCCATGGCCGGCCTGGACAAAGGCACCGGAGGGTTGAGCCCACAGCCCCCGGTGCCGCCCCGTGATCGCGCGAGCCGTCACTGGCGGTCTGTCGAATGCAGGCGCCGCAGCGCCCTGCGTAACTCTCGCTGTATCTGTTCCGGGAGTGGCTCGTCCTTCGTCGTGGTGACCAGGGCCGCAGCCACGTCCCGGAGCTTGACGTTGCAGTGCTGCGACACGTCCACCAGCAGGTCCCATGCCCTCTTGCTGGAACACGGTGCCAGGGCCATCACCATGCCGCGGGCCTGGTCGATCACCGCACGGCTTGCAAGCGCCTGCTCCAACTGCTCGTTCTTGGCGCGCAGTTCGACGACCTCGGCCAGCAAAGCCGCATCCCTCACCGAAGCCACAGCCGTCAACAGAGGCGGTTCTTCACGGGGCGTGGTCAGCTGGTGCATGGTGTGTACCTCACAAGGCAGTCCTCGCAACGCAGTCGTCGTGTCCATGGGCGGTCAGCGGCGCGCCAGTTGCCTCTCGCCAGCTGCGCCGGGCTGGTAGGGCAGGCCGTAGTGCTTGAAGATCGCGTCCTCCTGCCCGGCGGGCAGCACGTCGTCGGTGCCGATCGAAGGAGCTTGCTTCACCAGCGTTCTGACATAACCGACCCTGATGTAGCCCGGTCCGGCGATCGCGTCCTCCAGGGGGACGAAGACCAGCCGGTGCCGCGTGGGCAGTCCGGTCCGTACCGTGGCCATCGCCGGCTCGTCCGTGGTGGTGTCCACATAGACCGCTTCGAGGACACCGATCTTGTGGCCCTCGGTATCGACGACGTCACGGTTGCGCCACTCGCGGACATCGGCTGCGTGAATCATGATCTTCCCCTTCCGGACGGCTCGTCCGCCGGTGGTGAGTCGCACCCTCGGTCTTCCGCGTAGAGCCGCCGCAGCGCACGCCGCAGCCCCCGCTGCATCAGCCGCGAGAGCGGCTCACCCTCCCAGGTGGCGACCAGAGCCGCTGCCACGTCCGGAAGTTTGGTGTTGCACTGCCGCGAGATGTCCACCAGCAGGTTCCTTGCCGGCTCACGGCGGCAGGGGGCCAGGACCATCACCATGCCGCAGGCCTGATCGACGACCGCACGGCCGGCCAGCGCGCGCCGCAGCTGATCGATCTCGGCGCGCAGCGCCACGACATCCTGACCCTCCGGATCCGGACCCGCCGGGTCCTCTGCCGAGGCCTCGGCCCGCAGATTCCACCAGTCCTTCGAAAGCATGGCTGTGCGATGCATGGCTTCTGCCTCTCCACGATTTCCGCACGTCCGGCGCGGCTGAAGCCGAACCGGAACCTCTCGATACCAGGCCGGTTCACCGGTCACCCGCGGTGTTCGCGGTCCCGACGGTCCTCGCGCCTCCAGCGCGCCCGATACTGACGGCTGTAGCGACGGTCCCAGCGGTCCTGACGGTCCCGGCGGTTCTCGTAGTCCCGGTAGTCCCCGACATCGGAACCGTCACCACGGATCCAGCCTCCCCCACGATCACGGCCGTAGCGGGTGGCACCGAAGACCAACACGGCTGCGGCCACCCACCAGAGGGGATGGAGAAAACCGAGGCCGAACAGAACGACGATCAGGATGAGAAGCAGAACGAACACGGCGGGCCTCCCCGGAACAGAAGCAAGACATCACTGCCGGGGGCCGGGGCCTGTGTGAACAGCCTAGTCCTGCCCAGAGGTTACGGACAGCAACCCACGTCAGCGTCCTACGCCGAGACCAGATGGCCACTTGGCATCTGTTCAGGGAGTGCGGCGAGGGCTAGCGTGCGCGGTGCGGCCCGAGCCCCCGGCAGCGTCGATCACCTCTCGCGCTCCTTCGGGGGGCGCACCTCGCGCATCAGTGCCGGAACCCGTCCCGCCACCAACGGGCCGCTCCCGCACTCGTGGTCGCTACGCGATCCTGACGCAGCATCGATGCGCCCCAAGCGGGCACCGCCCATCTGCTGCCCGCCGCGTCGCACACATTTCACGACAGGCGACACACATGTACGTGCTGATCGTTCCCGCTTCGACCCCGTTCGTCCTCCTCGCCACCGTGATGGCCCTGTCCTGGTGGGAGGACCGCGTCCTGCCGGCGCCGCCGGCCGAGCCGGTCGACGCTCCCGCCGAGGATCCGTTTGCCCCAGCGGCCTCTGCCCAACTCGCAGAACTCCCCCGTGTCGACACTGCGTTGACAAGGGAAGTTTCCAGGCGTTGACTGACAGCACGGCGTAGGGCTATGCCACTCCGGATTGTTCGGGCAGCATTCCACCTTCCCCGCTTCGCCCGGACCCCGCGGAACTCAGGAACTTCCCGCGATCTGGAGGCCCGGCAATGATCCTATGGATTCTTCTCTTTCTGCTGATCCTGGTGGTGTTCGGGTTCGGCTTCACCCTGCAGGCCCTTTGGTGGGTCGCCGCCGTACTCCTGGTCGTCTGGATCGCCGGCTTCGCCATGCGCGGGCGCGGCGGTGGCAGGCGTGGCGGTGGCGGCCGCCGATACGGCCGCAGTCGCGGGTAGTCCACACCAGCCGCTCTCCCGCCCGCAGAAATAGCGGCCTGTACGGCGATCACGCGCGGGAGCCCATCCAGCGAATGAGCAGAGGACAACCATGAGCGTCGGACAGACGATCAAGCACAAGACCCAGGCATTCAAGGGCCGGGTCACCGAACGCATCGGCCGGACCACTCGCAATCGGCGACTACAGCGTGAAGGCAGGACCGACCAGATCTCCGGAAACCTGAAGCAGGCCGGCGACAAGACCAAGGACGCCTTCAGGCACTGACCACAAACGCCCCGGGTGGTGCCCACGTCGCGTGGACACCACCCGGCCGGCCAACGCGGAGTCAGCCGACAGGAATTGATGGAGACGGTAATGAAGCCGAACAACCTACGAGCCGAGAGCCAGAGAAGGCCGCCATGCTCACCATCGTGATCATCGCCGTGATCGTCATCGCGGCGGTCACCGTCCTCATCGTCGGACGTGGACGCATCCGCGACGGCGGCGGGCGCGGGCTGAAGCACCGCTTCGGACCCGAGTACGACCGTACTGTCGCCGACCACAACGGCGACACCAAGGCTGCCGAGCAGGAACTCGGCGAGCGCGTCAAGCAACACGGCTCCCTCGTGGAGCAGCCGTTGTCGCCCGAGGACCGCGCGCAATACAGGGCTCAGTGGGCCGACATTCAGGAGCAGTTCGTCGACTCGCCGCAGAAGGCCGTCACCGCGGCCGACGCACTCCTTGCAGGCCTGGCGAGGGACCGCGGCTTCCCCGACAGCGAGCAGTTCGAGGAGCAGATCGCCGCCCTCTCCGTCCACCACGCCGCCCATGTCCACGGCTACCGCAGCGTGCACGCAGCGGCACACGGCCAGAGCGGCACCGAGGAAATGCGGGAGGCCATGATCGAGGCCCGAAGCCTCTTCGAGACGTTGGTCACCGAACAAGCCGGCGACTTCGACCGGCACCGTCCGCCGTCCCCCGACGACAACCAGGGCCATGCGCCGTGGCCACTGACCCGACGCCACGCGAAGGGAAGTAGCACGTGATGTCGCACAACGCCGAACACGCACGGCAACCCCAGCCCGGGACCCCGGGACCCGCGATGCAGCGCGCCCCACAGGAACCCCGCACCGAACCCGGTCGCGCACTGCGTGAGCCAGGCGCCAGCGCC
Source organism: Streptomyces sp. R35 (assembly GCF_041053035.1). NCBI lineage: Bacteria > Bacillati > Actinomycetota > Actinomycetes > Kitasatosporales > Streptomycetaceae > Streptomyces > Streptomyces sp. R35. The sequence goes on from NZ_CP163440.1 coordinate 3,595,795, forward strand.
GCCAGCCCCGATCACAAGCCCGGCCCGGATCTGATCCCGCAGGGCGACCGGGACAAGCTCACCCTGCGCCTCCAACAGGCCCTGAACGACTTCGTCGACAGCCCACGCCAGGCCGTGGAAGAGGCCGACACCGTTTTCGACGAGGTCGCCACCCAGTTCAGCAACAGCCTCACAGAACGGCGCCGCGTCCTGCGCGCAAGCTGGCAGGACCAGGACACCGATGCGCAGACCGAGGAACTACGGCTTGCGTTCCGGCAGTACCGGGAGATCACCGAACGGCTGCTGCACATGGCAGCACCCGCCAGCCAGTAACACCGCCCTCCCCGCAGGAAGCACAGCCGCCACAGGAAACCGGTGTCTGGACCACACCGGTCGGACTGCGGCGGCTGTGTTCTGGAATCAGGGGGATCCGAACGGTCGCCCGCATCGCCGTCACGGTCGGCAACGAGGTTCGGCACGACGGGCATCACTCGTGGCGCGTGGCGCCCACCTGGTTCGCTCCGGTTGGCGGTCCCAGGGCAACTCGGGCCTCGGACCGTGCCGCCTGGAGCAGCAGCGTGGTGATGTACATGGTGCGCTGCGCCGTATCGAGCGTGGGGAAGCGGGCGGTGAACAACGACAGTCTGCCCATCCCCCGTTGTGGTTCTCTCGGGTGGTTCGCGTCCTCGGGTGAGGCGGCCGTCGGGAGGCGTCCGATCACGGTGGGGAATCGGCCACTACTGCAGTGCGTGGACCGCGGCTGAGAACACCGGGGGCATCCGGGACGCTGCGGGAACGATGAGGCGGGCGGTGCTGGGACGGCGACTCGCGGCCAGCAGGGCCCCGGTCAGCAGCCGGTGGCGCCGGGTCAGCAGGACCCAGGCGCGCTCGTACTCGTCGGGTCGCCCGGCGGCCAGGCAGCGGACGGCGGCCCCGGCCGTCGCCAGCGCGAGGGCGATGCCCTCACCGGTGAGGGCATCCAGGTAGCCGGCGGCGTCGCCGACGAGCAGCACGCGGCCGGCGACTCTGTGCCGCACCCGCTGTCGCAGTGGTCCGGCGCCGCGTACCTCCGTCGCGGCCGGGCCGCGCAGCGACGCGGTGAGGGCCGGGAAGCCGGCCAGGTGTTCGTCGTACCCGCGACGGCTGCGGCTGAGGACCGCGACGCCCACCAGGTCGTCGCCGACCGGCGTCACATAGGCCTCGCCATGCCTGGACCAGTGGACCTCCACGAAGTCCGTCCACGGCTCGACACGGTAGTGCCGGCGCAGTCCGTAGCGGCCGTGGGGACGGCCCGGCAGTTCCAGCCCCAGGCCGCGGCGCACCGGGGAGTGCAGGCCGTCGGCGGCGATCAGCCAACGGGCCGTGGTTCCGGCGGCGGTGACCGTGTCCGCGCTCTGGCGCACCTCGCCGACCTTGCCCGTCAGCATCCGCACGCCGAGGCCGAGAGCGCGCTGGTGCAGTGCGGAGTGCAGCGTCGTACGGCGGATTCCCAGCCCGTTACTGCCGCGGAAGGACGCTTCGGCGCGGGTGGTGCCGTCCACGTAGCGGATGCCGCGCAGTTCGCGGCCGGTGACCTCGACGCCCAGTGCTCGCAGCGCGGCGACACCGCCGGGCATGACTCCTTCTCCGCAGGCCTTGTCCACGGGCGCGGTCCGGGGTTCGACGACGACGACCTCCAGGCCGGCGAGTGCGGCGTGGATGGCGGCGGCCAGACCTGCCGGCCCACCGCCGGCCACCAGTACGTCGATCACGCCGGAGCGGGCGTGGTCGGCATGGTCGCGGCGGCCAGCGCCCGGTTCTCGCAGCGGATGCGCACAGTGAGCAGGGCGGCGTTGAGCACCGCGAACACGGCGGCGGTGACCCAGGCGGTGTGGATGAGTGGCAGGGCCACGCCCTCGGCGACGACGGCCACGTAGTTCGGATGCCGTAGCCACCGCCACCGGTAGGGGCCGCTCGTCACCAGCGGCAGGCCGGGTACGACGATCACCCGGGTGTTCCAACGGGGTCCCAGGGTGTGGATGCACCACCACCGCAGTGCCTGGGCGCCCGCCAGCACGGCCAGCATCGGCCAGGCCAGGGCGGGTACGAAGGGCCGGTCGGCCAGCCACACCTCGGCCGGGCAGGCGACCAGCAGACCGGTGTGGAGGGCGACCATCGCCGGGTAGTGGCCCTGCCCGGTCACGGTCGCGCCGCGGGCGGTGCTCCACCGTCCGTTGCGGCGGGCGACGACGAGTTCGGCGACGCGCTCGATGGCGACGGCGGCCACCAGCAGTCCGTACCAGATCATGTGTCCTGTTCCCTTCGACGGTCCGAACTACCAGCGCAGCAGAACGAGTTCGCAAGCGAAGCCCGGCCCCATCGCCAGCAGCACACCCGGGGTGCCCGGCGGCGGGCGGCGTTCGGCCAGGGTGTCGCGCAGCACGTGGAGCACCGACGACGAGGACAGGTTGCCCACGTCGGCCAGGTGACGCCAGGTCACATCGAGTGCGTCGTCGGGCAGGTCGAGGGCCTCGGTGACGGCCTGAAGGACCTTGGGGCCGCCGGGGTGGCATACCCAGGCGGTCACGTCCTTCGGCTTCAGGCCGTGGTCGCCGAGGAACCCCTCGACGTCATCGGCGAGGTAACGGCGTACGACATCGGGGACCTGCGGGTCGAGGACGATCTGGAAGCCGGAGTCCTTGATGTCCCAACCCATGACGCGCCCGGTGTCCGGGTACAGGTGGCTGCGGGTGTCCACGATCGTCGGGCCGGCGGTCTCGTCCGGGCGTTCTGCGCCGCAGGCGACGACCGCGGCGGCGCCGTCGCCGAACAGTCCGGTGGCCACCAGGTTGGCCATGGAGGCGTCGTTGCGCTGGAAGGTGAGCGAGCACAGTTCGACCGACAGCAGCACCGCCACGTGGCCGGGCCGGCCCAGCAGGTAGTCGTGCATACGGGCCAGGCCCGCGGCGCCACCGGCACAGCCCAGGCCGAACAGGGGCAGCCGTTTGACGTCCGGCCGCAGTCCGAGGCGGCCGGCCAGCCGTGCGTCGATCGAGGGGGTGGCGATGCCGGTGACGGAGGTGAAGATCAGCAGGTCCACGTCGGCCGCGGACAGACCGGCCATGTGCAGGGCGTCTCGGACGGCCTTGGCGCCCAGGTCGGTGGCGGCGGCGATGAAGACGTCGTTGGAGGCGCCGAATCCATCCAGTTCCCCGTACCGTTCGAGTGGCAGCGTCATGTGGCGTGAGCGGACCTTCGCGCTGCGGTGCAGCCGGTCCAGGACCCGGCGGTCGGTGCCCTCGGGCAGGCAGGTGCGGGCCACCATGTCCGTGATCTCGGCCTGGGTGTGACGGTGCGGTGCGAGGGCACCGTGAACTGCGGCGATCCGCGTCATATGGTTCCCGTCCGGTTACCGACTGGGGTGAGTTGCTCCCCACGTGTTCCCCGGACCGGGGCTTCGACACCTTGGATCGCCCGTCCGGCCGTTCGTCCCGGGGGCGCGTGCTCCAGCCGGGTCGGGCCGGTGCGCCCTACCATCGGCCGGGTGGGCACTCCCGAGCAGTCGACGACCGGCGGCCCGGAGGCGCGTTGGGCCGGCCGGGTGGGCGGCCTGGCCGGGTCGTGCCACCCCGGGCCTGTCGTGGCGGTCACCGCCTTGATGGCCGCGCTGGCCGTGACCGCCGGCCAGGGCACCGCGCGTTGTGTCCTGACCGCCGCCGCCGTGCTGACCGGGCAGTTGTCCGTCGGCTGGTGCAACGACGCGTTCGACGCGCGCCGGGACATCGCCGCCGGCCGCCATGGCAAACCCGTCGTCGACGGCACGGTCGGTGTGACGGAGGTGTGGGTGGCCGCGTATGCCGCGCTGGCGCTGTGCGTGCCGTTGTCGTTCGCCTGCGGCCTGTGGGCGGGCGCCGTTCACCTGGCCGGAGTGGCGGCTGCGTGGGCGTACGACCTGCGGCTCAAGGCGACGGCATGGTCCTGGGCGCCGTACGCGGTGGGTTTCGCCGCGCTCCCGGCGTTCGTGGCGCTGGGGCTGCCGGGGCAGCCGTGGCCGGCCTGGTGGGTTGTCACCGCCGGGGCGTTCCTGGGGGTCGGCGCCCATCTGGGCGATGCGCTGCCGGACATCCGCGGGGATCTGGCGACGGGCGTACGGGGATGGCCGCACCGGCTGGGCCCGGACAGCGCGCGGTTGCTGCTGCCGGTGCCGCTGGTGGCCGCGTCCGCGGTGCTGGCGCTGGGGCCCGCCGGACCACCCGGCAGGTGGGGAGTGGCGGCGCTCGCGCTGGCCGGCCTGGTCGCGGTGGCGGGGACGGTACTGGGACGCCGCTGGGAGCGGGCTGCGTTCGCGGCAGCGGTCGCCGTGGCGGTGGTGGACGTGGTCTTGCTGCTGCTGCGCGGCACCGGGATCGCCTGACCGCGCCGCCTCGCACCGTACGAAACCCACAGGCGGAAGCGGGAGTTCCCGATCCCTGCTGTGGTTGCCGTCAGTTCGCGAATGCTGTCCGACATGCTATATCGGTGTTCATGGCATACGACGGTCGCAACTGCTCAATCTACAGTTGGCCAGGACAACCGTCCGACCCGGCAGCGAGATCGCTGGCCTCGCGTGTCGGCTGCCGTGATGTGCGACAGACCCCGACTCGAACCGCCCGAGTCACCCTTCGACGTGAAACTGCTTCCGGTGGCTCAGTCCGTGTCGCCCTCGCTCCGCAGATGTTCCTTCATCTTCGCGATGGCGTACCCCCAGCCCTGTTCCACCGTCGGCTTGGGCGGGATCGAAATTTCCTCCGGGTTGGTCAGTACGTCGAGCAATACGGGTCCGTCGGTGGCGAAGGCAGCGGTGACCGAATCGAGGAGCTGGTCCGGCTCGCTCACCCTGATGCCGGTGAGGCCCATGGCCGTGGCCACGGCGGCGAAGTCGGGGTTGTCCAGCTTCGTGCCGAACTCTGGAAGGCCGGCCTGTTCCTGTTCCAGCTTCACCATCCCCAGGCGCCGGTTGTCGAAGACGATGAGTTTGACCGGCAGGTCGTAGGTGCGGATGGTGATCAGGTCGCCCAGGAGCATGCTCAGGCCGCCGTCCCCGCAGAAGGCCACCACTTGCCGGTTCCTGTCGAGGAGTTGTGCACCGAGCGCCTGCGGCATGGCGTTCGCCATCGAGCCCAGGTTGTACGAGCCGAGCAGCCTGCGGGTTCCGTGCATCCGTACGAAGCGGGACAGCCACACGGTGGCCATGCCGGTGTCGGAGGTGAACACGGCATCCGGGTCCGCGGCCCGGTCCACGGCGGCCGCCAGGGCCTCCGGCCGGATCAGATGGTCCCGGTTGTCCAGCGCGGAACGGACCCTGCCGAGCAAGCCCTTGTCGTGGCGCGGCGAAGCCAGCTTCGACTGGGACTCCTGCCAGCCGTGGAAACGCTCACGGGCCTTGTCCAGATGGCCGCGTCCGCTGTGTTGCGCCAGCCGCTCAAGGAGACCGTGCACCGTGGGTCGGACATCGCCCACCAGGCCGGCGTCGACGGGCACCCGGCGGCCGATGTGTTCGGCGACCGCGTCGATCTGGACGACCGTCCTGCCGTCCGGATACCAGTCCCGGTAGGGGAAGTCCGTGCCCAGCAACACCAGAACGTCGGCGTCGTCCATCGCCTTGGCTGCCGCGGGGTTGCCGATCAGGCCCGTCTGGCCCACCTCATACGGGTTGTCCTGCTCGAAGCCCTCCTTGGCCTTCAGTGTCAGCACCATCGGGGCCGCAAGCCGGCCGGCCAGTTGCAGCACTTCCTCGCGTGCTTCCCGGGCGCCCCGGCCCACCAGTAGCGTGATCCGCTCCGCGGCGTCAAGCAGCCTGGCGGCCGCGTCCAGCGCGGCGGCCTCGGGGCAAGTGCCGTGGCCGGCCAGGGAGAAGCGCAGCGGCCGGTCCTCGGGGAGCTGCTGGTCGCCCAGGTCGCCAGGGACCGTCAGCACTGCCACGCCACGTCGGGCCACGGCCGTGCGTACGGCGGTCTCAAGGAGTCCGGGCAGCTGCGCGGGCGTGGTGATCGTGGCGCAAAAGGCGGCGACATCGCGGAAGAGCAGGTCGTTGTCGACCTCCTGGAAGTAGTCGCTGCCCATGTCGGCGAGGGGAACCTGGCCGGCGATGGCGAGCACCGGCGCATGGCTCTTGGCCGCGTCGTACAGGCCGTTGAGCAGGTGTACGGAGCCCGGCCCGACCGTGCCCATGCACACGCCTATGTTCCCGGTGAGCTGGGACTGGGCGCCGGCCGCGAAGGCTGCCGCTTCCTCGTGCCGGCAGCCGATCCAGGTCAGCTCTTCGGTGCGGCGGATGGCATCGGTCAGCGGGTTGAGTGCGTCTCCGACCACACCGAACACCTGCCGCACTCCCAGGGAGGCGAGTCCGTCCACGATGACCTGTGCGACCGTACGAGCCATGAGTCTTCTCCTCGTCAGACGGTGAAGCGGTCGGGGTCGGCAGCGGCCCAGTCGGCCGCCCACTGCTGCGGTGGCTCGGCGAGGAGCTGACCGGGTTCGAACCAGTCGTAAAGCTCCTCGTACGAGCGGATGGTGGCCGCGTCCAGGCGCCTGTGCAGCATGTGCGGGCGCAGCTCGTCGGGATGCTGAACGCCCATGGCCGCCATGATCTTCAGCGCGCTGCGCACCGTGGCCTGCTGGAAGCGGTCCACGCGCGCGGACTTGTCGCCCACGTCCAACGCCCGGGCTCGGCGCGGGTCCTGGGTGGTGACGCCGACCGGGCAGGTGTTGGTGTGGCATCGCTGGGCCTGGATACAGCCGACCGCAAACATCATGGCCCGGGCCGCGTTGGTGTAGTCCGCCCCCTGCAGCATCCGCTTGACCATGTCGGCGCCGGTGGCGACCTTCCCGCTCGCGCCGATCTTGATACGGTCCCGCAGCCCGGTGCCGACCAGCGCGTTGTGCACCGTGATCAGGCCCTCCGTCAGCGGGGTTCCGAGATGATCCGCGAACTCCAGGGGCGCCGCTCCGGTGCCGCCCTCGGCGCCGTCCACGATGATGAAGTCCGGAGTGACATCCTCCGCCAGCATCGCCTTGCAGACCGCCAGGAACTGCCGCCGCGAGCCGACGCAGAGTTTGAATCCGGTGGGCTTGCCGTCTGCCAGGGTGCGCATGGCGGCGATGAACGTGACCAGTTCGCGCGGGGTGGAGAACACCTGGTGGTAGGGCGGCGAGGTCACTGTTCGCCCCTGGGGCACCTCCCGCACCTGGGCGATCTCCGCGCTGACTTTGCCACCGGGCAGCACCCCGCCGATGCCCGGCTTGGCCCCTTGGGACAGCTTCAACGACACGCACTTGACCTGGTCGTGCGCCGCCTTGTCCGCGAACTCCTTCGCCTCGAAGGCGCCGTCCGCGGTGCGGCAGCCGAAGTATCCGGTGCCGATCTCCCATACCAGGTCGCCGCCGTGCCGCAGGTGGTACTCGGACAGGCCGCCCTCGCCGGTGTCATGGGCGAATCCCCCCATCCGCGCACCCCGGTTGAGGGCCAGAACCGCGTTCGCCGACAGCGCCCCGAAACTCATGGCCGACACATTGAGGAGCGCCATCTCGTACGGCCTGGTGCAGTCCGGGCCGCCGATGCGGACCGTGGGCGGCTCTTCCGGCACCGGCTTGGGGGCCATCGACGGGACGAAGAACTCATAGCCTTCCGCGTACACGTCCCGCTCAGTGCCGAAGGGCTCGTCCGCCTCGATGCCCTTCGCCCGCTGGTAGACGGTGCTGCGCACGTCGCGGTCGAACGGGCGGCCGTCATAGTTGCGCTCGACGAAGTACTGCTGCAGCTCAGGGCGGATGCTTTCGAGCAGGAACCGCAGATGTCCGACGACCGGATAGTTCCGCAGCACGGAATGCCGACGCTGCGTCACATCCCGCACCCCGAGCAGGGCCAGCCCCGTGAACACTGCCGCGGGAAGCCACCACCAGGACGAGAACACCACCGCCGACACCGTCAGAACCGCCAGTCCCACCGCGACGAGGCCGAGACCCACTGCCACCAGGTCCGGCATCAGCCGATACGGAAAGGGGCGCGGCGAAAAGCCACGCCGCTTGCCCTCCTCCTGGCCGGAGGGCGTGCGGCCGGCCTCGCCTTGGGCGGTCACCATCAGCCTCCAGAAGCGACGGACCGAACACGAGAGAGAAGGAGTTGGAGCACTGCATCACGCACGATCAGCGCCTGCGCATGAGCATGACGACGAGCACAATGATCACAATGAGGACGACAGTTCCGATGCCTATGTACATTTCAAGCCCCTCTTTCGTTTCCCCGTATCTGCCGACCAGATCGGCGTGCGCCTGCCCGGCTGGTCACGCCCGAGCCCACTACCGTGCTCGATCACGATTCCCACCGTTCGAGTACCCGTCCCACCGGCATTAAACGGCGAGTGCCCCCTGCCAGCCTGGTGCTCACAGGCGGCGCCAGCGCGCCGAGGCGAAGGAGAAGACGCCGAAGAGGATCAGCCCGATCGCGACGGCGACGAGCAGCCACGGGCCGATCGGGGTCTGGGTGAAGCTGCGGAGCGTGGCGTCTACGCCTTTTGCCTCGTCGGCGTCGAACTGGATGGCAGCGATCAAAATGAAGATGCCGGCTGCGGCGAACACGATGCCGCGTGCCACACCACCGCCGACGCCGAGGCCGGTGACGATCTGTTTCGTGCGGGAGGTCATGGCGGTGGTCTCGAGCTGTCGCAGGAACTTGCGCATAGCCGCCCGTGTCGCGAGCACCGCGCCGATGCCGATCAAGAGGCATCCCCCTGCAGCGACCAGGAACTGGCCGTAGGCCAGTTTCAGCACGGAGGCTGTCCAGTCCTTGGACTTCGCGTTGCCGCTGGAGCCCTGGCCGCCTCCCGCTGCGTATGTGGCGGTGGCCCAGCAGATGAAGCCATAGAACAGTGCCCGGCCACCGTCGAGGAGCCGCGAGGGAGTCTTCCGCTCGGGTCCCCTGGTCAGGACTGCTCGGGAGGCTCGCCACAAGGCCATGGAGCCAAAGCCCACGACCAGCACCCACAGCATGATCTTCCCGAAGGGCTGCTCCGCGATCTTCGCCAGCGCGCCCTGCCGGTCCGCCGACTTCCCGCCGCTGCCGAGGGCCATCTGGATGGCCAGGGCACCGATGAGGACATACACCACGCCGCGCGCGGCAAAACCCGCCCGCCCCGCGGCGGAGAGCGTCTCGTGCTCTGCGGTGCGGCGAACTGAGGACGCCTTGGTCCGGCCCCGCCCGTGTGCTCGAGTTGACATCACGAAGCCTTCCTCAGCCCGTCGGCCTCGGCCATCCCCTGGTCACGCAGGCGCGCACAAGTACCGCTGATCAGGCGGGAGACGTGCATCTGGGAGATGCCGAACTGCTCGGCGATGGTGCGCTGCGTCATCTCACGGAGGAACCTCATGTAGGGGATCTTCTGTTCGCGCTCGGGCATTGCCTGCAGCAGCGGCCGAAGTGCTTCACGGTTGACGATCCAGTCAAGGCCCGGCTCGACCTCGCCGAGGGTGTCGGCCAGGGCTCGGCCGTCCTCGTGGCGGACGGGTCCGGCGTCCACTGACAGCAGGGTGAAGCTCTCCAACGCCTCCTGGCCCAGGCGTACCTCTGTCTCGGTCAGGCCCGTGTACGCGGCGATCTCCGGGCCGAAGCGACGGCGCAGGCCGCTCGCGCCCTCACCCACGGGGAGCTTGACGGCGAGCAGACCGGCGATGAGGACCACCACCACGAGCAGGGCGATGAGGAAACCGGTGGACATGGCGTGCCTTCCGGTGGCTGAGCCCGCACTTCGGGCTGTGCACGGCCGGGTAGCCGTGGCCCAAGGCGCCAAACGGAATGACCCGGCGGATGTCTCCTACGGCATCCGCATGACAGCTGGATGAGGGCGCTCCGCAACCCTTCCCCGACCGAAGCCGGCGCACGGCCGACCGCATGTTCGTCACCGTGGCGGGTACCCGGTCGGCATGGCAGACCCCCGCGTACCCGGCACCGGGCTCGTCGAACATGTCATCTCGGCCCACCCCTGGCTGCCATGGCTGGCCGGTGCGGCCGCCATGGGTCTGTCCGGCAACCGCGGCGCACGCCGTGCCGCCCTGCGCGGCACCGGCTCGCTGGCCCTGGCTTCGGCAGCCGCCGCCATCGCCGCCAAGTCCACTTCAGGCCGACGGGCTTCCGGGCAGTACGTCGCGAGGGCGCTGCCCTGTGGGCACACAGCCTCCGCCGCCGCTTTCGTGACCGCCGCGATGCTGGAGTCGCCCTGGCTGGGGACCGCCCTCGCTCCCCTCGCCGCGGCAGCCACGGCCGCCCGTACCGGCACCCGCTCTCCAGGCGCCGTTCTCGAGGGGGTCGCGGTCGGAGTCGGCGTGGCGGTGGCCACCTGTCGTTGGTGGCCGCTGCATGTAGACCGGCCCGCCGACTCCGCACGGCCGAACGTCCCCGTCCCCGCGCTCCCCGCAGGGCGCGGGCTGATCGCGGTTGTCAACACTGGCGCGGGCGGCGACACCCCGACGGAGGCCGAGCTGCGAACTCTCTTGCCACAGGCGGAGATTCGAGTCTGTGAGAGTAGCGTCGATCTTCATCTGGTGCTTGGGCGAGCCGTCAAGGACGTGCTCGCCCAGGAGGGTGGCGCGCTCGGTGTGGTCGGCGGCGACGGGACGGTCAACGCGGCGGCGGTCCTGGCCTCCGAGAACGGACTGCCGCTCGCCGTGTTCCCCGGCGGCACGCTCAACCACTTCGCCACCGACCTCGGGCTGCCGACGCTCAAGTCCACCGCGGATGCCGTGGAGGCGGGCTTCGGCGGAGCCGTCGACCTCGGCCGGGTCACCGGCGACGGCCTCGGCACGTACTTCCTCAACACCTTCAGCATCGGCGTCTACCCCGAACTCGTCCGGGCCCGCGAAGCCCGCGAGACACGTCTCGGCAAGTGGCCCGCACTCTGCGTGGGCCTCCTGCGCGTCCTCGCAGACGGCACATCCAGCGAGGTCACCATCGATGGGCGACGCCGTCGACTGTGGCTGCTCTTCGCCGGCAACAGCCACTACGAACCCGCCGGTTTCGCCCCCTCCTACCGCCGCAGCCTCGACGACGGCCTGCTCGACATCCGCATCGTCGACGGAAGGCACCCCTTTGCCCGCACCCGGCTCATCACCGCGTTCCTCACCGGAACCCTCGCCCGCTCCCGCGTCTACCAGGCCACCACCGCGACTCGGCTGCGTATCGACGGCGTGGGAAGGACTGGGGACTACACCCGCGACGGGGAGGTCAGCCCGGCTGCCGACACACTCATTCTCGACAAGTCCCGGCGGGCACTCACCGTGTACCTGCCGGCGCCAGAGTGACCCGCCCGCCTCACCACGGCCTGAACATTGTCACGGTCTGGATGACCCTCAACTCCGTACGCAGCTCGCGACAGCTGTGGTCCGCCCACCTCAGCGTCGTCTCCGCACGCGGTGTACGGGCACTCTCCTCGACCATTCCCGGCCGATGTGCTCGAGTGCCGTGGATCAGTGGCGGGCCGGGGCCCGGCGCAGTTTGCCCGACATCAGGGTTGTCTGCGAGTCCGCTGTTTCAAGGCATGGGTCATGTGCGGGAGTTCCTCGTGCAGCAGCCGGCCGACCAGGGCGCCGCCGAAGACGACGACGCCCACGCCGACGAGCCAGGACTGGATGACCAGGACGGTTCCGAAGGGGCCGTAGGTGACGGCGCTGGATGCGATCAGCGGTGAGAAGAGGAGACGGGAGAAGACCCGCAGACCGAGAAGCCCGAGGGCAGTGGCTATCGCGCCGGGCAGCAGAGCGCTCCAGGCGATCCGCCCCCCGAGCAGCATCCGTTGCGACCACCAGAAGAACAGGACGGTGCTCAGCATTGCGACCAGTTGTCCAGCCGCGGAGTGACGCCACAGGGTGGTGGTGGCGGACAGATAGAGGGAGCCGATGAGTACGGCGAGCCAGACCACCTGCCGCCACCTGGCATACCAGCGGGCCGAGGGAAGCTCCCAGACCTTCTCGTAGCCGGTCTGCACCGCCGCCCCGAAGGACAGACCGAACACGGCGAGGGTGGCGAGACCGAAGGCGGTCGTGGTCTGCAGCGCCTGGCCGGGCCGGGCGAACAGCTCCTCAATGTGTTCCCTGGCGGCCCTCGACACACCGAGCCCATCGCCCAGCCACTGGGCGAACCCCCGCCCATGCCCCGGGTCAGTGGCGGAAACAACGATCAGCAGGGGCACCAGGGTAAGGAATCCGAGCGCCGCGAATCCCAAGGACCGCGGCCCCAGTTCGACATCGCTGCTCCGTCTCCATCCGCGCCCGGCCGGCGAGTCGCGGATCACGCGGCGCAGCCGGGTCAACCGATACGAGCGGTCCGCGGCATCGGAAGAATTCTTAGACATACATGTCGACTACCACCGCGGCGACACCGCCAACAGCCATGCAAAAGTCCCGTACTGCGTGTAACCGGCTCTGTCGGAGTCAGGGCGGCTGTTGTTTGCGATCCGTGAGGCGGACAACCCGAGGGGAGCGTCCGACGGCCGGCCAGGACGAAGGCGCTGCAGCGCACGGCGCGGTTCCCGTTGCAGCGATCCACGGCCCGATCAGCTGGACGAGGTCCTCCGGCGACCGCCCCGACCGCCTGATCAACTGTGGGGGCACTTCACGAGAGGGTCGAGTGACCCGTCAGAGCCGTTTCCTCGCGGGTCCGTTTCCTTGGCGCCTACCGGCCATCCCCAGGACGCAGTCTTTACCGGCCACAACCCCAGACGGTCGCCGCATCGAACCCTTCTCACCCGCATGCAGACGCGAGACCGGGGCACAGCCCCTTCGCGGCCTCTCCGGGTACCGATGCCCCTTGCGGCCTCAACTCGGCCTCAATGAGACCCGACAGGATCGCACTGAAGAGACAGCGAACGATCGCGCCGGCTCAAGGACGGGAATGGCTTCGGCAAGCTGGACCTGCGTGGTGTGCTGCCGCTTCCGCAACTCGGCGAGGCGGTGCACACGGGAGGCACTACGTCGAGCCTGAACAGGCGCGGCCACCTCGATGCCGAGATCGGAAACTACCGGTCGCCAGCTCACCGTCGGACACCGGGCCCCGTTGACCACTGGCACCCCCGTTGCGAGATCGCGCGGAAAAGCAGCAGCAGGACCTGACCCGCATCCGCGCCGAACGCGACGATCTTCGTAGCCAGGCGCAGCTCTTGGCCCGGATCGTCCAGGTCCTGGGGATCGAGAACCACCAGCTCAAGGAGGCCAGCACGAATCTGCGCAGGCAGTTGGCCGCCCAGGGAGCAGTCCGCGACCTGACCCGGCGACGTCGAACCTGACTCCGCGCTACGAGACGCAGGGGCAAACCCTTCGCTGGATTCGACGCCTTTGCGTGCGAAATATGCCCCCGCCCGGTATCCCCGGGGCGGGGGCATGGCACGGCCGGACCACATCACGGTCCGCGATAATTGACGGTTACCGCGTTGCGGTGGCCAGTGCCGCGCGGATGGCGTCCTCGCCGACCGGCTGGCCCTTCTCGTCGGAGTACGGCCCGTACGGTGTTCCCCACACCGGCGTGCCCGTCGCCTGCCGCCAGCTGTCGGCCAGCGTTCCCGCGTACACCACGCTGTAGCCGATGGAGTCGATGAATTCGGTCACCGCCGCCTTCGCCGGTGCGGAGTCACCGGCGATCGGCAGGTAGGAGCGGTCGGCCGCCCCAGCCAGGCGTGCGAGTGACAGCAGGTGCTTGAAGAAGATGTTGTTGAACGCCTTTACGAGCAGGGCGTCCGGGACGTACCGCAGAAGCAGCTCGCTCGAGGTGAGGGACTTGTTGTCGAGCTCGGGGATGTGCCCGTCACGCTCGGGGCCGTAGTTGCAGGTGTCGATGACCGTCTTCCCAGCCAGTGGCCCGGCGGGCACGTGGGGGAAGGCGCTGACCGGCACCGTGACCACGACAATGTCACCGGCCGCTGCGGCCTCTTCGCTCGTCGCCGCGGACGCCCGCGGCCCCAGTTCCGCGGCCGTGTCCACGAGCGTTTCGGGACCGCGCGAGTTGCTGAGCACCACCTGGTGCCCGGCCCCGACAGCGAGTTGCGCGATGGTCCTGCCGATGCTTCCGCTTCCGATGAATCCCACAGTCGTCATAATCTCAACGTCCTCCAGAAGGGCCGAACTTGCCGGTTGCCGGGCTCGTTACGATCCGGGTTCCCGCCGTCAGCCGGCGGGGAAATAATGACCGTTGTCCAGATCGGCGAGCAGGCCGGGCCGGGCGGGTTCCCAGCCGAGGGTCCGGCGGGTGATGAGGTTGGACGCCGGGTAGCTCTGCGTGACGATATTCGTGAGGAACCCGAAGTACCCCGGCGTCATCAGGGCATCGTTGGGAACGCTCACGGCGGGCAGGCCCAGGCGGCCGGCGATGGCCTCGGCGATGTCGCGGAACGGGATGCCCTCGTCCTCGACCGCGTGCCAGTATTTGCCGGCCGGCCCCTTCTCCAGCGCCAGGCGGAACAAGGTGGCGGCATCGCGGATGTGCACGGCGTTCCACAGGTTCGCGCCGTCGCCGGGGTAGCCGACGAACCCCTTTTCCTTCGCGAGCGCGATCAGCGTGGGGAGGAAGCCGGCACGATCGGTCGTGCTGTGCGCGATGTTGGCGATCCGCACGACCGAAGACCGCACCCCCTGCTCGGCGAGGTCGACAACGGCCCTTTCCACGACGTTGCGGACCCGCAGGGTGCCCTTGTGCTCCTCGCCGGCGGGGAGGGCCGGGTCCTCCTCGGTGGCCGGCCGCTCCAGGTTCCCGGGCGAGCCGATACTTCCCGCCGTGACCAGCGGCTTTCCGGTTCCCGCGAGTGCCTCGCCGTACGCGAGCATGATCGGGAGCTCTGCGGCGGCCACGGCGTCGAGCCCGCCGGAGGGCAGCAGATCCTGCCTGTGGGCGACGTGGATGACGCCGTCCGAGTCCGCGGCTGCCTCCTTGAGCCCGTCGAGATCCTTGAGGTCGCCGCGACGCACCTTCGCGCCGAGCGCGGACAGGGCCGCCGCGGAAGCGTCCGACCGGGCCAGGCCGGTGACCTCGTGCCCGGCGGCGATGAGCTCGGGGATGATGTACGAACCGGAATGGCCGGTCCCTCCAGCGACGAATACGCGCATCTGACTGTCCTTGTGAGGGTAGGTGCAGGGTCTTTTCGTGCCGTAAGTGAACTGGCGTAATGCGGCACGAGAAGTGGTGGTAGGGGTGCGCTCAGCCGAGAAGGGTGACGCCGAGGGAGAAATTGGTGTGCTTGACGGAGTGGTTCATGAGGCCCAGCTCCAGCAGGCCGACGTTCTCCAGTGTCCGCGCCATGGACAATTCCCCGGTGTCCCAGGGGCGCAGCCCCAGGCTCTCGACGAACGCCGACACGCGTGCCTTCGCCTGCGCGTCGTCGCCGGCGATGAACACGTCCAGAGGGCGGTCCTCGGCCGGGCCGGCCGCCAGGACGTGGGAGAACACAGTGTTGAACGCCTTGACGACATGCGCGTCGTCGGGAGCCGCCTTGGCGATCTCCTGTGCGCCGGAACTGTCGTCGGGGACGACGAAGCCCTGCAGGTCGGGGGCTA
The DNA here is from genome assembly GCF_041053035.1 of Streptomyces sp. R35. Taxonomy (NCBI): domain Bacteria; kingdom Bacillati; phylum Actinomycetota; class Actinomycetes; order Kitasatosporales; family Streptomycetaceae; genus Streptomyces; species Streptomyces sp. R35. Next base: position 3,611,320 of record NZ_CP163440.1, read on the forward strand.
CGGGGTTGGTGATGTCGACGATGATCTTGCCGCGCAGTGCGTCCCCGTACTCCCTCACCACCGCCTCCGCGCCGGCGTACGGCGCGGCGAGGACAACGATGTCCCCGACCGGAGCGGCCCCGGCCGTCCCGGCCGTGGCGCCGCCGAGCGTGGCGGCCAATTCCTTGGCCTTGGCCTGGTCACGGCCGATGATCTCGACGACGTTGCCGCCGGCGAGCGCCCGGCCGGCCAAAGCACGGGCCATGTTTCCCAGTCCGATAATGCTGATGCTGCTCATCGGTGTTCCTGCTTTCCGGGCTTTGGCCCTGCCGTCAACTTTCAGTGTCGAACTTCTTGGGTCGAATTCATTTCGGCGCCCTTAAGCGCCTGTTTTCAGGCTGCCATTGGGTCTGCGTGAGTGTCCAAGACCTCTTGAAGCTGTGGTGATACCCTGAAGGCATCACCGGGCCGGGAGATGTCATGGATCTGGATCTGGATCTGCGCAAACTGCGTTACTTCGTCGCCGTGGCCGACCGGCTGCATTTCGGCCGCGCCGCCGATGAGCTCCATATCGCGCAGCCGGTGCTCAGCCGGCAGATCCGCGCGCTTGAGAAGGATCTCGGCGCCTCGCTGTTCACCAGGGATCGCCACGGCGTAGAGCTGACGGACGCGGGCCGGCAACTGCTGGCCGACGCCGGTCCGCTGCTCGCCACAACCCACGCGGTCCGCCGCCGGGTGTCCGCGGCCGCCAGCGGCAAGCGGCGGCTGATGGTCGGTTTCCGGGCCGGCATCCCGGTCATCCCGGCGGCGCGGGCGTTCGAGGACCGGCACCCGGACGTGGTCGTGGACGTGCAGCGGATCGAAGGGGACGACCAGGCTGCGATGCTGCTCGACGGCCGCATCGACGTCGGCTATGTGCGGCTGCCCATCGAGGAGGCCGGCCTGCGCGTCACTCCGCTGTACACCGAGCCGCGGGTAGCGGTACTGCCCGCCGGACACCGGTTGGCCGGCAAGGAGGAGGTCACCGAGGCCGACCTGGCCGGCGAACCGCTGGTCTGGCACGGTGACCCGAGCACGCAGCCCACCAAGCGCCCGCACCCTAATGCCGGGTACCCGGTGCGCGGGGTGGACGAGACACTCGAGCATGTCGCGGCCGGACGGGGCATCTCCTTCCTGGCCCGTTCGGCGTCCGTGTTCTACTCGCATCCAGACGTCGTCTATGTCCCCATCCCGGAACTGGCGCCCGACCAGGTGTGCCTCGCGGTGGCGGCATCGCACACCTCGCTGGTAGTGGATGACTTCGTCGTTGCGGCTCAGTCGACGGCCGAGGTCACGGCAGAATGTGGGAACTATGAGATGTGGCAGCTTGGAGGCGATGCCGCCGCAAGGCGCGCTTGAGCAGTTCGACTGACCCCGTTCATCATGCGCTGAAGAGTGAAACAGCCTGACGGAGTGGTGCTGTTGCGGCTGACCTCTGAGACGGTTCCGTTCTTCGGCCAGCAGTTGTCTGAGGGGCCCGGAAGCACCTGAGACCGACTGGAAGTACGTGCTGCGGACGCGGCTCAAGTCGGCTGATCGCCGTGTCGTCGGAGCGGAGCCGTTCACCGACGGTCTGCCAGTTCGTAGCGTCGGGAGTCGGTCCCTGGGATCCAGAACCCGACGGCGGGTTCCAGCCGGACCTGTTGGCTGCCCGCCTGTTGGCCTTTGTTTCGGGCTGGCGTGGCCGAGATGGGCCGCTCACTGATGATCAGCGTGAATGGTTCAGCTGGCTCGGTCGAGAAGTCAACGCCGTGCTGCCCCGCGGGAGAGCGCCGCGGTGGAGTGGATGAGGGGGCTGCAGTCTCCGGCTGGCAAGTCTCCGGCTGGCAGAGGTATGTGATCAGCCGTCTGTTCGAACCGGCGGCGCGTCAGCGCCCTGGGCCGAGACGACGGCCTCGAACTCCTGCAACCTTCGAGGGTCGCCATTCTCCCCGGCGGCTTCTGCTGCGGCCTTCAACAGGCGGGCGGGGCGGGGTGGCCAGTTCCGCAAAAGCCTGCAATGCCAGGTGCCGGGCGGCTGGTGTCGCGTGCCGGCCGGTGCAGCCGCGTGACCGGTAGCGCGTCCAGCCCGGCCGCGGAGTGCCGAGTCAACTGGACACTTCCTCCCGTCGCCGGTCATCGCTGGCTGTGGCGGGGATGGCGTTGTCAATGAGGACGGCGGCGATGGCGGCGGCGGTGGGGAAGGCGTCGGCGTTGAGGACCCGGGTGCGGGCCGCAGCGCCGTCGATGAGCAACGCGAGCTGCTCGCCGAGCTGTTCAGGGTCGGCGGCGCCGGCTTCGCGGGCGGTGTCGGCGAGCCGCGCGGCGACGGCCTTCTTGTAGTCGCGTGCGTACTGGGACGCGGGGTGCTCGGGGTCGTGGAGTTCGACGGCGGCCGCGATGTAGGGGCACAGAGGGGTGGTAGGGGGGATGTCGAAGGCGGCGAGGAGCCGTTCGCGGGGCGTGAGGTCGGTGCGGTCGAACACGCCGGACAGAACGGAGGGGTCGAACCGGCGCAGGTACTCGGCGACGAGTTCGTCCTTGCCGGCGAAGTGCTGATAGGCCGTGCGCTTGGACACCTCGGCCGCCGCGCAAAGCTGGTCCATGCCGGTGCGGTTGATGCCCTGCTCGCGGAACAGCTGCTGGGACGCGCTGAGGATGCGCTCGCGGGCGCCCCGGCCGCGGCGGCGGCCCGTGGGGCCCTTCTCCAACTCCGTCATGGGTCCAGGGTACCCCAGCCGGGTAACGACCGGTGTACATAGTTTGCGCCCCGACGGCTCACCCCGTACCGTAAGCACACAGGGCGGTGTACATAACACCGTCGCCCCAGGTACGCACGGCACCACCGACCCAAGGGAATGACTATGGGAAAGCTTGACGGCAAGGTCGCGGTCATCACCGGCGGCACCACCGGCATGGCGCTGGCCGGCGCGAAGCTGTTCGTCGACGAGGGAGCGCACGTCTTCATCACCGGCCGCCGCCAGGACGCCCTGGACGAGGCCGTGAAGCAGATCGGCCGCAACGTCACCGGCGTCCAGGGCGACGCCGCCGACCTGGACGACCTGGACCGCCTGTACGACACCGTCAAGCGGGAGAAGGGAAGCCTCGACGTGCTGTGGGCCAGCGCCGGAGGGGGCGAGCCCGCCCCGCTCGGCGAGATCACCGAGGCCCACTTCGACGCCGCGTTCCACCTCAACGCCCGCGGCACCCTGTTCACCGTCCAGAAGGCCCTCCCGCTCTTCAACGACGGCGGCTCCATCCTCATGACCGGCTCCAACGCCTCCCTCGGCGCCTTCCCCGGCTGGAGCGTCTACGCCGGCAGCAAGGCCGTCCAGCAGGCCTGGGCCCGCGTCTGGCTCAACGAGCTCAAGGACCGCCGGATCCGCGTCAACGTCCTGACCCCCGGCCAGGTCGCCACCGCCAAGCAGGAAGAGCTCTTCGACGAGGCCACCAAGCGCCAGTTCGAGTCCCTCATCCCCCGCGGCCAGATGGGCCGACCCGACGAGATCGCCACCGCCGCCCTCTTCCTCGCCTCCGACGACTCCAGCTACGTCAACGGCATGGAACTCGTCGCCGACGGCGGCACCACCGCCATCTGAACCGAACAACCACAACCAGGGCAGGACTTCTCATGAGCAACATCAGCATCATCGGCACCGGGAACATGGCCCGCACCATCGGCGCGCGGGCGATAGCGGGCGGCAACACCGTCGAGGTCATGGGCCGCGATCAGTCCAAGGCCGCTGACCTGGCCAAGGCTCTCGGCGGCGGCGCCACGGCGGGAGAATGGGGCACCGCCCCGGCCGGGGACATCGTCATCGTGGCCCTGCTGTACGACGGCGTCGTGCCGGTCGTCGCCCACTACGGCGACGCTCTCGCGGGCAAGGTCATCGTCGACATCAGCAACCCCTTCAACTCCACGTTCGACGGGCTGGCCCACCGCGAGGAGACCTCGATCGCGCAGGAAGCCGCCAAGGCCGCCCCGGCAAGCGCCAGCGTGGTGAAGGCGTTCAACACCATCTTCCGCCACGTCCTGGAGAAGGGTCGGCCCGACGTCTTCATCGCCGGCGATGATGCGCAGGCCAAGGCAAGTGTGGAAGCGTTCGTCGAGAGCCTCGGGCTGCGCCCGCTGGACGTCGGCGGCCTGAAAATGGCGCACTGGCTGGAAGGAGCGGGCCTGGTCACGGTGGGCCTCGCCAACCACGGGGTGGGTAACTTGGACTTCGCCCTCAGCATCACCGAACTTCCCGCCTGAGTTAACGGTTGACGGATCGCCGAAAGGACTCGCCAAGTGAGGCCGTGGCGAGTCGGCGGGGTAGTCGTCCCGCACGTCCTTCTCGAAGGCGAAGATCACTTCCGTCAGGTCGATGACCGCTCCGTCCAGCCGTGCTTCGGCCGCCTCCAGCCCCCGGGCCTCCGGGCAGCCGTCGGTGAACTCGGCGAGCAGCCTGGTCACGCGCGTTTGGGTCTGGCTGTTCGTCAAGGCCGCAGCCCGGTGGCGTGCGCAGCTGGACGACCAACTGCGAGCACCGATAGTTCCCCGGGCCGATCACGCGCCGCATGGCTGTGCCCTTGGGATTGATGTAGATCAGCTCACGCGTCCCGATCCGGGACACCTGCTGCCCCGCTCACACGGCTTCCCCGCCTACCGGGACCTGCGTTCTCCTCGTCTGGGCATCAGACCGCCTGCCGTTCTGCCAGACGGCTCGCGTTGTCGGCGTAGGTCTTGTTCTGGTCGTTTCACTCCGTAATCGCCCTCGCAACCAGCAGGTTCGTCCGCCGGATGTAGCGCAGAGACCGCATCGTGGAGCTGGCGTGTCCGAGCAGCCGCTGAACGATCAGCAGATCGTCGAGGTTGGCGTGTTCGGCCAGCAAAGCATCCTGTCCACCCTCGGCGATCTTCTTGGCGAGGGAGGACAGGATCATCTTGGTCAGGATTTCCAGCACGATCACGGCGTTCGCCGCCTTCTCTGGCAGCATCTCGACCGCGCGCCGCCGGGCATCGAACCCGCCCTCACTACCGTGGCGAAAGGAGTGCCGTAGGCCGTTCCATCGCCGGCACCACTCTGAAGCGGTAGGGATCCCGGTCCCCGCCCGACTACCTGCCCCATCAGGACCGTGAGGCACTACACGAGGGGGCGAGTCCCCCCGGGGCCGTTTCCTCTTGGGGCAGTTCCTTGCTGCCTACGGTGATCGTCAGACGCGATACTCGCGAGGTCACAGATCCAGACGATCGCCACATCGAACCCGGAGACACACGCAGACGACTGGTCGGAGCGCAGACCCTCCTGGACACTTTCCCGATACCGGCGGCCTCAGGATGGCCTCAAATCATGACTCTGTCGCAGCACAGCGGACCAGACGGGGCTCGCCAGCTACGCACCTGCTCCCATTCGTGCAGGTCAGACGGGTGTCAGTCGACGCAGACCACCCCGGCCCCAAACCCACAAGCAGCGGATTCAGTCCGTTCAGGCAAAGTTGACACTCCGACACCCAAAAACAAACGTTTCCGCAGGTCAGAGACCTGCGCAGGTGGGGCGGGTGGGACTCGAACCCACGGCCGACGGATTATGAGTCCTTTTCTGATCTTCCGATCACGGCCGAGCCTTGCCCACATCTTCCCATTTCCGCAGGTCAGCGGGACGCATCCCGTCGGACCTGTCCATGGCCTTCCTGGTCCTTCCAGATCCTTCCGTCCACTGCGCGTCCACTACGACTCGACCACGGGCCATTCTGCGATAGCCACGCGGACCTCACCGAGGGCAAAGGTGCAGGCAACGGCCTAGGTTCCGAACGGGCGAGCAGCGGAGTGCCTTACCGATGAAAAAGGGCTCCGCCCTCTTCGCCCGAGGGTGGAGCCTGACAACTTCCTCGCAGGTCAACCGGCGATCACAGCCTATCCGCCTTACTGCAGCGACCGAAACTCCAGCCTGGCTTCGTGATCTCGCGTCCGAGGGCGATGGCTGCCGCCTCGCACTCCTGCGTCCCAGTGCGCTGCTCACCGGGGCTGCGTATGGGTCGGTCAAGGTGGTGGGGTGTGCGGGCCTACCGCGTCGTCGACTTCGTGCGCCCGCAGATACACCTGCGCGGCCTCGGGGTCGCCACGTTCATGGAGAACATCAGCCAGGTCTCGCAGCGCCGCGTAGAGCTCGTACGAGGGATCGCCATGGTGTTCCTCGCAGTACCGTACAACCTCCCGAAACCGGGACTCGGCCTGCTGCAGTCGCCCGGCGCGGGCCAGGGCATGGCCGGTGTTGGCGGTGATCTGCCGCCAGCCGTGCTCGCCAGGGCGTGTCAGGGCGGAGGCCTCCTGCAGCAGGTCGGCGGCACGCTGGTCGGCGTCGGGCGGCCGGGCCGGATTGTCCTCCCGTAGTAGGCAAGCCGCGTAGTCGTTGAGCACCTCCACCAACGTTTGGACCACAGCCGAGTCGGAGCTGCGGGACGCCAGGCCACGCATGATGGACAGTGCCTCGCGGTGAGCGGCCTCAGCTTCCTCGTAGCGTTTCCAGGACTCCAGCATGCTGCCCAGGATGTTCAAGCTGCCCGCGTATTCCTCATGGTCGGTGCCGACGCTGGCGCGAGTGACCTCAAGCGATTGCCCCATCACGGCGACTGCCTGGCCAAACTGGCGGTCAGCACGCAAGGCCATTGCTTGGTTGCCCAAATAGATGGCGTACTCGATGGGATCGGGCCTGCCGGCTCGATCGGCCAAGGCGAGCGCCCGCTGAGAGGTCTCGATGGCCGTCGATGCGTCGGACTCTGCCTCTCTTCGGTAGACGGAGGCCCGGTCCAGTAGGTACGCGGCATCCTCCAGTCGCACGCCGAGCACGTCCGCGTGCGCGATCGCTGCCTCCAGATGGGCCAGTCCCTCCTGCCACAGGGCCCAGGAACCGTGGAAGTGCGTGTCGGGTGGCAGTGCCGCACGCAGAAAACGCAGTGTGAAGGCCACTGCGGACCGCGCGGACCTGTCGTCGAGCGTGCGACGCACGGCGTCTTGGACGGCTTCTGCGCAGGTCACGCCGTCCACGTCAGCGACCACTAGGCCCCGTACGGCCAGGTCATCGACCGCTTGCCGTACGGCGGCGGGGTCGCGTACCGCCCGGCGCAACGGTGAGGGCAGACCCTCCCAACCGGTAACCAGGAGGACCAACGGTAGGGGGCGCGGCGCCAGGAAGCCGAGCACTGTCAGCAGCTGGCGCTCCTCAGACGGGCGGCTGGACAGGCGGTCCCACTCGTAGGCGAAAGCCGGCTCTGCGAGCGGGGTCTGGCTGGCGACCAGGATCCGCACGGCGTTCATGACCTCGTAGTAGAGGCGCTCGATGCCTGGCCAGGCACGCTTCAGCTCACGATTGCCTCGCAGCCACATCGTCCCGCGCACTCGCATCGCGGCAGCGGTCTTGCCACGGTCGTAGCGCCGCGATCCGCTGTCCCGGACGGGGAACATCCGTGGGAAACACGCCACCAGCTCGCCGGGCGACCCTCCCTCTGAGAGTGCGCGTTCCCACAGGACGACTACCTTGTCGGCCGATTCACCCTCAGGCTCGGTGGCCAGTGCAGGCAGGCCATCGCGCAGTCGACCCACCGCGGACAGCACGCGCTCAGTGATCCACTTCCCGCGGGCGACCGCCTCGGCAGCAGGCCCGGCGCCGGCGAACGCTGCATGCGCGGCGACGTCACGCAGTGCCCGGCGCTCTTGTGCCGCATCACCTTGGGCGCGTGCTCGCATGACCTCCCGCACCAGCAACAGGGCGTCGAGAAACCCACCTTCTTTGAACCACACGTCCTGGCTGAAGGGCCGAATCTCTCCGGACACTGCCGCACCCCTGCCGACTCAGCACCGCGCATCCTGCCCGGATGCTCTGCCATTAAGGGTTTCATAAAGGAGCCACTATTTTCATAGGCGCCCCAAACGCGACGCTGAGGGCATGGATGACATACGGGAGCGTCCGCCAGGCCCGTCGGGGGGCCAGATGCCCAGCGGAGGCGAGATACGGGGCGAGACTGAGAACGAACGCGCAGCAACCCAAGGGTGGGGCGCCACGTTGCGCATCGCGACCCTTGTGCTGGCCCGCGGCCTGGCGGTGCGTCTTGCAATGCAGCGCCGTGGCTATGCAGGCCGGTGGGCAGTCGGTGGAACGGCCGCTGCGGCCGCGCTGGGCCGGGCACGTGGCTGGTGGTAAGCCAGGCGTCGCAGGCAACAGAGAGCAATAGTCAAGAGTTGTGGATGAGGCCTTCCGGCGCGGTGATCTCGGCGGCCGTAAGCCGGGCGTTTTCGCGCACCTTCGAGGCGGTATTGGCGGACAACGACGCGGCGGTAGCCCCCAGTGTGACAACATCAACGCATGGGCATCTTCGACTCCATCGCGCGTGGCCTCGGTAGCCTCCGCCCGCTGTCCGACGCGGAACTCGAAGAGGAGCGCGAGGCGCTGCGACAGCGTTACGTATCTAGCGGGGATGACAACGAGGCGTCGAAACTCTACGACGAGCTGCACCGCTACGACGAAGAGATGACGCGCCGTGCAAACGAGGCCTATGCCCGCGAGAACCCGAACCCACCAGAGCCCAGGCATCGCGAGCACGGGTGGTACCTGCCGAACGACGACTAGGGCGGGCGTCTTCAGGCAGCGAGTAGGCGCTTCTGCACCCTCGAGAGGGTGTTCTCCGACCAGCGTGCGCCGGTAGGAGCAATAGTCAAGAGTTTTGGGTGGGGCCTTCCGACGCGGTGATCTCGGCTGCTGCGAGCCGGGCGTCTTCGCGCACCCGTGGGTCGGGGTGGTGGAGGAACGGCTCGATCAGCGGCCGGGCCCGCCGGTCGTGGGTGGCGCCGAGGACGTAGAGGGCGTATTCGAGGAGCTCGTGTTCCATCGTCGGCATGGCGGTCGCCAGCGGTTCGCCGAGGTCCAGGGGCAGGCGGTGGTGGTTGAAGTCCTCGCTGATCGAGTTCAGGGCGGACTCGCGGACCTTGGTTTCCGGTTCGATGCCCTGGAACGCAGGCTCGACGTACCGACGGGAACAAATACCGACGTCGAATCGGCTCGTATCTGGTTGCGGTGGGCACGCGAGTACGTAGAGACGCCGGACCCGCTGACACAACTACCGACTATGCCGTCTGGGCTGGCGTTCGAGCCTGAAGACCTCAAGCCATACCTCAATGGTTGTAGTCCGTAAGGACCGGAGGGGCGCACGGTGGGGTGGGGATGACTTCGATCGAGCGGACCGCGTATCCGCGGTTCAAGCGGCTTATCACCGCGCGCGAGTTGCATGTGTTCTTCACGTCGTTAGAGGAGGAACGTGCATGAGCGGAGGAGGCCGCAGACTTCAACGAGCACCAGCTCGCGCAGCTGCTGGCGCTGAAGTCGTACCAACGCATGGCTGCTTCCCCAACGCGTACGACGTGCCCAACCAGGTGAGCTACTGCGCCAGGCGGCAGAGCTCCCTGTAGCCCGGTTCATCCGTTGTCAAAACCCCAAGCATGCTCGCCCGTTCGGGAACTAGGCTGCGTGGATGGCACGATCGTGGACCCGGCTGCACGAATTCCTCGGCCACCCGCCGGGACCGGTGACATACGAGATGGTCGCCGAATCCGTTCAGCGCAAGCTCGGCGAGAGCGACGACCTGGACTGGAAGGAGGCCCTACCAGCCACCTCGCCAGTCAAGGGCGAGTGGAACGAGTTCGCCAAGGACGTCGCCGCTATGGCCAACACACGCGGCGGCCTGCTCGTCTACGGCGTCAGCGACGACATCGCGATGGTCGGCATCGACCTGGACGAGGTCAACGACAAGCAGCTGGGCCAGTGGCTGCGCGTCCATCTGCAACCCACAGTGAGCGGAGTGAGCTACCTCAAGCTCCCGGCTACCGACGGCACCGGCAAGGACATCCTCGTCGTCGACGTCCCGGCCAGTGAGATGGCGCCGCACTTCCTCTACGGATGGCAGCAGAAGGACAAGGACAAGACCACCTTCAACGCCCCCTTCCGGCACCGTGACGACACCGACTACATGGCCGAGCACCAGATCGCGCTTGCGTTCCGGGAACGCTTCGCCCGCCAGGCGGCCGCCGAAGCCGCTTTGAACCAGCACGTCCAGCACGTCACGGACCTCGTCCTGGGAGAGTCGGAAGCCCCTGCGGCATGGCTGGTCGTCGCCGCACGGCCCACACGTCCCATCCCCAGGATGGTGCCACCGCTGTCCCGCTCGGAGGCGCAGCATGTCATGTACCAGAGCGGGCAGCGCGCAGAGGCCCTACTCGCTGACGCCGTACCGATGCCCCGGCTACGGGTCCCCCAGCTCTTCCATGATCTCCTCGACAACAATCCGCGCAGGGGCCTGCGCCGCTGGGTCGACACCAACATGCTCGTCCCATCCCGCGCTACGCGCCGACGCGGCGTGCTGGTGGAGCTCCATCACGACGGTACCGTCGTCACTGCCGTCGATCTCTCCCACAACGCCCTGCCGGCGCCGCAGTCGGAAGTCGTACTGCCAGTGGCCACGCCGGTACTCACCAGTGCTGTCTTCGAGACGGTCGCACTCGTCCACGAGCTCCGACTGGCGCTGCGCATGGACGCTCCCATCGAGCTTCGGGCCGTTCTCGGGACGCAGCGCACTGGACTCTTCCGCTTCACTCCAGTCGTCCTCGGCCACAGTCGCCCCGAGGTAGCCGAATGGGCACGGCAGCCCTCCGCCGTGCAGCCCGCCCACAGCGACCTGGCGCCCTTCGCCGACGATCAAGCCCTCACCGCCGGTGCCACCGAGCTCGCAGAAGGATTGTTGCACCAGTTCGGACTCGAAATCATGCCGACGTGAGGCCATCGGCACGCACGGGAGTGACCGCCAGGTCCACGGAGAGCGTGGGGTTCCGGTTTCAAGGGACCTTCACGAAGTAGCGCACGTGGTCAGTCGCGCTGCTGCGGAAGGCGGCGGTGAGCGAAGACTATGTCCCTCACGCGTTCTACAGCGGCTGGGGCGATGCGGGCCAGTACGGGCAAGGCGTGGTACCAGCCGTCGCCAGCGAGCGCGCTTGCCGTGAACTGTCGGGCCTCCTGCGCCGTTTCCGTTATGTCGGGCGGGATCTGGGCAATGGCGAGTGTTCGAAACGTATCGGTGAAGGCTGTGCTGGTGGATGCCGAGACGGCGCGGATGCCTGACGGTGTCCGGGTGAGATAGCCGGCCACGGCCGCGAATGCCTCGGCACGGTCGTAGGGGACGTTGTGTCGGCTTGCGCGATGGCGTGCGGCATCGAGGTTGTCGAGTGCCGCGTGGGCGATGGCGATGGCCCCGGTCGGCAGCCCCCATGGGGCGTTGCCGGTCGACTTCTCCTCCCACGACGTCAGCGTGTTGCGGGCGATGTCGCGTTCTTCCCGGGCATGCAGGAGGAGCACCGTGAGGAGGTCCTCCGTATCCAGCCAGGTTTCGGATTCCTTGAGCTTTAGCGCCACGTGTTCGGCGGCTTGGTGAAGGCGGCCAGCGCAGTTGGCGTCAGCATCAGCGATGGCGGCGAAGAGCTCACCGAGCTCGGCCATACGTCCGCTCCAACCACGCGGTGATGAGTCTGCGGTCAGAAGACGTTCTCGTTGACGGTCGATGAGGTCCACGGCGGTGGCCGGGTCGTAGGACCGCAGCCCGGCCGCGACGGCCACCAGCGCGCGCTGCCTTCTGTCGTGATCCGCCGGGCCGGTCTCCTCGGCGAGGGCCAGGGCACGGTCACGTTCGCCGACGTAGGCCAGGGCCTGAGCAGCGGCGCCCTTTGCGTCGGCCACCTCCCGGCCCGGAGCGCCGTCGAAGAAGGAGAAGTTGTCGGCGCCTTCCAGCGTCCGGGTATGGTCGGCAGCCTCGCACGCCAGTCGTCGAGCATCCTCGCGATGCCCGGCCGGTGAGGCTGTGGCGGCTGCCGCAGCGAGCGCCTGCACTTGCTCGACAGGGTTCCGCAGACTCCGTGCCAACTGCGCGCCGTCACGCTGCCGGCCGATGGCCGAAAGTGCGGCGCACAATGAGATGAGCCAGGTCTCCCGTGGCTGGTTGCGCCGGGTGCCTCGATCTTGGGGAGATCCGAGTGCTTCCAGCGCCTGGGACAGCAGCCGACTCGCCTCGTCGGGCTCGTTACGCTCCGCGAGTCGGTATGCCTGCTGAGCCAGCGTTTGTGCCGATGGTTCCTCGCCCGGGTCGTCGAGGCCATCGGCGAGCGTGGCCCGGGCCCCGGCGAGCGTGTCCATACCCATTAGCCCGATGTGCCTCTCCTCCGGCACGCAAGCTACGAGACTGTGTGCGCGGTCCACCGAGCCGGTGTCCACCAGGGCCCGTACGACGGCGGTCAGCATGGGGCTGAGGAGCATGGTCAGATCGGGTCCGTCGTCGGCCGACAGGGCATCGGGGTCTCCCAGCGCAGCCTCCAGGCGTTGTGCCGCCCGGTCAGCCAGGGTGTTCGCCTGTTGCGGGCGGGCGGTGGCCAGGGCCGAGGCTGCGGAAGCGTCGACGGCGCAGGCGGTGAGACGTGCGGGGAACGCCTGGGTGTACTGGCTGATCCGTTCGTACATCCGGTCGGCTTGTTCACCTTCGGCGGCCGCGGCGACGGCGGCCCATGCCGACACGGGCGCGCTCGGATCGGCGGGAGAGCCGTCGGCCAGCTCCTCGGCATACCGCTCGGCCTGCTCCAGCAACTCCTGAGCCAAAGCGGGGTCGTGAGACTGGGCTGCGAGGGCGGCCCGGGCCCCCACAGTGGCCCCGGCTTCGTCGCCGGCTGCTGCCGACGCCCCGAGCTTGCCAAGCAGTTCGCGTCCCTGTCGCAGCTCGCCGACGGCCATGAGTGCTACGGCGGCCTCCCCGGTGGCCTCCTCCGCCTCCTGCTCATCCCCGCTTGGCGGAGCACTTTCCCGGCGAGCCCGCTCAGCCCATCGTGCGGCCTCCGACGCCGCCTCAACGGCGTGCCGGTCGTCGATTCCGACCAGCACATGGGCCAGCTTCGCCAGCCGGACAGCCTTTTCTGCCGGAAAGGGTGCGACGAGCGCAAGATCCATGGCGCGCCGAGCGTGTCCCAGCCTGGCGAACGCCACCGGGACATCTGCTGGCAGAGCCCTGGCCCGCTCGGCGAGCATGGCCGAGGAGGCCGCCAGCACCGTCAACGCCACCAAGTCGTCGGGACGATGGCCTCGGACCGTCTGGGCGGTCAGCTCGATGTGGGAGAACGCCGTATCCAGTGAGGCGCGCTCCAACAGGGCACGTTGATGATGCGGGTCGAGGGCGATCTCGGTCAGCCGCTGGATGTCACCGACGCTGTGCAGCATGCGCGGGTAGTCGTAGAGCAGGTAGGACGGAGTATCGGACGGCCAGTCCCGGGCGCGAAAGCCATCCGCCCACTCGTGCAGCTGCCTCTCGAACCCGGTCACGTCGCCCAAGGCAGCCAGGGCCTCCCGACGAAGCTCCTCGTGGCCCAGCGCATGGGCGTGCGAGACGGTCGGAGAGTCGGACACGAGGACCTGGCCGTGGCTGCCGGGGATGAAACTGCGGCCGGTGATCCCCCGCAGGAGCCTGTCCACCCGGTAGGGGCGAACGCCGACAAGATCGGCCAGGTCGGCGGCCGTGAGACTGCCGCGGGCCGCGACCAGCAAGCCGAGGAGGGGGACTCCGACCTCCTCATCGTCCAAGAGCCGATGCAGCTCATGCCGGGCGAAGGCGCTGATGCCCGGAGCGTGAGACCAGGGATCAAGCGTGCGGACGATGCCCCGGGTGCGCAGGGGATGGTCAGGGGGAACGTCGTCCGGAACGGGCGGGCTCGGCCGGCCGGTGACTAGCACCCGCATCCCGCCTGGCAGGACCTTCGGCAGCAGGGCGGCGATGCTCAGCCCGTCGGTTGCGGGTCCCTGGTCTTCATCGAGGCCGTCCACGATCAGCACCAGGCGCTGACCCCGGCCCTGGCATGCCTCCGCTGCGGCTCGGCAGAGGTCGGGGAAGTCCTCGGGACTGCTTCCCACGGTTACGGCGTCCCGCTGGGCGACCGCCGCCAGTTGCCGCATCACCGTCTGGAGGAATCCCTGCCGGTCGTTGCGGCCCAGGCGATCGGTGACGAAGCAGGACACGATCTCCACGCCGTCCGGCCGGTGCCGGAGAACGAAGTCGGAGAGCAGGGCGGATTTGCCCGCCCACGCAGGCGCCTGCCACCACCCGTAGGCGGATGTGTCAGGGGAATCCGCTGCGGTACAGAACGCGCTCAGTTCCCGTAGCTCGGCATCCCTATCCAGTAGCTGCACGGGAAGGATGTACTGCTCGATCCAAGCGGCGTGGCTCTCGTCTCCCCGCGGTGACGGCTTCGCAGGCGCGAGAGACGAACGGAGTGGCTGGGCGTCATCCAACAGGGTGCGCCACCAACGCGTGTCACACAGCACATTCGCCCAGGTGCTCCACTGCTGGACCACGGCGATCAGTTGCTCACTGCTGCTCAGATCCGGAGTCTTGGCTCTGTTCCAGTCGGGGTTCAGCCACTCCGCCAGGCGCCGGTCGACCTTCGAATCACGGCCGCCGACCGCACGGGCGACAGCACGACGCGAATGCTCCTGCCCTGCCTGACGGCGGGCGGCTTTGGCTTTGGCCTCCAGAGCCCGCAGCGCGTCGTAAAGCTCACGAGCCTTGGATGACTCCCCCACCTACGCCGCCTTCCCATAGCGCCCGCCGCCGCCCGTCTGCCCGCCTCAGGGCACAGCGGGCACGGCAATGACCAGGAGCGTAGAGGCACTTCGCCCGCCCTGCCCGCCCTTTGGGACATCCACCACCCTCACGCGGCAGGGTCATCCCTGTCCGGCCCACCGGCCGGCGGAACCGAGGAGAGGAACGCATGAACATGACCACGCCCGTAGCCCGCAAGCTGGGCCGTGCCGCGCTTTTCAGTCTGGTCCGTGGCGCATGCTGGGCACTGGGCTCAGCACTCGTGGCGGGCATTGTGTGGTGGATCCAGAACCAGTAGCCGTTCAGCAGGAGGGGCGCCTGGGCCGCGCGATGGCGCCGCGCGGTTCGTTCGTGTGGGCATGGTTCGCTTCCCTGCGGGGCGGCCCCGGTGGCCTGCTGGCCGGGGCCGCGAGGGCGGTCAGAGGGCGTGGAGCGCGAAGCCTCCCAGATAACCACTGGAAAATGGGTGCCGATCAGCCTGCCGAACATGCCCGGCCAGCTGATTGTTCCGGCAGAAATGCCGTTCGTTCGTCCGCAGTGAGATCCCGGTTTACGTTTTGGCAGATGGATCGGATTGCGGCGTCGGGCTCAGGTAGGACTGAGTCCCACAGCCGTGCAGTCTGGTCTGAGCTGCCGGTGGCGAGGATGCGCCTGTCGGGGCTGAACGCGACTGCCCAGACCGAGTCCGTATGGCCAGCGAAGGTGGTGAGCGCCCTGCTTGTGGTCATGTCCCACAGCCGTGCAGTGCGGTCTTTACTGCCGGTGGCGAGGGTGCGTCCATCTGGGCTAAACGCCACGGATGTCACAGCGTCCGTGTGACCCGTAAGCGTTGATCTGGTCTTCCCGGTAGCCGCGTCCCACAACCGCACGGTCTTGTCAGAGCTGCCGGAGGCAAGGGTGTGCCCGTCGGAGCTAAACGCCACCGATGTCACAGCGTCCGTGTGACCCGTAAGCGTTGATCTGGTCTTCCCGGTAGCCGCGTCCCACAACCGCACGGTGTTATCGGAGCTGCCGATGGCGAGGATGCGACCGTCAGGGCTGAAAGCGACGGAACTCGCCGAGAAGCCCGCCCCATGACTGACGATGAGTGTGGTGCGGATATGTCCGGATGAGAGGTCCCACAGTCGTACTGTCTCGTCGTTAGCGCACGTGGCGAGGGTGCGTCCGTTGGGACTAAACGCCACCGAAGTCACTGCAGCTGTGTGGCCCGTTAGCGTGAGGCGAGTCTTCCCAGTGACCGGGTCCCACAAGCGTACGGTCTTGTCAGAGCTGGCGGTGGCGAGCGTGTGTCCATCTGGGCTGAACCTCACGGCCCACACAGCATCCGTGTGGCCGGTGAGGACGGATCGCGTCTTCCCCGTCTTCGGGTTCCACAGTCGGGCGGTGTGGTCGTCGCTGCCGGTGGCAAGGGTGTCCCCGTCAGGGCTGAACGCCACTGAGCCGACTGGCCCGGTGTGGCCTGTGAGCGTGGCGCCGGTCTTACCGGTGGTTGCATTCCACAGCCGCGCGGTGTGGTCATCACTGCCGGTGGCAAGGGTGGCCCCGTCAGGGCTGAACGCCACCGCCTCAACTGCGCCGGTGTGACCGGTGAAGGTGGCTCGAACGTCGCCGGTGGCCACATCCCACAACCTAGCGGTTTGGTCGGCGCTGCCGGTGGCAAGGGTGCGGCCGTCAGGGCTGAAAGCGACCGCCCACGCCTGATCGGTGTGGCCTACCAGCGTCTTACGGCCCTTACCAGTGGCCACATCCCACAATCGGACTGTCCGATCAGAGCTGCCGGTGGCAAGGGTGCGTCCGTCCGGGCTGAACTTTACGGCCCAGACAGCATCTGTGTGGCCTGTGAGTACGGTTCGAGTCTTACCGGTGGCCACGTCCCACAACCGGGCCGTGTGGTCCTTACTCGCGGTGGCCAGGGTTCGCCCATCAGGGCTGAAAGCCACCGAGTACACCCAATCGGCGTGACCGATGAGGATGCTACGGGTCCTGCCGGTCATTACATCCCACAGCCGGACCTTATGGTCCTTGCTCGCCGTGGCCAGAGTTCGCCCATCAGGGCTGAAAGCGACCCAGCTCACCCAATCTGTGTGACCGGTGAGGATGCTACGGGTTCCGCCAGTCGCTGCATCCCACAGCCGGACCGTATGGTCGGTGCTGCCAGTGGCAAGGGTGCGGCCGTCGGGACTGAAGGCTACCGACCAAACGGCATCTTTGTGTCCAGTGAGGATTGCCCGGGTCTTCCCGGCGGCCACATCCCAAAGCCGTACGGTGCGGTCCGTGCTGGCGGTGGCCAGGGTGTGACCGTCCGGGCTGTAGGCCACTGAGAACACCTCAGCCCTGTGGCCGACCAGACGCCGGCTCAGGGGGAGCCCGGCGGCGTCCTGCAGGCTCGCAACGGCTTCGGGGGTATGGCTTGCGCGGTACGCATAAATGGCCAGTAGCGATGCCAGATCGGGATTCTTGTCGATGAGTGTGTTTGATTCCGCAGCGAGTTGCCGGGAAAAACCTGCTCGTCGTGCGGCTTCGGCTGTACGCCATTGCCACAATGCCCCCGCTGCCGCGACGAGTGCAATAGCCAGCAAAGTAGCGAGGATGATGTTGATTCGCCTGCTACTCCGGATGGCCGCCTGTTGGCGCTGCTTGCTGGCAGTGAGGAAGGCCGTGAGTTCGCCCGGCAGGGGGCGCCTGCGTGACCACTCGAGGCCTTCTGCGAGTGCCGTACCGCCAAGTAGGTCTCCTGGGTCCGACGTTGCTGCCCAGCGAGCGTACCGATCGCGGGTGCGGTTGAGCCATCCTTGGAATCTGCGGTCTTGGCTTACCCACTCGCGCAGTGTGCCCCAGTCACGAATGAGGGCGTCATGGATCAGTTCGGCCACTGGTTGGCCACTAGGGGCGTCGGGGCGTTCCGGGGCATGCAGCGTTTGAGTGGTGATGATGCGTTGGTGAGCAAGGCCAACGATGACGTCGTTTACCGTGCTTCCGCTGCTCGCATTATCAGGATCGGCAGCCAGGTCGCGCAGTTCATCAAGAGGGATCTGCGCCCGTACGGCGGGTACGTTGCGGGCAGGGTCAGCAGGATGTACCAGAGAGGTCAGGATCCTCCGCGCGATGGGCAGTTGCTCTGGGGTCAACCCACTGAGGGCGGTGTCACACCAAGTGGCGAGGCTCCCGCTGACCGCTCCGATGCGTCGGTAGGCCTCATGGGTGAGGTATCCGTCGCGGCGCCTAACCCACAACTGACTGAGTGCCAGTTCCAGCAGGGGCAGCACGGTGACGGACGCCTGGCATCCTACTGCTGTCTCGGGGCTGGTCGCCATGACGTCGTTGACGATCTGTTCCGGCAGCCCTGGTTGAAAGTGCAGTCCCACATCCCGGGCTGGCAGGGTGACGATGTCGTGCAAGTCCTGCTGGCTGAGGGTGGCCGGCACATTGAGAAGGCCGGGCATAGCGGCTTCCAATAGCTTGGGGGTGAGGGAAGCCAACTGCGGGTAGAAGTCGTCCCGCATGACGAGGATCATGCTGAGTTCAGCCAGCGAGTCGACCGCAGTGGTGATCTCCTCCGCGGCGGCCAGAGGATCCTGCTGCCCAATCTCAGCCATGAGTTCTTCGAACTGGTCGATGATCAACAGGACGCGCTCATAAGTGGGTTCTGCTGCGAGTTTGCGGCTCACCGCTGCGGCAATCCCGTGAGTGGTGACCCCAGGTATTCCGGCACGCTCGATTTCCGTCAGCAGGTCCCGTCGCGGCCGAACCAGGACTGGCAGCCACCGATCACTGCCGGGCAACTCACCCGCCGCCACGGCACCCACGACTCCCGCTTGGATCAAGGACGACTTTCCCGAGCCGGAGGGACCGAGCAGCAACGTGAGACGCCGCTGCCGAGCCAAATTCGCAACGACCTGCCGGACTGCGTCCTTGCGGCCTTCGAACCATCGAGCCTGATCGGCCGTGAACGGCTCCAGCCCCCGGTAGGGGCACACATTCTGCACCGCAAGTTCCGGCAGCGTTCCACGGAGCACCTCGGTCGGAGTGACGTAGGCGATGCCCTGTCCCCGTTCGTATGCGTCGGGGGCCGTAATCTCGGTGAGCATGCCAATGACCAGGCCGGTCACCTCGTCAACGACCGGTGCGCCGCTAAAGCCCGTAGTGAGGTCATTAGCAGCGGTCAGCTGCAGATGTGCCCCCGCGCCCGCGACGCCCGGCAGTAGATCACCGGCCACCGCGAAGCCGAAGTGTCCCTGCGGCGGTGCCTGGGCGGGGAAGCCGAAGGAACGCACACGGTGGCCGCGGGAACCGGCTGCGGAACCCAGCGGCAACGGCCTCATGCCAGACGACGTGCTACTCAGACGGATAACAGCAAGGTCGTCATGCTCAGGACCACTCCAGCGTTCATTCAGGACGTGTCCCTCGGCCTGGTGCTCGCCCTGCAGATGAGGGAAGGCAAGCTGCACCGTCTGCCCCGGGCCACCGATCGCCGCCTGCACGACGTGAGCACAGGTGACCAGGAGGCCCTTGGCGACCAGGAAACCCGCCCCGGCCACGCTCCCGTCCGATGCAAGGATTTGAGCGACAGCAGCGGGCAGCTCCGTCACCGCGCCCCCGCCTGGCTGCTTACCGGGGCTGTTCACGACTCAGACCGGATTTTCTTCTGCGTGAGGATGACCGGTGTCGTTCTTCTTCCACGCCAAGGTCACCCGCAGATGGCAGCTGGCCTGACTCCTGGTGATCACCGCGCCAGCCTCGGCCGCGAGGTCGACACCGAACTCGACCGAGATCTCTTCCGGGCGAGCCTTGCGCAGCTGGTCGAGCGTGGCACGAGCCGCCTCCGTGATCGGCTCCAGAGCCCCTTGCAAGGTCCGCGGCAGCTCATGGACGGCATCGCCAATGCGACCGGCCTTCACCGGCCCCTCCACCGCAGACGCCGACTCCTCGAGCAGAATGCAGCCCCCGTTTTCCAGCCGTATTCGAGCCAGGGTTGCCATACCGCTTCCTTCGACGTTGACGAACGTGGACAGGCTTGCTCCCTCGTCTCGACCAGCTTTACCCGACGGGACACATGTGGCAGCCCGGAATAAGCCGTGTGCATGAGAACGTCGAGTGGTCTCGCGGAGGGCATGCTTCACGCGAAGCTCTGTTTGACCTAGCCCACAGTAGGTGAGGGTGATTTACCGGAGGCCGTTGGTCGCTGATGGCTCGTGCGTGGTGGCTATCGGGAGCCGGATACTTCGACGTCCGCGTCGACCTGGTAGCACGCCCCTGTAACTACCAGCGAACCATCGCGCGTCCGCCGACGCACGAGTCATCGTCGTAGGGGCGAGAGGGGCATGCCGACAGAACCCGCGGCGCTGGAAAGCGGTGGCCGCGATTGGAGTCCAGGGCCGCCGCTGCTTCCCTCAGTTCGTGAGAGGGCCGTTCATCTGCGACCGGTCCAATCGCTCGGCCTTCGCCTTGCGGGCAATGGGGAGGAGGGCCGTGGAATCGACTCCGTAGTTGATGGCTTCGTGGAGGGCTTCAGCGAAGTCATCGTCGGGGTCGAGGGTCAGGGCGCGTTTGAGGGCGTAGCGGGCGGTCGGGATGTCGTCCTGCCGCCAGACGACGGCGGCGAGGAGGGTGAGGGCGGCGACGACTGCGCCCTCGTGCGGGGGGATGGCGCGGCGGGCGAGGAAGGCCCACAGGCGGCGGGCGTGGGGTAGGTCGTCGTCCTCGATATTTTCGAGGCCGTGGTCTCGGGCCCATTCGTCGTTGAGGCCGAAGATGAGTCGGGCGGTGATGTCGTGGGCGAGTTCGGTGGCGCCGACGCGGAAGTCGCGTATCGCGGTCTCCAGGAGCGCGTGGGTGGCTTGCAGGTACGTGTCGCCGGCGGAGGGGTTAGCGCAGTACTGGGCCCAGGCTGCGCCTTCGTTGTCGAGGGTGCGGCGCAGGTCTGCGGCGTCCTCCGGTTCTGTGGGCTGGAACTCTTGGGTGATCTCGCTGGTGCGGCGGCCGGGAATCCAGCCGTGGCGGGCGAGTTGTGCAGCGACGCTGGTGGGGTCGTCAGGGTCGGGGAGCGGGTCACCCTCGCAGCATCCGGGGAGGTGGCACTCGTATGCCCACCAGCGGTTGTCCACGAGGGCGACGGTCGACGTGACGGGGGCTCGGCCGAGGTTGGTGAAGGCGTCGACGAAGTAGTCGGCCAGGGGGCGCAGGGTCTCGGCGGTCTCCTCGGCGCTCTGGCCGAGGCGTGGGGTGCGGCAGAGGAAGACAACGATGTCCAAGATGTCGTGGGCTCCGTGCTCGTGTGTGATGTGGATGAACTTGGCCGCGAAGGCTGCGGCGGTTGCCTGCCAGGTGGCGGGGTCGTCGGGGAGCGAGAGGGTCATGGTCGGCCCGGTGCCGGACTGGGTGGCGATGCGGCCGTGGAGGGCGATGCAGTCCTCGGGCTGGTGGCCGACGAGGAAGGGCAGGAGCTGGGCGAAGTCGGCGGGGCCGTCGACCTTGATGCGAGGGTCTGGCGTTTTCACTTCGGGGTGCCTTCCTTCTGGGTGGCGTGGGCTTGCTGGGGCCGGTTGCTGGTTTCTGGGGCGGGCCCGTACGTGGTTGCGCGGATGCGTTTGGGCTTGGTGGTGAGGGAGCGGATGAGCCCGTCGCGCAGGACGGCATCGATGGCTGCAGCGATGTCGTCGGTGTGCCGGATGGGGATGGTGCGGTGCCAGGTGCGGCCGGGCTGAAGGCGTGCGTCGTTGGCGGCCTGGGCCTCGGCCTGTTCTGCCGCCGTACCGTCGGGGACGGTTGGCAGGTGGGGGCCTGCGGCGATCCAGGTCTGGATGATCAGGTCGCCTCCTTGGAGGCGCAGGCCGATGCGGTGGCCTTCGGGGTGGGTGTAGCTGGCGGTGCGGTCGGGTGTGTCGGTGTCCTCCTTGGTCCAGGGCGGTTCGAGGTCGGGCGCGAGTTGGTTGAGCGGGTGGGCGAGGCCGGTGGGTGGAGGCTGGGCGAATGCGGGGAGGCGCCTGCGTGGGGCGGGGGTGGCACGTGGTCGTGCGAGGTCGTTCTCGTCGCTCATGCGGAGGTCGCCCCCTTCCCGGAGATGAGGTCGGCCACGAGACGGAAGGCGCGGCGGGAGGCGACGATGGTGTTTGCGGTGTCGACGTAGCGGTCGCGTTGCTCGAAGGAGTCCTTGGCTTCGGCGAGGGTCTTGGCGTGGCCGCCGTCCTCGAGGGCGAGGCTGTCGGCGCAGCCGATGAAGCAGTTGGGGCGGAGGTCCCAGATGATCGCGTTGACGGCGGCGCATGCTGCGGCGAGGGCGTCGATGTCGTTGCCGTACCAGTGGTAGTCGTGTGGGTTGAGGCCGATGTCGCGCAGTCGTTGGGCGACGGAGCGGAGCATGGTGCCGGAGCCGACGGTAGGTTCACGGATAGCCAGGTCTGGTTGGGCGAAGTCCTTGTCGACGAGCATGTTGGCCAGCAGGTCAGTGACGCCGGGCGGCGTGTGGTACTCGCCGCGCCACTTCTTGTCGCTCTTGTGGCGCAGGCCGGTCAGCAGCGGGCTGAGGACGTCGGTCTCGGCGCGCATGTACGGGTCGTCGTGACCGGTGAGGTCCAACAGGCCCTGGTTGAGGGCCCGGTGGGTGACGGCCTGCACGGCTTGGAGCTGGTGGGGGTCGGGGTCGGGGTTCCAGGCCCAGTCGTGCAGGCGTACGGCGCGGTCGATCAGGTCGGGGCGCTTGAGCCAGTAGCCGAGGTAGATCTCCTTGAAGAGCTGGGGCAGTTCGTGCGGCTCGCGCGCCATGATCCAGTCGGCCAGTCCGTTGCCGGTCTCCTCGGGCTGGCGCAGGAGTGCTAGCGCGGCGACGGTGCAGAGGGGGACGTCGATGCTGCTGCCGCCGTGGCTCTGATACCAGGCGTCGATGACGTTCTCGGCGATCTTGCGAGCGTGCTCGTGCGGATCGCGCGGCGCGAGGATCTTGCGCCAGGTGGTCTTCGCGGGGCGTACGGCTGCCTTGGATTTCGGAGGGGCCTTCTTTGCCCAGCTCGGTGCGGGGCGGGCCGCGGCAGGTGCTGCCGCCCGCAGCAGGAATATGTCGTCGTCGGGCACGGGGGCTCCTTGGGGTGCGCGCATGGGGCCGCCCCGGTGCGCGGGGCGCGGCCGGGGCGGCGTGAGGGGGATGCGATGCCGGGGTTCAGTCGGCCTTGTGTTGGGCCTGGAGCTGGGCTGCGAGGCCGCGTATCTCGACGGCGGCGGCCGCCTCGGGGTGACCGGTGTGGCGCAGGCCGGTGGCCAGGAACATCAGGGCCAGTTCGTCGACGCCCATGTCGGCGGTGAGTTCCTCGAAGCTGCGATGGCGCAGGCAGGCGGGGCGGTGGGCGTAGCCGGTGCGCAGGGTCTTCTCGATCTCCTTGAGGACGTCGGCGGCCTGTTCTTCGGTGAGGTTGAGGAGAGAGGACCAGGCGTTGAGGGTTTCGTCGTCGACCGGGAGCTTCACGGTGCTGGGGCCTTTCTGGAGGGCGTCGCCCACCCGCCTAGTGCGGGTGGGCGACGTAGGCGGTCAGGAGGGGAAGGGGTTGCTCCGGTGGTCGGGGTGGACGACGGCCCACAGCCCGGCGGGCATGGGTTCGGTGATGACGCCCCATCCGGCCCAGCGCATGACGGCGAGGTAGCCGAGGCTGCCGCCGGCGAAGCCGGTGCGGGCCTCGCAGTCGGGGTCGGGTGCGATGAAGACCCAGCCGGGCAGCTCGTCGCAGGAGGGCAGGACCTGGAAGCCGGGGCGCAGTTCGTGGATGCCGTCGGTGACAATGGGCGGCAGGCCGGCGGCGTCGAGGACGCGGATGGCCTGCTGGATGTGGGCGTGTTCGTGGTGCTCGGGGAGGGTCCCGACGCCCTTGCGGATGGCCTGTCGGGGCGGCTTGGTGCCCTGGCTGGCGTGGTAGATGTCCATGAGGAGCAGGGCGTCTTCGATGCGTCCGGCGTAGCGCAGGGCGAGGTTGGCGACGACGGCGACCACGTGGCGGTCGCCGCCCATGAGGCGCCGGAGCTGCTCGTCGGTCAGGTCCTGGAATTGGTTGGCGCGTATGACCGCGTGGGTGCGGGATGCCGTGCGCAGGGCGCGGGCGACGTATTCGGGTTCTGTGCCGATGTGTTGGGCGAGGGTCTGGATCCCTCGGGTGTAGGTCATGGGGGGTCTCCAAGAGGGCGCTTGCGCGTATGAGTGCGCCCCCGGCCGTGGGGCCGGGGGCGCAGGGTGATCTGGGGGTTTGGTGGTTGCTAGCGGCGTCCGCCGCATCCGGCGTGGCCGCAGCCTCCGCAGAAGCCGCCTCGGTTGCACGCGCACGGACAGCCGCTGTTCTGAATCCGCATTTCCAATCCCCTTTCCAATTCGGCCATTTCCGAATTGCTTACTTATATCTTAATGGCAAATACCCCAGAAGCAATATCCACCAATTCGAATTCGCATTTATTTTCCGCAATTCAATTTCCTTGATTGGCGGATGCCGGAATGAGGTCTGGCCACTACACGGCTTCGAGGGCGCGGCGGTGGGTGTCGGGGACCGGCACGGTGGGGTAGCCGAGCCATTCGAGGCCCATCACGGCCCCGACTGTGTTCGCCCCACGTCGTTCACTGGCTAGAGGCGCGGAGAATGCGGGAGCGAGGAGCATGCATGTTGGCCTGACGAGTGATCAGGCGTGCAATCGGGTACACCCCCGCCGTGACGGAGCAGTCCGAGCAGTCGCCGGAGCGGGCGGGGCACCGCCCACCGAACTGTTTGACGTTCGAAGTGCTGACCATTGAGCTGCGTGAGGCATCCGATCCTTGCCCCGTTTGCTGGCCGCCGGCACAGCCCCATGCGCGTCGTCGGCTGGCCGGTCGCACGCGGCGCGTTCGGCGGAATCCGGCACCGCCCGAACCTGAGGCGCGTCCGGCGCCTGCGGACCTGCTGGAGTCCCCGGCTCCTCCCGCCCCCAAGCCCCGCCCGAAGCCGGGTGAGCTGACGTTGTAGGACCGGCCTACCGGCCGAACTGCACGGCGAGGCATCCGAGTCACCCAGCATGGATGCCGTGTGTTCACCGCTCGTCCTCCGCCCGGGCGGCCAGGTGCTGGGTGATCAGCCGGTCGGCGTCCCGGAGGGCGGCGTCCTTTTGCCTGGCGGTCCATTCGCCGAAGCAGCCTTCGACCGGCCCCCACAGGTACCAGCCGGTGTCGTGGTAGCCGTCCTTCGGGTTCCTCTTGTGGTGGACCAGCTCCCACCAGCCGTTGCGCCAGCGCCACAGGCGCCGTGGTTCGGCGTCGGGCAGCCATCCCGCGCGTTCGACCAGGTTCTGGAAGCGTGCCAGGTCGACGCGCATCAGGGCGTGGTCGCGGAGAGCGTCCTGCTCGGGCTGGGCTGATGTTGCCGGTCGTTGGCTGAATCGGTGGTTGAGCTGAGCCGCGTCGTCCAACCGCTCGGCCTGCTGGTCGGCGGGACTCTGGGCGCGTTGTCGCGCCGAGAGCCACGCCGAGCGGTAACGGTGCAGGCGGTTGAGTGCGACGGCGAGTTGATCGCTCGACCGGTCACGCTGCCCTGCTACGCGGCGCAGGACGGTGGCGGCGCCGGCGGCGGAATGGGCTTCAAGCCACTGGGCGGTGGCTTCTATCTCGGTTCCCACAGGGTGGTTCATCAAGGGTTCCTTCGGGCGGCCGCCGCCCCCGGCGCACACCGGGGTGGCGGCGTGGTGTGGGGGGTTACGGGCGGGGCTCCGTGAGGGCGTTGTTGCGGGGCGTCTTGGGGGCCTTCTTGATGGAGTTGCCGGACTCGGGCATGTCTGCGCGGCCATCCACCAGGTCCTGGAAGCGCACGCCGGGGCGGAACTTCACGACGCGCGAGGCGTCGACGACGACCGTCTCGCCGGTCTGCGGGTTACGCGCGCGGCGCTTGGGGCGGCGGCGCGCGAGGAGAGTGCCGAAACCGGTGACCGACACTGCATCGTCGGCGGCGACGGCGCGCACCATGACGTCGAGGACTGTCTCCACGGCCTCGGTCGGTGTGAGGTGGCTTCCGCCCTTGTCGGCGACGGCCTGGATGAGCTGGGCCTTGTTCACTGGTCTTCTTCCTTCACTTCGTAGACGGAGCTGGGCAGTTGGGGCGGTGGGCAGGGATCACCGGGGAGGGCACGCCACCTGGCGGGGAGGGCGTGGAGGCCGAAGCCCGGATCGACGGCGGCGACGACGTGGTCCACGGCGTACTCACTTCCCGCGATCTTCAATATCTGTTGCAATGATGTCTCCTATCTTTTGGGTGTGTGGGGCCCGTCGCTTCGCGCGTCTGGCGGCTTGGGCGAGTCGTGCGGCCTCCCGGCACAGGGAGCAGGCCGTCTCTCCGCGCCGGTTGTGGGCGCGGGCGCCGGCCTCGGTGCCGTGGGTGATGGGCGAGGTAGGTTCTGCGAGTTCGGCGGGGTCGGCGTTCTCGCAGGTGGCGCGGATCTCGCCGTTGAGCCAGAGCCGTCCGCCGCAGATCCCGTCGAACTTCGAGCGGCGCGGCAGGACGAGGCTGATGCACGCGGAGCGGAACGGGCACTGCTGGCAGACCTGCAGCAGCTGCTGTGTCTGCGCTGCCCTGAGCGTGTCCTCGGAAACGTCGTCGGGGGTGAAGCGCCCGTCCCCGCCGCATGGTGCCTCGCGGACCCACCAAGGGCTGCTCATCTGGTGGTTCTCCGGGCGGCTACGCGGTCGGGGGCAGCGGCATCAGCCGTATCTGGCTGCTGGGGCTGATGCCGTACGGGTGGACGTAGTCACGGGGCAGGGGCATCAGGTGCCGGTCGGCCAGGGCCGGGAGGGCGAACATCTGGCTGAGCAGCCGGGTGAGGACGGTGTCGCAGTCGGCCAGCCATCCCGGCGGCGTACGGACCGCAGTGCCGTCGTCTGCTTCGCCTGCGAGGATCTCGATGATCCGGCCTCCGGCGCTGCGGGCGTCGACGACGACCGCGGTCGCGTCCGGGTGGTGCTCGCGCACCAGCTCGGCCACGCGGGCGGCCCGGTCGGCCGGGGGCAGCTCCAGCAGCCACGAGTTGCCCTCGGATGCTGAGTTGCGGTGGACCGACGCCCACGCCGGGGAGCTGTAGGGGGCGAGCGCCGTCTGCACGTCGGACTCGATGGCGTCCGCGATGGCGTCGAGCGGGTGCTCGGCGCCGCCCTCGCCCTCAAGGTTGGACCACAGTTCGGGGCACGTCCCCACCGGGCTGGTCTGGGCGCCCAGCACTCCGTGGAGGTCGAGGGTGCGTGAGCCGTAGTAGGCGTAGGTCACGTAGACGGCCTCCGGGCAGGCGGCACGGATCTTCGCACTGATGTGGTCGAGCACCGCGAGGCAGTAGGCCTTGTCGATGCGGCGGCGTTCGGCCTCCAGTGCGCCCCGCTGCTCGGCGAAGCGGGCGAGTTCAGCGATCTGGTCAGGTGTCATGGCAGGGGTGTCCTTTCTTCGGGGTGGGGGTCAGGCCAGGACCGGCATGAGGCGTTCGCCGAAGTAACGGGCGACGTTGACGCTCACGGCCTGGCCGGCCTGCATGGTCACTTCGGCCTTGTTGCCGACGGGCTCGAAGGTGTCGGGGAACCGCTGTGCCGCCAGCTGCTCGGGCGGCTGGATCATGCGGAAGTGGCAGTCCTCGATGGCGGGCGCGTTGCGTACCACGGCCGCCGAGTCGCGGGTGGTCATGGTGTGCAGGGGCTCGCCGACGGTCTTCGGCGCGCTGCCCTTGCGGTAGGGGATGACGAGCGTGTTGCGTTCCCGCTCGCGCACAGCCGTCTCCGACATGACGAGTCCGTGATGGCGGGCGCCGGCCAGGGTGCTGATGGGATTGGACACCGGTGCGGCGTCGCAGTTGTTGCGGAACTCCACGATGAACGGGGCGGGATCCAGGGTCACCAGGGCTTCGCTCTCCCGCGTGGTGCGGGTGCGCATCGGCCCTTCCACCGGGTACGGGGTGTCGTTCCAGGAGCCTCCGACCGGTACGAACAGGGCTTCGCCGATCTTGCCCGTCCTCGCTGGCAGGGGGCGTTCGTGCGGGCCGAAGGCCCGGTCGGTGCCGTCCTTGCCGTGGGTGAGGGTGATGACGCTGGGCTCGAAGGGGTACTTGGCCCGTCCGGCTTCGATGCGCCGCATCGTGTTCTCCACCAGCGGCCGCTCCCGGTCGCCGATGCGGGTGCCGATGTTGTCCCACTGGATGATGTCGGAGGCGGGGCGCACGTAGGGCTCGACCAGGGCGTGGCCGCAGCTGGTGTTCGGGCAGCGGTAGTCGTACTGCTGGCCGTACTTGCCGACCTTGACCTTCGGATTGCGCCAGCTCTGGCGGGCCTTGACGTCCCGCCCGCACGCGAAGCAGTGTGCCCGCGGTCGCGGGGCCAGATCCGGGCGGCGCACGCTCTTGAGCGTGAACACGATGTACACCCGGTCGCGCCACTGGGGTGCGTAGGGGTTGGTGTCGGAGCCGATGTGTGCGGAGGAGGCGGAGACGATCTGGACGCGGTAGCCCAGCTTCCTCATGGACCTGATCCATTCCGGGAAGAAGGGCCAGTCGGTGACGAACTCCACGACGTTCTCGACCACGACGCAGGGGAACTTCTTGACCGCCGCCGCGCCCAGCACGCACCAGGCGGTGGCGCGGGTCATCTCGAAGGCTTCCGGCGGCAGTTGCCGCCACTGCTCCTCTTCCTCGAAGAGGGCTTCCTGAGCGGGGTCGGGCGGGCGGCGGCGGCCGCCTGCGGGGCTGATCTCGGTGCAGATGACGGAGGCCCACAGGATCTCCGCCCTCGGCAGCCAGCGCATGGGGTAGTTGCGCAGGTCGGCCACCCGCCCGGTGGCGCCGGGGAGGTTGAGCTCGAAGGTGTCGATGGCGGTTTGCCAGTGGTTGATGCCGAGGAGGATGTCGAAGCCGGCCTCCTTCAGGCCGAGGGCGTCTCCGCCTGCTCCGCAGAGCAGGGATATGGCACGGGGCAACGGGATGGATCTCCAGGGGTGGGGCCGCCCGGTCCGGCGGGGCCGGGCGGCCATTGGTCAGGACTGGTCAGGAGCGCGGAGCGCGGTGGTGGCGGCTGTCCTCGATGCCGAGGGCGATGAACGCCGTGAGGCCGAGGAGCAGGAGGATCAGCAGCCAGATCACCGGCGGCGCTCCTCAGCGGGCATCGCGCCAGCCGTTCACGTAGGCACCGACCTCCTCGGCGAGAGGTTCGATGGACAGGTCGCCGGGCGGTTCGCCCTCGCCGGTCGTGGTGTCGTAGATGACCTTCGAGGTGCCGTGCGTGTTGTCGACATGCTGGGCCGTCCAGCCGCCGAGCTCAGTGCGGTCGTCGTGCCAGGGCAGCGACGTGCGGCCCGCGATGGCGATGTACTGCTCGCCGTCGGCGGTGAGCGGGACGATGATGTTCAGCTCGTTGCCGGGCCAGTCCACGCCGACCTCTGTGCAGTGCTGTTCGAGGGCGCCGATGACGTCGGCGTACAGGGCACGGGCCTTGGCCTCGTCGGCCCGGCGCAGAGTCTCGACGGCGCTGAGGTAGTGGAGCGTCATTGCGCGCCCTCCGGGTCGGTGCTGCGGGTGACGCGGACGGTGGCGATGTAGCCGTCCTTCTCCAGCACCGTGAGCGGGTAGCCGTCGGGCTCGGGCCGCACCCAGACACGCTGGTAGCCGTCGACGGCCGCGAGGTGATGGCACCACTCGAAGTAGCGGGCGACGGCCATCCCGGGCGTCTCGCTCGCTCCGCCCTGGCTGGTGTTGAGGCCGTAGGGGGCGCAGTAGGTGGCCGATGCGGTCAGGCGGGATGCCAGCTTGGGGGCGTTGAGTGCGTCGATGCGGGCGAACATCGGCAGCAGGCCCGTGTGGCAGTGGCGCTGCGGGCCGCCCGGCGCGGAGTCGTACAGGACGGTGTGCCGTGCGGGGTTGTCGATGTCCCGGCGCAGGACCCGCCAGCCGGTGACTTCGGCCGGATCGAGGGGCAGTCCGTGTTCGGAGGCGATGATCAGTTCGGTGCCGTCCGTCAGGTCCGCGCGGATGAAGGACTCGTCGCTGACGTCGACGTCGGTGATCCAGCCGAGGTAGCGCAGTGGCGTGATGACGTGCCAGTAGCTGCGGAAGAGCTGGCCCCAGAGCGGGTGAGGCTGGTCGTGGTGGTCGGGCAGTGCCGCGATGGTGGTCATGCAGGTCTCCAAGAGGGGTTGTTGCGGGCGGAACCCTCGAAAGGGGAGCCGTCGATGCAGATATGTCACCTATCTCTGGGGAAATGAATTCACCCGACTACGGGCGGCTCCGAGGCGGGGAGGGACTCCACTCGCCACATCCGGCCGTCGCCCGTGACGACGTAGCCGACGGGGCGGTTGTGGCGTCGCAGGACGACGGCCGCACCCTGTTCGCTGGCACTGATCGAGCGCGTCAGCTGGTACACGCCGACTCCGGCGCACTCGACGGAGCAGAACAGCCCCTCACCGAGGATGGGGGCGGCAGGTCGTCCGTGGATGGTCTCGGCGACGACGAGGTAAGCCGTCTCTGCGGGTTCGCGGTCTGCGGCGGTGTTCATGCGGTCTCCAAGAGGGTCGGGTTCGAAGGGGTTTCAAACCGATTACTTATATCTTATTCGCACGCATGGAGGCGTCAATGATGGTGATCTTTGAAGTCTCTTATCTGCCAGCGGAGTTGGCCTGTCGGGTGCGGCCCAGGCGAGCGAGTTCCCGGACCCGTTGGCGGGCCATCTCAAGCGCCACCGGGTCGCTCTGGGCAACCCGCCGCTCCTGCTCGGCGAAGAACTCCCTCAGCCACGCCTGCTGGGCCATGCGCTCCCGCTCGGCGGCCTCGCGCTGAGTCCGTTCGCGACGGGCGCGCGCGTTGGTGCCACACCCCCGGCAGCCGACGACGGGCTGCGGATGCGCAGGGCAGCCGGACAGTGGCTGATCCCCGGCCTGCTCGCGCTCCTCTCCCTCTCCCCCGGTGCCCGCCGCGGGGGTAGGGGGGTTAGGAAGGCTGTAGGAAGAAGAAGGAAGAGAAGGGGTTCCCCTGGGGGAACCCACTGGGTCGCCGTGGGGGAACCCACTGGGTTGCCCTGGGGGAACCCTCTTTTGTCCATCGCCAGGGTTCCCCTGGGGGAACCCTGGCTCCTGTCCGGCCGCCGAGGCCGCGCGCGCTGCCTCCCGGGCGGACACGTCGTCGCGGGTCCGGGCTGCCGTCGACGGTTTGCCCCGCAGTGACGGCTCCCGGGCCAGCCGGGGGTTTCTCGGCGCACGCTGCGAGGCACGGTGCCGTTCGATCAGTTCCTCGGTCGACGGGATGGGCGGCACGCCGTAGGGGAAGACCCGGTATTCGGCGCGCCGTCCCGCCCGGCCGATCTCGGTCCTCTCCACCAGGCCCAGGCCGACCAGTTCGGTGACGACCGTGATGACCTGGTTCTTGCCCACGCCCGCCCAGGCCGTCATCCGGTCCAGGCCGGGTCGGGCCAGGCGTGTCTGGTCGTCGGCGGAGTCCGCGATCTTCATCAGGACGAGCTTCTGCGTCTTGTTGATCACCTCCTTCGGCAGGTAGGCCGCCACCACCATCAGTTGGATGCTCACCGGTACCTCTCCATGTCACGTCCGGGTACGGGCCGCACTGGGGGTAGGGGCAGTGCCTGCATCGGGCCCTGCCCCTTGCCTGGAGTGCGGGTCAGGGTTTCTTGCGTACGGTGACGTTGATGCTCACCGTGGTGCGCCGTTCATGGTCGAGGCGTATCGGCGCCGGGATGCCGGCCGCCTTCAACTGGGCCTTCATCGCTGCCACGTCGGGCGCCATCGGCACCGGCACCCCGGCCTGCCGGAACAGCGCGACCAAGGCGTCCACGTCATCGACTTTGGTCGGGTTGCCGCCGCTCCACGACAGGACGTTGTCGCCGTACACGCCTTCCTCGGCGCCGTCGAGCTTCGCGCGCAGTTCCTTGAGCCGGTCCTTGAGCGGCTTGATCTGCTCGGACACCTCGACGTACTCGGCCAGCGTCTTCTCCCGCTCGGCGTCGTCGTGGACGAGCAGGCTCTGGGGGCTGCGATCGGCGAAGGCCGGGCCCCAGCAGGCCGTCTTGAAGGGGCAGTTGTCGCAGACAGCGGACAGGCCTGGGCCGGGGAAGGTGCGGGGCAAGTCCTCGGGTGTCTCGGCGGCGCGTACCTGCTCGACCCACCAGCGCGCGCCGCTCGCGCGCTCGGCGGTGAACGGCAGTTCCTGGACGTGGTCGTCCCCCGAGTCGCGGTTGATGAACCTGAACCGGATGCGGCCCACGGGCAGCGGGCCGAGCTGGGCGAGCTGCCGCTGCCCCTTGATGTCGGCGAAGCCTTCGGTGCGCAACAGGTCGGCGTAGAGCAGGACTTGGCGGATCTCGGCGTCGCTGGCCCCGTACCGCAGGATGGCGTCCCATTGGAAGGTGCTCTTGGTCTTGATGTCCTCCACGGTCAGCTCCTCGGCCGGGAGGCTGGGGCGCAGTCGCTTCGGCAGCCGGGCCGCGGTGCGGGCATCGAGCTGGACGGCGTCGATGTGCCCGCGGATGGTGTCGTCCTCGACACGGCGCTCGATGATCCACCCGTACTCCTGGCGGACGGCGTCGAGCGCGCCTTCGTGCAGCCAGGTGCCGAGGATCGCCTTGCGCTTCTCGCCGCCGTCGGTCGGCGTGCGGCCGTGCAGAAGGTACCCGGCGCGCCGTGCGCACACGGTGTCGCTCGCGCCGATCTTCGTTTGCCGGGAGCGCGGGCGGCGTGCGTCGGTCGCGTGGGCCGCGGGCCACAGGCTGACGGGCCGCTCCTGGACGAGGGTCACTGGGGCTCTCCCAACCGATGCGGGGCCGCGGCGGCTGCCGAGCAGGGCCAGACGGTCTGGCAGAACACCTCCAGCGCCTCATGGATGGCGCCGCCGAGCCGCTCACTATCGTCAAGGGCGTGCCCGACGGCGGGTGCCGCGCTGCCGTCGCTGAGCCGGTCGGCGGTCACGAGGTACTGCTGGCCGTGCCGGTCGACGGCGTTGATCCACCGCTGTTCGATCCGCCCGGGGATGTCTTCGTTGCGGGGAGCCGAGCCTCCGGCCATACGGCGGCGCATGGCTTCGGCCGCCTGGGGGCTGGTGTCAGGAGTGATGGCGAACCCCTCACTGCGCAGAGCCAGCGCGACGGTGTCGGCTTCGGCGGCGATGGTCGTGGTGCGGGTTGCCCTTGCCGACGCGACGATCACTTCGGCGGGATGGAACAACTCCCACAACAGGTCCGGGATGGGTAGCGGCTGGACGCTCACGCCGGTGTCGCTGTGGCGCTTGAAGACGAGGAGCTCCGGCATCTCGTCCCAGCGGGTTCGTGCCGACAGGGACGCGCGGGCAA
Source organism: Streptomyces sp. R35 (assembly GCF_041053035.1). Lineage (NCBI taxonomy): Bacteria > Bacillati > Actinomycetota > Actinomycetes > Kitasatosporales > Streptomycetaceae > Streptomyces > Streptomyces sp. R35. Next base: position 3,644,273 of record NZ_CP163440.1, read on the forward strand.
CGGTCAGGATCTGGTTCGGCAGGTCTGTGCTGGTCATGGTCTTTCCCCCGTGGTTCAGGACGTGGCCGGCGGCTTGCGGGCCGCAGTGGCCGTCTTCTTGCCGGTGGCGCGTGGGCGGCGCGGCGCAGGCTTGTCATCTGCGGCCGGTTCACCCGGTTCGTTCTTCGGCCGGGCTGGGGTGCGCTTGCGTGGCTGGGGCTGTTTCTCCTGCGCAGTCGCGCCTTCGGGCTGGTCGGGTTCGCTCTCGGGCTCGCTCGTCTCAAGGCCGGCGGCCTCGCGCAGCTTGCGGGTGGCCTCTTCGGAGGCCCCGGCCACGACTTCGGCGTCGGCCTGGGCCATCTCCTCGTCGACGTACACACCGGACAGGTCCTGCGGGGCGGCCATGCGCAGGGAGCCGGCTTCTGCGCATTTGCGCAGCATGTGGGAGCCCATCTGGCGCCACATCTTGGCGACGACGTACTTGCTCTGCTTGGCGTCCCAGTACTCGGGCGCGAACTCGCTCCAGCGGGCGATGAATGGGAAGCGGCTCGCTCCCCTGAGCACGGTGACCTTCACGGCCGCCGGCGGGACCGGTGCCAGCCAGACGTCGTGGGCGGTGCCGTCGGCGTCGTAGTAGACGGTGTCCTCGTAGGAGATGCGCTCCCCGGTCCGCTCGGCCGCCCGGTGGGCGATCGTGCGGAAGCCGTCGATGCCGGTCTGGATGGTCCAGTTGACCGGGTTGTCCTCGCGGTCCTCGCCCTTGTTCTTGCGGCCGATCATGTAGATCTGGCGGGCGAACGGATCGAGTCCGGAGCGCACGCAGTAGTGGAAGAACACCGCAAGCTGCGCGCGGGGGGCCTGCTGGAGGCCGGGGTTAATCAGTGCCAAGGCGGCCACCTGGCGTGCGGAGAACTCTGCTTGGTCGGCGCGCAGCACGATCGCGCTCTGGGCGACGGCCTGTTCGGGCAGTGCCCCCACAGCAGCCAGTGCGGGGACAGTCTGTGCAGTGTCGGAGGCTGGTTGTTCGGTTGGTTGGTTCATGGGTCGGTGGTCTCCAAGAGGGTTGGCTCAGTCGGTCCGCAGAGCGCGGACTTCGAACGCGGGCCCCCACTCCGGGTGGCGCTCGATGAGCAGCCGGACGTAGCGGGAGCGGAAGTTGTTGTTGAGGCGGAACTCGTCGCCTTCCGTGGCGGTGGCGTAGCGCCAGCGCAGGACTTCGAAGAGCATCCCGATGCCGACACGGGTGGCGCCGCGCCTGAGGTAGTCGGCCATCAGGCTCTCCAGCGCCCGCAGCACCCAGGGGTTGAGCCGGTGGAACGCCTCGAACTGCGCCTGGATCGTGGCCGCCTGGCCGTCCGGATGCCGCACGGTGTGGATCACCAACCCCGGGATCTCGTCCTGGACACCTTCCATACCCCCACCTCTCGGCGACGCCTGCAAGAATGTCACCTATCTTGCAGGCTGGATGGCCGGTGATCAACCCCGCTACGACGGCAGCGACTTCACTCAGCACCGATCAGGAGGAGGCGACACCCTCCCCCAGATCCTCCATGCGAGCCTCCCGCTCCTCGTTGACGCGGGAGATGTCCGCGAGCATGCGGACGGCGACACGGGAATCCGGATGCTCCAGCACGTAGCGCGACAGGGCGAGCTCCATTACCAGGACCTCCTTCACCTCCATGGCGGCGACGCTGTCACCGGCTGGCGTTTGCACGAACTGCATGATCTGCCTCCTATGCGAATGAACCCCTTAGGGGAAGATGTGCCTATATCTTATTCGCGTTCGAGGTCAATGTACAGAGTTTATGCAGGTCAGAGGCCCTTTGGTGCATGCCGCCCCCGCGTCAGGACCTTCGAGCCCGGACCGTCATACGCGCCCCCGCGCAGGGCCGCCGCCACTTGGTCGTCGACCTCCCAGGACAGGCTGCGCGCGCTCGCCCGCAGCCCGGGCGCCGCGCCAAGCACGGTGTCCAGCAGCCACAGCCCCGACCCGGACAGCAGCCAGTCCTGCTGCGGGAAGTTGCCCGCGGCGATCCGCGTGGCCAGGGTGCCCTGGGACGGCAGATGGAACAGCTCGATGATCTCCTGCTGGCCGACGATCGGCGGCAGTTGGTCGCGGGAGTCGGCCTCCCAGCCCTCGCCCTGCTCCGCAATGAGCCGTTCCTTGTAGCGGACGTTCAGCTGCTTCGGCCGGGCGGTGGTCGTGCCGAAACGGCATGCAAACCCCAGCGGCCAGTAGCGCACCCCGGAGACGACGATGGCGGTCGCCGGATCCAGGACACCGCGGCTGGGCGACAGCCACTGCGACACCATCTGCGGCGCGACCCCGTACAGGGCAGCGAACTCCTGATACCCCACCAGATACGGCTTCAGCCGATGCATCGCCCTGTCCTCCGCTGTCCTCTTGAACCTGCCGCCGAACGAGCGTAGCCACACCGCGCCGACCGGCATCGCGATGGGTGCTGCTACCGTGACTAACGGTCTACCAAGAGGCCCAGTGGCCCCCGTTTCGACGGGGGCCATGCCATTTCTCGTCACTGCGCGGGCTCGCCGCTTCCTCTGCGTACGATCGAACCGCTCACCTTCGTGGTCGGCATGGAGGGTGCAGTTCGGCTGGGGCCATGGCGAAGCGAGCACGTGGCCTGTGCCAGCGAAGACATGGTCCTGGACGCCAGCGAGAAGTACCCCGTCGACGGCAAGCGTCCAGCACGATGCGGGGCCGGAGACCTCGACGCGGAGTCTGCGTCACTCGAACCTCACCGAGGACATGAAGTCGTTGAAGGAGTGACAGAAGTCCGTCGCATCTGCCGCGTGTAGGACGGTCACCATCCTCGGGTCGGAGGCGGCGTTGGGATCGAAGGACCGGACAGCCAGCACCCCGAAGCGCGGTCTCTGGCGTGCTCCCCCGGGTGCGCCCCGCCGATCGGAGGAGCGGCACCCACCCGATCAGTCACCATCCGTGCGCCCCGCCGCCCCGCTCCCCGTATGGTCCGGCGGCGGCGGAGATGCTGATCCCTCCTGGAACAACCGTTCCTCACGCGAACAGCCATTGGAGGCGACCATGCCGCAACTGACAACCTTTGACCACAAGGTCAAGCACAAATCGACTATCCCGGCCAATTCCGGTGAGGAAGTCGAGCTGTTCGTACGGGAATACAAGGCTTCCGGGTCCGGCGGCACACCCAAGCCGGTTCTCATGCTCCACGGCCGGAGCGTTCCGGCTCTGCCTGGCTTCGACCTCGTACTCCCACCGAAGGGTAGCTCCACCCACCCTGACACCAGCTACAGCTGGGCCCAGTTCCTGGCGGGCAAGGGCTACGACGTGTACATCATGGACCTCCAGGGTTCCGGGCTCTCTCCCCGCCCGAAGATGGAGGATCCGTGCAACGCCAACCCCGCCCAGCGGGGCCTTTTGGAGACCAACCCCGGCACGGGGACCTGCTCCCCGACGGCGCCCTACCCGCATCAGCTGGGCAATTCCCGGAGCGAATGGGACGAGCTGGCCACCGTCGTCAAGTTCATCAGGGCGCGGTGCAGCAACGAGAAGGTCTCCTTCGTCGGCTGGTCCGCGGCCTCGTTCGTGATGGGCCCGTACGCGCTGCAGAATCCGGGGGACGTGGCGGGCATGTTCCTTCTCGCGCCCATCTTCCCTCCGGCCGGCCGGTGGTCGACGCACCCCGAGGACCCCTTCGCTCCGCCTCCCGGCACAGCTCTGCCCACGCAGCCTGAGTCCAAGCCGGCTGCGGTTTTCGGCTTCCCGATGAACCTGACCAGTAAGGCGGGCCTGCAGGCCACCATCAGTGACAAGGACCTGGCCGGGACGGTGTGGCAGTCCATCATGGACTGCGACAGTGTTGGCCAGAAGTGGGGCGGTAGCACTGCGGGGGCGCCGGAAGGCGTCATGCGGTGGCGTAATTCCTACTGGTGGGGCTGGAACTCGAGCACTGTGCCGTACGGCTCCACGCTCGGCACCGCTGTGCCGGTGTGCATCGTCTACGGAGACCAGGACACGACGGCCAACACAGCGGAGGTGCTGGGGCCGGTGCTGCACTTCTCCGTTCCGGACCTGTATCAGGCGATTCCGGGCGCGGACAAGCTGATGATCCGGGTCGAGGGCTGGGACCACCAGCCGGTCTGGGAACGTCGGCCCAACCGGATGCTGCAGCAGATGTCCTGGAAGTGGCTCGACGACAAGAAGGTGTACGGCGTCGAGAGCGGAAGCTGGGTCATGGACGCGGACGGCGTGGTGACCGAAGTGGAGTGAGGTCCCGGGCCGCGCGGAGTAATGAGCACGGGCCGGTGACCGTGGCCAGGACCGAAGATCAGGGATCCACCCGGAGGCTGGCAATGCGGCGGCGGTCGGGGCAGGCGGCACGGCCGTGGACGCGCCAGCCGCCACCGTCGGGGATGCGGCTGAGCTTCTTGACGTCCACGTGCACGAGTTCGCCGGGCCGACTGCGTTCATAGCGGCGGATGACCTGGCCGGTGGGCCGGTCTGGCCGGGCAGCGGTTCGATCGCCGCGTTGACGAGGGCACCGCCAGGTCCCGGTCTGACCACCGTGTGAACGACGGCTATGACGACATTGGACGGCAAGCACCGAAAGCGGGGCCGGGCAAACGGGCGATCCCAGGGGGCGTAGGACCTGAACAGAAGCGATCTCGAGCACCGTACCCCGTTCGAAGGAACGGTCCGAGCGCCACGGGAAGGAGCGCGACGTTGTGGTCATGCTCCTGATGAAAACCCCCGAGCACTCTGGCGAAGGAGGCGGCTCATCATGGCCGACCACGCACCAGCCGCAGCGGCAGCGGCGCCCGTTCGCACTGCCATCTACATCAACCGGCGATCCGTCTTGCGCATCGAGATCCCCCTGGCGAACACCATGACGGCGCACAACGACGGCTGGAAGATCACCTTCGACGCGCCGGGCAAGATCCGGCTCATCATGAACGAAGGACACAACGACCTGATGGACGTCAAAGTCGGCGACACCATGCTGTCCAGCGGGGAAGACATCTTCCTCTCGCTGCAGCAGGGTGCTGCCGTAGGTGGGGTGGGCTGATGCCCGAAGTTCAGCCCGACAATCAGAAGCTCCTCGACTCACTCGCGAAGACGCTTCAGGCGGTGGTCAGACCACACCCGGGGGGTACCCTCGTGGATGCGACGATCGAGCCTCTGCCCGGCCAGATCGACGTCTCGCAGATCCTGCACGGGGCCCTCGACGCGACGTTCATCACCAAGGACGTCAGGTTCGCGGGCTTCAAGCCAGAGGACCAGCTGACCCCGGCCGCCCTGGGCACGTCGATCATCAGCGGGCAGCCGCTGGCCGGCACGCCCGTCGCCACTGGGGTGAACGGCCTGCTGGGCCAGCTGACCGGCTTGATCCCCATGCTCAGCCAGACCAAGGTGCCGGTCCAGCTGGAGGTGGTGTGGGCCGTCCAGGACGAGAACGGCCAGCCGCTCGCCCAAGACAAATGGAACGTCAGCAAGGGTGTTCCCTTCACCGAAGGTGGTGTACCCAAGGTCAAGGGGACCGAGATCGCCATCGCCTTCAAGCCCGTTGTGGAGGAACTCACCACGACCAATGCGGTACCCGCGCCGCTCCATGTCCAGCTCGTCGCCACCGTGACACTCAAGGCCCTCGACCTCGTGTCGCAGTCGCTTCCTCTGCCGGCCGTGCCCGTAGCGATCCCCGCGCTCCTGTTTCCGAAGCTGCTGGCGGCGTTCAGGCATTCGGACTTCCAGCCCAAGGCGGGGGACGACGACGGGTTCGTCTTCATCATGGTCCCGGGGAACTCGCCGCTGCGCAGCATCGAGCAGCTCAAGTCGACGCTGGCGACCCTGCAGGAGACGGTGACCACGCTGAAGGCGTTCGCCGACTTCGCCGGGTTCCTGCTGGGGCTCGACAGTCTGGTCAGCAGCGTCACCGCGAGCCCGTACTTCTCGTTTGCCGCGCAGGATGCGGTGCAGGATCTCAATGACATCACGGCGATCCAGAACGATCTGTTCACCAATGACATCGAGCTGGAGGACGAGATCAGCTCGATGATCTTCATCGGGCCGCCGAACAAGGTCGTCCACTGGTTCTGTGAGCCCAACTTCGACGACGAGGACGGTGACTTCACGGTGAAGGTCGGACCGCAGTTTTTCACCCTCGTCCGCTCCCTCGACAGTGCTCACCCCGCCTCCGAACCGGCCGGGATGGTGACCGTCGGTCACCCGGTTGATGAAAACCCCACCTTCAACGACTTCACGTCCTCCGTGAGGTTCGAGTGACACCGACGCTCCGCGTCGAGGTCCCCGGCCCGGCATCCTGCTGGACGCTCACGGTTGACGGGGTCGTCCACCCCGTCAACGAGAGCGTGCTGGTGGTGCCGGGCCGACGGCACGTGGTCCTACGCTGCGACCTGCTCTGGCCTGCCGGACGGGCACAAGGGAACCTCGCCTGCACGGTCCATGTGCCCGCCGGAGGGCGCGTTCGCCTCGCGACCCCTGGTGCGGACCTCGGCCTGCTGGATTTCCCTCAGGGTGATGGAACGCCTACTTGCAGCACGTCCTCGACTTGGTGATCGCGCCTGCTGTTGCCGCTGTCGCCACGTGTGTCCCCCGTTCGCATGGGCATGTGGATGCCCTATCGCACCGCAGGGCGATAGGGCGAAGCCGGACGAGTAGACACCGGACGTACGACCTCTCACGACGATGTCAGTTCTCATCGGCATTCCGCGACGACATGATGCAAGTGCTGTCCAAGCTCGACGACAAGCGGTGTCGGTCTCACCTAAAAACCAGACACCAAGACCGGGAGCGCAGGTCGTCCGGCCCGCCGTTCCGGCACAGGGCGCTGTGCTCCATCGGGCCATGAGAGGTCTAGCTCCATGGGCGGCCTTGGCCGCTGGTTCACTTGAGGACCTTCTGGACTGGGCTGAGCTTCCCCTATCAGCCATGTCGCGCCGTCATCTTTGTGTAGATATAGAAGTTTCGCCCGACTTATGTATTACTTAGGGTGCTTAGTGATGCTCATAGAGTTACCTCTCTCCATGCCGAGAGAGCCGACCATGAAGGGAGACCAGGCGTGTCAGCATGGGATGAGAGCTCATGGGTCGACTACGACGCCGAGGTCCTTAATGTTTTCGCAGGTGGCGGCACTGCATGGATTGAGTACCGCTACACGATTTGGTACGTCGGCTGGCGGCGTATTCGAACCGACAGCTCAGAAGCCACCACCGGCGTGCTGGGCATCGCCACATCGGCAAAGCAGTCAGGGACAACGGTGAGGGTGCGGGTGACAGACGGCGGGGGGCCGGACGGGCTGGCCGAAATCACCGCGATCCAGACTAAGTGATGGGACCGGACTAGGACCATGCCAGATCAGCGAGACGAAGACCGCGGCGGCACCCCTATCTCCCCTGCGGGACCTCCGTTGAATGGTGTCGACACGCTAGCCAAGCCCCCGGGAAGCGCCCCGAGCGAACCAGGCCAGGAAGAACGACCACACGGCCCTACGGGACCTCCGTTGAATGGTGTCGACACGCTAGCCAAGCCCCCGGGAAGCGCCCCGAGCGAACCAGGCCAGGAAGAACGACCACACGGCCCTACGGGACCTCCGTTGAATGGTGTCGACACGCTAGCCAAGCCCCCGGGAAGCGCCCCGAGCGAACCAGGCCAGGAAGAACGACCACACGGCCCTACGGGACCCTCTGCAAGTGATCGGGATGAGCGGGCCCGGCCAGGGTGAATCTAGAGTGATGCACGCGGACGCTGGGGTTCAGCGACTCAGAAACGGGGCGCTTAACCCCGGAGCACGCCGAGCACCGTCAGCACAACTGCTGTAACGGACGTCAGTACCGCGATGGTCGGCAGCGGCCACCTCCCCTTCTCCAGGGCGGCGACTCGCTGCTCCAAGTCCTCAACTGCCTTGTCGGTCTGGTCGCTTCGCTGCACGAGCAGCGCCAGCTGGCCGTCGATGCGGGCAAGGCCGACTTCCAGGGCGCTGCGCAGTTCGGCGAGTGCGAGTGCGATCTCTCCCTCGGGCACGCGTACCTCCGGTCAGTACTTGGGGGTGGCCGGGTCGTGCTTGCCCGGCAGCCAGGAGGCTGTGCCGGTGCGGCCGAGCGCCGTGCCGAGTGTGGACTTCAGTGCCGACAGGGCTGCGGGGAGAGCGGAGACGGCGGCGGCCTGCCACGCCGACAGCGACACCAGGTCGGTGGTCGAGGAGGCTGCCATTAGGCCCAGCAGCGACTGGACGTAGGTGGCCACGGTGCGCTCCGCGATGTCGGCGAGGGCTTGCGGCACGGGATCGGTCTCCTTCTCGGGCTGAGTCGTCGTCGGTTCGGTCGTGCTGGCCTGGTGCGGGATGCGCAGCGCCTTCCACGTCGCGTGGCCGGGGATGCCGTCGGCGTCAGGGCCGCGGTAGCCACGCTTGATCTGGTAGGCGGCATACGAGCGGCGGTGCGCGCCGTTCCACACCGCGCCCACGGGGGTGTCGTAGGAGTCGCAGCCTTCGGCGATTAGCCGCTTGCCCATGGCCTCGATCACCGGCGAGGACCGACCGGCCTGGAAGAAGGCCCTGCCGGGATAGGCGGCGTACCGTGGGGTCGGCCTCGGAGTGGGTTTGGGCGACGGCTTCGGCTTGGAAGTGGGCGGTTTGGGCTTGCCCGGAGTCGTACCGTCGCCCTCGAGGTGGCGGGCGACGCGAGCGCGGAAGTCGTCCATGTCGATGCCGCCCGGGTCCGGCTTGCCGGGCTGCCATTCCTTGTGGCCGATGACGCTGTGCTCGTTCCAGCCGTGTGCGCGGCATACGGCCGCGGCGGCGCGGGCCATTGCGTCCAGCTGGACGGCGGGCCACGTCTGTTGGCCGGTGTTGATGCATTCGAAGCCGTAGAAGTGCCGGTTGCCGTCGGTGTCAGCCTCGTTGTCGCGCGGCAGGCTCGTCTTCTCCGCGATGACCGCGAGCAGCACGTCGGTGTCGCCCATGCCGGCGTGGTTGGTGCGGCCGTAGCCGACCATGTGGATTGTCCCGGCCCGGTCGATCACGCCGTGGCACAGGGGGCCGGGAAGGTCGTGGTAGCCGACGCGGCACTGCTCCACCATGTCGGCCTCGGACGAGTACGGGCCGGTGTGGTGGATCATGACCCCGTTCACGGGGCCCCAGTTGCCGTATCGGTTGCGGTTGTGGGTACGCCACGTGCCGTGCTCGACGACGCCGAGGCCCGCGTGCTTCAGCACGGACAAGAATCTGTCCGCGCTCAACGGAGTTGCCACGCTTGCTTCGCCTTCTCCCCTGCGCCGTATGGCCGTCGGCCGGGACCGTCGGTGCGGTCCGGTCCCTCGGGAGTTAGCTGCAAAGCGTTGAGTGGAGGGTCACCCATTGGTCATGCTACCCGCGCGACCGCACGACCCGAGTGACAAGCGGGGCACCCTCGACGTCGTTCGGAATCGCCTCTTCACTCGAAGATGATGAGGACCTACGGGCTGCCGCCTCCGTCGACTTTGCAGCTGCGCTGGAACCGCGAACGAGTACGGGCTCCGTCACCTTGCCAGTGACGGAGCCCTTGAACCCTCAGGGGGAGGCTACTGCGGAAAGGATCTTCTTTCTGTTCTCTGTCTCACTTGCAACGATTGAGACTGGCTTTCCGTCGGTGGAACGAGATACAGAAACCGAGCCTGTGTGCTGCATTCGGTTGGTCGTGCCGGAAGGCGAATAGTTGACGACGAGGGCACTTCTACTACACGAAAGTTCCGCCCACGCCGGGTCGTGACCTGACCCGTATCCTGACGTCCTCAGGTAGGGACCGAACGGCAGACGCGTGCCGCGCAGGAAGAAGGAACCAGCAGACAGCACCGGCAGATCGTCGTAGTCCGGGAGAGGGACCCGCACCACCGCTTCGTCCGCCCGCACAGGCCCGCCATTGAAGCCGCCGTTAATGATCTCCGCGGGCGGGAGGGCGAACGTAGAGCCATGAACGCGTTCGTCAGCGACTCCCGTTCCACGGCGCCGCCGTACCTGTGCTGGCACGCTGACGCCCCGGTAGGCAAGACCGCCCTGCTCGCCGACTACGTGCAGCGGCCGCCAAGCAACACCGACGTCTTGAACTTCTTCGTCTCCGCGCGTGGCACCGACACACGCGCTGAATTCGAAAAGCAAATGGCCGATCAGATCAGGGCGTTACTCCGTGAACCCGAGCAACGCATACCTCGCGGTGTCCAGCAATGGAAGCGCCTGTTTGCCGACGCCGCCGAGACGAGCGTGAAGCACGGGCGCAAGCTGTTGCTGGTGGTCGACGGTCTCGATGACGACGTGGCATGGTCAGGACTCACTGCCGCAAGCGAAGCGCCCGCAGCCGAAGGCGGAAGCCTGCCAGGCATCGTCCGTGGAAGCATCGCCGCGCTCCTCCCCTCTGCTCCACCTTCCGGTATGCGCGTCATCGTCTCCTTCAGGCGCGGCGTGCGCTTTCCCGACGACCTCCCCGCCCGGCATCCATTGCGCCAACGCACATACCTGCGCGCTCTCGTACCTGCCGAAGGAGTCCCACAGGTCCGGCTGACACCGCCGGACCCCACCGCTCTAGGCGAAACGGTCGCGGGGCTGCTCGCCGCGGCGGGCGGCGGCCTGCGCACGGCGGACCTGGCGGAGCTGGCCGGGCTCCCGGCCGACTGGGTCGACCGCCTGATGCAGGGGCCGGCAGGGCGCTCCGTCATCCTCGACGATCCGGTATCCCAGACCTACGCCCTTGCGGATCCCGGTCTCGTCCAGGTAATTCGTGGGGACTTGGGAGACCAGGCGATCGCGCAGCACACCCGTACGCTGGTCGGCTGGTCGCAGAGATGGCGTACGGCGGGCTGGCCCCCCGAGACGCCCCCCTACCCCCTGGCACATCAGCTCCGGCTGCTAACTGGCGCCCCAGAACGGACCGCTTACGTTCTCGACATGCCCCGGCTGTGCCGGCTCGCCTCCACGGCCGGCCCAGAAGCGGCCCTCGCGCAACTGGACGCACTTGAGGAAGAGATCAACCCTTCAGACACCACCCCCGGCAACCTGGCAGTACTCGCCCCGCTCATCGCGGCGCGGTCTCTGCTGCGCAGCGAGTCGCGCGAGGTGCCTCCAGGTGCCCCCGCCCTCCTCGTCCGGCTGGGCGAAGTAGAGCGCGCTCGCGGCCTGGCACGTTCCGCACCCACCACGGCCGAAAGGGCCGCGCACCTGGCGGACGTTGCAGTGGAGATGGCCTACGCAGAGCGGGAAGGAGCAGACGCCGTCGCCCTCGAGGCCGCCCAGTGGCTCACCTGTACCGACCCGGACTTCCCCGGCACATATCAGGACACCGAGACGTACACACGGCTCCTCGAATCCGCCCGCATACTCGTACCGTTGAACGAGCTGGGCGCTGCCCGAACCCTGCTACAGGCCGTAATCCGCGACAAGGCGGCAGGGACTGAAACACTCACCGCGGCAGCCGGCCTGCTGGTCACGACCGGTGACACGGATGGCCTGACAGCCCTGCGTGAACGAGCAGAGACCCTGAGCGAGGGACGCATCCGCGACCGTGCGGCCGCGGTGGACCTCTGGGGGGCACTGGCGCGGGCGATGCCTTCGCTCGGCAGCGACGCCGGTGATCGCATCATGGCCATCTGTGAGGAGCTCGACCCCTCGGACGGGCTGGCCGCAGTCGACGTACTCGCCCGCGCCGCATCGGCACTTTCCAGACTGCCTGCCAGGCGACAACGCAAAGCTCAAGAAAAGACACGGGCCGCACTGGCCCGGATGACCGAAGCACTCGCCAACCCCGATGCGCTGTCCGAAGACGATCAGGCACACCTCGGTCGCGAACTGGCCGGAACGCTGGCACGTCTCGCTCAGGCGGTCGACGACACCATGCCCCCCACGAGGAACGCCCTCGAAGACATCGGCCGCCTCCTAAGGTCCCTACCCGAGGAGCTGCGCGCCGGAGTACTCGGCGATGTCATCCCTGAACGGGCTCTGTCACTCACTGAAGCTGGTGAAGAACGTAGAGCACAAGAGGCTAAGGCCGCCTCGGCCACCGCCAGGGAGGAGAAGAACGCGGTCCGGAGAGAGAAGGACGCAGAGCGGACTGCGCTGGCGGCATCGCGGAGGAAGGACACGAAGACACAGACAGGGCCAGGAGGCGCGCAGAGACAGGACCAACCTGCACCAGTACCCCGGCGCGCGCCCAGGCATCGACTGTCCGCAGGTCTGCGTCCCCCCGGCGACGGGCCACAGCGTGATCACGTACTTCTGCTCCACGAGGCGGACGATCAACTGGACGCAGGCAATCTTCTGCGCAGCCGGGAGCTGCTGGAGACTGCCCTGCGAGGCTTCCCCGTTTCGTCGTCGCATCCATCCGTCCCGGAAGACTGGACGGTAGGCCTATCCCGGGCCCTGGGTTTCGCAGGCGAATTCAGCTCAGCCGAGGCCTTCGTCGCATACCTGCCAGGTCCCCCGGACCGTGCACTTCACCTGGCAGCGATCTCCCTCGGATGCTCCCTCGGCGGGCACGCAGATGCGGGATACCGCTACGCCCATGAGGCAGCGCGTGTGATGGCCGGCAGTGCCGATCCTGGCTTGACCAACGTCGTAGCCCAAGCACTAGCCCACGGCGGTGACGCACCTGCGGCTTTGGCCACCGCAACGGGACGTACCGCCATGGAGAAGCGACTCGCGCTAACAGCCGTCGCGGCCGGACTCACCCACCATTGCCCCAACGAAGCGGCACGCATCGCCGAACCTCTCACCGAGGATCTGATACTACGGATCGATTCAGGAAGCCCTCTCCGAACCCTCCCGGAACTGGCAGCTCTCCTACTCGCCTACCCGAATATTCGACAACCCGCCCCGCGACTGCACGAAGCGGTCCGGCTCGCCTCACTTCGCCTGTCTGACACACCCCCGCCATGGCACACGCCGTCAATGACCATCCTCACCCTGCTTAAGCGCCTCGACTGCCTCCCCGAAGGAAGCCGCCACGTCGTCACAGACATAACCGACAGATGGCAGCACTCGCTCCAGCCGGGGGAAGGACCTTGCGCAGAACTCACCCTGCTCTCCGCCATGGCCAGTGACACCACCGCCCTTTGGCGCCATGCCGAGGCGGCACGAACACCAGGCGAGCGAGCGATGGCGCTCTACGCAGCCGCCGCATACCTCGCGGGCGCCCCAGTAACACTGGCCACGGACAGCAAGGCCGGCGACAGGGTCGTCCGGACCTGTCTGGCGCTTGCCCAGACATCCAGCGGCGGCAGCCCCCCTGCTGAAGAAACGGCCCGACACCTCGTGCGCAGCCTATTGAGAACCAACGCGTGGCCCCACACGATCCCGCTACTCCCTCAACTCGCTCCCGACGCCCTGCGACACCTGAGCTTGATCGCAAGAGACTCTGACCGGCGCGTGAACGAACCAGAAGCCGGAAACGACACATCCCAACCCTGAGTCACCGTCGCCGTGGGCGGCCCTCCCAGTGTTCCCCGCTCCCGCGGGGATGGTGCCTACCGCCAGTGGGCTGGTCCCGTGTTCGTAAAATGTTCCCCGCACCCGCGGGAGGGTTCCTTTGCCCTCACCGCGGCCAACCGGACGGCACATGCTCCCTGCACGCGCCGGGATAGTCCGCAGGAGATCGGCACCCCCGACATGGCCGACACGTGCTCCCCGCGTCAGCGGGGATGGCCCCCAGAAGGACGACCCGATCCTGAAGCGGATCAACTGCTCCCCGCGCCGGCGGGGATGGTCCCGTCCAGGCTCGTTGCCTGGCGAAGGTGTCGTTCTGCTCCCCGCACCCGCGGGGATGATCCCCAGCCCGACCCTCTGCCGACCTTCTGCTCGAGCTGCTCCCCGAGCCCGCGGGGATGGTCCCGAGATCCGGGCGAAGGAGAACCTCGCGCCCGTCTACTCCCCGCACTCGCAGGGATGGCCCCTCCGCCGAAGTCGACGCGATATCGCTGGCCATCTGCCCTGCGCACCCGCGGGGATGGTCCCGCGAAGGCCTTGGCCTGGTCGATGACCAGGTCCTGCTCCCCGCTCCCCGCACTCGCGGGGATGGTCCCCTCGCAACCCCCGGGACACCGGCCTCCCCGACTGCTCCCCGCACTCGCAGGGATGGCCCCGACGCCTACTGCCTGGACCTTCTCTTCACCAAGCAGCGTTTCTTGAATCGAATAGGTAGCAAGCTGGCGATATGGAGTGGACAGCACCAGTGAGCACCGCGATCGGCGGTTTGATCGCTCTGGGATCTTCGTTTCTCGTGGATCGCAACCGATCGCGTAGAGACCGGGAGTTACACAAACGGAGCGAACTGCGGTCGGCTTACGCGGCCTTTCTGCAGGCTGTCGGTGTGCAACCGACGATGATCGTTTACGCCTGGGGCGCGGTCTTCTGCTTGAGGCGTTCGTAAGGAGTCTGGCCGCCGAGGCCGCCGTGTGGGCGATGGTAGTTGTAGTAGTCCTCCCATTCGCGCAGCTTGTCGTTGAAGACCTCGGCGTCGTCGATGATGACGCCCTCCAGGAGCCGGTAGAACTCCTCGCCGTCGATCCGGTGGGAGCGTTCGACCTTCCCGTTCAGCCGCGGTGTGCGGGGCTTGATGTAGGCGTGGCCGATGCCTTTGTCGAGCACGTGGAAGTGGAAGGCGGACTGGAACTCTGCTCCGTTGTCCGTCTGGATCACCTCCACCTGGAACGGCAGCCTCTGCAGGACGTAGTCGACGAACTGGATGGCGGTGGCCTGGTTGAGGGTCGGATAGATCTTCAGGACCCGCAGCCGGGTGCAGTCGTCGATCGCCGTGAACTGGTAGTACTTGTTGCGGCCGCCGCGCCGGCCTTGTGGCATGGAGGCGAGCGGCTCGATGAATTTCACGTCGATCTGTACGCGGTGGCCGGGCAGTTGCTTCTCGTACCGCTTCCATCTGCGGTCGTGTCGCTTGTACCGCTGTGAGGCCGGCAGGCGGCCCATGTCCAGGCGGTTGAGGATCCGCCACACGCCCGACTTGCTGATCGTGACGTCGTGATACCGCTTGAGGTACATCGCGATCTTCTCGGGCCCGAAGTGGTAGTTCTGCCGGAGATAGATGATCTTCCCTACGATCTCGACGTGCGTGGCGTTCGGGCTGTGCTTGGGCGCCTTCGAGCGAGTGCGCAGCCCCTCGATGCCCTCGGCTTGGTAGCGGCGATACCAGATGTAGTACGCCTGCCGGCTGATGCCGAAGTACCGGCAGCTCATGGCGACGTTGCCGGTGACCTCTTCGACATGGCGTATGACGGCCAGGCGCCGCTTGGCCTCGCGATCGAGCGGGGGTGTCTTCGACATGTGGATCTCCTAGTGATCAGAGACCCAGGTGTCAACGATGATCGGCAGTTTTAGATCGAGACAGGCGACGACAGAAGCGAGTGAGATCTTATGGAACATCAGCCAAGGCCACGACAACGATGAGACTGCGCGAGCCTGCGCATTGACAGTGCTTCGAGACAGCAGTGTGCTTGCTCGGCGCTTCGAGCTCTCGTTGGTGACGAACGATGAAATAACGGCTTTGACGAGTCAATTGATTAAACTCTTGATCGCCTACCGTGACGCAGTAGGCCGGGGCATTCCGTACAACGACGAAGAGCTCAGCCATCCGCGCAAGGAATTCAACCGCGAACGCGAACGGCTGATACGCGTGATGCGGGAGACTCTCTGACCGCCACCAGGTTGAGCCAGCTGTTGGTGCAGTCAAGTGATCAGGCCTGGCACCACTGCTCCCCGCGCCCGCGGGGATGGTCCCACTCCCCCTTTTCGCTTCACGATGTGCGAACACTGCTCCCCGCACCCGTGGGGATGGTCCCGACGTCGGCCGGTTCCTGGGCACGGTGTTCAACTGCTCCCCGCACCCGCGGGGATGGTCCCGTGGTGAGCGGACCGTTGCCGTTCTTGATGCCCTGCTCCCCGCACCCGCGGGGATGGTCCCGACACCCGCCACGATGGCCACGCCCGCGAAGGCTGTTCCCTGGTACAGGGTGGCGGCCCGTCCGCCCTTCTCCCGCTCCCCGCATCCGGGGAGTTGGTCCCTGTTCTCTGGCAGCGAGTTGCTGGCGCTCGGCCTGCTCCCCGCACCCGCGGGGTTGATCCCTCCTCGACCACGTGCGGACCGTACGCGTCCGGCTGCTCCCCGCACCTGCGGGGTTGATCCTTCGCCACGTGGGAAGTCACGTCCGTAGTAGCACTGCTCCCCGCACCCGCGGGGATGGTCCCTACGCGGCCGCGCTCACCGACGTCAACGGCAGCTGCTCCCCGCACCCGCGGGGATGGTCCCGACGATCGAGACGAACGCGTTGTACGTCATCTGCCCCCGCACCCGCAGGTATGGTCCCGCCATCGACTGAAGGGGCTGGCACATCGGCACGTGCCCCGCGCGCCCGCGGGGATGGTCCCCTCAACGCGGTCAACGCCGCCGGGTCGAAGGCCTGCTCCCCGCGCCCGCGGGGATGGTCCCGGCTCATGCGTTGAAATCGCCGAACCCGCGCCGGGCTCCCGGCATCCGCTGGGATGGTCCCGATCTACTCCCCCGCACCCTGACACGCTAGATCTGCTCCCCGCACCCGCGGGGATAGTCCCACCGATCTGCAGTTTCAGGCCTACTTCCTGCACTGCTCCTCGCGCCTGAGGGGTTGGTCCCGGAGAGGTTGCTTTCATGGGGGGAAACATGTTCTGCTCCCCGCACCCGCGGGGATGGTCCCTTTCGATCGACGCTTCGCCTGCCCCTGCCCGTCTGCTCCCCGCGCCCGCGGGGATGGTCCCTCGGAGCCGGCGGCGACGTAGCGGCGGATCAGCTGCTCCCCGCACCCGCGGGCACGCCGACCGTGTCGCCTGCCTGCGCTGCTCCCGGCACCCGCGGGGATGGTCCCCAGGCGCACCGCGCGGACCGGATGTGGCTCATCTGCTCCCCGCACCCGCGGGGATGGTCCCCGCCTGCGGGAAAGGACGCTTGCCGTCCTACGCTGCTTCCCGCACCCGCGGGGATGGTCTCGCCGTGGTCTGGCTGCTCCAGCAGTTCGCCGACTGCTCCCCGCACCCGCGGGGATGGCCCCCTGACCGACGGCATGTACACCGTGGAGAAGGCCTGCTCCCCGCACCCGCGGGGATGGTCCCCAGCGGGAGGGCGGTGGGCCTTCCATGTACTTCTGCTCCCCGCGCCCGCGGGGATGGTCCCTGGCCGCTCATCGAGGACGGCTGGGCACCGTGCTGCTCCCCGCACCCGCGGGAATGATCCCGTGGTAGAGATCTTGATAACGGCTAAGGATTTCTGCTCCCCGCACCCGCGGGGATCGTCCCGCCCCGTTCGACCTGCTGAGCGTCGCGAAATACCTGGTCCCCGCACGCGCGGGGATGGTCCCGCCCGCATGGGGGTGGCCACCCTCACCGCGGGCTGCTCCCCGCACGCGCGGGGATGGTCCCGTCACCGACGCCAACAAACCGCCAATCAGCGTCTGCGCCCCGCACTCGCGGGGATGGTGAGCCTGTTCCCCGCCCCGTGGGGATGGCCCCTTGGTCTTCAGCCCGTCCAAGTTCTGCATCAGCTGCTCCCGCATTTGCGGGGATGATCCCGCCCAGGACAAGTTCATTGCCCTCACTGCACTCGCTTCCACCCGTGGGGATGGTCCCGGTCACGATGAGCGGCTACCTCGGCCTGCTCGCTGCTCCCTACACCCGCGGGGATGGTCCCTCGCCGCCCATGGCCAGGATCGGCACGTCGTCCTGCTCCCCGCACCCGCGGGGATGGCCCCAAGCGCGGGTAACTCGGCAGCACGCCGGGTCACTGTTCCCCGCGCTCGCGGGGATGGTCCCCGCTCAACGTGGATCGCCATGGAGGGTGCCAACTGCTCTGCGCGCCCGCGGAGATGGTTGGTGGGTTCGCCGCCCTTTGTGCAGTGCCTGCTCCCCGCGTCCGCGGGGTTGTCCCTTACTCTTGCGCCATTGCAACTCGGCATTGCGCTGCTCCCCGCGCGCGGGGATGGTCCGGGGTGGAACCACGGCTGCCCGACCTATCCCTACTGCTCGCCGCGCTCGCGGGGATGGTCCCCAGCGTCCCCCGGAGAGGTGTTGCGCTGTGAGCTGCTCCCCGCACCCGCGGGGATGGTCCCAACTGCCAACAGCCGGGGCGGCGGCACTTGCCAACGCCGGGAACTGCCCCCCGCATCCGCGGGGATGGTCCAGGATCGCGCTTGAGTACCAGCACAGCAACACTCTGCTCCCCGCACCCGTGGGGATGGTCCTACGGAGAAGGCCGGCGACGGCCCGCCGCTCGTCTGCTCCCCGCACCCGCGGGGATGATCCCCCCGTGCCCTCGTGCAGGAGTTCGCCGAGCTTCTGCTTCCCGCACCCGCGGGGATGGTCCCCGCCCCGGCCCCAAGAGACTTGAGAGCGTCTAACTGCTCCCCGCACCCTCGGGGATGGTCCCTCGCCACCCATGGCGAGGATGGGCACGTCGTCCTGCTCCCCGCACCCGGGGGGGATGGTCCCGATGTGCCCGGAATGGTCGAGGTAGCCGAGGGCTGCTCCCCGCACCCGCGGGGATGGTCCCTTCGGGTTCTGCTCCAGACCTTCTGCCATCTGCTGCTCCCCGCACCCGCGGGGATGGTCCCTGGAGTCTGACGATCCCCTGATCGACTCCACACTGCTCCCCGCACCCGCGGGGATGGTCCTTTCCCATGGTCATAAGGCTGATACGGAAAGCGTCTACTCCCCGCGCCCGGGGGGGTGCCCCTATGACTTTGGTCAAGGGGTGATCGGGGTTGGTGGTTGGTAGAAGGTGCCGTCGCGGAGCATCGCGAAGAGCACGTCGGCTCGGCGGCGGGCGAGGCAGAGGAGGGCTTGGGTGTGGTGCTTTCCCTGGGCGATCTTCTTGTCGTAGTAGGTGCGGGAGGCCGGGTCGGCCAGCGCGGCGAACGCGGAGAGGAAGAAAGCGCGTTTGAGCTGCTTGTTTCCTCTGCGTGAGGGCTGTTCGCCGCGGATGGAGGACCCGGAGCTTCTGGTGGCCGGGGCAAGGCCGGCGTAGGCGGCGAGGTGGGCGGCGGACGGGAACGCGGTGCCGTCGCCGACGTCGATGAGGATGCGGGCGCCGGTCCTGATGCCGATGCCGGGCATGGACATCAGGACCTTGGAAAGAGGGTGGGCCTCCAGCAGTTCCTCGATCCGGTGGGCCAGCAGTTTGCGCTGGTCGAGCACGGCTTGGAGCGAGGAGGCGAGGCTGGGGACGATCAGTGCGGCCGCGTCCGTGCCCGGGACGACGACGGTCTGTTCGTCGAGGGCGGTGAAGACGTCGTTGATGAGCCGTTCGGCCATGCGGGGCGCTTTCGGACGGATCAGGGTGATGAGGCGTCGGCGTCCGGCCCTGCGGATCTGGGCCGGTGAACCGAACTGGTCCAGCAGCCTGAGCACGGCCGGGTGCTGCATGCGCGGGCCCAGGACCCGTTCCAGGTGCGGGTGGATCTGCGTGAACAGGCCCCGCAGCCGGTTCGACAGACGGGTCGCTTCCGCGGCGAGGTCGTCGTCGAACCCGACAAGCATCTGCAGCTCGGCGATCGTCTCGTCGTCGAGGTCGACCGATCGCAGCGTGTGGGGCATCGACCTGGCCGCGTCAGCGATGATGAACGCGTCCTTCGCGTCGGTCTTGGCCTCGCCGGGATAGAGGTCGGCGATCCGCCGCATGGTCAGGCCGGGCAGGTAGGCGATCTGGCAGCCCAGGTCACGGGCGACGGTCAGCGGCAGGGCGCCTATGGAGGCGACCTGGTCGACGATGACGAGAACGGTGCCGTGTTTGGCCTGCAGCTTGGCGAACACCTCGCGGAGCCTGGGCTCGCTGTTGGGCAGTCTGCGGTCGAAGGTCTTCTTCCCGGCCGGGGTGAGCGCGGTGGCGTGGTGTTCGCCCTTGCCGACGTCCAGGCCGAGGTAGACGTCGATGTCGCCGGTATCGATCACGTGCGGTGTCCTCCGGTCGTACTCACCCGGCCCTGCCACGGCACTGATCGCCACATCCACATTACGAAGAGCCTCCCGACCTGCGAAGAAGTCGGTGGTCATGCCCCTAATCAGCGGTCTGTCAGTGCCTCCGGAGCTGGTGACACCACCCCCCAGGCCATGCACTCGACAAGGGGAGGTAGTCATGCCAACTCCGAAGGCCGGTAACCCCGTTGCGGGGCTACGAAGACGGTAATGGGGGGGGATGATCCCGATCAGGTGCTGAAGCTGGGCACGCGGGTCGGCTGCTCCCGCACCCGCGGGGATAGTCCTGTCCGTACAGGGGTGTGCGGGGCGCGCGCCGGCTGCTCCCCCGCACCCACGGAGATGGAACCAGCAGAGGGCCGTGTCGTTGAGGTCGCGGTGCCTGCTCCCCGCACATGCGGAGATGGTCCCCCGGCGACGTCCCGGCCGCCCTGCTCCCCGCACCCTCGGGGACGGTCCCTGGGAGCGAAGTTCACGGGGCTTGAACTGTTTCTGCTCCCCGCACCCGCGGGGATGGTCCCATCACCCTCGGCCAGCCTCGCGAGCACGGCGACTGCTCCCCGCACCAGCAGGGATGGTCCCCTCGCCATGCAGGCCCGCCTCTACGGCCGCCACTGCTCCCCGTACCCGCAGGGATTGACCCCCCGCGCAACGCGCGGGGCTATCGGCCATGCTCTGCCGAGACTTCTGTCGAGCTCGTGGACCGCACCGAGTTGAGTGAAGCTGAGTTACTGGCGAGAACATCAAGGACACGCCAGGGCTCCTTCTCCGGCACAGTGCCCTGCTGCACCATGCGGTCGATCACTGCCCGTATGGCGACCGCCGTTTCCACTGGGATCACCCGTACTCCGAACACCGTCTCCAGAGGTGCCGTGCCATTACGGCTTGGCTCACCGGAGGCCGCATCGAACCAGCCATCGGCGAGCTGATCCAGGTGCCGTTCGAACACAGCGAGGATCACTCCGAGCGCCGTCGCGCTGTTGCCGATCTTGTACGCGGCCCGCGACGTCTCCAGCGCATCAAGCACCGGCTCGTACTGCTTCAGCCCAGCGACCCACCGCTGGTCCGCTGCCGCCGTCGACCTGGCCGCGTCGAACGCGGCCTCCGCCCGCTCCAGTTCATCGGGCAGGAACATGAACTGCACGCTGGCGAAGTCGAGGTTCGCTTCGCCCAGGGAAGCGACGTCGACCTTCTCCAGCAGATCCAGAGTCTTGTCGTCCAGGCCCGTGTACTGGCGCCACTCCACGTTCTCCAGCTCGTCGTACAGCTCCTTGAGGACCGCCGGATCGTCCTGGCCCGCGATGGCGTTGTGCGAGAGCTGGAGCGCGATCTGCCGCTGGCGGGGCAGCGGCTCGTCGATCTGCATCCACCAGATCTGCTCCAGGCCGGCCTCGATCGCAGCCAGCGTGCGGTGGTTGCCCGAGAGCACGACCAGCCGCCCCGACACGGTGTCGTTCCACACCAACGGCGTCGAGGTCAGATGCCCGTCGCGCTCGATGTTCGCCACAAGCTGCCGGAACTGCTCATGCGGCAGGAACCGCGCGTTGACGTCGAGCAGCGTCAGCGTGCGCGGGTCACCCTGCACCATCTGCGGCGGGGCGAGGCGGTTGGTGTCCTCCATGGTCACACTCCCGTCTTCGTCGTCGGGGCGCCCCACCGCTTCGCCCATATCTCCAGGGCTCCGGCCAGCGTGTGCCGGCCCATGGCGCCCTGGTACTGGAGCTGGAACTTCCAGCCGTCCTCGCTCGACGGGCCGCGCTTGTTCAGCCGCAGCAGCCCGCGGTACTTCATCGACACCGGGTTGTTGCTGAACGCCGTCGTCGCCACCCGCCGGATCCGCCGCGAGAACGCCCGCTGACACAGCAACTGCGCCTCCGCGCTCATGGCCGCCAGCACGATCAGCTTCGACAACCGCGGGTAGTCGGTCGGCGCGACCGCGAAGTCCGAGAGCACGTACGCCTCGTCCGGCGTGAACGTGCTGGGCGCCATGGCGAACACGCCGAGCAGCCGCCCGCCGCCGTCCCGGACCGCAACGGCCAGGTTCGCTGCCCCGGGCGCGATCCTCGGGTTGAGGTATCGGGAGCGCAGCGCGTTGAACTGCCCCGGTTTCAGCAGCGACAGAGTGAGCGGGCCCACGAGTTCGTCCCCCTCCCGCAGGCGAGGAGCCTTCACCGGCTCGACCGTCTGGCGCGGGGCCACGATCCGTGTCCGGGCCTCGCTGGCATACACGTAGAAGGGAGCGGCACGCGGCGTCGCCTTGATCACCCCGCGCAAGTAAGGGTGGAGTTCGGGCACGTCGTGGTTGGAGGCGGTCAGCCAGTACGGTCGGTCCGTGATCGCGCCGAGCACGTCGACCACGTCCGCGTCCGACAGCGGCTCATACTCCGGTGCGTCCCAGGCGAAGTGGGCTTCCAGCGGCTCGTACAGCTTCTCGTACCCGCCGCCGTAGAAGGGAGGGAAGCTGCACACCGGAGCCTCTCGGGGCACCCTCTGCAGCCAGGACCGCACGTCCCCCACCTCGTACGAGGCGAGTTCGATGTCCGAGCCGGACAGCCGCTCGACCGTCTCCGCGTGCTTGGCCTTCCACTGGTCCCTGTAGGAGCGCACTACCCGTTCGTGCCACAGGCCGTCGCGGCCGACGCTGGCGAGGAACCGGGTGCCGAGCATGAGCGTGGCGACGGTTCCGACGCCGTCGTCCAAGGAGTCCGCGAGCCATGCGAGTTCGCCTCGGCTCTCCTCGCGGAGCCGGATGCCGACCGGCTGCCGGGTGAGCCACCGGCCGACCGCGCTCGTGTAGATCGAGACGTCCGAGGAGTGCAGCTCGAAGCCCATGCCGGCCAGGGAGCGTTCGATGGTGAAGTTGCCGCAGCACGGCACGTACACAGGACCTCGCGGCCAACTTCCCGCGGTTTCCCGCACGATGGAGCGCATGGGGCCGGGGATGGTGCCCTGGAACATCTCGCCTCCTGGGTGCGCGAGCGCGCTGAACGGCAACGCTCGGCAAGCCAATGGCTGGTCGGGGCGCCGCGGGGAACCTAGCGCAATCAGTGCGACGCAAATTTTAATTATGTCACCTATCTTTTCTGGTCGTGCAACGCACACGCTCTGGAGGAGACGCCCATCCGATTGACTACGGACACGGTGGGTCGTACGGCAGACCAGACAGGTGCAGATTCCACTGGGCCGGCGTGAGAGTTCCTGCGGATGCCCTGCAGACCAGGTTGGTGTCGTAGCTGATCTCGGTGGGCCAAAGTCGCACTGTGCCGTCGTAGCTGTCGCTGACCAGGACAGGAGAGGTGGGGTCGAAGACCACTGCGTGGACGGCGCGGGTGTGTCCAGCCAGGGGCAGTCCGAAGGCGGCGGGGTGGGCGGGGTCGGAGACGTCCCAGAGACGGATCGTGTTGTCAGAACCCCCGGTGGCCAGGAGGTGCTTGTCGGGGCTAAAGGAGAGAGTCGTGAAGGCTCCGGTGGGGGTGGGGGTGGCGGTGGTGGCGGTTCCCTTCACCGAGAGAGTGCCGGAGCGAGTGACGCTCCATAGGCGGATCCTCCCGCTGTCGCTGGCTGTGGCGATGAGATCCCCCGTGGGACTGAAGGCCATGGCCATGCTGTACTCGTCGTCATGCTCGTTGCGCTTCGTGTGGCCGGCTTGAATGGGATACCGCGGATCTGTCACATTCCACAGGACTACTCGCCCATCAGCGTCATCCAGCGTGGCGACTAGGCCTCCGTCGGGACTGAAGGCGAGCTGGTCCGCCGACGGGGCGTTGTCATCCTGGGCGAAACGGCCGAGAAGTTTTATATGGCGAGGATCCGACACGTCCCATAGCTGTGGCGCTCCCTGGTCTCCGGCTGCGGCCAGTACATGCCCGTCCGGACTGAAGGAGAGGTTCCTGAAGTAGGAGCCGTGTGAATCTGCCAGGGTTTTCAGCTTCTTCGCGTGGCGAATAGCTGCGATGTCCCAAAGCTCCATCTTGCCGCTCTCGTTGTCGACTAAAGCCATGGTGCGGCCGTCCGGGCTCACCGCGACGGCGTCTAGCCAGGTGTCGTTGAAGGAGCCTCGCGATGGGTTCTCGAACCGTCCGCAGTCCAGTAGGACGGGCTGTGACGCGCTGCGGAGGTTCCAGCGGCAGATCATCCCATCGTTGCCCACTGTGATCATGCTGCCGTCATCACGGGCGAAGCTCTCCGAGCTCACCAGTCCTTGATGCCGGTTTATGACTGTGGGTCGGAGGTGCCACCACAGGGGAGCGGCGGGGTCCGGTCCCACTGTGACCAGGCTGTCGTCATTGGGGCGAAACGCCAACGCTCGGCCGCCGAGGAGGTTCCCGTGCAGCGTCTGCATGAGGTGAACATTCGTCAGGTCGGCCAGATTAAAGATGTATACGCTGTCCTTGCTGCTCGATGTGGCAAGGGTCCGACCGTCCGGACTGAACGCGAGGCCAGTGGTGGGCGAGAGGTTGTTCGGCAGCGGCAGCCCGAGCAGACTGGGATGACGCTTGTCCGAGATATCCCATAGCCGCACCATCCCGTCATTGCCCCCGCTGGCGAGAGTCTTCTCATCCGGGCTGAACACGGCGGTGCCCTGGGGTGTTATAGGCAACGCGGTACTGTGAGGAAAATCGGTGATCCAGCCGAGCCGTACAGGGGCCGCCGGATGGCGTATGTCCCACAGCTGGACGTTGCCGTCGCCACCCGTGGTGGCGAGGTATCGGCCGGTGGAGCTGATGGCTACGGAGCCCACGAGCGCGTATGTGTCGACGTCTTTTGCCCGCCCCAGCAACCGGGGCCGTCGAGGGTTGGATATGTCCCACAGGTCCGCCCATGCGTCCTCGGTGGCACTCGCCATGAGCTTGCCGTCGGGGCTGACGTCCACTCCGACGGCAGACGGCGCCTCCCTTGGAGGGGTGTGGCCGAGCGGTCGTGGGTGCGTGGCATCGGAGATGTCGAAGAGCCTTTGCGATCCATCATTGTTGGCCGTGGCCAGGAGTCGGCCGTCGGCGCTCATGGCCACGGCGTTCACAGGGCCTCCGCTCGAATCGCTCCGCGTGTGACCGATCAACTTGGCTTTCGAGGAGCCGGAAAACCGCCACAGTTGTACGGATCCGTCTTCGCTGCCAGCGGCGAGCAGTGCCCCGTCGTGGCTGAAAGCGATACATTCATACGGCCCCTTCGCCCCGTCCAAGGGCTCCGACAACGGCTGACTAGCATCCTCGATCAACCGTGTCCGAAGTGCCGCATCTTCCGGTCGCATGCCCAATGCCACCAGGTTCAACTGCGCCGCCAGCGAGGCCTGGCTCTCCCGCAACGCCCCGCCCTCCGCCTTTACTCGGCTGAATACCGCCTCGTCCCGCTGGGCCTGTGCGGTGCTTCGCTGCTGTAGAGCCACCACCGCAGCTGTTGCGGCGAGTACGCCAAGTGCCACGAGGATTGCGATCGCTGCCCGGCGTATGCGCATCCCGCGCTGGGCGTGCTGGACGGAGGCGGCGAGGAAGGCGCAGGCGACCGCGCTGGCCTGGTCCTGGCCGTCCCGGTTCGCCCAGGCCCGGGCCGTCTCCAGGCGCTGACCGCGGTACAGCACGCTGGTGTCATGTTGGGCGTCCCGCCAGGCCGTGGCAGCCTCTTCGAGCCTCTGGTGGACCAGGTGCCCGGACCGGTCCGCCTCGATCCAGGAACGGAGCCGCGGCCACGCCTGCAGCAGCGCCTCATGGGTGATTTCGACGGTTTCCTGGTGCTGGGTCAGCAGGCGCCCTCGGGTGAAGGCAGTGATCACGGCGGTCATGCCCGTCGCGTCCGAAGCTGTGCCGAGCAGATCATCCCGCGGTAGCCGACGGCGCGTGTCTTCCACGCCGTCACCGATTTTCACCAGCCGCAGGAACAGCGTGCGGGCGAACCGTTGGCCGTCCGGGTCGAGGCTGGTGAAGATGCGGTCCGCGGTGGTGGTCACGGCGTTGCGGATGCCACCGGTCGACTGGTAGGCCTCGACGGTGAGCGAGTGGCCGTGTCGCTGTTGCCAGGTGGCCCGCAGCGCGTGCGCCAGCAAGGGCAACCGGCCGGCCTCGTAGCCCTGCGGCGCCTCGGCTCCGAGGAGGCGACCGCCGTCGGTGTGCGCACCTAGATCACGCAACAGCACTTCGACGAGTCCCGGCTCCAGATCCAGGCCGACGGCCTGGGCCGGGAAAACGATCGCCTCCCGCAATTCCGTCTGCGTCATGGAACCGACCACCAGTTGCCTGTCCTGCAGCGCGGAGCGCAGTTGCGGATAGTCGGCACATGGCGTGTAGAAGTCCGACCGCAGGCCCAGAACGACCAGGATGACCGGCCCGCCCCCGGCCGGGTGCGGGCGAGCCAGGGCGGTGAGCACGTCCAGGAAGTCCTGCCGGTCACGCTCGTTCGCGCAGAGAGTGAACAGCTCCTCCAACTGGTCAACCACCAGGACGAGACGTCTGCTCGGCGGGCTGCCCGCACCGAGAGCGGCGAGCACTTCTGCCGCGTACTCCTGCGGACCGCTGCCCGCGCGATGTGGGTTGACGCCCACGGCCTGGGCGAGGCGCGCGGACAGCGCCGCCATCGGGTCGGCTGTCGGGGTGACGAGAAGTCGGGGCCAGTAGGCGGATCCGGGTGCGGGCAGCGCGCCGCGGGCCAAAGCGGGGAGCAGGCCGGCACGCAACAGGGAGGACTTGCCGGCTCCCGAGGGCGCCACCACGGCCAGTACGCCGCCTTCGTGCAGCCGCTCGTCCAGGCGGACGAGGAGATCCGCGGTCACCGCGTCCCGTCCGAAGAACCAGCGGGACTGGTCCTCGTCGAAGGCAGCCAGACCCGGGTAGGGGCATTCTGCATCAGGTGCGCTGTCGACCAGGGCCCGGCGCGCCCGACGTACCCCGGTCTCATAGTGCAGGTGGAGGTCACGCTCGGCCACGTACTGATCGTGGGCCGCTTGATAGATCCGGGCGCTTTCCGACGCCCGGGCCCCGAATCGTGTCTCGCCGCCGGGCGGCGAGCCCTCCTCGGTGCTCATCGCTCGGTGATGTGCTGGTCTCGCCCAGCCTGGTATACCCGCCCGCTGCCCGAGGCCTCGGCCTTCATGACCAAGGATCCGACCGCAGATTGCTCCTCAGCGGAGAGCAGCGGGGCGAGGCGGGTATCCAGCAGGTTCCTCAGCTCGTCGGCGACCTCCGGGTGTGCCCGCAACAGCGCCTGCAGTCGTAACTGCCAGTCCGCGGTCAGGGCTTGCTCGGTCTCCCGCTCGCCAACCTCTCGCGCGGACAGCACCTGTGCACGGGTTTCGGCCAGTTCTGCATCGACCGCGTCGGCCTGCTCGGGGCGCATCCGGCGCCACAGTTCGGTCATCGCCGAACGAGCTCCCTGCCAGGCGTCGTTGGCCATGGCACCCACCAGAGCGGTCCCGGCCGCCAGCGCAATCGGATCCATGATGTATCCCCCTTACACCCAAATCTCAAGCTACAGGCGGGCATTGGGGAAAGCATCCATTACACCGACAATGCCCCAACTTTTGATTGATCACTGCTATGGCGTTCTGCGAACGCCAGGGCATACCCGTCCTCGCCGACCGCGCCTACATGGGAGCCGGCCCGTGGGTGACGACACCGCTCAGACGCCCACCCGGCCGCGGGTTGCCACCGACTCAGCAAACGCTCAACCGCGCGCTCTCGGCGGCGCGGGCACCGGTGGAACGAGGTGTGGCCCGTCTGAAGTCCTGGCGCATCTTCCGCAGGGCTCGGTGCAGCCCGAATCGAATGTCGTCAATCGCCGCGCCGTCCTCACCTTGGAGCGGCAACCCTGAAAGAGCTCACTCCATGGACACGGCCCCTTACGCGTCCCACCACTTGGGCCCGGATTGTCCGTACTGCGTACAACCGCCCCCGTTCCCCCCTCACGACACCCTTGAGAGACGGCCCGTCCGCCACCGGCGCCTCGCTGGCCTCCACACCAGGTCACCTCCGGGACTGGCGGGCAAGGTGACGCTGCAGATCGATATGACGAAACTGGTGGACGGGTCCCACCTGGCGCAGAATGCCTCGGCTTCGGGCGTCGTCGAGAAAGGCCATGAGGTCGGGCGGGAATCCCTCGTACCGGGCGAGATGGCTTTGCGTGAGGACGAAGAGGATGTACGACGTCTGCCGGAGGGCGCCCAGCATTGCCCCCAGCAGGGCATAGAGGCAGGCGAACGTCGCCACGCCGAAGATTCCGGAACCGCCGGTCAGGGTGAGGGGTGCGACCGACAGGCCGAAGACCACAAGGAAGACCCCACCGGTCATCAGTGTCATCGTGCCGGTCGCCTCGCGGTCTTGACGCAGGACGGTTTCGGGTCCCACCACCGTGGCCAGATCGGGTGTCTGGACGGACAGACCGAAACCGATGCCGCCGGCGAGCCCGGTAACCAGGGCGATGGACAAGCCGATCTCGGCGATCACCGTCCACGTGGAGGCGTCCGCTCCCCACTGCGACGGCATCGCCGCGCTCACGCACGCTGCGATGCCCGTGAGCACCAGACTGAGCAGCAGCGCCGCCAGACAACCGGACCGGCTCCATGCCCAGGCCAGCCGTCCGCCGGGGGTCGCGGCCGCTTCCCTCAGGCTGACGCGGGCGGCGTAGGAGAGACCCAGGAAGAGTCCCAGCCTGGCGCCGCTCTCAAGTGCCTCGCCGGTAAAGGTAAGGGGGTTGGCCCAGTCCACCGGCTGGATGGTGACGACGACGTACGTGAGCACCCCCTGCGTCATCGCGCCGATCAGTGCGCCGGTCAGCCCCAGGGCCAGGATCCGCGCGGCTCCCAGTGACCGGAACCTCGCCGCCGTCCGACGGAAGGTCGAGAAGCCCAGGAACACGACGATCGCTATGCCTGCGAGGTCGCCGCACCTCCACAGAACTGGGCCGTCGGAGGGTGCAACGAGCGTCACCAAGGCGCACGCGATCGCCACCAGGGCCGGGCGGGCCCCGGCCACCGTCAGCGCGGTCAGGAGCCCGAAATACAGGCCCAGCGAGAGGCAGTAGAGGATGTCACCCTGTGCCCCGTAGGTCAGCGACGCCGTCGCGCTGGCGGTGAGCGTGGCCGTCACCAGGACGGCACCGCCCAGGACGAGGGCGACGAATCGCGCCGCCCGGCGCGCCGGCAGGAGGGACCTCAGCCTCCACCAGGCGATGTCGGGAGCTCCGCCCTGGTCGTCCTCCAGATGCCGGGCGATCCGGGTCAGGACTCGGTGTGCCTGCGGGGCGTCGGTTCCGTACACGCTGGGGAGGAAACTCCCGAGCAGGTGCTCGTCCACCTCGTCCCTCGTGCGGAACCGGCCGTCCTGGCAGAGTCCCGCCGGGTCTGGCGGCAGGGTGCGGCCCGGATAACCCGGCTCCAGGGAGGAGCGGTAGAACCTGCGCGCGAGGAACAGGCCCAACGGGGTGCTCAGGGCCTGCCCGACGGGACTTTGCGTGCCGAGTTGGGCCACCACCGGCGCCCAGCGCCGTGCCTCCTCGGTGCCGGGCCTACCCCGGAGGTACCTGGCCGCGTCAGCGGCGTCCATGGGCAGAATGGTGATCCCCGCCGCCCCGTACACGCCGATGGCGACGTCAGCGGCGTGAACGGCCTCGCGGAACTCCGCGAGGCGGCTGGAGAGCACCAGCGGGGCCGTGATCCAGGGTTCGTCGTTGACGGCGGCCAGCACCCTGGCACGCAGACCGACCGGCAACTCGTCGAAGCCGTCGAGGATCGGCAGGATCCGCTGCCCCTGGAGCAGCGCCTCGGCCAGATCGGCGGCGCCGTGCGTCGCCGGACCGGCCGGCGGGAGAGCGGTCAGTCCTGGATAGCTGAGGCGGAGTTGACGGACCATCAAGTCCATCAGGGTGGTGTCCTCCGGGTGCCAGGAACCGAGGTTGAAGAGCACCGGAACACGTTTCTCGGGGGCCGCGTCCCAGTTGTCGAGCAGATGCAGCAGAAGACGGTTCAGGAGCGTCGTCTTGCCCGCTCCGGGCTCCCCGAGGAGCAGCAGCCGCCGCGCCGGTGTCCTGTCACTGAACACCTCGCCGATCTCCTCGTCGCGGCCGGACAGGCCGGCGGCTGTGGACGGCCAACCGGCGGAGTTCTCGGGGCGAGCGCCGGGCCACTCGGCCGCGATGGACCGCAGGTTCGACCAGTCGTGGACGAAATCGAAGTCCGCGGCAGCCCAGGTGACCGGCATTGGAGCGAAGCCGTCCCGCCCACGGGTCCCCGTCTCGGCCTTCCGCTGGTGCCGCACGAGGTCGGCCAGGTCGCGGGCCGCGGACTCCATGTCGCTCGCCCGTACGGCGTCGAACCCCTCGAGTTGGAACGCCTTCCAGGCCAGGTACAAGGAGGGCAGCGTGGGCAGTGTCACGTTCAGCGTCGATATGACGCCGAGTTTCCCCACGTAGGCCATGAGCAACGCGGAGCATGCCCCGCCCATCACCAACGCCCAGTACCACCGACCGACACGCCCCCGTCCGGACGCCCCCGCATCTGCCATGTCACCATGGTGTCGGACCGCGCCGCTCGACGGCGGAATATCCGCGTTTTCCAGGACTGCCTCTCGGCTGCCAAAGAGCAGCCGCCCCATGTCACCCCGAGAGCGGCCGTCTCGCAGACGACCGGCCAGGAGAAGGTCCCTGAGCGGAAAGTGCACCGACGTCACCGCGCGGCTCCCGTACAGAACCCAGGCGTACAGGGCACCGACGCTCCACGACAGGGACATGCACCGTGTCCGCCCTCCGGATCCGGATCGCCTCCCCTGCACCCCGTGTACCACCGGCCTCCCAGATGTACAGCCCACCTCCTTACGCGCCGCCACGCTGGTGGCGGGCCCGGCACGGCCGCAACGCTGGGCCCCTGCACACCCCACCCACACCGCCGTCGCCCACTCGACCCTCCCGCCCCGCGGACAACGTCGGGTGGTGAAGTCGCCGCAGCACGGGACTACCCGGGCAGCGCGGTCAACTGCCCCCGGTTTCCCACACGATGGAGCGCATGGGGCCGGGGATGGCGCCTGGAACAGCTCGGCTCCTGCACGAACGTCAACGCCCGGACCGGCGGGGTGCCGGGCCGGGCGCTGCGCTGAGATCTAACACGAAGAGCATCAACTCTTGAAATAATGTCATCTATATTGCGGAAAAGGGGCACCCTTGCCAGTCACTGGGTTCGGGTTGGGGTGGCCGGGCACTCGCTCCAGCACGAGATGGCGTTCTCACACCCCGACACCCGGTCGTGCGACCAGGCGGCCCGTTTACAACAGCCTGCCCTGCTCGTAGGGGCCAACGACCGGTCCCAGTTCGCGCACCTCGTCTCCGGTGACGTCCTTCCACCAGGTGGCGAAGATCCGCCGGTGGCACCATTGCTGGGGGTCGGAGAGGTCCTCAAAGCAGAGCAGGACCAGTCGGTGGTCCTGTTCCGCATTCACGATCTCCCGGAGCCGCTCGGCGATCCTCGCCGGGCCGAGCTGGTCGAGGTCGGCCCGGTATGCCGCGGCGAACTCGGGCAGCGGCTTGCTGAAATACGCTTTTTGCGGTGCGAGTTCACGGACCGAGTGGGTGAGGGTGTAGGGGAGTTTGAATCGCGGGGACCCGAGGGTTATGCGGACGGGCACTCCTTGCGCCGGCTGGAATTGCTGGTACCGGTTCGTGAAGAGGGTGAGCAAGCTGCTTCCTTTCGCGGGTTGCACATCATGCGTCAACGCCCGGAATTCTCCGGGCGTTGATTGCTGAAGGAATTGAGGGAACCGATATCCGGCCCCTCAGCCCTCCTTACTTGCCGGCCGGGGCCGCGGTCTTCTTGGCCGCCGGGGTGGCGGGCTCAGCCTGCTCCCGGGCGGGGGCCGCCTTGCGGGCAGGGGCCTTGGCCGCTGCCGTGGTCTTGGACCGAGGAGTCGCGGGCTTCGGCGCCGCCTTCTTGGCCGCGCCCGCGGGCTTGGCTCCGCCTTCAGGCTTGGCCGTCTTCTGCTGTGCGGCCTCCTGCTGTACCTCGGTCGCCGCCTTGTTGAACTCGGCCGCCATGGCCCGCTGGACGCCCTGGGCCTTGCTCAGCAGGTTCCGCACCTGCTGCACCTGGCTGTAGATCTTGCCGACGACGCGCACGTAGCGGTCGAGGTCGGTGCCGAGGATGACGGCCAGATCCTCGGGCTTCTTCGCGCCAAGTTCCTCAAAGAGGGGAATCAGAATGTCCTCGGCCTTGCCCAAGCCGTCCTTGGCCTTCGCCCTGGCCTTCTTCCGCTGCTCCTGCACCTCCTCGCTGGGCGGCTGCTCGTTGGTGAGGGAGGTCTGCTTCTCCATCATCTTCAGCCCGTTGGCGAAGTGCTGGGCCTCGGCCTCGCTGTCGAAGTCGCCGCGCACGTACCGCATGGCCGCCACCATCTGATTGGCCGGGCTGAGCTGGGCGATGTGCCAGGCCAGGTTGTTCTTGATCTGGCCCTCGTCGACCATCTTGGCGACCTCGGGACGCAGGGTGAGCAGGCCCAGCCGCCAAGTGATGTGGGTCTCCGTCTTGCCGAACTGCTTGGCAATCTTGGCGGGGGTCCAGCCGGCCGCCTTCAGGTCGGCGTACGCACCGGCCTCCTCCATGATCGTCATGTCCTCGCGGTTGACGTTCTCAGCGATGCTGAGGACGTACGCCTTCTCCTCGTCGGCGTTCTTGATGACCTTGGCCGGGATGGTCTCCAAGCCGGCCTCCTTGCAAGACCGCCACCGCCGCTCGCCCGCGATCAGCACGTAGGGAGCCTCGACGCTCTCGGTCGGACGGACGACGACCGGCTGCAGGAGGCCGTTCTCCTTGATGCTGCCGGCCAGCTCCTTCAGCTTCGCCTCGTCGAAGAACTTGCGGGGCTGGTCGGGGTTGGGGACGATCTCCGAGATCTTGAGGTTGACGAACATTTCCCACGCCTTTCCGAATTCGAAGGAAAGCCGTCCTTTTCGGCTTCCCCTTTTTCCTTGTGCTTATATCTTAATCGCATACACCTCTAAAGCAAGTGGGTCATTCTTTTTAATTCGAGGAATTCAATTCGAAATTCGCGAACTCGATTTCCCCGAGCGAGAGCCCGCCCGAGCAGCCGCACCAAGGAGGCATTACCGGCGCGGCGCCAGAAAACGGAGCGGAGCCCGCCGCGGCCTTGCGACCGCGACGGGCTCCGCTCCCATCCGCACACCCCGATGGCCGCGTTGACGCGGCCGCTCCTCGCGGGCGGGGCGCGGGGGGTCGGCCACCCGCGAGGAGCAGGGAAGGACGCCACTCGCGCGACGCCGCCGATACAGGGTTCCTGCGACTGCTGGGCCCGTTCGGCACGCCTGAACATACACGAGCACTTCAACAATGTCATCTATCTCTGGAGGCGGGTGAACCAGCCGGAAGTTCGAGGGTGTCACTCGTCACGCAACTCGCCATCCAGACCCTGACGGCCGATCACCGCTTGAGCCTCCAGCACCCTGCGCGCTTCCGTCAGCGCCTTCGCACTCGCCCCGCCCCGCAGCACCTGTGGCGGCCTCTTGGCCAACTCGGCGATCCGCCGCTCGTCCAGCTCGGACATGAAATTCCTCCCGTAAACGGCGAACACGCCGCCATGACCCCGCGATCGGGCCTTCCCGCCCGCCCGTGAGCCGCGGGCGGCGAGGAGTGGATGTGGCGCCCACCCCGCCCACCTCACTCCTTCACGGAAACCATCCAGCAAACCGCATAACCCATCCGACCTGCGATGTACTGTAAATGTCAAGCGGTTACTATGCGTTGAGCATATGCCGGAGAGGGGAGCGGGGACATGGCAGACACCTCGGGTTCGCACGAACTCATGAGCCTGAGCGCGAAGTTGATGGCCTTGTTCCGTCTGCGCCGCGACCCGGACGGGTTCATCCCCAGCGCCCACGACGTTGCAAAGGCGACGTCAAAGTCCCGGCCCGGCAAACCAGTTGTATCCCACGGTCAGGTCAACAGCCTTCTGAACGGCTCTAGTTGCAACCCCCGGTCCTCCACCGTCACCGCACTCTCCCTGGCGCTCGACGCCCCGGCCGCTTTCCTGCTGCCCGGGACCGAATGGGACGACCTCACCGCGCTGACCGTCTACCGGCAGCGACCTGAGGCGCGTGAGGTACTGCGCTTAATGCAGGACCTCGAAGTGCAGGACATCGTTGAAATCAAGTCGATGCTCAGGAAGATGCGCCGGGAGGCAGGACTGTCCGAAGACGTCCCGGCGCTCCCCCCTCCACCTCCTGGTGTCGACCAACCTCGCGAGGGCCGGCCACGCCGCCGCCTGAGCCTGAACGAAGCCGCTGAGAGGGCAGCGGCCGACCTGGAAGGACGCTGAACCCTTGGACACCCCCCTCTTCAGCGCGAGCGCCCTGCTCATCGCACTCGCCACGGCCACCTACCTCACCTACGCTCCCCACCCCCCACACGCGGAGCCGGACCCCGCAGCCCTCCGCGCGCGCGTCGTGCTGTGTGCGAGCGCCTTCGCCAGTGCGTTCCTGCTGGTTCCCCCCGTCGCCGAAGCCGTGGACGAGGTGACCGGCCACGGCGGTGCGGGCGCTCTCCTATGGGCTCTGACCAGCGGACTGACCATTCTCAGCATGCAACTTGTGACGGTGAGCTGGTGGCTGCCCACCATCGGCGTACGCAGAGCCGTTGTGGCCCACATCGTCTTCTTCTGCTGTGTCATGGCCGTGCTGGTCTGGGAGTTCCAGTACATCCGCGCCTCATCCGCCCAGCTGTTCTCCGCACCCCAGGGCGACGGCATGGAGGCCGCCTTCGTGCTGACGCACCTCGGCTTCCTGGACGTCATGGCCACCGCTGTTAGCCTGCAATACATCCTCCTGGCCTACGCCGCCTGGCGGCGCAGACCCGTCGCAGCTGCCGGCCTCGCCGTCACTGCCGTGGGATCCGTGCTGGGTCTGGCCTACTCCGGCACCCGCACAGGCATCACCATCGCCCGCCTCGCGGGGTGGACGTGGCCGTCCATCGTGGAAACGCACATCGTGCCCATCACCGGCGCCCTGGCGGCGCTCTTCGTCACCGTGGGAATCACGCTGCCCACGGTCGCGAAGCGGGTTCTGCCGCCGCGCGTCCGACCGGCAACGGACAGGGGCGTGAAGGACAGAGCCGTCAGGCGGATTGCTCTTCCGTAGAAGGCGCCGAGTCCCACGTCCGCCACTTCAAGGTCACCCGGTCGTCGTCCACGGTGCGCGAGCCCCTGGACGCGGCCGGGTACACAAGCACCTGCTCCAGCATCAGGGCCACCACACCCTGCTTCGCCACCAGCGGGGCGTGCTTCCACCAGCGCACCAGATCCGGCACGACCCCCACTGGCACGTGCTTGACCCGCTCCAGGACCCGCGCCCGCGCCCGGAGCGCGTTGCCCTGCGCCGCCAGCTCCTTGTCGGCCGCCTTGAACGCGCTCAGCGACAAACCCGAGGAGCGGGCGTAGTCCTCACCCAGCTGCGTCTGCCGACGTTTGACGTCATCTGCCTTCTCACGCAGCTCTACCGCCTCGGCCAGCAGCTGGTCGCGTGCCTGCTCGATCAGCGCGCTGACCTCCGGCTTGGCCAGCTCAGCCAGCACATGCTCGGCGACGTACTCCTCCAGCAGGTCTGCTTTGATCCGTACCCGCCCGCAGCCGCCGGGGTGCTGCCTGGTGCTGGGCTTGCAGCGGTAGCCGCGGCTGCCCGCGTTGGAGGGAGAGGCACCAAGAGGGTGCGCGCACAATCCGCACGAAGAGTTCTCGCCGCTGAGCAGGTACTCCTGCTGCGGCGCCCGGCTCGCCTCTGATTGGTATTTGGGCCGCATCTGGCGGATCGTCCGGAATTGAGCGGGCGGGATCAGCTCCGGGCCCCCGGAGGGCAGCAGGTTGCCCTCCTCGTCCTCGTAGAGCCCGGCGATGGACGGGTTGTCCAGGACATTGGCCAGGCCGACCGGATTCCACTCATTGCCCAGGGTCGTGCGGTGCCCCTCCGCGTTCAGCCAAGTCGTGATCGCCTCGTAGGGCTGGCCAGCCTCCCGCCGGTTCGCAGCCTCCTGCAGCGACGGCACTTCGTCGCCCTTGGGCCTTCTGCATGCGGCATCCGCGAACCCGTACAACCTCGGCACAGAATCTCCCCAGCCTTCTCCGACCCCGATGCACCTCGCATGCTAACGAAGATAGGTCACTTTGTTGCAAAGGGCATACCTATACCAGCAAGCTGACGCGCGCACCCGAGCCCCGAGACACCGGCTACGCCTGGGTGCTCTCAACGCCAAGGAGCTTCCACAGTTCCGCCGTCGGCACCCGGGTCTTCCCGCCCAGCGCAAGCGTCCGGACCGGGAAAGTCCCGTTGCGGATCAACTCGTACGCCTTGTCCCGGCCGATCCCGAGGGCACGGCTGGCAGTCACCACGTTGACCGTGGCCGGAAGAGACAGCAGCTCCTCCAGGCCCATCGCCCCGGCAGAAACCTGCCCGCCCGCTTCCTGAGCAGTCATGTCGTTGGTCGCAATCTCCCCCGCGCCAACTCGCAGGCGACTTTACCTCAGTGTCCGACAACCCCCGCAAGATCAAAAAAGAGCACGCAAGACACGTACACACACGCACAACACCGACTGGTTGCGGGCCAGTCGACAGCAGGGGGTCGGATGTTCGAGCCGAGCTACTACCGGCGATGCCAGTGCAAGGGGCCACTCAAAGACAAGGACGGCAAGCCCAAACTCAACCCAGACGGCTCCCCCAAGATCGGATCCATCGGCACCACCTGCCCAAAACTCGGGCCGAAGCACGGCACATGGGCCTTCTACTTCGAACTCGAACCCGACGAGAACGGCGACCGGCAGCGCGTACGCCGCGGAGGCTTCGCCAAGAAGGACGACGCCAAGGCGAAGGCGAAGGAACTCTACGACGCCGCCATGGCCGGCACCGATGTGCTCTCCGACGAGACGTGCGGCACCTTCTTCCTCCGCTGGATCAAAGCGAAGAAGTCCCTTGCCCGCACCACCCGCCACGGCTACGAGGAGCACATCAACAACTACCTGCTCCCCTACCTCGGACACATCAAGCGCCGCGACCTCAAGGTCCGCCACCTCGACCGCATGTACGACGCGATCGAGAAGGACAACGCCGAGCGGATCCTGCACCGCCTGCGAGTCCAGGAACTTCAGCAAGCCCGCGACGAGGCCCATCGGGCCTGGGCCAGAACCGCCGGCTACGCCAAGAAGGAAGAGCGGCGCGAGAAGCGCAAGGCCTTCCTCGAAGCCAACAAAGCCCTGCGCGAGGGCCGTAAGGGCCTGCGCAAGGTCACCTCCCCCGCGACCATGCACCGCATCAACGACACGCTCTCCTCGGCCCTCTCCTGGGGCATCAAGAGCGAGCAGGCCTTCGCCAAGAACTGGGCACAGCTCGTAGAGCTCCCCCCGGTCACCCGGCCCAAGCCCCTGGTCTGGACGCCCGAGCGCATCGAGCACTGGAAGCGCACCGGCGACAAGCCCGGCCCGGTCATGGTCTGGACGCCAGAACTGACCGGCCAGTTCCTCGACTTCGTCAAGACCGACTGGCTCTACGAGCTCTGGCACACGTTCATCTTCGTCGGCCCCCGCCGCGGCGAGATGGCCGCGCTGCCCTGGACGGAGGTCAGCACCGATGCGCTCTGGATGCGGATCTCCCAGCAGATCGTGGAAGTCGCCTACCAGCTGTACGGCGAAACACCGAAGGCCGACAGCGTCCGCACCGTCACACTGAGCCTGGAGTCCGGCGAGAACCTCGCCGCCTTCCGCGCCAAGCAGCAACGCATGCGCCGCGAGTGGCGCGACGCCTACGTCGAATCAGGCCGCGTGTGGACGCACGAGAACGGCGAGGCACTCCACCCCGACTGGATATCCCGACGCTTCACCCGCCTCGTCGAGCTGTCCGGCCTGCCCCCGGTCCGCCTCCACGACCTGCGCCACCTCGCCGCCACCCTGTCCCTGCTCGCCGGCAACGACATCAAGGTCGTCCAGGAAAAGCTCGGCCACTCCTCACGCCAGATCACCTCCGACACCTACACCAGCGTGCTGCCCGAAATGATGCGCGCCGAGGCCGAGTCCGTCATGGCCGTCGTTCCCCGCGACATCCCCTTCGACGTTCGCACCCCTCTGCTGGTCCCCGAGACGGCCTGGCAGGACGGCCTTGCCACCCTCTTCGCACACGGCGCACGCCAGTCGGGCAACACCTGGGCCGTCGGAGCACAGACCCGGCCGGACTCCGACCTCCTCGGCATGGTCACGCTCACCGGCCGCGGCCAGGACGACGCCGCCAACGCGGCCGTGCGGTGGATACGCGATCACTGCGTCGCGAACGGCCTCGAGCTGATCCGAGTCGAGAACTTCAACGACCGCTACCCGCCGGAGCAGCAGGCGGACTTCTCGCTCACACGCTTCACGGTCGGCCGCCCCGACTCCCCCGACGCGGAGGGCTGGGCCCTGCCGACGGGCCTGCCGACGGAAGGCACACGGGTCGGCCGCCGGTCGCGCAAGAGAGCTCAGAAGGCCGCCTGATGGCCACCTCGTCCACTGATCCTGCTCCGCGTCCACTGTGCGTCCACTGGATCTTGATCTGAACGTATGAACGGGGGTCACCACCCTGGAGTGGCGACCCCCGCTCGTACGTTTGTGCAGGTAGAAACGGTTCTGCCCGCGTAGCGACTGGTGGGGCGGGTGGGACTCGAACCCACGGCCGACGGATTATGAGTCCGCTGCTCTAACCGGCTGAGCTACCGCCCCGTGCGGCGTGTCGCGCACATTTGTGCGCGCCGTCTGCCGCAGCATAGCCGCTCATACGATCTCCTGCTTCGGATGGTCGGCATCACATGACCATGAAGACTTTGGCGTGCCCCGCGCGGTTCCCGCGGACATGAAAAAGGACCCCAGAGGGGTCCTCTTCCGTTGCTCTCCCGACTGGACTCGAACCAGTAACCTGCCGGTTAACAGCCGGCTGCTCTGCCAATTGAGCTACAGGAGACCGAGCTCCCCCGACTGGACTCGAACCAGTAACCTGCCGGTTAACAGCCGGCTGCTCTGCCAATTGAGCTACGGAGGATTGATCT
The DNA here is from genome assembly GCF_041053035.1 of Streptomyces sp. R35. Lineage (NCBI taxonomy): Bacteria > Bacillati > Actinomycetota > Actinomycetes > Kitasatosporales > Streptomycetaceae > Streptomyces > Streptomyces sp. R35. The sequence goes on from NZ_CP163440.1 coordinate 3,683,261, forward strand.
CGTTGCATCGAACGCACCTACCTGGGTATTCGCCAGGGGGCGTGCGCTCGCTGCGACACATACATTAGCGCAAGCAGGGGGGTGCTCCGCCAATCGGTTCCCTCCGCACCGATGCCGACGCAAGGGAAGGGTGGCCGTCATGCGCTACCGGCTCACATTCGTCGCCGGACTGGCCCTGGGGTACGTGCTCGGCACGCGCGCCGGGCGCGAGCGCTACGAACAGCTGAAGAAGTCCGCGCGCCAGGTCGCGCAGAACCCCGCGGTGCGCAACACCGCGGAGAGCGCGGCCCAGCAGAGCCGCGAGTTCGCGGGCAAGGCGTACCACGCGGTGAGCGAGAAGGTGGGCGACCACGTCCCCGACTCGGTGGCCGACCGGGTGCGGTCGCTGCGCGAGCGGAACACCAACGGCACCGGCGAGGACGACTGGGGCACCAGCAACACCTAGCCACCCAGTCGGCTCACCGGCCGCACCGGCCGCACCGGCCGCACCGGGCGAATATCCATCGGCACCACCGGGCTGACACCGGGGCCACGTCCTGCCGTCTGCGGCCGCCCGGCGCGGTCATGCCCCGGCGTACGGCAGAATTTCCGCCATGGGGATAGTCGCCGGGTTGGACAGTTCGCCCGATTTCACTCGTATCGTCGTCTGTGACTCGGACACGGGTGCCGTGCTGAGGCAGGGGTATGCGCCGCATCCGGTGGAGGGTGCCGAAGGCGGCGGGCGTCCTTCCGACGTGGATCCGCAGGCCTGGCTGCTGTCCCTGGGCGAGGCGGCCGGCGGCGGGCTGCTCGAAGGTGTGCAGGCCATCGGCGTCTCCGCGCAGCAGAACGGGCTGGTCCCGCTGGATGTGCAGGGCAACACGGTGCGGCCGGCGCTCGTCGGCGGGGACAAGCGGGCGCAGGTCGCGGCCGCCGATCTCGTGGACGCGCTCGGGGGCCGCGAGGCGTGGGCGCAGGCCGTGGGCTGTGTGCCGCAGGCCGCGCAGCCGGTGACCAAGCTGCGCTGGCTGAACAAGAACGAACCCGAGGCCGCGCTGCGCACCACCATGCTGATGCAGGCGCACGACTGGCTGGTGTGGCAGCTGCTCGGGCGGCCCGTGAGACGCACCACCGACCGGGGCGGGGCCTCCGGGACCGGGTACTGGTCCGCGGCCACCGGCGCCTACCGGCAGGATCTCGTCGAGCTGGCGCTCGGGCACCAGGCCGCGCTGCCGGACGTGCTCGGCCCGTCCGAGGCGGCGGGGACCACTCCCGAGGGGCTGCTGATCTCCGCCGGGACCGGCGAGACCATGGCCGCGGCCTTCGGGCTCGGGATCGGGCTCGGCGACGCGGTGGTGTCGCTGGGGGCCTCCGGGTCCGTGATGGCCGTACACCCCGAGGCGCTGGTGGACTCCTCCGGGATGATCACCTCCCTGGCGGACGCGACCGGGATGCATCTGCCGGTCGTGACCACGCTCAATGCCGTACGGGCGCTGCGCGGCGCCGCCGAGCTGCTGGGCGTGCCCGACCTGGAGGGCCTGTCCGACCTGGCGATGAAGTCGACGCCGGGCGCTCACGGGCTCGTACTGCTGCCGTATCTGGAGGGCGAGCGGACCCCGAATCTGCCGCACACGGCGGGGACGCTGGCGGGGCTGCGGCGGGAGTCGATGCGGCCCGAGCATCTGGCGCGGGCCGCCTTCGAGGGCATGCTGTGCGGGCTCGCGGACGCGCTGGACGTGCTGCGCGGGCGGGGTGTCGACGTACGGCGGATCTTCCTGCTGGGACCGACCGCCGAGCTGCCCGCCGTGCAGGCCGTGGCGCCCGCGCTGTTCGGCGCGCAGGTCGTCGTACCGCAGCCCGCGGACTACGCGGCGCTCGGCGCGGCCCGGCAGGCGGCCTGGGCGCTCGGGGCCTCACAGGGCACGCTCGACCCGCGGCTGCCTCCCGTCTGGCAGGGTGCGGTCGCGCAGGTGCTGGAGCCCGGTGAGGAACTCGCCGTGGGGCAGGCCGTACGACAGCAGTACGTGTCCGTACGGGAACAAGCGCATCCGGGGGCATTTCGGGCGTGACACTCCCCCACCGGCGTACGCCTCCGGTCTGAGGCCGGGTCCGCCTTTGGCCCGCACTTGGGTTAATCAGTTGAGGTAACACGGGTGGAGTGTTCGACGATAGGGGGTGGTGCACCACCGATCGCCCGCCGATCATCGATTGATCGCCGATCGATCGGCGACTGATCGCCCTGACGTCGACGATTCCGAGAGACCCCGCGTGCTCATACGACTGCTTCGGACCTACCTCAGTCCGTACAAGAAGCCCATCGCCCTGCTGGTGCTGCTGCAGTTCCTGCAGACCTGCGCCACCCTCTACTTGCCCACTCTGAACGCGCACATCATCGACAACGGTGTCGTGAAGGGGGACACGGGATACATCCTGTCCTTCGGCGCCGTGATGATCGGCATCTCGATGGCGCAGGTCGTCTGCAACATCGGTGCCGTGTACTTCGGCGCCCGTACGGCGTCGGCCGTCGGCCGGGACATCCGGGCCGCCGTCTTCGACCGTGTCCAGTCCTTCTCGGCGCGCGAGGTCGGCCAGTTCGGGGCACCCTCGCTGATCACCCGCACCACCAATGACGTCCAGCAGGTGCAGATGCTCGCCCTGATGACGTTCACGCTGCTGGTGTCGGCGCCGATCATGTGCGTGGGCGGCATCATCCTGGCCCTCGGCCTGGATGTGCCGCTGTCCGCGGTGCTGATCGCCGTGGTGCCGATCCTCGGCATCGGAGTGACTCTCATCGTGCGCAGGCTGCGCCCGCTGTTCCGGACCATGCAGGTCCGCCTGGACACCGTGAACCGGGTGCTGCGCGAGCAGATCACCGGCAACCGCGTGATCCGCGCCTTCGTGCGCGACGACTACGAGAAGGAGCGCTTCCGGGGCGCGAACACCGAGCTGACCGAGGTGTCGCTGGGCACCGGGCGGATGCTGGCGCTGATGTTCCCGATGGTCATGACGGTGGTGAACCTGTCGTCCATCGCGGTCGTCTGGTTCGGCGCCCATCGCATCGACAGCGGCGGCATGCAGATCGGCGACCTGACCGCGTTCCTCGCCTACCTCATGCAGATCGTGATGTCCGTGATGATGGCCACCTTCATGTTCATGATGGTGCCGCGCGCGGAGGTCTGTGCCGAGCGCATCCAGGAGGTTCTCGACACGAGCAGCAGCGTGGTCCCGCCGACCGCGCCCGTCGTCGAGCTGCGCCGCCACGGCCATCTGGAGATCCGCGAGGCCGGGTTCCGCTACCCGGGTGCCGAGGAGCCGGTCCTGAGGACCATCGACCTGGTGGCCCGGCCCGGCGAGGTGACCGCCGTGATCGGCTCCACCGGCAGCGGCAAGTCCACCCTGCTCGGCCTGGTCCCCCGCCTCTTCGACGCCACCGACGGCGAGGTGCTCGTCGACGGCGTGGACGTCGCGACCATCGAGCCGAAGCTGCTGGCCAGAACGGTAGGCCTGGTCCCGCAGAAGCCGTACCTGTTCGCGGGCACCGTGGCCACGAACCTCCGGTACGGCAATCCGGACGCGACCGACGAGGAGCTGTGGCACGCGCTGGAGGTGGCGCAGGCCAAGGGCTTCGTGGACCAGCTGGAGAACGGCCTGGACTCCCCGATCGCGCAGGGCGGCACGAACGTGTCCGGTGGTCAGCGCCAGCGCCTGGCCATCGCCCGTACGCTCGTCCAGCGCCCCGAGATCTATCTCTTCGACGACTCCTTCTCGGCGCTCGACTACGCGACCGACGCGGCACTGCGGGCGGCGCTCGCCGAGGAGACCGCCGAGGCGACCGTCGTGATCGTCGCCCAGCGGGTGTCGACCATCCGGGACGCCGACCGGATCGTGGTCCTCGACGAGGGCCGGGTCGTCGGCGCCGGGCGGCACCACGAACTGATGGCGGACAACGAGACCTACCGGGAGATCGTGCTCTCCCAGCTGACGGAAGCGGAGGCCGCCTGATGGCCGGGCCCATGGGACGCATGATGGCCGGGGGCGGCCCCGATCAGCACTCGATGGATTTCAAGGGGTCCGGCAAACGGCTCCTCTCCCAGTTCAAGCCCGAGCGCCTCACCATGTACGGCATGCTGTGCGCCGTCGTCCTGAGCGTGGCGCTCTCGGTGATCGGGCCGAAGATCCTCGGCAAGGCCACCGACCTGGTCTTCGCCGGAATCATCGGGCGGCAGATGCCGTCCGGCAGCACCAAGGCCGAGGTCCTCGCGTCCATGCGCGAGCGCGGCGAGGGCGGCATGGCCGACATGCTCTCGGGGACGGACTTCACCCCGGGCCAGGGCATCGACTTCGCCGCCGTCGGAAACGTACTGCTGCTCGCGCTCTGTACGTTCCTGCTGGCCGGCCTGCTGATGGCGGTGGCGACGCGGCTGGTGAACCGGGCCGTCAACAAGACCGTGTACCGCATGCGCGAGGACCTCCAGGCGAAGCTCTCCCGGCTGCCCCTGTCGTACTTCGACAAGCGGCAGCGCGGTGAGGTGCTCAGCCGCGCGACGAACGACATCGACAACATCCAGCAGACGCTGCAACAGTCGATGGGCCAGCTGGTCAACTCGCTGCTGACCATCGTGGGTGTGCTGGTGATGATGTTCTGGGTCTCGCCGCTGCTCGCGCTGGTCGCGCTGGTCACCGTGCCTTTGTCCTTCTTCGTCGCCACACGCGTCGGCAAGCGCTCGCAGCCGCACTTCGTGCAGCAGTGGCGCACCACCGGCAAGCTCAACGCGCACATCGAGGAGATGTACACCGGGCACAACCTGGTGAAGGTGTTCGGGCGCCAGGACGAGTCGGCGGCGCAGTTCGCCGAGCAGAACGAGAAGTTGTACGAGGCCGGGTTCAAGGCGCAGTTCAACAGCGGGGTCATGCAGCCGCTGATGATGTTCGTGTCGAACCTGAACTATGTGCTGGTGGCGGTGGTCGGCGGACTGCGTGTCGCGTCCGGCTCGCTGTCCATCGGTGACGTCCAGGCCTTCATCCAGTACTCCCGGCAGTTCTCGATGCCGCTGACGCAGGTGGCGTCGATGGCGAATCTGGTGCAGTCCGGTGTCGCGTCGGCGGAGCGGATCTTCGAGCTGCTGGACGCGGAGGAGCAGGAGGCCGACCCGGTGCCGGCGGCCCGTCCCGACGAGCTGCGCGGGCGGGTGGCCCTGCAGAACGTGTCGTTCCGGTACGACCCCGAGAAGCCGCTGATCGAGGATCTGTCGCTGAAGGTGGAGCCCGGGCACACGGTGGCGATCGTCGGCCCGACAGGTGCCGGCAAGACGACGCTGGTGAACCTGCTGATGCGGTTCTACGAAGTCACCGGGGGGCGCATCACCCTCGACGGTGTCGACATCGCGTCCATGTCCCGGGACGAACTCCGGGCCGGTATCGGCATGGTGCTCCAGGACACCTGGCTGTTCGGGGGGACGATCGCCGAGAACATCGCGTACGGGGCCTCGCGGGACGTCACGCGGGGGGAGATCGAGGAGGCGGCGCGGGCCGCGCACGCGGATCGGTTCGTCCGGACGCTGCCGGAGGGCTACGACACCGTGATCGACGACGAGGGGACGGGGGTCAGTGCGGGTGAGAAGCAGCTGATCACGATTGCCCGGGCGTTCCTGTCCGATCCGGTGATTCTGGTGCTGGACGAGGCGACGAGTTCCGTGGACACCCGTACGGAGGTTCTGATCCAGAAGGCGATGGCGAAGCTCGCGCATGGGCGGACCTCGTTCGTGATCGCGCATCGGTTGTCGACGATTCGGGATGCCGACACGATTCTGGTGATGGAGAACGGGTCGATCGTGGAGCAGGGCGCGCACACGGAGCTGCTGGCCGCCAACGGCGCGTACGCGCGCCTGTACCAGGCCCAGTTCGCCCAGGCGGTGGCTGAGGTCGACTAGGTTCGCCCCCGCCGCCCCTACCCCGGGTGCGGGTGGGTGGGGGCTGGTCCAAAAGATTGCGCAGTTCCCCGCGCCCCTAAAAGGGGCGCGGGGAACTGCGCATCTTTTAGCGGGGGTCTGGGGGCCAGCCCCCAGGGATGGGACGGGTAGGGGCGGCGGGGGCGAAAGAACGTCGGCTCAGTCCAAGTAGCCGCGGAGTTGGTCGGCGAAGGCGTGGTCCCTGAGTTTGTTCAGGGTTTTGGACTCGATCTGGCGGATGCGTTCGCGGGTGACGCCGAAGATGCGGCCTATTTCCTCCAGGGTGCGGGGCCGGCCGTCCGCAAGGCCGTAGCGGAGCTGGACGACCTTCCGCTCGCGCTCACCGAGCGTGGAGAGGACCGCCTCCAGGTGCTCACGCAGCAGCAGAAACGCCGCGGATTCGACGGGCGACGTCGCGTCGCCGTCCTCGATCAGGTCGCCGAGCGCCACGTCGTCCTCCTCGCCCACCGGCGCATGGAGCGACACCGGCTCCTGAGCCAGGCGCAGGACCTCGCTGACGCGCTCACTGGGGAGGTCGAGCTGCGCGGCAACCTCCTCCGGCGTCGGCTCGTAGCCGCGCTCCTGAAGCATCCGGCGCTGCACCCGCACCACCCGGTTGATCAACTCGACGACATGGACGGGGACTCGGATGGTCCGGGCCTGGTCGGCGAGGGCGCGGGACATGGCCTGGCGGATCCACCAGGTGGCGTACGTCGAGAACTTGTAGCCGCGGGCGTAGTCGAACTTCTCCACCGCCCTGATCAGGCCGAGGTTTCCCTCCTGGACCAGGTCGAGCATGGTCAGGCCGCGGCCCACATAGCGCTTCGCGACGGAGACGACGAGCCGCAGGTTCGCCTCGATGAGCCGGCGCTTGGCCATGCGGCCCATGACGACCAGCTTGTCCAGGTCGAGGGCGAGCTGGCTGTCCAGGTCGGTGGCGAGGCGGAGCTTCTCCTCGGCGAAGAGACCGGCCTCGACACGGCGGGCGAGCTCGACCTCCTCGGCCGCGGTGAGCAGGGGGATGCGGCCGATCTCCCGCAGGTACTGGCGGAACAGGTCCGAGGAGGGGCCACCGGTGTCGTTGGTGCGGCCTCGGGGCAGTTCGACGGGCTCGGGGGCCTCGGCCTCGGTTTCCACTTCGACTTCGACTTCGGCGACTTCGACTTCGGCGACTTCGGCCTCGGCGACTTCGGCCTCGGCCTCGGCTACCTCCACGGCGCCGGTGGACGGTTCGCCCAGCTCGGGCGAGCCCTCCGGCTCCGTCTCGGGGTGGTGCGCGGCACGGCTCTGCGGGGGTACCGCCGTGACGACGTCGGTATCCGCGTCCGTATCCGTGGTGTTGTCGGTCTGGGCGAGGGTCTGGGTCTGCACGGGGGCGACCTCCAGGAATGTCGCTGCTGAGGCGTGCGGCAGCGGTACGTCGGGGATGGGGTCGACGGCCTCGCCGCTGTCCATCCCGTAGTCGTTTAGCGGAACCGCGGGGATCGGGAACCCGTCGCGTGCGGGTCGGCCGCGCTCCGAGGACTCAGGCACCGGAACCCAGTGTGGAGTACGACACATCGCCGCCACGAGGGGCGTGCGGTGACTTTTTGCGTCCGGTCCGTGACCGCGCGGTTACCGTGCCGTACGGGTGCCCAGCTCACGCGGTGCAAAACAGGTCGAAGGGCGTACGGGATTGGCATGTGCGCCCGGGGCACTACCCCCGGTTCGCTCCCTCAGAGCGCTTCCGCGCCCCGCTCCCGCAGCGCCTGCTCGTACTGCTGGAGCACCCACAGCTCGTTCTGCACGGCTGCCAGCTGTGCCGGGTCGCCGTGGGCGCTCTGCCGGGCCAGGGAGCCCTGGACGTCCCGGATACGGCGGTCGACGGCGCGGCGGCGGACCATGACGAGCTGGTCGCCCGCGTAGTTCTCGTCGACGGTCTTGCGCAGGATCGCTTCGACGGCCAGCTCCGTGACCATCGCGCGGACCACGTCGTCGGGGGCGGCCTCGCGGACCCGCACCAGATATTCCTGGGGGTCCTGGACGCCGTACTCCGCGCCGCCCGCGTCCATGATCGCCTGGCGTACGGCCGTGTACGGCGGGGCGGTGAACTCGTCCATCCCGTACGCGTCGAACGCCGGGGAGACCAATTCCGGCCGCTGGAGAGCGAGTTTGAGCAGCTCACGCTCGGTGGCGAACACGGGGTTGCGCAGGGTGAGCGCCGGGCCGCCGGTGGGTGCCTGGCCCGCGGAGTACGTCTGCTGGGGGCGCTGCCCGGCCGGTGCCGGGCCCTTGCCGCCGCGGTCGCGGGCCCAACGGGCCAGCTGGGCGACCCGCTTGACCACGAACTGGGTGTCGAGGATGCCGAGCATGCCCGCGAGCTGCACGGCGACCTCGTGCTGCGCGCCGCTGTTCTTGATGCGGGCGACGATGGGTGCGGCCTCGTCGAGCGCGGCGGCGCGCCCGGCCGGGGTCTCCAGGTCGTAGCGCAGCACGATCTGGCGCAGCGCGAACTCGAAGAGCGGGGTGCGGGGTTCGACCAGGTCGGCGACCGCCTCGTCGCCCTTGGCGAGGCGCAGCTCGCAGGGGTCCATGCCGTCGGGGGCGATGGCGATGTACGTCTCGGCGGCGAACTTCTGGTCGTCCTCGAAGGCGCGCAGGGCGGCCTTCTGGCCGGCCGCGTCGCCGTCGAAGGTGAAGATCACGCGGGCCGAGCCGTTGTCCATCAGCAGCCGGCGGAGGATCTTGATGTGGTCGCCACCGAACGCCGTACCGCAGGTCGCGATCGCGGTGGTGATTCCGGCGAGGTGGCAGGCCATGACATCGGTGTAGCCCTCGACCACGACCGCGCGGCTGGCCTTGGCGATGTCCTTCTTGGCGAGGTCGATGCCGTACAGGACCTGGGACTTCTTGTAGATCGCCGTGTCTGGCGTGTTCAGGTACTTGGGCCCGTTGTCCGACTCGTACAGCTTCCTCGCCCCGAAGCCGACGACCTCGCCGCCGATGTCCCGGATCGGCCACATCAGGCGGCCGCGGAAGCGGTCGATGGGGCCGCGGCGGCCCTCCTGGGAGAGGCCGGAGAGGAGCAGCTCCTTGTCGGTGAAGCCCTTGCCGCGCAGATAGCGGGTGAGGTGGTCCCAGCCCTGGGGGCTGTAGCCGACGCCGAAGTGGGCGGCCGCCGACTGGTCGAAGCCGCGCTCCGCCAGGAACTTACGGCCCGTGTCGGCCTCGGGGCTGGTGTCGAGCTGCTCGGTGTAGAACTGCGCGGCCGCCTTGTGCGCCTCGACGAGGCGGATGCGCTCGCCTCGCTGGTGGGAGGGGTTGTACCCGCCCTCCTCGTAGCGCAGCGTGATGCCTGCCTGGGCGGCGAGGCGCTCGACCGACTCGGAGAAGGTGAGGTGGTCGACCTTCATCACGAACGTGATGGTGTCGCCGCCCTCCTGGCAGCCGAAGCAGTGGAAGAGTCCCTTGCTCGGGCTGACCTGGAAGGACGGTGACTTCTCGTCGTGGAACGGGCAGAGGCCCTTGAGGTTGCCGCCGCCCGCGTTGCGCAGCTGAAGGTACTCGGACACCACGGCGTCGATCGGGACCGCGTCCCGAACCGCCTTCACGTCCTCGTCGTTGATCCTTCCAGCCACGCGTGAATTCTACGGTGGTGGTGTGACAGTCGAGCGCCGCCGTCCGTCATGGGATCAGGCTGTCCAGCGGGACATGCGGGTCGGCGAGCGCCTCCGTGTCCACCTGGGCCCGGGATCGGATCAGCTGCTGGATCGGCTCCGTGACGTCCCACACATTCACGTTCATCCCGGCCAGCACCCTCCCCTCCTTGAGCCAGAAGGCGATGAACTCTCGCTTGCCGACGTCTCCACGGGCCACCACCTGGTCGTACGACCCCGGGGGCGCCCAGCCCGAGTACTCCAGCCCGATGTCGTACTGGTCGGAGAAGAAATAGGGCACGCGGTCGTACGTCAGCTCGCGGCCCAGCATCGCTCGGGCGGCCGCCGGTCCGCCGTTGAGCGCGTTGGCCCAGTGTTCGACGCGCAGCCGGGTGCCGAAGAGCGTGTGGTGGAAGGCGGCGACGTCGCCGGCCGCGTAGATGTCGGGGTCGGAGGTGCGCAGCCGCTCGTCGACCGCGATGCCGCCGCCGTGCGCGCGCTCGGCGAGGGTGAGCCCCGCGGCCTCGGCGAGCCCGGTGCGCGGGGCAGCGCCGATGGCCGCCAGGACGTCGTTGGCGGGGTGCTCCTCGCCGTCGTCCGTACGTGCGGCGAGCACCATGCCGTCCTGGCCGACGATCTCGGTGAGCCGGCGGCCGAAGTGGAAGCGGACGCCGTGCTCGCGGTGCAGCTCGGCGAAGAGCTGGCCGAGCTCGGGGCCGAGGACCGCGTGCAGCGGTGTCGGCTCCGGCTCGATGACGGTGACCTCGGCGCCGTACTCACGTGCGGCGGCCGCGACCTCCAGGCCGATCCAGCCCGCGCCCGCGATCACGATGTGTCCGTTGTCACGGCCGAGGGCGGCGAGGACGCCCTTGAGCCGCTCGGCGTGGGCGAGGCGGCGCAGGTGGTGGACGCCCGCGAGATCCGTACCCGGGATGTCGAGGCGGCGCGGCTCCGCACCCGTCGCGATCAGCAGCTTGTCGTAGTGGACGAGGGTGCCGTCGTCGCCGAAGCGGACGGTTTTCGCGGCGCGGTCGATGGCGTCGACGGTCTGGCCGAGGTGCAGCTCGACGTCGTTCTGCGCGTACCACGCGGGTTCGTGGACGAAGACGCTGTCGCGCTCCTCCTTGCCGAGGAGATAGCCCTTGGACAGGGGCGGGCGCTCGTACGGGTGGTCGCGTTCGTCGCAGATCAGTATCACGCGGCCGGTGAAGCCCTCCGCTCGGAGTGTCTCGGCCGCCTTCGCGCCGGCCAGACCTCCTCCGACGATGACGAATGTCTGATCCGCGTCGACCACTTGATGCCTCCTCGTAAGGATGTCGCCACATGCGAGCCTCCCGCACGGAGCGTGATGCGGGAAGAGGGTGTGGCCCGATCAGGCCACGCAGGGTCACACTCTTCCGCCCCCATGGGAACGCGTGGTGAGCCTGAGGTGCAGGGAACGCGCCGAGGCATCGGTGAGCGAAGCGATCTGGTCGACGATCACACGCTTGCGGGCCCGGTCGTCGATCGCGATGTCGAACAGCGCCCGGAACTGCGGATCCAGTCCGTCGGGCGCGCGGACCGTGAGCGCCTCGGCCAGTTCGGCGACGACGATCCGCTGGTCCGCGCGGAGCCGCTCCTGCTCGGCGCGCTGCATGACATAGCGGTCGGCGACGGCCTTGAGAACGGCGCACTCATGGCGCGCGCTTTTCGGTACGACGAGCTCGGCGTTGTACCGCGTGAGCCGCCCGCTGCCGTACGTCGCGCGCGTGGCGCCCTCCGCGGCCAGGCAGAAGCGGCCGATGAGCTGGCTGGTGGCGTCCTTCAAACGGGCCTGCGCGACGGCCGATCCGTCGTACCCGTGCGGCCACCACTCCTGGTCCAGGAGCCGGTCCAGGGCCTCGGACAGCTCGGCGGGGTCGGTGTCCGCGGGCACGTACCGCCCGATGGCCACCGCGAAGATCTCCTGCCGCTCGGGCTCCGCGTGCAGGCAGTTGGGGTCGATGTGGCCCGCGTGCAGGCCGTCCTCGACGTCGTGCACCGAGTACGCCACGTCGTCCGACCAGTCCATGACCTGGGCCTCGAAGCAGGTGCGGGTGCCCGGGGCGCCCTTGCGGACCCAGTCGAAGACCGGCCGGTCGTCTTCGTAGACCCCGAATTTCGGCGACTTCGGGTCGGTGGGATGGGCGCCTCTCGGCCAGGGGTACTTGGTCGCGGCGTCGAGTGCGGCGCGGGTGAGGTTGAGGCCGACGCTGACGAGGTCGCCGCCCGCCGTGGCAGCGTCCGCGGTCACGGTCTCGGAGCGGACGAAGCGCTTGGGCTCGATCCTGGTGAGCAGCCGCAGCGACTGGGCGTTGCCCTCGAAACCCCCGCAGTCCTCCGCGAACTCGTTCAGCGCCTGCTCGCCGTTGTGTCCGAAGGGCGGATGCCCCAGGTCGTGCGAGAGGCAGGCCGCCTCGACCAGGTCGGGGTCGCAGCCGAGGGCGGCGCCGAGTTCGCGGCCGACCTGGGCGCACTCCAGGGAGTGGGTCAGTCGCGTACGGGGGCTGGCGTCCCAGACCTGGCTCCTGGTGCCGGGGGTGACGACCTGGGTCTTGCCCGCGAGGCGGCGCAGGGCGGAGGAGTGCAGGATGCGGGCGCGGTCGCGTTGGAAGGCGGTGCGGCCTGGGCGTTTGTCGGGCTCTGCGGCCCAGCGGTCGACTGACGTCGGGTCGTAATCGTCGGAGGGGGGTGCGGTGCCGTCCATGCTTCGACAGTAAGCGGCGCCAGTGACAATCGGGGGTTGCGGGGCGCCTGTGCGTCCGCCGGGTTCTGTTCGCCCTCCTGGGGCGATCCCGTTGCCCGGTGGTTCAGACCGAGGCCAGCTCCGGTTCCGTGGTGGCCGGAGTCGCCAGCGCCTGGTCGTAGCGGTGCAGGACCAGACGGGCCATCGCCGGGTGGTCGCCGAGCGGATCGGCGGCGATCCACGGGGCGGCGTCGGCGCACTGGGTGGCGAAGCGGCCGGGGGCGGTGAAGTACGAGGCGACGGCGATGCGGTGGCGGCCGCGGGCGGCGAGGGCGCGCAGGGCGGCGGGGACGGTGGGCGCGGCGGCGGAGGCGTACGCCGGGACGACGGGGACGCCGAGGCGTTCGGCGAGCAGCTGGGCGGTGCGGCGGGTGTCGACGGCCGCGTCGGGGTCGCGGGAACCGGCGGCGGCGAGCACGACGCCGCTAGCGCGGCGGGCGGAGTCGCTCATCCGGGTCCGCCATCCGGCCTCGACGAGCCGCGCGTACAGCGTCTCCACGAGCAGCGGGTGCGGGCCGAGCGGGGCGGCGACGCGGGTGCGTACGCGGGGTGCGGCGGCCGCCATCTCGGGGATGTCGCGCTTGACGTGGTAGCCGCGGCTGAGCAGCAGCGGTACGAGGACGGCGTCCGCCTTGCCGTCGAGGGAGGCGAGCGTGTCGGGCAGCAGCGGTTCGTTCAGCTCGATGTGGCCCAGGCGCACGGACAGGTGGGGGCGCAGCTCGCGGACCCGCTCGATCAGGGTGCGTACGGTTCTCAGCGTGCGCGGGTCGCGGCTGCCGTGCGCCACGAGGACGAGCGCGGGCGGCTCGGGGCGGCGCGTGCCGTTGAGCGAGACGAGGCTGAGCTGACTGCCGAGCTGGCTGGTGATCCGGTTCATGAGTTGCGCCGTACTGTCGAGGTGACCGTCTGGGTGGGCGCCACGCGGCGGCCGGCCGGCGGGGCGGAGCTGGGACTCGTCGGGAGGATGGTTCGACGCCGTCATGGACCGATCCTGGCGGCAGCAGGTTGCCGGGCCGTTGCGCGGGCATGACGGGTGTTTTCCAGGGGTTCACGATGGGATGCACTCGGTGTGTGAGCCTTCGTGACCTGCGATGACAGTTCGATGAGTGAAGCTGGTCACTCCATGGGGGCGAACCGGATCACCGTTCGAAGCGTCCTCCTTGGTCGAGGCCACCTGGGGAGGGGACCGTCCGATGCGCCATCTCGTTGAGCTGCCCAAGCCGCGCAGACCACGCCTGCCACGACTGCCACGCACCCGTACCGGACAGCGGCGGGCCGTGCAGGCGTTCATGCTGCTGTGCGTGCTGGCGCTGCTTCCGGCGACCTGGATGTACGTGGTGACGGGCGACCGGCTGCGGACCACCGCCGACGCGCCGCGCACCGAGGTCGCGGTGGTCTTCGGGGCCGGGCTGTGGGACGGCGAGCCCTCCCCGTACCTCGCGCACCGCCTCGACGCGGCCGCGAAGCTGTACCGGGCCGGGCGGATCGAGGTCGTCCTCGTCACCGGCGACAACAGCCGCAAGGACTACGACGAACCGGACGCGATGCGCGCGTATCTGACGAAGCGTGGGGTGCCGGACAAGCGGATCGTCAGCGACTACGCCGGGTTCGACACCTGGGACTCCTGCGTGCGCGCGAAGAAGATCTTCGGCGTCGACCGGGCCGTGCTGATCAGCCAGGGCTTCCACATCCGCCGCGCGGTCGCCCTGTGCCAGGCGGCGGGGGTCGACTCGTACGGCATCGGAGTCGACGCGAAGCACGACGTCACCTGGTACTACGGCGGCACCCGGGAGGTCTTCGCCGCCGGAAAGGCCGCCCTGGACGCTGTGTTCAAGCCGGATCCGCATTTCCTGGGGCCGAAGGAGCCGGGGGTCGCCCGGGCCCTGGCGTCGGCGGCCGGAAGGTGACGGCGCCCGCCGATCTGACCCCCGCGGAACGCCGCGTCTGGCAGGCCTTCCCGCGCGGTGAGGGAGTCGACTTCCGCGAGAGCCCCGACGAGGACCCCGCGGCCGGTGCGTCCTGGGGTCCGGAGCGGACCGTACGCGCCGAGGTGCTGCGGGCGCTGCTGGTCGGCGGGCCGACCAGCGACGGTGACATCGCCGGACTGAAGCTGACGGGCGCGCGCGTCAGCGGGCAGCTCAACCTCATGTACGGGACGGTCGAACACGCTGTGCGGCTGCGGTCCTGCCACTTCGAGCAGGCCCCGAATCTGTACGGGGCGCGGCTGCCCGCCCTGGTACTGAGCGACTCGGTGCTGCCGGGGCTCAGCGGGGGAAACCTGCGTGTCGACGGGGTACTGCGGCTCAGCTGCTGCCGTATCACCGGCCCGCTGCGGCTCCAGGGGGCGAAGACCTCCGGCGCCGTGTTCCTCAACGGGGCGCGGCTCGGCCCCCAGGCCGCACCGGACGCGCCGGGCACTCCGGACTCGCCGGGCAGCCCGGATCCCGAAGCGTCCGAGGAACCGGTTCTCCAGCTCAACCACGCGGAGATCGGCACCGACGTGTGGGCCGTCGGCCTCGTCGCCCGCGGCCAGGTCCGGCTGAACGGCGCCACGGTCGGCGGGCAGGTGAACCTCAACGACGCCGAACTGCACGCTCCGCCCGGCGACACCGCTCTGCACGCCGAGAACCTCTCGGTCGGCACCGACCTGCATGGCATGCGGCTGCGCGCCCGGGGCCGGGTCAATCTGAGCGGAGCGAGGATTCCCCGCCAGCTCAATCTCGCCTACGCCCGGCTGTCCAACCCCGAGGGACAGGCACTGCGCGCCAGCAGTTGCGTCATCGGCGAACTGTGGCTGCGCGACGCCGCCCCGATCAAGGGCACGGTTAATCTGCGCAGGTCCCAGCTGGACCTCCTGCACGTCCCTCCGGAGGTGTGGCCCGCGCGCGTCCGGATCGACGGCCTCAGCTATCGCACCCTCGCCCCACATCTGCCCGCCGCGCAGCGACTGCCGCTGTTGGAACGCGAGGAGGGCGGCTATCTTCCCTACGCCTACGAGCAGTTGACCGCCGCGTACCGCACCGCGGGCGACGACGGTGCCGCGCGCAGGGTCCAGCTGGCCAAGCTGCGCCGCCATCGCCGGACACTGCCGCGTTACGCCAGGTTATGGGGCCATCTGCAGGACGCGACCGTCGGCTACGGCTTCCGCCCGATGCGCGCCGCCGGCTGGCTGCTGTTGCTGCTGTGCACCGGCGCCGTCGCCTTCGCGCTGCACCATCCGCACGCCCTGAAGCCCGCCGAGGCGCCCGACTTCAACCCCGTCGTCTACACCCTCGATCTGCTGCTGCCCATCATCGACTTCGGGCAGGAAGGGGCGTTCGCGCCGCGCGGCGGGTACCAGTGGCTCTCCTATCTGCTGATCATCACCGGGTGGATCCTCGCGACGACGATCGCGGCGGGCGCCAGCCGCTCCCTGAGCCGCCAGTAGCTGGTGGCCGGGGACGGGAGGCCGCCCTCGTCCCCGGCCACCAGATCTCAGCGTCCCTTGAAGACAGGCGTCCGCTTCTCCAGGAACGCGCTCATCCCCTCCTTCTGGTCCTCCGTCGCGAACAGCCCGTGAAACACCCGGCGTTCGAAGAGGACGCCGTCGCCGAGCCCCGTCTCCAGGGCCCGGTCCACACACTCACGGGCGGCGGTGACCGCCGGGCGGCCGTACGAGGCGATGGCCGTGGCCGCCTCCAGTGCCTCGGGGAGGACACGGCCGTCGGGGACCACGCGGGACACCAGGCCCGCGCGTTCCGCCTCGTGCGCGTCCATCGTGCGGCCCGTGAGGATCAGGTCCATCGCCTTGGCCCGGCCCACCAGTCGGGTCAGCCGCTGGGTGCCGCCGATGCCGGGGATCACGCCGAGCCTGATCTCCGGCTGGCCGAAGGCGGCCGACTCGCCCGCGATGATCAGGTCGCACATCATCGCCAGCTCACAACCCCCGCCCAGCGCCAGGCCGTTGACGGCGGCGATCTTCGGAGTGCGGAAGGAGGCGAACTCCTCCCACCCGGCGAAGTAGTCCTCCGCCGCCATCTCGGACGCCGTCCTCCCCGCCATCTCCTTGATGTCGGCGCCCGCCGCGAAGGCCCGCTCGGATCCCGTGATCACGAAGCAGCCGACCTGGGGGTCCTTGTCCAACGGGCGCAGGATGTCCAGGAGTTCGGTGAGCAGTTCGGCGCTCAGTGCGTTGAGGACGTGCGGACGGTGGAGGCGTACGGTCACCACCCCGCCGTCCTGTTCGATCTTGAGGTTGTTCATCAACTCTCCTCTCCAGCAGTCGGGTTACGAGTCCCAGATCGCGCCGTACGCCGGAATCCCGCGCCGTTCCAGGCCGTGCACCACCTGCCAGGTGAGCTTCTTGTTGGAGATGCAGATGACGGCCTCGGCGTCGAAGTCGCGGTACGCGGCATACGCGAGGTGCACCATGTCGGGCTTGCCGTGCCGGGAGGTGTCCCAGACGAGGGCGTGCGGCTGGACGGCGAGGATCTCGTCGACGAGGGCGTCGCCGTAGGTCGTACGGGGATCGCGGGTCGCCCAGACCAGGCGCGAGGGGACCTCGGCGGCCAGCAGGTGCGGCAGGCAGGGGCCGATGCCGCTGCCGGTGGCGACGTAGACCACCCTCTTGAACAGGGTCTCGATGTTCGCGACCCCGGCCGTCGTGATGCCCTTCACCCATACCCGCGACGGCATGTCGTCGATGAACGAACCCGTCCAGTCCCCCGCGCGGGAGATGGTGAGCCGGAAGCCGGGGCGGCCGGGCGCCGGCACGTTCGCGAAGGAGTGCCATTCCTTGAGCGGGCTGCGGCTGATCGCCGTCGAGGAGCCCGCGAACGGGGTCACCCCGTGGTCGAAGCGGGCCAGCACCACATGCGGGGAGGGGCGTTCGATCCGTACGTCCACCTTGCGCAGCCGCAGCCAGGGCAGCGCCACGCTGAAGGTGACGACGGCCAGGACCGAGAAGGACACCGGGCCCGGGGCGGACAGCGAGGCATGGGCCCAGAACAGCGCCAGCGCCGTCCAGCCGCCAAAACGGTGGATCTTCTCGAAGTGGTCGTGGAAGCGGGAGCGGAAGGGCGGCAGCGCGGTGGCGATGATCAAGGCCAGCAGGGCCAGGAGGGCCCAACTGGTCGCCAGGGGTACGGTGTTCGCGCCGTTCCGTGTCGCCAGCACCGTCCCGGCCACGAACCACGCCGAACCCGCCAGCGCTCCCCCGACGTGCAGACCGCCGAAGTGGTACACCTTCCCCAGCGTCCAGCGCACCTTCAGCGGCCACGATGTCGGCGCCCAGGTGGCCAGCCGGAAGAGCAGGTTGATGACGTACTGCTGGCGGACGATCACGGCGAGTGCGAGGTTCGCGAGGGCCGCGTGGCCGAGGGTCCGGGGCGAGTGGGGCCAACTCGCGTACAGGTAGGCGAGGTTCGCCGCGACGACCAGTGCGGCCAGGCGGTTGTAGTGCATCAGGCGGGGGTGTTTGAGGAGGCGGCGGGGGGCGGACGTCAGCGGGGGCAGTGCGGGGGTCTCGTCGCCGCCCGGGAGCCGGACATTCGCGGAAGGCTGTGTCCTCGGCGGGGACGACGTCATCGCGCGACCACCTCGAACCGTTCCTCCGCCAGCCGCAGCAGCGCCGGCTTGTCGATCTTTCCGCGGTCGGTCTCGGGGAGGGTGGCGAGGGGCAGGACGTCGGAGGGGACGCAGTAGTACGGGAGGGCGTTCGCCACCGCGCGGCGGGCGGTCTCCGGGTCGACGTCCGCCGGGCAGACGAACGAGACGAGCGTGCGGGCGTCCCGTTTCAGGGTCACCGCGCGGGCGCAGCCCGCCACCGACTCCAGCACCGAGGAGACGGCGTCGAGTTCGACACGGAAGCCGCGGACCTTGACCTGGTCGTCGGTGCGGCCGAGGTGTTCGAGTTCGCCGTCGGGGGTCCAGCGGCCGAGGTCGCGGGTGCGGAACATCCGCCGGCCCCCGCCGAGGAAGGGGTCCGGCGCGTACCGCTCGGCGGTCAGGTCCGGGTTGCCCAGATAGCCCGCCGAGACGCAGTCGCCGCCCGCCCACATCTCGCCCGCCTCGCCGATGGGCACCGGCCGGCGGCGCCCGTCGAGGACGTACACCGTGTTGTTGGGGGTGGGGCGGCCGATGGTGAGCAGCGGATCCGCCGGGTCGTGGCGGCGCATCGTGTTCACGATCGTCGTCTCGGTCGGGCCGCAGGAGTTGTGGAAGGCGGTGCGCCGCGCCCAGAGGTCGGCGAGCGGGCGCGGGCAGGGCTCTCCCGCGACGGCGACCGCCCTTACGTGCGGGCAGTGCGCCGGGTCGATGCCGGACAGGACGGTCGGCGTGGCGATGAGGACGTCCGCCGTACGGGCCGTCGCCGCGATGTCCTTGCCGCGGATGACCAGCGTGCCGCCGTGCGTGAGGCAGCCGAGGATCTCCCAGGCCGCCATGTCGAAGGCGATGTTGAGGAGTTGGGCCACGCGTTCGCCGGGGCGGACACCGAGCGCGCCCGGCTCGGTGAGCAGGATGTTCGCGACGTTGCGGTGGGTGACCTTGACGCCGTTGGGCCGGCCGGTGGTGCCGGAGGTGAACAGGACGTAGCAGCCGTCGTCCGGGCGGACGGCCGCCACGGAGAACGGGCGGCCCCGCTCCGGCTCGTACGGCGCCGGCTCGTCGAGCGCGATCAGCAGGCCGCCCGGCGGTAAGGGAACGCGGTGCGCGTGCTCCGCGAGGGTGAGCACCACGCGCGTCGCCGCGCCGCGGACGACATGTCTCAGCTGGGCCGCCGGGGTCAGCCCGATGTCCTGCGGGACGTAGGCAGCGCCCGCCTTCAGCGTGCCGAGGAGTCCGACGAGCATCGGGATCGAACGGCGTACGAAGAGGCCGACGTGGTCGCCGGGGCGTACGCCCTCGCGGACGAGGCGGGCGGCGAGCGCGTCCGCGTAGCGGTTCAGCTCGCCGTACGTGATCGTGGCGCCCTGGTGTTCGGCGGCGACGGCGTGGGGGGTGGCCGCGGCCTGTCGTTCGACGGCGCGGTGGATGAGCGGGTCGGGGACGGCGACGGCCGGCCCTCGGCCGAATCGCCAGAAGAGGGCCTGGTCGTGGGGGGTGAGATCGCGCAGAGGCATGGTTCGGGAGACCTCCTGGCTGTTTCGAATGACGGATGCCTGCTCCGGGGTCAGCGGCGGCACGCCCGGTATGTCGAACGCCGTGCGGGGTCTTGCGGGGCCCGACTGTAGTCCCGGAGCTCAAACTCTCAACAAGGCGTAGTCGGCCAACTACGGTACGGAATAAGCCACACGAGGTGTCTTCTGTCACACAGGCAACTTCCGTATCGGCCGGCGGCGACTGTAGTGGGGGTCTGTGTGCCGCCGAGCGGGTGTCGCGACAGGCATCCCCGTGGGCCTCACCGCGGGCCGGGCCCGGCCGGGAGGTCCCCGTCCCGGCCGCGTAACGCTCCCCTCCCCGGCGCGTAACACGCCCGACGCACGCTGAACGGCATGGACACCTCCGCGACGCCCACCCACTGCCCGTACTGCGCCCTGCAGTGCGGGATGAATCTGACGCCCGCGGCCGACGGTGGCGTCGAGGTGACCGAGCGCGCCGACTTCCCGGTGAACCGGGGCGCGCTGTGCGGCAAGGGGCGTACGGCGCCCGCGCTGCTGTCGTCCCGGCTGCGGCTGACCTCGCCGCTGATCCGCAAGGGTGGCGTCCTGGAGCCCGCCGGCTGGGACGAGGCGCTCGACCGGATCACCGAAGGGCTGTCCCGCACGCGCACGGAGCATGGTCCGGACGCGTGCGGGGTGTTCGGCGGGGGCGGACTGACGAACGAGAAGGCGTACGCCCTCGGAAAGTTCGCCCGCGTCGTCCTCCGCACCTCGCAGATCGACTACAACGGCCGCTTCTGCATGTCGTCCGCGGCGGCCGCCGGCATCAAGGCGTTCGGCCTGGACCGGGGGCTGCCCTTCCCCCTGGAGGACATCCCGAGGACCGGCTGCGTGATCCTCGTCGGCTCCAACCTCGCCGAGACGATGCCGCCCGCGCTGCGCTACCTCACCGAGCTGAAGGAGAACGGCGGCACGCTGATCGTCATCGACCCGCGCCGCACCCGCACGGCCGAGCAGGCGGACCTGCACCTCGCGCCCCGCCCCGGCACGGACCTGGCACTCGCCCTCGGCCTGCTCCACCTCATCGTCTCCGAGGGCCGTACGGACGAGGAGTACATCCAGTCCCGTACGAGCGGCTGGGAGGAGGCTCGGGCGGCGGCCATGGCGCACTGGCCGGAGTACGTGGAGCGGATCACGGGGGTGTCCGTTCCCCAACTCCGGGAAGCAGTACGGCTGTTCTGCGAGCCGGAGGCTGCGATGGTGCTCACCGCACGCGGGCCCGAGCAGCAGTCCAAGGGCACCGACACGGTGGGCGCGTGGATCAACCTGTGCCTGGCAACCGGCCGTTCGGGGCGCCCGCTGTCCGGGTACGGCTGCCTCACCGGGCAGGGCAACGGGCAGGGCGGGCGCGAACACGGCCAGAAGGCCGACCAGTTGCCCGGCTACCGCAAACTGACGGACCCGGCGGCGCGGCGCCATGTGGCCGAGGTGTGGGGCGTGGACCCCGACTCGCTGCCGGGACCGGGCCGCAGCGCCTACGAACTCCTCGACGCGATGGGTACGGACATCCACTCCCTGCTGCTGATGGGCTCGAACCCGGTGGTGTCCGCGCCCCGCGCCGCGCACATCGAGGAGCGGCTGAAGTCCCTGGACTTCCTGGCGGTGGCGGACGTCGTCCTCTCCGAGACGGCCGCCCTCGCGGACGTCGTCCTGCCGGTGACGCAATGGGCCGAGGAGACGGGCACGATGACGAACCTGGAGGGCCGTGTGCTGCTGCGCCGCCGGGCGATCACCCCTCCCGAGGGCGTACGCAGCGACCTCGACGTCCTCCATGAACTGGCCGCCCGCCTCGGCGTGGAGAAGGGCTTCCCGACGGACCCGGAGGAGGTCTTCGACGAGCTGCGCCGGGCGAGCGCGGGCGGGCCTGCGGACTACTCGGGGATCACCTACGGGCGGCTGGCGGAGGAGAACGGGGTGTTCTGGCCTTGCCCGGCGCCGGACGGCACGGGCAGCACGGACGGCACGGACAGCACGGACAGCACCGTGGACTTCGGTGACTGCGAGGACGCCTCGCTGGACGTGCTCCCGGACGACCCGGCCGAGGACGCCGCCCCGGCCGACCCCCCTGGCGACACGCTGGACGGCGGCGTCCACCCGGGCACCCCCCGCCTCTTCCTCGACCGTTTCGCCACCGAGGACGGCCGCGCGCGGTTCGTCCCCGTGTCGCACCGGGCCGCCGCCGAGGAACCGGACGACGAGTACCCGGTGCTGCTGACCACCGGGCGGGTCGTCGCGCAGTACCAGTCGGGCGCCCAGACACGGCGCGTCGACGAGCTGAACGCGGCGGCGCCCGGGCCTTTCGTGGAGATGCATCCGCGGCTGGCCGAGCGGCTCGGGGTGGCGGACGGCGACGCGGTGACGGTGGTGTCACGGCGCGGGCGGGCCGTCGCACCGGCCCGGATCACGACCACCATCCGCCCCGACACCGTGTTCATGCCCTTCCACTGGCCGGGCGAGGGCCGGGCCAACACCCTGACCAACCCTGCCCTCGACCCCACCTCGCGGATGCCCGAGTTCAAGACGTGCGCGGTGCGGGTGGAGGCGGCGAAGTAGGGGTGTCGGCCAGGGTGTTGGGGTCCCTGTCACAGGAGTACCGGCCAGGGTGTTGAGCTCCCCGTCGCAGGAGTACCGGCCAAGGTGTTGGCATCCCCGCCCCAGGGGTATCGGTCGAGGTGTCGGCTTCCCGATCGCGCGGCTCCACCGTGGCCGGCGGGACGTGCCGCGAGGGCCGGGGGGATCGCATGGCGCAGGAGTACGGCTACCGCTGGGGGCACTCGGGGCTCACCGCCGACTTCGATCTGGACGGTGACACACCCCGGCTGGTCCGGCTGGCGCGCCCCGGCGACCATGATCTCAAGGGCGCCGTCGAGGCCGCGCTGCCGCTGGTCGACGTGGTGCTGCTCGGCGACGGCACCGGCTGGTCCGGGCCGCGCTTCACGGGCACGGCGCTCGGGCCGCGCCTGAGGCATCGCGCCCACCACGCGACGTACGGCGACGGCTGGCACCACCTGACCGTCGAACTCCATGACCCGGCAAACCGGTTGGTGGTCTTCGTGGAGTACTCCTCGCCGGACGGCGTACCGGTGCTGCGCTCCCGCGTCCGGCTGCGGAACGACGGAGCCGCGCCGGTCACCGTGCGCTCGGTGAGCAGTCTGCTGCTGGGCGCCCTGCCCTCGCCGGACGTGCTCGACGTGCACCGGGCGCGCAACGACTGGCTCGCCGAGTGCCGTTGGTACGCGGAGGATGTGCGGGAGTCCGTGCCGGACCTCGGGCGGGAGTTCCACGGGCACGACGGACGGGCCGGGCTGCGGCTCGCCGGGCGGGGCAGCTGGCCGACCGACGGCCACCTGGCGATGGGCGCGTTCACCGACCGTACGGACGGACGCTGCTGGGCCTGGCAGATCGAGTCCGCGTCGAGCTGGCTGTGGGAGGCGGGCGAGGCGGACCACCACACGTATCTCTCCCTCGGCGGCCCGACTGCGGACGACCACCAGTGGCGTCAAGTCCTGGGCCCCGGCGAGGAGTTCGCGTCGGAGTTCGCGGCCCTCGCCCTCGGCGACGGTTTCGACGGAGCCCTGGCCGCGCTGACCTCGTACCGCCGTCTGGTCCGCCGCCCGCACCCGGACCACGAGCGCCTCCCCGTCGTCTTCAACGACTACATGAACACGCTGATGGGCGACCCGACGACGCGGAAGCTGCTGCCGCTGATCGACGCGGCGGCGAACGCGGGTGCGGAGTACTTCTGCGTCGACGCGGGGTGGTACGACGACGAGGGCGGCGAGGAGGACGGGAGCGGGGCCGGCGGCTGGTGGGACGGTGTCGGCGGCTGGCTGCCGTCGGCCCGGCGCTTCCCCGGCGGCCTGCGGGCCGTGCTGGACCGCGTCCGGGAGCGCGGGATGGTGCCGGGGCTGTGGCTGGAGCCGGAGGTGGTCGGGGTGCGCAGTCCCGTCGCCGCCGAACTGCCCGACGCGGCGTTCCTCCGGCACGAAGGCGGCACCCGTGTCACCGAACAGGGCCGCCACCAGCTCGACTTGACCCATCCCGCGGCCCGCGCCCACCTCGACGCGACGGTCGACCGCCTCGTCGGCGAACTGGGCGTCGGCTATCTCAAGCTCGACTACAACATCACCACCTCCGCGCCGGGCCACCTCGCCCACTCCCGTGCCTGGCTGGCCTGGCTCTCCTCCGTCCTGGACCGCCACCCCGGCCTGGTCCTGGAGAACTGCGCCTCCGGCGGCCTGCGCATGGACGGCGCGTCCCTCGCCGTCACCCAGCTCCAGTCCACCTCCGACCAGCAGGACCCCCTTCGCTACCCACCGATCGCGGCCGCCGCACCGACAGCGGTACCGCCCGAACAGGGCGCCGTCTGGGCCTACCCCCAACCCGACTTCACCGACGCCGAGATCGCCTTCACCCTGGGCTCGGCGCTGCTGGGCCGGGTCCATCTCTCGGGCCACCTCGATCTCATGACGCCCAGTCAGCTCCGGCTGGTGCGAGAGGCCGTGGCCGTCTACAAGTCCCTGCGCGGCGATCTGCGGACGTCGGTGCCGTTCTGGCCGCTGGGGCTGCCGGGCTGGACGGACGAGTGGGTGGCTCTGGGGCTGCGCGCGCCGGTCGCGGGCGCCACGTACCTCACGGTGTGGCGAAGGGGCGGAGGTGTCGCCGAACTGCTGCTGCCCGTCCCGCACTTGGCGGGTCTGGGCGACGTACGGGTGGAGGTGCTGCATCCGTCGACAGCCGCGCCAGGTGCGGGACGGGCGGAATGGAAGGGAGAGGGCGTGCGGGTGCGGTTGGGCGAGGCCCCGGCGGTACTGCTGGTGCGGATCACCGC
This sequence comes from Streptomyces sp. R35, assembly GCF_041053035.1. Taxonomy (NCBI): domain Bacteria; kingdom Bacillati; phylum Actinomycetota; class Actinomycetes; order Kitasatosporales; family Streptomycetaceae; genus Streptomyces; species Streptomyces sp. R35. Next base: position 3,707,557 of record NZ_CP163440.1, read on the forward strand.
CGGGGACTGAGGGATTGGCACTCTGGTGAGGGGCTGACGGGCCGAGGGGCTGACGGGCCGAGGGCTACGAGGTCGCGGACGCGCTCGCGCCGTCGGACGGCATCATCGCGCTCGGGGTGCCACTGTGCATCCCGCTCGGCATTCCGCTGGGCATCCCGCTCGGCATTCCGCTGGGCGGCTGGCTGCCCCCGCCGTCCGTGCCCGCCCCGGAGTTCTCCTTGTCCGGGTCGATCCCCACGGTCAGGGTGCCGGTGAAGCCGGAGTCCACGGACCCGGTGAGGGCCATGAGCCCGTCCTTGGCGCCGCCCCCGGCATAGACCATGTCGTCGTCGAGCCTGGTCCAGCTCCCGGTGTGCCGGCTGTACGGGGACTTCTTGTAGACCTCCTCCCCGTACTTGTCGTCGAAGAAGAGCTGCCCCGTCCAGTTGACCTTGCCGCCCTCGTAGGTGTTGTCGGCCTTCTTGCCGCCGGTGTGCACCTTGACGTGGATGTGCGTGGCGCGCGGTGTGTACCACCCGGGGTAGATCGTCGTGAACGCCACCACCCCGTCGTCGCCGGTCGTCTGGAAGCCGCGCAGATACGTCTTGTCGTCGGCACCGCTGGTGTCCGCGCTCTCGGCGGGCGCGGAGCCGCCGGGGTTGGCGGTGGTGTAGCCGGAGTAATAGCCCCAGGCGTCGCAGTGCCAGATCTCGACGGCCGCGCCGGACACCGGGGCGCAGGACCCGGTCTGGTCCCGCACGGTCAGCCGCACCGTCAGCGGGACGCCCTGCTTGCCGTCGGTGATGTCCTTCCGGAACAGCGCGCCGTCCAGGTAGTACGGCCCTTGCGTGACCGTGGGGTTGAGCACGCAGGTGTCGGAGGCGGCCTGGGCGGTGGCTCCGGCGGAACCCGACGCGCTCGGGGACGCGTCCGAGGACGTCTGCGAGTCGGAGTCCGAGGAGCACGAGGTGAGCCCGATGCCCAGGGCGGCGCCGGTGGCCGCGCCGCCCAGCGCGAGGGCACGGCGCCGGGTGATGTCGCTGTCGGTCATGGCCGGACCCTAGGGGCGGAACCGTACGGGGTGGCGGGGGCGCACGGGGCGGCCACTCGCACGAGTGCACTTCGGCCGGGGTTCAGCCGCCGTGCCAGTCCCCGCTCTCGATGAGCTTGCCGCGGGCCCGCAGCCGGGCGGCGACGGTGGGGGCGGCCACGTACACCGAGGCCCGTACGAGCGTGGTCCCGTCCGCGCCCGTGGCCTCGCGCACGACCCGCTCGTACAGGTTGCGCGGATCGCCCGGCGTGTACTCCTCCAACCCGTCGAGCGCCGCCAGGAGTTCCTCGTACGCCTCGGGCAGCGCGGTCACGAGTTCGCCGTTCACCACTCCGCCGGGTTCCTCGACGGCGTACGGGTAGCCGGGCCCGTCGTACAGGACGATCCCGCGCATGCGGCCGGGCTCCTCGGACTCCGTGCGGCCGCGCAGGAAGAGGTCGTGGTTGTGCTCGCCGGGGCGCAGGGTGCCGTAGACGAAGAAGGGCAGTCGCACCTCTGCCGGCCGTCCGACCGTGGCCATGATCGTGTCCCTTTCGGCGCTGCACGGAAGCCGTCGCTCCGGCCTTTGCAGAAACGATTCTCACCCCTCACACACCCACACACATCCGCCAGCACGCGCTCTGGACATGACATGTCATGGACCTTTAAATCTGAGTCAACTTCAGCGCCACCCCCACGCGCCCGCCCCACGGCGCCTTCCCTAGGAGACCGATGAGTCGGATACGGCACATCCGAGGTTCCCGTTTCGTCACCGCCGGCATAGCCGCGACCACCGCCACATTGCTGGCGGCAGCGCTCTCCCCCACCGCGGACGCGGCCGCCCGGCCGAGCCGGACCACCGCGATCCAGAACGCGACGTCGGCGCTGCTGGACCAGGCCGCGAGTCTGGGTCTGACCTCCGACCAGGGCACCAAGGTTCGTGACGTCGTCGTCGACGCGGACGGCAGCCAGCATGTGCGCTACGACCGTACGTACCATGAACTTCCGGTCCTGGGCGGCGACTTCGTCGTCCACCTGGCTCCGAACGGCAGCTACCGCAGCGCGAACCGCGCGACGAAGCGGGCCATCTCGCTGACGAGCGTGACACCCGAGCTGTCCGCCCCGAAGGCCGCCGACCTCGCGGTCAACGCGTTGCGCGCCGCGAACCTGGGTGAGGCGCTGAAGAGGGTGACGGCCAAGCCGCAGCTGGTCGTCGACGCCCTGCACGGCACACCGAAGCTCGCCTGGCGCACCAACGCGGTGGCCCAGGACTCGCTGGGCAACCCGGTCGCCCGCACCGTCCTCACCGACGCCCGCACGGGCGCGCAGATCGACGCCTGGGACACCATCGAGACGGCGGCGGGCGACGGCCAGTCGCTCTACAGCGGCACGGTCCCGCTGGAGACCACGCTGTCGGGATCGACGTACCAGCTGAAGGACCCGACGCGCGGCAACACCTACACGGGCGACGCGGCGAACAAGACGGACCTCTGCATCCTCGGGATCTGTATCAGCCGCGCCCCCGCGACGCTGTTCACGGACACGGACAACCACTGGGGAACGGGCGCGACTTCGGACCGCTCGTCCGCCGCGGTGGATGCGCAGTACGGCACGAACGAGACCTGGGACTACTACAAGAACGTCCACGGCCGCAGCGGCATCGCCGGCGACGGCAAGGGCTCGTACAACCGCGTGCACTACGGCAGCAGCTACAACAACGCCTTCTGGGACGACACTTGCTTCTGCATGACGTACGGCGACGGTGACGGGACGACGTTCGGCCCACTGGTCGCCCTCGACGTCGCGGGCCACGAGATGTCCCACGGCGTCACCTCCAAGACGGCGGCGTTGACGTACTCGGGCGAGTCCGGCGGCCTCAACGAGGCGACCTCCGACATCTTCGGCACCATGGTCGAGTTCTACGCGAACAACTCCTCCGACCCCGGTGACTACTTGATCGGCGAGAAGATCGTCCGCTCGGGCTTCGGCAAGGCGGCCCTCCGCTTCATGGACCAGCCCTCGAAGGACGGCAACTCGGCGGACTGCTGGAGCAGTTCGGTGGGGAATCTCGACGTGCACTACTCGTCCGGCGTGGCGAACCACTTCGCGTACCTGCTGTCGGAAGGCAGCGGCGCGAAGACGATCAACGGCGTGAGCTACAACTCCCCCACCTGCAACGGCTCTACGGTGACGGGCATCGGCCGGGACAAGGTCGGCAAGATCTGGTACCGGGCGCTGACGGTCTACATGACGTCCTCGACGAACTACGCGGCCGCGCGGACAGCCACGTTGAACGCGGCGAAGGATCTGTACGGCGCGGGGAGTACGGAGTACAACGCGGTGGCGGCGGCCTGGTCGGCGGTGTCGGTGAGCTGATCCGCCGGCCGGCCTGACGGTGTGCGTCGGCCCATGGGCAGGTGGGTGCGGATAAGATCGCCTGCCCATGGGCTCGAACGCTGGAAACTCCAAAAACGCCGGAATCGCCGGCATCCCTGGCATCGCCGGCAACGAGACGACCGCGATCCCCTCGGGGCGGCCGGCAATGGTCGCCGTCCCGCCGGGGCGGGTGACCCTGTCGGACCGCCGTACGCAACGGAGTTGGCCGGTCGAGGTCGCGCCCTACGAGCTCGCGGCGTTCCCGGTCACGCAGGCGCTGTACGCGCAGATCACGGGCCGGCGGCCGAGCGCGGCCCACGGGGACCGGCTGCCCGTGGAGAGCGTTTCGTGGTGGGACGCGGTCCGGTTCTGCAACGCCCTCTCCGAGCGGGACGGTTTCGTGCCCGCGTACCGCCTCCATGGCGAGGGCGATGACGAAGGCACCGAGCGCGGTGAGTCGGTCGAGTGGGACAGGGCCGCCGACGGATACCGGCTGCCGACCGAGGCCGAGTGGGAGCACGCCTGCCGCGCCGGCACCGCCGGACCGCACTACGGGCCGCTCGACGAGATCGCCTGGTACCGCGGCAACTCCGACGAGCGGATCCACGACGTGGGCGGCAAGCTGCCCAACCCGTGGGGCCTTCACGACATGCTCGGCAATGTCTGGGACTGGTGCTGGGACGTCTACGACCCCGAGGTCTACGGCAGCTACCGGGTGCTGCGCGGCGGCGGCTGGTTCGACGAACACTGGAGCTGCCGGGCGTCCGCGCGGCGCCGCAGCCACCCGACGTTCCGGGTGGACGACGTGGGGTTCCGGGTCGCGCGGTCGCTCACGGCCGGGGGTGACGTACGGCCGTAGGCACCATCACACCCCGGAAAGCCTCGGCGTTCCTCATCTTGGCCAGGGTGTCGTTAGCGGGGGGGAGCATAGGTGATGTGGTAGCTCAAGCGACGCCTCGCCTCTCGGCCTCGTCCGCCGCGCACCGCTTCAGCAGCGCTTCGGCCTCCGGGTCAGGCACGGCTTCCAGCATCCAGTGCTGCATCACGGAGTGGATTTCACGCACCCCGGCCTCGTTGATGGCACGGTCGAACTCCTCGCGCCGCCCCTCGGGAAGAGCGGCCCGGATGTCAGGGATGCTGTTGGGGACCTCGACCTCGACGCCGCCGACGAAGGTCTTCAACGGTTCCGCCATGGTCGCCCTGCTGGATGGCGGGGGTTCGCTGCGGTCACGGTCATGACCGGAGGCCACCTCGCGTACGACGTCCAGCTCGCACCAGACGGACTTGCCGACGGACAGCTCGCAGACACCCCAACGGTCTGCCACCTGCCCGACGATCAGCAGCCCGCGCCCGAACATGTCGTCCGCCGTCGCCTCGCGCAGACTCGGCCGTAACTCACCCTTCGGGTCCGACACCGCGATGCGTACGCCGCGCTCGGTGAGAGTGAGTTCCACGCGGAAGAGCCGGTCGCGGAGGCTTCCGTGCAGTACGGCATTGCCGCCGAGCTCGGAGACCAACAGGGCAGTGTCGTCAGCGAGTTCGGGGTGGCCCCATTCCGTGATCAGCCGGTAGGCCCGGCGGCGGGCGAGGGTGACGCTCTTGGGGAGGGGGGTGTAGTCGAGGCGGTCGTAGTGGAGCGGAACCTCAGTCATGTCATGTCGCTCACTTCCGGGCAGGGGCGAGCTGCGCCGTGCGGTAACTGACGCCACTCTGCGATCAGTTCGTCACCGACGGTAGAGGCGGTCCGGCGGCGCTGGCAAGTTACTCTCGGAGGAATTCCTCCGAAAGGCATTTGCGATGCCTCGTGACACCACGCCAGACTGACCACGCGCCAACGCCAGGAGGAGCACCGACGTGACCGCACGCCAGCCGACGCAGGGCAACAGCACATCCACCGTCCTGGGACGCCGACTCGGCGGCGAACTCACCAGGTTGCGCACGGCAGCCGGCCTCAACCAGACCCAGGCAGCCAAAGTGCTCACCGCGTCCACTACGAAGGTCGCGAAGATGGAGGGCGGCTGGGTACCCGTGCGCGACCCGGACATCCGCGCCCTGTGCGAGCTGTACGGCGTCCACGACCTGGGGAGGATCGGAGGGCTTCTCGAACTGGCGAGGGTCGACCGGGAACGCCGTAAGGCCAAGGGCTGGTGGGACGACTACTCCATCCCCGGCGTCATGCAGGAGTACGTCGCGCTGGAGAGCGCGGCGACGGCCATCAAGGTGTGGCAGCCCGGATTCGTTCCAGGGCTGCTACAAACGCCGGAGTACGTACGGGCGTTGAGGAAGAGCCCGGCAGCCAGGGTGACCATGGGGTCACAGCCGGACGAGGAGTTCATCTCCGCGCGACTCGCTCGCCAACGCCGCCTCTCCGATGACCCACCGCTGTCACTACGGGTAGTGATCTACGAGGCGGTTCTCCGCAACTTTCCCGGTGGTGCGGCAACAGCCGGGGACCAACTCGAAGAGCTCGTCAAAGTGGCCGACCGGCCGAACGTCGACCTTCGAATCTTCCCTTTCAGCGCTGGCACGCACCCTGGCCTCAACGGCTCGTTCAACATCATCTCGTTCACCGCACCCGGAGCCATGGACGTCGTCTACGTGGAGTCCCCCTTCGTCGAGCGCTGGGTAGAGGGCGGTGAAGGCGCAGCCGCCTACGATGAACTGTTCGAGAAGATCGCCGAACGCTCCCTCGACGAGCGGGAATCGGTGTCGTTCCTCCGCAAGCTGCGCAAGGAGCTGTGAGCCGTGCCTGAATTCGAGTACCGCAAGTCCAGCTACAGCAACGAAAAGGCCGAGTGCGTCGAGATAGCCACCAACATCCCCACCACCATCGCCATACGCGACTCCAAGAACCCCACGGGCCCGTCCCTACGCCTCCGGCCCAACGCGTGGACCATCTTCCAAACCAGCTTGACCAAGGGCGACTTCAGGCGCTAACTGAGCGCCGGTCCACGCCTCCCAGGCCCCGTTCCCGGATATCCGCGTCGCACCCGTGTTCGCCGATAGGCGCAATCGCAGATCCCGGACCTACTGATCGATCCTGGCGAGATCCCTTCCCAGACCGTTTGCCGAGGACTCGCGGGTAGCGCGCTCCCGCATGCCCCCTGCCCACCATGAGCGTGCGCGGGAGTGCTGCCGTGGCGTACAGCCTTCGGCGCGGACCCAGACCGACGAGCCGCTAGCGATCGCCTACCAGGCCGCCCTCCACCTCCCGGGCATCCTCATCTGGACCCGACGCTGACCAGAGACAAGACCTAGGCTCGCTCGTCTCCACAGGACTTCAGGGGCTGTGGGGACACCGCCTGCACCACCCCCCACCCGCTCCCCTTTAGTTCCCCAGGGTTGCGGGTCAGAAGGCCGCTATTACGAGCCCAGCGAACACCGTCGCGGTCGTAGAATTCGACGAAACCCGCGTAGATCGCAGGATCTTTCTTCCCAAAATCCAGCCACCCACGTTCGTTTGGTAGATCGTCGACAGGGGTGCGCCAGCCGACTGGCTCATCTCCTTTGTCGATCTTGTACCTCATATTGTTTGGTGTGAGCACCATGTCGGAGCACGGGGGCACGCTAGGCATAGTCACGGTGAATGTGACCACGGACCCTGAGAGCTCCACGCCGAACAACATTCTGACGTTGGAGATGGCATCCTGCGACCTGTTCATCAAGTGCAGGCGGGACGTCCCATCTGGCTGGAGGTCCACCCAGTAGGAGACCTGGGCAGCCTGGGCCCCGGCTGTCTCTGTCATCTCTTGACCATGCGAGATTCTGGGTCCATTGGGTACCTGAGGCGGCCAAATGATGCCACGGGCACCAGCCATTCGGCCTGTACAGCACCAAGCTCGTACGGGATCGGGTGCGCGCGCTGAGGGACCTCACCGAGGATCTGCCGGAGGTGGCGCGGCTCGACGCGCAAGTGGAGCGACCGGAGCCGGGCACGCATCCGCTGGGCACGCAGGGTCACCGACGAAATGAGGCGTGCCAGGTGACGAAAGGGCTGTCGGCTCACACCGACAGCCCTGATGATCAGCGAGAACCTTCCAAAGAGCCATCGATCGGTCTCGACCGTACGAACAGATGCGGCGCACGAGGAAGGCGGCGAGCACCGGTCCATCAGCTCGTGTGACGGAAGGCAGAACCGTCAGCACCCCTTCACGGCCTGGGCGCACAAGTCGGTGCGGCATGGGTGAGGGGCTCCCACGCAGGTGGGAGCCCCTCGTTCGTTCGGTCGGGTCAGCGCGAGGGCTTGGCCGCCGGCGGGTCGAGGGCTTCCAGCGTGCCCACGGGCGCGCCCCCCGGGATGACGCCGCCCACGGTATAGACGCAGGTGCCCGTCTGTCCGGGCGGACACGTGGTGGTCGCCGCCGCCAGTTGCGCCCGGGGTGTGGGCGCCGTCGGGAGCGTCGTCCAGACGTTGGAGACGGGGTTGTACGACTCCACCGTGCCCACGGTTCCGGGGGTGAAGCCGCCCACCGCGTAGACGCAGGTGCCCGTCTGCCCCGACGGGCAGGGAGCGGCCGCCGCCGGCAGGCCCGCCCGGCGTGTGGGCAGTGAGGCCACCGGGCTCCAGGCGTTGGTGGTGGGGTTGTACGACTCCGCCGTGCCCACGATGGTGTTGCCGGCATCGAAACCGCCCACGGCGTAGACACAGGTGCCGGTCTGCCCCGACGGGCATGGGGCGGCCGCCGCCGCCAGAAGCAGCCGAGGCGTGTTCGAGGCCACCGTGCTCCAGGCATTGGTGGCCGGGTTGTACGACTCCACCGTGCCCACGGCCAGGCCGTTATTGTTGCCGCCGACCGCGTAGACACAGGTGCCCGTCTGTCCGGGCGGACAGGGGGCTGCGGCTGCCGCCAGTTGCGACCGGGGTGTGGTCAGGGAGGTCACCGTGCTCCAGGCGTTGGTGGTGGGGTTGTACGACTCCACCGTGCCCACGATGGTGTTGCCGGCATCGAAACCGCCCACGGCGTAGACACAGGTGCCGGTCTGTCCCAACGGGCACGGCGCGGCCGCCACCGCCAGGTCGCGACGAGGTGTGGTCAGCGAACGCAGCGTCGACCAGGCATTGGTGAGCCGGTTGTACGACTCGACGGTGGTGCCGCCGTTGCCGTTGCCGCCCACGGCGTAGACGCAGGTGCCGGTCTGCCCCGTTGGGCACGGCGCGGATGCCGCCGCCAGCCCCCAGCGAGCCGTGGGCATCGACGGCAGTGTCGTCCACACCGTCCCATTGGTGGCCGCCGCCGGCAGCACTCCCACCAAGACCGCCACCAGGGCAAGGAGCGACGCGAGCCGCAGACGGCACCGCCGACCCCGCTTACGCGGGATCGATTGGGTCACTGGGAGCAACGTCGGCCTCCTCGCCGTCAGCTGAGCGCATGGATGCCGATTTAGTACCGGGACCGGTGGCCGCCTGGCCGTCACGACCAGCCGAGTCGTCCGTCTTCGACCGGTACAGCCGAGTCACTTCACCTCAACGGCCGACAGTTCAGACACAGCCCAAGACCACGAAAAAGCCCCCTCCGATCGCACCAGGCCGGTTCCTTCTCATGGCCGGCGAAGACGGTGCGGCCTGGCTGGCGGCAACCGGCCGCGCGGAGGTCGACATCGACGTCTTTGCGGTGGGATCCGACCTCGTATGCGACGGCGACTGGCACGCCCTGTGCGGAATCAGCGGCACCGGAGCGATCCTCGTCCGGCCCGACGGCCATGTCGCGATGCGCTCCGTCGCGTCGACGCGCTGTTGTACAGCGCGCTCAGGGCATCCTGCGGCCACCTCGCGACCGGTCGGCTTCTCAGCCATCCCCAGTAGTGGGCTCGATCGAAGCGGCCCACGTGGGCAGCGGGAAATGATCTACAAGCTCACGGGAAACGATCTTCAAGAGCTGTCGGATACTGCCTGATCAGGGCATTCCGTCGGTTCTCCACGCAAGCCGGGGCGAGCGTCCAGCAGGGCGGCATGGAGGCGGATGACCTCTCGCAGCGAAGGTTGAGCAGTTCTCAGCGAAGACCGGGGACTGATGGTTCTTCTCACCGATGGTTAAGCGCACAGGTCAGGGCGGCGCGTCGAACGCCGGACAGAGGCAGCTGCTGCGACTCCAGCACATGCGACTGTGTCACCAATGCCACAAGGGCTCTGCGGGCCTCTGATCCACTGCACGCCCCGCGTTCACGTTCATGCGCCCGACCTCACCGCGAGAGGTCACTTCTTCGACGGGGTATGCATCGGCTCCAGTGAAGAAAGCGAGAGGAAACCTGTGAACGGTGAGGGCCCCATGCCGCAGTGGCTCCTTCCGGAGGGTGATGGCCTTCCGGCACGTCAGCTTGTAGAGGGGACTTTGGCCCCCATCGTCGTTCTCGACGCGCAGCTGCGCCATCTGTACGTCAACCCGGCATGGGTCCGGGTCAGCGGCGTGCCCGCCACTGCGTTCCTGGGACGAACGCTCGGGGAAGTGCTGCCTGATCTCCAGAGCCCGGACGACGTCCTGTTCGAGGTACTCGCAGACGGGCAACCCCGGGAGGCAACCATCGCAGGAACGACAGGGGTCTCCTCGCCGCTGGGGCAGAGGATCTGGCGAGCGGTCTACCACCGGGTGGATGTGCCGGGTCGGGACGCGCGTCTGTGCGGGATCGGCGTGGAGATCAGCAGTCTGCGCCGCTATCTGGACGACCTGGAGACCGCGCATCAGCGGCTTGCCCTGCTGGATGCCGCGGCCGCGCGCGTCGGCACGACACTCGACATGGAAACCACGTGCCAGGAGCTGGTCGACTTCCTGGCCCCCTCGCTCGCCGACATGGCCGCGGTGGGAATCGTCGAAGAGGAGTTCACCGGTGCTCCCCCGCCTCCTCCCGGCTTCCTGCGGCTGCGCAAGGTGAGGGGCTCAGCACCCCCTGGGATGGAATGGGTGCTGCAGCAGCTGGGCGGGCCGGGACCGTACGTCGACGTTCCCCGTGGCGTCGCAACACGGCATTGCCTGGACAGCGGGCGGCCATGGCTGGGCAACCTGGCCTCGGACGAGCTGTTCCAGAAGGTGACCGTGGACCCCAGACGGACCAAGATCTTCCGCGCGGCCGGCATCCACTCGCTTCTCATCACCCCGCTGATCACGGCAGGCCGCCCGGTCGGCGTCGTCCTTCTGGGCCGGGCCGGCGTATCACAGCCCTTCGACGACAACGACCTCGTGACGCTCCAGGCGCTGGCCGGCCGGGCCGCCGTCTCCATCGACAGCGCGCGCCGCTACAGCTACGAACACACCATGGCGCTGGAACTCCAGCGGGCCCTGCTGTCCGAACCCCGCGCCCCCCACCCCGCCGTGGAAGTGGCCGCCCGCTACCTCCCCTCCGGCCGCAGCGTCCTCGTCGGCGGGGACTGGTACGACTCGATCCCCCTGCCGGACTCCCGCACCTTGCTGGTCATGGGCGATGTGATGGGCCACGGCTTCCAGGCCGCTGTCGCCATGAGCCAGTACCGCTCCCTGCTGCGCACCATTGCCGCTTCCGGCGCGGGCGTCGACAAGATCCTCGGCGAGTTCGACCGCCAGGTCGCGCACCTCGGCCTTGACCGCCTCGCCACCTGTCTGCTCGCGGTCATGGATCCCGGTGCGGGCACCTGTACGACGGCCAGCGCCGGGCATCTGCCGCCCGCCGCCGTGCGACCGGACGGCAGCATCGAGGTCTTGTGGCTCCCGGCCGGCCCGCCCATCGGCACCGGACTCGGTGGCTACGAATCGCTCACCGTACAAATGGACCGCCGCACCGCTCTGCTGCTCTACACCGACGGCCTGGTGGAACGACGCGGCACAGACATCGACATCTCGGTGCAGGCGCTCGAGACGGTAAGCCTGCCGGCCGACTGCCCTCTCGACGACATGCTCGACACGTTCCTGGCCCGCCTGGCGAACGGTGCGTACGAGGACGACGTCGCGATCCTCGCCGCTCGCCAGCGCGACGGAAATGAATGACCCTCCCCGCTCAGCCTTCGATGAGAAACGCTCAGCCTTCACTGCGACAGAACAGGCGGAGTTCAGCGAACCCAACGGCGCCGACACGCTCGTACGCACCGACGCGCGCCGTCTGGAGCGGATCCTGACGAACGTGATCGTGAACGCCCGCAAGCATGGGGCGGGGACGGCCCCGGTGCGGGTCGAGGGGGCCAAGGTCACCGTCCGCGACCGCAGTCCCGGGTTCCCGGAGCATCTCTTCCGGGACGCCCCCCCGCTTCCTCACCGGCGCGGCGGAGCGCGGCCAGGGCACCGGTCTGGGCCTGACCATCGCGCTGGGCCAGGCCCAGGTGATCGGTGCGGAAGCGCCCCTGCGGACCGCGGCGGCCGGGGGTGCAGTCGCCGCGGGGCCGGAGGCCGACTAATTCACTCCCGGCACCAGCGTGACCGAGTCACCCCGCGTACGGGCACTCCTTCTTCACCTCCCGCAACGTCCTTGCCCACCAGGCCAGTTGGTCCAGCATCGTCTTGGCGGCCGCCGCCGGGCCCGCGGCGTCGCGAGGACTGCCCTCCTCGTCGAACGCGGCACCAGCCCCATGAAAAGACACTGTGTCCCGCACCGTCACGGCATGCAGCTCCGCGAAGACCTGGCGAAGGTGTTCGACGGCGCGGAGGCCTCCGGAGAGGCCGCCGTAAGAGACGAGGGCGACGGGCTTGGCGCGCCACTCGGCGTAGTGCCAGTCGATGAGGTTCTTCAGGCCGGCGGGGTAGGAGTGGTTGTACTCGGGGGTGAGGACGACGAAGGCGTCGGCGGCGGCGAGGGCGGGCGTGACCTTGGCCAGTTCGGCGGCCACCGCGGGGGACGGGGACGGCGAGAGGGTCGTAGGGAGCTGGACGGCGGCGACGTCGACCACCTCTGCGGTGAAGTCGTCGCGTTCGCGGATCCTGGCCAGCAGCCAGTCGGCGACGACGGGCCCGAAGCGGCCCTCGCGGTTGCTGCCGATGACGACGGCGACCCGCACGGGGGTGTCGGACGCCTGGACCGGGGCGGGCGCGGGCGCAGGGACGATGGAATCAGCTGTGGCTGTCTTCATGACGCACAGCCTCATACCTCAACCTTTGTCGAGGTCAAGCCGCACACGCGCCACACGCACGCCACCACCAACACAGACCCCGTCACCCGTTCATACCCCCGCCCCGCCCCCTTCGCATCCTTTTCCGCAGCACCCCACCCACACCCCGATGACCTGCCGAAATACCTCCGATCCGACCCCCTCCACCACCCCACCGGACACCCATTCACATCATTTCTGACGGTTCCTCAGGAAGCGGTCGCGCGCATCTGCCACTTACCTCAGTAGGGCAGGGGCACGACCGACGCAGCGGCACTTGGGGGTGTCGCGGGCCGTGCCCCCTCGGAGGAGCAAGCACGATGCGACGTACCGCCCGTCTGATGACCGGTACCGCGCTCGCCGTCGCCGCCGCGGGCCTCGCCACCGCGCCCGCGTACGGCGGAACCGCGGGGAGCCTGGAGGTGTTGCCCTCCACCGTCGTCCCGGGCTCCCAAGTCACCGTCAACACAGCGGCGTGCGGTATCGAGACGGCGGCGGGCGACGCCAGCGCGGTGGGTGCGGGGATCTTCACCCTCGCCCCCAGCGCGCACGAGCACGACTCGATCGGACAGTTCCGGGTGCCGCCGAGCGCGCAGCCGGGGACGTACGAGATCGTCGCGACGTGTTCCGGGGGCAAGCGCGTCACCGGCGACCTGATGGTCACCCTGACGTCCATGCGCGCGCAGATCCAGCCGCGCGGACATGTGAATACGGGGGTCGGCGGCGCACTGGGCCCCGATTCCACACAGACCGCGGCGGGAGTGGCGGCCCTGGCCGTCGCCGCCGCGGGCGGTACCTGGCTCCTGCATCGCCGGGCGAGAGGCGACGGGATCTGACGGACACCCTCCGCTGTCCGTCCACCGGTACCGCCGTCCCCTCCCCCTCCGTGGCCCGACGCCCCTCGCGGCCCGGAGGGGGAACGGGACCCAGAGAGGAGCAGAGGAGCAGAGGAGCAGAGGAGCAGAGAGGAGGCTCACGTGCGCCGTTTCAGCAAGGCCGGCAGGAGCAGCCGTACCAGCAGGACCGGCCGGACCGGCCGGACCGGCAGGGCACGTAGGACCCGCAGGGCCCTCGGAACCAGCGGAACCGGCAGTTCAGGCCGTGTCGGCAACATCGCCATAGCGTCCGTCACCGCCGTCGCGCTCTGCACCGGCGCCTGGCTGCTGCTCAGCGGCGCCGAGACCCACGCGCCGCCCCAGCCGTCCACCGCCCAGGCGGCCTTCCCCGACGCCGGTGACCAGGGGGCGGCAGCGCCCGCGATGCACCACTCCCCGCCCGAGCGCATACGCATCCCCTCGATCCGCGTGAACGCCCCGCTGATGGGCCTCGGCCTCACCCCACAGGGCAGCCTGGACGTCCCGCCGCCCGCACAGAAGAACCTCGCCGGCTGGTACGAGGCCGGCACCACCCCCGGCGAGACAGGCACCGCCATCGTCGCCGGACATGTCGACAACGCCGACGGCCCCGCCGTCTTCTACGACCTCGGCGCCCTCAAGAAGGGCGGCACCATCGAGGTGGAGCGCCGCGACGGCAGCACCGCCGTCTTCGCCGTCGACGCCGTCGAGGTGTACGAGGCCCGCGACTTCCCCGACGAGAAGGTGTACGGCGCCGCACATCGCCCCGAGCTGCGCGTAATAACCTGCGGCGGCGGCTACTCGAAGACGACGGGGTACCAGGGCAACGTGGTCGTCTTCGCCCATCTGACGGGGAGCCGCACCGGATGACCGGATGACCGACGGACCAGCCGACCGGCCGACCCATCCGACCGCGCTACGCGACCCACTGCTGATACGCCATGTTCGCCACCAGCGCGAACACCACCGTCAGCAGCACGACCCGTACGAACCCGCTGCCCTTCTTGAGCGCGGTGTGCGCCCCGATCGTCCCGCCGGCGAGGTTGAAGACGGCCATCAGCGCGGCCAACTGCCAGTGCACCGTGCCCTTCCAGGCGAAGGTCGCGAGCGCGCCCGCGTTGGTGCAGCAGTTGACGATCTTGGCGGTGGCGGAGGCGGTCACCAGGTCGAAGTGCAGGAGCGCGGTGAGGGCGAGCACCAGGAACGTACCCGTGCCGGGGCCGATCAGCCCGTCGTAGAAGCCGATGCCGAGGCCCGCGAGCCCGATCGCGGCGAGGACGCGGCGCGGCGAGACCGGGGCGGTCGAGGGCGCCGTACCGAAGGCGGGCCGCAGGATCACGAAGGTTCCGACGCCGAGCAGGACGACCATGACGACCGGCTTCAGCACCGCGGTGCTCATCCCGGCCGCGACGAAAGCCCCCGCCGTCGACCCGGCGAGCGCCGCGAGCCCGATCCGTACGGCCAGGCGCACATCGACGGGCGCCTTGCGCGCGTACGTCACCGCCGCGCCCGCCGTCCCGACGATCGCCACCGCCTTGTTCGTGCCGAGCGCGTACGCCGCCGGGGTCCCGCTCGGCAGCCCGAGCAGCAGCGCGGGAAGCAGGAGCAGCCCACCGCCACCGACGACCGCGTCGATCCAGCCGGCCACCAGGGAGGCGAGGCAGAGCGCAGCGGTGACGGTCAGCGATATGTCGGGCATGATCGCGACCCTATGGGCACGATAGATGTGCCGTCCATGAATTTCGTGAGGCTTGAGGGACTTCTGAGGTTCGGCCGCCCAGGGGTTCAGCTCACCGCGTCCAAGTAGCGCAAAACCGCCAGCACCCGCCGGTGCCCCGTCTCCGACGGCGGCAGGTCGAGTTTGCTGAAGATGTTCGCGATGTGCTTCTCGACGGCCCGTTCGGAGACGGTGAAGGCGGTGGCGATCGCGTGGTTCGTGCGGCCCTCGGCCATCAGCGCGAGGACCTCGCGCTCGCGGGGCGTGAGCCGGTCGAGGGCGGTGGCGCGGCGGCTCGCGCCGAAGAGCTGGGCGACGACCTCGGGGTCGAGGGCCGTACCGCCCCCGGCGACCCGTTCCATGGCGTCCACGAATTCGCCGATGTCGACGACGCGTTCCTTGAGGAGGTAGCCGAACCCGGCGGGCTCGCCCAGCAGTTGGGTCGCGTACGTCGTCTCCACGTACTGCGAGAAGATCAGCACCCCGGTGCCGGGGTGCTCCTTCCGCAGTCGTACGGCCGCCCGGATCCCCTCGTCGGTCTGGGTCGGCGGCAGCCGGATGTCGACGACGGCGACGTCCGGGCGGTGCTCGACCACTGCGGACAGCAGCGCGTCCGCGTCACCCACGGCGGCCGCGACCTCGACACCCCGTAGCTGGAGCAGCTGGGCCAGCCCGTCGCGCAGCAGGGCGGAGTCCTCGGCGATGACGACGCGCATGTGATTCCCGTGATCAGTAGGGCAGTTCGACCGTGACCACCGTAGGCCCTCCCGGCGGGCTGTCGCAGGTGAGCGTGCCGTCGACGGTCCGTGCCCGGGTGAGGAGTCCGGTCAGGCCCGAGCCGGCGCCGATCACCGCTCCCCCGCGTCCGTTGTCGCGGACGCCCAGCCGCAGCAGCCCGTCCCGGGCGGTCACCGTCACCGTGGCGGCGCTCGCCGCACTGTGCTTGGTCGCGTTGGCGAGGAGTTCGGCGGCGCAGAAGTACGCGATCGACTCGACCGCCGGGCTGGGGCGGGCGGTGATGTCGGTGGTGACCTTGACGGGCAGGGCGCTGTCGGCGGCCAGCGTGGCCAGGGCGGTGTCCAGGCCCTGGTCCAGTACGGGCGGATGGATGCCCTTGACGAGATGGCGCAGGTCGGCGATGGCCTGCGTGGCGTTGCCCTGCGCGGTGTCGACGACGGCGAGCAGTTGTTCCGGGGAGGCCCCCGCGCCGATCAGCTCCCTGATCATCGTGAGGTGCATCGCGAGGCCGACGAGCCGGGCCTGGGTGCCGTCGTGCAGATCGCGTTCGATCCGGCGCACGGTCGCCGCCGCGTCGTCCACGGCCTGGGCGCGGGTCTCCTCCAGGGTGCGGATGCGGCGGTCGGAGGCGTCCGGGCCGAGCAGGGCGGTGAGCAGGCCCCGGTGCGGGGCGAGCGACTGCCGCAACAGCCAGGACGCGGTGGCGAGGAGCAGCAGTCCGATGGCCACGGGGATCAGCCAGCGCGGCCAGGAGTCGACCTGGAACCCGAAGAACTCCAGCGACACCCGGTGCTCCGTGCCGTCGCTCGCCCGTTCCGTGCGGTAGTTCCACCGCGAGAGGAGGGGGTGCAGGGTGAGCAGGACGCCGTACGCGTATCCGATGACGACGGCGACGAGCCCGAAGAGGGCGGTGTACGGCGTCACCAGCGCGCAGGCGACGGCGCGCCAGCCGCTCCGGTCGCTCAGCAGGGCCCGCCGCCAGCCCAGTATCCCGTCGCCCGCGCGGCGCGCCGGCTCCTCGATCTCCAGCCCCAACAGGTGCCGGGCCAGGCCGCGTTGGAGCCTGCCGAGCACGAGCGCTCCCCGTACGGTCACGGCGATCAGCCACAGCCCCAGCGTGGTCACGGACAGCGCGCCGCCGATCAGCAGCCCCACGAGGGTGAGGACGAACCCGACCAGGGCGAGCGGGAAGGCGATCACTCCGTAGAGGACCGCCGCGAGGGCCTTGCGCCCGAAGGGGAAGGCCACGAGTGCGCGGAGGCGGTGCATGGCATCAACCTAGGAGAGAAGCGCCGCGGCGAGGCGGAGCTGGACGGCGGCCATGGCCCGGCCGAGCCATGGCATGAGCAGCAGGAAACCGATCCCGCCGACGATCGCGTGGAAGGCCCACGCCCCGGCGAAGGTGGGTCCGCCCCAGGAGTCCGCGTAGTCGGATCCGGAGACCCGCAGGGGCCAGCCCAGGTTCATCGGCACCAGGGACCAGCCGTAGACGGTGACGGCGAACACCAGAAGATTGACGGGCGTCGCGAGCACGGCGTGGGCCGGCCCCCGGGCGGACCCGGGCAGCTCCGCACCCAGGAAGCGGCGTACGAGCGCGCGCTGCCAGCGCCCGGCGGTGCCGCCCGGGCCCAGCAGGGCGAGGGGAATGCAGAGCAGCCCGAGGGGCAGGGCCAGCAGCGCGTACGCGACCCGGCGCCAGGTGTCCGCCGTGAACGGCTCACGGACGAGGCGCCAGGCCCGTACGGCGGTGTCGTCCCGGAGGCCGGGAGGCGGCGGTTTCCGGAGCTCGGGCGACGGTGGTTTCCGGAGCCTGGGAGGCGGTGGTTTCCGGACGGTGGCCATGATCTGTCCCCCTGGGCGTGAGCTGGTGTGATCGACAGCTCCAGCCTTCCGCTCCGGGGCGCCGTGATCGATCGTGCCCGCACGGATTCCAGGGGTCGTGCCTGCACCGATACCGGGGTCGTACCTGCACGGACTCCAGGGGTTCGGCCAGCCCCACCTCACAGCCCGCTCCGGCGCCGCTGCCCGAACCCTCACATCCGGACCGTGCCTCCGCTGAGGGCAGCGTTCCCCCCGGGAAACAGATGTGATGCGGCCGGGTAACACCGGCACCGCACGGTGTGGTCATGACCTCGAATGCGCGTGTGGTGGTGATCGGCGCCGGGCTCGCGGGCGCTCGGCTCGCCCGGCGGCTCGAAGAGCTCGGTGCGTCCGGCGGCACGTCCGGTGCGGCCGCCGTGTCCGTCGAGCTCGTCGGCGAGGAGGAGCACCGCCCCTACAACCGCGTCCTGCTCGCCGAGGTCCTGGCCGGCCGGTACGCCCCCGAGGTGATCGCCCTCCCGGCGCCGAGCCGGCTGACCCGCGCCCGGGTCACCGGCATCGACCGCGCCACCCGCACCCTGCACTGCGCGGACGGTTCGGTGATCGCATACGACACGCTGGTCCTCGCGACGGGCTCGAACCCCGTACTCCCGCCCCTGCGCGGCCTTTTCGGCCAGGGCGGGCACGAACTCCCCGAAGGCGTCCACGCGTTCCGCACCATGGACGACTGCCTGGGCCTGTCGAAGGCCGTACGGCCGGGCGCCCGTGCCGTCGTCATCGGCGGCGGTCTCCTCGGCGTCTCGGCCGCCCGCGCGCTGGCCGTGCGCGGCGCCCAGGTGGTGCTGGCCCAGCAGTCCGAGCGGCTCATGGAACGCCAGCTCGACCCGTCCGCCTCCCGTCTGGTCCACCGGCACCTCACGGACCTGGGCGTCGAGGTGCACACCGAGTGCCGGGTGCGCGACGTGCGCTGCGTCGGCGGCGCGGTCCGCTCGGTCGAGATGTCCGACGGATACGCCCTCGACGCCGACCTCGTCGTCCTCGCCTGCGGCGTCCACCCCCGTGTGGGCCTCGCACAGGACGCGGGGATCGCCGTCCACAAGGGCATCCTCGTCGACGACGAACTGCGTACGTCGGACCCGCACATCCGGGCGATCGGCGACTGCGCCCAGCACGAGGGCACGCTCTACGGCCTGGCCACACCGGCGCTCGAACAGGCCGATGTCCTCGCCGAGTTGATCGCCAGCGAGGCGGGCGCCGCCGGGAACGCCAACTCCCGTTACACCGGCACCCGTTCGCTCACCCGGCTGACCCTCACCGGGCAGTCCCACTCGCCTTTCGATCTGGCCGCCTTCGGCGAGACCGAACCCCGCCCCGGCGACGACGTCATCCAGCTCGCCGACGCCACCCGCGGCACCTACCGCAAGGTCGTCGTCCGCGACGACCGGCTGGTCGGTGGCGTGCTCGTCGGCGAACTCGGCACCGTCGGTGCCCTCGCCCGCGCCTGGGAGGGAGCGGAGCCGCTCCCCGCGGACGGCGCACCGCTGCTCCACCTGCTCACCAACGACGGAGGCTCCTAAATGTCCACGGACACGACGAAGGCGGCGAACGCCGCCGACGGCACCGCGCACACGATCGTGCTCGTCGGCCATGGCATGGTCGGCCAGCGCTTCCTCGAAGCGCTCGCCGAGCGCGGCCTGACCGCGACACACCGCGTGGTCGTGCTGTGCGAGGAGCCCCGTCCGGCGTACGACCGGGTCCAGCTCACCTCGTACTTCTCGGGCAGGACGCCCGAGGACCTTTCGATGACCGACATGGCGTTCATCGAGGAGCACGGCATCGAGCTGTACGTCGGAGACCCGGCGGAGACGGTCGACCGCGAGGCGAAGAAGGTCACGGCCAGGTCCGGCCAGGTCTTCGAGTACGACACCCTCGTCCTCGCCACCGGCTCCTACCCCTTCGTCCCGCCGGTCCCGGGCAAGGACGCCGAGGGCTGCTTCGTCTACCGCACGATCGAGGACCTCCTCGCCATCGAGGAGTACGCGAAGACCCGCACGACCGGTGCCGTGGTCGGCGGCGGCCTGCTCGGCCTGGAGGCCGCGGGCGCGCTGAAGGGCCTCGGACTCACCAGCCACATCGTCGAGTTCGCGCCGCGCCTGATGCCGGTGCAGGTCGACGAGGGCGGCGGCGCCGCGCTGCTGCGCACCATCGAGGGCATGGGCCTGTCCGTCCACACGGGTGTGGGCACGCAGGAGATCGTGGTCGACGAGTCCGGCGCCGTCACCGGCATGAAGCTGTCCGACGGCTCCGAACTCGCCACCGACCTGGTGGTGTTCAGCGCCGGCGTCCGTCCCCGCGACCAGCTGGCCCGCGACTGCGGCCTGACCGTCGGCGAGCGCGGCGGCATCACCGTCGACGAGCAGTGCCGTACGGTCGCCGACCCGCACGTCTTCGCGATCGGCGAGTGCGCGCTGGCCGCCGACGGCCGGGTGTACGGCCTGGTGGCCCCCGGTTACGAGCAGGCCGCGACCGTGGCCGCCACGATCGCCGCGGACGAGGCGTCCTTCACCGGCGCCGACCTGTCCACCAAGCTGAAGCTGCTCGGCGTGGACGTGGCGTCCTTCGGCGACGCGCACGGCGCCACCGCGGACTGCCTCGACGTCGTCTACTCCGACTCCCGCTCGGGCACGTACAAGAAGCTGGTCATCGGCCGCGACGGCCAGTTGCTCGGCGGCATCCTGGTCGGCGACGCGGACGCGTACGGCACGCTGCGCGCCCTCACCGGCTCGGTCCCGCCGATCTCGCCCGAACAGCTGGTGCTGCCGGCCGGTTCCGGGGGCGGCGCCCAGCTCGGCCCCTCCGCACTGCCGGACGAGGCGGTCATCTGCTCCTGCCACAACGTCACCAAGGGCACGATCCGCGGCGCGGTCACCGAGCACTCCTGCACGACGGTCCCGGAAGTCAAGAAGTGCACCAAGGCCGGTACGGGCTGCGGGAGTTGCGTCAAGGTACTCGGCCAGCTGGTCACCGCCGAGCTGGAGGCGAGCGGCGTCGAGGTCGACAAGGGCCTGTGCGGCTGCTTCTCGCAGACCCGCGAGGAGCTGTACGAGATCGTCCTCGCACTGCGGATCACCTCGTACCAGACCCTGTTGGACCGTTACGGCCGCGAGGGCGCCCGGGGCGGCGACGGCTGCGAGACCTGCAAGCCCGCCGTCGGCTCGATCATCGCCTCGCTCGCCCCGACCATCGGCACCAGCGGCTATGTCCTGGACGGCGAGCAGGCCACGCTCCAGGACACCAACGACCACTTCCTCGCCAACCTCCAGAAGAACGGCTCCTATTCGATCGTGCCGCGCATCCCCGGCGGCGAGATCACTCCCGAGAAGCTGATCGTGATCGGCGAGGTGGCCAGGGACTTCGGCCTCTACACAAAGATCACGGGCGGCCAGCGCATCGACCTGTTCGGCGCGCGGGTCGAGCAACTCCCCTTGATCTGGGCCAGGTTGGTGGACGCGGGTTTCGAGTCCGGGCACGCGTACGGAAAGGCGCTGCGCACGGTCAAGTCCTGTGTGGGCCAGACCTGGTGCCGTTACGGCGTCCAGGACTCGGTCCGCATGGCGATCGACCTGGAGCTGCGCTACCGGGGACTGCGCTCCCCGCACAAGCTCAAGTCGGCGGTCTCCGGGTGCGCCCGCGAATGTGCCGAGGCCCAGTCCAAGGACTTCGGCGTGATCGCCACCGCGAACGGCTGGAACCTGTACGTCGGCGGCAACGGCGGCGCGACCCCGCGTCACGCGGATCTGCTGGCCCAGGACCTGAGTGACGCCGAACTCATCCGCCTGATCGACCGGTTCCTGATGTTCTACATCCGCACGGCGGACCGTCTGGAGCGCACGTCGACCTGGCTGGAGCGGATTCCCGGCGGCCTCGACCACATCCGCGACGTGGTCGTGGAGGACTCGCTCGGCATCTGCGAGGAGCTGGAGTCGCTGATGACCGCGCATGTCGCCGCCTACCGCGACGAGTGGGCCGAGACCATCAACGACCCCGAGAAGCTGTCCCGGTTCGTGTCCTTCGTGAACGCCCCGGACACCCCCGACCCGGTCGTCGGCTTCGTCCCCGAGCGCGACCAGATCAAGCCCGATCTGCCGCTGCTGAGCATCGGCATGCGCCCCATGGAAGCCCTGGAAGGAAGCGCCCAGCGATGACCCTGGCACCCGAGACGACGGCCCTGAAGCTCCAACTCCTCCTGGAAGAGGGCTGGTTCACGGTCTGCGACCTGTCTCTTCTGACCCCGGGCCGCGGAGTCGCCGCGCTCCTGCCCGACGGCCGCCAGGTCGCGCTGTTCGCCGACCGCGCGGGGCGGACGTACGCCATCGACAACCGCGACCCGTTCAGCGGCGCGGCGGTCCTCTCCCGCGGGCTGACCGGCACCCACCAGGGCCGCCCGTTCGTCGCCTCCCCGCTCCTCAAGCAGCGCTTCGACCTGGAGACGGGGCGGTGCCTGGACGACGAGACGGTGAGCGTGGCGGTGTACGAGGTACGGACCTCCTGACGGCCGGGGTGACCGGGACCTCCTCGCGCCCGCCGGTCACCCCGCGCTTACTTGACCGATCGTTCTCCTTGGATCTACGGTCATGTTCGTGGCCAGGACCAAGGAGTTCGATCCGGACGCCGCGCTGCAGTCAGCCCTGGAGCTGTTCTGGCGGCGCGGCTACGAGGCGACGTCCATGGCGGACCTCGTCGAGCACCTGGGCGTCGGGCGCGCCAGCATCTACGCGACGTTCGGCAACAAGCACGAGCTGTACCTGAAGGCGCTGGACCGCTACCGCGAGACCCGCGACCCGCAACTGCTGCGCGAACTGTCCCAGCCGGGTCCCGCACTGCCCGCCGTACGCACGGTGGTACGCCGCTTCGCGACCGAGGCGGCCACCGAAGAGCGCCGTCTGACCGGCTGTTTCGTCACCAACACGGCCGCCGAGCTGGCACCGCACGACACGGCCGCCGCCCGCCGGGTCGAGCACAGCTGGGACCACATCGAAACCCTGCTGCACTCGGCGCTCGTCCGCGCACAGGCGCAAGGAGAGCTCCCCGAGGACCGCGACCCGCGGACACTGGCCCGCATGCTGCTGGTCCTGATGCAGGGGCTACGGATCGTGGGCAAGGCCTCGACGGACCCGTCCCGCGTCCGGGACGCGGCGGAGCAGGCCCTGACGCTGCTCGACTGAGCCACGCACGTCGCACCGCACACGCCTCTGAGGGGTACTCTGTGCATCCTCATTCTGAACCGATCGGTCAACAAAGGGGAGACATGACCACGCGCACTACGCCCTCCGCCCGAACCCGCTTCTCCGGCCGGACCGCCCTCGTGACCGGCGCCGGCTCCGGCATAGGCCGCGCCACCGCGCTCGCACTCGCCGCCGAGGGCGCGCACGTCGTCGTCGCCGGGCGCACCGCGGCCCCGCTCGACGAGACGGTCACGCTGATCGAGGAACGAGGCGGCAAGGCCCTGTCCGTGACGGCCGATGTGTCGCGCGCCGCCGACTGGCAGGCCCTGGTCGCGGCGGCCGTGGACCGCTTCGGGTCCCTCGACGTGGCGGTGAACAACGCGGGAGTGTTCCGCGGCGGGACCCCCCTGGCCGACCTTGCGGAAACGGACTGGCACACGCAGCTCGACACCAACCTGACCGGCGTCTTCCTCGCCCTCCAGGCGGAGATCCGGCTGATGCGCACCCAGCCCACCGGCGGCGCGATCGTGAACATCGCCTCCACCATCGGCCTGCACACCCGCCGTCCGGGCATCGCCGCCTACGCCGCCTCCAAGGCCGCCGTCACCGCGCTGACCCGCGCCGCCGCCCTGGACCACATCGCCGACGGCGTCCGCATCAACGTCGTCAGCCCCGGCGCCTCCGCCACCGCCATGTCCCTGCGCCCGGGCGAGACGGAGGCCGAGCGAGTGCGACGGGTGAAGCACGAGCTGCCGCTCGGCCGGATCTCGGCCACCGAGGAGATCGCCGCGGCGGTCCTCTACCTGGCGTCCGACGACGCGGCATCGGTCGTCGGCACGGACCTGGTGGTCGACAGCGGCGGATCGCTCTGAGGGGTTGATCTGAGGAGCTGGCTGGAGAACTACTGGCGGCTCAGTGGAGTCGTCACGGCTTGAGCGCGTCGTAAGTGACCCCGGTCAACTGCTCCGAAGCGGCCCAGAGCCGCTCCCCCGCCGTGTCGTCGAGGGTCCACCGGGCCCGCCAGGACTTCGCGGGCGCGCCGCGCCACATCGCGAACGACGGCCCCGTGAAGGAGTCGGGCCGCACCCCGGGCGCGGTGGCGGCGTACAGCGTGGGCAGCGCCCCGGCGTCGGCGCTCTGCCCGAAGAACCGGTTGCCGATCTCCATGAACCGCTCGGCACCCTTCCGCCCCTCCAGCCTGGGCCCGGCGGCCTGAAGGTTGGTGGAGGCGTACCCGGGATGCGCGGCGGCCACGACGACATCGGACCCGAGGGCGTCCAGTCGCCGCGCCAGCTCATGGGTGAAGAGCAGATTGGCGGTCTTGGACCGCGCATAGGCGATCCACTTCCGGTACGGCCGGCGCTCACTGTTGAGGTCGTCGATGTCGATGTTCGACAGCGCGTGGACCATGCTCGCCACGTTCACGACGCGCGCGCCGGGCGTGGCGAGCAGCGCGGGCATCAACAGCCCGGTGAGCGCGAAGTGCCCCAGATGATTGACCCCGAACTGCGTCTCGAACCCGTCGGCGGTCCGGCCGAGGGGCAGTGCCATGACCCCTGCGTTGTTGACGAGCAGATCGAGGCGCTCGAACGGGTACGCGCCCGCGAATTCTCGTACGGAACCCAGGTCCCCGAGATCCAGCCGCAAGAACACCACATCCGCACCCGGCACTTCGGTGACGATCCTGTCCCCGGCCTCGGCACCGCGCACCTCACTCCGACAGGCGAGCACGACCCGGGCCCTCTTCCGGGCGAGCTCACGCGCGGTCACGTATCCGATCCCACTGTTGGCCCCGGTGACGACGGCGGTACGACCACTCTGGTCAGGGATGTCACCCGCGCTCCAACCAGCCATGACCGACCTTCCTGTGCGAACGGATGGGACATCAGCGTACGAGCGGTGGACCACGCAGAGAGGAGCGGCACCCCCGCACAGGGTGCCGCTCCTCTTGGTGCACCGGAACCGTTGCCATGTCGGTGAGGGTCAGGATGACCGGCGACAGTCCCGGGGGTCATGCGGGCCGAAGGGCCTGGCGAGGCCCAGCCAGGGCCTGGCGAGGGCCCAGCAAGGGCCTGGCGAGGGCCCAGCAAGGGCCTAGCGGTGGTCGCTGCCCTTCGCCGACGAGGCCGCGCGTCCCGCCTCCAGGCGGGCCACCGGGATCCGGAAGGGGGAGCAGGAGACGTAGTCGAGACCCACCTCGTGGAAGAAGTGGACCGACTCGGGGTCGCCGCCGTGCTCGCCGCAGACGCCGAGCTTCAGGTCGGGGCGTGTCGCGCGGCCCGCCTTCACCGCGGACTTCACGAGGGAGCCGACGCCGTCCTTGTCGATGGTCTCGAAGGGGGAGACGCCGAAGATGCCCTTCTCCAGGTACGCCGTGAAGAAGGAGGCCTCCACGTCGTCCCGGCTGAAGCCCCACACCGTCTGCGTGAGGTCGTTCGTGCCGAAGGAGAAGAACTGCGCCGCCTCGGCGATCTGACCGGCCGTGAGGGCCGCTCGCGGGAGTTCGATCATCGTGCCGATCGCCAGCTTCAGCTCCGTACCGGTCGCCGCCTGCACTTCGGCGATGACCTGGTCGGCCTCCTCGCGGACGATCTCCAGCTCCTGGACCGTGCCGACGAGGGGGATCATGATCTCCGCTCGCGGGTCGCCCTTCGCGTTCTTGCGTTCGGCGGCGGCTTCCGCGATCGCCCGCACCTGCATGGTGAACAGGCCGGGGATGACCAGGCCGAGGCGTACGCCGCGCAGGCCCAGCATCGGGTTCTGCTCGTGCAGGCGGTGCACCGCCTGGAGCAGGCGCAGGTCGTTCTCGTTGGCGTCGCCGCGCGACTCCGCCAGCGCCACCCGCACCGACAGCTCGGTGACGTCCGGCAGGAACTCGTGCAGCGGCGGGTCCAGGAGACGGACCGTCACCGGGAGGCCGTCCATCGCCTCGAAGAGCTCGACGAAGTCCCGCTTCTGGAGGGGCAGGAGCTCCTTGAGGGATTCCTCGCGCTCCGCCTCCGTGTCGGCCAGGATCAGACGCTCGACCAGCTCGCGCCGGTCACCGAGGAACATGTGCTCGGTACGGCACAGGCCGATGCCCTGCGCACCGAAGCGGCGGGCGCGGAGCGCGTCCTCGGCGTTGTCGGCGTTGGCACGCACCCGCAGGCGGCGGACCCGGTCCGCGTACGCCATGATCCGGTGCACGGCCGCGACCAGCTCGTCCGCGTCGTCGGCACCCGCGTGCATCCGGCCCTCGAAGTACTCGACGACCGGGGACGGCACGACCGGGACCTCGCCCAGGTAGACCTTGCCCGTCGAACCGTCGATCGAGACGACGTCGCCCTCCTCGATGACCACACCGCCCGGGGCCGTCATCCGGCGCCGCTTGGTGTCGACCTCGAGCTCCTCGGCGCCGCACACGCACGTCTTGCCCATGCCGCGCGCCACGACGGCGGCGTGGGAGGTCTTGCCGCCGCGCGAGGTCAGGATGCCCTCGGCCGCGATCATGCCGTCCAGGTCGTCGGGGTTCGTCTCGCGGCGGATCAGGATGACCTTCTCGCCCGAACGCGACCACTTGATGGCGGTGTACGAGTCGAAGACCGCCTTGCCGACCGCCGCACCCGGCGACGCCGCGATGCCCCGGCCGATCTGCTCGACCTTCGCCTGGTCGTCGAAGCGCGGGAACATCAGCTGCGCGAGCTGGGCGCCCGTCACGCGCTGGAGCGCCTCCGCCTCGTCGATCAGGCCCTGGTCGACGAGCTGCGTGGCGATGCGGAAGGCCGCGCCCGCCGTGCGCTTGCCGACGCGGGTCTGGAGCATCCACAGCTGGCCGCGCTCGATGGTGAACTCGATGTCGCAGAGATCCTTGTAGTGGGTCTCCAGGGTCTCCATGATCTGCATCAGCTGGTCGTACGACTTCTTGTCGATCGACTCCAGCTCGGCGAGCGGGACCGTGTTGCGGATGCCCGCGACCACGTCCTCGCCCTGGGCGTTCTGGAGGTAGTCGCCGTACACGCCCTGGTGGCCGCTGGCCGGGTCGCGGGTGAAGGCGACGCCCGTGCCGGAGTCCGGGCCCAGGTTGCCGAAGACCATCGAACAGATGTTGACCGCCGTGCCGAGGTCGTGCGGGATGCGCTCCTGACGGCGGTACAGCTTCGCGCGGTCGCCGTTCCACGAGTCGAAGACCGCCTTGATGGCGAGGTCCATCTGCTCGCGCGGGTCCTGCGGGAAGTCGCGGCCTGCCTCGGTCTTGACGATCTTCTTGAACTTGGTGACGAGCTTCTTCAGGTCGGCCGCTTCGAGGTCCGTGTCGACGGTGACCTTCTTGGCCTCCTTCGCCGCCTCCAGCGCCTCCTCGAAGAGCTCGCCGTCCACGCCGAGGACCGTCTTGCCGAACATCTGGATGAGACGGCGGTACGAGTCCCACGCGAAGCGGTCGTCGCCGGACTGCTTGGAGAGGCCCAGCACCGACTTGTCGGAGAGGCCGATGTTCAGAACGGTGTCCATCATGCCGGGCATGGAGAACTTCGCCCCGGAACGGACGGATACGAGCAGAGGGTTATCGGCCTGGCCGAGCTTCTTGCCCATCGTCGCTTCGAGAGCTTCGAGGTGCGCACTCACCTCGTCACGCAGTGCCGCCGGCTCGTCGCCGCTGTCGAGGTAGGTCTTGCACGCCTCGGTGGTGATGGTGAAGCCGGGAGGGACGGGAAGGCCCAGGTTGGTCATCTCGGCGAGGTTCGCGCCCTTGCCGCCGAGGAGGT
Organism: Streptomyces sp. R35; assembly: GCF_041053035.1. Taxonomy (NCBI): domain Bacteria; kingdom Bacillati; phylum Actinomycetota; class Actinomycetes; order Kitasatosporales; family Streptomycetaceae; genus Streptomyces; species Streptomyces sp. R35. Next base: position 3,735,082 of record NZ_CP163440.1, read on the forward strand.
CCTTGAGGTCCCTGTTGCCCTCGGTGAAGTCGTAAACGAACTTCACTCCCTCAACGTCGCTGTCGCTGTTCTCAGCTACGAGGGGATCTTTGTTTTCCGACACGAGTCTCGACTCCTCGACGTCGCGGTGGCTGCCCTGACGACGGGGAACATACCCAGATCGAAGGCGTCTGGGCACGTCCACTTGCGCGTCATGCGCCTGTAACCACTCGTCCGCCAGCAGATCGAAAGTCAAAGCTTGGCAAGTCATCGGGGGCTGATGTTTTCACTTCTTGAACGCATCAACGCCCGTAGACCGTAGTACACGCTCGGATGAGCAGGCTTCGACACGCCTGAGTTCGATCGATGAACGATCAAGGGGTGGCACTGAGTGCCACCCCTTAGGGAAGTGCAGCCGTCCAAGATCCGCTCATCTGAGCGATGCCCCTATCAGGCGTGGCGCGAATCACGTCGCCAGGGCGGCGAGATTTCACCATGCGGACCACCATCTGGACGGTTCACACGCATGTCACACACGCGTGCGGTCACGGGTGCGGTGACGGGTCCGGTCAGACACCGAGCGCGGCCAGCCGCTCCTCGGCCCGCTCAGGCGCGTACAGGTATTCCACGACCAGAGCCCCGGCCCCCACCAGCCCCGCCCGCTCCCCCAGCCGCGAGGTCACCACGTCCAGATGAGCGGTGGAGCGGGGCAGCGCCCGCTGGTACAGCAGCTCACGCACGCCCGTGAGGAAGGGAGTTCCGGCCAAATCTCCGGCGATCATCAGTACACCGGGGTTGAGCAGCGTCACCACGGTCGCCAGTACGTCCCCGACCTGCCGCCCCGCCTCCCGGGCCAGCGCCATCGCCTCCGGGTGCCCGGACGTCAGCAGGTCGCGCACATCTGAGCCGGACGCGGCCGGGACCCCGGCCTCGGCGAGCCGGCGCGCCACCGCGCCACCACTGGCGACGGCGGCCAGACAGCCGTACGAGCCGCACCGGCACAGCGCGTCGGCGCCCACCCGGATGTGCCCGATGTCGCCCGCGCCGCCGTCGACGCCCCGGTAGATGCTGCCGCCGACGACCATGCCCGCACCGATACCGGTGGAGACCTTGACCAGCGCGAACGCCGAGCAGTCCGGATATCCGCTGCGCTGCTCGCCGTACGCCATGAGGTTGGCGTCGTTGTCGACGAGTACGGGGACGGCCGTCCTGGCGCCCCCACTCATGCCCGGTGCCGTGCCGCCCCCGCCCGCACCCGGCGCCGTACGCAGCCCCGCGTGTTCGGCGAAGGCGCGGCCCAGGCGGCCCCTTATGTCGTAGCCGTCCCAGCCCGGCATGATCGGCGGCTGCACGACGCGGCCGGTGTCGCTGTCGACGGGGCCCGGCACCGCGAGCCCGATCCCGCAGACCTCCTCCGCCCGGTGCCCGGCCTTCTCCAGCAGCTCGGCGAACCAGCGGCCGAGTTCACCGAGAACCGTCTCCGGGCCCTCGTCGATCACCAGGACGCCCGTGTGTTCGGCCAGGATCTCGCCGGTCAGGGTGAGGACGGCGGCCCGGCCGTGCCGGGTGTCGAGGTCGGCGGCGAGGACGACCGCGTGGGCGTCGTCGAATTCGAGGGTGATGGACGGGCGTCCGCCGAGCGGGGAGTCGACGGGGCCGCCCGCGCCCTCGCGCAACCAGCCCGCGCGGAAGAGCCGGTCGAGCCGCTGGCCGACCGTGGCCCGCGACAGACCGGTGGCCTGCTGCAGCGCGCCGCGCGTCGTGGCCCGGCCGCTGCGCACCAGTTCGAGCAGATCTCCGGCGCTTGCCTGATTCCCCGCCTTCACGGTCCTCCCTGCCCTTCCCGTCATGCGCACCCCCTTGCGTTCCTCAACTCTGCATTACATATTGAGTTTTGCGTGTTAAATAGACGTAACCCTACGGTAGCTAGTGCCGAACTGGTCGGCCGGACGTCTTCGGGGAGACCTGAGTGGACAGCACAACCCAACTCACCGCCTGGCGCACGGGTATCACCACCCCCGTGCGCACCTCCGGCACTCCTGTGCACGCCTCCGGCCCGCCCTCTTCGCCCGGTCCGGGTGACATCACCCGTTCCGGATCACTTGTATACGATCCTGCCGAGTCGACAGGGTCACTGCATCTCAGGGCCGCCCGGGTACTGAACGGAAACTGGACGGGAACGTCCACCGTGCCCTCGCGCGGTCTGTATCCGCACCAGTGGTCGTGGGACTCCGCGTTCATCGCGATAGGGCTACGCCATCTGTCCCCCTTGAGGGCGCAGACCGAGCTGGAGACCCTGCTGGGCGCGCAGTGGGCCGACGGTCGGATCCCGCACATCGTGTTCAACCCCTCCGTGCCGCTGGACGCGTACTTCCCGAGCCCCGACTTCTGGCGCTCCTCGACCGCGGGACGCGCCGCGGGCGCCCCGCGCACCGTACAGACGTCGGGCATCGTGCAGCCACCGGTGCACGCGCTCGCCGTGTGGCTGGTGCACCAGGCCGACCCGGGGCTGTCCCGGGCCCGCTCCTTCCTCCCCCGGATGTACCCCCGCCTGGCAGCCTGGCACCGCTATCTCCTGCACCGCCGAGACCTGGGCGGCGGCGGTCTCGCCTCTGTGGTCCACCCCTGGGAACAGGGCATGGACAACAGCCCCTGCTGGGACGCCCCGCTGAGCCGCGTCACCCCGGCACCGGCCCGCTCCTTCCGCCGCGCCGACCTCGACCACGGGGCCCCCGAGGACCGCCCGACGGATCTCGACTACGGGCGGTACGTGCGGCTCGCCACGGACTATCGGGACGGGGAGTACGCGGACGGGGTAAACGAGGGGGTGGCCCGCAGGGCCTCGGTTGAGGGTGGTGGTGGGAGACGGGCGGGCGAGTTCGCGGTCGAGGACCCGGCGTTCAACGCGCTGCTGATCGCCTCCGAACACGCGCTGGCCCGTATCGCGCAGGAGCTGGGCGCGGCGGGGACGGCACGGCACGCCCGGGCCGAGCGTCTGACGGCGGCGCTGGTGGAGCGGCTGTGGGATCCGGCGGAGGGGATGTTCTTCTGCCGGGACGTGCATGGCGAGACCGAGGGCGAGGGTGGAGTCAGGGGCGAGAGTGTCGGCAGGGGCGAGAGCGGAGGCCGGGTCGAGAGCGGTGCTCTCGGAGCGGAGCAGCGCTCTCGGAGCAGTGCTCACACTCCGGAGCAGCGCTCCCAGAGCAGTGCTCTCGCAAAGGAGCGGCGCTCTCCCCGTGGAGCACTGATCCCCGAGCGCAGTGTCGCCGGGCTGCTCCCCCTCATCCTCCCCGCGCTGCCGCGCGACATCGCCGCCACCCTCGTGGGTACCGCGAGCGGCCCGCACTTCGGGCTCGGCGGGGCCACCCGACTCGTACCGAGCTACGACCTCACCGGCGACGCCTTCGATCCGCACCGGTACTGGCGGGGGCCGGCCTGGTTCAACACCAACTGGCTGCTGGAGCGCGGGCTGCGGCTGCACGGCGAGCACGCGCGGGCGGACGGGCTGCGGGCCGCGCTGCTGGACACGGCCGGGGAGTCCGGGTTCGCGGAGTACGTGGACCCGTACACCGGCGAGGCCTGCGGAGCGCTCGGCTTCAGCTGGACCGCGGCACTGACGCTGGATCTGCTGCACGAGCCCTCGGGAGCGGACCAGGCGGACCAAGTCGTGTCCCACCCGGGGCGCTACGCGTTCGACAAGACACACAGCACAACAGCACGCAGCACAACAGGGCACAGCACAACAGGGCACAGCACAACAGGACACAGCGCATTCGATACGGGCGCCAAGGGAGGGAACCGGGGATGACGGACCGGCATCATCTGCTCGTGCACGGTGGGACGTTCGCCGCCGTGGGCGACGGCGGGGACATCAGCGGCGTGCGGGGCGGCAGCTCCCCGGACGGGTTATTCGTACGGGACGCCCGGCACCTCAGCCGCTGGCAGCTGACCGTCGACGGCGCGGTGCCCGAGGCGCTCACGCCGGTCGCGGACGGCGACACGGCACGTTGTGTGCTCGTGCCGCGCGGCGGCCGCACCGAGCCGCCCGCGTACACACTCTTCCGTGAACAGGCGGTCGCCGACAGCGCGTTCGTGGAAGCGCTGCGCGTCACCAGCAACCGTCCGACGCCCACCACGGTCCGCATCGCGGTCACCGCGGACGCCGACTTCACCGACCAGTTCGAGCTGCGCTCCGACTACCGTACGTACGCCAAGACGGGCGTCGTCCGCCAACGTCAAGTCCTGGACGACGGCGTGGAGTTCAGCTACCGACGCGGCGAGTGGCGGTCCTGTACGACGGTCACCTCCGAGCCCGCCCCGGACGGCGTCGAGGAGACGGGCACGGGCGCGCGTCGTCTCGTATGGACCCTGGATCTCGAACCGCACGGCTCCGCCGAGCTGTCGCTGCGGGTCGCGGCACGTCCGCACGGCGCCACGCGGGAGCCCCGTGTGCCGCTCTCCCCCGCCGCCGCCAATGAGCGACTCCTGGAGCTGGAGGACGAGTTCGCGGAGGGCGTGCCCTTCCCGACCGGCTGGCCCGAGCTGGCCGCGGCCTGCGCGCGGGGCCTGTCCGACCTGGCGGTGCTCCAGGTACCGGCGACGGGCCTGGACGGCGAGGAACTGCGCGTCCCGGCGGCCGGAGTTCCCTGGTTCCTCACCCTCCTGGGCCGCGACGCGCTGCTGACCTCGCTCTTCGCGCTCCCCTACCGCCCGCAGCTCGCCGCCGCCACACTGCCCGCGCTCGCCGCGACCCAGGCGACGGAGACGGGGGCCGAGGCGGTGTCCCAGCCCGGCAAGATCGTGCACGAGGTGCGGCACGGCGAGCTGGCGCACTTCGGGCAGGTGCCGTACGGGCGTTACTACGGTTCGGTGGACGCGACGCCACTGTTCCTGGTGCTGCTCGGGGCGTACACGGAGCAGACCGGTGATGTCACGCTGGCCCGGCGTCTGGAGGCCAACGCCCGCGCGGCGATCGGCTGGATGCTGGACCACGGCGGTCTGACCTCGCGCGGCTATCTCGTCTACCGCGCGGACGGCGGCGGCCTCGCCAACCAGAACTGGAAGGACTCCCCCGGCGCCATCTGCTCGGCCGACGGCAGCCGCCCCACCGGCCCGGTGATGGCGGCGGGCGCGCAGGGATACGCGTACGACGCACTGCGCCGCACCGCGCACCTGGCCCGCACGGTCTGGGGCGACGAGGTCTACGCGGCGCTCCTCGAACAGGCCGCCGGCGACCTCCGCGACCGTTTCCAGCGGGACTTCTGGATGCCTGAACACGCCTTCCCCGCGCTGGCGTTGGACGGTGACGGCCGCCATGTCGACGCCCTCGCGTCGGACGCGGGCCATCTGCTCTGGTCGGGCCTGCTCGACAAGGAGTACGGCGAGCTGGTCGGCCGCCGTCTGCTGGAGCCGGACTTCTTCTCCGGCTGGGGCGTCCGCACGCTCGCCTCCGGCCAGCCGGCGTACCACCCGCTCTCGTACCACCGCGGCTCGGTCTGGCCGCACGACAACGCGCTGATCACGCTGGGGCTGGCGAGGTACGGCCTGCACGACGAGGCTCGCACGGTGGCCCACGCGCTGGTCGACGCCGCCACCGCGGCGGGGCACCGGCTGCCGGAGGTCCTTGCGGGGTACGGGCGCGACAGTCATGGGGAGCCTGTGCCGTATCCGCATGCGTGCGTGCGCGAATCCCGTTCGGCTGCGGCTCCGTTGGCGTTGCTTACGGCGGTGGGGGGTGCCTGAGGTTCGGTGAGCGATGTGCGGGCCGGTGGGTGCTGGTCGCGCCCACGCGGCGGAGCCGCACAGTGTCACAGCCCCGCGCCCCTTACGGGGCGCTGGTCACGGCGGTCGGAGGTTGCCTTAGGAAGCCCCCGGAGAAAAGGATCAGCCCCCGGACGTGTCCAGCTCCGCGTCCTCGCTCACGCCCGCGCAGTCGTACGGGTCCTTCAGCCAACCCTCCGGCAGGACAACCCTGTTGTTGCCGGAGGTACGGCCGCGGGGCCCGTCCGCGCCCGTCGGCCACGGCTGGTCGAGGTCCAACTCGGCCAGTCCTTCGGAGAGTTCCGCGAGCGACGAGGTGATCGCGAGGCGCTTGCGCATTTCAGAGCCGACCGCGAAGCCCTTGAGGTACCAGGCCACGTGCTTGCGGAAGTCGATGACGCCGCGTGCCTCGTCGCCGATCCACTCGCCGAGGAGGGTGGCGTGGCGGACCATGATCGCGGCGACCTCGCGGAGGGTCGGGCGCATGATGTCCTGCGGACGTCCCTCGAAGGCCGCGACCAGGTCCGCGAAAAGCCACGGCCGGCCCAGGCAGCCGCGCCCGACCACGACCCCGTCGCAGCCGGTCTCCCGCACCATCCGCAGCGCGTCCTCCGCCGACCAGATGTCGCCGTTGCCGAGGACGGGGATCTCCGGCACGTGCTCCTTGAGGCGCGCGATGGCGTCCCAGTCCGCGGTGCCGCCGTAGTGCTGCGCGGCGGTGCGGCCGTGCAGCGCGATCGCTGTGACGCCCTCGTCGACCGCGATCCGCCCGGCGTCGAGGAACGTGATGTGGTCGTCGTCGATGCCCTTGCGCATCTTCATCGTGACGGGCAGGTCCCCGGCGCCGCTGACGGCCTCGCGGAGGATCGCGCGCAGCAGGTTGCGCTTGTAGGGGAGGGCGGAGCCGCCGCCCTTGCGCGTCACCTTCGGGACCGGGCAGCCGAAGTTCAGGTCGATGTGGTCGGCCAGGCCCTCCTCCGCGATCATGCGGACGGCCTTGCCGACGGTCGCCGGGTCCACGCCGTACAGCTGGATCGAGCGCGGCTTCTCGGTCGCGTCGAAGTGGATCAGCTGCATGGTCTTCTCGTTGCGCTCGACCAGCGCCCGCGTGGTGATCATCTCGCTGACGAACAGGCCTTTGCCGCCGCTGAACTCACGGCACAGCGTGCGGAACGGCGCGTTCGTGATCCCGGCCATGGGGGCCAGGACGACGGGCGGCTGCACAGTGTGCGGGCCGATCCGCAACGGGGAGGCGGGAGCAAGGACGGTCGTGGACATTCCCCCATTGTCGCGTACGGCGACGAGTGCTCGTACGAGAGATCATGTAGCAGTCATTAGTTAGACACACTATTGAAGGCGGCGTACGCTGGTGGGATGCCGGAGCTCAGCCACCGCCACCGCATGCTGGTGCTCGCGATCTGCTGCCTGAGCCTGCTGATCGTGAGCCTCGACGTCACTGTTCTGAACGTCGCTCTGCCCTCGATGCAGCAGGAACTGAACGCGAGCGTCGCGGGCATGCAGTGGACGATCGACGCGTACACACTGGTCCTCGCCTCGCTGCTGATGCTCGCGGGCTCGACCGCCGACCGCATCGGGCGCCGCAAGGTCTTCATGGCGGGTCTGGTCGTCTTCACGATCGGCTCGGTGCTGTGCTCCCTCGCCCCGAACCTCGACCTGCTCATCGTCTTCCGCATGGTGCAGGCGGTCGGCGGTTCGATGCTGAACCCGGTGGCGATGTCGATCATCACCAACACCTTCACCGACCCACGCGAGCGCGCCCGTGCGATCGGGGTCTGGGGCGGTGTGGTCGGCATATCCATGGCCGCCGGACCCCTGGTCGGCGGCCTGCTCGTGGACTCGGTCGGCTGGCGCTCGATCTTCTGGCTCAACCTCCCGGTGGGCCTCGCCGCACTCCTGCTGACCTGGCACTACGTCCCCGAGTCCCGCGCCCCCAAGGCCCGCCGCCCCGACCCGGTCGGCCAGCTCCTTGTCATCGCGCTGCTCGGCTCACTGACGTACGCGATCATCGAGGCGCCCAGCTCCAGCGCCCTCAGGACCCTCGCCTTCGGCGCGATCGCCGTCGCCGCGCTGCTCGGTCTGCTGCGGTACGAGCCCCGGCGCGCCGAACCCCTCATCGACCTGCGCTTCTTCCGCTCGGCGCCGTTCAGCGGGGCCACGGTCATCGCCGTCAGCGCGTTCGCCGCGCTCAGCGGCTTCCTCTTCCTCTCGACGCTCTATCTGCAGAACGTACGCGGCCTGAACGCCCTGCACGCGGGCCTGTGGATGCTGCCGATGGCGGCCATGTGCTTCGTGTGCGCGCCGGTGTCGGGACGGCTGGTCGGCAGCCGGGGACCGCGTGTGCCGTTGCTGGTCGCCGGGGTCGCGATGACCGCGAGCGGGGTGCTGTTCGCCGCGTTCGAGGGCGAGACGTCGAACGTCACGCTCGTCATCGGCTATGTCCTCTTCGGCCTCGGCTTCGGCTTCGTGAACGCCCCCATCACCAACACCGCCGTCTCCGGCATGCCGCGCTCCCAGGCGGGCGTCGCCGCCGCGGTCGCCTCGACCAGCCGGCAGATCGGCGGGACGCTGGGCGTCGCCGTGATCGGGGCGGTGCTGGCGTCCGGCATTCAGGCGTCCGCGTACAAGGACACGTTCGTGTCGGCCGCGCGGCCGGGGTGGTGGATCATCGCCGGGTGCGGGCTTGCCGTGCTTGTGCTGGGGGCGCTGACCAGTGGGCGCTGGGCGCGCGGCACGGCCGAGCGGACTGCTCGGCAGCTGGAGCCCTCCGGGGAACGGGATGTTGTGGGCGTACGCCCGGAGGCGGGGGCCGGGGCCGGGGCGACGTAGAGCTCGGCGAGGGAGGCGGGTTCTCGGCTGCGGGCCGTGTGTGGCTGGGCGCGCAGTTCCCCGCGCCCCTTAAGGGGCGCAGCCTTGCGGGGCGGGGGCTTACAAGGCGCCCCTCAGACAGCTGCCTCCGGCTCTGCCGCCAGGGCGATCTCGTGCAGCTTCTCCAAGCGCTCGCGGCTCTCCTCGTCCGTGGGGGCGTACGTCACCATGCGGGCGCCCATGTCGGGGGCGAGCCACAGGTCGGTGTGGTCGACGGTGATGAGGCCGACGTACGGGTTCACGAACTGCTTGGTCTTGCTGCGGGCGCCGACCACCTCGTACCGGTCCCAGATCTCGCGGAATTCCGCCGACTCCGTCTTGAGTCGCTTGACCAGCATCTTCCAGGCGGGCTCACCGAGGTGACCGGCCATCGAGGCGCGCAGTCTGGCGGCCATGAGACGCATGGTCTCGTCGAGGAACACGATCGACTTGCGCCACTCCGCGTTGGTGTAGGCGAGGAAAATGCAGTTGCGGTCCTCGGGCGGTACGGAGTTGAGGTCGCTCATCATCAGACGGGCGTACGTGCGGTTGTACGCCAGGATGTCGTACCGGCTGTTCTGGATGCAGGCCGGGACCGGCTCCAGCTGGGTCAGCATCTGGCGCAGGGCCGGGGTGAGGGTCGGGCACTTCGCGGCGGGTGTGGGGTCGACGGCGCCGGCCAGCCGGAAGAGATGGTCGCGCTCGCTGGAGTCGAGCAGCAGGGTGCGGGCCAGGGCGTCGAGGACCTGTTCGGAGACCTGGATGTCGCGGGCCTGCTCCAACCACGTGTACCAGGTGACGCCGACGGCGGAGAGCTGCGCGACCTCCTCGCGGCGCAGGCCCGGGGTGCGCCGGCGGCGGCCGCGGGGCAGTCCGACCTGCTCGGGCGGGATGCGCTCGCGCCGGTTGCGCAGGAAGGCGGCGAGCTCGTGACGCCGGATCTCGCTGCCGCGGGGGGCGGCGGTGCCGTGCGGTTGCGGCTCCACCAGCTGAAGAGGGGTGGTCTCCTGCGCCATCGTCGTCATGCCTCCAGCCTGCCGTTCACCGGAACCTGTTTCCAGGTACTGGTTCTACCAGGATAAGAAGACTCTGGTACCAGTCTGAGGCCGGGAGAATCCTGGAGCACGTGACCGAAACGGGAACTCTCACGACCTCAGTCCGCTCCCCCGCCGCACCACCCGTGCTCGGCGGCCTCGGACTCTTCACGGTGCTGCTCGGTGCGGCACTGCCCCTCATCGACTTCTTCATCGTCAACGTAGCCCTGCCGACCATCGGCCGTGACCTGAACGCGAGCGAGGCCGTCCTCGAACTCGTCGTCGCCGGCTACGGAGTCGCGTACGCCGTCCTGCTCGTCCTGGGCGGACGCCTCGGCGACCTCTTCGGCAGGCGCCAGTTCTTCCTCGGCGGCATGGCGGCCTTCGGCCTCACCTCGCTGGCGTGCGGGCTCGCGCCCACCGCCTGGACGCTGGTGGCGGCGCGCGTCGCGCAGGGCGCGGCGTCCGCGGCGATGCTGCCGCAGGTCCTCGCCACCATCCAGTCGGCGACCTCGGGCCCGCGCCGCGCGAAGGCCATGGGCCTGTACGGGGCCACGGCCGGCCTGTCCATGGTGGCCGGGCAGATCCTCGGCGGCGTCCTGGTCGCCGCCGACATCGCCGGCACCGGCTGGCGCTCGGTGTTCCTCGTGAACGTGCCCGTCGTGATCCTCGGCCTGATCCTCGCCGCACGCGCCGTCCCCGAGACGCGCTCGCAGCACCCCCAGCCGATCGACGCCCCCGGCACGGTACTGCTCGCCGTGACCCTGCTGGCACTCCTGGTCCCGCTCACGGAGGGCAGGGCAGCGGGCTGGCCGCTGTGGACCTGGCTGTCGCTCGCCGTGTTCCCCCTCGCGGCGGCGGCGTTCTACTTCGTCGAGCGCCGGGAGGACCGCCGTGGCCGTACGCCCCTGGTCCCGCCGAGCCTGTTCGCGCTCACGTCCCTGCGCCGGGGACTGGTGATGATCGTGCCGTTCTCGATCGGCTTCAGCGGGTTCATGTTCGTGATCGCGGTAGCGTTGCAGCGCGGTGCGGGCCTCGGTCCCGTAGCCGCGGGCCTGGCTCTCGCCCCCATGGCGGTCGTGTTCTTCGTCGTCTCCCTGTGCGGCCCCCGGCTGGTCGCCCGCTACGGCACCCGGGTCGTCACCGTCGGCGGCCTGATCCAAGCGGTCGGCGTGGCCCTCCTGGTGCTGGCGGCCTTGCGCTCCTGGCCGGACCTGGGGGTGTGGGAGCTGCTGCCCGGCGCGGCGGTCGCGGGCGCCGGTCAGGCCCTCCAACTCCCCGTCATCTTCCGGATCATCCTCTCCGAGATCCCGCCCGCCCGGGCCGGCGTCGGCGGCGGCGTCATGGTCACCACCCAGCAGTCGGCCCTCGCCCTCGGCGTAGCCACCCTGGGCTCCCTCTTCCTCGCCCTCGTCCCGGGCCACGGCATGCAGAACGCCCTCGTGACCACGCTGTTGGTGCAGCTGGCGGGCGTGGCACTGACCACGGCGCTGAGCTTGCGGCTGCCGCGGACGATCAGCTGAGTGCGCAGCAGTTCATCGCGCGTTCGAAATCATAAAAGAGATGCTCTTGATGTCACAGAGGCTATGGATCCAGAAGTGATCAATTAGCCACGTAACAGAAATGAAGAATGCCACACCGTACGGAGTCGTGGTGGTGCAACAATCAGGGTCTGCGCATCTACGGGGGCTCTGCATGTCCACACCTCAACCACCAGCACACCCGCCGACACCTCCACGCCGACCGACGGATCCCGGTGCTCCCCATAAGTGGCAGGCGATTGCGGCACTGATCAGCGCGGGGGTTGGCGTTCTCACTTTCGCGGTGGGTTTCGTAGGGCTCCCGGCGGCGGGGGTCAAGTCGCCGGTAGGAGCTGCCGAGACGGTCACCGCGACGGCAACTGTGACGGCAACTGCGGCCAATACACCGGGCGACAACAGCGGCGAAGGCGTCGGTCAGTCACCGGCTTCGTCGTCTCCGAAAGTTCAGTGGGCAGGTCCCCTCCTTCTGGACGACAGCTTCGATCTCGACATAGCTCCTCCTGTAGCCACGGGAGCGATAGACATTCGCCTTTACAGCTTCCAGGAACAGAAGGCGATATTCGACTACAACAAATACGCTCTCGTACCGGAGGGGGAATCGCCGGGTTTCAGCGAATGCCAACTGCTGGCCACCACTAAATCTCAAGAGCCGATCGCCATAGCTGAAGGCCGCAGCGTCTGCTTGCATACGGACGGAGGGCGCGTGGCACTTGCCACGCTGAATTCTCTGAATATCGATGCCCAGACGGCCGACGTCACGGTAAAGGTATGGGAAGAAACCGGACCATAGTCGCGCGGACAGACCGGCCGGATCGGATCAGCCGCGATCACGCGCCGATCCCAGGTCAGGCCGGCGGGGCGAGCAGCGACTCCGACTGGGCCGCGCGCCGCAGGGCGTCCGTGACGAAGCCGTTCGCCTTCAACTCCTCGACGAGGTCCCGGAGGAAGCGGACGGTCTCGGGACTGCGGGTGGTGGTCGTGCCGACCGCCTGACGGATCTGCATGAACCGGTCCTCGATCAGCCGGAGTTCCGGGTGCCGCGCGACGAACTCGGTCATCGGCTGCCTGATGCCGGCCGCCACCTCCAGGTCCTCGGCACGGAACACGTCGGCCCCTTCGTCCCCACGCACCACGCTCGCGTGCCGCAGCGTGCGGGACAGGAAGAGGTCGTAGGCGGACCCGCGCTTCACACCGATCCGTACGCCGGGGCGGTCCACGTCCGCGACGGTGGTGAGGTCCGAGTCGCGGGGGACGGCGTACACGCCCTCGATCACGACGTACGGCGCCGTGAACGCGACCTCGGCCTCGCGGGCGGGCTCGACGGCCAGGAAACAGATGTCGGCCCGGCCCTCCGCCATCGCCTCGTACGACTTGCGCGCGGCGTCGAAGCAGATGAGTTCGACCGGCAGTTCCAGCCGCGCACCGATCTCGCGCGCGAGGTCGACGGTGATGCCGGCCGGGGCCGCCGGAGTGCCCTGAGCGAGCACCGGATTGCCCAGGTTGATCGAGGCCCGCAGGGTGCCGTGCGGGGCGAGGTCCTTGGCCGTGGCGGCGGTTCCGGTAGTCATGGGCGGATTTTAGGTGCGGCCTGCGACCGGGCCCACACCGAACTCACCGCCGAAGTGCCCCCGTTGATCTTCGCCATGCTGCACACTCCTTGCTGCGCAAGCGAAGCGGTAACACCTGGAGGTGTCATGCTGCAGATCAACACGAGCAAGGTAAGCCGCTGGGACCAGCACGGCCGCGAGCACGTCGTACACGTACAACGAGCGGGCGTCCAGCGCACGATCAGATGCGACACCTGCGGCTGGCGCAAGGGCGCGCAGTTCCTGCCGTGGCTGAAGGCGGAGGAACACCTGGCGGAGGCGCATCAGGCGACGGTGGATCCGACGGAGGCCTAGAGGGACCCAGAGGACCTGGAGGGTGTTGTGGACCGGCGGGCGGCTCCCGCGCTTCAGGCCCGCAGGCCCCGCAGCAGCAGGTCCACGACCGCCTCGAACTCCGCCTCGATGCCCGGCTGTTCCCACTCCCGGGCGTAGCACGGGTCGTGGAAGCGGCCGGTGGCGTCGAAGAGTGCGCGAGCCGTGACGGCGGGGGCCGCCGAGGCGAACACCCCGCGCTCGACGCCGTTCTCGATGATCGTGGTGAGCTGGCCGGTCAGGTCGGCGATGTGCCGGTCCACGACCGCGCTGATCTCACCGATCAGCACCATGTACGTGGCGAAGAGCTGCGGATCGTCGCCCGCCTTGTGCCGCTTGGCCGCGAACAGCGCCGCGCACCACGCGCGGAGCCGGGACTCGGGGTCCCGGTCCTCGTCGGCGACTATGCCGGACAGGGCCTCGGACGTGCGGTCCAGCCACCGCTCGGTGACCGCCTCCCGCAGCGCCGCCTTCGTACGGAAGTGGCGGTAGACGCTGCCGTGGCTGACGCCGAGCGCGCGGGCCACGTCCACCACGGTGGCCTTCGCGGGGCCGTGGCGGCGCAGCACATCCTCGGTGGCGGCGAGGATGCGCTCGGCGGTCAGTGCTTCGGTGGTCTGTGCCATGTCGAAGACCGTACCTTCCGGTACCGTCAGCGCTCGCTGTCGAGGTGTGCCATCTGGGCCGTCGGGTAACGGTCGCCCGCCGCGGCGTCCGCCGGCACCGCCGCCTCGATGGCGGCCAGGTCGTCGAGGTCCAGCGTCACGTCCAGCGCCCCCAGCGCCTCCGTCAGCCGGACGCGGCTGCGCGCACCGACGAGCGGCACGATGTCCTCGCCCCGGGACAGCACCCAGGCGATCGCGATCTGCGCGACGCTGACGCCCTTCTGCTCGGCGATCTTCCGCAGCGCCTCGACGAGCGTGAGGTTGTGCTGGAGGTTCTCGCCCTGGAAGCGGGGGCTCAGGGCCCGGAAGTCGTTCGCGGCCAGCTGTCGGTCGGCCGTGAAGTGGCCCGAGATCAGCCCGCGGGACAGCACGCCGTACGCCGTGATGCCGATGCCCAGCTCCCGCGTCGCCGGCAGGATCGCCTCCTCGATGCCGCGCGAGATGAGCGAGTACTCGATCTGGAGGTCCGCGATGGGCGCGGTAGCGGCGGCCCGGCGGATCGTGTCCGCGCCGACCTCGCTCAGGCCGATGTGCCGTACGTGCCCGGCCTCCACCAGCTCGGCGATCGCGCCGACCGTCTCCTCGATCGGTACGCCGGGGTCGACCCGCGCGATCCGGTACACGTCGATGTGGTCCACGCCGAGCCGCTGGAGCGAGTACGCGGCGAAGTTCTTCACCGCGGCCGGGCGGCCGTCGTACCCCGACCAGCCCCCGTCCGGGTCACGCAGCGCACCGAACTTGACGCTGGTCAGCGCCTGCTCGCGACGCGCCGCCGGGGCCGCCCGCAGGGCCTCGCCGATCAGCATCTCGTTGTGACCCATGGCGTAGAAGTCGCCGGTGTCGAGGAGCGTGACGCCCGCTTCCAGGGCGGCGTGGATGGTGGCAATGGATTCGGCGCGGTCGGCGTCGCCGTACAGCGCCGACATGCCCATGCAGCCGAGGCCGAGGGCGGAAACCTGGGGGCCGGTGGTTCCGAGGGTTCGTGTGTGTGTCGTCATGCGACCACCATGACATGACAGCTGACAGATTTCAATATCTGTCAGCTGTCATTTGTCAGCGCCATCCACCACCTCGCCCCATCGGGGCCTTTTGGTCCAGACCTATTGACGAAAGGTCTGGACCGCGAGCACTGTCATGCCTACGACACCTACGACACCTCACCGCACCCCCACCGGGAGGCCTCGCATGATCCGTCGCAACCTGCGCCTGCTCGCCCTCGCGCTGACGGCGACCGTCCTCGCCCCACTGTCGATCGCCACCGCCTCCACCGCGTCCGCGGCAGACACCTGCGCGGTGAAGTCCCGCCCGTCGGGCAAGGTGCTCCAGGGCTACTGGGAGAACTGGGACGGCTCGTCCAACGGCGTTCACCCGCCCTTCGGGTGGACCCCGATCACCGACTCGCGTATCGCCGCGCACGGCTACAACGTGGTCAACGCGGCGTTCCCGGTCATCCGCTCCGACGGCACCGCGCTGTGGGAGGACGGGATGGACACGGGCGTGAAGGTCGCGACGCCGGCGGAGATGTGCGCGGCCAAGGCGTCGGGGCAGACGATCCTGTTGTCCATCGGCGGGGCGGCGGCCGGGATCGACCTCAGTTCGTCCACGGTCGCCGACCGTTTCGTCGCGACAATCGTGCCCATCCTGAAGAAGTACAACTTCGACGGGATCGACATCGACATCGAGACGGGCCTCGTCGGCAGCGGCAGCATCGGCCAACTCTCCACGTCACAGGCCAACTTGGTCCACATCATCGATGGGGTGCTGTCCCAGATGCCGTCGAACTTCGGGCTGACCATGGCACCGGAGACCGCGTACGTGACGGGCGGAAGTGTCGCGTACGGCTCGATCTGGGGCGCGTATCTGCCGATCGTGAAGAAGTACGCGGACAACGGGCGCCTGTGGTGGCTGAACATGCAGTACTACAACGGCAGCATGTACGGCTGCTCCGGCGACTCGTACTCCGCGGGCACCGTCCAGGGCTTCACCGCGCAGACCGACTGCCTGAACAAGGGCCTGGTCGTCCAGGGCACCACCATCAAGGTGCCGTACGACAAGCAGGTCCCCGGCCTCCCCGCCCAGTCGGGCGCCGGCGGCGGCTATATGTCACCGAGCCTCGTCTCCCAGGCATGGAAGCACTACGGCACCAGCCTCAAGGGCCTGATGACCTGGTCGATCAACTGGGACGGCTCGAAGAGCTGGACGTTCGGCGACAACGTCAAGGCGCTTCAGGGGCGTTGAGCGGCACCAGCGCCACCGGAACACCAGCACCACCGGAACACCGGAACACCGGAACGCGGGAACGCGGGAAGCCCCCGGCTCCCAAGAGAGGGCGCCGGGGGCTTCCCGAAAAGCCGAAGAGCGAGGTGCGAGGTCAGCAGCCGATCAGACGCGCGGCGAGGTAGCCCTCGATCTGGTCGAGCGAGACGCGCTCCTGCTTCATCGTGTCGCGCTCGCGCACGGTGACCGCGTTGTCGTCGAGCGTGTCGAAGTCGACGGTGACGCAGAACGGGGTGCCGATCTCGTCCTGGCGACGGTAGCGGCGGCCGATGGCGCCGGCGTCGTCGAACTCGATGTTCCAGTGCTGGCGGAGCGCCGTGGCGAGACCCTTGGCCTTCGGGGAGAGCTCGGGGTTCCTCGACAGGGGAAGAACGGCGACCTTGACCGGCGCCAGGCGCGGGTCGAGGCGCAGCACCGTGCGCTTCTCCATCTTGCCCTTGGCGTTGGGGGCCTCGTCCTCGACGTAGGCGTCCAGCAGGAACGCCAGCATCGCGCGGCCGACACCGGCGGCGGGCTCGATGACGTACGGAGTCCAGCGCTCGCCGGCCTCCTGGTCGAAGTAGGACAGGTCCTGGCCGGAGGCCTTGGCGTGCGCGGAGAGGTCGTAGTCCGTGCGGTTGGCGACGCCCTCCAGCTCACCCCACTCGTTGCCGCCGAACTGGAAGCGGTACTCGATGTCGGCGGTGCGCTTGGAGTAGTGCGAGAGCTTCTCGGCCGGGTGGTCGTACCAGCGCATGTTCTCCTCACGGAGACCGAGGCCGGTGTACCAGTTCCAGCGCTCCTGCATCCAGTACTCCTGCCACTTCTCGTCCTCGCCCGGCTTGACGAAGAACTCCATCTCCATCTGCTCGAACTCGCGGGTGCGGAAGATGAAGTTGCCGGGCGTGATCTCGTTGCGGAAGGACTTGCCCATCTGGGCGATGCCGAACGGCGGCTTGCGGCGCGAAGTGGTCTGCACCTGGGCGAAGTTGGTGAAGATGCCCTGCGCGGTCTCGGGGCGCAGATAGGCGACGGAGCCGCTGTCCTGCGTGGGGCCGAGGTGGGTGGAGAGCAGGCCCGAGAACTGCTTGGGCTCGGTGAAGGTGCCCTTGTTGCCACAGTTGGGGCAGTTGAGGTCCGTGAGGCCGGTCTCCGGGGGGCGGCCGTGCTTGGCCTCGTACGCCTCCTCCAGGTGGTCGGCGCGGTAGCGCTTGTGACAGGAGGTGCACTCGGTGAGCGGGTCGGTGAAGGTCGCGACGTGGCCGGAGGCGACCCAGACCTCGGTGGCCAGGATCACGGAGGAGTCGATACCGACGACGTCCTCACGGGAGGTGACCATGTAGCGCCACCACTGGCGCTTGAGGTTCTCCTTGAGTTCGACGCCGAGCGGCCCGTAGTCCCAGGCGGCGCGCTGTCCGCCGTAGATCTCACTACAGGGGAAAACGAAGCCACGGCGCTTGCTCAGGTTGACGATGGTGTCGATCTTGTCGGCGGCCACGATGCTCTCTTCAGTACGAACGGACGGCGCGAATGCTTCAGGTTACCGGCGCCGCCCACCCCTGTATCAAATCGGTTCGCGGTCCGGGCCCGGACCGGGTCGCTTGCTCCCGCTTGCTGCCGCTTACCGAGGCCTTACCCAAGGGCTTGTTGACAATCGTTTCCAGATTTGTTGAAAATGACTGTCATGAACGTACAGCGACGCCTCATATCCGGGACCGCCGTGGCCGCAGCCACCCTGCTCGGTCTCGGCACCCTTTCCGCCTGCTCGGGCTCCGCCGCCGCCGACGGCAAGAGCAGCGGGAAGCTCGACGTGGTGGCGTCGTTCTACCCCATGGAGTACCTCGCCGAGCAGATCGGCGGGACGCATGTGAACGTCACGACCCTGACCCAGCCCGGTCAGGAGCCGCACGACCTGGAGATCAGCGCCCAGCAGACCGCGCGGCTCCAGGAGGCGGACGCCGTCCTCTACCTCAAGAACCTCCAGCCGGCCGTCGACGACGCCGTGGCGCAGTCCGGGGTCAAGGCCAAGATCGACGCCGCTTCGCTGACCACACTGGAGAAGCACGGCAACGAGGTCGGCGGGCACGCCGCCGAGCACGACGACACCGCGGGCGAGGAGACCGGCGCCACCGACCCGCACCTCTGGCTCGACCCGGTGAAGTACGCCGAGGTCGCCAAGGGCGTCGGCGCCGCCTTCGAGAAGGCCGACCCGGACAACGCGGCCACGTACAAGAAGAACACCGAAGCGCTGGTCAAGAAGCTGGACGCGCTCAACACCCAGTACAAGGACGGGCTGGCGGACACCAAGACCAAGGTCTTCATCACCACCCACGCCGCCTTCGGCTACCTCGCCGAGCGCTACGGCCTGACCGAGGAGGCCATCAACGGCCTGGACCCGGAGTCGGAGCCCAGCGCGAACCGCGTCCAGGCGCTTGAGAAGATGGCCAAGGCCGACGGCGTCACGACGGTGTTCTACGAGACGCTCGTGAGCGACAAGACGGCCAAGACCATCGCCGGTGACGCGAACCTGAAGACAGACGTCCTCGACCCGATCGAGGGCATCACCAAGAAGTCCAAGGGCAGCGACTACCTGCAGGTCATGGAGTCGAACCTGAAGGCGCTGCAGACGGCTCTCGGCGCCAAGTGAGCCAAGTGATCACCTTGTCAGCATGGAGGACCTCGTGAGCGAGCCCGTGATATCCCTGCGCGGCGTGACCGCCGAGCTGGGCTCGCGCCCGGTCCTGCGCGGCATCGACCTCACCGTGCACCGCGGTGAGGTCGTGGCACTGCTCGGCGCCAACGGCTCCGGCAAGTCGACGGCCATTCGCAGCGTCATCGGCCAAGTCCCGGTCAGCGGCGGCGAGATCGAGATCTTCGGCACCCCGCGCCGCCGTTTCCGCGACTGGAAGCGTGTGGGGTACGTCCCGCAGCGCACCACCGCCGCGGGCGGCGTGCCCGCGACGGTGACCGAGATCGTGGCCTCCGGCCGGCTCTCCCGCGCCCGCTTCGGCGTGCTGCGCAAGGCCGACCACGAGGCGGTCAGGAAGGCCCTCGCACTCGTCGGCCTGGCGGACCGCGCGAAGGACTCCGTCAACGCCCTCTCCGGCGGCCAGCACCAGCGCGTCCTCATCGCCCGCGCCCTCGCCTCCGAACCCGAGCTGCTGATCATGGACGAGCCGATGGCCGGCGTCGACCTGGCCAGCCAGGAAGTCCTGGCGGCGACGCTGCGCGAGCAGGTCGCCCAGGGCACCTCCGTCCTCCTCGTCCTGCACGAGCTGGGCCCCCTGGAGCCGCTGATCGACCGCGCGGTCGTCCTGCGCGACGGCTGCGTCCTGCACGACGGCCCGCCCCCGCGGGCGGTCGGCCAGCACGCGCTGCCCGGCCACGACCACGTACACCCGCACGCGGCTCACGACGCCGAACCGATCCGGACGGGACTGCTGAGCTGATGACCTTCCTCAACTACGAATTCATGCAGCGAGCCCTGCTCGCCGCCGTTCTCGTGGGCATCACCGCGCCCGCCATCGGCATCTACCTCGTGCAGCGCCGCCAGGCCCTGATCGGCGACGGAATCGGCCATGTGGCGATGACGGGAGTCGGCCTCGGCTTCCTGCTGTCCTGGTCCCCGGTATGGATGGCCACACTCGTCGCCGTGCTCGGCGCCGTCCTCATGGAGCTGATCCGCTGGTACGGCAAGACGCGCGGCGACATCGCCCTCGCGATGCTCTTCTACGGCGGTATGGCGGGCGGCGTGATGCTGATCAACCTCGCGCCGGGCGGCAGCAACGCCAATCTCATGTCGTACCTCTTCGGCTCGCTCACGACGGTCTCGCAGGAGGACGTGACGACGATCTCCCTGCTGGCGGGCTTCGTCGTGCTCGTCACCGTCGGTCTGCGCCGGCAGCTGTTCGCGGTCAGCCAGGACGAGGAGTTCGCGCGGGTGACCGGGCTGCCGGTGCGCGCCCTGAACCTGCTCACGGCCGTCACGGCGGCCGTCACCGTCACGGTCGCCATGCGGATCGTCGGTCTGCTGCTGGTCTCCGCCCTGATGGTGGTGCCGGTCGCGGCCGCGCAGCAGCTCAGCAGGAGCTTCGCCGCCACCTTCGCCATCGCGGTGGCGATCGGGGTGAGCGTGACCATCGGCGGCACGGTGACCACGTACTACGTGGATGTGCCGCCCGGCGCGACGATCGTGCTGCTGGCCATCGGCGCGTTCATGGTGCTGACCGCGCTGGCGACGCCGCTCGCCCGGCGCCGGGCGCGGGCCGCGGCACTGGCGCAGGCCGCCGGGGACCCGGCAGAGTGCGCGATTCCGGCCAGCCGGGGCCAGGAGAGGAAAGTCGGCGTCTGACCACCCACAGTCCGGGCTGGCACAATGGCCGGGCAAGGGCAGACGCACGCGAGGAGGCAACGGTGACAACCGCTGGATCGCCCGTTCGGGGCCGTTCCACCCGGCAGCGCACCGCCGTGGCGGCGGCGCTCGACGAGGTGGACGAGTTCCGCAGCGCGCAGGAGCTCCACGACATGCTCAAGCACAAGGGCGACTCCGTCGGGCTCACCACGGTGTACCGCACGCTGCAGTCCCTCGCCGACGCCGGCGAGGTCGACGTGCTGCGCACCTCCGACGGCGAGTCCGTCTACCGCCGCTGCTCCACCGGCGAGCACCACCACCACCTCGTCTGCCGCGTCTGCGGCAAGGCCGTCGAGGTCGAGGGCCCGGCCGTCGAGAAGTGGGCGGAGACCATCGCCTCCGAGCACGGCTACGTGAACGTGGCACACACGGTGGAGATCTTCGGTACGTGCGCGGAGTGCGCGGAGTGCGCGGCGGCGAAGGGCTGACGGATCACACGCGGGTCAGGTTGCGGTCCAGGAGCGTCCGCAACCGATCCACGTCCGCGGGGGCTGCCAAGGCACGCTTGGGCAGCATGGTGAAGGCGACGGCGTTCTTGTCGGGGCTGAGCATGACGAAGAAGTCCGCCGTCTCCCGGTAGCGGGGCTGCGCGGACCAGTTGACCGACGCCGTGGTGTTGTCGCTGGTCACCGTCACCCCGGTGTCCGTCACGGTCACGAGGAAGGTGCCCAGGCGCTCCGCGAAGCGGTGGAACTGGCGTGCCTGGAGCCACGGCGTGAGCAGGATCAGGGTGCCGTAGGCGAATATCCCGATGTACAGCGGGAACGGCGCCGCCTTGCCTCCGGAGATCTGGACCGCGATCTGCAGGGCGAGCAGAACGGCGAAGCAGCCAAGAATCCAGAACTGCCTTCGGCTCGCCCGGCTGACGCCTCGGCGCGCTCGCAGCGCCGACGCGAAGTCCCCGACGGTTGGCCGGTACTCCAGCACGACCGCGTCCGTCCCCCGCAACTCCTGCTGCCCCGCACCCTGGTCCTCGACCACGGCCCCTCCCCAGTTCAGTGATGATGAGCCGTGATCGTAGCGGCAGGGTCCGACAGCGCCGCTCGGGGCTCGGGGACTACGAACCGTCGCCCTGCATGGCCCGCTCCATGGCGAGCAGTTGCTCGTTGGGGACGGCACCGCCGAAGCGCCGGTCGCGCTGCGCGTACTCGACGCAGGCGCGCCACAGGTCACGGCGGTCGAAGTCCGGCCACAGCACGTTCTGGAAGACCATCTCGGCGTAAGCGCTCTGCCAGAGCAGGTAGTTGGAGGTGCGCTGCTCACCGCTCGGCCGCAGGAACAGGTCCACGTCCGGCATGTCCGGGTAGTAGAGGTACTTCGCGAAGGTCTTCTCGTTGACCTTCGACGGGTCGAGCCGACCCGCCTTCACGTCCTCCGCCAGGGCCAGCGCCGCGTCGGCGATCTCGGCGCGGCCGCCGTAGTTCATGCAGAAGTACAGCGTGAGCCGGTCGTTGCCCTTGGTCTGTTCCTGGGCGATCTGGAGTTCCTTGGCCACCGACTTCCACAGCTTGGGCATCCGGCCCACCCAGCGGACCCGGATGCCGAGTTCGTCAAGTTGGTCGCGGGTCTTGCGGATGAAGTCGCGGTTGAAGTTCATCAGGAAGCGCACCTCGTCGGGCGAGCGCTTCCAGTTCTCGGTGGAGAAGGCGTACAGCGAGATGGCGCCGACCCCCATCTCGATCGCGCCCTGCAGCACGTCGAGGACGCGCTCGGCACCGACTTTGTGTCCCTCGGTGCGCGGCAGCCCGCGGTCCTTGGCCCAGCGTCCGTTCCCGTCCATGACGATCGCCACGTGGTTCGGGATCAGCTCGCCGGGGAGCTTCGGCGCGCGGGCACCGGACGGGTGCGGTTCCGGCGTCTTGTACTCGCGGCGCTGGCGTCCCAGGATCCCGCGTACGACCATGTGCTTCTCGTCTCCTCGGTTCTCTTACGTCTGTTTCTCTACGTGTCTATTTCTCTACGTACCGCAGGGAGCGCAGCCCCCGCTCCAGATGCCAGTGCAGATAGGCCGACACAAGCCCGCTGCCCTCCCGGACGTACCGCGGCTCGCACGCGTCCGCGGTCTCCCAGTCTCCCGTCAGCAGCGCGCCGAGCAGTTCGAGGGCCTGCGCCGAGGGTACGACGCTGCCGGGCACCCGGCAGTCGACGCAGACGGAACCTCCCGCCGCGACCGAGAAGAACCGATTCGGTCCCGGCATCCCGCACTTCGCGCAGGCGCTGAAACTGGGCGCGTAGCCGTTCACGGCGAGGGAGCGCAGCAGGAAGGCGTCGAGGATGAGATGCGGCTCGTGCTCACCCTGGGCGAGGGTGCGGAGCCCGCCGACCAGCAGCAGATACTGCTGCACGGCGGGCTCCCCCTCGTGATCGGTGAACCGCTCGGCGGTCTCCAGCATGGCGGTACCGGCCGTGTACTTGGCGTAATCGGTCACGATCCCGCCACCGTACGGAGCGATCGTCTCGCTCTGCGTGCACAGCGGCAGCCCGCGCCCGATCAGCTCACTCCCCCGCGCGAAGAACTGCACGTCCACGTGCGAGAAGGGCTCCAGCCGCGCCCCGAACTTGGACTTGGTCCGCCGGACGCCCCGGGCTACGGCCCGTACGCGTCCGTGACCGCGCGTGAGCAACGTGATGATCCGGTCCGCCTCACCCAGCTTCTGGGTGCGCAGCACGATGCCGTCGTCGCGGAACAGACTCATGCCGTCCATTCTCGCCTACGGCGGCGGCGCCCCGGCCCGGATGGGCGGCTTCGGGCCGGGCCCCCTTCAAGGCACCTCGCCACGACTGCGTGCGTTGGCGTACGCGGTCGCCGCACTGAGACGTTCCGCCGCCGTGGCTCGCCGGACGGTGCCCGGCTCGCAGTCCCACTCCTTGCCACCGCCGAGCGGTCTCAGCTGTACGTACGGTCCCTCGTGCCCCATGACCATGCCCACCTTCCCTGTACGAGTGTCGACGGCGTACGAGCCGATCGGCAGCTTCACCGCAGGGCCGCCACGAGCCGGGCGGCGACCTCGACGGAACAGCCGCCCAATTCGACGAGCGGACAGGGGGCCTCGCGCGCCAAACTCGCCGGGTCGATCCGCAGTGACGGCAACGTAATTCCGGCGTGGGCGAGCGCCGCCCGCAATTCCTTCACAATTTCCTCCGCCTCCTCGACGCAGTGCGCCGAGTGTCGTCCCCCGAGTGGTACGTGTACTTCCTTCACCCTGCTCCCCTTTCCCTTTGGGTTTCACCCTTTGCATCTCCATCGTGACGCTCTGCACCTACACTCGGCAGGAGTCTGTCCTCTACAAGTGCGGCGCAGCGTAAGGGGGTTGACCTGTGGCCAACGGTTCGCGGCAGGCGGCCTGGGAGTTCTTCGGCACCGAGCTGAAACGGAGACGGGAGGACGCCGGTTTCACTCAGGTGGAGTTAGGGGCGCGGGTTTTCGTCTCCGGGGGTTACATCGGACAGTTCGAACAGGCCATTCGGAAACCCCAGTTGGATGTGGCACAACGGATCGATCAGCTCCTACAAAGCGGAGGCTTTTTCGAGCGGATGTGGCGCAAGCTGATCGATGACAAACGCTACGCTGGGTATTTCGCGGCGGTAGTGGAGCTGGAGCGGCTCGCCACGAAGCTCTGCGACTTCGCCCCGGTGTTGGTGCCTGGCCTCTTGCAGACGGCTTCGTACGCGCGGGCGGTGATGCTGGCGACCAACCCCTTCGCCACCGACAATTACGTGCAAGAGAAGGTCACGGCTCGCCTGGAGCGGGCGCACATCCTCGGCGACGCTACACGGCCCGAGTATTGGGCGATCCTGCACGAGAACGTGTTGCGTATCCCGGTGGGCGGACACGACGTGATGGCTGAGCAGTTGGAGCACATCGCCGCGATGGCCCGCGAACGAAAGGTCCTAGTCACGGTCCTCCCCTACTCGGCGGGAGCATTTGCCGCCATGGCCGGCATGGTGACGCTCATGGAGTTCGAGGACGCCCCGCCAACTGCCTATACAGAAGCCGTGTATTCGGGGAACCTGCTCGACGATCCGGCCCTGGTGAAGCGGACACAGGGGACCTACGATCTGCTCAGGGTCGCCGCGCTGTCGCCGGAGGCGTCCCTGGCCCTGATCGAATCGGCGGCTGAGGACTACAGACGATGTACGAGTACGACCTGAGCAACGCCCGCTGGCTCAAGAGCAGCTACAGCGACGACAACGGCGGCGACTGCGTCGAGGTCGCGTACGACTTCCTAGGCGCCGCCCACTGGCGCAAAAGCACCTACAGCGACGGCAACGGCGGCAGCTGCGTCGAAGTAGCCGACGGAGTCCCCGGCATCGTCCCCGTGCGTGACAGCAAGGTCCAAGCCGGCCCCGTACTCCTGATCGGCTCTGCCGCTTGGACGGAGTTCATCGGCGCCGTAGGGGAGTAACCCCTCCCCCTGGTCTCAAGTGACCGTCGGGACCGCCCGCTTCTTGGCAGTGTCGTGCTTCCGCGCCCCGAGTAAAGGGCGCTACGCGTCGGCTACGCCGATCGGCCTCCGGCCGACCCTTGACTCGGGGCGCTCCAGCACGGGTAAGAAGCGAGCGGGCGGCCTGGAGAGGCGGGGGTCTCGGGTAGGTACCCGGCAACGCGAGGTGCCCAGTCACCCGGCGGTGGGGGCGCGTCAGCGCCTCGGGGGCACGCCGGGTGGGCTAAGCGACGATCGGCCGGTGGGTGGGCGGGCGGGAAGCGCGCCGGACCTCGGCGGGACAGGCGTCGAGGGGCGGCAAGGGGCAGCGATTGGCATTTCCGTCCCACCAGCTTGACGGCAAGGGCAGGCGCCACAAAGGCCCCTTCACCGAGCCGTGGAACAGAAATGCCAATCGCGTGACCAAGCGGACCGGCGCCACCCGGCCCACTCGCCGCCGGCCGCCCCGCCACCCACTCGCCGTCAGTCGCTGAGCAGACCCGGCGTGCCCCCACCCCGCGCACGCGCCCAACCCACTCACCGCCAGTCGCCGAGCGTCCCGGCGTGCCCCCACCCCCCGCACGCGCCCAACCCACTCGCCGCCAGCCGCTAAGCAGCCCGGCGTGCCCCCGGTCGGTGGACGCGCCGCCCCACTCACCGCTCGCCGCCAAGCCCACCGGCGTGCTGGCGAGGCGCGACCGCGCTTCGGCGGCCCGGGGGTGACTGGTCACCCCCGGGTGCCAGGGGCCTACCTGGGAACCCCTTGCTTCCGGGCCGCCCGCTCGCTTCTCGCCCGTGCTGGAGTGGTCCGAGTCAAGGGTGGAGCGAAGCGGAATCGGCGTAGCCGACGCGTAGCGCAGCGGAGCGCCCTTTACTCGGGGCGCGGAAGCACGACACTGACCAAGAAGCGGGCGGTCCCACCAGCACCTCACGAATTGGCCCGAGCACGAGCACCCCGCCTGTACGTCGCGCGGATCAGGACGTTGACCAGGACCGCGAGGTCGGCGGCACCACCCGGGTCGTCCGCGTAGCGCGTGGTCTGCAAGGGGCCGACCTGGTCCAGCCGTACTCCCTCCAGGTCGAGGACGTAGGCGAGGGTCAGCAGCGCCAGACGGGCGTTGCCGTCGGGAAACGGGTGGAAGAAGGCGACGTCGAGGTAGGCCCTGGCCGCGCGGGCGGCCGGCGGGACCTCGGGGTCGGCGCTCTGGCGCAGGCAGGCGGCGAAGTCCTGCCGGGTGTGCGGGGTGAGCGCGTAACGCTCGCGGCCGCCTTTGGCGAAGGCATCGCCCTGGCGGAACGGGACATCGGACCCGCCTTCGGGCACGCCAAGGACAAGTCGCTGCCAGCCCGCCAGCAGATCCAAGGTGAGGGGTCGCTTTCGCACGGCGTCGGCACGGGACCGGGCCATCGCCGCGAGAAGTCGGTCGGCGCGAGCGGCATCCCGGGCGCGGACCGTCTCGTCGAACCAGGTGGCGAGCCCGTCCACCGTCGCCCGTACAGGCACCGGAGTCTCGCAAAGCACGGCAGCGGCAGCCCAGTCGACCTGGTCCCTGACCTCGCACCAGACGGCCAGCGAGTCGACACAGTGCGCGGTCTCAGTGGTCACGGTAAGGCCGCCGTCCCGTCAACCCCACCGCGAGATCCTCGCCCACCGTGTCGACCAGGACCAGGGACGGTCTCGTCCAGCTCTTGAACCGCCCGCCGATCGCGGCGTCGACCGCGCGCTCCGCGTCCTCCGGCTCCATGCCCGTGGAGGCGAGGAACCACTTCAGCACCGTACGGCAGAGCCCGTACCAGCCGCATTCGGCGCCCGTGCGGTCCACGACGAGGGTGACCAGGCGGGTCGCCGCGCGCTCCAGGTGCCAGCTGCGGTCCTCGGGGTCCGCGTCGGCGGGCGGTGCCAGGAGCGCGAACTTCTCGGCCAGCTCCTCCAGCCAGTCGCGCCATTCGAGCAGCGAGGCGACGACCTTGGCGGCCGTCGCGTCCGGTTCGCCCACCGAGTGGGAGACACAGCACCAGCTGCCGACGACCCCGCCGCCTCCGCCCTCGCCGATCGCCCAGCTCCACCCGAAGACCCACCGGCCATAGCGGTCCATCAGGAGCCGGGTCGCGGCATCGGTGAAGCGGTACCCCGGCTCCCATCCGACCTCGGAACGGGGACCCGGCACCATCGCGGCGATCAGCGCGACGAGTTCCGCTTCCTCCTCCCCGTCGTCGTTCCACACGAAGGGATTTCGTACGGGGTCCATCTCGGACCAGGGCGACTGCCAGGCCCTGCTCACCTCTTGGTCGATAGCCGTGGTGTTCCTCCAGAACCGCGCTCGCTGCGGGACAACTGGCCGATCGTGCCGCAGGTGTGAGGCGTTGTCACACGAAATTCCGTGCAGGGCAAGGCCCTTGACAGGGCATCAGACCAGAGTCCTAAAGTACTAGGCAACTAGATATATGGAGGAACTGGTGATCGAGTTTCACCTGGAGGACCGGTCGGGGGTGTCGCCGTACATGCAGCTGGTTCGTCAGGTGCGGCAGGCGTTGCGGCTGGGGCTGATGCGGGAGGGGGATCAGTTGCCGACGGTCAAGGAAGTGGTGGCACGGCTGGCGATCAACCCGAACACCGTGCTGAAGGCGTACCGGGAGCTGGAGCACGAAGGGCTGGTGGCGGCGCGGCCGGGAGTGGGGACCTTCGTGACGGCGACGCTCGCCGACGCCTCGCTCGCCGCGCACGGGCCACTGCGTCAGGACCTGCGGCGCTGGCTGGCCAAGGCCCGCGGGGCCGGTCTCGACGACGAGAGCATCGAGGCGCTGTTCATGACCACCTTTCGGACCGCCGCTCAGGAGGACATAGCGTGACGACGACCATCCTGAAGGCCCAGGGACTGGGCAAGAGGTACGGGCGGCGGTGGGCACTCACCGACTGCACGCTCGACATACCGGCCGGACACGTCGTCGGGCTGGTCGGTCCCAACGGAGCGGGAAAGACAACGCTGTTGAAGCTGGCCTGCGGTCAGCTCGCGCCGACGGCGGGCAGCATCGAGGTGCTCGGCGGCACTCCCGGGTCCAGTACGGCGCAGCTCGCCAAGGTCGGGTTCGTCGCCCAGAACACCCCCACCTACGCCGGGCTGACCATCGCCGACCATCTGAAACTGGGCGCCAAGCTGAACCCCGGGTGGGACGACACCCTGGCGCGGGAGCGGATCGCCCGGCTCCGCCTCGATCCCACCCAGCGGGCGGGCAAGCTCTCGGGCGGTCAGCGCGCCCAGCTCGCCCTCACCCTCGGCATCGCCAAGCGGCCCGAGCTGCTGATCCTCGACGAGCCGGTCGCCGCGCTCGACCCGCTCGCCCGGCGTGAGTTCCTGCAAGGGCTGATGGAGGCCGCCGCCGAACAGGAACTGAGCGTGGTGCTCTCCTCCCATCTGGTCTCCGACCTGGAGCGGGCCTGCGACTACCTGATCGTGCTCGTCGACTCACGGGTCCGGGTGGCCGGAGAGGTCGACGAGCTGCTGGCCACCCACCACCGGCTCACCGGCCCACGCCGCGACCCCGCCCGGCTCCCCGCCGACCAGCACGTCATCACCGCCAGCCACACCGACCGGCAGACCACCCTTCTCGTCCGCACCGATGCCCCGATCCACGATCCGTCCTGGACGGTCAGCCAGATCGGCCTCGAAGACCTCGTCCTGGCCTACATGCACGAGCCCGCCGACACCGGCCACCGCCCCGTACTGGAGGTTCAGCGATGACCTGGCTGACCTGGCGTCAGTTCCGCGCCGCCGCCACGATGATGGGCGCCGTGCTCGTCGTACTCGCCGCCGCTCTGGCCGTCACCGGCCCGGGTGTCGCCGACGACTACTCGACCGGTATCGCCGCCTGCACCGCCCAGACCGACGGCTGCGCGTCCTTCCTCGACCGGTTCTTCCAGCAGCATCAGACCGGCTTCCTCGCGGTCACCGCCGCCGTACTGCTCCTGCCCGCCGTCATCGGGCTCTTCTGGGGCGCGCCGCTGATCACCCGCGAACTGGAGCCCGACACTCACCAGTTGGTGTGGAACCAGAGCATCACCCGCACCCGCTGGCTGACCGCGAAGCTCGGCCTCACCGGCCTTGCCGCCATGATCGCCGCTGGGCTGGTCACCCTCTCGGTGACTTGGTGGTCCGGCCCCGTCGACAAGGCCGCGGGCGTCTCGGACTTCCCGCGGATGGGGCCGCTGGTGTTCGACGCCCGCGGCATCGTCCCCATCGGATACGCGGCCTTCGCCTTCACCCTCGGCGTGGTCGTCGGCATGCTCGTCCGCCGCACCCTGCCCGCCATGGCCATCACCCTGGCCGTCTTCCTCGCCCTCCAGATCGCCATGCCGCTGCTGGTCCGGCCGCACCTGCTCACCCCCAGCCACGCGACCGTCAAGATCAGTTCCGCGAACGTGGACGGCCTGTCGATCCGCCGTAAGGGCGGGCCGATCACGCTGACCATGTTGTCGAAGGCGCCCGACAAGGGTGCCTGGGTCCTGTCCAGCCGGCTCGTCGACGCGAAGGGCCGCACGGTGCACGGCAGCCTCCCCCTGTCCTCGGCCAGCGGCCCGTGCGCACCGAGCGGGTCCCCCACCGACGGGGCCCGGGCGTGCTTCGCCGAGATCAACCGCCTCGGCTACCGGCAAGAGGTGACCTACCACTCCTCCAAGCGCTTCTGGGACTTCCAGTGGGCCGAGACCGGCATCTACCTGGGACTGACGGCGGGCCTGGCCGGGGGCTGCTTCTGGTGGATCCGCCGCCGACAGATCTGACCGTCACCCCCTCCCGGGGGCACTCCTGGGGGCACTCCTGGGGGCACGGTGGGGGGACACCAGCCCCGCCTCGTACGCGATGATCACCAGCTGCACTCGGTCCCGCGCGTCCAGCTTCGACAGCAGCCGGGTGAGATACGTCTTCGCCGTGGCCACACTGATGAAGAGCTCTTCGGCTATCTCGGTGTTGGACAGCCCCGTACCGACGAGCGTCAGCACCTCGCGTTCGCGGTCCGTGATCGCGGTCAACTCCCGGCGTCCACGCGGCTTTTCGAGGCGGGCGGCGGTGAAGTCCTGGATCAGACGGCGGGTGACGCCGGGGGCGATCAGCGCGTCGCCCGCCGCCACGACGCGTATCGCCCCCAGGATGTCGTCCAGCGCCATGTCCTTGACCAGGAAACCGGACGCGCCCGCGCGCAGCGCCCCGTACACGTAATCGTCGTCGTCGAAGGTGGTGAGGACGACGATCCTCGTCTCACCGCCGCCCTCGGTGATCCGGCGGGTCGCCTCGATGCCGTCCATGCCCGGCATGCGAATGTCCATCACCACCACGTCGGGGGCGAGTTGCCCGGCGAGGGCCACGGCCTCCTCGCCGTTCGCGGCCTCGCCGACCACCTCCACGTCCTCGATGTCGGCGATGACCATCCGCAGGGCCGTACGGATGAGCTGCTGGTCGTCGGCCAGGACCACGCGGATCGTCATCACGCGGCCGCCGTGGCCGTCGCCGGGACGGGGAGGCGGGCCGTCACCCGGAAGCCGCCCTCGGGACGCGGCCCGGCCGTGAACTCGCCGTGCAGCAAGGTCACTCGCTCGCGCATGCCGATGAGGCCGAAGCCGGTGTCCGTGGACGTTCCCCGGCCGCGGCCGGAGTCGGTGATGTCGACGGCGACGTCCTCGTCGCCGTAGTCGACGGTCACCCGACAGGTGGCCGTGCCCGCGTGGCGTACGACGTTGGTGATCGACTCCTGGACGATGCGGAACGCGGACAGGTCTATGTCCGACGGGAGTTGGCGCCGTTCGCCCCGCCAGCGGACGTCCACGCGCACCCCCGCGGCGGTCGTCGCGGCGGCCAGCCGGTCAAGGTCGGCGAGCCCCTCTGCGGGACGCAGCTGGGCGGCCTCCGGGACATGGGCCGCCCGGCCCTGGTCCGCCTGCCGCAGCGCCACCAGCATGCGGCGCAGCCCCGCGAGGGTCTCCCGGCCCGCCGTCTCCACCGCCGTCATCGCCTCGCGCGCGGCGTCCGGCTGGGTGTGTACGACGCGGGCCGCCGCGCCCGCCTGGAGGGCGATGATGCCGATGCTGTGGGCGACCATGTCGTGCATCTCCCGTGCGATACGCAGGCGTTCGTCGGTGACGGCCTGGCCGGCGGCCTGGACGCGCAGCTTCTCGGCGTACGCGCGGGTGCGGTGGGAGGCGTCGCCCAGCAGCCAGGCGACGACGGCCGTCAGCGCGACGGCGAGCTCGTCCGACACGCCTATGCCCCAGCCGCGCAGCAGCCGTACGGTCAGCCAGGCCACCAGGACGCCGAGTGCCATGGAGACCGCGGTGACGCCCGTACGGCGCGAGTGGGCGGCGGCGATGAAATACAGGGCGACGTCGACCGCGAGGAACTGCGACAGCTGGATCGCCCCCACGGCCAGGTTCGTCGTCGCGAAGCCGGCAGCCGTGAGCAGCAGGGCGAGGGCGGTCAGCGGCCGGCGCGACAGCAGCCGGCTGCCCGCCAGCGCCAGCGCGGTGGCCAGCGCGAGGATCACGAGGCCGTCCCACCGGTAGAACTGGACGGCGACCTGGTATTCCGCTGCCTCCTCGCCGGGAAGCCTGATGCGCGCGAGGAACGTGAACACGGCGGTCGCACACCAGGTCAGGGCCACCCAGGCACCGGGCGGCACGCGCTTGAGCAGGGGAATCGGCGGCGTGACATGCATGCGCCGATCGTAGGCTCGCGCCCCCGGCACGGCATCGGCCCGCGGATGTACACCCCGGGTCGACACCCGCTCGCGGGGATTGTCCGCGCCGGGCCGATGTCCCGGGCCGGGCGTCGGCGAGACGGTGTTGGGCGTGATCGAAGTCAACGAACTGACAAAGCGCTATGGACCCACCACGGCGGTCCGGAACCTCTCCTTCGGCGTGCGCCCGGGGCACGTCACCGGATTCCTCGGCCCGAACGGCGCGGGCAAGACGACGACCCTGCGCATGCTCCTCGGCCTGATCGCCCCGACCGCCGGAACCGCCACCCTCGACGGCCGCCCCTTCCGGGACCTGCCGCGCGGGCTGCGTCACGTCGGCGCGCTGCTCGACGCGGGTGATGTGCACGGCGGCCGCAGCGCGCGGGCCCATCTGGCGGCCCTCGCCCGCAGCAACCGCATCCCGCGCGCACGGGTCGAGGAGGTACTGGAGGAAGTGGGGCTGTCCGGCCCGGCGGCCCGGCGCCGTGTCGACGGCTTCTCCCTCGGCATGAAGCAACGCCTCGGGATCGCGACGGCGTTGCTCGGCGATCCACCGGTGCTGATGTTCGACGAACCGCTCAACGGGCTCGACCCGGAAGGCGTGCTGTGGGTGCGCGGGCTGTTCCGGCGACTGGCCGCCGAGGGCCGTACGGTCTTCGTTTCCAGCCACCTGATGTCCGAAATGGAGAACACCGCCGACCAGTTGATCGTCATCGGGCGGGGTGAGCTGATCGCCGCGGAGAGCGTGGCGGAGTTCGCGGCGCGCGGCACGAAGCTCACCGTGACCGTACGCACGCCGGACTCCGACCGGCTGACGGCCGTGCTGTCCGCCGAGGGCGCCGCCGTGGCGCCGTACGACGACCGCACCCTGAAGGTGACGGCACTGAGCGCGGCGCGCATCGGCGAACTCGCCTTCCAGCACCGCATCCTGCTCGAAGAACTGACCCCGCAGGCGGCCTCGCTGGAGGCGGCCTTCATGGAACTGACCGCCGACAGCGCCGAATTCCTCGCCGGAGACGCCCGATGACGACCAGCACTCTTCCTGTCCCCCGCTTCACGGACCTCCTGGCCGCCGAGTGGATCAAGTTGCGATCCCTGCGCTCGACGTACTGGGCGCTCGGCGCCGGCGCGCTGGCGGTCATCGCGTTCAACGCGAACGCGGCACGCGTGGACGCGGCCGACTCCCCGCGCTTCAACAGCCAAATGCGCGACCATATAAGCCAGTTGGCCCTGCGCGACGCCTTCACCGACGGTTCGGCGATGATCCTGATCCTCGCGGTGGCGAGCATCGGCGCGATCACGATCGTCGGCGAGTACACGACGGGCCTGGTCCGCACGACGTTCGCGGCGGTTCCGGACCGCCGCGCCCTGATGGCGGCGAAGGTGACCCTGGTGACCGCGGTCATGACGGTCTACGGCGCACTCGTAGCGGGCGCCTCCTTCGCCGCGACCCAGGCCATCCTCGACACCCGTGACATCGGTGTCCCGCTCTCCCACCCCGGCGCCCTCCGCGTCGTCGCGGCCTCCGCGCTCCTCGCCCCGGTCTGCGCCCTCGCGGGCATGGCCCTGGGCGCCGTGATCCGGCACAGCGCGACGACGATGGTCGCCGCCACCGCCGTACTCCTCCTGATCCCCAGCTTCATCACCGACCGCTACCAATGGACGGCCGCGGTGAGGCACGCCCAGCCCGTCAACGCCTGGAACCGGCTGGCCGACATCGCCTTCGGCCACGACCCCTTCACCCTGGTCCCGCCCCATCCGGCAACGGTCACGGGCGCCTGGCTCACCTTCGCGGCGTGGGCCGCTGTCTCGGCGGTCGTCGCCGTCGTGACGGTGGACCGCCGGGACGTGTGACCCGTACCCCGTACGCTGTCAACAGCTTGTGGACGCCGGTGCGTTGTGCCAGCGTGCTGCCGCATGAGCGGTGATCAGGGTCGGGATACGGCGCTGGCGCGGGCGGTCGGCCTACGCGAGCACGGCGCGGCAGCCGAGGCACGTCCGCTGTTGCTGACCCTGTCCGACCAATACCCGGCGGACACCGAGATCGCGTACCAGACCGCCTGGGTCCACGACGTCCTTGGCCTGGAGGCGGAGGCGGTCCCGTTCTACGAACGTGCCCTGGCCGTCGAGGGGTTGAGGGCCGAGGATCGCCACGGCGCGTTTCTGGGCCTGGGCAGCACTTACCGCATCCTGGGGCGCTACGAGGAGGCGGTCACCTGTCTGCGCCGCGGCCTGGAGGAGTTCCCCGGGGACCCGGCCCTGCGCGCCTTCCTGGCCATGGCCCTGTACAACGTCGGCGAGCCCCGGGAAGCCGTACAGACCCTGCTGGAGGTCGTGGCAGCTACCAGCGCCGACGCCCGCGTACAGGGGTATCGGCGGGCGATCGAGCACTATGCGGGGGATCTGGACACGGTGGAGGGTGGCTGAGGGCGTGCCGCGAACGCGTCCATCAGCGTGTCGATTCTGAGGCGCAGGTCCGCGGAGGTGGCGCCGGTGAGGGCGACGGAGACCTCGTTGCCGCCGGGCGAGTTGGCGAGGCGGACGTTCAGGGAGTGCAGGGCGCTGTTCAAGGGGTAGCTGTACCAGGCGTCCGGGGTCTCGTCGTCGGTCGTTTCGAGGCCGAGGGAGACGGTTTCCCAGTCCGTTTCGTCGAACCACATGCCGTTGTAGCCGGCCAGGAGTTCGAGGAAGGAGCGGAGGTGAGGGCGCCAGATCCAGCCCGTCATCTCGTCCGACTCGGTTTCCGGGTCAGGC
The DNA here is from genome assembly GCF_041053035.1 of Streptomyces sp. R35. NCBI lineage: Bacteria > Bacillati > Actinomycetota > Actinomycetes > Kitasatosporales > Streptomycetaceae > Streptomyces > Streptomyces sp. R35. The sequence continues at coordinate 3,769,413 of NZ_CP163440.1, forward strand.
ACTTCGGCCGCCGTAACGTCCCCGTCCTCCGGGGTGGTCATACGCAGGTCCGCGCTCACCGCGTGACGGTCTCTGATGGTGGTCCTCAAATGCGCCCAGAGGTCGAGTCGGCGGCAGGCGGTGTCGGGATCGTACGCGGCCGTCGGCAGTTGCGGGATGCGCTTGCGGCCGGTTTCGTCGAGGCGGTAGGGAACCTCGAACGCGCCTGCCCAGCGGGCGAGTTCGGGGCCGAAGCGTTCCGCTGCCTCATCCGCGCCGACTCCGAGATACCCGGCGATCTCCTCCCAGGAACTGCCGCGCTCCCGCTCGTAGACGACGGCACGCACCAGTGTCCATTCGGCGGACGCGACGAGCTCTGCCGCTTCGCTGACTCGGCCGCCCGGACCGCAGAACGCGTCGTGTCGCGTGATGACCAGTTCACCGGCGGATCCGGTGAGGCCGTACGCGGCCTGGCTGAGCACGAGGCGGGCCAGTGCCTCTCGGGTGTAGGCGCGGCGGTCGTCGTCGTACGGGGTCGTCTCGGGGTGGGTCACGCGGCTCAGGGTTCCACGGGCCCGCGCACATGGCGTACCGAATTTTCGGCCCTAGGCTCACTCGTCGGTGGTGAAGCGGCGGACGTATCTCCGCTGCCAGGGGGTCTCCACCGCGTGTCGGTCGTAGTGGCGGCGTACGAAGGCCACCGCGTCGTTTGGAGGTACGCCGTCGAGGACGGCGAGGCAGGCCAGGGCCGTGCCGGTGCGGCCCCGGCCGCCGCCGCAGGCGATCTCGACGCGCTCGGCTTGCGCCCGCTTCCATGCCTCGGCGAGGATCGCGCGGGCCTTGCGCCGGTCGGCGGGCAGCCTGAAGTCCGGCCAGTGCAGCCAGTGGGCTTCCCAGGGGACTTCCGGGGGCTGCTTGCCGAGCAGGTACACGGCGTACGTCGGTGTCGGGCCGTCTTCCGGGAGCGGCCTTCGCAGGGCGCGGCCCCGCACCAGCCGCCCAGAGGGCAGACACAGCACGCCGGCACCGTTCGGATCCCAGCTCTCGATCATGGGTTTCGCCCCCTCCGCCCCTACCCGTCCCATCCCGTTCCTGGGGGCTGCGCCCCCAGACCCCCGCTAAAAGATTGCGCAGTTCCCCGCGCCCCTAAAAGGGGGCGCGGGGAACTGCGCAATCTTTTAGACCAGCCCCCACCCACCCGCACCCAAAGAACCAAGCTGCCCCCGCTCAACTCACCCCCCGCGACTCCTGCGCCGCCCGTGCCTCGATCCCCCGGAAGTGGTCCGCCATCGCCCGCTGCGCGCCCTCGACATCGCGGGCGCGCAGCGCCGTGACGATGTCGCGGTGGCGGCGGACGGTCACCTCGGGGGCCGGGTCGTCGGTCCAGCCGCGTACGCCGGCGACTCGGCTGAAGACGGTCCAGAAGGCGCCGAGGAGCTGCGGGACGAGGGCGTTGCCGAGGGACGCGTACAGCAGCTCGTGGAATTCGCGGTCGAGTTCGGGGAAAGGGCGGCCTTCGCGGCCGGCCGTCTCCATCCGCTCCACGACGGATTCGAGGCCGTCGAGCTCCGCCTCGGAGAGCGTCGCCGCGACCCGGCGGATCAGGCCCTCCTCCAGGACCTCGCGGACCTGCAGTATCTCCGCCAGCGCACCCGTCTCGTCGTCCGGTTGGGCGAGCGTGCGGAAGGTGAGACCGTCGACGAGCGGGGTCAGGGAAGCCTGGCCGACGTAGGTGCCGTAGCCGTGTCTGATCTCCACTATGTCGAGTGCCTGGAGGGCCTTGAGGGCCTCGCGGACGGAGTTGCGGCTCACGCCGAGGTCGGTCATCAGCTCGGTTTCGGTGGGCAGCGGCGCACCGGCCTGGAGCTTGCGGTCGAGGATCAGCTGCATGACCTCGCGCTGGATCTGGCCGCCCACCCGGCGCTCGGGCCGACGCCGGTTCCCGGTCTCCTCAGACATGCGCCGCATCGTACGCTCGCTGGACATCCGACGTCCCACCTCCGGACTGATTAAACGTCAGGCGATTAAATGCCGGGTGACTAAACGCCAGGTGATTAAACGTCAACTGGCGCCAACTACCCATATTCACACCGCCATTGGTCGCACCTCTGGAAGATACGCCATTCGTGTGCGATCCCTTGACCCTCCTCACAGCCCCTCTTATGGTCACGCTGCCCCCTATGACGTAGGACGTCGTATCTCCCCACACCACTCCTTGCTGGAGGAACCGTGCGCGACGTGACCGACACTCCGGCGCTGCACCGCCGGTCGTTCCTGAAGTACACCGGCGCCCTCGGTGCGGCCGCCGCCCTCTCCTCGTCGCTGGCCGCCTGCTCGTCCGGGCCGGAGTCCACGAACGACACCGGCGGCTCGGGCGGCGGCAAGAACGCCACGCTGACGGCCGTCATCGGCTACGGAAACGACGGCAGCTGGGATCCGACACAGACCGCGTCCGCCTTCTCCATGGCCGCCAACAACCACATCTACGAAGGTCTGCTCGACACGGACCCGATCTCCCGTGAGCCGTACCACGCGCTGGCCACCGCCGTGCCGGCCGATCTCAGCGGCACGTCGTGGAAGTTCACCCTGCGGGCGGGCGCCACGTTCCACGACGGCAAGCCCGTCACCGCCGACGACGTGGTGTTCGTGTACGAGCGGATCCTCGACCCGAAGACGCAGACCCTCGCCAAGGGCTTCTTCGCCAGCTGGCTGAAGGAGGTCCGGAAGATCGACGCGCAGAACGTCGAGCTGGTCCTCAAGTTCCCCTTCCCCGAAGGGATTTCGCGGCTCACCCTGGCGAAGATCATGCCGAAGCACGTCTTCTCCCAGCCGGGCGCCTGGGACGACGCGATCAAGGGCAAGGCGGTCGGCTCGGGGCCGTACCGGCAGACCGCGCACCACCCGAAGTCGAACACGACCTTCGAGGCGTTCGCCGCCTACAACGGCCCGCGCAAGGCGGCCTTCAAGAAGATGAACTGGCTGACCATAGTGGATGCCGCGCCCCGCGTCGCGAAGATCTCCGGGGCCAGCGCCGGCGCGCAGATCGCCGACAACATCCCGTACGCCAATATCCAGCAGCTCAGGAAGGGCGGCATGTCCGTCCAGGGCGGCGCGGGCATGAACAACCTCTTCCTGATGTTCAACACCCAGCACAAGCCGTTCGACGACGTAAGGGTGCGGCAGGCGCTGCACTACGCCATCGACACCGGCAAGATGGTCGAGGTCGCCCTCAAGGGGCATGGGAAGCCGTCGTCCTCGTTCCTCAACGAGGGCAACCCGAGCTACCGGCCCGCGAAGACCGTCTACACGTACGACCCCGAGAAGGCGAAGAAGCTCCTGAAGGAGGCTGGGGTCAAGGGGCTGAAGATCGAGATCCTGTCGGTCAACGTCAGCTGGATCGTGGACTGCCTGCCGACCATCAAGGCGTCCTGGGACGCGATCGGTGTGGAGACCACGCTCTCCCCGCAGGAGACCACGGCCGTGTTCACCAAGATGGACCAGAAGCAGGACTACCAGGTCGTCGCGGCCGCCTCGAATCCCAATCAGTTCGGGCTGGATGCCGACCTGATCATGCACTACAACTACGGCCCCCAGAACCTCTGGATGGGCTATGCCCGCTGGGCCGGCAACTCCGTGGCGAAGAAGCTCTTCAAGGACATGGACCTGGCGACGCAGGAGCCGGACGCCGCCAAGAAGAAGACGATGATCCAGGACTACATCGACGTCGTCGCCGAACAGGCCGTGCTCTACCCGGTCGTGCACAACGAGCTGATGACGGCGTGGAACCCGGCGAAGCTCACGGGGATAAGGGCACAGCCGTACCCGGGCATCAATCTGCTGCAAGCCAAGTGGGTCTAGGCCCGGGCGACAGGGAGTTCGTACGTGGTCGCCATCGCCAGGATCCTGCTGCGCCGCGTCGCGCTGCTCGTGCCGCTGATGCTCGGGATCGTCCTGTTCGTCTTCCTCGTGATGCGGTTCTCCGACGTCGACCCGGCGTCGGCGTTCTTCCAGGGCGCCAATCCGACCCCGCAGCAGCTGCACGACTTCCGGGAGCAGAACGGGCTGCTCGACCCGCTGCCGGTGCGCTACTTCCACTTCGTCGGGGACCTGCTCCACGGCGACATGGGCACCAGCGCGCTCACCCGGGGGTCCGTCCTCGACCAGGTCACCACCGCGCTGCCGCTCACGCTCCAGCTCACCTTCCTGGGGCTCGGCATCGCGGTGGTGCTCTCGCTGCTCGGCGGAGTCACCGCGGCGATCTACCGCGACCGGCTGCCCGACCAGATCATCCGCGTCGTCTCGCTCACGGGGGTGGCGGCGCCCGGTTTCTGGCTGGCGCTGCTGATGATCCAGTACCTGGCCGTCGACCAGGGCTGGTTCCCGACCGGCGGCTACATCAACCCGGCCGACTCGCTGAGCGGCTGGCTGAAGACGATGGCCCTGCCCGCGCTCGCGCTCTCCCTGCCGGTCGCCGCGCAGCTCACCCGGATCGTGCGGACATCGGTGGTCGAGGAGCTGGACAAGGACTATGTGCGGACAGCGGTCGGGAGCGGGCTGCCGCCCCGCGTGGTCGTCGGCCGCAACGTCCTGCGCAACGCCCTGATGAATCCGCTCACCGTGCTGGGGCTGCGCGTCGGGTATCTGCTCGGCGGGGCGGTCGTCATCGAGACGATCTTCTCGCTCCCCGGGATGGGGAAGCTGATGATCGACGCCGTGAAGAACGGCGACCCGGCGGTCGTGCAGGGCGTCGTGCTGACCACGGCCATCGGATTCGTGGTCGTGAACCTCGTCATCGACATCCTGTATCTGCTGGTCAACCCGCGACTGAGGGATGCGACCTGATGTTCACCCGCAAAAGCCTCGCGGACACCCTCTCCCGGCCCGGTGTCCGGCTGCGCGGCTGGCGGCGGCTGCCCCCGCTGTCGAAGATCGCGGTCTGCTTCCTCGCCGTGGTACTGCTGGTCGCACTCCTCGCACCGCTGCTGGCCCCGCACGACCCGCTCGACCAGCAGGCGCCGGTGGACGGCACCGGGCATCCGTCCGCCGGTCACTGGATGGGGCAGGACAGCCTCGGCCGGGACATCCTCAGCCGGCTGATGTACGGCGCCCGCTGGTCCCTCGCCATCGGACTGGGCGCCACCGCGCTCGCCCTCGTCGTGGGCGCGCTCCTCGGCGCGGTCGCGGCGACCTCCCGCAAGGCGGTCGACGAGACGCTGATGCGCTGTCTGGACGTGGTGATGGCGTTCCCCGGCATCGCGCTGGCCGCGGTCCTGGTGGCCGTCTTCGGCGGCGGCATCACGGTGCTGATCTGCGCGATCGCGTTCCTGTTCACCCCGCCGGTCGCCAGGGTCGTACGGGCGAACGTCCTCGACCAGTACGGCGAGGACTATGTGACCGCCGAGCACGTCATCGGCGCCCGCACCCCGCACATCGTCATCAGGCATGTGGCCGTCAACTGCGCCGCCCCCGTGCTGGTGTTCTGCACCGTGCAGGTCGCGGAGGCCATCGTCTTCGAGGCGTCGCTGTCCTTCATCGGCGCGGGCGTACGGCCCCCGGACCCGTCCTGGGGCAGCGTCATCGCGGACGGCAAGAACATGGTGCTGACGGGTGGCTGGTGGGCGACCGTCTTCCCGGGCCTGCTGATGCTGATCACCGTGCTGTCGCTGAACATCCTCTCCGAGGGTGTCTCGGACGCGTGGGCGGCGCCGGCGGCCAGGGACGTGTCCGCGCCCGCGGCGGAGGACCGGCTGGAGGCCCCCGAGCCCGGCAGCGGCAAGGTCCTTGAACTACCGGGCCTCACGGAGGCGGCGGCGCGCCTGCGCACACGGGCCCGGCCACTGCCCTCCGGCCAGCAGCCCGTCCTCGCCGTCGAGAACCTGGCCATCGGCTTCGACGCCCGCCACGCGGGGGTGGACATCGTCGACGGCATCAGCTTCGAGGTGCAGCCGGGTGAGGTGCTCGGCCTGGTCGGCGAGTCCGGCTGCGGCAAGTCGCTGACGGCGCTGGCGGTGATGGGCCTGGAGCCGAAGGGGGCGCGGGTCCGCGGCCATGTCCGGTTCAACCAGCGGCAGTTGGTCGGCGAGCCGATGCGCGTACGACGCCGGCTGCTGGGCCATGAGATGGCGATGATCTACCAGGACGCGCTGTCCTCCCTGAACCCGGCGATGACCATCAGGGCGCAGCTCAAGCAGGTGATACGGCGGGGCGGCAGGCGGACGGCCACCGAACTGCTGGACATGGTCGGCCTGGACCCCGAACGCACCCTGCGCAGCTACCCGCACGAGCTCTCCGGCGGCCAGCGCCAGCGCGTCCTGATCGCGATGGCCCTGTCCCGCAGCCCCAAGCTGATCATCGCCGACGAACCGACGACCGCCCTCGACGTGACGGTCCAGGCGCAGGTCATAGAGCTGCTGCTGCGGCTGCGCGAGGAGCTGGACTTCGCGCTGATCCTCGTCTCGCACGACCTGGCACTGGTCTCGGCGGTCACCGACCGGGTGGTCGTCATGTACGGCGGCCAGATCGTCGAGACGGGCGTGACGGCGGATCTGGTGGAGGCGCCGGCCCACCACTACACGCGCGGGCTGCTGGGCAGCGTCCTCTCACTGGAGTCGGCGGCCGAACGCATGACCCAGATCAAGGGGGTCGTACCGTCCCCCGCCGACTTCCCGGCGGGCTGCCGCTTCGCCGACCGCTGCCCGCTGGCGAGCGAGGTGTGCCGTACGACGCCGCCTGACCTGGTGGGGACACCTACGCACACGGCGGCCTGCCACCACCCGGCGGCCGTCCTGGGGGCGGCCGGGGAGAGCGGAGGCGCGGTAGCGCCGGCCGATCCCAACGGAAGCGAAGAAGGGGCCGTCACATGAACGCGCTGGTGCGGCTGTCCGACACGCACGTCGTGCACAAGGCCCGCAGCGGCGGCGTGTTCACCCGGGACAAGGTGTACGCCCTCACCGGCGCCGACCTCGCCATCGCGCCCGGCGAGACGGTCGGCGTCGTCGGCGAGTCCGGCTGCGGCAAGTCGACGCTCGCGAAGGTGCTGGTGGGGGTGCAGCAGCCGACGTCCGGCACGGTGACCTTCGGCGGCCGCGACCTGTGGTCCCTCAAGCCGGCCGAGCGGCGCACGGCCGTCGGCGGCAGCACGGGCATGATCTTCCAGGACCCGTCGACGGCCCTGAACCGCCGCCTGCCCGTACGCCAGATCCTGCGCGATCCGCTGGACGTGCACCGGCGCGGCACTCCCGCCGAACGCACCGACCGCGTACGGGAGTTGATGTCGCTGGTCGGTCTCCCCCGCGCCCTCGCGGACGCCCTGCCCGGCCAGCTCTCCGGCGGCCAGCGCCAACGCGTGGCCATCGCCCGGGCTCTGGCCCTGGACCCGGACCTGGTCGTGGCCGACGAACCGACGAGCGCGCTGGACGTGTCGGTGCGCGCCCAGATCCTCAACCTGCTCCTCGACCTGAAGGAGCGCCTGGGCCTGGCCCTGGTCTTCGTGTCTCACGACATCCAGACGGTACGGCGGATGAGTGACCGGGTGATCACGATGTACCTCGGCCGGATCGTCGAGGAGTCACCGGCCGACGAGGTCACCGACCGCTCCCGGCACCCGTACACACGGGCGCTCTTCTCGGCGACCCCTGGCCTTCTGGACCCCATCGACCCGATTCCGCTGGTGGGCCCGGTCCCGTCGGCGACTCGCCCGCCCTCCGGCTGCCCGTTCCGTACGCGTTGCTGGAAGGCGGATGAGGTGTGCGCCGAGGCCATGCCGGAGTTCGTGGGCGCGTCGACCGCCGGACACCGCTACCGGTGCCACCATCCTGTAGAGGAGGGCCAGTCGACGCGCGCGCTGGTCGCGCAGGCCGAGTCCGCCGCCGCCCCGGCCACCGCCATGGCCGACGTCCCGTTACAGCCGAACATCAGGGAGCCTTCATGACCATCCCCGCCCCGCTGACCGGTGTCGTACCGCCCGTCTGTACTCCCCTGACACCGGACCGCGAGGTGGACGTCCCGTCACTCATCAGGCTGGTCGACCACCTGGTGAGCGGCGGGGTGAACGGCTTGTTCGTCCTCGGCTCGACGTCCGAGGTGGCCTATCTGACGGACGCGCAGCGCCGACTGGTGGTGGAGACGGTGACCGCGCATGTCGCCGGCCAACTCCCCGTCCTCGCGGGCGCGATCGACATGACGACGCCGCGTGTCCTGTCCCACGCCGCGGCCGTCACGGCGGCGGGCGCCGACGCGATCGTGGCCACGGCGCCGTTCTACACCCGCACCCACCCGGCGGAGATCGCCCGCCACTTCCGCCTGATCGCCGCGCGCTCGTCGGTGCCGGTCTTCGCGTACGACATCCCTGTATCCGTCCACACCAAGCTGAGCGCGGAGCTGGTCCTGGAGCTGGCGGCGGACGGCGCACTGGTGGGCCTCAAGGACTCCAGCGGCGACCTGGGCGCCTTCCGCTCCGTCGTCACCGGCGCCCGCGCCCACCCCGACATCACCGGTTTCACTGTCCTCACCGGATCCGAGACCGTCATGGACTCCGCGCTGGCGCTGGGGGCGGACGGGGCGGTGCCCGGGCTGGGGAACGTGGACCCCGAGGGGTATGCACGGCTGTTCCGGCTGTGCCGGGAGGGCGACTGGTCGCGGGCGCGGGCCGAACAGGAGCGGCTGTGCGCCCTGTTCGGGATGGTGGGTGTGGGTGATCCGGCGCGGATGGGCGGCAGTTCGTCGGCTCTCGGTGCCTTCAAGGCGGCGCTGTACCTGCGGGGGATCATCGACTGCCCGGCAACGGCGGAGCCGCAGGTTCCGCTGTCGGAGGGGGAGGTCGAGCGGGTGGGGAAGTATCTGGCGGGGGCGGGGTTGCTGTAAGGGTTTCCATCCCTCCGCGGACAGGCTGTGGAGCCGGCGGGCGCTACCGGTCAGGCGCTACCGGTTCTACCGGTTAGTCGCTGCCGGTTAGTGGCTGCCGGTGAGGCGCCGCCAGTTGGGCGCTGCCGGTTCGCGTCGCGGTGACCGCCACCGTCGCGTATCGCATCGTGAAGCTGCCGCCCATGGCGTCGATGGCGGCCCCGACGCCCTCCAGCACCTCCGCCAGCCGGTCCGCCGGGAGCTGGGTGAGGAGGCCCTGGGTGGGCATCTGGTCCAGCCACGCGTCCCGGGTGTAGGACCACTCCCAGTCGAATCGCCACTGCTCCGGTTCGCTGAACCCGCCCACCTCGCGGATCCCGTCGGCGGCCTTGGTGAACAGCTCCTGGTACACGTCCATGGCCGCTCGCTCCTTCATCGCCCGGAGGTTGAACGGCGAGTCGGGCATCACCCGTCGGCAGACCGTGACGAGGGCTTCCGTGATCTCGGGCGGCTGGTCGAACACATGCCAGAACGCCGCCAGTCGGCCGCCGCGCCGCAGCACCTGTGCGGCCTTGGCGGCTCCCGCGACCGGATCGATCCAGTGCCAGGCCTGACCGGCGACGACCGCGTCGAACGTCCGGCCGGCCGGGTCCCAGGCCTCGAACGTAGCCACGTCGACCCCGCCCCCGACCCCGAACCGCCGTGCCATGTCGGCCATCCGCGCGTCCGGCTCGACCCCGAGCACCTGGCAGCCGGCCGCCTGGAACTGCCGGGCGGCGATACCGGTGCCACAGCCGACATCGAGGACGTCGGGCCCGGGGGCGGCGGCGACGATCCGGTCCACCAGGGCTCCGGGATAGCGAGGCCGGGCCCGGTCATAGCGTTCGGCGTCCACGCCGAAGGACTCCGCCACCTGTCGGACGCGATGAGGCTCGCTCGCCCGATGAGACTGGCCCTCGGAGGGAGGACGTGCGGGCTCCGGCCGTATAGTGGGCATGTGCCCACTATGAATGGGCGAGCGCCCACTAGTCAACGGGTGGGCGCTGGGCGAAAGACTCGGTCGAAAGAGTTCGGTCGAAAGAGTCGAATGAGAGAGGGAGGTACACACGGTGCCGACAGGGGTAGCCATCCGCGACGCGCGCGAGCAGCTGTTCGACGCCGCCGAGCGCGTTCTGCTTCGGGACGGGCCGAGCGCCCTGACCAGCCGGGCGGTCACCACGGAGGCGGGCTGCGCCAAAGGCGTCCTGCACCGGCACTTCGCCGACTTCGACGCCTTCCTCGCCGAGCTCGTCCTCGACCGCGTCCGCCGGATCGACCATCAGGCCGCCGCCCTGCGCGACTCCGCCGGAACAGGCACCGTCGCCGACAACCTCACCGGCGCGCTGACGAACCTGTTCGGTTCGGTCGCCGTAGCGATCGTCGGCCTCGTCACGTCCCGCGACGACCTGCGCGCCCGGCTCCGCCGAACCACCCCGACCGGCATCCCCCTCCTCACGGAAGCCGCCGCCATGATCGCCTCCTACCTCACCGCCGAGCGCGACCTGCGCCGCATCACGACAGACGCCGACATCGACACCCTCGCCCCCACCCTGATCGGCACCGCCCACCTGCTCTACGCCGACCGCAAAGGCACCCCGCCACAGCCCGAAGCCGTCCACCGGGCCGTGGCGTCGGTCATCGCCGGGGTCGCGCGATAGCGGCGTTCTTCGCCCCCGCCGCCCCTACCCGTCCCATCCTTCTGGGGCTCCGCCCCAGACCCCGTGGGTTGTTCGTCGGCTGCGGGTGGGTGGGGGCTTGTCGCGCAGTTCCCCGCGCCCCTCAAGGGGCGCGGGGAACTGCGCAATCTTTTAGGGGGGTCTGGGGGCGCAGCCCCCAGGAACGGGATGGGACGGGTAGGGGCGGCGGGGGCGAAACCCGCCTACCCCAGCAAGCCGCTCACGGGCACCCGCCGAAACTCGATCGTGTCGTACGCCCCCTTCACCCCGGTCTCGTACAGCACCCCAACACGCCCCGCCCCAAGCTGCACAAGGTCCGAGTACGCCGCCCGCAACGAAGACAGCGTCGTCACCTTCGCGAAGCTCGCACCCCCGTCCACGCTCCGCCAGATGGCCATCGACTGACGGACGGTGGGAACAGAGGGCCCCGAGAAGAGGAGAGGCGCACCGGCCCCACTCAGTTGCAGCACACTCGCCTGAACCACGGGCACATCGTTCAGCGTGGGCTGGATCCTGTAGGGGCGGTCCAGGCTCTCCGCCCCGTCACTGGAGTAGGCGTCGAGCCGGTTGCCGGCACTCGTGCCGTTCTGGTCCCGCGCGGTGAAGTACACCCGCCCGTCGGGAAGTTCGGCGGCACCACTCTCGTTCGCGTTGACGACCCCGCCGTACGAGTGGTCCACGAACCCCAGCCGCCACGTAAGCCCGCCGTCGTCGCTGTAGATTGCGTGCCCGCCGTAGTACTTGGGCTCCTGCCCGCTGTCGGCGGAGCCCACGGGCGGCGCCGCGGAGTGGTTCGCGGGCACCACCAGCCGCCCGGCGTGCGGACCGTGACCGAGGGCGATCGCGTGGCCCGGCCCCGTGGCGTACCACCGCCACCCCCGCGGCTTCACCTGCGCCGTGATGTCCCGCGGAGCCGAGAAGTGCTGCCCGTCGTCGCGGCTCGTCTGGACGAAGACGCGACGGCTCTGCCCCGCGGTGACCTCGCCCCGCATGATCTGCGCCTCGGTCACCGCACCGCTGTTGTAGGACGTGACGAGGACGATCCGGCCGGTGCGGGGGTCCACGACCGGCGCCGGGTTGCCCCGGGTGTTCCGGCCCCCGGACGCGACCACCCGCAGCGGACCCCACGAACAGCCGCCGTCCGGGGAACGTCTGAGGACGACGTCGATGCGCCCGGTGTCGCCGGCGCCGTTGTGTCTCCCCTCCGCGAAGGCGAGCAACGTACCGGCGCGCGTCGTGACCGCTGCGGGGATCCGATACGTGTCGTAGCCGGCCTGGCCCGCGGTGTACGGCACGGACGAGGTGCAGGCCCGGGTGGCGGGCGGCGCGCCCGACGCGGTACCGGTCCCCGTGAGGGCGGCGAGACCGGCGAGGAATCCGACGACTGCCGTCGGCGCGACCATACGACTCGTGATGCTCATGGCACTCCCTGGACCTCAGAGGACATAGGACGTGGGATGTCCAGGAGAACCTATTGCCCCAAAAAGGGCACAGCGACACACATGCCACTACAGCGTGTTGACGTGACGTCAGCTCAGCAGGCGCTTCAACACGCGCCCGGAGTGACGAGCCCCGACTCGTACGCCACGATCACCAGCTGGGCCCGGTCCCGCGCGCCCAGCTTGCCCATGATGCGGCTGACATGGGTCTTCGCGGTCAGCGGGCTCAGGCCCAGCGCCCCCGCTATCTCGGTGTTGTTGAGGCCTCGCGCGACCAGCGCCAGCACCTCGCGCTCCCGCTCGGAGAGGCCGTCGGGACCACCCGCCACGGGCACGGGAGCCGCCGGGCTGCGCAGGAAGCGGGCGATCAGGCGGGCGGTCGGGCCCGGTGACAGCAGGGCGTCCCCGGCGGCCACCGTGCGGATGGCGTCGAGGAGTTCGGCGGGCCTCGTGTCCTTCACCAGGAAGCCGGAGGCGCCCGCGCGCAGGGCCTCCGCGATGTACTCGTCGGTGTCGTACGTGGTGAGGACCAGGACCCTGACCCCGGCCAGGTTCGCGTCGGCCGCGATGAGCCGGGTCGCCTCGATGCCGTCCAGGTCGGGCATGCGGATGTCCATGACGACCAGATCGGCCCGCGCGCTGCGCGCGAGCTCCACCGCCTCCCGCCCGGTGGCCGCCTGTCCGACGACCTCCATGTCCCGCGCCGACTCGACGAGCATGGCGAACGCGGCCCGCACGAGCGTCTGATCGTCGGCAAGGAGTACGCGGATGGTCATCGGGGCTCGCCTCGTTCGAGTTCGGGTGCGCGTACGGCTTCGTCATCACGTACGGCTTCGAGATCCCGTACATCTGCCTGCATGGGAACCGCGACCGGGCCCGGGCCCGCAAGTGGCAGCACCGCCGACACTCCGAACCCACCGCCCTCCCGCACTCCGGCCTCCAGTGTTCCGCCCACACTACGAGCCCGCTCCCGCATGCCCACGAGTCCGAACCCGGGTGTGCCGCCCGCGTCGCCGACGCCGTCGTCCGTGACCGTTACCCGCAGCGCCCACTCGTCCGCCCGCAGGGCCACGCGTACCGTCACCTCGGGGCCCGCGTGCCGTACCGCGTTGGTGAGCGCCTCCTGGACGATCCGGTAGGCGGCGGCGCCCACGGCGGACGGGACGCCGGCCGTCGGTACCGCGATCTCCGTCTCCACTTTCGCGCCCGCGGTGCGCGCCGCGGTCATCAGGTCGGGCAGTCCGTCGAGGCCGGGCAGCGGGCCGCGCCCGTCGCCGCCGTACTCCGGTGCGCGCAGCACCTCCAGCGTGCTGCGCACTTCGCCGCGCGCGGTGCGGCAGGTCTCGGAGATGTCGTCGAGGGCCCGGGCGACCGCCTCGCGGTCCAGGCGGTCGGGGTCGGCGGCCAGGACGTGCGCGGCGACGGATGTCTGGACGCCGATGAGCGTGATGGTGTGGGCGAGCAGATCGTGCAGGTCGCGGGCGATGCGCAGGCGCTCCTCGGCGACCCGGCGGCGCGCCTCCTCCTCGCGGGTGCGTTCGGCGCGTTCGGCGCGTTCGACGACCGAGGCGACGTACTGCCCGTGCACGCGTACGTACACGCCGAGGACGATGAACGCGACGATCCAGCCAGCCGCGCGCAGCGCCTGGGCCCCCTCGGCGGCGCCCTGCCCGAACTTGACCGAGAGCATCAGGCCGATGACGCCGATGCCGACCAGGAGGGTGCGCAGCGGGCGCCCCGTGACGGCCACGGTGAACAGGGCGAGCATCGAGACGGTCAGCGGCGCCGTGTGGTTGAAGTCGAGTGCGTGGTATGGGGCGACGCAGGCGAGCAGCGTGAGGAACGCCGCGAGCGGGGCGCGGCGCCGCCACACCACCGGAATGTGCGCGGCGGTCAGCAGGGTCCAGCCCAGGGCGTCCGGACGGCGGCCGTCGGCGCCGACCGTGAGCGCCACGGTCACGTCGACGACCAGCAGCGCGGCGGCGAGCAGCGCGTCCTGGCGCAGCGCCCGTGCGGGGTCGGCGTTCCCCCGGTGTCCGAGGCCGGTGAGGTGCAGCATGCGTGTGGCGTCCACCGCTTCATCCTCCGTGAGAGGGCGCCCCTCCGGGAGGGAGGGGCGCCCGATGTGGTTCAAATGTGGTTCAGATGTGGTTCATATACGCACATATGTGGTTCAGCCGACGGCGACAGGGGTCCGCTGCTCGGACTCCTGCTCCGGCTCGCGCGACAGCCGGCCCGGCCACCACACCCTCCGTCCCAGCGCCACACTCGCGCTGGTCACCAGATACGTCCGGACGAGGAAGGTGTCGAGCAGCACCCCGACCGCGATCACGAACCCGAGCTCGACGAGCTGCACGAGCCCCATGTTCGTCAGCACCGCGAAGGTCGCGGCGAGGACCAGCCCCGCCGAGGCGATCACACCCCCCGTGGTCCGCAGCGCGGTCAGCGCGGCGGCGGCCGGTTCGGCACCCGACAGCGACTCCTCCCGCATGCGGTGCATCAAGAAGATCCCGTAGTCGACGCCCAACGCCACCAGGAAGACGAAGGACAGCAGGCCGAGCCCCGGATCGGTCCCCTCGAAGCCGAGGAGCGGCCCGAAGACCAGCCCGCCGATGCCGAGCGCCGCGCCCCACACCGCGATCACGGCGGCGACCAGGAGCAGCGGGGCGACCAGACTGCGCAGCAGCACGATCAGGATCAGCAGCACGGAGACGAGCACGATCGGTACGACGACGAGCCGGTCGCGGGCGTTGGTGTCCTGGAGGTCGATCTGCTGGGCGCTGGCGCCTCCGACGTACGAGCCCGAGCCCTTGAGATCCGCCCGGAGCGACTTGATCGTGGCGGTCTCGGCCGCCGACTGGGGTGCGCCCCGCGCGATGACGGAGATCTCCGTCCAGCCCTGTCCGCTGCGGCCCCGCTCGGCGCTCGCGACGCCCTGGTGGTCCCGCACGGTGGCCAGCGCGGCGTCCGCCCGTCCAGTGGGGGTGATCACGGTGAGCGGCTGGGTGCCCTGCCCCGGGTAGGCCTTGGCGAGGGTCTCGATCGCGGCGACCGAGTCCGGCTTGTGGGCGAAGGAGTCCTGCTGTTTGAGCGAGCCGGGCAGATTCAGCGTGCCGAGGGCGAGCGCCCCGAGCAGTACGGCCCCGCCCGCGAGGACGGCGTACGGCCGCCGCCCGGCCGAACTCCCCATGGCCGAGAAGAGGTTGCGCCGCTGCTTGGGTTCGCTGCCGAAGGCGGGGACGAGCGGCCAGAACACCCGCCGCCCGAGCAGGACGAGGAGGGCGGGCAGCAGCGTCAGCATGGCGACGAGCGCGCACAGCACACCCACCATGCCCATCGGGCCCATGCCCCGGCTGCTGTTGAGGTCGGCGGCGAGCAGGCACAGCAGTCCGGCGGCGACGGTGCCGGAGGAGGCGAGCACGGCGGGCCCGCAGCCGCGCAGGGCCTGCCGCATCGCGTCGTACGGCCGCTCCACGCGTCGCAGTTCCTCCCGGTAGCGGGAGATCAGCAGCAGCGCGTAGTCGGTTCCGGCGCCGAACACGAGGATCGTCATCACGCCCGAGCTCTGGCCGGAGATGCTGGTGCCGAACGCCTCGTGGAGCCCGTAGGCGACGCCCATCGACAGATAGTCGGCGACGCCCGCGACGGCGAGCGGCACGAGCCACAGCAGCGGGCTGCGGTAGATGAGGATCAGCAGGACGGCGACCACGGCGACGGTGGTGTAGAGCAGCGGTCCGCCGAGGGAGTTGTAGACCTCGGCGGCGTCGGTGGCGAGCGCGCCCTGCCCGCCGACGTCGACGCTCAGCCCGTCCGCTCCCCGCGCGACATCGCGTACGTCGTTGACGAACGCGTCCCGCTTCTTCTCGTCGGTGCCGGGTGCGGAGCTGGCGACCGGGTACATCAGGGTGGTCCCGTCCCGGGACGGCACGCCCTTCGGGGTTCCGGTGAGCGGGTTCTCCTTGGTGATCTCGGCGATCTGGCGCGCGGCCGTCGCGCGGTCGGCGGTGCTCAGTCCGCCGTCGCGGTGGTAGACGAGGACCAGCTCGGTGGTCTCGCCACCGGGCAACTGGTCCTCGATCTTGGCCACTTGGGTGGAGTCCGCGCTCGCCGGGAGATAGTCCACGGCGCGGTCGTGCTGCACGTCCGCGAGCTTCGCCGCGAACGGCCCGACGGCGGCCAGCACGGCCACCCAGAGCCCGAGCAGCACCCAGGGCACGGCCCTTCGCCGCGTACGCGTGGTTGTCTTTTCGGGCCCCATGTCGGGGTCCTCCCCTCCTGGCCGGGTGTCTGGACAGTCACCAGACTCCCGGCGCACGACGCCTGATTCGTCGCGCCGGAGGGCGAGTTCGGGGGTACTCCGAGGGGTGGCCGAACGGGGGGATTACTCCCTGGGGAGTATTACGAGGGTGTACGCGCCGCCACCAGCAACCGCGTCACGTCGTCCGAGCAGATCGTCAGTGCCGCGCCCACGGTGGCCAGGACATCCCGCTCGGCGGGTGTGTACGGCCCGTCGGCCAGCGCGATCCGCGCGCCCTGGAGGAGGATCGCCTCCCGGCCCGTGGGGGCGAGGTGCGGGGCCAGCGGATCCAGGGCCTCGTGGAGCTCTATGGCCAGACTCGCCCCGCACGGCTCCCCGAAGACCCGCCCCGCGTCCGAGGCGAGTGCCTCGACGAGCGCGCTGAGCTGGTCCTCCGTGCAGTCGTCGAAGCCGGCCGAGCGGACCGCGCCGGCGGCGGTCTCCAGGGACGTACGGGCGCAGGTGCCGCCCGCGGCGAGGACGGCGAGGGCGACGGTGTGGACGGCGTCGCGGAGCATCGCGGAGAAGCGGGTGGTGGTGGGGTGGTCGAGGACGTCGGCGCCGTAGTGGTGGCTGCAGGCGGCGCATTCGACGACGGGCCCGGTCTCGCCGCGCGGGAGAACGGGAACGCCGAGGAGGGTGAAGCGGCGGCGGCCGGTGAGCCGCTGGTAGTTGCGGTCGCCTCCGCAGCCGGGGCAGAAGAACTCGCCGTCGCCTACCGTCGTCCACGCGGTACGGGTGCCCAGGATGCGGGGAACCTCAACTGCACGACCGTTTCGTCCCCATCCTGGCAGCACGCTCGCACACCTCCGTAACGCCGCGGCAACATCGCCGCGCTGGCGTGATGTTAGCCACATTGTTGATGCGGAGTCAGTACCCCGGACGAGACCTGCTCGTGACCTCCACGCGGATTGGCCGGTAAACGACGGGGCCCCGCCCGCCTGGAAAGGCGGACGGGGCCCGAAAAGCGCCGGTCAGGGTCGTCAGCGGGCCGCGCGGTTGACGGCGGAGACGACGGCCTTCAGCGAAGCACGTGTCGTATTCGCGTCGATGCCGATTCCCCACAGAACCTTGTCGCCGATCGCGCATTCGATGTACGAGGCGGCCTGCGCGGAGGCACCCTCGCTCATCGTGTGCTCCTGGTAGTCCAGCAGGCGTACGTCGATGCCGATGGACTGCAGGGCGTCGAAGAACGCGGAGATCGGACCGTTGCCGGTACCGGTCAGGACGGTGTCCGTGCCGTCGACCGAAGCCTCGACCGTGAGCGTGTCCACGCCGTCCTTGTCCGTCGTGGACTGGCCGGTCTTGACCTGGATACGACCCCACGGGTTCTCGGGGTTCGGCAGGTACTCGTCCTGGAAGGTCGCCCAGATGTCCTTCGGCGTGACCTCGCCGCCCTCGGCGTCCGTCTTGGTCTGGATGATCTTCGAGAACTCGATCTGCATCCGGCGCGGCAGGTCCAGCTTGTGGTCGTTCTTCAGGACGTACGCGATACCGCCCTTGCCGGACTGCGAGTTCACGCGGATGACGGCCTCGTAGGAGCGGCCGACGTCCTTCGGGTCGATCGGCAGGTACGGGACGGCCCACTCGATGTCGTCGACGGTGACGCCCTTGGCTGCCGCGTCGGCCTCCATCGCGTCGAAGCCCTTCTTGATGGCGTCCTGGTGGGAGCCGGAGAAGGACGTGTAGACCAGATCGCCCACGTACGGGTGGCGCGGGTGGATCTCCATCTGGTTGCAGTACTCCCACGTACGACGGATCTCGTCGATGTCGGAGAAGTCGATCTGCGGGTCGACGCCCTGCGAGAACAGGTTCATGCCCAGGGTGACCAGGTCGACGTTGCCGGTGCGCTCGCCCTGGCCGAACAGGCAGCCCTCGACGCGGTCGGCGCCGGCCATCAGCGCCAGCTCGGCGGCGGCGACGGCCGTACCGCGGTCGTTGTGCGGGTGGATCGACAGGACGACGTACTCGCGGCGGGTCAGGTTGCGGCCCATCCACTCGAAGCGGTCCGCGTGCGTGGAGGGGGTCGAACGCTCCACCGTGGCGGGCAGGTTGAGGATGATCTCGCGGCCCGGGCCGGGCTGCCAGACGTCCATGACGGCCTCGCAGACCTCCAGGGCGAAGTCCAGCTCGGTGTCGGTGAAGATCTCGGGGCTGTACTGGTAGCCGAACTCGGTCTCGGGGCCCAGCAGCTTCTCGGCGTACTCCATGACCAGGCGCGTGCCGTCGACGGCGATCTGCTTGATCTGGTCCTTGGAGCCGCGGAAGACGACCCGGCGGAAGACCGGGGCGGTGGCGTTGTACAGGTGCACGGTGGCGCGCTTGGCGCCCTTCAGCGACTCGACGGTCCGCTCGATCAGGTCCTCGCGGGCCTGGGTCAGTACGGAGATCGTCACGTCGTCCGGGATCGCGCCCTCTTCCTCGATGATCGAGCGCACGAAGTCGAAGTCCGTCTGTCCCGACGCGGGGAAGCCGACCTCGATCTCCTTGTAGCCCATCTTGACCAGCAGGTCGAACATCTCACGCTTGCGCGCGGGCGACATGGGATCGATCAGGGCCTGGTTGCCGTCACGCAGGTCGGTGGAGAGCCAGCGGGGGGCGGTGGTGATCCGCTGCTCCGGCCAGCTGCGGTCGGCGATGTCGACCTGGTCGTACTGGCCGTACTTGTGCACCGGCATGGAGGTGGGCTGCTGACGATTGCGGCGGGTCTGGCTGTTCGCCATGATGCGTGGGCTCCTCGGTGGGTGTCCGAAAGGACGGCCGACGGCGCAACGCCAGACTCCGCGGGGAGGGGGTCGGCCTCGACTACAGGCCCTCGCCGCGGCAGCTAAGGAGAAGCAGCCCGAAACGCATGATGCTCCGCAGCCTAGCCGAGCCACGCTCCGTACGGGGGGCTGTATCAGTATGCGGGACCGAGAGGCCAAAAGGAACAAACGGGACAAAAAGTGCTCCATACCACTTTCACCCGGACTCCGAGGCTCCTTATTGCCCCATTTCACCAATCATGGTTGCAGGTAGTGACAGCGGCATAACTCAGTGCAAGGGTGCCGGGCATGACGACCCACGGGGGCTTCGAGCCCGTCTTCTGCACCATCGTCCCGCCCCACGTCCTCGACAAGCTCGCCCAGCACGAGGACCCCGCGCTCTCCGGACCCGCACGCCAGACCCTGGAGCGCGACGCCTACGAGCGCACCCACCGCCGGCTGACCACCGTCCTCGGCGCTCCGGCCGTCGCCCCGCCCAAGGAAGCGGAGGAGTCGAAGCCGCACCGCACGATCTACGACGCCCGCCACCACCAGGATCTGCCCGGCAAGAAGGTCCGCGGCGAGGGCGACAAGCCGGGCAAGGACGCCACCGTCAACCGCGCGTACGCCGGTCTCGGCGCGACCTTCGAGCTGTACCTGAAGGCGTACCAGCGCAACTCGATCAACGGCGAGGGCCTGCCGCTCGACGCCACCGTGCACTTCGACGTGAACTACAACAACGCCTTCTGGAACGGCGAGCAGATGGTGTTCGGCGACGGTGACGGCGAGATCTTCCTCGACTTCACCATCCCGGTCGACGTCATCGGCCACGAGCTGACCCACGGCGTCACCCAGTACACGGCGAACCTCACCTACTTCGGCCAGCCGGGCGCCCTGAACGAGTCCATGTCGGACGTCTTCGGCTCACTGATCAAGCAGTACACGCTCGGCCAGACCGCCGCCGAGGCCGACTGGCTGATCGGCGCGGGCCTGCTCGCCCCGCGCGTCAGCGGCACCGCCCTGCGCTCCATGAAGGAACCGGGCAGCGCGTACGACGACGACGTGCTCGGCAAGGACCCGCAGCCCGCGACGATGGACCACTACGTCCGCACCGGCCGCGACAACGGCGGGGTCCACATCAACTCCGGCATCCCCAACCACGCCTTCTACCTCGTCGCCGAGGCGCTCGGCGGCCACGCCTGGGAACGGGCGGGCCAGATCTGGTACGACGTCCTCACCGGCGGCGAGCTGCCCCAGCAGGCCCTGTTCTCGGACTTCGCGCGACTCACACTCGCCGCGGCGCGCTCCCGGTACAACGAGGGCGAGGAACTCCAGGCCGTGACGAAGGCCTGGGAGCAGGTCGGCGTACCGACCACGTAGCCCTTCGGGGCTCCACGTACTAGACAGGACCCATGCGTATTCAGGTGAGGCGTACGGGCGGTTTCGCGGGCATCGAACGCCATGCGGAGGTCGACACCACGGGCCGCCCCGACGCCCACGAGTGGCACGCCCTGGCCGAACAGGCAATGGCCTCCGGCCGGGGCGCCCCCTCCATCGGCGTCCCGGACGGCTTCAGCTACGAGATCACGGTGGACGGGAAGACGGTGCACGCCGCCGACCCGAGACTGACGGAGGCCCAACGGCAACTGATCACCAGGGTCCTGAAGGAAGGCGCGTAGCGCCCTTCAGGGGCGCGGGGCTGTGACATATGCGGCTCCGCCGCGTGGGCGCGACCAGCCACAGACGGCCCGCAGTCGCGCAATCACAGCACCACCCCACCCCCTAGGCGCCCCGCGAAAAGCCGTAACCCCTAGTTCACGCCACACCGTTGACTTCCATTACCGCCGGTAAGGATGATCGCGCGCATGGCGACGAACCCCCTACCGCAGTTCCCGCCCGGCTTCCTCTGGGGCGTATCCACCTCGGCCCACCAGATCGAGGGCGCGGCCGACCAACGCGCCCCCTCGGTATGGGACGCCTTCACCGCCGGCCCCGGCCACATCAAGGACGCCTCCACGGCCGCGGTGGCCTGCGACCACTACCACCGCTACGAAGAGGACGTCGCCCTCATAGCGGGCCTCGGAGTGGACGCGTACCGCTTCTCCATCTCCTGGCCACGCGTGAACTCCCCCGGCGGCCTCGACTTCTACGACCGCCTGGTGGACGAACTGACCGCGGCCGGCATCCGCCCCGTACCGACCCTCTTCCACTGGGACCTGCCGCTGGACCTGGAAGAGGGCGGCGGCTGGCTGAACCGGGACACCGCCGAACGCTTCGCGGAGTACGCCGCCGTCGTCGCCGCCCGTCTCGGCGACCGCGTGAAGAAGTGGATCACCCTCAACGAGCCCGCCGAACACACCCTGTTGGGCCACGCGCTCGGCGCACACGCCCCCGGCAAGCAGCTCCTGTTCGACGCGCTGCCGGTGGCCCACCACCAGCTCCTCGCCCACGGCCTCGCCGTACGGTCCCTGCGCGCGGCCGGAGCCACCGACATCGGCATCGCCAACTCGCACGGCCCGACCTGGGCGGCATCCCGCCGCACCGAGGACGTGGAGGCCGCCGACTTCTACGACATCCTCCTGAACCGCCTGTTCGCGGACCCGCTGCTGCTGGGCCAATACCCGGAGGGCATCGGCGAGTTGATGCCGGGCGATGTCGAAGCGGACCTGAAGGTCATCGCCGAGCCGATCGACTGGTACGGGATCAACTACTACCAGCCGACCAAGGTGGGAGCCCCCGAGGGCGAGGAGATCGAGTTCAGCGGACTGACCCTGCCCGCCGAACTCCCCTTTTCCGTCCGCGAACTGGAGGGTTACCCGGTCACCGACTTCGGCTGGCCGGTCGTCCCGGAGGCGCTCACGGAGCTGCTGGTGGGCTTCCACGAGCGGTACGGCGACCGGCTCCCGCCCGTGGTCATCACCGAGAACGGCTGCTCGTACGACGGCATCGACGACCAGGAGCGGATCACGTTCCTGGACGGTCATGTCCGGGCGCTGCACCGGGCGTTGGAGCAGGGCGTCGACGTACGCGGCTACTTCGTGTGGTCGCTGATGGACAACTTCGAGTGGGCGGAGGGATACGCGCGCCGCTTCGGCCTCGTCCACGTCGACTACGAGACGCTGGAACGCACCCCCAAGGCGTCGTACGCCTGGCTGCGGGACGCCCTGCGGGCGCAGACGCGGGCGCAGGCAGAGAGATGACGGCGGCCGACCCGGTCATACCCGTCGGGGCGCTGGCCGAGCCCGTGGAGCGGGTCGGCCGGGGCTGGACCACGGCACTCTCGCTCGCCAACGGGGCGATCTGGGTGGGCTGGTACGGCCCCCTCCAGATCCTCCTCGCCTCCCAGGCGGAGGACTTCGCGCCCGGCACCGGCATGTCGAAGGAGACGATGCTGGCGTGGGTCACGGGTGCCGGCGCGGTCGTCTCGCTGGTCGCCAACCCGCTGTTCGGTGCTCTGTCCGACCGCACGACCGCGCGCTGGGGCCGCCGCACGCCGTGGATCGTGGCGGGCGCGGCCGGCGGCGCCCTGTCGCTGCTGCTTCTGGCGGGCGCGGACGGCGTCTGGATGATGGCGCTCGGCTGGTGTCTGGTCCAGCTCACCCTGAACGCCGCCTTCGCCGCGGTCACGGCGGCCGTCCCCGACCGGGTTCCGCGGCTCCAACGGGGTTCCGTGGGCGGCTGGCTGGGCGCGGCGCAGATCCTGGGTGTGGTCGGCGGCACGGGTCTGGCGACGGTGGCGGGAGGCACGGGCGGCGGGTACGCGGCGTGCGCGGTGTTCACCCTGGTGGGCATCCTGCCGTACGTACTCCGCTATCAGGACCTGCGCCTTCCCGAGTCGGCCCGCCCGGCGTGGTCCTGGCGCACCTTCCTGACCTCGTTCTGGCTGAGCCCGCGCCGCCACCCCGACCTCGGCTGGGCCTGGCTGACCCGCTTCC
This sequence comes from Streptomyces sp. R35, assembly GCF_041053035.1. Classification (NCBI taxonomy): domain Bacteria; kingdom Bacillati; phylum Actinomycetota; class Actinomycetes; order Kitasatosporales; family Streptomycetaceae; genus Streptomyces; species Streptomyces sp. R35. Next base: position 3,792,363 of record NZ_CP163440.1, read on the forward strand.
TGATCAACCTGAGCAACGCCCTCGTACTCCTCTACCTGCTCTACTACCTGAGAGACCGCCTGCACTACGACGACCCGGAACAGGGCGTGCTGATCCTCACGGCCGTGAACGGTGTCACGCTGCTCGCCACCGTCGTGGTGGGCGGGGTGTGGTCGGACCGGCTGGGCCGCCGCAAACCGTTCGTGATCTGGTCCGGCGTCCTGATGGCGGTGGCCACGGCGGCGCTGGCCGGCTGGCAGACCTGGCCCGGCGCGATCGTCGCGGCGGCGGTCCTGGGCATCGGCTTCGGCGTCTTCACCTCCGTCGACTTCGCCCTGATGACCGACGTCCTGCCCAAGGCCCTGGACCGCGGCAAGGACCTCGGCGTCATCAACATCGCCAACGCCCTCCCCCAGGTCGCCGCGCCCGCGCTGGCCGCCCCGATCGTCACGTACCTCGGCGGCTACCGGGTGCTGTACCTGGTGGCGGCGGTGATCGGCCTCGCGGGGGCGGTGCTGGTGGGACGGATCAAGGGCGTGGACTGAGCGGGCTGAGCGGACCGCGCGGTCACAGGGCGCCGGCGTCCTGGGCGGTCCACACCGACGGGTACAGCGGGCGGAAGCCCAGGTCGCGGCGGATGCGGGCCGTGGAGACGATGCCGAGCCAGGGGTCGGGGTCCGTGCGCTCGTACAGGGCGGGCGGGATCTCGGCGCCGTTGAGCTGGTGGAGGTCGACGGTGGTGACGGGGGCGTCGTCGGCGATGTTGTAGATCCCGCCGTCCGCGCCCGGGGCGTACAGGAGGCGGCGGAGGCCCTGGGCGACATCCGCGTGGTGGACCATTTGGAGTCGCTGGGTGGAGGCCCAGTGCGCGGCCCACCTCATGGACGCGGCCAGATGCGGGTCGCCCTCGCCGTAGACGAACGCGAGCCGCCCGATCCGCACGTCCATGCCGCCGTCCAGGGCGAGGAGGCCTCGCTCCGCCTCCGCCTTCGACTCCGGGTACGCCCCCCACATCAGGCCGCCGGGCACCGTCGGGTCCTCCTCGGTGTGCGGACGCCCTCGGCCCGTCCCGTACACGAGGTTCGTGCTGACCTGCACGAACCGGCGCACGCCCGAGGCGACGGAGGCCCGCCCCAGCTCCAGCGCGGCGTCACGGTTGACCGCCCTGGCCTCCTCGTCCGGTACGCCACGGAAGGCGGCCGCGATGTTCACCACCGCGTCGACGCCCGCGAGGGCCTTGCCGAGCGCCCCGGAGTCCCGCAGGTCACCGACCACGACCTGGGCGCCGAGGTCGGCGAGGGCGGCCACCTTGGACTCGTCGCGGACCAGGACCCGTACGTGATCACCCTGGGGTGCCTGGCTGAGCAGTCGGGGGACGAAGCGGCGCCCGACTTCACCGGTGGTTCCTGTCACCAAAGTCAGCATGATGATGCACTCCTGTCAGTAGATGGTTGGTCGATGCCTCGTTCCCCGGGGCCTCGGTGTCGAGCTTCGGCCCGGGCCGGGCACGGCGGGAGAGACCTCCTTGTCCGGGGACCGGCAGTCCCTGGATAAGACGGGCGGCTTCGGCCAGGCTGGAGAGGTGAACCGAGCCGAACTCGCCGACTTCCTGCGCCGCAGCCGCGCCCGGCTGGAACCCTCCGACGTGGGCCTCGCGGCCGGTGCCCGACGCCGTACGCCGGGTCTGCGCCGCGAGGAGGTGGCGGCGCTCGCGGGCATGTCCGTCGACTACTACACGCGGCTCGAACAGTCCCGTGGCCCCCGCCCCTCCCGCCAGATGCTCGGCGCGCTGGCGCGGGCGCTCCGCCTCACCGGCGACGAACGGAACCACCTGTTCCACCTGGCCGGCGAGGAACCCCCGCGCGCCGAGAGCGCCGCGACGCACGTCCGTCCCGGTCTGCTGCTGATCCTGGACCGGCTGCACGACGCGCCCGCGCAGGTCATGACCGACTACGGCGATGTGCTCGCCCAGAACGCGATGGCGGCGGCGCTCGTCGGTGAGGCGGGCACGGAACGCAATGTCGTACGCCGCTTCTTCACCGACCCTCGCGCCCGTGCCCTCTTCCCGCCCGAGGACCACGCCGAGCATGCCCGCGCCCACGTCGCCAATCTGCGCGCGGTCACCGCGGCCCGCCCGAACGATCCGGCGCCGACGGCCCTGGTGTCCGAACTCCGCGCCGCGAGCGAGGAGTTCGCGGCCCTGTGGGACTCACACGAGGTCGCGGTACGCCGCGCCTCGACGAAGAGATTCCAGCACCCCACCGTCGGCCTGCTCGACCTGGACTGCGAAATCCTCCTCGCTTCCGGCGACAACCAACTCCTGATAGTCCACACAGCCCGCCCCGGCACCGCCACCCACGAACGCCTCCAACTCCTCCGCGTACTGGGCCTCCAGAACATGACCCCGACCCACCCGTGACCGCCGGGTTTCCTCGCCCCCGCCGCCCCTACCCGTCCCATCCCTTCCTGGGGGCTGCGCCCCCAGACCCCCCTAAAAGATTGCGCAGTTCCCCGCGCCCCTTTCAGGGGCGCGGGGAACTGCGCGAACGGCCCCCACGGGGTCGAAGGGGCAGAGCCCCTGGGGATGGGACGGGTAGGGGCGGCGGGGGCGAGGAACCCGGCCCATGGCTCAACTTCGGCCAGTTTTGATGAGCGTTGAAGGAATCCGTCGGGCATCCCTTGCAACCCCAAGCCACCCGCGCATCAATGGAACCGCACATTCCGACGGACCGTCAGATACGCACGGACGGCTCCGCCCCGACCATCCCCACATGGCAATTCCCGTACAAGGGAAGGGAATCCAATGAGAGGCAAGCGACTCGGAATCACCGCGGCGTTAGCCGCCGGCACCCTCGCCGCGACCGGCCTGGCCTTCGCGCCCACCGCCGCGGCCGTCACCCCCCAGACAGCCACCATCAACGCAACCTGCAGCATCGGCGGCAGCGGCGAAGCCACCCTCACCGCCACCCAGAACGGCACGGCCGCGACCATCACCCTCAGCTCCACCGAGATCACGGCCCCGATCAGCATCGCCCAGGACTCGATCACCTCCACCCTGACCATGGTGAACGCGAGCGGCGGCACCACCGCCTTCACCGGCACGAAGAACCCCGCCATCGCCGCGGGCGGCGGAGTCTCGGTGGGCCCCCTGGACGGCACCGTCGCCCCCGGCGACAGCCTTGAGGCATACGGCGGCTCCCTGCAGATGGTGGTCTTCGGCATCACCATCACCTGCACGGCGGATGCGGCACAGTCCCCGAGCCCGTTCGTGTTCGAGTAAACCCCGCAGGTGCGAAGACCGGTGCCGCCCGCGCGCAGCGGCACCGGTTCCCCATCATCAACCACCGTGCGGCCAACCGGAGTTGATGACGACCCCCAATGACCATGACAGAAACTGATGGGTCATCAGTTACCGTACCTGCCCTCCATTGACTTCTCACACAACCCGCACATCAATGGCCCCCTGTCGGCGCAGAAGAGCCGCTGCGCCCGCAACCCTCAGGAGGGGGCAACAACCATGTCAACCACGGGTTCGACAACCCGAAGACGCCGCTGGGCGGCGCTGCTCGGGGTGACCGCTCTCGCGGTCGCCGCGGGGGGCGCGCTGGCCGCCCCGGCGGGGGCCGCCACCAATGTGGACTTCGCCACGCACTGCATCCCGCCGGCGGTCGCGGGGATCCCGCCGATCGACGGCACCACCACCGCGATCATCACGGTGGACAACGCCAGCCCCAAGGTCGGCGACACCGTCAAGGTGACCTACAAGGTGGTGACGCCCGCCGCGAGCAATCCCACCTCGATCAGCCTGCCGGCCGACATCATGACGCCGAGCGGCAAGGTGACCCTGGGCGGCGCCCAGACCGGTGACGTCACGGTCGTCGGAGAGAAGAAGAACGATCCGGTGGCGGGCAACGCGCCCTTCCCGGGGTTCGAGATGACCGGCACCTTCACGGTCACCGCGCCCGGTGCCATCACCCTCTCGCCCGGCGACTACAACATCCACACCAGCTACGTCCTGGAGCTGGACACGCCCTGCACGGTCACCAACCCGCCCGCGCCCGTCTCCGAGACGATCACCGCGGCGGACGCACCCCAGCCCAACACCCGTGCCATCCAGCTGGGTTCGGCCTCCGGGAACCCCGGTGACAGCGTGACCGTCACCGGCAGCAACTTCACCCCGGGCGCGACCGTCACGCTCGCCGGACGGTCGGGTGCCAGTCAGACCGGGGACACCGCGACGGTGACCGCGGACGCTTCGGGTGCCATCAGCGGTCCTCTGGTCGTCAACGACAAGACGACGACAGGCGTCGTGGCATACGAGGGAGCCGCGTGGAGTAGCGACCTGGGCGCGGGGCCTGCCGCGTACACCGTCATCGACAACACGCCCATCCCCGACAACGCCCAGAAGCTCACCACCACGGTGAACCCGGGGAAGCTGTCGATGTCGCAGGCCGGGGACTCCGTCACGCTGAAGGCGGTCGACTTCGGCAAGGGCGGGCCCTCGACCGGCGATCTGCGGACGGTCACCGTCCAGGACTTCCGCGGCGGACCCGCGGGCTGGTCCCTGACCGGCAAGGTCACCGATTTCACCGCTCCCGGCGCCAAGATCGATGCCGGGCAGCTCAGTTGGACCCCGGCGTGTGTCACCAAGGCCGGGAGCCCGAGCACCTGCCAGGCCGGTTCGCCCGGCACCGTGGGGAGTTCGGGAGCGACGCTGGCGTCCGCCCCGGCAGCCACGCTCACCGGTGGTGAGTTCACTGTCGACGCCCAACTGTCGCTGAACGTACCGCAGTTCACGGCGCCGGGATCGTACTCCGGAGTGCTCACGCTGACGCTCAGCTGATCCGTCCGTCCGCACCTTCCGTGGCCGGGCGCGCACCCGCCCGTCCACCTCGTCCGTGGGGGTCCGCACCCATGCGCAAGCTGCACGTCCTCCTCCTGACCGCACTCCTGACCGCGCTGCTGGGCTGCTTTCCGGCGCCGTCGTACGCCGCCGACAACGGCAGCTGGTCCGTCTACCCCGTCGCCTCACGCATCGCCGCGCGGCCCTACTTCTATCTCTCGGCCGACCCCGGACAGACCATCAAGGACAAGGTCGCCGTCGCCAACAAGACGGGCAAGCCGCTGAGTTTCCGGCTGTACGCGGCCGACGCCTACAACACCGCGCGCGACGGCGGGTTCGCCGTGCGCACCGTGAAGGAGAAGCAGCGGGGGGTCGGCGCGTGGGCGCGGCCCGCGCGCTCCCGGGTGACGGTTCCCGCGCACGGCACGGTCACCGTGCCGTTCACGCTCAAGGTGCCCGAGAAGGCCGAGCCCGGCGACCATCCGGGCGCACTGGTCGCCCTCGACGAACGCGTCGACACGGGCGACGGGACCTTCCAGGTCGGGGTGCAGCGGGCGGTCGGCGCCCGGATCTACCTCCGCGTCGGCGGCCCGACGGTCCCCGCCATCGCCGTCGAGAAGGTCCACATCGCCCACCACCAGCCCCTGGTCCCCGGCATCGGCGACAGCACGGCCACCATCTCGTACACCCTGCACAACACGGGCAACGTGACCCTGAATCCGAAGGTGCGGCTCAGGGCCGAGGGCCTCTTCGGCCGTACGCTGCTGTCGCGGGGGCTGACCAAGATCCCCTCGGAGCTGCTGCCCGGGCAGCGGGTCCGGCTGACCGAGCCGTGGTACGGGGCCCCTCAACTCGACTGGGGCGACGTGAAGTTGACCGCCAGCGCCCCGGGCACCCGCGAGTCGGCGAGCGCGTCGTTCTTCGCGTTGCCCTGGCTGGTCGCGGTGGTCGTGGGGGTGGGGATCGTGGCCGCGGCGGTGGTGATCAGAGTGCGTCGGGGCCGCGCTCGCCCGTCCGTACCCGTACGACGGTCTCCACCGGCACCGCCCACACCTTCCCGTCCCCGATCTTCCCGGTCTGCGCCGCCTTCACGATCGCCTCGATGACGGCCTCCGAGTCGGCGTCCTCGACGACGACCTCGATACGGGCCTTGGGGACGAGGTCCACCTGGTACTCGGCGCCGCGGTACACCTCGGTGTGCCCGCGCTGACGCCCGTACCCGCTGGCCTCGGTCACGGTCAGTCCGTGCACGCCGATTTCCTGGAGGGCGGTCTTGACCTCGTCGAGGCGGTACGGCTTGACGATCGCGGTGATGAGCTTCATGCCTGGGTCTTGACCTTCTGCGCGGTGGAGACGGATGACGAGACCGGGGCACCGTGGCCCAGGACCCCGTGATCGTAGGCGCTCTCGGCGTGCACCGTAAGGTCCAGGCCGGTGTACTCCTCGTCCTCGCTCGCGCGGAAGCCCATGACCTTGTCGATCAGCTTGCCGATCCCGTACGTGACGGCGAAGGCGTACGCCGCGACGGCCACGACCGCGACCACCTGCTTGCCGAGCTGGCCGAGCCCGCCGCCGTAGAGGAGACCCTCGGCGCCACCCGTCATCGTCTCCGTCGCGAAGACCCCGATGAGCAGCGTGCCGATGATCCCGCCGACCAGGTGCACGCCGACGACGTCCAGCGAGTCGTCGTAGTTCAGCTTGAACTTCCAGCTCACGGCGTACGAGCAGACGACGCCGGCGGCTAGTCCGACGACCAGCGCGCCCACCATCGACACGGACCCGCAGGACGGGGTGATGGCCACCAGGCCCGCGACCGCGCCGGACGCGGCGCCGAGCGTGGTGGGGTGGCCGTCGCGCTTCTGCTCCACGAAGAGCCAGCCGAGCAGGCCGGTGCAGCCGGCGGCGAGGGTGTTGAGGAAGGCGGCGGCGGCCAGACCGTTGGCGCCCAGCGCGGATCCCGCGTTGAAGCCGAACCAGCCGAACCACAGCAGACCGGCGCCCAGCATCACCATCGGCAGGTTGTGCGGCCGCATGGCGTCCTTCTTGAAGCCGAGGCGCGGGCCGAGGACCAGGCAGAGGGCGAGTCCGGAGGCGCCCGAGGTGATTTCGACCGGAAGACCGCCCGCGAAGTCCAGTGCGCCCAGCTTGTCCATGATCCAGCCGCCGGGGCCCCACACCCAGTGGGTGACGGGAACGTATACGAGCAGCGCCCAGACCGGCACGAAGACCAGCCACGCGCCGAACTTCGCGCGGTCCGCGATCGCACCACTGATCAGCGCGGCGGTGATGATCGCGAAGGTCAGCTGGAAGGTGGCGAAGAGAAGGGTGGGGACGGTTCCCTGGACGCTGTCCGGCCCGAGACCGGCCATTCCGGCGTGATCCAGCCCCCCGATGAGCCCGCCGAAGGCGTCGTCGCCGAACGCGAGCGAGTATCCGGCGGCCAGCCACACCACCGTGACCAGGGCGATCGACACGAAGCTCATCATCAGCATGTTGAGGACGCTCTTCGTGCGGACCATGCCGCCGTAGAACAGGGCGAGGCCCGGCGTCATCAGAAGGACGAGCGCGGTGGCGGCGAGCAGCCAGGCGGTGTCGCCGGTGTCGATCTGGGCGGCGGCCAGGGTCACGGTCTCTCCAACGGGGTGGGGGCGTCGTCAGAGCGTCACGGGCTCGCGTTTCCGGTTGTGCACATACGCGTTTCCGGCGTGTTTCGTGTTGCGCGGGGGTTTCCGGAAGCTCACCGGGCCCCGCGGAAGCATCCAGGGGCACTCGGCGTGCGGCGGGGGCTTGTGGATCAGGGACAATGGGCGCCATGAGCGTTCGTACCCCGTCATCCGAGCCGTCCGAGGCCCCCCACCGCGCCGGCTTCGCCTGCTTCGTGGGCCGCCCCAACGCGGGCAAGTCCACCCTTACGAATGCTCTGGTCGGCCAGAAGGTGGCGATCACCGCGGACCAGCCGCAGACGACGCGGCACACGGTACGCGGCATCGTGCACCGGCCCGACGCCCAGCTGATCCTGGTGGACACCCCCGGGCTGCACAAGCCGCGCACGCTCCTTGGCCAGCGCCTGAACGACGTGGTCCGCACGACGTGGGCCGAGGTCGACGTCATCGGCTTCTGCCTGCCGGCGAACGAGAAGCTCGGCCCCGGCGACCGGTTCATCGCGAAGGAACTGGCGTCCATCAAGAAGACGCCGAAGGTCGCGATCGTCACCAAGACCGACCTCGTCGACAGCAAGACCCTCGCCGAGCAGCTCATCGCGATCGACCAGCTCGGCAAGGAGCTGGGCTTCGAGTGGGCCGAGATCGTCCCCGTCTCGGCGGTCGGCGACAAGCAGGTGGACCTGCTGGCCGACCTGCTCGTTCCCCTCCTCCCGGAGGGCCCGGCCCTCTACCCCGAGGGCGACCTCACGGACGAGCCCGAGCAGGTCATGATCGCGGAGCTGATCCGCGAGGCGGCCCTGGAGGGCGTACGGGACGAGCTCCCGCACTCCATCGCCGTCGTCGTCGAGGAAATGCTGCCCCGCGAGGACCGCCCCGCCGACAAGCCCCTCCTCGACATCCACGCCTTCGTCTACATCGAGCGCCCCAGCCAGAAGGGCATCATCATCGGCCCCAAGGGCAAGCGCCTGAAGGAGGTCGGCATCAAGTCCCGCAAGCAGATCGAGGCGCTGCTGGGCACTCCGGTCTTCCTCGACCTGCATGTGAAGGTCGCCAAGGACTGGCAGCGGGACCCCCGACAGCTGCGCAAGCTGGGCTTCTGAGCCGTAGCCGTCTCCGTCTCCTCGTCTCCCTCCGCGTTGTCAGTGGGCCCGCCTACACTCCCGGCCCATGACCTACGTGGACGAGCACGTGCATCCGGAGCCCCCCGTCGCGGGTGACGAGACCGCGACCCTGCTGGGCTCCCTGGAACGGCAGCGGGCGACGCTGGCGTGGAAGTGCGGTGGGCTGGACGCGGCCGGCCTGAGAGCGACGGTGGGCGTCTCCTCGATCACCTTGGGCGGACTGCTCAAGCACCTGGCCCATGTAGAGGACGACTACTTCTCCGGCCGCCTCTTCGGACGCCGGCCCAGTCCCCCCTTCGACACGGCGGACTGGGACACCGACCCCGACTGGACCTGGCACTCGGCCGCCGAGGACACCCCGGACCAGCTCTACACCCTGTGGCAGGAGACGGTGGCCCGCTCCCGCACCCTGGTCGCCCAGGCCCTGTCCGACGGCGGCCTCGACCGCCTGGCCGACCGCCACTGGCCCGACGGCCGCGCCCCCAGCCTCCGCCGCATCCTCATCGACCTCATCGAGGAGTACGCGCGGCATGTGGGCCACGCGGACCTCATCAGAGAGTCGGTGGACGGCTTGGTGGGCGAGGACCCACCACGCTGACGCTCCGCGGGGTTGTTCGTTTGACTGCGGGTGAGTGGGGGCTGGTCGCGCAGTTCCCCGCGCCCCTGAAAAGACCCCGGGCGCAACCCCCTGCTTTTAGGGGCGCGGGGAACTGCGCGAGCAACCCCCACCGTCCCGCAGACGCATTCAGGGGCGCGGGGAACGGCGCAATCTTTCAGGGGGGTCTGGGGGCGCAGCCCCCAGGAACGGGATGGGACGGGTAGGGGCGGCGGGGGCGAGACTCAGCCCGCGGTGACGACGACCCGCACAGCCCCGTCAGGCCCAGCCACGAGCACCGGCGTCCCGGCCCCGCCAAGGTCCCGCACAGCCGCCCGATCCTCCTCCGAGGCCCCCTCCGCCTCGGACACAACAGCCGCCGCCTCCAACGACTTCGCCCCGGACGCCACCGCCATAGCCACCGCAGTCTGCAACGCACTCAACCGCAACGAAGGCAAAGCCACGGTGCCGGCGACATACGTACGTCCCGTCTCGTCCCGCACGGCCGCCCCCTCGGGCGCACCATTACGAGCCCGCACGGAACGGGCCAAAGTCACGATCTTGCGGTCCTCGGGGTCAAGCGCGCTGCTGTCGGTCATGCCCTGAGCATACGAAGTATCGACGCACACCCCGCCGAAGGGGGCCTTGCCGAAGGGAGCCCTGCCGAAAGGGAGTCACCCGGCAACGGGATACATCGACCCCCGCCGCCCCTCGGGCGAAGCCAGCCACTCCAGCTTCGCCGCCGTGTTCGCCTCCGGCAGCGGCGTATGCAACACGATGGTGAGATCGGGCCGCGCCGGCACCTTCATGGCGGTGGACTCGACGGCGAGCAGCCCGACCACCGGATGGTCGAGCTCCTTGCGGATCTGGCCCGCGTCCTGGATGTCCCGCCGCTCCCACAGCTCGGTGAACTCCTCGCTGACCTCCCGGAGTTGGGCCAGCACCTCCTGGTACCCCTCGTCGTCGGGCGCGGCGGCGCAGGACGCCCGGAACTGCGCGACGACCGTGTGCGCGTTCACCTCCCAGGTCCGGGACCGGCCCCGGTAGAGCGGGTCGGTGAAGAAGTCGATGATGCAGTTCTGCGTGTTGCCGGGCCGCATGCCGAGAACCATCCCGGCGGCGTCGTTGTACATCACGCAGTTGTAGTACGGGTCCATGATGTGCGCCGGATACGGCATCCAGGTGTCGATCAGCCGCCGCAGCCCGTCGCACATGTCCCGGACCTCGGGCGCGACCTCCGGTGCGGGCGGGTTCAGCCCGGCGAGCAGATACAGATGGCGTCGCTCGGCGTTGCTGAGCCGCAGCACCCGGGCGACCGCGTCGAGTACCTGCGGCGAGACGGAGATGTCCCGCCCCTGCTCCAGCCACTGGTACCAGGAGGCGCCGACACCCGCGAGCACCGCGACCTCCTCGCGGCGCAGACCGGGGGTGCGGCGGCGGGCCCCGCCGTCGGGCAGTCCGGCCTCCGTCGGTGACACCCTGGCCCGGCGGCTCATCAGGAAGTCCCGCAGCTCCCGCCGCCGGTTGGTCCTGAGCGCGTCCTCCGTCACGTGCGAATCCCCCTGTTGGTGACTGGTGGTGCGACCACCAGCATAAGTTCCCGCTCCCCACGGTTGTTCCGATCGTCGGAAGCTCTTGCCCATGGCGATCGACACGACCGAAACCACCACTCAAACCACCACCGGAAGCACCACCGGAACCATCACCACTTCCGCGCACACACCCCCCGTGCAGAACCCCCCGAACCCCCAACCCCCGCTCGGCACCCGGCTGTCGACCCGCGACAAGCTCGTCCTCTTCGTCCTCTGCGCGGCACAGTTCATGGTCGCGCTCGACTTCTCCGTCCTGAACGTGGCGCTGCCCGTACTCGGCAAGGACCTGGGCATGAGCCCGTCCGCGCTCCAGTGGGCGGTCACGGCCTTCGCACTGCCGTCCGGCGGCTTCCTGCTGCTCTTCGGCCGCATAGGCGACCTGTACGGCCGCCGCAAGCTCTTCCTGGCGGGCCTCGCCCTCTTCGGTACGGCCTCGCTGCTGGCGACCTTCGCCTGGGACCCGGCGTCGTTCCTGGCCGGGCGGGCGTTGCAGGGCCTGGCCGCCGCGACGATCGTGCCGACGGCCATGTCGCTGCTGACGACGACCTTCCCGGAGGGCCCGGCGCGCGACCGCGCCCTGGGCATCGCCGGCACGCTGCTGTCGCTCGGCTTCACGGTCGGCATGGTCGCGGGCGGCGTCCTCACCGACGTACTGGGCTGGCGCTCGACGATGGGCCTGCTGACGGTCTTCGCGCTGATCGTGCTGCCGCTGGCGCCGGGCCTGCTTCCCGAGTCCCGCACCCCTGACCGCCCCCGCCTGGACATCCCCGGCGCTGTCACCGTCACCGGCGGTCTGCTGGCCCTGATCTACGCCCTGTCGACGGCGGCGGACCGCGGCTTCGGCGGCGTCGACGTCATCGCGACCCTCGTCACGGGCGTGCTCCTGCTGGCCGCGTTCGGGTACGTCGAGTCCCGCGCCCACTCCCCGCTCGTCAGCCTCCCCATGCTGCGCCGCCGCACGGTGGCGTGGGGCAACCTGGGCGGTCTGGTCACCTTCTCGATGATGTCGACGGTGGTCTTCGTCATGACCCTGTACCTCCAGGAGACGCTCGGCCTCTCCGCCTTCGAGACGGGCCTGATCTTCGGCTTCCAGGGTGCCGTGTCGGCGCTCGCCGGGATGTACGCCCCGAAGGTCATCGGCCGCTTCGGCGCCCGCCGTACGCTGGTCGGCTCGCTGGCCGGTCAGGGCCTGTTCGTGGCGACGCTGGTGCTGCTGAACACGCACACCTGGTCCGTCTGGCTCGCCACCGCCGCGGTCGGCCTGGCCAGCATGTGCCACCTCGGCGCGATCATCTCGTACGGCCTGACCGTCACCTCGGGCGTGCCGAACGAGGAACAGGGCCTGGCCACCGGCCTGGTGACCTCCACCCAGCAGGTCGGCCTCACGATCGGCATCCCGCTGCTCGGTGTCCTCGCGACGACGTCTGACGACCTGATGACCGGTGTCCGCACGGTTCTCGCCCTGGACACGGCGATCGTCCTGGCGGCGGCGGTGCTGATCGCGGTCGGACTCGGCCGCCGCCGCTCGGGGACGGCCGAGGCCTGAGGCCTCAGGGGCGGTCGAGTCGGAGGCGCTCGGCCTTCGGCAGACCGGCGACGACGAGATCGTACGAATCCTCGATGAGCTCCCGGACCATACGGTCCGGGAGTTCGCCGTCGACGGTCACCGTGTTCCAGTGCCGCTTGTTCATGTGATAGCCGGGGATGATCAGCCCCGGGTGCTCGCCGCGCAGCCGGACCGCGTCCTCCGGGTCGCACTTCAGATTGACCGTGAGCGGGCGCGCGCCCAGATTGCTCAGCGCGAAGAGCTTGCCCAGCACCTTGAAGACCGAGGTCTCCGGGTTGAAGGGGAAGTCCTCGACGGTCGCGTTGAAGGACAGGCAGAACGCGCGCAGCTGCTGCGGGGTCACTCCGGCTTCTCCTCCTCGGAAGGGTTCACGGGTTCGCTCCGGTTTTTCGTCCTCAGACGTCACTCCGGTTTTTCGTCCTCAGAAGGTCACTCTGGTTTTTCGTCCTCCGACGGCTCCGGATCCACCGGGCCGACCGGCTCGACGAGCACCGTGACGATCTTGTTCCGTCGCCCCGCCGCGGACTCCGCGGTCAGCCGCAGCTCGCGCCCGTCGGGCAGTTCGACCACCGACGAGGCCCCGGCGATCGGAACCCTGCCGAGCGCCTTGGCCAGCAGCCCGCCGACGGTCTCCACGTCCTCGTCGTCGTACGCCTCGAAGCCGTACAGCTCGCCGACGTCGCCGATGTCGAGGCGGGCGGTCACCCGGTAGCGGTCGTCGCCCAGATCCTGGACGGGCGGCAGCTCGCGGTCGTACTCGTCGGTGATCTCGCCGACGATCTCTTCCAGGATGTCCTCGATGGTGACGATGCCGGCCGTGCCGCCGTACTCGTCGATGACGACGGCGACGTGGTTGCGCTCCTGCTGCATCTCGCGCAGCAGATCGCCCGCGTTCTTGGTGTCGGGTACGAAGGTGGCGGGCCGCATGGCCGTCGACACCAGCTCGGACTCGGCGTCGCGGCTGATGTGCGTCTTGCGGGCCAGGTCCTTCAGATACACGATCCCGACGATGTCGTCCTCGTTCTCCCCGGTGACGGGGATGCGCGAGAAACCGGAGCGCAGGGCGAGGGTGAGGGCCTGGCGGATGGTCTTGTACCGCTCGATGACGACGAGGTCGGTCCTCGGCACCATCACTTCCCGTACGAGGGTGTCGCCCAGCTCGAAGACCGAGTGCACCATGCGGCGCTCCTCGTCCTCGATCAGCGACTCCGCCTCGGCGAGGTCGACCAGCGCGCGCAGCTCGGCCTCGGAGGCGAAGGGGCCGCGCCGGAAGCCCTTGCCGGGCGTGAGCGCGTTGCCGATGAGGATGAGGAGGGGCGGGATCGGCCCCATCACCCGCGCCAGTGGCAGCAGGATGTACGCGGCCGCCGTCGCCGTGTTCAGCGGGTGCTGGCGGCCGATGGTGCGCGGGGAGACGCCGACCGCGACGTACGAGACGAGGACCATGACCCCGATCGCGACGGCCAGCGCCTGCCAGGTCTGGTCGAACTCCTTCAGGCAGGCGTACGTGACGAGCGCGGCGGCGGCCATCTCGCAGGCCACCCGCACGAGCAGCGCCACGTTCAGATAGCGGGTCGGGTCGGCGGCCACCTGGGCGAGCTTGGCGCTGCCGCGCCGGCCGCTGCGTACGGCTTCCTCGGCGCGGAAGCTGGAGACGCGCGCGAGGCCCGCCTCCGCGCAGGCGGCGAGCCAGGCGACGACGACCAGCAGGACGGCGCCGAGGACGAGTTGCGGACTCATGAAACGGTCGGGGCCGGTGAGGGGCCCGTCATGCCCTTCTCCGCGCGCCAGCCGTCCACGATGGCGGCCTGCAGACCGAACATCTCGGCCTTCTCGTCCGCTTCCTCGTGGTCGTAGCCGAGCAGGTGCAGCACTCCATGGACGGTGAGGAGCTGGAGCTCCTCGTCCATGGAGTGCTGCGTCGCGGCTTCCTTGCCCTGCCGCTCGGCGACCTCCGGGCAGAGCACGATGTCACCGAGCAGCCCCTGCGGCGGCTCGTCGTCGTCCTTGGACGGCGGGCGCAGCTCGTCCATCGGGAAGGACATGACATCCGTCGGGCCGGGCAGGTCCATCCACTGGATGTGCAGCTGCTCCATGGCGTCGCCGTCCACGACGATCACCGAGAGCTCGGAGAGCGGGTGGATGCGCATCCGCGCGAGCGCGTAGCGGGCGATGTCGAGGATCGCCTGCTCGTCGACCTCGGTTCCGGACTCGTTGTTGACGTCGATCGACATGGGCGTGCTGTTCTACTTCCCCTTGTGGCCGGCTCTTCCGCGGCCCTTGTGGGAGCCGTTCTCGGTGCCGTTCTCGCTGTCGTACTTCTCGTACGCGTCGACGATACGGCCGACCAGCTTGTGCCGTACGACATCGTGGGACGTGAGCCGCGAGAAGTGGACGTCGGCGACGCCCTCCAGGATGTCCTGGACCTGGCGCAGACCCGACTTCGTGCCGGTCGGCAGGTCGACCTGCGTCACGTCACCCGTGACCACGATCTTCGAGTCGAAGCCGAGGCGGGTGAGGAACATCTTCATCTGCTCGGCGCTGGTGTTCTGCGCCTCGTCGAGGATGATGAAGGCGTCGTTCAGCGTGCGGCCGCGCATGTAGGCGAGCGGCGCGACCTCGATGGTCCCGGCCGCCATGAGCCGCGGGATCGAATCCGGGTCGAGCATGTCGTGCAGCGCGTCGTAGAGCGGGCGCAGGTAGGGGTCGATCTTCTCGTACAGCGTGCCCGGCAGGAATCCGAGCCGCTCGCCGGCCTCGACCGCGGGGCGGGTGAGGATGATCCGGTTGACCTGCTTGGACTGGAGCGCCTGCACGGCCTTCGCCATGGCGAGATACGTCTTGCCCGTACCGGCGGGGCCGATGCCGAAGACGATGGTGTGCTTGTCGATGGCGTCGACGTACCGCTTCTGGTTGAGCGTCTTGGGGCGGATGGTGCGGCCTCGCGAGGACAGGATGTTCTGCGTGAGCACTTCGGCCGGAGTCTCCTGGCCGTCGCCCTCCCCGTTCTCGCTCGCCCTGAGCATGGCGATCGAGCGTTCCACTGCGTCCTCCGTCATCGGCTGGCCCGTGCGGAGCACCAGCATCATCTCGTCGAACAGGCGCTGGACGAGGGCGACTTCACGGGCATCGCCGACCGCGCTGATCTCATTGCCCCGGACGTGTATGTCGGCCGCCGGGAAGGCCTTCTCAATCACGCGCAGGAGGGAGTCGCCGGACCCCAGCACGGTCACCATGGGGTGCTGGGCGGGGACTGTGAAGTGCGCTCGCGCCTGCCCCTGCGCGGGGGTGTGAGCTGTGGGTGTCTGAGTCATGGGCCGGCTCTGTAGGCCTGCGTATCCTCCTCGGTCGGCACGCTTGCCACATGGGCAGCCTTGCGGTTCCCAGCGTACGTCGCCGCACTGACAGAGCCGTAGGGCTTTTCCTCAGCTCACGCCGAGCGTCCGAACCCGATCGTGGGTACCGCCCGCCGCAGTGGCCACGGGCGGGTCACCTCCGGCAGCAGGCCCTCCAGGAAGGCGTACCGGCTCAGGGCCGTCGGGTCCTGGGCGTCGACCGACTGGACGCGGCGCCACCACGCCGCGATCTCGGACCAGCCGGGCGCCGACAGCGACCCCCCGAACTCCTGGACGGAGAGGGCGGCGGTGAGGCCGGCGAAGGCGAGGCGGTCGGCGAGGGGCCAGTCGGCGAGGGTGCCCATGACGAAGCCGGCGACGAACACGTCACCGGCGCCGGTGGGGTCCATGGCCTCGACCGCGATCGCCGGGACCTCGGCGCTCTCGCCGGTACGGCCGTCCACGGCGTACGCGCCCTCCGAACCGAGGGTGACGACCGCCAGCGGTACGTACGCGGTGAGCGCGTGTGCCGCCGCGCGCGGGCAGTCGGCGCGGGTGTACCGCATCGCCTCCTCCGCGTTCGGCAGGAACGCCTCGCAGTGTTCGAGATCGGCCAGGCCCGCCAGGTCCCAGCGGCCGGTGTCGTCCCAGCCGACGTCGGCGAAGAGCCGGGTGCCCTCGCGGGCGGCCTGGGCGATCCAGGGCGCGCGCGTGCCCGGGGTCAGCGAGGCCACGGCGGCACGCGCGCGTGGGGCGTGTTCCGGTGCGGGTTCCTCCGGGGGTGGCTCGTGGCCGTGGCTGACCATCGTGCGCTCGCCCTCGTACGCCATGGACACGGTGACCGGGGAGTGCCAGCCGGGTACGGTGCGCGACGGGGAGAGGTCGATGCCCTCGCCCTGCTCCAGGGCGTCCCAGCAGTACTCCCCGTAGTGGTCGTCCCCGAAGGCCGCGGCGAGGGAGGTCTTCAGCCCCAGCCGGGCCAGGGCGGTCGCCATGTTGGCGACTCCGCCGGGGCTGGAGCCCATCCCCCGCGCCCAGGACTCCGTCCCCCGCACGGGGGCGGAATCGAGCCCGGTGAAGATGATGTCCAAGAAGACCGTGCCCGTGAGATAGACGTCCCAGGGCGGGTCCTGGGGGGTGCGCAGCCCGGCGAGCGGGTCGACGTGGGCCTGGCTGAACGGTCGCTCTCCGTTGGACGCGATCACGATGCGCTCCCTGACGTGGTGCGGACCTGGCCAGTGTGCACCACACCGCCCACAGGCTCCGCCCCTTCGACCTTGGGGGTTGTGTGTCGGGTGCGGGTGGGTGGGGCGCCCCTGAAAGATCGCGCAGTTCCCCGCGCCCCTTAAGGGGCGCGGGGCTGTGACATTTGCGGCTCCGCCGCGGGGCGCGACAAGCCCCCACCCACCCGCAGCCGACGAACAACCCACGGGGTCTGGGGCGGAGCCCCAGAAGGATGGGACGGGTAGGGGCGGCGGGGGCGAAAGAAGGCCCGTTTACCCGTGCACCCCCGCCCCAAACGCAACGTGCCCCACATCACACCACCCCACCTTCTTCGCACCCCCACCCCCTTGATACAAATTGCCCGCGCGTTCCTGTCCATCGACAGCCGCCCACCCCCCTGATTGAGCCGCTCCTTTCGCATGCCCTGGGAACGCCCGTGTCCGCCCGCACCACCACCCCCTGGCCCCTCGTCGCCCTTTTCACGGCCGGGTACCTGTCCGCGTACCTGCTGCCGACCACAGTCGGCAGACTGGACGCAGGCCTCCCGCTCTCGGCCACCCAGGCCGGCGCCATCGGCAGCGCACTGCTGCTGAGTTCGGCGACAGCCGGGTTCCTGCTCGCCTCCCGCGTCGACCGCTTCGGCCCCCGCACACTGGCCCGCACGGGCCTGCTCCTCGCGGCCGTCGGCTACGGCACCGCCGCGCTCACCACGACCGTCCCCCTGGTCATCGCCGGCGCCCTCGCCGGAGGCTTCGGCTCGGGTACGGCCACCACGGTCGCCGCGACCGGCGTGGCCGCCCAGCGGGACCCCCACCGGACGACGACCCTGGGCCTGCTCGGTGTCTCCGGCCTCGCGGGCGCGCTGTATCTGACGATCCCCCACCTGGGCCCGGCCCACGGCCTCCCGCTCGCCGCGGTCGCCTGCACGGCGCTGCTGGTGCTGCCCGTGACCCGGCGCCTCCCCACCCGCACTCCCGCACCCGCGTCCCAGTCGCTCCGCACCACCGACCCCCTCCCTCACTTCCGTTCGGGCCTGGTCCTCGCCGCCGCCCTGTTCTTCTGGTCCCTCGCGCAGAACTCCCTCTGGGGTGTCAGCGGCCGCATCGGTCTGACACAGGCGGGGCTCACCGAAGTGACCGTCGGCGCGGTGTTCGCGGTGGCGCTCGGCGCGGGGCTGCTGGGTGTGATCGGCGCGGGCGCGCTGGGCCCGCGGCTCGGCAGCGCATTGCCCATCGGCGCCGGTACGGCCCTGATCGCCGGCTGTATCGCGCTCAGTGCGGCGGCCGGCGACCTGACGTCCTTCGCGACGGGCGAGATCGCCTGGAACACGCTCTACCCGGTCGTGCTCTCGTATGTGATCGGCCTCGCGGCCTCACTGGATCCGCGCGGGCGGTGGGCGGTCCTGGTCGGCTCGGCCTCCTCGCTCGGCACGGCGTGCGGCCCGCTCGCCGGCAGTCTGCTCTCCGCGTGGGCGGGTTACCCGGGGATGGGCGTGATCCTGGCACTCGGCCTGCTGCTCGTCACCGTCCCCCTGACGGCCGTGGCGCTCCGTCCGAGGCGCGGCACCCCGCAGGAACACCCGGTCGTCGAGATCCCGTTGGAGGCCGTGCCCGCCGGGCGGACGGCGTACGACATGGCGGGACCCCGGCAGGCGGCAGCCGCACCGGGGCCCGGAACCACGTACAAGCAGGCCGTCTAGTCGCGCAGGTCGAACTCGTACGCCTCGACCTCGGCGATGTACCGGGCCCGCCGCGCCTCGTCGTGCTCCAGGAAGGACGCCTCGAACGAGTTGCGTGCCAGCTCCCGCTGCCGCTCCTGGTCCAGGCCGAGTGCTTCGTGCACGGCGTGGAAGGTGTCGCCGACGTAGCCGCCGAAGTACGCGGGGTCGTCGGAGTTGACGGTGCACAGCAGCCCGGCGTCCATCATGGCGGGCAGCGGGTGGTCCTCCAGGACGTCCACCGCGCGCAGCCGTACGTTCGACAGCGGGCAGAGTGTGAGCGGGATCCGCTCCCGTACGAGCCGCTCGACGAGCTCGGGGTCCTCCATGCAGCGCAGCCCGTGGTCGATGCGCTCGACGCCGAGGACGTCGAGGGCCTCGGTGATGTACGCGGGCGGGCCCTCCTCGCCGGCGTGCGCGACGCGTCGCAGACCGAGCGCGGCGGCGGCCTCGTACACCTCGCGGAACTTGACCGGCGGGTGTCCGACCTCGGCGGAGTCGAGGCCGATGCCGACGATCCGGTCGAGGTAGGGCTTCGCGGCCTCCAGCGTCTCCAGGGCCGACTCGGCGGACTCGTCCCGCAGGAAACACATGATCAGCTGTGTGGAGATGCCATGTGTGTCCTCGCTGCGCGAGAGCGCGCGGTGCAGGCCCTCGACGACCGTCCCCATGGCCACCCCGCGGGCGATGTGCGCCTGCGGGTCGAAGAAGATCTCCGCGTGCCGCACGCCCTGCGCCGCGGCCCGCGCCAGGTAGGCGTCGGCCAGGTCGGCGAAGTCCTGTTCCGTCCGCAGTACGGCCATGAGCTCGTAGTACAGGTTCAGGAACGACTGGAGATCGTCGAAGAGATACGCCTTGCGCAGCTCCTCGGTGTCCGCGTACGGCAGCGTGACGCCGTTGCGCGCGGCGAGCGCGAAGGCCAGCTCGGGTTCGAGGGTGCCTTCGATGTGCAGGTGCAGTTCAGCCTTGGGGAGGGACATCAAAGCATGGTAAGGGCGATTCACCGACGCTTCGGAACCGGCACCCTCAGCAGATCGTGCGCCACCGTCAGCTCCCCCTCGAACCCGGCGGCGCGCGCCTGCCGCTCGAACTCGTCGGGCTCGGAGTAGCGCTGGCTGAAGTGGGTGAGCACGAGATGCCGTACGCCGGCGTCCTTGGCCACCCGTCCCGCCTGACCAGCCGTCAAGTGGCCGTGGTCGATGGCGAGTTGCTCGTCCTCGTCGAGGAAGGTCGACTCGATGACGAGCAGGTCGCATCCCTCGGCCAGCGCCTGCACGCCGTCGCACAGCCGGGTGTCCATGACGAACGCGAACCGCTGGCCGCGCCGCAGCTCGCTGACGTCGTCGAGCGAGACGTCGCCCAGCGCGCCCTCCCGCTGGATCCGTCCGACGTCCGGCCCCTTGATCCCGTGCTCCGCGAGCAGCTGCGGCAGTATCCGCCGCCCGTCCGCCTCGACCAGCCGGTATCCGAAGGACTCGACGGGGTGGGAGAGCTTCCGGGCCTCCAGGGTGTACGAGGGCGTGGTCGCGATCACTCCGTCCGCCGCGACCGGCGCCTGAGTCAGGGCGACGGTCTCGCGGTAGGCGGTGGCGTAGCGCAGCCGGTCGAAGAACCGCTGGCCGGAGTGCGGATAGTGCGCGGTCACCTCGTGCGGTACGCGGTCGAGGTTGATGCGCTGGATCACGCCGGCGAGCCCGAGCGAGTGGTCCCCGTGGAAGTGGGTGACACAGATCCGGTGCAGGTCGTGCGCGGCGACCCCGGCACGCAGCATCTGGCGCTGCGTGCCCTCGCCGGGATCGAAGAGCAGTCCCTCGCCGTCCCAGCGCAGCAGATAGCCGTTGTGGTTGCGGTGCCGGGTCGGGACCTGGCTGGCGGTGCCGAGGACCACCAATTCACGTACGGACAAGGTCGGTTATCCCGGCGGCCACTGCATGCCGCGGCCGCCCAGGACGTGCGCGTGCGTGTGGAAGACGGTCTGGCCCGCGCCGCTGCCGGTGTTGAACACGACGCGGTAGCTCTCCAGCTTGTCGTCGGAGGCGACCTCGGCGGCCTCACGCAGTATGTCCGCGACAATGGTGGGCTCGGCGGCGGCCAGCGTCGCCGCGTCCCGGTAGTGCACCTTGGGGATCACCAGGACGTGCGTGGGCGCCTGGGGGTTGATGTCCCGGAACGCCACGGTCGTGTCGGTCTCCCGGACCACGGTCGCCGGAATGTGCCCCGCGACGATCTTGCAGAACAGGCAGTCGTCCTGCGGCTCTCCCGCCATGCGTGTGCCTCCTCACGCCAGTCGATCATTACGCCCGCATGCTATCGGCCGGGGTCACAGCGGCGGCAAGGCGGGCGCGGCCTTCGCCGGGTTCTCCGTCAGTGCCGCCAGGGCCATCCGGATCGCCTCGTCGAGCTGGGCGTCACGCCCGGCGGCGTAGTCCTGCGGGGTCTGGACGACCTCGACGTCGGGGTCGACACCGTGGTTCTCCACGCGCCACTCGTAACCTTCCATCCAGAAGGCGTACTTGGGCTGGGTGACGAGCGTGCCGTCGACGAGCCGGTAACGGCTGTCGATGCCGATCACGCCGCCCCAGGTGCGGGTGCCGACGACGGGCCCGATACCCAGTGCCTTGATCGCCGCGTTGACGATGTCGCCGTCCGAGCCGGAGAACTCGTTGGCGACGGCGACGACCGGACCCCGGGGCGCGTCCTCCGGGTAGCTGTACGGCCGCAGCCCGCGGGGCACGTCCCAGCCCACGATCCGCCGCGCGAGCTTCTCGACGATGAGCTGGGAGGTGTGGCCGCCGCGGTTCTCGCGGACGTCCACGACGAGCCCCTCGCGGGCCACCTCGACGCGCAGATCGCGGTGGAGCTGGGCCCATCCGGAGCCGACCATGTCCGGCACGTGCAGGTATCCGAGGCGGCCCCCGGACTGCTCATGGACGTACGCCCGCCGGTCCGCCACCCACGCGTGGTACCGCAGCGGTTCCTCGTCCGCGAGCGGAACCACGACCGCGTGGCGTGGATCGCCGCCGCCGGACGGCGAGATGGTCAGCTCCACCGGCTTGCCCGCCGTGCCGACGAGCAGCGGCCCGGGCCCGGCCACCGGGTCCACCGGCAGCCCCGCGACCGCGACGATCGCGTCCCCGGCGCGCACCGCGACCCCGGGCGCGGCGAGCGGCGCCCGTGCGTCCGGGTCGGAGGTCTCGGACGGGAGGATCCGGTCGATGCGCCAACTGCCGTCCTGGTGACGGGAGATGTCGGCGCCGAGCAGCCCCTGCGCGCGGTCGCCGCGGCCCCATCCGCCGCGCGGAGTGACATACGCGTGCGAGGTGCCGAGCTCGCCCTGCACCTCCCACAACAGGTCCACCAGGTCGTCGTGCGTGGCGACCCGCTCCAGGACCGGCCGGTAGCGGTCGAGTACGCCGTCCCAGTCGACCCCGCCCAGGTCGGGCCGCCAGAAGTTGTCCCGCATGAGGCGGCCGGTCTCGTCGTACATCTGCCGCCACTCGGCGGCCGGGTCGACGCTCTGGCGTACCCGCGAGAGGTCGACGGTGATGTTCGAATCGCTCTCGTCGTCGTTCGAGGCGCGCCGGTCGCTGGGTACGACCTTGAGCTTGCCGTCGGTCCACAGCAGGACCCGCTTGCCGTCGCCGCTGACGGCGAAGTGCTCGGCGTCGGCGGCGAGATGCTCGATGCGCTGCTGGGCGAGGTCGTACCGCTCCAGCTCGGTCTTCGGGTCCGGGTCGTCCGGGGTGGCCCGGGAGGCGCCGAGCACACCGCGGACCGGGTGCCGCAGCCACAGCAGCCCGTCCTTGGCGGCCCGCAGTGTCGAGTAGCGGGCGGCCTCCACGGGGAACGGCACGATCCGGTCGGCGAGCCCGTCGAGGTCGATCCGGGTCGCGGGCGCGCCCTCGCTGTCGGGCGTCTCGTCCTTGTCGGGCGCCTCGAAGGGGCGGCCGTGCCGCTGCGGCCCGAAGGGGGACGGCGTGGTCGCGGCCAGCGTGATCAGGTACGGCCGTGACCCGCCGACGAACGCCAGGTCGAAGACGTGCTCGTCGTAGACCGGGTCGAAGGAGCGTGTCGAGAGGAAGGCGAGGTGCTTGCCGTCGAGCGTGAACGCCGGTGCGTAGTCCCGGAATCGCAGCGGGGTCGCCTCGGTCACCGACAGATCGGTGGTGTTGGCGAGCTTGAGCTGACGCAGCGGCCGCGGCCCGGGGTGGGACCAGGCGAGCCATGCCGAGTCCGGCGAGAAGACCAGCCCGCTCGCCTCCCCGTCCTCGCCGCGGTCGACCTCGCGCACCTCGCCGCTCTCGCGCTCGACGAGCAGCACCCGCCCGTCGTGCGAGGCGACGGCGGCGCGGCTGCCGTCGGGCGCCATCGCGAGCCCGAGGACCCGCCCGAGCTGCCCGGCGGCGAGTCGCCGCGGGGTCGCTCCGGGCGCGACGCCGGTCGCCGGGGCGAACTCCAGGGCGTCGTCGCCCTCCGCGTCCGTCACCCACACCACGTGCTCCTCGCCGTCGGCGCGGAAGGCGCGGGGCAGCCGGGCGCGTACGCCCTGCTCGGCGGCGAGGGCGCGGGCCGGGCCCGAGCGATGGGTGACCCAGTGGACGGCACCGCGCACGGACACCGCGCTGCCCCGTCCGGTGTGGTCGGGCGCGGCGGCGGAGAACCAGCGCGACGCGCTCACCGGGTGCGGCTGCTGGTCGGCGCGCTGACCGCCGAGCCGAATGCCGAGCCGGCGCGGCTCGGCGCCTTCCAGGTCGTCGAGGAGCCACAGCTCACCGGCGGACGCGTACACGACGCGGCTGCCGTCGGTCGCCGCGTGCCGGGCGTAGAACCCGTCGAGGGGCGTGTGCCGCCGCAGGTCGGACGCGTCGGCGAGGGAGGAGTAGAGCGCCCCGACACCCTCGTGGTCGGACAGGAAGGCGATGCGGTCCCCCACCCAGCAGGGGTACTCGATGTTCCCGTCCAACTCCTCATGCAGCCGCAGGAATTCGGCCTCCCCCTCCCCTTCCCTCCCCTCCCGATCGATCCACAGCTTGCCCGCCGTACCGCCGCGGTACCGCTTCCACCAGGCGGCCTCGCGCCCCATGGGAGCGGACAGCAGCACGACACCCGGGCCGCCGTGGGCGACGTCGCCGACAGGACCGTACGGCAGGGTCGTCGCGGGACCGCCGTCGAGCGGGACGGCCCTGGCCCAGCTGCGCCGCAGGCTCGCCTGGCCCTGGGTGCTGAGGGCGAGCACCTGCCCGTCGGGGGTCCAGCCGCGCACCTGGGTCTTCGAACTCCCCCAGTACGTCAGCCGTTTGGACGGTCCGCCCTCCAGAGACGCGGCGTGCACCTCGGGCGCCCCGTCGCGCGTCGACGTCCACGCGACGGTCGAGCCGTCCGGGGAAATACGCGGATGGTTCACCGGAACGTTGTCGGCGCTGACCCGCCAGGCCCGGCCGCCGCCGTCGAGCGGGGCGGCCCAGACGTCGTCCTCGGCCGTGAAGACGACCAACTCGCCGTGCAGATGCGGAAACCGGAGATACGCGGGGGGTGCGGACGCGGAGGGTGCGGTCTCTGTCACCCGATCACCCTATGCAGCGAAAGCGTCCATGGGCAGGGGTTTCGATCGACTTGATCCGCATCCGGCGGGCACGTCACTTGCCCTGGGAGGGCCAGCACGTGGGGTCTCCCTTGCACCACATGGTCTTCGTCACGGTGACGGTGACGGTGGGGTTGGGCTGCCCGTACGAGGGGTGGTACGAGATG
Organism: Streptomyces sp. R35; assembly: GCF_041053035.1. Taxonomy (NCBI): domain Bacteria; kingdom Bacillati; phylum Actinomycetota; class Actinomycetes; order Kitasatosporales; family Streptomycetaceae; genus Streptomyces; species Streptomyces sp. R35. Next base: position 3,816,747 of record NZ_CP163440.1, read on the forward strand.
GGCGGGTTGGGGGTGTTCGTGGCATTGCAGTTGCCCAGGCCATTGACATGGAACCACTCCTTGCCACCGACCTTCGCGACGAGGTCCCCGCGCACGCACGCGCCGTCGACGGCCCGGGTGACCTTGCCCTTGACCGTGATCTCCCGTCCGTCGTCCGTCTGCCCCCGGCAGTCGACGGTGGCGACGGTGTTCTCGGTCGGCGAGGGCGTCTTCCCCGGCGTGTAGGCCTTGTTGCCGCCGCCGTACGAGGCCGTGCAGCTGAGCCAGCGCACGTTCACATGCTGCCGTTCGAGTTCCTTGGTCGCCGTCTGGTCGGTCGTGTACGCGACCGCGGCGGAACTCAGCCCGTCCCCCGGCTCACACGCGGCCACCCCGAACACACCGACCGCTCCCAGCCCGGCGGCCGCCCACATCTGCCTGCGCCCCATCCGACGCGTAATACGCCTCAAAGCCCCCATGCACGGCAGCGTGCCACTCTCCCGCCGACCGCGGTAGACCGCATGCGGCCACGATCCCCGGGACCACCCGAACGAGGGTTTCTTTCGTTCGTCGGCTGCGGGCCGGTGGGGGCCGTTCGCGCAGTTCCCCGCGCCCCTGAGGCGCGGGGCTTCGCCCCGCGATCCCCCGCCCACCCTGGTTCGTCGACTGCGGGTTCGTTGTGGCTGGTCGCGCAGTTCCCCGCGCCCCTTAAGGGGCGCGGGGAACTGCGCAATCTTTTAGCGGGGGTCTGGGGGCGCAGCCCCCAGGGATGGGACGGGTAGGGGCGGCGGGGGCGAGGAAAGCCCGGTGGTCAGCCGCGGAGCAGCAGCCACTGTTGGAGTTCCACGAGGTTGCCCTCTGGGTCCTTGAGGTAGGCGACGCGCAGGCGGTCGGTCATGGGGACGGGGCCGTGCAGAAGGGTGGCCCCGCGGGAGGTGATCTCGTCGCAGTAGGCATCGAGATCGTCGACACGCAGCACGACCAGCGAGCGATGCCCGTTCACCGGATCGCCCAGTTCACCAAGGACCTCGGCCATCATCGCGCGATCCTGCAGAGCCATCCCCGCAGAGCCGGTAGCAGGGCTGAACTTCTCGTACGGCCCCTCGGTCGCCCCCGACTGGGGCTTGAGCCCGAGGACATCGGCGTAGAAGCGGTAGCAGGCAGCGAAGTCCGAGACGAGCAGCCGTACTTGAGCGAGTTCCAAGGCATCCCCCGTGGATACGCGGCGGTCAAATCAGGTCAGGCCAGACCAGGTCAGGACCAGCGACCCGTACGGGCCAGCAGCAGCGCCGTGCCCACGGTCCCGGCGGTCGATGTACGCAGCACGGTACGCCCCAGATGGAACGTCCTCGCCCCCGCCGCGGTGAAGATCTCGACCTCCTCGGGAGAAATCCCGCCCTCGGGCCCGACCACCAGCACGATCTCCCCGGAGGAGGGAAGTTCCGCCGTGGCGAACGGCTCGGTCCCGAGCTCCGTGTCCTCGTGCAGCACCGCCGCGAGATCGGCTTTGGCGAGAAGTGCGGCAACCTGCTTGGTCGTCATCGCGTCCGCGACCTCGGGAAAGCGGACGCGGCGCGACTGCTTGCCGGCTTCCCGGGCCGTCGCCCGCCACTTGGCGAGCGCCTTCAGACCCCGCTCGCCCCTCCACTGCGTGATGCAGCGGGAGGCCGCCCAGGGGACGATCGCGTCCACGCCGGTCTCGGTCATGGTCTCGACGGCGAGCTCGCCCCGGTCACCCTTGGGGAGGGCCTGGACGACGGTGATACGAGGGGACTCCGGAGGTTCCTCGGAGAAGGAGTCCATGTGGACGATCAGCCGGTCCTTGCCCTCGGTGTCGACGACGACGCACTCCGCCCACCGCCCGGCCCCGTCGGTGAGGATGACGTCCTCGCCGGCCCGCAGCCGCTTCACGGAGACGGCGTGCCGCCCCTCGGGTCCGTCGAGGACATAACGTCCGCCGCCGCCCGCGTTGAAGTGCTCGACCACGAACACCGGTGCCGTCATCGGTCCGCACCCCCTTCCGAGGACTCCGGGAACTCCTCCGGAGCCGACAACGCTGTCTTCGCGGCGGCGAGTTCGGCGTTCAGCACCTCCACGAGCTGTCCCGCGGGCAGTTCGCGCGCCATACGGTGGCCCTGCCCGGCCCACAGCGCCATGCCCTGCGCGTCGCCCGCCTTGGCCGCCGCCTTGCGCAGCGGGGAGGTGAGGTGGTGGACCTCGGGGTACGCGGCGGGCGCATACGGGCCGTGCTCGCGCAGGAAGCGGTTGACGAGTCCGCGCGCCGGGCGGCCGGAGAACGCGCGCGTCAATTCCGTCCGTACGAAGAGGGGGTTGGTCAGCGCCTGCTTGTGCACGGCGTTCGCGCCGGACTCCGGGGTGGCGAGGAACGCGGTGCCGAGCTGGGCCGCGCTCGCGCCTGCGGCGAGGACGGCGGCGATCTGGCTGCCGCGCATGATGCCGCCGGCGGCGACGATCGGGATCTGTACGGTCTCGCGCGCCTGCGCGATCAGCGACAGCAGCCCGATCCCCGTGCCGTCCGTCTCCGGGTTGTCGCGATGGGTGCCCTGGTGGCCACCGGCCTCCACGCCCTGCACGATCACCGCGGCGGCACCCGCCCGCTGCACGGCCAGCGCCTCCTCAGCGGTGGTCGCCGTGACCATCGTCAGCGTGCCGGCGCGGGCGAGGGAATCCAGGACGTCACGGCTCGGGACGCCGAAGTGGAAGGAGACCACCGGCACCGGGTTGTCGAGGAGGACGGCGAGCTTGGCGTCGTAGCCGTCGTCGCGGCCGCTGTCGGGGTCGCCGAGTTCGGTCTCGTACCAGGCGGCCTCACCGGCGAGCTGGTTGGCGTACACCTCGACGGCGGCCGCGTCCGCGTACTCGGGCTGCGGCATGAACAGATTGACCCCGAAGGGGCGCCCCGTGAGCCCGCGCAGCTGCTTGATCTCCTGGTACATGCCGTCGGCGGTCTTGTACCCGGCGGCGAGGAAACCCAGCCCGCCGGCCTCGGACACGGCAGCCGCGAGCTGCGGCACGGAGACGCCGCCCGCCATGGGGGCCTGCACGATCGGGTGTGGGAAGAGATCGGTCAGTGCGGTGGACATGACGGCATGTTGTCACGTCCCCCGAACAAGTCCGAATCCGGCCGTCCACCTGGCATAGGCCACCGGGATGAGCACCCGCGAGGGGCCTTTTTTCGCCCCCAGACCCCCAAAAGATTGCGCAGTTCCCCGCGCCCCTAAAAGGGGCGCGGGGAACTGCGCAATCTTTTGGACCAGCCCCCAACCCACCCGCAGCCAACACACAAGCGAACGGGGTCAGCGACCGTTGAACGCATCCTTCAGACGCGAGAACAACCCCTGCTGCCCGGGCTGGAACTGCCCGGTGGGCCGCTCCTCCCCCCGCAGCTTCGCCAGCTCCCGCAGCAACCGCTCCTGCTCAGGATCCAGCTTCGTCGGCGTCATCACCTCGACGTGGACGATCAGGTCACCACGCCCACCGCCCCGCAGATGCGTGACACCCCGCCCGTGCAACGGAATCGACTGCCCGGACTGCGTGCCCGGCCGGATGTCGACCTCCTCCAGCCCGTCGAGCGTCTCCAGCGGCACCTTCGTACCGAGCGACGCCGCGGTCATCGGAATGGTGACCGTGCAGTGCAGATCGTCACCGCGCCGCTGGAAGGTCGAGTGCGGGAGTTCGTGGATCTCGACGTAGAGGTCACCGGCAGGTCCGCCACCGGGCCCGACCTCGCCCTCGCCCGCGAGCTGGATCCGCGTGCCGTTGTCGACACCGGCGGGGATCTTGACGGTCAGCGTCCGACGAGACCGCACCCGCCCGTCACCAGCGCACTCGGGGCACGGCGTCGGAACCACGGTCCCGAAGCCCTGACACTGCGGACACGGCCGGGACGTCATGACCTGGCCCAGGAACGACCGCGTGACCTGGGACACCTCACCCCGCCCGCGACACATGTCACAGGTCTGGGCCGAGGTACCCGGCGCCGCGCCCTCACCGTTACAGGTGGCGCAGACGACGGCCGTGTCGACCTGGATGTCCTTCGTCGTGCCGAAGGCCGCCTCGTCCAGCTCGATCTCGAGCCGGATCATTGCGTCCTGGCCACGCCGCGTACGCGACCGGGGGCCGCGCTGCGACGCCGTACCGAAGAAGGCGTCCATGATGTCCGAGAAGTTCCCGAAGCCGCCCGCGCCGAAGCCGCCGGCGCCACCGCCACCGGAGGCGGACAGCGGGTCGCCGCCGAGGTCGTAGACCTGCTTCTTCTGCGGGTCCGACAACACCTCGTACGCGGCGTTGATCTCCTTGAACCGCTCCTGCGTCTTCGGATCGGGATTGACGTCCGGGTGCAGCTCGCGTGCGAGCCTCCGGAACGCCTTCTTGATCTGGTCCTGGGACGCGTCGCGGCTCACGCCGAGTACGGCGTAGTAGTCCGTGGCCACTTACGACTCCGCCAGGATCTGTCCGACGTACCGTGCCACCGCTCGTACCGCTCCCATCGTTCCCGGGTAATCCATGCGGGTCGGTCCGACCACGCCAAGTTTCGCTACTGCCTCGTCGCCCGAACCGTAGCCGACCGAGACCACGGACGTGGAGTTGAGTCCCTCATACGCGTTCTCGTGCCCGATTCGCACGGTCATGCTCGAATCCCCGGCCTCACCAAGCAACTTGAGGAGCACGACCTGCTCCTCCAGTGCTTCGAGCACCGGCCGGATGGTGAGAGGGAAGTCATGTCCGAAGCGGGTCAGATTGGCGGTGCCGCCGATCATCAGCCGCTCCTCGGTCTCTTCGACCAGTGTCTCCAGGAGGGTGGAGAGCACGGTCGCGACCGTACCCCGGTCCTCCGCCTCGAACGCGTCCGGGAGGTCCTGCACGAGCTGCGGGACGTCCGCGAAACGGCGGCCCGCGACCCGGCTGTTGAGCCGCGCGCGCAGATCCGCCAGCGAGGTCTCGCCGAACGGCACCGGACAGTCGATCATGCGCTGCTCGACCCGGCCGGTGTCCGTGATCAGCACCAGCATCACGCGCGCTGGGGCGAGGGACAGCAGCTCCACGTGCCGCACCGTCGAGCGCGTCAGCGAGGGGTACTGCACGACGGCGACCTGCCGCGTGAGCTGCGCGAGCAGCCGTACGGTCCGGCCGACGACGTCGTCGAGGTCCACAGCCCCGTCGAGGAAATTCTGAATGGCCCGCCGCTCGGGCGCGGTCATCGGCTTGACGCCCGCGAGCTTGTCGACGAAGAGCCGGTAGCCCTTGTCGGTGGGGATGCGTCCGGCGCTGGTGTGCGGCTGGGCGATGTAGCCCTCGTCCTCCAGCGCGGCCATGTCATTGCGCACGGTCGCCGGCGAGACACCGAGGCGGTGCCGCTCGGTGAGCGCCTTGGAACCGACCGGCTCCTCGGTGCCCACGTAGTCCTGGACGATGGCGCGCAGCACTTCGAGCCTGCGTTCACTGAGCATCGCGCACACCTCCAGAATTCAGCATCGTGGCCTTCGTGACCTTCATGGCCTTCATGACCTTCGTCCTGGCACTCATCGCACGCGAGTGCCAGCGTTCCCCGGCCCAGTGTACGGCGGTGAGGTACGGCCCCGGCAAGGGCGGGCCTGCGATGTCGTGTGCTGCGCGCTCTCACGGCCAAGCGGTCTCGGGGAAGTGGGGTGCGTTCCCGCGTCGTCCGGTGCGGTGCATCGGCGTGCTGCCGGATCGCCCTCGTACTGGATGTACTTGGGTGATTCGGCAGTGCGGCGAGGTGCCGTGCCGGGCGGCGTGGGGGCGTGCCTCACTTCCCCGAGCCCGCTTAGCGTCTCCTTATGAGCGTGACTTGGGAAGAGTTGGGGTGGGAAAGGGTGGCGCCCCGGGTGGGACGGCGGCGGCTGCCGGTCTGGGACTGCACGGTCGGGCTCGTGGTGGGCGAGGGCGCGGCGCTGATGATCGACGCCGGGTCGAGCCTCGGGGAGGGCGCACGGCTGCGCACGGAGGCCCAGCGGCTCCTCGGCCCGGACCGCCGAGTGACGCACCTCGCACTCACCCACCCCCACTTCGACCATGTCTTCGGCGCGGCGGCGTTCGCGGGCGTGGAGGTGTTCGGGCCGGTCGGCCTCGACTCGGTCTTCGCCCACGACCGCGAGGAACTGCGCACGGACGCCGTACGCAACGGCCTCGACCCGCGCGAGGCGGCCGAGGCCGCGGACCTCCTGGTCCACCCCCGCCACTCGGTGTCCGGCGAGTGGACCCTCGACCTGGGCGGCGGCGTGCAGGTCCTGCTGGCGAACGTGGGCCCCGGCCACACGGGCCACGACTTGGCGGTACTGATCCAAGGCACACCAGCCACACCAGCCACCCCAAACACACTCGGTTCACCGGAGATCGTCTTCTGCGGCGATCTGGTGGAGGAATCGGGCGAACCCCAGGCGGGACCGGACGCCGTCCCCTCCCACTGGCCGGCGGCCCTGGACCGGCTGCTCGACCTGGGCGGGGAGGACGCGGTGTACGTACCGGGACACGGGGCGGCGGTGAATGCGGCGTTTGTCCGGGCCCAGCGGAACGCGCTGGCGACCCGCTTCGGCGTGTCGTAGGAGCCCGTACGACACGACGGCGGGGCTTCTCCTATCGTCATCCGAATGCGCCAGTACTCTCCGGACCTGACCCCGCCGTGGAAGAAGCCCAAGCCCGTGCCCGAGGTCCCCGCGGACCCCGGTCTGGTGGTCGAGGAGCCCGGCACCGGCTTCTGCGGCGCGGTGATCCGCTGCGAGGCAGGCACGGTGACCCTGGAGGACCGCTTCGGCAAGCACCGCGTCTTCCCGCTGGAGCCGAGCGGCTTCCTCCTGGAGGGCAGGGTGGTGACGCTGGTCCGCCCGTCGGCCGCGCCCGCGTCGCGTCCCGCCCGCACGGCCTCGGGTTCGGTGGCGGTACCGGGTGCGCGTGCCAGGGTGGCCCGCGCGGGCCGCATCTACGTCGAGGGCCGCCACGACGCCGAACTCGTCGAGAAGGTCTGGGGCGACGACCTCCGCATCGAGGGCGTCGTCGTCGAGTACCTGGAGGGCATCGACGACCTCCCCTCGATCGTCGCGGACTTCGACCCCGGCCCGGACGCCCGCCTCGGCATCCTGGTCGACCACCTCGTCCCCGGCACCAAGGAGTCCCGCATCGCCGAGTCGGTCACCAGCGACCACGCCCTGGTCCTCGGCCACCCTTACATCGACATCTGGGAGGCCGTGAAACCGTCCTCCGTAGGCATCCCCTCCTGGCCCCGCATCCCCCACGGCCAGGACTGGAAAACAGGCATCTGCCGTTCCCTGGGCTGGCCGGAAAACACCGGCGCGGCCTGGCAGCACATCCTGTCCCACGTCCGCTCCTACAAGGACCTGGAGCCGGAACTCCTGGGCCGAGTGGAGGAGTTGATCGACTTCGTCACGGCCCCGGAGTAGAGGTCCGCACGACGTTTTTTCGCCCCCGCCGCCCCTACCCGTCCCATCCCGTTAAAAGATTGCGCAGTTCCCCGCGCCCCTAAAAGGGGCGCGGGGAACTGCGCAATCTTTTGGACCAGCCCCCACCCACCCGCACCCGGGGTCGAAGGGGCGGAGCCCCAGAAGGATGGGACGGGTAGGGGCGGCGGGGGCGAAAAAGGGCCCTCAGTCCACCAGGTCCCGGACGACCGCGTCCGCGAGCAACCGCCCGCGCAGCGTCAGAACGGCACGACCTTCGTCGTACGGCCCGGCTTCGAGCAACCCCTCACCCAGCGCACGCGCCGCCGCCGCAAGCCCATCCACCCGAAGCAAAGACAGCGGACACCCCTCACGAAGCCGCAGCTCCAGAAGAACGCGCTCAACCCGGCGATCCTCCTCGGAGAGAAGTTCCCGCCCCGCCCCCGGCGACCGCCCGGAGGCCAGCGCCGAGGCATACGCCCCAGGATGCTTCACGTTCCACCACCGCACCCCACCGACGTGACTGTGCGCCCCAGGCCCCGCCCCCCACCAGTCGGCTCCCCGCCAGTACAGCTCGTTGTGAAGGCAGCGCCCAGCCTCGGAAGCGGCCCAGTTCGACACCTCGTACCACTCGAAGCCCGCCCCCGACATCACCTCGTCCGCGATGAGATACCGATCCGCGTGCACGTCGTCGTCCGTCATCGGAACCTCGCCACGGCGGATACGACGGGCGAGCTGCGTACCCTCCTCCACGATCAGCGCATACGCGGAGATGTGGTCGGGCCCGGCACCGAGCGCCGCGTCGAGCGAGGCACGCCAGTCGTCGTCGGACTCCCCGGGCGTGCCGTAGATCAGGTCCAGGTTCACATGCTCGAAGCCCGCCGCACGGGCCTCGGCGACACAGGCCTCGGGACGGCCGGGCGTGTGCGTGCGGTCGAGCACCTTCAGTACATGCTGCTTGGCGCTCTGCATCCCGAAGGAGACCCGGTTGAAGCCCCCGGCGCGCAAGGTCGCGAGGTATGCCGGATCGACCGACTCGGGGTTCGCCTCCGTGGTGATCTCCGCGTCGTCCGCGAGCCCGAACTCGTCACGGATCGCCCCCAGCATCCGTACGAGATCGTCGGCAGCCAGCAGGGTCGGCGTACCGCCGCCGACGAAGACCGTGCGGACGGGGCGCGGGTCGTCGCCGAGGACCTTGCGGGCGAGCCGGACCTCGTCGGTCAGCGTGTCCGCGTAGTTGTCCCGGGAGGCGAGCACGCCACCGGTGCCGCGCAGCTCGGTCGCCGTGTAGGTATTGAAGTCGCAGTAGCCGCAGCGGGTCGCGCAGTACGGCACGTGGAGATAGAACCCGAGGGGACGCTCGGCCGCCCCGGCCAGGGCGTGCGCGGGCAGCGCCCCGTCGTCGGGGACGGGCTCACCGTCGGGGAGTGCGGAAGGCATACGTTCCATTGTCCCGTACGCGCGCCCATACCCCGTACGACGTCCTCTTCGGGCCCCATTCCTCCTCGGCCCCGTTCCTCCTCGGCCCCATTCCTCCTCGGGCCCCATCCCTCCTCGGGCCCTATTCGGCCTGCAGCACCAGCAACGCCATGTCGTCCTCCGGAGGCCGCGCACCGAACTCGTGCACCAGCCGGCGGATCCGCTCCGCGATCAGCTCGGCGCTCAGTCCCGCGCAGCCCTCCAGGGCCTTCGCGAGGCCGTCGTCGTCGTCGAACTGGCGGGGTCCGCAGCGCCGCTCCGTCACACCGTCCGTGACGCACAGCACAGTGTCGCCGGGGTGCAGCTCGAAGGTCTCGGAGGTGTAGCCGGCGTCCTCGAAGACGCCGAGGAGGGTCTGCGGGCGGGCCACTTCCCGTACGTCGCCGTCGGGGCCGAGGAGCAGCGGCAGCGGATGTCCGGCGGAGGCGAGGGTGCAGCGCACGCCGCCGTCGAAGGGGACCAGCTCGCCGTACAGCATGGACAGGAAGCGCGTCTGCGGGCCCAGGTCGGCGCCGAGGCCCGGCCCGCCCGCCGCCACGAGCGCACGGGCCGCCGCGTCCGCCGTCTCGGTCGCGTCGTCGAGCAGGAGCTGGTTGAGGCGGTCGAGGACGTCGGCGACCTGGTAGCCCTCGCGGGCCAGCAGCCGCAGCCAGGGCCGGGCCAGGCCGATCACGACGGCGGCCTCGGGTCCCTTGCCCTGGACGTCGCCCACCGCGAAGCACCAGCGCCCGTCGCCCGCCGGGAACAGGTCGTAGAAGTCGCCGCTGGGTCCGCCCTTGTCGAGCGGCTCGTACACGAGGGCGCTGCGCACCCCGGGGATCTCGGCGACCGCGCCGGGCAGCAGACCGCGCTGGAGGACCCGGCTGATGGTGGCCTGGCGCGCGTACTGGCGGGCCGCGCCGATGGCGAGGGCGATACGGCGGCTGAGGTCCTCGACGAGCCCGGTGATCTCGTCGGGGAAGTCGGTCAGCCCGGCCCGCCCGATGACGAGCGTGCCCAGCGGCCGCCCGCCCGCGATCAGCCGGTACGCGAGCGCGGCCCCGCTCACCCCGCGCGCGCCCAGCGCCTCGCCGGGCCAGGGCACGGGGACGGCCCGGGAACGCACCGCGTCGGGCAGCCGCGGCGGGTCCTTCTCCAGGGCGCGGCGCAGTTCCTCGATGCGGTTCTCGCTGCCGTGCCAGACGCGGGCGAGGCGGGGTCCCAGGGCGAGGCCGAGACCGCCGGCCCGGTCGGTGGCCTCGTCCTCCAGCCACACGGCGCACCAGTCGGCGAGCCGCGGCACGAGCAGCTGCCCGGCGAGCGCGGCCACGAGGTCCTCGTCGAGCTGCCCGGCGAGCAGGTCGGAGGCCTCGGCGAGGAAGGAGAGGGCGCCGCGGTTGAGCCAGTCCAGGTCCTGGTGGACGTTGCGCCTCGGTTCGGGCGGGAGTATCTCGGGGGCGAGCGGCTCGCCGGCCCGCAGCCCACGCTCCAGGGCCTGGCCAGTGGCGTACGCCGCTATCTGCTCCTTCTTCGCCAAGTGCTCCGCGGTGTCCGCGAACCCGCCGGCTTCCAGCACGCTGCCGTCGCCCGCTACCGCGATGCTGTCGGCACCCGCGGACGTTTCGGCCATGCCGCCGACTCCCGCGCCCCCGTCGGCCAACAGCCGCGCCCAGACCGTCTTGACGCCGGGCCGGTAGGTGATCCCCCACGCTTCGGAGAGAGTGGCGACGAGCCGCAGCCCGCGCCCGTACTCCGGGGTGCCGTACGGCCGTTCGACGGCGTCGTCGCGTACCGCACGTGAGGGGTGGTGGTCGGAGACCTCGACGACGAGCGGGCCGGGCAGCCCGCCCTCCACGGTTTCGCGGCTTTCGCAGTTGTCGCGGCTGTCGCGGCTGTCGCGGCTTTCGAGGCGGCACAGCAGTTCGACGTCGGTGCCCGCATGCACGACGGCGTTGGTGACGAGTTCGCTGACCACCACGACGGCGTCGTCGATGAGCCGGTCGTCGATGATCTCGGAGCCCGGCAGGGCGAGTTCGGCCCAGTCGGCGAGCGCGCCGCGCACGAACCGGCGGGCGGCTCCGGGTGCGAGCGGAGTACCCGGCAGCGAGGTGCGAGCGATGGCTTCCTGGCCGGGCCGGTAGTGCGCAGGCGCATCAGGGGCACGCGCCATGGACTCCCGTTGCGTCGGAATGGCCCCCACTGTGCAGCTCCCTGAGCAGATCGGACGAATACGCCTCAGGCGATGCGGACAGAGTGACAGACTGGCCACGCCCATAAGCGCCGAGTTACCGAAGTGGGCCGCCATGAGTGAGAACAGTGGTATGCATGTGCTCGAAGACGGACAGATTCGGGCATCCGATCTGCGTCCGCTGCTCGCGGCGATGGCCGCCGCCCGCGACGGCGACTTCACCAAGGTGCCGGAGACCGGGCATGGTTTGGTGGCCGAGCTGAGCATGACGTTCAACCAGATCATCGACCGAAACGCCCATTTCAACACGGAAGTGCAGCGGGTTCGGCGGGAATTGGTACGACACGGGCGGCTCGACGAGCGTCTTTCTGCCAGCCCGGGCCAGGGGAACTGGACTTCGCGCGTCAACGACGTGAACCAGCTGCTCGACGCCCTGGTGGCCCCCGCGGCGAACGCGACACGTGTCCTCGACGCGGTGGCCGGCGGCGATCTGACCCAGCGGGTCGATCTGCACGACGGGAACCGCCAACTGCGGGGCGACTTACGCAGACTGGGCCGCGCGGTCAACAAGATGGTCGATCAGCTCTCCCTCTTCACCGGCGAGGTCACACGTGTCGCCCGCGAGGTCGGCACGGAGGGGCGGCTCGGCGGCCGGGCCAAGGTGACCGGTCTGTCCGGGAGCTGGCGGGATGTGACCGAGGCGGTCAACACGATGGCGTCCCGGCTGACGGCCCAGGTGCGGGACATCGCCCTGGTGACCACGGCGGTGGCGCGCGGCGACCTGACGCGTACGGTGACGGTCGAGGCGACCGGCGAGCTGCTCGAACTGAAGCTCACCGTGAACACGATGGTCGACCAGCTCTCCGCCTTCGCCGACGAGGTGACCAGGGTGGCCCGCGAGGTCGGCACGGAGGGCCAGCTGGGCGGCCGGGCCCAGGTGCGCGGTGTGTCGGGGGTCTGGAAGGACCTCACCGACAACGTCAACTTCATGGCCTCGAACCTGACCTCCCAGGTCCGCAACATCGCCCAGGTGACCACGGCCGTCGCCAACGGCGACCTGAGTCAGAAGATCACGGTTGACGCGCAGGGCGAGATCCTCGAACTCAAGTCGACCATCAACACCATGGTCGACCAGCTCTCCGCCTTCGCCGACGAGGTCACCCGCGTGGCCCGCGAAGTCGGCACCGAAGGAAACCTCGGCGGCCGGGCACAAGTACGCGGAGTGAGTGGCGTCTGGAAGGACCTCACCGACAACGTCAACTTCATGGCGGACAACCTGACTTCGCAGGTCCGCAATATCGCCCTCGTCTCCACTGCGGTGGCCCAGGGTGACCTCGGCAAGAAGATCACCGTCGAGGCGAAGGGCGAGATCCTCGAACTCAAGTCGACCATCAACACCATGGTCGACCAGCTCTCCGCCTTCGCCGACGAGGTCACCCGCGTGGCCCGCGAGGTGGGTACGGAAGGAAACCTGGGCGGGCAGGCCCAGGTCCGCGGGGTGTCCGGCGTCTGGAAAGACCTGACCGACAACGTCAACTTCATGGCCCTGAACCTGACTTCACAGGTCCGGAACATCGCCCAGGTGACGACCGCCGTCGCCAACGGCGACCTGTCGAAGAAGATCACCGTCGACGCCCGCGGCGAGATCCTGGAGCTGAAGGACACCGTCAACACGATGGTGGAGCAGCTGCGTGCCTTCGCCGACGAGGTCACCCGCGTGGCCCGCGAGGTCGGCACCGACGGCCGGCTCGGCGGCCGGGCCCAGGTGCTCGGCGTCTCCGGTGTCTGGGCCGACCTGACCGACAACGTCAACTACATGGCCGACAACCTGACTTCACAGGTCCGGAACATCGCCCAGGTCGCCACCGCCGTGGCCCAGGGAGACCTCTCCAAGAAGATCGACGTGGACGCGCGCGGCGAGATCCTCGAACTGAAGACGACGATCAACACGATGGTCGACACCCTCTCCTCATTCTCCTCAGAGGTCACCCGCGTGGCCCGCGAGGTGGGCTCCGAGGGTCAACTCGGCGGCCAGGCGCGGGTCGAGGGCGTCTACGGCACCTGGAAGCGCCTCACGACGAACGTGAACGAGCTGGCGCTCAACCTGACCACCCAGGTCCGCGCGATCGCCGAAGTGGCGTCCGCCGTGGCCCAGGGCGACATGTCCCGCTCCATCACGGTGGAGACCCAGGGTGAGGTCACCGAGCTCAAGGACAACATCAACCTGATGGTGGCCAACCTCCGCGAGACCACCCGCGCGAAGGACTGGCTGGAGTCGAACCTGGCACGCCTCGCCGCGCTGATGCAGGGTCACCGCGACCTGATGGAGGTCGCCGACCTGATCCTGCGCGAGCTGACCCCGCTGGTGAACGCGCAGTACGGCGCCTTCTTCCTGGCCGACCCGGAGGAAGACACCCTGCGGACCGCCATCCCCGCCAAGGGGCTGGCCTTCATCGCCGGGTACGGCTCGGCGCAGGGCGCGACGGTCGACACGGGCGGCATGCCGGTCCACGGACTGGTCCGGCAGGCGGCCCGCGAGAAGAAGCGGATCCTCGTCGAAGAGGCCCCGCCGGACTACATCAAGATCAACAGCGGTCTGGGTGAAGCGGCCCCTGCGAGCGTCGTGATCATCCCGATCCTCTTCGAGGACAAGCTGCTGGGCGTCATCGAACTCGCTTCCTTCTCGCGCTTCTCCGACGTCCACCTGGCGTTCTTCGACCAGTTCGTGAACACCATCGGCGTCGCCATCAACACGATCATCGCCAACTCCCGTACGGAGTCCCTGCTCGGCGAGTCCCAGCGCCTGGCCATCCAGCTCCAGGACCGCTCGGACGAACTCCAGTCGCAGCAGGCCGAATTGCAGCGCTCGAACGCCGAACTGGAAGAAAAGGCAGCCCTGTTGGCGACCAGCTCCCAGTACAAGTCGGAGTTCCTGGCGAACATGTCGCACGAGCTGCGCACGCCGCTGAACTCACTGCTGATCCTGGCCCGGCTGCTGTCGGACAACCCGGACGGCCATCTCTCGGACCAGGAAGTGCAGTTCGCGACGACCATCCACCGCTCGGGCTCGGACCTCCTCCAGCTGATCAACGACATCCTCGACCTGTCCAAGATCGAGGCGGGCCGGATGGACGTACGCCCGAAGAGGCTGCCGCTGATCAAGCTGCTCGACTACGTCCACGCCACCTTCCGCCCGCTCACCCTGGACCGGGGGCTCGCCTTCGAGGTGGCCGTCGGCGAGGACGTACCGCGGGAGATGTACTCGGACGAGCAGCGGCTCCAGCAGATCCTGCGCAACCTGCTCTCCAACGCGATCAAGTTCACCGCGAGCGGCCGGGTCGAGCTGCGCGTCAACCGCCTCAAGGACCCGGAGCACCTCTACACCCGCGAGAACAGCGACGACGTCATCGCCTTCGCGGTCTCCGACACCGGCATCGGCATCGCCGCGGAGAAACTCCCGGTGATCTTCGAGGCGTTCCAGCAGGCCGACGGCACCACGAACCGCAAGTACGGCGGCACCGGCCTCGGCCTGTCCATCAGCCGGGAGATCGCCGGACTGCTCGGCGGCCGGATCATCGCGGAGAGCAAGCCCGGCAAGGGCTCCACCTTCACGCTGTACGTCCCTGTCGTGAGCCCCGGGCACACGGCGACCGGACCCACCCCCGAGGACCGCCAGGCGCCCGTGCCCGAGCTGTCCAGCGAGCCGTACACCGCCCACGACACCGACGACACCTGGCCGACACCCACCAAGCTGGAGGCGTGGAAGTCCGGCAGAGCGGGCCAAGTCCTGCCCGGCCGGCGGGTGCTGATCGTCGACGACGACATCCGCAACGTCTTCGCGCTCACCCATGTCCTGGGCCGCGTCGGCATGCCCGTCCTGTACGCGGAGAACGGCCGCGAGGGCATCGAGACCCTGGAGCGCAATCCCGATGTCGAGCTCGTCCTGATGGACATCATGATGCCGGAGATGGACGGCTATGAGACGATCTCCGCCATCCGCCGCACACCCCGCTGGACGGGTCTGCCCATCGTCGCGCTGACCGCGAAGGCGATGCCCGGCGACCGGGAGAAGTCCATCGCACGGGGTGCCAACGACTACGTACCGAAGCCCGTGGACGTCGACCAGCTCCTCACCGTCGTCTGCGCCCTCCTCGATCCGGAGAGCGGAGACGACGTGGAGCAGGACGCCGCCGACGGTGCGGTTGTACCGGGACCGAGCACATCAGGGGAGCCCGCTGTCCCGCCGACGGCTGAGTGAGGCACAGTCACCATGAGCGCTGAGGCAACGACCGACGAGCGCGCGAGCATCCTCCTTGTCGATGACATGGAGGACAACCTGATCGCGCTGGAGGCCGTCCTGGGGTCCCTCAACGAACCGCTGGTGCGCGCGCGTTCGGGCGAGGAGGCGATGAAGGCCCTGCTCCGGCAGCGGTTCGCCGTCGTCCTGCTCGACATCCGGATGCCGGGCATGGACGGCTTCGAGACCGCCGCGAACATCAAACGGCTCGACCAGACGAAGGACGTCCCCATCATCTTCCTGACCGGCACGGACGCCGACGCGGGCTACGCCTTCCGCGGCTACGCGACCGGCGCCGCCGACTACTTGACCAAGCCCTTCGACCCGTGGGTGCTACGGGCGAAGGTCACGGTCTTCCTGGACCTGCACCGCAAGAACCAGCAACTGGAGCGGATGCTCGCGCGCGAACAGGAGCACTTCGACGAGCTCGCCAACCGCCTGAAGAAGATCGAGGTACACATGGCGGCCAGCAGCCTTCAGGACGTCTTCGAACTGCGCCATCAGGTACGGCAGATGGAGGAGCTGCTCAGAGATATGCGTCGGGGACGGGGCATTTGACGCCCCGCCCCCAGGTGCGGCTTGAGGTCACGCCTCGCGCGAGCCCGCGTACATCTCATCGATGAGGTGCTTGTACTCCCGCTCGACAACCGGCCGCTTCAGCTTCAGGCTCGGCGTGATCTCCCCGTGCTCCACATCGAGGTCCCGCGGCAGCAGACGGAACTTCTTGATGGTCTGCCAGCGCTGGAGGCCCTCGTTGAGTTCCTTGACGTACCCCTCGATGAGGGCGACGGCGGCCGGCGCGGCGACGACATCGGCGTACGACTTGCCCTCCAGCCCGTTGTCCTTGGCCCAGTCGAGGATGGACGGCTCGTCGAGGGCGATGAGCGCGGTGCAGAAGTTCCGGTCGGCGCCGTGCACAAGGATGTTGGAGACGTACGGGCAGACGGCCTTGAACTGGCCCTCGACCTCGGCGGGCGCGATGTACTTGCCGCCGGACGTCTTGATGAGGTCCTTCTTGCGGTCGGTGATGCGCAGGTAGCCGTCGGGCGACAGCTCGCCGATGTCGCCGGTGTGGAACCAGCCGTCCGGCTCCAGGACCTCGGCGGTCTTCTCGGGCAGCCCGTGGTAGCCCTCCATGATGCCGGGGCCGCGCAGCAGGATCTCGCCGTCGTCCGCGATACGCACCTCGGTGCCGGGCAGCGGCTTGCCGACCGTGCCGGTGCGGTACGCCTCGCCGGGGTTCACGAAGGAGGCGGCGGAGGACTCCGTGAGGCCGTACCCCTCCAGGATGTGGATGCCGGCGCCGGCGAAGAAGTAGCCGATCTCGGGTGCGAGCGCCGCGCTGCCCGAGACGCAGGCGCGCAGGTTGCCGCCGAAGGCCTCACGGATCTTGGCGAAGACGAGCGCGTCCGCGACCTTGTGCTTGGCGCCGAGCGCGAAGGGCACGGAGGCGGTGCCGGTGCGGCGGAAGTTGTCCTGGCTGGCCTTCGCGTACTCGCGGGAGACCTCGGCGGCCCACTGGAAGATCTTGTACTTGGCGCCGCCACCGGCCCGCGCCTTCGCCGCGACCCCGTTGTAGACCTTCTCGAAGATGCGCGGGACGGCCGCCATGTACGTCGGCTGCACGACCGGCAGATTCTCGATGATCTTGTCCACACGGCCGTCGACGGCGGTGACGTGTCCGACCTCGATCTGGCCGGAGGTGAGCACCTTGCCGAAGACGTGCGCGAGCGGCAGCCACAGGTACTGCACGTCGTCGGGGCCGAGCAGTCCTGTCGAGGCGATGGCCTTGGCCATGTACGACCAGTTGTCGTGCGGAAGACGGACGCCCTTGGGGCGGCCCGTGGTGCCCGAGGTGTAGATCAGGGTCGCGAGCTGATCGGCGGTGATCGCGCCGACCTTCTCCTTGATCAGGTCGGCGTTCTTCTCCAGGTAGGCGGCGCCGCGGGCCTCCAGCTCGGCGAGCGTGAGGACCCAGTCGCCTTCCTCCTGGGAAGGCTCCACGCCCTTCGGGTCGATGACGACCACGTGGGTGAGCTCGGGCAGCTCGGCGCGCTTCTCGATCACCTTCGCGAGCTGGGCCGCGTCCTCCGCGATGAGGACCTTGCTCTCGGAGTCGGAGAGGATGAACGCCGACTCCGCGGCGTTGGTCTGCGGATACACGGTCGTCGTGGCCGCGCCCGCGCACAGGATGCCGAGGTCGGCCAGGATCCACTCGACCCGTGTGGAGGAGGCGAGCGCGACGCGCTGCTCCGGCTGTACGCCCAGTTCGATCAGTCCGGCCGCGATGGCGAAGACCCGCTCGGCGGCCTGCGCCCAGCTCAGCGACTTCCACTCGTCCGGCCCGTCGCCCGAGGCGGCTGGCACCGGGTAGCGGTAGGCCTCGCCGTCCGGCGTGGCCGCCACGCGCTCCAGGAAGAGGCCCGCCACGGACGGCGGACGGTTCTCGATCAGGGTCTGTGTGTCGCTCACGACATCCTCCGGGGCCCGCGACAGTGCGTGCGTCTGGCTCGACCGACTGCTGTGCGGCTGGCTGGTTGCGGCTGTTGTTTAACTCGCGAGTAACCATCGAGCAGAGATCAGAGTAAGGCGCGACCGCCCGGCGCGTAAGGGGCGGCGGCCTGTCACTTCCTACAGAGAGCGAAGCTACGCACGCGTACGGGCTCGCCGCGCCGAAGCGCGACGAGCCCGCATTGTGCCCGAGTTTCCGGGGGTAACGGTGGCTAGCCCGGTGGCTACTTCTTGCCCTTGGCCGCGCCACCGCTGTCGTCGCTGGACAGCACGGCGATGAAGGCCTCTTGCGGAACCTCCACAGAGCCCACCATCTTCATCCGCTTCTTGCCTTCCTTCTGCTTCTCCAGCAGCTTCCGCTTACGGGAGATGTCACCGCCGTAGCACTTGGCGAGGACGTCCTTGCGGATGGCGCGGATGGTCTCGCGGGCGATGACCCGGGAGCCGATGGCCGCCTGGATCGGCACCTCGAAGGCCTGCCGCGGGATGAGCTCGCGCAGCTTGGCGACGAGCCGCACACCGTACGCGTACGCCGCGTCCTTGTGCGTGATCGCCGAGAAGGCGTCGACCTTGTCGCCGTGCAGCAGGATGTCGACCTTGACCAGGCTGGAGGTCTGCTCGCCGGTGGGCTCGTAGTCGAGCGAGGCGTAGCCGCGGGTCTTGGACTTCAGCTGGTCGAAGAAGTCGAAGACGATCTCGGCGAGCGGCAGCGTGTACCGGATCTCGACCCGGTCCTCGGACAGGTAATCCATCCCGAGCAGGGTGCCGCGCCGGGTCTGGCACAGCTCCATGATCGAACCGATGAACTCGGAGGGCGCGAGGATCGTCGCCCGGACGACCGGCTCGTAGACCTTGTCGATCTTCCCCTCGGGGAACTCGCTCGGGTTGGTGACGACGTGCTCGCTGCGGTCCTCCATCTCGACGCGGTACACGACGTTCGGCGCGGTGGCGATGAGGTCGAGCCCGAACTCGCGCTCCAGCCGCTCCCGGATGACGTCGAGGTGCAGCAGCCCGAGGAAACCGACGCGGAAGCCGAACCCGAGCGCGGCGGACGTCTCCGGCTCATAGACGAGCGCGGCGTCGTTGAGCTGCAGCTTGTCGAGTGCGTCGCGCAGCTCGGGGTAGTCGGAGCCGTCCAGCGGATACAGCCCGGAGAAGACCATGGGCTTGGGGTCCTTGTACCCGCCGAGCGCCTCGGTCGCGCCCTTGTTCAAGGTGGTGATGGTGTCACCGACCTTGGACTGCCGGACGTCCTTCACCCCGGTGATGAGATAACCGACCTCGCCGACACCAAGCCCGTCGGCGGGCAGCATCTCCGGCGAGTTCGTCCCGATCTCCAGGAGCTCGTGCGTGGCCCCCGTGGACATCATCCGGATGCGCTCACGCTTGTTGAGCTGCCCGTCGATGACTCGCACGTACGTCACGACGCCCCGGTAGGAGTCGTAGACGGAGTCGAAGATCATCGCGCGGGCGGGAGCGTCCTGGACACCGACCGGGGCCGGGATCTCGGCGACGACCTTGTCGAGCAGCGCCTCGACGCCCAGGCCGGTCTTGGCGGAGACCTTGAGAACGTCCTCGGGGTCGCACCCGATGAGGTTGGCGAGCTCCTCGGAGAACTTCTCCGGCTGGGCGGCCGGCAGGTCGATCTTGTTCAGTACGGGGATGATCTTGAGGTCGTTCTCCATCGCCAGGTAGAGGTTGGCGAGGGTCTGGGCCTCGATGCCCTGGGCGGCGTCGACGAGGAGAACGGTCCCCTCGCAGGCGGCCAGCGAACGGGACACCTCATACGTGAAGTCCACGTGCCCGGGGGTGTCGATCATGTTGAGGATGTGGGTGGTGCCCGGGTCCTCGGTCGGGGCCCAGGGCAGCCGGACCGCCTGGGACTTGATCGTGATACCGCGCTCGCGCTCGATGTCCATACGGTCGAGGTACTGAGCGCGCATCTGCCGCTGGTCCACCACCCCGGTCAGCTGGAGCATGCGGTCGGCGAGCGTGGACTTGCCGTGGTCGATGTGCGCGATGATGCAGAAATTGCGAATCAGAGCCGGGGCGGTACGGCTCGGCTCGGGCACATTGTTAGGGGTCGCGGGCACGCAGGGTCCTGTCTCTTGAGGCGCCTGTCGCCTCGGGTCGGATCGATACGTAGGCTCCATGGTCCCACGGGTGGGGACCTGCGACCGGTTTGGGCCGGTCGCACGTCCCCTGGTAGCCTGAGTGGCTGTGTCTCATGCCCTCTCTGCAGGAGGCACACCCCAAGGAAATCAAACGGCGAGTGAGACGTGCTGTCTCGCGCGCCTGAACCTGTAAAGGCTCATTCGTGGCGAACATCAAGTCCCAGATCAAGCGGATCAAGACCAACGAGAAGGCCCGGCTGCGCAACAAGGCCGTCAAGTCTTCCCTGAAGACCGCGATCCGCAAGGCCCGCGAGGCCGCTGCCGCGGGTGACGCCGAGAAGGCCACCGAGTACACGCGCGCCGCGTCGCGCGCTCTCGACAAGGCTGTCTCGAAGGGCGTCATCCACAAGAACCAGGCCGCCAACAAGAAGTCGGCGCTTGCTTCGAAGGTCGCTTCCCTCAAGGGCTGAGTCGGCTGAGCCCTCCGGGGCTCAACCCCTGACTTGACCGCCGGAAAGGACCCAGCGGGCCCTCTCTTCCGCTCCTGCCCGGCACCCCCGGATCCGTGCGCGGCCTGCGTTCGCCACGCGGGCACGGCTCCAAGATCTCAAACCGAGACCCCGTTCCCCTCCTTCCCCAGGAGGACGAGCGGGGTCTTCGGCGTGCAGCGCCCCTGAAGGCACGGGGCTGCGCCCCGCGATCCTCCGCCCGCCCCGGTTCTTCAGGGCGCGGGGACCGGCGCGACCAGCCCGCACCCACCCGCGGCCACATTCAGGGGCGCGGGGAACTGCGCAATCTTTTAGGGGGGTCTGGGGGCGCAGCCCCCAGGAACGGGATGGGACGGGTAGGGGCGGCGGGGGCGAAGAAGCCCAGCTCAGCCCACCCCGGAGGCGCTAGCCCCGGCGCGACCGAGCAGCCCGGGCAATCGCAACGACCGCCTTCTCCAGGGCGTACTCAGGATCATCCCCCCCACCCTTGACCCCGGCATCGGCTTCGGCAACCGCCCGCAAAGCAACAGCAACCCCATCCGGCGTCCACCCCCGCATCTGCTGCCGCACCCGATCAATCTTCCACGGCGGCATCCCCAGCTCCCGCGCAAGATCAGCCGGCCGCCCCCCACGCGCGGAGGACAGCTTCCCAATCGCCCGCACCCCCTGAGCCAACGCACTCGTGATCAAGACCGGCGCAACCCCAGTCGCCAGAGACCACCGCAACGCCTCCAACGCCTCCGCCGCCCGCCCCTCCACGGCCCGGTCGGCCACGGTAAAACTCGACGCCTCGGCCCGCCCCGTGTAGTACCGCCCGACCACCGCCTCGTCGATCGTCCCCTCGACATCCGCGGTCAGCTGAGACACCGCGGACGCCAGCTCCCGCAGATCACTCCCGATCGAGTCGACGAGCGCCTGACAGGCCTCCGGCGTGGCCGACCTCCCCAGCGCCCGGAACTCACTCCGCACGAACGCCAGCCGATCCGCGGGCTTGGTCATCTTGGGACACGCCACCTCCCGCGCCCCCACCTTGCGCGCGGCATCGAGCAGCCCCTTGCCCTTGGCCGCACCCGCGTGCAGCAGCACGAGGGTGATCTCCTCGGCCGGCGCCTCCAGGTACGCCTTCACGTCCTTGATGGTGTCGGCCGAAAGATCCTGCGCATTGCGTACGACCACGACCTTGCGCTCGGAGAAGAGCGACGGACTCGTCAGCTCGGCAAGCGTGCCGGGTTGCAACTGGTCCGGGGTGAGGTCCCGTACATCCGTGTCGGCGTCGGCGGCCCTGGCGGCGGCCACCACCTCCTGAACGGCACGGTCGAGCAGGAGGTCCTCCTGGCCCACGGCAAGCGTGACGGGGGCGAGAGGGTCGTCATTAGCAGTCTTCCTGGCCATCACCGAAAGCATCCCACGCGCCACTGACAACGCGATCCCACCCCGCAAAGGACGCGGGGCTGTGACATATGCGGCTCCGCCGCGTGGGCGCGACCAGCCACAGCCGACCCGCAGTCGACCCCAGTCGACGAAACCCCCCGCGTCTCCCGGCTCCACTCCACCCAGCGGAGCCCTACGGCTCTTCCCGCCAGCCGTCCCACTCCCCCGCGAACTCGTCCAGCTCCTTCGGGTCGAGCCGCTCCGCGGGGTCCGTCAGAACCACCAGCCACTGCGCGTCCTCGGCATCGTCCTCACCGGCCAGCGCGTCCCGTACGAGTTGTGGCTCCTCATCGAGTTTGAACCGGTCGCCGAGCGCCTCCGCCGCCTCTTCCGCAGCATCGCGGTCGGGCAGCACCAGCACATGTCTCACATCGCTCACATGGACATTTTCCGATACGCCCGGTGGGCCCGACGACGGGGTCGGCCATCACGGCGACCGAGGACCGAACGCCGGCCGGCCCTGGAGCACAATCCCCACATTCCAGGTCGATCCCACCCGTGTGCCGCCACTACACACACGGCCGCTCCTCCCCCTCTGCCTCACTCCCCTCTGCCTCTGCTCCCCCTCTACGTCACTCCCCCTGCCTCACTCCCGCGCCTTCCTCACCTCCGGCACCTGGTCCAGCTCGATCCCGAAGCGCTCCCGATACGTGGCCAGCACCTCCTCGTCCGTGGCCAGTACCGACACCGTCTTCGTCCTCTCAGCCGTCGTCACCGTGAAGTTCCGGCCGCTGAGCGTGATCCTCCCTCCGTCCTCCGTGACCCGCGAACAGACCAGCGACCGCGCGAAATGCGACTCCGGCGAGGTGCTGTGCCACCAGGCCCCGGTGACGAAGTCCGCGAGCACCCGCGGCCGTACCTCCAAGCGGTACTGCGCCTTGCCGTCCCGGACGACGTCGAGATCCACACCCTCCCGCGAACCGCCGGCACCCCGTACCCCCGCCGCGTCCGGCCCCGACTCGACGACCTGGAACGTGCCGCCGGGATCCTCCTGTTCCCCCCGCTCCCCGAAGGCCAGCGGATGGAGGCTGTGCGCCCCGAACCCGACATCGGTCAGCCAGTCGCCCCCGTCCACCGTCCGCACCCGTAGCGCGAGATGGTCGTACGGAATCCCGAGCCGCCCCTCTTCGCCGTACACCCGCGCCGCGAGCAGCGTCACGTCGAAGCCCAGCGCCCCCAGCAACGCCCCGAACGCCCCGTTCAGTTCGTAGCAGAAGCCGCCCCTGCGAGCGCCCACCACCTTGTCCAGCAGCCTCTTCTCCTCCAGCACGATCTCCTCGCCGAGGTGGATCGACAGGTTCTCGAACGGCACCGTCTTCAGATGGCGCAGCTGAAGCTCGCGGAGCACATCGGACGTGGGCCATGCGGGGTACTGGGTCCCGATCCTGCGAAGGTAGGCGTCGGCCTGTGCGGAATTCATGGGTTCAGTCTCTCGCCACGCTCAGCCCTCCGCCCACACCGACGACGGCCAGCGCCCCGTCCTGGTCCGTACGCAGCACCACCGCACCTGCGGCCCGCAACGCCGCGACCGTACTCGGCGCGGGATGCCCGTACGGGTTGTCCTTGCCGCACGAGATCAATGCGAGCCGCGGGGCCACCCTGCGTATGAGGTCCGGGTCCTGGTAGGCCGAGCCATGATGCGCGACCTTGAGAACGTCCACGGCTCCCAGCTCCTCCGCCGCCGGCGATCTCAACAGGGCCTGCTGGGCCGGGGGTTCGAGATCCCCGAGCAACAGCAGCCGCAGCCCCGCCGACCGTACGAGCAGGGCGACACTGGCGTCGTTCGGGCCGTCCGGCGTGGGGGCCGGGCTCGGTGGCGGCCACAGCACCCGCCAGTCGAGGCTTCCCGTGCGCCGCCGCTCCCCCGCCACGGCCCGGGTCACAGGGATGTGCCGTGCGGCCGCCTCCCTTCGTACGAACTCGGCCTGGTCCGGCGGCTCTTCGAAGCCGGTCGTCTCGATAGCGCCCACCGAACGCCCGCTCAGCACGCCCGGCAGCCCCGCCACATGGTCGGCGTGGAAGTGTGTCAGTACGACGAGCGGAATCCTGGTGACGCCGAGCGCGCTCAGGCAGCGGTCGACCAGCACCGGGTCGGGCCCGGCGTCCACCACCACCGCGGTGCCGTCGCCCGCCGCGAGCACCGTCGCGTCCCCCTGCCCCACGTCGCACATCGCGAACCGCCAGCCGGGCGGCGGCCACCCCGTGATCACCCTGGTGAGAGGCGGCGGCTGCACCACGACCAACAGGAACAGCAGCACGCAGGCGCCACTCAGCCACGGGTGTCTCAGCAGCCGTCGGCCGACGAGCACGACCACCGCCGTGACCAGAGCGAGCAACAGCGCTCCCGTCCACGTGCCCGGCCAGTCCACTCCCCCGCCGGGCAGAGCCGCGCCGGTACGCGCGATGCCGGCGATCCATCGGGCGGGCCAGCTCGCACACCACGCCAGGGCCTTGGCGACGGGAAGCGCCACCGAGGCCGTCGCCAGCGTCGCGAAGCCCAGCACCGTGGCCGGCGCGACCGCGAACTCCGCCAGCAGATTGCACGGCACCGCCACCAGGCTCACCCGAGCCGACAGGACGGCGACGACCGGTGCGCACAGGGCCTGCGCCGCAGCGGCCGCAGCGAGCGCCTCGGCCAGACGGGGCGGCACACGGCGCCTCTGGAGCGCCGTACTCCACTGCGGGGCGAGCGTGAGGAGGGCGCCGGTCGCCAGAACGGAGAGCAGGAAGCCGTAGCTGCGGGCCAGCCACGGGTCGTACAGCACCAGCAGCAGGACGGCCGTGGCCAGCGCGGGGATCAGCGATCTGCGGCGCCCGGTCGCGATGGCGAGCAGCGCGATCGATCCACAGGCCGCGGCCCGCAACACACTCGGGTCCGGTCGGCAGACGATCACGAAGGCGAGCGTGAGCACTCCACCGAGCAGTGCGGTCGCCCGCAGCGGAACACCGAGCCGCGGTGCGAGACCGCGCCGCTCGGCGCGCTGGGCGAGGCCCGGCGGCCCGATGAACAGGGCGAGCAAGATCGTGAAGTTGCCCCCGCTGACAGCCAGTAGGTGAGTGAGGTCGGTCGCCTTGAACGCGTCGTCCAACTCCGGTGTGACGCGTGAGGTGTCCCCCACGACCAGCCCCGGCAGCAGCGCCCGCGCGTCGGCCTCCAGCCCGTCGGTCGCCTCCCGCAGGCCCTCACGCAGCCGGCCGGCGAACCGCTGCGGCCCGGACGGCTCTCCCACCACCTCGGGCGACGCGCCGCCCCGCACGCGTAGGACGGCCGCGATGTCGTCCCCGCCCGACAGGGCCGGCACCAGCCGAGCCGGCACTCGCAACCTCGTGGACGGCAGCAGCGACAGCCAGGGCGAACCCTCGCCGGAAAGCCGAGGCGAGCCCCTTGGCGAGCGCGCGTCGACGATCACCAGCACCGGTGCACGCGTCGCGACGAACGTCCCGTCCGCCCGCGTCACCCGCCGGACCTCCGCGTCCAGCAGTACGGCCGTCGGAGCCATGTGATCCCCCTTGATCCGGGGCCGGGTGAGCCGTGGATCGGAGGTGATCTCCACCTCTGCGGTCACGTTGGCGAACTGCCGCGCCAGGGTGGGCACGGGCCCACGTCGCAGATCCGCCCCGTGCAAGCCCGCGGAGGCCGCAGCCGCGGCGACACAGAGCAGTACGGCGGCAACGGAGACCCTCGGCCACGAAAGCGACCGCCCTCCCCCGCGTCCCTCCGCGCCACGCGACCCTCTCCGCCCCGCCAGCAGCAGCGCACCACCCGCGACGGCGGATACCACCACCGCGCCCACGACCCACCCCTGCAGGGCGTCCATCGTCAGAGCCGCCGTCACCCAAGCCGCCAGAGCGGGCGGCACGAGCCGGAGATCCGCCGGTCCTTCCTCCTGGGGATGCGAGGCCCCCAGCCGCTTGCCCGAGGCGGCATGCACGGTCCGTCGGCTCGCGGCACCCGAGACACGCGCACGATCCGGCGCGGCAGCCTCCGGCCGCTCGGGCATTCCCGACGCGCCCGGCCACTCCGGCTCCCCCGACACTTCGGACTGCTCCGGATCATCCATCCGCTCGGGCCGCTCCAGCCGCTCCGACCCACTCATGGCCGCACCAGATTCCGCAGATCGGCGAACCGGCGATCCCCGATTCCATTCACCTCGCGGAGCTCGTCGACCGAGCGGAAGCCGCCGTGTTGGGTGCGGTAGTCGATGATGTGCTGGGCCAGGACGGGGCCGACGCCTGGGAGGCCGTCGAGCTGGTCCACGGTGGCCGTGTTGAGGGCGACCGGAGCCGAGGGTGCCGCACCGGCGGCGGATCCACCGGCGCCGACTGGGCCCGCACCGCCCGCGCCTGGTCCCACCGCGGACGCGGGAGCACCGACGACGATCTGTTCGCCGTCCACGAGAAGCCGCGCACGGTTGAGACCCTCGGTGTTCGTGCCGGGGCGCACCCCGCCCGCCGCGCGCAGGGCGTCCTCGACACGGGAACCGGTCGGCAGTCGCTGGAGCCCGGGGCTGCGCACCTTGCCACTGACGTCCACGACAATCGCTGTTCCGGCGGGACTCGGCGCTCCGGCCGAGGCATCCGGTCCCGCGTCCGACCGCTCCCCCTGTCCGGTCTTCGCCCCGTACGGAGCCGCCGCCCGCACCACCTCGGGGGCTCGGACCGACTGAGTCCTGCCGGCCCAGAAGTGCTGCATGGCGAAGACCGCGGCGACGACAAGCAGCACGGTCAGCGCGGCCACGTTCTTGCGCTCAAGACCACAGCTCGACTGCAGCCACAACGGCATCCGCTCCCGGACGGCGAGCCCGACCCGGTCCCGCCACGCCCCCGACTCCGCCGTACTTGAAGCGACGTCGACGTGGGCGGCGTGAGTTTCGTCGTGCGCGCCGACACGCACTCCACCGCGCGCTCCAGCGTCAGCAGCAGCACCCTCGTCCGGCGCAGCCGCACCCGCACCCGTGCGCGTGCTCGTCGCACCGCGGGCCACAGCCCCGCTTGCCCAGGAGTCATCAGAGCTCAACGACCCGTACGCCTGGGCCCCTTCGAGGTCCGACGTCCCGCGTACCCGGGAGCCACCACGGCCCAAGGCCTCGCGAACACGGTTGTCCAGTCCCCGCACATCGGCAACACCCACCCCCACCACGGTGGTCGCCTTGGGGCCGTCCCCCACATCCCGATCCTCCCCTGGCGGCCCGTTCCCCAACTCCCGCCGCTCTCCGGCCCTTTCGGCGAAGAGCGCCTCCGCGCGCATACGAAGGGCCTCGGCCGATGCCTCACGACGTCGGGTCCGGCTCCGCGGGTGGTGGTGACGGCGATGACGGCTGCGGCCGTCGGAGACAGGGCCACGACCCGGGCCGCTGGTCGGTGTGGCGGTGCGTGAGCGTGATCGAAGTGCCATGCGCCGAGGATCCGACACCCGGGCACTTTCGCGATGATCTTGCTCAATTCCGGTGGATTACTGCCCAGTTGTGGATAACTCCCTCACCCACACGTGTGGTGCGCGCTCTCACCGTGGTGAGACAACCGCCCCCAGCAGCCCAGGCCCCGTGTGCGCCCCGATCACCGCTCCGACCTCACTGACATGCAGATCGGCCAGCCCGGGCACCCGCGCCCGCAACCGGTCCGCGAGTGCCGAGGCCCGCTCGGGGGCGGCCAGATGATGGACGGCGATGTCGACCTGGGCGTCGCCCGCGCGCACGGCAACGATCTCCTCCAGCCGGGCGATCGCCTTGGACGCCGTCCGTACCTTCTCCAGGAGTTCGATGCGGCCGTCGTCCAGCTGCAGCAGTGGCTTCACCGCGAGCGCGGAGCCCAGCAGCGCCTGCGCGGCCCCGATCCGGCCGCCCCGGCGGAGATAGTCGAGGGTGTCGACGTAGAAGTACGCGAAGGTGCCCGCGGCCCGCTTCTCCGCGGCCGTGACCGCGTCGTCGATCGTGCCCCCCGCCTCCGCGGACTCGGCCGCGGCCAGCGCGCAGAACCCGAGGGCCATCGCGACCATCCCGGTGTCCACCACCCGCACCGGCACCGGCGCCTCCCGCGCCGCGAGCACCGCGGCGTCGTAGGTGCCCGAGAACTCGGACGACAGATGGAGGGAGACAATGCCGGTGGCGCCGGACTCGGCGACCTTGCGGTAGGTCGCGGCGAAGAGCTCGGGGCTGGGCCGGGACGTCGTGACCGGGCGCCGCTTCTGCAGCGCTTGGGCCAGGGAGCGGGCCGAGATCTCGGTGCCCTCTTCGAGCGCCTGGTCACCGAGGACCACGGTCAGGGGCACCGCTGTGATGCCGTGGCGCTCCATCGTCAGCGGCGGCAGGTAGGCCGTTGAATCGGTGACGATAGCGACATGGCGGGACATGAGCTGGAGGTTACCTGTCGGGGCGGGTGGGCGGCAGCCCGGCCCCTCCCACCTGCGGCTGGAGCGGCCGGATCAAGTCGTGCTCTCGGGGCGCGGCTTCTTCTGCCAGGGGTAGGCGGGGCGTCGGCCGGGCGGGGTGATCGCGGAGCGCGTCGGCTCCTCGGCCGTACGGGACTGCGGGGTCTCCGGCCAGGTCTGTCCGCCGGAGGTCGTCGCATCCGGTGCGGGTGCCTGGGGCCAAGGAGCTGCGGGCGAAGCGGGCTTCGGCTCCGTCGTCCAGTGCCGCAGCGCGCCGGCCTCCACGTCTATCTGGGCGCTCAGCGAGTCCAGGTCGTCGTCCGCGAAGCGGCGGGCCCTGTCGCGCGCGGCCCAGCGCAGCGAGTCCGCGGACTGTGTGATCCGCTCGGTGCGCTCGCGCAGTCCGGGCAGCCGCGAGGCGAGCGCGCCGCGGTCGGGCTCGGTCTCCAGGCGCTTGAGCTCGTCGTCCAGCTCACGCCCGTGCGCGCTGAGCCGCTCGAAGAGGCTCAGGGACTCCTTCAGCGACTCGTCCTCCGCCACGCCCGCGTGCAGCGCGTCCTGCGTGGCCCGCATCGACGTGCGCAGCTTGAGCCGGAGCTGGGCCAGCTCGCCCATCGGACCCGGCTGGGCGAAGGTCTTGGCACGCAGTGTCGTGTCCTCGACCGTGCGGCGCGCCTGCGAGATCGTACGGTCCACGCCTCGCTTGGCGGCGCCGACCACCTTCACCGTGGCATACGCGCCCAGCACCACGAACAGCAGAAAGAGCAGGGCGATCACTGCGATCACGGTTCCCACCACGCTCCTCCTCAGACCTGTCGCGACGGCTGCCGTCGCGCTCTTCAACGGTAAACGCTACGGGCAGGTTCGGAGTTCCAGAAGAACCCCGAACCTGCCCGTAGGGGACTACCCCGAGTCACTCGAACCCACCGGCTCCGACTCGGCGGAGAAGGCTACGCCGTAACGATGTTCACCAGCTTCGGCGCCCGCACGATCACCTTGCGGATCCCCGCGCCGCCCAGCGCCGCGACGACCTTCTCGTCGGCCAGCGCGACCTTCTCCAGCTCCTCGTCGGAGATCGACGGGGAGACCTCCAGGCGCGCCTTGACCTTGCCCTTGATCTGCACGACGCAGGTCACGGCCTCGTCCACGACGTACGCCGGGTCGGCGACCGGGAAGTCCTGGTGGACGACCGAGTCGGTGTGGCCCAGCTTGCGCCACAGCTCCTCGGCGATGTGCGGGGCCAGCGGCGCGACCAGCAGCACCAGGGCCTCGGCGACGCTTCGCGACACCGGGCCGCCCACCTTGGTCAGGTGGTTGTTCAGCTCGGTGACCTTGGCGATGGCGGTGTTGAACCGCATGCCCTCCAGGTCCTGGCGTACGCCGTCGATGGCCTTGTGCAGGGCACGCAGGGTGTCCTCGTCCGGCTCGGTGCCGACGACGGTGACCTCACCGGTCGCCTCGTCGACGACGTTGCGCCACAGCCGCTGCAGCAGCCGGAACTGGCCCACCACCGCGCGCGTGTCCCACGGCCGGGACACGTCCA
Source organism: Streptomyces sp. R35 (assembly GCF_041053035.1). Lineage (NCBI taxonomy): Bacteria > Bacillati > Actinomycetota > Actinomycetes > Kitasatosporales > Streptomycetaceae > Streptomyces > Streptomyces sp. R35. The sequence goes on from NZ_CP163440.1 coordinate 3,846,559, forward strand.
GGGGACCCATCGCCATCTCGTACAGGCGCAGCGTGTCCGCCCCGTACTCGGCGCAGATCTCGTCCGGAGTGACGGCGTTCTTCAGGGACTTGCCCATCTTGCCCAGCAGCCGGGAGACCTTCTCGCCCTGGTAGTAGTACGCGCCGTCGCGCTCCTCCACCTCGGTGGCGGGCACCGCGATGCCACGGCTGTCGCGGTACACGAAGGCCTGGATCATGCCCTGGTTGAACAGCTTGTGGAACGGCTCGACCGAGGAGACATACCCCAGGTCGAACAGCACCTTGGACCAGAAGCGCGCGTACAGCAGGTGCAGCACGGCGTGCTCGGCGCCGCCGACGTACAGGTCGACGCCACCGTGCGGCTGGCCCTCGCGCGGGCCCATCCAGTACTGCTCGATGGCCGGGTCGACCAGCTTCTGGTCGTTGTGCGGGTCCAGATAGCGCAGCTCGTACCAGCAGGAACCGGCCCAGTTGGGCATGGTGTTGGTCTCGCGGCGGTACTTCTGCGGGCCGCGGCCGTCGCCCAGGTCCAGGGTGACGTTGACCCAGTCCTCGTTGCGGGACAGCGGGGTCTCCGGGGACGTGTTCGCGTCGTCCGGGTCGAAGGTGCGCGGCGAGTAGTCCTCGACCTCCGGCAGCTCCAGGGGCAGCATCGACTCGGGCAGCGCGTGGGCGACGCCGTCCTCGTCGTAGACGATCGGGAAGGGCTCGCCCCAGTAGCGCTGGCGGCTGAACAGCCAGTCGCGCAGCCGGAAGTTGACGGTGCCCTCGCCGATGCCCTTGCGCGCCAGCCACTCGGTGATGCGGGCCTTGGCGTCGACGACACCCAGGCCGTCCAGCGAGATGTCGTCGTTGGCGGAGTTGATGATCTTCGCGTCGTACGACCCGAAGGCGTTCTCCCACGTCGACGTGTCGGTGCCGCGGCCGTCGGTCGGCTCGACGATGCAGTGGATCGGCAGCTCGAAGGCGCGCGCGAACTCGAAGTCGCGCTGGTCGCCCGCCGGGACGGCCATGATCGCGCCGGTGCCGTAGCCCATCAGTACGTAGTCGGCGATGAAGACCGGGACCTGCTCGCCGTTGACCGGGTTGGTCGCGTACGCGCCGGTGAAGACGCCGGTCTTGTCCTTGGCCTCGGCCTGCCGCTCGACATCGGACTTCGAGGCGGCCTGCGCACGATAGGCGGCGACGGCCTCGGCCGGGGTCGCGTGCCCGCCCGTCCACACCTCGTGGGCGTCCTGGGGCCAGGCGGCCGGGGTGAACTTCTCGACCAGCGGGTGCTCGGGCGCCAGCACCATGTAGGTGGCGCCGAACAGGGTGTCCGGGCGCGTGGTGAAGACCGTGATCGCTTCGCCGTCGATCGGGAAGTCGACGCGGGCGCCCTCGGAGCGGCCGATCCAGTTGCGCTGCTGCAGCTTGATGGCCTCGGGCCAGTCCAGCGCGTCCAGGTCGTCCAGCAGCCGGTCGGCGTAGGCGGTGATGCGCATGTTCCACTGGCGCAGCTTGGCCTTGAAGACGGGGAAGTTGCCGCGCTCGGAACGGCCGTCGGCGGTGACCTCCTCATTGGCCAGTACGGTGCCCAGTCCGGGACACCAGTTGACGGGCGCGTCGGAGGCGTACGCCAGGCGGTACTCGCTCAGGACGTCGGCGCGCTCGGTGGCGCTCAGTTCGTTCCACGCGCGCGTGGTGCCGCCGACGGCCGGAACGGCACGCTCACCGCTCTCGAACTGGGCGACCAGCTCGGCGATCGGGCGGGCCTTCTTGGCCTCGTCGTCGTACCAGGAGTTGAAGATCTGCAGGAAGATCCACTGGGTCCACTTGTAGTACTCCGGGTCGATCGTGGCGAACGACCGGCGCTTGTCGTGGCCCAGGCCCAGCGCGCGCAGCTGGACCTTCATGTTCTCGATGTTGGCCTCGGTGGACACGCGCGGGTGCGTGCCCGTCTGCACGGCGTACTGCTCGGCGGGCAGACCGAAGGCGTCGAATCCCAGGGTGTGCAGGACGTTGTGTCCGGTCATCCGCTGGAACCGGGCGAATACATCGGTGGCGATGTAGCCCAGGGGGTGGCCGACGTGCAGGCCCGCACCGGAGGGGTACGGGAACATGTCCATGATGAACTTCTTGGGCTTGGCGACCAGCTCGGGGTCACCGGCCAGGTCACCGCTCGGGTTCGGCGCCTCGTACGTGCCCTCGGCGTCCCAGAAGTCCTGCCAGCGTGCCTCGATCTCAGCGGCCAGGACGGCCGTGTAGCGGTGCGGCGCGGCCACCTCGGAGGTGGCAGCGGTATTCGTCTCGCTCATGATCCTCAAAGCTCCATCGATCGTCTCTGCCAGCGGCTCAGAAATGAAAAATCCCCTCGCACAGGAGGGGACGCCGCGCCGATTCCGACCACGAATCGTCAGTGGTCGGGACTGATCAGCGCGGCTCACTAAGCAGAAGGCGTACGGCACGCATGGCGTCAGGGTACCGCAGCCCCCGCGCGCGTCGCGACGAGCTTCCGAGACCGCTCGGCACCCCGTGCCATCCCGCACGATCACCGCAAAACGCTGAACAATATTCAAATATTACTTCGCGTAACGGACTCTAAGGGACAACACAAAGACCTTGTTGCCCTTTGATAACAACGCAATAACTCAAACCTCGTACCCATCGGTATGGCTCGACTTAGAGTGCGGCTTCGGGACCGCTTCCCCGAACCGTTGGGAGTAACCCCCCATGAACCCTCGTCGCAACAACAGCTCGATACCCCGACCGGGCCGCTCTGCCTACGGGGCGCTGACGGCTGCCGCTCTGTTGCTCATACCCATGGTCGTGCTGGTCGGAGGCGACAGCCTGCGCGACTTCCTCAACTTCGGCGCCGGTGTGCTGTCGCTGGTCGCTCTCACCTGCTCCGTGGTGTGGGGCCTCGTCGCCACCGACCGGCTGTTCCTCGACACGCGTCAGCGGCTCGTCGCCCAGGCCGTGCACAGGACGACCGCGATCTCCTCGGTCGCCTTCCTCCTGCTGCACATCACGGTCAAGCTGGCCCTCGACCACACCACCCTGGTCGCCGCACTGATCCCCTTCGGGCTCGGCATCACGGGCACCAACGGACTCATCGGCTTCGGCTCCCTGGCCGGCCTGCTGATGATCTTCACGGCCATCACCGGCGCGCTGCGCAGCGCCTTCGCATCCCCCGCGCCGGTCGCGGCACGCTGGCGGGCCGTGCACATGCTGGCGTATCCGGCCTGGTGCTCGGCCCTGGTGCACGGCCTGTACGCGGGGCGCCCCGCGAAGACATACGTCACCGTGCTCTACAGCCTGTGCCTGGTCGCCGTGATGGCCGCCCTGGCCCTGCGCTCGGCCTCCGGCCCCTTCAAGCGCAAGGTCGCCGACCGGATCCTGGCGATCATCGGGGACAACAACAGCCCCGGCGCCCGCGCAGCCCGCGAGGACCTGGAGGCATCCCGTGCCGCCGCCGCGGAATCCCCGCTGCCGGGCTTCACCGCGCGCTCCGCGCAGCCCCAGTCCCGGGGGGACTCGTTCGTGCCCCCGCAGCGCTCGGGGTCCGCTTCGCCGCTCTACGAGGCCGCGCCCGACCCCGCCTCCACGGGCAGCATGCCCGGCTTCGCGGCCGCCTACCGGGCCACCTCCGGCGGGGCGCCCGGCGGGGACAACTTCGGGGCCACCCCCACCGAGCGCTTCCAGATGCCGCTGGACATGCAGCCCACGGAGTCCTTCCAGCGCGTCGACGGCAGCAGCCCCTCGGGCAGTTGGCCCATCCCCTCCCCGCCCCCCGTCGGCGAGGCGCCCCAATCGGCGTACGACCCCCTCAACGACACGGGATTCAACATCCCCCTCTATGACAATTCGGCCGCCAACGCCTACGGCACGAGTGACGTGTACGACACCGGTGAGACGAACCCCGCCTACGGCACGTACAACACCAACGACACGTACGACAGCGGTCCCACGACTGACGTACTGCCGGGCGCCTTCGACGCTCCTGGCTCCGGTGAACCATGGAACGCCCCTTCCGGAGGCTTTTAAGTGAACGAGGCCCTGCCCGACGTCCCGGAGGTCCGCGTCGTCGGACTTCCGCAGCTCACGTCGGGTTTCGACCTGGTTGAACGACTGGATCTCCCCATGCACCTCAAGGTGCACGGGCCGCTCGAACCGATGGGCGGCGAGCAGCTGGCAGGCCTCGCCGAGGCGATCTCCCTGAAGGGCCGCGGCGGCGCGGGCTTCCCGTTTGCCAAGAAGCTGCGTTCGGTCGCGGAGTCGGCCATCAAGAAGGGCATCCGCCCCGTGGTGGTCGTCAACGGAAGTGAGGACGAACCCGCCTGCCGCAAGGACACGGTGCTCATCAACCGTGCCCCGCACCTCATCCTGGACGGCGCCCTGCTGGCCGCGGAGGCCATGGGCGCGCGCACCCTTGTGATCGGTGTGACCCGCGAGTCCACCCAGCGGTCCATGGAAGCCGCGCTGGCAGAACGCGGGCTGAGCAACCGGCGCGGATCGGCCCTCCGCGCGCGCGTGCAGCGCAACCCGGTACGCATGGTGACCGGAGCGGCGGCTTCGCTGATCCGCTCCATCGACGGCGGCCCGGCGATCCCGCCCGGCCGCAAGATCAGCGCGTCACAGACCGGCGTCGGCGGCGCGCCCACGCTGCTGTCCAACGCCGAGACGTTCGCCCAGCTGGCCATCGCGGCGCGCATCGGGCCCGACCGCTATCGCAACACCGGCCTGTACGACGAGCCGGGCACCGTCATGCTCACCGTCTCCGGCGCGGTCGCCCGCCCCATGGTGATCGAGGTCCCGACCGGTGTGCCGCTGCGGTACGTACTCCAGCTGGCCGGCGCCCCGCCCATGCCGCAGGGTGTGCTGACCGGCGGCTACCACGGCAAGTGGCTGGACGCGGCGACGGTCAACGAGGCGATCGTCTCGCGCAACTCCCTGGACGCGGTGGGCGGTGCGCTCGGCGCGGGCGCGATCCTCCCGATCACCCAGCAGACGTGTCCGCTGGGTGAATCACTGCGGGTGGCGCAATGGCTGGCCGAGGAGAGTGCGGGCCAGTGCGGTCCCTGCTACCTCGGTCTGCCCGCCGCGGCGCGCGGCCTGGAGGACATCCTCAACGGCGGCGGCCCGGCCGCCCTGGAGGCCGTGAAGCAGGTCGCCAAGGCCGTGAAGCGGCGCGGCGCCTGCTCGCACCCGGACGGCTCGGCGATGTTCATCGAGTCGACCATCAAGGCGTTCACGGACGACCTGGCCGCGCATGTCCTCGGCAACGGCTGTGGAAGGCCCGTGGAGGGCGTTCTGCCGCTCTTCGAGGGCGGCCAGGCCCCGACGGGCATCCCGGGCGGCCAGGGGCAGCAGGAGGCCGGTCCCAGCCGTCAGAAGATCTACGTCGACTGGACGCTGTGCCGTGGCCATGGGCTGTGCGCGGACATCCTCCCCGAGGTCTTCGAACTGGGCGCCGACGGCTTCCCGACCGTCGCGCAGGCGCAGGTGCCCCGGTACGCGGAGGCGAAGGCCCTGCGCGCCGTGCGCCGCTGCCCGGCCCTCGCGCTGCGCATCGAGGAGGACACCCGGTCCTCCGCGCCGGCGCGCAACAACCTGCCGGTCCTGTCCCAGGGGCGCGGCCGCCGCGCGCTCGGCAGCGGCCGCTGAACACGAAGAAGCGGGCCACCCTGATCGGGTGGCCCGCTTTCAACGTCTGTGGAGCTAAGGAGAATTGAACTCCTGACCTCCTGCATGCCATGCAGGCGCTCTACCAACTGAGCTATAGCCCCTTGTGGCCATGCGGCGAAGCCGCATATCGACCGTGTCGCCCGGTTTCCCCGGCGGCGACGCCAACATTACACGGTCCCCCGGGTGCACCACCAAATCGTTTCCCTTCTGTACGGATTCGGGGGCTAGTGTCGGCCTTCGTGACCGTGATCGCGCTCTCCCGTGTCCGCCGCCGTGCGCCCGTCGCCCTGGGGGTGTGCCTGCTGTCGTTCGCGGCCTTCTGGTGCGCGCAGCGGGCCGCACACGTGTCGATGATCGACCTGATGGTGTACCGCGCGGAGGGTGAGACGGTCCGCGCGGGAGGTGACCTCTACGCGCTGCGCACGACCGAGGCCCATCTGCCCACCACGTACCCGCCGTTCGCGGCGCTGCTGTTCACACCGCTGACGCTGCTGGACACGGCGGGCATGCGCACACTGGCGACGGCCGGAAACCTGGCCCTTCTTGTGGCGTTCGTGACCCTCTCGCTGCGGCTCGTGGGCCACGCGCGCGTGGAGTGCGTCTGGTGGATCGCGGCGGCCGCCGTGTGGTGCGAACCGGTCTGGACGACACTGCGGTACGGCCAGGTCAATCTGCTGCTGGCCGTCCTGGTGCTGTGGGACCTGTCACGGCGGCCCGGACATCGCTGCGCCGGTGTGGGCATCGGGATCGCGGCGGCGATCAAGCTGACGCCCGCACTCTTCGTGGTGTTCCTACTGGCCACCGGTGTTGTGGAGCACACAAGGCGGGGCTCCGGAGGGCGGTGGCTGCGGCACGCGCGCGGGGCCGCCGTCGCGTTCGCCGGGGCGACGCTGCTGGCGGCCGCCGTCCTACCGCACGACTCCTGGCACTTCTGGACGCGCAGGGTCTTCGAGGCGGGCCGGGTCGGGCTCGCCGAGGACACCGCGAACCAGTCGCTGCGCGGCGTCCTGGCCCGGCTGCTGCACACCACGGAGCCCGGCACCCGGTGGATCGCGGCGGCGGCCCTGGCCGGCGCGGCGGGCCTGGCGGTCGCCGTGGCCGCCGAGCTGCGCGGGCGGCGGGACTGGGCGACGGTCGCCTGCGCGGTGACGGCGCTGCTGGTGAGTCCCGTGTCGTGGTCGCACCACTGGGTCTGGTGCGTGCCCATGGTCCTGGTCCTCGCTGCGACGAACCGGACGGCCGCCGTCTGCACCGCCCTGGCCTTCTGCACGTACGCGCTGTGGTGGGTGCCGCATGGGCCGGGCAGGCTCGAACTGCACCAGACGGGCGACGAGTTGACGTTGTCGGCCCTCTACGTGGCAGCCGGTTTCGCGTTCCTGACCCTGATCGGGGTCAGGCTGTGGCGAACGAGTAGAACCGCTTGAGCGTGCAGTGCTCGTCGAGGAGCCGCCCGTAGATCGGCTCGCCCTCCAGCTCGCGGTACGTCTCGATGGGGTCGCCTTTTATGATCAGCGCCCGCGCGCACTCCTCGCACCAGTACTGGTAGTCGTGGTTGACCGGTTCCATGTCGCGGACGATTGGCGTACCACTGCCGCACCAATCGCACTTCCGCCTGTGTGCACCCATCGATCAGCTCCAGCTGTGGCCGCAGGCCGTGCACACGTAGGAGATCCCACCGTTGTCACCGAGGACCTGGGCGACGTGGACCGATCCGCAGGAAGGGCAGTTGAGAAGAGTGGCTTTCTTCCGTTTCGGTGCCACTTCGAGGCGATCATGGACCTCCTCGAGGATGCTCGCAGGCATCGCTTCTCCCTCCCGTCGGGCCGCGCCCCCTTCCGGCCGTTTGATTCTGCCACGGCCGGAGCAATACGGTCAGCGACGCCTTCGTACCAGTCCGGACACGGCACCCAACATGGCCGTCGCGGCCAGCGCATACGTGCACGCGAGGAGCGCGTCCGCAGAGGTATACGCCCCGGGGGACCCAAGTGACTCAAGCCGGTTCAAGAAGAGTGTGCCGAAGGCCGCGACACCGACCAGCTGACCGAGCTGGGTGACCGTGACGAGCAGCCCGCTGGCATCCGCCGCGTCCTCGGGCCGCACCGTGGCCAGGGCCTTGGCGAGCGTGGGACTGAAACCGAGGGCGAGACCCGCGCCGACACCCGCGAACGCGACGTAGAGCCACAGGCCGCCGTCCCCTCCGTCCTTCAGTACGCGTCCGACGCCGGCCACCGAGACGGCGGCGATCATGAACCCGGCAGGTGTCAAGGCCCGTTGCCAAGCGGCGGGCCAGTTGCGCCAGGTCAGACCGACCAGGCCGAAGATCACCGCGGTCGGCGCGAAGGTGAGTCCCGCGCGCAGGGCGCTGTAGCCGAGGCCGCCTTGGACATGGAGCGTGAGCGCGAACAGGAATCCCGCGTTGACCGCCATCACGGCCAGCAGCCGGAAGACCGCGAGGCCTATACCGGGGTGGCGCAGCACCCTCGGCGCGATCAGCGGCGCCCCGCCCCGCCGGGCCAGCCGGGACTCGTACAGACAGAACGCGATGAAGAACACCGCGGCCGCACCCAGCGACAGCCAGGACCACAGCGGCCAGTCCTCCTCCTGCCCGAGCACGAGCGGCACGGTGAAGAGGGAGACGGCGGCGGCGAGCAGCACGAGCCCCGGCAGGTCGAGACCGCGCGAGCGCTCAAGGGCGTGTACGTCGTCCCGCGGCAGTACGCGGCTGCCGACGGCCAGGAGTACGAAGCCCACCGGCACGTTCACCAGGAACACCGGCCGCCAGCCGGTGCCGAACAGGTCGGCGCTGACCAGGACGCCGCCCAGCACCTGTCCGGCCGCGGCGCCGGTGGCGAGGACGGCCGAGTAGGCGCCGAGGGCGCGGGCCCGTGCCTCGCCGGTGAAGTTGCGCTGGATCAGGCTGAGCACCTGCGGGATCATCACGGCCGATCCGGCGCCCTGGACCAGCCGGAAGGCGATCAACTCCCCTGTTCCCCGGGCGAGTCCACAGGCCAGCGAGGCCGCGGTGAACAGCGCGAGGCCGGCCAGATAGACCCGGCGGTGGCCGAGCCGGTCACCCAGCCGCGCTCCGGTGATCAGCAGCACGGCGTACGAGATGGAGTATCCGGCGACCACCAGCTGCAGTCCGGCGCCGGACGCGTGGAGTTCGGAACCGATCGTGGGCACCGCGACGTTCACGATGAAGACGTCGAGCAATGCCATGAACTGGCCCGCGAGCACGACCGCGAGCAGCCGTCCGGGCCGATTGTCAGTGCCGGGGTCTTTACTGGTCTCAGGACTTGGACCGCGTGCGGGACCTGTTCCCGCGGGGGTTGTCGTCGTCATGCAATCGAGCGTGATGCCGGCCGGATACGGGTAACGAGAGCCCGCCGATGCTGGTACTGACAGCACCTGGCAGCGGACGGGTTCGGCACGCACGATGAGTGACGGGGGATGTGAAGCCGGTGAACAGGACGCAGCGTCGTCGGCCGGAGCTGACCGCTTTCCTGCGCAGCAGGCGGGCGCGGGTGACCCCCGCCGATGTGGGGATGCCACCGGGCTTACGACGCCGCACGCCGGGACTGCGCCGCGAGGAGGTCGCGCAGCTCTCCGGCGTAGGCGTCACCTGGTACACCTGGCTCGAGCAGGGGCGCCCGATCAACGCCTCGCCTCAGGTCCTGGACGCGGTGGCGCGCACGCTGCGGCTCGACCAGACCGAGCGCGAGCACCTGTATCACCTGGCCGAGGTGCCCTACGAGCCCGATTCCCAGCTCCCCGCGCAGACGGTGGACGAGGAGATCCAGGGCATCATCGACACCCTCGACCCGCGTCCGGCCGCGGTCTACAACTCGCGGTACGACATCCTTGCCACCAACCCCCCTTTCCGCGACCTGTTCTTCGTGCCGCAGACCCTCGGCATCGGCATTCCCAACGTGCTGTGGACGCTGTTCACCGTGCCCGAGCCCAACTGCCCCGTGGTGTTCCGGGACTCCGAACTGCCCTTGATGGTGGCGACGCTGCGGTCCTCGTACGGCAGACATGTCGGCGAGCCGGCCTGGGAGGAGTTCATACGCAGACTGTCGGCCGCCAGCCCGCACTTCGCCGAGCTGTGGGCGGGCGGGAACGTCCTGCCGCCGGGACCGCGTGTGAAGACGTTCCGGCACGAGGCGGCGGGCGAGATGCGGATGACCTCGGTGTCGCTGTCCGTCGACGGGATGGCGGAGTGCCGGATCGTGGCGTACACACCGGCCGATGAGGAGGCGAGACGGGCGCTGGCTCTTCTTCGGGACCGGCGGGAGCGGTTGTGGCCACCGACACATGCTCAGGCGGTCGCAGGGACACGAAAAATCCCGCTCCCCTGAGGGGAACGGGATCTTCACCACTGATCTTTGACAACTCAAGAGAGTCGATCTGTGGAGCTAAGGAGAATTGAACTCCTGACCTCCTGCATGCCATGCAGGCGCTCTACCAACTGAGCTATAGCCCCTTGCGTTCTTCCCGCCCTGCGGGGCGAACAAGAAGAACTTTAGCCTGCGACCAGCCGGAAAGTGAAATCCGGTCCCGCCGGGCCCGCGGGACCGGACAGGGGGCCGACCGGCGCCGCTCGGCACCGGCTCGGCACCGCTCAGTCGTCGTCGCCGAGCACCGGCTCCGGCAGAGTGCCGGCGTTGTGCTCCAGGAGTCGCCAGCCTCGGGCGCCCTCTCCGAGGACGGACCAGCAGCAGTTGGAGAGGCCACCGAGGCTCTCCCAGTGCTGGGACTCCAGGCCGAGAAGACGGCCGATGGTGGTGCGGATCGTGCCGCCGTGGCTGACGACCACGAGGGTGCCGTCCTCGGGGAGCTTGTCCGCGTGCCGCAACACCACGGGGGCGGCGCGGTCGGCGACCTCGGTCTCCAGTTCGCCCCCACCTCGGCGGACCGGCTCGCCGCGCTTCCAGGCGGAGTACTCGTCGCCGTACCGGGCGATGATCTCCTCGTGCGTCAGCCCCTGCCAGACGCCCGCGTAGGTCTCACGCAGGCCCTCGTCGTGGGTGACGTCGAGGTCGGTGAGGGCGGACAGCTCGGCGGCCGTGTTGGCGGCCCGCTTGAGGTCCGAGGCGACGATCGCGTTGGGCTTCAGCGAGGCGAGCAGCCGGGCGGAGCGGCGGGCCTGGCCCACGCCCGTCTCGGTGAGCTCGACGTCCGTGGAGCCCTGGAAGCGGCGCTCCACGTTCCAGGAGGTCTGGCCGTGCCGCCAGAGGATGACGCGGCGGCCCCGGCCCGGCTTCTTCCCGGCCTCGGCGGTCACCGCAGCTCCCCCAGTTCGGCGGAGTCCTCCTCGGCCTGGAGCTTGGCGTGCTCGGCGGCCTTGCCGCGGGTCGCCTTGGCGTCGGCGGGCAGCTCCAGCTCCGGGCAGTCCTTCCAGAGGCGCTCCAGGGCGTAGAAGACACGCTCCTCGCTGTGCTGCACGTGCACCACGATGTCGACGTAGTCGAGCAGCACCCAGCGGGCCTCGCGGTCGCCCTCGCGGCGCACCGGCTTGACGCCGAGCTCCTTGTTCAGCCGCTCCTCGATCTCGTCGACGATCGACTTGACCTGGCGGTCGTTGGGCGCGGACGCCAGCAGGAAGGCGTCGGTGATGGAGAGCACGTCGCTGACGTCGTAGGCGATGATGTCGTGCGCGAGCTTGTCGGCGGCCGCCTGTGCGGCGGCGGTGATGAGCTCGATGGAGCGGTCCGTGGCGGTCACTACGCGGCTTTCCGTCGGCGGTCAGTAATGACTCAAGGGTCTCACGGACCGCCGACGACACCCCACGCGTTTCCTCGGCCCCGTCCCGGGCGCCCCCAGGACGGGTCGTCGATCACCCCGGCGGGCCGCCCGTCACCCGGGGCGAGCCGTCGATCCGCCCCGGGACGTGGCATCCGTCACCCTGTCGAACCGCTGGTCACCTTGTAGTCCTGGCCGAGGACCACGGACACGTCCGCGTTCGAGGTGACCGTGCCCTTCTTCACCGAGCTGGTGGGCAGGCCCAGGGTCTTGGCGGCCTCGACGGCGTCGTTCTTCTTGGCGGCGTCGGCGTAGGTGATCTGGGACACGCTCTGGGCGGTGCCGGCCGTACCGGAGTCGAGGAAGGTGTAGCCGCCGTTGACCAGGACGACGCGGGCCTGCTCGGTGGCGGCCTTGTTGCCGGTGGCGTTCTTGATCCCGACGCGGACGGCAGCGCTGGCGTCGGGGCTCTTCGCAGTACCGCCGAGCACGTCCTTGATCACGCTGTTGCTGGCGCTCTCGCTCAGGGTGCCGTCCTGCTGAACGGGCAGCAGCGCGGTCTTGTAGTCGCCGCCCTTGGCAAGGTCGGCCAGCTTGGCGAGGAAGGCGCCGAGGTCCTGGTCGGTCAGCGACGGGTCGAGGATCTGCGCCAGGGTCTGCACGGTGGTGGTCGCGGCCTGCTTGTCGGAGGACAGCTTGCGCAGCACGCCCTGCATGACCTGACCGAACCGCTCCAGCTGCGCGTTCTGGGCCTCGCCGGAGGCCCGGTAGGTGGCGTAGGCGACGGCCATCTTGCCGCTGAGGGTCTGGTCCTCACCCTTCTTCACGAGGGGCGAATCGCCCTTCTTCTTGGAATCGGGGTCCGGCACATTGGCGTTGGTGGTGACGTCGATGTTGCCGACGAGTTCGACGAGGTTGTTCAGGTAGGGGGTGTCGAGGCGCCAGGTGCCCTGGATGTTGGTCCCGAGCACCGTGTCGATCGAGTCCTGGGTCCCCGAGGAGCCGTCGTCGTCGACGGACTTGGCGAGCGTGGTCGTCGAGCCGCTGTCGTCCGCCAGGGCAAGGGAGTTGGGCAGCAGCACGGTGGTGCCCTGCTTGGTGGTGGTGTTGTCGACGAGCAGCGCCGTGGAGGTGCCGCCGCCCTTCGTGTTGTGCAGGTGGACGACGATCACGTCGCGGTTCTGGGCGCCCACGGCGGTCTTCGTACCGGACTTGCTCGCCGAGGCCGTTCCGGGCAGCTTGCCCGCGTACCAGAGGTAGCCGGCGCCGCCGACCGCGACCAGGGCTAGCACCACGACCAGGGCGACGATCCGGCTGCGGGCGCGGCGCCTGGCCTCCTCACGGCGCTCGGTGCGGTTCTCGGTGAACTTCAGCCAGTCGATGACGTCTTCGGAGTCGGCCTCCTGCTCCTCGACGAAGGCGAACTGCTCGGTGCGGTAGTCGCGGTCGGCCCGGGGCTGACCGGAGCGGGGTTCACCGTCCTCGGCGGGCCCGGCCTGCTGCGGGATGTAGGCGGTCCGCCCGGCGACTCGGGGCTGCTGACCGGTACTCGCGGCACCGGCCGTGCCCGCGGTCTGCCCGTAGGGGTCGTACCCGGTCGAGGTGGTCCCGGCTGCTCCGGGCGCGCCCGCGCCGTACGGGTCGTAGGAGGGGACCTGCGGCTGCTGACCGGTGTCATAGGGCGACACGGTTCGCTGCTGACCGGTGTCATACGGCGACACAGGAGGCTGCTGGCCCGTGTCGTACGGCTGGACAGGCTGCTGCTGGCCGGTGGCGTACGGGTCGTAGCCGTAGCCCTGCTGCTGGGCGCCGTAGGGGTCGTAGCCCTGGGCAGGCTGCTGCGGCACCTGTCGGTACACAGGCTGCCCGAACTCGTCGTAGCCGACGAGTTCGTACTGATCGCCGCCCGCGTATCCGTCGTATCGGTCGTTCACCGGTGCCCCTCTCGGCTCACTCGCCGCGGTACAGCTCGCGCTTATCGATGTAGCGCACCACACCGTCCGGCACCAGATACCAGACAGGATCGCCCTTGGCGACTCTCGCACGGCAGTCTGTGGACGAGATGGCGAGCGCGGGGACCTCGACGAGCGAGACACCGCCCTCGGGAAGCCCCGGGTCGGTCAGTGTGTGGCCGGGCCGGGTGACTCCGATGAAGTGCGCGAGGGAGAACAGTTCTTCCGTGTACCGCCAGGTGAGGATCTGGCCGAGCGCGTCGGCGCCCGTGATGAAGAAGAGGTCGGCGTCGGGATTGAGCGCCTTCAGGTCGCGCAGGGTGTCCGTGGTGTAGGTCGGGCCGCCGCGGTCGATGTCGATGCGGCTCACCGAGAACTGGGGGTTCTCGGCGGTCGCGATGACCGTCATCAGATAGCGGTCCTCGGCCGGGGTGACCTTGCGGTCGGTCTTCTGCCACGGCTGCCCGGTCGGCACGAACACCACCTCGTCGAGGTGGAACTGCGCGGCGACCTCGCTGGCCGCCACGAGGTGCCCGTGGTGGATCGGGTCGAACGTTCCGCCCATGACGCCGAGGCGGCGCTTGCCCGGATTCGAGGGGCCGTTGCCGGGGCCGGTCGTCAGCCGCCGCACCGCGCCACCGTCGGCCGCGCCACTCGCACCACCGTTGGCCACGCCGCTGGCGACACCCGTGGCGGCGCCGGCGGCGCCGCTCTCCGTGTCATTCGCCGGACCGGTAGGCATGTCGTGCTCTCCCATGCGTGCAGACCCTACCGGCCCGGTCTACGGGCCCCGGCCGACAGGGGCCCTGAGCGGGCCCGGTGGGGCTCAGCGGTCGCGGTTGAAGCGCGTGGTGATCCACAGCAGCAGAAGCAGGATGAAGAGGGCGCCGCCGCCGGTCAGGAACGGGCTGAGGCTCTCGTGGTTGCCGCCGTTCTCGCCCTCGGCAGCGACGGTGACCAACTGTGCAGCGGTGCTGTGGAAGCTCATCTCGGCAGGACCTATCCGGTGTGGGCGGGATAAAGACGTCGGCCCATCGTATGCGGGTGCCTCGGCCGCGATCACGCCGACTCCACCGTTGGGGACGCCGGTTGCCGTGACCCCCTTCGCCGACGGGACGCTCAGTTGTCGTCGCGCTTGTACCCACGCAGCAGGAACCAGGCGGTCAGGACCACCCCGACGACCATCACGATCAGCACGACGCGGAGCAGAGTGCCCGGGCCCTGCTTGTCTGCCGCGCTCGCGGCCTCGGTGAGCCAGGCGGCTGCGGGGATGTGCTCCATGGCGTACGACTCCTTCTCTGTACTGCCCGTCCACGGTATCTCCGCCTAGGCTGGGCTCTGCCTTGGGGGCACATAAGGCACTCAGACGCACATGGGGGAACACATGTCCGACGACGGCCACGACCAGAACGGCCACGAGAACGTGCCGAGCAGGCAGCGCAGGCGCTTCGAGGGGATCTCCTCGCGGGCGTACGAGCACCCGGCGGACCGCTCGGCCCTGGTGGCCCTGCGCAAGCTCAGCGGCTTCGACACGGTCTTCAAGGCGCTCAGCGCCCTGCTCCCCGAACGCAGCCTGCGGCTGCTGTTCCTGTCCGATTCGGTGCGCGTCTCGGACGCCCAGTTCACGCACCTGAACGACATGCTGCGGGACGCCTGTTACATCCTGGACCTGGAGAAGGTCCCGCCGATGTACGTCACCCAGGACCCGCAGCCGAACGCGATGTGTATCGGCCTGGACGAGCCGATCATCGTCGTGACGACGGGGCTCGTCGAGCTGCTGGACGAGGAGGAGATGCGGGCGGTCGTCGGGCACGAGGTCGGCCACGCGCTGTCCGGCCACGCGGTCTACCGCACGATCCTGCTGTTCCTCACCAACCTCGCGCTCCGGGTCGCCTGGATCCCGCTGGGCAACATCGCGATCATGGCGATCGTGACCGCGCTGCGCGAGTGGTTCCGCAAGTCGGAGCTGTCGGCCGACCGGGCGGGACTCCTTGTCGGGCAGGATCTGAAGGCTTCGATGCGCGGCCTGATGAAACTCGCGGGAGGCAATCACCTGCACGAGATGAACGTGGACGCGTTCCTCGCACAGGCCGAGGAGTACGAGGCCGGGGGCGACCTGCGGGACTCCGTGCTCAAGATCCTCAACACCCTCCCCCGCACGCACCCCTTCACCACCGTTCGCGCGGGCGAGCTGAAGAAGTGGGCCGAGTCCCGCGACTACCAGCGGCTCATGGACGGCCACTACGCGCGCCGCAGCGAGGACAAGGACACCTCGGTCTCGGACTCCTTCCGGCAGTCGGCGGCCAGCTACGCCAGCGACGTGAAGAACTCCAAGGACCCGCTGATGAAGCTGGTCAGCGACATCGCCGGCGGTGCGGGAGACCTCGGCGGCCGGGTACGACGCGGTTTCGGCGGCTTCGCGAGCGGCGGCTCGCCGAAGGACACACCGCCGCAGGGCACCACCGGGACCGACACGGCCACCGAAGCCGACGCCACCGACGCTCCCGACGACGAAAGCCCCAGCGGCAACGGCTGACCGGGGGCACACCACCGGAGGCGCGACGGCCTGCCGGCCTGCTGACGTCAGAGCTTCGGCTGCGCGCTCGTCGCCAGCGATCCGCACAGCGCCGTCGCGCTCCCCGTGGCGTACGGGTCGGTGCCGGCCGGGCCGCCCGCCTTCGCCGTCTGTCCCGCGAGCAGCGGGCGCAGCCGGCCCACCGAGTCGTCGGAGCAGGTGAGCGGCCCGGCCTGGACGTAGGAGACGAGCAGCTCGGCCTGGTGCATGCGCAGGTCGTCGCGGTCGAAGCGGAAGTGCAGCTCGCGCCGGACGGTGAACAGCGAGACCTGGGCCTTCGCGTCCGAGCCCGTCGGCTTCAGCGCGTACACGAAGGTGTGGTCGGCGATGACCTCAAGGGTGTTCGAGTCGAACTCGGCGGCCTGAAGGGAGCCCTGCACGCGGATCCTGCTGTCGGCGAGCTGGGCGCTGCTCGCGTCGAAGCGGACCAGCCAGCCGGTGGGCGCGTGCCGCCCGTCGGCGGTCGGCCGGGCGAAGCTCTGGTCGAACTGGTCGAGCTGCTGCGGGTCGAGCAGTATCCGTACGGGCCGGGTGGTGCCGCCGGTGAGCACGTCCGGGTCGAGGGAGGACTCGACGAGGTAGTCCTTTGCCGTGGTCAGGGCGGTGACGACCTGGCTGTCGGAGAAGTGCGCGGTGCGCCGGGAGGCAGGAAGCGTGATGCCCTCGGCGCCGATGCGGAACTGGGCGGCCGGGCTGTGCGCGTACAGCTCGTCGGCGCTCGTGGAGCCCGGCACGGCGGTCTGCGGGGCCAGGGGTATGACCGTCATCCGCAGCGGCTCGGGGGGCTGGGCGGTGGGGGTCTGGTAGGGGTGGCGTACGCCCATGTAGATCGCGGTGCCGAAGGCTATGGCTATCAGCAGGACGAGGATCAGCGCCTGCCGGGACAGTCCGCGCTGGAGGGCGGGGCGGCGGCGTACGGCCGGGGCGTGGTCGGCCATGCGCTCCTGGGCGGAGAACTCCTGGAGGCGGGCAGCACGGACGAACGACTCGTCGAAGACGACGGATCGGTACTCGTCCTCTCCACCAGCGGGAGCGCCCTCGGGTGTCCCCTCAGGTGGGTCTCCAGGCCCGCCCATACATTCAGAGTAGGTCTCCGGGAGCCCAGGTAAACGCGGTGGTACACGACAAGTTCTGACAGGTTCTCACCAGGGTCGTCACACCGTTCGAGGGACCGTCGTTCCGCCGTTCGAGGGACTGCTGTTCAAGCGTTCGAGGGATCGCCGTCAGGGTGTTCGAGGGACCGCCGACACCGCCGGCTGGGAGTAGTCCGCGGAAGCGGAGGGGCCGGTGCTGCCGGTGAGCTTGTCCTGGCCCTGCTCCAGGCCCGTGGAGGCCGGGGGCGGAACCTGGTCCTGGCGGCCCGATGACGCCCCTCGGTACACCGCGGTGAAGGCCAGGGCGACCATGCCGACGCCCATCACGAGAGCGAGGATCCAGGCGACGGGGCGGCGCCAGCGGGTCTGCTTCCCGTAGGCCCTGCCGTACGTACCCGGCACGCCATAGCGGCCACCCAGGACCTCGGTGTCGTCCAGATCGTCCAGATCGGGATCGTGGCCGAAATCGCCATGGTCATCGGGCCCGAAGCCGTCCTCGTAGCGCTCGTCGTCGCCGCGTGCGCCCCGGGCGTGCGCCCGGCGGGCTTCGGCCTCGGAGGCCTCCGCGCGGGCCTGGGCGGCCGCCAGGAGTCTCTCCACGGCGGTCGGCTCGTGAATCACCGCCGCCCGTACGAAGTCCTCGTCGAAGACCACGGAGGCGAACTCTTCGTCCGCACCCCCGCGGTCGCGGTCGTCGTCGGGCTCCCAGCCGTCAGGGAACGGCGTGCCCCCCACGTCCTCCGGCACGGATCCAGAGTAGACCTGGGGGGTCAATTTGGGCAGACGGTATGGAAATTCATCCACCTGACGAGACGCGCCTCACGCGGGCCGCGCGCCGCGCAGGACCGGCCCCACGCCACGGGGCGCACGCCGCGGACCACGCTCCCCGCCCCTGCGCCGGACTCGTTCCACGTCCCTGCGCCGGACTCGCTCCACGCCTCGGCGCCGGCCGTTTCCTGCCCCGGCACCGCACGCTTCCCGCGTCAGCGCCGGATGTGCCCGTCCCCCGTGACGATGTACTTGGTGCTCGTGAGCTCCGGCAGCCCCATCGGCCCCCGCGCGTGCAGCTTCTGCGTGGAGATGCCGATCTCGGCGCCGAAGCCGAACTGGCCGCCGTCGGTGAAGCGCGTCGAGGCGTTCACGGCGACCGTCGTGGAATCGACCAGCTGGGTGAAGCGGCGGGCCGCCTGCTGCGAGGTGGTGACGATGGCCTCGGTGTGGCCGGAGGTCCACAGCCGGATGTGGTCGACGGCCTTGTCGAGCGAGTCGACGACGGCGGCGGCGATGTCGTACGAGAGGTACTCGGTCTCCCAGTCCTCCAGGGTCGCCTCGACGACGGTGGCCTTGGAGTCCTTGGCGTAGGCCAGAACGCGCTCGTCGGCGTGCACGGTGACCCCGGCGTCCGCGAGGGCGTCCAGGGCGCGCGGCAGGAACTCCGGGGCGATGTCCTGGTGCACCAGGAGCGTCTCGGCGGAGTTGCAGACGCTGGGCCGCTGGGCCTTGGAGTTGATCAGGATGTCGATCGCCATGTCGAGGTCGGCGTTCGCGTCGACGTACACATGGCAGTTTCCGGTGCCGGTCTCGATGACCGGGACGGTGGACTCCTGGACGACCGTGCGGATCAGCGAGGCGCCGCCGCGCGGGATGAGGACGTCGACGAGACCGCGGGCGCGCATCAGCTCGCGCACGGACTCGCGGCTCTCGCCGGGCACGAGCTGGACGGCGTCGGCGGGCAGCCCGGCGCCGCCCACGGCATCGCGCAGGACCCGTACGAGGGCCGCGTTCGACTCGTACGCGGACGACGAGCCGCGCAGCAGGACCGCGTTCCCGGACTTCAGGCACAGGGCGGCGGCGTCGACCGTCACGTTCGGGCGGGCCTCGTAGATGATGCCGACGACGCCGAGCGGGACGCGGACCTGGCGCAGGTCGATGCCGTTGGGGAGGGTCGAGCCGCGGACGACCTCCCCCACCGGGTCGGGCAGCGCCACGACGTCGCGCACGTCCGAGGCGATCGCGCGCACCCGCTCGGGCGTGAGCGTGAGCCGGTCGATGACCGTCTCGCTGGTGCCGGCCTCGCGGGCGCGCTCGATGTCCTTGGCGTTGGCGGCGACGATCTCGCTCGTACGGACCTCCAGCGCGTCCGCGATGGCGAGCAGCGCGTCGTCCTTCTCGGCCCGCGGGAGGGGCGCCAGGTCGGCGGCGGCGGCCTTCGCGCGGTAGGCGGCCTGGGTGACCGGGGACATCGAGTCGTACGGCGAGAGCGTGGTCATGAGGGAAGGGTAGTGCTCCGAACGGGTCCGTTCAGCCGCTGTCCCACACCCCGAGACACCCCTTTTGCGCCTAAACCGGCGCCGCTCTCGCGGACCTGGTTGTTCGCCGCGCGGGTTCCTCGATTGACGGTTGCGGTGCGGGGTCGTCAAAAATCAAAAGGGATGCACTCCGACCGGGGTCGCCGGCAGCGGTCCGTACCCCTCCGCGATCCGCTGGTGGTAGGTCTCGCGGTCGATGACCTCCAGGCCGACGATCTCCCACGGCGGGAGCTTGGCGGTCTGGCGGTGCTCGCCCCACAGCCGCAGGGCGACGGCGGCCGCGTCGTGCAGGTCGCGGGCCTCTTCCCAGTAGCGGATCTCCGCGTGGTCGTTGGCGTACCGGCTGGTCAGCAGAAAGGGGTGGTCGTGGGCCAGCTGTTCGAGACCGCGCCTGACCTCTTTCAGCGGGGCCTCACCGCCCGAGACACTCAGCGTGACGTGCCACAGCCGGGGCTGGTCCGCCGGCTCCTCGCCCTCGTACCTGTCACCGGCCGCGACGCTCGTCAGGGCCCGCTCCTCACCCGCCGCACGGGAGGCGACACCGCCCGTACGGGAGGCGGCACCGCCGCGGGACGCCGCCGCCCCAGGGCGCACTCGTCTCACGACGGCCTCCTTTACGCAATGGTCGTAATGGTCGTACCGAAAAACGGGGTCTCCCTGCCACAAAGTTGAGCAGGTGGGGAGCCGTCGCGTGGCGGTTTTACGGAACGTCCCCCAGTGGAGGCGGGGGAATCGGCCGTTTACGGGTGTAGTGGACAGCTGTTTCACGGATGGCGCCGGGTGCCGCAGAACGGTTGTCTGACGGATGAGGGACCGGACGCCTTACGGCCGCGGCGGCATGCCCTACGGGCTCCCTCCGGCTCCCTACGGCTCCAGGAGCACGAGGTCGTCCCTGTGCACGACCTCACGCTCGTACGCGGGGCCCAGTTCACGCGCCAGTTCCCTGGTCGAACGGCCGATGAGCTGCGGAATCTCCTTGGCGTCGAAGTTCACCAGCCCGCGTGCCACCGCCCGGCCCGTGCTGTCGCGCAGCTCGACGGGGTCGCCCGCGGTGAAGTCGCCCTCGACGGCCGCGATGCCGGCCGGCAGCAGTGAGGTGCGCCGTTCGACGACCGCGCGCACGGCCCCGTCGTCCAGGGTGAGCGCGCCCTGCGGGGTGGAGGCGTGCTGAAGCCACAGCAGCCGGTCGGCGGACCGCTTGCCCGTGGGGTGGAAGTACGTGCCGGTGTCCCGGCCCGCGAAGGCGTCGGCGGCGTGGATCGCACTGGTCAGCACCACCGGGATGCCCGCGGCCGCTGCGATCCGGGCCGCCTCGACCTTGGTGACCATGCCGCCGGTGCCTACGCCCGCCTTGCCGGCGCTGCCGATCTCGACGTGCGCGAGGTCCTCGGGGCCGCGTACTTCCGCTATCCGCGACGTACCGGGTTTGCTGGGGTCGCCGTCGTACACGCCGTCCACGTCGGAGAGCAGGACGAGCAGATCGGCGCGTACGAGATGGGCGACGAGCGCGGCGAGGCGGTCGTTGTCGCCGAAGCGGATCTCGTCCGTGGCGACGGTGTCGTTCTCGTTGACGACGGGCAGGGCGCCCATCGCGAGGAGCTTGTCGAGGGTGCGGGAGGCGTTGCGGTGGTGGGCGCGGCGGCTGGTGTCGTCGGAGGTGAGGAGCACCTGTCCGACGCGGATGCCGTAGCGGGCGCAGGAGGCGGTGTAGCGGGCGACCAGGAGGCCCTGGCCGACGCTGGCGGCGGCCTGCTGCCGGGCGAGGTCCTTGGGGCGGCGGCGCAGTCCCAGCGGTGCGAGGCCTGCGGCGATGGCGCCGGACGAGACGAGGACGATCTCCCTCTCGCCGCCGCTGCGGGCCTTGGCGAGGACGTCGACGAGGGCGTCGACCCGGTCCGCGTCGAGGCCGCCCGAAGCGGTGGTCAGCGAAGAGGAACCCACCTTGACGACGATCCGATGGGCCTGCGCCACGGCAATCCTGTGGGCGTGCGTCACGGTCTGCCTTGCCCCTGCCACCTGCTGTGTGTCCCCTCGCGTAGGTCCGGGTGCCCCGTCCGGCAATCTACGCGAAGGGGAAGGGTGATGGCCCGTCGGTCCAGCAGGCGGACGTCGCCACGTAGTCGCCCGCTCACGGGGCGCGCACGTCGGGGCACGTGGGGGCGCGTCAGTGCTTGGGGCGTCAGGCCGTGCGCAGCGGCCTCAGCACCCGCCGGGCCACCCGCCGCAGTCGCGGAATGAGCGTGGTGCGGGGCCTGAAGCCTTCGATGGTGGCTGCTTCGCGGCTGGTCGGGACGTAGCAGCTGTCCGGGATGCCGGCGGCCGGGTCGCGGAAGTGGGGGTAGGCGAGGTAGGCCTTGCGGCCGCGGGACTCCAGGAGGACCTCGGGGTCCTTCTTCGCCTTGATGAACTCCAGTACGTCGACGAGGAGATCGCCCCGGCCCTGGGCCACGAGGTGGAGGCGCAGGCGCTCGTGGACCTTGAGGCGCCCGGCGACGCCCTCGTGCCAGTAGGCGTCCAACAGAGGCTTGGCCAGGTCTAGTTTGTGGCGCCGGGTCTTCTCGCTCTGCTTGAGGAAGCCGGGGCCGAACTGCGGGAGCATGGTGATGAGTAATGGACGGATCATCAGGGCGTCGCGGCGAGGCCCCTCGGGTACGTGCTCGGCGATCAGGCCCATCAGGGCGCGGGCCGAGTCGAAGCGCAGGGTGTAACTGCCGCTCTTGGTCGCGTGCTTGCCGTCGTCGCGCCCGACCAGGTAATAGCAGTCGTAGTCGGCGACCACGGAGACGCCCTTGGCGCGGAGGTAGGCCTCCATCGTGAACAGGGCGTCCTCGCCGGTCTTCAGAGACTCGTCGAAGTGCATGCCGTGCTGGGTGAGCAGCTCGCGGCGGAAGAGCTTCTGCGCGCTGAGCGTGAACTTGATGTTCGAGGAGAAGACGTCGGTACGGGGCAGGTTCTTGCCCCACATCGACTTCGGGGCGCTCCTGTTGACCCCGACGACCTTGCCGAGCACCACGTCCGTGCCCTGCTCGTCGGCCATCGTGACCATGCGTTCCAGCGCCTCGGGGCCGAAGTAGTCGTCGGCGTCGAGGAAGAAGACGTAGCGTCCGCGCGCCTTGCCGAGTCCGACGTTGCGCGGGCCGCTGGGGCCACCGGAGTTGGGCTGGCTGAGCACCGTGACCGACATGGCCGCCCGCTCGGCGAACTTCTCCAGGTACTCCCCCGTGCCGTCCGTCGACCCGTCGTCCACGGCGATCACTTCGATCCGTGCGGGGTCGAGCGTCTGACTCTCCACCGACTCAAGGCACTTGACCAGGTACGGCATCGCTTCGTACGCCCCGATGACGACGGTCACATCAGGCTGCGTCACGTTTCCCCCTTGTTGCGGGAAGTGTTAACAGAACATTTCCCCTTAATCACCGCAATCACTACCTAGTAGACGGTTGGGAGTACGGACTGGTTGCCCGGAGCCACTCACTTCGTGAGCCAGGTCACAGGAATTCGGGGGCTCCTCGCAGCCAAGGCTCACAGAAGAACGTAAGAGAACGCGTAAGAGAGCACGTAAGAAAGGGGCCCGGCTCCGAGGAACGTTCCTCGGAGCCGGGCCCCTTGCCCGGATCAGTCAGGTCAGCCGGTGACCGTCGCGCCGTCCGTCTCGCCGGTTCCCCGCTGGCCGGGCAGCGCATCCGCCAGCTCCCCGGCGGCGGCCGAAGTGGCCGCTTCCTGGCCGAGGTTGCGCCGCTCGGCCTTCTGCGCCAGCTCCCGCACCGCGGAGTTGAACTGGTCGATGGACGCCGGCTCGTCGGGGCCGAGCAGATACCGCTTCAGCTCCTGACGGTCGGCGGCCTGCGCGTCGCCGGCCGGGTCGGCCACCGAGGCGAGCAACTCGCCCAGTTCGGCTGCCGAGTTGGACAGGATGACCGCGGCGCGCACCGCGGTGTTCTGCCGCTTGAACTCCTCGACGCCCAGCTCGGCGGAGTCCGTGACCGCGTACGGCTTGCCGCTCGCGATGAAGTCGGAGACCACGCTGGAGATGTCGGAGACCATCGCGTCGGAGACGTTGAAGCAGTCGTACAGGCGCGGCTCGGCGCCCGTGATGACCCGGTGCTCCCAGGCGCCGAAGGAGAGCCAGTACGCGTCGTTCCACTCGCCGCGCAGCCGGGCGACCTCGGCGTGCTTGGCCGTGTCGACCATGCCGTCGCGGGTGGCCTCGGCCTCGTCGCCCGCCTCGGAGGAACCGGACAGCACCGCGATACGGGCCTCGATGCGGGCCAGTTCGGCCTTGGCCGTGCTCTGCGCCGCGGCGTCGGCGGCGAACCCCGGGTCGGCGACGCGCTCGGCGGCGGCCTTCTCGACCAGGGCGGTGATCCGCTGGTGAGCGGCCTTGGCCTCGGCGCTGCGGGTGCCCGTGAAGGGGTGCGGCTTGTAGAGGACGCGGACCGGCTGGTCGGCGGCGAGCAGCCCCTTCACGATGTTCTCGCCGGCGAGCAGGATCGACGTGTTGCCGGGGTTGTCGTCCCAGCCCTCCCAGGTGGGGGCGTACAGAACGGTGGGGATACGCCCCTCGGGCACCCCACGCCACGGCTGGATCGGGGCCAGCTGCGGGCGGCCCACCTCCACTATGTCGTCGTCGCGGACACCGACGTCGGCGATGGCGTAGCGGTCGCGGCCCGCGCGCCCGGCGGTCCACACCTCGTCGTACACCTTGCTGAACGGGTTGACGCTGGCGAGCTTGTCGCTGTCGCCGTGGCCGATGAAGACGTGCTTGATGGTCGGCACGCGCAGCATGTGGATGTTCTTGCCGACGTTCGCGGCGTAGAGCGCGACCCGGACCGTGGACAGGTCCATGTTCATCAGGTGCACCCCTCCGGGCACGCAGATGACCGGCACGGTGGTGGGCGCCATGCGCTCCAGGATGGCCCGCTCGCGGAGGATGATCAGCGGCTTGGTGTCCAGCTGCTCCATCGTCTCCAGCCACATGTTGACCTGGTACGCGGAGTCCTTGGAGCCGGAGAAGTAGAGCACCGTCTCCGGGCGGTAGTCCTGCAGCCACTCGTCGACCGCGGCCAGCACCGTCTCCGCGTTCGGCGGGGTCTTGCGGCCACGCACGAAGGGGACCAGCGCGGCGACGTAGCCGAAGGCCAGCACGATCGTGACGCCGATGCCCACGAAGCCGTAGAGGTCGTTGTCGGTCGCCCCGGAGACGAGGACGCCCACGACCGCGACCAGGTCGAGGTGGAGCATCTTCTCGGCGGACCGGGCGAGCAGGCGGCGCGGCGGCGCGTCCGGGATGCGGATGCGCGAGCCCAGGTCCACGTTGCGCATGGCGACGGGCATCTTGCGGCGCATCCGGATCAGCGTGATCAGCGCGCCGTGCGGGGCCTGGAAGCCGTAGAAGGCCAGGAAGCACGCGATGGCCGCGTAGAAGACCATGCTGTCGGACAGGTCCAGCCGTGCCAGCAGCAGCACAAGGAGCAGCTGCCGTATCAGGAACCTGATGGACAGACCGGCCCGCACCTTGCTGAGGCGGTTGATCAGATAGCTGCCGCGCCGGTGCAGATAGTGGTCCGCCAGGTACGTCACGGCGGCCGCGGCCGCGAAGGCAGCGACGCTCGGCAGGAGCGCGGCCAGCATCAGGCAGGGGAAGCCCAGCATCATGAGGGCCGCCGCTGCCAGCTCGGCCGCACTGCCCACCCGGGCAACGCGAATAGCGGTGGAAATCACGGAGAAACCTGCTCTTGAGGGGTGAGTGCCGGTTTGGTACCAAAAGTGCACTTTACGAAAAGTGCACTTACGGATTCAGGCCTCTGCGAATGCACGGTAAACGCGCACGCACAGAGGCCTGAATTCCAGACGATTATTCGTTTTTAATTATGCCACGCCGTCCTGGCGGTCCAGAACGCTGGCCAGGGCCGCCTCGAAACCGGAAGCCTGACCGGCACCGGCCGTCGGGTCCTGCTGACGGACGTCGATGACGTGACCGGTCAGCTCGGAGACGAGAACGTCGAGCGAGGTGCGCGCCACGGCCTCGGAAGACAGCAGCGAACCCGTGGGCTCCTGACCGAACGCCTTGGTCCGCATCGGGGTCGCGGTGCGCTCGGGGTTGATGCAGTTGACGCGGATGCCGTCGCCGGCCCACTCGTCGGACAGCGCCTGGGTGAGGTTCACCATGGCGGCCTTGGTCGAGGAGTAGAGGCTGTACTCGGCGCGGCCGCGGGTGTAGCTGCTGGAGGTGTAGAGCAGCAGCTGGCCCTTGGTCTCGGCCAGGTACTTGTACGAGGAGCGGGCGATCTGCACCGGGGCCAGGTAGTTGACCTTCAGCGCTTCCTCGATGGTCGCGTTGTCCGTCTCGGCGAGCTTGCCGATGCGCAGCACGCCCGCGGTGTTGATGACGTAGTCGATGCGCCCGGTCTCGGCGTACGCCGTGGACAGCGCGTCGTCGACCTCCTCCGGGTTCTCGACGTGCGTACCGGTGGTCGAGCGGCCCAGCGCGTAGGTCTTCGCGCCATAGCCCTCGGCGAGCTCGGCTATGTCCTTGCCGATGCCGTACGAACCGCCGAAGACCACCACGGTCTTGCCGGTGAGCAGCAGGCGGTAGGCCTCTTCGTCGGCCTGCTCGGGCGCGGCGGTGGAGGCGAGCTGGAAGAGCTTGTCCGCGATGAAGACGTCGACGGGCTGCGTGACCTTCATGTTGTACTCGTCGCCCGCGACGACGTGGATCGGCACGTCCGGCAGGTACTTGAGCACGACCGAGCAGTCGTCGGTGGCCTGGAAGTTCGGGTCGTTCGCGGCGACCTCGTACGCGCGGCGGATCGTGGACAGCTTGAACGCCTGGGGCGTCTGGCCGCGGCGCAGCCGGGAGCGGTCCGGGATCTCGGTGATGAACTCGCCGTCGTCGCCGTGCGTGCGGGTCACGATGATCGTGTCCGCGGACGGGATGGCGACGTCGACGGCCTGGAAGCGCTCCAGCGCGGTCACGCAGTCATTTATGACGCGCTCGGACAGCAGCGGGCGCACGGCGTCGTGGAACAGGACGTTGCGGTCCTCGCCCTCGGCCAGGCCCTCGCCGAGGGCGGAGATCGCGCGCTCGGTGGTCTCGTTCCGCGTCGAGCCGCCCTCGATGATCCGGGTCACCTTGGTGAAGCCCGCCTTCGCGACGATCTTCTCGACGTCCGGGACATAGCCCGGGGCCATCAGCACGATGATGTCGTCGATCGAGTCGGCCTGCTCGAAGGTGGTCAGCGTGTGCTCGATGACCGCCTTGCCGGCGATCTTCAGCAGCTGCTTCGGAATCGACAGACCCACGCGCTGACCGGTGCCGCCGGCCAGGATCACTGCGGTGGTACGGGGCTTGGCAAAGTGCTCAGACACAGGTGACCTACCTTGGGGCGACAGGGAACCTGGGAATGGTCCCACTTACGGTTACTGCCATGCAAGGTGAGCGCCCACTGCTGCATATGTGCGCGCAACCGGTTATTCACCTTGCATGCAGGCGACTTCCCGGAACCGGGAGCGAATTGTCCGGGTTTGCTGTGAGTAACTGCACACGTTTCTTGTGCGGTTTCTCCCCAGTTCCCCTCAGCTGCCCTTCAGACGCTTCAGCACCCGGTGGCCGAGAACACGGACGAGTTCCTTGGACGAGGTCTGGTGAACCGTGCGCGCGGCAGGGCGCGCCGGGGTTGCCGGTGGGGCCTCGGCCGCCACGACGAGCGCTCCGTACAACGCCTGGGCGGCCACTTCGGGGTCGATCCGCGCGGCCTCCGGCTCGGGATCGTCCTGCCCGGGCGACGGTACGGCGGACAGCAGCGCCGGGTCGCCGAGGATCCGTACGCCCATGGTGCCGATCCGCTCGGCCATCTCCCCGCCGATACCGGCCGCCGCCTCCAGCGCCCAGGCCGGGGTGGTGATCCGCGGGTCGTCCGCCGTGGGGCGGCAGGTGTTCTTCATATGCATGACCGCGCCATTGCGCACCAGCTTGGAATACAGCTCGTCGGGCAGTCCATTGCCACGGAATTCCATGTTGAGTTTCCGGAGCATTTCGGTCTCGGCGAGCGTGAGGGAGCGGTTCGCCGTGTCCGGCACCTCGGTGAGAAGACCGTCCGGCAGTCCGAGGAGGGATTCGAAGGTGCGCATCAGGCCGCCGCGGTCCCGGTCGTCGACCACGACGACGGTGACGTTCTCGGCGCCGACGACCCGCGTCCAGCGCTCGACGAGCCGGTCGTGCCGGTGGCGGCGCCAGAAGCTCGGGTTCGGCTTCTCGTACGGGGCCTTGCGCAGCATGTGGTCGAGCCAGTCCTCGTACCCCATGCGCAGACCGTTCTGCACGTACTGCTGCCACTGCGAGGGCATGATCTTCGCCAGCGGGCGCAGCGTGACCAGGACATGCACGCGGTCCCGGCCGAGGTCGTCGACGACCCGGGCGATGGTCTCGTCGTCGGGCGCGTCCGCGAAGAACTCGCTGCTGATCACCGAGGTCTGCTTCTTGGCGGCGTGCACCGCGTCCAGCAGGCGCTGCCAGTGGCTCTCGGTGGGCCGGGTGTCGCCCATCATGCCGGGCCGGGCACAGACCGCGAGGGCGGCTTCCATGGGATGCCTGCTGTGCGCGGGGAAGGCGACACCGTGCTCGGCCATCGCCTCTTTCGCGGCGAACAGCGCGCCCTGGATCGAGGTGGTCCCGGTCTTGTGCGGGCCTATGTGCAGCAGCCGGGCACCGGAGGGCAGCGGCGCGGGGGCAGCCGTCTCAGCGGCTGTCGCGTGTCGTGTCGAACAGTCGGTCTCCATGGTAAGAGGACGTTAAGGACCATTCCTGAGTGCAAGCTGAGAATGCCCTGGGACTCCTGTGAGTCCCAGGGCACGTGCTCAGGCAGGTGCTCAGGCCGGGCTCAGGCCAGGTTCACGCCCGGCTCCCCCGCCTCGACGCGCAGCCGGGCCAGTGTGCTGGAGGCGGCGTCCGGCTGGAGCACCGTCTCCGGGACGCGCACCTGGGCGTCGATGCCGCCGCGGTCGATGTCGAAGAGGTGGTAGCCGCGGTGGGCGTCGATGAACTTCCAGTGCGGGTTGTCCGCCATGCGCGGGTCCCACTCCTTGTGGAAGGCCGTCTGGTCCTGGTCGCCGCCGCTGGAGATGGACGTGCCGACGAACTCGGCGCCGACGACGGCGGAGTCCGGGTCGGCGAAGTCCTCCTTGAGGTCGCTGATCATCGTGAGGTGCCGGTCGCCGGTCAGGACGACCGGGTTGCGGATGCTCGCGAACTCCCCCATGAGGGCGTTGCGTTCGGCCTGGTAGCCGTCCCAGGCGTCGTAGTACCAGAGCTTGCCCTCGCCGACCTGGAGGTCGGTCTCGGCCATCATGATCTGCGAGGCGATCAGGTTCCAGCGGGTCGGCGACTTGTGCAGGCCGTCGAGCAGCCACTCCTTCTGTTCGGCGCCGAGCATGGTGAGCGAGGGGTCCTCGGCGCCCTCCTGGCTGGTCGCCTGGTTGCTGCGGAACTGCCGGGTGTCCAGCACGTTGAGGCGGGCCAGGCGCCCGAAGTCGAGCCGCCGGTACATCTGGATGTGCGGCCCGTCCGGGATCGCGGTGGCCCGCACCGGCATGTGCTCGTAGTACGCCTGGTAAGCGGCGGTCAGCCGGGCCACGAAGGCGTCGTGCGACTGCTTGTCGGGGTCCTGCGGGATCTCCCCGGCGAAGTCGTTGTCGACCTCGTGGTCGTCGAAGGTGACCACCCAGGGGGCGTTCGCGTGCATCGCGGCGAGGTGCGGGTCGGTGCGGTACTGCGCGTATCGGTTGCGGTACTGGACGAGGGTGTACGGCTCGTCGCTGCCCTCGTGACGGCGTACGGCGGTGGCCGAGGGCTTGGACTCGTAGATGTAGTCGCCGACGAAGAGGACGACGTCGGGATCCTGGTCGAGCATGTCGGCGTACGGCGTGAAGTAGCCGTTCTGCCAGTTCTGGCAGGAGGCGAGGGCGACCCGCAGCGAGCCGCCCGAGCTGTGCGGATGCGGTGCGGTACGGGTGCGGCCGGTCGGCGACAGCTGTCCCTCGGCGCGGAAGCGGTACCAGTAGGCACGGTCGGGGCGCAGCCCGCGGACATCCACGTGCACGCTGTGCCCGTACTCGGGCAGTGCCTGGGCGGTGCCGCGGCGCGCCGGCTTTCTGAAGCGGCTGTCCTCGGCGATCTCCCACTCCACCGACACGGCGCGGTCGGGCATGCCGCCGCCGTTCAGCGGGTCGGGGGCGAGTCTGGTCCACAGCACGACGGCGTCGGGCAGCGGATCGCCGGAGGCGATACCGAGGGTGAACACCCCGTCGGGCAGCGGTGTTTCGGCCGCGCGCGCGACGCCGGGCAGCCACAGCTGGGCTGAGGCGGCGGCGCCGAGCACGGCGGCGGACGCGGTGAGAAAGTGGCGTCGATCGCGTGAGACTGCTCCGGGCATCAGCGAACTCCCTTGCGTCGGTGGCCCCTTGGACACCGGGAAGCTCACACGGCGCAGCAGCCCGCTTGTTGAACAGAGCGCATCGTAGGCATGACAACTGCGCGAGCAGCGGACGACCCGCCGCGACACAGGCGTATTTCTCGAACTCTCCTGTGCCGAGACGGGATTGATGATTCGTCAGTGACGATTCGTCAGCAGCGAGTACGGGAAGGGGGCGGGCCGAGATCGTCGCCGACGGACCGGCCGAAGCGGGCGCTCAGTTCGGGAACGTGTCACCGAGGCCGGCGCCGCTCGCGACCGTGCCGAGGACGCGGGCGCCGAAGGCGAAGGAGCCCTTGGCCGTGGCTCCGGCGGAGGTGGAGCGGAACACCCAGACGGCGCCGGCGCCGGCGTCCTCCCCCGATGCCGCGACGACCGGCTCCGCCCTGCCGTCGCCGTTGCCGTCGACGAGGTGGGTGTTCGCGCCGAACCAGTCGCCCTTCTCGGCGGTGCCGGGCACATCGGCGCTGTTCTGGCTGAACACCTTGGTGCCGGCGCCGGTCGGTCCGTTCGGTCCGCCGGGTACGACGGCGAAGGTGCCCGCCCACGTCAGCCCGCCGAAGGTCTCGTACGGGTCGCCCGCAAGGATGTCCGCGTACCCGTCGCCGTTGACGTCCCCGACCGAGACCGACCGGCCGAAGGCGTCGCCCGTCTCGCCGGCGCCCGGCACTCCGGGGGTGTCCTGGGATATCACCTGGGGCGTGGCGGTGGCCGGGCCGTTCTCGGTGCCGTAGATGATGCCGAGCGCGTCGCCGCCGCGGACGATGTCCGCACGGTGGTCGCCGTTGACATCGCCGAGCGCCAGGGACAACCCCGCGCGGATCGGCTGCCCCTGCGCGTCCGTCAGTTTGACGGGCGACCGGAGTCCGTCGCCGCTGCCGCGCATCTGGTACAGGGTTTCGCCGCGGTCGCCCTCGTCGTCCGGGTCGTACGAGCCGGCGTTCAGGACGAGGTCGGTGATGCCGTCACCGTCCGTGTCGCCGGCCGCCAGGTCGTTCAGCTGCAGGTCGCCGGGGTCGACCATGTCCACGGTCTGGGTGGCGGCGGGGACGCCGTCGCGGCCGAAGGGCCCGAACCGCACAAGACCGGCGTCGGCCAGGTCCTGGTGTCCGTCGCCGTTGAAGTCGCCGGTGACGTTCAGACCGCTCTGGTACGGGCTGTTGCCCTCGGCGGGCAGCACCTTCCCCGAGGTGAAACCGTCCCGGCCGCCCCACAGCACGGTCCTGCTGCCCTTCCGGTCGATACCGCCCTGCTGCCAGCGCTCGCCCCCGGACTCGACCACCAGGTCGGTGAACCCGTCGCCGTCCAGATCGGCCGTGGTGAGCCGGCCGCCGAAGAGGTCGTCCTTCTCCACCGTGCCGGGGATGCCGGGGGACGCCTGTGTGTACACCTTCTTGGCGCTGGTACTGAGCCCACTCGCGGATCCGTACAGCACGGCCACGTAGCCGGCCTTCGCCTTGCCGCCGACCGTCGCGTACGGGGCGGCGACGGCCAGGTCCTCGTAGCCGTCCCCGTTGAAGTCCTGTCGCGCACTCGTCGCGACGGGCCTCGCATGGGCGAGCGGCAGGGCTGTGGCGCTGGTGGCGAGCAGGGCGATCGCGACGACGACCACTCTTCGCGTTCTCGGCAGGACGGACTCGGACACGTCGACTCCGGGCGTCTGGAAGGCAGTTGGACGCGGAGAGAAAGATCCTCATCCGCGCCCACTACGACTCCCGGCCCAGCCCCTTGGTTGCCCTGCCATGCCACAACTTTCTTCGCCCCCGCCGCCCCTACCCGTCCCATCCGTACCTGGGGGCTCCGCCCCCAGACCCCCAAAAGATTGCGCAGTTCCCCGCGCCCCTGAATACGGGGTGGTTCGTCGGCTGCGGGGCGGTGGGGGTTGCTCGCGCAGTTCCCCGCGCCCCTAAAAGGGGCGCGGGGAACTGCGCAATCTTTTGGACCAGCCCCCACCCACCCGCACCCGACACACAACCGAACGGGGTCGAAGGGGCAGAGCCCCTGGGGATGGGACGGGTAGGGGCGGCGGGGGCGAAAACCCCTCACCGCCCCAGAGCCGTCGCAGCCTAGAACGGCTTGAAGTCGTTGTACTCCTTCTCCGCCTCGTCCCGCTCGGCCTCCTTGTCACGGCGCCGCTGCGCGGCAGGACGCGGAGCCTCCAGGCGGTGGTCCTCACCACGCCGGCCGAGCATCTCCGCACCGGCCATGACGGTCGGCTCCCAGTCGAACACGACCGCGTTCTCCTCGGGACCGATCGCGACGCCGTCGCCCGAGCGGGCGCCCGCCTTCATCAGCTCCGCCTCGACGCCGAGACGGTTGAGGCGGTCGGCGAGATAACCGACGGCCTCGTCGTTGTTGAAGTCGGTCTGGCGGACCCAGCGCTCGGGCTTCTCGCCGCGCACGCGGAAGAGGCCGTCCTCCTCCTGGACCACGGTGAAGCCGGCGTCGTCGACCGCCTTCGGGCGGATGACGATGCGGGTCGCCTCCTCCTTGGGCTTGGCGGCACGCGCCTGCCCGACCATCTCGGCGAGCGCGAAGGACAGCTCCTTGAGGCCCATGTGCGCGACCGCGGACACCTCGAAGACGCGGTAGCCACGCGCCTCCAGGTCCGGGCGGACCATCTCGGCCAGGTCCTTGCCGTCCGGCACGTCGATCTTGTTGAGGACGACGATGCGCGGGCGGTTGCCGAGGCCGCCGTACTGCTTCAGCTCTTCCTCGATGATGTCGAGGTCGGTGACCGGGTCGCGCTCGGACTCCAGGGTCGCCGTGTCCAGGACATGCACGAGCACGCTGCACCGCTCGACGTGGCGGAGGAATTCAAGGCCGAGGCCCTTGCCCTGGCTGGCGCCGGGGATCAGACCGGGCACGTCCGCGATGGTGTAGACCGTCTCGCCGGCCGTCACCACACCCAGGTTCGGCACCAGCGTCGTGAACGGGTAGTCCGCGATCTTCGGCTTGGCGGCCGACAGGACGGAGATGAGCGAGGACTTGCCGGCGCTCGGGTAGCCCACCAGGGCGACGTCCGCGACCGTCTTCAGCTCCAGGACGATCTCCTGGAGGCCGCCGGGCACGCCGAGCAGCGCGAAACCGGGCGCCTTGCGGCGGGCCGAGGCCAGCGCCGCGTTGCCGAGGCCACCACGGCCGCCCTCTGCCGCGACGTACGACGTGCCGTGGCCGACGAGGTCCGCGAGCACGTTGCCGGCCTTGTCGAGCACGACCGTGCCGTCCGGGACCGGCAGGATCAGGTCCTGGCCGTCCTTGCCGGAGCGGTTGCCGCCCTCGCCGGGCTTGCCGTTGGTGGCGCTGCGGTGGGGCTTGTGGTGGTAGTCGAGCAGCGTGGTGATGGACTGGTCGACGACCAGCAGTACGTCACCGCCACGGCCGCCGTTGCCGCCGTCCGGGCCGCCGAGCGGCTTGAACTTCTCCCGGTGTACGGAGGCACAGCCGTGGCCTCCGCTACCCGCGGCGACATGCAGCTCGACGCGGTCCACGAAGGTGGTCATTGGATGTGCCTCCAGTTACTTACGGAATGTCTTGTGCGCGCTGTTTCTATTAACAACACGCGAAAGGCGGACCCGCCTTCCCTCTCGGGAAGTGAGGTCCGCCTCGCGAAGAACTCTGTTCTACGGAGCCTGAGCCCTAAGGGACTGGATCAGGCGACCGGAACGATGTTCACGACCTTGCGGCCACGGTGGGTACCGAACTCCACCGCACCGGCGTCAAGGGCGAACAGCGTGTCGTCCTTGCCACGGCCGACGCCGTTGCCCGGGTGGAAGTGCGTGCCGCGCTGGCGGACCAGGATCTCACCGGCGTTGACGACCTGACCGCCGAAGCGCTTCACGCCGAGCCGCTGAGCATTGGAGTCGCGACCGTTCCGAGTGGACGATGCGCCCTTCTTGTGTGCCATGTCTCCTCAGTCCCTTACTTCGCAGCCGCGGGGATCTCAGTGACCTTGATCGCCGTGTACTGCTGGCGGTGGCCCTGACGACGGCGGTAGCCGGTCTTGTTCTTGTAGCGAAGGATGTCGATCTTGACACCCTTGTGGTGGTCCACGACCTCGGCCTGGACCTTGATGCCGGCAAGGACCCACGGGTCGCTGGTCACGGCGTCGCCGTCGACAACGAGCAGGGTCGAGAGCTCGACCGTGTCGCCAACCTTGGCAGTGGAAATCTTGTCAACCTCAACGATGTCGCCGACAGCAACCTTGTGCTGGCGACCACCGCTGCGCACGATGGCGTACACGCGGATCTCTCTCTCGCTCGAAACGGAACCCCGCAGTCCAGCCGCGCGCTGCGCGAGCGGCCTCTCCCGAAGCGCATGACCTGTACGGCATGCGCATCACCGGGAGGAAAAAGGTTTACGGGATGCGGCGCATCGAAGGACACGCCGACGGTCAAGGTTACGGGGCCACGACCGAAAGGGTCAAACCAGGTCGGGCCCCGCGGATGTGCCACCCGTCACGCCCACCCGTCACACCCACCCGTCACACCCACCCGTCACACCGATGCCCTGGGTGCCGCGCGTGCGCGGCGCCCAGGGCATCGGGACTACGGGCCAGGTGGCCCTGAGACTCAGCCCTCGTCGGTCGAAGCCGTCACGGAGGAGAGCGTCTGCTCCGCCGCCGCGGTCTTCTTCGCCGTCGTCTTGGCGGCCGTCTTCTTCGCGGTCGCCTTCTTGGCCGTGGTCTTCTTGGCGACCGTCTTCTTGGCCGTGGCCGCGGTCTTCTTGGTGGCGGCCTTCTTCGCCGTCGCCTTCTTGGCCGTCTTGCGAGCGGCCGTCTTCTTGGCCGCGGCCGGAGCCTCGGTACCGGCCTCGGCCGCCGCCTCGGTCACCTCGGACGTCACAGCCACCTCGGCCGCCTCGGCGACCGGCTCCGCCGAGACCGACGGGACGACCACGACGGCCGCCTCTTCGGACGCGGTGGGCGCGGTGGCCTTGCGGACGGCACGGCGACGCGGACGGGCCGGGGCGGCGCTCTCGGCGGGCGCCTCGACGACCTGCTCGGCGACGGGCTCAGCCACGGGCTCGGGCGTCGGCTCGACGACCACGGGCGCCGCGACCGGCTCGGTGACCGTCACCACGGCCTCTTCGGCCGCCTTCGGGGAACCGGCAGGCGCCGACACCTTCCGGGTCGCACGACGGCGCGTACGGCCCTTGGGAGCGGCCTGGTCCTCCTGTACGGGGGCCGGGGCGGCCTCGGGCGCCTCGACGACCGGCGCCTCGGCCACCGGGGCCTCGATCACCGGCGTCTCGACGACCGGGTCCGCGACCGCGACCGGCTCGGACTCGGCGGCCTCGCCGGACGTGAGAGCCCGCTCGGTCCGCTCGGCCCGCTCCTCGCGGCGGCCCCGGGGAGCCCGCTCCTCGGCCTTCGGCGCACCCGCCGGAGCCGACGCACGCCGGGTCGCCCGGCGTCGCGAACGCCCACGGCCTGCCGCGGCCTCGGCCTCGGCGGCGCTGCTGTACAGCTCCTCGTCCGGCTGGAACTCGAGCTCGGCGAGCGCGACCGGCACGGCGACCTCGGCGGCCACCTCGGCCTCGGTCTCGACCGTCTCCGGCTCCTCCGCGACCTCGTGCGTGAGCTCGTGCTCGTGCTCGTGGATCTGCTCGGCACCGCCACGGCGCTTCTTGCGCTTGCCGCCGCCACCGACGGAGGTCGGCTGCTCCATGTGCACGATCACGCCACGGCCGTTGCAGTGGACGCAGGTCTCGGAGAAGGACTCCAGGAGGCCCTGTCCGACACGCTTGCGGGTCATCTGCACGAGGCCCAGCGAGGTCACCTCGGCCACCTGGTGCTTCGTACGGTCGCGTCCCAGGCACTCCAGGAGGCGCCGAAGCACCAGGTCCCGGTTGGACTCCAGGACCATGTCGATGAAGTCGATGACGACGATGCCGCCCAGGTCGCGCAGCCGCAGCTGGCGCACGATCTCCTCGGCCGCCTCCAGGTTGTTCCTGGTCACGGTCTCTTCGAGGTTGCCGCCCTGCCCGGTGAACTTGCCGGTGTTGACGTCGACCACGACCATGGCCTCGGTCTTGTCGATCACCAGCGAACCGCCGCTGGGCAGCCAGACCTTGCGGTCCAGCGCCTTCATCAGCTGCTCGTCGATCCGGTACGTCGCGAAGGCGTCGACCTCGGAGGTCCACTTCGACAGGCGGTCGGCCAGGTCGGGCGCGACATGGGACACGTATCCGTGGATGGTCTCCCACGCCTCGTCGCCGCTGACGATGACCTTGGAGAAGTCCTCGTTGAAGATGTCGCGGACGACGCGGACGGTCATGTCCGGCTCGCCGTAGAGCAGCGTCGGCGCGTTCGAGCTGCCGCCGCTCTTCGCCTTCTTCTGGATGTCCTCCCACTGCGCCTGGAGTCGCTCGACGTCACGGCTCAGCTCGTCCTCGCTCGCGCCCTCGGCGGCGGTGCGCACGATGACGCCCGCGTCCTCGGGGACGATCTTCTTGAGGATGGTCTTCAGACGCGCGCGCTCGGTGTCGGGCAGCTTGCGGCTGATGCCGGTCATCGAGCCCTCGGGCACGTAGACCAGGTAGCGGCCGGGGAGGGAGACCTGGCTGGTGAGGCGGGCGCCCTTGTGGCCGATCGGGTCCTTGGTGACCTGCACCAGGACCGACTGGCCGGACTTGAGGGCACTCTCGATGCGGCGCGGGCCGTTGGCCATGCCCAGCGCCTCGAAGTTGACCTCACCGGCGTAGAGCACCGCGTTGCGGCCCTTGCCGATGTCGATGAAGGCGGCCTCCATCGACGGCAGCACGTTCTGGACCTTGCCCAGGTAGACGTTGCCGACGTACGAGGTCGACTGCTCCTTGTTGACGTAGTGCTCGACGAGCACGTTGTCCTCAAGGACGCCGATCTGGGTGCGCTCGCCGCTCTGGCGGACGACCATCACCCGCTCGACGGCCTCACGGCGGGCCAGGAACTCGGCCTCGGTGATGATCGGAACGCGACGGCGGCCCTGCTCGCGCCCTTCACGGCGGCGCTGCTTCTTGGCCTCCAGGCGGGTCGAGCCCTTGATGGACTGCACCTCGTCGGACGGGTGCTCGTCCTTCTTGCCGCGGGGCTCGCGGACCTTGACGACCGTGCGCTCGGGGTCGTTCTCGCCGGGCTCGGTGTCGGTGCCGGTGTCACCGGCGCGACGGCGACGGCGACGACGGCGACGGCTGCTGCTGGAGCCGCCCGCCTCCTCGCGCTCGTCCGCCTCCTCGGCGTCTTCCTCGGCCTGCTCGGCGGTGTCCTCGGCGTCCTGCGCGGCCTGCTCGGCGGCGTACTCGTCCTCGCCCGCCTCGCTGTCCGACTCGGCGGACTCACCACGGCGACGGCGACGGCCACCGCGACGGCGACGGCGACGGGAGCCCGCGGACTCCTCCTCGCCCTCGTCACCCTCGCCGGCTTCGTCGGCTTCGTCGGCGGACTCGTCGGCCTCCTCCACCTCATCGGCGGTCTCGACGACGGTCACGGCCGCGGGCTCCTCCTCGACGGCCCGGCGACGACGGCGACGGCGTCCGCCCGTCTCCTCCTCGACGGCCACGGGGGCCGCGGGGGCCTCGACGATCTCCTCGGCCTCAGGAGCCTCGGCGGCTTCCTCGGCGGCCTCGGCGGCAGCCGCGGCGGCGGCCCGCTCCGGCGTCTGGAACATCGGCTCGGTGAACACGGGCGCCTGGAACACGGCGACGGCCGGACGTGCGGGCCGCCTGGCGGACTCGGCTTCCTTCGGCGCGGGCGCGGAGAAGCCGACGGCGGCCTTGCGGGTGGCGCGACGACGGGTGGTACGGCGAGGAGCGGCGTCCTCGGCCGGCTCCTCGATCTCGGCGGCCTTGCTCTCGTCGGCCTTGCTCTCGCTGGTCACGGGCGCCTCCACACGCTCGTCGACGGTGTCGCCCTCGGGCGCACCGGCGGGTGCGGAGACGCGCCGGGTGGCGCGACGACGGGTGGTACGGCGGGGGGCGGCGTCCTCGGATTCGGCGACGGCCGGCTCCGCCTCGGCGGGGGCGGTCACCTGCTCCTCGGCGACCACGGCGACCTCAGCGGTCTCGGCAGCCTCGGCGGTCTTGGGCGCACCGGTGGGCGCGGAGGCGCGCCGGGTCGCGCGACGGCGCGTACGGCCGGCGGGCGCTGCTTCCTCGGCGGCGGCAGCGGGGGTCACCTCGGCGGCGGTCTCGGCCACCGCCTCGACCTCGGCCGCGACAGCGGGCACCACGGTCTCGGCGGCCTCGGCCGCCTCGACGGTCTCCGGCGCACCGGCGGGCGCGGACACCCGACGCGTGGCACGACGGCGCGTACGGCGCGGAGCGGCGTCCTCGGGTTCGGCGACGGCGGCCTCGGCCACCGTCTCTTCGGCCTCAGCGACCTCTTCGGTCTCGACGACCTCTTCCGCCGGCTCCTCAGGGAGGTCGGCGGACGCCACGGCCGGTATGGCCGGCGCGGTGGTCTCGGCCGCGGCCTCGGCAGCGCCTGTGGGCGGGCCGGCGGGTCGCGACGCCGCACGGCGGCGGCGCCGCGG
This sequence comes from Streptomyces sp. R35, assembly GCF_041053035.1. Classification (NCBI taxonomy): domain Bacteria; kingdom Bacillati; phylum Actinomycetota; class Actinomycetes; order Kitasatosporales; family Streptomycetaceae; genus Streptomyces; species Streptomyces sp. R35. Next base: position 3,884,876 of record NZ_CP163440.1, read on the forward strand.
CGGCAAGGTGTCGCTGGGGGTGTTGTTGGTTTCGGAACCCTCGGTGGGTTCGGTCGGCTCGAGCATGCGGGTGGATCTCCCGTCAGGCTCCCGGGCGCCGCGCCTGGTCCGGCAGTGCCGGTGACGTCCGCGGCTCGCGCGATGCGCGGTGCCGCCGTCCGGGGCGCGGGCGCCGCACGGGAGCTCTCTGTGTCCTGTCTCGCCGGTTCCGTACGCCATGTGTGCGTACGGCCTGGCGAAAGTCTTCTGGTCGGTGCGCTGCCCGACCCAGGTGGCTCCCGGATACGAGGGCTGCGCTACGACATCTGTCCTTACGCGGGACCTTCCGGCACCGGCGCCTTCGCGGCGGCAGATGCGGCAACCCCGGAGCGATCGGCTGGGGCGGCCGTGACTGCCTCGCGGTCGGGCGCGAGCGGGTCGGTCACCGTGCCGGTCTCTTCATCGAACAGCCCCTGCGCCAGCCTGGTCACCGCTGCGGCGACCGGCGGCGCCAGGTCGGCCACGGCGCGAAGACCGGACAGGACGTCGTCGGGTCGAACGGCAGGCGTCACGTGCCGAACAACCAGCCGCAGTATCGCACAGGGCTGGTCGGTCGGCCTATCAGCCTGTGGACTGTCTGTCTCAAGGACTGTCCCCAGGCCTGTCTCAAGGCTTACTACGGCGCTGCGGGCGTCGAAAGTCCGCATGCCGTTCTTTGTCCTGCGCTGCACCTCGACGGTGTCGGCCGCCTTGAAGGCCTCGACCGCACGCTCCGCCTCCGCCGGGTCCACGCCGTCGAGGCGCAGCTCCCACACGGAAGCGGTGAGCCGGTCGGCGAGCCCGGAGGTCCGGGCCTCGACCGCCTCGGTGATGTCGAGCCCGACAGGCATCGACTCGTCGAGGAGCTCACGCAGTTTGTCCGGGTCACGCGTCTCGGTGAGCGCGATCTCCAGGTATTCCGCCTCACTGCCAGTGCCGGTGGGTGCGGCATTGGCATACGACACCTTCGGATGCGGCGTGAACCCCGCCGAGTACGCCATCGGCACCTCGGCACGGCGCAGCGCACGCTCGAAGGCGCGCTGGAAGTCACGGTGGCTGGTGAACCGGAGGCGGCCGCGCTTGGTGTAGCGCAGTCGGATGCGCTGCACCGCGGGTGCGGGCGGCGGGCCTTCGGGCTGTCGCTTGCCCAGTGTCGTTCAGTCCTTCGTGAGAGCGGTCGTACTGCTACCTAGAGTACGTGTCTCACCGGCTCCCGGTTCCCGCCGGGCCTCGCCCAAGGAGACCGGCTCGGGCTCGCGCGGGGCGCCGAAGAGCATCCGCCGGAAGTCGGCGCGGGCCTGCCGGGCGGACTCGCGGGCGGCGGCCAGGGCCTGTCGTGTCGCCCGTCCCACACTGCGCGCGGCCTGGGCGGCGGGCCGCAGGACCGTGTCGCGGACGAGGTGTCCGACAGGCGTCAGTACGGTCCGGTACACCCAGCTCACCGGCTCCACGAAGATCCACCGGAAGAGTCGCCCGAGGAACCGCCCGACGGCGAGCGAGAGGTGTCCGGCGACGCGCCAGGCATGTCCCAGGGCCTCACCGACCTCCCTCCCGATGACGGCGAGGACACGTCCGACCGGTACGAGCACCCATCGCCACACGGCGAGCGCGGGCAGCACCAGCAGGACGCGCGCCGTCCAGTAGATCGCGGCACCGATCCCGGTGAAGATCATCCGTATGAGCCACCCGAGACCTCGCGCCAGCCAGGCGATGCCCCTGCCGACGGGCGCGAGGATCCACTCGTACAACCACAGGGCGGGTACGACGAGGAGGTACCGCACCAGCCAGGCAGTGGCGGTGTACAGCCCGATCCCGACGGCCGCGAGCACCAGCCCGATCCCCTTGAACAGCCAGGCGATCGCATGCCCGACGGGCGTGAGCAGCCGCGCGTACACCCAGGCGAGCCCGGCCGCGATACCGCCGAACACCCAGGCGAGCCCGGCCGCGATACCGCCGAACACCCAGGAGAGTCCGGCCCCGATCCCGCGCGCCACCCGGGTGAGGCCCGTCCAGATCCCCTGGGCGACCCACGCGATGGCGTGACCGAGGGGGGTCAGGACCGTGTCGTACAACCACACCGCGGGGATGACGAGCAGTACGTTCCCGAGCCACGCCAGCGCCCTGCCGACCGGCACGACGGCGTACCGCCACAAGGCCACCCACGGCCAGACGAACACCGCCCACGCCACCCACGCGAGCGCCCGCCCCAGCGGCCGCAGCACGGTGTCCCTCAGGAACCGCCCGCCGACGACCAGCGCGTCCCACACCATCCGCACCGGCACGACCAGCACGAGCACCACGATCCGCACGGGGATGCGGATCGCGACGGCCAGGCACCCCTCGGCCTGCGCCACGGGCCGCTCAGCAGGCGCCTTTTCCAGATCCATACCTGCGTAGACGCGTCAGCCGCCGCCATGGATGCGGCCGGTGGGCACCCAGTACCGCAACTTCCCGCCCCGCTCGTCCTCGAACTCCCCACCGGCCGCCTCGATCACCTTGCGGGAGCCGATGTTGGTGGTGTCGCACGTGACGAGCACCCGATCGAGCCCAAGGGCACGGGCGTACGGCAGCACGTTCCGGAGCATCGCCGTGGCGTGCCCCTTTCGCCGGGCGCTCGGCCGTACCCCGTATCCGATGTGCCCGCCGAGTTCGAGCAGCGAGGGCGTCAGCCGGTGCCGGATCTGGATGCGGCCCAGGTACGCGTCCCCGTCCACGTACCAGTACCAGGTGGCGGGCACGAATCCGTCCGGGCGGCGCCCCTCCTCCAGCTCCTCCTCGCGGACGGCGGCGACGTACCGTGCGAAGCCCTCCGGCTCGTGCCAGGTGTCCCCGTACACGTCCAGTTCCCTTTCGAGGGCGTCGCCGACGAACACACCCTCGGCGACGCTCTCCCGCACGGCGTCCAAAAAGGAGGCGCGGTGGCGGACATGAGGTGGCGTCAGCTGTGGCATCGGTCCAGTGTGCCGGGGCGCGAGAAGCCCCGGCCACGGAATTCCGCTGCGCCGCCCGGGGTCTACTTCTTCGCCGCCCTCGCCGCCTTCGCGACAGGGGAGATCCTGGCGGCCTTGCCGGCCCGGGACGCCTTCGGTCTGCGCTGTCCGGTGGACGGCGAGGGGACGGTGGCGACGCGCTGGACCGAGAACTCACGGTTGATCTCGGTCTGGGCGCGGATCGGTTCGGGCAGGTCGGGCATGGCCAGCAGCCGGTCGCAGGACCGGATCGAGGAGGCGTAGTCGCCCACCCAGTACGCGGTGATCGAGAACTCGAAGAGCAGGCCCCAGCGATACACCCAGCCCTTGGTGAAGAGCAGGTCGTCCGGCTCGGGCCTGTCCACGGCGGCGCCGAGAATGGCGTGCGCGGTGTGATAGCGGCCCTGGAGGCGCAGCCGTGAGGCCAGTTCGTAGCTGGCTTCGAGCCGCTGCGGACGGGACTCCCAGGCGCGGGAGAAGGCGTCCATCGCCCCGGGCCAGTCGCCGGTCCGCTCGGCCTTGAGGAGACCGGCCTCCAGCAGCGAGCAGTAGACCTCCTCGACCCAACCGCCCATCTCGGCACGGCGCTCGTACAGGGCGATGGCCTCTTCCGCATGCCCGAGGTCGCGTTCGGTGTTGGCCAGATAGAAGACCGTGCGTGTGTTGGCGGGGTCGCGGGCGAGCTCGCCCCGCAGCAGGCGCGCGTCGCGCTCGAACTTGTCGCTGCGGCAGCCGCCGTCGGCGTGGTCCTCGATCACCAGCGCGTCCAGGTTCTCCTGGACGTCGGGCTCGTCGGTGCACGGGTACTCGTGGGTGACGCCTTCGTAGCGCCAGGCCCAGTCGCCCCGCATCAGGTGCTTGAAACGGTGCTGGGTGCCAGGGGTGTCGTAGCGGATCATGTACGACGTCGCCGTCAGCCGCGGCAACGGCGCGTCCTGGCGCATCACATGGTCGGCGTCGATGGTGAGCAGGAAGTCGGCCTTGCCGCGGGCGTGCCGGATGTTCTGGGTCCGGTTGTGCCCGAAGTCGACCCAGGGTTCCTCGTGGAGTTCGCCCGGGATGCCGTCGAGCGTCTTGCGGATCAGATCCTGTGTGCCGTCCGTCGAGCCGGTGTCGGAGATGACCCAGGTGTCGATCAGATGGCGAACGGAGCCGAGGCACCGTTCGATCACACGCGACTCGTTCTTGACGATCATGCAGAGGCAGATGGTCTGCTGCTTCACGGCCTCACCGGTTCCGGAGTGGTGGCTGCCTGGCGGAGGAGCGGCCGCCAATGTGGCATAAGCCGCTTTCATGAGTCTTCGTCCACGCGGGGGCGGGCCGGAACAGCGCCCTATCGGCCGCACTCAAGTTCAAAGATGAACTAAAGGGATGAAATGCTCCTATATGGAGTCCTCGATTGGGCCGATTTGACGATATACGTGCGCGTTTCGACTGGTTACGCCGGTTCTCCGGGGGGCTCGGGTCAAGCTCGCGAACGGCTTCGGGGACACCCCCGAACCCGTTCGAAGCAAGGAGCACATACATGAGTCCTGAGTTCAGGACGGCCTCGCGGCTGGGGCCGCTGGCGCGCGAGAGGTTCAAGAAGGCGGGCATGTTGGCCTCGCTGACGCTGGTCCTGGCGACCGGCGTGATCAGCCCCGCCGCGGCGGCAGCGCGGAGCGTGACCGATCACGAGGCCCTGGCGACCGCCGCCGGCGGCGACAAGTGCGAGAAACCCCACCACAAGCGCGAGCTGAGCGGACCCGCCGGCGGCCACGACAAGGACGACTGCAAGCGGGGTCCGACAGGCCCGACGGGCCCGCGGGGCCACACGGGCGCGACGGGCGCGACGGGCGCCACTGGTCACACGGGCGCCACGGGAGCCACCGGCCACACGGGCGCGACCGGAGCCACGGGAGCCACCGGCCACACGGGCGCGACGGGGGCGACCGGATCCACCGGCGCGACTGGGGCCACGGGTGCAACCGGGGCGACCGGTCCGTGCGCCGACATCGACGCCCAGCAGGACTCGAACAACTTCGAACTGCGGGTCGCGCTGAGCGGCGGAAAGACCTACGCGGGCATCCGCGACCTCACGGGCACCACCGCTCACCCCTTCCTGTGGACCGACCTCAGCACCCACGCCAACTACCCAGCGGGCGGCGACGTCGGCTTCGTCTGCGGAACCGCCATCAACGGACACAGCTCCAACAACGGGCAACCCATCAAGTTCGACGTCATGACCACCACGGGCCAGGTCTGGGAGACCACCTGCGTAGCGGTCAACAACAGCCAACCCGACGCCACCCTGAACTGCAACGACTCCTTGGGCAATCCCATCCGCTGGACCAAGGTGACTCTGCAGCCGTCCCCGGGCGTCGTCAACGGCGGCACGTGACGGACGCACCGCATCTGCGGTAACACGCGATAAGGGGTGTCCGAGGGGTCGGCGAAAGCCCTCCCCCGGACGCCCCTTGCGGCCTCGGGGGGCGGCCAACCCCCCATCACCGCCCGCGCGTCCGAGGCCCGGAGCGACGGAGACCAGGGAGCCTTCGTGGCCGCTGTTCCCACCCGCGCCGAAGACGGCGACGGCGATCAACCGGCCGACCTCGATGACACGCACCTGCTCGCGGACGCGGGCTGGCAGGTGCACACCGTGCCCGCCGTCGAACTCACGCCGCCGGAAGTCCTGAGCAGGCTCGGCCATGAGCGCGTGATGCACCTGACGTGCCACGGTTATTTCGACCCCGCGAATCCACTCGACTCAGGGCTGATCCTTTCCGACGGGCAGGAGCTCCCGCCCGCGGATTTCCGACGCCAGTCCCTGCGCAAGAGGCTCGATCACCTTCTCTCCGTCCGGCAGATCCTGGCCAACTCCGCCCGGCTGGACCTCCTGACCCTCCGGGCGTGTTCCACGGCCAGGGTCACGGAAAACGCGGACAAGAACGAGCGCGACGGATTTGCCGGGGCACTGATGATCTCCGGAGCCAACGCGGTGGTCGCCGCCCTGTGGGACGTGGACAGATCGAGCAGCCGGGCGTTGCTGGCGAAGATCAGGGAGGAGTCGGGGCAGCGGGAATCGACGACCGGGGAACTCGCCATGGCAGCCATCGACGCGGTCCTGTCGCACGCCACGGCCCTCGGAATCGACTCGCTGCTGGCGTCCGAGGAACAGGCGATCACCGTGGGACGGAACCTTCTCGACGGTCTGGTCTCGGATCCCGACACAGCCGACACCGTGGGGTCCATCCTGGACGACCCGCCCGTCGACAACCGTATGGTGACGGACTCCCTGATCGTCTCCGCCGCCGTGCTGGCCGCGATCGTCGCCTGGCTGCAGACGAAGATCGACCTCAAGGTGCATCGCAAGAACGGCAAGACCGAAGTGAGCGTCTCTGATTAGCTAAGTGATCCTGTGTCAGGTGTGGTGCCTGGCACGGGTTCTGCCCACTGTGGAGGGGTGGCGTGGGCGTGGTGGTGGAAGCCCGCGCCCAGTGCTGCTCCTCGCGGCCGGTGCCGGCCGCGGGTGGGTGTGCTGATCGTCGTCACGCCCTGGTGCCGGTGGGCTGCGCGGGGCAGCCGGTGCCGGTCCGTGTGAGCGTGTCCCTCCGGACGCCGGCCCGCCGGACCCGGGGGTCTGGTGGGGGAGGGTGTCCGGCGTCGCCTGGGCGTCGGACGTGCTGCGTGTTGCCGGGTGGGTCCGGTCTTGGACCGGTCCCGGCCTGCCTTGGGTGCGGTCGGTGTGATGGCCGCACCGGCTTCGAGTGTGTCGGTCACCGTGCGGATCGTCATGGTCCCGCTGGTGCGGTCGGTGACGGTTTTGGTCTGGTGGGTGAGGCCGCGGGCGGCGATGCGCCGCCAGGCGCCCTGGTCGCGGTCGCCCTGCCGGCCGCAGGAGCCGCAGAGCGCCCATTTCCAGCCCGGTGTGGTGGGCCGGTCGGGGGCTTTGCGGTGCCGCAGCGGGACAAGGCACTGCGGGCAGTGCCTGGAGGTGTTGCGGGCAGGGACCGTGACCACGGCGATACCGGCCTCGGCGGCGAGGTGCCGCATGCGGTCCACGATCTGCCCGCGGATCTGCTGCGACAGCCGGGTGTTGAGGGTGCGGCCCATGCCACGGGCTTCCATCGAGCGGAGGTCTTCGACGTAGATGACGCTTGCCCCTGCGGTGACGGCCTGGTCCACGGCCCAGCGGGCGGCAGACCACGCGAGGGCGGCGTTGAGGTTCGACCGGCGGGCGCCGACGGCGCGGACCTCGTCATCCAGGACCGCATGCCTGCCGGTCAGGGCATGCTCCTCGACCCCGTTGATGAGCCGCTGGATGGGGGTCCCCCCGCGCGAGCGAAGCCGAGCGTGGGGGAGGTCGGCCTTCGTGTGCAGGTGCTCGCCCTGGCGGCGCAGCCGGTGCTGTTTCGCGAGAGCCCCGGCGGCACGGAACATGGCCCCGCTGCCGAGGGCGGTGATGCGGCCGTCGTCGTGGAGCCGGGCGGCTCCGGCCGACAGCAGGGTGTTCAGGCCCCAGTCCACGCCCAGCGCGACCGTATGCCCGCTGCGCTGCGTTGTCGGGACGGCGTGGGTGTGGGCGAGATCAGCCCGCACCCTGCCCTGGTCGATGCGCAGGGTGGCCTGCTGCCTGTCGCACGCGGACAGCGGGAGGGCCCGCGCGCTCCGAGGAGCGGCCTCCGCCTCGAACACATCGATGGGCATCCGGCCGTGTTTGGTGACGAAGGAGGTGATCTGCCGGGTCCGGGCCTTAATCCCGCCTGACGGCAGAGACCGCCCGCCGGGCACCGCCTCACGCACCTGGTCCCACTCCTGCGGGGTGCGCTTGGAGGGGTCGGCGGGCCAGGTGGCGAGCACACCGGCCGTGAGGTCGGCGCGCCACTTCGCCGCGCGCAGCGTGCGCCCGGCAGCCTCCTGGGCCATCCGCACGATCCGGTCGTTGACCTTGATGCCCTCGGCCGGGCTGACGGTCCAGCCCAGGCGGCGCAGGGCCATCCAGGCGTTCGACGGCAGTGTGCGGCCCCCCGCGTCCTCGCCGCGGGCCAGCACGTCCACGTCGGTGGTATTCCAGTGCTCCGCCAGCAGGGCGGCGACCATGCCGGAGACCAGATCAGCGGCCCAGCCCACCCGCTCCGCCAGTACACCGGCGGGCACGACCCCGCCCGTCTTCTCTTCCACGCCCGTACGCAGCACGCCGCGGGCGCAGGCGATACGGGCAGCCTCGCCCTCACCGAGCGCCAGTTTCCGGCTCATTGCCCCCTCTCCCCGCCCGCGATGCTGTCATCCGATCAACGACACACCCGCGAAAGGGTCACCCAATCGACTGTCGTACTCACCTACGACCAGGCATCGGCACCAGACTCACAGCACGACGCCAGGAGATGACGCATCACTACGGATGCCTAAGGAAATACGTGAGCCTGGAGATAGAGAAGAAGCCCGCGAGCGACAGCCTGATCAAGCAGCTCGCCACCACTCTGTGGTCCATGCTGACCGGCGGCGGAGGCCCCGGCGGCGGAGGACCGGATCAGCCCTAGTCCGGTGTCACTGCCCCCAGTTCCATGTCAGCCGGTCAGGCCGGTCAGCCGGTCAGGTCAGTCACCAAGTCGCGGATGCGCCGCTCGATCTCGTCCCGGATCGGCCGGACCGCGTCGACGCCCTGCCCGGCGGGGTCGTCGAGCTGCCAGTCGAGGTATCGCTTGCCGGGGAAGACCGGGCAGCTGTCCCCGCACCCCATGGTGATCACCACGTCGGACGCCCGCACCGCTTCGACGGTCAGCACCTTCGGGGTCTCGGCGGAGATGTCGACGCCGGCTTCCCTCATCGCCTCGACCACCGCCGGGTTGACCGTGTCGGCGGGTGCGGAGCCCGCCGAGCGGACATCGATCCTGTCGCCGGCGAGGTGGGTGAGGAACGCGGCGGCCATCTGTGACCGCCCGGCGTTGTGGACGCAGACGAACAGGACGGACGGACGTGGGGTTTCAGTGCTCATGGCAGGTGTCTTTCAGGGGAGTTGGACTCAGGGGGCGGAAGGGGCGAGTTCGGTCTCACCGTGAGGGACGACGGCCTCCCCTTCGGCGGCTTCGGCGGGTGCCCGTCGGCCGAACACCGCCGCCAGCAGACCCAGGCCGACAGCGGCACCGGCCAGTTGGGCGGCGATGAAGGGGGTGACGGAGGCCGGGGCGATACCCGCGAAGGTGTCGGTGAAGGCCCGGCCGATGGTGACCGCCGGATTCGCGAACGACGTCGAGGACGTGAACCAGTACGCGGCTCCGATGTAGGACGCGACCGCGGCCGGTGCGAGGTGGGCGCGATCGGTCCGGGTCAGGCCGAAGATCAGCAGGATCAGCCCGGCGGTCGCCACGATCTCGCCCAGCCACAGGTGGCCGGCGGAACGGTCGTGCGTGGACCACTTCACCAGCGGTTCGGCGAACATCGCGTCGGCCAGCACGGCGCCGCCGATCGCGCCCGCGATCTGGGCAGGGACGTACACGGCTACGTCCCGTGCGGTCATCCCGTCGCCGCTTCCCCGTCCCGTGAACCAGGCGGCCAGAGTGACCGCCGGGTTGAAGTGGGCCCCAGAGACCGGCCCGAGCAGCGTGATCAGCACGGCCAGGCCGAAGACGGTGGCGAGCGAGTTCGCGAGCAACTGCACGCCGATGTCCCGGGACAGCTCGGCCGCCTGGATGCCCGAGCCGACCACCACCGCGACCAGCGCGGCCGTCCCCACCGCCTCGGCGACGGCACGCCGCCCCAGTGAGGCGCTCACGCGGTCACCGCGGCGGCCCGGGCGGTGGTCAAGAACGCGCCCAGCCGGTCCAGGACACCGGGCAGCACCCAGTAGTAGACCCAGGTCCCACGACGCTCACAGTCGATGAGTCCGGCCTGCCGCAGCAACTTGAGGTGGTGGGAGATCGTCGGCTGGGACAGCTCGAAGGCGGGGGTCAGCTCGCACACGCACACCTCGCCGCCGTCCCGCGAGGCGATCATCGAGAGCAACCGCAGCCGCACGGGGTCGCCCAGGGCCTTGAACACCTTCGCCAGCTCGACGGCCCGGTCCTCCTCCAGGGGAGCGGAGGCCAGCCCGGTACAACACGCGTCGTCCGTGTCCTGGCCGAGGACCACGAGCTCTTGTTTAGACATGGCTCTATATTGACGCCTTTCAAATCAGGGCGCAAGCTTGCATCAACGAACTTCAATACAGGAAGTGGAGTCAGCCATGAGCGAGCAGCTCACCGACCTGCGCGAGACCGTCCGCGAGCACTACGCGGCCGCTGCCCTGAAGGTCACCGAAGGCGGCGGCACCGCCTGTTGCGGGCCGCAGCCGGTCGAGACCGACGAGAACTTCGGCTCGGCCCTGTACGCCGCCGACGAGCGCGACGCCCTGCCCGTCGAGGCCGTCGCCGCCTCGCTGGGCTGCGGGAACCCCACCGCGGTGGCAGACCTCCACGAAGGCGAACGCGTCCTCGATCTCGGCTCCGGCGGCGGCATCGACGTACTGCTCTCCGCCCGTCGCGTCGGCCCCACCGGCAAGGCGTACGGCCTGGACATGACGGAGGAGATGCTGGCCCTCGCCCTCGCCAACGCACGGAAGGCGGGCGCGACGAACGTGGAGTTCCTCAAGGGCACGATCGAAGCGATCCCGCTGCCCGCGAACACCCTCGACGTGGTGATCTCCAACTGCGTCATCAACCTGTCGACCGACAAGCCGTCAGTGTTCGCCGAGGTCTTCCGCGTTCTGAGGCCCGGCGGCCGGGTCGGCGTCTCGGACGTGGTCGCCGACGACAGCCTCACCCCCCAACAGCGGGCCGAGCGCGGCGACTACGTGGGCTGCGTCGCAGGCGCCCTCTCCTTCACGGAGTACCGCGAAGGCCTGGAGGCGGCAGGGTTCACCGACATCGAGGTCACCCCCACCCACCCGGTCGCCGACGGGATGCACTCCGCCGTCGTCCGTGCCACGAAGCCCTGAACCCAAGAGACTCGACGAGCATGAAATAGACGGACATTGGTGGATGGTTTCGAAGGTTTATGCCGGGCCGACGCTTCGATTCCCCGAACTTCCATGCACACTTTGCGTGTTGTATTCCAGCCACCAAGAGGATGACCCACGCATGATTACGCTCTCCAAGGAAGACGGCCCGGCAGATCTGGACGGAGTGACACATCTGTCCATCGGGGTGTCCTGGGACCCGACCGCCGGCAGCAGTGGCGGAGTGGTAGGCATGCTCCGCCGCAAGACCGGCACCGACCTCGACCTGATCGCCGTCGCCATGCAGGGCGCGGACCCGGTGCGTCTGGCGGGCCTCGACTCCCTCGACCCCATGGGCAATGGCTCCTTGGTTCACAGCGGCGACAACCAGACCGGGCGCGGTGAGGGCGACGACGAGACGGTGACGGTCGAGTTCTCGCGGCTGCCGCCCAACGTCACGTCGATAGTGTTCATCGCCGCCGCGTACAAGAAGGGCGCTTCCTTCCAGAAAGCGCGCAACATCAGCTTCAAGGTGTACGACGCGAGCGGGGGCAGCACTCAGCAGGTCGCCGACATCTGGCCGAGCCTGCTCACCCATGACAACGGCTGTGCCGTGGCCAAGGCCGTGCGCGACGGCGGCAGTTGGAAGCTTGAGGTGATCAATGTGACGGGGAAGATCAAGCAGGGTGACGAGCACGCCCTGATGCGCTTCGCCATCAGCAAGTAGTTCACCTCATCGGCGAGTAGTTCATCTCATCGGCGAGTAGTTCATCTCATCAGCAGGCAGGACGGGGTCCCCGCGGTCCGGTACCCAAGTGGCGCCCGGGCCGCGGGAGATCACGCTCCGCGCCGTGATTCAGATGCGACTGACCCCCGGACCTACAACCGGCGCAGGTTCCGGTCGAGGACGTCCCGCACCCGGTCCACATCGGCAGGGTCCTGGGCTCCGCGCTTGGGCAGGACGAAGAAGATCCGGGTCCGCCGGGTCGTGAGGACGAAGAGTTCGGCGGTCTCGACGTACCAGGGGAACGCCTGCCAGTCGATGGTGCTGGTCTGGGACCCGCCCGTGGTCGTCATGCCCTCGCCACCGACCACCGTCCGGCAGGTCCCGTACTCCTCCATGTCCGCGTGCTGCTCCCGCGCGACGCGAGCCAGGGTCTTATGGGCGGTCACGACTCCGGCGACCACTCCGGCAACGACCACGACGGCCGTCATCGCGGGTGCGAAACCCTTGAGCTCACAGAAGAAGAACACCAGCACCAGGATCAGGGCCGGCCAGACGATCAGGCCCCCTCGCCCGGGCCAGGTCCCGTACGTGTAACGGCGCATCGCGGCCTCGTAGTCGGCCGGTGTCGGCTCGTAGACGAACGCGATGGCCGCGTCCGCCGCATCCTGCCCGGTCGACTGTATGTGATCCCCACCACTCTGCATGGCAGCAGATCCTAGCCCCCACAGATCACCCACAGCCGGGCCGGGGTACCCATGCACCGAGGCCCCCGCCGATGGGCAGGGGCCTCAGGAACTCACCAGGTCAGTGGCTGTGTCCGCTGGTCACCGGCTTGTTCACCGTCAACGGCAGCAGCTTCTTGCCCGTCGGGCCGATCTGGATGTGGGTGTCCATCTGCGGGCAGACACCGCAGTCGAAGCACGGAGTCCAGCGGCAGTCCTCGACCTCGGTCTCGTCGAGGGCGTCCTGCCAGTCCTCCCAGAGCCAGTCCTTGTCCAGCCCCGAATCCAGGTGGTCCCAGGGCAGGACCTCCTCGTACGTCTTCTCACGCGTCGTGTACCAGTCGACGTCCACGCCGAACGCGGGGAGCGTCTTGTCCGCGCACCGCATCCAGCGCTCGTACGAGAAGTGCTCGCGCCAGCCGTCGAAGCGGCCGCCGTCCTCGTAGACGGCGCGGATGACGGAGCCGATGCGGCGGTCACCGCGGGAGAGCAGGCCCTCGACGATGCCCGGCTTGCCGTCGTGGTAGCGGAAGCCAATCGAGCGGCCGTACTTCTTGTCGCCGCGGATCTTGTCGCGGAGCTTCTCCAGACGGGCGTCCGTCTCCTCGGCGGAGAGCTGCGGGGCCCACTGGAAGGGAGTGTGGGGCTTGGGGACGAAGCCGCCGATCGAGACCGTGCAGCGGATGTCGTTCTGGCCGGAGACCTTGCGGCCCTCGGCGATCACGTTCATCGCCATGTCGGCGATCTGCAGGACGTCGTCGTCCGTCTCCGTGGGAAGGCCGCACATGAAGTACAGCTTCACCTGGCGCCAGCCGTTGCCGTACGCCGTGGAGACCGTACGGATCAGGTCCTCTTCCGAGACCATCTTGTTGATGACCTTGCGCATGCGCTCGCTGCCGCCCTCGGGGGCGAAGGTCAGGCCCGAGCGGCGGCCGTTGCGCGTCAGCTCGTTCGCCAGGTCGACGTTGAAGGCGTCCACGCGGGTGGAGGGCAGGGAGAGGCCGATCTTGTCTTCCTCGTACCGGTCCGCCAGGCCCTTGGCGATCTCGCCGATCTCCGAGTGGTCCGCGGAGGACAGGGACAGCAGGCCGACCTCCTCGAAGCCGGTCGCCTTCAGGCCCTTCTCGACCATGTCGCCGATGCCCGTGATGGAGCGCTCGCGCACCGGGCGGGTGATCATGCCCGCCTGGCAGAAGCGGCAGCCACGGGTGCAGCCGCGGAAGATCTCGACCGACATGCGCTCGTGGACCGTCTCGGCGAGCGGGACCAGGGGCTGCTTCGGGTACGGCCACTCGTCGAGGTCCATGACCGTGTGCTTGGACACGCGCCACGGAACGCCCGACTTGTTGGGCACGACTCGGGCGATACGGCCGTCGGGGAGGTACTCGACGTCGTAGAACGCCGGGATGTAGACGTTGCCCGTCTTCGCCAGCCGGAAGAGGACCTCCTCGCGGCCTCCCGGCCGGCCCTCCGCCTTCCAGGCGCGGATGATCTCGGTCATGTCGAGGACCGCCTGCTCACCGTCGCCGATGATCGCCGCGTCGATGAAGTCGGCGATCGGCTCCGGGTTGAAGGCCGCGTGACCGCCGGCCAGGACGATCGGGTCGTCGAGCGTGCGGTCCTTGGACTCCAGCGGGATCCCGGCCAGGTCCAGGGCGGTCAGCATGTTCGTGTAGCCCAGCTCCGTGGAGAAGGACAGGCCGAACACGTCGAAGGCCTTCACCGGGCGGTGGCTGTCCACCGTGAACTGCGGGACCTGGTGCTCGCGCATGAGCGCCTCCAGGTCCGGCCAGACGCTGTACGTGCGCTCGGCGAGGACGCCCTCGCGCTCGTTCAGTACCTCATAGAGGATCATGACGCCCTGGTTGGGCAGCCCGACCTCGTACGCGTCGGGGTACATCAGCGCCCAGCGGACGTCACAGGCGTCCCAGGGCTTGACTGTGGAGTTGAGCTCTCCGCCGACGTACTGGATCGGCTTCTGCACATGCGGGAGCAGAGCTTCGAGCTGCGGGAAGACCGATACAGCGGATTCGGCAGGCATCTCGCGAACCTTCGTGAGCTGACAGGGGTGACCATCTAGCCTAACGCGGCCGGAGGGACACACCGCACCGTCAGACCGCCCCCTGCCCCTCGATCGCCTCCCAGGCCCCCGGCAGCGCCGCCTCGGCCGCCGCCGCCCGCTGCTCCTCGCGCCCGTACAGCACCCCGTACGTGAACGCGCTCTCCCCCGCCGCATGCGCCTGACCTGCGAGCTCGCGCAGGGCCTCGCGGGTCATCACGCTGTCCTGGTGGTCGCCGAGCAGGGTCTGCAGGGATTTCATCGACTTGACCAGATCGGCGGCGGGCCTGCCGAGGGCGGGGGTGGCCGTCTCGGCCGAGTACCGGGTGCGCTTGGCCTTCTTGCGGGCCTCGTGCATCGCCAGGTCGCGGTCCGCGCCCGGCGGCCGGTCAAGGGCCTGTCCGACCAGGTCGGAGACCTTCCTGAAGTCCTTGCGGACCGCCTTCGCGATCACCTTCGCCGGGTCCCCGGAGGCCGCCTTGAGCAGCGGCGGGTCGGAGACGATCGCGTCGAGCGCGGCCAGCAGGGCGAGGTACCGCTTCCCGTCCAGTACGGCGATGAGATGGCGTCGCGATCCGGAGCCGCGGGCGTGGGACCAGGTGCGCAGGCGGGTGCGGACGGGGCCGGAGAGCAGGGTGCGGGGCAGGTTGTCGAGCGCCGCCGTCAGCCGTTCGGTGAGCACTTCCTGGTCGCGGTCGAGGCCGAGCTCGCCGGCCAGCCACTTCAGCTCGTCGCCGATCGGGTCGGTGACGGTGCGGTCCAGGACGCGCCCGTACGAGCGGAAGGCGCTGCGCATGCGGCGGGTGGCGACGCGCATGCTGTGCACGGAGTCGTAGACGTCGCGGCGGACGGCGGGGTCCAGCTCGACGATCGCGTCGCGCTGGACGCGGAGGTAGGCGAGGACGTGGTCGCCCGCGGTGACCGGGGCCTGCGCGGCGGGGGCCGTGGTGGCTGGGGCGGCTGCGGCGGCGGACTTCTTGCGCTTCCCCGACTCCCCCGTCTGCCCCGTCTCCCCCAGCGCCCTCGCCAGCTTGGAGGGCGAGGAGGAGCGGCTCAGGCCCGCCTTGCGGAGCTTCTTCTCCACCTTGTCGAGGAAGGCGGGGTCGCCGTCGTCCGCGAGCTCGACCTCGATCTCGGTCCACTCCGCGGTGCCTTCGCCGCCGCTGAGCCGTTCGGCGCGGACGCGGTCGAGGCTGACCTCGGCGAGGAGGGCGCCGGAGGCGTCGACGAGGTGGCGGATGTCCCGGGCCGACAGGAGACGTACGAGGGGGACGAGTTCGGCGTCGCGTACGCGGGAGCGGACGAGGCCGGTCAGGGAGCGGGGCACGGTGTCGGAGAGCGGGGCGTGGATCTCGTCGCGGACGCCCTCGGAGACGGGGAGTTTGAGGTGCCAGCCCGCGTCCGCGCCGCCGGTGCGGCGACGGAGGGTGAGCGAGGCGGCGGCGAGCCGCTGGTCGGGCGTGTCGTAGTAGGTGGCGTCCAGCTCGGCCACGCCCTTGTCGAGGACGCCCGAGACTCCGGAAACGCCGGTCAGGTCCGGCAGTCTCACGTCTTCGCCAGCCGGGGGACCCTCGTACTTCCGCTCGATTTCGCGCTTGGTGTCCGCCATGACATGAATCTAGTGGCACCAGCCCCCAGATGGCAGTGCCCAACCCTCACGGACCTCCCGCAACGCCCGGTTTTCGCCCCCGCCGCCCCTACCCGTCCCATCCCGTTCCTGGGGGCTCCGCCCCCAGACCCCCAAAAGATTGCGCAGTTCCCCGCGCCCCTAAAAAGACGGGGTGGTTCGTCGGGTGCGGGGCGGTGGGGGTTACTCGCGCAGTTCCCCGCGCCCCTTTTAGGGGCGCGGGGAACTGCGCAATCTTTAAGAGGCGCCCCACCCACCCGCAGCCGAAACACAACCGAACGGGGTCGAAGGGGCGCAGCCCCGAGCCTTCAGGGGCGCGAGGAACTGCGCGACCAGCCCCCACCCGCCCAACCGCCGGAGGCCTACGCTGACATGGGCCGCTGTACCCGAATCGACTGCAACAACCCCACCGCCACCCACACCGCGAACATCGACGAGCCGCCGTACGAGACAAAGGGCAGGGGAAGGCCCGCGACCGGCATGATGCCCAGAGTCATGCCGATGTTCTCGAAGGCCTGGAAGGCGAACCAGGCGATGATGCCGGCGGCGACGATCGTGCCGTAGAGCTCGGTCGTCTCGCGGGCGATGCGGCAGGCTCGCCACAGGACCACGCCGAGCAGGACCAGGATCAGGCCCGCGCCCACGAAGCCCAGTTCCTCGCCCGCGACGGTGAAGACGAAGTCCGTTTGTTGTTCGGGGACGAACTGGCCGGTGGTCTGCGAGCCGTGGCCGAGGCCCGTGCCGAAGAGGCCGCCCGAGCCGATGGCGATACGCGCCTGGTTGGTGTTGTAGCCGACGCCCGCCGGGTCGAGATTGGGGTTGGCGAAGGCCGCGAAGCGGTTGATCTGGTACTCGTCGAGGATGTGGAGCTGCCAGACGGCGATCGCGCCCAGCGCGCCCGTGCCGAGCAGGCCGAACACCCAGCGGTTGGAGGCCCCGGAGGCGAGCAGCACGCCGAGGATGATGATCACCATGACCATGACCGAGCCGAGGTCGGGCATCAGCATGACGATCATGATCGGGACGGCGGCGAGGCCGAGGGACTGCAGCACCGTGCGGTGGTCGGGGTAGGCCTTGTCACCCGCGTCGACCCGGGCCGCCAGCAGCATCGCCATGCCCAGGATGATCGTGATCTTCACGAACTCGGAGGGCTGGAGGGAGAAGCCGCCGCCGATCACGATCCAGGCGTGTGCGCCGTTGACCGTCGCGCCGAGCGGGGTCAGCACCGCGAGGATCAGGAAGACCGAGAGGCCGTACAGGATCGGCACGGCCGTGCGCAGGGTGCGGTGGCCGAGCCAGACCGTACCGATCATCAGGCCGATGCCGATGCCGGTGTTCATGAGGTGGCGGATGAGGAAGTAGTACTGGTCGCCCTGGTTGATCTCGGTGCGGTTACGGGTCGCCGAGTAGACGAGCGCCGAGCCGATCAGCGAGAGCGTGATGGCCGACAGCAGTATCGGCCAGTCGAGGCGGCGGGCCAGCGAGTCGCGGGCGAACAGGCGTGTCCAGCCCGCGCGCTCGGGCCCGTACCCGGAGACGGAGAAGTTGTTCGCTCCGGTCATGTCAGGATCCTCGTCCCCCGCCGTTTTCTCGGGCGGGCCGTGCGCCTACGGGTATTGCGGTTGCTCTCGGTCGGCGACGCCGTCGTGCCGGCGGGCAGCTGCTGGTCGGTGGCCCCGGGCGAGGGGGACTCGCTGGCCTGCACGTCCTTGGCCGCGTCCTTGGAGATCGCCGGGGCGTCGATCGAACCGTCGCTCTGGATCTTCGGCAGGCTCTTCTCCGGGGTGGGCAGCAGCGCCTTCGACTTGTCGATCGTGCCGTCCTCGGAGACGCCGTACATCGCGCTGTAGATGTTGCGCACGGCCTCACCGGAGGCTCCGGAACCCGTACCGGCCTGGGAGATCGTCATGACGATCGTGTAGTCCTTGGTGTACGTGGCCAGCCACGAGGTGGTCTGCTTGCCGTAGACCTCGGCGGTACCGGTCTTGGCGTGCAGCGCGATCTCGTCCTGCGGCCAGCCGCCGAACTTCCAGGCGGCGGTACCGCGGGTGACGACGCCCGCGAAGGCCTCGTCCATGCCCTTGAGCGTGGCCTTGCTGACCGGCAGCTTGCCGTTGACCTGGGGCTTGATCTCCTTGACGGTCTTGCCGTCGGCGCTGACGATCGCCTTGCCGATGGTCGGCGCGTGCAGGGTGCCGCCGTTGGCGATCGCCCCGTAGATCATGGCCTCCTGGACCGGGGTGACGAGGGTGTCGCCCTGGCCGATGGAGTAGTTGATCTCGTCGCCCTCGCGCATCTTGTTGCCCTCAAGGCAGTTCTCGTACGCGATCTTCTCGACGTAGGTGCCGTTCTTCTTGCCCGTCTTGCACCAGGTGTCCTTGTTGGCCTTCCAGTAGCTCTCCTTCCACTGGCGGTCCGGGACACGGCCGGTGACCTCGTTGGGCAGGTCGACGCCGGTCTGCTTGCCGAGGCCGAACTGGTGGGCGGTCTTGAAGAAGTAGTCCTTCGGCTTCCCCTTCTTGGGGTTGATGCCGCCGTCCTTCTTCCACTCCCTGTCGGCGAGACCGTAGAAGACGGTGTCGCAGGAGACCTCAAGGGCGCGGCCGAGCGAGATGGGGCCGAAGCTCTCCCCCTCGAAGTTCTTGAAGACCTGGCCGCCGACGGAGTAGGAGCTGGTGCAGGGGTAGCCACCGTCCCACTCATAGCCGGCCTGGACGGCGGCGGCCGTGGAGACCGCCTTGAAGGTCGAACCGGGCGCGGACTGACCCTGTATGGCCCTGTTGAGCAGCGGGTAGTCGGAGTTCTTCCCGGTGAGGGCCTTGTAGTCCTTGGCGGAGATGCCGCCGACCCAGACGTTCGGGTCGTACGTCGGCGCGGACGCCATGGCGACGATCCGGCCGGTCTTGGCCTCCATCACGACGACGGCGCCCGAGTCGGCCTTGTATTTCTCGCCGGTGATCTTGTCGTACTGCTCGCGTGCCGTCTTCATCGCCTGGTTCAGCTCGTACTCGGCGACGCGCTGCACACGGGAGTCGATGCTGGTGACGAGGTTGGCGCCGGGCTCGGCCGCGTCGCTCTTGGCCTTGCCGATGACCCGGCCGAGGTTGTCGACCTCGTAGCGGGTGACGCCCGCCTTGCCGCGCAGTTCCTTGTCGTACTCGCGCTCAAGGCCGGAGCGGCCGACCTGGTCGGAGCGGAGGTAGGGCGAGTCGGAGTCCTTGGCCTGGGTGATCTCGTCGTCGGTGACGGGCGAGAGGTAGCCGAGGACCTGAGCGGTGTTGGACTTGCCGGGGGCGGCATAGCGGCGCACGGCCTCGGGCTCGGCGGTGATGCCGGGGAAATCCTCGGAGCGCTCGCGGATCTGCAGGGCCTGCTTGGCGGTGGCCTCGTCGGTGATCGGGATCGGCTGGTACGGCGAGCCGTTCCAGCAGGGCTGCGGCGTCTTGGAGTCGCAGAGCCGGACCTTCTGGATGACGTCCTCGGGCTTCATGCCCAGCACCCCGGCCAGCTTGGTCAGGACCGCCTTGCCGTCGTCCGCCATCTTCAGCAGGTCGGTGCGCGAGGCGGAGACCACGAGCCGGGTCTCGTTGTCGGCGATCGGCACACCGCGCGCGTCGAGGATCGAGCCGCGTACGGCGGGCTGCACGACCTGCTGGACGTGGTTGCCGGAGGCTTCCTTGGCGTACTCGTCGCCGTTGCGGATCTGGAGGTACCAGAGGCGTCCGCCAAGGGTGCCGAGGAGGGAGAGTACGAGAATCTGGATGACGACGAGTCGGATCTGGACCCGTGGGGTCCGGCCGGTCTCGGGGATGTTGGTCACTGCTGCTGCCTCCCCCTCTCAGTGTGTGTACGAGACATACGAGTACACGGTGAACCTGTGCGCGGCGACGCCGCTGTCGGCCAACTTCCGTGACACGAGCGACGTCTGAGGTGCTCTCACCCCGATGCTCCCCAGTGCCCTCACAGCCGCTTGACCCCCTTGATGCGTCCCGCCCGGGCGACCCGCGCTTTGGCCGCCTTCACCCTGAGCCCGCCGCGCTGGCTGCCGATGCGCAGCCCGGTGCCGGACGACAGCCAGCCCGAGGAGACGTCGGCCGTCTTGGCGGACGAATTGGTCTCGCCGAGCGGGTTGCTCTCGGAGCGCCGGGCCAGGGCCATCAGCCCCGGTACCACGAAGGGCGCGAGCAGCAGGTCGTACAGGGCGGCCGTGAACAGTAGGCTGCCGAGGCCGACATGGCGGGCGGCGGTGTCACCGACGAGGGCGCCGACGAGGGCGTACAGCAGGGTGGCGCCGACCGCGGCGGCGACGACCACGGCCATCGGGCCGGTCGCCGACTTGAGCTGGCCGTTCTCCGGCTTCACCAGGCCCGCGAGGTAGCCGATGACGCACAGCACGAGGGCGTAGCGCCCGGCGGCGTGGTCGGCGGGCGGAACGAGGTCGGCGAGCAGGCCCGCGCCGAAGCCGATGAGGGCGCCGCTGACGTGGCCGTAGACCATGGCGAGGGCGAGCACGGTCAGGAGCACGAGGTCCGGGACGGCGCCCGGGAGGTGGAGCCGGGCGAGGACGCTCACTTGGAGCACCAGGGCGACGACCACCAGGGTGGTGGAGAGCAGCATCCGGTTGAAACGCATGGGATTCGGCTCCTCCTACTGCTGCTGGTCGTCGATGAACGCGGACTCCGAGGGGGTGACCGTGACGGTCACCGTCGGTGTGGGAGTCGGCTTGGGTTTCGGTGGCAGCACGGTGTCGCGCGGGTCGCTGCTGGGGGCCTTGACGACGACGCCGACGATGTCGAGCTTGGTGAACGAGACGAACGGCTTGACGTAGATCGTGCGGGTCAGGTCGCCGCCGGACGGGTCGACGCGGGACACGACACCGACGGGGACGCCGGGCACGAACGGCTTGTCGGCCTGCGAGCCGAAGGTGACCAGACGGTCACCCTTCTTGATCTTCGCCTTGCCGTTGAGCAGCTCCACCCGCAGCGGGCTGTCGCCCTGCCCGGAGGCGAAGCCGAGTTCGTCGGTCGATTCCATCCGCGTGCCGACGGTGAAGTCCGGGTCGTTGGCGAGCAGTACGGTCGCGGTGTTCGGTCCGACGGTGGTGACCCGCCCGACCAGCCCGTCCCCGTTCAGCACCGTCATGTCGCGCTTGACGCCGTCGTTGGCGCCGACGTCGAGGGTGACGGTCCAGGAGAAGCCCTGGGCCGCTCCTATGGCGATGACCTCGGCACCCTTGATGCCGTACTGGCCCTCACCCGCCACCTTGATCATCTTGTCGAGCTGCTTGAGACGGCTGCGGTTGCGGTCGTCGCTGCCGAGCTTCGCCTTCAACGCGGCGTTGTCGTGCTCGAGTTGGGCGATGCGGTCGTGCCGGTCACCCGAGTCACGGACCGCCGCGATCGCGTTGCCGACGGGGTCGACCGCGGACGACACCCCGTTCTCGATCGGGCCGAAGACCGTCGCGGCGGCCTGACGGGCACCGTCGACCGGTGAGTCCTGCCCACCGCGGATGTCCACCGTGATCAGTGCGAACGCGATGGCGATCAGCAGCACCAGGAGCAGCCGGCTCTCTCGTGTGTCCCTCACGTGCGGCGGCCGTGCCTTCCTTATCGGAATTCATGTATGGCTCACCCAGGTACGCCCCGGAGTGCGCGAAAACCCACGGGTGTTATGGGGGAGCTTATGCCTCAATATCAACGATCCGCCGCACGAGAAGGGATCATCTCGTACGGCGGAATCGAAGTGTTACGTCATCTGCGCGGCTGGGCGTCCAGAACCTGCTGGAGCGCCTCGAACTCCTCGACGCACTTGCCGGAGCCGAGCGCCACGCTGTCCAGCGGGTCCTCGGCGATGTGGATCGGCATTCCGGTCTCGCGGCGCAGCCGCTCGTCGAGACCGCGCAGCAGGGCTCCGCCGCCGGTCAGAACGATTCCGCGGTCCATCACGTCACCGGAGAGCTCCGGCGGGCACTTGTCGAGGGTCGTCTTCACGGCGTCGATGATCGCGTTGACCGGCTCTTCGATGGCCTTGCGCACTTCGGCCGCGGAGATGACAACGGTCTTGGGCAGGCCGGAGACCAGGTCCCGGCCGCGGATTTCGGTGTGTTCGTCATTGTCGAGGTCGTACGCCGAACCGATCGTGATCTTGATCTGTTCGGCCGTCCGCTCACCGAGAAGAAGGCTGTACTCCTTCTTGATGTGCTGGATGATCGCGTTGTCCAGCTCGTCGCCCGCGACGCGGATGGACTGGGCGGTGACGATGCCACCGAGCGAGATGACCGCGACCTCCGTGGTGCCGCCGCCGATGTCCACCACCATGTTGCCCGTGGCCTCGTGGACCGGCAGGCCGGATCCGATGGCCGCGGCCATGGGCTCCTCGATGATGTGCACCTGGCGGGCGCCGGCCTGGGACGACGCCTCGATGACGGCACGGCGCTCGACACCCGTGATGCCCGAGGGCACACAGACGACGACACGGGGACGGGCGAGGTAGCGCCGCTTGTGGATCTTCAGAATGAAGTAGCGGAGCATACGCTCGGTGATCTCGAAGTCGGCGATCACACCGTCCCGCAGCGGACGCACGGCAACGATGTTGCCGGGCGTGCGCCCGATCATCTTCTTCGCTTCCGCGCCGACCGCGAGAATCCCACCGGTGTTGGTGTTGATCGCGACCACGGACGGCTCGTTGAGTACGATCCCGCGACCCCTGACGTACACCAGCGTGTTGGCGGTCCCGAGGTCGACAGCCATGTCACGGCCGATGAACGACATTGAGTTCCCCATCAGGATTCGTCTGGCCTTCCCAAGTGGAGCTTTGACGGCTTTTTAGGACGGCGAGGTGGGTGCAGTGACGTGAAGGCTTCCATCGTAGACGCGCCTGCACGAACACTGCGCGAGGGTCTTCGCCATTGTCAGCAGATGATGAGCCGCCCCGCTTCTGGAGACGGTCCATCAGGGGCACGCGTTCCCCCGATCGGCACGCATATGCCACGGGACGGCCGAAAACTTACGGCCGTCCCAGGTCAGGCATCCGAGTGACGTGACGGTCCCTCAGAAAATACTTGGAAAATTGAGCTCCGGAGCTCAGCCGCGGCCGGGGAAGAAGATCTTCACCTCGCGCTCGGCGGACTCCTCGGAGTCCGAGGCGTGGATCAGGTTCTCGCGGACGATCACACCGAAGTCGCCGCGGATCGAGCCGGGAGCGGCGGCGATCGGGTCGGTGGGTCCGGCCAGCGCCCGTACGCCCTCGATGACGCGCTCGCCCTCGACGATGAGCGCCACGACCGGGCCGGAGGCCATGAACTCGACCAGCGGCTCGTAGAACGGCTTGCCCTTGTGCTCGCCGTAGTGCTGCTCCAGCGTGTCCTGGTCCAGCGTCCGCAGCTCCAGCGCGGTGATCTGCCAACCGGCCTTGCGCTCGATACGGCTGATGATCTCGCCGGTCAGGCCGCGCCGAACGGCGTCGGGCTTGAGAAGGACGAGGGTGCGCTGGCTCACGGGGTGGCTCCTTCAGGTCACAAGTGTGCGGATCACCGAGGCTACAGGGCGTGTCTGGGTGGTTGTTACACAGAGTCAGGTGGTACGGGCACACGCCTCGGGCCCATGGCGCCTAGGCCGGGTTGCCGCCCGCTTCGGCCTGGGTCGATGCCGATGCCGGCGTCGACGCCTGCGCCTGTGCGGCGAATCTCGCCTTCGCCTCGTCGATCTTCCGCCCGTAGTGGACCGACGCCCACCACAGGGCGGCGAAGATCGCGCCCAGGAAGAACATGGACGGTACGACGAAGCCGCTGGCGATCAGCGCGATCTGCAGGGCCCAGCCGAGCTGGACACCGCCGGGCCGGGTGATCATGCCGCAGAGCAGCACGCTCACGGCCATGAAGATCCCGCAGACGGTCCACACCGTGGACGTCGAGAGATCGGGCTCCTTCATGGCGACGAGCCCGGCGAAGCCGATGACGAAGAACTCGCCGATCAGAGTAGAAGCACAGAGCGTACGCACAGCGGTCAGCCCCTCCCCAGCAGCAGTCGGGCCTCGCCGACGGTGATGACGGAACCGGTGACGAGGACGCCACCGCCCGCGTACTCGCCCTCTTCCTCGGCGAGGGTGATCGCCGCCTCCAGCGCGTCGTCGAGCCGGGGCTCGACCTGCACCCGGTCCTCGCCGAAGATCTCGACGGCGATCCCGGCCAGCTCGTCCGCGTCCATCGCGCGATGACTGGAGTTCTGCGTGACGACGACCTCGGCGAAGATCGGCTCGAAGGCTTCGAGCAGTCCCCGTACGTTCTTGTCGCCGCTCGCGCCGACGACGCCGATCAGCCGGCTGAAGTCGAAGACCTCGCTCACGGCCTCGGCGGTGGCGCGGGCGCCCGCCGGGTTGTGCGCGGCGTCCAGGACGACGGTCGGCGAGCGGCGTACGACCTCCAGGCGGCCCGGCGTGGTGACGGAGGCGAAGGCCTTGCGCACGTTGTCGATGTCGAGGCCCTGGGTGTGCGCGGAGCCGACGCCGAAGAACGCCTCGACCGCGGCGAGCGCCACGGCGGCGTTGTGCGCCTGGTAGGCGCCGTGCAGCGGCAGGAAGACTTCCTCGTACTCGCCGCCGAGCCCGCGCAGGGTGAGCAACTGCCCGCCGACGGCGACCTGCCGGGCGACGACGCCGAACTCCAGGCCCTCCCGGGCCACGGTCGCGTTCACCTCGACGGCCTTCTTCAGCAGCACCTGGGCCGCGTCGACCGGCTGCTGAGCCAGGATCACGGTGGCGTCCTGCTTGACGATGCCGGACTTCTCCGCGGCGATCTCGCCCGGGGTCTCGCCGAGCCGGTCGGTGTGGTCGAGATCGATGGGCGTGACGACGGCGACGTCCGCGTCGATGACGTTGGTGGCGTCCCAGCTGCCGCCCATGCCGACCTCGACGACGGCGACGTCGACGGGCGCGTCGGCGAAGGCGGCGTACGCCATGCCCGTGAGCACCTCGAAGAAGGACAGCCGGTACTCCTGCTGGCCGTCGACCATCTCCACGTACGGCCTGATGTCGTTGTACGTCTCGATGAACCGCTCGGCGGAGATCGGCGCCCCGTCGAGGCTGATCCGCTCGGTGATCGACTGCACGTGGGGGCTGGTGTAGCGGCCCGTGCGCAGGTCGAAGGCGCCGAGCAGGGCCTCGATCATGCGGGCGGTGGAGGTCTTGCCGTTCGTCCCCGTGATGTGGATCGAGGGGTACGCGCGCTGGGGCTCCCCGAGGACGTCCACCAGCGCGGCGATCCGGCTGACGGACGGCTCCAGCTTGGTCTCGCCCCAGCGGCTCGCGAGCTCCGCCTCGACCTCGCGCAGTGCCTTGTCGACCTCGGGGTCGGTGGGGCGGGCGGGGACGTCGGGCTGCTGCTGGTCCGTGTCGCCCTGGGTGCGCAGGGTGCGGCTGCCGGCTGCGATCACCGCGAGGTCGGGGTCGCGGTCGGTCTCTTCCGCGACGATCTCGTCGAAGAGACCGAGCGGGTCGCTGGGGGCCGGTTCGTCTGACTCACTGCCGTGGTTCGAGGGGAGGTCGCTCACTCCCCCAGTCTACGGAGCCGCCCCCCTCTCCGACCGCGTGGGGTTTTCGCCCCCGCCGCCCCTACCCGTCCCATCCCGTTCCTGGGGGCTCCGCCCCCAGACCCCCAAAAGATTGCGCAGTTCCCCGCGCCCCTAAAAAGGGGCGCGGGGAACTGCGCAATCTTTCGGACCAGCCCCCACCCACCCGCACCCGACACACAACCGAACGGGGTCTGGGGCGGAGCCCCAGGAACGGGATGGGACGGGTAGGGGCGGCGGGGGCGAGAAAGGCCCCCGGAACCGCGGGGGTTCCGGGGGCCTTCGCTCCGCGTACGACCGGGGCGGCTACGCCTCCGGGAGGCGCTTCAGCTGCTCCTGGATACGCGCGATGTCCTCGTCCGCCTTGGCGAGCCGCGTGCGGATCTTCTCCACCACGTTGTCCGGAGCCTTCGCGAGAAACGCCTCGTTGCCGAGCTTGGCGTTCGCCTGGGCCTTCTCCTTCTCGGCCGCGGCGAGGTCCTTGGCAAGGCGCTTGCGCTCCGCGGCGACATCGATCGTGCCGGAGAGGTCGAGCGCCACCGTGGCTCCCCCGACCGGGAGGGTCGCCGTGGCCGAGAAGCTGTCGCCCTCCGGCTGGAGGCGCAGCAGCTGGCGGATGGCCGCCTCGTGCGGGGCCAGCGCGGTCCCGTCGAGGGTCAGTCGGGCCGGGACGCGCTGGCCGGGCTGGAGGCCTTGGTCGGCACGGAAGCGGCGGACCTCCGTGATGACCTGCTGGAGCGTCTCGATCTCGCGCTCGGCGGCGGCGTCGCGGAAGCCACTGTCCTTCGGCCAGTCCGCGACGACGACCGACTCGCCACCGGTGAGGGTGGTCCAGAGGGTCTCCGTGACGAACGGGACGATCGGGTGGAGGAGGCGGAGGGTGACGTCGAGGACCTCGCCCAGGACCCGGCCGGAGACCTTGGCGGGCTCGCCGCCGGCCATGAACGTCGTCTTGGACAGCTCCAGATACCAGTCGAAGACCTCGTCCCACGCGAAGTGGTAGAGCGCGTCGGAGAGCTTCGCGAACTGGAAGTCCTCGTAGAACGCGTCGACTTCGGCGATGGTCTTGTTGAGCCGGGAGAGGATCCAGCGGTCGGTCGCCGACAGCTTCTCCGGCTCGGGCAGCGGACCCTCGACCGTCGCGTCGCTCATCAGGGCGAAGCGGGTGGCGTTCCAGATCTTGTTGGCGAAGTTCCGGGACGCCTGGACCCAGTCCTCGCCGATCGGCACGTCGGTACCGGGGTTAGCGCCGCGGGCGAGGGTGAAGCGGACGGCGTCGGAGCCGTACTTGTCCATCCAGTCGAGCGGGTCGACGACGTTGCCGAAGGACTTCGACATCTTCTTGCCGCGCTCGTCGCGGACCAGGCCGGTGAGGGCGATGGTCTTGAAGGGGACCTCGCCGTCCATCGCGTACAGGCCGAACATCATCATCCGGGCGACCCAGAAGAAGATGATGTCGTGGCCGGTGAGCAGGACGTCGGTCGAATAGAACTTCTGCAGGTCGGGGGTGTTCTCCGGCCAGCCCAGCGTGGAGAACGGCCACAGGCCCGAGGAGAACCAGGTGTCGAGGACGTCGGTGTCCTGCGTCCAGCCCTCGCCGCTCGGCGGCTCCTCGTCGGGGCCGACGCACACGATCTGCCCCTCCGGCCCGTACCAGACCGGGATGCGGTGGCCCCACCACAGCTGGCGCGAGATGCACCAGTCGTGCATGTTGTCGACCCAGTCGAAGTAGCGCTTCGACATGTCGGCGGGGTGGATGGCGACCCGGCCGTCGCGGACCGCGTCACCGGCGGCCTGTGCCAGCGGGGCGACCTTGACCCACCACTGCATCGACAGGCGCGGCTCGACGGTCGTCTTGCAGCGCGAGCAGTGGCCCACGGAGTGGACGTACGGGCGCTTCTCGGCGACGATCCGGCCCTGCGAGCGCAGTGCGCCGACGATGGCGGAACGGGCCTCGAAGCGGTCGAGTCCCTCGAAGGGGCCGTGCACCGTGATGACGGCACGCTCGTCCATGACCGTGATGGACTCCAGGCCGTGGCGCTGGCCGATCGCGAAGTCGTTCGGGTCGTGGGCGGGGGTGACCTTGACGGCACCGGTGCCGAACTCGGGGTCGACGTGGGTGTCGGCGACGACGGGGATGGAGCGGTCGGTCAGCGGCAGCTTGATCCGCTTGCCGACGAGGTGCTTGTAGCGCTCGTCGTCCGGGTGAACGGCGACGGCGGTGTCACCGAGCATGGTCTCGGCACGGGTGGTGGCCACGACGAGGGTCTCGTCGCCCTCCCCGTACTTGATGGAGACGAGCTCGCCGTCGTCCTCCTGGTACTCGACCTCGATGTCCGAGATGGCGGTGAGGCATCGCGGACACCAGTTGATGATCCGCTCGGCGCGGTAGATCAGCTCGTCGTCGTACAGCTTCTTGAAGATGGTCTGGACGGCCTTGGACAGCCCCTCGTCCATGGTGAACCGCTCACGGTCCCAGTCCACACCGTCCCCGAGCCGGCGCATCTGCCCGAGGATCTTCCCGCCGTACTCCTCCTTCCACTGCCACACCCGCTCGACGAACTCCTCGCGCCCGAGGTCGTGCCGCGACTTGCCCTCCTCGGCAAGCTGCTGCTCGACCTTGTTCTGCGTGGCGATACCGGCGTGGTCCATGCCGGGGAGCCAGAGCGCCTCGTACCCCTGCATGCGCTTACGGCGCGTCAGCGCGTCCATCAGCGTGTGCTGGAAGGCGTGCCCGAGGTGCAGGCTTCCGGTGACGTTCGGCGGCGGAATGACGATGGTGTACGGCGGCTTCTCGCTCTTCGCGTCAGCGGCGAAGTACCCCTTGTCCACCCAGCGCTCGTACAGCTTCCCCTCTACCTCGGCCGGCGCGTACTGGGTCGGCAGTTCGGGAGTGGATGCTGGCGGCTGCTGCTGAGCGTTGTCGGTCACGGGGTCAGTTTAGAGGCGTCACACCCGTGTCCCGAAACGCGATTAATTCGTAACGGTGCGGCCCCCGGGGGCTTGGCCGCGTGACCTGTGCGCCAGGATGTCAGGAACACATAAGTTTCTGGAGGGGAACCCAGTAATGAGCTACAACCAGCCGGGCCCGTACGGCGGGCAGCCCCAGCAGCCCGGACCGTACGGTCAGCCGGGCCCGTACGGCCAGCAGCCGCCGCAGGCCCCCCAGCCCGGCTACGGCTACCCGCAGCAGGCTCCCCCCGCGCAGCCCGGCTACGGCTACCCCCAGCAGGCTCCCCAGGGCGTCCCGCCCCAGACTCCCCCGTACGGCCAGCCCCCTTACGGCCAGCAGCCGCCGTACGGCCAGCAGCCCTACGGCGTCCCCCAGCCGCCGGCTCCCGGCGGCGGCAAGAAGAAGACGGGGCTGATCATCGGCGCGGTGGCGGTTGTTGCCGCGATTGCCGTTGGGGCGTACTTCGTGATCGGTGGGGGTGGCGGTTCGGACGTCGCCGACGATGGTCCGCACAAGTTGACGACTCCGGCGACGGTGCTCAGCGGCGAGTACAAGAAGTCCGACAGCGACAGCAGCGACGGTATGACCAAGTCGGACCTGAAGGACGCTGAGGGCTGGGGGGTGAAGAACCCCAAGGACGTGAGCGCTGCGTACCAGTCGGGTGACGAGAGCAACCCGCTGACGATGAAGCAGATTTCGTTCGGCGGCGTCTACGGCACCATCGACGACCCGGAGAAGACCGTCGACAACATGTTCGCCGACATGAAGAAGAACCAGGAGAAGGAAGGCACCAAGGACGGCGAACTCGTCGGCAGCCCAAAGGCGTACAGCCCGAGCTCGCTCGACGGTGCCGTCCTCAAGTGCCAGGACATCAAGATCAAGAACGACTCGTCGAGCACGGGTTCCAGCGCCGCTCCGAAGGAATTCACGATGCCGGTCTGCATCTGGGGCGACCACAGCACGCTCGGGTTCGTGATGCCGATCGACTACGCCAGCATGATGGCCGGCAAGGGGAGCACCCCGGAGGCCGCGGCCGAGATTGCCGCCAAGCTCCGCAAGGACGTCCGCGTCAAGATCTGACCCTCGGTCACCTCGGTCAGCGATACGACCGAACGACGGGGCGTCCCACCGGACTTCGTGGGACACCCCGTCTCCGCTCGGCAGCTCGACAGATCGGCCGTCGAGCGTGACGCGATCCTTGGCCCGTGTGGCGTGAACGAACGATGCCCGGCACATCACATGTGCCGGGCATCATCTGTGTCGTGCGCATACGGCTACGCCGTCTTCTGCTCCCCCGGCCCCCCGCGGCGAGCGTCGCGCGGAATCAGCGTCGGGTTCACGTTCGAGTGAACGACGTCCGCCGTGATGACGACGCGGGCGACGTCCTTGCGGGACGGGACCTCGTACATCACGGACATGAGGACTTCCTCCATGATGGCGCGCAGGCCTCGCGCGCCGGTCTGGCGGAGGATGGCCTGGTCGGCGATGGCCTCCAGCGCCTCGCGCTCGAAGTCGAGTTCCACGCCGTCGAGTTCGAAGAGGCGCTGGTACTGCTTCACCAGGGCGTTGCGCGGCTCGATCAGGATCTGGAGCAGGGCCTCGCGGTCCAGGTTGTGGACCGACGTGATGACCGGGAGACGGCCGATGAACTCGGGGATCATGCCGAACTTGACCAGGTCCTCGGGCATGACGTCCTCGAACTGGTCCTTGGACTGCAGTTCCCGCTTGGAGCGGATCGTCGCGCCGAAGCCGATCCCCTTCGCTCCCGCCCGCGACTCGATGAGCTTCTCCAGGCCCGAGAAGGCGCCGCCCACGATGAACAGGACGTTCGTCGTGTCGATCTGGATGAACTCCTGGTGCGGGTGCTTGCGGCCGCCCTGGGGCGGAACCGAGGCCGTCGTTCCTTCGAGGATCTTCAGCAGGGCCTGCTGGACGCCCTCGCCGGACACATCCCGCGTGATCGACGGGTTCTCGCTCTTGCGAGCCACCTTGTCGATCTCGTCGATGTAGATGATCCCGGTCTCGGCCTTCTTGACGTCGTAGTCCGCCGCCTGGATGAGCTTGAGCAGGATGTTCTCCACGTCCTCGCCGACATAGCCGGCCTCCGTCAGCGCCGTCGCGTCGGCGATGGCGAACGGGACGTTGAGCATGCGGGCCAGTGTCTGGGCCAGGAGCGTCTTGCCCGAGCCCGTGGGGCCGAGCAGCAGGATGTTGGACTTCGCCAACTCGATGGCGTCGTCGCGGTTTTGACCCGTGCTGTTCTCACCGGCCTGGACCCGCTTGTAGTGGTTGTACACCGCGACCGAGAGCGCCTTCTTGGCCGACTCCTGGCCGACCACGTACCCCTCGAGGAACTCGTAGATCTCGCGGGGCTTGGGGAGTTCCTCCCAGCGCACCTCGCTCGTTTCCGCGAGTTCTTCCTCGATGATCTCGTTGCAGAGATCGATGCACTCGTCGCAGATGTACACACCGGGGCCTGCGATGAGCTTCTTGACCTGCTTCTGGCTCTTGCCACAGAACGAGCACTTGAGCAGATCGCCGCCGTCACCGATGCGTGCCACGGTGTGCTTCCCCTTCGCCTGGGAGACGCCTAGGTCCAGCGACTCCTGGTGCTGCCTTATGTCCGACGGTACCTTGCCGAGCCCCCCGTTCGGGCCCCCCTTGGCGTGGTTCACATTGTCGTGAATCACGCCAAGGAGCGGCAGACGATACAGCGGTACGTCAGACAACCGCCGAGTTGTTCATCTTCCGGGTGGAGATGATCTGGTCGATCAGGCCGTACGCCAGCGCGTCCTCAGCCGTGAGGATCTTGTCGCGCTCGATGTCCTCGCGGATCTTCTCGATCGGCGTGGTCGAGTGCTTGGCCAGCATGTCTTCCAGCTGCGCACGCATCCGGAGGATCTCGTTCGCAGCGATTTCGAGGTCCGAGACCTGGCCGCGGCCGGTCTCGCTGTACGGCTGGTGGATCAGCACGCGGGCGTTCGGAAGCGCCATGCGCTTGCCCGGCGTACCGGCGGCCAGCAGGATCGCGGCAGCCGAGGCGGCCTGGCCCATGCAGACCGTCTGAATGTCAGGCTTCACGAACTGCATCGTGTCGTAAATCGCAGTGAGTGCCGTGAAGGAGCCACCGGGGCTGTTGATGTAGACCGAGATGTCACGGTCGGGGTCCATCGACTCCAGGCACAGCAGCTGCGCCATGACGTCGTTGGCGGACGCGTCGTCGATCTGCACGCCGAGGAAGATCACGCGCTCCTCGAAGAGCTTCGCGTACGGGTCGTACTCACGCACGCCCTGCGAGGTGCGCTCGACGAAGCGCGGGATGACGTAGCGGGACTCCGCACGAGGACCGGTGTACTCGGCCTGCGTGCGGGCGTAGAGGCCGCTGCCGGGGAAGTCGTTCACTGTGTCTCCTGAAGAGCCTGAAAAAGGGCTGAGCGGTCGGCTGGGGGCGCTGGAGGGACCCGGTGGCCCGGTGGGGCCCGGCGCCGCCCTGGGGGCGCTGAGGGGCTTACGCCGCCCCGGTGCCGCCGCCGCCCGGCATACCGGCAGCGGTGGGCATGATGTCGTCGATGAGGCCGTACTCCTTGGCCTCGATCGGGTCGAACCAGCGGTCGCGGTCGGAGTCCTTGGTGATCTGCTCCACGGTCTGGCCCGTGTGGAAGGAGGTCAGCTCCGCCATGCGCTTCTTGGTGTGCAGCAGCCGCTCGGCGTGGATCTTGATGTCCGACGCGGAACCGGCGAGGCCGGCGGAGGGCTGGTGGATCAGGATCTCGGCGTTCGGCAGCGCGAAGCGCTTGCCGGGGGTGCCGGCGCTGAGCAGGAACTGGCCCATCGAGGCCGCCATGCCCATGGCGATGGTCACCACGTCGTTCTTGATGTACTGCATGGTGTCGTAGATCGCCATGCCGGCCGTGATCGATCCGCCGGGGCTGTTGATGTAGAGGTAGATGTCCTTGTCCGGGTCGGAGGCAAGGAGCAGCAGCTGCGCAGTGATCTTGTTGGCGATGTCGTCGTCGACCGCCTGGCCGAGGAAGATGATTCGCTCGCCGAGCAGCCGGTTGTAGACCTGGTCACCGAGACCACCACCGATAGGCTCGCCGGCAGCTGTGGGCATCAGATTCGTCACGTATCCACCTGCTCGTCTTACGACGGCGCCGGGCCGTCTCACGTCTTCTGCAGGGGCCTGGGACCCCGGGTTCCGTGCCGCCTCCCGGCGGCGTTCGGGGACTCCCCTGCCCTCGTATTCATGGACCCTAACGCGCGGGCCCCTCCGGGGAATCCCGGAGAAGGAACTGTTCGCTGTGAGCGCATGCGCTCCGCTGGGTTTGACCGGGGGTTTGGCCTGGGCTCCGGTTCTTCAGGGGCGCGGGGAACTGCGCGAGCAACCCCCCGCAAAGCCGCACACGCGTCTGCCACGGGCGGTTCATCGGCGGGTGCGGCTTGTCGTGGGTTGCTCGCGCAGTTCCCCGCGCCCCCAAAAGCCAAAGACGACGGGCCCCCGGGGACACAAAGTCCCCGGGGGCCCGTCGCGGCGTACAAGCGAGGCGATCAGGCCTCAGTGGTCTCCTCGGCGGAGCCCTCGGTGGCCTCGCCGTCGGTGACGTCGGCGGCGACCTCGGTGGCCGTCTCCGTCTCGTCCTCGTCGTCCAGGTCGACGATCTCGCCGTTGGTGTCCTTGACCGTGGCGGCCTCGACGACGACCGCGAGGGCCTTGCCGCGGGCGACCTCGCCGACGAGCATCGGGACCTGGCCGCCCTCGACGACGGCCTGGGCGAACTGGTCGGGGGACATGCCGGAGGAGGCCGCGCGCCGCATGAGGTGCTCGGTGAGCTCCTCCTGGTTGACGTTCAGCTTCTCCTTGTTGACGAGCTCGTCCAGGACGAACTGCGTCTTGATGCCCTTGACCGCGGCTTCCTTGGTCTCGGCGTCGAACTCTTCCTCGGTCTTGCCCTGGATCTCCAGGTACTTCGCGAGGTCGAGGCCCATCTGGCCGAGCTGGTGGTGCTCAAGGTTGTGCTTGCGGGTGTTGATCTCGTCCTCGAGCAGCTTCTCGGGGACGGGCACCTCGACGAGCTCAAGCAGCTTCTCCAGGACGCGCTCCTGGGCCTGCGTGGCCTGGTCGTACTGCTTCATGTTCTCGAGGCGCTTGCGGCTGTCCGCCTTGAGCTCGTCGAGGGTGTCGAACTCGGAGGCGAGCTGCGCGAAGTCGTCGTCCAGCTCGGGCAGTTCGCGCGCGGCGACCTGGGTGACCTTGACGGCGACCTCGGCCTCCTTGCCGGCCGCGGAGCCGCCCTTGAGCTCGGAGGCGAAGGTGGCCTCGCCACCGGCCTCCAGGCCCTTCACGGCCTCGTCGATGCCGTCGAGCAGCTCGCCGGAACCGATGGTGTAGGAGACGCCGGACGCGACGCCGTCCTCCAGCACCTCGCCGTCGACCTTGGCCTCCAGGTCGAGGGTGACGACGTCGCCGTCCTGGGCGGCGCGCTCGACCGGGGAGGTCGACGCGAAGCGCTCGCGCAGCTCGGTGACGGCCTTCTCGACGTCCTCGTCGCTGACCTCGATGGCGTCGACCTCGACCTCGATGCCGGAGTAGTCCGGGATCTCGATGGTCGGGCGGACGTCGACCTCAGCGGTGAAGTTCAGCGTCTCGCCGTCCTTCAGCTCGGTGATGTCGACCTCGGGCTGACCGAGGACGTTCAGCTCGGCCTCGTTGACCGCTTCGGTGTAGAACTTCGGGAGCGCGTCGTTGACGGCCTCTTCGAGCACGGCACCGCGACCGAACCGCTGGTCGATGACGCGCGCCGGGATCTTGCCCTTCCGGAAGCCCTTCACCGTGACCTGCTGGTTGATCTTCTTGTACGCCGCGTCGAGGCTGTCCTTGAGCTCCTCGAAGGGCACCTCAATGCTGAGCCGAACCCGGGTCGGGTTCAGGGTCTCCACGGCGCTCTTCACGGTTCGGTCTCCTTGGGGGCTGACTTCTTGGGGTTCTGCCAAGGTGCTCTGTCCGGTCGGACAGTCCTTCGGCAAGATTCGCGGCCCTTGAGAGACGTCGTAACAGTGCAGACACACGGGCGCGCAGCTTGCATAGTAACCGCAGCCGGTACGCGCCCCAAAAGGCGATCTTCACTGATGGTCGGACTGATGGTCGGGGTGGCGGGATTTGAACCCACGGCCTTCCGCTCCCAAAGCGGACGCGCTACCAAGCTGCGCCACACCCCGTCGGTGCGACACGTAGGGTACATGCCCGCAGGCAGTGCGGCTGCCGCATTTCCCGAGCGTCCCTGCGGCGGGGAAACGGGGTGTGCGTTGAGGGGGCACAACCCGCTACGATGCCTTCTGTGCCGCGGTCACTGACCTGCGGCGCGACCTGTTGCGGGCGTAGCTCAATGGTAGAGCCCTAGTCTTCCAAACTAGCTACGCGGGTTCGATTCCCGTCGCCCGCTCTGTACGACCGAGGGCCAGGCCGGAGGATGTTTCCTTCGCCTGGCCCTCCGTCATGTCCGGCAGTCATGTCCGGGCCCGTGATCACGTCGGTGTGTCCCCCACGCGGGCCCTCAGTGCTGAATCGCGACCTTGAGAAGGACGATGATCGACCCGAGGAGAAGGTTGATCACACCGGCGAGCAGCATCAGGCCGCGCGAGGCGCCGGCGCGGCTGGCGGCGAGGGTTCCATAGCCGACCTGTCCGACCAGAGCGACCACGAGTGCCAGCCATGTCGTCCCTTGAGGTCCCAGTCCGAAGAGTGGGCTGATGGCCACGGCACAGGCCGGTGGGACGGCCGCCCCGACGATCGGGCGCTCCTCCGCGCCCGCGCGGCCGATCTCGCCCCAGCTCAAGTGGTGCACCATCCGGGCCCCGAAAAGGCGGGAGAAGACGTGCGCGGCCCAGAACACCACAGCGGTGCACAGCAGCAGCAGAATGAGTTCCAGCTTCGGAAACGAGCCGAGCGTTCCGGCGCCGACCACCACGGAGGCGGCAAGCAGCGACCCGTAGACAGCGCCGGTGTAGTCGACACGGGCCGTCGAGGTCTCCGAGGCAGGCTCGGAGCTTGCGCTGTTCATGCCTCCAGGGTCGCCGAGCGGACCACGCTCCGCACGGGCGGCAGGCCTCGGGTCGTGCACCGGCTGTCCGAGGCGTGCCTACGCCGACAGGCGCCGACGGGCATCGACAGCCTTTACAGGTGGCGTACGTCCACGGTGTAGACGGAGCGGATTCCGTACGGGACGTACAGGGCGTCGCCGGTCAGGACCAGGGGGGCGCCGGAGTCCGCCATGTTGGTGGGGCCGGCGTCGTTGCGGCCGGGGCGGGTGGCGTCGACTCTGCCCGTGCGGACGTCCAGGGCGGCGAGGCGGCCGCTGGGGGACGCGATGTAGACGTGGGTGGCGGAGGCGAGGGGCGGGCCCGGGAACTCCACCGTCGAGTTGCTCTCCCAGGACTGGTGGCCGGTGCGGGGCGAGACGGCGCGGACGCTGCCGTTGCCGAGGGTGAAGTAGAGGGTGCCGTGTGCGAGGTGGACGTTCGCGTCGGCGGGCTGGGTGCGCGCGAGCGGTACGCGCAGGAGCCGGTGGGTGGTGGTGTCCACGGTCGTGATCGCGCGATACGGCGTCTCGGGGGTCGGCTCGGCGAGGATCAGACGGCCGTGGTCCTGGCCCAGGAGGTCGAGCGCGCCCTGGGCGGTGACCGTCCAGCGGGGCTTTCCGGTGGCCGGGTCGAGGGCGGACACGCTGGTGGTGTCCATTTCGTCGGGCTGGCAGACAAGGTAGGCGCGGTGCGCGGCGGACCCCACGACGCAGGTCTGCCCCTTGGGCATCGGCCGCTTCCAGCGGACTGCGCCGTCGTCCGCGTCCAGCAGGGCGTACGACAGTGCGTCGTCGCCCACACGGGCGACGACCCCCTCGGGGATGACCCGGGCTCCGCCGTCCTCCAGGTCGGGGGCGAGGGCGTTCTCGCCGTCGCCGACGCGGGTCTTCCAGATCACCTGCCCGGTGGTGGCGTTCACCGACTGGACCGAGTAGTGGGCCACGGTCGTGAAGGTGTCGTCGCTGGTCTTCTCCGTCTCGTCGTTGGCGTAGACGAACACGCGGCCGGCGCGGGCGCCGAGGACCGAGCCCTCGTCGCTGCCGCTGTCGTCCGGCGTGGAGTCGACGGGCCGCAACCAGGTGTGCTTGCCGGTGGCGAGGGAGAAGCCGGCCGCCTTGACGTCGTCCCCGGCGCACACCAGTGACGTACCGGTGGCGCCGCAGCTGGTGAAGGCTCCGCTGCCGTCGTCGGACGCCTTCGCCGCCGCGTGCCACTCGCGCCAGCCCGGCGGCAGGTCGCTGCGGACCGAGCCGCCGCCGGTGAGTCGTACGACCGCGGCCGAGGCGGTGACGGCCAGCAGCAGGGCGCCCACGGAGGAGGCGATGACGAGCCGGCGGCGGCGCTTGGAGCGGGGGCGGTCGAGCCTGGTCGGCGGGCCCGGGGTCTCGTCCGGGGCGGGGCGCGGGCCCGGGCGGGTGCCGTCGCGCAGGAGGGTGAGGAGTTCGTCCGGGGTGGGGCGGGACTTGGGGTGCTTCTCCAGGCAGAGTTCGGCGAAGGGGCGCAACTCGCTGGGTATGCCGTCGAGTTCGGGGGTTCCCTCGACGACGCGGGTGGCCGTCTCCCAGGGGCTGGGGCTGTCGAAGGGGCCGCGTCCGGTGGCGGCGTACGCGACGACCGCGCCGAGGGAGAAGATGTCGGCGGCCGGGCCCACCTCGTGCGGGGACGAGAACTGCTCGGGGGACATGAAGGGCGGGGTGCCCATCACGCGTCCGGTCTGGGTGAGCGCGTCGGCGACACCGAACTCGGCGGCGCGCGAGATGCCGAAGTCGATGACGCGGGGGCCGTCGTCGGCGAGCATCACGTTGGCCGGTTTCAGATCCCGGTGGACCACTCCGGCACGGTGGATGTCACGGAGGGCCTCCGCGAGGCCCGCGGCGAGCTCGCGCAGCCGGTCGGGGGGCAGCGGGCCGTGGTCACGTACGTGGGTGCCGAGGTTCTTGCCCGGTATGTAGAGCGTGGCCATCCAGGGGCGCGGCGCGTCGGCGTCCGCGTCCACGACGGGGGCGGTGAAGGCACCGCTCACCTGCCGGGCGGCGGCCACCTCACGGCTGAAGCGGGTACGGAACTCGTCGTCGTCGGCGTACTGCCCGTGCACGACCTTGATCGCGAGACGGCGTCCGGAGGCGGAGCGGGCGAGATAGACGACGCCCATGCCGCCGGAGCCGAGGCGGTCCTCGATGCGGTAACCGCCCACCTCCGACGGGTCCGATTCGCGCAGCGCCATCCCCGTACGCTCCCCCGTTTCCGAATCCCCCGACGCCCGTCAAAGTACCGGGGACGGGCGCGTCCTCCCCGGCCCCGAGTTCTCGACTTCGTCCGAGCAGGGCCCCCTCGCTCAGAAGCTGATCGAGTTGATCGTCTCCGCTATTGAGTCGAGGAACCGTTGGATGGACGGAGCCATGCCTGTCGACGCGAGGAAGAAACCGAAGAGCACCGCGACAACGGCGGGCCCCGCCTTGATCGATCCCCCTCGGATCAACACCACAAGGATGATCGCCAACAGCAGCACCACTGACAGCGAAATGGCCACAACTGATCACACCCTACGGTCGGTCCGCTCTCCCGGCCCGGAGGTGCAGCCCCTCGCACCCCCGCCAGAACCATCGTGCCACCAACCAGGCTTTCGTATGCGGCGGGTGACGCATCGTCGGCCACGGACACACCCCGCCGACCCACCCGCACCCCCTCGGGGCGGGCCAACCCCGGGGCTCCGTACGGCAATTCGAGAGTGCACCCGCATGGGCCCCGCAACAGAAATTCAGAGGGACCGTTGCCATGTCCACACATCCTGTTCGCAGGTAATTCGAATTGTTGCCACAGGCACATCGCAGACTCTGTAGACGGGTCACTAAAAGGCAATGAACCGGACATATCACCAGAGTCGCCCGCGAGCCTTATGCACCATTTAGTCAGGATGAATGAGGACAGAACAGCCCCATACGGTAAGCAAATCGATATGCGAAACCACTTGCGAACCGGCGCGCAGACATCTCCAAATCCTGGGTACTCGTAGGCAATAAGCAGGAATGACGTCGAGAGTTTTACGAAGACACACAGACAACGCTAGGGTGCCTCAGATGTTCCACGCCGCCACGTCCCCCGCATGCGCAGCGAGGTCCTGGATCGTCTCCCCGAGTTCTTGGCGGGAGGGCCTGTGACGAACTCGCTACGACCGCACGGCCACCACAGAGCGCCGCTCCCCCCGGCACAGCAGCCGGCGGCGGGAGTGCCGAGTCCGCGCTCGCCCCAAACACCCAGAGCGGCCACCGGTGCCGCGGCACCGGGCGCCAAGCCCGCCGGCAAGCAACGCGACGCCTTCTTCGACAACGCCAAGTATCTGGCGATCGTGCTCGTGGCCATGGGCCACGCATGGGAGCCGCTGAAGGGCGAAAGCCGCCTCCTCGAAGCGGTGTACACCGTCGTGTACACCTTCCACATGCCGGCCTTCATCATCATCTCCGGCTACTTCTCCCGCAGTTTCGACATGCGCCCCGACCGGCTGAAGCGGCTGGTGACGGGCGTGGTCGTGCCGTACGTCGTCTTCGAGACGGCGTACTCCCTGTTCAAGCGGTGGGCCGCCCCCGACCCCACCCACCCGATCAGCCTGCTCGACCCCTGGTACCTCACCTGGTTCCTGGTCGCGCTCTTCATCTGGCGGCTGACCACCCCGCTGTGGAAACTGGTCCGCCACCCGCTCCCGCTCGCGCTCACCATCGCCGTGCTCGCCTCCGTCTCGCCCGACATCGGCGCCGAACTGGACCTGCAGCGCGTCCTGCAGTTCCTGCCGTTCTTCGTCCTGGGCCTGGTCATGAAGCCCGAGCACTTCCAACTGGTGCGCCGACGCGAGGTGCGGATCCTGTCGGTTCCGGTCTTCGCCGTCGCGCTCGTCGTGGGCTACTGGGCCGTACCCCGGATGAACACGGCGTGGTTCTACCACCGCGAGGCAGCTCAGAGCCTCGGCGCCCCGTGGTGGGCCGGTGCCGTGATGACGCTCGCGCTCTTCGGCTGCTCGCTGCTGCTCACGGCGTGCTTCTTCGCCTGGGTGCCGCGGCGCACGTTCTGGTTCACGGCGCTCGGCGCGGGCACGCTGTACGGCTATCTGCTGCACGGCTTCGTGGTCAAGGCCTCCGAGTACGGGGGCTGGTTCGACCACGGGTGGCTGCACAAGCCGCTCGGCTTGGTCTTCGTGACGCTCGTCGCGGCCGCCCTCGTCACCGTGCTGTGCACCCGGCCCGTCCAGCGGATCTTCCGTTTCGCGATGGAGCCCAAGATGGAGTGGGCCTTCAAGCGGGACGCGACGGAGCTGGCCCGGGAACGGGAGAGGGCCAGGGCGTAACCGCCTGCTTCCACGGCGAAGTGCGGGTCCGGGAGATTCCGGGCCCGCACTTCGCTGCTCAGGCGACTCAGGCGGCACAGGCGGCACAGGCGGCACAGGCAGCTCAGGAAGACTTACCGCTGAGGCGGCTCAGTAGGGCGGCAGATCCAGCAGCGCACGCATCGTCGCGTACTTCTTCGTCAGCCGCGCCCGCGTGTGCTCGTCAAGAACGGCCAGCCGGGCCGGATCGCCGTTGTGCGCCAGGTCGGACACCTTCACCAGGAGGGCGCCCGAGGTCTTACGGATGCGTCGCGCGTACGACTCCGGAGGCTCCCCCTCCCGCTTGGTGAGCGCCAGCACGATCTCCTTCGTACGCCGGGTCAACGCGGCCTCGCGCAGCCAGTCCTCGGAGAGCGCGTCGTCCTCGACCGCGTCGTGCAGCCAGGCGGCCGCTATCTGTTCGTCGTCACCCCCGCGCTCGCGGACGCCCTCCGCCACGGCCTGAAGGTGTTCGGCGTACGGCCGCCCCGCCTTGTCGGTCTGGGCGGCGTGCGCCTCGCGGGCGAGGGCTTCGACTTCGGCCAGGGTCAGAAGAGTCTGCGTCACTCCTCCAGTGTCTCCCCGCGCAGCGCCGCGCAGGCCGGAGAACCCCAGGTTTGTCGCCCCCGCCACCCCTACCCGTCCCATCCTTCTGGGGCTCCGCCCCAGACCCCGTTCGGTTGTGGGTCGGGTGCGGGTGGGTGGGGGCTGGTCGCGCAGTTCCCCGCGCCCCTAAAGACAAAAGACCGGGGGCGGGCCGGGGGCGACGGGGCGCAGCCCCGAGCCTTCAGGGGCGCGGGGAACTGCGCGACCAGCCCCCACCCACCCGCAGCCGACATTCAGGGGCGCGGGGAACGGCGCAATCTTTTAGGGGGGTCTGGGGGCGGAGCCCCCAGGAACGGGATGGGACGGGTAGGGGCGGCGGGGGCGAAGGACGTCGTGTTCGTCAGCGTGTGGGGGTGGGGCTTTCGCGGCAGATCAGGAGGAGGGCTCGGTCGTCGTTGACGTCCTTGGCCACGGCCTCGATGAGGTGCCAGGCGGCACCGTGGAAGCCACCGGCCACATAGCGGTCGGCCTCGCCGGTGAGGCGGTCGATGCCCTCGACGATGTCGCGGTCGGAGGTCTCCACCAGACCGTCTGTGAACAGCATCAACACGTCTCCGGGACGCAGCGAGCCCTTCACGGGGTCGAACTGGGCACCGTCGTACACACCGAGCAACGGGCCTTCCGCCACCTTCTCCTCCCAGCGGCCGCTGCCCGCGCTGAGCTGCAGCCCCGGAGGATGACCGGCCGAGAAGAGCTCGTAATCGCCCGAGTCCAGGTCCAGGACCAGGTGGATCGAGGTCGCGAAGCCCTCGTCCCAGTCCTGGCGGAGGAGGTACCCGTTCGCGGCGGGCAGGAACGCGTGCGGCGCGAGGGAGCCGAGGAGACCTCCGAAGGCTCCGGACAGCAGCAGCGCACGCGACCCCGCGTCCATGCCCTTGCCGGAGACATCCGTGAGGACGACTTCGAGAGTCCGGCCCCCGTTCGTCCGGGCGGCCACGACAAAGTCCCCCGAGAACGACTGGCCCCCCGCCGGCCGCAGCGCCATCTCCC
The DNA here is from genome assembly GCF_041053035.1 of Streptomyces sp. R35. Taxonomy (NCBI): domain Bacteria; kingdom Bacillati; phylum Actinomycetota; class Actinomycetes; order Kitasatosporales; family Streptomycetaceae; genus Streptomyces; species Streptomyces sp. R35. Next base: position 3,926,492 of record NZ_CP163440.1, read on the forward strand.
GGTGCCAGCCCAGCGGCAGCTTCGGCAGCTTGCTCTGCACCCGGATCCGTTCGCGCAGGTCGAAGAGCATGGTGCCGCCGCGCCGCCAGGGCACACCCACCCGGCTGCGGAACTGCGCGATGAGAAGTCCGAAGAAGCCGCAGGCCGCGACCACGAGGACCACGCCCGGCGTCACCCGGGACGGACCCTCCGTGTACGGGCCCAGCTTCACGGACTCCACTATCAGCGCGGTGGCGGCGGCCGCGTACAGACCGAGCAGGCTGGCGGGGCGGAGCAGCAGCCCGCCGGCCACGATCGGGAGGACCAGGGCGGCCGGTGAGCACCACACCGAGTTCACCAGCGTCGTGGACGCGATCAGCGGAATCGTCAGCAGCAGACCGGCCAGCGCGATCCAGTCCGAACCGTCCCCGCGGAAGTAGTCGACGGCGGATCTGCGCAGCCCTATGCGGGCCCGGTGCCACTGCTTCTTACACCGGGCCGTGAACGTCTCGGCCTCCGCGCGCCGTTCTCGTCCTGCTGCCATTAGTTCGGGACCCTATCCATCGGACCAGGTGCTTGGCACGGGAGGTCCCACTTGTCCCCCGTCCGAGCGCTCAACTTCACAGAGAACTTCACAGTCTGCGGCCTCGACGGCGGGGGAAATTCCCTCGCTCGTACCGCATTGCCCTGGTAGGCATGGGCTATGACGACTGACGTGCGGGTACTGCAGCAGACCGACTGGGATGTCTGGTACGACAATCTGGTGCGCGCGTTCGGCGGGGTGCCGGAGTCGTCCGAAGAGCGCGGGCTGTTCAACGCGCTCACAGAGTACGACCGATCCCTGGGCGTGTGGGACGGAGAGCAGATCGTGGGGACGGCGGGCGCGTTCTCCTTCCGTGTCACCGTGCCCGGCGGCGCCTCCGTACCGGCCGCGGGCATCACCATGGTGAGCGTCGCGGCCACGCACCGGCGGCGCGGGGTGCTGACCACGATGATGCGGCGGCAGCTGGACGACATCCGCGCCGGAGGCGAGTCACTGGCCGTCCTGACCGCGTCGGAGCCGGCGATCTACGGCCGGTTCGGCTACGGCATCGGGACGCTGCAGCTCAACGCCGAGATCGACACCAGCCGCGTACGACTGTCCGTGCCGGCCGGCACGGACGACGTACGACTGCGGTACGCCGTGCCGCGCGATGTGCTCGACGCGTGCGAGGCGGTGTACGCACGGCTCGTTCCGGGCCGGCCGGGGATGCTGGCGCGGCTGCCCGGCTGGGAGCGGCTGGGGCTGCTCGACCCGGAGAGCGACCGGGACGGCGCCTCGCCGTTGCAGTGCGTGGTCGCGGAGCGGGACGGCGAGGTCGTCGGCTACACGCGGTTCCGGGTCAAGCCGGAGTGGGAGCCGACCGGGCACAACGGCGTGGTGATCCTGAACGACCTGGAGGGGCTCGACCCGGCGGCGCGGGCCGCGCTGTGGCGGTTCCTCTTCGGCCTCGACCTGACATCCACCATCCGCACCCGCGCCCGGCCCGTCGACGAGGACGTGCAGCACCTGGTGTCCGACATCCGGCGCTGCAATCTGCGGCTGAAGGACTCGCTGCACGTACGGCTCGTCGACGTCGGTGCCGCGTTGGAGGCGCGCACGTATCAGGCGCCGGTGGACGTGGTGTTCGAGGTCGAGGACGCGTTCTGCCCCTGGAACGAGGGGCGTTGGCGGCTCACCGGTGACGCGAAGGGTGCGTCGTGCGTGCGTACGGAGGAAGCCGCCGATCTCGCGCTGTCCGTACGGGAGTTGGGGGCGGCGTATCTCGGTGGGGTGTCCCTGGCCTCGCTGGCGACGGCGGGGCGGGTGCGGGAGCTGCGGCAGGGCGCGCTGGCGGAGGCGTCCGTGGCCTTCTCGTCAGCGATCGCGCCCTGGCTGCCGCACGGGTTCTAGAGGGTTCCAGCGGATTCCAACGGGTTCCAGAGCGGGCTGTTCGTCTGTTCAGGCCTGCTGGCAGACCGGGCACCAGAACAGATTGCGGGCGGCGAGATCGGCGGTGCGGATCTCGCCGCCACAGATGTGGCAGGGCAGGTTGGCCCTGCGGTACACGTAGACCTCGCCGCCGTGGTCGTCGACGCGCGGCGGGCGGCCCATCGCCTCGGGGGTGTGTTCCGGGCGGACCGTGTCGATGCGGTTGTTGCGGACGCCCTCGCGCATCAGGTCCACGAGGTCGGTCCAGAGCGCGTCCCATTGCCTGGGAGTGAGGTCCTTGCCCATGCGGTACGGGTCGATGCCGTGCCGGAAGAGGACCTCCGCGCGGTAGACGTTGCCGACGCCCGCGATGATCTTCTGGTCCATGAGGAGGGCGGCGATCGTCGTACGGCTGCGGGAGACGCGGCGGTATGCCGCTGAGGGGTCCGCGTCGGGGCGGAGGGGGTCCGGGCCGAGGCGGTCGTGTATCGCCTGCTTCTCGGTGTCCGTGATCAGGGTGCAGGTGGTGGGGCCGCGGAGGTCGACGTACGTCGTGTCGTTCGCGAGGCGCAGGCGGACGGTGTCCGTGGGGGGTGGGGCGGGGGCGTCGCCGAAGTTGACCTTGCCGAAGAGGCCCAGGTGGATGTGGATCCACTCCGCTGCGCGGAAGCCGAGGAAGAGGTGTTTGCCGTGGGCTTCGGCGGTGGTGAGTTCCGAGCCGTCGAGGAGGGCGGCGGCGTCGGTGAACTTGCCCTGGGGGCTCGTCACGCGTGCGGTGCGACCGCCGAACGCCGCGCCGTAGTCCTGAGCCAGCCGATGAATCGTGTGCCCTTCGGGCACGGGGTCCTCCTGTGGTCTGTCGCCTGCCGGCAAGAGCGGTTCTCGCCCCCGCCGCCCCTACCCGTCCCATCCCGTTCCTGGGGGCTGCGCCCCCAGACCCCCCTAAAAGATTGCGCCGTTCCCCGCGCCCCTAAAAACGGGGGGCGGGCGGGGGATCGCGGGGCGAAGCCCCGCGCCTTCAGGGGCGCGGGGAACTGCGCGGCCAGCCCCCACGGGCCCGCGGTCGAAGAACAACCGAACGGGGTCTGGGGCGGAGCCCTGGAAAGTTACGGCTGCTGAGGGTGGTGGGCCGGGATCGGCGGCAGGTCGCCCGTCGTCTCGTACGCCGCGAGCATGTCGATGCGGCGGATGTGGCGCTCGTCGCCGGAGAAGGGGGTCGACAGGAAGACCTCGACGAACTTGGTCGCCTCTTCCTCGGAGTGCATGCGGGCGCCGACGGCAACGACGTTGGCGTTGTTGTGCTGGCGGCCCAGCGACGCCGTCTCCTCGCTCCAGGCGAGCGCGGCACGAACCCCGGCCACCTTGTTCGCGGCGATCTGCTCACCGTTGCCCGAACCGCCGATCACGATACCGAGGGCCTCGGGATCGGCCGCCGTACGCTCCGCGGCGCGGAGGCAGAACGGCGGGTAGTCGTCCTGGGCGTCGTAGATGAGGGGCCCGCAGTCGACGGGCTCGTGGCCGGCGGCCTTGAGCCACTCGACGAGGTGGTTCTTGAGTTCGAAACCGGCATGATCGGAGCCGAGATACACGCGCATGGTTCCGAGTGTGACACGGCCGTTTCGGATCGGCCTCGCCGGGTGCCATCAGCGAAAACTGTGAGCAATACTACAGAACCTCAAGGAAACCTCAAGTAACGATCTGGAATCAAAGGTTCACGAATTACTTTGCCTCCGATTCACTGGACCGGCCCGTACACCGCTCGTACGGAACGCACAGGAATCTGCTCACCCGGCGCAAAGGAATTCCCCTCAATGACCTCGCAGCCGACCCCCACAAAGGCCGCAAGCGGCCCCGGAGGCCCCGGAGACCCCGGTGGCGGCCTCCAGGCCGGACTCAAGAACCGTCATCTGTCCATGATCGCCATCGGTGGCGTCATCGGAGCCGGGCTGTTCGTCGGCTCCAGCTCCGGTATCGCCACCGCCGGACCCGGCATCCTCCTCTCGTACGCCCTCGTCGGCACGCTCGTGGTGCTGGTGATGCGGATGCTCGGTGAGATGTCCGCCGCCAACCCGACCTCCGGTTCCTTCTCCGCGCACGCCGACCGCGCGCTCGGCCGCTGGGCCGGGTTCTCGATCGGCTGGCTGTACTGGTTCTTCTGGGTCGTGGTGCTGGCCGTGGAGGCCACCGCCGGCGCCAAGATCCTCGAAGGCTGGATCCCGGCCGTGCCCCAGTGGGGCTGGGCGCTCATCGTGATGGTCGTCCTCACCGCCACCAACCTGGTGTCCGTGGGGTCGTACGGCGAATTCGAGTTCTGGTTCGCCGGGATCAAGGTCGTGGCGATCGGCGCGTTCATCGTCGTCGGCGCGCTGGCCATCTTCGGTGTGCTGCCGGGCGTCGACGCCGAGAAGGCGGGCATCGGGAATCTGACCGACCACGGCGGCTTCCTGCCGAACGGCCCCGGCGCCATCCTCACCGGCGTCCTGCTGGTCGTCTTCTCCTTCATGGGCAGCGAGATCGCCACGCTGGCCGCCGGCGAGTCCGAGGACCCGCAGCGCGCGGTCACCAAGTCGACCAACAGCATCATCTGGCGCATCGGCGTCTTCTACCTCGGCTCGATCCTCGTGGTCGTCTGCCTGCTGCCGTGGAACGACCCGTCGATCAAGGACAAGGGCTCGTACGTCGCCGCCCTCGACTCCCTCGGCATCGCGAACGCCGGCCAGATCATGAACTTCATCGTGCTGACCTCGGTGCTGTCCTGCCTCAACTCCGGCCTCTACACGGCCTCCCGCATGGCCTTCTCGCTCGGCCGGCGCAAGGACGCGCCGAAGGTGTTCGCGAAGACGACCTCGCGCGGTGTACCGATGGCCGCGATCCTGGCGTCGGTCGTCTTCGGCTTCGTGGCCGTCTTCTTCAACTACGCGTACCCGAAGACGATCTTCCTCTTCCTCGTCAACTCCTCCGGTGCGGTCGCCCTGTTCGTCTGGCTGGCCATCTGTTTCTCGCAGCTGCGCCTGCGGAAGATCATCCAGCGTGAGGCACCTGAGAAGCTCGTCGTGAAGATGTGGCTGTACCCGTATCTGACCTGGGCGACGATCGCGCTGATCGTGTTCGTGCTCGGCTACATGCTCACCGACACCGAGGGCGAGAGCAGCGGCCGTACGACCGTGCTGCTGTCGCTGATGGTCGCGGCGGTGGTCCTGGCCATCGCCGTCATCCGACAGAAGCTCGGGGCGGGCGCGTCCTCCGCGAAGTACGCCGTGGCCGACGAGCCTCGGGACGAGGATCCGGTGAAGGTCGGCTGAGCCGATGGTGACGACGTCGGGTCCGACGTCGTGATGTGACGTGCATGTGCGGGAGGGGCTCGTCGGCGACTGACTTCGCCGCGGGCCCCTCCTTCCGTTCAGAGCACGGTGAAGCTGTTCTTGACCCGCTGGTAGACCTTGAGTGCCTCGCTCTCGATGTCCGGCTGGTACCAGGTGTTGATCTGGTACGACTTGCCGTCGGCGTCGAAGCCGAGCAGCAGGGCGTGCCAGTGCACGCCCTTGAGCGTGAACGTGTACTCCCACACGACCGCGGGCCGGCCCTGGAACGTCGTGTTGTCCAGACGGATCTTCTGGTAGTCCTGCCCCCGGCGGGCGTCCTTCTCCGAGGTCTGCCAGGTCTGCATCAAGTCCCCCTTGGCGAGGGAGGACTTGGCCACGAGCTCCTGCCTGCCGTCGGGCGAGGTGTAGTGCACCTCGGAGCCGGTCTTCAGATCGCGGCGCCAGCCCTTGGGCGTCACCCACGCGTACCCGCCGGCCTCCCGGCGCGCTCCCGGGGGCAGGCTGGGCGGGCGAGAGGTGCCCTCGACGGTGGGCGAGGGGGAAGCGGAGGACGAGGAGCCGCCGGTGTTACCGGACGCGGTGCCGGGCGCGGTGCCGGATGAGGAGGAGGAAGCCCCGTTCCTGTCGTCGGGGGATCCGCCCGTCGCCGCGAGGATGAGCCCGACGACCGCTCCCGCGACGACCACACCTCCGGCGGCGGCCAGCCCCATACGGCGCCGGCCCCCTCGCGGGCCGGACGGCACGGCGGGGCCGGGGAATTCGCCCCGGGGCATGACGACGGGGCCGGGCACGGTCGGCCGCTGTGCCGCTGCCGCCGTTTCCGTCTCCGGCCGGGCGGGACTCCGGGCGGGCGCCTGGGCAGACGCCTGGGCCTGGGAATGGGCCTGTGGGAACGCCTCGGGGGCGTCGCCCAGAACAGCGCCGACAGCGCCGTATCCAGGGCCTGTTGTGCGGGGCGAGCCGGCGGAGGGGATCTGCGAGCCGACCTCCGCGCGCAGTTCGGAGGGGTTTTCCGTGGAGGCGTTGGGTGCGGTGAGGGGGCGCTGCTCCGGTGGGTGCTTCTCGAAGTCGGGCGGACCTTTGCGTGTCGGGATGGGCGGAGGCGGTCCCACGGGGATGGCATCGTGTACGGGCTCGGGCTCCCGGCCGGACTGGGGTTCCGGCACGGCCTCGGGCTCGGGCTGCGGCCTCCGGAGATCGCTTGTGCGGGTGCGCTGTTCGTCCGGGAACGGCGGTGGAGTGGCCTCGGGAAGATCCGACGGGGGCTGTCGTACCGCGCGTATCAGCTCGGCATCGAGGAGTGCGGGCGTGGGCGACTCCTCGTGAGCCTCATGGATCTCACGGGCTTCACGAGCCTCATGTGCCTTACGGGCCTGGTGAGGCGGCGCGGGCAGCGGTACGGGTTCCCACACTTCCGGGCCCGACCCCGCCCCCGGTTCCGGTTCGGGCTCGGGCTCGGGCTCGGGCTCGGGCTCGGGTGCTCCCTCTGCTTCTGGCTCCGGCTCGGACTCCGGTCCCACGCCCGGCAGTTGAGCCACCCCCGCCGCCGGAAACGCGATCTCCCCCAGCTCCGCCTCCAGTTCCTCCAGACCGGGCCGAGTGGACGGCTCCTTCTCCAGAAGGGCGGCGAGGATGTCACGCAACTCCCCTGCCCCGGCGGGAAGATCGGGCTCCTCGTACAGGACCGCGTGCAGGGTCGCCAGGGTGGTGGAGCGGGAGAACGGGGAGCGGCCGCCGAGGGCCGCGCAGAGGGTCGCACCCAGGGACCAGACGTCGGAGGGCGGGCCCTGCGGGCGGCCGGAGATGCGTTCGGGCGCCATGTAGTCGGGGGAGCCGACCAGCATCCCGACCATGGTGAGCGCCTCCGCGTCCTGCAACGCGGCGATGCCGAAGTCGGTGAGGACGACGCGGTGGCCGCGCCGCTCGACCAGGACGTTGCCCGGCTTGATGTCGCGGTGCAGCACTCCCCCGGCGTGCACCTGGCGCAGCGCCGCGACCAGTTCGAGCCCGATCCGGGCCGCCTCGCGCGGGCCGAGGGGGCCGTCCTCCACCACGATCTGTTCGAGGGAACGCCCGGCGACGAGTTCCATGACGATCCACAGCCGCTCGCCTTCGTCCACGACGTCATAGATGCGTACGACGTTGGGGTGGTCGATCCGGGCCGTGGCCCTGGCCTCGCGCAGCGTGCGTTCGCGGCGTGTTCGCGTGTCTTCGGCATCGAGTCCGTCGATGCGCATTTCCTTGACCGCGACCTGCCGGTCGAGCATTTCGTCGGCGGCTCGCCACACCCGCCCCATTCCCCCCTGTCCAATGCTCTCGACCAGCCGATAACGCCCTGTCACCAATAATCCCGGAACACCGCCCTGTACATTCCCCGACAATCCCTGCACCCCCTCAACACCCGCCACAATCGCCCGTCACAACAGAAACACAATGGTCACACTTCAGGCCGTACCAGCATAGTGCGGAGAAATCTTGTGGTACCTCTTCAAGTACTGCGAATTCAGGCGCAGCCAAGGGGGACGAACATGAGTTCTCGTCACACGACGACCATCGCGGGATCGCTGCTCACGGCATCTTTCTCGGCCGTGATGATCCTTTCTTTCACCGCCGTCGCGGACGACCAGGGACCGGGGAGCAGCAAGGGGGGAAAGGTAATTGACGAGGCACCGGCGGGTGTAAAGCTGACCACGCTGCTGCCCGAGAAGATCTCCGTGGACAACAGTTCACAGAAGACGGCGATTACCGCCACGGTGAAGAACGAAGGGACCAAGGACAGCGGCGACATCAGGCTTTTGGTGGTCGGTTTCGACGGTCTGTCGGTCAAGGGCGTCAAGGGCTGCTCCGCCATGGCCGACAAGGATCTGCCCAAGGGTTCGAACAGTGGTTTCGTTTGTTCCGTCGGCAATCTCGCGGCCGGCAAGTCGAAGTCGTACGCCGTCGACGCGACGTTCGATCTGAGCAAGACCGGCAAGATCTGCCTGCCGGTGCAGACGAGCGACGGCAAGAAGACGTACTGGCAGCAGGGCCCGGTGCCGTTCGGTACGACGAACCCGTCGCCGAACGCCCCGGCCACCCCGCTGCTGCTCGGCACCGACAACAAGCCGGTCGCACCCGGCGGCGACCAGCTGCCCAAGACCGGCGTGGGGAGCGACGTCCTGCCGCTCGGCGCGGCGGGCGCGGCGCTGATCTCCGCGGGAGCGGCGGGCCTGTGGTGGGTCCACCGGCGCCCGCGGCGGTCGGAACAGCACTGAGGTAGGAACAGCAGCACGGAAAGCAGGAGGGAGCGGGCCGGGGTGTCGAGCGCGGCACCCCGGCCCGCTCCGTTCGGAAAACTTGACGGTGCCTGTCAGGTAATGCGGCGACCATGAGCCGTATGGACCCTATGAACACCGCGGACAAGACCAGGGACGAGGCCGCGGACGAGACCACCGATCGGCTCGTCCTCCGCCCCGGCGACACCGGGTACGCCGAGGAACTCGCCGGATTCCAGACCGGTTTCGCGCAGCGGCCGGCCGTGATCTTCGCCGCGTCCTCGTCCGACGACGTGGCCGCGGCGGTGCGGTACGCGGCCGCCGCGGGCCTGCCGGTGGGCGTGCAGGCCACCGGGCACGGACTGCCGGGCGCGGCGGAGGGCGGCGTCCTGATCACGACGCGGCGCATGGACGGGGTGAGCGTCGATCCGCGGGCGCGCACCGTCCGCGTCCAGGCGGGCGTCCGCTGGGGTCAGGTCGTCGCGGCGGCCGTACCGTACGGGCTGGCCCCGCTGAATGGTTCGGCACCGGGGGTGGGTGCCGTTTCGTACACCCTGAGTGGCGGACTCGGCATCCTGGCAAGGGAGTTCGGGTACGCGGCCGACCATGTGCGCGCGCTCGACGTGGTCACCGCGGACGGGCGGCAACGCCAGGTGACGCGGGAGTCGGACCCCGACCTGTACTGGGCGCTCCTCGGCGGCGGCCACAACTTCGGCGCCGTCACCGAGCTGGAGATCGACCTCGTACCGGTCGCGCGGCTGTACGGCGGCTCTCTCGCCTTCGACGGGCGCGAGGTCGATCCGGTGGCGGCGCTGCGGGCGTACGAGCGCTGGACGCGGACCGTGCCGGACGAGCTGACCTCGTCGTTCGCGGCGGTGCCGTACCCGGACGTGCCGGGGATGCCGCCGCACCTGCGCGGGCGGTATGTGATCTCCGTACGCGTGGCCTATACGGGTACGGCCGCCGAGGGTGAGCAACTCGTCGCCCCGCTGCGGGAGATCGGCCCGGTCCTCACCGACTCGCTGCGCGAGATGCCGTACGCCGAGAGCCACAGCATCCACAGTGACCCGGACTTCCCGCACACGTACTACGGCGACAGCGCGGTGCTGAGTGAGCTGGACGTGGCCGCCGCGGCCGGACTCCTCGCCCGCACCGGCCCGGACGCGCCGGCGATGTGCGTCGTGCAGATCAACCATCTCGGCGGGGCACTGGCGCAGGACGCGCCGAACTCCGTACCGCATCGCGAAGGGCGTTTCCTCGTACGGCTGTTGGCGATGGCGGACCGGGAGACGGCGCGGGAGTTGCTGGATCCGGGGTTCGAGGGGCTCGCGCCGTGGACGATCGGGCGGGCGCTCAACTTCGTGTTCGGGGCGGGCGATCGTACGGAGGGGCTGTACGACGCCGGAACGCGGAAGAGGCTCGCCGGGCTGAAGTCGGAGTACGACCCGGCGAACCTCTTCCGCAGGAACTACAACATCACCGGCTGAGGCTGATTGAGACCGGCTTGGACCGGCTTGGATCGGCTTGGATCGGCCGTGGGTCAGCTGTGCGTCAGCGCTTGATGAACTTCCAGGCGGTGGGGAGGGCGCCCATCGCCAGGGCGGCCTTGAGGGCGTCGCCGATCAGGAACGGGGTGAGGCCCGCCGCGATGGCCGCGCTCGTCGACATGCCGGTGGCCAGGGCCAGGTACGGGACGCCGATCGCGTAGATGATCGCCTCGCCGAGCAGCATCGTGCCCGCCATGCGCAGCACGGAGCGGTCGGCGCCGCGGCGGGCGAGGGCGCCCACGACGGTGGAGGCCAGCAGCATGCCGAGGATGTAGCCGAAGGACGGGGCGGCGGTGCCGGAGCCGCCGCCGGCGAACCACGGGACGCCGGCCATGCCGACGAGCGCGTACACCGCGAGCGACAGGAAGCCGCGACCCGCGCCGAGGGCCGTGCCGACGAGGAGTGCCGCGAAGGTCTGGCCGGTCACCGGGACCGGGGAGCCCGGTACCGGCAGCGAGATCTGGGCGGCGAGGCCGGTGAGTGCGGCGCCGCCGAGCACCAGGGCCGCGTCCCTGACTCGGGAGGCGGGGAGGAGGTCGGCGAGGACCTCGCCGGGGCGGGTGGGCGTGGCGGCTGCGGTGCTCATGGGGACTCCGGCGGGTGGTGCGGGCAGGTGGGACACGGTGACGCTATCCCAGGGGTACACGGCCGATCACCGTCTGCCATCGACAAAGCCGGGATCATGGGCTTGGTGGGCTCCTTACAAACGGTGCCGTGTACACGTGTGGTGGGGTGACCCTGGTCACTGAGGTGGGCCGGTTTGCCGTACGAATCCGGCTCGGACGCCGACTGTAGGGTCCCGCCAAAGGTTCTCGCCCCCGCCGCCCCTACCCGTCCTATCCTTCTGGGGCTCCGCCCCAGACCCCGTTCGGTTGTGTGTCGGCTGCGGGTGGGTGGGGGTTGCTCGCGCAGTTCCCCGCGCCCCTTGAGGGGCGCGGGGAACTGCGCGATCTTTTGGGGGTCTGGGGGCGGAGCCCCCAGGAACGGATGGGACGGGTAGGGGCGGCGGGGGCGAAAAAGCCGGGGTGGCCGGATCCGGGTGGTGAGGCCTACTCTTCGGGGCATGGTTGCTCAGGCCAGGGACTTCGCGTCGCGTCGGTATGTCGACCTGCGGCGCCAAGGGACGGCCACCTGTCGCCGTAGGTGAGGCGAGCGGAGTGGATCCGGCTCGCCGAGATGTGACGGCGCAGTGTCGGACCAGTCCCGAGGAAGTTCCCCATGTCCCGTTCCGTAGCACCCTTTCCGCCCTATTCGCCCTCTCCACCCACGGCAGCCCCCCGCCGCCGAACCAGCACCACCGCCAGCGCCATCCTCCGCTCCGTACTGGACCACGGCCCGGTCGCCCGCAGCACCATCGCCCGGCTGACCGGACTCTCCCCGGCGTCAGTGACCGACTACTGCGCCCGGTTCGCCGAACTCGGCCTGATCCGGGAAGCCCCCGTGCCCCGGCAGTCGAACGGGGTCGGACGCCCGCACGTACCGCTCGACCTCGACGGCTCCCGTTTCGTGGTCGGCGGGGTACACATCGCCGTGCCGTACACGACCGTCGCCCTGCTCGACCTGCGTGGCCGAGTCGTGGCGGAGACCCGTCTCAAGCACCTGAACCATGAACACACCGAGCCCGGCCGCGTGCTGGCCAACGCCGCCGACGAGCTCGGCGCACTACTGGCCGGCGCCCCGGGCCGTACGCCCCTGGGCGTGGGTGTCGCCACCGGCGGCTGGGTGGACCGCGACTCCGGCACGATCGTGGAGCACGCGCTGCTGGGCTGGCGTGACGTGGCCGTACGGGAGTCGATCGGCGCCCGCACCGGACTGCCGGTTCATGTGGACGGGCACGCGCGGGCGTTGGTGAACGGCGAGCGGCTGTTCGGGCGGGCGCGGGGCAGCCGCAGCGTGCTGCACCTCTTCGTCGGCAATGTGGTGGACGCCGCCTTCGCCACCCACGACGAGGTGCACCACGGTCCCCGCTCGCAGGCCGGCGCGATCGCCCATCTGCCGCTGGCCGGTGGCACGGAGCGGTGCGACTGCGGCCGGACCGGGTGCCTCCAGGCCGAGCTGAGCGAGCGGACGCTGTGCCGCCGGGCGCGGGAGGCGGGTGTCATCCGCGGTATGAACCCGATGCATGTGCTCGCCGCCGCGGCCGACGGCGACCCCGTGGCCGTACGACTGCTGGTGGAGCGGGCCCGGATGACCGGACGGGCGGCACGGCTGCTGCTCGATGTGCTCAATCCGGACACCGTCGTTGTCACCGAGGTCGGTGCCGTGCACCGGGAGGACTGCCTCGCCGCGCTGCGCGAGGAGGTGGGGCCCGATCGGGCGGCGGCGGTCGTGCCGACCAGTTTTCCGGATTCCGTACTGGCCGTGGCGGGCGGATCGGTGGCTCTCGACGTGCTGTACCGGGATCCGCTGGGCGCGTGACCGGGGCCGAATTAATTCAGAAACTCCGAATGTTGACAGCGGTCGTACGAGGCCAGGAGCATCTTCTTCATGAGCAGCTCGCGGGTGCAGGTTCCGCTCACCAAGTGCCGTGTCGTCGACCTGATGCGGGTCGCGCGCACGCTGTGTTGCTGACGCCGGTCATCGCCGCGTCGCCCCTCCCTTGCTGACGATCGCTCGGCCGTCGACGCACTGACGATCACCCGGATTTCTTCGCCGCGCCTCAGGCGTGTGCCTTCCTCTGCGCGCCCTTTCCCTCCTGGCTCCTCCCTGCCCGGAATTCCGCGCGCATTCCCGTCACTTGGAACCCCGGAGTCCTCCCATGCCACCACTGTCCCCCTCCGCGTCCGGCGTCGACCGGCGGCTGTTCCTGTCCTCGCTGCTCGGCGCAGCCGCCGGCGTTGCCGGGCTGAGCGGTTGCGCGGGAGCCAGCGCCGCCGACACCCAGTCCAAGGGAGCCGCGTCCGCCCCGCTGTCCGCCAAGGTCCCGTCGGGCACCAAGCTCAAGATCGCCTCGTATCTGGGCCAGCAGCAGCTCCAGTTCAAGCTCGCGGGCCTGACCGATCTGCCCTTCACGGTCTCCAGCTGGGTGAACATCGGCGCCGGTCCCGATGTCATCAACGCCTTCCGCGCCAAGTCCCTGGACGTCGCCAACAACGCGGGCATCCCGCCGATCCAGGCGCACTACCAGGGCTTCGACGCGAAGATCGTGGCGATCAACATCACCCGTAAGCCCAACTACGTCTTCGCCACCAAGCCCGGCAGCGACATCCAGGACATCCAGGGCTTCAAGGGCAAGAAGCTGGCCTTCTCGCAGGGGCAGGCGCAGGGAGTCGTCCTGCTGCGTGCCCTGAAGAAGGCCGGGATCAAGTACGACGACGTCGACCTGGTGCCGCTGACCAGCAACCAGTTCCTCACCGCGCTCCAGGCCGGGCAGGTGGACATCGCCCCGCTCGCCAACCAGCAGTCCCCGGCCTATCTCAAGCAGTACGGGTCCAAGGGCGCGCACACCATCACCACCGACGTCGTGGACCTCCTCAACCTGCTGTGGGCGCCCACCTCCGTCCTCGCCGACTCGGCGAAGGCGGCGGCCGTCGCCGCGTACATCCCGCGCTGGGCGAAGGGCCAGGTGTGGGCGTACGAGCACCCCGACGCCTGGAACGAGGAGTTCTACGTCAAGACGCAGAACCTCACCCTCGCGCAGGCCCAGTCGATCACCGAGCTCGCCAACAAGCCGCTGTTCCCGCCGAGTTGGGCGGAGGCCGTGAAGTGGGAGCAGGAGACCGCCGATCTGCTCGCGGAGGGCGGCTTCGTGAAGGAGTTCAAGGTCGACTCGCTCTTCGACCGGCGCTTCGAGGGCATCGCGGCCAAGGCCGTGCCGGCGGAGTACCGGAGGTGACCGCCGTGAGCACGACCGCTGCCGTCGCTTCCGTCGCCGCTCCGGAGGAGCTCCCCCAGGTCCGCAGGCGCCGTCGGCTCTCCCCCGGCAAACGGCTGCCCGCCTCCCGGCTCGTCGGCCCGGTCCTCTTCCTCGCCCTGTGGGCCGTCGCCTCCGCCGCCGGACAGCTCGACCCGGCGGCGATCCCGGCGCCCTGGACGGTGGTGAAGACCGCCGGTCACCTGTGGACCGACGGGACGCTGCCGACCGATGTCCTGACCTCGCTCCAGCGGGCCGCGACCGGGTTCGCGATCGGGCTGACCGCGGGAGTCGTCCTCGCGCTCGCCTCCGGGCTCAGCCGGGTCGGCGAGGCACTGATCGACGGGACGGTGCAGCTCAACCGGTCCATCCCGCCGCTCGGTCTGATCCCGCTGTTCATCCTCTGGCTGGGCATCGGCGAAACCTTCAAGATCGCGATCATCGCCATCGTCGTCTACATCCCGATCTACCTCAACACACACGCCGCACTGTCCGGCATCGACCACCGCTACGTCGAACTCGCCGAGGTCCAGGGCCTGTCGAGGTTCGCCTTCGTCCGGCAGATCGTCATCCCCGGCGCACTGCCCGGCTTCTTCGTCGGCCTGCGCCTCGGGGTGACCGGCTCCTGGCTGGGCCTGATCGTCCTGGAGCAGATCAACGCCACCAGCGGACTCGGCTACATGATGTTCCAGGCCCAGAACTACGGCCAGAGCGACGTCATCCTCGTCGGCCTGGTCGTCTACGGCATCTTCGGTCTGACCTCCGACAGCGCGGTCCGTCTCATCGAACGGAGGGTGCTGTCGTGGCGACGCACACTGAGCAACTGACCTCCCTGCGCACCGAGCCAACCGTCCAACTCCGGGGCCTGACCCGCTCGTTCGACGGCCGTACGGTCCTCGACGGCATCGACCTCGACCTCCCCGCGGGCCAGTTCACGGCCCTGCTCGGGCACAGCGGCTCCGGCAAGAGCACCCTGCTGCGCGCCATCGCCGGACTCGACCACAGCGTCACCGGAAGTGGCCGGCTCTCCGCGCCGGAACGGGTGTCCGTCGTCTTCCAGGACTCCCGACTGCTGCCCTGGCGACGCGTCCTCGACAACGTCCTGCTCGGCACGGACGGCAGGGAAGCGGAACGGAAGGGCCGCTCCGCCCTCGCCGAGGTGGGCCTCGCGGGCCGCGAACGGGCCTGGCCCAACGAGCTGTCCGGCGGCGAGGCGCAGCGTGCCGCGCTGGCCCGTTCGCTCGTACGGGAGCCCGAACTGCTCCTGGCCGACGAGCCGTTCGGCGCCCTGGACGCGCTCACCCGGATCCGGATGCATGTCCTGCTGCGCGAGCTGTGGGAGCGGCACCGGCCCTCCGTCCTGCTCGTCACGCACGACGTGGACGAGGCGATCGTGCTCGCCGACCGGGTGCTCGTGCTCGACCAGGGGCGTATCGGCCTCGACCTGACCATCGACCGCCCGCATCCGCGCTCGTACCGCGATCCGCTGCTCGGCGAGTACCGCGAACGGCTGCTCGCCGCCCTGGGCGTCACGGAGGACCACAAGTGACCACCGCACGACAGCTCCACCTCAACGCCTTCCTGATGAACACCGGCCACCACGAGGCCTCCTGGCGCCTGCCCGAGAGCGACCCGTACGCGCATGTCGAGCTGGCGCACTACGTCCACCTCGCCCGTATCGCCGAACGGGGCACCTTCGACTCGCTCTTCCTCGCCGACGGCCCGCAGCTGTGGGGCAACCTCGCCCAGCGCCCCGCCGGCGCCCTGGAACCGCTCACCCTGCTCACCGCCCTGGCGACGGCCACCGAGCACATCGGCCTGATCGCCACGGCCTCCACCTCCTACAACTCCCCCTACAACCTGGCCCGCAAGCTCGCCTCGCTCGACATCATCAGCGGCGGCCGGGCGGGCTGGAACATCGTCACCACCGCGGGTGCCGAGGCCGCGCGCAACTTCGGCCTCGCCGAAGAGCCCGCACACGCCGACCGCTACGCCCGCGCCGCCGAGTTCCTGGACGTCTCGCTCAAGCTCTGGGACAGCTGGGAGGACGACGCGATCGTCGCCGACAAGGCGGCCGGCGTGTGGGGCGACGACACCAAGATCCACCCACCGCGACACCAGGGGACGTACTTCAGTGTCGAGGGAGCGCTCAACGTGCCGCGCTCGCCCCAGGGTTACCCGCTGCTCGTGCAGGCGGGGTCGAGCGAGAACGGCAAGGCGTTCGCGGCCCGGTACGCGGAGGCGGTGTTCACCGCGCAGCAGACCCTTGCAGACGCGCAGGCCTTCTACACGGACCTCAAGTCCCGTACAGCGGCGGCCGGTCGGGACCCCGAGCACATCAAGGTGCTGCCCGGCATCGTCCCGGTGATCGGCTCGACGGAGGCCGAGGCGCGGGCGAACGAGCAGGTGCTGGAGGACCACATCGTCCACGAGCACGGGCTCAGGAATCTCCAACGCCTGCTGCAACTTGAGCCCGGGACCCTGGAGTTGGACGCCCAGCTCCCCGCCGACCTGCCGCCCGAGGACGCCATCGAGGGCGCCAAGAGCCGCTACACGCTCATCGTCGAACTCGCCCGGCGCGAGCGGCTCACCGCAAGGCAGCTGATCGGGCGGCTCGGCGGCGGGCGCGGGCATCTCACCTTCGCCGGCACGCCCGAGCAGGTCGCCGACGCGATCGAGGAGTGGTTCCGGCTGGGTGCCGCCGACGGCTTCAACATCATGCCCGCCGTGCTGCCCTCCGGCCTCGATCTCTTCGTCGACCACGTCGTGCCGATCCTGCGCGCCCGCGGCCTGCTGCGTCAGGAGTACGGGCCCCGGCAGACCCTGCGGGAGCGGTACGGCCTCCCGCGCCCCGCCAACCAGCACGCCTCCGCCCTCGTCTGATCCTCCGCCCCGAAAGGACCCGTCCCACATGGCTGACATCGAGATCCACAAGGTCACCGGCAACATCGGCGCCCGGATATCCGGGGTCGACATCGCCAAGCCCCTCGACGACGACACCGTCGCCGCCTTGCGCGCCGCCCTCAACGAGCACAAGGCCCTGGTCTTCGACGACGTCGACCTGGACGACGAGGGCCAGCAGGCCTTCGCCCGCCACTTCGGCGACCTCACCACCGCCCATCCCACCGTGCCCGCCGTGGCCGACGCCCCGAACGTGCTGCCCGTCGACAGCGAGCGCGGCCGCGCCAACCACTGGCACACCGACGTCACCTTCGTCCTCAATCCGCCGCAGGCCAGCACCCTGCGCAGCATCACGATCCCGCCGTACGGCGGCGAGACCCTGATCGCCAACTCGGCGGCCGCCTACCGCGACCTGCCCGAACCCCT
This sequence comes from Streptomyces sp. R35, assembly GCF_041053035.1. Taxonomy (NCBI): domain Bacteria; kingdom Bacillati; phylum Actinomycetota; class Actinomycetes; order Kitasatosporales; family Streptomycetaceae; genus Streptomyces; species Streptomyces sp. R35. The sequence continues at coordinate 3,943,726 of NZ_CP163440.1, forward strand.
CCGGCAGCTCGCGGACACGCTGTGGGCCGAGCACACCAACGACTACGACTACGCCGTGCCGGACGAGGAGATCGACGAGGAACAGGCCGCGCAGCGCGCCCAGTTCACCTCCATCAAGTACCGCACCGCCCACCCGGTCGTCCGGGTCCACCCGCTGACCGGTGAGCGGGGGCTGTTCATCGGCGGGTTCGCGCAGCGGATCGTCGGCCTGTCGGTGGGCGAGTCCCGCAAGATCCTCGACCTGCTCCAGGCGTACGTCACCCGGCCGGAGAACATCCTGCGCTGGCGCTGGTCCCCCAACCAGCTGGTCCTCTTCGACAACCGGATCACCCAGCACTACGCCATCGACAACTACGACGGGCAGCCGCGCCGGCTGCACCGCGTGACCGTCGCCGGTGACGTGCCGGTCGGCGTCGAGGGCAAGGAGAGCCACTCGATCGCGGGCGACGCCTCGCACTACACGTCGGTCGCGTAGCACCCGCCTTCCGGTAAACGGACCCTTACCCTCCGTAGGACATGCGTCCGCATACTGGGCAGCCTCTCCCTCTCAGCGGACAGGCTGCCCAGACTGTGGGCGTTTTTGCCCGCTCGCACGTAAGGGACCACCCGCTCTCATGTCCCGCACCACCCTCGACGCCCCGCCCGGTACCCCCGACGCGGGCGCCTCCCTCTCCCCCGGCCTGAAGCACGGCCTGAAGCAGCGACACCTGTCGATGATCGCCCTCGGCGGTGTGATCGGCGCGGGCCTGTTCGTCGGGTCCGGGGCCGGTATCGCCGCCGCCGGGCCCTCCATCGTCATCGCGTACGCCGTCTCCGGTCTGCTCGTCATGCTGGTGATGCGGATGCTCGGCGAGATGTCGGCCGCGTATCCGTCGTCCGGTTCCTTCTCCGCGCACGCGGAGCGGGCGATCGGGCCCTGGGCCGGCTTCGCCTCGGGCTGGTCCTTCTGGGTGCTGCTGTGCACGGCTGTCGGGCTTGAGGGCATCGGCGCCGCGAAGATCGTCACCGGCTGGCTGCCGGGCACGCCCGAGTGGGCGTGGGTGGCGCTGTTCATGGTCGTCTTCTGCGTCGCCAATCTGGCCGCCGTGAAGAACTTCGGCGAGTTCGAGTTCTGGTTCGCGGCCCTGAAGGTCGGCGCGATCAGCCTGTTCCTGGTGCTGGGCGTACTGGCCATCACGGGCGTACTGCCGGGCACGGACTCCCCCGGCGCCGCCAACCTCACCGGCGAGGGAGGTTTCCTGCCGCACGGCAGCGAGGGCCTCGTCATCGGCCTGCTCGCGTCGGTGTTCGCGTACGGCGGTCTGGAGACGGTGACGATCGCGGCGGCCGAGTCGGAGAACCCGGTCAAGGGCGTCGCGAGCGCCGTACGCACCGCGATGTGGCGCATCGCGCTCTTCTACATCGGCTCGATGGCGGTGATCGTCACCCTGGTCCCGTGGGACTCCAAGGCGGTCGTCGAGAAGGGCCCGTACGTCGCCGCCCTCGACCAGCTGGGCATCCCGGGCGCCGGCCAGCTGATGAACGTGGTCGTCCTGGTCGCGCTGCTGTCGGCGATGAACGCCAACATCTACGGCTCCTCGCGCATCGCGTACTCCCTCGTCGAGCGCGGCCAGGGTCCGAAGGCCCTCGGCAGGGTCACGTCCGGCGTCCCCCGCGTGGCCGTTCTGGCCTCCTGCGTCTTCGGCTTCGTGTGCGTCGTGCTCAGCTACTGGCGTCCCGACGACGTCTTCCCCTGGCTGCTGAACATGATCGGCGCGGTGATCCTGGTCGTCTGGATGTTCATCGCGGTCTCGCAGCTGCGGATGCGCCGCCGGGTGGAGCGGGAGGCGCCGGAGAAGCTGGTCGTACGGATGTGGCTGTTCCCGGTGCTGACGTGGGTCGCCCTGGCGGGCATGGTGGCGATCTTCGTCCTGATGGCCCGGGAGCCGGACACCCGGGTGCAGCTGTACTCGACGGGCGGCATGACGCTGTTCCTGGCCGCGGTCGGCTACGCCTGGCAGAAGGCGCGCGCCCGCGCCTGACCCGTATCGCTGAAGGGCCCTCGCGCGGAGGACGGTTTCGCGCGAGGGCCCTTTCGCGTGCCCAGGCACGCTCCTTCGCCCTCTTGCTGCTAGCGTGCACTTGCAAGAAGCTTGCAATAAGAGGTCGGAGGGGACCTGACATGGCCGTCTACACACTTCCTGAACTGCCGTACGACTATTCATCGCGCGTTCACCCCTCAGGGTGACTTCAACCCGTTCTGGCTCACAGCAAGCGCCATCCCCGTAGCGTTCGACACGGCGGGTCTTCGACCCGCCCGGCGGCCGGGAGGGTCGTTGCCGGACGGACCTGAGCGCCGTCAAACTCCCCGGAGTGATCCAGGGGAGAGTCTCCGGCCGCTCTGCCGGAGAGAACTCCAATGGCGCAACATGACCGGAAACGGGGCGGCGAGCCGGAGAGCCTCCAGAGCACTTCGGCTCTTTCGCCTTGCCCAGAGCACCTCAACGCCGACGACCACGCAGGGCTCCGGTCGATGCGTCCTCGCGTACGAGCCGCTGAGCGGCCGCCTCGTCGTCGAGCAGGTCTACGACCACCAGGGCAACGTGGGCCAGGGTTCGGTGCCGATCCTCGTCTTCGACGCCTGGGAGCACGCCTTCTACCTCCAGTACAGGAACCAGAAGGTCGACTTCATCGACGCGATGTGGCAGGTCGTCAACTGGCAGGACGTGGCACGGCGTTACGAAACGGCCAAGTCCCGCGCGGACGTGTTGCTGCTGGCCCCCTGAGGCATGTATGAAGCGTCCTGCTCGTGATCGTCTTCTCACCCTTCACGTGGCAGGCGGATGAAAACGAGGGCCCCCGCGAGGACATGACTCGCGGGGACCCTCGCGACTTCCACCCACTCGGCTCTCCACCATGAAGGCACCGCGGTCTGCTACCTCACCAGCTTCGCCAGGAGCGCGGTCAGGTCGGCGATGAACTGGAGCCAGGGGCGGGCCCGCTCCGCCCGCCGTCCGAGCCGTCGCGCCAGCCCGGCCCGTCTGTTCTCCCGCTGTCGTAGCGCCTTGTCCCGCACCCGTTGTAAGGCCCTGATCCGCCGCGCTCCCCTGCGCTTGCCTCGCGTCATGGCGTGACGCTAGCCGGGGCGGGCGCGGGGGCGCAGGCGCCGGGATCGACAAAGCGCTTCGGCGGTTATTGGGGGTAACACCGCATTCTCTCCGGGGGCTGCCCCAACCCACCCGTCCACCGATCGGCGGACCCCAAGTTCAACCGAGTACCCGTGTCCCCCAACTTCCCTGGCCGGCCAGGCTTTTGGGCATGGACTCATTCCCACCGCCCGCGAGGTGGACGTCCTGAACGCCGTCGCCGACGGTCTGACGAACGCCGAGATCGGGCGCCGTCTGGTCATCGCGGAGGCCACGGTGAAGACACATCTGCTGCTGCGGCCCTGAACTCCCCTACGCGCACGGCACGTTCAGCGACAGCAGAGCGACCTCCCCGTCCGTGACGCGCAGTTCGCTGACCGCCGCGTTGCGCAGTCGCGGGAAGACTCGGCGGTACTCGCCGAGCGGGATGGAGAGGAAGGAGCACAGCACCAGGCGGAGGAGGGTGTTGTGGGCGACGACCAGGACGCGTTCGCCGGGGTGGGCGGCGGCGATGCGGTGCAGGGCGTGCGTGCCGCGGGCGGCGGCGGTGCGGGGGTCCTCGGCCTCCGGGAAGGGGTACGACACCGGGTCAGCCCGGAACGCCTTCGCGCGCGCCGGGTTCTCCGCCTCGAACTCGGCGAGGGTACGGCCCTCGACGACCCCGAAGTCGCATTCGCGCAGGGCCGGTTCGCGGTGCGGGGTGAGGCCGAGGGCGCGGCAGGCGGGGTCGGCGGTGGCGATGGCGCGGGAGACGGTCGACGTCCAGATCGCGTCCACGGGGTGCGCGGAGGCCCAGCGGCCGAGGGCTTCCGCCTGGGCGCGGCCCTCGTCGGTGAGCGGGACGTCACTGATGCCGGCGTAGCGGTTCTCGGCGTGCCAGACGGTCTGCCCGTGCCGGGCCAGAAGCAGGGTCGTACTGCGGCTCGTAGTACTCATGAGCCCGCAGTATCCAGGTCCAGTCGGGCCCGCGCGTGCCCCGCGACGGAAGCCGGCAGCCAGCCGCGCGCCTCCAGCTCGTCGAGCAGCCGGGCGTACGGGTCGGCGAAGGCCGCCGTGCGGGCGGGGTGCGGTTCGAGGACCGTACGGACGTGGACCATCCGGTCGGCGGCGTCCGCGAGGGTGGGGGCGGCCCCCATGCCGTACGCCGCCAACGCGGCCATGCCCAGGGCGGGTTCGGTCTGTTCGGGGACGCGGGCGGGGCGGCCGAGGATGTCGGCGCGGAGCTGGTTCCAGTACGGGCTGCGGGCGGCGCCGCCGGTGAAGGTGAGCGGGCCGTCGAGGGGGGCGCCGAGATGGTGCAGATAGTCGAGGCAGAGGCGTTCGGTGAGGGCGACGCCCTGGAGGAGCGCGGCCCACAGATCGGCGTCGGAGGCGGGTGCGCCGAGGACGAGGGCGGTGGCGTCCGGGGCGAGGAAGGGAAAGCGTTCGCCGGGTGAGGTGAGGGGGTAGGCGAGGACGGACGCGGGCTCGAAAACCTGGGCGGCCTGGTCCATCGCGGCGGGCGAGGCGTCCGGGAAGTACGCCGCCAGCGCGCCCGCGCCGACGCTCGACGCGCCGCCCGGCAGCCAACTCCCGTCCGGTGCCCGATGGTTGTAGACCACGCCGGACGGGTCCCGCACCGGCTGCGACGCGGCGCCCTTGAGGACGAGCGTCGTCCCCAGCACCGAGTTCCAGGAACCCTCCCGCAGGGCGCCCGAGGCGATCTGGGCCGCGCAGCCGTCGGTCATCCCGGCGACGACCGGGGTGCCGACGGGGATGCAGGTCTCCTCGGCGGCGGACGCGCAGACCTCGCCGAGCCGGGTTCCGGGCCGTACGACCTCGGGCAACAGGCCCTCAGGGAGGCCGAGTTCGGCGAACGCCGGGAACGGCCAGGTGTCGTGCTCCAGGTCGTAGGCGGTCTTGAGGGCGTGGCTGGAATCGGTGGGCACCGGATGCCCGGTGAGGCGGGTGACGATGACGTCGGGCTGGTGGGCCAGACGGACCTCCCGGGGACGGCCGTTCTCGCGGGCCCTCCCGGCGCCGTCGTGCGCGCGGAGCAGCCAGAGCGCTTTCGGCAGCCCCCAGCCGTTCTGCACCAGGAGCCCCGCCTCGCGAGCGCGCGCCGCCTCGCCCGCCGCGCGCCCGTCGTCGTACATGAGGGCGGGGCCGACCGGCCGGCCCGAACCGTCGGTGAGCAGCACGGTTCCGGAGGTGGCGCACACCGCGAGCCCGCCGATCCGTACCCGGTCGAGTGAGCGCAGGGCCGCCCGGGACGCCGCGCCCACCGCGTCCCACCAGTCCCCCGCGTCCTGCTCGTGGCGCGGGCCCGCCCGCCGCCCGGTGAGGGGCGCCGATCCGCTGCCGAGCACGCGTCCGTCGCCGGTGACGGCCAGGGCACGGACGCTCTGCGTGCCCAGGTCGATCCCCAGCCACGTCGTCCCGTCGTCCGCCATCCCGACCTCCCTGCCTTCTGGTTCATCGCCGGCCTTTTCGGCTCATCGCGATCCAGGGTGTGAACTTCTCACTTTGCCCTGAGATTTTCCCCTGCGCGAGGGATTGACGGTCAACCCTCGCCGTTACACCCTCTGTTAACGAGTCGACTCAACGTGTTAACCGGACCGGACCCAACCGATGTGGAGGTCACGGATGGACATGCACGTGCACGACCGCCGGCGCTTCCTCGCGCTGGCCGCCGCGGCCGCCTCGGCCCCGCTGCTGACCGCCTGCGGCGCCGGGTTCGGCGGGGACGACAAGAAGAACGACGGATCGGCCGCCGCCGACGTCACCGGATCCTTCGACTGGAAGCGCGAGAAGGGCAGGACTGTCAAGGCGCTGCTGAACAAGCACCCCTACACGGACGCGCTGATAGCCGACCTCAAGACGTTCACCGAGAAGACCGGCATCAAGGTCGAGTACGACGTCTTCCCCGAGGACAACTACTTCGACAAGCTGACCGTCGACCTGTCCAGCGGACGCGCCTCGTACGACGTCTTCATGCTCGGCGCCTACATGGTGTGGCAGTACGGGCCGCCGGGCTGGCTGGAGGACCTCGGCCCGTGGATGCGCAACTCCTCGGCCACCGGCGACGAATGGGACCAGGCCGACTTCTTCCCCAACCTCCTCCAGGCCGACCAGTGGTCGCTGAAGGCGGGCGCGCCGCTCGGCCAGGGGGGCCAGTACGCGCTGCCATGGGGCTGGGAGACGAACGTCGTCGCGTACAACACGGAGGTCTTCAAGAAGCTCGGGCTGAAACCCGCGGAGAGCTTCGACGAGTTACGCGAGCTCGCCGGTGTCATCAAGCGCAAGGCGCCGGGCGCCGGATTCGACGGGATGTACGGCATCGCGGTGCGCGGCTCGCGCAGCTGGGCGACCATCCACCCCGGCTTCATGACGATGTACGCACGCAACGGACTGCACGACTTCACCGTCACCGGCGGCAAGCTCAGGCCCGCCATGAACACCCCGGAGGCCATCGCCTTCACCCAGGACTGGGCGGGCATGGTCAAGCAGGGCGGCCCGCCGTCGTGGACGTCGTACACCTGGTACCAGTGCTCCAGCGACCTCGGCGCGAAGAAGGCCGGGATGCTCTTCGACGCGGACACGGCGGCCTACTTCCAGGCCGTGCAGGGGGCGAGTCCCGCCTCCGGGAAGATCGCCTTCCATCCGGGGCCGAAGGGTCCCGACGGGTCGCTCGCCACCAACATGTGGATCTGGTCGCTCGGCATGAACGCCCGGAGCAAGAAGAAGTCCGCCGCCTGGCTGTTCCTCCAGTGGGCCACCGGCAAGGAGCATCTGCGCAAGGGCGCGATCACGTACAACCACATCGACCCGGTCCGGAAGTCGATCAGCCAGGACGGCGCGTACAAGGACAAGATGAAGCACCTCGAAGGCTTCATCGACACCTTCGAGACGGTCGTCGACCAGACGAAGATCCAGTTCACTCCGCAGGAGCAGTTCTTCGACGCGACGACGAGCTGGGCGGCCGCGCTCCAGGAGATCTACGGCGGCAAGAACGCGAAGTCCGTGCTCAACGGCCTCGCGAGTGACCTTGCCTCCAAGGTGAGTTGAGCCCTGATGGCAGAGACGACCTCGTTCACGGAGACCGGCCACGGGGCGGCCTCACGCGAGGAAGGGGCACGGCAGGTGCGGGCCGTTCCGCGCTGGCGGCGCGGACTGCGCCCGTACCTGCTGATCGTGCCCGCCCTGCTGCTCACCGGCGGGATCCTGTACCCCTTCGGACTCGGCCTCTACTACACGCTGTTCGACTTCTCGGCGAGCAAGCCGCGGCCGGACATGGTGGGCTTCGACAACTACCGGACCGTGTTCACGCAGGACGCCTTCTGGAACTCGGCCTGGGTGACCGTGCTGTACGCGGTGGGAGCCGCCGCCTTCGAGACCGTGCTCGGGGTGGCCGTGGCCCTGCTGCTGCACCGGTCGTCGGTCATCGGGCGGGTACTGGAGAAGATCCTCATCCTGCCGCTGATGATCGCGCCCGTGATCGCCGCGATCATCTGGAAACTGATGCTCCAGCCGTCCGTGGGCGTGATCAACCATCTGCTGAAACCCTTCGGCCTGGGGGGAGTTCAGTGGACGGACACCCCGACGGGCGCGCTGCTGTCGTCGATCGCCGTGGACGTCTGGGTCTACACCCCGTTCGTGGCGATCCTCGCCCTGGCCGGTCTGCGGTCGCTGCCGACCTCCCCCTTCGAGGCAGCGGCCGTGGACGGCGCGGGCTGGTGGTACACCTTCCGGCGGCTCACGCTGCCGATGCTGTGGCCGTATGTGCTGGTCGCGGTGATCTTCCGGTTCATGGACTCACTGAAGGTGTTCGACATCATCTACGCCCTCACCGAGGGCGGGCCCGGCGACTCCACGGTGGTGCTGCAGATCCGCGCCTATCTGGAGGCGATCCGCTTCCAGCGCTACTCGTTCGGGATCAGCTACACGATCGTGCTGTGGGCCGTGGTCTATCTGGCCGCGATGGTGCTGGTGCGCCATCTGGGCCGGATCCAGAACCGGGCGGCGGAGGTGCCCAAGTGAGGCGTAAACAAAGGATGTTGGGGTGGCTGGCGGACGGCGCCCTCATCCTCTACTTCGTCTTCGCGCTCTTCCCGGTCGCCTGGATGCTGATCCTCTCCCTGAAGCCCGCGAACCAGCTGTTCAGCACCTACTTCTCCTTCACCCCGACCCTAGGCGCGTACCGGACGGTGCTCGGCGACAGCGAGGGCATCCCGTTCGTCCGCTTCTTCGTCAACAGCCTGGTCGTGTCGCTGGGCGCGGTGGCGCTCTCGCTCGTGGTCGGCCTTCCGGCGGCGTACGCGTCGGCGCGCTGGCGGTTCAAGGGCTCCGAGAACCTGATGTTCACGCTGCTGTCGTTCCGCTTCGCGCCCGAACTGACCGTGATCATCCCGCTGTTCGTGCTCTACCAGAAGCTGGGCCTCTTCGACACGTACGTCGGCATGGTGTGGGTGCTGCAACTCGTCACCCTGCCGCTGATCGTGTGGATCATGCGGTCGTACTTCGCCGATCTGACCCCGGAGCTGGAGCAGGCGGCGCTGCTGGACGGCTACACCCGCAAGCAGGCGTTCTTCAAGGTGGCGCTGCCGCTGGTCAAGCCGGGGATCGCGGCCGTGTCGCTGCTCGCCTTCATCTTCGCCTGGAACAACTTCGTCTTCCCCCTCATCCTCACCTCCTCGCGGGCCCAGACCGTGACCGTGGGCGCTCTGTCCTTCCTCGGCGGCGACCGGCCCAAGTACAACCTGACGGCCGCCGCCGCGCTCGTCTCCGTCGTACCGCCGCTGCTGCTCGCGCTGACGATCCAGCGGTATCTGGTGCGGGGGCTGTCCTTCGGCGCGGTGAAGTCATGAGCACCGGTGTCAGCACCCGCATGAGACCGGCGGCGATCGCTCTGCGCGGGGTCCGCAAGGCGTACGGGAGGAACACCGCGCTCGCCGGGCTCGAACTGGAGGTGGCGGAGGGCGAGTTCTTCTGTCTGCTCGGCCCGTCGGGAGCCGGGAAGACCACCACGCTCAAGACCGTGGCGGGACTCGAAGCGCCCGACTCCGGCACGGTCGAACTCGACGGCACCGACATGGACGGCGTCGAGCCGTACGACCGGGGTGTGGCCATGTGCTTCGAGAGCTACGCCCTCTACCCGCACCGCTCGGCGTACGACAACCTCGCCTCCCCGCTGCGCTCGCCCCGGCACAGGCTGCCCGCCGCCGAGGCCCGCGACCGTATCGGTGCGATCGCCGAACTCCTCGGCATCAGCGGCCTGTTGGACCGCCCGGTCGGCCAGCTGTCGAACGGGCAGCGGCAGCGGATCGCGCTCGGCCGGGTCCTCGTCCGCCCCGCCCGCGCCTTCCTCCTCGACGAACCGCTCTCCCACCTGGACGCCAAACTCCGCCAGTCGATGCGCGCCGAACTCAAGGCCATCGGCGCCGTGCAGCACACCACCACCCTGTACGTCACCCATGACTCCGTCGAGGCGCTGGCACTCGGCGACCGGATCGGCGTCATCCGGGACGGCCGGATCGTCCAGACGGGAACCCGGGAGGAGATCTGGTACCGGCCGTACGACACGGAGGTGGCGCGGGCGTTCGGGCGGCCCCGGATCAATCTGCTGCCGGGGACGGTCACGGACGGCGGGGGTTTCCGCTCGGCGGACGGGGCGGTCGAACTGCCGCTCGGCGCGGAGACCGCCCCCGGTACCGAGGTGCTGGTCGGGATGCGCCCCCGGGACCTCGCGCTCCGGGGCGACGGTCATGAACTCATCGGCAGCGTCTACGTCACCGAGGTGCTCGGCCGGGCCGTCGAGGTCACCGTGCGGCTGGGCGAGCAGTACGTCTCGCTGGTCGCGCCGCGCGCCGACGCGACACACCTGCGTCCCGACGATCCGGTACGGCTGACCGTACGGCCTGAGAACCTGCTGCTGTTCGAGGCCGACCGGCCGGGGCGTCCAGGACGAGGGATCGGGAAGAGCGCGCGATGAGCAGCAGCACGAGTGGGAACACGAGCGGAAGCACAAGCGGGAGCACGAGTGGTGGTGCGCAGCAGGGGCCCGCGGTCCGCCAGGCGGCCATGGCCGAGCAGGTGCTGGCCGACGGTTCGGCGACGGCGGCCGAGCTGGCCGAGCGCTTCGGGGTGAGCCTGATGACCATACACAGGGACCTCGACGAGCTCGAACGGCAAGGAATCGTACGGAAGTTCAGGGGCGGCGTGACGGCGCAGCCGTCCGGGGTCTTCGAGTCGAACGTGCAGTACCGGCTGAAGTCGATGCGCCCGCAGAAGGCGGCCGTCGCCGAGCGCGCGCTGAAGATGATCGAGCCCGGCATGGCGGTGCTGCTCGACGACTCGACGTCGGCGCTGGAGATAGCCCGCGGGCTCCGGCTCGGTGAGATCACTCCGCTCACGGTCGTCACCAACTTCCTGGAGGCGATCAATCTCCTCGCCGACCGGCGCGGTATCCATCTGATGGCGCTGGGCGGCGACTACGACCCGCTGCACTCCTCGTTCCTCGGGGTGTCCTGCGTGGAGGCGGTGCAGTCGCTGCGCGTCGACGTCTGTTTCGCGTCGACGTCGGCGGTCTTCGGCGGCCACGCCTACCACCAGGAGCAGCACATCGTGTCCGTGAAGCGCGCCATGCTCGACTCGGCCGCCCGCAACATCCTGCTGCTCGACCACACCAAGCTCGGCCGGGTCGCCCTGCACCGGGTCGTCCCGCTGTCCCGCTTCGACCTGGTCCTCGTCGACGACGGGGCGTCGGCGGAGGCGCTGCGCGATCTCGACGAGCACAAGGTCCCGTACGAAGTGTGCGCCACCGGCAGCGGTGGCTGACCGATCCTCAGAGTGGGGTGCTGATGGCCGAGTTGGAGTTGCGCGAGCTGCGCAAGACGTACCGGTCCCGGGGCCGCCCGGCCGTGGACGCCGTACGCGGCATCGACCTGGAGCTGCGCTCCGGCGAACTGCTGGGGCTGCTCGGTCCGTCCGGGTGCGGCAAGTCGACCACGCTGCGGATGATCGCCGGCCTGGAGACGGTGACGGGCGGGGACATCCTGGTGGGCGGTGCCTCGGTCGTGGGGCGGCCCGCGCAGGCCCGCAATATCGGGGTCGCCTTCGAGAACTACGCGCTGTATCCGCCGCTGAACGTCGCCGAGAACCTGGCGTTCGGGCTGAAGGCGCGACGGCGTGCGGCACGTGGTTCTCATGCGGACGTCGCCCGTAAGGTCGCCGAGATCGCCGAGCGCGTCGACCTCACCGGCCTCCTCCACGCCCGGCCCGCCGGACTCTCCAGCGGCCAGAAGCAGCGCGTCGCCCTCGCCCGCGCGCTGATCCGCGAACCCGACGTCCTCCTGCTCGACGAGCCGCTGTCCCACCTCGACGCGGCCCAGCGCGACACCACCCGCCGTGAACTCAAGCGCATCCAGCGGGATTTAGGACACACGACGATCCTGGTCACGCACGACCAGGAGGAGGCCCTCTCCCTCGCCGACCGGATCGCCGTGATGAAGGACGGCGTCATCCAGCAGCTCGGCACGCCGTACGAGATCTACGACAGCCCGGCCAATGTCTTCGTCGCCGACTTCGTCGGGGAGCCCGCGATCAATCTGCTGCCGGGGATCTCGACGGGGGACGGCCGCGCACGGCTGTCGGAAGCGGTGAGCTTCGCGCTGCCGGTGACGGTGGCGGAGGGGCGCGAGGTGGTGATCGGCATCCGGCCGGAGGATCTGCGGCTGGCCGGCGCGGACGGCGGGAGTGGCGCGCGCGACGGGGGCAACGGCGGCGCCCCCACCGGCGTACGGGCCCGGGTGAGTGCGCACGAGCCGCTGCTGGAGTCGGGCATCGCCACCCTCGCGCTCGAAGGGGTCGTACGACCGCTCGTCGTCCTCACCGATCCCGAGGTGCGGCTCGCGCGGGACGAGCGGGTCCGGGTGACCGCCGATCCCGGCCTTACCCATGTGTTCGACGCCGAGACGGGAGACTCCCTTCGATGACCTCCGCCAAGACAGCGCCTGTGCGTGTGGTGGCAGCCGGTGACCATTTCGTCCTGCCGTCCCTGATCACGGCAGCCCTCCACGACCGGCTGGGCGAACACCCCTTCTCCGTACGGGAATTGATGCTCGGCTGGCCCCTGGAACCCTTCGGCCGGGTCGCCGAGGTCGAGGAGGCGAGCGACGCCGAGGACGAGCTGATCGAGGCCTTGGCCGGCGCGGACGTCCTGGTCACCCAGATGGGCCCGGTGACCGAGCGGGTGCTGGCCGCCGCGCCCCGGCTGCGTCTGGTGGTCGTCTGCCGGGGCGGCCCCGTGAACGTCAACCAGGAGGCGGCCCGCTCCCACGGCGTACGGGTCTGCTTCGCGCCGGGCCGCAATGCCGCCGCCACCGCCGAGTTCACCATCGGCCTGCTCCTCGCCGCGCTGCGCCGCATCCCCCAGGCCCACGATCTCCTCGCACGGCAGGGGAGTTGGGGCGGCGGCGCGACCTACTACACCTACGAGCAGAGCGGTCTCGAACTCGAAGACCTGCCGGTCGGGCTCGTCGGCTACGGGGCCGTCGGCAGCAGGGTCGCGCGGGTGCTCAGCGCGTTCGGGGCGCGGGTCCTGGTGTACGACCCGTATGTGCGCGGCGAGGTGCACGGGCTGCGGGTCGGCTCGCTGGACGAACTCCTCAGTCGCGCCCGGGTGATCAGCCTGCACGCACGGCTCACCCCCGAGACGCGCGGGCTGATCGGCGCCCGCGAGCTGGCGCAGCTGCCGCCCGGTGCCGTCCTGGTGAACGTGGCGCGCGGTCCGCTGGTCGACGAGTCGGCACTGTGCGACGCGCTGAAGAGCGGGCAGCTGTCCGCGGCTGCGCTCGACACCTACGAGCGGGAACCGGTGCCGCCGGACTCGCCCCTCTTCGACCTCGCCGGGACCGAACGGCTGGTGATGACACCGCACTTGGGCGGGGCCAGCCGCGCGGTGGCCGAAAAGGCCGCACGGATCGCGGCGGCGGAGGTGGGCCGCTGGACACGCGGGGAACCGCTGGCACACTGCCTCGACTGAGGGCCGTAGCAGGTGAGTTGGCGAGATGACGAGTTTGCGAGTTGGCTGCTGGAGCGCGTAAGCCGAGCGGAGCCGAACCGAGCCGAGGGAGGCCGAGGGCATGTACGTCGGTATCGATGTGGGCACGTCCATGGTGAAGGCCGCCGCCTTCGACGACGCGGGCCGCGAACTGGCCGTCGAGGCACGGCCGGTGGACCTCACCCTCCGCGGCGGCTTCGTCGAGCAGGACATGGAGGAGGTGTACGCGGCGGTCGTCGCCGTACTCACCGCGCTGACCGCCGCCGTGCCCGGCCCCGTCGAGCTGGTCGGACTTACCGGGCAGGGCGACGGGGTGTGGCTCGTCGACGCCGAGGGCCTGCCGGTGCGGGCCGCCGCGTCCTGGATGGACGGCAGGGCGCACGAACTGATCGACCAGTGGCTGGCGGACGGCACCTTCGAGACGGTCTTCCGGCGTACCGGCAGCGCCATGTTCCCCGGCTGCCCGGGACCGCTGCTGGCCTGGCTGGACCGCTACGAGCCTTCTTCGCTGGACTCGGCGACCACCGCCCTGTACTGCAAGGACATGGTGTTCCAGCGGCTGACGGGGGTGCGGGCGACGGACGTGTCGGACGCGTCGATGCCGTTCCTGGACCCGCGAACCCGGGCGTACGACAACCGGGTCGTCGAGCTGCTGGGCCTGGCCCACCGGCGCGGTCTGCTGGCGCCAGTGAGCGACCCCGTTGCGACCGGGCGGACGCGCGGCGAGGGCCTGCCGTCCGGCACCCCGATCGCCAACGGCCCCTACGATCTCCCCTCCTGTGCGCTCGGCGCCGGCGTCACGGCCCCCGGCGACGGGCTGCTGATCGTCGGCACCTGCCTGGCCAGCCTGGTCGGCACCGCCGAGGTCGATCTGACCGGCGAACCGGCCGGCCTGTACATCTCGACCGACCGGGCCGGGTACTGGCTGCGCGCCATGCCCGCGATGGTCGGCACGGCGGCGCTCGACTGGGTCCTGTCGACGACCGGCGTCCACCATGACGAGGTGGACGACCTGCTCGCCGCGACCCCGCCCGGCTCGAACGGCGTCCGCGTGCTCCCCTACTTCGCCCCCTCCGGCGAACGCGCCCCCTTCGTCGAGCCCCGTCTGCGCGCCGAACTCACCGGCGTCTCCCTGGAGTCGACCCGCGGCGACCTGATCCGCGCCACCTGCGAGGGCATCGGCTACGCCGCCCGCCACTGCCTGGAGGCCGCGGGCCTGACGGGGTCCCTGGCCATCTGCGGCGGCGGCACGCGCAGCCCCGCCTGGATGCGACTCCTCGCCGACGTGCTCGGGCGGCCGTTACGGGTCGTGGAGGGCGAGGTGGGGGCGCGGGGTGCGGTGCTCGCGGCGGCGGAGCGGTACGGGGTCGCGCTGGACGCCTCGGCCTGGACGGAGCCGACGGGGGTCGTGGAGCCGGACGCGGGGCGGGCCGGGTACTACGCGAAGGGGTACGAGGAACATCTGGCGCGGTTGACTGAGGCACGGGGCAGGGCGCGACGGTGACTCTTTCGCCCCCGCCGCCCCTACCCGTCCCATCCCTGGGGGCTACGCCCCCAGACCCCCTAACAGATTGCGCAGTTCCCCGCGCCCCTAAAAGGGGCGCGGGGAACTGCGCAATCTGTTAGACCAGCCCCCACCCACCCGCAGGCGACAAACGGGGGCGGGCGGGGGATCGCGGGGCGAAGCCCCGCGCCCTTCAGGGGCGCGGGGAACTGCGCGACCAGCCCCCACCCACCCGCAGCCAAAACACAACCGAACGGGGCCCGGGGCGGAGCCCCAGAGACGACAGGAGGGGCTCATGAGGACGAAGAGGCTGGCGTGCCGGACCTGCGGCACGATGCAGGACTTCCGGCTTCTCAACGATGCCGAGAAGGCCGCTGTCCGTAAGGACAAGGGAATCCCCTTCGTGCACGACTACTGGCGCTGCACCGCCTCGGGCTGCCTGTGGTACCACCGCTGGTACAAGAAAAGCGACGGCGGCACCCTCCCCGAGGAGTTCCGGAAGCCCAAGCCCGAGACCGCTACTGGCTAGAGGTACCGGAAGACCTACAGGTTGCTGAAGTCCGGCCCCGCCGTGCGCGAGCGCTTGATCTCGTAGAAGCCCGGCACGGAGGCGACGAGGAGCGTGCCGTCCCAGAGCTTGGCGGCGTCCTCGCCCTTGGGGGCGGGGGTGACGACCGGGCCGAAGAAGGCGATCTGCTCGCCGTCGGCGCCGGGGACGGCTATGACGGGGGTGCCGACGTCCTGGCCGACCTTCTCGATGCCCTCCTTGTGGGAGGCGCGCAGCTCGGCGTCGAACTCGAAGTCCTCCTGGTCGGCGTAGTCGAGCAGGGAGGCGGGAAGACCGACCTCGTCGAGCGCGGCGGCTATCGCTTCCTTGGTCGGGCCCTCGCCTCCGTTGTGGAAGCGGGTGCCGAGCGCGGTGTAGAGGGGGCCGAGGACGTCGGCGCCGTGCTTCTGCCAGGCGGCGGTGACCACACGGACCGGGGCCCAGGCCTTGGTGGACAGCAGCTCCCGGTACTCCTCGGGCAGCTCGTCCAGCTTCGGCTCGTTCAGCACGGCGAGGCTCATGATGTGCCAGCGGACCTCTATGTCCCGGAGCTTCTCCACTTCCAGGACCCAGCGCGAGGTCATCCAGGCCCAGGGGCACAGCGGGTCGAACCAGAAGTCGACCGGGGTCTTGCCGGAACCGGTCTGACTGATCTGCGCGGTCTGAGCGGTCTGCTCGGGCATGGCTCTCCTCGGAAAGTGGTCTTTCCCGAGCCAACACCGCCGCTCGCCCGCACCATTCCCGCACGCCCGTCGGCATTCTCACGCGTCCGTGGGCAATCTCACATGACCGTCGGCAATCTCGCGCGCCTGTGCCGTTCCCGCTGCTCGGTGTCAGGGGCGCATGGCAGGATCGGTCCTGTTCACACGCATGTGTTCATGCCTGTCCACGACGCCACGAGGGAGTGCAGCCCGTGCCCGGTGAGAATCTGTCCCGCGACGAAGCCCAGGAGCGGGCGGCGCTGCTGTCCGTCGACAGTTACGAGGTCTCACTCGACCTGCGCTCGGCCGTCGGGGAGACGGATCCCGATGCCGCTGCCGCCGCGCCGCGCACGTTCCGCTCGGTCACCACCCTCCGCTTCCGCTGCGCCGAGCCCGGTGCCGCGAGCTTCGCCGATCTGATCGCGCCGAGTGTGACCGCCGTCTCACTCAACGGAAAGGACCTCGACCCCAGCGAGGTCTTCGACGGCTCCCGGATCCGGCTGGAGGACCTCGCCGCCGACAACGAACTCGTGGTCGACGCCCAGTGCGCCTACTCCCGCACCGGCGAGGGCATGCACCGCTTCGTCGACCCGGAGGACGGCGAGGTGTATCTGTACACGCAGTACGAGCCCGCCGACTCGCGCCGCGTCTTCGCCAACTTCGAGCAGCCGGACCTCAAGGCCCCCTTCCGCTTCGAGGTGCGGGCCCCGGAGGGCTGGACCGTCTGGAGCAACGGCGTCGGTGAACTCACGGACGGCGTCTGGCAGTTCGCCGAGACCAAGCCGATCTCGACGTACATCACGGCGGTCGCGGCGGGCCCGTACCACTACGTGACCGACTCCTACTCCCGCACCTTCGACGACGGTACGACGCTGGAGATCCCCCTCGGCGCGATGTGCCGCAAGGGCCTGGCACCCCACTTCGACTCCGACGACGTGTTCCTGGTGACCAAGCAGGGGCTGGACTTCTTCCACGACCACTTCGACTACCCGTACCCGTTCGGGAAGTACGACCAGGCATTCGTTCCCGAGTACAACCTCGGCGCGATGGAGAACCCGGGACTCGTCACCTTCCGCGAGGAGTTCATCTTCCGCGGCAAGGTGACACAGGCGTCGTACGAGAGCCGGGCGAACGTCATCCTGCACGAGATGGCGCACATGTGGTTCGGCGACCTCGTCACCATGGAGTGGTGGGACGACCTGTGGCTCAAGGAGTCCTTCGCCGACTTCATGGGCGCGTTCTCGCTGGTCGGCGCGACCCGCTTCAAGGACGGCTGGATCACCTTCGCCAACCGCCGCAAGGCGTGGGCGTACCGCGCGGACCAGCTGCCGTCCACCCACCCGGTCACCGCCGACATCCGCGACCTCCAGGACGCCAAGCTCAACTTCGACGGCATCACCTACGCCAAGGGCGCTTCGGTACTGAAGCAGCTGGTGGCGTACGTCGGCCAGGACGCGTTCCTGGAAGGCGCCCGCCGCTACTTCAAGCGCAACGCGTACGGCAACACGCGCCTCGGCGACCTGCTGTCGGTGCTGGAGGAGACGAGCGGGCGGGACATGACGGCGTGGTCGCGCTCCTGGCTGCAGACGGCCGGCGTCAACTCCCTCACCCCGCAGGTGATTCTGAGCGCCGAGGGCCGGATCACGGAACTGGCCGTGTTGCAGGAGGCCGCCGAGTCACACCCCGAAGTGCGCCCGCACCGGGTGGCGGTGGGCCTGTACCGGCGTACGCCGGAGGGTGCCCTTGAGCGGTACGCGCGCGCCGAGGTGGACGTCCACGGCCCCCGTACGGTGGTCGGGGAACTGGTCGGCGCCGAGGCCCCCGAGCTCGTCCTCGTCAACGACGACGACCTGACGTACTGCAAGATCCGTTTCGACGAGAACTCGCTGGCCACGCTGCGGGAGCGACTCGGCGAGATCACCGACCCGCTCGCCCGCGCCCTGTGCTGGTCGGCGCTGTGGAACCTCACCCGCGACGCGCTCATGCCCGCCCGCGACTTCATCGACCTGGTGCTGCGTTTCGCGGGACGCGAGTCCGACATCGGTGTGCTCCAGATGCTGCACGCCTGGGCGAACTCGGCCCTCACACACTACGTGGCCCCCGACTGGCGCGCGGAGGGCGGACGCCTGCTCGCCGAGGGCGCGTTGAAGGAACTGCGGCTCGCCGAGCCGGCCAGCCAGCACCAGCTCACGTGGGCCCGCTTCTTCGCCGCGGTGGCCTCCGGCGAGGCCGATCTCCAGCTGCTCCAGGGCCTGTTGGAGGGCACCGCGAAGATCGACGGACTTGAGGTCGACCAGGAGCTGCGCTGGGCGTTCCAGGAACCGCTGGCGGCGCACGGCGTGGCCGACGAGTCGGCCCTGGCCGCCGAACTGGCCCGCGACGACACGGCCTCCGGCAAGCGCCACCAGGTCCGCTGCCTCGCCGCCCGTCCCTCGGCCGCCGTCAAGGCCCAGGCCTGGGCCGCCGTGGTCGAGTCCGACTCCCTCTCCAACGCCCTCGTCGAGGCGACCATCGCCGGCTTCACGCAGCCGTCCCAGCGGGAGCTGACCGCGCCGTACACCGCGAAGTACTTCGCCGCGATCGAGCGCATCTGGGCCGACCGCTCCATCCAGATCGGCATGGACGTGGTGAAGGGACTGTTCCCGTCCCTCCAGGACTCCCAGGACACCCTGGACGCGACGGACACCTGGCTGACCGCCCACGAGAACGCGGCCCCGGCGCTGCGGAGGCTGGTGCTGGAGGCGCGGGACGATCTGGCTCGGGCGCTGCGGGGGCAGGCGTGTGACGGGGTGGCGGCGGGCTAGTACGTGCCGCGTGTGGGTGCGCCGGTTCCGCCGGCGCACCCACGAGTCCGATGATCCACCAGCGGGTGCGATGATCCCTTCAGGATCCAGTGGTTACGAAATACAGGTATTCAGAGCCGTAACCCCTATTACTCCCCATCCGGACCAGCGCCTTTCGGCAGTCGAACGCCCGTACTTTAGTGCCGTCTTGTCCGGATTTGTCGACGGGCGTGTAACAGCGGTTAGAGGGCGGACCGGGCGCGGAAAACCCCCGGTCATGAACCACAACACCCCGCTCTCCCACACCCCCCACTCCCCCCGCACCCTCCGCCACCTGTCCCACGTACAGCGCCGGGTGCTGACCACCGCCCAGCTGCGCGCCCACGGCGTGACCACCGCCGACACCAACGAGCAGTGCCGGCCGGGCGGCCCCTGGCAGCAGCTGCTCCCCGGCGTCTTCCTCCTCCACCCGGGCCCGCCCACCTCCGAGGAGCGCCTGCACGCGGTCCTGCTGTACGCCGCCCGCTCCCCCGTTCCCGTCCCGGCGGCGGCCATCCCCGCCCAGCCGGGCGCCGAGGAGCCGCACGCACCGCAGCCGTACGCGGACGCCCTGATCACCGGCCTCGCGGCCCTCACCCTGCACGGCTTCTCCTCGGCCCCGCCTCTCCTCTCCCTCGACAAGATCGACGTCCTGGTCCCCCGCCTGCGCCGCCTCCGCTCCCACGGCTGCGCCCGCATCGTCCGTACGCCCTCCCTCCCCGCCCCCGCGTTCGTGACCGGCGTCCCGGTCGCCCCCGTCCCCCGCGCCCTCGCCGACGCCGTCGCGGAACTGGCCGACGCGGGCGCCGTACGCCGCCTGCTGACCGAGGCGGTACGCGGCGGCCACTGCGAACCGGCTGCGGTCGTACGGGAATTGACAGCCGCCAAGCTGCTCAGCCGCCCCCACGTGGTGGACGCGGTCGACTCACTGCTGGCGGAGGGCAGGGCGATCGCGGAGGACCGCCTGTACCGGATGGTCCGCGAGCACGGCCTCCCGGACCCGGTCTGGAACGTGGACCTCCGGCTCCCCGGCGGCCCCCACCTGGGCGGCCTGGACGCCTACTGGCCGGAGCAGGCGGTCGCGGTCGAGCTCGACACCCGCGCCCCCCGCCAGGACGAGGACGCCCTCTGGTCGGAGTACGCCCGCAAGCGCGAGGTCCTGGAGCGCCTCGGCATCACGGTCGTCTACATCACCCCCAAGAAGCTCCGCGACGCGATGGAACAGCAGGCCACGGTCGTACGCACCGCCCTGATGGCGTCGGACGACCGCGATCCGGCGGCGTACGTGGTGGTGCTGCCCCGGTAGTGACGGACCGGGGTCGTGTCAGGAGGGGAGAGGAGGGGCTCGCGAGCAGGTCTCGCGGGCCCCTCCTCGTACGGACGACGGGGCGTTGTCAGTGCCCCGATCTACTGTGGGCGGGACAGGATCCAGGGATCGAGGGATCCAGGACGAACGCACGCGCACGACGAAGCCACGACGCATCCGCGCCGAGAAATCCGTGACAGGAGGGCCCCATGACAACCCTGCCCAACCGGCCGAACACCGCACTGCTCGTCATCGACGTCCAGGTCGGGGCGGTGGAAGGCTCCCACAACCGCGACAGCATGATCGCGAACATCAACACCCTGATCGACAAGGCCCGCGCCGAGGACGTACCCGTGATCTGGGTGCAGCACTCCGACGACCACCTCAAGCGCGACAGCGACAGCTGGCAGTACGTCCCCGAACTCGTCCGCCCCGACACGGAACCCCTCGTCCACAAGCTCTACGGCGACTCCTTCGAGGCCACCGAACTGGAGTCCCTCCTCGCCGAACGCGCCGTCGGCCACCTCGTCGTCACCGGCGCCCAGACCGACGCCTGCATCCGGGCCACCCTCCACGGAGGCTTCGTCCGCGGCTACGACGTCACCCTGGTCGGCGACGCCCACACCACGGAGGACCTCACCGAGTACGGTGCCCCGTCCCCGGAGCTGGTGGTCGCCCACACCAACCTGTACTGGGACTGGCAGAGCGCGCCCGGGCGTCGCGGGGAGACGGTCGACACGGCGAAGGTGACGTTCACGGCGGACGTCGCCGGCTAACAGCCTGTACGTGGTGGCGGGGGTGCGGCGAGCCGGGCCCGTACGGTCTTCCCGACATCGGCGCGATGGAACCACCCGAGCTCCCGGGTGAGCTGACGCACGACGAGAAGCCCCCGCCCACTCTCGCCACCGGGCCCCTCGGCAACCTCGGGAAACACCCGGACCGGGTCCGAGACCTCCACGACGAGCCCGCCGTCCTCCAACTCCGTCAGCCGAAGCCACAGTTCGTGCCCGACGACCCTGCCGTGCTGTACGGCATTGGCGACCAGCTCGGAGACGATGAGCACGGCGTCGTCGATGTCTCCGGTCCACTGCCACATGGTGAGCCGACGGCGGGCTTGGAGGCGGGCGAGGCGGACGCATCGCAAAGTCACTCGAACTTGGCCTCCAGCTACGCCAGTTACGCGAGAACTGCGGTCTCGGCGACCGAGGTGGCGGACTTACCCGTAAGCAAGC
Source organism: Streptomyces sp. R35 (assembly GCF_041053035.1). Lineage (NCBI taxonomy): Bacteria > Bacillati > Actinomycetota > Actinomycetes > Kitasatosporales > Streptomycetaceae > Streptomyces > Streptomyces sp. R35. The sequence continues at coordinate 3,965,002 of NZ_CP163440.1, forward strand.
CATCCAGGGCACACGTCTCTCCGAGGCGGCTCTGCAGAGGATCGAAACCGGGTCTCTCAATTTCCGCAACGTAGGAGACCTTCGGAAGCTGTTGGACAGGTACGGCGTCACCGACGAGGACGTCATCGAGTCGCTCATCAACCTCAACCGGGAGTCGGCCAACCAGGACTGGCTGACGCAGTTCCGTGGTCTCATGCCCGCCGGAATGCCTGGTTTCGTGGGGCTCGAACCCGAAGCCCTCAGCATGCGGGCCAGCCTGGTCGGGCTGCCAGTGCGAGTCGGTCGGAATGACGGAGAGGACATCATCGCTCACGGTTTCACAACTGCCATCCAGTCTCGGGAAACTGCTCGAACAACGCGGTCAGGGACGACGCCTGATGAACGGCGGAGGACCAGTCCTCGGCACCGACGTCGAGCAGAACCAGCGAGGGCGGATCCTGACGGAAGTCGTAAGTGAGGAACTCGCGGCTTCCGTCCCCGCCTATGACGACAGCACCGGGGAAGCGCGTCTGGAAGTAACCCGCGTTATTGATGTGGATGACTTCGTCGATGGAATCGATCACCAGGTAGTCGCCCGCGGGCTCGACGAACCGGCTCATGCTCCCCTCCGTGCTCACGAAGTGCCTGTAGTCCATGGGGAACTGCACTCCGAAGTGACGCTCGGCGTGGGCGAGTTGATCGTCATTCGCGTTCTCAGCCGGAACTACCACGTCATAGTCCACGGGAATGCAGGTTTCATGGTCCCTCGATGTTGGAGATCTACTGTCGGGTCATCTCTCAACTCGCGGTCACCTTCCAGGGTTTCGTCAAAGTGCAGCCTCGGTCGGCTTGTCCGGTTCTGTCGTGACGCTGCAGATGCTGCCCTGGATCGAGAACGCCGTGCGACGCCACCACGTCCTGTGCACTCGGCTCAGACGTGCTGCATCCAGATATTGGGCTCCGTATAGGTGCCCTGGTCAGCGGACTGGTCGACCCGTAGCAGGCTCAGCCCTCCCGGGATGACGTAGTCACCCGTCTCTGGGAACACCATGCCCGTCCACTGCTCCCACTCGGCGATCGTGCCGGTCATGGTCTGCGACTGGGGAGCCGCCGCGAGAATTCGGGCGCCCAGATGCTGGTGGGTGCGGATCCATGGATCGAGGGCCATGCCGTCCTCGCGGGTCCACCCCATGAACGCCTCGACCGACGCCAGCGGGTAGCGCGCCTTCAACGTTGGGCGCACCGGCGCGATAACCCGTGGCCATCCGGCGCCCTCGGCGAGCCGACGCAGTGCGTTGAGCATCTCCCCGGCCAGGCCGCGTCCCTTGAGTGACGGCGTAACGATCGCCCCACAGATCACCAGAGTGTCGGGTTCGACGCCCTGCTCTCGGCCCTCGACGGCACGGATGATGGCCTGGGTGTAGCCGGTAGGGAGCGTTTCGGTCCGCCCGTCCCACCGGATCGGTATACCCCAGCCGGACGCGACCGGCAGCCCGCGCTCATCCACCAGCGTGAGATCAAGGGCGGCGAACCACTCCCTGATCCTGCCGATGTACTGCTTAGCCAGCCGATCGGCGGTGATGAACTCCGGGAAACCCTCACTGAAGAGCTCACGCAACTGCTCATCAGGCCACGTACGTGCGTCTGTTCGCTCAACAATCAATGCCACGGGCCCGTTTATAGCGCACCCTCCACAGGCCGAGCGAGGATCTCGTGCACGTCCACCTGGGCCAGGACCAGGCCCGTTGTGTAGTCCAGGGCGGCGAGCAGGTGGATCTTTCGGCCTTTGGCCCTGGCCGCCCCTCGCAGGCTCTTGCCGTCGACCGCGAGGGCGCGCAAACGGCCTGCGGTGCCGGAGCGGTGGTCTGCGAGCCAGCGGCCCACGGCCTGGTCCAGGACATCGCCGTCGATCCGGGCCAGCAGGCGGCGGGCCTGTTATCGAACCAGTGTTCCGGACTGTACGTACCTCAGCCCTGTACGCCGGCGGAGCCAAGGCCCTCGGCAGTGGGACCGAGGTCATCAGCTCCGCCAGTGGGTGGGAGGCCAAACTCGCCTTCGGGTAACTCGCGTACCCCGCTACTCCCCTACTTGCCGCAGAACTCCCCCTCGATCACCGCATCACTGTCCCCCGACCAGTCCCCATTGAAGTTGAAGGAGAGGGAGTGGTGGCCGTCCGCCGTCGTCACCGACGACGACGTCGAGCCGTGGATGCCGCCGTCGTGGCCCCAGACGTGGACCCCGCAGCTCAGCTTGCGGTCGATGAGGCCCAGGCCGTAGCCGGCGTTCGGGACCCCGTCGATCTTGACCGTGGTCTTCATCTCCTTGAGTTGCCGGGGCGGGAGGAGCTTGCCCCGCAGCAGGGCCGTGTAGAAGCGGTTCAGGTCTGAGGAGTTGGCGATCATCTCGCCTGCCGAGGACGCCAGGGACGGGTTCAGCTTCGTGACGTCGTACGTCGGGCCCGTCGTCGACTCGGCCAGCTTCGAGTACGCGCGGCTGCTGGGGTGCGGGACGGTGACCCTGGTGCCGGGGGCCGATGTCGCGTGCAGGTCCAGGGGGTCGATGATGCGGTGGCGGATCTCCGAGGCGTACGAGTGGCCCGTCACCCGCTTGATCACCATGCCCGCGAGGACGTAGTTCGTGTTCGAGTAGCTCCAGGACGTGCCCGGCGCGAAGACCGGCTGGTGGGTCATGGCCAGGTGGACCAGCTGGTCCGGGGTCTCCGTGTCGTAGCGGTGCTGGAAGAAGCCGTCCTTCAGGAAGTACGTGCGGACGAAGCCGGGGTCGTTCGTGTAGTCGAAGATTCCGCTGGTGTGGTTGAGGAGTTGGCGGATGGCCACCTTGGTGCCGTCGTGGCCGTTGCCAGTCACCACGCCCGGGAGCCAGTGGTCCACCGTGTCGTCCAGCGACAGGCGTCCCTCCGCCTCCAGTTGGAGCAGCACCGTGGAGACGAAGGTTTTGGTGATGCTGCCGACGCGGTAGCGGTCCGCCGTGGAGCGCGGGGCGCCGGTCCGGAGGTTGCCCACGCCCGTCGTCGCGGACCATGTGCCGTGCGTGTCCTTGGCCGTTGCCGTCACGCCGGGGACGCCGTCCTTCACGGCCGCGTCCATGGCCGTGCGGGTGGCGGTGTGGGTCGCGGTGTGGTCCGCTCGGGCGGGCGCCGCCGTCGCCGTTCCCGCCAGCGTCGCCGCCACCGCCACCGCGGTCGCCCCCACCAGTCCCGTACGCCCGGCCATTCCCGTACGCCCTGCCCACCCCGTACGTACCCTCATGTCTTTCCCCTTCTCACTTCTCACCGTTGAGCTTGGTCACGGGGAGGGACCTGAGGGACGTAAGCGAAGGTTGCCTTGCCTTGGGACGGTTGAGCGGTTTTCGGCCCTTTCTCAGCCCTTCTTGAGCACCAGCTCCGTGTTGCGGTCCCGCGACGACCCCGACAGGTCCGTACGGGCGCCCGGCGCGTTGAAGGACAGCTCGCGGTAGAGCGCCGCCAGGCCCGTCTGGGTCAGGTCGGAGAAGTCCGTGGCGTGCGGGGCGGCGGATTCGATGAGGGTGGTGAAGAGGGAGAGGGTGCCGTCCTTGTTGTCCACCAGCTCGATGACGCGGGCGAGTTGGGGGAAGTCGACGTGGGAGGCGGTGCAGATCTCCCAGAAGGAGCGGTTGTCGGGGGCGGCGTGCGGGATGATCTCGTTCTTGTGGGTGTGGCCGTTCACCCAGGCCAGGACGTTGCTGAAGCTGGCGAGGAGGGCGATGACGTCGTCGCCGCCGTGGCGCTTCTCGGCGGGGTGGGCCGGGTCGGCGTGGCCGTTGTCCATGGTCTTGCTGGTGTGGTGGCTGAAGACGATGACGTACGAGTCCTTGTTCTCGCGCAGCGTCTTCTCCAGCCAGCGCAGCTGGGCGGTGCCGATGGAGCCCGCGTAGTGGCCGCCGGGGTCGGTGGTGTCGAGGCTGACGCCGATGACGTCCTCGGCGATGCGGAACGTGTAGTACTGGGTGCTCGCGGCGAGGTTCGCGGAGGAGTAGCCGTGGCCGATGGGGCCCGGGCCCGTGTTGGCCGGGTCGAGGTGGGCCTTCAGGTACTCGGCGGGGGTGAACGGGGCGCGGTTCTCGTCCGGAGTGACCGAGCGCATGTCCCGGGCGTGGGCCTTGAGCAGGTCCCGGAACTCCTTGCCCTTGGGGCTGGTGCCGTTCTTGATGGACTGCTGGAGGGCGGTGCACTCCGAGGCGGGCAGCGACATCAGCTTCTTGCCGCCGACGGCGAAGTCGGTGAGGTACGAGTCGCCACGTGAGCCGTAGCAGCCGAGCGGGAGCGCGTCATGGTTGCCGACCGTGGAGTACCAGGGCAGCTTGAGGCCGGGGCTTCGCAGCTCGCGGATCGCGGCCTCCAGGAAGCCCTCGATGCGCGGGAAGCCGAGCTGCTTGTCGGCGTCGCGCAGGGCCGCGTCGGGCTGCCAGTACGTCTTGAGGCCGCTGGCCTGGACGCCCTCGTAGTGGCGCGGGTCGCCGCTGTTGGGGGTGATCCGGCCGCCGCTCATGACCTTCAGGAACCAGTCCAGTTCCGTTTTGGAGTTGTTGTCCGTGTTGTCGCCCGTGGTCATCACGAAGTGCAGCGGCGAGCCGGTGACGGGGGCTCCCCGCAGCGAGTTGACCCGCTCGATGAGCGAGACGGCGCCCGCGACGGTCAGCGTCTCCTGCGGACGCCAGGCGCTCTTGTTCTGGGAGCGCAGGTACTCCAGGCGCAGCGGGTGCTGGGCGTCCATCAGGTGCAGGTCGGTGAGCTGCACGAACGCGGCGAGCGTGGTGCGGCGGTCGGCCCGGCCCGACTTGGCGGAGGCCAGCTCGTCGCGTACCAGCCGCTTCCAGCCGGGGCCGTCGCCCAGCCGCCGGTAGCCGGAGGAGCCGGAGCGCGGGGCGGCGACACCGCGCAGGGTGGTGCCGCGCGTGTAAGGGGCCAGCTCGGAGGGGGCCAGCGGGCTCACCCCGCTCGCCCCGGCGCCGTTGTGCGCGAGGGAGTCGGCGACGGGTGCCTGGCCCGGCGTGGCGGCATGCGCGGCGGAGTCCGGGCGCAGGGCGAGACCGATCCCCGTGGAGAGGGACACCGCTCCGGTGGCGGCGAGCAGGGTGCGGCGGTTGAGGGCGGGTACGGCGGCGACAGAGCGTATGCGCGACATGGCGCGGTCTCCCCGAGTGCGAACGCGTCGGCAGTGGTCGCGGGGCGCTCGGCTGGCGAACTTCCCGCTCATACTGGATCGTTGGCACCGGGGATGACCTGCACGTTAACTCGGCCGCAACGGCCAACGCCGATCACCGTACGTGGATCTTGGACCACCCTGCGCGTCCACGGACACCTCTTCGAACGGCCGGGAAGCGGTCACTCCATGTTCACTTTTCGGGGTACTGAACCTGAATCCGGCCCACCATGGCGCTCACGTCACGGGTTGGCGGGCGAGTACTCGGGCGCCGACCAGCGCAGGGGACTGGCCGTCGGCGACTCGATGACTTCCGTGAGCGTGAAGCGGACGGTCCGCTCACCGTCCGGCGCGTACTCCGTGCGGGCCTCGCCCGTCAGCTGAAGCGTCGTCCCCGTCCGCCAGTCCAGGAACAGCAGCCCGGCCCGCGGGTCCGCCGCCAGGTTGCCGAGGGTCAGGAACATGGAGTTCCCGGGGTAGTCGCGCCAGCGCAGCTCGTACGGTGATGCGACGTGGACGAAGCCGGGGTTGCCGCCCCGGTGACTCGCGTCGGCCCCGTGCGCGTGCACCGTGGCGAGGAAGAAGGTGTCGGCGGTCTCGATGAACTCCCGCTGGGAGGGGGAGAGTTCCGTGCCGCGCCGGGGCGTGTCCGGCACGCGCTCGACGACCGTCTCGTAACTCTCCCTCTTCTGGAGGTACTTCGGGCAGTTGGCGAAGACCTGGTCGGCCTCGACCGCGAAGCCGCGGGGTGTCGGGCGGACCCGGCCGTTGAGGCGCATACGGCGCCGGGTGCGCGGGTCGAGCGCGAGGGTGCCGACGGGGGTGCCGGGCACGGAGAGCGCGGGGGCGAGGGGGTCGGCCGGCGGGAGTCCGCGCGTGACCGAGATCTGGCGGGGGCCGGTGGCCCGTACGAAGCCGGGCGCGCCGGTGAGCAGCGAGGCCCAGACCGCACCACCGCCCGGGGCGCCGACACCGCCCGGATCCGCGCCGCCGACGATCAGCATCGGCTGGAGTTCGAGGAAGGCGGCCGCCACCGGCCGGATGCCCTGCCCGATGGCCTGCCCTACGTGATCGGCGAGATCGCGCACGCCGACCCGGTCCTGCACGGCGCGCGAGCCGGAGTGATACGTCACGACGCCATCTCCTCTCTATCTCTAGAAGAAACCGCAGGTCGGCGCCGATGCCGACGGTGCCGACGCCTCCTCCACACCGCTCGGCGTATAGATCTCCAGCCGCGTGCCGTCGGGGTCGTGGAAGAAGATCCCGCCCGACGCCGAGCCCTCGCGGTGGGCGACCACTCCCTCGTACGCGAACTCGACGCCGTAGGCGCGCAGGGCCGTCTCGTACTCCCTGACCTGCTCGACGGAGTCGACTTCGAGGGCGAGGTGGTGCAGGCCGGCGCGGGTGTTGTCGTACGAGCCCTGTGCCTGCTGCCAGAGCGTGAGCACCGGGCGGCCGTCTCCGCTCAGGGAGCCGAGGAACGCGTACCGCCGCTCCTCCTCCTTGCCCTCGCCGATCACCCCGAAGCCCAGCACGTCGCGGTAGAAGGCGAGCGAGCGGTCGAGGTCGGTGACGTTCAGGCCGATGTGGCCGGTGCGCGGAGTCATGACGGTCCCCTCTGTCGATTCTGTCGATGGCCGCCCCCCGAGGAGGACTAACCTCTGTAATCGAGATTAGAGGTTAGAATCGTGGAGCGCAACCGGTCACATACCCTTGAGCGGTTAGCCGTGAAGGGAGCCCCGCCATGCCCACCACCTCCGACCCGCGTCCGCTCACCGGGGAGCCGGTCGCGCTCGACCTGCTCAACACCCGCTGGATGCATGAAGGAGCCGTGCGGGATCTCCTGACGGACACCGAGGGGCTCGCGGTGTGGCTGGCGGCGAACGGGCTCGATTTCCCGGCCGACGACACCGTTCTGCGGCACGTGCTCCAGGCCCGGGACGCCTTGCGCGCCGCCGTCGACGGGCCGCCGGAAGCGCCGGAAGCAGGCAAACCCCTGGCCGACGCGGTCGCCGCGCGTGTCGACGCCGTCCTCGCCCACGGCCGCGTCCGTCTCACGCTGACCGCCCACGGTCCGGGCGAGTCTCCCGAGTTCAGTGACCCCTCCTGGGGCCCGGCATGGCTGGCGGCCCGCAACTATCTGGAGCTGCTGGACACCGCCCCGGACCGCATCCGCCGCTGCGCCCACGACGCGTGCATCCTGCACTTCTTCGACACCTCGCGGAACGGCACCCGCCGCTGGTGTTCGATGGCGGCCTGCGGTAACCGCGCGAAGGCGTCCCGCCACTACGCGCGCACGAAAGAGAGTTAAGTCGACACATAGGGTTATCCCTATCGACCGACATCTCCCCCGATAGCCCGCTATCACCGGCGTGACGCATGGCGGAAGTACGCCATGACATCATCCCGCCTCGGTCAACTCTCCCCAAACAACTGCCCCTTAGGTAAAGCTGAGCGGTCATCCGGGTTCACATACCGGACTGACGCGATCGGGTCCCGAAATGACCGTCGGGGGCCGGTCGCTCCTCGCTCGTTCCTTTACCTACAAGGGATGCAGATGATCTCCGACCCTCAGCGCACTCCGATATCGGGCGCGAGACGCGTGGCCCGGATAGCCGTGGCCGCGGGCCTGGTGGCCGCGCTCTCCGCGGCCGGGCCGATACCCATGGCCTTCTCCGCGGACACCGCAGCCCCGGCGGCCGACCCGGGCACCAAGTCCGCGGCCGCCAAGCTCGGTTCGTCCGACGCCGACCTTCTCGCCGATGCCAAGGCCAACGGCGACAAGAACGTCACGATGATGATCGCCACCGCTCCCGGCCAGACCGAGCAGGTCGCCAAGGAGCTGGACGCGGTCAAGGGCGGCTCCGTGGGCCGTACTTACGACAAGCTCGGTTACGTCAGGGCGACCGTCCCCACCGGCAGGGCCGACTCGGCCATCGCCGCCGCCGCGAAGCTGTCCTCGGTGCACGGGATCGACCTGCGCCAGGAGATCGCGCTGGACGACCCGACGCCGAGCGCCGACACGGCGAAGAGTGCCGCCAACGCCTCCACGGCCACCGCCACTTACTCGGGCCCGTCCAAGAGCACGCCCGCCGAGAACCCGTACAACCCGTCCTTCGAAACGGGCGCCGTCGACTTCGTGAAGGACCACCCGAAGGCGGACGGCCGGGGCATCACCATCGGCATCCTCGACTCCGGTGTCGACCTGGGCCACCCCGCGCTCCAGAAGACCACCACCGGCGAGCGCAAGATCGTCGACTGGGTGACGTCGACCGACCCGATCCTGGACAGCGACGCCACCTGGCGTCCGCAGGTGACCCCGGTGTCCGGGCCCACCTTCACCTACAGCGGCAAGACGTGGACGGCGCCCGCAGGCTCGTACCAGGTCAGCACCTTCCGCGAGTCCGCCACCACGGGTGGCGACGCGAAGGGCGACGCGAACCGCGACGGCGACACCACCGACTCGTGGGGCCTCCTGTACGACGCGACGGCCGGCACGGTCACCGTCGACCTGAACAACAACAACGACTTCACCGACGACACGCCGATGAAGCCGTACAAGGACGGCTACCAGATCGGCTACTTCGGCACCGACGACCCGTCGACCGACGTGGTCGAGCGTCAGCCGTTCGTCGTGCAGATCCGCAAGGACGTGCCGATGGACCCGTACGGCGGGTCCTGGGTCGGCCAGAAGCGCGACTTCGTCAACATCGGCGTCATCGAGTCCGAGCACGGCACGCACGTCGCGGGCATCACCTCCGCGAACGGCCTGTTCGGCGGCAAGATGAACGGCGCGGCCCCGGGCGCGAAGATCGTCTCGTCCCGCGCCTGCACCTGGACCGGCGGCTGCACCAACGTCGCGCTCACCGAGGGCATGATCGACCTCGTCGCCAACCGCGGCGTCGACATCGTCAACATGTCCATCGGCGGTCTGCCCGCGCTGAACGACGGCAACAACGCGCGCTCCGAGCTCTACACGCGTCTCATCGACACCTACGGTGTCCAGCTGGTGATCTCCGCGGGCAACTCCGGCCCCGGCGCCAACACCATCGGCGACCCCGGCCTGGCCGACAAGGTCATCTCGGTCGGCGCGGCCATCTCCAAAGAGACCTGGGCGTCCAACTACGGCTCGCAGGTGGAGAAGAAGTACGCGCTGCTGCCCTTCTCCTCGCGCGGCCCGCGTGAGGACGGCGGCTTCACGCCGACGCTGAGCGCGCCCGGCGCCTCCATCAACTCCACCCAGACCTGGCTGCCGGGCTCCCCGGTCGCCGAGGCGGGCTACTCGCTGCCGGCCGGCTACTCGATGCTCCAGGGCACGTCGATGGCGTCGCCGCAGGCCGCGGGCGCGTCCGCGCTGCTGCTGAGCGCCGCCAAGCAGAAGGGCATCGCCCTCAGCCCGGCCGCCCTGCGCACGGCCCTCACCTCGACCGCCGACCACATCAAGGGTGTGCAGGCGTACGAGGAGGGTGCGGGCCTCATCAACATCGTGGACGCCTGGGACTCCATCAAGGACGGCGCCACCGCCCACGACTACACCGTGAAGGCGCCGGTCGACACCGCGATCGACTACGCGCTGAAGACGCCGGGCTTCGGCACGGGCCTGTACGACCGCGAGGGCGGGCTCAAGGCCGGTGACAAGAAGACGTACGACATCACCATCACGCGTACGTCCGGCGAGGACAAGGCGATCCGCCACGAGCTGTACTTCGAGAACAACGCCGCCGGCACCTTCAAGATCGTCGGCTCGGACGAGGTCAGGCTCCCGCTGAACCAGCCGGTGACGGTCAAGGTCCAGGCCGCCCCGAAGTCGGCCGGTCTCAAGAGCGCGATTCTTGAGGTCGACGACCCGAGGACCGAGGGCGTCGACAAGCAGATCCTGTCGACGGTCGTGGTCTCGGCTCCGGTCAAGTACACGTACTCCGCGTCGAGTTCGGTGCAGCGCAACAGCAGCAAGTCGTACTTCGTGACCGTTCCCGCGGGCGCCAAGTCCCTTGAGGTCGCGATCGGCGGGCTGGCGGACAAGAGCCAGACCCGGTTCATCGCGATCCACCCGTACGGCGTTCCGGTCGACAACACCTCCACGCCGTACTGCTACAACAACTACCTCGACGGCAACGGCTGCAAGCCCGACGTGCGTTCGTACGCGGACCCGCAGGCCGGCGTCTGGGAGATCGAGGTCGAGTCGCGCCGTACGTCGCCGCTGCTCGACAACCCGTACAAGCTGGACGTCTCCGTGCTCGGCGCGGCCTTCGACCCGGCCGTCGTGACCGTCCCCGAGGCCAAGGTCGGCACCCCGGCCACCGCCTCCTGGAAGGTGACGAACAACTACGCGGCGATCGACGGCACCCTGAAGGGCGGCCCGCTCGGTTCCTCGCTGAACGCGCGACCGACCATCGCCGACGGCGCCACGCAGACGACCACGGTCGAGGTGCCCGCGGGCGCCACGTCCCTGAACGTCGCCATCGGCAACGTCTCCGACACGGCCGCCGACCTCGACCTGACGGTGAAGAACGCCGCCGGGACCGTGGTCGGGACGTCCGCTGACGGTGACTCCGAGGAGGCCGTCTCCATCGCGTCGCCGGCCGCCGGGACGTACACCATCGAGGTCGCGGGCTACTCGGTCCCGTCGGGCTCGACCGCGTACGACTACCAGGACGTGTTCTTCTCGTCCGCGCTCGGCACCGTCACGGTCGACGAGTCCGCGCCGGTCAAGCTCGGCACGGGCGACTCGGCGACGGTCTCCGGCTCGGTCACCGCGGCGGCCGCGGCCCCCGCGGGACGCGAGTTCTTCGGCCAGGTCCAGCTGGTGAACGCGCGCGGCACGGTCGCGGGCCTCGGCAGCGTGAAGATCGAGAAGGTCACGCCGTAACCTCGTGACCTGTACGGCAGCGGGGCGGGCGTCCGGACACCGGGCGCCCGCCCTTTCGCCTGTCCGGTCTCACTCTTCGCAGTCCAGACCGCGGGACTGGGGCAGCGAGTCGACGATCCACCGCCGCTCGGCGGCGATGTCCTTCTTCCCCGTCACCCACTTGTCGGGGACGACCGCGTCGTGCCGGATGGCGACAAGCACCTGCTGTCCCTTGTGCGGGCGCGGGCCGACACCCTCGTCGAACAGGAAGGTGACCTGGGACTTCCCCTGGGCCGGCTTGTAGGAGTGGGTCACGTCGAGGGTGATCCGGTCCTGATCGGCGCCGGGGAGCGGCTCGACCTCGGCGACCGTGCCCTCGACGACGAGCCGGGAGCAGGCGAGGTAGCCCGGGGCGCTGAGGGAGGCCCCCGCGCCGTCCTTCGCGTCCGCACCGGACGACTTGGCGGAGTCGCTCGCCCCACCGGCCCCGCCCTGCACGATGAGCCAGCTCATGCCGACGACCATCAGGGCGACGACGGCCGTGACGAGCGTCCCGAGGATGACCGCGAGGGCTCCGGGGCGCCGGGAGCGCTGCTTGGGGGCGGCTGCCGGGCGCCGGTTCCTGGGCTTCCGGGTCCCCCTGGACTTCCTGGTCCTCCTGCCCTTGCGGGACGGAGCCGCCTCGGTCGTCTCCGCACCCTCCGCCAACGTGTCCCCGATGAGAGCCAGTTGCTCGCGCAGCAGGGCCAGGTCCGCCGCCGCCGACCGGTGCTCGGCCATGAACTCGGCGTCTTCGTGGGCCCCTTCGGGCAGTGGTTCGTCCGTGATCGCGGCCAGCAGCGCGTCCACACCTTCGTACTCGGCCACGTCACACCACCTCGTCCTCGTGCAGGCGGGCGCGCAGGGCGCGGACCGCCGTGTGCAGCCTGCTCTTGACCGTGCCCTCCGGAATGCCGAGTTCCTCGGAGATCCCGCGCACGGAAAGATCGGCGTAGAAACGCAGGACGAGGACCTGGCGCTGGGTGTCGGGCAGTTCGTCCAGGCCCTGGGCCACGGCCAGCGAGAGCACACTGGAGTCCTCGTCGGAGGGGTGCTCCAACTGCCGCAGCGAGGCCAGGCGTTCGCCGAGCCGCTCCTGGCGGCGCTTGGCCCGGTGCCAGTCCATCGCCAGGTTCGAGGCGACGACCGCCGCCCACGCGGACACGTCGCGCGGCGCCTCGTCCCCCTTGGCCGTGCGCTCCAGCAACCGCAGGCGGACCTGCTGCACCCCGTCCGGCAGATCCGCCTGCGGTACGCCGCCGAGCGCGAGCACCGCCCGCACCCGGCGTTCCTGAGCCGCGTCCAGGGGGTCGTCCACCCCCTGTGCGCGGCGGCCTATTCTGCGCAGCACAAGCCACCCCTCCCCTCCCGCGTTTCCTCTACGACGCGGCGGCGTGCCAAAACGTTCGGCCCAGGTCGAGAGACTTTTCGCGGACCCCTGACCTCCACTTCTCACTCAACACCCCTCCCCCTCTGCTCTCATCTCCCTCTCATCGACTTCACATCGCCTTCACTGTCACCATGTGTCCATGACGATCATCACCAAGGGGGCCAACACCCCTGTCCCCGCAGGGATGTTGCGTGTCGCGGTCTGCCGTCGCAACGTTCCGGGGACCCCGGCCGTGGACGCCTCGGCTCTGCTGCTCGACGCGGCCGGCAAGGTACGCGGCGACGCCGACCTCGTCTTCTACAACCAGCCGGCGCACCCCTCGGGCGCCGTACGGCACGTCGGGACCGCCGAGGGCGGCGGACAGCTCGCGGAGTGGCTGGAACTGGACCTGCCCCGGGTCGAGCCCGACGTGCAGCGGGTGGTGATAGCGGGGTCCTGCGACGGCGGGACCTTCGGCGCCGTACCCGGACTGGCCGTGCAGGCGCTCAACGGCGACGGGGCGGTGGTGGCGCACTACGAGGTGACCGACGCGTCGAGCGAGACCGCCTTCGTGCTGGGCGAGTTCTACCGGCGCAACGGGGAGTGGAAGTTCCGGGCGGTGGGGCAGGGGTACGCGTCCGGCCTCGCGGGGCTGGCGACGGACTTCGGGATCGCGGTCGAGGAACCCGCGGAGCCTGCGCCACTGAACGCCGTGCCCGCGACGACGGCGGGGCCGGTACCGCTGGACGCCGTGCCCGCGAAGACGGCTGAACCGGTGCCGGCGGGACCGGTGCCGGCGGACACCGTGCGGCCGGTGCCGCAGGACGCCGTCCCGTTCCCGTTCGGGCCCGGGTTCGAGCCGGTCGTGCAGCGCGGCCGTGGTCAGGGCGTCATCACCGTCGGCAGGTCCGTCCCTCCCGGCCCCGTGATCGTCGAGGCCTGGCACGAGGGCGAGGGCTACTTCTACGCGTACACGCTCACCAAGCGCAACAAGGACGACAAGCTCGTCTTCAACAACACCATGACCGACTTCCGCGGCCGCGCGCTCGTCTTCCAGGACGACGACCGGCGGCTCCGGCTGCGGGTCACCGGCGACAACGACTGGACGGTGTCCGTCCAGCCGCTGTCGGTGGCACGCCACCTCACCGGCACCGTGCAAGGCCTCGGCCCCGAAGTGCTCGTCTACACAGGTACGGAGGCCGACGTCGACGCGGAGTTCTCCGGCGGCGACGACGGAGACAGCTCGTTCGTGGTCTGGAGCGCGGACGCGCACAACCTCCGGGGTTCACATGACCTGGTCTTCAACGACGTCGGACGGCTGCGGCAGACCGCGCCGCTCCCCGGGGGCCCGCTCCTGCTGCTCGTCGAGGCCGACGGCCCCTGGCAGCTCACCGCCCGCCCCCTGCCGGCCATCGATCCCGGCCCGGCCCAGGCGTCCGAGCCGCCCGCCGTCGTCGTACCCGAGACACGGCCCGTCCAGCCGTACGCGGGTGGCAGCGACGGCGTGAGCAAGGACGAGCGCCCGGCGAAGGGCCTCCTCGGCCGCCTGGGCCGTACCAAGGACCAGGCCGAGCACTCGGGCCGCGGCGCGAAGACGGTCACGCTGGCCAACCCGGAGCCGGGGCGGCCGGCGATCCTCGAGTACTCGATCAAGGACGATGACGGGTACAGCAGCTACCGGATCGAGCTGCTGGACGAGTACGACGACACCGAGAAGTTCATGGAGTCGTCCACGCACGGAACGCACGGCCGCGTCCTCCTGTTCGGCAAGGGCGAGAGCGAGGTCCGGCTGCGGCTGGAGCGGGTGGGCTCGTGGAGCCTGCGTCTGCTGCCCGTCGAGGAGGCGACACCGCTGACCGGGAAGGTGGAGGGCAAGGGCAGCACCGTGTTCCGCTACACCGGTCCGCCCGCGGTGCAGTCCCTGCGCCGTCTCACCCGGGACGACGACTGGCTGGACACCTGGACCGTCCAGGCCGACGGCAAGAAGTCGATCAGCGCGAGCACCGCGGGGCGGCGCCGGCCCGTCGTCGGTCCCCTGCGGGTGTCGGCGGACGGATACTGCTACCTCCTGGTCACCGCCCGCCACTCGACCGGCTGGCAGATCGAGACGGCCGCCCTCGACACCGTGCCCGCGTTCGACGGCAAGGTGTCGGGACAGGGCTATGCGGTCGTACGCCACACCGGCCCGGCGGCCGAGATGATGGTCCGGTACGAAGCGCGCGGCATGATCGACCTCATCGCGCTCTGGGAACTCGACGACCGCCTCGAACCGATACGGCGGATCAGCATGGCCGCCGGTCTCCAGCCCATACCGCAGGGCCTCGTCCAGGTCAGATGCGGCGGCGGCAAGTGGAGCATCGAGGCGCGCGGCTGATTTCCGCCGCGCGCACCCCCTCCCCCGGCCCGGAGTCGTACGTCACACCGCTCCGGGCCGCGGACGGCGCCCCCGCAGTACGGCTTGCGGTCCGGGGCGGGCGGCGGACGGGTTTCTTCGGACCGGCGGGAGTCGTCGCCGGATGATCGGAACGGGACCGGCCACCCCCGCGTCCCACTCCTCGGGCCGCGCCGCGAAAGAATTGGACACGCGGGCCGGGGTCGGACGCATGATGGAAGCGCTGGACCACGTAAAACGCACGCAAAGGGAGTCGCCGTGAAGGTCGGAATCGTCGGAGCCACCGGTCAGGTCGGCACAGTCATGCGCAGGATCCTGGTCGAGCGGGACTTCCCGGTCACCGAGCTGCGCCTGTTCGCCTCGGCCCGCTCGGCCGGGACGGTGCTCGACGGCGTGACGGTGGAGGACGCGGCGACGGCCGACTACTCGGGCCTGGACATCGTCCTCTTCTCGGCGGGCGGCGCGACCTCGAAGGCGCTGGCCGAAAAGGTCGCCTCGCAGGGCGCGGTCGTGATCGACAACTCGTCGGCCTGGCGCAAGGACCCCGAGGTCCCCCTCGTCGTCTCCGAGGTGAACCCGCACGCGATCGCCGACCGGCCCAAGGGCATCATCGCGAACCCGAACTGCACCACGATGGCCGCGATGCCGGTCCTCAAGCCGCTGCACGAGGAGGCGGGACTGGAGGCGCTGGTCGTCGCCACCTACCAGGCGGTCTCCGGCTCCGGTGTCGCCGGCGTGGCCGAGCTGCACGGTCAGGCGCTGAAGGTCGTCGCCGACGCCGACAAGCTGACCCACGACGGTGCGGCGGTCGACTTCCCCGAGCCGCAGGTCTACAAGCGCCCCATCGCTTTCAACGTGATCCCGCTCGCCGGCTCCATCGTCGACGACGGTCTGAACGAGACGGACGAGGAGCAGAAGCTCCGCAACGAGTCCCGCAAGATCCTGGAGATCCCCGGTCTGAAGGTCTCCGGCACCTGCGTCCGCGTTCCCGTCTTCTCCGGCCACTCCCTCCAGGTGAACGCCCGCTTCGCCCGTCCGCTCCCGGCCGAGCGTGCCACGGAGCTCCTGGCGGGTGCCCCCGGCGTCGTCCTCTCCGACATCCCGACGCCTCTCCAGGCCGCCGGCAAGGACGCCTCGTACGTCGGCCGCATCCGCACCGACGAGACCGTCGAGCACGGCCTCGCCCTCTTCATCTCCAACGACAACCTCCGCAAGGGCGCCGCGCTGAACGCCGTCCAGATCGCGGAACTGGTAGCAGCCGAACTCAAGGGCTGACGCCGGCGGGGGGGCTGGGGCGGGCTGGTTTCGCCCCCGCCGCCCCTACCCGTCCCATCCCTGGGGGCTGCGCCCCCAGACCCCCCTAAAAGATTGCGCAGTTCCCCGCGCCCCTAAAAGGGGCGCGGGGAACTGCGTAATCTTTACGCCGGCGGAATCACCGGCACGTTCGTCAACGTCACGGGCGGGATGGTCCCCCACTGACCCTCCGCTCACGCCGGCCGCGCCACCACGTGCGGGCCCAGAGCACATGCACTCCGCCGAGCGCGACGACGACGGCCGTCGCGTCCAGGCTTTGTGCGGTCGAATGGCCGGGGCCCAGGCGGGTCACCGCGCGGGCGAGGAGCGTGATGTCCGCGGGCAGGGTGACGGTGGCGAGGAACGCGAGACACAGCGCGGTGCCCACGACGAGCACCACGCTGTACGCGCGCACGGCCCGCCGCTCGTGGGCGGGCAACGCGCGGCTGGGGTCCACGGCAGTTGTACGTCGGAACACGCGCCGGGCCGCGTACTTCGTGTACGTCACCCCGTCCCCGTACAGATCGCGGCAGCGCGTCACGTCCTGGAGCACGAAGTACAGGTCCGTGCGCATGAAGACCATGAGCTGGAAGGGGAGGGGGAGCAGGGCGAGGAGGGTGACGGCGGCGAGGATCCGCCGAGCCGTGCCGTCCGTGGCACCCGCGGCCAGGGCAGCCACGGACGCGACCGTCAGGTTGGTGGCGATCCCGGCAAGGTAGGCGGTCAACCGGTGGCGGCGCGGGGCGAGTTCGATGCCGCTGATGTCCGTCTGCATGACCAGGAACTGCAGCCGGGTGCCCAGGCGCATCCGGCCGGCCACCCCCGTCGCGCGGGCGGCCACCAGATGCGCGCACTCGTGGAGCAACAGCAGCGTCCAGCCCACGCCCGCGCCGAGCGCGATCACCGCGCTGCCGTGCGGGCTCCAGAGCAGGGTGCGGTAGCCGAGCGGTACGGGCGGGCGGGTGAGGAGGGCCGCCGCGATCAGCAGCCCGATGAGGACCGGGACGACTGGGCTCAGTACCCAGCGCACGTGCCGGGGCCGTATCCGGGCGAACGTCGGTTTCGGCGGGGCGGGTTGCGGGACCTGCTCCCCGTCCACCTCCGCGACGAACCCGAGCCCCAGCAGTGCCTCCACGAAGTCCGGTACGTCGATGTCGTCGCCGGTGGCCTCCCGCAGATGCTCCCCGACCTCGGCGGCGCTCAGCCCCTGCCCGAGCAGGTCCAACGCCTGCTTGCCGATCTCGGGCAGGGCGACGAACTGGCCGGTCGCCATCCGTCCGACGATCCATTCGTCGCCGTCGGGGCGGGAGTCGAGCGCGTGGAGGCGTACGCGGTTCACTCGTGCGCTCCGTCCGCTGCCTGTTCATCCTGTGCGCCCTGCGCAGCCTGTGCGGCCCGTTCACCGCACGCCGGGCAGTCCAGGTGCCGTGGGGTGCGCTGATGCACCGCATCGCCCGGCAGCATCAGGTTCACTCCGAAGCGGAAGCCGGGGTCGAGGGCCGGGACGCCGGTCAGCAGGGCGAGGGCCGCGTGCGCGAGGAGGCCGCCGGAGAGCCCGGCGGTGACAGCGGTCGCCGGGTTCCACGGCATGCGCGGGGAGGCGACCTCCGGGTCCTGGCCGGGCGCGAGGCGCAGATCGCGGCGGGCGGCCTCCCCGGCCCGCAGGCACTCCCAGCAGGCGCCCCGGCCGGGCACGTACACGCCCGCGGTCACCAGGGGGCCGCGGTAACCGGCGTCCGCCCAGGGGAGGTTCGCGGCCAGGCAGACCCGGTTCGCCCAGCGGCGGATGGCGTCGGGGCGGTCGGCGGCGAGGACGAGGAGGTCGTAGGCGGCGGCCCCGCCCCTGTCGTCCCGCCCTGTGCCCACCAGCTCCGCCAAGTCCCCCGGCCCCCGCACCTCCCGCCGCTCCCCCGTGACCGTCACGTCCGAGTTCAGCGCCCGTAGCGTGGCCACCGCCGCCTCCACCTTCGGGCGGCCGATGTCGGACTCGCGGAACAGGGGCTGGCGGTTGAGGTTCGAGAGCTCCACGACGTCCGGGTCCACGCAGTGCAGATGGCCGACGCCGGAGGCGACCAGGCTCTGCGCGGCGTAGCCTCCCGTGCCGCCGACGCCGATCAGCAGCACGCGGGCCCGGCGCAGCCGGAGTTGGGCGTCCCAGGGGCTGGTGCGGGGGCCGAGGTCCATCCAGCGCAGCAGCGGCACCCCGCGGCTGTAGCGGACCCGCTCCCGCTCGGGCACCGGCACGGTCGCTCCCGCGTCGTCCACGAACCCGGCGGCGAGCAGGTCGGCCATCGCCTGGCGGGCGTCCTCGCCGGGGAGTCCGGGGTGGGCCCGCAGCACCTCGTCGACCACCCCGGAAGGTCCCCGTGTGCCGTCCATCGCCTCGACCAGCGTCCAGACCCAGCCCTGCGGGTCCGCGATCTCGGCGCCGATGCCGTGGATGACGCTGCCGATGCGGACGTTGCCGTCGACCGTGCGGTAGGCGCGGTGCTCGGGCTTGATCCGGGGCCTGCCGAGCGCTTCGACCGTCACCGTCTCCGTCTCCGTCACCAGGGCCCCTCCCTATTACAGGAACATGCCTTGACACTCTGGTCCCACGAGTCGAGCCTTGACAAGACGCGGTCGGCGATCGCGTCCCGACGCTCAACACCCTTACGTGGGAAAGGAGTTGGCGTGCCCACCAAGATCGTGATCCGTCCGTTGGACAAGAAGGAGACCACGGGCGACAGCAGCGGCGGCAACGGCGGCTGACCAGTCCCGTACGTCGACGGAGAAGTGAGAAGCCTGATCCGAGAGGAGTCCGCATGCCCGCCAAGATCGTGATTCGCCCGCTGGACAAGAAGGAGACCACTGGGGACAGTAATTCCTCGGGTGCCTGAGTAACGTCTGAGCGGAGGACCAGCGTGCGGACACCGCTCCATCCGGTCCTGCCGACCGTCGACGAACTGGAGCGGCGGGCCCGCGCGCTGGTCACCGCGGCACCCGGGGTGCTGCGACTGCGCTCCGTCGGCGAGAGCCGGGCCGGGCGTCCGCTGTGGCTGCTGTCCGCCGGGCGAGGGGACCGGCAGATCCTCACCGTCGCCGGCGCGCACGCCAACGAGCCCGTGGGCGGGGCCTCCGCACTCCGCCTCGCCAGGCTGTTCGCGCGCCGGCCGGAGGCGCTCGAACGGCTCGGCTGCACCTGGCACTTCCTGCTCTGCCTCGACCCGGACGGGGCCCGCCTCGCGCACGGCTGGATGCCGGAGGAACCGGAACCGTCCCTTGAGGAGTGTCACCGGCACTTCTACCGGCCCGCGTTCGCCCGTCAGCCGGAGTCGCTGCCCGCGCCGGGCGAGGAACGGGCGCCGCTCCCCGAGTCGGCGGCGCTCGTGCGGCTGCTCGACGAGCTGCGGCCGGTGGCGCAGTTCACCCTGCACGGGATCGAGGTCGGCGGCGCCTTCGTGATGCTGACGAGGAAAGTGCCCGGCGTCGCCCGCGCCTTCCGGGAGACGGCGGCGCGGCTGCGTATCCCCCTCGACCGCCACCCCTCCGACGGCCCCGACTGGCGCCTCGACCCGCCCGGTGTCCTGGTGCTCCCCGCTGACCATGGCGCGCGGGAACGCGACCCGAGCGGCTTCGTCGCCGAGAGCACCTGGCTGTACCCCCGCCGGTACGGCACCCTGACCGTCCTGGTCGAGACGCCCGCCTGGTGCGCGCCCGCGGTGAGCGACGCGCGGCCCGCCGCCGCCCCGCAGCGGGAGATCGCGCGGGTGAGCGAGGTGCTGCTGGGGCAGACCCGGGAACTCTTGGCCGTGCTGGACGGGTGCGAGGGCGCGGTCGCCGCCGTGCCCCAGGAGCTGGCGCCCCTGCGCGACGCCGCGCGCGAACTCATCGACGTGGCACCGTCGATCGTCGACAGCTGGGCCTCGGAGGAACAGAGCGCGTACCGGGGCCACTTCGCGACCCTCGGCATCTCCGCGCGCCGTATCCCGCTGCGCGCGGCGGCCATGCTGCGCCGGGCCCTCGCCCGCACCGACCCCGAGGCCGCCGACACCCTCGCGAACCTGGTGCGCGAGTGGTGCCGGGAGCTGGAGAAGGCGTACGACCTTCGGTGGGTGCCCGTGTCCGCGCAGACCGGACTGCACGTACGGACGATGATCGACACCGCCCGCCTGGTGTGCGCGACGGGCGGGTGACCGGTCCGGTCACCCGCCCGCCTCAGCCACAGGTCAGGCGTTCGCGGCCCGCGCGTCCGCCGCCTGTGCCTTCAGTGCCCGCTCGACGCCCGAGCGGGACTCCGAGATCAGGCGCCGCAGAGCCGCGTTGGGCTCGGCGGAGGCCAGCCACGCGTCCGTCTTGGTGAGGGTCTCCTCGGAGACCTGGACGGACGGGTAGAGGCCGACGGCGATCTGCTGGGCCATCTCGTGCGAGCGGGAGTCCCAGAGTTCCTTGACCACGGCGAAGAACTTGTCCGTGTACGGGGCGAGCAGCTCGCGCTGGCCGGTCTGCACGAAGCCGCCGATCACCGCTTCCTGCACGGCGTTCGGGAGCTTGTCGGACTCCACGACCGAGGCCCAGGCCTCCGCCTTCGCCTCCTCGGTGGGACGGGCCGCACGGGCCGTGGCCGCGTGCCGCTCACCCGCCGCCGTCTTGTCGCGCTCGTACTCGGCGGCGATCTCCGCGTCGTCGAAGCGTCCGACCGCCGCGAGCCGCTCCACGAACGCCCAGCGCAGCTCGGTGTCGACGGCCAGGCCCTCGATGGTCTCGCGGCCTTCCAGCAGCGCCTCCAGGAGGTCCAGCTGCTCCGGCGTACGGGCGGTCGCCGCGAAGGCGCGCGCCCAGGCCAGCTGGTGGTCGCCGGCGGGCTCGGCGGTGCGCAGGTGCGCGAGCGTCGCGTCCGTCCAGCGGGTCAGCAGGGCCTCGCGGGCGGCCGGGTCGGCGTACAGCTCGATCGCCAGCTTGACCTGGCGCTGCAGCGACTGCACGACACCGATGTCCGACTCCTTGCCGATGCCGGACAGGACGAGGGACAGGTAGTCGCGGGTGGCCAGTTCGGCGTCGCGGGTCATGTCCCAGGCCGAGGCCCAGCACAGGGCGCGCGGGAGGGAGGACTGGAAGTCGCCGAGGTGCTCCGTCACGAAGGCCAGCGAGGCCTCGTCCAGGCGGACCTTGGCGTACGACAGGTCGTCGTCGTTGAGCAGGATCACGTTCGGACGGCGCTTGCCGACCAGCTGCGGTACGGCGGTCAGCTCGCCGTCCACGTCCAGCTCCAGACGCTCGTCGCGGACCAGCTTGCCGCTGTCCTCGTCGAGGTCGTACATGCCGACCGCGATGCGGTGCGGGCGCAGCGTCGGCTCGCCCTTGGCGCCGGTGGGCAGGGCCGGGGCCTCCTGGCGGATCGCGAAGGCCGTGATCACGCCGTTGGCGTCCGTCTCGATCTCCGGGCGCAGGATGTTGATGCCGGCGGTCTGCAGCCACTTCTGGGACCAGGTGCCGAGGTCACGGCCCGAGGTCTCCTCCAGGGCGCCCAGCAGGTCGGACAGGCGCGTGTTGCCGTACGCGTGCGCCTTGAAGTACGCCTGCACGCCCTTGAAGAACTCGTCCATGCCGACGTACGCGACGAGCTGCTTGAGGACCGAGGCCCCCTTCGCGTACGTGATGCCGTCGAAGTTGACGAGCACGTCGTCCAGGTCGCGGATCTCAGCCATGATCGGGTGCGTCGACGGGAGCTGGTCCTGCCGGTACGCCCAGGTCTTCATGGAGTTGGCGAACGTGGTCCAGGAGTGCGGCCAGCGCGAGTCCGGGGCGTACGCCTGACAGGCGATGGACGTGTAGGTGGCGAACGACTCGTTCAGCCACAGGTCGTTCCACCACTCCATGGTCACGAGGTCGCCGAACCACATGTGGGCGAGCTCGTGCAGGATCGTCTCGGCGCGCACCTCGTACGCGGCGTCGGTCACCTTGGACCGGAACACGTACTGGTCCCGGATCGTCACCGCGCCCGCGTTCTCCATCGCGCCCGCGTTGAACTCCGGCACGAAGAGCTGGTCGTACTTCTTGAACGGGTACGCGTAGTCGAACTTCTCCTGGAACCAGTCGAAGCCCTGCCGGGTGACCTCGAAGATCGCGTCCGAGTCGAGGAACTCGGCGAGCGAGGGACGGCAGTAGATGCCGAGCGGGACGGACTGCCCGTCCTTCTCGTACACGCTGTGCACGGAGTGGTACGGGCCGACGATCAGCGCGGTGATGTACGTCGAGATCCGCGGCGTCGGCTCGAAGGCCCAGACGTCGTCCTTGGGCTCCGGCGTCGGCGAGTTGGAGATCACGGTCCAGCCGCTCGGCGCCTTCACGGTGAACTGGAAGGTGGCCTTCAGGTCGGGCTGCTCGAAGGACGCGAAGACGCGACGGGCGTCCGGGACCTCGAACTGGGTGTACAGGTACGCCTGCTGGTCGACCGGGTCGACGAACCGGTGCAGACCCTCACCGGTGTTGGTGTACGCGCAGTCCGCGACCACGCGGAGCACATTGCGCCCCGCCAGCAGACCCGGGAGCGCGATCCGCGAGTCCTTGAAGACCTCGGCGGCGTCGAGCGCGTCACCGTTCAGGGTGACCTCGTGGACGGTCGGGGCCACCAGGTCGATGAAGGACTCCGCGCCGCTGTTCTCGACATCGAAGCGCACCGTGGTCACGGACCTGTAGGTGCCGCCCTCCTGCGCGCCGGAGAGGTCGAGATCGATCTCGTACGAGTCAACGGTGAGCAGCGATGCCCGCTGCTGCGCCTCTTCGCGGGTCAGGTTTGTGCCAGGCACGCGGTCATCTCCTCGTTATGTGTGGGTTGCGCCATCCTTCCACGGGACCTGCACGGAACGCGATGTCCGTTTTCCGCCGGTGAACGGGCGGGGCGGGCGCGAGTCTGGACGTATGACGACGTACACGGCACGCCCCATCGGGCCGACGGCCCTGAAGGAACTCCGCAGCACCGACGACGCGGGCCGTCCGGCGGTCCCCTTCACCGACGACGAGGGCGGCGCCCCGCTCCGCTGCTGTCTGCGCCGCAGCGAACCCGGGGAGCGGATCGCCCTGGTCTCGTACGCCCCGCTGCGCCGCTGGGCGGGCGAGACGGGCGCCGAGCCGGGCGCGTACGACGAGCAGGGGCCGGTCTTCGTCCACGCGGACGACTGCACGGGCCCGGCCACGGGCGCGTACCCGTTCACGGAGGCCCGTCGCACGGTCCGGCGCTACTCGGCCGAGGGGCGCATCCTGGGCGGCCGTCTGGTGGAGGTCCCGGACGCTGCCTCCAGCCGGGCCTTCGAGGACGCGTTCACCGAGGCCTTCGCCGACCCGGCGGTGGCGTTGGTGCACGTCAGGGCGGTGGAATACGGGTGCTTCCTGTACGAGGTGCGCAGGCCGTAAGGGGTGTACCGGCCGTTTGAGGTACGCAGGCCGCAGGAGGTGGCAGGCCCTGAGCTCAGCGCCCGAGCCCGCCCGCCGCCTCCCGGAGCGCCCCCAGGACGAATCCCACGGCGGCGCCCTCCTCGGCTCCCCTGCGCACCGCCGCGACGACATGCCGGTGCGGCCGCTCGCCCGCCAGTTCCCGCATCACCACACCTTCCCGCCGTACGGCGGCCATCCGGGGCACCAGAGCGACGCCCATCCCCGCCTCGACCATCGCGAGGATCGCGGTCCATCCGGCCGCGGAGTGCCCCTGATGGGGGCTGAACCCGGCCGCCTCGCACGCCCCCCGCGTGATGTCCGACCAGGGCCCGCTCCCCCCGAAGATCCACGACTCGGCGGCGAAGTCGGCCAGCCGTACGACCGGGGCGGCGGCGAGCGCGTGCCCGTGCGGGAGGGCGAGGTCGAGCGGGTCGGCGAGCAGCGGGACCCGGGTGAAGCGGGGGTCGGCGGCGGACGGGGCCTGCGCGGCCAGCGACAGGGCGAGGTCCACCGCTCCGGCTCCGAGCAGCTCGTACGCCTCCGCCGCCTCGGCCTCCCGTACCTGTACGGAGATCCCGGGCCGTGTCGCGCGGAGCGCCCGCACGGCCGGTACGACGAGCGCGGGCACGGCGGTGGAGAAGGCGCCGACCCGCACCTCCCCGGCCTCCCCGTGCGTGTACGCGGCCAACTCGGCGTCGGCCCGCTCCAGTTGCTCGAACAAGGCCGCGGCGTGCCGCAGCACGAGCTCCGCCGCGTCGGTCAGCCGTACGCGCCGCCCCTGGGCCTCCAGCAGGGTCACCCCGAGCTGTTTGGCGAGGTTCGTCAGCTGCTGCGACACGGCCGAGGGGGTCATCAGCAGCGCCTGGGCGGTGGCGGTGACGGTTCCGCGTTCGCGCAGCGTCCGCAGAATCTCCAGCTTCCTGATGTCCCACTTGTCGTACTCGGCCATGGCGGCAACCTATCCCGCCGGCTCGCGGGCGCCGTCCGGCGGTTCAGCGGGTCCTGGGGGCTGCGCCCAGGACGACTCCGCCCAGGATCAGGGCCATGCAGAGGAGTTGCGTCAAGGTCGTCCGCTCGCCGAGGAGGGCGTAGGACAGGGCGGCCACGAAGACCGGCTGGAGGTAGTAGACCGTTCCGGCGCGGGCCGCGCCGATGAGGGAGATGGCCTTGTTCCAGGCGAAGAAGGCGACCGCGGAGGAGGCGACCCCGACGTAGAGGAGGGGGCCGACGGTGGCGGGGGTGGGGGCGAAGGTCCCCTGGGCCGCCACGCTCAGCGCGTACGCCGGGAGCAGCATCGCCGTGCCCAGGGCGAAGGTGGTGAACAGGAAGGCGAGGCCGGTGAGTTCGGCGGGCCGCCTGCGCAGGAGCGCGCTGTACGACGCGAAGCAGGTCGCCGCCGCGATCATCCAGAGGTCGCCCCCGCTGAAGTCCCCCGACGCCACGGACCCCTTGCCCACCAGGAGCACGACACCCACGCAGGCGATCAGCATCCCGGCGGTGCGGCGCGCTCCGAGGCGTACGCCGCCGACCCGTTCGTACACCGCCATCAGGACCGGCGACGCGGCCATGATCATGCCCATGTTGCCGGCGGAGGTGGAGACGCCCGCCTGGTTGACCAGCGTGTTGTAGACGGTGACGCCGAGGAGGGCGGCGAGCAGGACATGGGCGAGGTGGCGGCGTACCAGCGCCCGCTGCCGCCAGGCCTCGCGGGCCGCGAACGGGGTGACCGCCACGAGCGCGACGACCCAGCGCCAGAACGCCTGCTGGACGGGCGGCACGCTGTCGTGCAGGGCGCGCGCGGCGACGAAGCTGCCGGACCAGACGACCGTGGCGACGGCCGCGAGGGCGATACCGAGACCGGTGGCCCCCTTTCGCGCTGTCGTGCGGGTCACGCTGTGCGTACGCGTCCGGTCCAGGACTGCCACGGATATCCCTTGCCTCTCGGTAGTGGTCGGGGGAGCGGGGGGCTGCCCGACTACCGTCGCAAGGCGGGAACTGTCACGTCCATCGAATCTTTTCGAGCATTCCTTTCAGTAGAACTGAACGATTCGGTCTTGGTGGCGGTGGTGGTGGTGGCGACGGTGACGGTCGCACGCGGCCCGAGCTGACCGAAGACCGTCGCTCCGAACGCCAGCGCCATGCCCGCCACCTGCACCGTCGTCAGCGTCTGCCCCAGCGCCGCCCAGCCGATGACGGCCGCGGTCAGCGGCGAGAGCGGGCCGAGGAAGGTGACCTGCGTGGCGGTCAGGCGGCCGATGCCACGGAACCAGAGCCAGTACGCGACCGCCGTGTTCGCCAGCGCGAGGTAGAGGTAGCCGCCGACCGCCCGGCCGTCCAGCGCGGGCGGCGCTCCCTCGACGAGGAGGGCGACCGGCGCGATCAGCAGTCCGCCGGCCGTCAGCTGCCAGGCGGTGAGCGCCAGCGGGCCGACCCCGTCCGGCCGCCCCCACCGCTTGGTGAGCACCGTGCCGGTGGACATCGAGGCGGTCGAGGCGAGCGCCGCGAGGACACCCACGAGGTCGAGCGCGCCGGCCGCCTTCAGCACGACGAGGCTGACTCCGAGGGCCGCGGCGATACCCGTGAGGATCGCGCGGAGGGTCGGCCGGTCGCCGAGCAGCAGCACCGAGAGGCCCGCCACGAACAGCGGCCCGATCGAGCCGACCACCGCCGCCATTCCGCCGGGCAGCCGGTACGCGGAGAGGAACAGCAGCGGGAAGAAGGCACCGATGTTCAGCGCACCCAGCACCACCGCCTTCCCCCACCAGACGCCACGCGGCAGCACCCGCGCCAGCGCGAGGAGCAGCAGCCCCGCGGGCAGGGCACGCATCACCGCCGTGAACAGGGGGCGGTCGGGCGGCAGGAACTCGGTGGTGACGGCGTAGGTGCTGCCCCAGGAGACGGGGGCGAGCGCGGTGAGGGCTATGAGGGCGGGGCGGCTGGAGCGCGTGGAGCGGGCGGGACGGTTCGCGGCCATGAGGGCACCCGATTCGAAGTGGGCCTGCGGAAGCGGAACGGCTGTAAGTAGGTCAGCAGGAAGTAGCTTACTTCTAAGCTACTTTTCGTCAAGCTACTTTCTTGCGGCCGACCGATCCGCGGCGGATACTCGCCCCCATGAGCACCCCCAAAGACCCCGTCGACGCGATCATCGGACAGTGGGCCACGGTCCGGCCGGACCTCGACACCGCCGCGATGGAGGTCTTCGGCCGGATCTTCCGGCTCGCACGCGCGATGGGCGACCGTATGGAGAAGGCGTACGCGCGTTACGGCATCTCGCGCGGGGAGTTCGACGTGCTGGCGACGCTGCGCCGCTCGGACGCCCCGTACGCGCTCTCACCCCGGCAGCTCTCGGCGACGCTCATGCTCACCACCGGCGGGATGACCGGGCGCCTGGACAAGCTGGAGCGGGCCGGACTGCTCCGCCGCTCACCCGATCCGCACGACCGGCGCGGGCTCCAGGTCACGCTCACGGACGAGGGTCTGCGGCTGATCGACGAGGCCGTCGGAGCGGGGCTCGCCGTCCAGACGGAGGCCCTCTCAGCCCTCGACGAGGACCAGGCCGGTCAACTCGCCGGTCTCCTGCGCGAGTTGCTGGCCGGCGCCACCGACTAGCCGGCGCGCCCCCGGCTCACCCACCGCGGCGGCCAGCGCCGCCTCGACCGCCGCCGCGTCCGGGGTCTCCGCGGCCCAGGCCACATATCCGTCGGGCCGCACGAGCACGGTCGTACGCCGGTCGCTCGCCCAGCGCTCGACGGCGAGGCGGTCGGCGCGGTCCCCGGCGTCGTACGGCCGAGGGGCGATCAGTACGAACCTGCCGCCGCGCAGGGCCTCGTAGAGGCGGCCGCTCTTCAGGGCGACGTCCGGGACGCGCGTGCCGACCAGGCGGTGCGCGCCGCGCGGCGCCCCGTACGCATACCCGATGCCCGTGATCTGGCCCGCGGCCTTGCGACGGGCGGGGCCGACGTGGTTGAGGAACGCGGTGAGCCCGGCGCGCAGCGCCAGCGTCCAGGGGCGCTTGGCCATCGCGAGCCGTACGATGCCGCCGCTGCTGCGCAGCACGGACTTGCCGACGGGGTGGCGCTCGGCCTGGTAGGTGTCCAACAGGGCGGTGTCCGCATGCCCGTTGAGGACGGCCGCCAGCTTCCAGCCGAGGTTCGCCGCGTCCTGGAGACCGGTGTTCATGCCCTGGCCGCCGGCCGGAGTGTGGACGTGGGCGGCGTCCCCGGCGAGGAAGACGCGGCCGACCCGGTAGGCGGGCGCCTGGCGCTCGTCGCTGTGGAAGCGGGACATCCAGCGGGCGTCGCGCATGCCGTAGTCGTGGCCGAGGGCGAGCCGGGCGATCTCCTTGACCTCGTCGAGTTCGAGCGGCTCGTTGTCCGGGACGTCACGGCCGCGGTGCCAGCCGATCACCCGGTAGTAGCCGTCACCGAAGGGCGCGATGAAGGCGAAGGCGTCGCCGACGGCGTTGGCCGTCAGCACCGACTCCGGCTCCTCGTCGAGCCGGACGTCCGCGAGGACGACGGACCGGATGACCGACTTGCCGGGGAACGGCAGCCCGACCGCCGCGCGCACCGCGCTCCGCATCCCGTCCGTCCCGACGACATACGCGGCCGCCAGCGTCTCCGACTCGCCGTCCGCGCGCCGGACTTCGAGCGTCACCCCGTCCGCGTCCTGGCTCAGCCCGGTGACCTCGCTCTCGTACCGGAACCGCACTCCGGCCTCTTCCGCCCGCCGCAGCAGCGCCTTCTCCACCTCGTACTGCGGGATGACGAGGAGGTGGTTGAAGCGGGAGGGGAGGGTGTCGAGCGCGACGGTGAGTCCGCCGAAAAGACGGATGCGGTCGAGGGTCCGGCCGCCCAGCTCCAGGCCGTCGGCGAGGCCGCGGGCGTCGAGCTGCTCCAGGGTGCGGGCGTGCAGGACGAAGGCGCGGGAGAGGTTGCTGATCTTGTGCGGGCGCTTCTCGACGAGGGTGACGGGGACGCCGGCGGTGGCGAGGTCGCCGGCCAGCAGCAGCCCGGTGGGGCCGGAGCCGACGACGATGACGTCGTGGGGAGCGGTGGGGCTCGCGTTGCGCGCGGTGCCAGTGGTGTCTGTGGTGCCAACGGTGTGGGTGATGTGCGTGTTGCTCGTGTTGCCGTTCATGGCGGCCTCCTGATGCCAACGCCTACTGGCCAACGCTCGCTTGCCAACACTTGTTGGCCAACGCTTGTTTGCAAACATACGACGACCCCGCTGGACCGTCAACACGTGTTGGCCTACGCTTGTTGGCATGACAGTCAAGGAACACCAGCCCTCCGCCTCCACCGCCGCCTCCGCGCCCCGCCGTTCCGACGGGACCCGCACCGCGATCCTCGCCGCGGCCCGCGAGCGCTTCGCGGCCGACGGTTACGAACGGGCCACCATCCGCGCCATCGCCAAGGACGCGCAGATCGATCCGTCGATGGTCATGCGCTATTACGGTTCGAAGGAGGGGTTGTTCGCCGCCGTGCTCGACGTCGATCTGCGGATGCCCGATCCGGCGGGCCTCGACATGCACGACGTGGGCCGCGTCCTGGTGAGCCACTTCCTCGACCTCTGGGAGGAGAACGAGGTGCTGACCGCGATACTCCGGGTCGGCGTCACCAATCAGGCCGGCGCCGAGCGCATGCAGGCCATCTTCCGCGACCAGCTGGCGCCGTTCGCCGTGCGCGCCTGCCCCGACCCCGAGCAGGCTCCGGCACGGGCCGCGCTGTGCTCCTCACAACTGCTCGGGCTGGCGCTCGCCCGCTACATCCTGCGGTTCGGGCCGGCCGTCGCGCTGAGCCGCGGGGAGATCGTGGCGTGGCTGGGCCCGACGGTGCAGCGGTATCTGACAGCGCCGAACCCGTAGAACGCGGGCACCCGCGCATTCACGCCGCATTCACGGACCCGCGAAAACAGGTCGAGGGAGCCGGCGCACCCAGCGGGTGCACCGACTCCCTCGACCGAAAGAGTGAGTGAAAGCGGAGCCGGATCAGCTCTGCGTCGGCCGATCACGGGACTTGTCCAGGGCCATCACGAGGCCGGCGATGACCAGGAACAGCACGATCGGCGTCACGACGTAGAGACCCAGCGTGTCGATCACGCTCAGGCCCGCGCCGGGGTCGTCACCGTCGTCGCGGGTCAGCGCGAGCGCGGGGGACGACATGAGCAGCATCATCAGCGTCGTACCGGCGGCCAAAGCGCCGGCGCGCAGGGCGTTCTTCTTGTCCACGGTGCAAACGTAGCGAACACCTGAATGGGTCGCGCGCCCGGGGTGCCGTACGGAGGTACTCAGCGCTCCGCGCGACCACCCCCGCGGTCCCCGCCGCCGCGGCCCCCACCGCCCCCACCGCCTCCGGAACGCGCCCGCACCACCTCGATCAGCGCGTGCAGCCTGGGCGACGCGGCCAGTTCCTCCAGCGTCACCGGGCGGCCCTCGGCGTCCGCGACGGGCAGGCGCCAGTTGGGGTACTGGTCCCAAGTGCCGGGCAGATTCTGCGGGCGGCGGTCGCCGATCGCGTCCGGCAGCCAGACGCCGATCATGCGGGCCGGGGTGCGCAGCAGGAACCGGTGCACGGCCTGGATCTCGGCCTCCTCCGACACCGCGGCGCAGCCGCCGCTCGCGCAGTGCAGCAGCCCGAGCCGGGTGAGCAGCGTCAGCCACTCCCCCGTGTCCGCGGCGGCCGCGGCCCGTTCCTCCTCCAGGGATCCGGTCAACAGGCCGAGCCGGTCGCGGAGTTCGACGTGGTCGCCGGTGAGCCGGGCCGCGGTGGGCGGCAGATCGTGGGTGGTGGCCGTGGCCAGGCAGTCGGCGCGCCAGCGCTCGGGGGGAAGGGGCTGTCCGTCGCCGTCCCAGTCGCGTTCGAACCACAGCACGGAGGTGCCGAGCACCCCGCGCGCCTGGAGCGTCTCGCGCACGCCCGGCTCCACCGTGCCGAGGTCCTCGCCGATCACCAGCGCCCCGGCCCGGGAGGCCTCCAGCGCCAGGATCGCGAGCATCGCCTCGGCGTCGTAACGGACGTACGCGCCCTCCGTGGGCGGCCGGCCCTGCGGGATCCACCAGAGCCGGAAGAGGCCCATGACATGGTCGATGCGCAGGGCACCCGCGTGCCGGAAGAGGGCGCGCAGGAGACGGCGGTACGGGGCGTAGCCGGACGCGGCGAGCCGGTCCGGGCGCCAGGGCGGCAGGCCCCAGTCCTGGCCACGCGCGTTGAAGGCGTCCGGGGGCGCGCCGACCGACATGCCCGCCGCGAAGTACTCCTGCTGCGCCCAGGCGTCGGCCCCGTCCGGATGCACCCCGACGGCGAGATCGTGTACGAGGCCCACGGCCATGCCCGCGTCGCGCGCGGAGCGCTGGGCGGTGGCGAGCTGGGCGTCCGTGAGCCAGGCGAGCCGGGTGTGGAAGTCGACGCGGTCCATCAACTCGGCGCGGGCCCGGGCGGTTTCGGACGAGCGGGGGTCACGCAGGCCTTGGGGCCAGGTGTGCCAGTCGGAGCCGTACACCTCGGCGAGCGCGCACCAGGTGGCGTGGTCCTCCAGGGCCTCGCTCTCCTCGGCGAGGAAGTCGGCGTACGCGGCCCGCCTGCCGGGACCGAGGGGCACCGCGCGCACCAGTTCCAGCGCCTCGCGCTTGAGTTCCCAGACGGCGTCGCGGTCGATCAACGCGCCTTTGTGCAGCACGGATTCACGCAGCCGCTCGGCGCGCTCCAGCAGCGTACGCAGCCGGTCGGGCTCGTCGGCGTACGCGAACTCGGGGATGTCCTCGACCCGCAGGTGCACCGGGTCGGCGAAGCGTCGGGAGGAGGGCCGGTACGGGGAGGGATCGGTGGGAGCGCCGGGTACGGCCGCGTGCAACGGGTTGACCTGCACGAATCCGGCGCCCAGCGCCCGGCCCGCCCAGGCGGCCAGCTCGCTGAGGTCGCCAAGGTCGCCCATGCCCCAGGAGCGGCGGGAGAGGAGGGAGTAGAGCTGGACGAGGAGGCCGTACGTCCGTCCGGGCGGCGTGGGCAGCCGGGCGGGGGCGACGACGAGGTGGGTGTCGGCGGTGCGGCCGTCGGGCGCGGTGGCGTGCAACGCGTGGACGCCGGGCGGGAGTTGTTCGGCCGAGGCGCGCGTCTCGCCCTGTTCGGTGGCGATACGGAGGCGGGTGCCGTCCGGCAGTCCGGTCAGCTCGGCGGGGACCTGGCCGCCCCAGCACACCACCGTCGGCGGCAGCAGCCGCTCCCGGGTCTCGGCCTCCCGTGCGGCGAGGGAGGCGCTCACGGCGTCCGGGGAGCTCGCGTCGACGCCGAGCGCGGCCAGGGTCGCGACGAGCGCGGTGTCGTCGGCCGCGACCGTACGGTCCGGGGAGGGGCTGTAGGAGCTGGCGACGCCGTGCAGTTCGGCGAGCCGGGACAAGGGGGTCGGGGGCGCCTGTGGCGTCGTCTGCGAGGGGTCGGCGGGCCGACGAGGTGCCATCTAGACCCCCGGGGCGACGCCGGTGGAGGTGGGCTCGCTCGTCAGGTGCGCGGCCTCGGCCAGCGGCGGCTCACTGGTCAGCGGCCCGGCGTCGGGCAACGGCGGTTCACTGGTCAGCGGCGCCTCCGCACAGGCACCCTCCGCGCTGAGCAGACACAGCTGGGCGCCCTCGGGCTCGACCGGCGACTCCGCCTCGCGTTTGGAACGGGCCGAGAGGAGAAGGTGTCCCGATGCGGCCACGGGGGCCTCCTTGTCGAGTGCGTCGAGTGTCGAATGCGGGTTACCGCAGCCTTACCCAGCGGGCGCGACGGCAGACGTTCCCTGACGAACAACGTGCTCCTGGTCACATTCTGTTCCCTTTCGACAACCCCAGGCTGGGGCAGACAGGGCACTTCGGCCACCCTTGTCGACACCGGCCGCTGCGATCGGCCGCGGGGTGAACCGATCGGCCCGAGGGGGTCGATAGACGGGGTGTGAGACTGTTCCGCCCCATGGGGGGCCACCGGGAGGACGACACGGACGCGGCGCTGCTGCGGGCCGTGGCGGACGGGGACTCGGCGGCGATGGCCGCGCTGTACGACCGGCACGCCGGCTGGCTGCATCTGCGGCTGACCCGGCGGTGCGCCGATCCCGAGGTGGTGCGCGAGGTGTTGCAGGACACCTTCGTGACCGTCTGGCGGTCGGCGGGCGCGCACCGGGGCGCGGAGGCCGGCGGCTGGCTGTGGACGATCGCGGCGCGCCGTCTGGTGGACGCGCAGCGGGTGCAGGAGCGGGCGGCGCGCGTGGAGTACGCGGCGCCGGCGCCCGAGCCCTCCGCGGAGGAGAGCGTGCTGACCGGGCTCGAGTACGGAGACGTGGGTTCGGCCCTGGACCGTATCTCTCCCGAACTGCGCGAGGTGCTGCGGGCCACGGTCGTCGACGGTCTGACCACGCGCGAGACCGCCCGTCTCCTCGGCATCCCGGAGGGCACGGTCAAAACCCGCGCCATGCGCGCCCGCGCCGAACTCCGCGCGGCCCTCGCCCATCTGAACCCCTCCCTGAACCCATCCCTGAGCGCATCCAAGAACCCGTCCCTGAGCGCATCCCTGAACCCGTCCCTGAATTCAGCGCTCGGCCCCTACCTGAATCCGTCCTTGGCACCGTCCCCGCTGGGAGGTCCGGCATGACCGGCTGGCACGCCCCCGACGACCTCGTCACCCGCTATGCGGACGGCTCCCTCCCGGAGACGGACGCCTGGTCACTGGAGAAACACCTGGAGAGCTGCGGGCCGTGCGCCGCACGGGTCTCGCACGCGGCCCGCGCGGGGGCAGCCGGGGTGGTGCTCGCGGAGGTGCGGGACGCGGTCCTGCACGCGGTACGCGAACCGGCACCGACCACCGCACGGACCTCGGACCCCGCGCCCACCCGGCTCCCCGCTCCCGCGCGAGCCGTCGGGGGACGGCTCACGCGGATCGTCTGGGCCGCCGGGCCCGCCCTGCGCGGGGCCTGGGCCGGGGCCGTGGTGCTGGTGGCCGTGGGGGCGGTCGCGCTCGCGTACGGGGGCGGGGCGGCCGGCGCGCGGCCGCTGCTGCTGGCCGTCGCGCCGGTTGTACCCGTGGCAGGCGTCGCCCTCTCGTACGGACGGCACGCCGATCCACTGCACGAGATCGTCGCGACCTCCCCGTCCGGCGGACTGCGCCTCCTGCTGATGCGGACGGCCGCCGTGCTGGCGGTGAGCCTGCCGTTGCTGACGGTGGCGGGGCTGCTCCTCCCGCCCTCCGGCCCGCACCTGCCCGCGGCACCGGCGGCGGCCACCTGGCTGCTGCCCGGGCTGGCCCTGACGCTGGCCTCGCTCGTGCTGTCCGGGTACGTGGGCTGCCGTACCGCGACGGCGGTGGTCGGCGGGGGCTGGCTGCTCGCGCTCGCGGCCCCCGTTCTCACGGCCTCCGTCCTCACGGCCACCGGCTCCGGCCTGACGGCCCGTCTCGTACAGCAGCTCTCCCTCTACTTCACCGGCGCCTCACCGCAGGCGGGCTGGGCGGCGGCTGCCGCGCTCTGCGCCCTCCTCCTCGCCGCGCGCCGTTCCGCGTACGACCGTCTGGAGACGATGTGAACATCCCTGGTACGACCGGCATGCCGGCCACGCACGGCGAAGACGGTCTCCGGAC
Source organism: Streptomyces sp. R35 (assembly GCF_041053035.1). Taxonomy (NCBI): domain Bacteria; kingdom Bacillati; phylum Actinomycetota; class Actinomycetes; order Kitasatosporales; family Streptomycetaceae; genus Streptomyces; species Streptomyces sp. R35. Next base: position 3,999,119 of record NZ_CP163440.1, read on the forward strand.
CGCCGCCATACGGATCTCCGGGCTGACCGTCCGGCATCGCAGGACCACCGCCCTGGACGCCGTCGACCTGGACTTCGGCCCCGGCGTCCACGGTCTGCTCGGCCCCAACGGCGCCGGCAAGACCTCGCTCATCCGCGTCCTCGCGACGGTCGCGGAGCCCACCGCGGGCCGGGTGGAGATGCTCGGCAGCGACCTCCGCGGCCACCGGGAGCGCGGCGCGGTCCGCCGGGAACTCGGCTATCTGCCACAGGACTTCGGGTACTACCCGGGCTTCACGGTGCGGGAGTTCGTCGCCTACGTGGCATGGCTGAAGGAACTGCCGGCCGTGGCCGCCTCCGCCGCGGTCGAACGGGCCGTGGCCCGGGTCGGCCTCGCCGGCCGTATCGACGCGAAGGTCAAGACCCTGTCCGGCGGCATGATCCGCCGTGTCGGGATCGCCCAGGCCATCGTGAACGACCCCCGCCTCCTGCTCCTCGACGAACCCACCGCGGGCCTCGACCCGGAACAGCGCGTCGAGTTCCGCGCGTTGCTGCGGGAGCTGGGCGAGACCGCCACCGTGATCGTCTCCACCCACCTGGTGGAGGACGTGGCCGCGGCCTGCACGGACGTGACCCTGATCGAGACCGGCCGGGTCGCCTACCGCGGCACGCCCCGCTCGCTCGCCGCCCTCGGCGCGAACGGTCACGAGTCCGACGGCAACGCCATCGAACGTGGTTACACGGCGGCCCTGCGCGGCCACCGCGCTTCGACGGCGGCTGGGGCCGGCCGATGAACGTACGTGTCCAGCCGAACGGAGACAGTCCGACCGGCGGCCGACCGGCCGACACCGGGACCCGCCGGCCCGACGCCGGCCGTCAGCGGATCCCGCGCCCGCAGGCGCCGTCCGCTCCGAAACCCCGTCCCCGCTCCGCTCCCCACCCCTTCCGCGTCGAGGCCCTGCGCGGCTTCGCCCCCTGGGCAGGCGGCGGGCTGATCCTCGCTCTCGGGTGGGCTCTCGCCGCCACATCGACCCAGTGGCAGGGCAGTTGGGGCGAGATGACCGAGGAGCTGAACACCGCGGCCGGCATGATCGGCGTCCCGTTCGCGCTCGCCTCGGGTGCCTGGCAGGGCGGCCGGGAGCGCAGACGGCGGACGGCGGAGCTGCTCGCGTCGACCGCTCGTACGCCGCTCGCCCAGTTTCTGACGGCCGCCCTGCCCCTCTCCTGCTGGCTGGCCGGGGCCTACCTGGTAGTGACCGCCGGATCGGTGCTCGCCTGCGCGCCTTACGCGTCGGCGGGCGACCCGATGCCGCTCGTCCACGCGGCCACCGCCCTCTCGCTCGCCGCCTGTACGGTCCTCGGCCACACGGCGGGGCGGGTCGCGCCCTTCCGGCTGACCGCGCCCGTGCTCGCCATCTGCGGATACGTCGCCGTCGGCACCCTCGGCAAACAGCCGTCCGACCTCCGTTTCCTCGCACTCGCCCTGCTCCACGTCTTCGGTGACAGCGTCCTCCCCGTCTGGTGGTATCCGCTCCTGTCGGCCCTGTGGGCGGCCGGGCTGGCCACCGCCGCGGTCCTGGCCCATGCCGCGTACCGCAGGGCCACCGCGCTGCTGCCGCTCGCGGCCGCGCTCGGCGCCGCCGTCCTCCTGGTGCAGACGGGCGACGGCCTGCTGCGCGACAACCCGCTCACCCACCGGCAGGTGTGCGACGAGTCGACCACCCCGAACATCTGCGTCAACGCCACCTATCCGGGCCTGCTGCCGGAAGTGACCGACGCGCTGTCCGGTCTCACCGGCCGTCTGAAGGGCGTGCAGAACCTGCCGGTCCGCTACGAGGACCTCGGGCGCGACCCGCACAAGGAGGAGGCACGGCTGCCGATCCTCACCCCGTTCGGCTGGAGCGTCGTCCGCGGCAAGGTGACCGCCCCGGAGCGGTATGCGCGGGAGGCCGCCCACGCGCTGGTCCGCATCGACTGCGAGGATCTGCCGTCCCAGCGGATCCAGCTCACCGACGACGCCGTACTGCGCTGGCTGGCCCCTGATTCCGTGTCCAAGGAGATACGCGAGCAGTATGTGGCGCTGGCCCGGCAGCGGGGTGAAACGGAGAAAATCGCAAGCTTCCGCGCGGAGGACAAGGCGTACGCGCACCTCACCGCCATGACCGACGACGAACGCCGCTCCTGGCTCAGCCGCTACTTCGCCACAGCCCAGGACTGCGACCCGAAGCCGAGCGAGGTCCCGTCCCTGTGAATGCCGCACGGAGACTCAAGGTGAATGCCGTATCCGGCCCCGGGCCCAGCCCCGTCGTCCTCTATGCCCGCTCGCGCGCCGTCCCGGCGACGGTGGCGGCCCTGGTCTGCGCCGCGCTCGTCACCCTGTGGGTGGCGAGCCGCCCGGCCACGTACCTCGACCCGTACAGCAGGGTGCCGTTGCTCTCGCTCGCCCCGCTGCTGGCCTCGACGGCGATTGGCGTGAGCCTCCACACGTACTCGCACGACCTGGACGACACCGCCGTACGCCCCTGGTGGCCGCGGCGCCTGGCCCACCTGCTGGTGCTGACCGCGCTCTCGGCGGTGCTGCTGGCCCTCGCCGTACCGGGGCACGCCCAGGAGTTCGGCGCGGCGGCGATGGTCCGCAACACGTTGGGGGCCATCGGCATCACGGCGGCCTCGGCGGTGCTGCTCGGGGCCCGGCTGAGCTGGATGCCGACGACGCTGTACTTCAGCGCCGTGTTCCTCTCGGCCGCCTCGCCCCGTGTTGAGAAGGCAACGGTCCTGGCCTGGTTCATGCAGCCGGGCCCACAGCGCGGCGCCTGGGCCGTGGGCCTCGCACTCTTCGTGCTGGGCACGGCACTCTACGCAGCGCGCGGCTCCCGTCCCGAAGGACCCCGCGCCTGACGCGGGGTCGTACGGGTCCAGGCTGCGGCCAGGTACACAAAGGCCCGGATCGTCAGGCGGAGATGCCGTCGATCCGGGCCATCGCGTCGTCCGCGCCGTACGGCTGCAGGTAGGGCAGCCAGCGCGGGTCCCTATGCCCTGTTCCGATGATGCGCCATGCGAGCCCCGTCGGCGGGGCGGGTTTATGGCGCAGGCGCCAGCCGATCTCGACCAGGTGACGGTCGGCCTTGGTGTGGTTGCAGCGGCGGCATGATGCCACCACGTTTTCCCAGGCGTGCTGACCTCCGCGGGAGCGCGGGATGACGTGGTCGACGCTGGTTGCGACGCCACCGCAGTACATGCACCGGCCACCGTCGCGAGCGAACAGAGCTCGCCTGGTCAGCGGAACGGGCCCCCGGTAAGGGACCCGCACGAACCTCTTCAGCCGGACCACGCTGGGTGCGGGGACAGTAACGGTTGCGCTATGCATAAAGGCGCCGGATTCCTCGAGGCAGATGGCCTTGTTCTCGAGGACGAGGACGAGCGCGCGGCGGAGCGGTACGACGCCGAGCGGCTCGTACGACGCGTTGAGGACCAGGACATGCGGCACGGATGCCTCCTTGGGCGTCGGCGGCGCGTGGCTCGCGCCGGGACGATCTGTGGCCAGTGTCCCCGAATGCCTGGTGGAAGCGCCACCATGTCCCGGTAACGGGCTGGGAGTGTTTTCGACCACACCTTCTTCGTCCCCTTCTTCATCCCCAGGTGAGCACTGTCTCTCCCTCGAACATGGCGACGAGACTCCCGCGTTGCCCCGTTAGTGTGGTGGGTCTGCCCGACCGGCGCCCCTCAATGTCCCCTGCCGCGGGCGGACCGCTACGCCTGGAGGTACCTGCCGTGTCCCTGCCCGTCCTATTGGCCGCCGGTTCGACCCCGTCGCCGTCTCCCTCGACGTCGACGGACCCGACGGTCGCCACGCTTCAGGACGCCCAGGAAAGTGCGACCAACGCCGCCGGCTGGATCGAGCAGAACTGGTCCACCTGGCTCAGCATCGGCCTGCGGGTCCTGCTGATCCTGGTGATCGCGGGTGTGCTGAGAGTGGTGGTACGGCGGGCGATCACCAAGCTCATAGAACACATGAACCACACCGCGCAGGCCGTCGACGGCACCGCGCTCGGCGGTCTGCTGGTCAACGTCGAACGCCGCCGCCAGCGCTCCCAGGCCATCGGCTCGGTGCTGCGCTCGGTCGCGTCCTTCCTGATCATGGGCACCGGCGCGCTGATGATCCTCGGCACGTTCGAGATCAATCTGGCCCCGCTGCTCGCCTCCGCGGGTGTGGCCGGTGTCGCGATCGGTTTCGGCGCGCGCAACCTGGTCACCGACTTCCTCTCCGGCGTCTTCATGATCCTGGAGGACCAGTACGGCGTCGGGGACACGATCGACGCGGGCGTCGCCTCCGGCGAGGTCGTCGAGGTCGGCCTGCGCGTGACCAAGCTGCGCGGCGACAACGGCGAGATCTGGTACGTCCGCAACGGCGAGGTCAAGCGGATCGGCAACCTCTCCCAGGGCTGGGCGACGGCCGGCGTCGACGTCACCGTCCGCGCCTCGGAGGACCTGGACCGCGTCCAAGGCGTCCTGAACGAGGTCGCCGAGACCATGAGCAAGGAAGAGCCCTGGAACGAGCGCCTCTGGGGCCCGATCGAGGTCCTCGGCCTCGACAGCGTCCTCCTCGACTCCATGGTCGTCCGCGTCTCGGCCAAGACGATGCCCGGCAAGGCCCTCTCCGTCGAGCGCGAGCTCCGCTGGCGCATCAAGCGCGCCTTCGACGCCGCGGACATCCGCATCGTCGGCGGCCCCGCCCCGGCGGAGGAGGAGGCCCCGGCCCCGGACCCCACGGAGTCCGTCGCGGCCCCGTCGGCCCACGCGAACCTGGCGTCACCGCAGGTCGCGGCCACCGCACCGATCCCCGCGCCGAGCACACCGAAGTAGTACGGCGTACGACGGAGGCGGCGCCCGGAGTGTCCGGGGCGCCGCCTCTTTCGTATGCGCGCCCTGGGGATGGCCGCCGTAACGGTTCAGCACACTCGTTCGAGTGAAGGGTCGCGGCATTCCGGGGCCGTACGGCGTAGGGGCACTCATGCTCTGCAGGTCATCCCGAACCAGCGCCCAAGGGAGGGCCCGCGTTGAACGCCGACCTCACAAACGGACCGGACTCCTCACCGCAGCACGACGCTGTCGAACTACTGGCAGCGTTCGACAAGGCGTCCACCGCACCGATTCGGCCCGAGTACATCGAGGAGACGGCGTACATCCCCTCCCGGCCGGACGACCGACACAATGACACCGCCTTGGCTCTGATCATCCAGCTCCACTCGGCCGGAGTCGATGAGGTAGGCGTCGGCAACGGCTACCGAGTCGCCGACGAGCACGGCGCCTCCGCTCTCGTCGTCCCGGATTTCTACGTGCGCCGCCGCAGGCCGACCGCGCAGGAGGAGTCGTACAGCGCCGCCCACGGCGGCTGGTACCCCATCGACATGATCGCCCTGGTCGGCGAAGTCACCTCCACCAACCACGAGACGGACACCGGCCCGAAGCTGCGCACGTACGCCGCCGCGGGCGTCCCCGTCTACGTCCTGATCGACCGCAACGCGAAGACAGCCCACTGCTACACCGCCCCGGTCCTGCCCGGCGACGACCCCACGGAGGCGTTCTACGACTCCGAGGTCAAGGTCGCCCTGGGCGAGCGGCTTCGCCTTCCGGAGCCGTACCCGACACTGGACACGGCCGCCTTCCTGGAGACGGCGGTGTAGGTCCGGCGCTCAACCGGTCCGCTCGTCCCCCGTGGCGAAGAACCTCTCGACGTAGGCAGCCGAGGGAAGGCCGCTCTCCCGCATGAGGGAGAAGACCTCGGCCCCCTCGCCCGGCCCGCCGTCCATCCGGTACGACTCGGCGAAGCCCGTGTACTCGGTGTCCTCCAGCGCCTCGCCGTACTCGCGCGCCTCGGCCTCCGCGCGGGCGATGGCCTCGTCCGGCGAAGCGGCCGTCCACAGCGTCAACCGCTCCTCGAAGACGCCCAGGTCGCGATGGCGGAACACGCATCGGACGCCGTACCACGACAGTTCAGCCACGGGACGCCCCCGAGGACTCCAGTCCCACGGTCCGGGCTATCTGGCAGACCGCGGCGAAGGAAGCCCCCTTGCCCAGCCCGGCGACTCCCAGGGCGCCTTCCCCGTCGTGGACGTCGAGGAGGACGTCACCCGCCGTCGCGTCGAAGGCCATCGACCCCCAGACGGACCGGTCCCCGCGCCCGGGGCGCCACCGGAAGTGGATCTCCTCGTGGCCTCGCTCCGCGACGAGGAACACCCGCTCCGACGCCTTCAGTTCGTCGCGGACCCGCTCCTGCCACCCGTCCGAGACGGGCACCGCGCGCAGCACATACGTCTGCCGCTCGTCCAGGGCCCCGGCGGACAGTTCCACGCGGGCCGCGCGGGCTCGCTTCTTCAGCAGCAGCACTCCGATGACCGCCGCCGCGAGGCTCACGACCGTCCACGCGAGCAGGGTGTCGGCCGCCTCCTCGCCGGCGGCTCCCCAGGTGAACTCCTCGTCCAGGAGGGCGATGAGCAACTGGGTCACCGCCAACGGGACACACCTGGCAGCAGCCGTGCGCCAGCACTTCATCAACAGCCTCATGAGCGGGCCCCCGCACAGACCATGTCGTAGGCCTCTCTGAACCAACGTTTCTTCGCGGGCTCGACGCCACACACCAACCCGGCCTCATCGCTCCCGTACCAGGCCGTGACGCTGCCGTAGAGCGGCGCCGCCGACGCGCCCGATCCCGTCGCGCAGTCGAGGGCAAAACTCGCCTCCACGACGTGCACACCATGGACTTCCAGGAACTGACGGGACCTCCCCTCCAGGTCCAGGAAGGTGGCCTCTTGCTTCCCCGGAACCGGCGCGGCCTTCCCGTTGTGCCAGAGGAGCCACCCGTCCATGTCCAGGCGCTTTTCGAGTGCCCTGTAGACCATCTTGTCGGACACCTCTCCGCTCGCCTCGACATGTGCCACGACACTGCGCACCGGAGCGAACCGGAAGGTGACCTTGGCGGAGTCCTTGCCGGCCTTCACCCGCACGAGTTGCGACACCGCGATGGTCTTCGGGCTGTCCGACACCTTTCCCCAATGGAACGTGCCCTTCGCGCACGAGGACGGCGCCAAGGACGAGGGCGACGCGGCAGAGGACGGTGTCCCGGAGGGAGCCGACGAGGCACCGGAGCGCGTGTCGCAGGACACGGCGGCAGCCGCCAGCAGACACACCAGTCCCGCCCACGCCATGCGGTTCGCCTTCATACAGTCACTTCCGGAGGGTTCGGCCCAGGTTGGGGATGCCCGGGCTGAAGCCCTGGCCGCCCGGCACCGTACGTCATCAAAAAGCGGGTACCTGTGAGCGTGCACAGGACGGACGGCTCGCCGTCATCACATGGTGACCTCGAACCGCTCCAACACCCTTGACGCGCACGGACACAGGAGACTCAAACGGTTCACGCCTGTGCCGAGACTGTGCGGACACGGCCGAAGCATTCCTGCCACATCGGACAGATGATCCCCAATGCCCGCCACACGGCCCCGACCTGCACTTATAGAGGATCGTGACGAAGTCGTAATGCGCATGATCCCGCCATTGGACCCCCACTTCCGCCCGCCCGGAATTAATCGTCTTCACAGGCTGCCCGCATTACGCGCACATCCGGCCGCGCCCTATCGTCACCCTCAACAGCGGGCCCTTGTTCTGGAGCTCAATGCCCGGGGGCCCGCTTCGAATGTGGGGAATCCATGCGCAAGTTCGCCATAGGCGCCGCCGTTTCCGGTGCCCTGGCTCTGTCCGCCCTGGCTGTGCCGACCGCGTCGGCCGCCACGCCGGACCTGACCTTCTCCGGCGTGGTGGTCAACGGCGGGAAGGCGATCGTCGTCGGCACCACCAGCACGGTGAAGATTCCGGTCACGTACACGCTGACCCGCCCCGCCGACCTCGTCATCGACTACAAGACGACCGCCGCGGGCATCTCGCTCTACCGGGGCTCACTCTCGGAGCCCGACAACGAGATCGGGAACGACGACGCTCCCACCTGCACCACCACCGCCACGACCGACACCACGGTGACCGAGTCGTGCACCGAGACGATCGCCCTCGACCCGTACGACTACCTGTACGAGGCCGCGGACGCCACGACCTGGAAGGCCGCCGGCTACTACGGGCACATCGAGCAGGACAACGACGACTCCGACGGCCACATCAGCCTCGACTACGGCTACGACATGTGGGGCGGCCTCGGCACGGCCCAGATCAAGCGCGCGGCCAAGCTCACCGCCAACGCCACCCCAGAGCCGGTGACGAAGGGCAAGACCCTCACCGTGACCGGCACCCTGACCCGCGCCAACTGGGAGACCAGCAAGTACTCCGGGTACACGAGCCAGTCGGTCGCCCTCCAGTTCCGGGCCAAGGGCTCGGACACCTACACCACGGTCAAGACGGTGACGTCCGGCACCGCCGGCGCCCTCAAGACCACGGTCAAGGCCTCGGCCGACGGCTACTACCGCTACAAGTTCGCCGGGACGACCACGACCGGGGCCAAGACGGCCGCCGGTGACTTCGTCGACGTGAAGTAGCCCGGAAAGCAGCCCGGACGCGCGGCACCCGGCCGCGCCGTCCCGCACCGACGCACCGCCCTCGCAGGTAACGAGTCTGTTGCCGCGGGGGCGGTTTCTCTTGACGCCCCCGCGACCTCCGGCCTACTTTCCTTCCATCGAACAGGAAACTTTCCTAACAGTGATCTTGCGGCACGCCCTCACGGACCCGCATGGACTTCCCTACCCGATCACTGGGAAGCTGGGCAGCTGAGAAAGGCAGGTGTCGACACATGGCAGGATCCGCCGGTACGCCGGGCACTCCTCGCGTCCTGCGCGCCATGAACGACCGCGCCGCCCTCGACCTGCTTCTCGCGCACGGACCGCTCACACGGACCCGGATCGGGAAGCTCACCGGGCTGTCCAAGCCCACCGCCTCACAGCTCCTCGCCCGTCTGGAGGCGGCCGGCCTCGTGCTCGCCACCGGCACCAGCGAGGGCCGCCCGGGCCCCAACGCCCAGCTGTACGTGGTCAATCCGGGCGCCGCCTACGCGGCCGGCCTGGACGTCACCCCCGAGCGCATCCTCGCCGCCGTCGCCGACATCACCGGCCGCACGGTCGGCGAGTACGAGCTGCCCACCCCCGGCCGCCGCCCCGCCCAGCCCGTCGTACGCCAGGTCACCGACGCCCTCGACGGCGCCGTGAAGGCGGCCGGGCTCGCCCGCGACGACGTCCGCCGCCTCGTCATCGGCACCCCCGGCGCCTTCGACCCGAACACCGGACGGCTGCGCTACGCCTCGCACCTGCCCGGCTGGCACTCCCCCACCCTCCTCGACGAGCTCGCGGCCGCGCTGCCGATGCCCGTCGAGTACGAGAACGACGTCAACCTCGTCGCCATAGCCGAGCAGCGCCTCGGCGCCGCCCAGGGACACGAGGACTTCGTGCTGCTGTGGAACGAGGGCGGTCTCGGCGCCGCGCTCGTCCTCGGCGGACGGCTGCACCGCGGCTGGACCGGCGGCGCGGGCGAGGTCGGCTTCCTGCCGGTGCCGGGCGCGCCCCTGGTACGCCAGGTGACCAAGGCCAACAGCGGTGGCTACCAGGAGCTGGCCGGTTCGCAGGCCCTCCCCAAGCTGGCGCGCGAGCTCGGCATCAAGGACGTACCCACAGGTCCGTACGCCGAGGCCGCCGCCGCCCTCGTCGCGCAGGCCGCCGCCATCGACGAGGGGCCGCACCGGCGGCTCCTGGAGACGTACGCGACCGGGCTCGCCACCGGTCTCGCCTCACTGGTCTCCGTGCTCGACCCCGAGCTGGTCGTGCTCAGCGGAGCCTCGCTCACCGCGGGCGGCGAACCGCTGCGCGCTCTGGTCCAGGCCGAGTTGGAGGAGCTGGCCGCGTCCCGGCCGCGTCTCGTCGTCGGCGACGTACACGAACACCCCGTGCTGCGCGGCGCGTTGGAAAGCGCCCTGGCAGCCACCCGCGACGAGGTCTTCGACACCTCCCGCTAGCCCCTTCCCCGCACGCTCACTTCCTTCACCGTCCCCGCCCTGCCCTGCGCTGCCCTAGGGAGACCCCGTCATGCCCGGAATGTCCCGGAAAGCGGTCGTCGCGCTCGCCGCTTCCGCCTCGATAGCCCTCCTCGCCACCGCCTGTACCGGCCAGTCGTCCTCGGGCGCGAGCGACGACGCGTCCAAGGAACAGACGATCAACTTCTGGCACGCGTGGAGCGCGCCCAGCGAGGTCAAGGCCGTGAAGTCCCTGGTCGCGGGGTTCGAGAAGGCGCACCCCAACATCCACGTCAACATCGTCGCCAACATGACCGACGACAAGATCAACCAGGCGTTGCGCTCCGGCGGCGACAAGGCGCCCGATGTGATCTCCTCGTTCACCACCAACAATGTGGGCAAGTTCTGCTCCTCCGGCGCCCTCGTCGATCTCAACCCCTTCTTCAAGAAGGCGAAAATCGACCCGGAGACCACATTCCCGAAGGCGATGAACGAGTACACCCAGTTCGACGGCAACCGCTGTTCGGTTCCGCTGCTCGGTGACGCGTACGGGCTCTACTACAACAAGACCGCGTTCAAGAAGGCCGGGATCACCAGCCCCCCGAAGACCTGGTCCGAATTCGAGGCCGACGCCAAGAAGTTGACCGTCACCAAGGGCGACTCCTACTCGCAGCTCGGCTTCATGCCGGACTACCACGGCTGGGAGTCCACGACCGAGCACTACTTCGGTCAGTTCTCGCCGACGTACTTCGACAGCAGCGGCAAGTCGAACATCGCCAAGGACCCCGCTTTCACCGCCGGTTTCACCCTCCAGAAGAAGCTCGTCGACGAACTCGGCGGCTACAAGAAGCTGGAGAACTACCGCTCCAAGCTCGGTGACGAATGGGGCGCCAAGCACCCGTTCCACACCGGTCAGGTCGCCATGCAGCTGGACGGCGAGTGGCGGCTCGGCATGGCCGAGGAGGCCAAGCCGGACTTCGAGATCGGCGTCGCCCCGCTGCCCGTGCCCGACGACCAGGCCGACCAGTACGGCAAGGGCTACATCACCGGCACCATCGCGGGCATCGCGGCCACCAGCACGAAGCAGAACGCGGCCTGGGAACTGGTCAAATACATGACCACGAACACGGACGCGGTGGTCGGCTTCGCCAATGACATCCACAATGTCCCCTCCACGCTGGCGGCGCTCAAGTCGCCGAAGCTGAAGTACGACCCGCGCTTCAAGACGTTCCTGGACATCGCGTCGAACCCGAACTCGACGACGACTCCGGCCTCCATCAACGGCGGCACCTACCTCGTGACGATCCAGCAGTTCGGATACGACTACGAGAGCGGCAAGACAAAGGATCTGAAGGCGGGTCTGGAAAGCACCGCCAAGCAGATCGACACGGACATCGCGCAGGCGAAGTAGTACGAGGATGAGTACGGTAACCCTCGCTTCGAAGCGCCGTCGTTCCGCGCTGCGAACGCTCGCCTTCATGTCGCCCTGGCTGATCGGTTTCGGGGTCTTCTTCGCCTACCCGCTGCTCTCGACCGTCTATTTCTCCTTCATGCACTACGACGGATTCAAACCGCCGACGTGGAGCGGGACGAAGAACTGGACGTACGTCTTCGAGAACTACCCGCTGTTCTGGCCCGCGTTGAGAAACACGCTCTGGCTGGTCGTCGTCATGGTCAGCCTCAGGGTCGTCTTCGGGCTCGGCGTAGGGCTGCTGATCACGAAGATCAAGACGGGTACGGGCGTCTTCCGCACCCTCTTCTATCTCCCCTACCTCGCCCCGCCGGTCGCGGCCACGATGGCCTTCGCCTTCCTCCTCAACCCCGGTACAGGACCGGTCAATTCGATCCTGGACAAGGTCGGCATCCCGGCCCCCGGCTGGTTCAACGACCCCGCCTGGTCGAAGCCGGCCCTGACCCTGCTGGCCCTGTGGGGCATCGGCGACCTGATGGTCATCTTCATGGCCGCGCTGCTCGACGTACCGAAGGAGCAGTACGAGGCGGCCGAGCTGGACGGCGCCTCGGCGTGGCAGCGGTTCCGGTTCGTGACGCTGCCGAACATCTCGCCGATCGTGATGTTCGCGGTGGTCACGGGCGTGATCGCGGCCATGCAGTCCTACACACAGCCGCTGATCGCCGGAAAGGTCGCCTCGGGTGTCATCCAGGGTGCCGGTACGCAGTTCGAGCCCGGCTACCCGGACAAGTCGACCCTGACCCTCCCCCAGCTCGTCTACAACCTGGGCTTCCAGCGCTTCGACTACGGCTCGGCCTGCGTGGTGGCACTCGTCCTCTTCGCCCTGTCCATGGTGTTCACCGCGTTCCTGATGCGGCGCCGGGGCGGTCTCATCCAGGCAGGTGACTGACGTATGACTCAAGTACTGGACAAACCCGCGGAGTTGGCGGTCACCGCCTCGCCCGCCGAGCGCACCGCCCGCCGCAAGGCCCTCCTGGAATGGGTCGCGGTCCACGCGCTGGGCGTGGCGGCCGCCCTCTTCTTCGTCCTCCCCTTCGTGTTCGTGTTCCTGACCTCGCTGATGAGCGACAGCCAGGCGCTCAGCCGCGATCTGATCCCGCACACCTGGGAGTGGGGCAACTACAAGAAGGTCTTCGACACCCCCGGCTTTCTGACCTGGTGGAAGAACACCCTGCTGTACGCCGGTGCCGGCACCGTCCTGTCGGTCGTGTCGTCGATCCCGGTCGCCTACGCGCTCGCCAAGTTCCGCTTCCGGGGCCGGAATCTGTCGCTGATGCTGGTCATCTCGATGATGATGCTGCCGCCCCAGGTCGTGGTCATCCCGATGTACCTGTTCTGGGCGAAGCAGCTGGACCTGTCCGGCACGCTGTGGCCGCTGATCATCCCGATGGCGTTCGGCGACGCGTTCACCATCTTCCTGCTCCGTCAGTTCCTGATGACCATCCCGAACGAGTACCTCGACGCGGCGAAGGTCGACGGCTGCGGGGACCTGCGGACGCTGCTGAAGGTCGTCCTGCCGATGGCCAGGCCGGGCATCGCCGCCGTCGCGCTCTTCCAGTTCTTCTACGCCTGGAACGACTACTTCGGCCCGCAGATCTACGCGTCGGAGAACCCCGGCGCCTGGACCCTCTCCTACGGCCTGGAGTCGTTCAAGGGCGCGCACCACACCGACTGGAATCTCACCATGGCCGCGACCGTGCTGGTCATGGCCCCCGTGATCCTCGTGTTCTTCTTCGCGCAGAAGGCGTTCGTCGAGGGTGTCACGCTCACCGGAGTGAAGGGTTGACGTCCATGAAACTCACCGTGGTCGGCGGAGGGTCGACCTACACCCCCGAACTCATCGACGGCTTCGCCCGGTTGAGGGACACCCTGCCGGTCGAGGAGCTGGTGCTCGTCGACCCGGCCGCCGAACGCCTTGAACTGGTGGGCGGCCTGGCCCGGCGGATCTTCGCGCGGCAGGGGCACCCCGGCCGGATCGTCACGACCTCCGACCTGGACGCGGGTGTGGAGGGCGCCGACGCCGTGCTGCTCCAGCTCCGCGTCGGCGGCCAGGCGGCCCGTGAACAGGACGAGACGTGGCCGCTGGAGTGCGGCTGCGTCGGACAGGAGACGACGGGCGCGGGCGGCCTGGCCAAGGCGCTGCGTACGGTGCCGGTGGTGTTGGACATCGCTGAGCGCGTCCGCCGCACAAATCCGAACGCCTGGATCATCGACTTCACCAACCCGGTCGGGATCGTGACGCGCGCCCTGCTCCAGGCGGGCCACAAGACGGTCGGACTGTGCAACGTGGCGATCGGCTTCCAGCGGAAGTTCGCCGGACTGCTGGGCGTCTCGCCCGCGGATGTTCACCTGGACCATGTGGGCCTCAACCACCTCACCTGGGAAACCGGTGTGCGTCTGGGCGGTCCCGAGGGCGAGAACGTCCTCCCCAAGCTGCTCGCCGAGCACGGCGACGCCGTCGCCGACGACCTCCGCCTGCCCCGCACGATCGTCGACCGCCTCGGCGTGGTCCCGTCCTACTACCTGCGCTACTACTACGCCCACGACGAGGTCGTACGAGAGCTGCGTACGAAGCCGTCGAGGGCCGCCGAAGTCGCGGAGATGGAACGCCGGTTGCTGACGATGTACAGCGACCCGGCGCTCGACGAGAAGCCGGAGCTGCTCGCCCAGCGCGGCGGCGCGTACTACTCGGAGGCCGCGGTGGACCTGGCGGCGTCGCTGCTGGGCGGAGGAGGAAGCCCCTACCAGGTGGTCAACACCTACAACAAGGGCACGCTGCCCTTCCTCCCGGACGACGCCGTGATCGAGGTGCAGGCGGCGATCGGCTCCAACGGGCCCAGCCCACTGCCCGTCCCCGCCGTGGACCCGCTGTACGCGGGCCTGATGGCGAACGTGACGGCGTACGAGGACCTCGCCCTGGAGGCCGCCTTGCGCGGTGGCCGTGACCGGGTCTTCCGCGCCCTCCTCTCCCACCCCTTGGTCGGCCAGTACGAGTACGCCGACGCCCTCACCGACCAGCTGATCGCGCACAACCGGGAGCACCTCGCGTGGGCCTGACCGCAAGTGTCCTCGCCATCGACGCGGGCAACAGCAAGACCGACGTCGCCGTCGTGGCGGCGGACGGGCGGGTGGTCGGCACGGCGCGCGGCGGAGGCTTCCGGCCGCCCGCCGTGGGCGTCGAGACGGCCGTGGACGCGGTCGCCGACGCCGTACGGCGGGCCTTCGCCGAGGCGGGCGTCTCCTCCGTGGCCCATGTCTCGGCCTGCCTCGCCAACGCCGACCTCCCGGTCGAGGAGGAGCAGTTGGCGGCCGCGCTGCACGCGCGCGCGTGGGGGGCGAGTGTGGAGGTGCGCAACGACACGTTCGCGATCCTGCGCGCCGGGATCGCAGAGCCGCGCGGCGTCGCCGTGGTGTGCGGCGCCGGCATCAACTGCGTCGGCATGCGCCCCGACGGCCGCACCGCCCGCTTCCCGGCGATCGGCCGTATCTCCGGCGACTGGGGCGGCGGTTGGGGCCTGGCGGAGGAGGCCCTGTGGCACGCGGCACGGGCGGAGGACGGCCGGGGCGGTCCCACGGCGCTGGCGCGCACGCTGCCCGCGCACTTCGGCCTGGGCTCCATGTACGCGCTGATCGAGGCGCTGCACCTCGAACACATCGGCAACGCCCGGCGTCACGAGCTGACACCCGTCCTGTTCGCCACGGCCGTGGACGGCGATCCGGTGGCCCGCGCGATCGTCGACCGGCTCGCGGACGAGGTGGTCGCCATGGCCGCGGTCGCCCTGACCCGCCTGGACCTCCTGGACGAGGAGACCCCGGTCCTCCTCGGCGGCAGCATCCTCGCCGCCCGCCACCCCCAACTCGACGACCGCATCCACGAACTCCTCGCCGACCGCGCCCCCAAGGCGGTCCCTCAAATCGTCACGACCAGCCCCGTCCTGGGCGCCGCCCTGCTGGGCCTGGACCACGTACGGGCCCCGGACGAGGTGCACGCGCGCGTGCGGGCGTTCTACGAGGGAGCCCGAGCGGCGAACGAAGTCTGAGCGGGCAGGACGTCCGAGGATCGGGCGGCCGGGATGTCCGCGCCGGAAATTCCCGCACATCCGTGGGAACGAATGGCGCGGAAGCCTCCTCTGGTGGGTGTCGATTCCTACCGCAGGAGGCCTCATGTCCGACCGCACGGCCACACGAGCCGCCGTACTCCTCGCCTCGGTGCTCACCGCGGACGCCCTGTTCCACCTCTACTGGGCGACCGGTTCCACCTGGCCCGCCGCCGACGAGAAGAGCCTGTCGTACGCGGTCCTGGGCACCGAGGCCCCGTTCACCCCACCCGTCGTCCTGCCCCTCGCCGCACTCCTGCTGACGGCGAGCGGCATCGTCGTCGCCCAGTCCCGGCGCCCCCACCGTCTGCTCCGCCTCGGCACCCTCGCGGTGGCAGCCGGGCTGTCCCTGCGCACGCTGGCGGGCGTCTACTGGCTCTTCGCACAGGACACCGGAACCGCCTTCTACTGGCTCAACCTCGGGCTCTACACCCCGCTGTGCGCGGTGCTGTGCACGGCCGCGCTCAGGGTCGCCCGCCACCAGGGCACCGCTGCCCGGGCGGGCACCGCCCGTTGGGAAGATGCCGTACGTGTCCGATGAGGAAACGGTCCGCCGGGTGCGCGCCGCGCAGCGCGGCGACACCCTCGCCATGGCCGAGCTGCTGGACGAACTTGCTCCCTACGTAGGCCGTATCTGCGGTCCCATCGCCCTGGAGCAGGGGCCGGACGCCGCGCAGGAGGCGCTGGTCGCGGTGTTCCGCTCGCTGCGCTCGCTGAAGGACCCGGCCGCGCTGCGCGGCTGGGTCCGTGCCATAGCGGTGCGCGAGGCGGTCCGCCTGGCCCGGCGCGCCGCCCGCGCGATGCCCGCGGATCTGAGCACCGTGCCCTCGCGCGGCGACCCCCAGCTCGCCGCCGACATCAGGGACGTACTGGACCGCCTGTCCCCCGAGCACCGGGCCGTGCTCGTGCTGCGCGATGTGGAGGGCCTGGACGAGCGGGCCGCGGCCGAGCTGCTCGGCCTCCGCGTCGGCACCGTCAAGTCCCGGCTGCACCGGGCACGCGACACCTTCCGGAAGGCGTGGACCTCATGACCGGACCCGACACGACCAGCGAGTGGCCCGTCGCCGGCCTCGACCCGGTGCGGCGGCTGCGCGTGCTCGCCGCCGGCGTTCGGGGCGCGCACGTCACCGAGGGCTTCGTGGCCGCACCGTACGACCGCGTATGGGCCCTGCTGGCCGATCTGGAAGGGGCGTTCGGGCGGATCACACCCGACATGCGGGGGCTGCGGGTCGTACGGCTGGACGGTGTGCGCGTGGAGGCGCTGGTCCGCAGCAAGTACGGGATGCGGGCCCGGCTGCGCGGCGAACAGCGGCCCGGCTGGTGCTGGCTGCAGAGCCGGTTCCTGCTGATCGGGGTCGCGGCGGCGCCGGACGGCGACGGAACGCGGGTGGCGTTCACCGGAGGGGTGCGGGTGCCGGGGCGTGCCGCGCTGGTGCCGCTGGGTGTGCGGCGCGAGGGGGAGCGCAGTCTGCGGAGGCTGACCGGCCTGCTGTGAACGCGGCGGCGACGGGCGGGAACCGAACAGATCCGAACGGCGTATTCATGGGAAGGGGGGTGGTGCGGGAGGCTTGCGCTGCGCCGGAATTCGACAAGTGCGCTGCGATCCGAACAAGATCCAGTCAAGGCCTGTGCGGATGTCAGTCCCGGCGGCGATACTTGCGGCCGTACGCCCCTGTCCGCTGTCCGTGTGCCCGCGCACGGGGCGGAGGGGAGCTACGGATGACCATGGGGGAGGTCAAGTGACATACCCGCCGAAGGGCAGTGCGGCGCCACCGGGACAGGCCGGCGCGCCCACGATGCCGGCCGTGCCACCGCAGTCGGGGCCGACAGCGCCGCAGGGCGCCACCCCGCCCCCCGACGCGACCCCCGCACGCCGTACGGCGTGGGCGGAGGGCGTCGACCGCCTGCGCACCGCCGCGACGACGGAACCGGGCCGCCTGCGCATCATCGGCGCCGTCCTGGCTCTCCTGGTCGTCGCGTTCGGCACGGTCACCGCCTGGCAGATGACGGAGCGTTCGACCGCCGCGGACGACGTGCTGCACAGCAGCCAGCCGCTGAGCGCGAGCGCGGCGGACATCTACCGCTCCCTCGCGGACGCGAACACCGCGGCGTCCAGCGGCTTCCTCGCGGGCGGCCAGGAGACGAAGGCCTCCCGCGACCGGTACGAGCTGGACATCAAGACGGCGGCCGCGAAGCTGATCACCGCCGCCAACAGCTCGGACCCGGGCTCCCCCTCGGCGAAGACCATCACCGAGCTGAACAAGCTGCTGCCCGAGTACAAGGGCCTGATCGAGCGGGCCCGCGCCAATAACCGGCAGGGCTTCCCGCTGGGCGGCGCGTATCTGCGGTACGCGAACGAGAAGATGCAGCAGGAGATGCTCCCGAAGGCCCAGGACCTCTACCAGCGGGAGAACCAGCGGCTGAACGCCGACTACGCCGACGCGAAGCCCTACCCGTGGGCCGCGATCGGCCTCGGCGTGCTCGCGATCGGCGGCCTCGTCTGGGCCCAGCGGCGCAACTACCGGCGTACGAACCGGGTGTTGAACCAGGGCCTGCTGGCGGCCTCCGCCGCCTCCGCCGTCGTCCTGCTGTGGCTCGTCGTCGGGCACAGTGTCGCGCGGGCCGGGCTCAACGAGTCGTACGACCACGGCGTCCGCTCGCTGAACGTGCTGCACGACGCCCGGATCGCCTCCCTCAAGGCGCGGGGCAACGAGAACCTGACGCTGGTCAGCCGCGGCGCCCAGACCAAGACACTGGCCGACAAGACGACCGTGGACCAGTACGACTACGACTTCGGTGAGGACATGAAGAGCCTCACCAAGAACCTGGCCGCGGCGGCGGACCTCTCCGACGACCAGGCGGGCGCGCAGCCGGTCAAGGCCGCGACCGCCAACATGAAGGTCTGGAAGTCGCGGCACAAGGCCGCCGCCAAGGCCAACGAGAACGGCGAGTACCAGGACGCACTGAACCGCGTCATCGGCGGTGACCCCAAGCACCCGCCGACCGGCGAATGCTTCGACGGCGTGGACAAGAACCTGGCGATCGCGCTGACGCGCGAGGAGACCGAGTTCAAGCAGGCGGCGGGCGACGGCCTGGACGCGATGACCGGCCTCCCGGTCGGCGCGGCGATCCTCGCGGTGCTCGCGGCGGCGGGCGCGCTCCTCGGCATCGGGCGCAGGCTTTCGGAGTACCGGTGAGAGGGGGAGCGGCGATGACAGCACGACGTCTGAGGGCGAGCCTGAGGGGCTGGGGCGGTGTGGGTGCGATGGCCGTCGCCTGCGCCCTCACCGTGGTCTTCGCGCTGCTGCTGCCGCTGAGCAGCGCGCACGGGGACGGCAGCACCGGCATCGGCGGGCAGGGTGTGGCCCAGGGCACCCAGGCCAAGGCCGAAGACTGCACCGATCCGCAGAACCAGAGCCTGTCCCCCTCCAGTGACGAGAGCGGCGACGCGATCACGGCCATCAAGAAGCGCGGCTACCTGTCGGTCGGCGTCGACCAGAACAGCTACCGCTGGGGCTACCGCGACCCGAACCCCAAGGACCCGAAGAAGGGCAGCGATCTGGAGGGGTTCGACATCGATCTCGTGCACGAGATCGCGGGCCAGATCCTCGGCAATCCGGACCTCGTCCGGTTCCACGCCATCCCCACCAGCCAGCGCATCCCGGCGATCCAGAGCGGCCAGGTCGACATGGTGGTCCGCACCATGACGATCACCTGCGAACGTCTGGACCTGGTCGCGTTCTCCGCCCCCTACTTCGTGACCGGCCAGCAGGTCCTCGCCCCGACGACGTCCGGCATCACGGGGTACAACAAGTCGCTGGCGAAGAAGAAGATTTGCTCGGCGGCGGGCTCCACCGCGTACGACAAGCTGGACGCCGACAAGAAGGCGGGCAAGCTCGTCTCCTCCGCCGACATCTCCACCACGGTGCCCAACCAGCTCGACTGCCTGGTGCGCCTCCAGCTCGGCGAGGTCGACGCGGTGGTGACCGACGGCGCGCTCGCCGCGAGCCAAGCCGCACAGGACCCCACGGTCGCCCTCAAGGGCAAGACCTTCACCACCGAGTACTACGGCGTGGCGATGAAGCTGGGCTCCAACGATCTGGTACGCCGGGTCAACCAGGTCCTCGCCGACTACCGCAAGAGCGGCTGGCGGACGTCGTACGACAAGTGGCTCGCTCCGACCCTCGGGCCCGACTCCCCGTCGGAGAACCCGCCCGCTGCCCAGTACAAGTAACCGACCTGATACCACTGGAGAGTTGCCCGGGCGCACACAGAACGCGCACAGGGAACGAACGAGAACGAGAGGTGATCGATGGGCGTCACGGGACCCCCCGGGCCGGTGATGGACCGGGACGAGGTGGACCGTGCGCTGGCGCGGCTCGGCGCGGAGCACGAGGCCATCGAGACCTCGCTCCTCGCCCTGCAGGACCACGCGGGCCGCAGACTCCTGGAGGGCGCCGAGCTCACCGGCACCACCAAGGAGCGCTGGACGTCCGCGGAGGCGTCGATCACCTTGCTGTGGGCGTACTTCGACGCGTACACGGACGCGCTGCGCTCCGCGCGTGAGATCCGCTCCCGCAGACGCTGGTCGAGCCGCGAGGACCTGGTCGAGCTGACCGAGCTGCTGCGCGGCGAGAGCGTCACGGTCGCGGGCAGCGCCACCGCCACGGCGAACGCGCCGACACTCGCCGGCAGCAGCAAGCTCAGCGAACACTTCTCGCTGGCCGCGCTGGTGGAACGGATGAACGCGCTGTACGCGTCGTCGCTCGACATGGTCGTCGCCGCCGACGCCGTGTGGTCCGCGCTGCCCGCCAGGATCGATTTACTGGCCGCGGAGCTCCAGCGCACCCGCCAGCTCGCGCACTCCGTGGGCGTGCGCCCCGGCGAACACCCCTCGGGCGACGACCTGGAGCGGATCACCCGGACGCTGACCACGCTGCGTGAGCGTGTCGTCTCCGATCCGCTGGCCTTCTGGGTGCCCGCGCAAGGGAGTTCGGCCCCGGGCGGCGGACGCCCGGACACGACGACGTACGACCGCGAGGCGCGCGCCCTGGAGGAGGTGCGCCGGGAGATCGACGCGGTGCTCACCGTCCGGCAGGACGCGGAGGCACGGCTCGTGAAGCTGCGGGACACCCTCAGCCGCGCGGACCGCACACTCGCCGAGGCGCGCAGCGCCCGCGGTGAGGTGCTCGCGAAGATCGCCGCGTCGGAGGTGCCGGCCGTCAGCGGTCCGCCGACCGCGCTTCAGGAGCAGCTGGCGACGGCCGCCGAGTACCGCAGACACGCCCAGTGGCACCGCCTCTCACCGCTCCTCGAGTCGCTGGAGGAGAAGGCGGAGGACGAACTCCTGCGGGCCCGCGAGTCGTTGACCGCGGTCACCGCACCGCTGGCGGTCCGTGCGGAGCTGCGCGGCCGCCTCGACGCGTACAAGGCGAAGGTCGCCCGGCACGGCTTCGCCGAGGACCCGTTCCTCGTCGAGCGCTACGACGCGGCGCGCCGCATGCTGTGGAGCGCGCCCTGCGATCTGCGTGTCGCGGAAGAGGCGGTGCTGCGCTACCAGCGGGCGGCCGCCGACGCGCTGAGCCCGCGGGTGCCCGAGCAGGGCAGCGGGCCCAGTGACCGGATCGACGGGATCGACCGGATGGACCGGAGGGGGCCCAACGCGTGAGCGTTAGAGGGGATGCAGCGTGAGTCAGCAGGGGCAGAAGTGCCAGCGGCCCGGTTGCTCGGGGTCGTACGAGGACGTGGGCGGCGGCGAGCTGTACTGCGACACGTGCGGTCTGGCCCCGGTCGTCTCGGCGAACGGTTCGGTGGGCTCGACCCCGACCGGGATCACCGGCGGCGGCAGGAGCTCGCGCGGCTCCAACAGCAGCAGCGCGCGGAGCAGTTCGCGCGCCAGCTCGCGTGCGTCGTCGCGGTCCTCGCAGTCGCGGCGCTCGGTCTCCGGGCGTCTGTCGCGCTCGCTGTCGCTGTCGGGGAAGACGACGGGCCGCTCGGTGTCCGTCCGCAGCTCGGGGTCGACGGCCGGATCCTCCAGCCGGGGCCGGCTCGGCGTCGGCCTCGTCGAGGTCCCGGACGTGCCGCGGCCCGACCCGCGCGCGATGGTCCTGGAGAACCCGGAGGTGCCCGAGCGCAAGCGGTTCTGCTCGCGCTCCGACTGCGGGGCGCCGGTGGGGCGTTCGCGCGGTGAGAAGGGCGGGCGCACCGAGGGGTTCTGCACGAAGTGCGGCCACCCGTACTCGTTCGTGCCGAAGCTGGCCGCGGGCGACATCGTGCACGGCCAGTACGAGGTCGTGGGCTGTCTCGCGCACGGCGGGCTCGGCTGGGTCTATCTCGCCGTCGACCGCGCGGTCTCCGACCGCTGGGTGGTCCTCAAGGGCCTTCTCGACACGGGTGACCAGGACGCGATGGCGGCGGCGATCTCCGAGCGGCGCTTCCTCGCGGAGATCGAGCACGCGAACATCGTGCGGATCTACAACTTCGTCGAGCACCTCGACCAGCGGACGGGATCGCTGGACGGGTACATCGTCATGGAGTACGTCGGCGGCAAGTCGCTGAAGGAGATCGCCAACGGCCGCCGCACGGTGGACGGGAAGCGCGATCCGCTGCCGGTGGAGCAGGCCTGCGCGTACGGCATCGAGGCCCTGGAGGCGCTCGGACATCTGCACAGCCGCAACCTCCTGTACTGCGACTTCAAGGTCGACAACGCGATCCAGACCGAGGACCAGCTCAAGCTGATCGACATGGGCGCGGTGCGCAGAATGGACGACGACGAGTCGGCCATCTACGGCACGGTGGGCTACCAGGCGCCCGAGGTGGCCGAGGTCGGCCCCTCCGTCGCCTCCGACCTCTACACGGTCGCCCGCACCCTCGCCGTGTTGACCTTCGACTTCCAGGGCTACACGAACGTCTTCGTGGACTCCCTGCCCGACCCGGACAACATCGAGGTCTTCCGGACCTACGAGTCCTTCTACCGGCTCCTCGTCCGCGCCACCGACCCGGACCCGGCCCGCCGGTTCGCCTCCGCTCAGGAAATGGCGGAGCAGCTGACCGGCGTCCTGCGCGAGGTCGTCTCGCTGCAGACCGGCCGTGCGCGCCCGGCCCTGTCGACCCTGTTCGGGCCCGAACTCAAGGTCACGGACACGGAGTTGTTCGGCAAGGCGGCCGGAGACGTGTCACGGCTGGGGGCGCGGGTTGTGCCCGTACGCGGGAAGAAGGGCGCGCCTCAGTTGACGGCCGGGACGAACGGCACGCCCGCTCTCCCCCCGGCGACCGCTCCGGCCGCTGCGGGCACTCTGGTCAAGCCCGTTCAGGCCGCCGCCACGGCGCTCGCGCTGCCCATCCCCCGGGTGGACCCGGGCGACCCCAACGCCGGCTTCCTCGCGGGGCTCATGGCCTCCGCGCCCGGGGAGCTGATCACGGCGCTGCACGCGGCGCCCACCGGCTCGCTGGAGCTGCGGCTGCGCGAGCTGCGGGCCCGTCTGGAGATGGGTGAACTGAACAGCGCGGCCCGGTCCATCGAGGCGCTGGAGGGCGATCACCCGGACGACTGGCGGGTGGTCTGGTACCGGGGTGTCGTGGCCCTCGCGACCGGGGAGCACGAGATCGCGGCGCTGTCCTTCGACGCGGTCTACGACGCGTTCCCCGGCGAGCCCTCGCCCAAGCTGGCCCTCGGCCTGTGCGCGGAGGTGCTCGGGCAGCTGGACAACGCCGCCGAGTACTACCGCCTGGTGTGGACGACCGACCCCAGCTATGTGAGTTCGGCGTTCGGCCTGGCCCGTGTGCAGCTCGCCGCGGGCGACCGCCGTGGCGCCGTACGCACCCTGGAATCCGTACCGGAGGCGTCCATCCACTACACGGCGGCGCGGGTCGCGGCCGTCCGGGCGCGGCTGCGCCAGCGGATGGCCGAGGAGGCGGCGGCCGCCGCGTTCCTGGACGACCTGACCGCGGCGGCGGGCCAGGTCGAGGCGCTGGACGGGTACGGTCTCGACGCGGTCCGGCGCGAGCAGTTGTCGACGGAAGTCCTTGGCTGCGCGCTGGACTGGGTACTCTCCGGTAGCCAGGGTTCCGCTCCGGCTTCCGGAGGCGGACCTGTGCTGCTCGGCAGCAAGCTGGACGAGCGCGGCCTCCGCTTCGGACTGGAGCGTTCGTACCGGACGCTGGCCCGGCTCGCGCAGGGCGGCGAGGAGAGGATCGACCTGGTGGAACGTGCCAATCGTTACCGCCCCCGGACGTGGGTGTGATTGATGTCCCAGATGCCCCAGCCGACGGCCCTTTCACGGTGCCCCAGTTGCGAAGAGCCACTGGATGCGGGTGACCGTTTCTGCGGTGCGTGCGGCTACGACCTGTCGGCGGTGCCAGCACCGCCGGTGGACAACCCCACGATCACCATGAACGGCAGCTCACCGCGGCCCCCTTCGGCCGTCGCGTCCGTCGACTGGCCCCTCGCGCCGGAGGTGGACAGCTCCGACACGCCCGCTCCCCTGCACCGCGCCATGGACATCCAGGGCACCGACTCGGGCGGTTCCGAACTCCCGCATCCGCACCCCGAGTCGGCGCACCCGCACAGGGAACCCGCGGGCGTACGGTTCGACCGGCCCGCGCAGCCCGACGAGTACCCGCTGGCTCCCCCGGCCGCCGAGCCCGCCGCCGGTCCCACAGCCGGGCCTACAGCCGGGCCCTCGGCCGGACCCGCGGCCGGGACCGCGGCCGGGACCGCCGATCCGCGCACCGCCGATCTCGGCACGCCCCCCGCGGGCACCAAGCTGTGCGTCGCCTGCCGTTCGGGCCATGTCGACAGCGACGGCTACTGCGAGAACTGCGGGCACGCACAGCCGCGCGAACGGGACCACATGGAGCAGGAGTTGGGTGCCGTCGCCGCGGTCAGCGACCGGGGGCTGCGGCACCACCGCAACGA
Organism: Streptomyces sp. R35; assembly: GCF_041053035.1. Classification (NCBI taxonomy): domain Bacteria; kingdom Bacillati; phylum Actinomycetota; class Actinomycetes; order Kitasatosporales; family Streptomycetaceae; genus Streptomyces; species Streptomyces sp. R35. The sequence goes on from NZ_CP163440.1 coordinate 4,023,579, forward strand.
GGACGCGTTCGCGATCTCCTCGACCGCGCTGCCCGACGGCTCGCCCGCGGTCGTCGCGATCGTCTGCGACGGCGTCTCCTCGGCGACCCGCCCGGACGAGGCCTCGCTCGCCGCGTCCCGAGCGGCAGGCGAGGCGCTGCTGGAGGCGCTGCCGCTCGGCACGCATCCGCAGCAGGCCATGCACGACGCGATCGTCGCGGCCGCGGAGGCCGTCAACGCGCTGGCCGACGCGTCCACCGCACAGGGCGAACACGCACCCCATGTGAACGCGCCCGCCTGCACCATCGTCGGCGCCGTCGTCACCCCCACCCTGCTGATCGTCGGCTGGGTGGGCGACAGCCGCGCCTACTGGGTTCCCGTCGACCGGAGTTCGCTGCCGGCCCGGCTCACCGAGGACGACTCGTGGGCCGCGCAGATGGTCGCCGCGGGCCTGATGAACGAGGCAGAGGCGTACGCCGACGAGCGCGCCCACGCCATCACGGGCTGGCTCGGCGCGGACGCGTACGAACTGGAGCCGCACACCGCTTCCTTCAAGCCGGACCGGCCGGGTGTAGTGGTGGTGTGCACCGACGGGCTGTGGAACTACGCGGAGGCGGCCGAGGAGATGGCCGAGGTCGTGCCCCTCGACGCCGCCGAGCGGCCGCTGCACAGCGCCCAGGTCCTGGTCGGCCACGCCTTGGACGGCGGGGGCCACGACAACGTAACAGTGGCCGTCGTCCCGTTCCCTGCCCCGCCTCAGGGGGCAGGATCGGCCTGAGGCCGCGAAAACCGCAAGACCGGCGAAAAAGGCGTCGGCCTCGGACCGGAGGGGACCGGTCCGCATACAGTCATCACCTCCGCCAGTACCGGAGGCCTTGAGGGGGACGAAGAAGGCATGGCCAATTTCTCGAAGTCGAACGTGCCACAGTTCTCGGTCGACGTGTACCAGAACGAGTACCTGCACGAGGGCGGCCGCGAGGTCAACGCGATCATCACGGTGAGCGCGACCGGCGGCGGCACCATCGGAAGCGCGGTCGGAGCGCCGCATCTGTACACGGCGGGTCAGGGCCCCGACGCGGCCGTGGCGATCATGGTCGACTGCTCGGGTTCGATGGACTACCCGCCGACCAAGATGCGGGGCGCGCGTGACGCGACGGCCGCCGCGATCGACGCCCTGCGCGACGGTGTGCACTTCGCGGTCATCGGCGGCACGCACATCGCCAAGGAGGTCTACCCGGGCAACGGACGGCTCGCGGTCGCCGACACGGCCACCCGCGACCAGGCCAAGCAGGCGCTGCGCAAGCTGAGCGCGGGCGGCGGTACGGCGATCGGCACCTGGCTGCGGCTCGCCGACCGGCTGCTGTCCTCGGCGGAGGTATCGATCCGGCACGGCATCCTGCTCACCGACGGCCGCAACGAACACGAGTCGCCCGAGGACCTGAAGGCGGCGCTCGACTCCTGTGCCGGACGGTTCACCTGTGACGCGCGTGGAGTGGGCACCGACTGGGAGGTCAAGGAGGTCACCGGGATCGCCTCGGCGCTGCTCGGGACCGCCGACATCGTCGCCGACCCGGCCGCCCTGTCCGCCGACTTCACGCAGATGATGGAGACGGCCATGGGCAAGGAGGTCGCGGACGTCTCCCTCCGGCTGTGGACGCCCGTCGGCACCGCGATCAAGTTCGTCAAGCAAGTGGCCCCCACAGTCGAGGAATTGACCGACCGTCGCACCGAGGCGGGCCCGCGCGCCGGCGACTACCCCACCGGTTCCTGGGGCGACGAGTCCCGCGACTACCACGTGTGCGTCGAGGTCCCCTCGGCCGAGGTCGGCCGCGAGATGCTGGCCGCCCGGGTCTCGCTGGTGATCCCGCAGGGGGACGGGAGCGCGCAGAACCTCGGCGCGCAGGGTCTCGTACGGGCGGTGTGGACCGATGACATGGCGGCGTCGACCTCGATCAACCCGCAGGTCGCGCACTACACAGGTCAGGCGGAACTGGCACAAGTCATCCAACAGGGGCTGGATCTCCGTAAATCGGGAGATGTCGATGGAGCAACGGCCAAGCTGGGACGCGCCGTTCAGCTCGCCAGCGCCTCCGGCAACGCCGATACTGCGAAACTGCTTGCGAAGGTGGTGGACGTGGTCGACGCCGCGGCAGGTACTGTGCGATTGAAGGCAAGGGTCGCAGAGGCTGACGAGATGACCCTCGAAACACGGTCCACAAAGACTGTTCGTGTAAAGAAGTAGCGAGCCCGGTTCCCGACGGGAGCCGGAGAAACCCGGTCATAACGGCCGGAAAAGGAGAGGGGGAAGCGCCGACATGCCGACCTGCCCGAACGGACACCAGTCGGGTTCCGACGACTGGTGCGAGGTCTGCGGTCACCGCATGGCCGGTGCCGTGCCCCCGCCACCTCCCCCGCCGCCGCCCGCCGGTTACGGCTATCCGGCGCCCGGTTCGCCCCCGCCGCCGCCCGGCCCCGGTGGGCGCCCGCACCTGTCCGCCGTGCCGGACTTCGATCCGGAGCTCTGCCCGCAGTGCCGTACGCCCCGTGAGGGCGCCGCGCCGTTCTGCGAGGAGTGCCGGTGGAACTTCCTGACCAACACGGCGACCTCGTACACCCCGGCCGCGCCGCGTCCGCAGGGGCCCGCACCCGGGGCTCCCGGCGGCCCTGGCGGTCCCGGTGGCCCGAATCCGGCGCTGCGGTTCCAGCAGCAGGGGCCGGGGCAGCCCACCGGTCCCGGAGCGGGTCCCGGTCACGACCCGTTCGAGTACCAGAGCTCGCGGCCCTCGCAGATGAACCGGCCCGCCGAACCGATCCCGCAGGGTCCGCCCGCTCCGCCGTTCGGCGCCGGCGGCCCCTCGGGCTACGGCGGCGATCCGTCGGGCTTCGGCGGTGACCCCTCCGGCTTCGGCGGCGATCCGTCGCGTCCGGTTCCGCCGCCGCCCGGGCCCACGCCCGGTGCCCCCGGCGCCCCGCAGGCCTTCACGCAGCAGCCGGCCTCGCCGGCGTTCCCGCCGCAGGCCCCCGCGCCCGGCGGCCCCTTCGGCGGCGGTGACGACGACTGGGTGATCTCCCCGCCGTCGGCCGGTCAGCCCGGCGGCGGCCCCGGCCCCGGTGGTCCGGGCGGCCCCGGTGGCCCGAACGGTCCCGGCGCGGCCCAGGGCGGTGGCTACGGCTACCCGCAGCCCGGCCCGACCCAGGCCCCGCCCGGCCCCGGTCCCGCCTACCAGCAGCAGCGGCCGCTGGCCTGGTCCGCGACGATCGGTCCCGACCGTGAGTACTTCATGGCGATGATGCAGCGCTCGGGCCCCGAGGCCGCGGGCCTGAACCTGCCCGCGTACTCGCCGGAGCAGCAGCGCCAGCTCACCGGCAACCAGATCACGATCGGCCGCCGCCGGCACTCCACCGGCGAGTCCCCGGACATCGATCTGGCGGTGCCCCCGGAGGACCCGGGCGTCTCGCACCAGCACGCGGTCCTGGTCCAGCAGCCGGACGGCAGCTGGGCGGTCGTCGACCAGAACTCCACGAACGGAACCACGGTCAACGGCGGCGAGGAGCCCATCCAGCCCTTCGTACCGGTCCCGCTCCAGGACGGCGACCGGGTGCACGTGGGCGCCTGGACGACGATCACCATCCGGCGCGGCTGAGCGGCAGTCTTCGAAGACAGCCGGAAGACAGCCGTACGGAGTTCACGGCAGCGGCCAGGCGTACGGCCCTTCGGGGTCGTCCAGCCACGCCCAGGCGTCCTCGTCGCTGACCGTGATCCCGTACCGCTCGCGCACCGGCTTGTTCTCGCGCTCCCACAGCGTGTACGCCTCGTACGGATCGAGGCTGCCCGCCGTCAGGTTCAGCAGGAACCGGAACAGCTCGTGGCTCCTGGCCCAGCGCGGCAGTCCGCCCAGGTGCTGCGGCTCCGGCTCCTGGTGCCGGGTCTCGCCGCGCAGGGGCACGAAATAGGCGGGCGTGTGCAGGAAGCGCCCCTCCGCGTGCCCGGCGTCCCGGACGTGCAGCGCGATCAGGCCGGTGGCCATCGGCGCGAGGATGCGGGCGCCCGGGGTGCACTGGCGCAGCCAGGCGGGCGGGATCGAGGTCAGCGTGCAGGTGGCGATGATCCGGTCGAAGGGGGCGCGCTCGGGGACTCCGCGGGCGCCGTCCCCCGTGACGACGGTCGGGTGGTACCCGGCGGTGGCCAGATGCCGCCGCGCGGATTCGGTGATCTCCGGGTCGAGGTCGATGGTGGTCACCAGGTCGTCGCCGAGGCGGTGGGCGAGCAGCGCCGCGTTGAAGCCGGTGCCGGCGCCGATCTCCAGAACGGCGTCCCCGTCCCGTACCTCCAGTTCGGTGAGCATCGTCGCCATCAGTGACGGCTGGCTGCTGGAGGACACCAGCTCCCCGTCCCGCACCCGGGTGGCCAGCGGGGCGTCCGCGTACGCGCCGCGCACCCAGCGCTCCCGGCTGCCCGGGTCGGGGTCCTCGCACCACACACGCTCGAAGCCGCCCAGGACGCCGACGTAGTAGTACGGCACGAAGAGATGGCGCGGGACCGCCTCGAACGCCTCCCGCCAGACCGGGTCGGCGGCCCAGGCGCCGCTCCTGTCGATCTCGCGCACGAGGGCCGCCCGCGCCAGGGTGGCGAGGTCGTCGAGGCCGGGGTCGAGAGCATGGGCGCTCATACCTCCACTGTGCTGCCCGACGGGCCGCGAGGCGAGCGCCGACTCGGCCGATCACCGCCGCGACCGCGCGAGCCGCCGCGCGAGCCGCCGCGCCTGCCGGAGCGGCCCCAGTGAGCGGCCCCAAGTCAGTGGTCCTAAGCCTTGAGTCCTCCGCCACCCCGTCTGAGACCATGGACGGGTGAATGAGATCCGGCGCGGCACGCTTCAGGAGAAGACCTTCTATGAGCTGGTCGGCGGCGAGGAGACCTTCCGCCGTCTGGTGCACCGCTTCTACGAGGGTGTGGCCGGGGACCCGGAGCTGCGGGCCATGTATCCCGAGGAGGACCTGGGCCCGGCCGAGGAGCGCTTCACGCTGTTCCTGATCCAGTACTGGGGCGGCCCCACGACGTACAGCGACAACCGCGGCCACCCCCGGCTTCGCATGCGCCACGCCCCGTTCGCCGTCGACCGGGCCGCGCACGACGCCTGGCTGAGCCACATGCGCGTCGCCGTCGAGGAGCTCGGCCTCTCCGAGGAGCACGAGCACACGCTGTGGAACTACCTGACGTACGCGGCGGCTTCCATGGTGAACACGGAGGGCTGAGCGCCGCTGTGACCGGACGAGGCCACTGAGGCGCGCATTCCGGTCGCGGGGCGCCGGATTCCGGTCACAATCCGGTCAAGGCCGTGCCTCAAGCGCTTACCCGCGGGCCGTCTCCTCTGCCAGCATCGCCCGGAGATCCCGTGGCGCGTCGGCCCGGGACGACGGCGGGGGGGCCGGGTGACGGGGTTAGTCCTACTGCGTGCGCGGGCACACCGCCTGCTGCTGGCCGCCGCGCTGCTCACCGTCCTGCTGACGACGGCGGTCCTCGCGACCCTCACGGCGTACTCCGGCGCGATCGGCGACGCCTCCCTGCGGCACGCGCTCCAGGACCCCCGCAACGCCGTCGACACCGCGCTGATCGTCCAGGCCGACGTCTCCGCGGAGCAGCGCGAGGCCGCCGACAGCGCCGTACGCAAGGGAGCCCGGCAGACCTTCGGCGGGTTTCCGGTCACCCTGCGCACCCTGGTCCGCTCGGGCCCGTACGCACTGCCCCGCACCCTCCAGGCGCCCGCCGACCGGGCCGGCGACCCGGACCTCACCCACTTCGCCGCCCTCGACCACACGCAGGTACGGGTCACCGCCGGGCGGCTGCCGCACAGGTCCGGCGCCGCTGTCATCGAGGTCGCGCTGCCCGAGAACGCCGCCGGCCGGCTCGGTCTGAGGCCCGGCGCGCGCCTCACGCTCGTCGACCGGCTCGGCGGCCCGAAGGTGCGTGTGCGGATCACCGGTCTGTACCGGCCCGCCCGGCCCACCGCGCCCTACTGGCAGTTGGACGAGCTGGGTGGCCGCGGGATCAACAAGGTCGACTTCACGACGTACGGGCCGCTGCTCGCCGATCCCGCCGTCCTGACCGGTGGCCGGGTGAGCGCCGGGGAGTCCGCGTGGCTGGCGTCCGCCGACTTCTCGACGCTGACGCCCGGCCGGATCGGCGCCCTGCGGGACGCGGCCCGCGCGGGGCCACGGGGGCTGCGGAAGGCCGCCGCGCTGAGCGGGACGACGGGCCTGGCGACCTCACTGCCCGACGTGCTGGACCGTGTCGAGCGTTCGCTGCTGGTGTCGCGTTCGACGCTGCTGATCGTCGCGTTGCAGCTCGCGCTGCTCGCCGGGTACGCACTGCTCCTCGTCGCCCGGCTGCTGAGTGCCGAACGGACGGGCGAGACGCGGGTGTTGAGGGCGCGCGGTGCTTCACGCGGCCGGGTCGCCGGGCTCGCCGCGCTGGAGGCGCTGCTGCTCGCCGTGCCCGCGGCCCTCTGCGCGCCGCTCCTCGCCGGGCCGTTGACCCGGCTGCTCGCCGGACAGGGCGCACTGGCGAGGATCGGGCTGCGCCTGGACACCTCGGCCGGGCGCGGCGGGGTGTGGCTGGTCGCGGCGGCCGTGGCCCTGGGCTGCGCGCTGGCGGTGACGGTCCCGGCGCTCACGTCCGGCGACACGGCGGAGGGCCGGGCGCGCTCGCTGCCCGCTCCGGTGCGCGCGGGCGCGGACGTCGGACTGCTGGTGATCGCGGGGGTCGCGTACTGGCAGCTGGACCGGCAGACCTCCGGCGCCGTCACCGGCGACCGGTCCGGCACCCTCGGCATCGATCCGCTCCTGGTCTCGGCGCCCGCGCTCGCCCTGCTCGCCGGGACCGTGCTCACCCTGCGGCTGCTGCCGCCGGTGGCCCGGCTCGCCGAACGCCGTGCCGCGAGCGGCCGGGGGCTGCCCGCCGCCCTCGCGGGCTGGCAGCTCAGCCGCCGCCCGATGCGCGGCGCCGGCCCTGTCCTGCTCCTCGTCCTCGCCGTCGCGATGGGCATGCTCGCGATCGGCCAGGGCGCCTCCTGGGACCGCTCGCAGGACGACCAGGCCGACTTCCAGGCCGGTACATCCGTACGCGTACTCGGGGGCGACGACGGCGAGTTGGGCCAGGCCGGCTTCTACGCGGCGCTCCCGCACGTCCGCGCGGCCGCACCCGCCGTCCGTACGGCCCTGCCGCTGTCCGGCAACCGCACCGCGACGGTGCTCGCGCTCGACACCGCCCACGCCGCCGACGGAGTGCTGCTGCGCGACGACCTGGCCGGCCGACCGGTGCGGCCGCTGCTGGCCGGGCTCGCACCGAAGGGGGCGACCACGGGCACGGCGCTCCCGAAGGGCGCCACGCGGCTCGGCATGACGGCGCGGATCCACGGCGGCAAGGACGGCACGACCGCGGACGTGACGGTGACGCTGGAGGACCGCTACGGGACGCCGTACGCGATCCGGCTCGGCCAGCTCCCCGCCGACGGACGGGCGCACCCGCTCGCGCTGGACCTCTCGCCGGCCGCCGGCCCCCTGATCCTCACCGGACTCCAACTGGACATGACCCAGCCCATCGACCAGGCGCAGCACCACCTCTTCTCCGTGGAGGAGTTGACCGCGACCGGCGCCGACGGCACGAAACAGCGGCTGCCGCTGCCCACCGCCTGGAAGGCGGCGTCCCAGACCAACAGCACCTCGGCATCGCCCGACGCCTCCACCCGGCCGACGCCCCCGCAGGTGGAGAAGGCCACGGACAAGGCCCTCGCCGTCCGCTACGGCACCGGCTACGTCCCGCACGATTTCGCCTGGCAGATCACGTCGCTGACGGTCCGCCTGCAAGTCGTCCAGCCGGTGACGGAGGCCACCGCGATCGCGACCGACCGCTTCCTGACGTCGGCGGGCGCCCGGATCGGGCAGCGGATGGACGTGCCGATCGGGGGCGAGACGGTGCCGGTGCGGATCGTCGCGAGCGTACGGGCGCTGCCCACGACCGGGAGCGGGCCTGGCACGGGTGGCGCGTCGGCGAAGACCGGCGGCGCGGTGGCCGACGGTGGTGCGCTGCTGGTCGATCTCCGCTCCGTGAACCGGGTGCTGGAGTCGCGCTACGGGCAGAGTGTCGCGCCCACCGAGTGGTGGCTGCGGACCGCGCCGGGCGACGCGGCGCGGGTCGCGGCGGCCGTGCGGGAGCGGCCCGACATCGAGCCGTCACAGGTCGTCGTGCGCGACGAGATCGCGGACGGGCTGCGCGACGACCCGTTCGGGGCGGGCCCCGAGGCCGCGTTCGCCGCGGCGGCCGTGGTCGCGGCGGCGCTGGCGGCGGTCGGTTTCGCGGTGAGCACGGCCGGGTCGCTGCGGGAGCGCGGCTCCGAGTTCGCGGTGCTGCGGGCGCTGGGTGCGCCGCGCCGCCAGCTGGCCCGGCTGATCGCCGCCGAGCAGGGTGTCCTGGTGGCCCTGGCGCTGGTGGTGGGCGTCGCCCTGGGCGCGGTGCTGACCCGGGCGGTCGTCCCGCTGATCGTCCTGACCTCCGACGCCACCCGGCCCGTCCCGCAGGTCCTGGTCCAGCTCCCGCTGCCGCAGGTCGCGGTGCTGCTGGCCGCGGTGGCCGTGACCCCGCTGGCCATCACGGCCTTCCTGGCGCTGCACCGCCCGGACCCGGCGAGTTCGCTGCGACGACAGGGGGGTGAGTGACATGGCCGGTACGGCTCCGGTGGCTCCATGGGTCCGCACACGGCTGCGCGCCGCGCCCGGAGCGGCGCTCGCCCTGGCCCTGCTCGTCGCGCTGACCGCCGCGCTGGCCGCCGCCTTCCCGCGAGCCGTCGACCGGTACGAGGACGCCGGGCTGCGCAGGCTCCTCGACGATGCCTCGGCCCAGAAGACCACCGTGCAGGTGTACGCCCCGCAGCCGGGCGTCGAACTCCCGCAGGAGCAGCGGGAGAAGGCCCTGCGGGAGGCCGCGCTGCGCACGGCGTACGCGAAGGTGCTGGCCTCGGTCGAACGGCCCCTGGTCGCCGACCGTACGCAGTCCTCGTACGGCGTCCGCACCGCCGATCCCACGGCCGCGCTGGACCGTTGGCTGCCCATGCCGACCGGGCTGCCCGCCCGTATGTCGCTCATCGCGCAGAACGGCCTCGCGGACCACGCCCGGCTCGCCTCGGGGCGTCTGCCGCGCGTGACGGGCACGGTGACCGCGGCGACGGCCGAGGTGGAGGCCGCCGTCACCGCCGAGACAGCCAAGACCCTGCGGATCAAGGTGGGTTCGGTGATCCACCTGCCCGGCATCGAGCGCGCCCCCTTGTCCGTACGGGTCACCGGCATCGTCGTCCCGCGCACGCCCGGGGGCGCCTACTGGACGGCGATGCCCGTGCTGCGCAAGCCCTCCCTGATGGTGCTGCCCACAAATGGCGGCCCGCCGGAAAAGTACTGGCTGGGCGCGCTGCTGCTGCCGCCGGACGCGGCCCCCGCGATGCTCGGCACGCCCGGAAAGCCGGAACGCTACTGGCAGTTGGCGCCCGACGCCTCCGCCCTGGCCGCGCACGACGTGTCCCGTCTGGCCTCCGCGATCGCCGCGCTGGAGTCAGGCCCTGGCCTCGGCCGGGTGCGGGAACGCGTCGACCCGCTGGCCGACGCGACCACGGACCTGGACGACGTACTGAAGTCGTTCACCGAACTGCGTTCCGGCATCGGCCCGTTGGTGGCGGTGGCCGCCTTCGGCACCGGCACGGTCGCCGCCGTCGTCCTGCTGATGGCGGGCGGCCTCGCCGTCGACCGCCGCCGCGCCGAACTGGCCCTGCTGCGTGCCCGCGGCGGTTCCCTGCGAGGCGTCTCGGGGCGTCTGCTCGCCGAGACGGCGGTGGTCGCGCTGCCCGCGGGCGCGCTGGGCCTCGGCGGCGCCCTGCTCGCGGTCCCGGAGGGCCGCCGCTCGTACGCGGTCGCGGCCGCCGTCGCCGTGACGGTCCTGGCCTGCGCCACCCTGCCGGTGCGCGCCGTGCTCGCCCACCGTGCCGTACGCGTCCACGGGGCCCGCGAGGACCTGACATCCGTACGCCCGTCACGGCGCCGTACGGTCGCGGAACTCACGCTGCTGGTACTGGCGTCGGCGGCGGTCGTGGCGCTGCGGCGCCGGGGCGCGTCCGATGCGTCGGGCTCCGCCTCCGGTGACCAACTGGTCGCGCTGGCACCGGTGTTGGTGGGCGTCATCGCGGCCCTGGTGCTGGTCCGGCTCTATCCGCTGCCGCTGCGCCGGCTGTCCCGGCCGGCCGGGCGGCTGCGCGGCGCGGTCACCCCTCTCTCGCTGGCCCGCGCCGGCCGCACCTCCACCTCCACGGTCCTGCCCCTCCTGGCCCTCCTCACCGCCCTCACCACCGCCGCCTTCGGCGGTTCGGTCCTCGCGGGCGTCCACGACGCCCGCGACCGCGCGGCCCTCCTGACCACCGGCGCGGACGCCCGCGTCGAGGCGACCCACGCCCTGCCCTCCACCCTGGCCGAGCGGCTCCGCCGGACTCCGGGCGCGCACGACGTCACGCCGGTGAGCATCGCCTACCAGGCACGGCTGGGCGAGGGCTCGGGCACGGAGGAGGAGACGGTCCCGGTGGCGGGCGTGGATCCGGAGGGATACGCGCGGCTGGCCCGGGGGGTGGGGCTCGGGGGATTCCCGGCGGGAGAGTTGAGGTCACGGGGGTCGGGGCAGGGTTCCGGGGCCGCGCCCCTCCCCGCCGTCGCCTCCCCCGCCGTCGCCGACCGCTACGGCACGCGGCCGTTCGCCGTGCGCATGGAGGACGGCAGTCGGGTCACCGTGCGGATCGCTCTCGTACGGGAGTTGACCCCGGCCGTCTCCGACATGGACTTCCTGATCGTGGACCGGGCCGGACTCGGGACCCGCGCCGCGCGCCCGACCGCGCTGTTCGTGACCGGCGACCACCTCGACGGGGCCGCCCTGCGCAAGGCGTCCGGTGCGGGCGTGACCGTACGGCTGCGGGCGGAGGAGCGGGCGCGGTACGTCGACTCGCCGTTGCAGTCCGGCGCCGAGCGGATCTACACGGCGGCGGTCGCGGCGGGCGCCGGGTACGCCGTACTCGCCCTGCTGCTCTCCCTCATACGCGCCGCCCCCGAGCGCGCCGCGCTTCTCGCCCGCCTCCGCACCATGGGTCTCACCCGCGCCCAGGGCCGCCGCCTCCTCGTCCTGGAGGCCCTGCCCCAGGCCCTGCTCGCGGCGGCGGGCGGCGCGCTCACGGGCTGGGCGACCATCCGTCTGCTCTCCCCCGGCATCGACCTGACGGCCATCGCCCTCGCCACCCACGACTCCACGCCGGGAAGCGCCCGGCTCCGCACGGACACCCTCTCCTTGCTCCTCCCGTCCCTGACCGTCCTCGCCCTCGCGACGGGCATCGCGGCGGCACAGGCGTGGTGGACGGGGAGAAGGGGGTCGGTACGGGAACTGCGGGCGGGGGACGCACGATGAGCGACGCCCGCACAGCCGAGCTCAGTGCCACACCGCGCACCCCTTCGAAGAGCGCCACGAGCGCCACCAGGAGTCGCCCATGACCACCACCGACCCCACCTTCGCCGACCTCGCACACCGCGCCGCCGCCCGCCGGGACCGCCCCGCCTACGGCCACGACGCCCTGATCACCTGTGACCGTCTGGTCCGGATCTTCTCCACGGACGGTGTGGAGGTCCAGGCGCTCCAGGGCCTCGATCTGCTGGTCCGCGAGGGCGAGTTGATGGCGCTGGTGGGTGCGTCGGGCAGCGGCAAGTCGACGCTGATGAACATCCTGGCCGGGCTGGACACCCCCACCGCGGGCGCGGCGAAGGTGGCCGGCCGCGACCTGCTCACGATGGGCGCGAAGGACCGGCTGAGCTACCGCCGCGAGGTCGTCGGCTTCGTCTGGCAGCAGACGTCCCGCAACCTGCTCCCCTACCTGACGGCAGCCCAGAACGTCGCCCTCCCGATGCAGCTGTCCGGCACCGTCCGCAACGGCCGCCGTTCCCGCCGCGCCCAGGCCGAACGCGCCCTGGAACTCCTGGAGTTGCTGGGCATCGCCGACTGCCGGGGCCGCCGCCCGCACCAGATGTCCGGCGGCCAGCAACAACGCGTCGCCATCGCGGTGGCCCTGGCCAACGCCCCCGCCGTCCTGCTCGCCGACGAGCCCACCGGCGAACTCGACTCCCACACCGCCGAGCAGATCTTCGCCGCCTTCCGCACCGCGAACGAACACCTCGGCACCACCATCGTGATCGTCACCCACGACCAGGCGGTCGCCGGCGAGGTCCGCCGTACGGTCGCCATCCGCGACGGCCGCACCTCCACGGAGGTCCTGCGCCGCACCGAGGTCGACGCGGCCACCGGCCAGGAGGCGGTGGTGGCCCGCGAGTACGCGATGCTCGACCGCGCGGGCCGCCTCCAGCTCCCCGCCGAGTACACCGAGGCCCTGGGCATGCGGGACCGCGTGGCGCTGGAACTGGAGCCGGACCACATCGGCGTATGGCCGGACGACAGCGATCACGGGTGATCCACCGCCGTAGCTGCACAGCAATCGCCGGTGTGGGCGGGTTCAGCGCACGCTGACGTCCAGCGCCCCAAGTCCAGCCCTGCGCACGGCGATCGACCCGTACGGCGTACGCAGCCGGAGCCACGCCCCCGAGGAGTACAGCCCCAACGGGCTCTCGCCGGGGGCGTCTTGGCGTACGTCCTCGCCGGCGGTGCGCAGGAATCCAAGCGACTGTGCCGCGTGCGCGGCCCGTACCGGAAGCCCGGTGTCGCCGATCGGCCGGGACCAGATCTCCCGCCCGATCCGGTCGAGTTCGGCACGGGTACGGGCCTCGGGCGCCAACTCCTGTGTACGGGACCGGAATTCGGCGACGGCGGCGGCGACCATCGCGCGTACCGCGTCCGGCGCGGGCAGCCCCGGCTCCGGCTGCCAGCCCCCTCGCGGGGGCAGCACTCCGGCCCACGGCGGCCCGGTGACGGCGGCCGGGACGGCGGCGGTGGCCGCCGACTCGTCGATGGACTCCAGGAGTTCACCGGCGGAGACGGTCACGTCGAGGCTGACGTCGAGCCCGTTCTCGTACGGCTTGGCGAGGCGCGCCGTACGGATGGCGAGCACCTCGAAGGACGGCGGGCGCCCGAAGACCGCGAGCGCCTTGCCGTGCGCCTGGAGGCGCACGGCGGCCGCGCGGTCGTAGTGGATCAGCCGGGAGAGGAAGGCGGCGAGGTCTGCCGCCTCCCCACCGTCGGCGAGGTGCAGAACGGTCATGCCGCGACGGCCTCGTCGGCCTTGTCGTCCCGGTACTCCTCCAGGAACTCCCGTTCCTCGGAGGTGATGCGGCGCGGGCGCTGGGTCTCGAAGTCGAACGGCACTATCACCGTCGAGGCCCGGACGTAGACCACTTCCTTGGCGTCAGCCGCGGCCGGGTCCTTGACCTCGTACCTGATCGTGAACGCCGCCGCCCTGATCTCCGTGATCCACAGCTCGATGTCCACCGGCGCGTGCCGGTGGACCAGCTGCCTCTTGTAGTCGATCTCGTGGCGCGCCACCACAGACCCCTGCTTGAAGTCCTTCTCCGGGCGGAACAGGAAGTCGATGCGCGCCTCCTCCAGATAGCGGAGGAACACCACGTTGTTGATGTGGCCGTACGCGTCCATGTCCGCCCAGCGCAGCGGGCAGCGGTAGATGTGCCGCAAGATCGATCAGCCCCGGGTCAGCTTCTTGTAGGTGGCACGGTGCGGGCGAGCCGCGTCCGGGCCGAGCCGCTCGACCTTGTTCTTCTCGTACGACTCGAAGTTGCCCTCGAACCAGAACCACTTGGAGTCGCCCTCGTACGCGAGGATGTGCGTCGCCACTCGGTCCAGGAACCAGCGGTCGTGGGAGACGACCACGGCCGCACCCGGGAACTCCAGGAGCGCGTTCTCCAGGGAGCCCAGCGTCTCGACGTCGAGGTCGTTGGTCGGCTCGTCGAGGAGCAGCAGGTTGCCGCCCTGCTTGAGGGTCAGCGCCAGGTTGAGGCGGTTGCGCTCACCACCGGAGAGGACGCCGGCCGGCTTCTGCTGGTCCGGGCCCTTGAACCCGAAGGCGGAGACATACGCACGCGACGGCATCTCGACCTGGCCCACATTGATGTAGTCCAGCTCATCGCTGACGACGGCCCACAGGGACTTCTTCGGGTCGATGTTCTCGCGGCTCTGGTCGACGTACGAGATCTTGACGGTCTCGCCGACCTTGATCGAGCCGGAGTCCGGGGTCTCCAGACCCTGGATCATCTTGAAGAGCGTGGTCTTGCCGGCGCCGTTGGGGCCGATGACCCCGACGATGCCGTTGCGCGGCAGCGTGAAGGAGAGATCGTCGATGAGGACCTTCTCGCCGAAGGCCTTGGAGAGGTTGTTGACCTCGACCACGATGGAGCCCAGACGCGGGCCCGGCGGGATCTGGATCTCCTCGAAGTCCAGCTTCCGCATCTTGTCCGCCTCGGCGGCCATCTCCTCGTAGCGCGACAGACGCGCCTTGGACTTGGCCTGACGCCCCTTGGCGTTGGAGCGAACCCACTCAAGCTCTTCCTTGAGCCGCTTGGCGCGCTTGGCGTCCTTCTGCCCCTCGACCTTGAGGCGGGAGGCCTTCTTGTCGAGGTACGTGGAGTAGTTGCCCTCGTAGGGGTGCGCGCGGCCGCGGTCTAGCTCGAGGATCCACTCGGCGACGTTGTCGAGGAAGTACCGGTCGTGGGTGACGGCGACGACGGTGCCGGGGTACTTCGCGAGGTGCTGCTCCAGCCACTGCACGGACTCGGCGTCCAGGTGGTTGGTGGGCTCGTCGAGAAGCAGCAGGTCAGGAGCCTCAAGCAGAAGCTTGCACAGCGCGACGCGGCGACGCTCACCACCGGAGAGGTTGGTGACGGGCCAGTCGCCGGGCGGGCAGCCCAGGGCGTCCATGGCCTGCTCGAGCTGGGTGTCCAGGTCCCACGCGTTGGCGTGGTCCAGGTCCTCCTGAAGCTTGCCCATCTCATCCATGAGCGCGTCCGAGTAGTCGGTCGCCATCAGCTCGGCGACCTCGTTGAACCGGTGCAGCTTGCCCATGATCTCGGCGGCGCCGTCCTGGACGTTCTGCAGAACGGTCTTGGACTCGTCGAGCGGCGGCTCCTGGAGCAGCATGCCGACGCTGTAGCCGGGCGACAGGAAGGCATCGCCGTTGGAGGGCTGCTCAAGGCCCGCCATGATCTTCAGAACGGTGGACTTACCGGCACCGTTCGGCCCGACCACACCGATCTTCGCACCCGGGAGGAAGCTCAAGGTGACGTCGTCGAGGATCACCTTGTCGCCGTGCGCCTTGCGCGTCTTGCGCATGGTGTAAATGAACTCAGCCAAGAGAAACCGTCCGGACGCTTGAAATCGGGAGTGGGCAGATACACCCCATCTTGCCTGACGGCTACCCCTGGGGGGAAACCCGTTCGGACGAGCCCCCCGCGACCTGCCCGTTCACGAGCGGACCCACGCCCCCGTTCACGAGCGGCCCACGCCCTGTGCGTCCTCAGGCCCTCCGGAACATCTCCGGAACAGATATACGCCGATGATCTTCCCCTTGATCGCCACCCGCTGCCCCGACCTGAGCCACTTGTTCCGGGACTCCTCGCCGAGCTGGACGTAGACGTACTGGGCGGTGTGCAGGGCCCAGCCCTCGTCCTCGATCCGCGACAGCAGGTCGCTCCTCGGGGCCCGCAGCACACCGGCAGGCTCGGCCTTGGTCCGCGCCACAGAGGGCACCCCGAGGTCGAGCGCTGTGCCGCTGTATGGATCCAGGCTGCCGACGCTCCGCTGGTCGACCTCGGCCTCGAACCACCCGTCGCCGCGCTCAAAGGCGCCGCGTGCCGCTTCAACGATCACTGTCTGCGCGGCCCGCACACGCGCGTCCCAGTCCGGACCGGCTTCGAGTCCCTCACCCGCCATCACAAGGCCGTCCTGCCGACTCTGCCAGCGCTCCTGCATCCCCATGCGTGCCCCCACCCCATGTGCCCCACCCGCTGATCCACTCACGCCGAGACCAGACGCAAGGACCGGGGAGACACCGCCCTTCGCACCGAACGAACAGGCGCCCTCTCGCACCAGGCAGCCGGACGAAAGCCCCCTTGGTCAGGTAACCATCCCGTCACTCCTAGTCGCCGTCGGCCGCGAGCTCGGCCGCCACCTCGTGCGCGGGCGCCCGAGGGAGCACACTCGTACTAGGGGCCGGGGCTCCGGAGGTGATCATGATGACGCAGACACAGGCACGGACCACGGTCGGATGGCACGTAGAGATGGAATTCGAGGAGGACGACCATCGCACCCGCGCCGCCGCCCTCCTACGACTCCCCGACGGGAACGAAGTACGCGCCCACGGGTACGCCAGCCGCCACCCCTCCGACTCGAATCAGCCAAGAGTCGGCGAGGAGGTCGCGGGCGCGAGGGCGCTGAACGAGTTGGCGATGCAGCTGCTGACCAAGGCGCACGACGAGATCGACGAGGCGTCGGGCCGGACGTCGCGCCCACTGACCTGACTCGACGGGACACGGGCTGAGAACACGGGCAAGTCAACGGAATGCAGGAGGACGACGACGATCAGGTCCGACACCTGGGACCGGGCCGTCCCGGCACATGACGCGCCGGAGAACCAGCGGCACGACACGCCGGGGAACCAACAAAAAGCCCTCCCATAGGGAGGGTGGGGAGTTTTGCGCCCCCGGCAGGACTCGAACCTGCGGCCAAGCGCTTAGAAGGCGCCTGCTCTATCCACTGAGCTACGGGGGCCGGGTGTGGTGGCCTGTGTCCTGGTGCCCGGGTGCGGGCTGATCCCTGACCTTGCCGGGGACAAGGATAGGGCTCCCGTGTCCCTGTCCCCCGTGCTTCGCCTCCGTGGCTCGATGTGGAGGTTCAGTGAAGCGGTCCTGATAATCGCAGGCGGGTACGAATCGTGCACCGCTTTTGGCGTCTCGCGCATCGGGTGTTGTGCACTCGTTATGCCTGCGCCCCAGTCATCCCTTCCGCCCCGTGTGTCCTGTCGGCGCGCAGGCATACCCATATGCTTCAGAAAGCCACCAAAATTGGGCATTCTTCGCATGTGGTGACCTTGGACGTACGGCCTCAGCTGCTCGACGCACTCTCCGCCCTGCGCGACCGTGTCGCCGCCGCACGCTTCCCGCTGCCCCTGGCGGGGGCTCCACGCGCGCGTGCCAACCGCGACGAACTGCTCGCACAACTCGACGACTATCTGGTGCCCCGGTTGAGAGAACCCGAAGCACCGCTCCTCGCCGTCATCGGGGGGTCCACCGGCGCCGGCAAGTCGACCCTCGTCAACTCCCTTGTGGGACACCGGGTCAGCGAGGCGGGCGTGCTGCGGCCGACAACCCGTACGCCGGTGCTGGTGTGCCATCCGGAGGACCATCACTGGTTCAGCGGGATGCGGGTGCTGCCCGACTTCACGCGCGTGTGGGTGCCCCATCAGGAGCCCGGCGACGACCTGTCCGCCCTCGCCGAACACGGGGGGCGGGTACTGCGCGTCGAGACCGCCGACACGCTCCCCCGCGGCCTCGCCCTCCTCGACGCGCCCGACATCGACTCCCTGGTCGCCGACAACCGCGTACTCGCCGCCGAGCTGATCTGTGCGGCCGACATCTGGGTGATGGTGACCACGGCGGCCCGGTACGCCGACGCCGTGCCGTGGCATCTGCTGCGTACGGCCAAGGAGCACAAGGCGACCCTGGTCACCGTCCTGGACCGGGTGCCCCACCAGGTGGTGTCCGAGGTCTCGCGGCAGTACGGCGCCCTGCTCGCCAAGGCCGGCCTCGGCGAGGTGCCCCGCTTCACCGTGCCCGAGCTGCCCGAGTCCGCGTGGGGCGGCGGCCTGCTGCCCGCCACCGCCGTCGCGCCCCTGCGTACCTGGCTCACGCACCAGGCGCAGGACGCGGGCGCCCGGCACCAGGCGATGGCCCGCACGGCCTACGGAGTCCTCGACTCGCTGAAGGCGCGGATGCCCGAGCTGGCCAGCGCCGCCGCCGCGCAGTACGCCGCCGCGCTGCGGCTCACCGCCGCCGTCGAAGGGGCGTACGACAGCGAGCACGCGCGCGCGAAGAGGCGTCTGCAGGCCGGGGCCGTGCTCTCCGGGGACGCGCTCAAGCGGTGGCGCGCCTATCCCCTCGACTGCGGAGCCGACGAACTGCTCGACGCGCTCGTCGAGAGCCTGGGCGCCCTGCTGCTGTGCGCGGTCACCGCGGCCGACGAGCGCGTGGACGAGGCATGGCGCCGGGAACCCGCCGCGGGCGCCGCGGCACTGACGGACCGTGATCCGACGCTGGAGAGCGCCGAGCACCGGATCGGGATGGCCGTACGGCGCTGGCGGCGCGTCCTGGAGGAGCATGCCGAGGACGAAGTACGCGCCCTCGACAAGAGCGTCGCGCCCGACCCCGAAGTGGTCGCCGCGCTGGTGGCCACCGCCCTCCTGGGCGGCCGCCGGGCGCGGACGGCGGGCGAGGGGCTCGCCGAGCGGATCGGGGCGCATGGTGCGCTGCGGTTGCGCGACCGGGGCGGGCGGCTGCTCACGGACTACCTCGGCAAGGCCCTGAACACGGAGCGCGAACGCCGTCTCGCGCCCCTCGACGCGCTCGACGTCCATCCAGAACCCCAGGCCGAACTCATCGCCGCGCTGTCCGTACTGCAGAAGGAGAGGTGACCGCGGTGACTGCCGTCACTGACCACACGGATCACGCCGACCGTCCCGGAGACGACCACCCCCAAGACGACTCCTCCGACGACGCCTGCTCCGAAGAGGGCACCTTCGAAGAGGACACTTTCGAAAAGAGCACGTCCGAAGAGGACACTGAGGACACTCTCGAAAACCGCCTCCCCGGAGAGGGCACTTCCGAAAGCGGCCCTCCCGAAGAGGCGGCTTGCGAGGACCGGCCCCCGGAGAGCACCGGCGACAGCGAGCCCTCCGAAAAGGGGCTCCCCGAGAACGCCCGCTCCGACGACGGGCACGCGCGCGTGAAGGACGGCGACGACACGTCCGCGGGTACGGAAGGCGGACCCGTCTGGGACGACGGGCTCATCGCGCGGCGCGTCTCCGAGACGGCCACCGGGCACGAGACGCCGGTGGTGGAGACCAGGGCCGCCGTCCAGGAACCGCCGGCCCCTCTGGCGTACGACGGACCGCTGCGCTCACGCCTGGACGCGCTCCGCGAGCTGGTGGGCCTCTCCCGCACGCGGCTCGACAGCGGGACGCTCGCCGAGGCGGGCCGGGTCCTCGACGAGGCGGCGGCGCGCCGCAAGCACTCCGGGCAGCACACCGTCGTCGCGATCGCCGGGGCCACGGGAAGCGGCAAGTCGCAGCTCTTCAACGCGCTCGCCGGCGTGGCCATTTCGGAGACCGGTGTCCGCAGGCCGACCACCGCGGCGCCCATCGCGTGCAGTTGGAGCGACGGCGCGGCGACGCTCATCGACCGGCTCGGCATCCCCGGGCGGCTGCGCAGACGCCCCCTGCAGAGCGCCGAGGCGGAGGCGCAGCTGCGCGGCCTCGTCCTGGTCGACCTGCCCGACCACGACTCCGCGGCCGTCCAGCACCGCGAACAGGTGGACCGCGTCCTGGCCCTCGTCGACGCGGTCATCTGGGTCGTGGATCCGGAGAAGTACGCCGACGCCATCCTCCATGAGCGCTATCTGCGGCCCATGGCCGGGCACGCGGAGGTCACCTTCGTCGTCCTCAATCAGGTGGACCGGCTGCCCGGGGAGGCCGCCGACCAGGTCCTCGACGATCTGCGGCGGCTGCTCGACGAGGACGGGATCGCGCTCGGCGAGTACGGCGAACCGGGCGCGACCGTGCTCGCGCTGTCCGCGCTCACCGGGGACGGCGTCGGCGAACTGCGCGAGTCGCTCGGCCAGTTCGTGGCCGAGCGCGGTGCCGCGGCGCGCCGGATCTCCGCCGACGTGGACGCGGCCGCCGCACGGCTGCGGCCCGTCTACGCGACCGGGCGGCGCGTCGGACTCAGCGAGGAGGCGCGCGACGAGTTCGCGGCCCGGCTCGCGGACGCGGTGGGTGCCGTCGCGGCCGGCGAGGCGTCCGAGCGCGCGTGGCGCCGCAACGCCAACCGCGCGTGCGGGACGCCCTGGCTGCGGCTGTGGCGCTGGTACCAGGACCGCGGCGAGCTCCCGACCGGACGTCTGCCCGTCCGCGCCCCCGCGGACGAGGAGGCCACGGCACGCCAGCGCGTCGAGCAGGCCGTACGGCTGGTCGCGGACCGGGCGGTGTACGGGCTCCCCGCACCCTGGGCGCAGGCGGTGCGCGAGGCGGCCGTGCGCGGGGCGCAGGGGCTGCCCGAGGCGCTGGACGAGATGACGGCCCGCGCCGTGACCCCGGTGGGGCGTCCGCCGCGGCCCGGCTGGTGGCCGGTCGCCGTGCTGGCTCAGGCCTCGATGACGATCGTCCAACTCATCGGCGGACTCTGGCTGCTGGGTCAGATCATCGGCGTCACGGCCCCGAATCTCGGGGTGCCTGTGCTGCTGATGGTGGCGGGCATCATCGGCGGTCCGGCCGTCGAGTGGAGCAGCAGGATGGCGGCGCGCGGGCCCGCCCGGCGCTACGGCATCGAAGCGGAACGGCGGCTGCGCGAGGCCGCCGCCGGGTGCGGGAGGGCACGTGTACTGGATCCCGTGGCCGCGGAACTGCTTCGGTACCGGGAGGTGCGGGAGCAGTACGGGCGGGTCACGGGGGCGGCGTCGGCACCTGTGGGTTAACCCCGGCGAAGCTGTGCGGCCTCACTCCGTCGGGTGACGGAGTTTTCCACAACCGGCCGGTAGTCCACAGCGCTCAGCGGGCTCGGCCCGACGGAGGCAGTCTGATCTCGCGGCGATCGCAGCGCACGACACAGCGCATGCGGTCGCCGCGACAGACGCATTCGTACGGGAGAGGGGTTCGGGATGAACGAGACGATGGTGTGCGTGGTGGGGAACGTCGCGACGCAGCCGGTGTACCGGGAGCTGTCGACAGGAGCGTCGACGAGGTTTCGGCTGGCCGTGACGTCGCGCTACTGGGATCGCGAGAAGAGCGAGTGGACCGACGGACACACCAACTTCTTCACGGTGTGGTCCAGGAGGGCGCTCGCGACGAACGCGGGGGCGTCCCTGTCGGTGGGCGATCCGGTGGTCGTGCAGGGGCGGCTGAAGGTACGCACGGAAACGCGCGACGGCCAGAGCTGGACCTCGGCGGACGTCGACGCGGCGGCGATCGGACACGACCTCTCGCGCGGCACGTCCGCCTTCCGTCGAGCCGCCAAGGGGGACACGGGATCGGCTCCGGCACCGCAGCCGGAGCCCAGTTGGGAGACGGAGCCAGAGGGTCATACCGAGGCGGCGGGCCAACAGCATCCCGAGCCGGCGGGAGTGACGTGATGTCAGGGACACGCACGACCTGACCGAACTGCGGCTTATCGATGAATGCGTTGCGAACGGTCCCTGTGTGTTTGTCGATAAGCCCAGCTCACAGCTGTGTGAGCGATAACGATTCCGAGTCGGATCGATTATCCGATGGAATGACCGGGGAACCTGGTGCGCCGCTTCCTTAGGATGCCGGGCATAGCTCACGTGGCTTCTGATTCTGCTGGCGGGACCGTCCCCCATGTCAACGGGTCCTGCGCGAAGGGGAATTCTGTGTTTTCTGCGTTCTCTGCGTTGTCCGCGCGCAGCCGAGGGGCCGCCCGCCTCGCCGCCGCGACGTTGGTGTCGGGGCTCGTCGCCGTCGGGACGATCGCCACCGCCGGTACGGCCGTCGCCGACGAGACCCCGCAGAGCCTGGGCGGTGCGACCGCCACGATAGGTGACCTCAAGACGTACGGGTCCGCGGTCATCCACGAGAACGGCGAGGACAGTTGGGTGTCCGCGGGGCTGTTCGAGATGTCCGTCGACAACGGCGGCATGCTGCAGACCTACTGCATCGACATCCACAACCCGACGCAGCGGGACGCCAAATACCAGGAGACCCCCTGGAGCGGTACGTCGCTGAACGGCAACAAGAACGCGGGCAGGATCCGCTGGATCCTGCGGAACTCCTACCCGCAGGTGAACGACTTGGCGGCGCTCGCCAAGAAGGCCGGCGTCGGCAGCCTCACCGAGAAGGACGCGGCGGCCGGCACTCAGGTGGCCATCTGGCGGTACTCGGACGGTGCCGACGTGGACGCGGTGGACCCGCAGGCGGAGAAGCTCGCGGACTATCTGCAGAAGAGCGCGCGGAGTCTGGCGGAGCCCAAGGCCTCGCTGACCCTCGACCCGGCCGCGGTCTCCGGTCACGCCGGCGAGCGGCTCGGCCCCGTCACGGTGCACACCAACGCGGACAGCGTGACGGTGACGCCGCCCGCGGACTCCGCCGCCAGCGGGGTGAAGGTCGTCGGCAAGAACGGTAAGGCGATCACCTCCGCCACCGACGGCAGCCGGCTCTACTTCGACGTGCCGAAGGACAGCGCGGACGGTTCGGCCGCGCTGACCGTGCAGGCGTCCACGACCGTGCCGGTCGGCCGCGCCTTCACCTCGGAGACCCACAGCCAGACGCAGATCCTCGCGGGGTCCAGCGAGTCGACGGTCTCCGCCACGGCGACCGCCAACTGGGCGGAGAAGGGCGCGATACCGGCCCTGTCCGCCGAGAAGAACTGCGCCAAGGGCGGCGTCGACATCACGGCGGCCAACGAGGGCGACGAGGCGTTCACCTTCGAGCTGATGGGCGTCGAGCGCACCATCGCGGCGGGCAAGTCCCAGACGGTGACCATCCCGCTGCAGGAGGACCAGGCGTACGACTTCACGATCGACGCTCCGAACGGCTTCACCGAGCGGTTCAAGGGCGTACTCGACTGCAAGACCCAGGGCAGCGCGAACGACATCACGACCCAGACGGTCAGTGAGCCGAGCCCGGCGACGGTGGGCGGCACCTCCGGCGGGGGCACCGACCTCGCCGAGACCGGTGGATCCAGCGCGACCCCGGTCATCGCGGGCGTGGCCATCGCCCTGGTCGTGATCGGCGGCGCGGCGGTGTTCTTCGTCCGCAGGAAGAACGCGCCGACGCAGGACTGAGCAGCACGGCACCTTGGCAACTCAACAGTGAGTGACCGCACCACGGTGACTCCGTGAGCCCGCGGCCCCGGCCCGCCTCCCAGGCGTTCGGGGCCGCAGCCTTATCCGGATGCCCTGCCCAGATGTCCTTTCCGGATGCCCTGCCCAGATCCCCTCTTCGATCCCGGTGCGCCCGGGAGTGGCTCAGCCGGCGTCGTACGCGCAGCGTTCGAGGAGTTCGGCGGTCGGACCGTCGGTCACCCGGTAGCGCACGACCCGCCCGTCCTTGTCACCCTCGACCACCCCGGCGGTGCGGAGCAGACGCAGCGCCTGGGACACGGCGGGGTCGTTCATGCCGGTCGCGACGGCGAGGTCGGAGACCGCGAGCGGGCCCGCCCGGTGGAGGGCCAGGAGCAGGGCGAGCCGACGCGGGTCGGCGAGGAGGGAGAAGCGGTCGGCCCAGGTGCGTACATGCCCGGGCTCACCGATGGCGGCGACGGCGTCGCAGACCCGGTGGCCGTCGATGGTCCGGCGGTCGGCCCGCTCGGCGGGGACGAGATGCATGGGGGCCATCTTCGCAGGCGGCCAGGGGACACACGCCGCCGTCTCCTTCTCCGCTGCCGTCTCCTTGTCCGCCTTCGTGCCCGCCTCCGATTCCGTCTCCGTCGCCGGAACGGCCAGGGCGAGCAGCCGTATGTGATCTTCAATACCTGCGTAGCTGTGCAGCTTTGCAGGAGACACCGGCCACGCCTACGGTTGGCGGGCCGTGGTGTTCGGGAAGACCGGTGACGGCCCCTCAGGGGGCCCAGACCGGAGCGGCCCTCGCCACTGTGATCGGGGAGTTCCCGTCCCATGCCGCCTTCGGGTGGCGCCACTGGCCGCGAGGCCGGGAAGGCAGGGCCGGGCGCGTGCACCCGTCAGCCAGGAGACCGGCCACGGCATCTCACGAAGTGATCCACGAGGTGCTGGAGCGTGACCGCATGACCCTGCCCACGCAGTCGTCCCTATCCGCCGCCGGGTTCCGCTGGCGGCGCGAGGACACCGTGCGGACCGGTGTACTCCTGGCCGTGATCGCGGCGCTGCACGTCGTCGCGTTCGGCATCCTGTTCCTGCTCGTGGCGCCGGAGCACTACGAGGTCGGCTCCAAGGCGTTCGGCATCGGTCTGGGCGTCACCGCCTACACGCTGGGCATGCGGCATGCCTTCGACGCGGACCACATCGCCGCGATCGACAACACCACGCGCAAACTGATGGCCGACGGCAAGCGGCCGGTGTCGGTGGGCTTCTGGTTCGCGCTCGGGCACTCCAGTGTGGTGGTCATCCTCGCCGCACTCATCGCCGGAGGCACCCAGCTGGCTGGGCGGATCATGAACGAGGGCTCCAGCACACACCAGGTGCTCGGCATCATGGGTACGACGATCTCCGGGTCGTTCCTCTACCTCATCGCCGCCCTCAACCTCGTCGCGCTCATCGGCATCCTGAGGGTCTTCCGCGCGATGCGGGCCGGTACGTATGACGAGGCCGAGCTCGAACAGCACCTGGATTCCCGAGGGTTCATGAACCGGATCCTCGGCCGCTTCACGAAGTCCATCACGCGGCCCGGGCAGATGTTCCCGCTGGGCTTCCTCTTCGGCCTCGGCTTCGACACCGCCACCGAGGTCACGCTGATGGTGATGGCGGGCAGCGGCGCCGCGGCCGGGCTGCCCTGGTACGCGATCCTGTGCCTGCCGCTGCTGTTCGCGGCGGGGATGAGCCTGTTCGACACGCTGGACGGCACGTTCATGAACTTCGCCTACCAGTGGGCCTTCTCCAACCCGGTGCGCAAGGTCTTCTACAACCTCACCATCACCGGCCTGTCCATCGCGGTGGCCTTCTTCATCGGCACGATCGAGCTGGTGGGCGTGCTGCACGACAAGCTCGACCTGCGCGACGGGGTCACCGGCTGGATCGCGGGGCTCGACCTGGACAACGTCGGCTACATCATCGTCGGCCTGTTCGTGGTCGTCTGGGCCGCGGCCGTGGCGTACTGGCGGCTGGCCAAGGTGGAGCAGCGGTGGGCGGTCCGCCCCGCCGACGGGAGTTGAGACCGGCGGGGCGGCAGCCGCGTACCGGCTAGGAGCGGGCGGCGCGGCCGCGAGCGATGGCGAATCCGGCCGCGGCCAGACCGAGGACGCCGACGATCAGCCCGGCGATGCCCAGGCCGCGCGCCGTCGAGTCACTGCTCGACGCCGAGCTCTTGGCCGCGGCAGCCGGAGACGAGCCCGAACGGGACGCCGTACCCGAGCCCGACGACGAGTCCGAGGTGGAACCCCCGTCGGAACCGTCCTCCTCCGCGGCCTTGGCCGTGAGCGCGAGGACGGGCGCCGGGTTCTCCGGCTCCTCGCCGCCCTTCGGCGTCACCTCGATCCAGCGGGCGACATTGCCGTCCGAGTAGGTCTGCAACGTCTTGAAGCTCAACTCGTCGGTGCTGTCAGGGAGCTGACCGAAGGCGACGTCGAAGTCCTGGTACTCGCCGTGGCGGATCCGGCCGCCGGTCCAGGTGATCTCGGAGACGGCGTCGGTGATCGTGCCGTCGTCCGTCTTCACGGGCGTCTTGAGCTTGGTGGTCGTCACCTTCGCGGTCCACCCCGCCTGGGGCGTGACCAGGACGCCCAGAACCGGATGGTCGGTGGGCAGGAAGACCTGCACCTTGGTGGTGCTGGCGGTGTCCTCCTCGTTGGGGACGCGGAAGGTCAGGACGCCGTCCGTGGCGCCTTTGGCGTAGCTCTCGGGGTGGACCGTCACATGCGCGAAGGCCGCGCCCGAGGCGGTCAGGACTCCGGCCGTGGTGAGGGCGGCAACGAGGCCGGCTCGGCGCAGGGTGGTGCGTATCGGGGACATCAGGGGAACTCCGTACAGGTGTGGATGCGGTCAGGGCGTGGGGGCGAGCCCTGCCGGCGGTCCCCGACGGGAGACGGCGTGCCGCAGCAACAACTGCCGAAGTGGCCGCGGATCCACGTGATTTCGGCGTACGGCGTTCCGGCGGGCCCGTGCGTGAGACGGTCCCGTCCGCGCCCGCCACCATGCCGCGAGCCCCGGCACAAGTGCCACGGCCCACCGCAGCAGGGACCACAGCGCGGCCTCGCCGCACCGCAGCCACCAGGTCGCGAGCAGGGCCGCGGCCACATGCGCGGCCGTGGCGTGGGGCGTCAGGGCGTGGACGTGCGCGTGCGTCATGTGCGCCCCGTGCATGTCCATCGCCATGCGCGGCCGGGCGGCCTCGAACCCGAGGTGGAGTCCGGCCTGCGCGGCCAGCATTCCGCCGCCGATCCCGAGCAGCGACCGCTCCCGGCCGCCCAGCAGACAGCCGGCCGCGAAGACGGCGAGGAATCCGGCACCGTCCGCCCAGAACGGCGGTGCCTCCCCCGTCGCCAGCCCGTGCCCCCCGGCGGCCAGCAGCACGCACAGCACGGCGAACACCGCCGCGCGCAAGCTCCGTACCGCCAGGGACGCACTCATGGAGCCCAGATACTGCCACGGTGAGCGAGCGGGCGTCGCGACTTACGGATCAGCCGCCTCCTCCACGGAGGTGCGGGCGGCCCAGGGTGCGTTGTCGTCGCTCCGGTAGGGTCGGGCTGAGCCTGGGAGGGACCTGACATGCAACTTCGCTGTGCCGTGCTGGACGACTTTCAGGGCGTCGCGACCGAGATGGCGGACTGGTCGCCGGTCTCGGGCGAGGTGGAGGTCATCAGCTTCACCGAGCACTTCCCCGGCGAGGACACGCTGGCCGCCGCCCTCGCGGACTTCGACATCGTCGTCACCTTGCGCGAGCGGGTGCTCTTCCCGGCGTCGCTGCTGGCCCGGCTGCCGCGGCTGAAGCTGCTGATCGCCTCCGGGATGCGCAACTCGGTGATCGACTACGCGGCCGCCGAGGCGCACGGCGTCACCGTGTGCGGCACTCCGAGCTCCTCGACCCCGCCGGTCGAGCTGACGTGGGCGCTGCTGCTCGGCCTCGCGCGGGGCATCGTCACGGAGCACAACGCGCTGCGGGCGGGCGGCCCTTGGCAGAGCACCGTCGGCGCCGATCTGCACGGCCGCCGGCTCGGTCTGCTCGGGCTCGGGAAGATCGGCGGCCGGGTGGCCCAGGTGGGCCTCGCCTTCGGCATGCAGGTGGGCGCGTGGAGCCAGAACCTCACCAAGGAGCGCGCCGACGAGGTGGGGGTGGAGCTTGCCGCCTCCAAGGAGGAGTTGCTCGCGAGCAGCGACTTCGTCTCCGTCCACCTCGCGCTCGGCGACCGCACCCGGGGCCTGATCGGCGCCGCCGAACTGGACCTCTTCAAGCCGACCGCCTACCTGGTCAACACGTCACGGGCGGCGATCGTCGACCAGGACGCGCTGCTCGCCGCGCTGCACGGCGGCCGGATCGCGGGAGCGGGCGTCGACGTGTTCGACATCGAGCCGCTCCCCGCCGACCACCCGATGCGCTCGGCCCCACGGCTGCTGGCGACGCCGCACCTCGGCTATGTGTCGCGGGCCAACTACGAGACGTACTACGGCGCGGCGGTCGAGGACATCCAGGCGTTCCTGGCGGGCACGCCCGTACGCCGCCTGGGCTGAGCAACCACCAGGCACCCCAGGCGGCCACGGGCCATCAAGCACCCCGGGCCACCCCAGGCCGCCACGGCCCATCAAGCACCTCGCCTCGGGCGGCCTCGGACCACCGGGCGCCTCAGGCCGTCGCGGGCCGCCAGTAGAGGCCGTTCTGCCGGTGCAGATGATGCAGGTCCACCAGATACCGCCGTAGCGTCACATGGTCGACCGGCGCGTCCTCGCACCAGGCGCGCAGCTTCTCGTTCACGGTCCGCTCCGGGTACTCGACGCCCGGCTCGAAGGTCCGCTCGGCGATGTGCCGGAGCACGACCAGCTTGCGCTCCCACTGGGCGGGCAGCCGCACCAGGCGCCCGTCCCGCACGAAGGTCCGCAGGACCGTCTCGCTCTGCTCGTCCCCGGATCCGTAGCTCTCGACGAGCGGCGCCGTACGCGCGGAGCGCGCGAGTTCCCGGAAGTGGCCGTAAGCGACGCCCAGTCCCCCGTCGCCCTGGGTGATCACGCCCTGCTCCTGAAGGCGTCGCAGCGCCACGGTCGCGTCCTTCGGGGACAGCCCTGCCTTCTCCATGACCTTCGCGGGGGTGTCCGCGCCAAGGGCCACCGCGGCGAAGGCACGTGCCCTGGTCTCCTCGGCGAACAGACCGATCACACCGGCAACGCCGGCGAGGCCGCTCACGCCGGCTGTCGGATCGGTCGCTTGGTCGGTCGCTTGGTCCGTGGCTTCGTCGGCCGGTTGGTCGGTCGGCATGTCCGGCAGGCTAGTTGAGGGCATACCGCGAGCCGAAGCGAATTTTTCCCCCCGACATCCCCCCAACATGACACCCCGATGCGGCAGGCGGACGTACTGGCCCGTGCGGAAAGAGTGATCCCCGGATGAACGCCGTGACCAGGTGTGGGTGGGCGCGTTGAAGGGGGCGTGCGGTCGCGCCCATGCAGCCGTGCGCTCACCGAGTCAAAGGAGAACGTGATGTCTCGCATCGCTAAGGCCGCTGTTGTCGCTGTAGGCACGGGTGCCGTGGTGCTCAGCGGGGCCGGCCTGGCCATGGCGGACGCGGGCGCCCAGGGCGAGGCCGTCGGCTCGCCCGGCGTCGTTTCGGGCAACGTCATCCAGGTCCCGATCCACGTGCCGGTCAACGTCTGCGGGAACACCGTCAACGTCATCGCCCTGCTGAACCCGGCCTTCGGCAACACCTGCGTGAACGACAGCGGGCACGACAACGGTGGCTACGGCTACGGCAGCTGACACCCCACGCACGCACGAAGAGGGCCCCCGGCAGCACTCACTGCCGGGGGCCTCGCCGTACTCCAGGCACAGACGTGTCCTACGCGTACCGGTACACCTTGCTGTGGTCCTCCATCGCGTCCGGCGTCACGCTCCACGGCGGCATCGCCTCGTGCCGTGCGACGATCCGGCCGTGCTGTGATTCGCCCGGCCCCGGCGGTCGCGCGGGCAGATAGCGTGCGCCGGGGTGCCGCTTCTGCCAGCGGGACCACTGGAGGTCCACGAAGGCGTGGTGCAGCCAGAAGACGGGGTCGTTGACCGAGGCGCCGCCGAGCATGTGGCCGCCGACCCAGCGGTGGACCCGGTTGTGGTTGCGCCAGGCCGCGCTGCCGGAGCCCCGTCTCCACCCTTCGAGCCTGTTGCGGAACCCTTCGGTGGACGTGGAGTTCCAGGGGGCCGTGTCGTAGACGGGATCCCTCAGGGCGGAGTCCAGCTCACTCTTCGTGGGCAGCTGGATCGGGTCCTGCGGGCGGCCGAACTCGCGCGTGAGGAACTCGCCGTCGGTGACCCCCTCCTTGATGGTCCACTTCCCGTGCGCGTAGGCGAAGGGCCCGGTCATGACCTGCCGGTCCGAGCGCCGTCCGTCGCCGCCGAGCAGGTCCTTGGTCCATGGCGCGGAGGACGGCGTGCGGTCCCGCGTCCAGTCCCAGTACGGCACGCTCACCGCGGAGTCGACGCGGCGCAGCGCCCGTTCCAGGTCCAGCAGGAACCGCCGGTGCCAGGGCAGGAAGGAGGGTGCCATATGGGCCGCGCGGAGTTCGCCGTCGCCGTCCGCGACGTAGTACTCGATGTGCATCCGGACGAACTCGTCGTACTCGCCCCTGCGTTTGACCTCCAGCATCGCGGCGACGAAGCGGCGCCGCTCGGCGCGGGTCAGCGTGCTGACGTCCTTACGCGTGTACACCATGCTGATGGACGCCTCCCTCCGCGCCGCCGCCCGTCACGCCACTCCCGGCCGCGTTCATGTCACGCAGAT
Source organism: Streptomyces sp. R35 (assembly GCF_041053035.1). Classification (NCBI taxonomy): domain Bacteria; kingdom Bacillati; phylum Actinomycetota; class Actinomycetes; order Kitasatosporales; family Streptomycetaceae; genus Streptomyces; species Streptomyces sp. R35. Next base: position 4,053,471 of record NZ_CP163440.1, read on the forward strand.
GCTGCGAGGGGCCGAGTTCGTCGACGGCCGCGCGGGCCGCGGCGAGCGGTGTGGGGTACGACTCGTAGTGGTCCACCATGCTCAGGTAGCTGCCGTCCGCGCGGCGCATCAGATGCAAGGGCCGGCCGTCGACGGTGACATGCCACTCGCCGCCGTCGAACGCGGCCCGGCCGTCCAGGCCGGTCCGTGTACCGAGGATGTGCCGGCCGCGGTACACCTCGTCGAAGGAGAAGTCCTCGCCACGGGGCGGGCGCGGGGGCCGCGAGGCCGCGACGACCGGGGCCAGCGCCACGGCCACGGCCGACACGAGCAGGCCGCGCATCGCGCCCCGCCGGGTCACCGACACTCCGCTCGACACACGGCTCGGCATGCTGCTCGGTACTCTGCTCGGCACCCTGCTGACGAACATGGTTCTCTCCTCGGCGGATCGGGCCGGCTTCACTCGGCCTCAGTCGGGTTCAACGACGACGGCCCCCAGCAGTTCGGCCCCCGGTGGTTCGGGCCGCGGGCCCGGGCCGGACACCCGGGCCTCGCCCCCCGGGTGCGGCTAGGCCCCCGACCCCGTCTCCAGATTCGCGCCGGGCACGGTCTTCAACAGCGGTGCGAGCACGGCGGCCTGCGGGAGCTTCAGTTCCGGAAGGCCGGACTTGTCGGGGTTCGGCGCGGTGAGCGGGGCGTCCAGGGCCAGCCCGGGGGTCAGCGTCCGCAGGTCGGCCGCGGGGGCGCCGACACCGAGGTGGTCGAAGCCGTGCCCGAGGATGTGCGGAAGGGGCGTGTGGATGTCCGCCCCGGGCAGCCCGGCGGCGAGGGGCAGTTGCGGTAGGGCCCGATCGGGAAGCAGCCGACCCTCGACGTACCGGGGCCCCTCGGGCGCGCCCGGCATGGGCACCGGCAGCTGCCCTGCGATCTTGGGCGCCCGCAGGTTGAGGGCCTGCTCAAGACCGTTCAGCGGTACGGGGATGGGGACCGTGTCGGCCGCGACGGCGGGGGCCGCGGCGGCGGCACCCACCGCTGCCACGACGCCGGTCATGACGGCGGCGAGAGTTCCTCGTGTGGTCGGCTTCATCTCAGGTACGGTCCCTTTCAGGATTCGGGGGCTCAGCGTCCGTACCGCGTAACGATCCTGAGAACGCCATCAGTTCAAGATTCCCCCGACGGGCCCAATAGTCGGCTCGTCCGCCTATTGGGCCGTCCCGATAGTCGGCTCGTTCCGATATTCAGCTGGTCCAGAAATCCCACCAGCGGGTCAGGATCAGCATCCCGATGATGCCGATGTGCAGCACCGGCAGGACCCAGGTGAACTCCCCGAGGAATCCTCTCAACCAGTCCGGCGCGGGCAGGAATTCATTTCGTACGTTGAACGAGGTCACGTACCAGAACATGATGATCGTGGCGACCCACGCCAGACAGCACCACAGGCACAGTGAGTTGATGCGGTAGAGCGACTGGAACTGCAGCCAGGTACAGAATCCGACGCCGAAGAGCGTGCCCGCGTTGAAGGTCAGCCAGTACCAGCGCGGGAAGACGGCCCGGGCGAGCAGGCTCATGCCGACGCAGATGACGATGCCGTACGCCACCAGGCCCAGCATCGGGTTGGGGAACCCGAAGGCCGAGGCCTGCTCGCTCTTCATGATGTTGCCGCAGGAGACGACCGGGTTCAGGCTGCACCCGGGCACGAAGTTCGGGTTCTCCAGCAGCTTGAACTTGTCGATCGTGATGACCCACGCGGCAAGGAGACCGGCCGCACCGGTGATCACCAGCAGCAGGGCGAACGCGCGGCTGCCGCCCGCGGTCCGCACCACCGCCCCTCCGCCGTCCGTCACTCGTCCCGCGGTGGACGTCATCAGCCGCGCAGGCTGCGCACGGGCAGAAGCACATGCGCCGCGCTGAGCAGGGTCCCCTCGTCACCCGCGAAGGCCGCCAGGCTCTCCGGCTCGACGGGCTTGCCGGGCTCGGCGTCGGGCCAGGCACGGGTGGCGAACAGGAAGTAGGCGTAGCCGCGTTCGCCGACCGCGGCGAGCCACTCCGGCGGCACGAGGCACTGGGCGTTGAGGTGCGGCATCGTGACGACGGCCTGGCCCGCCTGGACGAGCAGGGTGAGCGGCAGGCTCGGCCGCCGGGAACCGTCGAGCAACGTGTCGCCGACCGGCAGACCGTTGTCGCTCAGCAGCCGCTCGATGGCGGCCGAGGTGCCCTCCGGGCCGCCTTCGCCGTCGCCCAGGGAGTAGGCGAGGAGATAGGGCATGCCGCCGTCTGGTGCATCACCGCTGAACGCGATGACGGCGAGCGTGCCGAGATCGGCGGCCCGGAAAGGGCGCGTTTCGCTTGAGGTTGAGGTCACCGCGGAACCTTATCGACGCACCCGAACGGCCCCGCCGATTTCTCACCCGCTCGGGCGATACCCCGGCGGCCGACCACACGAACGAGGGACGCTTTTCGAACAGCGCGAAAGGGCCGACTCCGTGGGATATGGAGTCGACCCTTTCAGAACGCGTACAACACCGTGTACAACACCGCGCACGACATCGACGGACGTCGACGGTCGGTGTGCGACATCAGTTGTCGGTGTACGACGTCAGTGGTTGACGCAGGCGTTGCCGAACGTCGGGTTCAGCGCGCCGATGACGTCGACCGTGTTGCCGCAGACGTTCACCGGAACGTGCACGGGGACCTGAATGACGTTGCCGGAGAGGACACCCGGGGACTTGAGCGCCGCGCCCTCGGCACCGGCGTCGGCGAAGGCGCTGCCCGAGGCGGCACCCGCGGCCATTCCTGCGGTGGCGAAGATAAGAGCGACCTTCTTGGCAGTGTTCATCGTCAGCCCTTTCCTGGGAGATTTGCCCCAAAGCCTAGGGAGATGCCCGCAGGCCTTGCGGAAAGACACGCGATGAAACGAACGGATTAGCTCTGGAGGGGAAGTCCACCGAGGAGCTGCGAGGGGCCGCCGGCCGCGTTGAGCGCCTTCGTCGCGCCGTTGACGGTGTTGAGCAGGGAGCTCTTGTTCTCGGTGTCGAGCGCGTTCGACTGGTGCTGCAGGGGCTGCACGTCCTTCAGGCTGATCGAGCGCTGGCTGGTGATGGTCTCCAGGGCGCCGTTGAGGCTGGAGGGCGTGACATCGGAGGCCTCGACGGCAAAGGCGGGCGCGGCGGCACCAGCGATGACGATGGACCCGGCGACGACAGCGGCGGCCTTCAGGGACTTCATCGTGTTCCTTTCTTCGGCAACTCATTCACCAGAGGCAATTCCTCTTCGCCCCGACTAACGAGCCCCGGACGCGGCGGAAACCCCGCATGCAGAAAATTCCTGCACCCCACCCGAATGAACCGCGTGTCGCATTCTCATATAAGACCCCACACTCGAACAGCCGCCGCACCGACCAGAGACGGTCGGCACGACGGCTGGGTGGCGACTGCTTCGCCTCGGACCGCTCTCCGCGCTCAGGAGGTGGGCAGCAGACCGGTCGTCGGCAGTGAACTCGTGGGCAGCGAACTCGTCGGCAACGCGCTCGTCAGGCTCGGGAGCGCCGGCAGGCCGGGCAGGTTCGGCACCGGCAGTCCGCCGCCGAGCACCGTGGCGACGACGAAGTTGACGAGGCCCGTCACGACGGCGGTGGCCGCGGGCACGACCTGGGTGGCGTCGCCGGACGTGACCGCCTTGAGCAGCGCGTCGACCGCGGTCTGCAGGGTGGTCAGCGCGTCGCCCTTGAGGTCCGTCGGAGCCTCGGCACGGGCCCCCTTGACGCCCGGCGCCTTGCCGTCGTCCTGGCGCTCGGCGCTCTTCGTCAGCGAGGGCAGGGTGGGCAGCGTCGTGGCCGGGGCCGTCGTCGTCGTGGCCGGGGCTGTCGTCGTGGTCGGGGCCGTCGTCGTGGTCGGGGCCGTCGTCGTGGCCGGGTCCGGCAGCGTGACCGGAGGTGTCACCGGAGCCGCCGCGGTGACCTTGGCGATCGCGTCCTTGACGGCCTGACCGAGCGTCGCCGCCTGGTCGGCGGAGAGCTGGCCGTTGTCCGCCTTGAGCGCGGCGTTGAGCAGATCGGTGACCGGGGCCAGTACGCCGCCGATGTCGGCCAGGGACTGGACCTGCGCCAGAAGCGCGTCCGCGCCGGGTACGGGTGCCGCCGCATGGGTGCGGCCACGCGCCGAGTGCCCGTCCGCGGCTATGGCGGCCGGTGCGGCGATCCCCAGCAGGAGCGTGGCGCAGAGTATGGAGGACGCTATGCGCCGTGCGGGCAGAGCACGCATGGATGTTCCCTTCGATGGTTCCATCGGATCTTGTGCCCACCGTGAAAGCGATCATCGCCGTCTGCAACCGATCGAACGCTCCGCGTAGTGGCCCGACGCCCTGGTCACCCGCGTCATCCCTGGTGAGGAGCCATGCCGGGAGCTGACACCCCCTTCCCCCCATTCGGGGCAACGCGGACCGGCCGCCCTCCCGTTGGGGAGGACGGCCGGCAGAAGGGTCCGCGCTGACGTCAGTCGTTGACGCAGGGGTTGCCGAACGCGGGGTTCAGCAGAGCGATGACGTTGACGGTGTTCCCGCAGACGTTGACCGGGACGTGGACGGGAACCTGAACGACATTGCCCGACACAACGCCCGGGGAGTGGGCGGCAACGCCGTGTGCGTCGCTGTCGGCGGCGGCGATGCCGGCGGTGCCCGCCATTGCGGCAGCAGCAACGGAGGTCAGGGCCAGGCCCTTCGCGATACGCGACATGGGGAAGTGCTCCTTGGGAGTCGACACAGCATCCGGGCGGGGATGCCCGGCTCTGGAATCAACGCGCGGCACACGTGCGAGTTGTGCCTCCAAAGGGGTGATCTCACAAACCGTCGGCTTCACGATTCCGACACACTTGTCGGGTTTCACCGACTAAATACGGATAGCGGCTAGAGTCGGGCACCTCCCGAGGCCGCTTGGAAACAGACGTCGGCAGACGTCGAAATCAGACGGGGAGTCAACGCGCACATATGTGATCTGCAGATTTCCGTCCGTCCACTGGTCCAGAACCTTTTCCCCCGAAAGGGCACCGCCGGTCATGCGTCATCCCCCGGGCCTTCTGCTGCGCCGCGCGACGGTGGGCTGCTCTGCCCTCGCGACTCTCTGGGCACCCGGCTCCGCAACGGCCGCGACGCCCGCCGCCGAGGCGAAGAGCCTCCACTTCACGCAGCGGTTCCACGCGCTCCAGCACGGCGGAATCGTGCGGGCGGCCAACTCGTCCATCAGCTGTCGTACGACTCCCGCCGCCCTCCGTTCCCTCCGCGCGGCGGCCCCCTCGTGCCCCGACGCGCGCGAGGGCGGTTCCGGCGCGAACGGCGACTTCGACATGTTCTACATCGACGTGGACAAGGACCGGAACACCTACAACTCCAGCCGCGCGGAGGTCCGTCTGCCGGAGGGCGCCCGTGTCACGTACGCGCGGCTGTACTGGGGCGGCAACCTCCGTGTCGGCGAGCAGAAGCCGCCGAAGGACAACGGGCGGGTGCTGATCGCCGAACCCGACGGCGAGTACAAGGTGGTGCTCGCGGACCAGGTGATCGGGCACCGGGTGGCGCGCGGGGCCGACGCGTTCCAGGCCTCCGCGGACGTCACCAAGCTGGTGCGGGCGAGCGGTTCGGGGCTGTACACGGTGGCCCAGGTCAATGCGGCGATGGGCAAGTCCGCCCCCGGGGCCTGGGGCGGCTGGACCCTGATGGTGGCGTACGAGAAGAAGTCGGAGCCGCTGCGGCATCTGTCGGTGTGGGACGGCTTCGACACGCTCGGCCCGCGCGAGGACCAGGCGGTCCGGCTGCCCCGTATCCCGTTCCCCGAGAACGCCGGCGGCCGGGTAGGGCTCGTCGCGTACAACGGCGACCGCGGGAGAAAGGGCGACTCGCTGACCGTGTCGACCGGGCACGGCACTCCGACGGCACTGGGCGACTCGGCCAATCCCCATGACGACGTACTGAACTCGACGATCAGCGAGCCGGAGCCCGTCGCCATGGAGCGGGTACCCACGTACCCGAACACGCTCGGCTACGACTCCGACGTCCTCGAACTCGGTAAGGGGATCCGGCGCGGGGGTGACCAGTTGACCTTCCGGCTCGTTTCGCAGCGGGACGCGGCCTGGGTCGGCGCACTGTTCGCCGCCGTCGACGCGAAGCAGTGACGCGCGCCTTCGCGCGCCCGTGAGCGAGGAACCGCGCATGCAACTGTCAACCGACCCTCCGCCGCGGGTCCTTCACCTCACCCAGCCCGTCGACGGCGGTGTCGCCCGGGTGGTCATGGACCTGGTGAGGGCACAGCTCGCCACCGGGACACATGTCACCGTCGCGTGTCCGGACGGCGGGGGTTTCTCCCAGGCACTCCGGGCGCTCGGCGCCGACGTACGGCCCTGGCAGGCGTCGCGTGCGCCGGGGCCGCTGCTGCCGCGGGAGGTACGACAGCTCGGTCGTGTCGTCGCGCGGGCGCGGCCCGATGTGGTGCACGCGCACAGCGCCAAGGCCGGGCTCGCGGCCCGGCTCGCCGTGCGCGGGCGGGTGCCGACGGTGTTCCAGCCGCACGCCTGGTCGTTCGAGGCCGTCGACGGGGTCGCCGCGCGGCTCGCGCTGACGTGGGAGCGGTGGGGGGCGCGTTGGGCGTCCCGGGTGGTGTGTGTGAGCGAGGCGGAGCGCGCGACCGGCGTACGCGCCGGGGTGCGCGCGCGGTGGTGTGTGATCCCCAACGGGGTCGATGCGGCGCGTTTCCACCCGGCTGCCGTGGACCCCGTACGGGCCGGGATTCCGCTGCTCGCCGCAGCCGGGGTCGATGCGACGACTCCGCTGGTGGTCTGCGTGGGGCGACTGTGCCGGCAGAAGGGGCAGGACGTCCTGCTGGAGGCGTGGAGTTCGGTGCGGCGGCGGGTGCCCGGGGCCCGGCTCGTGCTGGTGGGCGACGGGCCGGACGCCGGGCGGCTGCGCGCCGGGGCGCCCGGCGACGTGCTGTTCGCGGGGGCCGCCCCCGATGCCGTGCCCTGGTATCAGGCCGCCGATCTGGTGGTGCTGCCGTCCCGTTGGGAAGGCATGGCGCTGGCTCCGCTGGAGGCCATGGCCTGCGGGCGCCCGGTCGTGCTGACCGACGTGGACGGCGCCCGGGAGAGCCTGCCGCCGGGGCTCGGCACGCGCTGTCTGGTGCCGGCCGAGGCGCCCGGCCCGCTGGCCGAGGCGATCTGCGGCCTGCTGTCCGATCCGCTGCTGTGCGAGTCGCTCGGCAACCAGGGCCGCCGTCACGTACTGACCACGCACGACGTGCGACGCGCGACCGACGCGGTCGCGGAGGTGTACCGCGAACTGCTGAGCGGCCGTCAGGCACAGCACGCCGGGCGCGTCGGGTGCGGGGACCACACCGAGTGCAGGGAGTCCAGCCACACGTGACTGCGGAAAGCACCGTTCCCTCCCCCGGCGGACAGCCCCGGGAGTACGGATTCTCGCCCGTCTCGGTCATCCCTCCACGCGGGGCCGTCGGCGGCTTCAGGTTCCCGGCCGGGCAGCGCACCACCGCGCGGCGCGCCTCGTGGCTGCCGCTGGTCGCCGTGGACGGCATCGCGGCGCTGGCCACCGGGCAGGCGCTCGGTGAGACCCAGCGGCACCCGCTGCTCGTCGTCGCGCTGCTGCTCGGCGCGGTCGGCCTGAACACGCGGGCCTCGCTGTACCGCCCCGAGCCCGTGCCCGCCGTGCTGGACGAACTGCCCGCGGTCTGCGCGCGGATCGTGGTGACCTGGTGCACGCTCGCGGCCCTGCTGGCGGCGCTGTCCCCGGCCGGCGCGCTGTCCGCCCGGACCCTGGCCGCGGGCTGCGCCCTGCAGTCGGCGGTGAGCTGCGCGGGGCGCGGCACAGTGCACTGGCGGCGCCGCCGGGCCCTTGTGCTGCGCCCCAGGACCGCTCTGGTGATCGGCCCCGCCGCGACGGCCCAGCGGGTGGCCGCGGCCTTCCTGCGCCATCCGGGATGCGGGGTACGGCCGGTGGGCATCGTCACCGATCAGCCGGCCGGAGGCGAGGGACTGCCGGTCCTGACCACCGGCGAGGAAGTGCAGCGCGCCCTCATCCAGAACAGTGTGCGGGCCGTGCTCGTCGTGGAGCCGCCGAGCGCACGCGGCCCGCTGCTGCGGGCGCTGGCCGAGGCGGGCTGCACGCTGTGGGAGGTCGACGCGGACTCACCCTCGTACGACAGGGACGGCCATCACACGCTCGCCGGGTTCTCCTGCCGGCAGCTGTCCGTCGTGCGGCGCCGTGGCAGCGTCGGCAAGCGGCTTCTCGACGTCGCCGTCTCCGGGACGCTGTTGCTGCTGGTCAGTCCGCTGCTGCTGGTGTGCGCGGTGGCGCTGCGGCTGAGCGACGGGCCCGGTGTGGTCTTCAAACAGGAGCGCATCGGCAAGGGCGGGCGGCCCTTCACGCTGCTGAAGTTCCGCACCCACCGCCCGGTCGACGCGCACGAGGCCGCGACCCGCTGGAGCGTCGCGGACGAGCAGGAGATGAGCCGCTTCTGCCACTTCCTGCGGCGCACCTCGCTCGACGAGCTGCTCCAGCTCTGGAACGTCTTCTGGGGCGATATGAGCCTGGTCGGCCCGCGCCCCGAACGGCCTTATTTCGTGGGCAAGTTCAGTCAGACCTATCCGGGTTACGCGGCCCGGCACCGGATGCAGACCGGCATCACGGGTCTCGCCCAGATCCACGGGCTGCGCGGCGACACCTCGATCGAGGACCGCTGCCGGTTCGACAACGCGTACATCGACAACTGGTCGCTGTGGCAGGACATCTGCATCCTGCTGCGCACCGCCGCCGCACTCGTACGCTCGACGGGGAGCTGAGCCGATGAGCCAAGCCCTGCCCCTTACGCCCCTGGACACACTGGGGTCCGCCCTGCGGCGCGCGCTGCCCGTGCTGCCCGTCGTGGCGGTGATCGCCCTGCTGGGGCTGCCCGTCACACCCGGCGGCGAAGGCGGCGCGACCGTCGCGGACGCCGTCTCGGGTCTGGTCGTGCTGTGCTGCGCGCTGCGTCTCCTGCGAGGCCGGCGGCGCCCCCTGTCCGGCACCGCCGCGCTGGTCATCGGGCTCCCCGTGGTCGGTATCGCCGTCGCAGCGGCCGGGGCGGCGAACCCGGGGGCCGGGATCACCGGCCTCGCCCGCTATCTGCAGATCTTCGTGCTGGTCCCGGCCGCGGTGTTGCTGCTGGTCCGGGACCGGCGCGACTTCCGGCTGCTGACCTGGTCGTTCGTCGGTCTGGCCCTGTGGCAGGGGGCGATCGGGGTGCACCAGTACGTCACCGGGACCGGCGCCCTGTACATGGGCGAGGACATCCGGGCCGTGGGCACCTTCGGGGCGTCGGACATCATGGGGATGGCGACCGTGGTCGCGTTCGGAGTGGTGTGCGCGGTCGGCCTCGCGCTCGGACCGTGTACGTCACGGCAGCGCACCGCCGCCGTCGCGTGCTCGCTGATGCTGTTGCTGCCGCTCGCGCTGTCGTTCAGCCGGGGCGCGTGGATCGCCACGGCCGCGGCGTGCGGAGCGCAGCTGGCGCTGGCCGGGATGCGGCGCGCGGTGAAGGTGGGCGCGGCCGTTGCCGCAGCCGCGGTCCTCCTGGTGGGCGGGCTCGGTGTCGGCACCGCGATGCTCCAGGACCGGATCAACAGCATCACGCAGGTCGCCGACGCGCCGGACCAGTCGGTCGTCGACCGGTACACGATGTGGGCGGCGGCCGTCGACATGTGGAGCGAACACCCGCTGACCGGCGTCGGACTGAAGGCCTTCCCCGACCACCGCGACGGACACGCCTCGCTCGCCCTCTCCTCGGGCAGCGACACCGGGGGCGCCGGCGCCGCCTACCGCAAGCAGCCGTTGCTCTCCCCGCACAACATGTATCTGCTGGTGCTCAGCGAACAGGGCCTGATCGGGCTGCTCGCCCTCGCGGGCAGCTGGCTGGCCCTCCTGGTGTGCGGGCTGCGCGGGCTCGTCCGGGTGCGGCGGACGCCGTCGGGCATCGACTGCGCGCTCGTCGGCTGCGGGCTGCTGATCTGGCAGTTGATCGACTTCGCGTACGCGGACATCGGCGGCCCCTCGACGGTGCTGACGGCCGTCCTCTTCGGGCTCGTGGGCTGGTGGGCGCTGGTGGATCCGGCCTCCACGGCGTCCGTGAACTCCACGCCGCCCGGAGCGTCGCGCCCGCCGGTTCCGCCCGCCGCGTCGGGCCCGTCACAAGAGGCCGCGGCGCGATGACGGTGACGCCGCGGGCCGACAGCGGCCCCGAGGCCGGGACCGACGCCGGGACCGACGCCGACGGCTCGGTGGTCCTCCCGGCCGCCCGCAGCACTTCCCCGGCACCCGCCAATCCCCCGGAACCCTCCTCCGACCGCTTCCTCGCCAAGGCCGCCCTCGTCACCATCGGGCTCTCGATCGCCGGAGCCCTGCTGGGCCTCGGCCGCGATCAGGCGCTGGCACATCTCTTCGGGGCCGGGTCCGAGACGGACGCCTTCCTGGTCGCCTGGACTGTCCCGGAGTTCGCGTCGACGCTGCTGATCGAGGACGGGCTGGCCTTCGTGCTGATCCCCGCGTTCAGCGTGGCCGTCGCCCGTCGCGCCCAGGGTGCGGCCGGCGATCCGGTCCGTGCCCTGGTGGCCGCCACCCTGCCCCGGCTGTCGCTGGCCTTCATGGCCGTTTCCGGGGTGCTGATCGTGGGGGCGCCGTACCTGGTCGAGGCCCTCGCACCAGGCCTGCCCGATCCGAGGCTCGCCGTGGACTGCACGCGGTTGACCGCGACCTGCGTCCTGAGCTTCGGGCTCGCCGGGTACTGCAGCGCGGCGCTGCGGGCGCACCGGCGGTTCGTGGCGCCCGCGGTGATCTACGTGGCGTACAACACCGGCATCATCACCGCGATGTTCGTCCTCGGCGGCCACTGGGGCGTGCGCTCGGCGGCCGTGGGTGTCGCGGTGGGCGGCGGACTGATGGTGGCGGTGCAGGTGCCCTCGCTGTGGCGGCAGCTCCGTCACCGGGGGGCGACCGAGGCCGGCCTGGGCGGCGAGGAGGCCCGCCCGATGGACCTGACCCTCATCACCACCGTGCTGCTCTTCGGGCTGTGCCGTCAGTCCCAGGTCGTCATCGAACGTTTCCTGGCCTCCTCGCTGCCCGCGGGCGCCATCTCGCATCTGAACTACGCCCAGAAAGTGGCCCAGATGCCGATGGTGCTCTCGCTGATGCTGTGCACCGTCACCTTCCCGGTGATCGCACAGGCGCTCGCCGAGGGCGACACCGAGCGGGCCCGCGCCCGTGTGGAGCGCGACTTGGCGCTGATCTCCTGCACGGTGCTCCTGGGTACGGCGGCGGTCGTCGCGTGCGCTCCGCAGATCATCGAGCTGCTCTTCCAGCGTGGCGCGTTCACCGCTCAGGACACCGCCGCCACCGCCGCCGTGATGCGCGTGTACGCCATCGGGCTGCTCGGTCAGGTACTGGTGGGCGCGCTCGTCCGCTCCTACTTCTCCGGAGGCCGGCCCACCTGGTACCCGCTGTTCGCGATGACCGCGGGGATCATCGCGACCTCCTGGATCGGCGCGCTGACCGTCGGCTCCTGGGGGGTGTGCGGAATCGCCGCCGCCAACGCCACCGGCATCACCGTCAGCGCCCTGCTCCTGCTGTACGGCATGGGCCCGCGCAGTGTGCCGATCCGCACCCGCCGTGTGCTGGTCGAGCTCAGCAAACCGGTGCGCGCGGCGGTGGTCGCCTCCGTGGCCGGGGCGCTGTGCGCGAGCCGCGCGGACTCCCCCGTGCTCGGCCTCGTCGCCGGCGGCACGGCCGTGACCGTCGTCTTCGCCCTGCTGGCCTGGGCTCTTCGGGTCCAGGGCTTCGCACCCGCACTCCGTTCCGTCACACGAAGGCTCCCGCATGTCCGTTTCCGCTGACAGCACCAACAGGTCCAACAGGTCCAACGGATCCCTCAAGTCCAACAGCCCTCGCGGCACCACCGGCACTACAGACACCACAGGCGCCAGAGGCATCGGAGACACCAGACGCACCGCGAGACACGCGGCCCATCCGCTCCCCTGGGTGGCCATGTACCACTCCGTCGGCGACTGCTCCGACGACCCGTACCGCGTCACGGTCTCCCCGGACCGCCTCGACCAGCAGCTCCGGTGGCTCCGGCGGCGCGGTCTGCGCGGTGTGAGCATGGCCGATCTGCTCGCCGCCCGCGCCCGCGGCCGGGGAGAGGGCCTGGTGGGTCTCACCTTCGACGACGGGTACGCCGACTTCGTCGAGTCCGCCCTTCCCTTACTGCACCGCCACGACTGCGGCGCCACCCTCTTCGTCCTGCCCGGACGGATGGGCGGCGACAACGCCTGGGATCCGCGCGGCCCCCGCAAGCCGCTGCTGAGCAAGCAGGGCATCCGGCTCGCCGCCGCCTCCGAGGGCATCGAGGTCGGCTCGCACGGACTCACCCATGTCGATCTGACCCAGGCCGACGACGCGCTCCTGCACGCCGAGGTCGCCGGAAGCAGAGCGGTGCTCTCGGAGTTGATCGGTGCTCACATCGGCGGCTTCTGCTACCCGTACGGGACCCTCGACCGCCGGGTCGTCGACGCCGTACGCGGCGCCGGATACACGTACGCCTGCGCGATCGACCCCGGCCCGCTGACCGGCCCGCACGCCCTGCCCCGCGTCCACATCGGCGAGAACGACACCGCCGTACGCCTGCTGCTCAAGCACCGGCTGCACCGCGTGCGCCGACGCCCGGTCGAGGGGGTCTGATGAAGGCCCTGCACATCATCACCGGCCTCGGCGTCGGCGGCGCGGAGCAGCAGCTGCGGCTGCTGCTGAAGCACCTGCCCGTCGACTGCGACGTGGTGACGCTCACCAACCCGGGCGCGGTCGCCGAGGGGCTCACCGACGACGGCGTACGCGTCATCCACCTCGGCATGGCCGGGAACCGCGACCTGGCCGCGCTCCCCCGCCTGGTGAAGGTGATCCGCGCCGGCCGGTACGACCTCGTGCACACCCACCTCTACCGGGCCTGCGTGTACGGGCGGCTCGCCGCGCGCCTCGCCGGGGTGAAGGCCGTCGTGGCCACCGAACACTCGCTCGGTGACTCGCAGATGGAGGGGCGCAGGCTGAGCGCGGGCGTCCGCGCGCTGTACCTGGCCAGCGAGCGCCTGGGCCGGTCCACCGTCGCCGTCTCGCCGACCGTCGCCGACCGGCTGCGCCGCTGGGGCGTGCCCGGACCCCGCATCGAGATCGTGCCCAACGGAATCGACGTGGCCCGCTTCCGCTTCGACCCGCTGCTGCGCGAACGCACCCGCCGCCGGCTCGGACTGCCGGAAGGCGCGTACGTCGTCGGAGGCATCGGCAGGCTCACGGCGGCCAAACGGTTCGACGTCCTGATCCGCGCGCTGTCCCAACTGACCGGCGACTACTGGCTGTTGCTGGTCGGCGGCGGCGACGAGGAGAGCGTGCTGCGGCGGGCCGCGCAGCAGGCCGGGGTCGCGGACCGGGTGCTGTTCACCGGCGAGCGCCCCACCGGCGGCTTCCCCGGAGCGGATCTGCCGTCGCTGATAGCCGCCATGGACGTCCTCGCCTCGCCCTGCGCCGAGGAGGCGTTCGGGCTGGCCGTCGTGGAGGCGATGGCGGCCGGACTGCCGGTGCTGTACGTCTCCTGCCCGGCCGTCGAGGACCTGCCCCCGGGCGCCGCACGGGGGGCCCGCCGTGTCCAGGGCGGCGCGGACTCGTTCGCCCGCGCCCTGGCCGGGGTCCGCGCGCAGGGCCCCGCGCCCCGCTCGGTACCGCACGCCGCCCACCACTACTGCATCACGCGCAGCGCCGCACAGCTCATGGACGTGTACGCGGCCGCTGTCTCCTGAACCTGACTGAGAGTGAGTTGCTCATGACCGAAAACCCCACCAGAGGCCACCGCCCGACGGGAACCCTCGCCCGCGCGAGAACCCTGCCGCCGTGGTCCCTGCTCGCCGCCGGCGCCGTGCTCGGCGGACTGCTCGGCGGCACGTACGGCGTGATGAAGACCCCGACGTACACCGCCACCAGTTACGTCATCGCCGTACCGACCAAGAAGGGGGACCCGGCGTCCGCGCTCGGCTTCGCTCAGGCGTACGGCCGCGTCGCCACGCAGCTCGCCGTGCTCGGGGACGCGCAGGTGTGGGCCGGAGTGCCGGTGAAGACGCTCCAGCGGAGCGTGCAGACCGCGACCTCGCCCGACGCCCCGATGGTCGCCGTCTCGGCCACCTCCGCGCACCCGGACCTCGCCGCCGACATGGCCAACGCCGTCTCACGCTCCTTGACCCAGCACGCGAGCGACAGCCAGGACACCACCCACATCAAACTCGTCTCGTTCTCCCGCGCGGTGACGCCGACCCAGGCGTCCTCGCCCCCGGCGACGGTGACGGGTCTGGTGGGCGCCAGCGCGGGCGGGCTGCTCGGCGGGCTGCTGCTGCTCGTGCGCCCCCGGCGAACCGCGGACTCCGCACGCCCGGCCTCCGTGCCGAGCCCGGCCCCCGCCGCCGATGTGCACAGGCAGCTGTGAGCGGCACTCTGCGGGCCGACATCAGCACCGGAGCCGGCATCAGGACCGGGGCCGGCCGGGCGCTGCGGGCCGAGCTCTGCACCGACGAACGCGAGTTCGCCGAGCTGGGCCCGGCCTGGGGCCGCCTGTACCGGCGGTGCGGTGCGGCCACCCCGTTCCAGAGCCACGCCTGGCTGCACTCCTGGTGGCTCTCGTACGGCACACCCGGGCGGCTGCGCCTGGTGGTCGTGCGCGACGGCGGTGAACTCCGGGCGGTCGCGCCGCTGATGAGCGTCCGCCGGCCGCTGCCCGCGCTGGTCCCGCTCGGCGGGGCGATCTCCGACTACGGGGACGTACTCATCGACGACGAGCACAGCGACCGGGCGGCGGCGACCCTCACCGAGGGGCTGTCCGCGGCCGCCCGCACCGCGCTGATCGACTTCCGCGAGGTGCGGCCCGGCGGTGCGGTGGAGCGGATCTACGAGCGCTGGCGCGGACCGCGCCGCCGGGTGCGGGACTCGCTGTGCTTGGAGCTGCCCGCCACCTCGATGGACGAACTGGTGGGCCGGCTCCCGTCGGCGAAGGCCCAGCGCGTACGGGCCAAACTGCGCAAGCTCACCGCGCTGGGGGTCGAGCAGCACGCCGTACACCCCGACGAGGTGGACGCGGCGCTGCGGCGGCTGCTGGAGCTGCACCAATTGCAGTGGGAGGGCCGCAAGGTGACGTCGGAGCACCTTCAGGAGCGGTTCTCCGAGCATCTGGTCCGGTCGGTGGGCCCGATGGTGCGCTCCGGGGACGCGGTCGTCACCGAGTTCCGGCTCGACGACACCGTGATGGCCGTGGACCTCACCCTGCTGTCGCGGAGCATGGCGGGCGGCTATCTGTACGGCGCCCATCCGGGGCTGCGCGAACGCAAGGCGGATGTGGCGGTGATGCTGCTCAACGCCTGCGCCCAGCACACCGAGGCGGGCGGACGCGGGGCGCTGAGCCTGCTGCGCGGCGACGAGCCGTACAAGCACCACTGGCGCCCGGACCCCGTCGTCAACCAGCGTCTGCTCCTCGCCCGGCGCCGCACCGCGCCACTGATGTCGGCCGTGGTCTGCGATGTCGCCGCGCGGCGCCGCGGCAAGGAGCTGGTGCACCGTTGGAGGGAGCGCGGTGGTGGCAGGTCCTGAACGACCTGCCACCCTCCCGGTCTCACCGGGTGCGCGACCACCAGTCCAAGCGCAGACACAGCTTCCCGCCGAGCCAGTACTCGACCCAGTCGCCCAGGTCCAGCGGCGAGCAGTTGGGCGGGTGCACCGGCGTGGGCGGAACGGTCGGCACGGGTGTGGGGTCGGGCGTGGGGTCGGGTGTGGTGTCGGTGCGGCCGAAGAGCGCCGAGCGATACACCTCGGACGCCTTCGGGTTCTGTCCGCACTGCCACACGCCGTGCGGGCAGTAGTCGGTGAGCGTGTTGTACAGCGGCTTGTGCTCGTCCATCCACGCGAGCATGCGCTTCATGTACGACGGGTTGTCGCCGTTGCGGAAGAGACCCCATTCAGGATAGGAAATGGGCTTGCCGTGGGATTTCGCGAAGTCCACGTGCGCCTGAAGGCCGAACGGCTCTTTCACCTGCTCGTCGAATGACAGCCCCGCCGGCTGATCGTACGAATCCATGCCGATGATGTCGACCGTGTCGTCCCCCGGATAGCACTGCGTCCAGGGAATGGCGTCCTGGCCGCGATTCGGGGCGAAGTCGAACCGGAATTTTTGTCCCGGCACCGCCCGCATGGTGGTGACGATTCTGTTCCAGTACTTCTTCCAGGCCTCCGGGTCGGGACCACAGCGATGGGTGTACGTAGTGCCGTTCATTTCCCAGCCGAGCACGATGACGGTGTCCGGCACCTTCAGCTCGACCAGCCGCTCGGCGAGCGCGCGGAAATGGTGGTCGAACTGTCCGGCCGCTCCCTCGCGCAGCAGGCGGCGCACCTCGGCGGCCGGCACATGCTCCTCGTTGCGCTCCAGCATCGGCACGTTGAGGACGAGCATCCGGTCGTCCTTCTCCTCCCGCCAGTCCGCCCAGGCGTCGAGGAATCCGGGCCTGCCCTCGATGTTGCTCCAGCGGTCGCCCGGCAGATATGTGTGCCCGACCCGCAGCTCGGCGCCGCCCAGCCAGTTGCTGAGCTGCTCGATCCGGGCGATACCCCTGGGGCCGAAGTCGAGGTAGGCGCCGATGGCGGGGACTTCCCCGGTGGGCTTCGGCTCGGCCGCGGGCGCTGTGGTCTCCGCGGGCGTGGCGGGCGGCGTGAGGGCCGGCGTCTCGACGGTCGCCGGTGTGACGTCCGGTGCGGGCGGTGCCACGACGTCGGTGGTCGAGGAGGCGGCCGGCGGCGTCACCGACGCCGGAGTCACCGACGTCGGTGTCGGCGCCGGAGGATCGGCGACCCGCACCACCCCGGCACCCACGGCGTATGCGGGACCCGACGCAAGGGCGACCGACGCGACGATACCGGCCGCGACGCACGCCAGCGGTCTGCTCCGGGGCCGTTGCTGCTGTGGGGCCATGTCTGCTCCTCTCTCCACTTTGCTGCTCCGTTTTATTCGCTGCGCTCGTTGCACACCACGTGCTTGACGCTCAGATTTGCCTTCCCGCTACTGACACCCAGTCATATAAATACCCATTCCGCCAACCGGGGCTTCGGCCTTCGACCGTGACGTTCACTCGCGCGTGTGACCGATCCGAAGGAAACTGTCCGTGCCGATTCTTGACACCCGCGTCCCTGCCGTTCTCCTGCGGATCGACCGGAATCCCTTTCACCATGGAACGCTGGGGGCCGCACGCTCACTCGGCAGAGCGGGCGTGGAGGTGCATGTCGTCGCCGATTCCGAGGGAAGTCCCGTACGCAGATCGCGTTTTGTCTGTGAGATGCATCCCCCGCCACCGCCCGGTTCATCCGCCACGGAATTCGTGACCGTATTGCGCCGAGTGGCCGCCCGCGTATCCCGCCCCGCCGTACTGGTCCCGATGGATGACGCAAGTGCCGTGGCGGTGGGCCGGCTGCGCGAGGAACTCACCCACGGCTATCTGCTGCCGCAGCAGCCCGGCCCGCTCGCCGAGCGCGTGGCCGACAAGTCCGAACTGGCCGCCGTCTGCGAGAGCGTGGGCATTCCGCACCCGGTGACGCTGGTCCCGGAGAGCCCGGCGCAGGCGGCCGCGGCGGCCTGGCAACTGGGGCTGCCGGTGGTGGCGAAGTGGAGCCGCCCCTGGCTGGTGCCCGCCGGAGCGGGGCTGCGCAGCACGGTGGTGGTGCGCTCGGCGCAGGAGGCGCAGTCGCTGTATCTGCGCGCCGAGGAGGCGGGCAGCCGGCTGCTGCTCCAGGCCTTCCTGCCGCCCGGGCCCGACCGCGACTGGTTCTTCCACGGGTACGCCGACCGGTCCGGGGCGCTGTCCGGCGGCGGGCCGGGCCGCAAGCAGCGCGCCTGGCCGCGCGGCGCCGGGCTGACCGCGGTCGGCCGCTGGACGCCGAACCCGCAGCTCCAGGCGCTCGTCGAACAGCTCATCGGGACGCTCGGCTACCGCGGCATCTTCGACCTCGACTTCCGCAGGGACGACACGACGGGCCGCTACCACCTGCTCGACTTCAACCCCCGCCCCGGCGCCCAGTTCCGGCTCTTCGCGGACGGCGCCGGCCTGGACGTCGTACGCGCCCTGCACCTGGATCTGACACACCGTCCACTGCCGGACCCGGCGCCCCTGCCGGGCCGCGCGTTCGTGGTGGAGAACTACGCCCCGCTCAGCGCGCTGCGGCCGCGCGCCGAGGAGTGCGAGCTGGCCTGGCACGCCCCGGACGACCGCGCCCCCGGCCTCGCGATGTGGGGCCTGTGGTGCCGCCATGTGGCGCGGCGCCTGCTGGAACGCGTACGGCGGCTGCTGCCCGGGCCCGTCGCGGCGCCTCGGACGACGGCGGGCACGGCGGCGGACGCCCCGCTCGTGCGACCCCTCGGCGGGCCGATTTCCCTGACCGACTCCCTGACCGACTCCCTGGCCGACGACGAGAAAGCGAGCAGCTGCTGATGTACGACCTCCTGGTGGTGGGAGCCGGCCCCTACGGCCTGTCCATCGCGTCCCACGCCGCGGCGGCCGGGCTGAGCCTGCGCGTCCTCGGCAGGCCCATGGCGTCCTGGCGCGACCACATGCCCCGCGGCATGTTCCTCAAGTCGGAGCCGTGGGCGTCCAGCCTCTCCGACCCCGAGAACCGCTGGCGCCTGGACACGTACTGCGCGGGCCGGGGCGTGGAGGCGCGGCACGGCGAGCCGATCCCGGTCGAGATGTTCGCTTCGTACGGCCTGTGGTTCGCCCGCAACGCCGTGCCGGACGTCGACGAGCGCACCGTCGTCCGCGTCCAGGGCTGCCCCGGCGGCTTCGAGGCGACCACCGAGGACGGCGCGGTCCTGCGCGCCCGCACGGTCGCCCTGGCCGTCGGCGTCATGCCCTTCGTCGAGGTGCCCGCCGCGCTGCGCGGCCTCGGCCCCGCGTATGTCTCGCACAGCAGCCACCACGGCGAACTCTCCCGCTTCCGGGGCCGCGATGTCACGGTGATCGGCGGCGGCCAGGCCGCGCTGGAGACGGCGGCCCTGCTCGCCGAACAGGGCACGCGCGTACGGGTCCTGGCCCGCGCCGGCCGGCTGAACTGGAACGACGTGCCCCCTGCCTGGGAGCGCCCCTGGTGGCAGTCGGCCCGCTCCCCGCACAGCGGACTGGGCTGCGGCTGGCGCAACTGGTTCTACGCCGAGCGCCCCGGCCTCTTCCACCGCCTCCCGGAGACCACCCGCGCCCGGATCGCGGCCACGGCACTGGGTCCGGCGGGCGCGTGGTGGGTGCGCGACCGCGTCGAGCCCGTGGTCGAGCTGATGCTGGGTCACGAGGTCGCGGCGGCCTACGCGTCGGGGGGTGGCGTACGGCTGGAAACGGTGACCCGCGGCGGCGAGCTGACGTCCCTGGAGACCGAACACGTCATCGCGGCCACCGGGTTCACGGCGACCCGCGAGCGGCTCGGGCTGCTCTCCGACGAGCTGCGCGGGAGCCTCGCGGCGGTGGCCGACGGTTCACCTGAGGTCGGCCGGTACTTCGAGTCCTCGGTGCCGGGCCTCTTCATGGCGGGCCTGGTGACGGCCTCCGGCTTCGGCCCCGCCATGCGCTTCGTGCACGGCGCGTCCTTCACGGCGGGCACGCTCGTACGGGGCGTGCGGCGACGGTTGCGCACAGGGCCGACGGGCGGGCGGATCCCGGCGCCCACGGCGCGGCAGCGGCGCGCGGCGGACATGGAGCTCGGCGCGGGACGCTGAGCGACGGATACTGACACCGGATCAGGAGCCAGGCTCCGGAACCGGCTTGGGTGCCGGGCGCGACGAGGCGTCCGGCACCCAGAGCGAAAAGCTTCTACCGGCGGGACGCGGCTCGGCCTCGTCGGTAGAGCAGGGTTCCTCCTGCCAGCAGGGCGACGCCGGCGGCAGAGGCCGCGAGCACGTCCTCACTGCCGGTGTGCGCCAGTGTGGCGGGCGGACCAAGGGGCTGGTCGTGACCCGTGGGCGGCGGACCGGGAGGCTGGACGTGGCCCGTGGGGGGCGGGGTGCTGGGCGGGGTGTTGTCCGTCGGAGGCTGGTCATGGCCCGTCGGCGGAGGGGTGTTCGGAGGAGTCGTGGGCGGGGTGTGCGTCGGAGGCTGGTCATGGCCCGTCGGCGGCGTGTCCTCGTTGGCGCACTCGTTGCCGTAGGCGGGGTTGAGGAGGCCGATCACGTCCACCGTGTCGCCGCAGACCCCGACCGGAACGTCCACCGGCACCTGGGCGTGGTCGCCCGACCCGACGCCGGGCGAGTCGTGCGTCTCTCCGGACGCCGAGGAGCCGGACGAATCGCCGTACGGACCCGTCGAGTCACCGTAGTCGGAGCTGCTGCCGGAACTGCCGCCGGAGCCCTCGTCGTAGCCCTGGCCGTAGTCCCCGCCGTAACCGCCGCCGGAGCCCTCGCCGTAGTCCCCGCCGTAACCGCCACCGGAGTCCTCGCCGTAGCCACCGCCGTAACCGCCGCCCGAGTCGCCGGAGCCGTAGCCGTAGCCGGACGAGTCGTCATCGTGGGAGGAGGGGGAAGAGGGGGCGGAGTGCCGCGGCGCACCGTGCGACCGGTGCGACTCGTGCGACCTCTGCGAGCCGTCCGATCCCGAGGCGTCCGATCCCGAGCCGTTGGCACAGGAGTTCCCGAACGCCGGGTTGAGTGCGGCGACGATGTTGACGGAGTTGCCGCATGCGTTCACCGGCACGTCCACCGGAACCTGGACGGCGTTGCCCGACGCGACGCCGGGCGAGTCCGTGGCCGCTCCGCTCGCGTCCGCGTCCGCGAAGGCGGGGGCGGCGTAAAGAGACAGGATGCTCGTCGCAGCCGCGGCCACGACCATTCCCCTGCTCAGGGTCTGTCGCAATCTCGTTGTCTTCCTGCTTGAAGAAGTAAGGAAAGCCGGCCCTGGAACCAAAGAGGCGGTCCAAGGCCGGCCGTGACACAGTCGAGGCAGCTGGTCTGCCGTCGCGTCAGTCGTCGTTGGCGCAGGCGTTGCCGAGCGTCGGGTTCACCAGGCCGATGACGTTGACCGTGTTGCCGCACACGTTGATGGGAACGTGCACGGGAACCTGAATCACATTGCCCGAGATGACGCCCGGGGAGCCGACAGCAGCAGCTTCGGCGCCGGCGTCGGCGAAGGCCGGGGCGGCCATTCCGAGAGCCATGATCACGCCGGCGACGACGGCAGCGCTCTTCTTGAGCTTCACGTACTTTCCCTTCTCTGTGGTCATGCCCCTTTGACGGCCGAAACCGAGCGAGCACAGCATGAACGGCTCGCACCATGACCTGCAGGCTGTAAACGAGGGATGGACAGCCGAAGAAACTAAAGAACGCAAGCCGCTTGGGAATTCACTCGAATTGCCCTGCGCCGAATTGACCACAGAAGAGCTCGGGCCGGCCCGAGCGCGAAATGCAGCGGGCGACCCGAGCCGCTTCGGTGCGACCGATCAACTGCCGCTGGCGCCGTTGCCCGAGCCGACCGGGATGTTGTCCAGGATGTGCGAGAGCGGCTCGTCGCCCTTGGCCTGGGTGGAGTTCTCGGTGCACTGCTGGTTCTGCGGGGCCGAGAGGACCGGGACGTCCTGGAGGGCGCCGACCGGTACGACACCGACGACCGAAGCCACGTTCAGCTTGGCCGGCAGACCGATGCAGAGCTTGTTCAGCGAGCCCTGGACGAGCGACATCTGGGGGCTCAGCTTGCCGTGCGTGTCCTGGTTGCCGTACGACTGCTCGGCACCGTTCCCGTTCTCGGTGTGGACGCCTTCGTCATTGCCGATGGCGAGCGCCTGGGGGGCGGCCGCCGCCGAGACACCGACGACGGAAGCCGCGACCGCCGCCGCAGCCATTGCCTTCTTGAGCATTTTTACGGTCCTTTCCTGCACAGAGACGCATTCCTGCTCCCACCTCAACCGGCGGCGGCGGGATTGGTTTCGATGCTTCACCCGGTTGGCTGGTTCACGGTCACGGAATTCACGGAACAACATGCGCGCAGACGCGCTGAACAGGGCGTTCGCATGGGCCATTGGAGTGAAACGGAGCAACCATGCGAGCCGGAGCCAGTTGTCCAAGGTGCTCCGGTGGACGGGGTTACTCCAGAAGGGATCAGCAAGTGATCAAGAAGGTTATGGCTGCTGCGGCGGTCGCCGCTTCCGTCGTCGGAGCCACGGCTGCCGCGGCGCCCCAGGCGCTCGCGATCGGCAACGACGGCGGCGTCCACACCGAGAACGGCAACGGCGCCTCGCAGATCTACGGCAACCAAGCCACGTACGGCAAGTACAGCCCGCAGCTGGCGCTCGTCCAGGGCTCGCTGAACAAGCCCTGTGTCGGTCTGCCGGTCAAGGCCAACCTGGCCTCGATCGCCGGCGTGGTGCCGGTCACCGCTCTGCAGGACGTCCCGATCCTCTCGGCCCCGCAGAACCAGCAGTGCACCGAGAACTCCACCCAGGCCAAGGGCGACGAGCCGCTCTCGCACATCCTGGACAACATCCCGATCCTGTCGGGCAACGGCGCCAGCGGCAGCTGATCTGCCGACGCGTACAACGGGCCGCCGAATTCTCGGCGGCCCGTTGGCTTACCTGTCGGAACTCCGGGATCGGATCAGTGTCGTCAGCCTGCCGCGTCATTCCCTCGCCGAAATTCCCGCGTATCGCGACGTTTTCTCCGGACACGAGTTCCCGGCACATCCGGCGAAACTCAACAGCGCGTACGCGGAGGGCGGTGCCCCCCTCACGGTACGCACCGTCGAGGACATGACGCATATGAAAATCGATCGCTATCTGCAGGTCGATTTCCGGCGCTTCATGGACGCCGTCGACGCATTCGGCGGGGTCGAGGTGTGCACCGGACGGCCGTTGAAGGATTCCGCCACCAAGCTCGACCTCGCGCCCGGGAAGCACCGGCTGGGCGGCGGAGAGGCGTTGCAGTACGTCCGCTCGCGGCACGTCGACGGCAGCACCGACCTCGGCAGGATGCAGCGCCAACAGCGGTTCCTGGTCTCGGTGTTGCACCGGTTGAAGCAGCTGAACACCGATCCGGTGGCAATGGCGCGCGTGGCCCACGCGCTGCTCGATTCCACATGGCCGGAACCCGGTTTCGGTGTCGGGAAGCTGCGCGAGGACCGTCCGCTGATCCGTCCGGGGGAGCTCACTGGCGTGCTCGTGACGGGCGGTCTCCCTCGCGCGCTGGGCCAAACGGGGCACAACCCGCAACCGCACCGTCCGCCGCCCTGTTGATCATCACGCGGCTCTGCAACGGAGTCCGCTCACCGAAGGGAACGAACATGAAGAAGCTGTGGGCGACCGCGGCTATTGCCGCCTCCATCGCCGGTGTCTCGGCCGCCGCCGCGCCCCAGGCGCTGGCCATCGGCAACGACGAAGGCGTCAGCACCGAGAACGGCAACGGCTCCGTCCAGAAGTACGGCAACCAGCTCACGGGCGGCGACCTGAGCCCCCAGATGTCGCTGGTGCAGGGCACGCTGAACAAGCCGTGCATCGGTCTCCCTGCCAAGCTGAACGTTGCCTCGGTCGTCGGCGTGGTGCCCGTCACCGCTCTGCAGGACGTCCCGATCCTCTCGGCCCCGCAGAACCAGCAGTGCACCGAGAACTCCACCCAGGCCAAGGGCGACGAGCCGCTCTCGCACATCCTGGACAACATCCCGGTGCTCTCCGGCAACCTGGCCAAGGACAGCTGAGCGCAGCACCACGAGAGCGGGCCGCCGGGCAGATCGGCGGCCCGCTCTTCGCTGTTCCCGACGCGTGTTCCCGACGCCTGTTCCCGACGTGTACCCCGACGCGCGTACTCAGCCCCGGTAGAGCGCCTCGATGTCGGCCGCGTACGCCGCTGTCACCGCGTGCCGCTTGACCTTCAGGGACGGGGTGAGCAGGCCGTTGTCCTCGGTGAACTCGCCGGCCACCAGGGCGAACCGGCGGATGGACTCGGCCCGGGAGACCGCCTCGTTCGCGTAGTCCACGGCCTTCTGGACGTCGGCGCGCATGCCGGGGTCGAGGGCGACCTCGGACAGCGGGGTGTCCGCGGGCCGTTTGCGGACGGCGAGCCAGTGGGCGACGGACTCGGGGTCCAGGGTGATCAGGGCGGCGACGTAGGGGCGGTTGTCGCCGACGACGAGGCACTGGCCGACCGGCGGACGGCTGCGCAGCCGGTCCTCCAGGACGGCCGGCGAGACGTTCTTGCCGCCGGAGGTGACGAGGATGTCCTTCTTGCGCCCGGTGATGGTGAGGTAGCCGTCGTCGTCGAGCGCGCCGAGGTCTCCGGTGGCGAACCAGCCGTCCGTCAGTACGGCGTCGGTCGCGGCCGGGTTGTTCCAGTAGGCGCCGAAGACGATGCCGCCCTTGATGAGGACCTCGCCGTCGTCGGCGATGCGGACGGCCGTGCCCGGGACCGGGAGGCCGACCGTGCCGGGGCGGGGTTTCAGGGGCGGGACGACGGTGGCGGCGGCGGTGGTCTCGGTCAGGCCGTAGCCCTCGTAGACGATGATTCCGGCCGCGTAGAAGAAGAGGTTGAGGTTGCGGTCCAGCGGGGAGCCGCCGCTGATGGCGTAGTGGGCGCGGCCCCCGAGTTCCTTGCGGATACGGCGGTAGACCAGCAGGTCGTACAGCGCCCAGGCGGCGTACAGGCCGGGCCCCGGCCCCTTGCCCACGCCGAGGAACTTGTTCAGGTACGCCTCCCCGAAGCGGACCCCGATGCGGTCGGCGCGGTCGAAGGAGGCGCCCCGGCCGAGCTTCTCCGCGGTGGCGCGTCCGGTGTCGTGGATCTTCTCGAAGAGGTACGGGACGCCGACCAGGAAGGTGGGGCGGAACTCCCGTAGTGCGGGCCGGAGTTCGTCGGGCTTGATGCTTGGGCAGTGGCCCAGCTCGATGCCGGCCATCAGGCAGGCGATCTGGAGGGTGCGGCCCATGATGTGGGCGAGCGGGAGGAAGAGGAGGGTCGAGGCGGTCTGGCCGGTGACCTCCTTGAAGATGGGGTGCAGCAACTCGACCGTGTTGGCGGCTTGCGCGTGCAGGTTGGCGTGTGTGAGGACACAGCCCTTGGGTTTGCCCGTGGTTCCGGAGGTGTAGCAGACCGTCGCGACCGTGTCGGGGGTGAGGGTGGTGCGGCGCTTGGCGACCTCGTCGTCGGGGATGTCCCGCCCCTGGGCGGCGAGTTCACCGATGGCGTCCCCGTCGAGCTGCCAGACGCGCGGGGGTTCGGGGTGCCGCGCCGTGCCGGTGGCCACGGTGGCCGCGTTCTCGGCGGTCTCGACGATCACGAAGCGGGCCCCCGAGTCCCTTACGATCCACTCCACTTGCTCGGCGGACGAGGTCGCGTAGACCGGAACGGTCTGGCCGCCGGCCGCCCAGATCGCGAAGTCGAGGACCGTCCACTCGTAGCGTGTGCGCGACATCACCGCGACCCGGCCGCCCGGTTCGAGCCCGGCGGCGATCAACCCCTTTGCCGTGTCGGTTACTTCACGGGCGAAGGCGGCCGCGGTGACCGGCTGCCAGCTGCCGTACTCCTTGCGTCGCAGGACGACCGCGTCGGGTGCTTCGGCCGCGTTGGCGAAGGGAAGGTCGGCGGTGCTGCCGTCGGCGGGGGTCGCCGCCAGCGTGGCGGTACGCGCCTCACGCACCGTGCCGTCCGCGTCCCTGACCAGCTCCACCTTGCTGCGACTGGCCAGGTCGGTGCGCTGCCTGGCCCGTTTCAGATCCTTGCGTACGCCCATGACGGCTCCCGGTCGCAGGATGGTCACTCTGCGGTCAACTTACTCAGGCGTAACGGAAATTCAATGGATCGCGCAGGGATCGCGCAGGGATCGGCAGCGTGACCGCGCGGCGCGTCGGCATCGTGGCTACGTGGTGCAGCCGATGTCGCAGATGTCCAGGTCGTTCGCCTGGTCGATCGCGGTCGCGAGGTCCTGGACGGCCTTGTCCTCCGAAGCGCGCGCCAGTTTGTGGGCGCGGGTGGCGAGTTCGTCCAGGGGCAGGGTGCCGGGGAGGGCGCTCCAGCGGTCGCCGTCCGCGCGCAGGGCGTTGGCGAAGTAGGCGGCCACGGCGGTGACTTGGAAGGCGTGGGGCGAGCTCCACAGGTCGTCGTGGAGGGAGCCGGTCTCCAGCTGGCCGGATTCCTCGTGCGGGGCGCGGCTGTCGGGGTCGAGCCAGCGGACGCTCGCGGTGGCGAGGTGGCCGGAGGCGCCGGGCTTGGTGCGGACGGCGTAGAGGGCTGTCACCGTGTGGCCGGGGCCCACCTCTCCGCCGTCCACCCGGTCGTCGCGGAAGTCCTCGTCGGCGACCTTGCGGTCGTCGTAGCCGATCAGCCGGAACTGCTCGACCGTCTGCGGGTCGAAGGCGACCTGCGCCTTGGCGTCGCGGGCCGTGAGGTCGATGTTCTGCGGGAGCTGCTCGCAGAACACGGTGCGGGCGTCGTCGCGGTCGGAGACGTACGTCGTGTGGCCGTCGCCCTTGTCGGCGAGGCGCTCCATGAGGGCGTCACCGTAGTCGCTGCCGACGCCGACGCCGAAGAGGGTGATGCCGTGCTCGCGGCGGGCGCTGGAGATGCGCTCCAGGATCGAGTCCGCGTCGGTGTCGCCCGTGTTGGCCAGCGCGTCGGAGATCAGGACCACGCGGTTGGTGGCGCCCTCGCGCAGGCCCTCGACAGCCGTGTCGTATCCCTGGTCCACGCCCGCGCCGAGGTTGGTCGAGTCCTGCGGCTCCAGGCCGTCGATCGCGTCGTGGACGCGGCCGCGGTGATCGCCGAGCCGGGTCATCGGCAGCACGGTCTCGGCCTCGCTGCTGAAGGTGACCAGGGCGACCGAGTCGTCGTCGCGCAGCCGGTCCGTCATCACGTCGAGGGAGTCCTTGGCCAGGTCGAGGCGGCCCGGTTCCTGCATGGAACCGGAGACGTCGATGACGAAGGTGAGGGCGGCGGGCGGACGTTCGCTCTCGCTGTCGGCGGCGCGGGTCGCGAGGCCGACCCGGACGAGCGACCAGCGCGCGTCGTCGGTGCGGGCGCCGTCGACGGTGACCGAGAAGCCGTTGCCGTCAGGGCGTTCGTAGTCCTGGCGGAAGCTGTTGACGAACTCCTCGGGGCGGACGGTGGACGGGTTGGGGATGTGCCCGCGCGCGAGAGTGCGGCGGGCGTAGCCGTACGAGGCGGTGTCGACGTCGAGGGCAAAGGTGGAGAGGTAGTCGGGGGACGGCGCGACCTCGCGGTCGGGGGCGCCGGACTGCTCACCCTGCTGTGACCCGTTCTGCTCGCCCTGGGAAGTACCGCCCGACGGCTGGGCGGGGGCGGGCAGGGGGAGGTTGCGGCCGCCCGATTTGTTCGAGCCGTCCGAGGAGTTGTCGCCGCTGCCCGCGCCGCATCCCGTCAGCAGCAGGGCGCCCGCCGCCGTCAGGGCGAGCAGGGTGCCACGGAGCCTACGGCTTCGCGTGGCCTGCGCCCGTATATGGTCCATCCCCATCTGTGCCCCCTCGGTGAGCGGCCTGTATGTGGGCCGACGTCTGTGACTGTGACGTCCGAGGGGGCCGGAGTGTGCGCTCTGAAGCGTTGCGGATGAATCTCGAAGCGGCCACGATGGGCGGCCGTCGAGACCGGTAGGTGATCCTCCGGAGACCTACGACACGATGTCCTTGCGCCGGAAACCGCGGAAGGCCAGGGCGAACAGCACGAGCGCGTACGTTATCGAAATCGCCGTGCCCTGGATCATGCCGGCCCACTCCGGGGTCGGCTGAACGGCGTCGGCCCAGGCGAACTGCCAGTGCGCGGGCAGGAAGTCGCGCCAGTCGCCGAGGGCGGTGACCGCGTCCAGCACGTTCCCCACGATCGTCAGGCCGACCGCTCCGCCGACCGCGCCCAGGGGTGCGTCCGTCTTGGTCGACAGCCAGAACGCGAGGCCCGCGGTGACCAGTTGGGACACGAAGATGTACGCGATCACCACGAGGAGCCGCTGGGTCGCGGTGCCCGCGGAGAGCGCGCCGCCGGTGGGGATCTCCAGGGGCCCCCAGCCGTAGGCCGCGGTGCCCACCGCCAGCGCAACGACCGGCAGCAGCACCATCGCGGCGAGGCTGAGGCCCAGCGCGACGGTGAGCTTGGACCACAGCAGCCGGGACCGCGGCACGGGGGCCGCCAGCAGATAGCGCAGCGACGACCAGCTCGCCTCGGAGGCGATGGTGTCCCCGCAGAACAGCGCGACCGGGATCACCAGCAGGAAGCCCGCGGACACGAACAGGTTCACCGCGGCGAAGTTCGCGCCCGACGCGGTGGCCGTGTCCATCAGGGTGACCTGGCCGTTCCGGGAGCCCGGGTCGCCGCCGATCGCGAACGCCGCGACCAGGATGAAGGGCAGCACGGCGAGGATCGCGCCCATCACGAGGGTGCGGCGCCGCTTCAACTGCCGGATCAGCTCCACGCGCAACGGAAGCGTGCGCCGCGCCCGGTACCCGTCGGCCGTCTCGGTCCGCTCGACGAGCGTGCTCATGCTGAGCCTCCGATCAGGGTGAGGAACGCGTCTTCCAGCCGGCGGTGGGGGCCCACCGACTCCACGGGTACTTCGAGCCGCACAAGCTCCACGACCAGGCGTTGTGCGCTTCCGCCGGGGTCGAGGCGGACCAGCAGCCCGCCCTCGGTGGCGGCGGCCGAGGCCACGCCCGGGAGTGCCCCCACCTTCTCGACGACCGGCTCGTCCACGGGCGAACCGGTGCCGACGAGCAGGGTGTCGCCGGAGCCGACGATCTCGCTGACCGGGCCCGCCTGGATCAGCCGGCCGCGGTCCATGACGACCAGGTGGGTGCAGGACTGCTCGACCTCCGCGAGGAGATGGCTGGAGACGATGACCGTGCGGCCCGCGGCGGCGTAACGGATCATGACCTCGCGCATCTCGCGGATCTGTGGCGGGTCGAGGCCGTTGGTCGGTTCGTCGAGGATCAGCAGGTCCGGGAGGCCGAGCATCGCCTGGGCGATGGCGAGGCGCTGGCGCATGCCCTGCGAGTAGGTGCGGACCGCTCGGGCCAGCGCGTCGCCGAGGCCCGCGATCGCCAGCGCCTCTTCCAGGTGGGCGTCCTCCGGCGGGCGGCCCGTCGCCTGCCAGTACAGCTCCAGGTTCTCGCGGCCCGACAGGTGCGGGAGGAAGCCCGCACCCTCGACGAACGCCCCGACCCGGGAGAGCACGGGCGCGCCCGGCCGGATCTGGTGCCCGAAGACGCGGATCTCGCCGCCGTCGGGCTTGATGAGGCCCATGAGCATGCGCAGGGTGGTCGTCTTGCCCGCGCCGTTCGGCCCGAGCAGACCGAGGACCTGGCCCTTCTCCACGCGGAACGACAGGTCGCGTACCGCGTACCGGTCCGCCGACTTCGCGTACCGCTTGCTCAGGTCCGTGATCTGCAGCGGGACCTCGGCCAGCTCGGGATCGGGCGCCCCGGGCGTCGTACGGCGGCGGCCCGTCAGCAGCAGCGCCAGCGCGACCAGCGCTCCGGCGAGCGGCAGCCACCACACCCAGGCGGGCAGCGGCGCGGCGGCGGTCGTCACACCGGGTGCCGTGGGGACCTGGAGGTCGCTCTTCAGGGACACGGTGTACGTGGCCGGGGCCGCCGGTGACGCGTAGCCGAGGTCCGTCGAGGCGAGGACCAGGCGCAGCCGGTGGCCCTTCTGCACCTCGTGGTCGATGGCGGGCAGCGTGATCGTGACGTCCTTGCCGGTCTTCGCGCCCTCGACGCGGATCGGCGTGACCAGCTGCGAGGGCAGGACCTGCTGGGTGCCGCCCGGCCCGACGTCGTACACCTTCGCGAACAGGACCGCGTCGTCGGTGCTGGACTTGATGTGCGCCGTCACCGTCGGCGATCCGGTGATCCGCAGGTCGCTGCCGAACGCCGAGGACTCGAACTGGGCGTACTGACCCGGGAAATCGAGCGAGATCCCGACTCCGAGGGAGGAGAGCTGGGCGAGGCCGCCCGAGCCGCCGAGGCCGGGGAGGGCCGAGATGGCGGGCGGGCTCGCGCCGGCCGGGTTCTCGAAGCTCTGCTCGCGGCCGCTCAGCGCGATGGCGTGCCGCCCGTTCTCCAGTCCGGGATAGGTGTCACCGCTCGCGCCCCTCAGCTGGGCGGCGCCGTCGGTGGAGTCGATGCCTCCGGTGCGGGTGACGCGGAAGGCGGGGCCCGTGTCCGCGTTCTTGTCGTCCTTCAGATAGCGGTCGAACCAGGAGCCGACGCGGGACTCGACGCGGCTCGTCTCCGTGTCGCCGCCGTCGTGCCCGCCGGAGATCCAGTCGACGTCCACGGGCGCGCCGTTGGCGCGGATCGCCTTGGCCATCGCGTCGGCCTGGCCGAGCGGGAAGAGGGAGTCGGACTGGCCCTGCACGATGAGGGTGGGCACCTTGATACGGTCGCCGACCACGGAGGGGCTGCGCTCCTCCAGCATCTTCGTGGCCGCCGCGTCGGGCTTCCCGGTCTCCGCGACCCGGTTGTACATCGCGCACAGCTGGGCCTCGAACTGGTCGCAGCCGCCGCTGGAGTTGAAGAAGATGCCGGTCCAGAGCTTCTTGAAGACCCCGTTCGGGAAGAGGGAGTCCGCCAGGTTCCAGTACGTGATCGCCGGGGCGATCGCGTCGACCCGCTGGTCGTAGGCGGCAGCCAGCAGGGACACCGCCCCGCCGTACGAGCCGCCGGTGACGCCCACGCGCGGGTCGCCGGTCTTGTCGAGCTGGACCTCCGGCCGCCCGGCAAGCCAGTCGATGAGTTTCGAGACGTCGGCGACCTCGCCCTTGGGGTCGTTCAGCCCGATCTTGCCGGTGGACTTCCCGAAGCCGCGTGCCGACCAGGTCAGCACCGCGTACCCGTCGCGGGCGAGCTTCTCCGCCTCGGACCGTACGTCCTCCTTGCTGCCGCCGAAGCCGTGCGCCAGCAGGACGGCGGGGCGGCGGTCCGAGGACGGGCCCGCGGTGAAGTACGAGGTGTCGATCCGCACCCCGCCGCCCATGGCCATGACGCGGTCGGCGCGGTGCACGGGCGGGGTGTCGTCAGAGGCGACAGCCGTCCACGTGCCCGCGCCGGCGAGCACGACGACGGCCGCGGCCGCGGCCGCGATCCACCGCCTGGGCCCGTGCAGTCGGGGCAGTCGAAGATCCATGCCCTCAACGGTACGGGTGCCGACTGACAATCAATGCAGCCGCCGGGTTGAACCGGCGCCCCTCCTGCGGGAGTACGGGCCCGGGCCCGCATACCGCGTCCGTGGTACGAACGGGCCGTTGAGCCGCGCCGCGCCACCACCGTCGACGAACTGACGTCGCCCCTGCCACCTACCGCGGCGCGGGTGGCAAGGACGACGGGACGTGCACGGTGGTGACGTGGGACTTCGGGCGGACCGTCAGGCCTGCGTGTCCTCGGGGATCGACACCAGCCAGCGGGTCTCGCGGCGCGGCCGCAGGTAGAAGGCCCAGTACAGGGTGGCGACGGCCGTGATGCCGCCGGTCCACAGCAGGTAGGTGGTGTCCTGCTGGCTCAGGATGTACGCCAGGACCGCGATCAGGAGGACCGGCATCGCGGGCCACAGCGGCATGCGCCAGGCGGACGTGTGGGCGTGCTTGCCGCGGCGGGAGAGCAGCGCGGCGACCGCGACCAGCAGGTACATGCCCGTCACCGACACGCCGGTCACGCCGTACAGGGTGTCCAGGTTGACGAAGCAGAGCAGCGCGCCGGGGACGCCCACGATGAGGGTGGCGACCCAGGGGGAGCCGAAGCGGCCGAGCCGCGCGAGGCCCTTGTTGACGGGCTCGGGCCACGCCTTGTCGCGGGCCGAGGCGAACAGCACCCGGGAGTTCTGGATGACCATGACGATGCCCGCGTTGATGATCGCGAGGGCGACGCAGAGGCTGACGAAGGTGCCGACGGCCGAGTTGGACCAGGCGGTGACCATGGAGCTGATGTCGCCGCCGGTCAGGGTCGACAGGTCGGAGGCGCCCAGGGTGATGGCGACGACCGGGACCAGGATGATGACCGTGGAGATGGCGAGGGTGGCCAGGACCGTACGGGCGACGTTGCGGCGCGGGTTCTCCAGTTCCTCGGAGAGGTAGACCGCGGTCGAGAAGCCCTGGGTGACGAAGAGGGCGATCGCGAGCCCTGAGACGACCAGCATGGCCGTCACGGTGTCCGTGTGGCCGCCGGAGTCCGCGACCTGCATCGAGACCAGGCTGCCGGCGCCGCGCTGGCTGTGCGTGAAGCCCAGGACGGCCACGACGCCCGCCGCGATGACTTCGAGGACCAGGAAGACGCCGGTGATCCAGGCGTTGGCCCGCAGGTCGAGCAAGCCGGCGAGGGTGGCGAGGAGCATGACTCCGGCACCCGCCATCGACGGGTTCAGGTGCACGATCGGCGCCAGGTAGTCCGCCGTGCCCATCGCGATCACCGGTGGCACGATCATGACCACCAGCAGGGAGAGCACGAAGACCAGCCAGCCCGCGAGCCGTCCGGCCAGCGTCGACACCATGGCGTACTCGCCGCCCGCGCTGGGGATGAGGGTGCCCAGCTCCGAGTAGCAGAACGCCACGGCGATACAGAGCAGCGAGCCGATCGCGATGGTGAGTGCGGTCGCCGTGCCGAGCGACGAGAACAGGTCGGGCACGACCACGAACAGCGTCGAGGCGGGCGTCACGCACGAGAGCGTCAGCAGGGTGCCGCCGACGATGCCGATGGAGCGCTTGAGCTTTTGGGGGCTGCCGGACGCCGTGGGGGCGGCGTCCAGGACGGCGGTATCGACAGGGCGGAGCGTGTCGGTCATGAAGCGGTTCCGATCGACTCGTGCGTCAGGTGATTCGGGGGAGCGTTATCGCCTCCGGCGGCTCGCGTCGTATGTCTCTTCGATCGCTCCCGGCGTTGATGGAACCTTGACGGAAACCGTTGCGTCAATGGCCGTTTACCTACGGAATCCGCAATAGCGGAGCGACGCAGGTCACATCACTTTCGCAGGTGCATGCGTCTCTATGTGGCAATCATCAAGACCTAGCGGAACGTGACCTTGCTTTTGAAGGTCACATCAGCAAACTGCCTGCGCTACCCGTTTCATCACCCAATGACGAGAACCGCAGTCGAGGCGTCAAAATTCACCGAGATTGGTCCGCACTCCGGACGCCTACCGAACAGTAGAGTCCTGCCTCACAGGCGACACACAACCAGGGGTGGGGCACATGAAGCACATACGTATCGCGGTCTGGGCGGGGGTGGCCGCGGCGGCGCTGGCCGCGACGACCGCGTGCAGCGCCGAGACCACGAAGAAGACGGCCGAGGCGGTCAGCCACGCCGACACGATCATGGCGGCGCTCACGCGGGCGACGGACCGGACCGAGCAGCTCGGCTCGGCCGAGGTCAAGATGACCACCGAGCTGAACGGCGGCGCCCCCATCGCCATGGAGGGCACCTACTCCTGGGGCGACGGCTTCGCGTACGACGTCGAGATGGACACCAAGGCCGCCAAGATGGAGACGCTGACGACCGACCCGTCGATCCGCATGCTGCTCGTGGACGGCGCCTACTACTACGACACCGACCCCCAGCCCTCCGGCCCGCTCAAGGGCAAGGAGTGGATGAAGGTCGACGCGTCGGCCATGTTCGGCGAGAAGGGCGCCCAGGCGCTCAGCGGAAACTCCGGCGCCGGCAGCCCGGCGGCCACTATGAAGGGCCTCAAGTACGCGAACGACGTCGAGGACCTCGGCAAGGAGACCGTCGACGGGAAGAGCACGACCCACTACCGGGCCGTGATCGACAAGGACCACATGGGCAAGTTCAAGGACGCCTACGGGTCCGGCAACCAGGGCACCCTCTTCAACTCCGTGACCGGCGGCTCCGAGTCGATCACCATGGACGTCTGGGTCGGCGCCAAGGACCTGCCGGTCCGCCTGAAGGAGGTGTTCGGCACCGTGACGGTCACCATGGACTTCGAGAAGTTCGGTGCCACCGCCGACGTGAAGGCCCCGCCCGCGGCGCAGACCGGTGACGTGACCGAGCTGATGAAGAAGGCCGCCGAGCAGCAGGGCTGAAGCAGCAGAGGGCTGAACACGGCGGTGCCCCGCCCCTCGTGCGAGGGACGGGGCACCGGTGGTCGTATGGCCAGAGCGGCCGTACGGCCTCAGTGGTTGCGCGGGAAGCCCAGGTCGACGCCGGTCGGCGCCTCCGACGGGTCCGGCCAGCGGGTGGTGACGACCTTGCCGCGGGTGTAGAAGTGCGTGCCGTCGTTGCCGTAGATGTGGTGGTCTCCGAAGAGGGAGTCCTTCCAGCCACCGAAGGAGTGGTAGCCGACGGGCACCGGGATCGGCACGTTCACGCCGACCATGCCCGCCTCGATCTCCAGCTGGAAGCGGCGGGCGGCGCCGCCGTCCCGGGTGAAGATCGCGGTGCCGTTGCCGAACGGCGAGTTGTTGATGAGGGCGACACCCTCCTCGTAGGTGTCGACGCGCAGCACGCACAGCACCGGGCCGAAGATCTCGTCCTTGTACGCGTCCGCCGTCACCGGAACGCGGTCCAGGAGCGAGAGACCGATCCAGTGGCCGTCCTCGAAGCCCTCGACCGTGTAGCCGGTGCCGTCCAGGACGACCTCGGAGCCCTGCGCCGCCGCGCCGTGCACGTACGACGCGACCTTGTCGCGGTGGACGGCCGTGATGAGCGGGCCCATCTCGGACGTCGGGTCGTTGCCGGGGCCGATCTTGATCTTCTCGGCGCGCTCGCGGATCTTCTCGACCAGCTCGTCGCCGATGGAACCGACGGCCACGACGGCGGAGATCGCCATGCAGCGCTCGCCCGCCGAGCCGTACGCGGCCGAGACGGCGGCGTCGGCGGCCGCGTCCAGGTCGGCGTCCGGGAGGACCAGCATGTGGTTCTTGGCGCCGCCGAGCGCCTGGACGCGCTTGTGGTTCGCGGCGGCCGTGGTGTGGATGTAGCGGGCGATCGGCGTGGAGCCGACGAAGGACACCGCCTTGACGTCCGGGTGCTCCAGGAGGCGGTCGACGGCCACCTTGTCACCGTGGACGACGTTGAAGACGCCGTCCGGCAGACCGGCCTCGGCGAGCAGCTCGGCGATCTTCATGGCGGCCGACGGGTCCTTCTCGGACGGCTTCAGCACGAAGGTGTTGCCGCACGCGATGGCGATCGGGAACATCCACATCGGCACCATGGCCGGGAAGTTGAACGGCGTGATGCCGGCGACGACACCCAGCGGCTGGCGGATGGACGAGACGTCGACCCGGCTCGCCACCTCGGTCGACAGCTCACCCTTCAGCTGCACGGTGATCCCGCACGCCAGGTCGACGATCTCCAGGCCGCGCGCGACCTCGCCGAGCGCGTCCGAGTGGACCTTGCCGTGCTCGGCGGTGATCAGCTCGGCGATCGCGTCACGGTTCGCGTCGAGCAGCGCGCGGAACTTGAACAGGATCGTGGTCCGCTTGGCCAGCGAGGACTGGCCCCAGGTCGCGTAGGCGTCCTTCGCGGCGGCGACCGCCGCGTCCACCTCGTCGACGGTCGCGAAGGCGACCTGCGTGGTCACGGCGCCGGTCGCCGGGTCGGTGACCGGCCCGTACGTACCCGACGCACCCTCGACAGTCTTGCCACCGATCCAGTGGTTGACGGTCTTCGTCATGGCCA
Organism: Streptomyces sp. R35; assembly: GCF_041053035.1. Taxonomy (NCBI): domain Bacteria; kingdom Bacillati; phylum Actinomycetota; class Actinomycetes; order Kitasatosporales; family Streptomycetaceae; genus Streptomyces; species Streptomyces sp. R35. Next base: position 4,089,177 of record NZ_CP163440.1, read on the forward strand.
AAAACTCCTTCACAGATGGCGGCGTCGGGCGGCGACGTGCCGGTCGTACTCCTCGCGCGCCTTGACCGCCGACGATCGGGTCGCGGTCTCGGCCACAGGTACATCCCACCAGGCTTGAGCCGGAGGCGCGCCCGACACTGTGTCTGCCGTTTCGGTCTCCACGTAGACACATGTGGGAGTGTCCGCGGCCCGCGCCTCGGTGAGAGCCGCCCGCAGGTCACGTACGGTCTTCGCGCGTAGGACCCGCATGCCCATGCTGGCCGCGTTGGCGGCGAGGTCTACGGGCAGCGGCGCCCCTGTGTACGTACGGTCCTCGGAGCGGTAGCGGTACGCCGTGCCGTACCGCTCGCCGCCCACCGACTCGGAGAGGCCGCCGATGGAGGCGTAGCCGTAGTTCTGCAGGATGACGACCTTGATCGCGACGCCCTCCTGCACGGCGGTGACCATCTCCGTCGGCATCATCAGATACGTGCCGTCGCCGACCAGCGCCCAGACGGGACGGTCGGGGGCGGCCATCCGTACGCCGATCGCGGCCGGGATCTCGTAGCCCATGCACGAGTAGCCGTACTCGACGTGGTACTGGTCGCGCGAGCGCGCCCGCCACAGTTTGTGCAGGTCGCCGGGGAGCGAGCCGGCCGCGTTGATCAGGATGTCGTCCTCGTCGACCAGCTCGTCGAGTATGCCGAGGACCTGCGGCTGGGTGGGCCGGATGTCCGGGTCCTCGGCCTCGTACGCGGCGTCGACGCGGTACTCCCAGCGCTCCTTGTCGTCGGTGTACTCGGTGACGTACGCGGGCTCGGCGCGGTGGTCGTGGAGCGTGAGCGCCTCGGTGAGCTCTTCGAGTCCCGCGCGGGCGTCCGCGATCAGTGTCTGCCCGGAGAGCTTGTGGCCGTCGTAGGGCGCGATGTTGAGGTTGAGGAAGCGGACGTTCGAGGTGGTGAAGAGGGTGCCGGAGGCGGTGGTGAAGTCGGTGTAGCGGGTGCCGACGCCGATCACCAGGTCGGCGGTGCGGGCGAGTTCGTCGGCGGTCGCCGTGCCGGTGTGGCCGATGCCGCCGACGTCCTGGGGGTGGTCCCAGCGCAGGGAGCCCTTGCCCGCCTGCGTGGAGGCGACGGGGATGCGGGTGGCGGTGGCGAGTTCGGCGAGCGCCTCCTCGGCGCGGCTGTGGTGGACACCGCCGCCCGCGACGATGAGCGGGCGCCGGGCGTCGCGGATCGCCCGTACGGCGGCGGCCAGTTCGGACGCGTCGGGGGCCGGGCGGCGTACGGTCCAGGTCCGCTCGGCGAAGAACTCCTCCGGCCAGTCGTACGCCTCCGCCTGCACGTCCTGCGGCAGCGCGAGCGTGACCGCGCCGGTCTCGACGGGGTCGGTGAGCACGCGCATCGCCTGAAGGGCGGCCGGGATCAGGGCCTCGGGGCGGGTGATCCGGTCGAAGTACTTCGACACCGGGCGCAGACAGTCGTTGACCGACACATCGCCCGCGTACGGGACTTCGAGCTGCTGGAGCACCGGATCGGCGGGGCGGGTCGCGAAGACGTCGCCGGGCAGGAGCAGCACCGGGAGGTGGTTGATGGTCGCGAGGGCGGCGCCGGTGACGAGGTTCGTGGCGCCGGGGCCGACGGAGGTGGTCACGGCGTGCGTCGACAGCCGGTTGCTCTGCCGTGCGTAGCCGACCGCCGCATGCACCATGGACTGCTCGTTACGGCCCTGGTGGTACGGCATGTCATCGGCGTACTCGACGAGCGCCTGGCCGAGCCCGGCGACGTTGCCGTGGCCGAAGATGCCCCAGGTGGCGCCGATCAGCCGCTGCCGGTTCTCGCCGTCCCGTTCCGTGTACTGGACGGCCAGGAACCGCACCAGCGCCTGTGCGACCGTCAGCCTCGTCGTTGAGGTCATCGGTATCCCTTTGTACTCGCTGTGTTGTCTGTGCTGTCTACGTGGTCCGGGTGGAAGCAGATCCGCCACTCCCTGTCCTTGCCCGGTCCGGCCATCACGTTCAGGTAGTACATCGTGTGGCCGGGCTGGGCGATGGACGGGCCGTGCCATCCGTCGGGGACGAGGACGGCATCGCCGGTACGGACCTCGGCGAGGACGTCGGATCCACCCTCGCGCGAAGGGAATACGCGCTGATAGCCGAATCCGTTCGGACCGTCGATCTCGAAGTAGTAGATCTCTTCCAGTTCGCTCTCCTCGCCCGGCCGGTGCTCGTCGTGCTTGTGCGGCGGGTACGAGGACCAGTTGCCGCCGGGAGTGACGACCTCGACGGCGATGAGCCTGTCGCAGTCGAAGGCGTCGGCGGAGGCGAAATTGCGCACCTGGCGGGCGCAGTTGCCGCTGCCGCGGTCTTCGACGGGAACCTCCGGCGCGGGGCCGTAGCGGGCGGGGAGTCGGCGCTCGCACTTCGCTCCTGCCAGGGCGAAGCGGCCTCCCACGCCGGAGGCGATCTGGACCCGGGCGTCACGGGGCATGTACGCGAAGTCGGAGACTCCGGCGAACACGCTCTCCCTGCCCAGGAGGGGGAACTCTGCTTCCTCCGCACCGTCCTTTATGCGCACCGTGCAGCCGCCGCTGAGCGGGAGCACGATCCACTCGCTGTCACCGGTGGTGAAGGTGTGCGTACCGCCGGGCCCCAGCTCCACGATCCGCAGGCTGCTGTGGGTCCAGCCGGCACGCTCGGGGTCGATGTCGAGCACGTAGTACGCGTCGGCGGTGGTACCCCTGGGGACGAACAGCTCCTTGGTCATGCGGCCCTCACAGCAGTCCTACGGCGGTGTCCACGGCCCCGGCCACATCGCCGTCCACCGGATACAGCAGCGAACGGCCGACCACCAGCCCCTGCACGGTGGGGAGTTGGAGCGCGCCCCGCCACTTCTCGTACGCGCCCTCCTGGTCCTCGCCGACCTCGCCGCCGAGGAGGACGGCGGGCAGCGTGGAGGTCTCCATGACACGGGCCATGTCGTCGGGGTTCTCGGTGACGGGGACCTTCAGCCAGGTGTACGCCGAACTGCCGCCCAGGCCGCTGGCGATGGCGATGGACTTGGTGACGGCCTCGGCGCTCAGGTCGTTGCGCAGGGTGCCGTCGTCGCGGCGGCGGCACAGGAACGGCTCGACGAAGACGGGGAGCCGGCGCTCCGCCATCTCGTCGATGACCCGGGCGGTGGACTCCAGGGTGCGCAGCGAGCCCGGGTCGTCGTAGTCGATGCGCAGCAGCAGCTTGCCCGCGTCGAAGCCGAGCCGCTCGATGTCGCGCGGGCGGTGCCCGGTGAACCGGTCGTCCAACTCGAAGGAGGCGCCCGCGAGTCCGCCCCGGTTCATGGAGCCGATGACCACCTTGCCGTCGAGCGCGCCGAGCAGCAGCAGGTCGTCGAGGATGTCGGCGGTCGCGAGCACGCCGTCGACGCCGGAACGGGACAGGGCCAGGCAGAGCCGCTCCAGGAGGTCGGCGCGGCCCGCCATCGCGAACGTGCGGTCGCCGACGGCCAGGGCGCCCCTGGCCGGGTGGTCCGCGGCGACGATCATCAGCCGGCCCGAGTCGTTGACGAGGGGGCGACGGGGACGGCGGGCGGCGGCCTCCGCTATCGCCTCGGGGTGGTGGGCGCGGGTGCGGACGAGCTCGGCGATGTCCACCCTCGGATGCGGGGAGCGGAGTCGCTCGTATGTGGTCGGGGTGCCCTTCTCGGTGGCGGCGTCGCCCCCTTCGTGACGCGCGCCCCCGACGTGGCCCGCCCTCACCGCACCGCTCCCGCCATGAGCGCGTGTCCGACCTCTTCGGGTGTCGGCATCGCGGAGGAGCACTCCAGGCGGGACGCGACGATGGCGCCGGCGGCGTTCGCGTGCCGCATGATCCGCTCCAGGTCCCAGCCCGCGAGCAGGCCATGACACAGGGAGCCGCCGAACGCGTCACCGGCGCCGAGGCCGTTGAGGACGGTCACCGGGAGGGGCGGGACCTCGGCCGTCGTGCCGTCGCGGTGGACGGCGAGGACACCCTTGGGGCCCTGCTTCACGACGGCGAGTTCGACACCGGCGTCGAGGAGGGCGCGGGCGGCGGCGTGCGGTTCGCGCTCACCGGTGGCGATCTCGACCTCGTCGACGTTGCCCACGGCGACGGTGGTGTGGCGCAGGGCCTCGGCGTAGAAGGCGCGGGCGGAGGCGGCCGGGTCCTGCCAGGCTGTGTGTTTCCAAAACATGGGCCGCCAGTCGAGGTCGAAGACCGTCGTACCGGACTTGGCGCGGTGGGCCAGCGCCGCGAGGGTGGCCGTGCGGCTGGGCTCCTCGCTCAGGCCCGTGCCCGTCATCCAGAAGACGCGGGCCTCCCGGATGGCGTCCAGGTCGAGGTCGTGCGCGTCGATCTCCAGGTCGGGGGCCTTGGGCTGCCGGTAGAAGTAGAGCGGGAAGTCGTCCGGCGGGAAGACCTCGCAGAACGTGACCGGGGTCGGCAGACCGGGGACCGGGGTGACCCAGCGGTCGTCGACACCGAAGCCGCGCAGCGCCTCATGGAGGTAGGTACCGAAGGGGTCCGCACCCGTTCGGGTGATCACCGCCGTACGACGGCCGAGCCGGGCGGCGGCCACCGCGACATTGGTCGCCGAGCCGCCGAGGAACTTCCCGAAGGACGTCACCTGCGCCAGCGGGACCCCCGTCTGCAACGGGTACAGATCCACACCGATCCGCCCCATGGTGATCAGGTCGTACGCCATCGACTTCCCTTCGCTACGGCTGCCCCCAGGTGTAGTCCCGCGCGGGGAGCCCTGTCAACGTTTTGTCCAGACATTCGGACGAGGCCTTGACACCTCTCCGGGGTCGCCGGAAGCTGACGCCCATGACGTCGTTGTCACCTCAGTCATCGCCGCAGTCGTCGCCGCAGTTGTCACCTCAGCCGTCGCCGCAGTCGTCGCCTCCGTCCTCACTGTCCCGCATTCGGATCGGTTCGGCTCCCGACTCCTGGGGCGTCTGGTTCCCGGATGACCCCCAGCAGGTTCCCTGGCAGCGTTTCCTCGACGAGGTCTCCGCGTCGGGGTACGAGTGGATCGAGCTGGGCCCGTACGGCTATCTGCCCAGCGATCCGGCCGTCCTCAAGGAGGAGACCGCGCGGCGCGGGCTCACCGTCTCGGCCGGCACGGTCTTCACCGGGCTGCACCGTGGCCCGGAGGTGTGGGAGTCCACCTGGGCGCATGTCTCGGACATCGCGGCGCTCACCCAGGCGATGGGCGCCGAGCACCTCGTCGTCATCCCGGCCTTCTGGCGGGACGACAAGACGGGCGAGGTGCTGGAGGACAGCACGCTGACGCCGGCGCAGTGGCGCCATCTGACCGCCCAGACCGAGCGGCTCGCCCATGAGGTGCGCGAGCGCTACGGACTGCGGATCGTCGTCCACCCGCACGCCGACACGCACATCGACAGCGAGGAGAACGTCACGCGTTTCCTCGACGCGACCGACTCCTCGCTCGTGTCGCTGTGCCTGGACACGGGCCACTACGCGTACTGCGGCGGCGACAACGTCAAGCTCATCGAGACCTACGGCGAGCGCATCGGCTACCTCCACCTCAAGCAGGTGGACCCGCTGATCCTGGCCGAGGTGCGGGCGAACGAGGTGCCGTTCGGGCCCGCCGTGGCCCGTGGCGTGATGTGCGAACCGCCGTCCGGGGTACCGGCCCTCGAGCCCGTCCTCGCCGCCGCGCAGCGGCTCGACGTCGACCTGTTCGCGATCGTGGAACAGGACATGTACCCCTGCCCGCCGGACAAGCCGCTGCCGATCGCCCAGCGCACCCGGGCGTTCCTGAGGTCCTGCGGGGCCTGATCGCCGTGGCCGTGGAGGCCCGTCGGGAGCCCGGGGCCCGGCGGGCCTTCCGGCTCTCCGGCTCTCCGGCTTTCAGACCTTTCTGCCTGCCTTCCGGCCTTCCGGCCTTCCGGCCTCCCCTGCCGCGTTGCACCATGGGGGCCCCAGTGCGGACGGCGCGGGGCGGGAGGGCGGATGGCGACGGGAATCGTCTCGCGTGCGGGATACGGGCCGGGCGGCGCCTGGGAGACCGTGGTCGCGCTGCCCCATCCGCGGCTGCGGCCCGGGGTGATCAGCTACCGCGGGATCCGGCTCGCCCTCGACGGGCCGCGGCGCAGGCTGGAGGCGCCGATCGGCGCGGCGACGCTGCTGCTGGGCTTCGGCCAGCCGCTGCGCATCTCGCGCGCGGGCCGGCCGCCCGCCACCCTGGTGTCGGTGTTCTCCGGACCGACCACCACCGCGGCCGTCGGCGAGCACGACGGACGGCTCGCGGGCATCGAGGTGCTGCTCGCACCGTGGGCGGCGTTCACACTCTTCGGCACTCCGCAGTACGAACTCGCCGACCGGCCGGTCGATCCCGACGAGCTGCCGCATCTGCTGGGCGCCCGTTCCAGCCATGACCGCTGGAGCAGCATCGGCGAACTCTCCGCCTCACTGGCCGCGTTGCCCGGCTGGGCGGAGCGGTTCGGGCTGCTCGACGACGTGTTCGCGCGCTGGGCGGGGGCGGGGACGCCCAGTTCGGCGCGAGTGGTGCGGGCCTGGGGGCACCTCCAGCGGACCTGGGGCGCGATACCGGTGCCCCGGCTCGCCGACGAGGTCGGCTGGAGCGTACGGCAGTTGGAGAACCGCTTCCGGGAGCAGATCGGGCTCGGGCCGAAGGCGGCCGCCCGGGTGCTGCGGTTGCAGCGGGCGCGGCGGCTGCTCGCGGCGGGGCGGTCGCAGGCCGAGACGGCGGCGGCCTGCGGGTACTACGACCAGGCGCACCTCAGCGGGGAGTTCCGGGCGATGACCGGGTGCACACCGCGCGAGTTCACGGCGGCGCGGGGGACTCCGTCGGTACCGCCGCCCGGCCCTCCGGGCACCGACCGTATGGCGGGCGAGGCGACCAGCCTGGTGCTCTCCCCCGACCGGAATGCGACCGCCTCCGACCGGAGCGCGATCGACCGGAGTGCGATTTTTTCCAAGACCGGAAAGCGACGCTGAGGGCAGGCTGTGCCTTCCGGCCACGAACCCGAGGGGATACGGGGGCTCGGGGGATACGGGGAGCCGGTGGGCCGGGCCCGGCGCAGCGGGTCCGGCCCACCTCGGGCTGCCCACGCTCCCCGCCTACGCTCTCTGCCCACGCGACGCTCGGCCGGGGCGGTGCCACATGCCCGCCAATGCGTCACTGGTGTCACAAAAACCACCTTCCTGTCACACATGTCGCGTGTACGCGGGTCTTCGGTCACACCAGATCAACAGGGGCTGCCCTGCGGTCACGCTGCGCCGTTCACGGGGCACAGGGTTTGTGATCGCCAGCGCAGCGCTCGGCTCCCCCGACGGCCGCCCCCGGCCGCCGCCGCGGTGCGCGCAGGGAGGTGCCACTCATGACCGACCGTCGGCTTTGGTCGTACAAGGAGATCGCGGCGCACATCAAGGTGCAGCCGGACACCGTGCGGTCGTACCGCAAGCACGGCCTGCTGCCCCCGCCCGACCATGTGGAGCGCGGAAAGCCCTACTGGTACGCGGAAACCGTCCGGGCCTGGGTCGCTTCCCGGCCGGGAAACCGCGGCCGCAGATACGACTGACCCGCACCCCTCCCCGCCGGCCCGCCCCTCTGTGCCCCGCCGCTTCGACGCGAGCGGGGCACAGCCTTTATTCGTTTGCCCCCGGCCCGGACGCCCGCCGAAGATCCGGGGATGAGCTTCTCCGTGAAACCCGTCCTCACCGGCGACAGGGCCGTGCTGCGGCCGTTCACCGAGGACGATGTCCCCGTGATGGCCGAGATCCTGGACGACCCCGAGGTCATCCGGCTCACCGGCAGCCCCACCCAGGAATTCGGCCTGGACCGGCTGCGCTCCTGGTACGGCACGCGCAACGACCAGGACGACCGGCTCGACCTGGGGGTGGTGGACCGGGCCACCGGTGAACTCGTCGGCGAGGTCGTCCTGAACGAGTGGGACCGGCACAACCACAACTGCTCGTTCCGCGTGCTGATCGGCCCCCGCGGCCGGGACCGCGGCCTCGGTACCGAGGCGACCCGGCTGATCGTCGGGCACGCCTTCGAGCAACTGGGCCTGCATCGCGTCTCGTTGTACGTCTTCGCCTTCAACCCCCGGGCCCGCCGCGCCTATGAGAAGGCCGGCTTCGTGGCCGAGGGCGTCGAACGGCAGACTCTGTTGCACGAGGGCGAGTGGATCGACGCCGTACGGATGTCGGTCCTCGCCCACGAGTGGGCCACCCACCGCGGGCACCCCGAGGCCGTCAGCTCCACGGCTCGATGACCGTCACCCCCGACCCCGGTGCCGTCCCCATCGCCGCCAGCGCGGACGGCACCGCGTCCAGCGCGATCGTGGACGTGACCAGGAGGTCGGGCCGGAGTGCGCCCGCGCGGACCAGTTCCAGCATTCCCGGGTAGGCGTGCGCCGCCATCCCGTGGCTGCCGATCAGTTCGAGTTCGAGGCCGATCACACGGGACATCGGGACCGGGGTGGAACCCGTCGGCGAGGGCAGCAGGCCGACCTGGACATGGCGGCCCCGGCGGCGCAGGCCGTTCACCGAGGCCGCGCAGGTGACGGGGGAACCGAGGGCGTCCAGCGACAAGTGCGCCCCGCCGCCCGTCAGTTCGCGTACCACCTCACCGGTGTCCTCGGCCCGGGACGCGTCCACGCACTCCGCCGCCCCGAACTTCCGTGCCAGCTCCAGCGCCTGCGGTGATACGTCGACCGCTACGACTCTCGCCCCCGACGCGGCCGCGATCATCACGGCCGACAGGCCCACGCCTCCGCAGCCGTGCACCGCGACCCACTCCCCCGCGGCCACCCGACCCTGCGCGACCACCGCGCGGAACGCCGTGGCGAAGCGGCAGCCCAGCGAGGCCGCCGTCGCGAAGGACAGCTCGTCCGGCACCGCGATCAGGTTCACATCGGCGTGGTCGAGTGCCACGTACTGCGCGAAGGATCCCCAGTGGGTGAACCCCGGCTGGGTCTGCCGTTCGCACACCTGCTGGTCGCCCGCCGCGCACGAGGGACAGCTTCCGCAGGCGCAGACGAACGGGACGGTTACCCGGTCGCCGGGGCGCCATCCGGTCACCCGGGCGCCCACCGCCTCGACGATCCCGGCGAGTTCGTGCCCGGGTACGTGCGGCAGCGTGATGTCCGGGTCGTGCCCCATCCAGCCGTGCCAGTCGCTCCGGCACAGCCCGGTGGCCTCGACCCGCACCACGACTCCGTGCTCCGCGGGCGTCGGGTCCGCCACCTCACGTACCTCGGCCGGCTCCTCGTACCGCTCGAAGACCACTGCCCGCATCCGTCTCGCCCTCCACCCGGAGATCACTTTCCGAGTGAACGCTAGCCGCGCGCCTCTACCTTGTCCCGGTCCCGATCACCCTTCTCCTTGCCCCGAGCGCCTTCCTCCTTGCCCCGAGAGCCCCGCTCACCTTCTTCTTCCGATCCTTCATCCAAGTCTCCTTCCGATCGTTCTTCCGAGTCCGAGGCGGCAGCCGTCGGCCCCTCCCCCTCGCTGAGCCCGAACCGGTCGTGGAATCGGCGCAGCGGTGCCGGCGCCCACCAGGTGGCGCGGCCCGTGAGGCGCATGACCGCCGGGACCAGCAGGCTGCGGACGACCATCGCGTCCATCAGCACGGCGAGCGCGATGCCCAGGCCGAGCATCTTGGTGTTGGTCACGCGCGAGGTGCCGATCGCGACCATGACCACCGCGAGGATGACCGCGGCCGCGGTGATCAACCCGCCGGTGCGCTGGAGGCCGAAGCGGACCGCCTCCCGGTGGTCGCCGGTGTGGTCGTACTCCTCTTTTATCCGGGAGAGGAGGAAGACGCCGTAGTCCATGGAGAGGCCGAACGCGACGCAGAACATCAGGACCGGGAGGGTCGTCTCGATCGAGCCCGGGCTGGTGAAGCTGAGCAGGCCGGAGAGATGGCCGTCCTGGAAGACCCAGACCACCGCGCCGAACATCGCCGTCAGGCTGAGCGCGTTGAGCAGGACCGCCTGGATCGGGATCAGCACGCTGCCGGTCAGCAGGAACACCAGGAGCAGAGTGACGATCGCGATGAAGGCCGCCGCCCAGGGGAGCCGGTCGGCTATCGCGTGCTTGGAGTCGACCAGGACGGCTGCCGTGCCCGTCACCGATGTGTCGAACGGGGCGTCCGTCGCGCGGAGTTCGCCCACCAGGTGCTGGGCCCGTTCGTCGACGGCCTCACCCTTGGGCAGGACCGTGAAGTACGCCGAGTCGCCCTTCACCAGCGGCCCGTCCACCCGCAGTACCTCGGGCAGCGCGGCGATGCGGTCCTTGTACCGCGCGTACTGGGTCGCGGTCGCCCGCCCCTCGGCGAGCACCTCCAGGCCGCCGCCGGGGCTGCCCGGGAAGCCGTCCCGTATGTGCTGCTGCACCACATGGGACTCGGCGCCGGAGGGCAGCTGGCGGTCGTCCGCTGTGCCGAACTTGACGCCGAGGAAGGGCAGTCCGAGGACGATCAGGCCGACCGTGGTGGCCACCGCGAAGATCGGTGCCCTGCGCATGACGAGGTCGGCCATGCGTCCCCAGAGGCCCCCTTCTCCGACCGCCCCCGCCTCGCCGTCATCGGTCGTGCGTGGCTTGCCGCGCCTGAACAGGCGCCGCAGATCGAGGGAGTTCACCCGGTTCCCGAGCAGCACCAGTGCCGCCGGGAGCAGGATCAGCGCGGCGGCCGCGGCCAGCAGCACCACGGCGATGCCCGCGTACGCGAAGGAGCGCAGGAAGTACTGCGGGAAGAGCAGCATCGCGGCCAGTGACACGGCGACCGTGAGGGAGGAGAAGAGGACCGTGCGCCCGGCGGTGCGCAGGGTGGTACCGACGGCGGTCAACGGCTCGGCGCCCGTGGCGAGTTCCTCGCGGAACCTGCGGACGATGAACAGGGCGTAGTCGATGGCGAGGCCGAGCCCCAGGGCCGTGGTGAGGTTCATCGCGAAGACCGAGACGTCGGTGAACTCGGTGAGGCCGCGCAGCACCGCGTTCGTTCCCAGGATCGCGATGATGCCCACCCCGAGCGGCAGCAGGGCCGCGACCGCGCTGCCGAAGACCATCACCAGCAGGACGAGCGTCACCGGCAGGGCGATCAGCTCGGCCCGGGTCAGGTCCTCACGGATGGTGTTCTGCATCTCGTGCCGCACGGCGACGGGGCCGCCGACCTTGATCTGGACCGATCCGTGCTTGCCCCGGTAGGAGGGCGCGAGGCGGTCCAGGGTGTCACTGGCGGTCTTCTCGTCGCCCGTGATCCGCGCGGCGATCAGCGCCTCGTGCCCGTCCTTCGCCTTCAGTGCCGGTGAGCCGGACTGCCAGTACGAACCGACGCCGGTGACGCCCCGCTCGGTGGCGAGCCGCGCCGTGAGCCGATTCGCCTCGGCGGCGACCGCCGGATCGTCGACCGAGGCGCTCCCGGAGTCGAGGAGGAGCAGCAGATTGGGCTGCGAGGCGGGGAACTCCCGCTCCAGGGCCTTGGTCGCGTACGTGGACTCGGCGTCCGGGGCCTCCCAGCCGCCGCTGCCCAGCCGGTCGGCGACCCCGCTGCCGGCGACCACGGCGAGCGCGGTGAGCAGCAGCGCGATGAGCAGGGAAAGCCGTGGCCTCGCGGTGACGAAACGGGTCCAGCCGCCCACACGCGAGCCACTCACCGGCGGTTGATCCACCTGCGGCCCGGCGCCCGAACCGCTCGCGCGACCCTCGCCCCCGCCCTCGCCCCCACCCCGGCCAGGGCTGTCGCCTGCGCTGCTGTCTTCGGTCATCGTGCGGTGTCCCCTTCACCGTGACCCTGCGTCCCGTAGGTCCGTTCAGGCAGCATGGGTCGACTATTGCCATAGAATTGGCAAACACGAGAGATCGCTCGCGTTTCACCAGAATGCGAGCGAGCACTCGCGTTTGTCAATCTCGTTCGGAAAGCTGGGGACAACTCGTGCCGGAGACGCCCGAGAAGCAGCAGACCGCCGACGAACGGCCCGTCCGCCGGCAGGCCCGCGGCGAGCGCCGTATCGCCCAACTGCTGGAGGCCGCCGCCTCCGTCTTCTGCGCGACCGGCTACACCTCCGCGAGCACCAACGCCATCGCCCGCGAGGCAGGCGTCTCGCCGGGCACGCTGTACCAGTTCTTCCCGAACAAGGAGGCCATCGCGATCGAGCTGGGCGACCGGCTCATGCACGAGATGCGCGCGACGTACGGCGAGGCACTCGCGCCGGTCGACCCCGCGACTCCGCTGGAGGAGGCCGTCGGCGCCGCCGTCGACCGCTTCATCGCCTTCAACTGCGACCACCCCGTGTTCTTCGCGCTGATGCACGGTCCGGACATCCCGGGCCGGATCACCGAGGAGCACGACGCCCTGCACGCGACCCTGGTCGCCCGGATCGAGGTGCTGCTCTCCTCCTTCCTGCCCGACGCGCCGGCCGCCGACATCACCCGCACCGCGCATGTCTGCCTGGGCATGTACAAGGCAGGCCTGGAGCTGGTCCTCGCCCATGAAGGAGCCGAGCGCGAGGCGTACGTCCGGGAGTTGAAGAACGTGCTGTTCCGCTATCTGGAGCCGCTGATCAACGGCCGGACGGTCACCCCGGCGGACGCCACTGCGCCCCCGGCAGCCGGCGGCTGACTCCGTACGCCGGCAGTGGGGCGAGCACCCTGATGGACATGATCAGAATGGGCGCCCCGGACTGCGACATAGCCGGCATTCACCATAGGGTTCGGACAAATTGACCTGTCCGAACCCGAGAGATGAGCCGTGACCCAGAATCAGCCGCCCGGTGCACCCCGGGCCCGCATTCCCGGACCCCAGCAGCCCCCGCAGTCGTACCCCCGGATCCGCGCCGGACTGTGGAGGCGCCGCCTGGGCATCGGGCTCGCGCTCTGGGCGCTGACCGCGCTCGTCACGTACGCGACGAAGAACACCACGCTGCTGCCGACCCTGATCCTGCTCGGCAGCTTCCTGGTCCCCGTCACCTTCGCCCTCTGGGCGTACGAGCGGCACAGGCCGGGACCTCGGCGCGTGGCCGCGTTCAACTACTTCCTGGCAGGCGGTGCACTCGGTGCCCCCGATGGGAGTACTACCTGCTCCACCGTTCCTGGACAACGGGCAGAAACGAGTCCCGACCCGTAGGCACACCCCGAACGGTCTTGGGCGCACTGGTCCACCGCTTTCGCATCCCGAGCGGCGACGCACATCGCGCATGCGGTCCGTCCCGGACGGGCGGTATCCCTTACCTACACACGCCTCGCCGGACAAGCCCACACTCAGCCCGCCGTTCGCACGATCGTGCGATGTTCGCCCGTGCGACTTGCGCGCGACACCTTACGGACTCGACGCACGGCATCGCGCTCCGGCTGGTGGCGCGGCTGACCAGTACGGGGCTCGACAGGACGCTCTTCGGGCAGGGCTATATGCCGCGGCCCACCGACGAGCAGGAACATCTCTTCACGCTGTTCCCGGTCGGCGGCATGGTGCTCGTCTCGCCCGCCGGGATCGCCTGGGTGCGCTCGCCGGCACGCCGTGACCCTACTTGGAGAAATACCCCCTAGGGGTATAGTCTGGGTCTCCCAAGCCCCACACGCCTCGATGAGGAGTACGCCATGAGCGCGCAGACCGACACCCCGGGATCCGTCACGACCGTCTACCAGGTCAGCGGGATGAGCTGCGGGCACTGTGAAGGCTCCGTCTCCGGCGAGATCTCCGGCATCGCCGGCGTCAGCTCGGTGAAGGCCGTGGCCTCCACCGGCGAGGTCACCGTCGTCTCCGCCGCGCCGCTCGACGAGGCCGCCGTGCGCGCCGCGGTCGACGAGGCGGGCTTCGAGCTCGTCGACAAGGCCTGAGCAGTCAGCTCCTTTGCAGCACCTCCTCCGCACCGGGCCGTGCCGACCAGCTGATACTGGCTCCGCATGGCCCGGTCCTCTCCCTGGAGTACGGACGTGACCAGCACCCTCGCCGACACATCCATAGGCACGACCTCGGAAGTCGAACTCACGATCGGCGGAATGACCTGCGCCTCCTGCGCGGCCCGCGTCGAGAAGAAGCTCAACCGCATGGACGGCGTCACCGCCACGGTCAACTACGCGACGGAGAAGGCGAAGGTCTCCTACCCCGCGGGGGTACAGGTCGCCGATCTGATCGCCACCGTGGTGAAGACGGGATACACGGCCGAGGAGCCCCCGCCGCCCGAACCGATCGAGGACGCGGCCGAGGACGCGGCCGAGGAGCTCGACCCAGAACTCGTCTCCCTGCGCGAACGCCTCACCGTCTCCGCCCTCCTCGCCCTCCCCGTCGTCCTGCTGTCGATGGTCCCGGCCCTCCAGTTCGACAACTGGCAGTGGCTCTCGCTGACGCTCGCCGCGCCCGTCGTCGTCTGGGGCGGACTGCCCTTCCACCGGGCGGCGTTCACCAACGCACGGCACGGCGCGGCCACCATGGACACGCTGGTCTCGGTCGGCACGCTCGCCGCGTTCGGCTGGTCCCTGTGGGCGCTGTTCTTCGGGGACGCCGGGATGCCGGGCATGCGGCACGGCTTCGACCTCACCGTCTCGCGCACGGACGGGGCCTCGACTGTCTATCTCGAAGTCGCCGCCGGTGTCGTCGCGTTCATCCTGCTCGGCCGCTATCTGGAGGCCCGCTCCAAGCGGCGCGCGGGGGCGGCGCTGCGGGCGCTGATGGAGCTGGGCGCGAAGGACGTGGCCGTGCTCCGCGACGGCCGTGAGGTCCGTGTCCCCGTTGCGCAGCTCGCGGCCGGCGACCGTTTCGTCGTACGGCCCGGCGAGAAGATCGCCACCGACGGGACGGTGGTGGAGGGATACTCCGCCGTCGACGCCTCCATGCTGACGGGCGAGTCGGTGCCGGTGGACGTGACCGTCGGCGACGCGGTGACCGGCGCGACCGTGAACGCCGGGGGCCGGCTCGTTGTCGAGGCCACCCGGGTCGGCGCCGACACCCAACTCGCGCGGATGGCGCGGCTCGTCGAGGACGCACAGAACGGCAAGGCGGAGGTGCAGCGGCTCGCCGACCGGATCTCCGGGATCTTCGTGCCGGTGGTGCTGCTGCTCGCGCTCGGCACGTTCGGGGTCTGGCTCGCGGTCACGGGCGACACGGTCGCCGCCTTCACCGCGGCCGTCGCGGTACTGATCATCGCCTGCCCGTGCGCGCTGGGCCTGGCCACGCCGACCGCCCTGATGGTCGGCACGGGACGCGGCGCCCAGCTCGGCATCCTCATCAAGGGACCCGAGGTCCTGGAGTCCACGCGCCGCGTCGACACCGTCGTCCTGGACAAGACCGGGACGGTGACGACAGGACGAATGAAACTTCAAGAGGTGTACGTCGTCGACGGCGCCGCCGAGAAGGACGTCCTGCGGCTCGCCGGCGCCCTGGAACACGCCTCGGAGCATCCCATTGCCCAGGCCGTCGCGGCGGGCGCTCAGGAGCGCGCTGGGGCGTTTCCGGTGGTGGAGGACTTCGCGAACGTGCCGGGGCGTGGCGTCCGCGGGCGCGTGGACGGTCATGACGTCACGGTGGGCCGGTTCCTGGAGGTGCTCCCGGAGGGGCTGGCCCGCGCCAAGGCCGCGGCCGAGACGGAAGGGCGTACGGCCGTCGTGGTCGCCCGGGACGGCGCGGCACTCGGTGTCCTGACCGTCGCCGACGCGATCAAGGAGACCAGCGCGGAGGCCGTGCGCGCGCTGCGCGCCCTGGGGCTCACGCCGGTTCTGCTCACCGGCGACAACCGGGCGGTCGCACAGGCCGTGGCGCGTACCGTCGGCATCGACCCCGCGGACGTGATCGCGGAGGTGCTGCCCGAGGACAAGGTCGACGTGATCAAGCGGCTGCAGGGCGAGGGCCGCACCGTCGCCATGGTCGGCGACGGGGTCAACGACGCGGCGGCGCTGGCCACCGCCGACCTGGGCCTGGCGATGGGTACGGGCACGGACGCGGCGATCGAGGCGAGCGACCTGACGCTGGTGCGCGGGGATCTGCGGGTGGCGGCGGACGCGATCCGGCTGTCGCGGCGGACCCTCTCCACGATCAAGGGAAACCTGGTCTGGGCCTTCGGATACAACGTGGCGGCGCTGCCGCTGGCCGCGGCCGGTCTGCTGAACCCGATGATCGCGGGGGCCGCGATGGCCTTCTCGTCGGTGTTCGTGGTGACGAACAGCCTTCGGCTCAGGGCATTCTCATGACGTCGGGGTAAGAGTCCCCCTAGAGTCCAACGACAGCCTCACATAAGCTCTTCACAAGGCTCGCGCATCTTCCTTACGCTTGGGTCCCGATTGTCGTATCGGGGCTCTTGCGTATCTTCAGGACATTTGCAAGAGACGCAGATCACAGTGATGTGAACGTAACCACCGAAGGGGTTCGTGAGTCTAAGTTGGCGGTGTCAGAAGCGTCTTGGGGGGCGTGACTGACATCTGGGGATGTCTTGGGGGACGTTCCCGGAAATTGCGTTGCCGGGGCACGTACACCGGGGAGCTTTGAGCGGCCCTCCCGTCGTGCGCGTCCCGGCAGACCGCACCGCAGGACAGCGAGTTTTGCTCGTTTAGCTCGCAGCACGTCGCAGCGATTCAGGCGCTGCCCACCGACGCCCGGCCGGATCCCGTGGGGGGAATCCGCACCGGGACAAGGAAAGCGCCCTGACTGCCAGCCCGTGGGGGGACTGGTAGCAGGGCGCTTTCCGTTTTTCTGCTTCTGTACGGAGCTCAGCGAGCCCCTCGTACGAGGCTCAGCGACCCTCGACCGGGACGAAGTCGCGCTCGACGACGCCCGTGTAGATCTGGCGCGGGCGGCCGATGCGGGAGCCGGGCTCCTTGATCATCTCGTGCCACTGGGCGATCCAGCCCGGGAGGCGGCCGAGGGCGAAGAGGACCGTGAACATCTCGGTCGGGAAGCCCATAGCGCGGTAGATCAGGCCGGTGTAGAAGTCCACGTTCGGGTAGAGGCTGCGCGAGACGAAGTAGTCGTCGGAGAGCGCGTGCTCCTCCAGCTTGAGCGCGATGTCCAGCAGCTCGTCGGACTTGCCGAGCGCCGAGAGGACGTCGTGCGCGGCCGCCTTGATGATCTTCGCGCGGGGGTCGAAGTTCTTGTAGACGCGGTGGCCGAAGCCCATCAGACGGACGCCGTCCTCCTTGTTCTTCACCTTGCGGATGAAGGAGTCGACGTCGCCGCCGGAGGCCTGGATGCCCTCCAGCATCTCCAGCACGGACTGGTTGGCGCCACCGTGCAGCGGGCCCCACAGGGCGGAGATGCCGGCGGAGATCGAGGCGAACATGTTCGCCTGCGAGGAGCCGACCAGACGCACGGTGGAGGTCGAACAGTTCTGCTCGTGGTCCGCGTGCAGGATCAGCAGCTTCTCGAGCGCGGCGACGACGACCGGGTCGAGGTCGTACTCCTGAGCGGGGACCGAGAAGGTCATGCGCAGGAAGTTCTCGACGTACCCGAGGTCGTTGCGCGGGTAGACGAAGGGGTGACCGATCGACTTCTTGTAGGCGTACGCAGCGATCGTCGGAAGCTTGGCGAGAAGGCGGATCGTCGAGAGGTGACGCTGCTTCTCGTCGAACGGGTTGTGGCTGTCCTGGTAGAACGTCGACAGGGCACTGACCACCGACGACAGCATCGCCATCGGGTGGGCGTCGCGCGGGAAGCCCTGGAAGAAGCGCTTGACGTCCTCGTGCAGCAGGGTGTGCTGCGTGATCTCGTTCCTGAAGGTGGACAGCTCGTCCACGTTCGGCAGCTCGCCGTTGATCAGCAGAGAGGCCACCTCAAGGAAGGTGGAGCGCTCGGCCAGCTGCTCGATCGGGTAGCCGCGGTACCGGAGGATGCCCTGCTCACCGTCGAGGTAGGTGATCGCGGATTTATAGGCGGCGGTGTTGCCGTACCCGCTGTCCAGAGTCACCAGCCCGGTCTGGGCGCGGAGCTTCCCGATGTCGAAGCCCTTGTCGCCGACGGTGCTGTCGATCACCGGGTAGGTGTACTCGCCGTCGCCGAACCGCAGTACTACAGAGTTGTCGCTCACGTCATCCCTCACCGACGTTGTGCCTCTTCTTCGAGGTGCCCTGACTGTCTCTACCATCCCCCATTTGGCCCTGGAGAGTGCACTCGGGGTCGACCATTGGGCCTATTGGCGGCACTCAGTGCCGCCAACCTGCTCATCCTGCCCCGTTCGTCCCGCATCTGGAAGTGCTCTGTGACCTTCGTGACTCATTTGATCGATCATTTTTTGTGATGCCTCGCCGATGCGTCAGGTCACGAGCCCGAGAGGCGGAAGTCGAGTGCCGTGCAACGCCGTCCGGCCGACACCGTGCGCACCGCCTGGCCTATCGCCTTGCGTGAACCGACGAGCACGACCAGCTTCTTGGCGCGGGTCACCGCCGTGTACAGCAGGTTCCGCTGAAGCATCATCCAGGCTCCGGTGGTGACCGGGATCACCACGGCCGGGTATTCGCTGCCCTGGGAGCGGTGGATGGTCACGGCGTACGCGTGGGCCAGTTCGTCCAGTTCGTCGAATTCGTACGGAACCTCCTCGTCCTCGTCCGTCAGCACCGTCAGGCGCTGTTCGACCGGATCGAGCGAGGTGACAACGCCCACGGTGCCGTTGAAGACACCGTTCTTGCCCTTCTCGTAATTGTTGCGAATCTGGGTGACCTTGTCGCCGACACGGAAGACCCGGCCGCCGAAGCGCTTCTCGGCGAGGTCCGGACGGCCGGGCGTGATCGCCTGCTGGAGCAGGCCGTTGAGGTTGCCGGCGCCGGCGGGGCCCCGGTGCATGGGCGCGAGCACCTGTACGTCCCGGCGCGGGTCGAGCCCGAACTTGGCCGGAATCCGCCGGGCCGCCACATCCACCGTGAGCCGTCCCGCCTCCTCGGTGTCGTCCTCGACGAAAAGGAAGAAGTCCTTCATGCCGTCGGTGACGGGGTGCTGCCCGGAGTTGATCCGGTGCGCGTTCGTCACCACCCCGGACTGCTGGGCCTGGCGGAAGACCTGGGTCAGACGGACGCAGGGGATGGGGCCGCCGTCCGCGAGCAGGTCCCGGAGCACCTCGCCGGCGCCCACGCTGGGGAGTTGGTCGACGTCTCCCACGAACAGCAGATGGGCGCCCGGAGCGACCGCCTTGACCAGCTTGTTGGCGAGCAGGAGGTCGAGCATGGAGGCCTCGTCCACGACCACCAGGTCGGCGTCCAGCGGCCGGTCCTTGTCGTACGCCGCGTCGCCGCCCGGCTTGAGCTCCAGGAGCCGGTGCACGGTGGAGGCCTCGGCGCCGGTCAGCTCGGCGAGGCGCTTGGCGGCGCGGCCCGTGGGGGCGGCCAGGACGACCTTCGCCCGCTTCGCGCGCGCCAGCTCCACGATCGAGCGGACCGTGAACGACTTGCCGCAGCCCGGGCCTCCGGTGAGGACGGCGACCTTCTTGGTGAGCGCGAGCCTGACGGCCTCCTCCTGGCCGGGCGCCAACTCCGCGCCCGTACGCCCCTTCAGCCAGGTCAGCGCCTTGTCCCAGGCCACGTCGTGGAAGCCGGGCATCCGGTCCTGGTCGGTGCGCAGGAGGCGCAGGAGCTGGGCGGAGAGGGAGAGTTCGGCGCGGTGGAAGGGGACCAGGTAGACGGCGGTCACCGGGTCGCCGCCGTCGGCGCTCGGCACCTTCTCGCGTACGACACCGGGGTCCTCGCCGTCCTCCCCCGGCGCCGCCAGCTCGGCGAGGCACTCGATGACCAGGCCCGTGTCCACCTGGAGCAGCTTGACCGCGTCGGCGATCAGCCGCTCCTCGGGGAGGTAGCAGTGACCCTGGTCGGTGGACTGCGAAAGGGCGTACTGAAGGCCTGCCTTCACGCGCTCCGGGCTGTCGTGCGGGATGCCGACGGACTGGGCGATCTTGTCGGCGGTGAGGAAGCCGATGCCCCAGACGTCGGCCGCGAGGCGGTAGGGCTGGTTCTTGACGACGGAGATCGACGCGTCGCCGTACTTCTTGTAGATGCGGACCGCGATGGAGGTGGACACCTCGACGGTCTGGAGGAAGAGCATGACCTCCTTGATCGCCTTCTGCTCCTCCCAGGCGTCGGCGATCTTCTTGGTGCGCTTGGGGCCGAGGCCCGGAACCTCGATGAGCCGCTTCGGCTCCTCCTCGATGATCTGGAGGGTGTCGATGCCGAAGTGCTGGGTGATGCGGTCGGCGAAGACCGGGCCGATGCCCTTGACCAGGCCGGAGCCGAGATAGCGGCGGATGCCCTGGACGGTGGCGGGGAGCACCGTCGTGTAGTTCTCCACCGTGAACTGCTTGCCGTACTGCGGGTGGGAGCCCCAGCGGCCCTCCATGCGGAGCGACTCGCCGACCTGGGCGCCGAGCAGTGAGCCCACGACGGTGAGCAGGTCGGCGGCGCCTTTGCCGGTGTCTACCCGGGCGACCGTGTACCCGTTCTCCTCGTTGGCGTACGTGATGCGCTCCAGTACGCCCTCGACCACCGCCAGATGTACCGGTCGGCTCCCCGCCTGATTGGACATGATCCGACGCTACCGCCCGCCGCTGACAGCGCGCGGACGCTGTGGACAACTTCATCACGATCCGGTTTCGAGGGCTTGTCAACGGCCGTGTAATCGATTCCAATCCTCCATGTAATCGATTCCACGAGGAGGTGGAGCGGCGATGGCGAGCATCAAGGACGTTGCCGCGGAGGCCGGCGTATCCGTCGCCACGGTCTCGCGCGTCCTGAACGATCATCCGTCGGTCAGCGAAGACGCACGCACCCGCGTGCTGGCCGCCGTACAGACCCTGGGCTACCGCCCGAACGCCGTCGCCCGCTCCCTGCGCACCGACCAGACCCGCACCCTCGGCCTGGTCATCAGCGACGTACTCAACCCGTACTTCACCGAGCTGGCCCGCTCCGTCGAGGAGGAGGCCCGCGCCCTCGGCTACAGCGTCATCATCGGCAACGCCGACGAGCGGCCCGACCTCCAGGACCACCACGTACGGACCCTGCTGGACCGGCGCATCGACGGCCTCCTCGTCTCCCCCACCGACGGCGGCTCCCCCGGAATGCTGGACGCCGCGCGCGCGGGGACGCCGATGGTCTTCGTGGACCGCTGGATCCCGGGCGTGGACGTGCCCGTCGTGCGGGCGGACGGGCGTGCGGCCGTACGGGATCTCGTCGCCCATCTGCACGGTCTGGGGCATCGCAGGCTCGCGATCATCGCGGGCCCGGCGGCGACCACCACCGGCAGCGAGCGCGTCGAGGCCTTCCGGGAAGCCCTGGCCGAGTACGGGATTCCCCTCCCGGACGTCTACATAGGCCAGGGCGACTTCCAGGCCGAGAGCGGACGGCGGGTCACCGAGGGGTTCCTCGACCTGCCCGAGCCGCCCGAGGTCGTCTTCGCCGCCGACAACCTGATGGCGCTCGGCGCGCTGGACGCCATCCGCGCGCGCGGGTTGCGGGTCCCCGAGGACATCTCGCTCGCCGCCTTCGACGACATCCCGTGGTTCGTGCACACCGATCCGCCGATCACGGCGATCGCCCAGCCGACGGGCGAGCTGGGCAGGGCCGCCGTACGCGCCCTGATCGACCGTATCGAGGGGCGGCCCCCGCGGTCCGTCACCCTCCCCGCCCATCTCGTCGTACGCCGCTCGTGCGGCGAGCCGGCCACCGTCCCGCACTCCCCCGTAACGAACAGGAGTAAGTCGTGAGCAACCAGGACGAGTTGCTGCGCATCGAAGGCATACGCAAGGCCTTCCCCGGCGTGGTCGCGCTCGACGGCGTCGACTTCGGTCTGCGCCGGGGCGAGGTGCATGTGCTGCTCGGTGAGAACGGCGCGGGCAAGAGCACCCTCATCAAGATGCTCTCCGGCGCCTACCGCCCCGACGCGGGGCGGATCCTGGTCGGCGGCGAGGAGGTGCGCATCCATGGCGCACAGGACTCCGAGCGCCTCGGGATCGCCACCATCTACCAGGAGTTCAATCTCGTTCCCGATCTGACGGTCGCCGAGAACATCTTCCTGGGCCGGCAGCCGCGCCGCTTCGGGATGATCGACCGCAAGACGATGGAGGCCGAGGCCGCCGAACTGCTCGAACGCGTCGGGGTGAACGTGTCCCCACGCGCGCGGGTGCGTGAACTCGGTATCGCACGCCTCCAGATGGTCGAGATCGCGAAGGCCCTGAGCCTGAACGCACGCGTCCTGATCATGGACGAGCCGACCGCGGTGCTCACCTCCGAAGAGGTCGAAAAACTCTTCACCATCGTGCGCCAGCTGCGCGAGGACGGTGTCGGCATCGTCTTCATCACCCACCACCTGGAGGAAATTGCCGCCCTGGGGGACCGCGTCACGGTCATCCGCGACGGCAAGAGCGTCGGGCAGGTCCCGGCCTCCGCCTCCGAGGACGAACTCGTACGCCTCATGGTGGGCCGGTCCATCGAGCAGCAGTATCCGCGCGAGCGTGCCCACGGTGACGACGGCTCCGGGTCCGCGCTGCTGACCGTCGAGGGGCTGACCCGTGACGGGGTCTTCCACGACGTCAGCTTCGAGGTGCGGGCCGGTGAGGTCGTCGGCATCGCCGGGCTCGTGGGGGCCGGACGTACGGAGGTGGTCCGGGCCGTCTTCGGCGCCGACCCGTACGACAAGGGCGCCGTGAAGGTGGCCGGTGCCGAGCTGCGCCGCCATGACGTGAACGCCGCGATGGAGGCCGGTATCGGGCTCGTCCCCGAGGACCGCAAGGGCCAGGGGCTCGTGCTCGACGCGTCCGTCGAGGAGAACCTCGGCCTGGTCACCCTGCGGGCGGCGACCCGTGGCGGACTCGTCGACCTCAAGGGCCAGCGGGAGTCCGCCGCGCGGATCGCCGGGCAGCTCGGCGTCCGGATGGCGGGCCTCGGCCAGCACGTCCGCACCCTGTCCGGCGGCAACCAGCAGAAGGTCGTCATCGGCAAGTGGCTGCTCGCCGACACCAAGGTGCTGATCCTCGACGAGCCGACCCGTGGCATCGACGTCGGCGCCAAGGTCGAGATCTACCAGCTCGTCAACGAGCTGACGGCCGCCGGTGCCGCCGTCCTGATGATCTCCAGCGATCTGCCCGAGGTGCTCGGCATGAGCGACCGGGTGCTGGTGATGGCGCAGGGCCGGATCGCCGGCGAACTGTCCGCGGCCGAGGCCACCCAGGACTCCGTGATGGCACTCGCCGTCAGCACACCAACCCATGCAACTACCGCTGTGGAGGGCTCCCGTGGCCACTGACACGCTCAAGAGCACGACGGGCGCGAGTGGCGCCTCGGCGGTCCGCCGCCTCCTGCTCGACAACGGGGCGCTCACCGCGCTCATCGCCCTCGTCATCGCGATGTCGGCGCTGTCCGGCGACTTCCTGACGACGGACAACCTGCTCAACATCGGCGTCCAGGCGGCCGTCACCGCCATCCTCGCCTTCGGCGTCACCTTCGTGATCGTCTCGGCCGGCATCGACCTGTCGGTCGGCTCGGTCGCCGCGCTGTCGGCCACCGTCCTCGCCTGGATGGCGACTTCGGAGGGCGTCCCCGTCTGGATCGCGGTGCTCCTCGCGGTCGCCACCGGCATAGCGTGCGGCCTGGTCAACGGTGTGCTGATCTCCTACGGGAAGCTGCCGCCGTTCATCGCGACCCTCGCCATGCTCTCGGTGGGCCGCGGTCTCTCCCTGGTCATCTCGCAGGGCAGCCCGATCGCCTTCCCCGGCTCGGTCTCGCACCTGGGTGACACGCTGGGCGGCTGGCTTCCGGTGCCGGTCCTCGTGATGGTCGTCATGGGCCTGATCACCGCCGTGATCCTGGGCCGTACGTACATCGGCCGCTCCATGTACGCGATCGGCGGCAACGAGGAGGCCGCGCGCCTCTCCGGCCTGCGGGTGAAGAAGCAGAAGCTCGCGATCTACGCCCTCTCCGGTCTCTTCGCGGCCGCCGCGGGCATCGTCCTCGCCTCCCGGCTCTCCTCCGCGCAGCCGCAGGCCGCGCAGGGCTACGAGCTCGACGCGATCGCCGCGGTCGTCATCGGCGGCGCCTCGCTGGCGGGCGGCACGGGCAAGGCGTCCGGGACGCTGATCGGCGCGCTGATCCTGGCGGTGCTGCGCAACGGGCTGAACCTCCTGTCCGTGTCGGCGTTCTGGCAGCAGGTCGTCATCGGTGTCGTGATCGCGCTGGCGGTGCTGCTCGACACGGTGCGGCGCAAGGCCGGGGCGGCTCCGGTGGCTGTCGGCACTTCAGGCGGCGGCAAGGGCAAGCAGGCGGCCACGTACGTGATCGCCGCCGTGGTCGCGACCGCGCTCGTGGGCGCGATGTCCTTCCTGCACACCAGCTCGTCCGCGGCGACCACGCCGAAGCTGGGCCTGTCCCTCTCCACGCTGAACAACCCCTTCTTCGTACAGATCAAGGCGGGTGCGCAGGAGGAGGCCAAGAAGCTCGGCGCGGACCTGACCGTCACGGACGCGCAGAACGACGCCTCGCAGCAGGCCAACCAGTTGCAGAACTTCACCAGTTCCGGCATCGGTTCGATCATCGTCAACCCGGTGGACTCGGACGCGGCGGGCCCGGCGGTCCGCGCGGCCAACAAGGCCGACATCCCCGTCGTCGGCGTCGACCGGGGCGTGAACAAGGCGGACACGGCCGCGCTCGTCGCCTCCGACAACATCGCGGGCGGCAAGCTGGGCGCCAAGGCGATGGCCGAGAAGCTGGGCGGCAAGGGCAAGATCGTGATCCTTCAGGGTCTGGCCGGTACGTCCGCGAGCCGTGAGCGTGGCGCGGGCTTCGCCGAGGGTCTGAAGGCCTACCCCGGCATCGAGGTCGTCGCCCAGCAGCCGGCCGACTTCGACCGCACCAAGGGCCTCGACGTCATGACGAACCTGCTCCAGGCCCACCCCGACATCCAGGGCGTCTTCGCCGAGAACGACGAGATGGCGCTCGGCGCGATCAAGGCGCTCGGCTCCAAGGCGGGCACGTCGGTCTCCGTCATCGGCTTCGACGGCACCCCCGACGGTCTGACGGCGGTCAAGGCGGGCACGCTGTACGCGTCCGTCGCCCAGCAGCCCAAGCAGCTCGGCCGGATCGCGGTGGAGAACGCGCTGAAGGCCGCCGAGGGCAAGAAGGTCGAGAAGACGGTGATGGTGCCGGTGAAGGTGGTCACCAAGGAGAACGTGGCCGGGTTCGGCGGCTGACCCGGCCGGCAGCCGGACACGCACGCAGGCGGCCGGGCGGCCGGGCGGTCACACCGACCGCCCGGCCGTCTCGACCCACGTACGGGCCGCCTCAACTCACCTATACAGGGAGACAGTTCATGTACGACTACGACCTTCTGGTCGTGGGATCGGCCAACGCCGACCTGGTGATCGGGGTCGAGCGCAGGCCCGCGGCCGGTGAGACGGTGCTCGGCTCCGACCTCGCCGTCCACCCCGGCGGCAAGGGCGCCAACCAGGCGGTCGCCGCCGCCCGCCTCGGGGCCCGTACGGCCCTGCTGGCCCGGGTCGGCGACGACGCGCACGGCCGGCTGCTGCTCGACTCGCAGCGGGCGGCCGGTGTCGACACCGTGGGCGTACTGATCGGCGGGGCGCCCACCGGGGTCGCGCTGATCACGGTGGACCCGTCCGGGGACAACAGCATCGTGGTCTCGCCGGGGGCGAACGGCCGGCTCACGCCCGAGGACGTACGGGCCGCCGGAAGCCTCTTCCAGGCCTCCCGGGTGGTCTCGGCACAGCTGGAGATCCCGCTGGAGACGGTCGTGGAGACCGTACGGAACCTCGCCGCCGACGGCCGCTTCGTACTGAACCCCTCGCCGCCGCGCCCGCTGCCGCGCGAGGTGCTGGCCGCCTGCGATCCGCTGATCGTCAACGAGCACGAGGCGCGGGTGATCGTCGGTACGGCTCTCGGGGACTCCCCCCAGGACTGGGCGACCGCCCTGCTGGCCCTCGGTCCGCGTTCGGTGGTCATCACGCTGGGCGCGGGCGGCGCGCTGGTGGCCGAGCGGGCGGGCGCGCGGGTCCGGGTGCCGTCGGTGGAGGTCGAGGCCGTGGACACGACCGGCGCGGGCGACGCCTTCACCGCCGCGCTGGCCTGGCGGCTGGGGCTCGGGGAGCCGCTCGCCGAGGCCGCCGGTTACGCGGCCCGGGTCGGCGCCGCCGCCGTGACGCGCCCCGGTGCGCAGGAGTCGTTCCCCACGGCCGAGGAGGTGGCCTCCCTGTGCGGAAGTCCGGAATCCTGAACCGTCATCTCGCGGGCGCGCTCGCCGAGTTGGGCCATGGGCACGAGGTCCTGGTGTGCGACGCGGGGATGCCGATACCGGTGGGCCCACGGGTGGTGGACCTGGCGTTCCGGGCCGGGGTGCCGTCGTTCGCGGAGGTGCTGGACGGGCTGCTGGACGAGCTGGTGATCGAGGGCGCGACCGCCGCGCACGAGGTCCGCGCGGCGAATCCGGCGGCGACAGCGCTGCTGGAGGCCCACTTCCCCGCGCTCGAACTGGTCCCGCACGAGAAGCTGAAGTCCCTGTCGGCGGGCGCCCGGCTCGTCGTACGCACCGGTGAGGCACGACCGTACGCGAATGTGCTGCTGCGCTGCGGGGTGTTCTTCTAGCCGGAAAAACTTCGAGGGGCCCGATGCGTCGACCGGGCCCCTCGGCTTTCCCCTCCGTATCAGAACCCCCGCGATCCCCCCAGATCCCCCTCCAGAAGTCCTGATGCCAAGTACGACCCGCGAGGTACGGGAAGGGTTGCACGGTCTCTTCAAGTTTTTTCGGCGTGCCGACAAACCGGGGCAGACGTAGCGTTTCCGGCATGAGCGAAGGCAATGGCGAAGGCATCGGCGAAGACTCCGGTACGACCCTTGAGGCCGACGTCCTCCAGGAACTCGGCGACGACAAGGTCGAGGAGATCCTGATTCCGGTACTGCTGACGGTCCTGACGAAGCGGGCGGCACGCGGCACCCGGAAGTGAGTGCGCCGCCCGCGACGTGTTCGTGCCACCCACGGACTTACTGGATCACGTGTTCCACGAACCGTGCCGCCGTCTCCGCCAGCACCTCGCGCCCGTCCCGCGCCCACAACGCGTCGTTGAACAGCTCGACCTCGATGGGACCGGTGTAGCCGGCCGCCTCGACGTACGCCTTCCACTCGCGCATGTCGATCGAGCCGTCGCCGATCTGGCCGCGGCCGTTGAGGACGCCCTCGGGCAACGGGGTGGTCCAGTCGGCGAGTTGGAAGGTGTGGATACGGCCGGTGGCGCCCGCGCGGGCGATCTGGGCGGGGGCCGTGTCGTCCCACCAGATGTGGTACGTGTCCACCGTGACGCCGACCTGGTGCGCGGGGAAGCGTTCCGCGAGGTCCAGGGCCTGGGTCAGGGTCGACACCACGCAGCGGTCGGCGGCGTACATGGGGTGGAGCGGTTCGATGGCCAGCTTGACCCCCCGCTCCTCCGCGTACGGGCCCAGCTCTCCGAGCGCGTCGGCGATCCGCTCCCGGGCGCCGTGCAGGTCCTTCGAACCGGTGGGCAGGCCGCCGGAGACCAGGACCAGCGTGTCCGTGCCGAGCGTGGCCGCCTCGTCGATCGCCAGGCGGTTGTCGGCGAGGGCCGCCGCCCGCTCGGCCGGGTCGATGGCCGTGAGGAAGCCGCCCCGGCACAACGTTGTCACCGTCAGACCCGCGTCGCGGACCAGCTTGGCCGTCGCCTCGACGCCGTACGACTGGACGGGCTCGCGCCAGAGGCCCACGCCGGGAACGCCCAACTCCAGGCAGATGTCGACCAGTTCGGGCATCGACAGCTGCTTGACCGTCATCTGGTTGATGCTGAAACGCGCGAGAGAGGTCACTGGTTCACTCCGTACAGCGACAGCAGGTTCTTCATGCGGGACTCGGCGAGCTCCGGGTGCGGGAACAGGCCCAGGGTGTCGGCCAGTTCGTAGGCGCGCGCGAAGTGCGGGAGCGAGCGCGCCGACTGGAGGCCGCCGACCATGGTGAAGTGCTCCTGGTGGCCGGCCAGCCAGGCCAGGAAGACCACGCCCGTCTTGTAGAAGCGGGTGGGCGGCTGGAAGAGGTGGCGGGACAACTCGACGGTGGGGTCGAGGAGTTCGCGGAAGCCCTTCACATCGCCGGTGTCCAGGACGCGTACCGCCTGCGCCGCCAGCGGGCCCAGCGGGTCGAAGATGCCGAGCAGCGCGTGGCTGAAGCCCTGTTCGTCGCCCGCGATCAGCTCGGGGTAGTTGAAGTCGTCGCCCGTGTAGCAGCGGACGCCGACGGGGAGGCGGCGGCGGAGGTCGACCTCGCGCTGGGCGTCCAGCAGCGAGACCTTGATGCCGTCGACCTTGTCGGGGTGCGCGGCGATGACCTCCAGGAACACCTCTGTCGCCGCGTCCAGGTCGGACGAGCCCCAGTAGCCCTCAAGGGCCGGGTCGAACATCGGGCCCAGCCAGTGCAGGATCACGGGGTCGGACGACTGGCGCAGGAGGTGGCCGTAGACGTCGAGGTAGTCCTCGGGGCCGGACGCGGCCGCCGTCAGCGCCCGCGAGGCCATCAGGATCGCCTGGGCGCCCGACTCCTCGACGAGGGCGAGCTGCTCCTCGTACGCGGCCCGGACCTCCGCCAGGGACGCCGGACCCGTGAGCTGGTCCGTGCCGACGCCGCACGCGATGCGGCCGCCGACCGCCTTGGCCTCGGCGGCCGAGCGGCGGATCAGCTCCGCCGCGCCCGCCCAGTCCAGGCCCATCCCGCGCTGTGCGGTGTCCATCGCCTCGGCGACGCCGAGCCCGTGGGACCACAGGTGGCGGCGGAAGGCGAGGGTCGCGTCCCAGTCGACGGCGGCGGGCGAGTCCGGCGAGACGTCCGCGTACGGGTCGGCGACGACGTGCGCGGCCGAGAAGACCGTACGGGAGGTGAAGGGGGCTCCGGTGGTGAGGGCGAGGGGGGTGGCGCGTGGCTCGTACGCCCTCAACCGTCCATCACCAGCCGGCAGTTGGATGGTCACAGGGAGATCTCCGGTACGTCGAGACGGCGGCCCTCCGCCGAGGACTTCAGGCCCAGTTCGGCGAGCTGGACGCCGCGGGCGCCGGCCAGGAGGTCCCAGTGGTAGGGCGCGTCGGCGTAGACGTGCCGCAGGAACAGCTCCCACTGGGCCTTGAAGCCGTTGTCGAACTCGGCGTTGTCGGGGATCTCCTGCCACTGGTCGCGGAAGGAGTAGGTGGCAGGGATGTCGGGGTTCCAGACCGGCTTGGGTGTCGAACTGCGGTGCTGGACACGGCAGTTGCGCAGCCCGGCCACCGCCGAGCCCTCCGTGCCGTCCACCTGGAACTCGACCAGTTCGTCGCGGTTGACGCGCACGGCCCAGGAGGAGTTGATCTGGGCGATGGCGCCGCCCTCCAGCTCGAAGATGCCGTACGCGGCGTCGTCGGCCGTGGCGTCGTAGGGCTTGTCCTGCTCGTCCCAGCGCTGCGGGATGTGGGTGGCGGTGAGCGCCTGGACGGTGGTGACCCGGCCGAACAGCTCGTGCAGGACGTACTCCCAGTGCGGGAACATGTCGACGACGATGCCGCCGCCGTCCTCGGCGCGGTAGTTCCAGGAGGGGCGCTGGGCCTGCTGCCAGTCGCCCTCGAAGACCCAGTAGCCGAACTCCCCGCGGATGGACAGGATCCGCCCGAAGAAGCCGCCGTCGATGAGCCGCTTGAGCTTCAGCAGCCCCGGCAGGAAGAGCTTGTCCTGGACGACGCCGTGCTTGATCCCGGCGGCGTGCGCGAGGCGGGCCAGCTCCAGGGCGCCGTCGAGGCCGGTCGCGGTCGGCTTCTCGGTGTAGATGTGCTTGCCCGCGGCGATGGCCTTCTTGAGCGCCTCCTCGCGGGCGGAAGTGACCTGCGCGTCGAAGTAAATATCGATCGTCGGGTCGGCGAGGACCTCGTCCACGTCCGTGGACCAGTACTCCAGGCCGTGCTGCTCGGCGAGCGCCTTCAGGGCGTGCTCACGGCGGCCGACGAGCACGGGTTCGGGCCACAGCACGGTGCCGTCGCCCAGGTCGAGGCCGCCCTGCTCACGCAGGGCGAGGATCGAGCGGACGAGGTGCTGGCGGTAGCCCATGCGCCCCGTCACGCCGTTCATGGCGATACGCACCGTCTTGCGTGTCACGTCATTCCCTTCGTACACGGGTTCCGCGCCGCGTACGCCCCACTGATGAACTGGTGAGCGTGACAGCAAGCGCTTTCTATCCAGAGAGAAGCTAGCCTCTCTGCAGCGGTCTGGACAAGACCGTGACGAGGACGAGTTGTTCGAGGGGGCGAACAACGGGGGCTGGTGGCCTTAAGGTCTGCACAGGCCGTGGCCAGGGGAAGCGGTATGCACGACTTACACCCCCGTGTTCGACGAGACACCACTCGGCTCGACGACGTACGAAGAGGTACGACGACATGCGCGACCGGAGGACTACGAGATGACGGTGACCCTGGCGGACGTGGCGGCCCGCGCCCAGGTCTCCCCCGCGACGGTGTCGCGGGTACTGAACGGGAACTATCCCGTGGCCGCTTCCACCCGTGAGCGGGTCCTGCGCGCGGTCGACGAGCTGGACTACGTGCTGAACGGACCGGCCAGCTCGCTGGCCGCGGCCACCTCCGACCTCGTCGGGATCCTCGTCAACGACATCGCCGACCCCTTCTTCGGGATCATGGCGGCCGCGATCCAGTCGGAGATCGGCGGCCCCGGGGGGCGCGCGGGCGGCGAGCGGCTCGGGGTCGTGTGCAACACCGGCGGCTCCCCGGAGCGCGAACTCACCTACCTCACGCTCCTTCAGCGCCAACGCGCCGCCGCGGTCGTCCTCACCGGCGGCGCCGTCGAGGACACCGCGCACGCCACTGCCGTCTCCGCGAAGCTGCGCAAGCTGGCCGAGGCCGGGACCAAGGTCGTCCTGTGCGGCCGGCCGCCCGCGCCCGAGGCCGCCGAGGCGATCGCGCTCACCTTCGACAACCGCGGGGGCGGCCAGCAGCTCACCGAGCATCTGATCGGGCTCGGACACCGGCGGCTCGGCTACATCGCGGGCCCGCAGGAGCGCACGACGACGCGCCACCGTCTCGAAGGCCACCGTGACGCGCTGGCCGCGCACGGCATCGAGGACGATCCGCGGTGGACGGTGTACGGCCGCTACGACCGCCGTTCCGGATACGAGGCGACCCTCGAACTCCTGCGCCGTGACCCGTCGTTGACGGCTGTCGTCGCCGCGAACGACACGGTGGCGCTCGGTGCGTGTGCCGCGCTGCGGGACTCCGGGCTGCGTATCCCGGACGACGTGTCCGTCGCGGGGTTCGACGATCTGCCGTTCAGCATCGATGCCGTGCCCGCGCTCACTACCGTGCGGCTTCCGCTGTCCGAGGCGGGGGCCCGGGCCGGGCGGATCGCCATGGGGCGGGAGGAGCCGCCGCCTGGGGGGATCGCTACGGTGCGGGGGGAGTTGATGGTGCGGGGGTCCTCCGGAGGGCCGCGGTTGTAAGCGGGCCGGTGGTTGATCGGGCATCCGGCGTTGATGCGGGGCTCGCTGGGGGCTCCGCCCCCAGACCCCCTAGGTGGTTCTTTGGCTGCGGGTGGGTGGGGGCTGGTCGCGCAGTTCCCCGCGCCCCTTAGAGGCACCCGGGGTGGGCCGGCGGTCTTTTAGGGGCGCGGGGAACTGCGCAATCTTTTGGACCAGACCCCACCCACCCGCACCCGACTCACAACCGAACGGGGTCTGGGGCGGAGCCCCAGGAACGGGATGGGACGGGTAGGGGCGGGGGGGGCGAATCTCGTGGGTGTGGGAGCGATGAGTTCCGGGCCGTGTGGTGGTCTTCATTGCCGTAATCACCTGAGCGAGACAAGAGGAGCACCTCACATGCGCATCGTGATCAGCGAGTTCATCAGCCTGGACGGCGTCGTACAGGCGCCCGGCGGCCCCGACGAGGACACCGAGGGCGGCTTCGCGCACGGCGGCTGGACGCACCAGTACTTCGACCCGGAGGTCGTGGGCGGCGCCTTCGCCGACGCACTGTCCAAGGCGGACGCCCTGCTGTTCGGACGCCGTACGTGGCAGACGATGGCGGCGGCCTGGCCCGAGCGGGCGGGCGACCCGTTCGCCGACCAGATGAACTCCTTCAAGAAGTACGTCGTGTCCGGCACCCTGGCCGAGGCCGACGTGACGGCCTGGAACAACACCACGCTCATCCCCGGCGCCGACGCCGTCGCCCGCGTCCGGGAGCTGCACGAGTCCGACGGCGGCGACCTGTCGATCATGGGCAGCCCCACCCTCGTACGCACCCTCCTGCACGAGGGTCTGGTCGACGAGCTCCGGCTCATGCGCATGCCGGTGATCCTCGGCGGCGGCAAGACGATCTTCCCCGAGGACGGCGTGAAGCGCCCGCTGGAACTGGTCTCCACGGTCACCAGCAAGACGGGGGTGGACGTGTGCGTCTACCGGGCGGGCGACGAGGGCTAGGCGGTGCGTGGGTGTCCGCTCTATCCTCGGAGCATCGGTATCTCTGACTGAGTCAGCCATAAATCCGGAATTCCGGGGGCGATCATGACGGTCCAGGACATCCGCTCCTTCAACCGCTTCTACACGAACGTCATCGGCGCACTCGACTACGGCCGTCACCTCTACGCGCCGTACACCCTCACCGAGTCACGCGTCCTGTACGAGCTCGCACACTCCCCGCGCACCGACGCGGTGGACCTGCGTACCGAACTCTCCCTGGACTCGGGGTACTTGAGCCGGATCCTCAACAAGTTCGAGCAGGACGGGCTGGTCGAACGGGCCCCGTCCGAGCAGGACCCGCGCCGCCGGCGGATCACGCTCACCGCGCGGGGCCGGGACGCCGCCGACCTGCTCGACGAGCGGGCCCGGGAAACCGTCGGGGCGCTGCTCGCCTCCGTGGCCCCGGACGACCGGCAGCGGCTCGCGGAGGCGATGCGCACGGTGCGGACGATCCTGGGCGACGACCGGGTCCCCCGCCACGAGGACGTCGTACTGCGCGAGCCGGGGCCCGGTGACCTCGGCTGGATCGTGCAGCGCAACGCCGCGCGGTACGCGGCCGAGTTCGGGTGGAACACCGACTACGAGGGCCTGGTGGCGAGGATCGTCGCCGACTTCGCCGAGGATCACGATCCGCACCTGGAGCGGGTGTGGATCGCCGAGCTCGACGGGCGGCCGGTGGGCTGCGTGATGTGCGTACGGGACGACGCGCCCGGCACCGCCCGGCTCCGGCTGCTCCTCGTCGAGCCGGACGCGCGCGGGCTGCGGATCGGGGACCGGCTCGTCGAGGCCGTCATCGGCTTCGCGCGCGGCGTCGGCTATCGCGAGCTCGTCCTGTGGACCAACGACGTCCTCGCCGCCGCCCGCCGCATCTACCAGCGCCACGGCTTCGTCCTCGTCTCCGAGAAACCGCACCGCTCCTTCGGCGTGGACCTCCTCGGCCAGGACTGGCGGCTGGACCTGCACGGCGCCTCCGAATGACCAGAGGTCCCGGCGGATCAAGAGACCCCGGCGGGCTACACCTCGTGGAGCAGCCAGAGCGACAGCGTCAGTACCCCCACACCTCGTACGGCGATCAACGCCAGGTTCAGCCGCCGCAGCCGCCCGCCGTCGCCGCCCAGCCACAGGGCCCGGCTCACCGCCAGCGACACGGCCACCGTGACGATCAGGGCAGTCGCGGGCGCCACCATGTACAGCTCGTTCCGCCCCCGCCACAGGAGACGGCACCACCACACCACGGACACGGCGCTGACCAGCGACTCGGCCACGGCGGCGATCCACCGTTCACGCGAACCGAGACCCCATCCCCGTTCCCACCCCTGCTCCCGCTCCTGCTCCCACACCCGTTTCCGGGCTCCCCCCAGGACATCTGCCATGCCGCGAAAGATAATGATTCCAAGCATCCGCCCACGAGCCGAACACAGCGTTTCTCAGGCAATCTTCACCCCGTAAGGTCCGCCCCATGAAGTTCGCCTTCTCCACGCTCGGCGTGCCCGGACTCCCGATCCCCGACGTCGTGCGCCTCGCCGCCGCGCACGGTTACCACGGCGTCGAACTGCGCGCCCACCCCGAGGAACCGGTGCACCCGGGCCTCGGTCCGGCCGAACGGGCCGACGTGGTCGCGGAGTTCAAGGCGGGCGGTATCGAGGTCCTGGGACTGGCCGGGTACGCGCGCGTCGCGGCGCCGGGCGACGACACACCCGTACTGGACGAGATCCGCGAGCTCCTCGGCCTGGCCCGGGATCTGGGCGCCCCCTTCATCCGCGTCTTCCCGGGCGGCGACCCCGGCCAGGGGCCCGGCGAGGCCGACGCGACGGCGGCCCGCCGCCTCGGCACGGCGGCGGAGTACGCCGCCGACCTGGGCGTACGGATCCTGCTGGAGACGCACGACTCGCACCGCACCGGCGCCGACGCGATCCGCGTCCTGGGCGCGGTCGGCCACCGCCAGGTGGGCTCGCTGTGGGACGTGATGCACACCTGGCTGGGCGGCGAGCAGCCGGCGGAGACGTATGCGGCGCTGTCCCCGTTCCTCGGATACGTCCAGGTCAAGGACATCGCCTCCGCCGAGGACACCACCCCGCTCCCGCTCGGCGCCGGCGTCCTCCCCCTCTCCGAGTGCGTCGAACTCCTCTCCCGCCGGGGCTGGGACGGCTGGCTGTGCTGGGAGTACGAGAAGCGGTGGTACGAGGCCGCGGCACCGCTGGCCGGGCTGCTCGGCCCGGGTCGCGAGCACCTCTCCCGCCTCCTGAACGACGCCGCCTGACTCCCCTGCGCCCATCGCTGGATTTCATCGACTGGATTTCACCGGATTTCCCCCACCTGTGCCCGAAATCCTGCCACCGCCATCACAGAGTTAACTCGAACACCGCGCGTAAAGGCTTGCTCACGCAACCTTGGCACGAGACCTTTCTCCTTCAAGTAGCCATGACTCGGGGGGAGTTGGCAGATGCAGGGCACAGTGGACGGATTCAGATACGGGGCCGTCACACCGGTGGCGGCCTACCTCATCGCCTGTCTGGGAAGCGCTCTGGGGCTGCGCTGCGTCGTCCGGTCCATGCGCAACGAGCTGTCGTGGAAGCCTGGCTGGCTGGCGCTGGGGGCGGCGTCGATCGGATGCGGGATCTGGACGATGCACTTCATCGCCATGGTCGGTTTCCGGGTCGAGGAGACCCGTATCCACTACGACGTCGGCCTGACGGTGCTGAGCCTCGCCGTCGCGATCCTCGTGGTCGGCGTCGGCGTCTTCGCCGTGGGATACCGGGGCGCCACCGGCGCCACACTGCTCACCGCGGGCATGGTCACCGGTCTCGGCGTCGCCGCCATGCACTACATGGGCATGTCGGCGCTCAAGCTGAACGGTTCCATCCAGTACGACCCGGTGACCGTCGCGCTCTCCGTGGTGATCGCGGTCGTCGCCGCGACCGCCGCGCTGTGGGCGGCCGTCTCGATCCGGGGCTTCCTGCCGGCCCTGGGAGCCAGTCTGGTCATGGGCGTCGCCGTGTCCGGCATGCACTACACCGGCATGGCTGCCGTCGACGTGCACCTCCACGGCAGCCCCGACGGATCGTTCACCGGCGACTCGCCCACCTCGCTGCTGCTCCCCATGCTCATCGGCCCGTTCATTTTCCTGGTCCTGGCCGGAGTGGTGGTGATGTTCGACCCCCTCCTGGTCCTGGGCGACGGGGACTGGAGCAGCCGGCCCACCCCGCGACAGCGCGCCACCGCCGACCGGGGGAAGCGCCCCGGACCGCACCCCAGCGCACAGTGGGTGGCGCACTCCGACTCGCTCCTCGGCCCTTCCACCAACCGCGTCCGGCACCCCCGCGACCGGCGCGAGACCGAAGCACACATCGAGGAATGGTGAGCCTCAGGCCGCCGGCCGAGCCGTGAGCTTCGCCGTCCCGTCCAGGCACCACTCCAGCACCGCGGGCCAGGATCCGTACCCCGCGTCCAGGTCGAGGTGAGCGGCCCCGGGGATGATCTCGGTCGGTACGCCCAGGGGGTCGCCGTAGACGGCGAGGGCACCCTCGGGGCAGTACGGGTCGTCGTCGCCCGCGACCAGGAGGGTGGGGCCGGGCGGCGTGAAGTCCAGCGGGGGCGGGGCGAACGCGGCGATCTCCGGGAGTCGTACGAGTACGGAGGCGGACGGCGGCGACACGAGCAGCACCCGGTCGACGTCGAGGCCCGGCACGCCCCGCGCGACGGCGTGCATCCACAGCACGGCGGACGCGCTGTGGGCGAGCACCACGCGCTCCGAGCCGGCACCCCGCAACCCGTCGAGGTGCCGGACCAGCTCCGTCAGCCACACCTCCAGGTCCGGGTCGTCCGGGTCCGGCAGCTGCGGATACGTGACGTGATGACCCAGCTCCGTCAGCCGGTCGGCGAGCCAGTGCTGCCAGTGGGCATCCGGGCGGTGGTTCTGCCAGCCGTGGAGGATCAGAAAGTTCTTGGTCACGTTGGTCGCCTTGGTCGTCTTGGCTGTCTTGGCTGTCTTGGCTGTCTTGGCTGTCTTGCTCATGGGGCGATGGTTTCCGATCACCGGGATTCCGGTCCAGTTAATCTTTCCGGGTGGAACCGATAAGCGAGACCTTCACTGTCGATCTGCGTCGCCTGACCGTCCTGCGCGAACTCCAGCGCCGGGGCACTCTGGCGAGGACGGCGGAGGCCCTGCACCTGACCCCCTCGGCGGTCTCCCAGCAGATCGCCGCGCTGGCCCGGGAGGCGGGCGTACCGCTGACGGAGCGGGACGGCAGGGGCGTACGGCTGACCGGGCAGGCACGGGTCCTGCTGGCGCACGCCGATCTGATCGCGGCCCAACTGGAGCGGGCGCGAGCCGACTTGGCGGCGTACGGGGCGGGCGGGCGCGGCTCGGTCACCATCGGCTGCTTCTCCAGCGGGATTCTGGGGCTGCTCCCGGGCGCGATGCGCGCGCTGTCCGCCCGGCTCCCCCATGTGCGCGTGGACGTCGTCGAGGCCGAGCCGCCGGACCTGTTCACCGCGCTCGACGCGGGCCAGGTCGATGTCGCCGTGGCCGTCGACTTCGCCGCCGCGCCGCCGCACACCGACCGGCGCTACACCCGTACCGACCTGTTCACTGACGTCCTGGACCTCGCCGTCCCGGCCGGCCACCGCCTCGCGGGCCGCGAACGGGTCGCCCTGCGGGACCTCGCCACCGACGCCTGGATCGTCGGCGACGCCCGCAGCTGCTGCGGTGCGGTCACCCGTTCCGTCTGCGCGGCGGCCGGTTTCACACCGGACATCCGGCACGCCGTCAACGACTGGGGAGCACTGGCCGCACTCGTCGAGGCGGACCAGGGAGTGGCCTTGATCCCACGGCTGGTGCGGCCGTTGTACGCCCACCGCCGTGTGACCCTGCTGCCCACGGAGGGGACATCGCCGTCGCGGAACGTGTTCGTGGCCGTACGGGCGGGGTCGGAGGGGGATCCGGTACTGACCGCCGTACGCGATCAACTGCGCTCCACGGCCGCCGACTTGATCGGCTGATTACGCGGGCCCACAGGGTCTTGCCGAACTCGCGCTCCCGGACCTCGTGGCCGGATCCGACAGAATCAGGGCGATGGTCTCGGACGCGTCGCCCGGCACTGCCCATGAGGCGAGCACCTGGACCGCCTTCCTCGGCGCTTCCAAGTAACCGTCGGGGCCGCCCGCTTCTTTGCCAGTGTCGTGCTTCCACGGCCCCGCATCAAGGGCGCTTCGCGTCGCCTTCGGCGATGACCCTCCGGGCCACCCTTGACCCGGACCGCTCCAGCACGGGTAAGAAGCGAGCGAACGGCCCGGAAAAGCGGGGGTCCCAGGTAGGCCGACGGTACGGGCCGGTTACGACATCGACCGGGGTTTGCGGACGCGGTCGCGCCTCGGGGGCACGCCGGGTCGGCTCAGCGGCCATCGGTGAGTGGGCGGGGCGCGGTCGCGCCTCGGGGGCACGCCGGGTCGGCGCCAGCGGCCGTCGGTGAGTGGGCGGGGCGCGGTCGCGCCCTCGGGGCACGCCAGGTCGGCGCCAGCGTCCGTCGCCCGGTGGGCGGCCCAAAGAGCACACCCACGCGCCCTCGCTGATTACACGCGATCGGTGATTGGCAGATCTGTTCCACGCAGGGCCCGTTCCACCCGCTCTCTTCCTGTGTCCCGCTGGCACAAATCTGCCAATCACCCCCTCCTGCGCCCCCGGCCCTCGCCAACCCCTCCCACCGGCCGCTCGCCGCTGAACGCGCCCGGCGTGCCCCCGCCGCCGGACGCGCCACCCCACTCACCGCTCGCCGCCAAGCCCACCTGGCGGATGCGCACCCCAACACCCCACCGGCCTCACGCCGCTAAACCGGCCCGGCGTGCCGGCGAGGCGCGACCGCGCCCCACCAACCCCGGGCCACGACTCACCCCCGGCCGCCGGAAACCCACCCGGGGACCCCTCACCCCCGGCCGCCCGCTCGCTTCTCCCCCGTGCTGGAGCGGGCCGAGTCAAGGGTGGAGCGAAGCGGAATCGGCGCAGCCGACGCGTAGCGCAGCGGAGCGCCCTTTACTCGGCCCGCGGAAGCACGACACTGCCAAGAAGCGGGCGGCCCCAACAGCACCGCTCAGGAAGCCCGCGCCCCCACGCCCTACTCCGGCCCGCCGCGCGCCCCCACGCGCCTCGCCACCCGCTCCTCCAGCTTCTTCCGCCGTTCCGGCCACTCCTCCGCCGTAATCGAATAGATCGCGGAGTCACGGAGGCGGTCGTCCTCGCCCGGTGCCCAGGAGCGGGACCAGTTGCGCAGGACGCCCTCGAAACGTGCACCCACACTCGCGATCGCCGCACGCGAACGGGCGTTGCGGGCGTCGGTCTTCAGGTCCACCCGGGCGACACCCCACTCCTCGAAGGCGTGGCGGAAGAGCAGGAGTTTGGCCTCGGCGTTGATGCCCGTTCCCTGGGCGGAGGACGCGAGCCAGGTGAAGCCGACCTCGATGGCGTCGAGTTGATCGTCCGTCCGCCAGGAGCGCGGCTCCCAGAAGGACGTGGCGCCGATCGCTCGTCCCGAGGCAACGGACACCTGGGCGTACGGTGCGAGCTTGCCGGTCGCGGCGCGGGCGAGCTGCGCGTCGATGTACTGCCCGACCTCGTCCGCCCGTGGCACCCAGGTGAACTCGTACGAGCCCCGCTCTTCCTCCGCCGCGGCGGCCAGGTCGGCGGCATGGCTTGGGTCCAGCGGCTCAAGTCGTACGAGCGCGCCTTCCAGGACCGGTCCCTCAAGCTTGAAAGTCACGGCTCGAAGTGTTCCGTACGCACCCGGGGCCGTCGAACGAAATTCCCGGCGCCGGAAGTCGGCACGGCACCGACCTCAACCGAACTCAACCAAACTCAGCGGCACCACCCGAGCACGAGTTCCTCGAAGCCCGGGAACTCCCGTCCCGCCGCCAGGACGAGATCCGCCGGAGGCTTCCGCGCTCCGGGCGCGTACCGCTCGGCGATGGCCACCAGCTCCGGGTCGGGTGACGCGCTCTGCCCGGGGCAGTCCACCGCCTCCAGGGGGCCGACCCCGCCGGCCAGCACCCACAGGTATCCCGCCAGATCGCTCGCCACCACGCCGAGGCTGCCCTCGGAACCGAAGAACACGACCGGCTGGTCGACGAGTTCACGCTCAGGCCGGACCAGCCAGAAGGCCACGTAGCCGCCGGATCCGTCCTGCCCGAACACCCGGAACGCGTCCCCCTCCAGCTCGGCGTTGCCGGTCCACGCCCGCAGCCAGCGGGTGGTGTCCTCGGCGGTGAGGAAGTCGCCGTGCGGCTCGTAGTCGATGCCGTTGCCGTCCTCGTAATCGAACACGACCCCGCTGACGGCGGCGAGCGCGGGCGGGAAGCGGCGGGCGTCGGTGGGGTTCATGGTCTCTCCAGCTCCAGCTCGGTGAGGACGAGTTCGGCGACGCGAGAGGGCGGAATGGTGGTGGTGTCGATCGTGGTCGCCTCCCGGCGGAGCCAGGGCAGGGCGCGGTCGTAGTCGGCGAGGTGGTCGAGGCGCCACTGCCTGGCGCCGGCGCTCTCGGGGTCGGTGTCGGTCTCGATGCGGTGCACGAGGGTGTCGTGGTCCGTGTGGAGGAGGTAGTGGCGTATGGGGATGCCCGCCTCCGTCAGACCCGTGCGGATCTCGCGCCAGTACTCCTCGTTGAGGACGGTCTGCGTGACGACCAGCGTGCCGCCCACGTAGTCCAGTACCTGGCGCGCGGTCTCCACCACCAGCCCGCGCCAGGGCGGGAGGTCCTGGAAGTCCCGCGGCTTCCCCAGGACGTGCCAGAGCATGTACCCCACCTGCTCGGCGTCGAAGAGCCTGGACTCCGGGAGGCGGGCGGTGAGTTCCTTCGCGGTGGTGGTCTTGCCCGCGCCGAAGGTGCCGTTCAGCCAGAGGATCATGGCGTGCGACCTTACCGTCGGACGACCCGTCCGTCCCGCGTCGGAGCCAACCCGCCCTCACCCGCCCTCACCCACGCGGCAGTTCCGCACCCACCGTCGCGAACGCCTCGTGGAAACCGGGAAACGTCTTCCGTACGCACCCGGGGTCGTCGAACGAGATCCCCGGCACCCGCAGTCCGGTCACCGCGAAGGACATGACGATGCGGTGGTCGCCGTACGTCTTGATCTCCGCGCCCACGGGAGCCGTGCCCACGGGAGCCGCGCCCGGGTGGATCTCGATCCAGTCGGGGCCGGTCTCCACTCGGACACCGAGCCGCCGGAGGTTCTCCGCGCAGGCGTCCAGGCGGTCGCACTCCTTCACTCGCGTGTTGGCGACGTCCTCGATGCGGACGGGGCCGGAGGCGAAGGGTGCGATGGCGGCGAGCGTGGGCATGGTGTCGGAGATGTCCCGCATGTTGACCGTGAGGCCGCGCAGTTCGCCGGTGCCCGTGACCGTCGTACGGTCGCTGCCCACGTCGACGCGCGCGCCCATCCGCCGCAGTACGTCCACGAAGCCCAAGTCCCCTTGCAGGGCGCCCGATCCGAGCCCCTGGACCGTCACTTCGCCGCCCGTCAGGGCCGCCGCCGCGAAGAAGTAGCTCGCGGTGGAGGCGTCGGGCTCGACGGCGTACGTGGTGGCGCGGTAGCCGCCGGGCGGGACCACGAACGCATCCCCCTCGCGCCGCACCTCCGCCCCGAACGCCCGCATCATCGCCATCGTGATCTCGACGTAGGGCACGGACACCAGGTCCGTCACCGTGATCCGCAGGCCCTTGCGGGTCAGCGGGCCCAGGAGGAGCAGAGCCGTCAGGTACTGGGACGACTGGCCGGCGTCGAGCACCACCTTCCCGCCGTCGACGCCCGCCGCCGCGATCGTCAGCGGGTGGTGGCCCTCCGCCTCCTCGTGCCGCACGTCCACGCCCAGGTCGCGCAGCGCCCGGGTGAGCGGGAGCAGCGGGCGGCGGCGCATCTGCGCGGAGGCGTCGAAGCGGTAGGTGCCGTGTCCGGCGGCGGCCAGGGTGGGGAGGAAGCGGGCCGTGGTCGCGCCGTCGCGGCAGTACACGTCGGCCTCCGGGGCGGCGGGGCCCTGCGGGCGGCCGTCGACGTGCCAGGCGTCCGGGGTCCGTCCGACCCGGTAGCCGAGCCGGGTCAGGCCCTCCGCGAAGCCCTCGGTGTCGTCCGAGCGGAGCGGGCGTACGAGGGTGGTGACCCCGTCGGCCGCCGCCGCCAGGAAGAGGGCGCGGGCGGTGATGGACTTGGAACCTGGGATGTCGACTGCGGCCATGCCCTCATGCTGGCTCGCCGACCTGCTCCCGTGCTGGCGCGTCCGCCACGTGGACCCTCCGCGGTCCCGGTACCAGGGACGTCAGCGCCACCCCTCCCACCAGCAGCGCCGTGGCCGCCCACCGCAGCGGGCTCACCGACTCCCCCAGGAACAGCGCCGCGGACGACATGCCGAACACCGGGACCAGGAGGGAGAAGGGGGCCACCGTGGACGCCGGGTGCCGGTGCAGCAGCCATCCCCACGCCCCGAAGCCGAAGACCGTGGTGATCCAGGCGACGTAGACCACGACGCCCGCGCCCTGCCAGTCCAGACCGCGCAGGGCCGCCCAGTCCCGGGACGGGCCCTCCGTCAGGAGCGACAGGCCGAGGAGCGGCAGTACGGGGACGGTGCTGACCCACACCATGAAGTTCAGCGAGTCCGGCGGGGACGCCTTGCGGGTGAGGACGTTGGACAGACCCCAGCAGGCCGCGGCGGCGATCACCAGGGCGAAGGCGCCGAGCGGACCGGCCGTGCCCTCGTCGACGGCGGCCAGGCCCACCCCGCACAGGGCCACACCCATGCCCGACAGCCGTACGCGGGTGGGGCGTTCGCCGAGGACCACGAACGCGATCAGGGCCGTGAAGACCGCCTGGATCTGGAGGACGAGGGAGGACAGCCCGGCCGGCATGCCCGCGTCCATGCCGATGAACAGCAGGCCGAACTTGGCGACCCCGAGCACCAGCCCCACCGCCACGATCCACTTCCACGCCACCTTCGGGCGGCCCACGAAGAAGACCGCGGGCAGGGCGGCGACGAGGAAGCGCAGGGCCGAGAAGAGGAGGGGCGGGAAGTGGCCGAGGCCGACCTCGATGACGGTGAAGTTCACGCCCCAGACGGCGGCGACGAGGACGGCGAGGCAGATGTGGGCGGGTCGCATGGGTCGAGGATCACTCCCCGGGACCGTGAAGCACCAGCGATGATTGCTGCAAGGATGGATGAAGCATTACTAATGAAAGCCACTGAGCCGGCCGCCTCACCAGCCAGCCGGCCGGCCTGTGAGCCGATGAATGATGAATGGGGCGGACCATGCTCGATCTGCAACGTCTGCGTGCCCTGCACGCCGTCTCCGTGCACGGCACGGTCGGCGCCGCCGCGGCCGCGCTCGGGTACACGCCGTCCGCCGTTTCCCAGCAGATCGCGAAGCTGGAGCGGGAGACCAGGACCGTACTCCTCGAACGGCAGGGGCGCGGCGTGCGGCTCACCGAGCAGGCCGAGCAACTCGCCGCCACCGCACAGGAGTTGCTGGCCATCGTGGAGCGCGCCGAGACCGAGCTGGAGGAGCGGCGCGGGCTGCCCGCCGGGCGGCTGACCGTGGCCGCGTTCGCCTCGGCGGCGCGGGGGCTGCTGCCCGGGGTGCTCGCGGATCTCGCGCGGCGGCATCCGGGGCTGGACACCCGCCTCACGGAGGTCGATCCGCACCTCTCCGTCGACCTGGTCGCCAAGGGGGCGGTGGACGTGGCCGTCGCGCACGACTGGGACATCGCGCCGCTGCCGGCCCCTCCGGGCGTGGAGCAGGCGGTGATCGGGGACGACCTGTGCGATCTGCTGGTCCCGGCGGGGCATCCCTTCGCCGGGCGGGAGTCCGTGCGGCGGGAGGATCTGGGGGGCGAGCGGTGGATCTGCCAGCCGCCGGGGCGGGTGTGCCACGACTGGCTCGTCCGGACGCTGCGGGCCGCCGGCTGCGAGCCGGACATCGTGCACCAGGCGGACGAGAACCCGACCCTGGTCGCGCTCGTGGCGGCCGGGCTGGGGGTCGCGCTGATCCCTCGCCTCGGCCGCGGGCCCCTTCCCGACGGTGTGGTGGAGGTGCCGCTCGACCCGATGCCCGTACGACGGCTGTACGCGCTGTGGCGCACGGGGGCGGCTCGGCGGCCGGCGATCGCGGAGACGGTCCGCACGCTCCAGTCCCACTGGCCGTCGGTGTCGGCCCACCGCGCCGCCTGACGCCCCGCCGACAAGCCCCAACGCCCCCGCCCGACACCCTCGCCCCAACTTCCGTAGTTCCCCGGAATCCCGGGAACCCGGACCCCCTCCCCTTCGTCCAATCCGCATGCTGCCGGAGAGTCTCCGCAGTGCGGTGTCGGCCTCGCTGCTGGCTGCGAACGCTGACCACCCTCTCCGCCGCCTGCGGCCGGCAGCACGCCGTCACCGGCGCGCCCCCCTCCAACTGCGCCGGTGGCGGCCCCCTCCCGGGTTACTGTGCACACCCTTGACTGGAAGAAACTTCCCGGATATTCGTGACTCCTCGGAAGTTTCCTTCATGAGGGAAGGAGCGCACGTGCGCGACTCCAGCACGGGAAGCACCGCACATCGAACGTCCAGGCCTGCCAGATCATCCACACCTTCAACACCTCCCAGACCTTCAACACCTTCCAGACGTACGGTTCTCGCCGCCACCGCCGGCGTCACCGCCGCTCTCGCCACCCGCACCAGTGCGTACGCCGCCGATCAGAGGTCCCGCGACCAGGAACTCCGCGCCCTCGTCTCCGGTATGACGCTGGAGGAGAAGGTCGGCCAGCTCTTCGTGATGCGGGTGTACGGCCATTCGGCGACCGCGCCCGACCAGGCCGACATCGACGCCAACCTCAAGGAGATCGGCGTCAGGACCGCCGCCGAGCTGGTCGCCAAGTACCGGGTCGGCGGGATCATTTACTTCGCCTGGGCGCACAACACCCGCAATCCGCATCAGATCGCCGATCTGTCGAACGGGATCCAGGCCGCCTCTCTCGCCCAGCCCCGCGGGCTGCCCGTCCTCGTCTCCACCGACCAGGAGCACGGGATAGTGGCCCGCGTGGGCAAGCCCGCGACGCTGTTCCCGGGCGCGATGGCGCTGGGTGCGGGCGGGTCGCGGGACGACGCCCGCACGGTGGGCCGGATCGCCGGCGCCGAGCTGCACGCGATCGGCATCCGCCAGGACTACTCCCCGGTCTCCGACGTGAACGTCAATCCGGCCAACCCGGTCATCGGCGTACGTTCCTTCGGCGCCGACCCGGACGCGGTGGCCGGCCTGGTGGCGGCCGAGGTGAAGGGCTATCAGCGCTCGGGCGTCGCGGCCACGGCCAAGCACTTCCCCGGCCACGGCGACACGGCCGTCGAC
Source organism: Streptomyces sp. R35 (assembly GCF_041053035.1). Classification (NCBI taxonomy): domain Bacteria; kingdom Bacillati; phylum Actinomycetota; class Actinomycetes; order Kitasatosporales; family Streptomycetaceae; genus Streptomyces; species Streptomyces sp. R35. The sequence goes on from NZ_CP163440.1 coordinate 4,133,960, forward strand.
AGCCACTTCGGCTTCCCCGTCATCACGCACACCCGTGAGGTGTGGTCGGCCCTCGACGCCGTGCCGTTCCGGGCGGCGATCCGCGCCGGCATCGACTCGATCATGACCGCGCACATCATGGTCCCGGCACTCGACCCGTCCGGCGACCCGGCCACGCTCTCGCACCCGATCCTCACCGGCATCCTGCGTGAGGAACTCGGCTACGACGGGGTCGTGGTGACGGACTCCCTCATGATGGAGGGCGTACGGACGAAGTACGGCGACGACCGCGTCCCCGTCCTCGCACTGAAGGCCGGTGTCGACCAGCTGCTCAACCCGCCCTCCCTGGACGTCGCGTGGAACGCGGTCCTGAACGCCGTGCGCGGCGGTGAGCTGACCGAGGCCCGGCTCGACGAGTCGATCCTGCGCGTCCTGCGCCTCAAGTCGAAGTTGGGCCTGCTCGACGATCCGTTCGTCACCGACTCAGGCGTCGACCGGACGGTCGGAACTCCGGCGCATCTCAGGACCGCCGACCGGATCGCGGACCGCACCACCACCCTGCTGGTCAACAAGGAGGGCCTGCTGCCGCTGTCCCGACGGCGCACCCCGAAGGTGCTGGTCGTGGGCGCCGACCCGGCCTCGCCCTCCCTCTCCGACGGACCGCCCACCACCGTCCTCGCCGGCGCCCTCACCGAGCTGGGCTTCACGGCCACGGCCCTGTCCACCGGCACCGCACCGTCGACGGCGACGATCGCCAAGGCGGTCGCGGCAGCGCGGGACGCGAACGCCGTGGTCGTCGGAACGTACAACGTGACGGCGACCGGTTCCCAGAAGACCCTCGTCGACCAGCTCGTCGCCACCGGCGTCCCGGTGATCGCGATCGCCATCCGCAACCCGTACGACGTGGCCCAGCTCCCGGGCGTGGGCGCCTGCCTGGCCGCGTACTCCTGGACGGACGTCGAACTGCGCGCGGCCGCCCGGGTGATCGCGGGCCGGAGGCACCCGCGGGGCACCCTGCCGGTGCCGGTGCAGCGGGCGGACGACCCGACGCAGGTGCTGTATCCGATCGGGTACGGCTTGACGTACTAGCCGTACGCCGCACACCCGGCGCACCACCACCAAGTGGCCCAAAGGACCCCACACGTCTGGCGTGTGCCCGCTGTCGCGGGTCACGCTGGGCGGGGGTATCGGGGGGAAGCCATGCGAGCAGGCGCGTTGGGCCGGCGTTCCATTGGAGCGGTGTGCGCGCTTCTGCTCGCCGTGGTGGTGCTCGCCGGGTGCCAGCGCTGGTCCGGCTCCGACTCCGGGAACGGTGAGCCGAGCGCGAGCGCGACGTCGACGCGGCCCTCCGGCTACGGGGTGGAGTTCCTCGCCGTCGACGAGTGCAGCTCCTTCGGGACGACCAGCTTCACGGAGGTGCCCTGCACCAGTGAACGGGCGGCCGCCCGGGTGACCGCCCGCTACGACGGCAAGGTGGCCGACGGCCCGTCCTGCCCCGCGACCACGGACTTCGTCCTGCACATCAGCGAGACGCGGCCCGCCTCCGACGAGGACGGCGACGGCGCGGTCCCGCAGGGCTACGCCTGCATGCGCAAGCTCGAACCCCCGCACCCCGGCGACCCGGGCGGCGGCGGGGGTCCCCGCACCATCGTGGGCGACTGCGTCTACGGCTCGGGCGGAGGCCAGGTCCGCGAGACGGCCTGCGACGGCAAGGGCAAGAAGCCCCCGGAGTACAAGGTGACCTCCGCGGTCACCGCCCGCTCCAAGTGCCCGGCCTCCACGGCCCTGTACGTCCAGCTGGGCGGCACCAAACCGGTGGGCTGCGCCCGGCCCGTGTGACGCGTCTGGCCTACTCCGGGGTGCGGCATATGCCAGCTGCGCGGATTCTGACGGAGATCCCCTGGGCGTGAGTGTGAGAGAGACGGAGGAGGCGTTGTGGCACCTCTGACTCGGATTCCGCTGGACGGTGGCAGCTCCGTACTGGTCGAGGCACCCGCTGGGCTCGAAGGGCCGGTGAAGGCCGGCCGCATCAGCGATGCCGTTCACGAACTGCCGGGGACTCTGCAAGCGGCCCTGGAGCCGATCACGGAAACGGCCCGCGCCACGCTCGACCAGCTGCGCAAGGCTCACCCCGACGAGATCGTGGTCGAGTTCGGCGTCGACCTCGCGGTCGAGGCCGGAGCCGTGATCACCAAGAGCGCGGCCACGGGCCATCTGCGGGTGACGGTGTCGTGGAAGAAGGACGGCTCCGGTCACCCGGCTCAGCCGGGCGAGAGTCCGGGCTGATCCCGTGGACAGCGCGGACAGCGTGGACAGCGCAGAGACGGAACTGCCCCCCGCGGTGGCCCAACTCCTCGGACCGGACGGGAGAGTGGCCGGCGCCGGCTTCCTGGTGGCCGAGGACGTCCTGGTCACCTGTGCGCACGTCGTCCGGGCGGCGGGGGGTGGGCCCGGCGAGCGGGTAGGGCTGGCCTTCCCCCATGTGGACGGCGCGGACGGGGTGGAAGGGCAGGTCCTGGGCGGCGATCTGTGGCGGGCCCCTGAGGACGAGGACGTGGCCTTCATCCGGCTGAGCGGTACGCCGGCGGGCATGAAAGTGCTGCCGCTGGGCTCCGCGGAGGGCTGCCGGGGTCACGAGGTGCGGTCGTTCGGGTTCCCCGCGCAGGCCCCGCCGGGCGGCCACTTCGGCTTCGGGGTGGCCGGGGATCTGCTGCCGGGCTCGGCGGGCAGGGGCGCGCATCTGCAGCTGACCGCCGCGAACGACCTCACCACCGGGTTCAGTGGCGGGCCTGTCCTCGATGAGGTGACCGGCCTGGTCATCGGCATGCTGACCGAGATCACCGCCCCTGATCAGTACGGGAAAGGGCAGGACATCGCGTATGTCACTCCGACGCAGGTCCTGCGGGGGATCATGCCGGAGCTGGCCGAGCGGGAGGTGTGTCCCTACCGGGGGCTGGAGCCGTTCACGGCTGAGCATGCCCGGTGGTTCGAAGGGCGGAAGGACGCGGTACGGCAGGTCATGGCGAACCTGGCCCAGCAGCGGCAGCTGACGGTGCTGCTCGGGCCGTCCGGGTCGGGGAAGTCGTCCCTGATCCAGGCGGGTGTGCTGTGCGCGCTGGCGGCGGGGGAACTGCCGGGCAGTGACCGGTGGCTGCCCGTGGTGGCCCGGCCGAGGCAGGATCTGCTCGCCGAGATCGAGCGTGCCGGACTGCCCGGGGCGACGAGTGACGGGATCACGACAGCGGTCAACCGCAGGCTGGGCGGCGAGGGCAACTATCAGCGCGTCCTGCTGGTCATCGACCAGTTCGAAGAGCTCTTGGTGCAGGGCACCAACGGCCGGCTGCGGGACCTCCTGGCCGTCATCGACGAGATCACCACGGTCACCGACGTCTACACCAAGCTCAGCGTGATCATGGTTATGCGCGACGACTTCTATCCCCAACTGGCCGCCCTGGCTCCCCGGTTGCTGGAAGCCGCGATGCCAGGACTCCTCAACGTACCGGGCACCCTGAGCCAGCAGGACCTGCACGACATCATCACCCTGCCCGCCCAGGACGTGGGACTCCGCTTCCAGCCCGGGCTGCCCGAGCAGATCATCAACGACGTCCTGGCCATCACCCCCGAAGCGGCCCTCACCCGCCAGGCGCCCGTCACCGTGCTGCCCCTGCTGGAGATGACGCTCAGCCAGCTGTGGCTCCGGCGGAAGGACGGGTACCTCACGCATGAGGCGTACCGGCGCATCGGAGCGGTCAGCGGAAGCGTGACCACGTGGTGCGACAGTGCCCTCGCCGAGCTGTCCGAGGAGCAACGGCTCATCGCCCGGCGGACGCTGACCTCCCTGGTCCACCCCGCCGACCCCAGCCACCACATCACCGCCGTCCGGGCACAGGTCCCCCTGGACGAACTGCGCGACCTGGCAGCCGAACCCGGCCGCGCACCCAACGGGGAGGCTGCAGCGGTCGACGCCGTCATCGCCGCCCTCGCGCGCCATCGCATCATCACCACCCAGACGCTTGGCACGCCCCAAAACCCCGACGCCCCTCCCGGGGAACCGGTGGCCGAGCTGATTCACGAGGCACTCATCCGTGACTGGGGCGCACTGCGCAAGTGGGTCGACCAGGACCACCGTTTCCATGAATGGCTCAACCACACCCAAGGACGACGTGCCCGCTGGGCCGAGGAGAAGCAGCCCGGAGACCTGCTCGGCGGATCGGCACTCGCGGAAGGCATCGAGTGGTCACGGAAACGGCGGCTGCCGTGCGACATCGCGGCGTTCCTCACCGCCAGCAAGGAGCGCCAGCAGGCCGCCACTCGGCGCAGCAGGCGTGTCATCGCGGTTCTCGCTTCCCTGCTGGTGCTCGCGCTCATCGCCGGAGGGGGTGCCATCTGGCAGTGGCGGACGGCAGTCGGTGAACGGGAGGCAGCGCTGTCCCGACAGCTCGCCGCCCAGTCCGACACACTCATCAGCGCAAACCCTGAACTCGCCTCGCTGTTGGCCGTCCAGGCGTACCGCACCAGCCACACTCCCGAGTCCGTCGAGAGCCCGCGGACCGCTGCAGCCCTCCCCCTGCATCGGCGCCTGGCCGGCCACACCAAGTACGTGTGGTCGGTGGCATACAGCCCCGACGGCCACACCCTCGCCACCGCCAGCGCCGACCACACCGTACGGCTGTGGAACGTCACCACGGGTAAGACCCGCACCACTCTGACTGGGCACACCGACGCGGTGTACGCAGTGGCGTTCAGCCCCGATGGCCACACCCTCGCCACCGCCAGCGCCGACACGACCGTACGGCTGTGGGACGTCGCCACCGGCAAGACACGCACCACCCTGACCGGACACACCGACGCGGTGTACGCAGTGGCGTTCAGCCCCGACGGCCACACCCTCGCCACCGGCAGCGACGACCACACGGCGCGGCTATGGGACATATCCACCGGAAAAACCCGCAGCACACTGACCGGCCACACCGATGGGGTGAGTTCGGTGGCATTCAGCCCCGACGGCCACACCCTCGCCACCGGCAGTTGGGACTACCAGGCGCGGTTGTGGGACGTGGCCACCGGACAGACCCGCACAGTCCTGAGTGGACATGCCAATTCGGTGGAGTCGGTGGCGTTCAGCCCGGACAGTCACACACTCGCCACCGCCAGCACTGATCACACCGTGCGACTGTGGGACGTGACCACCGGTGCGATCCGCACCACCCTGATGGGGCACACCGACGAGGTGTGGTCGGCGGCGTTCAGCCCCGACGGCCACACCCTCGCCACCGCCAGCGCCGACAAGACCGTGCGACTGTGGGACGTGACCACCGGGAAGGTCCGCGCAACCTTGACCGGCCACGCCGACGAGGTGTGGTCGGCGGCGTTGAGCCCCGACGGCCACACCCTCGCCACCGGCAGCACCGACAACACTGTGCGACTGTGGGACATGTCCACCGGCAAGACCCGCACAACCCTGACCGGCCACACCAACGCCGTGGAGGCAGTGGCGTTCAGCCCCGACGGCCACACCCTCGCCACCGGCAGCGACGACTACACCGTGCGACTGTGGGACATATCCACCGGCAAGACCCGCGCAACCCTGACCGGCCACACCGACGAGGTGTGGTCGGCGGCGTTGAGCCCCGACGGCCACACCCTCGCCACCGGCAGCACCGACAACACTGTGACTGTGGGACATGTCACCGTGACCGGCTGTGGCGTTCAGCCCCGATGCCACCGGCAGCACCGGCGACTGTGGGACATATCCACCGGCAAGACCCGCGCAACCCTGACCGGCCACACCGACCAGGTATCTGACGTGGCGTTCAGCCCCGACGGCCACACCCTCGCCACCGGCAGCCAGGACTCCACCGTGAGGCTGTGGAATGCGGTGGCGTTCAGCCCGGACGGCCGCACCCTCGCCACCGGCAGCGCCGACCACACCGTGAGGCTGTGGAACGCCGTACTCCCCAAACCGGCCGCAGCGATCGAGAAGTTGTGCCATACCGTCAACCGCGATCTGACCCCGCCGGAACGAACGGCGTACCTGCGGGGCCAGTCGGTGGGCCACGTGTGCCCGTCACGCTGATGTTCAGCGCTACGGACGCAACCCCGGCTCCCGCTCCACGTCCCGCACATCCAACTTGGCGTCGAACTTCGCCAACGGCTTCGCCGCCGACGGGTCCGACTTGACCGCGGACGATGCAACCCCCGCCCACTCCAGAATCCGCGCCGTAGCCAGCGCCTTCTCGTCTGCGACGAGCCCCGCGACATTGGCACCGTGATTCAGACCCGGCGCCGTGAAGACGTACGAGTCGCGCGCCCCCGAGCCGAGGCGGAAGCGCTCCGCGCCCCACGGGTCGTTCTGGCCGTAGACGTACAGCATGTGGTGGGCGTGGTGGCGGACCCAGGAGTCCACATCACGCATCGCACCCGGCTGCCACCGCGTCGGAATCGAGCTCGGCACGAAGTTCCGCGGCGGCTGGTAGCCGTAGCGGACGTACTGCTTCTCGATGTACGGGAAGTGGATCGTCGGCGCGCCCAGCTGGGTGGCCGCCTGGTAGTAGTACGGCGTGTACGGCTCCAGGCCCTGGTCGGTGTAGGCGGAGAAGCCGGAGATGGTGTCCACCGAGTCCCAGATGTCCTGGTCGCTCGCGGTTGCCGCGTCCGCCGGGATCGCGGCGCAGTCCGAGAGCAGGCTGTACTGCCAGAAGCCCCACACGTAGTCGAGCACGACCGCCTCGTACGCCTTGTCGAGACTGCCGACCGTGGTGAACGTGAAGCCGTTGTCGGCCGCGTACGCCTCGTACTTCTTCTCCAGCGGTTCGCGGCGCACCAGCGCCTCGCGCTGCACGGCGTTCAGCTTGTCGCGGCACTCCTTGGTGCCGACGGTCGTGAAGAAGCGGTCGTACGCCGAGTCCTCGTCGTTCACCACGTCGTTGGGGGCGACGTACGCGACGACGCCGTCCATGTCACGCGGGTAGAAGCGTTCGTAGTACGTGGCGGTCATGCCGCCCTTCGAACCGCCCGTGGAGAGCCAGTTCTTGGTGTAGATCGGCTTGAGGGCCTCGAAGATACGGTGCTGGTCGCTCGCCGCCTGCCAGATGTCGAGCTTGGACCAGTCGGCCGGGTCGGGCCGGGACGGCGTGAAGAAGCGGTACTCCATCGCGACCTGGTTGCCGTCCACGATCTGGGTCGGCTCGCGGCGGCCGGGGTTCGTGGAGACGTTGTAGCCGCTGGTGTAGAAGACCGTCGGGCGCGAGGTGTCCTTGTGCAGCACGGTGATCCGCTGCTGGAACGTGCCCTTGGACGGGTGCCGGTGGTCGATCGGCTGGGTGTAGTTGAGGACGAAGAACCGGTAGCCGGTGTACGGCTTCTCCTGGATCAGGCTCATGCCCGGTATCGCGAGGAGCCGGTCCTTGATGTCGACGTCGGTGGAAGCCGTGGTACCCGTGGCCTCCGGCTGGGCGGCGGTGGCCGCCCCGGCCGTGCTCAGTGTGCCTATGAGCACCGTGAGCGCCAGCAGCCATCTGAGCGCCTTGCGCATGCACCCTCCCCTGGGAATACGCAGATGTCCGCCGGAACCTAGCGGAGCAACTCCCGTGACACCAGGGGCGTTTGAGCAAACCTGTGGGTTTGCGGTGATGTGCCTGAGAAACCGGCCGGGCGGCGACTCGGTCCCGTCGGCTCAGCCTCGGTCCCGTCGGCTCAGCAGAGGATCCAGCCCGAGTCCACCGAACCCGAGCCGACCGAGCCCTTGATCCGGACGCAGCGGTGGCCCACGTGCACGGTCACCGGGCCCGCGTGGTGCGCGAACTGCCCCCTGTCGACCACCGGCCGGCCGCCGCGCGCCTGCACGCTGACGGACATCGACCTACGCGATCCCTGCGTCTTGGGGAAGGTCACGGCACAGACGTAACCGCTGCGCTTGAAGACCTGCACGGATCCGGTCGAGAAGGGCAGCGTGCGGACCTTGCGGCCCGAGCAGTAGGAGGTGGCCGCCTGCGCGCTGCCGGGACTCGCGAGCGCGAGCAGCCCAGAGGCGGTCAGCACGGTCACACCGAGCGCCAACCATCGGCGTATCGCACCACTGTCCACTGTCGTCCCTCCCGCAGCAATCAGCGTACTGGTGTACGGACGCACGACGTACGTCGGATGGTTGCGCTCCACCGGGACTCACTCAGGACTCCCCCCCAGGGCTCACCCAAGGCTCACCCAGAAGAGGTTTTTCCCGGCTTTGGGGCAACCGCACCCGTTTATCCGGAGTCCAACTGGTCAGAAAGCGAAAGGCGGTAGTCCATGTCACGCATGATTCGTTCACGTACGACCGGTCGTGTCCTCGTCGCCGCGGCGCTCCTGCTGACCGCGGGCGCCTCCGTACCGGCCGTCGCCAGCTCCACCACCCCGACCACCCCGCCACCCGCCCGCAGCGGAAGCAACGGTCCCGTCTACGACCGGGTGGCCGACTTCTATGGCGCCTACATCGACGCGGTGACCGACTCGGGATCCGGCCACCTCGACACCCAGCTGCGCGCGTTCTACCTGACCTCGGGCCTCCGCTCGCGCCTGACCACCTGGGAGAACCGCGAGCACGCGGATGGCGTCCTGCGCGCCCAGGACGTGCCGCGCGCCTGGAAGGTGACGGCCGGCGACAGCGGCATGGGCCACACCTGGTCGACGGTCCGCCTGACCTGGGGCTCCGCGAAGCATCCGACGTACACCTATCTGACGGTGCAGTCGGATCTCGCGACGAAGAAGATCTCCGACATCAAGCAGAAGAGCTGACCGAGCGGAAGATCACGTCAAAGAGCAGATCAGACAGAGGAGCTGACCGGCTCCCCCACGAACGTGCGCCACAACTCTGCGTACATTCCGCCGAGTTGAAGCAGCTCGTCGTGCGTGCCGTCCTCCGCCACCCGGCCGTGGTCCATGACCACGACCCGGTCCGCGCGGGCGGCCGTCGTCAGGCGGTGGGCGACCACCAGGGTCGTACGGCGCCCGGCCAGGCGGTCGGTGGCCTGGTTGACCAGGGCCTCCGTGGCCAGGTCCAGCGCCGCCGTCGCCTCGTCGAGGAGCAGCACGTCCGGGTCGACGAGTTCGGCGCGGGCCAGGGCGATCAGCTGGCGCTGGCCCGCGGAGAGGTTGCGGCCGCGTTCGGCGACCTCGTGGAGGTAGCCGCCGTCGAGCGTGGCGATCATGTCGTGCGCGCCGACCGCGCGGGCCGCGGCCTCCACCTCGGCGTCGGTGGCGTCGGGGCGGCCGTAGGCGATGGCGTCGCGGACCGTGCCCTGGAAGAGGTACGCCTCCTGGGGGACGACGCCGAGCCGGTGGCGGTAGGAGGTGATGTCGAGGTCGCGCAGGTCCATGCCGTCGACCGTGACCTGCCCGCCCGTCGGGTCGTAGAACCGGGCGACCAGTTTCACCAGCGTCGACTTGCCCGCGCCGGTCTCGCCGACGAAGGCGACGGTCTGCCCGGCGGGGATGCTCAGCGAGACCCCGCTCAACGCCTCCTCGTCGTCCCCGTACGCGAAGTCGACGTCCTCGAAGGCGATGTCGCCCCGCAGCGAGAGGACTTCGAGGGGCTCGTCGGCGGCCTTCGTCGAGGTCGGCTCCTGGAGCAGCTCCTGGATCCTGCCCAGCGAGACCGTCGCCTGCTGGTAGCCGTCGAAGACCTGCGAGAGCTGCTGCACGGGCGCGAAGAACAGGTCGATGTAGAGGAGGTAGGCGACCAGCGCGCCGGTCGTCAGGGTGCCGGCGTCCACCCGGTGCGCGCCCACGATCAGGACGGCCGCCGCGGCCACCGACGACAGCAGCTGCACGAACGGGAAGTAGATGGATATCAGCCACTGCCCGCGGATGCGTGCCTGGCGGTAGCTGTCGCTGCCCTCCGCGAACCGCCGCACGCCCGAGCGCTCGCGCCGGAACGCCTGGAGGATCAGCAGCCCGGACACCGACTCCTGGAGGTCGGCGTTGACCACCGACACCCGCTCGCGGGCGAGTTCGTACGCCTTCACGCTCGCCCGGCGGAAGAAGAACGTGCCGATGATCAGCGGCGGCAGCGTCACGAAGACGACCAGTGCCAGCTGTACGTCGATCACCAGCAGGGCGACCATGATGCCGAAGAAGGTGACGACGGAGACGAAGGCCGTGACCAGACCGGTCTGGAGGAACGTCGACAGGGCGTCGACGTCGGTCGTCATCCGGGTCATGATCCGGCCCGTCAACTCCCGCTCGTAGTAGTCGAGTCCGAGGCGCTGGAGCTGGGCGAAGATCTTCAGGCGGAGGGAGTAGAGGACCCGCTCGCCGGTCCGTCCCGTCATCCGCGTCTCGCCGATCTGCGCCGCCCACTGGACGAGCACGGTGACCAGCGCGAGCGCGGCCGCGGCCCACACCGCGCCGAGCGCCATACGGGAGACGCCCTGGTCGATGCCGTGCCGGATCAGCACGGGCAGCAGCAGGCTCATGCCCGCGTCGACGGCGACGAGTCCGAGGCTGATGAGCAGCACGGCCCCGAAGCCGCGCAGCAGCCGCCGCAGTCCGTACGACTCCTCGGGCGTGACCGCGCGTGCCTCGTCGATGCCCGGGGTGTCGGCCGCCGGGGGCAGCGCCTCGACCTGGGCGAGGAGTTCGGGGGTGGCCGGCATCCCGGCGAGCGCGTTGTCCTTGGGCTCGCGGTCGCCTGTCCACAGGTGGGGTGTCACACCGCGCTCGGCGTCGAACTCGGCGTCCAGCTCGTCCCGTACGGAGGTGTCCTCCTGGGGTGCCGTGTGCGGGGCGTGTCCCGGGGAGACCCCGCCCAGCTCGTCGGGGTCGGTGAGCAGCCGCCGGTAGAGGGCGGAGCGCTCCTGGAGCTCCTCGTGCGTACCGATGTCGGCGAGCCGGCCGCCGTCGAGCACGGCGATACGGTCGGCGAGGTTGAGCGTGGAGCGCCGGTGGGCGATCAGCAGGGTGGTCCGGCCTTCCATGACCTGGCCCAGCGCCTCGTGGATCTCGTGCTCGACGCGGGCGTCCACGGCGGAGGTGGCGTCGTCGAGGACGAGCAGGCGCGGGTCGGTGAGGATGGCGCGGGCGAGCGCGACGCGCTGTCGCTGGCCGCCGGAGAGGGTGAGGCCGTGCTCGCCGACCTTGGTGTCGTACCCGTTCGGCAGCTCGGCGATGAAACGGTCCGCCTGGGCGGCGCGGGCCGCGGTCTCGATCTCCTCCTGGGTGGCGTCCGGGCGGCCGTACGCGATGTTGGAGCGCACGGTGTCGGAGAAGAGGAAGGAGTCCTCGGGGACGAGCCCGATCGCGGCGCGCAGCGACTCCTGCGTCAGCTCGCGGACGTCGTGGCCCCCGATGAGGACGGCACCGTGCGTGACGTCGTAGAAGCGGGGCAGCAGCAGCGAGACGGTCGACTTGCCGGAGCCGGAGGAGCCGACGACGGCGAGGGTCTCGCCGGGCCGGATCTCGAACGACAGCCCGTCCAGTACGGGCCGTCCCTCCTCGTATCCGAACGACACGTCGTCGAACTCGACGGTCGCGGGCGCGTCGGCGGGCAGGGTCTTCGTCCCGTCCTCGATCAACGGCTCGGTGTCGATCAGCTCCAGCACCCGCTCGGCACCGGCGCGGGCCTGCTGCCCGACGGTGAGGACGACGGCCAGCATGCGTACGGGCCCGACGAGCTGGGAGAGATAGGTGGAGAACGCCACGAACGTACCGAGCGTGACCTGCCCGCGCACGGCGAGCCAGCCGCCCAGCGCGAGCATCGCGACCTGGCCGAGGGCGGGGACGGCCTGGAGGGCCGGGGTGTACTTGGCGTTCAGGCGGATCGTCCGCAGCCGTCCGGCGAAGAGCCTGCGCCCGACCTCCCGGAGCTTCCCGGTCTCCTGGTCCTCCTGCCCGAAGCCCTTCACCACGCGTACGCCGCTGACGGCGCCGTCGACCACACCGGCGACCGCGGCGGCCTGGGCCTGCGCGTACCAGGTGGCGGGGTGCAGCTTGGAGCGGCTGCGCTTGGCGACGAACCAGAGGGCGGGGGCGACGGCGAGCGCGACCAGGGTGAGCGGCAGGGACAGCCACGCCATGATCCCTAGGGAGATCAGGAAGAGAAGGACGTTCCCGATGGTCATCGGGAGCATGAAGAGCAGGCCCTGGATCAGCTGAAGGTCGCTGGTGGCGCGGCCGACGACCTGGCCGGTGGACAGCTCGTCCTGGCGGCGGCCGTCGAGGCGGGTGATCGTCTCGTACATCTCGGTACGGAGATCGTGCTGGACGTCGAGGGCGAGCCGGCCGCCGTAGTAGCGGCGGATGTAGGTGAGGCCGTAGACGAGAACGGCGGCGGCTATCAGGGCGCCCGCCCAGGGGGCCATACCCCTGGTGTGGTTCCCCACGACGTCGTCGATGATCACCTTGGTGATCAGCGGGACCAGCGCCATGACGGCCATACCGGCCAGCGAGGAGCCGAGCGCGAGGACGACGTCCTTCGGGTACCGCCACGCGTACCCGGCCAGACGCCGTGCCCAGCCGGCACCTTCGTCCCGCCCGGCCAGGCCCCGCTTTTCCCCCTGTTGCGCTGCCACGCCGGTCCTCCCGTAGATCCTTGTCCGCCGGAAGACACCAACGCCGAGGGAAGCGGATTTCATCCCTCCGCAACAAAAAGGGGGGATGTGCGGGGGATGTACGGGAGGGGGCGTCAGATACGCCCTGCCCCTCGGCGCGAGCGTGCCGGGCGGTTCCTTCCACCGGGTCGCTGTCCCCTCCAGCTTCCTGTGAGGGGGCAGGATGCCAGAACTCCCTGTGCTCACCGCCGCACTCCCCGTACCGGCGTCCCACCCGTCCCGCGACCACCTCACACCGCCGGGCCGCGCCGCTGGTCAGCGGTGGTGCGGAAAGTGGGACGGATCAACTGCCGTGACGCCGTGGACGGGACACCGCGGGACGGAAGAGGGTCGGCCCCGTACGCGCCGGGTCCGCGCTTCCACGGGGGAAGGGCGGGCCCGGCGCCGTTCTCAGGTCACGGCAGTCGCGCGGTGAGGCGGTAGAACCGGGTCGTCTGTACGGCGTTCTGGTTGTCGTCGCTGACGAGGAGCAGGCTCAGGCGGCCGTGCGCGGCGCCCGTGACCGCGAGCCCCTCGATGTTGTCGAGGAGCGGGTTGGGCTGGGGCTGCTTGGCGGTGGCGCCGAGGGACGGGCAGTCGGCGATGTCGGCAAGGAGGGTCTTGCGGGCGAGCCGTACACCGTCCTGGCCGGTCAGGTTCTCGATGCCGCTGGTGTCGGTGGCGTGGCGGAGGTCGGCCACGTACAGCCGGACCGTGTTGCCGACGCCGGAGGTGAAGCCGCGCTCCAGGACGAGGAGGCGGCCGTCGGGGGTCGCGGCGACCTCGGGGACACCGAGCCCGGCGTCGGTGCGGTAGGCGTACTGGGCGGCGAGCTCGAAGTGGCTGCCCTTCCGCTCCCAGGTCTGGAAGCGGACGATGCCGGAGCTGTCGCCGGAGATCGCGTACTCCATCGAGGCGAGCAGGGTGTGCCCGCCGGGCAGCAGGGTCAGGCCCTCGAAGGTCTGGTTCGAGGTGGCGCGGCCCGCCGGGGCGACCTTGAGCGCGTCCGGCACAGGGAGGCGGTCGAGGATGCGGCCGTCGCCGGAGTAGCGGCGTATGGACGGCTCGGTCTCGGAAGTGACGAGACGGGTGCCGATGGGGGTCCCCCCGCTCGAGCGAAGCCGAGAGTGGGGGAGGTCGACGACGAGCCCTTCGGAGTCGAGGGCGGCGCCGTTCTCGTCGGCGAGCGGGACGACGCTCGTGGGCTGGAGCGTGGTGCGGTCCAGGGTGAAGAGCGAGGACCGGTCGGAGAGCGCGGCCAGCTGCCCGTCCCGGTCCACGGCGAGCGCGGAGAGGTTGCCGACGAACGTGCCCTCGTACGTCGTCTTGTCGAGCGCGTCGGAGAAGCTCTGGAGGGAGACGGCGGGCGAACAGGCGTTACTGCTCCGGGCGTTGGCGGGCCCGGCGGCGGTCAGGGTGGTGGCCGCCGCCAGGCCGGCGGTGACGGTGGCGAGTACGGTTCTCAGGCGCATGCGGTCACGCTAGGACGCGTCGATGACCCGGGGGCGGACTCGCCGTGAATCACAGGGAGTTCAGCGCCGAGCGGTCCCGGGTCAGTCGGTCGGCACGGCCGGGAACGCCTCGCGCGGAGTGCTCGTCGGCGTGTACCGCTGGACGCTCGTGGTCACCGGCACGAGGTCCTTGTGGATGACCTTGGCCACGCCCTGGATGGTGGCGACGCCGTAGTCCATGGTGCTGTTCCCGTGGGTGAGCACGGAGATCATGTAGTCGTGGCCGCCGCCGTTGAAGGTGCCGAGGCTGTGCACCCGCCAGCCGTGCGTGGACCGCGACAGCCAGCCGTTCTTGACGTGCACGGTCACGGAGGAGGGCGCCCCCGCCGGCGTACCCCAGCGCTGTGAGGAGATGACCTTGTTCATCAGCTTCAGGATGTACGCGCGGGAGTTGTCGCTCAGCACGGAGTTCTTGGCGGTGACGAGGGCGAGCAGCTTCTGCTCGTCGCGGACGGTGATCTGGGTCAGGCCCCAGTAGCCGTTCGCGCCCGGCACGGTCTGGGTCATCCCGGCCGCGGTCAGGAATCCCTTGATCTTGGTCATGCCGAGCTGCTTCCACAGGGTGGTGGTCGCGCTGTTGTCGGACTTGGTGATCATGGCGGTGGCGAGGGTGGTCTCGCGGTCCGTGAGATACCGGTTGTGCTTCTTGGCGTCCCACAGCAGCGTCGCGAGAACGGTCACCTTGACGACGCTCGCCGAGTCGAAGGCGGTGCTGCTCCGCAGGGTGCACCGGGTGTTGGTGCTGCGGTCGTAGAGGCCGACCGCGATCGTGCCAGTGCGGTGCGCGAGCGCCGCGGTGATGTCCGTCTGCAGCTTGCTCGCCAGGCCCGCCTTGTCCGACGTACAGCTGACCTGCGGCGTCGTCCCGGTGGCGGCAGCGGGCGCCGCGGCCACCGCGAACGGCACGATCACCCCGGCACCGAGGCTCGCTGCGAGCACACGGGCACCCCGGGATATCCGGTGAGTCATGGAGGCTTCCCATCCCCTTGAACCGATACGAACGCGCCACGGGCGCGCTCGCCACAGTTGACTCACAGGGGTGGCCGAAAGTTGTACGTGTGTTCCCAGGGCGGGAGTTCCGCTCGCGGAGCGGTGCACCGGGCCGTCGTTCTCTTACCCGTATCTCATTCATCCACAGCCTGCGCCCAGGCAGAGCACAGCCCGCGCCCATCGGCCGTCTGCATGGTGCACTGGTGACATCTGCCACCGACCCACTGTCCCCGGCCCCCGTTCCCACCGTCGCCCCCGGCGCACCTGCCGCCGAGCCGCCCGAGGGGCCGTCCCCCACACCCGCCGCACCGCGCTGGTCGCTCCCCGCGCTGATCGCGATTCTGGTGCTGGCCGCGGCGCTGTACTCCTGGAACCTCTCCGGCTCCAGCCTGAACAGCTTCTACAGCTCGGCCATCTACAGCGGCACCCAGAGCTGGAAGGCGTGGTTCTTCGGCTCGCTGGACGCGGGCAACTTCATCACGGTCGACAAGCCGCCGTTCGCGCTCATGATCATGGGCCTGTCGTGCCGGATCTTCGGTTTCGGCACCTGGCAGATGATGCTGCCCGAGGTCGCGGCCGCGCTCGGCACGATCTGGATCCTGCACACGTCCGTGAAGCGGTACTTCGGGCACGTGGCCGCGGCGATCGCCGCGCTCGTCCTGACGCTGACCCCGATCACAGTCGCCATCAACCGCGACAACAACCCCGACACGATCCTCGTGCTGCTGATGGTCGGCGGCGCGGCCCTCGCCCTGCGCGCCGTGCGCACCGACCGGCTGCTGCCGCTCATCGGCTCCGCGGTCTGCTTCGGGCTCGCCTTCAACGCCAAGATGCTGCAGGGCTACATCGCCCTGCCGGCCGTCTTCGCGGTGTACGTGTTCGCGTCGAAGCTGGGCTGGAAGAAGAAGGTCGTCAACCTGACCCTGGCGGCGGTCGCGCTGGCCGTCTCCAGCTTCTGGTGGGCCACGGCCGTCTCCCTGGTGCCCGCTGACGACCGCCCGTACATCGGCGGTTCGACCGACGGCAGCGCCTGGGACCTGATCATGGGCTACAACGGCCTGGGCCGGGTCCTCGGCGGCGAGGGCAACGGCGGAGGCGGCGGGGGTGGCGGCGGCACGTTCGCCGGTACCGCGGGCCTCGGCCGCATGTTCAACGACATCCTCGGCGGCCAGATCTCCTGGCTGATCCCCTTCGCGGGCATTGCTCTGGTGGCCGGTCTGGTGCTGTGCGGGCGCGCCCCGCGCACCGACCCGACGCGCGCCGCGCTGGTGCTGTGGGGCGGCTGGCTGGTGCTGCACTACCTGACCTTCGCCATGGCCGAGGGCACCATGCACCCGTACTACACGACCGCGCTCGCCCCCGGCATCGCGGCGCTGTGCGGTGGCGGCGGCGTCATGCTGTGGCGCGCCTTCCGCAGCGGTGACGCGCGCTGGTCGTGGGTGCTGCCCGCGGGCCTCGCGGTCACCGGCCTCTGGGCGGTCGTGCTGCTGCGCCGGGCCTCCGGCTGGAACACCTGGCTGTGGCCGGCCATCGCGGTGGTCATGGTGCTGGCGATCGTGGGCCTGTTCGTCTTCCGCTCCGGCAACCGGGGCCGGCTGCTCACCGTGTCCATCGCGGCAGCGATCGTGGCCGCGCTCGCCGGCCCGACGGCGTACGCCGTGACACCGGCCGCGTCCAGCGGCTCGGGCGGCGGCATGGGCGGCACCAACCCGACGGCGGGCCCGTCCACCGGCGGCGGCATGGGCGGCGGCCCCGGCGGCAACCGGGGCGGCTTCGGCGGCGGCAACGGCGCCGCCGGCGGCACCCAGCAGGACGGCGGCCAGGCGAACGGCGAGATGCCCGGCGGCGGCGGCGAGGCCCCCGGCGGGATGACGCCCGGTGGCGGCGGCACCGGTGAACTGCCGCAGGGCGGGGCGCCGAGCGGGGCACCGAGCGGTGCGCCCAGCGGCCAGCAGGGCGGCACCAACGGGGAGTTCCCCGGCGGCGGCACCGCTCCCGGCGGCGAGAGCGGTACGGCCCCGGGCGGTACCGGCGGCACGGGCGGTCCCGGCGGAAGCGGTGGCGGCATGGGCGGAGGCGGTGGCATGGGCGGCACCACCAGCGCCGCGCTGGTCTCGTACCTGGAGAAGCACCAGGACGGCGCCACATGGCTGATCGCGGTGTCCAACTCGCAGAGCGCGGGCCAGCTGATCCTCAGCACCCACAAGCCCGTCATCTCCATGTGGGGCTTCACCGGCTCCGACAAGGCGATGACGCTCGCCAAGCTCAAGGAGCTGGTGAAGAAGGGCGAGTTGCACTACATCCAGCTCGGCGGCGGGGGCATGGGCGGCAACAGCACCCTCAACTCGCAGATCACCGCCTGGGTGGAGAAGAACGCCACGGCGGTGAAGGCGAGCGCGTACGACAAGTCCGCTTCCTCGTCGACCAGTTCGAGCTCCGGCTCCAGCTCCAGCTCCAGCTCCAGCTCCAGCTCCAGCTCCAGCTCCAGCTCGACGCTCTACCGGCTGGACCCGTCGGACGTCGGCTGACGCGGCGCAGGTAAACGGCCAACGGCCCCCGACCACCCGGTCGGGGGCCGTTTTGGTATATCAACTCGCGTAGACACGGGGCGATTTGCCGGTTCAGGACATCTGATGGACACGTTCAATTTATTTACAGGTACACATGTCCATGTCACGCTCCCGGTTATTCGCTTCATTCAACCCGCGTAGAACGGACACCCCCGATGCCCGCCACGCACATACGCCGCTGGAAAACGCTGGCGCTGACCACCTCCGCGGTGCTCGTCGGCCTCGCCATGCCGGCGGTGACCGCGACCCCCGCGAGCGCCACGACCACCGCGTACGACAGCACGTACTACAAGAACGCTGTCGGCAAGACCGGGACGAGCCTGAAGTCCTCGCTGCACACCATCATCAGCAGCCAGACCAAGATCTCGTACTCGGCGGTCTGGAACGCGCTGAAGGTCACCGACCAGGACCCGAACAACAGCAGCAACGTCATCCTGCTGTACAGCGGCGTCTCGCGTGCCAAGACCCTCAACGGCGGCGACGTGGGCGACTGGAACCGCGAGCACACGTGGGCCAAGTCCCACGGCGACTTCGGCGAGGTGACCGGTCCCGGCACGGACCTGCACCACCTGCGCCCCGCGGACGTGACGATCAACAGCATCCGCGGCAACAAGGACTTCGACAACGGCGGCAGCACGGTCACCAACGGCGGCGGCAGCCTCACCGACTCCGACTCCTTCGAGCCGCGCGACGCGGACAAGGGCGACGTGGCCCGCATGATCCTCTACATGGCCGTGCGCTACGAGGGCGATGACGGCTTCGCCGACCTCGAGCCCAACGAGCTGGTGAACAACGGAAGCAACCCGTACATGGGCAAGCTCTCCGTCCTGAAGCAGTGGAACGACGAGGACCCGCCGAGCGCGTTCGAGGAGAACCGCAACCAGGTCATCTACGACACCTACCAGCACAACCGCAACCCGTTCATCGACCACCCGGAATGGGTCGAGGCGATCTGGTAGGTCTGCCCGACGGGCGGTGAACTCCCTCTGGATCGGGGGGAGTTCACCGTCTTCCGCAGTCGTCAGCCCAGGTGGGTCGGCGCGAACATCCGCAGTACGGCAGGGAGTACGACCACCGAAGGCCCGGGCGCCGCCAGTGCCTTCGCAAGGTCGGTCTCCAGTGCCTCCGGGCTCGTACGGACTCCCGGCACCCCGAAGGACTCCGCCAGGGCGACGTAATCGGGGCGGGAGAGTTCGGTCGCCGTCGCCTGACCGAAGGCGTCCTTCATGTACTCACGGAGGATTCCGTAGCCGCCGTCGTCGACGATCAGCCAGGTGACGTTCAGGTCGTACTGCCTGGCCGTCGCCAGCTCCGCGATTGAATACAACGCGCCGCCGTCACCGGAGACCGCGAGGACCGGGCGAGATGGGTCGGCTGCCGCCGCGCCCAGCGCCGCCGGGAAGCCGTAGCCGAGGCCGCCCGCGCCCTGGGCGGAGTGCATGGTGTTCGTCCCGCGCGGGTCGAAGGCCGACCACGCCCAGTACGCCAGGATCGTCATGTCCCAGAACGACGGCGAGTCAGACGGGAGGGCGCGGCGGACGGACGCCAACACGTCCTGTTCCAGGGTGAGTTCCTGGGAGGCGATGCGCTCGGCGACCTTCGACAGCACCGTACGGACACGGTCCGCGGCCGTCGGGTCCGGGCGCTCCTCGACCGTCTCCAGGAGTGCCTGGAGGGCGAGTCGGGCATCCGCGTGGATGCCCAGCGCCGGGTGGTTCGCCTCCAGTTTGCCGAGGTCGGCCTCGATCTGGACGACCCGGCCACGGGGCTTGAACGTGTGGTAGTTCGAGGAGAGTTCACCGAGGCCCGAGCCGACGACCAGGAGTACATCGGCGTCCTCCAGGAAGTCCGTGGTGTGGCGGTCCTCCAGCCAGGACTGGAGGGAGAGCGGGTGCTCCCAGGGGAAGGCACCCTTGCCGCCGAAGGTGGTGACGACGGGGGCGTTCAGCTTCTCGGCGAGCCGGCGCAGCTTTCCGGACGCGTCCGCTCGTACGACACCGCCGCCGGCGATGATCGCGGGGCGGGCGGCGGACGACAGCAAGTGGGCTGCCAGCGCCGTGAGTTCGGGGCGCGGGACGACGTCCTCGGGGGTCGCGTCCATCGCCGTCACCATCGGCAGGTGGGTTTCGGCGAGGAGGACGTCCTGCGGGATCTCCACCCACACCGGGCCGTGCGGGGCCGTCAGCGCCGACTCCCAGGCCGCCGCGATCGCCGACGGGATCTGCGACTGCGTACGGACCGTGTGAACCGACTTCACCACACCCCTGAACGAGGCTGCCTGGTCGGGGAGTTCGTGCAGATAGCCGTGCCTGCCACCGCCCAGTCCCGCCGTCGGGATCTGGCTGCTGATCGCGAGGACGGGGGCGGAGGCCGCCGCCGCCTCCTGGAGCGCGGCGAGCGAGGTCAGCGCGCCCGGGCCCGTCGACAGCAGCAGCGGGGCCGCCTCGCCGGTGATCCGGCCGTACGCGTCCGCCGCGAACCCGGCGTTGTTCTCGACGCGCAGGCCGACGTACTGGAGCGAGGAGCGGCGCAGGGCGTCGAACATGCCCAGCGCGTGCTGGCCGGGCAGGCCGAAGACGGTCGTCGCGCCGAGACCGGAGAGGGTCTCCACGACCAGGTCTCCGCCGTTGCGGCCGGGGGGCGGGTTGAGCGCGGCCTCCGTCTGTGCCGCCGACGGGCGGAGAACCAGGTCGTGGTCGTGAGTCACTTCGCGCGAGCCTCTGCAATCTGGCGGGACATGATCGTGGTCAGTTCGTACGCCGTGTGGGACGCGGCGACGGCGGTGATCTCGGCGTGGTCGTACGCGGGGGCGACCTCGACGACGTCCGCGGAGACCAGGTTGCAGGATGACAGGCCCCGGAGGATCTCCAGCAGCTCGCGCGAGGTCATACCGCCCGCCTCCGGCGTACCGGTGCCGGGGGCGTGGGCCGGGTCGAGGCAGTCGATGTCGATGGAGATGTAGAGCGGGCGGTTGCCGATGCGCTGGCGCAGCTGGTCGGCGACCTCGTCGGCGCCGCGGCGGTAGATGTCCGCCGAGGTGACGATGCCGAAGCCCATCTTCTCGTCGTCGGTGAGGTCCTGCTTGCCGTACAGCGGGCCGCGGGTGCCGACGTGGGAGAGCGCGGAGGTGTCGAGGATGCCTTCCTCGACCGCGCGGCGGAACGGGGTGCCGTGCGTGTACTCGGCGCCGAAGTAGGTGTCCCAGGTGTCGAGGTGCGCGTCGAAGTGGAGCAGCGCGACCGGGCCGTGCTTCTTGGCGACGGAGCGCAGGAGCGGGAGGGCGATGGTGTGGTCGCCGCCCAGCGTCATCAGGCGGGCGCCGGTGCCGAGCAGCTCGTCGGCCGCCGCCTCCACCGTCTCCACGGCCTCGTTGATGTTGAACGGGTTCGCCGCGATGTCACCGGCGTCCGCGACCTGCGCGAGGGCGAAGGGGGAGGCGTCCTGCGCCGGGTTGTAGGGCCGCAGCAGCCGGGACGCCTCGCGGATCGCGTTGCCGCCGAAGCGGGCGCCCGGCCGGTACGAGACGCCGGAGTCGAACGGCACACCGACCACGGCGACGTCGGCGGTGCCGACCTCGTCGAGGCGCGGCAGCCGGGCGAAGGTCGCGGGGCCCGCGTACCGCGGGATGCGGGACGAGTCGACAGGGCCGCGGGGCGTCTCGTTGCTGCTCATGGAATAGCCTTCTTTCTTACGCTTCGTCGCGTATGTACATCTGATACGACTCTACTGGTGAGCCGGGGCCGGCTCGGACAGGGGTTCGGCGGCGACCCGGCCCGCGAGCCGCTCGCGCCAGGCGGCCAGCACGGCCGCGTCGGTCGCGGGCGTGGCCAGCGAGACGACGACGTACGCGGCCAGCGAGGACAGCAGGCCGTAGTAGACGGGCTCGTTCGCGAGGATGCCCTGCGTCGCCATGAGGCCGATGACCGCGAGGCCGCCGACGACGACGGAGGCGAGCGCGCCCTGCGCGGTGCCGCGCTTCCACAACAGTCCGCCGAGGATCGGCACGAGCAGTCCGCCGACGAGCAGGTTGTACGCGACGGTCAGCGCCTCGACGACGTTGTTGAGCGCGACCGCCGTACAGATCACCGCGACACCCATGATCAGGATGAAGACACGGTTGCCCTTGACCTCGTCGTGCTCCTCACCGTCGCGCTTCATCACCCCGCGCAGCTTCGACCAGATGTCGTTGTTGGCCACGGTGGCGCAGGCGATCAGAGCGCCGGAGGAGGTGGACATCACGGCCGCGAGCGCCGCGGCGAGCACCAGTCCCCGCACGCCGACCGGGAGTTCGTCCTTGACGATGGTCGCGAAGGCGGTGTCGGCGCTGGGCAGCTTCGGGTAGAGGACCTTGGCCGCCGTACCGATGACGGCGCCGGCGAGGGCGTACACCAGGCAGTAGGTGCCCGCGACGGTGCCGCCCCACTTGGCGGTCTTGTCGCTGCGCGCGGTGAACACGCGCTGCCAGATGTCCTGCCCGATGAGCATGCCGAACGTATAGATCAGCACGTAGGTGAAGATCGTCTCGCCGCCGATGCCCAGCGGGTCGAAGTACTCGGTGGGCAGCTTGGCCTTCATCTCGCTGAACCCGCCGGCCTTGATGACGGCTATGGGGAGCAGAAGCAGCAGCACACCGACGGTCTTGACGACGAACTGCACCATGTCGGTGAGAGTGATCGACCACATGCCGCCGAGCGTCGAGTACGCGACGACGATCGAGCCGCCGAGGACGATCGCGAGCGTCCGGTTCATGTCGAAGAGGACGTCGAAGATCGTGGCGTACGCGATGGTCGAGGTGACCGCGAGCATCAGGGTGTACGCCCACATGACGACACCGGAGATGACACCGGCCCGGCCGCCGTAGCGGAGGTCGAGCATCTCGGAGACGGTGTAGACCTTCAGGCGGGCGATGCGGGCGGAGAAGAAGACGGAGAGGGCGAGGAGCCCGAGGCCGATGGTGAACACCATCCAGGCGCCGGAGAGCCCGTACTGGTAGCCGAGCCCGACGCCGCCGATGGTGGACGCGCCGCCGAGGACGATGGCGGCCATGGTGCCGGAGTACATCGCGGGCCCGAGGCGGCGCCCCGCGACGAGGAACTCGCTCTTGGACTTGGCGCGGCGCATGCCCCACCAGCCCATGGCCAGCATGCCGGCCAGATAGACGACGATCACTGTGTAGTCGACGGCCATGTGGGGCCCTCCTTCGCGCACTCTCAGTGGCGTGTCGTGCAGATGGATCGGGGGACGCGGCCGGGAGCGGTGACAGGCCCGGCCGGGAGACCGGCAGCGGATCGCGGGGACATACGCCCGTACCCGCGGCTGCCGACGGCACTGACCCTAGGTGGCCGGAAGGCGACTCTGAAGTGTACGTTTCATCCACTGCCGCCCGACCGGATGGAGGAAATGCCCACCATGCCGGACGCATCCACCCCACCAGTCCCACCCGTCCCGCCCACCCCACCGGTCCCGCTCTCGGCGCTGCTGGCGCGGGAGGACCTGGGCCTGCGCCAGATCGCGGGCCCGTCTGCCCCGGACACGGTGATCCACTGGGCGCACACGTCGGAGATGGCGGACCCGTACCCGTATCTGCTGGGCGGCGAGCTGCTGCTGACCGCCGGGGTCCACATCCCCGAGGCGGCGGGCTCGGGCACGTACTTCGACGACTACGTCTCCCGGATCGTGGCGGCGGGCGGCGCGGCCCTCGGCTTCGGTCTGGCCCCGGTCCACGACACGGTTCCGCGGGCGCTGGTCGCGGCCTGCGACGCGTACGAACTCCCGCTCCTGGAGGTCCCGCCCCAGACGACGTTCTCGGGCGTGGCCCGCGCGGTCTGGCAGCTGATGGCCCAGGCCCGCCTGGCGGAGCTGCGCCGCGTGACGGAGGCCCAGCAGAGCCTGGCGGCGGCCGCGGCGCGCCCGGATCCGGTACCGGCGGTGCTGCGGCAGCTGGCCCAGCGGGTGGCGGGCTGGGCGGTGCTGTACGGGCCGGACGGGGTGGAGCTGGCGGGGGCGGGGAGGGTGGCGGACGCGTCCACCGTGGAGGCGCTCGCCGAGCTGGCCGCTGTCGTGCGGCCCGGAGAGGGGAAGGGAGCCGTTCCCTCGTCGGCCACGGACACCGTCGGCGGCGTCCACCTCGCCGCCTACGCGCTAGGCGCCGGGCAGGGCTTCGTGCTCGGGGTCGGGGCGCCGCGCCGTGACCCGGGTGACCACACCATCGCCTCCGTCGCCGCCGTACTCCTGTCCCTGCTCACCGGGGAGCACCAGAGCGGCAGCGGGGCGGCGCGGTCGGCGGCGCTGGTGCGGCTGCTGCTCGGGGCCGCGCCCGAGGATGTGGCGCCCCTCCTCGGCGGGGAGCGATGGGTCGTCGTACACGCCCGCCCCGCCGGGGACGGCCCCGCGCCGGACGCCGTCTCCGCGTCCGCGCTGGGGGCGGCGCTGGGCTCCGCGCTGGTCGACGCGGGCGGCGACGTCGTACGCGTCCTCGTCCCCGGCGACCGCGAGCCCACCGCACAGGCGGGCTGGACCTGCGGAGTCAGCGCGCCCGTCGCCCCGCACGAGTGGGCGGCCGCCGACACCCAGGCGGCCCGCGCCCTGGCCCGCGCCCGCGCGACCCGGGCACCCCTCGTCCGCCACGGCGAGCGCCCCGCCCTCGCGGACCTCGTCCCCCCGGCCGACGCCGAGGCCCACGCCCGCACCCTCCTCGCCCCGATCTCCACGACCCCGGCCCTCGCCGAGACCCTCCGCACCTGGCTCTCCCTGCACGGCAGTTGGGACCGCACTGCGGTGGCGCTGTCGGTCCACCGCAATACGGTGCGGCAACGGATCGCGCGGTGTGGGGTGTTGCTGGGGGCGGACCTCGACGATCCGGATGTGCGGATGGAGTTGTGGTTCGCGTTGCGGGAGGGGTGAGGGGCGTGCGGTCCGGAGCCCGTCAGGATCGCCTCGATGGCCTCGCCCTGTCGGCCCAGTCCGCGTCGTCCGTTTCCTCCGCGTGGTCTGCCTCGCCTGCACGGCGGAGCCGTCCGCGGCGACACCGGCCCTCCGCAGCAGGGTCAGTACGGACAACACGGCGTCGGCTGCCACCACTTGGCGCAGGCCGAGCAAGCGCGGTCACCACTCCCGGACGGCGATCAGCTCCTCCACATCGGCGTCCACGAACCCGTACGCCGAGGCCACGAACCAGAAGGCCTCCGCTATCTCCTCGCGCGCGACGGTCTCGATCTCGCTGTCCGCCGCCTCGAACTCGGCCTCCAGGGCGTTGAATTCCTCCGTCGCCGTCTCCGTGAGCACGTACAGCGCGGCCAAGTCCTTCGGCTGCTCCGTCTCGATCCGCTCGCAGAGGCCCAGCAGGATGGCCTTGCCCTTGTCGAGGACGTGGTCCGGGTAGTAGTCGTCGCCGTACAGGGCTCGCAGGAACGCGTGCTCCCGCACCTGCTGGTTCGTGATCGGCATGGTGATCCCCCGTCTCCTTCGAAGACCTCGCGAAGGACTTGCGATGAGCTGACGTGCCGATCCTGCACCACGGCACTGACAACGCGGTCGCGAGTGACCCACATCCCAGCGCTCGGGACACCGGTCCCCCGAGCGGAGCGCACCGGCACAATGGGAGGCATGCCGATACCCGGGACTCCCAGCCGCGCCGAGCTTGTCGACCACCTCGTACAGACGCGTATCGCGGGCGATGTCGCCACGCCCCGCGAGAACAACCTCTCCCACTACCGCAAGCTCGCGAACGGCGACCGCAACTACTGGCTCGGCCTGGAGCTCGGTGACCGTTGGACGGACGAGCAGGACGTGCTCGCGGTGATGGCGGAGCGGTGCGGGGTGAGTGACGACCCGGAGTACCGGTACGGGCAGGACACCATCGACCCGGAGCTGACGGTGGACGCGCTGGAGCGGGCGGCGGGGCGGCTGCGCAAGGCCGCCGACGGGGAGCAGCGGGTGCTGTTCGCCACCGGGCACCCTGGTGGGCTGCTTGATGTTCACCGGGCCACCGCTGCGGCTCTGCGGGCCGCCGGCTGCGAGATCGTCGTCATCCCGGACGGGTTGCAGACGGACGAGGGGTACGTTTTCCAGTTCGCCGATGTCGCGGTGCTTGAGCACGGTGCGACGTTGTGGCACACCCACTCGGGCGAGCCGATGCGCGCGATCCTCACCGGGCTCGAGAGCGAGGGGCGGCCGCTGCCCGACCTCGTCGTCGCCGACCACGGCTGGGCCGGCTTCGCCGGCCAACTCGGCCTCGACTCCATCGGCTACGCCGACTGCAACGACCCTGCCCTGTTCCTCGCGGAGGCCGAGGGCACGCTCCAGGTGACGATTCCTCTGGACGACCACGTGAAGAGTCCGCGGTTCTATGACCCGATGACGGCTTATCTGCTCTCCGCGGCGGGGCTGGCGTAGCTGGTTCTTCGCCCCCGCCGCCCCTACCCGTCCCATCCCTGGGGGCTGCGCCCCCAGACCCCCCTAAAAGATTGCGCCGTTCCCCGCGCCCCTGAAGAGAGTCGGCTGCGGGACGGTGGGGGCTGGGCGCGCAGTTCCCCGCGCCCCTTAAAAGAACCCGGGGCGGGCCGACGGTTGTTCAGGGGCGCGGGGCTGTGACATTTGCGGCTCCGCCGCGGGGCGCGAGCAACCCCCACCCACCCGCATCCGACACACAACCGAACGGGGCCGAAGGGGCGGAGCCCCGGTCCCCCACAAGCGGACCACTCACGGCCAGGGATTGAGCCCCTCCTCCCGGCGCTGGGAGTAACCCGGCGTCGGATCCAGATACACCCGGCTCACCGCGGGAAACACCTCCCGCAAGCGCTGCTCGGCCTGTTCGCAGGCCCACTCGATCTGCGCGGCGGTCGAGACGTCACGGAAGTCGATCTTGGCCGCGACCAGGGCCTCCCGCGGCCCCTGGACCAGGGTCGTCAGCTCCAGTACGGCCTCCACGTGCTCCACGGCCAGCAGCTCCGCGTTGGAGCGGCCCAGCACCCAGGCGACGTACAGCAGGAGCGCGCCGATGCAGAGCGACGCGATGCCGTCCCAGACACTGGAGCCGGTGAGCTGGCCGCCCAGCAGGCCGCCGGCGGCGAACAGCAGGCCCACCAGCGCGGCCGAGTCCTCCATGACGACGGCCTTCACTGCGGTGTCGGGGGTGTGCCGGAGGTAGCGCTTGAAGGGCGCCCCCACGCGCTCCGCCTCCCCGCGCGCCTGTTGGACGTCCGTGGTCGGCGAAGACGCCGCCGAGAAAGTCAGGGCGGCGAACATCGCCGAGCAGCGCCCAGATTTGGCGCCCTCCCCGTTCCAACGTAACGGAGATTCTGGTCCGCGCCGACTAGCGGCGCCACCGCGGGTTCCTGCTTCATGGGCGTCAGCCAGCCCCCGAGAGCCGTCACCGAACAAGACGACCGTTGCGTGCCACCACGTCCGCCAGACATGCTTCCGCCACATTCACTCGGAAGTGACCCAACAGGAACAAGTACTCCGAATCGCCCACTGTCGCTACGGTCAGCCTGCGCAGCTCACCTAGGCACCCGGACCACACCCTCCTGGATCACCGAAATGGCCAGCCGCCCGTCCTGCGTGTAGATGCGTGCCTGGCCTAGGCCCCGGCCGCCCGAGGCCGAGGGCGACTCCTGGTCGTACAGCAGCCATTCGTCGGCGCGGAACGGGCGGTGGAACCACATCGCGTGGTCGAGGGAGGCCCCTACGACGTCGCCGGTCACCCATCCGCCGCGGCCGTGCGCGAGCAGGATGGAGTCGAGGAGCGTCATGTCGGAGACGTAGGTGGCGAGGACGACATGGAGGAGAGGGTCGTCCGCGAGTTTGCCGTTGGTGCGGAACCACACCTGGGAGCGCGGCTCGCGGACCTCGCCGACCGTGCCGTACGGCGGCGCGTCGACGTAGCGCAGGTCGACGGACTCGCGGGCCTCCAGGAGGCGCTCCACGACGAGCGGGTCGGAGATGACGTCGGCGTACAGCGGCAGCAGTTCGGCGGCCGTGGGCAGGGTCTCCGGGTCGGGCGCGGGCGGCATCTCGGCCTGGTGCTCCATGCCCTCCTCGTACGCCTGGAAGGACGCGGAGAGGTGGAAGATCGGCTGGCCGTGCTGGACCGCGACCACCCGGCGCGTGGTGAAGGAACGGCCGTCGCGGATGCGGTCCACGGAGTACACGATGGGCGCGCCGGGGTCCCCCGCACGCAGGAAGTACGCGTGCAGGGAGTGGGCGAGACGGTCCTCGGGGACCGTGCGCCCCGCGGCGACCAGTGCCTGCGCCGCCACCTGTCCGCCGAAGACTCGGGGGACGACGGCGGAGCGGGACTGGCCGCGGAAGATGTCCTGCTCGATCCGCTCGAGGTCGAGCAGATCGAGCAGCGACTGAAGTGCCTGACTCATAGGTCAGTTGTACCGTGAACTTTTTTCGCGGACCTTACAGGCCCATGTCCTTGGCGATGATCGACTTCATGATCTCGCTGGTGCCGCCGTAGATGCGGTTGACGCGGTTGTCCGCGTACAGGCGGGCGATCGGGTACTCGTTCATGAAGCCGTAGCCGCCGTGCAGCTGGAGGCAGCGGTCGATGACGCGGTGCGCGACCTCGGTGCAGAACAGCTTGGCGCTGGCGGCCTCGGCGGGGGTCAGCTCGCCCGCGTCGAGGGCCTCCAGGGCGCGGTCGACGACGGCCTCGGCCGCGTCCACCTCGGCCTGGCAGGCGGCCAGCTCGAACTTGGTGTTCTGGAAGGAGGCGACGGCCTTGCCGAAGACGGTGCGCTCCTGGACGTACTCCTTGGCGAACCGAACCGCGGCCTTGGCCTGGGCGTAGGCGCCGAAGGCTATGCCCCAG
Organism: Streptomyces sp. R35; assembly: GCF_041053035.1. Taxonomy (NCBI): domain Bacteria; kingdom Bacillati; phylum Actinomycetota; class Actinomycetes; order Kitasatosporales; family Streptomycetaceae; genus Streptomyces; species Streptomyces sp. R35. The sequence goes on from NZ_CP163440.1 coordinate 4,162,392, forward strand.
CGCTCGGAGGCGAGGTTGTGGCCGAGGTAGTAGAAGCCCTTGTTCTCCTCGCCGAGGAGGTCCTCGACGGGCACCTTGACGTCGACGAACGCGAGCTCGGCGGTGTCGGAGGTCTTCAGGCCGAGCTTGTCCAGCTTGCGGCCGATGGAGTAGCCCTCGGACTTGGTGTCCACGGCGAAGAGGGAGATGCCGAAGCGGCGGTCCTCGGCCGTCGGCGCGGAGGTGCGGGCGCAGACGATGACCTTGTCGGCGTGCACGCCGCCCGTGATGAAGGTCTTGGAGCCGTTGAGGACGTAGTGCGTGCCGTCCTCGGAGAGCTTCGCGGTGGTCTTCATGCCCGCGAGGTCGGAGCCGGTGCCCGGCTCGGTCATCGCGAGGGCCCACATCTCCTCGCCGGAGACGAACTTCGGCAGGTAGCGCTTCTTCTGCTCGTCGGTGGCGAGCATCTTGATGTACGGCAGGCCGAGCAGCACGTGCACACCGGAGCCGCCGAACTGGACGCCCGCGCGCGCGGTCTCCTCGTACATGACGGCTTCGAACTTGTACGAGTCGATGCCGGCGCCGCCGAACTCCTCGTCGACACGGATGCCGAAGATGCCGAGCTCGGCGAGCTTGTAGTAGAAGTCGCGCGGCGCCTGGCCCGCGGCGAACCACTCGTCGTAGACGGGAACGACCTCGGCCTCGATGAAGGCCCGGAGGGTCTCCCGGAACGCCTCGTGGTCCTCGTTGAACACAGTACGGCGCACCGCCGCCACCTCCACCTGGGAATTCTGTCTAAGCGCTTGCTCAGATAGCAGGTTACCGGGCAGTCACGACGGTCGTCCAGAGCAACCACCCCGAGACGCTCGTCACGCCCGCGCCGCCTCGAAGGCCCCACGAGCCATCCGGTGCAGCAGCGCGGCGGTGCCCGCCCGGCCCGGCAGCGCGCCGGGGCGGCCCAGGTGCGGCGTGGAGTTCAGCAGACCGAAGACGGAGTGCACGGCGGAGCGCGCGGTGGGCTCCGTCAGCCCCGGATAGACCTCGCGCACGACCTCCACCCACAGCTCGACGTACTGCCGCTGGAGCTGCCGTACGAGCTTGCGGTCGCTGTCCCGGAGGCGGTCCAGCTCGCGGTCGTGCAGGGTGATCAGGGGGCGGTCGTCGAGCGCGAAGTCGATGTGGCCCTCGATGAGCGAGTCGAGGAGCGCCTCGGGGTTCCCGTCGGTCTCCGCCACCCGGCGCTTGCCCCCCGTGAGCAGCTGACCGCTGATCCCCACCAGCAGCTCCGCGAGCATCGCGTCCTTGCCGGCGAAGTGCCGGTAGAGGCCGGGACCGCTGATGCCGACGGCCGCTCCTATCTCATCCACGCCGACGCCATGGAAGCCGCGCTCGGCGAAGAGCCGCGCGGCCTCTTTGAGGATCTGCTCGCGGCGGGTGGGGGCGTCGGTTCTCGTGGCCATGGAAGCAATTCTAGACAGGGAGGTTAGCGGTCGTTAACCTGAAGGAAACGCGTTAACGCTCATTAACAAGATGAGGGGACCGCAGGATGCACGAGGCACCGGAGCTGACGAGCGCGGCAGACCCCGCGTCGGAGGCCTGGCGGGCCAACGAGGCGGCACATCGCGCGCTGGGCGAGGAGCTGCGCCAGAAGCTGGCGGCGGCCCGGCTCGGCGGCGGTGAGAAGGCCCGCGCCCGGCACACCGCGCGCGGGAAGCTGCTGCCCCGCGACCGCGTGGACACCCTCCTCGACCCCGGCTCGCCCTTCCTGGAGCTGGCTCCCCTCGCCGCCGACGGGATGTACGAAGGGCAGGCCCCGGCGGCGGGCGTCATCGCCGGGATCGGCAGGGTCAGCGGACGCGAGTGCGTGATCGTCGCCAATGACGCCACCGTCAAGGGCGGCACGTACTACCCGATGACGGTGAAGAAGCACCTGCGGGCACAAGAGGTGGCACTCGAGAACCGCCTCCCCTGTGTCTATCTCGTCGACTCCGGAGGCGCCTTCCTGCCCATGCAGGACGAGGTCTTCCCCGACCGCGAGCACTTCGGGCGGATCTTCTACAACCAGGCGCGGATGTCGGGGGCCGGGATCCCGCAGATCGCCGCCGTCCTCGGGTCCTGCACGGCCGGCGGCGCGTACGTCCCGGCGATGAGCGACGAGGCCGTGATCGTGCGCAATCAGGGCACGATCTTCCTCGGCGGCCCGCCCCTGGTGAAGGCCGCCACCGGCGAGGTCGTCACGGCGGAGGAGCTGGGCGGAGGCGAGGTCCACGCGCGCGTGTCGGGCGTCACCGACCACCTGGCCGAGGACGACGCGCACGCGCTGCGGATCGTACGGAACATCGCCGCCACGCTCCCCGCGCGCGGGCCGCTGCCCTGGGCCGTCGAGCCTTCCGTCGAGCCCAAGGTGGACCCGTACGGGCTGTACGGGGCGGTGCCGGTCGACTCCCGCACCCCCTACGACGTACGCGAGGTCATCGCGCGCGTGGCCGACGGTTCGCGCTTCGCCGAGTTCAAGGCGGAGTTCGGGCAGACCCTGGTCACCGGCTTCGCCCGGATCCACGGGCACCCGGTCGGGATAGTCGCCAACAACGGCATCCTGTTCTCCGAGTCCGCCCAGAAGGGCGCCCACTTCATCGAGCTGTGCGACCAGCGCGGCATCCCGCTGGTGTTCCTGCAGAACATCTCCGGGTTCATGGTGGGCAGGCAGTACGAGGCCGGGGGCATCGCCAAGCACGGCGCCAAGATGGTCACGGCCGTCGCCTGCACGCGCGTGCCCAAGCTGACGGTGGTGGTCGGCGGCTCGTACGGCGCGGGCAACTACTCGATGTGCGGCCGGGCGTACTCGCCGCGCTTCCTGTGGATGTGGCCCAACGCCAAGATCTCCGTGATGGGCGGCGAGCAGGCCGCGTCGGTCCTCGCGACCGTCAAGCGCGACCAGCTGGAGGGGCGCGGCGAGTCCTGGCCGGCCGAGGCGGAAGAGGACTTCAAGACCCCGATCCGCCAGCAGTACGAGCGCCAGGGAAACGCCTACTACGCGACGGCCCGGCTCTGGGACGACGGTGTGATCGACCCGATGGAGACCCGGCAGGTGCTGGGCCTCGCCTTGACCGCCTGCGCCAACGCGCCCCTGGGTGACCCCCAGTTCGGCGTCTTCCGGATGTAAGGGACCTCTGACCATGTTCGACACCGTTCTTGTGGCCAACCGGGGCGAGATCGCGGTCCGGGTCATCCGTACGCTGCGGGCCCTCGGCGTGCGCTCCGTGGCCGTCTTCTCGGACGCCGACGCCGACGCCCGGCATGTGCGCGAGGCGGACACGGCGGTACGGATCGGTCCGGCACCGGCGGCCGAGAGCTATCTGTCGGTGGAGCGGCTCCTGGAGGCGGCGGCGCGGACGGGCGCACAGGCCGTGCACCCGGGCTACGGCTTCCTCGCGGAGAACGCCGCCTTCGCGCGCGCGTGCGCCGAGGCCGGGCTCGTCTTCATCGGTCCGCCCGCCTCCGCCATCGACCTCATGGGCGACAAGATCCGCGCCAAGGAGACCGTGAAGGCGGCCGGGGTGCCGGTCGTACCCGGCTCCTCCGGCAGCGGGCTCACGGACGCCCAACTGGCCGACGCCGCCCACGAGATCGGCGTGCCGGTGCTGCTGAAGCCCTCGGCGGGCGGCGGCGGCAAGGGCATGCGCCTGGTGCGGGACACGGAGAAGCTGGCCGAGGAGATCGCCGCCGCCCGCCGCGAGGCCCGCGCCTCCTTCGGCGACGACACCCTCCTCGTAGAGCGCTGGGTCGACCGCCCCCGGCACATCGAGATCCAGGTCCTCGCGGACGGCCACGGCAATGTCGTGCACCTCGGGGAGCGCGAGTGCTCCCTCCAGCGGCGCCACCAGAAGATCATCGAGGAGGCACCGAGCGTGCTCCTCGACGCCGGCACCCGCGCCGCGATGGGCGAGGCCGCGGTACAGGCAGCCCGCTCCTGCGGCTATCAGGGCGCGGGCACGGTGGAGTTCATCGTGCCCGGCGGCGACCCCTCCTCGTACTTCTTCATGGAGATGAACACCCGCCTCCAGGTGGAACACCCGGTCACCGAGCTCATCACCGGACTCGACCTCGTGGAGTGGCAGCTCCGGGTCGCCGCGGGCGAGCAACTGCCGTACGAGCAGAAGGACATCACGCTCACGGGCCACGCGGTGGAGGCACGCATCTGCGCCGAGGACCCGGCCCGCGGCTTCCTCCCCTCCGGGGGCACGGTGCTGGCACTGCACGAGCCCGACGGCCCCGGCGTGCGCACCGACTCGGGGCTGAGCGAGGGCACAGAGGTCGGTTCGCTCTACGACCCGATGCTGTCCAAGGTCATCGCGTACGGCCCGGATCGCCCGACCGCACTGCGCAAGCTCCGGGCGGCCCTCGCCGAGACGGTCACGCTGGGGGTGCAGACGAACGCGGGGTTCCTGCGGCGGCTGCTGGCCCATCCGGCGGTAGTGGCGGGCGAGTTGGACACAGGGCTGGTGGAGCGGGAGGCCGAGGGGCTGGTCTCGGGCGAGGTCCCCGAGGAGGTGTACGCGGCGGCGGCACTGCTGCGGCACGAGGCTCTCTCCCCCGACACCCCCCGGGGGCTTCGCCCCGGGACCCCCGAGTGGGTGGACCCCTTCGCCGTGCCCAGCGGCTGGCGCCTCGGCGGCACGCCTGCCTGGACGGCGCACCACCTCCAGGTGCCGGGCCACGACCCCGTGACCGTCCGCGTGCGCGGCACGGCGGACGGCGGCGTCGAGGTCCTGCTCGACGACGAGAAGCCACCCCTCCGGGGGGCCGGGCCCCTCACCCCGCTCCGGGAAGGGGCGACCGCATCACGGTTCACCTTCCGGCTCGACGGCGTCACCCACACCTTCGCCGCCCTGCCGTCAGGCACCTGGCTGGGCCGCGACGGCGACGCCTGGCACGTGCGCGACCACGACCCCGTGGCCGAGTCGCTCACCGGCGCCGGCCACGCGGGGGCGGACTCTCTCACCGCCCCCATGCCCGGCACGGTGACCGTCGTGAAGGTCGCCGTTGGTGACGAAGTGACCGCCGGTCAGAGCCTGTTGGTCGTCGAGGCGATGAAGATGGAGCACGTCATCTCCGCGCCGCACGCCGGGACCGTCAGCGAGCTGGACGTCACCCCGGGCACGACGGTCGCCATGGACCAGGTGCTGGCCGTCATCGCACCGCACGAGGAGGCGGAATGACCGTTCAAGGGCTGCCCATGGTCGTACCGGCCCAGGATCTCCCCGCGCGGGTGCGGATCTACGAGGTCGGCGCGCGCGATGGTTTGCAGAACGAGAAGGCGACCGTGCCCACCGAGGTCAAGGCGGAGTTCATCCGGCGCCTCGCCGACGCGGGCCTGACCACCATCGAGGCCACCAGCTTCGTCCACCCGAAGTGGGTGCCCCAACTCGCGGACGCCGAGCAGCTGTTGCCGCTCGTGAGCGACCTGCCTGGCGTCCATCTGCCGGTCCTCGTGCCGAACGAACGCGGGCTGGACCGAGCCCTCACGCTCGGCGCGCGGCACATCGCCGTCTTCGCCAGCGCCACCGAGTCCTTCGCGAAGGCCAACCTCAACCGGACGGTCGACGAGTCGCTCGCCATGTTCGAGCCGGTGGTGCAGAAGGCACGTGCGGAGAAGGTCCACGTCCGCAGCTATATCTCCATGTGCTTCGGCGATCCCTGGGAGGGCGCGGTCCCCATCCACCAGGTCGTCCGCGTCTGCAAGTCCCTGATGGACATGGGCTGCGACGAGCTGAGCCTCGGCGACACCATCGGCGTCGCGACGCCCGGCCACGTCCAGAGCCTCCTCGCCGAGCTCAACGAGGAGGGCGTGCCGACCAGCGCGCTCGGCGTGCACTTCCACGACACGTACGGCCAGGCGCTCGCCAACACCCTGGCCGCGCTCCAGCACGGCGTGACCACCGTCGACGCCTCGGCGGGCGGCCTCGGCGGCTGCCCGTACGCGAAGTCCGCGACCGGCAATCTCGCCACCGAAGACCTCGTATGGATGCTCCAGGGCCTCGGTATCGACACCGGGGTAGACCTCGGCCGCCTCACCGCCACCAGCGTGTGGATGGCCGGACAACTGGGCCGACCCAGCCCGTCCCGCACCGTCAAAGCCCTCTCCCACCAGGAGTGATCCGCATGTCCCTGGACCACCGTCTCTCCCCCGAACTCGAAGAACTCCGGCGTACGGTCGAGGAGTTCGCGCACGACGTCGTGGCGCCGAAGATCGGCGACTTCTACGAGCGGCACGAGTTCCCGTACGAGATCGTGCGGGAGATGGGCCGCATGGGCCTGTTCGGGCTGCCGTTCCCGGAGGAGTACGGCGGCATGGGCGGCGACTATCTCGCCCTCGGCATCGCCCTGGAGGAGCTGGCCCGGGTCGACTCGTCGGTCGCCATCACCCTGGAGGCCGGGGTCTCGCTCGGCGCCATGCCGATCCACCTGTTCGGCACCGACGCCCAGAAGGCCGAGTGGCTCCCCCGGCTCTGTTCCGGCGAGATCCTCGGCGCGTTCGGGCTGACCGAGCCGGACGGCGGCTCGGACGCGGGCGCGACCCGTACGACGGCGCGGCTCGACCCCGAGACGAACGAGTGGGTGATCAACGGCAGCAAGTGCTTCATCACCAACTCCGGTACGGACATCACCGGGTTGGTGACGGTCACCGCGGTCACGGGCCGCAAGCCCGACGGCAAGCCGCTGATCTCCGCCATCATCGTGCCGTCCGGAACGCCCGGCTTCACGGTCGCCGCCCCCTACTCGAAGGTCGGCTGGAACGCGTCGGACACCCGTGAGCTGTCCTTCTCCGACGTACGCGTACCGGCCGCGAACCTGCTCGGCGAGGAGGGCCGCGGATACGCGCAGTTCCTGCGGATCCTGGACGAGGGCCGGATCGCCATCTCCGCCCTCGCCACCGGGCTCGCTCAGGGCTGCGTCGACGAGTCGGTGAAGTACGCCAAGGAGCGGCACGCGTTCGGGCGGAACATCGGCGCGTACCAGGCCATCCAGTTCAAGATCGCCGACATGGAGATGAAGGCGCACATGGCCCGCGTCGGCTGGCGTGACGCCGCGTCCCGCCTGGTCGCCGGAGAGCCCTTCAAGAAGGAGGCGGCGATCGCCAAGCTCTACTCCTCCACCATCGCCGTCGACAACGCCCGTGACGCCACGCAGATCCACGGCGGCTACGGCTTCATGAACGAGTACCCGGTGGCCCGTATGTGGCGCGACTCCAAGATCCTGGAGATCGGCGAGGGTACGAGCGAGGTGCAGCGGATGCTGATCGCACGGGAGCTGGGGCTGACCGGCTGAGCGATCGGAAGGGCGCGTGGGGGTAGTGCGTCGGCCGCGGGCCGGTGGGGGCTGGTCGCGCCCACGCGGCGGAGCCGCATATCGACACAGCCCCGCGCCCCTGAAGGCGCGGGGCTGCGCCCCGCGATCCCCCGGGCTCGCTTGACGGCTGGGCGGCGGGGCGCGGTGAACTGCCCGACCAGCCCCCACTCACCCGCAGTCGACACACAACCCCCACCCCATTCCCCCGGGCCCCCACGCCCCCACGCCCCCACATGGCCGAAAATCCCCGACAACATCGTCAACAATCTCGTTGACAGGTCTTGTGCGCGCGTAAACGGCGGACTAGGTTCCTCGCCGTACCGCCACTGCAGAGCCGGAGTCGCGGAAGGAGGCCGAACCCCCTGAGCCGCAGTCGCGCACAGGCCCCTGCACGGGCGCCGGTGCGAGGACGGGGTCCGCACAGCGGCCCCCTCTGCCCAGATCTCCGGCATCTCGCCCCCTCCCCCCAGTCACCCGCCTGACCGCTGTCGCGACCCGATCCGCGCGGCCCCACCGTGGCATCGCCCCTGGCCTGCCGACGGTCGCGTCCGCGTGCTCACCGGCACACCGGCGAACGCGTTTCGCCCGGTCGGGCCTGACCGGTCCACGAGGGCACCTGCACTGGTCCGTATCCCCGAGCCGACGATCGAACGGAGACCGAGCATGTCCAAGCTGTTGAGATGGTGTCGGTGGCAATCAGCCACGTTCATGGCCACCCTCGCCGCCTCCCTCGCGGTGGTGACCGGCGCGAGCGTGGCCCTCGCGGGCGCCACGACCGGCAGCGCGGCGGCCTCCACCTCGAACTCGGTCAACGCCACCACGGCCAGCTCCACGACCTCCGGCATCACCCCGGCCATCTCCTGCGCCGACATCGCGTCCAAGGACCTGGCCGCCGCCGTCCCCGGGGTGCCTTTCGAGATCAGCTCCGCCACCGAGCTGGCCGCGAGCGCCAACACGCTCGGCAACTGGGCCGCCTGTGACGTGAAGGGCGTGATCGCCCCGCAGATCCACTTCGAGATCAAGCTGCCCCAGAGCGGCTGGCAGGCCAACTACCTCCAGGTCGGCTGCGGCGGGCTCTGCGGCAACACGAACGTGACCAGCGCCCCGGCCTCCGCCGGCTGTGTCCCGCTGACCAGCGGCGCCTTCGCGGTCGCCTCCAGCGACGAGGGCCACTACCAGGGCGGCGGGCTCTTCTCCACCGACCCGACGCTGCGCGCCGACTTCGGCTACAAGTCCGACCACCTGCTCGTCCAGGCGGCCAAGGCGATCATCAAGACGTACTACGGTCAGGCCCCGGACCACTCGTACTTCGACGGCTGCTCGCAGGGTGGCCACCAGGCCCTGACCGAGGCCCAGCGCTACCCGACCGACTTCGACGGCATCATCGCCGGCGCCCCGGCCAACAACTTCACCGCGCTGAACACCTTCTCGCACGCCTGGACCGCACAGTCCGTCTACCTCAACGGCGGCCCGGCCACCATCACCAACGCCGACCTCGCGGACCTCCACAAGGCCGTGCTCAAGGGCTGTGACGCACCCGCGGACGGCATCATCGCCGACCCGCCGGCCTGTGACTGGGACCCCGCGAGCATCCAGTGCAAGACCGGCCAGACCTCCACGGCCGACGACTACTGCCTGACCGCCGACCAGGTCACCACCCTGCGCCGGATCTACGCCGGCCCGACCGACGAGAACGGCCGGCTGCTGTACCCGGGTTACCAGCTGCGCGGCTCCGAGCTGAACTGGGCCGGGATCATCACGCCCGCCACGGCCACCGCCAACTCCGGTGACATCAGCTTCGTCCGCGAGACCCTGCGCTACCAGATCTTCGACAGCCCGCAGCCGGCCCTGACGTACAAGGACGTCAAGTTCACCGCGGCCTACTACAAGAAGGTCATGCAGCCCAACGAGGGCATGTACGACGCCACGGACCCCGACCTGTCGGCGTTCAAGAAGGCCGGCGGCAAGCTGGTCCTCTGGCACGGCCTGGGCGACCAGCACATCCCGGCGGTCGGCACCATGGCGTACTACAAGGCCGTGGAGAAGGTCATGGGCGGCGAGACGGCGACCAAGAGCTTCGCGCGGCTGTTCCTGCTCCCGGGTGTCGCGCACTGCGGCGGCGGCCAGGGCCCGAACACCTTCGACGCGCTGACCGCGATGACCGACTGGGTCACCAAGGGCGAGGCCCCGGGCAGCCTGACGACCACCTCGGTCGACAGCACCGGCAAGGTCACCTCCACCCGCCCGGTCTACCCGTTCCCGTACTACGCCAAGAACACCACGGGCGGCTCGGCGGACGACGCGAGCAGTTACACCGCCGTCAAGTCCACCGCCGAGGCGAACCTGAAGCTGGACTGGCTGGGTTCCTTCCGCTCGGGCTACGAGACGGTCGGCAACTGGGTCGGCGGCAAGTGGGTGGTGAGCAAGGGCAAGGCCTGATCGGCCAGGGACACATCGACCGGTCCGCACCACTGCGGGTGCGGACCGGCACTCCGGCGGTCCGGCGTGCCGCCGCAGACCGCCCGCCGGGCCGTCAGGTCTGGTCGGAGCGCAGCCAGTCCCTGCAGTAGTTCAGCTCGGTGCTGCCCTCGAAGGTGGCGACCTCGATGCCGACGTCGTACATGCCGGCGGAGTAGGTGGCCGTGCTGCTCAAGGTCAGACTCTTGTCGTACCCGTCGTAGTTGTGGTGCCACGGCCAGGGGGTGACCACCCCGCCGCCGTCGTTCTTGGCGATCAGGCGGATGGCCACGTGGTGGCCGTCCGCCTTGGCGTCGTACACGGACAGGATGACGTCGAGGCTCGTCGCACCGCTGCCCCAGCCGTTGATCGTGCCGGCACCCGACGCCGACGACGTGTCGCAGTACAGCGTGTACGAAGTCGCCGACGCCGGCCCGGCCGACATCCCCACCGTCAGCGCCGCCCCCGCGACCGCGACCGCGAGCCCCTTCTTGTATCTGCCCATGATTCCCTCCCGATGTTCAATGATCCGTCAACTCGACCTGGGACCGAGCGTGTTGATCGGAACACTAAGGAGAGAAGCGGGTGATCCACAACGGATATGGATCATCACTCGCAGGTGACACATGCCATGCCCGCAACATATTGATCACCTCGGCGCATCCCGCCCCCTGGACAGGAGATGAGGTTAGGCTAACCTATCTTCGAACTTGTCCGGCGGGCGTTCCTGCCCCGTGCCGAAAGCAGTCACACTCATGTCCAACGCCCGTGCCACCCACCTCACTCGTCGCGGCATCCTCGCTGCGGGCGGCGCCCTCGGCCTCGGTGCCGTCCTCGCCGCCTGTGGCGACGACGACGGTACGAAAAGCGGTGGCTCGGACTCGACGAAGGCCGCCGACGCCAAGTCCGGTCCCTGGACGTTCAAGGACGACCGCGGCACCACGGTGAAGCTCGACAAGATCCCGGCGAACATCGTCGCGTTCACCGGTGTCGCCGCCGCGCTCTTCGACTACGGCATCGAGGTCAAGGGCGTCTTCGGTCCGACCAAGACCAAGGACGGCGAGGCCGATGTCCAGGCCGGCGACATGGACATCAGCAAGCTGACGATCCTCGGCAACGAGTGGGGCCAGTTCAACATCGAGAAGTACGCGGCCCTCGCGCCCGACGTGCTGATCTCCACGATGTTCGACGCCGCGGGCACCCTCTGGTACGTCCCCGAGGAGTCCAAGGCCAAGATCGTCAAGCTCGCCCCGACCGTCGGCATCTCCGTCTACGACCGCCAGATGCCCCAGTCGCTGGAGCGCATGTACGCGCTCGCCGAGTCGCTGGGCGCCGACGTGAAGTCCGCCAAGATCGTCGAGGCGAAGAAGAAGTTCGAGACGGCCGCCGAGCGGCTGCGCAAGGCCGCCAAGGCCCGCCCGGAGATCAAGGTGCTCGCCGGTTCCGCGAGCCAGGACATCTTCTACGTCTCCGGCTCCAACCTCTCCATCGACCTGGAGTACTTCAAGGCGCTCGGCGTGAACATCATCGAGCCCTCCGCCAAGGCCCTGAAGGCCAGCGGCGGTTGGTTCGAGAACCTGAGCTGGGAGAACGTCGACAAGTACCCGGCCGACATCATCATCATGGACGACCGCAGCGCGACCATCCAGCCGGCCGACATCACCGAGGCCACCTGGAAGAAGCTGCCCGCCGTCAAGGCCGGCCAGGTCATCGCCCGCTCCCCCGAGCCGATCGTGTCGTACGACAAGTGCACCCCGCTCCTCGACAACCTCGCCGAGGCGATCGAGAACGCCAAGAAGGTCGCCTGACATCCCCCTGCCGTGAATCCCTGACGACAACTCAGGAGCACTCATGACGACGGCCGTAGCCGCCCCGTTCCGTTTCTTCTCCCTCCAGGTCGTACGGACGAGGCGGCTCGGCCCGTCTCTGGTCCGGGTGACCTTCGCGGGCTCCGACCTCCAGGCCTTCCACTCGAACGGCCGCGACCAGAGCCTCTCCCTCTTCCTGCCGCACCCCGGCCAGACCGAGCCGGCCATCCCCTACGAACTGGGCGACGGCTGGTGGCAGGGCTGGCGTGAACTCCCCGACGGCGTACGGGCGGTGATGCGCTCGTACACCCTGCGCGCGCTGCGCCGCGACCCCGACGAGATCGACATCGACTTCGCGCTGCACGGCGTGGAGCCGGGGGCGGCGACGCCCGCGGGGCCCGCGTCCGCGTGGGCGTCCCGGGCGGCCGCGGGCGACCGTGTCGTGCTGCTCGGCCCGGCGATCGAGGACAACCGGGCGATCCGCTTCCGCCCGCCCGAGGACACCGACCTGATCGTCATCTGGGGCGACGAGACAGCCGTCCCCGCCGCCTCGGCCATCCTCGAATCCCTGCCGGCGAGCGCCCGCGTCCGCGCCTGGCTGGAGGTCCATCACGCCGGTGACATCCAGGACTTGGCGACCGAGGCCGACGCCGAGATCACGTGGCTCGTACGGAGCGACGGTTCCCCCATGGCCGTCGATGCCGTGCGGGCCGCCCACCTTCCGCCCGCCGAAGCGCCGTACGCCTGGATCGCGGGCGAGTCCGGCCAGGTGAGGGAGTTGCGCCGCCATCTCGTACGCGAGCGCGGTATCGACCGCCGGAGGGTCACCTTCGTGGGCTACTGGCGGCGCGGGCTCAGCGAGGAGCAACTGCGGGAGCAGGGCGAGTAGTTCGAAGGTCTGCGGCGCCTCTCGGCAGTTCAAACAGAGGCGTACGTCACTGAAGACACAGGTGGGGCGGGGTCGCACGATCGAGTTAGGTTAGGCTAACCTAAGTTGAACGTCGCGACCCCGCCCTTCTCCTGTCCCGCTCGGACTCTCCCCCCGCACGGAGGACCCCCACATGCGCTCGCACCTGCTCAATGACACCACCGCGGACCGGTACCGCCGTTCCGTGACGGAAGGAGTCGAGCGGGTGGCGGCCAAACTCGCCACCACCGACCGTCCGTTCACCGGCGTCACGGTCGACGCCCTCGCCCCCCGCATCGAGCAGATCGACCTGGACCAGCCGCTGCACGACACCACGGCGGTCCTCGACGAGCTGGAAGAGGTCTACCTCCGGGACGCGATCTACTTCCACCACCCGCGCTACCTCGCCCACCTCAACTGCCCGGTCGTCATCCCGGCCGTGCTCGGCGAGGCCGTCCTCTCCGCCGTCAACTCCTCGCTGGACACCTGGGACCAGTCGGCCGGCGGCACGCTCATCGAGCGCAAGCTCATCGACTGGACCAACGAGCGGATCGGCCTCGGCCCGGCCGCCGACGGCGTGTTCACCTCCGGCGGCTCGCAGTCCAACCTCCAGGCGCTGCTGCTGGCCCGCGAGGAGGCGAAGTCCAACGACCTCGCCAAACTGCGTATCTTCGCCTCCGAGGTCAGCCACTTCAGCGTCAAGAAGTCGGCCAAACTCCTCGGCCTGAGCGCGGACTCCGTCGTCTCGATCCCCGTCGACCACGACAAGCGCATGCAGACGGTCGCCCTCGCCCATGAGCTGGACCGCTGCAAGCGCGACGGCCTCGTCCCCATGGCCGCCGTCGCGACCGCCGGCACCACCGACTTCGGCTCCATCGACCCGCTGCCCGAAATCGCGGAGCTGTGCGCCCAGTTCGGCACCTGGATGCACGTGGACGCGGCCTACGGCTGTGGACTGCTCACCTCACTGAAGAACCGGGACCGCATCGACGGCATCGAGCGCGCCGACTCCGTCACCGTCGACTACCACAAGTCCTTCTTCCAGCCGGTGAGTTCGTCCGCCGTGCTGGTCCGGGACGCCTCGACCCTGCGCCACGCGACCTACCACGCGGAGTACCTGAACCCCCGCCGTATGGTCCAGGAGCGCATCCCCAACCAGGTCGACAAGTCCCTGCAGACCACCCGCCGCTTCGACGCGCTCAAGCTGTGGATGACGCTGCGCGTGATGGGCGCCGACGGCATCGGTGAACTCTTCGACGAGGTCTGCGACCTGGCGGAGGAGGGCTGGAAGGTCCTCGCGGCCGACCCCCGTTACGACGTCGTCGTACAGCCGTCGCTGTCCACCCTCGTGTTCCGCTACATCCCGGCGGCCGTCACCGACCCGTCCGAGATGGACCGCGCCAACCTGTACGCCCGCAAGGCCATTTTCGCCTCCGGCGACGCCGTCGTGGCGGGCACCAAGGTCGGCGGTCGCCACTACCTGAAGTTCACGTTGCTCAACCCCGAGACCACGGTGGACGACATCACCGCCGTACTCGATCTGATCGCCGGCCACGCCGAGCAGTACCTGGGAGAATCCCTTGACCGCGCTTCCTGAATCCAGCAGCCACGTCCACGACTTCGTGGGGATCGGCCTCGGCCCGTTCAACCTGGGCCTCGCCTGCCTCACCGAGCCGATCGTCGAACTGGACGGTGTCTTCCTGGAGTCCAAGCCGGACTTCGAGTGGCACTCCGGGATGTTCCTGGAGGGCGCCCACCTCCAGACCCCGTTCATGTCGGACCTGGTCACCCTCGCCGACCCGACGTCCCCGTACTCCTTCCTCAACTACCTGAAGGAATCGGGCCGTCTGTACTCGTTCTACATCCGCGAGAACTTCTACCCGCTGCGGGTCGAGTACGACGACTACTGCCGCTGGGCCGCGTCGAAACTCAGCAGCGTCCGGTTCAGCACGACGGTCGCGGAAGTGACGTACGAGAACGAGGTGTACGTCGTACGGACGGAAGCCGGTGACGTGTACCGCGCCCGGCACCTGGTCCTCGGCACCGGCACCCCGCCGTACATCCCGGAGGCCTGCGCGGAGCTCGGCGGCGACTTCATCCACAACTCCCGCTATATGAAGCACAAGCAGGAGTTGCAGGGTAAAGAGTCGATCACCCTGGTCGGCAGCGGGCAGTCCGCCGCCGAGATCTACTACGACCTGCTCGGCGAGATCGACGTCCACGGCTACCGGCTGAACTGGGTCACCCGCTCCCCGCGCTTCTTCCCGCTGGAGTACACCAAACTCACGCTGGAGATGACCTCCCCGGAGTACATCGACTACTTCCACGCGCTGCCCGAGCCGACCCGCTACCGCCTCCAGTCGGAGCAGAAGGGCCTGTTCAAGGGCATCGACGGCGAGCTGATCGACGCGATCTTCGACCTGCTCTACCAGAAGAACCTCGGCGGCCCGGTCCCCACCCGGCTGCTCACCAACTCCTCCCTGAACAGCGTGCGTCACGAGAGCGGCACGTACACCCTGGGCCTGCGCCAGGAGGAGCAGGGCAAGGACTACGAGCTGCGCTCCGAGGGCCTGATCCTCGCCACCGGATACAAGTACGCCGAGCCCGAGTTCCTCAAGCCCGTCCGCGACCGGCTGCGCTACGACACGCACGGCAACTTCGACGTGGCCCGCAACTACGCCATCGACACGACGGGGCGCGGGGTCTTCCTGCAGAACGCGGGCGTCCACACCCACTCGATCACCTCGCCGGACCTCGGCATGGGCGCGTACCGCAACGCGTCCATCATCCGTGAGCTGCTCGGCACCGAGTACTACCCCGTCGAGAAGTCGATCGCGTTCCAGGAGTTCGCCGCATGAGCACGACCACCGACATAGGCACCTTCACCGTCCGCCCGCTCGACCCGACCGAGGACGCCGAGCTGCTGCATGGCTGGGTGACGCACCCCAAGGCCGCCTTCTGGATGATGCAGGAGGCGAAACTGCACGACGTGGAGCGCGAGTACATGGCCATCGCGGCCAGCGAGTACCACGACGCGTTCCTCGGGCTGCGCGACGGCGAACCCGCGTTCCTGATGGAGCGCTACGACCCGGCGCACGTCGAACTCGCCGGCCTGTACGAGCCGGAGCCCGGCGACGTCGGCATGCACTTCCTGGTCGCGCCGAGCGACACGCCCGTGCACGGCTTCACCCGGGCCGTGATCACCGCCGTGATGGAGCACCTGTTCGCCGACCCGGCGACCGCGCGGGTCGTCGTCGAACCCGACGTCCGCAACACGGCGGTGCACGCCCTCAACGAGGCCGTCGGCTTCGTACCCGAGCGGGAGATCCAGAAGCCGGAGAAGCGGGCGCTGCTGAGCTTCTGTACCCGCGCGCAGTTCCGGAAGGCGGTGGCCGCATGAGCCTCATCGACACCGTGGCCCACCTCTCCCCCGAGCGCTGGGCTCGCGCGGGCCGCCTCCTCGTCCGCAAGGCGCTCGCCGAGTTCGCCCACGAGCGGCTGATCACGCCGACGAGTCTCCCGGACGGCCGTTACGAGGTCCGCGGCGACGACGGTCTGACCCGCTACCGCTTCACCGCCGTGGTGCGCTCCCTCGACCACTGGCAGATCGACGCCGAGTCGATCACCCGGCACCGCGACGGCACCGAACTCCCGCTCGCCGCCCTGGACTTCTTCATCGAGCTGAAGAAGTCGCTCGGCCTGAGCGACGAGGTCCTGCCGGTCTACCTGGAGGAGATCTCCTCCACCCTCTCGGGCACCTGCTTCAAGCTCACCAAGCCGCAGATCCCGGTCGCCGAACTCGTCCGAAGCGGCTTCCAGGCCATCGAGACCGGGATGACCGAGGGCCACCCCTGCTTCGTCGCCAACAACGGGCGGCTCGGCTTCGGAGTGCACGAGTACCTCTCGTACGCTCCCGAGACCGCGAGCCCGATCCGCCTGGTGTGGCTGGCCGCGCACCGCTCGCGGGCGGCCTTCACTGCGGGTGTGGGCATCGAGTACGAGTCGTTCGTGCGTGAGGAGCTGGGCCGGGAGACGGTCGAGCGGTTCGCGGCGACGCTGAAGGACCAGGGCCTGGACCCCGAGGAGTACCTCCTCATCCCCGTCCACCCCTGGCAGTGGTGGAACAAGCTCTCCGTGACCTTCGCGGCCGAGGTCGCCCAGCGCCACCTGGTCTGCCTCGGCGAGGGCGACGACGAGTACCTGGCCCAGCAGTCGATCCGGACGTTCTTCAACAGGAGCGCGCCCGAGAAGCACTACGTGAAGACCGCCCTGTCGGTCCTCAACATGGGCTTCATGCGCGGTCTTTCCGCCGCCTACATGGAGGCGACCCCGGCGATCAACGACTGGCTGGCCCAACTCGTGGAGAACGACCCGGTGCTGAAGTCCACCGGCCTGTCGGTCATCCGCGAGCGCGCCGCCGTCGGCTACCGCCACCTGGAGTACGAGGCCGCCACGGACCGCTACTCGCCGTACCGGAAAATGCTCGCCGCCCTGTGGCGCGAGAGCCCGGTGTCCTCGCTCCAGGAGGGCGAGACCCTGGCGACCATGGCGTCCCTCGTGCACGTCGACCACGAGGGCGCGTCGTTCGCGGGCGCGCTGATCGAGCAGTCGGGGCTGACCCCGGTGGAGTGGCTGCGCGGCTATCTGCGCGCCTACTTCACTCCGCTGCTGCACAGCTTCTACGCGTACGACCTCGTCTACATGCCGCACGGCGAGAACGTCATCCTGGTCCTCAAGGACGGCGCCGTACAGCGCGCGATCTACAAGGACATCGCCGAGGAGATCGCGGTCATGGACCCGCAGGCGGTGCTGCCGCCCACGGTCGAGCGGATCAGGGTCGAAGTCCCCGAGGACAAGAAACTGCTGTCCATCTTCACGGACGTCTTCGACTGCTTCTTCCGCTTCCTGGCCGCCAATCTGGCGAGCGAGGGCATCCTCGACGAGGACGACTTCTGGCGGACGGTCGCCGAGTCGGTGCGCGCGTACCAGGACGCGACGCCCGAACTCGCCGACAAATTCCAGCAGTACGACATGTTCGCGCCGGAGTTCGCGCTGTCCTGCCTCAACCGCCTCCAGCTGCGCAACAACCAGCAGATGGTGGACCTCGCCGACCCGTCGGGAGCCCTCCAGCTCGTGGGCACGCTGAAGAACCCGATCGCGGTCTGATCCGCACAGACTGTCCGGGCCCGGGGGACGGTCCCCCCGGGCCCGGACCCATGTGCCGCACAGCTCGCCGAGCACCCCAACCACCCGGTCTCCGCACGTCACTTGAGGTCCACAGCCACCTCACAGGCAACCCCACTAGCGTCCACCCCTGCTGTGCACGCCATTGGGGGGACACCATGTCCGAGCACATGACGAAGCCGCTTTTACCGCCACGTACATCGCCAGGCGCATCGCCCCGCACATCGCCACACAGGTCGTCGCACCTGGCCCCGCACGAAGCCGCCGTGCGCGCCTACGCGGGAGCGTTCTGCGCCGGTCCGCGCGACGCCGCGGAGCTGGCCGACGAGGCGCTGGACCGGGCGGCCGGGTGGGAGGGGCCGGCACTGCGCCCCGCACTGCTGGCCGAGGTGCGGCGCGCCGCGTACGGCCGGCTGCGCACCGGGTGGGCCGGGCGGCTGAGCCCCGGCTTCCTCCAGTGGTCGCGGCGTGCCGCCGTCGCGTTCGGGGAGACGGACACCCTGGGCAGGGTGGAGCAGTCCTCCCTGCTGCTGCGCGCCTTCGAGGAGCTGCCGGATTCGGCGCGGACGGCCCTGTGGCACGTCCTGGCGGAGGAGAGGTCGACGGATCTCGCGGCGGCGCTGCTGGGCACCACGGAGGACTTCGCGGTCGCCTCGGCGCACGCCGCCCGCGACCGGCTGATCGAGACCTACCGGCGGCTGCGCGCCGAACGCACGGCGGAGGCCGCGTGTGTCCACTACGGCGGGATGATCAGCGCGGTCTCGCGCGGCACGCACGCCAACGCACCGGCGGACCTCGAACAGCACATGGCCGGCTGCCGTTTCTGCGCCCACGACTACACGGTGCTGCACACGCTCGCCGCGGGCGAGGAGAGCGACGTACGGACGCTGCTGGTCGCCCAGGTGCTGCTGTGGGGCGGCACGGCCTACCAGGACGCGTTACGGCGCCAGTACACCGTCCCCGGGCCCGACGAGCCCCCGGACGAGCCCCCGGCGCCGCACGAGCCGGTCCGGCGGCGCGGGACCCTGCTGTACACCGTGGTCGCGACGGTGGTGGTGACCGCCGCGGCCACCACGGCCGTCCTGAAGCTGGGCTCCGGATCCGAGGCCGCGGCCTCCGACCGCCCCTCCGCCGTCGCCCCGTCGGCCCCCTCCGCGACCCCGTCCCCCTCGCCCTCCGCCTCCGCCGCCACGGCGGCCATCACGCTGCGGAGCCGGGCGACAGGCCGCTGTCTCGCCGTCCCCGGCGGTTCCGCCTCCTGGGACGTGGATCCCGCGCAGGCGGTCTGCGACGGCAGCGCCTCGCAGCGGTGGCGCGTCGTGGCCACCAAGGGGAAGTCGGTGGCCCTGCAGAACGTGGCGACGAAGCTCTGCCTGGACATCGCGGGCGACCGCAGGGCGGGCGACGGGATGCAGCAGCGCCCGTGCGCCTACAGCCAGGGCGCGAACGCCCCCTACCCCGAGGATCAGGCCTTTCTCCTGAAGGCAGCCGCCTCGGGCGACTACGTCACCCTCCTGTGCCAGGACAACCCGAGGATCGCCCTCGGTGCGCGCCCTGGCGGCATCGGCATGCTGACCGCCGCAGGAGCGGGCAGCGCCGTACGTTTCGTACGGGCCGACGCGTCCACCACCTGAGCGCGGGCGCCCGGGAGTTGGGGATTCCGGGCGCCCGCTCCTGCATGCCTACGCGGCGGGCCAGGGAACCTGGGGCGACTTGTAGTAGCCGATCCCCAGCGCGTCCCAGCGGGGCCCCTGCGCCGCGAGCCGCACCTTGTACGTGTCCCAGTCGTGCGTCGACGCGGGCGACCAGCCGAGCTCGGCGACGCCGGGCAGCCGCGGGAAGGCCATGTAGTCGATGTCCGCGCCGGTGACGATGGTCTCCGTCCACAGCGGCGCCTCGACCCCGCGGATCGCCGAACTCGGGGCTCCGGGAAGGTAGGTGCCAGGGTCCCAGTCGTACGCCCGCTTCACCTCGACCAGACCCGCCCAGTCCTGCCCGAGCGGGGTGTCCGCGGTGTACTTCATGTCGAGGTAGACCCGGTCGGCGGGCGACAGCACGAGCCCCGTCCCGTTCCGCGCGGCCTTCGCGACCTGCGCCTTCTCCTCGGCACTGGTGTCGTCGAGCCCCCAGTACTGCGCGATGGCGCCCTTCGCCGGAGTGGCTCCGGTCAGCTGGTGCCAGCCGACGACGGTCTTCCCGTACTTGGCGACGATCGGCTGCACCTTGTCCATGAAAGTCACGTAGTCGGCGTGGCTGGTGGAGTGGGCCTCGTCCCCGCCGATGTGGAGATACCTGCCGGGCGTGATCGCGGCGAGCTCCCGGATCACGTCGTCCACGAAGTCGTACGTCACCGGCTTCGCCACGCACAGCGAGCTGAAGCCGACGTCCGTGCCGGTGTAGAGCGGCGGCGCGACTCCGTCGCAGTTCAGCTGTGCGTACGAGGCGAGGGCGGCGTTGGTGTGCCCCGGCATGTCGATCTCCGGGACGACCTCCAGATAGCGCGAGGCGGCGTACCGGACGATCTCCTGGTAGTCCGCCTTGGTGTAGGAGCCGCCGGTGCCGCCGCCCACCTGCGTCGAGCCGCCGTACGCGGCCAGCCTCGGCCAGGAGTCGATCGCGATGCGCCAGCCCTGGTCGTCGCTCAGGTGCAGATGCAGCTTGTTGACCTTGTAGAGGGCCAACTCGTCGATGTAGCGCTTGACCTGGCCGACGCTGAAGAAATGCCGGGAGACGTCGAGCATCGCGCCGCGGTAGCCGTAGCGCGGGCTGTCCTCGATGGTGCCGCCCGCGACGAGCCAGGGTCCCGGCTGTACGGAGTTCTTCTCGACGGCGGCGGGCAGCAGCTGGCGCAGGGTCTGGACGCCGTGGAAGAGCCCGGCGGGCTTGGCGGCGGTGATGGTGACACCGCCCCGGCCGCTGTCCAGGCGGTAGGCCTCCCCGCCCAATCCCTTCGCGCCGAGCCGGAGTTGGATGCCGCCCCCGCCGTGCGAGGTGACCGGCAGCCGGTAGCCGGTGGAGGGCCGCAGGATGTCCGCGAGGTACTCGCCGACGCGGCGGGCGCCCGGCGAGTCGTCGACACGGATGCGGGTGTCGCCGGTGATGCGGTACGCGGAGCCGCCGGGACGGACAGAGGCGGGGGCCGGGACGACCTGCCCCAGCGGGGCAGCGGTCTTCGCGGCGGCGGTGGGAGCCGCGCCGACGACGGAGATACCGGCAGCCGCCACAAGCAGCAGCGTACCGAGAAGGCGGGGCGTTCTGTGCTGTCTCACATGCGCTCCCTTCGAGGGCCCTGCACCTGGGGGTGGACCCAAATTGGTAAAGACCACTCTCCCGCAGGGCCGGTGAAACAATCCCCCTCATGGCGGAAATCATCCAGAGAGACGGCACGTGGGTCTTCGACGGCGACGCCCTGCGGATGACCCCTGGCCGGAACAAGAACGTCAGCCCGCTCCGCACGATGCTGGGTGAACTGACTGTTCCGCTCGGCGCGTTGGCGAGCATCTCCTTCGAGCAGGGCAGGAAGACCGGGCGCCTCAGGCTCCGGCTGCGCGACGGCGCCGACCCGCTGCTCCAGGCGACCGCCGGCAAGCTCGCGGAGCCGAACGACCCGTACCAGCTCACCGTCGAGTCCGACCGCTACGGCGTCGCCGAGTACCTGGTGGACGAGATCCGCAACGCGCTGCTCCTCGACCAGGTGCCCTCCGGCCCGGTCGACAGCTACCTGCTCCCCGGCCCCTCCGTACCGCTGTCCGCCTCCGCCGGGGACGGCACGGCGAGCTTCGACGGCGAACACGTACGCCTGGAATGGAACTGGAAGACGGAGGACGCCAAGTCCGCCGCCGGCACCCGCACCCTGGCCCTCACCGACATCACCGCCGTCGAGTGGCACCCCGCGATCGGCCTGGAGAACGGCTCCCTGCGCTTCACGGTACGCGGCGCGGAAACCAAGGCCCCACCGAAGTACGACCCCAACTCCGTCGAGCTGTGGGGCTTCAGGAAGGACCCCTTGATGGCACTCGTCGCGGCGGCCGTACAGGCACGGCTCCCCCACCCCACGGCATCCCCGGCAGAGCTGCCACCGAAGGAGCAGCCCGCCGCCATCCCCCCGGAGGCCGACCACGACGCCCTCCTGCGCCGCCTCCGCGAACTCGGCGACCTGCACAAGGAGGGCGTCCTGACGGCCGAGGAGTTCACCTTGGCCAAGCAGGCGGTCCTCAAACGAATGTAAGAGAACCGGGTCTTTTGCTTTTAGGGGCGCGGGGCTGTGACATTTGCGGCTCCGCCGCGTGGGCGCGAGCAACCCCCACGCACCCGCACCTAACGAACCCGTCGAGCCACGGTAAACCGGTCAACCTCGGCCCCGGTCTCAGCAATCCCCCGCACAGTCAACGTGGCCATCCGCCCCTTCACCGCAGGCGCAACATCCACCCGCAGGAACGAGTAGTTGAGATACCGCACCCGAGACCACGCCACCGTCTCGTTCTGCTTCCCGTCCTTCTGGTTGATGAAGGAGGCCACGGACTCGACCTCGTTCTCGTTCCCCTCGTACGACTGCGGCGCGGTGAACGCGTACAGGCTGCGCCCGGCCGCCCCCGCCGTCACATAGACAACACCCTCGGTCTCCGGGTACGCCGTACCCCCGATCGGCAGCTTCTTGACGACCGCGTCGCCCTTGATGACGTCGGTCCGCTCGTACTGGTGGTTGTGACCGTTGATGACCAGGTCCACCGTGTACTTCTCGAACAGCGGCACCCACTCCTGTCGCACGCCCCCCTCCGAGGCGTGCGCCGTGGAGGTGCAGTACGCGCAGTGGTGGAAGAAGATCACGATGAAGTCGACGTCCTTGGACGCCCGGAACTTCTTGAGCTGCCCCTCCAGCCAGGTGGTCTGGGTGCCGCCGGAGATGCCCAGGTTCGCCGGGATCTCGAAGGAGATGTCGTTGGCGTCCAGCGAGATGACCGCCGTGTTGCCGTAGACGAAGGAGTACACGCCGGGCAGGTTCGCCTTGTCGGGCCCGTTGTCCGGCAGGGTCCAGCGGGCTTCCTCGCCGCCGTAGCCGTTGGGCGAGTACCAGGCCTCCATGTCGTGGTTGCCGTACGCCGGCATCCACGGGACGGACTTGGCGACCGACTCGGTCTGGGCGAGGAACTGGTCCCAGATGCGCGAGTCGAAGCCGGTGTCCGCGACCTTGCCCGCGCCGGACGGGTCCGCGTACGCGATGTCGCCGGCGTGCAGGTGGAAGGCCGGGTTCTGGCCGAGCAGCAGGGCGTCGTTGGCGAGGCCGTGGTAGCCGACACCCTCGTCGCCGAAGGCCGTGAAGGTGAACGGCTCGGCGCTCGCGGGCGCGGTGGTGAAGGTGCCCAGGGTGCCGAGGAGGTGGGGCGCGGCCGGGTCGAAGCCCGCGTGGCCGACGCCGTAGTAGTACGTCTTGCCGGGGCGCAGGTGGGTGAGCTTGGCGTGCAGGTAGTACTGCGTGTGGTCGGCGCTGACGCCTACACCGGCCGGGGTGTACAGCGCCCGGACCTCGGCCTCGATCTTGCGGGAGAGGTCCCAGGGGTCGGCGCCGATGCGTATGTACGGCTTCTTCACGGCGGTCGGGACCTGCCAGGAGACCGTGACCTCGGTGCGCGGGTCGTTGCCGAAGGCCAGGTGGCGGCCGAAGGGGGCGACGAGCGCGCCGTCGACCGTCTCGGCCGAGGAGGCGGTGGCCTGCGTCGGGACCGCGGCCTGTGCGACGGCGCCCGGCACGAAGGCGCCGCCCGCGACGGCGCCGAGGGTCACGGCCCCGCCTCTGATCATGTTGCGCCGGGAGAACTTGGCGCGGAGAAATTCGTGCTGCTCGGCCATGCTCATGCGCTCGGCGAGCTTCTCCGGTACGCCCATGCGTGGAGTGTCCATGGTCACAGAAGTTGCTCCCGGCAATCGACGCGGCACAAGACACAGGATGGACAGCTTGCAAACAGCCCCCCATAAGAGCTTCAACAGCCGCTTGCCCGATATCGGGCAGGATTCTTGCGAATCACTCGCCCGTACCCCAGGATCAACGGGTGCACGACGAACTTGTTGATCATCTGACGCGGTCCACGCCCCTGAACCGGGGCGAGGCACTGCGGGTGATTCAGGACGTGCTCGCCTACTTCGACGAGACGACCGAGGAGTACGTCCGTCGCCGCCATCGCGAGCTCCAGGCCCAGGGCATGGTGAACGCGACGATCTTCGATCGGATCGAGGCGGACCTGAAGTACCGCGCGGTCGCGCCGCCGGAGCTCACGCTCAGGCAGCTGCGCCGCATCGTTTATGGCTGAGGAACTGGGACTTTACCTATATGTGCGGAATCGTCGGATACATCGGCAAGCGTGATGTGGCTCCCCTGCTGCTCGAAGGCCTCCAGCGCCTGGAGTACCGCGGCTACGACTCGGCGGGCATCGTCGTCACGACCCCCAAGTCGGCCGGCCTGAAGATGGTCAAGGCCAAGGGCCGGGTCCGTGACCTGGAGGCCAAGGTCCCCGCGCGCTTCAAGGGCACCACCGGCATCGCCCACACCCGCTGGGCCACCCACGGCGCCCCCTCCGACGTGAACGCCCACCCGCACATGTCGGCCGACAACAAGGTCGCGATCGTCCACAACGGGATCATCGACAACGCCTCCGACCTGCGCAAGAAGCTTGAAGCCGACGGCGTCGAGTTCCTCTCCGAGACCGACACCGAGGTCCTCACCCACCTCATCGCCCGCTCCCAGGCCGAGACCCTGGAGGAGAAGGTCCGCCAGGCGCTGCGCGTGATCGAGGGCACGTACGGCATCGCCGTGATGCACGCCGACTTCCCCGACCGCATCGTGGTGGCCCGAAACGGCTCCCCGGTCGTCCTCGGCATCGGCGAGAAGGAGATGTTCGTCGCCTCGGACATCGCCGCCCTGGTCACCCACACCCGCCAGATAGTGACCCTGGACGACGGCGAGATGGCCACCCTCAAGGCCGACGACTTCCGCACGTACACCACCGAGGGCACCCGCACGACGGCCGAGCCGACCACCGTGGAGTGGGAGGCGGCGTCGTACGACATGGGCGGCCACGACACGTACATGCACAAGGAGATCCACGAGCAGGCCGACGCCGTGGACCGCGTGCTGCGCGGCCGCATCGACGACCGGTTCTCGACGGTCCACCTCGGCGGCCTGAACCTGGACGCCCGCGAGGCGCGCCAGATCCGCCGCGTGAAGATCCTCGGCTGCGGCACCTCGTACCACGCGGGCATGATCGGCGCCCAGATGATCGAGGAGCTGGCCCGCATCCCCGCGGACGCCGAGCCGGCCTCCGAGTTCCGCTACCGCAACGCGGTCGTCGACCCCGACACCCTGTACGTGGCCGTGTCCCAGTCCGGTGAGACGTACGACGTACTGGCCGCCGTCCAGGAGCTGAAGCGCAAGGGCGCGCGGGTGCTGGGCGTGGTCAATGTCGTCGGCTCGGCGATCGCACGCGAGGCGGACGGCGGCATGTACGTCCACGCGGGCCCCGAGGTCTGCGTCGTCTCGACGAAGTGCTTCACCAACACCACCGTCGCCTTCGCGCTGCTCGCGCTGCACCTCGGCCGTACCCGTGACCTGTCGGTCCGCGACGGCAAGCGGATCATCGAGGGCCTGCGCAAGCTGCCCGCGCAGATCTCCGAGATCCTGGAGCAGGAGGACGAGATCAAGAAGCTGGCCGCCGAGTACGCCGAGGCCCGCTCGATGCTCTTCATCGGCCGCGTACGGGGCTACCCGGTGGCCCGTGAGGCCTCCCTGAAGCTCAAGGAGGTCTCGTACATCCACGCCGAGGCCTACCCCGCCTCCGAGCTCAAGCACGGCCCGCTGGCCCTCATCGAGCCCGCCCTCCCCACGGTCGCGATCGTCCCCGACGACGACCTCCTGGAGAAGAACCGCGCCGCCCTGGAGGAGATCAAGGCCCGCAGCGGCAAGATCCTCGCGGTCGCCCACCAGCACCAGGAGAAGGCCGACCAGACGATCGTCGTCCCGAAGAACGAGGACGAACTGGACCCCATCCTCATGGGCATCCCCCTCCAACTCCTCGCCTACCACACGGCATTGGCCCTGGGCCGCGACATCGACAAGCCGCGCAACCTCGCGAAGTCGGTAACGGTGGAGTAGTGAAGCGCCCCTGAAAGGGGCAGCGCCCCGTAAGGAGCGCCCCTTTAGGGGCGCGGGGAACTGCGCGAGCAACCACAACGCGCCCGCACAGGCCGGACAAGCGGACGGACCCCCACGTGTTGCCACCAAACACGGGGGGTCCGTTCTCATCGCCGGGGGCCGCCCAAACCCCCAGCCGGCGCCGCTAACCGGTGGCCGTCACCCCCCGGCCTGCGGCGCGTCCCGGAAGCGTGGTGGGCCAGTGAGCCATGGCCGCAGTAGCCCCGTACCAAGCCAGCAGCCCACCGACCGCCGCGAACCAGCCCGCGACCTTCGCAAGCCCGCTGGAGTCACCGAACTGCCCGATGGCAAGCAGCAGCATGGCCACGAAGAGCAGCCCATACGTGCCCCGTACGACCGCCGAACTGCCGGAGGCCCCCGCTGCCAGGCTCAGCGCGACCAGCGCGAACAGGAGCAGGAAGAGACCGGCCGCGTTGGCGGAGGCCTGCGCGTCGGACGTGACGCCCCAGGTGAACCAGAGCGCGCCGAGTGCGGAGAAGGCCGTACCGGTGAAGGCGTCACGGTCACGGAAGGCGAACAGACCGGCGACGAAGAGCGCGATGCCACCGACATAGGTGGCGAGGGAGACGGAGTCGGCTGCCGTGACGCCGTCGATCACTTGGGTGTGACCGAGGCCGAAGGCCAGCAGGGTGAGTCCGAGCGCGAGTTGGCCGAGGGTCGATGTGGTGCTTCCCGCAGAGACGTCGTTGTCCACGGCGGGCTCCCTTCATGCATGTGCAGTTGTGCTGCGTGGTACCGGCCGTGCGGTTGGTCCGGCGACCGGTATGTACCCTTCACAAGGGCACAAACCACCTCTACGCGCCAGTAGATTTAGGCCGCATCACGCTTGCGTCAGGGGGAGTTGACGACCCGCCAGGAATTTCGTCCGGCTCATCTCACCTGGGACAACGGCGAGTTACGGAATGACGATGACGGGGCGCTTCGCGCGCTTGGCGAGTCTTCCGGCCACCGAGCCGAAGATGCGCCCGACGATGCCGTGCGTGGAGCCGACGACGATCGCGTCCGCCTCGTACTCCCGCCCCACCTCTTCGAGTTCGTGGCAGATGTCACCGCCGCGCTCGACGAGGATCCAGGGCACCTCGGCCAGATATTCGGCGCAGGCGAGTTCGAGTCCGAGCACCTCGGTGCGGTGGTCCGGCACGTCGACGAAGACCGGTGGCTCACAGCCCGCCCACACCGTGGTGGGCAGCCGGTTGGCGACATGCACGATGATCAGGCCCGAGCCGGAGCGATGGGCCATGCCGATCGCGTAGGCGAGGGCGCGCTCGCTGGACGTCGAACCGTCGAAACCGACGACGACGCCGTGCTTGAAGGCGGGATCGCAGGACTGGCGGGGTTCTTCCGCCGCCAGGGGCTCGGCCGCCGTGGGATCGGCGAGCGGGCGCTTGCGGTCCGCGGGATCGAAGAATTCGTGACCGGCCATGGGTGTCTCGGCGTTTGGATCCTCGTGGTGGGGACGACAACGATCGGCAGAGCTGTGTCTGGGAAACATCTTCCCAACCCCATACCCCCAAGGGTACGGCGGCACGCCTCCTCTGCCCAGATCCCGCGCGCGCTGTGCGGCGTTCCCCGGAGCATGCATGAGAGGCGCCCGTAACGCAATGGTTGCTGCCCCGTACAGGCGGTTTGCACAGGGTTCACCTAGGGAGGGGCCCTTTCATCGTCGCACGACTCGGCACGCCGGCGTCCTGCCTCGGCGCACACCGAAGCCCTTCGGCGTCGCATCACCGTCGGCCGGGCAGTGACCGGCCGGTCGAACACGCGTTGAACCGGTAAGCCACCGCCATGGGGAGCACGCGCGTACTCGCCATGGGGAGCACTGGAGTACTAGGGAGCAGACCGTGCCCGGACCCGAGACCGCGTCCCACCCCTCCCCCGCGGCACACCCCGCGTCGCCGCCCGTGCCGGACACCGCGAGCGATGTGGTGCGCTGGGCGGCCTTCAGCTGTGTCCTGGTCCCGGTGGTCCTCGTCTGGTACGGCACCTCGCTGGCCGGCGCGGCCGGTACGGCCCTGGGCCTGGCGGCGGTGACCGGGGCCTGCCGGGTGCTGCTGAGGCAGTCGGAACGCGGCGCGGCGCGACTGCGCGCCGAGGAGCGGGCCCCGCACCGCGGCCGGCACGGCAGGAGCGGCCCGCACGGCGTGGGCGGTCCCTGCGATGTGGCCGGAGTGGGCGGTCCGCCCGGCCCTCGCGATGGGTCCGGAGTGGGCGGTGTGCGCGGTGTGGTCGCCGCGCACGGCAGAAATGGTGCGGGCGCGCACAGAGGTGGTCGGCACGGCGCGGGAAACAAGCCGGTCGACTGACCGGTTTCCGCGCACGCGCCCGCTACTTTTCAGCCAACTTCTGCGCACCGCGCATCCCTTGGTCGAACGACCCCCCAACCCCCGTTCGACCTGCACTGAAAGGGCCACCAGGGGCGCGCGCACCCTACGTGGATTGGCCACTGCCACGAGGCGCACTTCCCTGTACGGCCCACGAGTGCAACGCTTCGTGATCGAATGCTTCACGCCAAGTTGCCATGTCGACATTCTGCGGAGTAGCGAACTGGTCACCTTGGCGCCACGGGACACAGTAGATTCGATCTTGTCTTACGGCGGGGGACTCGTGCAGGACCGAGGGGAAACGTGCAGGAGCGACACAACCGAGGAGCCGCGACCACCGAGGGGGGCTTAGCAGTATGAGCCACGACTCCACTGCCGCGCCGGAAGCCGCGGCCCGGAAACTTTCCGGGCGACGCCGCAAGGAGATCGTCGCGGTGCTGCTGTTCAGCGGCGGCCCCATCTTCGAGAGTTCCATACCGCTGTCGGTGTTCGGGATTGACCGCCAGGACGCCGGCGTGCCGCGCTACCGCCTACTGGTGTGCGCCGGCGAGGAAGGCCCACTGCGGACCACAGGGGGCCTGGAACTCACCGCGCCACATGGCCTGGAAGCGATCTCGCGGGCAGGCACGGTGGTCGTGCCCGCCTGGCGGTCGATCACCTCGCCACCACCGGAGGACGCGCTCGACGCACTGCGCCGCGCGCACGAGGAGGGTGCCCGCATAGTCGGGCTGTGCACCGGCGCCTTCGTCCTCGCGGCGGCGGGTTTACTGGACGGCCGTCCGGCGACGACCCACTGGATGTACGCACCGACGCTGGCCAAGCGCTATCCGTCGGTGCATGTGGACCCACGAGAACTCTTCGTGGACGACGGAGACGTCCTGACGTCAGCGGGTACGGCGGCCGGAATCGACCTCTGCCTGCACATCGTGCGGTCGGACCACGGCAACGAAGCGGCCGGAGCCCTGGCCCGCCGTCTGGTGGTCCCCCCACGCCGCAGCGGCGGTCAGGAGCGCTACCTCGACCGGTCTCTGCCGGAGGAGATCGGCGCCGACCCCCTCGCGGAGGTCGTCGCCTGGGCGCTGGAGCACCTCCACGAGCAGTTCGACGTCGAGACGCTGGCGGCACGTGCGTACATGAGCCGCCGCACCTTCGACCGCCGGTTCCGCTCGCTCACGGGGAGCGCTCCCCTGCAGTGGCTGATCACTCAGCGCGTACTGCAGGCACAGCGCCTCCTGGAGACCTCCGACTACTCGGTCGACGAGGTCGCGGGCCGCTGCGGCTTCCGCTCGCCGGTCGCGCTGCGGGGTCACTTCCGGCGCCAGCTGGGATCGTCCCCGGCCGCGTACCGGGCGGCGTACCGCGCCCGCAGGCCGCAGTCCGACCGCTCGTCGGACACGGACAGCCCGGCGGCTCCGGCCGGACCGCCACCGTCCGTGCACCAGGAGAGCCCGGTCCCGATGCAGACCCGCCGCACAGCGGCGGCGAGCGCCCTGGGCCCCGCTGCGTCGTCTGCGTCTCTGTCCACGGACTCGGGCAAGCCCGAGCTGTACGCGGCGGGCCGCCCGAGCCTGCCGGGGCAGCGGAGTGCGCCGTAGCAGTACCTGCCGGAAGGGGGCCCGCGCCTTGGGGTGCGGGCCCCCTTCCCGTGCGCCCGCGCGCACGGGCGGGTCCAGTCGGCCGGAGCGGGCCGTAGGGTGAGACACATGAACGATCGCATGGTGTGGATCGACTGCGAGATGACCGGGCTCTCGCTGTCGGATGACGCGCTCATCGAGGTGGCCGCACTGGTCACCGACTCGGAGCTGAACGTGCTCGGCGAAGGCGTGGACATCGTGATCCGCCCTCCGGACGCGGCGCTGGAGACGATGCCGGACGTGGTGCGCCAGATGCACACGGCCTCCGGCCTCCTCGAAGAGCTGGCCGCGGGCACGACCCTCGCGGACGCCGAGGCGCAGGTCCTCTCCTACGTACGTGAGCACGTCAAGGAGCCGGGCAAGGCCCCGCTGTGCGGGAACTCCGTGGGCACGGACCGCGGCTTCCTCCTCCGCGACATGCCGACCCTTGAGGACTACCTCCACTACCGCATCGTGGACGTCTCCTCCATCAAGGAGCTGGCCCGCCGCTGGTACCCCCGGGCGTACTTCAACAGCCCGGACAAGAACGGCAACCACCGCGCCCTCGCCGACATCCGCGATTCCATCGTCGAGCTCCGCTACTACCGCGAGGCGATCTTCGTCCCCCAGCCCGGCCCTGACTCGGAGACCGCCCGCACCATCGCGGCGAAGCACGTCCTGCCCGCCGAGTAGGCCTTTGACGGGGCCCTTCTGGGGCCCCCGAAAAAGCCGTGCGCGAGCACCCCTTCGGACCCTGTACACTTTTTCTCGGCCGGTCAGGGAAACCAAGACCGGACATGGTGGGTGTAGCTCAGCTGGTAGAGCACCTGGTTGTGGTCCAGGATGCCGCGGGTTCAAGTCCCGTCACTCACCCTGATCAATCAGCCGGTGACCTGTTCGAACAGGTCACCGGCTGATTGCGTTCCCGAACGTTCCACGCATCGCCGGAGCCCGTACCCTTCCCGCGTGCGCCATCTCGCAGAACCCTTCGCCCTCGGAGCCCTGCGCCGGGGCCGCCCGATCGAACAGTTCCTCGGTCCGGCCGGTTCGCCCGAGCGGCCCGGTGTCCGATATGTGGAGATCAGGCCGGTGAAGACGGGGTACGAGATCTACCTCCACTCCGTGGAAGACGTCGGGCACGAGTCGTTCATGGATCTCGTGGAGTTCCCGCCTCTCGATCCCGACGACGAGCGTGCCGACTTCGGCTTCCTGATCGCCACGGCCGACGACCCGCTGACCGCCCTGGACCTCGCCGAGAGCCGTACGGGAGCGGTGCGCGGGCGGTGGGTCAACGAGGCCGTGTCGCAGGACGAGTACCGGGACTTCGTCCTGGCCGGCCGACCGGCGACGGCGTCGCCCGACGGGCACCCCTGGCCCACGCCGCCCACGCCGCGCGTGTCCGCCGACATCATCCGCACCGCCCGCCTGGATCTCCTCCCCCTCCGCGTCGAGCACGCCGAGGAGATGGCCGAGGTGCTGTCCGACCCGGCGCTGCACACCTTCATCGGTGGTGCCCCTGAGGGTCCCGAGGACCTGCGTGCGCGGTACGAGCGGCTCGTCACGGGCTCCCCCGACCCCGCGGTCTCCTGGTGCAACTGGGTGCTCGGACTGCGGGAGGAGGCGTGTCCGGTGGGGACGGTGCAGGCGACTGTTGTCGGGCAACGGGCGGAGATCGCCTGGGTGTTGGGTGCGCGGTGGCAGGGGCGGGGGCTGGCCAAGGAGGCTGCCCGGGGCTTGGTGGAGTGGCTGGCGGAGCGGTCCGTGCGGACCGTCGTCGCCCACATCCACCCCGGCCACCACGCCTCCGCGGCCGTCGCCGCGGCGGCGGGGCTGTCCCCGACCGGCACCGTCCATGGCGGCGAGGCCCGGTGGGAGCTGACTGTGCGGCCGTCGCCTCACGTCTCCTGAGGCTCGTTGGCCGCGCGCCAGGCGGTGGCGAGACGGTGGACGTCGGCGAAGCGGTCGTCGGGGTCCGGGAAGGTGGCGCGTTCGACGACCGCGAGCTGCTGCGGGGTGCCGCGCCAGGCGCGCTCCTCGTCGCCCGCGTCCAGGAGCAACCGGGCGGTGCGGCCGAGGGTGAAGACGGTCGTACGGGTGTCGATGACCG
This sequence comes from Streptomyces sp. R35, assembly GCF_041053035.1. Classification (NCBI taxonomy): domain Bacteria; kingdom Bacillati; phylum Actinomycetota; class Actinomycetes; order Kitasatosporales; family Streptomycetaceae; genus Streptomyces; species Streptomyces sp. R35. The sequence goes on from NZ_CP163440.1 coordinate 4,194,321, forward strand.
CCCCGCGCACGAACTCCTCGGGGGCCATGAACCGCCGGGAGCCCGGCAGCCGTTCGTCCTCCACCTCGAAGGGACCCGGCCGGTACTCGTCGAGGTCGATGAGATGGGCCGTGTCGGCGGCGAAGTCGTAGAGCAGCGCGCCGTCGTAGAAGTCGACGGCGACATGGCCGGCAGCCTCCACCGCGAGGTGTGCGTCCAGGACCCGGTCGAAGGCGCGCAATACGCGAGCGGCGGGCAGGGCGCGGAAGCGGGCCATCGGGCTGCCCGGGCTCGTACGGTCGCGGGGACCGCCCACGGTGGCGTGGTACAGCACCTCGCCCTCCCGCCAGGGCATCACGACCGCCCAGCCGCCACCTCCGCGCACGGCGATCCGGTGGACCTGGGGGACGATCGCCGAGTGCCGTACGGCCCGGTGAAATGCCCATCCTCGATCGAGTGAACGCCGTGCACGGTCGTTGACCGACTCCTTGACGAACCACCGCGCACCGTCGAGCAGCCGCACCCCGTACGACACACACCCCGAGTCCTGCTCCCTGAACACCTTGAACACCTCGCCCACACGGCCCAAGTACGGTTCCACGGCGGGCACTTCATCAACTCCGAGCAAGGGATGCAGGACCATGCTCGCCACCTTGCCGTAATACCCTGCCCCCATGTGGAGAGAAGCCGCAGGTCAGGCATCGCCCGAGGCCGGGTTCCGCACCCCCGTCGAGGAGAGCGCCCTCGCCGCCGCCGAGACACGGCTCGGCTGCCGGCTGCCGGACGAGCTGGCCGAGCTGCTGCGGGAGACGGACGGCATCGAAGGTCCCGACGGGGTCGACACCGTCTGGGACCTGGAGCAGATCGTCGAGCAGAACCTTCTCTTCCGGTCGGACCCGTCGTTCGCCGGGCTCTACATGCCCTTCGAGCCCCTGCTCTTCTTCGGCGACAACGGCGGCGGTGACCAGTTCGCGTTCGTGCGGACACCCCCGCGCGCCGACATCTTCGTGTGGGATCACGAGGACGACAGCCGGCGCTGGGCCGCACGGGACCTGCGGGACTACCTCGGGCGGGCGCTCGGGGGCGACGGGGACGGCCGGGGCGGCGACTGGTACCGGTAGTCGGGCACGGGACGTCGTACGCCGGGGCGCACGAGACGTCGTATGACCGGCGCGTACGGCGTCGTACGACCGGCGCATACGGCGTCGTACTGCCGGACACCGCACGCCCTACGACGACGCCCGCACCACCAGCTCCGCCGGCAGCACCAGCTGCCGCTTCTCCAGTCCCCGCGACACCGCCGGCCGGCGGTCCGCGATCTCGCCGAGGAGGAGGTCGATCATCGCGCGGCCCATTTCCTCGATCGGCTGGCGGACGCTGGTCAGGGGCGGGTCCATGTGGCGGGCGATGGCGGAGTCGTCGTAGCCGATCAGCGCCACGTCGTCGGGTATGCGGCGGCCCTCCTCGCGCAGGACCTGGCGGGCGCCGGCCGCCATGACGTCGGAGCCGGCGAAGACCGCGTCGAGGTCGGGGCAGTGCTCCAGGAGCTGGGTCATCGCACGGCGGCCGCCCTCCTCCGTGAAGTCGCCGGGGACGATCAGCCGCTCGTCCACCTCGCGGCCCGCGTCGAGCAGCGCCTCGCGGTAGCCGTCGACGCGGCGCTGGGCGCCGTAGACGTCGAGACGTCCCGCGATGTGGGCGATCGTGCGGCGCCCCCGGGCCATCAGGTGCTCGATCGCCGCGCGGCCCCCGCCGTAGTTGTCGGAGTCCACGGACGGCAGCGTCTCGTCGGCCGAGCGGCGGCCGCTGATGACGGCCGGGATCTCCAGCTGGGCGAGCAGGTCGGGGAGGGGGTCGTCCGCGTGGACCGAGACCAGGAGGACGCCGTCCACCCGGTGGGCCGCCAGATACTGGGCCAGCCGCTGCCGCTCCCGGTCGCTGCCCGCAAAGATCAGCAGGAGCTGCATCTCGGTTTCGGAGAGTTCGGCGCCTACGCCCTTGAGCATGTCGGAGAAGTACGGCTCGGCGAAGAAGCGGGTCTCCGGCTCGGGGACGACCAGGGCGATCGCGTCCGTACGGTTCGCGGCGAGGGCGCGGGCAGCCGTGTTGGGGACGTACCCGAGTTCCGCGACCGCCGCCTCGACGGCTGCACGGGTCGCGTCGCTGACCCGTGGGGAGCCGTTGATCACCCGGGAGACCGTGCCGCGGCCCACTCCGGCGCGTGCCGCGACCTCTTCCAAGGTCGGCCGGCCGCCACCCCGGCCCCGCGCTCCGTGGCTTGCCATGGTCCGCCTCCCGTCGACACCGCGCGCTGCGCGACTGGCCTGGAATCTAACAGTCCCGTTCATGGACAGAAGCCCGGCGATCGCGCCGACCTCGCCCTGCCACCACCCGAGTCACCATCCGGCAACCACCCAGGCCACTACCTGACCACGCCCGAGCCTCCGCCCGGCAACCACCCGAACCACCGCCCAGGCCATCACCGGGCCACGCCCGAACCGCCACCCTGCAACCGCCCGGGCCACCATCCGAGGCCACGACCCGGAGTCGGCAAGTCACACTGACCCGAGCCACTCCCTCCGCCCCACTGCCCCCCTCCGACCCGTCCCCCGCGGTTAGTTAACGGGCCGATAACTGAACGCATCTCTCCGCGCTCCCACCCTTGACACCCCCGCCCGGACCGACGACTCTTCAACACATCACCTGTGGGAGCGCTCCCACAGTACCTGACACATACACATCCCGCACGTTCCCCGCCCGAGCCGCAGCGAGAACCAACGGGCCCAACAGAGCAGTTGGCCGGGGGGTCGGCACGTCAGGCAACAGGAGGACGCAATGCGCACGAGTACCCGTCGGTCCCGCAGGCTGGGGGCCCTCGCGGCCGTCGCCGCGCTGACCACAGGGCTGCTGGCCGGCTGCGCCAGCGACTCGAAAGACAAGTCGTCGTCGGACGGCGGCGGAGGCGGCGGCAAGGGCACGACCACGCTGACCATCGGTACTTTCGGCGTCTTCGGCTACAAGCAGGCCGGCCTCTACGACGAGTACATGAAGCTGCACCCGAACATCTCCATCAAGGAGAACGTCACCACCAAGACCGACGTGTACTGGCCCAAGACCCTCACACGTCTGCAGGCCGGTTCCGGTACCGACGACATCCAGGCGATCGAGGTCGGCAACGTCACCGAGGCCGTCCAGACGCAGGCCGACAAGTTCGTCGACCTGGGCAAGGAGGTCGACAAGTCCCAGTGGCTGGACTGGAAGCTGGCGCAGGCCACCACCAAGGACGGCAAGACGATCGCGCTCGGCACCGACATCGGCCCGATGGCGATCTGCTACCGCAAGGACCTCTTCGAGAAGGCCGGTCTGGAGACGGACCGCACCAAGCTCGCCGCGCAGTGGAAGGGCGACTGGTCCAAGTACGTCGCGCTCGGCAAGGAGTACATGAAGAAGGCGCCCAGCGGCACCAAGTTCGTGGACTCCGCCTCCTCGGTCTACAACGCCGCGCTCGGTGGCGAGAGCGAGCGGTACTACGACAAGGACGGCAACGTCATCTGGGACAAGTCCACGGGCGTGAAGTCGGCCTGGAACAACGCGATGACGGTCGCGACCAGCAATATGTCGGCGAAGCTGAAGCAGTTCGAGGACCCCTGGAACAAGGCCTTCTCCAACGCCACCTTCGCGACGGTGGCCTGCCCCGCGTGGATGATCGGCTACATCGAGGAAAAGTCGGGTGACTCCGGCAAGGGCAAGTGGGACGTGGCGGCGGCGCCGACCGCGGCCAACTGGGGCGGCTCGTTCATCGGTGTGCCTACGGCGGGCAAGCACCAGAAGGAGGCCATCGCGCTGGCGAAGTGGCTGACCGCGCCCGAGCAGCAGGCGAAGGTCTTCGCCAAGCAGGCGAGCTTCCCGTCGACCCCGTCGGCGTACGCGAGTCTGAAGCCGCTGGCGGACACCACGGCGTACTTCTCGAACGCGCCGATCGCGCAGATCTTCTCCGACTCGGCGAAGACCATCCCGACGCAGTACTTCGGCACGAAGGACCAGCCGATCGGCACCGCGATCACCGACGTGGGCATCCTCCAGGTCGAACAGAAGGGCAAGACCCCTGCCCAGGGGTGGTCGGCGGCCACGAACGAAATCAAGGACGTGCTCGGCCAGTGACCAGCTCCAAGCAGGCTCTCGCGCAACCCGCGCCGAGTGCTGACGCCGCGCCCGGCTCCAAGCCGGGCGCGGCGGGGGGCGCTCACGGTCGCGGTACGCCGCCCCCGGGCTCGAGTTCGTGGCGCAGCCGGCTGTACCGCTGGGACATGAAGGCGTCGCCGTACGCGTTCATCGCCCCCTTCTTCATCATCTTCGGGGCCTTCGGGCTGATCCCGCTGCTGTACACGGCCTGGTACTCGCTGCACGACGTGCAGCTGGCCTCGCTGGACCACCAGACCTGGGCGGGCCTGGACAACTACAAGAACCTGTGGTCCTCGGACTTCTTCTGGAACGCCCTGAAGAACACCTTCACCATCGGCCTGATCTCCACGGTGCCGCAGCTGCTGATGGCGATCGCGATCGCGCATCTGCTCAACTACCGGCTGCGCGGCTCGACCGTGTGGAGGGTCGTGATGCTCACCCCGTACGCCACCTCGGTGGCGGCGGCGACGCTCGTCTTCACACTGCTGTACTCGTGGGACGGCGGCATGATCAACTGGCTGCTGCACTTCGTCGGGGTCGACCCGGTCAACTGGCGTGAGTCCGACTGGGGTTCGCAGTTCGCGGTCTCCTCGATCGTGATCTGGCGGTGGACCGGCTACAACGCGCTGATCTATCTCGCCGCGATGCAGGCGATCCCGACCGACCTGTACGAGTCGGCGGCGCTGGACGGCGCCAACCGCTGGCAGCAGTTCCGGCACGTGACCATCCCGATGCTGCGGCCGACGATCCTGTTCACGGTGGTCGTCTCCACCATCGGTGCGACCCAGCTCTTCGGCGAGCCGCTGCTGTTCGGCGGGCTCAGCGGTTCGAAGGGCGGCTCCGGCCACCAGTTCCAGACGCTCGGCCTGTACATGTACGACCAGGGCTGGATCATCGGCAACCTCGGCAAGGCGTCCGCGATCGCCTGGTCGATGTTCCTGATCCTGCTGATCGTCGCCGTGATCAATCTGCTGCTCACCCGACGTCTGAGGAAGTCCCAATGACCACAAGTGATCTGACGTTGCCTCAGGCGAAGGGGAAGGGCAAGGAGAAGGCGACGGGCGACGGCGCGGGCACGGGCGGCCGGGGCTCCCGGCGCCGGATGCTCGGCGCGGGCAAGCAGCTGCACGCGGGCCCGGTCACCTACGTCGTCCTGGTCATCTTCGCAATGGTCTCGCTGGCGCCGCTGCTGTGGACGGCCATCGCTGCCTCACGCAACGACCAGCGCCTGGCCCAGACGCCGCCGCCGCTGTGGTTCGGCGGCAACCTGTTCAAGAACATGCAGGCCGCCTGGGACCAGGCCGGGCTCGGCACCGCGATGCTCAACAGCACGATCGTGGCGGGCACCATCACCATCGGTACGGTGATCTTCTCCACGCTCGCCGGATTCGCCTTCGCCAAGCTGCGCTTCAGGTTCTCCAGCACCCTGCTGCTGCTGACCATCGGCACGATGATGATCCCGCCGCAGCTGGCCGTCGTACCGCTGTACCTGTGGATGAGCGACCTGCACTGGGCCAACCATCTGCCGACGGTCATCCTGCCCACCCTGGTCACCGCGTTCGGCACGTTCTTCATGCGGCAGTACCTGGTGCAGGCGCTGCCCACCGAGCTGATCGAGGCGGCGCGCGTCGACGGCGCGAACAGTATGCGCGTGGTGTGGCACGTGGTCTTCCCTGCGGCGCGCCCCGCGATGGCGGTGCTCGGACTGCTGACCTTCGTGATGGCCTGGAACGACTTCCTGTGGCCGATCATCGCGCTCAACCAGCAGAACCCGACCGTGCAGGTCGCCCTCAACTCGCTGGGCACCGGCTACGTACCCGACCAGGCCGTGATCATGGCGGGCGCGCTGCTCGGCACGCTGCCGCTGCTCATCGCCTTCCTGCTGTTCGGCAAGCAGATCGTCGGCGGCATCATGAACGGCGCGATCAAGGGCTGACCTGCCGCGCCGCCGGCCGCGCAGCCGCCGACGGGGCCGGGTCACCGCCGCCCCGGCCCCATGCACCTCCCCCCACTTCCCCCCTCCTCCTGACCGTCGGTCTCCACGACCCCTTATGGGAGCGCTTCCATGCCTGAGCCCGTTACCCCTGTGACCTTTCCTCCCGCCTTCCTCTGGGGCGCGGCCACCTCCGCGTACCAGATCGAGGGGGCGGTGCGGGAGGACGGCCGCACCCCCTCCATCTGGGACACCTTCAGCCATACGCCCGGCAAGACGGCCGGCGGTGAGACCGGTGACATCGCTGTCGAGCACTACCACCGCTACCGCGACGACGTGGCCCTGATGGCGGAGCTGGGCCTGACGGCGTACCGCTTCTCGATCTCCTGGTCGCGCGTGCAGCCGACCGGCCGCGGCCCCGCCGTACAGCGCGGCCTGGATTTCTACCGCAACCTGGTCGACGAGCTGCTCGCACACGGCATCAAGCCGGCGGTCACCCTCTACCACTGGGACCTTCCGCAGGAGCTGGAGGACGCCGGCGGCTGGCCCGAGCGCGACACCGCGCTGCGGTTCGCCGAGTACGCGCAGATCGTCGGCGACGCGCTGGGCGACCGGGTCGAGCAGTGGATCACCCTCAACGAGCCCTGGTGCAGCGCCTTTCTGGGATACGGCTCCGGGGTGCACGCTCCGGGCCGTACGGACCCGGTGGCGTCCCTGCGCGCGGCCCACCACCTGAACCTGGCCCACGGGCTCGGGACTTCGGCACTCCGCGCCACGATGCCCGCCCGCAACTCGGTCGCGGTGAGCCTCAACTCCTCGGTGGTCAGGCCGCTTTCCCAGGACCCTGCCGACCTGGCGGCCGCCCGGCGCATCGACGACCTCGCCAACGGTGTCTTCCACGGCCCGATGCTGCACGGCGCCTATCCGGAGACCCTGCTGGCGGCGACGTCGTCGGTCACCGACTGGTCGTACGTCCTGGACGGCGACCTGGCGGCGATCAACCAGCCGCTCGACGCGCTCGGCCTCAACTACTACACCCCGACGCTGGTGTCGGCCGCGGCGGCATCGGCCGACGGCCCGCGCGCCGACGGCCACGGCGCGAGTTCCTTCTCCCCCTGGCCGGGCGCGGACGACGTCGCCTTCCATCAGACCCCGGGCGAGCGTACGGAGATGGGCTGGACGATCGACCCGACGGGCCTGCACGACCTGATCATGCGCTACAGCGGGGAGGCGCCGGGCCTGCCGCTGTATGTGACGGAGAACGGCGCGGCGTACGACGACAAGCCGGACCCGGACGGCCGTGTCCACGACCCGGAGCGGATCGCCTATCTGCACGGCCACCTGTCGGCCGTACGGCGGGCGATCACCGACGGCGCGGACGTCCGCGGCTACTACCTCTGGTCCCTGATGGACAACTTCGAGTGGGCGTACGGCTACGGCAAGCGCTTCGGCGCGGTGTACGTGGACTACGCGACGCAGGCCCGTACGCCGAAGTCGAGCGCCCTCTGGTACCGGCAGGCGGCCCGGACGGGGACGCTGCCGCCGGTGACGGCCGCCGAATAGACCAGGTGCCCGGGGGGCGCGGGGGATCGCGGGGGACGGGGCGCGGCACCTGAGGGGGGTGCCGCGCCCCGGCGATCCACGGCTGTTTACGAGGAGTAGACCTCGGTCATCGCGGTGATCTTGTTGTCGGCGCCGACGGCGACGTCGTAGAAGTTCATCCCCCAGCAGTCACTGGTGTCCGCCGAGGCCTGACCGCCGTCGTACGAGGTCCCGTTCGGGTCCGCGCACGTCTTGACGTGGGCGATGCCGCCGTCCTGGGCGGTGAGGGTCTTCTGCTTCATGTCGTTCTTGCTGATGACGGTCACCTTGGTGTCGCCCGAGGCCATGGAGTACGTCTTCGGCTCACCGACCGGCTCGTAGGCGGCACCGGCGTCCGACTTCGGGTCGCAGTGCATCTTGGCGTCCTTGGCGATGACGTTGTTCATGGCGCCTTCGACGTTGTTGACCCAGATGACCTTGTGGCCCTTGGCGATGGTCGGGCAGGAGCCGTTGTCCGCGCTCGCGGAGGCGGCAGGACTGGCGGTGGGTGTAGCGCCCGCGGAGGCTGTGGCGCTCGGACTGGCGCTGCTGCCGGCGGCACCGGTGTCATCGGTCTCGCCGGGCTGACAGGCGGTGAGGGTCAGCGCCACGGAAACGAGCATGGCGGTGCCAAGGGCATGACGGATGGAAAGCACGACTCCCCCGAGTGGTGATACGGGCCGAGGCCCGGGTGGTGACCGGGCCGAAGCCCGAGTGATGAACCTGGCCGAAGCCAGAGTGGTGACACGGGCCGAAGCCCGAGTGATGGCACGGGCCGAAGCCCGAGTGATGGCACGGGCCAAGATCGACCCGGCCGCACACTATATAGCCATGGGCATGCCGAGTTGGGGGCTGCGCCCCAGCTCGAACCAGGTGGCCTTGCCCCGGCCGGGGCCGTGCGCACACACGCCCCAGGCGTCGGCGCCGTACGAGATGAGCTGTATGCCGCGGCCGTCCTCGTCGTCGGGATCGGGGGTACGGCAGGTGGGGGTGCCCGGGGCTTCGTCGTGAATGAGGACGCGGAGGCGGTACGGGTCCGTCCAGCCGGCGTAAAGGGTGACGGGGGTGGTGCAGCCTTTGCCCGCACAGGCGTTGATGGCGTTGGTGACGGCTTCTGAGGTCAACAGGACGGCGGTGTCGGTGAGTTCGGGGCGGTGGGAGGCGGTGAGGAGGGTGCGGATGGTTTGGCGGGCGGTGTGGACCCAGATGGGGTGGGGTGGGAAGACGAGGGAGACATCGGTGGGGGTGGGGAGGGGGTGTGGGGGGTCCTCCATGGGGGGCTCCTTGAGGTTGGGGCGCGCACGTGGTGACCAGGTCCGGGGGTCCTCAACTGGGGCGAGGGTGGGGGTACTTCCTCGAGGCGCGGGGTGGTTGGGACGACTACGACGGTAGGGAACCCATTCATGAAGTAACAAGGGTTTCCGGGTTGAGTCACCTGTGTGAGTGACTGGCGAACGACCTTGTGGACCATGGCAGTTCGACTGTGCAGACTGCAGTCGGAGGAGGTGCGCATGCCACCCAGGAGCAACCCCAGCGAGCGCCAGCGCAGGCTCGGCTTGGAACTGCGCAAGTTGCGCGACCGTGCGGGGCTGTCCGGCCACGAGGCCGGCGCCCTACTGGACGCGGACCGCGCGCGGATCAGCAACATTGAGGCGGGTCGCGTCGACGTCTCGCGCAACCGGCTCTACATGCTCCTGCGTGAGTACGACTGCCCGCCAGGCCCTCTGTTCGAGGGGATCATGCAGATGGCCGGCGAGCGCGGCAAGGGATGGTGGGACGAGTTCAAGGACACCGCCGGCCCAACGGCCCGAGATCTGGCCGAACTCGAATCTCGTTCGGCCGTCCTGCGCACGCACGAGCCACTGTTCATCCCCGGCATGTTGCAGACCGAGGAGTACGCCAGGGCGGTGCTCAGCGAAACGGAGTCCGACCCTCAACGGGCTGATCGATACGTCGAGTTCCGTCTCGCCCGGCAGCGCATCCTGGCTGAGGGCACCCCCGTCACGTACCGCGCCGTCATCTACGAGGCCGCGCTCCATGCGCAGATCGGCGGACCAAAAGTGATGCGCGAGCAGCTACTTCGACTCATTGAGGTGTCGCGGCTGCCCAACGTGACCGTGCAGGTCTTCCCGTTCGAGGCGGGTGTCTACTCTGCGTACAGTCGAGCATTCGCGATCTTTGGTGGCGTAACCCCCGAACTGGACACCGTGTATCTGGAGCACCCGACGAACTCGCTCTTCCTGCGGGATGGAGACCAACTCGACGAGTACGCCAAGATGTTCGAGCGGCTCTCCGAGTTGGCCTTGCCGTCGATCGACCCCGAGTCAGCGCCGGAAACACACAGGTCTCGCGACTCACTGAGCCTGATCCAGCACGTCATGTACGCCCTCTGAAAGGAACAGCGATGCCCCAACTCACCTGGCAGAAGTCCTCGTTCAGCGGGGGCGGCGAAGGCGAGTGCGTAGAGCTGGCGGCAGCAGCCCCTCACCGCATCCACCTACGCGAAAGCGACCAGCCCCACGAGATCGCCACAACCACGCCCCACGCCCTCGCGGGACTGCTCGGCGCCCTCAAGACCGCTCGGATCGCGCGACCTTGACGCGCCGCCGGACCACCGGCGCGAGCACGGCGATCAGGACCACCGAGACAACGACGAACGTCCCGACCTCGACAGCCGACGGAAACGCATGCTCAGTCACGAGCGAGGTCACGGTCATCCCCGCCGCGGCCATGCTGAAGGAAATCGCCGCGCGCTGGGCGAAGGGCCGGGTGCGGGCCATCAGACGTACCGCCGTCCTGGAAAGAACACGAACCCTGTCTCAGATGTGATCGTCCCGCAGGGTACTGCCCTCCCCTGAGAGGAACCACGATGCCCCACCTCACCTGGCAGAAGTCCTCGTTCAGCACCGGCGGCGAAGGCAACTGCGTAGAACTGGCGGCAGCGGCGGCCGGCGCCCACATCCACCTCCGCGAAAGCGCCCAGCCGTACGAGATCGCCACGACCACACCCAACGCCCTGGCCGGACTGATCCACGCGGTCAAGGAGGGACGGAGGAGCGGATGCTGACCGGTGACGGGCTCGGTTGGATAGCCGAGGCGTATCCCCTCGGCTACAGCGTGATTCTTTGCGAGGGACTCGCCCCCGAGGAGATCCTGGTGCGGCTCGGCGGCAGCCCGGAGGCGTTCTACCCGTTGACGCGGGACGTGGCGCAGTTGATCGAGGTGGGCAACTCGATGGAGGAGCCGTACGACCTGGACGACATGGACGGCATTGACGAGGAGACCCTCGACGCCCTGGGATTCCTCCGTCCCGAGGCGAACGCGATCATCCGCGCGGGCCCGGCCGGGGCCTGGTCCTTCGCGATACAGGCCTCCACTTCGTACGTATCGGCCAGCGACTACCTGCCCGCCCTCTCCCGAGGCACCCGCGTGGTGGCGGCCAGTACGGACGTGAATGCAACACAGCGGGTCGAGTACGCGGTCGACGGCCGCACCCTGTCGTCCTTCGACCCCCTCTTCCGCCACTACGACGACGGCCCGGACCCCTTGGCCCTCCCCTGGCCACCCGGCGAACCATTGGGCCCACGGCAGGTGTTGGAACAGCTGGAAACCGACTTCGGCATCTGGGTCCCCCGGGACTCCGAGAACCAGCGCCTGCCCGCAGCCGCGCTGTCCGCCCAATGGCGCCACCACGCACCGTAAGTACCCACTGTGAGACGGCTGTTGACCTTAACGCTTCCTTGGCACCCGGAGCGTGGAAGGTGATGCGGAGGGAGGCGCAGAATTGTCCGGTGACACGCGCAGAGGATGACAAGGACGGCCAGGACGACGAGGGCGACCCTCTGTCTGGAAGAGCCGGCAGTGCGCTCCCCAAGAGGCCCCACCCGTCGGCGACGTGGCCCGCGGCCATCGGCGGTGTCCTGCTGCTGATCGCGGCGTGGCTGCTGCTGGTGAACGTGCGCGGTGCGCTTGCCGAGGAACGGGAGTTCAGGGCGGCGGTGGCCTGTCCGACGCGGACGGTCTCGACCGGCGGCTCCGAGGACTGCCTGCGCACCGTGACGGCACGAATAGACCGCGCCGAGCGGGACACGAAGCACAGGGGGGCGTCGTACTGGCTGTACGTCACTGAGCCGGGTGGCAAGAAGGACAGCGCTTGGATCGAGGGTCACACCCCTGGCTCCCCGACCGCCTGGTCCGGAACCCACGTCAACGTCACCCTCTGGCGGGGCGAGATCCGGTACGTCGACTTCCCGGCCGGACGCCTGTCCACGCACGCCGACCCGCGCGGCAGCTACCGGCCCCGCCTGGCCGCGAGTCTCGGTATCGGTTTCTTCGGCCTGGCTCCGCTCTGGGCCGGGTACTGGTGGGCCCGGCGCTCCATGGCGTCTCCCCTGCGCGCCCCCTGGCAGCTCGGCCTCCCCATGACGGGCGCACTGACGCTCGCCGCGACCAGTGCCGTCGTGGCCCTCGTGACCCACGGGATCTGGACCGCGCTGGAGTACGTCGCGGTGGCCGCGGGCGTGGTCCTGCTGGCCTGCACCGTGGCCGCGCTCGTGCTCCGGCGGCGGCAGAAGGACGACGACACCATCGAGGTGACGCCGTCCGCCCCGACCTCGGAGCAGTGCTTCGCGGGCTCCGTCCTGGGCGAGGGCCGCTACAGCGCCGGAGGCGGCGGCTACCTGGTAGCGGCCCCCGGTGTCCTCCTGACCACCCCCGACCCGACCGGCGCCTTCGCCCGCCGCCCCGTCCCCGCCACCCTCATCCCCGTACGCGTCCGCCCGCCCTACTGGACGGACCCCCACAACGGCGACTACGCCGCCGAGAGCGTGGTGATCGAGTGCCGTGACGGCGAAACCCCGGTCGTCATCGTGACGAAGAAGGAAAACGTGGCGTGGGTGCTGGGAGCGCTGGAGTCGGTCGCGACGGCGCCCTCCTAGCCGTGCGAGGCCTGCCCGTCCTTCGACCCCTCCTTCGGCCCCTCCTTCGGCCGCGATGCGTGAGCCACCAGGAACAGGGACAGTCCGCAGGTCGCGACCAGGATCCAGCCCGGACGGGAGGCATGGGCGAGCCCCGTCGGGGTGGTACCCGCGACCAGGCCGCCGGCGATGGCGATGCCGAGGGCGGAGCCGAACTGGCGTGCCGTGGACGTGATCGCTCCGGCCACGCCGGCTCGGGCGGGAGGAAGTCCGCTCACCGCGGTGTTGGTGATCGGAGCGTTGGCGAAGCCGAACCCGATGCCGATGAGCAGGTAGGCCAACAGGAGCAGGAGCACGCTCGTGTGCTGGTCGAGCCCGACCAGGCAGAGTCCGCCCACCGTGATGAAGCCGCCGGCCAGGAGCAGCGGCAGCCGCGGTCCCGTACGGCCGACCAGACGGCCGGACAAGGGTGCGCAGACGGTCGCTCCGGCCGCCATGGGCAAGGTCGCCACCCCGGCGGCCAGTGGCGTCCATCCCCGGGTGTGTTGCAGATAGAGGGTGTTGAGCAGCAGGGTCACGTTCAGGGCGACGAAGACGGCCACCGCGCCCAGCACCGCACCGCTGAACACCGGACTCCGGAAGAGCCGCGGGTCCATCAGCGGCTCGCTCCGACGGGTCCCGGCCCACACGAATCCGACCGCCGCCGCGACAACGACGACGTACGCGCCCAGTGCCGGAAGCGACGCCCAGCCGACGCGCGGCCCCTCGATGAGGACACCGACCGAGACCCCGATGACCACGGTCAGCAGGGCCTGACCCGGGAGGTCGAGCCGCCGCGCCCGCTGCGCCCGGGACTCCGGCACGAACACCGCGCTGAGCACGAGGGCGGCCACGATGACCGGCAGGTTGATCCAGAACACCGACCGCCAGCCGAAGCCGGCGAGGAGGGCGCCGCCCGTGACAGGGCCGGCGGCCATGCTGAGCCCGAAGACCGACGCCCACACACCGATCGCCTGCGCCCGCTCCCTCGGGTCGGGCATCGCGTTCACCACGATCGCCAGCGCCACGGGACTGAGCATCGAGGCGCCGATCCCCTGAACGGCACGGGCGGCGATGAGCACGCCCGCCGAAGGGGCCACCGCGCAGACCAGCGAGGCCGCACCGAACACGGCCAACCCGGACTGGAACACCCGCCGACGCCCGAACCGGTCCGCCAGCGCACCCGAGGAGATCAGAAGACTCGCCAGGACGAGGGTGTACGCGTCCACGGTCCACTCAAGACCACGGGTCCCGACCCCCAGACCGCGCCCGATGGCCGGCAGTCCCACGTTGACGATGGTGGTGTCCAGGCCCACCAGGAACATGCTCAGGCAGCAGACGGCCAGCACGGTCCAGCGCCTGCGCGCACTCACCATGGGCTGAAGCTGAATGGGATGAGTCGTCGCGGTCACGGTTGGTCCACCTCTCACGTCCGGAGGCGCTTGAGCGCCTGCCCCGCCAGGCTCGGCCCGGACGACCACCGCCGCCCATCAAATTTGCGAAGGCTGCAAACTGGACCCTGTGGACGCGGAACTGGAACAGATCATCGACGGCATCGGCCCCCGGCTGCGCACACTGCGCCGGGACCGTGGGCTCACCCTGGAGGCCCTCGCGGCGACGACCGGGTTGTCGGTGAGCACGCTGTCCCGTCTTGAGTCGGGCAAACGGCGCCCGACCCTGGATCTGCTCATCCCGCTCGCACGCGAGCACCACATCGCACTCGACCAACTGGTCGCCGCACCGGCCAGCGGTGACCCCCGGGTCCACCTCAAGCCCCTGCGCAAAAGCCACGGCAGCGTCCTCGTACCCCTGACCCAGTACCCGGGCCGGGTGCAGGTCTTCAAACAGGTACTGGCACCCCGCGAGCCAAAGCTCGTGACCCACGACGGCTACGAGTGGCTCTACGTCCTCGCCGGCGAACTACGCCTCATCCTCGGCGAACGCGACTGCACACTCCACCCCGGCGAAGTGGCCGAGTTCGACACGAGAGAACCGCATTGGTTCGGCCCGGCGAACACCAGCGCCGTAGAGATCCTGCACCTCTTCGGGCCCCGAGGCGACCAGGCCGTCGTCCGCGCGAGTCCGTCTCATGACCCGCGGCACCCGGTGTGAACTCGGCGGTGCGGTCCAGGAATTCGGCGTGATCGGCTCCGGGGAGATGGTGTCGACACGTTCACGACCGCAGGAGTTCGGTACTCGGTACTCGGTACTCGGCAATCAGAAATCGGCGCCCCGGCCGGGTGGGGGGATTTCCGGCCGGGGCGCCTTCCCCCGTGGTGGGACCGCCTACGCGTAGGAGCCGACTGGCAAGGTCCTACGTGTAGGCGCTGGCTGGCAAAGTCCTACAAGTCCTACTTGTAGGCGCCGAAGGCCTTCGAGAAGGCGGAGTCGTCCTGGACGATCGAGCTGCACGTCGCGTCGGCGTAGTTCTTCGCGCCGCCCGAGCACTGCTTGTCGCGGGTCGCGGACCACATGGAGAGCCAGCCGAGGCCCTTCGACTGGGCGAAGGTGACGAGCTGCGAGGCGTCGTCGACCTTGAAGATCTCGGACGAGACGTCGTTGACGCCGATCATCGGGGTGATGGCGACGGCCTTCCACGCCGCGCTGTCCGACAGCCCGAGCACGCTCTTGACCTGCGCCTGCGTGGCCGTGGCGGCCTGCTCGGCGTAGGTGCCCATGTCACCGCTGTACGAGGCGCCGTAGTCCATCGCCATGATGTTGACCGTGGAGATGTTCACGCCGTTCGACTTGGCGTTGGACAGCAGGTTCACGCCGTCCTGGGTCAGGCCCTCCGGCATGACCGGGAGGGTGAAGGACACGTCCAGGCTCGGGTGCTGCTGCTGAAGCTTGGCGATGGCCTTCGCGCGGTTCGTGTTCGCGGTGGTGTTCGGCAGCGCGCCGCCCTCCACGTCGAAGTCGACCTTGGTGAGGTTGTACGCGTCCACGACCTTCCCGTACGCCGTCGCCAGCGCGTCCGCCGAGGAGCACGTCGTCGCCAGTTCCGAACCGGAGGCCCCGCCGAACGAGACCCGGACGTCGCCACCCTTGGCGCGCAGCGCACCGATCTGCGACGCCACCCCGTCACTGGCGAGGTCGGTCACACCGCCCCACTTGGGCGTGCAGCTGCCGCCGTCCGTGATGAAGGCCAGGTTGTAGTCCTTCACGCCGGTGGCCGTGGCGCTGGCGACCAGGTCGAAGGCCGGGTAGAGGGAGGTGTCGACGTAGGGCGCGAAACCGGCGGTTGTCGTGCTGCCGCTCCCGGAGCTCTGCGAGGGGGAAGCGGTCGCGGTCGCGGTCGCGGTGGCCGTGGCCGTGGCGGTCGGGGTCGCGCTCTGCGACGCGGTGGCGGTCGCGGTGGGCGTGGCCGTCGGGGTCGCGGACTCCGTGGGGCGGCCGCTCGGCTCGGGCGTCGCGCCGTCGTCCACCGAGCACTTGACGCTGTCGATGAGACAGCCCGTCGGGTCCGCGGTGCCGTTCACGACGAACCCGACGGTGACGGACTCGCCGGCCGTCAGACCGTCCTTGTCCCAGGACGGCGGCTTCACCGTGACGTGCTGGCCGCTGACGGTGGACTCGCCGTTCCAGAGGGAGCTGAGCTTGCTGCCCGTCGGCAGGTCGAACTCCAGCGTCCAGTCCGTCTTCACCTGGCCGCTGTCGTTCGTGATGACGTACTGCGCGGTGTAACCCGTCGACCAGTCACTGGTCTTGGTGTACGCCGCGCCGACGCCGGCCGCCTGCGCTGTGCCGGTGAACAGGAAGGCGCCACCGCCGACCACGGCCGCGGCGACGATGCCGCCTATCGCCTTGTTCCTGCCACTGACCTTGCTGCGCCGGTGCGTGCTGCTCATCGCGTGCCTGCCTTCGCGGATTCACGGGGGATCACATGAGATTCCACAGGGGATTCCCAGGGGTGGGTGCGGCAGCACGCTAGCGATCCGGAATCGGGCAAACCGCTTCATCCGGGCGGGGGTTGAGGATCTTAGGGTGCGCTTAAGGAAGGCATCGGGGTTGGTTAAAGGTAGAGACCAATTCGGCCACTTGGAGACGCCGCGCAGCGGAACAACCGGGCCTCAGCCCACACCCGCCCCGCGCCGGCGCCCCCGTACCGTCCTCCCCCGGTGTCCCCGCCGAAGAGGCTCCCGCCCGTCCAGCTGGATCCAGATACGAACCTCAGTGCCGCCCAGCACGGACGAACCGATCCGCACATCCCCACCCGTCGACTCCGCGAGCCGCCGCACGATGTCCAGCCCCAGCCCCGTAGACCCGTCGCTGCCGGAACCCCGTCCGCGCGCCATCGCCGCCTCCGGGTCCACGATCCCCCGCCCGGCGTCCGACACCAGCACGATCACCGCGTCCTCACCGTTGTGCACATCGACCGCGAAGGCCGTGCCCTCGGGCGTATGGCGGAACACATTGCCGAGCAGCGCGTCGAGGGCGGCCACAAGGTCGGCGCGGGCGACCGGTATGCGTACCGGACGGTCGACGCCGGCCACCCGCACCTTGCGGCCCTCGTCCTCCGCGAGCGCCGACCAGAAGTCCATCCGCTCGCGTACGACTTCGGACGCGTCGCACCCGGCGCCGACACCTATCGCCGCTGTCTGCGGCTTGGCCTCGCGGGCCGTCCGGATGATCGTGTCGACCTCGCGCTCCAGTTGCGCGACGGCGGCCCGGGTCTGCTCGGCGGCCGGTCCGTCGCCGAGCGAGGCCGTGTTGAGGCGCAGGACGGTCAGGGGCGTACGGAGGCGATGGGACAGGTCCGCGGCCAGCTCACGCTCGTTCGCGAGGAGTTGTACGACCTGGTCGGCCATGGAGTTGAACGCGACCGCCGCCAGGCGCAGTTCGGTCGGCCCCTCCTCGGGCACCCGGGCCCCCAGCTTTCCCTCCCCCAGCTCATGCGCGCTCTCGACCAGGCGCTGCGCGGGCTGCACCATCCGTACGCCCAGCCGGTCGGCGACCGCGACCGAGCCGATGATGAGCGCGACGCCGACCGCGGCGAGTACCGCCCAGGCCGTGCCGACGCCGTTGCTGACCTCGGACTCGGGGACGTACACCTCGACGACCGCGATCTCGCCGGAGCTCAGCGCGACGGGCTGGAGCAGGGCGGAGCCGCCGGGGACCTCGGTGGTGGAGGCCCGGCCCAGTTTCCGGGTGGTCGCGATGTCCTTGCCCGCGGCGCGCTGCCGCCCGATGTCGACCGCCTTGGCGCCGTCACCCGCCGGTATGTGCACGGCCATACCCTCGTCCGAGCCGGCGGAGGCGACGACCCGCTCCAGCTGGTCCCGATCGGTGGTGATGGAGAGCGCGGGCGCGACGGCGGCGGCCTCCCGCTCGGCGTTCGAGAACGCCCGGTCCCTGGCCATCTCCTTGATGACGAGCCCGAGCGGGACCGCGAAGGCGACCACGACCATGGTCGTCACCGCCACGCACACCTTGACCAGCGCCCACCTCATGACGCCCCCCTCATGACGCCCGCCCCTCGACCGCTGCCCACCTCATAGCGGCGGCTCCACCCTCGGCGGCTCCAGCTTCACGCCGACGCCCCGCAGGGTGTGCAGATAGCGCGGCCGGGCGGCCGTTTCACCCAACTTCCGCCGCAGCCACGACAGATGGACGTCAATGGTCTGATCGTCCCCATATGCCTGCTGCCACACCTCGGCGAGCAGCTCCTTGCGCGCCACGACGACACCGGGCCGCCCGGCCAGGAAGGCGAGCAGGTCGAACTCGCGCCGCGTGAGATCCAGTCGTACGCCGTCCAGCTCGGCCTGGCGCCGCAGCGGGTCGATGGCGAGCCCGCCGACCCGGATCACCGTCGACGGGGGCGCCTCGCCCGTGGTTGCCCGGGAGCGACGCAGCACGGCCGCCATCCGCGCCGACAGGTGCTCGACCGAGAACGGCTTGGTCAAGTAGTCGTCCGCGCCGTCGTTCAACAGGCGCACGATCTCCGTCTCGTCGTCCCGCGCGGTGGCGATGATCACTGGGACATCGGTGATTCCGCGCAGCATCTTCAGCGCCTCGGACCCGTCCAGATCGGGCAGACCGAGGTCCAGGATGACGACGTCGAAGGAGAAATGGGCGACCTCGCGCAGCGCCTCAAGGGCTGTGCCGACACTGCGCACGGTGTGCGCGGCATCGGTCAGATGCCGGATGAGGGCTGAGCGTACGAACTGGTCGTCCTCGACCACGAGCACACTTGCCATGGGCGGCACCGTACGCCATCCGGGCGATGCCGTCCGATGCCTGTGGACAACCTGTTGTCGGTACCTGTGGACAACTCCGACTGTGACGTAGCAGTGCGACACCCGTGGGGCTGGTGGTGCAGTATGGCCCGCGATGCGCAGAGGACTCGTACACGTACTGGCTTGGTCGCTCGCCACGGGCGCGGCGGTCACGCTGTCGTGGTGGGGTGTCCACACGGTGATGGCGGGGACGGCGTACGACCCGCCGCGGGCCCTGCCCATCACGGCGGGCGACGCGACGACGCAGGGGTCGAAGCCGCTCGCCTCCTCGACGCAACGGGCCGAGCCGTCCAAGAGCGCGTCGAGGCCGCCCGCGACAACCAGGAAGCCGACCTCCACTCCCTCGAAGTCGGCGACCCAGAGCGCCTCCCCCTCCCGCTCCGCCTCCCCCTCGCCCACCTCGTCCGGCCAGATCAAGAGTTATGACACCGACGGCGGCCGGGCGGTCTTCGATCTCGGCAAGACGTCCGCGACGCTGGTGTCCGCGACGCCGGGCTCGGGCTGGTCGATGCAGGTGTGGAAGACGGAGTCGTGGATCCGTGTGGAGTTCACCTCGGGCGCGGACCGGGTGTCGGTGTTCTGCACCTGGCACGACGGACCGCCGCACGTGGAAATCGGCAACTACTGACGACTGCCGATGACAACTGGCCCTAGCGGAACACCGACGGCGGCGGCGCCGGTGACGCCACCGCCGCCGCGTCCGTGACCGGCGTCGCGCCTCCGGTGAAGTCGGTGAGTTCCTTGCCGTGTTCGACGCGTCCGGGGTGCGGGTCGGAGGCCGCGCGGCGGGTCAGCTCGGCGATCGGCAGCGGGTGGCCGGAGGCCACGAGGACCGCGTTCCCGAAGCGTTTGCCGCGCAGCACCGTCGGGTCGGCGACCAGGGCGAGTTCGGGGAAGGAGGTCGCCACGGTGGCGATCTGGCCGCGGAGATGGGCGAGCGGGGGCCCGTCGGCGAGGTTCGCGGCGTAGACGCCTGAGGCCTTCACCACCCTGCGTACGTCCGTGACGAACTCGACGGACGTCAGATGCGCCGGCGTCCGCGCACCGCTGAACACGTCCGCGATCACCAGGTCCGCCCAGCCGTCGGGCACCTTGGCGAGACCTTCGCGGGCGTCCATGGAGCGCACCCTGATGCGTGCGTTCGGGTCCAAGGGCAGCTCGCGGCGGACCAGTTGGACGAGGGCAGCGTCACGTTCGACGACCTGCTGGGTGGAGCGGGGGCGGGTCGCGGCGGTGTAGCGGGCGAGGGTGAGGGCGCCGCCGCCGAGGTGCACGGCGTGCACGGGTTTGCCGGGCGGGGCGACGAGGTCGATGACATGGCCGAGGCGGCGCTGGTATTCGAAGCTCAGGTACGCGGGGTCGTCGAGGTCGACGTGCGACTGCGGGGCGCCGTCGATCAGCAGGGTCCAGGCGCGCGCCCGGTCCCGGTCGGGCAGCAGCTGGGCGAGCCCGCCGTCGACCGGCTCGACGACGGCCTCGGCGGACGCCTGCCCGCGCCGGGCGCCCCGCCCCGCCTCACGCCCATCGTCCGACCGCTTGTCGTCCGACCGTTTGTTCCTCGCCCTTGCCATCCCGCCATTATCGGGGCGTACGGGCAGGTCGGCGCAGCAGCGGCTGCCCTGTGCTGTCCAGACAGCCCAGCAGCACTGTCCGGACGGCTCAGTGGCGCTGTCCGGACAGCGCCAGCGGCGGTCCGCCGACGTCACTGGCGGCTGACGTCACTGACGGTTGGACGTCACTGACGGTTGTCGGCGGCCTCGATCAGCCGGGCCGCCTCGCCCAGCGCGGCCCGCAGCACGGCCGGGTCGGTGGCGAGGTCCGCCTCGCCGGGCGGCAGCAGCCAGTCCGAGCCCTCGACCGGGGGTTCCGGGGCCAGGCTGAGGCCGCGGCCGTTGGTCTGTGTGCAGATGCTGCCGGGCACGTCCCAGGCGTCGGCGGTGCCGGGCGGCACCAGGAAGCCGAGGGTGTCGCAGCCGTCGTCGTGCAGTACGGGCCCGACGGCGTCGCAGGAGCCACGGCGCAGGATGTCGACCGCCTCCAGCCCCTGCCGTGCGGGAACGGTCACCAGGTCGCACTCGGCGACCGGCTGTGGTGGAGCGCTGCACTCCGGGGACGGCCGGTGCTGCGCGGTCGACAGCGAAGTACGGAACTCGGTGCTCTGCCTGGTCTCCATCCCGGCCTCCAACGGAACCCCTCCTCATGACGAGTGGGTCGGGAGTTCGGGCGGCTCCCGGTCCGCAGAGTTCAACGCGCCAGGACGTCAACGGCTACGGCGGAACACCGCCGCAAAGGATGGCAGTTCATGGCAGATCGTGGATGAGATATCCGGTTTGTAGCCAAACCCAGCGTGGCGGCGCTGTGACAGCAGGTACGTTCTTGCCGCGCTGGAAGCAAGGCACCTACTGGGCACAACCCGGGCAACTCGCCTTGCGTCCGGCATGGTTCGACGGTTCGCAAGAGAGGGCCCGGCCATGACGTTGTCATCGGTGACCTCGTCCCAGTTCCCCCGGCCACCGCGGCCGAACCTCGCCTTCCGGCGGCTGCGCGCACAGCGCTCGCCCGGCGAGTTCGCCGCGGCGGTACGGCGGGCCGCGCGCGAGATCGGCGAGCGGGTCAGCTGCGACGCGCGCTACATCGGGCGCGTCGAGGCGGGCGAGATCCGCTGTCCCAACTACGCGTACGAGCGGGTGTTCCTGCACATGTTCCCCGGCCGCACGCTCACCGACCTGGGCTTCGCGCCCCGCTCATCGGTACGCGGGCGCGGGGCGCGCGGCACGGACGAGGCGCCCCCTGCGCACTCCACGAGCCTTTCGCACGCCTCGCATGAGACGGAGGGGGCGTACGAGACGTATGAAACGCCGGATCCGCACCACACGCACCACGCGCAGATCCCGCACGACCCGCACCACATCCAGATCCCGTACGACCCGCACGGCGCGCATGACACGTACGACCCGTACGAGGACCACGATCAGAACCACGAGGAGAGCGACGTGCAACGTCGCGCATTCATGACTGGAGGCACCGCCACCGTGGCGGCGGCCTCACTGGGCCCCTTCGCGGTCGCCTTCGGCGGCCGTTCCGCGGCCGCGGAACGGCGCGTCCACCGGGCGGGTACGTCCGAGGCGGGCGCCCTCGAAGAGGCCGTACGCAATATCCGGCTGCTCGACGACCGGCACGGGGCCGACGGCCTCTACCGGCGCGCGGCGGCCCCGCTGCGCACGGCGTACGCGCTGCTCGACGCGGGCACCACCCGGCAGTCGACCACCGACCGGCTGTACTCGGGCGCGGGTGAACTGGCCATCTCCGTGGGCTGGCTGGCACACGACTCCGGGCGCTTCGACGACGCGCGCTCGCACTACGCGGAGGCGCTCGCCACCGCCCGGATGTCGGGCGACCCGGGCCTGGAGGCGCACGCCTTCTGCAACACCGCGTTTCTCGCGCGCGACGCGGGGCGCCCCCGCGAGGCCGTGCGCGCGGCGCAGGCGGCGCAGCGCGCCGCGCGCCCCCTCGGCTCCCCGCGCCTGCTGTCCCTGCTCGCGCTGCGCGAGGCGGGCGGCTGGGCGGGGCTCGCCGACCGCGCGGGGTGCGAACAGGCACTGGCGCGCGCGCAGGCGCTCTACGAACGGGGTCCTTCGGAGACGGATCCCGAGTGGATGACCTTCTACGGAGAGGCCGAGTTGGAGGGTCTGGAGGCGCAGTGCTGGTCGACGCTCGGCGACTGGCCCCGCGCGGCCCGCCACGCGCGCCGCGCCGCCGAGCTCCAGGACCCGCACTTCACCCGCAACATCGCCCTCTACATGGCCGAACTCGCCGACGACCTCGCGCGCGGCGGCCGCCCCGACGAGGCCGCCCTCGCCGGTCTGCGCGTCCTGGACCTGCTGGGCGAGGTCCAGTCGTCCCGCATCCAGACCATGCTGGCGGGAACGGCCCGTGTGCTGCTCCCGCACCGCAGGGCCTCGGGTGTGTCGACGTTCCTGGAACGCCACGCGAGCCTGCCGCGCATGGCGTGACAACGGCCGCCGGGGGGTTACGCGGTCAGGTGTCCGCAGTCGTTCCACGTCTCGATCGCGGGCTCTCCGTAGGCCCACCCGAGCACCGACAGCGAGGTCGGGTTGAGCCGGATGCGGGCCGCGAAGTCGAGGGGGAGGCCGAGCCAGCGGGCGCCTATGGAGCGCAGGATGTGGCCGTGGGCGAATACGAGGACATCGCGGTCCTCGGCGCGGGCCCAGGCGACGACCTCGTCCGCGCGCGCGGAGACCTCCTCCAGGGTCTCGCCCTCGGGGACGCCGTCGCGCCAGATGAACCAGCCCGGGCGGATCCCCTGGATCTCGGCCGGGGTCATGCCCTCGTACGCGCCGTAGTCCCACTCCATGAGCGTGTCCCAGGTGGTGGCGCGCTCACCGAAACCGGCGAGTTCGCACGTCTCACGCGCGCGTGCCAGCGGACTGGTGCGTACCTCGAGCCCGGAGAGGCCGTCGAAGGGTGCCCGGTGCAGCCGCTCCCCCAGCAGCTTGGCGCCGCGCCGGCCCTCCTCCAGGAGCGGGACGTCGGTCCTGCCCGTGTGCTTGCCGGACAGCGACCATTCCGTCTGTCCGTGCCGGGCCAGCAGGATGCGCGGTGCCATGAAGAGGAGCCTTTCCGGGACGAGTGATACGAGTGAGGGGTGAATCACCCAACGAGGAGTGAGGGGTGGGTCACTCCATCATCGCTCACCGGCGCGACGGGCAACCCGCCGGGCGATCTCCGCGTCTTTGAGGACCGGGGGCGCCTCTTTAGGGCGTTCACATACACCGTAAAATCGGATGTGGCCACAGATCGTCGTCAGCAGACTGTGAAGACTGGCGGGGCGGACAGGCGGGTCACCGCAAGCAGATGGGGGAGGGCGATCGGATGCCGCAGACCGATGCACTGCGTACCGAGGCGGCACCACGCGCCCGGTTTCGCCGGTGGACCGACCTGCGCAACGCCGGGGCACCGCACGCCCGGCTCCGCTGGTGGACCGAACTGCCGCTGATCGTGATGGTGTACGCGTCGTACTCGGCGGGCCGGCTGCTCGCCCGGGGCGACACCTCGAGCGCCGTCCACCACGGCCTGGAGATCCTGCGCGTCGAGAAGGCCCTCCGCCTCAACGCCGAACACCCGCTGAACCGGCTGTTCACCCGTGAGGCCTGGCTGGGTGTGCCCGCCGACTTCTGGTACGCGTCGCTGCACTACATGGTGACGCCCGCGATCCTGATCTGGCTCTTCCGCTCCCGGACCGTGCGCTATCGCGCGGCCCGCACCTGGCTGATGACCTCCACGTTCATCGGCCTGATCGGCTTCACCCTGCTGCCGACCTGCCCGCCCCGGCTGCTCTCCCCCGGCCATGGCTTCGTCGACACGATGGCCCAGTACAGCTCGTACGGCTGGTGGGGCGGCGAGGCGAGCGCGCCGCGGGGTATGGGCGGAATGACCAACCAGTACGCGGCGATGCCGAGCCTGCACGTGGGCTGGGCGCTGTGGTGCGGAGTGATGCTGTGGCGGTACGGCCGCACGCCTGCCGCCAAGGTCGCGGGTGTCGCGTATCCGCTGCTCACCACGATCGTCGTGATGGGCACGGCGAACCACTACTTCCTCGACGCCGTCGCGGGTGCGTCGGTGATGGGGATCGGGCTGCTGCTGACGCCGTTGGTGATGCGTCTGGCGGACCGGCTGAAGACACGGCTGGGCGCCCGTTTCCCGCGGGTCGTGGGTGCCTCGCGGGGCGCAGGTTCCCCAATTGTCAGTGCGGGGTGCCAGACTTCCACGGGTGAGCGAATTCCCCGACAGCGCGAGTCCCGAACCGGGCCGGGAGCCGAGCCGGATGCCTCTCCCTCGGACGCGGGGGACGGCGCTCCGGCAGCGACTCGCTGACCTGCGCGGTCCGGCTGTACCGCCCAAGGCCCTCGACGCGCGCGCCCTCGCGGCGCTCGCCGCGAACCCCGGCTGCGACCGGCGCGCCCTCCTAGACGGCGCGGGGGTCGACAAGGCGAAGCTGGCCGGTGCGCTCGGTTCGCCGTCCGGTTTCGGTATGTCGCAGTTCGCCTTCATGCGGGGCAACGCGTTCGAGGCGCGGGTCAAGGCGGACGGCGGCGCGGAGCTGCTGCGGCTTGTGCACGAAAAGCTGGACCCCGGCGCCGAGCCGCCCGCCGCGGGTGTCGTCCCCGACCTGAGCGCCGTCGGCCCCGAGGGACGCGCGGCGCGTACGGCCCTCGCGCTGCGCGAGGCCACCGCGGCCGCCACCTGGACCCTGCTCGACCACCCGATGCTCGCCCTCGACGTCGCGGGTTCCCCCGCCTTCCTGGAGCCGGACGCCGTGGTCGTGCACCCCGACGGCGGCTGGACGGTCGTCGAGATCAAGTCCTTCCCAATGCTCGACGGTTCGGCGGACCCGGCGAAGGTGGGCGCGGCCGCGCGCCAGTCCGCGGTGTACGTCCTGGCGCTGGAGCAGGTCGCCGCCCATCTGGACCCCGTCCCCGAGGTCCGCCACCGGGTCCTCCTGGTCTGTCCCAAGGACTTCTCCAACCTCCCGACCGCGTCCGCCGTCGACGTCCGCAAGCAGCGCGCGGTCACCCGCCGCCAGCTCGCCCGCCTCACCCGCGTCGAGGACATCGCCGCCGCCCTCCCCGAGGGCACCTGCTTCTCCCCCGACCTCCCCGCCGCCGACCTGACCACGGCCGTCGAATCCGTCCCCGCGACCTACGCCCCCGAGTGCCTGTCCGCCTGCGAACTGGCCTTCCACTGCCGCGACCACTCGCGCGCGGAGGGCGCGGTGACGTCCCTGGGCCGCTCACTGCGCGCGGAACTGGGCGGGCTGACGACGGTGGGAGACGTCCTGGCGGCGGCCCACGGTGAGACGGGAGATCCGGACGACCCGGCGGTCGCGGCACTGAGGAGAGCGGCGCGGCTGCGGGCCGAGGCGTTGGGAGCCCAGGCCGCGAGGGCCGAGGCGTTGGCGCTCCCCAGCGACCGGGAGGGGGCGGCCGTATGTCACTGATCGCCACCCTCGCCCGTCTGGAAGCCGTCGAGAGCGGGCGGGCTCAGGCCGCCGCCACCGTGCGGCACCGGCATCTCACCGAGCGGCCACTGGTGTTCGTGCCGCTGATCACCGCCGGTGAGGCGGGAGCCCCCCTCGGGGCACTCGTCGGCACGGACCGGGACGCGCCCCGGCTGCTCGTCGTGCCGCAGCCCCGGGACCGGGATCTGCGGTTCGCGTTCCTCGCCGAGCTGGCGGATGTCGTCCTGCCGTACATCGACGCGTACGCGGACGTGGTCGAGGCGGCCGAGCGCAACGAGACAGATCCGGAGACCGGCAAGCGGGTCAAGGTCGAGGTCGAACTGTGCGCGGACGCGCCCCAGTTGATCGTGCCGAGCCGGTCGGGCATCGAGTTCGTACGGCTGCTCGGGCGCTCCATGCGTTTCAGGCGCACCGCCGAGCAGGATCCCGAGGCGCCCCATCCGGCGCCGCCCCGCGTGCCGCTGCTCGGGCGCTGGCTGACGCACTATGGAGAGCGGGCCCGGGTGCCCGGCTCCGCCCTCCTCCTCGCCCTCACCGACGTACTGTCCCGGCACTGGGCCACCGGGCAGAGCAGCCTGGAGGACCAGCACCTCGGCGCGCTGCTCGCCTGGATCGACCCGCCGGACGGCGAGTCGGGTGCGGCGGCCGCACTCCACGCCGAGCTGCGCCGGGACTCCCGCGGCCAGCTCGTCTGCCCGCCGGCCGGACCCGCCACCGACCCCGCCTTCGACAACACGCTGCTGGCCCCCGCCATCGAGCGCTACGACCGCGCGCGTACGGCGCTCGCCGCCGCCGAGGACGGCATCGAGGCGGACGACCGGCTCGGCGCGCTCACCGCCGCCGAGCGGGAGATCCACGCCCTCGTCGCGAGCGTCACCCGGCCCACCTGGGACGCGGTGTGGCGCGGACTCGACCTGCTGCGCACGCTCCCCGAGGGCGCGCACGCCACCGACCGCTGGACCCGCGACCGCTGGTCGTTCACCGGCCACCGCGACCGGGTCACCGCGGGCGAACCGCCGCAGCCGCGCCGCGACGACGCGGTCACCGCGGCCAACAAGCTCGCGACGCGCGAGCGCGAACAGGCCCGTCTGGAAGCCCAGGAGGCCTTGGACGACCCGCTCGTCATGGCCGGGCGTCGGCTCGCCGGGGAGGCGTTCGCGGGCGAGGTCACGGATGTCGTGATGGCGTACAGC
This sequence comes from Streptomyces sp. R35, assembly GCF_041053035.1. Taxonomy (NCBI): domain Bacteria; kingdom Bacillati; phylum Actinomycetota; class Actinomycetes; order Kitasatosporales; family Streptomycetaceae; genus Streptomyces; species Streptomyces sp. R35. The sequence goes on from NZ_CP163440.1 coordinate 4,221,419, forward strand.
GAAGGCAAGCGCCCCAGCCCGCGCCCCCTGGTGACCGTCCGCACGGAGGACCGCCCGCATCTGGGGGAACGGGCCAAGGTGTACCGGTCGTTGGGCGGAAAGCCACAGGCCGCGGAGTTCGTGGGGCACGAGGGGGGATACGAGGACGGGGGTGCCGGAGGCGCCGCCGACGGGAGCGCTGACGGGTACGTCGCTGTCGTGCTGCGGATCGTCGACAAGATGGGGCGCGGCAAGGAGCCCGAGACCGGTTCCGTGCCGGAGAAGGGCGACCTCGTCTGCTTCACGCTCTTCGAGCACGAGCAGCGGGGCGGGGCGAAACTGCCCGACCCGGAGGAGACACCGTGGACGCACGGAGGGCCGCCGGGCGAGCCCGACGCCGTACCCCTGCCGGACCCGGTGACGGAGGAGGACGTCCTGTGACCACCACCTTCGACCCGGGTGCCGCCGCGACCCGCGCCACCGACGCGATCCTGCACGACACACTCCACGGCACGCATCGCGGAGTCGTCGTCGACTCCCCGCCCGGTGCCGGGAAGTCGACCCTGGTCGTACGCGCGGCCCTGGAACTGGCCGCCGCCGGGCGCCCGTTGATGGTCATCGCGCAGACCAACGCCCAGGTCGACGACCTGGTGGTGCGGCTCGCCGAAAAGGACCCCGAGCTGCCCGTCGGACGGCTGCACAGCAGCGACACCGACCCCTACGACAAGGCGCTGGACGGCCTTCCGAACGTCCGCAAGTCGACGAAGGCTGCCGACCTGGCGGGCCTCGACGTCGTCATCTCGACCGCCGCCAAGTGGGCTCACGTCAAGGGCGTCGAGCCGTGGCGGCACGCGATCGTCGACGAGGCGTACCAGATGCGGTCGGACGCGCTGCTCGCCGTGGCCGGGCTCTTCGAGCGCGCGCTGTTCGTGGGCGACCCGGGACAGTTGGACCCCTTCTCGACCGTGGGCTCCGAGCAGTGGGCGGGGCTGTCGTACGACCCCTCGGCGTCCGCGGTGACGACACTGCTCGCCCACAATCCCGAGCTGCCGCAGCACCGCCTCCCGGTGTCGTGGCGGCTGCCCGCGTCGGCGGCACCGCTGGTCTCGGACGCGTTCTACCCGTATACGCCGTTCCGCAGTGGCACGGGGCACGGCGACCGTCGCCTCAACTTCGCGGTCGTCTCGGACGGTTCGGGTCCCGACCGGGTCATCGACGAGGCGACGGAGGCGGGTTGGGGGCTGCTGGAGCTGCCGGCCCGGCACACGCCTCGTACGGATCCCGAGGCGGTGCGGGCCGTGGCGCAGGTCGTACGCCGACTGCTGGACCGGGGTGGCGCGGCCACGTCGGAGCGGGCGGACGATCCGGTGCCGCTGACGGCCGACCGGATCGCCGTCGGCACGGCGCACCGGGACCAGGCCGCTGCCGTACGGGCCGCGCTGGCGGAGCTCGGCGTCCTGGACGTCACCGTCGACACGGCGAACCGTCTTCAGGGGCGGGAGTTCGATGTGACGGTGGTGCTGCATCCGCTGTCGGGGCGGCCCGACGCGACGGCGTTCCACTTGGAGACGGGCCGCTTGTGCGTGCTCGCGTCCCGGCATCGGCACGCGTGCATCGTGGTGTGCCGGGCGGGGGTGACGGAGCTACTGGACGACCACCCGTCGACGGAGCCGGTGCAGCTGGGGGTCACCGTGAAGTTCCCCGACGGTTGGGAGGCCAATCACGCGGTGTTGTCGCATCTCGGGGAGCATCGGGTGGCTTGGCGGCCGTAGATCGTGGGGAGCGATCTTTAGGGGCCCCTTCGGATCTCCGCGCGGCTCTGCGGATCTCTGCGCGGCTCTGCGGTTCTCCGTAGATCTCCGTGGTTCTCCGCGGATCCCTGTGGTCCCTGCCCTGGCCTGGGGTCTCTGGCCCACTTGCGTGGGCGGGGGACAATAGACGGTGGCCCCCTTACGAGGCGGGCCCCTGAACCGTACGAGGAGGAGAAGACATGGCGGAGCCCACGCCGCGTCGGAACGAACCGCGGCGACGCCCCGCGCCCCTGCTCTTCGAGCCCGCGGAGGCCGCCGGGGATCCGGAGCATTTCTTCGATCTGGAGTCGATCGATGATCCGCGTGCGTTGCTGGACCGGGCGACGGAGCTGACGCTTGCGTTTCGGGCCGCGGCGGATCGGGCTGTCGAGTTTCAGGCGATCGCTGCGGCGCAGCTGGCTGATCCTCGGCGGTTTGACCGGCTCACTGCGGCTGCCATCGCCGAGCGGGCCGAGTGGACCGAGGATTACGCGAAGAAGATGGTCGAGTTCGGGCGGGATCTGCTTCGGGGGGTGGAGGGGAACGGGCATGGACATGGGCATGGGGTGAGCGACCACGCCTGAGCCACGGGGGTGACCGCAGGGTTTTTCGCCCCCGCCGCCCCTACCCGTCCCATCCCGTTCCTGGGGGCTCCGCCCCCAGACCCCCAAAAGATCGCGCAGTTCCCCGCGCCCCTTTTAGGGGCGCGGGGAACTGCGCGATCTTTTGGACCAGCCCCCACCCACCCGCACCCGACACACAACCCAACGGGGTCGAAGGGGCGCACGGCTCAGTCCGTCGCCGCGTCGATCACCTCGTTCAACACCTCCCGCGACCGCACAAGATCCGCGATCGTGCGGTCAATACGGTCGCGTTCGGCGGTGAGGTCGGCGACGAGCCGCGGCGTGGCGATCGCGGAGGGGCGGCCGTCGGTGTCGCGCATGCAGGGGAGGAGTTGGGCGATCTTCTTGCTGGAGAGGCCGGCGGCATAGAGCGCCTGGATGCGGATGACGCGGTCCACCGCCCAGTCGCCGTAGTCGCGATGACCACCCGGCGTGCGTTCGGCCCGCAACAGCCCCTGCGTCTCGTAGTAGCGCAACGACCGCTCGCTCACGGCGGTGCGCCGGGCCAGTTCACCGATCCGCATTCCCCACCTCGCCTGCCGGCCACGGGACTTGAAGTACTTGAAGGCTTGAAGTATTTGAAGTACTTGAAGGGCTTGAACGACTGTACGTGGGCGGGCGGCATACGCCCCCTGGCCCGAGCGTCACACACCCCCTGGCATATGCCAGCCGGGCAAGATACTCCACCCCACCCCGCCCTGTCCCGATTTCCGGCAACCCTCAGAGACTGAATGGTCACCGCCGGTAGATATATCGGCATGAGCAGCACACGGAACCCGGCACGCACCATCCCCCACGGCCCCGGCGCACCGTTGCCCGACCGGTCCGACATCGCGCGGTCCGACATCGCGGGAGTCACCTCCGAGGGCGCCACCTGGCTCGCCTCGGCCGGAACCTATCCGCGCAGCACGCTCGCCCTCTGGGAGGAGCGGCCGCACGCCCCGGTCGTACTGCCCTGCGGCAGCACCTTCGACGTCGTGAACGCTCCGGCGATCTTCGGGCGGCAGATGCTCGACCGGCTGTGGGACGAGGGGCCGGGCTCGGGCCCGGTGGCGACCTACCGCGGGCGGATGCTGCTGTTCGCCGCGCCCGGTACGGCTCAGCGGCTGCCGTCACTCCTGGAGTGGGAGGACTGGGGCTCCCGGGACGCCTGGGACCAGGAGGCCGCCGGGCACGTGGGGCGGTGCGAGGCGGTTCCGCCGCTGCTCTGCCACGGTACGGGCGACGCGGTCACCGTCCCCGCGCCGATCGCCGACGGCACCGGGCCCAGCGCCGCCGCCCGGCTGGAATCCCGCTGGCTCGTCGCCCCCGACACCCGGCACCCCTGGCTTCCCGGGCCCGAGATCATGCTCTGGGCGGCCGTCCGGGCGGCCCGCGCGGCCGCCTCCGCGGCGGTGCGGATATCGATTTTTCCTCCCGCCGATCAGGATGCTAAGGTCTACGACGTCAGCAGGCGCCGCTAGCTCAGTTGGTTAGAGCAGCTGACTCTTAATCAGCGGGTCCGGGGTTCGAGTCCCTGGCGGCGCACGCTAGCGATGGCGAGGCAAGTTCGCGGAAACGCGAATCGGCCTCGCCATCGTCATTTCCGCACGCCTCCGCACGCCATCGCCGTTTCCGCCCTTCTTCGTCATTTCCGCACGGCTTCGCCGCGTGACCGCAGTCGCCAGAAGGCCCCCGGCGCTCAGCCTGTCGTGATCTTCACCGTCCACGCCCCGGAAGCCGTGCGGTCCTCCACCTCGATCCGGACCTGCTCGCCCGGCACCGTGTAGCTCTCCCCGAGTGCCACGGGCGCGTCCGCGAGTGCCGGGTAGACCGAGCCTTCCCAGCAGGACTCGGAGTGGGGGTGCGCGTCGAGGACCTCGATCGGGCCGCCGCCCGACTCGGTCTCGTTGCGGACGCGGTAGACGAGGATGCCCTGCGCGCACGTCGAGTCGTCGTTGCCCGCCGGGCCGCGCGCCTCGAAGGCGAGCACGCTGTCGGGACCCGTACGGACCACCGCCAGTTTGGTGCCCCGCCCGGAACCGAACACCCGCGCACCCAACCCGTACGGCTCCACACCACCCGCCACATCCGACACGCCCGAGTCGTACGACCGCACACCTGTGACATCCGACCCGCCCGAGCCGGACGACACGCCCGAGCCGGAAGACGAGCCGTAGGCACCGACCGAACCAGACGAACCAGATGAGCCGTGCGACCGCGCACGCGAGCCGGAGGCACCGGCACCGGAGGCCTCCGCACCGGCCGTACCCGACCCGGAACCGCCCTCTCCCGGCCCCGCCCCCAGCGGCTCAAGCGTCAGCCGCGTGGCGCCGGCGCCCCGCACGCACGCCACCTGGCTCGGTTCCAGCCAGCCGAGCTTCCACTTGTGCCAGCCGAACAGGTCGGGGGCCAGTCCGAACTGGCTGCCCATGAGGTCCCAGTCACCGACGTAGGTGTCCCAGTCGCCCTTGCCGTCGGAGGGGCGGTGGTAGAGGTCGGGCAGGTCGAAGACGTGGCCGGTCTCGTGGGCGAGGACGAGGCGGTCCGGCGGGTGCTTCTCGAAGACCGTGACCACGCGGCGGATGTCCTTGCCGTCGGCGCGCAGGGGCGTGTCGAGGTTGACGACCTTCGTGGCGTCCGAGTCGACGCCCGGGGCGTCCGGATCGGCCACGAAGTAGACGATGTCGTAGCGCGAGAAGTCGACCTGCTTGTCGGCGGCGGTGACCGCGTCGCGCAGATAGGCGGCGCGACGGTCGGCGTTCCAGTCACGCTGTATGGCGTATGACCTGGAGGTGTGCGGCATCCGGATCCAGTCGCGCTGGGCATGCGGGCGCACCGTGAACTTGCCGTACGAGGCACGCTCGAAGAACTGGCTGGTGGCGGGGAAGTAGTCGGAGGTCAGTTCCGCCGGAGTGGTCCGCGGCGCGGAGTCCGGGAAGGACAGGAAGACCAGCACCGCGTCGAGGGGGTGATCGGGGCGCACATAGGAGGAGTTCCAGGTGTCGACACCCTCCGAGTGGTGTGCGTCGGTCCGTGTGAGGGCACATGAGGCCAAGCGGGGTTCGGCGAGCGCGGGGCCCGGCATCAGGCAAGTCGCGGCGAGCGCGGTCACCGAGGTGAACACGGCCGCGGTGCGGCGCCAGCGTGGCACCCCGTCACGCGCCAGACCCCGAAAGGCCTCACGCACCACACCCCACAAAGCCTCACGCGCCACACCCCGCACAGCCTCACGAGTGCAACCCCGCAGGGCCTCACGGGCGAGACCTCTCAGGGGCAGCGGACGCGGCACGTCGACCTCCGGATGCGGTTTTCAGGACACCGCACCCAGCCTGTGTGAGTTCGTCACACTTCGCCCTGTTTGCCTGCACCAGAAGAGTGAGGGGCCACGCGAGGCCGACACCCCGAACACTCACGGAACGTCACAGCCGATCGACGGGGGAAGGAACCCGTCCAGATGCAGGCAGAAACGATCTGTCAGAAGAGGCCGTTGTTCCGGGACACTGGACAGTGGCTGCAACTCCCCGAGGCCACCCTCTATGATCGGCACACTTTCCTGCACGGACACGGCTTGTGCGGCCGTCCATCACCGGCCGACCACCCCGAGAGACCTATACGAAGAACGAGTGCACTGCGGGAGCGAGCGGTGAGCGGAACGTCCGAAGGGCCGGTGCCCACGGCAGATCTCGTCCGGTCGGCCGTCACAGAGCGTCACATCGGCACATCTCCTCGTATGTACGCCGGGGCGCCTCCCGGTGTGTCGATCGCCCCAGGGTCATCTCCAGACCCGTACGCCTCTGCCGAGACGCCTCCAGACCCGTACGCCGGATCCGATGTCCCGGCCGGGACGCCACCCGACACGCCCGCATCCGACGGAGCGTCACCCCGTACCTTCCAGGCGGCCTTCGCCACCGCGCCGCTCGCCATGGCCGTCGTCGACCGCGAGGGACTCGTCGTCACCGCCAACGAGTCGCTGGGCGCGCTGCTCGGTCCCGGCGCGGACGCGCTGGCCGGGCGGATCGCCGCCGATCTGGTGGACCTGGCCTCGGACGCCCGCACCTGGCACTCGTACCGCGAGGTACTGCGAGGCCGGCAGGCCCGGCTGCGCTGCACCCGGCGCCTCAAGCATCCCGACGGCCACTCGCTCTGGGTCCAGATCACCGTGGCGCCGCTGCCCCCGCAGGAGCAGGCGGTCCTGCTGTCCGTCGCCGACATCAGCGCCCGCCGTGAACTCCAGGCGCGGCTGCGCCACTTGCAGATGCACGACCCGGTGACCCGGCTGCCCAACCGCACCCTGTTCTTCGAGCGCCTCTCGGCCGCCCTGGAGGCGGAGGCGTACGAGGAGGGCGGCACCGGCCGGATCGGGCTCTGCTATCTGGACCTGGACGGCTTCAAGGCGGTCAACGACACACTCGGCCACCGCGTCGGGGACCGGCTGCTCTCGGCCGTCGCCGAACGCCTGACGCGCTGCGCCGACGAGGCGGGTTACACGAGAGCCGCCACTCCCCTGGTGGCGAGACTCGGCGGCGACGAGTTCGCGCTCCTCGTCGAGGACTCCACAGGGACGGACCAGTTGGCGGACCTCGCCGACTCGGTGCTGAAGGCCCTCCAGGCCCCCTTCGACCTCTCCGGTCAGCGGCTGTCCCTCTCCGCGTCGATCGGGGTCGTCGAGCGGCGCGCCGCCGGAACCAGCGCGACCGGTCTGATGCAGGCCGCGGATACGACGCTGTACTGGGCGAAGGCCGACGGCAAGGGCCGCTGGACCCTCTTCGACCCGGAGCGCAACGCCCACCGCATGACCCGCCAGGCCCTCTCCTCCACCCTCCGCGCGGCCGTCGAGCGCGGCGAGTTCGCGCTGGAGTACCAGCCGTTGGTGGGCATGGAGGACGGCGGGGTGCGCGGGGTCGAAGCCCTCGTCCGCTGGAATCATCCGCAGTTCGGAACGCTGACGCCGAATCGGTTCATCGGATTGGCCGAGGAAGACGGTTCGATCGTGCAGCTCGGCCGCTGGGTGCTGGCCACCGCCTGCCGGCAGGCCCGCAGCTGGCAGCTGGACCACCCGGACGCCCCGCCGATCTTCGTCAGTGTGAACGTGGCGGTGCGCCAGGTCTGGGACTCCGACCTGGTGGCCGACGTGGCGGAGATCCTCGCGGAGACCGGCCTCGACCCGCACCTTCTCCAGCTGGAGCTGACGGAGTCGGCGGTGATGGGCTCGGCCGGCCGGCCGCTGCAAGCCCTCCAGGCGCTCAGCGACATGGGCGTACGCATCGCGATCGACGACTTCGGCACCGGTTACTCGAACCTGGCCTACCTCAGCCGTCTCCCGGTCTCCGTCCTGAAGCTGGACGGCTCCTTCGTACGGGGCTTCCAGTACGAGAACGCCGACGGTACGTCCGCCCACCCCAACCCCGCCGACGAGGTCATCGTCGAGGCCCTCATCCAACTCGCCCACCGGCTGGGCCTGACGGTCACCGCCGAGTGTGTGGAGACCGCCTCCCAGGCCTCCCGGCTGCGCGGCATCGGCTGCGACACCGGGCAGGGCTGGCTGTACTCGCGGCCGGTGGCGCCGGATCGTATCTCCGCACTATTGACGGCGCCGGACTGCCGTCAGACCTGAGGCTCCCGGGGCTACCGGGCCTCGGTCGGCGGGGCCTTCGGCAACCCGTAGGCGTCCGCGATGAGTTCGTAGGAACGCAGGCGTACGTCGCCGCTGTGGGCGTTGCCCGTGATCATCAACTCGTCGGCGCCGGTGCGCTTCTGCAGGTCGTCGAGGCCGGAGCGGACCTCGTCCGCGGTGCCGTGGATGACGTTGGAGTTCCAGCTGTTGATGAACTCCCGCTCCATGGGGCTGAATTCGTACGCCTCCGCCTCCTCGGGCGTCGGGACGAGACCCGGGCGGCCGGTGCGCAGCCGGACCATGTTCAGGGCGGCGGCCAGGACCTGGCGGCGGGCCTCCTTCTCGTCGTCGGTGGCGAGGGCGGAGACGCCGATGAGGGCGTACGGGGCGGCCAGCACGGCGCTCGGCCGGAAGGACTCGCGGTAGAGGTCCAGCGCCGGGACCGTGTTCTGGGCCGAGAAGTGGTGGGCGAAGGCGAACGGGAGGCCCAGGACTCCGGCGAGGCGGGCACTGAAACCGGAGGAGCCGAGCAGCCAGACCGGGGGCCGGTGCGGGGACTGTACGCCGCCGGGGGAGGTCGACTGGACGGGGCCGGGGACCGCGTGGATGCGGGCGTAGGGGTGGCCGTCGGGGAAGTCGTCGTCCAGGAAGCGGGTGAGCTCCGCGAGCTGCTCGGGGAAGTCGTCGGCGCCTTCGCCCAGGCGGTCGGTGCGGCGCAGGGCGGCGGCGGTCGCACCGTCCGTGCCCGGGGCTCGGCCCAGGCCGAGGTCGATACGGCCCGGGGCCATCGCCTCCAGCGTGCCGAACTGCTCCGCGATGACCAGGGGGGCGTGGTTGGGAAGCATGACTCCGCCCGAGCCCAGGCGGATGCGGGTGGTGTGGGCGGCGAGGTGGGCGAGGATCACGGCGGGTGAGGACGATGCCACGCCCGGCATCGAGTGGTGCTCGGCGACCCAGTAGCGGTGGAAGCCTCGGGACTCCGCGAGGCGGGAGATCTTGACGCTGGTGTGCAGAGCGTCGGTGGCGGTGCGGCCTGCGCCGACTGTGACCAGGTCCAGTACGGAGAGGGGTACCGGGGCGGTGCCCTCCGCCTTGCCTCGGATCTCGTCCGTTTCGGTCACCAGTGCCTCCTGCGGTTTTGTGCGTGGCGCGTCCGGGGGGTACCAACAGGAGGCAGTCCCCGGTTATTCCCGTTTCCTCGCCCCCGCCGCCCCTACCCGTCCCATCCCTGGGGGCTGCGCCCCCAGACCCCCCTAAAAGATTGCGCAGTTCCCCGCGCCCCTGAAAGACGGGGGTAGCTCGTCGGCTGCGGGACGGTGGGGGCCGTTCGCGCAGTTCCCCGCGCCCCTAAAGGCGCCCCGCCCGCCCCGGGGTCTTTTAGGGGCGCGGGGAACTGCGCAATCTTTTGGACTACACCTGGACGAGGGGTTCCTTGGTGAAGAGGGTGCCGAGGCGGGGGGCGTTGACTCGGCGGGCGGAGAGGCGGAGGGCCTCCCAGGCGGTTACCTGGTTGGCGGTGAGGACCGGTTTGGAGAGGGCCCTCTCCAGGGCGGGGATGTGGGAGACCGTGTGGAGGGCGGTGTCGGGGAGGAGGAGCGCCGCCGCGTCCGGATGGTCGGCCGCCCGGGCCAGGGCGAGGATCTGGTCGTAGCCCCAGGTCGCGACCTCCGCCGCCGCCCTCCCGCTGCCGCCGGCACCCCGCACCGACACCACCTCCACCCCCGCATCCCCCAGAAACGCCGCGAAGAGCCCAGCCACCTCATCCGCATACGTCGCCGCGACCGCAACCCGCCGCACCCCGATCTCCCGCACCGCGTGCGCGAAACCGAACGACGTGGAGGAGGCCGGCAGCCCCGCGGCCCGGGCAAGGCCGCGGACCTGCTCATGGGCGCCCTGCCAGCCGTACACGAAGCTGCCGCTGGTGCAGGCCCACACCACCGCTTCGGCGCCCGAGAGGCGCAGCTCCTCGACGCCCGCGGTGAGCCGGTCCGCCGAGCCCATCTCGCGGAGCGCGTCCACGCGACGGGCGGCCTCCCCGGTCTCCCCAGTCGCCGTGGTCTCCGGGATCTCCGTGTGGACGAGGGTCATGCGGATGTCGCTGCCGAGCAGCTGCTCCATGCGCGGGTAGTCGTCCTCGGCCGCGTGACCGGGGTAGAGGAATCCGAGTGCGGTCATGCCCCACCTTCCTGTTCTGCCGACAGTACGGGGCCCGCCGAGCGGATTCGTCCAAGAGTGCCGGCGGCGCCGCGTCGGCCGAGTACGTCACCTGGTTGGCCGAGACGGAAAAGGGTGGCAACGGGCCGTACGCGGGCCCGTGTTGACGAAGGTAGGTTCGGGTGCGAGCGTGGTCAATCCGCGCATCTCAGACGGCTGGAACTCCCCAGCAGAGCGGACCCGCATAGCGAAACGGCTGCCCCCGATGACCACGCTCCTCGTTCTGGACGCCGAGCCCCTCCCCCGCCTCGGCAGGCTCACCGGCCGGGTGCGGATCGAGCACGCCGACGAGTCCACGCTGGCCGAGCGGCTGCCGCACGCGGACGTTCTGCTCGTATGGGACTTCACCTCGGGCGCCGTACGCCGTGCCTGGCCCGGCGAGGGTCCGCGGCCGCGCTGGGTGCACACGGCGAGCGCGGGGGTGGACCATCTGATGTGTCCCGAGCTCACCGCGTCCGACACGGTGGTGACCAACGCGCGGGGCATCTTCGACCAGCCGATCGCGGAGTACGTCGCCGCTCTGGTGCTGTCCATGGCGAAGGATCTGCCGCGGACATGGGATCTCCAGCGCCGCCGGGAGTGGCGGCACCGCGACACGCAGCGAGTGGCGGGGACCCGGGCCTGCGTGGTCGGTTCCGGGCCGGTCGGGCGGGCGATCGTCAGGATGCTCAAGGCGCTCGACGTCACGACGGCCCTGGTGGGGCGCACTCCGCGGACCGGTATCCATGGACCGGAGGAGCTGGGCCGGCTGATGGCGCGCGCCGACTGGGTGGTGTCCGCGGCGCCGCTCACCGAGGTCACGCGCGGCATGTTCGACGCGCGGCGCTTCGGGATGATGCAGCCGTCGGCGCGCTTCATCAACGTCGGGCGCGGGCAGCTCGTCGTCGAGGGCGCGCTCGCCGAGGCGCTGTCGAAGCGGTGGATCTCGGGCGCGGCCCTCGATGTCTTCCAGCACGAACCGCTCGGCCCCGACAGCCCGTTGTGGGATGTTCCGGGGCTGATCGTGTCGCCGCACATGAGCGGGGACACGGCCGGCTGGCGGGACGAACTGGGTAAGCAGTTCGTGGAGTTGTTCGAGCGCTGGGCGGCGGGGAAGCCACTCCTGAACGTCGTCGACAAGAAGCGTGGGTACGTACCGGGACGCTGAACTCCCTTTGGAGGGGCCGATGTCGGAACTCACCGAGCTGACCGCGGCACAACTCGTCGACGGCTACCGCAAGGGCGAATTCAGCCCCGTGGAGGCGACCCGCGCGGCCCTGGAGCGGGCCGATGCCGTCCAGCCCGCCGTGAACGCGTTCGTACGGCTGGACGCGGAGGAAGCGCTCGCCCAGGCCCAGGAGTCGGCTGAGCGGTGGCGGCGGGGTGAGCCCGCGGGTCTCCTGGACGGCGTCCCGGTCACCGTCAAGGACGTCCTCCTGCTGCGCGGACGCCCGACGCTGCGCGGCTCCAGGACCGTTGATCCGCAGGGCCGTTGGGACGAGGATGCGCCGTCCGTGGCCCGGCTGCGGGAGCACGGTGCCGTCTTCCTCGGCAAGACGACGACGCCCCAGTTCGGCTGGAAGGGCGTCACGGACTCGGCCCTGACGGGGGTGACCCGCAATCCGTACGACGTCTCGCGCACGTCGGGCGGCTCCAGCGGCGGCAGCGCGGCGGCCGTGGCGCTCGGCGCGGGCCCGCTGTCCCTGGGCACGGACGGCGGCGGGAGTGTCCGCATCCCGGCCGCCTTCTGCGGGATCTTCGGGCTGAAGCCGACGTACGGGAGAGTGCCGCTGTATCCCGCGAGCGCCTTCGGGACACTCACGCACGTGGGCCCGATGACGCGGGACGCCGCCGACGCCGCCCTGATGATGGACGTGATCAGCGGCCCCGACGCGCGGGACTGGTCCGCGCTCGGGCCGGTCGGCGGCTCCTTCGTGGACGCGCTGGAGGGCGGGGTGCGGGGCCTGCGGGTCGCGTACTCGCCCTCGCTGGGCGGGCAGGTCGCGGTCCGCCCCGCCGTCGCGGCGGCCGTACGGCGCGCGGTGGAGCGGCTCGCGGCACTCGGCGCGTACGTCACCGAGGCCGACCCCGACCTGACCGACCCGTTGGGCGCCTTCCACACCCTCTGGTTCAGCGCGGCGGCCCGTCTGACCCAGCACTTCGGGCCCCACCAGCGGGAGTTGCTCGAACCGGGCCTGCGTGAGATCTCCGGCCTCGGCGCGCGCATCAGCGCGCTGGACTATCTCGCGGCGGTGGACGTCCGGATGGCGCTCGGACGGCGGATGGGCCGCTTTCACGAGTCGTACGACGTCCTGGTCACCCCGACGCTTCCGTTGACGGCCTTCGAGGCGGGCGCCGAGGTCCCGGCCGGCTCCGGTCACCGTCGCTGGACGGGCTGGACCCCGTTCACGTACCCCTTCAACATGACGCAGCAGCCCGCGGCGACCGTCCCCGTCGGCCTCGCCCCCGACGGCCTCCCGGTGGGCCTCCAGATCGTGGCCGCCCGCCACCGCGACGACCTCGTCCTGCGGACGGCGCACACGCTGTACGAGGCGGGGGTCGCCGGAATCGATGCTCCCACCAGGGTCCAGGCCCTGCATTCCAAGGTCCCGCGGGGGTCAATGTGGCCTCGGTGACGGACGGGGCTCAAAATCGATCCGCATAGATCACATGGCCCCGGGTAGTCGCGCGGCCATGGCTCCACCACTTGGGAATGACACAGAGAAACGAGGGCCCAGCCGGCGGTCGCTGCTCGCGGGTGCCTCCGTGTTCGGCACGGTCGGGGCGCTGGGCGCCGCCGGCTGCAGTCGTGTCGCCACGGCGGCCGGCACGGACGGCGGTGATCTCCTCGACCGGCTGAAGGCGCAGGGTGTCGTACGGCTGGGTATCGCGGGTGAGGTCCCCTTCGGGTACATCGACAGGAACGGCGAGCTGACGGGCGAGGCGCCGGAGCTCGCGAAGGCCGTCTTCAAACGGCTGGGGGTCGATCGCGTCCAGCCGGTGCCGACCGAGTTCGGCTCGCTCATACCCGGGCTCAACTCGCAGCAGTTCGATGTCGTGTCCGCCGGGATGTACATCAACCCCGAGCGCTGTGAGCAGGTCATCTTCGCGGATCCGGACTACCGGATGCTCGACGCGTTCATCGTGCGCAAGGGCAACCCGAAGGGGCTGCACGACTACGACGATGTCGTCCGGAAGAAGGCCAAGTTCGCCACCGGGACCGGGTACGCCGAGATTCAGTACGCGGTGGAGGCCGGGTACAAGGAGAGCGACATCCTGATCGTGCCGGATCAGGTGGCCGGGCTGAACGCCGTCGAGGCGGGACGTGTCGACGCCTTCGCGGGGACGGCGCTGACCACGCGTGAGGTGGTCAAGAAGTCCGGCAAGGCCGAGAGTACGAGGCCCTTCGCGCCGCTGGTGAAGGGCAAGCCGCATGTCGACGGCGGCGGCTTCGCGTTCCGGTCGCCGGAGACGCGGCTGCGGGACGCCTTCAACGTGGAGCTCAGGAAGCTGAAGGACAGCGGCGAGCTGTTCCGCATCCTCCGGCCGTTCGGCTTCACCCAGGCCGAGATGACCGACATGACCGCGAAGGAGCTGTGCCGCGGATGACCTCGGGACTCTGGGAACTCGTACTCAAAGGGATCTGGATCACCGTCCAACTGCTCATCTTCAGCGGCCTGTTGGCCGGTGCGATCTCCTTCGCCGTCGGGATCGCGCGCACCTCGCGGTGGTGGATCGTCCGCTTCCTCGCGGGCTTCTACACCGAGGTGTTCCGCGGCACCTCCGCGCTGATCATGATCTTCTGGGTGTACTTCGTGCTGCCGCTCGCCTTCGGCTGGCAGCTCGTCCCGATGTGGGCGGGCACGCTGGCGCTGGGACTGACGTACGGGGCGTACGGCTCCGAGATCGTGCGCGGCGCCCTGAACGCGGTCGACCCGGCGCAGCGTGAGGGCGGGATCGCGCTCGGCTTCACGCCCTGGCAGCGGATGCGGCTGGTCCTGCTGCCGCAGGCGGTGCCCGAGATGGTCCCCTCCTTCTGCAACCTGCTGGTCGAGCTGCTCAAGGGCACGGCCCTGGTCTCCGTCATGGGCATGGGCGATCTGTCGTTCAGCGCCAACCTGGTGCGGCTCGCGTTGCAGCAGAGCGCGGAGGTCTACACGTACGTCCTGCTGATCTACTTCGTGATCGCCTTCCTGCTCACGCGGCTGATGCGCGGTCTGGAGAAGCGGCTGAAGGCCGAGGTCGGCAAGGACCCCGGGACGGAGACGGCGGCGCGTGAGCTCAAGCGCGCACAGACGACCGGCGTGGGAGCCGCGAGCGGAGGTGCCTCATGAAGTGGGACTGGAGCGCGGTCGGCGATTTCATGCCGCACTTCTGGGACGGACTGCTGGTCACCCTTCAGGCACTGGCCCTCGGCTCGGTGATCTCCTTCGCCCTCGGTCTGGTGTGGGCGCTGCTGATGCGGACGCCGACGCGCTGGGTGCGCTGGCCGGTCGGGGTGGTCACGGAGTTCATCCGGAACACCCCCCTGCTGGTGCAGCTGTTCTTCCTCTTCTATGTGCTGCCCGAGTGGAACATCACGTTCTCCGCGCTGACCACCGGTGTCGTCGCGATCGGGCTGCACTACTCGACGTACACGATGCAGGTCTACCGGGCCGGTATCGAGGCGGTGCCCGCCGGCCAGTGGGAAGCGGCCAGGGCGCTCAGCCTGCCCGTGCGGCGCACCTGGACCGCGGTGATCCTGCCGCAGGCGATCCGCCGGGTGGTGCCCCCGCTCGGCAACTACGTCATCTCGATGCTCAAGGACACCCCGATCCTGATGGTGATCACCGTGATGGAGATGCTCGGCGAGGCGCGGCTGTACTCGCAGCAGCACTTCCAGTTCACCGAGCCGCTCACGGTCATCGGCGTGGCCTTCATCCTCATTTCCTATCCGGCTTCCCTGCTTCTGCGAGCCCTGGAGCGACGTCTTGTCCGCTGATACGAAGACCGAAGAGCTGATCCGCTTCGACAAGGTCACCAAGCGCTTCGGGGACAACACCGTCCTCGACGGCCTCGACTTCCGCGTCGACCCCGGAAAGCACGTCACGCTGATCGGCCCGTCCGGCTCCGGCAAGACGACGATCCTGCGGCTGCTGATGACGCTGGCCGAGCCGGACGAGGGCACGATCACGGTCGCCGGGGAGCAGCTCTTCCCGGCGGGCGAGAAGCAGATCCGCGAGGTCCGCAAGAAGATCGGGATGGTCTTCCAGCAGTTCAACCTGTTCCCGAACATGTCGGTGCTCAGGAACATCACCGAGGCGCCGGTCACCGTCCTCGGCCTGTCCAGGGACGTGGCCGAGGCGCGGGCCCGCGAGCTGCTGGACCTGGTGGGCCTCGCGGACAAGTGCGACGTGTATCCGGGCCGGCTGTCCGGCGGCCAGCAGCAGCGCGTCGCGATCGCCCGTGCGCTGGCGATGCGGCCTCAGGTGCTGCTCCTGGACGAGGTGACGTCCGCGCTCGACCCCGAGCTGGTCGCGGGCGTCCTCGACCTTCTCCGTGACATCGCCCGCACCACGGACATCACGATGCTCTGCGTGACCCACGAGATGAATTTCGCCCGGGACATCTCGGACCAGGTGCTGATGTTCGATTCCGGCCGCGTCATCGAGTCCGGTCCGCCGGAGAAGATCTTCAGCGATCCGGAGCACGACCGGACCCGGGAATTTCTCAGCGCGGTGCTGTGATGACGGGGAGTGAATGACGGCGAGCACGGCAAGGTGCGAGGTCCGGCAATTGGGGCATGCCCAATGTGCCATGACTTTGGCATATGCCAGGGTGGCGCGTTCCTGCTGAGAGGGTTGGAACGCGCCATCAATCTCGTCAACAGACGCTCACAGCAGGCCCTTTGGTGGGTATCGTGGAGGGAGCCCAGCTGTCCGGGCTGTGTCTTGTTTTGAGCCGGGCCCATGAAGCGCAGGGGGAAACCGTGGCGCTGAAGCACGAGCCGACCGCGCCGTACCACTCGGCCCAGGACGCCCTCCGCGTCCTGGAGACAGTGTCACGGCACTCCACCGGTGTCACCGACGCCGAACTCGCCCGCCAGACCCGCCTCGACACCGAGCGCCTGACCGCACTGCTGCGGATGCTGCGCCGGGAGGGATACGTCGAGCAGATCGCCGACGGCGCATACGTCACCGGCGCCGCTCTCAGCCGACTCGGTTCCGCGCACGGCCGTGACCAGGCACTGCGCGCAAAACTCCAGCAGACCATCGACCGGCTGCGCGACTCGGTCGGCGCCGCCATCTACATCAGCCGGTACGTCGACGGTGAGATCCACGTCACCCAGTGCGCCACCGGCCCGGCGACCCCGGCGGTCAACGAGTGGGTCGACTTCCGCTCGTCCGCCCACGCCAGCGCGATCGGCAAGAGCCTTCTCGGCCAGCTCGACCACAACGGCCGCCGCGACCACCTCTCCCGCCACAGGATGGCCCGCCTCACCTCGCGCACCATCACCAACGAGCGGCTCCTCCTGTCCCGCCTCGACGCCCACCCGCCCACCGTGCCCGTGCTGGATCTCCAGGAGTACGCGATCGGCACGGTCTGCGCGGCCGTCCCCATCACGGCGGGCTCCTCCGTCGGCTGTCTGGCCCTCTCCCTCCCGGTCGAGCACGCACACAGGCTCCGCCAGGCCGCGGACTCGCTGAACCGGGGGGCCGCCCCGGTTCTGCTCTCCCTGGCGATCTAGGGCCGTCCTTTCGGGCCTCCACCCAGCGCCCCGGGCGGTCACCGGGGCGTCACCGCCGGGTGGTCAGAAGCACCCCTGCGGACCAGGTAGTATTTCTTTTGTCGCCGACCGCGAGAGCGGGAGGCGGGAGTCATGCGCCGCTAGCTCAGTTGGTTAGAGCAGCTGACTCTTAATCAGCGGGTCCGGGGTTCGAGTCCCTGGCGGCGCACAGAAGAAGGCCCTCCACTGAAGTGGGGGGCCTTCACGCATGTCCGAACGGGCACTCCCTACCCCCGCAGATAAGCCAGCACGGCCAGCACCCGCCGATGCGTGTCCTCCGCCGGAGGCAGCTCCAGCTTCCCCAGGATGTTCCCGATGTGCTTGCCCACGGCGGCCTCGGTGACCACCAGCTCACGCGCGATCGCGCCGTTGGACTTTCCCTCGGCCACCAGGCCCAGGACCTCGCGCTCGCGGGGCGTCAGCGCCTCCAGCGGATCGCGTCGGCGGCGCAGCAGCTGCCGTACGACCTCGGGGTCGACGACCGTCCCGCCCGCGGCCACCCGTTCCACCGCCTCGGCGAACTGTTCGACCTGTCCGACGCGGTCCTTGAGGAGGTAGCCGACGCCGGTGCCGTCCCCGGTGTCGAGGAGCTCGGCGGCGTACGCCCGCTGGACGTACTGGCTGAGGACGAGCACCGGCAGGCGCGGATCCGCCGCCCGCAGGGCGAGGGCCGCGCGGAGCCCCTCGTCCTGGAAACCGGGCGGCATCCGTACGTCGGTGACGACGAGGTCGGGGGCGTACTCCGGCACGGCTTCGGTGAGCTCTTGCGCGTCGCCGACCGCCGCGACGACCTCGTGTCCGAAGCGGGCCAGCAGCCCGACCAGCCCCTCCCGCAGCAGCACACTGTCCTCGGCGAGCACGACTCTCAGCAAGGGATCTCCATACACAGCACGGTGGGACCGCCGGGCGGACTGTCGACGGTCAGTGTTCCATCGAGGACGGCCAGCCGGTCGGCGAGACCGGTGAGCCCGGAGCCGGCGAGCGGATCAGCACCTCCGCGACCGTCGTCCCGTACCTCGATGCGCAGCAGCCTCTCCCCGTACCGCCCGCTGATCCACGCCCGGCCCGCCCCGCTGTGCCGGCCCACGTTCGCGAGCGCCTCGCGCACCGCGAAGTACGCCGCGGCCTCCACGGATTCGACGAACCGCGGCAGCCGCACGTCCACCTCCACGGGTACGGCGGACCGGTCGGCGGCGTCGGCGATGGCGTCCCCGAGTCCGTAGTCGGCGAGCACCTGCGGATGGATGCCGTGGATCAACTCCCTTAGTTCACCGAGGACTTGGTCGGCTTCCTCGTGGGCGGCCGTGAGCCGCTCCGCCAGCTCGGGCGGGGCGTCGAGCCGGGCGAGGCCCAGCTTCATGCTGAGCGCCACCAGCCGCTGCTGCGCCCCGTCGTGCAGATCCCGCTCGATCCGCCGCCGCTCGGCCTCGAAGGCGGCCACCAGCCGGGCCCGGGACCTCGTCACCTCGGCGAGCCGCTGTTCGGGCTCGCGCGCGGCGAGGCACAGCCGGGCGAGGGCGGCGCGGGCACGGGCGTACAGCGCGAGCGGCCACAGGAGTACGAGGAGCAGGACGAGCCCGCCCGCCGCGCACAGGAACGCCTGCCCGTACGAGTCGATCAGCCACAGCTTGGCGATGCGGGTGTCACCGCCGGAGACGGCCAGTTGCACCGGCGCCCCCAGCATGGCGCCCGGCACCCCCAGCGCCCCCGCCAGCACCAGCAGGTCCAGCGGCCACAGCACGCAGGCGAGCAGCACGGCGTACGCCAGTTCCCGCCAGGTCACCGGCTCGCCGAACCGGAGCCTGGCCCAGGCGGTGAGGCCCGGCTCGTCCGGGGTGCGGTGGGGGTCGGGCACCCGCGCCGGGTCCATGAGCCGCAGCCGCCACCGCTCCACCGCCCCCACGGGTACGCCGGTCAGCGCGACCAGCGCCAGCAGAGGCAGCCCGACGAGCACGGGGGTGAGGGCCGCGCCCACGACGCCGAGCACCAGCAGCCCGACGAGCAGCGGAACGCCCACCAGTACGCCGGTGACGAGATACCCGGCCGCACGCCACGGCCCGACTCTGCTGATCATGCGGCCACGTTAGGCGGCGCCGGGCACGCCGGACCATACGAGCAGGGGGTGTGGTCGAGGTGGGGCCGGCCCTACCTCGCGAGCAGTTCCTCCCGCCCCCGTGCCCGGTACTCGGCCACCAGCCCCTCGACGTCCGCCGCCTCCAGCCTGCGGTACGCGCACTCCCCCGCCGGCCGCCACCACACCGGATCCGGGCACCGGAAACCCTCCCGCCGCAGCCCCACCCGGTGGATCTTGTTGGTGGCGGTGACGGGCATCCGCTCCACGATCCGTACGAAGCGGGGCGCCATCTTGGTGCCCAAGTCGGGCTGGGAGAGCAGGAATTCGCCGAAGGAGAGGGGGTCGAAGGGGACCCCGGGCCGCAGCGCCACCGCCGCCATCACCTGGTCCCCGGCGACGGGATCCGGCACCGCGTACACCGCCACGGCGGCGGCGTCCCCGTACCGGGCGAGGATGTTCTCGATCACCGCGGCGGCGAGGTTCTCGCTGTCGACGCGCAGCCGGTCGTCGGTACGGCCCGCGAAGTAGAGGAATCCGTCGGCGTCGCGGTAGAAGAGGTCTCCTGTCCAGTACCAGCCGTCGCGTCGCCGGGCGGCGTCCGCGTCCGGGTTGCGCCAGTAGCCCTCGAAGGGGTTCGCGCCGCGGTTCACCAACTCCCCTATCGCCTCGGCCCCGTTGAGGAGACGTCCGTCGGCGGAGAAGACGGCCGGCGGGCATTCGGCGCGCGTCTGCGGGTCCACCACCGCGAGGTCGTCACCGGGTGCCGCCCGTCCGATCGCCCCGGCCGGGGTGCCGGGCGCCCGCTGGATGGCCGCGCCGCCCTCCGAGGAGCCGTACCCCTCCACCAGGCGCACTCCGAAGCGTTCCTCGAAGGCGGCCGCGTCGACCGCGCCGGCCTCCGTGCCGAAGCCCATGCGCAGGGGGTTGTCGCGGTCGTCGGGGCGGGCGGGCGTGGCCAGCAGGTACTGGACGGCACGGCCGACATAGGTGAAGTACGTGGCCCCGCAGGCCCGTACGTCGGCGAGGAACCCCGACGCGGAGAACCGGCGCCGCAGCGCGACCGACGCGCCCGCCGCCAGCGCGGGCGCCCAGTCGGCGATCACCGCGTTGCCGTGGAACATCGGCATGCAGATGTAGTGCGTGTCGTCCGGGAGCACTCCGAAGTGGTCGACGAGCGACCGCCCGGCGGCGGCGAGCCTGCCCTGGGTGCAGATCGCGGCCTTGGGGGCGCCGGTCGAGCCGGAGGTGAAGTAGAGGAGGAGGCGGGCGTCGGGGGTCGCCTTGGAGGCGTCCGGCTTCACGCCCCCGTACGCCCCCACGAGGTCGGCGTACGCGTCCGTGTCGGTCACCAGGATGCGTACGCCCGGGAGTTCGAGGCCGTCGAGCAGCGGCAGATGGGCCCGCTCGGTGATCAGGACGCGGCACTCGGTGTGCAGGATGTCGCGGGCCAGTTCGGGGCCGCGCCGAGTCGGATTGATCCCGGCGACGGCGGCGCCCGCGAGGGCGGCCGCGCCCAACCACATCGGATATTCAGGGGTGTTGTCGAGCAGCACCCCGATGTGCGGTGCGGCGCCGGGCGGCAGCAGATCGGCGAGCAGCGCCGCCCGTGCCGCCGAGCCCGCGGCCACCCGGTGGTGGCTGAGCACCCGGCCCTCGAACCACAGCCCCGGCCGGTGGTCGTCCCACCGTTCCTGTACGAGTTCCGCGACGGTACGCCTCATGGACCCCATGGAGGCGCACCATAATTGACGTACCGTCAGATGAGGAGGGGTACGGCACCGGCCGTACGGCCCAAGTGGCCCCCGGGGCCGCTCACCAGCCGTCGGGGAACGCGTCGTTCGCCTGGAAGACCTCGTGGAACGTGATCATGAAGCCGATGCAGAAGGCGATGATCACGCCGAAGAACACCAGGAAGCCGATGGTGCCCGCGGCGGCCTTGACCGGGCTCGGCGCGTGCGCGGTGGCCTTCTCGGGGTGCTGGGCCGTGTAGTGCACGGTGACGATGTCGCCCTCGACGATCGTCGAGGGACCGTTCTCCTCCTCGAAGCGGACACTGCGGC
The DNA here is from genome assembly GCF_041053035.1 of Streptomyces sp. R35. Classification (NCBI taxonomy): domain Bacteria; kingdom Bacillati; phylum Actinomycetota; class Actinomycetes; order Kitasatosporales; family Streptomycetaceae; genus Streptomyces; species Streptomyces sp. R35. Next base: position 4,242,500 of record NZ_CP163440.1, read on the forward strand.
CGTCGCGCGTCGCGAACTCGTAGACGTGGTGCAGTGTCGTGCTGACCGAGGTGTCGCCACCGCCGCCGCTGGTCGTCGTGTACGACCGCAGACAGCGCGCCTCGGCGGTCAGCCCGCTGTTCCAGGCGCTCCTGAGCTCCAGCGAGCGGCGGACCACCTTGGTCGCCATCAGAATCGTCACGGCCATGATCAGGCCCGGCACGGCATAGAAGATGAAATCCATCGCGATCCCCCGAGGTTCGTACGACTCCCCTTGCGCCGTCATGGTCATGTCGACGTGCGGGGAACATACCCCCACCTGCTGTGCGGGCGCCTCAAGGGATGCTCAGAACCTTCGGAGGCATGGCCGGAGTCCTCAGCCGTACTGGACGATCACCTTGATGAGGATGATGACGCCCGCCCCGAGGAAGACGAGACCGAACACCGCTCCCGCCATGTCCTTGCCCGGCCGGGGCTCGGACGCGGTGGCCTTCTCGGGCCGGTCCTGGGTGTAGTACACGAGCGTCTGGTCGCCCACGCCCCGGCCCGCCGGGCCGCCGGCCTCCTCGAAGCGGACCGCGCGTCCGTCGGCCGCCGTGAAGTCGTACTCGTGGTACTGGATCCGCCGGGCCACGTTGTTGACCATCTGGGTCCTGGCCCAGGCGCGCGTCACGCGCGCTTCGGCGGTGAGCCCGCTCTCCCAGGCGGCCCGCCGCTCCTGCGTCCTGCGCACGATCGCGCAGCTGGCCCAGATGATCCCGACGATCATCAGCGGGAAGAGTATGTGGAAGACGAAGTCCATGAAGCGCACCCCCGTGCTCTCGGAAGACGGAACCCGCGTGCGCCGCGACCGGAACCGGTCACGGCGCACGCGGACCCTACCCGAGCGGGTGTGGGGCCCTGCGCCGGGTGGGGCTCAGAACGTGACGTCCGCGCACGAATAGAACGCGTTCGCCGTGTCGTTGATCGTCCACACGCCGAGGATGATGTGGTGCCCGCTCTTGCCGGTCGGCAGTGTGCCGGTGTGCGAGAACGTGGACGGGGGGCGCGCTCCGTTGTAGGGGACCGTCAGGAACGGGGTGGTCTCCAGGTCCGCGCGGGTCAGCGCGTGGTTCTGGTTCCAGCCGGTCTTGGTGATGAAGTACTTGAAGTCGGTCGTGGCGTGCACGGCGGTGAACTGCCAGCGGAAGCTGTAACTCTGACCGGCCGTCACCTTGGTCGTCGGCCAGGCCGTGCCCGCGGGGGTCTTGGGCTGGTCGAGCTGGCTGAAGTTGGTGTGGTTCGCGGAACAGATCTGGCCGTCCGCCGGTCCGGCCGCCGGGAAGCCCTTGGGACCCTCGACGCTCTGGGGCTCCCACTGGATGTCACCGCAGTTGGCGACGGTACCGCCGCTGGCGGCGCACATCTTCTGCCGGCTGAGGGGCTGGTCGGTGTAGCCGTGAGCACTGGCGCCGCCGGTCGAGAGCACGAAGGTGCCCACGGTGGCGAGGCCGAGCGCGGCCGCGTAGAACTTGGCTTTGCGCATCCTGCCGCTCCTGGAGGACGTGGGGGAGGTTCTCGTGAGCTGTGCGCGCGATGTTCAGGTCTAGACCAAGTCCCAGATTATTGCCACTAGTTGGCTGTGTCCATATCAAAGATGTGTCCATACCAATCGCGAACATGTCCGCCCCCCTCAGGACGACGCCTCCCTGCGCCCCGTGCAGAACGCCACCGTCAAGTCCTTCACCAGCGCCTTGCGTTCGTAGTCGTCGAGTTCGACGAGCCCCCGCATGGTCAGCCGCGTCACCGTGTCCTCGACCGAGTCGACGACCGAGGTGAGCACGGAGTCCCGGTGCTGGGCGTCGAGCGCCGCGATCCGGCGGCGCTGCATCACGGCGGCGATCTCGGGCGCGTACTCGATCCGGGTCGGCTGCGCCGAGAACACCTCCAGGCCGACCGGTGCGGTGTCCGCGACCACCAGGCGGGTCAGCGCCTCGCCGACCGCGTCCGTGTTGCGCAGGGTCACGTCCTTGACCACGGCGGGCGGCACCTCGGCCGGGAGCTGCGAGAGCACCCGCGAGAGCGCCGCCTCCACGCACTCGCGCAGATACGCCTCGTGGTCCTCGACCCCGAGCATGGCGCGCGCGGTGTCCTTGACGCGCCAGACGACGAGCACGACCACCCGCAGCGCGACCCCGTTCGCGTCGACCACGGACATCGGCTCGCCGCGCCAGTGCCGCAGCCGTACGTCGACCCGGCGGCGCAGCGCCAGCGGGTTGATCCACAGCAGCCCGGTGCGCCGGACCGTTCCGCGGTAGCCCCCGAAGAGGCCGAGCACCCAGGCCCGTCCGGTCCGGCCGCGGGCGAGACCGCCGAATCCGAACAGCCCGAGCGCGCCCGCCCCGGCGTACGCGGCCCACTGCGCGGGCCCGAGCCCGGCGCCCGCCTGCCCCGGAAGCTCCAACGCCTCCCTCACGAGAGGCGGCAGCGCGCCCGTCCACCAGGTGGTGAGCACACATCCGGCCACACCACAGGCCCCGGCCAGCACACCCGTGACTCCGGGCAGCACCCGCGCGGGGCGCTCCACCAGTTCGGGGTCGACCTCCGGTACCGGGCGCGGGGCCCGGCCGGATGCGGGCCGCCGGATCCGCGGCTGCTCGCCGGTGCCGCGCCGCCGGCCCACGACGGCGGGCGCGAGCGGGACGACGACCGGCTCGGGGTCGTCGCGGAAGAGCAGGTGGACGGGGATCTCGGTGGTCACCTCGTTGTGGATGAGCCGTGCGGACCGCGGACCGCCGACGCCCTCCGGTTCCCCCTCGGACTCCGGGGTGTGTGAAGTCGTCGTACTCATACGTGCCTCCATGCCTCCGCGCCCGGAAGTGTGCTGACCGGCTGGTTCAGGAGAAGAGCCGCCGCCAGGTCTCGGGCCCCGGGAAACCGTCCGCCGCGCCGCCGCGCCAGCCCTGGGACCGCTGGAACGCCTCGACGTTGCGCCGGTCCGCCTCGCCCCAGCGCGGCCCGGGCGCCGCTGTGTAGTACTTGCCGAACCCCTTCTTGACCAGCTGCTTTCCCAGCTGGGTGACATACGGGTTGTGCGCCCCCGGCCGGAACATCGCGCGCCCCGGATAGCCGGGCACCCCGTGCGAGGAGGGATCCGAGGAGGGATCCGAGGAGGGGACGGACGGCTGCGGACCGGGGTGTCCGGCCTCGAACGGCGCCGGGATGTCCTTGCCCTTGTTCCCCACCAGGTACGACCACGTCTCGGGCCCCGGCAGCCCGTCCGCGTCCGCCCCGGTCCAGCCCTGCGCCCGCTGGAACGCCTGGGTGGCCCGCCGGTCCGCGCCCGACCAGCGCGGCCCCGGGCCCGAGGTGTAGAAGCGGCCCCCTCCCCGCTGCACGAGCAGCCGGCCCAGCTGGGTGACATAGGCGTTGTTGGCGCCGTAGCCGAAGTACGCATGCCCCGGGTAGCGGGTGACCTTGGTGTCCGACGAGGACGCGACCGCGCCGCTCGCGCCGTTGTCCAGCCCCTTGTAGCGGTACGGCAGATAGCGGTCCGAGTTGCTCCAGTAGCCGTACGGGGTGGCCTGTTTCCGGGCGTGCGGGCGGGTCTGCTCGTACGCGAGGTAATAGGTGTGCGTGTAGTCCGTCCAGCCGCCGAAAAGGACGACGTGCGAGCCTTTCTGCGGGTCCGCCGGATTGTGGAAGAGAAGAATGTCGCCGGGCTGGAGCTGATCGCGGGAAATCCGCACGCCGTAGCCGCCGAGACTGCCCGTCCATTCGTTTCCCGGCAGGTTCCAGGCCATCGAGACGAAGCCGGAGCAGTCCTGCCGGTAGCCGTCCGACCAGTAGGCGTACATGCTGTACGGCACCTGTGCGGCGACCCACTGCTTGGCCCGGTTGATGATCGCGGCCCGGGTGGTGACGGGCGCCTTGGTGACGGTCGACGGCTTCCCGGGTTTCGCCGGCGGCCTGCCCTCGGGGCCGTGCAGCGGGGCCTTGCTGCCTTGCGGGGTGTCGGGCTCGTCACCTGCGGGGATGCCCGGCCGGGCGGGTCCGTGCGCGGCCGCGACCGCCGGCGTCGGCTGGCCGATTCCGAGGACGGTGCCCGCCGCCGCGGCGAGGACGACGGCCTTGCAGGCGGCCGGATGGCCCACCAGCCCGGTATTCGAGGAATGGGGCATGACACGGCGCCAGTGAACACATCCGGGGCAGTCGCAGTCGCTCGCGGGATCGAATTCCTCGAATACCGGAGTCTCCATGCGATTCCCCTCACACTCCAGGGTAAAATCTCCGCGGTTCTGCACAGTCGTCAGTTTCTCAACTGTCCTCCGGTGTCGCATGTTGACGGTCCGAATGATGTACGGGGCCCCTGCGACCTGGCCCGGAACCCCTCCCCGTGGTCCGGAGCACCCCTCCCGGTCGGGTAGAGTTCTCGGGTCAGCAGGCGCCGCTAGCTCAGTTGGTTAGAGCAGCTGACTCTTAATCAGCGGGTCCGGGGTTCGAGTCCCTGGCGGCGCACCGACCGAAGGGCCTCTCGCAGCAGCGAGGGGCCCTTCGTCATGGGGGCGCACCGGCCCGCTCTCCCCGCCCGGGCGTCGACCCCAGGCTCGTACACGCGTCCCAATTAGCGCGTATGACCGGTTAACACCGCGTTTCGCATCTTGCGATCATGATGAACGGCGTAGAACCCTGGGCTTCAAGGGACTGTCGATACCTGACAGTTGGGGGCGTGGCCGGTTGTGACCATGGGGGGTTGGGGGCCCCGATCATGAATCGATGCCGAGGGGGGCATCATGCAACCGGAAGGTCGTCGTTCCATGTCTATACGGTGTGGAAGATGTGGTGACGCTGGCCTGCCAGTGATGCGTCCGGGACGGTCGAGGGGGACCCGAGCGGGCGACAAGGACCGACGAACACGCGCCTGACGGTGCGTGCGGGGGGATGACTCATGACGTCGACGCCGACGGGCGCCCGGCAGAACTTCGACCCGTCCGAGACGACCCAGCTCCGTGTGCCATCGCACCGGACCGGCGGATTCCGCAGGATCAAGAAGAGCCTGCCGAAATACGACTACGAGCACTACAGCCGGCTCGCGGGACCCCTCACGCAGCCCGACCCGAACAAGCCGTACCGGGTCCAGTACCGCTCACTGCTGTCGCAGGAGCCGCACCGCATAAGGGCCGCGCTCATGCTGGGCGCCGCGCCACTGCTCTCACTGATCCTGCTCGGCTGGCTGCTCCAGCCGGACCACTGGACCCAACGCGACTATCCCGCCTACGACTTCCTGCCGGCACTCGACATCGTGATGCTGGTGTCGATCGGTCTGATCGAGTTCTTCCGCTGCATGAACGTGCTGTCGAACGCGCACGCCACCCTGGTCGCCCGCGACCCGGTCCCGGTGGTGCCCGAAACCGGCACCAGAGTCGCCTTCCTCACCTCTTTCGTGCCCGGCAAGGAGCCCCTCGCCATGGTGACGAAGACCCTGGAGGCGGCCGTCAAGCTGCGCCACCGGGGCCTTCTGCACGTCTGGCTCCTCGACGAGGGCGACGACCCGGAGGTGAAGGAGGTCTGCGCGCGCCTGGGCGTGCACCACTTCTCCCGCAAGGGCGTCGCCAAGTGGAACCAGGCCAAGGGCCCGCACCGCGCGAAGACCAAGCACGGCAACTACAACGCCTGGCTGGAAGCGCACGGCGACGACTACGACTACTTCGCCTCGGTCGACACCGACCACGTACCGCTGCCCAACTACCTGGAGCGGATGCTCGGCTTCTTCCGCGACCCGAACGTCGGCTTCGTCATCGGCCCCCAGGTGTACGGCAATTACGACTCGTTCATCACCAAGGCCGCCGAATCGCAGCAGTTCCTCTTCCACGCCCTGATCCAGCGGGCCGGCAACTTCTACGGCTCCCCGATGTTCGTGGGCACCTCCAACGCCGTACGCATCAAGGCGCTGAAGCAGATCGGCGGTCTGTACGACTCGATCACCGAGGACATGGCGACCGGCTTCGAGATCCACCGCGCCAAGAACCCGGCGACCGGCAAGAAGTGGAGGTCGGTCTACACGCCGGACGTCCTCGCCGTCGGTGAGGGGCCGAACGCCTGGACGGACTTCTTCACCCAGCAGCTGCGCTGGTCCAGAGGTACGTACGAGACGATCCTCAAGCAGTACTGGAAGGGCTTCTTCTCGATGCCTCCGGGCAAGCTCTTCAACTACACGATGATGATCATCTTCTACCCGATGTCGGCCCTCAACTGGATCCTCGCGGCCCTGAGTTGCGCGCTGTTCCTGGGCCTGGGCGCCTCCGGCGTGAACATCGACCCGACGGTCTGGCTGATGCTCTACGGCAACGCGTCCGCGCTGCAGATCGGCCTGTACATCTGGAACCGCCGGCACAACGTCTCGCCGCACGAGCCGGAGGGTTCGGGCGGTGTGGCCGGCATGGTGATGTCGGCGCTGTCCGCGCCCATCTACGCCCGGTCCCTGATGGACGCCGTGCTGCGCCGCAAGAGCAAGTTCGTGGTGACCCCCAAGGGCGATTCGGCCAGCCCCGACACACTGTTCGGGACCTTCCGGATCCATCTGTTCTTCATTCTGGTCTTCGCCGGCTCGATCGCCGCCGGCGTCCTCCTCGGGCACTCCCACCCCGCGATGCTCACCTGGGCCTCCTTCGCCCTGCTGATCACCGCGTCGCCGATCTTCGCCTGGCGCTGGGCCATGCGTCAGGAGCGGAAGAAGCCGCCGGTGCCACCCGAGGAGCCGGTGCACCTGCCCGCACAGTCCTCTGTGCCGCAGCAGGAGCAGCACGCCCCCCATGCCCCGCAGCACAAGCCCAGTTGGGCCGCGGCGCAGGGCGGCAACGACCAGACCATGCAGATTTCCCTTGGGGGACATAAGAAATGAAAGACGGTGCCCGTCGCCGCCGTGCCCGCCGCCTCGCGATAACCGGGGTGGTGGTGCTCGCCCTGGCCGGGATGAACGGGCCGTGGCTGTATCGCTTCGGAACGGACAAATACCACCAGTACACGATCAACAAGCCGGAGTACAAAGCCGCCAACGGTCACTGGGACATCGTTCAGTTCCCCGAGGAATACCGCCTGAACACCATTCACGCGGCCCTGCTGCACACCGGCAAGATCCTGCTGATCGCGGGCTCGGGCAACAACCAGGACAACTTCGACGCGAAGAAGTTCGACACACGGATCTGGGACCCGGTCAAGGGCACCATCAAGAAGATCCCGACGCCGGCCGACCTGTTCTGCACGGGCCACACGCAGCTCGCCAACGGCAATCTGCTGATCGCGGGCGGCACCAAGCGGTACGAGACGCTGAAGGGTGACGTCACCAAGGCCGGCGGCCTGATGGTCGTCCACAACGAGAACCCCGACAAGCCGATCACGCTGCCCGCCGGCACCAAGTTCACCGGCAAGAAGAACGGCAAGACGTTCGTCTCCAAGGACCCGGTGCTCGTCCCGCGCGCCAAGAAGGTCTTCGACAAGGCGACCGGCACGTTCCTGCGCAACGACCCGGGCCTCGGCCGTATCTACGTAGAGGCGCAGAAGAGCGGCCAGAAGCACGAGACGGGCACCCAGGACAACTACCGGGTCCAGGGTCTGACCGGCGCCGACGCCCGCAACACGTACGGCATCGCGCAGAAGCTCGCCCTGGACAAGAAGGACTTCCAGGGGATCCGGGACGCCTACGAGTTCGATCCGGTCGCCGAGAAGTACATCAAGGTCGACCCGATGAACGAGGCTCGCTGGTACCCGACGCTCACCACCCTGTCGGACGGCAAGGTCCTCAGTCTCTCCGGCCTGGACGAGATCGGCCAGCTGGTCCCGGGCAAGAACGAGGTCTTCGACCCGAAGACCAAGAAGTGGACGTACACCAAGGGCATCCGGCAGTTCCCGACCTACCCGGCGATCAGCCTGATGCAGAACGGCGAGATGTTCTACTCGGGCTCGAACGCGGGCTACGGACCGGACGACGTCGGCCGTGACCCCGGCATCTGGGACGTGGCGACCAACAAGTTCACCAAGCTCAAGGGCCTGAGCGACCCGAACATGATGGAGACGTCCGGCACGGTGCTGCTGCCGCCCGCGCAGGACGAGAAGTACATGGTGATCGGCGGTGGCGGGGTCGGCGAGTCCGCGCTGTCCAGCAAGAAGACCCGGCTCATCGACCTCAAGGACAAGAACCCGAAGTTCGTGGACGGGCCCGAACTGGACAAGGGCACCCGCTATCCGCAGTCCTCGATCCTGCCCGACGACACCGTCCTGGTGTCCGGCGGCTCCGAGGACTACCGGGGGCGCGGCGACTCCAACATCCTCCAGGCGCGGATCTACAACCCCACGTCGAACACCTTCGACCGGGTCGCGGACCCGCTCGTCGGCCGCAACTACCACTCGGGCTCGATCCTGCTGCCCGACGGCCGCGTGATGTTCTTCGGCTCCAACTCGCTCTACGCGGACAAGGCCAACACCAAGCCCGCGACGTTCGAGCAGCGCATCGAGATTTATACGCCGCCGTATCTGTACCGGGATTCGCGGCCGTCGCTGTCGGGCGGGCCGAAGACGATTGCCCGCGGGGGGTCTGCGACGTTCACCTCGCAGCACGCGTCGTCCATCAAGACGGCCCGGCTGATCCGGCCGAGTGCGTCGACGCATGTCACCGACGTGGATCAGCGGTCCATCGCGCTGGACTTCAAGAAGACGAAGGACGGGATCACGGTGACCGTGCCGAAGAACCGGAATCTTGTGGAGTCCGGTTGGTACATGTTGTTCGTGACTGATGACCAGGGGACGCCTAGTAAGGCGCAGTGGGTCAAGGTGCCGTAGCGCTTCCGCGGGTTCGTTTTCGGCTGCGGGTTGTTTGTGGCTGGTCGCGCAGTTCCCCGCGCCCCTAAAAAAGGGGCGTGGGGTTGCTGCTCTTCTACTTGGAAGCCTTGGCCAGCTTCAGCGCGTAGTCCGCCCACCACTGGCCCGCCTTCGGGCCGCCCTTGCAGGTGCCGTCCGACTCCCCTGGCCGCTTGACCCAGAGGTAGGCGTCCACGAGGGGGTCGGCGGTCTTGGTCGTGGGGGTCTCGCCCAGGGATCGGCCGGGCGGGTTGCACCAGTTCTCGTCGGCCTTGCCGGCCGTGTAGGGGCCGTTGCCGTTGCGGCTGGTGTCGATGACGAAGTGTTTGTTGCCCACCTTGGCGGACAGCTGCTTGCCGTACGCGATGGAGTCCTGGGTCGAGTAGAAGTTGGAGACGTTGACGGCGAAGCCGTCGGCCTGGTCGATGCCCGCCAGCTGGAGCGGCTGGAAGATCTGGTCGGGATGGCCCCAGCCCGCGTTGCCGGCGTCCAGGTAGACCTTCGTGTTCTTCAGGGACTTGAGCTTGGCGATGGCGCTCTTGAGGAGGAAGTAGCGCTCCTCCTGGTACTCGGCCGGAGTGCACTGGTTGACCAGGTGCAGGATCGCGTCCGGTTCGAGGATCACCGTGGCGGGGCGGTCCTCGATGCCCCGGGCGACCCCGTCGATCCAGGCCCGGTAGGCGTTGCCGTCGGCGGCGCCACCTTGCGAGAACTGGCCGCAGTCGCGGTGCGGGATGTTGTAGAGGACCAGGATCGCGGCGCGGTCGGCCTTCTCGGCGGCCTCGGTGAAGCCGCGCGCCTCCTGTTCAGGGTTCTCCGGGCCGATCCACTCGCCGGTCGGCTGCTCGGCGATCTTGCGGATCTGCTCGGCGTCGTCCGTCTTGCCCGCTTTCACATAGGTGGCGACCTGCTCGGCCGCGTTCCCGTCCGGGTTGACCCAGAACGGGTCCGAATTCTTGGGCTGTTGTGTGACCTTGGAACCGGATCCGTCGCCCTTGTCGCTGTCGCCCCCGGAGGAGAAACACCCCGCGAGCAGCAGTGCCGCCCCCGCCACCGCTACGGACGCCCGTGCCCCGGCCCTCCTGCTGCCGTACATCCAACTCCCCCTTGGGTGCACCGTCCTAAGTCTCAATCCTGACATACGTGTCGCGTCGCCCACGAGATCGCCCGACGCTTGTCGGAGAGCTGTTACAGCCCTGGCCCCCCGGGTAGGCGCGGCTGAGCGAGGGGAGGACGGGGGACAACGGAATCGGGGTACGGGACATGCACCACGGCAGCCGGGAAATACTGCTGGCGTCGGCCCTGCTGGAGGCCGGGGACACCCTGTCCGACGGGTTCGACACCGCGCAGTATCTGCAACGCCTGTCCGACCACTGCGTGGAGATCCTGGACGCGCGGGCCGCCGGGATCATGCTGATCGACGGCGGCGAGGCGGTGTCGCTCGGGGTGAGCAGCCGCCAACAGGACGTCGCCCTCGACCTGTTGGCCGTCCAGCACCACCGCGGTCCCTGCCGCGACAGTTACGGCACGGGGCGGCCCGTGCCACCCGTCTCGATCAGCGTCGCCCATGCCGCGTCCCGCTGGCCCGACTTCACGGAGCGGGCGCTGCGCCACGACATCGCCGCGACCTTCGCGGTCCCCCTGCGCCGCCGCGAGACCCTGCTCGGCGCGCTCAACGTCTTCGTGCCCGCCCTCCCCGAGCACGGCGCACCACCCGAGGAGGACGGCGGCGTGCTGCTGGCCCAGGTCCTCGCCGACGCGGCGGCCGTCGGACTGCAGAACCACCGGGTGTACGCGCAATACCGCACCCTGACGGGCCAGTTACAGGGCGCCCTCTCCAGCCGCGTACGCATCGAACAGGCGAAGGGCATGCTCGCCGAGCGCTGGAACACGGGGGTCGACCAGGCGTTCCTGGCGCTGCGCCAGTACGCCCGCCGGCACCGGCTGCCGCTGGACGAGGTCGCGACGGCGGTGATCGACGGCTCGGTGGACCGGGACGATCTGGGCGACGGGCCGCCGCGACCCTGGTGAAGACCCCCTCCACCTGCGCGAATGACACAGAGCCACCGGCTGTCGACTTGGCGTCAAACAACCTCTAGGCCAAAACGCTCATCCGTTCTACAGTTGCCTCAAATGGCCCCCAGTTCCTGGCCAGTTGCGCCGTCCGCCCACCCCCGCGGACGGCTCCCACCTGCCTCCCGTGCCGGTCGCCGGGTTACTCCCGCAGCCCGTGCGCGCGCGGTCGAGGACCAGCCCGGTCGGCGGTTTCCGGGGGAGCGGGCCGTCGACCGGGCCAGGTACGGCTCAGCTCACTCTCCACCGACGGATCGTCATCCGCTCCCCGCTACGGCTCACAGTCCGCTTCCCGTGAGGTACGCCGACACGATCACGTTCGCCGTGTAGCTGCGGCTGGCCCGGTCGAACGTGCCGCCGCAGGTGATGAGCCGCAGCTCGGCCCGCCCCGACTGCCGTACGCCGTATGCCTGTTGGGCGTCGAAGTGATCGCGTGGGAATACCTGGACGTCGTCCACGGTGAACTCGGCGACCGTCCCGTCGTCGCGGATCACCCGGACCGTCTCGCCGGGCCGTACCGCGCTGAGCTTGTAGAAGACCGCGGGCCGGGTCTCGGTGTCGACGTGCCCCACGAACAGCGCGGTCCCGGCCGCCCCCGGCTTCGCCCCGCTCGCGTACCAGCCGACGACTCCCGGCTGGTCGAACGGCGGCGGATCGATCGCCCCCTGCGCGTCGAGCCCGCGGGCCACGACGGGCGCCTGCACCCCCATCGACGGGATGTCGATGCGCTGCGGGCGCGCGTTCCCGAGCGGTTTCAGCGCGGGTGGCAGCCGGACCTCCGGCGGCCGTCCGACGGCCGCGATGTCCCCTGTCGTCGGCGCCGATATCCCCTGCCGTACGTCCGTCAGCTCGCGGCCCCACAGCCACAGCCCGAGCAGCAGCACCGCCCAGGCGACACCGGTGAGCAGCCGCCCGGTGCCGGAGGAACGTTCCCGTTCTTCCCGTTCAGACATGGCGGACTCGTCAGTCGCGGCTGTCGCGGCCCCGGCGCGCACTGCGCACCGCCACGGCGACGGCGGCGACGCTCGCGAGGACGAGGCCGATCACCGCCTGCCTGGTGCCGGGTCCGGTCGCCCGGGCGTCGACGGAGGCGAGGTGCGCGGTGCCGCCGCCGCCCGCGTGCACGGGCGCGACCGGCGACGCGGGCACGGACGCACCCGGACCGCCCTGCTGCCCGACGGTGACCGTGCCCGTGACCCTGCCGTCGCCGCCGTCGCAGCTGACCTTGATGTCGTACGTGCCGGGCGTGAGCGAGGTGGGCACCCGCGTATCGCCGACGAGCGCATCACCGCCCTGGCCCGTGAGCTGCGCGTCCGCGACGAACGCGGCCGACGACGCGGTGGCCGTCCGGCCCGTGCAGCCCGACGCCCGCACTTGGATGTCGCCGCCGGGGGCGGGGGACGCGGGCATCACGGAGACGCCGCCCGCCGAGTCGCCCGGGAGTTCGGCCGCGTACGCGACGGGCGTGAACGCGGCCGCGACCACCGCCCCGGCACAGAGTGTGAGTCGCATTGAGCGCATCGTGAACCTCCAGATACCTGGAGACTCCTCCTCGGGGCGGCGCACCGCATCTCCAGAGGGGCGCGACTGCTCCGTACGGGTTCTGAATGGTTTGGACTAGATGCGCTCGACCAGGTCCGCGATCGAGTCCACGATCTTCGACGGCCGGTACGGGTACTGCTCGATCTCGGCGGGCGTGGTCAGGCCTGTGAGCACCAGGAACGTCGTCATCCCGGCCTCCAGCCCGGCCAGCACGTCGGTGTCCATGCGGTCGCCGATCATCGCGCTGGTCTCGGAGTGCGCCCCGATGGCGTTCAGACCGGTCCGCATCATCAGCGGGTTCGGCTTGCCCGCGAAGTACGGCTGCTTGCCGGTCGCCTTGGTGATCAGCGCGGCGACCGCGCCGGTGGCGGGCAGCGGGCCCTCGGTGGACGGGCCGGTCTCGTCGGGGTTGGTGGCGATGAAACGGGCGCCGCCCTTGATCAGCCGGACCGCCTTGGTCATGGCCTCGAAGGAGTACGTGCGGGTCTCGCCGAGGACGACGTAGTCGGGGTCGTGGTCGGTGAGGACGTACCCGATGTCGTGCAGCGCCGTCGTCAGACCCGCCTCGCCGATGACGTACGCCGTGCCGCCCGGGCGCTGGTCCTCCAGGAACTTGGCGGTGGCCAGGGCGGAGGTCCAGATGTTCTCGACCGGCACGTCCAGGCCCATGCGCTGGAGCCTGGCGTGCAGGTCGCGGGCGGTGTAGATCGAGTTGTTGGTGAGCACCAGGAACGGCTTCCCGGATTCCCGCAGCTTCTTGATGAAGGCATCGGCGCCGGGGATCGGCACACCCTCGTGGATGAGTACACCGTCCATGTCGGTGAGCCACGATTCGATGGGCTTGCGCTCTGACATGTGCCGATCTCCTGACGTACGCCGTGCTGTGTGACTCACGCTGGGCTGGGTGACTCACGCCGGGCTGCGGAATCCCAGCCTAGCGATCGTGCTCAGTCAGCTGCCGGTCGCGGTTTTCCAGTCTTCGACGTCACTCTGCAGGTTCTTGTCGATCTCGGTCCAGTCCGGTGCGAAGATCTCCACGCCGTCCATCAGCTTGGTGAGGGCGACGGCGTTCGCGTCGGTGGCCTCGACGTCCTTGCGGGAGGAGAAGCCGCCGCCGATCTCGCTGACCTGCCGCTGGGCCCTGGCGGTCAGCATGAAGTCGAGGAGCTTCTTGCCGTTGGCCGTGTGCGGGGCCTTGGTGACAAGCCCGGCGGCGTACGGGAGGGCGAACGTGGTGGGCTTCCCGCCCTGGTGCGCGGGGAACCACAGGCCCAGGTTCGGCATGGTCTTGGACTGGGCGTAGTTCATCTGGACGTCGCCGTTCGCCACGAGGAGTTCGCCCTTGTCCACCTTGGGCGCGAGCTTGCCGGTGGAGGCGGACGGGCCGACGTTGTTGGCCTGGAGCTTCTTCAGGTAGGCCAGCGCCGGCTCCTTGCCGCCGAAGTCGTGGATCGCCTTGATGAGCACGGCGGTTCCGTCACCGGCGACACCCGGGGTGGAGTACTGGAGCTTGTTCCGGTACTTCGCGTCGAGCAGCTCCTCCCAGGTGGTGGGCGGCTGCTTGAGTTCCTTGGTGTTGTAGACGAACCCGAAGTAGTTGTCGACGACGGAGGTCCAGGTGGCGTCGGCCGCCTTGCCGGCGCCGTCGACCTGGTCGGAGCCCTTGGGCGCGTACGTCGCCAGCAGCCCCTTGCCGTCGGCCTGCTGGATGAACGGCGGAAGGGTCACGAGGACGTCGGCCTGCGGGTTGCTTTTCTCCCGGACGGCCCGCTGCACCATCTCCCCCGAACCCCCCTCCACGTACTTGACCTTGATCCCGGTCTCCTTCTCGAAGTCCTTGAAGACCTGGTCGTACCAGCCGTCGCCGTTCTCGCCCTTGAGTCCGTCCGCGCTGTACACGGTGACGACCTTCGCGTCGGAGGCGCCGGAGTCGCCGCCGCAGGCGGTGAGGGTGGCGGCGAGGACGAGGCTGCCGAGGACGGCGGCGAGCGGGGGGATCGGCCTGAGGTGGGCGTTTCTGGGCATGGCGAGGTGAACTCCTTGCGGGATGGGGTGAGTTGATGGGCCAGGAAGGTCTGGAAGGTCAGCGGTAGGTCGCTCTGGTCCGGACGCGGGAGACGGCGAACAGGACCAGGAGCGTGGCGGTCATGAGGACGACCGCGAGGGCGGAGCCGGCGAAGAGGGCGCCGCGGTCCGTGGCGGCGTAGATGCGCACGGGCAGCGGGGTCCAGTCCGGCGGGTAGAGCATCATCGTGGCGCTCAACTCACCCATGGACAGGGCGAAGCAGAGTCCCGCGGCGGCGGTCAGCGAGGGCAGCAGCAGGGGCAGCCGCACCCGCCACAGCACGTACCAGGGCCGGGCGCCGAGCGATGCGGCGGCCTGTTCGTACGCCGGGTCGAGCCGCACGAGGGCGGCCGTGACCGACTGGTACGCGAACGCCGTGACCAGGACGGCGTGCGCGAGGACGACGATCCACCGGGTGCCGTTGAGCAGCATCGGCGGCTTGGAGAACGCGACGAGGACCGCGAGCCCGACGACCACCGAGGGCACGGCGACGGGCAGCACGAACAGCGCGTCGAGCACCCGCCGGGCCCGCCTCGGCAGCGCGTGCGCCGCGAGGGCGGCCCAGGTCCCGGCCGCGAGCGCGAGCAGACTCGCGGTGACCGCCGTGACCAGGCTGGTGGTGAGGGCCTGGAGGGACTCACCGCGGGTGGCGGCGGCGTAGTGCCGGGTCGTGAACCCGGACGGGAAGACGCTCGACCAGTGGGTGGCGAACGAGGCGGCGAGGACGACAAGAAGGGGAAGGGCGAAGAGGGGGAGGAAGAGGAGGAAGAAAACCGCCCAGGTCGCCCACTTCCCGCCCCGGCTATGCACCAGCACGACGGCTCACCACCCGGTACACCCCGTAAAGCCCCACGGACAGCAGGACATTGACGACGGCGACGACACACGCGCCCGGATAGTCCGACTCCAGGATCGCCTTGCTGTAGACGAGCATCGGCAGCGTCGTGACCCCCTTGGCCCCGGTGAACAGCACGATCCCGAACTCGTTCAGACAGAGAACGAGTACGAGGCTGCCGCCGGCCGCGAGCGCGGGCAGCGCCTCGGGCAGGATCACCCGCCGCACAATGCGCCCGGGCCGCGCCCCGAGACTGGCCGCCACCTCCACCTGCGCCGTGTCGACCTGCGAGAACGCGGCGAGCAGCGGCCGCATCACGAAGGGCGTGAAGTACGTGACCTCGGCGAGCAGCACTCCCCAGGGCGTGGTCAGGAACTGAAAGGGCCCGTCGCCCGCTCCGGTCACCTCCGTCCACAGCCCGTTCGCCATTCCGACGGTGCCGTAGATGAAGAGCAGCGCGAGCGTGATGAGGAACGACGGGAACGAAAGAAAGACGTCGATGAACCTCGCGACGGCCCTGGCTCCCGGGAACGGCACAAACGCGATGACCAGTGCGAGGAGAAACCCGAGGACGAGACATCCGACGGTGGCGACGACCGCGATCCAGACGGTCGTCCAGAGTGCCTCCCGAAAGGCCGGAGAGGCGAAGACGTCGGCGTACGGCTGGAGAGAGGTGCCTCCAGCGTCCGGGTGGAGGGACTGCTGGAGGACGAGGAGGAGGGGGTAGAGGAAGAGGAGGGAGAGGGCGAGGACAGGGGGCAGGGCCCAGAGGTATCTCTGTGGGCCATCGTTCCGCAGGGCGATGGACCTATCCATGGCCCACCCCGGAAGCCAGCAACACTCCGTCCTCGGGCGCGAAATGCAGAGTCACCGAGTCCCCGTGAGCCGGAGGTTCGCGCAGCTCACGAAGGTCAGCCATCACCCGCCGCCCCTCCACCTCCACGTACAGCCGATGCGTGGCCCCCCGCCACTGCACCTCCCGCACGGTCCCGACGACCTGGTTGGGCCCGGGCCCGAGCCCCACGAGGTGCGGCCGTACACACAAGGTCGCCGACACCCCCGCCCCCACCTCCCCCGTATCGACCGTGAACTCGGCCCCGCCGAACGCGACGGCTCCCGACCCCACGGTCACAGGCAACAGATTGGCGTTCCCCACGAACGACGCCGTGAACTCCGTACGAGGACTGCGATACAGCTCCCGAGGCGTCCCGCAGTCCTCCAGCCGCGCCCGGTCCATCACGGCGATCCGATCGGCCAGAGTGAGCGCCTCGACCTGGTCATGGGTGACGTAGAGGATCGACACGTCGGGCAACTCCCGGTGCAGCCGGGAGAGTTCGGCCAGCATCCCGGACCGCAGCTGCGCGTCCAGCGCGGACAGCGGCTCGTCGAGGAGCAGCACCCCGGGCCGTACGGCCAACGCCCTTGCGATGGCGACGCGTTGCTGCTGCCCGCCGGACAGCTCGCGCGGATACCGCCGGGCGTACTCCGCCATCCCGGTCATCTCCAGCGCCGAGGCGACCCGCCCGGGGATCTCCCGCCGGGGCACGGCCTCGCGCCCCCTTCGCGCCTTCAGACCGAAGGCCACGTTGTCCTCGACCCGCATGTGCGGGAAGAGGGCGTACTGCTGCACCACCATCCCGACCCCACGCCGGTACGGCGGCTCGTCGGTGACGTCCCGTCCGCCGAGGAACACCCGCCCGGAGACGGGCCGTACGAACCCGGCGACGGCACGCAGCGCGGTCGTCTTCCCGGATCCGGAGGGCCCGAGCAGCGCCATGACCTCGCCGGGCTCGACGGTGAGGTCGAGCGAGTCGAGGACGGTGGTCCCGCCGTACGCGACGGACACCCGGTCGAAGCGAATACCGCCGTCCATCACTCAACCCCCTTGAGGAGAGCGGGCAGTTCGGCGACCGACCCGAGCACGCGCATGGCGCCCGCCGCGCGCAGCGCCGCGTCTCCGTGTGCCCCGGTGAGCACCCCGGCCACCACACCCGCCCCGGCGCGTACGCCGCTGAGCATGTCGTACGAGGTGTCCCCCACGACGGCGACCTGTCGTACGCCCTCCGCGGCCCGGGTCCGCAGGAACGCCTCCAGCACCATGTCGGGGTACGGGCGCCCCCGGCCCCCCGCGTCGGCCGGGCACAGCGTGAGCGGCACCAGCTCCCGCCAGCCCAGGGCATCGAGGATGGCGTCCTGGGTGACCCGGGCGAACCCGGTGGTGAGCACGACCGTCCGCCCGGCCTCCGCGAGCTCCTCGACCGCCTCGCGCGCCCCGGCGATCGGCGCGATCCGCCCGCCGTCGACGAGTTCCCCGTACGCCCTCTCGAAGGCGGAGTTGGCCCGCCGGGCGAGGTCCTCCGCCCCGAACAGCTGCCGGAAGACGGAGATCTTGGACTCGCCCATGGTGGCCCGGACGTACGCCAGTTTCTCGGCGTGATCGACGGACCCGGGCTCGACGCCCAGCTCCCCGGCGGCCGCGGCGAACGCCTGCTCGACGAGCCCGCCGTCGGCGACGGTGGTGCCGGCCATGTCGAGCACGACGAGGCGTATGTCGTTCGCGACCGATTCCCGTATGACGTTCGGGGCCGGTTCTCGTATGTCGTCCGCGGTCGAATCCCGTATGTCGTTCGAGGTCAATTCGGTCACCATCCCAGCTCGTCGGCGGTCGTCTCGGCCAGGGCGGGCGAGCAGGTCATACCGCGCCCGCCGGGCCCGGTGACCAGCCACACCCCGTCGCGCACCCGCTGCCGGTGCACGACCCGGCTCGGGTCCGTGCACTGCGCGTACACCCCGGCCCAGCGGCGCCGGATCTTCGGCAGCGGCCGCCCGAGGAAGGACTCGACGACCTCGGCGAGGTGGTCGTAGGGGTCTTCGAGGGTGTCGAAGGCGAAGGGGTGCTCGTACTCGTGGGTGTCGCCGATGGTCAGCCCGCCGTCCGCGCGCTGCACCATGAGCAGCTGCATCCGGTGCGCGGCGGCGGTCGCGGACTGGGGCCGGCGCGCGTCGAGTTCGTCGAGGGCGGGGCTTCGGTACGCGGGGTAGTAGCGGAAACTGTCCGCGTCGGCGACGGATGTCGTGAGCGGCTCGCCCAGCGGATCGGTCTGCATCATCTGCAGCCGTACGCGCCGCACGGGCAGCCCGGGCCCCGCCAGTTCCCGTACGAGGCCGCCGAGCCAGGCCCCCGTGCACAGCACGACGGCGTCCCCGTCATGCACCTCCCCGTGATCGTCGCGAACCGCTCGCTCACCGACGACGTCACGGACCTCGCGCCCCGGCAGAAAGGTGTAGTTCGGGGACATCAACAGGTGTTTCCGTAGGGCGAGTTGGGCGGTGCGCGGCTCGACGGCCGCGTCGCGCTCGCAGTACAGGGCGGCGTCGAACGCTCCCCGCAGTGCCGGGTTCACCGCACGCGCCTCGTCGGCCGTGAGCAGCTTGTAGCCACGGGCCGCGGCGTCCGGACGGGCCAGGGCGGCCTCGGCGACGGCGAGTTCGAGGTCATTGCGCACGGGTGTCAGCGACCCGTTGGCCCGGAACCCGAGCCCGGGCACGCGCGCCCCGATCTCCTCCCACAACTCCCGTGCCCGCAGGGCGGTTTCGAGCTCCTCTCCTCCGGCGCGACCACTCACCCA
This sequence comes from Streptomyces sp. R35, assembly GCF_041053035.1. Classification (NCBI taxonomy): domain Bacteria; kingdom Bacillati; phylum Actinomycetota; class Actinomycetes; order Kitasatosporales; family Streptomycetaceae; genus Streptomyces; species Streptomyces sp. R35. The sequence continues at coordinate 4,261,455 of NZ_CP163440.1, forward strand.
GATCTGTCCGAAGTTGCGCAGCGAGGCCCCGCGGGCCTCCGCCTCACGCTCGATCTGTACGACCTCATGGCCGCGCTCCACCGCATGCCAGGCATGCAGGGTGCCCACGACACCGGCTCCGACGACTATCACTCTCACGACGGCAACGCTCCTGGGGACGGGGGAATCGAAAGGGTCCGGCCAGCAACCAGATGGTGAACCGCTCATCACGTTTGGGCTAGACCCGTTATCTGTTGGTTATAAAAGAGGGCGAGCCGAAGCCCGCCCGCTGTCAGCCTTGAACCCGCTGTCAGCCTTGAAGGTGAGCGGTGAACGAGAAGCGATCCCCCCGGTACAGCGTCCGCACCCGCTCCAGCGGCCGCCCCTCCGTGTCCCGCGAGACCCGGTGGATCAGCAGCATCGGCAACGCGGGCGGCGTACCGATGAGCAGCGCCTCGCGCGGGGTGGCCAGCACGGTCTCGATCCGCTCATCCGCGTCGCCGAACGCGATGCCGAGCCGCTCGTGGAGGTAGGCGTAGAAGGAGGAGTCGGGGTCGAAGTCGCGGTCGAGGCCGGGCACGCGGGCCACGGCGACATAGGTGCTCTCCAGCCCGACCCGCTCGTCGTCCGCGAGCAGGACACGCTCCATGTGCCAGACGGGTTCGCCGCGCGTGAGCCCGGCCTCGGCGGCGAGGGCCTCGGGGCAGGGGAAGCGGTCGAGCGAGATGAGCGTACGACCGGGGGTACGCCCCTGCCGCCGTACGCCCTCGGTGTAGCTGGCGAGGGAGAGCGGCTGCTCCAGCTTCGGCCCGGCGACGACCGTCCCGCGCCCCTGCCGCCGCAGCTTCCCCTCCAGCAGCAGCTCGCGCAACGCCTGCCGCACGGTCTCGCGGGCGACTTCGCACTTCTCGGCGAGATCACGCTCGGTGGGCAGGAGCCCCCCTTCGCCCAACTCCTCGATCAGCAGGGCGATGTGCGCCTTCACCGCGTAGTACTTCGGGATACGGCCGTGCTCCGGGATGCCGGAGCGGACGGGGGCGCCGGGGGCCTGGTCGTTCGGGTAGTCCGGGTAGTTCACGGGGGGATCGTCGCAGACGGGCTTGCCTCCGCGAGTTCCAGGTGCCGGGCTGCCGGTGTCAGCGGCGACGAAGGCGTGCCCGGCGGGTTACGGCGAACAGGGTCGTTCCCACGACGAACAGCACGAGGCCGGCCGCCACGCCGAGCTCGTGCGGTGCGCCCGGTCCGGTCTGGGGGAGCTCGTCGGCGGACGGTGCCGCCCCGTCGTGTACGCCGCTGCCGTCACCATCACCGCCGTCACCATCACCGCCGTCACCATCACCGCCGCCGCCCTCGCCCTCCTCCTCGCCTTCGATACGGAACCGGTAGTCGTTCGACTCCCCCACCCAGTCGCCGTCGTCGTTGTGGCGCTGCACGACCGCCGCGTTGGCGACGACGTCGTTCGGTGCGGTCGCGTCGGAGGTCACGGAGAGGCGCACCTTCACGGTGAGCGTCCGCCCGGGTCCCACGGTGAACCCCGGGAACCCGTCGTCGAACACCCCCACGTTCTCGGCCTCGTCACTCTTCTCGAACGTCACCGGATGCGACCGCTCCCCCTCGTAGAACTCCAGCCGCGCCTGCTCCGGCCGCAACGCCCGCTTCCCGTCCACGAGCACGACGATCGGGTGAATGCCGCCGCAGGTGTGCGCCGTGGTGTTGCTGAGGTCGATGTACCACGTCCGGTAGTCACCACCGACGTCGTAGGCGGCCGGCCCCCCGTGGATCCGGGTCTTGATGGGGAAGTCCCGGGTGTCGGGGGCGGCGCAGGCGGGGCGGGGGGTCGTGAGGATGAGCGGGTGAGCGTGGGTGGGGGCGGCGGCGGTCAGGACGATGGGGAGGGCGAGCGGGAGGAGGGAGTTACGCAGTCGCATGAGGGGCCTTTGGCCGATCGAGAGCGGCAGGAATCGGGATCGGAACGTCAGACAAAAACATCAGTCGCTACCAGGCAACGACTCCCGTGACGCTGCCACGCCCCCACACCCCAACCTGTCCGCCACGCCCGGCACCCGCCCCGTTCAACCCCGAAAGTCCCCCACCCGGCGGACCGGCTCGGCGGTGGCTGGGGGTGGGGTTCCCGTTCCTGGGGGCTGCTAAAAGGGGCGCGGGGAACTGCGCGAACGGCCCCCACTCACCCGCAGACAGAACACAACCCACGGGGTCGAAGGGGCGGAGCCCCTTGGATGGGACGGGTAGGGGCGGCGGGGGCGAAAGAACCCCCTCACCCCTCCCCCCGCCCGAACAACGGCGCCAACAACAACTGAGCCGCCCCCTCCGCAACCCCCCCGCCCCACCGAAGCAACCCCACCGAACCCCCGACCGACGACCCCCTCCCCCGAGCCCGCTCCCCCAACACCGCCCGGACAACCCCCCCACTATACGCCATCCGGGTGACCCGCAACCGTACGGCTCCGCCCAGCAACACAAGAGTCAATGTCCAACAGACCCCACCAGATTCGCCGCACCAACCCCGACTCCCGCGCATCCTCATCCACATCCCCCCGCCCCACCGCCTCCAACACAGCACTCCATTGCACCCCCGGGCCCCACCACATAGTTCCACCACGCACACCTGGCCACCCCCAACTGGGAATGAACCGGATGCCCGAACGCCCCCGTCCTCACGTACGGCACCCCGATGCACACCCCCAGCCATTCACCACCCACCCCCAGCCCCCCGAACCCTAATCAGATACCGAAGGACTCGGCCACCACGCCCGGCAGCCATCCCCGGCGCCCCCCAAGGCAATCCCCAACGCCGGCCGCATTGGTTCCCTGGTCGACCACCAACACGGGCAACCCCCCAACAGCTCCACCAGCACATCCCCCAAACGGAAACCCGTCCCACTCCGGAACTCGCGTAAGCCGGATGCAGAACCCCCCACAGATCGAGAGGCCCATGCAGCGCACCCCCCACCCCCAGCACGGACACCCCCGCGATCAGGGCCTCCACCTCCCCGGCCGCCCCCTCGACCACCGCATCGGCCCCGGCCCCCAGCCCCAACGAAGCCCGCCGCTCAGCCACCACGGCCCCCGTGAGATCGCAGAGCACCACCGTCAGCTCGTCCCGGTCGAGATGCAGCCCCACCGCATGACCGGCCTCGGGCACCAGCCGCAGCACCGTACGGGGCTTGCCACCGGTGGACGCCCGGCGCCCCGCCTCCACGGCCAGCCCCTCCGCCCGCAGCCGCGCGGTGATCTTGCTGACGGCCTGCGGGGTCAGCCCGGTCCGCTCGGCGAGTTCGAGCCGGCTGATCCCGGCCGGCCCGGCCGTGCGCAGCAGATCGAGCACGAGCGCGGCGTTGTGACTCCGCAGATTCAGCAGATTCACCCCCGCCTCCCCGCCCCGGCCACCACGCACCCCCGGCACGTCCACCACCCCAGGCACGTCCACCACCCCAGGCACGTCCACCACCCCAGGCGCCTCCGGCCCCCTCGCCGCTCCCGGCACCCCCACGCCCGACTCCCCATCACTCCTGTTCACGCCACTATTGTCCCCCGCGCTTGCACTTTGGCAACAGCGTTGCGAAAGTAGAGACCATGACAGGCATGACTGGTACTCCCCTCCGCGTGGGCCTCGTCGGCTACGGCCTCGCGGGCTCCGTCTTCCACGCCCCGCTGATCGCCGCGACCGAGGGGCTGACCCTCGACACGGTCGTCACGTCCAACCCGGAGCGGCAGGAGCAGGCCCGCGCCGAGTTCGGTGGCGGCCTCCGGTTCGCCGCCACGCCCGACGAGCTGTGGGCGCGCGCCGACGAGCTGGACCTGATCGTCATCGCGTCCCCGAACAAGACCCACGTCCCGATCGCGACGGCCGCCCTCAAGGCCGGCCTCCCGGTCGTCGTCGACAAGCCCCTCGCCGGTACGGCGGCGGAGGCCCGCGAGCTGGCCGCCCTGGCCGACGAACGCGGCCTCCTGCTCTCCGTCTTCCAGAACCGCCGCTGGGACAACGACTTCCTGACCGTCCGCAAGCTGCTCGCCGAGGGCGAGTTGGGCGACGTCCAGCGCTTCGACTCCCGCTTCGAGCGCTGGCGCCCGCAGCCCAAGGGCGGCTGGCGCGAGTCCGGCGACCCGGCAGAGATCGGAGGTCTCCTCTACGACCTCGGCAGCCATGTCGTCGACCAGGCCCTCGTCCTCTTCGGCCCCGCGACCTCGGTGTACGCCGAGTCCGACATCCGCCGCCCGGGCGCGCAGACCGACGACGACACGTTCATCGCGATCACGCACGCGAACGGGGTGCGCTCCCACCTCTACGTCTCCGCGACGACCGCCCAACTCGGCCCGCGCTTCCGCGTCCTGGGCTCGCGGGCCGGTTACGTGAAGTACGGCCTCGACCCGCAGGAGGCGGACCTCCGCGACGGCAAGCGGCCCGGTACGGACGCCGGCTCGGACGCCGAGTGGGGTGTCGAGCCCGAGCACCTGTGGGGCCGCGTCGGCTCCGGGGAGTCCCCGCTGACCGGCGGCGGCCGACCCGAACCCACGCTCCCCGGCGCGTACCCCGCGTACTACGCGGCCGTCGCCGCCGCCCTCCGCGACGGAGCCCCCAACCCGGTCACCGCGCACGAGGCCGCGGCCGCCCTCGACGTCCTGGAGGCGGCCCGCCGCTCCGCCCGCGAGGGAGTGGTGGTGTCCCTGTGAACGCGCCGGAGATCCCCGACCTCGAGGAGCAGGAGCGTCGCTTGACGCTCCCCCACTTCACGTACGACGACGCCTGGACCCTTGGCACACGCCTCGTCGAGATGGCCAGGGACCGTCACGCCCCCGTCGCCATCGACATCCGCCGCGGCGGCCAGCAGCTCTTCCACGCGGCGCTGCCCGGCTCGACCCCGGACAACGACGCCTGGATCGACCGCAAGCGCCGCGTCGTCGAACGCTACGGCTGCTCCTCGCTCCTGGTCGGCACCCGCTTCCGCGCCAAGGGCACGACGTTCGAGGAGTCCTCGCGTCTCGACCCCGACGTGTACGCGGCACACGGCGGCTCGTTCCCGATCAACGTCGAGGGCGTCGGCGTGATCGGCACGGTCACGGTCTCCGGCCTGCCCCAGCTCCAGGACCACCGCCTCGTGGTGGAGGCGCTGGAGCAATTCCTGGCCGAACAGCACCGGCGGGATTAACTCGAGGAACCCTCCGGTTGGGATCGTCGTACGAGACAGCGATCATGGAACGACACCCACCGGAGGGAACGGAACGATGACAACCGCCCTGAAGGAAACAGTCGGCCGCTACGGCATCTGGAGCGTCGGGCTCCGCTCGGAGGACCCCGCCAAGCGCGCCGAAATCGCCGAGGCCGCCGCCGAGCTGGAGCAGCTCGGCTACGGAGCCGTCTGGTTGGGCGGCAGCAGCGCCGCCCACCACTCCGTACCCCTGCTGGAAGCCACCTCGCGCCTCACGGTCGGCACCAGCATCCAGAGCATCTGGCAGTACGACGCCGAGGCGAGCGCGGCGGGCTTCGCCGAGGTGGATGCGGCCCATCCCGGCCGCTTCGTGCTCGGCCTCGGGGTGAGCCACGCCAAGCTCGCGGACCAGTACCGCCGCCCGTACTCGGCCCTGGTTGCCTACCTCGACGCGCTGGACGCGGCCGGGGTCCCCGCGGAGCGCCGGGCCCTGGCGGCCCTCGGTCCGAAGACGCTGCAACTCTCCGCCGACCGGGCGGCGGGCGCGATCCCCTACCTGGTCACGCCCGAGCACACCGCCCAGGCCCGCGAGATCCTGGGCGAGGCCCCGCTGCTGGCCCCCGAGTTCAAGGTCGTCCCGGAGACCGACCCGACCCGCGCCCGCGCCCTGGCCCGCGAGGCTTTCGCCATGTACCTCTCCCTCCCCAACTACACGAACAGCTTCCTGCGCCTCGGCTTCACCGAGGACGACCTGGCCGACGGCGGCAGCGACCGCCTGATCGACGCGCTGTACGCATGGGGCGACGAGGACCGGATCCGCGACCGCGTCAACGCCTTCCACGAGGCGGGCGCGGACCATGTGGCGATCCAGGTGGTGGACGGCGGCCCGAGGGACGGATTGCAGCGGGAGGCATGGCGCAGGCTGGCCGACCTCCTGATCTGACGTCGGGGGGGCTCAGGCGTCCTTGAACTGCTGGCGCTGACGCCCGAGCCCCTCGACCTCCAGCTCCACGACATCCCCCGCCCGCAGGAACGGCTTCGGCTCGGGCTGCCCGAGGGCAACCCCCGCCGGCGTACCCGTGTTGATGACGTCACCGGGGTAGAGGGTCATGAACTGGCTGACGTACCGCACGACTTCGGCCACCGGGAAGATCTGCTCTGCGGTCGTGCCGTCCTGCTTCAGCTCACCGTTGACCCACAACCGCAGCGACAGGTTCTGCGGATCCGGCACCTCGTCCGCCGTCACCAGCCACGGCCCCAGCGGATTGAACGTCTCGCAGTTCTTCCCCTTGTCCCACGTGCCCCCGCGCTCGATCTGGAACTCGCGCTCGGAGACGTCGTGCGCCACCGCGTACCCGGCGACATGCGCGAGCGCCTCCTCGTGCGACTCCAGATAGCGGGCCGTACGGCCGATGACGACCGCCAGCTCCACCTCCCAGTCGGTCTTCACCGAGCCGCGCGGCACGAGCACGGTGTCGTTCGGGCCGACCACCGTGTCCGCGGCCTTGAAGAAGATCACCGGCTCGGCGGGCGGCTCGGCGCCGGTCTCGCGGGCGTGGTCGTGGTAGTTCAGCCCGATGCACACGACCTTGCCGATGCGCGCGAGCGGCGGCCCGACGCGCAGCCCGGTCGCGTCCAGCGCGGGCAGCTCACCGGCCTCGGCGGCGGAACGGATCCGGCCGAGCGCCGCGTCGTCGGCGAGCAGCGCCCCGTCGATGTCCGGGACAATGCCCGAAAGATCCCGGAGGGTCCCCTCGGCGTCGAGCAGCGCGGGCCGCTCCGACCCAGCCGTACCGACTCGCAGCAGCTTCATGATCACAATCTCCCTCGATCGCGGGCGGTCGACCGACGGGTGCAGCCATCGGAGGACTGGTCGATCCTCCAATTTCGGCGTCCAGTCCGCAATACCCCGTTCACGGACTGGACCGTAACCAACGGCCGGGGTCAGGGGCCGGGGTCAGGGAACCGAGGCGGCCAGGAGCCGAGATCAGACGAGGGCCGCCGTCGCGGGCCCCGCGCCGGGCATGTCCCGGTACAGCACCGCCCGCTCCACCGCGCTCCATGTCGTACTCGTCACCACGTACAGCGCGGCGGCCAGCGGCACCACCGCCACGGTGAAGAGCGTGAAGAAGGACATGAACGGCATGAGCTTGTTGACCGAGGCGAGCCCGGGCACCTGCTCACCGTCGGCCACCGGAGCACTCGTCGCCATCATCCGCTTCGTACGCCGGTAGTTGAAGGCGGCGACGGCCGCGACGATCGCGAAGAGGGCGAGGTAGACGAGGCCCTGCGCCCCGAAGACCCCGCCGTCGCCGAGCGCGTCCGCCCACCGGCCGCCGAGCGGTGCGGCGAACAGCTTGTGCCCGAGCAGGGCGTTGGCCTCGCCGCCGATCGTCGAGCTGGAGAACAGGTGGTAGAGGAGAAAGAAGGCCGGCATCTGCAACAGGCTGGGCAGACATCCGGACAGCGGCGACACCTTCTCCTCCGCGTGCAGCTCCATCAGCGCCTTCTGGAACTTCTCACGGTCCTTGCCGTGCTTCTTGCGCAGCTCCGCGATCTGCGGCTGGAGCGCCGCCCGAGCGCGCTGTCCGCGCGCCGAGGCCCGCGACAGGGGATGCACGAGCAGCCGTACGAGCGCGGTGAACAGGACGATCGCGGCAGCCGCCGCCGAGGCATGGAACAAGGGCTGGAGCAGATCGGCGAGCTGCTCGACCAGGCTCGCGAAAGCAGACATGAACGTGGACATGGGTGAGCCCTCCGGGGGTCTCGTCGTGCCGGGTTACGGAATGCGGCATGACGGCCCCACGCGGGGTCCAGCTACGGACTTACGGAGATCCGGAGATGCGGAGATCCTGAGATCCGGAGAGTCCCTACGCGGCGGCCGTCAGGAGGGCACGCCCGGGGGCTCGGGGGCGCGTACGCCCCGATGCGTCGGGATCGCGTTGGGGCAGGAACGCCGTACGGTGCTCGCGGTCGCGGAGGGCCGTCCGTACCCGCGTACGGGGGACGGCCGGCGCGCAGCGCGAGCCGATGAGGGCGCAGACGGCGAGCGCGGAACCGGCCGCGGCGGTCGCGGTGAACGCCACGGCGACGGCGGCGGAGAGGCTGCCGGTGTCGAGGAGGGCGACTTCGAGGAGCAGAAGCAGCAGCACGGCGGCGGGGCGCATGTTGGCCCAGCTACGGATCATCGCCTACTCCCCTCCTCGTCACTCGTATGCGGTCGCATGCGGTCGTACATACGTGCCTGCCCTGCCGTTATACAGGATCCGCCTCGATCGGTTCGAGCAGCCGCTTCGGCTTGAGCAGTGCCCGGCTGACCGGATCCGCCGGGTCCGGATCGAGTCCGGGGCCCGGCATCATTTCGACGTCCGGAACGGGTACGACGGTTCCGCAGACGGCGCATTCGCCGTACGGGCCGAGCTCCGTGCCGCAGGTCGCGTGGCGGAAGACACGCAGCTGGGTCTCACTGAAGTGCTCGCGGCCCCACAGGCCGAGCGAGCGCAGGGTGGGCCAGAGCGCGATGCCGCGGTCGGTGATGACGTACTCGTCGCGCGGCGGCGACTCCTGGTAGCGGCGCTTTTCGAGGATGCCCTCGGCGGTGAGCGTCTGGAGGCGGGTCGCGAGGACGGCGCGCGGGATGCCGAGGTGACCGAGGAAGTCGTTGTAGCGCCGTACGCCGTAGAGAGCGTCGCGGATGACGAGGAGTGTCCAGCGCTCGCCGACGACCTCGAGCGCGCGGGCGATCGAGCACTCCTGCGTCGCGTAGTCCTTGCCCAGAGCCATGGCCCCACTGTAGCCACTTTTCGACTTCTTGGTTCAGTGAACGAACCTAGGGTGTTACGGTCGAACCGGCGAGTGGGTTCAATGACCGAACCCACTCCCTTACCCATCCGCCAATCCCCTCATCCCGAAAGGGCAGGCCATGACCGGGCTCGACCGGACCGCCGCCACCACGCACCCGCCCCCCTCCGACGCGCCCTCCGCACCCGCACCCTCGGCCACGGACACCCCGCGCGCGGCCCCCACCCTCGCCCTGACCAGCGCCGCCACCGCCGTGGCCCTCATGACCTACACGGCGCCGATGGTCACGCTCCCCGACACCGCCGCCGCCCTGCACACCTCGGTCTCCGCCCAGGCCTGGCTGCTCAACGGCACCCCGCTGGGCCTGGCCGCGCTGCTCCTGGTCGCCGGCAGCCTCGCGGACGACTACGGGCGGCGCCGGATCTTCCTGGCCGGCACGGTCGCGCTCGGCATCACCACGGCACTGGGCGCGCTCGCGGACTCGACCCTCCTGTTCACCCTCACCCGTGTCGCGCAGGGCGCGGCGAGCGCGGCGATCCTCGCCAGCAGCCTGGGGCTGATCGTCCACGCCTTCCCGACTCCCCGCGGACGCCTGCACGCGACCGGCGTCTGGGGCGCCTTCGTCAGCGGCGGCATCGCGGTGGGCCCGCTGCTCGCCGGCGCGATAGCGGGGTGGGACTGGCGGGCGGCGTACGCGGTGCTGGGCGCCGCCGCGCTGATCGTCGCTCTGCTCAGCGCCCGGACACTCACCGAGTCCCGCGCGCCACGGGGCGGCCGTCCCGACCTGGCGGGGGCGCTGACGTTCGGCCTCGCGCTGGTGTCCCTGGTCGCGGCACTGACGCTTGGCCGCGACGGCTGGCTGCGCGCACCGGTGGGCCTCCTGGTGCTGGCGTTCCTCGTGCTGACGTCCGTGTTCGTCGTCGTCGAGCGCCGCAGCCGTACGCCCATGATCGACCTCGGCCTGCTCCGGCACCGCCGCTTCCTCGCCTCGTCCGCGGGCGGACTCTTCACGGGCCTCGCGGTGATCGGCCTGTTCAGCTTCCTGCCGGCACTGCTCCAGCGGACGCTCGGGCTGTCCGCGATGGACACGGCGTGGCTGTTCCTGCTCTGGTCAGGCCTCTCCTTCGCGGTCGCCCTCCAGGCACGGCGCCTCGCGGGCCGGGTCTCACCGCGCCACCAGCTCGCCCTCGGCTTCGCGCTGCACGCGGCCGGCGTCCTGACGATGCTCGGCGCGGTCGACGCCGGTTCATGGACCCGGCTGCTCCCCGGCTTCGTGGTCTCCGGCGTGGGCAGCGGCCTCCTGAACGCCGCGCTGCCGCTGCTCGCGGTGGAGTCCGTCCCGGTACAGCGGGCCGCGATGGGGTCGGGCGCCCAGCAGACGTTCCGCTACATCGGTTCCTGCGCGGGCGTCGCCCTCACGATCGCGCTGGTGACCTCCACGGGCGGGCTCGCACACGGCGCGGACATCGCGATCGGTGTCTCCGCCGGGCTCGCGGCGCTGGCGGCGGTGAGTGTGCTGGTGCTTCGGGAGCGGGGCTGACGGGCCTGGCGGGCCTGGCGGGCCTGACGGGCCCACGGGCCTGACCGGCTTGACCAGCCGACGCGCCTGACGGGCCGACGCGCCTGGCCAGCCTGGCAGGCCGACGGAGCTGACGGGCCTGGCGGGCCGAAGGGCCTGACGGGCGTGACCGGCCTGGCGGGCCTGACCGGCCTGACCGGCTGACCGGCTGACCGGCCTGACCGGCTGACCGGCCGACGGGCCGACGGGCGCGACCGGCCTGACAAGCCTGACCGACCGACGAGCCTGACGGGCCTGACGGGCCTGACCGGCCTGACGGGGGCGGCCGTAACGAGGGCCGCAACGGGGGCGACACGGGGGGGCGTCCCCAGCGGGCGTCCCCGGGGGCGCATCGCCGGGGCGCATCGCGGAGGGGCGGCCCCTCCGCCATAGGGTGCTGCCCATGGCGACATCGGCAGCGGACGGCGACGCCTCCGCCCAATTCCGGCTCGGCAGCGACCTGTTGCGGCAAGGGCACCGCGAGGAAGCGAAGCGCCGACTCGTGCCGTTGGCCGAGGCCGGTCACCTGGACGCGGTGCGCGAGCTGGCCTGGAGCGCCAGCAGGCTCGCGCACACGGACGCCCGCTACGAGGCGGAGGCCGAGCACTGGCTCCGCCGCGAGGCTCAGGTCAGGCAGGACCCCGACTGGCTGGTCACCATGGCCCAGGAAATGCGCTGCTGGGCATCGGGACGAGCGACCGAGGCCGAGGACCTGGTGGCCGGGATGGCACGGGCGGGCAGCGCACGGGCCGCCAGTCAACTGGGCTACTGGAAGCGGCGGGACGGCGACCTGGTGACCGCCGTGGAGTGGTACCGCCTCGCCATCGAGCTGGAACATCGCTTCGCCTGGCGGGACCTCGGCTCGTGCCTGGCGACGCTGGGCCGCTACGCCGAGGCGGAGGCGCTGTACCGCGAGCGCGCCGAAGCGGGCGACGCGGTGGCCCAGCACGAGCTCGCGGCGCTGCTGCACGCGCAGGGGAAGGGACCGGCGGTGAGGACGCCGCGCCCGCCCGGCCATTAGCCGGCGGCCGACTCTAGCGAGGCCGCATGGACCGCAGCTTCCCCCACACCGCGAGCCGGTACCTGGAGGTGTACTCGGGGGTGCAGGTGGTGAGGGTGATGTAGTACCCGGGCGCGCTGTACCCGTACGACGGCCGGACCGTACTCCGGGGCACGCTGCGGATGACCCCGCTGTCCCGCGCCGAGGTCTGAGGAAGGGTCTTGTCGACGACGTACGTGTACACGGCGGCCTTGGTCTCGACCTCGACCGTGTCCCCGCGCTTCAGCCTGTTGATGTACCGGAACGGCTCGCCATGCGTGTTCCGATGCCCCGCGAGCGCGAAGTTCCCTGCCTGGCCCGGCTGTTGGGTGCCCTTGTAGTGGCCGACGTACCCCTTGTTGAGGACGTTCTGCTTGCTGACGCCCTCGGCGACGGGGACGCGGAGGGAGAGGCGGGGGATGGTGAGGATGGCGTAGGCCTGGGACCAGCTGGGCTGGGACGCACGAGTGGTGGCGGACCGCTGCCGCCGACCGCTGCCGCTACTCCCGCTGCTGCCGCCGGGGGCCTCCGCCGACGGGGACGGCGTGTCGGACGTACCTGAGCCAGAGGAAGCACCCCCGCCACCCCCATCGGCTCCCGTCCCCCACTCCCGCTCCAGCGCCTCGACCTTCCGCTCGGCGCCTCGCTTGGCCTCCCGGTTGGTCCACCACAGCTGGTGGACGACGAGCAGCATGAGGACGACCCCGACGGTGACGAGGACCTCACCCCCGGTCCACAGCGCACGCCGCCGCCGGGCGCGCCACCGCCGGGTGCTGTGCTGCACGACGGGAACCCGCATGCGTACGCCTCCTTCGCCGGGCCCGCACGATAAGGGCTGCCTCTTCAACTCACCAGCCCTGTAGGCCTCCCGCCACGGCCACACACCAAGGAACCTTCACTGGGCCTTCATACACCGGTTTTAGAAAGGGCTGTCATAACCCTCGACAACCTCACACGTCACACCCGATGCTTCCTGATGGCATCAGCGGCACAGGCCACCGCCGGCGGGACGACCGGCGTCGAGTTGACGACCCAACTCTGGTGGGACGACCGGAAGTTGGGCGGGACGGAGAAGCCATGATCCGACGCAGATCACTGCTGGCGGCCGCGGGCGGTACGCTCCTCGGCAGCGCCCTGGCGACGGGCACCGCACGCGCGGACGCGACCATCGCCGTCAACCCGGCCACGACATACGGGAAATGGGAGGGCTGGGGCACCTCGCTGGCGTGGTGGGCCAACGTGTTCGGCGCCCGGGACGACTTCGCCGACCTCTTCTTCACCACCAAGTCGACGACGTACAACGGCACTTCGCTCCCGGGCCTGGGCCTGAACATCGCCCGCTACAACCTCGGCGCGTGCAGCTCGAACACCGTGAGCGGCGAATCGATGGTCGCCTCCGCCAACATCCCCTCCTTCAAGCAGATCGAGGGCTACTGGCAGGACTGGAACAACGAGGACCCGACCTCCTCGGCCTGGAAGTGGACGGCCGACGCCACCCAGCGAGCCGCCCTCACCAAGGCGACCTCACGGGGCGCGACGAGCGAGCTGTTCGCCAACTCCCCGATGTGGTGGATGTGCCTGAACCACAACCCGTCGGGCGCGTCCGGCGGCGGCAACAACCTCCAGTCCTGGAACTACCGCCAGCACGCCTCGCACCTGGCCGCGGTGGCGCTGTACGCGAAGAACAACTGGGGCGTGAGCTTCTCCACGGTGGAGGCCTTCAACGAGCCGAGCTCCAGCTGGTGGACGGCGACGGGCACCCAGGAGGGCTGCCACATGGACGCCTCGGTGCAGTCGGCGGTCCTCCCGTACCTGCGCAGCGAGTTGGACAAGCGCGGCCTGACGGCGACGAAGATCTCGGCGTCGGACGAGACGAGCTACGACCTGGCCCGTACGACGTGGAGTTCCTTCAGCTCGACGACGAAGGGCTACGTGAACCGCGTCAACGTACACGGCTACCAGGGTTCGGGCGGCCGCCGCGACCTCCTCTACACGGACGCCGTGACCACGTCCGGCAAGAGCCTGTGGAACTCCGAGTACGGCGACGGCGACGGCACCGGCCTCACCATGGCGAGCAACCTCCTCCTCGACTTCCGCTGGCTGCACCCGACCGCCTGGGTCTACTGGCAGGTGATGGACCCGACCGCGGGCTGGGGCGTGATCAAGTACGACGCGAGCACCCTGACGGCCGGGGCGGTCGAGACGAAGCTCTTCGTACTGGCCCAGTTCAGCCGCCACATCCGCCCCGGCATGACGATCGTCGACACGGGAGTGGACTACGCGGCGGCGGCGTACGACGCGACGGCGAAACGCCTGGTGATCGTGGCAGCCAACAAGTCCACCTCCTCCCAGACCCTGACCTTCGACCTCTCCCGCTTCACCACGGTGGCCGGCGGCACGGGCGGCCTGGTCCCCCGCTGGAACACGGTCACCGCGGGCACGGGTGACCTGTACGCGGCCCACTCGGACACGTATCTGAGCGGGAAGTCGGTCGCCGTGCCGTTCGCGGCGGGGGCGGTGCAGACGCTGCAGATCGACGGCGTGGTGGTCTAGGGGCGTGAGCGAGGGCGCGCGCGGAGAGCACAAGCGGGGGGCATGAGGGAGTGCGAGCGGGGCGGGACAACCGAGCGGAATATGCCCCCGGGGACTCCCGCCCCCTGTGGCCTGCGCATCTCTCTTATTTGTCGGTCAACGGCAGTACGGTGTCACCCATGCGCCCCGACACGTCTGCCGAGCACGTCGACCACAACGCCGAAGCAGCACGCCTGGAGCGGACTGCCGGCCTCTACCCCGAGGACGCCGAACACCTGCTCCTGCAGGCCGCGGCCCACCTCGAACTGGCCGGAGACCGCCCAGGCGCGACCGCGCTCTACGACCGTCTGCTGTCGTCCTCGGCTCCCCTGGACCACCCCCACCTGGTACGAGCCCTGAAGGCGTCGAACCTCTGGGAGTACGGCCACGAGGCGGAGGCGAGGGCGATCATCGAGGGAGTCCGCACCTCCGCTCCCCGCGACCCGGCCCCCTGGGTGATCGTCGCGGAGGCGCTGGAATCCCACGACGAGCTGGAAGCGGCGCAGGACACCTTCACGCAGGCGGCGACGCTCCTCCTCGCAGACGTCTCGGAACCCCCCTACTCCACCCACCCCCTCCTCTTCGGCCGCCACCGCGTCCGCCGCATGCTGGGCGCCCCCCACGACGACTGGGACACCCTGGCCGACACCCTCCACTCGTCCCCGATCCCCCTGGACGAACTCCACGACCCCAAGCGCGTCTGGTCCCTGGGCTCGGAGAACCCGGCGGAACTCCAGGCAGAGATCACCCGCCTGCGCGCCGAGCTGGGCACGTTCCGGGAGGCGCTGTCCCGCCCGTTCCCGGTGGCGGTCCTGCACTGGCCGACCGGCGAACTGACAGAACTGCTGACGGCGTACCCGCCCCTGTCCTCGGAGTACCCGTCCCACGAGGAACACCTGGCGACCATAGAAGCGTCGCTGCGGGAGCTGGCGGCTTCCGGCACCCCGAATCTGGGGATCGTGACGGGGACTGTGCCGTCGTACGAGGCTTTCGCCGCCTCGGAGGCCTCCTCGCCCGCTGACCCGACGCTGCTGCCGCAGTACGCGACGACGCTGGCGGCGCGGGGGCGGGCTGTGGCTTGGCCGCCGCAGCGGGGGGTGGCTTGTTGGTGTGGGTCGGGGCGGGTTTATGGGGAGTGTCACGGAACCGCTTAGTCAGATGGCATCAACAGGTCGCCTTTTATTCCCGCGGAGGACACTCATCGTGCCTGACGGCCCTACTTCCAGCACAACCGGTTACTTGAACGCTTTGCAGTCACTGCGCGTCGATAGGTCGTCAGGCGAACCGGCTCTCCATCAGCCCATACTTCTGCTTTGGGCCATGGGGAGGGCATACCAGCGCAAGGGTCGGCTCACACCCTGGCGCGATTCTCAGCGAACTCTACGCAAACTTCTACAACGGCACGGTCGCCCCGGTTCAACGCCCGATCCACAGTACCCATTCGTGGCTCTACATCGATCAGATGTATGGAAGCTTGAGGGAGTCCAGGGCGAGATACCTCAGGCCAGAGGCTCAGCCCTGCAATCATGGCTTGACGAGCAGAACCCGCAGGGGGGTCTTGAGTCGCATCTTTACGATCTGCTGGCGGATGACGAAACGTTTCGCGAAAGCGCTGTTTACGCACTACTACAGCAGTATTTTCCGCACGACGAGTGGCAAAACATCCTCATAGACGTTGGCCTCCAGGAGGAGGCATTTGACGGGTTTGGGCACCCTCCCTATATTCCCGTGGGCACGACATTCCACGATCGCAGGGAACTCGCCTCCGCCAATCTTCATCGCCCCATACAGGGCGGGATTTGGGGGAAGCAAAAAGAGGAAGCGAAATCGATCGTCGTTTCGGGGGGTTATCCCGACGACGAGGACCTCGGCGACGTAATTATCTATACGGGGCAAGGCGGCCAGACCGAGGGTCGTCACACCCATAACCAAGACCTAACCCGCGGCAACGCATCGCTGGTGAACAGCATGGCTTCCGGGAGGCCAGTCCGTGTGATACGCGGGGCCGGAAAGCACTCCGTTCACGCACCGGAATCCGGCCTTCGTTATGATGGCCTCTATCGCGTGGAAGACTATTGGTCCCAGCCAGGCATATCCAACTTCCTCATATGGCGCTACAGGCTTCGAGCTATAGATTCACTCAAAGAAGCCACCAACCCCTCACTCCCGCCAGCCGCACCTACTCTCACCTCACCCCCGCCTACCGGTAACTCTCAACCCGGCCGCAGAAGCACCCAGGTTCAGCGCACAATCCGAAGCACGAAGATCGCCGACTGGGTCAAAGGAATACATCAACACACCTGCCAAGTCTGCGGTCTATGCATTAAGACTCCGACGGGATCTTACGCCGAGGCCGCACACATTCGCCCGCTTGGCCGCCCTCATGATGGACCAGACGAGTCCGACAATGTGCTATGCCTTTGCCCAAACCATCACGTAGCATTCGACTTTGGAATGTTGACGATAGCTCCGAATTTGACGGTCTTGGACCGAACAACAGGGGCTCAAACCACTCTAAGAATTCATCCAGAGCATAAGCTCAGCGAAGAATACCTTTCTTACCATCGAAATCATCACGCATGGTAGGAACTCAGTCTCCATTGGACGCGTCACGTCAAATGGCACCGGTGCATAGTTAGAGAGTTGCTTCCGGTCGCGGCTGCACCACCGATACCCTGCCCCCATGATTCGCGCAGTCGTGTTCGACGTCGGTGAGTGTCTGGTGGACGAGACCCGTGAGTACGGGACATGGGCCGACTGGCTGGGCGTGCCTCGGCACACGTTTCATGCGATGTTCGGCGCTGTCATCGCCCAAGGCCGGGACTACCGCGAGACGTTTCAGGAGTTCCGGCCGGGCTTCGATCTCTATGAGGAGCGGGAGAAGCGGGCTGCCGCCGGGCAGGCCGAGACGTTTGGGGAGGACGACCTGTATGAGGACGTCCGGTCGGCTCTGACCGAGCTTCGGGCCGATGGGCTGTGGCTTGGTATCGCGGGCAACCAGACGGTCAGGGCTGGGCGCATCCTCCGGTCGTTGTTCTCCAATGACGTCGATCTGATCGGCACGTCGGACGATTGGGGTGCCAGCAAGCCCGATCCGGAGTTCTTCAAGCGAGTCACCGCGGTGGTGCCCTTCGAGAGCGACGAGATCCTTTACGTCGGGGACCGCTGCGACAACGACATCCGGCCTGCGGTTGAGGCGGGGATGCGTACCGCGCTCGTGCGCCGCGGTCCCTGGGGCACGATTCAGTGGAACACCCGCGAAGCTCGGGAGCTGCCGACGTTTCGTGTCGACAGCCTCCTCGAACTGTCCGGTCTCATCATCGACTTCAACGGCTCAGCGCGCTGACCGTCGTCGACCAACCGTAGAGCCGGTCGTCGAGGTCCCGTACGCAACGCTCGTGCTGGTGCGGCGCGAGTGCGCGTCGCACTTCGCGCACACGATCCATGCCAGTGGCGTACCACGTGAGGGCCAACTGATCGAGAGCCCGCCCCGCGTACGCACACGCCTGCTCCGGGTTCCTGGATGCGGCCTCGACAGCAGCCAGGTCTCCGAACACGACGCTGCGCTGCTTGTCTTCGCTCGCCGGCATGTCCTCCAGGACGCCAAGCAAGGTCTCGCGCGCCTGAGGGAGATGTCCGGCGATCAGCTGCGTATTGCCCTTGAACGCCGCCAGTCGGGCCGGGGAGAACCAGTCCATCCACTCTGGTGAGGGGTGCTCGTTGCCTGTGGCGAACACGTCCTCGGCGTGCCCGATCAGGTGCAGCGCGGTGCGCGTGTTGCCGCACCGCGTCTCGCACTCGGCCTCCACGGCGTCGAGCCAGGCGAGAAACTCGGCGGAGGCGGGCGCACGGCGGGCATACGTACGTGCCGCGGTCATCCGCTCCAGTGCCGCGTCGCGGTCGCCCGCCCAGCCAGGGATGAACGCCATGTGCGCGATGATCGCCGATCCGAGCAGCGGGTCGTCGGCTTCGCCCGCAGCCTGGAGAGCCAGCAGGAGTGCGTCGCTCGCGCTGCTCGGTTCGCGGCGGTCGAAGAAGTCGATTCGTCCCGCGAGGAGATAGGACTCGGCAAGAGCGGTTGCGACGGTGCAACGAGTGGATCCCGCTGTCTCCGGGAGCAGCGCGCATCCGAGCGTCGCGTGGGCTAGTACAGCCGGGTGCAGCTTGGCGGGAGCGACGGACCAGTAGAGCCGACGGTGCGACCGTGTCACAGCCTCGAAGTCCGAACCGGCGGTGGCTGGTTGTTGCGTCATGGCGACGGCTTGACCGGGTACGGCCGCGAGCCCGACAGCGGCCGCACCGCCTGCGACGAGGACCCGACGGACGCGGTCGGGCTGCGTGCCGTCGGGGCCCCAGGGAGGAGTGAAGCCGAGTGACTCCAAGCTCTGGCCCAGCAGGTGCGCCAGCACGCGCTGGCAATCCGGTTGCGGCCACGGAGGGCTGTCCGACTCCCAGCGTCGGACCTGTCGTACGCCAATGGACAACCCTCGAATGCCGATCTGCTTGGCCGCATTGGACAGAGCATCGGCCAGATCTTGTTGCGAGTTGAAGCCCGCGGCCACGCGAGCGGCCTTCAACCGGACGTTGCCGGTGGGACGGGGCATGAGCAGCACCTCCTCGAAGAGACTGCAGTGCCCGTCCACAGTAAGTCCGATGTGCGGCCCTCCATCACCCGTAGGTGCCAATAACGCCCTATGGATGTCCTCTTAATGACCCTTTGAAGTCCTCGAATAGAACCATCCGTGCGTACAGGCTGAGTCTCACCAGCCGACCGCTGTTGACGAGAGGTGCACGCCGTGGACGACGCGCAGCAGGCAAGCGAGAGTGCGATCGCCGAATGGCTCACCAGAGAGCACCCGGCACCGCACCAGGTGTGGACGGAATGGGCCGCGCACGGTGTCGCGTTGCTGCCGCTAGGGAAGCAATTCGCTGCGGTGCGGATGACCATGGATGTTGTTCACGCTGCCGTCGGATCCGATAGCGCAGAGCAAGTGGCGGAAGTTCTGGTGGAGTTACTTGACGGTCCCGTCGTCTACGACCGCCGGGTCGCGGGTGCCACGTACTACGCCCTGGTCCAGTGGAACTCTGACCTCGTCTGGGCCCACGAAGAGATCGCTCCGCACCTGGGCCGGGGCATCTACTTGGGTGTGCCGCGCATTGACCGCCGTACGCCTCCTGGGACGTACTGGGTGGCGGCGCCGCGGTACGCCGGTGATCTGTGCACGCCAGAGGCTGTGGCCGCCCTGGTTGAGATTGGTCGACAACGGCTGCTTCAGTCAGTGGAGTTGTGACGTCCGCAGAAGTGGTGGCCTTGACTCGTCGTGGGCCTCGTCGAGGGCCAGTCGGCGGCAGGGATGGGGCCAACCTGGCGAGCGTTCGCAACCACAGTTCTATATTGGCGTAGGCAACGCCGGTGCAGTACGGGGGGATTGAGCACTCTTGGGGTTACATAGAGCGCGTGGAGCGGGCGTAACCGCTCTGCTCTACGCCGTCGCCGTGCTGCTTCTCGGCGGGTGCGGAACGCAGGTGGCCGGCCAGGCGGGAGAGTCGTCATCCTCGCAGGCGGCGACCGAGTCGCTCCCGTGGGGCACGATGCAGCCCTCCTTTGTCACCGGAGCCCGTCTCACCGACGACCGTCGCACGCTGATCCTCGACGCGCAGGTGCCCAGTGGCGAACACCCGTGTGTGCGGGACCTCAAGGCGGTGCTCACCGACCCCGTGTCGGAGGTCGTGCGGGTTCAGATCACCTTTTCCTCGCCGTCGTCGGACAGGCGCTCCGGGTGCACGGAGGAGAGCACGGCCACGGCGCGGGTCAAGCTGCCCCAGCCGTTGGGCAAGCGGGAAGTGGTCGTCGACAATTACACGCAGTTCACCGCCGATGGCGCGAAGCTCCCCGCGTTGCGGCTGTGCGGAAAGTTGGGCTGCCAGCCGCCGGCTACCGGCTGCACCACCGCCTCCTACGAGCAGGCGTTGATCGCGGTCGATGCGCCCAATCACACGTACCGGGACTCAGAGCACTGCGACGGGAAATGGCTGGTGCTGGACTTCTCCTGGCGCACGGGACCGGCCTGCGACGACCCGGCAGAACCCGGCTGCTCATCCCGGCTGGGTGACCGCTGGTTCTTCCGGGCGGAGAAGTCCGGCTGGGTGCCGATCGTCGAAAGCGCGGCCGGAGGCTGCCAGGCCGTCCAGCGCAGCGAGCCCGATTTCCCCACGTCGATGTGCGACTCGCTGGCTCCGCTCTCCTCCTCGCTGCATCCGAGCTACCCTCCGCCGTCCGCTTCTCCGACCCCCAGTGCGCGTTCCACAGCGACGACTCCACAGCCTTAGGTGAGCTGTCCCGACATGTCGAACGGCTGCTGTCCGCACCCATGGAATCTGTGGGATGTCAGTCCCCGCAGTCGTCCCCAGGGCTCGACGGCGTCGGCTCCGGCTCCGGTTGCGGGTCCGGGGCGTGCGTCGGATCGGCCGTGGTGGGCGGCTCCGTGGGGGTGGGGGTGACCGGGGGTGGGTCCTCGGGGGTAGGTGTTGACGGGGCCGGATCGGTCGGCTGCTGAGGGGTGGGAGTCTCCTCAACAGGTGACGGTTCCACGGGTGTTGGGGTGGACGGCTCCGGGGTGGGCGTGGGCGACGGCGGCTCGGGGGCTTCGGCTTCCGGAGTTTCGGTCTCCGGTGCGTCTGCCTCAGGGGCCTCGCTCTGCGGGGCGTCCGCCTCAGGCGCCTCGCTCTCCGGAGCGTCTGCCTCAGGCGCCTCGCTCTCCGGAGCGTCCACCTCAGGCGCCTCGCTCTCCGGCGCGTCCACCTGCGGCGCGTCGGTCTCCGGGACCTCGGCCTCCGGAGGTTCGGACGGCGGGACCTCGGACGGCGCAGGCTCGGACGGCGGGACCTCGCTCGCGGGCGCTCCCGGCTCCTCCTCCACCGGTTCGGCCGGGTCCGGGTCGGGGTCCGGGGCGGGGTCCGTGGTCGGCGGTGCCGTCTCGTCCCCCGATCCCGTGCCGTCCGCCGGGTCCTCGCCCACCGGCTGGACCGGAGTCGGTGACTCGCCCGTCGGCTCGGTTGGAGTTGGCGTCTCACCCGCCGGCTCAGCCGGAGCCGGTGACTCGCCCACCGGCCCAACCGGAGCCGGCGCAGGGTCATCAGCATCCCCCACCTCGACCACCACGGCACCCGTCCCACCGAGGTCGCCCGAAGGCACCGACTCACCCCCCGCCGAAGCCTGTTCACCCTTCTCGGCTTCAGCCGCTCCAGCGGAAGTGTCGCGCTTCTCGGGTGCCTCCACGGAGGTGCCAGAGGCCCCCGGCGGCGGCGTGACCTGGGCCTCCGCCAGCGGCACCCTCGCGGGCGTACCCGGAGACGGGTCGCCCGAGCCGAGCGCGATCACGGTCACGAGGGCGGCGGCCGCCACAGCCGCGCCCACCGCAATCGCCGCCGCCGGCAGCTTCGCCCCGCCCCCACCAGTCGCGGCTTGGCGGGCCGCATGTGACAGCCCGCTGCCGTGCCCGCTGCCCTGCCCACTGATCGCGGTCGACGCGGCAGCGCCGGCGCCGGCGCCGGTGGACCCCATGGCCAGCGGCAGGAGGAACTTGCCCGCGCCGCCCAGCACGAAGACGAGGAGGGCCGGTCCCACCAGCGCGGGCAGCCGGTCGTTGGTGCGCATCAGGGTCGCGAGCCGGTGGCGGCAGTCGTCGCACGCGTCCACGTGAGAGAGCAACAGCTCGGACCGTCGGGGTGTCGAGGTCCCGCGCACGTACGCGGGCATGCGCTCCCAGTGGGCCGCGCACTCGGGGTCGTCGGGCGCGCCGAGCTGTGAACTGAGGAAGGCCTGGCGCATGCCCTCACGGGCCCGGTGCAGCAGTACCGCCGTCGCGCCCTGCTTGGCGCCGATCTGGCGCCCGACCGCCTCCAGCGGCTGGCCCTCCGCCTCCGCGAGCCACAGGGCCTTGACCCAGCGCTCCGGCAGTTGGCCCAGCACCCGCACCAGCAGGTCGACCGAGGACACCTGCTCGGCCGGGTCGCCCCCGCCCCCGTCCCGGTGGATGCCCGCCCCGGCCCGCTCGGCGGTGGTCCCCGGGTCCTGGGGAGTCTCACGTGCGGCGCTCCCGACAGCGGCCGCGAGATGCCGCATCGTCGTCATGAGGTACGCCGGTACGTTGTCGATCTCGTGCCCTGCCGACAGCCGCCGCCACACGCGGAAGTGGGCCTCGGCGACGAGGTCTTCGGCTGTCCAGGGGTTTCGGGTGAGTGAGCGCGCGTACGCGACGAGGCGCGGCTGCTGTTCCTCGTAGATCCGGGCGTACGCGACGGTGGCGGGCGCGGATGCCTGTGCGGGAACTCTGGGGAGACCATCGGTCATGGCAGGAACGCTCCAGTTACCCGCTGATGGGACGAGACGTTTTTGCAAGTCCGCCTGTAAGCCCATTTGTAAGCCCAGTTGACATAACTCTCAAGTATTTACCCGGAGTGACGCGGGTCACGGTGATTGACTTCCGTAACGGCGTTATACGCGGGTTCTCCGCCGACGTCGGCGACGTCGCCGACATCGCGTAGCCGTTCAGCCGGCTCGTGCCGTAAGGATGGGCTGGAAGAAGCCGGTGTTCTCTGGGGGCATCCATCGCGGGTCGATGAATCCCGACTCGGCGGCGAAGCTGGTCAACTGCCGCTGGGTGAGGGCCCAGTAGGTGGTTCGGCGCACGCGAACCTGCCAGCTCTCTCCAGGCTCCGCGCCCTCTGCGCCCTCTCCGTCGGGGACGAGCTGGAAGTGTTCCAGGTCGTAGCGCTCGCCGTCCTCGTGCCAGTCCCAGAGTTGGAATGTGATGGTCCTGCCCTGGGGCGACGAGGAGACCTGCGGCGGGGTCGAGGTGGGCCGCGCCCGCAGGATCTCGTCGTACGGGCGGGTGCTGAGGATCAACAGTCCCCCGGCGCGCAGCACGCGTCGCATCTCCGTCAGGGCCGTGCGTACGTCCTCCGCGGTGAGCAGGTGGGGAAGGGCGTTGTCCGCGCTCACGACGACATCGAACCGGTCGTCCGGGAAGGGAAGGCGGCGCATGTCCGCCGCCGCGGCCGGCAGGCGGACGCCCCGCAGAGTCGCTTCACCGACCGCACGACGGACCGCCGACACGCTGATGTCCGTACCGGTGACCCGGTGGCCCTGGAGGCCGAGCCCGATGGCCTGCGTACCGATGCCGCACGAGCAGTCCAGGACCGAGGCGCCGGTCGAGGCACCGGCCGACGCACCATCGATGCCGAGCTCGGTCTGGATCAGCGCGTCCAGGGCTCTCCCCTGCCGGGAGATGCTGGCGTCCCAATCGGCGTAGATGAGGTGATAGTCGGCCGCGAGTTGGTCGTAGAAGCGTGCCACCGTGCTTGCCACCGTGGGGAGTTCGGGCGCGGGCTCGGACTCGGGCTCAGGCATGACGTCAGGTTAGAGGCAACCTTCCTCCGGCCGCCCTCCCTTATCTACGCGAATGACGGCCGCCCGGGTCGCTCTCGCGGGCGGCCACCACACGCGCCGTCAGCCAAGCTCCGCCATAGCCGAGCAGTCCAGCCATAGCCCCGCCATAGCTCCGTCACCGCCCGGGGAGAGAAACCGAAAGACCCGGGAGCGAAATTGACAGGCCCCGACTCAAGTCCGCGCACACGAGAGGTAGCCGTCCGTCGGCGATCGCGGGCGCGTTAGCCTCGGTTCGTTCGACTGACGCGCAGCAGCGGGAGGCAGTAATGGCGAAGGTACCGGCCGCGGCGGTGGCCGCGAGTGGGCTCATCGGTGGGTACGGCGTGGCCCGCTGGACCAAGAAGCGGCAGCTGGGCGGGGTCGTGCTCGCCGCCGCCGGGGCCACGGCCGCGCAGCAGTGGCGACAGCAGGCCGGCGCGAAGGCCGCCGGGGCGCTGACCGTCGCGTACGTCGCCGCCTTCGCCGGGTCCCACCCGCTCGCCAAGAAGGTGGGCGCCTGGCCCGCCGTCTTCGGTGTCGCCGGAGCCGTCGCCCTCGCCTCGTGGGCCGTGGCCGACCGCCGGGCCTGAGCGGCCACCCGGCCCGGCCCGGACTGGCCGGCCCGGCCGACGTCACGCCACCTCGCCGCCGACCCCCGACCGCCCCGCCGGCACCCCCACGATCAGCACGGTCACATCCCCCCGTACGGCCTCACCGAAGACCGTGACCACCGCTTCCGTGAGCGAGCCGATCAGCCGCGCGGGCGCGTCGGGGATCCGGGGGTGTGTCAGTCCGCCCTCACGCATGGTCAGCGTGACGACCGGTGCGGGCGCCCGGCCGGGTATGCCGCCGGTGCCCCAGCGGTGCTCCGGGACACCGAGGAGTTCCACCACGGCGACCGGGCGCGCCCACTCCCCGACCACGGCGGCCACCGCTTCGGTCAGCGCCCGGATGAGCTTCGGCTCGACCGATCCGTCGAGCGCCTCTTCGCGGATCTGCACAGTGAGGTGTGGCATGACCGTTCTCCGTTCCCACGTATCGCTTCACGCGCATCGCTTCACGCGTATCGCTAACATGACGGCGGTTCCCTTTGAGGGCAAAGCATCTTTGAAGGCAAAGTATCTTTGCACTCAAAGCTAATTCCAGGGATGGACGATGTCAACGAGCGTCGACGATGCCGTCAGAGCGCTGCTCCTCCTCATGCCCCGCATGGTCGGCCGGGCCAAGCGCATCCCCGTACCCGAGGAGCTCCAGTCGCTCGCGCTGGCCCCCCGGCACCTCTCCCTACTGTCGTACCTGCTCTTCGACGGGCCCCTGACCGTCAACGACCTCGCCGCCCGCCTGGAAGTCGCGCCGACCACCGTCAGCCTCATGGTCGGCGAGCTGAGCGGGAAGGGGATCCTGGAGCGGCGGGAGGACCCGGCCGACCGGCGGCGGCGCATCGTCAGCATCACCGATGCCCAACGGCCGTCCATCTCCGCGTGGTTGTCGCGCGGAGCCACCGCCTGGCGCCGCGCGCTGGAACCGCTGACCCCCGATCAGCGGCAACTGGTCATCGACACCTTGCGCGCCTACGAGGCCGCGGCGGCCGAGCCCGAGGCGCCCACCCCCTGAAACGCCCTGCGATACGCGTACGGACTCGTCCCCACCACCCGCTTGAACCGCTCCCGGAACGCCGTCGGCGACCCGAACCCCGCCTGGGCCGCGATGCGTTCGACCGGGTACGTGGTCGTCTCCAGGAGGTACTGCGCACGCCGCACCCGCGCCCGGTGCAGCCACTGAAGGGGCGTCGTGCCGGTCTGTTCGCGGAAGCGGCGGTTGAGCGTACGGGTACTCATGCCGGCGTGGGCGGCGATGCCCTCCAGGGTCAGGTCGTCGCCGGCGTTCTCCTCCAGCCAGGCGAGGAGGGGCTCCATCGTGGTGCCGGCCGGTACCGGCGGCTGGTCGTGGACGATGAACTGGGCCTGGCCGCCCTCCCGTTCGAGCGGCATGACGGACATCCGGGCGGCATGTGCGGCGACGGCGGAACCGTGGTCCTTGCGGATCATGTGCAGGAGCATGTCGAGGGCCGCGGCGGCGCCCGCCGAGGTGAGGAACTGGCCGTTGTCGACGTACAGCACATTCGGGTCGACGGTCACCTCCGGGTACCTGGCCGCCAGGTCCTGGGCCGCGATCCAGTGGGTGGTCGCGCGCAGCCCGTCCAGCAGGCCGGTGGCGGCGAAGACGAAGGCGCCGACGCAGATCGACGCGATCCGCGTGCCGTTCGCGGCCGCCGCGCGCACCGCCTCCGCCACGCCCGGCGGGAGCGGGGCGGTCGGGTCGGCGACGCCGGGCAGGATGATCGTGTCCGCTTCGGCCAGCGCCTCCAGGCCGTACGGGGCGCGCAGCGCGAACGGGCCCGCGCTCACCTCCTCGCCCACCGAAGCCGAACAGACCCGGACCCGGTACGCCGCCCGGCCGTCCGGCAGCCGGGCCCAGCCGAAGGTGTCGATCGGGGCGGAGAGGTCGAACGGGATGACCTGGTCGAGCGCCAGTACGGCCACGGTGTGCATGGCTAGAGGGTAGGTGTACGACGGGTTCCAGTCAGCACTGATGGAACTGCTGGAACTGCTGGAAGGCCACTAACTGGAAGGCCACTCAACAGCAGCAGCCATGTCCAGCGCCTGGCGAGAATCCGTTGAGTACTGGCAAAACTGCCACTTCTCCAAGATCCGCCCCGCCTCTACCGTCACCCCGTGACCAAGTTCCTCCTCGCCGTTCACGTCATCGCGGCAATCGTCGCCGTCGGGCCCGTCGCGGTCGCCGCGAGCATGTTCCCGCCCGCCGCGCGCAAGGCCCTCGCCGCACCGGACGACGCTGACGCCCTCGCGGCCACCCGGCTGCTGTACCGCATCTGCCGGGTGTACGCCGCTGTCGGCGTCGTCGTCCCCGTCTTCGGGTTCGCCACAGCGAGCAACATGGGCGTGCTCGGCGACACCTGGCTGATCGCCTCGATCGCGCTGACCGCACTCGCGGCCGTCGTCCTCGCCGCGCTGGTGCTGCCCCGGCAGAGCGCGATCCTGGAGGGGGCCGGGGACCGCGCGGCGACCGTTCAGCTGGCGATGTTCACCGGGATTTTCAACCTGCTCTGGGCCGCCGTCACCATCCTGATGATCGTGCGCCCGGGGTCCACGACGGGGGCCTAGATGCCTTGCGCACGCGGGATCAGGAGATGGCCGGCGGGGGCTTAGTATCCCGCTCATGTATGGACAGCAAGGACAGCAGGAGCAAGCGGCACCGCGGGCCTACCTCGCCTCGGTGGAGGGCCGGCTGACGGCCGACGGATGTGCCACGCGGTGGGAGGACTGGGCCGGGGTGCCCGTGCTCATCGGGCGGCGGGGCGACTTCCGGATGCGCTGGATGGCCACCAAGCTGCACCTTTTCACCGTGGCCGCGGCCGTCCCCGAGATAACCGTCCCCGCCATCTCCGGCTTCACCGAGCAGGTGATGAAGTACGCCAAGGACACCAAGGGCGGCCTTCCCGTCGGCATGCAGAACGGGGTCGGCGCCTTCCCCCTGCTGGTCAGTGACCGGGTCGATCCAGCCGCCGTGCGGTGGGCGGAGGAGCAGCAGCGCATCAAGTTCGCCTGTATGACCCGGCCCGTCGTCGTCGACAGCGCGCGCCAGTACGTGGGCATGTACCGCGGCAAGCCGGCCCTCGGCCGCGTCTACGCCAACTACTTCATCGAGAAGGGCACGCAGTACTTCTACGGCGGGCAGTGACCGGACGTGCACGGCGGGCAGTGACCGGACTTGCCCGCCGGGCAGCGGCTCACCCCCGGTGCCCCAGCACATTCACCACGCGCCCATTCGGATCCCGTACGAAGAAGCGCCGTACGCCCCACTCCTCGTCCCGCAGCTCCCGTACGACCTCCGCGCCCGACGCGACCACCTCCGCGTACACCGCGTCGACGTCCTCGACCTCCACGCTCAGGTCGGGGACGACCGGGGCTGTGCGCTCCTCGGTGAGGAAGCTGATCTGGGCCGTGGGGTTGGCGGGGGACGCGAGGGTCATGACCCAGCCCTGGTGCATGACTTCCTCGAAGCCGAGCAGGCCGTAGAAGTCCCTGCTGGTCGTCATGGCCTGCTCGGACTCGACCTGGATGTCCGGGGCGATCCTGCGAACGGTCATCGTCGATGCCTCCTCGCGCGTCGGAAACGGTGGGCCGCAGTGAGGTCCTCGCGCATCACAGACGGTGGGCCAGAATGAGGTCCTCGTCCGCCAAGTGTGGCCTGAACTGCCGTGCCACCACGGCCGCGACGAACACCTCGGCCGCGATCAGCTGTGTGAAGAACGCCCACGACAACAGCCACGCGTTCGCGAACCCGTCCGGCGGCCCGGGGTGCGTGCGCAGCGACACGTACAGCAGCGTCGCCGGTGGCACCGCCACCAGCAGCAACGGCCAGGCCAGCGCGTCCCGGTGGCCGAAGTAGGCGGCAAGGAGCAGCAGGGCCAGGGCGAGGAACACGACGCCCAGGCCGGTCACCGGGGTCGTCTCCAGGGTCGAGTTCTCCGTCTCGGGGCGGTTGCTCAGGTCCCACGGGAGGCAGAGGAAGTACGCCGCGCAGGAGAGGGCGACGCCGAGCACGCGCGTCAGCCAGCGTTCCGGCCAGGGGCGCGTTCGCAGAGGGCGGAGCAGCTTCTCGGTCATGCGTACGAGGGTTGTCGCCCGGACGGCGGGGCGACAGAGTACGCGTACTCAGTACCCGGTACTCAGACCCGCGCCGAGCTAAGAGCCGGTCCCACACCTCGACTTGAAGGTCGCACGGACGAGCGAATGACGCACCGGCGTCCGACTCATCCGTTTTCCCGTGAAACAACTGTGTTCTTCCTGTGATACGCGCATAACGATTCATCACACCATCTACACAACTTTCTTGTCGGATCACCCGATCCAGTGACACCATCAGCCCCGGCCCGCCAGGGAGAGGCAGGGCCGGCGGTTTTGGCCGCAGCGCGTTTCTGGGGGAGTCGTGTCAAGTACCGTCGCGCGTCACTCGCGGCATTCCGATTCATCGAAGGCCGAGCGTCGTTCGTCGGGGAATCATCGGCGCCACAGAATCGCCGCGGCCGAGGACGCGATATGCGACACCGTCGTCATCGTTCCGGCTCGTAATGAGGAATCCGGTGTGCTGATGGCGCTGGATTCCCTGGCCGGGCAGACACATCCTCCCGACCTGATTCTCGTCGTGGTCAACAACTCCACGGACCGCACCGAGGAATACGCACGCGAGTTCGCCGCACGGCCGGGCGTGCCGGTGACGCAGGTACTGAACCTTCCGGTGAATCCCCACAAGAAGGCCGGGGCCCTCAATTTCGGCATACGGTGGCTGGTGGAGTCCGCGGCGGGCGGGCTGGCGGGCGCGGCCCGCTATCTGCTGGTGATGGACGCGGACACCAGCATGCATCACCAGTTCCTCGCCAGGGCCCGCCGAGTCGCCGAGTCCGATCCACTCATCGGCGGGGTGAGCGCGACCTGCCTGGGCCGTACCGACCTGTGGAACAGCCCCTGGCAGCGGTATCTGACGGGGATGCAGATCATCGAGTACGGGCGCTACGCCCACTCCCGGTATCGCAGCAGCGTGCACAGCATGTCGGGCGCCGGCTCCTTCTACCGCACGGAGGCCCTGCAGAGCCTGCTGAACTGGCGGGGCGAGGTGTTCTGGGAGGACGACGCCAATCTCGTCGAGGACTACGAGACGACGCTCGCGCTCAAGGAGTCCGGCTGGAAAGTGACGGCCAATCAGCTCTGCATCGCCTACACCGATCTGATGCCCACGCTGCGCGAACTCGTCCAGCAGCGGGAACGCTGGGGGCGCGGCACCGTGGACACCTTGCGACAGCGCGGCTGGACGCGGTTCACCTGGTTCTCGATTCTGACGATCCTGATGGGCTTCGTCGGAT
This sequence comes from Streptomyces sp. R35, assembly GCF_041053035.1. Classification (NCBI taxonomy): domain Bacteria; kingdom Bacillati; phylum Actinomycetota; class Actinomycetes; order Kitasatosporales; family Streptomycetaceae; genus Streptomyces; species Streptomyces sp. R35. The sequence goes on from NZ_CP163440.1 coordinate 4,290,945, forward strand.
TCGCCTACACCGCGGGATGGGGGCTCGTGTCCATGGGGATCATCGCCCGTCGCGGACTTCTCTTCGACCCGGTCTGGTTCTCGCTCATGGCTTTCTGGTCGATCTACGCGGGGTTCAGGGTGCGACACCTGGGCTGGAAAGCAATTCTCGTCGAGTCCGTTCTGATACCCGAGCTGGTGTTCGCCATGGTGCGGAATTACTGGCTTCTGTCTTCCGTCGTCAAGTCCTATTTCACGCGCGTATCCGCGTGGAAGTGAACTGATGTGAACCGAAAGGAACAAACAATGAACTACTCGAGCGGCGCCGCTACCGGTGTGGTGGCGGGTGGAGCCACCCTGGCGGCCACCGGGGCGTCGAGCACCGGGCAGCTGGTCCTGGCGGCCAGCATCGCCGTGATGGTCGGTGCGCTGATGACCTGGGCGATGTCCGCCCGACGTCGGCGCGCGGACTTCCGGGCGGCCGGCGAGTAGCCCCGCCACGGGGACCCTGGCCGAGCCCCGCCGACCGAAGGCCGGCGTGACCGCCCGCCCGTCCCTCCATCCGACGCCCGTGAGCTACAACTCACGGGCGTCGTGCATGAGTACCGCCGGGCAGGGCTCCTTACGCCCCCACCGCCCGCGACACCACGTAGATCAGCAGGCCCACCAGCGAACCCACCACCGTGCCGTTGATCCGGATGAACTGCAGGTCGCGGCCGATGTGGGCCTCGATCTTCTTGGTGGTGTGCTCGGCGTCCCAGCCCGCCACCGTGTCCGTGATCAGCGAGGTGATCTCCTTGCGGTACGTCGTCACGACGTACACCGCCGCGCCCTCCACCCAGCTGTCGACCTTGGCCTGGAGCTTGGGCTCGGTGGCCATGCGGGCGCCCAGCGACAGCAGGGAGGCGCGCACCCGCAGCCGCAGCTCGCTGCGCTCGTCCTCGGCGGCGGACACGATCATGGACCGTACGGCCGTCCAGGCGGAGGCGATCAGCTCCTGGACCTCGCCTCGGCCCAGCACCTCGACCTTCAGCCGCTCCACGCGCGCGCGGGTGTCGGTGTCGGACTGGAGGTCGGCGGCGAAGTCGGTGAGGAAGCGGTCGAGGGCGCCACGGGCCGGGTGGGCGGGGGCGTCGCGCATCTCGGTGACGAAGCGGAGCAGCTCCTTGTAGACACGCTCGCCGACCTTCTTGTCGACGAAGCGGGGGGTCCAGCCGGGCGCGCCGCCCTGGATCGCGTCCATGACCTGCTCGTCGTGGAACACCAGCCAGTCGTGGGCGCGTACGCAGATCAGGTCGACGACCCGCTTGTGGCCGCCGTCCCCGACGATCTTCTCCAGCATCTTCCCTATGCCGGGTGCGATCTCCTGGGCGTCGGCGCGGCGGGTGATGGCCTCGCCCACGATCGCCTGCACGTCGGAGTCCCGCAGGACGGTCAGCGCTCCCCTGAGCGCGGTCGCCAGCTCCGCCGTGACCCGGTCGGCGTGGTCCGGTTCGGCGAGCCAGGCGCCCAGCCGGCTGCCGATGCCGACGGCGCGCAGCCGCTGTCGTACGACTTCCTCGGAGAGGAAGTTCTCGCCGACGAACTCACCCAGCGACACACCCAGCTGGTCCTTCTTGGTGGGGATGATCGCGGTGTGCGGGATGGGAATGCCGAGCGGGTGACGGAAGAGGGCCGTGACCGCGAACCAGTCGGCCATCGCGCCGACCATGCCCGCCTCGGTCGCCGCGGCGACATATCCGGCCCAGGCGCCCGCACCCTCGTTCGACGCCCACTTGGCGAGGACGTACACCAGTGCGACGAAGAGCAGCAGCCCGGTCGCCGTCACCTTCATACGGCGGACACCGCGGCGTTTCTCCTCGTCGGCGGCGCTGAAGGACGTCATGGCCCGGCCCGGCGGCCCGGGGACGGTCGTCGCCGGGTTCACGGCGGCGCCCGGGCGGGCATGCTGCCCCTCGGCGCCCACTTCTTCCGGTTTCGTGCGTTCCATCCGCTCCACCCGTTCGGTGACCTCATGCACATTGTCCCTACCTGACCGACTCCTGGAACGGATCAGGAGTTCCCGGCGTCTGTTCGGACGGGGAGGACGGGGAATCGACCAGGGGGATCTCAGGGGGTCTCTTAAGGGGCGCTGTCCGTGTTCTTCCACCCCATGACGCATCATGGGGTGATCACATCGGAGCCTCGGGCTCCCATCGTCCGAGGAGAATCGCACCGCATGACCAAGCGTCATGGTTATGCCCTGCTCGCCGCGATCATCGCCGTGGTCGTGGCCCTTTCCGCCGCCATATATGCCGGTGTCGCAGCCGACGACGGCAGCGGCGGCACCCAGAACCACGTCGCCCGCGACCGCACCCCGCGCAACTCGGCCGCCCCCGCCTCCACCGGCACCTGGGTCGGCGCCTGGTCCGCCTCCCCCGTCGGCGCCGAGCCCGGCACCGAGACCACCGGCATGGCGGGCCACTCCGTACGCAACGTCGTGCACGCGAGCGCCGGCGGTACGAGCGCCCGCGTCACGCTGTCCAACCTCTACGGACAGCAGCCGCTGACCCTCACGCACGCCACCATCGCCGTCGCCGCGACCGCGAACACCGCCGCCGCCACGACCGACACCATGCGCCGCCTCACCTTCGGCGGCAGCACCTCGGTCGTCGTCCCGGCCGGAGCGCAGGTGATGAGCGACGCCGTACGAGTGCCGATCCCGTACGGCTCGGACGTCCTCGTGACGACGTACTCCCCCACCGAATCCGGCCCGGTCACCTACCACCCGCACGCGCGCCAGACGTCGTACGTCGCCGAGGGCGACCTCGCGGAGGACGTGAGCGGCACCGGGTACACCGAACAGACCGAGTACTGGCGGTACTTGACCGCCCTGGATGTGCTGAGCGACGACTCCGCGGGCACCGTCGTCGTCCTGGGCGACTCGCTCACCGACGGCATCACCTCCACGGTCGGAGCCAACCACCGTTGGACCGACGTTCTTTCGGAGCGGCTGCGCGCCGCGGCGGGCTCCGGCTCCGACTCCGGGCCGCGGTACAGCGTCGTCAATCAAGGGATCAGTGGGAATCAGGTACTGGCTGCGGGACTTGGCCGTCCGGCCGACAATCCGAGTGGTCTGTCGCGGTTCGGGCGGGACGTGCTCGACCGTACGAACGTCAAGGCCGTCGTCATCGACCTCGGGATCAACGACATTCTGCGGAACCCGAGCCACGTCGATCCCGCGACAGTCACGGATGGGCTGCGCAAGCTCGTGCGGGAGGCGCATGCGCGGGGGTTGCGGGTTGTGGGGGCGACGCTGATGCCGTTTCAGGGGCATCGGGGGTACACCAGTGGGCGGGAGGCCGTACGGCAGGCCGTCAACGCGGAGATTCGGGCCGGGAAGGTGTACGACGCGGTGGTCGACTTCGATGCGGCCTTGCGGGATCCGTACAACCCTCGGCGGTTGCGGGGTGACTATGACTCCGGGGATCACCTGCACCCCAGTGACAAGGGGTACAAGCGAATGGCGGAGGTCTTTGACCTGGGCGACTTGAAGGGCTCTGTGTCGGCCGAGCTGTAACTGCCGGTCGTTCGTCGGGTGCGGGTGCGTCTCGGCTGGTCGCGCCCACGCGGCGGAGCCGCACAATGTCACAGCCCCGCGCCCCTAAAAGGGGCGCCCCAGCCGGCCGGAGAACAGTAGTCGCCGGATTTCTAGTCGTCCTAGTAGCCGCCGTTCCTCCGGCGATGGCGCTCCTCCCGGCGCTCCCTGTGTCGCTCCCTGCGCTCCTCGTGACGTTCCCTGCGGTCCTCGTGGCGCTCCCGGATCAGGTCGCGGGCCTCGTCAAGGGCGTCGAACATCTCGCCCAGGCCGTTGCTGTCCGAGCCCGAGCCCTGCAACTCCTTGCGGGCCGCCTTGCGTTCGAGTTTCTCCTGGCGGCGCTCCTCCTTGATGCGGAGGCGTTCGGCGCGGGTCAGTTTGCGTTCGACGCCGACGCCGCCCCAGAAGGCGAAGCCGGTGACGATGACGCGGGGGGCGCCGGGCTCGCCGGGCTGCCCCTCCTCGCGGTGGTCGAAGCCGCCCATGATGCCGATGCCGCGGACGACGACCTCGACGCCGGGCGGTACGACGACGTTCACGCCGCCCATGATGGCGACGCAGTTGATCACGACCTCGCGGTCCGCGAAGTTCGCCTCGCGCAGGTCGATCTCACCGCCGCCCCAGAAGGCGAAGGAGTTGAACCGCCGGGGTACGGTCCAGCGGCCCTTGCGCTCGAAGCCCGACATGATCGCGACGGCCCATGCCGACGAGCCCTCGCCGCCGACGATCCGGCCTGCCCAACTCCCGCTCTCCGCAGGCTGCTTGACCATGGAGACGGGTGGCGCCACGGCGGCCGGGCCCGGCAGATCACGGGTGATCGGCGCCAGCTCTCCGTACGTGCGTGCCTTGTACGTCGCCTCCAGCCGCTCCTCGAACTCCTCCATGTCGAGGCGGCCCTCGGCAAGGGCGTCCCTCAGCTGTTCGGAGACTCGTTCACGATCGGCGTCGGAGGCTCGCAGCTCCGGGAGTTCGTCGTCGGTCATGGGCAGCAGCCTACGAGTTCCCCGCCGCACGGGCTATGCGGCCCGCTACGAGACCGCCTTCTCCGCGCCGTCCTGTGCGTACATCTTCGCGATGACGGCCTCGATGTCGGGCTCGCGCACGGAGAGGTCGACGAGCGGATACTCCGCCGCGATCCGCGCCACCAGCGGAGCCGCCGACTGGGCCGCCGGGAAGGCGAGCCACTGCCGCGGTCCCTCCACCTTCACCACCCGCGCCACCTCCACCTCGATCGGCGGAAGCTCCCTCTCCAGGTCCACCACCAGCGTCCGTTCGCTCTCCCCCACCTCGTGCAGCCCCGTCAGCGGACCGTCGTACATCAGCCGCCCGTGGTCGATGACCATCACCCGCCGGCACAGCTGCTCGATGTCGGTGAGGTCGTGCGTGGTGAGCAGGACGGTCGTACCGCGCTCGGCGTTGAGGTCCCGCAGGAACTCCCGGACACGCGCCTTGCTGATCACATCGAGCCCGATCGTCGGCTCGTCGAGGTAGAGCACCTCCGGGTCGTGCAGCAGCGCGGCCGCGATGTCGCCGCGCATCCGCTGTCCCAGGGAGAGCTGGCGGACGGGAACGTCCAACAGGTCGCCGAGTTCGAGGAGTTCGACGCAGCGGTCGAGGTTGTCGCGGTAACGCCCGTCCGGGATGCGGTACATGCGGTGCATCAGCCGGTACGAGTCGATCAGCGGGAGGTCCCACCACAGGGTCGTACGCTGCCCGAACACCACCCCGATGCGCCGCGCGAGGCGGGTGCGCTCGCGCGACGGGTCGATGCCCGCGACCCGCAGCCGGCCGCCGCTCGGCGTGAGGATGCCGGTCAGCATCTTGATGGTGGTCGACTTGCCCGCGCCGTTCGGGCCGATGTAGCCGACCATCTCGCCGCGCGGCACGGTGAAGGAGAGGGAGTCCACCGCCCGCACCTGACGCCGTTCACTGCGCAGGAAGCCGGTCTTCTTGCGTACGTCGAAGACCTTCTCGACGCCGTCGAGCTCGATGAAGGCGTCCATCGGGTCCTTGGCCAACAGATCTGTTTCCACGCCGAGTTCAGCTCCCCGTACTGCGATACGAACGAAGTCCCGCACGCCAGGCGATCCCCGCCAGCGCACAGCAGCCCGCCGCCACCAGCGGCGGTGCGAAGGCGACCCACGTCGGCAGGTCGAGCGGATAGGGCCGCCCCAGCACATACAGCGCGGGCAGCCAGTTGACGAAGGCGAGCGGGAGGACGAACGTCACCCCGCGCACCAGGTCCTTGGCGAAGACGGTCGGCGGATACTGAAGGAGCGTGCTGCCGCCGTACGTGAAGGAGTTCTGCACCTCGGAGGCGTCCTGCGCGACGAACTGGAAGGCCGCGCCCGCCACGAACACCGCCGAGAAGATCACACCGCCGCTGAGCAGCATCAGCGGGAGCATCAGCATCTTGAGCGGCGTCCAGGAGATGTCGAGGGCGGCGATCGCGTACCCGAGGATCAGCAGCCCCTGCGTGATCCGGCCGAGGCGGCGCAGCGCGAAGCGGTCCGCGGCGACCTGCGCGAGCACGGGCACGGGACGCACGAGGAGCGTGTCGAGCGTGCCGTCGCGCACCCGGCTCCCCAGCCGGTCCAACGAACCGAACGCCAGCTGCGAGAGCCCGAAGGCGGCGGCCGAGGCGCCGTACAGGAAGGCGACCTCGGGCAGGCTGTAGCCGCCGAGCCGGTCGACCTGCGAGAACATCAGCAGGATCGCGACGAAGTCCAGGCCGCTCACCACGAGGTTGCCCGTGACGGCCAGCACGAAGGAGGCGCGGTAGGCCATCGTGGAGCGGATCCACATGGCGGCGATCATGCGGTACGCCCGCAGCCCGTCACATACGCGGGCGTACGCCCCCTGCCGCTCGGGCGGCCAGGAGGCCACCACTCGCTGCTTCTCCTTCACCGGGCTAGCCACCCTGCACGACCACCCTCCGCGTCGCCGCCGACTGCAACAGCCGCCCGAGCCCCAGCAGTCCGAGCGCCCAGGCCCCCTGGAAGGCGTACGTGGGCAGGGGATCCGCCGTGCCGAGCAGGACGTCCACCGGCGCCTGGACCAGGGACGACCAGGGCAGCGCGCGGACGAACTCGCCCAGCGCGCCCGGGAACACGTTCAGCGGCAGCATCATCCCCGAGCAGAAGATCCCGGCGATCAGGGCCAGCTGCGTCACGCCCGCCCCGTCCAGAAGCCAGAACGCCGACAGCGCCACCAGATAGCGGATCGAGAAGCTGACGAGCACCCCGAGAACGACCGCGACGATGAACGCGATCCAGGTCAGCGGGTCGGCGGGCAGCGCCAGGTCGAAGAAGACCGCGCCGAACGCCAGCGGAACCACCCCCCGCCCCAGCAGATGGAACAGCGCCCGCCCCGCGTCCTGGGCCAGCGACCACAGCTGCAGATCGGCGGGCCGGTACAGGTCGATCGCGATGTCACCCGTACGGATTCTCTCGATCAGCTCCTCCTCGAAGCCGCCGCCCATCACCGCCATCACCGCCAGCAACGCCTGCCCGAGCCACACATAGGTGAGCGCCTGCGCCTGGTCGTAGCCGCCGAGGTGCGGCTTGGCGTCCCACAACGCGATGAAGGTGTACGCCAGGATCAGCCCGAAGACGGTGTTGGTGAACACCCCCGCCGCCGTCGCCGACCGATAGGTGGCGTACCGCCGGAACCCGCCCCTCGCGACGGCCGCGTACAACCGCCCTGCACCCACAACACCGTCCCCTTCCGCCGCGTTGAGCCAAAGCGCAGCAGCCTAGTCCGCCGACGTCCTCGCCTGCCAGGCATTTTCCGGGCGCGACGCGTGCCGGGCTCAGGGAACGGAACGCTTGGTGCGACAGTCTTCAAGAGGGGGCGCACAAGGCGTACGAGGGCGTACGGGAACGTATGCATGCGAAACAGGAGTCCGGCGACACATGAGCGACGAGCCGCAGCCGCAGCAGAACAGCCAGGGCTGGGCACCGAGGAACCCGGAACCGGGACCAGGTTCGGGATCGGGATCGGGATCGGGATCGGGACCGGGACCGGGACCGCAGGGAGCACCGGGTGAGCCCGGCAGACCCGGCAAGAAGCAGAAGCGGACGCGCACCGGCTGGCGTCGGTTCATCCCGACCTGGCGGATCGTGCTCGGCACGTTCATCGTCGTGATACTGCTCTTGATCGGCCTCTTCGCGCTCGGCTACTACCTGGTCAAGATCCCGCCGGCGAACGCCGCAGCGACCAAGCAGAGCAACGTCTACCTGTACGCCGACGGCAGCCAGCTCGCCCGCGACGGCGAGGTCAACCGCGAGAACGTGACGCTCGCGCAGATCTCCAAGGCCGCCCAGCACGCGACCCTCGCCGCCGAGGACCGGGACTTCTACACCGAGTCGGCCATCGACCCGAAGGCGATGCTCCGTGCCGGCTGGAACACGGCCACCGGCAAGGGCAAGCAGTCCGGTTCGACGATCACCCAGCAGTACGTGAAGAACTACTACCTGGGCCAGGAGCAGACCGCCACCCGGAAGATCAAGGAGTTCTTCATCTCCATCAAGCTCGACCGGGAGAAGAGCAAGGACGACATCCTTGAGGGCTACCTCAACACCAGCTACTACGGCCGCAACGCGTACGGCATCCAGGCCGCCGCCCAGGCCTACTACGGCGTGGACGCAAAGGACCTGACGGTCGGTCAGGGCGCCTACCTCGCGGCACTCCTCAACGCGCCCAGCGAGTTCGACGTGATCGCGCACCCCGAGAACAAGTCCGCGGCCGTCGCCCGCTGGAACTACGTCCTCGACGGCATGGTCAAGAAGAAGTGGCTGAGCCAGTCGGACCGCGAGAACGTCACGTTCCCGATGCCGAAGCAGGCCAAGGGCTCCGCGGGCATGTCCGGCCAGCGCGGCTACCTGGTGCAGGCCGTCAAGGACTATCTGACGTCGAACAAAATCATCGACGAGGACACCCTGGCGACCGGCGGCTACCGCATCACCACCACGCTGGAGAAGCCCAAGCAGGACGCCTTCGTGAAGGCCGTCAACGACCAGGTGATGGACAAGCTCGACAAGAAGAACCGCAAGGTCGACAACTACGTCCGCGCGGGCGGCGTCGCCATCGACCCGTCCAACGGCAAGGTCGTCGCGATGTACGGCGGCATCGACTACACCAAGCAGTACGTCAACAACGCGACCCGCCGCGACTACCAAGTCGGCTCCACCTTCAAGCCGTTCGTCTTCACCTCGGCCGCGCAGAACTTCTCGCAGACCCAGGACGGCCGGATGATCACCCCGAACACCATCTACGACGGCACCAACAAGCGCCCCGTACAAGGCTGGAACGGCGGCTACTACGCGCCCGAGAACGAGGACGGCGTCTCGTACGGCCCCATCACCGTGCGCACCGCGACCGACAAGTCCGTCAACTCGGTGTACGCGCAGATGGCCGTCGACGTCGGCCCCGACAAGGTCAAGGAGACGGCCGTGGACCTCGGGATCCCGTCCAGCACCCCCGACCTGACCGCCACCCCGTCCATCGCGCTCGGCCCGGCCACCGCCAGCGTCCTCGACATGGCGCAGGCGTACGCCACGCTCGCCAACCACGGTGAGCGCGGCACCTACAGCCTCGTCGAGAAGATCACCAACGAAGGCGCGCCGGATGTGCAGTTGCCCGACCAGAGCACCAAGAAGGCGGTGAGCCGCGAGGCCGCCGACACGACCACGTCCATGCTGCAGAGCGTCGTCGAGGGCGGTACCGGCACGGCCGCGCTGGCCGCCGACCGCCCCGCCGCGGGCAAGACCGGCACCGCCGAGGAGGACCAGGCCGCCTGGTTCGCGGGCTACACCCCCGACCTCGCCACCGTCGTCTCCGTCATGGGCCAGGACCCCGAGACGGGCGCCCACAAGTCCCTGTACGGCGCCCTCGGCCAGCCCCGTATCAACGGCGGCGGCTACCCGGCGCAGATCTGGGCCCAGTTCACCAAGGCCGCCCTCAAGGGCACCACCGCGACGGAGTTCGACCTCCAGCTCCAGCCGGGCGCCGAGGAGACGACACCTCCCCCGGTCGAACCGCCCACCACCCCGACCACCGGCGGCGCCACGACGCCCGGCCAGGACATCCAGGGCCAGGACCAGGGGCAGACGCAGGGCCAGAACCAAGGCCAGACGCAGGGGCAGGACCAAGGCCAGACGCAGGGACAGACGCAAGGCCAGAACCAGGGCCAGACCCAAGGGCAGACGCAAGGCCAGACGACCGACGGCACGACCACGGACGGCACCACCACGGACGGCGGCACCACCACCGGCACCACGGACGGCACCACGACAGACGGTGGCACCGCCACGGGCGGCACGACGGACGGCACCACCAGCGACGGAACGACGACGGGGACGACCGCGGGGCCGCTGAGCGGGTTCACCTCACGAAAACACTGAGGTGAGGGAGAAAGGGACCGAGGTCAGTGGCCGGAGGTGACCTTCAGCCCCACCACGGCCACCAGCAGCAGACACACGAAGAAGATCCGGGCGGCGGTCGCCGGCTCACCCAGCACGACCATGCCGAGCACCGCCGCACCGGCCGCGCCGATGCCGACCCACACGCCGTAGGCGGTGCCGATGGGCAGCGACTTGGCGGCGTACGACAGCAGGACCATGCTCGCGACGATGCCCGCGCCCGTGAGAACGCTCGGAACCAGTCGCGTGAAGCCGTCCGTGTACTTCATCCCGATCGACCAGCCGACTTCGAGCAGACCGGCGACGAGCAGCAGAACCCAGGCCATGAGAGGCACCTCCGAGAGACGGGCTTGACGGGGGTGCGTCGTCTTTGCGTACGTCCCGGTACGGCGCGTCTCGTCGGGGTCCTTCCAAGGTAGCAAAGAATGGCAAAAGGGGCTGGTGACCATGGTCACCAGCCCCTTCGACGGCGGTACGCCCCACAAACAGAAGGCGCCCTACGGCGGCGTCCTACAAGTACAGGCCCGTCGAGTCCTCGGACCCCTCGAACCGGTCCGCGGCCACGGCGTGCAGATCCCGCTCGCGCATCAGCACGTACGCGATCCCGCGCACCTCGACCTCGGCGCGGTCCTCCGGGTCGTACAGGACGCGGTCGCCCGGCTCCACCGTCCGGACGTTCTGTCCGACCGCGACGACATCGGCCCAGGCGAGACGCCGGCCGACGGCCGCCGTCGCCGGGATCAGGATGCCGCCGCCGGAACGCCGCTCGCCCTCGGCGGCGTCCTGCCGCACCAGCACGCGGTCGTGCAGCATGCGGATGGGCAACTTGTCGTGCTGGGTGCTGTGCTTATCGCGATTGGCGCTCACGCCCCGAACCTACCTGCCCCGGTCGATTTCGTACGCCTGCGGGTCAGCCCTTGCGTCGCCGCGAGCTCACGACGAACAGGCCGACGACCCCCACCACGGCCAACGCCACCGGCACGATGCGTTCGAGCCGCGGCGCGCCCTCCTCGGTGACGAACTGGCTCTTCACATCGCCGACGACCCGGTTGACGCCGACGTAGGCGCGGCCGAGCGTGTGGTCGATGTTCGAGGCGACCTTGGCCTTGGCGTCGCCGACGATCGTCTTCGGGTGCACCCGCACGCCGATCTCGTCGAGAGTCTCGGCGAGGGTTTCGCGGCGGCGCTTGATTTCCGCCTCGATCTGCGCCGGAGTCCTGGTATCCGGCGTGCTCGACGTATCCGACACCGCGCTGCCTCCGTGGTCGTGTTCTGACTCTCTGCCCTCGACAGTCTGTCAGCTCGGACCGCGCCGCACCCCCCGGCACCCCCCATTACGCTCGTTCCGTATCCATCCCATCCCCCGGCCACGTGAGGTACCGATGAGCGAGCGACTCCAGCCCGGCGACACCGCCCCCGCCTTCACCCTGCCCGATGCCGACGGCAACGAGGTCTCCCTCGCCGACCACAAGGGCCGCAAGGTCATCGTCTACTTCTACCCGGCCGCCCTGACCCCCGGCTGCACGAAGCAGGCCTGCGACTTCACGGACAATCTCGACGTCCTCGCGACCGCCGGCTACGACGTCATCGGCGTCTCCCCCGACAAGCCCGAGAAGCTCGCCAAGTTCCGCGAGAAGGAGAACCTGAAGGTCACGCTCGTCGGCGACCCCGACAAGACGGTCCTCCAGGCGTACGGCGCCTTCGGCGAGAAGATGAACTACGGCAAGACCTACGTCGGCGTCATCCGCTCCACGGTGATCGTGGACGAGGAGGGCAAGGTCGAGCGGGCGCTGTACAACGTGAAGGCGACGGGGCACGTGGCGAAGATCATCAAGGATCTGGGGATCTGAGACCGGTCCGCGGGCCCGGGAGGCCTGACTGCTGATCAGCGGAAGGTCAACTCCCGGGCCCTGCCCGGCAGAAGGAAACCCCCGCTCACCGGCATCCTCGTGACCGGTACGATGGCAGGCGGCTGGCGGCGGTGGCGCAACGGCTGACGCAGCAGACTTAGGATCTGTGGCCCGTGAAACGGCTTGAGGGTTCGAATCCCTTCCGCCGCACAGTAAACGGCCTGCGAATCGAAGGATCCGCAGGCCGTTCCCGTATCTGGCCTCAGCCCAACAACTCCCGCACCACCGGCACCAGCGCCCTGAACGCCTTCCCCCGGTGACTGATCGCGTTCTTCTCCTCGGCGGACATCTCCGCGCAGGTCCGCGTCTCCCCCTCCGGCTGGAGGATCGGGTCGTACCCGAACCCGTTCGTGCCGACCGGAGCGTGGCGCAGTACGCCCCTCAGCTGGCCCTCGACCACCCGTTCCGTGCCGTCCGGCAGGGCCAGGGCCGCCGCGCAGGCGAAGTGGGCGCCCCGGTGGGACTCGTCGATGTCGGACAGCTGGGCGAGGAGGAGGTTCAAGTTGGCGCGGTCGTCTCCGTGCTGTCCTGCCCAGCGGGCGGAGAAGATGCCGGGGGCGCCGCCCAGGACGTCGACGCAGAGGCCGGAGTCGTCGGCGACGGCCGGGAGGCCCGTGGCCCGGGCCAGGGCGTGGGCCTTGAGGAGGGCGTTCTCGGCGAAAGTGACGCCGGTTTCCTTGACGTCGGGGATGTCGGGGTAGGCGTCCGCGCCGACGAGGTCGTGGGTGAGACCTGCGTCGGCGAGGATCGCCTTCAGCTCGGTGATCTTTCCGGCGTTGCGGGTGGCGAGGATCAGGCGGGTCATGGTCCTCAGTATCCCAAGCCGGTATCCCCAAGCCCCCGGGCGGCTCTTACGGCGTGCAGACCTTCGTCAGCTCTCCCGCTGCGTCCGTCACCGGGCTGATGTCGGGGGTGCTGTCGCCGTTCTTGACGGCCGTACGGACGTTTCCGACGGCCTTGTTGAGGTCGTCGACCGCCTTGTTGACGTCGGCGTTGTCGGTCTTGTCGCCGATCTTGTCGAGGTTCTTCTCTATGGAGTTGAGGGACTCGTCGGTCTGCGTCGGGTCGTTCGCCGCGTTCTCGACGGCCTGCTGGAGGTCGGTGACGCTGTCGGCGATCGAGTCGGCGGTCTGGACGCAGTCCAGGGCCTTGTTGACCGCGTCGCAGCCGACGGCCGCCGGCAGGGCGACGAGTGCGGTGACGACGGCGATTGCGGCGGTACGGCGACGATGGCGGTGGCGCGCGGCCATGGAACGGTCCCTCCCCGTGGACATGATGTGGCCGACCCGCGGCACGGGCGGCTCGACCCGTGGTGCGGTCGGCTCGGCCCGTGACGTGGTCGGCGGGCGCACGGCTGGACCGTACGCCCGTACCCCTATAGAACGCGAAGGGTTAACCGGCGGTTGCCTCAAGGGCCGCGCGCTGGATGGCCGCGAGTTCGTCGCAGCCGGTGACGGCGAGGTCGAGGAGCGCGTTGAGCTCCTTGCGGTCGAAGGGCTCCGCCTCCGCCGTGCCCTGGACCTCGACGAAGCGGCCGTCGCCGGTGCAGACGACGTTCATGTCGGTGTCGGCCTTCACGTCCTCCTCGTAGCAGAGGTCCAGGAGGGGGACTCCGCCGACGATTCCTACGGAGACGGCGCTCACCGTGCCGGTCAGCGGCTGCCGGCCCGCCTTCACCAGCTTCTTGCCCTGGGCCCAGGTGACGGCGTCGGCGAGCGCGACGTACGCGCCGGTGATCGCGGCCGTACGCGTACCGCCGTCGGCCTGGAGGACGTCGCAGTCGAGGACGATGGTGTTCTCGCCGAGCGCCTTGTAGTCGATGACGGCGCGCAGCGAGCGGCCGATGAGGCGGCTGATCTCGTGTGTGCGGCCGCCGATCTTGCCGCGGACCGACTCGCGGTCGCCGCGGGTGTTGGTGGCGCGGGGAAGCATGGAGTACTCGGCGGTGACCCAGCCCTCGCCGCTGCCCTTGCGCCAGCGCGGGACGCCTTCGGTGACGGAGGCGGTGCAGAAGACCTTGGTGTCGCCGAAGGAGACGAGGACGGAGCCCTCGGCGTGCTTGCTCCAGCCACGCTGGATGGTGATGGGGCGCAGCTGTTCGGGGGTGCGGCCGTCGATTCGAGACATGCCGATGAGCCTAGCCGTATACGGGTGAAGGGCTGCCGCCGGTTACGGAAGCAGCCCCTCAGGGGTGAGGCAGGGCTCTGCGGAGCCCTGGCGCTCACATCATGTCTTCGATCTCGCCGGCGATCGGGTCCGCGTCGGTGCCGATGACGACCTGGATCGCGGTGCCCATCTTGACGACGCCGTGGGCACCGGCGGCCTTCAGGGCGGCCTCGTCGACCTTGCTGGCGTCGTGGACCTCGGTGCGGAGGCGGGTGATGCAGCCCTCGACCTCTTCGATGTTGTCGATGCCGCCGAGCCCGGCGACGATCTTCTCAGCCTTGGTGGCCATGTCCTACTCCCTGATCCGAACCGCTTTGTCGCAGTAACCCACAGTTGGCCCATCTTTGCGAGCGGTCATGTCGTACGTACCGAATGATGGCGATCACGACAGGACGACCGGTCGCCAACTGGTCTACACCAGTTGGCGGGCCGTCGCCAAACCGGCCCGCCCGGAGGACGCCCATGAGTGCCGACAGCGCCGTCTCCCCCGCGCGAGCCCGCTGGAATTCCGCCTTCCAGGGCCTGCAGAAGATGGGCCGCAGCCTCCAGCTGCCGATCGCCGTGCTGCCGGCCGCGGGCATTCTGAACCGGCTCGGCCAGCCGGACGTGTTCGGCGCGGACGGGCTCGGCTGGGACAACGTCTCCAAGGTGATGGGCGGCGCGGGCGGCGCGCTGCTCAGCGGCAGCCTCGGGCTGCCGATGCTGTTCTGTGTGGGCGTGGCGATCGGCATGGCGAAGAAGGCGGACGGCTCCACCGCGCTCGCGGCGGTCGTGGGTTTCCTCGTCTACTACAACGTGCTGCGCCAATTCCCGGATGAGTGCCCGTCCGGCTCCGTGGAGGTCAAACTCGGCTGCCGGGCGGCCGACAACTCCGTCGCGGAGTTCACGTACCAGAATCCCGGGGTCTTCGGCGGCATCGTCATCGGGCTGCTGGCGGCGTACTTCTGGCAGCGCTACCACCGTACGAAGCTGGTGGACTGGCTCGGCTTCTTCAACGGCCGCCGGCTGGTGCCGATCATCATGGCGTTCGTGGCGATGGCATTCGCCTCGCTGTGCGTGTGGGCGTGGCCGCCGATCGGTGACGGTCTGGAGAATTTCAGCGACTGGCTGTCGGGGCTGGGGGCCTGGGGAGCGGGCGTCTTCGGTCTGGCCAACCGGGCGCTGCTGGTGATCGGGTTGCACCAGTTCCTGAACGTGCCCATCTGGTTCCAGTTCGGCAGTTACACCAAGCCCAACGGCGAGATCGTGCACGGCGACATCAACATGTTCCTGGCGGGCGACCCGAACGCGGGCCAGTTCACGTCCGGGTTCTTCCCCATCATGATGTTCGCGCTGCCGGCCGCCGCGCTCGCCATCGCGCACTGCGCAAAGCCCCATCGCCGCAAGGAGATCGGCGGTCTGATGCTTTCCGTGGCGCTGACGTCGTTCGTCACGGGCATCACCGAACCGATCGAGTACTCCTTCCTGTTCATCGCGCCGCTGCTGTTCGTGATCCACGCAGTGCTCACCGGTGTCTCGATGGCGGTGACTTGGGGCCTGGGTGTGCACGACGGCTTCAGTTTCTCGGCCGGTCTGATCGACTACGTGATCAACTGGGGCCTGGCGACGAAACCCTGGGCGATCATCCCGATCGGGTTGTGCTTCGCGGCCGTGTATTACGCGATCTTCCGCTTCGCGATCATCAAGTTCGATCTCAAGACTCCGGGGCGGGAGCCCGAGGACGAGGTGGAGGACATCACCAAGGCGTAGGCCACGCGGCTCCCGTCTTCACGAAGGGCCCTCGGACCATCCGGTCCGGGGGCCCTTCGTCACGACTGCAACCACTCCCGGCCCCTTCTTCCAGTTATGGCCGAGCCCACAGAATTCGCGGGTTCCTTATCCCGCCTTCACCGTGCTACAACAGGTCTACACCACTGAGTGGTGTAGACCACGCGGATGCTGCCCACCCCCTTTCTTCACCCTTCCCGTCCCCCGGCAGCACCGGCACATGGAGGAACTATGAGCACCGCCAGCGCAACGGCGGCCCCCGCAAAGAAGCGGGGATCCGGTCTGTTCCAGGGCCTGCAGAAGGTCGGCCGCAGCCTGCAGCTGCCGATCGCCGTGCTGCCGGCGGCGGGCATCCTGCTCCGCCTCGGCCAGGACGATGTGTTCGGCAAGGACGGCCTCGGCTGGAACAAGGTCGCGGCCGTGTTCATGACCGCCGGCGACGCCGTCTTCAGCAACCTGCCGCTGCTGTTCTGCGTCGGCATCGCCATCGGTTTCGCCAAGAAGGCCGACGGCTCCACGGCGCTGGCGGCGCTGGTCGGCTTCCTGGTCTACAAGAACGTACTCACCGCGTTCCCGATCACCGACGCCAAGGTCACCAAGGGCGCGGACGTCGCCGCGACGTACAACGACCCCAAGGTCCTCGGCGGCATCATCATGGGCCTGATAGCCGCCGTCACCTGGCAGCGCTTCCACCGCACCAAGCTGCCCGACTGGCTGGGCTTCTTCAACGGCCGCCGTCTGGTGCCGATCCTGATGGCCTTCATCGGCACCGCGGTCGGCGTGTTCTTCGGTCTGGTCTGGGAGCCCATCGGCGACGTCATCACCAACTTCGGTGAGTGGATGACCGGCCTCGGCGCCGTCGGCGCGGGCATCTTCGGCGCCATCAACCGCGCGCTGCTCCCGGTCGGCATGCACCAGTTCGTGAACACCGTGGCCTGGCAGGAGATCGGCTCCTACAAGGACTCCGCGGGCGCCATGTGGCACGGTGACCTGCCGCGCTTCTTCCATGGCGACCCGACCGCCGGTCAGTTCATGACGGGCTTCTTCCCCATCATGATGTTCGCGCTCCCGGCCGCCGCCCTGGCGATCACCCACTGCGCCCGTCCCGAGCGCCGCAAGGCCGTCGGCGGCATGATGATGTCGCTCGCGCTGACGTCCTTCGTCACCGGTATCACCGAACCCATCGAGTTCGCGTTCATGTTCATCGCGCCGGTCCTGTACGTGATCCACGCGGTCCTGACCGCCCTGTCGATGGGCGTCACCTGGGCCCTGGGCGTGCACCACGGCTTCAGCTTCTCGGCCGGCGCCATCGACTACTTCCTGAACTGGAACCTCGCCACCAAGCCCTGGATGATCATCCCGATCGGTCTGGTCTTCGCGGTGATCTACTACGTGGTCTTCCGCTTCGCGATCATCAAGTTCAACCTCGCCACTCCGGGCCGCGAGCCCGATGAGGAGGTCGAGGACCTCACGAAGGCGTGAGCCGTCCGGTCATACGGCCGAAGGCCCCCGGAACCGATGGGTTCCGGGGGCCTTCGCGTGCGGATGAGTTGATGAGCGGATGGCCGATGAGCCGATGAGCCGATGAGCCGTCAGATCTCGTACGACAGCCCGGGCATCGCCAGTTCCGCCGGACCCGCGTACACCGCACGCGCGTCCTCCAGGTTGATCTGGGGATTCGTCCACGGCGGGATGTGGGTGAGCAGGAGGCGGCGGGCGCCGGCGCGGGCGGCGGTCTCGCCTGCCTCGCGGCCGTTGAGGTGGAGGTCGGGGATGTTCTCCTTGCCATGGGTGAACGCCGCCTCGCACAGGAACAGGTCCGTGTCGCGGGCGAGTTCGTCCAGGGCCTCGGTCACGCCCGTGTCCCCGGAGTACGTGAGGGACCCGCCCTCGTGCTCCACCCGGATGCCGTACGCCTCCACGGGGTGGCGCACCCGCTCCGTGTGCACGGTGAACGGGCCTATGTCGAACGTGCCCGGCTTGACCGTGTGGAAGTCGAAGACCTCGCTCATCGAGGAGGCGGACGGCGTGTCGGCGTACGCGGTGGTCAGGCGCTGTTCGGTGCCCTCGGGGCCGTAGACCGGGATGGGGGCGCAGCGGCCGCCGTCATGGCGGTAGTAGCGCGCGACGAAGTACGCGCACATGTCGATGCAGTGGTCGGCGTGCAGATGGCTGAGGAAGATCGCGTCGAGGTCGTAAAGACCGCAGTGGCGCTGCAACTCGCCAAGGGCACCGTTGCCCATGTCGAGGAGCAGCCGGAAGCCGTCGGCCTCTACGAGGTAGCTCGAACAGGCCGATTCCGCGGACGGGAACGACCCCGAGCAGCCGACGACGGTGAGCTTCATATGAGCTGGAACCTCCGCGCTGGCAGGAAGTGCAGAGAGTAAATGCGGGGTGCAGATACTCGGATGCAGATACGGGAACGGGGGTCGTGCGGTCCGTCGAGCGTAAGGCGCAAAAGGGCCGGTCGCTCCTCCGCCAGGGGCCGTTGTGGGCGAACTCACCTGTGCTGTCACCGGTTCGGATGGACGTGAGGTGGGCCGGACCTGCGCGGGTCCCTCGGGGCGGGGGGCGAGCGGGGATACGCGCCGGTACCTTCTTCGGTATGGACACGTCCTGGTGGCTCGCGCTCGCGGCGGTGGTGCTGCTCGCGCTGGTCGCGACGCTGGTGGACGGCTGGGGGCGCCGCGGGCGCCGGCCGGCCGGGCGTACGCGTCCGCCGGGGCGGGCGGGTGGGCGTCGGCGGGGGGCGCCGCGGCCTCGCCCTGCGGAGATCTGGTGGGCGAACGTGCCCTACGAGGACGGGCCCGGGGGTAAGGACCGGCCATGTCTGGTGCTTGCTGTGCGGGGGGATCGGGTGACCGTCGCGAAGATCACCAGCAAGTACCACGATGAGCGGGCCGGGGTGATTCCGCTGCCGCCGGGTGCCGTGGGGGATGCCCACGGGCGGGCCAGCTTCCTTGAGACGGACGAGCTGCGGGAGATGCCCGTGTGGGACTTCCGGCGGAAGGTCGGCGTGGTGGATCCGGTGCTGTGGGACCAGGTCCGCTACCTGGCAGGCTGAACGGGCGCTTTGTTCGCCCCCGCCGCCCCTACCCGTCCCATCCCTTCCTGGGGGCTGCGCCCCCAGACCCCCCTAAAAGATTGCGCAGTTCCCCGCGCCCCTTTTAGGGGCGCGGGGAACTGCGCAATCTTTTGGACCAGCCCCCATCCACCGGCACCCGACACACAACCGAACGGGGTCGAAGGGGCAGAAAGGCCGTTGGAGCCCTTACGCCCAGAGTTGGCCCTGCAGAGTCTCGATCGCTTCCTCTGTCGTCCTGGCGGTGTAGACGCCCGTCGAGAGGTACTTCCACCCGCCGTCGGCGACGATGAAGACGATGTCGGCGGGCTCACCCGACTTGACGGCCTTGTTGCCCACGCCGATCGCGGCGTGCAGCGCAGCCCCGGTGGACACCCCCGCGAAGATGCCCTCCTGCTGAAGGAGTTCCCGGGTCCGGGTCACCGCGTCCGCGGAGCCGACCGAGAAGCGGCTGGTGAGGACCGACGCGTCGTACAGCTCGGGAACGAAGCCCTCGTCGAGGTTGCGCAGGCCGTACACCAGATCGTCGTAGCGCGGCTCGGCGGCGACGATCTTGATGTCGGGCTTGTGCTCGCGGAGGAAGCGGCCGACGCCCATCAGCGTCCCCGTCGTCCCCAGCCCCGCCACGAAGTGCGTGATCGAGGGGAGGTCGGCGAGGATCTCGGGCCCGGTCGTCGCGTAGTGCGCGCCCGCGTTGTCGGGGTTGCCGTACTGGTAGAGCATCACCCAGTCGGGATGCTCGGCCGACAGTTCCTTGGCGACCCGTACGGCGGTGTTGGAGCCACCGGCTGCGGGGCTGGGGATGATCTCGGCGCCCCACATGCCCAGCAGGTCACGGCGTTCCTGCGAGGTGTTCTCGGGCATCACGCAGACCATGCGGTAGCCCTTGAGCTTCGCGGCCATGGCCAGGGAGATGCCGGTGTTGCCGGAGGTGGGCTCAAGGATCGTGCAGCCCGGCGTCAGCCGGCCGTCCTTCTCCGCCTGTTCGATCATGTGGAGGGCCGGGCGGTCCTTGACCGAACCCGTCGGGTTGCGGTCCTCCAGCTTCGCCCAGATGCGGACGTCCGCGGACGGCGACAGCCGCGGCAGGCACACCAGAGGGGTGTTGCCCACCGCGGCGAGCGGGGAGTCGTAGCGCATGAGGGGTCAGCAGCCGATCAGAACATGCCGCCGGCGACGGCCGGCAGGATCGTGACGCTGTCGCCGTCGGTCAGCTTGGTGTTGATGCCGTCGAGGAAGCGGACGTCCTCGTCGTTCAGGTAGACGTTGACGAAGCGGCGCAGCTCGCCGTTGTCCACGATGCGGGCCTGGATGCCCGCGTGCCGGGTCTCGAGGTCGGCGAAGAGCTCGGCGAGGGTCGCGCCGCCGCCCTGGACGGCCTTCTCGCCACCGGTGTAGGTGCGGAGGATGGTGGGGATGCGGACCTCGATGGCCATGGTTGCGGGCTCCTGTCGGGAGTAGTCAGTCGGTGGGCGCGCGGCAGCGCAGTACAGAGGTGGTGCGTGAGGCGCCGCGGCTCACGGCCGTACGGCGGCAGGGGTCAGCGCGGACAGATGGCGCTCTGCAGCCTGCACAGGTCGACGTGCAGCCGCGCCACGAGCAGCATGCCCGGCGTCTTGTCGCTCACGTCGTGGGAAACCATGGGCTCATCGTATCGATTCCCGGTCCGGGTCCCGGAGTGTGATCTCAGATAGTGGATGAATTCTGACCGAGTCCCGAGATCAGTAGCTTTCCACCACCCGGATCTCCTCCTCCGTCACGTCGCCCTCCACGATCCGGTAGGAGCGGAACTGGAACGGGCCGGCGTCGTCCGTGTCCGCCGTGGAGACGAGGACGTAGTGCGCGCCCGGCTCGTTCGCGTACGAGAGGTCCGTGCGGGACGGGTACGCCTCGGTCGCCGTGTGGGAGTGGTAGATGATCACCGGCTCCTCGTCGCGGTCGTCCATCTCGCGGTACAGCTTCAGCAGGTCGCCGGAGTCGAACTCGTAGAACGTGGGCGAGCGGGCGGCGTTGAGCATCGGGATGAACCGCTCGGGGCGGCCGGTGCCCACCGGGCCCGCGACGACGCCGCACGCCTCGTCTGGGTGGTCCTGGCGCGCGTGCGCGACGATCTGGTCGAAGAGGGCCTGGGTGATGGTCAGCATGTTCGTCAGGATAAGCAAAAGGCCTGCCCCGTACCGAAGGGTGGTACGGGGCAGCCCGCATGGTGAGCCGCTCAAGGAGCCCGGATGCTCACCGGATGCTCAGCCGACCTTCTCGAACTCCGGCTCGCGGCCCTCGCGGCCCTCGCGGCCCTCGGTGACCTGCGGGTTCCGGGCCTTCAGGATCGCCCAGCCGATGGCCAGGGCGGCGGCCCAGACGGCCATCACGTAGAGACAGACGCGGGAGTCGGGGTCGTACGCGATGAGGCCGGTGACGAAGAGCAGGAACACCACGGCGATCCAGCTGCACTTGGCGCCGCCCGGGGCCGGGAAGGAGGACGCGGGCAGCCGGCCCGCGTCGACCGCGCGGCGGTACAGGATGTGGCTGACCAGGATCATCAGCCAGGTCCAGATACCGGCTGCGGTGGCCACCGAGGTGACGTAGCCGAAGGCCTTCTCCGGGACGACGTAGTTCAGGACCACGCCGATGCCCATGAAGAGGACCGAGACGGTGATGCCGAGCGCCGGGGTCTTGCTGGCCGACAGCTTGCTGAAGGCGCGCGGGGCCTCGCCGCTCTCGGCGAGATTGCGCAGCATGCGGCCCGTGGAGTACATGCCCGAGTTGCAGGAGGACAGCGCGGCGGTGAGGACGACGAAGTTGACGATGCCCGCGCCCGCCGGGATGCCGATCATCGCGAAGGCCTTCACGAACGGGCTCACCCCCGGCGCGAACTCGGTCCACTTCACGACGCAGAGGATGACCGTGAGGGCACCGACGTAGAACAGCGCGATGCGCCAGGGCAGGGTGTTGATCGCCTTGGGGAGGGTCTTCTCGGGGTTCTCCGACTCGCCCGCCGTGACACCGACCAGCTCGACGGCCAGGTACGCGAACATCACGCCCTGGAGGGTCATCAGGGACGAGCCGATGCCCTTGGGGAAGAAGCCGTCGAACTCCCAGAGGTTGGAGACCGCGGCGGTGTCGCCGGCCGAGCTGAAGCCGAAGGTGAGCACGCCCAGGCCGATCACGATCATGCCGATGAGGGCGGTGACCTTGATCATCGAGGCCCAGAACTCGATCTCGCCGAACACCTTCACCGAGATGAGGTTGGCGACGAAGAGGACGACCAGGAAGACCAGGGCCGACACCCACTGCGGGATCGCCGGGAACCAGTAGTGGACGTAGATCGCGGCGGCGGTCAGTTCCGCCATGCCGGTGACCACCCACATCAGCCAGTACGTCCAGCCGGTGAAGTAGCCGAAGAAGGGGCCGAGGAACTCGCGGGAGTACTCCGCGAAGGAGCCCGAGACCGGGCGGTAGAGCAGGAGCTCGCCGAGCGCCCGCATGATGAAGAAGATGATCACGCCTGCGAGGGCGTACATCAGGATGAGGCTCGGTCCCGCCTTGGCGATGTTCGCCCCGGCGTTCAGGAAGAGGCCCACGCCGATGGCGCCGCCGATCGCGATCATCTGGACCTGACGGCTGCCGAGCCCGCGCTCGTACCCCTCTTCGGGGGCGTCGCCGTTCACGGCCTCACTGCCGGCACGGCCCTGATCGTGCTTACCGACCTGCGAGGAGGTCATGTGTGGTGCGCCTTTCTCCATGCCGATCCGAGCCAGTCCCTTGGCTTCGGATCGGTTTCCGATCCCCCCGGATAGGTGGAGCTGAGCGGGCGAGCCCGCTCGTGCCTGGCCAGCGATCCGCCGGCTCGGTGGCGCACCCGACCGGACATGGGTGGTGTCGGTCGGGCGGTCGTGAAGATTTATCACGGCCGCGACAGGGCACAGCGGTGGCCGATGTAAGGCACACCACAGGGAGAACCGGACAAACGACTGCCTAGGCGCGCACAACAGGCCACAGTGGTGACAGGATCGTTATCCGGATTTGAGCGTCCGCTGAGCGAACACCTGATCGGGATGAGTCAGGGCATAAGGGTTTCGACGAGGGTCTCCTGGAGCCCGCCCAGCCACAGATACGCCATCACCATCGGCTTGCGCGGATCCTCGTCCGGAAGCCGGTAGAGGAGGTCGGTGTCCTCCTCGTCGACGACGTCGAGCCGCGAGCCGATCGCCAGGCGCAGGTCGTTCAGGGCGCGCAGCCACTGCTCGGACTCCTCGGCGGACAGCTTGAGGACGGCGCCGCCGTCACCCCCCGTGGTGAGTGCGTCGAGGGAGCGGATCACCGTGAGGGCGTTCTCGCGCTTGGCCGCGCGCAGGTCGTTCTCGGTGAAGCGGCGGAACTCCGCGGAGTGCGCGCGCTGCTCCTCGGCCTGCTCGGGCGAGGTGGCCTCGACGTCGGGGCCGCTGTACGCGTCGGGGAACAGGCGCTTCAGCACGGGGTCGGCGGGCGGCTCGCTGGGGCCCTCCGCGAACAACTCGGCGAGCGGGTCGTCGGGGGCGTTCTCCGCAGGGCCGGGACCGATGAGCTCCAGGAGCTGGACGGCGAGGGAGCGGATGATGGAGATCTCGACCTCGTCGAGCGCGACGGCCGCGCCGCCGCCGGGAATCGGTTCGAAGTGTCCTGGCATGGGAGTGAGTTCGCTACTTCCGGTCCTGCGCCTGAATGTGCGGGCTGTACGGGCTGGGCGGACTGTACGGACTGCGCGGACTATTTCCGGTCCTGCTGGAGCGTGGCCCACAGACCGTAGCCGTGCATGGCCTGCACGTCGCGCTCCATCTCCTCGCGCGAGCCACTGGAGACGACCGCCCGGCCCTTGTGGTGGACGTCGAGCATGAGCTTGGTGGCCTTGTCCTTGGTGTAGCCGAAGTACGCCTGGAAGACATACGTCACGTAGCTCATGAGGTTGACCGGGTCGTTGTGGACGATCGTCACCCAGGGAACGTCGGGCTCGGGTACGGCGAAGACCTCCTCCGCCGACTCGGTCTTTTCGATCTCTAGGGGTGCGGGAGCCGTCACACCGCCCATGCTGCCACCAGAGGGGGGCACCCGCACAAATGGACCCCCGAAAACCGTACGGTCCGCGGAAACCGGACCCACAAATCGTCAAGGTGACGAGATGGGGGGTACGATCCCGTCATGAACACAGCGGACCTCGGGCTGCCGGTGGATGTTCCCTCGACGGCGCTCTTCACGGACCAGTACGAGCTGACGATGCTGCAGGCCGCGCTGGCCGCGGGGACCGCCGAGCGGCGCTCGGTCTTCGAGGTCTTCACGCGGCGGCTGCCCGACGGGCGGCGCTACGGAGTCGTGGCGGGCACCGGGCGCGTGCTCGACGCCGTCGAGAACTTCCGCTTCGACGCGGACGTCCTCGGCTTTCTGCGCGAGCGGAACATCGTGGACGAGCCGACCCTGGAGTGGCTCGCCTCGTACCGCTTCAGCGGCGATGTGTGGGGCTATCCCGAGGGCGAGGTGTACTTCCCGGGCTCGCCGATCCTGCGGGTCGAGGGCTCCTTCGCGGAGTGCGTGCTCCTGGAGACGGTGATCCTCTCCATCCTCAACCACGATTCCGCCATCGCCGCGGCCGCCTCCCGGATGGCCGCCGCCGCCGGTGACCGGCCGCTGATCGAGATGGGCGCCCGGCGGACGCACGAGCTGGCCGCCGTGGCCGCCTCGCGGGCCGCCTACGTCGGCGGGTTCGCGACGACCTCGGACCTGGCCGCCGGGTTCCGGTACGGGATTCCCACCGTCGGCACCTCCGCGCACGCCTTCACCCTGCTGCACGACCACGAACGGGACGCCTTCCAGGCCCAGGTGAACTCGCTCGGCCGGGGCACGACGCTGCTCGTGGACACGTACGACGTCGCCGAGGCGGTACGGATGGCCGTCGAGGTCGCGGGGACCGAGCTGGGCGCGGTGCGCATCGACTCCGGTGACCTGCTGCTCGTCGCGCACCGGGTGCGCCAGCAGCTGGACGAGCTGGGCGCGGCCAGGACGAAGATCACCGTGACCTCCGACCTGGACGAGTACGCCATCGCCTCGCTGGCGGCGGCGCCCGTGGACGCGTACGGCGTCGGCACCCAGCTGGTGACGGGATCCGGCCATCCCACCTGCTCCATGGTCTACAAGCTGGTCGCCCGCGCCGAGTCGGTGGACCCGAAGGCCCCGCTGCTGCCCGTGGCCAAGAAGTCGACCGGGGGCAAGACGTCCATCGGCGGGCGCAAGTGGGCCGCGCGGCGCCTGGACGAGCAGGGCATCGCCGAGGCCGAGGTGATCGGCACCGGGCCGGTGCCCGGTGAGCTGGCCGAACGGCAGCTCCTGGTCGAGCTGATCAAGGGCGGGCAGGTCGTCGCCCGCGAGCCCCTCGACGTCGTACGGGACCGGCACGCGGCGGCCCGTGCCAATCTGCCGCTGTCGGCGACGCAGCTGTCGCGCGGGGAGCCGGTGATTCCCACGGAGTACATCTGAGATGTCGGGGGTGAGCGGGGCGCGTGCGGCGCCGCGCATGAACCTCCGGTGAGCGGGAATGCAACGGCAGTGTGCCCGCACGGCTCGCGGAAGCCGGATACCCCCTCCCGCAGCGCACGTGAAGTCTCTAGGCTCGGTAGTTCATACATACGGCCGGGCCCGCACCCCTCCCCACCGAACCGCTGCCGAGCCGAAGGACACCGACCATGCGCCGCGCCTTGATCGTCGTAGACGTGCAGAACGACTTCTGCGAGGGCGGCAGCCTCGCGGTGGCCGGGGGTGCCGATGTGGCCGCCGCCATCACGGAGCTGATAGGGCAGGCCCCCGCCGGCTACCGCCATGTCGTCGCGACCCGCGACCTCCACATCGCCCCCGGCGGCCACTTCGCCGACAACCCCGACTTCGTCCACTCCTGGCCCGCGCACTGCGTGGCCGGCACGGAGGGGGTGGGCTTCCACCCGAACTTCGCCCCGGTCGTCGCCTCGGGCGCGATCGACGCCGTCTTCGACAAGGGTGCCTACGCGGCGGCGTACAGCGGCTTCGAGGGCGCCGACGAGAACGGGGTCTCGCTGGGCGACTGGCTGCGGGCCCGCCAGATCGACGAGGTGGACGTGGTCGGCATCGCCACGGACCACTGCGTGCGCGCGACCGCTCTCGACTCGGCGCGCGCGGGCTTCCGCACCCAGGTGCTCCTCGACCTCACCGCAGGGGTGGCCGAGGAGACGACGGAGCGGGCGCTGGAGGAGCTGCGGGCGGCCGGGGTGGAGCTCACGGGCAAGCCGGTGGTCTAGGACCTGTCGCAGGGCCCTACGAGGCCCTGTCGCGGGGGCCTACGCCGGTGCCGCCGGGCGTCTGAGGAGTGCTCTGATCGGGTGCCACAGCTCTTGCGACAGCTCCGCGACACCGTTGTCAGGAGCCATGCGCCATATCAGGCCGTCGGGGTGGTGCAGGACCGCGGTGACCTCGTCCGGGGTGGGGGGTGCCGCGTTGCCGCGGAGGTAGACCGCACGCAGGCCCAGGTTGCGCAGCCGCGTCAGGGCGCGGGCGCGGTTCTGGGCGAGGACCAGAAAGCGCACGCTGCCGCCGCCCGAGCCCGACGGGCTGGGCAGATTCAACGCCACCACCACGCTGCCGTTGGGCAGCTTGCAGAAACCTCCTGCGGCCATGCGGTCACACCCCCGTGCGAGTCAGCGTCAATAAGAAAACCACAGAACGCACCTAAACACGATCGGCGGCAACCCGCCAGAGGGTTGCCGCCGATACGCTTCTGACCTGCGGAAATACCGACTACTTCACCGCGGGGCCCACCTGGAGCGAGATCGTGGAGCCGTCGCGGGCCTCCTTGACGATCTTGATCTTGGTGTTGGTGTCAGTGATCTTGACACCGGCCAGCGGGGTGCTGTCGTCGTAGTAGGTGCTGGTGTGGTCGTTGAAGACCGGCACCCCCTTCGACGACGGGATCTTCGTCGCGACGTCCGCGCTGTGCAGCGTGATGCCGTCCGTGCGGTACAGGCTGAACGGCGAGTCGTACGCCTGGATACGGCTGCGCATCAGCGTGCCGTTCGACCACTTCAGCGCCGCCGGGTGCGAGTCGACCGGCAGGACCAGACCGACGCCCGGGTGGACGCTGGTGTTGTTGTCCGCCTGCGAGGTGTCCCACTTCCAGATCAACAGGCCGTTCTGGTACGGGTAGTGCTCCACCCAGTCCGGACGGGTCGTCGAGAAGCCGAAGTTGTACGGGCCGACCTTGAGGGTCTTGTCGTACGAGACGTACTGGCGGTTCTCCGCGAGGTAGTACTGCGCGTAGTCCTTGGTGAAGGACGCGCCGATGCGGGAGAAGCCGCTCGCCGTCCACGCCGCGTCCGCGCTCTCCGCGTTGTCGGAGAACAGGGCGGTGCCGTCCGCGGTCACGGTGATCTCGTCGGCCGCGAAGCCCTTCTGGGCCACGCCGCCGTCCGTCTGATAGCGGAAGCGGACGTCGACCTTCTGGCCCGCGTAGGCGTCGAGCGAGTACGACAGCTTCTTGTAGCCGTCGGCCGTGCCGGTGAGGGCGGGCTTGTCGCTGGCGTCGCGCGGGATGGCGGCGCCGTCCACCGTGCCGTCGAGCGCCGTCCAGTTGGCGCCGCCGTCCGTCGAGACCTCGGTGTAGAGGTAGTCGTAGTTCGCCTCGATGTCGTAGTAACCGTCGAGGGTCAGCGTCGCCGAGGACTTGCCCGTGAGGTCCACGGAACGGGTCAGCGTGTTCTTGAGGTTGTCACCGCTGCCGCTCCACCACTGCGTCGAGCCCTGGGCCGGGGCGACGACCGTGGTGGTGACTTCCTTGTCGGGCAGCGAGACCACGAGGGCCTGCTTGTTCTTGGTGTTGTACTCGGCGACACCCAGCTTGTGCTGGGACTTCGTCCCGGCCTTCGCGGTGTCGTAGTTGAGCCAGCCGAGCTGGAGCTTGTCCCAGGCGTTGAAGTTGCCGGGGAGGTCGCCGATGGCTTCCTTGCCGGTGCCGAGCCAGGAACCGGAGGACATCAGGGTCCAGAAGCCGGTGGAGTTCTCGCCGCCGCCGGTGGTGTCGTAGTGGTCCGGCAGACCGAGGTCGTGGCCGTACTCGTGGGCGAAGACGCCGAGTCCGCCGTTCTCCGGCTGGATGGTGTAGTCGCCGACCCAGATGCCGGAGTCGCCGATCTGGGCGCCGCCGAGCTTGTTGTCGGCCGGGCCCGTGGCGCCGGCGTCGGTGCCGAACGCGTACCAGCGGTGGGCCCAGATCGCGTCGGTGCCCTGGACGCCGCCGCCCGCGGACTCGTCCTCACCGGCGTGCACGATCTGGAAGTGGTCGATGTAGCCGTCGGGCTCGTTGAAGTTGCCGTCGCCGTCGAAGTCGTAGCGGTCCCACTGGTCGAAGTTCGCCAGGTCCGCCTTGATGGCCGCGTCGGTCGCCCCGGCCGCCTTCTGCTGGGCGACCCAGGCGGTCACGCCGTCACTGACGACGTTCCACACGCTCGGGCAGTTGGTGGAGCCGCACGCGTTGTTGCCGTAACGGGCCTCGTTGTAGGGGACCTTGACCCAGTCGGCGACCTCGCCGTCGACCGAGTAGCGGCCCGAGGACTGCTTCTCGTAGAAGGACTTCATCGACGCGGTGCCGGTACCGAAGTAGAGGTCCTGGTAGTGCGCCTGGTTGTAGTCCGCCTGCCAGGCCGTGCTGTTGTCCTTGGTGCGGTCGGGCTGGGCTATCTGGTTGTGCAGCGGGCCCGCCGTGCCGCCGGCCGTGCTGTCGGTCTTGTCGCCGAACTCGACCAGGATCGTGAAGATCTTGTCGGTCTTCTCACGGCCGAGCTCGACGTACTTGCTGTCGCCCTTCTTGCTCTTCAGCTGGACGACCTGCGAGCCGTTGCGGTCCTGGACCTTGGCGTCGCCGGATATGACCTGGTTCAGGGCCTCTTGGCGCTGAGCGGCCTGGGTCTTGCTGAGCGGGCCGTCGAGGTCGTGGTCGACGTCGGTCTTGGCCGGCTGCGGGTCGTGGCGCTCCACGCTCGCCGACGACGATGCGTCATCGGCCTGCGCCACGGCGAACGTCGAGAACGTGGCGGTGGCCGCCGCGAGGGCGGCGCCCACCGCGGTCGCTCTGAACGTCCATGGTCTGCTGGTCACTTGATGTCCTCCCCCGCGCCCGCTCACGCGGAGGGGGGATCCCGGTCTCGGATGTCCGCGCGCGTCCAACGCGATTCAAGTGACGACATTTGACCGGAGTTACCAAAGAAAAGACAGACCTTGACTTGAACCTGGCAAGTGCCTTATGCGGAGCGTATGTTCGCTATCCGGACGCCCCGCGAAGCCCCCAACAGGCGCGCCCGCATGTCCACTTGCTGGACGTGATGACTCCGTGCGCCCCCTGTGCTCCGGCACCGTGGGTAAGGTCACGCTTACCGGTCGTTCCACTCGGGCATGCAGGCGAATAGAGTCGATTGGCGGAGCGTCGGAAGTCGGCGGAAAGCCAAGCCGACACCGTTGTCTCACCCCCGATTCTTATCCGCACCCTCCCCCATCGCGAGAGGCACCCGGGGGGAGAACCCCCACCCGAGGACACGATTGCCATGCCTCGTCCGACCGCCGCACAGCTCGCCTACGGTTCCTGCACCGTGATCTTCTCCACCCTCGCCATGCTGCTGCTGTCTCAGACGAGTTCGGGCCTGGGGATCGCGCTGATCACCCTCTCGGCGCTCGCACTCGGGCTGCTCGTGGCCGTGACGGTCCCGCTGCCGAAGCCCGCACCGTCCGCCGCGGCGCCCACGCCGACGCCCGTGCCCGTCCCCGTGCCCCTCAGGGAGGAGCGGGTACCCGTCGCCGCGTCGTCCGAGTCCGTACGCGAACCGGCGGGACCGTGATGCGGCGAGTCCTCGTACGCGAACCGGCGGGCCCGTGAACCACGGACCCGCCGTTCGTCGCAGCGCTGCCACCGCCCTGCCGGGCGTCAACTGGTGCTGACCACCACCGTCTTGGCCGCCTTGTCGTGCAGACCCTGCTTGTAGGGCTTGTCGAAGAAGCTCCAGCCGCCCGCGATCGCGGTCCAGATACAGAAGCAGCAGAACGCGAACGGCAGCCACAGGACCAGCGAGCGCACCAGCATGGTCTGCGCGGAGGGCGTGGCGCCGTTGTCGAGGTTGGCCACCCGCAGGTTGAACACCCGCTTGCCCAGGGTCTGGCCCGACTTGCTCATCATCACGGTGTCGTAGGCGACGTAGAGAACGGCGGCGAGGACTTCCTTCCCGAAGGAATCGCCCCACTTGATCTTGTCCGAGTCCATTGTGTACTGGTGGAACCCGAACGCCCAGGACAGCAGCCACACCACGATGCCCACGAGGATCATGTCGATGATCCTCGCCAGCACCCGTTTGCCGCTGTCGGCGAGCGGAGGCATCCCGGCGAGCGGATCGCCGCCGTAGGGGCCGCCGGCGCCGTAGGGACCGCCGCCTCCGTAAGGGGGTGGCTGGCCGCCGCCGTACGGAGGCGGCTGACCGCCGGGCGGGGAGTCGTACGGGGAACCGCCGCCCGGAGGCGGCGGCGTGGGGCTGTCATAAGGGGAACCGCCGCCCTCGGCGGGCGGCGGCTGCTTCTTGAACGGGTCTTCGTCCGGTGGCTGGCCGGAGCCTGGGGGCGGCGGTTCGCTGCTCATGGCCCGAGTCGACCGCGAACCTCCCGGTTCCGCATCCGGCGAGCGGCCGTCCGGGGGACCCCGGTCGCCCTGTCCGTACGGCCGCGGACTCCTACGACGACGCGGCTACGAACGTGTGCGCCGCCTTGTCGTGCCAGCACTGGCGCCACGGCTTGTCGAACAGACACCACAGCACGCCGACGACACCGACGGCCAGGAGGCCGGGAACGCTGTAGACGAGCCAGCGGCGCAGGGCCCGGCCGAAGGACGGTGGTTCGTGTCCCTCGATGTCGCGCACCTCGATGCCGCACAGCTTCTTGCCGAGGGTGCGGCCCCACTTGGCGGTGGGCAGCGCGTCGTAGAGAACGCCGGAGAGCAGCAGCACGGCGAGGATGATGCCGAGGTAGCCGGCGGTCGTGCCGTCGAGCAGCCAGACCGTGACCTTCTCGCCGGAGAGCTTGGCCGCGTCGACCTTCTCGTTGATGTGGTCGACCGCCTTGGTGCCCAGCGGCACGGCGGCCACGGCGGTGACACCGGCCAGCACGACGGTGTCCACGAGCCGCGCGGCCAGCCGCTTGCCGAGGCCCGCGGGCCGCGCCGCCGAGTGCCGCCGGGCGGCCGCCTGGAAGATGTCGTCGACCGGCGGCTTCCACGGCGCGACTCGCTGCCCCTCCTCGCCCGGGGCACCCGCGAGCTGGTGCACCTGCTGGGCCCAGGAGGGCTGACCACCGCCGGCACCGCTGGCCATGGGGGTGGAACCGCCGGACTGCTGGGGAACGGACGGGGTGGCGGGGGTCGCGGGAGTGACGGGCGCCGCGGGAGCGGCGGGGGTGGCAGGGGTGGCAGGGGTGGCGGGGGCGTTACGGGCAGCGGCGGCGGCCTGGGCGGCCTGCCCGGCACCGAAGCCACCGCCGGAGCCACCGGAAACGCCGGCGGCACCGGACGTACCGGTCGTGCCCGGCGGAGCGGACTGAGGGGACGCGCCCGCCGCCGCGCCCGTGCTCCCGGTCTGCGCCCCGCCCTGCCGCTCCGTGCGCGGGAGCGCACGGAAGGCCATGGTGCCGTCGGAAGGAAGGGGGTCCTGGGCGCCGGGGGTGGCGGAACCCGGGTTCCCGGTACCGCCGGCTCCTGCCGGGCTCTCCGTCCCCGCCGGCCGCACCGGCCCCGTGGGACGGCGGAACACCACGGTGCCGCCGGA
Organism: Streptomyces sp. R35; assembly: GCF_041053035.1. Lineage (NCBI taxonomy): Bacteria > Bacillati > Actinomycetota > Actinomycetes > Kitasatosporales > Streptomycetaceae > Streptomyces > Streptomyces sp. R35. The sequence continues at coordinate 4,322,689 of NZ_CP163440.1, forward strand.
CGCCGGCGGCTGCTGGCCGCCGGCCGAGTCCGCGGGCGGGATCGTCGCCGTGCCGTCCGTGCGGGAGGACTTCCCGTCGGGCTGGACGACCGCGTCCACCGGCTGTGCCGCGCGGGGCACCCGCGGGTCGGCGCCCTGAGGCGCGCCCCAGGACACCCTGCGGTCCTGTTCTCCGCCGAAGCCGGTCTGCTGGGAGCGGTCGGCGCCCCACGCGGCGGCGGGCTCGGGCCGGCTGCCGTGCTGCGCCTCGGCGGGGCTCGCCGGGCGGGGCTGCGGGTCCTCGTCGAAGAAGTGCGGACCCGTCTCCTCCGCCGGAGCCGGCGCCGGAGCGGGCACATGCACGGGGCGGGCGCCGGGTGGCGGCGCGAGCGGTTCGCCGTCCAGGGGCGCCGGACGGCTCGTACCCGGCACCCAGGCGGCACCGTTCCAGTACCGGACATATCCAGGAATGGAGGGGTCCGGGTAATACCCTTCGCGGGGCCTGTCGTCACCGGGGGCCGGGGTTGGGGCGCTCATGTCCGTCGTCCCGTATCTGCTCGGGGGTCTTTTTGAGGGTCCACATCTATCAGACCGGCGCGTACCCCTGGGCGGCTCCGGCCTCACCGACCCCCTTATGAGCATGGCCCAGCTGTCTTTTCGGCCGGGGGTCCGGGGGTTGTCCCCCGGGCAGACACAGCCAGACCGGCGCGTACCCCTGGGCAGCTCCCGCCGTACCCACCCCTTTCGGGCGCGGTTCCGCCACGTCTTGCGAGCGTGCTTCCGGAGCTGTCCGAGCGGTGCCCTGAGCCGGTCCGAAAAAATTTTCCGGAACCCGCGTAATGGTTCCGCGCCCACGCGCTCTCCACTCGTACGGGCCCGCCCACAGGGCCCCGTACGACGAAAGGAAGGGCACCGACATGCACACCGTGGTGGAACGCGAACTCGAGCTCAAACTCGTCCTGTCGCCCGAGCGCAGCATCCCCGTCCCGGCGCGGCTCAGCTACCGCACCGACGATCCGTACGCCGTCCACATCACCTTCCACATCGGCTCCGACCATCCCGTCAACTGGACGTTCGCCCGCGAGCTGCTCGTCGAGGGGGTGTTCCGGCCGTGCGGGCACGGCGATGTGCGGATCTGGCCGACCAAGGTCGCGGGCCGCAGCGTCGTACTGATGGCGCTGAGCTCTCCCGACGGCGACGCGCTGCTCGAAGCGCCGTCCGCGCAGGTGTCCGCCTGGCTGGAGCGCACCCTGCGGGCGGTCCCTCCGGGCTCTGAGGCCGAGCAGCTCGGTATCGACGAGGGCCTCGCCGAGCTGCTCGCGCCCACACCGGCCGACGATCTGTGGCTCCGCGATCCGTGGCCGTCGGACGAGTCCAAGGACGGGGAGTAGACCTGGGCCGGTCCTCCGGTGTCGGAAGAGCTCGCCCGGGCTTCAGAAGAGCTTGCCCGGGTTCAGGAGCCCCAGCGGGTCGAAGGTCGCCTTGACCGCCCGCTGCATCTCCACGCCCACCGGGCCGATCTCGCGCGCCAGCCACTCCTTCTTCAGGACGCCCACGCCGTGCTCGCCGGTGATCGTGCCGCCGAGTTCCAGGCCGAGGGCCATGATCTCGTCGAAGGACTCACGGGCGCGCCGGGACTCGTCGGGGTCGGTGGCGTCGAAGCAGACGGTGGGGTGCGTGTTGCCGTCGCCGGCGTGCGCGCAGACCCCGATCGTCAGGGAGTACTTGTCGGCGACGCGCTCGATCCCTTCGAGCATGTCGCCGAGCCGCGAGCGCGGCACGCACACGTCGTCGATCATCGTCGTGCCCTTGACCGCTTCGAGCGCGGTGAGCGACAACCGCCTTGCCTGGAGGAGGAGTTCGGACTCGGCCGCATCCTCCGCGGGGACCACCTGCGTCGCGCCCGCGGCCTCGCAGAGGGCGCCGACCGCCGCGAGGTCGGCCGCCGGGTCGTGGGTGTCGAAGGCGGCGAGGAGGAGTGCCTCGGTGGTCTCCGGGAGGCCCATGTGCGCCATGTCGTTGACGGCCTTCACCGTCGTACGGTCCATGAGTTCGAGGAGGGACGGCACATGGCCGCCCTCCATGATCCGGCACACGGCGTCGCAGGCGGCCCGCGCCGACCCGAACTCGGCGGCCAGCACCAGCTGCTGGGGCGGCTGCGGCTTGAGCGCCAGGATCGCCCGTACGACGATGCCGAGCGAACCCTCCGAGCCGACGAAGAGGCGGGTGAGGTCGTAACCGGCGACGCCCTTCGCGGTGCGGCGGCCGGTGGACATGAGCCGTCCGTCGGCCAGCACGACTTCCAGTCCCAGCACGTACTCGGCCGTCACCCCGTACTTCACGCAGCACAGGCCGCCGGAGGCCGTGCCGATGTTGCCGCCGATGGTGCACATCTCCCAGCTGGAGGGGTCCGGCGGGTAGTACAGGCCGTGTTCGTTGACGGCGCGGGAGAGCGTGGCGTTGATGACGCCCGGCTCGACGACGGCGATGCGGTCGACCGGGCTGATCTCCAGGATCCGGTCCATCTTCACCAGGGACAGCACGATGCAGCCGTCGGAGGCGTTGGCGGCGCCCGACAGGCCGGTGCGGGCGCCTTGCGGGACGACCGGGACGCGTAGCTCGGTCGCGGTGCGCATGACGTGCTGGACCTGCTCGACGGTGCGGGGCAGGACGACGACGGCCGGGGTGCCCGCCTCGCAGAAGCTCGCCATGTCGTTCGCGTACGAGACCGTGACGTCCGGGTCGATGAGGACGGCTTCGGCCGGCAGGCCGCTCAGCAGGCGGTCCACGAGGTTGCCGGTCGCTGCCGTGCCTTTGTCGTGCGGGGCTTCGATACGGCTCATGATCACAGGTTCGCACCCAGGGCCATCGGTGTGAACCCCATCCGCGCGTGGCTTGGGATGCCGGGATGTGGTCTTCGTACTGGCGCACAGTGAGCGGCATGCAGATCCAAGAGCGACAGCCGGTCCTCACCTGGCTGCAGCCCGAGGAACCCTCCGGGCCGCGCCTCTCCTCCCTCGCCAAGCGCGCGCTCATCGGTGTGGTCGCGGGCAGCGTCGTCCTCGGCGGTGTGCTGGTGCTGCTGCCCTCGACGCGGCACGCCGTGGCGCCGAGACCCGTGGCGGGTCCGCCGGGCCGGGCGAACGCGGCGGTCACGGCCGGGGTGCCCGTCGCGGTGTCCGATCTGGTGGCGGTCATCGGGGACCGCGAGGCCCATCTGCGGGCCCATCCGCGCGACGGGCGGGCCTGGGCGGTGCTCGGCACCGCGTATGCGGAGCAGGCGCGGCGGACCGGGATGCCCGCGTACTACCCGAAGGCCGAGAAGGCGCTGCGTGCGTCGCTGCAGTCCGGGCCGGAGCAGAACCAGGCGGCGATGGACGGCCTCATGGCGCTCGCCAACGCGCGGGGCGACTTCCTGGAGGCGCAGAAGTGGGGCGAGGAGGCCGTGGAGCAGTCGCCGAAGCGGTGGACGACGTACGCGCTGCTGATCGACACGTACACCGGCCTCGGGAACTACAAGGCCACCCGCAGCACCCTCGAAAAGCTCCAGGCACTGCACAAGGGGCCGAGGGTGCTGGCACAGGCCTCGCGCGTCTACTGGAGCCTCGGCTGGCGTGAGGACGCCGTCGCCACGATCAGCGACGCGGCGGCGGGCGCGGCCACACCCGCCGAACGGGCGGCCTATCTGCAGCAGGCCGGTGAGCTGGCCTGGGAGCGCGGTGAAGTCAGGCAGTCGCTGCGCTACTACAAGGCCGCGCTGGCGAGCGACCCCGACGAGCACGGGTCCCTCGCCGGACAGGGGCGCGCGCTGGCGGCGCTCGGGCGCATGTCGGAGGCGATGCGCGCGTACCAGACGGCGCTCGCCAGGCAGCCCGCGCCGCGGTACGCGCTGGAACTGGGCGAGCTGTACGAGAAGCTGGGCCTCACGGGGGCCGCGCGCGTGCAGTACGGCCTGCTGCGGGACCGGGTGCGGCAGGAGGAGGCCGGGGGTGTCGACGACGAGCTGGTCCTCGGGCTCTTCGAGGCGGACCACGGTGACCCGCGGGCGGCGGTACGGCGGCTGCGTGCCGAGTGCGAGCGGCAGCCCGGCATTCCCGTCGCGGACGCGCTGGGCTGGGCGCTGCACCGGGCCGGGAACGACAAGGAAGCGCTCAAGTTCGCCAAGAAGGCCATGGACAAGGACCACGGGGGCGGCGTGCGCAGCGCGCTGTACGCCTACCACCGGGGCCAGATCGAACGCGAACTGGACCTTATCGGCCCGGCCCGCCGCCACCTGGCCGAGGCCCTCATGATCAACCCGCACTTCTCGCCGCTCTTCGCCCCTGCGGCCCATGCGGCCCTGACGGAGATGGGACAACCCAGCGAGGAGGGTCCGCCCGATCCTTCGAAGGAGACCGAGAAGTCGACAGAACCGGCCACGCCGGCCATCCGGGCCACACCGGGCACACCGGAGCGCGCGACGCCGCCCGCCCTGAGGCGCCCGGCGTCACGCTGAGCACCCCGGTTCGCCGGGATTACCGGGGTCGCCGGGATCACCCGGGTTCAGACGGCCGCCGTGCCGATCAGCGCGTTGCGAGTGACGAGGGCCGCCAGTTCCGTCTCCGGGAGGGACTCCGTGCCGGCGGGGCGGCGCGGAAGGACCATGTACCGCGTCTCCGCGCTGGAGTCCCACACCGAGATCTCCGTGTCGGCCGGGAGCGTGAGGCCGAACTCCGCGAGGACCGCGCGGGGTTCGCGGACGACCCGGGAGCGGTAGGCCTCGGACTTGTACCAGCTCGGGGAGGGGCCGAGGAGGCGAAGGGGGTAGCAGGAGCAGAGGGTGCAGACGATGACGTGGTGCAGGGACTCCGTGTTCTCGACCACGCGCAGACGCTGGTACGAGCCCTCCATGAAACCGAGTTCCTGGACGGCCGCCGTGCCGTCGGTGAGCAGCCGCGACTTGTAGTCCGCGTCCGTCCAGGCGCGCGCCACCACCCGCGCGCCGTTCGCCGGGGACGACCGCGCCAGGAACGCGTCGATCGCCTCGTCCAGCGTCCCGCCCGAGAGCACCCCCTTCTCTTCGAGCAGGGTCTCCAGGCGCCGCACCCTGCGGGAGATCAGCGCGTCGTCGTGGTGGTCACCGCTCATTGTGCCGGTCCTCTTCCAAGTAGCTTTCCCACAAGTCCAGTACGACGTGATGGTCGCCCTCGCCCCACAGGTCACGGGCCGCGAACCGGACCGCGTACACCTGCTCGACCGGGGCGTCCGGGCTGCCCTGTGCGCTGACGTCCGCGAGTTCGGCGCGGCCCTCCGGCTCGACCACGACTCCCCGCTTGCCGCGGGCGTAGCGGGGCAGGCGGGTGTGGTGCGCCGGGTCGTGGTCGAAGGTGCGGACGCGGGTGCCGGGCGGGAAGCGGTCCTCAGCCATGGGTATCGGCCCCGGCCGCCGCCGGCTCACCCGGTCCGTCCAGCTCGCCCGGCTCGATGACGCCCTTGCGCTCCAGCAGGGCGCAGATGGCCGTGAACCAGCGCTCGTAGTACGAGGCCGCCAGGTACTCCTTGGCGGGCATCGACTCGATCGCGTCCCGGAACTCGTTGGTGTTGAACAGCCCTTGCGCGCGAAGGGCGTTGAAGAGGCCGACGACGCGGGCCTCCCAGTCCGCGTGGAAGGGCTCGGTGTCGTCGGTGGTGTCGATGGCACCGAACCCCTGCGTGCCGCCTACGTCGTTGATCCTGGACATGCGGCCAGATTACGTCTCCGGGCCGCGCGTTGGGGCTACTGCTCGGGCTACTGCTGCGGGGGCGTGTACGGCTTGTAGAAGATCGAGAACTTGCGGGCGTTCTCGTCGCCCGAGGCGAGCCCGATGCACAGCCGGGGCCCGCCCTTGCCGGCCTTGCGGCGGATGGCGAGGCCTTCGGGTTCGCGGTAGTCGAGGGAGCGCCCGGCCTCGGTCCGCTCCTGCTGGAGCAGGTTGCCGGTGCGGATGTCGAGGCAGGAGAGGTAGGTGTTGCCGTGCCCTGAGGGCGGGTTGGTGGCGTCGTCGTACGCCGTGCCCGCCAGCTGGTAGAGGTGGTCGCCGTGCAGCGCGTAGCCCTGGAACGGGACGGTGGGGTCCGGGTGGGCGCCGGTCTGCGGGAAGTCGGCGAGGTGGGTGGAGTAGTCGCCGGCGGTGAACGCGTCGAGGTCGTAGACGCGGTAGCGCGCCGTGCCGCCGACACGGTGGCGTACGGCGATGCGCTTGCTCGCCATGCAGACGGAGGGCTGGTTGTTGACGGATCCCGGGATCGGCGTGCGGACGTTGACCTTGTCGAGGGTGCGGGTGGCGCCGTCGACGAAGCGGAAGCGGGTGACGCCCTTGCCGTACCCCTTCACCGCCTGGGCCTCGGTCCAGATCCACACCGTGCCGTCGGCGGCGTTCTGGACGCCCATGCTCACCCCGTGCCCGAAGTGAGGCAGCAGCATGTGGCCCAGCCGGTTGCCGTCGTAGTCGAGCTTGCTCAGGACCAGATTCCCCGCCGCCCTGCCGCCCGGCGCGATCTGCAGGACGTACAGCCGCTTGTTCACCTCGTCGAAGGCGAAGGACTGCGGAACCGTCCCCACCTGGAGCGTGGCCTTCTGCCACAGCCAGCGCTCGGCCGCCGCGGAGAGGTCTATGTGCTCGTCGGTGATGGTGGTGGCGGCCTGTGTCTCCCCCATGGGGCCCTGTCCTCCCGTGTCCTGTGGACGCCCTCGCGGCGTCCACAGGATCTGAGAGTCCCAACTCGCCTACCTTGGTTGCAAGTTCAACACTCCTGCGCGACCGGATCCACAGCTGGTCTACAGGTTTCCGCGCTTCTCCTGCTCCCGCTCGATCGCCTCGAAGAGGGCCTTGAAGTTGCCCTTGCCGAAGCCCATCGAGCCGTGCCGCTCGATGATCTCGAAGAAGACGGTCGGACGGTCCTGGACCGGCTTGGTGAAGATCTGCAGCAGATAGCCGTCCTCGTCGCGGTCGGCGAGGATCTTCAGCTCACGCAGTGTGTCGACGGGGACGCGGGTGTCGCCGACCCACTCGCCGAGGGTGTCGTAGTACGAGTCCGGGGTGTCGAGGAACTGGACTCCGGCCGCGCGCATGGTGCGTACGGTCTCGACGATGTCGCCCGAGTTGAGCGCGATGTGCTGGACGCCCGCGCCGCCGTAGAACTCCAGGTACTCGTCGATCTGGGACTTCTTCTTGGCGATGGCGGGCTCGTTGATCGGGAACTTGACCTTGAGCGTGCCGTCGGCGACGACCTTCGACATCAGCGCGCTGTACTCGGTCGCGATGTCGTCGCCCACGAACTCCTTCATGTTCGTGAAGCCCATGACCTTGTTGTAGAAGCCGACCCACTCGTTCATGTGGCCGAGCTCGACGTTGCCGACGCAGTGGTCGATGGCCTGGAAGGTGCGGCGGGCCGGCGGCTCGACGATCGGCTTCGCGGCCACGAAGCCGGGGAGGTACGGGCCCTCGTAGCCCGAACGGTCGACCAGGGTGTGGCGGGTCTCGCCGTACGTCGCGATCGCGGCGAGGACGACCGTGCCGTGCTCGTCCTTGATCTCGTACGGCTCGGTGACCGAGCGGGCGCCGTGCTCGATGGCGTACGCGTACGCGGCGCGCGCGTCCGGGACCTCGATGGAGAGGTCGACGACGCCGTCGCCGTGCGCGGCCACGTGCTCGGCGAGGAAGTGGCCCCAGGGGGTGGCGGCCTTGATGACGGAGGTGAGGACGAAGCGGGCCGAGCCGTTCTCGAGGACGTACGACGCCGTCTCGCGGCTGCCGTTCTCCGGTCCGGAGTAGGCCACGAGCTGCATACCGAAGGCCGTGGAGTAGTAGTGCGCGGCCTGCTTGGCGTTGCCGACGGCGAAGACGACCGCGTCCATTCCCTTGACCGGGAAGGGGTCTGCCTGCCGGGCGGTGTCGGGAGTGTGGTGGGTGGTCTGAGTCATGGCCGCAGACTCTCTCCGTTCCGCAAGGTGCGCAATAGTTCGCATTTCGGCTGGGCAATATGCTCAGGAGATGGCCCGTTTCGGCGGGCGTTCTGTACAGGATGACCATCTCGTGAGGCGAACGAACCAGGGAAAGGGGAGGCCCCCGTGGCGATCGATCATCTGGACGGCCGGATCATCGTGCTGCTCGCCGAGGAACCGCGCATCGGCGTCCTGGAGATGTCCCGGCGGCTGGGGGTCGCGCGCGGCACGGTGCAGGCGCGGCTCGACCGGCTTCAGTCGAATGGAGTCATCCGGGGGTTCGGGCCGCAGGTGGACCCGGCAGCCCTCGGGTATCCCGTCACCGCGTTCGCGACGCTCCAGATCCGGCAGGGGCAAGGGGCGGACGTACGGGCGCACTTGGCCACCGTGCCGGAGATGCTGGAGCTGCACACGACCACCGGCAGCGGGGACATGCTGTGCCGGCTGGTGGCCCGCTCGAACGCCGATCTCCAGCGTGTGATCGACCGGGTTGTCGGTTTTGATGGCATCGTCCGGGCCGCCACGGCGATCGTCATGGAGAACCCCGTTCCGCTGCGGATCATCCCGCTGGTGGAGCAGGCGTCGGGAGATTCCTGACGCGAAGGGGTCCGGACCGCGGGTGAGGAGAGGTCCGGTGCCGTGAACTTCTGGGAGTACCTGAGCAGCCGCCATCAGCAGCTGCTCGCGGACGCGTACCAGCACGCCAGCGTGGTCTTCCAGTGCATGGTCGTCGCGACGGCCGCCGGCGTACTCATCGGCGTCGCCACCTACCACGTCGAGTGGGCCGGCAACCTCGCCACGACCACCACCTCCACCATCCTGACCATGCCCTCGCTCGCCATGATCGGTCTGCTGATCCCGATCGTGGGCCTGGGCGTGCCGCCGACGGTCATCGCGCTGACGCTGTACGGGCTGCTGCCGATCGTGCGGAACGCGATCGTGGGTCTGCGCGGGGTCGATCCCTCGCTCGTGGACGCGGCGAGGGGCATCGGGATGTCGCGGCTCGCCCGTCTCGTGCGGGTCGAGCTGCCGCTGGCCTGGCCGCCGATCCTCACCGGCATCCGGATCTCCACACAGATGCTGATGGGGATCGCGGCCATCGCGGCGTACGCCTCCGGGCCCGGCCTCGGCAACGAGATCTTCCGCGGCATCGGCTCCCTGGGCAGCAAGAACGCGCTCAACCAGGTGCTCGCGGGCACGCTCGGGATCATCATCCTGGCGCTGCTGTTCGACGCCGCGTACGTGCTCATCGGACGGCTGACCATTCCGAGGGGGATCCGTGACTGAGACCGCAGAGTCCGCTGCGTCCACGGCGTCCGCCGCGAGGACCGCCGGCGGGCACGCGTCCACGACCGGCGCCACCATCGAACTGGACAACCTCACCAAGCGGTATCCGGGCAGCCGCGAACCCGCCGTGGACAGCGTCCACATGGAGATCAAGGCGGGCGAGCTCGTCGTCTTCGTCGGCCCCTCCGGCTGCGGGAAGTCGACCACCCTGAAGATGATCAACCGGCTCATCGAACCGACCGGCGGCCGCATCCGCATCGGCGGCGAGGACGTCACCGACATGGACCCGGTGAAGCTGCGCCGCAAGGTCGGGTACGCGATCCAGTCCTCCGGGCTCTTCCCGCACATGACGGTCGCCCAGAACATCGCGCTCGTCCCGAGGATGACCGGCTGGTCCAAGTCGAGGATCAGATCGCGGGTCGAGGAGATGCTGGACCTGGTCGGGCTCGACCCGGGCGAGTTCCACGGCCGCTATCCGCGCCAGCTCTCCGGCGGTCAGCAGCAACGCGTGGGCGTGGCACGGGCCCTCGCGGCCGATCCGCCCGTCCTGCTGATGGACGAGCCCTTCGGCGCGGTGGACCCGATCACCCGCGACCACCTCCAGGACGAGCTGATCCGGCTCCAGCACGAGCTGCACAAGACGATCGTCTTCGTCACCCACGACTTCGACGAGGCGATCAAGCTGGGCGACCGGATCGCGGTCCTGCGCGAGCGCTCGCACATCGCGCAGTTCGACACCCCGGAGGCGATCCTCACCAACCCGGCCGACGACTTCGTGTCGGGGTTCGTGGGCGCGGGCGCCGCCCTGAAACGGCTCAACCTCACCCGCGTACGGAATGTCGAGATGACCGACTACCCGACGGTGACCGTGGACGACCCGCTCCAGGAGATCTTCAACAAGATCAGGGGCAGCGGTACGAACGAGATCCTGCTGCTCGACAAGCGCGGCCGCCCCTACAAGTGGCTGCGGCGCGGCGACCTGATGCGGGCCAAGGGCTCACTGGCCCGGGCGGGCACGCTGGTGCACGACACGGTGACCCGGGACGCCACGCTGCGGGACGCCCTGGAGGCCGTGCTCATCGACAACACGGGCCGGGTCGCGGTCACCGGGCGGCGCGGGGAGTTCATCGGGGTCGTCGACATGGAGACGCTGATGAACTCCGTGCACGAAATGCTTGAGGCCGACCGGCTGGAGGCGATGGAGCACCAGCACGAACTGGAGGAGGCACGCGCCCAGCAGACCCACTTCGAGCAGGAGGGCGACGGAGGGGAGAAGAAGGCGTGAGTACACCGCCCGTGGATCAGCGGCCCGAGGGCGAGCACGAGGTCAAGGGGCTCGCCTTCCGGGACGAGGGCGAGGCCGAGCAGGAGGCTCCCCCGCCGGTCGTCACGCTCAAGCCCCGGATCACCTGGCAGAAGCTGACCTTCCTGCCCGCCATGATCGTGGCCCTGCTGCTCGCCACCTGGCTCTGGTTCCAGCAGGCAACCCTCGACGCGATCTCCGAGAACGCCCTGTCGAACGGCCAGGTGTCGAAGGCCCTGTGGCAGCACATCCAACTGGCCGCGATCTCCACGTTCTTCGTCGTGATCATCGCCATCCCGCTGGGCATCCTGCTCACCCGCAAGGCGTTCCGGAAGGCGACTCCGCTCGCGATGACCATCGCCAACATGGGACAGGCCACGCCCGCCATCGGCCTGTTGGCGCTCCTGGTGATCTGGCTCGGCACCGGCGAGAAATCGGCCCTGATCGGCATCACGATCTACGCCATCCTGCCGGTCCTGTCCAACACGATCGCGGGCCTGAAGGCCAACGACCCGACGCTTCTGGAGGCCGCACGCGGCATCGGCATGTCGCCGCTCGGCGTCCTGTCCCGGGTCGAACTCCCGCTCGCCGTACCGCTGATCCTCGCGGGCGTCCGTACGGCGCTCGTCCTGAACGTGGGCACGGCGACCCTCGCCACCTTCGGCGGAGGCGGCGGCCTCGGCGTGCTCATCACCACCGGAATCACCACCCAGCGCATGCCGGTCCTGGTGCTCGGCTCGATCCTCACGGTCTCGCTCGCCCTGCTCGTCGACTGGCTCGCCTCACTGGCCGAACTGCTGCTCAGGCCGCGCGGGCTGGAGGCGGGGTCATGAGGAGCACGAAGCGCACGAAGGGTATGTGTCTGCTGCCGACCAGGAGGCGTAGGTGTCTGCTGCCGGCCGGGAGGCATACGTGTCTGCTGCTGGCCGGGGCCCTCGTGCTGGCCTCCGGCTGCGGGCTGACCAGCGGCTCCCCCATGGTCGACAACGTCGAACCCGGCTCGATCGGGCAGGGCAAACCGCTCAAGGGCGCCCACCTCACCGTGACGTCCAAGGAGTTCACCGAGCAGCTGATCCTCGGCGCGATCATGGGCATCGCCTTCCAGGCGGCCGGCGCGGACGTGCTCGACCGCACCGGCATCCAGGGGTCGATCGGCTCCCGCGAGGCCGTCAAGAACGGGGACGCGGACGCCATGTACGAGTACACGGGCACGGCCTGGATCACCTACCTCGGCAACAGCAAGCCCATCCCCGACCCGCAGCAGCAGTGGCAGGCGGTGCGTGACGCCGACCTCAAGAACGGGCTGACCTGGCTGCCGCCGTCCGCCCTCAACAACACGTACGCGCTCGCCATGAACCAGGCCAACTTCAAGAAGTACGGCACGAAGACGCTGTCGGACGTGGCCGCGCTGGCCAACAAGGACCCCGGCGCGGTGACGCTCTGCGTGGAGAGCGAGTTCGCCAACCGGGCCGACGGGCTGCCGGGCATGGAGAAGGCGTACGGGATGGATGTGCCCGCGAAGAACATCACGCAGATGGACACCGGGATCATCTACACCCAGGTGGCGAAGGGGAGTTGCACGTACGGTGAGGTGTTCACCACCGACGGGCGCATCAAGTCGATGCACCTGGAGGTGATGCAGGACGACAAGAAGTTCTTCCCCAACTACAACGCGGCACCTGTGATCAACTCCAAGGCCCTGAAGGAGTATCCGACGATCGCCGAGGTCATCGATCCCGTGACCAAGAAGCTGAACAACACGGTGGCGCAGGAGTTGAACGCCAAGGTGGATGTGCAGGGGCAGGATCCGCACGAGGTGGCGCTGGACTGGATGACGCAGGAGGGGTTCGTCAAGGGCGGGTGAGCGGCGTACCTACGGCGGTGCGCGCGAGGGTCCGGCCACGTCCAAAGAAGTGGTTGCAAAGAACCCGTTGCAACTGACCCTTTGCAACGCTATCTTTGTACACATGACGGAGCAGCCCCCTCAGCCCCCAGAGCCGCCACTTCCCCCGGCACCGCCGCTTCCCCCGGTGCCGCCGGTGCCGCCGGAGTCACCCAAGCACCGCCGCCTCGACGCCCGCTCCCTGCGCGGGCTCGCCCACCCCCTGCGTATGGAGCTGCTGAGCGTCCTGCGGCGGCGGGGGCCGGCCACCGCGTCGATGCTCGCCGAGCGGCTGGGCGAGTCCAGCGGGGCGACCAGCTATCACCTGCGCCAGCTCGCCGCGCACGGCTTCGTCGAGGACGCGCCGGAGCGGGGCAAGGGGCGGGAGCGCTGGTGGCAGGCGGTCGACCAGGGCCTGGGCTTCGACGAGGAGCTGCTCAAGGACGCCGACCCGGCGGTGCGCGGGGCGGCCGACATGTTCCTGCACGAGGTCGCGACCAGCCACGCCCGTGAACTGTCGACCTGGCTGGGGACGCGGGACGACTGGTCCGAAAAGTGGACCCGCGCCACCGACATGAGCGACTTCACGCTACGGCTGACGCCGGCGCTCTCCCGTGAACTCATCCAGAAGATGCACGAGTTGCTCGAAAGCTACGGCGCCCTCGAAGCCTCCGAGGACGACCCTGAGGCCGAACAGGTGCGCTTCCACACCCACGCCTTCCCGCAAGCCTCCGACTGAGCCGCCCGATCACATCCAAGACGCGCCCGATCACATCAAAGAGAGGTCATCCCGATGCACCCCGACACCCATCTCCAGCTGCACCACCTGCGCGCCGCCGAGCTCCGCGCCCAGGCCGAAACCCACCGGCTCGCCGCCGAGGCCAAGCGGCCCAGCGAGCTGCGTGCCCGCCTCGGCTGGACCCTCGTGGAGGTCGGCCTCCGGCTGGCCGCCACCCCGCGGATGGCAGCCGCGCACTAGGCCCTAGCAGCTCGGAACCGAGCCCTTCCCCTTCTCCAGGGAGACCAGGGCGTCCACCGCGCCCTTCAGCGTGGTCACCGGAATCAGCCGCAGCCCCTTCGGCAGCTCCGACTTCGCGTCCGAGCACTCCGCCTTCGGGACCAGGAAGATCGTCGCACCGTCCCGGCGGGCGGCCTGGGTCTTGAGGGCGACGCCCCCGACCGCGCCGACGTTGCCGTCCGCGTCGATCGTCCCCGTACCCGCGATGGTGCGTCCGCCCGTGAGGTCGCCGCCGCTGCCGTCGCCGTCCAGCTTGTTGATGATGCCGAGCGAGAAGAGCAGCCCGGCGCTGGGCCCGCCGACGTCGGCCAGCTTGAGCGCGACCTTCACGTCGTTCTTCTCGTGCAGATAGGACAGCGCCGCCTCGGTGGCCGTGTCCTGGGACTTCTTCATCTCGTCCGCGTTGTGCTGCTCGATCTCCTTGACGCTGTTCCCGCTCGGGTAGACCGAGTCGCGCGGCATCACGGCCCGGTCCGTGGCGAACCAGCTGTCGAGCACATCGCCGAGGGAGACCCGCGCGTCCGGGCCCGTCGCCTCGATCGTCGTCATCCGCAGCTGCCCGCTGGTGTCCCGCGTGGGCGCTCCGCTGATCGTGATCACCGGGTCGCCCTTGTTCTCGCCGAGGACGTTCGCCGTCATACCGGGCTGCGCCACGGAGAACGGCAGCGGCGCGAACACCGCCGTGGCGAGCAGAGCCACGACGGGGAGGGCGCAGACGGCGACGGCCTTGGGGCGCGTGAGGCGAGAGAGCACGGGATCAATCTAACGTCACCGCACGGTAGGGCCCCCGTACAGGTCCCGTCGTGCGGTCGTGAAGCGGCCCAGCGCCTCCGGCAGCGGCTCGATGCCGATGCCGGGTGTCGTCGGGACCCGCAGATGTCCGTCCTCCAGGACGAAGGGCTCGGTGATGTCCTCGGCGAAGTAACGGCTGGACGCGGAGGTGTCGCCGGGGAGGGTGAAGCCGGGCAGCGCCGCGAGGGCGAGATTGGGAGCGCGGCCGATGCCCGTCTCCAGCATGCCGCCGCACCACACCGGCACCCCGTGCGCGTGCGCGACGTCGTGGATGCGGCGGGCCTCCAGGTAGCCGCCGACCCGGGCGGGCTTCACATTGACCACCCGGCACGCGTCCATGGCGATCGCGGACGCGGTGTCGCGGGCGCTGTGCAGCGACTCGTCGAGACAGACGGGGGTGGCGATCCGCTTCTGGAGCTGGGCGTGGGCGTGGAGGTTGTTCTCCTCCAGCGGCTCCTCGATGAGCAGCAGCCCGAACGCGTCGAGCCGCCGCAGCTGCTCGGCGTCCGCGAGCGAGTACGCCGTGTTGGCGTCGACCTGGAGGGGCAGCGCGTCCCCGAAGCGCTCCCGTACGGCTCGTACGGGGTCGACGTCCCAGCCCGGTTCGATCTTCAGCTTGATGCGTACGTAGCCCTCGGCCAGGTAGCGCTCGACGTCGTCGAGGAGTGCCGGAACGGAGTCCTTGATGCCGACGGACACACCCGCCGGCACCCGGTCGTGCACGGCCCCGAGGTAAGTGGCCAGCGGCATGCCGTACGCGCGCAGCTCGGCGTCGAGGACCGCCGTCTCCAGCGCCGCCTTGGCCAGCTCGTGCCCCTTGATCTTCGCCAGCACAGGGGCGAGCGCGGCCGCCGTGAGCTGCGGAAGGGCGGCCACACGCGGCAGCAGGAAGTCGCGCAGCACGATCTCGGCACCCGCCACGAACTCCGAGCAGTACAGCGGCTCGGGGTCGGCGGCGAACTCCGACCAGCCCTCGGCCGCGTCCGTGACGACGTGCAGCAGGAAGGTGTCCTTCGTCGTCATGGTCCCGAAGGACGTACGGAACGGGGTGACGAGGGGCAGCGCGATGTGGACGACTTCGACACGTTCGAGCTTCATGCGGTGCCTTCCTCGGACGGGCGGGTGAGGGTGTACCAGCCGTCCCGGGACATCCCCGTGGCGGCGTACCCCTGGGCGAAGGCCTCCGTGAACACCTCACGGACGGCGTACCGCCAGCGCAGCGCCAGCAGCGGGTCGGCGGCGCGGAGTTCGACGATGTCGTCCGGTACGCGGCACCAGACATGGCGGTCGACGAGGTCGCGGCGGGCGAGCGGGCCGCCGTCGGGGGCGAGATGGGTGGCGGGCGCGGCGTCGCGGTCGCCTTCCTCGGCCGTACGGTCACGGGGTGCCCCCAGGTCCCACGTCACCGTCAGCCGGTCGCTCTCGTCGCCGTCGTTCACGCCGTCGGCCATGGGCCCGTAGAAGTCGACGAGGTACTCCGTGCCGGCAGCCCCCAGTTTGACCAGGTTGAAGCGGGCGTTGCGGCCGACCAGCGGGTCGAAGGTCCAGCGCATGGTGCGGGCGCCGCGCTCCACGGCCCAGGCGCGCTGGGCCTGCTTCACGGCGTACCCGAGCCCGCGGTCGGCCGCGGCGACCAGGGAGTACGTGTCCCGCGACGCCGGCGCCCCGAACACGGCGACAGAGGCTCCGGCGAGCCGCGTTCCGTCGTAGGCGGCATGCACCGCACCCCCGGCGTGCACCAGGCTGTGCAGCACCTCCGCCGGATAGGGCGGGGTGCTGCGGGGCGTCTGCCAGACGTCGCTGAAGAAGCCGGCCACAGCGGCGATCCCGGCGACGTCGTGAACGGTACGGATGCTGACTTCGGTCATGAAACCGAGTCTCGGAGCTGACGGCGGCGCCCACGTTGTGCATCAGGACAACGCACGCGTACGTTCCTGATGAGATCGGCCAACCATCGCCTCACCCTGGAGGAGGGAACCCATGGACGCCTGCACCCTCGGTGACCTGCTGGACGTCATCGGCGGCCCCTCCGTACGGCTGCACACCGCGCCCGCCGGGCTCACCGTGCCCGTCACGGAGGCGCTGCTGTACGACGCCCACGCCCCGCTCCCCCGTGTGCCCGGGGCGCTGCTGCTGGCCGTCGGCGTGCGCGCGTCCGCGGCGGGGCCGCTGGCACGGGCCGCGGCGGAGGCGGGGATGAGCGGGCTCGTCGTGCGCGGCCCGGACGGCCCGCTCGCGGAGGCGGAGTCCGCGGGTGTGGCCCTGCTGTCCGTGGACGAGGACGCCGCCTGGCACCACGTGCACCTGCTGCTCGCCTCGGCGATCGGCGCCCGCCCTTCGGCTGCCGCGAGCGGCCTGGGCGACCTGTTCGCGCTGGCCGACGCGGTGGCCGCGTCCGTCGGGGGCGCGACCGCCGTCGAGGACCCTCGGCAGCGGATCCTCGCCTACTCGACCGTGCCCGGGCAGCCGGTGGACGAGGACCGCAGACAGGGCATCCTCGGCCTCCAGGTGCCGACGAGCCCGGAGAACAGCGAGCAGTACCGGGTGCTGTTCGCGGCGCCGGGGCCGGTGCGGCTGCCCGCGCTGCGGGGCGGGCATCTGCCGCGGCTGGCCGTCGCCGTGCGCGCCGGCGGCGAGACCCTCGGCTCGCTCTGGGTCGTCGACGACGGCAGCCTCGCGCCGGACGCCGAAGAGGCCCTCGCCCAGGGCGCGTCCACGGCGGCGCTGCTCCTGCTGCGGGCGCGGGCCGCACAGGAACTGGCCCGGCACCAGAACGGCGACCTGCTGCGCCGTCTCCTCGACGGCACCGCCGACCCGGCCGGCGCGGCCCACCGTCTGGGCTTCGGCCTCGGCCCGGACGGCAACCCGGCGCCCGTCCGTGTCGCCGCCTTCGTCCTCGACTCGGCGGTCTCGGCGGCGGACGTCGAACAGACCGCGCTACGGCTCCTGGACCTCGTACGCCTCCAGTGCGAGGCCCGCTACGGGCGGCACGCCTGCGTCCTCACCGACGGTGTCGTGTACGCGCTGCTGCCCGCGCTCGGCGAACTCGGCGGTGCGCGCCACAAGCGGCTCGCGGAGGACATCGTGGGGCGGGCCGGGCAGGCGCTGCGGGTGCCCGTGCGGGCGGGGTTGGGGGATGTGGTGGCGGGGCTCGCCGAGGTGCGGGCCTCCCGCGACGACGCGGACCTTGTGCTGCGTGTCCTCGGCCCGGAGCTGCCGGTGGCGTCCGTGGCGGAGGTACGGCCCCGGGTGACCCTCCTCCGGCTCACCGAAGTCCTCGGCGAGCGGCGGGAGTTGAGCACCGGGGCGTGGCGGACGGTCCTCTCGTACGACGCCGAGCACGGCACCGAATACGCCCGCACCCTCGTCTCCTGGCTGGACGCCGGCTGCGACATGGCGGGCGCGGCCCGGCTGCTCGCCGTGCACCCCAACACCTGCCGCTACCGCCTCAAGCAGGCCCAGCAGCAGCTCGGCATCGACCTCGACGATCCGGACGAACGGCTGGTGCTGTGGCTGCAGTTGCGGACGCTGGCGGGGCTCAGGGCCGACTAGGACCCCATCACCGGCTGGAGCCAGCTCCTGAGCCGCTCCTCGCACTCCCGCAGCTGCGCCACCGGCACGTACTCCCCCGCCGTGTGCGCCAACACCGGGTCGCCGGGGCCGTAGTTCAGCGCGGGAACGCCGAGCGCGGCGAACCGGGCGACATCGGTCCAGCCGAGCTTCGGGCGGGGCTCCGCGCCCAGTACGGCGACGAGCGAGGCCACCGCGTCCTGCCCCAGCCCGGGAAGCGCACCCGGCACGACCTCGGTGACGTCGACCTCGTACGCGTCCTCGGGAAACAGATCCCGCACGTATGTCTCCGCCTCCTCGGCCGAACGGTTCGGCGCGAAACGGGAGTTGACGGTGATCACGCACTCGTCGGGTACGACGTTGCCCGCGACCCCGGCCCGTACGGCGACGGCGTTCAGTCCCTCCCGGTACTCCAGGCCGTCGATCACGACCCGCTCGGGCGTGTGGCCGGCGAGCCGCTGGAGGACGGCCCCGGCGCGGTGCGCGGCGTTCACGCCCCGCCATGCCCGCGCGGTGTGGGCGCGCTCGCCGCGCACGGTGATGTCCGCCATCAGGACGCCCTGGCAGCCGGCCTCGACCCCGGCGTCGGACGGCTCCATGAGGATCGCGAGGTCGGCCTTGAGGAGCTCCGGCCGCTCGGTGGCGATCCGGCCGAGCCCGTTGCGGTCGCCCTCGACCTCCTCGCACTCGTAGAAGACGTACGTGAGGTCGCGCGCCGCCGGTGCGGGGACGGTGGCCGCGAGGCGCAGGGCGACGGCGACACCGCCCTTCATGTCACAGGCGCCGAGGCCGTGGAGGAGGTCGCCGTCGAGGCGGGCGGGGAGATTGCCCGCGGCGGGCACGGTGTCCAAGTGGCCCGCGATCAGCACCCGTTCGGGGTGGCCGAGGTCCGTGCGGGCGACCACCGAGTTGCCGACGCGTTCGACGGTGAGGTGCGCGAGAGCGGCGAGGGCCGCCTCGACGGCGTCCGCGAGGTGGGCCTCCTCGCCGCTCTCTGAGGGGATGTCGACGAGGGCGCGGGTGAGGGTGACGACGTCGGTGGTGAGGTCGAGAGACGTATGGGGAGAGGCGTCGAGAGACGTGCCGGGGAAGGTCATGCGGATTCCTGGGCGAGTTCGGGGTCGGGGTTCTGGAGCTCGGGGCGCCGGTTGAGCTTGGAGTTCTTGATCCCGTAGAGCCAGTAGATCACCAGCCCGACGGCCATCCACCCGCCGAACGCGACCCACGTGTCCGTCCCCAGGCTGAACAGCATGTACGCGCAGAAGCCGACGCCCAGGATCGGTGTGACCGGCGAGAAGGGCACCCGGAAGGAGCGGGGTGCGTCGGGGCTGCGCCGGCGCAGCAGGATGACGGCCAGGTTGACCAGCATGAAGGCGAAGAGCGTGCCGATGCTGGTGGCGTCGGCGAGGGCGCCCAGCGGGACCAGCGCGGCGAGCACGGCGATGAAGCCGGAGACGATGACGGTGTTGGCGCGCGGCACCCCGGTGGTGGGGTGCACCTTGGAGAACAGCGGCGGCACCAGCCCGTCCCGGGACATCGCGAAGAGGATGCGGATCTGCCCGTACTGCACGGTGAGGACGACGCTGGTCGTGGCGACGACGGCCCCGATGGACAGCAGGATC
This sequence comes from Streptomyces sp. R35, assembly GCF_041053035.1. Lineage (NCBI taxonomy): Bacteria > Bacillati > Actinomycetota > Actinomycetes > Kitasatosporales > Streptomycetaceae > Streptomyces > Streptomyces sp. R35. The sequence goes on from NZ_CP163440.1 coordinate 4,342,105, forward strand.
GGCCAGAGGCTGCCCCCGCCCACCGACTGTACGAGCACCTCGCTGAGCGTGGCCTCCGTGCCCTCGAACTTCTGCCACGGCATCGCGCCGAGCGCGGCGACAGCGACGAGGACGTAGAGGGCGGTGACGAGGACGAGGGAGAGGATGATCGCGCGGGGCAGGTCGCGCTGCGGGTTCTTGGCTTCCTCTCCGGCGGTGGAGGCGGCGTCGAAGCCGATGTAGGAGAAGAACAGGGAGGCGGCGCCCGCGCTCATGCCGGCCGTGCCGAGCGGGAAGAGCGGGGTGAAGTTCCCGGCGCGGAAGGCGGTGAAGGCGACCGCGCAGAACATGATCAGGGCGGCGATCTTCACGCCGACCATGACGGTGTTGGCGACGGCGCTCTCGCGGGCGCCCCGCAGCAGCACGACCATGGAGAGGACGACGATGGCGGCGGCGGGGATGTTGAGGACGCCCCCTGTGCCGGGCGGCGCGCTGAGCGAGTCGGGCAGGGTGACCCCGACGGTCAGATCGAGCAGTTCGTTGACGTACTGCCCCCAGCCCACGGCCACGGCCGCCACGGACACCCCGTACTCCAGGATCAGACACCAGCCGCAGACCCAGGCGACCAGCTCGCCGAGGGTGGCGTAGGCGTAGCTGTAGGAGGAGCCGGAGCCGGGGATCATGCCGGCCAGCTCGGCGTAGGAGAGAGCGGAGAAGAGAGCGGTCACCCCGGCGAGCACGAACGACACGACGATGGCCGGGCCCGCCTCGGGAACGGCCTCCCCGAGCACCACGAAAATGCCCGTCCCGAGCGTGGCTCCCACGCTGAGCAACGTGAGCTGCCCGACCCCCATGGTCCGCTTGAGCGGACTCCCGGCCGCCTCGGCGACCAGCGATCCGACCCCCTGCCGCCGGCTCAGCCGGGCCGCCCACCCGCCACCGCCTCCCCCGCCGCCGTCCGCCCGCGCACGCACCGTCTCCGTCTCCATGCCTTGCTCCCTCGCTGTTCCGCCATCAGTGCCCTGATGATGCGGAGGGCGGGGCGACGGACGGTGAGAGCATCGGCCAGAGATGGCCGGGGCGGTTTGGCGGCTTGGCCAAAGCCGGGGGTGGAGTGGAAACACGGGCTGCGCCGCTGCGGGCACACTGCGAGGCGGCTGCTGTCGCGTCCCGGGCATCTTGGGTGCGGGCATGCGTGCCGCCGTTGGCTGCGGGCCGGCACAGAGACAGGGGGTGGCAGGGAGGCAGGGGGTGGCAGCGCAGCCGCCTCGACTGTGGGCCACCGCGCCGCTGGGCACTGGGCACTGAGGCGGCGCCCGCCCCAAGAAGAGCGGCACCCCGTGAGCGCCGGACTGCGCGACCCACCCCGAGCTCAGCCCCGACGCCGGGCACGCGCCGAGCCGGCGTCAGCGCAAGGCGTCAGCGACCTCGCCGCCTCGGCCGTGGGCACCGTGCCACTGGGCGCCTAGGCGGCGCCCGCCCCAAGAAGAGCGGCACCCCGTGAGCGCCGGACTGCGCGACCCACCCCGAGCTCAGCCCCGACGCCGGGCACGCGCCGAGCCGGCGTCAGCGCAAGGCGTCAGCGACCTCTCGGGCCGCGTCCACGACCCGCGGTCCCACCCGCTCCGGCACGGAGTCCGCGAGCATGACGACACCCACGCTGCCCTCGACCCCGGTCACACCGATCAGAGGCGCCGCGGCCCCACTGGCCCCCGCCTCCAACTCCCCATGCGTGAGCGTGTACCCGGGCTCCCCCACCGGCGCCTGCCGGGCGGCGAGAATCGCCCGCCCCGCGGCACCCCGGTCCAGCGGATGCCGGAACCCGGCGCGATAGGCGACGTGGTAATCCGTCCACGTCGGCTCCACGACAGCGACGGCCAGCGCCTCGGTCCCGTCGACCAGCGTGAGATGAGCCGTAGCCCCTATGTCCTCGGCCAGCGCCCGCAACGCGGGCAGCGCGGCCTCCCGCACCAGCGGATGCACCTGGCGGCCCAGCCGCAGCACGCCGAGCCCGACCCGGGCGCGGCCGCCCAGATCACGGCGTACCAGCGCGTGCTGCTCCAGCGTGGCGAGCAACCGGTACACAACGGTCCGGTTGACGCCCAGTTTGTTCGAGAGCTCGGTGACGGTCAGCCCGTGATCCGTGTCGGCGAGCAGCTTGAGGACGCGCAGTCCCCGGTCGAGCGTCTGAGAGGTCTCCGCGGTCACGACGCCCACTCCTTAGTGGTGAGGTCGACGGCCCCCTCGCGGCGGTTGCGCCACCGAGTCCCGTCGGCGACGCGCTTCAGAGGCCGCCGGTCGGCTGACGACCCGGGCTCTTCCCGGGCGGAGTCGCTTCACGGCTGCGCTCCGCGGCGGCGCTGCCACGGGGCGTGTGCGTAGCCGGGACAGTATCGATCCGGTCCGCTCAGCGGAAGTCCACGTCCAGAATCCGGGCATTGGCTGGTACGGACTGATTCCGTTTGCCCCTATACGCACGGCGCCCATCACGCGGAGTGCACGCCCCCCGCACACAGCGCACACGCCCACGAACGCGCCCCTAAAAGGGGCGCGGGGAACTGCGCGCCCAGCCCCCACCGGTCCGCAGCCGAAGCACAACCAGCGCCCCCGGGAACCAAGATCGGCCCAGGCACAGCGCCAGCGTCACCGCATACGGGTGGCCCACTCCTGCACCTTGGCGATCCGCTGCCGCAGCTGCCCCGCCGTCGCCTCCGCGCTCGGCGGCCCCCCGCACACACGCCGCAGCTCGGTGTGGATCACGCCGTGCGGCTTGCCGCTCTGATGGACGTACGCGCCGACCATGGTGTTGAGCTGCTTGCGGAGCTCCAGCATCTCCTTGTGGGAGACCACGGGCCGCCGCTCGGCGGGCAGTTCGAGCAGGTCCGCTTCCTCGTCGGGCTTCTTGCGGCTGTGCGCGATCTGCCGGGCCTGCCGCTTCTGGAGGAGCATCTGCACCTGGTCGGGTTCGAGAAGCCCGGGAATGCCGAGGTAGTCCTGCTCCTCCTCGCTCCCCGGGTGGGCCTGCATCCCGAACTCGGCGCCGTCGTACAGCACCCGGTCGAAGACGGCCTCGGACTCCAGCGCCTCGAAGGAGAACTGTTCCTGCTCGCCGGTGTCCTCGTCCTGCTCCCGGTTCGCCTCGTCCATCTCCTGCTCGGACTCGGCGTACGGGTCCTCCTCGCCCTCCTTCTTGGGCTTGTCGAGGACGTGGTCGCGCTCGACCTCCATCTCGTTGGCGAAGCCCAGGAGGTCGGGGACGGTCGGGAGGAAGACGGAGGCGGTCTCGCCGCGCCGCCGGGACCGTACGAAGCGTCCGACGGCCTGGGCGAAGAAGAGGGGCGTGGAGATGGTGGTGGCGTACACGCCGACCGCGAGCCGCGGCACGTCGACGCCCTCGGACACCATCCGCACCGCGACCATCCACCGGTCGTCGCTGTGGCTGAACTCGTCGATGCGGTTCGAGGCGCCGGTGTCGTCGGAGAGGACGAGGGTCGCCTTGGTCCCGGTGATCTCGCGGATCAGCTTGGCGTACGCGCGCGCCGAGTCCTGATCGGAGGCGATGACGAGCGCACCGGCGTCCGGGATGCCCTTCCTGACCTCGGTCAGCCGCTGGTCGGCGGCGCGCAGCACGCTGGGCATCCACTCGCCGCGCGCGTCGAGCGCGGTGCGCCAGGCCTGCGAGATGGCGTCCTTGGTCATGGGTTCGCCGAGGCGAGCGGCGATTTCATCGCCCGCCTTGGTGCGCCACCGCATGTTGCCGCTGTAGGAGAGGAAGATGACCGGCCGCACGACCCCGTCGCCGAGGGCGGACCCGTATCCGTACGTGTAGTCGGCGGAGGACCGCCGGATCCCGTCGTTCCCCTCCTCGTACGTCACGAAGGGGATGGGGTTGGTGTCGGACCGGAAGGGCGTACCGGTGAGCGCGAGCCGCCGGGCGGCGGGCTCGAACGCCTCAAGACACGCCTCGCCCCAGGACTTGGAGTCACCGGCGTGGTGGATCTCGTCGAGGATGACGAGGGTCTTGCGCTGCTCGACGCGGTTGCGGTGCAGCATGGGCCGCACACCGACACCGGCGTACGTCACGGCGACGCCCTGGTACTCCTTGCTGAGCGGCCCCGCGCTGTACTCGGGATCCAGCTTGATCCCTATCCGCGCGGCCGCCTCCGCCCACTGCTTCTTCAGATGCTCGGTCGGCGCGACCACGGTCACCTGCTGCACGACATGGTGGTGCAGCAGCCAGGACGCGAGCGTCAGCGCGAACGTCGTCTTGCCGGCGCCGGGCGTGGCGACGGCCAGAAAGTCGCGCGGCTGCTCCTGGAGGTACTTCTCCAGCGCCCCGTGCTGCCAGGCACGCAGCTTGTTGGCGGTACCCCAGGGGGCGCGGCCGGGGAAGGCGGGTGAGAGGTGATGCGAGGAGGAGGCACTGGCGGCGGTGGTAGTCACGGTCTCCGTGTATGGGGTCGAGCGGCTCGGCTACGTATGACAACCGGGCCACCCTACCGGCGACCCGGATGTGTCAACGCGCGGACGACGCCGGGGCACCCGTGGATGGGACTGAGCTCACATCACTGGTACCACTCAAGAACGTGCCCGCACCCGCGTAGTGACCCACGCCCCCACCAGCGCCACCCCGGCCATCGGCAGGAACACGGCGGCGAAGGCGGCGGGGTGGGAGCCGGTCGCCGAGGTGGCCGTATCCGTGACGGTGCCGCCGCCCAGCGCCGCGAAGGCCGCGCCGCCCACGGCGAGCAGCAGCACGTTCGACAGACCGTCGGAGATCTGCAGCGCGGCGGAGTTGGCCCCGGTCTCCTCCGGCGCCGAGAGGCGCAGCAGCAGCACGCTGGTCGAGGCCGTCACCAGCCCCATGCCGAAGCAGCCGAAGCCCCAGGCCACGGCGACGATCCACACCGGCACGGCGTGGATCAGCACGCTGGGCACGGTGGCGATGGCGGCCGCGAGCAGCACCATGCCGAGGAACATCAGCCGGGCCCGGTACGGCTCCGTCCGGGGCCGCGACTGCACATACGACCCCAGCGCCCAGGTCCCGCCGGCCGCCGCCAGCGAGAACCCGGCGAGCGTCGGCGACAGCCCGCGCTGGGTGACCAGCATGAGCGGCACGAAGGACTCGGCGGCGATGAAGGCCCCGGCCGCGATCCCGCGGAGCAGCACCACGGACGGCAGCCCGCGCGCCGCCCGGCATGTGCCGCGCGGCAGCAGCCCGAGGACGGCCGGTACGAGCAGCGCGGCGCCGGCGAGGGCGGGGACGAGCGAGAGCCAGTCCAGTTCCTGGGCGGCGTACTGGAGGAGCGCGGCGCCGAGCGAGATCCCGAGCGCGAGCCGGATGCGCCGCCGGTCGAGGGGCGCGCGGTCGGCCGCCTCGCGCGGGCCGGACGTCCGCCGCCGGATCTGGGGCAGCGCGAGCGCCAGCGGAAGGACGACCAGGACCGGTATCCCGGTGAACACCCAGCGCCAGCCGAGGTGTTCGGTGACCGCGCCCGCGATCAGCGGTCCGACCACGGACGGGACGACCCAGCCCGCCGCGAACGCCGCCATGATCGCCGGGCGCAGCCGCTCCGGGTAGGCCCGCGCCACGACGACGTACAACGCGACGACGACCAGCCCGCCGCCGAGCCCCTGCACCGCCCGCCCGAGGATGAACACCCACATCGTCCCGGCGGTCCCGGACAGCAGCAGCCCCGCCGCGAAGGCCCCGATCCCCGTGGTCAGCGACGCCAGCGGCCCGTCCCGGTCGGCCCACTGCCCGGCGAGCACCATCCCGAACAGACTCGTCGTGAAGTACGCCGAGAACGCGAACGCGTACGCCGACACCCCGTCGAGCTCCCGCGCCGCCACGGGCATCGCCGTCCCCACGGCCGTCGCCTCGAAGGCGATCAGCAGCTCCACGAACACGATCCCGACACTGAGCGCCCGGTAGGGACGGCTCAGCACACCGCCCTCGTCGCCTTCCGGCCCCTCGACCTCGGACGGAACCGTCGTGGCATCCCGCGCTTCCGGTGCTGTCATGACCGCCAGCGTAAGAGGCACACCGGGCTCTGGCCCCTGCCGGAAGACGGTGATCAACTGCGCCTTTGGTCCTACGACCAGCCGCCCCCACACGTCGCACATCCCCGCCATCCGACGTTTCATGAACGGCGTATGGCAGTCCCATTGCAGCGCCCGCCCACCCCTTGAGCCCCGCCCACACCCCCGCCTACGGTCAACCCATCAGGTCGGAACGAGTGAGCCGTGCCGCACCTGAGTCCGGCCGTGTGCCCGAGTGGTTTAGGGACTCGCCTGCAAAGCGAGTTACGTGGGTTCGATTCCCGCCACGGCCTCTCCAGAGATCGGCCGTTCCCGTGGTGCGGGGGCGGCCTCGCTCTTTTCCGGGCGATCCCTTCCGGGCGATCACTGTCACTGCTCCGCCATACCCTGTGCCCTTGATCAGGTGTCAAGGGGGGCGGCGGTATGGCGAAGGTTCCTGAGAGTCGGCGGGTGGGGCGGATCGCGGTGAACAAGCTGCGTTCGCTGCTGGAACACCATGGCCACATCGTTCAGGAGATCGACGGTGTGAACGACCACGGTGAGGATCTGTACATCACCTTCGTGCACGCCGGCCGGCGGACCGATGCCTCGGTCGCGGTGCAGGTGAAGGGAGGCGCATCGCATCGCACGCGCCGCGGGTATCGGGTGCCTGTGGGGCAGCACGCCGAGAACTGGCGCAACAGCAATGTGCCCGTCCTGTGCGCGGTCCACGATCCTCAACCCGACATCCTGTTCTGGGCCAACGCCACGCGTCAGCTGCGCAGGGCACAGGCGCAGCGCAAGAGCTTGAAGTCCATTGTCCTCGGCAAGGAATCGGTGCTGAACGACGACACCGTGGACGACTTCGTACGACGGGCCCGCCGGTACGTCGATCTGGAGCGCGAGGGCCTGGGCAGATGGGCCGACATGGCGGGTGTCGAATTCGGCGAGACGGATATCGTCAAGCCCTTTGAGAACGAGTACGGCGAGCCCATGGTCTTCTGGCAGCGCAAGGGCGTTCCCCTCGCGACGCTCCTGCACCACGACCTGGACTGGGAACCCGTGCCCATCAGCGAGGACACCCTGAGGTTCGGACCTCTCTTCCCCTCGGTCGCCGGTGTCATCCTCAACGACGCCGAGGCGCACTGGCTGGCGGCCTGTTTCAAGGCCAGCGCATGGTGGCGCCGCCCCGAGAACGATTGAAGGGCCTGCAAGGGCCGCGCGCTCGCCTGTGCCGGACGCTACTCGCCGCCGCCCGGCACCGTGTCTCGCCCCTCTGCCCGTACAGCTACCCGTACAGCGTTCCGCCCGCCTGGTCCTCGAATATCTCCGGCCAGTAACGCCAGCCGTCGTCGCCGGGGAGGGAGAGGGTGGGGTCGCAGGCCACGGGGTCGACCGTGGCGAGGGTCTGGGCCATGGTCGCGGCGAGTTGTTCGTAGGAGTCGGTGAGATGGTGGGCCGCGTCGAGGGACTTCTCGCGGTGGAGCAGCCAGAGCGTGAAGGCGAGGGTGGAGATGTCGGCGTTGAGGGGGCGGAGGGTGAGGTCGGGCTCGCTCCAGGCGAGGACCGCGCCCGTGGTGCCGTCCACGACGAGGCTGGTGTCCTCCAGGAGGTAGCCGAGGCGTATCAGGCGGTCCGCGGTCGTGGGGAGTTCGTCGGCGGAGAACTCGCCCTGGCGCTCGTCCGCGTAGTACTCGGTGAGGGCCGGCAGGGGCACCTCCGTGTCCAGCTGGAAGAGGAAGCCGTCCTCGGGCAGGCCCGTCTCCCGCAGGAAACGGCGGGTGGGCTCGTGCGTCAGCGCGGACGGGAAGTCGACGTCCTCGAAGCGCATGATCTCGCCCGTGCCGAACTCCTCGTCCAGCAGTCGCTTCGGCAGGTCGAGGACAAGCCCCTCGCCGGGGCCCGCGATCCGGGCGAGCGGGCGGATCAGGGCGGCCATGCGCCAGTACGGCGGCACGTCGTCCACGCCCACGCCCGCGTCCGCGCCAGCACCCGCACCCGCACCCGCACCCGCACCCGCACCCGCACCCGACGTGAACATCTCCGTGAGGCGTGCCGTCGTCTCCGTGACCGTCTTCGGGCCGAACGGGCCCCGGAGCGCCGTCAGTTCCTCCGTGGCCGCCGTGAAGCGCAGGAGCGCCTCCAGGGAGGGGGCCAGGGGCGACAGGGGGGACAGGTCCATCAGGGCGGCGTTCGGGTGGACGTACGTTGTGGAGATCTCACCGGTCGTCCCGTCCAGCACGATCGACTCAAGGTCCCTGTCCAGGTTCCGCAGCGCCCCTATGACGAGCTGGTCCCGCAGCTCCTCGGCGAGCTTGTCCGCGTCGCCGGCCAGGTCCGCGAGCCTCCGCAGCCCGTGCTCCCGCAGCGCGGCGAACCCCAGCAGCCGGCCGTCGGACGGCAGTCCGGGTCCCCTCAGCCACCGTCGCGTCCCCGCGTGCGTGACGTACGGATCCAGCTCCTCGTCGGTCAGTGTGATCGCGCCGCCGACACCGATGTCAGTCGTGCTCATGGCTCCCCCGCGCAGATGAACGCATCGTGCTTCCCCCAGGCAGGAACACCCCGGCGTCCCGCGGCAGTTCCTCATTGAGCCAGAACCATACGCCGCACCACTGACAACGCCGGAAACACGGGGAAACACGCGGGAACAGGGGCCCGCCCCTCAGCTGAGGTACACGCCGCCCGCGACGACCACCACGGCCGCCAGCACGAACAGCAGCACCCAGAGCAGCAGCTTCCCGACGCTGGGCGGGGGTTCGTAGCGCGGCTGCTCGGGGTCGGCGTTCAGTGGTGGTTCGCCGCTCAGCGGCTCGTGCGGTGCGCTCATGATCCCGTCACCACCGCCGCCTGCGGGCGGATCGGGAGGCGGTTGACCGGCCGTCCCGTCGCCGCCCGTACGGCGGACGCGACCGCCGCGGGGGACGTCACGACCGGCACCGCGCTGACCGCCTTCGCGCCGAACGGGGCGACGACATCGCGCTCCTCGACCAGCTTGACGATGCGGATGTCGGGCGCGTCGAGGGCGGTGGGGAGGGCGTATCCGGTGAGGTCGGGGTGGCGGACCAGGCCGCGGGCCGTGCGCAGGTTCTCCGTGAGCGCGGCGCCGACGCCCTGGGTGACGCCCGCCTCGATCCGGGCCGTCAGCTGCGCCGGGTTGAGGATCCGGCCCACGTCCTGGGCGAGCGCCAGCTCCACCACCCGGACCGAGCCCAGCTCGATGTCGACGTCCACGACCGCGCGGATCGCGCAGAAGGCCAGGCCCACGAAGGCGTCGCCCTGGCCCTCGGCGTCCAGCGGTTCGGTGGGGTGCGGGCGGCACTGGGCCGTGGCCCACAGTTCCTTGCCGTCCATGGCCTCCGTCACGGTCGTGGACAGCACACCGTCGTACGACGTGATCTTGCCGTCGGTGATCTGCAGCAGCTCCGTGGACATGCCGAACTTGTGCGCCAGGGGCTGCAGCAGTTGCGTACGGACCATTTTCGCGGCGCGTTCGACCGCTCCGCCCGACACCCATGTGTGGCGGCCCCGGCAACTCGGGCCCGCGGGCGGCTGGTCGGTGTCGACCGGTGCCACGTGCACCTCGTCGATGCCCAGCGTCTCCTGGACGATCTGCCGGGCCAGCGTGGTGAAGCCCTGGCCGGTCTCCACGGCCGCGCAGAGCACGGTGGCGACGCCGTCGTGGACCTTCACCGTGGCCGTCGAGACCTCGTCCGCGCCCTCGGAGCCGAGCATGTGGACCATGCCGACGCCATAGCCGACACCCCGGCGTACGGCACCGGGTTCGCCCGCGCCTTCGAGGCCCCCGGGGAGCAGCCACTCGTCCTCGGGCGTGTCCTTGGGCAGCGCGGGGAGCGGGAAGTCCCGTACGGCTTGCAGCAGTTCGGCGACCGGCGCCGGGCAGGTCACCGTCTGACCGGTCGGCAGGACGTCCCCCGTGGCCATCGCGTTGCGCAGGCGCAGCTCCGCGGGGTCGATGCCGAGTTTCTTCGCCAGCTTGTCCATCTGGGCTTCGTAGGCGGCGCACACCTGCATGGCGCCCTCGCCGCGTACGTGGCCGGAGGGCGGGTTGTTGGTGCGTACGGCCCAGCCCTCGATGAAGGCGTTGGGGACGACGTAGGGGCCGCAGGCGAAGGAGACGGCGGCGGCCAGCGACTCGGCGGACGTGTCGGCGTAGGCGCCCGCGTCGAGCAGGATCTGTGCCTCGACCTTCACCAGCTTGCCCTCGGCGTCCGCGTGGTGGCGGTAGCGCAGCAGCGTGGGGTGGCGGTGGGCGTGGCCGAGGAAGGACTCCTCGCGCGTGGCGGTGAGCTTCACCGGGCAGCCGGTCTTCAGGGCCAGCAGGCCGAGCGGGAGCTGGAAGCCCTGGTCCTCGCGGTCGGCGGTGGCACCGGGGACGCCGGTGACGACGACCTTGACCCGCTCGGGTTCCAGGCCGTAGCAGGCGGCGGCCGCGTCGCGGTCGGTGTGCGGGTCGGTGGACGCCACGTAGAGCTCGACTCCGCCGTCGGGGCGAGGCACGGCGAGGCCCGCCTCCGCGCCGATCGGGGCCGGGTCCTGGCGGCCGATGCGGTACTGGCCCTCGACGACGATCTCGCCGGCCGCCTCCGGGTCGCCGTGGCGCAGCGGGATGTGGCGGATCAGGTTGCCGTCGGGGTGCAGGGGCTCGGCCTCGAAGGCCTGCTCCGGGTCGGTCACCGCGTCGAGTACTTCGTACTCGACGATGACGGCGGCGGCGGCCATCCGCGCGGTGTCCGGGTGGTCGGCGGCGACGGCCGCGATGGGCTCCCCGTGGTGGCGTACGACCTCGGAGGCGAACACCGGGCGGTCCGCCCTGCCTCGGCCGTGCAGCGCGCTGCCGGGCACGTCCTCGTGGGTGATGACCGCCCGCACGCCGGGCATCTCGCGCGCGTGGCTGGTGTCGATGGACACGATGCGCGCGTGCGGGTGGGGCGACCTGAGCACGGCGGCCCACAGGAGGCCCTCGGCCCACAGGTCGGCCGCGTACGGGAAGGTGCCCTCGGTCTTGGCGCGGGCCTCGGCGGCGGGCAGCGAGACGCCCAGCCCGTGCGGCAGGGGCTCGGGGCCGCTCTCGGGTGCCGCCGGTGTCGCGGTCGCGGCTTCGTTGCTCACGCCTGGCCTCCGTCCTGGCCGTACGGCTGCTCATGCGGCGCTTGGGGGTCGTACGGAGAAGTGGAAGTGTCGTCGTACCGTGCCTGCGGTGCGGCCGGCCCGGCCGATGCCTCGAACGCCGACGGGTGGACGCCGCCCGCGCCGGGACCCGCCTGGTGCGGGATGCGTGCCTCGTCCACGTCAGGCGCGGCTTCGGCGGCTGCCGCGGAGTGCGCCTCGCGTTCGCTGACGACCTCGCGCACGGCGTCCAGGACCCCGCGGTAGCCGGAGCAGCGGCACAGGTTGCCGCACAGTGCCTGGCGGGCCTCCAGCTCGGTCGGCGCGGGGTTGCCCTCAAGGAGGTCGTGCACGGTCATCGCCATGCCCGGTACGCAGAAACCGCACTGCACGGCGCCGCACTTGGCGAGCGCCCGCTGCACGTCGGAGGGCTGTCCGTCGGTGGCCAGGCCCTCGACGGTGCGCACCTCGCTGCCGGCGGCGGTGACGGCGGGCACCAGGCAGGACGCCACGAGCCGTCCGTCCACCTGGACGTTGCAGGCGCCGCACTCGCCCTGCGAGCAGCCGTCCTTGGCGCCCGCCAGGCCGAGCCGCTCGCGCAGGACGTAGAGCAGCGATTCGCCGATCCAGGCGTCGGTCACGGGGCGGTCGGCGCCGTTGACGCGCAGGACGTAGGAGGCGAGGGGGTGTTCGTCGTGCGGGGGCGGCGTGGCGGTGTCGGCGTCCTGCGCCTCTTCGGCGGCCCCCTCGGGAGCCTCGGCGGCCTCGGGGTCCTCGTGCGCCGGGTCCGGTTCGTGCGCCTCCGGAGCCTCGGTGGCCCCGGGCGCGTGCCCGGCGACCGGCGCGGAAGCCTCGTGAGCGGGCTCGGCGGCCCGCTGGGCGGCCTGCGCGGGCGATTCCGTATGCGACCCGGCCAACGGCTCCGCGGAGGCCTCAGGGGCCGTTTCCCGCGGCTCGGCCGACCATGCCTGTCCGATGGTCTCCGTGGCCCAGGGGGCCGCCGCGCCGCCGGGGAGCGTGGCGGGGGGTGTCCCGCCCCACTGCTCGACGAGCGCGGAAGTGGTGAACTCGCCCGATTCGTCCGGAAGATCACCGCCGGCCACCGGAATCGACCACTGTCCGGTCACATCGTGCCCGGGGGCGGCGCCCGTCTGTGCGGCCTCGTTGAAGTCCCACTGCCCGGTGGCTCCCGGGTGGTACGCGAACCGGTCGTCGTGCGCGGCGTCCTGCGGCGCGGCGTTCGGATCCGGCCACTGGACGGCGCCGGCCGGCACGGTCCACGTCCCCGTGGCCGCCGGGTCCGTCGCCTCGGGTGTCGCGGGGGTCACGCTGATCTGCGGGGGCACATAACCGTGGCCGGGTGCCGCGAGCGGGCTGTCCCGGTCGGCAAGGAGGGCGTCGATGCCCCCCTCGGGGAGCTTGACGAAGGCAGTGGCGCCGTCGTCGTAGTCGCCCTGGGGCAGCGGATCCCAGCGGCCGCCGCTCGGCGGGGCGCCCTCTCCGTGCTGGTCGTCGGTCACGACAGTGCCCTCCCCAGTGCTCGTCGGGCCAGCGCGGCGACGGTGCGCCGCAGGTGCAGTACCGCGGGCGGAAGCTGTTGCACGGAGCCGTCCCCGTCAGGGACGGGGTCGGGGATGCAGGCCGCGGCCACGTACTCCCCGAACGCGGTGAGCGCCTCCGGCACGATCGTCCGGTTGTTGTCCCAGTCGATCAGCTGGGCGACCCAGGCCTCGGCGTCCAGCGGCCGCAGCGGCATCGGCGCTATGGCTCCGACGGCGCACCGCACTCCGCGCCGCGCGGGGTCGAGGACGAGCGCCACGGACGCGATCGCGCGGCCCGGTCCGGTGCGCCCCGTCGCCTTCAGGAAGACCTGCGGGGCGTGCAGCAGCGGCACGCGCACGTAGCCGATGAGCTCGCCGCCGCGGAGCATCTCCATGCCCGCGAGCAGGTGCGACACGGGGATCTCGCGGCGGGCTCCGCCCTGGCCCGCGATGATCAAGGTGGCTTCCAGGGCGGCCAGTACGGGCAGCGCGTCCCCCGTAGGGGCGGCCGACGCGATATTGCCGCCCAGGGTGCCCGCGTTACGGATCTGCGGCGGACCGGCGGCGCGCGCGGCCGCGGCCAGCGCCGGGATCAGGGCCGCGAAATCGGGGCGCCCCATGCGGGCGTGGGTGAGGCCGGCGCCGAGCAGCGCGTGGCCGTCCTGGTACTGCCAGCCGCGGATCTCGCTGATCCGGCCGAGGCCGACGAGCGCGGCGGGCCGCAGCTGTCCGGAGTTGACGGCGGCCATGAGGTCGGTGCCGCCGGCCACCGGAACGGCGGCGGGCATGGCGGCCAGCGCCGCCACTGCTTCGTCCAGCGACGCGGGCAGCGTCACGGCCTGCGCCGCCTGCGGTGCGTGCGTGGTCAAACCGGCTGCCCCTTCCCGCTGCCCCACCTGGTCCCACCTGTGCTGCCGTACGGTACGTGCTGACAGGGCGGACGTGGCAACTCTGGCACATCTTCCCCGGCCCTCGACGCGGGGGTCCGCTAGGAGGCATTCGCCCCTCTCACCAGGGAGATGGTCCGTTTTCGTACGGCATCACCCGTGAGTGCGAATTGCCACTCTTCGGTGACCCTTGGGCGCCTTTTTCCTTGTGGGGCCACAGTTCCAGGGTGAACACCCCGGGACACGCGTCTTCGGAGTCACCTCACACGTTTGGGGGCGCCCCCTCGATCGGGCGTCCGAGGCCACCCGTCATCCCTTCGGGGGCAGGCCGCTGCTGCCACGGCAGCGGGCCCGCGGGCGGGCGATAGTCCACTCCAAGGGCGTCAAGCCGCGCGTAGTGAGCGGTCATCCGCCGTTCGAAGCCGGCGAAGTCCCGTTCGGCGGGGGCGGGCAGGGCACTCCAGGCGACCTCGGCGAAGGCCACGAGCCGCGGGTACGTCTGGTAATCCACGCGCGCGTGGTCCTCCATCACCTCGGTCCACACGTTGGCCTGAGTGCCCAGCACATGCCGTGCCTCCGCCTCGGTGAGCTGCGGCGGCACCGGCTCGAAGCGGTAGACGTCCTCCAGGGTGCGGACATAGCCGATGGGCATCGGCTCGTCCTCGCCGGCAGCCTGACGGTGGTCCAAGTACACCTGCTGCTCGGGGCACATGACGACGTCGTGGCCCGCGCGGGCGGCCGTGACACCGCCCCGGTAGCCGCGCCACGAGGACACGGCCGCGCCGTCCGCGAGCCCGCCCTCCAGGATCTCGTCCCAGCCGATCAGCCGACGTCCGCGCGCGGAGAGCCAGTTGTCGAAGTGCCGGACGAACCAGGACTGCAACTCGTCCTCGTCCGCGAGCCCGAGTTCCTTGATGCGCGCCTGCGCGGTGGGCGACTGCCGCCACTGGTCCTTGGCGCACTCGTCGCCGCCGATGTGCACGAACTCCGAGAAGGGTCCGGCGTCCGCCGGGAACAGGTCGAGGAGTTCCTCGAACACCCCCTCGTAGAAGCGCAGGGTGTTGTCAGTGGGGGCGAGTACGTTTTTGGAGACGCCCCAGTTGTCCCAGACGGAGAGGGAGGTCGTGTCGATGACGTCGGTGTTGCCGAGTTCCGGATACGCGGCGATGGCGGCCTGCGAGTGGCCCGGGATGTCGATTTCGGGGACGACGCTGATATGCCGCTCGGCGGCGTACGCGACGATCTCGCGGATGTCGTCCTGCGTGTAGAAGCCCCCGTGCGGCTTCTCCTCCCACAGCGGCGAGGCGCGATGGCCGAATTTCGTGCGCGCCCGCCAGGACCCGACCTCCGTCAGCTTCGGGTAGCGCTTGATCTGAACACGCCATCCCTGGTCGTCGGTGAGATGGAAGTGGAAGACGTTGAGTTTGTGGGCGGCCAGGAGGTCGAGATGGCGCAGGACCCCGTCCTTGGGCATGAAGTGCCGGGAGACGTCGAGCATGAGGCCGCGCCAGCGGAATCGGGGGGAGTCCTGGATGTGGATCACCGGCAGTCGCCACTCCCGGCCGGGAAGCGGCGCCCGCCGGAAAGCGTCGGGGCCGAGCAACTGCCGCAGCGTCTGAGCGCCCCAGAAGAGCCCGGCGGCGCCACCGCCGACGAGGTGCACGCCCTTCGGAAAGACGGCCAGACGGTAGCCCTCCTCACCAAGGTCCTTGGTCACCATGGAGTGGAGGTACACGCGGATGACGTCGTCGTCTTCCCCGTCTCCCGGGTTCAGGGGCAGGCCTGTGGCCGCACCCAGCACGCCCCGCAGCCAGCGTTCGGTCCGCTCCGTGCCCTCACCCGCGGCCAGCTTCGTCCCGGGCCCCAGCTCGTAGAAGTTGGCCCCGTAGTCCGTCACATGGCGGGGCGCCGGAATCACATCAGTCACGTCAGTCCTTTACCGCTCCGCCGAGGCCGGAGACCAGTCGTCGCTGTACGAGTACGAAGAAGATCAGCACCGGAATCGTCATCACCGTGGAGGCTGCCATGACGCCGCCCCAGTCCGGCTCGTCCGGCTTGTAGAAGACGAGGAGGGCCATCGGCAGGGTGGACTGCGAGGTGTCGCTGATGATGAAGGACTTGGCGAACAGGAAGTCGTTCCAGGCCGAGATGAAGGAAAAGACGCTCGTGGCCACCAGCCCCGGGAAGACGAGGGGGAAAAGGATCTGCCAGAGGAATCGCGCGCGGCTCGCCCCGTCGATGTACGCGGCCTCCTCCAGCGCGTCCGGTACGGCCTTCACAAAACCCCGCAGCATCCAGATCGCGAAGGGCAGCGAGAAGGCGATGTGCGGCAGGATCAGCGAGCCCAGCGTGTTCAGTTGGCCCATGTCCCGCATGAGGAAGAAGAGGGGGATCGTCAGGGCCTCGACGGGCACCATCTGCGCGACCAGGAACATGATCAGCAGGGTGGTCCGGAATCGGAAGCGGAATCGTGTCACCGCGGTCGCAGCGAGAAACGCGATGAGTGCGGAGGCGACGACCACGGAGCACGCGACCGCAAGGCTGTTGAGGAAGTACCGGCCGAATTCCTGCTGCCCGAAGACGCGCCGGAAGGAATCGAGGGAGGGCGATAGCGTCCAGGGCCGTGGCTCGGTCGACTCGACCTCTCCGGCCGGTTTGAAGGCGCTGAGCACCATCCAGTAGAGGGGGAAGGCGACCACGGCCGCGATCAGCAGCGCGGACACCTCGGCGGCGAGCCGCCACGGGCGCCGTACAAGACCCCTGACGAGGTTCACAGTTCCTCCCCCTGCCTGCGCAGCAGCCGCAGATAGACCAGCGTGACCGCGAGCAGGATCACCAGCATCACCACGCCGATCGCCGAGCCGAGGCTGTACTGCGAGGCGGCGAACGCCTTCTGGTACGCGTACACGTTCAGCACGAGGTTCTGTCCGGCGATGCCGCCGCCGTTGGTCATCACGTAGATCTGCGTGAAGACTTTGAAGTCCCAGATGACCGACTGGATGGTGACGACGACCAGGATCGGCCGGAGCAGCGGCGCGAGCACCGAGCGCCAGATCCGCCACTGCGAGGCACCGTCCAGGGCGGCCGCCTCCAGCACCTCGGCCGGTACGGCACGGATCCCGGCGTACACCGTCACCATCACGAACGGGAAGGAGCACCAGACCACTTCGAGCAGCACGAGGGCGAAGGCGCTGTATCGCCCGTACGTCCATGAGTGGTCGCCGATCCCGAGGACCCGGTTGACGGGGCCGAAGTCGGGGTCGAAGAGGAACAGCCAGACCGTGGAGCCAGTGACGGCCGGGGTCGCCCACGCCCCGAGCGCGGCCATCATCAGCGCCAGCCGGGGCACGGCCCGCACACGCGTGAGGAGCACCGCCAGCGCGCAGCCGGCCGCCAGCGTGGACACCACACAGGCCGCCGCGAACACCAGCGTCGCGAGGAGCACCTGCCAGAACTGATCGTCGGCGAACAGCGTCCGGTAGTTGCCGAACCCCTCGAAGGTGGTCGGTTCACCACCGCTGACCTGGGCCTGGGTGTACCGCAGGAACGAGATCAGGCCGAGCTGATAGATGGGGTAGAGGAGCAGAGCACCGAGGACGACAAGGGCGGGGGCGAGATAGAACCAGGGCCTCCAGCCACCGCGCCCAAACCGGGAACCCCCGGACACACCCCCGCCGCCACGCCACCCGGACGCCGACTTCCGTACGGATGCGCCGGGGCCGGGTGAGGCTGGGCGGTCCGCCGCAACCTCGCCGGGCAAAGCCGCGTGGTCCGCCGCACCGCTGCCGTGACTGCCGCTGCCAGCGTGATCGCCGCCGCCTTCGCTGCCACTGCCGTAGCTACTGCCGTCGTCGGCGGGGCCGCGCCCAGGCCCCGCCCCGGATCCGGCGCCGGTTCCTCTGCCGGCGCCCGGGCCCGTACCCTCAGCGGGCCCAGCTCCACCGCCTCCTCCGGAGCTCGCACCACCAACAGGCCCAAGCCCACCCCCGGCACCAGCACCCGCACCCTCCGCGGCGCCGGTTGTGTCCTCGGGCGGTGCCCCCGTCGGGGCAGGAGGGTTCTCCATCGGCTTCACCCGGCGGAGCTGAACGCGTCGTTCATCTTCTTCGCCGCGTCCTTCGAGGCCGCCGCCACGTCCTTCTTGCCGCTGACGATCTCCTGGAACATCGTCGGCAGGACGAGCGAGGCGTCGATCTGCGCCCAGGCGGGTGACGCCGGTACGAACTTGGTGCCCGCGGCGAGGGTCTTCACGAAGGGGGCGACGAACGGCTCCTTGGCGGCGACCTCTTCCCGCACGTCGGTGTAGGTCGGCAGGAAGCCCATCGCGTCGAACAGTTCGCCCTGGGTCTTCTTCGACGCGAGCTGCTCCATCAGGTCGATGGCGAGCGTGCGGTGCGAGGTGCTCTTCAGGACGCCGATGTTGTTGCCGCCGGCGAACGCCGGAGCGACCGAGCCCGACGTCAGCCCGGGCAACGGCACGACCGCGTACTTGCCCTTGACCTTCCCGGCCTCGATCGCCGCGTGGCTGAAGTCACCGCCGATGGCCATGCCCGCCTTGCCCGAGGCGAAGGCGGTCACCGTGTCGTTGCCGCCCATGCCCGCGCACTTGGCGGCCGGACAGTTGGTGTCGCCGAAGAGCGAGGTGTAGGCCTTGATGCCCTTCTGGGCGTCCGCGCTGTCGATGGTCGCGGCATAGGAACCGCCCTTGCCCTCGGCGAGTTCACCGCCCTGGGACCAGATGAACGGCATCGCGCCGTACGTGTAGGCGCCGCCGACCGCGAGACCGTACAGGTCGGGTCTGGCCGCGTGGATCTTCCGGGCCGTCTCGGCCAACTCGGCCTGGGTCTTGGGGACTTCGAGGCCGAGTTCCTTGAGGACGTCCGTGCGGTAGTACAGCGCGCGTACTCCGACGAAGTACGGGGCGCCGTAGATCTTCCCGTCCACCGTCACCGACTGCCTGGCCGTCGGGTCGGTGTCCTTGGACTCGGACCAGTCGGTGAACTCCTTGGTGATGTCGGCGAGTCCGCCGTCCTTGACGTATCCGGCCGTGTCCGTGTTGCCGTACTCGATGACATCCGGGGCGCTCTTGGGGTCGTTGAAGGCGGCCTTGATGCGCTGGGCGCGGGTCTCCACGGGGATGTACTCGATGGTGACCTTGGTGTCCTTGTGGGCCTTCTTGAAGGTGGCTACGGCCCCGTCGACGACCTTCTGCTTCGGCGCGTTGTTGACCTCCTGGAAGAGCCAGACCCGCAGGGTGCCGGTCTTCTCGTCCTTGCCGGAGGAGGAGTTGTCGGAGGTCTGGGGGGCGCAGGCGGTGGCGGTGAGCCCTGCGACGACAAGGGCGGCTATGGGGGCGGCCGTTCGAGCAGAGAGCTTCATCGAGCATCCTCCGGTGGGGGCGCGTTGCAACATGCGCAATGGCGGTTTCGCTCTGCACAACACACCGGAGGCTATGGACTACATGAACATGCCCACAAGAGGTCTCAACCACTTCGTGACCACGGGACGCACTCCGCGCAACGCTCAGCGGTCGAGGCCCTTGCCGTCCGGCTCCCCCGACAGCCCCGCTCCTCGCAGGACCGGGACGGCGGCTATCGAGAGCAGGAACCACACGACGGTCCAGGTCTGGAGCACACGCCACGACTCCCGCGGCGCATCCCCGAACGTCAGCAGCAGGACGCCCCCGCCGAGCACGCCCGCGGCGACCAGATGGACCCGCACCGCGAGACTCGGAACGAACACCTCGCGCAGGAAGCGCTCCCCGTACCAGAGGCGTACGGTGCGCCGCGCGAGCACCGCCAGTACGCAGCCGCCGACCAGCACCGCCGGCACGACGACCGACGCGGGCAGCGGGTCCCCGAAGCGGGCGCGGTCGGCAAGCAGTCCGGCCCCGACGCCCACCGCGCACCCCCAGGGGGTGGCGGCGAGCCCGGCCCGCAGGCGCGCCGCGCGGCCCCCGCCGCGGTACCGCTCCTCGTTCGCGGCCCGTATCTCCGCGATCCGCTCGCGCCAGGTGAGGCCGGCCCGTGCGGGCGCCCAGACGATCAGCAGACCCACCGCGAAGGGCATCACCTGCACCAGTTCGAGGACGTTCTCCACGCCGTCCGACCAGTCGCGCACCAGCAACAGAGTCCCGGCGACGATCCCCGGCAGCACAAGCGTCAGTGCCGGCCAAGGGCTGGGCCGCCCCGGCATCCGCATCGCCTTGCGGCCGCCCAGTTCCTTGGCCCATTTCGCCTCACGCCGGGCCTCGCGGCCGCCGCCCAGGGTTCTGTTCAGAGCGGCGGCCAGCGCCCGGTGCGCCGTCGCCTCCTCCGGCGCCAGCTCCACGGCGGTCCGCGCGGCGGCGACGGATTCCTCCCACCGCCGCAGCTGGTACGTCGCGTCAGCGACCGCCAGATGCCCCCGCCAGCCCTGTGGGTCGAGCTCCACCGCCCGCCGCGCCAGCGGCAACGCCGCCTCCGGATCCCGGAGTTGGACGAGCACCGACGCCGCCAGGCTCAGCTCCTGCGCGCCCTCCGGCTCCGCCCGCTCCACCAGCGCCCGGCTCTCACGGAACTTCCGCGCCCCGGCCAGCTCCCGCGCCCGCAGCAACGACTCCACGCCCCACCCCCAGGTACGACAAGGCCGCGGCGCCCCTCACCAGGGGCGCCGCGGCCTTGCTCGGTCTACGCGGCGTACTGCGCCGGGGGACCCGGTGGCGTTACTTCTTGCCGCCGTCGCCGCCCTTGCCCTTGTCGCCGCCGGCGCCCATGGACTCGTAGATCTCCTTGCACATGGGGCACACCGGGTACTTCTTCGGGTCGCGGCCGGGGACCCACACCTTGCCGCAGAGGGCCACGACGGGCGTGCCGTCGAGGGCGCTCGCCATGATCTTGTCCTTCTGGACGTAATGGGCGAAGCGCTCGTGGTCCCCGTCGCCGTGCGACACCTGCGGCGTCGGCTCCACGAGGGTCCCCGTCCCCGTGCCTCGCTGGGGCTGGGTCTCAGGCTCAAGAGTGCTCATAACGCCAAGGGTACTGGGGCTCACACCCTTCAGATGAGGGAAGGTCGCCCAGTAATCGCCCGGCCGTCGCACTCACTAGTTGAGCGACGGGTCGTCCGGGTACGTCGCCACCATCGCCAGCTCGTTGCGCTGGCGGCGCAGGACCTCGCGCCAGAGCCGTTCGGGTGACGGGGAGGAGACGTCTCCGGGCTCGGACTCGACGACGTACCAGGCACCCTCGACGAGTTCGTCCTCCAGCTGGCCGGGGCCCCAGCCCGCGTATCCCGCGAAGATGCGCAGGGAGCCGAGAGCCGAGGCGAGGAGTTCGGGCGGGGCCTCCAGGTCGACGAGGCCGATCGCTCCGTGCACGCGCCGCCAGCCGAGGGGTGTGCGTTCGCCGGACGCGCCGCCCGGGATGACCGCGACGCCCAGCGCCGAGTCCAGCGACACCGGGCCGCCCTGGAAGACGACACCGGGCTCGACGGCCAGGTCCGCCCAGGCCGCCAGGATGTCGCCGACGTCCACCGGGGTCGGCCGGTTGAGGACGACACCGAGCGAGCCCTCCTCGTCGTGGTCGAGGAGCAGCACCACCGCCCGGTCGAAGTTCGGGTCCGCCAGGGCGGGCGTGGCCACAAGCAGTCGCCCTGTGAGCGAGGACACCTCGGTCATGCCAGACATGATCCCGCATCTTCCCCAGGTAGGGGGAGCCAATGCCCGTACCCGGGTGAATGCAGCTCAGGGCTCACAGAAGCGACCCCCGCGCACACCGGTGCCGGTGACCCCGTGTGCCCGATTCGGAACGGTTCGTGTTGTGGCAAAGCTATGACCGATCTGAGTGGTCCTTGGGCTTACTGAGGTGGGGTAGGCGGCCATTACCCTTGCTGTTCGGCTCCTGTACGACGGGTCCGCCGACGACTCACACCTGCCCAACTCATCGGAACGCGAGATACATGACCGTCAATGACGATGTCCTGCTTGTCCACGGCGGAACCCCGCTTGAGGGCGAGATCCGTGTCCGCGGTGCGAAGAATCTCGTACCCAAGGCCATGGTCGCCGCCCTGCTGGGCAGTGAACCGAGCCGGCTGCGCAATGTCCCCGACATCCGCGACGTGCGTGTCGTCCGCGGGCTGCTGCAGCTGCACGGGGTGACGGTCCGCCCAGGTGAGGAACCGGGCGAGTTGGTGCTCGATCCGTCGCACGTCGAGAGCGCGAACGTCGCCGACATCGATGCCCACGCGGGTTCGTCGCGCATCCCGATTCTTTTCTGTGGCCCGCTGTTGCACCGTCTGGGGCACGCGTTCATCCCCGGACTGGGCGGCTGTGACATCGGCGGCCGGCCGATCGACTTCCACTTCGAGGTGCTGCGGCAGTTCGGCGCGAAGATCGAGAAGCGGGCGGACGGCCAGTACCTGGAGGCCCCGCAGCGGCTGCGCGGCACGAAGATCCAGCTGCCGTACCCGTCCGTCGGCGCGACCGAGCAGGTGCTGCTGACGGCCGTTCTGGCGGAAGGCACCACCGAGCTGTCCAACGCGGCCGTGGAGCCCGAGATCGAGGACCTCATCTGCGTACTGCAGAAGATGGGCGCGATCATCGCCATGGACACCGACCGGACGATCCGCATCACGGGTGTGGACTCGCTCGGCGGCTACACCCACGCGGCCCTCCCGGACCGCCTGGAGGCCGCCTCGTGGGCTTCCGCGGCGCTGGCGACCGAAGGCAACATCTACGTCCGCGGCGCCCAGCAGCGCTCGATGATGACGTTCCTGAACACCTACCGCAAGGTGGGCGGGGCGTTCGAGATCGACGACGAGGGCATCCGCTTCTGGCACCCGGGCAGCCAGCTCAAGTCGATCGCCCTGGAGACGGACGTCCACCCGGGCTTCCAGACGGACTGGCAGCAGCCGCTGGTGGTGGCCCTCACCCAGGCCACCGGCCTGTCCATCATCCACGAGACGGTGTACGAGTCCCGTCTCGGCTTCACCTCCGCGCTCAACCAGATGGGCGCGCACATCCAGCTCTACCGCGAGTGCCTCGGCGGCTCCAACTGCCGCTTCGGCCAGCGCAACTTCCTGCACTCGGCCGTCGTTTCGGGCCCGACGAAGCTCCAGGGCGCCGACCTGGTCATCCCCGACCTCCGCGGCGGCTTCTCGTACCTGATCGCCGCCCTCGCGGCCCAGGGCACCTCCCGGGTCCACGGCATCGACCTCATCAACCGCGGCTACGAGAACTTCATGGACAAGCTCGTCGAGCTGGGCGCGAAGGTCGAACTGCCGGGCAAGGCGCTCGGGTAACAGCAGTCGTACGTACGACGATGGGGCGGCCCCCGGTGAAGGGGGCCGCCCCATTGGCGTTACTGCCGGCGTTGCTTCGCCTCGTACGCGTCCCGTGGCGTACAGGAACGTACAGGAGGACTTACTTGCCCTTGGCGGCTTCCTTGAGCTTCGAGCCCGCGGAGACCTTCACGCTGTAGCCGGCCGGGATCTGGATCGGGTCGCCGGTCTGCGGGTTGCGCGCGGTGCGAGCGGCACGGTGGGTGCGCTCGAAGGTCAGGAAGCCGGGGATGGTGACCTTCTCGTCGCCCTTGGCGACGATCTCGCCGACGGTCTCGGCGAACGCGGCCAGAACGGCGTCGGCGTCCTTGCGGGTCACCTCGGCGCGGTCGGCCAGCGCGGCCACCAGCTCACTGCGGTTCATGTTGTTACTCCCGTGTTCTTCTTGCTGTTGAGGCGTGCCACGCGGCGGAGCCGCATATTGGGCACAGCGAAGACGATGCTGCCAGGGTCCTCGTTCGGTCCCCGGACCCGGGTCCGTCACCAGACCCTCGCGCCCGAAGACGCATCCTGCCCCCACCTGCGGCGGGAAAGCCAATCCGGCACCCCTGGGAGTCACACGAACACCCTTGGGAGTCACACGAAGAGGCCTGCAAGGCCTGAGCCTGGCCGCCACCCTAGAGGGCGGCCACAGCCCCGGCGTCCCGCGACGCGCCGTGCCCGGGCGGCCGTGGCAATCCTCACAGCCAACGCTCACATCTCCAACGCGGGCCCCATCCCCCAGCGCCGGTCGGCACCCCTAGCCCGTCCGGCGTTTGAGGACGAGGCCGTTCAGGCCGATGAGCGGGGGTCTGGGGGCGCAGCCCCCAGCGAGCCCCACATCAACACCGGGCGCCTACTCAGCAGAGGCCGACGCCCCAGCCGCCCGAGCCGCAGAGCGAACCGCTCCGGCGACCGCGCCCGCGACCTTGTCGTTGAAGACGCTGGGGATGATGTAGTTCGGGTTGAGCTCGTCCTCGGTCACCACGTCCGCCAGGGCGGCCGCGGCGGCCAGCATCATCTCCGTGTTGACCGTGCGGGACTGGGCGTCCAGGAGGCCGCGGAAGACGCCCGGGAAGACCAGGACGTTGTTGATCTGGTTGGGGAAGTCGGAGCGGCCCGTGGCGACAACTGCCGCCGTCTGGCGGGCGATTGCCGGGTCGACCTCGGGGTCGGGGTTCGCGAGCGCGAACACGATGGCGTCGTCGGCCATGGCGGCCACGTCGTCGCCGTCGATGACGTTCGGGGCGGAGACGCCGATGAAGACGTCCGCGCCGCGCACGGCTTCCTTCAACGTGCCCGTGAGGCCCTCGGGGTTGGTGTTGTCGGCGATCCAGCGCAGCGGCGTGCCGGCGGCGGCGTCCACCAGGTCCGTACGGTCCGCGTGCACGACACCGTGGATGTCGGCGACGACGGCGTTCTTGACGCCCGCGGCGATGAGCAGCTTGAGGATGGCCGTACCGGCCGCGCCCGCACCGGACATGACGACACGGATGTCGCCGATCGCCTTGCCCGCCACACGCAGGGCATTCGTGAGGGCGGCGAGCACGACGATCGCGGTGCCGTGCTGGTCGTCGTGGAAGACGGGGATGTCGAGGGCATCGCGCAGCCGGGCCTCGATCTCGAAGCAGCGGGGGGCGGAGATGTCCTCGAGGTTGATGCCCGCGAAGCCGGGGGCGATGGCCTTGACGATCTCGACGATCGCGTCGGTGTCCTGGGTGTCCAGGCAGATCGGCCAGGCGTCGATACCGGCGAAGCGCTTGAAGAGGGCCGCCTTGCCCTCCATGACCGGCAGAGCGGCCATCGGCCCGATGTTGCCCAGGCCCAGCACCGCGGATCCGTCCGTCACGACCGCAACGGAGTTGCGCTTGATGGTGAGGCGGCGGGCGTCCTCGGGGTTCTCGGCGATCGCCATGCACACGCGGGCCACGCCCGGGGTGTAGATCATGGAGAGGTCGTCACGGTTGCGGATCGGGTGCTTGGACTGCATCTCGATCTTGCCGCCGAGGTGCATGAGGAACGTACGGTCCGAGACCTTGCCGAGGGTGACGCCCTCGATGCCGCGCAGCTGCTCGACGATCTCGTCGGCGTGCGCCGTGGAGGTCGCCGCGATCGTGACGTCGATCCGGAGCTTCTCGTGGCCGGAGGCGGTCACGTCGAGGCCGGTCACCGAGCCTCCGTGGGACTCGACGGCCCCGGTGAGCTGGGAGACCGCGGTTCCGCTCGCGGGCACCTCCAGCCGGACCGTCATCGAGTAGGAGACGCTGGGCGCCGTTGCCATGGCCGACTTCCTCTGCTTTCACCGTGTCGCTGGTATGCCGTCCGATCGTCGCACCTACCGCCGAGTACGCGGTAGCCGCCCCGGATTGCGAACGTTTTGTTCGCAGCGAAGGAGCAGACTTTCGGAAAACAACTTCCACCATACGAGAAACGATCAGGCAACGAAAGAGGCCCACGTCACGGGGTGACGTGGGCCTCTTCTGCGTCCTCACCTTCAAGGACAACGTTCAATGACACCGACCCGCCATGCTCGCCTCGCGGCAAGTGGTCGCTCGTAGCGACGAAGGTTGGGCCCGGGGGCTTGGATCGGGCCGGTGTCACGTCAACGGTAACAAACGATCCCCGCAAGGCAATTCCCGCCCCGAGAGTTCTTTTGCGAGAGGTGAGCCGGACGGGTGGGCGGGAGACCGGGTCGCGCATCAGTCCCGGAGCAGATCTGGCACCCCGTTCGCATCGGGTTCGTCACGGTCACTGGAGATGACGGTCAGCTGCTGAGTGGCCCGGGTGAGGGCGACGTACAGCACACGCAGCCCCGCGGGCGACTCGTCGGCGATCTCAGCGGGCGAGACGACGACCGTGGCGTCGTATTCCAGCCCCTTCGCCTCCAGACTGCCGAGCGCCACCACCCGGTCACCGAGCCCGGCGAGCCAGCGCGCGGCCTCCTCGCGCCGGTTCATGGCGACGACGACGCCCACGGTGCCGTCCACACGGTCGAGCAGCTGGGCCGCCTCGGCGCGCACGGTCTGCGCCAGGGAGTCCCGTACGACGGCGAAGCGGGGCTCGACACCCGTGGACCGTACGGCCGACGGGGACGTCGAGCCCGGCATGGCGAGCGCGAGGACCTTGGCGGCCAGCTCGGCGATCTCGGCGGGGTTGCGGTAGTTGACGGTGAGGGTGAAGCGACGCCGGGGACGGGTCCCCAGGGCCTCGTCACGGGCCTCGGCGGCCTCGTCCGGGTCGGACCACGAGGACTGCGCCGGGTCGCCGACGACCGTCCACGTGGCGTGCCGCCCGCGCCGCCCGACCATCCGCCACTGCATCGGCGTGAGGTCCTGCGCCTCGTCGACGATGACGTGCGCGTACTCGGTCCGCTCCTGCGCCAGCCGCTCGGCGCGCTCCCACTGCGTCTCCTCGCGGGTGGGC
Organism: Streptomyces sp. R35; assembly: GCF_041053035.1. Taxonomy (NCBI): domain Bacteria; kingdom Bacillati; phylum Actinomycetota; class Actinomycetes; order Kitasatosporales; family Streptomycetaceae; genus Streptomyces; species Streptomyces sp. R35. The sequence goes on from NZ_CP163440.1 coordinate 4,368,377, forward strand.
ATGAGCTCTTCGAGGCCGGTGAGCTGGTCGAGCGGGTCCAGCTCGCGCCGCTTCCTGGGCCGGGCGGGGGTGCCGAGGATGGCGTTCAGCTCGTCGAGCATCGCCACGTCGTGCACGGAGAGCCCGTCCCGCTTGAGCGAGCGCGCCACCCGCCGGACCTCGCCGGGGTTGAGGATCCGCCGCGCCCAGCGCCCGAGCCGCCGCTCGTCGGCCATGGCGGCCAGCACGCCCCGTGGGGTCAGCTCCGGCCACCACGCGTCCAGGAACGCGATGAAGCTGTCCTCCGACGTGATGTCCTCGTCGAACGACGACCGCAGCTCGGCGGCCAGCTCCGGGTCCGAGTGCCGCGTCCCGGCGCCCGACTGCGACCACAGCGCGTCGAGCAGCAGCTTGCGGGCGCGCGGCCGCAGCAGGTTGACGGGCGCGGTCCCGCTCAGCGCGTTGCGCCGGATCCGGTCCAGCTCCGGGGCCTCCAGTTCGAGACGGCGCCCGAACGCGACGACACGGAGCCTGGTGGGCACCGCCGCCGGGCCCTGCGGCTCGGCGTCGTCACCGAAGGCGAGCTGCCCGGCGTCGCCGCCCGCGCCGCGATGCCCGGCGCCGCCGTTCCGCCCGGAGCGCGACCCGGGGTTCGGCGCCGGTTCGAGGATGCCGCGGGCGGCGTGCCGCAGCACCTTCAGCATCCGGTACGAGCCCTTGGCGCGGGCCACGGCCGGAGCGTCGTACAGGGTGGCCTCCGCGCCGTCGACGAGCGAGCCGATGGCGCGGATGGCGACCTGGCCCTCCTCGCCGAGGGAGGGGAGGACGCCCTCGGTGTAGGCGACGAGGAGCGGGGTCGGGGAGACGATCAGGATGCCGCCCGAGTAACGCCGGCGGTCCTGGTAGAGGAGGTACGCGGCCCGGTGCAGGGCCACCGCCGTCTTGCCCGTGCCCGGGCCGCCCTCGACGTACGCCACCGAGGCGGCGGGGGCGCGGATCACCAGGTCCTGCTCGGCCTGGATGGACGACACGATGTCGCGCATGGTGTGGCTGCGGGCCTGGCCGAGCGCGGCCATCAGCGCGCCGTCGCCGATCACGGGCAGTTCGCGGCCGTCGAGGGAGGCTTTCAGCTCCGGGCGCATCAGGTCGTCCTCGACGCCGAGGACCTTGCGGCCCTTGGAGCGGATGACCCGACGGCGTACGACACGGCCGGGGTCGACCGGCGTCGAGCGGTAGAAGGGGGCCGCGGCGGGCGCCCTCCAGTCGATCACCAGCGGGGCGTAGTCCGTGTCGAGGACGCCGATCCTGCCGATGTGGAGCGTCTCCGCGATGTCCGCGGTGTTGTCCTCGCGGACGGCACCCTCGGCCGGTTCGACCGCCGTGTACGCACCGTCCGGGCCCTTCTTGCCGTCCTTCCCGAGGAGCAGGTCGATACGGCCGAAGAGGAAGTCCTCGAACTCGTTGTTGAGGCGGTTGAGGTGAATTCCCGCGCGGAACACCTGGGCGTCCCGCTCCGCGAGCGCCCCCGGAGTACCGACCTGACCGCGCTTGGCGGCGTCGTTCATCAGGAACTCCGCCTCGTGGATCTTCTCCTCGAGGCGCCGGTACACCCGGTCCAGATGTTCCTGTTCGACGCTGATCTCCCGGTCCCGTACGGAGTCGTCCTTAGCGGAGTCGACCGTCACGGATTCATGGACCGAGCCGAGCGCGGTTTCCTGCTGAGCCTGTGCGGCCACCGGGCCCCCTTCTGACGTGCTGGGCAGCCGTCAACCGTACGCGAAGGGGGCCCCGTAATCTACGCGCGCGCTCCGGGTTCGCTCACGCGTTCACCTCCACGAGCCGCTTCCCGTCGAACGTCATGACCTCGAAGTGGTCGATCTGGTTCGGCGAGAAGGCCGCGCCGCCGTGCACGTAGAGGGGGGATTTCGCCTCTTCGGTCTTGGCGTTCGCAATGCCGTAACCCCACTTCGGGACGGCCCAGGAGGTCACCGTCTCGCGCTCGCCGTTCTTGCCGACGGCGATCAGGGAGCACTTGAGCGGGCCCTTGACGTTCTTGAGCTGGAGGACGGCGTGGGTGCCCCAGTCCTTCTTCTCCACGGCGACGACGGCGTTGACCTTGGTGCTCGGGTCGGTGGCCGACTTCTTGTCCGTCATGACGTCGAAGGCCGCCTTGGCCGGGCTGGTGGCCATGGCCACGGGCGGCGACGTACTGCTGTCGCTGCCACCGTTGACCGCCATCACCGTCAGCGGACCGCCGATGATCAGCGCGGCCGCGGCCGCCACCAGGTACATCCCGCGCCGGCGCTTGACGGCGCGCCGCTCCGACACCTCGTCGACCAGCCGCTCCGCGAGCCGTGGGCTCGGGCGTGCGGCGAGCGACTCGCCGATGGCCGGCGTGCCCTGCGCGGCGGGCAGATCCGCGAGCGCGGCGAGCATCGGCTCCATCCCGGCGAGCTCGTCGAGCTGCTGGGCGCACCACTCGCAGGTCGCCAGATGCGCCTCGAAAGCGGTTGCTTCGGCGTCGTCGAGAATCCCGAGGGCGTAGGCGCCGACAGTCTCGTGGATGTCTCCGGGGTTTTGCTGTCCCCGTGGACCTTGCATGGCTCCTGGACCACCCGTTCCGTAACCCCCGTACGTGTTCATGCCGTCACCCCCCGCTCCTCCAGCGCCAGCTTCATCGAACGCAGGGCGTAGAACACCCGTGAGCGCACGGTGCCGCTGGGTATGCCGAGCGTCTCGGCCGCCTCATTGACCGTACGCCCTTTAAAGTATGTTTCGACCAGGACTTCCCTGTGAGCAGGGGTCAGGTCGTCCAGCGCGTCCGACAGTGTCATCAGCCACAACGCCTTATCGATCTCGTCCTCCGCGGGGATGACCTCCAGCGGTGACGGATCCACCTCCTGCGGCCGGGCCTGCCGGCTGCGGTGGCCGTCGATGACGATGCGCCGGGCGACCGTCACCAGCCAGGGTCGTACCGAACCGGTCGCACGATTGAGCTGACCGGCGTTCTTCCAGGCACGGATGAGCGTCTCCTGCACGACATCCTCGGCGCGCTGCCGGTCCCCCGCGACCAGCCGCAGGACGTACGCGAGCAACGGCCCCGCATGTTCCCGGTACAGGGCACGCATCAGCTCCTCGTCAGGTTCGGTCGACGAGGACTGCTGGGACATGCGATGTCGGGCCCTTGGCCTTCGTTCATCAGCCACGGCGGAATCCTTACGCACGCCTACCTCCGGTGTCCGGGGGTTCCCCCAGTCGGTCGCTCATCCCGGGGTACGTGCCTGGGCGTGCGTGTGTTCAAAGAGCTCACAGATATTTCTTGTTGGAGTTGTGAAGGCGGTGCGAAGAGCGTGTATTGATCACCTCGGGTGACTGGAAGATCACGTACGGGTGTGGTCAGGCGCGCGCGAGGGCCGCCCGGCGCCGGTGCCGGGCCACTCGCTCCCGGTTGCCGCACACCTCACTGGAACACCATCGTCGGCGCCGGCCCCGCGATGTGTCGAGATAGACGATCGGACAGTTGTCCCCCTCGCACTGCCTCAGACTCGCCCGCGCCACCGGATCGGTGAGCAGTTCGATGGCGTCCCGGGCGACAACGCAGAGAAGTTCGGCGCAGCCTGGCGGGGTGCGCAGCCGGCGGTGCAGCGAACCGTCGTCCGCGCGTACGGCCCAGGGGGCGGGCGGGGTGCCCAGCGCGACCGCGTTGACGCGGGCGAGCGCCGCGTCGGCGGGCCGTGCGTCGAGCTCGCCGCGCACCAACTGGGCGATGTGCCCGCGCAGTTCCCGGAAGCCCAGGAGCCAGGAGGCGTCCGCGTCCAGGGCCGTGCCCGGAGGTACGAGTCCGGACGCGGCGATCCAGGCGCGCAGCCGGACGGCCGTGTCGAGCCGTTCCTCGGGGTGGGTGGTCGCGGTCAGGTCCAGGCAGATCCGCCCGGAGTCGAACCGCAGCTCGTACGAGGCCGTGGCCATGCCCGATGCCATGTGCCTGTCACCGCCTTGGGGTTACCCGCTGTCGTACTCCCTACAGTGCATGCCCGCACGCGCGGCCGGAAGACTCCGTACCGCCCATCTGCTGGACGCGTGCGTATGCCGTCGCGCGTCTCAGCCATGTCAGCCGTGCCACGGCGCCGGTTGACTGAGGGACATGACAGACAACAGCACGGGGCGGCGTACGACCGCCGGAGGTGTACTGGGTGCGGCCACGGTCGCGATGGGCCTGATCGCCGGGGTCTTCTACATTTTCGCCTGCGACGTCATGCCGTCGCTGGCCCGCAGCGACGACCGCGTCTTCATCGAGGTCATGCAGAACATCAATGACGTGATCCAGAACCCGGTGTTCTTCCTGAGCTTCATGGGCGCGCTGGTCCTGACGGCCCTCTCCGCCTGGCAGTTGCGCGGTTCCGGCGCACTCCGGTGGTGGGTTTTCGCCGCCCTCGCCGCGTACGCCCTCGTCTTCCTCTTCACCGTCGCCGTGAACATCCCGCTCAACAACGACCTCGCGAACGCCGGCGACCCGGCGAAGATCGCCGACCCGGCCGCCGTACGCGCGCGGTTCGAGGACACCTGGGTGGCGTGGAACGTCGTACGGGCCCTGCTGTCGACCCTCGCGCTGGCGTGCCTCGCCCGGGCCCTGTTCCTGTACCGCCGGCCCTACACGTCCGCGTACTTGGAGTCCGCGGCCGGGTCGAGCGCCAGCCGGTAGCCGCGCTTGACGACGGTCTGGATGAGCTTGGGTGCGCCAAGTGCCGTACGCAGCCTGGCCATCGCCGTCTCGACGGCGTGCTCGTCCCGCCCGGCGCCCGGCAGCGCGCGCAGCAGCTCGGCGCGGGCCACCACCCAGCCGGGCCGCCGCGACAGGGCCCGCAGCAGCGACATCCCGGCCGGCGGTACGGGCCGCAGCGCCCCGTCCACCATCACGGCATGCCCGCGGATCTCCACCCGGTGCCCGGCGATGGGCAACGCCCGCGCCCGCCCCGGCAGTTCCTGACACAGCAGCTGTACGAGAGGGCCGAGCCGGAAGCGCTCGGGCTGGACGGTGTCGATGCCCCGGGCCTGCAACGGCAGCGCGGTGACCGGGCCGACACAGGCCGGCAGTACGTCGTGGTGCAGGGCGGCGAGGAGTTCCGGGAGCAGCCCGCGGTTCTCCGCCCTGGACAGCAGGGAGGCGGCGGCGGGCGCGCTCGTGAAGGTGAGCGCGTCCAGGCCGCGGGTGATGGCCGCGTCCAGCAGCCGGTCGACGGGCCCGATGTCCTCCGGCGGCATCCACCGGTACACGGGGACCCCGACGACCTCGGCACCCGCGGCCCGCAGCGACTCCACGAACCCGGGCAGCGGCTCGCCGTGCAGCTGGATGGCGATACGGCGCCCGTCGACACCCTCGTCGAGCAGCCGGTCGAGCACCTCGGCCATGGACTCGGAGGACGGCGACCACTCCTCCGTCAGCCCCTGGGCCCGTATGGCGCCCTTGACCTTGGGCCCGCGGGCGAGCAGCTCGACCCCGCGCAGCCGGGCCAGCAGTTCCTCGCCGAGCCCCCAGCCGTCGGCGGCCTCGACCCAGCCCCGGAAGCCGATGGCGGTGGTCGCCACCACCACGTCCGGGGCGTGGTCGATCAGTTCCTTGGTGGCGGTGAGCAGTTCGCTGTCGTCGGCGAGCGGCACGATACGCAGGGCCGGCGCGTGCACGACGGAGGCACCGCGCCGCTGGAGCAGCGCCCCGAGCTCGTCGGCCCGGCGCGCGGCGGTCACGCCCACGGTGAATCCGGCCAGGGGACCGTTCTGCGCTCGCTGCTGTTCGTCGTACATGGCTCTCGTCTCGCGCTCGTCGAGTCGTCGTGCGGGGGGTGGTGCGGTGCCGCTCTCCCGGGGCGCCGCCCTCCCAGGTGCTGTCGGCCGGCGCTCTTGCGGCGCCCGCTCGCGGCCGAACCGAGCCTGTCAACGCACCGTGACAGGCTCGGTTCAGTCATATGTCGCTCGTGTTACGTCACACTTCGGCGTAGCTGAGCTGGGCCTTCGTCTCGGTGGTGGCCGTGGCCGGGGCCTCGGCGGTGGCCGGGCGGCGAAGGTATACGGCCCAGGTGACCGCGAAGCAGGCCGCGTAGAAGGCGAGGAAGGACACGAAGGCGCCGGTTCCGGAGCCCACGCTCAGGAACGACTGCCGGAAGGCGAGGTTGATCCCGAGCCCGCCGAGCGCGCCCACGGCTCCGATGAGCCCCATGGAGGCGCCGGACAGCCGCCGCCCGTACGCGGCCGCTTCCTCACCGGTCAGCCCCTTGGCGACGGCCTTCGCCTGGAAGATGCCCGGGATCATCTTGTACGTCGATCCGTTGCCGAGGCCGGTCAGCACGAACAGCACGATGAACGCCGTGGTGAACAGGGGCAGCGACTTCTGCATGGACGCGATCACGATGACGCCGGTCGCGGCGGCCATCCCGACGAAGTTCCACAGCGTGATCTTCGCGCCGCCGAACCGGTCGGCGAGCCAGCCGCCCACGGGCCGGATCAGCGAGCCGAGCAGCGGGCCGATGAAGGTGACGTACGCGGACTGCAGCGGCGTACGCCCGAACTGCGTCTGGAGCACCAGGCCGAACGCGAAGCTGTATCCGATGAACGACCCGAACGTCCCGATGTAGAGGAACGACATGATCCAGGTGTGGGCGTCGCGCACGGCTTCCTTCGCCGCCCCGGTGTCGTTCTTCACCGACGAGATGTTGTCCATGTAGAGCGCGCCGAGGACGGCGGCGATCACGATGAGCGGGATGTAGATGCCCAGCAGCACCCGCGGCCCTCCGGCGGCCCCGATGACCGCGAGCCCGACGAGCTGCACGACCGGCACGCCGATGTTGCCGCCGCCGGCGTTGAGGCCGAGCGCCCACCCCTTCTTCCGCAGCGGGAAGAACGAGTTGATGTTGGTCATCGAGGAGGCGAAGTTGCCGCCGCCGACGCCGGCGAGCATCGCGCAGACCAGGAAGGTGTTGAAGGACGTACCCGGCTTCATCACGACGAACGCGGCGATGGTCGGGACGAGCAGCAGGCTCGCGGCGATGATCGTCCAGTTCCGGCCGCCGAAGCGGGCGACCGCGAAGGTATAGGGGACACGGACGACGGCGCCGACGAGCGTCGCCATCGACACGATGAAGAACTTGTCGGCGGGGGTGAGCCCGTACTCCGGCCCCATGAACAGGACCATCACGGACCACAGGGTCCAGATCGAGAAGCCGATGTGCTCGGAGAGCACGGAGAAGAACAGATTCCGGCGGGCGACCTTCTCCCCCTTCTCCTGCCAGAAGGCCTCGTTCTCCGGATCCCAGTCCTCGATCCAACGGCCTCCCCTGCTTGGTGCGGGGGCTGTACTAGGGGCTGTCATGACGCCTCCACGGGGCTCCGGTGCGGTGCGCGTGTCTTTCCTGGGGATGACAACCGAAGGTAGGGAGGACGCGTTTCGGGCCTGTGGCTGTGGGTGACCGGAAGGGAACGTTGCTCTCACTCGGCGGCGGGGGCGACGGTGAGGGCGCGGCGGGTCACTGCTGCGGGGGCTGCCCGGCGGGGGGCTGGGGCTGACCGCCGTAGGGGTGGGGCTGCGGGGGTACGGCGCCGGGCGGGGCGGTGTAGGGGCCTGGGGTCTGCTGCCCCGGGGTCTGCTGGCCGGGGTACGGCGTGACGGGCGGCTGCTGACCGTACGGGCCGGGGGCCTGCGGAGCGTAAGGACCAGGGACCTGCTGACCGTACGGAGCGGGGGCCTGCGGGGTGTAGGGACCGGGGGCCTGCGGGGTGTAGGGACCGGGGGCCTGCTGACCGTACGGAGCCGGGGTCTGCGGGGTGTAAGGACCGGCGGCCTGCTGACCGTACGGACCAGGGACCTGCTGACCGTACGGGCCGGGGGCCTGCGGAGCGTACGAGGTGTAGGGGCCCGGCGCCTGCGCCGCATAAGCCGTCGGCGGCAGATACCGCACCCGCCCGCCCTCCTCCGTCACGGGCGCGAACCCGGCGGCCTGCAAGCGGGCCGCGAACTTGGCGTTGCGCTTGCGGGTGACGACGAAGCCGATGCCGAGGACGGCCATCAGCACCGCCCACACGATGCCCGACACGGTGAAGGCGATGGTGTCCCCGCCGGTCCGGACCGCGAGGATCACGCACGCGATGGTGAAGCCGACCGCCCCGTACCCCATCCGCTTCTCGGCGTTCTTGCCGGTCAGGTCGAAGTTGATCCGCGCCTTGAGCAGCTCCAGCGCGTCGGGGACGACGGGCGGCAACGACTCCCCGTCGCCGGCCCGCGGATACTGCGCCCAGTTCTGCGCGGCCCGCGTCTGCGCCTGCGGACTGGGGTCGGGCACGATGAGCATCGTGAGCGCGTTGTTGCGCCCGCTGCCCTGCCGTACGTCCGCGTACTCGTACCCGAACTGCTGGGCGATGAAGGCGAGTCGGGCCAGTTTCTTCACCGAGGCCATGGGACTCGTGAGCTGGACCGCCTCCCCCGCGGCCATCAACTGGAACATCTTCCGGATCTGCCGCTTACTCATGCCGCCCCCAACTCCCCACCGGACCCACCGGACTCACCGGACTCACCGGACTCACCGGACTCACCCGTTCACTTCCGCAACGGAACCAGCCTTTCACGCGCCCTCGCCTCCGCAGAACGGCAGGGCAACCTGGTTTACCGGGCCTTGACCCGGCCTTGACGGGAACGGCGGGACCAAGCCAATTCCCCGCGGGGGACGAAACGTTGGACGAGACCACGACCACCTCGTCGGTTCACAGCAAACACACAGATCCCGGGCGTATCCACTCTCCCGCCCAGCCTCTCGGACGGCCTCGCGTCCCCGCCGTCGCGATCCGGCCATGCTCCGCACCCCTCTTGCCCGGTGCTCCGCCCGCATGCCTATGGTGATCGCCGTGCCGGGGGCCCTGACCAGGCCTCCAGGACGCGCTGACCAACACCTGGGGGAACCATGTTCACGGGGGATCGCGCCTCACGCACCGCACACGTCACGTGTGCCTCACCTGTCGTACGAGCCTCACGCGCCGTACACGTCGTACGAGCCTCACGCGCCGTACACGTCGTACGTGCCCCACGCGCCGCACGCGCCGCACGCGCCTGATCGGCCGTCTCACCGCTCCTGCCGCAACACCTCTTCCAGCGGACCGGAACGCCCACATGTCCGGAGCTCCGCCGTGCGCTGCCCTGCATTGCCTTGCGCTGCAACGCCTTGCGCTGCATTGCCCTGCCTCGCCGTACGCGACACCCGAAGCCGAAGGAGAACCCGCGCCCCATGGCCGACGAGATGGTCCGGAGAGCTCAGCAGTTCATCAACCGCACCTACCCCAACATGCTCGGCATCCCCGCGCTGGACGAGAACGGCCAGACCGGCTGGCCGACGATGTACGCGCTGACCCGCGCGCTCCAGTACGAACTCGGTGTCTCGACGCTGTCGGACACGTTCGGCCCCACCACCCTGTCGACGCTCGCCTCGAAGTTCCCGAAGCTGAACGCCTCGACGACCCCCTCGGCGAACTTCGCCCGCATCATCCAGTCCGCCCTGTACTGCAAGGGCTACGACGGCGGTGACATCGACGGGAAGTACAACTCCCGCGTCGAGTCCTCGGTGGCGAAGCTGAAGACGGACATGGGCGTGGACGGCCTGTTCCCCGGCGGCGACCTGATACCCAAGGTCTTCAAGGGCCTGCTGAACATGGACGCCTATGTGACCGTCAACTCCGGTTCCGACGGCATCCGCAGTGTGCAGCGCTGGCTGAACGGCCGGTACGTCAACCGCGCGGACTTCTTCATCATCCCGTGCGACGGCCACAACTCCCGTGACGTGTCCAAGTCCATGCTCTACGCCATCCAGTACGAGCTGGGCATGGCCGACGGCACGGCGAACGGCGTCTTCGGCCCCGGTACGAAGTCCGGCCTCAAGTCGCACACCGTCTCGACCGGTTCGTCGGGCACGTGGGTCTCCCTCTTCTCCGCGGCGATGATCCTCAACCTGCGGCCGGTCTCCTTCTCCTCCAGCTTCACCTCGTCCCTCGCCGACGCGGTCAGGACGTTCCAGTCGTTCGCCAAGCTCCCGGCGAACGGCAGCGGCGACTTCCAGACCTGGGCCTCGCTCCTCGTCTCGTACGGCGACCAGGACCGCAAGGGCGAGGCGTGCGACGGCGTCACGAAGATCACCCCGGCGCGGGCGGCGGCCCTGAAGGCGGACGGCGTCAAGTACGTCGGCCGCTATCTCACCAACCCGAGCACGACCTCACTGCCCGAGAAGGCGATCCAGCCGGGCGAACTCCAGACGATCGCCGACAGCGGCCTGCGCTGCTACCCGATCTACCAGACCTTCGGCCGCGACGCCTCCGGCTTCACCTACGCGGCCGGGCGGGCCGCCGGCTACGCCGCCGTCAACGCGGCGCTGGACCACGGGTTCAAGCCGGGCGCCCGTATCTTCTTCGCCGTCGACTTCGACGCCCTCGACGCCGATGTCACCTCGAACGTCCTGCCCCACTTCAAGGGCATCGAGGACTCGATGGCGGACGCCGGGAACCCGTTCAAGGTCGGTGTGTACGGTCCGCGCAACGTGTGTACGCGGGTCGCCGAGGCCGGCCACTCCACGGCCTCGTTCGTCTCCGACATGTCCTCCGGCTTCTCGGGGAACTACGGCTACCCGCTGCCGAGCGACTGGGCCTACGACCAGGTCGTCACGCGCACCGTCGGCTCCGGCGACGGGAAGATCGAGATCGACAACAACATCGCCTCCGGCCGCGACATCGGCGAGAACTCGTTCAACAAGCCGCGCGGTGTCCTCCCGGACGTCCGCTTCCTCGGCGGCTACCTGAACGCGCTGCACGACGACATCGGCAAGTACATGCAGTCGATCGGCTTCCCGAACGACGGCGGCAACCGCATCTTCAGCCACACCCAGTGCTTCGAGACCGTCCTCGCCAACGACGACGTGGTCACCGCGCAGTCCAACCGCTACAACATGCGCAAGGCGCTGATCCAGACGTCCGCGTACTGGGAGATGCGCCACTACGACATCATCGACCAGGCCGTGGACGCCGCCGTCGTCTACTACCACACCGGTGTCGGCGGCGGCATGACCCCGAAGCGCGACTCGTCCACGGGCATCGCGCAGATCAGCGGCGAGGTCGGCATCCGCGCCTGGAACCACTGCATCAACAAGGGGTACGTCTCCGGCACGATCCTCGACCCCGCCAAGGACGCCGACATCTGGACGATGTGGCAGAAGGTCAACAAGGACAACGCGTACGCCCTCCAGACCGTGTCCCTGATCCACCTGTGGGACTCGGAGGGCAAGCCCGGCGGCCAGAACCCGCCCGCCGGCGAGACCACGCTGCGCTCCATGCGCCTGGACTACACCGAGTCGGAGATCTTCCAGGTCCTGCGCCGCTACCAGGGCTGGGGAACCGAAGCGGAGGAGCACGCGACCAAGCGTATGGCGTTGTACCAGATCTTCGAGAAGTACAACGGCATCGTCCGGAACCTGTAGCCGAAGCCCGATGAGGAAGTCCCATGAGTGACGACCAGCCCAACGTCATCGCCCTCCTGCTGATCGGCCTTGTCGGCCTGGCCGTCGCCGGCGGGTTCGCGGTGTTCGGCTTCACCACGCTCGCCCGGCACGGCATCAGGCACGCGAAGAGGGAGACCGTGCTCCGCGGCTTCGCGGGCCTGGCCGCCGCGGCGGCGGCCGCCATGTACGTATGGGGCGCCCTCCACCTCGTCAAGGACGAGTCGATGACGACCGAGGCGTGCCGCGCCGCGGTGGGCCGGGCACACGCCGCCGACATCACCGGCTCCGACGTCTCCTACCTCCCGCTGCACCTGAACTGCCATGTCAGGGGCGCCGGTTCGTACGCCGCCGCCGTACCGGAGTACGTCAACCCCGCCGTCCTGGGCCTGGCCCTGACCGCCGTCGCTCTCGGAGTCTTCGCGGCCTTCGCGTCGGAGCTCCGCGCCAGAGACAACTTCAGGAAAGAGAAGGCCAGTTGAACACCAGCGAGAACACCCCGCAGAACTCCACTCCCGCCGAGGCCACCGACGTATCCCGCCGTACGGTCCTCACGCGCACGGCGGTGATCACCGGCGCGGCGATAGCGGCCTCCCTCCCCGCCTCGCAGTTCCTGGCGAGCCCGGCGTACGCGGCGGCAAGGACCCCGAGCTCGGCCCTCGGCCCCAGCCCTGTCCCCGTCCCCGGCACGAACCCGCTCTCCGCGAAGGTGCGTGAGGCCGTCCGCAAGGCCGAGGCGCGCGCCAGACGCGTGATGACGGGCAAGCCGTCCCGCAACGGCTGGGAGATGGAGCGCGTCGCCGACGACGGCGGCAACATCTTCACCCGCCCCGTCCCCGGCACCCCGCTCACGGGCAGCGCGGGCATCGCGGTCCGCATGGGCGACGTCGAGACCGTCCTCGTCCACGTCGTACGCCGCTTCCACTACGAGATCGACGAGCTCCGCAAGGGCGACGTCATCGCCTGGCGCTCTCCGGGCACAGTCCGCAAGGGCTTGGCGGAATCCAACCAGGCCTCAGGAACAGCGATACAGATCCGCCCCGGCTCCTACCCGGCGGGCGCCCGGGGTGGCTTCTTCCCCCAGCAACAGCTGCTGATCAAGGACATCCTCGCCGAGCTCAACGGCGTCATCCGCTGGGGCGGCAACGACCCCAAGCCGGACGAGTCCCTGTTCTACATCGCCGTACGCCCGGACGACTCCCGCCTGGCGCGCACGGCGAACCGCATCCGCCGGTGGGACGAGACGCCGGGGCGGGGGGCGGGGGTGTTGGCGGATGTGACGCGCTGAGGTGACGGGCGCACGATGAGCAGGCTTGGTCCGAGGGCTTGGTCCGGGGCTTGGTCCGAGGGCTTCGGCCAAGCCTGCCCCTGCCCGAACACGCCCGAGTACCGACGGCGATGGCGGGGGGCGCCTGCGGGTGGATCAGGGGCTGTCGGAGGCGAGGTAGCCACGCCACTTGGCCAGCCGAACCGTGGCCGCCCGGAACGCGATCCCCGAACCCTCAGACCCCAGCACCACCTCGAAGAACGCTCCGCCATGGGTGGCCAAATGGATCTCCTTGGCCTCAGCGGCGCCCCACCCGGTGACCTGGAGTCCCTCCACTTCCGCGAAGACGAGGTAGAACTCGAAGGCGTTGAGTTCCTTCCCCTCCCATTCGGCAGGCGGGTTCGCAGAGAAGCTCCTCGTATCGAACCCGAGAGTCACCGAGTTTTCACGCTCATCGATGTGCACGTAGAAGAGATCGCACACGCCAGGAAGAGGAGGAGCACCGCCGTACAGTTCCCCCAAATATTCCGGGGATGCGAGGAGTTGCAGCCAGTCAGCGCTCATAGAACGTCTTCTCATCGGTCCCGGGAAGGGAAGTGTGCCGCCGGGCATTGACCTTGCTGACGAAAAGACGCCGCCCGCTGTCCGATCCATCATCCTGGATCTTGAACGCGCTCACATGCTTGACGCACACGGACTCATTGCAGTCGAATCCCAGCACCGCCCCGCCACCTCTGAAGGTCACCCGCATCCGCCGCTCTCTGCCCCACGGAGCCATCTCAATATCCCCGCGGACCGGCGGAGCCCAGTCGACAAGAGAAATTCCCTCAACTGCCAGGAACTCGAACTGACACTGCACGCTGTCCACACCCTCGTCGAGCCACTCCTGCGGTGCCGAACCGGGGAAGGACGGCAAGTCGACGCGCAGCGTCACCGTGGGTCCGCGCCAGTTCAGATTGATCGACCGAATCCTGACCCTACGCAGGTCCGGGACATGTCCGTAGAGCGATCGGAGCGCCTCCGGATTCACAAGAAGAGCCTCAGCAGCCATAGCCACCCAACCACCGCCCGACGTCAAAGGCGTGTAGCTCATGCCTGGAGGTAGAGCCGCTCGGCGTCCAGGATCAAGGCGGCCAGCGGGCCGTCGTACGGCCAGGAGTCGGCGATGACGCGTCCGACTCCCCGCACTCGCTGCGGCTTGGGTGGAAGCGCGGAGGACAACAGCTGCAGGGCCATCTGCGCCAACTGGTCACGGATCGACGTCAGCTGACGGGGGCTACTGACGCGCCCATGGCCCGCGGCATGCCGCTCCATCTCTTCGTCGATTCCGGACAGGGCCTGCTCGGTTGCGGCGAGGGCTTTTTGTACGGCTGATTCGGACACTATGGCTCCAGCAAGTCCCTGTCGGGGTTCAATACGTATGTCTGTTTACTCAGGTTGAACTCTTGATCCATCAGGCGCTCCAGCCGATGGCCCCAGTGGAGAGCAAGTGCGTGAGCCCAGCTCTCACTGAAGGCTGACTTTGTGCTCGTGCGTGGGATCCGCCAGGCAGATGAATACGTTGAGTGAACCGCCCCGGCCGACCCTCACTCGGGTCGGGGTGTTCGCACCACGTCGGCCGATGAGTTCGCGATCCTCCAATGGAACCCAGCTGCGCGTTCCACCCCACTCCATGCTGTCGATGGCCAAAAGGAGTTCCATGGGTGCCCCGCACGAGCAGGTGACCGGATGAGGGCCGGTCACGTCCCAGGACGCGTAGCCGCCGACTTTCCAGCCCGGCGCGATAGAAAAGTCCTCACCGTAGGTGAGAAATTCACCTCTGCTCGCGGCCTCCACTCCGTCCTCTTCCTCGTTTCCCTCTTCCCATTCCTCGATACGCTCCTGAAGGTTCTCGCTCAGGAGTTCAACGTATTCGTGCTCCACGACCTGCTCCGGGGCGAGGGTGCATGGTTCAGGTACGTACCAGGCGTCGCCCACCAGTTCCGGGGAGGGTGGATTGACGAGTGGGGTGCATTCAGTTGTTTTGTGCCATCGAAGATGCACGTCGGGCGTCGCCTGCCTTCCGTGTGCACTAAACGGGCACCACAATACCTGGAGAACATCGTGCCCTTTGGGGGCGACAAGATCAGGGACATTTTTGGCGAACAACTGGGCCAGCGGAAGGAGGGGAACGGGATCGGTGTCTTGGAGTCGGGGAACGTGGTGCTCCCGTTGAAGCTCCGCCAGTACGTCACGCTCTTCATCGGACGGACCTGTTTCGGGATTTCGATGCCATGCCTCATCAAGTACACGTCGTTCCCGGTGAATGTCCTCGATGCGTCGGCCGGTGTCACGTGGATGGGCTGCTCGGCAGGCGGGCCACGGTTCGTCGGCGGGCCACACGAACGGACCGCCGATGGAGCCCTGGAAGGGCTCCGGCGTTCCTCGGCGCGGATGGAGTCGGGTGCAGGTCTTCCGATAGCTGGCCAGTTCGGGGAACTCTGCCTCGATATCCAGGGGTCGCGGCGGGGTGGTGCGATTCATCGTCGTCCTTGCGTCGTCATAGACGGCTCATGGCTTCAGCATCGCCGTCGGCACCGCCCCACAGCACTCAACGGCCATAGCAACAATTCCACCGGAGTCGAGTAAACGAAATCCACACAGTCGGCATTGATACCCAATGCCCCTGCCCTGCCCTGCCCTGCCCTGCCCTGCCCTGCCCCAAAGTACATCGACGACCTGGGATCGGAAGGCTTCGCGATCAGTTGTGCGCTCACTCCTGCCAGTCAAGTTGATTGACCGCATCGATATCCCCTCGCGAAAGCTTCAGAAGGACCTCGATGACTTCATCCCACGAATCAAGGGTAATTTCGCGAGGAGGGATCGACGAGTCTTCGACATTTTCCCACAGCAAGGTGCCATCCACGTAAATGCTGAGACCCCAGCCGGATTCGTGCTCCAAAGAAACATCGGGGTGCTCATCATCTGCCAAGGTTTGCAGGCTGGAGACAATTTCGCGAATCTGCGTCTCATTTGGCTCATCAATGGATGCACCCATGACGTCGTTCATCCAGTAGGACATCGAGCTACCTCCTGCGGACACGGTTAGGGGGAGCGCCATTCGGAATCCCCCATTCAGCATACCCTCCGGAATATCCGGGATGCAGAACATCCCACCAAGGCGTACCAGGAGTGTGCTGATAGGTAGGGACCAGCCGCATGACTCCCTGGCGACCGCCGGCGTTGGCCGCCGGCTCATGCTGCCAGGTGTGCCCGACCGGCACCTTCCTCCCGCCCTTTGAACTTACTTGGCCGGCAATCCCTGGCGAGAACTGCTCCAGATAAGCACCCAGTTCGGGATCTGCTTTGATCGCGTCATCGAGTGCCGTGTTTGCCCTACTGAAATGAACCTTGCGGCTCTTTCCGAAGTCCGCCCTGTCGAGTTCCATTTCGAATAGTGATGTATAGCCCTTTGGATCGATCTGCTGACCCGTGAGCGGGCATGTCCCTGGCGCGAGGCCGAGTTCGTCGATCCACGTGTAAGGATTGACAACATAGGTACGCGGGTTGCCTGCAGGAGCCAGGCCGAGCGGATCCTGGCTGAGGTATCGGGCAGTCTCGGGGTCATAGTGCCGGAAATAGTTGTAGTGGAGACCTGATTCGGGATCGTAGTATTGGCCCGGAAACCTCAGAGGGGTATAAGTGGTGCTCCGGGAAGACCACGTGGTGATACCCCACAGACTGCTCCTAGCACGCCAGGCGAAGTCCCCGTCCTCACCAAGCAGTTCGGTGGGCGTGCCCACCAAGTCGGTGACGATCGCGAAGAAACGCGAGTCAATCTCGACCTGGGGTGTATCCGTGGTGATGATACGTTCGGTTTGAGCAATGGGCCGCACACCATTGTGGTCCCACGTCACAGTAACTGGCGAAGTCAACTCGGCCGATTGAGTAGTCTGTTCGCAAAGGGTGGTGCCGTCCCACGCGAAGTCGGTCTGTTCCGCGACGGTCGTGCCATCAGAGGCGAGGCGCTGCTTGGCGATACGGCGGCCGAACGGATCGTAGAGATAACGCCAGGAAATGCCGTCCGGCGTCCTGACCGACACGAGGTGGTCCTCGGCATCCCATCCATAACCCCAGGTGTCTGGCGTGCGGGACAGACGGGATTTCTGACGCAGGGTGATACGGCCCTGGGCGTCGTGCTCGTAACGAACACTTCCCGCTCGGGTGATCTGTGTCCCCTGGTAGGCGCGGCCGCCTATGGCCTCATGGCCGGGATGTATGGAGGGCCAGTCTGCATCGGTCTGATTGCCCAGCTCATCGTAGACGTAGCGTTCACTCCACCCCCGGGCGTGGCTGGCGGTGATGCGGCCCGCGATGTCGACGTCAAACCGGCGGGGGCCGTTCAACTGGTCGTCGATACCCACCAGACTGCCGTCGCCCCGATAGCTGTATCTCCGGTGCTGGACGGTGGATCCGCCAGTGGCGAGAACCGATTGACCGGTCAAGCGCCCCTGTTCATCAAAGGTGTTCGCCATCCTGGCGATCTCGCCTATGCGGCAGGCCAATTCGCGTCCCGCCGTGTCGTACTCAAAGGCCAAAGTGCGTCCCGCACCGTTGAGCAGAGTCGTGGGACGGCCCGCGGCGTCATAGTTCCAACAGCTGGTGAACCCGCTGGGCGTCGTGCGGCTCGTTCGACGCCCAGCGACGTCGTATGTGTACGTGCTGGTTCGACCGTTGACCGATTCAGCGACCACACGGCCCGCGGCATCGTATTCCAGTGTCAGCGTCGCGTGGGAGTTGGCCGCTTGGATGAGCAGTCCGGTGCTGTCGTACTCGAAGGTGGTGACCGCACCGTCAGCGTCCTTGCGAAGGGTCCGGCCGAGCACATCATGCTCGTAGCGTGTGACCTGTCCCATGGCGTTGGTGCGTGAAGTGAGGTGCCCGGCGGGGCTGTAGGTGTAGCTGAGGATGCGGCCGTCGAAGTCCTTCTCGGACCTGATGCGGCCGGCTGGGTCGTACTCATAATTCCAGGAACGATTCTGCGGATTGGTAACCCTTATGAGGTGCAGGTCGGTGTCGTGAGTGAACTCGTAGCGCGTGCCGTCGGGATCGGTACGGACCGCAACGAGATCGAAGTGGGTGTATTCGAAGTGCGTGACTCCACCGCCGGAGTCCATGTGCGTGACGCAGTTGCCCTCGCCGTCGTACTCCCACGACTCCCTGCTGCCGTCGGGTGATGTACGACGCGCGAGTTTGCCTTCTACCGTCCACTCGAACCGTGTGACGTTCCCGAGTGCGTCCGTGATGGCGGAGGTGCGCCCGAAAGTATCCCGCTCGTACCGGGTCACTGCGCCGAGCGGGTCGATGACCTCGTAGGGAAGTCCCGCAGAGGAGCAACGTAGATGCGTGGTGTTGCCCAATGGGTCAGTGACGGATGTCCGGTGTCCTGACGAGTTATAGGTGAAGTAGGTTGTGACTCCTGCGGGATCCGAGACTGCGGTGCGGTTGCCGCGCTCGTCGTATTCCTGACGCCATGTGGCCCCACCCGGTCCCGTCAGCACTGCGGGCAAACCGGATTCGTTGTACGCACACCGTGTCTCGGTCCCGTTCGGCCCCACGACGGACAGCACTCGCCCGTGATCGTCGTAGCTGCAACGTGTGGTGTTGCCCTGCTCGTCCGTGACGGCAATCAGTTGATGCTCCGCGTTCCACTCCTGATGCCTGGTGTGACCGAGTGGACTGGTTTCACGAATCAGGCGGTACGACCGGCTGTGCTCGTAGCGGGTCGTGTGGCCGAGGGAGTTGGTGACCGTCGTCGTGCGGGTTGCGTCGTCGTAACTGAGGGTCCCTGCTAGGAATCCGCCACTGCCGTCGGTGCGGACAACGCGGCCGCGTTCGTCATAGATGTAGTGGTAGGCGGATCCGTTGCGGTCGGTCCAGGAGGTGATCCGGCCCGCCTCGTCGTAGGTGAACCGCGTAGGCAGGCCGGAGGAATTCAGAACCTCTGTGAGGTGGCCCTCTTCGCTGTATCCATACGACACGAGGGTCGTTCCGCGACCGTCCGGGTGCTCGTTGTCGAGCAGGCGCAGGGCCGAAATACGGGGCAAGGTGGGATGACGATCCAGGGCAATACGGTACCCCCCGGGGTGAACTATCTCCGTTGGGGTGCCATCGTCGGCGTACCTGATGATGATGCGCTGCCCGTTGCCGTCCACGATCGCCTGTAGAGGGAGATCAACGGCCTCACCATCGTCGATGGGCTGCGGTGTGTGGAACAAGTACGCGACGCCGGATGCTGGATCGCTCACCCGAACCGCGCCGTCCGTCTCCGTATCCCAGCTCATAGGGAGCGCCTTGTTCGTACCGGCGTGGACGGGCTCCCCGGCTCCGGATTCCAGGAGCGGGTAGGTGAGCCGGGCGCCGTCCGCGGTGGCATAGGTAATGCTGTCGTCGGTGGCTTGCAGCCGCTGATCGAGGGTGGAAGCCCAGGAGGGGCCGAACCAACCGCCCCACCGGTACGACGAAATGTGGGTGCGCTCCAGGAGCAGCGGCAGAGCACCGGGTAGCTGGACATCGGTCTGCGGAAGCAGCATGTCGCCAGTGGCTACGTCGATGGGGTCGAGCTTCAGTTCCTTCTCTGCCGCGCGGATCTCGGCCGCGAGTTTGTCGCCCTCGGCGGGCTCCAGTTTGAGCTTGGAGAGGTCGGATCCTCCCAGGCCCAACGACTTGGCCAGTGCGGAAAGGTCACTGGGCTTGAGCCGCTTCAGCCCCTTGCCAAGCAGTCCTCCGCCAATCCCCATCAGGGCACCTTCGGTGAGCAGTCCAGCCAGTCTGCTCGGGTCCTTGAAGGCGCCCGGGTCCTCCAGCGCGGTGGCAAAGGCGGAGAACTCCATGCCATCCTTAGCCATTTTGCCGACCGCAGCGACCGCCTTGATGTCTTTGAGCGCCTTCAGCGCCCGCTCCAGGCCGCGGATGACCTCCAGCAGCCCGCGGATCACGGAGCCCAGGGCAGTGCCCTCCTCCTCGATCCGGCCGACCAGCGCGACGACCTTCAATGCGCGTTCAGTAGACATCAGAGTGGCCACCACGGTGGAAGCCCCGCCGGTGAGAACGTCCAGCGCCAGGCCCGCCAGCTCGAACTCCTCGATCTCCTCCAGCATCACGCCGATCTCGGAGATCAACTCGTGCGCCTGGTCGGCGAACTTGTCCAGCGCCTTCGCGCCCTTTCGCAGGGCGTGCGCCATGTCGGTGGCGTGCTTACGGGTCTCCTTGGCCCGCTTGTGGAAGGCCTTGGCGGTCTTGCCCTCCCACACCAGGCCCGCCAGCGCCCGCTCGGCGTCGCCGCTGGCATCCTCCAGCCCGGTGGCCAGAGCCCGCCACTTCTTGGCGATCTCACGCACCCCGTCCGGATCCACCGCCGGATCCGTGATCCCCAGGAACTCCAGCTGACTGGCCAGGGTGTCGCCGAACATGTGGTTGTACTTGTTGATGTAGTGCAGCGGGTTGAGACTGACCACGAGCGGCTCAGCCCTTCTTGCCGCGAGCCGCAGCGGCCAGAAGTACGTCCAAGAGGTCGAAGGCGTCCGAGACTTCGCCCATCAGCTTCGCCTCGGCCTGCCACTCCTCGTCGAGGGCGTGCGTGAGTTTGGCGAGCTTGTGCATGCCGTCGCGTATGTCGTCCGTCGCGTTCAGCAGGGACCCCAGCTTGCCGAGTGCCCCCAGGTCGTCCGACTCCGCCTTGAACTCGTGCAACGGCTTACTGGTGTGATGCGACACCTTGCGCAACGCGGTGGCCGCTTTGTCCAGCGACTCCGCTTCCTTCTTCAGGTCCGACATGCGGTCCAGCCCCCGTAGCTCACTCTGTGCACATGCCAACCCAACGACCGTAGTGAGGGGGGCTATTGGGTCGGTATGGCGGGCACCAAGGGGGAGTAAAGATCGCCGTCCTATGCACTGAGGGCTCGCCGCTCGCCCGTGCTCACGCCGCCCGACCTCCGTGGCCGAGTCCCCCGATCTCGAACCAGAGCAGCTTTCCCGCACCCGGCCCGAGCACGTCCCCACCCCACGAGTCCGCCCACGCCTGCACGAGGAGCAGCCCGCGCCCACTGACTGCGTCCACCGGGGCCGGGCGCGGCTTGGTGCCGGGTAGCTCGTCGAAGGGCGCCGGGATGTACGGGTTCGCGTCCCACACGCTCACCCGCAGCCGTCCGCCGCCGAGCGCTGTCAGCCGTAGGGAGGCGGGGCCCTTCGCGTACTGATAGGCGTTGGCGACCAGCTCAGACGTCAACAGCTCGATCACGTCGAGAACTTCATGCATGCCGTGCCCATCGAGCGCGGCCCGCACGGTCATACGTGCGACGCGTGCGGCTCGGGGGTCATGGGGCAGGCGGAGTGCGTACACCCAGGTATCGGGCAGGGCTACGGTGACCATGAACACCTCCAGGGAGGAAGGGGACTTGGGCTCGCTCAACGTCGGTGCCCTGCGGCGGCAATGCCTGGGTTGGTGCGCTTCCGGCTTATGGGCGTGGGCAGTTGAGCGACATGTGGCTACCGTAGAGCAGATGGTTAGATGGCTCTAACCTTTTGCGCTGGAAGAATCCAGTCTTCACTCGCGTGAGGGAGAGGGACGCCGCGTCGCGGCCAGGAAGGAAGCACTTTGCCGCCCACCAGCAATCCGACGCTGCGGCAGCGGAGATTCGGCTCCGAGCTTCGCAAGCTCCGTGAACGGGCCGGGCTCACGGCCACCGCCGCCGCCGAGCTGCTCGGCGTCAACCAGGCGCGCGTCAGCATGATCGAGACAGGCCGCACACCCGTCAGCGCCGACCGGGTCCGCTCCATGGCCAACGTGTACGACTGCTCGGACGATCACCTCGTCGACGTTCTGGCCGCGATGACAGGACGTCGGACTCGTGGCTGGTGGGAGCCGTACCGCGAGCACCTGCCCGCCGCACTGATCGACCTCGCCGAACTCGAGCACCACGCCGCCGGGCTGCGCGCGGCGGTCATCGTCCACATCCCAGCCCTGCTGCAGACCACGGACCACGCACGCGCTCTCTTCCGGCAAGTGGCCCCGCCCATGCGGCAGTACGAGATCGAGCACCGCCTCACGCACCGCATCAAGCGACAGGGCATCCTGCACCAGGAGAGCCCTCCCCCATACTCGGCGATCGTCCACGAGACGGCTTTGCGTATGGGCTTCGGCGGACCTCTCGTCGCCCGCGACCAGCTCAAGCACCTGATCGACATGAGCGAACTGCCCCATGTCACGGTCAGAATCGTCCCCTTCGGCACAGACGGCTTCCCGACCACGGGCCAGTCGTTCGACTACGTCGAGGGCCCTGTCCCACAGCTCGACACGGTCCAGTTGGACTCACACCACGGCGCCTGTGAATTCCTCGACGCGGAAGCACAGTTGAGTAAGTACCGTTCCGTGCTGGACCGCATGGAGTCGTGTGCCCTCAGCCCAGCCACGTCACGCGACTTCATTCACCGCCTCATCCAGGACACGTGAGAGAGACCAACTGTGCACACCATCCATTGGCAGAAGTCCACGTACAGCGGAGACGGCTCGAACTGTGTGTACGTCGCCGGCGTCTCTGACGGAACCATCCGCCTCCGCGAAAGCGACGAACCTGACGCCGTCCTCGCTACGACCCGCGCCGGCCTCCACGAGCTGATAAGAAGCCTCAAGACTCACCCGCTCATACGCAGCGCCTGACTAATTGGCAGATTTGTGCCACCCCGTGACGCCCCGGTCACCGAATCAACAGGCCGCTTCACACCCCCCGCTGGCACAAAGTTGCCAAACGCCCGAAGGTAGCCTCACGAGGCGACGCCCCGGCGGTTCGCTGCGGCGCGGAACGTGAAGAGTCGGTCGTGTACGTGGACGAACCCCTTCGCCCAAGGAACTACGGCGAGAGTGACGCCGAGGCCAGCCGTCCCCAGGTACGACGAGGAGCCTGAGGACAAGGCCCACCATGGTGCGCCAGGCAGATCATCCCAGCACTTCGTACTGTCCCCTCCGCCGGTGGCCCCCTTTCCACCAGCTTCCACGGTCAACGCACCTCGCCCATACCGGGTTCCAGCGGATTGTCGAAGCCCACCGTTCCGGCGATTTGCCGGAGGATCGCACGGTACTGCTCGCGGCGGGCCACGGCCGTCGTGCTCAGGGTGAGAACGACCAGGCGCGTGCAGTCCGGGTGCGGCAGATGGGCGTGGATCTGGAGAAGTGGCCACTGGCGGAGGCCGCTCTCAGTTGCGGGAGTACGTACGGTCTCGCTGAACGTGGCGGGCCCGCAGGCCAGTTCGAAGTACTCGACGTGGGTGTGGCCCTCAGCGGCGGACACGGCACGGGCAGCCGTGACGGAACGGGCAGCCACGGCCGTGTCTCGCCAGGAGAGGGTGAAGAGGGAGAGCAGGGGCTGACCGCTGGCGTTGCCCGCGTCGTCGATGTCGTCGCGATGCAGGCCGATTGAGCAGTGGACGGTGCCGACCTCGCTCAGAGCACCCAGCAATTGCCTCCCCCGTGCCATTTGGGCAATGAACTCCTGGCGCGCCTTCTCGTCGGGCGCCGCGTCGAGAAACGGCGCGAGCACGGCTCGAAGATGGTCGGCGTCCGGAGAGCCGGGCGGGGTCAGCAGGGCCCCGAGGGGGATGGGGGTGAAGCCTTCCGGCTCTGCGAACCAGATGTCGGCGTCCGGGTCCCTGGCTGAGTCGGCGACAACGAAGTGGGGGGCCGTGGTCATGGGGTCCTGTCCGGTGCGGTCAGTACGGGTGCGGTTGCGAGGGCGCCGAGTCGGGCACGTGGGCTCCAGCCCGGCGGGCGCGCTCAAGGGCGGCGGGGCTCGCGTTCCAGGCCGTCGGTTCGATACCCCGGCGGCCTGTGGCCGTGCGCTGGTAGAGGAGGTGCAGCCGTCTGGGGGCGCTGCCACGGCGGCTGGTGGCGGCAACGACGGCGATGAAGCGGGGGTCGCCGGCGAACCAGAGCGGCTCGATCTGTGCTTTCAGCTCCGGTTTGGTGCGGGCAGTGCCGAAGCGCCGCATCCACCAGAAGGTGCGCATGTTCGCGAGGAACAGCAGGGGGATTTGCTCCTCGGGCTTCTCCGGGTTGGGGAACTCGAACCACATCTCGTCCTCTTGGACCTGGGGGTGCTTGTTCCGGCCGTGGGGGACGTCGGTTAGGAGCTGCCAGGGGTATTGCCAGAGGACACGCTGGATGTAGATGGAGGAACGGAAGTAGGGGAGCTGGAGTACGGCGCGGAAGGTTGCGTAGCCCAGCAAAGGGACGAAGAGAGGGGTGAAGCCAGGAGACAGAAACCCCACCAATAAAGCCAGTAGGCCGACCCAAACGGCGATCCAGCCCACCAGCCGCAGGATGATCACGATCATGTGCTGGATCCAGGCCCGTCGGGTCGCAGGATGGTCCCAAGCCGTGGGGTATTCGCTGGGTTGCATGCAATGAACTCTCTCTGTTCGGGACTCAGAAGACGTGACGGGCGACATCGAAGGTCCCACCGACGTCCAGGCCGAGCCGTGCTCCGTCGATACTTGCCACGGAGCCGTCCTTGATCCCGTCGTCATCGGTGTCCACAGCGGTCATGACCAGGCCGAAGCCCGCGGTGGCCACACCGACCGAGGCTGAGGTGACCTCGACTGCTCTGGTGACCTGGGCCGCCCGAGCGCCCCGAATCGTAAAGCCGAGCAGGGCGTTGTCCAGCTCGGAAATGGCCTTCGCATGCTCCATGGTGCTGCTTCCGAATCGAGCCACTCGTTGGCCGATCGTGATGGCCTCCCCCGCCTCGCCAGTCGCCCGCATGGCCGCCGCGGCACCCTTCCCCACGGCTCCGATGCCCGGCACCATGCCAAGAGCATCGCCTCCCACAGTGACGAAATTGCTCCAGAAATCTGTGTCGAGCTCGCCTTTGGTAAGGCCATCCTTCAGCGACGCCCAAACTGTGGGGTCCCTGGCGATCCGCCAGGTCAGCGACGTCGCGCTCAACGCGGCAGCGGCAAGCAGCAGTACGGCGGCTGCCGTCCCGCCCGACACGACGAACAGGGCCACAAGCCCGATGACGGCCGCCGCAGTGCTGAGGATGTCCGGCAGGTTCTCGTCGAGCCAGTCGAGTGCCGAGTCGAACCAACCCGGCTCGTGTGGCACCAGCTTCTTCGTGGCGTCGCGGATCTTGCCTGCCCGGTGCCGGGCTTGATGCTCATGCTCGTCGGCAAGCTTGCGGGCCTTGCTCCGGATCTTCTCGAGCGCGTCCTCGGCGTCGTCCACCGCCGTGTTTGCCTTGGTCAGGGCCCTCTGCGCCTCGTCGTGCTTGGCGCCCTTCGTGTTCTTGTCCAGGTCGGGGCTGGCGCCCGCTGTGCTGGCGTGGCCCTTTGCCCGGTCCACGGCGGCCTGCGCTTCCTTCGCGTCCTCTTCGAGTCGCTTCGCACGGCGCTGGAAGTCGTCGAGTTCACCTTCCCAGCGGTCGAGTTGCTTGGCTGCCTTGCGGATGGAGTGCGCGGCGTTCTTCAGGTTCAGGGGCAGGGGGCCGCCGTCGAGTTGCTCGCGGAAGGCAACCGCCGCGTCGCCCTCCCAGTAGCTGCCGTCCATCAACTTGGTGACAAGGCCGTGCGTCTCTTCGAGAACCTTCGCGCAGCCTGAGAGTTTCTTGCGTAAGCCACTTACGGTCTCGGTGCTCCCCGGCACCGGGTTGAAGCCGAGGTGTGGGTAGTCGGGGTTCGGGATGTGCGGGGCGGACTTGAGGCCTTGTGGCTTGTTGCGGTCCGCTCGGGACTGCGGGTCGAGGGCCGCGCCAGAATCGCCGGGCGGGTAGGTCACTTCGAAGCCCCGCTCTTGCCCCTGCCGGCCCTGGACTTCTTCAGGGCCTCCTCCAGCGCCTTGTCCACCTCGCGGTAGCTGTCTCTGCTCTTTCCGATGATCTTGGCGAGATCTTCGGTCTGCTCACCGATCTGGTCGGTGCCGTACTTCCAGTCGTCCTGGAAGTCCTCGCAGGCGGTGTCGAGATCATCGGTACCCAGGCCCGTGACAGTCGCGTCCTCCAGCGCCTTGCGCAGCCCCTTCAGCGAGTCGGTCGACTTCCTGAGCAGCTTCATGAAGTGCGCCAGCTCGTCGCCGTCCACGGCCAGCCGTTCCGCCATGTTCCCCTTCCCCTCTCCCGATGCACCTGCACCATGGAGAGGAACGACGTCGGCGATCTTTCGTGGCGTCCGGTGGAGTGCTCCCCTCTTTAGGGGGGCACTTACCGGACACGGATCGTGGCCACGGTCAGCGGTTGACGGACTGGATTTCCTGGACGACGACGTCCTGGGTGGCCCCAAACGTGCCCTCCGGCAGGTTCTGCGCCTCGGTCACACCGGTGCCCGTCCAGTGGATCTTCCAGGTGATGGTCGCCTTGAGCTTGTACGAGCCATCGCCCGACGAGCGCAGGTACTTGACGCCGCAGGGCGGGGTTTCGTCCGACTTGCCCTTGGCGTACGCCTCGCCGATTTGGCCGTTGTTGAACTCGCAGACGCCGGATGCCGGGTATGTCGTGGCGTCGTCCGTGCCCGGCTCGATCTTCAGGGAGACCGGTTCCGCGGTGGTTGTCGCGTAGACGTCGAGCAGGGGCACCCGTGCGGTGACGGACACCGGCTTGAACTTTGCCGTGTCCAGCCAGGCCCACGTCGGGAGGTTCACCTTGGTGGTGCCAGCCGGGGCGAGGTCCACCTTTGTCGATGGGACGCGTATCTCGGCGTACGCGAGTTGGGCCAGCATCTTGGGCGTGATCGCCTCCGGGATGTTCGCCGGCGGGGCGTCGCCCGTGTCCACCCAGAAGATGGACTCGTCGCAATCGAGCGCGCCCGGGTCACCTTCGCGGCCCTTGGTGACGTAGGAGTCCCACCAATAGCCCTTGCCCGCCTTGGCCTTGTTGAAGTCCTTGTACGGATCGCCGTCCACGTACTTCTTGCGCTGCTCCAGGTCCCACTGGGGGCCCGTCGACCCGGCCTCCCAGATGGGCTCCAGGTACTTCTGCAGCTGGGCCGGTGTGTACTTGGGGGCGTAGTAGCACGCGGGCGGGGTCCATGTGGTGGTGGACGTCACCGGGCCTGCCGACTCGCCTGAGCCGTTCTTGGAGAGGTCGAAGACAACGGCTCCAGCTGTCGCAGACACGCCGCCGTTACCGTCGGATTTACCGGATGCGCTGGTATCCGAGCCGTTGGTGCTGCCGCCATGGCCATATCCTGCGAACGCTTGAGTCGAGCACAGGAGTAGGGCCGCGGAAGCAGCGAAGGCAACTACTCCGGTCTTCCTGTACTTCAGGACTGGCATGCGGTGCTCCCCCGCTGCGATGTCAGCTTCTCGGTGATCCAGACGCCCTGCTTGTTGACCCGGAGTCGGCTGTTGTAGAGGACGTAGTTGTCCTTCGACTTCGGAGTCACCTCGGTCTTGCCGGTCTTCAAGCTCTTGTTGTAGGCCTTGTTCTGGTCCTCGCAGTAGACAAAGCCCGCTGTTCCATCAGTATTGATCTTCACGTTGGCGTTGTAGTACCGCTTTGCGCCGGTGATGCGGTCCTTGTAGTCCACGAACTCCTGGATGAACTTCTGACTCCCAGCCGCCGCCGTGCCTTCGGAGTAGAAGCGGTACGCCTTGTGAAGCGGGTCCTGCTCGGCGATGGCCATGTCTACAGCCTTGATGAACTGCTCGC
Source organism: Streptomyces sp. R35 (assembly GCF_041053035.1). Classification (NCBI taxonomy): domain Bacteria; kingdom Bacillati; phylum Actinomycetota; class Actinomycetes; order Kitasatosporales; family Streptomycetaceae; genus Streptomyces; species Streptomyces sp. R35. Next base: position 4,395,811 of record NZ_CP163440.1, read on the forward strand.
TGTCACTCAGGACGGCGTCCTTGCTTTCGTCACCCGTCTTCGGCCACTCGAAGGTGTACGTGAGATCCGACGGCAGCTCAATCTTCGGCCGCTCCGCGGATTCCGTCGCACTCGCGCTCGGCGAAGCCGAAGTCTCACCCCCCGTATCCGCCCCAGCGATCTTGTCGTTCCCCTTCGATCCACCGCCTCCCCCACCACACCCGGTCAGAAGCAGTGCCGCCGTCGCACCGACGGCGGCTGTAGCAAGCAGGCGGGGACGGCGGTTCAAGGCAGGCTCCTGTGCGGCGTGGGGTTCGGGAGGGCAGCAATACGCTATCGGGGGCCCGTGTGACGACACCAGAGCGAATTACGTCAAGGGGTGGTGTAAGTCGGGCATAGCACCATAGAGCCTGCCCAAATCAAGGTCTGGAACCTTCGATTGAGTGATATTGGAGGGTGGGATGCGTCACCGCATTGGCCACCGCAAAGGCCAACGACGCCCTACCTTCAGGCTTCCTCAGCCCCGCCCTCGGTGAGCCCCCGCTCCCGCCCGCCCATCACGAGCGCGCCCCCGGCCCTGCGTCTTGCCCGTGCCCTTCCCCTTGCCTGTGCTCGTGCCCTTCCCCCGCACCCCGTTGGGCCAAAGCCTCGGCCCCCTCTTCGCCGCGATGTCCTCGATCCATCCAAACGCAACGATCGTCAGCCCAATCAGCGGCCACACCAGCAAGAACATCCACACCATGTACGACGAGTCCAGCACCCCCACCGCCCGATCGCTCTGCATGAACGGCAAGTTGTACGCCTGGTCGATGATCGGAACCGTGGCCATGATGAGCATGTTGTGCCAGAGGTAGATCGTGACGGCGCGGTTGTTGGAGAGGGTGACCAGCTTGTCCCAGCGGGCCAGGCGGCCCGGTAGCTCCTGCCAGGACGGGCTGTACTGGAGCAGGATGACGACGAAGCCGAAGGACCAGGCGGCCTGGGCCAGGGGGATGTCGTTCAGGTCCCAGCCGTCGGGGCCCAGGTGGCCCGACGCCCACCACAGGCCGAAGGCCATCAGGAGGGCCGAGCAAGAGACGGCCACGTAGCGGGGGACCTTCGCCAGTACGCCCTCGTGATGGGCGAAGCCCAGGACCCAGCAGCCGCCGAAGACCGCGAAGTCCGAGACGGCGTTGCCCGTTTCGCCGGGGATGGTGACCAGGCCGGTGCCGAAGACGGCTGTCAGGGCGAGGGGGGCCAGAAGCGTGGCCCACGGCACCTTGCGGAACGCCCACAGCAGCAGCGGGGACGCCACCACGAACCATAGGTACGCCCGCAGGTACCACAGCGGGCCCGCTGCCTGCACCGCCCAAGTGTCCTCCAGCAGGCCAGACTTGGAGCCTATGTGCCAGGGAAAGGGGGGCGCGCCGATCGGGATGATGTAGTTGATGAGGTCCACCACGCCCCAGGTGCCGCCGTGGTCCGGGTCCTTCACCGGATTCCAGCCGCCCGCGAACATCAGCGCCAGGGCCACCACGCTGAACGCCCACAGAGGGGGCAGCAATCGGCGGACGCGGCCCCTGATCACGCCCCACGCCGGGCGGCTCAGCGAGCGTGCCATCAGCGAGCCCGCCAGCGCGAACATCACCCCCATGGAGGGGAAGACGACCGTCAGCCATGCCCAGCCGAACAGGTGGTACACGACCACTCGGACCAGGGCTATCGAACGGAGGAGGTCCAAGTAGCGGTCACGGCCGCCGCCCGGCTTCCGGCCCTCCGGCTTCTGATCGGCCGCCGGCTCAGCTACTGCCCTCGGTGCTCCCAGCGGCGGCGTCGGCGTCGCCCCCGCCGCGTACTCGTGCGTCGTCATCCCACCGGCCTCCGATCCTTTCCACCGCGTTCCGCCCGCTGCCGCGGGATCGAGCCCGGTGCCTCCACCACGCCCGTGCGCCGCAGTTTCTGCCAGCGCAGGCGGCCTCCGGTGAGGGCGGTGATCCAGGACTGGAGCAGAACCACGTACATCAACTGCCGGTAGAGGATTTGTTGGAGGGGGAGGGATATCAGGTGTGTCATGCGTTCTCTGTCCAGACGGAAGGCGTACGCCGCGCACACCGCCTGGATGGCCAGCACGCCCAGCCAGGCGGTGATCGTCTTCTGGGTCGGGCCGAAGGCCACTCCGTAGAGGAGGAATACGTCGATCAGCGGGGCCAGTAGCGGTGCCAGGACCATGAACAGTGACACCAACGGCAGGCCCACCCTGCCGAAGCGGCCCGACGGGCCGCGCTCGACCAGCGCGCGCCGGTGCTTCCAGATCGCCTGCATCGTGCCGTACGACCAGCGGTAGCGCTGGGACCAGAGTTGCTGGACCGTCTCCGGGGCTTCCGTCCAGGCCCGCGCCTTCTCGGCGTAGACGACACGCCAGCCGTCGCGGTGCATGGCCATCGTGATGTCCGTGTCCTCGGCGAGCGTGTCGTCGCTCATGCCGCCGACGCGTTCGAGAGCGGACCTCCTAAAAGCCCCTACCGCGCCCGGGATCGTCGGCATGCAGCGCAGGATGTCGTACATACGGCGGTCCAGGTTGAAGCCCATCACGTACTCGATGTGCTGCCAGGCGCCGATGAGGGAGTCGCGGTTGCCGACCTTCGCGTTGCCCGCGACCGCGCCGACCGACGGGTCGGCGAAGGGCTGGACCAGCTCTCGTACCGTCGCCGGTTCGAAGACGGTGTCGCCGTCCATCATCACGATGATGTTGTAACGGGCGTTCGCCAGGCCCCGGTTGAGGGCCGCGGGCTTGCCCGCGTTGTGCTGGCGTACGACGCGTACGTTCGGCAGGCGCAGGTCTTCGACGATGCGGGACGTGCCGTCGCTCGAACCGTCGTCGATGACGATGACCTCGATGGGGTGTTCGCTCGCCATCAGGGAGCGGACGGTGTTCTCAATGCACTTCGCTTCGTTGTACGCGGGGACCAGCACCGACACCGGTCCGGTGATCGGGGCCGGGCCCCAGCGGAAGTCCGGCTTGCGGACCCGGCGGGCGTGTGCGGCGGAGAGCAGGAGCATCAGGCCGAAGCGGGTGAAGACGAGGACGCCGGTCACCGCGATGCCCACGACCAGGGCGTCGGTGATCCCGTCCGAGGCCTGCACCAGGTAGATCCAGGCCTTGCCCTTCCACAGGTCGAGGCCGGTGACCTCGGTGTGTGCGCTGGGCGCGCGAAGCGCCTCGGTGAGGTTCTGGAACTCGTAGCCCTGGTGCTGGAGTTGGGGCACGAACGTGTCGAGCGCCTGCACCGTCTGGTGGCGGTCGCCGCCGGAGTCGTGCATCAGGACGATCGCGCCCTTGCCGCCCTTGGGCGTGGCACGGCGGATGATCTCGTCGACGCCGGGCTTCTGCCAGTCCTCGCTGTCGGTGTTGTTGACGACGGTGATGTAGCCGCGCGTACCGATGTACTCCGTCACCGGCCAGGACTTGTTGTCCATGGCGTCCGCGAAGGACGAGTACGGAGGGCGGAAGAGAGACGTACGGATGCCGGCCGCGCCCGCGAGCGCCAACTGGCTCTGGGACAGCTCCCAGTCGATGCGCTTCTTGGACTGGTAGGAGAGATCGGGGTGATTGAAGGTGTGCAGGCCGACCTCGTGGCCCTCCGCCACCATGCGGTGCACCAGCTCCGGGTAGCGCGAGGCCATGGTGCCGGTGACGAAGAAGACGGCGTGGGCGTGGTGCTCGCGCAGTACGTCGAGCACCTTGGGCGTCCACCGGGGGTCCGGGCCGTCGTCGAAGGTGAGGACCAGGCGGTGGTCGGGCACGTTCAGGCTGGTCGTGCGGCCGCTGCGGGTGTCGATGACCGGGCCGCCCTCGAGGATCTTCTCCGGCACCTTGTCGGTGGCCGCCTCGGGCTGGATGCGGTGGTCGGCGAGGATCTCGCTGTGTACGTAGCCGCGCAGCATCAGCATCGCCATCAGCGCGACGAGGATGAGCGAGGGCAGCAGGAAGCGCATGGGCACGCGGCGGCGCCGGGCGGCATGGGGGACCTCGCGGCGCCGCGCACTCGGTGCGGGTGCAGGTCCGTGACGGCTGGTGCGGGATGCCATCAGAGGATGCTCTCCAGGTACGAGGAGGAAGAGCCCGAGGTGGCAGAGCCCGCGGAAGACGAGTCCGAAGAAGAGGCGTTCGAGGAAGAGGCGTCCGAGGAAGAGGACGAGGAGCCGGTGGTGATCGGCCGCTCGGGCTCCAGCGAGGCCTGCTCGACCAGCGATGCCGCGCCGTCCGCGACGTTTCCGGAGCCGGATCCGTCCGTGACCGGGCTCCCCGAGGGGTCGGCCGTGGTGACACCGCTGTCGGACGGGCTGGGGTCCGGCGGGTTGACCACCGGGTCGGTCGGGTCGGGGCCCGGGGCCGGGTCCTTGGTGGTGCTGGTGCCCGGGTTCGGCTTGGTCGTGGCGGACGCCGAGGGCTCGGGGGCCGTGGACTTCCCCGGAGTGGCGGAACTGCCCGAGGCATCCGGCGTCGTACTCACGCCCGGCGATCGCGTCGTACCGTCCCCGCCCGTCGCGCTCGCACCCGGCGAGGCGCGGCCCGTACCGGACGGGGACACCGGCTCGGCGGGCAGCGGCGACGAGTCGACCTTGCCGGCCGGCTGATCGTCCTGCTGTCCCGGCACCGGAAGCCAGGGCGCGTTGGAGTTGCCCGACAGCAGCGTGGCGACGATGACGACGGCGTAGACCGCGCAGGCGATGCCTACAAGGATGCCGAGCCGCCGGAATCTACGGCTGCGGCGGCCCGACTCGTCGACGAACACCGGTCCGTCCGAGCCGCCCTCCTGGGCGCCCGGGGCACCCCTGGCCTGCTGGACCAGCCGGTCGCCCAACTGACGTCCCGCACCGTCGAGTTGGACCGTCACCTCGTTCGGATCGTGAGTGTGGCCGGGGTCGTCCGGGCGCTCCCAGGAAGGCTGTTCGCCCAGGTGGCCGCGGTGCGGGCGCTCCGCACCGGAGGTGTCGTTCGCCTGGGAGGCCGTACCGTAACCGCGGCTCGCGCCGGAAGCCTGGCCCAAGCCGAAAGCCTGGCCTAAGGACTCGGACTCCGGCTCCTGGCGTGGGTCACACTCGGGGCCACGCTCTGGCCCATGCCCGGGGTCACGCCCGGGGTCACGCCCGGGGTCACGCCCGGGGTCACGCCCGGGGTCACGCCCGGAGCTCCGCCCGGCCCGATGCCAGGACGCCGTTCTACGGTCGGCCTCCGGCCAGACGACGCCCCCCGGCTCGTCAACTCCCCGCCGCGACGGCCCTTCAGATCCTCGCCGGGGTTCTTCAGTCCCCCGCCGTAACTCTTCGGATCCCCTCCGGGACTCTTCGGATCCTCTCCGCGACTCCTCGGCGCCTCGCCGAGCCGACGCATCAGATCCCCGCCAAGCCGGCGAATCGGTTCCTTGCCAAGCTGCCGAATCGGTTCCTTGCCAAGCTGGCGGATCGGCTCCTTGTAAAGGTGACGGATCAGCTCCACGCCCACCTCGCTGATCAACTTTTCGTTGATCCGGTTGGGCGTCTTTCCGCCAGTTTTTCACGCGCACGCACATCCCCCCACGGGACAGTTCTCGGGTGCGCGACGACTCCGGGCACTTCTCATTTGCCGTCCAGACCGGGCCCCCACCCGATCCGAGCGCCCCCCTTTATCACGTTTATCACGCTGCGCCCGGACGACGAATGTAGCGCAGGTGGAGGGCACGTGTACTCGAGTGTTAGTTGTGACTCACCATGACGAGTGAATCGGTGGCCGGAATCCACCCCTCCTCAGGGCGTCGCAACCACCCTTCCTCGTTGGCGAGTTCGACCGCGGCTCGTCGAAGGGCATCGATCCCTGGGTGCACCAGTCCCTTCCGCCACACCAGTGACACGGGTGACAGGGGAACGGGGTCGACAAGGGGCCTCAACACGGCTTCAGGCATGGCCGGAAAGTCCACCACGGCGAGGACGGGGTTCCGTTTCTTGGCCATGATCCGCCGGAACTCCTCGGGACCGACGGCCACCGGCGCGGGCGGCGCGAGCGCGATGCCCCGGCCCTCGAAAAGGCGACGCGCCAGGTCGGTCCACTCCAGTGTGCTGGGGTTTCCCGCACCCGCGTACACGGTCTCGCCGGCGAGTGCGGCCAACGGCACCGCGTCCAGGGCGGCGAGGTGATGGTCCTCGGGCAGGATGACGGCCATCGGCTCGTACCGTACGGGCTGGTGCTCCAGCCTGGCTCGCACCACCGGGTCGAGCCCCGCGAACCGCCCGAACGACGCGTCCAGCCGCCCGGCGAGCAACTCCCCCGCCGCGCCGGTGAGTCCGCTCTCGAAGCGGGCCATCAGCTCGCTGCCGGGGGCGAGTTCGCGGGCGCGCTCCAGCACGCGGCTGGAGATGAGCCCCGGGGAGTTGACGTCGACGAGCAGGGGCCGCTGTTCGCGCGGGCCTCGCGCGAACGCGGCCAGCAGCGCTTCCTGCGCCTCCAGCACACTCCGCGCGTACGGCAACAGCCGCTCGCCGTCCGCCGTCAGCGCCACCTGCCGGGTGGTCCGCACGAACAGCTCCGCCCCCAGATCCCGTTCGAGCCGCCGGATGTCCCGGCTCAGGGCCTGCTGAGCGACGTACAGCCGGGCGGCGGCACGCGTGAAGTGCAGTTCGTCGGCGACGGCGAGGAAGGCGCGCAGGAGGCGGGGGTCGATGTGGCCGTCGAGGCGACTGTCGCGGTGGCCTTCGAGACGCTGTTGACCAGGCATTGCGCGAATCTACAACCCAGGTGCGTCAATCACCATGGAGTAAGTGTTGGACCACCCGCCCCGCCCGGCGCGAGGGTTGGTCCATGCCGCAACAGCCCTCCGAGCAGGGGCAATCCCCCCTGCCCTTCCTCACCGTCACCGGCGACACCCTGGTGGCCACCGCCTTCCGCCCGCACGACCGCGAAGCGAGCACGCACCGCAGCCCGCACAACCAGACGGCGACCACCGATACCCGGCGCCGCCACCGCACCCCGTACCACCGCCTCTTCGCCCAGCCCGGCGCCCGCGCCTTCACCCTCGGCAACCTCATCGCACGGCTCCCCATGGGCATGTTCAGCGTGAGTGCGGTCATCATGATCGCCGGTTCGCGGGGCTCGTACGCGCTCGCCGGTGCCGTCACGGCGACAGGTCTGGCGGCGACCGCGCTGGTCGCCCCCTGGACCGCGCGTCTCGTCGACCGGTACGGGCAGGCCCGTGCGGCCGTGCCCGCCACGGCGTTCGCCCTGCTCGGTGACATCGCGCTGGTGCTGTGTGTGCACTACGGCGCGCCCGACTGGACGCTCTTCGCCGCGTACGCCGCCACGGCCACGACGCCCAACATGGGTGGCATGTCACGCGCCCGCTGGGCCCACCTCTTCAAGGGCGACCCGGCGGCGATCCACACCGCGAACTCCTTCGAACAGGCCGCGGACGAACTGTGTTTCATGCTGGGCCCGGTGTTCGCGGCCTTCCTGTGCGGGGCCTTCTTCCCGGAGGCGGGCACGCTGGTCGGGGACCTCCTGATGATGACCGGCGTGCTGGTCTTCGCCGCCCAGCGTTCGACGGAACCGCCGCCCCAGCGACGTACGAAGAAGTCGGAGGACTCGGAGCAGTCGGAAAAGTCCAAGTCCCCTGCCCGCGCAACCGGAATGCCCCCTCTCCTCCTCGGGTTTCTCGCCATGGGCGCGGTGTTCGGCTCGATGGAGGTCGTCACGATCGCGTTCGCCGACGCGCAGGGTCACAAGTCGGCCGCGGGCGCCGTCCTCGCCCTCCAGGCGGCGGGCTCATGCGTCGCGGGTCTGCTGTACGGCGCCCTGAAGCCGGCCGGTCCCGCCGAACGGCGATACCCGCTGTGCGTCGCCGCCATGACGCTGCTGATGACCCTGCCGCTCCTCGCGGCCTCCCTGACGGGCTCCCTCCTGGCCCTCGCGGGAGCCCTGCTCGTCGCCGGGATGGCCACCGCCCCGACCATGGTCACCGGCATGACCCTGGTCCAACACCGCACCCCCGAGGGCAGGTTGAACGAGGGCATGACCCTCGCGGTGACCGGCATCCTCGGTGGGATCGCCTGCGGCTCGGCGACCGGCGGGTGGGTGGTGGAGCACCTGTCGACGACGGCGGGGTACGGGGTTCCGGTCGCGGCGGCGGCACTCGCACTGGCGATCTCCGCGGCGGGCGCGGCGCGCCGGGCGGTACGGCGCCAGGTCGTACGCCGCTGAGCACGCACGCCGGACCAAGGAACGCCCCTCATCACCGCGCACTCCGAACCAGGCAACGCCCCTCATCACCGCCCACGCCGCTTCAACCCACGCCCCTTCACAGGTAAGTGCCACACCATGCGCACGTGAAGGACATCAGCCCATCCTCGCTCCCGCTCCGAAGACTGCCCCTCCGAAGAGCGCTCCCCCTCGGCCTTGAGGGGATCCTCGCCATCGCCACCGCGCTCCTCCTCTGGCGGCCGAGCGGGCACGTCTACTGCGACCGGGCCACCATGAACGGCCGTTTCTACGCGGCCTGGGTGGTCCTGTTCTCCCTTCCGGCGACCTGGCTCCTGATGGCTCGCGGCACGCGCCCGGCACGCGTGCTGGCCTGGACCCTCGTCACCGTCCGCCTCCTCCTCGCCGCCTTCGTCCTGTCCCTCGGCCCGGGCACCGCCGACTGGTACCTGGAATGCTGAGGCGAGACATGGCCTTGTCCGGACCTGGAATGCTGAGGCGAGACATGGCCCTGCTGGTGCCGGAGGCGGCGTTCGCGCTCTTCGTCGCCGTCTGCCTCCTCGCGGTCCTGCGCATCCGCGCCCTGGCCCGTCGCCAGCCCGCCGCGCGGGCCCGGATCCTGCGCGCGGCCGGCGTGGAGCTCGATCCGCTGCGGCGCACGGTCACCCGCGACGGGCGCCAACTCGACCTGTCGGTCAAGGAATTCGGGGTGCTGGAGGCACCGCTGCGCGCCACGCCCGCCTTCCTCAGCGCCGAGAACCTGCTGGAGCAGGTCTGGGACGAGCACGCCGCCCCGTTCACCAACACCGTCACGGTCACCATCGGCCGCCTGCGGCGCAAGCTCGGAGACCCGCCGGTCATCACCACCACACCGGGTGTGGGGTACCGCGTGGGTCTCTAGTGTCACTTGCCGTACGTCAGTGTCACTTGCCGTATGTCGCCGCCATCACCGCGACCACGACCCCCAGCATCACCACGGACAGGAAACCGTAGATCCAGACCGCCGTGAGCCGGTCAAGCTTGACCTTGGTGCCAGGGTTCTGCTGCTGGGCGAGGGACTGCTTGATCAGCCGGCCGCGGACCGGGGCGACGGCGATCGGGACGGAGACGATCACGACGCTGTACATGAACAGGATCGGTGATGCCGGACCGGGCCGGAGCAGGTTCGCCCCCAGGAGGGCGGCGAAGAGCACGGGACCCCCGAGGTAGAACATCCACTTTCTCTGCCTGGCCTGCCGCTCCGGCGTGCGCCGTGGATCGTCCTGGTACTTCATCCCGCTGGCCGGCGCCGGTACGGCGATCATGAAGAACCCCGTCGCCACGACCGCGATCATCCACCACCCGGACTCGGGTATCGAAAACATCGACTTCCTCATCCCTGCCGCTTCAGCGGCTGATCATCCGGCCCGGGCCCCCAGCGGTCTCCCCGAACTGATCTTCGATCATGCAGAGTTAATCGTCCAGACCATTGCGGGCTCTCCGATGGGGCCCCCGCCGTCCGACCCGTCGAACCCCCGCCCCAATTCCGACGCACCCCATTGACGCGCTCACAGCCCCCACATACCTTCCCCCGTCGAAGCGCTTCGACGTCACGCATCGAAACGATTCGATGAACGCTGCGTGACGGCCCCGAAACCCATCCAACTCCCCTGGAGGCAATGGATGTCGACGACACGAAGGCGTGTGGTGGCGACGGCTGCGGTGGCCCTGGTGGGCACCCTGCTGCTGGCCTCATGCGGCGACTCGGGCAGTGGTTCCTCGGACGGCAAGACGCTGAAACTGTGGCACTACGAAGGGCCGGACAGCGCGATGGGCGCGGCCTGGAAGGAGGCCATCAAGGAGTTCGAGGCGACGCATCCGGGCGTGAAGGTGAAGTTCGAGGAGAAGGGCTTCGAGCAGATCCAGAAGACGGCCCCGATGGTCCTCAACTCCGGTGACGCGCCGGACATCATGGAGTACAACAAGGGCAACGCGACCGCCGGGCTCCTCTCCAAGCAGGGGCTCCTCACCGATCTCACCCCCGAAGCCACCAAACGCGGCTGGGACAAGAAGATCAGCGGCGGTGTGCGGACCATCAGCCAGTACGACGCCAACGGGGTCATGGGCTCCGGCAAGTGGTACGGCGTGCCCAACTACGCCGAGTACACGATGGTGTTCTACAACAAGGACCTCTTCAAGAAGTACGGCATCGCCGAGCCCACCAGCCTTGCCGAACTCACCGCCGCCATGGACACGTTCGTGGCCAAGGGCATCACCCCGCTCGCGAACGCCGGCGCCGAGTACATGGCCCAGCAGTACCTCTACCAGCTGGCCCTGTCGAAGGCCGACCGCGCGTGGGTCGACTCGTACGAGCTGTACAAGGGCAAGACCGACTTCCACGACGCCGCCTGGACGTATGCCGCCGAGACCTTCGCCGACTGGGTGAAGAAGGGCTACATCAGCAAGAAGTCCAGCGGCACGAAGGCCGAGGACGCGGGCGTCTCCTTCATCCAGGGCAAGAGCCCGATCCTGTTCTCCGGCAGCTGGTGGTACGGCCGCTTCAAGACGGAGAACAAGTTCGACTGGGGCACCTTCCTCTGGCCGGACACGGGCCTCACCCTCGGCTCCGGCGGCAACATCTGGGTCGTCCCCAAGGGCGCCAAGAACAAGGATCTCGCCTACGACTTCATCGACATCACCATGTCGAAGAAGATCCAGAACCTGCTCGGCAACAAGGGCGGAGTCCCGGTGGCCGCCGACCCCGCCGCCATCACCGACCCGCAGGCCAAGACCCTCATCGCCAACTTCAACACCCTTTCGGGGAAGGACGGTCTGGCCTTCTATCCCGACTGGCCGGTCGCCGGCTTCTACGACGTCCTCGTCTCGGAGACACAGAAGCTGATCACCGGGAGCGAGAAGCCGGACGCCTATCTGAGCGCGTTGCAGAAGGCGTACGACAAGGGCGCACCGAAGACATGACGGTCACCGTCGAGCGGGGCGGCCGGGTGGTCCACACACAGCACGACGTGAGGCACCCGCGCCGCCCCCGCAACTCCTACGCCCTCTTCCTGCTCCCCGGCTTCCTCGCCTTCCTCACGGTGATCGTCGTCCCGTTCCTGATGAACACCGGCGTCAGCTTCACCGACTGGCAGGGCGTCGGCAGCCCGAAGTGGTCCGGGCTCGCCAACTACCGTGAGCTGCTGGACGATTCCGAGTTCTGGGCGTCGTTCCGGCACAGCCTCTTCATGGTCCTCGCCATGGCCGCCGTACCGACGGTCCTCGGACTCGTCCTGGCCGCCGCCCTCTTCGACTTCGTCGGCAAGCACTTCGGGACGAAGACCGCCGCCGTCCTCCGTGCCTGCTTCTACCTCCCCCAGGTCCTGCCGATCGCCGTCGCCGGCATCGTCTGGAGCTGGATCCTCGCCCCCGACAACGGCTCCCTGAACGAACTGCTGAAGGCCGTCCACCTCGGATCGCTCCAGCAGGACTGGCTCGGCGACCCCGACATCGCCCTCTACAGCGTCATGGGCGTGATGGTGTGGGTGCAGATCGGCTTCCCGCTCGTCGTCTTCATGGCGGGGCTCCAGCGAGTCGATCCGCAGCTGTACGAGGCCGCTGAGCTGGACGGCGCGGGCTGGTGGCGGCGCTTCTGGCACATCACGCTGCCGCAGATCAGGCCCGAGATCTACGTCGTCCTGCTGTGGTGCACGATCGCCGCGCTGAAGGTGTTCGGAGCGGTGTACGTCCTCACGAAGGGCGGCCCGGGCGGTGCCACCGACGTGCCCTCCTACTTCTCCTTCACCACCTTCTTCGAGAAGACGCAGGTCGGCTACGGCGCGGCGATCTCCACCGTGCTGACCGTGATCATCCTCGCTCTGGCCCTCATCGGCCTCAAGCTCCAGACCCGCGCCGAGGACGCCGAGGAAGGACTCCGCACATGACCGCCCTGCGTCGTTATCCGGTTCTCCTCGCCCTGGTGATCGCGGCCCTTTTCATGGTGCTGCCGTTCGGCATCGTCGCGATCAACGCGGTCAAGTCCCCCGCCGAGTACTCCGCGCACGGCCCGCTCAGCCTCCCCAAGGGCCTCTACCTCGACGGCCTGAAGGACTTCTGGCAGCGCGTGGACTTCGGCCAGAAGCTCATCAACTCGATCCTCATCTCCGGCTCGGTGGCGATCGGCGCCGCCGTCCTCTCCGTCCTCAACGCGTACGCGATCGGCATCGGCCGGATCAAGGGCCGCACCTGGGTGCTCGCCTTCTTCGTCCTGGCGAACATGCTGCCGCAGGAGGCGCTGGTCTATCCGGTCTACTACCTGAGCAAGCAGGCGGGCCTCTACGACACCCGGCTCAGCGTGATCATCGTGTTCACCGTCATCCAGGCGGCCTTCGGGACCTATCTCCTGTCCTCCGTCCTCGGCCAGTTCCCCCGCGAGATCATCGAGGCCGCCCGGATCGACGGGGCGAACAAGTGGCAGGTGCTGTGGCGGATCGTGGTCCCCGTCAGCCGCCCCACGATCGGCGTGCTCCTGGTCTTCTTCTTCATCTGGACCTGGAACGAGTTCCTGCTGCCCCTGGTCATGCTGATCTCCAACGACAACCAGACGGTGTCGGTGGCACTCGGCGTCCTCCAGGGCCAGCGCCTGATGGACGCCACGATGACCAACGCGGCCGCCCTTCTCGGAGTCCTCCCCGCCCTCGTCTTCTTCCTCGTCTTCCAGCGGACCCTCACCCGCGGCATCGCCGTCGGCGCAGTGAAGTAAGGGGTACGAAAGTGAAGTTCACCGACGGCTACTGGCTGCTGCGCGAAGGCGTCACCGCCGCCCACCCGGTCGAGGTCCTCGATGTCAGCGCGACCCAGGGAACCCTGGAGATCCACGCGCCGACGCAGCCCATCCGCCACCGCGGCGACCTGCTGAAGGGACCGGTCGTGACGATCAGCGCGCACGCGCCGATGCCCGACGTCATCGGCGTCACGTTCACGCACTTCCAGGGCGAGGAGCCGAGAAGGCCCCACTTCGAGCTCCGGACGGCCGAGTTCACTCCGGTCGCGGAGTACGACGACGACCACGCGACCCTCACTGCCGGGGCGCTCTCCCTCAAGGTCGCCCGCACCACCCCCTGGCACGTCGACTTCCTCGCCGACGGCCACACCCTCACCACCAGCGGCCCCAAGGGCATGGCCATCATGCGGGACGCCACCGGCGCTCACTATCTGCGCGAACAGCTGAACCTCGGCGTCGGGACGCAGGTGTTCGGTCTCGGCGAGCGGTTCGGGCCACTCGCCAAGAACGGCCAGGTCGTCGACATGTGGAACGCCGACGGCGGCACGGCCACCGAACAGGCCTACAAGAACGTGCCGTTCTATCTGACGGACGCGGGGTACGGGGTCTTCGTCGACCACCCGGGGCGGGTGTCCTTCGAGGTCGGCTCGGAGGCGGTCTCCCGGGTCCAGTTCAGCGCGGAGACACAGCAGTTGACGTACTACGTCATCTACGGCCCGACGCCCAAGGACATCCTGCGCAAGTACACCGCGCTCACCGGGCGTCCGGCCCTCCCGCCCGCCTGGTCGTTCGGGCTGTGGCTGTCGACGTCCTTCACCACCTCCTACGACGAGGCCACCGTCACGTCCTTCATCGACGGGATGCGGGAGCGCGAACTCCCGCTCTCCGTCTTCCACTTCGACTGCTTCTGGATGCGCGAGTTCAACTGGTGCGACTTCCAGTGGGATCCCCGGGTGTTCCCCGACCCGGAGGGGATGCTGGCGCGGCTGAAGGACAAGGGGCTGCGGATCTGCGTATGGATCAATCCGTACATCGCGCAGCGTTCGCCGCTCTTCGCGGAGGGGCGGGCCCTCGGGCATCTGCTCAAGCGGCCCGACGGCAGTGTCTGGCAGTGGGACCTGTGGCAGCCGGGCATGGCGCTGGTCGACTTCACGAGCGAGGCCGCCCGGGAGTGGTACGCGGCCAAGCTGGAGGCGCTGCTCGCGCAGGGCGTCGACTGCTTCAAGACCGACTTCGGCGAGCGGGTCCCGGTGGATGTGGCGTACGCGGACGGCGCCGACCCCGAGCGGATGCACAACTACTACACCTACCTCTACAACCAGACCGTCTTCGATGTGCTCCGCAAACACCGGGGCGAGCACGAGGCCGTCGTCTTCGCGCGTTCGGCGACGACCGGCAGTCAGAAGTTCCCGGTGCACTGGGGCGGCGACTGCGAGGCGACGTACGAGTCGATGGCCGAGTCGCTGCGCGGCGGGCTGAGCCTCGGCATGTCGGGGTTCGGGTTCTGGAGCCATGACATCGGCGGGTTCGAGGGGACGCCGACGCCCGCGCTGTTCAAGCGGTGGATCGCCTTCGGGCTGCTGTCGTCGCACAGCCGGCTGCACGGATCGTCCTCGTACCGCGTGCCCTGGCTGTTCGACGAGGAGGCCGTGGACGTCCTGCGGCTGTTCACCCGGCTGAAGCTCGGCCTCATGCCCTATCTGTACGAGGCTGCCCGCGCCGCCCACGCGGAGGGCGTGCCGATGATGCGGGCGATGGTGCTGGAGTTCCCGGACGACCCCGGGTGCGCACATCTGGAGCGGCAGTACATGCTCGGCCCGGATCTGCTGGTCGCGCCCGTCTTCAGCGACGACGGCGATGTCTCGTACTACGTGCCCGAGGGGACCTGGACCCACTTCCTGAGCGGGCAGACGGTGACCGGGCCGCGCTGGGTTCGCGAGCGGCACGGTTTCCTGAGCGTGCCGCTCCTCGTCCGGCCGGGCGCGGTGATCCCGGTGGGGGCTGTGGACGACCGGCCCGACTACGACCACGCCGAGGGGGTCACCCTGCGCGCGTACGGCCTGGAGCGGGGCGCGCAGGTGACGGTGCCGGTCGGCGGCATCACCTTCACCGTCGTACGTGAGGGGGACACCCTGCGGGCTTCGTCCAGTGATCCCTCGGCGCCCTGGGGGCTGGCCGCGGGCGGGCGTGAGGTGCGGGCGAAGGCCGGGACGGGCTTCCTGTCGTTGGAGTTGAACTGAGCATGGTCAAGATCACCGATGTGGCACGGCACGCCGGGGTGTCCCCCAGCACCGTCTCCTACGCCCTCAGCGGCAAGCGCCCGATCTCCGAGGAGACCCGGCAGCGCATCGAGGCGAGCATCCGCGAGCTGGGCTACCGGCCGCACGCGGGCGCGCGGGCGCTGGCCAGCAGCCGGTCGAACGTCCTGGCGCTGGTGGTGCCGCTGCGGGCGGGCATCCATGTGCCGGTCGTGATGCAGTTCGCGGTGTCGGTGGTGACGGCGGCGCGGCGGCACGACCACGACGTCCTGCTGCTCACCCAGGAGGAGGGCGAGGACGGGCTGCGGCGGGTCGCGGACACCGCGCTGGTGGACGCGCTGATCGTGATGGACGTACAACTCCACGACGCCCGGCTGCCGTTGCTGCGCGCACTGGACCGGCCTTCCGTGCTCATCGGGTTCCCCGCGAAGCCGGACGGGCTGACCTGCATCGACCTCGACTTCAAGGCGGCCGGCGAGCTGTGCGTCGAGCGCCTTGCCGGGCTCGGGCACCGGGTCGTGGCGCTGGTCGGTTCGCCGCCGGAGGTGTATGTGCGGGGGACGGCGTTCGCCCAGCGCGTGGTGGAGGGGTTCACGGCGGCCGCCGACCGGGGCGGACTCGCGTCCTCCGTGCACCCCTGCGAGGCCTCGCCCGCCGCCGCCCGCCGGGTCGCCGAGCAACTGCTGCGCGAACAGCCGGCGCTGACCGGTGTCGTCGTGCACAACGAGCCGGTCCTGGAGCCGCTGATCGACGCCTTCGAGCAGCTCGGTCTGCGGGTCCCCGGCGATCTGTCGGTCACCGCCATCTGCCCGGACGAACTCGCCGAGGGCGTCCGGGTCCCTGTCACCTCCATCGCCATCCCGTCCGCCGAAGTGGGCGCGCAGGCGGTGGAGCTGCTGATGAAGAAGCTCGACGGCACGCCCGTACCGGAGGCGACCCTGCTCGCTCCCCGGATGACGGAGCGGGCCAGCACCGCACCGCGCACGCTGACCTCCTAAGGAGCCGTGTCATGAGGAAAGGCAAGAAGAGAAGAGGACCGAGAACCGCACCCGGAAGACCCAGAACGGCGGCCGCAGGGCCGAGGACAACGGTCGGAAGACCGAGAACAGCGGCCCTGGTGACCGTGGCCCTCGCACTGATCGCGGGCCTGGCCACCGCCACGGGCCCCGCCACCGCCTCCTCGTACCCCTATCCGTTCCGCGACCCCCGGCTCCCCGTCACCGAACGCGTCGACGACCTCCTGGGAAGACTGACCCCCGACGAGAAGGTCTCCCTCCTCCACCAGTACGAGCCCGCGATCCCCCGCCTCGGCATCCAGGCGTTCCGCACCGGCACCGAGGCCCTGCACGGCGTCGCCTGGCTCGGGAAGACCACGGTGTTCCCGCAGGCCGTCGGGCTCGCCTCGACCTGGGACCCGGCGCTGATCGAGCAGGTCGGCTCGGCGGTCGGCGACGAGGCGCGCGGCTTCCAGCAGGAGCGCCCGGACGGCTGGGGCCTCAACCTCTGGGCGCCGGTGGTGAACCTGCTGCGCGACCCGCGCTGGGGACGCAACGAGGAGGGCTACTCCGAGGACCCGTACCTGACCGGCTCGATCTCCACGGCGTACGGCGACGGCCTGACCGGCGGCGACCCCGACCACCTCAAGACGGCGCCCACCCTCAAGCACTACCTCGCCAACAACAACGAGGTGCACCGCGCGACCACGTCCTCCGACCTGCGCCCGCGCGTGCAGCACGAGTACGACGAAGCGGCGTTCAAGCCGGCCATCGCGGCGGACGCGGCGACGGGCGTCATGTCCTCCTACAACCTGGTCAACGGCCGCCCCGACACGGTCAATCCGGACCTGAACGACGTCGTACGGTCCTGGAGTTCGCGTGATCTGCTCAACGTCACCGACGCCTTCGCCCCCGGCAACCTGCTCCCCGGCACCCAGAACTACTACCCCACGCTCGCCGAGGGCGACGCGGCCGCACTGAAGGCCGGCATCGACAGCTTCACGGACAACAGCGCCGACTCGGCCCCGACCACGACCGCCATCAACTCCGCCTTGTCCACAGGCCTGTTGAAGGAATCCGACGTCGACACGGCCGTCTCCCACATCCTCGCCATCCGCGTCCGGCTCGGCGAATTCGACCCGAACGGCGGGAAGTACGGCTCCATCGACACGTCCGTGATCAACAGCCCGGCCCACCAGAGGCTGGCCCGTGAGGCGGCGACGGAGGCGGCCGTCCTCCTGAAGAACGACAACTCGCTCCCGCTGAAGTCGACTTCGAAGAACGTCGCCGTCGTCGGCCCCCTCGCCGACACCCTCTACACCGACTGGTACTCGGGCACACTCCCGTACGCGGTCACCCCGAAGCAGGGCATCGAGACGAAACTCGGCGCGTCGGTGGCGAGCAGCGAGGGCGCGGACCGTATCGCGCTGAAGGACACCGCGACGGGGAAGTACGTCACGGCGGGAACCTCCGACACGGGAGCGGCCCTGAAGGAGAGCACGGACACCGGCACGACGTCCCAGTTCGACGTGTTCGACTGGGGCTCCGGCATCGTGACCCTGCGCTCGGCCGCCAACGGCAAGTACGTCGGCTACAACTGGTCGAACTTCGTCAACGACCAGGTCCAGCCCAACGGCTGGTTCGTGCAGCAGCAGTTCAAGCTGGAGAAGCAGGACGACGGCAGCTACCTGCTCCGGTACGCCGGATACGAGACCGGCGAGTCCTGGTGGTCGAACCCCGTCTACCTCGGCCCGACCGGCGACGACGGCACCCTCGGCCTGGTCGCCAAGGAGCAGGCCGCCCACTACGCCAAGGACGTCGTCCGCAGCGGTGTCGACGAGGCCGTGGCCGCGGTGAAGGGCAAGGACACGGCGGTGGTCGTGGTCGGCTCGATGCCGTCGATCAACGGCCGCGAGGACCACGACCGCACCGACATGGGCCTGGCACCCTCGCAGGAAGCCCTGGTCAAGGCGGTGCACGCGGCCAACCCGAAGACGGTCGTGGTCGTCGAGAACAGCTACCCGACCACCCTCGGCTCCCTCCAGAAGGACGCCCCCGCCCTCCTGTGGACCACCCACGCGGGCCAGGAGACCGGCAACGCCCTCGCCGACCTCCTCTACGGCGACGCGAACCCGGCGGGCCGCCTCACCCAGACCTGGTACCAGTCGGAGTCGGACCTCCCGTCGATCCTCGACTACGACATCATCAAGTCCGACCGCACCTACCAGTACTTCAAGGGGCAGCCCCTCTACCCCTTCGGCTACGGCCTCTCGTACACCTCGTTCCGCTACGGCGCGCTCAAGCACGTGGACGGCGGCTACGAGATCGCCGTCACCAACACCGGCAAGCGCGCCGGCGACGAGGTCGTCCAGCTCTACACACACCAGCGGGTGTCCCGCGACAAACAGCCGCTGAAGCAGCTGAAGGCCTACGCCCGGGTGTCGCTGGAGCCGGGCGAGACCAAGACGGTGAAGCTGAGGCTGCGCACGAAGGATCTCGCCCACTGGGACGTCACGCGCTCCAAGTGGGTGGTGGAGAGCGGCAGTTACGACGTCCTGGCCGGCGCCTCCTCCTCCGACATCCGCTCCCGTACGACGCTGACGGCACAGGGCGAGACGATCCCGGCCCGGGATCTCGCCAAGGTGACGCGGGCGGAGAACTTCGACGACTACGCGGACGTCCGGCTGGTCGACGAGTCGAAGGCACGCGGCACGGCGGTGGGGTCGTCGGGCGACGGCGCCTGGCTGAGGTTCAGCGACGCCGCGCTCGGCTCGGGGGCGTCACGCTTCACCGCGCAGGTGGCCGGGACCTCCGCCGGCACGGTCGAGGTCCGCCTCGGATCGCCCACCGGAACCCTGGTCGGCACGGCGCACACGGACGGCACGTCATCCGCGTACGACTACAAGACGGTGACGGCCGGCCTTTCCCAGGCGGCGAAGGGCCGCCAGGACGTGTATCTGGTACTGAGCGAGGGTCTGCGCCTTTCGACCTTCTCACTGCGCTGAAAGTCACCGAAAGCCAGGGAGAGTCAGGGAAAGGAAAAAGCCCCGCTGCCGAGGCAGCGGGGCTTTACCCACATGGGATGAGTGGAGATGGCGGGAATCGAACCCGCGTCCAACGGTGCAGAATCAGGGCTTCTCCGAGCGCAGTTCGCTGTGATTTTCTCGGCCCCGGAGATCTCGCGAACAAGTCTCCGACGGGCCCAGCCACTGTTTGATTTCCCACCGAACCCCGTGACCGGGCTCGGCGGTTTAGTTCCCTAGATTATGCCAGGATCCGGGTCGGGAACACTCCCGGGCTGACACCCTTTTAGGGTCCTTCAGTCGCTGTTATTAGGCAGCGAGGGCGAAGGACTGGGAATCGCTCTTAGAATTGGCGATTATTGGTTGCGACATATGGTTTACGAGATCATTGCCGCTTCCTCGGCTCGCTTCCCCTGCTTCGACAGCCGCTGTCGAAACCGATCATCCCCATGTTGATTTTTCAAGCTGGACCAAAAAGATCCACGCACCCGCTGTGAGGTGCAGTTGCCATCGTACGTGACCAACGCACGACGATGCCAGCCTATTCCCGCGGGGCAGCGCCTACTGGCCGCGCTGCTTCCGCTTCGCCGCCGCGATCGCGCGGTCCGACTCCCGCCGGTCCTGCTTCTCACGCAGGGTCTGCCGCTTGTCGTACTCCTTCTTGCCGCGGGCGAGCGCGATCTCGGCCTTCGCGCGACCGTCCTTGAAGTACAGGGCGAGGGGCACGATCGTGTGACCCGTCTCCTCGGACTTCGAGGCCAGCTTGTCGATCTCCTCGCGGTGCAGGAGCAGCTTGCGCTTGCGGCGCGCGGAGTGGTTGGTCCAGCTCCCCTGGCTGTACTCGGGGATGTGGGCGTTGTGCAGCCACGCCTCGCCCCCGTCGATCTGGACGAAACCGTCGGTCAGCGAGGTGCGGCCCTGGCGCAGCGACTTCACCTCGGTGCCGGTCAGGACGAGCCCGGCCTCGTAGGTGTCGATGATCGCGTAGTCGTGCCGTGCCTTCTTGTTCTGGGCGACGATCTTGCGCTTGCCGTCCTTGGTCTTGCCGGAGCCCGCCCCGCCCTGCTTGGGCTGGGACTCCTTCGGTACATACATTCCCTTGCTCATAGTGCTGGCCATTTTCGCACTACAGGGGGGCCGGAGGGAAAGGTGATTACGGAGGCCCCGCGAATCGTCGGCTACGACGCGTCGCCGAGCCCGCTCAGCACGGTCTCGGCCCGCTCCAGGGACTGCGTGTCCGCCTCCAGGTCGGGGGTGATGCCCCGGCCGTCGACACCGCGTCCGGAGGGGGTGCGGTAGTGCCCGACGGTCAGCTCGGCGACGGAGCCGTCGGGCAGCCGGCTCGGCATCTGGACCGAGCCCTTGCCGAAGGTCCTGGAGCCCACGACGACCGCGCGGCCACGGTCCTGGAGGGCTCCGGTGAGCAGCTCGGCCGCGCTCATCGTGCCGCCGTCGACGAGCGCGACCAGGGGTCTGGCCGTGTCACCGCCGGGGTCGGCGTGCAGGGCGCGCTGCTGTCCGTCCACGTCGTAGGTGGCGACGAGACCGCCGTCGAGGAAGGCGGAGGCGGCGGTGACGGCCTCGGTGACCAGGCCTCCGGAGTTGCCGCGCAGGTCGAGGACGATCCCGCGGCCCTCGGGGGCCTGGTCGACGGCGGTCCGTACAGCGTCGCCGACGCCCTTGGTGAAGGCGGCGACCGTGATCACGGTGACGCCGGTGGCGAGCTTGCGGACGGTCACGGAGTCCGTGGACAGCCTGGCCCGGTGCAGTGTCTCGCTCCACGCGCGCGTGCCGCGCTCCAGGCCGAGGGAGACCTCCGTACCGGCGGCCGCGTCGTCCGCGTCGCCGCGCAGTAAGGAGACGACCTCGGTGACCGGCCGGCCGTCCACCTTCTCGCCGTCGACACTGCGCAGCCGGTCGCCCTTGCGGATCCCGGCGGCCGCCGCGGGCGAGCCCGTCTGGACGCGGGTCACCTCGATACGTCCGTCACGCTCGCGCCGGGCCCACAGCCCGACGCCGGTGTACTGGCCGTCGAGGGCCTCCTCGAACTCCTCGTAGTCGCCCTGGGAGTAGACCGCACCCCAGCGGTCGCCACTGCGGCTGACGGCACGCTCGGCGGCCTCCATGGGCGACTTGCCGTCGGCCATCGCCTCGGCGGCGGCCTCCGCGACGTCCTCGTGGTGGCTCGCGGCCGTCGAACGAGCCGCGGAAGAAGGAAGCGAGGAGGGTGAAGGAGAGGGTGAGGAAGCGGATTTCGGTCCCGGGTCGGAGAAGGATCCGGTCGCCGCACCGGCGACGAGGACGCTCGCGAACACCAATGTCAGGACGGCCCCGCGGCGGATGCGGCGGGGCTCACAGAACAGGTCACGACCTGACATGGCGGTGAGTCTAGGACAACGCAAGGGGCCGCACCGCCGGTTGGCAGTACGGCCCCCTTGGCATGCGTCACACCTTCAGGTACTTGCGCAACGCGAAGAACGCGGCCAGCGCGGGCATCAGCAGACTGGTCGCGAGGATGAGCGGCAGCTTCGTCAACACGGCGTCCCAGCCGATGAAGTTGATCAAGTTCAGCTTCTCGGACAGGGCCAGACCGTGGTCGATGATGAAGTAGCGGGCGATCAGCAGGAAGCCGCAGGCGACACCACCGCCGATGAGCCCGGCGACCGCGGCCTCCATGATGAACGGCGCCTGGATGTAGAACCCGGAGGCGCCGACGAGCCGCATGATCCCGGTCTCACGCCGTCGGCTGAAGGCGGACACGCGCACGGTGTTGACGATCAGCATGAGCGCGACGACGAGCATCATCGCCATCACGGCCCGCGCGGCCCAGTTCATGCCGTTGAGCAGCCCGAAGAGGTTGTCCAGGATGCCCTTCTGGTCCTGCACGGACTGCACGCCGTCCCGCCCGTCGAAGGCGGTCGCGATGACCTGGTACTTCTCCGGGTCCTTCAGCTTGATGCGGTACGACTCCTGCATCTGGTCCGGCGTGAGGGAGCTGGCCAGCGGGGAGTCGCCGAACTGCTCCTTGTAGTGCTTGTACGCCTGGTCCGACGACTCGTAGGTGACCTTCTGCACGACCGTGGACATCTTGTCCAGGTCGGCGAGGATCTGCTTCTTCTGGTCGGAAGTCACCGCGCCCTTGGCGCAGTTGGGGTCGGACTCGGCATCGCTCTTGTTGCAGAGGAAGATCGAGACGTTGACCTTGTCGTACCAGTAGCCCTTCATCGTGCTCACCTGGTCGCTCATCAGGAGCGAACCGCCGAACAGGGCGAGCGAGAGGGCGACCGAGACGACGACCGCGAAGGTCATGGTCAGATTGCGGCGGAGACCGACACCGATCTCCGACAGAACGAACTGGGCGCGCATGGCGTCTTCTTCAGACCTTTCCGTGGACGATGATCAGTGCTGGTAGCCGTAGACGCCGCGCGCCTGGTCGCGGACGAGACGGCCCTGCTCCAGCTCGATGACGCGCTTGCGCATCTGGTCCACGATGTTCTGGTCGTGGGTCGCCATCACCACGGTCGTGCCCGTCCGGTTGATGCGGTCGAGCAGTTTCATGATGCCGACGGAGGTCTGCGGGTCGAGGTTTCCGGTCGGTTCGTCGGCGATGAGGAGCTTGGGCCGGTTCACGAACGCTCTCGCGATGGCCACACGCTGCTGCTCACCACCGGACAGCTCGCCGGGCATCCGGTCCTCCTTGCCGCCCAGACCGACGAGGTCGAGCACCTGGGGCACGGACTTGCGGATCTCGCCGCGCGACTTGCCGATGACCTCCTGCGCGAAGGCCACGTTCTCGGCGACCGTCTTGTTGGGCAGGAGCCGGAAGTCCTGGAAAACGGTCCCCAGCTGGCGCCGCATCTGCGGCACCTTCCAGTTGGAGATGCGCGCGAGGTCCTTGCCCAGGACGTGCACCTGACCGTGACTGCACCGCTCCTCGCGGAGGATCAGCCGCAGGAAGGTGGACTTTCCGGAGCCGGAGGACCCCACGAGGAACACGAACTCTCCGCGCTCGACCTCCAGGGAGACATCCCTGAGAGCGGGCCGGGTCTGCTTGGGGTAGACCTTGGAGACGTTGTCGAATCGGATCACGGATGCACCACGGGTCGCCGGGGGTAGGTGTGCGTGACCATACGCGACCCGAGCACGCAAGCGCAGGCGCTGGTAGGGGTTGCACGGGGCTTGTACGTATTTGTGCAGATCTTCGTACAGCGCTTTGTACAGGGTTTTGTATAGGGCTTTGAACGGCGCTTGGAAACGACCCCAGTGGAGCGCCCCGAAGGGGCGCGGGGAACTGCGCGACCAGCCCCCACCGGCCGCCAGCCGCGAGACGAGCCCACCCACCCCACCCAGAGCGCCCGGCCTAACCCGCGGAGCGCAGGGCAGGATAAGGCGAACCGCGCCGAAATCCGTGGAACCTGGCACAGTGGAAGGGGAACGGTTGCGTTCCCCGCAGCGTTAAGTAGAGCGTTGTGTACGCCGAGACGGCGCAAGGAGGGCGAGCGCATGACGTACGACCGATTGGTGTGCGCTAACTGCGCGGCGCCTGTGAGCGAGGGCCGCTGCCCCGTCTGCCGCGCGAACCGGGAGCGACTCCAGCAGGAGAGCCCCTTCGCCGGCCTGAACCCCATGGCACTGATCGCCCTGCTGGCCGTGCTGATCGCGGCTCTGGCGCTGGTGGCCCACCAGACGGTGTGAGACCCACGAAGGCCGCGTTACGGCACTCAGCCCCACCTGTGACACGAGAAGGGCCCGGAGCAAGCGCTCCGGGCCCTTCTCACGCACATGTACGTCAGTACGTCACGCAGCGGCGCCGCGGCCGCCCGCGAGACGCGGCAGCAGGCGGAAGCCGATACCGCCGGCGATCATCGTGGCGGCACCGATCAGCAGGAACGCGGTCTGACCGGCACCCGTCTCGGCCAGCTCGCCGTCGCTCTTGCCCTGGGCCGAGGTGTCCGAGCCCGTGTCGGTGAGGGCCGAGGAGCCCTCTTCCTGGGTGGAGGACCCACCGTCGGGGTCGGTGTTGCTGTTGCCGCCGGTGGAGCCGGTGGAGCCGGAGCCGCTGGTGGAGCCGTCCGAGGGCTCGGTCGTGGCGGTCGGGTCGGGGTCCTCCGTCGGCTCCGTCGGCTCCTCGGTGGGCTCCGTCGGGTCGTCGGTGGGCGTGGTGGCCGTCGGCTCCGGGTCGGTGCTCGGCGGGTCGGTCGGGGCCGTCTCGGTGGGCGCCGGGTCCGTGGTCGGGTCCGTGGGCGTCGTCGGGATGCCGGTCTCGGTCGGAGTCGGGCTCGGGTCCTCGTCGCCCGCGTTGACACCGATGCCGACATTGAGGTCGAGCGCCGAGGCGGCACCCGCCGCGGTCAGCGAAGCACCGGCGGCAATCACCGCACCGGCGGCTATCCGTGCCACACGGATCCGCGTCTTCTTGGTCATCTGCCTGCTACCCCCAGTAGCTGATCGTCAATGGAGCAGCGCCCGGGGCCACGGCGTCACAGGTGGCTTTTCTCAAGCCCCCCGGTTCACATGCGCCCCAGAGATACGCATGCCACCCGTTACCCTTCCCAGTTTTCAAAGCAACGTCAAGGTCGTTGCGTACGCGATGTCCGGATCAACATCATTTGCCTGCCGTGAGGACATGTGACTGTGACGTAAAACCCAGACAACCCTCACACAAAAGGCAACTGCCGCCCGATGGGCGGCAGTTGCCTTGTCGACAAAGAGGCGTCAATGGGGCGCGAATGCGTCCGCGCAATGCCCGCCTACTTCTCCTGCTGCTTGCGCCAGCGAATTCCGGCCTCCAGGAAGCCGTCGATCTCGCCGTTGAACACGGACTCCGGGTTACCGACTTCGAACTCGGTGCGCAGGTCCTTGACCATCTGGTACGGGTGCAGGACGTACGAACGCATCTGGTTGCCCCAGGAGTTGCCGCCGTCGCCCTTGAGGGCGTCCATCTTGGCCTGCTCCTCCTGCCGGCGCCGCTCAAGAAGCTTGGCCTGCAGAACGTTCATGGCGCTGGCCTTGTTCTGGATCTGCGACCGCTCGTTCTGACACGACACGACGATGCCGGTGGGAAGGTGGGTCAGCCGCACCGCGGAGTCGGTGGTGTTGACGCCCTGACCGCCGGGGCCCGACGACCGGTACACATCCACCCGCAGCTCGGACTCGTCGATCTCGATGTGGTCGGTCTGCTCGACCACGGGCAGGATCTCGACACCGGCGAAGGAGGTCTGGCGACGCCCCTGGTTGTCGAACGGCGAGATGCGCACGAGCCGGTGGGTGCCCTGCTCCACGGAGAGCGTGCCGTACGCGTACGGGACGTGGACGGCGAAGGTGGTGGACTTGATCCCCGCCTCTTCCGCGTACGAGGTCTCGTAGAGCTCCGTCTTGTAGCCGTGGCGCTCGGCCCAGCGCAGGTACAT
Organism: Streptomyces sp. R35; assembly: GCF_041053035.1. Taxonomy (NCBI): domain Bacteria; kingdom Bacillati; phylum Actinomycetota; class Actinomycetes; order Kitasatosporales; family Streptomycetaceae; genus Streptomyces; species Streptomyces sp. R35. The sequence continues at coordinate 4,421,441 of NZ_CP163440.1, forward strand.
GCGCTGCAGCTTCTCGGCGAAGTCGGAGGCGTCGACGCCGCCGGCCTCGGCACGGATGGTGACGACAGCCTCACGGGAGTCGTACTCCCCGGAGAGCAGCGTCCGGACTTCCATCTCGTCCAGCGCCTTCCTGACGGCGGTGAGCTCGGACTCGGCCTCGGCACGGGTGTCCGGGTCGTCCTCCTCCTCGGCCATCTCGAAGAGCACGCTCAGATCGTCGATACGCCCGCGCAGCGCCTCGGCCTTCCTGACCTCCGCCTGGAGGTGGCTCAGCTTGCTGGTGATCTTCTGCGCCTCGTCCGGGTCGTCCCACAGGGACGGCGCGGCCGCCTGCTCCTCGAGCACGGCGACATCTGCCCTCAGCTTGTCGAGGTCCAGGACGGCCTCGATCGACTCCATGGTCGAGGAGAGGGACTTGAGCTCTTCGGATACATCGACGACTGCCACGCCTCCAGCGTAACGGCTACGACAAGCGGGGCTCGCCCCTCGCCCCTACGGGGCCGGCAGCCCGTCCTTCGCCCCCGCCGCCCCTACCCGTCCCATCCTTCTGGGGCTCCGCCCCAGACCCCGTGGGCCGGTTCTTTGGCTGCGGGTGGGTGGGGGCTGGTCCAAAAGATTGCGCAGTTCCCCGCGCCCCTGAAAGACCCCGGGGCGGGCGGGGGATTGCGGGGCGAAGCCCCGCTTTCAGGGGCGCGGGGAACTGCGCGAGCAACCCCCACCGCCCCGCAGCCGACACACAACCCAGCGGGGTCTGGGGGCGCAGCCCCCAGAAACGGGATGGGGCGGGTAGGGGCGGCGGGGGCGAGAAACCTCACGGTGAGGCCGGTGCCGAGTTCTTCGTGTCCTGGGGGGTCGCGTCGGCGTCGTCGCCCGACGTGGCGAGCCAGGTACCGAGCCCCACCGCGGCGACGAGAGCGACAGCCGCCGCCCCCAGCGTGATACGCCGCCGCCGGGCGGAGGCCCGATGCCGGGCCGACCCCGGCCGGGGAGCCCCCGCGGCCCGCGGCGCGCGAGCCGTCCCGCGAGCACCCCCCGCCAGCTCGTCCGGCCCGGGCACCCTCATCGACGTATGGGTGTCCCGGTTGGAGTCGGGTGCGGCCCCGGACACCAACGGCACAGCCCCCCGCCGAACCCGCGCCGAGGCGGGAGCGGACGGCTCCGCCGCCTCCTCGTACGCCTCGTCCCCGTCCTCCGACTCCGCGTCCGGCGAGTCCACGTCCAACGGCGGCATCCCCGCCAGCAACGGCAACTGCTCCCGCAGCCGCGCCCCCAGCTCCGACGCCCGCAGCCGCGACGCCGGCGCCTTCGCCAGGCACTGCACGATCAGCTGCCACAGCTCGTCCGGGATGCCGGGGAGCGGGACCACGGTCTCGGTGACATGGCGGCGCAGGACCGCGCCCGGGTGTCCGCCCCCGAAGGGCGTGAAGCCGGCGAGGAGCTCGTACAGCACCGTCGCCAGCGCGTAGATGTCGACGGCGGCCCGCGGCGGCAGCCCCTCGATGATCTCGGGCGCGAGATAGTCCGGCGTACCGATGATCTTCGTGGCGCGGGTCCGGCGAGGTGAGTCGATGAGTTTCGCCACACCGAAGTCGGTCAGCAGCGCGGGGTGCGATCCGCCGGGGCCGAGCGGGCCCTGCATGTCGAGAAGGACGTTCTCGGGCTTCACGTCCCGGTGGACGACCCCGGCGGCGTGCGCGGCCGCGAGCCCGTCCGCGACATCCGCGACGATCGCGACCGCGGCCTCGGGGGCGAGCCGCCGCTCCCGGTCGAGCCGGGTGCGGAGATCCGTACCCCGTACGAGATCCATGACGAGCGCGAGGTCGTTCCCGTCCACCACCAGGTCGCGGACCGCGACCACATGCGGGTCGTCGAGGCCCAGCAGCGCTGTGCGCTCCTGGACGAAACGCCCGACGAGCTCCTGGTCGGACGCGAGGTCCTCGCGCAGCAGCTTGATGGCGACGGGCCCCTCCGGCCCCTCGCCCAGCCACACCGTGCCGGCGCTGCCCCGCCCCAGAATCTGGTTCGCGGTGTACCGGCTCCCGATCTTGCGTGCCAAGACTGCTCCTACAGACGCGTGGTTGTCGCTGCTGCGCCGTCCCGGGGGTGACCCCCGGCCCCCAGCCGACAAAACTACGCGTCCGACGAGCCGATCCTTACCCCGGGGACGGAAATCACCCGTCAGGTGTCGACAAATCTCCAGAGTCAGCTGTCCCTAGGGGCAGTTGTCCCCAGGGACAGGTCTCCAGGAGCAGGTCCCCGGGGACAGTCGTCCCCGAGGTTCAGTTGCCGGCGGAGCCGCCCCCGCCGAGATCGCCGATCCAGCCGCTGACGGTGTCGAACCAGTCCTTCAGCTGGGCGAAGTAGCTCTTGCCCGAGCCGATCCAGTCCTGGAGGGGACTGAACTCCCAGATCAGCCACCCGGCGACGAACATGATGACGATGGTGAACAGGCACCCCTTCAGGCAGCCGAGCCCCGGAATCTTCATGGGGTTGGCGCCGCGCTGACGGGGCTCGCGCGGCTGTCGCGGCGCGGGCTGCTGGGGCTCCTGCGCCGGCGCGTACCGCTGCGGCTGAGGCTGCTGCTGGGGCGCGGGGGCGTACCGCTGCGGCTGCTGGTGCTGGGGCTGCTGCGGTGCGTACTGCTGAGGCTGCTGAGGCGCGTACTGCTGCGGCTGTTGCTGCTGCGGATACCCGTACCCGGGCGGCGGCTGCTGACCCTGCGGCGGGCGCTGCTGCTGAGGGCGCTGCTGGGGGCGTGAGACCTGCCGCTGGGGACGGCGGCGCAGCGGGTCCTCGTTCGGGTCGAGGTACTGGACCTGCGTCTGTTCGTTGCGGTCGCGGGCCGCGCGCAGCTGGTTCTGCCAGGGATGCGGGTCCTCGGCCTGGCCGGGCTGGCCGAACTGGCCGGGCTGCCCGCCCGGCTGGTGCGGCGGCACGGGCGGCATGACGGCGGTCGGATCGGCCGCGCCACGGTGCGGGAGGACGGAGGTGGGGTCGGCGTCACCGGTGTGCGGCAGGACGCTGGTCGCGCCGTTCGGGTCGTACGCGCCCGCGCCGTGCGGCAGCACCTGGGTGGGGTCGGCGGCTCCGGGCATGCCCGGGACGGCCGCCGGGGCCGGGTCGGGGGCGAGGAGGGCCCCCACGCCGTCGGCGGCGGCGATCTGCGCTGCGTTCGCGTGCACACCGACGCCCGCGGCGACGGTGCGCAGCCCGCGCGCGAGGTTCTCCGCGCTCGGCCGCTCGTCCGGGTTCTTGCGCAGACAGCGTTCTATGACGGTCCACAGCGGGTCCGGGACGGTCGAAGGGCGGCGCGGCTCGGCGCTCAGGTGCTGGTGCAGCACCTCGAGGGCGGAGCCGCCGCCGAACGGCGGACGCCCGGTGACCAGCTCGTACAGCAGGATGCCCGCTCCGTAGATGTCGACGGCGGACGTCTGCGGACGCCCCTCCGCGGACTCGGGCGCGACATAGGCGGGGGTACCGACGAACTCGTGGGTGCGGGTGAGGCCCGGGGAGTCGGCGAGCCGGGCGATGCCGAAGTCCGTCAGCATCGGGTGCATCTGGCCGCCGTCCTGCTTGAGCAGGACGTTCGCGGGCTTCAGGTCGCGGTGGACGACGCCGTCGGCGTGGCTGGCGGCGAGCGCGTCGGCGACCTGGGCGGTGAGGAGGGCGGCGGCGACGGGGCTGAAGGGCCCGTTCTCGCGCAGGTAGCGGTGCAGGTCGGGCCCGTCGATCAGGTCCATGACGAGGGCGAGCAGATCGCCTTCGACGACCAGGTCCCGTACGCGCACGATGTTCGGGTGGGTCAGCCGGAGCAGCACGGAGCGCTCCCGCAGGAACCGCATCACGATGTCCGCGTCGCTGGCGAGCTCCTCCTTGAGGACCTTGATCGCCACGGTCTCGCCGGGCTGCCCGGCCACGGCCGCCTCGGCGCCCGCGGTCTCCCTCTGGCGGGCTCGCCAGACGGTGCCTGTGGCGCCGCGCCCCAGCGGCTCCTCAAGGAGGTACTTGCTCCCTACCGGCCGCACGTCATGCGCTCCCTGTTGCTTGCTTGCCTGGTCCATCCATCGTGATCACCGTGGTACAGGTGTTCCGACCCACTGTAGTGCCGCCGTACAGGGCACTGGGCTGTTGTCTTTCTGTGCTTCCCATGGGTCCCACAGGCGGTTGTGTTCCGCATAAGCGGTTACGTACGCCTTCCCGTACATGTTCGATGGAAAGACGCTCGGCCGGGGTCGTTGGTTGCCGGAGTGCGGGCGTGACTGATCTCAAGCGGGCACCGGTCGGGCACGGGGCAGGCACTTTTACGGGCAGAGCCGACCAATCAAGATCACTTACGGGTGGGTGCCGGGCGTGTTGTCAGTGGCAGGTGCGAGGATGCCTTCAGTACTGGCCGACGTGCCCGTGTGCGGTGGGGGAATCTGCGGTGGGGGGACCACAGCGCAGCCTCGTCCTCGTCGCGGACACCTGCGCGGAAGGGACCGCTGACGGCGATGCAGATCCGGCTGACCGTCGTAGACCCGCTGGGCTCGCCCCCGGAGCCGCGGGGGCGAGCCGCGGCCTGCGATGTGCTGGTCACCGCGCCCGCCGGGACGGCGCTGGCCGCGGTCGCGTCGGGGCTCGCCTCGGCGGTCGGCGGGAGTGACAGCCAGGTCGTGCTGTACGCGGGTGCGGAGCGCCTCGACGCGCAGCGCTGCACGCTGGGCGAACCGCCCCTGACGGACGGTGCCGTGCTGTCCCTGGGCAGCCCCGCGGAGCCCGGCCCCGACGTGGACGACGGCGCCGCCCAGCTCCATGTGGTCGCGGGCCCCGACGCCGGCGGCGTCCACCTCCTGCACGGCGGCCAGATCCACATCGGCCGCTCCGCCGACGCGGACGTGCCCCTGGACGACCCCGACGTCTCGCGCCTGCACTGCGCGGTCACGGTCACCCCCGAGGGCCGCGTCTCGGTCGCCGACCTCGGCTCCACGAACGGCACGACGCTGGACGGCACCCGCGTCGGCACCCGCCCGGTCCGCCTCGCTCCGGGTGCGCTCCTCAGGGTCGGCGAGACCGCACTGCGGCTGACTCCGCCCGGGGCCACGGGGGCCCTGGGGACGACGCCGGACGGGGAGGGCCACGTGCGCGTGACCGCCGGTGCCGGGCCCGGCACCGGAACGCGGGGTGACGGCGGCCCCGCGCGCCCGGGGCCGACGTCACCGGCCGCGACCGTGCCCCACGCGCGCGTGGGGGGCGCCGCCCGGACCCCGGCCGCCGGGAAACCCGGCGGCACCGCGGTCCCGCCGCCCGCCGGTGACACGCATCACGCCTACGGATCGGCGGAGTGGGGAGCCGCGGGAGGAGTCCCGGGCGGGGCGCAGGAGCGCGGTCCGGCCGACCCGCACACCGCGCCGTCCGGCAGGCCCTCTCCCGCGCCGTCCGTGGTGCCCGAACAGGGCGGGGCACCCCGCATCGAGACCCGGCCGCGCGACGGCGCCGGACCCGACGCCACCTCCGCGCCCGCCGGACACGGCGAACCTCCGGCCGGGACCGCGGACGACGCCTCCGCCCCGGGAACCGGAAGCACCCGCAAGGGCACTCCCCAGCGGGGCACGGACGTCCCGCCGGGCGTGCGCAGGCGTGGCGGGATCGGCGCGTGGGCCCGGCGGCTGACCGGCGGACGCGGTGGACCGACGGGAGCCGGACAGGACCCGTACGACGACGAGGAAGCCGCGGCGGAGGACCCCCTCCCCACGGTGCCCCAGTCCCCGGAGAGCTGGCCCGACCCCGCGACGCTGCTGCTCACCGCGCTGGGGCCGGGACCTCGGCTGTGGGAGCGCGGCCCCGGTCATCCGGAGGCGCTGACCGTGCGGCTGGGCACGGCCGACCGGGCGGCGCCCGACGGTTCGGGCCTGCTGCCCGCGGTGCCGGTCACCGCGGGGCTGCGGGAGGCCGGCGCGCTGGGCCTGGCCGGACCGCGTCCGCGCCTCGCGGGCCTGGCCCGCGCGGTGGTGGCCCAGCTTGCCGCGCTGCACTCCCCCGACGCCCTCGAAATCGTCCTGATCAGCACGGACCGCTCCCGCACCGTCCAGGAGCGCACCGCCGAGTGGTCCTGGCTGGGCTGGCTCCCCCACGTCCGCCCCACCCACGGCCAGGACTGCCGCCTCCTCCTCGCCTACGACCGCGAACAGGCGGCGGCCCGCACGGACGAACTCCTCCGCCGCCTGGAGGACCACCTGACGGAAACGGGCGGCACGGCGGGCGGTCCCGCCCCGCTCAACGCCTTCGGCGTCGGCGGCACGCAGGCCCGGAACGTCGGCGGCACGCAGGCCCGGAACGATCGCCAGGACACCGATCTGCGCGGCGGGGCCCGGCGGCCCTCCTGGGCACGGGACGAGGACCCTGCGGACGCGGGCTTCAACGGGCCGTACACCGTGATGGTCGTGGACGGGGACCCCGGAGGCGCCGACGTACGCGAGGCCGTGGTGCGGCTGGCGCACGAAGGGGCGCGGGCCGGGATCCATGTGGTGTGCCTCGCCGAGACCTCGGCGGCGTCGCCCGCGTCACCGGTGACGGAGACGTACGAAGCGGCATGCGAGGCGTCGCCCGCGTTCCGGGAGTGCGGGGCGGTCGCCCTGCTCAGCGGAGACGTGGCCACGGCACTGCGGCTGATGCGGATCGCGCCCGGCGGCCCTGCGAGCTCCCCACCGAGGGGAGCCACACGGCACGGACAGGGTGACGCTGCGGGGGCCGGCCGGGGCGGACTCGGAGGGTCCACGCGAGCCGAATCCATGGACCGCGCGCGCGGGAGCGCCGCCGGACAGCCCCACGGCGAGCCCAGTCACGGCGGATCCCCACGCGGCGGACCGGCCCACGGTGGTTCGACGCGCCCCGGCCCCGCCTACACGGGCTCCCCGAACACCGGGGCCGCAGACGGCGGTTCGCCGCACAGCGGCCACACCCACCCCGGCTTCACCGGACACCGGCCGCGCGGTCCCGTGGGCCACGGCACCGTCGCCGCGATCGACGCCGTGTCGGTCGCGTGGGCCGAGCGGTTCGCCCGGGCCCTCGCACCCTTGCGCACGGACGGCACGCACGGCGCATACGGCGACCGGCACGCGCGCGTGTCCGCACCCTTGCCCCCCATGTCCCGCCTGCTCGACGAGTTGGGACTCGCACGAGCCACTCCCGCCTCCCTGATGGCACGTTGGGCGGACGCGGCGGACGACACGGAAGCGCTCGGTGGGCGCGCCCGGGCCGTCCTCGGCGCCGGGCCGCGCGGGCCCGTCGCCGTGGATCTCCCGGCCGAGGGCCCGCATCTGCTGATCGAGGGACCGTCGGGCAGCGGCCGTACGGAACTGCTGCGCTCGATCGCCGCGTCCCTCGCCGCGGCGGAGCGGCCCGACCGGCTCGGGATCGTCCTGATAGACGGGCGGGACGGTATCGGGGGCAATGGCGCGGGGCGGGGCGAGGGCCTCCAGGTCTGTACGGATCTCCCGCATGTCACCACCCACCTCACCGCCAACGACCCCATACGGATGCGGGAGTTCGCCCAGGCTCTCAGTGCCGAGCTGAAGCGGCGGGCCGAGCTGCTCGGGCGGCTCGACTTCGTGGAGTGGCACACCCGGCGCGAGGTGCCCGGCCGGATCGTGGCTCAGCGCTCGGCCAAGTCGGCTTCGTCCGGCATGGTGTCCGGTGCGTCGTCGTCCGGTGCCGCGGATCTCGACGCGCCGCCGAGTTCGACCATGCGGTTGCGGCCTGCGGCTTCGCGGGAGCGTACGGAGCCCGGGCCGCCGCTCGCCCGGCTGGTCGTGGTGGTCGATGATCTGGACGCGCTGCTCTCTCCGGCGTTGGGGTCGCCCGGGCGGCCCTCGGCGGGGTCGGTCGTGCGGGCGTTGGAGGCCGTTGCCCGTGAGGGGGAGCGGTTGGGGGTGCACCTGGTGGCGGCGGCCGGGGTCGATGGGCGTACGGCGGGGTCCGAGCTGGCTCGGTCCGCCGCGCTGCGTATCGCGCTCGACGCGGCGTCGCCGGGGGCGGGGCCGGACGAACCCGGGCCCGGGCGGGGCCGGCTCCTGCGGGGCGACGGCCGGGACACGCCCTTCCAGGGCGGTCGGGTCACCGGACGCATCCCTCGCACCGCCACCCTCCGCCCCACCGTCGTCCCCCTGGAATGGCACCGCATGGGCGACCCTCCGGCCCGCCGCCCCGTACGTGAACTCGGCAACGGGCCCACGGACTTGGCCCTCCTCGCCAGCGCCCTGGAACGAGCGGCTCGCTCCGTCTCCGCGACCGAGGTGCCCTCGCTGTTGTAGCGTTTTTCGCCCCCGCCGCCCCTACCCGTCCCATCCTTCTGGGGCTCCGCCCCAGACCCCGTGGGCCGGTTCTTTGGCTGCGGGTGGGTGGGGGCTTGTCGCGCCCCGCGGCGGAGCCGCAAATGTCACAGCCCCGCGCCCCTTAAAGGCACCCGGGGCGGGCCGGCAGTTTTTTAGGGGCGCGGGGAACTGCGCAATCTTTTCAACGGGGGTCTGGGGGCGTAGTCCCCACGTCACGACCCAATCACGATCGCTCACTTGACACCGCTGGCGCTCTTGCCGCCCTCACAGACACGGGCGTAGACCAGATCGCACGGGACAGCTCCCGTACGTTCGACGAGGAACGAAGAACGGGGCAGTGATGCGCAGCAATCTTCGTACACGCAGGTCGCCCAAGTCGCCCAATCACTCCACCAGTAACCCCACGCACAGGTCACACAGAGCCGCACAAGCCGCCGCAGCCGCCGTCATCGCCAGCGCCCTCACCCTCACCGCCTGCGGCGGCGACAACAAGAGCGACAAGGACAGCAACGGCACGGAAAGCAGCGCCGGCAGCGGCGGCACCGTCAGCCTTCCCAAGCTCGACGGCGCCAGTCTGGAAGTCGCCGCCGTGTGGACCGGCCCCGAACAGGCCAACTTCAAGAAGGTGCTGGCGGAGTTCGAGAAGCGCACCGGTGCGAAGGTCACCTTCGTACCCGCGCAGGACCCGATCATCAACTTCCTCGGTTCGAAGATCGCGGGCGGCGCTCCACCGGACGTCGCGATGCTTCCGCAGGTCGGTGCCATCAAGCAGGCCGTCGAGAAGAAGTGGGCGAAGCCGGTCGGCAGCGGCGCCCAGGCCCAGCTCACCAAGAACTACTCGCAAGGGTGGCAGGACCTCGGCAAGGTCGACGGCAAGCAGTACGGCGTCTACTTCAAGGCCGCCAACAAGTCTCTTGTCTGGTACAACACCAAGGTCTTCGAGAACGCGGGGGCCAAGGAACCCGCGACCTGGAAGGACTTCCTCTCCGCCGCCCAGACCATCTACGACTCCGGTGTCACCCCCGTCTCCGTGGGCGGCGCGGACGGCTGGACCCTCACCGACTGGTTCGAGAACATCTATCTCTCCCAGGCAGGGCCGGAGAAGTACGACCAGCTCGCCCAGCACAAGATCAAGTGGACGGACCCGTCCGTGAAGGACGCCCTGACCACGCTCGCCCAGCTGTGGGGCAACAAGAACTACATCGCGGGCGGCGCGGACGGCGCACTGCAGACGGAGTTCCCGGCGTCCGTGACGCAGACGTTCACCGGCGGCGACCAGCCCAAGGCGGGCATGGTCTTCGAGGGCGACTTCGTGGGCGTCAACATCGCGGAGACCAAGGCGAAGATCGGCACGGACGCGAAGGTGTTCCCGTTCCCGGCGGTGGGCAGCAGCGCCCCCGTGGTCAGCGGCGGCGACGCGGCCGTCCTGCTGAAGGAGTCCAAGGCCGGTCAGGCGCTGCTCACCTTCCTCGCCTCGCCCGACGCGGCGACGATCTGGGCGAAGCTCGGCGGCTATCTCTCCCCCAACAAGAGTGTGGCCAACTCCGCCTACCCGAACGCCGTCCAGCAGTCGATGGCGAAGGCCCTGATCGCCGCCGGCGACGACTTCCGCTTCGACATGTCCGACCAGGCCCCGCAGGCCTTCGGCGGTACGCCCGGCAAGGGTGAGTGGAAGGACCTCCAGGACTTCCTGAAGAACCCGAAGGACGTGGCAGGGGCGCAGGCGAAGCTCGAAGCGGACGCGGCCGCGGCGTACAAGGGCTGATCCGGCGATGTCGTCGGCAACGGCGGGAGGGGCCGGCTCGGCTCCTCCCGCGGCACCACGGCACAAGAGCGTGACCGGCACCCGCAAAACCGTGGCAGCGCTCTTCCTGCTGCCCGCCCTGGTGCTGCTCGGCGCGCTCGTGGTCTACCCGATCGGGTATTCGGTCGTCCGCAGCTTCTCCAACCAGTCCGGCGACGGGTTCGCCGGAATCGACAACTACAAGGCCCTGTTCACCGACGACGGCATCCGTACCGCGCTCAAGAACAACATCATCTGGGTCGTCTTCGCGCCGACCGTCGCGACCGCGCTCGGGCTCGTCTTCGCCGTACTCACCGAACGGGTGCGCTGGGGTACGGCGTTCAAGCTGGTCGTCTTCATGCCGATGGCGATCTCGATGCTCGCCGCGGGCATCATCTTCCGGCTGGTGTACGACCAGGACCCGGACAAGGGCGTCGCCAACGCCGTCTGGGTGGGGGTGCACGACACGTTCGCCGAGTCGTCCGCGTTCCCGAAGGCCCACCCGGGGCGGCAGTCACCACTCGAAGCCCAAGGTGGCGGGTTCCTCACCAAGAACCCCGTCCACGCCGGGCAGTCCGTCACCCTCCCGCTCGTCGGCGTCGCCCCCGACCAGATGCCCGGCAGTGCCAAGAAGGCCGTCCAGGCCAAGGCCGAGCCCGGCAAGGTCACCGGCACCGCCTGGCAGGACTTCACCCGCGGCAAGGGCGTCGGGAAGCTCGGCCAGGTGGACGCGAGTGAGCTCGGCTACGCGGGGATGAAGGTCGAGGCCGTGAAGGGCGGCAAGGTCGTCGAATCGGCGAAGGTGCGCGACGACGGGACCTTCACCCTCTCCGCCAAGGCCGACGGGGCTCAACTCCGGCTCCCGGCAAGCAACTTCAAGGAGCCGTACAACGGACTCGACTGGCTCGGCCCGTCGCTGGTCACCCCGGCCATCATCGGCTCGTACATCTGGATGTGGGCCGGTTTCGCGATGGTGCTGATCGCTGCGGGGCTCGCGGGTGTGCCGCGGGAGCTGCTCGAAGCCGCCCGGGTCGACGGCGCGAACGAGTGGCAGGTCTTCAGAAGGGTCACCGTGCCGCTGCTCGCGCCCGTGCTCGCGGTCGTCGCCGTCACCCTGATGATCAACGTCCTGAAGGTCTTCGACCTGGTCTTCATCATCGCGCCGGGCTCGTCCCAGGACGACGCCAACGTGCTGGCCCTGGAGCTGTACCGCAAGGGCTTCGCCGAGGACCAGCCGGGCATCGCGAGCGCCATCGCGGTGTTCCTGCTGCTGCTCGTGATCCCTGTGATGCTCTTCAATGTCCGGCGGCTGAGGCGGGAGGTGCGGCGATGACCACGGATGCCGGAAGTCCCAGGAAGGCGGCGCCCGTCACCGTCGTCAAGGCCAAGCAGTCACTCGGCTCCCGGCTCGCGAGCGGGGTCAGCGGCGGGATCGTACGCGTCTTCCTGCTCCTCGTCGGCCTGTTCTGGCTGGTGCCGACCATCGGGCTGCTGGTGTCCTCGCTGCGCAAGCCGCAGGACATGAGCGCGAGCGGCTGGTGGAAGGTCTTCAGTGAGCCCTCGCAGCTCACCGTGGACAGCTACCAAAAGCTTCTGGAGAACAGCGACATCACCCACTCGCTGGTCAACACGGTGCTGATCACGGTCCCGGCGACCCTCCTCGTCGTCGTCATCGGCTCGCTCGCGGGCTACGCCTTCGCGTGGATGGAGTTCCCGGGCCGCGACTGGTGGTTCCTGGGCGTGGTCGGCCTGCTGGTCGTGCCCGTGCAGGTCGCGCTGATCCCGATCGCCGAACTCTTCGGGAAGATCGGGATCTTCGGGTCGATCACCGGTGTGGTCTTCTTCCACGTGGGCTTCGGTCTGCCCTTCGCGGTGTTCCTGCTGCGGAACTTCTTCGCGGAGATCCCGCGGGAGCTCCTGGAGGCGGCCCGTCTCGACGGCGCGGGTGAACTGCGCCTGTTCGTACGTGTCGTGATGCCGCTCGGCGGTCCCGCGATCGCCTCGCTCGGGATCTTCCAGTTCCTGTGGGTGTGGAACGACATGCTGGTCGCGCTGGTGTTCTCCGACTCGGGCAGCCAGCCGATCACGGTCGCACTGCAGACGCAGGTACGCCAGTTCGGCAACAACATCGACGTACTGGCGCCGGGCGCCTTCATCTCGATGGTGATCCCGCTGGCCGTGTTCTTCGCGTTCCAGCGGCAGTTCGTGTCCGGGGTGATGGCCGGCGCGGTGAAATAGCCCTGCGCACAAGGCGTTTGAGGGGCGGGCCGGCACCGGCACGCCCCTCCTCGCCGTCACCGGAACGTACCGGCGCGTTCACCGCGTGTCCCCCGTATGCCACATCTGGCGTAACCAAGTCACCCCTTCGGCCGTTCCCGGGCAGGTATGCCCGCGCCGACCCATGGATGTCCGTTGCCCAGGTTCAGTGTCATCGTCCCCGCGTACAAGGTTCAGGCATACCTGCACGAGTGCCTGGAATCCGTTCTGGAACAGTCCTATCCGGACCTCGAACTGATCGCCGTCGACGACTGCTCGCCCGATGCCTGTGGCGCGATCATCGACGAATTCGCGGCCCGCGACGTCCGCGTACGCGCCGTACACCTCACGGAGAACGTAGGTCTGGGCCGCGCCCGCAACGCGGGCCTGAAGCACGCCACGGGCGACTATCTGGTCTTCCTGGACAGCGACGACAGCCTCACCCCGGACGCGCTGCGCGCGATCGCCGACCGGCTGAAGGAGACCTCCGAACCGGACGTCCTGGTCTACGACTACGCGCGCACCTACTGGTCGGGCGAGGCGGTCCGCAACCAGTTCGCGGGGCAGCTGACGGAGGAGGGCCCGGCGCCGTTCCGGCTCGACGACCGGCCGGGGCTGCTCAGGGTCCTGATGGTGGTGTGGAACAAGGCGTACCGCCGGGAGTTCGTCGAGCGCGAGGGCTTCGCCTTCCCGGCCGGGTACTACGAGGACACGCCCTGGACCTATCCGGTGCTGATGTCCGCGGAGACGATCGCCACCCTCGACCGGGTCTGCGTCCACTACCGCCAGCGGCGGCACGGCAGCATCCTGGGCACCAGCAGCCGTAAGCACTTCGACATCTTCGGGCAGTACGACCGGGTGTTCGCGCACATCGACACCCACCCGGAGCTGGCCCACTGGCGCCCGGTCCTGTTCCGCCGCATGATCGACCACTTCTCGACGGTGTTCCTCAAGCGCGGCCGGCTGCCGCGCGGCTCCCGGGCCGAGTTCCTGCGCAAGTCCCGTTCCCACTACCGCCGTTACCGCACGCCGGGCGCCCCCGTCCGCCTGCGCACCCGCGTGCGGCACGCGCTGGTGAGGCTGGGCACCTACCGCACGTACCGTCTGCTGTCCTTCCTGTCCCGCACGCAGAAGAGAACCGTGCGCCTGGCCACCGCCCTGCTCCGCACCGCACGCGGCGCCGCGCTGCAACTCCACTACCGCGTCCAGCTCCGCCTCCCGCTGCGCGCCGACCGTGCCGTGTTCTCCAGCTACTGGGGGCGCGGCCACGGCTGCAACCCGGGCGCCTTGGAGTCCGCGTTCCGCACGTACGCGCCGGGCGTCCGCACCGCGTGGATCGCGCACCCCGAGCACCACCACACGATCCCGGCGTCGACGCTCAGGCTGCGGCCCGGTACGGCCGGGTACTGGACGGCGCTCGCCCGCTCCAAGTACCTGGTGAACAACGTCAACTTCGACCGGCGGCTGGTGAAGCGCCCCGGCCAGATCATGATCCAGACACAGCACGGGACCCCGCTCAAGTTCATGGGCCTCGACCTCCAGGACCGTCCGGCGGCCGCGCGCGACACGGACTTCGCCGAGCTGCTGCGCAGCGTCGACAAGTGGGACTACTGCCTGTCGGCCAACCGCCACTCCACCCTGGTCTGGGAGCGGGTCTTCCCTTCCGGGTTCACGACGCTGGAGTACGGCCTCCCCCGCAACGACGTGTTCCAGCAGGCGACTTCGGCGGACGTGACCCGGCTGCGCCAGTCGCTCGGCATCCCCGAGGGCGCGGTCGCCGTGCTGTACGCGCCGACGTACCGCGACTACCGCCGCACCCAGCGCCGCCCCCTCGACCTGGAGCGCGTCCTGCGCCAACTCGGCCCGCGTTATGTGGTGCTGACCCGCGCGCACCACTCGTACCAGGCGCCGCTCACGAGCGCCGCGGGCGGCCGGCTGATCGATGTGTCCGGCCATCCGAGCATCGAGTCGCTGTGCCTCGCCTCGGACGCCCTGATCACCGACTACTCGTCCCTGATGTTCGACTACGCGGGCCTGGACCGCCCGATCGTCGTCCACGCGGACGACTGGGAGGCGTACGAGGCGGCCCGCGGCACCTACTTCGACCTGCGCGCCTTCCCGCCGGGCGCGGTCGCGCGCAGCGAGGACGAACTGATCGACATCTTCGCGACGGGGCACTGGCGCGGCTCGCGCTCGGCGCAGCTGCGGGCCGCGTTCCGCGAGCGCTTCTGCCCGTACGACGACGGGCGCGCCGCCGAGCGCGTCGTGCGGCGCGTGGTGCTGGGCGAGACGGCCGGACTGCCGCCGTTCATCCCGCTCGCCGAACGGCACCCCGTTCCGTCGGCCGTGGACGCCCGCCCGACGGCGCCCGTCGCGACGGTGCCCGCGCCCGGCGGTGCCGTCCCCCTCACCGAGCACCTCTGAACCGGAATCCGCGTGCCCTCCAGTCCCTCGCGGCCCACGCCGGCCCGGCCCACCACCTGGCGGCCCACCGGGCGGCCTGGGCGATCCGGGCGATGAAATGCCGGCTCAGCGCCCCTTGAGCGGGCTCTCCCCGGAGAGAACGCTCCCTGAGAGAAAGAGCAGAATGCCCCGCTTCAGCGTCATCGTGCCCACCCATGGAGTCGCCGGGCGACTGGCCCAAGCGCTGGACTCGGTCCTCAGCCAGTCCTTCGGCGACCTCGAGCTGATCCCGGTCTGCGACGCGCCGGACTCCCCGGCCGGGGCGGTCGCCGCCGCATACGCCGCGCGGGACGCCCGGGTCGCACCGGTCCACTCGCCCCCGTCGGGCGGGCTGAGCGCGGCGCGCAATGCCGGGATCGGCGCGGCGAACGGCACGTATCTGCTCTTCCTCGACGGCGACGACGTCCTGGTACCGGGCGCGCTGGGCGCCCTGGACGCGGGGCTCCGCACCGACGTGGACGTCCTGTACTTCGGGCACGAGCGGGTGCACTGGTGGGAGGGCGAGTCGAGCACGCCCCCGCTCGACAAGGACCCGGAGGTCGTCGGCGTACACGTACCCGCGTGGAGCGCTGCCTACCTTCGCACCTTCCTCGCAGAGCACCAACTCACCTTCCCGGAGGGGCACTTCACGGACGCCGGGTGGGGCGGTCTGGTGACCCTCGCGACCGAGCGGGCGGCGGTGCTGCACTCGGTTTGCGTACGGCATCACCTGCGCCGCCAGGGGAGTCGGCTCAATACGCCGGGTGAGCACCATTTCGAACTCCTCGACCAAGTCGAATTGGTGCTCGCCCGTGCCGCCGAGCAGAGCCGGGCCACCGGCCGGACCACGGGGCAAGCCGTGTCCGCCGCCAAGGCGCACGCGCTGTTCGGGCAGCTCTTCGCCCTCGTGCTGAAGACGGCGGCCCATCCGACGCGGGTGCCCGCGCGCCGCCGCCGGGCCTTCTTCCGCCGTGCGAGCAGGCTCTACCGGCTGTACCGCCCGGCCGGTTTCCAGCCGCCGGCGGGCAGTCTCGGCGTGCAGCACCGGCTGCTCGCGACCGGCGCCTACAGCGCGTTCCGGGCGCTGCGCGGCGCCAACCAGGCGGCGGCGAAGGCGGCGCAGCGGGTGCCGCGCCCGAGGATGCTGCGGACCCGCGCGCGCTACGCGGCGCAGCTGCGCCGCCCGCTCGACGAGAACCTCGCCGTGTACTGCGCGTACTGGGGCCGCGGCTACGCCTGCAGCCCGGCCGCGATCCACGCCAGGGCCCGCGAACTCGCCCCGCACATCCGCTCGGTGTTCCTGGTGGAGCCGGAGGCGGTGGACGCGCTGCCGAAGGGCATCGACTACGCGGTGATCGGCAGCCGCCGCTCCTGGGAGGTGCTGGCCCGCGCCAAGTACCTCATCAACAACGCGAACTTCGCGGACGCTGTCGTCAAACGCCCGGGCAGCGTGCACGTCCAGACACAGCACGGAACCCCGCTGAAGAAGATGGGCGTCGACCAGTCGACGTACCCGGTGGTGGCCGCCGCGACCGGCAGCTTCACCAAGCTGCTGAGCCGGGTGGACCGCTGGGACTACAACCTCTCCTCCAACCGGCACTCCACGGAGATGTGGGAGCGGGCCTTCCCGGGCACGTACGAGTCGCTCGACTACGGCTATCCGCGCAACGACGTCTACTACACGGCGACCGCCGAGGACGTGGCCCGTGTCCGCGAGCGGCTGGGTGTCCCCGAGGGAAAGACAGCCCTGCTGTACGCGCCCACGCACCGCGACTACAGCACCGGTTTCGAGGCGCGGCTCGACCTGGAGGCGTTCTGCGAGGAGATCGGCGAGGACTTCGTCGTCCTGCTGCGCGCCCACTACTTCTACGACGAGGGCCGTGGAAAGAGCAGCGGCCGGATCATCGACGTGACCGGGCACCGCTCCTCCGAGGACGTCTGCCTGGCCGCCGACGCGCTGATCACGGACTACTCGTCGATCATGTTCGACTACGCCAACCTCGACCGCCCGATCGTCGTGTACGCGGACGACTGGGAGATCTACCGGGAGACCCGGGGCGTCTACTTCGACGTGATGGAGGCGCCGCCGGGGCCGGTGGCGCGCACCCCGCAGGAGCTGGCCCGGGTCTTCACCGAGGGCGCGTACGCGGACGCGACCTCACGAGCCCTCCGGGCGCCGTTCCGTGAGCGCTTCTGCCAGTTCGACGACGGGCGGGCCGCCGAGCGGGTCGTCCGCAGAGTGCTCCTGGGCGAGCCGCCCGAGGCGATCCCCCCGGTGATCCCGCTCGCCGAGCGTCTTCCGGCCCCCGCCGCGTCCACCCTCGTAAGGAGCTGACGTGCCCCGCTTCAGCATCATCGTCCCCGTCTTCAAGGTGCAGGGCTTTCTGCGCGAGTGCCTCGACTCGGTCCTGGAGCAGTCGTACACGGACCTCGAAGTCATCGCCGTCGACGACTGCTCGCCGGACGGCTGCGGCGCGATCCTCGACGGCTACGCGGCCCGCGATCCGCGCGTACGGGTGCTGCACCTCCCGGAGAACGTCGGGCTCGGCCGGGCCCGCAACGCCGGAATGCCGTACGCCACCGGGGACTTCCTCTTCTTCCTCGACAGCGACGACACGCTCACGCCGGGGGCCCTGCGCGCGATGGCCGACCGGCTGGACGAGACCGCCGACCCCGATGTGCTGGTCTTCGACTACGCGCGCACCTACTGGTGGGGCGGCACCCGCAGGAACGCCCTGGCGCGGGTGCTCGCGGAGGCCGGTGACGGCACGTTCACGGCCGCCGGGCACCCGGAGATCCTCGAACTGCTGATGGTGGTCTGGAACAAGGTCTACCGCCGCGAGTTCGTCCTGCGCGAGGGCTTCGCCTTCCCGCCCGGGTACTACGAGGACACGCCCTGGACGTTCCCGGTGATGCTCAGCGCGGAGCGGATCGCCGCGCTGGACCGGATCTGTCTGAACTACCGCCAGCGCCGCCAGGGCAACATCCTGTCCACCACCAGCCGTAAGCACTTCGACATCCACGACCAGTACGAGCGGGTCTTCGCGTTCGTGGACTCCCGCCCCGCACTGGCGAGTTGGCGCCCCTATCTGCACCGCAAGATGGGCGAGCACTGTCTGGACATCCTCTCCAAGCCCGACCGGCTGCCCGAGTCCGACAAGGGCGAGTTCTTCCGGCTCACCGCCGCGCTCTTCCGCAAGCACAAGAGCGGGCCCGTTCCCCCCGAACTGCGGGTACTGGAAGGCGGGTTCGCGCGCTACCGGGTCCGGCGGCAGGCGGGCCGGCTCGGCAGGGAGCTCGGCCGGCGCGGGCAGCAGGCGCGCAGGGCGGCCGTCACGCGGGCCCAGCGCGGCTGGTCGGCCGTGTACGAACACCGGGCTCTGGACCCGGACTTGGCGGTGTACTCGGCGTTCTCGCACCGTGGGGTGCTCGGCGATCCGGCGGCCGTGTACGAGAAGGCGCGTGAGATCGCCCCGCACATTCGCGGCGTGTGGGTGGTCCGCGACGAGGAGCAGGCGGCGCTGCTGCCACCGGGGGTCGAGCATGTGCTCCTCGACTCCCCGCGCTACCGCCAGGTCACCGCGCGGGCCACGTACTTCGTCAACAACGTCAACTGGCCCGGCGCCCTCGTCAAACGCCCCGGGACCGTCCACATCCACACCCACCAGGGCACCCCGCTGAAGTACATGGCGGCCGACCTGCTGGACAAGCCGGGCGCCCGGCACGGCTTCGACGTGCCGCAGATGCTGCGCCGCGCCGACCGCTGGGACTACAGCCTGGTCGCCAACCGCCACTCCGAGCTGGTCTGGGACCGCGCCTACCCCTGCCACTTCACCTCGCTGCGCACCGGCAGCCCCCGCAACGACGTCCTCGTACGGGCGCGGCCCGAGGACGGCGCCGCGATCCGGGCCCGCCTCGGCATCCCGGCCGGGAACCGAGTGGTGCTGTACGCGCCGACACGCCGCGACTACGTCCGGGGCGGCCACATCGACCGTATCGACCTGGCCCGGTTCGCCGACGATCTCGGCGAGGGCCACACCCTCGTCGTACGGCTGCATCCGTCGCTCGCGGAGGGCCATGCGCGCGGGATGGGCCTGGCCGAACTGGACCGGCGCGGCGTGCTGCTGGACGCGACCGACGAGCCGCGTGTCGAGGACCTGATGCTCGCCTCCGACGTGCTGGTCACGGACTACTCGGCCCTCATGTTCGACTACGCCAACCTCGACCGGCCGATCGTGCTGCACACGGACGACTGGGGCGCGTACGCGGCGAGCCGGGGCGCCTACTTCGACATCACCGCCGACGCGCCCGGTCATGTGGCCGCCTCCTACCGGGAGTTGGCGTGGCTGTTCGCGTCCGGGGCGTGGCAGGACGCGGACGCGGCGCGGCTGCGGGCCGGGTTCCGGACGCGGTTCTGCGAGTTCGACGACGGGCGGGCGGCCGAGCGTGTGGTGCGGACGCTGATGCTCGGCGAGAAGCTCGACGAGCCGGTCCCCACCGTCCCGGTACCCGCGCAGGCGGGGCACGACGTCCTCGCCTCGTCGTGAGCGTCAGCGTGCGAACGGCCCTGACGACAGCCGTGAGATCGGCCATGACGACGGCCATGACGACGGCCACGAGAACGCCCGTGAGAACACGCACCTGGGTGATCGTCGTCGCGGCCGTCTTCGCCGTCCTCCAGCTCGCCAACGTGAGCGGCCGGGACACCCCCGACACCAAGAACTACCTCTCGTACGCGCTGAGTCTGCGCGGCGAGAGCAAGCACGACGCCGCCGCGATCACGATCGAGTACGCCTGCGAGGGCAAGGCGTCCATCGCGCGCCGCAACCAGAGCGTCAACGTGCTGAACTTCCACGGGCCGAGCCCCACCCGGCGGGTCATGGAGGAGTGCCGGCGCGACCAGTGGCGGGGGGTGTCGAAGCGGCTGCGGGCCGGGGAGACGGCGGGGCACACCGTGCCGTTCATGCCGCCGCGCTTCATGCGGATCTTCGAGGTGCGGCCGGGGTATCCGGCGCTGCTGGTCCCCTTCATCACGGTCCTCGGCGTGAAGTGGGGTCTGTGGGCGTCGAGCGTCGTCATCACGGTCGCCGGAGGGGTCCTCGCCTTCCTCGTCCTGCGGACCCTGCGCGTCTCCACCCGCGCGGCCCTCACCGGACAGGCCCTCTTCTACGCCCTGCCGTGCGGCACGACGGCCATGCGCCCGATGACGGAGGGCCTGCTGCTGACGCTGACCCTGGCGGCGCTGTGGGGCTGCGCACTGGTCCTGGAGGGCCGCGCGCGGGCCGGAACCCGGCTGGTCGGCGGGTCCCTGGCCGTCCTCTTCACGGTGAAGCACTCGCACGCGCTGTTCCTCGGGCTGTGCCTGGCGGGCGCGTGCGCGGTGATCGGTGCGCGGCGCGCGGGGTTCCGGCAGCCCTGGCAGGGACTCGACCGTCCGCTGCGGACGCTCGCGGTGGTGGCGGGCGGCGGGGCCGTGGCCACCGTCCTGCTGGCGAAAGTGCTGCACTACCCGTCGGAGTCCGAGAGCCTCCAGGACCTGCTCACGGCCCACTTCTCGAGCCCCGACCGCACCCGGGTGTGGCCGGAGTTCCTCCACCTGGAGTGGGACTTCTGGGTGGAGTGGCTGCGCCGCCGGCTCTGGGAACCGCTGTTCCTGACGGCCGTGCTGGCCGCCGCGTGGGGCGCGCTGCGCCGCCGTCCGGCCTTCGCCGGCTTCCTGCTCGCGGCCGCGTTCACCGGGGTCCTCAACCAGGCCGGGCACCCCGACATCAACATCTGGGGCGACCGGCTGATCGTCCTGGTGTGGCTGCTGCCGGCGGTGGGGCTTCCGCTGCTGCTGGAGGAGGTCGTACGGCCACGGGTGCGTCCCGTGGGCGGTGCGGTGCGGGGTCCGGTGCCGGGTGCGGTGCCGGGTCCGGTTCGGAGGGACACCGATGTCTCCGATGCCTCTGAGGTCGCTCGATGAGGTGACTAACGGCTAGGCCGTTGACCTTGGCGGGAATATACGGCAAATGCCGCAACCCGCAACTCAGCCGTGCCACCCCTCCCCCGGCTGCCCCAGTTCCCCCAGCCCCCGCCTCCCCTCCGCCACCCACGCCTGCCCGTCCTCCGCCCGATGAGCGCCGACGTCCTCGTCCGGCGGGCCATGCGTGGCGCCACCGCGCTGCGCGGCGGGGCCGACTGGCGCCCGACCCCGTACCAGTTCTTCGGCGCCCTGTTCTGGGTGGTGATCTCGCTCGCCTACTGGCGCGTCCCGCTGTGCTGCGACGCCGGCCAGCACGCGGCGGTCGTCGAGCGCCTCAAGGCGCATCTGCTCCACCCACGCCACCCGATGGCGGACCTGCCCGGCGCGGGCAGCCCCTACTACTCGCCGTACGCCGTGGCGCAGGGAGCCTTCGCCCGGCTGACGGGTCTGAGCGGCTGGGCGGTCGTACGGCTCTGTGGCCCGCTCAACCTGCTGGTCCTGCTGACCGGCATCGGCCGCTTCGTGCGCGTACTGACGCCTCGCCCATGGGCCCCGGTTCTCGGGCTGTTGGCGATGGTGCTGCTGTGGGGCACCGAGCGGGCCTGGTGGAGCGGCTATCTCGGGCTGATGTCGCTGACGGGGAACCTCGGCTATCCGTCGACGTTCGCCATCGGACTGGCCTTCTGGGCCTGGGCGTTGACGGGCAGGCGCGCGGGAGGCATCGGCGGACTCGTCCGGTACGTCGGCCCGAGCGGGCTCAGGAGCTTCTCCGGGTACGCCGGGGTCGGCGCCCTGTACGGGCTGATCCTGCTCGTGCACCCGATCACCTCCATCGCGGCGGTGCTCGGGGCGGTGGCGTTCGTCGCCGGGTGGCAGAGCCGGTGGCGGGCGGCGGTCGTGGGCCGGTGGACGCTGGCCGGTGCGGCGGCACTGCTGGTCGCGTACTGCTGGCCGTACTTCGACGTCCTCGCGCTGACCGGGAACCGCAGCGTGGACGCGATGCACGAGCGGCTGTACGAGGGGATGCCCGGGCACTTCTGGCTGGCGCTCATCGGGGTGCCCGCGCTGTGGCTGCGGGCCTGGCGTGCGAAGCAGGACGAAGGGCACTGGTGGCGGGATCCGCTGGTGCTGATGTTCGCACTGGAGAGCGCGGCGGTGGCGTACGGCTGGGCCGGCGGGCACTACACGTACGGCAGGATCCTGGGGCTCACGCTGGTGCCGCTGCAGTTCGCACTCGGCGTGGAGCTCGCGGCGCCGCGCCCCTGGAGGTCCGGGCGCCGGCTGCTGGGCTGGACGGCGGCCGCCGGGGCCTGCGTCGGCTTCCTCACCGTGCAGGCCGGGGCGGTGGTGCCGCGCTCGCTCGACCCGGTCGGCTTCGACCAGCCACCGCGCTGGCCGACGTACGCGTGGGCCGCGCAGCACATCAAGCCGGGGGAGGCCGTCATCACGGACGGGTACTACTCCGTCCACCTGATCGCGGGGTACGGGCCCGATCTTGCCGCGCCTGCCTGGCCTGATCCGGCGCTCGACGAAGGGGAGCGGTTGCGGCGGCTGTCCGCCGTTCGTGGCTATCTCGACCCGGGGTCCACGCCGGGTGAGCGTGCCGATGTCGTACGGCGGTATCACGTGCGGTGGCTGTTGCTTACCCGGTGGCGGAAGGTGCCGCCGGAAGCGACGGTGGTGGCCTGGAGTCGGTCTACCGGGGAGGTGCTTGCTCGGGTCGCTCCTCGGGGTGGGGGGTGACCGGTTCTATCGAGGCTGCGGGGCGGCGGGGGCTTGTCGCGCAGTTCCCCGCGCCCCTTAAGGGGCGCGGGGTGCTGTGGCCTGGTTACAAGGTCCCGGACTACTCGACCACCAGCTCCACCGGAATGTTGCCGCGGGTCGCGTTGGAGTAGGGGCAGACCTGGTGCGCCTGCTCGACCAGCTTGCGGCCGGTGGTCTCGTCGACGGTCTCGGGCAGTTCGATGCGCAGCGTCACCTTGAGGGCGAAGCCCTCGCCCTGCTTGCCGATGCCGACCTCGCCGGTCACCGCGGCCTCGCTGACGTCGACCTTCGCGGCGCGGCCGACGACGCCGAGGGCGCTGGCGAAACACGCGGCGTAACCGGCGGCGAAGAGCTGCTCGGGGTTGGTGCCCTGCCCGTTGCCGCCCAGCTCCACCGGCATGGCCAGCTGGAGGTCGAGCTTGCCGTCGGAGCTGACGGCGCGGCCCTCGCGGCCGTGGGTGGCGGTGGCGACAGCGGTGTAGAGCGCGTCCATGGGGACCATCCCTCTCAGGTCTGAGTCTTGCCGGGGCGGCCGGTCCGACCGCCTCACGACCACAATTAGAGCACGCAATTCAATTGTGCACAACTTAATGGCGGACAAGAGCTACCCTGGTCGCATGACCGCAACGCCCACCACCCCGAGCACGCCGAGCTCCGCGAGTACCCCGAGCACCCCGGTCCCGCCCGACGGGGACTACCTCCGTCTCGACGAGCAGATCTGTTTCTCCCTGAACGCCGCGTCGCGCGCCTTCGGCGGCGTCTACCGCGTGCTCCTCAAGGACCTCGGGCTCACCTATCCGCAGTACCTGGTGATGCTGGTGCTGTGGGAGCACGGCGAGCTGCCCGTGAAGAAGCTCGGCGAGCATCTGCGGCTCGACTCCGGAACGCTGTCGCCGCTGCTCAAGCGGCTGGAGGCGGCGGGGCTTGTACGGCGGGAGCGGAGTGTGCGGGACGAGCGGTCTGTGCACGTCCATCTCACCGATGAGGGCGTTGCCCTGCGGGAGCGGGCGTTGGCCGTGCCTCGGCGGATCGCTGCCGCGACGGGGGCGAGTCTTGAGGAGATCCGGGAGCTTCGGGCTCGGCTGGATCGGTTGACTGTGGCGCTGGATGAGGCGGCGTTGGAGTCGACTCCAGGGTGCTTGTAGTCCGCTGGAAGGGTAGTTCGTCGGCTGACGGCCGGTGGGGGCTTGTCGCGCCCACGCGGCGGAGCCGCAAATGTCACAGCCCCGCGCCCCTTAAGGGGCGCTCGTCTCACCGTCGCGTGGTGGCCTGCGGATGTACAGGCGCAGGGTCACGCCTCCTCGTGTGATCTCCTGGAGGGGGACGAACTCCTCCTCCACCAGGGTGAGTTTGAGGCGTTCCGTGGGGCTGTCCGGGGTCCAGGTCGGGCGGGTTGCGAAGGGTTCGGCGACGAGCCAGACGTGGTCGAGGCGGGAGAGGCGGCGGCGGAGTTCCGAGGGGGACGCCTCCTGTCCGTAGAGGGTTCCGGAGGACGGGCCCGGGGCGCTCAGGGCGACGTCGCGGACTCCGCGGAAGCCGTTCGGGTACGTCAGTGCCGAGCGTCGCACGATCGAGGGCAGGAACAGGACCGGGTCGCCGGGGCGCAGTTCACGCCCCGCGGTGGCGGAGACGGTGGCGAGGTTGTCGGCTCCGTGGCCGGGGGTGCGGTCCAGGCGGAAGAGGGGGAGCTGGAAGGCGAAGCCGAGGATGACGGCCAGGGCGCCGACGAGGGTGACGCGCGCTCCGGTGGGGACGGTGAGGCGCAGCCGGGGCAGCAGGCTCACCAGCCGTTCGGCGCCCACCGCGGCGAGCAGTGGTGCCCCGGCGAGGGCGTACAGCACATAGCGGTCGTCGTACAACGGCCAGAACTGCGAGACGGCCATCAGCAAAGCCGGCGGGACGACCATGAGGGGCAGGGCGACCGCCTGAAGCGACAGCTCGCCCCGCCGCGCGAAGGGCCGCCACAGGGCGAGGGCGATGAGGACCAGGTGCGGCACGACCACCAGCCGTGCCGGGCCCGTGAACGCCGACAGCAGTCGCACCACGCTCCCGAGGCCGGGCCGCGGCAACCACGCGACCTGCGCGGACTGCGCGTGCGAGACGAGGGCGAGCGGCACCAGCGCCAGGACCACGGCTCCTGCCGCGCACCCCCACGCCCGCCACACCCGCGCCGGCACCCGCGCGAGCACCAGTGTCCCCGCGTGCGCGAACAGCAGGAGCACCGCCAGCTCGTGCAGCAGACACGTGACGGCGACCGCCGCTCCGTATGCCCACCAGTGCCGGCTCGCCGCCCTCCCCCAAGTCCTCGGCTTTGTACGAGCAGGGGGGACCGTCATGGCCCGCACCAGCAGCCAGGTCGCTGCCGCCGCTCCGGCCGCGACGAGCGCGTACGACCGGCCCTCCTGCGCGAAGTGCCCGGTCATGGGCGTGACGGCGTACAGCAGCCCCGCCCACAGGCCGACCCGCGGGCGGCACAGCCGGACGCCGAGGGCGGCGACGAGACCCGCGGTCGCGGCGGCGGCGCAGACCGAGGGGAGCCGGAGGGCGACCTCGCCGGGGTGCGGGGCGAGGACGGGATGCATCAGGAGGTAGTACAGGCCGTGCACCGCGTCGACGGAGTGCAGCAGCTGCCAGATCTGCGGCACCGAACGCCGCGCGACCTGGAAGGTCACCCCCTCGTCGCGCCACATGCCACCGCGGTCGAGTCCCCAGAGCCCCACCGCGAGCATCACGAGCACGGGCAGGAGGACCGCCAGGACCGCCATCGCCTCCGGACGCCCGGCCCCCGACCGCCTCACCCACACACTCACCATGAGACCGATTTTTTGCTATTAACCAACGTTGGAAGGGTATTGACGGCGTATCAACCCACATGACCCATCCATGCGGCTTACGATCCGGGCTTGATGAGCGCCTGGAGAGTTCCCCGATGACTTCCTTGATGACTTCCTTGTTGAGTCCTTTGAAGAGTCCTTTGACGAGCCCTATGAAGAAACATCGCCGCCCGCTCGCCCTCGCCGCCGCCTGGCTGGCCACCCGCTCGCTGATGCTGTGGATGCTCGCCCACGACGAGCTCGCCCCGCTCGGCCGGGGCGGGGTCTCGAAGGAGGTGGGCCAGCTGTACTTCCGCTGGTACGGCGTCCTGTCGCACGGCGCGTTTCCGGCGGACGACCGCATGTGGCAGTACCCGCCGGGCGCGGGCCCGGTGCTGCTCGCGCCGGCGCTGCTGCCGATGCTGACGTACTTCACGGCCTTCGTGACGCTCACCCTCGCCACGGACGCCGTGATCACCGTCGCCCTCGCGCGCGCGGGCAGGGGCCCGGGCCGCAGCCCGCACGGCGCCGCCCTGTGGACGCTGGCGCTCCCCCTGCTCCTGCACATCCCGCTCGCCCGGTACGACGTCGAGGTCACCGCCTTCGCCGTCATCTCCCTGTTGACGTTGTCGCGCTCCACGCGTGCGTGCGGAACGTTCGCCGCGATGGGGGCCCTGGTGAAGGTCTGGCCCGCGCTAGCACTGATCGGCACTCCGCGGGGCCGTACGACACGGGAGGCCTGGACGTCGGCGGCGGTCATGGCGGGCGCGCTGCTCACCCTCCTGGCGGCCGTCTTCAGCAACCCCTTCGGCTTCCTGCGCCAGCAGGGCGGCCGGGGCGTGCAGATCGAGTCGCTCGGGGGCACGGTGCTGGGCTTCGCACGCCGCGCCGGGTGGCCGGGGACGGTGCACTACCAGTACGGCGCGATGGAGTTCGTGGGCCCGTACGTCTCCACGGTCGCCGCCGTCTCGCTCGCCCTGACGGTCGCCGCGTTCGGGCTGCTGCTGCTGTGGCGGGTGCGGGCGCGGCACTGGA
Source organism: Streptomyces sp. R35 (assembly GCF_041053035.1). Lineage (NCBI taxonomy): Bacteria > Bacillati > Actinomycetota > Actinomycetes > Kitasatosporales > Streptomycetaceae > Streptomyces > Streptomyces sp. R35. The sequence goes on from NZ_CP163440.1 coordinate 4,447,808, forward strand.
CTCCGGCGACTCCGTACGACGCGGCGCTCGCCGCCGTGCTGCTGTTCACGGTGACGAGCCGGGTGATCAGCCCCCAGTACATGGTGTGGCTGCTCGGCCTGTGCGCCGTGTGCCTGACCTCGCGGCACACCACGCAGCGTCTGGTGGCCGCGCTGGTCGTGGCGGCGGCAGCGGTCAGCTCGGTCGCGTATCCCGGCCTGTACGGGGAGGTCGTCCACAGCACCTGGGCGGGCTGCCTGCTGATGCTCGTGCGCAATGGTCTGCTGGCGACGGCCGCCGGGCTGTCGTTCGCGCGGCTGTGGCGGTCGGGCCACCCTGCGGCAGATGGCCACTCCGTGACAGATGGGGCGAAATCGGACGCGCCCGGGCGGAACGCTCACCCCATTCCTGCCGTCTTCCCGACGAGACACTAAGTACCTCTTAACGGAAAATTACAGGCAACACCTACCGTTCCGGCACGTGGATCCCATGAACCCTCACTCCCCGCAGGTCAGCGTCGTCGTCATCGGGTACAACGACGCCTCCCATGTGACCGACGCGGTGCGCTCGGCGCTCGCGCAGGGCCCGGCGGTCCGTGAGGTCATCGCGGTGGACGACTGCTCGGCGGACGGCAGCGGGGACCTCCTCGACGGCCTGGCCGCCGGGGAGCCGCGTCTGAGGGTGATCCGCCGGGCGGTCAACAGCGGGGGCTGCGGCAGCCCCCGCAACGACGGCATGGACGCCACGACAGCCCCGTACGTGATGTTCCTGGACAGCGACGACGTGCTGCCGCCCGGCGCGGTGGACGCCCTGCTGGGCGCGGCGCGCGAGCAGCGCGCGCCGGTCGCGTCCGGGCTCTGCGTGCGCCGCGAGCTGCCCTCGGGGCGCGAAGTCCCATGGGAGCGCGCCCTGTACGCGCGCCCCGCGCTGGTCCCGCACCCCGCACGGCGCGCGCGCCTGGTGCACGACACCCTCTGCGTCAACAAGCTGTACCGCACCGACTTCCTGCGCGAGCACGGGATCCGCTTCCCCGAGGGCCGCTTCCGCTACGAGGACTTCGTCTTCACCGCGCGCGTGCTGGCCGCCGGACCGCGCATCGCGCTGATCCCCGACACGGTGTACGTCTGGCACGTGCGGCGCGACGCGGCCCGGCTGTCGATCTCGCTCGACCGGGCGGACATCGACAACTGGCGGGCGCGGACCGAGGCCAACCAGGCGGCGTACGAGATCCTGCTGGGCGCCGGTGAGAAGCGGCTCGCGCAGGCCGTGCACGCCAAGTTCCTCGACCACGAGCTGCGGATGTACACGCGCGAACTGGAGCTGCGCGGTCCCGAGTACCGCAGCGCGTGGTGGGAGCTCACGCGCGCGCACCTGTCGACGTTCGACGCGACCGACTTCACCGTGAACCCGACCGCCCCCGGCCGCCTCGTCGCCCGCGTGCTGCTGGCCTCACCCGCGCCCCGTGATCTGCCCCGCCTCAAGGAGCTCGCGGCCCGCCCGGCCAGGCTGCTCCCGCCGTACGCGCGCGCCTCCGACGGGACACCCATCTGGTCGCACGACCTCCCCCAGGTGACGCTGGACCACTTCCTCGTCCGCCCCGCGCATCTGATGCCGGCCTCCGTCGACGCGGAACTGCGGCCACGCGCGCGTGGCACCCGTCTGCGGCTGCGTCTGCACGAGCTGTACGGGCGGATGGCGGAGGCGGGTCCGGCGTCGGTGGAGGTGGAGTTCGTGCACCGGGAGGAGGGCCGGGTGGGCGGGCGCGGCACAGCGGTCTTCGTGCCCGACCGGTACGGGGACCTCTGGACCGCCGGGACGCCGGTGGACCTGTCGGCGCTGGGCGCGGGCATCTGGGACCTCCGGCTGAAGCTCGCTTTCCGCGACGGCACGAGCCGCGAGGCCACGGCGCACGCGCTCACGGGCCCCGGCCTGCTGCGCCGCCGCGCGATCCCGGACGCCCGCCACGGGGTCCTGCTGGTGCAGCCGTACCGCACGCACGCGGGGGCGCTGGCGCTGCGCACGGCGTCCGGTTGGAGAGGAATGACCGAAGTCGTACGCCGCCGGCTCGGCCGCCTGCTTCACTGATACGCGACCGACCGCCACACGCACCACCACGCACCACCGCACACCACCACCACGGACTCACCGACGAGGGGACGACCGCACATGACCTGGCTGATCACCGGCGGCGCCGGCTACATCGGGGCGCACATCGTCCGCGCGATGCTCGACGCGGGCGAACAGGCCGTGGTCTACGACGACTTGTCCACGGGGATCGTGGAGCGGGTGCCGTCCGGAGTGCCGCTGGTGGTCGGCTCGACCCTGGACGCCGATCTGCTGGCCCGGACGCTGAAGGAGCACGCCGTCACCGGTGTCGTCCATCTGGCGGCGAAGAAGCAGGTCGGCGAGTCGGTGGAACTCCCGCTGCACTACTACCGGGAGAACGTCGAGGGCCTGCGGGTCCTGCTGGAGGCGGTGACGGTCGCGGGGGTCGGCTCCTTCGTGTTCTCGTCCTCGGCGGCGGTGTACGGCATGCCGGATGTGGACCTGGTCACGGAGGAGACGCCGTGCGTGCCGATGAGCCCGTACGGCGAGACGAAGCTGGCGGGCGAGTGGCTGGTCCGCGCGACGGGCCGGGCGACGGGCCTGTCCACGGCGTCGCTGCGCTACTTCAACGTGGCGGGGGCGGCGACACCGGAACTGGCCGACGTGGGTGTCTTCAACCTGATCCCCATGGTCTTCGAGAAGCTCACGGAGGACGCCCCGCCACGCGTCTTCGGTGACGACTATCCGACCCCCGACGGGACGTGCGTCCGGGACTACATCCATGTGGTCGACCTGGCCGAGGCCCATGTGGCCGCGGCCCGCGCCCTGGAGGCGTCCCCGGGCACCGACCTCACCCTCAACATCGGCCGCGGCGAAGGCGTCTCGGTCCGCGAGATGATCGACCGCATCAACGCCCTCACCGGCTACGACCGTCCCCCGGTCACCACCCCTCGCCGCCCCGGCGACCCGGCCCGGGTGGTCGCCTCCGCCGACCGCATCGCGACCGCGCTGGGCTGGAAGGCGAAGTACGACGTCCAGGACATGATCACGTCGGCGTGGGCGGGGTGGGTACGCCTGCATCCGGGGGCGGCGCGCGACTAAGGGGCGCTCCCAGGAACGCCAGGTACTTCCAGGGGCTTCTAGAGAGCCGCCTTCGCCTCGCTCAGCTGGGGGAAGGTGACGCCGGTCAGCTCCTCGGAAGCCCTCCACAGGTGGACGGCGGACACCGGGTCACTGGCCGCGGCCGAGCGGCCGACGAGCGTCGGCCCGCCGCGCATCTCGGCGAACCCGTCGGGGCCGACGTAGCTGGCTCCGGGCAGATCCTGGGTGGCGGCGTACAGCGTGGGCAGGGCGCCCGCCTTGCTGTCCTGGGCGAAGAACCGGTTGCCCACCGCCATCAGGGCCCGCCGGAACACGCTGGCGTCGTGGCCCTGGAGGTTGGTGGCGGCCCAGCCGGGGTGCGCGGCGAGGGCCCGCACGGGCCACCCCTCGGAGGCGAGACGGCTCTGCAGCTCCAGGGTGAACAGCAGATTGGCGAGCTTGGACTGGCTGTAGGCGGTCATGGGCGAGTACGCGCCGCCGGTCAGGTGGAGATTGTCGAAGTGCATGTGGTTGCTGCTGGGGATCTTGTGGGCCCCGGAGGCCACGGTGACCACCCGGTCGGTCACGTACGGCAGCAGCAGGTTGGTCAGGGCGAAGTGGCCCAGGTGATTGGTCCCGAACTGCATCTCGAAGCCGTCCTTGGTGCGGGCCTCGGGGATGTTCATGATTCCGGCGTTGTTGATGAGCAGATCCAGGTCGCCGGTCCAGGAAGCGGCGAACTCCCGTACGGAGGAGAGGTCGGCCAGATCGAGCCGCCGCACCTCCACACTCCCCTTGACGTCCTTCACGGTGCCGGCGGCCGCCTCGCCTCGCCGCACGTCCCGTACGGCGAGTACCACGTGGGCACCGGCCCGGGCGAGGGCTTCGACGGTGGCGATGCCGAGCCCGCTGTTGGCGCCCGTGACGACCGCCGTACGGCCGGTCTGGTCGTCGATGTCGCTTGCGTTCCACTGCTGCTGCTTGGCCATGCGTTTCAATGTAGGCGTCGACAACAATGCTGTCAACGACAACAATGATGACGACGCCAACAATAGTGACGCCGCCAACAATGTAGCCGGTGGACACATGTGCACTACACTGACCGCTATGCAGACTGGCCAGACACGTCGTTACCACCACGGAGACCTGCGCGCCGCGCTGCTGACCCGCGCCGAGGAGACGCTCAAGGAGAAGGGTCCGGCCGCCCTGTCCCTGCGCGAACTGGCCCGCGACCTCGGCGTCAGCCACGCCGCGCCGAGCCGCCACTTCAAGGACAAGCAGGCCCTGCTGGACGCGCTGGCCGAGGCCGGTTTCGACCGCCTCGGCAAAGCGCTGGCCGCGTCCCAGGAGACGGCGGACGAGTCCTTCGCCGACCGCCTGGGCGCCCTGGCCCGCGCCTACGTGGGCTTCGCCACCGCCAACGCGGAACTCCTCGACCTCATGTTCTCCATCAAGCACGACCCGGCCGCCTCCGATGCCCTGATCAAGGCCGCCCAGGGCATGTCGGTACTGGGCCTGCACCTGATCGAGGACGGCCAGCGCCGCGGCGAGGTCCGCGAGGGCCCCGTCGCCAGCATCGCCACCCCTCTCTTCACCACCCTCCACGGCTTCGCCGCCCTCGCCGTATCCGGCACTCTCCCCTCCGCAACCCTGAACACAGACCTGGAGTACGTCATCGCCCACACCCTCCGCGGCTGCGCACCGGACGCACCGGGGCGGGCCTGAGCGGCAGCGCCCACAGCGCGACCGGCGCAGCCCCCGTACGCTCCCTCAATGACCGCCCCCAGCACGGCCCTCGATGCGGCACTCGGCACCGTCCTCGGCTCCGCGGTGGGCGACGCCCTCGGCGCCCCCTTCGAGTTCGGCCCCGAAGGAGCGTTCACGGCCCGCTTCCCGACGCCCGGGTACGGCGGGGAGATGTGCGGAGGCGGCGGCTGGGACCCCGGTGAAGCAACCGACGACACGCAGATGGCCGTACTGGTCGGCGAGTCCCTGCTCCAGCACGACGGGCTCGAACTCCCCGACATCTTCCGCAGGTTCCAGCAGTGGGCGGCAGCCGATCCCAAGGACATCGGCCTGCAGACGGAGGCCGTGCTCGGCAGCGGAGACCCCTGGGACCTGGCCGCCGCCCTCCACTTCCAGGTCAGCCAGCGAGCGGCGGGAAACGGCTCGTTGATGCGGGCGGCCACCTCCGCCGTGTACTTCGCCCCGCACGGACGAACCGTCACCATGACCGCCGCCCGCCGGCTCGCCGCCCTCACCCACGGCGACCGGGCGGCCTGGGAGGGCACGGCACTCTTCCACGAGCTGATCCGCGTCGCACTGGACGGCCGGGACCCCCTCACCGCGATCCCGGAAGCGCTCGACTTCGTCCACCCGGACCATCGCGCCCGCTACGCCACCGTCCTCGCCCCCGACTGGCACCCGGATCAGGCCACCGAGTTCAACGGCGCCGTATGGCCCTGCCTCGGCTCCGCCGTATGGGCCCTGCGGACAACGGACTCCTACGAAGCCGCCGTACGCGCCGCGATCGACCTCGGCGGCGACACGGACACCGTTGCGGCGGTGACGGGCGGACTCGCGGGTGCCGTGTACGGGGCGGACGCCATTCCGGAGCGGTGGTCCGAGCCGCTCCATGTACCCCTGCCGGGCTCCGGCGAACGGGTCCTTCGGGCACCCGAACTCGCCGACCTTGCCCGCCGGCTGGCCCAGTGACCATGCCCTGAGCGAACAACTCGGCACGGCCATGGGCGGCGTCCCCAGCATCGGCGTCATGGGGCCCAAGGCGACGGGGACGGGATCGACACCGGCGTACGACGAACACGCCGACTGGTACAACGACTTCATGTCGGCCGGCACGGCCGGGGCGTACATCGAGCGGGTGCACGCCACGATCGTGGCGTTGCTGGGGACCGGCGAAGGGATGTGTCTGGACGTCTGCTGCGGCACGGGGGCCCATGCGCCCGCGCTGGGCGGGCTCGGGTGGACGCCGGTCGGTGTGGATCTCTCGGGCGGTCAACTGCGACACGCGGTACGGAAGTTGCCCGTCGCGCAGGCGGACGCGACGGCGCTTCCGTTCGGTGACGGCTCCGTGCCCGCCGTGGCGTGCGTGCTGGCCCACACCGACGTGCCCGACTATGCGGCCGTGCTGAGGGAGGTCGCGCGGGTGCTGCGGCCCGGTGGGCGGTTCGTGCACCTTGGGGTGCATCCGTGTTTCATCGGCGCGTTCGCCGACTGGAGCGACCGGCCCAGGGTGCTGCTCGACGAGCGGTACGCCGACCGGTCCCGCAGCTTCGAGGCGTGGAACCCGGCGGGTGTCCGGGCCCGTGTCGGCGCCTGGCACCTCCCGCTCGCGGAGCTGCTCAACGCCACGACGGCGGCCGGGCTCCGGCTGGTGCGCACCGCCGAGGCGGGCCCCGGCGGGGTCCCGGACCTGTTCGGCTTCCTGGCCGTGAAGGACTGACCGAAGGGGCTGGGCGACCTCACAGGCCCTTGTTCAGGTACGCCAGAACCGCCAGCACCCTCCGGTGCCCGCTGTCGGTCGGCGGCAGGCCCAGCTTGGTGAACACGTTGCCGATGTGCTTGCTGACGGCGCTGTCGGAGAGGACCAGGGTCTTGCTTATGGTCGCGTTGTCGAGGCCCTCGGCCATCAGTTTGAGGACCTCGCGTTCGCGCGGGGTCAGCGAGTCGAGGGGTGAGTCCCGGCGGCGGGTGAGGAGTTCGGTGACGACCTCGGGGTCCAGGGCCGTGCCGCCGGCCGCGACCCGGTCCAGCGCGTCCAGGAACTCGTCGACCCGGCCGACGCGGTCCTTGAGCAGATAGCCGACCCCGCTCGCACCACCGCCGAGCAACTCGGCCGCGTACGACTCCTCGACGTACTGCGAGAGCACCAGCACCGGCAGCCCGGGGATCTCCGCCCGGGCGGCGAGTGCCGCGCGCAGCCCCTCGTCGCGGAAGCCGGGCGGCATCCGGACGTCGAGGACGGCGATGTCCGGGCGGTGCGCCAGGAGGGCCGGGAGCACCTCGGGCCCGCTGCCCGCGACGGCCACCACCTCGTGCCCGGCCGAGGTGAGCAGCAGCACCAGGCCCTCTCGCAGCAGGGCATTGTCCTCGGCGATCACCACACGCACGGCAGCCCACCCATTGTTTCTGCCCCCATGAGGGCCTCGGTCACCGTCACCACACGCACGGCAGTTCCACCTCGATCACCGTCGGCCCCCCGACGGGGCTCGTCACCATCAACGTTCCGTCGAGCGCGGCCACGCGTCGCTGCATGCCGAGCAGTCCGGAACCGCCCGCCTCGTCAGCGCCGCCCCGTCCCTCGTCCCGTACGACCACCCTCAACCCGGCCGGGAGCCGCGCCAGTTCGACCGACGCCCGCTCCGCCCCGCTGTGCTTCACCGCGTTCGTCAGCGACTCGGCCACCACGAAGTACGCCGCCGCCTCGACGGCCGCCGGAGGCCTCGCGCCGCCCTCCGGGGCGCCCTCCGAACGGTCCTCCAAACCGCCGTCCACCCGCACGGTGACGTCGAGCCCGCTGCTCGCCGCGAGCGCGCGCACCGCACCCGCCAGGCCCCGGTCGGTGAGGATCGGCGGATGGATACCGCGCACCACGTGCCGCAGCTCCGTCAGGGCGGCCTCGGCCTGGTCCTGGGCGTCGTCGAGGAGTTTGCGCGCGGCATCCGGGTCACGGTCGTACGCCCGTTTCGCGAGGCCGATCCGCATCGAGAGGGAGACCAGGCGCGCCTGTGTGCCGTCGTGCAGGTCCCGTTCGATACGGCGCAGTTCGGCGCCGTGCGCGGCGACCGCGCCCGCCCGGGTCTCTGTCAGCTCCTCGACCCGCTCGACGAGCCGCGCCTTGGGCGAGGGCTTGAGCAGGGCGGTCGACCACCGCGCGTCGAGGTCGGCGAGCCGGCTGATCAGCGGCAGTACGACGGCTTCACGGCCCAGCAGTCCCTGCCACACGCCGTCGACGACCAGGCCGACCGGCCACAGCGGCAGCGCGAGGGCGCCGAGGAAACCGTAGAAGTAGTGGGCGATCATCCAGCGCAGGTCGGTGAAGGTGCCGGGGTCACGGACCGCCGTACGCAGCCGCTCACGGAGCCGCCCCTTGATGGGCAGATACGCCTCGGGGATCTCCTGGCCGGTCCAGTCGGCCACCATGCGCCGCTTGGCCCCGGCGATCCGCCGTATCACCAGCACCGTCTCGGGCAGCATCGCGGCGCCGACCACGGCGAGCGTGGCGATGACCGTGATCATCAGCACGGTGATGAAGATGATCGTGGCGAACGACAGCACGGCGGCCAGGACGAGGTGCACCGTCGCCCGCCACGCCTGTCGCACTGTCGTCCGCATGGCGTTCAGGTTAGGCGACCCGGCACCCCCGGGGCCCATGGTGCAGCGGGCTGCACCCCCGTTTCGGCAGCGCACTCCCTCGAAACGGCGCCCGTACGACGGGATCGTTGATCTCGGAAGTTCACCGCTCTCCGAGACCCGTACTCGGGGTTCACGGCCCGCCCGCAGGGCCCCGTCCCAGAAGGAAACCTGCCATGAAGTCGCTGATGTCCTCGAAGCCCGTTCTCTGGTTCCTGTTCCTGTTCAACCTCGTCGTCGCCGCGGCGGCCCCGTTCGTGGTCGACGGCTCGCAGGGCGTCATGACCGCGGTCGGCATGGGCGTCGTCTCGCTGGGGGCGGGCGTCAGCCTCCTGAAGGGCGGCAAGCAGGGGCAGCACGCCGCCTGACCAGGCAGATGGCTGACCAGGAAGATGGCCGGCCGAGAAGATCACGACCGGAACCGGTCGGAGCACCCGGAACCGGTCAGAGCGCCTTGAGCGCCGCCGCCGTCGCCCTGGCCAGGCTCGCCAGATACCCCTTCGGCAGCTTCGGCCCGCGGACCACGACCGCCCGCCAGTACAGGGGCCCGGACATCAGGTCGAGCGCGAGTTCGAGGTCGATGCCCTCGCGCACCTCACCCCTCGCTGCCGCCGACGCGACGATCCCGCTCGCGACCCCCTGCTGACCCTCGCGCAGCGCCTTCTGCATGGCGTCCGCGATCTCGGGGTTGCGGGCCGCCTCGGCCTGGAGGTCGGGGATGATCTGGCCGGCGACGGGGTGGCGCAGCGCGCGCGAGGTGACCTCGTACAGCAGGCGCAGGTCGCCCTCCAGGGAGCCCGTGTCAGGGGCGGGCAGCCCCTGGACCGCGACCGCCGAGACCAGGTCGAGCACCAGGTGGAGTTTCGAGCGCCAGCGCCGGTACACCGCGGTCTTGCCGACACCCGCACGGCGGGCGATGCCCTCGATGGACATCCGGGCGTAGCCGACGGCCGCGAGTTCCTCGAAGACGGCGGCGCGGATGGCCTCGGTCACGTCCTCCCGGAGGACGGCCGCCCCGGCGGGGGCCCGGCGGCGCGGCGGCTTCCCCTCGGGAGGCGCGGGCGCATCGGCGTTCGTCGTCATGCGGACCAGCATAGGCCGTTACGACGAAACGGTTGCGTTCCGACGGCCAGAAGGCCTACGCTCCCGTTGCGACGATACGGTCCCGTCCCGACGTAAGAAGACGGCAAGGACGACGTAAGAAACGTCAAGGACGGACCCCGCGCACTCCACCCCCCGAGCGAAAGCAGCGGATGTGAGCCAGGTCCTCCACACACCGCCCCCGACAGCGACACCGGGCTCCCCCACCGACGACGCCGCGGCGCTCGCCGCCCGGTACGGCCTCACTGTCAGCGGCGCCCGTCCGACCCTGCCCGCGTACGTCCGCGAGCTGTGGGCGCGGCGCCACTTCATCACCGCCTTCGCCACCGCCAAGCTCACCGCCCAGTACAGCCAGGCGAAGCTCGGCCAGGTGTGGCAGGTGATGACCCCGCTGCTGAACGCGGCGGTCTACTACTTCATCTTCGGTGTGCTGCTCGGCACCAAGCACGGCGTGCCGGACTTCGTCCCGTTCCTGGTCACCGGCGTCTTCATCTGGACCTTCACCCAGAGCTCGATCATGGCGGGCACCCGGGCGATCTCCGGCAGCCTCGGCCTGGTCCGCGCCCTGCACTTCCCGCGGGCCGCGCTGCCGGTGTCGTACGCCATCCAGCAACTCCAGCAGCTGCTGTTCTCGATGGCCGCGCTGGTCGTCATCCTGCTCTGCTTCGGCGTTCCGGTGAGCGCGTCGTGGCTGCTCGCCGTGCCCGTGCTGGTGCTGCAGTTCGTCTTCAACGCGGGCGTGGCGATGGTCATGGCGCGGATGGGCGCCAAGACGCCGGACATCGCGCAGCTCATGCCGTTCGTGCTCCGCACCTGGATGTACGTCTCCGGTGTCATGTGGAGCATCGCCGCGACGGTCAAGCACAGCCACATGCCGCACTGGGCGTTGGTCGCGCTTGAAGGCAACCCGGCCGCCGTCTACATCGACCTGATGCGCTTCGCCCTCATCGACAGCTTCCACGCCCACCAGCTGCCGCACCACGTGTGGGCGCTGGCGATCGGCTGGGCGCTGGTCGCCGGGGTCGGCGGCTTCATCTACTTCTGGAAGGCCGAGGAGACGTACGGACGTGGCTGACATCATGACCAAGACGTACGAGGACGCCCCGGCGGGCGCCTCCGCGAACGCCCCCGAGGCGCGTGTCCCCACCGTCGTCGCCGACCGCGTCGACATCGTCTACCGCGTCAACGGCACGGGCGCCGGACGGGGCAGCGCCACCGCCGCCCTCAACCGCATCCTGCGTCGCAAGCAGACCGAGAAGGCGGCCGGGGTGCGCAAGGTGCACGCCGTCAAGAGCGTCTCCTTCACGGCGTACCGGGGCGAGGCCATCGGCCTGATCGGCACCAACGGCTCGGGCAAGTCCACCCTGCTCAAGGCGGTCGCGGGCCTCCTCCCCGTGGAGAACGGCAAGATCTACACCGACGGCCAGCCCTCGCTCCTCGGCGTCAACGCGGCCCTGATGAACGACCTCACCGGCGAGCGGAACGTCTACCTCGGCGGACTGGCCATGGGCATGTCGCGCGAGCAGGTGAAGGAGCGTTACCAGGAGATCGTCGACTTCTCCGGCATCAACGAGAAGGGCGACTTCATCACGCTGCCCATGCGGACGTACTCCTCCGGGATGGCGGCGCGGCTCCGGTTCTCCATCGCGGCGGCCAAGGACCACGACGTGCTGATGATCGACGAGGCCCTCGCGACGGGGGATCGCTCCTTCCAGAAGCGCTCTGAGGCTCGGATTCGGGAGCTGCGGAAGAGTGCGGGGACCGTGTTCCTCGTGAGCCACAACAACAAGTCGATCCGGGATACGTGTGACCGGGTGTTGTGGCTGGAACGGGGAGAACTGCGGTTGGACGGGCCTACGGAGGATGTGCTGAAGGAGTACGAGAAGTTCACCGGGAAGTAGGCCTGGGCGAAGTAGGGGGTGCGGGGAACTGTGCGTTGTCGGCTGCGGGTTGTTTCGTGGCTGAGCGCGCCCACGCGGCGGAGCCGCAAATGTCACAGCCCCGCGCCCCTTTGGGGCGCGCCTCAGTGGGGCGGAGACCTCAGGCCCCGGAGCTCCTGAAAATCTCCTACCTCTCCAAGAAGGCGAACAACTCCTCCCACCTCCGCACGATCTCCTCCGCCCTGTAGCGCTGGATGTTCGTGCGCGCCGCGTCGCCCATCGTGTCCCGCAAGGCCTTGTCCGACATCAACGTGTCGAGGCGGCGGGCGAGTTCGCCGGTGTTGCCGAGGGTGGCGAGGAGGCCGTCCTCGCCGTCGTGGATGATCTCGTGGACGCCGGGGGCGCAGTCGAAGGCGGCGCAGGCGAGGGCGGTGGCCATGGCTTCCATGAGGGCGAGGGGGAAGCCCTCGCCGCGGGAGGGCAGGACGAAGACGGAAGCGTCGCGCAGTGCGGACGGGACGTCGCTCGTGCGGCCCATCCAGTCGACGGAGTCGTCGAGGCCGAGGACGGTGCACTGCTTCTTCAGGATCTCCTCGTCCTCGTCCTCGCCCGAGCCGTAGATACGCAGCCGCCAGTCGGGGTGGTTCGGCACGACCTCGGCCCAGGCGTCGAGGAGCATGTCGATGCCCTTCTGGTCGTGCAGCCGGCCGACGCTGACGACGACGTTCTCGGTGCGCGGCGAGGGCACGCCGGGCATGAACGGGATGGGGTTCGGCATGAAGGACGCGTTGTTCATGCCCTGCCCGATCCACCGGTCGGCGTCCTCGCGGGTGAGCACCAGCATCCGGTCGACGTCCTTGTAGTGCTTCTGCACCCGCCGGAAGCGCGAGGTCTTCCTGCAGTACTGGAACGACTCGTGGCTCATGCCGATGACGGTCAGGCCGGTGGTGTCGGCGAGCTCCACCCACTCCATGGCCCACACCTGCGTGACGATCACGACGGCACCGGGGTGCGCGGCGCGGAACAGCGCGGTCAGCTTGGCGGCCTGTTCCCGCATGCCCGCCGCGCGTGCGGCGCGCAGCTTCCGCTCGGCGACGTTGAGCCGCCCCTTGAGGCCGCGCGCGGAGCCCACGCGGGGCGGGTGGACGTCGTACAACGTCGTGGTGGGGTACGGGAGTTCGCCCAGCTCCTGGACGACGGCGGGCTCGGTGATGCCGACGACGTGGACGCGGTGGCCGTTCTCGGTGAAGAGGCGGGCCATCTGGTGGGACCAGCTGGTCACCCCGCCGAGCTCGTCGACACTGTTGGAGACGAAGAAGATGTCCCGCTGCGGATACTCGGTCATCCACGCCTCCACTGCGCGAAGAACTGGTCGACGATGCTCCGGGCCGCGGTGCCCTTGTCGTACTCGCCGAACTCGGCGGTGAACTGTTCCCGCCGGGCCGCGTACTTGGTCGCCTGCTCCTCCAACGAGCCGAGGGACGTGTGCAGTTCGTCCTCGGTGCGTACGACGGGACCGGGCGCCCTCTCCAACAGGTCGAAGTAGGTCCCGCGGCCCTCGTGCACGTACTCCTCGTAGTCGTAGGCGAAGAAGAACATCGGCCGGTCGAGGAGGGCGTAGTCGAACATCACCGAGGAGTAGTCGGTGATCAGGCCGTCGGCGAGGGCGAGCAGCGGGGTCATGTCGTGGTGCGCCGTCACGTCGACGACGCGGCCGCGCACGGAGGGCGGCAGGACGACGTGGTTGAGGTAGTGAGAGCGGACGAGGAGGACGTAGCGGTCGCCGAAGGTGTCGGCGAAGCGCTCCACGTCGAAGGGCAGCTCGAACCGCCGCTGTCCCGCGCCGCCGCGCTGCCGGAATGTCGGGGCGTACAGCAGGATCTGCTTGTCCTCGGGGATGCCCAACTCGGCGGCGAGTGACCCGCGTTCACGACGCCCGGTGGACTCCTCCCGCTCCCTGGCCCGGACGAGCGCGTCGTTGCGCGGGTAGCCCACCCGCAGCAGCGTCCGCTCCTGGAGCCGGAACGCCCGTGCGAGGGTGCGCACATCGTGCTCGGAGCGGATCAGGAACCGGTCGAAGCGGTCGAGGTTGCGCTGCTGCCCGGCCTGCTCCGCACGGGACTTGACCTTCCACCCGGGTTCGTCGAAGCCCATCCGCTTGAGCGCGGAGCCGTGCCAGGTCTGGAGATACGTCGTCTGCGGCCGCTTGGTGAGCTTCAGCGGGTAGCTCTGGTTGTCGACCCAGAACTCGGCCTGCGCGAGCGCCTTGAGATAGGGCACCGACCAGCGGCGTACGAGGGTGGCGTCGGACGGGAAGCCCTCCGGACTGTCCGCGTACGCCCACACCGCCTCGAACTCCAGGCCCTGGCGGCGCATCTCCTCGTAGATCGCCCTGGGGCTGTCGCTGTACTGCCGGCCCAGGTGGCTCTCGAAGACGACGAGGCCCTTCCTGACCGGCAGCCGGCTGAACACCTCGTGGTACAGCCTGAGTTTGGTGTCACCGGAGGTGAGCTGCTTGCGCAGCGCCCTGGCCTTGCGGTAGCCGGACTTGGCGAGCGTGGCGGCCCGGCCGTGCACACCCCGCCGGACGAACTCGTTCGCCTTCTTGTCCGGGGCGAGCCGGAAGGAGAGGTGTCCGCGCGAGGAGACCATCGGCTCGATGCGGTCGGCCACCAGACGGGTGAGCCGGGGCCGCACGGGCGACGAGCCGGCGGCCAGGTCGGGTGCGGCGACCGTGAGCCGGGTCGTCGTGCGTACGCCGTCGACGTCGAGGTGGAGTCGTACGTCCCACACGGCGTCCACGATGCCCAGCGGTCTGATGGCCGCGAGGTCGGCCGAGGTCTCCCAGGCGATGGACCGGCCCTCGTGCCGCACGCTCGCCACCGGGAAGCGGAACGTCTGGAAGCGCACGCCCGGACGGCGGGCGTAGAACTCCAGCTCCCCGGCGAGCCCGGCGCCGGGCGGGACGACCCCGAGCGGGTTGGTGATCCGCCCGGCCAGCCTCACCTTTCCGCGGGGCTCCTCGGACTCCTCGTAGGAGGTCAGCTCGTTGCGCAGGAACATCTTCTCGACCGGCTTGGCGTGGTGGCCGAGTTCGGTGACGTCCAGGACATGCCGGCCGAAGGGGTCGTCCAGGTGCTCGGCGCACCAGTACACGCGGCCGTCGCGCTCGACGAGCGGCGAGGAGATCTTGTCGCGGTTGGTGAGCGTGTCCACGGCGGGGAGCAGGTTGTCCCAGTCGCCCACCTGGAGGAGATAGGCGCAGATGGCGTGGATGGGCTCGGTCTCGTCGAAGGCGGCGCGGTCGATCGATTCCAGGTACGCGCGGGCGATCTCCGCGAACTCCTGCCGGTAGGCGGCGTCACGGAAGGGCAGTTCGCGCAGATGCAGCACGAGGTCGTGCTTGAGCCACTTGACGTCCTTGGCGAACTTCAGCTCCAGCAGGCCGTTGTCGGCGAGGAGCCGGTCGACCCGGCGGTGGATCTCCATGCGGTGCGTGAAGTTGGCGATCTCGTCACGCCGGTTGCTGATGGACCTGGCCGCCGCCTCCGCCGGTTTCTCCACGACCCGCCAGTCGTAGACCCGGTTGGGGATGAGGGTGATGCGGCGGGCGGCCACGTACGCCTGTGCGGAGAAGAGCAGGTCCTCGTAGTGGATCCCGACCGGGAACTCCAGGCGCGCGTCCAGCAGGAACCGCCTGCGGTAGCACTTGTTCGTGGACAGGGTGTCGAAGACCAGCAGGTCCGGCAGCTCGGAGATCGACTCCAGGGTGCGGGTGCGCTCGTACAGCCAGGGGTACCACTTGACCTCCTTGCCCGTGCGCGAGTCCACGTGCACCCGCACGCACAGGCCGGCGACGAGGTCGGCGCCGGTGGTCTCGGCGGCCTCCAGCATGTTGCGGCAGGCGTTGCGCTCCAGTACGTCGTCGCTGTCGAGGAAGAGGACGTAGTCGCCGCGGGCCTGGCGGACGCCATGGTTGCGGGGGGCGCCGCAGCCGCCGCTGTTCTCCGGCAGCTGGAAGGCGCGCACACGGTCGGGGTGCTCGGCGGCCAGCCCCCGCGCCACCTCGTACGAGCCGTCCGTGCTGCGGTCGTCGACGATGACGATCTCGACGCTGCGCAGCGTCTGTCCGAGGACGGAGCGCACGGCCGTGGGGAGCCGGGCGGCGTCGTTGTAGACGATGACGACCACGGAGACGTCCGGTACCGCCTCGGATTCTGCGGGCACGGCCTCGGATACGGCAGGCGGGCGGCGCTGATCCACATTCATCCCACTAATACTAGACATAACCCTCGGCGACGGCTCGTTACCGGCCGTGCTTCGCCTGCTCGAACACCCACGTCCGGTACACCAGGAACCGGAAGGCCGAGGCGAGCACGATCGACACCGCCTTGGCCAGGTTCGAGCCGAGCGGGCCGCTCATCCCCAGGCCGTGGTAGCCGACGTAGAACAGCGCGCTCTCCATGGCGACCCCGATGCCGCTGAAGACGAAGAACAGGGCGATCTGCCGCCGGGTGCGCGAGGCCCGGTCGCGGTAAGCGAAGAACCGGAAGCCGAGGTAGTTGGTCGCCATGGCGACGCAGCTGGCGATGACCGTGGCGGCCATCGGGGCCCACTTGAGACCGTGCAGGAGAAGATTGAAGGCCAGAAAGTTGACCGCGACTCCACTGCCGCCGACGACCCCGAACTTGGCCACTTCGAGGGCGATCCGCCGAATCCGCGCGAGCACCCCGGAAGGGGTGACGGGCGGGACGGTCGCCGGTGCGGGAGCCTGACGGGGCGCGGGAGCCTGCGGGGGCGCGAGGGCCTGGCGGCCCACACGGGTCCGCTCCTCGGAGAGATTCACAGTCACAATTGTCCCTTTTATCAGTAATCGGTAAATTCCAGGCTCGATTTCTCCCAGAGATCGACAAGAAAACGGGGGCGCCCCCGGCCATCAAGACCGGGGGCGCCCCCATCGACGTACGAGATGTACGAGATGTACGAGACGTACAAGACATACGAAACGTACGAGACGTGCGAACTACGAATGCGTCCTCAGCAGCGTCCTCATGGTCCGCATCGCCACCGAGAGATTCGCCAGGTCGAACGAGTCCGAGCCCTGGATCTCCTCCAGGGTCGTGCGGGCCCGCCCGAGGATCGCCGCGTTCTTCTCCTCCCAGGCCTTGAAGCGCTGCTCGGGAGTCGAGGTGCCGTTGCCCACCGACAGGACGTCCGCGGTGAGCGCCGCGTGGGCCGCGTACAGGTCCTCGCGGATCGACGCGCGGGCCATGGACTGCCAGCGGTCGGCGCGCGGGAGCTCGATGATGCGGTCCATGAGCTGGGTGATGCCGAGACGGTCGGCGAGGTCGTAGTAGACCTCGGCGACGGCCATCGGGTCCTTGCCCGTGCGGTCGGCCACGGCGACGATGTCCAGCGTCGGGAAGGCGGAGGAGAACCCGGCCACGCGGGTGGCCAG
The DNA here is from genome assembly GCF_041053035.1 of Streptomyces sp. R35. NCBI lineage: Bacteria > Bacillati > Actinomycetota > Actinomycetes > Kitasatosporales > Streptomycetaceae > Streptomyces > Streptomyces sp. R35. The sequence goes on from NZ_CP163440.1 coordinate 4,464,725, forward strand.
CTCGTCCGGGACGCCGGCGCCCGTCAGCTCGTCGTAGATCTGCTGGTACCACTCCAGATCCGCGCCGCGCAGCAGCTTGGGCAGCTCCGACCAGACCTGCTCGACACCGTCACTGAAGAAGGTGATCGTCTCGGCGAGCTGGAGCGGCTGCGGCCGGTTGTTGAGCAGCCAGCGCGTGCCGCGCTCGACGAGCCGGCGGGAGTGCAACCGGATCCGGGTCTGGACGTCGGCGGCGACGATGCTGTCGAGCGCCTCCACCGTGTCCCACACCTTGCTCGACTCGAAGATCGCGCGGGCCGCTGTCTGCGCCCGGACGATCTCCTCCAGCGAGGCACCGGTCTCCTCGCGGAGGCGGTGCAGGAAGCTCGTACCGCCCGTGTTGACCGTGTCGTTGACCAGGACGGTCGTCACGATCTCGCGGCGCAGCGCGTGCGCTTCGATCTGCTCACGGAACTTCTCGCGCAGCGCGGTCGGGAAGTACGCGAACAGCAGGCTCTGCAGATACGCGTCGTCGGGCAGCGAGGTGGCGAGCAGCTCGTCGGAGACCGTGATCTTCGTGTACGCCAGCAGGACGGCCGTCTCCGGACCGGTCAGACCCTGCCCGGCGTTGAGCCGCTCACGGATCTGCCGCTCGGTGGGCAGGAACTCCAGGGCCCGGTCGAGGTGACCCTCGCGCACCAGATGGCGCAGGAAGCGCTGCTGGGCGTGGAGCATGCTCGGGGACTGGGCGAGGGCGTTGGAGATCGCCACGTTCTGCGCGTAGTTGTTGCGCAGCACCAGGGCGCCGACCTCGTCGGTCATCTCGGCGAGCTGCTTGTTGCGCTGCTTGACGGTCAGATCGCCGTTGGCCACCACCGCGTTGAGCAGGATCTTGATGTTCACCTCGTGGTCGGAGGTGTCCACGCCCGCGCTGTTGTCGATGGCGTCCGTGTTGATCTTGCCGCCGTGCTGGGCGAACTCGATCCGGCCGAGCTGGGTCAGACCCAGGTTGCCGCCCTCGCCGACGACCCGGACGCGCAGATCGGCGCCGTCCACGCGGATCGAGTCGTTGGCCTTGTCGCCGACATCGGCGTGCGACTCGGCGTGCGACTTCACATACGTACCGATGCCGCCGTTCCACAGCAGGTCGACCTGCGCCTGGAGGATGGCCTTCATCAGGTCGGCCGGGGTCATCTTGGCGATGCCGGACTCGATGCCGAGGGCCTCGCGGACATGCGCGTTGATCGGGATGGCCTTGGCCGTACGCGGGAAGACACCGCCGCCGGACGAGATCAGCTCGCTGTTGTAGTCGGCCCACGACGAGCGCGGCAGCTCGAAGAGGCGGCGACGCTCGGCGTACGAGGTCTCCGCGTCCGGGTGCGGGTCGATGAAGATGTGCCGGTGGTCGAAGGCCGCGACCAGCCGGATGTGCTCGCTGAGCAGCATGCCGTTGCCGAACACGTCACCGGACATGTCGCCGACGCCGACCACGGTGAAGTCCTGCGTCTGGGTGTCGACGCCCAGCTCCCGGAAGTGCCGCTTCACGGACTCCCAGGCACCGCGCGCGGTGATGCCCATCTTCTTGTGGTCGTAACCGGCCGAGCCGCCGGAGGCGAAGGCGTCGCCGAGCCAGAAGTTGTAGCTCTCCGCGACCTCGTTGGCGATGTCCGAGAAGGTCGCGGTGCCCTTGTCGGCGGCGACGACGAGGTAGGTGTCGTCCCCGTCGTGCCGGACCACGTCCGCCGGGGGCACGACCTCCCCGCCGACCATGTTGTCGGTGATGTCGAGCAGGGCGGAGATGAACGTCCGGTAGCTGCGGATGCCCTCGGCCAGCCAGGCGTCGCGGTCCACGGACGGGTCGGGCAGCTGCTTGGCGACGAAGCCGCCCTTGGCGCCGACGGGCACGATGACGGTGTTCTTCACCATCTGCGCCTTCACCAGGCCGAGGATCTCCGTCCGGAAGTCCTCACGCCGGTCGGACCAGCGCAGGCCGCCTCGCGCGACCTTGCCGAACCGCAGGTGCACGCCCTCGACACGCGGCGAGTACACCCAGATCTCGTACGCCGGCCGCGGCGCCGGAAGGTCCGGGAGGGCCTGCGGGTCGAACTTCATGGAGACGTACTCGTGCGGCGTGGCGCGCACCGTCTCCTGGAAGAAATTGGTGCGCAGGGTCGCCTTGATGAGGTTGAGGAAGGACCGCAGGATCCGGTCCTCGTCCAGGGACGCGACCTGGTCGAGCGCCGCGTCCAGCTCCTCCATCAGAGCGTCGGTCAGCTCGACGCCGGCGCGCTGGCGGTCCGGCGACATCCGCGCCTCGAACAGCGAGACGAGCAGCCGGGTGGTGTGGACGTTGTTGCGGAGGGTGTCCTCCATATAGTCCTGGCTGAACGTGGAACCGGCCTGACGCAGGTACTTCGCGTAGGCGCGCAGCACCATCGCCTGCCGCCAGGTCAGCGCGGCGCTCAGCACGAGGGCGTTGAAGCCGTCGTTCTCGGCCTGCCCGGTCCAGGTGGCGGCGAAGGCCTCCTGGAACCGCTCACGGCCGTCATCACCGAGGGAGTCGCCGTTGCCGTTCATGGACTTGGGCAGGCGCAGCCCGAAGTCGTAGATCCAGGCCGTTGTCCGGTCCGAGCAGCGCAGCTCGTACGGCCGCTCGTCGGTGACCTCGACGCCCATGCGGTTCAGGGCGGGCAGTACGGCGGAGAGCGAGACCTGCTCGCCGGTGCGGTAGATCTTGAAACGGCGCTCGCCGGGCGCGGCGCCCACCGGCTCGTACAGGCTGAGCGCGAAGTCCTTGTTCGGGTCGCGCGTGAGCGCTTCGAGGTGGACCAGGTCGGCGACGGCGGCGCGCGGGTTGTGGTCGGCCTTGTAGCCCTCGGGGAACGCGTTGCCGTACCGGCGCAGCAGTTCGGCGGCACGCTCCTCGCCGCACTCGGCGGTCAGCGCCTCCGCGAAGCCGTCGGCCCAGGAACGGGCGGCCTCGACGAGCCGCGCCTCGATGCGGTCCTTGTCGACGTCGGACAGCTGCGGCAGCTCGGTGCCCGGCTCGACGCGGACCACGAAGTGCAGCCGGGACAGGATCGACTCGGTGTTCCAGGCCGTGAAGTCGACGCTGGTGCCGTTGAGCTCTTCCTTGAGGATGTCGATGATCCGCAGGCGTACGCCGGTGGTGTAGCGGTCGCGCGGCAGGTAGACGAGGGCGGAGTAGTAACGCCCGTACTCGTCCTGGCGCAGGTAGAGCCGCAGCCGGCGCCGCTCCTGGAGGTACAGCACGGACGTGACGATGGCGCGCAGCTCGTCGGGGGGCGTCTGGAAGAGCTCGTCGCGCGGGTACGTCTCCAGGATCTGGAGGAGGTCGCGCCCGTCGTGGCTGTTGGGCGAGAACCCGGCACCCCTGAGGACTTCGTCCACCTTGCGGCGTACGACGGGGACGCGCCGCACGGACTCGGTGTACGCGGCGGACGAGAAGAGCCCGAGGAAGCGCCGCTCCCCGATGACGTTGCCGTGCTCGTCGAACTTCTTGACCCCGACGTAGTCGAGGTAGGACGGCCGGTGCACGGTCGCCCGGCTGTTGGCCTTGGTCAGCACCAGCAGCTTGTGCTCACGGGCCTTGGCGCGGGCGTCGGCGGGCAGCCGCTCGAAGGACGGGCTGACCGGGTGGCTGTCCTCGCCGGCGTGGTGCGGGTCGGAGCGCAGGATGCCGAGTCCGGTGCCGGGCACGGCGGCGAGCGAGTCGTCGTCGCGCAGCTGGTACTCGCGGTACCCCAGGAAGGTGAAGTGGTCGTCCGCGAGCCAGCGCAGCAGCTCACGGGCCTCCTCGACCTCCTGGTCGCGCAGGTCGTCCGCGGTCGGCTCCTTGGGCAGCTCCTCCGCCATGCGCAGCGCGGAGTCGCGCATCTTCTCCCAGTCCTCGACGGACTCACGGACGTCGGACAGGACCCGCAGCAGATCGGCGGTGATCTGCTTCAGATCGGAGCGGTCCGTCTCGCGGTCGATCTCGACGTGGATCCAGGACTCGATGTGGGTGTCGTGCGGAAGCTCCTCGGCGGAGGGCCGGCCGGGCAGCACCTCGATGAGCTTGCCGGTCAGATCACGCCGTACGACGAACTGCGGGTGGATCACGACATGAATGCCGCGCCCCTGCCGCGAAAGCTCATTGGTGACCGAGTCGACGAGGAAAGGCATGTCGTCGGTGACGACCTCGACGACGGAGTGGCTGCACATCCAGCCGTTCTCTTCGACGGTCGGGGTGTGGACCCGCACGTTGGCCGTGCCCTGTGGGCGGTTCTCGGCCAGCCGGTAGTGCGAGAAGGCGGCTCCGAAGACATCGACCGGGTCTCGGTCGGTGAGGTCCTCCGGGGCGGTGTGCAGGTAGTAGCGCTGGAGGAACGCGAGCACGGTGTCCCGGTCGGGTGTGCCCTCGCCCGTCGTCCCAGTCGGTAGGTGCCCCCCGACCGGGCTGTTCTCAGCTACCCGGGCGGCCCGTTCGAGCAGCTCGGCCTTTGCTTCGTCCAGCTTGGTCTGCATTGTCCTCTGGCTCCTGTCGCGCGCCGTTGCGTGACGTTGAAGGAAGTACGGTCTCTTCGCTTCCGACGTAACGCCGAGACGCGGGGTGTCCGGTCTGCTCCGACGCTATGCCGCAAGGTGAGATGAGCGGTGGGTTATCGGCCAATTTCGGCGCCCCTGAAGACTGTGACGCTGCTCTCGGCGACGTCCGTTCCCGGGGTGTCCTCGGCGTCCGGAGTGCGTGTGCCGCGTGTGCCGCGTTCGCCGTCCCGTCCCGCCCACGAAGATCAGCGACCGCCGCCCGGTCACGGATGTGGTCCGTGCTCACCGGGCGCAGGGCAGGGGCGACAATGCCCCCGCGAGATATCGCGCTGATCACGCCACAAGGCTATCGCCCCCTACCCGGGGGTCGTCATGAGCCGTATGTGTACAAAACCGGGGGTGGAACTTTGACAGTATGCACAGGGACGAAACGGGCGGACACGTGCAGTCCCGCACGGTCGTGGGCGTGAGCGTCCGGGCACTGCCGTGGGCGTGAGCATCCGGGTACTGGGGGTCCTGAGCCCGCGGGGCCGCGGGGAGGGTGGCGCCCGTCCCGCGGAAGACGGCGCCCGGCGTACGCCGGCCGGTGCGCCTTCCGGCCGGTGCACTCTCCCGCGCTCGGCACCCACGTCGGATACTGGAAAGCGCACGGCCCCTTGGCAAGCCCCGCCCGCGGAGGCACGTTGACCGGGACGGCCAACGGAGGCGCAAGCACAGCTGACGGGAGCGGAGCGACATGACAGCGAAGATCCTGATCGTCACCGGTGACGCGGCGGAATCACTGGAAGTCCTGTACCCCTACCAGCGCCTGCGCGAAGAGGGTTACGAGGTCCATATCGCCGCCCCCACCCGCAAGCAGCTCCAGTTCGTGGTCCACGACTTCGAACCCGGCTTCGACACGTACACGGAGAAGCCCGGCTACACCTGGCCCGCGGACCTCGCGTTCTCGGAGGTCGACCCCGGCGACTACGTCGCCGTCGTCATCCCCGGCGGCCGAGCGCCGGAATACCTCCGCAACGACCCCGAGCTCCGCAAGATCCTCAAGTCCTTCTTCGACACGGACAGGCCCGTGGCCCAGATCTGCCACGGCCCCCTTCTGACGGCGGCCGTCGACGCCCTGCGCGGCCGGCGCGTCACGGCCTACCCCGCGCTGGAACTCGACATGCAGGCGGCCGGCGCGACCTTCCAGGACGCCGAGGCGGTGGTCGACGGCACCCTGGTCTCCGCGCGCGCCTGGCCGGACCACTCCGGCTGGATGCGCGAGTTCCTGACGGTGCTGCGCGCGAAGGCTCCGGTGACCTGACTCGACAGGGGTGGCGGCCGTCCTGGCCACGGGGACGGCCCGCCACGCCACCGGAACGACACGGCGGAAGCTTGCCTCGCCGCACACCGGGACGAGACGGCGGTAACTTGCCTCGCCGCACACCGGGACGAGACCACCGCTCAGGCCACCAGTCACCCTCCGGCTCCGCTCAGGCCGCGAGTCGCTCGGCCTCCTCGACCGCCTCAGCCAGGCTGTCCACCACGGGCACGCCCACCTCCTCCAGGCTGGCGCGACTGTGGGAACCGCCGGTGTAGAGAACCGCCCGCGCACCCACATGCCGGGCGGCGATCCCGTCGTCGGCCGCGTCGCCGATCACCACCACGCGGGACGGCTGCACACCGTCGAGCGCGCTCAGGTGCCGCACCATGTGCTCGGCCTTGCTGCCGCCGGAGGGGCCGGTCCGCCCGTCGACCCGTATGAAATGCGGCTCGATCCCGAACCCACGTACCAGCGGGACCAGTTCGTCATGCCCGTACATGCTGAGGAGCGACTGACTGCGCCCCGCCGACCCCCACTCGGCGAGCAGCGCCGGCACACCCTCGGTGAGCTCGCACGCTATCCGGTGCTCCGAGTAGTAGCGGTGGAAGGTCTCGTCCATGACCTGCCACTCGGCGTCCGTCGGCAGCCGCCCCATCAGCCGCTCATAGAACTTCGGCACGGGCACGCAGTACAACGCCCGGTACTGCTCCAGCGTGATCGGCTCCAGCCCCAGCTCGGCGAACGCCGCGTTCGTCGCCCCGATGATCGCGTCATTGTCGTGGAACAGCGTGCCGTTCCAGTCCCACACAATGTGCGCAGATTCGTTCGTCCCCATACCAAGAACGTACCCGCCGCCACTGACAACGCCCCATGGGGCCTGGAAATACCTGGGGGCGCCTGGAGTGCCGGGGTGGGTGCGCGCCGGGCCGCGAGCAGCCGGGAGCCGGTCGGAAGTGGGGAGGCGGGAGCCGGTCAGTCCCCCAGTCCCACCAGGTTGGGAATCTCCTGCGTGGCGAACCACAGCAGCTCGTGGTCCTCGGCCCCGTCGACGATGAACTGGGCGTCGTCGTCCCCGACGTCCGCCGCACCCAGCGCCTGGGCCGCGGCGGTGACATCCGCCTCGGCATCGGTCGAGTCGACGTGCACGGCGGCCGCCTTGGACAGAGGCATGGGCTGGGAGACCCGCACCTCACCGAGCGCCGCGGGATCGAGCCCCCGGTCGGGATCGGCGACCGCGGCCCCGTCCGGGACGTCGACCGCGACGACGACCCGCCGCCGCACCACCCCCGGATCGACCGCGAGCAGCCGCAGCGAGGCCAGCGCGGCACGGTTCAGCGCCGCGTACTCGAGCTCCTCGATGTCGTCGGAGAGGTACCACTCACGCAACGCGGGCGTGACGGCGTACGCGACGAACGGGCCCGCTTCCAGCTCCCCCGTCTTGTACGCCTCGGCGAGACCGGAGAGGGTCAGGGGGACGTAGACGCGCATGGCTGGCCGCTTTCGTAGTCGGAGGGCTCCGAGGAGGGCGGTGGCGCGCCTCCCGGGAGGGCCTTCAGGATACGTGCGGGCGTCCCCTTTCGAATCCCCGGCCGCCCCCTCCGTGGCGTCCACCCCGCGCCCCGGATTCACCCGGTACACCCCGCTCCCGCCAAGGCTCCCGAACCTCCGGGCCACCCTGATAGGTGAACTCCCCGGCCGCTCCGGCGCGCGTCCGGCGTCCTTGCGGAGGCCCGCTCCCGCCTCGTACAAGATCCCCAACACGAAAGTTACCGCCCGGTATCTGCCGGGCCCCAGCGAGCGGGGACGCCACATGAACAAGGTGATGACCAGGACGAAGCGCCTCCCGGGCAGCCGCCCGCCCGGCCGCCAGGACACCCGCCGCCCGGGCACCCCGCCACGCGCCCCGGGAGCGGGCATCCCCGCCAGGCCCCCGGTCGACAGCCCACCGCCACGCCCCGGCACGGCCACCTCGCGAACGACGCCGCCCACGACCGGCCGGGCGACGGCACCGCCCGGCACCCTCCCGCCAGGCGCACCGGACGGCACCCTCCGGCCGGTAGGGCCTAGTGGAGGTCGCCCGCCGATGGAGCCGAGTGGAGGCCGCCCGGCGATGGGACCGAGTGGAGGCCGCCCGCCGGTAGGGCCGAGTGGAGGTCACTCGCCGGCCGGACCCGGCGGAGGTCGCCTGCCGGGGGCGCCGACGCGAAGCCGACCGCCGACGGCACCGGCAGGAGGTCGCGCGCCGGGAGCACCGGCCCGTAGCCCTGCCCGTACGACGCCCGCCTACAGCCCGCTGCGCTCCGCGGCCCCCGGTGGCAGCCCTCTCCTCCCGCCCAGGGACGCCACCGTGCCGCCGTCACCGGGCGGCGGAGCCCCGACCCTCACCGCCCCCGCCGAAGGCTTCCGCAGGCCCGCGCCCCAGCCCCGCCCCACCGACCTCTTCGCCGACCGCCTGCTCGCCGTACTGAGCGGCCAACGCCCCGTCCACTGCATGCTGCGCCACACCGTGGGACGCGCCTACGACGAACTGGCCTGGCTCGCCGAACGCGGCCCTCTGCGTGCCCGCGGCACCCGGCCGGTCGTCCGCGACATCGGCTACTACGAGCCGCGCCCCGGCGCGATCGAAGCCTTCGCCCGCATCGGCGCCGGTGAGCAGCTGCGCGCCATGGCCTTCCGCCTCGAACAGGGCCCCGACCTCCGCTGGCGCTGCACGGCGGTGGAACTCGGCGGCCCCCGCATGCCCCGCGCGGACGACGACTGAGCACCGGCCCAGGAAGGCGCCGACGCCTGCGAGCCCTACTCAGGCGGCCGACGGCTGAGAGCCCCCACTCAGGGAGCCCACGCCTGAGAGGCATCACTCAGGCAGCCCACGCCTGAGAGCCCCTGCCCGGGCAACACCGGACAGCCGAGCCGCAGCCGGACAACGCCGAGGGCCGGGCACCCGAAGGTGCCCGGCCCTCACTACGTCATCGATGGGTACCGCGCGGTGGCGGAGCTACCGCCCGCGCGCGGCGACCGTCACTTCTTGCGGCGACGCGCGCCCTTCTGCTGCTTGCGGCGCTCCGCGCGCGTAAGGCCGTCCGCCTCGGAGCGCACGACGTCGTCGTCGTCGCTGGCGAAGTCGCCCTCGACGATGCCGCCCTCGCCGTCCACGGTCGGCGCGGAGAAGTGCAGCCGGTCGGGACGCTGGGGAGCGTCGAGCCCCTTGGCACGGATCTCGGGACGCGCACCCGCCGTGACGACGTCCGCCTTGTCGAGGGAAGGCGCGGAGTCCTCGACCGGGACCTCCTCGACCTGCTGCTCGACCTGGACCTCCAGGTTGAACAGGTAGCCGACGGACTCCTCCTTGATGCCGTCCATCATGGCGGAGAACATGTCGAAGCCCTCGCGCTGGTACTCGACCAGCGGGTCCTTCTGCGCCATCGCGCGCAGGCCGATGCCCTCCTGGAGGTAGTCCATCTCGTAGAGGTGCTCGCGCCACTTACGGTCCAGGACCGACAGCACGACCCGGCGCTCCAGCTCACGCATGATCTCGGAGCCGAGCTGCCCCTCACGGGACTCGTACTGCTCGTGGATGTCGTCCTTGATGGACTCGGAGATGAACTCGGCGGTCAGACCGGCACGGTCACCGGCCGCCTCTTCCAGCTCGTCGACCGTGACCTTCACCGGGTAGAGCTGCTTGAAGGCGCCCCACAGCCGGTCCACGTCCCATTCCTCGGCGAAGCCCTCGGCGGTCTCGGCCGAGATGTACGCGTCGATCGTGTCGTCCATGAAGTGCACGACCTGGTCCTGCAGGTCCTCGCCCTCCAGGACGCGGCGGCGCTCGCCGTAGATGACCTCGCGCTGCCGGTTGAGGACCTCGTCGTACTTCAGAACGTTCTTACGGGTCTCGAAGTTCTGCTGCTCGACCTGCGACTGGGCGGACGCGATCGCGCGCGTGACCATCTTGTTCTCGATCGGCACGTCGTCGGGGACGTTCGCCATCGACATCACGCGTTCGACCATCTGGGCCTTGAAGAGCCTCATCAGGTCGTCGCCCAGCGACAGGTAGAAGCGGGACTCGCCCGGGTCGCCCTGACGGCCGGAGCGACCGCGCAGCTGGTTGTCGATACGACGCGACTCATGGCGCTCGGTGCCGAGGACGTAGAGCCCACCGAGCTCCTTGACCTCCTCGAACTCCGCCTTCACGGCCTTCTCGGCGCGCTCCAGGGCGGCGGGCAGCGCGGCGGCCCACTCCTCGATGTGCTCCTCGGGGTCGAGGCCGCGCTGGCGCAGCTCGGCCTCGGCGAGGTCGTCGGGGTTGCCGCCGAGCTTGATGTCCGTACCACGGCCGGCCATGTTCGTGGCCACGGTGACAGCGCCCTTGCGGCCGGCCTGGGCGACGATCGTCGCCTCCCGGTCGTGCTGCTTGGCGTTCAGCACTTCGTGCTGAATACCGCGCTTGCTCAGCTGCTGCGAGAGGTACTCGGACTTCTCGACCGACGTCGTACCGACGAGGATCGGCTGGCCCTTCTCGTGCTTCTCGGCGATGTCGTCGACGACCGCCTCGAACTTCGCGACCTCGGTGCGGTAGATCAGGTCGGACTGGTCCTTGCGGACCATCGGCCGGTTGGTCGGGATCGGGACGACGCCGAGCTTGTAGATCTGGTGGAACTCGGCGGCCTCGGTCATCGCCGTACCGGTCATGCCGGAGAGGCCGGGCAGTTCCTTGCCGTCCTGGTCGTGGCGCTTGTAGAGGCGGAAGAAGTTCTGCAGGGTGATCGTGGCGAGCGTCTGGTTCTCGTCCTTGATGTCCACCCCTTCCTTCGCCTCGATCGCCTGGTGCATGCCCTCGTTGTAACGGCGGCCGGCGAGGATACGGCCGGTGTGCTCGTCGACGATCATGACTTCGCCGTCGATGACGACGTAGTCCTTGTCCTTCTTGAAGAGCTCCTTGGCCTTGATGGCGTTGTTCAGGTAGCCCACAAGCGGGGTGTTGACCGACTCGTAGAGGTTGTCGATGCCCAGCCAGTCCTCGACCTTGGAGACGCCGGGCTCGTGGATGGCGACGGTGCGCTTCTTCTCGTCGACCTCGTAGTCCCCGGTCTCCTCGATGCCCTTGAGGGAGTTGCCCGCCTCGCCCTGCTTCAGGCGGGTGACCAGCTTGGCGAAGTCGCCGTACCACTTGGTGGCCTGGTCGGCCGGGCCGGAGATGATCAGCGGCGTACGGGCCTCGTCGACGAGGATGGAGTCGACCTCGTCGACGATCGCGAAGTTGTGGCCGCGCTGCACCAGTTCGTCCTGCGACCACGCCATGTTGTCGCGCAGGTAGTCGAAGCCGAACTCGTTGTTCGTGCCGTACGTGATGTCGCACGCGTACTGCTCACGGCGCTGGGCCGGCGTCATGTTGGCGAGGATGCAGCCGACTTCGAGTCCGAGGAACTTGTGGACGCGCCCCATCATTTCGGAGTCGCGCTCGGCCAGGTAGTCGTTGACCGTGATGAGGTGGACGCCTTCTCCGGAGAGGGCGTTCAGATAAGCGGGCAGGGTGCCGACGAGCGTCTTGCCCTCACCGGTCTTCATCTCCGCGACGTAGCCGAGGTGGAGCGCGGCGCCACCCATCATCTGCACGTCGTAGTGGCGCTGGCCCAGGACACGCTTGGCCGCCTCACGGACGGTCGCGAACGCCTCGGGCAGCAGGTCGTCGAGGCTTTCGCCGTCGGCGTACCGCTGCTTGTACTCATCGGTGAGGGCCCGCAGCTCGGCGTCGGAGAGGTCGACGAAGTCCTCTTCGATGGAGGCGACCTGGTCCGCAATGCGGTGCAGCTTGCGCAGGATCTTGCCTTCGCCTGCACGCATGATCTTCGAGAGGACGGACACGGGGGTTTGTCTCCTTGCCGGTCGGGCCTGGGACGGTCGGTTTCAATGACAGTTCAATAGCAGCTTGAGCAACGGCCATCGTAAGCGAGGACCACACCGCGCCGGGAGGTCTGCCTGTGACAGCCACTAAGACAACGGACAGGGGTTGCTGAAGGTGCCGCGTTCCCGCTTCGAAAAGTAACGGTCATCTCACTCACAGCAAAGGAATGGCGCCCTTCCGGTTGCCCGAGCAGAATCGGCCGATGGACCCCGTCACCCTGACCACCGACCGTCTCGCCCTGCGCACCGTGGGCCCGCACGACGCGGACACCGTGTACGACGCCGTCCAGGATCCCGACATCCAGCGCTGGACGACGATCCCGTCGCCCTACCTCCGCGAGCACGCCCTGAGCTTTACGGACCAGATGGTGCCCGACGGCTGGGCGGACGGCTCCATGTTCACCTTCGGGGTCTTCCTCCCCTCCGGGGAACTGGTCGGCATGCTCGCCCTCACCATGCGCTCCCTCGGCGTCGGCGAGGTCGGCTTCTGGTCGGCAAAGCAACACCGCGGCAACGGCTACACCACCGAAGCCACCGTCGCCGTCTCCCGCTGGGCCTTCACAGACCTGTCCGTCGACCGAGTCGAATGGCGCGCCGAGGTCGGCAACACCGCCTCCCGCGCCGTCGCCGAACGCGCCGGCTTCACCCTGGAAGGCACCCTCCGCTCCGCCCTCAACAACAAAGGCGTCCGCCGAGACTGCTGGGTGGGCTCTCTGCTCCCGTCGGACTTGGGCCTGCCGTCGACGGCCCCGTATTTGCCGGCACCACCCAGCCCGTCCGCCGTTTGAGGACAAGCCCGCACCACCCCAATCCCCACCCAGCCCGTCCGGCGCTTGAGGACAAGGCCGTTCAGGCCGGATGCGGGGGTCTGGGGGCGCAGCCCCCAGAAGGGGCGCGGGGCTGTGTCGATATGCGGCTCCGCCGCGTGGGCGCGCCCAGCCCCCACCACCCGCACCCAAAGAACCCACCCCCGGGGTCGAAGGGGCGGAGCCCCTGGGGGATGGGACGGGTAGGGGCGGCGGGGGCGAAACCCCGTGGGGCAACACAGCCACCGGCTCCCAAGAACCCACCGCCCACCCCTGCCATGCCCCCCAAACCCCAGCCCCACCCCGTTGTCAGTGGCACCGCCTACCGTGTGGGCATGACGAGTCTCCCGCGTCCCACCACCGAGCTCTCCACCGACGAAGCCCGCCGCATCGCCCTCCGGGCCCAGGGCTTCCTGGGCGCCCCGGACCGCAAGTCCGGCGTCCGCGGAGTCCTACGGCACCTGGGCGCGGTCCAACTCGACACCATCTCCGTCCTCGCCCGCTCCCACGAACTCATCCCGTACGCCCGCCTCGGCGCAGTAGGCCGCACAACGGTCGACCAGGCCTACTGGACCGACACACACGCCTTCGAGTACTGGTCCCACGCGGCCTGCATCCTCCCCGTCGAGGAGTGGCCCCACTTCGCCTTCCGCCGCCGCGCCTACAGATCCCGCCCGCACTGGAACCACGCCCTGCCGGACGGCACCTACGACCAGGTCATCAAACAGCTCCGCACCGAAGGCCCCCTCACAGCCACGGAATTGGGCGGCGCGAAGAAGACCAGCGAGTGGTGGGACTGGTCGGGCACCAAGGTCGCCGTCGAGCGCGCCCTGATGTACGGCGAGGTGGTGTGCACGGAACGCCGCGGCTGGAAGCGGGTGTACGACCTGGCCGAGCGCGCCATCCCCGAGGCGCTGCTCCACGACGAGCTGGACGACACGGAGTGCCTGCGCCGCCTCGTCCGCCTCGCGGGCCAGTCCCTCGGCGTCGGCACCCGCGCGGACATCGCCGACTACCACCGCCTCAAGGGCGAGCAGGTCGACGCGGTCATCGCGGACTCGGGCCTGGTCCCCGTGACGGTGGAGGGCTGGGGCAAACCGGCCTGGGCCGACCCGGCAGCCCTGGAGACGGCCCCGCGCGGCCGCCACCGTACGACGCTGCTGTCACCCTTCGACTCACTCATCTGGGAACGGGCCCGCACGGAGCGCATCTTCGGCTTCACCCACCGCCTGGAGGCGTACACACCCAAGCCGAAGCGGATCTACGGCTACTTCGCGATGCCGGTCCTGGCCGGCGGCCATCTCGTCGGCCGCGTGGACCCCGCCCGCGAGGGCCGCACCCTGGTCGCCAAGCAGGTCACCCTGGACGGCCCCAAGGCGGTCCCGGCGGTGGCCCAGGCCCTGCTGGAGGCCGCAAGCTGGGTGGACTGCACAAACGTACGCCTGGAACGAGTGGACGCCCCGGAGCTGCGCGACCCCCTGACAAGGGAGCTGTCGCGCGCCCTCGCGTAACCACGGCCGAGGCCGACCTACCGACGGCCCGAGGGACCGAGGGACCGAGCAAAGCAGTCGAGCACCTCAGCCGAGTACGACAGCCGACTCGGCCAAGCGGCTAGCGGATCTCCAGGATCTTCTCCCGCATCGCGTACACCACGGCCTCCATCCTGGAATGCAGCTGCAGCTTCTCCAGGATGTTGCGCACGTGGTTCTTCACCGTGTTCTCGGAGATGAACAACTCCTTGGCGATGTCCCGGTTGTTCATCCCGGTCGCGACGAGCTTGAGAACCTCCAGCTCACGATCGGTGAGTCGCGGCGCGGGCACCAGCCGCCGCTCATCGGTCCGCTGGATCATCGACTTGAACTCGGTGAGGAGTTTCGACGCCATCGAGGGGCTGATCTGCGACTGCCCGTCGGCCACCGCGCGAATGGCCGTGGCCACCTCGTCCGTGGAGATCTCCTTGAGGAGATAACCCGTGGCACCAGCCTTGATCGCGTCGTAGAGGTCGGCCTCCTCGTCGCTGATCGTCAGCATGATGATCTTCGCGCTGGGGGCGACCTCCTTGATGGAGGTGCACGCCTCGATGCCGCCACGCTTCGGCATGCGTACGTCCATCAGCACGATGTCGGGCAGCAGATCGGCCGCCTTGTCGACCGCCTCCGCCCCGTCACCCGCCTCACCGACGACCTGGATGTCCTCCTCGGCCGCGAGCACGATCTCCAGACCGCGGCGGAAGAGGGCGTGGTCGTCCACGACAAGGACCCTGATGGGCTCCTTGCGTGGGGAGCCCGCGTCCGGGCCCATGCCGACGACGCCGTCGTCGGCATCGTCGTCACGCATCGGTCCGAAGCTGTCCGCCATCGTTCCTCCCCCTGAAGGCCGTGGCCTGTGTTCCTGTGCCATCGCCAACCCAAGGCAACGGCCCACCGGTTGGAGCCGGTGCGGCCATGATTTCATGCCCGGACGACAGTGCGGTGACAGAGCGGGTTGCGAAGTGGTCGCACACCGGTGCCCCTGGGGGCGCACACGCGCTCCAGGGGCACCGACTCAGCTGTCACCGGGGAGGGTCAGCCGCCGAGCGCACCGCCCGGCGCATCCGCTCCGGCCTGGGCGACCATCGGGTCCGTGTTGAGGTGGATGACGCCGTAGTCGTACGCATGCCGTCGGTAGACGACACTCGGTTCCTTCGTCTCCGAGTCGACGAACAGATAGAAGTCGTGCCCGACCAGCTCCATCTCGTAGAGCGCCTGGTCGAGCGTCATCGGGGCAGCCACGTGGGTCTTCTCACGGACGACGAGGGGGCCTTCGCCCATGACCTCGAGGGAGCCGATCCTCTTGGTCGGCACGCTGTCGGGTTCCTCGTCGTGGACGACGCTGCCGTTGCCGTTCAGCGTCGCGGCACCCGGGACGTGGTCGGCGACCTCGGCGGCCGAGATCCTGCCGTTGCCACGGCGGGTATAGCGCTTGTCGTGCTGCTTGCGCAGCCGGGCTTCGAGCTTGTCCGCGGCCAGGTCGAGTGCTGCATACGGATCGCTCGCCGCTGCCTCCGCCCGGATCACCGGACCGCGGGAGCGGAGCGTGATCTCCACTCGGTCACAACGGTCGGCCTGTCGGGGGTTGGGCTCCTTGGACACCTCGACGTCGAGGCTGATCACCTTGCCATCGAGCTTCTGGATCTTCTCCAGCTTCAGCTTCTCGGCCACGTGCTTGCGGAACCTCTCGGGCACCTCGGTCTTGCGGCCCTTGACGACGATGTCCACGCAGAACTCCGTTCCCGGATAGCCCCGCTCCACTGGCGGAGCATCTCCCTTTTGCACCAGGCTCCGGTGAGTCCCGGAACCTCGGACTCGGTGACTTTCACCTCCTCCTCCCCCATGGGCAAGATCTCCACCCCACCGACACGGGTGATTGCTGAAAACCCGCAGCACAGCATTGAGATGTTCGAAGGTACGGCCTGCGCCATTGCCTCACAACCGAACATATCTCGCCCGGACGGATGTCGTCACCCTCTACTGCGACGTACCTCCGTTCAGGTGAATTGACCCTCTCATTACCTGCAACGATGCAAGTTCTCAGTCAGTTCCGGTTTATTTCGAAGGAGTCTGGCGGTGCTGCGATCACAGCCGCGCAGACCGTGGCGCAGCCGGTGTCTCCGACTTCACCCGTACCCGCCATTCGTGGGACCACTTCTGTCGGATCCGCCCCCTCGCCCCTTGCCTCCACGGCCCGTACGGCCCGCGCCGCCTCCGTCAACGAGGCGCCCGTCGTCATCAGGTCGTCCACGAGCACGACCAGGCCGCCGCCCGCCAGCAGCCGGGCACCCCCGGCAGCCACCTCCAGGGCGCCCGCGAGATTGTCCAGCCGCTGCCGGGAGTTGAGCCCCGACTGGTCGGCCACTGCACGCCGCTGTCGCAGCACGCTCAGCACCCGGGCCGGCGTCCCCGTACGCCGCAGCTCACCCGCCGCCGCGAGCGCGATCCGCCGCGCCGGGTCGTGCCCCCGCGCCCGCACCGCCCACCGCGACGACGGCACGGGAACGAGCAGCACGGGCCCTCGCTCGACTCCACCGGCAGCCCCCAGCGGCAGCCGGCCGTTCCCCGACGACAGCTGCTCACCGCCACCGAACCGGTCGTCTTCGCGCCATGGCCGCTGTCCGCCGGCCCCGGCCCGGTCGCCCTCGCCCCACAGTTGCCCCTTCCCGAGCCTCAGCCGCCCCTCCGGAGCCGTGAGCCGTCCGTCCGCACCAGGACGTCGTACGTACCCCAGCCCCGCCCGCACAGCCCCCGCCAGGGCCACTCCGAGCGGCGCCGCGAGCGCCAGCGCGCCCCGTTCCTTGTGGGCGAGCAGCACGGCCCGCACCTCGTCCTCGTACGGAGCCGCCGCGTGCACCACCGGCAGCCCGGACGGCTCCGGCACCGGTCGCACCCGGCACGGTGCGGCCCCGGTCAGGGCGGCACGGCACTCAGGGCAGAGCACCGTGCGAGGCCTCCCGCAGCCTCCGCACTCGGCCGGCAGCACCAGATCGGTGAGGTCCTGCCACCACCCCCGCATGCCCACCACTGTGCCAACGCACGGGCCGCCCGGCCACCCCTGTGGATAACTCTGGACAACTCCCTGTGGACAACTAGTTACCGCTGTCCTCACGGCAGTCCCGCACCGGGCACGCCGACACAAGAGGCGGGCCGTCCCTGCCCCGGAAAGGCAAGTGGGCCCACCCCACGAGAGAGGCGGGCCCACCAGGGAAAACCAGGGAAACCGAGAAAACCAGGGGAAACGAGCAGGTCCTACCCGGGATAGACCGGCGCCGTCCCGTCCTTGTCCACCTTCTGCCACTGCTCCCCGGACGACAGCCGTACGATCCCGTCCTCGAGCGAGTGCGCCACCAGCGGCAGCCGCTCGTCCTCGGACGCGGCGATCTCCTTGACGCCCGTCAGCGCGGAAGGTGCGGTGCCCACCGGAGTGGAGCCGTCGACCTGGACGTACCGCATCTGCTGGACGCCCCCCTTCTCGCTTCCGACGACCACGAGCCGGTTGTCCCCGGCCCACGACATGGCCGTGACCTCCTCCAGCTGGGGTGCCACGGAACGTGGTTCGATGATCGAGACGGCGGGCCGCTCACCGGCCTGGGAGTCGCGCACGATGCGCCCGATCTGCAGCGAGCTCTCGCCGTCCTTCTCGACGATCAGCGCGATCCGCACCCCGTCGGCGGCCACCCGCACGGCCTCGACACGCCCGTCGAGGTTCGGAGTCTGGACCACCAGCGGTTCGCCCGCGCCCTTCTGCAGCAGAAGCAGCCGGGGGTTCTTCAGGTCACGGTCGGCCACCCACAGGTCGCCCTGCGCGTCCCAGCTGGGCGTCGTCAGCCGGTCGTCCGCCGTCTTGCCCTGGCTGTGCAGCACCGCTTCGCCGAGCGAGCCGCCCGACACCAGCGACCCGACGTACAGCGAACTCCCGTCGGCCGACACGCCGGCCGCGCTGCTCTCGTCCCGCGACACCGCGGCCGACCGCAGCTTCTTGTCGCCCTCGCCCAGCGCACCGGGCACCGACTCGGGCTTCTTGTCGCTGTTGGCGCTGGGCATCCGCACGAGCCGCTGCCGGTCGTCGATGAAGTACTGGTACTCGGGACGCTGCCCCGTACCGTGCGAGGCGATGCTCTTGGCCTGGACATCGGTGACCACGCACAGCTGCGAGCCGTCCGACTTCTGCAGCTCCACCTCGACCACACCTGTGGGCGTCAGATCCTGGAAGGTGAAGAGGAGTTGGGCCGCCATCTTGGTGCACTGGGACCGGCCGACATGGTCCGCCTTCCGGTTCAGCGGCACCGTGACCCGGTTCCGGTCGTCGGGCGACAACGACTCGACGCCCTTCTTCAGCTCCGTCCCCGAGGGGAAACTTGACGTGACCACCGGGTCCAGCCAGCGTGTGGGCCCCTTCAGGAGCGCCCGGACGATCTGCGTCATCGGGTCCACCTGCTCGCGCACATAGACCGGATCGGCGACGGTCCCCAGCGGTGCGCCCGTCCCGGAGGTCACGTTCGACGCGTAGTAGTACTTGTTGACGGACACGTAGTTGCGCTGGAAGTCGGACTTGCCCATCACCACGCCCTGCGGCAGCCCGTCGATGCGCCACTGCTTGCTGTTCTTCAGCCGCGTGAGATGCACCGTCCTGTTGTACGAGCCGTCGTCCGGCGCGTACGCGTGCTGCGCGTCGACCGTGGCGACCTTGCCGCCGCTCAGCCGGTACAAGAAACCCTCGTCGGTGTCTTCCCCGGTCCCCGCGTGTGCCGGCTCGGGGTCCGGCGCGTCCGCGAGAACTGTCGTGGACGCGTCCGGATCCCACGTCTTGCGGGCGCTCGCCGTCAGGTACTTGCGCGCCGTCTCGTACTGCGGGTCGTCGCTGGTTAGCGCCTCCAGGAAGCCCTGCACGATCTCCGCGGACGAGGCGTTCTCACGCGGCGGCATGGCGAAGACGCGGACCTGTGAGTCCTGCCTCGGCGTGGACTCGACGTCGCGCAGATCCCCGCTGTCCGGCATCGAGGCGCACCCGGCCAGCAGCAGGGCACCGCAACCTACGTACGCCGCCAAGCGCACCGGACGTCTGCGGCCGCTCCCCTCGCGGTCAGCGCCCACGAAATGCCTCCCCTTGTCCAAGCTCCTCCGGCTGCCCGGCGTCCGTCCCGTGCCCTTCCACGGTCCGCTCCCCGCCCGCGGCGGACGCGTCGTCCGCCCGTCGTGCGGCCCCGGTGGGTCGTGGCACCACGCGCGCGCCGTTGCCGGGCAGAGCCGTCGGATCGGCCGTGGGCGACACCCCGGCCAGTCGCGGCCCAATGGGCACACGCGGCGGCATCGGAGGCGGCACAGCCCCTCCCGCGGGCTGCTGCACCGGCACAGTGGCGAGCTTGCCACCGCCGCCGTCCGGCAAACCGGCGTCATTAAGTCCACGATTACGCCGTGAGTCCTTGGGCTCCAGGGGTATCGGCGACCCCCGCAGCGGCTCGTCCGCCGTCCGCGGCAGCGTCAGCCGGAACTGCGAACCGCCGCCCGGCTCTCCCCACGCCTGCAGCCAGCCGCCGTGCAGCCGCGCGTCCTCCAGGGCGATGGACAGCCCAAGACCCGTGCCGCCGGTGGTACGCGCGCGTGCCGGGTCGGCCCGCCAGAAGCGGCTGAACACCCGCGTCGCCTCGCCGGGCTTGAGGCCCACGCCGTAGTCGCGCACGGCGACCGCGACCGCCCCGCCCGCCGAGGCGAGCTTGACCACCACGTCCTTGCCCTCGCCGTGCTCCACGGCGTTGACGACGAGATTGCGCAGCACCCGCTCCACCCGCCGGGCATCCGCCTCGGCGACCACCGGCTGCTGGTCACCGACGACGCGTATGTGCGTGCCCTTGCGCTCGGCGAGCGGCTCGGCCCCGCTGACCACCCGTCGTACGACTTCTCGGAGGTCTATCGCGTCGGCTTCCAGCGCAGCCGCGCCCGCGTCGAAGCGGCTGATCTCCAGCAGGTCCGCGAGCAGCGACTCGAACCGGTCCAGCTGATCGGCCAGCAACTCCGCGGACCGCGCGGTCACCGGGTCGAAGTCCACTCGCGCGTCATGGATGACATCGGCAGCCATCCGCACGGTCGTCAGCGGTGTACGCAGCTCGTGCGACACATCGGACACGAACCGCCGCTGCATCCGCGACAGGTCCTCCAACTGCTGGATCTTCAGCTGGAGGTTCTGCGCCATCTTGTTGAAGGCTTCGCCGAGCCGCGCGATGTCGTCCTCGCCGGTGACCTTCATACGTTCCTGGAGGCGTCCGGCGGACAGCCTCTCGGCGATCCCCGCCGCCATCCGCACGGGCGTGACGACCTGGCGCACCACGAGCCAGGCAATGGCCCCCAGCAGCACCACGACGAACAGTCCGGCGGTCGCGAGCGTCCCCTTGACCAGGCTCAGCGACTTCTCCTCCTGCGTCAGCGGGAAGAGGTAGTAGAGCTGGTACGGGTCTCCGTTGGGGTCGTTGACCTGCTTGCCGATGACCAGCGCCGGCTGCGCTTCCCTGCCGTCCCGGTAGACGACACGGGTGTAGCTCTGAGCCGCCAGCGTGCTGCCGTCGATACGGGTGCGCAGGTTCTGCGGCACGCTGACCGTCGGATCGACCTGGCCCGAGTAGCGCGGTGCGAGCCCGGCGCCGCCGTTGCCGGCCGCGGTCGAGCTGAGGGTCACCACGTCGAAAGCGCCCTGGCCACCGCTGGAGAGGGACTCCACGAGGTCGCCCATCCACTGGCTGACATTCTTGGACTGACGGCCGTCCGCGGTCGAGCCGTCGGCGCCGTTCGCCGTCGCGGCGGCGTCCGCCTTCTGCTTGGCCACCGAGAAGCCACCCGTGGCCTGGCTCTGCGACGCCTTCACCTTGGCGTCCAGCAGTCCGTTGCGCACCTGCCCGATCACGACGAAGCCGAGCAGCAGCACCACACCCAGCGACATCAGCAGCGTCGTGACGACGATCTTGAGCTGGATGTTGCGCCGCCACAGCCGCATCACGGGCAGCAGCGGACGGCGCACCCAGCGCATGAACAGCCGAAGGACCGGGCTGCCCTGGACTCCGCCCTGGAGCAGCCCGCCCTCCATGAACCGTCCCCAGTGGGAGCCCGTCATTTTCCGGCCGACAGGCCGCCCCGAACGGACCCCCGGCTCACCGGGCGCCGAAGCGGCACTGTCCCGGGACATGTCAGCTCGGTCCGGCCTTGTAACCGACACCACGGACGGTCACCACGATCTCCGGCCGCTCCGGGTCTTTCTCGACCTTGGAGCGCAGCCGCTGGACATGGACGTTGACCAGGCGGGTGTCCGCCGCGTGGCGGTAGCCCCACACCTGCTCCAGCAGGACCTCACGCGTGAACACCTGCCACGGCTTGCGGGCCAGCGCGACCAGCAGGTCGAACTCCAGCGGCGTCAGCGCTATCGACTGCCCCTCCCGCTTCACAGAGTGACCGGCCACGTCGATGACGAGGTCTCCGATGGCCAGCTGTTCGGGCGCCGGCTCCTCCGATCGGCGCAGCCGCGCCCTGATCCGTGCCACCAGCTCCTTTGGCTTGAACGGCTTCACGATGTAGTCGTCGGCACCCGACTCGAGGCCGACCACGACATCGACGGTGTCGCTCTTCGCCGTGAGCATCACGATCGGAACCCCGGACTCCGCCCTGATCAGGCGGCACACCTCGATACCGTCCCGGCCGGGAAGCATCAGGTCCAGGAGCACCAGATCGGGCTTGGTCTCACGGAAAGCCGCCAGCGCCTTGTCGCCGTCGGCTACGAAAGACGGCTCAAAACCTTCACCACGCAACACAATGCCGAGCATCTCGGCCAGTGCGGTGTCGTCATCGACGACAAGGACTCGTCCCTTCATAAACGACATCATCCCATTAACTAAATCGTTACCTGGCGTGACCTGTCACACAGCTCGGCAAGCGCCTCAGCCGTCACGGGCGACACGGCGCCCTCTTCGGTGACGATTGCCGTCACCAACTCCGGCGGCGTCACGTCGAACGCCGGGTTGTACGCCTGGGTCCCCAGGGGTGCCACCGGTATCCCGCCTCCCGCTTCCGCTCCTGCCGCCTGAGGTGCTGTGACCTCGGTCACTTCATGACCTGAGCGCTGTTCGACCTCGATGGACGCTCCGTCCGGGGTGTCCAGATCGATCGTCGTCACCGGCGCCACCACGATGAACGGCACATGGTGATACCGGGCCAGCACCGCGAGCGGATAGCTCCCCACCTTGTTCGCCACCGAACCGTCGGCCGCGATCCGATCGGCCCCGATCAGCACCGCGTCCACCTCTCCGGCCGCGAAGAGCGAGCCCGCCGCGTTGTCCGTGAGCAAGGTGTACGCCATTCCGTTGCGCGCCGCTTCGTAGGCCGTCAGGCGAGCACCTTGCAGCAACGGCCGCGTTTCGTCCACCCAGAGCCGCCGCAACTGCCCCGCCCGATGCGCCGCGAGCGCCACCGCGAACGCCGTTCCTTCCCCGCCCGACACCAGCGCGCCGGTGTTGCAGTGCGTCAGAACCCGGTGTCCGCCGCCCGGCAGCAGCTCGTCGAGCAGCGCAAGCCCGAGCTCCGCCATCCGCGCGCTGGCCTCGGCGTCCTCCCGGTGCAGCGCCCGCGCCGCGGCGAGCGCCGCCGCGGTGGCCTGCTGCTGATCGCCGCCACCGGAGAGCGCGGCACCGTAAGCCGCCCGCGCCCTGCGTACGCCGACAGCCAGGTTCACCGCGGTCGGCCGGGCACCGGCCAGCGCACGCGCGGCCTCGTCCACGTCGAAGCCCCGCGCGGCGGCGAGCGCGACGCCGTACGCCCCGGCGATGCCGAGCACCGGCGCCCCGCGCACGGCGAGCGTGCGGATCGCCTCCACCAGCGCCGGCGCATCCGTGCACACCAACTCGACCTCCTCGGTGGGCAGCCGTGTCTGATCGAGAAGGACCAGCACGGGGCCTTCGGGTGGCTCGTCCCAGCGGATCGTCGGTATCTCCGTGCGCCCGCTGTCCTCACGGGATTGCGCGTACTGATCAGCCATCCGCCCAGTCTGCCCCGTACCCGGCGGACAATTGAAGGTGCGCAGCCCATACGGCGGCCGGTCCCTTGCCGGGCGCACCGTGGCACGATGGCTGCCAACCTGCCGCCGCGACGGCGGACGGGCACCGTGAAGGAGCGACGATGAAAGACACTCCGGGCTGGGCCTCGCCCGGATCTGCCCCCTCCGACGGGCAGGAGCCGGACTCCTCCGGCGCCGCGCAGCCCACGGAGCAGCCCTCGGACCAGGGCGGCACGGACCAGCCGGAGCCGCCGTCGAAATGGTCCAAGGAGCAGCCCCCGCCCGGTCAGTGGTCCGCTCCCAGCCCGCAGGGCCCCGGCCAGGCCCCGCCACCACCTCCGCCCGGCCCGGGCTGGGGCGGCCGGCCCCCCGGCGGCCACGGCGGCCACGGAGCCCAGGGCGGCGGGTACACAGGCTGGGGAGGCCCGGGTCGCGGATACGGCGGCCCCATCGGTCCCGGCGGCTGGGGAGGCAACTGGGGTGGCCCGCCGCCCGCTGCCAAGCCCGGCGTCATCCCGCTCCGCCCGCTCGGCGTCGGCGAGATCCTCGACGGCGCGGTCTCCACGATGCGCACCTACTGGCGCACTGTCCTCGGCATCTCGCTGACTGTCGCGGTCGTCACGGAGATCGCGGTCATCCTGCTCCAGGGCTTCGTCCTGGACGACAGCGCCAGCACGGACGCCCTCAACGACCCGAGCGCCACCGTCGGTGAGCTGAGCCGCGCCCTGGGCGACACCCTGCTGAACTCCGGTGTAGTCCTGCTCATCACCCTGCTCGGCACCATCGTCGCGACGGCCCTGCTCACATCCGTGACCAGCCGCGCGGTGCTCGGCAAGTCGGTGACCACGGCGGAGGCCTGGCGTGATGCCCGTCCTCAGCTGCCGAAGCTGTTCGGGCTGACCTTCCTGCTGCCGCTCATCGCCGTCGCGGTCGTCGCCGTCGGCACTCTGCCCGGCGTACTCGCCGCGGTGGCCGGCGCCGGCGACGCGGGCATCACGCTCGCCGTCATCGGTGGACTCGGCGCGGGCGTCGTCGCGCTCTGGCTGATGATCCGCTTCTCGCTCGCTTCTCCCGCCCTGATGCTGGAGAAGCAGGGCGTCCTGAAGGCGATGAGCCGCTCCGCGAAGCTCGTGCGCGGCTCCTGGTGGCGGGTCTTCGGCATTCAGCTGCTCGCCACGATCATCGCCAACATCGTGGCGTCGATCGTCGTCATCCCCTTCGCCTTCCTCGCCGCGGCCCTGAGCGGCGATGGCGTCACCGGCCTCCTCAGCAGCGGCAGCGGCAGCCTCGGCTGGACGTTCCTCATCGTCAGCGGCGTCGGCTCGGTGATCGGATCCATGCTCACCTTCCCGATCACCGCCGGCGTCACCGTGCTCCTCTACATCGACCAGCGCATCCGCCGCGAGGCCCTCGACCTCGACCTGGCCCGCGCCGCCGGAGTCCAGGACTACGGCTCCGACACCCCCGGCACCACTCCGGGGAGCTGATGCGGTGAGCCCGGCGGGGGGAGTTCTCACAGCAGTACTGGCACTGCCGCACACCGGCGCCACAGCTGTCCTCGCGCTGCCGCGCGGCGACGAGCCACCGGTGACCACGCCGCGCGACCCCGCGCGGGAGGCGGCCAAGCGCGAGCTGTCCAAGCGGATGTACCACGAGAACGACCCCAGCCTGCTCCAGCGCGCCCTGAACGCCTTCTGGGACTGGGTCGGCAAGCTGTTCAGCGCCGCCTCCGCAGCAACACCCGGCGGAACGCTCGGACTTCTCGTCATCCTGCTGGCCGTAGTCGCCGTCGTCGCCGCCCTGTGGTGGCGCCTGGGCACCCCGCGCCGCACACCCACGTCGTCCGCCGCGCTCTTCGACGACCGCCCCAAAAGCGCGGCCGAACACCGCGCGGCCGCCGAGGCGCACGCCGCCCAGGGCCACTGGAACCAGGCCGTCCAGGAACGCATGCGCGCCGTCGTCCGCTCCTTGGAAGAGCGCGCTCTCCTCGACCCGCGCCCCGGCCGCACGGCGGACGAGGCAGCCGCCGAAGCAAGCCGCACCCTGCCCGCCCACACGGACCGACTGCGCGCCGCGGCCCGGGACTTCGACGACGTCACATACGGCGGACGAGCGGCGGACTCGCACACGTACCATCGCCTCACCGAGCTCGACCGCGACCTGGAACGCACCAAACCCGTACTCGCGAACAGCGCCCACAGCACGGCCCACAACGCCCGCCAGGGAGCCGCCTCATGACGACCGAGGCGACTGAGGCAACCGGGAAACCCGAGGCCCCACCCCTCACATCCACCTCGGCCTCGCCCACCGCCCGCCAGCTGTGGACCCGCGCCCGAGGAGTCGTACTCGCGCTCGTGATCCTGCTGGTGGCCGCCATCGCGATCGCCGCAATCCGCTCGGGCGCCCAGCACGGTCGCCTCGACCCGCGCTCCGCCGATCCCTACGGAAGCCGCGCCGTCGCCGAACTCCTCGCCGACCGAGGGGTCTCCACGCGCGTGGTCACCACCCTGGACGAGGCCCGCGCCGCGGCCGGCTCCGACACCACCATCCTGATCGCCGCCCCCGACCTGCTGACCAAACGTCAGCAGACGCTCCTCCACACGGCGACAGAGAACTCCGACGGCCGGACGATCCTGATCTCCCCCGGATCCCCCTCCCTCGGCACCCTCGCCCCCGGAGTCACCGCCGACCCCGCGGTCAGCTTCGACTCGACGCTCTCCCCCGGCTGCTCCCTGCCCGCCGCCGCGCGAGCGGGCAGCGCCGACACCGGCGGCGTCCGCTACACCGCCACCAACATCGACGCCGACGCCTGCTACCTCAGCGACGGCCTGCCCACGCTCCTGCGTATCCCGGCGACCTCGGGAAGCGGCGACACCGTCGTGCTCGGCGCCCCCGACATCCTCTACAACGACCGCCTCGACGAGCAGGGCAACGCCTCGCTCGCCCTTCAACTGCTCGGTTCCCGCTCCCACTTGGTCTGGTACCTCCCCTCGCTCTCCGACACCTCGGCCACCGACGCGGGCGACCAGAGCTTCTTCGACCTGCTCCCCTCGGGCTGGCTCTGGGGCACGCTGCAGCTCTTCATCGCGGCAGCCCTGGCCGCCCTCTGGCGGGCACGCCGACTCGGCCCCCTCGTGCCCGAACGCCTCCCCGTCGCGATCCGCGCCTCCGAAACCGTCGAAGGCCGCGCCCGCCTCTACCGCAAGGCCAACGCCCGCGACCGCGCCGCGGCAGCCCTGCGCTCCACCACCCGCACCCGCCTCGCCCCCCTCGTCGGTGTACCCCCCGCCCAGGCGCACGCGCCCGAAGCCCTTCTCCCCGCCCTGTCCGCCCACCTCCAAGGCGACGGCCAGGCCCTCCACAACCTCCTCTTCGGGCCGCCGCCCCGCGACGACGCGGCCCTCGTCTCCCTCGCCGACCAACTCGACGCCCTCGAAAGAGAGGTACGCCGTTCATGATGGATCCGACCACTGACAACGCCGGGTACGCCGGGGATCCGGGCACCGCCCGCTCCTCCCTGGAGGCCCTGCGCGCCGAGATCGCCAAAGCCGTGGTCGGCCAGGACCCCGCCGTGACCGGCCTAGTCGTCGCCCTCCTCTGCCGCGGACACGTTCTACTTGAAGGAGTCCCCGGAGTCGCCAAAACGTTGCTCGTCCGCGCCCTCGCATCCGCACTCGAACTCGACACCAAGCGCGTGCAGTTCACCCCGGACCTGATGCCCAGCGACGTCACCGGCTCCCTCGTCTACGACGCCCGCACCGCCGAGTTCTCCTTCCAGCCCGGCCCGGTCTTCACGAACCTCCTGCTGGCCGACGAGATCAACCGCACCCCGCCCAAGACCCAGTCGTCCCTCCTCGAAGCGATGGAAGAACGCCAGGTCACGGTCGACGGCACACCCCGCCTGCTCCCGGAGCCCTTCCTGGTCGCCGCCACCCAGAACCCGGTCGAGTACGAGGGAACGTATCCTCTCCCAGAGGCCCAACTGGACCGCTTCCTCCTCAAACTGACGATCCCTCTGCCCTCCCGCCAGGACGAGATCAGCGTCCTCACCCGCCATGCCGAGGGCTTCAACCCACGCGACCTTCGCGCCGCCGGCGTACGCCCCGTAGCGGGCCCCGCCGACCTGGAAGCCGCCCGTGCGGCCGTCGCCAAGACAGCGGTCTCCCCCGAAATCACCGGCTACGTAGTGGACATCTGCCGCGCTACCCGCGAATCGCCGTCCCTCACCCTCGGCGTCTCCCCCCGTGGCGCCACCGCGCTCCTCGCCACGGCTCGCGCGTGGGCCTGGCTGACGGGCCGCGACTACGTCATCCCCGACGACGTAAAGGCCCTGGCCCTCCCGACACTCCGCCACCGCATCCAACTCCGCCCCGAGGCCGAGATGGAGGGCGTGACCGCCGACTCCGTCATCAACGCGATCCTCGCTCACGTCCCTGTCCCCCGCTGATGGCACTCACCGGACGCGCCGCCCTGCTCGCGGCCCTCGGCGCCCTCCCCGTCGGCATCTGGGAGCCGAGCTGGACGGGCATCCTCGCCGTGAACGCCCCCCTGGCACTGGCCTGCGCTTGCGACGCCGCTCTGGCAGCACCCGTACGCCGCCTCGGTCTGACCCGCTCCGGCGACACCTCCGCACGCCTCGGCGAAACCGCCGACATCACCCTGACCGTCACCAACCCGTCCAGCCGCCCCCTGCGCGCCCACCTCCGCGACGCCTGGCCCCCGAGCAGTTGGGAACCCGGCACGGAAGTCGCCGCCTCCCGCCACCGCCTCACGGTCCCCGCCGGCGAGCGCCGACGCCTGACGACCCGCCTGCGCCCCACCCGCCGCGGCGACCGCCAGGCAGACCGTGTCACCATCCGCTCGTACGGCCCCCTCGGCCTCTTCTCCCGCCAAGGCAGCCACAGAGTTCCCTGGACGGTACGCGTCCTGCCGCCCTTCACCAGCCGGAAGCACCTCCCCTCCAAACTGGCCCGCCTGCGTGAACTCGACGGCCGCACCAGCGTGCTGACCCGCGGCGAGGGCACGGAATTCGACAGTCTTCGCGAGTACGTCCCCGGCGACGACACCCGCTCCATCGACTGGCGGGCAACCGCCCGTCAGACCACGGTCGCCGTGCGCACCTGGCGCCCCGAACGCGACCGCCACATCCTCCTCGTCCTCGACACCGGCCGCACCTCGGCGGGCCGCGTCGGCGACGCCCCCCGCCTCGACGCCTCCATGGACGCGGCTCTGCTCCTGGCAGCCCTGGCCTCCCGGGCCGGCGACCGCGTGGACCTCCTCGCCTACGACCGCCGAGTACGCGCCCTCGTCCAGGGACGTGCGGCAGGCGACGTCCTCCCATCCCTGGTCAACGCGATGGCGACCCTGGAACCGGAACTCGTCGAAACGGACGCCCGCGGCCTCACCGCCACAGCACTTCGCACGGCCCCACGCCGCTCCTTGATCGTCCTGCTGACCAGCCTCGACGCGGCCCCCATCGAGGAGGGCCTGCTTCCCGTACTCCCCCTCCTCACTCAGCGCCATACGGTTCTGGTGGCATCGGTGGCCGATCCGCACATCGCCCACATGGCGGCGGCTCGGGGAAACACCGAGGCGGTGTACGAGGCAGCAGCCGCGGCCCAGGCCCAGACGGAACGCCACCGCACGGCCGAACAACTTCAGCGCCATGGCGTCACGGTCGTCGACGCGACCCCGGACGAACTGGCGCCGGTTCTCGCGGACGCGTATCTGGCACTCAAGGCGGCGGGGCGCCTGTAGGCGCGCATAAAAAAGGGGGCCTCTTGTCCAAGAGGCCCCCTGAATTAAATGATCCAGAACGCAGAAAACCCCCGTACCGTTTTCCCGGTACGGGGGTTTTCTCTAAAATTTGTTCGGCGGCGTCCTACTCTCCCACAGGGTCCCCCCTGCAGTACCATCGGCGCTGTGAGGCTTAGCTTCCGGGTTCGGAATGTAACCGGGCGTTTCCCTCACGCTATGACCACCGAAACACTATGAAACTGTCAACCGGAGCCGTGGCATAGCTACGACGGTTGTTCGTGGTTTCAGAACCAACACAGTGGACGCGAGCAACTGAGGACAAGCCCTCGGCCTATTAGTACCAGTCACCTCCACCCGTTACCGGGCTTCCAGATCTGGCCTATCAACCCAGTCGTCTACTGGGAGCCTTACCCTCTCAAGGAGGTGGGAATACTCATCTCGAAGCAGGCTTCCCGCTTAGATGCTTTCAGCGGTTATCCCTCCCGAACGTAGCCAACCAGCCATGCCCTTGGCAGGACAACTGGCACACCAGAGGTTCGTCCGTCCCGGTCCTCTCGTACTAGGGACAGCCCTTCTCAATATTCCTACGCGCACAGCGGATAGGGACCGAACTGTCTCACGACGTTCTAAACCCAGCTCGCGTACCGCTTTAATGGGCGAACAGCCCAACCCTTGGGACCGACTCCAGCCCCAGGATGCGACGAGCCGACATCGAGGTGCCAAACCATCCCGTCGATATGGACTCTTGGGGAAGATCAGCCTGTTATCCCCGGGGTACCTTTTATCCGTTGAGCGACGGCGCTTCCACAAGCCACCGCCGGATCACTAGTCCCGACTTTCGTCCCTGCTCGACCCGTCGGTCTCACAGTCAAGCTCCCTTGTGCACTTACACTCAACACCTGATTACCAACCAGGCTGAGGGAACCTTTGGGCGCCTCCGTTACTCTTTAGGAGGCAACCGCCCCAGTTAAACTACCCATCAGACACTGTCCCTGATCCGGATCACGGACCCAGGTTAGACATCCAGCACGACCAGACTGGTATTTCAACGACGACTCCACAAACACTGGCGTGCCTGCTTCAAAGTCTCCCAGCTATCCTACACAAGCCGAACCGAACACCAATATCAAACTGTAGTAAAGGTCCCGGGGTCTTTCCGTCCTGCTGCGCGAAACGAGCATCTTTACTCGTAGTGCAATTTCACCGGGCCTATGGTTGAGACAGTCGAGAAGTCGTTACGCCATTCGTGCAGGTCGGAACTTACCCGACAAGGAATTTCGCTACCTTAGGATGGTTATAGTTACCACCGCCGTTTACTGGCGCTTAAGTTCTCAGCTTCGCCACCCCGAAGAGTGACTAACCGGTCCCCTTAACGTTCCAGCACCGGGCAGGCGTCAGTCCGTATACATCGCCTTACGGCTTCGCACGGACCTGTGTTTTTAGTAAACAGTCGCTTCTCGCTGGTCTCTGCGGCCACCCCCAGCTCAAGGAGCAAGTCCTCTCACCGGTGATGGCCCCCCTTCTCCCGAAGTTACGGGGGCATTTTGCCGAGTTCCTTAACCATAGTTCACCCGAACGCCTCGGTATTCTCTACCTGACCACCTGAGTCGGTTTAGGGTACGGGCCGCCATGAAACTCGCTAGAGGCTTTTCTCGACAGCATAGGATCATCCACTTCACCACAATCGGCTCGGCATCAGGTCTCAGCCTCATGTGCGACGGATTTGCCTATCGCACGGCCTACACCCTTACCCCGGGACAACCACCGCCCGGGATGGACTACCTTCCTGCGTCACCCCATCACTCACCTACTGCAGGTCTGGTCCGTCGGCTCCACCACTCCCCTTTGCCCGAAGGCTCCGGGGCGGCTTCACGGACTTAGCATCGCCTGGTTCAATGTTTGACGCTTCACAGCGGGTACCGGAATATCAACCGGTTATCCATCGACTACGCCTGTCGGCCTCGCCTTAGGTCCCGACTTACCCTGGGCAGATCAGCTTGACCCAGGAACCCTTAGTCAATCGGCGCACACGTTTCTCACGTGTGTATCGCTACTCATGCCTGCATTCTCACTCGTGAACCGTCCACCACTGCCTTCCGGCGCGGCTTCACCCCGCACACGACGCTCCCCTACCCATCACAGCGGGCGTTGGCCCTATTGCTGCAATGACACGACTTCGGCGGTACGCTTGAGCCCCGCTACATTGTCGGCGCGGAATCACTAGACCAGTGAGCTATTACGCACTCTTTCAAGGGTGGCTGCTTCTAAGCCAACCTCCTGGTTGTCTGTGCGACTCCACATCCTTTCCCACTTAGCGTACGCTTAGGGGCCTTAGTCGATGCTCTGGGCTGTTTCCCTCTCGACCATGGAGCTTATCCCCCACAGTCTCACTGCCGCGCTCTCACTTACCGGCATTCGGAGTTTGGCTAAGGTCAGTAACCCGGTAGGGCCCATCGCCTATCCAGTGCTCTACCTCCGGCAAGAAACACACGACGCTGCACCTAAATGCATTTCGGGGAGAACCAGCTATCACGGAGTTTGATTGGCCTTTCACCCCTAACCACAGGTCATCCCCCAGGTTTTCAACCCTGGTGGGTTCGGTCCTCCACGACCTCTTACAGCCGCTTCAACCTGCCCATGGCTAGATCACTCCGCTTCGGGTCTTGAGCGCGCTACTGAATCGCCCTATTCGGACTCGCTTTCGCTACGGCTTCCCCACACGGGTTAACCTCGCAACGCACCGCAAACTCGCAGGCTCATTCTTCAAAAGGCACGCAGTCACGAGATATGTGCAAGCACATATCCGACGCTCCCACGGCTTGTAGGCACACGGTTTCAGGTACTATTTCACTCCGCTCCCGCGGTACTTTTCACCATTCCCTCACGGTACTATCCGCTATCGGTCACCAGGGAATATTTAGGCTTAGCGGGTGGTCCCGCCAGATTCACACGGGATTTCTCGGGCCCCGTGCTACTTGGGTGTCTCTCAAACGAGCCGTTGATGTTTCGACTACGGGGGTCTTACCCTCTACGCCGGACCTTTCGCATGTCCTTCGCCTACATCAACGGTTTCTGACTCGCCTCACAGCCGGCAGACTGTGAAAGAGAGATCCCACAACCCCACATGCGCAACCCCTGCCGGGTCTCACACGCATATGGTTTGGCCTCATCCAGTTTCGCTCGCCACTACTCCCGGAATCACGGTTGTTTTCTCTTCCTGCGGGTACTGAGATGTTTCACTTCCCCGCGTTCCCTCCACATACCCTATGTGTTCAGGTATGGGTGACAGCCCATGACGACTGCCGGGTTTCCCCATTCGGAAACCCCCGGATCAAAGCCTGGTTGACGGCTCCCCGGGGACTATCGTGGCCTCCCACGTCCTTCATCGGTTCCTGGTGCCAAGGCATCCACCGTGCGCCCTTAAAAACTTGGCCACAGATGCTCGCGTCCACTGTGCAGTTCTCAAACAACGACCAACCACCCGTCACAACCCACCGAAGCAGATTTTTACCGGGGCCGGCACTGAAGGCAGCCGTATCGGCCGTACCTTCAGACACCCAACAGCGTGCCCGACCAACTCCCGTCCGGAGATCATGCTTTCCACACTCTTGCGAGCAGTACTTGCAGCCTCCGACCCGTGAAACCGGCCGAATAATCAACGTTCCACCCATGAGCAACCACCGTCGGACGTGTGCCGACGTAATGGCCCTGGACCACCAAGCAAGCTTGGCGGCCTAGATGCTCCTTAGAAAGGAGGTGATCCAGCCGCACCTTCCGGTACGGCTACCTTGTTACGACTTCGTCCCAATCGCCAGTCCCACCTTCGACAGCTCCCTCCCAC
Organism: Streptomyces sp. R35; assembly: GCF_041053035.1. Lineage (NCBI taxonomy): Bacteria > Bacillati > Actinomycetota > Actinomycetes > Kitasatosporales > Streptomycetaceae > Streptomyces > Streptomyces sp. R35. The sequence goes on from NZ_CP163440.1 coordinate 4,497,420, forward strand.
AAGGGGTTGGGCCACCGGCTTCGGGTGTTACCGACTTTCGTGACGTGACGGGCGGTGTGTACAAGGCCCGGGAACGTATTCACCGCAGCAATGCTGATCTGCGATTACTAGCAACTCCGACTTCATGGGGTCGAGTTGCAGACCCCAATCCGAACTGAGACAGGCTTTTTGAGATTCGCTCCGCCTCGCGGCTTCGCAGCTCTTTGTACCTGCCATTGTAGCACGTGTGCAGCCCAAGACATAAGGGGCATGATGACTTGACGTCGTCCCCACCTTCCTCCGAGTTGACCCCGGCAGTCTCCTGTGAGTCCCCATCACCCCGAAGGGCATGCTGGCAACACAGAACAAGGGTTGCGCTCGTTGCGGGACTTAACCCAACATCTCACGACACGAGCTGACGACAGCCATGCACCACCTGTACACCGACCACAAGGGGGCGACCATCTCTGGCCGTTTCCGGTGTATGTCAAGCCTTGGTAAGGTTCTTCGCGTTGCGTCGAATTAAGCCACATGCTCCGCTGCTTGTGCGGGCCCCCGTCAATTCCTTTGAGTTTTAGCCTTGCGGCCGTACTCCCCAGGCGGGGAACTTAATGCGTTAGCTGCGGCACCGACGACGTGGAATGTCGCCAACACCTAGTTCCCACCGTTTACGGCGTGGACTACCAGGGTATCTAATCCTGTTCGCTCCCCACGCTTTCGCTCCTCAGCGTCAGTAATGGCCCAGAGATCCGCCTTCGCCACCGGTGTTCCTCCTGATATCTGCGCATTTCACCGCTACACCAGGAATTCCGATCTCCCCTACCACACTCTAGCTAGCCCGTATCGAATGCAGACCCGGGGTTAAGCCCCGGGCTTTCACACCCGACGTGACAAGCCGCCTACGAGCTCTTTACGCCCAATAATTCCGGACAACGCTTGCGCCCTACGTATTACCGCGGCTGCTGGCACGTAGTTAGCCGGCGCTTCTTCTGCAGGTACCGTCACTCTCGCTTCTTCCCTGCTGAAAGAGGTTTACAACCCGAAGGCCGTCATCCCTCACGCGGCGTCGCTGCATCAGGCTTTCGCCCATTGTGCAATATTCCCCACTGCTGCCTCCCGTAGGAGTCTGGGCCGTGTCTCAGTCCCAGTGTGGCCGGTCGCCCTCTCAGGCCGGCTACCCGTCGTCGCCTTGGTGAGCCACTACCTCACCAACAAGCTGATAGGCCGCGGGCTCATCCTTCACCGCCGGAGCTTTTAACCCCCACCCATGCGGGCAGGAGTGTTATCCGGTATTAGACCCCGTTTCCAGGGCTTGTCCCAGAGTGAAGGGCAGATTGCCCACGTGTTACTCACCCGTTCGCCACTAATCCACCCCGAAGGGCTTCATCGTTCGACTTGCATGTGTTAAGCACGCCGCCAGCGTTCGTCCTGAGCCAGGATCAAACTCTCCGTGAATGTTTACCCGTAATCGGGTGGACACCACGAGAGCGGAACCTCCCGAGGAATAATCGGAAGGTTCACAGCGTCCTCGCTGTGCGCCTACCAGGCAGTGCCCGGCAGGACTTTTTCAAAGGAACCTCGCCCCAGCCGATCGGCCGGAGACGGGGTATCAACATATCTGGCGTTGATTTTTGGCACGCTGTTGAGTTCTCAAGGAACGGACGCTTCCTTTGTACTCACCCTCTCGGGCTTTCCTCCGGGCGCTTCCCTTCGGTCTTGCTTTGTTTTTGTTTCGTTCTTGCGTTTCCGACTCTATCAGATCGTTTCCGGTCCGATTTCCCTCGGTGCTTTCCAGGTTTCCGCTTTCGCGTTTCCCTTTCCGGCGGTTCCGACTTTATCAGAAGTCTTGGGCCGGATTGACCGGCATCCATTTCTGAAACATCGGGAGTGGCTTCTCCGCAATCGAAGTGTCGATTGTTTCAGGAAGCAGGTAGACACTAACCTGTGCCACCGGACATGTCCAGTTCTAGGCAACTGTTCGAATCTACCTCCCCACCAGCTCCGTGTCAACGGCTCTTGTGGGGCGAAGAGGAGACTAGCAGGTCAGCAGGTGTGCGCGCACATCAGGCGGCCGTCGGGAGTGTGGCGCTTCGCTCGGACTCGTCGACGTCACCGGTGTCGCCGGCGCGTGCCGCGCGACCGCCCAAGACATAGACGTACGCGAGAAAGGCCAGTTCAGCAGCGATTCCGATGCCGATACGGGCCCAAGTGGGGAGACCGGACGGCGTGACAAAGCCTTCGATGGCGCCCGAGACGAAGAGGATCAGTGCCAGGCCTATCGCCATGCCCAGCGCGGCGCGGCCCTCTTCGGCGAGCGCCGTGCGACGGGAACGTGGGCCCGGGTCGATCACGGTCCAGCCCAGTCGCAGACCTGTGCCGGCGGCGACGAAGACGGCGGTCAGTTCCAGAAGCCCATGCGGGAGGACGAGCCCCAGGAAGGTGTCGAGGCGGCCGGCCGAGGACATCAGGCCGATGCCGACGCCCAGGTTGAGCATGTTCTGGAAGAGGATCCAGAGGACCGGAATGCCCAGGAAGACGCCCAGGACCAGGCACATCGCGGCGGCCTGGGCGTTGTTCGTCCACACCTGGGCCGCGAAGGAAGCAGCGGGGTGGCTGGAGTAGTACGTCTCGTACTGGCCACCGGGGCGAGTGAGGTCCCGTAGTTCGCTGGGGGCCGCGATCGAGGACTGGACCTCGGGGTGCGTGCCGATCCACCAGCCCAGGAGAGTCGCTATGACGGTGGAGAGGAGCGCCGTGGGTACCCACCAGTGGCGCGAGCGGTAGACCGCTGCCGGGAAACCGTGCGTCAGGAAGCGGGTGACATCGCGCCAGGAGGCATGGCGGGTGCCTGTCACCGCACTACGCGCGCGTGCCACGAGTTGGCTGAGGCGGCCGGTGAGCTGAGGATCCGGGGCGCTGGACTGGATCAGGGAGAGGTGAGTGGCGGTGCGTTGGTACAGGGTGACGAGTTCGTCGGCCTCGGCTCCGGTGAGACGGCGCTGGCGGCGCAGCAGGGCGTCGAGCCTGTCCCACTCGGCGCGGTGGGCGGAGACGAAGACGTCGAGGTCCATCGGTTTGCCTGCTCCTCGGCTGCTCGTCGGCGGCTCGTCGTGGATGTCAGCTTGTCCTACTGCGGCGCGATGCGCCCTCAGCTTGGCAGACTGGCCGTTCACGGGGCAGGTCAGGGAAGGACGGCGGGCGTGAGTGAGCTAGTGACGGGCGAGGCGGTGGCGCTGGAGCTGCGCCCCGCGAAGCTGCCGAGCCGAGCGCTGGCCGTGTTGCTGGACCTGGCCGTGGCCATGGCCGTCTATGTCGTCGTGACCATCGGTCTGGTGGCGTCAACGGCCGCCCTGGACGACGCAGCGCAGCTCGCGGTGTCCATCGCCAGCTTCATTCTCGTGCTGGTGGGCGGGCCGATCGCGGTGGAGACCCTCAGTCATGGCCGCTCGCTCGGGAAGCTGGCGTGCGGGCTGCGGGTGGTGCGGGACGACGGTGGGCCGATCCGGTTCCGCCATGCGCTGGTGCGCGGCGCTGTCGGTGTGGTCGAGATTCTGATGACGTTCGGGATCGTCGCGTGCATCGCCTCGCTGGTGTCGGCGCGGGGGCGGCGGCTCGGTGACGTGTTCGCGGGGACGCTCGTCGTACGGGAGAGGATTCCGGTCGGCCATATGCCCTTCGTGCCTCCGCCGCCGCCCTGGTTGGCGGGGCGGTTCTCCGGGCTTGACCTGTCCGCGGTGCCCGACGGGTTGTGGCTGGCCATCCGCCAGTACCTGACACGGATGCAGCAGTTGGATCCGCAGGTCGGCGGCGCTATGGCGGAACGGCTCGCCATGGATCTCGCGGCCCGTACGGGCGCTCCGGCGCCGCAGGGGGTTCCGCCGGCCGCGTATCTGGCGGCCGTGGTGCAGGAGCGGCAGGCGCGGGAGGTCCGGCGGGCGTTTCGGGGTGGGCCGGCCGGGATCTCTCACCCCGGCCCGGGTGGGTATCCGGTCGGAGTGCCGAGCCCGGCAGGACCGGCGGCGCAGCCGTCAGGCGCACAGCCCTACCGCTACCCGTCAGCTCCCTCGGCGATTCCGGGAACGGCGTCGCAACAGGTGCCGCAAGCGCCGCCGCGGCACACCACGCCGCAGGCCGACCAGGTCGAACGTCCCGCGACCGGCTTCGTGCCGCCCGCGTAGTCAGCCGTCGCGGCCCCGCCCGCGCTACCAGCCGTCATGGCGTCGGCGGGTCGAGACGTCGTCGTCAGGTGAATACCGACGGCGGCGATTCGAGGTGTTCGAGTTCGATGCCGGGCGCCGCCAGCACCACGTCTCCGGAGATGTGCACGGCGTGCTGCTCCCCCGTGTCCAGCGCTGTGACCTGGTATTCGTCCACGGTCAGAGGGCCGTTGTCAGTGGTGTGTGTTTCTCTCGAGATCAAGGCCCAGGACTGGTCGAGGGTGCGCGGGGCGAGGACTGGGTCGGTGAAGGCGACGAGGCGTACGCGGGTCGCGGCGGCGGCGGGGGTGAGGCGAAGGAGACGGGCGGTGGCGATGAGGAACGCGGGAGACGTACCGGTGAAGGCGTGGGCCTGGACATTGCCTTCAGTGGCCTCCGTGCCGGTGGGGTCGGTGCGGACCCAGGTCACACCGTCGAGCGCGGCGCCGCGGACCTGCCAGCTCGCGGCGTGCAGTTCGAGTCGGATGGGACGACCGAGTTCGTCGAGGGTGAGGTCGACGGAGCCGGAGTGGTCGCCGGAGGGGGTGGTGAGTTGGGAGACGTAGCGCCAGCCGGAGGGGCCGGGCGCGCAGTGGAAGTGCTCTTCAGCGAGGGGGGTGTGATCGTGCGGATCATGGAGCGAATAACGGCCGCGGGGCATGGGCGTTCAGGTCCTCATCGGGGACAGGCCCCCGCCACGAGAGCGAGGGCCTGCTGACATCCGTACGCCGAGCGGTGGTACCGCTGCTCGGCGGGGTGCTCAGTAGCGGTAGTGGTCCGACTTGTACGGGCCGTCGACCTCTACGCCGATGTACGAGGCCTGCTCGGGGCGCAGCGTCGTCAGCTTCACGCCGAGCGAGTCGAGGTGGAGGCGGGCGACCTTCTCGTCCAGGTGCTTGGGCAGCACGTAGACGTCGGTCGGGTACTCCTCGGGCTTCGTGAACAGCTCGATCTGGGCCAGGGTCTGGTCCGCGAAGGAGTTGGACATCACGAAGGAGGGGTGACCGGTGGCGTTGCCCAGGTTCAGCAGGCGGCCCTCGGACAGGACGATGAGCACCTTGCCGTCGGGGAACTTCCAGGTGTGGACCTGCGGCTTGACCTCGTCCTTGACGATGCCCGGGATCTTCGCGAGGCCGGCCATGTCGATCTCGTTGTCGAAGTGACCGATGTTGCCGACGATCGCCTGGTGCTTCATCTTGGCCATGTCCGCGGCCATGATGATGTCCTTGTTGCCGGTCGTGGTGACGAAGATGTCGGCCTTGTCGATGACCTCGTCGAGCGTCGTGACCTGGTAGCCGTCCATCGCCGCCTGCAGCGCGCAGATCGGGTCGATCTCGGTGATGATCACGCGAGCGCCCTGGCCGCGCAGGGACTCCGCGCAGCCCTTGCCCACGTCGCCGTAGCCGCAGACGACGGCGGTCTTGCCGCCGATCAGGACGTCGGTGGCGCGGTTGATGCCGTCGATCAGGGAGTGGCGGCAGCCGTACTTGTTGTCGAACTTCGACTTCGTCACGGCGTCGTTCACGTTGATCGCCGGGAACAGCAGGGTGCCGTCGCGGTGCATCTCGTAGAGACGGTGGACGCCGGTCGTGGTCTCCTCGGTCACGCCGCGGATCTCCGAGGCGAGCTGGGTCCACTTCTGGGAGCCGTCGGTGATCGTGCGGTTCAGGAGTTCGAGGATGACGCGGTGCTCGTCGGACTCTGCGGTGTCGACCGAGGGGACCTTGCCGTCCTTCTCGTACTCGACGCCCTTGTGGACGAGGAGAGTGGCGTCACCGCCGTCGTCAAGGATCATGTTCGGGCCGCCGGTGGGGGTGTTCGGCCAGGTCAGCGCCTGCTCCGTGCACCACCAGTACTCCTCCAGGGTCTCGCCCTTCCAGGCGAAGACCGGGACGCCCTGCGGGTTGTCGGGCGTGCCGTCCGGGCCGACCGCGATGGCGGCGGCGGCGTGGTCCTGGGTGGAGAAGATGTTGCAGGAGGCCCAGCGGACCTCGGCGCCCAGGGCGACCAGGGTCTCGATGAGTACGGCGGTCTGCACCGTCATGTGCAGGGAGCCGGTGACGCGGGCGCCCGCGAGGGGCTGCGCCTCGGCGTACTCCTTGCGGATCGACATCAGGCCGGGCATCTCGTGCTCGGCGAGGGTGATCTCCTTGCGGCCGAACTCGGCCAGGGAGAGGTCGGCGACCTTGAAGTCCTGTCGGTTGTCGACAGTCGTCATGGCGAGCTGCTCCTCGGGGTCGGGATTGGGGCGAGGTGGATACGGCTGTCTGCGCGGCGGCGGGCATACGCATGCCCGAGCTGGGCACGGAGGTGCCCGGCAGGGCACAGGTGTGCCTGGTGCGCGCAGCGCAGTCGTCGGAGGCCCTCTCTCCCTCGGCCGGTCCGCGGTGGGACCGCCCGACCGCCATCAGCAGCGACGTCTGGCTAAGTCACCAAGCTACACCGGTGGACCCGGCCGTCCCCAGTCCGCCTTCGGACACAGCGGGGTCCCGCGCGCACGGATCAGGCCGATGGCGGGAGGTCCTCGGGATCAAGACGGATGCGGTGACAGCGCCGGTCGTCGGGTTCGCGCGGTCCGCCGAGGGCATCGAATGAGGTGTGCGCGACGGGGCCAAGCAGGTGTTCACGGTCTCCGTGCCGGAGGCGGCCGCGGTGGACGAGCATCTGAGGATCCTGGCGATGTTGTCGCGGAGTGGGGATGGCCGCCGGGTTCCGGGAGCGGCTGACGGAGGCGGCGGACGTGGGCGCGATCCTCGGCGTGCTGGGCGAGGTGCATTGAGCGGCCGGCCCCGTGGTCGCGAGGCCGGGGCCCTCGCCGTGCGTTCACAGGAAACCGCTAGCCTCTGCGCGCGTGGGAGTGCCGTGCGGGGAGGGGTTGGGGATGCGCAGGGGGCGAGGGCTGGCGGTCACGGCGTGGGTGCTGGGGCCGTTGGGTTTGGTGTTGCTGCTCGGGTCCTTGATGTATGCGCGCAGCGCCTATACGACGGCCACGGTGCGGAGCGGGAGCATGACGCCCACGTACACGGTCGGTGAGCGGCTATTCGTCGAGCGCGTTGGCGGGGAGCGGATACGGCGTGGTGATGTGGTGCTGTTCTCCGCGCCGGAGCGGTACGGATCGGCGGGAAGTGTCATTCAGCGCGTCATCGGGGTCGGTGGCGATCGCGTGGCGTGCTGCGGGGGTGAGGGGGCGGACGAGCGGATCACCGTCAACGGGAAGCCGCTCGAGGAGCCGTATCTGCAAGACGGGGTCGTCGACGAAACGCACAGGCAGTACGACCCGTACGACGTCACGGTGCCCGAAGGGCGGCTGTTCCTGCTCGGCGATCACCGCCTGAACGCGCGGGACTCCCGTTACTTCCTCGACGACCACGGCGGGACGGTGCCCGTCGGCGCGGTGCAGGGTCGGGTGGTCGACCATCGCGCGGTGCCCATCGCGCTTGCGGTGACCGGGATGCTCGGGGTGCCGGTCGCGCTCGCCGGGGTCGGCTTCGGGATCGCCGCCTTTGTCGTACGACGGCGGAGCCGGGCGGTGCCGCCGGCGCCGCCGTGGGCCGTGCAGCAGGTGTGAACGACGGTGGGGGCCCGCCCGGACGACTCCGGGCGGGCCCCCACCACGTACAGGCAAGGTGACATCAGTGCTCGGGTGCCGGGGACGGTCCCCCGGGCGTCGCCTCGCGGTCCGGGCCCTTGGCCGCCTCCGCCTCGCTGTAGATGTCCGGCTCCAGGTAGATCACGCGGGCGATCGGGACGGCGGTGCGGATGCGGGACTCGGCGGCGTTGATCGCGGAGGCGACCTCGGCGGCCGTGTCGTCGTGCTGGACGGCGATCTTGGCGGCGATCAGGAGCTCCTCCGGGCCGAGGTGGAGCGTGCGCATGTGGATGATGCCGGTGACCGTGTCGCCATCGACGATGGCGTCCTCGATCTTCTTGACGTCGTCGGTGCCCGCGGCCTCGCCGAGGAGGAGGGACTTGGTCTCGGCGGCCAGGACCAGGGCGATCAGGATGAGCAGGACGCCGATGCAGACCGTGCCGATGCCGTCCCAGACGCCGTCGCCGGTGAGCAGGGCCAGGCTGACGCCGCCGAGCGCGAGGACCAGACCGATCAGCGCGCCGAAGTCCTCCAGGAGGACGACCGGCAGCTCGGGGGCCTTGGCACGGCGGATGAACTGTGCCCAGGACAGCGTGCCGCGCAGTTCGTTGGACTCCTTGATGGCCGTGCGGAAGGAGAAGCCCTCAGCAATGATCGCGAACACCAGGACGCCCACCGGCCAGTACCAGTGCTCGATCTCGTGCGGGTGCTTGATCTTCTCGTAGCCCTCGTAGACGGCGAACATGCCGCCGACCGAGAAGAGGACGATCGAGACGAGGAAGGCATAGATGTAGCGCTCACGGCCGTAGCCGAAGGGGTGTTGCGGGGTCGCCTCGCGCTGGGACTTCTTGCCGCCGATCAGTAGCAGGGCCTGGTTGCCGGAGTCGGCGAGCGAGTGGACGCCCTCGGCGAGCATCGAGGACGAGCCGCTGAAGGCGAACGCCACGAACTTCGATACCGCGATCGCGAGGTTGGCGCCGAGTGCCGCCACGATCGCTCTGGTGCCGCCTGAAGCGCTCATGTGCTCCTGCTGTCCCTTCGTACGCCGTCAGGGCTTTGCCTGCCTTTTGCCCGTGGGCCATTGTTGCAGCCCGCTCGGACAACGGCGCCTCAGGTCACCACAGTCGTCCCGTCAAGCCACCACTGTCGCACGGAAGATCGTGCCGTTCCCGGACACTTCGGCCTTTTCGCCCGCCGGTACGAAGACTGACTGGCCGGGGGCCAGCGTGCTGCCGTCCGCGCGTACGGAACCCGCCGTGCAGAGCAGGATCTGCGGGGTCTCGCGCGTGAGGTCGCGCGGGGCGGCGCCCTCCGCCAGGACGTACCGGGAGAGGCGGAACTCGTCGATGGGGGTCGCGTAGACCTCCTCGCCGTCGGGGGACGCCTCCGGGCGCAGGACGCCGGGGTCGCTCGCCTCGAAGCGGACGACGCGCAGGAGTTCGGGGACGTCGACGTGCTTGGGGGTCAGGCCGCAGCGCAGGACGTTGTCGGAGTTGGCCATGATCTCGACGCCGAGGCCGTTCAAGTACGCGTGCGGGACTCCGGCGCCGAGGAACAGGGCCTCTCCGGGCTGCAGTTGGACGTAGTTGAGGAGCATCGCGGCGAGGACGCCGGGGTCGCCCGGGTAGTGGTGGGCGATGTCGGCGTACGGGGCGTAGTCGCCGCCGAGGCGGGCGCAGGCGGCCGCGGTCTCGGTGACCGTGCGGGACATGTCCTCGGGGTCCGCGCTCAGCACCGCCGTCAGGATCTCGCGCAGCGCCGCGTCCTCCGGGTGGGCGTGCAGCAGGTCGACGTACGGCTTGAGGGAGTCGACGTCCAGGCCCGCGAGGAGTTCGGCGGCCTCGTCGGGCGCGCGGAAGCCGCACAGACCGTCGAACTCCGTGAGGGCGCAGATCAGTTCGGGCTTGTGGTTGGCGTCCTTGTAGTTGCGGTGCGGGGCGTCGATCGGGATGCCGCGGCTCTCCTCGTCCTCGTAACCCTCCCTCGCCTGCTCCAGGTTGGGGTGCACCTGGAGGGAGAGGGGGCCGCCCGCGGCAAGGATCTTCAGCAGGAACGGCAGGCGGGGGCCGAACTTGGCGACCGCCGCGCGGCCGAGTTCCCGCTCGGAGTCCTCGGCGATGACCTCGTTGAGCGGACCGCGCGCGGTGCGCGAGGGCGCGCCCGGATGGGCGCCCATCCACATCTCCGCCTGCGGTTCACCGGTCGGCTCCACGCCGAGCAGTCGCGGGATGGCAGTCGTCGAACCCCAGGCGTAGGGGCGGATGGTGTTGTCGAGGCGATCCATACGAGTCTCTACAGTTCCTTCTGCGTACGACGCGGGGGCTCGCCCCCGGCACGCGGGTCCCACGGGGAAGGCGTGGACCTTCCTCGGCGTGCGGTGGACCTTCCTGGGCGTGCGGTGGGCCTTCCTCCGCGTACGAAGGTCAGGGTGTCGGAGTCAAGATCAGGCGCCCGAAGCAAGCGCCAGGTAAACGGCGGCGAAATCCGTGATGGCGATCAGTTCGGCGAGGGTCTCCAGCTCGCCGCCCTCCTCGGGTTCGAGCTCGCTGATCGCGGTGTCGTGACTGAGGGCGAGCTCGCGGGCGCCGGGCGCCGCGCTGATTCCGCCGATCGGGCGGTCGCGGAGCAGCACCACGCGCGCGTGCAGGGCCTGTGCCTCCGTGACGCGGTCGCGGAAGAAGTCGTCGGGGTCGGCGCCGGCCGCGAGTGCGCCCGCGAGCAGCACGCTGTGCGAGGCGAGCGCCTCGGGGAGTTCGGCGGTGAGCGCGGGGCGGCCCGCGAGCTCGGCGAGCGCGGCGGTGAAACGGCGGCCCGCGGGGCCCGCGGAGGTGCCCTCCGTCCAGATCACCGGGAGCGCCTCGGCCAGCTCGACGGCGAGCGTCTTGGCCGGGTTGCTGTAGGTCGCGATGGCCGGACCGCAGCGCTCGGCGATGTTGTCCAGGCGGTCGGCGACCTTCTGGAGCGCCTCGGGCGGGGCCGAGACCAGGCCGGTGCGGTCGAGGAGGGCGAGCAGCGGGGTGAGCAGCGCCCACAGGACGCCGGGCGCGGAGGCGGCCAGGGGTTCGTCGTGCTCGTACGGGGCGGTCGCCATCGGTACGAAGAGGCCGTGCGCGCCGTCCACCCACTCGGCGAGGGGGGAAGTGGCCGGGGCCACTGCGGCGACGGTGCAGCCGCGACGGTAGGCCGACTCGACCAGGAGTTCGAGGCCCGGTTCACTGCCGTCGGGCGTGGCGACCAGGAGGAGGTCGACGGGGCCCGCCCAGCCGGGCAGCTCCCAGCGCAGGGCGCCCGCGGCGGGGGCGACCCCGGTGGGGGTGAGCCTGGTGAGGGGGCAGCTCGCTCCGGCGAGGGTGCCGAGCAGTTCGGCGACGCCGGTGGCGGCCATGCCGGGGCCCGCGATCAGGACGGCGCGCGGGCGGCCGTCCGGCTTCAGCTCGGGGATTCCGGCCTCGGTGGCGTGCCGGACCGCGGTGCGGACCCGGGCGCCGGCCTCGGCGGCGCCGCGGAGTAGCGCGCGGCGGTCGGCGCGGGTGAGTGCGTCGGGGTCGTCGAGCAGCGATTCGTCGAGCATGGGGTCGGGAGCCTCCGATCGCCGGGGGTCGCTTTCGCGCTGACGCGTGTGTCGTTACACGTGTGTCGCCGAGGGGTCGCTCACGCGGGGCGGCGGGCCTCGTCGACGAGGAGTACGGGGATGCCGTCCCGGACGGGGTAGGCGAGGCCGCAGTCTGCTCCCGTGCAGATCAGCTCGGTGTCCTGCTCCTTGAGAGGGGCGTGACAGGCCGGGCAGGCGAGGATCTCCAGGAGGCCGGCTTCGAGCGGCATGGGGTGTCCTTTCGAACGGGTGGATGCGGCCTGGTCAGGGTACCGCTGTGGGGGGCTGGGTGCCGGGGCGCGGCGCTGGCTTGTGAGGTGGGGTTGGGGGTGCGTGGGGTTGTTTCTTCGGCTGCGGTGGGTGGGGGCTGGTCCAAAAGATTGCGCAGTTCCCCGCGCCCCTAGAAGGAGCGCGGGGAACTGCGCAATCTTTTAGCGGGGGTCTGGGGGCGAGAAACGCGCCCGGTGCGGTCTCAGGATCGGATGGTTTCCAGTACCTCGTCGCGGATCTTCGCCATCGTCGGCTCGTCCTTGGCTTCGGCGTTGAGGCGGAGGAGGGGTTCGGTGTTGGAGGGGCGGACGTTGAACCACCAGTCGGCGGCGGTGACGGTGAGACCGTCGAGTTCGTCGAGGGTGATGCCGTCGCGGCCCTGGTACGCGGCCTTGATGGCGGCGAGGCGGCCGGCCTGGTCGTCGACGGTGGAGTTGATCTCGCCGGAGCCGACGTAGCGGTCGTACTCGGCGACGAGCTGGGAGAGCGGGCCGTCCTGGCCGCCGAGGGCGGCGAGGACGTGCAGGGCGGCCAGCATGCCCGTGTCGGCGTTCCAGAAGTCACGGAAGTAGTAGTGCGCGGAGTGCTCGCCGCCGAAGATCGCGCCGGAGCGCGCCATCTCGGCCTTGATGAAGGAGTGGCCGACGCGGGTGCGGACCGGGGTGCCGCCCTGCTCGCGGACAACCTCCGGGACCGACCAGGAGGTGATCAGGTTGTGGATGACCGTGCCCTTGCCGCCATTCTTCGCCAGCTCGCGGGAGGCGACCAGGGCGGTGATCGCGGACGGGGAGACCGGGTCGCCGTGCTGGTCCACGACGAAGCAGCGGTCCGCGTCGCCGTCGAAGGCGATGCCGAGGTCGGCGCCCTCCTCGGGCACGCGCTTCTGGAGGTCCACGATGTTCGCCGGATCGAGCGGGTTGGCCTCGTGGTTGGGGAACGTGCCGTCCAGCTCGAAGTACATCGGGACGAGGTCCAGGGGCAGGCCGGCGAAGACGGTGGGGACCGTGTGTCCGCCCATGCCGTTGCCCGCGTCGACCACGACCTTCAGGGGGCGGATCGAGGTCAGGTCGACGAGTGCGCGGAGGTGCGCCGCGTAATCCTCCAACGTGTCCCGCTGCGTGATCGTTCCCGGCGTCGCGTCGAAGGCCGGGGCGCCCGAGTCGAGCCAGGACTCGACGAGTTCGCGGATCTCGGAGAGGCCGGTGTCCTGGCCGACCGGGGCGGCGCCCGCCCGGCACATCTTGATGCCGTTGTACTGGGCGGGATTGTGCGAGGCCGTGAACATGGCGCCCGGGAGGTCGAACGCGCCCGACGCGTAGTACAGCTGGTCCGTCGAGCACAGGCCGATCTCGGTCACGTCGACACCACGGGCCGCCGCTCCACGCGCAAAGGCACGGGACAGACCGGGCGACGAGGGGCGCATGTCGTGCCCGATCACGATCGCGTCCGCTCCGGTCACCTGGACGAAGGCCGCGCCGAACAGCTCGGCCATGGGCTCGTCCCACTGGTCCGGGACCACACCTCGTACGTCGTACGCCTTCACGAGCTGCGACAGATCAGCAGTCACGGCCAACCCTCCAGAAGTCCACATCGGTCGCCCCAAACTACCCGTCCCGGCTGCCACTCCGCTGTGCGGCCGCGGAGTGGACGCGCATCCGTGACCTGCGCGCCTGCGTCCGTCACCTGGGGGAAACCCGCCCGTCTCAGGGGAGCATCCAAGCGAGCACCGGTGAACTCTGTCCCACCACGATCAGGCACATGATCAGCAGCAGCCCGGCGCTCCAGGGCAGCACCTTGCGCAGCAGGTCGCCCTCGCGGCCCGCGAGTCCGACCGCCGCGCACGCGATGGTCAGGTTCTGCGGCGAGATCATCTTGCCGAGCACGCCGCCCGAACTGTTGGCGGCGGCGAGCAGTTCGGGAGACAGTCCCGACTCGCGGGCCGCGCTCACCTGGAGTGCACCGAAAAGGGCGTTCGCCGAGGTGTCGGAGCCGGAGACAGCCACCCCGAACCAGCCCAGAACGGGTGACAGGAAGGCGAGCCCGCCGCCGGCCGCCGCCACGAAGTGGCCGATCGTGGCGGCCTGCCCGGAGAGGTTCATGACGTAGGCGAGGGCCAGTACGGACGTCACGGTGAGGATGGCGAACCTCAACTCGTGGACCGTCGCCGCCCATTCCCTGACGGCCACGCGCGCGTGCACCCCGAGTACGGCGGCCGTGCACAGCCCGGCGAGCAGCACGAGGGTGCCGCCGGTCGACACGATCGGCCAGATGAAGACGTTCCCGCCGACCGGCTTCCCGTCCGGGTTGACGACGTCCAGGAAGGGCCAGTCGTACGTCCGGGTCGCCTGGGCCAGCCAGTCCTTCACAGCCGGGATCTGCGCTATCGAGAAGATGGCGACGATCAGCGCGTAGGGGGCGTAGGCCCGCACGACTTCGCCGCGCGGGTCCTCCTCGTCCAGGTCCTCGCTGCGTACGCCGGTCAGGACCGCCGCTCGTACGGACTCGGTGGCGGGCACGCGTGCGTGCGGTACGGCGACCAGGGCGGCCGCGCCCGCCAAGGAGGCGCCGATGTCCGCGAGTTGCGCGGAGACGTAGTTCGAGGCGGCGAACTGGGCGGCGGCGAAGGCGACTCCGCACGCCAGGGCGGGCACCCAGGTCTCGCGCAGCCCGCGTCGGCCGTCGACCAGACCGACCAGCAGCAGGGGCACGACGAGGGCCAGCAGCGGGGTCTGACGGCCCACTACGGAGGCGACGGAATCCAGTGGCAGGCCGGTGACTTGGGCGAGCGTCACGACCGGTGTGCCCATCGCGCCGAACGCGACCGGCGCGGTGTTGGCGACGAGCGCGACCACCGCCGCGCGCACCGGGTCGAAGCCGAGCGCGACCAGCATCACCGAGCAGATCGCGACGGGCGCGCCGAAGCCCGCGAGGGCTTCCAGGAGCGCGCCGAAGCAGAAGGCGACCACGAGCGCCTGGATGCGTGGGTCGTCGGACAGCCGGCCGAACGAGCGGCGCAGGATGTCGAAGTGCCGGGTGCGGACGGTCATCCGGTACACCCACAGGGCGTTGACGACGATCCACAGGATGGGGAAGAGGCCGAAAACGGCGCCCTGGGCGGCGCTGGAGAGCGTCTGGCCGACCGGCATGCCGTACGCGAGCCAGGCGACCAGAGAGGCCGCCAGAAGGCCGATGAGCCCGGCCCGGTGCGCCTTCATGCGAACGCCGCCGAGCAGGGCCAGTACGACGACCAGGGGCAGGACGGCGACGAGGGCGGACAGGCCGAGCGAGTCGGCGACGGGTTCCAGTTCCTGGACGTACACGGGCGCCTCCCCGGATTCCGTGATGCGGAAAGCGATTTCTCACGGCAAACGGAATAGTCGTGTCCGCGACAACTTCACGTCAATGGGTGTGCGTCAGCCAGTGAGATCGGGCGTACGGGGCAGGCGCGCGCGGGGACGGGGGGCGCACGGAGAAGGGGTGCACGCCGGGACGGTGAACGCTCGGAGGGAAGAGGCGCACGCAAGGAAGAGGGGCGTGCGGAAACGGCGTACGGAGAAGTGGGGGGCGCTCAGTTGTCCGGTGAGCGCAGCACCCGCAGGTGGCCGCGGCGCGCGACCTCCATCGGGTCCGCCGAGCGCGCGCTCGCGCCGCCACCGGCCTCCGCGGCGCGCCGCTGCGGACGTGCCGCCTCGCGCACCGCGTTGGCAAGCGCTTCCAGATCGTCACCACTGGGACGCGAGGGACCGGAGGAGTCGGCGAGCCGGACGACCTCCCAGCCGCGCGGCGCGGTGAGGCGCTCGGAGTGCTCGGCGCACAGGTCGTAGCAGTGGGGTTCGGCGTAGGTGGCGAGCGGGCCGAGGACCGCGGTCGAGTCGGCGTAGACGTACGTCAGCGTCGCGACGGCGGGGCGGCCGCAAGCGGTTCGCGAACAGCGACGTACAGGGCTCACGACGTTGGACGGTACCGCACTCTTGAGCGGGCCGCGACGACTCTCCCCCAGGTCACCCCACCGTGTCGTGCTGTGAGACGGCCCACACGCGCCTCCGCACATCCCGCCCTGACCTGGGGCGACATCACGTGGCGGGATGCCGAACAGACCTGAATCCGGTCACCACTTGGCGCAAACCATGTCAATTGCCATGTGAGCGACGGTCTTGGAGGGACACGGAATCGAGCCCAACCTTGGCCGGAATGGTCATCGAGCGACATCCGGCATGATCACCGGACTTGGCACCCCGGTCCACCCACGGTCTGCCCACCGTCCGCGGGCAGCCGCGTGGGGGTCGGGCACACGGGCCTTCCTGGGACTACGCTTCGCCAGTGATGGACAACCCCGTACCGCCCCGCGCCGCCGCACCCGGGCCCCGCCGTCGTGACCGCCATGGCAGGGGCATGCGTGGCCCCGTCGCGCCACCCCAGGTGCCGCTCGCCGCGAGCCGCGCCGAGGTGTTCGCGGACCTGGTGCAGGACTCCGTGGAGCGGCTGGAGCGGCGCTGGCCGCAGCTCGCCGACATCGACTTCCTGGTCCTCGAAGTGCCCCGCCTGGAAGGCTCCGGCGAGGGCTGGAGCGACGAGGCGGTGCCTCTGGGCGGCACGATTGCGGCGCACGAGGGCCGCCCCGCGCGCGTGGTCGTCTACCGCCGCCCGGTCGAGATCCGCACCAAGGGCCGCGACGAGCGCGCCGCCCTGGTGCACGAGGTCGTCGTGGAGCAGGTCGCGGAGCTGCTGGGGCTGACACCGGAGACGGTGGATCCGCGGTACGGCGAGGACTGACACCCGTACGGGGCGAACTGACACCCGTACGAGTACACGGCACTCGCGTACGTCCACACGGCACGCACGCGTGCGGGGCGAAAACTCTTGGCAGCACCCGCACCCGCACCCGCGCGTGGAGCCCGTTTTCTCCGGCCGGCCCTACTTCAGCAGCACCGAGAGATCCTGATCGGCCACCGGTACCGCGACCGTTCCGCGGTCGTCCGGGAGGGTCTGAACCGTGAAGCCGGGGACGCCCTCCTCGGTGGCGGCGAGCATCCGGGAGGCGTAGACGGGACCTCCGGAGACCGGTTCGACCGTGAGCGCGTACGTCCCCTTGAGGCCGGCCGGGACCGGTGCCTCGACGTTCTGGGTCGTGCCGGCCTTGATCGTGAACGTCTTCGTCACGGCTGTACCACCCTCGCTGCCCGCGGACGCGGTGACCTTGACCTGGGCGGCGCGGCCGGGGGCGGCCAGGGCGAGCGTGGAGCCCTTGGAGCTGTTGTCCGCGACCGTCGCGCGCGTGCCGACCTGGCTGGTGGCGGGGATGAAAGCTGTCTCCTGCTTGGCGCCCGTGCCGCGCACGACCCGCACGGCGGCTACGACCGGAACCGACGTGCCGGTCGGCGTCAGCACCAGGGAACCCGCTTCGCCCCGTGTGACGTCACCGAGGTCGATCGCGGCGGTCATGCCGGCCTTCACGTGCAGCGTCTCGTTCCCCGCGGGCGTGATCAGCCCCGAAGGGGTGGCGAGGCGCACCTTCAGGTCGGCGTCGGCGTCGCCGGGCACGAAGGCGACCAGGCGCACAGAGGTGGCGTCCTTGGGAATGCCCGGCAGGACGAGGCTGCCCGCGGGGTCGGTGGAGGCGGCCAGCCAGTCGCCGCCGAGCTTGTCGTCCAGGGCCTGCACGGTGGCTCCGACGCGGCCGCTGCGGACCGTCACATGCACGGTGAGGTTGGTCTGCGCGTCGTCGGTGAGCGTGTTCAGCAGGATCGGCTCGCTGGCGTGGGGCTGGACCGTGATCCCGTCGCCCACCGTGGACTTGAGGGCACCGTCCTTGCCGTACAGCTCGATGTCGACGACGGCGGCCGAGTCGTCGGGGTTGGTCAGGTGCATGTAGTCGGTGCGGTCGGCGGCAGTGCTGGCGCCTGGGAACCAGAACTCGGTGTCCGGGGCGGTGCAGTTGGTGCCGAGCAGACCGCGCCCGGTGCCCGCGGCGACCTCGGTGGTCTCCTGGACGGTCCAGCCCGGCGCGAACCTGCCCTCGGCGGTGCCGACGAGGGAGGGCGCCTCGGCGCCCGAGCTGTCGCCGGTGGCCGGTTTGCCGGGCTCCTTGGGTGTCACCACCGGCTTGCCGGCACTCTTGCCGCTCTTCTTGCCGCCGGCCGCGCCCGCCGACTCCTCGGTAGCCGACTGGAGTTCGGCCTTGCCGCTGTCACCGGTGCCCTTCGAGACGGGCGTGAAGGACGTGTACGCGGTCTCGGCGATGTCGGAGGTGCTGGGCTGCGGGCAGAGCAGGCTGGTGCGCTCCACGGGCAGTTGGGCGGCCGTCCTGGCGGTGCTCGCGTCGCCGGAGGCGGCCGGTGCGCTGAGCGCGGCGAATCCGGTGACGGCGGCGAGCGCTGTCGCGCCGGCGATCAGGGACAGGGTGGTGCGGTTCACTGCTGGCTCCCGTCGGGGCGCTCACTGTCGGTGCCGTGCGGCGGCTGCGCGGGCATCGGGGGCTGCGCCGGGTCGTAGCCCTGGCCCGCCGCGTCGTAGCCCTGGCCGCCGTACGTCTGGTCGTACGACGTCGTGCCCCCGTAGGCGTACGGGTCGTACTGGCCGCTCTGGTAGGGGTCCGCCTGGTACGGCTGCTCGTAGGTGCCCGCCGCGTACTGCTGTTGGCCCTGGTACTGCTCGCCGCCGTAGGTGCCGTAGTCGGCGCCCGCGTAGCTCGGTGCGTCCCACTCGCCATACGCCTGCTGTTGCGGAACGGCGGCCGGGAACTCCTCCTCCGGAGGAGGAAGGGTGTCTGCGTTTTCGGCGTCTTCGGCGTTTCCGGCGTCCTCGGCGGCCTGCTCGGCCTCCGCCTCGGCCTGGGCGCGCAGACGGCGGGCGCGCCGGCCCTCGCCCGTGACGTCCTGGGCGGGGACGGCCTGCTCCTCGGGGAGGTCGTCGTCGACGTCCCGGCGCCGCCCGGGCAGGGCGAGCACCACGAGGACGACGGCGAGCGCACCCTGCGCCCACAGCCAGGCGGTGTGGCTCACCGGAGCGTCGAAGGTGACGTCCAACGTGCCGCCAGTGGTGGGCAGTTCGAAGCCCTGCGCCCAGCCGTCGACCGTGGTGCGGGTGAGCGGCTTTCCGTCCAGGGTCGCCGTCCAGCCCTCGTTGGCCGTGTCGGCGAGGCGCAGGACGCGGCCGTCGGCTCCGGCGGGGATGGTCGTGTGCAGTTCGACGGGTCCGGCCGCGATGGACGTCGCGTCGCCGGACTTGGGGACGATCGCGGCGCGCGAGACCTGCCGGTCGACGCGCCACAGGGCGCTGCCGTCCTGCT
The DNA here is from genome assembly GCF_041053035.1 of Streptomyces sp. R35. NCBI lineage: Bacteria > Bacillati > Actinomycetota > Actinomycetes > Kitasatosporales > Streptomycetaceae > Streptomyces > Streptomyces sp. R35. Next base: position 4,516,334 of record NZ_CP163440.1, read on the forward strand.
GGCTGAGCCGGGTCAGGCCCGGTGTGGCGTCCAGGACGCGGCTCATCTCGCGAGGCGCGCCCTTGCGGACGAGGACATAGCGCACGGCGAAGCCGCCGAGTTCGTCGGCCTGGTCGGCGCCGGAGCCGGCCACGAGGTTGGCGACGACCTTGTCGAGCTTCTTGTTCGCGCCGTCCGCCGCCGCGAGTTCGGCGTCGCCGAGGCGGGCGCCGGAGCCGCGCACGAGGGTGTAGCCGACCTTGGCGGCCGAGCGGCTGTCGAGGACGAGGGTGCGGGCCTGGTCGCGCGTGCCGCTCTCCTCGGCGACGAACGCGGGCACCTGCACCGGGTCGCGGCGCTCCACGGGCCCGTCGGCGCCCCCGATGATCCACCCGGCGGCGACGAGCAGCGGCCCCGCCGCGCAGGCGAAGGCGATGAGCGCGGCCACCGGCTGGCGCCAGCCGAAGCTCTGCTCGGCCACGCGCGCGCGTGCCCCGTCGGCGCCGAGCGCGGCGGCGGCAAGGAGCGCGAGGCCGTAGACGAGGGTCGCGGGCCCGGCCCAGGTGGAGCTGTTGGACAGGACGGCGAAGACGAGCGCGACCAGGGCGGCAGCCCAGGCGACCCACACCGACTGCTGTCGCCCGCCGCGCAGCAGGGCGGCCAGCGCGGCCAGCACGATGCCGAACAGCATCAGCCCGCTGACGGTCCCGGGGCCGCCGGGGCTGGCGCCGAGCAGGTCGAGCGCGGAGGCCGCGCTGTCGCCGTACTCCAGACCGGCTTCCTTGAAGAAGCCGAACGGGAGCAGCGTCAGCGACCAGGGGGCGAGGATCAGCAGCGGGGTGCCGAGCTGGGCCAGGAAACGCAGCCCGTAGGCGACGATCTCGTTCCTGCGCACTACGAGGAGCGCGATGCCAAGGACCAGCGCGATGGGCCACACGATCGGCGTGAACGCCGTGGTGAACGTCAGCAGCAGGGCGTAAGCCCAGGTGGCGCGCCAGCTGCCGCGTGCCCCGGAGGAGTGCGTCAGCCCGCTCGCGGCCATGCCCGCGCGCGCGATGAGCGGCAGCAGGATCGCGAGGACGGCGGTGCCGATACGGCCGCCCGCGAGCGCGCCGGTGGCGGCGGGCAGGAAGGCGTACACCACGGCCGCCCAGGCGCGCAGCAGGCGCGACTCGACGAGGGGGCGCGAGGCGAAGTACGCGGCGAAGCCGGCGAGCGGTACGGAGGCCACCAGGAGCACGGTGACCGCGAGCCCGGTGGAGCCGAGGAGCAGCGAGGACAGCAGCGCGACGAGCGCGAGGTAGGGCGGCGCGGACTGGGTGCCGCCCGCGCCCACCGGATGCCAGCCGTCGAGGTAGCGCGACCACAGCTCGGAGGAGTCCGCGGGCGCGGGCAGCAGCGCCCCGCCCGCGAGCGCCCCGCTGCCGAGCAGTTGGCGGCAGGCCAGGAGCGAGACGAACAGCAGCACCAGGAAGAGCATCGGACCGGGGTTGCGGGCGACCCGCTTGAGCCGCGCGAACTGCTCGATCTCCAGGAAGTCGGCGTCGTCGCCGCCCGGTCCGGACTCGACCGCGCTGCCGTGCCGTCCGGCACCGGTCGTGGCCTCGGGGTCGGAGCTGCCCCCGAAGTTGCTCGCGACCTGTTCGACCGTGGCCCGCACGGTCGCGCCGGGCGGCGGGAACAGCGCCCGCAGCTCACCCTTGTCGACCTGGGGCCGGCCGCGCCTGCGGCGGCCCGCGATGATCCGCTCCGGGCGCAGCAGGGTGCCCAGGAGACCGCGGATCTCGTCGACCGCCTGTCCGGGGACCTTGCCGACGAGATACGCGACCGTGCGCAGCAGGGTGCCGAGGACCAGGCGGATCAGGATCCAGGGCAGCTGCGCGGTACGGGCGTTGACGAGGAGGGTGTAGACGGCGCCCGCCTTGTCGACCTTGTGCGGGGACGCGGAGGTGCGGCCCACGCAGTCGACGGTGCGGCGCTCGCGGGAGGCCGCCTCGGCGTGCCGTACGACCGCTTCGGGGGCGACGAGGACGCGGTGGCCCGCGGTCTGGGCGCGCCAGCACAGGTCGACGTCGTCGCGCATCAGCGGCAGTCGGCGGTCGAAGCCGCCGAGTTCCTCGAAGACATCGCGCCGGATCAGCATTCCGGCGGTGGAGACGGACAGCACGGGGTGGACGTGGTCGTGCTGGCCCTGGTCCTGTTCGCGGCGGTCCAGACCCGTCCAGCGGCGGCCGGAGTTGGCGATGGTGACGCCGACTTCGAGCAGCTGCCGGCGGTCGTACCAGCCGCGGAGCTTGGGGCCTACGACGGCGACTTCCTGGCCGAGCTCCCGCTCGTTCTCCACGACCCGCAGCATCTGTGCCAGGGCGTCCGGCTCGGGGGCACTGTCGTCGTGCAACAGCCACAGCCACTGCTCGGGCTCGCCGTGCGGGAGGTCCGGCATGTCGTACGCGTCGTCGCGCCACGTGCGCGTGACGGGGTCCCAGCCGCTGGGGCGCTTCAGGTAGGGCAGGTCGTCCGGGGTGAGCACACTGGCGCTGCGCGTGGCCTCTTCGACGGCCTGGCCGAAGCCGGTGCGGCGGGCGAGATGCAGCACGCGGTCGGCGCCGAGGGCGTCGGTGAGCAGCTGGGCGGAGTCGTCCGCGCTGCCGGTGTCGGCCGCCACCGCGTTCTGCACGGGGCGCTCCTGGCCGAGCAGCCCGGCGAGCGCCTCGGGCAGCCAGCGGGCGCCGTCGTGGGAGACGAGCACCGCGGTCACCACGTGGCGCGGGAACTCAGGGGTGGCGGCGGCGTCTTGATGGGCTGCCGAATGGCTGTGCACGGACATCGAGGTACGGGCCCCGGTTCGATGGACTGCGGTGGACGTCTGTGTCCGGCGGGGACAGCGGGACGTCTCGGACGAGGGCCCACACTAACGGCTGGGCAAGACGGCGGCCCGCCGCCTGTGGATAACCCACCTGCGACGGGCCGTTCGTTACGTAGGAGTGTGTGCCGTTTGGTCGGCGGCACACACACGCGCGCGTACGACAGTTCTCCATACCGCTTTGTGCCGCTCCGTGCCGCCCTGTACCGCTCTTTCAGACGGCTGCCTTCTTCAGGCGACGCCTCTCACGCTCGGACAGACCACCCCAGATGCCGAACCGCTCGTCGTTGGCGAGCGCGTATTCGAGGCACTCGGAGCGGACCTCACAGGCGAGGCAGACCTTCTTGGCCTCGCGGGTGGATCCGCCCTTCTCGGGGAAGAAGGACTCGGGGTCGGTCTGGGCGCACAGCGCGCGCTCCTGCCAGCCGAGTTCCTCGTCCGCGTCGTCGACCAGCAGTTGCTGCACCAGCTCGGTCATGTGCGCCCCTCGTCTGTCTTTCGCGTCCCCGTGATGCTGCCGTTACCGATTTCGGCTGAACGACACGAGTGAAATTACAAGTGTGCCGATCCGGGCCAGTCAAGCCGAGATCTGCTATTGGGTCCCTTATTCACTCTGCGGAACCAAGGTTATGCGGAAAGTGTTCAAATCGGCATAAACCCTGACAGCCCAAGGGGTCCCGGTCGGACGCCCGGCCCCTTCACAGGGGAGGACGTCCAGGAGTTCGATCTCGTTCCGACGCGAACCCTGAAGCGAACCGGATCACATTTCGATCACGGGGTCGCAGTGAGGTTTGTGCGCCCGGTTGTGCGCCATGTGTCCGGGGCGGCTCCTGAACAAACCTTTCGCCTGCCAGATGAACCGGATGAGGTGAAACATCTCCCACATAGCGGACATGAAGTTGACAGTGGGAGTGTGAACCGGGGACCTTATGGGCATGCTCGCGAACTTGGCACTCACCTCGACCCGCACCGCCGGGTCCCACGGTGCTGCCCGCGCTCGCTGTAGCTGTTGTTGCTGTTCCAGCTGTTGAGCCTCACCGCGCTCCGGCTGCCTCGCCGCCACTGAGGCGAATCCCCGCCCCCTTCCGGGGCGAACGCCCACACCAGGGCAACCCTCCCGTTCGTAACCCGGACGGAAATGGTCCGCGACACCCCAGCACTCTCCCGCCGAGGAACCACCGCACCCCATGAACAGCGACAACGACCTCCAGATCGCCGGCGACATCCTCGAAGTACCGCACCTGCTCCAGCCGCCGCGCGAGCACCCCGGCACCGTGGCCGAGTTCGTCGGCCTCGCCCGCTCCATCGCCGCCGACCGCTCCCAGTGGGAGCACCTCGTCCAGTACGACGCGACCTCGCGCTGGTACCACCGGCTGCGCACCGGCCCCGGCTACGAGGTGTGGCTGCTCTCCTGGGTGCCCGGGCAGGGCAGCGGGCTGCACGACCACGGCGGCTCCTCCGGCGTACTGACGGTCCTGGACGGCGCGCTGACGGAGCACACGGAGCGCGGCACGCGCGCGTTGAGCGCCGGATCGCAGCGGGTGTTCGCGCCCGGCTACATCCACGAGGTCGTCAACGACTCCCTCGAACCGGCCGTGAGCCTGCACGTCTATTACCCGGGTCTTACCGAGATGCCGATGCACGCCGCGCAGTGCGCCGTCGCCGAGGTCTCGTGACCGCCTGGTCCCGTGACCGCCGGGTCTCGTAACCGCGTGACGCGTTGTCGTACCCGCCTGCAAGACTGAGTCTCATGCGCATTGTGGTTCTGGCAGGCGGTATCGGTGGTGCCCGGTTCCTGCGTGGTCTCCAGCGGGCCGTGCCGGACGCGGACATCACGGTCATCGGCAACACCGGCGACGACATCCACCTCTTCGGGCTGAAGGTCTGCCCGGACCTCGACACGGTGATGTACACGCTCGGCGGCGGCATCAACGAGGAGCAGGGCTGGGGTCGGGCCGAGGAGACCTTCCATCTGAAGGAGGAGCTCGCGGCGTACGGGGTCGGGCCCGAGTGGTTCGGGCTCGGCGACCGCGACTTCGCGACGCACATCGTGCGGACGCAGATGCTGGGCGCGGGCTATCCGCTCAGCGCCGTCACCGAGGCGCTGTGCGACCGGTGGAAGCCGGGAGTCCGGCTCATCCCCATGTCCGACGACCGCGTCGAGACGCATGTCGCCGTCACGCTGCCCGCCGACGACTCCGGCTCCGGCTCCGGCTCCGGCGAGCGCAAGGTCGTCCACTTCCAGGAGTACTGGGTGCGGCTGCGGGCCTCCGTGCCGGCCGAGGCGATCGTGCCGGTCGGCGCCGAGCAGGCCAAGCCCGCGCCCGGGGTGCTCGAAGCCATCGCCGAGGCGGACGTCGTGCTCTTCCCGCCGTCCAACCCCGTCGTGTCCGTCGGCACCATCCTCGCCGTGCCCGGCATCCGCGAGGCCATCGCCGACGCGGGCGTGCCCGTGGTCGGCCTCTCCCCCATCGTCGGGGACGCACCGGTGCGCGGCATGGCCGACAAGGTGCTCGCCGCGGTGGGCGTCGAGTCCACGGCCGCGGCGGTCGCCGAGCACTACGGATCGGGGCTCCTCGACGGCTGGCTCGTCGACACGGTGGACGCTTCCGCCGTGGAGCGTGTGGAGGCAGCCGGAATCCGGTGCCGGGCCGTGCCCCTGATGATGGCCGACCTCGACGCGACGGCGCAGATGGCGCGTGAGGCGCTGGCACTGGCGGAGGAGGTACGGGCGTCTTGAGCGGACAGGATGGTGGTGCCACGGGCTATCGGGTCTGGGCGTTGGACGGGCTTCCTGAGGTTCGTCAGGGTGACGACCTCGCGAAGCTCATCGCCGCGACCGAGCCCGGGCTCGTCGACGGGGACGTACTCCTCGTCACCTCCAAGATCGTGTCCAAGGCGGAGGGGCGGATCGTCGAGGCCGTCGACCGTGAGGCCGCCATCGACGCCGAGACCGTACGGGTCGTGGCGCGGCGCGGAACCCTGCGGATCGTCGAGAACAGGCAGGGGCTCGTCATGGCCGCCGCCGGTGTCGATGCCTCCAACACCCCTGCCGGGACCGTGCTGTTGCTGCCCGATGACCCCGACGCGTCGGCGCGGGCGATTCGGGAAGGCCTGCGGGACACACTCGGGGTCGAGGTCGGTGTCGTGATCACCGACACCTTCGGGCGGCCCTGGCGCACCGGGCTCACCGATGTCGCCATCGGCGCCGCAGGCGTACACGTACTCGACGATCTGCGCGGCGGCACGGACGCGTACGGCAATCCGCTGAGCGCGACCGTCGTCGCCACCGCCGACGAGCTCGCCTCCGCCGGTGACCTGGTCAAAGGCAAGGCCTCCGGGCTGCCCGTCGCCGTCGTGCGCGGGCTGCCCCACGTGGTGGCCGAGGACGACGGCGAGGGGGCGCGGGCGATGGTGCGCGGCGCGCACGACGACATGTTCCGGCTGGGCACCTCGGAAGCCGTACGGGAGGCGGTGACCCAGCGGCGTACCGTACGGGCGTTCACCGACGAGCCCGTCGACCCCGGTGCCGTACGGCGTGCGGTCGCCGCGGCGGTGACCGCTCCGGCGCCGCATCACACCACTCCCTGGCGGTTCGTCCTCCTTGAGTCGCAGGAGTCCCGGACGCGGCTGCTCGACGCCATGCGGGACGCGTGGATCGCGGATCTGCGGGAGGACGGCAAGAGCGAGGAGTCCATCGCCAAACGGGTGCGACGGGGGGACGTGCTGCGCAACGCGCCGTACCTCGTGGTGCCGTGTCTGGTCATGGACGGGTCCCATACGTACGGCGACGTACGCCGGGACGGGGCCGAGCGCGAGATGTTCGTGGTCGCCGCCGGAGCGGGGGTGCAGAACTTCCTGGTCGCGCTCGCCGGAGAGCGGCTCGGGTCCGCGTGGGTGTCGTCGACGATGTTCTGCCGGGATGTCGTACGGGAGGTGCTGGGGCTGCCGGAGGGATGGGATCCGATGGGAGCCGTAGCCGTGGGGCATGCGGCGGAGGCGCCGCGGGCCCGGCCGGAGCGGGACGCTGGGGCGTTCATCGAGGTGCGCTGAGGCGTACGGCGCCTACGGGGCATCCCCAGCGCCTACTCTCGTAAGGCACCCCGAGCATCCCCGGGACCTCCATTGGCGTCCCTGGGACCTCGACCTCCATCAGGACCTCAGTCGTGTAGGACCTCATTCGTGGCTGGACGTTTCGCTCCTCGGCCGACGCGTACGACCGTGCGCGGCGGGCATGTCGTCGTGCCTGGTGGGGTGCCTCGGCAGGCGCCCGTGGCCGGGCGCAGTCGTACGTGGACACCGGCCGGACCGCTCGATCTCGGGCTCGTGCTCGGGCCGCTGCGGCGTGGACCGGGCGATCCGACGTTCCGGGCGACGCCGGACGGGGCCGTGTGGCGGGCCAGCCTTACGCCCGCCGGGCCCGGGACCCTGCGGGTCGTGTTGCGGGACGGGGTGGTTCAGGGCGAGGCGTGGGGGCCGGGGGCCGAGTGGCTGCTCGATCGGCTTCCCGAACTGCTCGGGGCGGCGGACGATCCCGACGCCTTCGAGCCGCGGCACCGGCTGGTCGCTCTCGTGCGGCATCGGCGGCCGGGGCTGCGGCTGACGCGTACCGGGCTCGTGCTGGAGTCGCTGATTCCGTCCGTGCTGGAGCAGAAGGTGACCACGGACGAGGCTTATCGGGCGTGGCGGTTGCTCGTGCGGAAGTTCGGGGAGCCTGCGCCGGGGCCCGCGCCGGAGCGGATGTACGTCATGCCGGCGCCGCGGACGTGGGCGTTGATCCCGTCCTGGGAGTGGCATCGGGCCGGGGTCGACAACAAGAGGGCTTCTACGGTTCTTCGGGCCGTGCGGGTTGCTGCGCGGCTTGAGGAGGCCGTGTCGTTCGATCCTGTGCGGGCTCAGGCTCGGCTTGAGGTGGTGTCCGGGGTGGGGCCCTGGACCTCTGCGGAGGTTGTGCAGCGGAGTCATGGGGCGGCGGATGCGGTGACCGTGGGGGATCTTCATCTTCCCGGCATCGTGGGGTATGCCCTGGCGGATGACCGGGATGCTGATGACTCTGTGATGCTCTCGCTGCTCGAGCCGTATGCGGGGCAGCGGCATCGGGCGGCTCGGCTCATTCTGCTGTCGGGGCGGACGCCGCCGCGGCGTGTGCCGAAGATGCCCCGCGGGGACATTGGGCGGTTGTGATCGCCCCCGCCGCCCCTACCCGTCCCATCCCTGGGGGCTGCGCCCCCAGCCCTCCCTAAAAGATTGCGCAGTTCCCCGCGCCCCTTTTAGGGGCGCGGGGAACAGCCCCCACCCACCCGCACCCGTCGCTACTGGTCCGAGGAGAAGCGGAGTGACGCTGCTGGGATGTGGGCGTCGCACCAGACGCGGACGCCCTCGCGGAGTTCGTTGTCGGGGCCGACGGTCGCGCCGTCGCCGATGACCGTGTTGGTGAGGATGGTGCGTTCGCCGATGTGGGCGCGGACGCCGATGAGGGAGTCGGTGATGACGGCGCCGGGGGCGATCACCGCGCCCGAGAGGATCGTGCTGCCGGTGATGCGGGCGCCCTCGCCGACGCGGGCGCCGTCGCCCACCACCGTGCCGCCGGTGAGTTTGGCGTCGGGAGCGACCGTGGCCGTGGGCAGGATCAGGCGGTCGCCGCAGCGGCCGGGGACGGCCGGGGACGGGGCGCGGCCGAGGACGAGGTCCGCGGAGCCGCGGACGAAGGCCTGCGGGGTACCCAGGTCCAGCCAGTAGGTGGAGTCCACCATGCCCTGGAGGTGCGCTCCGGTGGCCAGCAGCTCGGGGAAGGTCTCGCGTTCGACCGAGACCGGGCGGCCCTCGGGGATCATGTCGATGACCGCGCGGCGGAAGACGTACGCCCCCGCGTTGATCTGGTCGGTGACGATCTCCTCGGGGGTCTGGGGCTTCTCCAGGAAGGCCGTGACGCGGCCGGTGGCATCCGTGGGGACCAGGCCGTACGCGCGCGGGTCCTCGACACGGGTGAGGTGGAGGGAGACGTCCGCGCCGGTCGTCTCATGGGTGCGGACCAGCGCCGGGATGTCCAGGCCCGTGAGGATGTCGCCGTTGAAGATCAGTACGGGGTCGTCGGGGCCCGAGTGGAGCCGGGACGCCACGTTGCGGATGGCGCCGCCCGTGCCGAGGGGCTCTTCCTCGGTGACGTACTCGAGGTGGAGGCCCAGGGAGGAGCCGTCGCCGAAGTACGGCTCGAAGACCTCGGCCAGGTAGGAGGTCGCCAGGACGATGTGCTCGACGCCCGCCGCCCTCGCCCGCGCCAGCTGGTGTGTGAGGAAGGGGACCCCGGCCGCCGGAACCATCGGCTTGGGAGTGTGCACCGTGAGCGGACGCAGCCGGGTGCCTCTGCCGCCGACCAGGAGGATCGCTTCTGTCACCTGTCGTCTCTGCTTCCTGCCGGGACCGGCCGAACTGTGTTTCGGCCGGCCAGTGTATGCAGACTGTTCGATGGCGCCTTCGACGGCCGTGCGGTGTCCTTCGATTGCCCTCTAATGGCCGCTCATGACCGCTACCGGCCTCGACCGACCTCTATGGACATCTGCTCATAGGCCTGGCGGCCCCGGGTCCGGCACCTACCTTCCCTGGTAGCGGGCCGCCTCCTGGCGGGCCGAACCGAGCTTGCCGTACAGGAGCTTTCCTGGGCACTCCGTCGCGAATCCGTCCCGATGGCCGGAGATCACGTTCAGTCGCACGCTCTTTCCCTTTTGGTAGAGATTGCCACCGCCCGACGTGAGGTATGTCTTGCCACGCGGATTCGCTCCGTAGAGGCCGAGCTTCCAGGCCGTGAGCCGAGCGATGGCTTGGACTGCGGCGCTCGACGGCTCCTTGTTGCCGAAGCTGCCGAGAACGGCGATCCCCATGCTGTTGGTGTTGAAACCGAGAGTGTGGGCGCCCCTGACGGCCTTCGCCACGCCCCCGGCGCGCCCTTCGTAGATGTTTCCGCACTTGTCGACGAGGAAGTTGTAGCCGATGTCGCGCCAGCCGCTGCTCACCACGTGGTAGCGGTAGATACTGCGGATGACCGAAGGGGCTTGGGAGCAGCTGTAGTTGTTGCCCGAAGCCGTGTGGTGAACGAAGGCGGCCTTGACCTTGTTCGTGTAGACGAAGCCGCCCTCGCGCAGGCTCTCGTTCGCGCCCCAGCCGCGGCGCGTGACGATGCGCGGGCGTGCGCCTATGTACGGCTTCGCGCTGAGCTCGCCCCAGCGTGCGACGAGGAATTCGCGCTCCGTCTCCTCTTGAGAGAGCGCGGGGATCTCCAGGGCGCCGAGGGGCGCGAGATCGACGTTGACGGCGGACGCGGCGGCGGCCTCGGGAGAGAGTGCGTCGGCGTGCGGGTCGTCCATGCCGGCGCCCTCGTGAGCGCTCAGGCGTGGGTTGCCCACCGGTGCGCCCGCGGGCGGGGCGTCCGCGCCGGGGTCGACGAGTTCGAGGTGGAGCCCCCTGGGGAGCGGTGAGTCGCCCGGAGCCGTCGCCCGTTCGTCCTCCTCCGCCTGGACGCGCACTTCGACGCCGTCCGAGTTCCCCACCCACAGGGGCGCCGTGGAGCCGCGCACCCGGCCCGATGCGGCCTCGGCGGTGTCCGGGTCGGCCGCGTGCTCGTGGTTGTGCGTCTCGACGTCCTGCCAGCCGGACCAGTCGCCGCTGGCGACCGTACGGGTACGGACCTGGACGCGTCCGTACAGCTCACTGTCCGGGTTGTCCCAGACGACGCCGACCAGGGAGAACGGCCGTACGCCCCGTCGCGTGAGCCCCTGATCGGGCGCGGCGGAGCCGAGGGAGCGCTCGCCGGAGAGCGGGACGAGCGGCAGGGACTGGGTGCTGCCGGGGACGGCCGGCTCGGACGTCCCCGCCGGGGGCTCTGCCTGCGCCGGGGCGGTCAGGGCCAGTGGGAGGGCTAGTGCGGCCGCGCAGGTGACGCCGACCGAGGAAGCAAGGAATCTACGCATGCCCCCGATCGTGGACATAGGCATACATATCTGTCCATTGGGGAATTGACGGACCGTCTGGGGGGCGCTCGTCCGAACCGGTGGCGCGGGCGGCCGGTCCCGCGCGTCGCCCCCGCGTACGCTTGCCGGCGTGAACGCCACCGACCGCACCCCCGCCGACCTGCTGCGATCCGCGCTCGCCGCGGACCCCGCGCGCCCCCTGGTGACCTTCTACGACGACGCCACGGGCGAACGTGTCGAATTGTCCGTGGCCACCTTCGCCAATTGGGTGGCCAAGACCGCCAATCTGCTCCAGAACGAGCTGTCCGCCGAGCCCGGCGAGCGGGTCGCGCTGCTGCTGCCCGCGCACTGGCAGACCGCGGTGTGGCTGCTCGCGTGTTCTTCGGTCGGCGTCATCGCCGATGTCGGGGGCGATCCCGCCGCCGCGGACCTCGTGGTGAGCGGACCGGACACGCTGGACGCGGCCCGCGCGTGCTCCGGGGAGCGGGTGGCGCTCGCGCTGCGGCCCCTCGGCGGGCGCTTCCCGCAGCCGCCGGAGGGCTTCGCCGATTACGCCGTGGAGGTGCCGAGCCAGGGTGACCGCTTCATGCCGTACGCGCCGGTGGATCCGGAGGAGCCGGCGCTGATCGTCGCCGGGGCCGAGTACACGGGGGCCGAGGTGGTTGAGCGAGCTCGGGCCGACGCCCCCGGGTTCGATCTCACGGGGCCGGGGTCCCGGATTCTGTCGGCGCTCCCCTATGACACATGGGAGGGGCTCAGTGCCGGGTTGTACGCGCCGCTCGCCACCGGGGGGTCCGTGGTGCTGTGCCGCCACTTGGATCAGCTCGGGGAGGATGCGGTGGCCAAGCGGGTGGAGAGTGAGCGGGTGACCGCGACGGCTCGCTGAGGGAGCCGTGGGGGTTGTTTGTCGGCTGCAGGCCGTCTGTGGCTGGTCGCGCCCACGCGGCGGAGCCGCATATCGACACAGCCCCGCGCCCCTAAAGGGGCGCCCCCCCTCACCCAGTGTCATCCGTTCGGCCCATCAAAGGCCCCCCTCCCCGCCCCCTCCGAGCCATGGTCGTAAGAGCAGTTCGACACGCTCGTACGCCATGAGGGGTGGACCGACACGTGACCGACACCGTAGGTGCGCCCTCCGGACGGCCGGAGGGGCCGGGGCTCGGGGCGTCGCCCAGCGGAGGCGGGCTCATACGTCGGCGGCGGCGGTGGCTGCGTTACACAGCGATCGGTGTGGCCGTCGTGGTGCTGGGCGCCGTGGGGGTCGGCTGGGCGGCGTACGAGAAGCTGAACGCGAACATCACGCCGGACAACGCCGCCGCCGCCGAGCTCGCCCGGTACGGGAAGGAGCGGCCCACCGCGCTGGTGCGGGACGCTCAGAACATCCTGCTGATCGGGTCGGACTCGCGCTCGGGGGACGGAAACCAGAAGTACGGGCGGGACTCCGGGACCGAGCGCTCCGACACCACGATCCTGCTGCACCTGGCCGCGAACCGGCGCAGCGCGACCGCCGTCTCGCTGCCCCGCGATCTGATGGTGGACATGCCGAGCTGCCGACGGCCGGACGGCAGCCGCACCAAGCCGGTGTTCGGGATGTTCAACTCGGCCTTCGAGGTGGGCGGTTCGGCCTGCACGATCCGGACCGTCGAGAAGCTCACGAACATCCGCGTCGACCACCACATGGTCGTCGACTTCCACGGCTTCAAGGACATGGTCGATGCCGTGGACGGTGTCGAGGTGTGCCTGAAGGAGCCCATCGACGACAAAGAGGCCAAGCTGAAGCTGCCCGCGGGCAAGGTCTTGCTCAGCGGCGAGCAGGCCCTCGGCTACGTCCGCGCCCGCAAGAGCATCGGCGACGGCAGCGACACCGACCGGATGGACCGCCAGCAGCGGTTCCTCGGCGCGCTCGTCAACAAGGTGCGCAGCAATGACGTCCTGCTCAATCCCGCGAAGCTCTATCCCGTGCTCGACGCGGCCACCTCGTCGCTCACCACGGACCCGGGACTGGCGAGCCTGCGCGGGCTGTACGACCTGGTGCGCGGCATGCGCAACATCCCCACGGAACATGTGCAGTTCCTGACGGTGCCCCGGACGTCGTACGTCCTGAACGTGAATCGCGACCAGCTCGTGGAACCCGCGGCGGCGGAACTCTTCGCGCGGCTGCGGGCGGACGCGCCGGTGGCGGTCTCGAAGAACCTTCCGGAGGACTCCGCTGTCCTTCCGGAGGTTTCCGCCACAAAAAGCAGCAATACGACAGGCGGAAGCACGTACGACTCCTCGGGCAACTCCTCCGGCGGCCACTCCCGCGACTCCTCGTCCAACTACGAAGTGGAGTCCTACGGCGACGGAAAGTCGAGGGGCAAACGGCCCGGCGGACCGGCCGGCGGCCCCGAACCCGCGCCGACTTTCCGGGGGAACACGGCGGCCGAGGACGCCTGCGGGTAAAGCGCACACCAAGGCGGGGAACTGCTGAGCTAAGAAGTCTCTGAGAAATAGGGCGGATTGCCCAGTTGTAGGGGCGTTGAATTTGTCACGGCCGTCGCTCGACGCTGAACTGGGCGGATAGTGTGAGCGATCCGGTGCACCCGGCCACGAGGTCCGTCCTGGAGGTCGCGCACTGGTTGACCGAGACCCGAGCGCCTTTAGAGGGGGGAAAAGGCGCCGCGTGGCCCCGACGGAGGATTCAGACAACCGTGGACGCGCAAGGCCGTGGGCGGGCGGACAACATCGACCCCGCAGACCAGTGGGTACTCAACCCGAGCACCGGCGAATACGAACTGCGACTGACCCCTTCCGCACCGCAGTCGGGGGTACCGAGACCGCGGCGGAGCGCTCCCGCGGGAGCGCGTGCCCGCAGCGCGCCCGGCCGGGACCGCGAGGCTCCTGGTCGCGAGACTCCGAGCCGCGATGTGCCGGGGCCGCGCAGGCGCCGGGCGGAGCCGCCGGAGCCCGTTCCGGGCCGCCGTCGGGGGCGTACGAAGCCCAAGAAGTCCAAGGCGAAGAAGATAGTGCTGTGGACCGGCGGCACCATGGCCTTCGTGCTGGTCGCCGTCTCGGCCGCCGCGTACGCCTACCTCAAGCACCTTGAGGGCAACGTCAACACGACGGACATCGGCAGCGCGGGCAAGAAGGGCTTCAGCAAGGACGAGGCCTTCAACATCCTGATCATCGGTACGGACAAGCGCACCGGTAAGGGCAACGAGGGCTACGGCGACAAGAACAGCGTCGGGCACGCCGACACCAACATCCTGCTGCACGTCTCCAAGGACCGTACGAACGCGACCGCGATGAGCATTCCGCGCGACCTGATCGTCGATGTCCCGGACTGCAAGACCAAGCAGGCAGACGGCAGCTTCAAGACCATCACGGGCACGCAGAACGTCCGCTTCAACACGAGCCTCGGCCAGGCGGGCCGCGACCCGGGCTGCACCATGAACACGGTCAAGGCGGTCACCGGCATCGCGCCGGACCACTTCATGATGGTCGACTTCAACGCGGTCAAGACGCTGACCACGGCGGTGGGCGGTGTCGAGGTCTGTGTGGCCCACGCCGTCAACGACAAGGAGTCGAAGCTCAAGCTGCCCAAGGGCAAGTCCGTTGTCGAGGGCGAGCAGGCGCTGGCCTTCGTGCGGACCCGGCACAGCTTCGGCAACCAGGGCGACCTCGACCGCATCAAGGTGCAGCAGCAGTTCATGGGCTCCCTGATGCGCAAGATGAGCTCCAGCAACACCCTCACCAGCCCCACCAAGCTGATAAAGCTGGCCGAGGCCGCCACCAAGGCGCTCACCGTGGACACCGGCATCGGCAGCGTGAGCACGCTCAAGGACATCGCCCTGGAGCTGAAGAAGGTGCCGGCGAAGAACATCACCTTCACCACGGTGCCGGTGATCGACAACCCGACCGAGAAGGTCCACGCGACGGTCGTCGTGAACCCGACGACGGCACCCGCGGTCTTCGACGCCATCAAGAACGACGTCTCCTTCACCGCGGTGAAGCAGAAGGAGAAAAAGGAGAAGGCCGCGGTCGCCGCCCGCCTCAAGGGCACCCGCTCCGCCGCCGCCGACATCCGCGTCGACATCTACAACGGCGGCGCCGATGCCGGCTCCGCACAGGCAACTCTTAACTGGCTGCAGAATGATGAGGGCGTGCTCAAATCCAGCCAGCTCGGAAACGCTGACGAAACACTCAGCAAGACGACCCTGGAGTACTCTCCCGACCAGGCCGATCAGGCGCGCAAACTGGCGGATCTCATGGGGCTGTCCGCTTCGGCGATGAAGCCTGGCAAGAGCGAGAAGAACTCACAGGGTCTGCCCGCGATCGTGCTGACCCTGGGCAAGGACTTCAAGGGCGCCGGGGTGTCGATGACCACCCCGACGAAGGCGCCCGACGTCGACAAGTCGACGGCGGACAAGACGGTGTGCGCCAGCTGATGACCTAACGGGTCTGTCAGGCGTCTAACAGGACGCGAGGAGCGTCCTGCGGGGCGCTGGAAGCGTCCTGCGGGGCGCGTGACGGACCCGTTTGTCAGGCGCAGGGTGGGGAGGGGCGGAGAGATGGCTCAAAGCGGTGTGCGTGGGGAGGGAGCACGACCACGCGTCCGGCACGCCGGCGGGTCCGGCGGAGCCGGTGCGCACGGCTGGGACGACAGTCTGTACGACGAGAACGGTGATCCCGTTCATCGGGTGGACGACGGTTCGGTACGGACGGCCGACGCCCATGGGGCTCCGACGGCCGACGGCGACGGAGTCCGTGCGGCCGACGACACGATGCCGCTGAAGCCGCAGGGCCACGGGCGGCACGGCGGCGGTGGCGGCCGCCGGCGCGGGGGCGGGGGGCGCCCGCGTCGCAGACGTCGCATCCTGCGCTGGTCCGCGATCGTCCTGGCGGTTCTGATACTTGGCACCGCTGGTGCCGGTTATCTCTACTACCAGCACCTGAACGCGAACATCAAAAAGAAGGACCTGAACATCGGCGACCCGAAGGACCGGGCCGCCAAGTCGAAGGCGAACGCGGCGGGCCAGACCCCGCTGAACATCCTGCTGATCGGATCGGACGCCCGGGACTCCACGGAGAACCAGAAGCTCGGCGGCGCCAAGGACACCTTCGGCACACCGGCCCGCGCGGACGTCCAGATGCTGCTGCACGTGTCGGCGGACCGCTCCAACATGTCGGTGGTGAGCATGCCGCGCGACACGCTGGTGTCCATCCCCAAGTGCACGGACCCGGACACCGGCAAGGTCTACGCGGCCGAGACCAACGTGATGACGAACGACTCGCTGGGCCGCGGCGGCCCCGGCTGCACGGTCGCCACCTGGGAGAAGCTGACCGACATCCACATCGACCACTTCATGATGGTCGACTTCTCGGGTGTGGTGTCGATGGCGGACGCCATCGGCGGCGTCCCGGTCTGTGTGGACGCCAACATCTACTCACACACCTCCTCCGGCCACGGCTCCGGTCTGAAGCTGGAGAAGGGCACCACGTCCATCAAGGGCAAGCAGGCCCTGCAGTGGCTGCGCACGCGCTACGGCTTCGAGGACGACACGGACATAGCCCGGACCAAGGCCCAGCACCAGTACATGAACTCGATGGTGCGCCAGCTGCGGGAGAACGCCACACTCGGCAACCCGGGCAAGCTGCGCAAGCTCGCGGAGACGGCCACCACCGCGCTCACCGTGGACGACGCCCTCGGAACCGTGACGAAGCTGTACGACCTGAGCAAGGAACTGAAGAAGGTCCCCACCAAGCGCATCAGCATGACGACGATGCCGTGGCAGTACGCGTCGCCCACCAGCGGCCGGGTGGTGCCCAAGCCGACCGACGCGGCGAAGGTCTGGCGTCTGCTGCGCGAGGACATCGCGCTGGACGGCAAGGACAAGAAGAAGACCACCAAGGACAAGGCCTCGTCCGACCCGGCCGCGGCGGACGACGCGATCGCGGTGCAGGTGCAGAACGGCACCCGGACCTCGGCGCTGGCCCCGGTCAGCGGGCGCGCGTCCGCGGTGACCGAGCTGCTCGTCGGCAAGGGCTTCACCGAGGCCAAGGCCGACACGACGACGGCGACCACCGAGGCCACGACGGTCATCCGCTACCCGAGCGCCGACCTGGAGGGTGACGCCCAGCGGGTCGCCAAGTCCCTCGGCATCCCGTTCAGCGCGGTGAAGAAGTCGACGGACGTCTCCGGGGTCACCCTGGTCGTCGGCGCCGACTGGCGGTCGGGCACCACGTACACGGCGCCGGAGGACGACGACAAGACGCCGGCGTCCGCGAAGCTGGACAAGGGGACGGACACCAAGGCGTGCATGCACGTCGACCCGGATTACATCTGGTCCTAGCCGGCGGCAAGCACAGACGAGTGGGGCCCCTCTCGAAACCGAGAGGGGCCCCACTCGTCTGCACAGAAGCTCAACTCATACGCACAGAAGCTCAACTCATACGCACAGAAACTCAACTCACATGTACTGAAGCTCAGTTGGAGCTGCTGAGCACCGCCGGCCGCCGCGACGCGATGACCTTCTTGGCCAGCGCCTTCGGGCTGGTGAGGAAGCCGAAGCCCCACGACATGTGCATGGTCGCGAGGGCGACGGGAATCTGGAGGCGCGCCTTCAGCGGCAGCCCCTTGCCCGCGGGCAGCGAGCCGAGCGCGATGGCCGCGAGGTAGCCGCCGGGGACGAGGAAGCCCCAGGGGGTCAGCGCGGCGCCCACGACGACACCCGCCGCGATCGCGCACACGGCGGTCGGCGGGGCGAGGTAGCGCAGGTTGATGGAGCCTTCGTGGTAGCGGGCGACGACGTGCCGCCAGCGCCCGTAGTCCTTGTACTGCTTGGCGAGGGCGCGCACGCTCGGCCGCGGCCGGTACGACACCCGCAGCTCGGGCGAGAACCAGATGAGGCCGCCCGCTTCCCGGATCCGGAAGTTCAGCTCCCAGTCCTGGGCGCGGATGAACTCCTCGTTGTAACCGCCCTGCTGCTCCAGCGCCTCGCGCCGGAAGACACCGAGGTAGACGGTCTCGGCGGGAGCGGCCTCGCCACCCGTGTGGAAGGCGGCGTTCCCGACACCGATCTTCGAGGTCATCGCGGCGGCGACCGCGTGCTCCCAGTCGTTCTCGCCCTCGGCGTGCATGATGCCGCCGACGTTCTGCGCGCCGGTCTCCTCCAGGAGGCGTACGGCGGTCGCGATGTAGTTCGGCGAGAGCATGCCGTGCCCGTCGACGCGTACGACGATGGGGTGCCGGGACGCCTTGATCGCCGCGTTCAGCGCGGCGGGCGTGCGTCCGGTCGGGTTCGGCACGGTGTGCACACGCGGATCTTCGGCCACGAGTTCGGCGGCGATCTCGTCCGTACGGTCCGTGGAGGGACCGATGGCGATCACGACCTCCATCTCGCCGTCGTAGTGCTGCGCCAGGATCGCTTGGACGGCCCCGCGCAGATGCCGCTCCTCGTCGAGGACGGGCATGATCACAGAAACGGCGGGGGGCCGCACGTCAGACTTCTCGCTCATCGGACGTCACGTTACCGCGAACGGGGGACACGGGCGCGCGCCGCCCGGCCTAAGGCCCGGGCCGCAGATCGTATCGGCCTACGGTTCTCACGGATCCCCACGCCCAGCCGCGCGGAACGCATCCCTCCCGCGTCCTCGCGGAACGCATCCCCCGTCCAGCCTCGCGGAGGTGTCCCCCTTGTCCACGCCGCCCCGCTCCCCCGTCCGCCCCCAGCGCCACCCGCAGCCGTCCCGCTCCCGGCGGCCATCTGTGCAGCCGCCCGTACGGCGCAAGAAGCCGCGCTGGGCCATGCGGGTGGTGACCACTCTCTCCGTGGTGGTCCTCGCCTCGGCGGGCATCGGGCACGCGGTGGTCACCAGCCTGGACGCGAACATCGCCCGCGTCGACCCGTTCAAGGACATGAAGAACCGCCCCCGGGCCGGCCACGGCATGAACGTGCTGCTCGTCGGCACCGACGGCCGGGACAAGATCACGGAGGCGGAGCGGCGGACGTACCGGCTGGGCGGCGCGCCCTGCCACTGCACCGACACGATCATGATCGTGCACATCTCGGAGGACCGGGGGCGGGCCAGCATCGTCAGCCTGCCGCGTGACTCGTACGCCGAGACGCCCGCGCACATCGACGAGACCACCGGCGAGCGGCACGGCCCCCACCCGGTCAAGCTCAACGCGGCGTACGCGGAGGGCGGCCCGAACCTGACCGTGCGGACCGTCGAGAACATGACCCACGTCAAGATCGACCACTATCTGGAGGTCGACTTCACCAGCTTCATGAAGACGGTGGACGCGCTCGGCGGCGTGCGGATCTGCACCGCGCAGCCGCTGAAGGACTCCTACACCGGGCTCGACATGGCGGCGGGGACGCACGATCTGAACGGCGGGGAGGCCTTGCAGTACGTCCGCTCGCGGCACGCCGACGGGTCCTCCGACCTCGGCCGGATGCAGCGCCAGCAGCGGTTCCTGGCGGCGCTGGTCTCGCAGGCGACCTCGTCCGGGGTGCTGATGAACCCGATGAGGTTCCGCGACGCGACGCGGGCGGTGCTCGGCTCGGTGCGGGCCGACAAGGGCTTCGGCACGGACGAGCTGCTGGACCTGGGCCGGGCGATGCGGAACTTCTCCCCCTCCTCGTCGGAGTTCACGACCGTGCCGATCGGGCAGATGGGATTCGCCGTGAAGGGCATCGGTTCGACGCTGAAGTGGGACCCGGCGAAGTCGCAGAAGCTCTTTCAGGCGCTGCGCGACGACAAACCGCTCGCGGTGCACAAGGCAGGACCCAGGGCCCTGCGCGTCGACGTGGCCCCGCAGCAGATCCAGGTCCAGGTGGAGAACGGGACGGCCACGGCGGGCCTCGGCAAGCGTGTCGACAGCGCGCTCGCCGCCACCGGGTTCCGTACGACGCACCGGCCCACCAGCGCGGTGGACCGGACTCTGCGGCGCACCATCGTCTCGTACGACCCCCGCTGGGACCGCTCGGCGCAGTCCCTCGCGACCGCGCTGCCCGGCGCCGAGCTACGCGCGGTCCAGGGGCAGGGGCCGGTGCTGAAGGTGACCGCCGGGGCGGACTTCAAGGAGGTCAGGCGGGTGCGGGCGGAGGATCCGTCTCAGGGGGAGTTCGGGGTGGTGACGGGGGATCAGGTGACGTGTCCGTAGGCCTGGCTTGTACGGACACCAATCCGGGGCGCCTTGGTCTCCGTATCCCTGACGGGCGTCGCTAGTCGTCGAGGCCTTCCGCCGCGCGCTTCTCGCGCAGTTCCATGATCGCGCGGCGGCGGGCCAGGCGGTGGGTGCGGCGGATCTGGGCCTCCTGGCAGCGGCGCTCGTCGCGGTCGGTCTCGGGGAGCACCGGGGGGACGCGGCGGGGCTTGCCGTCGGCGTCGACGGCGGCGAAGACGAGGTAGGCCGAGCCGACCTGCTGGGGTGGCGTGGACTCGTTCCAACGCTCGGCGAGGACGCGGACGCCGACCTCCATGGAGGTACGTCCGGTCCAGTTGACCTGAGCCTTCACATGGACGAGGTCGCCTACGCGGACGGGTTCCAGGAAGGCCATCTCGTCCATGGACGCAGTGACGGCGGGCCCGCCGGAGTGCCGCCCGGCCACCGCGCCCGCCGCGTCGTCGACGAGCTTCATGATGACGCCGCCGTGCACCGTTCCGAGAAGGTTGGTGTCGTTGTGGGTCATGATGTGGCTGAGGGTGGTCCGGGACGCGGAAGTCGGCTTGCCTGGAATGTCTGATTCCGGGCTGGAGGCCTGGTCTGTCATGGCGTCCACCCTATGCCGGGGCGCGCAAGGGCTGCTTTGCATCAGCTCTGCAACAGGCGTGACCCAGATCTCCCCACTCTCTTGTAAGGCCCACAGTGGTGCCCTGCACACTGGTCGGCATGAACGATTGGCCCGACGGGTGGTCCGGAGACAACCGCAGCAACGGCGGCAACAGCGGCAACCGCTACGGACGCGGCAGCGCAGGCGCACAGCCTGAGGGCGCGCGCGTCATGCGGCAGGTCCGGCGTGGTCCGGCGGCGCCCGCTCCGGGCAGCCCGGCCGCGCCGCCGCCGTCGTACGGCGGGGTGCCCCAGCAGCCGACGTACGACGACGGGCAGGGGTACGACGACCCGTACGACTCCGGCTACAACACGGGCCAGGTGTACGGGTCCCCGAACGGGCCCGGCGGTCCGCAGGGCCCCGGCGGTGGCGGCTCGCGCGGCCCGCGCCCCGCGCCGAACTGGCGGCGCCGGATCAAGTGGACCGCGATCACGCTGGTCACGCTGCTGGTCGTGGTGTCCGTGAGCACGTACTTCTGGGCGGACTCCAAGCTCCACCGTGACGTGGATCTCTCGACGGTCATCGACCGGCCCGACGCGGGCGAGGGCACGAACTACCTGATCGTCGGTTCCGACAGCCGCGCCGGCATGTCCGCCGAGGAGAAGAAGAAGCTGCACACCGGGTCCGCCGAAGGCAAGCGCACGGACTCGATGATGATCCTGCACACCGGCGACAACGGCTCGACGCTGATCTCGCTGCCCCGCGACTCGAACGTGACGATTCCCACGTACAAGGGATCCACGTCCGGCAAGACCTTCCAGGGCACGGGCCGTCAGGTGAAGCTGAACGCGGCGTACGCGGAGGACGGGCCGACGCTGCTGGTCCGCACCATCGAGGCCAACACCGGTCTGCACATCGACCACTACGTGGAGATCGGCTTCGCCGGCTTCGCGAACATCGTCGACGCGGTCGGCGGTGTGGAGATGAACCTCGACCAGGGCTTCAAGGACAAGTACTCGGGCGCGGACTTCAAGAAGGGCAAGCAGACCCTCAACGGCGAGCAGGCCCTCGCCTTCGTCCGCACGCGGCACGCCTTCGCGGCGTCGGACCTCCAGCGCACGAAGAACCAGCAGAAGTTCCTGGCGGCCCTGGCGCACCAGGTCGCGACGCCGGGCACGGTCCTGAACCCCTTCAAGCTGTACCCGACGATGGGTGCGGGCCTCGACAGTCTCACCGTCGACAAGGACATGAGCCTGTGGGACCTGGCCGACATGTTCTGGGCGATGAAGGGCGTGACCGGCGGCGACGGCAAGTCCATGAACATGCCCGTCTCCGGCTCCACGGGCGGCAACCTCGTCTGGGACAAGGCCAAGGTGAAGACGCTGGTGAACGAGTTGCAGAACGACGAGAAGGTGACGGTCAGCGGCAACTGACGCCGTCACCGCCGCCTGGGCGGCCTACGCCCGCGCGTGGGCGAGCAGCGCGACATGGGGGAGGGCCAGCCGCCCTCCCCCGTCCGCGAACTCGCCGCTCAACCGCTCGTACTCCTGCCTGATCCGTACGACCGTCTCCGGTTCCTGCGAGGTGACGACGAGGCCGATGGTGGCGACGCCGGCCACGGCGCCGCCCCACCACTCCTCGACGGTGGCGCGGTGGTCCCACTCCAGTTCGGTGGATTCCACCGCGGTGAACGCGGCTTCCTCCAGCAGCTCCGCGAGCCCTTCCGGCGTCCGGGCGAAGTCCTCGGCCGGGTCGCGCCGGGGCAGACCGGCCGGCGGTACGGCCCCACCCGCCTCGCAGGCCCGCACGAGCAGGTCCTGCCCGGCGCCGCGCCGGGCGCTCCACAGAGTCAGCACAAGGCGGCCGCCGGGGCGCAGTACGCGGCGCAGTTCGGCGAGCGCGGCGCGCGGGCGGCCGACATGGTTGAGGACGAAGTTGGCGACGACGGCATCGAACTCGCCGTCGGCGAAGGGAAGTTCCGGCAGGGCGGCGACGCCGGCATCGACACCGCCGGCGCGCGCGGCCGCCACCATCCCCGCATCGGCGTCCACAGCACGGACGCGCGCCCCGCGCCGCCGCGCCGCCATGGCCGCCGTCCCCGTCCCGGTGCCGGCATCGAGGACGTACGTCCCCGCCGTCACCTCCGCCGCGTCGAGCAGCGCCCCCACCGGGTACGCACACAGCCGCGCGAAGCTTGCCGCGTAGGCCTGTGCCCGCCCGTCCCACATGGTCCGCTCAATGGCGTCGAAGGCCTCCGCCGGGCTCCTCATGTGAAGTCCGCGTAGGCCAGGTGCCGTGCACAGTGACGGCAGCGGAAGAGGTAAGCCGTGGGCTGGCCGTCGGCGTCCAGAACGGACAGGAACTCCTCACCGAAGTCCGCGGCCAGGGCCTCCAGCGCGTCCGGGTGCGGCGTCAGTTCGCGGATCCCGGCACGGCCGAGGAACTCGGCCGCGTCCTCGCAGTGAGTCAGCCACCGCTCCTGCTGCCAGCCACCGAAGCCCGGGGTGCGCTGCTCGACGGTGCGCACGACATCCGCCGGCACGCGGCCGTCCACCTCGGTGAACTGCGCCTCGTAGCGCGCGGCGGCGCTGCCGTCCGCGAGGCACCACGGGCACAGCGCATGGCTGAGGTCGGCGACGGCGTACACCGGGCCCGCGTACACGTAACCGCGTCGCTGCCCACAGCACGCGCAGCGCGCCCGCGACGGCACCAGCGAGCCCGTGGCCAACGGGTCGGGGTGGTACGGGAAGCAGGGCAGGGGCGGCGGGGCGGCGGGGTCGGTCACGGCTCCACCCTGCCCTACAACGGATCAAGGACACCCGGGAGGGTGTCCTTGAGGCCGGTCAGGCGGGTGTCACATCCGTGCGCCCGCCATCGTGCGGCACATCTCCGCGCAGCGGCGACAGGACTCGGCGCAGCGCATCATCTGGGGATCGTCCGGCATGGACATGCACGCCTCGGCGCACATGTCGCACGCCTTGGCGCACATGACGCACATCTCGGCCGACATGGGCGACCTGCGCATCATCATGTCGGCGCACATGCGGGTCATCTCGGAGCAGTCCATGAGTGCGCGCATGATCTGCATCTGGGCCTGTCCGCCCATCTGCATGCACGAGCTCATGGTCTCCTCGCACACGGTGTGGCAGGACATGCACGCCTCGACGCAGTCCTGCATCTCCTTGGTCATGGCGGTCATGGTTCCGTGCTGCTGCATGGCTCCTCCTCGTGGTGGTTGGGCCCGGGTCGGGCCCGGGGTGCCCTTCCGTCGTACGCCTGCCGACCGTCCCGCGCCATCGGGCAGACGCGAACAATCCGCTACGAATGCCTCACCACCGAAGGGACAAAAGCTTCCATAATCTCCCTGGAGGGTGGGGTGCCAATACGCCGATTGGTACGTACGGGCCGGCGCGTCGGGGTCGAGTCGGGGTCAGGGGCGGGGCGGGCAACTGCGCCCTGGCCGGTGGCCCGCCGGGGGCGGATGTCAGGGTGTTCCCCATGACGATCTCCCCGCCCCCGGCTCCGCCGTCCGGCAGACCGCCTTTCGACGCGGTGCTCTGCGACGTCGACAACGTGATCCGGATCTACGACCCGGCCCCCGTGTCCGCGCTGGAACAGGCCGCCGGACTGGCCGCGGGCACCGTCATGAAGGTGGCGTTCGCGCCGGAGACGGTACTGCCGCTGCTGGTCGGCCGGATCACGCCGGACGAGTGGGCGGAGTCGGTCGCGTGCGGCCTGACCGGGCTCGTGTCCCAGGTGACCGCCCGGGAACTCGGCACGGCGCTCGCCCGCTCCCCCTTCCGGGCCGACGGGACGGTCGTGGCCCTGCTGCGCGGGACCCGCGCCCAGGGGCTCCGCCTGGTCCTCGTCTCCAACGCCACCGTCCAGCTGGAGGAGGACCTGGAGGTGCTGGGGCTGACGGACCTCGCCGACGACGTCGTCAGCAGCGCGCGCGTCGGGATCGCCAAGCCCGACCGGCGCATCTTCGAGATCGCCGTCGAACGGGCGGGGGTCCCCGCCGAGCGGTGCCTCTTCGTGGACGACACCATCGAGAACGTGGAGGCGGCGGCCGCGCTCGGCATGCGAGCGGTCCACTACCGCGAACCGGAGGACCTGCGGCGCGCGCTGGCCGGCCGGTGACCGTGCGTCAGATGCGGTGCGCGGGATCCCAGCCGGTCGCCGCGGCCCATGTCTCCGCGTGGCCCGGCCGACACGTCACTGTGCGGTGCGCTCCGCGATGAGCCGGCGGCACTGCTCTGCGCGGGCTGCCGGTTCGTCGTCCGACGCGGAGAGTTCCGCCAGGTAGTGGAGCAGGTCCGTGAGGGCATCGTGGTCCGGGCCTCCTGAGAGGAAGACCTCGGTTGCCTCCGCCACGTTGGCTTCCGGTTCCAGGAGGCCCCTCGGGTCCGGGCCGTGGGGGCGGCAGCGGCGGGGCGCAAGCAGGGCATCTCCATCGAGCTGTGCGCCTGCACGAAGGGCGAGAAGTCATCGTTTTGGAAACTCTTCAGTTCTGGTTGTCCAGCCACTTCTCCAAGTCGGCCGGTCGGCATCTGAGGGTTCAGGTAGTTGGCCACGTCATCGACGGTCATCAGCTTGGTCAATCACTCCTCCAGAAAACAGAAGAGCCCCCGAGGAGCCTCGGGGGCCATTTCAAATGGGGTGCAGGGTGCGGAACCGTCGCGACTACGCCTCGTCGCCTGACACGGCCGCCAGAATGCTCATCGCCTTCTCGGTCAGCTCTCCCCCGGCCTTTCCGGCAACCGCACTGAGGCAGCCGTCACGTCTCGCCTTCTTCAGATGGTCCTTCACAGTCTCGGGCCGACGCTCAATCAGCGCCGCCAGCCGCTGCACAGGAGCCACCGCCCCCTTGTCCGCCATGTTCTTGTACGTGACCGCGAGCAATGCCAGGTAGCGGTCCGAGACCCCCTCATTGGCCAGCAGTAGCCCAGCCGCCTCGCCTGACTCTGTGAGCTTCTTGGCCGTGTCATCCAAGACGCTTTGCGCCTCCGGCGCCATCTTGGCCAGCTTGAGCGCTGCGGCGAGGTCGAGCCTCCGCAGCACAGTCGTTGAGATGCCCCGTGCAACGTCACGAGGAGGCGCATCAGCAGTCGGCTCGATGGTGATGCGCTGGGGGCCGCCGCTCACGGGCCCAGTTGGCCACCACATTCGCACTGTCCACCCCCCTTGCTGCTGCTCGATCTCAAAGCCGCTCTCGTCTGCAAGAAGATCCGGCACGCGGGGAGCCGCGCTAAGGAGATCCGCGAACACAAGAGCAAGGCAACCCGCCTGACGACCCGCGAGGTCCTGGCGATGCTGGATGGCTGCCCGCCCCGGTACCGAGCGATGATGTGGCTCATGGCGGGGTGCGGGCTGAGGCTCGGTGAGGCCATGGCCGTCGCCCGGGATCAGATCGACTTCAAGACCGAGACGCTTCGCGTGGACTTCCAGATCACCGAAGACGGCGAGACCGAATCCGGCAAGAACAGTGCGATCCAGCGGCGGCACATCAGGAACCACGCTGTATGGGGGCCGGAACGGCTTCTGTTCCCCAACGTCACGCGCACCAACTACCTCTACGCGTCGTACTTCTACCCAAAGATTTGGATGGTGGCGCTGAAGAATGGCGGGGTGCCCTACTGCAAACCTCACTCACTCCGGCACTACTACGGATCACGTCTGCTGTACGCCGGAGTCCCTGAGAACGACGTGGCCGACTGGATGGGCCACAGCAGCACGGACGTGCTCAGGGAGCACTACCACTACATCTTCGAGGGAGCCGAGCAGCGCGGCCGGGCAGCCATCGCGACCATGCCGACACCCGGCGCCGACGACCCCACGGAGAAGGAGGCGTCAGACGTCGCCTGATCCACGTACGACAACAGCCCCCGGCGCGATGCCGGGGGCTGTGTTGTTTGTGCTGGTCAGCGGCCGTTCTCGGGGCCCAAATCCCCCAGGATTCCCCCAGGATGACGCCCATGAACGCCCTTGATCGGGCCGCAACGGACAGGAAGTCGAGAGCTCCCTCACTGAGCCACCAAACTGCCTCTGACCTGCAAAAACCCTGCTACGGAAGGTTCCTCGCCATGACGATGCGCTGAACCTGATTCGTGCCCTCATAAATCTGCGTGATCTTGGCGTCGCGCATCATGCGCTCCACCGGGTAGTCACGGGTGTAGCCGTAGCCGCCCAGCAGCTGGACCGCGTCCGTCGTGACCTCCATGGCGACGTCCGAGGCGAAGCACTTGGCCGCCGCGCCCTGGAAGGTGAGGTCCGCGTCGCCGCGCTGCGACTTGGCGGCAGCCGCGTACGTCAGCTGGCGGGCGGCCTCGATCTTCATGGCCATGTCGGCGAGCATGAACTGGATGCCCTGGAAGTCGGCGATCGGCTTGCCGAACTGCTTGCGCTCCTGGACGTAGCCCTTGGCGTAGTCGAGGGCGCCCTGGGCGATGCCGAGGGCCTGGGCCGCGATCGTGATGCGGGTGTGGTCCAGGGTCTTCATGGCGGTGGCGAAGCCGGTGCCCTCGTCGCCGATCATGCGGTCGGCCGGGATGCGGACGTTGTCGAGGTAGACCTCGCGCGTCGGGCTGCCCTTGATGCCGAGCTTCTTCTCCGGGGCGCCGAAGGAGACACCCTCGTCCGACTTCTCGACCACGAAGGCCGAGATGCCCTTGGAGCGCTTGGTGGGGTCCGTGACCGCCATCACCGTGTAGTACTCGGAGACGCCGGCGTTCGTGATCCAGCGCTTCACGCCGTTCAGGACGTAGAAGTCGCCGTCGCGGACCGCCTTGGTCTTCATGCCCGCCGCGTCCGAACCGGCGTCCGGCTCGGAGAGGCAGTACGAGAACATGCCGTCGCCCTTGGCGAGCGGGGTCATGTACTTCTTCTTCAGGGCCTCGGAGCCGGACAGGATGACCGGGAGCGAGCCCAGCTTGTTCACCGCCGGGATCAGGGAGGAGGACGCGCAGACCCGTGCCACCTCTTCGATCACGATGACCGTGGCCAGCGCGTCGGCGCCCGCGCCGCCGTACTCCTCGGGTACGTGCACCGCGTGCAGGTCCGAGGTGACCAGCGCGTCCAGGGCCTCCTGGGGGAAACGGGCTTCCTCGTCCACCGCTGCGGCGTACGGCGCGATTTTCGCCTCGGCCAGTGAGCGGATCGCGTCCCGGAGCATGTCGTGCTCCTCGGACGGGCGGTACAGGTCGAAATCAGCCGATCCGGCCAAGGTCTCTCACGCTCCAAGGATGCTGTGATGGTGACGCTAACTACCGTTAAGTAACCCAAATTTTAGGGGCCCGCCCACGGGAGTGATACGTGAGCTTGGCGACAGGGGGAAAACAAAGGGAGATCTGCCCGGTGAGGGCACGCACGACACGCCCCGACCAGCGCGTGACACCCCGGCCATGCGCGTGACACGCCCCGACTATGCTCGGGCAGCGCACCCACGGCCGTAAACCCCAGGAGCATCCATGGCCCTCAAGATCACCGTGATCGGCACCGGCTACCTCGGCGCCACGCACGCCGCCGCCATGGCCGAGCTCGGTTTCGAGGTCCTCGGGCTGGATGTCGTCGAAGAGAAGATCGACATACTGCGGCGGGGCGAAGTACCGATGTACGAGCCCGGGCTCGAAGAGCTGCTGCGCAAGCATGTCGCCGGGATCGAGGGGTCCACCGGGCGGCTTCGGTTCACCATGGACTGGGCCGAGGTCGGGGAATTCGGCGACGTCCACTTCGTCTGCGTGAACACACCGCAGAAGCACGGTGAGTACGCGTGCGACATGTCGTACGTCGATGCCGCCTTCGAATCGCTCGCACCGCATCTGCACGGGCCCGCCCTCGTCGTCGGCAAGTCCACCGTGCCCGTCGGCTCCGCGGAGCGGCTGGCCGCGCGGCTCGCCGAACTCGCGCCCGCCGGTGAGGACGCCGAGCTGGCCTGGAACCCGGAGTTCCTGCGCGAGGGCTTCGCCGTGAACGACACGCTGCACCCCGACCGGATCGTGGTGGGTGTGCGCAGCGAGCGGGCGGAGAAGCTGCTGCGCGAGGTGTACACGACGCCGGTCGCCAAGGGCTCGCCGTTCGTGGTGACCGACTTCCCGACCGCCGAACTGGTGAAGACCTCCGCGAACTCCTTCCTCGCCACCAAGATCTCCTTCATCAACGCGATGGCCGAGGTCTGCGAGGCCGCCGGCGGCGATGTCGCCAAGCTGGCCGAGGCCATCGGGCACGACGAGCGGATCGGGAAGAAGTTCCTGCGGGCGGGGATCGGCTTCGGCGGTGGCTGTCTGCCCAAGGACATCCGCGCCTTCATGGCCCGTGCCGGTGAGCTCGGTGCCGACCAGGCGCTGACCTTCCTGCGCGAGATCGACTCCATCAACATGCGGCGCCGCGGGCAGATGGTGGAGATGGCCCGGGAGGCGCTGGGGGGCGGGTCCTTCCTCGGCAAGCGGGTCGCCGTACTCGGTGCGACCTTCAAGCCCGACTCGGACGACGTCCGGGACTCGCCCGCGCTGAACGTCGCCGGGCAGATCCACCTCCAGGGCGGCCAGGTCACCGTCTACGACCCGAAGGGCATGGCGAACGCCAAGCGGCTCTTCCCGACGCTCGGGTACGCCGACTCCGCCGTCGAGGCCGTGCGCGGCGCCGACGTCGTACTGCATCTGACGGAGTGGCGCGAGTTCCGTGAGCTGGACCCGGCGGTGCTCGGCGAGGCGGTCACGGCCCGGGTGGTGCTCGACGGGCGCAACGCCCTCGACCCCGAGGTGTGGCGCCGGGCCGGGTGGACGTACCGGGCGATGGGGCGGCCGACCGCCTAGGACTTTCAGGACGACGCCGGTCCGGCCGAGGCTCAGTCGGCCGGACCGGCGTCTGTTGCATTCTGCACCACGTCGCTGTGCGTCGAGCGGTGTCCGCCCGACTCCCTGTGCCCGAACGCTACTTGGCGCGGTATCGGCGCATCTTCGCGCGCGCGCCGCACACCGACATCGAGCACCAGCGGCCCCTGCCCGCCGGGGAGCGGTCGTAGTACGCCCAGTGGCAGGCAGGAGCCTCGCAGGCCTTCAGGCGCGGCCAGGTGCCGTCGACGAGGGAGTCGGCGATGGCCGCCGCGACGCGGGAGGCGAGGGGTGCGGAGCCGGCGGGGGCGAACCCCGCGCTGCCGTCGCGTTCGTCGACCGTGATGTACAGGGGTGCCCGGGCCAGCAGCTCACCGAGGGGGGCGACGGTCCGGTGCGCCGGGTGACCCGCGTGCGCCAGGCAGACCACGCGCAGCGACTCGCGCAGCTCGCGTGCCGCCTCGGCCTCGCCCGGCGCCAGGCCGAAGCGGGCCAGTCCCTCGGCCGTGTCCAGGGAGTCGGCGCCCGATTCGAGGTCGAGGGTGTTCACCAGGGACTGGATCAGGGCCAGGCCGCCGGGTGCGGGCGCGCGGTCATTCATGGTTGCGACGTTACCTCTTGTGCGGGAGCATGCAGTAACCGTTACCCCTTACGGGGTTCTACGGGTAACCCGTCTTCCCTAGGAGGAGTCATGGCTCTCGCCAAGCTGGGTGTCGTCGTCCTGGACTGTCCCGACCCGGGTGCGCTCGCCGGGTTCTACGCCGAGGTGCTGGGCGGCACGGTCCAGGGCGAGGGCGACTGGGTCGACCTCGACGTGCCCGGCGGTCAGCCGCTGGCGTTCCAGGCCGCGCCCGGACACGTACCGCCGAAGTGGCCCGCGCCCGACGACTCGCAGCAGTTCCATCTGGACCTGACCGTCGACGACCTGGACGCGGCGGAGAAGGGCGTGCTGGCGCTCGGCGCGAAGCCGCTGGACGCCGAGGACCGGTCGCGGTCCTGGCGTGTGTACACCGACCCGGCGGGACACCCGTTCTGTCTGTGCGCCTGCTGACCCTGTCGGGACTTCCTGGTGTACGCCGATCCGGCGGGGCATCCGTTCTGCCTCTGCCGGATCGAACACCCCTCAGGGACGGCCGGATCGAGCACCCCCGAGAGACGGAGAGACGGGTGTCAGCCGTCGAGTTCCGCGATCTTCGCCGATGACGGTGCGCGGCGCTGCTGGGCGGCGCGGGCCGTGAAGTCCGCGCTGCGCAGGACCCGTTGGACATTGCCCCAGGTGAGCAGGGCGAGGTCGGTCTCGGACCAGCCGCGGGAGAAGAGCTCGGCGATCAGGTTCGGGTAGCAGGACGCGTCGGCGAGGTCCTGCGGGTGGGCGGCTCCGGAGTCGTACGTCCCCGAGAGGCCGACGCACTCCGCCCCGGCGAGGACGCGGACGTGGTCGAGGTGGTCGGCGACGTCCCGTACGGACGGGCCCGTCTGCTCGGCCGTCAGCGGGACGAGGCACAGGCCCTTGGCGGCGCCCAGTTCGACGAGGACGTCGTCGGGGAGGTTGGCCGGGTGGGGGCGCAGCGCGCGGGCCGCGGAGCGGGTGAACAGGACCGGGGCCTTGGAGGCGGCGAAGGCGCGGCTGATGGTGGCTTCCGAGGTGCCGGAGAGGTCGGCGAGCACGCCGAGGCGGTTCATCTCGCGCAGTACCTCCTCACCGAACCGGGTCAGGCCCGTCCCGCTCGCCCAGGAGGCGCCGGTCAGGGTGAGGACGCGCAGGCCGAGCGCGTGCAGGTTGCGCAGGATGCCCAGTGAGTCGCCGAGCGCGCCCGCTCCGGCGGGTCCGAGCATGACGGCGACCCGGCCGCAGTGCCGGGCGTCGGTGATCTCCGAGGCACTGTGCGTCATGCGCAGCCCCTCGGGGTGCGCCTGGACCACCGTCGTCACCAGGTCCAGCTGCTCCAGGGTCGCGCCGACGGCCCGGTCCCCGGCGAGGCCCTCGGGCAGGTGCAACGACCAGAACAGCGCGCCCACATGACCTTCCCTCATCCGGGGGACGTCCGTGTCCACAGCGCTCTCGCCCAGCTCCAGGTCGAACCAGGGCAGATGGCGCAGCGCCCAGGGCAGACCGCTGTAGCCGTCGGCGACGGGGTGGCCGGCGAGGAAGGCGTGGGCCCGCTCCAGCGGGTCGGCATCTGCGTCGGGCGCGGGCTCGGCGCACTCAGGGAACTCCGGGGGCTCGGGAATCTCGGGAAGCCCGGGGGAAAGCTGCTCGGCCTCCGGCCAGACGGCAGCGGGCTGGTCGAGCTCTGCCACCTCCGCGGTGGTCTTCAGTTCGTCCTGCAGGTCTGCCATGACGGGACTCCGTGGGGTGGACGGTGATCTGATCGCAGTACCGTCACCGTGGCACGGAGCCCGGGGGGCTTCCTGGTGGGTGGGGCGTTCGGGGGTACGTCCCACGGGTGCACCCACGGGTACGCCCCCGGGTACGCCCCACCCACCAGCGGGTGTGTCAGCCGTCCAGCTGCTCCAGCGTCGCGTTCGACGGGGCCCGCCGCGCCTGGAGGTCGCGGGCCACGTCCTCGGCCGCACCCAGCACCCGTACCGCGTTCTGCCAGGTCAGCTTGGCGAGGTCGGCCTTCGACCAGCCGCGGCCGTACAGCTCGGCGATGAGGTTCGGGTAGCCGGAGACGTCGTCCAGGCCGTCCGGGGTGAACGCCGTGCCGTCGTAGTCGCCGCCTATGCCGAGGTGGTCGATGCCGGCGACCTCGCGCATGTGGTCGAGGTGGTCGGCGACCGTCGAGACCGTGGCGACGGGGCGCGGGTGGGTCTCCTCGAAGACGCGGTGGACCTTCATGCCCTCGGGGGTGGTGTCGAGGTGATGGAAGCCGTTCGCGCGCATGTTGTCGTCGGCCGCGGCCGTCCAGTCGACCGCCGCCTGGAGGACGAACTTCGGCACGAACGTGACCATCGCCACTCCCCCGTTGGCGGGCAGCCGCTCCAGGACGTCGTCCGGGATGTTGCGCGGGTGGTCGCAGACGGCGCGCGCGGAGGAGTGGGAGAAGATCACCGGCGCGCCGGTCGTGTCGAGCGCGTCCCGCATGGTCGTCGCCGCGACGTGCGAGAGGTCCACGAGCATGCCCTCGCGGTTCATCTCCCGTACGACCTCACGGCCGAAGGCCGTCAGGCCGCCCACGGCGGGAACGTCCGTCGCCGAGTCCGCCCACGCGATGTTGTCGTTGTGGGTGAGGGTCATGTAGCGGACACCCAGGGCGTACAACCCCCGCAGCGTGGCGAGGGAATTGTCGATGGAGTGGCCGCCCTCCGCGCCCATGAGCGAGGCGATACGGCCCTCCGCGCGCGCCGCCTCCATGTCGGCCGCCGTCAGCGCGGCGCGCAGGTCCGACGGGTGACGGTCGATCAACTGCCGTACGCAGTCGATCTGTTCGAGTGTCGCGGTGACCGCGCCGGGCAGGTCCGAGCGGACGTACACCGACCAGTACTGGGCGCCGACCCCGCCCGCGCGCAGGCGGGCCAGGTCCGTGTGCAGGTGCGCGCTCTGGTCGGTGGCGATGTCGCGGGCGCCGAGGTCGTAACGGACCTGCTGGCGCAGCGCCCAGGGAAGGTCGTTGTGGCCGTCGACGACGGGGAACTCGGCGAGGAGCGCACGGGCCTGGTCGAGAGACGACATGCGCGTCACTTCCCGAAGCCGAAGCCGCCGGCCGCGCCCTCGACCTTGGCGCGCAGCCGCTTGCCCTTCTCGGTGGCCTGGTCGTTCAGTTCCTGCTGGAACTCCCGCATCCGGCCGAGGAGTTCCTCGTCGTACGTGGCGAGGATCCGGGCGGCCAGCAGGCCCGCGTTGCGCGCACCGCCGACCGAGACGGTGGCGACCGGGACACCGGCCGGCATCTGCACGATCGACAGGAGGCTGTCCATACCGTCGAGGTACTTCAGCGGGACGGGTACGCCGATGACGGGCAGCGGGGTCACGGACGCGAGCATGCCGGGCAGGTGGGCGGCGCCGCCCGCGCCCGCGATGATCGCCTTGAGCCCGCGCTCGGCGGCCTGCTCGCCGTACGCGATCATCTCGTGCGGCATGCGGTGCGCGGAGACGACGTCGACCTCGTACTCGATCTCGAACTCGTCGAGGGCCTGGGCGGCCGCTTCCATGACGGGCCAGTCGGAGTCCGACCCCATGACGATGCCTACAACGGGGCTCATTCGGTGATCGTGCCTCTCAGGTAGCCGGCTGCGTGGTGGGCACGCTCAAGGACGTCGTCCAAGTCGTCGCCGTAGGTGTTGACGTGGCCGACCTTACGGCCGTGCTTCACGTCCTTGCCGTACATGTGGATCTTCAGCTGGGGGTCGCGGGCCATGCAGTGCAGGTACGCGGAGTACATGTCCGGGTAGTCGCCGCCGAGGACGTTCGCCATGACCGTCCACTTGGCGCGCGGGCGCGGGTCGCCCAGGGGGAGGTCGAGGACCGCGCGGACGTGGTTGGCGAACTGGGAGGTGATCGCGCCGTCCTGGGTCCAGTGGCCCGAGTTGTGCGGGCGCATGGCCAGTTCGTTGACGAGGATGCGGCCGTCGCGGGTTTCGAAGAGCTCCACGGCCAGGTGGCCGACGACTCCGAGTTCCTTCGCGATACGCAGGGCGAGTTCCCCGGCCTGCAGCGCCAGCCCGTCCGCTATGCCGGGGGCCGGGGCGATCACCGTGTCGCAGACACCGTCGACCTGCCGGGACTCGACGACGGGGTACGCGACCGCCTGGCCGTGCGGGGAGCGGACGACGTTCGCCGCGAGTTCCCGTACGAAGTCGACCTTCTCCTCGGCGAGGACGGGGACGCCCGCGCGGAAGGGTTCGGCCAGGGCCGCGTCGTCGGCGGAGCGGATGAACCACACGCCCTTGCCGTCGTAGCCGCCGCGGACGGTCTTGAGGATGACGGGGAAACCGTCGCCCTCCTCGCCTTCCGCGAGGCCCTCCGCCGCGAACGCCGCGACGTCACCGGCGTCGCTCACGATGCGGTGCCTCGGGCACGGCACGCCGATCTCGTCGAGCTTCGCCCGCATCACGCCCTTGTCCTGGGCGTGCACAAGTGCGTCGGGCCCTGGGCGCACGGGGATGCCGTCCGCCTCCAGGGCACGCAGGTGCTCGGTGGGTACGTGTTCGTGATCGAAGGTGATCACATCGCAGCCCCTCGCGAAGTCACGCAGCGTGTCGAGGTCGCGATAGTCGCCGATGACGACATCGCTGACGACCTGCGCCGCGGAATCCTGAGGGGTGTCACTGAGGAGCTTGAACTTGATGCCGAGCGGGATGCCCGCCTCGTGTGTCATACGAGCGAGCTGCCCCCCGCCGACCATGCCGACTACCGGGAACGTCACGCTCCAAGAGTATCGGCCGCGCCACGGTGGCCGATTTCCGTGCCCGTAAGCCGGTCTTTCCCTGCCGGTGACGGCAGCTTTTCTTTGCCGGTGACCGCGTTTTTTCTTACCTGTGAGCACGTGCACAGGCATCGGGGAGGGCCGCTGGTTAGCATTGCTGCGTTGACGTACGTGACGTGAACGACCGACAAATCCGACCGACGGGGGCTGGCGACACCATGGGCAGTGCTTCATCGGGGGCTCATGCGAGGCCTCGCAGCGCGGTTCGCCGCCGGTTCGACCTGCTCATTCGGGAGGCCGCCAAGTTCGGGGCGGTCGGTGGGGCGGGGCTGCTCGTCAACCTGCTCGTGTTCAACCTCGTACGCAACGTCACCGGGTTGCAGGTCGTGCGGGCCAGTGTCATCGCCACGGTCGTCGCGATCGTCTTCAACTACATCGGGTTCCGCTACTTCACCTACCGGGACCGTGACAAGGGTGGGCGCACCAAGGAGCTGACGCTCTTCCTGCTGTTCAGCGCGATCGGGCTCGTCATCGAGAACGGGGTGCTGTACGCGGCGACGTACGGGTTCGGGTGGGACAGCTCGCTGCAGAGCAACGTGTTCAAGTTCCTCGGCATCGGGATCGCGACGCTCTTCCGGTTCTGGTCGTACCGCACGTGGGTGTTCCAGGCGCTGCCGGCGCGGGAGGCCGTGGCGAGTGCGGAATCGTTCCTTGACGCGGGGGCGGAGTCGCGGCCGCGGGCCAGGGTGAACTGAACCTCAGCGATTCGCCCGCTCCGCGACCGACGCCTCCCGCCGCTCCGCGCCACCTCTTCGCCGCTCCGCGGCGGGGGTTTCC
Organism: Streptomyces sp. R35; assembly: GCF_041053035.1. Classification (NCBI taxonomy): domain Bacteria; kingdom Bacillati; phylum Actinomycetota; class Actinomycetes; order Kitasatosporales; family Streptomycetaceae; genus Streptomyces; species Streptomyces sp. R35. The sequence continues at coordinate 4,551,929 of NZ_CP163440.1, forward strand.
CACCCACCCACCCGTGCGGGTGGGGCGTGGGGCTGGGGATTGGGGCTGGGGTTGAGTCCAGGGCTGGGGCTTGGTCCAGGGCTGGGGCTGAATCGCGGGGCAGGGCTGTATCCCGGGCGGGGCTGAGACCGGAGCTGGAGCTGAGATCCGGGCCGGAGCTGGATCCCGAGTGGGGCCGAGGCCCTAACTGGAGCCGAGGCCCGAGCTGGAGCTGAGACCTGGGCTGGAGCTGAGACTCGGGCTGAAGCTGAATCCCGAGCTGGAGCCGAGAACCAGGCTGAACCCAAGGTCCAGGCTGAAGCCGAGACCCGAGCTAGAGCCGAATCCCAAGCTGAACCCAAGGCCCAGGCTGAAGCCGAGACCCGAGCTAGAGCCGAGTCCCAAGCTGAACCCAAGGCCCAGGCTGAAGCCGAGACCCAGGCTGGAGCCGAATCCCAAGCTGAACCCAAGGCCCGGGCTGGAGCCGAGACCCAGGCTGGAGCCGAGACCCGAGCCGGGGCCAACACCCGAGCTGAAGCTGAGACCGGGCTGGAGCCGAGACCGGAGCTCGAACCGAGACCCGAGCCGGGGCCAACACCCGAGCTGAAGCTGAGACCGGGCTGGAGCCGAGACCGGAGCTCGAACCGAGGCCCGGGCTGGAGCCGAGACCCGTGTCAGGCCCCGTCGGTCTCCGCTCTACCGGACCGTTCGCTCGTCCTCTTCCGTCATCGGTGGTCTCTTCATCGGTGTGCGGGACAGGAACAGGCCGAAGACCGGAGGCTGGGCCTGGAGCATCTCCAGGCGGCCGCCGTCGGCCTCCGCCAGGTCGCGGGCTACGGCGAGGCCGATGCCCGTGGAGTTGCGGCCGCTGATCGTGCGCTCGAAGATGCGGGCGCCCAGGTCGGTGGGGACGCCGGGGCCCTCGTCCGTGACCTCGACGACCGCCTGGTTGCCGGTGACGCGGGTGCGCAGGGCGACGGTGCCGCCGCCGTGCATGAGCGAGTTCTCGATCAGCGCCGCCAGGACCTGGGCGACCGCGCCGGGGGTGCCCACCGCCCGGAGGTGCCGTTTGCCCGAGCTGACGATGGCGCGGCCCTCGCTGCGGTAGGCCGGGCGCCACTCCTCCAGCTGCTGCTTGATGACTTCGTCGAGGTCGAAGGAGACGGCCGAGCCGGTGCGCGGGTCGCGGGCGTTGGTGAGGAGTCGTTCCACCACGTCCGTGAGGCGTTCCACCTGCGTCAGCGCGATGGTCGCCTCCTCCTTCACCGTGTCGGGGTCGTCGGTGAGGGTGATCTCCTCCAGGCGCATGGAGAGCGCCGTGAGAGGCGTACGGAGCTGGTGGGAGGCGTCGGCGGCGAGGCGGCGCTCGGCGGTCAGCATCCGTGCGATCCGCTCCGCGCTGCTGTCCAGGACGTCGGCGACACGGTCCAGCTCGGGGACGCCGTACCGCTTGTGGCGCGGGCGGGGGTCGCCGGAGCCCAGCCGTTCCGCGGTCTCGGCGAGGTCGGTGAGCGGGGAGGCGAGGCGGTTGGCCTGGCGGACGGCCAGGAGCACGGCGGCGACGATCGCGAGCAGGGCGACCGCGCCGATGATCAGGAGCGTACGGCCGACTTCCCTCGTCACCGACGAGCGTGGCTCCTGGATGGTGACCGTCTCGCCCTCCTCGCCATCGGCGGTGTAGTGGATCACGTCGCCGGTGGGCTCGGTGCCGACCTCGATGGGCGGGCGGCCGGGGATCCTGATCACGGCGTAGCGCTGGTCCGTGACCTGGTTCTTGAAGGTCTCCGCGGTGATGTTCTCGTCGCCGAGGATGCGGCTGTCCACGATGCTGGCGAGGCGGAGTGCCTCGGAGTCCACGCGTTCCTGGGCGCTGTTGCTGATCGTGCGGGTCTCGACGATGACGAGGGATACGCCGAAGACGGCGATCACGACGAGGACCACGGCGAGTGTGGACTGGATGAGACGGCGACGCACGGGGCCCTCCGGGCAGGTGGCTGTTCGTGCTCCAGTGTGCCTTGCCGCTGCGCTGGGCTGGAGTGGGAGTTTTCGCCCCCGGCGCTCCTACCCGTCCCATCCTTCCGGGGCTCCGCCCCAGAACCCCGGGTGGTTCGTCGGCTGCGGGGCGGTGGGGCTGGGCGCGCAGTTCCCCGCACCCCTAAAGGCAGGGCTTCGCCCGGGGTTCTTTTAGGGGCGGTGGGAACTGCGCGCCCAGCCCCCACCCACCCGCAGCCAAACAAACAACCCCTACCCGCCCCAACCCAGCGGAGCGGATCAGCTCTTCTCGAAGCGGAACCCGACGCCCCGTACCGTCGCGATGTACCGAGGGTTCGCCGCGTCGTCGCCGAGCTTCTTGCGGAGCCAGGAGATGTGCATGTCGAGGGTCTTGGTGGAGGACCACCAGGTGGTGTCCCAGACCTCGCGCATGAGTTGGTCACGGGTCACGACGCGTCCGGCGTCGCGGACGAGGACCCTCAGCAGGTCGAACTCCTTGGCCGTGAGCTGGAGTTCCTCGTCGCCCATCCAGGCGCGGTGCGACTCGACGTCGATCCGGACGCCGTGCGTGGCGGGCGGCTGCTGGGGCTCGGCGGCACCGCGCCGCAGCAGCGCCCTTACGCGGGCGAGGAGTTCGGCGAGCCGGAACGGCTTGGTGACGTAGTCGTCGGCGCCCGCGTCGAGGCCGACGACGGTGTCCACCTCGTCGGCGCGCGCGGTCAGGATGAGGATCGGGACGGTGTGTCCCTCGGCGCGCAGCCGGCGGGCCACTTCAAGGCCGTCCATTCCGGGCAGGCCCAGGTCCAGGACGACCAGGTCGACGCCGCCCTGCATTCCTGCGTCGAGCGCGGTGGGGCCGTCCTCGCGCACCTCGACCTCGTAACCTTCCCGGCGCAGTGCGCGGGCCAGCGGCTCCGAGATGGACGCGTCGTCCTCGGCGAGCAGTACACGGGTCATGGGGTGATGGTAGTCCGCCTCGGACGACGGCTGTGGGGTGATCGGCCTCCGTGATTCACACCCGCCACCCGTGTGATTCTTACCTGCGGCTGTGGGATGCGATCCTGGCAAGCGCCTTCGAATGCGCGATCTTGGTTCCATGATCGCCTGTGATCCATCTCTCAAGTCCTTCCATATGCCGCATTGGCATGTCGTATGGTGACCAGACGCCTGTAGCACCACACCGGGACCTTTGGCGAGCTATTGACGCTAAAGGTCTCTTTTGTGTGCGGGCTGGTGTTCGCCAGCCTTGAAAGGAATGACCTGTGGCCGGGCCCGAGCGCATCGATGCGTGACGGGCGTGGATCCCGGTGGTCGTCGTCCACCGTTTCGTAATCCGGAGCGGACTCCCCCGTGGGCGTTGGGGGCGGACGATCGAATCCCGCCGGTGCCGGCCGCCCCCCACCGGGCGCGCGACGCTCAAGCAGCGCGTCCCGACCAGCAAGGAACAACCATGGCGTCCAGCCTGACGAAGGACTCGGTGACTCCGGGCACCCCCGGTTCCGAGAGGACCTTCTTCGGCCACCCCCGCGGACTGGCCACCCTCTTCATGACCGAGATGTGGGAGCGTTTCTCCTACTACGGCATGAAGGCACTGCTCCCGCTGTACCTGGTGGCACCGGGCGGCCTGCACATGAGCGCGGCCTCCGCGACCGCGATCTACTCGGTGTATCTGTCGCTGGTGTACCTGCTCGCCCTGCCGGGCGGCTGGTTCGCCGACCGTGTCCTCGGCCCCCGCAAGACGGTCGCCGTCGCGGGCATCATCATCATGCTGGGCCACCTCACCCTGGCCCTGCCCTCCGCCGGCACCTTCTACGCGGGCCTCGGGCTCGTCGCGATCGGTTCCGGTCTGCTGAAGGCCAACATCTCCACGATGGTCGGCCACCTCTACGACGGCCCGGACGACCCGCGCCGTGACGGTGGCTTCACCCTCTTCTACATCGGCATCAACCTCGGTGCCTTCGCCGCTCCGCTGATCATCGGCACCGTCGGTGAGAACGTGAACTGGCACCTGGGCTTCGCGCTCGCCGCGCTCGGCATGGCCCTCGGCCTCGCCCAGTACCTGCTCGGCAGCCGTCACCTCAGCGCGCGTTCCAGCGACATCCCCACGCCGCTGTCCGCCGAGGAGAAGGCCGCGACGCTGCGCAAGTCCGCGATGTGGGCCGCCGTCGCCGTCGTCTTCTACTGCATCGTCGGTTTCTCGGGCCACTACACGCTGAACTGGCTGCTGGTCCCGATCACGATCGCCGGTCTGATCATCCCGATCATGGTCATCGCCCGTATCAAGCGGGACAAGGACCTGAACCGCATCGACCAGAAGAAGATGTCCGCGTACATCTGGTTCTTCGTCGCCGCGGCCGTCTTCTGGATGATCTACGACCAGGGTGGTTCGACCCTGTCGATCTTCGCCGACTCCTCCGCCGAGAACACCATCTTCGGCTGGGAGTTCCCGGTCTCCTGGTACCAGTCCGTCAACCCGGTCATGATCATGGCGCTCGCCCCGGTCTTCGCCTGGGCGTGGCTGGCGCTGAACAAGCGCGGCAAGGAGCCGAGCACGGCCACGAAGTTCGCGTCGGGTCTGATCCTGATCGGCGCGTCGTTCTTCCTCTTCCTGGCCCCGCTGGCGATCGCCCAGGACGGCCACAAGGCCGCCGCGATGTGGCTGGTCGCGATCTACTTCGTGCAGACCGTCGGTGAGCTGACCGTTTCCCCGGTGGGTCTGTCGGTCACCACGAAGATGGCTCCCGCGAAGTACGCCTCCCAGATGATGGGTGTCTGGTTCCTGGCCGTCACCGCCGGTGACGCCACGACCGGTCTCCTCTCCATCGCCGAGGTCGACCTCAACAAGACGGGCATCGTCGCCCTGGAGGCCACGCTCGCCGTGCTCGCCGGTGTCGCGGTGTGGATGTACCGCAAGAAGGTCAAGGAGCTCATGGGCGACGTGCACTGACGCACGCGCGTAACGCTTCCCCTGCCGGAGGGCCCCGCACCGAGTGGTGCGGGGCCCTCCGGCGTCCCATCCCGTTCCTGGGGGCTCCGCCCCCAGACCCCCAACAGATTGCGCAGTTCCCCGCGCCCCTAAAAGGGGCGCGGGGAACTGCGCAATCTGTTGGACCAGCCCCCTACCCACCCGCACCCGACCCACAACCGAACGGGGTCGAAGGGGCAGAGCCCCTGGGGATGGGACGGGTAGGGGCGGCGGGGGCGAAGAAGCTCCCGAGCTCAGCGCAGGCGCCGCCTCGGCATGAACGTGAAGACCGCTCCACCGAGCAAAATCGCCGTGCCGGCCACAAAGCCGAGGGCCCGAAGCCCGCCGTGATCGTTCGCGCCGGTCTCGGCCAGGCCTCCGCCGGAGGAGGAAGAGGACGAGGTAGAGGACGAGGACGAGCCCGACGTCGTCGCGCCGGAGACGCCGCCCGCCTGCTTCTGGACGTCGAGTTCCAGTGAGACACCGGTCTTTGTCGCCTTGCAGGGAATCGTGATCGGGTCGGCCCCGGCACTCAGCGTCACGACGATCGTCAGATCGCCCGGGCTGAGCGTGGCCTTGCCGTCCGCTCCGGGCTTGTACGTGCCCGTCATATCGCTGAGCGAGACCGGGTCGCCCGTGTTGAGGGCGTCCTTGTTGGCAGGGCCCTCGACCGTGACCGAGCCGCTGTCGTCGCCGCCGACCGTGATCACCATGGAGGGCTTCAGCGCGCCTGCGGGCAGCGGTGCGGGGCTGTCCATCACGCCCTCGGCGGTCTTCACCGTGAGGTCGTAACTCCCGCCGTTCTTCTTGGCGTTGATCGTCGCCGAAGAGTCGATCTTGGAGGGTCCGGGCGAGGTGCAGGCGAAGGACGTGGTCACCGTCTTGCCTTCGAAGTCGGTCTGACCGTCATCGCCACCGGAGGTCGAACCACTGGACGTCGTGCCACCGTCGGTCGTCGTGCCACCGTCGGTCGTGCCGCCGGTCGTGGTTCCACCCGAAGTCGTACCGCTGGTGTCACCGCCCGTCGTCGTACCCCCGGAGGTGGTCGTCCCGCCGGAGGTCGAGCCGCCCGAGGTCGTCGTATCGCCCGAACCGCCCCCGTCGTCCGTCACCTTGATGGTGGCGGCGGCCGGCACCGTCTCCTGGGGTGTGCACTTGGTGTCCGTCGAGTAGGCGGTGATGGTGTACGCGTCCGGGGTCAGCGTGACATCGCCCGCCGTCGTCAGCTTGATCTTGCCCTTCATGTCGGACAGCACCATGTCGCCGCCCTTGGGAATCGCCGGGTTCTCCTGCGGCCCCTCCATCGCGATGTCCTCGGTCTGCGCACCGGACGCCTTGAGCGTTCCCGTGGGCTTGACCGAGTCCTTCGGCAGGTCGATGAGGTCCGGATTCTTGGACGCCGCCTGAACGAACTTCCACACGACCTCGACCTCGTCACCCACCTTCGCCGTCGCCGGTGCGGTGATGTCCACCTTGGTGGTGCCCTCGACCGGGTCCAGGCCGGAGGCCGAGGGCGGTATGCACTCCGTCTTGAACGACACCTCGGCGGCCTGTGCCGGGGCCGCGGTCACACCCAGCAGGATGCCCGCGCCGCCGAGCATCAGCGCGACCCCGGCCGCGCTCATTCTCCGTCCGGCTGCCGGTACCACTCTCCGTTGCGTGCTCACGTATTTCCCTTCGTCGTCGGGCTGTTCTCTTGCGGTGCGGAGAGCTGACCGTTCGCCACGGTCCCCGGATCGCTGTCGGGTGTGAACCACGGCAGGGAAGGGGTCGTGGAGGTCTTCGATGACACCGGCGGGGAGGCCGGCGAGGGACTCAGCTTCGGTATGCGTACGGTGAGTTCGGGCAGCCGGAAGCCCCGGTGCCGGCCGCCGCGCCCGTTCGGCCTGTGCGGCCTGTGCGGCCGCACCCGGTCCACCACGGCCATCCCGATACGGAACACCGCGCCCGGCACGACCACGCAGAGCAGGATCCAGAAGAGGGTCACGCCCCAGGGGCGGCCCACGCCCCACGGCTGTTCGGCGAGCACCTTCCCGCCGTACTTCAGCGAGACCGTGTAGTCGCCGTGCGCCCCGGCCGACAGTTCGACCGGGAGTTTGATCTGTGCCTTACGGCCGGGCGCGATGGTGCCGCGCCACTGCTGTTCCTCCCACTGCGGGGCGAACACCCCGTGGGAGGTGCCGACTTGGAAGACGGGGTTCTTCACGGGGGCGGTGCCGACGTTGCCGACGGTGAAGACGAGTGTGCGGGAGGGCGGCGAACCGAACCAGGTGAGCAGACCGCTCGACCCGTCGAGGCGCGTGTCCGTCAGCACGGAGAGCCGGCCGCCGCTCTCCTCCTTCGGCAGCGGCTCGACCGAGTGCCCGGCCACCATGAAGATGGCGTCCGCGTCCGCCTTCTCCCCCGTGACCGTGGCGACATGCACCACGCACGGACACGGCTTGGGCGGCTCGGTGACCGGCAGCTGCTTGCTGAAGTTCCCCTTCGCGTCGGTGGTGACGGCCCGGCCGTCGGAGTTGGCACAGGAGTTGGTGCCGCCGATCACTCCCCGGGACGGCACGGACTGCCCGCAGATCAGCATCATCAGCAACGTCTTCGGCCGCCAGCCACTGCCGGTCACCGTGATCGAACCGCCCGTCCCCGCCTGGGACTTGGACAGTTTCACGCTCGGCTTCCCGGCGGCGGACGCGGCGGACACCGGCCCCACCAGGGGGGCCAGGACGAGCGCGAGCACCGCCACGAGTGCCGGAATCCTCAGTTTGCCGCGCACGACACCGCTCACGACACCGTTCACGACACGGCTCCCGTCAACTCGACTTCCGTACGCGGCTCTTCACTCGCCCCACCGTCCGCCGTACGACGCCCGTGCCGCCGTACGCCCTCTCCCGTACGACGCCTGTGCCGCCGTACGGCCCACCAGGCACCCACCGCCGCGAGGACACCTCCGAGCCCGGCCAACGCGCCCCACGGCACGAACCGCGCCGACGCGGTCGCCGTGTCGTGCGCGCCGCCCGCCGCCGTCACCGTCAGCCGTACGTCGACCGCGTCCAGCGCCGGGGTGTCGTGCCACGGCTCGCTGAGCGTGACGCGGCGGCCCGGCAGGAGTTCGACGGGCAGGGTGCGCGGGGCGCGGTCGAGGAGCGCCCCGAAGACACCGTCGGCGTGCACCGCGAGTTTCGGGGTCAGGACGGTGGTGCCGCGGTTGACCAGTTCGTACGAGATCCGGCCGCCGCGCACGGTGACGTGCTCGACGGTGAGCGCCGACAACGTCGGTCCGTTCACCCGCAGTTGGACCCGCACCGCCGCGGACCGTCCGCCGCCGCTCGCGACGATCGCGCCGGGGTGGTCGCCGGGTGCCGCGCCCGCCGGGACGCTCAGGGTGAACGGCACGTCGGCGCGGGTGTGCGCGGGGACCCGTACGGACACCGAACGCACCGCCGCGCGCCGCCCGTCCGTCTCCTGCGCGAAGCCGATCCACGCGCCCGTGTCCGTCGACTTCGTCCGTACGGTGAAGCCGCCGCCCGCGGTGTTGTCGGCGTCCGCGCCGCGCAGCCGGACGGTGAGCGGCTGCGCCCCCGGGTTGAGCACCGACACCGCGTCCTGGAGGACCGTGCCGGGCACGCCCTCCGCGTAGACGTACGGCCGGCCGGCCGCCGCGTCCGGTGTACTCGTGGACGGCACGACGGACCAGCCGTCGTCGGCCAGGGCCAGGGTCGCCGGTGCCGTGATCGACAACATCAAGGTCAGGCCCAGCACGCGGGCAGCGGAGAGTGCGTACGGCATCGAACGGCTCCTGATCGTCGTACCCGGAGATCTCAGCGGCGTGCCGCCTGATGCCTCCGCGTCAGCCACAGGACGCCCGCCGCGCCCGCGAGCAGTACCGTGCCGCCGAGCGTGCCGAGGGCGATCGCCGAGTCCTCGGGGCCGGTCTGCGGGAGCTGGCCGCCGGAGTCCGAGCCGCTCTGGGTCCCGCCCGTCGACGAGCCCGAACCGCCGCTCGCGGCCGTGACGTCGAGGGTCAGCGAGGGCTTGGGGCTGTTCGAGGGGGTGCACGTGGTCGTCGTACCGAGCGCCTTGATGGTGAGCACGCCCGCGGTGAAGGTGACCTTGCCGGACTTCTTCGGCGTGTACGTGCCGCTCAAGTCACTGATTTTGATGGGGGTGTTGGCGGGGATCGCGGCCGCGTTGGCCGGTCCGCTCATTGCCACCGTGCCACTGTCGGCGCCGCCCAGCTTGATGACGGCGCTCGGCTTCATCGCACCCTTGCCCAGCTCGACCGGGCTGGAGGAGACGCCCTTCTGCCAGGACATGGTGAGCTTGTAGCCGCTGCCGCTCTTGACGCCCTTGATGTCGATGGGCGAGACGGCGCTCTTGTCGCCGATCGGCGTCTTGCACTGGTAGTTGACGTTCACCACGGCGGCCTGGGCGGCGGGGGCGGCCATCAGCACCGCCGAGCCGGCCAGGGCCGCGGCGGACGCGAGCGCGGCGGTTCGTTTCTGGTACGTCCGGTACGACACCTCGAAGTCCCCTCGTCGCCGAAATAACTGACGGCATTTACTGACGGCACATCAGATTGGGCGCTCAAAGTACGCCCGGTCACTTGTGGAGGGAAGACAAAGTGCGCGCCGGATCTGAGGAGATCCGGCGCGCATACGATGACGTACGAAGAGAGATTCGAACGCTGGTCGAACCAGGGGTAACCCCTGGTAGGAGTTACGTGGGGCTACGCGGGTGCCCCGAGTTCCGCCCACACGGTCTTGCCCGCGACCCCCGGAGTCCGTACGACCCCCCAGTCGAGGCACAGCCGCTGCACGATGAACATCCCGTGGCCGCCGGGGCGTCCGGCGCGGTGCGGGGTGCGCGGGGCGGGCTGGCCGGCACCCCGGTCGGAGACCTCGACGCGCAGCACCTTGCTGTCGCAGGCGATCCAGAGCTCTTCCGGGCCCTCGGCGTGCAGACAGGCGTTGGTGACGAGTTCGGAGACCACCAGCAGGACGTCCTCGGCGGCGGCCCGCCGGTCGGCGCTCGCGGCGGGCAGCCAGCCCCACGCGTACAGCGCCTGACGGGCGAAGTCGCGGGCGAGCGGTACGACACCGCTCGCGCCGTCGAAGCTCAACCTGCGGGCCTGGCGGCCGGCTGAGGGTACGTCGGGGGCGGCGGAGGGTACGTCGGCGGCGCCGTCGCCCGGCTCCGGGCCGCGGTCGTCCGGCGAGTAAGGCCGGGTGGTGCTCATCAGCGCTTCACCTCACCGATTCACCAGTTCATGATTCAAGACTCGACACTCAGTACGTATGGATCGACGGCGCGTTCGCCGCCTGGGCTGTCGACACATGCGCTGCCGACATATTCAGGATGTCTCCTGCCCGACCGAACCGTGCGAACACCCACGTTTCGGCACGGAACATGTGACGCGAGTAACGCGAGCAACGCGCGGATCGCACAGGGGCAGCCGGGGCGCAGCCGCGGCGGAGGGGTGAGCGGCCGGGGCCGCTCAGTCGGCCAGGGCCGCTTCGAGCGTCTCGTGGACGGTGAAGACGGCGTCCACCCCGGTGATCTCGAAGACGCGGGCCACCACCGGCTGCATCCCGGTCAGATGGACCCCGCCACCCGCGGCCTCGGCCTTCAGCCGGGCGCCGAGCAGCACATTGAGCCCGGTGGAATCACAGAACTCGAGGCGCGAACAGTCGACGACCAGGCGGGCGAACCCTTTTTCCAGGCAGTCGTCGAGTGGCTCACGCAACACATCGGCCGTGTAGTGATCCAACTCACCCGCGGGGGTCACGACGGCGCTTGAGCCCTCTTCCCGCACCTCGACAAGAAGCCGGCCCGACTGTGCGCTGCCGACCGTCCCGCGGTCCATGCCGTCCATCTCCCGAGCGTCGCGACTGCTGGTGTACGCCCTCGAACACTACGCCTTCCTCACACACCCCGACACCCGAACAACCGCCTACAAACGGACATTTCGCCACACATCGCACTTGCGGCGGCGCCGCGAAAGCGGGTAGGGCTAGTAGAGACACCTATTCACCACGACCGGCTTCGGAGGCGCCGCACACCGCAGCGCACGCATTGGCATCGGCGGCCATATGCCGAGAACGATGGAGGACACCATGTCACCCCGGCTCGACGCATCGCAGACCCAGACGGCGACGTCGACACCCTCTCCGGAAGGACTTGAGGGGCTCCCGGAGATTCCCCCGTACGACGAGGTGGGGCCGGTGGACGCACGGGCCCTGTCCAAGACACTCTTCGAGCGGCTGGAGTCCCTCGAAGAGGGCACCCACGAGTACGCGTACGTCCGCAACACGCTCGTCGAACTCAACCTCGCGCTGGTCAAGTTCGCCGCCTCCCGCTTCCGCTCCCGCAGCGAGCCGATGGAGGACATCATCCAGGTCGGCACCATCGGCCTGATCAAGGCGATCGACCGCTTCGAGCTGAGCCGCGGCGTCGAATTCCCCACCTTCGCGATGCCGACGATCGTCGGCGAGATCAAGCGCTTCTTCCGCGACACCTCGTGGTCCGTGCGCGTACCGCGCAGACTGCAGGAACTCCGCCTCGACCTGGCCAAGGCCGGCGACGAACTCGCCCAGCGGCTGGATCGCGCCCCGACGGTGGGCGAGTTGGCGGAGCGCCTCGGCATCACCAACGACGAGGTCGTCGAGGGCATGGCGGCGTCGAACGCCTACACGGCCAGTTCACTGGACGCCCAGCCCGAGGAGGACGACTCCGAGGGCGCGCTCGCGGACCGCATCGGCTACGAGGACCACGGGATCGAAGGCATCGAGTACGTCGAGTCCCTGAAGCCCCTGATCGCCGAACTCCCGCCGCGCGACCGGAAGATCCTCGCTCTGCGCTTCGTCGCCAACATGACCCAGTCCGAGATCGGCGACGAACTCGGCATCTCGCAGATGCATGTGTCGCGGCTGCTGTCGCGGACGCTGGTGCGGCTGCGGAGGGGTTTGACCGTCGAGGAGTGACAGCCGTACGTCAGTTGTGAGCCGGCCGTAGGCCGTCGACCGCGTCCGGTGCCCCAATCGCCGGGGCGCCGGACGCAGTTGCGGATGGGCCTCGGACGCAATCACAGCTTGGCATCAGGCCGGGTTACTCCCGGAAACCCCTTTTCCCACAGGTTCACCTCCATCACTATGGGGCACCCCCATACCCGCCGGTAGCTCAAGGCTCCGGCCGGCAGAGCGACGGGGATGCGAGTGCGAGGAGGCACGGGAATGGCTGGGGCCGGCCGGACCGACGCTGAGGACGAGGACGCAGGGACCGAGGGCGGCATACACGCCACGGCGTCCGACGCTCAGCTCACCGAACTGTTGCGTGCCGACACTCCGACCGCGTATCCGGCGCTGCGCGAACTGCGCGGGCGCCACCGGCCCGCGGTCCTCACGTACGCCCGGCTGTGCACCGCGGACGAGACCGCCGCCCGGCAGCTCACGGCGCAGGCGTTCGCCCTCGCGGCGCGCGACACGGCGCGGGGCATCGATCCCAGGGGGCCTTGGCGGCACCAACTGCTCCTCCTGGCAGGGCAGGTGGCCGCTTCCTGGGCGATGGACGAGCGCGGCAGCCGCCTGGACCCGGGCCTGCTCACCCACCTCGCCGAGGCGGGCCCCGAAGGACACGACCCGGCGATGCTCGACGCGTTCCAGGCGCTGCCGACCCGCATACAGGGACTGGTCTGGTACGGCGTCGTCGACGAGGAACCCGACGCCAGGACCGCGATGCTGCTCGGCGCCACACCCCAGGACGTGAGGTACGGCAAGGAGCCCGCCTTCCAGACCCTGCGTCAGGCCTGTCTGAAGGCCCGCCTCGCCCGCTCGGGCAACCCCCGCTGCCAGGACTTCCGCCGGCTGATCGAGGAGGCGGCGCACCCCGAGAACCCCCGCTACAGCGCCGACCTGCACGCCCACATGGCGCACTGCGGGCACTGCGCCGCCGCGTACGAGGAGCTGGGCGCCCTGCGGGACACCCCGCGCGAGGCGCTGGCGGAGGGGCTGCTGCCGTGGGGCGGGGCGGCGTACGTCATGACGGGCGCCGAGACCCGGACTCCCCGTGAGCCGGCGGCCGGCTGGGCCTGGCTGCCCTCGCGGCGCGTCGTCCTCGCCTCGGCCGCACTCGGCGTCGCGCTGACGCCGCTGCTGCTGTTCCTGCTGATGTCGGGCGGTTCGGAGCCCGCGCGGACGGCCGGGGTGGTCCGCACTCCGCAGGCGCCGCCCCCGGTGACGGTGACCGCGACGGTCTCGGTCACGCCGACCCCGTCGCCGTCGGCCACGTCCAAGCCCCCCTCGCCCACACACACGTCGAAGCCGTCCCCGTCCCCCACGCCCTCGAAGACGCCGAAGCCCTCGCCGACACACACCGCCCCGCACCCCCCGAACGGCACCTTCGCCCAGGTGGTGAACGCCGGCTCGGGCCTCTGCCTGGACATCCGCGACGGCGTCATGGACCTGGGCACGGACGTCATCACGGCCCGCTGCACCTCGTCCCGCACCCAGATGTGGCGCGTCGACTCCGGCCGCGGCGTCCTCCAGTCGTACGCCGACCCGGACTTCTGCCTCGACAGCCGCGGCTCCACTGACCGGGGCGTCGGCATCTGGGAGTGCAGCTCGGTCTACGGCTCCAACGGCCAGAACCTGCGCTTCACGGTCGACTCCCGCGGCGAGATCCGCCCGGAGATCGACCCGGACCACGTGGTCACGCCCTACGGCGACGGGCTCGTGCTCGCCTATGACCAGGGGCGGGACGACCAGCGGTGGCGGGCGGGCTCCGCCGCGTGACGTGACCCCGCCTACCCGACCGGGACTCCGCGCCGCCACACCTGCGACACCAGCGGCACCCCCGGCCGGTACGCCAGGTGCACATGGCTCGGGGCGTCGAGGAAGGCCAGGTCGGCGTAGGCGCCGGGCGTCAGACGGCCGATGTCGTCGCGCCGCAGAGCCGCCGCGCCGCCCGCCGTCGCCGACCAGATCGCCTCGTCCGGCGTCATCCGCATGTCTCGTACCGCCAGCGCGATGCAGAACGGGACGGACGAGGTGAAGGACGAGCCCGGGTTGCAGTCGGTGGACAGGGCGACGGTCACGCCCGCGTCGAGGAGACGGCGGGCGTCGGGCCATTCGGCGCGGGTGGAGAACTCGGCGCCGGGGAGCAGCGTCGCCACGGTGTTGCCGCTCGCCAGCGCGTCCACGTCGGCGTCCGTCAGGTGCGTGCAGTGGTCGGCGCTGGCCGCGTCGAGTTCGACGGCGAGCTGGACACCGGGGCCGTAGGAGAGCTGGTTGGCGTGGACGCGCGGGTGCAGGCCCTTCGCCTTGCCGGCGGTGAGGATCGCGCGGGCCTGGTCGCCGTCGAAGGCGCCCTTCTCGCAGAAGACGTCGATCCAACGGGCGTGTGGGACACAGGCGTCGAGCATCTGGCCGGTCACCAGGGCCACGTACCCGGCCGGGTCGTCGGCGTAGTCGGGCGAGACGATGTGCGCGCCGAGGTAGGTGACCTCGTCGGTGTGGGCGGCCGCGATGCGCAGGGCGCGGGCCTCGTCCTCGACGGTGAGGCCGTAACCGGACTTGGTCTCGAAGGTGGTGGTGCCCTGGCGGAGGGCTTCGCCGAGGTAGTGGACGAGGTTGCGCTCCAGGTCCTCGTCACTCGCCGCTCGCGTCGCCGCCACCGTCGTACGAATGCCGCCCGCCGTGTAGCCGCGCCCCGACATACGGGCGTTGAACTCCTGGGTGCGGTCGCCCGCGAAGACGAGGTGCGAGTGGGAGTCGACGAAGCCCGGGATCACCGCGCGGCCACCGGCGTCGACCTGATTGTCAGTGGCGGGTGCTTTGCTTTTCTCACCGGTCCACGCGATGCGGTCGCCGTCGATGACGACGGCCGCGTTCTGGATCAGACCAAGGGGGGATCCGTCACCGAGGGAGGGATCGTTGGTGACCAGGCTGGCGATGTTGGTGATGAGCGTGTTCGTGCCGGTCGTGCTGGTCCTGCTGCTCATGGCGTCCTCGTGGGGGCTCGGGCTGCGGCGGGCGGGGGTGAGCCGCGCGGGCGTGCTGCTGGGCGTCAGGCGCGCAGGGCGTCGATGGCGTCCGCGAGAGCTGTCGGCACCTGCGGTACGAGGGTGTGCTCGCCGTCGCGTACGACGTGCCGGCCTGCCACGACCGTATGGCGTACGTCGGTTCCCGTCGCGGCGAATACGGCCGTCTCGGCACCGAGGCGCGGCAGCGGTCCCGCTGTTCTGACGGAGTCGAGGGCGATCGTCGTGAAGTCGGCGAGCGCGCCCGGCTCCAGGATGCCCGCCTCGTCCCAGCCCAGGGCCGCGTGGCCGTCGGCGGAGGCGGCGCGCAGCAGGGCGGCCGCCGTCCAGTGACCGCGGGTGCGGGTGCGCAGGCGCTCGTTCAGCTCCATCGCGCGGGCCTCTTCGAGAAGGTCGATGACGGCGTGACTGTCGGAGCCGAGGGAGAGCGGCGAGCCCGCTTTCTGGAGAGCGACTGCGGGGCCGATGCCGTCCGCCAGATCCCGCTCCGTCGTCGGGCACATGCACGTGCCCGTGCCGGAGCCGCCGATCAGGGCGATGTCCTCGTCCGTGAGGTGCGTGTTGTGGACGCCCGTCGTGCGGGGGCCGAGAACACCGTGGTCGGCGAGCAGCCGGGTGGGCGTGCAGCCGTGCGTGGCCTGGCAGGCGTCGTTCTCCGCCGTCTGCTCGGACAGATGCACATGCAGCGGGGCCCGCCGCTCCTCGGCCCAGCGCGCGACCGTCGCCAACTGCCCCGCGGGCACGGCCCGTACGGAGTGAATGGCCGCACCGATCCGTGCGTGATCCCGGTCCTTGAGAACTGAACAGCGTTCCGCCCAGGCGTCGGCCGTGCCGTCGGAGAAGCGCAGCTGGTGCTGGTTCGGCGGCTGGCCGAAGCCGGCGGAGAGATAGGCGGTGTCGAGGAGGGTGATACGGATTCCGGCCTCGGCTGCGGCGGCGATCAGCGCCTCACCCATCGCGTTGGGGTCGGCGTACTGGGTGCCGCCCGGGGCGTGGTGCACATAGTGGAACTCGCCGACGGCCGTCACGCCGGCCAGCGCCATCTCGGCGTACACGGCGCGCGCGAGCGCGTGGTACGTCTGAGGGGTCAGCCGGTCCGCGAAGGAGTACATGATCTCGCGCCAGGTCCAGAAGGTCCCGGAGCCGACCTGGACCGTGCCGCGCAGGGCGCGGTGGAAGGCGTGCGAGTGGGCGTTCGCGAGCCCGGGGAGGGTGAGTCCGCGGAGGATCTCGGCGCCCGGGGGCGGGGTGTCGACGCCCGTGCGGACGGCGGTGATGCGGCCGTCCGCCACCTCCAGGGCCACGCCCGGCTCGACGTGGGTGTCGAGCCAGGCGTGTTCCAGCCAGTACGTCTGCGTCACCTGCAGGCCAGCCCTTCGAGTACGTCGGCGAGTGCGGTCACCCCGGCCACGCAGTCGTCCTCGGCGGCGTACTCGGCCGGGGAGTGCGAGACACCCGTGGGGTTGCGTACGAACAGCATGGCGGTCGGGACGGTGCCGGAGAGGATTCCGGCGTCGTGTCCGGCACCCGTGCCCAGAACGGGGACCGTGAGTCCCGCGTGCTTGTCCTTGCCCAGGATGCGGGCGAGCTCGTCGCGCAGGGCGTGCTCGAACTCCACGACGGGCGTGAACGACTCGCGGACGACGTCGAGTTCGACGCCGTGCGCCTCCGCGTACTCGCGGGCCGCCTTCTCGACGCCGGTGACGACCGTGTCGAGGGTCGACTGGTCGGCGGCGCGGGAGTCGAGCCAGCCGCGGACGAGGGAGGGGATGGCGTTCACACCGTTCGGCTCGACGGAGATCTTGCCGAAGGTGGCCACGGCGCCCGCGAGTTGGGCCTCGCGGCGGGCGGCCAGCACCGTCTCCGCGTACGACAGCATCGGGTCGCGGCGGTCCACGAGCCGGGTGGTGCCCGCGTGGTTGGCCTCGCCCCGGAAGTCGAACCGCCAGCGGCCGTGCGGCCAGATGGCGCTCGCGATGCCGACCTGGTCGCCGCTCAGGTCGAGGGCGCGCCCCTGCTCGACGTGCAGCTCCACGAAGGCGCCGATCCGGCCGAGCCGCTCGGGGTCCGGGCCGATGGTGTCGGGGTCGTACCCGGCGCGCTCCATGGCCTGCGGCAGCGTGACGCCGTCGCCGTCCGTGAGCCGGTGCGCCTGTTCGACGGTGAGCTGTCCGGCGGCGAGCCGCGACCCGACGCAGGCCAGCCCGAACCGGGCGCCCTCCTCGTCACCGAAGTTCACGATGGCGAGGGGCCGGGTGAACTCCACCTGCCGGGCGCGCAGTTCGTCCAGCGCGGCGAAGGACGACACGACCCCGAGGGGCCCGTCGAACGCCCCGCCGTCCGGCACGGAGTCCAGATGCGACCCCGTGACGACGGCGTCCCCTTCGGCGGGGTCCCCGAGCCAGGCCCACTGGTTCCCGTTGCGGTCCAGTTCGTAGGTCAGCCCGCGGGCCCGGGCCTGGTCCTCGAACCAGGCCCGGCATTCGGTATCGGCGGCCGTCCAGGCGAAGCGGCGGTAGCCACCGGAGTCGGAGTGCCTGCCGATGGGGAGCAGCTCGCGCCACATCTCGTGGAAGGAGCTGCCGGCCGCGGCCGGTACAGGCTGTGGGCCGCCGTTCCGCAGTGCGGAACGGGTGGACACAGCCGCAGCCGCAGCCACACCCGCACCCGCACCCGCACCCGGCGACGAGACATCCGCCCCGGCCGGACGGCTGCCGCCCCGCTCATCTCCCGTAAGGGTCACGCGTCGCCGCCCTCGCGCATCGGCACGCGCACGCCGCGCTCATCGGCGACCGACTCCGCGATGTCGTACCCGGCGTCGACGTGCCGGATGACGCCCATGCCCGGGTCGTTCGTCAGCACCCGGCGCAGCTTCTCGCCGGCGAGTGCGGTGCCGTCGGCGACGGAGACCTGGCCGGCGTGGATGGAGCGCCCCATGCCGACGCCGCCGCCGTGGTGGATGGAGACCCAGGACGCGCCGGAGGCCACGTTGACCATGGCGTTGAGCAGCGGCCAGTCGGCGATCGCGTCGGAGCCGTCGAGCATGGCTTCGGTCTCGCGGTACGGGGAGGCGACGGAGCCCGAGTCGAGGTGATCGCGGCCGATGACCAGCGGGGCGGCCAGCTCGCCGGAGGCCACCATGTCGTTGAAGCGTTCGCCGGCCTTGTCGCGCTCGCCGTAGCCGAGCCAACAGATGCGGGCGGGCAGGCCCTGGAAGTGGACGCGCTCGCCGGCCATCTTGATCCAGCGGTGCAGGGACTCGTTCTCCGGGAAGAGGTCGAGGATCGCCTTGTCGGTCTTGGCGATGTCGGAGGCCTCGCCGGACAGGGCCGCCCAGCGGAAGGGGCCCTTGCCCTCGCAGAAGAGGGGGCGGATGTAGGCGGGGACGAAGCCGGGGAAGGCGAACGCCCGCTCGTACCCGGCGAGCTGGGCCTCGCCGCGGATCGAGTTGCCGTAGTCGAAGACCTCGGCGCCGGCGTCCATGAAGCCGACCATCGCCTCGACATGCTTGGCCATGGACTCACGGGCGCGGGTGGTGAAGCCCGCCGGGTCCTTGGCAGCAGCGTCGGCCATGTCGTCGAAGTCGATGCCGATGGGGAGGTAGGCCAGCGGGTCGTGGGCCGAGGTCTGGTCGGTCACGATGTCGATGGGGGCGCCCTCGGCCAGCATCTGCGGGAGCAGCTCGGCCGCGTTGCCGAGCAGGCCGATGGAGAGCGGCTTGCGGGCATCGCGCGCCTCGACGGCCAGCTCCAGCGCGTGCCGCAGGTTGTCGGCCTTGACGTCGAGGTAGCGGTGCTCGATGCGGCGCTCGATGGCGCGCGGGTCGACGTCGATACAGATCGCGACGCCGTCGTTCATCGTCACGGCGAGCGGCTGGGCGCCGCCCATGCCGCCGAGACCGGCGGTCAGGGTGATGGTGCCCGCGAGCGTGCCGTTGAACTTCTTGGCGGCGACGGCGGAGAAGGTCTCGTAGGTGCCCTGGAGGATGCCCTGCGTGCCGATGTAGATCCAGGAACCGGCGGTCATCTGGCCGTACATGGTGAGGCCGAGGGCCTCCAGGCGGCGGAACTCCTCCCAGTTCGCCCAGTCGCCGACCAGGTTGGAGTTGGCGATGAGGACGCGCGGGGCCCACTCGTGGGTCTGCATGACGCCGACGGGGCGGCCGGACTGGACGAGCATCGTCTCGTCCTGCTTCAGGGTGCGCAGCGTGCGGACCATGGCGTCGAAGGAGCGCCAGTCGCGGGCGGCCTTGCCGGTGCCGCCGTAGACGACGAGCTTGTCGGGGTGCTCGGCGACCTCGGGGTCGAGGTTGTTCTGCAGCATCCGCAGGGCGGCTTCCTGCTGCCATCCCAGGGCGCTCAGTTCCGTACCGCGCGGCGCTCGTACGGGGCGGGGTCCTGACATGGTCTGCCTCCTGTGCGGACTCGTTCCGGCTGACGGTGCAGCGGAGTGTTCGGAGTGTTGCAGTAGCTATTCACATCCTGACTTCTTGAATAGAGCTAGTCAATAGCTGCATGGGCCAGCGCGGCCACGTCGCGGGTGTTTGGCTGGGATGTATGGGCGCAGACAGGGACAGGACGGGGGATCCGATGGGCGACGCGGCGGGCAGGTCCGGGGTGTCTTCGCACGGCTTGGACGAGGAGGGCTCCGACCGCGTCGCCCGGCGCGACGAAGCCGTCCGGGCCGCCTTGGAGCAAGGGCTCCTCGGGCCGGGAACCCCCATCGTCGCGCTCCTCGACGTCCCCGGCATCCGGGCCTCGGCGGCCTCCCTGCGGGCCGCCTTCGCCACGGTGACCGCTCCCGGCACCCCCGTGCTGCACGCCTTCGCGGTGAAGGCGACCCCGCTCGTGCCCGTCCTGCGGCTGCTGCACGAGCAGGGCATCGGCGCGGAGGTGGCGAGCGCCGGGGAGCTCGCCCTCGCCCGGGCCGCCGGGGTACCGCCGGCCCGCACCGTGCTCGACTCCCCCGCCAAGACCCCCGCCGAACTGCGTGAGGCGCTGGCGCTGGGGATCGCGGTCAACGCGGACAATCCGCAGGAGCTGGACCGCATCGACGGCCTGGTGCGGTCCGCGAACACCCGCTCCCCCCTCGGAATCCGGGTGAACCCGCAGGTCGGCGGGGGTTCCATCGAAGCGCTGTCCACCGCCACGGCAACCTCCAAGTTCGGCGTCGCGCTGCGGGACGAAGGCGCGCGGGAGTGGATCGTCGGGGCGTACGCAGACCGCCCGTGGCTGACCCGGCTGCATGCGCACACCGGGTCGCAGGGCATGCCGCTCTCGCTGATGGCGCAGGGCGTGGCGGAGACGTACGCGCTGGCCGAGGAGATCAACCGGCGGCTCGGGCGGCGGCAGGTCGACACGATCGACATCGGCGGCGGGCTGCCGGTGAACTTCGGCTCGGAGGCGACGGGCCCGACGTACGCGCAGTACGCGCGGCTGCTCGCCGAGTCGGTGCCCGGGCTCTTCGACGGGCGGTACGGGCTGGTCACCGAGTTCGGGCGGTCGCTGCTCGCCAAGCACGGGACGGTGCTCGCACGGGTCGAGTACACGAAGTCCGCCGGGGGCCGGGCGGTCGCGGTCACGCACGCGGGCGTGCAGGTGGCGGCCCGCACGGTGTACGCGCCCGCGTCCTGGCCACTGCGGATCGCCGCGTACGACGCGAAGGGCCGGCCCAAGGCGGGACCGGACGTCGTCCAGGACATCGCGGGCCCCGCCTGCTTCGCGGGCGACCTGCTCGCCGAGGGGCGCGCGCTGCCCCTGCTCGAACCGGGCGACTACGCGGCCGCGCTGGACACCGGCGCGTACTACTTCGCCCACCACTACGCGTACAACTCCCTTGCCCGGCCGAGCATTTACGGCTTCGCACCGGACGGGGAGGGCGGGGTGCGCTTCGCGGTCGCACGGGAGCCGCAGACCCTCGACGAGATCGTCGCGGAGTCGGGCGGGGCACAGCCGTCGGCACTGACGGGGCTTTAGCCTCCGCCAGACGGGCGCGCCCTGGGCTTCGCCCCGCCGGACCGGGTCCCACGGGCCTTCACCCTCCGGCTGACCGGCTCCCGTGGGGCGTCGGCCTCGGGCGGACCAACTCCCACGAGCCTTCGGCCTCCGGCGGACCGGCGCACCCTTCGCTCCCCGACGGACGACTCCCGCAGGGCCCCGACCTCCGACAGACCGCCTCCCGCAGGGCCTCGACCTCCGACGGACGACTCCCTCGGGGCCTCGGCCTCCGCCGGACCGGCTCCCGCGAGGCCTCGGTCTCCGCCGGACCGGCGCTCTGCGGGCTTTCGCCCGTCCCCGGCGAGCCGCGCGAGCCCGTTTGCCCGCATTCCCGTTCGCGCACCCCACCGATCCGCACTCACCCCGCAGGACCGGTGGCGCCCGCCGCGCCTCCGAGCGCCCCCGCACACCTTTGCGCGCCCCCGCGCACCCCCCGACAAGCCTTCGAAGCGGCTCCAACAAGCCAGAAAATATGGTCAGTTGACCCACCTTAGTCACCGCGGGCATGTTCCACAGGAAAATGCCAGAACCCTCATCCCTCGCGCACACGTTGCGTAACTTCGGCGTCACTCGGCCGAACCCTTGGTGGGAGGGGAGACACGGTGCCCGGAATCGACGAGTGCCTACTGGAAGCCATGACACTGCCCGGTGCCCGGGGTGCCGCGGTGGTCGACTGGACCAGCGGCCTGGCCCTGGGCACCGTCGGGGAAGCGCCGGGCGGTGATCACGAGACGACCGCGGCGGAGGCCGCCGAGCTCGCCCGGCTCGCCGCCGAACACCGCGCGTTCGCCCCGGCCGACGGCTCCGGCTGGTCCGAGTGGGAGACACCGGTCGAGGACCTGATCATCAGCAACCGGGACAGCTACCACCTGCTGCGGTTCGTGCGGACGACCTTCGACAGCAGTGTGTTCCTGCATCTGTGGCTGGCCCGCGCGGACGGTAATCTCGCGCTGGCCCGCATCCGGCTCGGCGAGCTGGCCGGACGGCTGGTGTTGGTATGACGACGGTCAGAACACCTCCCCCGCCCCGGCTCCCGGTCCGGGACAGAGCGGCGGACCCCGCCGGCGGCGTCTCGCCGATGCTCAGCCGGCTCGCCGCCGAGCGGGCCACCGGCGTCCTGATGCGCGAGCGCGGCACGCTCTACCTCGCCGACGGCGACGTGGTGCACGCCGAGAGCCCCGCCACTCCGGGGCTGGAGGCGCTGTTCGCCGCCCGGGGAGTGCTGGACGCCGAGGTGTGGCGGGAGGCCGTCGCCGCGGCCGGGGCGCGCCGCGAGGTCGGCCGCTTCCTGGTCGACAGCGGCCGGATCGCGGAGGGCGCACTGGAGCTGTGCCACCTCGGCTCGCTGTACGACGCGGCGTACTTCGTGCTCGGGCCGAGCAGCACCCCGACCCGCTTCCGGTACGGGGCGGCGCACTGGCTCGGCCCCGTGCGCCCGGTGCCGGTGGCCGCCCTGGAGCGCGAGACCGTACGCCGCCGCGAGCTGCTGCACCGCATATGGCCCGACCCGGCGACCGACACCGCACCGCTGATGCGCTCCCGGCTCGCCGCCGGGCCGCCGGTCCCGCTGCGCCAGGAAGCCGTCCTCGGCCGGGTGGACGGTGTGCGCACCGCGGCGGACGTCTCGCTCGCGCTGGGGCGGCCCGCGTTCCACACCCTGGTCGAGCTGCGACGACTGGCAGCCGCCGGGCTCGTGACGGCGGCACCCCCGGCCGAGCCGCCTTCCCTGCCCCGTGTGCTCACGCAGTCCTCCACCGATCCCGACGTCGCGTTGCTGCGGCGACTCAGAGACGCACTGGAGGCGCTGTGAGCCCCAACCCGCGGGAGGCCTTGTGATCCGCGCGCTACGACAGCGTGCCGAGAGGAGACTGCTGATGGCGGCGGAGCCCGAAGTCCTCGACGAACTGCACCGGCTGAGGGCCCGAGTGCCCCAGCTGACCGGGGCGCTCGCGGCCAGCGCCGACGGTCTGGTGCTCGCCCACGACACCCCCGGCGTGGAGCCGGACGGCCTGGCCGCGCTCACCGCGGCCGCGCTGGGCGTCGCCGTACGGATGGCGGACGCCACCGAGCAGGGCGACTTCCGCGAGCTGCTGGTGCGCGGCGTCCACGGCTATGTCGCGACGTACGCGGCGGGTGCCTCCGCCGTGCTGACGCTGCTGGCCCAGGACCGGGTCAACGTCGGCCGGCTGCACCTGGAGGGGCGTCGCTCCGGCACCCGGATCGGCGAGCTCGTGGACGCCGCGACGGCGCGCGGCGAACCGGTCGCCCCGGCGCGGGCTCCCGCGAAGGCCGCCTCCCCACCCTCACGTACCCGCACGGCGCGCGGCACGGCAAGTTCCCGCGCCACCACCCAGACCCCCAACACCCCCACCACATCGGAAAGTTGAAAGGAACCGGCACCATGGCCAACACCGAAACCGCGCTCAAAGAGGCGCTCGCATCCATCGAGGGCGCGACCGGAGCCGCTCTCGTCGACTACACCAGCGGAATGGCGCTGGGCACGATCGGCGGCAGCAAGAGCTTCGACCTCACCGTCGCGGCGGCCGGCAACACCGACGTCGTACGCGCGAAGCTGCGCACCATGGAACACCTGGGACTGAAGGGCGAGATCGAGGACATCCTGATCACGCTGAGCGACCAGTACCACCTGATCAGGCTGATCAAGGGGCGCGGCGGCAACGGCCTGTTCCTGTATCTGGTGCTCGACGTCAAGCGTTCCAACCTGGCGATGGCCCGCCACCAGTTGCGCAGGATCGAGGCGGACCTGGAGGTGTAGCCGACACCAGCCGCCGTCAGCGGCGCCGCGCTCCGCCGGGCGCGGCGTCGCCTGCCGAGACACCGGTGGCCCGGCAGGCCTTGACCGGCTTGCCCGCAGGGGCGCCCGCGCGCCGGCCGAGCCAGTCGACGCGCACCCAGATCAGCGCCTGCTCGGCGCGTTCGCGGCGCCCGAGCCAGCCGGCCTTCAGCCACAGGCCGACGCCCGCACCGGCGAGCATCATGCCGCCCGCGGCGGGCAGCGCGAACGAGCTGGCCAGCGCGGCCAGGGAGGCGAGGACGAGCCACCAGCGGTGGCCCCGGCGCCAGTTGCGTACCGTCACGGCGCGGTCCTGGAGAACGTCGTGCTTGCCGGCCCGGGCGGCGGAGCGGACCAGGGCGGCGTACCGCTTCCTGTGCCAGTACGCCACCACGGCGGCCGTGACGATGAACAGCACGGCCCCGGCCATGACCCCGATCCGGCGCCCGGTCAGCCCCGGCACCAGCACTCCGATCCCGGCCGCGAACACCCCGAACCACCACAGTGGGGCCGCCCCGGCCCTCACGACGACGGCCACCCGAGCCAGCCCCTGCCCTCCGCGCGCCACGTTCCGCCTCCCGTCCAGCGTTCTCAGCGTTCTCAGCGCTTTCAGCGTTCTCAGCGCTTTCAGCGCTTTCAGTATCTTCGGGCGCGCACGCTAGCGAGGGAAGGTGAGACGAGTCTGAGAAGCACCGCCGCTCCACCTCAGGGTGACTACTCCACGAACAGGCCCCGCGCGGCGGCCCGCACGTCGAACTCCTCCAGCCGTGCCTGCGCGTCCGGCAGGTCGTCGCACATCGCCTCCAGCAGGACGCGGCCCAGCAGCATCGGGGCACAGGCCGTGTCGAAGGCGAGGCCGGTGCCGACGGCGGCGGGGAGCAGCAGGTCCGACACCTTCGCCACCGGCGCGAAGGCGGAGTCCGCGACCGTGACGACGGTCAGCCCGGCCTCCTTCGCGTACGCCAGCGACTCCACGACCTCGCGCGGGTGCCGGGGCAGGGCGAAGCACAGCAGGGCGCTCGCCCCGGCCCGGACCGCCGCGTCGATACGGTCCTGGAGCATCGTGCCGCTCTCGTGCAGCAGGCGTACGTCGGGGTGGACCTTGGCGGCGAAGTACGCGAAGCCGTACGCCTGGGAGGCCGCGGCCCGCAGGCCGAGCACCGGGAGGGGGCGGGACGCCGCGAGCAGCCGGCCCGCCCTGGCGACCGGGCGCGGGTCGGCGAGCACCTCCGCGAGATGCTTCAGGTTCTCGATCTCGGCCTCGACGGCCTGCTGGTACTCGTTGTACGAGGCGGTGTCCACGGCCGGTTCGGCGGGCGCGACCTCACGCAGGTGCTTGCGCAGCGCGGGATAGCCGTCGAAGCCGAGGGCGACCGCGAAGCGGGTGACCGAGGGCTGGCTGACCCCGGCGAGCTCGGCCAGCTCGACGCTGGACAGGAACGGCACGTCGGCGGCGCGCCGCACCATGCTGTGCGCGATGCGCCGCTGGGTCGGCGTCAGCCGGTGCCCCTCGAAGAGCGCCTGAAGCCGCGCGGCGGGACTGTCCGTCACGCCCATGTCCCTGTCCCCGTCCACGCCCGTGCTCCTGTCCATGCTCATGACGCGCTCCCCCTCCAGATGTCCGTGAACCGGTCGAGCAGTGCGGCCGCCGCCGTCACGTCGTCCGTGAGCGGGCGGTCGGCCTGGTCCGGTTCGAGGACCGACTCGGCCAGCTCCAGCGCGCGGCCGGCCGGCAGTTCCGGCTCGGGCCGCAGGTCGCGCTGGCGCAGCGCCCGTACGGCGGCCACCAGTTCACAGCCGACGACGAGACGGTACGCACCGCACGCCCGCAGTGTCTGACGTGCGGCGAGCGAGGCGAAGCTCGCCTGCTCCTCGACGCCCCGGGAGAGTACAGCGTGCCCGAGCGAGGCGGGTGCGGAGAAGGCCCGCAGATCGCCGAGGGCGGCAGCGGCGGCGTACTCCAGGATCATCACGCCGGACGAGGCGGGCTCGTGGTCGGCGAGGAAGGGGCGCAGCCGGGTGTAGGCGGGTTCGTTGAGGGTGGAGAGCCGCGAGGTCGACAGGCGCGCCACCTGGGTGACCGCCAGCCTGAAGTGGTCGAGGGCGAGAGCGAGTTGGGCTTGGTAGAAGCCGCCGTGGTGGTACGCGGCCATGTCCTCGGGGGAGATGAGGGGGTTCTCGGCGGCGGCGTTGATCTCGACGGTGAGGACCCCTTCGAGCGCGTCCGCGGCGTCGTGCGCCGGGCCGTGGATCTGCGGG
The DNA here is from genome assembly GCF_041053035.1 of Streptomyces sp. R35. Lineage (NCBI taxonomy): Bacteria > Bacillati > Actinomycetota > Actinomycetes > Kitasatosporales > Streptomycetaceae > Streptomyces > Streptomyces sp. R35. The sequence continues at coordinate 4,577,944 of NZ_CP163440.1, forward strand.
ACGCACCGGAAGCCGTACGGGTCCTGGATCCGCCCGAGCGGCGGCGTCGGCCGGTCCGCCGCGCCGATCAACTCCCGCATCCGTCGGGCCACTTCGGTCGAGCCCTTGTGCGGGCGGGCGGCGTGCACAGGCGCCGCGTAAGCCTCGTGCGACCCGTCGACGGCCAGCAGCGACAGCGCGGCGACGACCTGGGTGGCCCCGATGAGCCCGCGCAGCTCATGCAGCGCGAGCGCCGCCTGCCCGAGGGTGAGCGCATTGCTGCTGATGAGCGCGAGGGCGTCGTTGTTGTCGAGGGCCTGGGGCTCGGGGGCGAGGTCCTGCGGGGAACGCCCGCCCTCCAGGGCGAGGTCCGCGAGGGAGCGCCCGCCCTCCGGCCCCCGCCAGGGATGCTCACCCACCAACGCAAGGCCGACCTGCGCCAGCGCCGCGATGTCGCCAGTGCCCACGGACCCGAACTCGTTCACGACGGGATACACCCCCGCCTCCAGCGCCTCGCACAGCGCCGTCACGACGGTGGGACGCAGGCCCGCGCCGCCCGCGAGGAGCTGGTTGGCGCGGACGGCGAGCATCGCCCGGACCTGGCGGGCGGGGAGCTCCTCACCGATGGCGCCGGCGTGGCTGCGCAGCAGCCGCAGGCCGTGCCCCGCGGCGGCCTCGGTGGGCACGTCCTCGTTCCGGTTGGCGCCGACGCCGGTGGAGCGGCCGTAGACGCGGCCGGTCGCGGCGATCTGCCGGGCCGCGTCCCAGGACTCCTCGACCCGCTTCATCGCATCGGTGCCCGGCACCGGCCGCGCGGCCCCGTCGGCGAGCCGTACGACGTCCTCGACCCCGGTGCTGTGTCCGTCAAGGACCACTAGACCGACCGACGCCGGGGGTGTCACCGCATTCGCTGCGTCCACAATCCGAGACGACATAGCGCCCAAACTCCCCTCACACCGGACATTCGATCTTGCCTGGCGGTCATAAGTAACCGGCGATTAACACCGAACCGTTGACAACCTATTCAGGTACAGAGAACTCTGCATGACGATATGCAGACCGGGCAAGGGACACCTCATGATCCAGTTCGATACGGTCCACAAGCGCTTCCCGAACGGCACGACGGCCGTCCACGACCTCTCCCTGGAGATGCCAGAAGGCGGCGTGACCGTCCTCGTCGGATCTTCCGGTTGCGGTAAGACGACCACCCTCAGGATGATCAACCGGATGGTCGATCCGACCTCCGGCACCATCCGGGTCGGCGGCAAGGACGTCCTGGAACAGGACGCGGCCGAACTGCGCCGTTCCATCGGTTACGTCATCCAGCAGTCGGGGCTCTTCCCGCACCGCACGGTGCTCGACAACATCGCCACCGTGCCGCTCCTCCTCGGCTGGGGCCGCAAGAAGGCGCGGGCGAGGGCGGCCGAGCTCCTGGAGACCGTCGGCCTGGCCGCCGACGCCGGGAAGCGGTACCCGCACCAGCTCTCCGGCGGCCAGCAGCAGCGCGTCGGCGTCGCCCGCGCGCTCGCCGCCGACCCGCCCGTCCTTCTCATGGACGAGCCCTTCGGCGCGGTCGACCCGGTCGTGCGCACCCAGCTCCAGGACGAACTCCTTCGTCTCCAGAAGGAGTTGAGCAAGACCATCGTCTTCGTCACGCACGACATCGACGAGGCGGTACGACTCGGCGACCAGATCGCGATCTTCCGCACCGGCGGCCATCTGGTGCAGTGCGCGACGCCCGCGGAGCTGCTGGCCCACCCGGCGGACGACTTCGTGGCGGACTTCCTCGGCGCCGAGCGCGGCCTCAAGCTGCTCTCGCTGAAGTCCCTCGCGGACCTCCCGCAGGGCCCGGCCCCCGAGGGCGGCGCCTGGACCCTCGTCCTCGACGAGGCCCGCAAGCCGCTGCACTGGGCGTCGAAGTCCTCGAAGGGCGCAGAACTCCCCGTACGGCCGCTGAAGGACAGCGACTCCCTGCTGGCGGCCCTCAACGAGTCGATCGCCTCCCCCACCGGCCTGATCGCCCGGGTCGACGCGGCCGGAGTCCTCACCGGTGTCTCGTCCCGGGACGACATCCACGAGCAGGCGGGCCGTGCCCACACGGAAGCGAGCGTGCCCGCATGACCATCGACTGGTCGTGGATAGGCGACCACACGGACGACCTCACCACGCTCACCTTCTCCCACCTCCAGGCCGCCCTCTCGGCAGTCTTCTTCGGCCTGCTGATCTCGCTCCCCCTGGCCGTCGTCGCCCACCGGGTCCGCCCGCTGCGCGGCTTCCTCCTCGGCCTCTCGAACGTCCTGTTCACGATCCCGTCGATCGCGATCTTCGTACTCCTGCTGCCGGTGAGCGGTCTCACCCGCACCACGACGGTCATCGGCCTGACGGTCTACTCCCTGGTCGTCCTCCTGCGGAACACGGTCGAGGGCCTCGACTCGGTCCCCGCGAAGACCAAGGAGGCGGCTAAGGCGATGGGCACCCGCCCCCTGCGCACCCTCCTGACCGTCGAACTCCCCCTCGCCCTCCCGGTGATCATGGCGGGAGTCCGGATCGCCACGGTCATGTCGATCTCCCTGGTCTCCGTGGCGACCTACATCGGCGACGGCGGCCTCGGCCAGCTCTTCACCGACGGCTTCCAGCGCGACTTCCCGACCCCGGTCATCGCCGGTGTCGTCCTGACCCTGCTCCTTGCCCTGGTCGCGGACGCGCTGCTGGTCGCGATCCAGTACGTACTCACCCCGTGGACGAGGCGGCGAGCCTGATGTACGAACTCTTCAAGAACCTCGGCAGCTGGCTGATCAGCGGCGACCAGTGGTCGGGCACGGACGGCATAGCGCACCGCCTGGCCGAGCACCTGGAGTACTCCCTCTTCGCCACGCTCATAGCGGCCGCCATCGCGCTCCCGCTGGGCCTGCTGATCGGCCACACCGGCAAGGGCGCGTTCCTGGCCATCAACCTCGCGTCCTTCGGCCGCGCGCTCCCCACGGTCGGCCTGGTGGTCCTGGTCTTCCTGGTCAGCGGCCTGTCCCTGTGGTCGGTGTACGTGGCCCTTGTGGTCCTCGCCGTACCTGCCATCGTCACCAACACCTACGCGGGCATGAGCGCGGTGGACCCGGAGGTGAAGGACGCGGCGCGGGGGCAAGGCATGCGCGGCCACCAGGTCCTGTTCCAGGTGGAGATCCCGCTGGCCCTCCCCCTGATCATGACGGGCCTGCGGCTCTCCCTGATCCAGGTGGTGTCCACCGCCACGATCGCCGCGTACGTCAGTTTCGGGGGCCTCGGCCGGTACGTCTTCGACGGCCTGGCCCAGCGCGACCTCGTCCAGGTTCTCGGCGGCGCGGCCCTGGTCGCGATCGTCGCCGTCGTACTCGACCTGGCGCTGGCCGGACTCCAGCGCTACCTCTTCCGCCACCGCCGTACCGCAGCCCACTGAGGAGCCGAAGAACCATGAACCGTAGGACCCTGCTCGGCGGCCTCTTCGCCGCCGCCTCCGTCCCCGCCCTCGCCGCCTGCGGCAGCGGCATCACCTCGCTCGACGGCTCCGGCAGCGCGGACAGCGGCGGCTCCGGATCCAGCGCCGGCGGCGTGACCATCGGCACCGCCAACTTCACCGAGAACCAGATACTCGGCTACCTGTACGCGGGTGTCCTGGGCGCCGCGGGCATCAAGACCAAGGTCCGCCCCAACCTCGGGTCGCGCGAGATCGTCGTCCCCGCGCTCAAGGGCGGCGACATCGACCTGCTCCCCGAGTACCAGGGCAGCCTCCTCCTCTACTTGGACGAGAAGGCCACGGACACGGAGGCGGGCGCGATGCAGAACACGCTGACCACCGTGCTGCCCAGCGGCCTCGAAGTCCTCCCGTACGCCGCCGCCGAGGACCGCGACAGCTTCGCCGTCACCAAGGAGACCGCCGACAAGTACGGCCTCACCTCCCTCGCCGACCTGCGCAAGGCCAACGGCAAGCTGATCCTGGGCGCCGCCGCCGAGATGAAGAAGCGCGTCGTCGGCGTCGTAGGCCTCAAGGACCGCTACGGCGTGGAGTTCAAGGAGTTCAAGTCCCTCGACTCCTCCGGCCCGCTGGTCAAGGGCGCCCTGAAGAAGGGCGACATCGACGTCGCCAACGTCTTCACCACGGACGTCGACGTCATCGAGAACGGCTGGGTGGTCCTCACCGACCCCCTGAACCTGATCCCGTCCCAGCACATCGTCCCCCTCATCGCCTCCCGCAAGGCCGACGCCAAGGTCCGCAAGGCCCTCGCCACCCTCGGCAACGTCCTCACCTCGGAGGAACTCACCAAGCTCAACCGCCTGGTGGACAAGGACAAGAAGGACCCGGACGAGGTCGCTGCGGCTTGGCTGAAGGGGAAGAAGCTGGCGTGAGCGGTGAAATGCCAGGCGGTTCACGCGACGTGAGCATGCGCCGCAAACGTGGATGCGCTGGGGTTCCTCCGGGGGTCGGAGCCCCCGGTTGCGCGAAGGGGTGCACGTGCAGGCACCTTGCGAGGTGCAGATGTTTCACCGGTATGCAGTGAGTGCCGCGTTTCCACCCGGCTGGACTCGTGGTGTCACACCTGAGGCATGTCCGAAATGACAGCTATGAGGGCTGTCGTTACGTTCGTCGCAGATCGGTCGCCCGGCCGACGTCCGTGAGACAGAGAGAAGCGACATGCCCATGCGCACCTTTGCTGTGGCCGCTGCCGGAGTAGGCGCGGCGGCCCTTGCGGCCATCGGTATCACCTACGCCTCGACCGCCGGATCCGCCCCGGCGTCCCCGTCCGCCCACCGGGCGGCCTCGCCTGTCCAACGGGCGGCCCCGTCCGCCCAACGGGCGGCCCCGCCTGTCCAACGAGCCGCCCCTGCCGCGGCTCCCTCGGGCGGCGGCAGTGCAAGCGGGAAGAAGGACGAGGGCCGCGACCGCGAGGGCGGCGGACGCGGCTACGGCCATAGGGAAGAGGGAAGGATCTACTTCAACGAACGTACGTACTCCGCCGCCGCTGAGGGCTGCATCACTGCGGCCAGCGGACTGGGCTCCAGTAGCTTCAGTGTTTTCAATGACAGCCGGAAGACTGTCGAAATCTTCCGCGGCTTCGCCTGTGACCACGGCGGTCCGGTCGCCACCGTGGGTCCCCACGGCGCCACCCATGGCGTGGTGACCCGTACGGTCCATTGGGGCGTGTTCGGTGACGATGGCGTCGTGGGCAGCTTCCGGGTGATCGGCGACCACGACGAGTGGTGACCGCGCCGCCCGGAGCACAGGAAAGATCCCGGCCCGCCGCAATCGGGCCGGCGTTTCCGGCTTCGTGGTTGTGCGTGGGGCCGCGGCAGGCACGCGGGCGCCTGCCGACGGGTCACACCCGCACCGCCGACCCCCGCTCACTCATCCGAGGCGCGCAAAGAATCCTCTTCTTCCGCACCCGCTTCCCCTCGATCGCCGCGACGGTCAACCGAGCCGCCTCCGCGGCGATCTCGGCCAACCCCCAGTCGACCGTGGTCAACGGAGGCGTAAGCACCCTCGACACCGGGTGGTCGTCGAAGCCGACCACGGAGACATCGCGGCCCACTTCCAGCGAGGCCTCGGCGGCGGCGGCGTACACCCCGTACGCCAGTGAATCGGAGAAGCAGAAGACGGCGGTCGCGGGCCGCGCCCCGTCCAGGACGCGGCGGGCCACGACCGTCGCCTCGCCCAACTCCTGGGGGCAGGGGACCAGTTCGGCGTGCAGCCCGAGGCGGTCGGCGGCCTCGCGGACGTATACGTCGGCGGGGCGGTCGGGTGTGCTGGGCCGGGTCGGGGTCAGTACGGTCACGCGGCGGTGGCCGAGGCCGTGGAGGTACTCCAGTACGGCGTCGATGCCGGCCCTGTTGTCGAAGATGACCTGTCCGGCCGTGCGGGCCGCGCTCAGCGAGTCGCCGACGGCCACCACCGGGAGCGCGTCGGCGATGGCGGCCCAGCCCTCCGCCGAGGGGTTGACGGGGGACACCAGCAGCGCGTCGACACGCTGGTCGCGCAGTTGCTTGGCGAGGACCAGTTCGCGGTCGGGGTCGCCGCCCGCGTCCAGGATCAGCGCGTAGCGGTCGCCGGCCAGCAGTTCCCGGCCGATGGCGGCCATCAGCTGCTGCTGCCAGAGGTCCTGGAGGTCGCCCGCGAGGACGCCGACCATGCTGGTGCGGCCGCTGGCGAGGGCGCGGGCGATGGGGTCGGCCTCGTAGCCGAGTTCGGCGGCGGCCTTGCGTACCCGCTCCTCGGTCTCCTTCGAGACGTGCTTGCCGCGCAGGGCATAGGAGACGGCGGCGGTGGAGAGGCCCGTGGCCTCGGCCACCTCCCGGAGGGTGGTGCGCTTGTTGGGCCTGGCCATGCCGGGAAGCCTACCGGGACCCGTCCGCATTGTGGGCACGCGGCGCCGTCCACTCCCTGCCACGGTCATTGCCATAGCCACACGGTTGACAGATCGGCTTGTTAACCGCTTAAGTTAACCGCATAAGTGAAGCGGTTAACTATCGCCCGACCCGCCCCTCGACCTCACCCCACCCCCCCAACCCCGCCTCCCGCCCCGAGGACCGCCGCGTGCCCACCGACGTCCACCAGCACATCTGGCCGCCCGCCTTCGTCGAGCTGCTGCGCGCCCGCACCGCACCGCCGTACCTCGACGGCTGGACCCTGCACCTGGCGGGCGAGCCGCCGTACGAGGTGGACCCGGCCGACCACGACATCGCGGCCCGCACCCGCCTCGCGGCCTCCGACGGCCTCGACCTGGCCCTCGTCTCGCTCTCCAGCCCGCTCGGCATCGAATACCTGCCGCCCGCCGAAGCCGCCCCGCTGCTCACCGCCTTCCACGACGGTGCCCTCGCCCTCCCCGCGCCCTTCGGCGTCTGGGCCTCGCCCTGTCTGTCGGCACCGGACCCCGAGGCGGTCTCGCGCGAACTGAGCCGTGGCTGCGCGGGCCTCCAGCTCCCCGCCACCGCACTGCTCGACGCGGCCGGCTGGGAGCGCTGCGCCCCGCTTCTCGACGTCCTCACCGACACCGGCCATGACAAGCCGCTCTTCATCCACCCCGGCGCCGCCCCGCCCACCCCCGACGCCCCGCCGTGGTGGCCCGCCCTGGTGCCGTACCTCCACCAGATGCACGCGTCCTGGTTCGCCTTCCGCGCCTTCGGCCGTGCCCGGCACCAGCGCCTGCGCGTCTGTTTCGCGGCCCTCGCGGGCCTGGCCCCGCTGCACGGCGAGCGGCTCGCGGCCCGTGGCGGAGGGCGCGGTGAGGTCGACTTCGACGCCTTCTACGAGACCTCGTCCTACGGAACACGCGCCGTCGACGCGCTCGTCCGGGCCGTCGGCATCGACGTGGTCGTCAGCGGCAGCGACCGCCCCTACGCACTCCCCGTCATCCCCGACCTCGGCGCGGACGCCGCCACCCACGCCCTGCGCACCGCCAACCCCGCCCGCCTGCTGAAGGGAGCCACCCCATGACGTACGAGGCCCTGCCGGACCGCACCCTCGACAAGCGCGAGCTCCAGGCGCTCACCGACGACCTCGCCGCCCGCCCCGAACTCTGGCGCGCACAGGTCGCCTTCTCCGACGAGGAGCGGCACTACGCGTCGCTCTACCGCGACGAGTACGTCGACGTCTGGCTGCTCTGCTGGACCCGGCAGAACGACACCGGCTGGCACGACCACGACATCTCCTCCGGCGCGGTCGCCGTCGTCCAGGGCGCGCTGAACGAGTCCAACCCGCGCATCGGCGGCAGCCATCTGTCCGTCACCGTCGGCGCGGGCGAGTCGTTCTGCTTCGGACCCGAGCACATCCACCGCCTCACCGGCGCCACCGACGACGCGGTCTCCATCCACGCGTACTCGCCGCCGCTGTGGCGCCTCGGCCAGTACGACATCACCGAGGACGGCCTGATGCGCCGGATCTCCGTCTCGTACGCCGACGAACTGCGGCCGCTCGACATCCCGGCCGCCTGACCTGGGGGTGCACACCCCGGCTCCCGATCAAGAACCGGTATCGCGGGGGCGATGATCCGGCGATGAGATAACCAAGTGTCGCTAAATGGGCACTCAGGGTGATGTGCGCGTGCGTACGGTGAATGAGCGCTACAAGCACAACTCCTGAGGGAGCGTCATGCCCTCGAACCGCAGGGCCTTTCTGGCGGCGACCACCGCCGCGCTCACCGCGACCCCGACCACTTCGGCCGCCGCCGCACCGCATCCACGTCCACATCCGTATCGGGATCCGGACCCACATCCGTATCGGGATCCGCACCCGCACTCGCACCCGACGACCGCCCGCGGGGCCCTCGCCGAACTCCTCGCGGGCAACCGGCGGTACGCCGCCGGGCACTCCCGTCATCCGCACGAGGGGCGCTCCCGGCGGCATGTCCTCGCCGCCGAGCAGCACCCGTTCGCGGTCGTCGTCGGGTGCATCGACTCGCGTGTGCCGCCCGAGCTGGTCTTCGACCAGGGGCTCGGGGACCTGCTCTGCATAAGGACCGCCGGCCAGGTGCTGGACGAGGCGGTGCTCGGGTCCATCCAGTACGGGGTGGCGGAGCTGCACATTCCGTTGGTGCTGGTTCTCGGGCACGAGCGGTGCGGGGCCGTCGCGGCGACGCTCGCGCACCTGCGCGACGGGACGCCCGTGCCGGGGCATCTCCGGCTGCTGGTGGACGAGATCGCCCCCGCCGCGCGGCGGACCCGGGGGCTGCCCGGGGACTGGGCCGATCACACCGTGCGGGCCCACACGGCGTGGGTCCGCGATGTGATCCGGGCCGATCCGGCGTTCGCCACGGCGCGGGTCGCCGCCGCGCGGTTCGACCTCGACACCGGGCGGGTGGGTCTGCTGCCCTGAGCCCCTCTTGTCGCCACGCATCTCTCTCCCCCCCACCTCCGTACCCCCCAATCTCGGTACCCCCCATCTCCGTACGCGAAGAAGTCACGCACCCCCCATGAAGCACTCCCCCGCCCTCACCCGGGCGCTCTCCGTCCTGCCCTCCTCCGCCGACTTCCGTTCCATGACCCGCGCCCCGCGGCGCGACCTCCTCTGCGGGCTCACGGTCGCCGTGGTCGCCCTCCCCCTCGCCCTCGGATTCGGGGTCACGTCCGGGCTCGGGGCCGCCTCCGGGCTGGCCACCGCGATCGTTGCGGGGACGCTCGCCGCGCTGTTCGGCGGGTCGGCGAGACAGGTCAGCGGGCCCACCGGGGCGATGACCGTCGTGCTGGTGCCGATCGTTCACGAGTACGGCGCCGACGGCGTGCTGACCGTCGGGCTGATCGCGGGGGTGATGCTGCTGGCGCTCGCCTTCGCCCGGGCGGGAGCCGCGATGGCGTACGTGCCCGCCCCTGTCATCGCCGGTTTCACCGTCGGCATCGCCTGTGTGATCGCCTTGCAGCAGGTGCCGTCGGCGCTGGGCGTGCCCGTGCCGGGCGGTGACCAGGTCGCGGAGGTGGCGGCGCGGGCGGCCGAGGAGTTCGGGCGGGGCCCGCAGTGGGCGGCGCTCGCGCTGTCGCTGGGGTCGGCGGCGGTGATGCTGGCCGGCGCCCGCTGGAAGCCCGGGGTGCCGTTCTCCCTCGTCGCCGTGGCCGCCGCGACGCTCGTCGCGGAGGGGTTCGGCCTGCGGGTGACCCGGATCGGCAGCCTGCCCGCCTCCCTCCCCGCCCCGTCCCTCGCCTTCTTCGACGTCTCCCGCGTGCCCTCCCTCCTCGCGCCCGCCGCCGCGGTCGCGGCCCTCGCCGCCCTGGAGTCCCTGCTCTCCGCCTCGGTGGCGGACGGCATGCGCCCGGGTGAGCGCCACGACCCCGGCAAGGAACTCTTCGGCCAGGGCATCGCCAACCTCGCGGCCCCGCTGTTCGGCGGCGTACCGGCGACGGGCGCGATCGCGCGTACGGCGGTGAACGTCCGTACCGGCGCGGCCTCCCGCCTCGCCGCGCTCACACACGCGGTGATCCTCGCCGGGATCGTCGCGGCGGCGGCCCCGCTGGTGGCGCGGATCCCGCTGGCCGCGCTGGCGGGCGTGCTGCTCGCCACCGCCGTACGGATGGTGGAGACGGGCGCGGTACGGGCGATGGCGCGCGCCACGCGCGGGGACGCCCTCGTGCTGGCGCTCACCGCGTGCGCGACGCTCGCCCTCGACCTGGTGCGGGCGGTGCTGCTCGGCCTCGGAGTGTCCGTGCTGCTCGCCCTGCGCGCGGCCGTGCGCGGCACCCGGCTCACTCCGGCGGCCGGTGACGAGGGGCCGGGGTGCGCGGAGGTCACGTACCGCTTCGACGGGCCCCTCCTGTTCGCCGCGGCCCACCGTTTCCGGCGCAGCCTGGCGGATGTGCACGGGGTGTCGGCGGTCGACCTGCGGATGTCGGGCCTGACGGCGGTCGACGCGACGGGTGCGCTGGCGCTGAAGGACGCGGTGGGGGATCTGCGGGGCCGGGGCATCGAGGTCCGCATCACCGGGGTCGAACGGGGTCACCGCAGGGTCCTGGAGTCGCTCGGGGTGCTGCCGCCGGGGGTGCAGCCCAGTGCGAACAGGGGGGCTGTCCCCAGTGTCACGGGGGCCTCGGCTCCCTAACCTGAACACCATGACCGGTAGGGAAGCCCACGGCGACGCCGAACTGAAGAAGGAACTCGACGCCACTCTGCATGCGCGCAGGGAGCTGGGCGACGAGTACGAGTCCGCGCTGGTCGACTCGTTCCTGGAGAAGGTCGAACAGCGCCTCGACGGCGCGGTCGACCGCCAGGTGCGGCGACAGCTCGCCGAGCAGCAGATGGTGGTGGCCCGCGGCGCGCGCTCCCCACAGGGGTCCGACACCTGGGGTGAGCGCTTCGGGTTCGGGATCGTCTCGCTCGTCCTCGCGATCCCCTTGTCCGCGATCGGCGGCGGCGTGGCGGACCTGCCCGGCCTGCTGGTCGCCTGGGTCGGCATCGTAGGAGTGAACGTGGTCCAGGCCGCGCGCCTGTCCCCGAACTTCTTCGGCCGCCGCAGGGACACGTCGCACGGCTCGGACTGGGACAAGTAGCGGCGCCGGTTCAGGCGCGACAGAAGGGCCCGGCACCTGTGTGAGGTGCCGGGCCCTTCCGACGTGTTGCGCGGGGACCGCCGCACCCCCCGTTGCCGGGAGGGCGGGACGACGGCGGTCCCCGCGAGGGACGCGTGCCGGGTCAGGGCCGGGCTTGCGCGTCCGTGGCGTCCATGGAGGTCCGGGAGCCGCTCCGGAGGTCCTTGGCGCCGTTTTGGTTGTCGCCGGGGCGGGGAGCCGCTCCCGCCCTGCCGACAACCACTAATGTGCCGGACCCGTGTTAAGCGGGTGCTGCGCGGACGTGACGCGCTCGTACCACTTCCGCGAAGTTCCCCGCCGAAACAGCCGGAAGATCCCTTTCCGTGGCGGTACTTCAGGAGATTTCTTCCTGTGGCCCGGCGTATCCCTACTGCTTGGCGCCGCCCTTGGCCAGGAAGGACAGCAGGTCCTGGCGGCTGACGACACCGGTGGGCTTGCCCTCGACGAGGACGATCGCGGCGTCGGCGGTGCCGAGCACGGACATCAGGTCGCCGACCGGCTCGCCGGAGCCGACCTGCGGCAGCGGCGACGACATGTGCTTCTCCAGCGGGTCCTCCAGGGAGGCCCGCTTGGTGAACAGCGCGTCGAGCAGCTCGCGTTCGACGACGGATCCGATGACCTCGGCGGCCATCACGTCCGGGTGTCCGGCGCCCGGCTTCACGATCGGCATCTGCGAGACGCCGTACTCGCGCAGCACCTCGATGGCCTCGCCGACCGTCTCCTCCGGGTGCATGTGGACGAGGGAGGGGATGGAGCCGCCCGCCTTGTCGTTGAGGACGTCGGCGACGCGCGCGCTCGGGCCGGTGTCCTCCAGGAAGCCGTAGTCGGCCATCCACTCGTCGTTGAAGATCTTGCTGAGGTAGCCGCGCCCGCTGTCGGGGAGCAGGACGACCACGACATCGTCCGGCCCGAGCCGCTCGGCGACCCGCAGCGCGGCGACGACGGCCATACCGCAGGAGCCGCCGACGAGCAGCCCCTCCTCCTTGGCGAGGCGCCGCGTCATCTGGAACGAGTCCTTGTCGGACACGGCGACGATCTCGTCCGCGACGGTCCGGTCGTACGCCGTCGGCCAGAAGTCCTCGCCGACGCCCTCGACGAGATACGGCCGCCCGGACCCGCCGGAGTACACGGACCCCTCCGGGTCGGCGCCGACGACCTGGACCTTGCCGTCACTGGCGTCCTTCAGATACCGCCCCGTACCCGAGATGGTCCCGCCGGTGCCCACGCCCGCGACGAAGTGGGTGATCTTCCCCTCCGTCTGCTCCCACAGCTCGGGGCCGGTGGAGTGATAGTGCGAGAGGGGGTTGTTCGGGTTGGAGTACTGGTCGGGCTTCCAGGCGCCCGGGGTCTCCCGCACCAGCCGGTCGGAGACGTTGTAGTACGAGTCCGGGTGCTCGGGATCGACGGCGGTCGGGCAGACGACGACCTCGGCACCGTAGGCGCGCAGCACGTTGATCTTGTCGGTGGAGACCTTGTCCGGGCAGACGAAGATGCACTTGTAGCCCTTCTGCTGGGCCACGATGGCAAGCCCCACACCGGTGTTTCCACTGGTCGGCTCGACAATCGTGCCCCCCGGCTTGAGGGCGCCGCTCTCCTCCGCGGCCTCGATCATGCGCAGGGCGATGCGGTCCTTCACGGACCCGCCGGGGTTGAAGTACTCAACCTTCGCCAGGACCGTCGCCTGGATGCCCGCGGTCACGTTGTTGAGCCTCACCAGCGGGGTGTTGCCGACGAGACTGATCATCGAGTCGTGGAATTGCACCGTTGTCTCCGGAGCTGCGTTCTAAAGGGATGGTCCCGTCAGCCTACGGCCCTGGGGGACCGTTCACGCGCCGTTGAGATTGGCCGACGTACTCCACGGGGCAAGCAGTGGTTGTACGGCTACGAGGAGGTGGCGGCGACGGATGACGAGCTTGTCGAGGGCGAGGGTGGCTCGGCGCATCGCGGCGGGCGCTGCGTACGGCGGTGGCGGGATCGGCCTGGTCGGGGCGGCCACCGTCGGACTGGTGCTGGCCGAGGTACAGCTGGCGAAACGTCACGTGGGCAACGGGCACGCGCACGCGCCGCGCGCGGACGGCCTGTACGGGTACGCGTACACCGGTCCTGGCGAACAGCCCCTGCGCCTGACGATGCTCGGTGACTCCACGGCCGCGGGCCAGGGCGTGCACCGGGCCCGCCAGACGCCGGGGGCGCTGCTGGCCTCCGGGCTCGCGGCGGTGGCCGAGCGGCCGGTGGAGCTGTGCAATGTGGCGCTGCCGGGGGCCCAGTCGGACGACCTGGACCGCCAGGTGGCGCTCGTTCTCGCGGACACCACGCGGATGCCCGACGTCTGCGTGATCATGATCGGCGCGAACGATGTGACACACCGGATGCCGCCGACGCGCTCGGTGCGCCATCTGTCGTCGGCGGTACGCCGGCTGCGCACCGCCGGTGCCGAGGTCGTGGTCGGCACCTGTCCCGACCTGGGCACGGTCGAGCAGGTGCAGCAGCCGCTGCGGTGGCTGGCCCGGCGGGCGTCGCGTCAGCTGGCGGCGGCCCAGACCATCGGTACGGTCGAGCAGGGCGGACGGACGGTGTCGCTGGGTGACCTGCTGGGCCCGGAGTTCGAGGCGAACCCGCGCGAACTGTTCGGCCCCGACAACTACCACCCCTCGGCGGAGGGGTACGCGACTGCGGCGATGGCGATTCTCCCCACGGTGTGCGCGACGCTCGGTCTCTGGCCGGCCGAGGAGGAACGCCCGGACGTTTCGCGCCGCGAGGGGTTCCTGCCGGTCGCTCGTGCGGCAGCGGAGGCCGCCTCGGAGCCCGGCACGGAGGTCACGGCGGCCATGCCCACGGGCCCCCGCGGCCCCTGGGCCCTCCTGAAGCGCCGCCGCCGACGCCGCCTCCCCGCCACGGACCCGGCCCCGGCCACGTCCCCATGACAGGGGCTCCGCCCCTTCGACCCCGGGGGTTGTGTGTCGGGTGCGGGTGGGTGGGGGCTGGTCGCGCAGTTCCCCGCGCCCCTAAAGACAAAAGACCGGGGGCGGGCCGGGGGCGACGGGGCGCAGCCCCGAGCCTTCAGGGGCGCGGGGAACTGCGCGAACGGCCCCCACCGGCCCGCAGCCGACGACCCACCCAGGGGGGTCTGGGGGCGCAGCCCCCAGGAACGGGATGGGACGGGTAGGGGCGGCGGGGGCGAGAAAAGCAAGCGCTTAGAAAAGTGCGGCCCTAGTCACACCCCGACACCCGTGACCTGGACCATACGGACGGGTAACTTCCCAACCAGCCCTGCCCAATCCCCCGGTACGCCAATGGAGCCGTGATGCCCGAAGCCGTGATCGTCTCAGCCGCCCGCTCCCCGATCGGCCGCGCCTTCAAGGGCTCCCTGAAGGACGTGCGCCCCGACGACCTGACCGCCACGATCATCCAGACCGCCCTCGCCAAGGTCCCCGAGCTGGACCCGAGGGACATCGACGACCTGATGCTCGGCTGCGGCCTCCCCGGTGGCGAGCAGGGCCACAACCTCGCCCGCATCGTCGCCGTACAGATGGGAATGGACCACCTCCCGGGCTGCACCATCACCCGCTACTGCTCCTCCTCCCTCCAGACGAGCCGCATGGCCCTGCACGCCATCAAGGCGGGCGAGGGCGACGTCTTCATCTCGGCGGGCGTCGAGATGGTGTCGCGCAGCATCAAGGGCACCTCCGACGGGATGCCGGACACCCACAACCCCCTCTTCGCCGACGCGGAGGCCCGCACCCTTGCCGTCGCGCAGCAGGAGGGCACCACCTGGCACGACCCGCGCGAGGACGGCCTGATCCCGGACGCGTACATCGCGATGGGTCAGACCGCCGAGAACCTGGCCCGCCTGAAGGGCGTCACCCGCCAGGACATGGACGAGTTCGGCGTCCGCTCGCAGAACCTCGCCGAGGAAGCCATCAAGAACGGCTTCTGGGAGCGTGAGATCACCCCGATCACGACCCCCGACGGCACGGTCGTCAGCAAGGACGACGGTCCGCGCGCCGGCGTCAGCCTGGAGGGCGTGCAGGGCCTCAAGCCCGTCTTCCGCCCCGACGGCATGGTCACGGCCGCCAACTGCTGCCCGCTGAACGACGGCGCCGCCGCCCTCGTGATCATGTCCGACACCAAGGCCCGCGAGCTCGGCCTCACCCCGCTCGCCCGGATCGTGTCGACCGGCGTCACCGGCCTGTCCCCCGAGATCATGGGCCTCGGCCCGGTGGAGGCGAGCAAGCAGGCCCTGCGGCGCGCCGGTCTCACCGTCGACGACATCGACCTCTTCGAGATCAACGAGGCGTTCGCCGCCCAGGTGATCCCGAGCTACCGCGACCTGAACATCCCGCTGGACAAGCTGAACGTGAACGGTGGCGCCATCGCCGTCGGCCACCCCTTCGGCATGACCGGCGCCCGCATCACCGGCACGCTCATCAACAGCCTCCAGTTCCACGACAAGCAGTTCGGCCTGGAGACGATGTGCGTCGGCGGCGGCCAGGGCATGGCGATGGTCATCGAGCGCCTCAGCTAACCCGTTCCCGTAACGGGAGTTGAACCCAGCGTGACCGAATCGGCCCAGAGCCCCGTAATCACCGGGACTCTGGGCCGATTTGTGATCCAATCCCCCCCAAGATGTGACCTATCTCCCTCCGGAGAGGCATTTCCGCAGGTCAGAGCCATTGCGCAACTAAACCCCGGGCCCAAAGTCCTGTCCCATTCGTGACGTTACGCACTGACAGCTGGATGGTTCTCCCTTCAAGCTGATGTAGGAAGTCGGGGGTCGACTTTGAACCGGGAGTACGTCAGTGAGCGCCATGCCGATTGCTTTGCTGCTCACCACCGCCGCAACCGCGGCCGTGGGCGTCGCCGTTCTGCGCACCCTGCAGGGTCTGCGTCGGCAGGTAGCGGCCCTGAACACCGAGCTCGCCGAGAGCCGCGCCACGACCGCCGCACGCGGTCTGGTGCCCGCTGCCCGCTCGGCCGCCGACGCGGACGAGATACGCGCCGCGGTGGCCGAGGCGCTCGCCGAGGAGCGGGAGCGGGAGCTTGCCGAGGCACGGGCGTTCTGGGCCGCCCAGGAGGCCCGTGACGCCTCGGACGCGCCCTCGCTGCTCGGCCTGCCCGACAGCGAGATGTTCCTGCCGCGCCACTCGGACTTCGTGGGCCTGGAGCACCTGGAGCCGGTGACCGAGGCCGGCCTGGACGCCGAGGAGTTCGCCGGGGACTCCCCCGAACTCGCCGCGGCCCGCCGCCGCCACCCCTCCCACCCGGACTTCATACCGGTCCAGTCACCCGTCGTGAACGACCATGAGCGCACGGTGGCCTGTCTGGAGGAACTCGCCGAGTCCCGCACGGAACTGGCGGACGTCCGCCCCGGCCCCCTCGGCACCCTCGACGTCTACGTCTTCGCCGACGGCACCACCCTCTGCATGACCCCGGGCCACCGCGAAACCGCCGAACAACTCGCCGCCGCCCTCCGCGCCGGCGAAACCCCGGTCCTCCTCGGCGGCTCCGGAGTCTCCGGCGCCTACGCCCTGACGTTCGCCTACGGCGACCACAACATCTACATCCTGGCGGACCGAGTCATCGCGTCCCTGTAACGAGGGGCGAGTCCCTGTAACGAGGGCGAGCAGGAGCGCCCCTTTAGGGGCGCGGGGAACTGCGCGACCAGCCCCCACCGGCCCGCAGCCAACCAACTACCGCAGTTCCCCGGCGCCACCAGCGGAGCGCCCCCGCCGGAGTCGATCGAGAGATCAGACCCCGGCGCGTTTCTGCGCCTCCGCAACAAGCCCCACCGCTTCCGCCAGTTCCCCCTCGTCTTTCAGTACGACCGCCAAATCGTGCGCGGCAACAGTGATTTGGTCCGCGGCGGCGAACATCCCCGCGTCAGGCATCTCCCGAGCCTCCCCGGAAGGGTCCTCCAACCGCTGGGCACGCAGTGCCAACTCCCTGGCCAGCCCCAGCGCCTCGGCGGCAGCCCCGCGCTGGAGCCGGCTCTGCGGCGCGGCCCTCAACCGGTCGGCGAAGTGATCCACTGCACGAGTCAAAGGCGTCGTATCAAGCACGCGGCGAGCGTACGCGCCGTACCAGGACTGTTGCCAACAACCCAACCCTCAGGCACGGTGGCGTGAAGGACCGGCTTACATCCCCTTTGCGTCCGGAGGCGCCGATGTCCCACGTCCTCTCCGAGGAGACCCACCGCAACATGCTCGCCCGAATCCCCCACTGCACCGGTCGTGAAATCTCCGACTGGCTTCGCACCGTCGACGAAGGCCCCGCCCTCTTCCGCTTCGAGGAGAAGGTCAGCTGGCTCCGCGCCGAGCACAATCTCGCGTACGGACACGCCAAGGCGATCATTCACGAGTACGACCTGAGGAGGGCCGCGCGCAAACTGCTCTGAGCGCGCACCATCGTGACGACACAGGCATCCCACGGCAAAGGGCCCGCGAACCAGTGGTTCGCGGGCCCTTCAGTTCAGTCACCAGCCCTCAGGGGCCGGCCCGTCTAGTCGTCGCCGCTGAAGATGGCGACCAGGCGCAGCATCTCGACGTAGATCCACACGAGGGTCATGGTCAGGGCGAACGCCGCGATCCAGGCCTCGTCCTTCGGCGCGCCGTACGTGATGCCGTCCTCGATCTGCTTGAAGTCGAGGGTGAGGAAGAACGCGCCGATCAGGATCGCCAGGATGCCGACGATCGCGCCGAGCGGGCCCATGCTGCGCAGTCCGCCGTCCTCGGCGACGCCGAAGACGACCAGCAGCAGGTTGACCGCCATGACGACGACGAAGGCGATGGCGATGGTCATACCGATGCGCGCGTACCTCGCGGTCACACGGATCCAGCCCGCCTTGTAGACGAGCAGGGTCGCGCCGGCGACCGCCATGGTGCCCAGGACCGCCTGGAAGGGCGCGCCCGACCAGCGGCTGTTGTACATCTCGCTGATGACCCCGAGGAAGACGCCCTCGAAGGCGGCGTAACCGAGGATCAGCGCGGGCGAGGCCGTGCGCTTGAAGTTCTGCACCATGGCCAGCACGAAGGCGACCAGGGCGGAGCCGATGGCGAGCCCGTAGCTGGTGCTGGACACCGGCAGCAGCGCCCAGGCCAGGATGGCGCCGACGGCGACGGTGCCGAGCGTCATGGCCGAGCGCATGACGACGTCGTCCATCGTCATACGGCCGGTGGTGACCGGGGCCTGCGGCGGAGCGCCGTACTGCAGGTCCTGCTGTGCGTACGGGTTCTGCGCGTAGGGGTTGCCGCCCTGCTGGGCGTACGGGTTGCCCTGGGCGTACGGATTGCCCTGCGTCCCGGCAGCGGGTCCCCCGGCCTGCGGCGCCGCGTTGAAGCCCGCGTAGCCGTTGTCGCGGCTGAACCCCCGTCGCGAGAAGACCGGGTTACTGCTCCTCATTTCACTCCTCCATGGCCACCTAGCGCGGCCTTGGCCTCAAGAGTAATAGGTAGGCAAAGGATTGACCCTAGTGCTTGGGGAGGATCTTTCCCTTGCGGTGCCACGGTACGCGTGTGTCCCATGCCCTGCCCGCACTGGTACGAAGCCGTGACACCGCTCTCAGCCTCCTTTTTTCACGAGTTATTCCAGAGGAAACCCCGTGTACCCCTCCGCGAGGTCCGTCTCGGCCGCCCGTGAGCTCGCGATCCGCTCCAGACGGGCCAGCTGGACGCGGTCCTCGAAGCCTGTCGCATCGGGGTCGCGGTGCAGCAGGGTCGTCATGTCGTACGAGAACCTCTCGGCCTGCCAGACGCGGCGCAGACAGGTCTCGGAGTAGGCGTCGAGCAGTTCGCCCGAACCGGTCTCCTTCTCGTGCGCGAGTGCCCGCGCGAAGGTGACGACGTCGCCGACGGCGAGGTTGAGCCCCTTCGCTCCGGTCGGCGGCACTATGTGCGCGGCGTCACCGGCGAGGAAGACCCGCCCGTGCCGCATGGGCTCGTGGACGTAACTGCGCATCGGGGTGACGGACTTGGAGGTAATGGGCCCCCGCTGGAGCCGCCAGCCGTCCGTCGTCTCGAAGCGCCGGTCCAGCTCGTCCCAGATCTCCTCGTCGCTCCACGCCTGGGCGTCCGTGCCCTGGGGCACCTGGAGGTAGAGGCGGGAGACGCTGGGCGAGCGCATGCTGAGCAGGGCGAAGCCGCGGTCGTGACGGGCGTAGACCAGCTCGTCGTGCGAGGGCGGGACATCGGCGAGGATGCCGAGCCAGCCGAAGGGGTATGTCCGCTCGAAGACGCGGGAGAGCTCGGCGGGCACGGCCTTGCGGGCGACGCCCCAGAACCCGTCGCACCCGACGACGTAGTCGCACTCGAGCACGTCCTCGCGCCCGTCGTACGTGAACCGCACCCGTGGCCGCTCGCTCTCGGCGTCCTCCACGGCGAGCGCCTCGGCCCCGAAGAGCAGCGGCCCGCCCTCCTTGAGCTGGAGGGCGATGAGGTCCTTGCACACCTCGGTCTGCGCGTACACCATCACGGAGCGCCCGCCGGTGAGGGCCGGGAAGTCGACGCGGTGCCGCCCGCCCGCGAACCGCAGCTCGATCCCGTCGTGCGGCAGCCCCTCCCGGTCCAACCGCTCACCGGCCCCGGCGGCCCGCAGCACATCCACGGTCCCCTGCTCCAGGATCCCGGCCCGCTGCCGCTGCTCCACATACGCCCGGTCCCGGCTCTCCAGCACGACGGACTCGATGCCCGCGTTGTGCAGCAGCCGCGCCAGCAGCAGCCCGGCCGGCCCGGCCCCGATGATCCCGACGGTGGTACGCATCGGCACGCCCCTTCGCGTTCCTCAGTTCGTATAGTGAAATTTCCTTCACCATTATCTGAAGGGAGTCTCCGACCGCACGCGCTTGCTGTCAACGGTCGGCGACGAGGTCCTGAGGAAGGCCGGAGCCGAAGTAAGAGGTCGGAGGTGCCCGGAACCGGACTTGAACCGGTACGCCCGCGAGGGGCAGCGAGGTTTAAGCTCGCCGTGTCTGCATTCCACCATCCGGGCAGGCCATGGGCTCCGCATCGAGGTTCCGAGCCTATCGGGGCGCGTCCCCCGAACAGCGGACGGGCGGCCCGATGTTGTCTTATTTTATTGACGTCTGAGGGTGCATCAGCCCTCGGTACGGGCCATCCGCACTTGCCAACAGCCTTTCGGACGGCTCACGGCGGCGTATACGGAATGACGGAATTTCACCGTCCGAACAGGCCCCGAACACACCGAACACCCGGAGATCGCTCAGGGAAGCCCTGTCATCCCCAGGTATGACGCGACCGCGCCCGGTCCGACCGCAGGCTGCCTTCAGAACCAGAACAGCGGCTGACTACATCGCCCCGAACGGCAACGACGATGGAACACGTCCCCGAAAACGTCGTCGTCCCGACAGGAGCACCCTCCCGTGACCACCACTCCCCTCGCCGACCGAACCACCGCCGTGGCAGCCCGTGCCTCGGAACTGTCGAAGGTCTATGGACAGGGTGAGACCCAGGTGGTCGCCCTCGACCGGGTCACCGTCGACTTCCGCCAGGCCGAGTTCACCGCGATCATGGGCCCGTCGGGGTCCGGCAAGTCCACGCTGATGCACTGTGTGGCGGGCCTGGACACCTTCTCCTCCGGCTCCGTCCGCATCGGCGAGACCGAGCTGGGCTCCCTCAAGGACAAGCAGCTCACCAAGTTGCGCCGGGACAAGATCGGCTTCATCTTCCAGGCGTTCAACCTGCTGCCGACGCTGACGGCCCTGGAGAACATCACGCTCCCGATGGACATCGCGGGCCGCAAGCCCGACAAGGAGTGGCTCGACAAGGTCATCACGATGATCGGCCTCGCCGACCGCCTCCGCCACCGGCCCTCCCAGCTCTCCGGCGGCCAGCAGCAGCGCGTCGCCGTCGCCCGCGCTCTCGCCTCCCGCCCCGACATCATCTTCGGCGACGAGCCCACCGGAAACCTCGACTCCCGCTCGGGCGCGGAGGTGCTCGGCTTCCTGCGCAACTCCGTACGGGAGTTGGGGCAGACCGTGGTCATGGTGACCCACGACCCGGTGGCCGCCGCGTACGCCGACCGCGTCATCTTCCTCGCCGACGGCCGCATCGTCGACGAGGTCTACGGCCCGACCGCCGACTCCGTCCTCGACCGCATGAAGCAGTTCGACGCCAAGGGCCGCACCAGCTGAGCCACGGGTAACCGTCCCATCCCTGGGGGCTGCGCCCCCACGACCCCCGCTAAAAGATCGCGCAGTTCCCCGCGCCCCTTAAGGGGCGCGGGGAACTGCGCGACAACCCCCCACCGGCCCGCAGACAAAACACAACCCACGGGGTCTGGGGCGGAGCCCCAGAAGGATGGGACGGGTAGGGGCGGCGGGGGCGAGACAACCCACGCGCAGCCACACCCTCCACCCCGCCGACAGCCTCCCTCTCCTGGACTGAGAAACCATGTTCCGTACCGCCTTGCGCAACGTCCTCGCGCACAAGGCCAGGCTCCTGATGACCGTCCTCGCCGTAATGCTCGGCGTAGCGTTCGTGTCAGGCACCCTGGTCTTCACCAACACCATCTCCGACGCCTACCAGAAGAGCTCCGCCAAGGGCTTCGACCAGGTCGACGTCGCCATCCAGCCGGAGAGCCAGGCGGACCAGGGCGACACCGTCGGCAAGGACCCGAAGCTCACGCAGCCGCTGCTCGACAAGGCCGCCAAGGTCCCGGGCGCGGCCTCCGCGATCGGCGTGGTGAACGGCTTCACCGCCATCGCCGACAAGGACGGCAAGCTCATCGGCGGCGGCTTCCAGTCCCAGGGCGGCAACTACTGGGGCGACAAGGACCCCCGGTATCCGCTGACGAGCGGTCACGCCCCCAAGGGCACGGACGAGGTAGCGATCGACTCGGAGACCGCGAAGCGCGCGGGCTACAAGGTCGGCGACACCGTACGGCTGTCGGTCGACGGCCCGGTCCTCACGCCCACCGTCACCGGCATCTTCACCACCGACGACGGCAACGTCGCCGCGGGCGGCAGCCTCGCCCTCTTCGACACGAAGACCGCGCAGCAGCTCTTCGACTCGGTCGGCTCGTACGACGAGATCGACGTGAAGGCGGCGGCCGGCACCAGTCAGACGGCGCTGCGCAATGCCCTGGACGACGTCGTGCCGAAGGACACCGCCTCCACCACCACCGGCAAGCAGCTCGCCGACGACCAGGCCACCATGATCTCCTCGGCGATGAGCGGCATGAAGACGGGCCTGCTGGTCTTCGCCGGCATCGCGCTGTTCGTCGGCACGTTCATCATCGCCAACACCTTCACCATGCTGGTCGCCCAGCGCACCAAGGAACTGGCCCTGATGCGCGCCGTCGGCGCCTCCCGCCGGCAGGTCACGCGGTCGGTGCTGATCGAGGCGTTCGTCGTCGGCGCGGTCGCCGCCGTCGCGGGCCTGGCCGCGGGCATCGGCATCGGCGCCGGTATGCGCTCCCTGATGGGCACGCTCGGCGCCACCGTGCCGGACGGCCCGCTGGTGATCTCGCCGGGCACGATCGGCACCGCCCTGCTCGTCGGCATCC
This sequence comes from Streptomyces sp. R35, assembly GCF_041053035.1. Classification (NCBI taxonomy): domain Bacteria; kingdom Bacillati; phylum Actinomycetota; class Actinomycetes; order Kitasatosporales; family Streptomycetaceae; genus Streptomyces; species Streptomyces sp. R35. The sequence continues at coordinate 4,600,474 of NZ_CP163440.1, forward strand.
TCATCACGATGCTGGCCGCCTGGCTGCCGGGCCGCCGCGCGGCGAAGATCCCGCCGGTCGCCGCGATGAGCAGCGTGCACGCGAAGGCGACGACGAAGTCCCTGGTCGTACGGAACACGCTCGGCGCGCTCTTCTCGGCGGCGGGCGTCGCCGTGGTGCTGTACGCGACGACGATGGACGGCTCGGACGGCCAGGCCCCGATGGGTCTCGGCGCGGTCCTGCTCATCATCGGCGTCTTCGTCCTCACCCCGCTGCTGTCCCGCCCGCTGATCGCGGCCGCCGCGCCAGTCCTCCGTGTCTTCGGGGTCTCCGGCAAGCTGGCCCGCCAGAACTCGGTCCGCAACCCGCGCCGCACGGCCGCCACCGCCTCCGCCCTGATGATCGGCCTCACTCTGATCACCGGCATGACGGTGATGGCGGGCAGCCTGCAGAAGTCGATCGACAAGATGGCCAGCTCCGCGATCAAGGCGGACTACGTCGTCTCGATGGCGAACGGCAACGCGCTCTCGCCGGACGTCGCGAAGAAGCTCGCCGGCGTCGACGGGGTCACCGACACCAGCTCGCTGCGCGACGCGCCCTCGCGCATCGACCAGCGGACCGAGTACCTGACGGGTGTGAACGGCGGCTCCATCACGAAGCTCACCGACCTCACGATCGCGGACGGCGCCTTCAAGGTCGGCGGCACGCAGGTCGTCGTGGACAAGGACACCGCCAAGTCCCACCACTGGACGGCCGGTTCGCACTTCACGGTCTCGTACGAGGACGGGAAGAAGGAGGAGCTGTCCGTCGCCGGTGTCTATGAAGGCAACCAGATGATCAGCGGCATCATCGTGGACAACGCGACGCTCTCGCCCCATGAGACCGGCACCGCCTCCGACCTTCAGGTCATGGTGAAGACGGCGGGCGGCGCGTCGGACGCGGCCAAGGACAAGCTGGAGAAGGCCCTCGGCGACAACCCGGCCATCCAGGTCCAGGACAAGAAGGACATCTCCGACGGCATCGCGCAGATGTTCACGCTGATGCTGAACATGCTCTACGGCCTGCTCGCGATGGCGGTCATCGTCGCCGTCCTCGGTGTCATCAACACCCTCGCGATGTCGGTCTTCGAGCGCTCGCAGGAGATCGGGATGCTGCGGGCGATCGGCCTCGACCGCAAGGGCATCAAGCGCATGGTCCGCCTGGAGTCCCTGGTCATCTCGCTCTTCGGCGGCGTACTCGGCATCGGCCTGGGCGTGTTCTTCGGCTGGGCGGCCGGCGAGCTGCTGGGCACCAAGATGTCGACGTACGAACTGGTCCTGCCCTGGGGCCGGATGGGCGTCTTCCTGCTCCTCGCCGCCACGGTCGGCGTCCTGGCGGCACTGTGGCCGGCCCGGCGGGCGGCTCGCCTGAACATGCTGACGGCGATCAAGTCGGAGTAACGCGCCTTGGTGGTACGTGAGGAGGGGCCCCGTTCCAGCTGGAACGGGGCCCCTCCTCACGTACTCACGTACTCACCCACCTACGTCGGTCAGTTCCAGGTACGGGCCCGAAGCGGCATCCCGGACCCGCCGGGCGCCTCCGGCGTCCTGACCGCCAGCACCTGGTTGACGCCGATGCGGTTGCGCTCGAAGGCGAGCGCGCTGGCCGCCATGTACAGGCGCCAGACGCGGGCCCGGCCGGGGCTGGAGAGCTTGACGGCGCGCGCCCACTGCTCCTCCAGGTTGGTGACCCAGCGGCGCAGGGTGAGCGCGTAGTGCTCGCGGATGGACTCGACGTCGCGGACCTCGAACCCGGCGCGCTCCAGTTGTGTCACGGTGGTCCCGATGGGCGCGAGCTCGCCGTCGGGAAAGACGTACGCGTCGATGAACTCGTCGACGGAGTACGTCGATTCGTCCCGCTGCGGCCGGCGCGCGATCTGGTGGTTGAGCAACCGCCCACCGGGCTTGAGGAGTTGGTACAGCACCTCGGCGTATTCCAGGTAGCGCTCGGCGCCGACGTGTTCGGCCATGCCGATGGAGGAAATGGCGTCGTACGGCCCGTCGGTGACGTCCCGATAGTCCTGCACGCGGATCTCGACCTTGTCCGTCAGCCCCTCGTCGGCGACCCGTTTACGGGCGTACGCGGCCTGCTCCTGCGACAACGTCACCCCGACGACGCTCGCGCCGTGCTCGCGGGCGGCGTGGATGGCCATCGAGCCCCAGCCGCAGCCGACGTCGAGGAGCCGCTGACCGGGCTTCAGGTCGAGCTTGGCGGCGATGAGTTCGAGCTTGTCGCGCTGGGCGTCCTCAAGGGTGCCGCCCTCGTCCCAGTAGGCGCACGAGTAGATCATGGACGGCCCGAGGACGATCTCGTAGAAGTCGTTCCCCACGTCGTAGTGGTGGCTGATGGCTCGTTTGTCGCTGCGCTTGGTGTGCAGGTGGCGGCGTCTGCGGACCTCCTCGCGGGGCGGGGCGGGCGGCAGCGGGGATCCGGCCATCTTCACCAGCCCGCGGACGGCGGCGCGCACCTCGGGGTCGCGCAGGGCCTCGGCGACGCCCCTCGCGTCCTCGCCCCGCTCCCACAGCAGCCCCGACACCAGGTCCAGGGCGGTGTACAGGTCGCCCTCCACACCCAGATCACCGGCCACCCAGGCCCGGGCGAGCCCCAACTCGCCGGGCTTCCACAACAGTCGGCGCACGGCCTTTCGGTTACGTACGACGAGGGCGGGGGCGTCGGGGGGCCCCGCGACCGAACCGTCCCAGGCGCGGATGCGCACCGGGAGCGGGGCCCCCAGCAACTGTTCCACAAGGCTCTTCAGCCGCAGCGCGGCGTCGTGCATGGCGTACACCTCCGAGACAACACTCCCGAACGCTCCAACACCACGTAAACACCAACACGTCCCGCGCGCAGTCCCCCTTCCGCGTTACACCTTCGCAAAATAGATGCACCCACCACGTTTTTCGCCCCCGCCGCCCCTACCCGTCCCATCCCGTTCCTGGGGGCTGCGCCCCCAGACCCCCCTGGGTTGTGTGTCGTCTGCGGGCCGGTGGGGGTTGCTCGCGCAGTTCCCCGCGCCCCTGAAGGCGCGGGGCTGCGCCCCGCGATCCCCCGCCCGCCCCGGGTCTTTCAGGGGCGCGGGGAACTGCGCAATCTTTTGCACCAGCCCCCACCCACCCGCACCCCGACACACAACCGAACGGGGTCGAAGGGGCAGAGCCCCTGGGGATGGGACGGGTAGGGGCGGCGGGGGCGAAAACCCCGAAGGGGCCGCTCGCACCACGGATGGCGAGCGGCCCCTTCGGGCAAAACGGTGACCGGAGGTCAGGAGGCCTTGGCCTTCTCCTCGGTCTTCGCGGCGGCAGCCGGAGCGGCGGCGGCAGCGGCAGGCGCCGGCTTGGCAGCCTCGTAGAACTCCTCGCGAGGAGACTCGATGGCCCCGAGCGAGACGACCTCACGCTTCAGGAACATCGCGAGCGTCCAGTCCGCGAAGACACGGATCTTCCGGTTCCAGGTCGGCATGGCCAGACCGTGGTAGCCGCGGTGCATGTACCACGCCAGACGACCCTTGAGCTTGATCTTCATCTTGCCCATGACGATCATCGCGACGCCCTTGTGCAGGCCGAGCCCCGCGACGGCACCCTTGTTGGAGTGCGCGTACGACTTCTGCGGGAAGCCCCGCATACCGGAGACCACGTTGTCGCCGAGGACCTTCGCCTGACGCAGCGCGTGCTGCGCGTTCGGCGGGCACCAGGCGTTCTCGACGCCGGCCTTGCGGGCGGCCATGTCCGGAACCTGGGAGTTGTCACCCGCGGCCCAGATGTAGTCCGTACCGGTCACCTGCAGCTTGTCCGTGCAGTCCACGTGACCACGCGGACCGAGCGGCAGACCGAACCGGGAGAGGACGGGGTTCGGCTTGACGCCGGCCGTCCACACGATCGTGTTGGAGTCGACCTCGAGGCCGTTCTTCAGAACGACGTGGCCGTCGACGCAGGAGTCCATGGACGTGGAGAGGTAGATCTCCACACCGCGGCTCTCCAGGTGCTCCTTGCCGTACTGGCCGAGCTTCGGGCCGACCTCGGGAAGGATCTTGTCCGCGGCGTCGACGAGGATGAAGCGCATGTCCTCGCGGGACACGTTGGTGTAGTACTTCGACGCGTCGCGGGCCATGTCCTCGACCTCGCCGATGGTCTCGGCGCCGGCGAAACCGCCACCCACGAAGACGAAGGTGAGCGCCTTGCGGCGGACGTCCTCGTCGGTCGTGGAGTCGGCCTTGTCGAGCTGCTCAAGGACGTGGTTGCGCAGGCCGATGGCCTCCTCGATGCCCTTCATGCCGATGCCCTGTTCGGCGAGGCCGGGGATCGGGAAGGTGCGGGAGACCGCGCCCATCGCGATGACGAGGTAGTCGAAAGGCAGCTCGTACGCCTCACCCACGAGGGGGGCGATCGTGGCGACCTTGCGGTCCTGGTCGATGGTGGTGACCCGGCCGGTGAGAACCTCCGCCTTGGGCAGCACGCGTCGCAGTGGGACGACGACATGCCGCGGGGAGATGCTGCCGGCGGCGGCTTCGGGGAGGAAGGGCTGGTAGGTCATGTACGACCGGGGGTCGACGACCGTGACGGTCGCCTCTCCGTAGCGCATCTTCTTGAGAATGCGCCGAGCTGCGTACAGGCCTACGTACCCACCGCCTACTACGAGGATCCTGGGACGCTCCGTGGTGCTCATGCCATCGAGTATCCACCCGGTCATGGGGGGTCGCTCGTGCGCCCCTTCACAAGCTCCTACAGGGGCTCTGCTACACTGCGCCGCCCACGTGACCCAGGTCATGGTGACAAAGGGGAACCACCGTGCTCCGCGGACCGTTGTCAACACCGCGTGAGCTGCCGCTCCGGCCTTTCGGACCCTTCAGGGACCGACTGGACCAGCCCCCCGTTTCACCCGCCGGCGACACCCCCGGAATGCTCCTGTGAGCACGTTCCCGGAGCGCCTGAGCCCTTCACGGCGACCCCCAGGGCTCATTCCTCGCCCAGCAGGGCTTTTTTCCTTGTGAAGAACTTCACGAACTTTCCCGGCGGCACCTCGCCGAGGGGCTTTCCGGCGCCCCTCAGGCGCGCTCATACGTTATCCGACCTGCTCAGCCGAGGGCTACCGGCAAGTAGCCAAGGAGACCCAAGCCACGGCCGGACCATGGCTTACGCCACGGACCACGCGATCCCGTCGAGGATGTCGTGCTCGCTGACATCGACCTCACGCGCCCCTATCCGCTCCATGATCGAGAGCAGTACGAGGGCGCCCGCGGCGATCACGTCGACGCGCCCCGGGTGCATGGAGGGGACGGCCGCGCGCTCGGCGTGCGTCGACCCCAGCAGCCACTCGGTGATCTCGCGGACACGGTCGTAGGAGACGCGGGAGTGGTGGATGGCCTCGGAGTCGTACTCGGGCAGGTTCTGCGCGATCGCCGACACGGTGGTGACCGAACCGGCCAGCCCGACGAGCGTGTGCGCCTCGCGCAGCGGGACCGTCTCCTCGGCGAGGTCGAGGGCCGCCTCGATGTCGGCGCGCATCGCCGCGATCTGCTCCGCGGTGGGCGGGTCGGTCACGACGCCGTCGTGCACGAGGTGCCGCTCGGTCATCCGCACGCAGCCGACGTCCACGGAGCGCGCCGCCCGCACATGGTCGTCGCCGACGACGAACTCGGTCGACCCGCCGCCGATGTCCACCACGAGGTACGGCTTGGCGAGGTCGTCACGCCCCGTCAGCTCCTTCGTCGCGCCCGTGAAGGAGAACTCGGCCTCCTGGTCACCGGAGATGACCTCGGGCTCGACCCCGAGGATGTCCAGCACCCCGCGCACGAACTCGTCCCGGTTCTCCGCGTCGCGGGACGCCGAGGTCGCCACGAAGCGCAGCCGCTCCGCGCCGTGCTCCTTGATGATCGCCGCGTACTCCCTGCACGCCGCGAAGGTCCGCGCCAGCGCCTCGGGAGCCAGCCGGCCCGTCCGGTCGACGCCCTGCCCGAGCCGCACGATCGTCATCCTGCGGTCCAGCTCGACGAGTTCCCCCGTCTCCGGGTCCGCGTCGGCGACGAGCAGCCTGATGGAGTTGGTGCCGCAGTCGATGGCAGCGACCCTGGTCATGAGCTCTGGTCTCCTGTCGTGGGTGGGGGTGCGTGGGGGTGGTTCTTTGGCTGCGGGTGAGTGGGGGCTGGTCGCGCAGTTCCCCGCGCCCCTAAAAACCGTCGGCCTGCCCCGGGTGCTTTTAAGGGGCGCGGGGAACTGCGCGACCAGCCCCCACCCACCCGCACCCGACACACAACCGAGAGGCCCTCAGTCCCCGTCCGGCACGACCACACACGCACCCTTGCGCCACCACTCCGGCAGCAAGGCGATCGCCTCGTCACCAAGGGGATTCACGCCCGGCCCCGCGGCCAGAGAATGCGCCACGAGCACGTGAAGGCACTTCACCCGGTCCGGCATACCCCCCGCACTGGGAAAGCCCTCCAGAACCTCGATGGAGTCGCGCCGCGCGATGTAGTCCTCGTGGGCAGCCCGATACGCGGCGGCCAGCTCAGGATCCGTCGCCAGCCGCTCCGTCATCTCCTTCATGACCCCGTTGGCTTCGAGCGTCCCGATCGCGGACGCGGCCCGCGGACACGTCAGGTAGTACGTCGTCGGGAAGGGCGTCCCGTCGGGAAGACGCGGCGCCGTCTCGACGACGTCCGGCTGCCCGCACGGGCACCGGTGCACGATCGCGCGCAGCCCGCGCGGCGGCCGCCCGAGCTGCTGCTTGAAGGCCTCGACGTCCGCGTCGGTCGGCTCGGTGCGCGGGGTGGTCGGCGGTGGCGTTTCCATGCCGTGAGTCACATGTCTTTCTGGTCAGTTCATGGTGCTGGGCCGGCTCATGGTGCCGGTCAGTTCATGGTGCCGGATCAGCTCATGGTGCTGGTCGGTTCATGGTGCTGGTCGGTTCATGGTGCTGGTCGGTTCATGGTGCTGGTCAGCTCATGGGCCGTCACTGGTCAGCGGCGTCGGACTTGTCCACGCCGTCCCAGACGTTGGAGTACCAGGGACGGTCGGCCGCCCCCTGGTCGACGCGGGCCTGCTTCGCCGCGTCCGGGTCGACCACGACGTAGCCGGTCTCGCCCGGCATCACATAGTGCAGCCGCTGCCGGATCTGCTGCTCGGCGTACGCGTCGTCCTGCCAGCGCGCCTTGAGGTCGCGCAGCTGCTCGACCCGCTCGCGGGCCTGTGCCCGCTGCCGCTCCAGATCGGCGATCTCGGCGCGCTGGGACACGTACTGCCTTATCGGGTACGCGAGAGCCACGACCAGGGAGCAGAGGACGAGGGCGAGGAGCGCTGCCCGGCCGGTCAGCCGGGAGCGGCGGGCCTGCCGCTTGGTCTGGGAGCGGTAGACCCGGGCCGCCGTCTGCTCGCCGAGCAGCTTCAGCCTGGTCGCGGTGGAGAACCGGTCCCGGTCCTTCACGGCCATGAGTCCCGCCTCCCCGGTACAAACCCATCACGTGCGTACGTCCCCGCACACGGTACGGGACCGAGTACGGGGACGTACGTACGACGCTTCCTACGAGGCCACGCCTCAGCCCTTGAAGCGCGGGAAGGCGCTGCGGCCGGCGTACACCGCCGCGTCGTCGAGGATCTCCTCGATGCGCAGCAGCTGGTTGTACTTGGCGACGCGGTCCGAGCGGGCCGGGGCACCGGTCTTGATCTGGCCGCAGTTCACCGCGACGGCGAGGTCGGCGATGGTGACGTCCTCGGTCTCGCCGGAGCGGTGGGACATCATGCACTTGAAGCCGTTGCGCTGGGCCATCTCTACGGCGTCCAGGGTCTCGGTCAGCGAGCCGATCTGGTTCACCTTGACGAGCAGGGCGTTCGCGGAGCCCTCCTCGATACCGCGGGCCAGGCGCTCCGGGTTGGTGACGAAGAGGTCGTCGCCGACGATCTGGACCTTGTCGCCCAGCTTGTCGGTGATGACCTTCCAGCCGGCCCAGTCGTCCTCGAACAGCGGGTCCTCGATGGAGACGAGCGGGTACGCGGAGACGAGCTCCTCGTAGTACTCGGTCATCTCGGCGGCCGAGCGGGACTTGCCCTCGAACTCGTACTTGCCGTCCTTGTAGAACTCGGACGCGGCGACGTCGAGCGCGAGCGCGATCTGCTCACCGGGGACGTAACCGGCCTGCTTGATGGCCTCGACGATGAGGTCGAGCGCGGCGCGGTTGGACTCCAGGTTCGGGGCGAAGCCGCCCTCGTCGCCCAGGCCGGTGGACAGACCCTTGGTCTTCAGCACCTTCTTGAGGGTGTGGTAGACCTCGGCGCCCCAGCGCAGCGCCTCGGAGAAGGACTCCGCGCCGATCGGGGCGATCATGAACTCCTGGATGTCCACGTTCGAGTCGGCGTGCGAGCCGCCGTTCAGGATGTTCATCATCGGAACGGGCAGCAGGTGCGCGTTCGGGCCGCCCAGGTAGCGGAAGAGCGGGAGGTCGGACGCCTCGGAGGCGGCGTGCGCGACGGCGAGGGAGACGCCGAGGATGGCGTTGGCGCCGAGCGAGCCCTTGTTGTCGGTGGCGTCCAGGTCGAACATCGCCTGGTCGATCAGGCGCTGCTCGGTGGCGTCGTAACCGACGAGCTCCGGGCCGATCTGCTCGATGACGGCGAGGACGGCCTTCTCGACACCCTTGCCCTGGTAGCGGTTGGGGTCACCGTCGCGAAGCTCGATGGCCTCGAAGGCACCGGTGGAGGCGCCGGACGGGACGGCGGCACGACCTGTGCTGCCGTCATCGAGGCCGACCTCGACCTCGACGGTGGGGTTCCCTCGCGAGTCGAGGATTTCCCGGGCTACGACGACGTCGATGGACGGCACGAGCATCTCCTTCTGGGATGTGACGCGGGTACGCGATGCCTGTGATGGGCTTCGCGACATGAGCCTAACCGCCTCGGGGGGATCGGCCAGCCGGTCACCCACCCCTTGGGCAGAACCGAGAGTAAATTGTTTCCGAACGGAACAAAAACCTGCCCGGTACACCCGGTACACCCGGTACACGCGGTACACCCGGTACAGGAAACCCACCCCACATGAAAAAGCCCCGCCCCGGTGCGTACGGGGGAAGACGCACCGGAGCGGGGAGCCCGTGGGGACGGGGGGACCCTCACGAGGCCTCCAGTATGGAGACCGTGTATAGGGGAGGGCTGTGGTTCAGCTGCGAGCCCGTTGTCAGCTTTCCGCCGTAAGCCGTCATCGGGCGTCAGCCGCGAGCCGTTGCCGGCTCTCGGCCGCGAGCCGTCGTCAGCTGAGGTGCAGCTGCTGACCCGGGTAGATGAAGTCGGCGTCGTCGATGATGTCCTTGTTCAGCTTGAACAGCTTCTGCCAGCCACCCTTGACGTGCTTCTTCTCGGCGATCGAGCTGAGCGAGTCACCCTTGACGACCTTGTACTCGCCGTCACCCTTCTTGACCTTCTTGCCGGTCTGGGTGGTGACGGTCTTCGTGGCGGCCGGGCGCTCCACGGAACGGGAGGCGGGCTGCTCCGTCGTCCGGGTGGTGGAGGTGGCGGTGCTCGACGGGGTGGTCGAGGCGCTGGAGGTCGTCCCACCGGTGTACGCGGCGCCGGACAGGCCCGTGCCACAGGTCGGCCAGGCACCCTTGCCCTGCGCGGCGAGGACCTTCTCACCGATGGTGATCTGCTCCGACTTGGACGCCAGGTTGGCGGTGGAGGCGTAGGCGGTGCCGCCGTACGCGGCCCAGGTGGAGGCCGAGAACTGCAGGCCGCCGTAGTAGCCGTTGCCGGTGTTGATGGACCAGTTGCCGCCGGACTCGCACTGGGCGACGGTGTCCCACTCGGACGCGGTCGCGGCGGAGGCATTGCCGGCCGCCATCAGCGGGGCGGCGATGGCGACACCGGTGACGCCGGCGAGCGTGGCGACACGGACGGCCTTGGACGGGCGGCGGTGCTTGCCCTTGCTGGAAAACAGCATGGAGAGATCCCCTCACCGACGCCTGCGAGGTGAGCTGTCGGGTTCGGGCGGGTGAGTGCCCGGTCGCACGGCCTCCGTCTTCACGACGTCGGACGTACGGCTTCACCCCAAGCCACTCCCGGTGAACTACCGGGCGCGGCGCTTACCTTGGGTCCCCCGCTCCTGCCTACGGCGCTTGACGCGACGACTGTTCCCGTACGGCCGTTGGCAGGATTCGGCGTTGCAACCGTCGGGGCCCGCTGTGGCGAGCGGTCACGACCGTAAGCAGTCGATCCCCGGAATTTCAAAGACGATCAGGGCTTCTGAGACTCATGTCTCACTCTCACCAAACCGGACATTCCACAGCGAACCGTGACGCGAACTCCCGCTACTTTTCGCCCGATTCAGCACCAACTGCAAGGCTCTGACCGGGCACGATGAGGTCAGGATCGGTGCCGATCGCCTTCTTGTTCTCGGCGTACAGCTCGGCCCATCCGCCTTCGAGGTCAAAGGCATCGGCGATCGTCCAGAGACTGTCTCCGGTGCGGACGACGTACGAGCCGTCGACGGCGTCGCGCGAGGCGCTGGACCCACGCGAGGCATGCCGCCCGGAAGCGCTGTCCGTACGGCCGTCGGTGGCGCCCTCCGTCACACCCTCATCGGCGGTGTCACCACGGTGACGTCCGGCACCGGTCGTCGCGCTGTCGGACGTACTCGAAGAGTCGCCGTTCTGCCCGGACTTGTCCGGGTCGTCACTCTTCGCCGTATCTGTGTCCGAGCTGTCGGAATCCTGAGAATCACTGTCGCCGGAGGAGGTGTCGGACTTCGTCGTGTTCTCGGCCGCACCCGAGGAGGAGCCGGAGGATGAGGATGAAGAAGAGGATGAATCGGAGGATTCAGACGAACTGGACGATGAAGACGAGTCCGACAAACCGGACGAGTCCGATGAGCTGGAGGAATCGGACGAGCCGGAGGAGCCTGAGGATCCGGAGGAACTCGACGAGTCGTCCGCCACGCCCGTGTCGACCTCGACGGAGCCCGAGTTCTTGCTGAGCCCGGAGAGCGGTCCGCAGGTGGGCCAGGCGGCGAGGCCCTTGTCGTCGAGGATCTTCTCGGCGATGGCTATCTGCTGCGAGCGGCTGGCCTGGTCTGCGCTCGGGGCGTACCGGGTGCCGCCGTACGCCTCCCAGTTCTCCTGGGTCAACTGCAGCCCGCCGTAGTACCCGTTCCCGTCGTTCGCGCTCCACGATCCCGCGCTCTCGCACTCCGCGACCCGGTCCCAGGTGGTGCCGTCGGCCGCGCTCGCACTGGTGGCGCCGAGCAGCGGGATCGCGATCGCCGATCCGGTCACCCCTGCGGCAACGATGAGGGCCGGGGCCTGACGCGGGCGACGATGACGGCCGTTCCCGGAGAGCATGCAGAAGCCTTTCGCGTGACAGCAGGTGACAACAGCGGCCACTGCGATAGGCGGGCCGCGTTGGTGATCGAACGTATCCGCACTCGAACGCTTGTCACAAGTCGATGCAGCGCAGATCACGTGAAGATCACGGAGTTGAGGGACCGTCACCTTTTCGCAGGTGGGTGCCCGTTGCCCGGCGCACCCGACGGCCGTCGTCCGGCATGCCTACCGACCTGGTGTGAACTCCACGGGAAGCGTGCGCAATCCACGCATAATGAGCCCGCCGCGCCAGCGCAAATCGGCAGAATCTCCCGCGAGTTGGAGATCGGGGAGACGGGTGAGCAGCGTGGCGAGCGCGGTCTGCCCCTCCAGGCGGGCGAGCGGTGCGCCGAGACAGTAGTGGATGCCGTGGCCGTACCCGAGGTGCTGATTGTCACGCCGCGAGAGGTCGAGCGTGTCCGGCTGCTCGAACCGCTCGGGGTCACGGTCCGCAGCCGCCAGTACGACGAGGACGGGGTCGCCGGGCGCGATGTCCTGCCCGCCGATCCGCACGGCCTCGGTCGCGAACCGCCAGGTGGCCAGTTCGACGGGGCCGTCGTAGCGGAGGAGTTCCTCGACGCCGGTTTCGAGGAGTCCGGTGTCCTTGGCGGCGAGCGAGGCCTGGAGGCGTGCGCGCTGCTCGGGGTGGGTGAGGAGGGCGTACGTGCCGTTCCCGATCAGGTTGACCGTGGTCTCGAAGCCGGCGAAGAGAAGGATGAACGCCATGGCGGCCGCCTCGTTCTCGGTGAGGTGCTCGCCGTGGTCCGAGGCGCGGATGAGCCCGGAGATGAGGTCTTCGCCGGGGGTGGGGTGCTCGGACAGCGCTTCCCGCTTCCGGTGGATCAGCTCGGCGAGATAGCCGCGCATCTTCTTGACGGACCGCGCGACGCCTCCTCGGGGCCCTCCCCCGTGCCGGATCATCATCCCCGCCCAGTCCCGGAAGTCGTCCTGGTCCTCGCGCGGGACGCCGAGCAGATCGCAGATGGCGTAGATGGGGAGCGGGAACGCGAAGTCGTGGATGAGGTCGGCGGAGCCCTTGTCGGCGAACTGGTCGATGAGGTGGTCGGTGAGTTCCTGCACGCGCGGCGCGAACTCGGCCACGCGCCGGGGGGTGAAGGCCTTGGAGACGAGCCGTCGGAGCCTTGTGTGGTCCGGCGGATCGATGTTGAGCAGATGCGTCATCAGCTCGGCCTTGCGCTCACCCGGGATACCCGTCTTCCCCTTCGCGTGGGCGGGTTCGTCGTGGTGGGCGGGGTTCTTGGACAGCCGCTGGTCGGCGAGCGCCTGCTTGGCGTCCGCGTACCGGGTGACGAGCCAGGCCTCCACCCCGCTGGGGAGGCGCGTCTTGTGCACGGGGGCGTGCTCGCGGAGCCAGGCGTACGCCGGGTACGGGTTGGTGGCGAACTCCCAGGTGAAGAGTTCGGGGGCGGGGGCGGGGGCGGTGGGGGGCTGGTGCTCGGTCACTCCTTGACGGTATCCGGAGGTACTCGAAGCCCCGAGTCACCCCAGCTCCCCATCGGACAGCCCGCACATCGGGCAGCCTCCGCATCGGACAGCCCCCGCATCACGAGCGACGCGAACGCCCCCCGCTCCTCTCCCGTCCCTCCCCCTTCATCACCTCGGCAATGACCCTCGCCCTCGCGCCCGCCGGTTCCGCCAACTCCCCATCCACCACGCCCCCTTGCCGACCGAACGCCCTGAGGCGACGGTACTCGGCAGGGGCCCTCCCCGAGCCCCGCACATTTCACCCCAGGCTGTCCATAAATCGTCTGCTGTTTGACCTCACGGCTCGAAAACTCCATACATTCACGCAGTGGACCCCGAAATACTCAGATCCAGCTTCGCGGTCGTCGAGAGACGGGCCGAGTTCGCGGTCAAGTACTTCTACTCGCACCTGTTCCGGCACAACCCGGACGTCCGCGGGCTGTTTCCGCTGGACTTCCCGGAGGACATGGAGCGGCAGCGGGACCGACTGTTCGCGGCGCTCACGTATGTGATGGAGCGGCTGGAGGACCCGCGGCTGCCGGGGTATTTACGGGAACTCGGGCGGGACCACCGCAAATATCTGGCGGAACCGGAGCACTACGCCGCCGTGGGGGCGAGTCTGATCGCCGCGTTCGCCGTCGTCGCGGGGTCGGCGTGGAACGCGGAGGTCGAGAAGGCCTGGGGCGAGGCATACGGGGCGATCACGAACGTGATGCTGCAGGGCGCCTGGGAGTCGCAGCACGAGGGCGAACCGCCTTGGTGGGACGCCGAGGTCACCGCCCGGACCCGGCACGGCGACGACCTCGTCGTGCTGACCCTGCGCCCACACCACCGGCTCCGCTACTCCCCCGGCCAGTACGTCACCGTCAACGTCCCCCATCTCCCAGGCATTTGGCGCCCGTACTCGCTGGCCAACGCCCCCCGCGCCGACCACACCCTCGACCTGCACATCAGCCGGGTCGAAAACGGTGTGCTCTCCACCGCCCTCGTCCGGCAGACCCGGGAGGGCGACGTCCTGCGGCTGGGAGCGCCCGGCGGCGGGCTGATCCTGCGCACCCCCGCGGAACGGCCCCTCACCCTCATCGCGGCCGGCACGGGATGGGCACCCGTGAAGGCGCTGCTGGAACAGCTCGACGACACCCACGAGGCCCGCCTGTTCCTCGTCGCCCGCGACACCTCCTACCTGTACGACCGGGACGCCGTCGAGCGACTCCAGGCCCGGCTTCCCCGGCTCACCGTCACCTTCATCACCCCCGCGCCCGGCCGTCCCAGGGTCCAGGCGACCGAACGCCTCCTGACCGCGCTGGGCAACCGCGCCGGCTGGACCCAGCACGACGTCTATCTGGCCGGTCCGCCCAGACTCGTCGAAGAGATCGGCGAGGCCCTCCCCAAGCTCGGCACACCGGCCGAGCGCATCTTCCACGACGCCCTGCCACCGACCGCTCAGGAGCGGCCCCGGCCGGTGGGCACGGCGGAATGGCTCCTCGACCGCCCCCAGCCGACCTGGCACAACCCGTCGAGCCGAGCCCCGCAGACGTAACTCCGGCCCCGATCCCTGACCGTCAGATGCCTGCCGCTCGGATTTCCGGCCCACGTCTGTCAGGCCTCCCCCCTGCGCACTGCGCTTTCATGCCTGTCAGGGCTCCTCTCCGCACTCCGGCCGACGCCCGTCAGGCCTCCCCTGTACTCCGGCCCCTGACCGTCAGGTCTCCTGCTCCACCGGGCCATCAGGCGCCCCGGCCTCAGCCCTCCGCCTCCACCCCTCCGTCAGGCACCCCGGCACCCCGCCCTCAGGCCTCAGCTCTCGGCCCCTCAGTCCTCCGCGTCCAACTCCGCGGCGCTCTCCTCCGCAATGCCTTCCTCCGCACGAATCGCGTCCCGGTACGCCCGTCCCGCCGCCCGCAGTGCCGCCTCCGGGTCCACGCCCTCGGCCTCGGCGCGCGCGGCTATGGCGAGCAGCTCGTATCCGACGCCCTCCCCTGTCGGAAGCGGCACCTCAAGTCCCGCCGTACGCACCCGCGATGCCAGCTTGGCCGCCAGGGCGAGGCCCGGCTGGCCGAGCGGGATGCCTTCGGTGACGGACGTCCGCTGCTTCTCCTCCGCCTTCGTGCGCAGCCAGTGCTCCTTGACCTCCTCGGGGGTGGTGGCCGTCTCTTCGCCGAAGACGTGCGGGTGGCGGTGGATGAGCTTGGCGACGATGGCGCCGGCCACGTCGTCGATGGAGAAGGGGGCTTCCTC
Organism: Streptomyces sp. R35; assembly: GCF_041053035.1. Classification (NCBI taxonomy): domain Bacteria; kingdom Bacillati; phylum Actinomycetota; class Actinomycetes; order Kitasatosporales; family Streptomycetaceae; genus Streptomyces; species Streptomyces sp. R35. The sequence goes on from NZ_CP163440.1 coordinate 4,615,550, forward strand.
GTCCTCCTCGGCGATGCGGGCGTGGAAGACGACCTGGAGCAGGACGTCGCCGAGTTCCTCGCGCAGCTCGTCCCGGTCGCCCTCCTCGATCGCCTCGACGAGTTCGTACGCCTCCTCGATGCCGTACTTGGCCAGGCCCTTGTGGGTCTGCTGGGACGACCAAGGGCACTCGAGGCGGATGCGGTCCATGACCTGGACGAGGTCGAGGAGGCGGGCGCCCGGCAGGTCGTACGAGGCGGGGAGCAGCTCCAGGTCCGGCATCTGTATGCGGCCGGAGCCGGCCAGGCGGGCCAGGCCGTCGGTGAGCCGCGGCTCGCCCTCGCCGGTGGCGACGACGACCAGGGTGCGGCCGCCGGCGCAGGCGTCGACCAGCTCCTGGGCGGACGGGGACGCCTCGTCGACGGTGATGCCGGCCTCGCGCAGGTACGGCAGCTGCGGGTGTGCGCCGTCCGCGCACAGGACCTGGTCGGCGTCGCGGAGCGCCTGCCAGGCGGGCCAGGACAGCAGCCCGGGCGCGACGCGGTGGCTGGTGGTGAGCAGGACGATACGGCCGGGGTCGGTGGCGGTCGGGGCGCCGTCGGGGCCGGTCGCGGTCGGGTCTCCGTCGAAGCTGCTGGTTGCGTTCACCCCTCGAACGTAACCCACGCCGCCGACAGCCCCTGGAGTTATCCACAGGCCGCGTGGCCGACCCGTGGATCAGCGGGTGAGCGCGGCCTCAAAGCTCCTTGGGCCGCGGCCCGGGCTGCCGCAGCAGCAGGCTGGACAGCCGCACCACTCTATCCGCGAGCCGCCCGACCGAACCGTTTATCCACAGCCCCCGCGCCCCGGTACCCGTTATGTCGTCTGCTGGGTCGCCGCCGCGGTGACTTCCCGCAGCCACGGCGTCTTCGCGTCGACGCGGCTGCTCTTCTGCACGTCCCAGGCGCCGTAGCGCGGGTTCAGATCGACGTGGAGTTCCTTGGAGGCGGAGGACATCGCGTTCCAGAACGTGGTCTTGCCCTCGGTGGTGTTCATGTCGGCGCCGAGCGTGGCGGCCAGCTTCTGGGCCTCGATCTCGGTGCGGAGGCTGCCGTCGAGGCGCGTCGGCGCCACTCCGTAGTTCTGCAGCCAGGCCGTTTCCAGCGCCTTCGCGCCGCCCGCCTGCTGTTCGAGGGCCGTTCGCATCTGCTGGGTGTCGTTGCGGGTCACGGTCACGCCCGCGTTCTTCGCGGCCCGGTCCAGGACCCGGTCGAGGACCATGCCGTGCAGGGTGTCGCGGGTGAGGCTGCCGGTCTTGGCGATGGCCTGCTCGTACTGGGCCTCGTCCTTGGTGGCGGCCCGCTGCGCCGCACGCACCTCGTTCACCCGGCTCTCCAGTTGCGCGACCGTGATCCGCTGACCGCCGACGACGGCCGCTGCGCCTGGATGCGCCTCGCTGCCGCATGCGGTGAGAAGGGGGGCCGCGGCAACGATCGCGGCGGAGAGGACGAGCGCGGTGCGACGGCGGCGGTGCAAGGAAGCCTCCCGAGGAGATTGTGCGACGGTGCACAAAGTCTTGCGGTGATCGATGGTAGGCAGTGGCCCAGCTCTCGGCCACCCTTTCGACCAACGATTCGCCCAGCCTTCAGGCACCGTCGCACCATCACATCGGCATCAACGGCATCACAGGGGCGTCAGCCCGTGATCGCCACCGGCGCGTCCCACGCGTCCCGGTCCACGGTGATCGTGTAACCGCCGCGGATCTCCTTGCTGTTCACCATGTACTGGTGGGCGCGGCTGTGCGGGGTGAACTGGGTGGAGCCCCACGGCCAGTCCGTGGTCGTGGTGTTCGTCTTGTCCCACAGCGCGTACCAGAGGTTGCCCGGCAGGTCCGTCTTGTCGGTCGCGGTCGCGATGGCCTTGGCGCTGGAGCTGGTGAAGCCGTAGAACCCGGTGCGGTACGTCTTGGCGTGCAGGGCCTTGTCGAAGGCGCGCACGTACGTCAGCACGGCGTTGTTGCAGGCCGTGTCGGTGGTGTCGTACGCCTCCATGTCCAGGTAGACCGGGCTGCCGGCCTTCATGCCGAGCGCGGAGGCCTTGGCGACCGCGTCCGCGCCGTCGGTGGCGCCGAGCGAGGCGGCGGTGGATGCGGTGAGCTTCTCGGGGCTGGACCCGGTCTCGCAGGACGGCTGGGCGCCGACGTACAGCGGGATGAGTTTCCAGCCGGCCGCGCTCACCGACTTCACCCAGGAGGCGGTCAGGTTGGGCTGACTGCAGCCGCGGTTCTTCCCGCCGACGTAGACGGCGGCGGCGCCGTAGAAGCCGGTGTTCCACGCCTTCATCGCGGACAGCGAGGGCGCGGCGCAGGTGTCGAAGGCGCGCCCGGTGAACGTGCGCTGCGCGGGCCACGTGGTGGCGGCCATCGAGGTCTGCGCGGCGATCCCGGCTCCGGCGACCACGGCGGCGCCGGCCGCGGCCCATGCCACGTATCTGCGCTTCTTGGAATGCCGATGGCTGGACATGAAATCCCCACCCCATGGTTCAAGTGACGGGTGCGCGGGGCACGCGCGCGTGCCCCGCGCATTCGATGCGCATGCGATGCGTATGCGATGGGCGGCGTGCACGCGCGCGCGTGGCGCACAAAACGGATCGCAACCTATCCGGCACGCCCCCACTGTTCGGGAAACCCCGCACCTTGATCACTACAAGAATCCGCCAAGGTGGCGCAAAGCTTGCGATGCCTCAAGGTTCTGACCTCGGGCCTCGGGCCTCGGGCCTCGGGCCTCGGGTCAGCCCCGCACCTGTCCCAGCCATTGCAGCGTCCGCCGGATCTCCGCCGCCATCGGGTGTCCGGGGCCGCGCAGCCGTTCCACGTCGTGCAGCAGTCTGGCCAGGGTGTCGTGGGCGGCGCCGCGGTCGCCGAGGGCGAGCAGCAAGTGGCCGATGCGGCGGCGGACTTCGAGGGAGATCTCGGGGTCTCCGGCGACGTACTGGTTCTCGTAGTACGGCAGCAGCGCGCGGTACTCCGCGAGCGCCGCGGCCGGTTCGCCGAGTTGCTCCAGGCACTGGGCGGCCTCGTAGCGGAAGCGCAGGGACTGCGGGTCGGCCTGGCCGGCCTCGGCGGCGCGTTCGTCGGCGAGACGGCGCAGTTCGGGCAGCGCGCGCCGGTACTGTCCGTCGTCCATGAGAGTGGCGGCGTACTGCTTGCGCAGGGTGCGCACAACGGGCGAGTGCTCCCCGTGCTCGACGGCGGCCGCCGGGAGGATCGAGCCGAGGATGTCGACGGCCTGCGTGATGCGGCCCTCGCCGAGCAGCCGCTTGACCTCGTCGACGGCGCCCGCGACATCGGGTTTCTCCACGGCGGGCGCGGGCTGCGGTTGGGGCGCCGGCGTGCGCGCCCGGTCCGGCCACGGGGCGTGCGGGCGCAGGAAGGGGCGCGTGGGATCCAGGGGGGCGCCCGTGGGCATGCCGCGCGCCGGGAGCAGCGGGAGCAGCTGCTCGTACGTCTCCTGCGCGGACGCCGGCCGGTGCTGCGGGTCCTTGGACAGCAGGCGCAGGACGAGACTCTCCAGTGCGGGCGGCACCTCGGGGCGCAGACGGCGCACCGGGAGCGGCGGCTCGTAGAGGTGGCGGTGCAGCACGCCGAGCGCCGTCGAGCCGGAGAACGGCACGTCTCCGCTGAGGAGTTCGTGCAGCAGCACGCCGAGTGCGTACAGGTCGGTGTACGGGCCGACCGCGCCGCCCATCGCCTGCTCGGGGGCCATGTAGGCGGGTGAGCCGATGGGCGAACCGGTGTGGGTGAGCCGGGTCGTGTCCGTGTCCATGACGGAGGCGACGCCCAGGTCGAGGACGGTGACTGTGCCGTCCTGCTTGACCATCACGTTCCGCGGCTTGAGGTCGCGGTGGACGATCGGCACGGCGTGTACGGCGCTCAGCACGGCGCACAGTTGCGCGGCGACCGCGACCGCCCACTGCCAGGGGTACGGGTCGTGTTCGGCGAGGTGGTCGGAGAGGTCGGCCCCGTCGACGTACTGCATGACGAGGAACAGCTCCTCGCCCTCACTGCCCGCGTCGTGGACCGTGACCAGGCCGGGGTGGTCGACCTGTGCGGTGACCCGGCACTCGCGCGCGAAGCGGCGGCGCAGCTCGTCGGCCTCCTGGCCCGCGACCTTGTCGGGGCGAAGGAGCTTGACGGCGACACGCCGGTCGAGGCGCTGGTCGTAGGCCGTCCAGACCTGGCCCATGCCGCCCTGCCCGATGAGCGTGGACAGTTCATAGCGGTTCGCGACCACACGCCCCGTCGCCACGCTCACCTGCCGTCCCTGCCGTCGTCGTGATGGCCGTCGTGCTTGCGGAGATAGTCACTGAGCTCGTCGAGCTCGGCGCGCACCTGGTCGATCCGCGCGGGCGCGGGCCGCTGGAGCGGCGGCGGCGACACGGGCGGCACCGGCGGCTGCGCCTGGGGTATCGGCGGCACCGGGGTCTGCGGCATCTGGGTCTGCGGAACCGTCGTGGCGGTGTACGGCTGCTGCGGCGGGTAGCCGTACGCGGGCGCCGGAAGCTGCTGCGGGGCATATCCCGCGAAGCGGAGCTGGTGGAAGTGGCGGATGTCCGCCGCGAGGTAGTACGAGATCGCGATCACGAGCGAGCCCAGGAGCAGGGCGAGTCCCGTCCAGCCGCCCGCGGTGTGGATCTCGTCGCCGGGCTCCGCGGCGAGCAGGACGAGGCTGAGGACCTCGGCCGCGATCGCGGCCACGAACAGCCCCCAGTCGAGCGACTTGCGGGTCACGATCGCCAGGCGCAGCATCATCGTCCAGGCGAGCAGGCCGAGGGTGAACACCGAGATCACCACGAAGAACACGCGCAGGAAGACCAGCCACCCGGTCGGGGGTGGCGGTTTCACCGGATGCGCCTGGCCGTGGCCTTGCATGGCTGCTCCTGGAGGCCTGATGAGGACGGACGTACGAGTTCGGAGTCCGAGCGTATAGGCCGACAAGGACAACCGGTCACGGGTTGTACCGAACCGTTGTCGTGCTGATCACTTCGCCCGTCCCACCGCCGCGTGTTCGCCCGTTCCGCCGCGGCTCCTTCGCCCGTCCCCAGGGCCTCAGTGGGGCGCGACCGTCCCGTCCGTCAGTCCGTCGTACATACCGCGCACGAGCTGTTCGCCGAGCCGCCCCGCGCGCCGGAGCGCGTCCTCGAACTCGGCGAGCGCGCGGAAACGTGCGCCATAGCGGCGCTGTTCGTCGAGCGGCAGCCGGGGCAGTTGGAGACGGCGCACGTCGAGCCGGGTGGCGGTGGACGCATAGCTGCTGGCCTGGCGGTTGTTGGCGGTGCCGCGCAGGAAGCCGGCCAGGAACCACGGGTCGAGCGCGGCGGGATCGGGGCGCAGGAGCGTGAGGTTGCGCCCCAGGGCGGCGCCCGCCGTGTTCTCGTCGACCACGCGCGCGATGGAGCCGCCTCCGAGCACCGGGACGACGACATCGCCCGTCTCGACCAGCACGGCTTCCTCCTCCCCTTCGGGGAGGGTTCCGGAGGGCGCGGTACCGGCGAGCACGTCGTGGTCGGTGAGTACCGGCACGCGCGCGGGGGCGCCGATTCCTCCCGTGCGCAGCAAAAGCGCGCCCCCGCGCGCCAGTTCGCCGACGGTGATGAGGGGCCAGCGCGCGGGCTGCGCGGGCTGCGCCTCGGGGGGCGTGAGATCGGCGGTCAGGCGCAGGGTCGCGCCGAGGCGCTCGCGTACGCTCGCGAGCTGCTCGCTGCCGCCCCCCGCGGCGGCCGGCGGCAGATGGCGTGCGGGGGCCAGATCGACGTCGTCGTCGAGGAGTTCGATGACGGGCACCGCACGGCTGAACCCCGGCTCCTCCCGCGCGCCGCCGGTGCGCTCGAAGGGCCGCCAGGCGTCGAGGACCGCGGTACGCACCGTCGGCCAGTCGAGGCCGCCCCGGCTGTCGGTGGCCAGCGCACCGGTGTCGATGAGCAGCAACTCGGGCTGCGCGGGCGCCTTCTCGGGACGGCGCAGCACCCAGATGTGCAGCGGGATGTTGTACGGGGGTGCCGCACCGATCGGCAGGGCGATCACCGCGCGCAGGGCGCCGCGGCGCAGCAGGTCGGCGCGGATCCGGCGGCCCGAGCGGCGCGAGGCGGCGGCCGGAGGCATCAGCATGACGGCGCTGCCGCCGTCCTTGAGGTGGGCCAACGCATGCTGCACCCAGGCCAGTTCGGACTCGGTACGGGCCGGGAAGCCGTACTCCCAGCGGGCGTCGTAGGCGAGTTCGTCGTGCCCCCAGTTGCGCTCGTTGAACGGCGGGTGGCACAGCACGACGTCGGCCTGGAGCGTGCGGTGCGCGTCGGCGCGCAGGGTGTCCCCGGCGGCGGTGCGGACGGCGGCCTTCCCCTGCAGGGCGAGCCGCAGCGCGGAGAGGGCCGCCAGCTCGGGGGCGCTGTCCTGGCCGTACAGCTCCTGGTCCGGCCTGGGCGCCACGGCGCGCAGGAGTGCGCCGGTGCCGCACGCCGGATCGAGCGCCGTGCGCGCCGGTCCTGCGAGCTCGGCCATCAGCGTGGCGAGGTCGCCCGGCGTGAGCGTGTACTGGCGCGGGTTGTTGTCGAGGTGCCGCCCCAGCAGGAATTCGTACGTCTGGCGCGCCCCCAGCTCGGCGGCGAGCTCGGCGGCGCCGCGCAGGAGCGGGGCGGAGGGGAGGAGCTCGGGGCCGGTCGGGGTGTTCACAGCGCGCTCGCGGGGCGCGCCGAAGCGCGGGGTGATCACCTGGTCGAGCGCGGCGGGCAGCATCGCGGCGAGGCGTTCGTCGGAGCCCGCGCTCAGCTCCAGCCAGTCGGTGGGGCGGTCGTTGATGAGCAGGAGGGCGCAGCCGGCATGCACAAGGGCGGTGACGGGGCCCTCGGGGTGTCCGGCAAGTTGCTGCCAGACCCGTTCACGCAGCGGGACCTCGGCGAGTTTGCCCTGGTTGCGCAGCCATGCCTCGACTTCGGCGAGTGCGAAGGAGGGGCTGGTCTCGGTGCCGCCGACCGGTTTGGGGAAGTCGGCGTGGCGGCGGCGCCAGTTGCTGACGGCGGCGCGGCCGACCCCGGCGAGCCGCGCGATCCCGGCAGCGGTCACCTCTGTCGCGTTGTCCTGCACCCGCCTGGCTCCCCTCGTTCCGGCCTGCGACGCGCGTGGCCCCGTCCTGGCCTGTGACGCCCGTTGCGTCGTCTCCGGCCTGTGACGCCCGTAGCCCCGTCCACGTCTGTGACGCCGAGCATACCGACGTATGCAAGATCTATCCCTTCACATGCGTGTACACAACCTTCCGCGTGAATCGTGTTGACTCGGTTCACACGCTCTGCTGTTATTGACCCATCGAACGAGCGGCCGTCGGGAAGCGGCGGTCGCCGCCGTTGGGGAGGGGACTGTCATGGGGATGAAGAGCAAGATCGCGCTGGGGGCCGTCGTGGGCGTGGTCGTCATCGGTGTCGTCTCGGCGAACGCCGGCGGCGACAGCGGTTCCGGCGACAAGGGCAAGGACACCTCCGCCTCCGCCGACCGCGAGTCCGGCAAGAAGGCCGACGCCAAGACCGGCGACAAGGCGGCCAAGGCCGAGAAGAAGGTCGCGTTCAAGGGGGACGGCGACTTCCAGGTCGGTACGGACATCAAGCCCGGCACCTACCGGACCACGGGCAACACCGACGACATGTGCTACTGGGAGCGCGCCAAGGACGCCTCGGGCGAGGTGGACTCCCTGCTCGCCAACGACAACGTCAGCGGCACCAGTTACGTGACCATCAAGGCGAGCGACAAGCTCTTCAAGTCCAGCGGCTGCAAGGACTGGGAGGCCGTCGACGCGAAGGCGTCCGGTTCACCGGCCTCGCAGATCAAGGGCAACGGCGGTATGTACAGAGTCGGCGCGGACATCGCTCCCGGCACCTACAAGTCCACCGGCAACACCGACGACTCCTGCTACTGGGAGCGCGACAAGGACGCCACGCACTCCATGGACTCGATCGTGGCCAACAACAACGTGACCGGCACGGCCGTCGTCACCATCAGCGCCGGCGACGGCTACTTCAAGACCACGGGCTGCGGCGACTGGAAGAAGACCGGCTGACGCCACCGCTGTCGCCACCCGCGGTCAGTCCCCACCCCCCACTCCCCCCACACCTCTTCACCACCTCACATCACTTCAAGGAACTCTCATGCGTCGCACCGCACTTGCCGCCCTCTGTCTCGCCGCCGCGGCCACCGCGGGCCTCACCGGCTGTCTGTCCGGCGAGAACAAGGCGGACAGCAAGCCGAAGGGCCCATTCGCCGGGCTGACCGGGGGCGAAATCGCCGACCGCGCCGTGAAGGCCACCACGGGCGCCAACTCGCTCCGCATGAAGGGCGACGTCCCCGACGACGAGGACGGCGGCACGATCGGCATCGACATGGCCCTCAACAAGAAGGGCGAGTGCGCCGGCACGATGAGCATGGCCGGCCAGGGCAAGGCCGATCTCATCAAGACCGGCGACACCGTCTACATGAAGTACGACGAGGCGTTCCTGCGCGCCCAGGGCAAGGGCCAGTCGAAGTCCGAGACCGACGGGGTCGTGGAACTGCTGGCCGGCAAGTGGACCAAGATGTCCGCGACCGGCTCCGACGCCAAGGACATCGCGGGCTTCTGCGACCTCGACAGCGTGCTCGCCGACGCGGAGAACGTGAACTCCGACGCCACCCGCGGCAAGACCACCACCATCGACGGCACCCCCGCGATCGTCCTGCACGAGAAGGACGGCAAGGACCGCTACACCCTCTACGTCGCCACCGAGGGCAAGCCCTACCTGCTGCGGGTCGACAGCACCTCCGCCAAGGACCCTGGCACACTCACCTTCAGCGAGTACGAGAAGCCGGTCCCGGCCGAGAAGCCCGCCGGCAAGATCCTCGACCTGGACAAGCTGGGCGGCTGAGGCCCCGCACGTCGCAAGACACAGGCGTCACAGCCGTACGTCTCACGAACCACACGTCGTACGCGCCACACGTCGCACGCGCAATACCTCGCACGCGCCATACGTCGAGCTCACAGGGTGTGCCGCACCCACACATTGGGCTCGACGTATACGGCGTATCCGCGCCCCGGTTCGCAGTGCACCGGCACCAGCGCGCCGGGCACCTCGACGAGGCCCTCGGTGTCGAAGGGGAGCCCCGTCCAGTCGCGCCACTCCTCCAGCGAGGCCGCCACCGTCATGGAGGCCGGCGCCACCGCCTCGATGACGCCGCCCGCCCGGACGTGGACGCGCAGCCACGGGTCGTGGGGCAGCCCGTCGGCCCGCTCCCGGAACGCGTACTCCTCCATCGGGGTGCGCGGTTCCAGGTGTTTGCCGCTGGGGCGGACGGGGGCGACGACCTCGTCGAAGCCGTGCGCCCGGGCGTTGTCCCGCATCGCGGAGAGCATCCGGGCCGACAGGCCGCCGCCCTGGGCGTGCGGGGCGACGACGATCGAGATGGCACTCACCGTGTCGGGCGGTGTGCCGCGGCGCCGGTCGGCGAACGCCCAGGCCAGCACCTCGTCCCAGCCCCGGGCGGGCAGTTCGCCCCGGTCGTCGTCCGCGCTTGCGAGGGCGAACGGCACGCTGTACGCGTGGGCGACCACCTGTCCGTGCTCGTCCTCGGCGAACAGCACATACTCCGGAAGCTCGGTGGCGATCCGGCCGTAGTGCGTGTCTCCCACCGGGTCGTGGAGCAGGAACTCCGGCCAGCTGTTGGCCATACCGACCACCTGCCCGAGCATCTCGGGGCGCTCGGCGAGACTCGACAACTTCAGCTGCATGTCGGACACGGTAGGCGGGGAATCGGCCCGGGTGAAACGGTTTTGCCGCGCCGGCCGCCACGACATCACGGCGTCCCGGTGCCGGTTCGCGACGGGCTTTCGGGCGACAGCGGCCGGGCGACGGCTAGTTCGCGTGGAACCGCTTCGGGGCCTGTGTCGGGTTGCCGCCCGAGGGGAGCTTCTGGCCGGGGCAGCCGGAGAGCACCTTCTTCATGGCCGCCTTCTCGGCGGCGGTGACCCACAGCCCGTACTTCTGCTTCACGGCCACCTGGGAGGCGACATACGTGCAGCGGTACGCCTTGTCGGGCGGGAGCCAGGTCGCCGTGTCACCGTCGCCCTTGCTGCGGTTGGCGCTCGCGCCGACGGCACGGAGGTTGAGCGGGTCGTTGGCCAGAGCTATCCGCTTGCTCGCGTCCCAGTACTTGGCGCCCTTCTGCCAGGCGTCGGAGAGCGCGACGAGGTGGTCTATGTCCACCAGGCTGCGGCCGCGCGCGAAGGTCACGTCCTGACCGCCGTACGGGTCCGGGGCGAGAAGCCCGGAGGTCACCTTGCACTTCCCGTCGCTGAACTTCACGTCCTTCAGGTCCCGTTTGAGGATGTCGTCGCGGGTGTCGCACCGGTTTGAGTCCGTGTCGGCCCAGGCCGTGCCGAACCGCTCCCGGCTGTACCCCGTCTTGGGTGCACGCCCCTTGACGGTCAGTGAGTCCACGGCGGCGAGTGCGGCACCACCGGCCGCCGTCTCCTCCGGGCCCGCGGAACCCGTGCTCTCCTTCTTGCAGCCACTGACACCGGCACCGACGGCGAACAGCACCAGCGCGGCCACGGCCGCCCCACCCCTCAGACGCAGCACGGCGCCCCTCCCCTTGCCTTCCCGGGTCCGCCCTGTGCGGGCGCGTTTCCCCTGCTCCCACGGTAGCGGCCGGGAACCCTCGGCCATACCCGTCCTCAACGGGCAATCGGTGCACGCCGGGCGTATCGTCGGTGGTGAGTCATCTCCGGAAGGAGCTCTGGATGGGCATCTTCGACAGATTCAAGAGCCATGGCCACAGCAAGGCCAAGGACATGTCTGACGCCGCGGAAAAAGAAGTCAACGAGAAGACGGGCAACAAGTACACGGACAAGGTCGACGACACGCAGCAGAAGATCGAAGGCTCCATGGGCATCGACCGCGACCGGCCCGATCAGCCATAGCCCGGAGACGCACAGAGGCTCGCGCCGACAGAGCCACCCTGAACCCTTTACGACGAAGGCCGTCCGCGGACACGCATGTCCCGCGGGCGGCTTCGCTTGTCGAGCGACACCTCCGCCCTCGGGATCCTCCCCCGGAGAGAAGGCGAGCAGCTCGAACGAGGCTCCCCCCTCTCCGCGTTCGTCTCCCTGGCCGACACGACCTCGCGGGCCCAATCCGGCAAGAAGATCGCCCAGGGAAAGCACCACACCCCGGCCCCACCCTGTTTCGTAAGACGCCGGGCCGATGCCCTCCTCGCGATGCTCCGCGACGGAACCCGTCCACGAACCGCATCCTGCCCGGTCCGCCGCCCGACGGACCTAGACCATGGTCAGGAGGTGGTCCGCGGGGCCGTAGTCAATCTTCCAGTCCGCATAGACGCCCGAGAATCCGTCCTGGACGCACCTCAAGCCCACGGTCACCCAGCGGACCGATCCGTCATCGGCGAGCGAGAACGCCACCGCGGCCTCGAACTCCTCACTCGCGCACGGGCAGCCGGCCGCACCAGGCTCATCGTCCTCCCAGGCTTCCTCGTTCCAGTACTCCTCGCTGTCCGCGATGAACGCACGGCTGCCACAGCCCGAACACTCCCGTTCGGCTCCGGACGCATTGACCAGCACGAAGAACAGCCGGCCATCGCACTCCCCACAGACGGAAGGGACGATCTTCACCCGACGGCCGTCGACAGCACCCCGGAGAAACACCGCGAGCTCCGCAGAGACACCCTCGCCAATCCGATCATCAGCATGCACGAGCACATCGTTCCAGGCGCCCTGAACCACCTGCCGACCAGCTTGACCAAAGACATAGGGGGCTCCCCCGCCCCCTCACACCTTCCCGATCCCCAACGTCGTCTCCGAAGGCAGCAGTCCCGAGCTCAGCACCGCAACCCAGAACTCGCCGAGCAGGTCGGCAAGGCGGGTGGTGGCGTCGGGGCCGAGGGTGCGCCAAGGGGTGGCGGCGAGTTCGTCCGTGTGCTGTTCGACTTGGCGGCGCAGTTCGTGGCCGGTGGGCGTGGCGGTGCCGTCGTCGTTCAGCAGGCCGCGGACGGTGAGGCGTTCGCGGGCGGACGTCCACTCCTCGGGGGTCCAGCCGCGGCTCTCGAAGCGCTCCACGGAGGCCGCGCCTATCGCCGCGAAGGAGACGAGCGACTCGACGGGGTCCAGGCCGGCGATGAGGAGTGCGGCGAGGTGGCCGTCGCCCCGGTGTTCGCGGAGGATCGTCGCCGCGTGCCACAGCTGGAGGTGGGGGGCCTCGGGCCACGCCAACTCCGCGTTGGCGGCGGCGAGTGGGCGGCCCGCGGTGTTCGCGGCCTCGGCGGCGCGGCGGGCCAGCCCGGCGGCCTCGGCGAGTTCGGGGCTCGCTATGCGGTCGCCGAGTATCGCGCGGTACGCCCGGTCGACGGCTCGCTCCCGGGCCCGCAGCATCTGCTCGGGGCTCGCGGTCTGCCAGGCGGACTTCATGTGTTCGGCGACCATGCGCGGACTGAAGCTGTAGAAGGCGGAGGTCACGCGCTCGCTGCCGGCCGCCCCCAACGGCGCCGCGCGGTAAGGGAAGTAGCTCGGCCAGCGTTCCTCGGTGCCGTACCCGAGCGCGGCCGCCTCCTCGAAGGCCTCCGGCGCGTAGTAGAGCACGGCGTGCAGGGGTTCCAGCAGGTGCCAGAGCTGGCGCACCCGGCCGAGGTCGACACTCGCGCCTGCTTCTTCTTCCGTTCGACTGGTCTCGCTGACGTTCTCCGACATGACTCGACCCCTCGCCCCGTTCCGGCCTAGCGCCGGGCGCTCCACAACTTGACACTGACTAGATTGCCCGAACCCCTCGAACTTGTCAATGCCTAGATTCGGCGTACGCTGCTGACCATGAACCCCGCGAAGACCAGCGGCTCCGCGCGGCCGTACCACCACGGTGACCTGCGCCGAGCGATCCTGAGCGCCGCACTCGACGTCATCACCGCCGAAGGCCCTTCCGCGCTGAGCCTGCGCGACCTGGCCCGTCGCGCGGGCGTCTCGCACGCCGCCCCCGCCCACCACTTCAAGGACCGCACCGGCCTGCTCACGGTGATCGCCGCCGAGGGGTACGAGCTGCTCGCGGCCGCGCTCGACGCGGCCGACGATCTGCGGGACGCGGGCGTGCGCTACGTACGGTTCGCGCGCGAGCATCCCGCCCATTTCCAGGTGATGTTCTCCCCGGAGCTGCTCCGCGAGAACGACCTGGAGCTGGCGACGGCCAGAACCCTCGCGGGCGAACGCCTGCGCACCGCCGTCTCCGCACTACCCGCCGAGGGCCGCGGCCCCGACACCCGCCTCGCCGGTGTCGCCGCCTGGTCCCTCGCCCACGGCTTCGCCACGCTGCTCCTCAGCCACAACCTGGACGGCCAGGTGGGCGACGAGGACCCCGACGAGGTCTTCCACGCGCTGACAGGGATGCTCTTCCAGTCCAAGTAGCCCTGAAAGAACACCAGTTCAGCACACGCAGCCCTGAAGAACCACTAATCCAGCCCGCATGCCCTGACCGACAACCACCAGTTCAGCCCGCGTCCCCCTGAACAACCACCAGGTCAGCCCGCGCCGCCCCGAGGTTCCACCACCGGCCCCGGATGCCGGACCAGCCACTCCTGGAACTCCCGGTGGCGGAACTGGTACGCGGGCCCCGACACCCGCAACAACCCTGCCCCATGTGCCCACCGCAGGAACCGGCTCAGGCGGAACGGCACCTGCCCGCCCCCGAGCAGGAGGGCCAGCAGACAGCGGCACGAGGAGCGGCTGAAGGTCCACATGGTCAGGGCGATCACGACGGGCAACGCCCACACCCCGGTCGAGAACTGCGTCGGCAGCCAGCCCAGGCTGAGGACGGCCCCGTACAGCCAGTCGGCGGGCAGCACGTCCCGTGGGCTGACGAAGGCCGGTGCCAAGTGGGCCGAGGGCCCTTCGCCGCGGAGCGCGAGGAGGACGGGCCGTACGAGGACGAAGAAACCGAGCCCGCAGACGGCGACGACCCCGCCGAGCACGGCGTTCCGGTGCGACGGCCCGGGCGGCAGGCCCAGCACACCGAGCGCCGCCCAAAGCGCGGCCATCGTGGCGAGGAGGCCGATCGTCTCCGGGTTCCGGAACTCCGCGGCGACGATGCGGCGTACCTGGGACGGCCTCAGCCGGTGCAGCGGCGCGGCCGCGACGGTCGGCCGGGTGGACAGCGGACGGGTCGCGCCCCACCAGCACAGGGCGCACTGGGCGAGGCCGAACAGCGCGTAGAGGAAGGCCCGGTCCGAGGCGCTGAGCAGGCCGGGCGGGGCGTAGAGCACGGCAGGGGAGGGCCGGTGGCGTAGGACGGGGAGCGCCACGGCCAGCAGTGCCGCCGTCAGGGCGGTCGTCACCGCGATGTCGGCCGCGCGCACCAGGGCGAACCGGCGCGGGGGAACGAGCCAGGGCCCCGGCACCATGTCCGTGCGCCCGTCCAGTCCCACGGCCAGGGACCGCAGCCAGCGGTGGACGCGGCGCGGGGTGTACCGGGCGGGTGTGGTGGGGTCCAGCCGGATCGCCGCCGCCACGTACTGGCCGAGCAGCAGGTCGGAGGCCTCCCGCGGGGTCCCGCAGCGCAGCAGGGCCGCCGGTTCGCCGGCCCGCCCGTACACGGTGGCCGCCAAGGACAGCAGCCACGGTGTGGACAGGGCGCGGGCCGCCGCTCCGGCGGGGTCGTGCGCGAGGGAGGCCAGCAGCGGCTGCCAGGCCGTGTGCCGTCGTACCGTCCGTTCCGTCAGGTACTGCCGGGCCTCGTCCGGGTGTACGGGGGAGACCTCGATCCGGGCGGCGTCCAGCAACTGGTGGCCGTCGGCGGCGAGTTCGGCGTAGCGCGCGCTGCGGCAGGTCAGGACCAGGGGTACGGCGTCGGTTCCGTCCGTCCAGCTGTCCAGTGCGTCGAGCGCGGTGGCTGCCCGCTCGTCCATCTCGTCGAGCCCGTCGAACACGGGCAGGATCACGTTGTTGTCGACGAGATCATGGGAGAGCTCCGGGGCGAGGTCGTAGTCGCGGGTCAGCTGCCGGGCGACCCACGCCCGTACTGGCAGCGACGCGTCCCACTCGGCGAGGGTCAGCAGCACTGGCACGGGCTCGTCGGGGGTGCGCTCCTTGATGAGTTCGAGTACGAGCCTGGTGGCGAACACGGTCTTGCCCGCGCCCCGCGCCCCGGTGACCAGGAGGCGCCGCGGCCGGGCCGCCCGGAACGCCCCGACCGCGGAGGTGAGCCGGCGCGTCGGCGCTCCGGCGACGACGGCGCTCCGCGGTCCGTCCACGGCCGCGAAGGTGAGGCCGACGTCGATGGCGATCCGGTCGCCGCCGAGCAGATGCTGCCACTGGGCCGACTCGGCGTTCTTGACGGCCTGTGCCAGCCGGGCCGCCGCCGCGACGAGGTCCGGTTCGGTCCCTGGCCGTTGTCGCAGCGCGGCGGCCGACAGGGCGAGGGCTGCGACGCCGATGACGGCACCGACGAGGACGCCGCGCAACTCGCCGCTGCCCAGGCCGCCTTCGTACGCGCGGGTGACCCAGACGGCCACCGCGGCCGACAGCGCGACCGCCCCGGCGGACAGCCCCCAGCGCCACGCCCTCCGCTGCCGACGCCCCCCGTAGAACATGTCCCCAGGGTGGCAGGCCAACCCGGCGCGGCGCTTTACCCGAGCAGGTAAAGCGCGTTACGTCCGCCGATGCCTCACGACCCCAGGACGGACGCCAGGAACTCCCCGGTCCACCCCAGCAACTCCCGTCCCACCAACGGCTTCCCGCCGACCTTCGCCGTCTTGGGGCGGGGGACGAGGATCTGGTGGGCGGCCGGCTTGATGACCGTCCCCGGATACAGCCGCTTCAGCCGCAGTTCCTGCGACTCCCTCAACTCCACCGGTGCGAAGCGGATGTTGGTGCCCTGCAGCACGATCTCGCCGACGCCGCACGCCCGCGCAAGCATGCGCAGGCCCGCCACCAGCAGCAGGTTCTCCACCGGTTCGGGCAACTTGCCGTAGCGGTCGACGAGTTCCTCGCGTACGGCCTTGACGTCCTCCTCCGTGTTGGCGGAGGCGATGGAACGGTAGGCCTGGAGGCGGAGCCGCTCGCCGGGCGCGTAGTCGTGGGGGACGTGCGCGTCGACCGGGAGCTCGATCTTGACCTCCAGGGGCGGCTCCTCCTCGACGCCGCCTTCCAGGGAGGCGCGGTAGTCGGCGACCGCCTCGCCGACCATGCGGACGTACAGGTCGAAGCCGACGCCCGCGATGTGGCCGGACTGCTCGCCGCCCAGCAGGTTTCCGGCGCCGCGGATCTCCAGGTCCTTCATCGCCACGTACATGCCCGCGCCCATCTCCGTGTGCTGGGCGATGGTCGCGAGCCGCTCGTGCGCCGTCTCCGTCAGCGGCTTCTCCGGGGGGTACAGGAAGTACGCGTAACCGCGCTCCCTTCCGCGGCCCACCCGGCCGCGCAGCTGATGCAGCTGCGACAGGCCGAAGTTGTCGCCGCGCTCCACGATCAGCGTGTTGGCGTTGGAGATGTCGATGCCCGACTCGACGATCGTCGTGGAGACGAGCACGTCGAACCTCTTCTCCCAGAAGTCGACGACCACCTGCTCCAGGGCCGTCTCCCCCATCTGGCCGTGGGCCGTCGCGATGCGTGCCTCCGGGACGATCTCCCTGAGACGCGCGGCCGCGCGGTCGATGGACTCGACGCGGTTGTGGATGTAGAAGACCTGGCCCTCGCGCAGCAGTTCACGGCGGATCGCCGCGCCGATCTGCTTCTCCTCGTACGGGCCGACGAAGGTGAGTACCGGGTGCCGCTCCTCCGGGGGAGTGGTGATCGTGGACATCTCCCGGATGCCCGTCACCGCCATCTCCAGCGTGCGCGGGATCGGGGTCGCGGACATCGTCAGTACGTCGACGTTGGCGCGCAGCTTCTTGAGCTGCTCCTTGTGCTCGACGCCGAACCGCTGCTCCTCGTCGACGATGACCAGGCCCAGGTCCTTGAACTTCGTCTCGGACGAGAACAGCCGGTGGGTGCCGATGACGACGTCCACCGAGCCTTCGCGCAGGCCTTCCAGGACCGTCTTCGCCTCCGTGTCGGTCTGGAAGCGGGACAGCGCCCGTACGTTCACGGGGAATTGGGAGTAGCGCTCGCCGAACGTCCCGAAGTGCTGCTGCACCAGCAAGGTCGTGGGGACCAGGACCGCGACCTGTTTGCCGTCCTGTACGGCCTTGAAGGCGGCGCGGACCGCGATCTCCGTCTTGCCGTAGCCGACGTCGCCGCAGATCAGGCGGTCCATGGGGACCGTCTTCTCCATGTCCTCCTTGACCTCGGCGATCGTCGTCAGCTGGTCGGGGGTCTCCGCGTACGGGAAGGCGTCCTCCAGCTCGCGCTGCCACGGCGTGTCGGAGCCGAAGGCATGCCCCGGAGCCGCCATGCGCGCGCTGTACAGCTTGATCAGGTCCGCGGCGATCTCCTTGACCGCCTTCTTGGCGCGCGCCTTGGTCTTCGTCCAGTCGGCGCCGCCCAGGCGGTGCAGGGTCGGGGCCTCTCCACCGACGTACTTGGTGATCTGTTCCAGCTGGTCGGTGGGGATGTAGAGGCGGTCGCCGGGCTGGCCGCGCTTGGCCGGCGCGTACTCCACGACCAGGTACTCGCGGGTGGCGCCCTGGACCGTGCGCTGCACCATCTCGATGTAGCGGCCGACGCCGTGCTGCTCGTGCACGATGTAGTCGCCCGCTTCGAGGGTCAGCGGGTCGATGGTCTTGCGGCGGCGGGCGGGCATCCGCGCGCCGTCCTTGCCGGCCGCCTTCTGGCCGGAGAGGTCGGTCTCCGTCAGGACGGCGAGTTTCAGGGCGGGGTCGACGAAGCCGTAGTCGATCGAGCCGCAGGAGACGTGCACGACGGAGGGGCTGATGCCGGTGAGGTCGGTCTCGAGGCGGGCCGCGATGCCCTCGCCGCCGAGGACCTCGACGGTACGGGCGGCCGGGCCGTGCGCCTCGGTGACGTACACCGTGCGCCAGCCGTCGGCGAGCCAGCCCTTGGTGTCGGCGAGTGCGCGGGCGGTGTCGCCGCGGTAGGTCTCGGGGGCGTGCATGCCCAGCTTGAGGGTGTCCGCGTCGAGCTCTTCGTCGGCGGCGAAGGGCGACACCGACCACCACATCATGTCCAGCTCGCGCGCCCGGTCCCGTACGTCCGCGATGGACCACAGGGAGGCCGCGCCCACGTCGATGGGTGCCTCGCCGCCGCCGGCCGTGGCCGCCCAGGACGCCTGCAGGAACTCCTGCGACGTCGCCACCAGGTCCGCGGCCCGCGTCCGCACCCGCTCCGGGTCGCACACGACGGCCATCGAGCCCTCGGGAAGCACATCGAGCAGCAGCTCCATGTCGTCGACCAGGACCGGAGCCAGCGACTCCATTCCCTCTACGGCGATGCCCTCGGCAATCTTGCCGAGCAGCTCGCCCAGCTCCGGGTGCTCCTCGGCCAGGCGCGCCGCCCGCTGCCGTACGTCGTCCGTGAGCAGCAGTTCGCGGCAGGGCGGCGCCCACAGGCCGTGCTCGGCGACTTCCAGGGAGCGCTGGTCGGCGACCTTGAAGTAACGGATCTCCTCGACGTCGTCGCCCCAGAACTCCACGCGCAGCGGGTGCTCCTCGGTGGGCGGGAAGACGTCCAGGATGCCGCCGCGGACCGCGAACTCGCCGCGCTTCTCGACGAGCTCGACCCGGGAGTACGCGGCTGCCGCGAGCGCCTCGACGATCTCGCCCAGGTCGGCGGTCGTGCCCGTGCGCAAGGCCACCGGCTCCAGGTCGCCGAGGCCCTTGACCTGCGGCTGGAGCACGGAGCGGACGGGGGCGACGACGACCGAGACGGGGCCGGTGTCCGGGTCGTCGGGGCGGGGGTGTGCCAGGCGGCGCAGGACGGCGAGGCGGCGGCCGACGGTGTCGCTGCGCGGGCTCAGCCGCTCGTGCGGGAGCGTCTCCCAGGAGGGGTACTCGACGACTCCCTCCTCCGGGAGGAGGGAGCGGAGTGCCGCGGCCAGGTCCTCGGCCTCGCGGCCTGTCGCCGTCACGGCCAGTACGGGGCGGCCGGACTCCCGGGCCAGGGCCGCCAGCGCGAAGGGGCGGGCTGCGGGTGGGCCGACCAGGTCGATGTGCGTACGGTTGCCGTCTGTGGCGGCCTTCACCGCTTCCGCGAGGGCGGCGTCCTTGACGACGGCGTCGAGCAGACCGTGCAGGCTCATGAAGGGCTTCCATCCCGGGGAGTGGGCAACGCGAACCGCCCGACACGTGGGACGGGCCGGGGGTTCCCAGCCTACGTCGCCCGGCTGCGGCGTGCCGGGCCTGTGGACAACGCCTGCCGATCAGGGCGTGGCCGCGGACGCCGTGGCCTTTTTCGCCCCCGCCGCCCCTACCCGTCCCATCCCGTTCCTGGGGCTCCGCCCCAGACCCCGGGGGCCGGTTCCTTGGCTGCGGGTGGGTGGGGGCTGGTCCAAAAGATTGCGCAGTTCCCCGCGCCCCTAAAAGACCCCGGGGCGGGCGGGGGATTGCGGGGCGAAGCCCCGCTCTTGAGGGGCGCGGGGAACTGCGCGAGCAACCCCCACCGTCCCGCACCCGACGAACCACCCGGTGGGGTCGAAGGGGCGGAGCCCCTGGAGGATGGGACGGGTAGGGGCGGCGGGGGCGAGACACCCGCGGCGCCCGCAGAAGCCGCCCAGCCCCAGCCCCAGCCGCCCAAGGACCCGCCCCACGTGCACGCGCCCCTCGTCACCCCGCAGGACCACGCCCCGGCAGCAGCCCACATACCCCCGCCGGTCACGGCAAGCCCCGCCCGTGACCGGCGCCCCCGCGACCCGTACCTCCTGGCCGTGCTGTTGTTCCTCGCGTACGCGGCGCTGTCCATCGGCCGGTACCGGCATCTGGCCACCAAGTCCTGGGACCTCGGCATCTTCGAGCAGGCGGTCCACGCGTACGCCCACCTCCAGGCCCCGGTGGCCGATCTGAAGGGCCCGGGCACCAACATCCTCGGCGACCACTTCAGCCCGGTCACGGCCCTGCTCGCGCCCGCGTACCGGATGTTCCCGACCCCCGTCACCCTCCTGGTCGCGCAGGCCGCACTGCTCGCCCTGTCCGCCGTGCCGGTCACCCGGGCGGCGGCCGGGCTGCTCGGGCGGCACCGCGGGCTGGCGCTGGGGGTGGCGTACGGGCTGTCGTGGGGGCTCCAGCGGGCCGTCGACTTCGACTTCCACGAGGTGTGCTTCGCCGTCCCGCTGATCGCCTTCGCCCTCGAAGCGCTTCTGGCCCGGCGCCGGCGCGGGGCCCTGCTGTGGGCCCTGCCCCTGGTGTTCGTCAAGGAGGACCTGGGGTTCACGGTCGCCGCGATCGCCGTGGTCGTCGCGGTGCGGGCCCGGCGCGAGTCCCGACGGGCGGCCCTGTGCGCGCTCGGGGTCGCCGCCCTCGGCGTACTGGCCGCGGTGGTCACCCTCACCGTGGTGATACCGGCCTTCAACACCGCGGACACCTACGTCTACTGGGACAAGGTCGGCGCGCCGGGCAACCCCCTCAACGGCAGCAACCCCTTCAGCGGCAGCCACCTCCTCGACGGCATCGGCACCAAACTCCGTACCCTCGCCTGGCTGCTGATCCCCACCACCGGCCTGCTCGCCCTGCGCTCCCCGCTCCTCCTGGTCGCGCTGCCGACCCTCGGCTGGCGTTTCCTCTCCTCCGACGCGCACTACTGGGGCACGGACTGGCACTACAGCGCGGTCCTGATGCCGGTCCTCTCGCTCGCCCTCGCCGACGCGCTCTCCCGCGCCCGCTACAGCCCGCGCCCGTGGCTGCGCTCGTACGCGCTGCACCTGCCCGCCGCCGTCGCCGCGGCCTCCCTCGCGCTGACGACCACGCTCCCGCTGTCCCTGCTGACCGACCCCGAGGCCTATCGCAAACCCGCGCGCGTGAGTGCCGTCGAGCGGATGCTGGCGCGCGTCCCGGACGGGGCGAGTGTCGAGGCGAACACCGGGCCGAGCAGCCGGCTCACCTCGCGCTGCCGGGTCTTCTGGGTCGGCACCGCCCACGGAGTCACCCCGGACTTCATCGCCCTGGACAACACCTCCCACGGGATCCACGACGTCCAGGCGTACGCCCGTCAGCTGCACCCGCACGCCGAGTACGCCGTCGTCGGCGCCCGCTACGGCTACGTACTCCTCAAGCGCCGCTAGCGGACACGCCGCGGGCCCGGTCCGAGGAGATCGACTCTCCTCGGACCGGGCCCGCGTCCCCCGCAACCCCCGTTCGCGGTGGCTGTGCGGCGGCCTGTCGGCCGCTAGTCGGTGGCGATCGCGTTCAGCACATTCATCCGGCCCGCCCGGAACGCCGGGATCAGGGCGGCGAACAGGCCCACGAACGCCGAGCCGATGAAGACGCCGATGATGGTCGGCCAGGGGATCTCCAGGACCTTCAGACCCTCCAGGGCGAGGAGCTTCTGGGCGGTGGCGCCCCAGCTCATGCCCAGGCCGAGGCCGAGAAGGGCGCCGAAGAGGGCGATGACGACCGACTCCAGGCGGATCATGCGGCGCAGCTGGCGGCGGGAGAGGCCGATGGCGCGCATCAGGCCGATCTCGCGGGTGCGCTCGACGACCGACAGGGCCAGGGTGTTCACGACGCCCAGGACCGCCACGACGATCGCGAGGGCCAGCAGGCCGTAGACCATGTTCAGGAGCTGGCCGATCTGGTCCTTCAACTCCTGCTTGTAGTCCGTCTGGTCGCGGACCTGGTACTGCGGGTACTTCTCCATGGACTTCTTCAGGGCCGCGTACGCCTGCTTCTCCTGGCCGTCCTTGGCCTTGGCGAACATGATCGTGTTCGGCGGGACCTTGCTCGCGGGCAGGTACTTCTTCATCGTCTCGATGCTGGTGTACCGGGCGCCCTGGTCGATGGCGACGTCGTCGTCGGTGATGGCCGCGACCTTGAGCTTCGCCGTGCTGCCGCCCTTGAAGGCGACGGTCAGGGTGTCGCCGAGCTTCACGCCGTGCTTGTCGGCGTACTTCGAGCCGACCGACATGGCGTCCTTGCCGTAGGCCGCGGACAGTTCACCGGCGGTCGTCTTGCGGCGCAGGTCCTGGGCGTAGGAGGGATCGGCGGCGGTGAGCCCGTCTTCGTCGACCTTGCCGTCCGGGGAGGTCAGCTCGGCATTGAGTTCCTTGTAGCGGGTGACGTGCGCCAGGCCCGGCGTCGCCTCCATGGCCTTCTCGGCCTGCTGCACGATCTTCTGGTTGCCCTGGACGATGAAGTCCGCGCCGACGGACTTGTCGAGCTCGTCCGTCGCCGAGGCCACCATCGACGAGCCGACCACGGACAGGCAGGCGACCAGGGCCAGGCCGATCATCAGGGCGGCGCCGGTGGCGCCGGTGCGGCGCGGGTTGCGCAGGGCGTTGCGTTCGGCGAGCCGGCCGACCGGGCCGAACATCCGCAGCAGCACGGCGCTGATGACCCGGACCACGCCGCCCGCGAGCAGCGGGCCGATGATCACGAAGCCGATCAGGGTGAGGACGACACCCGCGCCCAGCACCAGCGAACCGTCGGTCGCCTTGTCGGCGGTGGCCGCCATGTAGAGCGCGAAGGCTCCGGCGCCGGTCAGCACCAGACCGATCAGACCGCGTACGAGACCGGCCTTGCCGTCCGCCGGGGTGCCGGCGTCGCGCAGCGCGGCCATCGGGGAGACCTTGCCGGCGCGTCGGGCCGGAAGGTAGGCGGCGAGGACCGTGACGACGACACCGAGGATCAGACCGATGACCGGAGTGGTCGCCTTCACCGTCAGGTCGCGGGTCGACAGGTCCATGCCCATCGACGACATGATCTTCATCAGGCCGACCGCGAGACCGACGCCCGCGCCGACACCGAGGACCGAGCCGAAGAAGCCGAGCAGCAGCGCCTCGACCAGCACGGAGCGGTTGACCTGCTTGCGGGAGGAGCCGATGGCGCGCATCAGGCCGATCTCGCGGGTGCGCTGGGCGACCAGCATCGAGAAGGTGTTGATGATCAGGAAGATGCCGACCAGGAACGCGATCCCGGCGAAGCCGAGCATGGCGTACTTGATGACATTCATGAACTCGCCGACGCCCTTGCGGTTCTCGTCGGCGTTCTCCTTCTGCGTCTGGATCTTGTACGACCCGGTGAGCGCCTGGGAGACGTTCTGCTTGAGCTGCGCGTCACTGACACCGGACGCGGCGGCGAGGTTGACCTGCGTGAACCGGCCGGTGGCACCGAGCAGTTCGCGCTGCGCGGTGGCGGTGTCGAAGTAGACGACCGCCGCACCCGGGTTGGTCACCTTGAAGGTGGCGATACCGACGATCTTCGCGTTGAAGTCACCGGTGACCGAGATGGTGCGCAGTTCATCGCCCATCTTCAGGTGGTGCTTGTCTGCGGTGTCGGCGTCGACCATCACCTCGGTCGGGCCGCGCGGGGCATGCCCGGAGGTGATCTCCATCGACCGCAGGTCGTTCTTCGTCCAGTTGCCGGCGATGGTCGGGGCGCCGTTGCTGGACCCCATGTTCTTGTTGTCGCTGTTGACGACGGTCACGTTCATCGAACTGACCGCGCCCTCGGCGGACTTGACGCCGTTCGCCTTCTTCGCCTGCTCCAGTACGGAGGCCGACAGCGACTCGGGCTTGCCGTTCTGCGGGGTGTCGTCGCTCTTGGCCGCCTTGGGCAGCACCGTCACATCGGACGAGGTGACCGCGAACAGCTTGTCGAACGTCGTGTTCATCGTGTCCGTGAACACCAGCGTGCCGCAGACGAAGCCCACCGACAGCAGGACCGCCACGGCCGACAGGGCCATGCGTCCCTTGTGCGCGAAGAAGTTGCGCATCGAGGTCTTCAGGACGGTCATGACGTACGCCCCCGGGCGTCGAAGTCCTTCATCCGGTCCAGGACCTGGTCGGCCGTCGGCTGGTGCATCTCGTCGACGATGCGGCCGTCCGCGAGATACAGCACACGGTCCGCGTACGAGGCCGCCACCGGGTCGTGCGTGACCATCACGATGGTCTGGCCGAGGTCGTCCACGGAACGGCGCAGGAAGCCCAGCACCTCGGACCCCGCACGGGAGTCCAGGTTTCCGGTCGGCTCGTCACCGAAGATGATCTCGGGCCGAGCGGCCAGCGCACGGGCCACCGCGACACGCTGCTGCTGGCCTCCGGAGAGCTGGTTCGGGCGGTGCTTGAGGCGGCCGGCGAGCCCGACGGTCTCCACGACCTGGTCCAGCCAGCCCTTGTCCGGCTTGCGGCCCGCGATGTCCATCGGCAGCGTGACGTTCTCCAGCGCGTTCAGCGTCGGCAGCAGGTTGAACGCCTGGAAGATGAAGCCGATCCGGTCCCGGCGCAGCTGCGTGAGCTTCTTGTCCTTGAGTCCGGTGATCTCGGTCTCGTCCAGGTAGATCTGTCCGCTCGTCACGGTGTCGAGCCCGGCGAGGCAGTGCATCAGCGTGGACTTGCCGGACCCCGAGGGGCCCATGATCGCGGTGAACTGGCCCCGCGCGATGTCCACGTCGATGTGGTCCAGGGCGACGACCCGGGTCTCCCCCGACCCGTACGCCTTCACGACCTGCCGCGCCCGTGCGGCAACGGCCGTACGCCCTCCAGTGCCCCCGTGCCTGGGAATGGTCACAGCCGATGTCACGGTATGTCTCCTATTTCGGTTAGCGGGTAAATCGCGAGAACTGGTTACGCCGATGAGTCTGGTCCCGCACAGGGGTCGAGCGCGCTGGTGCTCAGCGCAGTCTTTTGCTGGGGAAAACCCCACCCTCGCGGGTTCGGTGCGCCGCCCCCCAGCGGCGTAAAGCCAGGTTAAGGACGGCACGTACCCGGTCTCCTCCTCCAGCGGGAGGAACCCTCCCCGACCCCTGGTACGGAGATCCCCCTAGGGGTCCTCCACCCTTCGGAGGAGTCCCTCTCGGGGTCGCCTCCACCCTTGAGCCCGCCGAGCGTCCACCCTCCCGCGGCGGGAGACTCAAGTGGGAGAGTGGCCTTCGGCAGATAGATGCAGGGGGAAGGAATCTCGTGGACCAGGGGGAAACCGGCATACGGGCCGCGGATACGGGCACGGTCGGCGCGTCACCGAACACCCGCCGGCGCCGCGCCGTCGTCGCCGCTCTCATGCTCGCGATGGCGCTGGCCGCGCTCGACTCCACCATCGTCTCGACGGCCGTACCGCAGATCGTCGGCGACCTCGGCGGCTTCTCCGTCTTCTCCTGGCTGTTCTCGGGATACCTGCTGGCCGTGACGGTCACGCTCCCCGTCTACGGCAAACTCTCCGACACCTTCGGCCGCAAACCGGTCCTCGTCGCGGGCGCCGCCCTCTTCCTCGCCGGCTCCCTGCTCTGTGCCACCGCCTGGAACATGGCCGCGCTCATCGCCTTCCGCATCGTGCAGGGCCTGGGCGGCGGCGCCCTCCAGGGCACGGTGCAGACGCTCGCCGCCGACCTCTACCCGCTCAAGGAACGCCCCAAGATCCAGGCCAAGCTGTCCACCGTGTGGGCGACCTCGGCGGTCGCGGGTCCCGCGCTGGGCGGAGTCCTCGCGGCGTACGCCGACTGGCGGTGGATCTTCCTCATCAACCTGCCGATCGGCGCGCTCGCGCTGTGGCTGATCGCCCGCCATCTGCACGAGCCCGTACGCGAGACGACTCACCGCCCTCGGATCGACTGGGCGGGCGCCCTCGCCGTCTTCGCCTGCGGCGGCGTCCTGCTCACCGCGCTGGTGCAGGGCGGCGTCGCCTGGGACTGGCTGTCGGCGCCCTCGATCGCCCTGTTCGGAGCGGGACTCGCCCTGGTCGCGGTCGTCGTGGTGGTCGAGCGGCGGGCCGCCGAGCCGATCATCCCGGGCTGGGTGTGGCGCCGCCGTACGATCGCGGCGGTGAACCTGGCGCTCGGCGCGCTGGGCCTGCTCATGGTCGCGCCCACGGTCTTCCTGCCCACCTACGCGCAAGCGGTCCTCGGCCTGGCCCCCATCGCCGCCGGATTCGTGCTCTCCGTATGGACGTTGAGCTGGCCGGTGTCCGCGGCGCTCAGCCAGCACGTGTACCGGCGCATCGGCTTCCGCAACACCGCGATGCTCGGCATCGGCACGGCCACCCTGCTCCTGCTCGCCTTCCCCTTCCTGCCCTATCCGGGCGAGCCCTGGCAGCCCGCCCTGCTGATGCTCCTGCTGGGCGGCGCGCTGGGCCTGTTCCAGCTCCCCCTGCTCATCGGCGTCCAGTCGACCGTCGGCTGGGCCGAACGCGGCACGACCACCGCGTCAGTCCTCTTCTGCCGCCAGACCGGACAGACCATGGGCGCCGCCCTGTTCGGCGCGGTCGCCAACGGGGTACTGGCCGCGCGGCTCGGCGGCGCCGGGGACCTCGACTCGGTGACCCGCGCCCTGGACTCGGGCGTCCCCACCGAACATCTGCGGCACGCGGTCGCCGACGCCGTCCACGCCGTCTATCTGGGCGCGGCCTGCGCGGCCGCGCTCTCCTTCCTGATCCTGCTGTTCGTCGCACCGCGCCGCTTTCCGGTGCTCAACAACCCTGGGGACTGAGGGAGTCCGAGGAAGTCCGGGGGAGTCCGAGGGGGCCATGGACCGGGCGGCCCCGACGGCCGGGACGGCCCCGGCGGCCCTTCAGACGAGGCGGTGGCCACCGTCGGCGTGCAGCACTGTCGCGGTGATGAACCTGTTGTGCATCAACGCCAGCAGGGCCTCGGCGATGTCGTGCGGCGCGCCGATCCGGCCGACCGGCAGCCGCTGCGCCATCGCGTCGAGCCGCGCCTGCTTCCCGTCACCGGCGATGGTGTCCCAGATGGGGGTGTCGACCCAGCCCGGCGACAGGGCGTTCACGCGGATCGGCGCGAGCTCCAGGGCGAGGGCGTACGTCAGCGAGGCGAGGGCACCGTTGACCGCGGCGACCATCGAGCCGCCGGGGGCCGGACGGTAGGCGGCGATCCCCGAGGTGAAGGTGATCGATCCGCCCGAAGTAAGGTGCGGCGCGGCGTACTTGGCGAGCAGCACGGCCCCGAACAGCTTGGAGTCGACGAGCCGGCGTCCGGCCTCCAGGTCGAAGGAGGTGATCGGCTGATAGGCGCCGGTGGCGTCGGCCGCGGTGAGGACGACGTGGTCGATCGCGCCGACCGTCTCCCCGACCGTCTTGAAGAGCCGCTCGGTGTCGGGCTCGCTGGTGATGTCGGCGGCGACTGCGCGCAGCCGGTCGCCCCCGCCCAACTGCCGTTCGGCCGCGGCGAGTCGCTCCGGGGACCGGCCGACGATCGTGACGTCGGCGCCACCGGCGAGCGCGCTCTCGGCCAGGGCCAGGCCCATTCCGGAACTGCCGCCGACGATGACGATGCGTTCGGGCGAGGTGTCAGGTGCGGGTACGGATGCAGGCATCGGAGATACCGGTGCAGGTACCGGAGATACCGGTGCAGGTACCGCTGATACCGGTGCAGACACAGATTCAGGCATGCCCGCAGGAGATCACCGGCGTCGGCCGAGCGTCCATGTCGTATTCCCGAATTGGCGTGAGGCGCACGCTAACGCCGCTGGTCAGGAGGGTTCCACCCTGCCGCCGGACAGTGCCGCGAGGACGGCGTGCACCGCCGGGTCCCGGCTCTCGGAGTGCCAGGCGGCGGCGTACCCGACCACGAGCGGCCGCCCCCGCAACGGCCGCCACGCCAGGTCGGGCAGGGCGGCCCCGCGCGCCGAACTCAGCCCGATCGCGGCGGGGAGCAGCGGAAGTGCCGACCGCAGCTGCGCATGGCCCATCGCGCTGTCGCTGAGTGCGATGCCGGCGCCGCCGGACCGCAGGGTCTCCAGCACCCGGTCGTGCAGGCCCGGTGCCGACTCCCGGGGAAACAGGATGAGTTCCTGCCCCGCCAGATCGGCGAGGTCGAGGGTGTCGCGGTCCGTCAGCGGATGCCCCGCCGACATCAGCACCCCGAGTTCCTCCTCGGCGACCGGCGTCTGCCGCAGGGCGGCGGGCAGGGTCACCGGGGAGCGCAGCAGCGCCAGGTCGACCTCACCGGCGTCGAGCAGCCGCACCTGCGCGGCCGTGGTGCCGCCCGTCATGACCGTCCGGCAGCCGGGCACCCGGGCCGCCAGTACGTCCTCGATCCGGGCGGGCAACCACGGCGGTACCCCGTTGAGCAGCCCGAGCCGCAGCACCGGCGCGGCGACGCCCGCCGTACGCCGGGTCGCGCGCAGCGCCTCCTCCGCGGAGCGCAACACGTCCTGGGCCGCGCGCAGCAGGACCCGGCCGGCGGGTGTGAGGTCGACACCGCGGCTGTGCCGGATCAGCAGCGGCGCGCCGACCTCACGCTCCACCGCCTTGATCTGCTGGCTGAGCGTGGGCGTCGAGATGTGCAGCCGCGCCGCCGCGCGCCCGAAGTGGAGCTCCTGGGCGACCGCCACGAAGTACCGCATCTGCCGGAGTTCCACCGGATCATCGTAGAAGGACCCGGCTCGACCCGGCTGCCCCACCAGCAGATCGCGCCCCTTCAGCCACGCGGGTGGATGTGCGTAAACGCGGGTAACACCCCAGGTCACGGAAGTAAGCGCATACCGACCACTCAGTTTGGCGAAAGCGCCGCGCACCTTGGCTACCTGCGAGTAGCGTGCGCGCTGCTCACCCCCCAGCTCCCTGCGGTCCGCACCGGGCCCGAGCCACGCAAGGAGAAACGGGATGCCAGACGCGTTCTCGTCCCCCGAGTACCAGCCACCACGCCCGCCGCCGTACCGATCCTCATCACCACCGCCGCACCGCCCGTCGTCCCCACCGCCGTACCAACCGTCGTACCAACCGTCGTACCAGTACCAACAGTTCGCGGAGTCCTCGGAGTTCCCAGAGTTTCCGGAGTTCCCTGAGTCCCCGGAGTTCCCTGAGTCCCCGACCAGTTACTCCCCCTCCTACGTCACCTATCCCTGGCAACCCCCGCCGCCCGAACCCGCGAGACAGCGCCTGCCGCGCCACCACGCGCTGGGGCACCACAGCGACATCCGGCTCCTGCGCGGCGCGTACCGGTGGCAGCGGCGCGTGGCGACGCTCACCGCGCTCGGGTACTTCACCCTGTTCCTCCTCCTGTCGGCGTTCGCGCCGGGACTGATGACGAGCACGGTGTCCGGCGGGCTGTCGACCGGGCTGCTGCTCGGGCTGCTGCAAGTGCCCGTCACCTGCCTGGCGATCGGGCTGTACGAGTACACGGCGCGCCGGCGCGTCGACCCGATCGCGGACCGGATCCGCAAGCAGGCCGAACTGGACGCGAAGCGGGAGGCGGCACGATGACGGGGTCGAACGGATTGAACGGCGTGAACGGCTTGAACGAGTTGGCCGGCTCGAACGGGGTGACCGGCTTGAACGGGTTGACCGGGTTCAGCAGTTCCGCGCAGGCCATGTCGCTGGTGGCGTTCACGGCGGTGGCCACGATCACGCTGCTGCTGTGCGTGATGACCGGCCCCGACCGTGACGACCTGGATGAGTTCTACACGGGGTACGGATCGCTGTCGCCGATGCGCAACGGTCTTGCCATCGCCGGGGATTACATCTCCGCGGCGACCGTGCTCGGCACCGGCGGAGTGATCGCGCTGGCCGGATACGACGGTGTCGTACTGGCGCTCAGCACGGCCCTCTCCCTCATGCTGCTGATGTTCCTGCTGGCCGAACCGCTGCGCAACGCGGGCCGGTTCACCATGGGTGACGCGCTCGCGCGACGGATGCCGGGCCGCGCGGTCCGTATCACGGCGTGTGCGGTGACCCTCGTCGCGTTGCTGCCGCTGATGCTGGTGCAACTAGCGGGCGCCGGGGACCTGTTGGCGTTCATCCTCGGCTTCTCCAACGACTCCCTCAAGACGGGGTGTGTCATCGGGCTGGGCGCGCTGATGATCAGCTACGCGGCGATCGGCGGCATGAAGGGCACCGCCCTCATCCAGATCCTGAAGATCGTGATGCTTCTCGGGTCGGGCGCCGTCGTCGCCGTACTCGTCCTCAGCCGCTTCGACTGGAACCCGGGCGCCCTGCTGGACGCGGCGGCCCAGAACAGCGGCGTGGGCTCCGCGTTCCTCCACTCGGGCCTCCAGTTCGCCGGTGGCTCCAACCCCCGCCTGGACATGATCACTTCGGAGCTGACCGTCGTCCTCGGCGGAGCCTGTCTCCCCCACGTCACCATGCGCATGTACACGGCGGGCAGCGCCCGGCAGGTGCGCCGCTCGATGTCCTGGGCGGTGCCGTGCGTGGCGCTGTTCGTGCTGGTCATCACGGTCGTCGGGTTCGGCGCCACGGCGCTGATCGGGCGCGGGACGATCGCGGGCGCGGATCCGCAGGGCAACACGGCGTATCTGCTGGGCTCGCGCGCGGCGTTCGGCCCGGACGTCTCGACGTTCGAGACCCTCCTGTTCACCACCGTCACCACGGCGATCTTCCTGACGCTGCTGGCCTCGGTCGCCGGGATGATCCTCGCCTGCGCCAACTCCCTCGCCCACGACGTCTTCGCCCGCAGCGGGCTGCTGCGGGGCCGCCGCCACGACGACGAACTGTCCCCCCGGCGCGAGATGCTCCTGGCACGCCTCTCCGCCCTGGCGGTCGGCGCCCCGACAATCCTGCTGGCCACCCTCGTCCAGCACCGCAGCCTGCAGCCCCTGGCCACCCTCTCCTTCTGCCTCGGCGCCTCCGCGATAGCGCCCGCGCTGGTCTACAGCCTCTTCTGGCGCCGCTACACCCGCACCGGCCTCCTCGCCACCCTCATCGGCGGCACCCTCACCGTCCTCCTCCTCATGCCCGGCACCAACCTCGTCTCCGGCTCCCCCACCTCCGCCTTCCCCGAAGCCGACTTCAACTGGTTCCCGTTCACCACGACGGGCATCGTGTCCATCCCGCTGGGCTTCGCGTACGGGTGGCTGGGGACGGTGGCTTCGGGGCGGCGGAAGGCGGAGGAGCAGAGGAGGCAGTACGAGGCGGTGGAGGGGTGGATTCTGGCGGGGGCGGTGAGGAGGGGAGGTTAGAGGGAGCCGGCGCCCGCCTACTCCGCGGGGGCGCGCCCCGTCAGGGCGGTGAGACTCGTCCGTACATGGTCCATATGTGCCCGCACGTCGTCCCACCGCTCCCCGTGCTCACGCAACACCCGCTCAGTCTCCCGAGCAATCCGCTCCTCCCGCACCCGCGCCTCCACCAGCACCTCCTCCGCCCGCGCCACGGCATCCTCCTGCCGCCGCCGAGCCGACTCCTCCGCCTCGGCGAACGCCCGCTCCGCCTCGGACAGCCCCGCCTCGGCACGCGCCACCCGCTCGACATGGTGCGCGTCGAGCGCGGCTTCCCGCTCGACGGCCGCGCGTTCCGTCTCCGCCCACCGTTCGGCGTACTCCTTCTCCTGCTCACCGAGCAGCCCCTCCGTACGGTGCCGCATCTCCCGCAACGCGGCCAGCGCCTCCCCACGGCTCTCCTTGATGTCGCGGCGGGCCGAGATCCGCGCCTCGTCGGCCTCGGCACGGGCGGCGAGCATCCGCTGCCGGGCGCGCTCCTCGGCGTCGCCGCGCACCTCGTCGGCGTACGCCTGCGCGGCCTCGCGCACCCGCCGCCCCGCCGCCTCCGCCTCGTCGACGACCCGTTGGGCCTCGCGGCGCGCGGTGTCACGTACGGACGCGGCCTCCTCCTCGCCGAGTTCGAAGATCCGCCGGGCACGCTCCCCGAGCTTCTCGTACGTCTGCGGAGCGAGCCGCGCCACGACCTCGCGCAGCCGCTCCGCCTCGGCGTCCATCTCCTTGGCCAGCACGGTCAGCCGCGCGGCCCGCTCCCACGCGGCGTCGCGGTCCCGGGAGAGCTCCGCGGCGTACGCGTCGACCTGCTCGGGACGGTAACCACGCCCCCGTACAGCCATGAAGCCGTGCGGCGACACCGATGCGCTGCTCATCCTCGGACCCCTCTCCACCTGACACACACGAAATGACGAACGATTTCGCGCACATCTTGATGGATCACACGGAAGTGTTCATAACGCGACACTCCGCCCATCCATCCGGCCAAAGATGAGTCATTTGAGGTCAGAAGCCGGAATCGCACCGTCGCGAGGCACCACCAACGGGAACTGTTCGCCCTTCATACGGCCCCACCACGACGACATCGCCGCCCGGGAACCCCCGCACTCATGACCACACGAAAGAGGCGCCCGACCCGTCACACAGGTCGAGCGCCTCATCAACATGTCTGCCTACTTATGCCCGCCCATGTCGGCGGACTTACAGCAGCCCATCCCACATCTGCTCCAGCAGAACCGACCACCAGCTCTCCGGCGAACCGAGCGCCGCCGGGTCGAGGGAGGCGAGCTGGGCCTGGAAGTCGACGGTCCAGCGGCCCGCCTGCTCCTGGTTGAGCCCGAAGCGCAGCCGCCACATACGGCCGAGCAGGGCCAGGCAGCGCGCGAACTCGGGCAGGCCCGTGTTCACGAACTGCGGCGGCACCGGGGCACCGCCCGGACCCGCCTCCACCGGCACGGCCACGATGTTCGCCGTGCCGTACTGCACACAGATCGCCTTGCCGAAGTCGCTGCCCATGACGAGGTACGAGCCCGCGTCCGAGGCCGCCTGCACCCCACGCTCCTGCGCCAGCTCGGCGAGCGTGGGCACCGGACGTCCCGGCTGGGCCTGCGCCCAGAAGAACGGCCCCATGTCGACCGGAAGTCCGGCCACCACCAGCGTGTGCGCCACGATGTTCGGCACACCCTGCCGCGACACCGCCGCCTGGTCGAACCGGAACACCCCCGGCCCGAACGCCGCCGCCATCTCCTGCCCGATCGCCTCCGGCGGGATCGGCGGCGCGGGCTGCACCGGCGGAATCGGCGCCCGCACCGGCGCCGGACGCGCCGGCCCGTCCGCCACCTGATGCAACTCACCCTGGTGCGCCAGCAGTTGGTGCATGCCCTGCTGACGGCTCGCGTGGTCCGTACCGTACGGCGCGATGCTCGTGATCCGCGCCTGCGGCCACGTCTCCCGGATCATCCGCGCGCAGTACGCGCCCGGCAGCTCACACGACTCCAACTCCGTGTGCAGTTCCAACACTTGCTGCGGCGGCACATTCATCGCCCGCAGCTCATGCAGGATCTGCCACTCCGGATGCGGCGTACCCGGCGCCGAACGCCGAATCAGCTGCTGCTCCGAACCGTCCTGCGCGCGATACCGCAGTACGGCCTGGTAGCCGGGCCCGACCGTCGGCTGCCCCGCCTGCGGATAGCCGTACGCCGGCGGCTGCTGACCGGGAGGCATCGGCTGCCCCGGCATGGGCTGTCCCGGCAACGGCTGGGGGGCGCCCATCGGCATACCGGGGGCTTGCGGGGGCGGCGGCGCGCCGGGACCACCAACGGGCGGCCCCGCCAGCATCGTCGCGGCATGGTGAACATCACCCGAAGGCGTACCCCCCGGAGGCTGCGGCGCACCAGGAGCGCCCGGCGCACCAGGCATACCCGGGGCGCCCGGCGGCAACGGCGCGCCGGGCCCGCCCACCGCAGGCCCCGCCAACATCGTCGCAGCATGGTGAACACCACCCGGAGGCGTACCACCGGGAGGCTGCGGCGCACCAGGAGCACCAGGCGCCCCGACCTGCCCCGGAGCACCAGGCACGCCGGGCGCACCGGGAACACCAGGAGCGCCCGGAGGCATGGGCGCGCCCGGCGCACCAGGCATACCCGGGGCGCCCGGCGGCAACGGCGCGCCGGGCCCGCCCACCGCAGGCCCCGCCAACATCGTCGCAGCATGGTGAACACCACCCGGAGGCGTACCACCGGGAGGCTGCGGCGCACCGGGAGCACCGGGCGCCCCGGGCGCACTCGGTGCGCCGGGCGCGGAAGGCGCACCCGCAAGCCCCTCGGGTCCGTCCGGACCGAGCTGCGAGACAAGCTGTGTCGGCACGTACCCGCCCGCGGGGGTGCCCGGAGCTCCCGGCCCGGACTGCGGAGGCGGCGTACCCCCCGGCCGCGCACCCGGCACACCGGGGGCGCTCGGCGGATGCGGCGCGCTCGCTCCAGCACCGCGCGCCCCCCGAGGCGGCGCCTGCGCCTTGCTGGTCGCGGCGTCGGCGATGTCACCGGCGTTGGGCGGCAGGGGGCGCGAGGGCGCGGCGGGCGGAGGCGTGCCAGGGGCGCCCGGAGCCTGCGGTGCGCGGGGCGGCGGCGTACCCGGCACCCCACCCGGCCCCTGCGGGAACCCGTACGCGGGCGCACCAGGCGGAGGCGTGCCCTGCGCACCACCAGGAACCGGCGCACCAGGAGGAGGCGTACCGGGGACGGCCGAACCCTGCGGAGCACCCGGCGGCGGCGTACCCGGCGCACCACCCGGCCCCTGCGGATAGCCGTACGAGGGCGCGACCGGCGGCGTCGCACCCTGAGGCGCTCCGGGACCCTGCATGCCCGGCCCCTGCGAAGGGCCGGACGGGAGCGGCGCGTTCGGGGCGTCGACCGCGGGCGCCAGCGCCGTGCGCGGAAGTTGGCTGCCCCCGGACATCAGGGCGGTCTTGGCATCCGGCGTCGCGGCGGGCGGCGGGGTGTGGGCGTCGTCGAGATCGGTGAGCGGCGGCGCGAACACGGTCGCCGGAAGCGGTACCGAACGGTCGTCACCGGCGTCGGCGTTCGTGTCGGTCCCCGCCCACGGGGTCGCCGCGGAGGGCACACCCGGCGTCACGGCGTCCTGCGGACCCGAGCCCGGTTCGTCGGCGGCCGCGGCCGCGGGCCACGGCGTACCCCCACCGGGAGCCGAAGGCGCACCCGGCGCGGAAGGCGCAGCGTGCACCCCCGGCGCGGAAGGCACCCCGGGCGCCCCCGACTGCCCGGGCACACCCGGCACCGAACTCCCGCTCCCGGAAGCCCCATTCACGGACCCGCCACCCAAGGACGCATCCCCGCCCGGAACAGCACCGGAAGCGGCAGCCGGACGAGACCCAGCCCCGTCGGACGCGCCCGCACCCGCACCCGCCCGCCGATCCGGAATCCCCAACTTGTCCGCGGCCTCCTGCAGCCACTCCGGGGGACTCAACAGGAACGACGTCTGGTTCAGGTCGACCCGGGCCGGAGGCGCCGGCGCCGGTTCCGGGGACGCGTCCGGCACCCCGTACTCCTCCTCGTACCGGCGAATCACCTCACCCACCGGCAGCGCGGGCCACAGCGTGGCCTCACCACTGTCCCGCGCGATGACGAGCCGCTGCGCACCCCCGTCGGAGCGCGGACCGTCCACACGGTCCTCGGCCCACACCACGAATCCGAGTTCGAACTCGCGCACCCGCACCTCACGATGCTGGTACCCGGGCACATCCCCGTTGATCCACTCTTCCGCGCGCTCCTGCGCCTGCGCGAAGGTCACCATCGGAAGTTCACTCCCCCACCGAGGACGTCGAAGACACTGAAGACGCCGAAGACACTGAAGAGACGGGCACGGCGCGCGCGAAGCCGCCGTCCACCATCAGGTTCGCCACCGTCTCCAGCTCCGGCGGATTGCCCGCGAGCCGGGACAGGAACTGGTCGAAGTCGTCACCGCAGCGCAGCAGCAGCCGCTGCACCCGCTCCGCCGGCGCCCAGGCGTCCTGGTCGCGGGCATCGTCGTACGCGCAGAACCAGACCGACCCGATCGAGTCGCCCTTCACCTTCACGGCCAACAACCCGCCCTGGACGAAACCAACACCCAAGTAATCCTTGGTCAGATGGTCGCGCAGGCACTTGTTGACATAGACGAGGTCATTGACGGCCGCCTCGTCGCGCACCGTGAAGAACGGCTGATCCACCAGCAGCCCCAACTCGGCATCGAGCGCGGCACCCACCGGCGCACACCCGCCCGCCGCCTTCAGGAAGGACCGATAGGCACCCGGCAGCCGATAGCCGAGATCCTCCTCGACCCCCAGCACCTGCTGCTCGGTCACCGCGACCGACGCCTTCGGCAGCCCGAAGTGCGCGGGCCGCGTCTCCTGCAACGGCCGCGTGCCCCGCTTGTTCTGGTCCACAGCCGAGGTCGCGATACCGCCGTGATGCCGCAGCAACGCCTTCACCTCGACGGGGACCAGCTCCAACCGCCGCGTACCCGGCACGTGGTGCCAGGTCCAGCCGTGCGGGGTCGCCACCGACGGAATCGTGTCCCACAAGTCATGCCCGGTGGCGGCCAGCGCGGCGTTCGCCGAGACATAGTCGGTCAGCCTCAACTCGTCGACACCGAAACCCTCAGGAGGCTCGGCGATCTCCGCCGCGGCACGCGCGTAGAGCGAGAAGTCGGGGTAGCCGTGCTCGTCGATCCGCACACCTCTGGGGTGGCGGGCGGCCCGGACCGGATCCGGGAAATGCACGACCTGCCCGGCGTAGGCCGCGTTCGGCGGCGCGGCTTGCTGCCCGAGCCGACCTGTCGTCATGGCGGTTGCCCCCTGCGGCGTTCTCAATAGCGGTATGGATCGTGGATGTCGACAGCCTATGCGGTTGAACGACACCGGTCACCGGGCCTCCGGTTCCGTGACCTGCCGTCACCCCGCCGTGACGGTACGACGAAGACCGGGCGTGTCGCACCGCCCCAGCTTCCGCACCCGCCACGCCATTTGGCAGTCTGTCTCCGCACCGGGGGATGCATGGGAGGGAAGAACGATCATGAACGCGACGCATACGGGCACGTCCGGGGACCCACGAGTCGGCTGGAGCAGCGCCGAGGCACCCCACGCCCCCACCCTCCTGCACCGCCGCGACGGCATACTTCCCACCGTCGCCGCCGCCCTCTCCGTACGCGGCGCGACCCTCACCGGCACAGCGGCCCGCGGCGACCAGCCCCCTGCCCTCCACCCGCTGGTGCAGGACTTCCTCGACACCCTCACCAGCGCACAGCGCGACCGCTTCACCGGCCGCTGCGCCGAGGCCATCCTCATCTCCCGGCACATCGCCTCCGTCGACGCCGCCCGCAGCAAACGTGCCGCCCGCAAGCCGATGACCAACGGCGAGGCCCGCAAGGCACTCAAGCAGGCCAAACTCACCGCCCGCCGCATCCGCGAGGACGGCGACCCCCTGCACGGCAGCTTCGCCGCACCCTGCCGCTCCTGCACGGCACTCAGCGACCACTTCGGCGTACGCATCGTCGACCCGGCAACCCCGGACGCCTGACACCCACTCACGCACGACTACGACGGCGTCCCGCCACGCCGATGTCCCAACCCTCGACGAACGAAGGGCAGATGCACGCCGACCGCTCCTCCTCCACACGCTTCTCCGTACCCGTGGACGCCGCGCTGCGCTCCGCGGGGTGGCAGCCCGGGCGCTGGGACATAAAGCAGGCCGAGTACTGGGCCGACGCGCTGCGCGGACACGCGTCGCCGGCCGGGCACCGGCACTCCGTGTTCCCCGCGGCCGTGGAAGCGTGGGCGGAGTTCGGCGGCCTCCGCGTCACCGCGCAGGGCCCCGGCCGTCAGGTCGCCCCCGCCGCCCTCCATCTCGACCCCCTGCACGGCCTCCACATGGCCCGCACCCTCGGCGACCTCGGCCGCGCGCTGGACACCGAGGTGTGCCCCCTCGGCGAGGAGCCCGACACCCGCGCCCTCCTCGCCATCGACGCCGAGGGGCGCGTCTACACCCTCGACCACACCGGCGACTGGTACCTCGGCCCCGACATCGACACCGCCCTCACCACCCTCCTCTCCGGCATAGAACCGCCCCGCCTCACCGCCGGCTGACCCCACAGACTTCCTTCGCCCCCGCCGCCAAGGCCTCCGGCAAGTAGCAGTGGGGTTGTTCGTCGGCTGCGGGTGGGTGGGGGCTTGTCGCGCAGTTCCCCGCGCCCCTTACGGGGCGCTCCAGGAACCGTCGCGTTACACGCACCCGCAGTCGGCGACGCACAGAAGGGGCCGTGCCGGTACGTCCAGCCCGTCGCTTACGTGGTTATGGCCAAGTTCATGCTGTGGCAGCAAACAGCAATGCCCACCGGCGACGGGCTGGACGTACCGGCACGGCCCCGCCCCACAACAAACCGCCGAGCCGCCCCGCCCCCCCAACAAAACACCTACGTCGGAATCACCGCAGACACCCGAAACCCACCCCCATCAGTAGGCCCGGACACAAACACGCCCCCCAGCGCGGCAACCCGCTCCTTCATCCCCAGCAGGCCATTCCCCCCACTGGGCAGATGCACCGACGACACCGCCCCCGGCTCCGGCGGGCACTCGTTCTCCACCTGCATCGCGATCTCGGAAACCCGATGAGCCAGCCGGACATACGTCTTCGCACCCGCCGCGTGCTTGTGGACGTTCGTCAACGCCTCCTGCACCACGCGGTACGTCGTCTGCTCGACCTCCGGCGCATAGGCCCGCGCATCACCCTCCACCGACAGATCAACCACCATCCCCGCAGCCGCCGACTGCCCGATGAGCTCGTCCAGCTCAGCAAGGCACGGCCCCTCCGCGGACCCGGAATCACCGGCCGCCCGAGACGCCGCCGCAGCAGCAGCCACCCCCACCGCCGCCAGCGGCACAGACGGCACAGACGGCACCGGCTGCACCCGCGCCGCCGACCCCGCCCCCGACCCGTCCCCCGTACGCAAAACCCCCAGCATCTCCCGCAACTCGGTCAGCGCCTGCCGCCCCATGTCCCCGACCAGCGCCGCGTTCCTCACGGCCTTCTCGGGATCCTTCCGAGCCACGGCCTGCAACGCCGCCGCATGCACCACCATCAGACTCACCCGATGCGCGACCACGTCATGCATCTCACGGGCGATCCGCGTCCGCTCCTCGTTCCGCGCCCACTCCGCCCGCTCCTCCGCCCGCTCGGCAAGCAGCATCAGCTCCCGCTCCAACGAGTCCGCCCGCTCCCGCAAGCTCTCCATCAGCCGCCGCCGCGCCCCCATGTACAGCCCGAGCAGAACGGGCGGAGCCGTCATCCCGATGGCGGTCGTAAGAGAAGCGAAGGGGACGAACCAGTCCCCCATGGTCACGTCCCCCCGCACCACACCCTGGTGCGCCCGCACGTACGTGACGATCAGCATCCCGGCGAAGGACATCCCCGCCAGCGCCCCGATGATCCGCCGCGGCAGCTCGGACGCGGCGAGCGTGTACAGCCCGACGAGGCCCATGAGGTACCCCATCTGGGCGGGCGTGATGGCGATGGACACCAGCACGACGGCGATCGGCCACTTCCGCCGCAGCAGCAGCACGGACCCGGCGACAACCCCGAACCCCACCCCCACCGGAACGGGCAACCCCGCGTCATGGGCGAACCGAATCCCTTCGCCCGCGCATTCGACCGCCGACGCCAGCGCCAGACTCGCGTCGAGCACCGCACTGCGCCACCTGACCCACCACCACGGCCCGGTCCCGGCCGCGGTGTGCTCTTCCCCCGTCGTGGTCATGCCTCCAGCCTACGGTCGGCCCCCGCCCCTTTTCCGGTGAGTTTCGGCTACTGGCCTACACCACGCTCCGCAATCGAACAGAAGCGAAACCTGCCGGTATCCCTCGAACTGCTGAATCGCTCACCGTTCGACCCCGGAAGCCTCCATTCCGCCCGGACGGTATGCCTATGGCACACGCACAGGGCAAGTACGCGGATTTCGAGGGGCTGCGGGAGCGGGCGGTGACCTTGCGGCGAGCGGGGTTCAGCCTTCGGCAGATCCGCGACGAGCTCCAGGTCCACAACAAGGAGACCCTTCAACGCCTCGTCGAGGGCGAGCCGCCCCCGGAATGGACGAAGCGCCCGAACGCGAAGGACGACCTGCGCGACAGGGCTCGCGAGCTGCGTCAGCAAGGCTGGACCTACAACGAGATCCAGGCGGAGCTCGGGTGCTCGAAGAGTTCGGTATCGCTCTGGGTGCGAGATCTGCCTCACCCGGAACCCCGCTGCACCCCGGAGGAACAGCGCGCACGCATGAACGCGGGGCTCGCACGACTGCGCGCCTCACAGGACCGCGAACGCGAGGAAACCAAACGGGCGGCTGCCGCAGAGATCGGAGAACTCTCCGACCGCGAGCTCTTCCTCCTCGGCGTCGGCCTCTACTGGGCAGAGGGCGCCAAAGACAAGCCCTACAGCCGCCGAGAGCAGGTCCTCTTCGTCAACAGCGACCCGGGAATGATCTCCGTGTTCCTCGCCTGGCTCAATCTCCTCCAGGTCGAGCGGGACCGTCTGCGCTTCCGCGTGATGATCCACGAATCCGCCGATGTGGCCGCGGCCGAGCGCTACTGGGCCGATCACATCGGAGGCGACAGCCACCTCTTCAACAAGACGACCCTCAAGAAGCACAACCCCAAGACGGTCCGCAAGAACGTCGGCGACAACTACCGGGGCTGCCTCGTGATCTACGTTCGCCAGAGTGCCGATCTGTACCGTCGCATTGAAGGCGCCTGGTACGGCATAGTGTTGGGTGCCGACTCGGCGACCTGACCAAATGTCCGGTTTAGCCGAGTTTGATCCCCCGTGGTGTAATTGGCAGCACTGTGGCTTTTGGTGCCATCTGTCCGGGTTCAAGTCCTGGCGGGGGAGCCATGCTCGATTCGGGCCCTGACAGCTCTGTCAGGGCCCGCTCTCATGTCACCCCTGATACGCCCCGGTATCCTGCGGATGTCCACACCCCAGCCATCCGAAGCCGAAGGGCATACCCGTGAGCGCCAATCGCCCGGCAGCCGTCGTCGTTCTCGCAGCGGGTGAGGGCACCCGTATGAAGTCGGCCACACCCAAGGTCCTGCACGACATCTGTGGCCGCTCCCTCGTCGGCCATGTGCTCGCCGCCGCGCGCGAGTTGGACCCCGAGAACCTGGTCGTCGTGGTGGGCCACGCCCGCGAGAAGGTCGTCGCGCATCTCACGGAGACCGACTCGGGCGTACGGACGGCGGTGCAGGCCGAGCAGAACGGCACCGGCCACGCCGTACGCATGGCCCTGGAGGAGCTGGGCGGCACCGTGGACGGCACCGTCGTCGTGGTCTGCGGCGACACCCCGCTGCTCAGCGGCGAGACCTTGCAGAGGCTTGCCGCCACCCACACGACCGACGGCAACGCCGTCACCGTGCTGACCGCCGAGGTCCCCGACGCCACCGGCTACGGCCGCATCGTGCGGGACGGTGCCAGCGGCGCGGTCACCGCGATCGTGGAGCACAAGGACGCCAGCGAGTCGCAGCGCGCGATCCGTGAGATCAACTCCGGGGTGTTCGCCTTCGACGGGCAGCTTCTCGCGGACGCCCTCGGGAAGGTGCGGACGGACAACAGCCAGGGCGAGGAGTATCTGACCGACGTCCTCGGGATTCTGCGTGAGGCCGGGCACCGCGTCGGCGCGGCCGTGGCCGCCGACCACCGTGAGATCGCCGGCATCAACAACCGGGTGCAGCTCGCCGAGGCCCGCCGCATTCTCAACGACCGGCTGCTGGAGCGGGCCATGCTCGCCGGGGTGTCGGTGATCGATCCGGCCACCACCTGGGTCGATGTCACGGTCACCTTCGAGCAGGACGCGATCGTGCACCCGGGGACCCAGCTCCAGGGCAGGACGCACCTGGGTGAGGGCGCCGAGGTCGGCCCCAACTCCCGTCTGAAGGACACCAAGGTGGGCGCGGGGGCCCGTGTCGACAACTCGGTCGCCGACGGCGCCGAGGTCGGGCCGCAGGCGAACGTGGGGCCGTACGCGTATCTCCGGCCGCGTACTCGCCTCGGTGTGAAGGCCAAGGTCGGTGCGTTCGTCGAGACGAAGAACGCGAGGATCGGCGAGGGCACGAAGGTCCCGCATCTGTCCTACGTGGGCGACGCGACGATCGGCGAGTACACCAACATCGGTGCCGCCAGCGTCTTCGTGAACTATGACGGACAGGACAAACACCACACGACGGTCGGCTCGCACTGCCGTACCGGTGCGGACAACATGATTGTGGCTCCTGTCACGATCGGGGACGGCGCGTACACCGCGGCGGGCTCGGTCATCACCAAGGATGTGCCGCCCGGTTCGCTGGCCGTGGCCCGTGGCCAGCAGCGGAATATCGAGGGTTGGGTGGCCCGTAAGCGTCCGGGGAGCGCGGCCGCGAAGGCGGCGGCGGAGGCTTCCCGGGAGCCGGAAGGCGAAGCCTGACCGGAAACAGGTGCGTCTGACACGGCGTACCGTGATAAGTGCACACCCGCACCCCCCAGCTGAGGACGCCTCTCGCACTCCAGTTGAGACGGCCTCTTCATGCACCGGCTGAGACACCTCTGAGGAGACAGTGCTGTGACCGGGTTCAAGACGACCGGCGAGAAGAAGATGATGTTCTTCTCCGGCCGCGCCCACCCCGAGCTTGCCCAGGAGGTCGCCCACAAGCTGGGTGTCGGGGTTGTCCCGACGAAGGCCTTCGACTTCGCGAACGGCGAGATCTACATCCGCTACCAGGAGTCCGCCCGCGGCGCCGACTGTTTTCTGATGCAGAGCCACACGGCTCCCATCAACAAGTGGATCATGGAGCAGCTGATCATGATCGACGCGCTGAAGCGCGCGTCGGCCCGCTCCATCACCGTGATCGTGCCCTTCTACGGTTACGCCCGTCAGGACAAGAAGCACCGTGGGCGTGAACCGATCTCGGCGCGTCTGATCGCCGACCTGATGAAGACGGCGGGCGCCGACCGCATCCTCACGGTCGACCTGCACACCGACCAGATCCAGGGCTTCTTCGACGGCCCGGTCGACCACCTCTTCGCGCTGCCGATCCTCGCGGACTACGTGGGCGCGAAGGTCGACAGGGCGAAGCTCACGGTCGTCTCCCCGGACGCCGGCCGTGTGCGCGTCGCCGACCGCTGGTGCGACCGTCTCGACGCGCCCCTCGCGATCGTGCACAAGCGCCGTGACAAGGACGTCGCCAACCAGGTCACCGTCCACGAGGTCGTCGGTGATGTGAAGGGCCGCGTCTGCGTCCTCGTCGACGACATGATCGACACCGGTGGCACGATCTGCGCGGCCGCCGACGCCCTGTTCGCGCACGGCGCGGAGGACGTCATCGTCACGGCCACGCACGGTGTCCTCTCGGGCCCGGCCGCCGACCGTCTGAAGAACTCCAAGGTCAGCGAGTTCATCTTCACGGACACGCTGCCGACGCCGGGCGAGCTGGAGCTCGACAAGATCACGGTGCTGTCCATCGCGCCGACGATCGCGAACGCGGTGCGCGAGGTCTTCGAGGACGGTTCGGTGACGAGCCTGTTCGAGGAGCAGTAGGAGCAGTAAGCCCCCGCTCCACCGGTCGATCCCGTAGATCGATTTCTGGTACGGCCTCCCCGCCGAGTAAGCTGTCACAGTTGCTCGGCGAGGGAGGCCGTACCGCTTTACGAGGCGGGTACGGCGGTCCGTTATCGACGCGCTCTTCGTAGCAGGCCGATTGTTTTTGGCCGGGTGACCACCTTCCCCAACTGATCTACGAGGAGTGAACATGTCCGAGGTCAAGCTCGCCGCCGAGACCCGCACCGAGTTCGGCAAGGGCGCCGCCCGCCGCATCCGCCGCGCGAGCAAGGTTCCCGCGGTTGTCTACGGCCACGGCACCGAGCCGGTCCACATCGCGCTGCCGGGCCACGAGCTGCAGCTCGCCCTGCGTACCCCGAACGTCCTGCTCACCCTGGACATCGAGGGCAAGACCGAGCTCGCGATCCCGAAGGCCGTCCAGCGTGACGCCATCAAGGGCTTCCTCGAGCACGTCGACCTGCTCCTCGTGAAGCGCGGCGAGAAGGTCACCGTCGAGGTCTTCGTCCAGACCGAGGGCGAGCTGGCGCCGGGCTCCTTCCTGCTCGAGCACGTGCTGAACACGCTGACGGTCGAGGCCGAGGCCACCCACATCCCGGAGTCGGTCACCGTCTCCATCGCGGGTCTTGAGGCCGGCGCGTCCATCCTCGCCAAGGACATCCCGCTCCCCGCGGGCACCACGCTGGCGATCGACGAGGACGCGGTCGTCCTCCAGGTCCTGGCCGCCCAGGCGGAGGAGGCCCCCGCGGAGGGCGAGGCCGAGGCCGGCGCCGAGGCCTGATTCCCCCGGGAATCTTCATCCGTGTCAGCCGCCGCTCCGACCGGGAGCGGCGGCTGCCGCGTATCAAGGACACGGCGCGTAACAAGGACACATGGGAGACACGGACGTGACGACCGATGCCAATGCCCCCTGGCTGATCGTGGGCCTCGGCAACCCCGGCCCCGAGTACGCCATGAACCGGCACAACGTGGGCTTCATGGTGGCCGACCTGCTGGCGGAGCGGATCGGCGGCAAGTTCAAGCGGGCCGGGAAGGCGCAGGCGCAGGTGATCGAGGGCCGTATCGGCCCGCCCGGTCCGGCGAACCGTCGGGTGATCCTGGCCAAGCCGATGTCGTTCATGAACCTGTCCGGCGGTCCGGTGAACGCGCTGCGGGAGTTCTACAAGGTGCCGGTGGCGAACATCGTCGCCGTCCATGACGAGCTGGACATCGACTACGGCGTGCTGCGGCTGAAGCTGGGCGGCGGCGACAACGGCCACAACGGCCTGAAGTCGATGACGAAGGCGATGGGCCCGGACTATCACCGGGTG
Organism: Streptomyces sp. R35; assembly: GCF_041053035.1. Classification (NCBI taxonomy): domain Bacteria; kingdom Bacillati; phylum Actinomycetota; class Actinomycetes; order Kitasatosporales; family Streptomycetaceae; genus Streptomyces; species Streptomyces sp. R35. The sequence goes on from NZ_CP163440.1 coordinate 4,660,003, forward strand.
CGGTTCGGTATCGGGCGCCCTCCGGGCCGTATGCAGGTCGCGGATTTCGTGCTGAAGGACTTCGCGTCGGCGGAGCGCAAGGAGCTCGGCTACTTCGTGGACCGCGCGACGGATGCCGTGGAGTGCCTCGTGATCGACGGCTTGGAGCGGGCGCAGGGCACGTACAACTCGTAGCCGGTCGAAGTACGCGTACAACTGCTGACTTGTCCCCCACCGGAGTTGACCGGGTGCACGGCCATGGCCAATGATCCCCGCCATGCCTGCCGTCACCTCAAGTCAAGGCTCCCGCCAGGGCGCGTACGCGGCGCTGCGGTTCGGGCGGCTCGCGGCGATGGGCGCGGTCGCCGGGCTGATCCTGATCGCGGGCGTCTGGGCCTCCTGGGGCACCGCCCAGCACGTGATGCTGAGCAAGGGCCGCGAGCAGGGCACGATGGTGGTGAAGGCGTGCTCGAAGGGGGTCTGTACGGGTCCGTACACTCCGGCGTCCTCGGGTTCGAAGGCGCGGGCGCGTGTGCGTATCGAGCAGTCGGTGGCGGTGAAGAAGGGCCAGGTCTACACGGTCACCGTGAAGCCCGGCAGCGATGACGTCGTCCGCTCCGGCCCGGCCGGGATCCTCTACGCCTGGGTCCCTCTCGCGGGCGCCCTGCTGCTCGCCTCGGTGGTGGTCGCGGGGGGTCTGCGGATGACCCGGGTGGCCTGGGTGCTGGGCGGGGCGGGGCTGGCGCTGCTGACGGTGACGTTCCTGGCGCTGTGACCTGGGGTACGTCCGCATGTCACTGCGTCCGCATGTCCGGCATCCACATGCTCATGGAAAACCTGTGCGTTCTCTGATTGTGATGCGCGATTACCGGGGCGATCCGCAACGCATGGTGCACGGGGGACGTTCTGCCGCTTGACCCGTCCCCATCGGAAATGGATGCTGAGCCGCCCCCTCCACATCTTCCGTTTCCCCGCCCGAAGATGGACTGCCCATGCGTACCCTCACTCGCGCCGGCGCGCTTGTCGCCGGCATCTCCGCAGCGCTGCTGATCGCGCCCACCGCCGCCCACGCCACCGTTCCCGGCGACAACGGCACCGTCAAGATCCACGACGCCACCACCGGCGACGAGCTCCGCAAGAACGAGCCGCACGTCTGCACGTTCTATCTCGACGCGTTCGGCTTCGACGGCGTCCAGGAGGTCGACTGGCACATCGAGGCCTGGGCTCCGACCGCCGACTCCAAGGGCGAGACCGTGAAGTCCGGCGAGATCACCCTCGACGCCGAGGGCCACGGCCGTACGAACGACCTGTCGCTGCCCGACGGCCACTACAAGCTGTTCTGGAACTTCGACGGCGAGAACGGTGCCGCCAAGCACAAGGTGTTCTGGACGGACTGCGAGGACTCGGGTGGCGGCGGCAGCACGCCGTCGACGTCGGCCACGCCGTCCGCGTCGGCCTCGCCGTCGAGCACGGTCGGCGAGAGCGCTTCCCCGGCCCCGTCGGCGTCCTCGTCCTCCGGTGAGGCGGCGCCCTCCGTCTCCTCGTCCCCGTCCGCCCAGGGCGGCGGCGACCTCGCGGAGACTGGCAGCAGCGCCCCGGTCGGTCTCCTCTCGGCTGCCGCTGCCGCGCTGGTCGGTGCGGGCGGCTACCTGGTGTTCCGCCGCCGCAAGGCCGGCCAGAACTAGCCACAGCCGTGAAACGGGCGGTGCCCCCATGCTTCGTACGAGCATGGGGGCACCGCCCGTTTGCGGAGGGGGTGCTCAGCCGGTGTTGCGCAGGCCCGCCGCCACGCCGTTGACCGTCAGGAGCAGGGCCCGCGAGAGCAGCGGGTCGGGCTCGGCGCCGGCGGCAGCCTCGTCGCGCTGGCGCTTGAGGAGGGCGACCTGGAGGTAGGAGATCGGGTCCAGGTAGGCGTCGCGGATGGAGAAGGTCTGCTTCAGCACCGGGGTGGCGTCGAGGAGTTCGGCCTCGCCGGTGACGCGCAGCACCTCGGCCACGGTCAGCTCGTGCTCGGCCCGGATGTTCTCGAAGACGTGCTTCAACTCGTCCGGGACGAGGGTGTCGACGTAGTGCTGGGCGATCCGCAGGTCCGTCTTGGCCAGCGTCATCTCTACGTTGGAGATGAAGTTGCGGAAGAAGTGCCACTGGCCGTGCATCTCGTCGAGCACGGTGTCGAGACCGGCCTCGCGCAGCGCCTTCAGGCCGGAGCCGACGCCGTACCAGCCGGGCACGATCTGCCGGGACTGGGTCCAGCCGAACACCCACGGGATGGCGCGCAGACCGTCGAGCGAGACGCCCGAGCCGGGGCGGCGGGAGGGCCGCGAGCCCAGGTGCAGATCGGCGAGCTGGTCCACCGGCGTGGAGGCGAGGAAGTACGTCGGAAGGTCCGGGTCCTCGACCAGCCTGCGGTAGGCCGCGTGGGCGGCGTCGCTCACCACGTCCATGGCGGCGTCCCAGCGGGCCAGCGCCTCGTCGGACTGGCGCGGGGACGTGTGCAGGGCGGAGGCCTGCAGCGTGGCCGCGACCGTCAGTTCCAGGTTCTCGCGGGCCAGCGAGGGCACGAGGTACTTGTCGGAGATGACCTCGCCCTGCTCGGTCACCTTGATCTCGCCCTCCAGCGTGCCCCAGGGCTGCGCGAGGATCGCGTCGTGGGAGGGACCGCCGCCACGGCCGACGGTGCCGCCGCGGCCGTGGAAGAGCCGCAGCCGTACGCCGTAGCGGTGGGCGACGTCGCGCAGGCGCCGCTGGGCGCGGTGGATCTCCCACTGGGACGTCGTGATGCCACCGAACTTCGACGAGTCCGAGTACCCGAGCATGACCTCCTGGACGTCCCCGCGCAGCGCCACGAGACGGCGGTACGACGGGTCCGAGAGCATGTCCTCAAGGATCGTGTCGGCGGCCTTGAGCTCGTCGGTGGTCTCCAGGAGCGGCACGATGCCGATCTTCGCCCAGCCGCCGTGCAGGTCGAGGAGTCCGGCCTCGCGGGCGAGGACGGCGGCAGCGAACACGTCGTCGGCGCCCTGGCACATCGAGATGATGTACGACTCGATGACCTCGGGTCCGAAGACCTCCAGCGCCTTCTTGACCGTCTGGAAGACGCCGATGGTCTTCTCGCCGGCGGCGTCGACCGGCGCCGGGGTCGGTGCCAGCGGGCGCCGCGAGCGCAGTTCCTTGGCGAGCAGCTTGGCGCGGTACTCGCGCGGCATGTCCGCGTAGCGCCACGACTCCTCGCCGAGGCGGTCGAAGAGCTGGCCGAGCGCGTGGTGGTGGGCGTCGGCGTGTTCGCGTACGTCCATGGTGGCGAGCTGGAGGCCGAAGGCGGAGAGCGTACGGATCGTACGGTTCATGCGGCCGTCGGCGAACAGGGCGCCGCGGTGCTCGCGCAGTGACGTCTGGATCAGCGTCATGTCGTGGAGCAGTTCGCCGGTGCCCAGGTAGTCCCGGCCGGGCTCGTGCGGGGTGCCCTTGGCCAGGCGCTGCTTGGTGTTCTCCAGCTTCTGCCGGATGCAGGTGGCCTTGAGGCGGTAGGGCTCCTCGGCGTTGAGGCGCTTGTAGCGGGGGCTGATCTCGGGGAGGAGCTCCAGGTCGGTCTGGAGGGATTCCAGGAGTTCCTCGGTGGCGCCGGTGTAGCGGATGGAGTTCGACAGGAAGCCGCGCAGCTCGTCGATGAGTTCCAGGGCGTCGTTGATGCCGTGTTCGTGCTGGAGGATCAGGACGTCCCAGGTGACGGCGGGGGTGACGTTGGGGTTGCCGTCGCGGTCGCCGCCGATCCAGGTGCCGAAGGTGAGCGGGCGGGTCTCGTCCGGGAGGGCGACGCCGACGCGCTCCAGTTCGGCGGTCAGGTCTTCCAGTACGTCGCCGACGGCGCCGGCGTGCAGCTCGTCGAGGTAGTAGATGGCGTTGCGGGCCTCGTCGGCGGGCTCGGGGCGGACGACGCGCAGTTCGTCGGTCTGCCAGACGAGGTCGATGTTCTCGGCGAGTCGGGTGTCGTAGCGGCGGCGGTCGGCCTCGATGACCGGGGTCTCCAGGAGCGCGGCGATCCGGCGCAGCTTGTTGAGGACGGAGCGGCGCGCGGCCTCGGTCGGGTGTGCGGTGAAGACCGGGCGGACGTTGAGGTTCTTGACCGTCTCGCGCAGGTGTTCGGGGTCGGCGTCCTTGAGCCGGTCGGCCGTACGGGCGAGGAGCCCGCCCTCGGCGGCGCGCTTGGCGCGCAGCTCGCGGCCGCGGTGCACCTGCTCGGTGACGTTCGCCAGGTGGAAGTAGGTGGAGAAGGCGCGGACCAGCTTGGCCGCGGTCTCCAGTTCGGTGCCGCGCAGCAGCTCGGCGGCGGCCTCGCCGTCCTCACGGGTCAGGCGGCGGACCTTCTCGACCAGTTCCAGGAGCTCGGGGCCCTCCTGCCGGACGAGGGTCTCACCGAGCAGATCGCCGAGGCGGCGGATGTCGGCGCGCAGCTCGCTGCTGGTCGTCGTGGTCTGGTCGTCGGCACTGCTCACAGGTGCGGCTCCTTGCAGTGTGGAAGCTCGTCTGAAGAGTTCTGAAGAGTCTGGAATCTCGTCTGAGGCTCGTCTGGGAGGGAACCCGGGTGGCGACCGCGCGGCGGGTGCCGCTTAGGGGACGTGGCATCCGGGAAGAATTCAGAACGGACCGCGCTGTCCGACCGACTCCAAGGATAGGTGTCCATGCGGACGCGCAGGCTCACGGGCTCTTGCCGCCGGGCTACGCGCTGCCATACTTACGACGCCGTAGGTTACGGACCCGTAGGTCTTCCCGTCAGACGCCGGGAGGACCGTGGAATCCCGCATCCGGCCACTCTCCGCACCCTCGAACCCCACAGGGGACGCCCATGACCACGAGCTCCGATGTGATCGACGACGCCCCGCAGGCGCACGACGACGGCACTCCGCTCCCGTCCGCCACACTGGGCGGCGAGAAGAAGGGGTCACTCGAACAGATCACACTTCTCCTCTTCATCACCGTCCCGTTCCTGGCGCTGCTCGCGGCGGTGCCGCTGGCGTGGGGCTGGGGGGTGAGCTGGCTGGATCTCGGCCTGCTGGTGTTCTTCTACTACCTCGGCTGCCACGGCGTCACGATCGGCTACCACCGCTACTTCACGCACGGTTCGTTCAAGGCGAAGCGCCCGCTGCGGATCGCGCTGGCGATCGCCGGTTCGATGGCCGTCGAGGGGCCGCTGGTGCGCTGGGTCGCCGATCACCGCAAGCACCACAAGTTCTCCGACGCGGAGGGTGACCCGCATTCGCCGTGGCGTTATGGCGAGACGGTTCCGGCGCTGATGAAGGGCCTGTGGTGGGCACACATCGCCTGGATGTTCGATGAGGAGCAGACGCCGCAGGAGAAGTACGCGCCGGATCTGATCAAGGACCCGGCGATCCGCGCGATCTCACGCCATTTCATCTACTGGACCATGCTCTCGCTGGCCCTTCCGCCGCTGATCGGCGGTCTGGCGACGATGTCGTGGTGGGGCGCGTTCACGGGTTTCTTCTGGGGCTCACTCGTTCGAGTGGCGCTGTTGCACCACGTGACCTGGTCGATCAACTCGATCTGCCACGCGGTGGGCAAACGCCCCTTCAAGTCGCGTGACCGTTCGGGCAACGTGTGGTGGCTGGCCGTGCTGTCCTGCGGCGAGTCCTGGCACAACCTGCACCATGCCGACCCGACGTCCGCGCGGCACGGTGTGATGCGCGGCCAGGTGGACTCCTCGGCGCGGATCATCCGCTGGTGCGAGCAGCTCGGCTGGGCCTCTGACGTGCGCTGGCCATCACGCTCGCGTATCGATTCCCGCCGGAACACCGACGGCAGCGGCTCCCGAGGCAAGACGGAAACCGCCGACGCGGCATGATTGAAGGCGTGGCGACCGACTCCAGCAGCACCCCGAGCAGCAATGAAAAGCCGCGGCGTGCGCGCCGCACCCGCATGACCGGTGCCGAGCGCCGTCAGCAGCTGCTGGAGATCGGCCGCACCCTGTTCGCGGCCAAGGGGTTCGAGGGCACGTCGGTGGAGGAGATCGCGGCGAAGGCGGGCGTCTCGAAGCCGGTGGTGTACGAGCACTTCGGCGGCAAGGAGGGCCTGTACGCGGTGGTGGTGGACCGCGAGATGCGCCGCCTGCTGGACGGTGTGACGGGTTCGCTGACGGCGGGGCACCCCCGCGAGCTCCTCGAACAGGCCGCGTTCGCCCTCCTGGACTACATCGAGGAGTACACGGACGGTTTCCGCATCCTCGTCCGCGACTCCCCGATCCCCCAGTCGACGGGCTCCTTCGCGTCGCTGATCTCGGACATCGCGACGCAGGTGGAGGACATCCTGGGCCGCGAGTTCAAGAGCCGCGGCTTCGACCCGAAGCTCGCCCCGCTCTACGCCCAGGCCCTGGTCGGCATGGTCGCCCTGACCGGCCAGTGGTGGCTGGACGTCCGCAAGCCCCGCAAGGCGGAGGTCGCCGCCCATCTGGTGAACCTGGCGTGGCACGGCCTGGACGGGCTGGAGCCCAAGCCGCGGTTGATAGGTCATCGGAAGAGTTGAATCAGGGGACCACTGGGTTGATCTTGTGGAACCGTGTGAGCATGACCGAGATCGCGATCAGTGCGGCCTGCTCTCAGCTCGACGACCTGGTCCGCCGTGTGGCCTACGGCCGCGAGACCATCGCCCTCACTGATCACGGACGCGTCGCCGCGCTCCTGATCTCGCCCCAGGTGATCGAGGATTTCGAAGACGCCCTGGCCGTTGCCGACTACCAGCGACGCAAGGCCGAGGGAACCCTCGGCGAGGGCATCCCGCACAAGGAAATCAGACGCATGCTGGGGCTGGGGCGGACGCCCTGAGAGCCATCAGCCGGTTAGCTCAAGGAACTCCAGCCGGTTCCCCACCGGATCCTCGGAGTAGAAACGGCGGTGGCCAGGGAGGTTGTCGTCCCAGGTGACCGGCACCCCGTGGGCGGCCAGCCGCGCGGCGTACGCCTCGATGCCCGTGACCCGCAGCCCCGGGTGCGCCTTCCTCGCGGGCCGGAAGTCGTCCTCGATCCCCAGGTGCAGCTGCACGGCGCCCGCCCGGAACCAGCAGCCTCCGCGGGCGGCGAGGACGGGCGGCTTGGGTATCTCGGTCATGCCGAGGACATCGACGTAGTACGTACGCAGCCGGTCCTCGGAGCCGGGCGGCGCGGCGAGCTGCACATGGTCGACGGCGGCGAGCATCAGGCGGCCTTTCTGGCGACGGCGAACAGGCGCTGGAACGGCAGCACCGTGCCGTACGGCTGCGTCGGGTAGGCGTCGCGGAGCAGTTCCCGGTACTCGGCGACGAAGGCGTCGCGGTCCGCCGGCCGGTCGGCGAGGGCGGTGAGGACGGGCCGCAGCCCCGTGCCCTTCGCCCAGTCGAGGACCGGGTCCTCGCCGGCCAGCAGCTGCATGTACGTCGTCTCCCAGACGTCCACGTCGCAGCCGAGCCGGGTCAGCCGGTCCAGGTAGACGAGCGGGTGGTGGACCGAGTCCTCGTGGCGCAGGACGCCGTCGAGGAGGTCCTTCCAGCGGGCGGTGGCGGCGAGTTCGCGCATCAGGGCGTGCAGGGGCGCGTCGATGTTGTCGGGGACCTGGAAGGCGAAGGTGCCGCCGGGGGCGAGCGCGTCGAGCCAGGCCGGGAAGGACTCCAGGTGCCCCGGCACCCACTGGAGCGCCGCGTTCGAGACGATCAGGTCGTACGTGTCCGCCGGCGCCCATCTCGTGAGGTCGGCGTGGGCGAAGTCGAGGCGGCCGCCGCCGGTCGTGGGGCCCGCGTGCTCCCCGGTCCTGGCGAGCATCTCCGCGGAGTTGTCGTAGCCGGTGATGTGCGCGGCGGGCCAGCGGTCGGCGAGCTGGGTGGTGACGTTGCCGGGGCCGCAGCCGAGGTCGGCGATGCGGGCCGGGTCGCGGGGCAGTCGCGGGACGTGGGCGAGGAGGTCGGCGAAGGGGCGGGCGCGGTGCTCGGCGTGACGCAGGTACTGGCTGGGGTCCCAGGCGGGGTTGGTGCTGGCAGGCATGGGGTGGGCCTCCTCGAAAGTCACCGGCGTCGTGAGAGTGAGGACCGTTCGGGCCTCCACTCGCACAACTCTCACAGCAAGCTATCTCGACGTCAAGACTCTCCACATCAAGAGACTTCATGTCGACACAACCACTACACTGATCGTCATGGAGGACGAGGTCGATCGGCTGGTCGCAGCATGGCGCCGGGAGCGCCCGGACCTCGACGTGGAACCACTAGAGGTGCTCAGCCGGGTGAGCAGACTGGCCCGGCATCTGGACCGTGCGCGCCGTCTCGCGTTCTCCGAGCACAGCCTGGAGCCCTGGGAGTTCGACGTCCTGACCGCGCTTCGGCGCGCGGGATCCCCGTACCAGCTCTCGCCGGGGCAGCTGCTGACCCAGACCCTGGTCACCTCGGGCACGATGACGAACCGCATCGACCGGCTGACGAAGAAGGGCCTGGTGGAGCGCCTCCCCGACCCGAGCGACCGCAGGGGCGTGCTCGTACGCCTCACGGAAGAGGGCCAGGACCGCGCCGACCAGGCACTGGCCGGTCTCCTCGACCAGGAGCGCGCAATCCTGGCGGAGCTCAGCAGGGCCCAGCGAGGTGAACTGGCGGGCCTGCTACGCCAGTTGACCGCCCCGTTCGACAACATCCCCGGTTAGGTCGACGGGCCCGACCCCGGCCCGCCGGGCGAGCGCCACGGCGGCGAGGGTCGAGTGCACACCGAGCTTCCCGAGGACGTTCTGCATATGCGTCCGGACGGTGTGCGGCGAGAGGTAAAGCCTCTCCGCGACGGCCTTCCGCCCCAGCCCGGCGACCATGCACCGCAGCACTTCGCGCTCCCGGGGCGTGAGCGACTCGACGAGCCGCTCGCTCTCGGTGCGGTGCTTGCGCGCGGCGGTGAGCTCGCGCAGCACCCCGGTGAGCAGGGCGGGCGGAAGATGCGTCTCGTCCCGCAGCACCCCCCGTATGACGGTGAGCAGCCGCGACAGCGAACAGTCCTTGGCGACCCAGCCGGAGGCACCGGCCTGCAGCGCCAGAGCCGCCCGCCGGGGATCGTCCTTCTCGGCGAGCACGACGGTCCGTACGCTCGGCTGCCCGGACCGCACCCCGGCGACCAGGGAAATCCCGTCCACCAGCCCGTCCTCGTTGCTCTCCTGGACGGGCACCGCCGGACGCATGCCGGGCAGATTGCCGCCCAGGTCCGCGTCGACGAGCAGCACATCGAATCTGCGGCCTTCCGCCGCCGCGCGCTCCAGGCAGCGCAGCGCGGCGGGACCGCTGCCCGCTGCGGACACGTCGACGTCGGGCTCGGCCGCGAGGGCGGCAGCGAGCGACTCGGCGAAGATGCGGTGGTCGTCGACGACCAGTACTCGGATGCGAACCACTCTGAAACCCCCACTGTCGGGGGACGGCCGGTGCGGGTACGGCGCCCGAAGTGATCCCGAGCCATTGACGACTCGGAAAGCAGGGCGCCACAGCCACACGGCCGCCGCCGTGCTGGAACTGCTACCCCCACTACGGGCGTCGTACCCGACTGTCTCGCCCCCTGATCAGCACCGGCCCCCACCGGCGCTGTTCATCAGGGTAAGGCCGGGGGCGGGGAGCGGAAGGTAATTTGCAGAACTGGTTGGCCAGCGCGTTTATGGTGAGCCGTATGTTTCGTATTGAGACAGGAGACGACAAGGACCGCCGCGATCTGCTCCGCAAGCGACTGCGGGACACCAACACGGCGGCGTCTCCGATCCTCCGCGCGCTGCGGGGAACCCCGGGTGAACGCGAAGTTCCGCTCCATATCTGGGCGTTGGACGAGACGGGCGCCCTCGCCGGCGGCCTGGTGGGCCACACGTGGGCGACCTGGCTCCACGTGACGTACCTCTGGGTCGACGCGCCCCACCGCGGCACGGGCCTCGGCACCCGCCTCCTGACCGAGGCCGAACACCTCGCCTCCGCCGAGCGCGGCTGCCTCAACTCCCGCCTGGAAACATGGGATTTCCAGGCCCCCGACTTCTACAAGAAGCAGGGGTACGAGGTGGTGTGCGTGATTCCGGACTATCCACCGGGGGCCACGGAGTACACGCTGACAAAACACCTGCCCTGACCAGGACTTTCCTCGCCCCCGCCGCCCCTACCCGTCCCATCCCTGGGGGCTGCGCCCCCAGACCCCCCTAAAAGATTGCGCAGTTCCCCGCGCCCCTTTCAGGGGCGCGGGGAACTGCGCGACAAGCCCCCACCCACCCGCAGCCAAACGAATCAGGGCGGGCGGGGGATCGCGGGGCGAAGCCCCGCGCCGTCAGGGGCGCGGGGAACTGCGCAATCTTTTGGACCAGCCCCCACTCACCCGCACCCGACACACAACCGAACGGGGTCGAAGGGGCGGAGCCCCTGGAGTTGGGACGGGTCAGCTCAGGCGGCGGGCCCCGGCCGACGGTACCGCCGGGAACACGCGCGGTGCCGTGAAGCCCGCTGCCGCGAAGGCCTCCGTCACCGCCTTGGTGACGGTGTCCACGTCACCGGACTCGACCAGCACGATCGCCGAGCCACCGAAGCCACCCCCCGTCATACGCGAGCCGAGCGCCCCCGCGGCGTTGGCCGTGGAGACGACCAGGTCCAGCTCGTCGCAGGAGATCCGCAGATCGTCCCGGAGCGAGGCGTGGCCGTCGGTGAGGACGGGACCGATGGCCCGGACGTCACCCGCGTCCAGCAGCGCGATGACCTGATCGACACGGTGGTCGTCGGAGACGACATGGCGCACGTAACGGCGCACGCGCTCGTCCGCCAGGCGCGCGAGAGACGCTTCGAGCCCCTCGTACGCGACGTCCCGGAGGTGCGACACCCCGAGCTGCCGCGCGCCCTCCTCGCACCCTTCGCGCCGCTCGGCGTACGCCCCGTCGCCGAGTGCGTGCTTCACGCGGGTGTCGACGACCAGCAGTTCGAGCCCCTGGGCGGCCAAGTCGAAGGGGACCTGGCGGATGGACAGGTCACGGCAGTCGAGGTGCAGGGCGTGCCCCTCGGTGCAGCACGCGGACGCCGTCTGGTCCATGATCCCGCAGGGCACGCCGACGAAGTCGTTCTCGGCGCGCTGGGCCAGGCGGGCCAACTCGGGGCGGGTGAGGCCGAGTTCGTACAGGTCGTTGAGCGCGAGCGCCGTCACGACCTCCAGGGCGGCCGAGGAGGACAGGCCCGCGCCGGTCGGCACCGTCGAGGCCAGGTGGATGTCCGCGCCGGTGACGGCGTGGCCCGCCTCGCGCAGCGCCCACACCACGCCCGCCGGATACGCGGCCCAGCTGGTGTTCGTCAGCGGCACCAGCTCGTCCACGTGCAGTTCGACGACCGGCCCATCGATGTCCGCCGAGTGCAGGCGCAGTACGCCGTCGTCCCGGCGGGACACCGCCGCCACCGCCGTGTGCGGCAGCGCGAGCGGCATCACGAAGCCCTCGTTGAAGTCGGTGTACTCGCCGATCAGGTTGACCCGGCCGGGCGCGGCCCAGACCCCCTCGGGCGCGGCGCCGTACAGCTCCTCGAAGCCCTCGCGAATACCCGCCTGCCCGACATCCTGCTGCCCCGCGTGCCCCACGTGCCCCACCTGTTCGCTCCTCAGTCCCTAGTCCCTGTTCTGCGCGAACGCCCACGCGTCCGCGACGATCCCCGCGAGATCCGCGCGGGACGGGTTCCAGCCGAGCCGCTCCCGGGCGGCCTCCGCCGAGGCCACCAGGACCGCCGGGTCGCCGCCGCGGCGCGGCGCGACGACCTCGGGGATCGGGTGCCCGGTCACCTGGCGCACCGTCTCGATGACCTCGCGGACGGAGAACCCGTTGCCGTTGCCGAGGTTGCAGATCAGGTGCTCGCCGGGGGACGCGGCCTCGACCGCCAGCAGGTGGGCCTCGGCCAGGTCCGCGACGTGGATGTAGTCGCGGATGCAGGTGCCGTCCGGCGTCGGGTAGTCGTCGCCGTAGATCGAGATCGCGTCGCGGCGGCCCTGTGCGACCTGGAGGACCAGCGGGATGAGGTGCGACTCGGGGTCGTGGCGCTCGCCGCACTCCCCGTACGCGCCCGCCACGTTGAAGTACCGCAGAGACACCGCGCCCAGTCCGTGCGCCGCCGCCTCACCGGTGATCATGTGGTCGACGGCGAGCTTGGAGGCGCCGTACGGGTTGGTGGGCTTGGTGGGCGCGGTCTCGACGATCGGGGTCGTCTCCGGCTCGCCGTACGTGGCGGCCGTGGAGGAGAAGACCAGCTTGCGGACGCCCGCCTCGCGCATCGCGGCGAGCAGCGCCATGGTGCCGCCGACGTTGTTGTCCCAGTACTTCTCGGGCTTCACGACCGACTCGCCGACCTGCGAGAACGCGGCGAAGTGGAGTACGGCGTCGAACGAGGAGTCCAGCCACTTGGCGGCGTCGCGGATGTCGCCCTCGATGAAGGAGGCCCCTGCCGGGACGCCCTCGCGGAAGCCGGTCGACAGGTTGTCGAGGACCGTGACGTCGTGACCGGCCTCGATCAGGTGCTGCGCGACCACGCTGCCGACATATCCCGCGCCGCCGGTGACCAGGTACTTCCCACTCATGAACTCGCTACCTCTCGCAGTCGCTGGGCCGCGGTCTCCGGCGGCACGTCGTTGATGAACACGCTCATGCCGGACTCGGAACCCGCGAGGAACTTCAGCTTGCCGGAAGTACGGCGAATGGTGAAAAGCTCGAGGTGGAGCGCGAAGTCGTCCCGGTTGACGCCTTCGAAGTCCTCCAGCGGCCCGAACGGCGCCTGGTGCCATCCTGCGATGTACGGCGTCGGGGGCTCCCCTTCACCGAAGATCCGGTCGAAGCGTCTCAAGAGTTCCAGATACACCTGGGGGAACTCTGTGCGCGCGGCCTCGTCCAGGCCAAGTAGATCCGGCACGCGGCGCCGCGGGTAGAGGTGGACCTCGTACGGCCAGTGCGCGGCGTACGGCACGAAGGCCACCCAGTGGTCGGTCGACAGGACGATCCGGGAGCCGTCCGCCTCCTCGCGGGCGACGACCTCGTCGAAGAGGTTGCCGCCGCCGGTGGCCTCCTTGTGCGCGGCGAGCGAGCGCAGCATCAGGGCCGTACGCGGAGTGGTGAAGGGGTAGGCGTAGATCTGCCCGTGCGGGTGGCCGAGGGTGACGCCGATCTCGGCGCCGCGGTTCTCGAAGCAGAACACCTGCTCGACGGAGGGGAGGTGCGACAGCTCGGCCGTCCGGTCCGTCCACGCGTCCAGGACGAGGCCCGCCTGCTCCTCCGTGAGGTCGGCGAAGGACGAGTCGTGGTCGGAGGTGAAGCAGACGACCTCGCAGCGGCCGGAGTCGCCGGCCAGCGAAGGGAAGCGGTTCTCGAAGACCACGACGTCGTACGAGGAGTCGGGGATCTCGCTGAGCCGGTCACCGGAGGACGGGCACAGGGGGCATTCGTTCGCCGGCGGGTGGTACGTGCGGCCCTGGCGGTGCGAGGCGATCGCGACCGAGTCGCCGAGCAGCGGGTCCCGGCGTACCTCCGAAGTGGTGACGGTGGGGTCGAGCGGGCGCCGGTCCACCGCGTCGCGCACGACGTCGTCGCGTGAGTCGTAGTAGATGAGCTCACGACCGTCGGCCAGCCGGGTCGAGGTCTTCTTCACAGTCGGACTCCCCATCCGCACCCATTCAAACCTTCAAACAGAACCGAACACAACAAACCACAAGGCAACAGCAACGTCAATGCCTGGGGTGGTTTGGGGGGTGTCTGTGGAGCTTGGGCAGACTTAAGGGGCCCATGGGGCATAGATACGGGCATGCAAAACCCCGCATACACGGCCAACCAGCTGGCCGGCTCCCTCGCCGCCGAACTCCGGCTCCCCACGAACGGGCTCGACTACACGATCCTCGGCATCTACTTCGTCGTGGTGCTGGGCATCGGTTTCGCCGCGAAGCGCTCGGTGAAGACGACCCTCGACTTCTTCCTGTCCGGGCGCTCACTGCCCGCCTGGATCACGGGCCTGGCCTTCGTCTCGGCCAATCTGGCCGCCACCGAGATCCTGGGCATGGCCGCGAACAGCGCCCAGTACGGCGCCTACACCGTGCACTGGTACTGGATCGGCGCCATCCCGGCCATGGTCTTCCTGGGCCTGGTGATGATGCCCTTCTACTACGGCTCCAAGGTCCGCTCGGTCCCCGAGTTCCTGCTGCTGCGGTTCGACAAGTGGGCGCACATTCTCAGTTCGATCCTGTTCGCCTTTGCCGCCATCCTGATCGCCGGTGTGAACCTCTACGCCCTCGCGATCGTCGTCGAGGCGCTCCTCGGCTGGCCGCAGTGGGTGGCGATCGTGGTCGCCGGCGCCTTCGTCCTCGCGTACATCACCCTCGGCGGTCTGTCGTCCGCGATCTACAACGAGGTACTGCAGTTCTTCGTGATCCTGGCGGCCCTCATCCCGATCTCCGTGCTCGGCCTGAAGAAGGTCGGCGGCTGGGACGGCCTGACCGACAAGCTCACCGTCACCCACGGCCACAACTTCACCACCGCGTGGGGCGGCACCGGCATCGGCAGCGCGAACCCGCTGGGCGCCAACTGGCTGACCATCGTCCTCGGCCTCGGCTTCGTGCTCTCCTTCGGCTACTGGACGACGAACTTCGCGGAGGTGCAGCGCGCGCTGTCCGCGAAGAACCTGTCGGCGGCCCAGCGCACGCCGCTCATCGCCGCGTACCCGAAGATCTTCATCGTCTTCCTGGTGATGATCCCGGGCCTGGTGGCAGCGGTCCTGGTCCCCAACATCGGCACGAGCGGCTCGGACCTGCAGTACAACGACGCGATCCCGTACCTGATGCAGGAGCTGCTCCCGAACGGCGTCCTGGGCATCGCGGTGACGGGCTTGCTGGCGGCCTTCATGGCGGGCATGGCGGCCAACATCTCGTCCTTCAACACGGTGTTCACCAACGACATCTGGGCGAGGTACGTGGTCAGGCACCGCGAGGACGAGTACTACGTGCGGTTCGGCCGCCTCATCACCGCGATCGGCGTCTTCGCGTCGATCGGCACGGCGTTCCTGGCGTCCTCGTTCTCGAACATCATGAGCTACCTCCAGACGCTGTTCTCCTTCTTCAACGTGCCGATGTTCGTGGTCTTCATCGTCGGCATGTTCTGGAAGCGCGCGTCCGTGAAGTCCGGCTTCTGGGGACTGCTCGCCGGCACGGTGACCGCGATGGTCAACTACTTCGTGTTGTACAAGAGGGACATCATCAGCATCCCCTCCGACCAGGGCGCCAACTTCGTCTCGGCGATCGCGGGCTTCGTGGCCGGTGCGGTGGTGATGGTGGCGGTCTCGCTCTTCACCGCCCCCAAGGCGGCGGAGGACCTCGAAGGCCTCGTCTACGGCACCCGCTCCCCCGGCATGGCCGAGCCGCCCGCCGCCGGCGACGACGCCTGGTACCGCAGGCCGGCCCTGCTGGGCTGGGGCGCGGTGATCCTGGCCGCCGCCTGCTACATCCCGTTCTCGTTCTGACCGCGGGAGGATGGAGAGACCATGACCGAGCATTCCGGGCACTCCGAGCACTCCGAGTACTCCGAGAGGGACGTCCAGCAGGAAGTCACCGAGCTGGAGCAGAAGTCCGCGACCGCGGCCCGCATCTTCGACCTGCGCCGCATCATCGGCGGCCTCTTCGTGATCTACGGCATCATCGTCACGATCGCCGGCATCACCGTCTCCGACGCCAACCTCGCCAAGGCCGAGGGCGTCAACATCAACCTGTGGACGGGGCTGGGGATGCTGGCCCTGGGCGTGTTCTTCCTGGGGTGGCTTTGGCTGCGGCCGTTGGCTCCGCCGGTGCCGCATGAGGAGGGATCGCAGTCGGAGTAGAGCCTGGCGTAACACCTGTGTACGGGGCTGGAGTTCTTGAGGGGGCTCCGGTCCCGTACGGTTATTCGGGCTGTTCGGGGGTGAAGAGGTCGGCCGGGTCGGTCACTTCGAAGGCGCGGCCGCGCAAGATCCGGAGCCGGTCCAGGTCGGTGGTTGCGAACACCCTGGCATTGACGTCGGGTGATGCCTCGATGCCCCGCCAGTACAGGAGTTTCAGGACGATGCGCTGCAGACGCCCCCGTTCGAAGGTCTCCGCATAGCCTTCACTCCAGGCCCGCTCAGCGGCTTCCAGCCACGCTCTTCGTACCGTTGGGTGCCAGATGTCCGACGGCAGTCTCCAGGGTGTCGAGTCCCGTTGCTGACTGCCGTTCTTCTCCTCAGACTCCGTCGTCATCGAACAGTTCGGCAGCTTCGGTCACGCGGATGGCCCGTTCCGACCAGACCTCAAGCTGGTCCAGGTCAGAGCATGCCTTTACCCGAAGCCGGACGGATTCGGGGACTTGGAGGCCGCGCAGCTCCAGGGTCCTCAAAGTCATCTTGATGCGCTCTTCGATGCGCCCTTCATCGCGCGTCTTTTCGGCCACCGGGTGCCGGAAGAAGTAGTTCACTGGAGACATCAGGTCCCTCCAAATCTCCTTCGCCTGGTCATCCACCAGGCCAGACGTCACCAGCTGCACGAACAGAGCCGCGCTGGTCGGGTCAATGGTGTCCAGAGCCGCCGCGAGTGGTCCCAGTATCGCAGCGGCACGCGGCCCTTTGCCATGCGTAATCGCCGAGAGCACCGCGAGCGAAACGTTCTGCTCGGCCTCCTTCTCATCGGTGATCACCGGCACGTTGTCCGGTCCGAGAACCATCGGCCGTACGACGAGAGAGGACCAACCGGGCAGACCGAACCGGATGGGCTGGGCGGCCCACCGGGCGGTGGAGCTGCTCTGGGTCATGACGATCAGCACCGGCTCACAGCGGTACTCCTCGTAGAGGTACGAGAGGTAATACGGCCAACTCCCGCGCTTCCTCTCGTCCTTCTTGCCCTGCGACTCCAGCACCAGCAGATAGTCACCCTCCTCGGTGTTCACCCTCACCAGGCTGTCCACGCGCCGCTCGACCGGCTCGATCTCGGTCAAGTCCGTGTTGAGGACCGTGAAGCCGCAGGGTTCCGGGAACGGCACATGGAACAGCTTCTGAAAGTTGCGGATCAATCCAGCCGTGTCCTTCTGGCCGAAGTGGTGCAGCGCCTCGTGCGACGAGCTGACCACCAGTTCTCCTTCCTGTACGACGTGATCAACGAGCTAGGCGGCACCAAGGTCACACCACACGTACTTGCCGGTGTCACCGCCCTGCCGCAACGGATGCCAGCCCCAGTTGTCGGCGCAGGCCCGGACGAGGGTGAGGCCGCGGCCCGCCTCCGCGTCGGGAGCCAACGCCAGTGCGTACGGCGGCGGTTCGGGGCTCGCATCCCACGCGCCGATCCGCAGCACCCCGTCCCGCCAGTGCATCCGCAGGGCCGCGGGCCCCTTCGTATGCCGTACGGCGTTGGAGACCAGCTCCGCCGCGAGCAGCTCGGCGACGTCGGCGAGGCGGATCAGGCCGTGCAGGGTGAGGATGAGGCGGACGGTGCGGCGGCAGACGGTGACGGCGCGGTCGTCGTGGGGGATGTGGAGGGCGTACTCCCAGGGTTCCTTCTCGGTTTGCGGCATGCGTGAACTCCGGCTCAGGTGTGGGGAGGTGAGGGAGGGCGGCGGGTGCCGGGCGGTGGCATGTCACGGCCGTCGTGGCAGGACGGAGTGGTGCGCTTCCGGGGTCCCGGGGTTCCGCAGCGTGTGCGTCGCGTCACCGACGGTACGGGTAAAATTTGGGCCCGTGCAAGTCATTGCCGTAATCTGCCCCTCGAACGAGTCACTGCCTCAAGGCAGTTGTGGCGAGGAGGAAGTCATGCCGCGCAGACGGCAGCCCACCGCACGCCAGGAACGCCTGGGCATCGAACTGCGGAAACTGCGTGAAGCCTCGGGACTCAAGGCGCGTGAGGCCGCCGCGCTGGCCGGGGCGGACTCAGCACAGATGAGTCAGATCGAGTCCGGTATCGCGGGCGTGAGCGAGGAGCGTCTACGACGCCTCGCCGCGCATTACGACTGCATGGACGAAGAGTTGATCTCCGCGCTGGTGGCTATGGCGACCGACCGGACGCGCGGCTGGTGGGAGAAGTACCGGGGGCTGCTGCCCAAGCCGTTCCTGGACCTCGCCGAGCTGGAGTACCACGCCACGTACCGGTACAACGTGGAGTTCCTGTACGTTCCCGGCCTGCTTCAGACAGAGGACTACGCCCGCGCCATCTTCTCGTACAGGGTCCCTGAACCGCCCTACGGCGAACTTGAGTTGCGCGTGCGCCACCGGATGGACCGGAAGGTCGTCATCGAGGGACCCAACCCCGCCCCGTACGAAGCGCTGATCCATGAGTCGGCACTGCGCATCAGAGTCGGCGACCGAGTCGCTTCACGCGCTCAGCTCGCCCGCATCCTGGAACTCTCCGAAGCGGACCACATCACCGTGCGTGTCATCCCCTTCGACCTGGACGGCTTCGCCGGCGCCGCAAGCGCCATGACGTACGCGGGCGGAGCCGTGCCCAAGCTGGACACCGCGTTGCGCGACACACCCCACGGCACGGCCTTTATTGACTCCGAGGCTCAACTCGGCGCCCTTCGAACGCTCTTCCGTAAAGTGGAAGCCGTGTCACTAGAACCCGAACGTTCGCGTGACTTCATCCACAGGCTGACGAAGGAACTGTGAGGCACGCCATGACGACCCCCGACAACTGGCAGAAGTCGTCCTTCTCAGGCTTCGGCGACGGCAACGACTGCGTCGAACTCGCCACCACCCCCGACACGATCCACCTCCGCGAGAGCGACACCCCCGCCACCCACCTCACCACCACCCCCACCCCCCTCGCCCAGCTCCTCCACTACATAAAAACCGGCGCGGTCTGAGCGATCTCCGCCAGGAGACCGACCCATCTGCCGACACCCGGCCGCGACGTCGCCCTAGCATGGACGACGGCGAAGCCGGCGGACTCAAGCAACTGCCCCATTTCGGCTCTCCCATACGGGTGGAACCAACGGCCGCTTCCGTCACGCCAGGGGGCGGCGGCGGCCCTCCGTTCGGCCACGTCCCCGGCGCGGACCAGCACGAAGAGAACGCCGTCTCCGGTAAGGACCCGCCGGAACTCGCCGAGAGCCACTGCTGCTTGCGGGGGCGTCAGATGTGGGAGCGAGGCACAGCACCAGACACCGCGGAACGAGGCGGCACGGAACGGCAGTCGGCGCATGTCGGCCCGTATGAGGGAGGAATCCGTGCATCTCCCTGCTTCGGCGAGGAGGCCCGCCGACAGGTCGATGCCGATCGACTCGACGCCCAAGAGGCGAAATCCCCGGAAGTCGCGTCCGGCTCCACAGCCCGCATCCAGGACGGGCCGGTTCCGTAGGGGAAGGCGGGCCGCGAAGAGTTCCTGCTCCCTCGTCATGTCGGCTGCGGCGAATCGCCGCGCGTACGCCTGGGGCAGCGTGTCGTAACTTCTGATCGTTTCCTCGAGCCGGTCCGTCACGAGGGCATCATGCGGCGAGGTCGAGCACCTTGTGCTCCACCAACGCCGAGACCAGGGCGACCCTTTGCTCGTCCAGCAGGTCTCCGGGCAGCTCCCGGACGAAGAAGGTGCCCGTGCGGGTGATGAATTCAAGGGCAGGACGTGCGACGTGATCGACCGCGAAGAGCGGTTCGCCTTTTCCGTTCAGCAATTCGACCATGTCCTCGTCGTCGCGCAGGCTGACGGCGCCGACGCGCGAGTTGACGATCCGCCGATCCACGGTGACGCTCTTCTCGTCGTACCAGAGGTCGGGCAAAGGCTCTCCGAAGAGCTTCTCGTACGCCTCCGAGAACTGCTGGAATGTCGACGGCCGACGCGGCGCCAGCCCTTCGACCGGAGGAGCCGTACTCGGCGCGTGCTGAATATACCTGCCGAAATTCTGGCGGCAGTAGTCGATGTACTGACGCGTGAACAGAATGAAGTGGTGCCAGATCTGGTCCACTCCCAGAGAGTGCATCGACCAGACGAAGCTACGGTCGGCCGCCACCATGACCAGGTAGCGCTTCACCTCGCGGAACAGCGCCTCGGCCTCGTCGGCGGATTCGACGACGTGGTCCTTTGTGAGCTTCTCGATGAGAAAAGGAGCTTCGTACGCCAGCGCTTGCGACCACACTTCCGCCGCGACGGACCCGGTTGTCGTAGTCGTCATTGCGGCAGGCACTCACAGGTGCACGGGACGCACTGTGTCCCGTCACAGAAGTACTCGCATGTGCAGACGTCCCGGGCCTGGGGACGGACCCTCATCCGGAGCCCGCCGCGCCGTACCGTCGTGAAACCGCCACCCGATGAGGTGCGGGTCGCGCACGACGCGGCCGTCTCGACGATGTGGTGATGGAGTGCGGCGTCCCGTTTCACCCAGAGGGCCACAGCGCCGAGACCGGATTTCGGCAGCTCGACCGAGGCGAGAATGTCGCTCTCGGCGATCTCAATACTTCGGGACATGTTGTTGAGCGCGGTGAACAGCCGTACATAACCCTCGCGGGACGACGCGGAGACAAAGCCCGTGAGCGTGACTGCTTCCTCGCTCCCGGCATCGACCAGACCGCCCACCACGGCGTTGATTTCGGGCTTCTTCTTCACGCCAGGTTCCTTGGCCATGGAGCATCTCCTTCTCCGACTTGGTCCGATCCCAACACGCTCGTCGGTTTCCCGCTTCACGTGCTAGCCCATACGGAGTGCCTGAGCGAGTGCCCGGTCAATGGCCTTGTCGTCGAACGCGGTGCCCGCCCAAGCGGCATCGCCGACGCGGTGATCGGCGAGCCGCGACGGCGCCGCCCTGGTCGGCGCCCCGCTCGACAGCGGGGCGCCCGACCGGGAGGCCGTGCACAGGGTCCTCGGCCACGGGTGACAAGGGGACACTCACTCCCGAGGCCCGTCGGCGGGCGCCGGCAACGGCCCCGCCCGATCCAGCAGCCCCGTACGCGCCGCCAGCGCGGCCGCCTCCAGCCGCGACCCCACCCCCAGCTTCATCAGCACCCGCTGGACATGGGTCCGGGCAGTCGACGGAGCGATCCCCATCCCGGCGGCGATCAGCCTCGTATCCTCACCGTCCGCGACCCGCACCAGGACCTCGACCTCCCTCGGCGTCAGCATCTGGAGCAGCCGCTGGCCCTCGTCGTCCGGCTGGGCGGCCGGATTCAGCAGCTCGCTGAAGGCGCCCTGGAGCAGTTGCGGGGCCACGGCCGCCTCGCCCGCGCGGGCCTTCATGATCGCGCGCTCGACTCCCTCTATGCGCTCGTCATGGCGTACGTAGCCCGAGGCGCCGGCGGCGAACGCGGCGGCGATGCCGCGTGGGTTCGGTACCGGGCCCAGGACCAGGACCGCCACCTGCGGGCGCTCCCGTTTGATCCTCACCACCGGGTCGAAGATTCCCGGCTCGGCGGGTGTCGCCGTACCGATCAGGCACACCTCGGGTGCCCGTGTGATCACCAGCTCCGCCGCTCCCGCGGCGGGCGCCGCCGCGGCGAGCACGCGGTGCCCCCGCAGCTTCAAGGCCGAGGCCAAGGCCTCGGCGAGCAGTCGGTGGTCGTCGACCACCATGAGCCGCACTCCCATCAGGCAACCCCCCAGTCCCCCCAAGCATCCCCACTGGTTCCCCGTGGATTAGGAGCCCCCCGGCTCTCCATCCCCCGGAAGCTACACGCTTGTTCGACGTTGCGCTTCCCCTACTGGAGAGAAGTGCCCCGGAATATCGAAATCCCTACCATTCGGGAGTGATGAGGGGTACGCGCACGGCCCCGCCCCTGAACAGGGGCGGGGCCGTGGGAGACGTGGGAGAAAGAGATCCACGGCCTCAGTCTCGGCTACTTCGCTCCGAACGCGATCGCCAGGTACTCCTTGTCGTCCGAGACCGACAGCTTGCTGGCGTAGGGCGCGGACATATACAGGTGGCCGTCCTTGTAGAGGATCTCCGCGAACTCCGGGAGCATGCTCGTCTCCGCGTCGCGGGTCGCCTCCGTCGACGGGTTCTCCAGGAGCTTGGTCTCCTTGAAGGACGTGCCGTCGATGCTGACGATCTGCCCGCCCTTGTCGTACGGCGGAGACTTGTACGCGAGGAGGTTGTTGCCGTCCATGCGCAGCGGGGTGATGGAGTAGCCGTCACCCGCGTCGGCGCGCTGGCCGGTCTGCTTTCCGGTGGCGAGGTCGAAGGCGATGATCTCGTTGGTCCGGCTGTAGTCGCCGGAGCCGTCGTGCTCTTCGGTCGGGATGTAGAGCTTGTCGTTGCCGACGGCGAGCGAGGAGCAGTACTCGATCCTGGTGATGCCGTCGCACCGGGCCGCGTACGTCTTCGCTGGCGCCGAGATCTTCGTACGCAGCTTGCCGGTCTTGTTGTCGATGGAGAAGAAGTCCGAGATGCCGCTGCCGTCACCGGCGGAGTCGCCGACGTCGGCCGCGACGACCAGCGGGTTGGTCGACACGACGCTCGCGTACTCGATGCCGGGCGACATCTTGTACTCGGAGATCACCGTCCCGGACTTCGGGTCGATGGTCTGGATGTGCAGCTGGCGGGTGCTGCCGTACTCACCGCACTTGCGGACCGCGACCAGCTTGTCGCCGCCGCCGTACCCGGCGTCGTAGCAGCTGTCGGTCGGCTTCGGCGCCCACAGCTGCTTGCCGGTGGAGATGTCGAACGCGGCGCCGCCGCTGGTGCTGCCCGCGGCGACCGTGTTCGCGCTCACGGTGACGTTGTCGAGGCTGATGTCCTGGTCACCGGACTTGACCGTCTTGGTCCACAGCTTCGTGCCGGTGTCGAGGTCGAGGGCGGCGAGCTGGCTGCAGCCGTGGGAGGGGTCCTTCTTGGTCGGCATGGCGGGCTCGTAGATGATCGCCGTCCGGTTGGCGTCGGTGCTGTGCCGGCTGGCCTGGCACACCGGGCCGGGGAGCTTGATCGTCCACAGCTTCGCGCCGGACTCGGGGTCGTAGCCGTTGACCTCGGCGTTGCCGCTCTTGGCGTACACCTTGTCGGTGAGCCAGGAGCCGACGGTGGTGACGCTGCTGTCGTCCTTGTTCACGGCGGGCGCGGGGACCTGGAACAGCAACGTGGAGTTGGTGTTGGAGGGGACCTTCTCCTTGCCGGTGGAACCGGTGGTCTTGCCGCCGTCCTTGCCCTCCTTGCCGCCGGTGCCGCCGCTCGCACCGGCGGAGGTGTTCTTGCCGTCGTCCTCGCCGGACAAGCCCGCGTACCAGACACCGCCGCCGATGATCAGCGCGACGGCCGCCACGGCCGCCACGATGATGACCATCTGGCTGTTGAACTTCCGCCCGCCGCCTCCCCCTTGGGGAGCCTGCGGCTGCATCGGCATGGTCTGCGGCTGCGGGTAGCCGTACGGGGTCTGCTGGCCCGGAGCGCCATACGGCGGCTGCTGGCCCGGAGCTCCGTACTGCGGCTGCTGGCCCGGGTAGCCGTAGCCGGGCTGGGCCGGAGGCGGCGGCGTCTGCGGGTAGCCGTACGGCTGCTGGGGCTGGCCCTGCGGCGGGGTGGGCGGGGGCGACTGCGGAGCCGCGGGCGCCTGCGGGTAGCCGTAGCCGGGGCCCTGCGCGGGCGGCGGGGGTGTCGGGGCGCCGAAACCGCCGGGGGGCGGGTCCTGCGGGGCGCCGAAACCACCCGGCGGCGGGTCCTGGGGCGCGCCGAAACCGCCCTGCGGGGGCTGGTTCGGCGGTGGCGGGGGCGGCGGCTGACTCATGACGTGTGTACCTCGGATACGAAGGGGCCGAACGGGACGGAGGTGCGGTGGGCCCGGAGGATGAAGAACCGGACGGGAGAGAGAGGCAGAGGCAGAGGCGGCGACAGCAGCGGCAGCGGCAGCGGTCGGCTCACTTGCCGTAGGCCAGCATCAACTTCTCCTTCGCCTCGTCATTGCCCGTCAGCCGGGTGGTGGAGATGTAGAAGCGCCCGTCCACGTAGTCGACCGCCTTTGAGAAGAAACCATTCTCGATGTCGGCGGTGCCCTTCGGGTTCTGCAGCAGCTTCGTCGTCGTGTGGCTGCTGCCGGTCGTCGGGATCGACACGATCCGCCCACCGGCGTCGTACGACGGCTCGACGTACGCGATGAGGTTCGTACCGTCCATCTTCAGCGGCATCATCGCCTCGTCCACCGGGGACTTGACGCGCCACTTCTCCTTGCCGGTCTCCAGGCTGAACGCGACGACCTCGTTGGCACCGCTCTTCGCCTCGGTCGGCAGATAGAGGGTGTTGGCGTCGGCGACGGCACCCTGGCAGCCGGTCAGATCACGGTCGAGGATGGCGTAGCCGCACTCGGGCGCGAAGGTGTCCTGGCTCTTGAGCTGCGAACGCACGTCGCCGTTGTTCTTCAGCGTGGTGACGTTGACCGTCTTCTTGTCGTCGTTGGTCATGTAGAGGACGACGGGGTCGACGGAGTACGTGCGCTCGACCCGCCAGCCCTTGGGGATCTTCGTGGTCCACTTGGTCTTGCCGGTGACCGGGTCCAGCTCCTGCACCTCGTCGTGCTCGGTGTCGCTGCCGGCCCCGCAGGACGCCACGGACACCAGCTTGGCACCGCCCGCGAACCCTGCCGGGTAGCAGCTCGAACCGTACTTCTCCTTGTCCCACAGCTTCTTGCCGCTGCTGACGTCGTACGCCGTACCGGACATCGAGCGGCCCGCCACCAACGTGTCACCGGCGATGGACAGTTCGAGGGTGAGCGTGCTGTCGAAGAGCGCGCCGTCAGCGACCTTCCCGCTCCAGCCCTTGGCGCCGGTGCCGAGGTCGATCTGCTGGAGCTGGTTGCACTTGGCGCTGTCACTGGAACCGCTCATGTACGCCACGACGACCTTGTCGTCCGACGTCTTCTGCGGAGTGACCGCGCAGATCTTCTGCGGGAAGGTGATCGCGTCCCAAGTGGGCTTTCCGTCCCCGACGTTGTACGCGAAGACCTGCTTGTACGCCGCCTTCACCGCGGCCTTGCCGGTGATCCACAGACCGGGGGCGTCGGCACCGGAACCGGGCGCGTCCGGCGCCTCCTTGTACCAGAGCACCTTCGCCTCACCGGCCTGGCGGCCCTCGTTGAGGTTCTGCGGGTCCTCACCGCCGTTGCCGCTGCCGTCACCGGGGTTGACCGGATCGCCCGAGGCGGAAGCCTTCGGGCTCTGGCTCGGGCTCTGGCTCTTCTCCGCACTGGACTTCTTGCCGTCGTCACCACTGCTGCCGACGGCCCATACGGTGCCGCCGACCACGAGCAGCGCGGCCACGGCGGCGCCGATGACCACGGCGGGCTTGCCCTTGAAGGGGTTCTTGGAACCACCGCCGGGCCCGCCGGGCGGCAGGGTGCCGGGCGCGCCCGGGTACTGCGCCTGGGGCGGGTATCCGTAACCCGGCTGCGGCTGCCCGTAAGGACCGGGCTGACCGTACGGCCCCGGCTGCGGCGGCTGTTGCGGCTGCGCGTACGGGCCCGGCTGGGCGTAGGGGCCCGGCTGCTGGGGGTATCCGTAACCGGGCTGCGGCTGCGGTTGCGATTGCGGAGGACCGGCGGGCGGAGCCTGCGGGGGCGCGGGCGCCTGGGGCGGCTGCGCGGGCGGAGGGGGCGTGCCCTGGGGCGCGTGGGGCGAGTTGGGGGGCGCGCCCTGTGACCGCGGGTCCTGCGGCGCATTGGGGGGCGCGCCGAATCCGCCTTGCGCCCGCGGGTCCTGCGGCGCGCCGAAACCCCCCGCCGGCGGCTGATCCTGTGGTGCTCCGAAGCCGCCCTGCGGCGGCTGATTGGGCGGCTGACTCATCAGCGGCTCCCCCTCTTCACTGATGTGGCGCCCCACCGGCGGCGCTGGATTCGCGCCACGGCCGGTGGTTCTCAGACTGTTCTCAGACGGCTCTTTCTATCACTCTGACGCACAGGAACAGGGGGTCGGTCCTTTCCCTGTTCCCAAGGGAGAACCGGCCCGTGATGCCGTCGTTACGCGCCTTCACCCGCCCTTCACGCCACGCGCGCGCCGCACGTTCATGCGCTGTGCGCGGCACGTCAGTTGGGCGTGCGTCGCTCGCACGGTGGACGTGCCGCGGCTCGCACGTGGGACGTGCCGCGGCTCGCATGTGGGACGTGCCGGGGCTCGCATGTGGGACGTGCCGGGGCTCGCGCGGTGGATGTGCGCGCCGTGCTGGTGGGCGTGCGCGCCCTGTTCGTGGGGCGCGGGGCGGGCGTGTGGCGCCGTCGCAGGGCGCGGGTGTGGCGCGGCTTGAGTGACATGCGCGTATGGCTTGCGCGACGTGCGCATATGGCTTGCGCAGGGCGCGTGTTGGCTCCAGAGGGGCGCGTTTCCCACGTACGAGCTCATCTACGCGCCCTGCACGCCTGGCGCACGCGCCCTCACTTACGCGCCTCCGCGTTGCGGACGCGCCCTCCGACGGGCTGACGCGCCGCCCACCCAACTGCGCGCCGCCCGCCTCGCTTACGCGTCCTCCGCGAGCTCCAGCCAGCGCATCTCCAGCTCCTCGCGCTCCCCGGCCAACTCGCGCAACTCGGTGTCGAGTTTGGCGACCCGGGCGAAGTCGGTGGCGTTGTCGGCGATTTGGGCGTGCAGCTTGGTCTCCTTCTCGGAGACCTTGTCCAGCTGCCGCTCGATCTTCTGGAGCTCCTTCTTGGCGGCGCGGGCGTCGGCGGCGGACGCGGCCTTGGCGGGCGCGGGCGCGGCGGCGAGTACGGCGGCCGCGGCGACCTCCTCCATGCGCTTGCGCCGCTCCAGGTACTCGTCGATGCCGCGCGGCAGCATCCGCAGGGTGCCGTCGCCGAGCAGCGCGAACACGTTGTCCGTCGTGCGCTCGATGAAGAACCGGTCGTGGGAGATCACGATCATCGAGCCGGGCCACCCGTCGAGCAGGTCCTCCAGCTGGGTGAGGGTCTCGATGTCGAGGTCGTTGGTGGGCTCGTCGAGGAAGAGGACGTTGGGCTCGTCCATCAGCAGGCGCAGCAGCTGGAGGCGCCGCCGCTCACCACCGCTCAGGTCCCCCACGGGCGTCCACTGCTTCTCCTTGTTGAAGCCGAACGTCTCGCAGAGCTGCCCCGCGGTCAGTTCGCGCCCCGTGCCGAGGTCGACGCGGTCGCGGACGGCCTGGACGGCCTGGAGCACGCGCCAGGTCGGGTCGAGTTCGGCGACTTCCTGGGAGAGGTAGGCGAGCTTGACGGTCTTGCCGGTGGAGATGCGCCCGGCGACCGGCTGCTGCTCGCCCTCGCTGCGGGCGGCCTCGGCCATGGCGCGCAGGAGGGAGGTCTTGCCGGCGCCGTTCACGCCCACGAGTCCGACGCGGTCGCCGGGGCCGAGCTGCCAGGTGAGGTGCTTGAGCAGGACCTTCGGGCCCGCCTGCACGGTCACGTCTTCGAGCTCGAACACGGTCTTGCCGAGCCGAGAGCTGGCGAACTTCATCAGCTCGCTCTTGTCGCGGGGCGGCGGCACATCCGCGATGAGTTCGTTGGCGGCCTCGACGCGAAAGCGCGGCTTGGAGGTACGGGCGGGGGCGCCGCGCCGCAGCCAGGCCAGCTCCTTGCGCACGAGGTTCTGCCGCTTGACTTCCTCCGTGGCGGCGATGCGCTCCCGCTCGGCGCGCGCGAAGACGTAGTCGGAGTACCCGCCCTCGTACTCGTACACCGCGCCCTTCTGCACGTCCCACATGCGGGTGCAGACCTGGTCGAGGAACCACCGGTCGTGGGTGACGCACACCAGCGCGGAGCGGCGCTCGCGCAGGTGCTGGGCGAGCCAGGCGATGCCCTCCACGTCCAGGTGGTTGGTGGGCTCGTCGAGGATGATCAGGTCCTGCTCCTCGATGAGCAGCTTGGCGAGCGCGATACGGCGGCGCTCACCGCCGGAGAGCGGACCGATGACGGTGTCGAGCCCCTGCGGGAACCCCGGCAGATCGAGCCCGCCGAACAAGCCCGTCAGTACGTCCCTGATCTTGGCGTTGCCCGCCCACTCGTGGTCGGCCAGGTCGCGGATGACCTCGTGCCGGACGGTGGCCGTGGGGTCGAGGGAGTCATGCTGCGTCAGTACCCCCAGATGCAGGCCGCCGGAGTGCGTGACGCGGCCGGTGTCGGCCTCCTCCAGCTTGGCGAGCATCCGGATGAGGGTCGTCTTGCCGTCACCGTTCCGGCCGACCACGCCGATGCGGTCACCCTCGCTGACGCCGAGGGAGACTCCGTCGAGCAGGGCACGGGTGCCGTACACCTTGCTGACGGACTCGACATTGACCAGGTTGACGGCCATTTCTCTCCTGACGAGGGGGACGATCGACCCTCAAGGGTAGTCCGCGCGCTACACGAGCCGAGCCGCGAGTTTTTTCGCCCCCGCCGCCCCTACCCGTCCCATCCCGCTCCTGGGGGCTGCGCCCCCAGACCCCCCTAAAAGATTGCGCCGTTCCCCGCGCCCCTGAAAGTCGTCTGCGGGTGGGTGGGGGTTGCTCGCGCAGTTCCCCGCGCCCCTAAAAGACAAAAGACCGGGGGCGAGCCGGGGGTGGGGCGATGGGGCGCAGCCCCGAGCCTTCAGGGGCGCGGGGAACTGCGCGACCAGCCCCCACCGGCCCGCAGCCAAAGAACCCACCCCGGGGTCTGGGGCGGAGCCCCAGGAACGGGATGGGACGGGTAGGGGCGGCGGGGGCGAAACCCAAGCCGCACCCCCGCCGGACAGGCGCTACGCCCCGTTGCCCGAAAGCCGCTGCCGAGGGATCAGTGCCGACGCCGGAGCCAAGGACCGACCCCGCCCCTGTACGCCCCCTTCGGCGACCGCACGGTCATGCACCGGCATGTCGTCGCGGAGCAACTGTTCGGGAATGAGCACCGCCGCGGTGACGCCACCGTTCGGCGACGGCCGGAGCTCCACCCGCAAGCCCTGCCTCTCGGCCAGCCGGTTCACCACGAAGAGACCGATCTGCTTGGCGTCGAGCAGGTCGACCTTCTGGGCCTGGATCTTCCGGTTGGCGTCGGCCATGGCCTCCTCGTTCATACCGAACCCGCTGTCCTCGACCTCGATGAGGACCCCGTCCCGCATCCGCGCGGCCCGCAGCTGCACCTTGGCGCTGGGCGGCGAGAAGGCGGCGGCGTTCTCGACGAGCTCGGCGAGGAGGTGGATCACGTCGGCGACCGAGCCGCCGGCCACCGAGACCCGCGGTACGGCCCAGATCTGGACCCGTGTCGCGTCCTCGATCTCCGCGACGGCGGCGCGCAGCACGTCCGCGAGGGGGATCGGGGTGCGCCAGCCACGCCCGGGCGCGATGCCGGAGAGGATGAGGAGGCTCTCGGAGTGGCGGCGCATACGGGTGGCGAGGTAGTCGACCCGGTAGAGGTCCTGGAGTTCGAGTACGTCCTGCTGGCGCTGCTCCATCGTCGAGAGAAGGTCCAGCTGGCGGTGGAGCAGCACCTGGCTGCGGCGCGCGAGGCTGACGTACACGCCGGAGATCCCGCTCAGCAGTTCGGCGCGCTCGGACGCGGCCTTGAGCGCGGCCCGCTGCACGGCGGTCAGGGCGGTACCCACCTGTGCCAGTTCGTCGCCCACCAGTCGCCGCATGGGCGCCTCGAGGTCGATGTCGACGCCCTGCCCGGCATGCAGCCGCCGCATGGCCTGCGGCAGCCGTCGCCCGGCCACCTCGAGCGCGGAGTTCCGCAGATCCAGCAGTTCCACGATCAGCCCGCGGCCGACAAGCACGGACACCAGCAGCGACAGCAGCACACCGACGAGGCCGAGCACCACCGCGATGCCGGAAGCGCCGAGCGTGGCCCAGCCGAACGGGTTCGCCTTCGCGGCGGCCGCGGTCCCGGCCCCCGCCTCGGCCTTGGTCAGGCCCTTCAGCACGGCCGAGACGGAGCCGTCCCAGCCCGCGACGAGACCCGTGGACACGGCGGAGGCCCCCGGCCCGGCGCTGCGTACTCGGTTCTCGACGGCCTGGAGCCGCGCGTAACTGTCGCTCTCCAGGAGGGAGTTGTACGCCGCCCGGTGTTCGCTCTTCAGGTCGGCGACCGCGGGCTCGAGCAGCGACCGCTGCGTGGCGACGGCCCCGGCGAACAGCGCGTACTCGTTCGTGGTCAGCGTCCCGGTCCCCCGCCCGGCGGTCAGCAGAGCCTGCTCCTGGGAGACGGCCTCGCGGGCGCGGGAGAGTTCGAGGACGACGCGGGCCTCGCTGGTCGCGTCGGTGTTCTGGTCGCCGGTGAGCGCACCGGTGACGGAGAAGCCGTGCTCGATGATCGCGGAGTACTTCGTGAACGCGGCGGAGGGCGCCGCCCCCTTCACGCCGACCTCGGTACGCAGGGTCGGAAGGCCGCCCGCGTCGCTCTGGAGGCGGGTGATGCGGGCGGGCAGCCCGGCGTCCAGCAGCGCGGCGTCGGAGCTGGACGCGTTGACGCCGTCGAGGAGCGCGGAGGCGGCCTTGTCGGTGGCGGTCCGCGCGGTCTTCAGGGCGGCGAGACCGCTGCCACTCGGCGCGGCCACGTACCGCAGGGTGGCGGACCGCTCGCCCTGGAGGGCGGTGACGAAGTCGCCGACGGGGGTGAGGAGTTCGGAGTTGACGTCCTTGGCCGTCTCCAGGGCGCCGATGCTGGAGGCCGTGGTCACGGCGGCGAAGCCCCACAGCGCCATGAGGGACACGATGGGCAGCATGAGCAGAGCGACGATCTTCGCGCGAACCGATCTGGGACGCAGCCGGTCGGGCGTGCGGGGGACACGCATGGGGGGACCTCGTTCAGTGAGGGAGTTGCGGAGAATGAGTTACGGGGGGGGGACGTACGGGCGGCACGGGCGGCACGGGCGGCCGTAACAGTTGCCGGCGAACGGCCGTCACAGCTGCCGGCGGGACGTGGACGGCCGTAACGGCGGCCGCGGGGACGTCAGCGACCGGAACCGCGGGCTCAAGGCCGTAAGAGGAAGTGAACGCACGAGTCCACCTGGGGAAGGGAGTCGTCCGACTCAGGCCGTGGAGAGCTCGACCTGACGCAGCAGTTCGACGGCGGCGGCCGACTCGTCCCGCTTCCCGGTCGGGGACAGCGCGACATACGCGGACGTCAGGAAGAGGAACGAGCCGAGCACCACGGCGAGCGGGAAGATGAACTCGGTGGCCGTGGCCCCGGACAGCGACGCGCTGCTGGGCGCGAGGCTGATGCTGACGGCCCACATGCCGGTGTAGTGCATGCTCACGACCGCGAGGCCCATGACGAGCGCGGCGGCGGTGGCGAGGATCGGCCCGCGCACGATGAGGGTGAGCGTGAGCGCGGCGGTCGCGGCGACGACGGCGATGATGACGGAGGCGATGACGAGGGTGGGGTCGTAGTTGACCTCGCCGTGCAGGTTGAGCGCGGCCATACCGGTGTAGTGCATGGCGGCGACGCCGACGCCGGTACCGAGCCCGCCGAGCAGCACGGCCCGTACGGGAGACCGTCCGAACCCGGCGGTGAAGACGCCCGCGCCGACGACCGCGATCGACA
This sequence comes from Streptomyces sp. R35, assembly GCF_041053035.1. Classification (NCBI taxonomy): domain Bacteria; kingdom Bacillati; phylum Actinomycetota; class Actinomycetes; order Kitasatosporales; family Streptomycetaceae; genus Streptomyces; species Streptomyces sp. R35. The sequence continues at coordinate 4,691,362 of NZ_CP163440.1, forward strand.
TCAGCAGGCTGAGCACGGTGAGCGGGACGTCGTAACGGATGGGCGTCCCGTCGACCGAGAAGCCCATCATGGCGATGAAGTGCATGGTCCAGATGCCGGACCCGATGGCGATGGAGGCCAGCAGCAGCCAGTTGCGCTTCGAGGCGCCGTCGGCCTCAAGGGCCCTGACCGTGCACCTCAGTCCGAGTGCCGAGCCGACGCAGGCCATCGCGTAAGAGAGGACGGGAGTGACCCATCCTGCGCTGAAGTGGTCCATGTGTCCCATGGGGAAGCCCCTCTCGCCGTCGCGCGGGCATGGCCGCGCACACGGAAGTACCGCCGGTAACAAGAGACCGGGGACGGCTGATCATGCCAGCACCGCCTGAGGAGCAGACGGCGCGAAAGGGACCATGGGGGTGATAGATGAGAATTAAATTACGGTGACGTAGGTTACACCTGGGTTGCATATTTATGCAGCGCCGGGCGCCCTCGCCCCGCCCGCTCCACCAGCAGCCACCCCACGAGCGTCATCGCCACGGCCACCGGAGCCGTCACCCGCACCGCGATCAGCATCGCCGTACGGCCTTCCAGAAGCCCCCCGAAGCCGACCATGGACAGCCCGAGCACACCGAAGAGGCAGAGGGCGACACCGACCGCGGCAGCAGGGCCCGCGCCGCTGGAGGAGACATCCGGAGACACCTTCGGGGACACCTCCCGGGACACCTCCGGGGACACCTTCAACTTCCCTCCCGCAGGAGGCCGTTCGAACCGCCGGAACACCGCGACGAGCACCCCCGTGACCACCATCGCCGCCGCGATCCGCAGTGGCACCTGCGCCCACCAGCCCCCCGTCGCGGGCTCCGGCAGCCGCGCCCCCGCGGCGAGCAGCACGCCGTACACGCCGAGCATCGCCGTGAGGTGCCACAGGAAGGCCGTCATGGACACGCCGTTGGCGGCGACGACGGTCCGCCACACCCGCGGCCGGCGCAGCCACCGCCCCGCGGGCTCCCGCAGCAGCTCCACCGCGCCGACCAGCCACAGCCCGTGGCACAGCAGCGCGAAGGTCGGCGGTGCCATGTTGGAGATCTTCTCGCCGGGCATCCCGACCATCGACAGCGGATAAGGCCCGTACGCCACCAGCAGCGCGGCCCCCGCGAGTCCGGCGCCCGCGAGGACGTACGGCCGCCCCAACCGCCCGTCCGCGCGCAGGAATCCGAGCTGGTGGACCGCGAGCCAGACGAAGGCGAAGTTGAGGAACTCGACGTACGGCACCTCGAACGCGAACCGGAGTACGTCCACGGAGGCCGCCGCCGCGACCAGCCCGCCGAACGCGCCCCAGCCGTACCGCTCGTGCAGCCGCAGCAACGGCGGCGTGAAGGCCACCATCGCCAGATAGATCCCTATGAACCACAACGGCTGGGCCACCAGCCGAAGCGACACGTCGAGCAATCCGCCGCCCTCACCCGCGAGTTGCAGCGCGAGGGCGCCCGCGCCCCACACCCCGATGAACACGACGGTCGGTCGCAGCAGCCGCTGCAACCGGGCGCGCAGGAACACGGAGTAGACCGGGGCACCTTCCGACCGCCTCCGCAGCGAGCGGTAAGACAGCGCGTGCGAGAAGCCGCCCACGAAGAAGAACACCGGCATGATCTGCAGCGCCCAGGTGAGCAGTTGGAGCCTCGGCTCCACCGCGAGCAGATTGCCGACCTCGGCCCGCCCGCCGTCCCCGACGGTCACCGCGGCCATCAGCCAGTGCCCGAGCACCACCGTGCCGAGCGAGGCGACCCGCAGCAGGTCGATGTACTTGTCGCGCGAGGCGGGTGTGGCCGCGGCGAGCTCATGAGCGCTTGATCCCATACGAGTACGATCGCGCCGCACGCCCGGCAGGCGGCAGCGCTCCCGTACTCAACTGGCGTCTGAGTACGTGCCGTACGAGGCCGTACAAGCCCATACGAGACGCACAAGCCGTACGAGAACGCCGGCGCCGTACGAGAACGCTCGCGCCGTCAGAGGACGGTCGCGCCGGGCGCGGGGCTCTCGGTGACCCGTACGGAACGGCAGGTGCCCGAGGCGAGCAGCGCCTCGGCGACCGTGTGCGCGGACTCCGCGTCCTGCGCGAGGAAGGCGGTGGTCGGGCCCGAGCCGGAGACGAGCGCGGCGAGGGCGCCGGCCGCGCGGCCCGCGGCGAGGGTGTCGGCGAGGGCCGGGAAGAGGGAGAGGGCGGCGGGCTGGAGATCGTTGGAGACGGCGCGCGCGAGGGCCCCGGCATCCCCCTTCGCCAGGGCGTCGAGCAGCTCCTGCGAGGCGACCGGCTCGGGGATCCGCACCCCCTCGTTCATCCGGTCGAACTCCCGGAAGACCGCGGGAGTCGAAAGCCCCCGCTCGGCCATCGCGAAGACCCAGTGGAAGGTGCCGCCGACCTCCAGCGTCCGCAGCTGCTCGCCCCGCCCGACGCCGAGCGCCGCCCCGCCCACCAGGCTGAACGGCACATCGCTGCCCAACTCGGCGCAGATGTCGAGGAGTTCCTCGCGCGAGGCCCGCGTACCCCACAGGGCGTCGCACGCGAGCAGCGCACCGGCTCCGTCCGCACTGCCGCCGGCCATGCCGCCGGCGACGGGGATGTCCTTGGCGATGTGGAGATGGACGGCGGGGTCGAGGTCGTACCGCCGGGCGAGTTCGAGGGCCGCGCGGGCCGCGAGGTTCGTACGGTCCAGGGGCACCTGCGCGGCGTCCGGCCCCGCGCAGGTGATGCGCAGCTCGTCCGCCGGTGCGACCGTCACCTCGTCGTACAGGCCGACGGCGAGGAAGACGTTGGCCAGGTCGTGGAAGCCGTCGGGGCGGGCGCCGCCCACCGCGAGCTGGACGTTGACCTTGGCAGGGACGCGGACCGTCACCGTCTCCGTCACGGCTGGCTCGACTCCTTGTTCTCGGCCTTGTTCTCGGCGATACGGGCGAACTCCTCCACCGTGAGCGACTCCCCGCGGGCCTGTGGCGAGACACCGGCGGCGACGAGTGCGACCTCGGCGGCCGCGGCGGATCCCGCCCACCCGGCGAGGGCGGCGCGCAGGGTCTTCCGCCGCTGGGCGAAGGCGGCGTCGACCACGGCGAACACCTCGCGCTTCGTCGCCGTCGTCTTGAGGGGCTCGGCGCGCCGGGTGAGCGACACCAGCCCGCTGTCGACGTTGGGCGCCGGCCAGAACACGTTCCGCCCGATGGAACCGGCCCGCTTCACGTCGGCGTACCAGTTCGCCTTCACGGACGGGACGCCGTACACCTTCGAGCCGGGCGGGGCCGCTAGCCGGTCCGCGACCTCCGCCTGCACCATCACCAGCGTGCGCTCGATGGTCGGGAAGGTGTCGAGCATGTGCAGCAGGACGGGTACGGCGACGTTGTACGGGAGGTTGGCGACGAGTGCGGTGGGGGCGGGGCCGGGCAGTTCCCGCACCTGCATCGCGTCGGAGTGCACGAGCGCGAACCGCTCCGCGCGCTCCGGCATGCGGGCGGCGATGGTCGACGGCAGCGCTCCGGCGAGCACGTCGTCGATCTCCACCGCCGTGACCCGGTCGGCGACCTCCAGCAGAGCCAGCGTCAGGGAGCCGAGGCCGGGGCCCACCTCCACGACCACGTCGTCGGGGCGCACCTGCGCGGTCCGCACGATGCGGCGCACCGTGTTCGCGTCGATGACGAAGTTCTGGCCGCGCTGCTTGGTGGGCCGCACGCCGAGCACATCCGCGAGCTCGCGGATGTCGGCGGGGCCCAGGAGGGCGTCGGGGGTGGGGCTGGTCACGGACCAAGGGTACGGGTGCGGTGGGCCGGCGGATGTTTTCGCCCCCGCCGCCCCTACCCGTCCCATCCCGTTCCTGGGGGCTGCGCCCCCAGACCCCCCTAAAAGATTGCGCAGTTCCCCGCGCCCCTTCGGCGGGGCTGCGCCCCGCGATTCCCCGCCCACCCCGGTTCGTTTGTGTGCGGGCCGTGGGGGCTGGTCGCGCAGTTCCCCGCGCCCCTAAAAGACTCTGGGGCGGGCGGGGGATCGCGGGGCGAAGCCCCGCGCCTTTAAGGGGCGCGGGGAACTGCGCGAGCAACCCCCACCCGCCCGCACCCAAAGAACAACCGAACGGGGTCTGGGGCGGAGCCCCAGGAACGGGATGGGACGGGTAGGGGCGGCGGGGGCGAAAACCCCTCAGCCGTGCAGCCGCATCCCGCAGTGCGGCCAAGGGGTCGCCCCCCGCCGCACGTACAACTTCTTCGCCCGGAACGTCTGCTCGGCGGCAGGCGCGTCCTGGGGCCGCCCGGAACCCCCAAGGGCATGCCACGTCCGGCTGTCGAACTGGTAGAGGCCTCCGTACGTGCCGGACGGATCCACGGCCCCAGGACGCCCCCCGGACTCGCACGCCGCAAGACCGGCCCAGTTCAGGTGATCGGCCCCGGCGTCGGACGTCGGAGGGGGCTTCGTACCGACCTTCACCAGCTGGGCCCGCGGCTCACGCGCCACCTCGGACTTGATCCGCCTGGGCCTCTGCTTGACCCCGTTGACGGTCCGCAGCGAGTACGTGACCCGCCGGGCCCCCAGCTGCCCGGCACGCTCCACGACCTCGGTGCCCTTGAACAGCGAGGGATCCAGCGTCCGCTCCACCTGGAACGGAATCACCTCCTCGCGGACCTCCTTGGTCCCGGTGACCCGCATGACGGTGACCGTCTGCCCGTCGCGCGGAAAACTCCCCGGCGCGACGGAGGTCGTGTCCTGCCCGCGCAGGGTGATCCCGGCCTCCTCGACGGCCTCCCGGACGCTCGCCGCGTTCGTACGGATCGTGCGCGCCCGCCCGTCCGCCATGATCGTCACCGTGCGCTCGGTGCGCACATCGAGCGCGAGGCCCTCACGCCCGATGCGCCGGGAGCGTGAAGTCGACACGTACGCGCCCTCCGCGCGCACCCCCAGCTGCCTGAGCGCCTCGTCCACGGTGTGCGCCGTCGTCCACACCTTGCGCCGGTGCCCGTCGAGGGTGAGGTGCACGGGGCGCCCGTAGTGAACCGCGACCTCATCGCCACTGGCGAGCGCCGTGCCGGGGGCGGGCGCCACCACGTCGTGCGCCCCCACCCGCACGCCCTCGTCGGCGAGCAGCTCGGTCACGTCGTCGGCGAAGGTGTGCAGGGTGCGCGGCTTCCCGTCGACGCTGAGCTCGATCGCCTTGTCGTTGGCGACAAACGCGGAGGTGCCGCCGGCCAGGAACGCCACGACCAGCGCCTGCGGGAGCAGCCGCCGCAGGGGGTCGGGGCGCTCGGTGCCGCGCTTGCGCCGTGCCCCGCGCCGGGCGGCGGCGCGACCGCCGGGCGTGGGTGCCCCAGGCGCCGGCGCACCACGCTCCTCGCGCGCCCATCCCGCCACTCCGTACGCCCCGTAGGCCCCGTAGGCCCCCTCCGCCCCGTCCGCGCCCTCCGCCTGCCGCGGAAGCCCCCACCCCGGCCCGGGCTCCGCCGGGACCTCGGGCTCGGGCGCGCGCGCCTCGTACGCGGGCTGGTACGTGTCCGGGTAGCCATGGCCGTTCGGCGGCGCATAGGCCTCGTTGGGCTCGTAGTCCTCGTACGACGTTCCCGTCGCACCAGTGACACCAGCAACACCAGCGACACCAGTCGGTCCATACGTCTCGTACTGCGAGCTGCTCACGACGACACGCTCCAGGGGTTCCGGAGGAGAAAGAGGTGTGCCCGAAGGGCTCCGTCAGGGTGGTGGTGGGAGACGGGAGGGAGACCAGAACCTAGCGGAGCGGTCGTCACTCTCCAAAGCAACGCGGCTACGCTGTGTCGCGACACTCCCCGAGGTGCGCCCCCGGAAATCCCCCGGAACCGTTATGCGTCAGTAATCGAATGCTCGCGCGGTGTTCGCTGCGACCGAGGTCGCCAGCGCGTCCTCGTCGATGCCCCGTACAGCCGCCATGGCGCGGACCGTGACCGGAATGAGATACGGGGCGTTAGGCCGTCCGCGGTACGGGGCGGGGGTCAGGAAGGGCGCGTCGGTCTCGACGAGGACGAGTTCCAGGGGCGCGACGGCGAGCGCGTCGCGCAGCGGCTGGGCGTTCTTGAAGGTCATGTTGCCGGCGAAGGACATGAAGTAGCCGGCCTGGGCGCAGAGCTCGGCCATCGCGGCGTCGCCGGAGTAGCAGTGGAAGACGGTCCGCTCGGGGGCGCCCTCTTCCTTGAGGACGCGCAGCACATCGGTGTGGGCGTCGCGGTCGTGGATGACCAGGGCCTTGCCGTGCCGCTTGGCGATCTCGATGTGGGCGCGGAAGGACCGTTCCTGCGCGGCCTTGCCCTCGGGTCCCGTACGGAAGTAGTCGAGCCCGGTCTCGCCGACGCCCTTGACGTGCGGGAGGGCGGCGAGGCGGTCGATCTCCGCGAGCGCCTCGTCCAGGGCGGCGTCCCCGCCCGGCTGCCGCGCGCCCTGCCGGGACCAGCCGTCGGGGTCGCCGTGGACGATGCGGGGCGCTTCGTTGGGGTGCAGCGCGACCGTCGCGTGGACGGCGTCGTACGCGGCCGCCGTCTCGGCCGCCCAGCGCGAGCCGTTCACGTCGCATCCGACCTGGACGACCGTCGTCACGCCGACCGACGCGGCCTTGGCGAGGCCTTCCTCGACCGTGCCCGACTGCATGTCGAGATGGGTGTGCGAGTCGGCGACGGGCACACGCAGCGGCTCGGGCAGGGGCGGGGCTTCGGTCTTCTCGGAGGGCATGCCCCGATCCTACGAAAGGGGCATGCCACGCCTCACCCGAGTTACCTCACCAGACCTTGCGGCGCCTCACCTGAGGAAAGCGGTCAACCCGCCTTGCGGTGGTGGAACGGATGCAGCAGATCCGAGAGGTGCCAGTGGTGCGGCTCCCTGTGCTCGGCCTGAGGCGCCGCGAGGGCCTCGTCGGACGGGCGGGGCGGCACCGGACGGGGGGTGCGGTGCATGGAGTCGAGGACGGAGGACACCTGGCCGGCGCGCATGATGCGCACCACATGGCTGTCGCAGTTCAGGCAGCTGGGCCGACTCAGCGGCGACGGCACGACCTGGCCGTTCGCCACGTACATCACGAACTCGCTGCCTTCGGCGTCGAGGTGGTGCTCTATCTCGTACGACTGCTCCCAGCCGTGCCCGCAGCGCATGCAGGCGAAGGAATACGACTCATGGACGACGGCGGTCGCCGCGCTGCGATGCCCGGTCTGTCCTGCGATCTCACTCATGCCAGCTCCTCTGTCCGCTGGACAAGCGCCTCCGCCCCGACAGGATTCCCGCTGAAGCCGACAGCCGAAATCCCACCGGGCACCGAATACCGAACACCGAAGTTCCGACATTCCGAAACTCCGGGACGCCGAGACTCCGGGACTCCGAAGGCGAGGGACGGGTACGTCCCTTCAACCAGTGGACGCTTCTACCGGCGCGAACGCATCAGGCCTGTCGACTATTGGAGTCGTTTTGGTCTTTCCTTGTCGGAAGGCTCCCGCTACCCGGCCTGAGCTTTGCCTTTCGGCACAGTCCTTTGCCCTTCTATGGGGCGCTCCGTGCGGCATTCTTTGCCGCGACCACTGCATCGAAGACGTCGCGCTTGGGAATTCCCGCCTCCGCGGCGACGGCGGCGATCGCCTCCTTGCGCCGCTCCCCCGCCTCCTCGCGCACCTGCACTCTGCGCACCAGTTCGGTGGCGTCCAGTTCCTCGGCGCCCTTGTCGGCCGCGCCCTCGACGACGACGGTGATCTCACCGCGTACGCCCTCGGCGGCCCAGGCGGCCAGCTCGCCCAGCGGGCCGCGCTTGACCTCCTCGTACGTCTTCGTCAGCTCGCGGCAGACGGCGGCGCGCCGCTCCGTGCCGAACACCTCGGCCATCGCGGCGAGCGTGTCGTCGAGCCGGTGGGGCGCCTCGAAGTAGACGAGGGTGCGCCGCTCGTCGGCGACATCGCGCAGGCGCGACAGGCGCTCGCCCGCCTTCCTGGGCAGGAAACCCTCGAAGCAGAAGCGGTCGACGGGCAGCCCGGACAGCGCGAGCGCGGTGAGCACGGCGGACGGGCCGGGTACGGCGGTGACCTTGATGTCCTTCTCGACGGCGGCCGCGACCAGCCGGTACCCGGGGTCCGAGACGGACGGCATCCCGGCGTCGGTCACCAGCAGCACCCGCGCCCCGCCGGCCAGCGCCTCGACCAGCTCGGGCGTACGGGCCGCCTCGTTGCCCTCGAAGTACGACACGACGCGCCCGGCCGGCTGTACGCCCAGCGCCTGGGTGAGCCGGCGCAGCCGCCGGGTGTCCTCGGCGGCGACGACATCGGCCACCGCCAGCTCCTGGGCCAGCCGCGGAGGCGCGTCCGCCATATCGCCAATGGGGGTGCCTGCGAGTACGAGAGTTCCCGGCGTTCCTGTCACGGTTCCATCCTCGCAGGGCCCAGGCACGGGACTCCCACAGACGTGTTCCCTACGATGGCGCGGTGACCAGTACCGCGTCCTCCACGGACACCCGGCAGGGCCAGGCCGCCGAAGAGCAGCGGCCGTCGTGGCAGCAGCGGCTGCGCCGCTTCGGATATTCGGCGCCGCCGAGAAGCGATGTGCGCGACCGGCTGGTGCCGCCGTACGCCGAGCCCGGTCCGCGCATCTGGGCGGCGCTCGGGCTGCGCCACGAGATCGCCGAGCGCATCACGCGCTGGTCGGGCTGGGGCGGCCCGCTCCTGGTGACGCTGCTGGCCGGGCTGCTGCGGTTCTGGAACCTGGGCAGCCCGAAGGCGGTGATATTCGACGAGACGTACTACGCCAAGGACGCCTGGGCGCTCATCCACCGCGGATACGAGGTCAACTGGGCGAAGGACGCCAACGACCTGATCCTGCAGGGCAACGGCAACGTGCGGATCCCGAGCGACGCCGCCTATGTCGTGCACCCGCCGGTGGGCAAGTACGTCATCGGGCTCGGCGAGTGGATGTTCGGGTTCAACCCGTTCGGCTGGCGGTTCATGACGGCGCTGCTCGGCACGCTGTCGGTGCTGCTGCTGTGCCGGATCGGGCGCCGGTTGTTCCGTTCGACGTTCCTCGGCTGCCTGGCGGGCGCGCTGATGGCGGTGGACGGCCTGCACTTCGTGATGAGCCGCACCTCGCTGCTCGACGGCGTCCTCATGTTCTTCGTGCTCGCGGCCTTCGGCTGCCTGGTCGTCGACCGCGACAAGGCACGGGAGAAACTCGCGGCCGCGCTGCCCGCCGACGACGACGGCGGCGTACGCCCCGACGCGCATTTCGCCGAGACGACCCGCCTCGGCTGGCGCCCCTGGCGCTGGACGGCGGGCCTGATGCTGGGCCTGGCCATCGGCACCAAGTGGAACGGCCTCTACATCCTGGCCGCGTTCTGCGTGATGGCGGTGCTGTGGGACGCGGCCTCGCGCCGGGTCGCGGGCGCCCGTCACCCGTACCTGGCGGCCCTCAAGCACGACACGGGCATCACGTTCCTGGCGACGGTCCCGGTCGCCCTGTCCGTGTACCTGGTCTCCTGGACCGGCTGGATCCTGTCGCCGGACAACGGCAAGGGCGGCTACTTCCGCAACTGGGCCGTGACCGACGGCAAGGGCGGCCACTGGACCTTCCTGCCGGACTGGCTGCGCAGCCTGTGGCACTACGAGCACGAGGTGTACAAGTTCCACGTCGGCCTCTCGTCGCCGCACACCTACCAGTCGAACCCGTGGAGCTGGATCGTCCTGGGCCGGCCCGTCTCGTACTTCTACGAGTCCCCGGCGCCCGGCAAGGACGGCTGCCCCGCCGACGCCGGCCAGAAGTGCGCCCGCGAGGTCCTCGCCCTCGGCACCCCGCTCCTGTGGTGGGCGGCCTGCTTCGCGATCGCCTACGTGCTGTGGCGCTGGGCGTTCCGCCGCGACTGGCGCGCGGGCGCGATCGCCTGCGGCATCGCGGCCGGCTACCTCCCCTGGTTCATGTACCAGGAGCGCACGATCTTCTTCTTCTACGCCGTCGTCTTCGTGCCTTTCCTCTGTCTGGCCGTCGCGATGATGACCGGCGCGATCCTCGGCCCACCCGGCGCCGGTGAACGCCGCCGTGTCATCGGCGCGGCGGGGGCCGGCGTCCTGGTCCTGCTGATCGTGTGGAACTTCATCTACTTCTGGCCGCTGTACACGGGCACGGCGATCCCGATCGACCAGTGGCGGTCGCGGATGTGGCTGGATACCTGGGTCTAGCCGGCGGCACGTGCGCGGGGCGGGGCGGGTCCGGCCGCGTATGCGTCGGCCGGGCTCACTGTCACCCGGCCGGCCGTCCGGCCCCCTCACCACGCGCACAGCGACCCCCACCGTCCAGCATCCCGACCGGCGTTCATGGATGTGACGGAGCGTGTCCGGGCCTAACAATTCGGAGAACGTCCGCCCCATGAGCCCCACCCGCGCCTACAGTGCGGAGTAGACCAACTTTTCTGAACGCGTTCAGAAGTTCGGGGGAGGGTCCACGGGGAGGGATTCGCGCGATGCGCAAGGGGGCAAGGGCAGCCGTCATCGGCGGTGTGTTCGCCGTGATGGTGGGGGGCGCCGGATACGGCGCGTACAACGTGGTGACCGCGATCAGCGGGGACGGCGGCACGGGTGCGTCCGGGCCCGCGGCGGTCAAGACCGGGCCGCCGAGCGGTGCCGAGGTCAAGGAGACCAGCGCCAAGTTCTTCGCGGCGTGGGAGAAGGGCGACGCGGCCAAGGCGGCGGCGTACACCAACTTCGCGTCGAAGGCCGAAGGGCTGCTGGGCGGTTACCGCACCGACGCGCACCTCACCGGCGTGAAGATCACACCGGGCACGCCGTCCGGGGCGACCGTGCCGTTCTCGGTCAAGGCGACGGTGTCGTACGACGGGAAGAGCAAGCCCTTCTCGTACGACTCCGAACTGACCGTCGTGCGCGGGGAAACCACCGGCAAGGCGCTGGTCGACTGGAAGCCGTCGGTCGTCCACCCGGAGCTGAAGGACGGCGACACGCTGGTCACGGGCGAGTCGGCGAGTCCGGCGATCGAGGCCGTGGACCGCAACAACGTTGTCCTGACGAAGGAGAAGTACCCGTCACTGGGGCCCATCCTGGACGCGCTGCGCGAGAAGTACGGCGACACGGCGGGCGGCTCACCCGGCATCGAGCTGGCGATCCGGCACGGGAGCGAGGAGACGGGCGACACGACCCTCGTCACCCTCGCCAAGGGGAAGACGGGCAAGGTCCGTACGACGCTCAGCGCCACCGCGCAGGCCGCCGCGGAGAAGGCGGTCACGCAGTACTCCGAGTCGTCCGTGGTGGCGGTGAAGCCGAGCACGGGCGAGGTGCTGGCGGTCGCCAACCACCGGGAGGACGGGTTCAACGCGGCGTTCCTCGGCAAGCTCGCGCCCGGCTCCACGATGAAGATCGTCACCGCGGCGATGTTCATCGACAACGGCGTGACCACGATGAACGGCCCCGCGCCCTGCCCGGAGACCGCGACCTGGCAGAGCCAGACCTTCCACAACCTGACGGGCATGACCCCGAATGAGAACGCCAGCCTCGCCAACAGCTTCATGCGGTCCTGCAACACGGCCTTCGTGAAGCTCATCGACGGCACCACCAAGGCGCCGCTCACCGACGAGTCGCTCACCACCGAGGCACAGACGCGGTTCGGCCTCGGCCAGGACAACTGGAAGACCGGCATTCCGTCCTTCGACGGCAGTGTCCCCGCCTCGGGCGGCCCGGACCGCGCGGCGAACGCGATCGGCCAGGGCCAGGTCCAGTTGAGCCCGCTGAACATGGCGTCGGTGACGGCGACCGCCATCACCGGCACGTTCCGCCAGCCGGTCATCGTGCCGCTGAAGCTCGACGACCGCGTGCCGGCGCAGGCGAAGGGGCTGCCGATGAACACCGTCGCGCAGCTCAAGCAGATGATGCGGCTCACCGCGACGAGCGGCACCGCCGCGCGCGTGATGGCCGGGCTCGGCGGTGACCTCGGCGCCAAGACCGGCTCCGCCGAGGTCGACGGCCAGGCCAAGTCCAACAGCTGGTTCACCGGCTACCGCAACGACATCGCGGCCGCCGCCATGACCCAGGAGGGCGGCCACGGAGGGGACGCCGCCGGTCCGATCGTCGCAGCTGTGCTACGAACTGGTGGCTGAAGTCACCCCTCACAGGGCGGGACCCTAGGCTGATGCTTCTCGTTGAGCAGTCCGAGCAGCGTGAGGCACGGGGGCATCAGGGGACAGCGGAGGACTTGGAGCTGTGGGCAAGAGAAGGCGCGTCGCCGAGCGACGGAAGACGAAGCGGCCCGCCGTGCTCGGCGGGCTGATCGCCGTGGTCGTCGCCGGCGGGGCGTTCGGTGCCTACAGCCTGTACGGCGGCGGTGCGGCGGCCGACGACCGTACGACGACGACCGCCGACCACAAGGCCGTGAAGACCGGCCCGCTGTCGGCGGCCGAAGTGCGCACCACGGCCGCGGCCTTCCTCACCGCCTGGCAGAGCGGCGACGTCGCGAAGGCGGCCGCCGCCACCGACGACTCGGCCGCCGCGACCACCGCGCTGACCGGCTACGGCAAGGACGCGCACATCACCGGCGTGACCCTGACGAGCGGCAAGCGGTCGGGCACCGCCGTCCCGTTCACCGTCAAGGCCACCGTGACGTACAAGGGCAAGAGCAAGCCGCTCTCGTACGCGTCGAAGCTGACGGTCGTGCGACGCGCCAAGGACGGTGTCGCGCTGGTCGGCTGGAAGCCGTCCGTCGTGCACCCGGACCTCCAGGACGGCGACCGGCTCGTCACCGGCGAGTCGGGCACGCCCCCGGTCACCGCCCTCGACCGGAACGGCGGGGAGCTGACCACCGCCAAGTACCCCTCCCTGGGCACGGTCCTCGACGGACTGCGCGAGAAGTACGGCAAGACGGCCGGCGGCAAGGCGGGCATCGAGCTGCGCGTGGTCCGCAAGGCCGCGAAGAAGGGCGCCCAGAAGACCCCCGACAAGACCCTGCTGACGCTCAGCGAGGGCACCCCGGGGACCGTGAAGACGACCCTCAGCCCGACCCTCCAGGCGGACGCCGAGCAGCAGGTGGCCGCCAAGGCGAAGGCGTCGGTGGTCCTGATGCGCCCCTCGACGGGCGAGATCCTCGCCGTCGCGAACAGCGGCCACGGCTTCAACACCGCCTTCCAGGGCTCCCTCGCCCCCGGCTCCACGATGAAGGTCATCACCGCGTCGCTGCTCTTCGACAAGGGCCTGGCCTCCGCCGACAAGGCGCACCCGTGCCCCAAGACCGCGAAGTACGGCGGCTGGACGTTCCACAACGACAACGACTTCTCCATCAAGGGCGGCACGTTCAAGGCGAGCTTCGCGCGGTCCTGCAACACGGCCTTCATCACCCAGGCGAAGAAGCTGGAGAACGACGACCTGACCAAGCAGGCCCAGCAGGTCTTCGGGCTGAGCATGAACAACTGGGCCATCGGCGTCCCGACCTTCGACGGCTCGGTGCCGGTGCAGAGCGCCGCACAGATGGCGGCGTCCCTGATGGGCCAGGGCGGGGTCCGCATGAACCCGCTGAACATGGCGTCGGTCGCCGCCACGGTCCAGGCGGGCACCTTCCACCAGCCCTACCTGGTGTCTCCGACGGTCGACCACCGCACGCTGGTCACGGCGTCCCGCACCATGTCCGCGTCCACGCTCTCCCAGCTCCGCGAAGTCATGCAGTACACGGCGGCGTACGGCACCGCCGCCGAGGCGATGTCCGGGCTCGGCCCCAACTACGGCGCGAAGACCGGCTCCGCCGAGGTCGACGGCCAGGACAAGCCGAACGGCTGGTTCACGGCCTGGAAGGGCGACCTCGCGGCTGCGGGCGTCGTGCAGCAGGGCGGCCACGGGGGCGACACGGCGGGGCCGATCGTGGCGGCGCTGCTGAAGGCGGGGAGCTAGGCCGGGAGTTGGGCCGCGAGTTCGGCGGGGAGTTGGGCGCGGGGGCGATGTCAGTGGGGAGTTCTACTCTCCACCCATGACGTTCTCGCTGCCCGAAGGACTTCCGGCCGGCCACTTCGTGCCGGACGGCTCGCCGGTCATGTGGTACTCCGACCAGCCCCCGGCGGACCCGCTGGCCGCGTGGACCGGGCACCAGCGGCAGCAGCACGTCACCGGTCTGCTGCCGCTCCTGTGCTACTCCGACGTCCGGCCGGCCCCGTTCGACCTCGCCGCCGTCGACGCCTTCGACCTGGAGGGTGAACTGGAGGAGGCCTGGCGCACCCATCGCCGGCGCCAACTCGCCCGGCTCGCCGCGGCGCCCGAGCCGGTGGACTGCCCCCAGGACGTCGAGCCGTGGGAGGACGACCCCGGCCCACCGTTCGAGCAGTGGCCCGGACTGGCGCCCGCCACGCTCCCCCCGGCCGGCGTCGACCCGGACGAGGCCGCGCGGTCCGCCTTCGCCGTACTCGCGGACGAATGGCCGTACGAGCTGTGGGACGGCCGTCTCGCACTCGTCGCCGCCCGGCGGAGCGCCGACATACCCGCCGTCGTCGGCTGGGACCGCGGCGCCCCTCTCCCGCTGCTCTGCGCCCTGTTGCGCAGTTGGGAGGACCGCTTCGGGGCGCGCGTCCTGGCCGCCGTGGGGGCGACGCTGTACGTCTCCGTCGCGAGCCCGCCGCGCACCGAGGAGCAGGCAAGCCACCTCGCCCTCGAACACCTCCTGACCACGGCCGACAACATCGTCGACGACCCCCCGACCCCCTTCCCCCGGTACGCGGCATCCCTCGTCAACGCCCCGCTGTGGCGCTTCTGGTGGGACTAGGAACTCGGTCGCGTGCCTCGTACACCGACCGCTAGCGTGCCGTTCATGACCGCCACCGATGCGAACGCCGCCGAAGAACACTCCCCCGCAGACAAAGCCACCGCCGAGAACGCCACCACCGAGAACGCGGCCCATCCCCGTTTCGCCGAAGCCCTCCAAGAACTGGGCCTCGACGAGGTGACCGAGCGCATCCGCCGCTTCCCGGACGCGACCCGCACCGCCGCCGAGGCCGCCGCCGCGATCGGCTGTGAGCTGAGCCAGATCTGCAAGTCGCTGATCTTCGCGGCGGACGGGGTGCCGGTGCTGGTCCTGATGGACGGCGCGTCACGGGTCGACGTGGAGCTCGTACGGCGGGAGCTGGGCGCCGAGAAGGTGACGCGGGCCAAGGTTGACCTGGTGCGGGAGACGACGGGGTACGCGATCGGTGGCGTACCGCCCTTCGGACACCGCACCAGAACCCGTGTCCTGGCGGACCGTTCGCTGCTCGACCACGACACGGTGTGGGCCGCGGCGGGCACGCCGCACGCCGTCTTCCCGATGGACCCGAAGAGCCTGATCGCCCACGCCGGCGGCACCCTGGTGGACGTGCGCGAGCAGACGGCGTGACGCCGCTCGTCACCGCGGCGGTACTGCTCGCCGCGGTCACCCACGCCAGCTGGAACGCGCTCGCGCACCGCATCGACGACAAGCTGGTCGGCTTCACGCTGATCGCGGGCGGCGGCACACTGATCGGCCTCGCCATGGTGCCGTTCGTGGCGGTCCCGGCGTCCGGGGCATGGCCGTACCTCATGGTGTCGGCCGTGATCCACGTCGCGTACTACGTCCTGCTGATGCGCTCGTTCCGGCTCGGCGACTTCGGGCAGGCGTATCCGATCGCCCGCGGGACCGCTCCGCTGGTCGTCACGGCGCTGGCGGCGGTCTTCGCGCACGAGGTGCCCGACGGTTGGGCGGCGTCCGGGATCGCGCTGTCCTGCGCGGGGCTGACGGGCGTCGCCCTGTGGGGGCTGCGCGGGCGGCGCCCCCACTGGGCCGCGATCGGGGCGGCGTTGGCGACCGGCGTGTCGATCGCCGCGTACACCGTGGTGGACGGTCTGGGCGTACGCGCGTCCGGCTCCTCCCTCGGCTACATCGCCTGGCTGATGGCCATCGAGGGTGTGGCGATCCCGGTGTACGCGGGGTACCGGTGGCGCGGCGAGTTCGTGTCCGTTCTCCGGCCGTACGCCGCCGTCGGCCTCCTCGGCGCGGCGCTCTCCGTGTCGGCGTACGGGCTGGTCCTGTGGGCCCAGACGCGGGCCGAGCTGGCACCGATCGCCGCCCTGCGCGAGTCCTCGATCAAGCCATGCTCATGCAGTAATAATTTGGGGACTTGATGAGGTCACTCTTCGGATGCGTACGTCGGGGTGGTCACCCGTGGGCGTGCGCCGGTTGATCGCGCGCGACTAGGGAAGTTGGTTCGTCGATTTCGCGTAGGCAAGGTTGGCGCTGACAACACGGGTGGTGGGGTGGTCTTCGCCCAGTACCCGCACGCAGTCGATCAGGGTCTGTTCGTACAGCGGGATGGCCCGGCCGAGATCCCCCGCAGCTTGGTAGGCGCCCGCGAGGTTGTTGCGGGAGGTGAGCGTGGAGGGGTGGTCTTCGCCCAGTACCCGCACTCGGTCGATCAGGGTCTGTTCGTGCAACGGGATGGCCCGGCCGAGATCCCCCGCCGCTCGGTAGGCGTACGCGAGGTTGCTGCGGGAGGTAAGCGTGGAGGGGTGGTCTTCGCCCAGTACCCGCACTCGGTCGGTCAGGGTCTGTTCGTACAACGGGATGGCCCGGCCAAGGCCCCCCGCCGCTTGGTAGGCGCCCGCGAGGTTGCTGCGGGAGGTGAGCGTGTCGGGGTGGTCTTCGCCCAGTACCCGCACTCGGTCGGTCAGGGTCTGTTCGTACAACGGGATGGCCCGGCCGAGATCCCCCGCCGACTCGTAGGCGTACGCGAGGTTGTTGCGGGAGGTGAGCGTGTCGGGGTGGTCTTCGCCCAGTACCCGCACTCGGTCGGTCAGGGTCTGTTCGTACAACGGGATGGCCCGGCCGAGATCCCCCGCCGACTCGTAGGCGTACGCGAGGTTGTTGCGGGAGGTGAGCGTGTCGGGGTGGTCTTCGCCCAGTACCCGCACTCGGTCGGTCAGGGTCTGTTCGTACAACGGGATGGCCCGGCCAAGGCCCCCCGCCGCTTGGTAGGCGCCCGCGAGGTTGCTGCGGGAGGTGAGCGTGTCGGGGTGGTCTTCGCCCAGTACCCGCACTCGGTCGGTCAGGGTCTGTTCGTACAGCGGGATGGCCCGGCCGAGATCCCCCGCCGCTCGGTAGGCGTACGCGAGGTTGTTGCGGGAGGCGAGTGTGGAGGGGTGGTCTTCGCCCAGTACCCGCACGCCGTCGGTCAGGGTCTGTTCGTACAACGGGATGGCCCGGCCGAGATCCCCCGCCGACTCGTAGGCGTACGCGAGGTTGTTGCGGGAGGTAAGCGTGGAGGGGTGGTCTTCGCCCAGTACCCGCACTCGGTCGGTCAGGGTCTGTTCGTACAGCGGGATGGCCCGGCCGAGATCCCCCGCCGCTCGGTAGGCGTACGCGAGGTTGTTGCGGGAGGCGAGTGTGGAGGGGTGGTCTTCGCCCAGTACCCGCACGCCGTCGGTCAGGGTCTGTTCGTACAACGGGATGGCCCGGCCGAGATCCCCCGCCGCTTGGTAGGCGCCCGCGAGGTTGTTGCGGGAGGTGAGCGTGGAGGGGTGGTCGTGGCCGTGGAGGCGGGTGGACGTGTCCAGGGAGCGCTTCTTGTAGGTGATGGCTTGGGCGATCTGGCCTTGGCTCTGAAGGTAGATGGCGGCGTTGGTGAGGAGAAGGTCGGTGTCTTCGGTGTCGTGGACGGGGCCGGTGGCGGTGAGGAGGGCTTCGGCGTGAGGGAGCAGGGTGCGCCAGGCGGGCCATCCGGCCACGTTTGTGTCTGGTTCGTCGGGCAGTGCGGTGCGTAGGAGGTCGGTGGCGTGGTGGCGGGCCCTGGTGATGGCGTCGTGGCTGCGGTGGGGGTCAGCGTCCACGGTGGCTGGGTCGGGGGTGCGGGCGATGGTCTGGATGAGGCGGTGGATGCTGAGGGTGTCGGTGTCCAGGGTGATCATGTTGTAGGCAGCGAGTTGGCTGAGGGCTTGGGCGTAGTTGACGGGGTTGTCGGTCAGGGGGGCGAGCAGGGTGCGGGGGATGGCGGTGGGGGCGTACCAGGCGGCGGTGCGCAGGATGTCGACGGCCAGCGGCACGGTGTGGCGGAGGGTGTCCAGGGTGATGCGCCAGATGCAGGCCATGGTGCGCTTCGGGTCGCTGCCGGGGGGAGCGGTGCTGGTGGTCTGGGCTGGGTGCAGGCGGAGCAGGTCCCGGTACACGCTGACGGAGATGCGGCTCTGGGCGATGAACGCGCCGGCTTGTTCGAGGGCGAGCGGGAGGTGTCCGAGGTCGTCGGCGAGCAGGCGGGCCTGGTGCTGGTTGTCAGGGTCGGTCAGGCCGGTGAGCCGGGTGAGCAGATCGAGTGAGGCGTCAGGGGTGAGGAGGGGAAGGGCGAGGGGGGTGGTGGGCCAGCCGTCCGTGAAGCGACTGGTAATCAGGTGGCGGCCAGTGTGGTGGAGCTGACCTAGCAAGTGGCGGGTGGTGTCGGGATGCTCGGCGTTGTCGAGGATGAGGAGCCAGCCGGGGTGGGTCTGTAGCCATCCGATGGCCCACTCCGCATCCTCGGCGGTGGTACGGCCGGTGGCGGCGGCGTGGATGCGCGTGGTCAGGGCGGCGAGGTCGGTGGTGATCTGTTCGGGAGTGTCGGCGTGGATCCACCACACGAGTTGGTACGCGTCCCGGTGGGTGTGGGCGTAGTGCAGGGCCAGGGTGGTCTTGCCGACACCGCCGAGGCCCTGGATGGTCTGTGTGATGGCTTTGGAGTCTTGCTCCATGGCGGCGGCGAGGGCAGTGAGAGCTTCCTCTCGGCCGACGAACACTTTGGGGGGCAGGTCGGGCAAGTTGTGTAGGCCCCGGGGGGCATCCACGTCGTAAGGCCCTGCTGGGTGGTGATCGCCGCTGGCGGAGGCGGTGATATCTTCCAAAGCCAGTGGGTTGCCTGCGACATTGATGGTGATGGTGAAACCGGGGCGAGCGGCGAGCGTGGCCAGGGGAACTGCGATGAGCTGGTTGCCCAGGTAGTTTCTCGCGCGGTCGGTGGTCAGGACCCCGGTCAATAGGTTCCCGCAGAACAAGGCGGCCCCGGAGGCCCCGGACCAGGACGACGATGCACCAGCCGCATTGGGGGCGGCAACCTGGTCGATGTGCGCGGTGATCAGGCCGGACTTCAGGCCACTCAGAGTCTCGATGTGCCCGCGGATGTGCTTGGTATCCCGCGTTCCGTCCCGGTGCTCGGCCACCGGAAACCCCACCGCAACACAGCCCACGCGTGCCTCGGCCGCAGCATGTGAAGGTGCGGCCAGGCGCCCCCAACGAACCGGCGCTGCGGAGACAGGAGGCTGCCAGGCCGAGTCCGTGATGAGCAGCAGGGCGGCATCGGTATGCGGATCCTGCTCAATGTCGGGCGGTTGTTCAGGCCACAGAACTTCGGCTGCCATCCACGCAGCTGACTGCTCCCCGTAAAAGGCGAGTCGCCGTACCTCCACCGCGCGCTGGGTGGTGGATCCGGCGCGCTGGATGTTGTGGTGGGCGGTCAGGACCAAGTGATCCGTGATGAGGTAGCCGCTTCCGGCGATCTGGCCCGCCGGGTCCCACACCTCCATCACCCGTTGCACATCCACGCGCGGACCCCCGTTCTCTGCGTCTCACCAAGCGGGTGCCAGTCGGGGTGTTACTGGGGACGCTGCGGGCTCTGGGCGCCGATCTTCTGATCCTGGCCGTGCTCGTCGACCGGCTGCAAGGTGATCTTCAGGCGGGATGTGGTGCCGGCCGCGTATCCGGCTTTCGCCTCGGCGCTGGCACTCCAGGGCAGGATGGACACCTTCGCACCCGCCTGAGCGTCCTTCTTGACGTCCACGGCGAACTCCATCTCCACCGGCCCAGTACGGAACTGGATCGCGTGCCCATGACCATCGGCCATAGCCTGCTCCAACTCGGCCCGGATCGCACTGATGGCCTCGGACAATCCCGCCCACGGCTCCTGCGACATCGTGGCTCCCCCTGATCTGCTGAAGTGTCGTCAGGTGGGCAGCGTAACGGCTACCGAACGGAGAAATGCCTGGGAATGACGATCTGCCGCACCCTCAGGATCCAACCGTGTGAGCAGGGACGCAACCGGCGCTGCCGTCCCTGTATGACGGCACCCGACACAGACTCCGAGACCGCCGCAAACTTGGAGCACCCACTCCTCGTCACAGCCCTGCCCGCGCGCTAGCGACGCTGCGCGAGTCATCCGTCAACTCCGGTTCATGCAGGAATAAATTCGCTGGTCAGGGCACTGGACGATGTCATCCGCGCACTTCTGCGTCGCCCCTCGGTAAGGCCTGCGGCGGGAGGAGACGGAGAACCTACCTGCAGGGGCAGCGCGGCTGATGCCCCGGCGACCTGATGATTTCACTAATCCAGCGCACTTCCAGGATCAGAGTCGTCTTCGTTGAGGCCATCAGACGCCACGTCCATGAATTCTGAAAACTTCCTCTCGGATTCCATTTCCGCCACCTCGACGAGGAAAGGCCAGTTTGATTCTGTGACGCCATCAGACTCCCCTCGAAGGAGGCTTATCCACTCCCGCATTTCGCCATACCAGCGCACACAGGATTCGAAAACCTCCAAGGCGGATTGCGCAACCTTTCTAGGTCCTTCCAATTGGACGGCGGTGATAGCCATTTCGAAACGGTCAGTCCCTTCAGGGTAAGAAGGTAGCGCCGCCTCTGCTCCCTGTACGTCTCCTGCGTTTGCCCGCTCCCGGCAGGATCCCATCGCTCGATGAAACTTGCGGAACTCGTTCGATAGGGCTGTGTATGCCTCCCTGCGAGGCGCGCGCCTGCGCCCCAAGTGCTCAAGGCGGCGGGTAGTGATGATCTCTTCGAGGACCAGGGGCTCTCCTGCGGCTTTGATGGTAGTGGTGAAGCCGGGACGGGCGGCGAGGGTGGCGAGCGGAACGGCAATGAGCTGGTTGCCCGGGTATTGTCCCGCGCGGTCGGTGGTCAGGACCCCGGTGAGCAGGTTCCCGCAGAACAGGGCGGCTCCGGATGCCCCGGACCAGGACGATGTTGCACCAGTGCTATTGGGGGTGGCGACCTGATCGATGTGCGCGGTTATCAGGCCGGACTTCAGGCCGCTCAAGGTCTCGATATGCCCGCTGATGTGCTTGGTGTCCCGCTTTCCGTCCCGCTGCTCGGCCTCCGGGAACCCCACCGCGACACAGGCGACCCGTGCCTCGACGGCACCAGGTAACGGCAGGCGCCCCCCGCGCACCGGTGCCGCGGAGACGGGAGGCTGCCAGGCCGGGTCGGCGATCAGCAGCAGGGCGGCGTCGGTGTGCGGGTCCTGCTCGATGTCGGGCGGTTGCTCCGGCCACAGCACCTCGGCATCCACCCACGCTGCCGGCTGCTGCCCGTACAGGGTGAGTTGCCGCACCTCCACCGCACGCTGTGAGGTGGATCCGGCGTGCTGGATGTTGTGGTACGCGGTCATGACCAAACGGTTCGTGATGAGGTAGCCAGTCCCGGCGATCTGGCCCGCCGGGTCCCAGACCTCCATCACCCGTTGCACGTCCACTCGCGGACCTCCGTTCTCTGCATCTCACCAAGCGGGCGCCGGCCGGGTGCTACTGGGGGCGCTGGGGGTGCGGGCGCGCCGAGGTCGCCGACGCGCTCGATGCGCACACCGTACGGCTTCCAGATCGCTTACCGGCGCTGATCGGAGACTTCCTCAACCCGGTTCCGGCGGGCTAGTTCCCCCTTCGCTCAGTTGCCACCCTCTGCCGTAGATCCGGCGGTCGCCTGACTCCGCGCCGACCTTGACTCCGGTGCCTGGCATCGTCGGCACGCAGACTTGCTTAGTGAGCAGAGCATGGACTACGGATACCGCTTGCTTATCGCTGGCAGGTAGTCGCCGCAGCCCTCAACATCCTGCCGAATATCGCTAACCCGGTGATAGCTCCGACGGGCAAACATATTAGACTGAGTACACATCTTACTCTCAGAATGCGATCCACCCTGGCGTTCCGTGCCCCGATCCTCATCCCCCTCCCATTGTGTAATCCGGCATGGCTCTGGCGTTCAGGAAATGAACGCGACTTGTCTCTATTTAAACACGCGCAAGGTTCGGATTTTCCCATTCTGAAACATGGACAGGGGTGTTTTATATTCGATCAGGGTGACATTTTGAGTGTCTACCTTGGCGACGGTTGAGGCTGAACAGCATTCCGGATTGTTGACGTAGGGGACGAATATCTTAATCTCGTGGAGACCGGCGGGGAGGGTGAAGTCATGGCTCCCCCAACGGAGTTCATGCGTCTTTCCGTCTATAATCACGCGAGGGTGAACGACATTGAAGAATATCTGACCTGGTATATGGGAAAGTGAAATGCGAAGTATCCCAAGACCCTCACCGCTGGCGTGGGACCGAGGACTGTGTGATCTGTTATTAGACTCACCCTGCAAGGAGCCGATGTCTTCGAGAACCAGAGAGTTGCCTGCGACTTTGATCCTTCTGGTAAAGCCGGGGCGTGCGGCGAGCGTGGCCAGGGGAACGGCGACGAGCTGGTTGCCGGGATAGCAGCTCGCGCGGTCGGTGGTCAGAACCCCGGTCAGCAGGTTCCCGCAGAATAGGGCGGCTCCTGACGCCCCGGACCACGACGATGACCCACCCGCCGTGCCGGGGGTGGCTACACCATCGATGTGTGCGGTGATCAGGCCGGACTTCAGGCCGCTCAGGGTCTCGATATGCCCGCTGATCTGCTTGGTGTCACGCTTTCCGTCCCGCTGCTCGGCTTCTGGGAAGCCCACCGCGACACAGGCCACCCGTGTATCAGAGGTAGTGGGCGAGGGTTCGGGCAGGCGTCCCCAGCGCACCGGTGCCGCGGTGTCGGGAGGCTGCCAGGACGGGGCGCTGATCAGCAGCAGTGCGGCGTCGGCGTGCGGGTCCTGTTCGATGTCGGGTGGCTGCTCGGGCCACAGCACCTCGGCATCCACCCACGCTGCCGGCTGCTGACCGTGCAGGGCGAGCCGCCGTACTTCCACAGCCCGCTCGGATGTGGTCGCGGAGGACTGGATGTTGTGTAAGGCGGTCAGGACCAGCCGGTCGGCGATGAGGTAGCCGGTCCCGGCGATCCTGCCTGCCGGATCCCAGACCTCCATCACCCGTCGCACGTCCACGCGCGCACCCCCGTTCTCTGCGACTCAGCGAGCAGGCGTCACCTGGTGCTACTCGGGGCGTTGCGGGCTCTGGGCGCCGATCTTCTGGTCCTGGTCGTGCTGATCGACCGGCTGCAACGTGATCTTCAGGCGGGACGTGGTCCCGGCCGCGTATCCGGTCTTGGCTTCGGCGCTGGCGCTCCAGGGCAGGATGGACACCTTGGCTCCGGCCTGGGCGTCCTTCCTGACGTCCACGGCGAACTCCATCTCCACCGGCCCGGTGCGGAACTGGATGGTGTGCCCGTGGCCGTCTGTCATGGCCTGTTCCAACTCGGCCCGGATCGCGCTGATGGCCTCGGACAGTCCCGCCCACGGCTCCTGCGGCATGAGTGGCTCCCCCTGGTCTGCTGAGAAGATGTCAGGCAGGCAGCGTAGCGGCTTCCGACCACTGAAATGCCCGGCAATGACGATATGTCACATGGTCAGGATGCCACCGCGACCGAGCACTGAAACAGCTGCCGTTGCCATGTCCAGTGCAGCCTTCGAGACCGCGCCGAACCATGACGCGTAGCCCGTCACCGCACTGCATGAGCATCAGTCAAGCCTTGCTCATGCGGCAATAACTTCGCTGTTCAGGGAGGTTGATGGGCACTTTCGTATGTGTGCGTTGGGCTTGGTCACCCGTAGGTGCACGACGGTTGATCACGCGCGACTAGGGGAGCTGGTTCGGACGTGGGGTTGCCGCTGATTCAAGCGAAAGTCGCCGCTCGTTGATTGGGCAGATCAGGCGCTGGTCGATTTCGCATAGGTGAGGTTGGCGCTCACAATGCGGGTGGTGGGGTGGTCTTCGCCCAGGACCCGCACGCAGTCGGTCAGGGTCTGTTCGTACAACGGGATGGCCCGATCGAGGTTCCCCGCCGACTGGTAGGCGCCGGCGAGGTTATTACGGGAGGTCAGCGTGTTGGGGTGGTCTTCGCCCAGGACCCGCACGCAGTCGGTCAGGGTCTGTTCGTACAACGGGATGGCCCGATCGAGGTTCCCCGCCGACTGGTAGGCGTAGGCGAGGTTATTACGGGAGGTCAGCGTGTTGGGGTGGTCTTCGCCCAGGACCCGCACGCAGTCGGTCAGGGTCTGTTCGTACAACGGGATGGCCCGATCGAGGTTCCCCGCCGACTCGTAGGCGCCGGCGAGGTTATTACGGGAGGTCAGCGTGGAGGGGTGGTCTTCGCCGAGAACCCGCACGCGGTCGGTCAGGGTCTGTTCGTACAACGGGATGGCCCGATCGAGGTTCCCCGCCGACTGGTAGGCGTAGGCGAGGTTATTACGGGAGGTCAGCGTGTCGGGGTGGTCGGTGCCGTTGAGCTGAGTGGAGGTGGTCAGTGAGCGCTTCTTGTAGGTGATGGCCTGGGGGATCTGACCTTGGCCTTGCAGGTAGATAGCGGCGTCGGTGAGGAGGAGGTCGGTGTCTTCGGTGTCGTCGGCGGGGTCTGTGGCGGTGAGGAGGGCTTCGGCGTGGGGGAGCAGGGTGCGCCAGGTGGGCCACCCGGCGACGTTCGTGTCTGGTTTGTCGGGCAGTCCGGCGAGCAAGAGCGCGGTGGCGCGTTGGCGGGCGGTGGTGATGGTGTCGTGGGTGCGGTGGGGGTCGGCGTCGTCTGTCGTGGCGGGGTCGGGGGTGCGGGCGACGGTTTGGATGAGGCGGTGGATGCTGAGGGTGTCGGCGTCCAGGGTGATCATGTTGTAGGCGGCGAGCTGGCTCAGGGCTTGGGCGAAGCTGACGGGGTTGTCGGCTAGAGCCGTGAGGAGGGTGCGGGGGATGGCCGTGGGGGCGTACCAGGCGGCGGCGCGCAGGATGTCGACGGCCAGGGGGGTGTTGCGGTGGAGGGTGTCGAGGGTGATGCGCCAGATGCGGGCCATGGTGCGCTGCGGGTCGCTGCCGGCGGGAGCAGTGCTGGTCGTCTGAGCCGGGTGCTGGCGGAACAGGTCCCGGTAGGCACTGACGGAGATGCGGCTTTGGGCGATGAAGGCGCCGGCTTGTTCGAGGGCGAGGGGGAGGTATCCGAGGTCGTCGGCGAGCAAGCGGGCGTGGTGCTGGTTGTCGCGGTCGGACAGGCCGGTGAGCCGGGTGAGCAGATCGAGTGAAGCTGCCGGGGTGAGGACGGGGAGGGCGAGGGGGATGGTGGGCCAGCCGTTCGCGAAGCGGCTGGTAATCAGATGTCGTCCGGCGTGGTGGAGCTGGCCTATCAGGTGGCGGGTGGTGTTGGGGTGCTCGGCGTTGTCGAGAATGAGGAGCCAGCCGGGGTGGGTCTGGAGCCACCCGATGGCCCACTCCGCGTCCTCAGCAGTGGTGCGGCCGGTAGCGCCGCCATGGATACGGGTGGTTAGGCCAGCGAGGTCAGTGATGATCTGTTCGGGGGTGTCGGCGCGGATCCACCACACCAGTTGGTAGGAGTCCCTGTGGGTGTGGGCGTAGTGCAGGGCCAGGGTGGTCTTGCCGACACCCCCGAGACCCTGGACGGTCTGCGTGATTGCTTTGGAGTCCTGCTCCATGGCGGCGGCGAGGGTGGCGAGGGCTTCCTCTCGGCCGACGAAGACTTCGGTGGGAAGACCCGGGAGGTTGTGCAGGCCCAGGGGCGCGTCCACGTCGTAAGGGCCTGCTGAAGGACCGTCGTCGCTGGCGGAGGTGGCGATGTCTTCGAGGGACAGGGAGTTTCCTGCGGCCTTGATCGTGGAGGTGAAGCCGGGGCGAGCAGCGAGCGTGGCTAGCGGAACGGCGATGAGCTGGTTGCCCGGATAGTGCCCCGCGCGGTCGGTGGTCAGGACCCCGGTCAGCAGGTTCCCGCACAACAGGGCGGCCCCGGATGCCCCGGACCAGGACGACGATGCACCAGCCGCATTGGGGGCGGCAACCTGGTCGATGTGCGCGGTGATCAGGCCGGACTTCAGACCGCTGAGGGTCTCGATGTGCCCGCTGATCTGCTTGGTGTCCCGCTTTCCGTCCCGCTGCTCGGCCTCCGGGAACCCCACCGCGACACAGGCCACCCGCGCCTCGACGGCACCAGCTGAGGGTACTGGCAGGCGTCCCCAGCGCACCGGTTCCGCGGAGACCGGAGGCTGCCAGACCGAGTCGGCGATCAGCAGCAGGGCGGCATCAGTGTGCGGATCCTGCTCAATGTCGGGCGGTTGCTCAGGCCACAGAACTTCGGCTGCCACCCACGCGGTTGGCTGCTCCCCGTGCAGGGCGAGCCGCCGCACCTCCACCGCCCGCTCGGAGGCGGATCCGGCGGCACGCTGGATGTTGTGGAAAGCGGTCAGGACCAGGTGGTCCGTGATGAGGTAGCCGCTTCCGGCTACCTGGCCCGTCGGGTCCCAGACCTCCATCACCCGTCGCACGTCCACGCGCGGACCCCCGTTCTCTGCGTCTCACCAAGCGGGTGCCAGTGGGGGGTGTTACTGGGGACGCTGCGGGCTCTGGGCGCCGATCTTCTGATCCTGGCCGTGCTCGTCGACCGGCTGCAAGGTGATCTTCAGGCGGGATGTGTTGCCGGTCGCGTATCCGGCTTTCGCCTCGGCGCTGGCGCTCCAGGGCAGGATGGACACCTTCGCGCCGGCCTGGGCGTCCTTCTTGACGTCCACGGCAAACTCCATCTCCACCGGCCCGGTGCGGAACTGGATCGCGTGCCCATGACCATCGGCCATCGCCTGCTCCAACTCGGCCCGGATCGCGCTGATGGCCTCGGACAATCCCGCCCACGGCTCCTGCGGCATCGTGGCTCCCCCTGATCTGCTGAAGTGTCGTCAGGTGGGCAGCGTAACGGCTACCGAACGGAGAAATGCCTCGGAATGACGATCTGCCGCACCCTCAGGATCCAACCGTGTGAGCAGGGACGCAACCGGCGCGCCGTCCCTGTATGACAGCACCCGACACGGACTCCGAGACCGCCGCAAACTTGAAGCACCCACTCCTCGTCACAGCCCTGCACGCGCGCTAGCAACGCTGCGCGAGTCATCAGTCAAGCATTGCTCATACGTAATAACTTCGCCGGTCAGGCGCCTGGAACGAACAGTCTTATCCGCAGCCTGGCCTGACCACGCGGGCTCAACCTTGTGAACGGGGCTCTCCGGAACGACCCAACTCCGTGATCACATCGGCCACCGCGAGATCATCTCGACCGTGACCGGCCGTCACGGAGAACGCTCGGACGATCTTGATCCGAGAAAGGCGAGGGAGGTGAGTGCCTTGCCAGGAGAGGCAGACGGCAGTACACCCGGGGCATACGTGCTGGGGGAACGGGGGAACGGGGATGGTAGTGCTGCGGCGTCCGGGAGCGGAGTCGAGGCGGGAGCAGCAAGAAGAGGGGCGGGAGGCGGAGCGCACGCGGCTGTTGCGGGAACCGCTCGATGGGGTTGTGGAAGGGCTTCCCGAATTGAGGGGGATCGCGCCGCTGCTTGTGTGTGATTTCGAGTTCATGGATTCGGAGGCAGGGAATTTCTTAGAAGAGCGAGATCGGCTGACAGTACGCAGGATGACGATCAGCGCTTTCAGCGCAGCGAAATCTCGTGGTGACGTGGCGTCCGAGCTCGCGAGTAACGACGAGCAACGGGAAAGAAACCGCTCGGAGGAGATTACCAGGGTCCTGGAGGACCGGAAGGGGAAAATCGCCGCTTTCATCGAGGAGCTCACCACGGTGCGGGCGCGGAAGCGCTATGCGCGGGGATTTTACTGGGGAGTGCTGGCCAGCATCGTGGTGTTGGCGCTAATGGGGCTGGTCATGAAAGATCTAGTGGTCGTGCTTCGCAGGCCGCTAGAAGGGGGAAAGCAGCTTAACCCGAAGGAATTCTTCGCCTTGAGGGATTCGCTGGCGTGCATTGGGGGCGGTTCTTTGGGGGCCGCGATGAGCGTGTTGCTGCGTATCGGAGCCGACCATCGGGTTCCGTACCGTACGACATCGAAGAGGACGGCGTTTTACCGCATCATCTTGGGTTGGCTATTTGCAGCCGGGATTCTGTGTCTAGTCAAAGGGCATATCGTGGCGGTCTTCCCGGATCCGACGGAGACACTGCTGAAGAGTAAAGATCCGTTCAACGATGCCGCTGTGGCGCAGTCGTTCTTCTTCTGGGTCGGGATCGGGATTCTGGCGGGATTCAACGAACGGTGGGTCAAGCGGCTGATCTCGCAGCCGGTGACCGAGAAGGACAAGGGCACGTAGCGCTACTCAGCGGCAACAGGTTGCGGGACTACTGCGACCGCAGGTAGGCGCGGGCTCTCGGCTCGGAGAGCCCGCGTTTTGGGTGGGGTGGCGGGTCAGAACGGTAGCTCGGGCTTGGTTGCGCCTCGCTTAATGGTCATGATCCGTTCGTGGAAGTCGCGCGTGGCGGCCTCGCGGGGATGCCGGGACCGCAGTTCCTTGTCCAGCTCGTCAGCGACTAAAAGCAGGGATGGGAGGGACTTGCGGGCGGCTTCGAGAGCTGCTGCACCCATGCCGATGGCCTCTTCGATCTCGCCGGTGCGGGCTGCGGCGACTCCGAGGGTGAGGCGGGCCTCTGCGGCCCGCATGGGGGAGATCTCGGTACCGTCCGGGCCTGTGCTGATCCGGATGACTGACCGGGCGTGGGTGGCGGCGCGCTCGTCGTCTCCGAGGAGACGGTAGGCGTCCATCTCGTAGAAGTCCCACTTGTCCGGGTCGATTATGAAGTGGTGTTCCGGGTGGTCCGGGCGTGGGAGCCGATCCAGGCGGGCGCGGCCGGCGTCCAGGGAGTCACGGACCAACCGGGCGTCTCCCATGCGGGCGGCCGCTCGTGCCTTGTGCGCGTACAACTGCACGCCGACGGAATGCGTCTGATCAGCGACGTGCCCGGCTTCCACGGCATCAAGCATGTCTTGCCAACGGCTCTGGGTGAGAGCGAACCATGCCTCGATCTCCCACGCCCAAGCCATGATCTCGCCGTGCCCGCTCTCCTGGCCGATGCGGAGTGCGGCGGCCTTGCTGAGGTTTGCGGCCTCGCGCTGGCCCCGGTCGTACTGGACGCACGCGTTCAGCAGGAACAGCCATCCGGTGTCGACGAGCAGTTCCCGGTGCTGACGGAGGGTCATCCGGCCTTCGAGCTGCTTGGTGACGTATTGCAGGCCGTTGCGGGTGCGCTCGTGTAGGTAGTCGGCATCGGCGTACGGGTACGCGCGGGCCAGTTGGTCAATGCCCTGTTCGACCGATTCCAGGGCGGCGCTGTTGATGTTGGACATCTCCGTGCGCCGGAGCATCTCGGCGACGTCCCACAGCCCGGCGCCACCCTGTGCGATCAGGGCGCTTGGGTCGTCGAGCTGGGACGGTGTGGCTGGTCGTTCCAGCTCCCACGGGCGTGGGGCAAGCCCTGCTAGATGACCGGGAATGCGCAGGCCATCGACGACTTCGAGGATCTTGTGAAACTGGGTGATCCGTGGGCGAACGCCCTTGCCGTCGGTCTCGGGCCGGGCCATCTTCCCGATGTGCTCGCGCTTGTAGCTGACAGCCTCGGAGATCTTGGCGTAGCTGATGTGCCCGTGGATCTTGGCGAGTCTGAAGACCTCGCCGAAGTCGTGGTTGGCGATCGCTGATCGCACGTCTGCGCGTTCCAGCACGTGCGGCGGTAGAGCTGCCGGTGTGGGTGCAGCTTCGGTCATCTCACTTCCCCATTGTGATCGACCTGACGTCGTTTCTGTTCCTGTCTTCTCTGCCGCGTCCGTCTCGCGAGTGTACCCACGAGGGGGGTCCCCAAGAGGGGGGAGCGACAACCGGTACGAGGGGTGCACCCTCGGGTCACCCTGCCGAGAGGGACTCGGCAGACGTGACCTGAGACGGGGTCGTGTCATGGACGCGAGGAATGCGCGGCGGCATGAGTACGTGGCTGAGGAGCTGAACGCGTTCGCTCATTGGTACGCGCAGCCTGAGCCTTCCTCCGGCGGGCACTTCCTGACGTTGACGCTCTTCGCCGAGTTCAGCGATACCGGACGCATCGCGCGTGACCATACGGCCGTGTTCCTCCAGAGTGCGGGCGCGGCTGATGCCGTAGACGATGCCCAGCTGATCGTGTCGGAGCTGGTCGGGAACATCGTGAACCACGTGGTGCCGGAACGCTGCCTCACGCATCCCGGCGGCAACCGGCGTATCGACGTGACGTTCAAGATGTGGCCGAAGTGGCTGTTCATCGGAGTCACGGATGAGGACTCGACACCCCCAGTGCTTCCTATGGGCGACACGTTCTCGCCGGAGCTGATGGGAGAGCTGTCGGAAGCGGTCTTACCCGACAGTGGCCGTGGGCTGTTGATCCTTCAGCGGCTGTCGGCAGCGGTCTGGTGGACGCCGGAAGACAAGGGCGGCAAGACCGTGTGGTGCCGACTCGACCTCAACGAGGGAGTGGGCGGCAAGCCGTCCTGATGATCTCGGGCTGTCGCTACTTGTTTCGTTCCCTCGGGAGCGAGCGGCAGTCGGGGGCTGGAGGGTGATTCCTCTGGCGAACGGGGCGTGGCCTCCTGGATCGCTTGCCGAGTTCCCCACTCGGTGCCAGGGGGTCCGCTTCACAACCGAAGACCGAGACCGGGCCACCCCCTCAGCCCTGGAAAGCGGAGGGTGGCCCGGCGGGGGACCGCGAAGATCCCCGGTGCCTGATGGTACCGGGGCATTTGTGCTGTGCATCTGCCTTGGACCAAAGAGAGTTGACGATCCATTACCTAGATCAGGGCAGAGGTGGGCAAGGTGTCTGGCGCGGGTGAGAACTGGCTAAGCGACGGGCTCGGTGATGTTGCAGGGGCGGACTTCGGCCTGTGGGTGTCGGGTGTCGACTACATCTCGGGTTGGCGTGAAGCACGGGAGTCCGCTGATCAGTTGAACCGGGCGTTCCTTGGTGCTGGGTTCGAGCTGTCCGAGTTACGGGCCGTCGCCTCGGTCAATGAGGAGGGGCGCGGGATCGTGCGTGTGGCGGGCTGGCCGGACGCCGTGAACCGGCTCGCCGATCTCCTGGAGACGCTCGCGGACGGCGATGGCGGTGCGCGATGAGGCGCCTTTTCGCTGGTGAGTGGCGTGCGTGGGCACGTCGCCGGCCGCAGAGACTTTGGGCGGTAGCTGCCATGGGGCGAGTGAACAGGGGGCCTTACGCTCGCCAGCGGATCGGGCAGTTCTTGGAGCTGCCCGCAATAGCCCGATCGGCCCCCTGTTCTTCGAGGCTCGCCCCATGGGAGCTGCCTAAAGTCTCTGCGGCCGACGACCCCCAGCCCCGAACGCCCCGGCCCGCGACGGCCGGTCGACGCCCTGATTCCTCCGGCGTGCTGCGGTGCGGGGCGCTGGCCGACCGGACGGGACCGGCGGCCACGCCGCACGCCCGGCCGGGGCGGGCGGGCGCCCCGGCGCGCCGCAGGCGCGCCCTTGAGGAAGTGAAGGCTGTTTCGACCGATGGCCGTTGCTCAGGCGCGGGTGCGTCGCGCGGGCTGCCTGTCGGCAGTGATCCGGTAGGCGAGTTCGGCACGGTCCGCACCGACGCGCATCTCTTCGAGGATCAGCGGGCGGTCGTCGGTTCCGTGCGCGACACGGGCAGTGTGCAGGATCGGAGTCGCGTCCGGGAGTTGGAGCGTGGTGCGCTCGTCCGGCAGCGGCATGCGGGCGCGGACCGTCTCCGACCACCACAGCTTGTGTCCGTCTTCTGTGAGCAGCCGGTAGATCGCCGCGGGGCGTTTGCATGGCTCCTCGGCGAGCAGTGGCACAGCGTCGGCCACTTCGAAGGGGATCAGCGTCCGGTGCATGGCGCGGGTGCCGGTGCCGGGCTCGAAGAGCAGCCGGTCACAGCCCAACAGTGCTTCTTCCTCGCCGAGTTCGAGGAGTCGGCCGGTGGTCTTGGTGGTGCGGGTGCGGTACGTGCTTGGCTCCTCGGCCTCCTCCCAGGCATCGCCGTTGGGCATCACGAACCGGCCGTCCGAGGCCCGGCTGATGCGGCGCTCGATGGTGAATGCGGGCTGGCTGTCGGAGCGTACGAAGCTGCCCTTGCCGTGCCGGACGTCGATCAGCCCTTCCGCGCGCAGGGCCGCGATCGCGTTGCGGACGGTAGGGCGGGAGACGCCGTAGCGGGTCATGAGCTGGGCTTCGGACGGCAGCAGGGAGTCCGGGGCGAACTCGCCGGACAGGATCGCTTCGCGGATGGCGGCGGCCACCTGTTGGTAGAGGGCTCCGGGGCGCTGGATCTCTGACATCTCGGGATCTCCGGGTGAGGTCGTAGGGACGTCGCACGCGCGACATCACTCGTCAGCATAAGTAGTTGCATCGATGTCGTACAGAGCTCCATAGTCATAACTCGTAAGGACAAGTGACGTCAGCATCAGAGCTGGCGCCCCAACTGGCCAGGGAGGCCAACGAAATGCAGTCCATTCCCGTGGACACGGCGCGGTTGGGCGTACTGCGGTGCGCCATCGCGCCCGAAACGAAGATCAGCAACTTCGAGACGCAGGAGGTGAAGAAGGACCGGGAGGGTAACCCCGTCTACACCGTGGCCGTCACCGTGCGGCAGGACGGCCGCCGGATCTCCGTCATCGAGATCGCGGTGAGCGGTGAGCCGAAGGGCATCGAGGAAGGACAGATCGTCAGGGTCACCGGTCTGACCGCGTTCGCCTGGTCGATGGGAGATCGGCACGGCATCAGCTTCCGCGCCGACGCGATCACACCCGTGCACGGCACCCCGACGCACGGCAAGGGCGGTGACGCGTGATGGGGCCGACCCTGCTCGCCTTCGCCCTGGCCGTGCTGGCCTGGCTGATGGTCGTCGGTGACTTGGTGCGGCGGCAGCGGCCGGTCTGGCACTGGTACGTCGTCGGCTACCCGGTGACCGCGTGCCGGGTGCTGTTCACCTGGCGTCGGGTCGCCACGCTCAATGACCTGTCCGTGTCCAAGCTTCCGGCACGGACGCTGGTCGGGCACCTGATGGTCAAGGGCGATCCGGTGCGGCCGGTGGCTCCACGCTCCTCGTTCCCCCGCGCTACCCGCCTTGGGCTGACCGTGACCGTGCGCCTGCACGCGGGGCAGACCCCGGCGACGTACATGAAGGCGGCCGAAGCGCTCGTCCATGCGTGGAGAGTCCACGCGGTACGGGTCACTTCGCCGGAACGCGGTGTCGTGCTGCTGACAGCTATGGCCAGTGATCCGCTGGAGCAGCCCGGCTTAGCGTCGGCGCCCGCCGAGCTGCTGTCCGCCCTCATCGGCGCGCTGGAGTCCGGCGGCGCCTGGGTCATGAACCTGCGGCTCGTGCCGCACTGGCTCATCACCGGGGCTACCCGTTCCGGCAAGTCCACCCTGCTGGCTCGGCTGATCACCCAACTCGCCACGCAACCCGTCGCCCTGGTCGGGATCGACTGCAAGGGCGGCATGGAACTCGGCCTGTTTGCTGGAAGGTTGACCGCACTGGCGACCTGCCGACGTGAAGCGGTCGCGGTGTTGAGCGCACTAGTGGTCGACATGCAAGACCGGATGAGCGCGTGCCGGGCGGCTGGTGTGCGTTCGATCTGGGAGCTGCCCG
The DNA here is from genome assembly GCF_041053035.1 of Streptomyces sp. R35. Lineage (NCBI taxonomy): Bacteria > Bacillati > Actinomycetota > Actinomycetes > Kitasatosporales > Streptomycetaceae > Streptomyces > Streptomyces sp. R35. Next base: position 4,724,950 of record NZ_CP163440.1, read on the forward strand.
AGAAGCTGCGCCCGATACCCGTCGTCGTGATCGTCGACGAGATCGCGGAGCTGTACCTCGCGGACGGCACCCGCGAGAGCAAAGCAGAGGCGGAGCAGTGCTCGACGTTGCTGCTGCGCCTGGGTCAGCTCGGGGCCGCACTCGGCTTGCACCTGGTCGTCGCAGGACAACGGGTCGGCTCCGATCTCGGCCCCGGAGTCACCGCCCTGCGCGCCCAGCTCGGCGGCCGGATCTGCCACCGCGTCAACGACCCCGGCACGGCCGAAATGACCTTGGGCGACCTCAACAAGGACGCCGTTGCCGTCGCGCAGTCGATCACTGCCGAGGAACAGGGTGTGGCCGTCTGCACCGGACCGGACGGCGGCTGGAGCCGTGCCCGCTCCCACCTCACCTCGACACAAGAGGCCGTCGCGACCGCCCGCAAGTACTCCGGCATGACCCCGGAACTGCCCGCTGTAGATCGCGCTCTTGCGGCACTGGAAGGAGATGCCAAGTGACCAGCGGCCAAGTGATCAGCGTCGGCACGGCGTTCACGTTCGCGGTGATCTTCGGGATCATCACCGTCCTCCTCGTCCGCTCCCGCGACGTCCGCGCCTGGGAAGCGGTCTGCGTCGGCCTCTTCGGCGTCTACCTCGGCCAGACCCCCGTGTTCTTCACCATCCATGGACTCCTGACCTGGTTCATCAGCGGCTTCTCCCACACCTGAGCAGAAAGGACGCGCCATGCCCATGCCTCGCGTGAGGTGCCCGTACTGCAAGGGCGACGGAGCCCGGAAGACCTGGACCGGACGGCTGCGGCGCTGCCGCGTCTGCCGGGGCACCGGAACCATCCGCTGAACCTCATCGAACCAACCACACGAAGGCGAACCCCATGACCCACGTCGCGCCACCAACCACCCACCGTGCCGCTTCGGCGGCCCACCCTGGAAGGTCACCACCATCACCCCGGAGTTCACCCCGGCTGACAGGCGCGCCGCCCTCGACCGCGCGGCGCGTCTGCGTCAGCTCCCCGAATCAGACCGCGACGCAATCCGCATCGCCCAAGATCCGAAGTTCCGTCGTTGGCTGGAGCAGGTCACCGCTACCGGAGGCTGCTCGCACCCCATCCATCTGTCCGGCTCGACCATCACCCTGGACGACACGACCGGCGAGATCCTCCACCACTACGACACCCGCGACGAACCCGGCGAACGCCTCCTCGTCCGCTGCCGCAACAGACGGGCAACCGTCTGCCCAGCCTGCTCCCGTCTCCACGCCGGGGACACCTTCCACCTCGTCCGCGCGGGCCTCGTGGGCGGCAAGAACGTTCCCGACGCGGTCCGTCACCGGCCCCGGCTCTTCGTCACCCTCACCGCCCCGTCCTTCGGCCCGGTCCACCGTGCTGGGGAGCTGTGCCGACCGCGCCGCGACGGCGGAACCTGCGAGCACGGGCGCTCCCTCGGCTGCGGCACTGTCCACGCGCCGGACGCCCCGGATGTCGGCCAACCGCTGTGCCCCGACTGCTACGACTACGCCGCCCATGTCCTGTGGCACGCACACGCGTCCAAGCTGTGGGACCGGTTCGTCATCGACGTCCGGCGGCGTCTGGCCTCTTCGGTCGGCCTCGTACAGTCCCGGTTTGCTCGGCACGCACGGCTGTCCTTCGCCCGCGTCGCGGAGTACCAGAAGCGGGCGGCCGTCCACGTCCACGCCGTCGTCCGCCTCGACGGCCCGAACGGACCCGACGACGAACCCCCGGCCTGGGGCACCGCGGAGCTGCTCATCGACGCCGTGTGCCAGTCCGCCCGCCGGGTCCTGGTCCGCACGCCCTACAGCCCGGCCGTGGGCGAACTGGCCCTGCGCTGGGGCGCCCAGGTCGACGCCCGGCAACTGCACGCCGACGGCGACGGGCCCGACGATGACGCGGTCGCCGCGTACGTTGCCAAGTACGTCACGAAAGGCGCGAGCGAGACAGGCGCCGGCATCGACCACTCACTCACCACCTGGGCGGACATCGAGTCGGCACCCGTCAGCCAACATGTCCGCACTCTCATGCGCACGTGCTGGCGCCTCGGTGGCCTACCCGAGTACCAGTGTCTCCGCCTCCGGTCCTGGGCTCACACGCTCGGATACCGGGGCCACATCCTCACCAAGTCCCGTGCCTACTCGACGACGTACGCAGCACTCCGCGCCGAACGCGCCGATCACATGGGCCATGCCGACATGCCCGACGCGGTCACCGAACGGCACTGGCGCTACGTCGGTTCCGGCCACACTCTTGGTGCCGCACTCCTGGCCGCTGGAATCGCTGAAGACATCGCCACGAACCGTGAGATCGCCCGCGAAGAGCGTGAGTCGCTCCGGTGACGAGACGCCACAGCGAGGAGTGGGCTCGGGCCGTCGAGCGCCAGGCGGCCAAGTTCCCCACACGGATAGGGCCGAAGAGCGCCACGCGACTCGCGCGGCTGCTTGGTCCTACACGGAGGGACTCATAAGACAGCCCCTAGTCGTGGTGTAGGACAGGTCTAGAGGGTATGGCTCTCCCGAGAGAGGGCCCAAACGTAGTACCACTTGTCTTCGCGTATGGTGCGCGTATCACTTTCGGCGATACCGGTGATGATTGTCCACACCCCTCCACTCACGCCAAGAATTTCAATCGCCTTTTCGAAGGTCGGGCCGTATACGGCCACTAATGCGGCAGTCGCTGACGCTAGCGCTCCACCCATTACAGAAACAGCCCGACGTTTCCTCGCTTTCCTCATCTGCGACTCGACAGACCGTACTTCTTCCGCGATCTGTAGGCCGATCCTTCTCAGCGCCTTTTGGGACTGCACATCGTTGAGCGATTCATCAATTTCCAGAAGCTGCATGCGCAGAAAATCTTTGAAGGCGGAGTATGACCTGAATTCCTCGGTGGTGATCTTGCTGAAATCGCGGAGGCTTACCCCGCTCAGAAATGGCAATTCGATGCGCAAGACTTCCCGTATGTGATCACCTGTTACCGGCTCTGCGCCCGACATGTCTATGGCGCGCCCGTCGCGGAGCAGATAGTCGACAGCTGCAACATGGCGCGTGACCGGGGCTCCGCGCTCACCGGACAGCTCAGTCACGTGCAGGGTCGTTGAATAATTTGGGAGATACCAAGCCAAGCCTGCTTTTAGCAGTGGCTCCGACGCAAGGAGCCAGTCTCCAAGGTTGACCGTATCGGGGCAGTGGAATCCGTACCGAGATTGAAAGAACGGAGACGGATCCTGCGGAACGTTGATATAGTCCGGCGACCCTCCGTCGCTAAAGGAACCTGCCGGATATCCGCCCTCGTTGCGATAGGATCCGAGGTCAACATACCGCTCCCGCTTCCCGTGCGAGAGTAATAATGTGTCGGAGATTAGAACGGACCGTTTCGTAGCGTCGTCGAATTCCGCACTTTCAACTCCGAGGCCAACATAATAGCGTGATCTCAAGAGCCGCTTCTCATCGGTGAGGGTTTGGCGAGGGCCGCTCCACATGTGCTTTCCGTACATGCGGGCGACATTTCCGGATTCCATGCGATCTTCGACTGTCAAGCCGGAGAAAAACCGCCGCATCTGCCTGGCGACGTGCTTATTCTGCACTATCTTCCTGCCGCGGAACATTTGCCCAGCCTAGCCACAGGTTTCGGACGTCGCAAGACCGGAGACAAGTAACCGACATTGATCGATGCTGTTCTTTAGAGATCATCTCATTTGGTTTGGTCGGTAGTCTGTCTGTGTGTTGATGGTGGAGCGGTTGGTGCCGGACGGGTTGTGGGAGTTGTTCCAGCGGGTGGTTCCGGAGGCGCCGACTCGTCCTCAAGGGGGCGGTCGGCGCCGGTACGGGGATCGTGAGGTGCTTGCGGCGATCATCTTCGTAGCGACGACGGGGTGTACGTGGTCGCAGGTCCCGCCGGTGTTCGGGCCGTCCGGGGCGACGGCCCACCGCCGTTTCATGGAGTGGAGCCAGCTGCGGGTGTGGGCGAAACTGCACCGCCTGGTTCTGGACGAGCTCGGGGCCCGCGGCGAGCTGGACTGGTCGCGGTGCGCGATCGACTCAGTGAACATGCGGGCCCTGAAAAAGGGGACCTCACAGGTCCGAATCCTGTAGATCGGGGCAAGTACGGCTCGAAGATCCACTTGATCACCGAGCGGACCGGCCTGCCCCTTTCCATCGGCATATCCGGCGCAAACCTCCACGACAGCCAGGCACTTGAGCCGCTCGTCCGCGGCATCCCTCCGATCCGCTCCCGCCGCGGCCCACGCCGACGCCGACCCGCCAAGCTCCACGCGGACAAGGCCTACGACAACCGTCACCTGCGGCTATGGCTCCGATCACGGAACATCACACCCCGCATCGCCCGCAAAGGCATCGAGTCCTCCCAACGACTCGGACGACACCGCTGGACCATCGAACGCACCATGGCCTGGCTCGCCGGCTGCCGCCGACTCCACCGCCGCTACGAACGCAAAGCCATCCACTTCCTCGCCTTCGCCAGCATCGCCAGCACCCTGATCTGCTACCGCCGACTTACCAAATGAGATGATCTCTTAATGTGCGTTATATGCGCGACCGGAGAGGTTAGTCCAGCGGGTTCGGCTTGATCTCCACCCGGTCGGTGTCGAACCCCCTGCCCTTCCTCGTCGGCGGGCGGATGACCACGGCGGCGAAAAGGAACCGGTAGATCGCGTTCATGCGCGCGTAGTCCTCTTCCTTCTCCAACCTCTGCCAGTTGGTTTCAGCGTCCGGCCCGGCGATGCCTTCCAGGACGGCGACCGGCCTCTTCACCGTCTTCCGCTGGCGCTCCTTCATCCGCTTGAGTACGACGGCGCGCATGGCGTGGAACTCGGCGGTCGTGAAGTCGTCATCTGTGAGCCACAGCTGTTTCAGTTCCTCCAGCTTCGCCCGGTCCTTCTCGTCCGCGAGAACATCGGATTCGGGGCGCGTGGTCGCGGCGGGCTCATAGCCGGAGGTGTCCAACTTGGTCAGGACCCTGATCGCGACATCTCGTGCGAAGGCTTCGAGAGGCACTGCGGACACGGATCGATCGCACTTCTGCTGATCGACGTCGTCGGCGCGAGTGCACCGGTAGTAGGCGTACCGACCGCTGTTCGTGCCGGCCATGCGAGCTCCGCACGCGCACGTGACCACTCCGCGCAGCACGTAGTACCGGGTCGGTCGCTTCTGCTGGTCCCTGGCTTGCGCGGCCCGGTACTCCTTGAACCGCTGAACCTCCTCCCACTGGCCGCGATCGATGATGGCGGGCCACGCGCCGGTTCCCACCTCCTCGCCCTGGTGGATCCGGACACCCGCCACGAAGTTGGACGACAGCAGATGGCGGACGTTCTCCGGCTGCCACGTCTTGCCCTTGGACGTCGTCACTCCCCGCGCGGTCAGGTCCTGGGCAATGCCCAAGGGGGACTCACCGTCCAGATACCGCCGAAAGACCTCGCGGACGATCTCCGCTTCTTCCTCGATGATGGCCTGACCGTTGCCCGTGTAGCCGTAGGGACGATTGCCCACGTGCGGCTTGCCTTCACGAGCCTTGTCCTTGAGGGCGTCCTTCAGCCGTCGTGACGAGTCGTCGGAGGAGCGGCAGGCGTGGGCCACTTCGATACGAAGGATGAACCGGTCGTCGGGGTCCGACAGGTCGCGCCGGTTCGCCTCGCCGTGCAGGAGTACGCGCTTGTCGTCGGCTATCGAGAGAAGCTCTTCGAGGTCCTTGGGCTGCCGCATGAGGCGGTCGGGGTGGTAGACGATGACGTGCCGGATCTCCCCTTCCCCCATCGCCCTCAACATCTCTTCCCACCCGGGCCGCTTGCGGTTGCGCTGCCATGCCGAACGGTTGTTGTCCACGTAGACGTGGCTCGCCTCGACACGGAGCTCAAGCCGTTCGGCGATCTCCCGACAGATGCGTTCCTGTCGGTCGACTCCGGTCTGATCCTCATCCTTGGTGTGGGAGATCCGGCAGTAGATCGCCGCGGGCTCGCCCGGCGTGATGGTGGCCTTGGCTAACTTCGATCGACTCATGGAAATACTGTATGAGCCCGGTATGACATCGATCATCGTCGGCGCGGCCATCGGGGCGGTGTTCTTCAAGGAACGGTTCGGGGCGCCGCGGATCGCGGCGGCGGGGCTGCTGGTGGTGGGGATCGGGCTGATGCTGCACGCGGGTTAGCGAGTCAGCGGGGTAGCGGGGTGGCGCGGGAGCCGTCGCGACCCGCCCCGGGCCCCGCCCCCTCCTCCGGCTACGCGTCGATCGCCGTCCGTACCGCCCGTACCAGCGCCTGCGCCCGTGCGTCCGCCGTCACGCTCTTGCGGAAGCCGTTGGTCACGTACCCGAGGGCGATTCCCGACTCGGGGTCGGCGAAGCCGAGGGCGCCGCCGCGGCCGGGGTGGCCGAAGGAGCCCGGGGAGAGCAGGGGCGAGGCCGTGCCGTGGAGCATGTAGCCGAGGCCGAAGCGGGTGTTGACGACCAGGACGCGGTCGGGGCCTGCGGACCGTTCCGCGCGGGCCTGTTCGACGGTGTCCGGCGTGAACAGCCGTACGCCGTCGACCTCTCCGATCAGCGCGGCGTAGAAGCGGGCCAGGCCCTCGGCCGTGGCGATGCCGTTGGAGGCGGGCAGGACCGCCGCCAGGTACGCCGGGTCGTTCTCGTCGGGCATCGGGGTGATCGCGGCGAAGGCACGGCGGGTGAGGCTGTCCGGATCCGCGTACGCCTCGGAGACCGCCCGCTTCGGCCGGGTCTTCAGGCCGCCCGGCGCCGCCGGGGCCTCGATCTGCGCGACCCGCCCCACCCGGCCCGTCTCCGCCGCCGGCAGCCCGACCCACAGATCCAGCCCCAGCGGCCCCGCGATCTCGTCCGCGATCCACTCACCGATCGAGCGCCCGGTCACCCGCCGGACCAGCTCACCGGTCAGCCAGCTGTACGTCTGCGCGTGATAGCCGTGGTCCGCGCCCGGCTCCCACACCGGCGCCTGCGCGGCCACCGTCGCGGCCGCCAGGCCGGGGTCCGCGGCCTCGGCGAGGGTGAGCGGACGGTCGAGAACGGGCACCCCGGCCCGGTGCGCGAGCAGATGCCGGACGAGCGTCCGTTCCTTGCCCGCCGCCTTGTACTCCGGCCAGTAGCGGCCGACCGGAGCGTCCAGGTCGAGTTCCCCGCGCTGGGCGAGCATCAGGAGTACGGCGGCGGCGACGCCCTTGGTCGCCGAGCGCACGATCTGCGCGGTGCCGTGCCGCCAGGGCTCGGTGCCGTCGACGTCCCGCGTGCCGGCCCACAGGTCCACGACCTTGTGCCCGTCGCGGTACACGGTGACGGCGGCGCCCCGGTCCCCGAGCACCTCGAAGTTGCGTACGAACGCTTCCCCGACCGGCTCGAAGCCCTCGGCCACTGTGCCGTTCACGTCCACGCCCGCGCTCCTTGTCGCCTCACCTGTGCCAACGGTGGGTGCAACACGCACGTACCGGCGTCGATTCCTAGCCCAGCAGGATCGTGACCTCGATGTTGCCGCGGGTGGCGTTCGAGTACGGGCAGACTTCGTGGGCCGCGTCCACGAGCTTCGTCGCGACGTCCTGGTCGACGACGGGGAGCGACACGCTCAGAGCGACCGCGAGGCCGTAGCCGCGCTGCTTGTTCGGGCCGATCCCGACCTTCGCGGCGACCGTGGAGCCGGAGAGATCGAACCCGGCGCGGCGGCCCACCAGCACCAGCGCGTTATGGAAGCAGGCGCTGTAACCGGCCGCGAACAACTGCTCCGGGTTCGTGCCGTTGCCGTCGCCACCGAGCGCGGGCGGCATCGCGACCTTCAGCTCCAGCTGGCCGTCCTGACTGGTCACATAGCCGTCCCGGCCACCGTGCGCGGTGGCCTCGGCGACGTACATGATCTTCGTCGGGCGGGTGTCGACAACGGTGCCATCGATCACGGCAGGACCTCCCCCAGGGCGTACAACACGACGGGCACAACGGCGGGTACAGCAGCAGGTGCGACTGCGGACAAAACGGCACGCAACACAGAAGTGTGCAAGTACATCGTGCACAAGGTACCCGCCGGTACGGAGGTCTGTATTACCAGGGGGCAGAAACCGTGGGTAACCCGCGACGGGGCGGCGTCCGGGGGCGGCCGCGCGCCCGGCGGTCGCCGCACAAGCCCGGCGTGTGGGTCCCGGATCTCGCGGGCTTTTGGTCGCGCACGCCAGCGCGAAGCAGGTTGCGCGCGCCTCAACGCCCCCGCGCCGCCGCCCCCTCCGCGCACTCCGCCAAGCGCCACAGCTCCTCCCGGAGGCGCGCGACGTCGGCGCCGTTCACTCCGGTGGCCGTCAGCAGCGCCTCCGGCACGGTCTCCGCGCGCTCCTTGAGCAGCTCGCCGCGCCCGGTGAGCGCGACGAGCACGGAGCGTTCGTCGTGCGCCGAGCGCTCACGGCGCACGAGCCCCGCGGACTCGAGCCGCTTGAGCAGCGGCGACACCGTGCCGTAGTCGAGGTGCAGCGCGGTCGCCAGTTCCTTGACCGTGGTCTCGCCGCGCTCCCAGAGGACCAGCAGGACGAGGTACTGCGGGTAGGTGAGACCGAGTTCCTCCAGCAGCGGGCGGTACGCGGCCGTCACCGCGCGCTGGGCGGCGTACAGCGCGAAGCACAGCTGGTCGTCGAGCAGCAGCGACCCGGTCGGCCCGACGTCCTCTTGTTCTGTCACGCGCCCATTGTCACGGAGCGCGGGTCGAAGCCGAAGGGGAGCTCCAGACGGTGGGTGCGCATGAGGGCGTCGTCGGAGAGGAGTTCGCCGGTCTTGCCGTCGGCCGCGATCACGCCGTCGCTCAGGACGAGCGACCGGGGGCACAGTTCGAGGGCGTACGGCAGGTCGTGCGTGACCATGAGGACGGTGACGTCCAAGGACCGCAGGATGTCGGCGAGTTCGCGCCGCGAGGCGGGGTCGAGGTTGGAAGAGGGTTCGTCGAGGACCAGGATCTCCGGCTCCATCGCCAGGACCGTCGCGACCGCCACCCGGCGCCGCTGCCCGAAGGACAGATGGTGCGGGGGCCGGTCGGTGAAGGCCTCCATGCCGACCTGTTCCAGGGCGGTCCGGACACGTTCCTCCAGCTCGGCGCCCTTCATCCCCGCCGCGGCCGGGCCGAAGGCGACGTCCTCGCGCACGGTCGGCATGAACAGCTGGTCGTCGGGGTCCTGGAAGACGATGCCGACCTTGCGCCGGATCTCCGCCATGTGCCGCTTGCCGACCGGGAGTCCGGCCACCGTGACGGTTCCGGTGCCGCCGCTCAGGATGCCGTTGAGGTGCAGGACGAGGGTGGTCTTGCCGGCGCCGTTCGGGCCGAGCAGCGCGACGCGTTCGCCGCGCGCGACACGGAAGTCGACGCCGAAGAGGGCCTGGTGCCCGTCGGGGTAGGCGAAGGCGAGGCCGGAGACCTCCAGAGAAGCGGTCACAGTGTCCATCCCAGAAGACATACGACAAGGGCGGCGAACGGGAGGGCGAGGGCGTACGACCACTGCGCCCGGGACGCGGTCACCTCGTCGATGACCGGCATCGAGCCGGCGTACCCCCGGCTCACCATGGCGAGATGCACGCGCTCTCCGCGCTCGTAGGAGCGGATGAACAGCGCGCCCGCCGACTTCGCGAGCACCCCCCAGTGCCGTACGCCCCTGGCCTCGAACCCGCGCGACTCCCGCGCGATCCGCATCCGCCGCATCTCGTCCGTGATGACATCGCCGTACCGGATCATGAAGGAGGCGATCTGCACGAGGAGCGGCGGGAGTTTCAACCGCTGGAGACCGAGGAGCAGTTCACGCAGTTCGGTCGTCGAGGCCAGCAGGACGGACGCGGCGACGCCCAGCGTCCCCTTGGCGAGCACGTTCCACGCGCCCCACAGACCGTTCACGCTGAGCGACATGCCCAGCACGTCCACCCGCTCTCCCTCCGCCACGAACGGCATCAGCACCGCGAAGGCGACGAACGGGATCTCGATGAGCAGCCTCTTCAGGAGGAAACCCGCTGGTACGCGGGCCTTGTACGCCACCGTCGCGAGCAGCGCGGCGTACAGGGCGAACGCCCACATCGCCTCGCGCGGGGTGGAGACGACCACGACCACGAAGGCGAAGGCCGCGGCGAGTTTGGTGTGCGGCGGCAGGGCGTGCACGGGCGAGTGCCCGTGCCGGTACAGCTTGTGCGCGTGACCGGCGCCCACGTCAGACGCCCTCGGGGAGGGAGGCGGGCGAGGTGTCGGCCGTACGGCGCCTGCGGATCGCCCAGAACACGCCGGTGCCCGCGACGATCGTGACGCCGACGCCGATCACGCCCGCGAGACCGCCGGAGATCCGGGCGTCGGAGACGTCCTTGACGCCGTATCCGGCGAGCGGGGAGTCCTCGGTGGCGTGCTGCTCGGCCTTCTGGTCGATGCCCTTGTCCTTGGCGACCTTCTCCAGGCCGTCGGGGCTGGCGGAGGCGTAGAAGCTGACGAACCCGGCGAGCACGAGCGAGGCGACGAGGCCGGTGATCCACACCTTGCGGTGCGAGGAGCGGGCGGCGACGGGGACGGCGGCCGTGGGCGCGTCGACGAGCTCCCCGTTCACACGCAGCTTGAGCCGCTGCTGGAGGCCGCGTGCGCCGTACACGAGATCGGGTCGTACGGCGATGACGGCGCCGACCGTGAGCGCGGTGATCGCGGCCTCGCCGATGCCGATGAGGACGTGCACGCCGATCATGGCCGTGGCGACCTTGGAGATCGCGACGTCGGTGGTGCCGCCGATCGCGTAGATGAGGGTGAAGGCGAGGGCGGCGGCCGGGACCGACAGCAGCGCGGAGACGAAGGCGGCGACGGTGATGGAGCGCCGCTTGCGGGGCAGCATCTTCACCAGGCCGCGGAAGAGGGCGTAGGAGACGACCGTGGTGACGAGCGCCATGTCGGTGATGTTGACGCCGAGCGCGGTGAGGCCGCCGTCCGCGAAGAGGATGCCCTGCATCAGCAGGACGACCGAGACGCAGAGGACCCCGGTGAAGGGGCCGACGAGTATCGCCGCCAGGGCGCCGCCGAGCAGATGTCCGCTGGTCCCGGCGGCAACCGGGAAGTTCAGCATCTGTACGGCGAAGATGAAGGCGGCGACCAGGCCGGCGAGCGGCGCGGTCTTCTCGTCGAGTTCGCGGCGGGCGCCGCGCAGGCTCACGGCGATGGCACCGGCGGCGACCGCTCCGGTGACCGCGGAGACCGGGGCGTTGATGAATCCGTCAGGCACATGCACCGTTCGATCATAGTGCCTTGTTGCGAATGACTTGCAAGAGCGAAAGGCCTACGAACAGCACGTGAGAGGCATTCAGTCGCCGCGGACCGTCCGAGAGCGGTTTCCGTGAAATGTGCGACATTGGAAAGGTGACGGATTCACAACTTCCGCACAGGTAACGCAGCGTAAGGAGTCGGTTCATGTACGCCGTCGAACAGTACGCACGTGCCCATATCGTCACCGACACCGCCGACTCCCCGGACGACGAGCGCCGAGTCGTCCCCGTCGCCCTTCGCTACGACCCCGAGACCGATCCCCGTCAGGTGCACATCACGCTGCCCGGCCCCCATGAGTGGGTCTTCGCCCGCGAGCTGCTGGAGCAGGGGCTGCGGGTGCCGGTCAGCAAGGGCGGCGTGCGCGTCTGGCCGCTCGGCCGGGTGCAGGCGGTCATGGAGTTCCACTCGGCACAAGGGGTGGCGGTCGTGCAGGTCGACTCGAAAGCCCTGATGCGCTTCCTGCGTCGTACGTACACGGTCGCCACCCCAGTGGCTCACTGAACTCGGTGTGAACCAGGGCCAGTCCTTCGGATCAGCCTTCGGACCATCCGTCGGATCAGCCCTGGGCCAAGGACCTGGAGGAGCTAGACCCGGGCCAGCTCCCGGTCGTCGTCCTCGTCCTTCTTCCGCTGCGCGTCCAGCGCGCGCAGGCCCTCACCCTCGACGTCCACGTTCGGCAGGGCGCGGTCCAGCCACTTCGGCAGCCACCAGGCCTTCTTGCCGAGCAGCGCCAGGACGGCCGGGACGATCGCCATGCGCACGAGGAACGCGTCGAAGAAGACGGCGATCGCGAGGCCGAAGCCGATCATCTTGATCATCGACTCGCTGGAGCCGATGAAGCCGGAGAACACCGCGATCATGATGACGGCCGCCGCCGTGACGACCCGCGCGCCGTGCTTGAAGCCGGTCACGATCGCCTGGCTGGGCTTCTCGCCGTGGACGTACGCCTCGCGCATCCGGGTCACGAGGAAGACCTCGTAGTCCATGGCGAGACCGAAGACGACACCCACCATGAAGATCGGCATCATCGACATGATCGGGCCGGTCTCCTCGACGCCGAACAGGCTGGACAGCCAGCCCCACTGGAAGACCGCGACGACGGCGCCGAGCGCGGCCATCACCGAGAGCAGGAAGCCGAGGGCCGCCTTCAGCGGGACCAGGATCGAGCGGAAGACCACGATCAGGAGCAGGAAGGCCAGGCCGACCACCAGCGCGAGATACGGGATCAGCGCGTCGTTGAGCTTCTGCGAGAAGTCGATGTTCATCGCCGTGGTGCCGGTGACCAGCACGGTGGCGTCGGTGTCCGCCTTGATGTCGCCGCCCGCGTCACGGATGCCGTGGACCAGGTCCTCGGTCTTGACGGAGGACGGCTTGGACTTCGGGATGACCGTGATCGTCGCGGTGTCGCCGGCCTTGTTGAACGCCGCCGGGGTGACCGTCACGACGCCCTTGAGGTCCTTGATCTTGTCGGACACCTCGGTGGCGGCGCCCTTCGGGTCGTCGCTCGCCTTGGCGTCGACGACGACCATCAGCGGGCCGTTGAAGCCGGGCCCGAAGCCGTCCGACAGCAGGTCGTACGCGCGGCGCTGCGTGGTCGACACCGGCTGCGAACCGTCGTCGGGCAGGCCCAGTTCGAGCGAGCTCGCCGGGAGCGCGGCCGCGCCCAGGCCCACCACGCCGAGCAGCAGGACGGCGAGCGGACGGCGGACCACGAAGCTGGCCCAGCGGGTGCCCATGTTGGGCTTGCCGGCCTTCTTGGCGGCGCGGCCGCCGCCGAGCAGCTTGCTCTTCTGGCCGGCGGGCTGGACCTTGCGGCCCGCGTATCCGAGCAGGGCCGGGATCATCGTCAGCGCGATGAGTACGGCGATGGCGACCGTGCCCGCCGCCGCGACACCCATCTTCGTCAGCATCGGGATGTTGACGACCGAGAGGCCGACCAGCGCGATCACGACGGTCAGACCGGCGAAGACCACCGCGGAGCCCGCCGTGCCGACGGCCCGTCCGGCCGCTTCCTCGCGTTCACGGCCTTCGGCCAGTTCGGCGCGGTAGCGGGAGACGATGAACAGCGCGTAGTCGATGCCGACCGCGAGGCCGATCATCATCGCGAGCGTGGAGGTGGTGGTGCCGAGGTCGAGCGCGTTGGCCAGGGCGGTGATGGTGGAGACGCCGATGCCCACGCCGATCAGCGCGGTCAGCAGCGGCAGCCCGGCCGCGATCAGCGAACCGAAGGTGATGACGAGGACGACCGCGGCGATCGCGATACCGATGACCTCGGAGGATCCGGTCTCGGGCGTCGCCGTGAGCGCGTCACCGCCCACCTCGACGGTCAGCCCGGATGCCCGCGCGTCCTGCGCGGCCTCCTTCAGGGCGTCCTTCGAGGAGTCCTGCAACTCCATCCCGGAGACCTTGTACTTCACCGAGGCGTAGGCGACCGAGCCGTCCTTACTGACGGCCTTCGCCTTGAACGGGTCGGTGACGGAGGTGACTTCGGAACCGTCGCCGAGTGCCTTGACGGTCTTCTCGACGGCGGCCTTGTTGTCCTTGTCCGCCATCTTCTCGCCGCTGGGCGCCTTGAAGACGACGCGCGCGGTCGCTCCGTCGGCGCTCATGCCGGGGAAGCGCTGTTCCAGCAGGTCGAAGGCCTTCTGCGCCTCGGTGCCGGGGATCGAGAAGGAGGACGAGCCCGCGGTGGGCGCGGAGGCGGCGCCGACACCCGCGAGCGTCAGCAGTGCCACCCAGATCAGGGCGACGAAGTGCCGTCGCCTGAAGGCGAGTCGGCCGAGTTTGTAGAGGAACGTGGCCACGAGGGCGAACTCCCGGTCAGGTCGTGTGGATGGCAGGGGCTGGTGTGATCACCCGAGTGGGGGCAGAGGTGATCAGCCCGACGACGTGAGCGGTCGCGTCAGGTGCAGTTACAGGGATGTGCTGAGGAGTTTGAGGAGTTGAGGGTTCAGGCGCCGAGAGCGGGGAGGATCACGGCGTCGATGTACGAGGTGAGGAAGGCCTGGGTCGGCGGCTGTTGATCGATGATGCTGCGCACCGCGAAGGCGCCGACCAGCATGTGCAGCACGTATTCCCTGGCAGGGTTGTCGGCACGGATCTCACCCCGGTCGACGGCGCGCTGCAGCATCGCGCGCAGCTCCTCCTGCTCCGGCTCGATGATCAACTCACGGAAAGCGCGCAGGAGATCGGGGTTCCCGTGCACGGCCGTGGCCAGACCCCGCATCAACGCGGAGTTCTGCTCCATGTGGCAGTCGTCCTCGCGCCGTACGCTCGCGTGGAAGTCGCCCCGCAGGGACCCGGTGTCGACACTGCCGACGGGCGGCTTCTGATGCCGCAGCGCCTTGACGACGAGCTCGGCCTTGCCGCCCCACTGGCGGTAGAGGGTGGCCTTGCTGGACTTGGTGCGGGCGGCGACGGCGTCCATCGTCAGGGCGTCGTAGCCGACTTCCCGGAGCAGGTCGAGCACGGCCGCGTACAGCTCGGCCTCGCGCTCGGGCGTGATCCGACTGCGACGCACCGTTGCGGCTTCAGCCATCCCACTCACCTTCTTCTGCTCCGGACGACACGGTTTCGTACGACTCCGAAGATACCCCGAGAAGAAGCGAAACGAAACCGTTTCGTACGTGTCTTGTGTCACGCGAACGTTTTCACAAGCTGCCGGTGGCCTCACGAGCTGCCGGTGGCGGCGATTCACAAGTTGCCGGGGGTCGCTGAGCGGAAAAGCATAAGGAGGTGAGCGACGAGTACGAGAAGGCGACCAAGGACAAGCCGACGACGGACCGGGCGACCACGGACCGGGAGACGACGGGTCGGACGGGCACGGACCGGGAGACGACGGACCGGGAGGCGAGTGCGGACCGGGAGACGACAAACCGGCAGGCAAGTGCGGACCGGGCGGCGACGGACCGGGAAGCGAGTGCGGACCGGGCGGCGACGGACCGGGAAGCGAGTGCGGACCGGGCGGCGACGGACCGGGAAGCGAGTGCGGACCGGGCAACGAGTGCGGACCGGGAAGCGAGTGCGGACCGGGAAGCGAGTGCGGACCGGGCAACGAGTGCGGACCGGGAAGCGGCAGGCCAGGTAACCACCGCCCGGGCTGCCGGCGGCCGGGCGGCCGCCGGCAGCGGCGCGCCCGGATACCTGCGCTTCCCGCACCTCAGCGGCGACCTGCTCTGCTTCGCGGCCGAGGACGACCTGTGGGTGGCCCCCCTCGACGGGCCGGGCCGCGCCTGGCGCGTCACCGTGGACCGCACCAAGGTCGGCCACCCGCGCTTCTCGCCCGACGGCCGCCACATCGCGTACACGAGCTGGCGCAGCTTCGTGCCGGAGATCCATCTGGCGCCGGTGGACGGCGGTCCCGGCAAGCGGCTCACCTACTGGGGCAGCGCGGACACCCAGGTCTGCGGCTGGTCCCCCGACGGCGACATCCTCGCCGTCGCCTCGCACGGTCAGCCCTTCTCGTACTTCACCTGGGCCTACAAGGTCACCACCGACGGCGACCCCGGCGGCAAGATGCCCTGGGGCCCGGTCTCGCACATCGCGACCGCCGACATCGACGGCGAGCGCAAGACCCTGCTGCTCACCGGCACCCCGCCGCACGAACCGGCCGCCTGGAAGCGGTACCGGGGCGGGGCCATGGGCCGGCTCTGGCTGCACGGGCAGCAACTGGTCCCCGACCTCGAAGGCCACCTCGACTCCCCCATGTTCGTCGGCGGCCGGATCGCCTTCCTCTCCGACCACGAGGGCATCGGGAACCTGTACTCGTGCGCGTACGACGGCTCCGACCTGCGCCGCCACACCGACCACGACGCCTTCTACGCACGCCATGCCTCGTCGGACGGCACCCGTGTCGTCTACCAGTGCGCGGGCGACCTGTGGATCGTCGACGACCTGTCCCCGGAGTCGGTCCCGCGCCGTCTCGACGTGCGGCTCGGCGGGCCGCGCGCGGGACGCCGTACGTACCAGGTGCCGGCGACCCAGAACATCGACGGAATCTCGGTCGACGAGACGGGCCGGGCCAGCGCCGTCGTCGTACGCGGCAGTCTGTACTGGCTCACGCACCGGGACGGGCCCGCGCGCACCATCACGGACACCCCGGGCGTACGCGTCCGGCTCCCCGAGATGCTCGGCTCGGGCGGTCAGGTCGCCTACGTCACGGACGCGGAGGGCGAGGACGCCGTCGAGATCGCCTACCTCCCGCGCGCGACCGGCGACCGCGCACCGCGCCGCCTCGCCTCGGGTGAGCTCGGCCGCGTGCAGGAACTGGTGTCGGACCCGCAGGGCGAGCGCCTCGCGATCGCCGCGAACGACGGGCGCCTGCTCCTCCTCGACGCGACGGAGGAGTCTGGGGACACCTCCCGGACGGAGTCTGGGGGAGGGGAGGTCACGGAGCTCATTCGGTCCATCAACGGGCCGGTGCGTGATCTCGCCTTCTCGCCGGACGGGGCGTGGCTGACGTGGTCGCATCCGGGCATCGGGCGGTCGCTCAGGCAGATCAAGATGGCGCGGATAAAGGACCGCCTGATCGTCGACGTCACCAACGGGCGCTTCGAGGACGAGAACCCGGTGTTCACGCGGGACGGCCGGTATCTGGCCTTCCTGTCCTGGCGCGGCTTCGACCCGGTGTACGACGTGCACACCGGGGACCTGTCCTTCCCGCTGGGCTGCCGCCCGTATCTGGTGCCGCTGTCCTCCGCGACCCCCTCCCCCTTCGCACTGAACCCGGACGGCCGTCCGGTCGCCGGCGGTCTGGACCCGGTCGAGGAGGAGGCGGGCGAGGACGGCGGCGCCGCGACCGTCGAGCTCGAAGGCCTGGAGAGCCGGGTGACGCCCTTCCCGGTCACCGCCTCCAAGTACTCGGCGCTCCACCCGGTCGCGGGCGGCGGCCTGGTCTGGCTGCGCTGGCCGATCTCGGGCGCGCTGGGTGAGACCTTCGCCAACCCCGACGACACGACCGGGCGGCCGACGCTGGAGTTCTTCAACATCACCAAGGCGAAGAGGTCCGAACTCGTCGCGCATCTGGACTGGTTCGGGATCAGCGGCGACGGATCCCGGCTGGTGGTCGTGGACGAGGGCGACCTGCGCGCCGTCCCCTCCACCGAGTCCGGCGACAGCGACTCGACCGTCTGGATCGACCTGCGCCGCATCATCCACGAGGTGGACCCGCCCGCCGAATGGCGCCAGGCGTACGCGGAGGCCGGCCGCATCATCCGCGCCTACTTCTGGGAACCCGACATGTGCGGCATCGACTGGGACGCGGTCCTTGAGCAGTACCGGCCGCTGGTCGAACGGGTCGCCTCGCCGGACGAGTTCGCGGACCTGCTGCGCGAGGTGCTGGGCGAACTGGGCACCTCGCACGCGTACGTCACCCCGGCCCGCCGCAACGAGGGCCCGGCCCACTATCAGCGCTGGCAGGGCCTGCTGGGCGCCAACCTGGTACGCCGTGACGGCAGTTGGATGCTCAAGCGGATCCTCCCCGGCGACTCGTCCGACTCCAAGGCCCGCTCTCCCCTGGCCGGTACGGGGATCCGCGAGGGCGCGGTGCTCACCCACGTCGACGGGCGTCCGGTGCACCCGGTCACGGGCCCGTACCCGTTGCTGGCGGGCGCGGGCGGTACGACGGTGGAGCTGACGTTCACCCCGGCGGAGGGCGAGGGCCCGTCGAGGCGGGTCGCGGTGGTCCCGCTGATCGACGAACGGCCACTGAGGTACCAGGACTGGGTGGCCAAACGCCGCGAAGTCGTACGGAAGTTGAGCGGCGGCCACTGCGGCTATCTGCACATCCCGGACATGGGCGGCTCGGGCTGGGCGCAGTTCAACCGCGACCTGCGCATGGAGGTCTCGCGCCCCGCCCTGATCGTCGACGTGCGCGGCAACGCGGGCGGCCACATCAGCGAGCTCGTCGTCGAGAAGCTGACCCGCAAGATCCTGGGCTGGGACCTGACGCGCAACGCCCAGCCGGTGTCGTACGCGTCGAACGCGCCGCGCGGCCCGGTGGTCGCCCTCGCGGACGAGGCGACGTCGTCGGACGGCGACATGATCACGGCCGCCTTCAAGCTCCTGAAACTCGGCCCGGTCGTCGGCCAGCGCACCTGGGGCGGCGTCGTCGGCATGACCGGCCGCCACCGCCTCGGCGACGGCACGGTGATCACGGTCCCCATGAACGCGGCCTGGTTCGACGCGTACGGCTGGACCGTCGAAAACCGCGGCGTCTCCCCCGACTTGGAGATCCTCCGCACCCCCCTGGACTGGGCGGAGGGCCGCCACGCCCAGCTCGACGACGCGATCCAGCTGGCCCTGGAGCTGCTGAGCAACCAGCCGGCCGCGTCTCCTCCGGACTACTCGTACGTTCCGGACAGGACGAGACCGAAACTGCCACCGAGGTCGGCGGGTTAGCCGATCCGGAGAAGAGCGGTAACAGCAAGAAGCGGGGCGCCCTCTTGAGAGAGGGCGCCCCACTCCGGCGCAAGCCAAGTGCAACGATCAGACGTCGTAGTCCTGGTCGAAGCGCTCCTGGGCCTCGCGCTGAGTGCGCTCCGCGTCCTGCATGGAACGGTCACGCCCCTGCGGGGTGCGCTCGCCCTGCGGGGTGCGCTCGCCCTGGGGGGTGCGCTCGCCCTGGGGGGTGCGCTCGCTCCCGCCCTTGGGGTCGCCCATCTTCTTCTTCTTGGCCTGCTGCTTCAGCTGCTCGGCCTTGTCCTTGAACTGGTCCTGCATGCCCATGAGATTTCACTCCCGTTGTGGGTGAGGGGGATCGGGGCTCGACCAGACTTACACGCAGGGACACAGCACGCATTTCGATCAGTAACTCACAGTGAGCAACAACGGATCACTCACTGCGAAGACCCTTGCCGCTCCTGCTCATCGGCCGCCCCGCCGGCCCCGACCAACCCGGTACGCACACTCGCCAGCCGAGGCTCGAACCGTCGCATCTCCCGCTGCCCGACCGCCCCGATGATCCCGGGCAGATAGCCACGGACGCCCTGCATCCCCCGCAGCCACCACTGCGCGTACACATGACTCGACCGCCGCTCGATCCCCGCCACGATCCGGTCGACGGCCGGCCCCAGCGGATACGTCTTGTTGGACGGCCACGGCAGCCGCTCCCTCAACTCGCGCATCACCTCGTCCTGGTCGGCGCCCCGCACCATGTCCGTGTCGGTCCACGACAGATACCCGACCCCCACGCGCACGCCCTTGTAGCCGACCTCGGCGCGCAGACTGTGCGCGTACGCCTCCACGCCCGACTTGGACGCGCAGTACGCCGTCATCATGGGAGCGGGAGTGATCGCGGCCAGCGACGCGATCTGGAGCAGGTAGCCCCGGCTCTCCGTCAGCGCCGGCAGAAACGCCCGCGCCGTCACCGCCGACCCGATCAGATTCACCTCGATCACCCGCCGCCAGGCGACGGGGTCGGAGTCGACGAACGGCCCACCGCTGGCGACCCCGGCGTTCGCGACGACGATGTCGACCTTCCCGAACCGCTGCTTGACCTCCTCGGCGACCCGCGCCATCGCCTCATGGTCGGTGACATCGGCGTACCAGTGGTCGCTGTCGCTGTGCAGCCGCTCCGAGACCTGCTTGAGCGCGTCCGCCTCCAGTCCGACGAGCGCTACCTTCGCGCCCCGCGCGGACAGCTTGCGCGCCAGGAGCTCGCCGACACCGCGCGCCGCCCCCGTGACAACCGCGACCTGCCCTTCCAGGCTCACCCTGCTCATGCGCCCTCCTTGATCTCTACGGCTTGTGCGGCCGCTGCGGCTTCTTTCGCTTGGGCGGCGTGCGTGTACGTGGTGACGAGTTCGCGTATGCGGGAGGTCACGAGCTCGGGCGCCTCCACCGGCGTCATGTGCCCGAGCCCCGGCAGCTCGGTGACACCGACACAGTGCGGCAGCGCCGCCACGAGGGCGCGCGCGTGCACGACGGGCGTCAACCGGTCCGCCGTCCCCACGACGACCGCCGTCGGCACCTTCAACTCCCGTACACCGTGATCGAGATCGAGCATCTCAAGGACGACCGACCAGGCGTGGCGCACCTTGCGCGGACAGGCGTGCACGATCCGCGCGCACGCCTCCACCATTCCGGGCGACGAACCGGGGCCCATGGTCGCGTACTTGAGGATCCGGCGGGCGACCGGCGTGACCGGCCCGAGCGGGGCGCGCGATCCGAGCACGGACTTGGTGATACGGGTCCGCAGCCGCCCGGCGCGCAAAGGCACAACGCGCGCCTCCGCGACCAACCGCGAGCTCCCCGTACTGCACAGCAGCGCGGCCGCCGCGTGCTCCCGGAAACGCGCCCTCGTCGAGGCCGCCATGAGCGTCATCCCACCCATGGAGTGCCCCACGAGCACAGCCTTCTCACCCGGCGCGAGCGTCGCGGCAAGCACCGCCTCCAGGTCGTCGGCGAGCGCCTCCGTGCTGCACGTGGCGCTCGCGGGGCTGCGCCCGTGTCCGCGCTGGTCGTACGCGATGACCCGGTGGTCGGCGGCCAGGTCCCGTATCTGCGCCGCCCAGAAGGCGGTCGAGCAGGTCCAGCCGTGCGCGAGGACGACGGGGGGCGCGTTCTCGGGCCCGTGCACCTCGACGTGCAGACGCGCACCGTCGGCGGAGACTGCGGTCAGCTCGCGCGCCGGCGCGGGCGGCGCGTACGCCCCGTGCGCCACATGCATCAGTCGGCTCATGCCCCGGCCTCCGCCTTCTTCTTACGCGTGTTCTTCGTCCGCGACGAGGACGCGGACTCGGTTGCAGGCTCGGTTACGGGCTCGGTTACGGGCTCCGGCGCGCGCAGGACTTCGTACTCCCCGAGGTCCACACGCCGTGTGGCCGTGCGGAACTCGCTCGTCGTGCCCGGCCAGATGGTGGTGTTCACGCCGTTGGCGTCGAGGTACCAGCTGTTGCAGCCGCCGGTGTTCCACACCGTGCGCTTCATGCGCTCCTGCACCTTGTGGTTCCAGGCGTCCACGGCGCCGGGGCGCGCGTCGAGGGCCGCACGCCCCCCGAGTACCTCCAACTGCCTTACGAAGTCGGCCATGTAGTTCAGCTGGGACTCGATCATCAGGATCATCGACGAGTTCCCGAGACCGGTGTTGGGCCCGATGATCGTCATCCAGTTGGGGAAGCCGGCCGCGGTGGCGCCGCGCAGCGACTTCATGCCGGTCCGCCACACCTCGGCGAGCGTTTTGCCCTCCGCCCCGACGACCCGCTCCGCGATCGGCATGTCGGTGACGTGGAAGCCCGTACCGAAGACGATCGCGTCGACCTCGGCGGTGCTGCCGTCGGCGGCGACGAGGGTGGAGCCGTCGATCTCGGCGAGCCCGGAGGCCACCACGTCGACATTCGGCCGGGTGAGCGCCGGGTAGTACGCGTTGGACAGCAGGATCCGCTTGCAGCCGATCCGGTAGTCCGGCGTGAGCTTGGCCCTCAGCGCCGGGTCCTTGACGGCGCGCGCCATGTTCCGCTTGGCCAGTTGCTCGACCATGCCGAGCTCGTTGGGCCGCTTGGTGAACGCCTGGACCTGCAACTCCCGGATGCCCCACAGAAGCCCGCGCCGCGCCTGCGTCGTGAACGGCAGCTGCCGGTGCAGCCACCGCTCGGCGCCACTGATGGCCCGGTCGACGCGCGGCATCACCCACGGCGGAGTGCGCTGGAAGAGGGTCAGCCTGTCGACCTCCGGCTGGATCGACGGCACGATCTGGATGGCCGAGGCCCCCGTGCCGATCATCGCGACGCGCTTTCCGCGCAGGTCGTAGTCGTGGTCCCAGCGCGCGGAGTGGAAGACCTTGCCGGGGAAGGTGTCGATCCCCGGGATGTCCGGGATCTTGGGGTCGGACAGCGGACCGGTGGCGGAGACGACCACATCCGCCGTGAGGAACCCGCTACTGGTCTCGATCCCCCAGCGCAGCTTCTCCGCGTCCCAGGTCATCATCTTGACCTCGGAGTTGAAGCGCAGGTGCGACCGCAACCGGAAGACGTCCGCGACGTGCTCCAGGTACGCGCGGATGTGCTCCTGCCCGGAGAAGGTGCGCGGCCAGTCGGGGTTGGGCGCGAACGAGAACGAGTACAAGTGGGACGGTACGTCGCAGGCGCACCCGGGGTAGCTGTTGTCCCGCCACGTGCCGCCCACGCTGCCGGCCCGCTCCAGGACGACGAAGTCGGTGACCCCTTCACGGCGCAGCCGCACGGCGGCCCCCAGACCGCCGAAGCCGGACCCGATCACCGCCACTCGTACATGCTCGTGCTCGGTCATCCCGACGCCTCCCTAGCCGCACGACCCTGCCAGTGAACACTGGCGCAATGGGGAGAGTAGAGCAGCCGCGTACTGATGGGTAGGGGTCGCGACCGGGAAAGTTACCGGGGGTACGACGTAGGGTGCGCACGTGGCCGAGGGATCAGGAAAGCGGGGCGCGAAGGCGCGGGGGCGCGCGAGCGCGGCGCGTGACCAGAGCGCGGGGGCGCGCGAGCACGGCAGTACGGCGGAGCCCGGCAAGCGCGAGTACCGGATGGAGGAGCTGGCCGAGGAGGCCGGCATCACCGTGCGCACCCTGCGCTTCTACCGGGAGCGCAAACTCATCCCGCCGCCCCGGCGCGAGGGCCGTATCGCCTGGTACGACGACACGCACCTCACGCGCCTGCGCACGATCTCTGCGCTCCTGGAACGCGGCCACACCCTCAGCGGCATCGCCGAGCTCGCCGAGGCCTTCGACCACGGCCGCGACGTGGGCGAACTGCTCGGCCTGGGCGAACCCACCGAGGAGACCCCCGTCCGCATCTCCCCCGAGGAACTCGCCGACGTCTTCGCGGGCCAGGCGACCCCGGAGAACCTCGCCGCCGCCCTCGATCTCGGCTACCTCGCCACCGACGGCGGCGAGATCGTCCACATCAGCCGGCGCCTGCTCGACGTCTCGGCCGCCCTCGTCCGCGAGGGCATCCCGCTCGCGGACGTCCTGAAGACCGCCCGGCGCGTACGCGATCACGCCGACGCGCTCGCCGAACTCTTCACCACCCTCGTCCTCACCGAGGACCGCACGACCGAGGACCTCCAGCGGCTGCGCCCGCTCGCGAAGAGCGTGGTGGAGGCGGAACTGTCGATGGCGCTGGACCGACGGCTCAACCGACGACAGGGAACTTGAGTGCCCGCTCTCGGGTGGGGGCCTCGCGGCCGAACCGTCAGAGAGATCCAGAACCCGTTCCCTGAAGGTTCACACCATCGAGGTACTTTCCGGTCATCGCAAGACAGACATCCGTTCGCACTTCGAGAGTGGGGCCAAAGAACCCCGGCAGCTGTCCCACCAGCCCCGGGGCGTGGCCGACACTTTCGAGGAGTGCCGGCTTGTCCAAGCCTGGTTCCACACAGGCTCCGCCTACTTCGTCTTCCGCCAGGCAACAGGGCGCCATCGCTGCCCTGCGCCTCAGCCACCTGACCCGTGTGACCACGTCGCCCGGTCGACAGCACGCCGCAATCCACCTCTGCGCCGAACAGCTCGGTTTCACTCTGATCGGCGAGGCATCGGACCTTGGCGTCTCAGCCCGCAGGACGTCCCCGTTCGAGAGGCCGTCCCTGTCGTCCTGGTTGCGTCGGCCCCAGGAGTACGACGCCGTCATGTGGTCTCACGTGGACCGTGCCGTGCGATCCGTGGCAGACATGGTCGAGTTGATCGCTTGGGGGCGTCGGCACGACAGGACACTCGTCTTCGGAATGCCCGAGGCGGACCACCCGCTGACAGTCGCACCGCAGGCGGACAGCGCCGTCATCCGGCGGTGCATGGACCTGGCCCACGCCGCCGAACAAGAAACCCGCACCATTTCCACCCGCCTCACCGACAGCCACGAAGCGCTGCGTGCGGCCGGTCGCTACGGAGGAGGCCTGGTGCCTTTTGGTTACCGAAAGGCACCGCACCCGTCCGGTAGCGGATGGTGCTTGGCTCCGGACCCCGAGACCACCGCCGTTGTCCGCATGATCGTGAATGAAGTGCACGCGGGGCTCTCTCTGGTAGCCATCGCACGCAAACTCAACGAGACGGATGTACTGGTCCCGCGTGACCGCCACGCCCAGCTCCAAGGACGTCCATCGGGCGGCCGACGCCACGAACGCGACTTCGAACGCTTCCGCTGGACGTCCGGAACCCTGTCCAAAGTGCTGCGCAGCCCGTCACTGATGGGCCATCGCATACACCAGTCCCAAACCGTGCGCGACGTCGAGGGTGCGCCTGTGCTGATCGGTCCACCACTGCTCACCGAGGACGAGTTCCGCACCCTGCAAGACGTCCTGCTTGAGCGCTCCAACGGCACTCGTCGCAAGCGTCGCACGACAACGTCCCTGCTCACCGGGGTGGCGCACTGCGCAGGCTGCGGGGGACGCATGTACTTCGCAGCGCGGAAGGGATATCCGTACGGTGACTACGTGTGTCGCGCTACGGCCCGGGGCGAGGTGTGCCCCGGGCCCGTCGGCATGCGCTCGGACTGGCTTGAGGACTACACGGTCGACCGCTACCTTCAGGCGGTCACTGGCGAGGCCGAAGTCACCCGAGAGAACGCACAGCGAGTCGACTGAGGCCTCGGCGGGCGGGGCGTGCCGATCGGGGCGGCACGCCCCGCGCCCGTCAGGACTCGAAGACCACAGTCACAGGAGCATGGTCCGACCACCGCTCCTCATGACTGGCGGCCCGCTCCACAACCCCCTTGACGGCACGCCCCGCGAGCCCGGCCGTCGCGACGGCCAGGTCGATCCTCCACCCTGCGTCGTTGTCGAATGCCCTGCCCCGGTACGACCACCACGAGTACGGCCCTTCGACATCGGGATACAGAGCCCGCACAACGTCGACGTATCCGCCGTCGTCGTCCGCGAAGACCCTCCCCAGCCACTCCCGCTCCTCGGGCAGGAAGCCGGAGTTCTTCTTGTTCGCCTTCCAGTTCTTGAGGTCGGCCTCACGGTGGGCGATGTTCCAGTCGCCGCAGACGATCACCTCGCGCCCGTCGGCGGCGGCCCGCACACGCAGCACCTTCAGATAGTCGAGGAACTCCGCCATGAACCGGTACTTCTCGTCCTGCCGCTCCGTCCCGACCTCACCGGAGGGCAGATACAGGCTGGCGACGGTGACACCGGGCAGGTCGGCCTCGACGTACCGCCCGCTGGAGTCGAACTCCTCGGAGCCGAACCCGACCCGCACGCGATCGGGCTCGCGGCGCGTATAGAGGGACACACCGGCACGCCCCTTGGCGGCCGCGGGAGCGTGCACGACATGCCAGCCCTCGGGCGCGCGCACCTCGTCGGGCAGTTGCCCGGGCTCGGCCCGCACCTCTTGGAGGCACAGCACATCCGCGGAGGTCCCCGCGAGCCACTCCACGAAACCCTTCTTCGCGGCGGCCCGGAGCCCATTCACATTCACAGAGGTAACAGTCAGCACCAGGGCACGATACTTAACCCCTACCCCCCATCCCACGCATAGATGTACGGTTCATCGCATGAATATCCGCCGGGTCCCCTTCGACCACCCCGACGCCGTCAAGCTCAACGACCAGGTGCAGGCCGAATACGCCGAGCGCTACGAGGACGAGGGCGACGCCACGCACCTCGACGCGTCGATGTTCGCCCCACCACTCGGCCTCTACCTCATCGCGTACGACGAGTGGGACCGCCCCGTAGCCACGGGCGGCTGGCGCACCCAGGATGAGAACGACGAGGGGTACTCGGACGGCGACGCCGAGCTCAAGCGCATGTACGTGATCCCCGAGGCCCGCGGTCTCGGCCTCGCCCGGCGCATGCTCGCCGCCCTGGAGACCGACGCCCGCACGGCCGGCCGCACCCGCATGGTCCTGGAGACCGGCTCCAAGCAGCCCGAGGCGGTCGCCCTCTACGCGTCGAGCGGCTACTTGCCCTGCCCCAAGTTCGGCCACTACCGCTTCCACGAACTGAGCCTCTGTTACGCCAAGTCGCTCTAGCGGGTCGGTAGCAGCGCTCCTGATGACCGCGCGCCGGTCCGTCCCAAGCTCGACGGGCCGTCCCACACTCGACGGGCCGTCCTTGCTCAGCAACTGCAGCCATCGCTGCTCGGCAACTACCGCTTCTGTGCCCGGTAATGCTTGAGGAGAGCCGTGATCCTCTCGTTGCGCGCCGCCCCGTTGAGCTCGGTCAGCAACTCGTCCGGACAAAGCTCGTAGAGATCGCCCCACCAACGGCGCCCCGTGTTGTCCCAGATCCGATAGCCACCCGGCACCCCTCTGGCCACGTAACGTCTCCTGCTCACGGTCCCCCTCCCCGGCTTCCACCGTAAGCGCTCACTTCCCGGTGTCGGCCTGATCATTTCCCGTGAGGCGGTTGACGCGGTAGACGTCGGGGACGCAGAGGTTGAGGACGGCAGCGGCGGCGATGAGTCCCGCGCACGCCATGAGCACGGTCCGGTTGTCCCAGGCGTGGGCCGCGAGAGCGGTGATGAGGTAGCCGAGGGGGATCGCGAGGCGCTCCCCCACGCTGTTGAACGCACTCATGCGCCCCATTTCGGCTTGGGGCACGTGCTGCTGGAAGGCGGTGGTCCACGCGACGATCGCGACGTCGAGCCCGACGCCCGCGAGCAGGGCGGCCAGGAGCACGCCGGGCAGTGGCAGGCCCCATCCCAAGGCGGTCAGGGGAAGGAGTAGCGCCGAACTGGCCACGACCGCCACGGTCAGCAGCCGGTACGGCCTCCAGCGCAGGCACACCAGTGTCCCGGCCAGCAGCCCGGCAGCGAAGGCCGCCTGAACCAGCCCCCAGTCACGCGCGCCGCCGTACCGTTCGGCGGCCACGACGGGCCCAAGGAGCTGGAAGCCCGCCAGCCAGGCGGCAACGAGAACGGTTCCGGCGGCCGTGTAGGTCCACAGCCAGGTGCGTGACCAGAAGCCGGTCCATCCTGCCCGCAGATCGCCCAGCGCGCTTCCGGCGGTGAAGGGAGCGTCCAGGCGCAGGCCGAGCAGCAGGAGGGCCGCGGCGACGAAGGTGAGCGCGTCCCAGGCCAGGGCCCAGGACGGGCCGCCGGCTGCCACGACGAGTCCGCCGATGACGGGGCCGAGCACCCTGATGGCGTTGCTCGGGAGTCTGAGCAGGGCATTGGCCTGTTGCAGCTGCTCCGTGGGAACGATCTGGGCGACGGCGCCCTGGGCGGCGGGCACGGTGAAGGCCACGGCGGTTCCCGAGGCGAAACCGCAGACGGCAATGGCGACTGTCGTCGCGTGGCCGGTGGCCACGATCGCGGCCAGTACGCCCTGCGCGACGGCTGCCAGCAGGTTGCCGAGGAACAGGATCCGGCTGCGGGACAGACGGTCCGCGAGGACTCCGCCCGCGAGGAGGAAGGCGATCGTGGGGACGGTGTTCGTGGCCAGCACCAGGCCGAGGGCCCCCGTCCCCCCGCCCTGCTCGATCACGGAGTAGGCCAGTGCCAGGGGCGCCATGGCGGATCCGGTTGCCGAGATCAGATTCGCCAGCACGAATCGCCGGAACGCCGCGCCCCTGAGGGGCGCCGTACGCATCGTCGGTACATCTGCCCCGGTCTTCATGGTCTCCCTTGTGCTCGGCGCGGCGAGGACCCTAGTGCGGTGCACGCCTCCCGAGGCACCGCTCCACGATCGAAGTGGCGCGTATCCACCGGTCTTTGGCGGGCAACGGGCGCAAGGGGTCCAACTTGCCGGTGGAGCGCCATCGACCACACGAAGTCGTCGCGCCGCAGGCAGTACTGGCTGTAGGCGACGTGCCGAGCATCCGCGGTGCATCGCGCGCAGCACATGCGACGCATCCTGCCGGACGGCACTGACACTGCCTTCACGCCCAGGAGTTGGATACGTTCCGCTGCGCCCAGGAAAACCAAAGATCCCGCCCGATCAAAAGATCGGACGGGATCTCGTCAACTGTCCCCGAGATAACTCAAGAACAGCTGCTGCGTGGACCTGAGGGGATTCGAACCCCTGGCCCCCTCGATGCGAACGAGGTGCGCTACCGGACTGCGCCACAGGCCCTTGCAACGAGTGAAACTCTAGCATCCTCATCGAGGTGCTCGGAAATCCGTTCCTGGCTGGTCAGCCAGGGGCTCCCGGGCCCCGTCGTCCCACCCGTCACTCGTTGGCCGCGCGCGGCCGTCCCCCGTCCTCGTACTGGTCGAAGAGCGGCGTGCGACCGCGCTCGCGGGCGCGCCGGGCCGACGCGGCGCGACGCGCGTCACTACGACCGTCGTCGGTGGTCTCCGCGCCGTCGGGCTGCTCCTCGGCGACCATGTCCGCCTCCGGCGCGCTCGGCTCCACGGCGCTGGACCGCGCGGAGCTCCACGCGTCGGGCGCCCCCAGGTCGACGCTGGGCGTGGCCCGGGGCGCGACCGGCGCGGTCACGTACGTCGGCAGCGGAACCGGCACCGGATCCCAGCTGTCGCCCCGGCCGGGCCCGCGCTGGCGCTCGCGCTGCTGGTCGACCCACTCCGCGTGGTCGGTCTGCTCGACGAGCGCGCGGCGGTCGGCCGCGAGCGCGGAGAGGCCGGGGTCGGTCTCCGGCTCTGGTCCCTCGTCCGGCTCGTCGGCCCCGGGGTCGAGGGTCGGCCGCCGGCGCGGCTGCCGCTCACGCAGCCGCTGCGCCGCGGCCTCGGCCCGGCGCCGGTCCATGGTGTAGGTGAAGCGCCGCTTCTCCTGGGCGCGCAGGTAGACGATGTACGCACTCAGCATCACGGCGGGCACGCCGGGGGCCCACAGGAACGCGAGCCCGCCCACGGCTGCCACGATCGCGCCGAGCGTGAAGGCGAGGAAGATCATCACCGTCGTACGCCGCCGGCGCGCGAGCACCTTCGAGCGCCGGGCGCGCGCTGCGGCCTCCGCCGAAGAACCACGCCGCGCGCCCGGCACCTGCCGGGACGCGGAGTTGGAGGGCGCTTGGGGCGCGGACTTGGCCGACGGCTTCGGCGCCGGCTTGGCCGACTGCTGCGGTACGGGCCTGGCGGCGCCCGGGGCCTCGTGTGCGCCCCCCTGTCTGACGGCCGCCTGGGGTGCCGGCTCCGGCTGTGCCGGGGATGGCGGCTGAACCCGCTCCTGCACTTGCGGCCGGTGCTGGGCCTGCGCCTGGGGCCGGGTCGGGGGCATGGCGAAGGCCCGGACGTCCACCGAATCGGTGACGCCGTCCGGGTCGGCGCTGGACTCCCCCTCGTCGGCGGAGCGCGCCCGCAGGTCCTTGGCGTATCGGCGCTCCATACCCGCCCGTCCGGACAGCAGCCGGATGGCGGTGCTGAAGCGTTCCGTCGGACGGGCTTCGTTCAGCTCGTCCTGCCTACGGAGCCACATCGGCACCAAGTAGGCGGCCCAGGCCCCGACGATGACTGCGTAGATGAGGCCGCTGCTGCTCACGCCTCACACGGTAGAGGGGTTTGTGTGAGGCCATCTGCCAATTGCGCCGGTGTGTCGCACGATCTGGCTGATATTTCGAGCTTTTTTTGTGACCGATGCGATCAGCAGGCCGTCGGGACCGCGAATTTAATGCCCCGAGGCGATCGTCGAGCGATCAATTTCGAACACTTATTTCATTTACCAGCGTTGCCCGGCTTGCTCGGGTTCTGCGAGCCGGCTTGCTCCGATCCCACCTGCTCCGAGCGTGTCTGTGACGAGCGCGCCCGGCGCCAGCGTCCGAGCAGTCCTTCGGGCACCTCTTCGGCGGTGAGCGCGAAGACGAGATGGTCGCGCCAGGCCCCGTCGATGTGCAGATAGCGTGGACGAAGGCCTTCCTCGCGGAATCCGAGTTTCTCCACGACCCTGCGGCTGGGCCCGTTCTCGGGGCGAATACAGACTTCGATGCGGTGCAGACCGACGGTGCGGAAGCAGTGGTCGGTCACCAGCGCCACGGCCGTCGGCATCACTCCGCGGCCCGCGACCGACTGGTCCACCCAGTAGCCGACGTGCCCGGAGCACATCGATCCCCAGGTGATGCCGGCGACCGTCAGCTGCCCGACCAGCCGCCCCTGGTACTCGATCACGAAGGGCAGCATCCTGCCCGCGTTGGCCTCGGCACGCAGATGCCGGACCATCTGGCGGTAGGTGGGCCGGTGCGCGATCGGGCCGCTGGGCGTGGGCGGCGGGATGGTCGCCTCCCAGGGCCGCAGCCAGTCCCGGTTGCGCCGGTTCACCTCGCGCCAGGCCCGCTGATCGCGCAGCTTTATGGGCCGGAGGACGACATCGCCGTCCACCAGCTCGACGGGCCAGGATGGGCTGTTCAGCTCGCACCCCCACTGCCGCTGGGTCTGGGGTGGTCGCCGCCGCGGATCTGGTCGACGGCGTGGATCAGGAGGGGCTCCAGAACGGCCAGGCCGTCCTTCACCCCGCCGGTGGAGCCCGGCAGGTTGACGATCAGCGTCCGTCCCGCGACTCCGGCGAGCCCCCGGGACAGCGCCGCCGTCGGCACCTTCTCTCTTCCGAACGCCCTGATGGCCTCGGGAATGCCCGGCACCTCGTGGTCGAGCACCCGCCGCGTCGCCTCCGGCGTCCGGTCGGTGGGCGAGATCCCGGTGCCGCCGGTGGTCACGATGACGTCGTATCCGGCGTCGGCGCCCGCGCGCAGGGCGGCCTCCACCGGGTCGCCGTCGGGGACGACCTGGGGCCCGTCGACCGCGAAGCCGAACTTCGCCAGCCCCTCGGCGATCAAGGGCCCGCCTTTGTCCTCGTAGACACCGGCAGCGGCCCGGTTGGAGGCCGTGACCACCAGGGCGCGATACGACGATGCCGTCATGCCCGGCTCCAGTCGCCGGACTTCCCGCCTGTCTTCTCTTCCACCCGTACGTCCGTGATGACCGCCCCCTTGTCGACCGCCTTGACCATGTCGATCACGGTGAGGGCCGCCACGCTGACCGCGGTGAGGGCTTCCATCTCGACGCCCGTACGGTCAGTGGTCTTCACGGTGGCGAGGATCTCGACGGCGTCGTCCGCGACCGACAGATCAATCTTGACACCCGACACCGACAACGGGTGGCACAGCGGGATCAGGTCCGGTGTGCGCTTGGCTCCCAAGATGCCCGCGATGCGCGCGGTGGCGAGGGCGTCGCCCTTGGGGACCCCCTCACCGCGCAGCAGCTCGACCACACGAGGTGAGACCAGGACGCGGCCGCTGGCGCGGGCGGTGCGCGCGGTCACGTCCTTCCCGGATACGTCGACCATGCGGGCGGCGCCCGCTTCGTCGATGTGCGTCAGTCGGTCCTGCGTGCTCATGTGCGTGGCCGCTCCCGGTCAGGGCCCGTCGCGGTACGGCGCGTGGGCCTGTTGTGCGCGACACGGTACCGCCAACTCGGGGTGTCCAGCGGAGCAGGCTCCTTCCGGCCCGGCCGGTCAGCCGAGCAGGACCACCTCGACCTCCGCGCCGGGCTCGACCGACGTGTCGTCCTCGGGGACGACGATCAGCGCGTCGGCGTGCGCGAGGGCCGCGACCAGGTGGGATCCGGCGCCGCCGACGGGCGTCACCTCGCCGTCCGCGTACGTCCCCCGCAGGAACTGCCGACGGCCCGCGGGCGAGGTCAGCGCCTTGTCCGCGTTCAGCGTCGCCCTGGTCGTGGGCCGGTGGACGTCCTTCAGGCCCATCAGGGCGCGGATCGCGGGGCGCACGAACAGCTCGAAGGAGACGTACGACGACACGGGGTTGCCCGGGAGCGCGAGCAGCGGGGTGTGGTCGGGGCCGATGGAACCGAAGCCCTGGGGCTTGCCGGGCTGCATGGCGAGCTTGCGGAACTCGATGCCGCTGCCCGCCTCGTCCTCGTCACCCACGGAGGACAGCGCCTCCTTGACGACGTCGTACGCACCGACGCTCACGCCACCCGTCGTGACCAGCATGTCCGCGCGGATGAGCTGGTCCTCGATGGTGGAGCGGAGCGTCTCGGCGTCGTCGGCGACCGCGCCCACGCGGTAGGCGATGGCCCCGGCGTCGCGGGCGGCCGCGCAGAGGGCGAAGCTGTTGGAGTCGTAGATCTGGCCGGTGCCCAACTCCTCGTCGGGCTGAACGAGTTCGCTGCCGGTGGACATGACGACCACGCGCGGGCGCGGGCGCACGCGTACGGTGCCGCGGCCGATCGCGGCGAGCAGGCCGATCTGAGGCGGGCCGAGGATCGTGCCCGCTTCGAGGGCGCGGTCGCCGGCCTTCACATCGCTGCCCTTCGCGCGCACGTGCGCGCGTGCCTGCGCCGGGCGGTGGACCTGTACCTGGCCGGAGGCACCCTCGGGGGCGGCGCTGCGGGCGCGCATCCCGGAGACCGGGCCCTCGCCCAGGCCGCCGTCGGTCCACTCCACGGGCACGACGGCCTCGGCGCCGGGCGGCAGCGGGGCACCGGTCATGATGCGGGCGGCCTGGCCGGGGCCCACGTAGGGCTGCTCGGCCTGGCCGGCCGCCACATCGCCGACGACCGTCAGGACGGCCGGGTACTCCTCGCTCGCGCCCGCGACATCGGCGACCCGGACCGCGTACCCGTCCATCGAGCTGTTGTCGAACGGCGGCAGCGAGACCGGCACCGTGACGTCCTCGACCAGGACACAGCCCTGGGCGTCGAGGAGTTGCAGTTCGATGGGTTCGAGGGGGCGGACGGTCGCGAGGATGTCCTCCAGGTGATCGTCCACCGACCAGAGGTGATCCTGGCCGGTGGCGCGGGTCGCGGCGCTGCTCAAAGTCCCTACATCTCCTCGGCTACGTAACTGCGAAGCCAGGTCCGGAAGTCCGGGCCCAGGTCTTCACGTTCGCACGCGAGTCTGACAATGGCACGCAGGTAGTCGCCACGGTCCCCGGTGTCATAGCGGCGGCCCTTGAAGACGACGCCGTGCACGGGGCCGCCGACCTTCTCGTCGTCGGCGAGCTGCTGAAGGGCGTCGGTGAGCTGGATCTCGCCGCCGCGGCCCGGCTCGGTCTTGCGCAGTATGTCGAAGATGTGCGGATCGAGGACGTAGCGCCCGATGATCGCGTAGTTGCTGGGGGCGTCCGCCGCGTCCGGCTTCTCGACCAGGCCGGTCACCTTGACCACGTCGCCCTCGTCGGTGGCCTCGACGGCAGCACACCCGTAGAGGTGGATCTGCTCGGGGGCGACCTCCATGAGCGCGATGACGCTGCCGCCGCGCTGCTCCTGGATCTCGACCATGCGGGCGAGCAGGGGGTCGCGCGGGTCGATCAGGTCGTCACCGAGGAGCACGGCGAAGGGCTCGTGCCCGACGTGCGGGGCCGCGCACAGAACGGCGTGACCGAGGCCCCTGGGGTCGCCCTGGCGCACATAGTGCATGGTGGCGAGGTCGCTGGACTCCTGGACCTTGGCGAGCCGGTCGGCGTCGCCCTTCTTCTGAAGGGCCGATTCGAGCTCGTAGTTGCGGTCGAAGTGGTCCTCGAGGGGGCGCTTGTTGCGGCCCGTGATCATCAGGACGTCATCAAGACCCGCCGACACGGCCTCTTCGACCACGTATTGGATCGCCGGCTTGTCGACGACCGGCAGCATCTCCTTGGGAGTGGCTTTGGTGGCCGGGAGGAACCGGGTGCCGAGGCCTGCTGCGGGGATGACAGCCTTGCTGATCCTGGGGTGCGACTCAGTCATGCCCGCAACCATATCCGGTGGCTATGTGCGGAACATGTGGCTCCGGTTAATTCGCTCTCATATGAGCGCATTAGGAAGAGTACGGGAGCATCCTGTGAGCGACCTCGGACGTGAACCAGAGCCTGACAAGCGAATGTTGCGGCGAGGATTCCTCGCGGTGAGAAACGGGTTGACGGCCGATGACGTGCGGAAAACAGCCGAGGCTCTCGCCGCACGCGCCCTGGAGCTGCCCGAACTGGCGCACGCGCGCACGGTGGCGGCGTACGTCTCCGTCGGGAGCGAGCCCGGCACCCTCGCGCTCCTGGACGCGCTCCTCGCGCGCGGGGTGCGCGTACTGCTGCCGGTCCTGATGGCGGACAACGACCTGGACTGGGGCGCGTACGCCGGGGCGGGCTCCCTCGAACGCGTCCAACACGGCGGAAAGATGGCGCTCTTGGAGCCGGCGGGCGCGCGGCTGGGACCGGAGGCCGTCCAGGACGCCGACGCCGTCCTGCTGCCCGGTCTCGCCGTCGACGCGCGCGGCATGCGCCTGGGGCGCGGCGGGGGCTCGTACGACCGCGTACTGGCCCGTCTGGAGCGTGCGGGAGCCGATCCCGCGCTGGTGGTGCTCCTGTACGACGCGGAGGTCGTCGAGCGGGTGCCCGAGGAGGCGCACGACCGACCCGTCCACGCGGTGGTGACCCCATCCGGCGTGCGCCGCTTCCGCTGACACTCGCCCCGCATACGCGCACCGCTCCGCACACGAGAAGTGGCCCTCCACGCACGCGTGGAGGGCCACTTTCACGAGGCCTCGGCCTCAGCGCTCCCTGACGTCACAGGACCGTCGGAGCGTCACGGCTTCAGGACCAGTGTGTCGCTCGTCTTCTTGTCGACGGCCTTCTCCGAGAAGGCCCAAGGCAGCAGTTCACCCTTGGCCCACTTGTCCGTCTGGTCGGTGTAGTGGGCGCTGTAGGCATGCCCGGAGGCGCCGGAGAGGTTGATCCACTTGGACTTGTCGAGGTCCCCGAGGTTGACCACCATCCGCATGGACGGCACCCAGACCACTCCGTAGCCGCCCGCCGCGTTCCAGCCGGTCGCGTTGACCGTCGCCTCGCCGCCGCTGAGCTTCCAGGGACCGCGGTTGAGCACGTACTGCACGATGCGGGGACCGTCGGTGCCCAGGGTCTGGTTCTTCAGGAACAGGCGGTGCAGCCGGCCCCAGCTCCAGGTGTCGATGTCCTTGCCGAGCTTGGCGGTCAGCTCCCAGCGGGCGTCCTTCATGGCCCGCTTGAACAGCCCGTCGCGATCGGTGACAGCAATGTCGGTGCGCGTCCTGGGCGCCGACCACCAGTCGTTCTTCGGGTCGTCGATGATCTTGCGGACGACCTCGAACCAGCGGTCGCCGCCGTCCGGCTGCGCCTGGTCCGCGTCGCGCTGGCCGCACTCGCGCACCTTGTTGCCGTCGTCGTCCACGGGACCGGTGGTGTCCACCGGGTCGACGTACAGGCACTGGCCCTTGACCCGCAGCTCCTTGGGCAGCTTGTTGCCGAAGGCGAGTTTGAGGATGTTGCGCCAGGTCGCGTTGAAGTACGCGGCCGCCGCGGAGTCGGCGTCCTGGGTGTAGTCCCAGCCCTCGAGGAGCTTCTGCGCCTCGCGGACGTTCTTGTCGTCGACGTCGATCTTGAGCAGCTTGGGCACGATCAGCTTGGCGATCTCACTGCTGTTGTCGAGCTGCATCTGGCGCATGTCGTCGGTCGAGATCTTGCCGCCGCCCTTGATCTTCGACTCGATCAGGTCGGCGATCCGCTGGCTGCGCGTGCCGTAGCCCCAGTCCGTGGTGAGCGTGTAGGGGTACTTGTCCTTGTCGACGATGGCCTGGTTGGCGGTCACGATGTAGCCGCGCTTGGGGTTGTACTCGTAGGGCAGCTCGGTCTGCTTGATGAAGCCGGTCCAGTTGTACTTGGAGTCCCAGCCCGGTGACGGGAGCGAGCCGTCGCCCTCGCCGCGGGTGGGGATCCTGCCCGGGAGCTGGTAGCCGATGTTGCCCTCGGTGTCGGCGTAGACCAGGTTCTGGGAGGGCACGTCGAAGGACGCGGACGCCTTGCGGAACTCCGTCCAGTTCGACGCCTTGTCCATCTCGAAGACGGCGTCCATGGAGTTGCCCGGGTCCAGCGCGGTCCAGCGCAGCGAGATGCCGTAGCCGTCGCCACGGTCGGGCGCCGCGGTGTCGACGGTGGCCTTCTTGCCGACCTTGACGAGCTCGTCGTCGCGGTCGGACAGCAGGGGGCCGTTGTTGGTCTCCCGGACGACGATCTTCTTGGACGCGGCGCCCGCGACCTTGATCGTCTCCTTGCGGGCCGTGAAGGGCACGACCTTGCCGTCGTACTGGTAGCCCTCGCCGGTGAGCTTCTCCAAGTAGAGGTCGGTGACGTCGACCCCGGAGTTGGTCATGCCCCAGGCGATGTCCTGATTGTGGCCGATGACCACGCCGGGCATGCCCGCGAAGGTGTAGCCGGAGACGTCGTACTGGCACTTGGTGGAGACGGTGCGGCAGTGCAGGCCCATCTGGTACCAGACCGACGGCAGCGAGGCCGACAGGTGCGGGTCATTGGCCAGCAGGGGCTTGCCAGTGATGGTGTGGTCGCCGTCGACGACCCAGGAGTTGGAGCCGATGCCGTTGCCGTTCACGCCGACGGCCGTGGGGAGGTCGTCGAGGACCTCGTAGAGCCCCGACAGCTGGCTCTGCAGGCTGGAGGGCGCCGTGACGTTGCCCGTGAGCCCCGTGCCCGCCGCGGACGTCGTGGAGGTCGAGGAGGCCGTGCTGGAGCTGCCCTGGACGTACGACCCGGTGACGCTGTCGTATTCGCCCTCCTGCACAATCGTCTTGTTCCGGCTGTACGGGTACTCCGGGTACAGGTCGGCGATCTGCTTCGGGCCGAGACGGCTCGTCATCAGCGAGCGGTCGATCTCCTCCTGCATGTTGCCGCGCAGGTCCCAGGCCATCGCCTTGAGCCAGGCCACCGAGTCGACCGGGGTCCACTCCTGGGGCTTGTAGTCGTTGGTGAAACCAAGGGCCGCGTACTCCAGGGAGATGTCCTTGCCGTCCTTGCCCTTCAGGTAGGCGTTGACTCCCTTGGCGTACGCCTGGAGGTACTTCTTCGTGGAGGCCGACAGCTTGGTGTCGTACTCCTTCTTCGCGACCCGGTCCCAGCCCAGGGTCCGCAGAAACTCGTCGTTCTTGACCTGGCCCTTGCCGAACATCTCGGACAGCCGGCCCGAGGTCATGTGGCGGCGCACGTCCATCTCGTAGAACCGGTCCTGCGCCTGGACGAAGCCCTGTGCCATGAACAGATCCTCGTCGGACGAGGCGTAGATCTGCGGAATCCCGTAGCCGTCGCGCTTGACGTCGACGGGCCCCGACAGCCCGTCGAGCGTGATCGAGCCCTTGGTCTGCGGGAACGAGGCGCGCACGGTGCTGATGCTCCAGTACGCGCCGAAGGCGACGCCTCCGATGATCGCAAGAACCAGGACAATCAAGAACAGTCGGGCTTTGCGCCCCTTCTTCCTGCCGGACTTGCCGGGCTTTTGGCCGGAAGAGGCGGTGGTGTTGGGGGGCATCGCTGTCCTTGCTGTCCTAACGCGAGCGGCAGGCGGTCCTGGAGTGCTGGAGCAACCATAGGCGCAGGGCCCAACGCGCCTTGACGCGGAGTCGGGTACCCGAGCGCACGAGAGTTCGATCTTGCCCATTGGAGTGTCAAGAAAGCGTCAAGAGTTAGGTAAGGTAACGAAGTACTTGGACTGACGTACCAATGTCCGGTGTTCGGATCGACGTGTTCGGATCCAGTGCCCGGATTGGCGAGAAGGGAACGGCCGCTGACTGTCCACCACCTCAACCAGCTCCTGCTCGTGTGCTCGCTCGTCCTGCTCGTCGCGGTGGCAGCGGTCCGGGTCTCTTCGCGCAGCGGGCTCCCCACGCTGCTCGTGTACCTGGGCATCGGCGTCGCGATGGGCCAGGACGGGATCGGCGACGTCCACTTCAACAATGCCGAGCTGACCCAGGTCATCGGGTACGCGGCCCTGGTCGTGATCCTGGCCGAGGGCGGTCTGGGCACGAAGTGGAAGGAGATCAAGCCGGCGCTTCCGGCCGCCTCCTCGCTGGCGCTGGTCGGTATCGCGGTGAGCGTCGGCGTCACGGCCGCGGGGGCCCACTATCTGATCGGTCTCGAGTGGCGGCAGGCGCTCATCATCGGAGCGGTGGTGTCTTCGACGGACGCGGCGGCGGTCTTCTCGGTGCTGCGGAAAATCCCCCTCCCCGCGCGCGTGACGGGCGTTCTGGAGGCCGAGTCGGGCTTCAACGACGCTCCGGTGGTCATCCTCGTCGTCGCGTTCTCCACGGCGGGCCCTGTCGAGCACTGGTACGCACTGCTGGGCGACATAGCCCTGGAGCTGGCCATCGGCGCGGCCATCGGCCTCGCGGTGGGCTGGCTCGGCTCGTACGGGCTGCGGCATGTGGCGCTGCCCGCCTCCGGCCTCTACCCGATCGCCGTGATGGCGATCGCGGTCGTCGCGTACGCCGCCGGCGCGCTCGCGCACGGCAGCGGCTTCCTCGCCGTCTATCTCGCCTCGATGCTGCTCGGCAACGCGAAGCTGCCGCACTGGCCCGCCACGCGCGGCTTCGCCGAAGGACTCGGCTGGATCGCCCAGATCGGCATGTTCGTCCTGCTCGGCCTGCTGGTCACCCCGCACGAGATGGGCGACGACATCTGGCCGGCGCTCGTCATCGGCCTGGTGCTGACCATGGTGGCGCGGCCACTGAGCGTCGTCGTCAGCCTGCTGCCGTTCCGTATTCCGTGGCAGGAGCAGACGCTGTTGTCCTGGGCGGGGCTGCGCGGCGCCGTGCCCATCATCCTGGCGACGATCCCGATGGTGAGCGGTATCGCGGAAAGCCGCCGCATCTTCAACATCGTCTTCGTCCTGGTCGTCGTCTACACCCTCGTCCAGGGGCCCACACTGCCCTGGCTGGCCCGGAAGCTGCGCCTGGGCGAGACCGGGGAGGCCGCCGACCTGGGCATCGAATCGGCGCCCCTGGAGCGGCTGCGCGGCCATCTGCTGTCCGTCGCGATCCCCGAGGGGTCGCGCATGCACGGCGTCGAGGTCAACGAGCTGCGACTGCCCGCGGGCGCCGGCGTCACGCTCGTCGTGCGCGACGGGAAGTCCTTCGTGCCGCTGCCCACAACCGTGCTGCGGCGCGGCGACGAACTGCTCGTGGTGGCCACCGACCCGGTCCGGGACGCAGCCGAGAAGCGGCTGCGCGCGGTGGGCCAGGGCGGCAAGCTGGCCGGCTGGCTGGGGACGTCGGGCAACGGAACGGGACAGCAAACGGGACATTAAGGGGCGATGGGCATTCGCAGGCGAACGCTGCCGTGGTGCTCGTTTTCACAGGCACTGACGCCGCCTTCCCTGTACGATGAAGGCACACCTTGATCGAACCAACTCTGCCTGACGCAGAGCTGGCGCCGACCGTATGGCGGCCGTGACGCTCTCCCCGCAGTGGGCGCCGGTATCTACCGCAGTTCCGCGCAAGAGGACAGCTCTCGGCGCCCCCCGCACGGGCGCGCTACCAGGTGGCAGAAAGGCACGGGCCGTGGCATCCACGGTCACCTCCCGCCCTGGATACGGACAGCTGCTGCGCACCCGCGGCGTCTGGACGTTCCTGCTTCCCGGCTTCGCCGCACGCCAGCCGTTCGCGATGCTCACCATCTCCATCGTGCTGCTCGTGCAGCACACCACCGGCTCGTACGGGACTGCCGGCGCCGTCGCCGCCGTCACCGGTGTCTCCATGGCGCTGTTCGCGCCCTTCACCGGGCGCCTCGCCGACCGCCTCGGGCAGCGGGCCGTCCTGCTGCCCGGCGTCCTGGTGCACGCCCTGTCGGGCCTCTCCTTGACGGCGCTCGCACTGGCGGACGCCCCCTTGTGGGCCCTTTTCGTCGCCGCCGTGCCGACCGGCGCCTCGGTACCGCAGATCGGCCCCATGGTGCGCGCCCGCTGGGGCGTGAAGCTGCAGGGCTCGCCCCTGATGACCACCGCCGCGGCCTTCGAGTCCGTCACGGACGAGCTGACCTTCGTGTTCGGCCCCCTGCTCGCCACAGCGCTGTGCACGGCCGTGAACCCAGCCGCGGGCCTGCTCACCGAGGCGGCGCTGACCCTGATCGGCGGTCTCCTCTTCGCCGCGCAGAAGAGCACGCAGCCCTCCGTCGCTTTCGACGGGCACGCACGCGTGGAGCGCGGTTCCGCTCTGCGGGTCCCCGGAGTGCGCGTTCTGATCGTCACCTTCCTCGGCATCGGCTCCGTCTTCGGCGGCATGCAGGTCTCCCTCGCCGCGTTCAGCGAGTCGATCGGCGAGCCCGGACTGAACGGCGTCCTGTACGGCGTCTTCGCCGCGGGCAACATGCTCTCCGGCATCGTCTGCGGCGCCATCGCCTGGAAGGTGGCCCCGCAGCGACGACTCGTCCTCGGGTACGCGGCCCTGGCGCTCACCGCCTCCGGGCTGTGGGCCGCCCACTCCGTGGTCGTGCTCGCCGGGATCGGCCTCCTGGTCGGCATGTGCATCGCTCCGGCCCTGATCACCGGCTACACCCTGGTCGAGGGCCTGGTGCCCCAGGCCGCCCGTACCGAGGCCTTCACCTGGCTGACCGGCGCGGTCGCGCTCGGCCAGGCGGCGGCCGTCACGGTCGCCGGACAGCTGGAGGACCGCCTCTGGGACGGTGCCGGTTTCCTGGTGCCTATGGCCGGTACGGCACTGGCTCTGACGACCCTGGTGGCCCTGCGCGCGCAGCTGATGCCGCCGCACGCG
This sequence comes from Streptomyces sp. R35, assembly GCF_041053035.1. Taxonomy (NCBI): domain Bacteria; kingdom Bacillati; phylum Actinomycetota; class Actinomycetes; order Kitasatosporales; family Streptomycetaceae; genus Streptomyces; species Streptomyces sp. R35. The sequence continues at coordinate 4,765,588 of NZ_CP163440.1, forward strand.
ACCAGAGTGGTCACGCGCGGCGCGGCCCATCGCGAGCCTGTCGCGATCGGTGAGATGTGACGTGAGATTTTCGCGGAATACGTCACTGTGACTCCGCCGCCGAAGCGGCTTCTCACTTGGGCAGAAAAGCCCTCGTGACGGTCAAGCCCTGACCGCTGCCCGTGGGCAGGTGACGCACGTTACTCCATTCGTTGGCGACACAGGTTAGTATTGACGATCGTTAGCACTCATTGAGTGAGAGTGCCAGGAGGAAGACAAGTGCCGACCTACCAGTACCAGTGCACCGAGTGCGGCGAGGGCCTCGAGGCGGTGCAGAAGTTCACCGACGATGCCCTGACCGAGTGCCCCAACTGCGGTGGCCGCCTGAAGAAGGTGTTCTCGGCCGTCGGCATTGTCTTCAAGGGCTCCGGCTTCTACCGGAACGACAGCCGCGGCTCCTCGTCGAGCAGCTCGCCGGCTTCGTCGAAGCCGGCGACCTCTTCTTCGACCTCGTCGTCGACGACCTCGTCGTCGTCCTCAGACTCGAAGTCGTCGGGCACGGGCTCGTCCAGCAGCTCCGCCGCGTAAGGCTTCGCAGGACTCGTTCTTGCCGAAGACCCTGCCGTCGCACGACGGCAGGGTCTTCGGCGTTCCCCGGCCCGGCTAGGGTGCGGTCCATGGCGAACACGGAGAATCCACAGAGCCCGGACGGGGAGCAGGCGACGGCCAGGGCCGAGATCGGTGTCATCGGCGGCTCGGGCTTCTACTCCTTCCTCGACGACGTCACCGAAATACAGGTGGACACCCCCTACGGCTCGCCGAGCGACTCCCTGTTCCTCGGCGAGATCGCCGGGCGGCGGGTCGCCTTCCTCCCCCGCCACGGCCGTGGCCACCATCTGCCGCCGCACCGCATCAACTACCGGGCCAACCTGTGGGCGCTGCGTTCCGTCGGCGCACGCCAGATCCTCGGGCCCTGCGCGGTGGGCGGACTGCGCGCGGAGTACGGCCCGGGGACGCTGCTCGTGCCGGACCAGGTGGTGGACCGCACGAAGGCGCGGACGCAGACGTACTTCGACGGGATGCCGCTGCCGGACGGCACGGTGCCGAACGTGGTGCATGTGTCGCTGGCCGACCCGTACTGCCCCGTCGGGCGCAAGGCTGCCCTCGAAGCGGCGCGCGGTCGGGACTGGGAGCCGGTGGACGGCGGCACGCTCGTAGTGATCGAGGGGCCGCGGTTCTCCACTCGTGCCGAATCGCTCTGGCATCAGGCGCAGGGCTGGTCCGTGGTGGGCATGACCGGCCATCCCGAGGCCGCGCTCGCCCGCGAGCTGGAGCTCTGCTACACGTCGTTGACCCTCGTCACCGACCTTGACGCGGGTGCCGAGACCGGAGAGGGCGTCTCGCACGACGAGGTGTTCAAAGTGTTCGCTGCCAATGTGGACCGGCTGCGGCGCGTGCTCTTCGACGCGGTCGCGGGGCTGCCGGCGAACGAGACGCGGGACTGTCTGTGCACGACGGCGCTGGGCGGGATGGATCCGGGGTTCACACTGCCGTGACGGTGGCCCAGGGCAGATGGAACTTCCCGTTCGGGTGAGGGAGTTTTCCACAACTCGCGAGTAGTCCACGGGCTCCAGCGGGCTTCGCCGCGACGCCTCATCGTGGGATCGCAAACCGATCTCTCGTCGCAGGTGGTGGTCACCATGGCTCAGCTCTCCCCTCTCGTACGCCCACCCGGCGCGGACGCGCCGCCGACATGCGAGGTGCCGCACTTCGCTCCGGTACGCGTGCGCGGCGGGCGGTATCAGCTGCGGCGCCTCGCACGGCACAGGAGGCGGGCCGTGGCCGCGGGGCTCGCGGTCACGGCGGCGGCCCTCGTGGCGGCGGGCCCACGTGACGCGGAGCGGACGCGGGGACATCCGCCGGCAGCCTCCATCACTGCGTCCTCTCCTGTACGCGAGCGGCGCGCCGTCGAGACGGTGACGGCACCGGTGCGGATCTCCGACGGCGCCACGGTGCGGCTGTTGCGTCCGGGCGACCGGGTCGATGTCGTCGCAGCGGACAGCGGCGGCGAGGCACGGGTGGTCGCGGCCGGGGCACGGGTCACCGATGTGCCGGACATCAGCGCCACCGAGACCGGGGCGCTGGTCGTACTCGCCGTCCCGCGGGCCACGGCGGCACGGCTGGCCGGCGCGAGCGCCACCTCACGGCTGGCGGTGACGCTGTGCTGAATGACGAATCGGTGTCAAGTCCCTCGATCGAGCTACCGAATTGGACAGGCGCGGCATGCGCTGCCGTAGGTTGCGGAGCTGTTTGTTCCACAACTTGTGCAGAGGGGCCTCTTGGTGAGCGAGAAGAAGCAACCCGGCGTCTGGGAAGGCTTCAAGGCCTTTCTGATGCGTGGCAACGTCGTCGATCTGGCCGTCGCGGTGGTCATCGGCGCGGCCTTCACCAACATCGTCAACTCGGTGGTGAAGGGCGTCATCGGCCCGCTGGTGGGCGCGTTCGGGACCAAGGACCTCGACAAGTACAGCTCGTGTCTGAAGTCGCCGTGCAAGTTCGACGAGGCGACGGGCACGGTCACGAGCGGCATCCCCATCCTGTGGGGCACGGTCCTCAGCGCGACCCTCACGTTCGTGATCACGGCAGCCGTCGTCTACTTCCTGATGGTCCTGCCGATGTCCAAGTACCTGGCGGCGCAGGCAGCCCGGCAGAAGGCGAAGGAGGGCACGCAGGAGGTCATCGAGGTGTCCGAGCTGGAGGTGCTGAAGGAGATCCGCGACGCCCTCGTGGCGCAGCGCGGTTCGGGGCACAGCCAGGACTGACAGCGAGCCTCTGCGCCGGGGCCCAGAAGCTCGGGGATCTGGCTCAGAGGTGGTGGGGCGGCTTCTCGTCGAGGAAGCGCTTCAGGTCGGCCGCGCTGTCGCTGCTGCTGTCGGCCCGCTCGCCCCACCCGCGGTCCGTGTCGTCCGAGGACTGCTGGCTCAGCGGGTCGTCGAAGACCAGCGCCGATTTCGGATCGCGCGGTTCGGGGGCGGGGGCGGTACTCATGCCTCCAGGGTACGCGGAGGCGGTGGCGGCCCGACCCGGCTCAGCTGGGGGCCTCGGCGCCGGGGCGGGCGTAGAACCACCAGCAGACGACGAGGCACGTCGCGTAGAAGCCGATGAACAGCCACAGCGCGCTAGTGAAGAAGACGGCCGCATTAGTCCCCGATCGGAGACCGAAGGTCCTCCTGCCCGGCGGGCTCGGCTTCCCTTGGTCCGTCTGACCTCGTCGTCCCTTCGAGACCTTCGACCCAGGGCCGCTTGTGAACGCATTCACAAGAATTTCCGGGACTTTTCTGCTGTGCTTGGCCGTATGACGTCCAGTTCCACTTCCGAACCGGCTGCGACGCCACGGCCCGCCGGCCGTGGACCGCTGCGCAGAATGACCGCCCGAGGCCGCGACGAGGCGCACCGGGTCGCGTCGCCGCTGGAGCTCTTCTTCGACCTGTGTTTCGTCGTGGCCATCGCCCAGGCGGGCATCCAGCTGGTGCACGCCGTGACGGAGGGGCACGCGGGTGAGGGCATCCTCAACTACGCGATGGTCTTCTTCGCGATCTGGTGGGCCTGGATGAACTTCACCTGGTTCGCCTCGGCGTACGACAACGACGACGCGCTCTACCGGGTCGTCACGCTCGTGCAGATCGGCGGTGTGCTGGTGCTCGCGGCCGGGGTGTCGCGGGCGTTCCAGGACCACGATTTCGTGGTCGTCTGGCTCGGCTACGCGATCATGCGGTTCGCGATGATCGCGCAGTGGCTGCGGGTGGCACGCTCCGCCGAGGGAGCCGAGAGAACCATGGCCCTGCGGTACGCGGGCGGCGTACTGCTGTGCCAGATCGGCTGGCTGGGGCTGCTGCTCCTGCCGGAGTCCGGCCGCCCGTGGGTGTTCCTGGTGGTGGCGATCGCCGAGCTGTGCGTCCCGGTGTTCGCGGAGAAGGACTTCACGACCTCCTGGCATCCGCACCACATCTCCGAGCGGTACGGCCTGTTCACGATCATCGTGCTGGGCGAGACGATCGCCGCGGCCACGGTCGCCGTGAAGTCCGCCGTGGATGAGCACGACGCGCTGGGCGAGCTGCTGCCGATCGCCGCGGGTGGGCTGCTGATCGTCTTCTCCGCCTGGTGGATCTACTTCGTTGTGCCGATCCACGGACATCTGCGGTCCAACGCGCAGGCGTTCCTGTGGGGGTACGGCCACTACCTGATCTTCGCCTCCGCGGCCGCAATCGGTGCGGGCCTGGAGGTCGCGGTCGAGCAGGCGGTCGGCAAGGCGCACATCTCGACGCTCGCGGCGTCCGCCGCGGTGACGCTGCCGACCGCGCTGTACCTCCTCACCGTGTGGGTACTGCACTCCCGCCACTTCAAGGTGGGCATCGCGCAGCAGCTCGTCCTGCCGACCAACGCGTTGCTGGTCATCCTGTGCACGTTCCTGGGCGACTGGGCGGTGCTCGCGGCGGGCATCGTCTCGGCGCTGGCGGTGGCGGTCGGGGTGACGTTGACGGCGCAGATGGTTGTGAGGGAGGGAGCAGGGTCCGCGTAGCAACGTGCGGGGATCCGCTCAAGAAGAAGGTGCGGGGGCGCGCAGGAAGGAGCCGTGCACCCCATGCACCCCATGCGCTCCGTGCGCTCCGTGCGCTCCGTGCGCTCCGTGCGCCTCCTGAGCTCTGCGGCTACTGAGGCGTACAGCTGCTAAAGCGCGCGGCCAAGGAACACTGGGGGCATGACAGTTGACGCTCTGACAGATGTCGCGGGCCTGCGAGTGGGGCACGCGACGCGTTCCGGCGACGGTTGGCTCACCGGCACCACCGTGGTGCTCGCCCCTCCGGGCGGTGCGATCGCGGCCGTCGACGTACGTGGCGGCGGGCCCGGCACCAAGGAGACAGACGCGCTGGATCCGCGCAACCTCGTGCAGAAGGTCGAGGCGGTCGTGCTGACCGGCGGCAGCGCGTACGGGCTGGACTCGGCGTCGGGCGTGATGGCCTGGCTGGAGGAGCGGGGGCGCGGGGTACGGGTGGGTCCCGACCCGGCGCACGTCGTGCCGGTCGTGCCCGCTGCCTGCGTCTTCGATCTGGGGCGCGGCGGAGACTTCCGGGCCAGGCCGGACGCGTCCACGGGACGGGCCGCGGTCGAGGCGGCCGACGCGAGTGAGCCGGGTGCGCCGGTGCGCGAGGGGTGCGTGGGCGCCGGTACGGGGGCGGCGGTCGGGCGGTTCAAGGGCGGAGTCGGGACGGCGAGCGCCGTGCTGGAGTCCGGCATCACGGTGGCGGCGCTGGTGGTGGCCAACGCGGCGGGTTCGGCGGTGGAACCGGAAACGGGGGCACTGTACGGCGAGTTGCTGCGGGGGCATACGGCGCTCCCGGCGGCCCAGGTGCACGAGGCGGCGCAGCGGCGGCTGGCAGAGGCGGCGGCGAAGAATGCCCCTCCCCCGCTGAACACCACACTCGCCGTTGTCGCCACCGACGCCGATCTGACTCGCGCGCAGGCGCAGAAGCTGGCGGGGACGGCGCACGACGGTATCGCGCGCGCCGTGCGGCCGGTGCATCTGCTGAACGACGGGGACACGGTGTTCGCTCTGGCCACGGGCGCCCGGGCGCTCGCCACCGAGAACCCCTTGGCGCTCAACGAGATCCTCGCGGCGGGCGCGGACCTGGTGACGCGCGCGATCGTGCGGGCCGTGCGCTCGGCCGAGTCGGTGGACGGGCCTGGCGGGGTGTGGCCGTCGTACGAGGAGCTCTACGGGGGCAAGTAGTTGGGCGATTGTCCCGGTTCTGTCACGTGATGCCGCTCGGCGCGGGTCGCGGGAACCCTTCTCCCCGCGGCTCGCTCTTTCTCCACGCACTGGAGCGGATCACGCACATCATGAGAACTGGGAGCAGCCCGTGACAACGCCGGACACAACAGCGCGGCGCGCACTGGGGGCCTGTGCCGCCCTGATGGTCGGCGCCCTCACGCTCACCGCCTGCGGCGGCAACGCCAATGCCGACAGCAAGAGCGGCAAGGACGGCAAGAACGCGACCAAGACGTCCACGGCGAAGATCGTCATCTCGGCCAAGGACGGTTCGACGGGCGCGTCGATCAACGCGACCGGAGTGAAGGTCAGCGACGGCAAGCTGACCGACGTGAAGATGACGGTGGCCGGGACCGGGACTGCCGTACCCGGGGCGATATCCGCGAACGGCGGCTCCTGGAAACCGAAGGAGCAGCTGGAGCGGGGAACGAAGTACCAGATTTCGGTCACGGCGAAGGATGCGAGTGGGCGGACGTCGGCAGCCAACTCCATCTTCACCACGGTCTCTTCGAGCAACAGCTTCATCGGTACGTACACGCCCGACAACGGCACCACTGTCGGTGTCGGCATGCCGGTCTCCTTCACCTTCGACAAGACGATCAGCAACAAGAAGGCCGTGCAGTCGCACATCACGGTCTCCTCCAGCAGCGGGCAGCAGGTGGTGGGGCACTGGTTCGGGGCGCAGCGGCTCGACTTCCGGCCCGAGGAGTACTGGAAGGCCGGCTCCAAGGTCACGATGAAGATCGACCTTGACGGGGTAGAGGGCACGAACGGCGTCTTCGGGGTGCAGAAGAAGACGGTCACCTTCACCATCGGGCGCTCCCAGGTCTCCACGGTCGACGTCAACACGCAGACCATGACGGTCGTGCGGGACGGCAAGACCCTCAAGACGGTCCCGATCTCGGCGGGCAGCCCGCAGCACACCACGTACAACGGGCAGATGGTGATCTCGGAGAAGTTCGTCCAGACACGGATGAACGGCTCGACGGTCGGTTACGGCGGCGAGTACGACATCCCTGATGTGCCGCACGCGATGCGCCTGACGTCGTCGGGGACGTTCATCCACGGCAACTACTGGTACAACCGAGGGAATCCGCCCTTCGGCCGGGAAGGCACCAGCCACGGCTGCGTGGGACTCGCCGACGTGCAGGGTGCGCAGGGAGACACGACCGCCAAGTGGTTCTACGACAACTCCCTCATCGGGGACGTCGTGACGGTCAAGAACTCGCCCGACAAGACGGTCTCGCCGGACAACGGGCTCAACGGCTGGAACATGTCGTGGAGTGCATGGACCGCGGGAAGTGCCGTCTGACGAGGACCTTTTGACGCCGGTGCAGACCGCGTGGGAACTTGCCGCGCGGCCCGCCCGTTTTCCGTCCGTACGTTTTCTCGGTTCGCGGACATGATGTCCGACCGAGGGGCTACGGTATGCACCCACAAGGTGACATGCAGCAACGCCGGGAGAAACCTTGAGCGTTCCGTACGAGACAGCAGCGTACGAACCACCCGAGTCGCCCGAGTCTCCGGAGGAGCATCTCGCGCGACTCCTCGGTCGCGCCCTGAACTCCTTCGAGCTGCCCGACGAGACGATACGGCGACTCGACTGCGCGCTGGCGCACGACAGTTCGCTGCACTCCGCGCACCACAGCGCGGGGCTGCACCGCGAGACGTATCGGCACACGTGGCTGCTCGCCGACGGCTCGGCGGTCACGCTGTGGGAGCTCGTGCACAACACGGCGCCCGGCAGGGACCCTCAGCACGAGGTGTACGTCGACGAGGAGGAGCTGCGCGCCGCCACGGCCCGGCTCCCGCTGCCGCCGGACGCCCCGGACTTCGAACTGCCGGTGTTCGTCCAGCTGTCGCCCATCCCCGAACCGCGCCACGCGTACGTGCCCGACGACTCGGCCGACCACGCGCGCCGGCTCCTGCGGCGCGCGGAGAACCCGGACCGACCGGGGGCCGACATCACGTCGCTCCTGCTGCGCGAGGCCTTCGCCCACCAGATCACCCAGGCCTTCGGGCGCCCCTGCCGCGCCGGTCAGGCGGGGCTGTGCTTCTCGCTCTACGAGCACGCGTTCCTGCTGCGCGACGGGCGGGAGATCTCCCTGTGGGAGGTCGAGCACACGGCGACACCGGACCGACGCCACATGTGCGAGGTGTACGCGACGGAGGACGCGGCGCGGGATGCGATGGAACGGCGCGCGGCGCGACTCGGCTGACATCAGCGCGACTCGTTGGACACCGGCGCGCGTCGGCCGCGGCATCAGCGCACGCGGCTCCGGGTACGCCCGGGGCGCGGGACTTTGTACACCGCCCAGGGGCCGTGGCATTGCACGCGCCAGGGCGGCGGGGTGCGACCCGCGCGTGCGGCGGTCGGCCGCGAGCAACGCACCGGCTGAGCGGCACGCCGGTTGTGAGCGCCGGGCGCAGGCTACGGGCGGCTGTCGCTGAACTGGCGTACCAGGCCCGCGAAGGCTGCGTGTTCCTCGGGGGTGAGTTCGACGGACTCCGCGACGGGGCCCGACTGGCGCTGGTGGGGGATGGCCCGGAGCATGTCGCCGTGGCGCCATACCGCGACCTCGAAGCGGTCGCGGCGCAGGAGGCGTACCAGGCCGACGACCCAGATGACGGTCGCCAGGGCGAGTGCGGCCACGCCTATCAGCTGGAGGATCGACACGTGCTCAGGCATGCGCTCCAGTAGACACCACGGTCCGGGACCTTGGTCCCGGACCGTGACGCATCTCGCAGATGCGGTGAACAACTCACAGGTGCCCTAAAGGGGCAGAGGGTTGGCCGTTCAGGCCGCGACGGGCTCCTTCGACTGGGCCTTGGTGGATATCGGAGCGTCGGCCCCTGCCGCGGTGGCGCCGCCCTCGGGTGCCTGCTTGCGCAGGCCCTTCAGGGTGACGACCAGAGCCGTGGTGACGCAGACGCCCGCTGCGATGGCGATCAGGTAGAGGAAGGGGTTGCCGATCAGCGGGACCACGAAGATGCCGCCGTGCGGGGCGCGCAGGGTGGCGCCGAAGGCCATCGACAGGGCGCCGGTGACCGCGCCGCCCACCATGGCGGAGGGGATGACGCGCAGGGGGTCGGCTGCCGCGAACGGGATCGCGCCCTCCGAGATGAAGGAGGCACCGAGGACCCAGGCCGCCTTGCCGTTCTCACGCTCGGTCTGGGTGAAGAGCTTGCCGCGCACGGTCGTCGCGAGGGCCATGGCCAGGGGCGGGACCATGCCCGCCGCCATCACGGCCGCCATGATCTTCATCGCCGAGTCACTGGGGCTCGCGACGGCGATACCGGCGGTGGCAAAGGTGTACGCGACCTTGTTGACCGGGCCGCCGAGGTCGAAGCACATCATCAGGCCGAGGAGCATGCCGAGGAGGACGGCGTTGGTGCCGGTGAGGCCGTTGAGCCAGTCGGTCATGCCCTTCTGGGCGGAGGCGATGGGCTTGCCGATCACCACGAACATCAGGAACCCGACGATCGCCGCGGAGATCAGTGGGATCACCACCACCGGCATGATGCCGCGCAAGGCCGCCGGGATCTTGACCTTCTGGATCCCGATCACCACGCCACCGGCGATGAGACCGGCGGCCAGACCGCCGAGGAAGCCCGCGTTGATGGTGAGGGAGATCGCGCCGCCGACGAAGCCGGGCACGAGGCCTGGCCGGTCCGCCATGCCGTAGGCGATGTAGCCGGCCAGGACCGGGACGAGGAAGCCGAAGGAGACGACGCCGATCTGGAAGAACAGCGCGCCCCAGCTGTCCGCCTGGGTCCACAGGAAGTGGTCCATGACCGACGGCGCCTTGTTGATCTTGTAGCCGCCGATCGCGAACCCGAGGGCGATGAGGAGACCGCCCGCGGCGACGAACGGGACCATGTAACTGACGCCGGACATCAGCCACTTGCGGAGCTTGGTGCCGTAGCCCTCGCCGGACTCACCGGCGCGCTCCACCGGTGTGCCGGGCGCGGCGCCCGCGCTGACCTCGCCGCGTGCGGCCTTGTCGCGCACCTGCGTGATCAGCTCGGTGGGCTTGTTGATGCCCGCCTTCACGCCGACGTCGACGGTCGGCTTGCCGGCGAAGCGGTCCTTGTCCCGTACGGGCACGTCGTGAGCGAAGATCACGCCGTCCGCGGCCGCGATGACCGCCGGGTCGAGCCGGGTGAAGCCGGCCGAGCCCTGCGTCTCGACGACCACCTCTACGCCTGCCTCGCGGCCCGCGTTCTCCAGCGACTCGGCGGCCATGTAGGTGTGTGCGATGCCGGTGGGGCAGGAGGTGACGGCGACGATGCGGAACGGCTGACCACCATCGGTGGCGCCCGGCGCCGGGGCGGGTCCGTCCTCGACGGTCGCACCCGGCACCGGGGCCGCGCCGTCCGTGGCGGAGTCGGCGGAGGCCGCCGCATTCGACTCCGCCACGGCGTTCTCGGGGGCGCCCGCGGGCGCCGGGGGCTCGTCCCCGCGGATGAGCGCGGCCGCGGCCGCCGCGTCGTCCACGGCCCGCAGCGCGGACGTGAACTCGGCGTTCATCAGCTGGCGTGCGAGGGACGACAGGATCGTGAGGTGGGCGTCGTCCGCGCCGGCCGGGGCGGCGATCAGGAAGATCAGGTCGGCGGGCCCGTCCGGCGCGCCGAAGTCGATCCCGGCCGCGCTGCGTCCGAAGGCGAGCGTCGGCTCGGTGACGTGTTCGCTTCGGCAGTGCGGGATGCCGATGCCGCCGTCCAGGCCGGTCGGCATCTGGGCTTCGCGGGCGGCCACGTCGGCGAGGAAGCCGTCGAGGTCGGTGACCCGACCCTTGGCGACCATGCGCTCGGCGAGGGCGCGCGCCGCCGCTTCCTTCGTATCGGCGGACAGGTCGAGGTCGACCAGGTCCGCGGTGATCATCTCGCTCATCGCGGGCTCCTTCGCACGCGTATCGCCCGGGGGAAGTGGTGGGCGAGGGTGGGGACGGGGGTGTTGCGCTCAGATGGGGCAGGTAGGGCCGATAGGGCGTAGGGGACAGGGGTGAGGTGAGTCGAAGAGGCGGGGCCGGGGAAACCCCGCCTCTCCTCGGCGGCGGGATCGGGAAGATCCCGCCTCCGTATGGCTGCGGCGGGGAAGGGGAGGCCCCGCCGCTTCAGAGCCGGTTCAGGGGGCGTACGGGACGGGCGGGCCGCCGGGCGGCGGGCCACCGGGCTCGCAGGACCCGTACGCGATCCGGCGTGCGCGGCGCGCAAGCCGTAGTGAAGCGAGCCGCATGCGCCGCCACGAAGAGAGCCGCACGCGCGGTCGTGACGTGAACCGCACGCGCCGTTGTGACGTGATCCACGTGCGCCGTCGTGGAGTGATCCACGCACGCCTGGGAGTTGCGAGCCGTGCGCGCCGTTGCGGCGTGATCCGGTGCTCATGACACGGGCTCCGTCAGTACGAGATCCACCGGGACGTCCGACGTGACCGTCACGGCGGAGGGGTCGAGGTCGGCCGGGCCCGGCATCACGCTGCCGGGGAGTTGGACGGCCGCGGCGCCGTGGGCGACGGCGGAGGCGAGGGCCTCGGGGCCGTTGCCGCCGGCGATCAGGAAGCCTGCGAGGGAGGAGTCGCCGGCGCCCACGTTGCTGCGTACGGCATCCACGCGTGCGCTGCCGAACCAGGCGCCCGCGTCGTCCACGAGCAGTTGCCCGTCGGCGCCCAGGCTCGCGAGGACGGCGCGCGCGCCCAACTCGCGCAACTCTTCGGCCGCCTTCACCGCGTCGCCCACCGTGGCGAGGGGGCGCCCGACGGCTTCCGCGAGCTCCTCGGCGTTGGGCTTCACCACGTCGGGCCGCTCGCGCAGCGCCGCGAGAAGCGCCGGTCCGGAGGTGTCGAGTGCGATCCGGGCGCCCGCCGCGTGCGCCCGCGCGACCAGATCGGCGTACCAGGAGGGCGCGAGCCCGCGCGGCAGGCTGCCGCAGCAGGTGATCCAGTGGGTGTCGCCGGAGCGGTACTGCTTGCGGACGGTCTCCAGGAGGAGTTCGGCCTCGGCGGCGGAGAGTTCGGGTCCGGGCGCGTTGATCTTCGTCAAGGTGCCGTCGGGTTCGGCGACCGAGATGTTCGAGCGGGTGGCTCCGGCGACCGGGACCGGCGCGACCTCGATGCCCTGCGCGTCGAGCAGGTCGGCGACGAGTGCGCCGGGCGCACCACCGAGGGGCAGGACGGCGACCGTGCGCCGCCCGGCGGCCGCGACCGCGCGCGAGACGTTCACACCCTTGCCGCCCGGGTCCATGCGTTCGCCGGTGGCCCGGATGACCTCGCCGCGGTCGAGCGACGGGACCTCGTACGTACGGTCGAGGGAGGGGTTGGGGGTGACGGTGAGGATCATGCGCACTCGTTTCTCAACACGTTCTCAGGACAGGGCACTTGCGTGTCGCGTCCTACACACACAGCACTTCGGTGCCGCCGCGCTCGATGGCGGAGACGTCTTCGGGGCTCAGCCCGCGGTCGGTGATCAGCAGGTCCACATCGCTGAGGTCGCCGAAGCGGGCGAAGTGTTCCTGGCCGTTCTTGGAGGAGTCGGCGAGGAGCACCACGCGGCGCGCGGCGCGCATGGTCGCGCGCTTGACGGCGGCCTCGGCGAGGTCGGGGGTGGTCAGTCCGTAGGAGGGGGAGAATCCGTTGGCCGCGATGAAGAGGACATCGGCGCGGATCTCGCTGTACGCGCGGAGCGCCCAGGCGTCCACGGCGGCGCGCGTACGGTGCCGTACGCGCCCCCCGACCAGATGGAGCTGGATGCCGGGGTGGTCCGCGAGGCGGGCGGCGATCGGAAGGCTGTGGGTGACGACGGTGAGGGTCGCCTCCAGCGGGAGCGCCGCGGCGAGCCGGGAGACGGTCGAGCCGGCGTCCAGGATCACCGTGCCGTCGTGGGGCAGTTCGGCGACCGCGGCCTCGGCGATGCGGTCCTTCTGGTCGGCCGCGGTGGACTCGCGCTCGGCGAGGTCGGGCTCGAAGTCCAGGCGCCCGGCGGGGATCGCACCACCGTGCACACGGCGTACGAGACCCGCGCGGTCCAGGGCCTTCAGGTCCCGGCGGATGGTCTCCGCGGTGACCTGGAACTCCTCGGCCAGGGAGAGCACATCCACCCGGCCGCCGTCACGGGCGAGCCGGAGGATCTCCTGCTGCCGCTCCGGTGCGTACATGTCCGTTCGCCTCCGACTGATGCCCGAACCTGTGGTTTCAGTCGGAGGCTACGCCCGGATTTCCGGAAAGTAAACAGGTTCGGGCCCGATGTGGGCGCAAACGGGCTTCGCAGGGGGCGGAGGCTGAAACGACGGTGGGGGCAGACCGCTCATGCGGCCTGCCCCCACCGTCGTTTCACCGGATCAGGAAACCAGCACCGGCTCCTCCTCCGCGGCCTCCTCCGGCGCACCCGTACCCGCACCCGCACCCTCTACGTGCTGCGCCGGCCGCTTCGGCAGGGCGAACATCAGCAGGAAGATGACCGCCATCACCGCCGCGACCCAGCCCAGCGCGTACTGGAACGCGTTCACGAAGGCGGGTCCCACCTGGTCCCGGGTCAGCCGGTCGCCGATCTGGCCGAAGAAGAGGACCGACACCAGCCCGAGCCCCAGCGCGTTGCCCATCTGCTGCACGGTGTTGATGAGCCCCGACGCCGAACCGGAGTGCTCGCGCGGGACCTCCGACAGCACCGCGTCCGTCAGCGGGGCCACGATGAAGCCCATGCCCGCGCCCATGACCACCAGCGGAAGCGCCATCTGCCAGGAGGCGATGGACATGCCGTACCGGTCGGACTCCCAGATGTAGAGGAGCACGCCGAGCGCCATGATCAGCGCGCCCGCCTGGAGCACCTTGCGTCCGAAGCGCGGGACCAGCAGCTGCACCGACATGCCCGCCGCCGCCGACACCGCGAGGGAGAACGGCACCCCGGTCAGACCCGCCCGCAGCAGGCTCCACCCGAGCCCGATCTGCAGGTACAGCGTCCAGACCAGGAAGAAGATGCCGAGCGCGACACCGAAGACGGTCTGTACGGCGATGCCCGCCGCGAAGCTCGTCACCTTGAACAGCGACAGCTCGATCAGCGGCGAACCGTCCCGCGCCGTCTTCCGCTTCTCGTACGCCACCAGCGCCGCGAAGACGACGAAGGCGCCGGCCATCGACACGTACCCCCACAGCGGCCAGCCCAGCTCACGGCCGCGGGTCAGCGGGTAGAGCAGCATCAGCAGGCCGAGGATGACGAGGGCGACGCCGACGAGGTCGAGCTTGAGGGCGCGCGGGGCCTTGGACTCGCCGATGAACCGGCGGCCCAGGATCAGCGCGGCGACACCCACCGGCAGGTTGATGAGGAAGATCGGCCGCCACTCCAGGCCGAAGAGGTTCCACTCGGTGAGCAGCGCGCCGAGGAGAGGACCGGACACGGCCCCCAGGCCGACGATCGCGCCGAAGAGACCGAAGACCTTGCCACGCTCGTGCGCCGGGAAGGTGGCGTGCACGATCGACAGCACCTGCGGCACCATCAGCGCGGCCATCCCGCCCTGGAGGATGCGCGAGGCGACGAGCATCTCCGGGTTCGCGGCGAAGCCGCACAGCGCCGACGCGATCGTGAAGCCGGCTATGCCGAGGAGGAAGACGCGCTTGCGGCCGTGGATGTCGCCGAGCCGCCCGCCGGTGATGAGCCCGGCGGCGAAGGCCAGCGCGTAGCCCGCCGTGATCCACTGGATCTGGCTGAACGAAGCGCCCGCGTCCCGCCGGATCGACGGGATGGCGATGTTGACGATCGTCACGTCGACCAGGTCCATGAAGGCCGCGGTCATGACGATGGCGAGGGCGAACCAGCGCCGCCGGTCGGCCACGGCGGCCGCGGCCAAGCTGTTACGAGTGGTCTCGGTGGAGGTCATGCAGCAAAGCTAAGCCCCCATTAGGTCAGATCGTGTCCTAGATGTGCGGCACCCTGGAAAACATGACAACGGATACGCCGGCCCGGCTTCTCCAGCTCCTCTCCCTTCTCCAGACGCCTCGCGAATGGCCCGGCGGTGAGCTCTCCGAGCGGCTCGGGGTGTCCCGTCGTACGGTCCGCCGGGACATCGACCGGCTCCGGGAGCTGGGCTATCCGGTGCAGGCGACCAAGGGGTCCGACGGCGGGTACCGGCTGGTGGCGGGGAAGGCGATGCCGCCGCTCGTGCTCGACGACGAGGAGGCCGTGGCGATCGCGGTGGGGCTGCGGGCCGGCGCCGGGCACGCCGTCGAGGGCGTGGACGAGGCGTCCGTACGGGCGCTCGCCAAACTGGAGCAGGTGCTGCCGTCCCGGCTGCGCCACCGGGTGTCCGTCCTCCAGGCCGCGACCACCCCGCTGACCAGCGGGGACGGGGCGAGTATCGCGCCCGAGACGCTGACCGTGATGGCGTCGTGCGTCGCCGGGCGGGAGCGGCTGCGGTTCGCGTACCGCTCGGGGGACGGAACGCCGTCGCGGCGGCTGACCGAGCCGTACCGGCTCGTCTCCACCGGCCGTCGCTGGTACCTCGTCGCGTACGACCTCGATCGCGAGGACTGGCGTACGTTCCGCGTCGACCGGGTCGCCGAGCCGTACGCGACGGGAGCGCGGTTCACGCCGCGCGAGCTGCCGACGGGGAGTGCGGCGGAGTTTCTGCGGCAGTCGATGTTCCGGCGGCAGGAGACGTACGCGTTCGACGTCACGTTCGCCGCGCCCGCCGAGTTCGTCGCGGCGCGGCTGCCCGCCTGGCTGGGCGCGCCCGAGCCGATCGACGAGCACAGCTGCCGGCTGCGTTCCTCCGCCGGCGACTCCGTGGAGTGGCTGGCGGTGCGGATCGCGATGGTCGACTGCGAGTTCGTGGTGCGGGAACCCGCTGAACTGGTGGGTTATGTACGGGACTTGGGTGAGCGTCTGACGCGAGCGGGGGGCGGTTCGGCGGAGAGCGACGGTGCCGCGGAGAGCGGAGGTTCGGTGGAGGGCGGCGGCTCGGGGGACGCCGGCCTCACTGGCCCGTCACGTACTTGATCGTCGGGCCCGCCGACCAGCCGCCGTCCACGGCGAGTTCGGCGCCGGTGACGTACGCGGAGTCGTCGGAGAGCAGGAAGACGACGGCCTTCGCGATCTCGTGGGTCTCGCCGACCCGCCCCATGGGGCTGTTCGGGAAGCGGCCGTCGCCCTGCTGGATGCCGATGTTCGCGGTCATCGGCGTGTACGTCATGCCCGGGTGGACGGAGTTGACGCGGACCTTCGCCGTGCCGAGCTCCACCGCGGCGACCTTGGTCAGGCCGCGTACGCCCCACTTGGAGGCGCCGTAGCTGGACGTGGTGGCGACGGCGGTGAGGCCCGCCATGGAGGAGATGTTGACGATGGAGCCGCCGCCGTTGTCCCGCATCACCGGGATCACGGTCTTCATGCCGATGAAGACGCCGGTGAGGTTGACGTCGAGGACCTGACGGAAGTGGTCCACGGTCTCGGTCTCCAGCAACTGGCCCGTGGCGATACCGGCGTTGTTCACCAGCCCCTCGATGCCGCCGAACTCCGTCCGCGCGAAGGCCGCGGCCCGCTGCCAGGCGGTCTCGTCCGTCACGTCGAGCCGTATGAAGCGGGCCGCGTCGCCCAACTCCCCCGCCAGGGCCTGGCCTTCCTCCGCCAGTACGTCGCCGAGCACGACGTTCGCTCCGGCGGCGACGGCGGTACGGGCGATCTCGGCGCCGATGCCGCGGGCGCCCCCGCTGATCAGGACGGTCCTGCCGGTCAGGTCGTTGCTCATTCGGCACTCCAGGGAAAGTCGCGAAGGGCTTCGAGATGGCGCAGTGCGAGCGCGACGGGGCCGTCCGGTCCGTCGGACGCGTCGTCCGTGGCAGCCCAGGCTTCCACCGCGACGCGGACCGCAGCGCTGGCTGTGGCGGCGGTGAGGCGGAGCTTGGGGGACGGGGTGGGGGCAGGGGGGAGCGAAGGGGTGGGCGAAGCTTCCGTCGTCGCCACCGCCCCCGTCGCCACCGCCCTCGCGGCCACTGCCCTTGCCTCCAGCACCCCCGCCAGCGTCCGCTCCGCCGTCTGGCACGCCTCGCCCCACACCCTCAGCAGGGCCGGGTTTCCCTCGGCCAGGCGGAGGAGGGCGCGGACCCAGTCCAGGGACTCGGGCCTGACACCGACGCCCGGGGTCAAGGTGGCGACGATCGCGTGGCGGAGGGCTTCGGGTACCGGCAGTTGGGCCGGGGCGTCGCGGACGGCCTCGGCCCACTTCTGGCTGCCGGCGGTGAAGATGGGGCCGAGGGATTCCTCCTTGGTGGCGAAGTACCGGTAGAAGGTGCGCGGCGCGACCCCGGCCGCCCGGGCGATGTCCTCGGCACGGGTGGCGCGCAGGCCGTTGCGCATGAAGAGCCCCGCTGCCGCCCGGGAGATGTCCATGCGGGTGGCCGCCTTGCGTCGCTCGGTCAGCGAAGGAACAGTACGGGGGGTGCCGTTGGCGGAACCAGGGGCAGGGGTTGGGGCGGAGGCTCGGGCTGAGGTTGGGGCTGAGGCAGGCGCCGCTCGGCCTGCGGAGGTGTGCACCACGCGTTCGGTACCGGTCACGGACGGCAGGTTATGCCTCTGTGGCAGAATCTGCCATTCGGGTCACCCCGGGGTTCAGGTTCGGGGTGGCCCGACAATGACCTGCGCGGAAACCATCGCGGGTGGGCTCCGCCCCTCGACCCTGCCAGGGGCTTCGCCCCCTGGACCCCGGGTGAGTTCTTTTGCTGCGGGACGGTGGGGGCTGGTCGCGCAGTTCCCCGCGCCCCTTATGGGGCGCCCCCCTCACCCTCTTACGAAGGCGCCCCCAAGCCCTGCCCCCACCCCCAGAACAAAATGGAGCCGGGCCCCGGCGCCAGGGGGGGGAAGGCGCCGGAGCCCGGCTCTGGGAGAGTCCCGGCGCGGGGGGGGTGTGCGTCGGGACTCGGTTCTGGTGGGGGCGTGTGCGTGTGCCCCGGGTGGAACCCTGAACCTTGGGCCCTGAAGTCTTGTGCCCAGAGCCCGGCAGGTTAAGCGGCCTTACATGGCCATGTCTGGTCGACTTGTGGCCAACGTGGCCGGCGTGTCCGTCATGGACTCACGCCGCCGCGTCGAACCCGGTGTCACGGGCCAGCTTCTTCAGTTCGAGAAGCGCGTGCTTCTCGATCTGGCGGATGCGCTCGCGCGTGAGGCCGTGCTCCTTGCCGACCTCGGTGAGCGTGCGCTCCCGGCCGTCATCGATGCCGTACCGCATCTTGATGATGGAGGCCGTGCGCTGGTCCAGGCGGCCGATCAGGTCGTCCAGTTCCTCGCTGCGCAGCAAGGTCATGACCGACTGTTCGGGGGAGACCGCGGAGGTGTCCTCCAGCAGGTCGCCGAACTGGGTGTCGCCGTCGTCGTCCACCGCCATGTTCAGCGAGACCGGGTCGCGGGCCCAGTCCAGGACGTCCGTCACGCGCTCCGGTGTCGAGTCGAGCTCGGCGGCGATCTCCGCGTGCTCGGGCTCGCGCCCGTTCTTGCGGTTGAACTCGCGCTGCACGCGCCGGATCCGGCCCAGTTCCTCGACCAGGTGGACGGGGAGGCGGATCGTGCGCGACTGGTCGGCGATGGAACGGGTGATGGCCTGACGGATCCACCAGGTCGCGTACGTCGAGAACTTGAAGCCCTTGCGGTAGTCGAACTTCTCGACGGCGCGCACCAGACCCGCGTTGCCCTCCTGGATCAGGTCGAGCAGGGGCAGGCCGCTGCGCGGATAGCGCCGGGCGACAGCGACGACCAGCCGGAGGTTCGAGCGGATGAAGATGTCCTTCGCCCGCTCGCCCTCGGCGACCAGCGCCTCGAGCTCCTCGCGGGACGCGTCCGCCCCGGCCGCAGCCTCGCCGTCGAGGATCTGCCGCGCGAACACACCCGCCTCGATGGTCTGGGACAGCTCGACTTCCTTGGCGGCGTCGAGCAGTGGCGTACGCGCGATCTCGTCGAGGTACATGCCGACCAGGTCGCGGTCGGCGATCTCGCCGCCTACGACGCGAACACTGCGTGCCGCGTCGCTGGTCTCGCCGGTGGCGGACTTACGACGGGCGACGGCACGGGTTGCCATGCGTGCTCCCTTGCGATGGTGGGCTGGCTGGTGGTCGCTGGACACTGGGTAGCTCACCCTCCCGGGTACCCGGCATCCGAAGGAAACAACGACTGGAATCCGGACAGAATTCCCAACCTGCCCCTCAATTTTTCTGATCATGCAGTACCCTGTCCCGCCACAGGGGGTGGGCAGGTGATGCCGGAACGTACAGAGGTGCAGGTCAGGCCGGGAGTCGAGAGTGACCTCGACGCCCTTACCGATATCTACAACCACTACGTACGTGAGACGCCCATCACATTCGATACCGCTGTCTTCACGCCGGAAGAGCGTCGCTCGTGGCTGCTCTCCCACCCTGAAGACGGACCGCACCGCCTGATGGTTGCCACGGAGGCGGACTATGAATCAGGCACGGCGGCGCGAAAGCGCCTCGTTGAGGGGCGGTGGCCGGGAGACGGGCGGGCGATTCTTGGGTACGCCACATCCAGCGCCTTTCGCGTGAAGGCCGCGTACGACACCTCCGTGGAGGTCAGCGTCTACCTCGCCCCGGACGCCGGTGGCCGTGGCGTCGGCACCCTGCTCTACGAGGCCCTCTTCGAAGCCCTCGCCGGCGAGGATCTGCACCGCGCCTACGCCGGCATCGCCCAGCCCGAAGGAAACGAAGCGTCCGTGCGGCTGCACGAACGCTTCGGGTTCCGGCATGTCGGCACCTACCGGGAGGTGGGCCGCAAGTTCGGCCGGTACTGGGACGTGGCCTGGTACGAGAAGGAGCTCACCTCATAGCCACGGGCGCCCACCCCCGTCCGCCCGCGGGTCAGCCGAACTGCACCGACCGCTTGGCCATCCCCATCCAGAAGCCGTCGATCACCGACTTCTGCCCGTCCAGCTCACCGGCCGCGTCCGCCGCGCCCATGGTCACGAAGAGGGGGGCGAAGTGCTCGGTGCGCGGGTGGGCGAGGCGGCCGGCCGGGGACTTGCGCTCGAAGTCGAGGAGCGCGTCCACGTCACCGGCGTCCAGGGCGCGGTGGCCCCAGTCGTCGAACTCGCTCGACCAGGTCGGGACTCCCCCGCCGGCGTGCCGCAGCGCGGCGAGGTTGTGGGTGAAGAAGCCGGAGCCGACGATCAGGACGCCCTCGTCGCACAGTGGCGCCAGCTTGCGGCCGATCTCGAAGAGGCGGACCGGGTCGAGGGTCGGCATGGAGATCTGCAGGACCGGGATGTCGGCCTCGGGGAACATCTCCACCAGCGGCACATACGCGCCGTGGTCGAGCCCGCGGTCCGGGATGTCCTGCACCGGTGTACCGGGCGCGCGCAGCAGCTTCCGTACGGACTCGGCGAGTTGGGGGGCGCCGGGAGCCGCGTACGTCACCTGGTAGTAGTGCTCGGGGAAGCCCCAGAAGTCGTAGACGAGCGGTACGGTCTCGATCGCGCCGAGGGCGAGCGGGGCCTCTTCCCAGTGGGCGGAGACCATGAGGATCGCCTTGGGGCGCGGCAGGTCGGCGGACCAGGCGGCGAGCTGGCCCGGCCAGATCGGGTCGTCGGCGAGCGGCGGGGCACCATGGCTCAAGTAGAGGGCGGGCATGCGCCCGAGTGCGGGACGCTCCTCGGTGGCGGCGGACATGGCGGCTCCCTCCAGAGGGTTCAATCGTACGGCGCGGGTGCTTGATACTTGAAGTTTATTGCTTGAAGTCTCAAGCTCTCGCCGCCGAGCTTACGCCTGGTTTGTTTAACTTTCAAGAAGGGGCTCGTACAGTGGAGTACATGAACACGGCACCCGCTGAAGAGACGCGTTGGCTCACCGACGAGGAACAGCGCATCTGGCGTGCGTACATGCACGCCACCACCCTCCTTGAGGACCATCTCGACCGCCAGCTCCAGCGTGACGCGGGCATGCCGCACATCTACTACGGCCTGCTCGTCCAGCTCGCCGAAGCGCCGCGCAGGCGGCTGCGGATGACCGAGCTGGCCATGAACGCGAAGATCACCCGCTCGCGGCTCTCGCACGCGATCGCGCGCCTGGAGAAGAACGGCTGGGTGCGGCGTGAGGACTGTCCCTCCGACAAGCGGGGACAGTTCGCGGTCCTGACGGACGACGGTTACGAGGTGCTGCGGCGCACCGCGCCGGGCCATGTGACCGCCGTGCGGCAGGCCCTGTTCGACCGGCTCACCGCGGACCAGCAGAAGGCCTTCGGCGAGGCCATGCGGATCGTCGCCGAGGGGCTCCAGCCGAAGGACGCGGGCGCCGACCTGCCCTGGTTGCGTTAGGTCGCTTCTGACGCCGCGGTGAGAGCTCACTCGTGGAGAGCTCTCGCTCCGCCGGCCCCGGACGCGGGTCCGCCCCGGCTCCGATGAGTTCGGAGCCGGGGCGGACCCTGGGATTCGTACGAACGAGGCGTCCCCACCCCGCGTCCGTACGCGAAGTATCCGGAGTACCCGTGGTGCGGGTGATCAGTGGGCGATCACCGGGATCTTCACCTCGTCCTCGACGCCCTCGCCGGAGGCGGCGACCGGGTCGGAGCCCTGCTTGCCGGCGTTGACGAGGACCGAGACGATCGCCGCGGCCGCCACCAGCATGCCCACGGCGAACCAGATGGCGTTGGTGTAGCCGTGCACCTGGCCCTGCAGCGCGACGAGCTGCTGCTGGGTCTTGGAGGTACCGGCGTCGGCGATGTGGTCCTTGATGTAGGCGGTCGTCGCGGAGGCGGCGATCGTGTTCAGCAGGGCCGTGCCGATCGCGCCGCCCACCTGCTGCGAGGTGTTGACCATCGCGGAGGCGACACCCGCGTCGCGGGGCTCGACGCCCAGGGTGGCCAGGGACATGGCCGGCATGAACGCCGTACCCATGCCGAGACCGAGCAGCAGCATCGCCGGCAGGATGATCGAGGCGTACGACGAGCCGATCTCCAGCTGGGTCATCAGCAGCATCCCGACCGCGGCGACCAGGAAGCCGGGGCCCATCAGCAGACGGGCCGGCAGGCGGGTCATCAGGCGGGTGCCGATCTGGGTCGAGCCGACCATCATGCCGACGATCATCGGCATGAAGGCGAAGCCGGTCTTGATCGGCGAGAAGCCCTTCACGACCTGGAGGTAGTAGGTCAGGAACAGGAACGTGCCGAACATCGCGATGATGGCGATGCCGAGCGAGAGGTAGATCCCGCCGCGGTTGCGGTCGGTGATCACACGCAGCGGCAGCAGCGGGGCCTTGACCCTGGCCTCGACGACCACGAACGAGATCAGCAGGACCGCGGACGCGATGAACAGCGCGACGGTCGAGGAGTCGCCCCAGCCGTTGGACTCGGCGCGGGTGAAGCCGTAGACGAGCGAGACCAGGCCGAGGGTGGACAGGAGCACGCCCGGGATGTCGAGCGGGTTGCGGTTGCGGCCGCCCTCCGGCTCACGGATGACGAAGTAGGCACCGAGGGCCGCGACGATCGCGAACGGGATGTTGACGAAGAACGTCCAGCGCCAGTCCAGGTACTCGGTGAGCACGCCGCCGAGGATGAAGCCGACGGCGCCGCCGCCACCGGCGATCGCGCCGTAGATGCCGAAGGCCTTGGCGCGCTCCTTGGCGTCCGTGAACATCACGGCGAGCAGGGAGAGCGCGGCGGGCGCGAGCAGGGCGCCGAACGCACCCTGGAGGGCACGGGCGCCGAACATCATGGCGCCGGAGGTGGCGAGACCGCCGAGCGCGGAGGCCGCGGCGAAGCCGGTGAGGCCGACGACGAAGGCGCGCTTGCGGCCCCACAGGTCGGCTATGCGGCCGCCGAAGAGGAGGAGTCCGCCGAAGGCGAGGGCGTAGGCCGTGACGACCCACTGCCGGTTGCCGTCGGAGATGCCCAGGTCGGTCTGGGCGGACGGGAGGGCGATGTTCACGATGGTCGCGTCGAGCACGACCATCAGCTGGGCGAGCGCGATGAAGGCGAGCGCTTTCCAGCGGTTGGAATGTGCTTCGGTGTCGGACATTGCTGTCGACTTTCCTGTTGCAGACATGGGGGTACCCACTCCGGGACTTCGTAGCGAAAAAAGGTGAGGGACAGGGACGGCTCGTCTCCGGTGACGGCCGGAAGCTTTGTGCGCGTTCTGACTGGTGCTGCGCGCTGAACTAATCGGTCAGGTGGACGGCGTGGTCGGTCACGCGCGTCGCAGGTCCTCCACGGTGGCGGCCACTCCGGGCAGTTCGGAGCGGGCCGGGGCCCGCATACCGTCCAGGAACAGCTGCAGATGACGGTGCACGAAGCGGTCGATGCCCTGGCACGCGGTGCCGGGCAGCGGCCTGGTGAGCTGGCTGACCGCGATCATCAGGTCGCCGAACTCGACGTCGGGGCGCAGCTGTCCGTCCTCGCGGGCGCGGTCCATCAGCTGCTCGATCAGGACGGTGATCCGGTCGCGCGCGGCGACGAGATCGGGGTGGTGCTGGTCGAAGGACGCGGAGAGCATCGGGCACAGGGCGCCGATCCGCTCGTCGGCGGCGAAGTGCACGAAGCCGCTCAGTGCCTCGAAGGCGTCGCCGCCCTCGACGAGCGCCGCCTCGACCCACTCCGAGGTGCGGTCCATCACCGAGCAGACGACCTCCCGTGCCAGGGCGTCGCGGTCGGCGAAGTTGCGGTACACCGTGGCGTTGCCGACCCCGGCCCGGCGGGCGATCTCGTCGAACGGCACCTCGGGGCCGAACTCGACGAACATCTCGCGGGCCGCGGCGACGATCCGCTCCCTGTTGCGCAGGGCATCGGCGCGCGGCCGGACCACTCGGCGCTGTACGGGGGTGGCGGTCTCCACGGTGGACTCCTCGAAGAGAGGGGGATCGCGATCCGGGGATTCGCTCCCCGTTTCGCTCGGACGTATGGCTAAACGGGGAAACGATCCCCGGTTATTTCCCGACCCCGAAGAGATTTCATGTGACCTGCACCACACCCGCGTCGTACCCGCTCCACCTACCCATCCGGACGCCTCAGAGGCCCCCGGGCGAGAAACCCACGATCGGGCTCCTCCAGCGCGCGCCCGCCACGCCGTCGACACAGGGTGATCGCAAGGGTGCAGTCGGAGACCGGCGGCTGCCGTGGAGCGAAGGGCCCCCCGCATGCCGCTGACCAGCCGCCGGATAGGCACGCGCCGCGTGGCCGCGCTCGCCGCGGTGACCCTTCTGACGCTGGCGGTCAGCACCTCCGCCGGTACGGGGCACCTCACGGCGGGCTCCACGGCGGCGGGTTCCATCGCGCTGGCCCGCACCACGGCGCTCGGCCCCTGCATGATCACCGGCCCGCAGAACGTGCAGATGGGGGAAGGCGTCCCGACCGCGTCCGGCTACGCCCGCTCCACCGGCACCGTCCGGGCGCTCACCCTGATGGTCGACTTCTCCGACGCGCCCGGGAAGGGCAGCGCGCACGACCGCTACAGCGAGTTCTTCCCGAAGACCCAGCAATGGTTCCGCACCGGCTCGTACGGCCGTCTCGACTACCGCCCCGAGACCCCCATCCAGCACTGGCTGCGGATGCCCAAGCCTTTCAAGGCGTACGGCATAGAACGCGGCGCGCCCTTCGACCCCGGGTACCGCGATCTGGTCCAGGACATCGTGACCGCGGCCGACCCGAACGTCGACTTCCGCTCGTACGACATCCTGAACGTCCTGATGACGCCGAACGCCGGGCCCTCCGCGCTGGACACCGTGCTGTCCGTGACCTTCGCCGGCAACACGGAGGCGCCGGTCGCCGACGGTGTCCCGGTCGCCAACGCGTCCTTCGTCTACAGCCGCCAGGACGACGGCTCCGGCTCCTACTCCGACACCGGCTACCGGGTGCTCCCGCACGAGAACGGCCACACCTTCGGCCTGCCCGACCTCTACACCCAGGAAGGCGGGGGCGCGGTCGGCCACTGGGACATCATGAGCGAGGACTGGGGGGCCGACAACGATCTGCTCGGCTGGCACAAGTGGAAGCTCGGCTGGCTCGACAACTCGCAGGTCAGCTGCGCGGCGGCACCCGGAACCAAGGAGTACACGCTCACCCCGCTGGCCCGGCGCGGCGGCAACAAGCTCGTCTTCGTGCCCACCAGCCCCAAGACCGGGTACGCCCTCGAACTGCGCACCCACGGGGGCAACGACTCCGCGGTCTGCCGCCCCGGCATCCTCATCTACAAGGTCGACGCGGGCGTGGACACCGGGAACGGGCCCATCACCGTGTACGACTCCAAGCGCGACAGCGGCGGCTGCACCCGCTCCCCCAATGTGCACGCGGAACTCTCCGACGCGCCCTTCGCGCCCGGCGAGTCCTTCAAGGATCCCAAGACGGGCGTCACGGTGCAGGTCGCCGGGGCGGACCTCGCCGGGAACTACCGGGTGTACGTGACGCGCCGCTGAGGCCCCGCGGTCTGTCGCTGACCTGCTGGAGTGCCCCGGTAAGCATTACGGTGTCTCTTCTGTGAGCCGCATCGGAGAGCCCATGCCATCGAACGTCGTGCCCGCGGTGCCCGCCGAGGCCGTCACCCCCCTCATCCGCGGTATCGCCGTGCTGCGGCGGCTGACCGAGGCCGACGGGGTGTCCAGCCTGAGCGGTCTCGAACGGGCCACCGGACTCGCACGTTCCACCGTCGACCGGATCACGGCGACCCTCGCGCGCATGGGATACGTACGCCTCGACGGCCGGGACGCCGTACTGGCCCCCCGTCTGATGGAACTCGGCAACGCCTACCTCGCCGCCCTGCGGCTCCCCCGCCTCCTGGACGCGCACGCCGACGCGCTCGCCGACGAACTGGACGAGTCGGTGTCCCTGGCCGTCGGCGACCGGGACGGCATCCGTTTCATCCACCAGGCGACCCGCCGCCGCGCCATGTCCCTGAGCTTCCGCATCGGCGACCTGCTGCCCGCAGAACGCACCGCGCCCGGCTTCCTGTTCGCCACCGAGTGGGGCGAGGAGGAGTGGACGCGCTGGCGCGAACGCCGGGCGGCCGATCCGGAGGACCGCGGGTTTCCCGCCGTACCGGCGCGCAGCCGGCCGCTCACCGACGATTCCCGGCGCGACGAGGAGGAACCGGGCTCCGCACCGGCGCCCGTCTCCCCGCCCGTCCAACTCCCCACTGTCGGCGACGACTTCGAGCAGCGTACGGCCGAGGTCCTGGAGGCCGGGTGGGCGCTGGACGACCAGCTGATCGAGCCGGGCCTGGTCGCGATCGCCCTGCCCGTGCGGGAGGCGGGACGGATCGCGTGTGTGGTGAGCGTGGTGAGCCACACCAGCCGGCACACCGCGGCCGACCTGCGGGACACACTGCTGCCACGGCTGCGGTCGGCCGTGGCGGCGATGGAGCGGGAGCTGCGGGAGGCGCCGCCCGCCGCACCGGGTGCCGCGTCCGGGCTCGCGACCTGGACCGGCGCCTCCAAGCAGGAACTGGGCCGGGAGTTCGTCGAGTCGCTGGCCCGCGGGCTGACCGTGATCACCGCCTTCGGCGAGGGCCGCGCCGAGCTGACCCTCACGGAGGTCGCCCAGGCCACAGGGCTCGCCCGCGCGACCGCCCGGCGTGCCCTGATCACCCTGGAACACCTCGGATACGTCACCACGCACGACCGCGTCTTCCGGCTCACGCCGCGCGTCCTGGGCCTCGGCTTCCCGCCGCTGTCACGGACCACGCTCGCCGGGATCGCGGCCCCTCACCTCACCGAACTCTCCCAGCGGCTGCAGGACTCGGTGTCGCTCGCGGTCCTGGCCGGCGACGAGATCCAGTACACCGGCCGCGTCGCCACCAGCCGCGTCATGAGCGTCAACATCACCGTCGGCACCCGGCTGCCCGCGTACGCGACCTCGCTGGGCCGCGTGATACTGGCGGACCTGCCGGAGCCCCGGCTTCCCGACCTGCTCCCGCTGACCCCGCACACCCTCACCGACCCGGAGAAGCTCAGGGCCGAACTGGACCGCGTACGGGAAGCCGGATACGCCCTGGTCGACGAGGAGCTGGAGGAGGGGCTGCGGTCCATCGCCGTGCCGGTACGCGGGCTCGGCGGGCGGGTCGTGGCCGCGGTGAACGTCGGCATGCACAGCAGCCGCCGCACGGCCGAGGAGTGTGTGCGCGACGTACTGCCGGAACTGCATGCCACGGCGGGTCGGATCGAGGCGGATCTGCGGGTGGCGGGCCGCTTCCGGCGCGTACCCCTCAGCTGAGCTGAACCGCGGCACCCTTCCGGCCGGAGCGACCACGGACCGCCCAGGCCGGCAGCCAGGTGCGGCTGCCGGCCCAGGGCGGGTGGTGCCGGGTTCGCCATCCTCACCGGCCGGGCCGATGAACCCCGTACCGCCGGATCAGGACGCGACCGGTAGGACCGCCGGTCACACCGTGGCGAAGGCCGCCGGGGCCGAGGTCCCGTTCGCTCCGGAGTCCGCGGCGGCCGGGCGCACCATCAGCATCCCGCGCGCGGCCACCTCGTCGTCCTGGGTGAGGGTCACCCGGGTCGGGATGCGGCCGTCGGGCAGCGGGCGGCGGTGTTCGGCGGTGAGGTGGCAGGGGCGGTCGAGCTCGACGTAGCGGCAGAACTCCGCGTTCATGGAGGGCACGATGATGTGCTCGTACCCCGTCGCCAGCTGCGCGGCCTGCCGCATCGCCTCGATGACGCCGCGGCCGGGCATGTGGTCGCTCTGGCTGTCGAAGATGACGGGGTGGCTCCGGTCGGCCCGCAGCAGCCAGCTGCCCGGGGTGCCGGACGGGGCGACGAGCACGTCCTGGGCCCGGGTGCGCCCGACCAGCACCGGCGAGACGGGCGCGGGCAGCGGGGCCGGGTCGGCGGACTCGGGGCGGGCCGGGCGCAGCCTGCTGTAGGCCGCCGGGCTCACGCAGCTCGCGGAGGCGGCGCCGTGGCCGACGCGTACGGCGCCCCGGTAGAGCTCCACCTCGAAGCGGAAGGACGACAGCCGCTTGCCCCGCATCTTCACGTCGTCGAACCGCACGACGGCGGTCGCCGGGGACAGCGGCACACCGGCCCCGAGGACCTCCTCGGGCACTTCGTAGCGCAGGTCCCAGAGAAGGAAGTGCAGATCGGTCGGGGCGTCGTACGCCATGTGCGAGACGACGGCGCCCGCCTGACGGATCGTCTCCGCCATCAGCATCGGATTCTCCCGGCTGCCCGCCACCGGGCTGAACAGGGCGTGGGCGCGGGGCCATCGGGCCGCCATCCGGTACGAGCCATCGGCGCAGGCCTGGAAGTGCGTGAGCAGGACGTCGGAGTCGTCGGCCCGGTGGACGAACTCCCGCGGTATCCGGGCGCCGTCGGCCGCTTCGGCGGCGTGCGACGGGCGGGTGAGCGTGTTGCGGCCGGTGACGCCGGCGGAGCTCATGGCGGTGGTGGCGGCCATGGAGTTGCCGGCCTTGATCGGGGTGGAAACGAGCACGGTCATCTGTGATCCCCCTTCACGAGTAGCCCGTGTGGCTCTCGGGAGCGAGTGTGCCAAAAAAACAGCTTGGGCGGTTTCTTTTTACTCCGAATCCCGGACGCGTCTACGTGATCTACGTCACTTACACCCCGGACAGGGCCCTACGGAATGCGTTATTCCGCCCATCACCGCTCCACTTGAGCTGGAGAAACAAACCGGCGGGTCGGGTAGAGTGGCGAAGACACACTCTGTTAGACGGCGGTTCGGCATGGCGCCGCCCGGCACGAACGCACGTCCCGGAGGGGAAGACATGGCCAAGCAGGCTCGCGCGGTGCAGACCCGGCGCTCGATCGTGGAAGCGGCGGCGCGCGTATTCGCCGACCACGGCTACGAGCGCGCGGCCATCTCGGAGATCCTCCGCAGGGCGAACGTCACCAAGGGCGCCCTGTACTTCCACTTCACCTCGAAGGAATCACTCGCCCAGGCGATCATGGACGAGCAGACCGGCCTGGTGAGCGTGTCGGACCTCGGTACACCCCTCCAGTCGGTCGTCGACATCACGCACCAGTTCGCCTACGCCCTGCGCCACGACCCGCTCGCCCGCGCCGGTACGCGGCTGTCCATCGAGGGCGTGTTCTTCAACGGCACGCATCCGTGGGGCGACTGGTTCGAACTCATCGCCCAGCTGCTGGCCGAGGGGAAGGAGCGGGGCGAGGTGCTCCCCCAGGTCGAGCCGCGGGAGACCGCCGAGTTCGTCGTGGCCTCCTTCACCGGCGTCCAGCTGGTGTCCGAGGCCATCACGCAGCGGGCCGATCTGCGCGAGCGGGTCGCCGTGATGTGGCGTCACATCCTGCCGTCCATCGCCCACCCGGGCACGATCGCCCGCATCCACCCCGAGGGAGTCATCGATCCGGCGGCGGCCCTGTCGGCGAGCACCGGGTCCCCGGCCGGGGTCGCGGCGGGCGGCAGCACCGACTGAGCACTCCGCCGGATATGCGGTTCGTTCGGCGCGGGCCGGCGATGGGAGCCGGTCGCGCCCACGCGGCGGAGCCGCAGGATGCCGGAGCCGCAGGGTGCCACAGCCACGCACCTCTTGCGGGGCGCAGTTTCGCCTCCGACTTCACAGAGTACGAAGGCTTCACGGTCACGGCCGGACCCTGATCCGCGACGGGCTCGACCTCTACGGCGGGACAGCGCCCCCTCGGGGCAGCGCCCCCTCGGGGCAGCGGGGTACGGCGTGATGCGGCGGGCCGGCCCCGGAATCAGCCCGCGAACTCGCCGAGCCCGCCGAACCCACCGAGCCCGTAGGCATCTCCGACCTCGCCCGCCTCTCCGGCCTCCCGGCAGTCCCCGCGCGGTGCCGTGCGCCGACATGCCCGGCCGGTACGGCGAACGCGCAGGCGTCCACCCGTATCCCCGCCGCCCGCATCCCCCCACCCGTGCGCCCGTGACTGGGCGCTGCAAAACCGGGCGAGCGGTTTCCTTTCACCGCCCGACCGACGGGGAACAACCACCTGTCCGTGGTGGATCTTGGCCGGGATGTGCAGGTTGTCGCGATGAAGTGGAGACAATCTTCCCCCACTCCGCCCCATTGACAAACCGAGGGGTTGGTTTCTAGCGTCGTGGGCGTCGGCTGGCGACAGGATCTAGACAGGATCAAGAGGGCACGTGGCGATGAGCGTCTGGACGGTTGCGTCGTGGTGAAGCAGGAGCGGTCCGAGCGCACCAGGGGCAACCTGATACGAGCGGCCGCCACGGTGTTCGACCAGGTCGGATACGAACGCGCCACCCTCATGGTGATCAGCGACCTCGCCACAGTCACCAAGGGCGCACTGTCCTTCCACTTCGCGGCCAA
Source organism: Streptomyces sp. R35 (assembly GCF_041053035.1). NCBI lineage: Bacteria > Bacillati > Actinomycetota > Actinomycetes > Kitasatosporales > Streptomycetaceae > Streptomyces > Streptomyces sp. R35. The sequence continues at coordinate 4,795,625 of NZ_CP163440.1, forward strand.
GTCCGATCTCGCCCGCGCCGTCCAGGCCGAGGCCTGCGCCGCCTCCGGCGGTGTCCTCGCGGAGCTGGCCGAGCGCGAGGGCGCGGCCTTCGAGATCGTCGTCGAGATGGTCCAGGCGCTCGTGCGGCTCCTGGAGAGCGATGTGGTGGTCCGCGCGGGGACCCGGCTCGCGGGGGAGCTCGAAACCCCCGACGACCCTTCTCTGCACTGCCAGTTGAACTGGCTGGGCGCGTTGTTCCGGACCCTGCGACGAGCCCGGGTGGACGGGTCCCTGCTTCCCAGCGTCGATGTCCGGGCCGCCGCCGCCGTGATGATGTCGCTCGTGGTCGGGGCCTCCGCGATGACGCGCACCCACTCCGAACTCGCCTTCGGCGATGGAGCGTTCGGGAAGCGGGAGAGCGCGCAGCAATGGCTGGGACGGATGCTTCGAGTCGTGCGGCCGGCGTTGTCCGGGCGGTGACCGGCGTGAGCGGCACCGCCCGGCACACTCAGGAATGCGGCATCGGGAAGGTGTTGAGCTCCTCCTCGCGCAGCGGTGTCCGCCGCCAGCCGAGCCGGACCGCGGTGTCCTGCATGCGCCCGCGGCCGAGCGGCAGATAGGCGGCGGGGGCGACCCCGGCCGTCCCCGGGACGACGACCCGCAGCACCCGCATGCCGGCCGCGGCGGCTTCCGGGGTGGTGAGATCCACGGTCACGACGTCGTACCCGGCGGCGGCGACCCGGCCGACCAGCGCGGACGCGTCGTACCGCGAGCGGTGCGCGGGCTCGGTCCAGTGGCCCTCGGGCAGGTCCCAGGCCCAGGGGGCCGCGCGGTCGGCGGCCCGGCGGTCCAGATACAGCTGTTGCTGGCAGATCTGCTCGACGGCGTCCGAGCCGTCGGCGCGGTAGTCGTCCAGGTAACGGCGGTCACCGCGCCATGACTTGAGCGGTGAGGGCCGGCCCGGGGTGGCCAGACTCGTCGCCGGGTCGTCCAGGACCCGGCAGGTGATCTGCAGGGTGTGCGCCTCGGCGAGCGCCTTGGCCGCGGCCTCCTCCTCGTCCGCGCGGGCGGCACAGCCGTAGGTGAGCCATCCCTCGGCGACGCTGCGCACCCCGGCGGCGATCACCGGAAGGCCGAACTCGTTGTCGATACGGACCAGCCGGGTCTCGAAGGCGTGCTCGGCGCCTTCTCCCAGGGCGCGCAGCCGGTCCGTCGGCGGGAGGGCGGGCAGCGCCGTGGCGTTGGCCCACCACACGGCGACGGCGTCACGTTCGATGACCTCTTCGAGGCCGGAGAGCAGCGCGAAGTCCTCGGTGGGGCCGGCGGCGATGCCACCGATCACGGGGAAGGCGTAGAAGGGTTCGGGGTGGGGGCGCGGCATCTGTGCCCACGCCGTGTAGACCATGAACGCGGGCACCAGGACCGGTTCGCCGTCGACGGCGCTGCGGCCCTCGACCCAGTGTGCGGGAGAGTCGCGCAGGAACGGCTGGAACGGAAAGCCCGCCGTGGCGTACTGGCGGTCCGAGTGGAGCACCAGCGTCCGCGGGTCGAGGGCCCGCAGCCCGCGCCGGGTGAGCTGCTCGTACGAGCCGTGGACCGGGCGTGCGGGAGGGCAGGTGCCGCAGAAGCGTTCCACAGCCTCGCCCTCGGCGGAGCGGACGGCCTGTTCCGGGTTCTCCCAGGAGGTGCCGAAGGACTGCCGTTCGGTCTGCCACGGCAGGCGTTCGGTGACGTCCCGCAGCTCGGACACGGCCAGGTGCAGCCGGGGCGGGGTGCCGCCGTAGCCGGTGAACACCCGTGTTCCGGTGACGACGGCGGACAACGGGCCGGAGCCCGGCTCCGGACGGTGGTTTCCGTCCGGAGCGGGCTTCGGGTGCTGAGTGGTCTGCATTACGCGGCGTACGCCGAGACACAGGTGTTGGGCGCGAACGCCGGGGCACAGGTGTTCGGGGCGAACGCCGGGGCACAGGTGTTGGGCGCGAAGGCCGAGACACAGGTGTTCGGGGCGAACGCCGGGGCACACGTGTTGGGCGTGAACGCCGAGACACAGGTGTTCGGGGCGAAGGCCGCGACGCAGGTGTTGGGGGTGATCCGCTCGCTCATGTGGAGCTCCTCTCGGTGGTGGTGTCCCGTCCGGGAAGGGACGGGGACGGCCGGCGCGACCCGTTGTCGCGTCGGCGCCTCCGCACGGCGGACGCCGTGCGGAAGTTCTCGGGGTGCGGGCCGCTGCCGCGGGCCGTGCGCAGGATCAGGGCGCAGCCGACGCCGGCCGCGACGCCCGCCGCCGCGCACAGCGACCACAGGGCGCCCGGGCCCGCGTGAGCGAGCACCCAGGTACCGCCGGCCGGCCCGATGAACGCGGCGGCGGACCAGGCGGTCCCGTATGCGCCCTGGTAGCGGCCGCGCCGGTGGACCGGGGCCAGTTCGGCGGAGACGGCGCCCGCCAGCGGGGCGTAGAGCATTTCGCCGGCCGTCCAGACGACCACCGTGCCCACGAGCGGCAGCGTGCCCGTCGCCAGGCCGGTGAGCCCGAAGCCGACGCCCACGAGGACGCCTCCGGCGAGCAGTACCGCGGCCCGCGAACGGCCGGAGACCAGCCTGGTGACGGGCAGTTGCAGCAGGACGACGAGCAGCGCGTTCAGCGCCATCAGCAGGCTGAACGTGGCCGCGCTGTGGCCGTGCCCGGTGACGACGACGGGCAGCGCCGCGGCCTTCTGCTCGTACACGGCGGCGAAGACCAGCGTGAGCAGGACGAACAGCAGGAACGGGGCGTCCTTGCGCAGCGGCACGTGGGCGTGGGCCTCCGCGGTGTGCCGCTGTGCGCGGTCCGCCGGGGCCGGGGCAGGGTGCTCGGGCCGGGTCTCGGGGACCTTCGCCAGGACGACCGCGCCGCACAGCAGGGTGGTCGCGGCGTCGGCGAGGAAGAGCTGGGTGTAGCCGTGCTCCACCATCAGACCGGCGAGGACGGCGGAGACCGCGGTGCCGGTGTTGACGGCCCAGTAGTTGTAGGCGAAGGCGCGCGGCCGGTCGGCGGACGGGACCAGATCCGCGAGCGACGCCTGGGCGGCCGGCCGCACCGAGGCGGCCCCGAGCCCCGCGGCGAACGCCGCCGCGCTCACCGCCCCCTGGGCCGTGCTGAGCCCGAGCAGAACCATGCTCACGGCGGTAAGACAGTGGCCGGCGAACATCGTCAGCCGGCGCCCGATCCGGTCGGCGAGGATTCCGCCGGCCGCGGAGCCCGCGATTGCCCCGGCACCGAGCAGCGAGACCACGAAACCCGCGTACGACACGGAATAGCCGCGGGCGTCGGTCAGCGAGAGGGCGAGAATCGGACCCGTGAAAGCGCCCAGCCAGTTGACGAGAATGCTCGTCCAGATCCACCAGTACGCGGCGGGCAGGCCCAGCGGGCCGACGGGCGGGCGGCTGGACGCGGTCGGCGCCGTCACTTCGTCCATGCCTTCCTCCGTATTCGGTATTCGATGTCCGGGTCGGAAAGGATCCTCTTTCCGGCCGCATTGATCCGTCAATGAATCCGACGACAGGAATTCGTCAATCAACTTCAGGGAAATGTGGCGGCGAAAAAGGAATTACAGGTGTGCGTCAGAATTTCCACAAGCCCGTGCGCCGCGGCGGCGGACGGCTGTGCGGGCGCGGTCTGCTTCGGCCGCGGGTTGCCGAGCGCCGGCAGGGCTCCAGGGAGCTGTCGAGTCAGGGGGCGAAGGCGTCGAGGTCCTCGGCCAGGGCGGCGGCGACCTGCTGACGCGCGGAGTCGACGAAGAAGTGGCCGCCCGCGAAGGTGCGCTGCCGGAAGGTCCCGGAGGTGAGGTCCGCCCAGCGCTCCGCGTCAAGGGCGCCGGCCTGCGGGTCGGCGTCGCCGACGTAGGCACTGACGGGGCAGCGCAGCGGCGGCCCTGACCGGTGCCGGTAGGTCTCCAGGGCGGTGTAGTCGGCGCGCAACGCCGGCAGGATCATGGCCTGGATCTCGGGGTCGTCGAGGAGTTCGGGGCTCGTGCCGTCCAGCTGCCTGAGCTCGTCGATGATCCCGGCGTCGGAGCGCAGGCTGACGTCGCGCGGACGGGGCTCCGCGGCGCTGCGGGCGCCCGAGACGACCAGCCCGAGCGGCCCGGCGCCGCCGTCCCGCTCCAGGCGGCGGGCCGTCTCGTACGCGACAAGGGCACCCATGCTGTGGCCGAACAGCACCACCGGTCCCGCGGCTTGGCGCCGAAGGGTGGCGGCGATGTCGTCCGCCAGCGCGTCCACGCTGGTGTACGGCGCTTCCGTACGGCGGTCCTGGCGGCCGGGGTACTGCAGGCTCAGCACTCCGGCGCGGGGGGACAGGGCGGTGGCGAGCGGCCGGTAGGCGCTGGCGCCGCCGCCCGCGTGCGGGAAGCAGACGAGGGTGAGGCCGTGGGCGGGCGCGGGACTGTACTCGCGCACCCACAGCCCGCGTCCGGCGGTGGTCGCCGTCATGCGGTCCTGCCTTTCAGGGAGGGGGCTGGGCTGGGCTGGTCGTTCTGGCTGTTCTGGCTGTTCTGGCTGTTCTGGCTGTTCGGTGCATCGCCGGGCACTTCGATCCGGTAGGTGGTGAACTCCCAGCCGGGCCGCCCCCCTTCGGGCGCCGAGGTGTCGTGGGCGGTGAGCCGTTGACGGCACCCATACCGACTCGGTCCTCGAACCCGTCGAGCAGCGGCAGGACACAAACAAAAAAGGAGGGGCGCGGCCTGTGGCCACGCCCCTCCTGGATCCCTCGGGATCAGAGCCGGATCCCTCGGGATCAGAAATTGATCATGTGCCCGGCCAGCCCGTGCACCGCCTCCTTCACCGCCTCGCCCAGCGTCGGGTGGGCGTGGACGTTGCGGGCGACCTCGTGGACCGTCAGGTCCCACTGCTGGGCCAGGGTCAGCTCCGGCAGGAGTTCGGTGACGTCGGGGCCGATCATGTGGGCGCCGAGGAGTTCGCCGTACTTCGCGTCGCTGATGACCTTCACGAAGCCGGTGGCGTCGCCGAGGCCGTGCGCCTTGCCGTTGGCGGTGAAGGGGAACTTGGCGACCTTGACGTCGAAGCCCTTCTCGCGGGCCTGCGCCTCGGTCCAGCCGAAGCTCGCGACCTGCGGCTGGCAGTACGTGGCGCGCGGGACCATCACGTAGTCCAGCTCCATGGTCTCCGCGTCGGAGATCGTCTCGGCGGCGACCACGCCCATGGCCTCGGCGGTGTGGGCGAGCATCAGCTTCGCGGTGACGTCACCGATGGCGTAGATGTGCGGCACGGAGGTGCGGCAGCGGGCGTCGACGTCGATGGCGCCGCGCTCGGTGAGACGTACGCCCGTGTTCTCCAGGCCGTAGCCGGTGACGTTGGGCGCGAAGCCGATGGCCTGAAGGACCTTGTCCGCTTCGAGCACCTGCTGGTTGCCGTCCTTGCCGGTGACGGTGACGCGCACCTGCGGGCCGGACTCGTCGATCGACTCGACGCGGGTGGAGGTGAGCACGTCGATGCCCAGCTTGCGGTACTGCTTGGCGAGTTCGGCGGAGATCTCCGCGTCCTCCAGGGGCACGACCCGGTCGAGGAACTCGACGATGGTGACCTTCACGCCGTAGTTGTGCAGGACATAGGCGAACTCGATGCCGATCGCGCCCGCGCCGGCGATGACGACGGAGCGCGGCAGGTCCTCGGAGAGGATCTGCTCCTCGTACGTCACCACGCGGTCGCTGCGCCGGGTCCCCGGGAGCAGCCGGGGCGTGGCGCCGGTGGCCACGATGCAGTTGTCGAAGCCGATGGTGCGGGTCGTCCCGTCGGCCTGGGCTATCCGCAGGGTGTTGGCGTCCAGGAAGGTGCCCCGGCCGTCGAACTCGGTGATCTTGTTCTTCTTCATCAGGTAGTGGACGCCCTTGACCCGGCCGTCGGCCACGCGGCGGCTGCGCCGGTACGCCTCGCCGTAGTCGAAGGTCACCTCGCCCTCGGCCTTGATGCCGAAGGTCTTGGCCTCGCGGGTGAAGATATGGGCGAGCTCCGCGTTGCGCAGCAGGGCCTTGGTCGGGATGCAGCCGACGTTCAGGCAGACCCCGCCCCAGTACTTCTCCTCCACCACCGCGACCCGCTTGCCCAGCTGGGCGGCGCGGATGGCGGCGACGTAGCCACCGGGGCCTGCTCCGAGGACGACGACGTCGAAGCGGTCTTCCATGGGGGTTCTGCCTCTCCTGTGCTGGGTGGTGCCGAGTTGTCCCCAGGTGGGGACGGGCACGGCTGATGTCAGCCGACGACCGTCCAAGTGTCGCCGCCGGCCGCAAACGCGGCGAGGCCGCCCTCGCCGTTCCGCTCCGGCCGCGTCTTCACGACACCGCGGACAACGTGTTACGGGCCAGCCGCTGGATGTCCGCGACGAGTTCGGCCTGGCGCAGGACATGTGCGTCGGGCCGGGCGCCGGACGTGACGCCGGACGTCACGGCGGCCGCGAACGCCCGGACCGCGGCCAGGACCTGATCGGCGGGTTCCAGCTCCCGCTGCTCGGTGCCGGACCTCCGCTCCAGGCGGACCACCGGACGGTGGTCGGCGGGGGGTGTGAAGGCCCGGTCGACCGTGAGGCGGCCCTCGCTCCCCCACACCTCGTAGCGGGAGCCGTAGGCGTGGTCGATCCCGAACGTGAGCTGGACGCCGACCCCGCCGGCGGCGGTCAGCAGTGCCGCGCCCGCGATGTCCACGGACCGGCCGGGCGTGCTGTGGAGCGCGGCGTTCAGGACGCGCAGCTCGTCGCCGAGGAAGTGCAGCGCGGCCCGGACCGGGTACACCCCGGTGTCCAGCAGGGCGCCGCCGCCGAGTTCCGCGCTGTGCCGGATGTCCCGGTCGGGCAGCCGGGGGATCGCGAACTCGGCGCGGAACGCGCGGACTTCGCCGATCAGGCCGTCGGCGATCCAGCCGCGCACCGTCTCGTGCTGCGGATGGTGGACGAACATGACGTTCTCCATCAGGACCAGGCCGGACGCCCGGGCCAGTGCCAGCAGCTCGGCGGTGGTCACCGGATCGGTGGTGAGCGGCTTCTCGGCGAGCACATGCTTGCCCGCGCGCAGCGCGGCCTCCGTCCACCGCGCGTGCAGCTCGGCGGGCAGCGGCACGTACACCGCGTCGACGTCGTCCCGCTCAAGGAGTGCGGCGTAGCCGTGCACGGCCCGGGCCCCGTACCGCTGTGCGAGCCTGCGGGCCCGGTCCGTGTCGCGGCTCGCGATCGCGGCGATCTCGACGCCCTCAGCGGCCGCCATGGCGGGCAGCATGCGGCGGCGGGCGATGTCCGCGCAGCCCAGCACGCCGATCCGAAGGGGTGCCATCAGGTGTGTGTCCTCATCGCGTTCAGGCAGGCCAGCAGGGTGCGTCCCTGCACGTTGACGTAGTGGCCGTGCCGGACGAGCGTGGTCAGCTGGGCCGGGGTGACCCAGCGGTAGCCGGGCGGCGGGTCGAGCGGCGCCTCGTCCTCGTCGGCCTCGACGATCAGATAGCGGCTCTCGGCGTTGAGGAACCGGCCGCCCTCCTCGGCGTGCACGGCCTCGTAGCGGATGCGGTCCGCACGCGCGCCCAGCACCAGGTCCAGGAAGGGGGGCCGGTCCGCCTCGCCCAGGTGTGCGTGGTTGCCGGGCGTGTACTGGACGGTGGGGCCCAGCTCGACCGTGTCGAGGAAGCCGCCCTCGACCCGGGCGTGGGCCAGGACGTGCGGCACCCCGTCGATGTGACGGGTCAGGAAGGCGGTGACGCCGCGGCCGACCGGCTCGAACAGCGGCTGGCTCCAGCCGGTGACCTCGCGGCTGCCCGCCTGCACCCGGACCGCCACGACGTCGAAGTAGCGGCCCTCCTCGTGGCTGATGGCCTTCTCGCCGCGCCGCCAGCCGGGCAGACCGGCCAGCGGTACGCGTACGGCGCTCACGTCGTGGCGGGAGCGTTCGGCGGTGAACCAGGACAGCAGCTCCGTGTCGGAGTGCAGGGCACCGTTCGTCTCGTCCGGGAAGGGCGCGCAGGACAGGACGGTGCGCGAGTCCATGTTGATGACGTTGTCCCGGTGCAGGAGCTCGCCGATCTGGCCGAGGGTGAGCCAGCAGAAGTCGTCGTGCAGGGGGACGTCGCCCACCGCCTCGACGATCATGTTGCGGTTGCTCTTGTGGAGGAACCAGGAGCCGTGCTCGGACTGGAGCACGTCGGCGTGGACCCGGCCGCGCCGCGGGTCGGTGAAGTACTCGATGTACTTCACGTCGGCGCCCTTGTGCACCTTCGTGTAGTTGCTGCGGGTCGCCTGCACGGTCGGCGAGAGCTGGAGCAGATTGGGGTTGCCGGGCTCCATCTTGGCCTGCATCAGGAAGTGCAGGACGCCGTCGAACTCCTTGACGAGGATGCCGAGGATGCCGACCTCGGGCTGGCTGATGACGGGCTGGTGCCAGTCGCGTACGGCGCCGTCGCCGGTGGTGACGTGCAGCCCCTGTACGGAGAAGAAGCGCCCGCTGTGGTGCACCAGGTCGCCGGTGTCCTGCTGGAAGAACCAGCCGTCGAGCTCCGCGAACGGAATCCGGTCGACCTCGAAGTGGTGGGCACGGCGGCGCTGTTCGAGCCAGTCCGCGAAGTCCTCGGTGCGCAGCCAGGCACCCGTGGTGGCAGCCGCGGAGCGCGCGATGCGGGACGGCAGCACCGTGTCCTCGCGGGGCTTGAGAGCGAGCCCCAGGGTGAGGGTGCTCATGAGTTGGCCTCCACGAACTCCTTGACCGAGGAGATGACGTAGTCGAGCATCTCGTCGGTCAGCCCCGGGTAGACGCCGACCCAGAAGGTCTGCTCGGTGACGACGTCGCTGTTGGCGAGGTCGCCGACGACGCGGTGCGGCTGGCCGATGTAGGCGGGGTGCCGGGTCAGGTTGCCGGCGAACAGGCGCCGGGTGCCGATCTTGCGGTCCTCCAGGAAGTCGACCAGCGCGGCCCGGGAGAACGGCGCGTCCGGCTGGACGGTGAGGACGAAGCCGAACCAGCTGGGGTCGCTGTTCGGGGTCGCCTCGGGCAGCAGCAGGTGCGGGGTGCCGTCCAGGCCCTCGCGCAGCCGCCGCCAGTTGCGCTTGCGGGCGTCGATGAAATCGTCGAGCTTGGCGAGCTGGGTGAGGCCGAGCGCCGCCTGGAGGTCGGTCGCCTTCAGGTTGTAACCGACGTGCGAGAAGATGTACTTGTGGTCGTACCCGGCCGGCAGGGTGCCCATCTGGTAGTTGAACCGCTTGAGGCACTTGTTGCTCTCGCCCGGCTCGCACCAGCAGTCCCGGCCCCAGTCGCGCAGCGACTCGACGATGCGGGCCAGCGCCAGGTTCGAGGTGAGGACGACGCCGCCCTCGCCCATCGTCAGGTGGTGGGCCGGATAGAAGCTGACCGTCGTGAAGTCGCCGAAGGTGCCGGTGAGCTGTCCGCCGTAGGTGGCGCCGACCGCGTCGCAGTTGTCCTCGATGAGGAACAGGTTGTGGTCCTCGGCGAGCTGGGCGATCTCGGCGACCTCGAAGGGGTTGCCGAGCGCGTGCGCGATGATGATGGCGCGGGTCTTCGGGCCGATGGCCGCGGCGACCCGGTCCGCCGTGGTGTTGTAGGTGCCGAGTTCGATGTCGACGAAGACCGGGACGAGACCGTTCTGCAGGATCGGGTTGACGGTGGTGGGGAAGCCCGCCGCGACCGTGATCACCTCGTCGCCGGGGCGCAGCCTGGTGTCCTCCAGCAGGTGCGAGGTGAGCGCGGTGGTCGCGAGCAGGTTGGCCGAGGAGCCGGAGTTGGTCAGGTGGGCCTTGCGGCGCTTCATCCGGCGCGCGAACCGGGACTCGAACATGCGTGAGCTGCGCCCCGCCGCGATCCGCAGGTCCAGGGCGGCCTCCACCAGCGCCACCCGGTCCTCCTCGTCCAGCACGGCGCCGGACGGCCAGATCTCGGTGGTGCCGGGGATGAATCCGTCGTCTGCGAGGGTGTCGCGGTGGTACTTGCGGACCTCGTCCAGAACCAGTTCCTTGTGGACGCTCATCGTCGCCTTTCCTGCCTGTTTGTCGCTGATGGGGTTCACACGGCTGCGAGCAGGTCTCGCAGCGATTCGTCCAGCTCGCGCCGGGGCCGCCAGCTCAGCAAGCGTCCGGCGAGTGCGATGTCGGTCTGCTGCCACTCGGGGGCGGCGCGCGTCCCGTCCGGGGCCTCCTGCTCCACGAGCCGCACCGGGAGTCCGCTGAGGGTGACCATCCGGTCCACCAGGCGGCGCACCGGAACGGCCTCGCCACGGCCGACGTTGACGATCCGGCCGGAGGCCGCACCCCGGTCGGCGCCGGCCGCCGCGACGACCGCGTCGGCCACGTCGCGTACGTCGACGAAGTCGCGCCGGGCCCGCAACGGGGACAGCCGCAGTTCGCCCGCGGGGTCCCTACGGTCGGCCTGGCGGGCCAGTTCGACGGCCACCTTGCCGAGCAGGCTCTCGGGCGGCGCGCCGGGACCGCACGCGTTGGCCACGCGGACGACGACCGCGTCCAGTCCCTCCCGTGCGGCGCCGAGCACCCACCGGGTGCCGCTCAGCTTGGTGCGGCCGTAGGTGCCGGTGGGGGCCGGCTCGCGGTCCTCGGTGAGCGGGACGCCGGCCGGGGCCGGGCCGTACTCGTGCACGCTGCCGAGCTGGACCAGCCGTACGGGCCAGGGCAGTTGGGACAGGGCCGCGACGAGGCGGCGCACGAACGCGTCATTGAGTTCGCGCATCCGCCGCTCGTCGGCCTGCCACACGGTGCCCGCGGCGTTCACCACCACGTCGGGCCGGTGCGCCGCGAGGAAGGCGGCCAGCTCTCCCGTCGTGGCGGCGGCGAGGTCGAGGGCGGCCCGGCGCCCCGCGGCTCCCGGTGGCGCGCTCCGCGACACCCGCAGCACCCGGTCGCCCGCGGCCTCGAAGGCGTCGGCGATATGACGCCCCAGGAAGCCGGTGGCGCCGAGCACCACGACGTCGCGGCCCCTCACGCCTGCCCCGCCCGGTCCTTGCCGGCCTTCCACCACTGCGGGTTGTCGCGGTACCAGGTGACGGTGTCGGCCAGGCCCCGCTCGAAGGGAATGCGCGGCGCGTAGCCGAGCTCGGTGCGGATCTTGGTCTCGTCGAGCGAGTAGCGCCGGTCGTGTCCCAGCCGGTCGGCGACCGGGCGGACCGCCGACCAGTCGGCCCCGCACAGGTCCAGCAGCCGCTCGGTGATGTCGCGGTTGGTCTGCTCGTTGCCGCCGCCCACGTTGTAGATCTCGCCGGCCCGGCCCCGGGTCAGCACGAGCTGGATGGCCCGGCAGTGGTCGTCCACGTGCAGCCACTCCCGCACATTGGCGCCGTCGCCGTACAACGGCAGCGGACGGCCCTCCAGGAGGTTGGTGACGAACAGCGGGATGAGCTTCTCGGGGTGCTGGTGGGGCCCGTAGTTGTTGGAGCAGCGGGTGATCGACAGATCGACGCCGTGGGTGCGCCAGTAGGAGCGGGCGATCAGGTCGGAGGCCGCCTTGGAGGCCGCGTACGGGGAGTTGGGCAGCAGCGGCCACTCCTCGGTCCACGAGCCCTCGTCGATCGTCCCGTACACCTCGTCGGTGGAGACGTGCACGACCCGCGGCACACCGGTGCGCAGGCAGGCCTCCAGCAGTGCCTGGGTACCGCCCACGTTGGTGCGGACGAAGTCCGCGGCGAACTCCAGGGACCGGTCCACATGGGACTCGGCCGCGAAGTGCACCACGGCGTCGTGCCCGGGCAGCAGGTCCAGCAGCAGGGGCAGGTCGCAGACGCTGCCCTCGACGAAGTCCAGCCGCGGGTGGTGGAGCGGGAGGTTGTCGCGGTTGCCCGCGTAGCTCAGTTTGTCCAGGACGGTGACGCGGGCGTCCGCGAACCCCTCGTACTCGTCGTATCCGCCGTCCAGCAGGGTGCGCGCGTAGTGCGAGCCGATGAAGCCGGCGCCGCCGGTGACCAGGATCCTCATGCCGCGACCTCGATCGTGGTGTGGTCGCCGACGACCAGCCGGTGGTGCGGGGTGCGCCCGTCGGCGGGGCCGATGATGGCCATGCGGCCGATGAGCGAGCCGTGCAGACCGCGCACATCGGTGACGGTCGCGCCTTCGAGGGCGATGGAGAAGTCGAGGTGGGTGCGGCGCAGCACGCAGTCGCGGCCGATGGAGGTGTCCGGGCCGATGTGGCTGTGCTCGACCAGGGTGCCGGCGCCGATGATGGCCGGTCCCACGATGTGCGAGCCGATCACCTGGGCGCCCTCCTCGACGACGACCGGCCCGATCAGGACGCTGGCCTCGTCGACCTGGCCGCGCACGGAGTGCGTCAGCCCGTCCAGGAGCTTGCGGTTGCAGTCCAGGACGTCGTCGGCGCGGCCGGTGTCCTTCCAGTAGCCGTCGTACGTGCTGGCGGTGACCTGGTCGCCCCGGGTGACCAGCCACTGGATGGCGTCGGTGATCTCCAGCTCGCCGCGGGCGCTGGGGCTGATCGCGGCCACCGCCTCGTGGATGGCGGGCGTGAAGAAGTACACGCCGACGAGGGCGAGGTCGCTGCGCGGATGTTCCGGCTTTTCCACGAGCCGTTCGACGCGGCCGTCCTGGCCGAGTTCCGCGACACCGAAGGCGCGCGGATCGGCCACCTTGTGCACCACGATCTGGGCCGCGGGCCGCTGCTCGGCGAATTCCCGTGCGATGGCCTCGACGCCGTCCGGCAGCATGTTGTCGCCGAGGTACATGACGAAGTCGTCGTCGCCCAGGAATTCCTGGGCCAGCGAGACACAGTGGGCGAGGCCCAGCGGTTCCTCCTGCTGAATGTACGTGATGCGCAGCCCGAGCCGGGCGCCGTCGCCGATGACCGCGCTGATCTGCGCCGCACGGTCGCCGACGATGATCCCGACCTCGGTGACACCCAGGTTCCGCACATTCTCCAGAACGTGCTCGAGAACCGGCTTGTTGGCTATCGGGATGAGCTGCTTCGGCATGGAATAGCTGAAGGGCCGCAGACGGGTCCCCGACCCGCCCGACAACACCAGAGCTTTCATGGCAGATTCTTCCTCTCGCCCCGATTCCGGGGACGTTGCCGAAAATTCTTCTTCGATGGGCGGACGCGGGGGAAGGCGGATCCCTACAGATTCCGGTGAGTTTTCGTCTCGCCTCCGCGCTCCGTGACAAGTGGTTCAAAGGAGCGTCAGAAAACGGAAAGTTCTCAGTCGGTGCCGCGGAAGATGTGCCGGTCGGGAACGTCGCGTTCCTCGCCCGCGAGCAGCGCCGGCCGCTCGGTGCCGGGTTCGGCCGACGCGTGCCCGTCCTCCTCCTGGAGGCTGGGTTTCTCCAGGAGGCCGGGGGTCATCCGCGTACTCCTTGCGCGGTCCACAGCACGCTCACGGTCAGCTCCGCGATGCGCCAGCCCCCGGGGGTGCGCTCGGCCCGTACGTCGTAGTGGGCGCCGCCGGTGAACAGCGGGGCGGAGTCGTCGAGCGGGATGTGTATGGCGTGGAGGTTGGCGTGTGCCGTGGCGTGGTCGCCGTCGATGTCGACGGCACAGTTGGTGGCGTAGTGCTGGTTGCCCGCGAAGAACGCCTTGGGGGCGGCCAGGAACTCGGGCAGCCCGGTGATGCCCGCGTGGGTGCCGTTGGGCAGGTTCAGCCGGACCTGCTCGGTGAGCAGCGTGCGGTACCAGGCCTCGGTCAACGGGCCCGGGTTGTCGAGTCCGTGGACGAACCGGTCGACCAGGGAGGTCAGTTGGGCCTGGTCCTCCAGGGCGCTCAGCCGCTCCTCCAGTGCGGCGAGCCGGGTGGCCGACGCGGTGTCCGCGGCGGCCGGGAGCGGCGGGGCGGCCGCGGGAGTCGAGGTGAACGAAGCCATGGGGTCTCCTTGTCACGTCTTTTTCGGTCGTCTTCTACGTCTTCTCGGCTACGTCTTCTTGGCGCGGCCCGCGTCGGGCGTGCGGAGGGCGGGCGGGGCCGCGTCGCGGGCCAGCAGGCACTCCTCCAGGAAGCCCAGGACCCGCAGGTGGTAGGTGCGGGCCGCCCAGCCGAGGCTGATGTTGTGGCCGGCGTCGGGAAGTTGGTCGACCGTCACCTTCGGCGCGGCCAGCGGGCGGCGCAGCTCGGCGACGGCGGCTTCGTCGAAGCGCCACCACCGCTCCTGCTCGGCGAAGGTGAACCGGACCGGGACCCGGATCCGGGCGGCGAGCGACGGGTACACGCGCGGCCAGGCCAGTGCCTCGCGCACCTCGGCGGCGGGAACGGCCGACACCAGCGCGCGGCCGAGCCGGAAGGCGTCCGGCGGATACAGCCGCAGGGCGCCCCAGTGCCGCCGCCAGTCGCCGTGCCCGGCGAGCCCGGGCAGCTGGTCGGCGGTGACGGCGAGCCGGGTGCCGATCCCGGAGACGTCCACCCCGAGCAGCTCGGTGCCGTCCTCGTGGGCGGCGGTGGCCAGCGCCAGTTTGCCGCCGTTGGAGTGGCCGACGACGAAGAACCCGGCGCCGACGGAATGGGTGCGGGCGAAGGCGGCCAGCGCGGCGTGCAGGACACGCGCCTGCTCGGCCAGCGGTAGCCCCTCCGGCAGCCGGTCCGCCGACAGGCCGTAGCCGGGGCGGTCCACGGACAGCACGGTGTAGCCGAGCCCGGCCCCGGTGGCCAGCAGCGACAGCCCCGCGCAGGCCCGGCTGTCGAAGTAGCCGGCGCGCATTCCGCTGCCGTGCACGGCGACCACCACGGCGCGCGGCGGGTGCCCCGCCGGCTCGGCGAGCAGCCCGGAGAGCTGGACGCCGTCGGCGTCCAGGACGATGTCGTGAGCGGCGGCGGGGGCCGCGACGGCGGAGTGCCGTTCGGGTGCGAGCAGTTCACTCACGTCCGGCTCACAGCACCGGTGTGCCGTCCGGACCGGGTCCGTCGGCCCAGGCGAGGTGGAAGCCCCACTCGCGGATCCGCCAGCCCCGGGGGGTGCGGACGGCCTCGCCCTCGCCGTGGCCGCCGATCGTGAACAGCGCGCCGATCCGGTCCGGCGCCTGCGGCGAGGGGTGGTGCACGTGGGTGGCGTGCATGTGACAGCGCACCCGCGCCCGGTCGCCGTCCAGCCGGACCTCGTGGTTCGAGCTCAGGTGGATCGTGCGGTCGAACCGCAGCTTGGCCCGGTAGTGGAACTCCGCGACGCCCGGGATGCCTTCGTGGACGCCGATGGGGAAGTGCAGCCGTACGTCGTCGGTGAAGACGGAGGCCGGCCAGGTCCCGTCGAAGCCGTCCTGGTCCTGGGTGTCCAGCAGGACCGTGTAACGGCCGATCAGGTCGCTGATCTCGGCGCGGTCGCGCAGGTCGCGCACCTCGCGGCGCAGGGCCGCGACCTCGTCGGCCAGCGCGTGCGCGGCGGTGGTGTCCTGGGCGGCCGCGGCGCCGGTCAGGACGGGGGTGGGGTGGTGCGGTGCCACGGTCGTCACGTCTTTCACTCCCTCACTCGGTTTCACAGACTGGGGCCGGCGACCGCCAGGAGGGCGGCCAGGGTGATGGCCGCCCAGGTGATCCGGGCGACCGCGCCCGGCATCACGGGCGCCGCGCGGCGACGGCGGGGGCGGCGGGCGCGGGCGCGGCCCGCCAGCTGCGGGCGACCCGGTGGCCGGGCACCCGCCAGGGGGCGGTCGGGCAGTGCTGCGGTGTCTCCTCCTCGCCGGAGCTGCCGCACGAGCGGGCCATCAGCACCAGCGCGAGCGCGGCGAGTTCCTCGTCGGTGGGCACGCCGCGCTCGACGCGGATGGTGTCGGCGGGCCCGGCACCGGCCGGGTCGGTGGCGGGGATGGTCACGGGCGGTGTCCTCACGGTGGTCACTGCGGGGGGTTGCCGTGCTTGCGCGACGGCAGGTCGGCGTGTTTGGCGCGGAGCATCTCCAGCGAGCGGATCAGCACCGAGCGGGTCTCACGCGGGTCGATGACGTCGTCGACGAGTCCGCGTTCGGCCGCGTAGTAGGGGTGCATCAGCTCGGACTTGTACTCGGCGATGCGCTCGGCCCGTACCGCGTCCGGGTCGTCGGCCGCGTTGATCTCCCGCCGGAAGACGACGTTCGCGGCGCCCTCGGCGCCCATCACCGCGATCTCGTTGGTGGGCCAGGCTAGGGACAGGTCGGCGCCGATCGAACGGGAGTCCATGACGATGTAGGCGCCGCCGTACGCCTTGCGCAGCACCAGGGAGATCCGCGGGACGGTCGCGTTGCAGTACGCGAACAGCAGCTTGGCGCCGCGCCGGATGATGCCGTTGTGCTCCTGGTCCACACCCGGCAGGAAGCCCGGCACGTCGACCAGGGTGACCAGCGGAATGTTGAACGCGTCGCAGAACTGCACGAACCGGGCGGCCTTCTCGGACGCCTCGATGTCCAGCACGCCGGCCATGCTGGCGGGCTGGTTGGCGACGATGCCGGCCACCTGGCCGTCGAGCCGGGTCAGGGCGCAGACGATGTTGGTCGCCCAGGCCGGGTGGACCTCGAAGTACTCGCCGTCGTCGACGATCTCCTCGATCACCGCGCGGATGTCGTACGCCTGGCCCGGCTCGGTCGGAACCAGCTCCAGGAGCCGGTCGTTGAGCCGGTCCGCGGGGTCGCCCGACCGCTCGACGGGCGCCAGTTCACGGTTGTTGGCGGGCAGCAGCGACAGCAGGTAGCGCACGTCCTCCAGGCAGTGCTCCTCGTCGTCGTACGCGAAGTGGGCCACGCCCGAGGTGCTCGCGTGCACATCGGCGCCGCCCAGCCCGTTCTGGGTGATCTCCTCGCCGGTGACCGTCTTGACGACGTCCGGCCCGGTGATGAACATCTGCGAGGTCTCGCGGACCATGAAGACGAAGTCGGTGAGGGCGGGCGAGTAGGCGGCGCCGCCCGCGCACGGGCCGAGCATCACCGAGATCTGCGGGATGACGCCCGAGGACTTGGTGTTGCGCCGGAAGATGCCGCCGTAGCCGGCGAGCGCGGTGACGCCCTCCTGGATGCGGGCGCCGGCGCCGTCGTTGAGCGACACCAGGGGCGCGCCGGCCGCCTCGGCCAGATCCATGATCTTGTGGATCTTCTGGGCGTGCGCCTCGCCGAGCGCTCCGCCGAACACCCGGAAGTCATGGGCGTAGACGAAGACCGTGCGGCCGTGGACGGTCCCCCAGCCGGTGACGACGCCGTCGCCGTACGGCTTCTTGTCCTCCAGGCCGAAGCCGGTCGCCCGGTGCCGGCGCAGCGACTCCACCTCGTTGAACGATCCCTTGTCCAGCAGCAGCGCGATCCGCTCGTGCGCGGTCAGCTTGCCCTTGGCGTGCTGGCGTTCGGTGGCGGCGGGGCTCGGGCCGTCCTGCGCGGTGCGCTTGCGGTCGGTCAGCTCGTCGATGCGGTTCCGTATGGTCTCGGTTGCGTCGGGCATGTGGTCCTCCACGGGGTTCAGACGGGGATGGCTGCGGGCGCCGCCGCCTCCAGGGCCAGGCGCAGCCCGGGGACGGTGCCGGTCACCTGGACGTCGGCGCCGGGGGCGAGACGGCGGATCGAGCCGTCCAGCACGGGTCCGGGGCCGGCTTCCACGAACCGCCTGGTGCCCAGGGCCAGGAGCCGCCGCACGGTGTCCGTCCACCGCACGGGTGCGGTGAGCTGGTCGCGCAGGGCCACGACGGCCCGGCCCGCGCTGGTCACCGGCCGGGCGGTGACGCTGGAGACGACGGGCACCTTCGGGTCGTGGAACTCGGTCTCCACGAGCGCCTCGGTGAACTCCGCCACACAGTCGCCGAGCAGGCTTGAGTGGAACGGCCCGCCGACGGGCAGCCGGGCGGTGCGGGTGGCGCCGGCGGCCTCGGCGGCCCGCGCCAGCCGGTCCACGCCGGCCGCCTTGCCGGACACGACGGTGTGTCCGGGGCCGTTCTCGCAGGCGATCTCCACGAGCCGGCCGGCAGCAGTGGACTCGGCGCACAGCCGTGCCACCGCGGCCGCGTCGAGGCCCTCGACCGCGGCCATGGCGCCGGGCACGCGGTCGCCGGCCGTGGCCACGAGTTCGGCGTGCAGCCGCACCAGCACCAGCGCGTCGGGCCACTCCAGGACGCCCGCGGCGACCAGGGCGGTGTACTCGCCCAGGCCGTGCCCGGCGACGATGTCGGGCCGCACGCCCTCGGCGCGCAGCACCTCCAGGGCCGCGAGGCCGGTCACGAAGGCCGCCGGATGGGCGACCGCCGGGTCGGCGAAGTGGTGGGCGGGGCCCTCCCGGCACAGCCGGGTCAGCGGGATGCCGAGGAGGTCGTCGGCCGCGCGGAAGTACGTCGCGGCCAGGCCGGGCCGGTGCGCGAGCAGGGACTCCGCCATGCCCACGCGGTACGGGCCGAGGCCGGAGAAGACGAAGGCGGTACGGGTCATCCGATCGCGTCCTTTCCGTCGTTCGTGAGGCGGGCCGGGAGGACCGCCGCGGAAGTAGCCGGAACCGCTGCGGCGAGGTTCACCCGCACCGCCTCCGGGGCGTCCTCCGTCAGCCAGGCGTCCGAGGCGTCCAGCCAGCGCTCCGGCACACAGCGCACCCGGGCCTCGGCGGGCGCGGGACGGCGTACGGCGGCCGCGGCCGCGTGGGTCGGGAAGCAGGGAAGGTCGAGCACCGTCCACCCGGCCGGGTGCCTCTCGGCGCGAAGACCCAGGTAGTCGGCGGCCAGACTGCGGCTCAGACCGGTCCCCAGGCCCTTGAGGTAGGCCTCCTTGCGGGTCCACAGCCGGCCGAACCGGCCCTGCCGGTCGTCCGGTTGTGCGGCGGCGAGTTCGGCGCGTTCGTCCGGGTGCAGCGACTGCGCGCAGACGTCGGCTCTCTCCTTGCTCGGCAGCTTCTCCACGTCCACGCCGACGGGTACGGCGGCGACGCCCACCAGGGCTACGCCGGAGCTGTGGGAGAGCGAGAAGTGCAGGGGCGGCGGGTGGTCCGCCACGACGGGTCGGCCGTGCGGTCCGCCGCAGCCCGGGCACGGCTCGCACCCGAACCGCACGTCCTCGGGACGCCGGCCGGTGTAGCGGCCCAGCAGGCGGCGCAGCCCGATGTGGGCGCTCGCGTAGAGCAGCCCGTCGGCGGGGCGGAGGAAGGCCTCGGCCTTGGACCGCTCCGTGTCGTCGAGTTCGGACAGGTCGAGGGCACTCACGTCACCGACGGCGGGGCTGCGGATCAGCCACAGGTCGAGCCGGTCGGACGAGACGGTGAACACCGGCGACGGCAGTGCCGTGCCGTACGGCGCCGGTGGGGCGGCCGGCGCCGTCATGCCGGTACCGCAGACCGCTGGTGGGCGCTGTCCGGGCCGAGTTGCCCCGCCAGGCAGTCGATCAGCTCGGCCGCGCTGTTGGCCCGCAGCAGTCGTTGCAGGTCCACGGTGACGTGCAGGGCCGCCTCCAGACGGCACTGGAGTTCGAGCCCGGCGATCGACCCGATGCCGAGGCTGTACATGGTGCGGCCGGTGGTGTCGACGCGGTCGGCGGCGATGCCCAGGAGCCGGCCGATCTCGTCGCGGACGTACCGGTCGAGGCTCTGCCGCCGCTCCTCGGGAGTGAGTGCCGCGAGACGGGCGGGGTCGGGCGGCTCGGCGGCGGCCGTCCCTTCGGTTGGCGCTTCGGTGGTCATCTGAAGTCCTTGGAGTGAGGGTCCGGCTAGGCCCTGTCGTCGAATTCCCGTCGTCCGCCCGAAGGGCGGGCCGGGCGACGCCCGGCAGACGGGAATTTGACGACAGGGCCTAGGAGCCGAAGGGGGGCCGGCCGCCCCCGACGGGGGGTGAAAGGGGCGGCCGGCCCGTCGGCGCGGGGGGAGACCTCGCGCCGACGCCGGGGGCGCGGGCGTGCCGCGCGGCTCAGCCGAGGAGGGTGCCGCCGGTGGCGTCCACGAAGGAGCCGGTGATCCAGCGGGCGTCCTCGGAGGCGAGGAAGGCGACCACGTCGGCGATGTCCTCGGGCTCGCCGACCCGGTTGAAGGCCGACAGCTGCGCCATCTGCTCGACGGCTTCGGGGATGCCGAAGACCGGGTTGTCGTTGCGCGTGATGCCCGGCGCGACGCTGTTGACCGTGATCCCGCGCGGGCCGAGGTACTTGGCGAAGTGCAGGGTCAGCTGCTCGACGGCGCCCTTGGTCATCGCGTACGCGATCTCGTCCGGGTTGGCGACACGCGTCAGGCCGGAGGAGATGCTGATGATGCGGCCGCCGTCCGGCATGTTCTTCAGCGCGCGCTGGACGAGGAAGAACGGCGCCTTGGCGTTCACCGCGAACAGCTCGTCGAACTTCTCCGGCGTGGTGTCCTCGGGCTTGACCCCGCCCATCACTCCGGCGTTGTTGACCAGGATGTCGAGGGCGGTGCCGCCGGTGCGCTCCCGCAGGCCCTCTTCGAGCGCCAGGAACAGCTCGTGGACGTCGCCGGGGACGCCGAGTTCGGCCCGTACCGCGAAGGCGCGGCCGCCGTCCTTCTCGATGCGCTCGACGACGTCCTCGGCCGCTTCCTTGCCGGTGGCGTAGTGGACGGCGACGAGCGCACCCTCCTGGGCCAGGCGCAGGGCCGTGGCACGGCCCATGCCCCGGCTCGATCCCGTGACGAGCGCAGTCCTGCCGCTGAGCTTCGGCATGTCGGTCCTCCAGTTCTTCGGGGTTGCGGTGGCGGTCACGGACGGCAGCGCCGGTACCGCGGCCGTGGCCGCCGGACGTACGGACGCGGGGCGCGCGGCGGCGGACGGTTCGCCGAACCAGCGCCGCAGCGCGCCGGTGGCTCCCGGTGCCGAGGTCCCGGCCCATGCCACATAGCCGTCGGGCCGTACGAGCAGGGCGTCGGTGTCCTCGGGGCCGCCGTCCGCGACGCGCACCAGCCGCGCCCAGGGCGCGGCGGCGGCGCGCAGCGCGGTGTCGCCGTGCGGCAGGACGAGCACGCCCTGCCCGGCGCGCAGCAGTTCGGCGGTGCCGACGGGCGTGCCGTCGACCGTGACGTCGCGGGGCGGCAGCCGGCGCCCGGCCTCGGGACGGTCGCCCGCGTCCGTGTCGTAGGCAATGTCGAGGCCGGAGATCATGCCGGCCAGCCGGGTGCGGACGTGGTCCAGCGGGATCAGTTCGGCGAGCACCTCGCGCAGGGCGTTCACCTCGGTGCCGCCGAGCAGCAGCCGGGCCTGGGCGGCGATGTTGCCCAGGACCCGGGCGCCGACCGGGTGCCGTTCTGCGTGGTAGCTGTCCAGCAGGTCCTCGGGGGCGCGCCCGGTGACCCGGGCGGCCAGCTTCCAGCCGAGGTTGACGGCGTCCTGGAGCCCCAGGTTGAGGGCCTGGCCGCCGATCGGCATCTGCCGGTGGGCGGCATCGCCGGCCAGCAGCAGGGGTCCGCTGCGGTAGGCGGTGGCCTGCCGCGAGGCGTCGCCGAAGGAGTTCACCCACAGCGGTGTGCCGCCGCCGATGTCCTCGCCGGTGACCCGCTTCCACGCGTCCACGACATCGGTGAACTCCGGCTGCCCGGGGCGCGGCCGGGCGCCGAACTCGTGCACCATCACCCGGGTCACGCCGTCGGGACGCCGGGCCGCGATGGCGAGTCCGGCGGGGAGCCGCTCGAACCGCCGGTTGGGTATGTCGATGCCGGCCACGTCGGCGCGCAGCAGCTCGCGTGCGGCGTCGGTGCCGGGGAACGCGAAGCCGCCGAGGCGTCGCACGGCGCTGTCCTCGCCGTCGCAGCCCACCAGGTACGCGGCCCGGAAGAGCGCCGTCCGCCCGTCCGGGCCGCGCACCTCGGCGTCGACGCCTTCGTCGGTGACCGTGACACCGGTCAGCCGGTGGCCGCGCCGCACCTCGGCGCCGAGGCGGGCGGCCCACTCCCCGAGCAGTTCCTCCAGCCGGGTCTGCGGGACCTTCCACTGGCCGGGATACGGGCTGGGCAGGGTGAGGTCGAGCGGGAGGCCGCCGAAGTGGCCGCGCGGCTCGTCCGGGATCTCGCCCAGCGGGTCCAGCAGGCCCCGGCCGTCGAGGATCTCCATGGTGCGGGCGTGCAGGGTGGACGCCCGGGACTCCGTGGTCGGCGCGTCGAGCTGCTCCAGGACCACGACGTCCGCGCCGCCGAGCCGCAGCTCACCGGCGAGCATCAGCCCGACCGGACCCGCGCCGACCACGATCACCTGTGTGGTGATGCAGTCCTGAGCCATCGTCAGGCCCTGGCTTCCGCGTAGTCCTTGGCGTGGCCGAGGGTCGCGCGGCTGTTGGTGCTCAGGGCGTCCCGTACGAACGTCTTCGCGTCCTCGACGGTGGCGTCTTCACCGAGGATCTTCGCGATGTTCTCGGTGTTGATGGTGACGGTGTGCTGCGAGGAGGCGGTGACGCCGTCGGCCGTGTCGGCGAACGTCCAGTAGCCGGTGTGCAGGGTCATCAGCGCGGGCAGCGTGACCTGCTTGTAGGCGATCTTCTGGTGCGGGAAGGTCACCCGGTACGACTTGGTGGTGTGCGTCGAGCCGTCCTTCGCGCGGGTGTCCATCTCCAGCGACTGCAGGCCGGGGGTGTCCTCCTCCAGCCGTACGGTCGCCACGTGCGGCAGCCGCTCGGACCACAGGTGGGCGTCGTTGATGAAGTCGTAGACGTCCTTGGCGGAGCCGGCGACCGGCACGGTGTCCTCGAAGGAGAAGGTCAGGTCCTCGGCGGCGTGGGCGAGTTCGACGTTCGTCTTCAGGGCGGCGAGCTCGGAGCGGGAGTTGCGGTCGACGGCCTCGTCGATCCACTCCAGGCCCTTGGGGTCGTCGTCGACGGCGCGGTAGTCGTGCAGCAGCCGCACCCGGGACTCGGTCGCCGAGACGGGCTCGATGATCCAGGTGCCGCCCATCGCCGCGACCGGCGGGGTGCTGACCTCCTGGCGGAACTCGATGCGCAGCTTCTGCGGGTCCAGGACGCGGCGCGAGGTCCAGTTCTTGGCCTCGCCGTTGGCGGTGGCCCAGATGCGGATGCGCTCGGTGTTCCCGTCCTCTTCGCCCTGGTCGACGTAGATGGTGGGCGGGAAGATCCGCGGCCAGTTGCGCACCTCGGCGATGAGACGGTAGACGGCCTCGGCCGGCGCCGAGACGGTGATCTCGTGCTCGACCTCACGGGTGGTCATCGTGAACTCTCCTTGGGCAGGGGGTGGGTCGGGGATCAGAAGTTGCCGAGGCCGCCGCAGACGTTCAGGGCCTGCGCGGTGATGGAGGCGGCGGTGTCGGAGGCCAGGTAGCCGACGAGGCCGGCGACCTCCTCCGGCGTCGAGTAGCGGCCGAGCGGGATCTTCGACTGGAACTTGGCGAGGATCTGCTCCTCGGTGCTGTCGTAGGCGGCGGCGTAGCCCTGGCGGACGCGCTGGGCCATGGGCGTCTCGACGTAGCCGGGGCAGACCGCGTTGACGGTGATGCCGGTCGGGGCGAGCTCGTTGCCGAGGGCCTTGGTGAAGCCGACGACGCCGTGCTTGGACGCCGAGTACGGGGCGCCGAGCACCACACCCTGCTTGCCCGCGGTGGAGGCGATGTTGATGATGCGGCCGCGGCTCTTGTGGCGCATGCCGCCGGTGTTGAGGACTTCCTGGGTCATGCGGAAGACGCTGTTGAGGTTGGTGTCGATGACGTCGTGCCACAGCTCGGCGGGGATGTCGGCGGTGACGCCGCCGCCGCTGCGGCCCGCGTTGTTGACCAGGACGTCGACGGTGCCGAAGCGGTCGACGGCGGCCTGCACGAAGGCCAGGACGCTGTCCTCGGAGCGCACGTCGAGGGTGGTGCCGTCGACGTCCAGGCCTTCGTCCTGGAGCTGCTTGACGGTCTCGGCGACGTTCTCGGCGTCGCGCGCGCCGATGAACACCTGGTGGCCCTGGGTGGCCAGGAGGCGGGCGGCGGCGAGGCCGATCCCGCTGGTGGCGCCGGTGACCAGGGCGACCCGCTTGTCCTGCTGCGACATGGGTGACTTCTCCAAAGGCTCGTGAAGGCGTGAATGGCGTGAAGGCGTGAGGGACGGAGGGGGAACTGCTGGGAGGAAAAGGGACGCGGCCGCCGTGCGGGGGACACGGCGGCCGCGCGGGGAGGGGGCCGGAAGGCCCGGGGGCCGGGGGCGTCAGGGAGCGACGAGGGCTTCGAGCTGCGTGTTGATGGCGGTGACGAGCGTCCGCGGGGTGCGGTTGTCGGTGAAGACGTCGTCGTCCAGCGATATGCCGTACTCGCGCTCTATTCGGCCGCCGGTCTCCAGCAGAGCCAGTGACTCGTAGCCCAGCTCCTCGAACTCCGTGTCGAGGATGTCGCCGTCGAGGTCCACACCCTCCTCGGCACCGGCACCCTCCAGGAGGATGCGCTTGAGGTCCTCGATGGTGAACGTCCGCTCGGACATGGATGTGCCTGCCTTTCTCGCGCCGATGGGCGCTCCGATGTGCTGCATGACGAGTGCCCGCCGCCGGGTGGCGACGGGCACTTCGGTAGAGGGGGCGTCCGGCCGGCGGGCGGCCGGAGGTCAGTCGGTCTCGCGGACGACCACGGCGGAGTTGAAGCCGCCGTAACCGCGGGCGAGGACGAGTGCCGTGCGCACCGAAGCGGGACGCGGCTGTCCGACGACCAGGTCGATGTCGTAGGCGGGCGCGCACTCCACGTTGGTGGTGGGCGGGATGATGCCCTCGCGGATGGACAGCACCGCGGAGACCACGTCGACCGGGGCGGCACCGGAGTAGAGCCGCCCGATCATCGTCTTCGGCGCGGTGACCGGGACCCCGCCGGGGCCGAAGACCGCGGTGATCGCGTCCACTTCGGCACGGTCCAGGTCGGGTGTGCCGGCGCCGTCGGCGAAGACGACGTCCACGTCCTCGGCCGCCACACCGGCGTCGGCCAGCGCCACCTCGATGGCGCGGCGCAGCGCCGGCTCGCGGTCGCTGCCCGGCTTCGGGTCGAACGTGGCGCCGTAGCCCGCGATCTCGCCATAGATGGTGCGGGCACCGCGCTCGCGGGCGGTCTGCTCGTTCTCCAGGATGAGCAGCGCCCCGCCCTCGCCCGGCACATAGCCGTTGGCGTCCGCGTCGAACGGGAGGTACGCGCGCTCGGGGTCGCTGCGGGTGGACAGCCGGCCGCCGGCGATCTGCGCGACCCAGCCCCAGGGGCAGATCGAGGCGTCGAAGCCGCCGGAGAAGATCAGCTTGCTGCCCTTGCGGATCTGCCGCCGCGCCTGCGCGATCGCGTCGAGGCCGCCCGCGTGGTCGCTGACGACGACACCGCTGGGGCCCCGCATCCCGTTGCGGATGGAGATCTGGCCGCTGTTGACCGCGTAGAACCAGGCGAAGGACTGGTACGCGCTCACGTACTGACTGCCCTGGCTCCACAGCTTCTTCAGCTCGTTCTGGCCGAACTCGAAGCCGCCGGACGTCGACGCGGTGACCACGCCCATGTCGAACTCGGGGATGTCCCCGGGCCGTACGTCGGCGTCCTCGAAGGCGCAGTCCGCGGCGACCAGCGCGAGCCGGGTCATCCGGTCGGTCTGCGGGAGCAGCCGGCTGGGCAGGTGCTCCTCGGCCGCGAAGCCGTTGATCTCCCCCGCAAGGCGCGCCGGGTAGGAGGACGCGTCGAAGCGGGTGACGGGACCGATCGCGTTCTTGCCGACGCGGGTCGCGGCCCAGAAGTCGTCCACACCGAGCCCGTTGGCGGTGGCGACGCCGATGCCGGTGATCACTGCCTTGGCGGTCATGCCGCACTCCTTTCCGGACGGGCCAGCACCATCGCGCTCTGGAACCCGCCGAAGCCGCTGCCGACCGTCAGCACCGCGTCGGTGCGGTGCTCGCGCGCGGTGAGCGGGACGTAGTCGAGGTCGCACTCCGGGTCGGGGGTGTGCAGGTTCGCGGTGGGCGGCACCACGTTGTTCTCCATCGCCAGCACCGACGCGGCGATCTCGATCGAGCCGATCGCGCCGAGCGAGTGCCCGACCATCGACTTGATCGAGCTGACCGGCGTGCGGTACGCGTGGTCGCCGAGGCTGAGCTTGAACGCCGCCGTCTCGTGGCGGTCGTTCTGCTTGGTGCCCGAGCCATGGGCGTTGATGTAGTCGATGGACTCGGGGTTCATCCGCGCCTCTCCCAGCGCCACCCGGATCGCCTCGGCCATCTCCCGGCCGTCGGGCCGCAGACCCGTCATGTGGAAGGCGTTGCAGCGGGAGGCGTACCCGGCGATCTCGGCGTAGATGTGGGCGCCGCGCTTCCTGGCGCTCTCCAGCTCCTCCAGCACGAACACGGCCGCACCCTCACCGAGGACGAACCCGTTGCGGGTGCTGTCGAAGGGGCGCGAGGCGTGCTCGGGGTCGTCGTTGCGCGGCGTGGTCGCCTTGATCGCGTCGAAGCACGCCATCGTGATCGGCGAGATCGGGGCGTCGGTGGCGCCGGTGATCATGACGTCGGCGCTGCCCTCACGGATCAGCTCGACGGCGTGGCCGACGGAGTCGAGACCGGAGGTGCAGCCGGTGGACACCACGGTGGCCGGGCCCTCGGCGCCGACCGCCCAGGCCACCTCGGCCGAGAAGGAGCTGGGCACGAAGTAGTTGTAGAGGTGCTGGGGCGCGTAGGTGTGGTCGACCAGGTCGAGCCGGCCGTCGTCGCTGACGACCCGGTACTCCTCGTCGAGTCCGGTGGTCGCGCCGACGGCGCTGCCGATGGTGACGCCGGTGCGGTGCGGGTCGAAGCCGGCCAGGGCCAGGCCGCTGTCGGCCAGCGCCTCCCGGGCGGCGACGACACCGAACTGGGCCGCCCGGTCCATCCGGCGTATCTCCTGCGGGGTGAGCCCGTGCAGCTCGGGGTCGAAGTCGGCCTCCGCCGCGACCTGCGAGCGGAACGAGGAGGGGTCGAAGAAGGTGATGCCCCTCGTCGCCGTGCGCCCCTCGCTGAGCAGACTCCAGAAGTTCTTGGCACCGATACCGCCCGGCGCCAGCACGCCGACCCCGGTGATGACAACGCGACGGCTCACTGGACGTGGCCTCCCTTCGTGTCGGTCGTCGGCGGCATCACTGAGCGGCCGACCAGTTGTAGAAGCGGGTGGCCATGGCGTCCTTCGGGGACCGCCAGGTCTCCGGGTCGTAGGCCTCGATGAACGGCTTGAGGTCCTGGCTGATCCCGACGAACCGGGGATCGGTCTTGGCTTCCTCGATCAGCTCGCCGCCGTTGTCGGTGTCGAAGTCCTGAAGGTGGAAGTACAGGCCGTTGTACGCGAACAGCTGGCGGCGGCGGGTGCCCATGCGGTGCGGCATGTCCGTCCGGTCGAACTCGGCGAACAGGCGGCCCACTTCGGCGCTGGACGCCAGGTCCATGCGCGCCACGATGAGGGTGCTGTGCATGTCTTCTCTCTTCCGTTCTCGTCCGTTGTCAGTCGTCCGGGCTGGGTGTGCGGGCGTCATGGGGGGCCGGTCAGCGGCCCGCGTAAGGGCGGTAGAGGCGGATGAAGTCCTCGACGCCGGTGCTGATGAGCTGCTCCGTCTCGTACTCCGCGAGCGGAACGGCGCCGTAGAAGGAGCGCGTGACCGCACCGCCGGCGACGAGCTGGATGAAGCGGCCCGCGGCACAGTCGGCGTCGGCGATGTCGAGCAGTCCCTGGTCGGCGACGCGCTGGAAGCGGCGGGCCAGCTCCCGCTGGGCCTGCCGGGGCCCGGCGGTCTGCCACATCTCCAGCAGACCGGCCGGCAGCCGGGCCGCCTCGGCCTGGAGATGGCGCACGATGGCGAAGTGCTCGGGGAACGTGGCCAGCGGTGTCAGCCAGTCCCGGCCCAGCGCCACCAGGTCCCGCTCCAGGTCGGTGATCTCCGCCAGGTGGCTCTCCGCGATGACCGTCAGCGCGGCCGACAGCGAGGCGGCACTGTCCAGGAGGACGGACAGCAGCAGCTGTTCCTTGTCCTTGAAGTAGTGGCCCACGTCCTCGGTGTCGAGACCGGCCTGCGCCGCGACGGCCTCCAGGGTGGTGTGGATCCAGCCCTCGCGGGCGAAGACGGCGCGGGCCGCGTCCACGAGTGCGCGCCGGTCCTCCGCGGGACCGGCCTGGGCACGTACGAGGGTTGCTTCGGGCGTAGCCATGCGGTGCTCCTTCGATAGGACGTGTGGATCACGCGACGGGCGCGGTCCGGGACCGGTGTTCGCGGGCGAGCCGCTCCAGAACCGGGACGATCTCGTTGGGGCCCGGCGTGCCGAGCGCCTCCTCGTACAGGTCGGCGGCACCGTCCTGGAACGACGGCTCGGTGAGGACCTGGAGGATCTGCTTCTTCAGCTCGTCCATGGTGGTCGTCTCGCGGTCCACCAGGACACCCGCGCCGCGCTCGGCGACGTACCGGGCGTTGTCCAGGAAGTCGCCGAAGTGCTTGGGGATGACGATCTGCGGGACCTTGTGCGCGGCCGCGGCCGCGTAGGTGCCGCCGCCGCCGTGGTGGATGATCGCCGAGCAGGTCGGCAGCAGCTGGCCGAGCGGGATGTAGTCGACCGTACGGACGTTGGCGGGCACCGTGCCGGCCTTGTCGAGCTGTACGGAGTTGAAGGTGGCGACGACCTCGACGTCGAGGTCGCCGAGCATCTCCAGCAGCGCGGCGATCGAGATGCCGTGGTTCTCCTGGAAGAACGTGCGCCCGCTGGCGCCCAGGGTCAGGCAGATCCGGGGGCGCTCGGGCGGGGTGCTCAGCCAGTCGGGCACGGTGGCCGGACCGGCGTAGGGCACCCGGCGCAGATGGATGGTGCGCAGGCCGGTCGCCTCGGCCGCCGCCAGCCGGGGCGGCATGAGGTCGATGGTCCACTGCCCCGTCAGGAGCTCCTCGTCGAACTCGTGCCCGAGGCGGTCGAGCGTCGGCTGCATCACCTGCCGGATGAGGTCCTCGTCCAGGCCCGACGCCGGGTCGGCCAGCTGGTCCAGGAACCGCCGGCGCAGCCAGCCCGTGCGGTCCAGGCCCCACAGCACCCGGGCGTGCGCGGCCCCGCAGGCGCGGGCCGCGATCGGCGACGCCAGCACGAGCGGGTCCCACAGCACCAGGTCGGGCTGCCAGGCGCGGGCGTGGGCGATGAGGTCGTCGGTGAAGGCCCGGCCGCCGGCGCCGACCGCCTCCTGGGAGTAGTAGAGGGTGAAGGCCGCGAGCACGAAGTTGCGGATGTGGCCGCGCTTGTCGGCGTCGTCGGGGCCCGTGCCGAGACCGAGGGCCTCGGTGATCCGCTCCAGCCGCTCGTCCTGGGCGGTGGCCTGGACGGCGGCCGGGATGTTCACGTTCTCGCCGGCCGGTACCGCGGTCAGCCCGGCCGAGGTGATGTGCTCGACCATGCTGGGGTGGCTCACCACCCGCACCTCGTGCCCGGCGTTGTGCAGCGCCCAGGCGAGCGGCACGTTCGGGGTGAGATGGGTGGGCGCGGGCATGGTCGTGATCAGGACGCGCATCGGTTGGTCTCCGTGGTGTGAGGGGTTCAGACCCGGTAGGGGCGGCTCAGCCGGGCGTCGTGGAGCGAGGCCGCCCACCACTGCAGCTGGTCGAGCATGACCTTGGCCGCTCCGCTGCAGCCGGGGCCGTCCTTGGGCAGTCCGTCGGGACCGAACTGGTCCCATACGTCCATGAAGCTGACCGAGTCCCGCAGCGTGACGGCGTGCAGCTCGGCGAAGACCGGGTGCAGCTGCTCGATCGCGCGCAGGCCTCCGGACCGCCCGCCGTAGGACACGAAGCCGATCGGCTTGGCGCGCCACTCGGCGACGTGCCAGTCGATCGCGCTCTTGAGGACGGCCGGGTAGGCGCGGTTGTACTCGGGGGTCACGACGACGAACGCGTCGGCGGCGGCCAGCCGCGGGGTGACGGACGACAGCTGCCGTTCCGCCTCCTCGTTCGGCGGCCGGGTGATCATGACGGGCAGTTCGGCCGTGGCCAGGTCGATCACGTCGACCGCGAAGTCGCCGTACTGCTCGGCCTCGCGGACGAACCACTGGGCGACCAGGGGACCGGACCTGCTGTCGTTGCCGCAGGTGGTGAGCACCGCGAGGCGCAAGGGCCTGGTGGGCATGGCGGACACCTTTCGGGAGTGGACGGGAGCGGTCATGAGGCGCTGAGCAGCGGCTCGGTGAACCGCATCGCGGCGGGCTCGAACCGCAGCGCCCCGTGGCCGGCGGCGACGCGGACGTCGCGCCAGACCCGGTTCAGCGGCTGCGTCTCGCGCTGGCCCCGGGTGCCGGCCTCGGCGAACACCCGCTCGACCGCACCGGCCAGCAGGTCCACCGCGAGGGCACTGTCGAGGGAGGCGCGCCGCAGCCGGTCCTCGTCGTACAGCCCCAGGTCGGCGTTCTCGGCCACCCGGGTGAGCAGCAGGGTCGCCGCCTCGATCTCACCGGCCGCGCGGGCGAAGCCGGTCCGGGCGGCGTCACGGGCCGGCAGGGTGCGAGCGGCGAGCTTCAGGGCGCCGCGGGCAGCGCCGAGGACGGGCGAGCCGAAGGTCAGCCCGTTCACCGCGAACAGCGGTGCGGTGTGGAACGGTTCGCGGGACACGGCGGGCCGGCCGAGGAACATCTCGTCGCGGGGGAAGGACCGGTGGGCCGGGACGAAGACCTCGTCGAGGGTCAGCGAGTGGCTGCCGGTGGCCCGCATGCCGAGCGTGAACCACGACTCGGTGATGCCGTAGTCGGGGCGGGGCACGGCGAAGAAACGCGCGCCGTCCCCGTCGTCGGCCAGCAGGAGCGCCCATTCGGAGAACTCGATCCCGCTGACGTAGGGCCAGTCGCCCGACAGGACCCAGCCGCCGTCCACCGCTCGCACGCTGCCCTGGGAGACGAACCCGACGACCACCAGGGTGTCGGGTCCCTTCGCCCACACCTCGGCCTGGCCCTCCGCGGGCAGATAGCCGGAGATGCGGGCGCCCTGCGCCATCAGCGAAGCGACCCATCCGGCGGAGGCGCAGCCCTCGGCGACCGTGGCCACCGACTCCATGAGCTCGGTGAAGCCGACGGGTGCGCCGCCGAGGTGCTCGGGCACGAAACGGCGGGCGAACCCGGCGGTGATCAGTGTCTCGACCACCTCGTCGGAGAGTCTGCGGTCGGTGTCGGCCGTGGCCGCGTGGCGGGCCGCGACCTCGGCGGCGGTCTCGGCCGCGGACAACAGGCCGGTCAGATCGGGCATCGGGCCATTACCTCCGGAGTTCGGATGCGGAAGAGCGAGGTGCGCCGGTCCGCGGCAGGCGGCGCGGGAGCAGTCCGGTGAGCGCGACGAGCAGCCCGAAGGCCGACAGCACGGCGACGAAACGCAGTGCCGCGCCGCCTGAGGACCGCTCCGAGAGGACCGCGGCCGAGGAGACGGCCACGGCGGCGCCCGTCTGGACCGCCGCCTGGAACACACCGCCGGCCATCGGCCGCAGCTCGGCCGGTACCCCGGACGCGGCCTGCATGTTCAGGGGCGCGAAGGCGAGCACGAAGCCCGCCCCCACCAGCAGCAGCGTGGGCAGCACATCGACGGCGTACGACTGTGGCGGGTGCTCCCGCGGATAGACCAGGTAGCCGAGCAGTGCGAGGAACGCGCCGGCCGCGATCAGCGGCGGCCCGCCGAACCGGCGCACCATCCGCCCCGACGAGAGCGACGTCAGCGCCAGCGGCAGGCTCGCGGGCAGCAGGGCGAGCGCGGTCACCAGGGGCGACCAGCCCTGCCGGGCCTGCAACTGGAACGTGGCGACGAACAGCAGCCCCAGATAGGAGCCGTTGAACGCCGCGCCGCCGAGCGCGGACCTGATGAGCGGACCGCTGGTGACCGCGGCCGCCTTGACGAGCGGCCGCGGCGCGCGCCGCTCGATGGCCACGAACGCGGCCACCAGCACCGCAAGGACAACCAGCGCGACGCCCGTCCGGATCCCCGAGCCCGCCGAGACGATGGCGCAGACGAGCGCGACCAGCGCGCCCGCGAGGGCCGTCGCCCCCGCCGCGTCGAAGCGGCCCGGCTGCCGCGGTCCCGCGGTGGCCGGGCCGGCCGGGATGAGCCGCAGACAGAAGGCGAACAGCACCAGGACGACCGGGGCCGGGAACGCCAGCGTCCAGCGCCAGCTCACCGCGGTGAGGACGCCGGACAGCACGAGGCCCGCGGTGAATCCGCAGGCCCCGAAGAAGGAGTAGACGGACACGGCCTTCTGGCGGGCCGGGCCCTCCTCGAAGGCGGTGCTGATGATGGCCAGCCCGGTGGGCGCGGTGAGCGCCACGCAGAAGCCCTTGACGAAGCGGGTCGCCGCCAGCAGCGCGGGGTCACCGGCGAAGGCCGCGACCACGGACGCGGCAGCGAACAGGAGCAGCCCCGCCAGATAGACCCGGCGGCGGCCGAGCAGCTCCACCAGCCGGGTGCCGAACAGCATCAGACCGCCGAAGCCCAGGGCGAAGGCGCTCATCGTCCACTGCACGGCCGTGGGCGACAGACGCAGGTCCGCCGCGATCGAGGGCATGGCCACGACCAGCGTCGACACCTCAAGGGCGTCGATGAGCATGTTGCCGGCCAGCACGATCAGCAGACCCTGCCGGCGGGCGTCCGTCGCAGACGTCGTCATCCCGGCCTCAGCCAAGGAGGGTGCCGCCGGTGGCGTCCACGAAGGAGCCGGTGATCCAGCGGGCGTCGTCGGAGGCGAGGAAGGCCACGACGTCGGCGATGTCCTCGGGCTCGCCGACGCGGTTGAAGGCGGACAGCTGCGCCATCTGCTCGACGGCTTCGGGGATGCCGAACACCGGGTTGTCGTTGCGGGTGATGCCCGGCGCGACGCTGTTCACGGTGATCCCGCGCGGGCCGAGGTGCTTGGCGAAGTGCAGCGCGAGCTGCTCGACGGCGCCCTTGCTCATGGCGTACGCGATCTCGTCCGGGTTGGCGAAGTGCGTGAGCCCGGAGGTGATGTTGATGATCCGGCCGCCGTCCGGCATGTTCTTCAGCGCGCGCTGGATGAGGAAGAACGGCGCCTTGGCGTTCACCGCGAACAGCTCGTCGAACTTCTCGGGGGTGGTGTCCTCGGGCTTGACCCCGCCCATGATCCCGGCGTTGTTGACCAGGATGTTCAGCCCGGGCGAGCCGGTGCGCTCCCGCAGGCCCTCTTCGAGCTCAAGGAACAGCTCGTGGACGTCGCCGGGCCCGCCGAGTTCGGCCCGCACCGCGAAGGCGCGGCCGCCGTCCTTCTCGATGGCCGCGACGACGTCCTCGGCCGCTTCCTTGTTGCTGCTGTAGTGGACGGCGACCAGTGCGCCGTCGGCCGCGAGCCGCCGGGCGGCCGCCCGGCCCATGCCGCGGCTGGAGCCCGTGACCAGCGCTGTCTTGCCCGTGAGTCCGCTCATGTCCTTCTTCCAGATCGTGGGTGGGGTGGGGGTGCCGATCCGCCGGCCGGGCTCATCGCCCGCGTTCGGCGTACCGCTTGGCGTACGCGAGCACGGCCCGGCCGGTGCCGCCGAGCGATTCACGGACGTGCGCGCGGGCGTCGGCGACAGTCGCGTCCGGGCCGAGGATCGCGGTGATGTTCGCGGTGTTCAGCACGACGGTGTGCCGGGCGGACGCGGCCACACCCGCGGCGGTCTCCTCGAACGTCCAGGAGCCGGTGTGCAGGCTCAGCAGCGCGGGCAAGGTGACCTGCCGGTAGGCGATCCGGTGGTGCGGGAGGCAGACCCGGTGGGACCTGGAGAGGTGGGTCGAACCGTCCGGGGCCCGGGTCACCGTCTCCAGGGTCTGCAGGCCGGGTTTGTCCTCGTCGAGCCGGACCTCCGTGATGTGCGGCAGGCGCTCGGCCCACAGCTGGGCCTCGTTGACGAAGTCGTAGACGTCCTCGGCCGAGCCCGCGATCCGCGCGGTGTCCTCGAACGAGAAGGTGAACTCCTCAGCCAGGTAAGCCTCTTCGACGCTCTTCTTCAGATCGGCGAGTTCGGTACGGGAGTTGCGGTCGACGGCGCTGTCGATCCGCTTCAGTTCCCCGGGGTCGTTGTCGACGACACTGAACGCGTGCAGCAGCCGCACCCTCGACTCGGCCGGGGACAGCGGCTCGATGACCCAGCCGCCGTCCATCGACGCGAGGGGCGGGCCGAATCCGGTGGGCCGGAAGGTGATCCGCAGATGCTCCGGGTCGAGGGTGCGCAGCGCCGTCCAGTGTTCGAACGACGCCTCGGTGGTGGCCCAGATGCGGACGAGTTCCTGCCCACCGGCCTCCGGGACCTGCTCGGCGTAGACGGTCCGTGGGTAGATCCGCGGCCAGTTGTCCACCTCGGCGATGAGGCGGTACACGGTGGCGGCGGGAGCCGAGACGGTGATCTCGTGCTCGACCTCGCGCAGGACGGGCTGCGGCATACGGGAAAACTCCTTGGGTTCCGGCGATCGGCCACCGGACGGCCGGCGTACGGGCGTTGCCGTGCGCCGGCCGTCCGGTGGCGCGGCCGACGGCCGTGCAGGGGGCGGGGGCGCGGCGGCTCAGCGTGCGGGGCCGAACCAGCGGTCCAGCGCCATCGGCAGGTCGCCGTGGCTGCCGGGCGCCGCCCAGGCGATGTAGCCGTCGGGGCGGATCAGGACGGCCGACGTGCCGGCCAGCGCGCTGCTGTCGGCGACGGCGTGCGGCTCGGCGGTCACCGTGTCGACGCGGTCGGCCCAGCCGGCGGACCGGCGCCTGAGTGCCGCGTTGTCCGCCAGGTCGAGCAGGACACCGCGGCCGCCGTGCAGCAGCTCGGTGCTGCTGGTCTTGAAGCCGTCGCCGACCAGCTCCAGGTGCGGCATCCGGCGGCCGAGCAGCGGATGCCGGCCGCCGCCGACGTCGTAGCCGATCTCCAGACCGCTGACCATCGCGGCGAGGTGCTTGCTGACGTCGTCGTACTTGATCAGCTCGTTCAGTACGTCGCGCAGTGGCTGCACCTCGGAGCCGCTGAGGAACAGCAGGCCCTGGGCCTGGGTGTTCATCAGCAGCCGCTTGCCGACCGGGTGGCGCTCGTCGTGGTAGGTGTCCAGCAGGGCCTCGGGGGCCTTGCCGCGGATCACGGCGGCGAGCTTCCAGCCGAGGTTGACCGCGTCCTGGATGCTGGTGTTCATCCCCTGGCCGCCGGCGGGCAGATGGATGTGCGCGGCGTCCCCGGCGAGGAACACCCGGCCGCGGCGGTACTCGGTGGCCTGCCGGGTGGCGTCCCCGAAGGAGCTCACCCAGACCGCCTCGCCGTGCGAGATGTCCTGACCGGTGACCCGCTTCCAGCCCTCGGCCACCTCGTCGAAACCGGGAGGGCTGGTACGGCGCTTCGGCGGGATGCCCCGCTCGCACAGGATCAGCCGGGTGACGCCACCGGGCAGCGGGCCGACCATGACCATGCCGCCGGGGTACGTCGTCCCGATCATGGACGGTTCGATTTCGAGACCCTTGACGTCGGCGAGGAACATCTCCAGGGTCGCCGCGGTGCCGGGGAAGTCGAAGCCCGCCGTCTTGCGGACCAGGCTGCGACCGCCGTCGCAGCCGACGAGGTAGCGGGCGCGCAGCGTCTGGCTGCCGTCGGGGCCCTTGACCTCGACCTCCACGGCGTCGGGGCCGTTGGTGAGCTCGACGACCTCGTGGCCGCGGCGCAGATCCGCGCCGAGTTCCTTCACCCAGGCTTCGAGCACCGCCTCGGTCTGCGACTGGGGCACGCTCTTGGCCGCCTGGTGCGCGCCCTCCAGCACGGCGAAGTCGACCGGCAGCCCGCCGAAGTGGCCCACGTTGCTGGTGGTGATGTCGCCGAACCGGGACAGCAGCCCCCGCTGGTCGAAGACCTCCATCGTGCGGGCGGTGAAGCCCAGTCCGCGTGACTCGCCGGTGCGTTCCGGGAGGCGTTCGACGACGATGGTGTCGACCCCGGCGAGCCGCAGCTCACCGGCGAGCATCAGGCCGGCCGGGCCGGCTCCCACGACGATGACATCAGCGTCCATCGGTGTTGTCTCCAAGAGGTTCGTCGGAAGGTCCCGAGTCCGGCACCGTGGCCTTGCTCGGGGACCGGGGAGTGCGCACACCGGCCCGGCCCGCCGCGTCGAGGTCCTCGCGCAGCCGGTCGGCCGGGTAACTCCAGCTGAGCAGCGGCCCGGTCATCGCCGTGGTGATCAGGGCCATGACCAGGAGCATCGCGTAGAGCTCGACGTCGATCAGGCCCTGTTCCAGGCCCACCGAGAGGATGACGATCTCGGTCAGCCCGCGGGCGTTGACCAGGGACGCCACGACCGCCGAGCCCCGGGGCGGGATGCCGGACAGACGGGCCGCCGCGTATCCGCCGCCGACCTTGCCGAAGATGGAGATCGCCAGGATCACGCCGAGGATGCCCAGTTCGCTCAGGCGCAGCCCGGTCAGGTCGACGGTGAGCCCGGTGACCGCGAAGAACACCGGCAGCATCAGATGGATGGCCGGGTCAAGCCGTTCCCTGAGGCGCTCCAGGAACCCCTCGGAGCGCGGCATCACCGCGCCGAACACGAACGCCCCGAAGATGTAGTGGATCTGCATCCACTCGGCGGCCCAGGCCGAGGCGAACAGGCCGATCAGCAGGTACGGCAGCGGCTCGGCGGCGTCGGCAAGGCGGCGCAGCAGCGGCCGTACCAGACGGAACATCAGCAGCACGTACACCGGGGCGAGCAGCAGCCGCCAGGACTCGTGGCCGGAGGCGGAGGCGAGGGCCACCGCCACGGCCAGCAAGGCGTAGGCGACGACATCGATGACGGCGGCCGCGGCGAGGGCGATCCCGCCGATCAGCGTGTGCTGCATCCCGCGGTCGGTGAGGATGCGGGCGAGCACGGGGAACGCGGTGGCCGACACCGACACCCCGAAGAACAGCACGAAGGGCAGCGTGCCGCCGTCGGCGTACCGGGGAGCGAGCCAGAGCGCGAAGGAGCAGCCCAGCGCGAGCGGCAGCAGCGTGGCGCCCGCCGCGACCCCGGTGACGACACGGCCCTTGCCCTGGATGAGGCGGTGGTCCAGCTCCATCCCGACCACGAACATGAACAGGACCAGGCCGACGGCGGCCAGGGTCTTCAGCGGCGGGATCACCGACGTGGGGAAGACCGCGTCGCCCGCCAGATGACCGAGCAGCGTCGGGCCGAGGACGATCCCCGCCGCGATCTCTCCGATCACCCTGGGCTGCTTCACGAAGACGGCCGCCGCCCCGAGGAGACGGGCGGCGGCCAGAATGATGACGATGTCGAGGAACAGCAGATCTATGGGTGGCATCAGACTCCTTAAGTCGTCCTCCTGCGCCCTCAGTTGAAGATCTGGGCGATGTGTTCGGGTGCGGTGGTACGGCCCCACTTCTGGGCGAGCTCGACGAGTTCCGGAGTCGCCTCGAAGCACTTGTCGTCCCGGTTGCCCCGGTCGAAGGGCTCGGGCAGGCAGGGCGAGGTGGAGATCCGGGCGAAGACCCGCTCGGCGGCCTCGGCCGGGTCGAGCGTTCCCGCCTCGACGGCCTGACAGGTCTCCCGG
This sequence comes from Streptomyces sp. R35, assembly GCF_041053035.1. NCBI lineage: Bacteria > Bacillati > Actinomycetota > Actinomycetes > Kitasatosporales > Streptomycetaceae > Streptomyces > Streptomyces sp. R35. The sequence continues at coordinate 4,832,933 of NZ_CP163440.1, forward strand.
GTGAACGTCAGCAGCTCGTGGATGTCCTGGCCGACGGGGTCGGGCAGGCCCGGGTGCTGCCGCTTCTCCAGGTCGCGGAACACCTGGTCGTCGTGGCTGTCCAGGAACCGCCGGTAGGCCTGCTCCAGGGTCACCGTCGGCATGACGGTGGTCGCCTCCCAGACGCGGAGCACCGCGTTCCACAGGTCGTAGTGCCTGAAGCCGACGAAGGAGCTGTAGACGACGTCGTCGTGGACGTCGAACAGGCCCTGCTGGAGCACGTCGATGAAGGCGAAGCGCTCGGTCGACCAGTCGCCGTCCTTGGACGCCTCGATCAGCCGCCAGGCGAGGGCGTTGACGACCTCCAGCGTGTTGGTCAGGCCGCGGGAGTACAGCGCGTCGATGAAACCGGCCGCGTGGGAGGTCAGGGTGAAGCGCTCGCCCACGGTGTCGTGGGCGGAGTACTGGAGCCGTCCCGTGCTGACCCAGGGCCGTACCGCCTTGGCCTTCTGGAACTGCTCGGCGATCTCCGGGTAGCGGCGCAGGAAGTCGTCGAACTCCTCCTGCGCGGTCAGGTCGGTCTTGGGGAAGACCCGCTCGTCCAGCGTCAGGCCGACGCTGCACAGCGGGTTGAGCGAGTCGTCCTCGTTGTCGAACGGGATGACCCACAGCCAGCCGCCGTCGAAGACGTGGTGCAGTGTGCCCTCGTGCCAGGGGCTGCGGTGCTTGTGCGGCTGGGCGGCCTCGGCGTCGTCGAAGGGCGTCACCCCGACCATGTGGGTGAACATGGAGCGGGAGTGGTGGCGGGCCCGGGTGGGCACGTCACGCAGGCCGAACTTGTCGGCGACCGGCGAGCGGAAGCCGCTGCCGTCCACGAGGTAGCGGGCGCGGAACTCCTCGCCCTTGTCCGAGCGCAGCGTGACGCCCTCGGCCGGGTCGACGTCGATGTCCTGGATGCGGGTGCCGCTGAGCGGCTCGACCCCGTAGGAGACCGCGAGGTGGAACAGATAGGCGTCGACGTCCTGGCGGAACAGATGGCTCTCGGTGCGCTGCCAGGCGGGGATCACCATCTGGTTGATCTGCTCGGGGTCGTGCGGGTGCCCCTCGCGGTGGTAGACGAAGCCGAAGTTCGCCTTCTTCCCGCACATCGGGGAGACCTTCTCGATGATCCCCTGGTGGCTGGCGAGCGGCTCCAGCTCGGGCACCGAGTAGCGCTCCGCGATGATCTTCGTGAGCACGGAGGTGTACGGAATCGTCGACTCGCCGACGGCGAACCGGGGATGGACGCCCGCGTCGATCAGCAGCACGCTGACGCCGTTGCGGGCGAGCACGGCCCCGAGCATGCCGCCGGCCATGCCCGAGCCGAGGATGGCTACGTCGTAAACGGTCTCACCCATGTTCAGGCCTTTCCTGAGGAGTGGGGATGTGCCGGTGCCGGAGTCGGCCGGTTGCCGGAGCTCAGTGCCGCCCACAGCCCGAGGGTGCCGAGCAGGGCGGCGACGGCCGTGCCGAACTGCCACCACAGGGCGGTGTGGAAGGCGTGTTCGGCGCCTTCGGACAGGCCGCGGGCGACGATGACCGAGAACAGGGCCGCGCCCAGGGCGCCGCCGATCCGGACCAGGATGTTGATCTGCGCGGTGGCGTCGGGCAGCCGGTCCCGGGGGACGATGCCGAACGCGGCGACCATCATCGGGGTGGTGGCGAGGCCGGTTCCCATGCCGAGGCCGAACAGCAGGAACTGGACGAACACCGTGCCGGGGTGGTCGGCCAGCGCGAACGCGCCGGTGACCAGGGTGGTGAGACCGGCGCCGAGCACGGCGACGGGACCTCCGGTGTACTTGTCGGTCAGCCGCCCGCCGAGCGGGAGCATGATCGCGGTGCCCAGGCCCAGCGGAAGCATCTGCAGTCCGGTGGCGACCACGCCGTCGGAGTGCAGCAGCTGGAAGTAGAGCGGGAACAGCAGCGCGCTGCCGAAGCCCAGCGCCCCGTTGAACATGAAGCCCGCGCAGGCCGCCACATAGCCGGGGTCGCGGAACAGCCGCAGGTCCAGCAGCGGCTGCTCACGGCGGGTGGCGTGCCGGACGAAGGCGATCAGGCCCGCGACGCCGATCGCGAGCGGCAGCAGCACCCTGGACCCGTCCGGGGAGCCCAGCTCGCCCCAGCTGGTGAGCCCGTACACGACCAGCGGCAGACCGAGGCCGATGTAGCCGTAGCCGGTCCAGTCCGCCTTTGTGGTCGACGCCCCCTTGTCGAGCGGCAGATAGCGCCGCCCCAGCAGGATGGCGATCACGCCGAGCGGCACGTTGATCAGGAACAGCCAGCGCCAGGACAGCGAGTGCAGCATCAGGCCGCCGAGCGTGGGCCCGAGCGCCGGCGCGAGCGTGACGGCGATGCCGAGCCGGGCCATCACACGGCCGAGCCGGCCCGGTCCCACGGCCTGGCCGAGGATCGTCTGGCCGGTCGGGACGAGCAGGCCCGCGGTCAGCCCCTGGAACACACGCAGGACGATCAACGACTCGATGTTCGGGGCCAGTCCGCACAGCGCGGAGATCACCGTGAACGCGGCCAGCGCCCACAGGTACAGCCGGCCCGCGCCGACCCGGCGGCCGAGCCAGGCGCAGATCGGCAGCGAGACGGCCAGCGCCAGCAGGTAGCCACTGGCGACCCACTGAGCCGTGCCGATACCGGCATGGAACTCGCGCTGGATCGTCTCCAGCGCGATGTTGATGAGCGAGGTGTCCAGGCCGCCCGCGAACGCGCCAAGAGCGATCACCCCGGCGAGTCGCCAAATCGCCGGGGTGATCTCCTGAGGTGCTGCGGGCTCGGCCTCTACCCGGGTCACGCGCCCTCGCGCAGCGGCTTCAGCGCCTGCGCCCAGGAAACGGTCTCTTCCAGCATGGTGGTCAGGGTCTGCACCTGGTGGGCGCCGGGGGTGAACTCGCCGGGCTCCGTCGGGTTGCTGATGGTGAAGTCACCGAAGAGGGACAGGCCGACCTGGGAACGGACGGTGGCCACCTTCAGCTCCGACAGGATCAGCCGCAGGTGCTCGATGGCACGGGCGCCGCCCTGGAGGCCGTAACCGACGAAGCCGGCGGCCTTGTTGTTCCACTCGGAGTAGACGAAGTCGAGCGCGTTCTTCAGGACGCCCGGGATCGAGCGGTTGTACTCGGGGGTCACGAACACGAAGCCGTCGTAGGAGCTGATGGCCTCAGCCCACTTCTGGGTGTGCTCCTTGCTGTACTTGCCGAACGCCGGCGGCTGCGGCTCGTCGAGGATCGGAAGGGCGAAGTCCGCGAGGTCGAGGACCTCGAAGACCGCGTCCGGGACCTGCTCGGCACCGACCTTGGCCACCCACTCGGCCACCATCTGGCCCCGGCGGCCCGGGCGGGTGCTGCCGAGGATGATTCCGATCTTGGTCATATGGTTCTGCCTCTTCTTCCGGTTCTGATCTGATCCGCGCGGGATCGACGAAAGGAAATAGATTCACACGGCGCGAATTAACGACAATTCAGCGACGTTAGGTTCCATGTTCTTCGCTTCCGGCGACGCCCTCAACAGTTCCGGTTCAAGGATTCCGTCCACTTTTCCAGCGGAAGTACATGAGATACAAGAGAACGTCAGGCGAGGTACAGAGGAATGTCAAGTCCGGCCCGACCAGGCACACTTCGGACAGAGACGCCTGCCGCCGAAGGGGTTCCGCAAGGTTCCGCACCCCTGGAGCCAGTTCTCCGAAATTACTGAGTAGCTTCTTCGGATCCGCCGCCTGAGTCAATGGATTCGAGTTCAGGTGAACGTGAAACAACGTCAGGTGAACGAAAAGCCGCGTGCGGATCCCAGAAGAAGGTCAGGCCCTCGACAGGAGACCCCTCTCCGGGTTGCACGGCAAATCTCTGTCGAACTAACTTTCCCGCCATGTGGACAACCACGAGTGGGGGATCAAGTGGGGAATGCACCGACAACTACTGAAGGAGCCCGCGCGACCGCCGTGCGGGCGTGCGTGGGAGCGGGCTGCACCGGCCTCGAAGTGTCCGGGCACGGCCGGCACCTCGCGGCCGCGGGCAGCCGGCTGTGCCCGGTCTGCCGGGAACGGCTGTCCGCGGAACTGGGGCGGCTGCCCGAGCTGTACGAGGCCTGCGGCCGCCGGCTGGCCGGCAGCGCCAGCGACCCGGCCCGCCCCAAGACGTCCGGCGGCCCGCTGCCCGGCATGGCCTTCAACGCCGGGGCGGCCGAGGCGCGGACCGAGATCCTGGGCGTGCTCGGATCCTGGGCGGGCGCCGTGGTCAAGGAGCGCCGGGCGCCCGCGCCGCGCCGGGCGGTGCTCCCGCTGGCCGCGTTCCTCGACCGGCACCTCGACTGGCTCGCCGGGCACGACGCCGCGGGCGAGTTCTCCGCCGAGGTGGCCCGGCTGGTCCGGCGCGCCCGCCGGGTGGTGGATCCCGAGGTACGCCATCAGGTCCCGATCGGCGCGTGCGTGGAACCGGGCTGCACAGGCTCACTGGCCGCGGTCGTCAGACCCCAGCAGCCACAACTCCCCGCCGTGATCCGCTGCGACCGCGACCCCGCGCACCTCTGGCTGGGCCACGAGTGGCTCCAGCTCAGGCGCCGCCTCAGCGGCACGGTCCCCGAGACGGGGGCCGAGACCGAGGCTGCTGCCGGCGCCGGCGCGACCGCCGAGCGTCCCGCTGCCGCGGATCCGGAACCCGTGCGCTGGGTGACCGCGGCCGACATCGCCCGCCTCTGGGGCGTCCCGACCGGCAGCGTGTACCGCCACGCGAGCGAGTCCAAGTGGCGCCGCCGCAGCCGCCAAGGCCGTACGTACTACCACGGCGGGGATGTCGTGGAGACGCTCAGGGGGCGGGGGGCTGCCGCGTAGGGCCTGTGCTTCGGGTGGGTTCTTCGGGTGCGGGCCGTGGGGGCTGGCCGCGCAGTTCCCCGCGCCCCTAAAGGCGCGGGGCTGCGCCCCGCGATCCCCCACCGGCCCATCTTTTAGGGGCGCGGGGAACTGCGCGAGCAACCCCCACCCACCCGCACCCGACGAACAACCCCCCGGGGTCGAAGGGGCGGAGCCCCTGGGGATGGGACGGGTAGGGGCGGCGGGGGCGAACAACGGCCTCGCATGAGGACTGACCGTCAGTCCTTGATTTCGCAGATGGCGGCGCCGGATGTGACGGAGGCGCCGACTTCGGCGGACAGGCCCTTGATGGTGCCGGAGCGGTGGGCGTTCAGCGGCTGTTCCATCTTCATGGCTTCCAGGACGACGATCAGGTCGCCTTCGTTGACTTCCTGGCCTTCCTCGACGGCGACCTTGACGATGGTGCCCTGCATCGGCGAGGCGAGGGTGTCGCCGGAAGCGACCGGGCCGGACTTCTTGGCGGCGCGGCGCTTGGGCTTGGCACCGGCGGCAAGCCCGGTGCGGGCCAGCGACATGCCCAGCGAGACCGGCAGCGAGACCTCCAGACGCTTGCCGCCGACCTCGACGACCACCGTCTCGCGGCCCGGCTCCTCCTCGGCCTCCGTATCGGTGGAGGCGCTGAAGGCGGGGATCTCGTTGACGAACTCGGTCTCGATCCAGCGGGTGTGGACCGTGAACGGTGCGTCGGATCCGCCGAGTTCGGGGGCGAACGCGGGGTCGGTGACCACCTTGCGGTGGAAGGGGATGGCGGTGGCCATGCCCTCGACCTGGAACTCCTCCAGGGCGCGGGCGGCGCGCTGGAGGGCCTGTTCGCGGGTGGCGCCGGTGACGATCAGCTTGGCGAGCAGGGAGTCCCAGGCCGGGCCGATCACGCTGCCGGACTCCACACCCGCGTCCAGGCGGACCCCCGGCCCGGACGGCGGGGCGAAGGCGGTGACGGTGCCCGGGGCGGGCAGGAAGCCGCGGCCGGGGTCTTCGCCGTTGATGCGGAACTCGAGGGAGTGGCCGCGCAGTTCGGGGTCGCCGTAGCCGAGTTCCTCGCCGTCGGCGATGCGGAACATCTCGCGGACCAGGTCGAGTCCGGCGACTTCCTCGGTGACGGGGTGTTCGACCTGCAGACGGGTGTTGACCTCCAGGAAGGAGATCGTGCCGTCCATGCCGACGAGGAACTCCACCGTGCCCGCGCCGACGTAGCCGGCCTCCTTCAGGATGGCCTTGGAGGACGCGTACAGCTCGGCGACCTGCGCATCGGACAGGAAGGGGGCGGGGGCCTCCTCGACCAGCTTCTGGTGACGGCGCTGCAGCGAGCAGTCACGGGTGGAGACGACGACGACATTGCCGTGGGAGTCGGCCAGGCACTGGGTCTCCACGTGGCGGGGCTTGTCGAGGTAGCGCTCGACGAAGCACTCGCCCCGGCCGAACGCGGCAACGGCCTCGCGGACCGCGGACTCGTACAGCTCGGGGACTTCTTCGAGGGTGCGGGCGACCTTCAGGCCGCGCCCGCCACCGCCGAACGCGGCCTTGATCGCGATCGGCAGGCCGTGCTGCTCGGCGAACGCGACGACTTCCTCCGCGCCGGAGACCGGGTCGGGGGTGCCCGCGACCAGCGGAGCGCCGGCGCGCTGGGCGATGTGCCGGGCGGCGACCTTGTCACCCAGGTCACGGATGGCCTGCGGGGGCGGGCCGATCCAGATCAGCCCGGCGTCGAGAACGGCCTGGGCGAAGTCGGCGTTCTCGGACAGGAAGCCGTACCCGGGGTGGATGGCGTCCGCCCCCGCATCCTTGGCGGCCTGCAGCACCTTGGCGATGTCCAGGTAACTGGTGGCCGGGGTGTCACCGCCCAACGCGAACGCCTCGTCCGCCGCACGGACATGCAGAGCGTCCCGGTCCGGTTCCGCATACACGGCAACGCTCGCGATCCCGGCATCCCGGCACGCCCGGGCCACGCGGACAGCGATTTCGCCACGGTTGGCGATGAGCACCTTGCGCACGATGAACTACTCCTCAGTTTCCGGCGGTTGTGTCCGGAGTTTCCGGCGGTGGAAGCGGGCGGCTCTTCAGGCCGCCCGCAGGGTCTTTCGGTACCAGTGCGCGGCGCCCTGGAACTCCTCGTCGAAACCGGCCCCGGGCTCACGGCCGAGGTCGGACCAGAGCGGGTCGCTGTCGAAGAAGTGATCGGTCGTCAGCATGTCCAGTACGGACGGCGGCTGACCGTTCGCCGCGAGGATCGCGCGGGCCTGCTCGACCGTGAGTTCCAGTTCCGGCCAGGGCGTCGCCGTGCACTCGGCGACGGCCCGCAGCACCGCGTCCACCGTGACGGGCTCCGGGTGGGCCGCGTGGTAGACGGCCGCGGTCAGGGCGGAGAGGGGCGCGAGGGCGGTGGCCACCATGAGCCGGGCCAGGTCCCTTACGGCTATGACGGACATGAGGGAGGGCCAGCCCCCCACCGTGCCGGGCAGGGTGCGCAGGATCCGGGTCAGGCCCGGGCCCACCCAGGTGTCGCCCTCCCCGTAGACCAGATGGGGCCGCAGGACGATGCCGCCGGCCGAGAGGACGGCGTCCTCGGCGACGGCCCGGGTGCGGGACGTGGGTGATCCGGGATTACGGGTCAGTTCCCCGGGCCGGCTGCCGCGGAAGACTCCGCGGCCGTAGACGGAAGCGGTACTGAGATACACGATGCGCGAGACTCCCGCGCGGCGCGCCTCGTCGACGAGGGCGGTCGTACCACGGGCGTTGACAGCCTCGTTGGCCTCGACGGTTCCACCGATCTGCGAGGCGCAGTGGATCAGGACGTCGACGCCGTCGCACACCCCGCGCAGGCTCGCCGGGTCGGCCAGATCGCCGGGGACGACGCGGCGGCCGGAGTCCGGCACGGGCCGGCGGCGCGCCATGACCCGTACGCCGGCCTGCTGCCGCTCCGCTTCGCGGGTCACATGGCCGCCCACGAAGCCGGACGCGCCGGTGATCATGATGGTAGGCATTGGGCACTCTCCAGTGAGGTACTCGGCTCAGCGGGTGCTTGGCTCGGCGGTGCCGGCTCAGCGGGTGCTTGGCTCGGCGGGTGCTGGCTCAGCAGATGCCCGACTCAGCAGATGCCCGGCTCAGCGGGTGCGGGGGCTCAGTATCATTTCGGCGCCGAAGACGGTCTCCTCCTGCTGCGTGCCGCGCACCCGCACCAGGACGTCGCCCGTGCCGCCGTGCCGCTCGGGGCGTGCCTCGATCCAGCACGGGGCGTCGAACTCGGCGTAGCGCGTGAAGTCGCTCTTCAGGTCGAGGAGGAGGGCGTCGGGCATCCCGGTCGAGGCGTGGGCGGCCTGCCGGGCGGCCTCCAGCAGCACCATCCCGGGCACGTGGTCCACCGGGTGGTCGAAGTAGGTCGGATGAGCGGTGTCGATCCGCAGTTCCCAGCGGTTCCCGGTGCCCGGCACCGGCTCGGCGAGGACGACGTGCCGGGTGCTGGTGTGCCCCACGGCGGCCGGATCGATCGCCGGCAGCGGTGTGCGGCCGGTGGTGGTGGGACGGCCGCCGCGCAGCCGCCGGTGGACGTCCGGGCTCACGCAACGGAAACCGGCCCCGGCGGTGGCCAGCGCCTTTCCCTCGCGGAGCACCGTGACGTCGTACCGCATCCCGCAGAGCGAGCGGCCCCGGCGGACGATGTCGCGGCAGACCGTGCGCAGTTCGACCTCGGTGGGGACGGCGTCCGCGACGAGGAGTTCGGGTGCGGCGGCGAAGGAGATGTCCCCCATCAGGAACTGGTATCCGAACGGCACCCCGAACTCGGCGTGGGCGAGGAGCGAGCCGACCTGGCGGACGGACTCGACCACCAGCATGGGGTCCTGGTAGCCGCCCTCCCGGGCGAAGAGCGAGTGGCTGCGCGGCCACTGGGCCTTGACCACGAAGCCCTCCCGGCCGCCCGGGCCGCGGAGATCGTCGGCTTCCCAGCCGGTGAGGAGGACTTCGGAGACAGCGGCGCGATGGACGTACTCGCGCGGCACCGTGGTGGTCAGTCGAGGCAGAGTCTTCAGATCCCGCATGTGCAGCACTCCTGTCAGTTTCCGGGCAGGGGGTAGCACTCCGGACATCGGCACCCCCCTTGGCCGACGTCTTCTGCAACGCCAAGATACAGACAGGTCAGTTCGGTTTTTCAAGTAAAGATTTGCCCCTGTCACCCCATGCGACACTCCGCTACAGGCGAGTAGCGGCGAATTGCCCGATTCGCTCCACCAGACCTTCAAAACAGGCAGCTCAGTACGGTTGCGATGGAACTCCGCCAGCGCCGCAACCCGCCGACCCAGAAGTAACCCACCGTGCTTGACCTCGGCAGAAGCCCGGAAACACCGTGCCGTCACTGCTCACGACGCATCTAGTGAGCCTCCACACAGGGGCGCGGAGGTGGGTGAATCATGGTTGACAATCAGACAAGTCTGTTTGGTATCTTCGCTGCTGTGAGCGTTCAGCAGTCTGTGATGACGAGGCTGTGACTCAGGAGGGGCAATGAATCGGCAGGCCGTGGATGTACTCGAACCAACATCGGAGCACTACCAGCCACACCGACCCGCGATCACCGCGGCCCGGGGGGCAGGGGCGACCGCCCCACAGGGCGCGAACCGGGAAGGGGTACTGCGGGTACTGGTCGTGGAGAACGACGCACGGGCCGCCGACACACTCCTCAAGGGCCTGCTGCGCCAGGGCTACGCCGCCCAGAGCGTGGGCACCGGAGCCCAGGCGCTGCGGGCGCATCACGACGCCGACCTGGTGCTGCTCGACCTCGATCTGCCCGACCTGGACGGCCTTGAGGTGTGCCGCGGCATCCGCGCGGTGAGCAACACCCCGATCATCACCGTCACCGCGCGCGGCTCCGAACTCGACCGGGTGCTCGGCCTCCAGGCCGGCTCCGACGACTACCTCGTCAAGCCGTACGGCTTCCGCGAGCTGCTGGCCCGTATGGACGCGGTGATGCGCCGGGTGCGCTCGCAGCAGAGCTCCACCGCGCGGATCATCGACCACGGGCCGCTGCGCATCGACGCGGGCGCCCGGGTGGCCACACTGGACGGGGAGCAGGTCGACCTGACCCGCAAGGAGTTCGACCTGCTGTACCTGCTGGCGTCGCAGCCCGACACCGTCGTCCCGCGACGCCAGATCATGGCCCAGGTCTGGGACGACGCGTGGTCCCCGCACGGCCGCACCGTCGACACCCACGTCAGCACCCTGCGCGGCAAGCTCGGCGCCAGCGAATGGATCACCACCGTCCGGGGCATCGGCTTCCGGCTCGGCCACCCCTAGACACCCTGGACTCGCCCCGGGTCCCCGCCCCGGAGGCCACGCCTGACCGAAAGTGCCACCCTGCCGCCGCCGGCATCCCGCACCGTCGCGACTATCGCGACAGTCGCGATACAATACAGACTAGTCTGTTAATTCAGGGTGAGGATCTGGCATGGCTCAGCAGGAACGCGGTAAGCGGTCGCGGCAGTCGATCCTGGAAGCTGCTGCGCAGGTGTTCGACGAGTGCGGCTACGACGCCGCGAGCACCAACGACATCCTCGCCAGAACCGGTCTCACCCGCGGTTCGCTCTACCACCACTTCCCTTCCAAGGAAGCCATCGCGCTCGCCCTGGTGGCAGCGCACGGCGAGGCCCTGACGGTTTCCGACCAGCCGGTGAAGCTCCAGGCCGTCATCGACCTGACCATGCAGTTCGCCAGGCGACTCCAGACCGACCCGGTACTGCGCGCCAGTGTGCGCCTCGCCGTCGAGCAGACGTCCTTCTCCGTCCCGCCGGAGACCGCCTACGAGCAGTCCAGCGTGGCCATTCTCGGCCTGTTGCAGGAAGCCGAGGAGCGGGGCGAGATCCTGCCCGGCGTGGATGTGCGCGAGGCCGCGTCGACCATCGTCGGCGCCTTCACCGGTCTCCAGATCATGTCCCAGGCGTACACCAAGCGCGAGGACCTGCCCGAACGGACCGGCGTGTTCTGGCGCTTCCTGCTGCCGGGCCTGGCCATCCCGGGCCTGATCGGCCGACTGCGCACGACTCCGCCACCGGCCGACGCCGAAAGCTGAGGACCGGCCGGGTACTGCCGGCCGGCGCGCGCGGCTCAGGCCCGCTCGCCTGTCGCCGGTCGGCAGCGAAGCCTGAGAGCCGCGGACTGAGGGCCGAAAGCCGCGGGCTGAGGGCCGAAAGCCGCGGGCTGCTGCGGACTTACGGGTTGCGGTTCGGCCGCGACGGCCGCCTCGGCCCCGGGGGCCGGAAGACAGGAGCCGGACCGAGGGGCCCGGAGGTCAGCGGCCAGGGCCGAGGCCGGCCGCACTCAGTCCCGCTCCTCCCCGTCCGGGCTGTAGAGCGGGCGCAGCAATCCCCACAGCCGCCGCGAGGTCTTGGCGTCCCACCAGACGTCGTCGCTGTATCCCAGCGACTCCAGCCCGGCGGCCACCACCACGGCCAGATCGGCGAGATCGGCCGGGTCCCGCGTCGGTCGTACGACGTCCTGATGCGTGTCGGAGACGCGCTGGTGAACCATCGTCAGCAGATCGTCGCGCAGTCGCGGCGGCCCGGCCGACCCGTCCGCCGCGAGCCGCATCCCCGCCCGGACGACCTCCTCCGTGCGCAGGGCCTCGCCCAGAGCGGCGAGAAAACGCTCCGGGGCGTCCGCCGCCGGACCCTCGAACGCCTCCTCCGTCAACGCGACGACCCGGCTGCGCGCCTGCGCGTACACGGCGGCCGCCAGGGCCGCGGTGGAGGGAAAGTGGTGATAGAGGGCCCCTCGGCTCACGCCCGCCCGGTGGCAGATGTTGACCAGGCCCGCGTCGGAGGGCTGGCCGTCCGCGATCAGTTCCGCCGTGGCGCGGACGAGCGCCTCACGGGTGTGCTCGGACCGCGTCTGCATCGGCTGCACCCGCCCTCTCTTCTTCAAAGCACGAGCAATACATGGAAAAGATGGAAATCACGAAAAACACGGAAAACATGGACATCCCGAACACGCCGAACCGGCCCCCGCGGTGAAGTCAAATCATACAACCATGCCTGTTTCGGATGGCAGCCCTGCGACACAACTCCTTTGAGCAGCCTCTGAGACTCCGTTAAGTACGACCACGGCGAGACACCCGCCCACGCAAGGCCCACCTGCTCGACAGTCCGCACTTCACACAATTCAGACTGGTCTGTTTGTTATGTGCTGGGTGGCAGCAGGCAGCGGAGGAAGGGTGTTTCGTGGGGCGCCCGAGGTCGGCACGGTGTGGTGGCTGATGGGCGTCGGGGTCGTGGTTGGCGACGTGGAGGGCGGCCGTGTGGGCCTCGATGCCGGTCGGCCGCAGGACCGGACCGGCGTCCGGAGCCTCACAGCGCTCCGCACTGGCCGACTCCCAGTCCCCACCCTGACTTACTCGACAGCTGCCATCTCCCCAACCGCTACACTGTCGGCGGTGGCACGGCCGTTACATCGACCACGCCGCCACACAACTGGCGAGACCTCGTCTGCATCGATCCGCTCACCCGCGGACCAATTGCCAGACACGGTTTCCGACAGATCCCCGCCTTCGTAGCTCAGGGGATAGAGCACCGCTCTCCTAAAGCGGGTGTCGCAGGTTCGAATCCTGCCGGGGGCACACGATGAAGGGCCAGTTCAGAGGCTTTATCTCCTCGAACTGGCCCTTCGGCATGTTCGGCGCCGTGCCACACACGTGCCACAACGCCGCTGAGCCTGCCCTATGGCACTCCCGCCGCGCCTAGCATGTGGGGGTGGACGACATACAGGTTCCCGACTCCCTGGTGGCCCTGCAATCCGCTGCCTACGCCGCTCGCGTGTCGTTGGCTGACCATGTCCGATCGAGCGGTCCGGTCCGCGACTGGACCGACGGGACGCGAGCCGAGGCAGCCAGTCTCCAGCAGACACTTGAGTGGGCGGAGACCGCCCTTCGGGAAGCTTTCGAAGCGAGCGACTTGCTGCGCGTGCACAGCAGACGCTCCCTGCGCCTATCTCTTATGAGGGCAGCGGCCCCTCATGCTCCTCTCCCTTAGGAGCCCGTTTCCCTTCTGTCTCCCGGATCATCGAGCCGAGCCGATCGGCGATCGCCCGATCACGGTCACTCGTCATGTGCTGATAGATCAACGCCGCGCGCGAGCTGCTGTGCCCCATCCGCGTCATCAGCTCCCGGGTGCTGGCGCCAGCCGTCGAAGCCAACGTATTGCCGGTGTGCCTCAGGTCGTGAAAGTGCAGCTCGGCCGAGACGCCCGCCGCCTTCCTGGCCTTGATCCAGTCATCCCTGAAGTTGCTCCGCCGAAGCTGCCCGCCCTGTGGGCCGATGAACAGATGCCCCTCCTGGCCATCGGCGGCGTAGTGCTTCAGGTGGTGGCTGATCTCGTCGACCAGCTCAGCGGGGAAGGAAACGGTCCGGACGCCGGCGGCCGACTTGGGCGCCTTGTCGAAGAGCCGCCCGTTCTGCAACTCGGCCTGGGCCCGGCGAACCACGACCAGGCGGCCGTTCAGATCGATGTCCTTGCGACGCAGCGCGGCCAGCTCCCCGAAGCGGAGAGTCGTGAACGCGGCCAGGAGGACGAGCAGCCGATAGCGCGGGGCGATGGCATCGGCGACTCCGAAGACTTCCGCCACCGACAACACGGGCCGCTCGGGCACGTCGTAGCTGTCCGCGCCTTTGATCCGGCACGGGTTGCGGCGGATCAGCTCGTCATCTACCGCGGTGTTCATCAGGGCCCGCAGCAGTTGGTACGCCTTGACCACCGTGGGCTCCCCCACCCCAGCAGCGAGCAGCTTGCCGGGCCAGCTCCGCACCCGAGCGGTCGTGACGTCAGCGATGGAGCCCGCGCCGAAAACGGGAACGATATGCAGCCGCATCACCGACTCATTCCGCTCACGAGTCCGGTCGGCCAGTTTCCGATCCCTCAGCCACGCCGTGGCATATTCGGCGAAGTTAACATCCCCAGCATCGGGGTCCGTCCACTGCCCGCGGGTGATGTCGGCCTCGATGTGCGTGAGCGCGACCTGCGCATCGGTCTTGGTGTCGTACGTCTTCTCAGCCGGGCGAAGGAGACCGGTCTCCGGGTCGCGGTAGCGCACCTGCCACCGGCCGGAGGCGAGCTGACGGCAGGACCCGAAGCTTCTGCGCCTTCCCTTCTTGTTAGCCATCAGGCAGCCGTCCGCAGGGCCCCACCACTCCGGCGTATCGGGTGAATGGTGTGAGCCTCGATGAAGGTCCCCAACGCGCTCTCGGGGATGCGCACATGTCGGCCGACCTTGACGAACACAATGCGCCGCTCCGCAATGAGGCGGCGCGGGAACCGCTCCGTAGTCCCGAGAAGTTCGGCGACCTGCGCCACGGTGAGATAGCGGTCAGCCACGGGTCGGTTCTCCTTCTGTTCCGGGGGCGGGTTCGAGGGATGCGGCGAGCCAGGCTTCGGCGGAGGACAGACCGGTTCCGGCGAAGACCCAGTGCGAGACAACGAGAGTCGTGTCGGTGTCGCCCTCGGCAGCTGCTGCGGCTTGGGCGCGGCGCCATTCGGTGCGGGCGGTGCGGAGGGCGCCGAGGGTGGTGGAGTAGCGGCGGGACTTGGTGGAGAAGTGACCGCGGAAGCCGAGCATGTGGGCCCAGGCCCGGAGCCGGAGGTCCTCTAATTCCTTGTGTGCGCCGAGGGTCCAGGCGGTGCGGATCAGCCGGCGGGCGTGGTCGCTGATGTCGAGCTGGGCGAGTTCGGCGAGGAACTTGAGCGGGCGGTCGAGAGCTCCCGTCGCGGTCTCGGCGCCCTTGGTGGCGTACTTGGCGATGTAGGAGGCGACGGCCCGCTCGGTGAGTTCCTGGCCGCCGTCGAAGTCGGCGGATCGGATGGTTCGTACGTCGAGTTGGCGGCCGAAGGTGAAGGTGTGCGCGCGTCCGTCGATGACGGGGCCGTCCACGCGGGCGTGGGCAGCGGCGGCACCTATGGCGTCGGTGAGCAGCTCGGCGGTTGCCCAGGCGGGAGGCGGGGTGTCGCCGCCCTCGGGTCCGTCGATGCGGATGACGGCGTGGAAGTGGACGGCGCCGCGCTTCTGGTACTCGGCGACCTTGGCGAAGGAGACCCGGGCGTGTTCGCGGAAGGCGCGCTGTGAGAGTCCGGCGCGCTTGGCGACCTCGCGGCGCAGGTAGGTGGAGAAGCGCCGCCAGAGCGGACCGGCGTGCGCGTTCCAGAGGACGGCGGCTTCGTAGTCGTAGGTGTCCGGGTTGAGCGGGGTACCGAGGGCGTCGTCGTCCTGGTCGTGGAGGACGCCGCACCGGCAGCGGCGGACCGAACCGGCCGGACCTGTGGGGCGGTTGTGGACGGGCCCGAAGCTCGGGGCGGTGAAGGTGGCGAAGACGCGGGGGTGTGCGGCGACGCGTTCCGGGATGCCCTTGCCGCCGCGCAGGCCGGAGGTGATCAGGTGGAAGGTGTCGCGGCGGTAGACCTCGGCGCAGGCTTCGCAGCGGGTCGTACGACGGTTGTTGCAGCGGACCAGGAGGTGCCCGGCCGGGAGGCTGGCGGAGTCGAGGTGGTGGAGGACGTTGCCGATCTCGCCGGTGTGGGTGTTCACGTCGTACTCGGTGCGGTGGCCGTCGAGGCGGATCGGGTGGGTACAGCCGCCGAGGCTTGAGAGTTGCCGCAGCAGTTCGGGCATGGTGCCGAGCGCGACCAGTTCGGCGAGTTGGGGAAGCGGTGGCGGAGTGGAGCGGGTGATGATGGCTTTCTCCTTCTGGCTTCGGCTAGGAGGGGTAGGGCCCCCGGGGCGGCGGATGCTTGGCGGTATCGAGGCCGTCCCGGGGATCTGTTGTTCAGCGGATTTCAGCGGCGGTGCTGGTCGCGGAGCATCGAGCGCAGGACCACCGCGGCGATGGCCACGGAGATGGCCGTGACGGCGACGGCGGCCAGGAGCGCGGTGAGGACGACTCCGCCGACGAGGACGGCCGCGACCGCTCCCGGGCTGATGGAGATCTGCGGGGCCGCACGTCGTACGGGTGCGGGATCGGCCGGGGTGTGGGTGTGCGCGGGCGGCGGTGTCGGGTTGTCGGGGTACTTGGGCAGGAACACGGCGAACCTCTCCTTGCCTACTCGTCTAGTCGTGTGAGCCGTTTATGACGCTCACGCCGGAGCGCGTGCCTGAGTCGATGGCGGGAGCCATGAAGGTCTGTGAGAGCAGGAAGCCGAACAGGGCGATCACGACGACGACCCAGGTACGGACGCCGAGGAACTTGACCGCTCCCCAGGCGATGAGCCCGAGGACGAGGACAAGCGGCAGGCTGACGGTCACGGGGGCGGGTCCTTTCAGCGGACGGGGCAGCGGTGGGTGCGGGCGGCCAGTTCGGCGGCGGCGCGGCTGTCGTAGTCGGCGGAGAAGCCGCAGCGCGGAGCGGTACAGGCTGCGGTGTGCTTCTCACGGCCCCGGCCGTCGTAGGACGTGCCGACCTGAACGGGGCCGATGCGGGTGACGGAGCGGAAGCGGCGGTTGGGGGTCACGCGGATCTCCTTTCAGAGCTGAGCGGCGATGGCGTCGGCCATTGGCGCGGGGACACCGAGTCGGGCTCGGAGGGTCGGGGTGTCGATGGCCGCTCCCGTACGGGTCTGGTGTTCGGCGGCGACCTTTCGGGCGTGCTCGACCAGTGCGGCCGGGACGGATACGGCGGACGGAGCTGGGGTCGGTTCGGATGTTGGTTGCGCGGGGAGCTCCGGTACGGCTTCGGGCGCGTCCTCCTGGTCCTCGGTGTCCTCGCGGGGTGCTGGCGCCGAGTGGGCGAGGAGCGTGCCGCCGAGGAAGGCGACCGCGGGCCAGCCCGCAACGAGGATGCGAAGCCAGGCCGGGACCTGGTCCGGGTCAAGGAGCCCGGCAGTGGCGACATTCGCACCGAGGGATGCGACGAGCGCGATGACGAACCAGCACCACCCAGCGGCCTTCGCGTCACCGGTCCGCAGCCGACGCCAGGCCGCGACGAGCAACAGGTCGACCGAGACGGGATACGCCCACGCCTTCCACCCGTCCTGACCGGCCGCCGAGGCGACGTCGTGCAGGTGGGCAAACGACAGCGCGGCGGCGATGACCGCTTGGACGAGCACCGCGTCGACACGGGCCAGTTGGGCACGCATGCTGCGGCTCCTTCCGGAATCAGGCATGGCAGGGGTAGGGACCTGGCGCGAGACGGTCACGCCGACCGGGAGGAAGAGGGAAAGCTCAGTCGGTCACAGGGCGAGGCTGGACAACCGGGGCCAGAGACTCGACGGGGTGTACGGGCACGTCGGGCCGGAAGGGCTTGAGTGCGGGCAGGTCGGGCACCAGGTGCGCCGACTCCCGGCAGATCTCGGCGGCGTCGCCGAGAGAGAGGTAGGGCGTGCGGATGCGGGACCAGCCGCCGGAGGCGTCGCCCGCGACGGCGAGGCCTGGCCGCTCGGGCGCGATGGCGCAGGCGGCGGAGACTGCTTCGGGGGCGATGTCGCCCAGGGCCATCTTGGCGGAGGCTTCGTCGTTGACGCGGTGGCAGACGCGGCCGGACAGCTGGGCCCGGAGCATCGTCGCTCCCTTGCCCAGTTCGGCGCCGAAGCGCTGCCCGCAGACCTCCAGGTAGATCCCGGCAGCGCGGCCGAGTTGGGCGAGGCGGATGAGCTGGGTGACCATCTCGTCCCGGCGTTCCTCGTCCTTGCGTGTGGCGACGAGGAAGAGTTCGGCCACTTCGTCGACGAACAGCACAATGGGTACGGGGCGTTCGTCCTCGGGAAGTCCCCAGACGTCCGAGGTGATCTCCTCGTCGGGCGTGCCCGGGGCGAGACCCTGACGGGCCTTGATCAGTTCGTACCGGTCCTCCATCTCTTTGATGAGCACAGGCAGTAGCTCGGCCGCCTGCTCCGGATCGGTGGCGAGAGCCGAGAGCCTCGCCGCGAAGGGGGACAGTTCCACGCCGCGCTTGCAGTCGATGCCGACCAGGGCGACAGGTTGCGAAGCGAGTCCGGTGACCAGGTGGCGCAGGTACATGGACTTGCCCGACAGCGTTGCACCGAGGGTGAGTTGGTGGGGAACGGTCCGGTAGTCGCGTACGAACGGGGTGGCGTCCTCGCGCAGGGCGACGGGCACTTTGAGGAGCCCGGACGCGACCTTGCGCGGCATCCGCACCCGCCGCAGAACGTCGAAGCCGACGAGCCGCAGTTCGACCACACCGGGCTTGACGGCCGTGACGTACACGGCGTGAACTCCCCAGGCGTGCCGAAGCCGTTCGGCCGAGGCAGCCACGTCGGCCGGTTCCTGTCCCGGGGCGAGCCTCAGGCGAAGGCGTAACCCGGTCGACGTAGGGCGGATGATGCCCCGACGCGGCGGTACGGGCCGGACCTCACGTCGAGTGGTGGCCTTGACCGCCAGGACCCGCAGCCGGGACGGAGCCACGGTCAGACCGCACGCCTCCATCACCGAGCTGTACGAACTGAGCAGCCGGGCCGTGGATATCGGCAGGCCGACCGTGGACCAGTAGACCCCGGGGTGTTTGGCCCGGGTGTAGGCAGCCCCGCCGCCGAGCGCGGCGACAGGACCACCCACCTCCAGAAGCGCTGACAGATCGGTCATCAGGCCGTGGCCCCCATGGCGACCGGGAACGCGGCCGGAGTGACGGCCGCGGAACGGTAGGCGATGCCGTGCCGCTGCTGCCCGTTGAACACGCTCTCCCAGGGCCGGGCCACGAGCCCCGGCAGCGAGACCGGAGCACCGAGCGCGAGCCCCTCGGACACCCCGCTCTCCGGAACCGTGACCTTGATCAGGGACGACTCCCCCTCCTCGATGTAGACGACGCCGATCGTCATCAGGGCCTCGCCACTGACGGCGTCCTTCGCGATCTCGCCGGTCTGACGGTCGCGGACCTTGGGCTCGGGCGCCTCGGTCAGCAGGATCGTCGCGGCCGAGGTCTCCACACGGATGGTGCGCAAGATTTCTTCCCATCTACTCGTCTAGACAAGATGCAGTCTTCGAACCCGGTGACTCCGGGAACGTGAACCACCTTGCCATGCAACTCGGCCACTCGTCTATACGAGTAGGCCTGTTGGGGCATACGAGTCCGAAAAGCATCCCCACGCACCACCCGAACTCACCCGAAGGAGCCGTCTTGGCGGAGGGTGAAGCGATCGCAACCGTCGTGCTCGAAGCGGACCTGCCCGTCGAACGCCGAGGTGGGGTGGGTACAGACCCCCCAGTCCCGCCCCAACTCTCCACTCAGCGCAATCCAGTAGTGACACCCGCCGCATTGCGCGTCATACCAGCCATCCCGATAGCCGGCCTGGCCGGTAGGCCTGTGCTGCACCTGCAACCAGCGCTCGTGACATGCATCGTTGTGTTCACGGTCGTCACCCGTCCAGGCTCCGCCAGACACTTCACGACCCGTGTTCACGTGGCCGGGAGCTGGTACGACAGCACGTACGCATCCGCCGCCATCACCGTGTCGCAGACCTCCACGGCCCGCCCCTCGGTGTCGTACGCGGTGCGGATCAGGTGGATCACCGGCACACCCGAGGCCAGCCGGAGCGTCTTGACCTCGATCGGCGAGGGCATCCGGGCGCGGATCTCTTCCTCGAAGTGGTCGAGGTGATGACCCAGCTCCTCCAGACGGGCGTAGATGCCGCCAGGACCGGGGTTGGGCTCGGCGATCTGCGTACCGCGCGCGATATCGAGCGGAAGATACGAGGTGGCGAACTCAACCGGACGACCGTCGAGCAGATACCGGCGCCGACGAGCCAGCACGCGCCGCACGGACCCGAGCCGGGTGGAGATGTCCTGACTGGCCTTCTCCTCCTTGACCTCAAGACTGTCCACCTGCGGGTGACTGCCCGCGGCGTCCGCTTCGACGATGAACGCGGACTTCCCCTGCTCGCGGTGGCGCCGGGCGAACCGGTCGGAGGCCAGTCGGCGGACGGGCGGTCGCGGCCGGACGAAGACGCCCTTGCCATGCTCGGCGTGCACCAGCCCCTCGCCCTGGAGGATGGAGAAAGAGTTCCGGACAGTCATCCGGGACACTCCGTAGTGCTCGACAAGTTCGGCTTCCGAGGGGAGCTTTTCGCCCTCCTTGAATCGCCCACGGTCGATGGCCTCGCGCAGCTGGTCAGCGATCTGCCGGAACACCGCACGATCGCTCGTGGGGTCCAGATCGCCGAGCAGGGACGGAAGTGAGGTCACGAGTACTCCTTTAGGTATCTAGACGAGTGGGCGAGTGTTGTTGCTACGGTGGAGAGCCTAGCCATCCGAGAGGGCCGAGGAACGTGACCACTGACCGTCCGCACTCCGTGAGCGTTGCCGGAGTCATCGTCGACGACCAGGGCCGGGCCCTCTTGATCCAGCGGCGCGACAACGGCCAGTGGGAACCTCCGGGTGGCGTTGTCGAGCGAGAGGAAACCCTCCCCGAGGCACTTCAGCGCGAAGTCCTCGAAGAGACCGGCATCAAGATCGCGCTTCCCGCGACCCTCACCGGCGTCTACAAGAACATGACGGGCTTGATCGTCTCTCTGGTCTTCCGCTGCGAGGCCGCCGACGGCACGCCCACAACCGGGGACGAGACCCACGCGCTGCGTTGGGCCACCCGCGGAGAAGTCATCGACCTCGCCGACGAGGCGTACGCGATCCGCGTCCTGGATGCTCTCGACGCTGCGTCCCCGCCGGCCATCCGCGCCCACGACGGCGTGAAACTCGTCTAGCCCGAACCCGCTGCACATGGCGGCCTACCAGCACGAAGGAACTTGTATGCACGAGTATACGAGCACTGCGCGGGTCTGGGGCCTCACTTGCCCAGGTTTCCCGGAAGAGGTGAGCAGAGCCCGCCGCTGGACGCGCGACATCCTGCGCGACTCGCCTTTAGCGGAGGACGCGGAACTGATCGTGAGCGAGCTGAGCGCGAACGCGATCCTCCACACGGCCAGCGGCAAGGAGTCGGGCAGCTTCCATCTCGCGCTCGCGGTCTCCTCGCAGGTGATCGCTCTTTCGGTCACGGATGACGGAGGCACGGGATCGGCTCCGGCCGTCGAGCACCAGGACCAAGAGGCCGAGCACGGCCGCGGGTTGGGCATGGTCAGCGTGATCGCGCACCGCGTCGTGGTCCACGACAGCGACGGCGGCCACACCGTCACAGCAGAGCTCTTCACCGCGGCCCGCAGGGGAGGCCACCCGTGCTGATGGACAAGCCGCGGCGCGGCTACTGGTGCGAGTGCTGGACCGAAGAACTCGCCGAAGGTGAACCGCCAGAGCTCCGGGCATCCTTCGACGCCTATACGGCACCGCAGGCCGACCGATGGGTCGCGGTCGCACTCCGCACGATCTCGCCGGCGCTCGACGCCGATGCCTCCGACGAAGCGTGGGCCTGGCTCTACGAGGGACGCATCCGGACCCGGAGAGCCCTCGCACGCATGGAGCCCTGCACAGTCTCAGTGACCCACGCCGGCACACGCATCACCTGGACGATTCGCCCAGTCCTCTTCGTGGCACTCGCTCACCGACAGGGCATCGAACTCCCGGCCTGTGCATACGACTTCAAGCCCCAGCAGACCTACTGAGTTACAACTTTCTCTACTGGTTCAAGGCGGCTCGCTCCGCTCCCCGCGCGCGGCCCGGCCCCCGGCCGGGCCTGCACTCCTGCCTCCGTCCCGCTCCAGCCCGGCCAGCGCCCGTGCCGCGATCAAGCAATCACCCCACCTGATGCGAAAGGCTGACGGGCGGCTAGGGCGATCGGAGCCAGCGAGGGCACTCTCAGCTGTAGCCGCCGTTGTCCCAGAAACTAGTCTGTTTCTCTACTATTTAGCCATAAGCAGCCGAGCCAGGTTGCGATCAGCTCAAAGTCGACGCACTCTAAATTTAGGAGTTCCCCAAGCAAAGTGATAGTACCAAGCAATTGGCGGGTGACCCCTTGTCCAGTCCGAACGTGCCCCTTAGGCGTTCTGCGCTTTTTTGGACACGCCTGGGTCTCGCGCTTGCCGTTACAGGTTGGATCGTAACCATTCTTCTATGGCAGAACAATCTGGGCTGGAATGTTCAGATCGCCGGCTCAGCGGGGCAATGGTTCGGATCAATAGCTACCGCTGCGGTTCTATCGTTTACAATCTGGGAAGTATTTTCTGAGCGCAGGAGTCGACTGGATAGAGAATCCCTGCAGAAAATCCAGGAACGGACGGCGGAGGCATCTCTCTTTACCGTATGGCCCAGACGGCATAAGAATCAGCTGGGCAAACCCATCGGGTGGGAGATCGCCGTTCGAAACAACTCTCGGGCTCCAATTTTCGATTGGCACATAGAAGTAAAGGCAAGAGATCATCAGGGAACTCGCAGTCAAGAGTTCTCGGCATCAAGCGACGAGGACGGAGCTATCCCGCCATCTGAGGGATCCGCGACGTTCTATGACTTCACCGACGCAGGAAACGAGCCGGGTCTCACGTTCGAGATCAACGTCACTTGGACGGATATTCAAGGGCAGAACTGGAATAGCATGAATGGACTTGTCGCTGAGGTCGATTGAGTCGGTGATGCTTAATGACCACAGGTATCAATGACATACACCCAGAAACCTTGAAGGCTTGCTTGGACCGCGCAGTAGTCGGCCAGGAGAGCGCTAAGCGGCAACTAAGTCTGCTGTTCTCTATGCACTTGGCTCGAATATCACAGCAGCCCAAGGGAAATATAGCCTACGACCGTGTGCTCCCACGAGCAGTGCTGATGGGTCCCACTGGCGTAGGAAAGACGCACTCCATGCGGACACTCGCAAGTAACCTGGGCTTGCCCTTCGTGATCGCAGACGCCACAGGACTCGTCCCATCGGGAGTAGTGGGTCTTCAAATTGAAGACATTATGCTGATGCTCTGGCGCTCTGCCGAAGCAAGTCTAAATCAAAGGTCTAGCGAATACTTTAACGAGGAAGAAGTGTCACGGAATGCCCATACGGGAGTAGTTTTCCTCGACGAGTTCGACAAGCTTGCAACCAGAAAGCTACAGGAATCAGAAGGAGACGCCAACCGCAGACTAGTTCAGCGCCGCCTTCTCAAGTTTGTCGAGGGTGACTATATTCGCGTGGGGGTTAAGCACCGTGGCGACGAGAGTCAGCCGCAAGAGCAGTATATAGACAGCAGTAAGCTGCTAATAATAGTTGGCGGGGCTTTCACTGAAATCACCAGCAACGAAATTCAGGCACAGCGCACGGGGGATGAGATATACCGGCAGCTATTTGGATCCGACTCAATCGTTTCTGAAGATGTCACACACTACGGTTTCTTGCCCGAGCTAAGCTCTCGATTGCCGCTTATTGTCCAATATGAGTCACTAACAGATCGAGACCTTGAAGCGATCCTGCGCCACGAGACGGAGTCTCCCTTGTGCTTGTGGCGAGAGTATTTTGATGCAATTCAAATGCGGCTCACCATTGATGAGGCATCCTACCGAATCCTGGCGACAGATGCCGCGCAACTAAAGATGGGCGCACGAGGCTTGCATCAACTCATATTTCCGTACATGACTCGACGCCTCAGCACGGTCGAAAAGAATGGCGACGGAATGGAAATTTCAATCCGAGCCGACGACCTGCGCTATCGCAGCAAAGCCTACCAAAGCACAGATACATAGACATCTGGGAGGAAAGATGACCGCCGAAGGAATGATCACATGGGATAGCTACCACTCGGGTATCGACATCTTTAGGATGCTAACAGATGTCAATGAGTTCGCGTTGATTGCAGATATTCCTCCCGTGCCAGAGCTCTCTGACCCAGTTAAAGCATCAGGCATGTCTAGCGCTATATACGACAGCGTTGTGACTGCAGTGGATAGTGCTCGCTTTTTCAGCGAGGATGAACTAACCCTAATGAGCGGGCCAAGCAAGTGCGGAGTCGCCTACAATGACGATCGTTTCGATTTTGAGCTACAGCTCGACAATTCCAGGATAATGCTTCACCGGCAGGGTTCGCGGTTCGCCGATTTTCATGATTGGTACCTGTCCCTGATGCCAAATGTGAAGGTGCTGATTGCTAGCATTCTTGAAATGCTACGAAAGACTACCGACCGAGAATTCAAGGTATTCAGAGCAGGTTTTGCGTTCAAGTTCCTCCTGCATGACCTAAAGAAGTTCTCTGGCAGTCCGCTGCAGGAAGAATCTGTGCGCAATTCATACATAATGAGTAGGCTCGTGAGTGGGGTTCCTAGCGACACCGGAAGGCTTTCCCGTGATGAGAAGTTCGTCAGCGACACAAGTAGAACAGATGTGAACATTACACGATGGGTGGAGGTTGAACGGACCCCTGGCCAAGTATTGAGACGCCTTGAGCGGTATGCGGTCGAAGCGCCCGCCAATAAAAACGGAGCGGGTCTGTGGCTCACCTTCGGCTACAGTGGCGAAACCTATTCATTCCCCGACGGTACTGGCCGGATCGGTTTCTCCCATC
Source organism: Streptomyces sp. R35 (assembly GCF_041053035.1). Lineage (NCBI taxonomy): Bacteria > Bacillati > Actinomycetota > Actinomycetes > Kitasatosporales > Streptomycetaceae > Streptomyces > Streptomyces sp. R35. Next base: position 4,857,212 of record NZ_CP163440.1, read on the forward strand.
GAGAGTTTCTAGACGAATGGGATACCGCATACATCGACTTCCTGCGCGATAAAGCCATAAAGGAATTCCTGGCGACGCTTACGAGTGATTGCGGATTTCGGACTTCTGCGGGGAACCTTCCGTAATCCCGGTATAGGGACAGAAGGGCTGCCTTGGAGAGTGCACATGCTTCCCAAGCTGAGGGCTCACGCCGTAGTCACGGGCCGGCTGGTGCAACTTGCTGTTGGCGACGACAAGCCCCGATAGCGTGGCTGAGGCCGGTGGGGGTGCAGCGAGGCACACGCGCGCCTGATCGGCCAGCGCACCCGTCATCGTGGCTGACGTTCGTCGGCTGAGGTTCGTGCCACTGCCGTGCCAGATGCAAGGGTCAGCCACGGTCAACAGGGGTTCTTGCAGTCGAGTTTGCGGCTGCCTCACCAGGCGCCGAAGGCGCAGGCCAGCGGCACTGTTCCCCAGCCTCTCTCCTAAAGCGGGTGTCGCAGGTTCGAATCCTGCCGGGGGCACAGAGAGAAGGGCCAGCTCAGGAGGGTTTTCCTCCCAGGCTGGCCCTTTGCCGTATCCGGCTCCGCGCCACTCTCGTGCCGTTTCATCCCAGTGGGGTCCTCATGGCCCGTTCCGGCCGCCCCCCTTGCGGATCATCCCTCCGAGTCGGTCGGCGTGCGAACAGAGCAAGAGCAGCCCGCCGAGCGGCAGCCATGGGGCATGTCCCTGACAGGACTCTCCACGGCTCCCCACCGCGATGTTGGCACTCGTCGGCGTCACCGCCGGCGTAGCGGTACGGCGGACGGTTTCTCGTCGAAGTGACATGCTGGAAACGGCACCGGCGACAGGGAGTTGGACTCATGCAGTGGACCGTGCATGGTGAACGGCAGATCTACAGCAACCCGTGGGTCAACCTGTGGCTGGTGGACGTGCAGCAGCCGGACGGCCACCGCTGGGAACACCATGTCGTACGGATGCGGCACCTGGCGGTCGCCGCCGTGGTCGACAAGCAGAAGCGCGTGCTGATGATGTGGCGCCACCGCTTCATCACCGATACCTGGGGCTGGGAACTGCCCATGGGCCTCATCGAAGCGGACGAGACTCCGGAGCAGGCAGCCGCCCGAGAGGTGGAGGAGGAAACCGGCTGGCGTGTCGAGGCCATGAAACCGCTGGTGTACGCGCAGCCCGCCAATGGCATCACCGACTCCGAGCACCATGTCTTCCGCGCCGATGGGGCCACTCATATCGGCCCACCGACGGAGAAGAACGAGGCTGACCGCATCGAGTGGATCCCGATCTCGGAGGTCCGCGGCATGATCGACCGCCGGGAGATCGTCAGCAGCGGCAGCCTGGTCGGCCTGCTGTATCTGCTCCTTGACGAGGCCACCAAGGGCTAGGACAGGTCCTGGCCGAGGACCTCCCGCATCCGCTGCTCGAAGGCGATCACGGATGCCTCCCGCGCGTAGGGCGTAAGACGCCGATGGAACTCGTGGACATGGCCGGCCACCCGAGGCGAATCGATGGTCGCCGACAGGTCAAGGGCCAGTCCCGCACTGCGACATGCGTCGTCGAGTCTGCCCTGCTGCAGCTGGGTGCTGGCAAGCCAGAAGGCGTGGAAGGCGCGGCCGCGCTGCTGAGCGCCCCTCTCCCGTCGAAGCCCCTCGGCGATCAGCGGTTCGGCCCGTCCCGCCTCACCGAGCCGCGCCAGGGCGATGCCGGTGTCGACGATGAGCTTGGTCTCGTCGAAGTACCGCACCCAGGAAGGCGCTTCGTCCTCACGGCCACGCGCGTGTTCGTACGCGTCGCGAGAGCGGTCGATGGCCTGGTGACAGGAGAGGGCGTCGCGCAGGGTGGCATGGGCGAAGGCTTCGCGCATGTGCAGCATCGACATCACGAGCGGCTGATCGCCGGAGGACCGGGCGGTGTCCTGGGCCTTGCAGGCGAGGGCGAGAGCGTCGATGGGGTTGCCGTCGTAGGTGGCCTGCAGGCTCATGCAGGAGAGCACGTTGGCCATGAACAGGCCGTCTCCCTGGCCGCGGGAGAGCTGGAGGGCCTGAGTGAAATAGGTGCGAGCAGTGCTGTACTGGCGGGCGTCGAAGTACGCCCAGCCCACGAGGCGCGCCAACTCCGCGGCCAGCGACTGCAGATCCCGGTGAAGCGCGGCTTCGGCGGTACGCATGAGCTGAGTGACGTAGCGAAGATGCCCGAGGACTGCGGGCCGCAGCGATGCGCCTCCGTGCTGGTCGTCGAGTCGCCAGTAGTCCTCCACCGAGGACCGCAGCGCCGTGAGCGTGGAGCGAGTGACCTGGCCATCGGCCAGGGCCAGGAGGTCATCCAGGCCTTCGCTGGGCGCGGGGCCAGCTGCGCTGGGTTCCTCTGTCGGAGCGGCAGCGAGTGCCCGCTCCCGTACATGGGCAGGCGCGGGGATCTCCCACGGACGGTGGGCGAGGCCCAGCATCGCGCCCGGGATACGGAGCCCGTCGGCGACGCGCTCGATCACGTCGATGTGGGCCAGGCTCCGACGGCCGGCCATGATCTCGCCGACCCGGCTGGGCGTCATGCCGCACAGTGCCGCCACGCGCGAGGGGTAGATGCCCGCCTTCGTCTTGACCAGGTGGAAGACACGGGTGAAGTCCCGTTGTCGGCAGGCTTCCTGCCATTCGGGGCTGGCCAATAACTCTGATGGAAGCGCGCGATGAGGCGGTGGTCCGGACACTCGGGTCCCTCTTCCTCGTCCCGCGGCGGCGGACGGTGTGGGGAGTCAACCGCCAAGGATGTTACCCACGTTGGGTAATCACCATGACCTGATCCCGTGATCGCTGTCTGCGGTGAGCTGATGTTCCGCAACCGCCCGCGAAGAGGGGACGCGATGCTCCCGATGACGACGCCCAACCAGCAGGCCGCCCGGCTCTGGACCATGCAGTTCACATCCACCCCCAGGTGCATCGCCCTCGTGCGCAGACAGGTCGGCAGGGCTCTGGCGGGCTGGGGCTACGGCCAGGACGACATCGACCGGGCGCTGCTGATCTGCAGCGAGCTGGCCACCAACGCCGTCCAGCACGGCCACAGAGCCGGACACCTCTTCGAAGTGCGGGTCACGGCCCAAAGAGCCGACTGTCTCGTGGAGGTGTCCGACCCCACGCCCCGGCAGCCCCGACCCGTCACGGCCGGTACGGACGACGAACGTGGCCGCGGTCTGCACCTCGTTGCCGCCCTTGCCGAGGAGACCGGCCATCGCCCGCGCAGTCCCCTGGGCAAGACCGTCTGGGCCCGCCTGCTCCTCGGCGAGCCGAAGGAGGAGACCCATGCATGAGCTGATCGCCGCCCCGTTCCTCGAACACCACCTGCTGGTCCGCCCGGGCAGCGGCAAGGCCGTCCGCCTGCCGTTCGACCGCTATCGCGCCCTCATGGGCCCCGAACCCGACTACGTCCAGGGCCCCCGCCCTTCCGATGGGGTTCCGACCTGGCTGGTCAACGTCGCGCGACGCACCTGGGCCGTGGATCTGGTGGGCAAGGCGCTCGACGAGGCGGTCCACGTCCGCTTGCCCTCCCCCCTCCCGTACGCCCGTGCCTCGTACGAGCTGAACCTGGGCTGCAACTACGACTGCGAGCACTGCTATCTGGGCCTGAAGCAATTCTCCGGCCTTGAATGGCTCGACCGCGAACGCCTCCTGCGCACCATCCAAGCCGCTGGAGTGCTGTGGCTCCAGCTCACCGGCGGCGAGCCAATGATCGACAAGCTGTTCCCGGAGACATACCAGATGGCCCACGAACTCGGCATGCTCGTGGAGATCCTCACCAACGGCTCCCGCCTCGCCACCCCCAAGAACCTCGCCCTGCTCGCACGCCGCCGCCCGAACCGGATCACCATCAGCCTGTACGGCGCCACCGCCGAGTCCTACGACGGCCTGACCCGCCGCAAGGGCGCGTACCGCATGTTCCTCAAGGGCCTGAACGCCGCCCACGAAGCCGACCTGCCCCTCGATCTGGCGCTGATCATCACGCGGCACAACGCCCATGAGGCCGACGGGATGCGGGCCTTCGCCGACCGCTACGGGCTTCCGTACCGCGAGTACACGCATATGTCTCCGACGATCTACGGCGGAGCCGAGACCCTCGCTTCCCAGGCCCCGGACCACCTCGGCGACCGCGAGCCGTTCCGGGGCTGCAACGCCGGCCACACGTTCTTCCACGTCGACCCGCAAGGCATGGCATCGATCTGCAAGGTCGGCCGCGACAACGCCATTCCGCTGATGACAGAAGGCGTCGAGGGACTCGCCCAACTGGGCGGCGTCGCCGATGCCTTGATGCTTCGCACTGGTGGCTGCTCCGGCTGTCGGCTCTCCGGTACCTGCCGGGTCTGCAGGCCGCTGGCCAAGGTCTACCAGGAGGCGAAGGCACCACTGAACAGGTACTGCCAACACGCACAGACAAGGAGCTGAACACCTATGGCACTGGTGGACATCGAGATCGCGCCCATCCGTCCGGCCGACGCAGAGGAGGGCGACCTCCTCATCGAACTGATCGAGGACCTCGACGCCTTCGCGCAGACGGCCCTGCCCGGCTGCGGCGACGACAACCCGTACAACTGACCCACCCCCACTCCCACCTGCGGAGGGGCCTTGCGACGTCTCACGCGCCGCAGGGCCCCTTCCGGCCTCGCGTCTGGAAACCTGACCACCATGGCCGTGACCTCCGTCGACTACGACGAACTTCCCGCTCAGGTCCGCGCTGCGATCGAGGCCGAGACGGGGCCGATCCTTGAAGCCGAGGCGATCCCCTCCGGCCTGAACAGCGCGCTCTCCGTCCGTATGCGCACCGCCGACGGGGCCGTGTTTCTCAAGGGATTGCCCGCGGGGCACCGCTGGGTCTGGACCCAGCAGCGTGAAGCCGACATCAACCCTTACGTCACACCGCTCGCTCCGGCCCTGCTCTTCCACGTCGTCGCCGATGGCTGGGACATCCTCGGCTTCGAGGCCGTCAACGGCCACCACGCCGACTTCAGCCCGGGCTCACCCGACCTCCCCAAGGTCGTGGAGGCCCTGCGCCGGCTCGGCGAGACTCCGTGTCCCGACATCGAACTCCGCCGAGCCGAACAACGCCTGGCCGGCTACGTCGACAACCCGGCCGACGCGGAGGCCTTCAAGGGCGACGCCCTGCTCCACACCGACTGGAACGACCACAACGTCCTCATCACCGACGACCGCGCGCACCTCGTCGACTGGGGCTGGGCAACCCGAGGCGCCGCCTGGATCGACCCCGCGTACTGGATCATCTGGCTCATCGCATCCGGCCATACCCCCGAACAGGCAGAAGCCCAGGCCGCACAAATCCCTGCCTGGCCCAGCGCTCCACCCACCACGGTGACTGCCTTCGCCAGAGCCAACGCCGCGGTGTGGACGGAGATCGCGGGCAACCGGCCGGATGCGTGGACAACCCGTCTCCTCACAGCCGCCGAGCGTTGGTGTCGCCATCGGGCCTTGTGAGCTGCTCCCCTAACCGAATCCTGGGCGAGCAACTGACTGTTCGGCCCACCACGCCTCTCCGCAAACCCCGGCGGCCAGCCCTCAGCGAAGCCACTGGGCCAAGCACCAACCGAGACCGGACAAGCCTCGCGCGACCGACTGAGTTACAACTTTCTCTACTGGTTCAAGGCGGCTCGCTCCGCTCACCGCGCGCGGCCCGGCCCCCGGCCGGGCCGCGCACACAGCAATCAGCCACCTGATCCCAGAGAAGGGGTACGTCGTGGCTGGGGCGGTCGGCTCCACGGCTTTACGGAGCCACTTTGGCGCGAGCCTCGAAGATCATGGCCCCAACGTCGTGCTTTACCGGGCAGGTCCACTACCTGCCCGACGCGCCGCAAGCTTACGGGGCCATGATCACTCGCGCCAAAGCAGCGCCACCCCAAAGCCGCTCCGCCGACCTTGCGTCATTCCCCCCGGGCTTCTACGCAAGCCAACAAACTCTCTTCTCGATTTCTCGGACCAGGATCTCCGCCTCTGCATGATTCTCGGAGAGTTTATTCCAAATGGTGAATGCCGACCACAGGCAGTAACGCCAGTCATTCCCTGTCCTGCGAGCTAAGGTCTCCAACCATCGATGATGGTCCATTCCTACTAGCTCAGCCAGGTAGACGCTCATCGAGGATTGAGAACGGCCGAGCATTTCGGCCAATTCATTCGGATACAGGACAGCGCTACGTATTACCACTTGCTCAGGGGGCAAATTACCGGGAAGGAACAAGGCGCCGCGCCCCTTATCCCTCCCATTCAGATTTTCACGCTGGTCGCCATCAACAACTGCTACGCCCCGGATTCTTTCTGACCTATTAATTCCATCCGCGGCGATCAGCACGTCATTCCATGAACCTATGTCGATTACTTCAACTTCATTCCCGCCAGTGAAGCCATGCGCGGAGAGAATCAGCCTTAGGAGCTCCCGCGCCACTTCATCCTCGACGAAGATGATTCCGCGCAGCGGGCTTTCAACTCCTAGCATGTCACGTAGGTCTGAAAAGTGCGACGGCCGGAGGACCATTGGATCACCATCACCACGAACGCAAATACGCACAAAATCTAGCGGCACTCTGGTGATGAAAGCCGGAGAGTGCGTGAACGCCCCGTACGGTCCCTCCACGAAGGCGCGGCTGCCAACCGGGACGTTCCGCAGGCCTGCGCTGGTTCCTCACTTGTCGTGGGCTCGCTGGTCGGATGCCGGCCGACGGGGAGGGGCGTGAGCGAGATCTGCATGCCCGACGGACGGCAGACAGTACGCTGAATCCAACGGGATCGGGCCCGCAGCACAGTGTCCGGGAGGTGCTTCATGACGGCCGAGATGATGGCCCCGGCGTGGATGCATGAGCAGATCACGGCGGAGGAGTACGAGTCCTGGTCCGAGGAGCAGTGCGCCGGTATCGAGATCGTGGACGGGATGGTCGTCGTGAGTCCGAGTGCGTCCAAGCGGCACAACCGGCTGGCCCGGATTCTGGCGAACGCCCTGGATGCCGCCTCGGGCCCGGAGTGGAACGCCGACACGGACTTCGACGTCCGGCTTCAGGACGTCCCTCTCACCAATCGCCGCCCGGACGTCGTCGTGTACCGCGCGGACACTATCGACATCACCCCCACCCGCCCTGAGCACGTGCTGCTGGTCGCGGAGGTGGTGTCGCCAGGCTCGGAGACCACCGACCGGATCGTGAAGGTCGACCAGTACGCCAAGGCAGGCATCGGCTTCTACTGGAGGATCGAGCAGGCCGCAACAGGCGTTCCTCTCGTGTACACCTACGTTCTCGACCCCGCGACGAAGACCTACCGGGACGGAGACGTGTTCACCGGCGTCCTCAAGGCAGCGGCCCCCTTCGCGGTGGAGATCGACCTCGACCAGATCTGACCCACGCGCTGCTCAGCAGCCGACAGCGCGTGAGCGATGCGTGAGCGGACAGCCCGGTACACGGCGGCATGAGCCGGAATCAAGTGGCTCGCCCTGCGCTTCTGACCAGGGGAAACAGCACCGCGCGGCAGCGCCAGGCATTCCCCGGCAAGGACTCGACCTCACTCCTAAAGCGGGTGTCGCAGGTTCGAATCCTGCCGGGGGCACCAGCCAAAGGACCCCGGACCGATCATGGTCCGGGGCCCTCCGCATCTCCTTCTGACGTCAACGCCGGTGGTCACTGACGACCGGGACGCCTCCGCAGCAGCTGGTCCATGGGGCTCATGGTCTCGCGCTGCGTGTTCTGGACGCCGTGGGTGTAGACGTCCGTGGTGATGCTGATCTGGGGTTGGCCGAGGATCTCCATCACGACGCGAGGTAAGACTCCGGCCGCCGTGGCGAGGGGTGGCCGTGCCGTGTCGGACGTCGTGCAACCGGATCATGGGGAGGCCGGCGGACTGGGCGACGCGGTGCGACGAGCGCCGGATACACCGCACGCACGGCCGGCTGGCTGCGCGTGCGGGTTCTTGAAGGGGCCGGGCGGCGCCCCGACTCGTGTCGGTTCAGCTGCGGGTGCTGGACGGCCCCGAGGGTTTCGGCCTCACGAGGGGCTGCCGGGGCGGACCGTGAGGTAGGTCCACTGGCTCCACACGCTGCCGGTCTGTGCGCCCTTGGCCGGCGGCGTGTAGTGGCCGCGGATGCGGTAGTGGTCGTTGCTCGCGAAGAGCTTGAGAGCCCGGCCGTAGCCGTACCAGCCGTCGGAGTACAAGGGCACGCAACTCTGCGAGGTGACCTGGTGCCAGGCCCCCGAGTAGTAGTGCTCGACGTACACCGACATGCAGCCGCCGGACTGATGGGGGGTCACCTGCAGGTTGAAGCCCATGTTGACTTCGGACTTGTAGAAGACCTGGTAGGTGGTGGATCCGATGCGAGTGGTCGAGAGCGGCCACTGCATCTGCGTCCGGACCGTCGGCGTGAGGGTCGCGCTGGTGGTCACCGTGCGCGGCGCGTAGCGGTAGTCCCCCGCGAAGGCCGCGCTGAAGACGGTGTTGCGGGTGATCTTGTAGTACGCGACGAGGTTCCCGTGCGCGTCGACCTTGCCGCTCTTGAGCTGCGTCCGCGACGTGCCCGCGGGCTGGTCGTACAGCGTCACGGAGCGGGAGTTGTACGTGGTCCCCAGATGCGCGGTGACTTTGACGGTCGCGCCGGAGTGGTACGACTTCGCGTCGGTCGCCACGCTCAGGGTCGGAGTGGCTCGGGACACCTGCACCTTCGCCGACGTCGTGACCGGGAGGTAGGAGGTGCCACCGTCGTAGGTGAAGGCGTACGTGTTCGCGTCGCCGACCTGCGGGGTGTCGTGGAAGGCGAAGCTGCCGTCGGCGGCGACGGGCACGGTGCCCACCGAGTAGCCGGAAGGGTGCGCCAGGTCGGTCTTCACGACGTGGACCGCGCCGGTCGTCACATGCGCATGCGGCCAGGTGAGGTGGCCGGTGACGGTCAGCGGTGCGGCACGATCGGCGGAGGAGGGAGCGGTCAGCGCCATGGTGGGGGCGTACTTGGCGACCGGGATGTCGAAGGGGCGGCCGGCCGGTCCGTAGTGGCCACTTCCGGAGTAGTCGACGCGGAAGCTCAGTTGACCGGTGAGGGGAGCCGTGCCGTCGACGCGGTAGGAGCCGAAGAAGCTGACCGGGATCCTTGCCGGGGTGGCTGTCGGGTCCGGGACGAGCACGCCGTCCGGATCGGCGTCGTCGTAGCGCGTGATGCGTACGGTGCCGGGAAGCATGGATTCTCCGGCGCCGAGGCTGAGGGTCGACTCGGGCGACACCACGAACGAGTAGGCCTCGCCGGGGGCGAGCGGAGTGGTCCAGTGTCCGTAGAGCGTGACCGGCGCGATTTCCGGGTTACGAGAGATGTGGAGCGTCGGTGTTCCCCCGGAGGCGTCGACGGCCACGCCGTAGAGCCGGCTCTCGTCCGGTGCCCAGGCGAAACCGTGTGCGGCGGGGTTCAGCTCCCGGGCGTAGTAGTACTCGGTGTAGAAGCCTTCGCCCGTTTCCGGAAACGTCTTGAGTCCGCGGCCGCCACTGGCCATGGTCCCGTCCGGGGCCACGGCGACAGCCTTGCCCCACACCTCCGTGGCGAACTGCCCGTCGACCGCCAGATCCGAGGTGCGGTACCGATTGGCGGTCGCGTTCTGCAATGACGCGACCGCCAAGTGCAGCCCGTCCGCCGTGACCTCGAAGTCGCTCAGGTCAGGGACGGGCAGCGCCTTCGCGGCCTGCCGGGTCAGCGCACCGCCCTCGGCCCGGTACGTGACGAAGGCGGAGGTGTCGCCCGTCTGCACGGCGGCCGCGAGTACGCCGGAGGGCGTCGGGGTCGTCGCCAGCATGGGCGTTGCCGACCAAGTGCCGGAATCCTGCCGCAAAGTGACCGTACCGGCTCCGTCGATGGATCCGATGCCGTCAGCGCCCGCTGTCCCGTAGCCGAACCAGAGAGTGCCCCCGGCGACGGCCAGCGAGTCCGGACGGGTGCCCGCGCCCGTACCGTAACGAGCCGACTCGGTCAGGTTCTCCGTGCTGATCGCCGCGATCGCGTCCTGGTCCGGGAGAGCCGCGTACAGCGCGGATCCGTCTTCGGAGAGGGTGAGACCCGTGGCACCCGGCTCACCACTGATCATCGTCGGGTTCCCGCCGTCGAGGTCGGTGACGAGAATGCCGTCGGTGCCGGCGCCGCCGCTGATGAACAGGTGTCCGTGCGGCGCGTCCACGACCATGTGCGCGAAGTGCGCGATCGGCAGCGGTATGTCCGACGCCGCGTACGAGTCGACCGCGCCGGGACCGATGACAGTCGTCAGTCCCACGAGCAGCGCTGCGGCGGTTGGCGGCGAGAATCGCGCCAGCTTCATGAAAGGCCCCCACATAACCTTCACGATCAAGGGGCGCAACCTAGCACGGGGAAGGTCGGGCCACGACAGCGGGTGGGGCGGATCTCTACCCCGAGTCGTTGCTGCGGGCGACGGACGCCGCCCTGCAGGCGTTCGAAGGCGAGGTGCGCGCGCTGCGGGAGCCGTCCGACGAAGCTGTCTTCGGAACTGTTGAGGGGGTGGTTCTCGCACTCAACGCGATCGACGGAGACGGCCAGCACGACGGCGCTGGCTTCTGCACGGAGGAGCGGGAGCAGCTGTGCGAATACATCGACCTCACCCTGAGCGAGCACGGTGTGGACGTGGCCGCTCTGGCGACGAGGCGGGGCATCGATCGGTCGGAGATCACGGATCGCTGGCGCGACTGACGACAGCAGTCGGAGCGGGCTCGGATCGAACTCCTAAAGCGGGTGTCGCAGGTTCGAATCCTGCCGGGGGCACCTAGCCTGACTAGGCATTAAGCATCGAACAGCCCCCTCGGAGTGATCTCCGAGGGGGCTGTTTCGTGCCCCGGCGACAAACGGGGGACAGCGCGTCAGGCGGCCTCCTCGGCCGCATCCGGGGAGACAGAAGGCAAGACGAGGTAGAGATGGCAGCCGTCTTCGCCATCTTGATCAGGTTCGGAGGGCTTGGGCGTCTGTATCTCCGCCGATGGGCCCTCGGGGAGCCGGGTGCGGTCGGCCGGTGCTTGTCGCCGGCTCCTCTGCCTTCCTGGCTCCCCCGCGACCCGGCGCAGCGTTCAGTACTGCTCGGTCTCCACGAAACCCGCGTCCGCGTTGTCGTCCGCGCCGAAGGCGTCCGCGGCGGCGGTCGGGTCGAATCCGGGCGGGCTGTCCTTCAGGGCCAGGCCCAGGCCGGCCAGCTTCGCCTTGACCTCGTCGATGGACTTCGCACCGAAGTTGCGGATGTCCAGCAAGTCGGCCTCGGAGCGCGCAAGGAGCTCACCCACGGAGTGGACGCCTTCGCGCTTGAGGCAGTTGTACGACCGAACGGTGAGCTCAAGCTCCTCGATCGGCAGCGCGAGGTCGGCGGCGAGGGCGGCGTCCGTGGGGGACGGGCCCATGTCGATGCCCTCGGCGTCGATGTTGAGCTCGCGGGCGAGTCCGAACAGCTCGACCAGGGTCTTACCGGCCGAAGCCATGGCGTCACGGGGACGCATGGCCTGCTTGGTCTCGACGTCGACGATCAGCTTGTCGAAGTCGGTGCGCTGCTCGACACGGGTCGCCTCGACCTTGTACGTGACCTTCAGAACGGGCGAGTAGATGGAGTCGACCGGGATACGGCCGATCTCCTGGCCCACCTGCTTGTTCTGAACGGCGGAGACGTAACCGCGACCGCGCTCGACGGTCAGCTCCATCTCCAGCTTGCCCTTGCCGTTGAGCGTGGCGAGGACGAGGTCGGGGTTGTGCACCTCGACACCGGCCGGGGGCGCGATGTCGGCGGCGGTGACCAGACCCGGACCCTGCTTGCGCAGGTACATCACGACCGGCTCGTCGTGCTCCGAGGAGACGACCAGCTGCTTGATGTTGAGGATCAGGTCGGTGACGTCCTCCTTGACGCCCGGCACGGTGGTGAACTCGTGCAGAACACCGTCGATCCGGATGGACGTGACAGCCGCACCGGGGATCGAGGAGAGGAGCGTACGACGCAGGGAGTTGCCGAGGGTGTAGCCGAAGCCCGGCTCCAGCGGCTCGATCACGAACCGGGAGCGGAATTCGTCGACGACCTCTTCGGTCAACGAGGGACGCTGAGCGATCAGCACGGGGTGTTGCCTCCAGTGTTTGGCGCCCGCTATGTGACGCCGTAGACACCACGAAGGGTACGGGCGGTTCGGCCTGCCAAGAGGCCGAACCGCCCGACTCCGCCCGTCTGCCGGCCGGTCGGCAGGGACCGGACAGCAGAGAGCGCCGCGACCGCGCGGAATGACCGTCGCACCCTCCGGGGTCCCATCCCTCCGTGCCCACGGCGTGCCCTTCAGAGCGGACGACCACGGTCGACAGCGGTGCAAGCCGACCCGCAGGGCCCTCCAGGAGACGGTATCTACGCAGGTCAGAAGCCACGTCGCGGTACAAGCGCCGTCGCTTCCCAAGCCGAGAGCGCAGTTTTCAGACCGCTCGTGCTCTGCTGGTTCCAGCCAGGCCGACCGTGCCTCAAACCATGCTTGAGCGCCTTGCGGTCTTTCCGGACCATGCCCTTGGAGTGGACCGGCGGGAGCCGGCCGGACAGACATACGTCCTGCGGGTTGGAACGGGGGACGGAGACCCCGGTGGCGGCCGCTGCGCTGCCCGGGTGTCCTCAGCCGTCGTGCCTGCGGGCGATATAGACAGTGTTGGCCGCGGTCCCGCCCTGGAGCGGATTGTCGAAATCGACCACGTGCGCAGCGGTCTCCGTGAAGACCTCCGCGAGCACCGAGCCGAACTCCTCGTCCGGCGGGTCGTTCGACCACAGCGCGAACACGCCCCCGGGATGGAGCAGTTCGGCCAGAGCGGTCAGACCGGCCGGGCGGTAGAGCGCGGCATGGCCGGGGTGCAGCACATGGCGCGGTGAGTGGTCGACGTCCAGCAGGATCGCGTGGAAACGGCGGCCGGGAGTCTCGGGGTCCAGACCCCGCGGGGCCGCACCGACGCCGCGGGCCGTGCCCCCCGCAGGCACCGGACCGCCCACCTCCGCACCGTCTGCAGGCACCGGACCGCCCGCAGCCGCGCTCCCCGCGGCCATCGCGAAGAAGTCCCCGCGCACCAGCCGGCACCGGGAGTCCGACACCAGTCCCGCGCCCAGCGGTACGAGCCCGCGCCGGTGCCAGTCGATCACCTCGGCCAGGGCGTCGACGACGATCAGCGAGCGCACCCGCGGATCGTCCAGCGCAGCCCGGGCCGTGTAACCGAGGCCGAGTCCGCCCACGGCGACATCGAGCGGGCCGTCGGGCAGCTCCGCCAGGCCGAGCCGGGCCAGCTCGACCTCCCCCGCGGTGAAGAGGCTGGACATCAGGTACTCGTCGCCGAGCTTCACCTCGTACACGTCCTCCCCCGACACGGGGTCCCGCCGACGCCGCAGGCTGATCTCGCCCATGGGGGTCGCCCGCCAGTCGATCTCCTCGAAACGTGCGCTCATCCGGTGTGCTTCTCCGCGTCCTTGTCCGCTGCCGCGGGCGGGTTGGGGTGCGCCGCAGGAAGGTACCGTACGGGCCGGGGCGGGGCCCGATGCCCTGCAGGGTCCCACAAGAGCACTTCCGGCGGGCGGTCGCACGGCCGCACACCGCCGCATCCAGCAGCGCATCTTGGACTACGGAGGTTGAAGCAGGGCGACGGCTCAGCCGCCAAGCGCCCCACCAGCAAGAAGCACTTCAAGGCCCAGGGCCTGGGCCAGGACTGCACAGGCAGCCTGCTCCGGCCGCCGGCGCATGTTCCAGGTGCACTTCGTCGAGCGCGAGCGCGACATGATGGCGATCGTCAGACGGCTGCTTCCGAACGCCGGTCAGGAACTCGACGCGATGGTGATCGGCATCGCGGTCTTGGATGCCGCCTGGCAGCCGGACGTACGAGCCCAGGTCATCGAGCGCGTCCTGGCCGCACCGGCGGCGGCCTGCGGACTGGAGAAGCCGTCACTGACGTGGTGGGTCAACTTCCGCGTGATCGAAAAGCGGGTGTCGCAGGTTCGAATCCTGCCGGGGGCACAGCACGAAGGGCCGGCCAAGGAGGATTTCCTCCCGCGCCGGCCCCTTTCACTCTGCCCTGACGCTCCGTGCTCAGCACTCAGCCGACTCGGGCCCTGGTGCCTGACCGCCTGCGCGCTTCACTCTGTCCGGCTGCGCTTTCTCACACCGTCCGGTCCCCCAGGCACCAGGCTCCGGGACTGGCCGGGCGGGTTCAGACCCGCTCGCCCGGAAGGTGGCGAGGCACGGAGACCAGCCCGTAGATGACAAGCACGGAGAGGGCCATGGTGGCCAGGGACCAGAAAGGAAAGGTCGAGAGGAAAATCAGCTGGCCGACCATGCAGGCACCGGCCAGCACGATGCCGGCGATCCGCGCGAATCTCGACCCCATGAATACGCCGAGACTGGCCAGGATCTGCGCGATGCCGACAAAGATCCACACCCAGCCCCAGGCGTCATAGTTGAAGATGAGAAGTCGGTTACCGTGATCGACGGTCGTGGAGTAGTAGCCGTCGTCCAGCAGGGCGACGAAGCCATTGATGATGTCGAACAGGCCGCTCAGCATCAGCATGACCCCTGCGAAGGCCACCCAGTGCGACCGCTCGACGGGCGGCCGGTCGGGCGGCCCTGAGGTACCGCCGCCCGAAGCACGAGACTGTGACTGCATAAGCCCCACCACACTCGGCTCCGTGAGACGCCGCAACCAGTGCTGAGCCGTTGGAGTGAGGGGTGGGCTCACGGCAAGTGGCCGCGCTCAATGAAGCGGCGTCGGCGTCCGGTTGGGCACGCGCACGGCGCGGGCGCGCCGCCTCTGCGGCGTGCTGTCTGTATGCGGGCAGAGGTGGGAAACCCTGCTGTGGCTGGGGCGGTCGGCGCTGTCACCAGCCCGCCACAGACCCCAGCCCCAGGACCAAAAGCACGACTCCTGCGACCCCGAACTAACCACGCCGTTTCCTTCCCCTGCCCCCACGACAAGCGTCATCATCGCGTCCTTGTCGCAGGGGACGCCGAGGTGCCCCGCACGCGCGAAAGAGGCAGCACCTGGAGGCACGACCACTGGTGGTGGAGGGGCGCCCCGGGCCCGGCCGATCGACCGAGCCCGACACGGCTAACGAACGTCCACGAAGTCACCCGTCGCCTTGACGGCACGAGTTGTCATGGTGCCTCTGAATTCATAGCGCCAGTAGCGGTCGGCGGTGGCGGTGACCTTCGCGGTGGCGACCCCGGTGGAGTTCGTGGTGGTGTAGCCCAGAGACTCGTAGTAGTCGGTGCCCGGTCGGCGGAACTCGAGGTAGGCGCGCTGGTTCGTGTAGCCGCGGTAGTCGTGGGTGTCCCAGTTGGCCCGGGTGAGCTTGCCCGTGACGGTGATGGTGCCGCCCTTGGCGACAGGCTCGG
The DNA here is from genome assembly GCF_041053035.1 of Streptomyces sp. R35. Classification (NCBI taxonomy): domain Bacteria; kingdom Bacillati; phylum Actinomycetota; class Actinomycetes; order Kitasatosporales; family Streptomycetaceae; genus Streptomyces; species Streptomyces sp. R35. The sequence goes on from NZ_CP163440.1 coordinate 4,872,589, forward strand.
GAGAAGCGTTGGCGGTCAGCTTGGCGTAGCGCTTCATGAAGAAGGTGGTGTAGCCGTCCACCTTCACGTAGTCCCCGTCGTTGGCGTCGGCTTCGACGTTGACCTTCCAGATGCCGGCCAGCGAGTTTTTCAGATCACGCCGGGGGTCGATCGTGTAGTGCGCGGTGCAGACGGAAGTGGTTCCGTCTGCCGTGCACACCGGCGCCGCCTCGCTGGGCTTCAGGACCGCGTCGGCGTTGCTGAGGCTGCTTCCGTGGTAGAGCGTGAAGTCCGCGGACTTGATGCCCGAATCGTCGCTGGCCGTCAGCTTGACGGTGATCGTCCTTGAGTCGGTGGTGCCCAGCAGCGGCAGCCTGGTCGGCCTGCTGTATCTGCTCCTGGACGAGGCCACCAAGGGCTAGCGAGGAACCCCCGGTCAGTGTCATGGACCCGGGGGTTCCTCGTGTCTCCTGCCGGTGCTCCTGCGCGACGAGCAGCGGCAGCAGGGCGACGGACCGTGCCGAACAACTCAGGTGCCGGCGGCGGCGCGGCCGCGGCCGGCACCGGATCAGGCCGCCAGGACCTTCTGCTTGGCCTGCTGGAACTCCGCCTCGGTGATCGCGCCCTTGTTCTTGAGGTCGGAGAGCTTCGCCAGCTCGTCCGCGTGGCTCGTACCTCCGGCGGTTTCCTTGATGTAGGTGTCGAACGATGCCCTCTGCGCCATGGCGTGCTCCTGCTCACGCTTGCCCATGTCGCGTCCCCGGGCGATCAGGTACACGAAGATGCCGAGGAACGGCAGGAGGATCACGAAGAGGAGCCATCCGGTCTTCCCCCAGCCACCCATCGAGTCGTCCCGGAAGATGTCGCCGATGACGCGGAACAGCAGGAACAGCCACAGGACCCACATGAAGATCCACAGCATCGTCCAGAACGCGCCCAGGAGTGGGTAGTCGTACGCCAGGATCAGGTTCTTACTCATCGTTGTCCTCCTGCCTTGGTCGCGCCTCGCGACGCGACAGACATTTCCTGCCCCCTTGCCGACACCTACCAGCGCCGCGTCAGGCCGCCTGGTACGCCTCCGCGATATGACCCGCGGCCGACACGATCCGGGCGGTGCCCACCACGGGCGCGACCGCGACGAGTGTTCCCTGCACCTTTTCCAGCGGGACGCCGATCGCACCGGCCGCTCCGACATTGAGGAGGTAGGAGGCGGGTGCGGCGTCCATCGCCACGAGCGCGGCGATACGCAGGAGCAGATAGGTCTCCTCGTCCAGACCCGACCGCTCGAAGGTGTCGGTCGTCATGTGGACCAGGGTCTCGAACACTGGGGCGTTGCCCTCTGCGAGCGCACCCAGGTTCTCTTCAGGGGTCCTGTTCTCGGTCATGGGCGGTTCTCCCTGTCGCGTGGTGCCGACGCCGCGTCAGGCGACTTCGGCGAAGACCCGGCCGGTGCGCAGAAGCGGAAGGGAGAGTCCGGCGTCCGGCCGTAGCGCATGGGCACGAACTCCCGCAGACGGTCCCCCGACTCGGCCCCGATGATGTCCAACGGGTCCGGTCGACGATTCGTCTGCGGCTGGCACTCCGAGGGGCTCCTGCTGACCTGGTCGCCGCCATGCCACCTCCTGGACGGCGCGGCCCGGGGGGCGCCCGCCCCGTATGGGCGCTGTACCCGGCTTGCCTCCACCGTTCCACACTCTGATCCGGCAGGCATCTCGGCCACCTTGATCGCCGCCGTCACCGCTCATCGCGGCAGGTGGTGGCCGTCTGCCCCGTACCGCCCGGAATCGCTCCACCCACTTCCCGTCCGCCAATCAGCTGATCTCCATGGCGGGTCGCGGATCCATCGTGCGGGGCCGCTGGGACCATTCGCCCATGGCACCCAGGACAGGCACTGCTGAGAGTTCGGCAACGGCGCGCATTGTCCTGGTGGCGCTCGCGGCCGGACAGTTCCTGATGGCGCTCGACAGCTCGGTCATGAACGTCTCGATCGCGACGGTGGCCGACGACGTGGGCACGACGGTGACCGGTATCCAGGGCGCCATCACGGCCTACACCCTCGTGATGGCGATGTTCATGATCCCCGGCGGCAAGGTAGGGGCGCTGATCGGCCGCAAACGCGCGTTCATGATCGGCTGCTTCATCTACGGCTGTGGCTCCCTCACCACGGCGCTCGCGCCGAACCTGCCCGTACTGCTGCTGGGCTGGTCGTTCCTGGAGGGCATCGGGGCGGCACTCATCCTGCCCGCGATCGTGGCGCTCGTGGCGAGCAACTTCGTCACGGAGCGCCGTCCCGCCGCCTACGGTCTCGTAGCGGCCGCAGGTGCCGTGGCGATCGCGGTCGGGCCGCTCATCGGGGGAGTCGCGACGACGTACTTCTCCTGGCGGTGGGTCTTCGCCGGTGAGGTCGTGATGGTGTTCGGCATCCTGGTGCTCGCCGGCCGCATCGCCGACGCGCCGGTCGCCGAACGGCCTCGCATCGATCTCGTCGGCACCGTGCTGTCCGCGCTGGGGCTCGGGGTCTTCGTCTACGGCGTACTCCGCTCGGACGAATGGGGCTGGTTCCAGCCGAAGCCCGACACGCCCTCGTGGCTCGGGGTCTCGCTGGTCATGTGGCTCATGCTGGCCGGTCTGCTGCTGATCTGGCTCTTCCTCTCCTGGGAGAACCACATGGTGGAGCGGCGCAAAGAACCACTCATCGACCCGGCCATGCTGCACAACAAGCAGCTCACCGGCGGACTGACGATGTTCTTCTTCCAGTACCTCGTTCAGATGGGCGTGTTCTTCGTCGTACCGCTCTATCTGTCGGTGGCCCTGGGCCTGTCCGCGCTCATGACCGGCGCCCGCATCCTGCCGCTCTCTTTGACGCTGCTGGCGGCCGCCGTCCTGATCCCCCGCTTCCTGCCGGACGTCTCGCCGCGACGGGTGGTGCGGCTCGGGATCCTCGCGTTGCTCGCGGGCGCGGTGGTCCTGATGGCCGCGCTCGACGTGGACGCCAGTGCGGAAATCGTCACCATCCCCCTTCTGCTGATCGGGCTCGGCATGGGCGCGCTGGCGTCCCAGCTCGGCTCGGTCACCGTGTCCGCGGTGCCTGAAGCACAGAGCGCGGAAGTCGGCGGCGTCCAGAACGCCGTCACCAACCTCGGCGCCTCCATCGGTACGGCGCTCGCCGGGTCGGTCATGATCGCCGCGCTGACGACCTCCTTCCTCACCAGCGTGGACCAGAATCCGGCGATCCCGGCCGAGGTTCAGAACCAGGCGACGGTCGAACTCCAAAGCGGCGTACCGTTCTTGTCGGACGCCCAGCTCAAGTCCGCCCTCGACGAAGCGGGTACGAGCACCAAGGTGACTCAAGCGGCACTCGACGCGAACGCCGAGGCGAGGATCGACGGTCTGCGCGCCGCACTCGCCATCCTCGCCTTCGCCGCTCTCCTCGCGATGTTCTTCACCTCACGGATCCCGGAGACCCAGCCCCGTTCGACGGAGCCATAACGGAGCCATAGCGGTGGCCGGCCTCGCTTCTTCCCCTGGAAAATCAGCTTGCGGAGAGGATCGTCGGGGTCGGGCGGGATGTTGTCCCAGGGCGTGGATGGCCACTCCGGCTCGCCCGGCGCTGTCGTGCACGGGACCGACGAGGGCCTCAGGAGGACTTGGTGCCCGCGCGCCGGCGTACGGCCAGGATCAGGAGAGCGCCGAGTGCCGCGGCGATGGCTGCGGCGGCGGTGAGGAGCGGGGTGCCGTTCGAGCCCGTGCTCGCCAGGTTGCCGCCCGTGGAACTGCCGGTGGAGCTGCTGCTGGAACCGCCCGTGGAGCCGCCGGCCGAGGTGCCCGCCGAGCTGGAGCCCGTCGTGCCCGTGCCGCCGGCGGACTGCGGCTGGGGGTCGTTGTCGTCGCCGCCCGTGTCGGAGCCGCCGTCGTCCGAGCCGCCGGTGCTGGTGCCTCCCGAGGTGGCCTGGGCGGGTACGTCGATGGTGAGGGCGGCCGTGTCGTTGGCCGCGTTCTTGTCGAACACCGGGTGGATGTCGTACACGGAGGTCGCCCTCACCTCGCCCTTGGTGTCCTGCATGGTGTCCTTGAGCTTGAGCGTGAAGGAGTAGGTGAGCGACTGGCCGACCTCGATGGTGTGGTCGGCGGGCGAGCACACGTAGCGGGGCTTGCCCGGTTCCGACGGGCCGGTCGGGCCGTCGATGCCGAACGGCTCGCAGTCCTTGGGCACTTCGGTGGCGACGGTGCCGGGCGGGATCTGCACCATGAGTGCCGTCTGGTCGTCGCTCTCCTGGTTCTGGATCCAGCCGGGGCCGTCGTTGCGCAGCGTCGCCTTGACCGTCACGGTGCTGCCGGGAGCCGCCTCGGCCCGGTCACCGACGGCCACGAGGTCCGCCGAGCTGTCCGCGGTCAGGGCCAGGCGCTTGTAGCTGTCGTTGTACCCCTCGCCGGGGGTATCACCGGTGGGCCCCGTGCCGTACTCAACGGCCTCCATCAGCGCCTTGGGCAGCGCCTTGAACCGTACGGGCGTGGTGATGGAGGCACCGGGTTCGATGACCGTGTCGAGTTCGCACAGCGCCTGTCTGACCTGGTCCTCGATGGTCGAGTAGGTGCAGCCCTCGACGGTCTCGGGGAAGTCGAGGCCACGGGTCAGGCGGATACGGAAGGTGACGCCGTCCGCCGCCGCCGTGCCCTTGTTGGTGAGGGTGACGGACTGGTCGTACGTCTCGCCGGGCTGGGGAGTGGCGCGCGGCAGCGTCGAGATCACCAGGTCGGGCGCGCCCTCCTCGGCGTGCGCCACGGGGGCGACGACCACGGGGACGACGGCGGCGATCGCGGCGGCGGCCACGAGGGCTGCCGAGGGGCGGAGGTGCTGACGCACGGTTGGTCTCCTCGTCGAGGTTGGTCGGGGGTCGGTCAGAGGTCGGGACGGTGACCGGGGGGGCGTTGGCCACCCGGTCATGTCCTGGACATCTGGAGGGCCCCTGGGGTTGTAGCGATCCGTGATCCGAGGTGCCTCTCGCCCGGACCCCGGTCAGCTCGGGGAGCTGCCCCCCGTAGTCGCGCGCTGGCGCTGGTCGGACCACTGTCGGAGTTCCTCGGCTCCTACGTTCTCGACGGCGGCGAGGAGGGTTTGGCGGGCCTCTTCGTCGCGGGCCGAGTCGGGGAGCAACTGGTAGCGGTTGATGGCTCTGCGCAGTCCTTCCCGGGACTGGGCCGCCAGGACGTAGCGGGGCCCGTGGCCGAACACCTGACGGAAGCCCGTGAAGAACAGGGCTCCCCCGGCTATGAGGGCCGTCAGCCACGCCGGTGCGCCCAGGCCCGCCGCCACCACCGTGCACGAGGACGTGGTCAGGGCTCCCAGCTCGGACAGGCGGTACCACCGTCGGGCCGAGTCGCGCACCTGCTCGTAGAAGGCCAAGTCGCCCAGGGCCAGGGCGAGGAGCGGGTCCGGCGCGGAGGTCCAGCGCTCGGTCTCGCGCGAAGGTGCCGGTGCCTGTGTCGGTGTCGGAGTCGGTGTCAGGGGCTGTCTGCGGCGCATGCGCACATGGTGTCCCGGGAAACCCCGGGACGGAACAGGCCGCTATCGTCCAGCCATGCGGCCAACGAGCGCTGAACGCACAGACGAGCGACCGAAGTTCACGAGCGTCGCACGTCATGTCGCACGACGTCCCCTGCTGATGCTCTGGCTGGTGGCTGTCGCCGTCGGCGTCACCGTCCTGCGGAGCCGGATTCCCGAGCCCTGGTCGGGGCTGGCCCTGCTGCCCGCCATGCCCCTTGGCGTGTGGTCCATCTCGCGCAGCTATTACGGGACGCGGCGGCAGCCGCCCACGAAGGGGACTTCCCAGTAACGGCCATGGACCCCAGGTGGTCTCCCAGCTCCTCGGCCGGCTTGCCCAGGGCCGCTCCAACGCCGGGATGGCGGAAGGCCTGTTCATCTCGGAGAAGGCCGTCGCCAAGCACATCGGCGACATCTTCACCAAGCTCGGCCTTCCGCCATCCGACACCGACAACCGGCGCGTCCTCGCGGTCCTCGCCTGTCTGGACCGCTAGGGCCTGTCTCGGCGGCCGGACATCACACCCTCACCACATCACCGGGAGTCTCTCCGGGATGCGCTTCATGAAGCCCGTCCGCCAGACCAACTGCTCGATCGGGACTGCCAGTTGGATGTCGGGCATCCGCTCCAGCAGCACCTCCAGCGCTGTCTCCGCGTGCCTCTTCCCCAGGGCCGTCGCCGGGCAGTAGTGGCGGCCGCCCCCGAAGGAGAGGTGCGTGGTGCTGTTGTCGCGGGTGAGGTCGAAGCGGTACGGGTCCGGGAACTGCGCCGGGTCGAAGTTGGCGCCCTCGACCAGCACCAGGACCAGTTCGCCCTTCCGGACCTCCACCTCGCCGAGCCGTACGTCCTCCAGGGCCAGGCGGGGCAGGCCGTCACCGATGGAGAGGTTGACGCGCAGGAGTTCGTCGACGGCAGCCGAGATGCGGGCGGGGTTCGCGGTCAACTCCCGCCTCAGCTCCGGGCGTTGGAGGAGCGACACGAGCGCCATCGCCAGGAAGCCCGAGGTCGAGATGACGCCCGCGCCGAACATCGTCACCCCCACCGTCGCGAGCATCTCGTCGGTCAGGTGGGCGTACTCCGGGTCCTCGCGCAGGGCCGCCAGCTCGGACATCAGGCCCGTCGTCGACGGGTCGTCCAGGCGGGCGGTCATGTACGCGATGTCCCGGTCCCAGTTCAGCTTGGCGCCCGTGACCGGGCAGGCGGAGTTCATGAACGCGATGTCCAGGCTGCGCATCAGCCGGGGCGCGTCCGTCTGCGGGATGCCGAGGATGTGGCAGTGCATGGCCGCCGAGTACGGGTCCGCGAAGCCGCCGCGCAGGTCCGCGGGGGCGCCCTCGGCCAGCAGGCCGTCGATCAGTTCGGCCGCGTACGACCGCATCCAGTCCGTCAGGCCCTCGCTCTTCGGGTTGAGCGCCTTGAGGACGGCCTTGCGCAGCCCGGCACCCGTGATGTTGCCCATGTTGTTGACGACCTCGGGCGGGATCGTCAGCGCGTACTGGCGTGGCACGCCGGGCGCCGAGGTGTCCTTCAGGCTGAAGCGGTCGTCCTCCAGCACCTGCTTGCACAGGTCGTACGAGGAGACCAGCCAGGCCTCGTCGCCCGCGATGGTCCGTACCCGGCGCACCGGGGCCGATGTCCGCAGCTCCTCGACTTCGGAGGGAAGTTGGTCGCCCCGCCACGAGAACGGGAAGTCGATCAGCGTCTCAGTGGTCGTCATCGGTGGCTCCTTCCGGGCCGGCGGGCGTGACGATCGCGTGGCCCTGGTTGCGGGACGCACGCAGGCCCGAACCACGCGCGTAGAGCAGCTCGGCCATCGGCAGGAGCTGGTGGTAGCAGTTGAGGGAGGACGGGACGCCCAGGATGGCCGGGGTGTCCAGGAACAGCGGGGCCTCGGCGCAGACGTACTGCAGGCAGACCTCGCGCTGCCGCGCGGTGCCCTCCCGTCCGTCGAGGACCTTCGAGGAGAGGTACGCGTCCACGAGGGTGTCGCAGGTCCGGCGGAACTCCCCGTCGGTGTCGAGGAGTTCGCGGATGTGGTCGTGGATCCGCCGGTACGCGGGGTTGTCCACGAAGTCGGACATCGCGTACGCGGCGAGCCCCCCGGCGCCGAACTCCTCAGCGGCGGCGGTCACCTTGGCGCGTACGCCCCGGAGGTTCTTGACCGCCTTGCGGCGGGCGTCGTCGGGTGCGTAGCCCAACGCCTCGTACATGTCCGCCACATGGAGGTCCGTATAGACGAAGTCGACCCGGTCGAAGTGCTCGATCCCCCAGCGGGCCAGGTCGTTGATCCGGCGGGCCGAGAAGTAGCTGTTGCCCGGCGAGACACCGATCACGGCGTGGTCGCCCGCCGCGTGGATGACCTGGCAGTGGGGGGTGTAAGGCTGAACTCTGAAGAGGCCGGAGATGGTTGGCCTGGGAGTGACGTGCCGGCTCTCGGAAACAGTTGCAGTAGTCAACTGGAGAGTGTCCTTCGCGTCGCTAGTCCCAATGGAGCCTCGTGCTCCTGGTGTGGCGACGACGCCGTGAAGTTAGCGGGCGGACACGGAGAGTGTCAACGGCGGGCCGGTTCGGTGTCGGGGTGGGTGGGGGCTGGTCGCGCAGTTCCCCGCGCCCCTTTTAGGGGCGCGGGGAACTGCGCAATCTTTTGGGGGTCTGGGGGCGGAGCCCCCAGGGATGGGACGGGTAGGGGCGGCGGGGGCGACAACCGGCGGGCGGCTGCCTCAGTACTGGTACACCCTGTCGCTGCCCGGGCCGCCCGACAGGAAGTCGGTCCCCGCGCCCCCGTGCAGCAGATCGTCGCCGCTGTTGCCGTACAGCTTGTCGTTGCCCGTGCCGCCGTACAGGGAGTCGTTGCCGCGGCCGCCCTGGAGGAGGTCGCCGCCCGCGTTGCCGTACAGCTTGTCCTTGCCGTCGTCGCCGAAGAGGGCGTTGCCCGAACTCGTGCCCGACAGGCTGTCGTTGCCCGTGCCGCCGTGGCACTCGGCGTGGCACTTCACGAGCGTGTCGTTGCCCGCGCCGCCGTACGCGCCCTCGTCGTAGACCCCGCCGCCCCCGGCGAGGTGGTCGTTGCCGTCCTGCCCGTAGAGGACGTCCACGCCGTGGCCGGTCAGGGTGTCGTTGCCCGTGCCGCCGTAGATCCTCGTGTACCCACCGCTGGTGTCGCCGGTCGTCGCGGTGTCGTCGCCGTCGCCGAGGTCGACGATCAGGGAGTCGAGGTCGGATGCCGAGGTGTTGGGCTCGGTGACCGTGCAGACCGCCTTGGTGTCGTCGGTGGCGTCCGGGCGGACACAGCCGTCGCCGAGGGCGATCGTGACGGAGTCGTCGAAGGTGTAGATGAAGTCGGAGAGCTGGGACCCCGAGTCGAACGCGCCGAGCTTCCAGGTGATGCTCAGGTTGTTCTTCTGGCCCGCGGCCGCCGTGTAGTAGAGCTTCTGGCCCACGACATTCGCCGTCGCGCTCTTGGCCGACGCGCTCGTGGCGGTCGCGGCGTGGGCCGTCGCCGTCGGGACGGCGACCGCGGCGCACACGGCGGCGAGCGCCAGTGCCTTCGGCAAGGCGGCGGCGGCTGTGGTACGGCGGCTGCGGCGACTGAACATGGTTACCCCTTGGTGTGCCCTGGTGTGTTTCTGCGCGCTCGTGTGCGCTTTTTGGTCACCTCCTTCGACACTGGCGACCGTGGGGTGGTTGTGACCCATGTCGCCCAACTTGGCTCAATTCAGGGAGAGTTCACTCTCGCTTGGCTCCCCCTTGGCGCGGACACCTCCCACCGTTGGCGCCAGCGTCAGCGTCACGGCGATCGAGGCGACCGCCATCACCGTCATCGCCGTACCGGGCGAGGTCAGTTGGGCCACCCCACCCGCCAGCGCCGCACTCGCGCCCTGCATGGTGAGCATCCCTGCCGTGTGCAACCCGAGGGCGTGGCCGCTCAGTTCGTCGGGGATCAGGGCCACCAGGCGTTCCTGCTGCATCAGGCTCGAACCGAAGCCGATGGAAGCCACCGCTACGGCGGCCGCCGCGACAGCCACGCCCGGCCGGAGCACGAACACCAGATACGGAGTCGCGAGCAGCAGCAGGAACGGGATGCCGAGGCGCGCCCGCACCCGGGGCGGCAGGAGGCGGCCCGTCGTCACGTCCCCCACGAACATCCCGAACGCCGCGAAGGCGAACAGCGCGCCCGCCCGGCTCGGCGCGTACGACACGAACAGCGATTCGCAGCCGACGATCAGGCCGTTGGGGATCCAGAGGAGGAGGTAGAGGGTGCGGCGCTCGGGCGAGGAGAACAGGCGGGCGTTGGTGCGCCAGGTCGTCGCGATCGAGGGACGGCCCAAGGCGCGCGGGGCGCGGCGGGTCAGGCCGAGGCGGGCGACCACCGCGGCGGCCAGGTACAGCGCGGCCGCCGTGAGGAGCGTGACGCGAGGGGACAGCAGCGCGACCAGGACGCCTCCCGTCCCGTACCCGGTGATCTGCGCAATGCCATTCATCATGTTGAACACCGAACGCCCCAGCAGATAGCCGCTGTTGCCGCCATTGCTGCTATTGCTGCTATTGCTGCCCTTGCTGCCCTCGCCGCTGTTTCCGCTGTTGCCGTCCTTGGCGAGGATCTCGTTCAGCAGACCCCACAGCACTCCGCCGCCGAACGACTGGATCAGGCCGAGGAGCAGGAGCAGGACGAAGATCGTCCAGACGGGCATGCCCGGGATCGACATCACCGCCGTACCGGCCCCGAACGCGAGCGCGATGCCCGCCACGGTCGCCCTCGGCGGCAGCCGGTCCGCCGCCGACAGCATGGTCGTCGCGCCGACGACCTGCGCCAGCGACGGGCCGAACATGCTCAGCGCGGTGAGCAGCGGCGAACCCGTCGCCCGGTACACGAGGGTGGCGAGGGCCAGACCGCTCACCGTCGAGGCGGCGGTCCGGAAACAGGAGGAGAGGAACAGCGGGGTGAACTCCCGCGTGCGGAAGAGGTCCGAGTAGCTGCGCATGGGCGGAGTCTGCGAGGACGCGACGGGCGGCCGTTATTGTTTCGCGCGGACGCGAAACCAAAGGGCGGACGGAGGGCGGGCGGCGGATGGGCTGGTGGCAGGTCAACGCCGACACCCTCGCCGGCAGCCGCTTCGCCCTCTCCCCCCTCGCCGAGACCTTCGCGAGCCTGAAGCTGCTGCACGCGGGCACCGCCACCCACCCCGGCGAGCGCACCTGGCTGAACGCCCACCTGCCCGCGTACCAAAGGCGCCTGGCCACCGATCCGGTCACCGCGCTGCTGATCCGGTCCGGCCTCGGCCGGGACTGGATCGCCGACTTCCTGACCCCGACCCCGTACGGCGACGAGTCCTTCGAGGCCGAAGTCGCCCGGGTGCGCGAGGCGAAGCCGGAGGCCGCCCGCGCCCACCTCACCCGCTCCCTGCGCGGCCCCCTCCCCGCCGAACTCGCGGACCGCGACGACCTGCCCGAACGCGCCGCCGGTCTCCTCACCTACGTATGGGAGGAGTCCGTACGCCCTTACTGGGACCGTCGGCGGCGCATCCTGGAGGCGGACGTGGTCGCCCGGACTGCACACCTCAGTCAGGGCGGCTGGGCGGCGGCCCTGGACGCGCTGCGGCCCGGGACCCGATGGCTCGGCGACAACCGGCTCCAGGTCAACCTGCACGAGTACCCGCCGCGCGAGATCTCCGGCGCCCAGCTCCTCTTCGTACCCGTCACGCCGAAGGCCGGGTGGGTGAGCTGGGAGGAGCCGCACCGGTACGCCGTCGTCTACCCCTGCGCGGGCGCTCTGACCGACGTGGGCGGCGAGGCCGTCCCGGAGAGCCTCGGCGCGCTTCTCGGCCCCGCCCGCGCCGGCGTCCTCGTCCTCCTCGACTCCCCCATGTCCACGAGCCAGCTCGTCGCCGTGACCGGGCAGGCGCTGGGCTCGGTCGGGCGGCATCTGAAGGTGCTGCTGGACGCGCGGCTGGTGGAGCGGCGACGGGCGGGGCGGTCGGTGCTGTACTCGCGGACGGCGGCCGGTGAGGTGCTGGTGCGGGCCGCGCAAGGCGCCTGATGCGCGCAATGCAGGTGAGGCGCGTGAGGCTCAGACGCGCGGCGCCCCCGTCACCGACATCACCAGCGAGTACAGCGACGTGGACGCCGTGATGAACAGGCGGTTGTTCTTCGGGCCGCCGAACGCGATGTTGGAGACCGTCTCGGGCACGAGCAGCCGGCCGATGAGGTCGCCGTCGGGGGCGTAGCAGTGCACGCCGTCCGCGAGGGCGGCGGCCCACAGGCGGCCCTCGTCGTCGAAGCGGATGTTGTCGAAGTGGACGTCGCCCTTGGCCTCGGCGAAGACCTTGCCGTTCGTGAGGGTGCCGTCGTCGTGGACGTCGAAGACGTGGATGCGGGCGGCGCGGGTGTCGGAGACGTACAGCCGCTTCTCGTCGGGCGAGAGGATGACGCCGTTGGGCCCGTCGAAGCCGTCCGCGGCGAGCGTGACCTCGCCGCTCGCCGGGTCGATCCGGTACAGGTTGCGGGCGCCGATCTCGGACTCGGCGCGGTGGCCCTCGTAGTCGCTGGTGATGCCGAAGTCCGGGTCGGAGAACCAGATCGTGCCGTCGGAGCGGACGACCGCGTCGTTCGGGCTGTTGAGCCGCTTGCCGTCGTAGCGGTCGGCGAGGACGGTGACGCTGCCGTCGGGCTCGGTGCGGGTGACGCGGCGGTTGCCCTGCTCGCAGGTGACCAGGCGGCCCTGGCGGTCGAGGGTGTTGCCGTTGCTGTGACCGGCCGGGGCGCGGAAGAGGCCGGTCGTCCCGGTGCCCTCGTCCCAGCGCAGGATGCGGTCGTTCGGGATGTCGCTCCAGATCAGCTGACGCCAGGCGGGCACGTAGAGCGGGCCCTCGGCCCAGCGGCAGTCGGAGTGGAGCACCTCCAGCCTGCTGTCGCCGTTGACACAGCGGCCGGTGCGGAAGCGGTCGTCCAGGATCTCGTACAGGCCTTTGACGATGTGGCCGGACATGGTTTCCCCTCAGCAGCGTTGACGCACCATTGATGCGGCAGTGATCAGGATGTGATTCAACGTAACACGCACACCGCCGAACGAGATATGGTCTTTCCATGAAACGAGTGGATGACATTGACCGTCAGCTGATCGCACTGCTTCAGCAGGACGCCACCCAGTCCTACGCCGTGCTGGGCAAGGCGGTCGGCCTGTCGGCGGGCGCCGCGCACGAGCGTGTGCGCAAGCTGCGTGAACAGGGGGTCATCCGGGCCACGACGGTCGACGTCGACCCCGCGGCGCTCGACCGCGGGGTCCTCGCCTTCGTGCTCGTCGACTCGAATACGTGGATGGGCGAGCGGGCCGACGCCTTCGCCGCCGTACCCGAGATCCAGGAGGCCCACGTCATCGCGGGCAGCGCATCGTTGCTGGTGAAGGTGCGCACGGCGACGACCGAACAGCTCCAGGACGTACTGCGCCGCCTGTACGCGATCGAGGGGGTCAGCGGGACGCAGGCGACGGTCGTCCTGGAGACCTTCTTCGAGCGGCCCGTGCACGCTGGTTAGCATCGCTGTATGACTACTGAGAATTCTGTACTTGACGTCGAAATCGGGGCACTCAAGGGCGGTTCGGCCGATCTCGGCCAGTACCGCGGCAAGGCCGTCCTCATCGTGAACGTGGCCTCCAAGTGCGGGCTGACCCCGCAGTACGCGGGCCTTGAGCGACTCCAGGAGCGCTACGCCGACCAGGGCTTCACCGTCCTCGGCGTGCCCTGCAACCAGTTCCTCGGGCAGGAGCCCGGCACCTCCGAGGAGATCGCCGAGTTCTGCTCCGCCACGTACGGCGTGACCTTCCCGCTCACCGAGAAGGTCGAGGTGAACGGCGACGCGCGGCACGGACTGTACGAGCGGCTGGTCGGCACCGAGGACGCCGAGGGCCACAGCGGGGACATCCGCTGGAACTTCGAGAAGTTCCTGATCGGCCGGGACGGCGCGGTCGTCGCCCGCTTCTCGCCGCAGACCGAGCCGGAGTCGGCCGAGGTCGTCGCGGCGGTGGAGAAGCAGCTCGCCGGTTGACCTTGCCCCTGGGGCAGGGTCGAGCCTTCATGTCACCGGGCGGAAGGAGCCCGGTGACGGAGGATGTGCTCGTGGACAAGGAACTGCTCACGATCGGTGCGTTCGCCGCGCGGGCCCGGCTCTCGCCGAAAGCCCTGCGGCTGTACGACCGGCTGGGGCTGCTGGCCCCGGCGCACGTCGACGAGGTCAGCGGTTACCGCTACTACCGCGCCGACCAGGCCGAGCGCGCCCGGCTCGTCGCGCTGCTGCGGCAGCTCGACATGCCGCTCGCGCGGATCGCGGAGGTGGTGGCGGCGGAAGGTTCCGCCGCCGCCGGCCTTCTCGACGCGTACTGGGCGGACATCGAGGCGCGGTTCGCCTCGCAGCGGACGCTGGCCGAGTACCTCCGTGGACGGCTGTCCGGGAGGAGTTCGGAGATGTACGGGAAGTTCGTGATCGAGACGGTCGAGTTGCCCGAGCGCGTGGTGCTGACGGAGAAGCGGCACATGCTCGCGGACGAGCTGCCGGTCTGGATCCCGGCCGCGCTGGGGCGGCTGGAGGAGGGCGCCCGGGAGGCCGGGGGGATCACCGGAGACCCCTTCGTCGTCTACTACGCCGCGGTCAGCAACGAGAGCGACGGACCCGCCGAGTCGTGCGTACCGGTCGCCGACGCGGACGCCGCGCGGGCCTGGGCCGAGGGGCAGCCGCGGGCCCGGGGAATCCAGGTGCGTGTCGAGCCCGCCCAGCGGCTCGCCTACGCCCGTATCACCAAGGCCCAGGTCGCCCACCCCCAGATCCTCGCCGCCTTCGAGGCCGTCGAGGCGTGGATCACCGAACAGGGGCTGTCGTACGACGGTCCCTGCCGTGAGATCTACTTCGCGGACTGGGACGCGGCGGGGCCGGAGGACGCGGTGTGCGATGTGGCGTTTCCGGTGAGGTGACGTCGTCGGGGCTGGTTTTCGCCCCCGCCGCCCCTACCCGTCCCATCCCGTTCCTGGGGGCTGCGCCCCCAGACCCCCGCTAAAAGATTGCGCAGTTCCCCGCGCCCCTAAAAGGGGCGCGGGGAACTGCGCAATCTTTCAACCGCCAGGTGTCAGCGCAGTTCCTCAGGGCACGGTGTCCCCCGCGGGAGCTGGTAGGGCGCCGCCAGGCGGTAGGTGCCCGGCTTGGGGGCCAGGAGTTCGGTCCATTTGTCGCCCGCCGCGGTCTCCTCCGTCGGCATCAGGCAACCGTTGAGGTTGTCGAACGTCTTCGGCGTGCCGTCCTCACGGTGCTTGGACGCCTCCGTCTCCTGCGGCGGCTGCACACTCTTGCCCTTGGCGTCGACGATGCTGAGCCACGGGGAGTACGGCACGCGAATGAGGATGCGCCCCGCCTTCTCCACCTCGATGGTCAGCTCACCCTGCTCCGCGCTGTCGACGACGGCGTTGGGCTCGGCGAGCTGCGCGGGGTCCGTGACCGCGAAGAGCTGCCAGTTCGCGTCGCCCCAGATCTGCCGGAGGTAAGGCATACCGCGCTGGACGAGCTGGCGTTCGCGTTCGCCGCCGTCACCGTCCGGTTCGCCCTTCGGCAGCACCACGTAGTGGACGGCCCAGCGCTGCAGCCACTCGTGGTAGTTCGCGGAGTTGAGGGTGTCGTCGTAGAAGAGCGGGTTGCGCTCCATGTCGGCCTGGCGGTTCCAGCCGCGGGCGAGGTTCACGTACGGGGCGAGGGCGGAGGCCTCCCGGTGGGAACGGGCGGGGACCACTTCCACGCGGCCCTTCTCGGCGCCCACCACCTGAAGCTCGTTGACGAGAGGGGCCAGCTCGCGGGCCCAGGACGCCGCCGGAGTCGTATGCACTATGTCGTCGATCGACTTGAAGCCGATCCACCCGTTGAGCCCGACGATGGCGATGACGAGGGTGTACCACTTGCGCGACTTCGGCACGGTGAAGGGCAGGGCCGCCAGCAGCGTGACGCCCCCGAACAGCATCGGGAGCCGGCTGATGTTGGTGCCGATCTGCGAGCTGATCAGCCAGACGAGGAGGACACCGAGGCCGTACACCGCCGCCGTGATCCGTACCGTCTTCCACTCCTTGGGAACCAGGCAGAAGACCAGGACCGCGTACAGGAACGGCAGGATGACCGAGTACCAGGCCATCGGCTGGGTGCCGGAGAACGGGAACAGCCAGGCCGACACCGCCACCACGAGCGTCGGCGCGATCCCGAGGGCGTATGCGCCGGGGCGGCGCTTCTGGAGGAACAGGGCCACCGCCACCAGGCCGACGAACAGTCCGGCCACCGGCGACGCGGCGGTCGCCAGCGCGGCGAGCGGCGCCGCGCACAGGGCCTTCGCCCAGCGTTTGTAGCGCCAGCGGTACGGCCAGCAGAAGACGATCGCCGTCGCACCGAGCGCGAACACGATGCCCAGGCCGTACGTCACCCGGCCCGAGATCGCGTTGCACAGCAGCGCGAAGACGCCCCCGAGGGCCGGCCACAGCGGGTTCTTCACCGCCCGGCTGCGGATCAGGATCAGCGTCAGCAGGCCCGCCGAGATGGTCCCGGCGATCATCATCGTCGTACGGACGCCGAGCACCGACATCAGATACGGCGACACCACGCTGTACGACACCGGGTGCATCCCGCCGTACCAGGCGAGGTTGTACGCCGAGTCCGGGTGCCGCCCCACGAACTCCGCCCACGCGTCCTGCGCGGCGAGATCCCCGCCACTGTTCGCGAACGTGAAGAACCAGACGATGTGCAGTACGCCGGAGAGGGCGGTGGCGAGGGTGACGGGGTGCCGGAGGAACCGGCTCAGGCGGGTGCTGTGTGCCACCTCGGACGCTTCGTCGCGCCCTCCCTCAGATGTGCGGGCGCGCAGCGGTATTCGCGGGCCTGTTCCTGGGCCCGGATCGGCGTCGTCGGCGTGTGTCGGCTCCGCTGTGGCCACTGCAAGGCACTCCCACTGTCCCGTTTTCCGTCTCGTCCGGGACCCGCGGCTCGCGACCAGCCCCGATCTCGCGACGCTAGCACGCACCCCGTCGGTGGGCGCCCGGGTGGGGCGCCATCGGCGGGGTGCGGTGCGTTCTTTCGTATATGTCGTACGTCACCGGTGCGCGGGTCGGTACCTCACCGGTGCGTACGTCCGTTCCGTACGACTGTTCCTACGGCCGCTGCGTACGGTCCGTTCAGCCGACGCGGGTCAGCTTGGCGCCGAGGGCGGGCTCGGCGAGGTCCGACTGGAGCGCGACGGGGATCTTCACGGCGTGACTGGAGCCGTCGCCGACCGTCAGCTGACCGACGACCGTGCCGGCCTTGCCGCTGTGCGGAACCGCCTTGCCGTCGACCAGGCCGACCGACAGCTTGGTCTTCAGACCGGGCCAGCCGACCGCCGTCATGTTCTTGGTGGCGACGACGGGGGTCTGGCCGCCGAGCTGGTCGTCCACATAGCCGACGACCTGGCCCTTCTTCACGACCGTGGCGGAGATCAGGCTCTGCTGGACCTTGTTGATCAGCTTCTGGCTGTTGGTGAGCGCCAGCTGGAGGCTGTCCCAGACCTTGCCGGTGCCGGCGTTCTGGTTCAGGACGGCTCCGTAGACCGTCTGCGTCTTGCCGTTCACGGTCTTGGTGGCGGCCCACACCAGGTTGCCGCCCGCGGGCGTCGACGAGCCGGTCTTCAGGCCGATCACGCCGACCTGCTTCACCAGCAGGTCATTGTTGTTGTAGATGGTGCTGTCGAGGCCGGGGATCTTGGCGCTGGCCATCCCGACGATGCCGCGGAACACCTCGTCCTGCATGACGGCCTTGGCCAGCTTGAGCTGGTCGGTGGCGGTGCTGACCGTCGTCTTCTCCAGACCGCTCGGGTCCGTGTACGTCGACTTCGTCATGCCGAGCTTCTTGGCCGCGGCATTCATCTTGGCGACGAAGGTCTTGTTGTCGGAGTCCCAGCGGGCCAGCAGCCGTGCCGCGTTGTTGCCCGAGGGGATCATCAGCATCTGGAGCATCTGGCGCTCCGTGAACTGCTGGCCCTTCGACATCGCCGCCGTCGACTCGTCCGGCAGCTTCGACTCGTCCTCGGCCTGCTGGTCGACGGTGATCTTCTCGCCGCCCTCGTTCCCCTTCAGCGGGTGCTCCTGAAGGATCACGTACGCCGTCATGATCTTGGCGACGCTCGCGATGGGGGCGGGCGACTGCTTGCCCTCCGTGCCGAGGCTGCCGACGCCCTCGACCTCGATCGCCGACTGTCCCTGACCCGGCCAGGGCAGGTCGAGCGTGCCGCCGTCGAAGGTGTACGTCTCGTCGGCGGTGAGCGCGAGGGCCGGGGCCGGGAGCGGGCGTACCGCCTGTACGACTGCAAAGATCACCGCGAGCAGCAGGACCAGCGGGGTCCAGATCTTGACCCGCCGCACGACCGTCCGGACCGGGGTCTGCGGGGGCGGCGGCGTGTTCGTCAGCTCGGCCAGCAGATCCAGCGGCGGCTTCGGCGGCAACGGCTGCTGGGTGGTGCGCTCGGGGCCGACCTGCGGGAGGGCGGCGGTCGCGTCGGCGGGGGTGCTCGCGGGCCCGGCCGGGGTCTTCGGCTTCGCGGGGGCCGCCGCCGCGTCGAGCGACTTGAGGGCAACGAACTTGCTGGTGCGCTCGGGGTCGGACTCGGGCTTGACGGTGGGGGTGGGCTTGCTCGCGGGCTTGGCGTCGGACTCGCCTGCGGGCTTGGCGGCGGGCGGCTTGGTGGCGCCGCCCAGCTTGAGCATGGTGGTGGGCTGGTCCACGGCCGGGGGCCGGGGGGCCTTGAAGATGGCGGTGGGCTGGTCGACGGGGGGCTCGGGAGTGGAGTCCTTGGCGTCGACCGGGGACTTGGCCGCCGCGGAAGCCTTGACGTCGGTCGGAGTCTTGGCGTCGGCCGGAGCCTTGGCATCGGCCGGAGCCTTGGCCGCCGCGGAAGCCTTCGGGTCCGTGGAGCTCTTCGCGGCCGCGGAGGCCCGCGGGTCGACCGGGTGCTTGTCCTTCGCGTCAGCGGAGGCCTCCGAGTCGACGGAGTCCTTCGAGTCCCGGGTGTCCACCGGGGACTCGGCGGAAGCCGGGTCCTTCGAGTCCGTGGAGTCCTTGGAGGGGGCCGAGGTGGCCTTCGAGGGCTCCTTCGGGGAGTCCTCCGACGTGCCCTTCGGAGACGCGTCGGCGGGCTCCTTGGGCGAGTCCTCCGACGTGCTCTTCGGACCGGAGGCGGCATCCTTGCCCGAAGTGCCGCCCTCCTCCTCGGGCTTGCCCTCGGGCTCGGCCGCGGGCGCGGAGGCGGTGTCGGAGGCACTCTTGGCCTCGGGCTCCCCCGCGGCAGAAGCCTCGCCGGAGGCGGTGTCATCGTCGGCGGTGGCATCGACATCAACATCGACAGTTGACGCCACGTCAGTCGCCCCCGCCTCACGGTCACCCTCGGCGTCGACCACGGACGCGGCGCTGTCCGCAGCCGCGTCGGAGCCCCTGGAGCCGGAACCCCGTTCCCCGCGCGTCGGCTCGTCGCCGGACGCCGTCGCGCCACCGTCACCCTCGGCGTCCGCCGCGTCGGCGGTGGCGTCGGCGTCGGCCGTCGGCTCGGTGGATTCCTCGTCGGCGGCGTCAGCCACGTCGTCGGTGTCCTCCGTGGCCGTGTCGGTCCCAGGGCGCCCCGCGGCGGAGACCCGGCCGTCACGGCCGGCCGCCGCGGACTCGTCCCCGTCCGCCCCCGCCACCCACGCGGCCACAGCCGCGCGCAGTCGGGAGTCGCCCCCGGGGCCACCCGTGCCGGACCCGGAGGACGCGCCCCCGTCCGACGGGGCATCCTCCGGCGCGGAGGTCCCCTCGGCCTGCTTCAGCGATCGTTCCGCCGCCGCGAGGGCCTTCGTGGAGAACACCGCCGTAGCCTGATCCACCCCGACGGTGGACGCCCGTTCGCGGGCCACCGCCATGCGGGGGTCAGCCGCGGCCGGAGCCGAAGCCGCGGCCGACGCGGCGCCCCGCGCCGGACTCGGAACCGCGGCCGGGGTCCCCGGCGTCGCTTCTGCCGACGACGCCGACGACTCGTGCTGCTTCGACCTGTCGGGGGACTCGCCCGCCACCGATGCCTCCTCCATGGGCCGCACACCCTCCGTGCGCCCAACCGAACCGTGAAAACCCGTGAACCGCCGCCCGGACACCGCTGTCCGAACCATGTACCAGTGTCCTGTGTGAGGGCTTAACCCCTGCGGTAGACGAGAACGACATATCTATCGGTTCCACTACGAACCGGTCACGCACCCTCGACAGACCAATGTGAGAGGGGTCACCCTGTCATTCATCCACGCGGGGAGGCATGGATGGGCAGGAGCCGCAGATCAATTCCGGAAGAGCTTCTACTGCTGGCGCTGGACCCGACCACGGGTACCACCGCACAGCCTCAGTCGCTCGACCTCGGTCTGGCCGGAGCACAGCTAGTAGAGCTGGCGCTGGCCGGACGGATAGCCCCAGACGGGGATCGTATCGCCGTGGTGCAGCCACGGCCGACTGGAGACCCAACGCTGGACTGTGCGTTGGAACTGCTTCGCCGACGCGGAGCACCCGTGCGCGCGGTGAACTGGATTGGCGGACCCCGACTGGGGCTGCGCCAGACCTACCTCTCGCATCTGGAGAGGTGCGGCATGGTCCATGCCGTGGCCGGCCAGATGTGCGGGGTGCTGCCAACGACTCGCTACCAAGCGACGGACACGGAGATCAGCCGGGAGATCAGAGCCCGGCTGGACACCGCGATCCGCACCGGCGTACCGCCGGACCCGCGGACCGCGGCGCTCGCCGCGCTGGCCCATGCGGTCGGTCTCGGCAAGCACCTGTATCCGGGGAACGAGGGACGCTCGTCCCGCTCCCGGCTGCGGGACCTGATCAGGCATGACCCCATGGGCGGCCTCGTGGCCCACGCGGTCATGGACGTTCAGAACGGTGTGGCCGCACAGCCACGCCGTAACCCGGCACCGGCAGGCCGTCCGGCCAGCGCCGGAGTCAGGTCCGCGCCGGAACCCGCCCGCGGTGTTCCGATGCAATCGCGCCACGGTGCCATGGCGCGAGCCGTGGCCCACTGAGCCGTAGCCCCAGGGCCGCGCGAGCTCGACCAGCACCGACGTATGACCAGCACCACCGCACGATCAGTACCGACGCACGATCGGTACCGACGGCACGATCAGGCCGCCAGTACCGAAGGCACCGCAGCACGAACAGCACCGCCATTTTTCACCTCAGCGCCGCACCGCAGTCCCCAGGATCCGGTTCGGGAGCCGCTGGCTCGCGCGGGGCGATGAGGCCGTACGTCCGGACGACGACACGGCCCCACCGCCCCGCGCGGCCGCATGTGCGCGAGCGCCGACGAGGGCCGGGGCAGGCGTATATACACGCCGGATCCCCGAACTGGCGTGTACCCAGCGCATATCCGCTGTTTCCCAGCGGTAGAAAGCACCTTGGTGGCAGTCTGCTCAACAGCAGATACGCAAAGTAGAGGCCCGCAGCCGGAGGTGCACGTCCCGTGGCGTCCAATGTCAATCCCACCGTCCGGCGGCGCCGGCTGGGCCAGGAGCTGCGCCGGCTCCGTGAGCTCAAGGGCATGACGGCCGAAGAGGTCGCCGAGCGGCTCCTGGTCTCGCAGTCCAAGATCAGCCGTCTGGAGAACGGGCGGCGCAGTATCAGCCAGCGAGACGTCCGCGATCTGTGCGGGGTCTACGAGGTGGACGACCACCGGATCGTCGACTCCCTGATGCAGATGGCCAAGGACTCGCGCCAGCAGGGCTGGTGGCACTCCTTCGGCGACATCCCGTACAGCGTCTACATCGGACTGGAAACCGACGCCGCGTCACTGCGCGTCTACGACCCGCAGGTCGTCCCCGGACTCCTCCAGACCCGCCCGTACGCCGAGTCCCTGATCGCGGGAGCCCTGCCCGAGACCGCGCCCGGCGACATCGACAAGCGGGTCCAGGTACGGCTGAAGCGGCAGGAACGAATCTCCGCCCCGGACAACCCGCTGCGCCTGTGGACCGTCCTCGACGAGGCCGCACTGCGCCGCACCGTCGGCAACCGCTCCCTCATGCGCGACCAGCTGGAACACCTCGTCGAGCAGTCCCAACTGCCGCACGTCACCGTGCAGGTGATCCCCTTCGACATGGGCGCACACCCGGGGCTGAACGGCCAGTACGCGATCCTGGAGTTCCCCGACGCGGCCGATTCCAGCGTCGTCTACATCGAGGGCGTCACCAGCGACCTGTACCTGGAGAAGGCGAACGACGTCCAGAAGTACAGCGTGATGTACGAGCATCTGCGGGCGCAGGCCCTGAACGTGGAACAGTCGCGTCAGTTCATCGCGGACATCGCGAAGGAGTACGCGCGCTGAGAGGCATGGGGCGGCCCCACAGGGGTACCCGACGAGAAGGTGCCGGACAATACACCTTCGCCACGTCGGCGCGGAAGACCCCACTGGAATATGCCATCCAGTCGAGTGAATAGTCGCTTCGTCAGCCGATGTTGGCGAGTAGCGTCGATCACGCCACCGAACAACAACGTTGGCGCAATCCGAGCTGCGGGTTCCGGAACGAACCCGCAGCACGGTGACAGCGCGTCGACGCGGGCCGGTGGCGGCAACTCACCGATGAACGACTGCTTACTGGAGAGAACATGCCTATTCAGCAGGGTGCCACCGACACGTGGACCAAGTCTTCCTACTCCACCGGCAACGGCGCCTGCGTCGAGGTCAAGTCCCCGGTTCTCGCGGCGATCGACGTACGGGACTCCAAGGTCACCCAGGGCCCCACACTGGCGTTCCCCGCCGACGCGTGGAACGCCTTCGTCGCCGAGGTGAGCCGGGGAGCTTAAGACCTCACCTGACTCATGACCCACCACAACTTCATAAGACTCACTGACAGAGCCCTCTCGAC
This sequence comes from Streptomyces sp. R35, assembly GCF_041053035.1. Classification (NCBI taxonomy): domain Bacteria; kingdom Bacillati; phylum Actinomycetota; class Actinomycetes; order Kitasatosporales; family Streptomycetaceae; genus Streptomyces; species Streptomyces sp. R35. Next base: position 4,895,024 of record NZ_CP163440.1, read on the forward strand.
TGGCCCGCCGTCCCGGCCGAGGGGGCTCGGCATTGACCTCGGCCACCCACTACCCGTCACATGCCGCTTCCTGTCGCTACCTGGCGCTTCCTGTCGCTACCGAAGCAGGTCCACGTACCGATCCGTCCCCGGCACGGTCGGAATGAACGGAGCCACCAACTCCACTCGCCCCAGGCCTGATTCGGCCACCCCCTCGCCCAAGCCCGTGAAGAAGCCCTCCCAGCACTCCCGGGGGTCCGCCTCCAGGAACCACAGCAGGGTCAGCCGCGTATCCACGCCCTCGACCTGCTTGACGTACGTCATGCGGTCGCCGGGGAGGGGGGTCGGGCGGAAGAGGGTGACCATGGCGGCAGGGGAACCCGCCAGGCGCTTCGGGAGGTGGCGGGATCGCAGCCACTCCAGCAACTCGGCGCGTCGCACGGCGGATTCGGCGTCGATGACCTCGACGACCAGGCCCGCGTACGGGTGGTCGAGGGCGTGGAAGTCGCGGGGGCCGGCGGCACCGTCGCGGTAGACGGTGGCCTCGTGGTCCTGGAAGGCCGTGAAGACGTGCGTACGGTCCTGGTAGACGCGGCCGTCGCGATTCAGCCGCTTGTTGATGCCGACGGTCCACTTCATGTGGTCGTCGTAGCGGCCGTCGGTGACCCAGTACGTGGAGATGTAGCAGCCCGCGGTGACGGGCTGGGCGACCGCCGACTTCTCCGGGTAGCGCAGGAGTTGGAGATCGCGGGTCGCCACCCAGCGGCGTCCCGCGTACATCCAGGGCATCGCCATCGCGCCGGCGTAGTAGTGGTCGTCCTCGTACCAGCGGTTGTACGCGTACTCGTGGCCCGGGTGCGGTTCGACCATGGTGATCAGGGCGTGGCCCGGGTGGACGCCGTACGGGCCGAGGGCGGCCAGTTCCGCGTAGGTGTCGCTGCGAGTCTCCTCCGACATGACGATCCCCTTCCTTCTTCCGCCGGACGCCCATACTCTGACGCTCCGTCAGACAATGCGCCAGACTCCGTACGGGACTCAGGGAGGCCGCCGATGTCACTGCTCGCTGGCAAGACCGTCGTGGTGTCGGGGGTAGGGGCCGGTCTCGGCCATCAGGTCGCGGCGGCCGTGGTGCGCGACGGGGGCAACGCGGTGCTCGGGGCGCGCACGGAGGCGAATCTGGCCAAGGCGGCGGCCGACATCGATCCGGACGGCGCGCACACGGCGTACCGGGCGACGGACATCACGGACGAGGGGCAGTGCGAGGCGCTGGCGGCGCTCGCCCTCGACCGTTTCGGGCGGATCGACGCGGTCGCCCATGTGGCCGCCTGGGACAGCTACTTCGGTGGCCTGGAGGACGCCGACTTCACCACCTGGCAGTCGGTCATCGACGTGAATCTGCTCGGCACCCTGCGGATGACCCGCGCCTGCCTGCCCGCGCTGAAGACACGCGGCGGCTCGGTCGTCATCATCGGCACCCAGTCGTCGGTGGCCGCGCCGAGCCAGGTGAGCCAGGCGGCCTACGCGGCGTCGAAGGGTGCGCTGACGAGCGCGATGTACTCCATGGCCCGGGAACTCGGCCCGCACCGGATCCGGGTCAACACCGTGCTGCCCGGCTGGATGTGGGGCCCGCCCGTCGAGGCGTACGTACAGTTCACCGCCCACACCGAGGGTGTACCGGAGGCGGACGTACTGAAGCGGCTCGCCGAGCGGATGGCCCTGCCCGAGCTGGCCACGGACGGGGATGTGGCGGACGCCGTGGCGTTCCTGGCGTCCGACCGGGCGCGGGCGATCACGGGGCAGTCGCTGCTCGTGAACGCCGGCGAACTCATGCGTTAGAGGAAGATCCTCGATCACTGTCGGGGGGGACTTCCGTCCGCCGTACGCACCGACAACCGCTGTACCGATGTTCCCCGCGGCCGAAGTTGAGAGCCACCCGTCCCGACCTGGTACGACATGCCGCTTTTGGCGTAATGGGCTCTTCAGGCTGGCCGGCCACGTCACTCTGTGCGGGTTGATCACGGTCGTGTCAGGAGCCCGTGTGTACAGATGAGTGGGTCTCGAGCGGATCTGCCGTGACCGCCGGGTGGACCCGCGCGTGTCGGGGCGGGCGTCGGTTCTGCGGTGCAAGGTGAGCCGGGCCAGCTCCAAGCCCCCGAGGCCGAACACCGTGCCGTCCCGTGAGCGGCCCCTCGGAACACCCATCGAGCAGGCGAAATCGGCTCTGGTGGAGTGAAGGAGGCGGCCATGGCGGACAGCGAGCGGTGGCCTGACAAGGCCATGGTGGACCGGTCTGAAGGGTTCGGCGAGCGGCTACTGGGGGTGCTGCTGGACCGGGCGCACGAGATGCCGCCGCAGCTGATCGCCCCGCTGGTCGCGGAAGAGGTGGCCAGGGTCGGCGGCCGCGACGTCTCGATCCTCCTTCAGGACTACGGCCAGCGGGTGCTGGTGCCGCTGCCGGGCAGGCGGCTGACCGTCGGCGAGCCCGAGCCGATCGGTGACTCCCACGCCGGCACGGCCTTCCTGTCCGCGACGCCTGTGGAGGTGTCACAGGCCGACGGTGTCCGGATGTACCTGCCGTTGCTGGACGGCAGCGACCAGGTGGGAGTGATGGCCCTCACCCTGGACACCGCCGATGACGACGACCGGCGACTGCTGCGCAGGCTCGCCGGCCTGGTCGCCGACACTCTGGTCACCAAGCACAGCTACACCGACCGGTTCTTCCAGGCCCGGCGCCGCGAGCCGATGAGCGTGGCCGCGGAGATCCAGTGGTCCCTGATGCCCCCGCTGGCCATGTCCGTCCCGCAGGTCGAGGTGGCCGGAATCCTCGAGCCCGCCTACAAGGTCGCCGGCGACAGCTTCGACTACGCCCTCAATGACGACATCCTGCATCTGGCGGTGATCGACGCGATGGGCCACGGCCTGAACGCCGCCACCATGGCGACCGTCGCTATCGGCGCCTACCGGCACGCCAGACGCGCCGACGTCGGACTGGCTGAGATCTACGCGTTCATGGACCGGGCCATCGCCGGGCAGTTCGGGCCCGAGCACTTCGTCACCGCGCAGATGATGCGCCTGGATATCACAACGGGCCATCTGCAATGGGTCAACGCGGGCCATCCCGCACCGCTGCTGATCCGTAACCACGAGGTCGTCCAGCAACTGGAGAGCCCGACCACCCTGCCGGTCGGCTTCGGCGGTGAACAGCCCCTGATCAGCGAGCAGACCCTCCAACGCGGCGACCGGGTGCTGTGCTTCACCGACGGCCTCATCGAGGAGCACGAAGCCGGCGAAGAGCAGTTCGGCGAGGAACAACTCGTCCACTGGATCAACCGCATCGAGCACGCGGAGAAACGAGTGCGTGCGGTGGTGCGCGCCCTCTCCCACGCCCTGATGGAGGAACGGGGCGGCACGACCAGCGACGACGCGACCCTCTTCCTGATGGAGTGGCGCGGGGGCGCCGCCGATCACCTCGCCGCCCTGGACTGAGCCGAAAGCCGCACCACGATTGCGGAGCCCACGCCCCGAGGCCGGAAATGTCGGAGTCAGCCATGTGGATCCGCCCGTCTACGGGGTGCGGCCGTGCCTCGTCGCAGGTCGGCACCGGCGCCCGGCCGACGACGTACGCGAGCCCGCCGTCGTTTCACGGTGATCCCGCCGCCCGCACCGCTGCTCTGCACCGCGCCTTCGCCGGAAAATACCTGGTCAAACCGGTTTATAGTCCATCGAACGGGCGTACAGTAAAAGCACCGGAAGTACTTCGCGCACCCGCTTTCACGCGGGTGTCATTTCCGGCGATCGCATAAAAACCGGACTGCCGACGGGCAGTCCGGGGGCAGGTCCGCATCATGATCACGACCTTCGACCGGACCACGCCCCGCGACCTCGCCGCAGAGCTCCCGGCACGCTTGTCCCTCACCCCGAAGACCACCCTCGCCGGCCAGCTGGACGGGGCCTGGTGGCCCTACTCCCGCGACCTTGCAGCCGAGCTCCCACCGCTCGCCGCCGCCCTGGAGGAACCCTGGGGGCGCATCACCCGCGTCACCGTGAACCCCACCCGCTGGCCGGTCATCCCCCACACGGTGCCCGTGGACGGGCGCACGCTGCACGTGGCCTGGTTCACCGAACAGGACCCCGACAAGCTGATCCTGCTCTCCTACACCGTGGGGCGCTGGGACCTCCTCGTCATCCCGCCCGAGACCGAGCCCGCCGCCGCGGCCCGCCTGATGGCCGCCGCCGCGATCCCCGGCAGCGTCCTCACCGCCGGCGTCCTGATGGCCGACGAAGCCGCCATCAGGCACGGCATCCGCGACGCCGTGCGCCGGGAAGCCACCTGGGAGGGCGAAGGCGGGGCCTGCATGTCCCCCTTCGGGTACCCGATGGGACGAAGCGCCCTCCGTCTGCCCGAAAGCACCTGGAGGTGAGCGACATGGAGACCATCGTCCTCGTCGCGCTGATCATCCTGGCAATCGGCATCGGAATGCTCCGGATCCACCTGCTGAACGCCCAGCACGACGCGCGGATCGCGGCCTACCACTTCAGCGACCCCCTGCCGAGACCTCCCGGCCTGCCGGACGACACCAGTCGTCGAGCCCACCGCACGGATGCCGACCGGTGAGGAACAGACCGAACAGACCTTCCTCCGGCCCGGGGCAGCGGGCGGGGCGCCACGGCGCCCCCACCCGCCGGCTTCTCGCCCACTCCGAAAGGGAGCACCCCCGCGTGAAGTACATCGAGAACGAGACCCAGATACTGCCGAAGCTCGGGTACGCCGAGGTCCGGATCATCGCGCACACGCCCGAAGCCGCCCGCGCGGTCGCGGAAGCGCTTCGTCACTGCTTCGCCGGAGCGGAACAGCGCAGCTATCCCGGCTTCGGCGGCGGCACTCGCCTCCACCTCACCGTGGACACGGCAGCACCCGCCGGCCCCGCCCGCTCCTGGCTGGCCGCCAGCCGGACCCCTGCCGGCGCGGGCGCCCACTCCGACGAAATCTGAGAGCCCCGGGCCCGGAGCCCACCCCCGCACACGAGAGGACGCGGTCATGGCCACACTGCGGGAACGCAAGACCTACCGCGAACAGGTGCTCCAGGTCCTGTACAAAGCCGTCGAAGGCAACCGCCTCCTCGGCATCACCGGGGCACAGCTGCGGCACGACCTCCACGTACCGGAACAGGACCTGGCCGCCGCCTGCACCTACCTGGCGGGCGAAGGCCTGATCACCGTCGACTGGGACACGGGCAACACCCCCGCGATGGTCACCCTCACCCACGAGGGAATCCGGCGCATGGAATCCGAGGAGGAAGAGCACGACTGAATCCCCTCACACACGTCGACTGGCACCCGATAATCCCAGGTCAGATGCCTCATCGAAGCCTGGCGGGGCATAGATTCGACCGTTCCGTCGGTCCCCACGGCCGGGGTTGGCGCGCCGGCGCTCCCTTCTCAGGCGTACGGGACCCGCATCCCGCACGGCCGTCGACTTGTTGTTGCTGCTTGCTGTCACTGCTTGCCATGGTTGCTTGCCATGGCTGCTTGTCGTTGCTGCTGTGGGTCTGACGAAGTGCCCGCTCATCGTGTGTTCCACGTCACGAGCACGACAACAGCCGTACGGGTAAAGTAGAAGCAAAATCGTTCTGCTTTCTGATCTGTGTTCATATCTGTGACCGCAGGAGGTCTTGACCGGCTGGTCGGACCAGCGGTTCAATCCCCGAAGTCCCCGCTCCCGCAACGGGGGCGCCGCCCATGTGCGTACTGGCGAAGTGCCGTCCGGTATCTGCAAGTTCACAAGGCGGACCCCTGGAGGGGGCACATGAACGGTCTCGACTGGGCCGTCCTGGTCGCGTACTTCGGCGTCATGACCGCGATCGGTGTCTGGTCCCACAAGCGTGTGGACGATGTCAGCGACTTCTTCACCGCGGGCGGCAAGATGCCGTGGTGGCTGTCCGGCATCTCGCACCACATGTCGGGCTACAGCGCGGTGATGTTCACCGGATACGCCGGCATCGCGTACACGTACGGCATCACGTCGTACGTCACCTGGGCGCTGCCCATCGCCATCGGCGTGGCCATCGGCGCCAAGGCGTTCGCGCCCCGCCTCAACAGGCTGCGCTCGCGACTGCACGTCGCCTCACCCCTGGAGTACCTCAAGGACCGCTACAACGTGCCGACGCAGCAGGCACTCGCCTGGTCCGGCATCCTGCTGAAGATCGTGGACGTCGGCGCGAAGTGGGCCGCGATCTCGACCCTGCTCACCGTCTTCACCGGGGTCACCCTCACCCAGGGCATCCTCATCACCGGCAGCATCACGGCCGTGTACTGCACGATCGGCGGGCTGTGGGCCGACGCGCTCACCGAACTCGGCCAGTTCGTCATCCAGTTGCTGGCCGGTGTCTCGATGCTGGTCATCGCGCTGAACAAGATCTCCGACCAGGGCGGCCTGTCCAAGGCGCTGGACTCGCCGAAGCTGAACGGTCACGCGGACGGTTTCGCGGGCCCGTATCTGACGGTGTTCTTCATCGCCTATCTCTTCATCAAGCTGTTCGAGTACAACGGCGGCATGTGGAACCAGGCCCAGCGCTACATGGCGACGGGCAGTGCCAAGCAGGCAACGCGGTCCGCCTTCCTCTCCGCCGGCCTGTGGTTCGTGTGGCCGGTGATCCTCTTCATCCCCATGTGGCTGTCGCCGCTGCTGGTGACGGCGAAGAAGCCCGACGGGTCGGACGCGTACGGCCTGATGACCGAACAGCTCCTCCCCCACGGCCTGTTGGGCCTGGTGGTCGTCGGCTTCTTCTCCCACACGATGGCCATGTGCTCCTCGGACGCCAACGCCATCGCGGCAGTCTTCACCCGGGACGTGGCGCCGGTGCTGTCGAAGGCCGCGCGAGCCTGGGACACCCGGGCCGGTCTGATCGCGGGGCGCGTCACGACGGTCGCCTTCCTCGGCTTCTCCATGGCCGTGGCGACGCAGGTCAACTCCCCCGCCTTCAAGGACATCATCACCGTCGTCATCAAGTGGGTGGCCGGACTCATGGGCCCGATCGCGATCCCGTTCATCCTGGGCCTGCTCCGACCGTTCCGTAAGTCCGGCCCGACGGCGGCCCTGACCAGCTGGGCCTGCGGCCTGCTCGCCTTCTTCTTCGTCAACTACAACCTGGACTTCTCCCAGCGCACCGATGTGAAGCTGGAATACCAGGTCTCCGTCCCCATGGCCATCTCCCTCGTCCTGTACATCCTCATCGGCTTCCTGAAGCCCGAGGACACGCCGGAGCGGGACGCGATCATCGAGAAGATCAACACCGATGACGACGACGGGGCTATGGGGGTGGCGATCCCGGCCCAGGCGGACGGGGCGGACACGGCGAGCCCGTCCGGCGTTTAGTTGGTTGGTTTGGTTGTTCGTTCGGCTGCGGGTGGGTGGGGGCGGCTTGTGCTTTTAGGGGCGCGGGGAACTGCGCGACAAGCCCCCACCGGCCCGCAGCCGACGCACAACCCAGGGGGTCTGGGGGCGCAGCCCCCAGGGATGGGACGGGTAGGGGCGGCGGGGGCGAAGAACCCCTCGGTGTCAGCCCCGTGGGTAGCGGGCCAGCCAGCCCGGTGAGGAGCCGCCCGGGCCGTGGAGGGCCGGACCCTGGGTCATCTCCATCGCGAAGTCGTCGGCGAGGACGAGGATGGTGGGACGGCCCTCCAGCTCGGCCAGCCAGGCCGGCGGGAGCGCAGTCTCGCCGTGCAGGGCGCCCAGCAGCCCCCCGGTGAGCGCCCCCGCCACACCGGAGGCCCCACCCTGGTTCACCGCGAGGCACAACCCGTGCCGGATGTCCTCCCCGACCAGCGCGCAGTACACCGCGACCGCCAGCGCCCCCTCCGCCGTACCGTCCCCGGCGAGTTCCTCCACCCGCCCCGGCGACGGCATCCCCTGCCGCACGGCGCCCAGCGCGTGCTGGAGCGCGTCGGTGACGGGCTCGTGCCCCGGCCGTGCGGCAAGCACCGCCAGCGCCCGCTGCACGCCCCCGTCGAGGCTCTCGCCCCGGGCCAGCGCGTGCACGATCACGGCGTACGCGCCCGCCGACAGGTACGCGGTGGGGTGGCCGTGGGTCTGCGCCGCGCACTCCACGGCGAGCTGCACCACGAGCTGCGGCTCCCAGCCGACGAGGAGCCCGAAGGGCGCGGAGCGGGCGGCGGCCTCGGGCCCGGGCTCGCCGGGGTTCTTGGGCGCGTCCGGCGTGCCCATGGTCTCGTCACCGAGGCCGAGCAGACAGGACCGGGCCGGGTCGCGGCGGGCGTACAGCCATTCCTCGCGGGCCAGCCAGCCGTCGTCCTTGCGGCGCTCGTCGGGCCCCCAGTCGCTCTGGGTGGCCGCCCAGCGGCGGTAGGCCCGGTGGAGGTCGGTCGGCGGATGCCAGGCGCCGGTGTCGCGGCGCACCTGGGCACGGATCAGCCCGTCGACGCTGAACAGCGTGAGCTGGGTGAGGTGCGTGACGGCACCGCGTCTGCCGTATCCGAAGGCCAGGTCGGTGAGGCCCTCCGCGCCGTACGCCTCCCGGATCTCCTCCAGACTGAGCCCGTCGAGCGGCGCGCCCAGGGCGTCGCCGACGGCGGCCCCCAGCAGCGTTCCGCGCACCCTGCTGCGGAAGTCCTGCTGTTCGGCACGGCCCCAGACGGCACCGGCTGTCGCACCCACCGAGACCTCCCGAGGCACGTCCTTACGTCCGACAGCTCAGCACTGTAATCGAACGGGAACGGGCGGTTGAGGGCCCGGAACGGTATGCGGAATGTGACCGGAGTGACCCCAAGTGGTCAGGTATCAGCCATACCAGGTGACATTGCAGACGTAGATGCACGCATGGCGGGGTACGGGCAGAAAGCCTCCGCCTCGGCAGCCTCCCGGATCGCACGGATCTCTGCGATGGCCTCTGCCGGGTTCTGCTCCCCCGCGTCCACGATGCGTTCGAGTGCACGGAGCCGGGAGGCACGTTCCGGGTGTCGTTCGATCGCCACGAGCACGGCCCAGGAGTGCACGAAGGCCCGCAGCGGCGCGAGGCTCTGCGTCTGCTGCGCGTTCGTCGTGGCTTCGAAGAGGTGCTGTGTGAGGGCCGGGATCCGGCTCGGCGCGATCCGCGCGACCGCTGCCCGCAGCGCGTCCGGCGTGAGCTCGGGCATGGGGATCAGCGGTCCGTACGGGCCGCCGGTCTGGGCACTCATGGTGACCTCCGGTGCGGACTGGGCGGTTTTCTATGCCGTCGCCCCGCACGCGCGACAGTCACGGCAGCGGCCAGGGCTCGGAGCACGAAAGGCCCGTTCGCACCCGTCGCAGGTCTGGAAAGGGTCAGGACGAAGGGAGCCAAGAGGGGTGGCGGTGCTGTGTGGTTGTGGTGCGGTGGGCAGGGGCGGCGGAAGCTGGGCAACGAGGCGGTGCGCGAGGAATCGCGCTGGATGCCGGATCGGCTCCTGGGGCAGGCCGTTCATCAGGGTTAGCCGTACGGCAGAGGCGGGCACGCCTCGCTCCAGCCAGGCGGAGACGAATGGCGCCAGGCGGTGTACATCCCGTTCCGTGAGCAACAGGCGTGCGTCGTAGGCCCGTAGGCCGGAGAGGAGATCGACCGCCGGGCAATGGCTCGGGGGTGCGGGTTCCGGGTCCAGGGAGTCTGGCGGCGCGACGGGAATTACGGGAGCCACGGGAGTCACAGGAATTGCGGGAGTCACGTGGGCATCGGACGCGAGAGCCGCAGCCGGAAGGGCCGCGAGCCGTGGCCTGTTGTAAGAGATCGTCCGGGTCACTACCCGGCCGGACCGCAGCCGCTCCTTGATGCGGGTCAGATAGCCGTGCGCCTCCAACTCCCTTAGGGCGGCGGCGATCCGGATCTCCCCCTCGGGGAATCGGGCAGCCAGGGCCTTGATCCCGACGGGGGTGCCCTTGGGCAGCGATTGGATGTGGGTGGCCAGGCCGATCGCCGTGAGGGACAGCTCGGGGTGCTGGGCGAGGTGGTTCCCGACCACGGTGAACTGCTCGTGGTGGCGTTCGGTGACGTGGTCGATTCCGGGTCCGGAAGGGCCGGACCGGGCGCGCGGAGGCGCGCTAGGCTGCTGTGCAGTCATGGGGAAGGTTCTGTCTTCCTTGGTGATCAGGCCCTCGCACTGGGATTGCCGTCCCGGCGGGGGCCGAAATTATGCGTGCGGTTGTTTCGCCGACGCTGCACCACAACACGGCTTCCGCGCCAGCCGAGTTGGCGATGTTCACTCCTGCGGGTGATCGCCGGGGGCGGTGGGGCCGGGTTGGTTCTTTCCCCGGTTCTTATTTCTTTGGCGTCGCGCTCGACCGGGTCACGGATTTACGCGATCCGGCGCCAGTTCGGCCCAGACGGTCTTGCAGTGAGCCGGTGCCTCGTCGACGCCCCAACGGTCCGCGTACGCCACCACCAGCCGCAGCCCCCGCCCCGATTCCGCGCACTCCTCGACCGGGTCCGGGATACGCGGGACCCGGTCACCCCGGGCGTCGGTCACCTCGATACGGAGCACCCCGGCCGTACCGAGCCGGAGCGTCATCCTGAAGTCGCGGCCCGGTACGCGGCCGTGCAGGACGGCTTCGCGGACCGGTCATGGGCGGCGTCTGTCGAGACCTACTCCGCGTAACGGGACTGGAAGACATCACGGGCTCCGACGACCCGGGCCAGGTGGGATCGGACGAGTGCCGTATCGACGCCGGGGCAACGCGCCAGGAGGCTGAGTGAGTCGGCCAGGTGAGCCAGGTCCTCCCAGTCGTGGTTCACGGCGAGCGCCGCGGAGAGCGACGTGTCGGCCCCGCTCCACTCTCCAAGTGCACAACTGGGCAGTATCCGCCGGGTGTCCGGCGCGTCCGCGTCCGCCGTGGCGGTCCGTGCCTCGCGCCACAGGGGTTCAGCGGCCTCCGCGCCCTCCGTCAGACCCACCGTCAAGGCCAACCTGACCGCTCCGTCGGGATGGTTCGCGTACAGCCAGTCGGCGAGCTGCCGAGTCCGTTCCCACCGGCCGGTCATGACGTCGGCGGCCCACATCGCGTCGACGTACCAGTAAACGCCCATGGCGGCCATGTTGCCTTTAAGGCCGCCGGTCGAGTGGATGCCTTCCAGCAGTCGCACCGCGTCGTCGTACCGTCCCTGCATCAGCAGGACATCAACGGTTCTGCCGCGCGCCCACTCGGTCTCGTGGCCGCGCTCAACACACTGGCCAAGGTCGGCGAGTGCCGGCTCAAGCCGTCCGATGGCGATGCATGTATTCGCGCGGGCCGCGTACAGGCCCGCCTGGTCCGCGCGAAGGGAGACGGCTCTGTTCAGGTCCCGCAGTGACTCGGAGTACTGCCGCAAGCTCAGATGGTTCCTGCCTCTGGCCCCCAGCACTGCCCAGTCGTCGGGATCGTGCTCCAATATGCGGTCGAGCTGGGCACCCAATTCGGCGTGCTTGCCCAGCGCGGACAGGGCGATGCTCCTGAGGTCACGATGATCGACATTGTCGGGTTCCCGTTCCAGCGCGAGGTCTGCGTCAGCCAGCGCCTCCTCGAAACGGCCGGCCTTGAGGTGAGCAACACTTCGCTGGTGCAAGGCCCGGCTACCCGATGATTCAGCCGCGACAGCCAGACCAAGATCGGCGAACCTGCCCTCCTCGTCGCCCAGGTCTCCGCGCAGACGAGCACGGTTCAGCAGTGCCCACACGTAGGTGGGCTCAAGCTCGATCGCGCGGTCGAAGGCCGCGAGCGCCTCATCGAGGCGGTTCAGACGGAGGAGCGCGTCTCCGCGGCCGGCATGTGCCGACGCGTACTCCGCGTTCAGCTCGCAGGCCCTCCCGAGTTCCTCGACAGCCTCCTCGTACCGGCCCACCAATCGGTAGGCGTCTCCTCGTTCGGACGCGATCCACGCACTGTCCGGTGCTGCCCGTACAGCACAATCGAGGTCTGCGAACGACTCATCGAGCCGCCCCTGGCGGCGATATACCTCAGCTCTGTGGGCGAGAGCCCACAGATATTCGGCGTCGATCTCCAGTGCTCGGTCAAAGTCCGCGAGCGCCCCGTCGTCGTCGCCGAGGAAGTGCTTGCTGTACCCCCGGCTTGCCCATGCCAACCGATCTGCAGGATCGAAGGTCAGCACACGGTCGAAGGCCGCCACGGCCTCTTCATGACGGCCCAGGTGCTGCAGAACGATGCCCCGGTCAAAGATGATCCAGGCGGTGTCGGGGCGCAATGCGTCGGCACGGTCCAGGTCCGCCAAGGCTGCAGCAGGCTCACGCAGCAGCGCGTGAAAGAGGCCACGCTCGTGGTACGCCCTCGCGGACGTCGGAGCCAGAGCGACGGCCCGATCGAACTCCACGAGTGCCTTCTCGTCCTCTCCCGTCTGCCGCAGTTCCCGTCCCCGCACCATGTGCGCCACGGCCCGGGTCTCCGCGTCGAGGCCTGCCCGGTCCAGCAACAACCCGAGCCCGCTCAGTACAGTGCCCGACTCTCCCGAGACCGCCGCGAGAAGGTCACGCCCCCATGCGCGGAGCGCCTCCGCGTCTGCGTGCTCCCCCGCGTCGGCCAACGCCTGCGCGCAGCCACGCGCCGCGACCGCATCTGCGCGGCAGGCTCCGACGAAATCCGTGAGCACCTGCCTCAGTGCCGTCTGCGGCCGTGCGCACAACAGGTGGTACGACTCTTCAAGCCTCAGCTCACGCCATGGCTCGTCGAGCCACCACTCGTCCGGTTCCAGCCCCTCTTCCGCCCCGGCACGCCATTCCCCGAACACCTCCGCGAGCCGTGCGTGCCGCTCGGCCCACTGTCGCGGCGACCGCGTCCGCTGCAGCCGGAGCATGGCGGTACGCACGACATCGTGGTAGCGGACGCGGCCGACCCGCTCGCTCACGAAGGGCATCCCGCGCAGCCACTCGTACGACCCCTCGGTCTCCCCGTCGTCCACGGTGGCCCGGAACACGTCCTCGTCCAGCTGCCGCGGCAGAGCGCACATGAGTGCGGCCTCCCGCCGCGCCGGATCGCGCTCCCACTTGAGGAAGCGCTCCACTGCGGTGGCCGTGGGGTCGTCGACCACACCCGGATTCTCGGCGAGAGTCGACACAAGCACCGGAAGGCACCCGGACAACCGCAGCACTTCTCGTACGACGCCCTCGTCCACCACTCCTCTCGCCGCCAGGAGTTGGCGTGCCTCGGACTCCGTGAACGGCTCCAGGGCGATCTCGGTGACGAACCCGGCGTAGTCCGCCCAGCGGGCGGGGTCGGGGCCGTGCTGGCCCGCCAGCGTGACGACCACGTTCGCGGGCAGCGCGCCGTACCGGTCCGTGGTGATGAGGTCGAGCAGCCAGGGATCGAGGAAGGGGGCGGTTCGCTCGTAGGTGTCGAAGAACAGCGCGATCCAGGGCGCGTAGCCGGCCACCCGGTCCAGCTCCGAGACGAAGACCGGGGTCAGGACATTCAGCGGCTCCAGGACCAGCTGCACATCGTCGTGATTCCGGAAGCGCGCGCTGAGCGCCGCCCTCAACCAGTCTGTGCCATAGGCCACTTGGGCCGGGTCGATGGCTCCGGCGAATGCGCCCACGCCCGGCACCATGCCCAGTCCGATCACCCCCGCCTGGGCCACGGCCATGCTGCCCGCGGAGGGCGGCTGGGGCGCGCCGGGGTCCAGCACAGCCGACGCCGTCTCCGCCTCATGGCGGCGCTGCCGGTAGGCGGCGAGGAGTTTGTCGAGGGCCTTCAACTCCGCGCCCTGCTTGGCGAACTGCGCACTGATCGCCGCCAGCACCTCCGGCACGCTGTTCACGGTCTCGTCCGTGCAGGCGGTGAGCGCCTTGCGCTGCGCAGCCAGGGCCTCCAGTTCACGGACCAGCGAGGACTTGCCGACTCCCGCCGTTCCGTGGACATGAAAGACGAAGCTGTGCCGCTCATCCTCCGGCGAGGTGTCGAAGTTGGCGCGGAAGAGGTCGAGCTCGCTGCGACGGCCGACGAAACCCGCGCGTTTACGGCGCCCGATCAGCTCCTGCATCGACGGTCGCGTCGGCCCCATCCGTCCCACCCCCGTAGCTGGTCCGACTGAATTCTGGCAGAGGGCCCGAGAGCCCGGACAGACACCCGACGATTGACTTCGGAATACGTTCCGAAGTACGGTGGGGCCATGTCCACTCCCACGGTCGCCTTCTCCGAGCTCTCGAAGAACTCCAAGCGTGTCGCGGACACGCTCGACCGGGCTCAGCGCGTACACATCACGCGCCGGGACGGCGAGGATCTCTACCTGACGACGGCACGCCATGATCAGCAGCGCGAGGAGACGGCGGACATCACGGCCCGCCTTCTGGCCGCCCTCGTGCGCAGCGATGCCGGTGAGCGGGCCATAGTGCGGGCACTTCCCTCAGTCTTCCCGTGGGTTCGTCATCTGTCGGCGGACGAGTTGAAGGAGTTCGTCGCCGAGCTCATCGACGGCACGTACGACGCGGCCCAGCTGGACGTCCATGGCAATCTCCACCGAGTCGTCGTCGAATGGCGCGCGACGGCACGCATCCTCGCCGACCCCGAGCTCACCGCGCAGCTCACCCGTCGGCTGCCGGACGAGGACCACGGCGAGGTGACCGCGCCGTGAGCCCGAAGCGGGGCGACGACGTCACCCCACCGCCGGTGGGCGGGGAATGGCGCCTGCGATTCGCGACGAACGAGGCGGCGAAGGGATGGGGCGAGCTGGGCGCGGAGGCGCCGGGCAACACCCGGCGCTGCTTCGAGGCGCTGCGCTGCGACCCGCTGTCCCGAGCGGATCCCGACCGTCAGCACCGGCTGCGCGGTCGTCTGGCCACGGGCAACCTTGGCGGCCAGGAGTATCCCCAGTGGGAGTACGAGGTGACGGCAGGCGGTCGCGTGCGCTATCTCGTCGACGAAACACGCCGCACCGTCCACCTCGTGTACGCGTCTACCCGCCACCCCAAGGACACCGAGTAGTCGTCCTCACGGAGACTCCAACACCGGCAACAGCTCCGGCAGATGCCCGTCGGAAGCGGCAGCCGCCCGCTGCCGCTCCTCCGGCACCTCCCCGTACAACGTCGTCCGCGCCCTCGCCGGACGCCCCGCCGCCTCCGCCACCGCGATCAGGTCCTTGACCGACTTGTACGAGCCGTAGGACGAGCCCGCCATCCGCGAGATGGTCTCCTCCATCAGCGTCCCGCCGAGGTCGTTCGCGCCCGAGCGGAGCATCTCCGCCGCGCCCTCGGTCCCCAACTTCACCCAGCTGGTCTGGATGTTGGGGATGTGCGGGTGCAGGAGAAGGCGGGCCATGGCCACCACCGCGCGGTTGTCGCGGGTCGTCGGGCCCGGGCGGGCGATGCCCGCCAGGTACACCGGAGCGTTGGTGTGGATGAAGGGGAGGGTCACGAACTCCGTGAAGCCGCCGGTGCGTTGCTGGATGTCCGCCAGGGTCCGGAAGTGGCCGAGCCAGTGGCGGGGCTGGTCGACATGGCCGTACATCATTGTCGAGGAGGAGCGGATGCCCAGTTCGTGGGCCGTCGTCACCACCTCGATCCAGGTCGCCGCCGGCAGCTTGCCCTTCGTCAGGATCCAGCGGACCTCGTCGTCCAGGATCTCCGCCGCCGTGCCCGGGATCGAGTCCAGGCCGGCCTCCTTGGCCGCCGAGAGCCACTCGCGGATCGACATGCCCGTGCGGGTCGCGCCGTTCACCACCTCCATGGGCGAGAACGCGTGCACATGCATGCCGGGGACCCTCTCCTTCACCGCCTTCGCGATGTCGAAGTACGCCGTGCCGGGGAGGTCCGGGTGGATGCCGCCCTGCATGCAGACCTCGACCGCGCCCACGTCCCAGGCCTGGGCGGCGCGGTCCGCCACCTGCTCCAGGGAGAGCGTGTACGCGTCGGCGTCCGTGCGGCGCTGGGCGAAGGCGCAGAAGCGGCAGCCGGTGTAGCAGACGTTGGTGAAGTTGATGTTCCGCGTGACGATGTACGTCACGTCGTCGCCGACCATCGACTTGCGGACGTCGTCCGCCACCCGGCACAGGGCGTCCAGCGCCGGACCGTCCGCGTGCAGCAGGGCCAGGGCCTCGTCGTCGGTCAGCTTGGTGGGGTCGTCCGCCGCCGTCGCCAGCGCCGCCCGTACGTCCGTGTCGATGCGGGACGGCACCATCCCGGGCGCGGCGGCCTCGCGCAGCGCCTCCCAGTCGCCGTACACCGCGTCGAAGTCGTCGCGGCGGTCGGACGTACGTCCCTCGGTGTCGATCGTGTGGTGCAGGTCGGTGCGGCCGGAGGATGTGAAGGCCTCTTCCGGCTCCTGCCACGGGTGTCCCTCGACCACCGCGTCCTCGCGGGCGAGGCCCGTCTCCGGGTCCGCCAGCGCCCGTACGTGCGGCAGCAGCCGCGGGTCCAGCCAGGGCTCACCGCGCTGGACGAACTCGGGGTACACGCAGAGACGTTCCCGCAGTTCGAAGCCGGCGGTGGCCGAATGGGACGCCAGCTCCTCGATCCGCGGCCACGGGCGCTCGGGGTTCACATGGTCGATGGTCAGGGGTGAGACCCCGCCCCAGTCGTCGATCCCCGCGCCGATGAGCCGCCCGTACTCGCTGTCGACCAGGTTCGGCGGCGCCTGGAGACAGGCCGCCGGGCCCATGATGTGCCGGGCCACCGCGACCGTGGCCACCAGCTCGTCCAGTTCCGCGTCCGGCATCCCGCGCATCGCGGTGTCCGGCTTGGCGCGGAAGTTCTGGATGATCAGTTCCTGGATGCCGTGGTACGCCCGCGACACGCGGCGCAGCGCGAAGAGTGAGTCCGCGCGCTCCTCGTACGTCTCCCCGATGCCGATCAGCAGCCCGCTGGTGAAGGGGACGGAGGAGCGGCCCGCGTCCTCCAGCACGCGCAGCCGGACCGCCGGTTCCTTGTCGGGGGAGCCGTAGTGCGGTCCGCCCGGCTCACTCCACAGCCGGGTCGCGGTCGTCTCCAGCATCATGCCCATGCTCGGGGCCACCGGCTTCAGCCGCTGGAAGTCGGTCCACGACATGACACCCGGGTTGAGGTGCGGCAGCAGGCCCGTCTCCTCCAGGATGCGGATGGAGATGGCCCGTACGTACGCGATCGTGTCGTCGTACCCGTGGGCGTCCAGCCACTCGCGGGCCTCCGGCCAGCGGTCCTCCGGCTTGTCGCCGAGGGTGATGAGGGCTTCCTTGCAGCCGAGTTCGGCGCCGCGGCGGGCGATGTCGAGGACCTCGTCGGGGGACATGAACATCCCGTGTCCGGCGCGGCGCAGCTTGCCCGGCACGGTCACAAAGGTGCAGTAGTGGCATTTGTCCCGGCACAGCCGGGTCAGCGGGATGAAGACGCTCTTCGAGTACGTGATGACGCCGGGGCGGCCCGCCGCCGCCAGGCCCGCGTCCCGCACCTTCGCGGCGGACGCGGCCAGGTCGTCGAGGTCAGCGCCGCGCGCCTGCAACAGCACCGCCGCCTCGGCGACATCGAGCGCGACGCCGTCCCGCGCACGCTTGAGCGCGCGCCGCATGGAGTTCGCCGTCGGCCCGGTTCCGGGACCGGTTCCGGGAGTCGCGGAAATCGTCATCCTTCGAGCATACGGTCGCGGTGATCAGGCATTGCAGGGCCCGGCCGTATTCGTCGGGGGCCGCAGATCGTTACACAGCGCCACTGGCGGCGGGCATCCGCGCCGACCAGGGCACGGAGGCTCAACAGGCGTCGCCCCTGCCGTCGTCCTGCTGTCGTCCTGCTGTCGTTCTGCGCGACAGGTGCCGATTCCCTTCCTGTGCGCCTGTGTTCACGGCCGGATACGAGGCTTGCATCTGTCTCTCACCCAGCCCCACCCGCACCACACGATGTCATGTCACTGCCAACTCACCACTCTCGGCACCCTCGACACCCTGGGAGCAGCAGCATGTGCGAGGACGACCACGGAAACGTCACGGGAAACGTTGAGGGAAACCTCATGGCGAGACGCGCGCTGTTCGTGACGGGCGCCGCCGCCGCGCTTACGTTGGGAAGCGTGACCTTCGCGAGCGGCGCCGAGGCCGACGACGCGGCCGACGGCAGCCAGGAGACCCGGACGGTGCGCGGCACCCTGCCCATCGGTTCGCCGGACTTCGTGTACCTCCCGGTCGAAGTCCCGCACGGCGTACGGGAGATCAAGGTCGCGTACACCTACGAGAAGCCGTCCGTCCCGGCCGGCACCGCGGGCAACGCCCTCGACATCGGCATCTTCGACGAGCGCGGCACGGAGGCGGGCGGCCGGGGCTTCCGCGGCTGGTCGGGCGGGGCACGCACGGAGTTCTTCCTCCGCGGCGACGACGCGACGCCCGGCTACATCCCGGGACCGGTCAGGGCGGGGACGTGGCACATCGCGCTCGGCCCGTACACGGTGGCGCCGCAGGGACTGCCGTACGAGATCACGATCACCCTCACGTACGGAGAGCAGGGCGCGACCCCGAAGCCGGTGTACCCGCCGTCGCGCGCGAAGGGCCGCGGCCGCGACTGGTACCGCGGCGACTGCCATCTGCACTCCTGGTACTCGGACGGCCGCCGCACCCCGGCGGAGATCGCGGCGCTGGCGCGTACCGCGGGCCTGGACTTCATCAACACGTCCGAGCACAACACTCACGCCTCGCACCCCCATTGGGCGGACCAGGCGGGCGACGACCTTCTGATCATGCTCGGTGAGGAGGTCACGACCCGCAACGGCCATGTGGTCGCGCTGGGAACCGACCCCGGCACCTTCGTCGACTGGCGCTACCGGGCCCGCGACAACCGTTTCGGCAAGTACGCGCGCCAGATCCGCCGCGCCGGAGGTCTCGTCGTCCCCGCCCATCCGCACGCCACCTGCGTCGGCTGCGGCTGGAAGTTCGGCTTCGGGGAGGCGGACGCCGTCGAGGTGTGGAACGGCCCCTACACCCCCGACGACGAGGTCACCCTCGCCGACTGGGACAACATGCTGGTCGCCTCCGCCCGCACCGGCTCACGGGACTGGATCCCGGCGATGGGCAACAGTGACGCCCACCGCGACCCCGACCCCGTCGGCACCCCCCAGACGGTCGTCCTCGCCGACGACCTGACCCGCGAGGCCATCCAGGACGGCATCCGCGCGGGGCGCTCGTACGTGGCCGAGTCGAAGCTGGTCTCCCTGACCTTCACGGCGACGGGTTCGAAGGGCGAGCACGCGGGGATCGGCGAGCGGCTGGAGGTCGACGCCGACACTCCGGTCACGGTCCGCCTGGAGGTCAGTGGCGCACCCCGCTGCACGGTGCGCTTCGTCACCGATCAGGGGGTGCTGTTGACGAGTGCTCCGCTGCCGGTGTCCGGCTCCGGCACGGCCGAGTGGCGTACGACGCCTGCGTACGCGGCGTACGTACGGGCCGAGTTGCGGCACGAGGTGGCGGCCGGTCCCCTGCCTGGGGCGCTGGCGGCGTTCACGAACCCGATCTTCCTGGGGGCGTGAGGGCGAGCGACGACGGCTCGGTGGCCTGATCCCGCACCATCCACGCCATAGCCTCACGCTGGGGCTTCTGCCGTCCCGCGGACTTCACCCGCTCCTTCCGCTCCGCGTAGGGGATGCCGCCGCCCAGCTGACGAGGCCCGCGCTCACTGGCCGAGGACCAGCATCGCCACCAGGAGCACCACCAGCACCCCCAGCCCGACCCCGCCCACTCGTGCGCCGCCCTTGGGGACGAAGACGCCGACGACCGTCCCCAAGGTGACGAGCGGCACCGCGTACCGCGCGACGGCGAACAGCGCGTCGCCGAACTGCGGGGTGCGGACGCCGTCCTGGCAGGCCTCGCAGGCGATGGCGAGCAGCGGCCCGAGCATCCCGATGAAGGCGCCGGTGAACAGCACGAGGATCGCGAGGACGGTCAGCCCGGTCCACTCGGCGGCGGTGCGCCGGGGCTCGGCGTCGAGGTCGGCGGTGTCCAAGGTGCTGCCGGTGTTCTCCATGAGACGGACGTTACGGAGGCCTGTGACGGGGCGGCATCCGCGTTCGTACTCAGGCCGGTGCGCGCTCGTGGCCTGAGTACGCGGCCTCGCTCATGTACCGCCGCCTCCGGCGCGGGCATCTTCGAGCGCCGCCGTGATCTCGGGCGAATTCCTGATGTGGACGCGGTGCCGGTAGGCCCGGACCACGGCTGCGGCGCCCTCGAAATCGTTGGTCGGGGCGGCTCCTACAGCCGCCGCCAGCTCCTCCTCGAACCGCTCCCGGTCGCCGGGAAAGCCGTAACGGCTGAGCGCGCTGCGCAGGTCGTCCACGGTCCGGATCTCGGGGAGAGGCATCGCTCCCCAGCCGTGCTCAGGCTGTGCGCTCATGATCTGCTCCTGATGAAGCCCTGCGCATGCGCGTCGGTGGCCGGGATGTGGCGCGCACCCAGCTCCAGCACCTGCTCGACATGAGCGAGCGGGAGCACATCACCGTGCGGGGTCGCCGCCACCGCAGAAACGAGCTGAGGTGGGTCGCGGAGTTGGCGTGGGGGCCGGGCTCCGGCTCCGCTCATGACTCCCCGGACAGCCGCTGGGCCACAATGCGCCCATGACCGATCACCAGGCCCGATCTCCCGTCCGTGCGCTGCTACGTGGCCCCCAGGACGGTGAACTCATAGACGTCGCCGGTGTCGCGCACTTTTTCCGGCTCACCGGCGAGCACACGGGCGGGCACTTCGCCTTCGAGGAGTTCAGCCTCGCTCCGGGCACCATCGGTGCCAGACCACACGTGCACGACGGACACGACGAGTACTTCTACGTTCTTGAGGGCGAGTTGACGCTCCACACAGGAGACGGTGAGGTGACGGCCGGCCCCGGACATCTGCTCGCTGCCACCCGCGGCACCCCGCACGGCTTCCGCAATGCGGGCTCGGTCCCCGCCCGCGCCCTGTGCCTCTACACCCCCGCCGGCTACGAGAACTACTTCCGTGAGGTCCACGCCGCCGTGAGCGCCGGGGCCGAGGCGACCGACGAGCTGCTGGCCGAATTCCGCAGCCGTCACCGGACCAGGTCCCATCAGGTTCCCTCCGACCACCCCTGACCCGACCCGGCGTGCCCCATCCCTCAGTCCCGTGACGTGTTGGAGAGCCGGTCCAGCCACTCGGTCAGCAGGCCCGTTTCGGCGGGGGTGAAGGCCGGGCTCGGGGACGTACGGATCATCGCGCCCAGGCGGGCCGCCGTGGCGGGAACCTCCACCTCGTCACCGTCGGCCGGCGCGAGGGCGGGACCGGAGCCGGTCACCTCCGGTATGAAGACCACCGCGTGCACCGCGTCCCGAACCCGCCGCGACACGCTCTTGTCGCTGAAGGTCGCCGGGCGGGAGACCAGCATCAGGGCGACGCCGACGTTGGCGGACATGATGATCTGGGCGGCGAGCTCGGGGGCGAGGCGCAACTTGCCCTGTTCGGCGGCCCGTTGGAGGTCGGACGTGAGGATCTGGTGGGACTCCAGGGCCGCGGCGGGTGGGGTGCGCATGGCCGGGGAGTTCATGAGGCGGTAGAGGTTCGGGTTCTGGAGGGCGAACTCGGTGTGGGTGTCCCAGCCGTCGCGCAGGTCCTGGACCGGGTCCGTGCCGGGGGCGCGGTCGCGCTTGGTCGCCAGGTACTTGTCCCAGCCGTTGTCGACGACCGCCGACAGCAGGCCCTCTTTGTCCCCGAAGTGGCGGTAGAGGGCCGGCGCGCCGACGCCCGCCGCCTCGCACACCGCCCGCGTCGAGACGTCCCCGTTCGGGGATTCCGCGACCAGGGCGGCCGCCACTTCGAGAATGCGCGCTTTCGTACTCACGGTAGCGACGCTACCCGAGGTCATACGGCTGGTCATACGGCCGTCTCGTGCGGGGCGAGGAGGTCGTCGAGGCCGATGCGCGTGAGGAACTCGGCGCGGATGCGGTCCGCTACGCGGCTGACCTCCTCCGAGCCGTCGTTGGCGGGGTCGACGTGGACCCGGAACGGCCGCTCGCCGTGCGGGGTGTCGACGACCTCGACGATCGCGTCGGCGACGAGCGACACGTCCGCGTCGGCCGGCGCGAGGGCGGCCAGGCGCTCGGCGACCTGGTCCATCAGGCCCGCGTAGCGCTCCTCGTACGCCGGAATCACCGTCTGCTCGGAGGGGTGGCCGCCCGTGGCGAAGTGATTCGTGCCGGAGGTGAAGGCGCCCGGCACCACGATGGTCGTCTCGATGTCGAAGCGGGCCAGCTCGGCGGCGTACGACACGGCGAGCGCGTCCATCGCGGCCTTGGCGGCGAAGTACGGCGCCAGGTAGGGCGGGGTGCCGCCCCTGCTGGACGTGGAGCCGACCCACAGCAGCAGGCCGTGCCGCTGGGCGCGCAGGTGCGGCAGCGCGGCCCGGTTGACGCGCTGGGTGCCGAGCACGTTCGTGTCGTACACCGCGGCCAGCTCCTCGGGTGTGAAGGCCTCGGTCGGGCCGGTCACCATGTGGCCCGCGTTGTGGACGACGACGTCCAGGCGGCCCGCCTCCGCGAGGATCGTGGCGACGGCGGCGTCGGCCGACTCCTGGGAGAGGACGTCCAGTTCGACGGTACGCAGGTCCACCTGGTGCTCGGCCTCGTACGCCTCGGCCTCGGCGACCCGGCCCGCGTTGCGGCCCGCGGTGTCGCGCATCGCGGCGTAGACCGTGTGCCCGGCGCGGGCGAGGGCGCGGGCGGCCAGGGCGCCGAAACCCGAACCGGCGCCGGTGATGACGATCGTCTTGCCCGTGACAGGCATGGCGGAACTCCTTGAAGTGGAGAAGGGAAGAAGGGGAGAAGGGGACGGGGGGCTGCCCCGCGGGGCTTACGCGATCCCGCCGTTGGCCCGGACCACCTGGCCGTTGACCCAGCGCCCGGCCGGTCCCGCGAGGAAGGCGACGACCCCGGCGATGTCCTCGGGGGTGCCGAGGCGCTCCAGCGGCGGCTGGGCGGCCATCCGCGCGATGGTCTCCTCGTCCTTGCCGTCCAGGAACAGGGCGGTGGCGGTCGGCCCGGGGGCCACCGCGTTGACGGTGATGTCCCGGCCGCGCATCTCGCGGGCCAGGATCAGGGTCATGGCCTCGACGGCGCCCTTGGTGGCGGCGTACGCGCTGTAGCCGGGGATCGCGAGGGCCAGCACGGAGCTGGAGAAGTTGATGATCGCGCCGCCCGCGCGCAGCCGGCGCGCGGCCTGCTGGTCGACGACGAACGTGCCGCGGATGTTGGTGCGGTGCATCCGGTCGAGGGCGTCGAGGTCGAGGTCGACAAGCGGGGCCAGGGTCATGACGCCCGCCGCGTGCACGACGACGTCGACTCCGCCGTACGTGGCCTCGGCGGCGTCATAGAGGGCCGCCACCTCGGTCTCGTCGGCCACGTCGGCACGGAAGGCGATGGCCTGTCCGCCGGTCTCGGTGATCGCGGCGACGGCCTTGTCGGCCTCGACCTCGTTGCCCGCATAGTTCACGACGACGGCGTATCCCTCGGCGGCCAGGCGCTCGGCGGTCTCGCGGCCGATGCCACGGGAACCTCCGGTGACGATCGCGACGCGGGGGGAAGCGTTGCTAACAGTGGAGGCGGTGGGGGTGCTGGGCTGCTCGCTCATGGCGTTGCTCCTTGTCACGGCTGGGGTAGCGGTGTTTCGCTTTCCGGCAGAAACAACGCTAACACTTTGACGTTAGCGCCGCTACCCCCTGCCGTAGCATCGCTACGTTGTTGATCGCCGTCCGACCCCGAGAACGTCGAGCATCGCCCGGGTGGCCGGGCTCGGGTTGAACCGGCTCCACGCCAGGTACTCGATGCGGTGCGGTCCGTCGGCCACCGGGACCAGCGCCAGTTCGGGGTCGTCGGCGGCCAGCGGCCGGATGAACGCCGACGGCAGCAGCGCGACACCGAGCCCGCGCGCGATCAGCCGGGTGATCAGCTCGACGACGCCGGCCTCGTACGCGACGTCGCGGACCAGTCCCGCGGCGGCGAACGCCTGGTCGGACTGGGCCCGGGCAGGCGTCCCGGCCACGAAGTCCACGAACGTCTCCTCGGCGATCTCGTGCAGCGCGACCCGGGAAGCGCCCGCGAGCCGGTGCCCGGCCGGCACCACCAGTACGTGCTCGTCGTGGTCGAGAACAACGGTCTCCACACCGGACGGCGGTTCGCCCTCCGGCAGCCCGAGGAACGCGATGTCCAGGTCGCCATTCCGGATCGCCGCCGCCAGTTCGTCGCTACGTCCGGAGCGGAGGGCGACGCGGACGTCCGGGTGCCGGGCGCGGTACCGCTGCAGCAGTTCGGGTACGTCGACGGCAGCCGTGGTCACGATCACGCCGACGGCGAGCCGGCCGCGTACGACGCCGGTCGCGGCGGCGGCGTCGGCGACGGCACGGTCGGCGGCGGCCAGGCACTCGCGCGCGCCCGCGAGAAACGCCGCTCCCGCACTGGTCAGCTCGACGCGGCGGCTGGACCGGGCGAACAGCTTGACCCCGAGCTCCCGTTCCAGGCTCGCGATGCGGTGGCTGAGGGACGACTGCACCACGGAACAGCGCTCCGCCGCGCGCGTGAAGTTACGGGTTTCGGCGACGGCCACGACGTATCGCATCTGCTGGAGATCCACACAGTGATCGTTCTCGTTCATAGCTGGCATGGCAAGCATGCGTTGGATTCATGACGCGTTGTGCCGAGACTTCCTCACATGCATTCCATGACCGAGCGATCACCGGACCGGCCGCGGATCCCGTCCAGGACCTCGTCCACGTCCGCACAGCAGGCGGCGACCGTCGCGCTGACCGCACTCGCTCCCGCGTCCTGGGGCACCACGTACGTCGTCACCACGGAACTGCTGCCGCCCGGGCATCCGCTGTTCGCCGGGCTGATGCGCGCCCTGCCCGCCGGGCTGCTCGCGCTGGCGCTCACCCGCGTGCTCCCGCGCGGGGACTGGTGGTGGAAGGCCGCCGTCCTCGGCGTGCTCAACATCGGCGGGATGCCCCTGTTGTTCCTGGCGGCCGAGCGACTCCCCGGCGGTGTCGCCGCCACCCTCGGCGCTGTCCAGCCGCTGCTGGTCGCGGGCCTGGC
Source organism: Streptomyces sp. R35 (assembly GCF_041053035.1). Classification (NCBI taxonomy): domain Bacteria; kingdom Bacillati; phylum Actinomycetota; class Actinomycetes; order Kitasatosporales; family Streptomycetaceae; genus Streptomyces; species Streptomyces sp. R35. Next base: position 4,919,982 of record NZ_CP163440.1, read on the forward strand.
CGTCGCGGTGCTCCACGACCGGCCGACGGCCTGGCGACTGGCCTGGGGCGTGATCGGTGTGATCGGCGTCGGACTCGTCGTGCTCGGTCCGGGGGCCCGGCTGGACGCCGTCGGAGTACTCGCCGGCCTCGGCCATACGGCCACCATGGCCGGCGGGGTCGTCCTCACCAAGCGCTGGGGCCGTCCGGCGGGGGTCGGTCCACTCACCCTTGCCGGCTGGCAACTGACGGTCGGCGGGCTGCTGTTGCTCCCGCTCACCCTCGCGATCGAGGGGGTGCCGCAGCGGATCGACGCCGGAGCGGTCGGCGGCTACCTGTGGCTCGGCAGCATGGGCGGGCTGATCGCGTACACGCTGTGGTTCCGCGGGATCGGAAAGCTGCCGGTGGGCGCGACCGCACCGCTGGTGCTGCTGTCTCCGCTGGTCGCGACCGCCATCGGCCTCGCGCTCGGCGAGTCACTGAGCCTGCCGCAGACCCTTGGTTTCGTCCTCGCCCTGGCCGCCTTGCTCGCCGCACAGCTCAACCCCCCGAACAGGAGAATTCGATGAAGTCAGGTATGACGATCGCTGTGGTCGGCGCCACCGGGATGGTCGGCAGCCGGGTGATCACCGAGGCCCGTGCACGCGGACACCAGGTGCTCGCCCTGTCCCGGAAGCCTGCGAGTGAGGACCCGAACGTGACACCGATCGCGGTCGACGTGAACGACTCGCACGCCGTACGCGAGGCGCTTGCGGGCTCGTCCCCGAACGGCGCCCCGAACGATGCCTCGAACGGCGCCGCGGACGCCGTCGTGCTGACCGTACGGACCCTTCCGGTCGACCAGGAGTTCTTGGTCGGCGCCACCCGTACGGTGCTGGATGTCGCCGCACAGCTCGGGATCCGCGTTCTCGTGGTCGGCGGCGCCGGCGCGTTGCGCAGCCCCGACGACCACGACCTGCTGGTCGCCGACAACCCCGCGTACGTGCCCGCCGAATGGAAGACCGTCGCCGCTGCCGGGATAGCTCAGCTGCGGGTCTGCCAGGCCCACACCGGTGCCGATTGGGTCTACCTGAGCCCGCCGGCCCTGCTCGAACCCGGTGACCGAACCGGCCGCTATCGGCGCGGCACCGACACCTTGCTCACCGGCGCCGACGGGCAATCATGGATCAGCGCCGAGGACCTGGCCGTCGCCGTGGTCGACGAACTCGACACCCCTGGCTCCGAACGCCGCATCACGGTCGTCCACCGCGACGAACGCGCGTCAGAGTGAGCCGGGCGGGATCCGGGGGCCCGGGCGGGCACTGAGCCCTTGGACAGGTCGAGGCGCGCCGCCGGATCCCCGCCACCCCGATAGGCTCGCTGATACCCGAACCGGAAGAGCCCCCCATGTCGCGCTACAACGAGATCAAGCACCGGGCCGTCACGACGTTCCAGCGGAGGATCGGCAATCCGGTCATCAAACGGCTGCCCTGGCAGACCCTCCTGGAGACCACCGGGCGCAGCTCCGGGCTGCCGCGCCGGACACCGCTCGGCGGGCGGCGTGTCGGGGATACGTTCTGGCTCGTCTCGGAGTTCGGCGAGAAGTCCCACTACGTACGGAACATCATGGCCGACCCGAAGGTCCGGGTCCGCATCAACGGGCGCTGGCACCCCGGCATCGCCCATCCGCTCCCCGAGGACGACGCCCGCGCCCGCCTCAGGTCGCTGCCCCGGATGAACAGCACCGCCGTACGAGCGCTCGGCACGAACCTGTTGACCGTGCGGGTCGATCTGACCGGCTGAGCGGCCTCACCCCGGCCACACGATCGCCTGCACCTCGCTGTACGCGTGCAGGGCGTACGACCCCACGTCCCTCCCCACCCCGCTCTTCTTGAAGCCCCCGAACGGCGCCTCCATGTTGCGGCCGACCGTGTTCACGCCCACCCCGCCGGCGCGCAGCCGGCGGGCGACGCGGAAGGCGCGGGCGACGTCGCCGGACCAGACGTAGTCGATCAGCCCGTAGTCGGAGTCGTTGGCGAGGGCGATGCCCTCCTCCTCGTCGTCGAAGGGGACGACCACGACGACCGGGCCGAAGATCTCCTCGCGGACCACGCGCATGTCCGGGGTGCAGTCGGCCAACAGGGTGGGGGCCACATAGAAGCCGCGGTCGAGAGCGGGACGGTCGCCGCCCGTGACCACCCGGGCGCCCTCCTTCCGGCCGAGGTCGACGTACGACTCGACCCGGTCCCGGTGTGCCGCCGAGATGACCGGTCCGACGACCGTGCCCGGCTCCCTCGGGTCGCCCACCTTCAAGTAACCGGCGTACGCGGCGAGTTGCTCGACCAATCGGTCGTGCACGCCCCGCTGCACCAGCACCCGGGTCGGCGCCGTGCAGATCTGCCCGCTGTAGAAGGAGAAGGTCGTGCCGATGCCCGACACCGCCGACTCCAGATCGGCGTCGTCGAAAACGACCGCCGCGCCTTTGCCGCCCAGCTCCATCAGCTGCCGCTTCATCCCGCGCCCGCACACCTCGGCGATGCGCTGCCCGACCGCCGTCGAACCGGTGAAGCTGACCATGTCGACGTCCGGGGAGTCGACGGCGGCCTCACCCACCTCCGGACGCGAACCGCTGACCACGTTGACCACGCCCGGCGGGGCGCCCGCCGCTTCCAGGGCCTCCGCCATCCGGTACACGGACAGGGGGTCCTGCGGGGCCGGCTTCACGACCACCGTGTTGCCCATCGCCAGCGCCGGGGCGATCTTGCCCGCCGGGTTGGCCCAGGGGTTGTTGTACGAGGTGATGCAGGTGACGACGCCCACGGGCTGGCGCACGGCCACAGCTCCCATCACGGCAGCCTTGCCGAAGGGGCCGGCCTCGTTGATCTGCGGGGGCAGCGGCTGCTCGACGGGCTCGGTCTTCGCGTAGCGCCGGAAGCGGGCCATGCCCACCCCCACCTGCATGCCGCGCGCTGTCCCGGTCGTGGCGCCGCTCTCGGCCTGGGCGAGTTCGGCGTACGGGACGAAGTTGCGCTGGATGATGTCCGCCGCGCGGGAGAGGACGGCGGCGCGTTCCTCGGCGGGTGTGCGCGACCACGCAGTGAAGGCCTCGCGGGCCGCGGCCGCGGCCGTGTGCACCTGATCCCGTGAGGCCTCCGGCGCCCGCCCGACGACACCCTCGGTCGCCGGGTCGGTCACCTCGTAGTGCCCGTGGTCGGGCTCCACCCACGACCCGCCGATGAACAATCGCTGTTCCTGGGTCACTTGGTGCTCACCGTCCGTGTGTCCCGCCCGGAGCGGAGCACCTTCCCCGGCACCGCGCCCGTCACCACGTCACCCCGTATCGCCTCAACCCCGTTGACCCACACGGCCGTTATCCCGATCGCCCTGGAGTCGAGCCGCGGACTGTCACCCGGCAGGTCGTGCACCAGGGTGGCCTTTCCGGCGTCGATCCGTTCCGGGTCGAAGAGCACCAGGTCGGCATGGAAGCCCTCCACGATCCGTCCGCGCTCGCGCAGGCCGAAGAGCCGCGCCGGATCGTCCGTCAGCATCTTCACGGCCTGCTCCAGCGTCGCCAGTTTCCGCCCGCGCAGGCAGTCGCCGATGAAGCGGGTGGTGTACGGGGCTCCGCACATGCGGTCCAGATGGGCGCCCGCGTCGGAGCCGCCGAGCATGACGTCCTGGTGCTGCCAGGTCTCGGCGCGCAGGGCCCACGAGCCGGGGTCGTTGTCGGTGGGCATCGGCCACAGGACCGTACGCAGTTCGTCGGCCGCGCAGATCTCGACCAGGCATGCGAAGGGTTCCTGACCCCGCTCGGCCGCGATGTCGTTGACGACCCGCCCGGTCAGGCCTTCGTTCGCCACGCTGTACGTGTCGCCGATGACGTACCGCCCGAAGTTGGCGAGCCGCCGGAAGACGCCGGCCTCCTTGGAGCCCGCCCGCCGCAGCATCTCGGCCCGTACGTCCGGGTCGCGCAGCCGGGCGATGCGCTCCGGCACGGGCAGGCCCAGCACCTCGCCCCAGCCGGGGATGAGGTTCAGCGCGCAGAACGTGCCGAGCGACATGTTCATCGGCGTGAGGATCGGCATGGTGAGCGCGACGATGCGGGCGCCGGCCTTGCGGGCGCGGTCGCTTGCCTCCAGCTGGCGGGGGACGCGTTCGGGGACGGCGGCGTCGATCGTCAGCACGTTCCAGTTCAGGGGCCTTCCCGCGGCCGCGCTCATCTCCACGAACAGGTCGATCTCGTCATCGCTGAACTGGTCGAGGCACCCGGCGACGATCGCCTCGATCTGGGTGCCCTCGTGCTCGCCCACCGCCTTCGCCAGCGCCAGCAGCTCGGCGGGCTTCGCGTGCCGGGACGCGACCGGCTTCCCGTCGCCGTCGGAGTGCGTGGACGACTGGGTGGTGGACAGGCCCCAGGCCCCGGCGTCCATCGCCTCGTGGAAGAGGGCGAGCATGTCCGCGAGCTGACCGGGGGTCGGCTGCCCGCCCACCGCGTCCGCGCCCATGACGTACCGCCGCAGCGCGCAATGCCCCACCATGAAGCCCGCGTTGACGGCGATCCGGCCTTCCAGCGCGTCCAGGTACTCGCCGAAGGAGTGCCAGCTCCAGGGCGCGCCCTCCTCCAGGGCGACCAGGGACATGCCCTCGACCTTGGACATCATCCGCCGTGTGTAGTCGGCGTCCTCCGGCCTGGCGGGGTTCAGCGGCGCGAGCGTGAAGCCGCAGTTGCCGCCCGCGACCGTCGTGACCCCGTGGTTCAGGGACGGGGTCGCGTACGGGTCCCAGAAGAGCTGGGCGTCGTAGTGGGTGTGGGGGTCGACGAAGCCGGGGGCGAGGACGAGGCCGTGCGCGTCCTCGGTCGTCCTCGCCTCCTCGGTGGTCATGCCGACGATGGCGATACGGCCGTCCCGTATCCCCACGTCGGCGGTGTACGCGGGCTCGCCCGTCCCGTCCACGACGGTCGCGCCCTTGATCAGATGGTCGAGCACGGAGATGCGCCCCTTTCCAATCGTGGGTGGAGGTGCGCCCCGAAAGGGGCGCGGGGAACGGCGCGAGCAACCACAACCAGCCCGCAGTCGCCCACGAACCTCAGACCGCCCCCCGGAACCGCGTAGTCCGATGCACAGGATCCGTGTCGATCTTCGGAATGACGTGCTCGCCGATCATCCGGATCGTCTGGAGGGTCTCCTCCTTGGGCACTCCGACCGGGAGCCCGAAGCTCAGCTGGTCGGCGCCCGCCTGCTCCCAGCGCTTGCACTGGGTGAGCACCTCGTCGGGGTCGCCGCAGATCAACAGCTCTTCCTCTATGAGGAGTTCGACGAACTCGGCGTTGTACTCGGGGAGCGTCTCGGGCCAGACGGGGAAGCCCTCGGGGCGCGGGAAGGTGTCGTGGTAGCGGAAGACGAGGGAGGGCAGATAGTGCAGCCCGCCGCTCACCGCGATCCGGATCGCCTCGTCGTGCGTGGGCGCGCAGATCGCGGTGGTCGTCACCATCACGTTGTCGTTGACGAAGTCCCCGATGGGCTCGGCGTCGACGACCGCCGTCTTGTACTGCTCAAGGACCCACTCCATGTCGGAGACCTTCTGCACGCTGAAGCCGAGCACACCCAGGCCCTTGCGGGCGGCCATCGCGTACGAGGGCGGCGACCCGGCGGCGTACCACATCGCGGGGTGCGACTTCCCGTACGGCTTGGGGAGCACCTTGCGGGGCGGCAGCTGCCAGTGCTTGCCCTTGAACCCGACGTACTCGTCCTGGAGCCACATCTTGGGGAACTCGGCGATGGTCTCTTCCCAGATCTCCTTGGTGTAGTTCATGTCGGTGATGCCGGGAAGGAAGCCGAGGATCTCGTGCGATCCCGCACCGCGTCCGGACCCGAACTCGAAGCGGTTCTCGGTGAGATGGTCGAGCATGGCGACCTTCTCGGCGACCTTCACGGGGTGGTTGACCTGGGCGAGGGGGTTGAAGATGCCCGAGCCGAGGTGGATGCGGTCCGTCGCGTGCGCCAGATAGCCGAGGTAGACGTCATTGGCGGAGAGGTGCGAGTACTCCTCCAGGAAGTGGTGCTCGGACGCCCAGGCGTACTTGAAGCCGGACTTGTCCGCCTGGATGACGTACTCGGTCTCCTCCATCAGCGCCTTGTGCTCCGCGAGCGGATCGGTCTCGGCCCGCTTGCCCACGTATCCCTGTACAAAGAGCCCGAATTCCAAGGAGGTTCACCGTCCCCATCCAGTTATCTGACGCATCGTCAGATTCTTTGAGCCGACTGTTCCACCGCGCGCATGCACCGTCAATACCTGATACGACGTCAGAGAACGCTGACGCCCGCCAGCCAGCCGCCGTCGATCACGAACGGCTGCCCGGTGATGTACGAGGAGTCCTCACCGGTCAGGAAGAGGGCGAGCCGGGCAACCTCCTCCGGCCTGCCGATCCGCCCGAGCGGCACGAGCTTGCGGTACAGCTCGTCGAGCGCCTCGGAGGCCGCCGCGCTGTCGGCGGGGTCGGCGTCCGGGTCGAGCTGGGCGGGGTTGCTCATGGCGGTGTCGACGGCGCCCGGGCAGACGGCGTTGACACGGATCTTCTTGGCGGCCAGTTCGAGTGCGGCGACCCGGGTCAGCCCGACGATGGCGTGCTTGGTCGCGGAGTACGCCCCCACCCACGCCATCCCGGTGAGCCCCGCGTACGAGGCGGTGTTCACTATGGTCCCCCCGCCCGCGGCCTCGATCTCGGGCGCGACGGTCTTGATCCCGAGGAACACCCCGACCTGGTTGACCTGCACGATCTGCTGGAACTCGTCGAGGGGCGTGGCGACCAGCTCGTTGAAGCGGAGGATGCCGGCGTTGTTGACGAGCCCGTCGATGCGCCCGTACGCGCTCTTCGCGGCGGCGACGGCCGCGTGCCAGTCGGCCTCCTGGCTCACGTCGAGATGGACGTACCGCGCGCCGATCTCCTTGGCCAGGGCCTCACCCTGGTCGTCGAGCACATCCGCGACGACGACGTCGGCACCCTCCGCCGCGAAGAGCCGCGCCTCCTGCTCGCCCTGCCCGCGCGCCGCACCGGTGATGAGAACGACGCGCCCGTCCAGCTTGCCCATGCCGTGACTCCCTAGTTGAGGTGGGGCGCGACGTCCGCGCCGAACGCCGCGATCTGGTCCGTGAGTTCCTCGCGGCTCCGGCTGCGGAACCGCACCTGTATCTGGTGCACGCCCATCGCGCCGTACTCCCGCAGCGACTCGGCCAGAGCCTCGGGCGGCCCGCTCAGCGTGCGCCGCCCGACCTCCCAGCCGGGCTCGCCGACGTACAGCGGCTCGGTGATGGCGCCGACGGTCAGGGGTTCCTCGATCCCCGCCCCGGCGCGCAGCTCCCGGAGCCGGGCGATCTGCCCCGGCAGCCGGTCGCGCGGATCACCCTGCGGCAGCCAGCCGTCGCCGCGCAGCGCGGCCCGGCGCACGGCGGCGGGCGAGGAGCCGCCCACCCACACGGGGACCCGCTCCTGGGCAGGCCTGGGCCGCTGGCCGAGCCCCTCGAAGTCGTACATCTTGCCGTGGTGGACGGGGAACTCGTCCGACCCGAGCGCGGCGCGCAGCGCGTCGATCGTCTCGTCGAGGACGGCTCCCCGGCGCTCGAAGTCGGCCCCGACCGCCTCGAACTCCTCCCGCACGTGCCCGGCGCCCACCCCGAGGACCAGACGGCCGCCCGACAGATGGTCGAGGGTCGCGTACTGCTTGGCCGTGACGAGCGGATGCCTGAGCCCGACGATCGCGACATGACTGAGCAGCCGGACGCGCTCGGTCACGCCCGCGAGGAAGGCGAGGGTGGCGACCGGGTCGTACCAGACGGTGCTCATCGCGCCCGCGAGCCTGCGTGGGATCGCGACGTGGTCGCAGCTCGCGACATAGGCGAATCCGGCGCGGTCGGCGGCGCGGGCGATCTCGACGAGGTCGTCGGGGCCGGCGGCGGCTTCCCAGGGTTCCGCGTAGATGGTGCTCTGGGACTGGACGGGGAGCTGGATGCCGTAGGAGAGGCGTTCCTCGGACGGGACGGGCACGACGACCCCCTTGCCTGACCGACGGCCGCCCGGCTGACGAACCGTCAGATTGAATGGGACTCGCACATAGTCGTCGCTGACGCCGCGTCAGACAAGGGGAAGCCCCGGCGGAACATGTCCGCCGGGGCTGTTGCCCGGGACAGGGCGCGTGGGCTGTGCGTCAGCGGGCGAAGCCGAAGCCGAACCAGGCGTCGGTGACGGGCGCACCGACCTCGGCGGGCCCGAAGGCGACCGAGCCGGAGGCGGTCGGGCCGGTGCTGGTGGAGCGGAAGGCCCAGACGGCGCCGTCGTAGGTGTTCTCGCCGTGCGCGGCGACGTACAGCTCGGCACGGCCGTCATGGTTGGTGTCGGCCAGCGCGGTGTGCCCGCCGAAGAGGTCGCCCTTCTCGGCGGTGCCGGGCACACCCGTGGTGTTCTGGGTGAAGGACACGGCGCCGCTGCCGGTGAGACCGGACGCACCGCCGCGCAGCACGGCCACGCCGCCCGCCGAGGCGATCGTGCCCACGGCCTCACCCGGGGTGCCGACGGCGACGTCCGCGTACCCGTCGCCGTTGGTGTCCCCGACGGAGATGCCCAGGCCGAAGTCATCGCCCTTCTCGGACACTCCGGGCACGCCCGCCGTGTCCTGGTTGATCACCGTCGTACGAGAGGTGTCGGGCCCGTTCGCCGAGCCGTACACCACGCCGACCTGCCCGCCGAGGAGCGCCGGTTCGACGGATTCCTCACCTTGGCCGTCGACGGGGCGCCCGACGACCAGATCGGCGTACCCGTCCTTGTTCACGTCGCCGAGGCCGAGGCTGGAGCCGCCGGGCATGTTGGTGCCGTCGGACCGCTTCAGGACGACCAGGTCGCTCAGCCCCTGCTTGGTGCCGTGGAGGTAGGCGATGCGATAGGCGGCGCCCGGCGGACCCTCCTCGGTGGGGGTGTGGACGAGCCCGACGAGGTCGGTGATGCCGTCGTGGTCGACGTCCCCGGCGGCGACGTCGTCGATGACGAAGCCGGCGTCTTCGTAGCTGAGGTCGAAGGCGATGTCCGCGGACGCCGCGGCACCGGCGGTGCGGGTGAACGGACCGGTCAGCAGATGGTTGTCCGTGGCCACGTCGAGCCGGCCGTCGCCGTTGAAGTCGCCGACGGTGGCGTGCCGGGGCTTGACCTGGTCGAGCATGGAGCCGGTCGCCACGACCTTGCCGCCGGACAGACCCGTCTTCCCGCCCCAGACGACGGTCAGGGTGCCCGCCTCCTGCACCGACCCGACGTCCTCGCTCGGGGCGCCGACGACCAGGTCCGTGTACCCGTCGCCATCCAGGTCGCCGAGGGACAGGCCCCAGCCGAACCAGTCGCCGGTCTCGGCGGCGCCGGGGATGCCGGTCGTGTTCTGGCTGATGACCTGCCGGTGCTTGGTGTCCAGCCCCTGCGAGGAGCCGTACACGACGCTCACGTACCCGGCACGGGCGTACCCGCCGACCGTGCCCCAGGGGGCGGCGACGGCGAGGTCCGTGTACCCGTCGCCGTTGAAGTCGGCGCGCACGCTCGTCGCCCCGGCGCTCGCCGTACCGGCCGCGTGCGCGCTCACCGGGCCGACAACGGCTCCGGCGACGGCCACGGCGGCCACGAGTCCGAGGCGGGAACGAAACTTGCGTCTTCTCATGTGGAACCCAAACTCCCGCGCTGAAAGTGCAGCTGCCCGACGGAGAAGTCAAGATCCTCACTCCGCCGCCAGTACGACTCCTGTGGTGGTGGCAGGGTTGCCCTGGAAGACGGCGGGAATTCCCGAATCGTTAACCGGCGCCTCCCCGGGGCCACAGCCCGTCCTCCGTCAGCCCCAGCAGCTCGATCGCGTTCCCCCGCACGATCCGCTCGACGACGTCCGGGGCCAGGTGCCCCATCTGGGCCTCGCCGACCTCCTTCGACTTCGGCCAGGTCGAGTCGGAGTGCGGGTAGTCGGTCTCGTAGAGGACGTTGCCGACGCCGATCGCGTCGAGGTTCCTGAGGCCGAAGGCGTCGTCGAAGAAGCAGCCGTAGACGTGGTCGGCGAAGAGTTCGGACGGCGGGCGGTGGACCTTGTCGGCGACGCCGCCCCAGCCGCGGTTCTCCTCCCACACCACATCCGCGCGCTCAAGGATGTAGGGGATCCAGCCGATCTGCCCTTCCGCGTACATCACCTTCAGGTTCGGGAAGCGCTCGAACTTGCCGCTCATCAGCCAGTCGACCATCGAGAAGCAGCAGTTGGCGAAGGTGATGGTGGAGCCGACGGCGGGCGGGGCGTCGGCGGAGGTCGACGGCATACGGCTGGAGGAGCCGATGTGCATGGCGACGACCGTGCCGGTCTCGTCGCAGGCGGCGAGGAAGGGGTCCCAGTCGTCGGTGTGGACGGAGGGCAGCCCCAGGTGGGGCGGAATCTCGGAGAAGGCCACCGCGCGTACGCCACGGGCGGCATTGCGGCGTACTTCTTCCGCCGCAAGCGCGGGGTCCCACAGGGGGATGAGGGTGAGCGGAATGAGACGACCCCGGGCGGCCGGTCCGCACCACTCCTCCACCATCCAGTCGTTGTAGGCCCTGACCCCGAGAAGTCCCAGCTCACGGTCCTTGGCCTCGGTGAACGTCTGGCCGCAGAAGCGGGGGAAGGTGGGGAAGCAGAGGGCGGACTGTACGTGGTTGACGTCCATGTCGGCCAGGCGCTGGGGGACGTCGTACGAGCCCGGTCGCATCTGCTCGTACGTGATGACTTCGAGGCGTATCTCGTCCCTGTCGTATCCGACGGCGGTGTCGAGACGGGTGAGCGGCCGGTGCAGGTCTTCGTACACCCACCAGTCGCCGATGGGGCCGTCGTCGCCGGGGCTGCCCATGACGGGCGCGAACTTTCCGCCCAGGAAGGTCATTTCCTTCAGCGGCGCGCGGACTATGCGAGGGCCGGTGTCCAGGTACTTCTTCGGGAGCCGGTCCTGCCAGACGTTCGGGGGCTCCACCGTGTGGTCGTCGACGGAGATGATCTTCGGGAAGGCCGGGCCGGCCGCGGGCGTCTCCATGGTCTCCATACGGCCCACGGTAGCGCTGATCTGACGACCCGTCAGCTACTCGCGAGCTACCGGTGCCCTCCCCGTCTGCTATCCGCCTGCTGGCCGTCGGGCACCTGTCCGCCCCCTTGCCGGGCGTCCGGAATGGTCGACTGTGTGCGGTTGTGTGGGGAGAGTATGTGAGGACCCTGTGGCGTCCCGTGCGGCTGCCTGTGATCGCCGTCTCGCACGGCTGACGCATCCGCCATGAACAAGGCAAACTGGCCTCGTTGTACTGACGGTTCGGCAGGGGGCAGCGATGGACGGTGTGCCGCGAGTACCGGAGCAGTGGCGTCGCGAGGAATCGGCGGCGTTGCGCTTCAGCGTGCTCGGACCGGTGCGCGCCTGGCGCGACGAGGAGCCCCTGCCGGCGGGGTCCCCGCAGCAACGCGCCCTGCTGGCCGCGCTGCTGCTCCGCGAGGGCCGCACGGCGACGGCCTCCGAGCTCATCGACGCGCTGTGGGGCGACGAGCCCCCGTCCCAGGCCCTGGCCGCCGTACGGACGTACGCCTCCCGGCTCCGCAAGGCGCTGGGCCCCGAAGTCCTGGTCAGCGAGTCGGGCGGGTACGCGATCCGGTCCCTCGGCGAGGGCGCCCTGGACCTCGCCCGCGCCCAGGAACTGGCGGCCGAGGCGGAGAAGGCCCGCGGCTCCGGTGACCTCTGCCGTGCCCGCGAGGTGCTGCGCGACGCGCTCGGCCTGTGGGACGGCGAGGTGCTGGCGAGCGTTCCCGGGCCGTACGCCGAGACACAGCGCGCCCGGCTGGAGGAGTGGCGCCTCCAGCTGCTGGAGTCGCGGCTCGACATGGACCTGGAGCAGGCCTGCCACGCGGAGGCGGTCTCGGAGCTCACGGCCCTGACGGCGGCACATCCGCTGCGGGAGCGGTTGCGCGAGCTGCTGATGCTGGCGCTGTACCGCAGCGGCCGCCAGGCGGAAGCGCTGGCGGTCTACGCGGACACGCGGCGCCTGCTCGCCGACGAGCTGGGCGTCGACCCGAGGGCGGGCCTGAAGGAACTCCAGCAGCGCATACTCCAGGCGGACCCGGGCCTCGCCGAACCGTCGGCCCCGGCCGCCGAACCCGCCGCCGCACCCGTCCGCCCCGCCCAACTGCCCGCCACGGTCACGGACTTCACCGGCCGGACGTCCTTCGTACAGGAACTGAGCGACGTCCTGGCCTCGGCGTCGTCCGACGCGGGCCGGGTCATGGCGGTCTCGGCGCTGGCGGGCATCGGGGGCGTGGGCAAGACCACCCTGGCCGTACACGTCGCCCACCAGGCGCGCGCCGCCTTCCCCGACGGGCAGCTGTACGTCGACCTCCAGGGCGCGGGTTCAAGAGCGGCCGAACCGGAAACGGTCCTGGGCGCCTTCCTCCGCGCCCTCGGCACGGCCGACTCCGCGATCCCCGACTCCCTGGAGGAACGCTCGGCCCTGTACCGCTCGGTCCTCGACGGCCGTCGCGTCCTCGTCCTGCTGGACAACGCCCGCGACGCCGCGCAAGTCCGTCCCCTGCTCCCCGGGATGGAGGGCTGCGCGGCGCTGGTCACCTCCCGGGTACGGATGGTGGACCTCGCGGGCGCCCATCTGGTGGACCTGGACGTCATGTCCCCCGAGGAGGCCCTCCAGCTCTTCACCAAGATCGTGGGCCAGGAGCGGGTCGCCTCCGAGCGGGAGGCCGCCCTGGACGTGGTCGCGGCGTGCGGCTTCCTGCCCCTCGCGATCCGCATCGCGGCGTCACGACTGGCCGCCCGGCGCACCTGGACGGTCTCCGTACTGGCGGCGAAGCTTGCGGACGAACGCCGCCGCCTGGACGAACTCCAGGCCGGGGACTTGGCGGTGAAGGCGACTTTCGAGCTGGGGTACGGGCAGCTGGAGCCGGCGCAGGCGCGCGCGTTCCGCCTCCTGGGCCTCGCCGACGGCCCGGACATCTCCGTGGCGGCCGCTGCGGCGGTGCTGGACCTTCCGGTCGAGGACACGGAAGACCTGCTGGAGTCCCTCGTCGACACATCGCTGCTCGAGTCCGCGGCGCCCGGCCGGTACCGGTACCACGACCTCGTACGCCTCTACGCGCGTGCTTGCGCGGAGCGGGACGAGCAGCCGCCGAGTGAGCGGGAGGCGGCTATGTCGCGGTTGCTGGACTTTTATCTGGCTACGGCGGCGGGGGTTTACGCGATTGAACGGCCGGGGGACCGCACCGTGGAGCACATTGAGCCGACTCAGTACCCAGGCCTCTCCTTCACAGATCACCGCACGGCTTTGGACTGGCTGTACGCGGAGGCCGACTGCCTTCTGGCCACCGTCCGGCAGTCCGTCTCGCTCAGCACTCTGCGCAGGGCCGTGGACCTGCTTCTCGCTGCGAAAGACCTGGCCGAATCGGGGGCGAACTCACACCAGTTCGGTACCACCACAGCTGCCGTTCGCGACGCGGGCGAGGCGGCCGGTGATGCACGCGTAGAGGCCCGGGCACGCACCACGCTCGCCCAAGTGCACAGCACAGCGGGAAGGTTCGCGGAGGCGGAGAAGGAGGCCGAGCGCGCCATGCTGCTCGCAGCGGACGCGGACGACCCCTGGACGAACTGCAACGCCCCCAGTGAGCGCGGCATCGTTGCGGCCTACCAAAGCAGGCACAGCGCGGCAGAGGTGTACCTACAGCAAACGCTCGCAGCCTTCCAGGCAGACGGCAATCGCGCAGGTGAAGCCAGTGCCCTGTGCAACCTCTCAAGGGTGCACCTGGCCATGAACCAAGTGGCGAGCGCGGTGGAACTCGCCGAGGCGGGTACTGAGATCTATCGCCATATGGGCCTCACTCTTCGCCTTGCGAACGGGAGTTACGCCCTGGGTCTCGCCCTGGCACAGGCGGACCGGGCGGACGAAGCGCAGGAACGGCTCTCCCATGCGCTGACCATTTTCCGCGACAGCCGTCAGCGCCTGTGGGAAGGAATGACGCTGTTCCGCCTTGCCGAAGTGGATCTGATGGCTCGTCGACCGGCCCAGGCAGCGGCGAACGCAGAGATGGCCTTGACCGTATTGCGAGGCATCGGCGGCGAATGGCGACGCGGCAACGTGCTCACGGTCCTCGGCCGTGCGCTCACCGCCATCGGCCAGACCGGACGTGCCCAGGTCTGCTGGCAGGAAGCGGCCCGAATCTATGAGGAATTGGGGTCGCCGGAGATCGCGGAAGTCCGCGGTCTGCTGGCGCCCGCGCAGGCCGCCTGACGCCAGGCCGGGACGTTCATCGTTCGTTTATCACCGAGGGCCATTCTCTCCTTAGTCGATCCGTCGTGTCGGGGGGCAGATGGGTCACCGAAGAGGGCCTCGCACCGCCGAACTAGGGTGGGCAGCCCAAAGAGGCCAGTCCGGAAGCCCACGGGGGAGCGGCCGGACTGGCCTCACTGATCCAGCTCTCCCACACGTCGATGGAGTTCATGAAATGAGCGACGCCAAGAAGTCCACGGTCACGCCGCAGGACAGCCACATCACCGACGAGCCTGCCACGGTGACCACTCAGGACAGTCACATCACCGACGAGCCCGCCGCCGTCGCCGACCTGCTCACGCCGCAGGACAGCCACATCACCGACGAGACCAGCTGACACCAGAAGAGACCTGCCTGACGGGGACGTCGGCCGCGGCGGCGCGGAGGGGGAGCCGTCGCGGCCGACGTGTGTCCGATGCACGGTTCACGCCATTTCATGGCGGGAACCGTTCGAGTCACTCGAACAATCGCCCCCCCTGACGCTAGCGTCACTCGGTGTCCAGAGGTCCCCTCTCCCCGAGGAGTTGGAATGACTCGTGCCAAGAAGGCCCTCGTCACCGTGGCCATCGCGGCCGCTGCCGCGATCGGCACGTCAGCACCGGCATTCGCCGACATGCATGCCACGGACACCCCCGTCACCACGGACGACATGCACGCCACGGACACCCCCGTCACCACGGACGACATGCACGCGACCTGAGCTGTCACGCGTTGGGGGCCAAGCGATGCCCTCGGCCCCCA
Organism: Streptomyces sp. R35; assembly: GCF_041053035.1. Lineage (NCBI taxonomy): Bacteria > Bacillati > Actinomycetota > Actinomycetes > Kitasatosporales > Streptomycetaceae > Streptomyces > Streptomyces sp. R35. The sequence continues at coordinate 4,935,027 of NZ_CP163440.1, forward strand.
ACGTCGCATCCAACTCCTTTTCGTACGTCCGCCACACGCCCCTGACGCTCCACGACACAACCCCTGACAACCCGGCCGCGATACGTCCGCCCCTCATGCACCCACCATCACACCGTGAATAGCTGCCGGTCCGAAGTCCACGCCTTCCAGTGCGAGCAACAGCGCCAAGCGCCGTTCCTCCTGAAGCCGCTGCTTCTCCGCCGCGCGGTAGTAAGGGCGAGTGAGCGGGGCGGCGGTGACATCGACGCGGTGGTCTGTGGCGGCTTCGCGGGCGTACGGGCTGCGAAGGCGTGGGAGGGCGAGCGCCGCGCCGGGGTGCGGTCGGGGACGCCTCGGCGACGGGGTCACTTCCGTGGGCCCGAGGTCCCGCACACCGCACCGCCGCCTGCCGGTGCCGGGAAGCAACAGCGCGAGCAGGCGTGACAGCAGCAGGACCAGCAGTCGCACTACCCTTCCCCCAACTCGCACCACACGGTCTTGCTCGCACCTCTCTGCTCCACACCCCACCTCAACGCCACCGCCTCAAGCAGGGCAAGGCCGCGCCCGGACCCGTCGTCGCCCGTGGCGTGCAGGAGGACTGGCAGGGCGCGCGGATCCGGGTCGGTGACCTCGACGCGGGTGCGGGCCTCCGCCCGGAACACCCGTACGCGTACCGGAGTCCCCTCCCCCACATGCCGGATGACATTGGCCACCAGCTCGGTGACGCAGAGCTGAACATCCGCGCAGGGCTCGCCCAGATGCCCCCGTACGGCGCGGCGCAGGTCCGGCACCGCCTTGGGTACGGCGAGCAGATCGAGTTCGAGATGAGCTGCGCCGGGGATCCGGCCATCCCCCTTAAGCACGGCGGTGAGTCTGCGCGCGGTCGCGGTGTTGCAGTTTCCGAGCGCCACCAGCCCCGCCGGGGGCCGGTACGTGCCCGCGAAACTCGGCAGGTCGACGCGCAGGGAGGGCAGCGTGACGCCGTGGGCCACGAGGGCGGCGCGGAGTTCGTCCACGCAGCGTTCCACGTCGTGGGCGGTGGGGGGTTGGTGGGCTTGCATGGGGTACGCCTTCCGTGAGCCGAGCCGTCGCGTTCCGTGACGAAGCAGTCACACCATGACGTGAAGCGGCGTACCGTAAAAGAGGTTTGAGTTACGCACGGCAACTGGCAAATGGTGGTGGTGTGTTGTGCCCTCCCGTAAGAATCCCGACGCTTCGGCGAACGTTCCCTCCTTCTACGGCGCCGAGTTGCGCTTCAAAAGGGAGCTGGCGGGCCTCACGCTCGAACAACTGGCGGAGGGCAGCTACCGGGGCGTGCCGTTTCTGAGTCAGATCGAGCGGGGTGAGCGACGCATGCCGCTGGACCTGGCCCGGCACGCCGACCAGAAGCTCGGGACCGACGGCTTTTTCGAGCGGCGTTGTGAAGATGTACGCCGGGCACGGCAGTCGGGGCACGCGGAGTACTTCGCCGACGTGGCGGAGATGGAGCGGCATGCGGAGACGATTGAGGAGTGGGCGCCCTCACTGATCCCAGGGCTGCTCCAGACCGCGGCGTATGCCACGAGGGTCGTGCACACCTCGCTTCCGTGGCTGCCGCCCGAAACCGTAGAGAAGCAGGTCCGCGCCCGCATGGAGCGCGCGCAGCTCTGGGAGAGCGAGGAACACCCGGCGTTCTGGGCAGTGCTACACGAGACGCTGATCCGCAATCCGTTGCTGGAACCCGCGGAGATGGCCGCCCAGCTGGGGCACATCGCGCACGTGATCCGCTCCACGCAGAGCGTTTTGCAGATCGTTCCGGAAACGGCGGCAGCCCACCCGCTCATGATGGGCATGGTCAAGGTCATGACCTTCCCGGACGCACCGCCCGTGGTGTACACGGAGGGCCTGCACAGCGGCCAGCTCATCGACTTTCCGGCCCTCGTGAAGAACTACCGGAGGTCGTACGATCTGCTCAGGGCAGCGGCGCTTCCGCCGGACGAGTCCCTGACCCTGGTCGAGCAAGCAGCAGAGGACTACCGAAATGGCCAGCACAAAGCCTGACTTGAGCACCGTGGCCTGGCGCAAGAGCAGCTACAGCAACGGCAGCGGCGGCGATTGCGTCGAGGTCGCCCCCGGCCACCCCGGAGTCATCCCCGTCCGCGACTCAAAATCCCAGAACGGCCCAGTACTCCTGTTCCGCACGACCTCTTGGACCCCTTTCCTAAACTCCCTGAAGCACTAACCGAGGCTATGGGCGGGAGCGATTGGCAATCCCGTTCCACGTTCTCGGCGTAAGAACCCGCCCCCACAGGCCCACCCCTGGCACGCATCTGCCAATCCCTCCTCCCCCGCCCACCTCGGCCGCCTCCGGGTGAGTTATCCACAGGGGCCGGAGGGCGACCGGGCGGGTGCGGGACAGTGGGCCCGTGGAGCGTGCGGAGTTGAAGGGGCTCGTGGAAGGGGGTGTGTTGCTCACCTCGCGGGCCCTCGGGAGCGGGTGGCCTCGGGTCTCCCTCTTTCGGCGGCTGGGTGCCGAGGGGTGGACGCGGGTTCAGACGGGTGCCTGGGTCCCGCCGGGGTGGGACGTGGACCTCCTCACGCTTCTCAAGGCCGCGCAGCTCCTCAAGCCCCAACTCGTCGTGAGTCACCGTTCGGCGGCCCGGCTCTGGCGGATCGAGACGCTGGACACCGTAAGCAACCGAACCACCCTGGACTTCACCGACCCCGGGCTCAGCGTCCGGCGCGGAGGCGAGGGCGTACAGGTGCACCGGATCCCCCTCGCCCCGTGCGAGGTCGTGGAACGGCAAGGGCTGCGGGTCACCGGAGTGAACCGCACCGTCGCCGACCTCCTGCGGGCCGAACCGAGGGACGACGCCCTCGTCGCCGTGGAGTCGGCACTCACCCGGCGCAGGATCGGCTCCGTGCGGCGCGCCCCGCTCACCACGCCGGCCGCGCTCGCCGCCGCCCTCGAAGCCCCGCTCCTCGGAGCGCCCCGAGCGCGAGACAGACTACGGCTCGCCGACCCGAACTCCGGGTCCCCCGCAGAGACGATCGCGCGCCTGCGGATGCACGACGTCGGCCTCCGGCCCGAACCCCAGGCCGAGTTGCGTACCCCCGACGGACGCCGCCGCTTCCTGGACTTCCTCTTCCGTGCCGAGGGCCTGGGAGTGGAGATCGAGGGCTACGCCTATCACGGCACCCGCGACGCCCACCGCCGCGACCTGCACCGCTTCAACCAGATCCTCCAGTGCCCCGAGGTCCGGACACTGCTGCGCTTCACCGCGGAGGATGTCTTTCACCGGGCGGCGGGGATGCTTGCCCAGATCCGCGCCGCCCTGGGTGCGGCCGATTCCGGCAGCGGCGCGCGCTGAGGGGGCGGCGTCCGCGAATGCGGCGGATTCCGCCCCCTCAGCGAGCAGACAGGGGAGCGCGTCGCTCCAGCGCCCTCAGACAGCCACTCCCAGCGCCAACGCCCCCACCACCGGCGCCGCATACACCAGCGGGAACGGAATGTGCGAGTACCAGCGCGCCCGGGCCACGGTGATCGCCGCCCCGGTGAAGTACAGGACCAGGCCGATTCCGGCCGCGACGCCGAGCGGTGGTACGAACAGGCCGGCCAGCAGGCCCACGGACCCCGCCGCCTTGGCCGCACCGAGCCAGGGCCACCACGAGCGGGGGACGCTGTAGTCGGTCAGGGCCTGGAGGACCCACTGGGCGTGGAAGAGGATGGCGCCGGCCGAGTAGCCCGACATGGCGGCGGCCAGGATGGTGACGATGATGTGGGCAGTGGACATGGGGGAGGCTCCTTGTCAGGGGGGCCGGGGCGGGGTTGATCCGATCCGCCCGGGCTGGTGTGTGCGTCCGTCACTGGATTGACACCGGGCGGCGTACGGGTGTGACACGACGGCCGGAAGTTTTTCCGGCCGCCTCATTCGCAGCCTCATTCGCAGCCTCGGGGCCCGCCTGACCCGGCTGCCCCGCCTGCCCCCCTGACCCACCTGCCCCCCTGACCCACCTGACCCTTCAGACCCTCACCGCCCCCGCAACTCCCCCTTCACCACCTTCCCGCTCGCGTTCCGCGGCAGCTCCCCCACGAACTCCACCGCCCTCGGCACCTTGTAGTTCGCCATCTCGCGCCGGGACCACGCGATGAGGTCGTCGGCGGTCAGTACAGCCCCCGCCCGGCGGACCACGTACGCCTTGCCCACCTCGCCCAGGCGTCCGTCCGGTACGCCGATCACCGCGACGTCGGCCACGTCCGGGTGCAGGCCGAGGAGTTGTTCTATCTCGGCGGGGTAGGCGTTGAAGCCGCCGACGATGAACATGTCTTTGATGCGGTCGGTGATACGGAGGTTGCCGGCGTCGTCGAGGACGCCGACGTCGCCCGTGTGCAGCCAGCCGTCGGCGTCGAGGACCGTCGCCGTGGCGTCCGGATCCTCGAAGTAGCCCTGCATGACGTTGAATCCGCGGACCAGGACCTCGCCCGGGGAGCCGAGGGCGGCCTCGACCCGTATCTCGGTGTCCGGGATCGCCCGGCCCGAGGTCGAGGCGATCACCTGCGCCGCGTCTCCCCGGCGGCACATCGTGACGATGCCGCTCGCCTCGGACAGTCCGTACGCCGTCAGCACCGTGTCGATCTTCAGCTCCGACTTCAGGCGTTCCACCAGGCGCAGGGGGACCACCGCCGCGCCCGTCACCACCAGACGGAGCGCCGAGAGGTCGTACGCGTCGCGGGAGGGGTGGTCCAGGAGTGACTGGTGGAGGGTGGGCGGGCCCGGGAGGACCGAGATGCGTTCCGACGCGACGTTCGCCAGCACGGTGTCCACGTTGAACACCGGCTGCGGGATCATCGTCGCGCCGCGCATCAGACAGGCGACGATGCCCGCCTTGTAGCCGAAGGTGTGGAAGAAGGGGTTCACGATCAGGTAGCGGTCGCCCTCGCGCAGGCCCGCGAGGTCGCTCCAGATCGCGTAGCCGCGGAGTGTCTGGGCGTGGGTGATCAGGGCGCCCTTGGGGCGGCCCGTCGTGCCCGACGTGAAGACGATGTCCGAGGCGCAGGAGCCGGACACGGTGTCCCCCCGCTGCCGTACCTCCTCCGCCCCCACGCCCTCCCCGCTCGCCAGGAAGTCCTTCCAGGTACGGAAGTCGGCGGGGGCGTCGTCCGCGAGGACGACCACCTGTTCCAGGTGCGGGAGGCCCGGGAGCGGGCCGGCGGCATTCCTCTCAGCCTCACCCTCTGCCTCCCCCTGCCCCTCACCCGCGGCCCGCCGCAGTGACGCCACATACGACGTCCCGAGGAAGGTGCCCGTCACGAACAGCAGCTTCGCCCGGCTCCGGGAGAGGACGTACGCCGCCTCCGCGCCCTTGAACCGCGTGTTCAGCGGCACCAGCACCGCCCCCGCCGACACCGCGCCCAGCGCCGAGACGATCCAGTCCAGGGTGTTCGGCGCCCAGATGGCGACGCGGTCGCCGAGCCGCACCCCGTTCGCGACGCAGGCCGCCGCCGCACGTTCGACGCGGGCGCCCAACTCGGCGTACGAGACCCGTGTACGGCCCTCGACAACCGCCTCGCGCTCCGCGAACCGTGTCGCCGCCGACCGCACCAGTCCCGGGATGCTGCCCCACTCCAGGTCTCCGCGCATCGCCCGCCTCCCGTCGGCCCAAGCACACTAGCTGACTGACCGTCAGATTAGCTGTAGCCTGACGCCCTGTCAGCAGCCGGGACTGTCTGCGGAGGTGCACCCATGCCGGGGATCAAGGACGCCACAGCCGTCGTCGGGATCGGGCAGACTCCCTTCGCCAAACAACTCCCCGAATCCGAGAAGGCCTTGGCCTGCCGGGCGATCCTCGCCGCCCTCGACGACGCCGGGATCGCGCCCGCCGAAGTCGACGGGCTCGCCTCCTACACCATGGAGGAGACGGACGAGGTGGAGGTGGCCAAGGCGGTCGGTCTGGGCGACCTCACCTTCTTCAGCAAGGTCGGCTACGGAGGCGGCGGCTCCTGCGCCACCGTCGCGCATCTCGCCGCCGCCATCGCCGGCGGGCAGGCGACGGTGGGGGTGGCCTGGCGGTCGCGGAAGCGGGGGTCCGGGCCCCGGCCGTGGAAGAACACCGCCGTCCAACTCCCCACCCCCGCCCAGTGGACCCGCCCCTTCGGCCTCCTCCGGCCCGCCGACGAGATCGGCATGCTCGCGCGCCGCTACATGCACGAGTACGGCGCCACCCGCGACCACCTCTTCAACGTCGCCCTCGCCTGCCGGAACCGCGCCAACCAGAACCCGGCCGCGATCATGTACGAGCGGCCGTTGACCCGCGAGATGTACATGACCTCCCGCTGGATCAGCGAACCCCTCTGCCTCTTCGACAACTGCCTTGAGACAGACGGGGCGTTGGCCTGCGTGATCGTCTCCGCCGAGCGCGCCCGCGACTGCCGCCGGCGCCCCGTGTACGTCCACTCCGCCGCCCAGGGCCTGCCCGCCCAGCATCACGGCATGGTCAACTACTGGAACGACGACCCGCTCACCGGACCCGCCTGGACCGCCGCCCGGCACCTTTGGAAACACGCCGACTTCACGCCGGACGATGTCGATGTGGCCCAGATCTACGACGCGTTCACGCCTCTCATACCGCTCTCCCTTGAGGGATACGGCTTCTGCGGGAGAGGGGAAGGCGCGGCCTTCACGGAGGGCGGCGCGCTGGAGATCGGCGGGCGGCTGCCCGTCAACACCGGCGGGGGCGGGCTCAGCGAGGCGTACGTGCACGGCTTCAACCTCATCAACGAGGGCGTGAAGCAACTGCGCGGGACCAGTACGGCCCAAGTCCCCGGTGCCGCCACCTGCCTGGTCACGGCGGGTGAGGGCGTACCGACGTCCGCGCTTCTACTCCGGGCCTGAGGAGCCGCCGCCATGACCACCATCAACACCACGAGCACCACGAACGCTACGAGCACCACGAGCGCCACTCACGCCACGACCTCGGACGAGTCCCTTCTCTCGCCCGTTCCCGACGACGACGGCGCCCCCTTCTGGGAGTACGCGGCCCGAGGCGAACTCCGGATCCAGTCCTGCGCCGACTGCGGCGAACTGCGCTTTCCGCCCCGGCCCTGCTGCCCGCACTGCCACTCCTTCGCGAGCGGGTGGCGGGAGATGAGCGGCAGGGGGAAGGTCTGGTCGTACGTCTTCCCGCATCCGCCGCTGCTTCCCGCCTACGCGGAGCAGGCCCCGTACAACGCGATCGTGGTGGAGCTGGCGGACGCCCCCCGGATACGGCTCGTGGGGAATCTGGTGAGCGGTGCCGGTGAGGCCCTCAACTCCGTCCCGCCGGAACGGATCCGGATCGGGGCGCGGGTGCAGGTGGTGTTCGCCGAGGTGAACGGTGTAGCCGTGCCCCGCTGGGTGCTGGAGCGGCCGTGAGCGGCGGGCTGCGCGTCACCGCAGACAAGGACACCGGCGTCGCCGTCCTCACCCTCGACCGGCCCGCGAAGCTCAACGCCATCGACCTCGACACGGCCGCCGAACTCGCCGCCGCCTGGCGGGAGTTCCGGTTCGACGACACCGTACGGGCGCTCGTCATCACCGGGGCGGGCACGCGGGCCTTCTGCACGGGGATCGACCGCGACGTCGTCGTGCCGCAGCCCGACTCCCCCTACATGGTGGACGATCCGCTCGTCGCGATCGGGCCGAAGGCGAACGACCTGTGGAAGCCCGTGATCGCCGCCGTGAACGGGATCGCCTGCGGGGGTGCCTTCTATCTGCTGGGGGAGGCGGAGTTCGTGGTGGCCGACGAAGCGGCGACCTTCTTCGACCCGCATACGACGTACGGGATGGTCAGCGCGTACGAGTCGATCTACATGGCGCAGCGGATGCCGTTCGGGGAGGTGGCGCGGATGGCGTTGATGGGGACCGCCGAGCGGGTGTCGGCGCGGCGGGCGTACGAGGTGGGGCTGGTGTCGGAACTCACCGCGCCCGGTGCGGCGTTGGGGGCGGCCGTCGATTGTGCCGCTGTCATCGCCTCGTATCCGGTGGAGGCGGTGCAGGGGACGGTGCGGGCGTTGTGGCTGGCCAAGGAGGCGGCTCGGGCGCAGGCCCTCGCGCATGCGCCGCAGCTCGTGTCGCTCGGGAATCTGCCGGGGGAACGGCAGGCGGGGCTGTTCACGGCCCGCCGTCCCGGCTTCCGCCTGCGGTGACCTCCGGTGGCTCCGCGTGGCGGGTTCGTCGCACGCGGCGTAGCGTCGCCATCAAGACGGCCGCCGTCCGGCACCCCTTCCGTGCCCGGCACGACGGCCGTCACACGTTTTCGCCCCCGCCGCCCCTACCCGTCCCATCCCGTTCCTGGGGGCCGCGCCCCTTAAGGGGCGCGGGGAACTGCGCGAACGGCCCCCACCGGCCCGCAGCCGACGAACGACCCCCGGGGTCTGGGGCGGAGCCCCAGCGGTGGGGGCGGCTCACGTAGTCCGAGCCGTCCCCGTTCCCTTCTCCGCGTCCAACGCGTACACGCACCGATCCTTGCTGCACGCGTACACCACGCCGTCCTTGACCACCGGAGCCCCGGTGATCTCACCCCCGGTCGCCAGCTTCCAGCGGAGTCGGCCGTCGTCGGACTTCAGGGTGTACAGGAGATGGTCGGTGGAGCCGAAGTGGATGCGGCCGTCGGCGACGGCGGGGGCGCCGACGAGGTCGCCGCCGGCCTGGAAACGCCACTTCGGGGTGCCGGTGACGGCGTCGAGGGTGTACAGGCCCTTGCCGCTGCCGACGTGGACGTGCCCGGCGGCGACGAGCACCGGCTCGATGGAGGCGCGGGACTCGGTGGCGATGCGCCAGCGGTCGCGGCCGTCGGTGGCGTCGAGGGCGTAGACCGTGCCGAGGTAGTCGGCCAGGTAGACGCCGCCGCCCGTCACCGCCGGGCCCGGCGCGAAGGTGGGCGGACAGAGGAAGACCGCCGGGGCCTCGAAGTGCCAGCGGACGTGCCCGCTCGCCACGTCGACGGCGAGGACGCGGGTGCCGGCGGAGACGTAGACGTAGCCGTCGGGCGCCTGGGTCAGCCGGACCGGAACGCCGCCGCAGGAGGCCGCGTCGCCGATCGGGTACGACCAGCGCTCCTCACCGGTACGGGCCTCCAGGGCGCGCAGCCGGGCGTCCTTCCAGACGTACACCGTGCCGTCGTGGATGGCGGGCCCGGCCTCCGGGGACTCGAAGTCGGTCTGGGCGCCGGTCAGCTCCCAGAGTTTCTGGCCGTTGGAGGCCTCCCACGCCTGGACTCCGCCACCGCGCGTGCCGGTGATGACGGTTCCCCGGTCAGCCTTGAGCGAGTACACCCAGGCGTCCGTCGACAGGCGCCAGAGGTCGCCTCCCTCGCGGGCGTCCAGCGCGAACAGCGTGGGGCCGTCCGAGGCGTGGATACGGCCGTCCGCGACCGCCATCGACCACGCCACGTCCCGCGTCTTGAAGCGGCGTCGGCCGGTCGCGACGTCGAGGGCGTGGACCTCGAAGGAGGTGACGTAGACGAGGTCGCCGGCGACCGAGGGCGTACCCCAGACGTCGTTGGACATACGGAAGCGCCAGGGGCGCCAGCCGGAGGGTGAATCGGGCGCGGGGGGCGCGACGGTGGGCGCGGGCGCCGGATCGGCACCGTTCACGCCGGCGCGCGGCCGGGACCAGGACGCCGCGAGCCCGGCTTCCGGAGGGGGCGCCTTCACGGCGGCAGCGCGGGCGTCCGCGACGCGCGGGCCGGGGCCGATGGGCACCTGGGCGCCCGCGAGGCGCACGGGGCCGGTGTCGGGCGCCCCCACGGGCACAGGCGCGTGCGAGGGGGGTGCGGGCGCGGGCACGCGCCCCCCACCACTCCGTCCACTCCCCCCGGAGGAGGGCTTCACGGGCGGACGGCCGCCACGGCGCGTCTCAATCAGGCCCACCGCCCGCTCGGGCAGCCACGCCGACGCCGTACCGCTGTCGTCGGAGCCGGAGCCGAAGAGGTGGGGCGCGAGCTGGGCCTGGAGATCGGCGGGGTTGGGACGCGCCGTCGCCTCCATCTGCATGCAGGACTCGATGAGCGGGCGCAGCTCGGCGGGCAGGCCTTCGAGGTCCGGGCCCTCACGCAGCAGCATGAACACCGTCTCGACCGGGTTCGCGCCGTGGAAGGGCGCGTGGCCGGTCGCGGCGAACACCAGCATCGATCCCAGTGAGAAGACGTCGCTCGCGCCGGTCACGCTGCGCGAGTCCTTCGCCTGCTCGGGGGACATGTAAGCGGGCGTACCGACGGCGACGTTCGTCATGGTCAGACGGGTGTTCGAGACGCCGGACGCGATGCCGAAGTCGATCACGCGCGGCCCGTCCTCGACGACGAGGACGTTGGAGGGCTTGAGGTCACGGTGGACGAGACCCGCGCCATGGATCGACTGCAGGGCCTCCGCGACGCCCGCCGCCAGCCAGCGCACCGCCTGGGCCGGGAGCGGCCCGCACTCGTTCACTATTTCCTCGAGCGAGGGCGCGGGCACATACGCGGTGGCCAGCCACGGCACCGCGGCGCGCGCGTCGGCGTCGACCACCGCCGCCGTGTAGAAGCCGGACACGGCGCGGGCCGCCTCGACCTCACGCGAGAAGCGGACCCGGAACAGCTGGTCCTCGGCGAGCTCCGTCCTGACCGTCTTGATCGCCACGCGCCGGCCGGAAGCCGAGCGCGCGAGATAGACCAGCCCCATGCCGCCGGCACCCAGCCGTCCCAGCACCTCGAACGGCCCGATCCGCCGCGGATCGTGCTGCGTCAGCTGATCCACCACTTGCCTGCCACCTCCCCGTACGAGCCACGTCATCCACGTATGAACGCGGCCCAGTGCAGCGTCTCACCACCGCACCGCCATGGCGGCACGCACCCCGATTCTTCCTGGCCGAGCCACAGGTTGCGAACCCGGGGGCGGATCGGGGTGTCTCGGGACATTCCACCCGCTCCTCGGGCCCGCCGCGGCCATGGTCAGGCCGAAACGCGACTGTTCACCTTTGAAGTACAGCTCATCACCACTCAAGTACGGCTCACACCGCTCAAGTACGACGCATCACCGCTGAAGTACGGCGAAGGACGCCCCCTGATTGTCCGTGACCACGGCCACCCGTCCGTACGACGTGTCGAAGGGTGTCGCCTGGACACGGCCGCCGAGCCGGTTCACCGTCCCGAGTACCGCCTCACAGTCCTCGACGCCGAAGTGGACGAGGAAGTGGGGCGGCATTTCGGCCGGGAAAACGTCGGAGACGGGTGCGCGGCCGAAGTCGGGGGTCGCGTCGGGGCCGAAGAGGGCGTCGTGGAAGAGGGTGCCGTAGAAGCGGTCGACGGCCGTGGTGTCCCGTGCGTACAGCTCGGCCCAGCAGAAGGTGCCCCGTTGGTGGCGCTTGCCGAAGCCGGGGAGGGTGCCGGCCTGCCAGAGGCCGAAGACAGCGCCCTCGGGGTCAGTCACGAGGGCCATCGTGCCCAGTTCGCCGGACAGGCCGGCCGCCGTCGGGGTGGTGATGACCTGCCCGCCCGCGTCCATGATCCGCCGGGAGAGCCCGATGACGTCGGGCGTCGCGAAGTACACCGTCCATACGGTGGGCATCCGGCCGTCCAGCTTGGGCGTGAGCCCGGCGACGGGCTCACCGTCGAGGTGCGCCAGGCCGGACGGGCCGTACCCCTCCGCGAAGGTCCAGCCGAAGAGCTCGCCGTAGAAGCGCTTGCCCGCCTCCACGTCGGGGAGCTGTGCGTCGACCCAGCAGGGCACGCCCTCGGTGAAGTCGGCGAAAACGGCTGAATCGGCCATGCGGCCAAGCTAACGGCCCTTCACGCATCCCGCAGAGCAGAAGCACCCACCCCCGTGAACCCCAGGAACGCCCGTGAATCGCTCCCGCGCACCCTCGTGAACCCCCCGCGCACCCCCGCGCCGAACGGCCACACCCCATTTGCAGTCGGCCGAATCGCGCTCCGATCACCCCTCGGTAAGCTGACGGCATGACAGGACAAGTGCGTACCGTCGACGGCCGCGTGGCCGGACGGCGTGGGCAGGCGACTCGGCAGAAGCTGCTCGACTGCCTCAGCGAGATGCTCAGCTCCTCGCCCTACCGGGACGTCAAAGTCATTGATGTCGCCCGGAAGGCGGGAACTTCGCCCGCGACCTTCTACCAGTACTTCCCGGACGTCGAAGGCGCCGTCCTGGAGATCGCCGAGCAAATGGCCGCGGAGGGCGCCGGGTTGACCCAGCTGCTCGAAGGGCGTTCCTGGGTCGGCAAGGCCGGCTGGCAGACCGCGCAGGAACTCGTCGACGGCTTCCTGGAGTTCTGGCGCAGGAACGACGCGATCCTGCGGGTCGTCGATCTGGGTGCCGCCGAGGGCGACAAGCGGTTCTACAAGATCCGTATGAAGATCCTGAACTCCGTGAACAACTCCCTTACGGACACGGTCACCGACCTCCAGTCCAAGGGCAAGGTCGACAAGGACGTGAACCCGGCAGCGATGGCCGGTTCCCTTGTCGCCATGCTCGCGGCGGTGGCCTCGCACCAGAAGGGCTTCCAGACGTGGGGCGTCAAGCAGGCTGAACTCAAGCCGAACCTCGCGCTGTTGGTGCACCTCGGCGTGACCGGCAAGAAGCCGACGAAGTAACGCTTCGCCCCTCCTTGCCCCTTTCCTCCTTCCCCCCTCGCCTCCTTGCCCTCTTTCCTTCGCTCCTCCTTGCCTCAACTCCTGTCATGTAGGCGGCAGTCCACCGGTGTGGGCTGCCGCCTCCTGCGCTGTACGGGCGGTCGCGCGGGCGGCGCCGGTCACGCGGGCAACGGCCGGTCCGTGACCACATGCTTCATCACGAGCGTCGACGTCAGCCGCTGCACACCCGGCAGCGTCGCCAGCCGGTCGTCGTAGAGCCGCTGGAAGGCCGCGAGGTCGGCGGTGGCGACCCGTAGGAGATAGTCCGGCTCCCCGAAGAGCCGTTGCGCGTCCAGTACGTGCGGGATGTCGGCCAGCGCGCGCTCGAAGTCGGCGACGGTGTCCCGGTCCTCCTGGCGCATCGAGACGAAGACCAGCGCTTCGAAGGTCAGGCCGACCGCGGCTGGATCCACGACCGCGCGGTATCCGCGGATGGCTCCGGACCGCTCCAGCTCCCTCAGACGCCGATGACACGGCGAGACACTGAGCCGCACCCGCGCGGCCAGCTCCGTCACGGTCAGCCGCCCGTCCTGCTGGAGCTCGGCAAGAATCTTCTGGTCCATGGAATCCATGAGGAATATTTTCCCTCTGAAACCGCGGATCAGGGCAAATTTCAGGAACACTTTCGGGCCAATCGCGCCTAATGTCCCCGCTATGGATTCCGGAACCCTCCTCTCCTTCCTCGCCCTGGACCTGCTACTGGTGTGTGTACCGGGCGCCGACTGGGCGTACGCGATCTCGGCGGGGCTGCGAGGCCGGTCGGTGGTTCCGGCCGTTTCGGGCCTCGTCTCCGGATACGCCGTCCACACGCTGCTGGCAGTGGCTGGGCTCGCGGTGCTGGTGGCGGGGTCCCCAGCAGTGCTCACCGTGCTGACGGTGGTCGGGGCGGGGTATCTGGTGTGGCTGGGGTGGGGGGTGCTCCGGCGCCCCGGGGTTCCGGGGGCCACGGCCGAGGAGGGGGCCGACGGCACGCGTCCCGCCCGTGCCTTTCTGCGCGGCGCCACGATCAGCGGCCTCAACCCCAAGGGCCTGCTCCTCTACCTCTCCGTGCTGCCGCAGTTCCTCGTCGCCGGGGGCGGGCACCTGCCGGTGGCGGCGCAGACCGCCGTACTCGGGCTGCTGCACATGGGGTGCTGCGCCGCCGTGTATCTGACGGTCGGCGCCCTGGCCCGGGCCGTCCTGGGCGCACGCCCGGCCGCCGCCCGCGCGGTCACCCGAACGTCGGGCGCCGCGATGCTCGGGATCGGTGCGTTCCTGCTGGTGGAGCGGCTGGCGACGCTGTAGTCGCGGTGAGCAATCCCTATCCGTTTTGCGCACGTATAGACAGATGTCCGCTAGTAGGCAGATGCCCGCTAGCCGGATGTCCGCGAATCCAGACAGATGTATGCGAAAGGAGAGGCGACCATGAACCTCCTGAAGCGCGCGGCCCTGGCCCTGTCCTCGGTCGCCCTGGTCACCGGCGCCGCGGGTATCGCCGCCGCCCCCGCCTTCGCGGTGGGCCAGCCCGGCGCGTCCTGCGAAGACCAGCCCACCCGCCCCGGGCACTCCGAGAGTGCCCCCGGCTCCGCCTTCAACCCCGACGGCGTCTCCGGCACCCACTACGCCGGCGAGCAGCCCCAGAACTCCACGAACCCCCACTCGGTGTCCCAGTACGACGTGGCCTGCCTCCAGGTCTCGACGCACTGAGGCGCCGGTGAGGCACCTGGGCGCGCCCAGGAGCGCGTCGTCATCGCCGTTCGATCCTGAAGAGCCGTATCTCCCGCTCCACGCGAGCCTGATACGTCGCATACGGCGGCCAGAAGGCCAAGACCGCCTTCCAGGCCGCCGCCCGCTGCTCGCCCTCCAGCAGGTGGGCCGTGACCGGGACGTCCTCGCCCTTCCAGCTGACCTCGGCGTCAGGACGGGCGAGGAGGTTGTGGGTCCAGGCGGGGTGGTCGGTGCGCCCGAAGTTGGAGCCGATCAGGATCCAGCTGCGCCCGCCCTCCTCCGGCATGCAGGCGAGCGGCGTACGGCGCTCAAGTCCGCTCCGCGCGCCGGTGGACGTCAGGATCACTCCCGGCAGCATCTGTGCGCTGAGCAGTACCTTTCCGCGTGTGAGGCGGTGTACGGCCCGGTCCAGGACGGGGATCAGATGCGGCGCGATCTTCGCGAAGGTCCGGGTCGAGGACACCTTCTGCACCAGTCGGACTCCGGGGGCCATCAGACCGTCACCTCGCCGCCGTCGAAGAGACGCGCGGCGTCGGCGGCGTACCCGCGCAGCCGGTGGACCGGCCCGAAGAGCAGTTCGTCGCCGGACGCGCGCTTGAAGTAGAGATGGGCCTCGTGCTCCCAGGTGAAGCCGATGCCGCCGTGCAGCTGGATACCCTCGGAGGATGCCGTGCGGAGCGCCTCCAGCGCCTGGGCGAGCGCCAGTCCGCCGACGTTCTCTCCGTGCGCGGTCGCCCAGGCCGCGTAGTACGCCGCCGAGCGCGCCGCCTGCACCGCCACGTACACATCGGCCAGCCGGTGCTTCACCGCCTGGAAGGAGCCGATCGCCCGCCCGAACTGCTCGCGTTGGCGTACGTACTCGACGGTCCGCTCCAGCGCACGGTCGGCGGCGCCCACGGCCTCCGTGGCGAGCACGGCGGCGGCGGTGTCCCCGACGGCGGCGAGCGCACCGGGAACGCCGGGCTCGTCGGGGTCGTCCTCGCCGAGCAACTCGGCCTCCACGTCCCGCAGTTCGATCCGGGCCTGCGGCCGTGTCTCGTCCAACGATGTCTGCCGCACCCGTACGAGCCCCTCGGCACCCTCCCGCACCAGGAACAGCAACGTCCGCGACCGAGCGAATCCCCCTGTGTGCGCGGCCACCACAAGCAGCCCCGCACTATGTCCGTCGAGCACCTGTGCCGCCTGCCCATAGAGGCGCCACACACCCTCGACCCGCCGCGCCTGTACGCCCCCGGCGCGCCCGCCGCCCGCCCAGTCCCCCCGGTTGTCGCCGACCAGGCCGAGCGCGGTGGCCGGCCCGGCCCCCGGCACGGCGAGCGCGGCGGTCAGCTCGCCCGAGGCGAGGCGCGGCAGCAGTCCGGCCCGCTGGGATGCGCTGCCGAGGGCCAGGATCAGCGGGGCGGCGAGCACCGCCGTGGACAGCAGCGGCGAGGGAGCGAGGGCGCGCCCCGACTCCTCGCAGGCCAGGGCGAGTTCGGTCACCGAGCAGCCGACACCGCCGTACGCCTCGGGAAGGGCGAGCCCGGGCAGCCCGAGCTGCCCCGCGAGCGCCTCCCAGAGACCGCTGTCGTACCCGGCGGGGGTCCGCACGGCGGCCCGCACCTCCTCCGGACCGCAGCGTTTGAGGAGGAGTTCCCGGAGGGTACGGCGGATCTCGTCCTGTTCGGCGGTGAAACGGGCGTCCATGGGCGGGCTCCTCGAATCCATCCAGGATCTGACGGGCCGTCATGTTAGGGCGAGGGGTCACAGATGCACAGGGGTGCGACCGCCTCCCGACAGGGATCTCGCGACAGGTCCCCCAGCGGCGATCTCCCGACAGCGACCTCCCGGCAGGGCACTTATCTGATGTACCGTCAGATTCATGACGACGACGCCAGGAACTCCAAGGACTTCCGGCCAACGCATATCGGATCGGACGTCCGGTCGGCACATGTCGGCTCAGACTTCCGGCCGGCGCAAGGTCGCCGTCGTGGGCGTAGCCCTCTCCGACTGCGGCCGCGTCGACGAGACCACCCCGTACGCCCTGCACGCCCAGGCGGCCCGCCGTGCGCTGGCCGACTCGGGCCTGGACCGATCGGTGATCGACGGCTTCGCGTCGGCGGGCCTCGGCACGCTGGCCCCCATAGAAGTGGCCGAATACATGGGCCTGAAGCCCACGTGGGTCGACTCCACCTCTGTCGGCGGCTCCACCTGGGAGGTCATGGCGGCGCATGCGGCCGACGCGATCGCGGCGGGCCACGCGAACGCCGTCCTGCTCGTGTACGGGTCGACGGCGCGCGCGGACATCAAGGCGGGGCGGCGCACGGGCAATCTGTCCTTCGGCGCGCGGGGGCCCTTGCAGTTCGAGGTCCCGTACGGCCACACGCTCATCGCCAAGTACGCGATGGCCGCGCGCCGCCATATGCACCAGTACGGCACGACGCCGGAACAGCTCGCCTCGGTCGCGGTCCAGGCCCGCGCGAACGCGGCGGCGAACCCGGAGGCGATGTTCCGCGACCCGATCACCGTCGACGACGTCCTGTCCGGCCCGGTGATCGCGGACCCCTTCACCAAGCTGCACTGCTGCATCCGCTCCGACGGCGGCGCGGCGGTGCTGCTGGCGGCCGAGGAGTACGTACGCGACTGCCGTACGGCCCCGGTGTGGGTCCTCGGCACCGGCGAGCACGTCTCGCACACCACCATGTCCGAGTGGGCCGACTTCACGGTGTCCCCGGCGGCGGTGAGCGGCCCGCTCGCGTTCGAGCGCGCCGGGGTCCGCCCGGACGAGATCGACTTCGCCGAGATCTACGACGCCTTCACCTACATGACCCTCGTGACCCTGGAAGACCTCGGCTTCTGCGCGAAGGGCGAGGGGGGTTCCTTCGTGGACGCCGGGAAGGGACGGTTGCTGGTGAACGGGGAGCTGCCGGTGAACACGGACGGAGGCGGCCTGTCGGCCCAACACCCCGGCATGCGGGGCCTGTTCCTACTGGTGGAGGCCGTACGGCAGCTGCGGGGCGAGGTGGCGCAAGAGCGGCAGGTACGGAGGGCCGACGGGGGTTTGCCGCAGCTGGCCGTGGCGTCCGGGACCGGGGGCTGGTTCTGTTCGTCGGGGACGGTGGTGTTGGGCCGGGGGTGAGGTTTCTCCGCCTGCCTACCGCCTGCCGCCCGCCGTGAGCAGGTGGCCGCTGACGCCGAGCAGCGACGGCTCGGACTCGGTCTGCCGCACGGCCCGCAGGACCGACTCCCGTCGGCCGGGATCGTCCAGCCACGCGGAGACGTCTCCCATCAGCCAGGCCGCGCCTTCGACACCGTACTGGCCGGAGGGAGCCAGCCCGGCCGCCGCGAACTCGTCGAGCACGTCCGCGGGTTGGTGGAAGTAGGCCGTGGTGAACAGGGACTTGTCCCCTCCGGTGGGACGCATCCGGCCGTCCCGGGCGGCGGACTCGATCTGCGGTCGCCGGTCGGGGTCGAAGTACAGGCCCGTGCTGAGGGTGTCGTGCAGCCCCGCGAACCGGTTGATGGTCGCGGCGACCACCACTCCCCCAGGGCGCACCACGCGCCGAGCCTCGCCGAGGGCCCGGACCCGGTCCTCCCGCTCGGGGAGGTGGTAGAGGGGGCCGAGCAGCAGGACGACGTCCGCCGACTCGTCGGGCAGGCGCAGGGCGCGGGCGTCGCCGACGTGTGCGGTGACGCCCGGGAGCCGTGCGGCCCGTTCGACGTGCAGCGGTACCGGGTCGAGGAGTTCGACGTCGTACCCGTCGGCGGCCAGCCACTGCGCGTGGACGCCGCTGCCGCCGCCCACGTCCAGCACCTTCGCCGGAGCGGGCGGCAGGAGCCGGCGCAGGACGTCCTGCGTGCGCCAGAACTCCAGTCGCCCGCTGCCCTTCCGCAGCCGCCCGTCCTCGTTGTCGCGTTCGTAGTACGCCGTGATCTCCTCGGCGAGTACGGGGAGTCCGGCGGCGCTTGTGCTGGTGGTTGGGGTGTCGTGATCAGCGGTCATGCCGGAACCCTGACCGATGGCGGCCGTCGCCGACAACCCGGTTCTCCTCCCGTTTCTACTCCAGGCCGCCACTTCGGCGCACGAGGATGCGCCCCTCCGCCGTACCGATCAGCAGGTCGCCGTTCGGGGCGACGGTCAGGCTGCACGGAGTGAAGGCGTACGGGCCGTAGGTGTCCTCGTCGGTGGTCGTCCCGCGGTGCATGACCTTGCCGTCGTCCGCGCGCAGGGTCAGCAGTTCGTGCCCGCCGGTCACCACGTGGACGAGCCCCTCGTGGGTGTCCACGCCCGTCACCCGGGCGTCCGTGGGGCAGGTCCAGACGATGTCGCCGTGCGGAAGGGCTCGGCGCAGGAGGCGGGGGTTGCGGCGGTTGACGAGGACGGAGTGGACGATGCCCGGGCCGAGGGCGTCATGGACGTACACGGCGGGGCCGCCCATGACGTAGTCGTCCGGCGCGGCGTCCTCCAGGAACGGGAAGAGCGGCTCGATCCCCTTCGGCGTGGCCTCGACGACCCACTTCTCACTGTTCTCTTTCTCGTTCTCCTCCTCGGCGCGACAGAGGAAGAGCAGGCGGGGCGAGCGGCGCACGTGGAAGTCGAACGAGCGGTCGCACTCGCCGAGTTCGAGCGTGCCGAGCTGCTTGCCGGAGGGCGTGTACACACGGCTCTCGTACGGTGGCCAGCGCGCCGGCGGGAACAGGTCGCGGGAGTCGCGGGCCACCCAGGCGCCGTCCGCACGCGCCGTGATGGCGACGGGGAAGTCGAGTCGGTGTTCGGCGAGTTGGGTGCCGTCCGTGAGCGCGATGCGGCGGAGCAGCGTGCTCCGGTCGTCGCTCCTCCCGACGAGGACCGTGACCCAGGCCGTCTCCTCGTCCGGTGTGATGTACAGCTGCCCGCCGGAGCGGTGCGAGAAATCGTCCGGCTCCGGCACCGACCACAGGAGCTCGCCCTCCGCCGACCAGCACTCCAGGAGGGTGCCGCAGCGCAGGGCGGCGATCACGCGGCCGTCGGTGAGCGCCTCCACGGCGACGACCTCGTCACGGCGGTTCCAGGTCCGCCCTGCCCGGTCCGCCAGGTCGGCCAGCGGGGGCCTCGGGGGGATCGGGTCCCAGGCCGACGGGCCGTCGTCGTCCACGGGGGTGCGCGGCCCGAAGGCGAGCCCGCCCGCCGCCACGTCGTCCAGGCAGCCGCGCCAGTCGTCCCGTTCGGCGACGCACGCCAAGTAGGCGTCGGAGCCGTCGCGTTCGTAGGCATGGTCCGGTTCCGCGACGGCGATCTCCAGACGGCGCTCGTCGATCCAGTGCAACGCCGTCACGCCCACCTCGTCGAAGGGCACGGCGGTACGGCGCCGGGTCCCCGGCTCGTACAGCACCAACTCCCCACGGCGGTACGCCTCGTCGCCCTCCTCCGTGGCGATGGCCAGCAGCGGGAGGGCGGGGTGGAAGGCGAGTCCCTCAATGCTCTGGTCCAGCTCCACGAGGTGCCAGAGGGAGAGGTCGGCGGTGCGGTAGATCCCTACCTGGGACCTGACGACACGCGCGCCGACGTAACTGCTGACCGCGATCCACTCCCCGTCGGCACTCATGTCGACGGTGAAGGCGTGGCCCATTTCGGGGAAGGGGTGGTCCGGGATGACAGGCATGAACAGATCGTTCACCTCTTCGGGCTTGTGGATCAAACTTGTGGATCAGACTCGGCTCAGGGGTGGGTCGCCAACCAGGGAGCGGGTGCCGTGGGTTCCGCACAGGTGTGGACACCTCTGCTGGGCGTGGCCGTCGGCGGCGGGCTGTCCTGCCTCGCGCAGTTCACGGCCGGCAGGCAGGCCGGCCGCAGCGAGGACAAGCGGCAGGCGGCGCAGCTCGCCGAGGCGCGTCGGACCGAACGCCTGGATCTTCTCCGGGAGTTCATCGCACTCGCCCAGGAGGGCATCCGGATCGCCGAGCAGCGCAAGCGGGCGCCGGATCCGCTCGCCACCCCCGCGGAGTGGCTCGAAGCCGCGCGGAGCCTCATCGACCGGCTCTGGGTCTGCGAACGGATGATCAGGGTCTTGTTCGGCGACGAGTTCTTCCAGCGCGCCTGGGACTACGCCTCGGCCGTGGACCACGTCATATGGGAGCACCAGCTCTCCGACGAGGAGATGTGGGACCACCTGCGGGAACACCAGACACGCTTCCTGAACGCGGCACGACGCGAGGTCGCCTGACGGCTCCGGTGGGTCCCGGGTCTCCCCGGACTCCCGGACTCCCCGGACTCCCCGGACTCCCCGGTCATACTCGGCGCATGGAACCGGATCTTCATGAGCTGCTGAGATCGCTGCGGGTGTGGGACACGGAGCTGCCCTCCTTCGACCCGGGCGCCGCCCCCGACGAGCCGCTGCCCCTGTTCGCGCGATGGTTCGCGGAGGCCGTGGCCGCCGGGCAGACGGAACCGCACACCATGTCGCTGGCGACGGCCGACGAGGACGGGCTGCCGGACGTACGCACGGTGATGCTGCACGGGGCCGACGCGACCGGCTGGTCGTTCGCCTCGCACGCGACCAGCCGCAAGGGCCGACAGCTCGCCGCCCGGCCGTACGCGGCGCTCGGTTTCTACTGGCCCGCACAGGGGCGCCAGATCCGGCTCCGCGGCCCCATCACCGTCGCACCGCCGGAGCAGAGCCAGGCGGATCTGCACGCGCGTTCCACGGGCGCGCTGGCCGCCGCGCTGGTGGGCCACCAGAGCGAAGTCCTGCCCTCGGAAGAGGAGTTGACGCGGGCGTCGGACGCGGCCTGGGACCGGGCCCAACGGGAGCCGGACGCGCCCGCCCCCACCTGGACCCTCTACCACCTGCGCCCGGACGAGGTGGAGTTCTTCCAGGGGGATGCGCGCCGACGGCATCTGCGCCTCGACTACCGGCGTACGGGGGATGGTTGGGTCAAGGAGCTGCTGTGGCCGTGATGTCGTGCGTGGTGAAGTCGTGCGTGGTGAAGTCGTACGTGGCGAAATCGGCGACCGGTCGGTAGCCGATGCGCTGGTACAACCCGTTGCTGGTCGGGTTGGCGAGGTCGGCGAAGAGGAGCACCTCGTCGGCGCCGGCGGCGAGCGCGGCGCGGCTGACCTCGACGGTGGCGGCACCGGCGTAACCACGGCCGCGCAGGTGGGCCGGGGTGTAGACGGGCGCGACGCGGATCTGCCCGGCGATGAGGTCGGTGCGGCCGGCCATGGAGACAGGGGTGCCGTCGGGGGTCTCCCACAGGGTGGCGCCGCCGTAGGAGAGCCGGTCGTCGGCCCAGGCACCGCTGTCACGGGACCCGTCCTCACCGATGATCTCGGCGAACTCCCCGTACCACTGGGCGAGTCGGGCCCTGTCCGGCTCCGTCGC
Source organism: Streptomyces sp. R35 (assembly GCF_041053035.1). Classification (NCBI taxonomy): domain Bacteria; kingdom Bacillati; phylum Actinomycetota; class Actinomycetes; order Kitasatosporales; family Streptomycetaceae; genus Streptomyces; species Streptomyces sp. R35. The sequence goes on from NZ_CP163440.1 coordinate 4,956,689, forward strand.
GACCCTGGCCCGGCCGGGCGGGGCGGGTTCGGGCGGTGTCAGGGTGCCGAGGCGGTACAGCCGCTGACGCTCGCGCAGCGCGACCGTGGCTCCCGTACGCCGCTGCCAGGCCTCGGCGAAGGCCGCGCTGGTGATGCTGTCGCCGAAGACACCGGACGGGTTGTGGCCCAGGTCCGCGAGCAGGGCGGCGAGGGTGTCGGTGTCCTCCGTGGACAGGGGCGTGAGGTTCAGCGGATACGGCGGCGTACGGAAGAGGGTCGCCCGCACGGCCCCCTCCCGCTCCAGAAATCCGAAGAGCGGCGCTTCCTTCCCGTACCCGTCCATCCCGCGCCGCCGCAAGGCGTCCGTCACCGTCAGCGGCACGGTGTGCATGGCAGGCCGCGAGCGCAGGAACTCCCCGGCCCGCCCGAGAAAGACGTCCAGGTCGTGGGTGAGCCGCCAGCCGGACGCGACGTCGTGAGCAACAGATTCCATGCCCGATGATCCCGTGGGCCCGGAAGCCTGCGCCTCTGATTTACGGACGACTGCGCATGGCCGACCGCCGCCCGCGGTGAGGGGAGGTGACGACGGGCTCCCTGTCAGGCGGGGACCATGAGCACCGTGCCACCATTGTGGCTCTGCGTGCTCGCTGCGCTACGGCAATCCGGGGAACTGCCCCGCAGGTCAGCCCAGGCCCACCGCCCCACGGCCGAAGGGCGCCGACGGCTCGGGATCTGTCGCCAGCCGTCCGTGCAGATGTACGTCCCGGAACGCGTCGTGCCGTCCCGCCTCGAACATCGCGCCGCGCAGCGTCCCCTCGTACCGGAATCCGCAGCGCTCGGCGACGCGGCAGGAGATGTCGTGGCCGAGGGCGTGGCCCAGGTCCAGGCGGTGCAGGGCGAGGTCGGTGAAGGCGTAGCGGGCGGCGAGGTTCAGGGCGCGGGCGGCGACCCTGCGGCCACGCGCCTCCGGCAGGATCCAGTAGCCGACGTTGGCGCAGCTCATGATGTGGTTGATGTCGTTGACGCCGACGTGGCCGAGCAGCGCGCCGGTGTCCGCGTCGGTGACGCAGAAGGAGACGGCGGTGCCTCGCTCCGCGCTGTCGGTGCGCGCGAGAAGCGACTCGCGGGCGGCGTCGATGTCCCGGATGAACCTGAGCGGCGTGTTCCAGCGCTGGAACTCCGGATCGGACAGTCCCCGCAGGTACGCCGAGACGTCGGCGTCGGACTCCGCGTTCCAGGGGCGCAGCCGCAGACCGTTGCCGTGCAGCTCGGGGAAGGGGTGGGCGGCGAACTGTTCATGGACTTCGGACATCCAGCCATTGAAACGCGTCGGCCCGCCCGGGTCACACCCCTGGGTGCCCCCAGGCACCCCTGGGCGCCGCATGGAGAGCCCTTGAGGAAGCTCTGCCTTTTGTGGACACCCTCACGAAGGAGGGCGCGAAAGGCACAGACCAGGCGCGCGGAGCGCGAAGGGCGCGCGCTACCTCGGTCGGAACACCGGCACGCCCGCGCGGAAGGTGACCTCCAGCTCCATCCCGATCCGCAACACGCCCCTCATGCCCCCCGTGCCCCCCTCGCCCACCTCGCACTCCACCACCTCAGTCATCATCCGCGGCCCCTCCTCGAGGTCGACGACGGCGGCGACGTACGGCACGCGCTCCCCGAACGGCGGGAGGTCGTTGCGGTGCACGACGGACCAGGTGTAGAGCGTGGCGCGCCCGCTCGCGGTCCGCCAGCTCACGCCGTCCTCGCTCCAGCAGTGCGGGCAGAACTCCCGGGGATAGTGGTGGGCACGGTCGCAGGCGGCGCAGTGGCGGAGCAGCAGCCGCCCCTCGGCGGCCGCTTCCCAGTAGGGCCGTGTGAAGGCGTCGGCCTCGGGGACGTCGAACCGATCGGCCCCGGCGCCGCCCCGTACCGCCCCGCTCACTGGAACAGCCCGATCGCGTCGTCCAGCGACCACGTCTGCCACGACATCCCGAACAGCCCGACGACCGAGATCAGCGCCATCATCGAGTTCTGCCCCTGCTCGGCCCAGTCGTGGATCATGAGGACGAGGTAGAGGACGTTCAGAAGAAGCCCTCCGACCAGGGCGACCGGCGTCAGCAGTCCGGCCACCAGCCCCAGTCCGAGCGCCAGCTCCGCGTACACGACGACGTACGCCATCGTCCGTGGCCGCGGCGCGACCACCACGTCGAACCCGGAGCGCACGGCGTTCCACCGGTGCTTGGCCGCGATGTCCGCCGCCCACGCGATCCCGGTCCCCCGCTCGAACCAGCTCTTCTTGTCCTTGTGCCGCCAGCTCTCCAGCCACCACAGCCCAAGCCCGATCCGCAGCACGGCCAGCCACTCCGCGCCGCTGAGCCAGATCGTGTCCATGGCCGAACCTCCTGCCGCACGCGGGATCTGACGGTACGTCAGTTCAGCGTACGGAGGTGCACCGGCGCAAGAGGCGTACACCGCCGACTCCCCAGCGCCGCGCGAGGCGTACGCGCCCTCCCCTCCACGCCCCCATCACAACCAAGTGACCTACGCCACCAGCCCCACCCACTCCTCCTACAGCCGTGATCAGTTCGCAACCGATTCCGGGCTTGACCGAGACCTATCAAGTGAGGACGTGATTACGCTCGCGCTCATGGCCGACTCGACTGCTTCCTCGACACCCCGCACGGTGCCGTCCCACGAAGACCGCCCCGTGTACGTGATCGGCGGCGGCCCCGGCGGGCTCGCGGCGGCGCACGCGCTGCGCGCGCAGGGCGTGCGGGCCGTCGTGCTGGAGAAGTCCGACAAGGTCGGGGCGTCCTGGCGGCGCCACTACGACCGGCTGCATCTGCACACCACGCGGCGGCTGTCCGCGCTGCCGGGGCTGGCGATGCCGCGCTCGTTCGGGCGGTGGGTGTCGCGCGACAACGTGGTGCGCTACCTGGAGAAGTACGCCGAGTACCACCAGCTGGAGATCGTCACGGGCGTCGAGGTCTCGCGCATCGAGCCCGCCCCGGGCGGCGACGGCTGGCTGCTGCACGCCACCGGCGGGCGCGAGCTGACCGGCAGCGCGGTGGTCGTCGCCACCGGCTACAACCACACGCCCCACATGCCCGACTGGACCGGCCGCGACACCTACACCGGCGAACTCCTGCACGCCGGCGACTACCGCAACCCCGCCCCCTACGCCGGCCGTGACGTCCTCGTCGTCGGCATTGGCAACACGGGCGCGGAGATCGCCGTGGACCTGATCGAGGGCGGCGCCCAGCGCGTACGGCTCTCCGTGCGCACCGCCCCGCACATCGTGCGCCGCTCGACGGCCGGCTGGGCCGCCCAGTTCACAGGCATCGTCGTACGCCGGCTGCCGGTGCGCCTCGTCGACAAGCTCGCCGGGCCGATGGCCAAGCTGAGCGTGCCGGACCTGTCGGCACAGGGGCTGCCCCGCCCCGACACCGGGCTCTACTCCCGCGTCAACGAGGGCTCCATCCCCGTCCAGGACGTCGGCCTCATCGACGCCGTCCGCAAGGGGCAGGTCGAGATCGTCGCTGCCGTGGACGGTTTCGAGGACGGCAAGGTCGTCCTCGCCGACGGCGCCCGGATCGGCCCGGACGTGGTGATCGCCGCAACGGGTTACGTACGCGCGCTGGAGGGCGTCGTCGGACACCTCGGCGTACTCGACGAGCGCGGCAAGCCGGTCGTGCACGGGGCCCACTGCCCTGACAATGCCCCCGGCCTCTTCTTCAGCGGCTACGTCAACCCCATCAGCGGCATGTTCCGCGAGCTGGCGATCGACGCGGTGAAGATCGCGAAGGCCATCGCCAGGGGCACCGGACGACAGGTCTCGCGGCTCCCCTCCTGACGACGATCTCCGAACCTCCGTCTGACGTAGCCCCTCACTGGGCCGTAACCGAAACCCCCGCGTACTGGATCGGCTTCATACGTCCTCCGGGATGTGCGCGAGGCTGCCGGACTGCACACGAACGGAGCCGAGTTGCTGCGGCTGGGGTCGATTGCGGCCTTCAAGCGTGCCTGCAATCGCCATGACCTGGAACGTGGCGGACAAACCCGACGACAGCTCAGGGCGGCGGCTGCTGAAAATCCCGTTCGCCCCACTCACTGTCAGTGACACCCCATAAGCTTTGCGCCACATTGGTGACCCCGGCGGTACACCACATACCCCGGGGTCTGGCCAGTCATGGAGGGACTGACATGACCAAGCTTATGCGCGGCCCCAACCCCGCCACGACGGGGACGGAGATCATCGCCCTGGCCTACAAGCGGGCCTCTACGGAGGAGCAGCTCAAGGGCTACGGGCTCGACGTCCAGGACGATGAACTGCGCGCCTGGGAGGCCGAAGACACCAGGCACACCATCCTGGAGATCTTCTCCGACGAGGGTGTCAGCGGCAGTCTGGATCGCCGCCCAGCCATGCTCCGCCTGGAGGAGCGGGCCCAAGAGGGCAAAGCGAACCGCATCGTGGTCCCGAAGGTGGACCGCGTAGGCCGTACGGCCCGCGCTGCCTTCAACTGGGCCTGGCGCATGCAGGACATCGGCGTCCACTTCATCTCCGTTGAGGAGTGCATCGACACCAGCACCGAGCTGGGCTGGACCATGTTCCAGCAGTACGTGTTCTTCTCCGAGATGGAGTGGAACCGCATCCGCCAGCGGACGCTGGACGGCCGGAACAAGAAGATCGAGTACGGCGGATGGCCCGCTGGCCCGGCGCCGTACGGCTACCGGATCAAAGGCAAGGGCCAGAAGGGCTCCTTCCTCGTCGTCTGCGAGGACGAGGCCCGCGTCATCCTCAAGGCCGTGGCCCTGCTGGTCGACGACAAGAAGAGCTACGAGAAGGTTGCAGACGAGTTGAACCGGCTGGAGATGTACACCCGCAGCGGCAAGCCGTGGACGGCCACCAACCTCTACCAGCGCATGCACTCGGAGACCTTCGACGGCTACACCACGTACCGCAAGGCCAACCGCGGCGAGCGCAAGAAGGCCACCAGGCTCTACGAGGACGGCACGCCGGTCTACGGCGAGCCCGTACGCATCGCCGTACCGCAGATCCTCACCCCCGACCGGACCGAGGGTCTGAAGGCTGCACTCAAGAAGCGGTCCATCGACAAGCCCCGCAAGCCCGCACGGATCTACTCCCTCAGCGGCCACATCGCCAGCGACTGCGGACAGGTCTACGTCGGAGGAGGGCGGACGGGGCAGCGTGCCTACCGCTGTCAGGGCAACAGCTCCGACAAGTCGGGCTGCGGTTGCACGAACCTGGATGCGATCGAGATCGAGAACGCTGTCTGGTCCAAGGTGACCGAGTTCCTCGCGAACGAGGCCCGCCTGAGGGCTCTCGCAGACCGCGAGGTCGTCTCCCTCCCCGGCGACCGGGACAAGTACCTGGAGCGTCAGGAGCACCTGGCCACAAGCATCGAGAAGCAAGAGAAGCTGATCAAGGACGCGGTACCTGAGTACATCAAGGCGGGCATGGAGCCGACCGTGGCCGTGGCCGCGGTCAAGAAGCTGCGGGAGGAAGTCGAGGGCTGGATGAAGCAGCTCGAAGAGGTGCAGCACTGGCTGTCCGAGTATGAGCAGACACGGGCCAGGGCAAACGCCATCGTCTCGCTCGCCCGCTCCTCCCGGGAGCGGCTGGCGAACCTGGATGTGGCCGAGAAGGCCGAGATCTTCGACATGTTCCGCATCGCGGTTCTTCCCGAGAAGGGCCACTTCGTCAAGCGGCCCGGAGCCCCCTGCACGGTCACTGCCTGGCACCACGAAACCGGCGCGCACGTGCCGCCGGACGTCAGCGAAAAACAGTGGGAGGCAGCACGGGAAGTCATCGCTCAGTACCACGGACCCCGGCACTTCTCGATGACCAGCCTGGACCTGCGGCAGGCCCTGAACGGGATGCTGCACCGCCTCCGCCATGGGGCGGAGTGGTCCGAAATCGAACCCTGGGGTCGCTCAGAGGCGATCCGCCGACGGCAGGGAGTCTGGTTCCACAGCGGCGCATGGCAGGCCCTCATGAAGCATCTGGCCACCGACGGGCGGGGGACGGTGGCGTACCGCCACCCGACGATTCCGCTCCTGCATGTGGTGGGTGAGATCCGTTCGGGTGTCCTGGCCCTGATCGGAGCCACGGAGGACGACCTCACGGAACTTACGGATGGTGGATCAGGCAACCCCATCAGCGGCATGTTCCGCGAGCTGGCGATCGATGCGGAGAAGATCGCGAAGACCGTCGCCCGAACGTAGAACTCCTCAACTCTCTTATGTACACCTCCTGTTACGTGTGAGTCAGATGTGACGGGAGAGCTGTACCGCACCGCCGTGCGGGGCCAGAATGCGAGCCCTGCTCACTTTCCAGCTCCACTCACCTCTCGCATTCGACGGAGGACGACCGTGGCACGTGAAAGACAGCTCTCCCGGCGCTCCCTGCTCGGTGGCGCCGCCGCGACCGGCGTCGCCCTCACCGGCGCGAGCGCGGGCACCGCCTCCGCCGCCACCCGCGACGTCGACGTCGCCGTCGTCGGCGGCGGGCTCGCCGGGCTCACCGCGGCCCGCGACCTGGTCGCGGCCGGCAAGTCCGTCGTCGTCCTGGAGGCGCGCGACCGCGTCGGCGGACGGGTCGTCAACCTGAAGCTGACGAACGGCGGTTTCACCGAGGGCGGCGGCGAGTTCATCGGCCCCACCCAGGACCGCATCAAGGCCCTCGCCGACAGCCTGGGCGTGGCGACCTTCACGACCTACAACACCGGCAAGAACCTCCTCTACAAGGACGGCAAGAAGACCGCCTACGCCACCGACGGCCTCCTCGGCTCCGTCCCGCCCATCGACGTCGCCGGGCTCGCCAACGCCGCCGTCGTGCAGGCCGAACTCGACGACATGGCGGCGCAGGTCCCGGTCGACGCGCCCTGGACCGCCGCCAAGGCCGACGAGTGGGACAAGCAGACCTTCGAGAGCTGGCTGAACGCCAACGCCGTCATCCCCTCCGCGAAGTTCCTCTTCGACGTCGCCTGTACGTCGGTCTTCTCGGCCGAGCCCCGTGAACTCTCCCTCCTCTACGTGCTGTTCTACATAGCCGCCGCCGGCAACGAGTCCAACGCCGGCACCCTGGAGCGCCTCACCGAGACCGCGAACGGCGCCCAGGAGTCCCGCTTCGTCGGCGGTTCCCAGCAGGTGCCGATCAAGCTCGCCGCGGCCCTCGGCAGCCGGGTGGTGCTCAGCGCCCCGGTCCGCTCCATCACCCTCTCGGGCAGCAAGTATCTGGTGACCGCCGACGGGCTCACGGCCACCGCCCGCCGTGTCGTGGTCGCCCTGCCGCCACCGCTGGCCGCGCGCATCGCGTACGACCCGCTGCTGCCCGCCGACCGCGACCAGCTCAGCCAGCGGCTGCCGATGGGCTCAATCGGCAAGGCGATCGCCGTGTACGACACCCCCTTCTGGCGCGCCGACGGTCTCAACGGCCAGGTCGTCAGCGACACCGGCATCGTCCGCTCCACCTTCGACAACTCGCCCCCCGACGCCTCCTACGGCGCCCTGATGGGCTTCATCGAGGCCGACGAGATGCGCGCGTTCGACGCCTCGACGGTCGACGAGGTGAAGGCGGCCGTCCTGAAGGACTACGCCACCTACTTCGGCGACAAGGCCAAGTCGCCCACCTCCTTCGTACTCCAACGCTGGGACAACGAGGGCTTCTCCCGCGGCGGCCCGGTCGCCTACGCCCCGCCCGGCGTCCTCACCGAGTACGGCCCGGCCCTGCGCAGGCCCGCCGGCGGCATCCACTGGGCCGGCACCGAGACCTCCACCTACTGGAACGGTTACATGGACGGCGCCGTGCGCTCCGGCGAGCGGGTGGCGAAGGAGGTCCTGGCGGTCCTCTGACGACCCTGGGACGCCCGCCGACGACCTTGGGACGGCCCCGGGACGCCCCTCGGACGGACCCTCGGACGGCCCACAGAAGGCCCACGGACCGCCATCGGACGGTTCCACCTCCCCCCGCGGCGGGTACGTACCAAGTGCCCGCCGCACGCCTTTTCGCGCCCGGCGCTCGCACATTCCGCACTCGCTCCAGCCTCGCTCCACCCCCGCTCTACGCACGCTCCACCCCCGCTCCCCCTCCACCGTGTGCAGCCTTTGCCTGCACAACAGTTCCTGACATGGCGTCAGTTAAGTAATCTGACACTGCGTCAGTTAAAAGTTGGCTGTCACACAGGAGCGGGCGGACCGATGCTTGGATCAACCCACGGCACCCTCACCACCGACTCCCGCCGGGCCCGGGTCATCGCCTGCGGCGAGCAACCCTCACCGGTCGTGCACGGCCGCCCGGCCGAGGTCGACGACCTGGACGTCAGCGGGCGTCCGCTGTACGCCGACGTACCCGATCTGGCCCGCTTCTTCCGTCCCGAGTCCGTGGCCGTCATCGGCGCCTCGGACGCCGAGGGACGGCCGAACACCGGGATCACCCGGCAGTTGATCGCCTGGGCCGAGCGGGTCGGCGCCCGGCTGCACCCCGTGCACCCGACCCGGCCGGCGGTCTTCGGCATACCCTGCTCCCCTTCCGTCGCGGACGTGCCCGAGCAGATCGACCTGGCCGTGCTCCTCGTCGGCGACCCCCTCCCCCTGATCGGGGAACTGGCCGAGGCCAAGGTGAAGTTCGCGGTCGCCTTCGCCTCCGGGTTCGCCGAGACCGGAGCCGAGGGCGCCGCCGAGCAGACCCGCCTCGCCGCCGCCGTCCGCCGCTCGGGCCTGCGGCTGCTCGGGCCCAACACCAACCTCAACGCCTTCGAGAAGTTCCGCGACGACCTCGACGGCCCGGCCATCGCGCTGATCACGCAGTCCGGGCACCAGGGGCGGCCGGTGTTCGCGATGCAGGAGCTGGGTGTGCGGCTCTCCCACTGGGCACCCACCGGCAACGAGGCCGACCTGGAGACCGCCGACTTCATCTCCTACTTCTCCGAACAGCCCGAGGTCGGTGCCATCGCCTGCTACGTCGAGGGGCTGAAGGACGGCCGCTCCTTCCTGCTCGCCGCCGACCGCGCCGCCCGGCGCGGAGTACCCGTCGTCGCCGTCAAGGTCGGCCGCACCGAGACCGGCGCGCGCACCGCCGCCTCACACACCGGCAAGCTGACCGGCGCCGACACGGTGGTGGACGCGGCGATGCGGCAGTACGGCGTGATCCGCGTCGACGGACTCGACGAACTCCAGGACACCGCGGCCCTGCTGGCCCGCGCACGCACCCCGCAGGCGGACGGCGTCGTCGTCTATTCGATCTCGGGCGGCACGGGCGCGCACTTCGCGGACCTGGCGAGCGAGGCCGGGCTCTCCCTGCCCACACTGTCCTCCGGCAAGCAGACCGAACTGCACCAGTGGATACCCGAGTACCTGAACGTCGCCAACCCCGTCGACAACGGCGGCCACCCCGTCGGCGACTGGCGCGGCCGGAAGATCATCGACGCGATCCTCGCCGATCCGGGGGTGGGGGTGCTGATCTGCCCGATCACGGGCCCCTTCCCGCCGATGAGCGACAAGCTCGCGCAGGACCTGGTGGACGCGGCGGAGCAGACGGACAAGCTGGTGTGCGTGGTGTGGGGGTCGCCGGTCGGCACCGAGGCCGCGTACCGCGAGACGCTGCTCGGGTCGTCGCGGGTCGCCACCTTCCGTACGTTCGCCAACTGCATCACCGCCGTCCGTGCCTACCTGGACCACCACCGGTTCGTCTCCGCGTACCGCTCCCCCTTCGACGAGGCACCTCGCACCCCCTCGCCCTCCTTCCGCAAGGCGCAGGCGCTGATGCGTCCCGGCCAGCAGCTGAGCGAGCACGCGGCCAAGCAGCTGCTGCGCGCGTACGGGATCCGCGTGCCGCGCGAGCAGCTGGTGACCAGCGCGGCGGCGGCCGTGCGGGCGGCGAGCCTGGTCGGCTACCCGGTGGTGATGAAGGCCTCCGGCGCGCAGATCGCCCACAAGACCGAACTCGGCCTGGTGAAGATCGGGTTGACCTCCGCCAGCCAGGTCCGCGACGCCTATCGCGAGCTGACCGACATCGCGCGCTTCGAAGGGATCTCGCTCGACGGGGTGCTCGTCTGCCAGATGGTCGAGCGGGGCGTCGAGATGGTCGTCGGCGTCACGCACGACCAGCTCTTCGGGCCGACCGTGACCGTCGGCCTCGGTGGCGTCCTCGTCGAGGTACTGCGCGACGCGGCCGTCCGTGTGCCGCCGTTCGGCGAGGACCAGGCGCGGGCCATGCTGTCCGAACTGCGGGGGCGGGCGCTCCTCGACGGGGTGCGCGGGGCTCCGCCCGTCGACGTGGACGCCCTGGTCGAGGTCGCCCTCCGGGTGCAGCGCATGGCGCTCGAACTCGGCGACGACATCGCGGAGCTGGACATCAATCCGCTGATGGTGCTGCCTCGAGGGCAGGGGGCGGTGGCCCTGGACGCGTTGGTGGTGTGCCGCTGAGCGGCCGTGCACCACCCAGTTCCCGCGCAAAAGGCCCACCACTCCCCGTACGAAACGGAGTACCCCCATGTCCGAATCCCCCCGTGAATCCCGCGATTCCCGTGAATCCCCTACATTCCATACGTCCCGTAAGCCCCGTGAGACCCCTGGATCTCCCGAACTCCCCGAAAAGTCCCTCGACTCATTGATACTTCACGCCACTGACAACGCCGTCTCGTGGATCACCCTCAACCGGCCCGAGGCGATGAACGCCCTGTCCTGGGACCAGCGGGAACGCGTGATCGCGCTGCTCGCGGAGGCGTCCGCCGACCCGGGCGTACGGGCCGTCGTGATCACGGCGACGGGTCGCGGCTTCTGTGCGGGCGCGGACCTTCGGGGCGGGCCGCCCGCCGGGGAGCGGGTGGCCGGGGATGTCGCCCGGACCATCCGGCTCGGCGCCCAGCGGCTGATCGCCGCCGTACTGGACTGCGAGAAACCGGTGATCGCGGCGGTCAACGGCACGGCGGCCGGGATCGGCGCGCACCTCGCGTTCGCCTGCGACCTCGTACTGGCCGCGGACGCGGCCCGGTTCATCGAGGTGTTCGTGCGCCGCGGGCTCGTCCCCGACGGCGGCGGGGCCTATCTGCTGCCCCGCCTCATCGGCCCGCAGCGCGCGAAGGAGTTGATGTTCTTCGGCGACGCGTTGACGGCCGCGGACGCGGAACGGCTCGGCCTCGTCAACAGGGTCGTACCGCCCCAGGAGCTGGAGAAGACCGCCCGGGAGTGGTCCGAACGCCTCGCCGCCGGCCCGACTCGCGCCCTCGCCCTCACCAAACAGCTGGTCAACGCCTCCCTCGACACCGACCGCACGGCCGCCTTCGCCGCGGAGGCGGCCGCCCAGGAGATCAACATGACGACGGCGGACGCCAACGAGGGGGTCGCGAGTTTCGTGGAGCGGCGGAGCCCTCAGTACAACGGGCGGTAAGTCGGTCCCGACGGACAAGGGGCGGTGAGTCAGTCCCGACGAGCGCTTGTCTTCAGTCCTTCTTCAGGATCCGCAGATCCCCCGAGTCGGGGTCGCCGAACAGCACGAACAGCTCGGGACGGCGTTCGCTGCCGCCGATGGTCCAGTACGTGTCGTGGCCGCAGTCCTTGATGCGTACGACGACACCGTCCCGCTGGTCCGGCTGCGAAGGGTCGTCCGCGTCGGCGTACGGGGCGTAGCGGCCCTCGGTGTCGAGGAACCAGCTGCCGGTCCCGGCGCACCGCGTGAAGTCCTCGGTCCTCACGTCCTGGAACTCGGGCTCGGCGGGGAGAGCGGTGAGTTCGGCCCGGCCGTCGGCGCGAAGCCGCAGTACGGCCCCGCCGTCGCCCCGCCAGACCCCGGCGAGCTGCCCGGCGGACAGCTGTGGGGGCTCGTACTCCTTGATGAGTCCCGTGGACAGGCCCACCCCACCCGCGACGGCGACCAGCACGCACGCTCCGAGGGACGCGAGCGCCGAGCGGATCCAGATGCGGCGGCTGCGCGGGGCGCGGCCCGTGGCGCGCTCCCGCCGGCGGACGTACGCGACGCCCAGCGCGGGCAGGACACCCGAAGCGGCGATCAGCAGGGCGGGCGTGCCGGTGGGCGAGAGGCCGCCGAGCGCGACGGCGACGGCTGCCCAGAGCGCGCCGAGCAGGACCGCGAACGCCAGGTGCCAGGCGCCCTCGGGGCCGCGCACGCGCCGGGTCGCGAGGCGGGCGAGCGTGGCGGCCGGCATCGTGTGCGCCGCCGCGTGCAGCAGGCCCAGGGCGGCGAGGAGCGGCGGGCCGAACACGAGCATGCACAGCACCCCGACGGCGGCGAGTCCGCCGCCGGACCCCGCGCCGTGGGTGTCGTCGTCGAATGTCCCGACCCACCAGATCGCGCAGGCCACCGCGAGCTGCGAGGCGCAGACCGCCGCGGCCACGTTCAGTTCGGCGTTCGCCCAGCTCAGCAGGGAGCGCTTGGGCCGCCATGTGTTTCCCCACCCCATGGGGCGAAAGATAACGCGGGGCGTGGTGCGGGTTCGCGGGAGGGGTTCGAGCACGGCATCTCGTCCCTTCGTATCTGATTCCCGCCCCTTCGCATCTGATGCCGAGCCCTTCCCATCTGACACCTCGTCAGCTTCAATGGTTGATGTGATGGGACACGCAGGGATGGCCGCCGCCGCCGTCCGCTACCTCAGGTCGGCCGGGGCCCCCACCGTCGCGGGGCCCGTCGAGGTGTTGCCGCGCCCGGATCTGCGCGCAGTCGGCGACGACGAGCGCGCGCCGGTCGATCAGACCGAATTCCGCCGCGTACTGGGGAACTTCGCGACCGGCGTGACCGTTGTCACCGCACCGCCCACCGATGGCGGAGAAGGACCGGGGGACGGTGCGGGACCGGCCGGCTTCGCCTGCCAGTCCTTCTCCTCCCTCTCCCTCGACCCGCCGCTGGTCTGCTTCATGGTCGGTCGTACGTCGACGACCTGGCCCCGGATCGCGCGCGCGGGCGTCTTCTGTGTGAACGTCCTCGGCGCCCACCAGGGCGACCTGTGCCGCGGCTTCGCGGTGAGCGGCGCGGACAAGTTCGCCGGGGTCGTGTACGACGGGGCGCCGGTCTCCGGCTCGCCCCGCCTCGCGGGCGCCGCGGCCTGGATCGACTGCACGATCCACGCGGTGCACACGGGAGGGGACCACCTGATCGTGGTGGGCCGGGTGGACGCGCTCGGGACCGGCGACGGCGACATGGCGCCGCTGCTGTTCCACAAGGGGCGGTTCCTCTAGGCGACCGCCTGGTCAGGCCAGGGCCGCCGCCGCCCGAACCGGTCGGCGCCGGATCACCAGCGCCATCAGCGCCGCCACCGCGCACAGCGCACCCGCGGAGTACCAGACCACGTTGTACGAGCCGAAGACATCCCGTGCGACACCGCCGAGGAAGGCGACAAGGGCGGCGCCGACCTGGTGGGAGGCGAGGACCCAGCCGAAGACGATGGCGCTGTCCTCGCCGTACTGCTCGCGGCACAGGGCCAGGGTGGGCGGGACGGTGGCGACCCAGTCGAGGCCGTAGAAGACGATGAAGAAGATCATCGGGGGGCGCACGGTCGGCTCGAGGAGCATCGGGAGGAAGAGGAGCGAGATGCCGCGCAGCGCGTAGTACACCGCCAGCAGCCGGCGAGGCTCGAAGCGGTCGGTGAACCAGCCGGAGGCGACCGTCCCGACCACGTCGAAGACGCCGATGACCGCGAGCAGCGAGGCGGCCGCCGTGATCGGCATGCCGTGGTCGTGGGCGGCAGGCACGAAGTGCGTCTGGACCAGGCCGTTCGTCGAGGCGCCGCAGATCGCGAAGGTGCCGGCCAGCAGCCAGAAGGGGCCGGTGCGGACCGCCTTGAACAGCACGGTGACCGTACGACGGGCCGCGCCCGTCACAGGCGCGGGCTTCGGTACGAACTCCGGCGCGCCGTACGGCTTCACGCCCACGTCCGCCGGGTGGTCCCGCAGCAGCAGCCATACGAAGGGGACGACCGCGAGGGCCGCGAGGGAGACGGTCACCGAGGCGGGACGCCAGCCGTGCTCCGTGACGATCCAGGACAGCAGCGGCAGGAAGATCAGCTGACCCGACGCCGAGGCCGCCGTCAGAATGCCCGTCACCAGGCCCTTCCGCTCCGTGAACCAGCGGTTGGTGACCGTCGCCGCGAACGCCAGCGCCATCGAGCCGGAGCCGAGGCCCACCAACAGGCCCCAGCAGAGCATGAGCTGCCAGGCCGCCGTCATCCACACGGTCAGCCCGGAACCGACCGCGATCACGGTCAGGGCGACCGCCACCACACGCCGGATGCCGAAGCGGTCCATCAGCGCGGCCGCGAACGGTGCCGTCAGCCCGTACAACGCGAGGTTGATCGAGACCGCCGCGCCGATCGTGCCGCGCGACCAGTGGAAATCGTGGTTCAGCGGATCGATCAACAGTCCCGGCAGCGAACGGAACGCCGCCGCGCCGATGATCGTCACGAAGGCCACGGCTGCCACGAACCACGCACGGTGGATACGAGGATCGGAGGAACGGGTGGATCGGGGCCGGGAGTCCTCTACGGCCTCGGCGGCTCCGGCGGCTTCGGCGGCTCCGGCGGCTTCGGTTGTCTGGGTCACGACATAGAGCTTCGGGGATACGATCCCGGCGAACCACTGGCCCGAAGGACAGCATTCGCTAGGATCGGGCCATGGCCACTCAGGGTACGTTCCGTCGGCACCGCATCGTCGTCCTCGCCCTCGACGGGTTGCTGCCCTTCGAGCTGGGCATCCCGCAGCGCATCTTCGGCAAGGCGCGCGACACGGACGGACAGCCCCTGTACGACATCGTCACCTGCTCGATCCGGCCGCCCGGCCCCGTCGAGACGGACGCCGACTTCGCCGTCCTCATCGCGAACGGTCCGGAGGCGCTGGCCACCGCCGACACCGTCGTCATCCCCGCCTCGTACGAACTCGGCCCCGTCCACGACGAAGGCGTCCTCACCCCCGAACTGGCCGCCGCCCTCGCCCACATCCGCCCCGGCACCCGCCTCGTCTCCATCTGCACCGGCGGATACGTCCTCGCCGCCGCCGGCTACCTCGACGGCCGCCCGGCCACCACGCACTGGATGCACGCCGAGCACTTCCAGCAGCTCTTCCCGAAGATCCAGGTCGACGCGGACGTGCTCTTCATCGACGACGGGGACATCCTCACGTCCGCCGGTGTCGCGGCCGGGATCGACCTGTGCCTTCATCTCGTACGCCGCGACCACGGCGCCGCCGTCGCCAACGACGTGGCCCGCCGCACCGTCGTGCCGCCGCACCGCGACGGCGGCCAGGCGCAGTACATCCAGCGCCCGGTGCCGGAGGCGCAGGCGGCCACCACGACCGCCGCCCGCGCCTGGGCGCTCGGCCGCCTCCACGAGCCGATCCAGCTGCGCGACATGGCCGAACAGGAGTCGATGTCCGTACGCACCTTCACGCGTCGTTTCCGCGAGGAGGTCGGCATCAGCCCCGGGCACTGGCTCACCCAGCAGCGTGTCGAACGGGCCCGGCACCTGCTGGAGTCCAGCGACCTGTCGATCGACCAGGTGGCGCGGGACGCCGGCTTCGGCACGGCCCAGTCGATGCGGCAGCACCTACAGGCGGCGCTCGGGGTCACGCCTACTACGTATCGGCGTACGTTCCGGGCCGGGGGCGGGCCCGGGCCCGGGCCCGGGAACGTGAGGGTCGGCAGTGGGGGTGGCAGCGGCCGAGCGGACTGGTGAGGCTGGGGACCACTTCGGGTGCGGGTGCCGGGTGGGTGGTTTTCGCCCCCGCCGCCCCTACCCGTCCCATCCCGTTCCTGGGGGCTGCGCCCCCAGACCCCCCTAAAAGATTGCGCAGTTCCCACCGGCCCTTTTAGGGGCGCGGGGAACTGCGCGACCAGCCCCCACCGGCCCGCAGCCGAACGAACCAGGGCGGGCGGGGAATCGCGGGGCGAAGCCCCGCGCCATCAGGGGCGCGGGGAACTGCGCAATCTTTGGGACCAGCCCCCACCCACCCCCAGCCGAACGCACAACCTAAAACGTCAGAACCGCCCTCGCCACCCTCCCCTCATGCGCATCCTCCGCCGCCTTGTCGAAGTCCTCCACCGGATAGGTAGCCGTCACCAACTCGTCCAGAAGCAGGCGGCCTTCGCGGTACAGCTCGGCGTACAGGGCGATGTCCCGCTGGGGGCGGGAGGAGCCGTAGCGGCAGCCGAGGATGGACTTGTCCAGGTACATGGAGGAGACGAGGAAGGAGGCCTCGGCGGTGGCCGGGGGGACGCCGAGCAGGACCGCCTGGCCGTGGCGGTCGAGGGAGTCGATGGCCTGGCGGATGAGTTCGACGCGGCCTACGCATTCGAAGGCGTGGTGGGCGCCGGTGGGGAGGATGTCCTTCACCGCCTCGGTCGAGGTCAGGAAGTGGGTGGCGCCGAACTGCCGGGCCACGGACTCCTTCGCCGGGTTGGAGTCGACCGCGACGATGGTGAGGGCGCCCGCGAGCCGGGCGCCCTGGATGACGTTGAGGCCGATGCCGCCCGTGCCGATGACGAGGACGTTGTCGCCCCGGTCCACGCGGGCGCGGTTCAGTACCGCTCCTACGCCCGTCAGGACGCCGCATCCGATGAGCGCGGCGGACGTCAGCGGGATGTCCTGGGGAATCCGGACCGCCTGCACCGCCTTCACCAACGTCCGTTCCGCGAAGGCCGAGTTGGACGCGAACTGGTACAGCGGCCGACCGCCCCGCGCGAACGGCTGCTGCGGCATCCCGATCGCCTTGCGGCACATCGTCGGCCGTCCCCGGTCGCACTCGGCGCAGGCCCCGCAGTTGGCGAGCGTGGACAGCGACACATGGTCGCCAGGCTGGACATGGGTGACGCCCACACCCACCGCCTCCACCACACCCGCACCCTCATGGCCGAGCACCACAGGAACGGGGAACGGTATGGTCCCGTCCACCACAGAGAGGTCGCTGTGGCAGAGCCCGGCCGCGGAGATCGCGACCAATACCTCTCCGGGTCCTGGATCCCGTATCTCCAGATCGTCCACGACCTGGGTCCGCTCTCCGTCGAAGATCACGCCTCGCATCGCGACTCCCTCAGCCCTTCGGCTCCCTAGGCAGGCCGAGCACGCGCTCGGCGATGATCGTGCGCTGAATCTCGTCCGAGCCGCCGTAGATCGTGTCGGCCCGGCTGAACAGGAACAGGTGCTGGAACGCGTCGAGTTCGTACGGTGCCGCCGTCGTCCAGTCCGCCGGGCCCACCGCCGCCCCGGCACCCCGCACCAGCACCGCCAGCTCGCCCAGCCGCCGATGCCAGCCGCCCCACAGCAGCTTCGCCACGCTGGGCGCCCCCGCGCCGCCCGCCTGACCGCCGTTCCCCGAACTCCCCAGCGTGCGCAGGGCGTTCCACCGCATCGTGCGCAGCTCGGCCCACTGGCGTACGAGCCGGTCGCGTACGACAGGATCGGCGACGGCACCGTTCGCGACGGCCACCTCCACCACCCGTCCCAACTCCTGGGCGAAACCGATCTGTTGGGCCAGCGTCGACACGCCTCGCTCGAAGCCGAGCAGGCTCATCGCGACGCGCCAGCCGTTTCCCTCGCCGCCAACCACGTGCTCGGCGCGGGCCACCGCCCCGTCGAAGAAGACCTCGTTGAACTCGCTCGTGCCGGTCAGCTGGCGGATCGGGCGGACCTCGATGCGGCCCGGCTGGTCCATCGGGACGAGCAGGAAGGACAGGCCGTGGTGGCGGGTGGTGTCGGGTTGCGTACGGGCGAGCACGAAGCACCAGTCCGCCTCGTGGGCGAGGGACGTCCAGATCTTCTGGCCGGTGACCCGGTAGGAGTCGGTGTCGCGGTCGCGTACGGCAGCGGTGCGCACGCCCGCCAGGTCCGACCCCGCTCCCGGCTCGCTGTATCCCTGGCACCAGAGTTCCTCGCCCCGGGCGACGGGGGGCAGAAAGCGGGCCTTCTGTTCCTCCGTCCCGTGGGCGATGAGGGTCGGGGCCAGCAGGTTCTCGCCGATGTGTCCCGAGCGGGCGGGTGCCTTCGTCCGGGCGTACTCCTCGGCCCAGACGACCTGTTGAGTCAGGCTCGCCCGCCGGTTTCCATACCCGTCCTCACCCCACCCGAGCCCGATCCACCCACCCCGCCCGAGCTCCCGCTCCCAGTCCCGACGGTCCACGCCCCCACCACCGAGACGCGCCCGCAACCAGGCCCGCGCCTCACCCCGGAACACCTCGTCCTCCGACCCGAATCCAAACTCCACGCTCGCCACCTCCGCGTTGTCTCGCCCCCGCCGCCCCTACCCGTCCCATCCCGGGGGGGCTGCGCGGGCCGTGGGGGTTGCTCGCGCAGTTCCCCGCGCCCCTAAAAGGGGCGCGGGGAACTGCGCAATCCTTTGGACCAGCCCCCACCCACCCGCACCCCCGACACACAACCGAACGGGGTCGAAGGGGCGGAGCCCCTGGGGGGACGGGTAGGGGCGGCGGGGGCGAAAAACCCTGCCCCCAAGATCTACGCATTGGGCCGCGCCCCCTCCCCCGCAGCCCGAGCCATCGCCTCCACCCCCTCCAGCAACGGCATCGGATCCACCCCCACCGTCCCCGGCAAAAAGTCCGCGATCCGCTCCGGCGTCCAGGCGGCCCCCTCCGCATACCCCGCCCGCAACTCCCGCGGCTGCGCCCACACCGCGATCTTGGGCCCGGCAATGGTGTACACCTGCCCGGTGATCCGTTCCTCCCGCGCACGGTCGGAGAGCAGGTACACCACCAGCGCGGCGACGTCCTCGGGCTCGCCGATCTCCTTGAGCTCCATGGGGACGTTGGCGGACATCCGGGTGCGGGCGACCGGTGCGACCGCGTTCGCCGTGACCCCGTACTTGTGCAGTCCCAGCGCCGCGCTGCGGACGAGCGAGATGATCCCGCCCTTGGCCGCGCTGTAGTTGGCCTGGGAGACGGACCCCTGATGGTTGCCGCTGGTGAAACCGATCAGCGTCCCCGAGCCCTGCTTGCGCATCACCGCGGAGGCGGCCCGGAAGAGCGTGAACGTGCCTTTGAGGTGGGTGGCGACGACCGGGTCCCACTCCTCCTCGGTCATGTTGAAAAGCATCCGCTCGCGCAGGATCCCGGCCACGCACACCACGCCGTCGATCCGTCCGTACGACGCCAGCGCGGTGTCGACGACCCGCTGTCCGCCCGCCATCGTCGAGATGTCGTCGGCGACGGCGACCGCGTCGCCGCCCGCCGCCTCGATCTCTTTCACGACGGCGTCGGCGATCGAGCTCGTCGGCTCGGCGCCGTCGATGGAGACGCCGTAGTCGTTGACGACGACGCGCGCGCCCTCGGCTGCCGCGGCCAGCGCCACGGCACGGCCGATTCCCCGCCCAGCCCCCGTGACGGCGATGACCTTGCCTGCCAAGAAGTTCCCCACGCCCGGCCCCTTCCCGCAGTTTCTGACGGTCCGTTAGATTCAACTCGGATTCTACGACCCGTCAGATACCTGGAGACAAGCCCCCGGGGAGGACTCATGTCACTGCCGGCCGAGTTCCACGAGATCGCCAAGCGCGTGAACAACTGGGGGCGTTGGGGGGCCGACGACGAGATCGGAACGCTGAATCTCATCACCGACGAGGTCGTACGGGAGGCCGCGGCCTGCGTCCGGAGCGGGCGCCGCGTACCGCTCGCGCTCCCCCTCCAGCAGGACGGCGTACAGACGGGCATGATCCCCGGGCGCGTCAATCCGCTGCACGCCATGGTGCAGATCAACCAGGAGATCTTCGGGCCGGGCACGGTCGCGTGCAGCGACGACGCGGTGACCATGGGGCTCCAGGCGGGGACCCACTGGGACGCGCTCACCCATGTCTCACACTCCGGGAAGCTCTACAACGGCCGCCCGGCCGACACGATCACCCCGCACGGCGGCGCCGAGTTCAGCGGCATCGACAAGCCGCGGCACATCGTCTCGCGCGGTGTACTGCTCGACGTCGCGCGGGCACGGGGTGTCGAGCGGCTGGAGGGCGGGCACGCCGTGACGCCCGAAGACCTGGACGCGGCCGAGGAGTTGGCGGGTACGCGGGTACGGGCCGGCGACATCGTCCTCGTACGGACGGGGCAGATCCAGGTGTATCTCGCGGGCGACACGCACGGGTACGCGTATCCGTCGCCCGGGCTGTCCGTGCGCACCCCGGAGTGGTTCCACGCGCGTGATGTCGCGGCGGTCGCGAACGACACCCTCACGTTCGAGATCTTTCCGCCGGAGATCGAGGATCTGTGGCTGCCCGTGCACGCGCTCGACCTTGTCGAGATGGGGATGCTGCAGGGCCAGAACTGGAATCTCGAAAAGTTGTCCACAGCCTGTGGAGAAGAGGGGTGCTACACCTTCCTGCTGTCGGCGATGCCCGAACCCTTCGTGGGCGGCACGGGCACACCGGTGGCGCCGGTCGCCCTGCTGTAGAGAGCCATGACCCCGGCCGGTCGCCAACTAGGGTCGGGTGGCGGCGCGTCGATGCTCGCCCCGAGCACGGCACCGCGCGCCGCCATCCGGCTCCGGCGTACCCGCCCTGCTCCTCTGGCCCTGTAGGAGCCGACGCCGAATCGCGACTCACACTCGCCGAGGGCTCCCGTCACCGGAACCCTCGCCGTCCCCTCGCGGCGAATCGCTGAACACAAGCGTGATCAAACGGACACGTCACGTCAACACCCGTTCGGGGAATTATCACTTAACGTCCTATTTATGACGGCGCGTACAGAAGCACGCCAGGGCGCATTCAGCCGCGACCGTGGCCCGGTGCGGGCGGTTCGTGCATACATGCACGAACCCATGCACCCCTGCCTCCGGGGAGACCCCGGGGAGTCCTAGACCGCCTCGTACGCGAAGTCCTCGTACGCCGGATACGCGGCCCCCGCCGAAGCGCCCGGAGCGCAGCGGTCCACCTCGCACCAGATGCGCTTGCCGGCACCCTCGGGCATCCAGCCCCAGCGGTCCGCGAGGCCGTCGACGAGCTCCAGGCCGCGGCCGTTGGTCTCGTCGCCCTCGGCGTGCCGCGGGACCGGGGGCCGGGCGCTGGAGTCGGCCACCTCCAGGCGGACGGTGGCGGCCTCGCCCCCGCCCGGCAGGGACAGCCGGAGCACGGCCGGACAGCCGGTGTGCACCACGGCGTTGGTGACGAGTTCGGAGACGAGCAGGATCAGCGTCTCAGCGAGCGGTTCGTCGGCCCCTATCCCGGACCCGGCGAGCCTCGAACGGGCCCACCTCCGGGCTCGCCCCACCTCTGCGGGGTCGGGCCGGATCTCCAGCTGCACTTGAAGCACCTGCACCGCTCACACCATCCGAACCGGCGGACACATCGCCTCGCGCCTCACAAGGGCCACGATCGTAGCCATTTTCTGCATGGCCAGAACAAGGATCACGGAACGTGATTCCCTTGCGAGACAGCATGGTTGACGTACAGTCACCCCAACAAGCGCTTCGGGCATATTCCAGCGCGAAGGAGTACGCGTGCGGCATACTGTGCGACGCTCGCCACGGGGAGTCGAACAGGCAGGCGCGGGGGTCCGCCCTGCCTCGCGAGCGGCGCGCATCGCCGGGTCCGGAGCCGCCTCAGGGGCACCTCCGGGATGGCTCAGCCTCAGGACCACTCGCATCCCACACAAGGTACCGGAGCTCGGCGCCGACTCCAGGCCGTGACAAGTCACACGTAGGACACAACCCGATATCAACGCTCCGTAATTCCGGTATGCCACGATCCGCGACATTCACGTGAGCCCTTCTCGCTCCATGCCTGTACAGAGGCCTTTCAGCCCACCCCGGCGAGAAGATCATCGGCCAACATCTCCTCACTCTCCGTGACTCCACCCGCACGCTGTGTCCGCAGCCATGCCCTCTTGAGGAACAGATGGACGTCGGACTCCCAGGTGAAGCCCATGCCGCCGTGCACCTGGAGGCAGTCGCGGGCGCCGCGCACGGCGGCCTCGTCGGCGAGCAGCCGGGCCGCCGCGACATCCACCGGGTCGGCGGTCACAGCGGCCGCATAGACGGCAGCACGCGCCACCTCCACCCGCACCAGCAGCTGCGCGCACAGGTGCTTCACCGCCTGGAAGGCCCCGATCGGCTGCCCGAACTGCTCCCGCGTCCGGGCGTGTTGCACGGCCAGCTCGCAGGTACGGGCGGCGGTGCCGAGCTGTTCGGCGGCCGTGAGGAGTGAGGTGAGGAGCGAGGTGACGAGTACGGCCTCGGGGTCGGCCCGTGGCAACACGGCGGCGGGCACCCGGTGCACCGGAGTCAGCGGATCCACCGACCTCAGCGGCTCGGCGCCGGTCACGTCCCCTCGTACGGCATCGGCCTGGTCCAGCCACTCCACCAGTACCCCGTCGACGGCGGTCACCACGGCCTCTCCGGTGGCCGCCCCGTCCACCGTGCCCGCCGCGAGGTGGGTCGCGATCAGCGGGCCGGGCAGCAGGACCCGGCCCGCCTCCTCGAAGGCCAGCACCGCTTCCGGGAGGCCGAGTCCGACTCCGCCGTCCGACTCCGGCAGCCGCAGCGCGAAGAAGCCCGCCTCGCCGAGCTCGCGCCACAGCGCCCGGTCGAGGTCGGGCGGCCCGGCATCGGCGGCGGCCCGCAGCTCGTCGGGGCCGAAGCGCGCGGTCAGCAGCTCGCGCACGCCCCTCTTCAACGCCCGTTGATCGTCCGTGAGTTGGAAGTCCACTTCGGGGAGTTCACCGTCCCTTCGGAAGGCCCAGGATCCGCTCGGCCACGATGTTCCGCTGGATCTGCGAGGTGCCGGCCGCGATGGTGTACGACAGGGACGAGAGCCGGTCGAGGGTCCACTCCCGCCCCAGGTCGAGCGCCTCGGGGCCGAGGACCTCGGCGGCGGCGTCGTACAGCTCCTGGCGGGCGTGCGAGTACCGCAGCTTGAAGACCGAACCGCCGACGCCGGGCACTCCCCCGGTGTGCTGCGACTCGCTGACGTTCCACTGCGTGAGCCGCCACAGCGCCCGGAACTCGGCGTTCAGCCTGCCGAGACGGCGGCGCAGTACGGCATCGTCCCAGCGGCCGTTCTCGCGCGCCTCACGGGCGATGTCGCCGAGGACGCGGCGGCAGGCGACGACCTCTCCTACGAAGGCGGTGCCGCGCTCGTACGACAGGGTCACCATGGTCACCCGCCAGCCGTCGTTCTCGGCGCCGACGCGGTGGGAGACCGGTATGCGCACCTCGTCGAGGAAGACCTCGGCGAACTCGGTGGAGCCCGCGAGCGTCCGCAGCGGCCGGACGGTGATCCCCGGGGCGTCCATGGGCATCGCGAGCCAGGAGATGCCGCGGTGCTTGGGGGCGGTGACGTCGGTGCGGACCAGCAGTTCGCACCAGTCCGCGACCTCCGCGTGGGAGGTCCAGATCTTGGACCCACTCACTACGTAGTCGTCGCCGTCCCGCCACGCGCGCGTGCGCAGCGCCGCGAGGTCCGAGCCGGCGTCCGGTTCGCTGAAGCCCTGGCACCAGACCTCCTCGCCGCGCAGCACGGGCGGCAGCCAGCGCGCCCGCTGTTCGGCACTCCCTTCGGAGGCGATGGTCGGCCCGGCGTGCAGCAGCCCGACGAAATTGGCCCCCACGTAGGGGGCGCCCGCCTTCTCCGTCTCCTCCAGGTAGATGAGGTGCTGCGTCGGGGTGGCGCCCCGGCCGCCCGCGTCGACGGGCCAGTGCAGACCGGCGTACCCGGCGTCGTACAGCATCCGCTGCCAGCCGAGGTCGTACGCGCGTCTGCCCGGCCAGTCGTCCGGGGACGGCTTCGGGGGCAGCGAGGGGAGCACCTTGGCGAGCCACTCGCGCAACCGCGCCCGGAACTCCTCCTCCTCGGCCGTGTCCGCGAGATCCACTACAGGTCCAGGTCCAGCATGCGGATCGCGTTGCCGCGCATCAGCTTGAAGACCGTCTCGTCGTCGAGGCCCTTCACATGGTCGAGGGCGACCTCCTTGGTGTGCGGGAAGGTCGAGTCGACGTGCGGGTAGTCGGTCTCGAAGGTGGCGTTGTCGCGGCCGACCACGTCCAGGGACGCCACGCCGTGCTTGTCGCGGAAGAAGCAGCAGAAGATCTGCCGGTAGTAGTACGTCGACGGGGGCTCGGGGATGAGGTCGCGGACCCCGCCCCAGGCGCGGTGCTCCTGCCAGACGTCGTCGGCGCGCTCCAGGGCGTACGGGATCCAGCCCATCTGCCCCTCGGAGTAGGCGAGTTTGAGGCGCGGGAACTTCACCAGTACCCCGCTGAACAGGAAGTCCATCATCGAGGCCATCGCATTGTTGAAGCTGAGCGAGGCCTGTACGGCGGGCGGTGCGTCGGGCGAGGCGGCGGGCATCTGCGACGACGAACCGATGTGCATGTTCACGACCGTGCCGGTCTCCTGGCAGATCGCGAAGAAGGGGTCCCAGTAGCCGGAGTGGATGGAGGGCAGCCCCAGATAGGTGGGGATCTCCGAGAAGGTCACGGCTTTCACGCCCCGGGCCGCGTTGCGGCGGATCTCGGCGACCGCCAGGTCGACGTCCCACAGCGGGATCAGGCACAGCGGGATCAGCCGCCCGCCGCTGTCGCCGCACCACTCCTCGACCATCCAGTCGTTGTACGCGCGCACACAGGCCAGGGCCACTTCCTTGTCGTGCGCCTCGGCGAACGTCTGCCCGCAGAAGCGCGGGAACGTGGGGAAGCAGAGGCTGCCCTCGACGTGGTTGAGGTCCATGTCCTTGAGGCGCTCGGCCGGGTCCCAGCAGCCGCGCCGCATCTCCGCGCGCGTGATGCCCTCCAGCGTCATCTCGTCGCGGTCGAAGCCGACGGCGGCGATGTTGCGCTTGTACGGGAACTTGAGGCCCTCGTAGACCCACCAGTCGGTGGGCGGACCGTCCGGATCCATCGTGATCCGGTATTTGCCGCCCACGTAGGCGAGTTCACCGATGCCGGCGGTGAGGGGCTGCGGCCCGCGCTCGCGGTACTTCCGCGGCAGCCAGGTCTCGAAGAGGTGCGCGGGCTCGATCACATGGTCGTCGACGCTGATGATGCGGGGCAGTTCGGTCATGGTTCCCCTCCGCCTTGCGTACGTGTCCGGTGGACGTACCCGACGAGCGCATGGCACGTGAACGTCGAACGCGTGGCACGTGGCGACGTATCTGATGACCCGTCAGATCCTTCTCCCCAAGCAGGCTAGCTCCGCGCCTATGGACCGACAAGGCGGCGAGCCCTACGCTCTGCCCACGATCTGACTGTCCGTCAGTTGCAGGGGGTTGAAGTGAACGACACCGCACACGCCCTGGGGTCCGCGCGCACGCTGTGGGAACTGGTCGCGCGCCGCGCCGACCTCACCCCCGACCGGCTCGTCCTCCTCCAGGACGACCGCTCCCTGAGCTTCGGCGAACTGCGCGCCCGCGCCGAGCGGGTGGCGGCGGGCCTCTACGACATGGGGGTGCGCCCCGGCACCGTGGTCGCCTGGCAGCTGCCCACCCGTATCGAGACCGCGCTGCTGTCCTTCGCGCTGGCCCGCCTCGGCGCCGTACAGTCCCCGGTCATCCCCTTCTACCGCGACCGCGAAGTCGGCTTCGCGCTACGGGAGTCCAAGGCCGAGTACTTCGCCGTACCGGGCGAGTGGCGGGGCTTCGACCACACGGCGATGGCACGGCGGCTCGGCGCGAAGGGCGTCTTCGAGGCGTACGACAGGCTGCCGGACGGCGACCCCGCCGTGCTGCCCGCCCCGCCCTCCGAGGGCACCTCGGTCCGCTGGATCTACTGGACCTCCGGCACCACCTCCGACCCCAAGGGCGTGCTGCACACGGACCGTTCACTGATCGCGGGCGGCTCATGCCTCGCGCACGCGCTGCACCTGTCGGCCGACGACGTGGGCTCGATGGCCTTCCCGTACGCGCACATCGCCGGACCGGACTACACGGTGATGCTGCTGCTGTACGGCTTCCCGGCCGTGATGTTCGAGCACTTCGCGCTGCCCGCCGCACTGGACGGCTACCGCAGGCACGGGGTGACGGTGGCGGGCGGCTCCACGGCCTTCTACTCGATGTTCCTGGCCGAGCAGCGCAAGCAGCCCGGGAAGCCGGTCATTCCGACGCTGCGGCTGCTCGCGGGCGGCGGGGCGCCGAAGCCGCCCGAGGTCTACCACTCCGTCGTACGGGAGATGGGGGTGCAGCTCACCCACGGGTACGGGATGACCGAGGTCCCGATGATCACGATGGGGGCGCCGGACGACACGGTCGAGAACCTGGCGACGACGGAGGGCAGGCCGCCGGAGGGCATGGAGATACGGGTCGTGGACGGGAAGGGCGCGGTTCGGCCGTACGGCGTCGACGGGGAGGTACGGCTGCGGGGCGAGGCCGTCTGCCAGGGGTATCTGGACCCCGGGCAGACCGCCGCGGCCTTCGACGCGGACGGGTTCCTGATCACCGGGGACGTCGGGCATCTGACGGGGAGCGGGCATCTCGTCCTGACCGGGCGCCTGAAGGACATCATCATCCGCAAGGGCGAGAACATCTCCGCCAAGGAGATCGAGGACCTGCTGCACCAGCACCCGGCCGTCGGCGATGTCGCCGTGATCGGGCTGCCGGACGCCGAGCGCGGGGAACGGGTCTGCGCCGTGATCGAGGCGGCGGAACAGGCGCCGGGGGCCGGGCAATTGACCCTGGAGGCCGTCGTCTCGTATCTGCGCGCGGAAGGGCTGTCCGTGCACAAGCTGCCGGAGCAGTTGGAGGTGGTGGACGCCCTTCCGCGGAACGAGACGCTGCGGAAGGTGCTCAAGTACAAGCTGCGCGAACGGTTTTCGGGACGGTCGGGGACCGCTCAGGACGCGCGGCCGTCGGGTACTACTCCGGCACCGTGAAGTAGCGGGCGAACGCGCTCACGACCTCCGCCTCGCCGACCCGGCCGTCGGAGTCCGTGTCGAGGGCGCCGGCCGCGACGGCGGCGATGTCGTCGCTCACGCCAAGGGCCTTGAGGACGCGCGTGGTCTCCTCGACCGTGGCCGCGCCGTCCCCGTCGGTGTCCGCGACGGCGAGAGCGGCGTGCAGGAAGGGGCGGGCGATCTCGGCGAACCGCTCGGGGTTGTCGCGCAGCCGCTTCACCGCGCCGCTGACGAACTCCTCACGGGTGATCCGCTGGTCGCCGTCCCGGTCCGCTATCCCGGCCATGCCCTGCCAGAACGCCTCGGCGCCGACGTACAGGGCCTGGCCCTTGTCGGAGCGGGCCGTCGTACCGAACTCGGTGAGGACCGCCTTGGTCGCGGCGTTGAAGTCCTCCCGGTCGATGTAGCCGTTGCCGTCCTGGTCGAAGCCGGCGAACCGGGCGGCAATCCTGCGCTCGTACTCGGTGCTGACCATGGTGTGTTCGGACCGCCTTACATCTCAGCCGGTCTCTCAGCCGGACTGGGGTTCATCTGGGACGGAGCGTACGACGCCGGGGCCACCGCGGGAGCGGGAAAACGACGGTTGTACCAAGACTGCGGGAATTCTGGGACAACCGTGTGGCCGTGTGTCGCGGGACGAGTGAGGGGAGTCACGCCGACAGGGGACGCGCGGGGAGACAGGGGGCATCACGCGGAGAGAGTCATCACGCGGACAGCGGGCTCGACTCCTCGCCGACGGCCGTGGCGACGTCCGGGTACACGTCGAAGAGGCGGCGGACGCCGAGGGCCGCGAGGACGCGGTTGACGTGGGAGCCGTCGGTCGCGCCCCGGGCGGGCAGGATCAGCCGCAGCCGGCCCTGGCAGGAGCGGATCAGACGGCGGGTGGCGATGAGCACGCCGACGCCGCTGGAGTCGCAGAAGAAGACCCCGGAGAGGTCGAGCACGAGACTGCGGCGGCCGTCGGCCACCGCGCCGTGCACCCGTTGGCGCAGCACCGGTGACGTCACGAGGTCCAGCTCGCCCGACACCCGCAGCACGGCCCACTCGCCCTCTTCGCCGTCTTGGTCCTCGGTCACCTTGAGCGTCATCGCAACGCCTCCCGCTCGCATCGCCCACCGAAAACGGAAGCCGTTCCTTCGCTTCCCTTCAGCGCGGCTGCCCCGCCCTCGTTCCATGAAACACCGGTCCGCGAACGAAGAAACGCCGGTCTACGGTCGAAAATGCGGGGCGAGCGAGCTATTTCGGACGTGAACGGTCTGTTTCGATCGGATTCGATGGGGAAGACGGTTGGCTTCTACCATTCTCGGCCTGTCCAGGGGCGCACATTGACGCAAAGGGGCGTGCGCTGTCGGACGTGCCGACTACATTCGAGACAGTGGTGCACACAGGCTGGACAGCAGCAGCGCACACGCACCGAGCACAGGGGCAGCAGACAGCGACAGAGGCAGGGACAGGCGCCGGGCACGATCAGGGGTGAGGGGGCCGCATGGCGAAGAGGGACGCACCGCCCCGCTGGGACCGCAGGATGCAGCAGCGGCTCGCACGCGGGGAGGCGGCGGCGCTCGGTGAGCTCTACGACCGGTTCGCTTCGCTCGTGCACGGCCTCGCCCACCGCGTGCTCGGCGACGAGCGGGCCGCCGACCGCATCACCCGCGAGGTGTTCGCCCATGTCTGGGAGAACCCCGACGCCTACGACCCCAAGCAGGGCCCGATGCGTTCCTGGGTCGCCGCACTGACCCACCGCCTCGCCGTGCAGCGGCTGCGCGCGACCGAGACCGCCGCGCTCGCCCGGGGCGGCGGGGGCACCACCGAGGAGCTGGAGCGGAAGGTGCGCAGCGCCTCCGTCGCCGCCCGCGCGGACTACATCGTCACGTCCATGCCCGCCCCGCTGCGCGCCGCCCTGGAGCTCGCGTACTTCCAGCGCCGCGACTACCGCCAGGCCGCCGCCGACCTCGGCGTCACCGAGGACGAGGCCCGCCGTCGGCTCCGCCTCGGCCTCCAGCTCCTGTCCACCGCCCACGACACCGGGCCCGCCGGCGCACCGCCCGAGTACAGGGGTGGTGTGCGGTGAGCGGAGGAGCGGACCGCCGTTTCGAGGCGTTCGACGAGCACGACGGGCGTGAAGGACACGAAGGGCATCAAGGGCCTGAAGGCCATGAGGAGGAGGGCGGTACGTACGAGGGGCGCGCGGGCGCCGGAGGCGCCGAGGGCGGCGTAGGGCCGGACGGGGCCGCCGCGGCGGCCGAGGGTGGGCCCGCGGGGCCCAAGGGACCCAGCGAACCCGGCGGGCCCGCTCACGGCAACGGTGAGGAGCCGGAGTCGGGGAGTCCCCCGCGCATACCGCCGCCGCGTGCGTCCGTCGAGGACACCGGGCTGCCGCTGCCCGAACCGGCCGCCGCTCCCGAACCGGCGCCGCTCGTCCTGGAGCACCGGGTACTGAAGTCGCTGCTCGGCGCATGGGCGCTGGCCGCCTGCTCGGCGGAGGAGACGGCTGCCGTCGAGGAGCACCTCGGGGAGTGCGGTTCCTGCGCGGACGAGGCGCTGCGGCTGCGCGAGGCGGTCGGGCTGCTGCACCCGGCCGAGAGCCTCGACCTCGACCCGACGCTGCGCACCCGCGTCCTGGAAGGCTGCCTCGGCCGGCGCCCGCCGCGGATTCCGGTGCCCGAATGGGCCGCCCCGTACGACGCGGAGACCGCCCGGCTCGACGCGCTGCTGCAGGACATAGGCGGCGCCGAGTGGCATGCGCCCGTGCGGCTGCGGTGGTTCGAGGGCGACGGGCCGGTGAGCCGCCGTACGACGGTCGCCGGAGTCATCGCCCATCTGCTGAGCGTCGACGGCCTGGTCGCCGTCGCGCTGGGCCTGGAGGACCCGCTCGGCCCGACCGGCTCGCCCGCCGGGGAACCGACCCCCGAGGGCCGCACCGAGGCGTTCTGGCGTGCCTCGCACTTCCCGCCGACCCGGTCCGTACGGCTGCCCTGGCGGGAGCAGAGCCACAACCTCGTCCGTACGGTGTCGTTCACGGGAGCGAGCACCTCCCAGGCGGGCGGAGCCGCCGGGGGCGAGGGAGGGTCCGCGCGGCTCACCGTGCCGTACGGCGGGTTCGAGCTGCCGCTCAGCGACTCGATGCTGGACCGGGCCTTCGAGTGCTGGGTACACGCGGGCGACATCGCGGACGCCGTGGACTACCCGTACGAGCCGCCCGCCCCACGCCACCTCCACCGCATGATCGACCTCGCGGCCCGCATGCTGCCCGCATCGCTCGCCGAGCGCCGCCGGGCGGGCCTGTCGCCCGCGCCGGCCGGCCATCACCTCGTCGCCGCGGGGGCGCCTGGGCGGAGCCTGCGCCTTGAGATCGAGGGGTCCGGGGGTGGCGAGTGGCTGATCCCTCTCGACTCGCCCGGAGCGGTGGGCTCCGCCGAGCGGGAGGTCGCCCATGTCGCACTGGACGGCGTCGAGTTCTGCCGTCTCGCAGCGGGGCATGTGTCACCCGAGGAGGCTGCCGCGGGGCAGGACGGGGACCGGGGGGCGATCAGGGATGTGCTGTTCGCCGCGGCGTCGTTGAGCCGCATGTAGGTGGCCACCGGCAGTTTTTCGCCCCCGCCGCCCCTACCCGTCCCATCCTTGGGGGCTGCGCCCCCAGACCCCCGCTAAAAGATTGCGCAGTTCCCCGCGCCCCTAAAAGGGGCGCGGGGAACTGCGCAATCTTTTGGACCAGCCCCCACCCACCCGCAGCCGAAGAACCGGGCCCACGGGGTCTGGGGCGGAGCCCCAGGAACGGGATGGGACGGGTAGGGGCGGCGGGGGCGAAAACCCCTACGCGAAGATGACCGTGCGGCGGCCGTTCAGGAGGATGCGGCGCTCGGCATGCCACTTCACCGCTCGCGCCAGCGCCTGGCACTCCACATCCCGCCCGATGGCGACCAGCTGATCGGGAGTCACCCCATGGCCGACACGCTCGACCTCCTGCTCGATGATCGGCCCCTCGTCGAGGTCGGCCGTCACATAGTGCGCCGTGGCCCCGATCAGCTTCACACCCCGCGCATGCGCCTGGTGATACGGCTTCGCACCCTTGAAGCTCGGCAGGAAGGAGTGGTGGATGTTGATGATCCGGCCACTGAGCTGCTTGCACAGGTCGTCGGAGAGGACCTGCATATAGCGGGCAAGGACGACCAGTTCGATGTTCTCCTCGCGAACCAGCTCCAGCAGCTCCGCCTCGGCCGCCGCCTTCGTATCCTTCGTCACCGGGATATGGCGGAACGGAATGCCGTACGAACCCACCAGCTCGGCAAAGTCCGTGTGGTTGGAGACCACGGCGGCGATCTCCACCGGCAGCGCCCCGATCCGCGCCCGGAAGAGCAGGTCGTTCAGGCAGTGGCCGAACTTGCTGACCATGAGGACGACCCGCATCTTGTCCTCGACCCGGTTGATCTGCCAGTCCATGTGGAAGGAGTCGCCGACCGCCGCGAAGCTCGCGCGCAGCTTCTCCACGGTCACCGGCGCTTCCGCCGAGAAGTGGACCCGCATGAAGAACAGTCGCGTGTCGTGGTCGCCGAACTGCTGACTGTCCTCGATGTTGCAGCCGGTCATGAAGAGGTAGCTCGACACGGCGTGCACGATGCCTGGCTTGTCCGGGCACGAGATGGTCAGGACGTACTGCTCGGCGGCGGGTGCGGTCCCGCGGACGGACTGCTCATTCATGCAGGACAGGTTCCCATACCGGGCGCCTGGGGCGGGCGACCGTCCCGCCACCCGGACGCCCTCCGAGAAGTCCCCCGCGCCGGCCTACGCCGACCGCGTCAGGATCCGCAGTACCTCAAGCGTGCGCGGCTGGGCGTCGGGATCCTCCCCGTCGCTCACCGCGAGCCGCACGTGTGCGTCACGCGCGGCGCGGACGGCCTCCGGCCACGCGGGGTGGTCGAGGTACGCGGAGACAGGCGCGTCGGGCCCGACCTGGTGCATGATCCGCAGGACGCGCAGCACGGCGGTGTCGACGAGGGCCGCCTCCTGGGAGTCCCGGAAGATCGTGCCGACGTATTTCTCGGCGGACCAGTTGTCCAGCCAGGTGTCCTCGACCAGGCGATACACGGCGTCGGTGACGTCCCCGTACCCGTCGACGCCCGCGAGCCAGACGCCCCGCTGGAAGTCTGTGTCGGAAAGCATGTGCAGCGCGGAGCGCACATTGCTGCGCCAGCGCCACCACGGCATGTCGTTCAGTGGCATGCCGCCCATGGTGGATGAGCGACGCCCGCGACGGGAAGAGTTCTCCGAACCTTGCACGGTCACCGATCGTACGTTCCCGGCGAAAAACCGATCATCGGCCCCCGCAATTCACCTCTGCGTCACCTTTTATTGACCAACGGTCACTCCCCGGTTAGTGATGTGACGGAATCGTGCGTGTCCATGACCGGCAGGCGACGCACACGCACGAGCTCACCCGTCCTCCCCCGGCCCGTCAAGGCCACGTTGCTGTCCGCGGGCGCGCTGGTCGCGTGTGCGTCGATCGCGGTCGGATGCGGGGTCATCCCTGGTGCCACGGGGGGCTCCGGGGACGACCCCGTCACCGTCATGACCTGGGCACCCGAGAAGACCGCCGCGACCAACATGCCCGGCATGCCCGCGATGGCGATGGCCTACGCCCGCTGGATCAACGCCCAGGGCGGCATCAACGGCCACCAGCTCAAGGTCATCACCTGCAACGACCACAACGACTTCGTGGACGCCGCGAAGTGCGCCCAGCGGGCGGTCGACGAGAAGGTCGTCGCCGTCGTCGGCTCCTACAGCCAGCACGGCCGCTCGTTCCTCACCCCGCTGGAAAGCGCGGGCATCCCGTACATCGGCGGCTACGGCGTCACCAACGACGAGTTCACCAGCCCCCTCTCCTACCCCGTCAACGGTGGCGAGCCCGCGCTGCTGGCCGGCCTCGGCGAACAGCTCGGCAAGGACTGTGGCCCGGTCGCGCTCGCCCGCCCCGACACCGCCGCCGGCGACCAGCTCCCGGTGCTGCTCAACTCCGGCCTGAAGTCGGAGGGCCACGCGTCCGCTTCGGACCAGCGGGCCGCCGAGGACGCGACCGAGTACACGCGGCAGACGCGGCAGGTGCTCCAGCGCGCGACCAGCGACCCGCTGAAGCGGGGCTGCGTGGTGCCCGCGCTCGGCGACCGCACCGACACGTTCATGGACTCCTTCCGGCGCGACCGCGAGAACTACCCGGCGGTGCGCATGGGCACCGTCCTCGGCAGCATCGACCAGTCGCAGATCGACGCCACCGGCGGCAAGTCGAGCCCGTACGAGGGCTCGTACGTCACCAGCTGGTACCCGAACGCGAGCGACCCCCGCTGGGACACCATGCGCAAGGTGATCAAGGATCATGCGTTCGGCGACAACCGGATCGACCCCGCGGACGCCGGAGTGCAGACCACCTGGATCGCGTACACCGTGCTGAAGGCGGCCATCGAGTCGCTCGACAGCGGCGAGGTGTCCGCGCGGACGATCCAGCGCGCCCTCGACGACGGCCTCAAGGTGACCACGGGCGGGCTCACCCCGACACTCAGCTGGCGCTTCGAGGATCTGATCGCGGCCGTCGACTTCCCGCGCCTCATCAACGCCGACGTCACCTTCCAGGTCGTACGCCAGGGTCAACTGGTGACGGCGCGGCGCGGGTTCGTCAATGTGTCGAAGAGTCTGGAGAACGCGGACTGAGGACCCTGAGGACCTTGGGGGCCTTGCGGCCCCCAAGGGTTCAGAGACGGTTCAGACGGGTTCAGCGACGGTTCAGAGCTGGGTCCGCGCCCGCTGCGTCAGGCCGTACGTCGACGCGATGGAGTTCCACAGCTTCGCGGCCTTCTCCTTCTCCGTGGACGCGGTGCCGCTGGCCCGGTCGCCCGCCTGCTTCTGCCCGGTGGTGCGGGCCTGGCCCTTCCGGCAGCCCTTCCTGCCGGCGGCCTGGTCGGCCCAGGCGGCGTAGTGGTTGTCGGCCGACGCGGAGGCCTTCCAGCCGTTGGTGAGCGCGGTGGTCAGCTCGGCGTGGTTCGGGAGCTTGTCGACGGGGAGGGAAGCGAGCCGGGTGACCAGCGCGGCGCGCTGCTTGGCAGCGTCGCGCAGATCACTGGCCGCCTGGCCCAGGTTGTCGCACGCCTTCACGTCCGCCACGGCGTTGATCACCGCGTCGCGGCTGTTGCTGCTGTCCGCCAGGAGCTTGTCCAGCTCGACGGCCTGCGCCTTGGCCGGGTCGGTGGACGGCGACGCCGAGTCCTGGGTCGTGGGTGCCGTCGCCGACACGGTCTTGCTCTTGTCGTCCTTGCTGTCGCCGCCGCCGCTGAGCAGGGCGCCGGCACCGATGCCGAGCACGGCGATGCCGATGCCGACGGCCGCGATCACCGGGACACGCGACCGGCCGCGGCCCCCGCGTCCGCCACCACCGTCACCGTCGGGCGCTCCACCGCGCCGTGCGGCGGCCCGGCCCCCCGGCGCGCCGGGGGCGTGCGCCCCGTAGGGAGCCTGTGCGCCGTATGGGCCGGGCGCGCCCTGTGAGGGCTGGGCGCCGTACGGGGCTTGCGCGCCGTACGGGGGCTCCGGCGCCGACGGGTCGAAGCGCGGCATCTGTTGCGTCGACGCGGGCCCTTCCGGCTCACTGCGGAACAGGCTGTCGAACTCCGCCGGGGGCTGCCGGTCCTCCGGCGCGCCCGGGCGTATCCCGTACGGCGCGCCGGCCGGCTGCGCGGGCACGGGAGCGATGTACTGCGTGGCCTCGGCGTCCGGGTGCGCGGCGGCGGGCAGCGGCCCGGCGGCACCACCGTGCGGCGCCTGCCCCAGGAACTGCGTCGCCTCCGACGGCGCCTCGGGCGGCAGCGCACCCGGGCCCACCGGCGGGATGTACTGAGTGGCCCCGTCGTCCACCGCGGCGGCGACGGGCGGTATGTACTGCGTCGCCCCCTCGTCGGCGCCCGGGGCGGGCGGTATGTACGGGATGTACTGGGTCGCGCCGTCCTCGGCGGGCGGCAGCGGCAGCGGCGCCGGCTGCGCGGCGGGCGGCAGGGAGTGCGAGGGGACCGACGGTCCGGTGGCGCCGTACGGATCCGGCGCGGCCTGCGGAAGGGCGTTCCCGGCGTGCGGGGGCTGCGCTACCTGCTGGTCCGGGGCGCCATACCCGCCGTACGCGCCCCCCGCGTGCGCGCCTTGCGCTTCCGGCGCGAAACCGTTCTGCGTGCCGTACGACGGCGCCTGCGCGCCCTCGGGCGGCAGTGGCCCGGCGCCGGGCGCCGCCTGCGGCGCGAAACCCTGCGACTGCTGAGCCCCGTGCGAGCCCGGCTGCTGCTGGTACCCGTTCGCGTCGGGCTGCTGCTGGGGCGCCCAGCCCTGCGAGGCGTCGGGGGCGCCCCACTCCGGGGCGGGGGCCGTGGACCGGGGCGGCTCGTCGGCCCCCCAGGTCTGGGTTCCGTTCACTGGCGCTCCCCAGCCCTCGCCGGGCTGCGGGGCGGGGGCGGCCGACTGGTCGGGGCCCCACGGCTGGCCCCAGGCCTGACCGCCCGCCGGGGTTGTACGGTCGCCCGTCATACCCGGCAGCAGGGGCTCGCCACCGTCGGAAGGCAGCACGATGCCTTCGCGCGCGGGTCGCGCCGAGGGCTCCTCGCCCTGTCCACTCTGCGTCACCGGGACTCCTACGAATGGGGGACCTTCGGAATCGTCGG
The DNA here is from genome assembly GCF_041053035.1 of Streptomyces sp. R35. Lineage (NCBI taxonomy): Bacteria > Bacillati > Actinomycetota > Actinomycetes > Kitasatosporales > Streptomycetaceae > Streptomyces > Streptomyces sp. R35. The sequence goes on from NZ_CP163440.1 coordinate 4,992,177, forward strand.
CTCACGCTACCGGGTCCCCCCAACCCGGTGCCACGCAGCACAGGGCGTGACCTCCTCCCCTTGTGACACGGGTAACGAAACCACCCCCCTGTGCGCTGTATTCGTCCTCTCTCACTCCCGGCGCCCACGTTTCCCGCGTGTTCACGCCGGCGCACGCCATACGTTCATGGACGCCCGCGCCAAACACTTATGCGGGGCGCGCGCGCCAGATACTCACGCCGGACGCGCGCACCCAACACTCGCGCCAGGCGCCCGCAGCGGACGCGCACGACGGGCGCCCGCACCACCCGTTCAAGCGGGGCGCACGCGCTCTGAGCTAGCGCGGAGCGCGCACGCGTACGTGCGCGCCCCTCGCCCTGCGTTCACGCCGCCGCCTGCAACTCCAGCCGCGCCCCGAACTCCCGTACCACCGGCTCGTCCCGGTACGGCTCGAGCCGCTGCTGGAAGTCGTCGAGGTACTCGGCGCCGCGGTTGGAACGGAGGGTGCTCAGCAACTCCACCGCGCGCAGGCCCGTGTGGCAGGCCTGTTCCACCTCGCGCTGCTGTACCTGCGCCGTGGCGAGCAGCACGAAGCCGATCGCGCGGCGGCGGGCCCGCGACTCGGGGTGCCCGGCGAGGGACTCCTCCGCACACCGCACGGCGGCCTCCGCCTGTCCCAGGTCCCGGTGGCAGTGCGCCAGCTCGTCGGCCAGGTAGGCCTCGTCGAAGTGCGCGATCCACGCCGGGTCGTCCCCGGAGGCCGGGTCGGCCGACTCCAGGGCGCTGACGGCGCGCCCGGACGCCAGCTGGGCGGCGCGCGCGTCGCCCATGAGCGCGTGCCCGCGCGCCTCCGCGGCGTAGAACATCGACTCCGCGCGCGGTGTCACACGCCCGCGCGCCCCCTCCTGCGCCGCGCGCGCCAGCTGCGCGATCTCGCGCGGGTTGCCGAGCTGGGCCGCCAGGTGGCTCATGGACGCGGCGAGCACATAACCGCCGTAGCCACGGTCACCGGCCGCCTGCGCGAGCCGCAGCGCCTGGATGTAGTACCGCTGGGCGAGCCCCGGCTGGCCGGTGTCGATGGCCATGTAGCCGGCGAGTTCCGTCAACCGCGATACGGCGGCGAACAGTTCACGCCCGACCGCCTCCCGGTAGGAGCCCGCGAGCAGCCCTGAGACCACGCTGTTGAGGTAGTGCACAACGACCGGGCGTACGTGCCCGCTGCCGTACTGGTGGTCCAGGTCGGTGAGCGCCTGGGTCATCGCGCGGACCGCCGCGACGTCCGAGAGCCCGACGCGCGGGCCCGCCGAACGCGCCACCTGCGAGTCCGGCGCGGAGATCAGCCAGTCGCGGCTCGGCTCCACGAGCGCGGAGGCGGCGACGGAGGAGCCGGACAGGAAGTCGCGGCGCCCCACATCGCTGCGCCACAGCTCGCAGACCTGCTCGATGGCCCCCAGTACGGTCGGCGAGAACTGGAGACCGACGCCGGACGCGAGGTTCTTGCCGTTGGCCATGCCGATCTCGTCGATCGTGACCGTACGGCCCAGCTTGCGGCCCAGTGCCTCGGCGATGATGGCCGGAGCCCGTCCGCGTGGCTGCTGTCCGCGCAGCCAGCGGGCCACGGACGTCTTGTCGTAGCGCAGATCGAGACCGTGCTCCGCGCCGCACATGTTGACCCGGCGGGCCAGCCCGGCGTTGGAACAGCCCGCTTCCTGAATGAGCGCCTGCAACCGTTCGTTCGGCTGCCTGGCGACGAGAGGCCTTGCGGCCATGGCGTACCCCCTGTGGCTGCGGTGCCTGCCCACGCACCGAGTTGACGTGTCTTCACCGGCCAACCGCACCGAAAGAAGTCGGCCATGAAGATCAATGCCCCGCAGAGATGCCGAAGATGCGAGACATGTGAGGATTGCCGGGGTAAAGGCGGGTGCCCAACCCCTCCCCTGGTTACCCACACCCCGCTGCCGTTGCCCATGCGCGCCCCCACACGTGCATCCATGCGCCCCACGTGAGGAATCGATGCCCCTCCCCCGCGCGCGTGTCCCCCGTAACCCGAGGTGGACCCGGGAGTTGAGTTCAGCGTGGAAGAGACCATCGCAGGCACCGAGACCGCACATATCCCCAAGCAGCGCGGCGAACCGCTGCAGGACACCGCCGTGCGCTATGCCGAGGAGCGCCACTGGGACGTGTTCCCCGGCACCTGGCTGGAAGCCGTCGACGGGGTGCAGCGCTGCTCCTGCGGCGAGCCCGCGTGCGCCGTACCCGGCGCGCATCCGGCGCGCGAGGACTGGGCGACCCAGGCGACGGGCAGCGCGACCGTCGCGCGCCGGATGTGGTCGAAGCAGCCGGCGGCGTCGATCCTGCTGCCCACGGGGCGGACGTTCGACGCGATCGATGTGCCGGAGACGGCCGGGTTTCTCGCGCTCGCCCGCATGGAGCGGATGGAACTGACACTCGGGCCGGTGACCTGTACGCCGGACCGGCGCATGCACTTCTTCGTGCTGCCCGGTGCGGCGGCGAAGGTTCCGGATCTGGTACGGAAGTTGGGGTGGCCGCCCGCTTCCCTCGACCTGGTCGCCCTGGGCGAGGGCTCGTACGTGGCCGCCCCGCCGACTCGGTTCGGTTCCCGGGGTGCCGTGCAGTGGGCTTGCCGGCCGACTCCCGCGAATCGGTGGCTGCCGGATGCGGAGGAGTTGATCTCGCCGCTTGCCTATGCGTGCGGGCGGGATCGGTAGGCGTCGCAGTTCGTCCTGCCTGGTTCGGTTCGTTGGCGGCTGCGGGTGCGTCGTGGCTTGTCGCGCCCCGCGGCGGAGCCGCAGATGTCACAGTCCCGCGCCCCTAAGAGCAGGCCACTCCCCCTTAGGGTGCCTATATGGCTGAGGGAGCTAAGGACCATCAGGTGCCCGCTGTGCGTGTGCGGGGGCTCTGGAAGCGGTTCGGGGAGCAGGTCGCCGTCGCCGGGATCGATCTGGAGTTGCCCGCGGGGCAGTTCATCGGGCTCGTCGGGCCGAACGGGGCGGGGAAGACCACCACGCTGTCGATGGTGACCGGGCTGCTCAGGCCCGATCAGGGCACCGTCGAGGTCGTGGGCCGCGACGTATGGCGCGACCCGGTGGAGGTGAAGGCGCGCATCGGCGTCCTGCCCGAGGGGCTGCGGCTCTTCGAACGGCTGTCGGGGCGCGAACTGCTCGCGTACACCGGCCGGTTGCGCGGTCTGCCCGGCGCCGAGGTCGACAAGCGCGCCACCCAGCTCCTCGACGTCCTCGACCTCGCGGGCGCCCAGCACAAACTCGTCGTCGACTACTCGACGGGCATGCGCAAGAAGATCGGCCTGGCCTGCGCCCTCCTCCACAACCCCGAAGTCCTCTTCCTCGACGAGCCGTTCGAGGGCGTCGACCCGGTCTCCGCGCAGACCATCCGCGGCGTCCTGGAGCGGTACACGGGATCGGGCGCCACGGTCGTCTTCTCCTCCCATGTGATGGAGCTGGTCGAGTCGCTGTGCGACTGGGTCGCCGTCATGGCCGCGGGGCGCATCCGCGCACACGGCCCGCTCGCGGATGTACGCGGTAGCGCCCCCTCGCTCCAACACGCCTTCCTGGAACTGGTCGGCGCGAACGCGCGCTCCGCCGGGACCGACCTCGACTGGCTGGGCGGCGGGGCCGCCCGATGAGCCCGCACGCGAGCGTGAACACGGGCACAGGCGCCGGCTCGGGCGCCGACCCGGGCGCGGGCACGGGCGCCAACCCGGACGCAGGCACGGGCTCGGGCACGGGCGCCGGCTCGACGGCCACAGCGGCCCCCCGCACCTCCACCGCGTCGATCACCCCCGTCGTCGTACGGCTGAAACTGTCGCTCCTGCGCAACGGGCTGCGGCAGTCGGCCGGACGGCGGGCCGCGTACGTCACCTCCGTCGTCCTCGTCCTCCTCTTCGCCGCCCTCCAGCTGATCGGCCTGATCGCGCTGCGCGGCAACGCGCACGCCACCGCCGTCGCCGTGCTCCTGGTGGCGGTCATGGCGCTCGGCTGGGCCGTGATGCCGCTGTTCTTCCCCAGCGGCGACGAGACGCTCGACCCGACGCGCCTGGTGATGCTGCCGCTGCGCCCGCGTCCGCTCGTCCGGGCGCTGCTCGTGGCCTCGCTCGTCGGCATCGGGCCGCTGTTCACCCTGTGCCTGCTCGTCGGTTCGGTCATCTCCGTGGCGCACGGCACGGCGGCGTACGTCACCGCCGTCGTCGCCGTGGTCGTGGCTCTGCTCGTCTCCGTGGCCCTCGCACGGGCCGTCGCGGCCGCCAACATCCGGCTGCTGTCCAGCCGCAAGGGCCGCGACCTGGCGGTGCTCAGCGGCCTGGTGATCGCGATCGGCGCGCAGCTCGTCAACTTCGGGGCGCAACGGCTCGGTGCGGCGGGCGGCCTGTCGCAGCTCGACCCGGTGGCGGACGTCCTGCGCTGGGTGCCGCCCGCGTCGGCGATCGGCGCGGTGGATTCGGTGAGCGAGGGGTCGTACGCGGCCGGGGTCGTCCAACTGGCGTTGAGTGCGGCCGCATTGGTGGGGTTGCTGGCGCTGTGGTCCCGGCACCTCACCCGGCTGATGACCTCGCCGGACGGGTCGACGTTGCAGGCGGCCGAGCCCGCCGCGCGGGAGCGGGGTTCGTCGGGGCTCGGCCGGCTGCTGCCGTCCGGGCGCACCGGAACGGTCATGGAGCGCAGCCTGCGCTATGTGTGGCGCGACCCGAAGACCAAGGCGGCGTGGGTGACGTCGCTGGCCATCGGGCTGATCGTGCCCGTGTTCAACGCCCTGCAGGGCACCGGGTCGATCTACTTCGCGTGCTTCGCGGCGGGGATGCTCGGGATCCAGATGTACAACCAGTTCGGGCAGGACACGTCCGCGTTCTGGATGGTCGCGATGACGATCTCGTCCACGCGCGACGCCTACGTCGAACTGCGCGGACGCGCGCTCGCCCTGCTGGTGATCACGCTGCCGTACGCGACCCTCGTGACCGTCCTGACGACCGCGATGCTCGGCGACTGGCCCCGGCTGCCCGAGGTGCTCGGCCTCTCCTTCGCGCTGCTCGGCGCGATGCTGGCGACCGGCGCCTGGACGTCGGCCCGCTTCCCGTACTCGATCCCGCAGGAGGGCTACAAGAACGTGGCCCCCGGGCAGGCGGGCCTCGCCTGGATCGCCGTCTTCGGCGGCATGGTCTCGGCGGCGCTGCTGGCCGCCCCCGTCATCGCCCTCGCGATCTGGCTGAACGTGAGCCGGGACGGGGACGAGTGGACCTGGCTGCTGCTGCCGCTGGGCGCGGGGTACGGGGCCCTGATCACGGTGGCCGGGCTGCGGCTGGCGGCGCCGCGGACGGCCCGGCGACTGCCGGAGATCCTGGCGGCGGTCAGCAAGGGCTGAGAAGCGTCGCAGGAGCCGCGGGAGCCGCAGGAGCGCCGCAGGAGCCCCAGGAGCGCCGCAGGAACCCCAGGAGCCGCAGGACATGAGCTCAGAGCGTCAGGGGGTCAGGACTCCGTCGAGAAACGGCTCGATGGCCGCGCGCCACGCCTCCGGCTGGTCGTAGTGCACGAGGTGGCCGGCGTCGGCCACCTCCGCGTACTGGCCGTGCGGCAGGACGCGGACCATCTCCTGGGACTCGGCGCGGCCCAGCTCGCCGTCCAGGCCCCGGACGACCAGGGCGGGGCAGCGGACCTGCGCGAGCTCCTCCCAGTGGGCGTCGTACACCCAGGTCTGGCGGGACTTGAGCATCTGCTCCGGTTCGAAGACCGGACGCCAGCCGTCCGGCGACTCGTGCATCACCTCGGCGTAGAACTCGCCGCGGGACGGGTTCGGGCGCTCCACCCAGGGGTCGTCCTCGCCGAACCACTTCCGTACGTCGGCGAGCGTGGCGAAGGGGACGGGCCAGGCCTTGAACCAGTCCTCCCACTCGCGCTGCGACGCGGCACCTAACGCCGACGCCCGCATGTCGCAGATGATCAGGCCGTGCACGAGATCGGGGCGCTTGGCGGCGAGCTGCCAGGCGGTCAGCGCGCCCATGGCGTGGCCGATGAGAACGGCCGGGGCGAGGCCGAGCTGTTCGAGAGCGGCCTCGGCGTCCTCGACGTACGCCTCGCGCGTGTACTCCGCCTGCGGCGCCTTGTCGCTCTGGCCGTGGCCGCGCTGGTCGAGGGCGACGGCACGGTGCCGCTCGGAGAGCCAGCGGGCGGTGGACGCCCAGTGCGAGGCGCGGCCCATGAGGCCGTGCAGCAGCAGCACTCCGGGGGCCTCCGCGGCCTCACCGGTCCGCTCCGCCCTGTCCAGCCCGTCCAGCCCGAGGCCCGCCTTGGGAGGATCGGCGAACTCCCAGGCAGCCAGGCGTACGCCGCCCGCCCCCGTCACGTCGATGCGCCGCACCATCGGTAATGGCACCCCCCTAGCTCGCTCGGACCGGCTCGCTCCCGATCGAACCGGCCGGTCCACTCGTACCGCTTCCTACCGCTGCTCCTGCTGGTGTGCTGCTCTACGTGTACCCCTGCCACGCCGCCAACTTATCGAATGGGGTTTCGAAAATAGCCTTCCTGGCTGCAACACCCCTCGTTCGAGTGACCACGCTCAGGGATTGACCGCCGCCGCCGAGGGGAGATCTTCAGCGGGAGGCGGACCGCTCGGGGAAAACGGTCCGAGGGGAATGACCCTGAGAGCTCGGGGCTCCGGGTCAGCACAGGGGAGGACAGGCCCCGGCGCCATCTGGCGCCGGGGCCCTCTCCACATCTACGGCACATCCTCCCCGCCCCCTCCCCAACCGCGCGACATCGCTGTCGGACACGGTCAAGAGCCCTCAGGTCATATGCCTCTCGCGACAGCCTCGCACGCAAATGGTCCCGGCGCTGCGATTCCGCACACTGAATCTTGGTTTCGGTGAGGTCCAAAAAACGGCACAACTGCCTCCGCTGTCGCGGGAGTTGACACGCCCGACGCGGGGTGCTCGGCGTGCACCCGGGGGCCGACGTGAGGGGCCAGCGGATACCGGCCCCCTCGGTCGGCGCCCGGGAGCTGCCCCTCGCGGGTGCCGGAAGTCAGTGACCCCGCGGGCGCCGCCACCACTCGGCGACACCCCTGCGGGGAGCGCTAGCGCTTGGCGACGAACACATGGGAGGCGACGTCCGCCTCCAGCTCCGCGGCCTCGCCCCCGCTGCCCACGAGAACCCCGCCGGCCGACTCGGTCACGCTCACCACGGAACCGGGCTGCACGCCCGCCCGCCGCAGCGTGTACATCAGCTGCGCGTCCGTCTGAATCGGCTCGCCGATACGCCGTACGACCACGGTCTTGCCGTCGAGACCCGGGTCGAGCTCGGCCAGCGACACCATGCCCTCGTCCAGGAACGGGTCCGCGCCGTCCTTCTCACCGAGCTCTTCGAGCCCCGGGATCGGATTCCCGTACGGCGACTCGGTCGGGTGGCGCAGCAGCTCCAGCACCCGCCGCTCCACCGCCTCACTCATCACGTGCTCCCAGCGACACGCCTCGGCGTGCACCTGCTCCCACTCCAGACCGATCACGTCGACGAGCAGGCACTCCGCGAGGCGGTGCTTGCGCATGACACGGGTGGCCAGCCGCCGCCCCTCCTCGGTGAGCTCCAGGTGACGGTCACTGGCCACCGCCACGAGGCCGTCGCGCTCCATCCGCGCCACCGTCTGGCTGACCGTCGGCCCGCTCTGGTCGAGCCGCTCCGCGATCCGGGCGCGCATGGGGACCACGCCTTCCTCCTCCAGCTCGAGGATGGTGCGGAGATACATCTCCGTGGTGTCGATCAGTCCGGACATACGTGCCCCTCGATTAGCTCTGCCGGAGACTCGATGGTCCACCGGCGTGTGCGCTGGCCCTGAACTCAATTCTGACGCATACCACTGACAACCGTGCCTCGCCGGTGAAACCACGCGGTAACGGCTGCCTCCGCGGCTGCAGGGGCCCGAGGCCCGGCCGGGGCGGATGCGAACGGCGCCCCGCGCCCAGTGTCGCCCCTGCGGGCCGTATTGACAGGGCACTGGTCCAGACCGCAACGTGATCCGCGACACCACGCCCAACCGACTCCGACGCGACTTCTAAGGGGCTTCGCCGATGAGCGACAGCAAGCTGGCCGGGCAGTTCTTCGACGCCGCGATCGGCCTGTTGCAACGGGTCCGTGACGAGGACGCCGGGGACATCGAGGCGGCCGGCACCCTGATCGCCGACACCGTCGCGGAGGGCGGCCGGCTCTTCGCCTTCGGCGCCGGACACTCCTCGCTCGCCGCCCAGGACATCGTCTACCGCGCGGGCGGCCTCGCTCTGATGAACCTGCTCGCCGTACCGGGCGTCGTCGGCGTCGACGTCATGCCCGCGACGCTCGGCTCCGCCCTGGAGCGGGTGAACGGCCTCGCGAGCGCCGTCCTGGACTCCAGCCCGGTCCGCTCCGGCGACGTACTCGTGATCATCTCGCTCTCCGGCCGCAACGCGCTCCCCGTCGAAATGGCCATGAACGCCCGCGCGCTGGGCCTGAAGGTCATCGGCGTCACCTCGGTTGCCTACACCTCCGAGACGAAGTCCCGGCACGTCTCGGGCACCTACCTGAAGGACCACTGCGACATCGTCCTCGACTCGAAGATCGCGGTCGGCGACGCGGAACTCACCATCGACGCGATCGAGGCCCCCTTCGCCCCCGCCTCCACCGTCGTCACCACGGCCCTCCTCCAGGCCGTCATGGCCACGGCGGCGGGTGCCCTGGCCGACCGGGGCATCGAGCCGCCGCTCCTGCGCTCGGGCAACGTCGACGGCGGCCACGAGTGGAACGGCCGCGTGATGACGGAGTACGGGGACCGGATCTTCTACCAGCGCTGAGCCGGATCACTCAGACAGTGATCACTCGGATGGTGATCACTCAGACAGTCGGGCAGGTCCCGCCTCAGGAAAGCCCCACCAGCCCTTCCAGATCCAGCGCCATCGCGATCCGTACGGCCACATCCTCCGCGTACGTCGCATCCGCCCGCTCGAACTGGCTGCGCCCCGCCCCCCGCAGAAACGTCACGACGCCCAGCGTCCGCCCCCGGCTGCGCAGCACCGCGCACAGGGCGTGCACCGAGTCCTGCGGCCACTGGCGCGCCACGGCCCACTCCCGCGCCTGTTCGGCATCGGCGGCGCCCGCGCTGGCCCGTACGGACCCGGCGCGCTCCACGCACTGCACCGCGGGGTGCCCGTCCCCGTAACGCACGGGCAGCCCGGCCTTCCCGGTGAGCACACTCGGCCCCGGCGCCCCGGCAGGCGTGGCGGCGGCCCGTACGAGCCGCACAGGCCCCTCGCCGTCCCCCACCGAACCCCCCGCCACACGGTCGATCAGCGCATGATCCGCGAACCCCGCGAGCGAGAAGTCGAGGTGGACCGTGGCGGCCTCGCCCGGGTCCTCGCACTCGGCCGCGGCCCGTGCCGCCCGGTGCAGCTGATTGGCCCGGAACCGCAGCAGCGCCGCCTCCTGCTCGGTCTGCTTGGACTCGGTCACATCCTGGAAGAGCCACCCGACACCCAGCGGAACCGGTTCCTCCGTCAGCGGCGAGGCGAGCCGCAGGAACCCACTCCGCCAGCACCGCCGCTTCTCACCCTCCTGCGTCCGCACGCTCACCCACATCTCGGCCGGCGCGGGCGGCGCACCCTCGGCCAGCACATGGGTCAGCGCGCTCTCCAGCTCCTCCACGCCCTGCGAGAGCAAATCGCCGAGAGGCCGCCCGAGCACGGCCGTACGCCCCGTCCCGAGCGCCCGGGCCGCGTGAGCGTTGACGACGGCGGGCCGCAGATCGGCATCCACCAGCACCACACCCCAGCTGGCGTCCTCGAACAACGCCTCGCTCAGCGCGATGGACCGCTCAAGATCGATCTGGGCATGCACCTCGCTGAAGGCGCAGTACACCCCGGCGGGCTTGCCGTCGGGACCGCGCACCGCGGCCGACTGCGTCCGCACGAGCACGCGCCCGCCGTCCTTGGTGAGGAGGGCGAACTCATGCACCTGCCGCCCGGGCGCCTGCATGACGGACAACAGCCGCCCTTCGACTTCCTCCGCGTCCGCGGTCCGCACGGCCCACCCGGCGAACCCGCGCCGCCCCACGGCCTCGGCCGCGGTCCACCCCAGAATCCGCTCGGCCTCCCGATTCCAATGGGTCACGACACCATCGGCATCAAAAGCACACAGCGCCGCGTCCATCCCGTCCAACAGCGCGGCAAGCAGATCCGAACCATCCCGCTCGGGCTCGTCCGGCCCCAGCTCATCGGTGGTCCCACTACGCCGGGAAGCACTCACCTGGACCCCCTGCAGGCTGCGTCCGCGTGTACGGCGCGACAGTTCGCTCACTCGTCATCATTCAACTCGAACGTGACCCAGCCCACACCAGGTTCCCCAAAGATTGGACGAAATCGTTGTACGCCGGAATCCCGCCCCGCCCGCCCCAGCAGACCCCCTCACCGATCGCCCGCCTCCCCCTGGACGCCCAGCTCAGCGCCCTCCGCACGACGCTCTCCCACAACGACGTACTCGTCAACTACCCAGCGCTAAGCGCCGAGCTTGCACAACGGGCATCACTGGCGGTGACGCTGCGTTTGCGTCCAGCCCCGTTCCGAGGTGTTCGGGGTGGGGCAGGGGCCGTTGACTGGGCCCCGCGTCGCCACAACTCCCACGCACGGGCGCGGATGTTGCGGGAGCCGTTGCGGTCTGCGTGATCAACGAATCCGCAGTTCCGGCACGCGAACCAGGCCTGACTCACCCGGTTCGCCCTGTCTACGTGCCCGCACTCGGCGCAGGTCCGGGAGGTGTACGCCGGATCGACGTACACCACCGGCACCCCCGCCTTGCGGGCCTTGTACGCGATGAACGCCCCCAGCTGAGCGAATGACCAGCTGGAGTGGATGGCCCGTTGGGGCTTGCGAAGCCGTACCCGCTCGCGGATGCCTGTCAGGTCTTCCAGGGCGATCCCGCGACCGGTGCGTTCCGCCTCGGCCACCACATGTTTCGCGATCTTGTGGTTGATGTCCTTGGCCCGCCGCGCCTCCTTGCACCGCCGCTTCTTCAGCCGGCGCTTGGCGGACGGGGTGTTCTTCCTCTGCAGTCTGGCGCGCAGGCCGCGCTCGCGTGTGCGGATCCGGTTGAGTTCGCGCCCGGCCATGATCTCGCCGTCCGAGGTGGTGGCGATGTTCACGATGCCCAGGTCGATCCCGAGGAAGCCCACCGGCTCTGTGTTCGGCGGCGCTTCGGGGATCTCGCAGGTGGCGCTCAGGAACCACATGCCGTCCCGCTCCAGCAGGTCGGACTCGCCCCTGCGGTACAGGGCCAGGGTGGCCAGCTGCTCGACCGAGGCGGTGAACGCCACCTTCTTGACCCGCCCGCCGGTGGTCCAGATCGACACCGTCCGCTCGGCGATCTGCCAGGACAGCATCCGGTCGTCGTAGGGCTGCGCGCCCTGGGGGCGGAAGACGATCGGCTTCTCGGTCGCACGGCGGTAGCGCTTCGAGCCGGGCCGTCCCAGGTTTCCGGCCTTCAGGTTCGCCTTCAATGCGGTGTACGCGTCGCACGTCTTCTTGACGACATGCTGGGCGGCCTGCGCGCCCAATCCCCAGCGGGACTTGACGGTGTCGTAGGCGTGCCTGCGCAGGGCGAAGTTCTTGAACTCACCGCGCTCGAAGGCCACCTCGCTCACCCAGGTGGCGGCCTCGTTGCAGGCGTGCAGGGTTACCTCAAGCGCCGCCGCCTGCTCGGGCGTCGGCAACAGCTTGACCTGCACCACCAGCTTCACAACCACCGAACGTACACACCCGCACGACAGGCCACCGCACGTTCGAAGTGGATCACCTGAACGGGTGACACACATCGTCGTGTGTCGGCGCCTTGACCGGACGAGAGACCCGGCCTCTCCGCGGCCGAGCAGACGTCATGACGCTGCGGCGCTCCGCGCCGCCCGCCCCAGGATGCGATTCCTCCCGGGCGTGAACGCCCGGGGTTCCTCGCAAGAAACAAGCTGAAAATCCTCGAACGCACCGCCACCCTGAACCTCCCCCACTGGTACCTCACCGCCGGCTGCCTCTTCCAGACCGTCTGGAACGTCGTCACCGACCGGCCCCCCACCCACGCCATCAAGGACTACGACGTCTTCTACTTCGACGCCACGGACCTCTCCTGGGAGGCCGAGGACGCGGCGATCCGCGCCGGCCGCGAGGCCTTCTCCGACCTCCCGGCAGACGTCGAGATCCGCAACGAGGCACGCGTCCACCTCTGGTACGAGCAGAAATTCGGCGTCCCTTGCCCGCCCCACGACTCCGTGGAGTCAGCGACCGACTCCTTCGCGTCGACGACGTGCTGCCTGGGGGTGCGACTGGAACCGGACGGCCAGTGGCGGGTCTATGCGCCGCATGGACTGACTGAGGTGTTCAACCTTGTGGTGCGGCCCAATCCGGTTCTCGCGCCCCGGGCGGTGTACGAGAACAAGGCGGAGCGGTGGCGGCGGGAGTGGCCTGACCTGCGGGTGCTGGAGTGGCCTGGGTAGCAGCGAACTTCAACATCTCGAAAACCGGTTGAACGGGATTCCTTGGCTTTCTAGAGTGTGACCAATCCAGAAGGGAGGTGGTTCGGCAGATGTATGAAAACCGGACAGGAGAGGTGGCTGCGGGCTAGCGGCCCGTCACCACATCCAGTGCGGTGCCGGACCAGCGCGTGATACGAGCGTGCAGCCGGCCCAATCTCCAGCAGTCACCCGACCCGCGGGCTCGCCGGTACGTCCGGCCGGCTCCCTTGCCGTGAGGCGAGGGAACCCGAGCTCGCGGGTCGTCTGCGTTTTCGGGGGCGTGCGTGGGGTGTGAGGTGGGGCACAGGCGGATGGAGTGGGCAGCAGTACTCTTGGGCCATGCTTCCGATGCTCGTTCGACGCCGGCACGTGGACTACGTGCGCGTCACGAGCATGGGCTGTCGGCGCTCTGCCTGACCCAGCCCCCTTCTGCTCTGTTCTTCTTCCACTTGGCACCCGTGGCCCCGCCCCACCCCCTGGCGGCTTCCCGGGCACCCGTACACCCTGCGGACGCACCTCATGACGACGAACACGTCTTCCTCCCCGTACCAGCAGCTTCCGATCATTGATCTCTCCGCGGCCGACCGCGGTCCCCAGTCCCGTGCGCTGCTGCACGCGCAGTTGCACAGTGCCGCCCATGACGTGGGGTTCTTCCAGCTGGTCGGGCACGGGGTGAGCGAGGGTGAGACCGCTGCCCTGTTGCGGGCCATGCACCGGTTCTTCGCGCTTCCCGAGGCCGATCGGCTCGCGATCGACAACGTCAACTCGCCGCATTTCCGTGGGTACACGCGTACGGGAGACGAGCGGACGGGTGGGAGCCGGGACTGGCGGGATCAGCTGGACATCGGGGCCGAACGGCCTGCTCGGATACCCGGGGCGGGTGAGCCCGCCTATTGGTGGCTGGAGGGGCCGAACCAGTGGCCGGCCGCGCTGCCGGAGCTGCGGGTCGCGGCGCTGGCGTGGGTCGAGCGGCTCAGTTCGGTCGCGGCGCGGCTGCTGCGTGAGCTGCTGGCCGCCATCGGGGCGCCCGCCGATTTCTATGAGCCCGTCTTCGGCTCGCGCGCCCATCCGCATCTGAAGCTGGTGCGGTATCCGGGGAGTGCGGGTGACGGCGCCGATCAGGGTGTCGGTGCGCACAAGGACTATGGGTTTCTGACGCTGCTGCTCCAGGATCAGGTCGGGGGGCTCCAGGTGCAGCGGGAGGACGGGCTGTTCCATGAGGTGCCGCCGCTGCCGGGGGCCTTCGTGGTCAACCTGGGTGAGCTGCTGGAGGTGGCCACCAATGGGTACTTGGTCGCGACGAATCACCGGGTGGTGAGTCCGCCGGGGGCCACTGAGCGGTTCTCGGTGCCCTTCTTCTACAACCCGCGGCTTGACGCGCGGGTCGAGCCGTTGCCCTTCCCGCATGCCTCCGCCGCGCCCGGGGTCACCGACGATCCGGCGAATCCGCTGTTCGCCGAGTACGGGTTCAATGAGCTGAAGGGCAAGCTGCGGGCGCATCCGCTGGTCGCCGCCCGTCATCACGCGGAGTTGCTCACGCCCGCGTGATGACCGGCGTACGACGGGGATGACGACGGGGGTTACGACGGGGGCATGGCCGTCAGTGGGCGATGTCCCCGTAGCCCACGATGTCCTGGGGGCTGCGGGAGCCGGGGCCGATGTAGCGGGCGGAGGGGCGTACGAGGCGGCCCGTGCGCTTCTGTTCCAGGATGTGCGCGGACCAGCCGGCGGTGCGGGCGCAGGTGAACATCGAGGTGAACATGTGGGCCGGGACCTCGGCGAAGTCGAGGACGATGGCGGCCCAGAACTCGACGTTCGTCGCGAGGACGCGGTCCGGGCGGCGGGCGTGGAGTTCGGCGAGGGCGGCCTTCTCGAGGGCTTCGGCGATCTCGAAGCGGGGGGCGCCGAGTTCGCGGGCTGTGCGGCGGAGGACGCGGGCGCGCGGGTCCTCGGCGCGGTAGACGCGGTGGCCGAAGCCCATGAGGCGTTCGCCCTTGTCGAGGGCCTGCTTGACGTAGGCCTCGGCGTCTCCGGTGCGTTCGATCTCCTCGATCATGCCGAGGACGCGGGAGGGTGCGCCGCCGTGCAGGGGGCCGGACATGGCTCCGACGGCGCCGGAGAGGGCGGCGGCGACGTCGGCGCCCGTTGACGCGATCACGCGTGCCGTGAAGGTGGAGGCGTTCATGCCGTGTTCCGCGGCCGATGTCCAGTAGGCGTCCACGGCCGCCACGTGCTTGGGGTCGGGCTCGCCGCGCCAGCGGATCATGAAGCGTTCGACGACGGACTGGGCCTTGTCGATCTCGCTCTGCGGGACCATGGGCCGGCCTTGGCCGCGGGCGGACTGGGCGACGTAGGAGAGGGCCATGACGGCGGCGCGGGCGAGGTCCTCGCGGGCCTGGTGCACGTCGATGTCGAGGAGGGGTTTGAGGCCCCAGACGGGGGCGAGCATGGCGAGTGCGGACTGGACGTCGACGCGGATGTCGCCGGAGTGGACGGGGATCGGGAACGGTTCGGCGGGCGGCAGGCCGGGGTTGAAGGCGCCGTCGACGAGGAGCCCCCAGACGTTGCCGAAGGAGACGTGGCCGACCAGATCCTCGATGTCGACGCCCCGGTACCGGAGTGCGCCGCCCTCCTTATCCGGTTCGGCGATCTCCGTCTCGAACGCGACGACTCCTTCGAGTCCGGGTACGAAGTCGGACATCAGGCGGCTCCTCGTGATGTGTGCGACAGATGGTTTTGTGGGGGGTGTACATGGCGTACGTGGTGTACGCGGTGTTCGTGACCATGTGCCAGGCGTGGGTGACGGTCGACGGTCGTTCGTCCGTCCGTGCCGGTCCGGTTCCACGGTCGTTTCGAAGGCTCTCGAAGGCTCCAGGAAGCTCTTCGAAGAGTCCTCACCGACTCGCGGTCCGAAGCGGTCACCCCGGTGATGCCCCGTGCGGCTGGCGGTCACCCAACCGGAACGGCAGCAGCACGATATCCCTGAGTGCCACCTTTGGGGAGAGTGCGCGGCACTCAGTGCCACTCAGTGATGAAGCACACGCCCGTAGGAGGCGAGGTGCACAGGGCAATCGGGGGCAGGGCGCATGGGGCGATCGGGGGCAGGGCGCACGGGGCGATCGGGGGCGAGGGTGCATACGGCAGGATGACGGCGTGACCGACCGCTTCCCGGATGAATCCGCCGCCGAGCCCCTCGTCCAGCGCGCAGCCGAGGCAGCCGAGGACGACGCCGAAGAATTCGCCGCCGACCCCGCCGCGATGCGTGCGCACTATCGCGCCGAGGGGCTGGACGAGGCGGACCTCGCCCCGCACCCGATGGACCAGTTCGCCCGCTGGTTCAACCAGGCGGCGCAGGCCGCGATGCACGGTTTCGTGCACGAGCCGAACGCGATGGTCGTCGCCACGGCGGACGCCGAGGGCCGGCCCAGCTCGCGCACGGTGCTGCTGAAGCAGTACGACGAGCAGGGCTTCGTCTTCTACACCAACTACGACTCCCGCAAGGCCCGCGAGCTGGCCGAGAACCCGTACATCTCGCTGCTCTTCCCGTGGCATCCGATGGCCCGCCAGGTCATCGTCACCGGCACGGCCCGGCGCACCGGACGCGACGAGACCGCCGCGTACTTCCGCACCCGCCCGCACGGCTCCCAGCTCGGTGCCTGGGCCAGCGCCCAGTCCTCGGTCATCTACTCCCGCGTCGAGCTGGATGCCTCGTACGCGGAGTTGAGCGCCCGCTACCCGGAGGGCGAGCAGGTCCCCGTCCCGCCGAACTGGGGTGGTTTCCGTATCGCCCCGCAGTCGGTCGAGTTCTGGCAGGGGCGCGAAAACCGTCTCCACGACCGCCTCCGGTACGTGGCGGAGCCGGACGGCAGCTGGCGGGTGGAGCGGCTCAGCCCCTGAGCCCGGCCGGCGACCCGGTTCAGCACGACCCGTCTCAGCCGAGCGCCTCTTCCATCAGCGCCCCCCACTGCTCCACCACGCGCTCGCGTCGCCCCCCGTCGTCGGTGAGGAGGTTGGCGAGGCCCAGGCCGCGGGCCATGTCCAGCAGGCCCTGGACGGTTTCGCGTACGCCCGGCCGGGATTCGTCGGCGGCGAGGAGGTCGACCGCTATGCGGTGGGTCTCGCGGCCGACGCGGGCCTCGAGTTCGGTGACACGGGGGCGGAGCTGTTCCTCGTTGGATGCGGCGACCCAGAGGTGGAGGGCGGCGCGGAAGAGGGGGCCGGTGTAGAGGTCGACGAGGGCGGCGACGACGACGCGGCGGTCGGCGGCGCCGTCGGGGAAGAGGGCGCGCAGGGCGGTGGAGCGTTCCTCGGCGACGTACTCGACGGCCGCGGTGAAGAGGTCCTCGCGGGTCGGGAAGTGGTGCTGAGCGGCGCCCCGGGAGACGCCGGCGCGTTCGGCGACGACGGAGACCGTGGAGCCCGCCCAGCCGTGTTCGGCGAGGCAGGACACGGCGGCTGCCAGGAGCCGCTGCCGGGTGGCCCGGCTGCGGTCCTGCTTGGGGACATGCGGAAGACGCGCGCCATGCTCCGTCGTGCCTACACCACCCATGCGGGATCCCGTCGTTCGAGGAAGGCGGTCATTCCCTCGCGGGCCTGCGCGGAGGAGAACAGCCTGGCCGAGAGCGCGGTCAGGTCGGCCGCGTCCCGGTCGAAGGTTTCCAGCACCTTAGCCGTGAGCAGCTGTTTCGTCTCGGCGAGGCCTTGGGGGGAGGCACGGCGCAGACCGTCGAGGACGGGGGCGAGTACGGCGTCCACGTCGTCGCCCGTCGCCGTCAGGAGCCCGGTGCGGACCGCCTCCGCGGCGTCGAAGCGTTCGCCGGTGAGGTAGTAGCGGGCGAGGGCGCGGGGGTCGGTGCGGGGCAGCAGGGGGAGGGAGATGACGGCGGGCGCGACGCCGATCCGTACCTCCGTGAAGGCGAAAGTGGCCTCTGTGGAAGCGGCCGCGATGTCGCAGGCGCCGAGCAGCCCGAGTCCGCCCGCCCGCACATGGCCGGTCACCCGGGCCAGCACGGGTTTGCGCAGCTCGACGATCTGCCGCAGCAGCGAGACGAAGGCGTCCGGGTGCGGCGGGTCGCGCAGGTCGGCGCCCGCGCAGAACGTGTTCCCGGTGTGGGCGAGGACGATCGCGCGTACGTCGCTGTCCTTGCCGCACCAGGTGAGGCCGTCCGCGAGTTCGTCCACGAGCACGGCCGAGAGGGCGTTGCGGTTGCCGGGCGAGTCGAGGGTGAGGGTGGTGACGGCGCGTTCGTGCGCCCTGTGGACAACGGTCACGACAGGCCCCGCAGTTCCCGGCGCAGGATCTTCCCGGAGGCCGCCCGGGGGATTCCGTCGATGAAGGCGACCTGACGGACCCTCTTGTACGGGGCGACGCGTTCGGCGACGTACATCATGACCTCTCCTTCGGAGAGGTCGGTCGCGGACGGCTGGCGGACCACGTAGGCGTGGGGGACTTCGTTGTTGTCCTCGTTGTAGACGCCTATGACGGCGGCGTCAGCGATGGCGGGGTGGGTGAGCAGCAGGGCCTCCAGCTCGGCGGGGGCGACCTGGAAGCCCTTGTACTTGATGAGTTCCTTGACGCGGTCGACGACGAACAGCCAGCCGTCGGCATCCGTGTAGCCGACGTCTCCGGTGTGCAGCCAGCCCTCCTTGTCGATCATCGCGGCGGTGTCGTCGGGGCGGCCGAGGTAGCCCTTCATGACCTGGGGGCCGCGGATGGCTATCTCGCCGGCCTGGCCGACGCCCAGGTGTATGTCGGGGTCGTCGAGGGAGACGATGCGCATCTCGGTGCCCGGTACGAGCTTGCCGACCGTCCCTGGGGGCGCGTTCTCGGCGTCCAGGGGGACGAGGTGGGTGCAGGGCGACAGTTCCGTCATGCCGTAGCCCTGGCCGATGGGCGGCAGTCCGAGCCGCTGTGCGCACGCGACGGCGAGCTTGGCGTCCAGGGGTGCGGCGGAGGAAATGATGTACTTCAGGGACGACAGGTCGTACTGCGCGACGGCCGGGTGCTTGGCGAGCGCGAGGACGATCGGCGGGGCCACGAAGAGGCCGCTGATGCGGTGTTTCTCGATGGCCGCGAGGAAGGTGTCCAGGTCGAAGCGCGGCAGTACGACGACGGTGGCGCCTTGCCTCAGGGGCGCGTTCATCAGGGCCGTCAGCCCGTAGATGTGGAAGAAGGGCAGCACGGCGAGGATGCGGTCGCCGGGGCCCATCGGCAGCAGGGGCGAGAGCTGCGCGAGGTTGGTGGCTATGGACCGGTGGGTGAGCATCACGCCCTTGGGGATGCCGGTGGTGCCCGAGGAGTACGGGAGGGCGGCGATGTCCGCGACGGGGTCGATGTCCCTCTGCGGTTCGGGCGCGGTGGTGCCGAGCAGGTCGACCAGCGAGCGATGTCCGGGCGCGCTGTCGCAGACGAAGATCTCCCGTACGCCGCCGGCGAGTTCGGCGGCCTGGCGTGCCGTCTCCAGGAGGGGTGAGACGGTCACGATCCAGTTCGCGGCGGAGTCGCGCAGCTGCTTGGC
Source organism: Streptomyces sp. R35 (assembly GCF_041053035.1). Classification (NCBI taxonomy): domain Bacteria; kingdom Bacillati; phylum Actinomycetota; class Actinomycetes; order Kitasatosporales; family Streptomycetaceae; genus Streptomyces; species Streptomyces sp. R35. The sequence continues at coordinate 5,011,217 of NZ_CP163440.1, forward strand.
GAACTCCTCGGGCGTGGCGAGCGGGTGCACGGTGGTGACCGAGGCCCCCGCGCGCGTGGCCGCGTAGAACGCCGTCGGGAAGGCGATGGTGTTCGGGCTGTGCAGGGCCAGTACGTCGCCCTTGCGGACGCCCGTTTCGGCGAACGCGGCGGCCAGCCGGCGGTGGAACACGTCCAGCTGGCCGTAGGTGAGCGTGGTCCCGTCGACGCCGTCGATGAGCGCGGGTGTGTCGCCGCGCTCGGCGGCGCGGCCGAGGACGGCCTCGTGGATGGGTTCCTCGACGGCCGGGACATCTGCGTACTCGCTGCGGAACACGGTTCCTCCTAGTACGGCGTTGTACAACCTTGAACGGCCTAGTACGACTTGGGCAGGCCCAGGGTCTGGTGGGAGACGTAGTTGAGAATCATCTCCCTGCTGACCGGTGCGATACGAGCCACGCGCGACGCCGTAATCAGTGAAGCGAGGCCGAACTCGCGGGTGAGGCCGTTGCCGCCGAGGGTGTGCACGGCCTGGTCGACGGCCTTCACGCAGGCCTCGCCGGCCGCGTATTTGGCCATGTTGGCGGCCTCTCCGGCCGCGACGTCGTCCCCGGAGTCGTACAGGAACGCCGCCTTCTGCATCATCAGCCGGGCGAGTTCGAGCTCGATGTGGGCCTGCGCGAGGGGGTGGGCGACGGCCTGATGGGCGCCGATGGGCGCCTTCCAGACGGTGCGTTCACGCGCGTACTCGACGGCCCTGTTCAGCGCGTAGCGGCCCATGCCGATCGCGAACGCGGCCGTCATGACGCGCTCGGGGTTGAGCCCGGCGAAGAGCTGGAGCAGGCCCGCGTCCTCGTCGCCGACGAGGGCGTCGGCGGGCAGCCGTACGTCGTCGAGAGTGAGCTCGAACTGCTTCTCCGCGCCGTGCAGTTCCATGTCGATACGGCGCCGTTCGAAACCGTCGGCGTCGCGCGGGACGATGAACAGGCAGGGCTTGAGGCTGCCCGTCCGCGCGTCCTCCGTGCGGCCGACGATGAGTGTCGCGTCGGCGATGTCGACGCCGGAGATGAACACCTTGCGGCCAGTGAGGAGCCAGGTGTCGCCGTCGCGGCGGGCCGTGGTGGTGATCCGGTGCGAGTTGGAGCCGGCGTCGGGCTCCGTGATGCCGAAGGCCATGGTGCGGGTGCCGTCGGCCAGGCCCGGGAGCCATTGCCGCTTCTGGGACTCGGTGCCGAAGCGGGCGATGACCGTGCCGCAGATCGCGGGCGACACGACCATCATCAGCAGGGGGCAGCCCGCCGCGCCCAGTTCCTCCAGGACGATGGAGAGTTCGGCTATGCCGCCGCCTCCACCGCCGTATGCCTCTGGCAGGTTGACGCCGAGGTAGCCGAGCTTGGCTGCCTCGGACCAGAGTTCGTCGGGGTGGGCTTCTTCGGCCACGACCTTGGTGAGGTAGTCGCGGCCGTAGCGCTTGCCTAGGGCGGCTACGGCGGAACGGAGGGCCTTGTGCTCTTCGGTTTCCATGGCGAGGCTCATCGGGGCTCCTGAGGACGTCTCGACAGTGCGGGTCGTATGTGGTTGCTCGCGCAGTTCCCCGCGCCCCTAAAGGGGCGCGTCTTCCTGAACCACGGCCAAGAGGGTCCCGACCTCCACCTGCTGGCCGGGGGTCGCGTGCAGGGCCGTGAGCGTGCCTGTCGTCGGGGCGGAGATCTTGTGCTCCATCTTCATCGCCTCCAGCCACAGCAGGGGCTCTCCGGCCCGTACGGCGGCTCCTGCGGTCAGGCCCTCCGACACGCGGACCACCGTGCCGGGCATCGGTGCGAGCAGGGAGCCTGGGGCGTGGTGCGTGGCCGGATCGGGGAAGCGGGGCAGGGCGGTGAGGGCGGTGGCGTTCACGAAGATCTGGTCGTCGTACTGGGTGACGTCGAACTTCCGCCGAACGCCGGCCACTTCGAGTACGACGCGGCGGGCGTCGGCGTGCACCACGCGCACCCCGTCGGCGGTCAGGCCCTCGCGGGTGTGCCGGTAGTGGGCTTCGTGCTCGGTGCCCGCCATGAGGTAGCGCTTGGTCTGGGGCTGCGCGGGCAGGTTCCGCCAGCCGCCGAACCGGGAGCGGCCGTGGGCGTCCGCGAGGGCGGCGGCCAGGGGGGCGTACGGGTCCGGGAGGACCGTCGTGAGCTCGGGCAGGTGACGGTCGTAGAACCCGGTGCCCATGCGGGCGCCGGCGAACTCCGGGTGCCTCAGGGACCGTACGAGCAGCTCCCTGTTGGTGACCGGGCCGTGGATCTCGGCGCGCTCCAGGGCCGTGCTCAGCTTGCGGAGGGCCTGTGCGCGCGTGGGGGCGTGGGCGACGGCCTTGGCGAGCATCGGGTCGTAGTGGATGCCGATGGGGTCGCCGTCGGTGTAGCCGGTGTCGAGGCGGATGCCGTCCGGGACGGTGAGGCGGTGCAGGGTGCCGGTCTGCGGGGCCCACGCGTGTGCCGGGTCCTCGGCGTACAGGCGGGCCTCGATCGCGTGGCCGCGCGCGCGTGGGGGGTCGTTGTCGAGCGGCTCGCCCTCGGCGACACGGATCTGGAGGGCCACGAGGTCGATGCCGAAGACGGCTTCCGTGACGGGGTGTTCGACCTGGAGGCGGGTGTTCATCTCCAGGAAGTGGGCCTTGCCGTCGGCGACCAGGAACTCGACCGTCCCGGCGCCCACGTAGTCGACGGCTCGGGCCGCACGTACGGACAGGTCGTGGAGGGTTTCCGTGAGGTCGCCGAGGCCGGGCGCCGGGGCCTCCTCGATGACCTTCTGGTGGCGGCGCTGGAGGGAGCAGTCGCGGGTGCCGAGCGCCCACACCGTGCCGTGCGTGTCGGCGAGGATCTGCACCTCGACGTGCCGGCCGCCCTCTACGTAGGGCTCGACGAAGACCTCGCCGTCGCCGAAGGCGCTGAGGGCCTCGGCGCGGGCGGCCGTCAACTCGGCGTCCAGGTCGGCGAGTTCCCGGACGACGCGCATTCCGCGTCCGCCGCCGCCCGCGGCCGCCTTGACGAGGACCGGGAGGTCGTCGGCGGTGACCGTCTCCAGGGGTGCGAGGCCCATCAGCTTCTTGGCGCGCGTCTTGGAGGCCATCGCCTCGATCGCCTCGGGCGGCGGGCCGATCCAGACGAGGCCCGCGTCGAGGACGGCCCGCGCGAAGCCGGCGTTCTCGGAGAGGAAGCCGTACCCGGGGTGCACGGCGTCCGCGCCGGCGCTCAGGGCCGCCTTCACGATCAGATCGCCGCGCAGATACGTCTCCGCGGGCGCCGCGCCCGGCAGCCGTACCGCCGCGTCGGCCACGCGCGTGTGGAGGGCGTTTTCGTCGGCGTCCGAGTACACGGCGACCGTTCGGATCCCCAGCTCACCGCAGGTGCGGAAGACACGGCAGGCGATCTCGCCCCGGTTGGCCACAAGGATTGAGCTGATCACTGAGGAGACCTCACATCCGGAAGACGCCGAAGCCACCGCGCGCGCCCTCGTAGGGCGCCGTGTGGATCGCGGACAGGCACAGGCCGAGAACGGTGCGGGTGTCGCGCGGGTCGATGACCCCGTCGTCGTACAGCCGCCCGGACAGGAACATCGGCAGCGACTCGGACTCGATCTGCTGCTCGACCATGGCGCGCAGCGCCGCGTCGGCGTCGTCGTCGTACGGCTGCCCCTTCGCCGCCGCCGACTGCCGGGCGACGATCGACAGGACGCCCGCGAGCTGCTGGGGGCCCATGACGGCCGACTTGGCGCTGGGCCAGGCGAACAGGAAGCGCGGGTCGTACGCGCGCCCGCACATGCCGTAGTGACCGGCTCCGTAGGAGGCGCCCATCAGCACGGACAGGTGCGGGACCCGTGAGTTGCTCACCGCGTTGATCATCATCGCGCCGTGCTTGATGATGCCGCCCTGCTCGTACTCCTTGCCGACCATGTAGCCGGTGGTGTTGTGCAGGAAGAGCAGCGGGATGTCGCGCTGGTTGGCGAGCTGGATGAACTGGGCGGCCTTCTGGGACTCGGCGCTGAAGAGCACGCCCTGGGCGTTGGCGAGGATGCCGACGGGGTAGCCGTGGAGCGTCGCCCAGCCGGTCGTCAGGCTCGTCCCGTAGAGGGGCTTGAACTCGTCGAAGTCGGAGGCGTCGACGATGCGGGCGATGACCTCGCGCGGGTCGAAGGGGTGCTTCAGGTCGCCGGGGACGATCCCCAGGAGCTCGTCCTCGTCGTACTTGGGAGGGGCTGCCGGGCCCGGATCGCCGTACGCCTTGCGGTGGTTGAGGCGGGCGACCACGCGCCGGGCCTGGCGGAGGGCGTCCTGCTCGTCGACGGCGAAGTAGTCCGCGAGACCCGACACGCGCGCGTGCATCTCGGCACCGCCCAGGGACTCGTCGTCGCTCTCCTCACCGGTGGCCATCTTCACCAGCGGCGGCCCGCCCAGGAAGACCTTGGCCCGCTCCTTGACCATGATCACGTGGTCGGACATGCCGGGGACGTACGCGCCTCCGGCGGTGGAGTTCCCGAAGACGACCGCCACGGTGGGGATTCCGGCCGCCGACAGCCGGGTGAGGTCGCGGAAGATCGCACCCCCGGGGATGAAGATCTCCTTCTGTGACGGCAGATCGGCGCCGCCCGACTCGACGAGGCTGATGCAGGGCAGCCGGTTGGCGAGCGCGATGTCATTGGCCCGCAGGGCCTTCTTCAGGCTCCAGGGGTTGCTGGCACCGCCGCGCACGGTCGGGTCGTTCGCCGTGATCAGGCACTCCACGCCCTCGACGACCCCGATCCCGGTGACCAGCGAGGCGCCGACCGCGTACTCGCTGCCGTACGCGGCCAGCGGCGACAGCTCCAGGAACGGTGTGTCCGGGTCGAGGAGCAGCTCGATCCGCTCCCGGGCGAGCAGCTTGCCGCGCTGTCGGTGCCGGGCGACGTACTTCTCGCCGCCGCCCGCGAGCGCCTTGGCGTGCTCGGTGTCCAGCTCGGCGAGCTTGGTGAGCATGGCTTCGCGGTGGGCGGTGTAGTCGGGGCCGCTGATGTCGAGCGCGGAGGAAAGGACGGTCACAGGAGGCTCTCCGGTATGTCCAGGTGACGGGAGCGGAGCCATTCGCCGAGGGCCTTGGCCTGGGGGTCGAAACGGGCCTGGGAGGCGACGCCCTCGCCGAGGATTCCTTCCACGACGAAGTTGAGGGCGCGGAGGTTGGGCAGTACGTGCCGGACGACTTTCAGAGGGCGGCTTTCCGTCACCAGACTCTGAAATCTGTCCGTGGTCAGTTGATGGGCCAGCCACCGCCACGCGTCATCCGTGCGCGCCCAGACCCCGACATTGGCGTTCCCGCCCTTGTCACCGCTGCGGGCGCCGGCGACAAGGCCGAGTGGCGCACGGCGGGTCGGTCCGGTCAAGGGCAACGGCTCGGGCAACGGTGGTTCTTCCGGCGTCTCCAGTACGCGGGTGTCTTCGACCGGAGCCACAGGCACCCGACGCCCGTCGTGGAGGACCGCCATATGGTCGACGGCGCCATGGGGGACGTACACATCCTCGAAGACCCCATAAGGCGAGCCCGGCCCAGGTGGCGCCATCACATGGAATCCGGGGTAGCTCGCCAGCGCCAGTTCGACGGCGGCTCCGCTCAGCGCGCGGCCGACCGCGTTCTGGTCCGCGTCCCGTACGACGAGCCGGAGCAGTGCGCTCGCGGTCTCCTCGGTGGGGGCGTCGGGGTGGTCGGTGCGGGCGAGATCCCACCGCACCTCCGCCGGGCGGGACTTGGCGGTGGCGAGTGCCGTGTCCAACTGGTCGCGCACGAGGGCGGCCTTGCGCTCGATGTCGAGTCCTGTCAGGACGAACACGACCTCGTTGCGGAAGCCGCCGAGCCGGTTGAGGCCGACCTTGAGGGTGGGCGGCGGGGCCTCCCCGCGCACTCCCTCGATCCGGACCCGGTCGGGGCCCTCCCGGGTCAGCCGGACCGAGTCGAGCCGGGCGGTGACGTCGGGGCCCGCGTACCGGGCGCCCTGCGTCTCGTACAGGAGCTGTGCGGTGACCGTACCGACGTCGACGAGACCGCCGGTGCCGACGTGTTTGGTGATGACGCTCGTACCGTCCTCGTGGAGTTCGGCGAGCGGGAAGCCGGGGTGGCGCAGAAGGGCCGGGTCGTGGTCGGCGAAGAAGGCATAGTTGCCGCCGGTGGCCTGGGTGCCGCACTCCAGGACGTGCCCGGCGACGACGGCGCCCGCGAGCCGGTCGTGGTCCCCCGGTCCCCAGCCGAAGTGGGCGACGGCGGGCCCCGTGACGAGTGCCGCGTCCGTGACCCGCCCCGTGACGACGATGTCCGCGCCCTCGCGCAGACACGCGGCGATACCGGCGCCGCCGAGGTAGGCGTGCGCGGCGAGACTCCCCGGGTATCGGTGCGTCAGGTCGTCGCCCTCGACATGGGCGACACGCACCGGGATGCCGAGCCTGTCCGCCAACTCCCGCACGGCGTCGGCGAGTCCGGCCGGGTTGAGTCCGCCCGCGTTCGCGACGACACGCACGCCGCGCTCGTGCGCGAGGCCGAGGCACTCCTCCAGTTGGCCCAGGAAGGTCTTGGCGTACCCGCGCTTCGGGTCTTTCAGCTTGTCACGGCCCAGGATGAGCATCGTCAGCTCGGCGAGATAGTCGCCGGTGAGGACGTCCAGCGGACCGCCGGTGAGCATCTCGCGCAGGGCGTCGAAGCGGTCGCCGTAGAAACCGGAGGCGTTGCCGATGCGCAGCGGTCGTACGGCGGTCACCGCCCGGTCCCCTTCGGCTCCCCCGGCTCGCGTCCAGGCTCCTTCGGCGCGCGTCCGCCCCCCGGCGGGCCCGCGAAGGCCTGGGCGATGTCCAGCCACCGGTCGGCGTCGGGGCCCTGTGCCCGTACGGCGAGGTCGGCGCGGTGCGCCCGTTGGGTCACCAGCAGGCAGAAGTCGAGGGCCGGGCCGGTGACGCGCTGGGCGGCGTCCGCCGGGCCGTAGGTCCACAACTCGCCGGACGGAGCAACGAGTTCCACGCGGAACTCCTCGCCGGGCACGGTGAGCCCTCGTACCCCGAAGGCGAAGTCACGCGCCCGCACCCCGATGCGCACCACATGCTTCAGCCGGTCCGTGGGTGCGCGCATCACACCCAACGCATCGGCCACGTCCTGTCCATGGGCCCAGGTCTCCATAAGACGGCCGGTGGCCATAGAGGCGACCGACATGGGTGGGCCGTACCAGGGAAACCGCGTTCCCGTGGGTGCCGCGCGCAGGGCCTCCTCCAGGGCGGCCCGCCCCGACCGCCAGTCGGCGAGCAGTCGGGCCGGCGGCAGCGCGGCGCCCTCCTCCGCACCCTCGTCCACGAATCCGTCCGGCGCGGCGAGCGCCTTCTCGACCTCCTTGGCGAAGGCCTCCGCGTCGGTCACGGCGAGCAGCGCGGCGCGGTCGGTCCAGGCGAGATGGGCGATCTGGTGGGCGATGGTCCACCCGGGAGCCGGTGTGGCGACCGCCCACCGTTCCTCCCCCAACTCCCCCACGAGCCGGTCGAGTTCCTCGCTCTCCCGGCACAGATCGTCGATCACGGGCGACGGGTCGGACACCATGCGCTCCCCTCGGGGCACGACGTTGTGTGTCCCGGAGCATGGCAGTGGCCACAGAAACAATCAAGCATGCTTGCATTAATTGGCGCAGATGCGGCTACGGAGGACTTCGTCATGCCCAGGTCACCCCGCTAGGCTCTGCCGCCATGTTTCCCTCTCCACCCCCTCCGCCCGCTCACCCCGCCCCCGACGCCACCGTCTACCGCTTCGGGATGCGTCGGCTTCGGACCGGACTGCCGGGCACGCTGATCGCGCTCTGTCTCGCGCCCCTGCCGCTCGTCGTCACGGCGGCGAAGGGCGGGGCGGGCGTCGGGCAGTGGATCTTCGCCGCGGTGTGGCTGCTGTTCCTGGGCGGGTTGGGGGTGCTGATGGCATTCGCGCTGTGGGCGGGGCGCGGGACGCTGCTCGCCTTCGACGCGTACGGGGTGTGGTGGCGGCACAGCCGCGAGCGGCAGACAGTGGTGCCGTGGCAGTCACTGGCCGGGGTCGGGCTGTACTGGGCACACAAGGGCAACGCCAGGGCCGGCCAGAAGATCATGAGCCTTGAACTGTGCCCGTACGGCGATGTCGACGACGCCGATCCGCTGCTCAAGCCACTCGTCGTGCGGGACCAGCCGCCGCGCCCCGGTCTGCCGGACCGCCGCTACCGCCTCGCGATCCCGATGTACGCCAGCCGCCGCTGGGGGCGCGAACTCGCCGCGGCCGCGTACGCGCGGGCGCCGCAGCTGTGGTTCGGGGAGCACGAGCGGCCGTACGGCTATATGGGTCTGCTCAGCTCCGCCCGGTCCGCCCGTGATCAGGTGCGCCAAAAGCCGGACGGGCGGCTGCCCTAGCCGTCCAGCCCCTTCGCCTTCCCCCGTCCCACCTGCGTCCGCACCGCCCCCATGCTGGCCGCGATGACCAGGGCGATCGCGGCGGCCTCCGTCGCGGAGAGGGCTTGATGGAGGACCAGGAAGCCGGCCGTCGCGGCGACCGCCGGTTCCAGGCTCATGAGGATGGCGAAGGTGGAGGCGGGCAGGCGGCGCAGGGCGAGGAGTTCGAGGGTGTAGGGGAGGACGGAGGAGAGGACCGCCACGGCCGAGCCCAGGGCGACCGTCGTCGGGTCCAGCAGTTTCACGCCCGCCTCCGCGATGCCCAGCGGGAGGAACACCAGGGCCGCGACGGCCATCGCGAGGGCCAGTCCGTCGGCCTGGGGGAAGCGGCGGCCCGTACGTGCGCTGAAGACTATGTAAGTCGCCCACATGGCGCCCGCCCCCAGGGCAAACGCGACACCTGTGGGGTCCAGGCTGCTGAAGCCTCCGCCGCCGAGGAGGAAGACACCGGCAAGAGCGAGTCCGGCCCAGAGCATGTTGATCGCCCGTCGGGAGGCCAGGACCGAGAGGGCGAGGGGGCCGAGTACCTCCAGGGTGACCGCCGGGCCGAGCGGGATGCGGGCGACCGACTGGTAGAAGAGGCCGTTCATCGCGGCCATCGTGATGCCGAAGACGACGACCGTGCCCCAGTCGGTGCGGGAGTGGCCGCGCAGCCGGGGGCGGCAGACCACCATCAGCACGATCGCCGCCGCGAGCAGTCGCAGGGTCACGACACCCAGCGCACCGGCCCTGGGTATCAGCGTCACGGCCAGCGCCCCGCCGAACTGCACCGAGACGCCTCCGGCGAGGACCAGACCCACCGGCCCCAGGGAACCTCGTCGGCCCGGGCCGCCCGGCGTGGGCACGGGTGCCGTCGCGGGGGCGGCGGTCGAGGCCGGGGAGGACGGGGCGGCGCTGGGGGTGTTCACGGGGCCTTCCAGGGTTCCGGGACATCGACTCGGGGTTCGTTCATCATGCTGCACCTGCCGGTCCAGGGTAATGGACTCTGTCAGGCGTGTGAACCCGTTATACGACTGTCCTGGGGCGCCGGAGACGGAGAGCGGGCAGGCGGGCCCGTCAGGCGCCGGTCCAGGGCGCTTCGTCCCGGAAAAGGGGGCGACCGTCGGAGAGATGATCCTGGACCAGGTGATCCGGGACCGTGCCCGGGAAGGCGTACCAGCCGTCGGCGACCGGGAAGCCGCTGACGACTCCCTGCGGTCCCTCCGAGTAATACGCCGGGTAAGCCGCTGAGGCCGGGGAAGCCGAGACGTACGCCGGGTCCCCGTACACGGCGTTCCCGTACACACCGTGGTCGTAGGCGGCGTTGCCGTACGGCACGTCCCCGTACCCCGGAACCGAAACCGGAACCGCGACCGGCACCCCAGCCGCCCCTGCCCCCTCCACGAACAGCGGCAGCCGCAGCTCCCCCGTGTCCATGAGTGCGTTGTTCTGGGAGCGGTGCAGGCGGGAGTACGCGCCGCCGCGGGACAGGAGCTCGTCGTGGCGGCCCGTCTCGACGATGCGGCCGTGGTCGACGACGAGGATGCGGTCGGCGTCGGGGGCGAGGTTCAGGTCGTGCGTGATCATGATGGTCGTACGGCCCGCCATCAGGCGGCGCAGCGGTTTGACCACGCGGCGCGCGGCCATCGCGTCCAGGCCGGTCGTCGGTTCGTCGAGGACCAGGACGGGTGCGTCGCGCAGGATGGCGCGGGCGATGGCGAGCCGTTGCAGCTGGCCGCCGGACAGCCGGGCCGAGTTGGGGTCGATCCTGGTGTCGTAGCCCTCGGGCAGACTCATGATGAACTCGTGGGCGTCGGCCGCCCGCGCCGCCTCCACGATCGCCTCGTCGCTCGCACCCGAACGACCGCACGCGATGTTCGCGCGGACGGTGTCGTGCAGGACCAGGGTCTCCTGCGGCAGCAGCGTGACGTACTCGCGCAGCCGCGCCAGCGGGAAGTCGCCGACCGGCACGCCACACGGGTGCCGCACCAAGGCGCAGTCAAAAACAGCAAAGGGGAACTGTGAATCGCCTTATGAAACCTGAGGGTTGGCTTAAAAGCCTGAGTGCTGGATGTCCGCCGCCGGGACTCGGGGGCCTCAGCGGCGCGCCATGTACAGGTCCAGCGCCTTGTGCAGCAGCCGGTTGATCGGGAAGTCCCACTCGCCGAGGTACTCGACGGCCTCGCCGCCCGCGCCCGCCTTGAAGCGGAGGAGGCCGAGGAGGTGGTTGCTCTCGTCGAGGGTGTCGGTGATGCCGCGGAAGTCGTAGACGGCGGCGCCCAGTTCATGGGCGTCGGTCATCATGCGCCACTGGACGGCGTTGTTGGGCTGGACCTCGCGCTTGCGGCTGGTGGAGGCGCCGTAGGAGTACCAGACGTGGGTGCCGACGGTCAGCATGGTGGCCGCCGCGAGGACGTCGCCCTCGTGGTGGGCGAGGTAGAGCCGCATACGGTCGGGGTCCTCGGCGGTCAACGCGGTCCACATGCGCTGGAAGTAGGGCAGCGGGCGCGGGATGAAACGGTCGCGTTCGGCCGTCTCCGCGTACAGCTCGTAGAAGGCGGGCAGGTCGTCGTAACCGCCCCGCACCACCTGCACACCGGCCTTCTCGGCCTTCTTGATGTTGCGCCGCCACTGCTGGTTGAGACCCCGGTGGATCTCCTCCGGCGACCGCCCGGCGAACGGCACTTGGAAGACGTACCGCGGCTGTCCGGCCGCGAAGCCGTCCTCGCCGCCCGGCTCGGTCCGCTGCCATCCCATGCGGCGCAGCCGGTCGGCGACCTCGACGGCACCGGGCTCGTACGCCGTCGCCTCCACGTCCCCAAGGCGTCGCGCCGCCGGATCGGCGATCGCCGCCTTGACCGCGTCCGCGCTCCATCGGCGTACGACGACGGGCGGGCCCATCTTCACCGAGAACGCGCCGCGGCTCTTGAGGTACGTCAGCATCGGTGCGAGCCAGCGTTCGGCGAGATCCGCCGCGTGCCAGTCGATGACCGGGCCCTCCGGCAGATAGGCGAGGTACCGCTTCACCTTCGGCAGCGGGCGCAGCAGCACAAGGCCCACCCCGACCAGGGTCCCGCCTCCGCCTCCGTTGTCGTCGAACCACCCCAGACTCTCCGCCCGCCAGTCCGGCTTCACCTCACCCCACGACGGCACCTGCATGTGACTGGCCGAGGCCCGCGTCCTGACGAACGCCAGATGCTCTTCACGGGTGATGGCCTGCAGACGGAGCCTCATATGCGGCACTCCTTATGGGGGGGTGGGGCTGCCAGCGTACTTACGGGCTTCGGCACGCGGGCTTCCCACCAGCGTGTCCGGACGCCTTCCGTGAACCTGCGGCCGGCGGTCCGTGCTGTCGTCCTCGACGACGCGAAAGTTAGCCCGGAAGAGGCCCGCGTTCTGCTGTGCCGACTGGTCCTCGCGGACGCGGACGACCTGGTGCTGTGGGTGACCCCGGGAGCGTCGAGCCGGACGCGTGGCGGCGGGAAGGGATCAAAACTCCGACCCTGCGGGCGAAGCCGCGACGGCTGTCGGGGGGAGAGAGGGACAACAGGCCCGCCAGTCGCTTCCTCCGCAACCGCCTCCGCAACACAGTGATGGCGGCTTTCCCTCGATCTCCGCTCGGGGGCGGCCCGGAGAAGCCCCCGGACGCTGATCGTCACCACACCGCACCCGGGGGCTTCCCACCAGGCCGACACCATCCGCGGGCTACCGATGACGGCCGATCAGGTGAGATAGCGGTCACCAGCCAGAGCATCGCTCCCCAGCCCGCACGCCGGTACGGCACAGTGACCGCTGCTGTCCCTGGACCGCCCCGCCGGGCGACAGCCTGCCTGGGCCCCCGGAAACTGGCATCCGGGGGCCCGGGTCCCCGGACAGGTCGCCACCAGCCACTCGACGCGCGAGGACGGGACGCCGCTCGCGGCAGGCGTTCTGCATGTTCTTCCCGGAGACGAGGCCGGGGGCGGTGGTGCAGCCTCGCTCGGCCGGCAAGGCTGGGCCAGGGCCCGGCCTGTCACTGCGGTTCCGGCCCCGGGCACTGCCTTCGACCTGTACAGCGGTAGGCCCGACCTGCGCGAGGAGCGGCGACGCCGGGCTGATGACGGCCCTTCAGGGCGGCTTGCAGCGGACCGCAGATGACAGACACGCAGAGAGAAAGTGCGCGCGTTCCGTACGACACGCTGCCGCCCTGCTCCGACAGGGTGATCCCACGGGCCCACGCCCATCGATCGCCCGGACCCCAACGATGCGTCAAGTAAGCACTGTGCAGGGCACGTTGAAGGCATTTCAGGTGCGTTCCGGATGTCCAGACGACTGCGCATATGCGTCGAGTCCGACTCCTTCTCCCACAACTCCGGCGTGTCCGACATGACAGAAAAGCCGATTATCAGTAATTTCATCCACAGATCGACTGCTTCAGTCGACGTCTCAGAGATAGGGAAAAGCGCCATGACCACGCGTAACATCGCCATGACTGCCGCCGTAGCGGCCGCCGCGGCCCTCGCCGCCACCGGCGTCACCTACGCCTCGGCTGCCGGTGCCCCCGAGGCCGCCCCCGCCATCAAGCAGGCGGCCCCCGCCGCAGCCCCCGCCGCAGCGGGGCCCGCCGCGGCCCCCCTCGGCGGCGACAGCGGAAACTCGAAGGGTAACGAAGGACAGGAAGAAGGACGGCGAGAAGGAAGGATCGACATCAACGAGCGGACGTACACGGCCCACTTCCAGGGCTGCATCACCGTGCTCAGCGGCCTGGGCTCCAAGAGCTTCAACATTCGCAACGACAGCCGCAAGACCGTCGAGTTCTTCCGCGGCGTCACCTGCGACAACGGCGCGCCCATCGCCACGGTCGGCCCCTGGAGCACCAGCAATGGCGTCAAGGTCGACCACGACCACGGCCGCGGCCACGGCGGCAGCGGCGTACACGTCCGCGACGGCGTCGTGGGCAGCTTCCGGGTGGTCGACGACCACCGCGACGGGCGCGACGACGGGCGCGACGGGTACTAGACGACGGGCACCAACAACCCGCAACACATGGAGACCCCGGCCCGCCGCAATCGGGCCGGGGTCTCCGGCATTGAGTACCGCTCCACGGATGCCTCCGCCGCAGGGGGTTGACCGCGTGCGCGACACCCGCCCGATAAAATCCGTTACGCCATACTAAGTCTTTATCAAAGACTCCGCGTGTCGCTGCACGTGGACTCGGACGCACAGGTACGAACAAGCGCCGCCACCATCGACGAATCACCCAGCCACCCAGAACCACCCGCGCTACTGCACACGAGTTACTTAAGCAGACCATATGCGCGTCGATGTCGCGGGTTGCGAGCCGGCGCCATCACTGTCGACGCACTGCCCGTCAATCGTGAGAGTGCCATGAAACTGCTGTCCAAAGTATTTAGACAGTCGAAGAATCCAGCTGACGCAACGATGTCGCGGCTACTCGAGCAAAGCATCGAAAACGCAGGCTACTGGGCCAAAAGAATGCCGAGGGAAGCTGCCCACCTGGTGCAGAGAGTCCGCCTGTACAACCTCGCCTCAGCAGTACTCAGTCTCACCGCAGGACTCCTCGCCTGGCCCGTCATCGCCGAGTCCTCGGAGTTCAGCGCTCAGGTACTCGTCTCTGCGCTGTCAGGCCTCGCCGCGTTCACGATCATCGCCCCCCACGCCAGCGGCCTGAGCGATCGCGCCGACGAATCCATCAAGCTGTGCAGCGCCTACAGCGCCATCTACCGCGACCTTCTGGATACAAGGGACCGGCTCGCTACCGGATCCATGACAGACCCCTCTCACGCGGCAGACATCATCCGCCGGTTCCAGCACATCCAGGAACGCAAAGACGCTCTGGCACTTTCGGCTGGGAATGGCCACGCGGTGAGTGGGCCCGCCCGTCTGCAGGGTAGGAGGAATGGGCGACGGGGACGGATCGTTTCGGGGGGAATGCTCGACATCGCACGACCGCTGATGCCGTCCGAACCCGTCCGCGTGCAGAACGAACCAACGGCGGCCATCGAGGGCAGGACGGTCCTCGCTGCGCTCGCTCACGCATGGACGAGTCGGCACGCGTCACAGCATGTGCCGCCACACCACAACGCTTCGGCGCACACCGCCCACGCCCTTCCCTCGCTCCCGGTCCGGCGCCGTGTCTTCAGGGCGTCCCTACCGGTCGTTGCGGGACCGGCTCGACGAGCAGCCCTGCCCAGCGGGTCTGTGGCACAGCCATAGCCGGGCCGATGCCCGGGTGGTGGCCGCCTGGATGTCGACGCTGCCCAGGGTTCGCAAGGGCGGCCAGGAAGTCGACCTGGTCGTAGCGAGTTGATTTCGGCGCCCCTGGGCGCGATCGGGTCCGGGTTCGATGTGCGCCGGCCGTGGCGGTACCCGACCAGGTCGCGGTCGTCGTCTCCCGCGATCCGGACGACCGGGTCTCCCTGTCGCGCCGGCAGGTCGAGAACCTCCACAGGTCGCGGACGCGCTGCGATGTCACCGGTGAGCACGATGCGGTCCGCGGCGGTCACGTCCGGTTCGTGGCCGGCACGGCTTCCAACGCGGGGAGCACACCGTGGATATCGGGGAGGACGGCGACTCGGTCGACGGGGTTCGGCACGGGCCCACTCCCCGCTGAGGCCGCCCTCCCCGGTCTGGGTGTTCGCCCCTCGCGTAGCCGCTCCGTTCACCCCTCCGCCAGCACCTCCGCCAGCACCTCCGCCAGATGCCTCCCCTTCCGCCCCGCCAGCTGCTCCACCTGTGTACGGCAGGAGAAGCCGTCCGCCAGGATCACCGTGTCGTCGGTGGCCTCCCGTACCGCCGGGAGCAGTTGCTCCTCCGCGCAGGCCGCCGAGACCGTGTAATGGCCTCTCTCGAAGCCGAAGTTGCCCGCGAGGCCGCAGCAGCCGCCCGCGAGGGTGCCGGTCAGGCCCGCCGCCTCGCGCAGCCGGCGGTCGGCCGCGTCGCCGAGGACCGCGTGCTGGTGGCAGTGGGTCTGGCCGACGGCCGGGCGGTTCACCGGTGGTGGTGTCCAGTCCGGGGCGAGGCGTTCCAGGGCCTCGGCGAACGTCAGCACCGCCGCCGCCAGACGTGCCGCGCGGGGATCGTCGTGCAGCAGTTCCGGGAGGTCGGTGCGGAGGGCGGCGGCGCAGCTCGGTTCCAGGACGACGACGGCGGGGGGCTGCGGGTAGAGGTCCGGGTCGAGGAACACGCCCATCAGGTCGAGCGTGCGGCGCATCACCGTACGGGCGCGGTCCAGTTGTCCGGTGGAGACATACGTCAGACCGCAGCAGACCCGGCCGCGGCGGCCCACCGACCACGGGCTCGTGTGGACCGACACTCCATACCCCGCGGCCGTCTTCCTCATCGCCACCGCCGGCGTCAGCAGCACGCCCACGCCCGCCGCCTCCAGCACCCGCACGGCCGCCTGCCCCACGGACGGCGAGAGGTACTCCGTGAAGGTGTCCGGCCAGAGGAAGGCCGTCTCACGCGGGCCGCCGCGGCCCTCGCCGAAGGGCCCCGCACCGTCCTCCTCGCCGAAGGGCCCCGCGCCGTCCTCCCCCTCGTCGAAGGGCCCCGCGCCTGCGTCTCCCGCGTCGTCGTCTCCCGCGCCAGCGGGAAACTCATGCGCCCTCTCCCTCATCATCCGCTGCACCTGCTCCTTGAACCGCCGCCCCCACCACCGGCTGAACGTCTCGCGCGCCAGGCGCGGAATCTCCCGTTCGGGCGCGATGCCGCCCAGCCGTTTGGCCACGGCGGCCAACGGACGTACCGCGGCGAGGGAGTTGACCAGCCACGCCGAGTGCGTCCGGGTCACCGCCGCCAGCCACACCGGCAGCCACCCCATCACGTAGTGCGCGGCCGGCCGTCGTCGGCCCTCGTAGTGGTGGTGGAGGAACTCCGCCTTGTACGTGGCCATGTCGACGCCGACCGGGCAGTCGGACCTGCATCCCTTGCAGGACAGGCACAGGTCCAGCGCGTCGCGGACCTCCGTGGAGCGCCAGCCGTCCGTCACGACCTCGCCCGCGAGCATCTCGTGCAGCAGCCGCGCCCGCCCGCGCGTGGAGTGCTCCTCCTCGCCGGTCGCCCGGAAGGAGGGGCACATGACGCTCCCCGAAGTGCTCTCCGTCGTACGGCACTTGGCGACCCCCACGCATCTGCGGACCGCGGCCGAGAAGTCCCCGCCGTCCGCCGGGTATCCGAACTCCACGTCCACCGGCTTCGGCGGCAGCACCGCGAACCGCAGGTTCTCGTCCAGCCGGTGCGGCCGTACGAGCATTCCGGGGTTGAGCAGGCCGTCGGGGTCCCAGAGGTCCTTGGCCCGCTCGAAGAGGCCGACCATCTCGGCGCCGTACATCCTGGGCAGCAGTTCGGCCCGCGCCTGGCCGTCCCCGTGCTCGCCGGACAGGGAGCCGCCGTGGGAGACGACCACGTCGGCGAGCTCCTCGGAGAAGCGCCGGAAGCGGCTCACGCCCTGGGCCGTCATCAGGTCGAAGTCGATGCGCACATGGATGCAGCCGTCGCCGAAGTGCCCGTACGGCGTGCCGCGCAGCCCGTGGGCCGTCAACAGGCCCCGGAAGTCGCGGAGATAGGCGCCGAGCCGGGCCGGCGGCACCGCGCAGTCCTCCCAGCCGGGCCAGGCCTCGCTGCCGTCGGGCATCCGGGTCGCCGTACCGCTCGCGTCCTCGCGCAGCCGCCACAGGGCGCGCTGGCCCTCCGGGTCGGTGACGACCACGGCGTCCAGGACGTCCGCGGCCCGCACGATCGCGTCCGCACGCGCGCGTGCCTCCGCCTGCGACGCGCCGCCCGTCTCCACGAACAGCCAGGCGCCGCCCCGGGGCAGCCCCGCGTCGGCCGGCACGAGGTCCGCGGCCATCCCCTCCACCGTCAGCGGCGCGTGCGGCAGCAGCCCCGCGGCCGCCTCCGCCGCCGCGCTCTCGTCCGGGTACGCCAGCACAGCCAGCGCCCGAGCGCGGGGCGCCTCCACCAGTCGTACGACCGCCTCGGTCAGCACCCCCCAGGTGCCCTCGGAGCCGCAGAAGGCGCGGGCGACGTCCGCGCCCTTCTCGGGGAGCAGGGCGTCCAGGGCATACCCGGAGATACGGCGCGGAAGGTCCGGGAAGCCGGTGCGCAGACGCGCCAACTCGCCTTCCACCAGGGCCCGGAGGCCGTCCGGCGCGCCCGCCCAGTGCTGCCCGAGCGTGACGCGGGCCCCTCGGCCGGTGACGACCGACAGCTCCCGCACACTGTCCGCCGTCGTGCCCCAGGCCACCGAGTGGGACCCGCACGAGTTGTTGCCGATCATTCCGCCGAGGGTGCAGCGGCTGTGGGTCGCGGGGTCGGGGCCGAAGCGCAGGCCGTGCGGGGCGGAGGCTTCCTGGAGGCGGTCCAGGACGACGCCGGGCTGGACCACGGCCGTACGGCTCTCCGCGTCGAGCGACACGATCCGGTTCATGTGGCGGGTGAAGTCCAGGACGACGCCCGTGCCCGTGGCCTGCCCGGCGATCGAGGTGCCGCCGCCGCGCGGCACGACCGGCACGCCGTGCGCCCGGCACACGGCGAGGGCGGCCGCCACGTCGTCGGCGTCGCGCGGGGACACGACACCGAGCGGGACGCGCCGGTAGTTGGACGCGTCCATGGTGGTCAGCGCCCGCGCGGTCGCGTCGAAGGCGACCTCGCCGCGCACGGCCTTCGCCAGCCCGGCCCGCAGCCCTTCGAGATCCGTCATCCCCCCAGAATGACGCCGGGTACCGACAGCGACGGTCAGCCGCACCCGCGGATTACGACCGGATCATGAAACCGCTTCCAGAACCTTCCCAATTCGATCACGAACTCTCATATAGTGACGGCCAGTTGAGCACCAGGTGTCGCTTCTCGCCCAGGACACGACCGAGGACACGGCTTCTTCCAGGACCCGACCGAGGACACGTTCTCTTCCAGGACACGACCGAGGACCGATTGATGACCGCCCCCACCCCCTCAGGCGAACGACCCACCCTCCGCGCCGTCGCGCCCGCTCCGCTGATCGCCGCCGTCCCGGCCGCGCTCGCGGTGGCCGTCGCGGTCACCCTGGCGCCCGACTCGGTGCGCGCCCCCCTCGCCTGGGGCGCGGGCGCGGCCGCGGTGCTGCTGTGCGCGGCCGTCGCGGTGGCCGCCCGCGCCACGCAGACGGCGAAACTGGTACGCCGCCGTCTCGACGCCGTGACCCAGGACGCCGGACGGCTCCTTCAGGAACGGGCCCGGCTGGCCGAGGAGTTCCGCCAGGAGCAGGCCCGGCTGGCCGACGACTCCGCCCGCGAGCGGGCCCGCCTGACCGAGGCGGCGGCACGGGAACGCGCACAGCTGACGGAGGCCGCGGCGCAGGAACGCGCCCGCCTCACCGAGGAGTTCGCCGCCGAGCGGCAGCACCTCACCGGCGAACGCACCCGCCTCGCCGAGGAGAACGCCCGGCTGACCGAGCGCGCCCGGCGGGCCACCGGCGACCGGGCCGCCGCCATCTCCGCGACCGCCAACGCGGCGGGCCGGATGCAGGCCCTGGCCACCGGCATGCTCGCCGACCTGCGCACCATGGAGGAGCGGCACTCCGACGAGGAAGTCCTCGCCGACCTCCTCCACCTCGACCACCGCACCGCGCAGGCCGGCCGCCTCGCCGACTCCGTCGCCGTCCTCACCGGCGCGCGCTCGGGCCGCCGCTGGGCGCGCCCCATCGTCATGGAGTCGATCCTGCGCGGCGCGATGGGCCGCATCGGCGGCTACCAGCGCGTGCGCGTGCACTCCGCCAGCGACGCCGCCGTCGCCGGACACGCCGCCGAGGGCGTCATGCACGCCCTCGCCGAACTCCTCGACAACGCCGCGAACTTCTCGCCGCCGACCGCCGAAGTGCATGTGTACGTCGAGGAGGTCCCGGCCGGCGTCATCGTCTCCGTCGAGGACAGCGGCCTGGTCATGGGCGACGTCCAGTTGCGCCGCGCCGAGCGTGCGGTGTCCGGGGACGCCGGCAGCACCGCCGGGCTCGGCGGGCTCACCGGCACCCGGCTCGGCCTCGCGGTCGTCGGCCGGCTCGCCCGCAAGCACGGTCTGAAGGTGTCCTTCCGGCCCTCCGCGCGCGGCGGCACGGGCGTCCTGGTGCTCATCCCCCAGGACCTCCTCACGCTTCCCACCGCCCCCCTGCCGGTGGAGCCCGGGCAGGCGGTGGCGACTCCGGCTCCCCCGAACCCCCGTGCCCTCATCGAGGACTACGCCGTGGAGCCCCTGCTCCAGGCGACCCGGCCGTCCGAGGCCTCCCCGGCTTCCGAGGCGTCCCAGGTGTCGTACGCCGCCGCCCGCGCCGCCGGCGACCTCGACCCGGACCCGGTCCCCACCCACGACTCGCCCCGGCACGAGCCGGTTCCCCCGGCGGCCGACAACCTCCCCAAGCGCCGCCGCGGCCGCACCCTCGCGCACGCCGAGCGCAGCCGCACGCACGCCACGCCGCCCCAGGCCGACCCGGAACCCCGTACCGCCGACACCTCCAAGGCGAGGGCGGCGGCCCGCTTCAGCAGCTTCCGCCAGGCGGTACGCGGCACGGCGGCGGGCGCCGGGGACACCGTACGAGACGCAGCAGGACAAGAAGACGCCGTACAGGACAAGGAAGCCGTACAGGCAGACGAACCCGTACGGGCCGACGAAGCCGTACGGGAGACAGCCCCCACCACCCCCTCGAACTCACAGCCGCAGCCGCACTCGCACGCGCACCCGGAAGGCGACACCACCCCATGACCGGCACCACCACCGCCGACGAGAAGCTCTCCTGGCTCATCGAGGGCCTCCTTGAGCGCACCCCGGGCGCCCGGCACGCGCTCGTGCTCTCCCGCGACGGCCTGAAGTTGTGCCGCACCCCGGAGCTCTCGGTCGACCAGGCCGACCAGCTCGCCGCGATCGCCGCCGGCATCCAGTCGCTGTCCCACGGCGCGTCCATGGAGTTCGGCGACGGCAGCGGAGGTGTGCGCTCGGCCATGGCCGAGTTCTACGGCGGGGTTCTGTTCATCGTGGAGGCGGGCGACGGAGCGCACCTCGCCGTCGTCACCGCCGAGGACGCGGACGCCGGTCTGGTCGGGCACAACATGAGCGAACTCGTGGAGCAGCTCGGCGAACACCTGAGCGCGCGGCCCCGTACGTCATGAGCCGCCCGGGCAGGGACGACGCGCCCGACCGGCTGTACACCCTCACGGGAGGGCGCAGCCGGTCCGGGCCCGACACCCCCTTCGACCTGGTGACGCTGGTGGTCGCGGAGTGCGATCCGGTGCTGGGCATGCAGTCGGAGCACGCCGCGATCCTGCGGATGTGCGACCGGCCGACGGCGGTCGTGGAGATCGCCGCGGAGCTGAAGCTCCCGGTGTCCATCACCCGCATCCTGCTCGCCGACCTGCTCGCCGCGGGCCGCGTCAGCGCCCGCCACCCGCAGCCCACTGTTCCTTCCGGTCTCCCCGACCCCGACATCCTGGAGCAGGTGCTCGTTGGACTCCGTAACCTCTGACGCGCGTACGTCCTCCCCGACGGACGGCGCGCGTACGCCCCTGGAGGCGTCGGCCGACAACGGCCTCAAGATCGTGGTCGTCGGCGGCTTCGGCGTCGGCAAGACGACCCTGGTCCGCTCCGTGAGCGAGATTCGTCCCCTCAACACCGAGGAGACGATGACGCAGGCCGGCGAGGCGGTCGACGACATCAGCGAGGTGCGCGGCAAGTCCGCGACCACCGTCGCCTTCGACTTCGGCCGCATCACGCTGGACGCCCGCAATGTGCTGTATCTGTTCGGCGCGCCGGGGCAGGAACGCTTCTGGTTCCTCTGGGACCGGCTGTTCTCCGGCACGCTCGGCGCGGTCGTCCTCGTCGACACCCGGCGCATCGACGACTCCTGGTACGCCATCGACCGTCTGGAGCACCACGGCACCCCGTTCATCGTGGCCTGCAACGACTTCGGCGGGCCCACCCACACCCCCGCGCAGATCCGCGAGGCCCTCGACCTCGACCCGCATGTCCCGCTGCTCGACTGCGACGCCCGTTCCCGGGAGTCCAGCAAGCGGGTGCTGATCACCCTGGTCGAGCACCTCAAGTCTCTCTCCATCCCACGATCACCGGAGTTGGCGCTGTGACCCCCGCCCCCGTGCCCCTCAGCGGGCCCCGGTTCCAGACCGAACCCGCCGAGCTGTACCGGGAGATGCGGCGCGACCACGGTGCCGTGACACCGGTCGTGCTGGACGGCGACATCCCCGCCTGGCTGGTGCTCGGCTACCGCGAGCTGCACCAGGTCACGGGCGATCCCGTGCTGTTCAGCCGGGACTCCGAGCTGTGGAACCAGTGGGACCGCATCCCCGACGACTGGCCGCTGCTGCCGATGATCGGCCGCAAGCAGCCCTCCATCCTCTACACGGTCGGCGAACGCCACCGCGAGCGCGCCGCGATGATCAGCGACGCGCTCGAAGCCGTCGACCCCTTCGAACTGCGCTCCCACGCCGAGAGGTTCGCCGACGAACTGATCGACGCGATCTGCGCCAAGGGCGAGACGGACATCGTCGGGGACTACGCGGCACTGCTGCCCGTCCGCGTCCTCGCCACGCTCTACGGCTTCGCGGAGGAGCAGGGCCCCGGCCTGGTCACCGCCCTCAACGACATGATCAACGGCCGGGAGGGCGCGCTCGCGGGCCAGCAGCATCTGGCCACCTCCATGGCTCAGTTGCTGGCCGACCGGAAGGCCGAGCCGGCGGACGACGTCGTCTCACGGATGCTCGCGAGGGCGAATTCAGCGGAAGGCTCCGGCTTCTCCGACGTGGAGATCGCCCAGGACCTCATGGTCATGATGGCCGCGGGACACCAGCCGACCGCCGACTGGATCGGCAACTCGCTGCGCCTGATGCTGACGGACGACCGTTTCGCGGCGTCGCTCTTCGGCGGCCGGCACAGTGTGGCCGAGGCCATGAACGAGGTCCTGTGGGAGGACACCCCCACCCAGAACGTGGCCGGCCGCTGGGCCTCCCGCGACACCCAGCTCGGCGGCCGCCGCATCCGCTCCGGCGACCTGCTGCTGCTCGGCCTCCAGGGCGCCAACTCCGACCCCCAGGTCCGCACCGACGGCTCCGCCCTCACCGGCGGCAACAACGCCCACTTCTCCTTCGGCCACGGGGAGCACCGCTGCCCGTTCCCGGCGCAGGAGGTCGCGGAGGTGATCGCGCGCACGGGCATCGAGGTCGTACTGGACCGGCTGCCGGACATCGACCTGGCCGTCCCCGCCGAGTCCCTGACCCGGCGCCCGTCCCCTTGGCTGCGGGGCCTGACCGAACTGCCCGTGAGGTTCACCCCCGTACCCGCGCTCTGAACGCTCCGAAACGCCAAAGCACCCGGTCGGCCCGTCTTCCGGCCGGGGTCCGGGGGTTGCCCCCGGGAAGACACAGCACTCCGAACTCCGACCCCGGCCCTTGGAGGCACCCCCGCATGACCACCGGTACCGAAGAGACCCGTATCGCGCTGGACCCCTTCGTCACCGACCTGGAGGGCGAGAGCGCCAGGCTGCGCGCGGCGGGCCCGCTCGCCGCCGTCGAACTGCCGGGCGGCGTCCCGGTGTGGGCGGTCACCCGCCACGCGGAGGCGCGCGCGCTGCTCACAGACCCCCGTCTGGTGAAGGACATCAACGTCTGGGGTGCCTGGCAGCGCGGCGAGATAGCCCCGGACTGGCCGCTGATCGGGCTCGCCAACCCGGGCCGTTCCATGCTCACCGTCGACGGCGCGGACCACCGCCGGATGCGCACGCTGGTGGCACAGGCGCTCACCCCGCGCCGGGTGGAGCAGATGCGCGAGCGGATCTCGAAGCTGACGCAGGGCCTGCTGGACGGGCTGCCGGACTCCGCCGAGGTCGTCGACCTGAAGGCCGACTTCGCCTACCCCCTCCCCATGTACGTCATCGCCGACCTCATGGGCATAGACGAGTCCCGCCTCCCCCGCCTCAAGGAACTCTTCGAGAAGTTCTTCTCGACGCAGACCCCGCCCGCCGAGGTCATCGCCACCCTCACCGAACTGGCCGGAATCATGGCGGAGACGGTGGCCGCGAAGCGCGCCGAGCCCGGCGACGACCTGACCAGCGCCCTGATCCTCGCCTCCGAGGACGGCGACCACCTCACGGACGAGGAGATCGTCTCCACTCTCCAGCTGATGGTCGCGGCGGGCCACGAGACCACGATCTCCCTCATCGTCAACGCGGTCGTCAACCTGTCCACGCACCCCGTCCAGCGCGCCCTGGTCCTGGCCGGCGAGGTCGACTGGTCGTCGGTCGTCGAGGAAACCCTGCGCTACTCCACCCCGACCTCCCACGTCCTCATCCGCTTCGCGACGGAGGACGTACCGGTCGGCGACAAGGTCCTCCCGGCGGGTGACGCGCTGATCGTGTCGTACGGCGCGATCGGCCGCGACGAGGCCGCCCACGGCCCGAGCGCCGGTGACTTCGACATCACGCGCACATCGGAGAACCGGCACATCTCCTTCGGCCACGGCCCGCACGTCTGCCCGGGCGCGGCCCTGTCCCGCCTGGAGGCGGCGGTGGCCCTGCCCGCCCTGTACGAGCGCTTCCCGGCCCTCGACCTGGCGGTCCCGGCGTCGGAGCTCCGCAACAAGCCGGTGGTGACGCAGAACGATCTGTTCGAGCTGCCGGTGCGCCTGACGACGGGCTGAGGCGGGACGTTTCTCGCCCCCGCCGCCCCTACCCGTCCCATCCTTCTGGGGCTCCGCCCCAGACCCCGTGGGCCGGTTCTTTGGCTGCGGGTGGGTGGGGGCTGGTCCAAAAGATTGCGCAGTTCCCCGCGCCCTAAAAAGGGGCGCGGGGAACTGCGCAATTTTTAGGGGGGTCTGGGGGCGCAGCCCCCAGGGATGGGACGGGTAGGGGCGGCGGGGGCGAATCCCCCCAACCGTCACCCCCACCCCGTCTCACCCGACGGACGACGTTTCGCCCAGGTTTCCTCAAACGGCTAGGCTCCCCACCGTGGCTGATATCGAGATCCCCGCTGACATCAAGCCCGCCGACGGACGATTCGGCGCGGGCCCCTCCAAGGTGCGTACGGAGGCGCTGGACGCGCTCGCCGCGACCGGTAGTTCTCTGCTCGGTACGTCCCACCGCCAGGCCCCGGTCAAGAACCTGGTCGGCAAGGTGCGCGAGGGCATCTCCGAGCTGTTCTCCCTCCCCGAGGGCTACGAGGTCATCCTCGGCAACGGCGGCTCCACCGCGTTCTGGGACGTGGCGACCCACGGCCTGATCGAGAACAAGTCGCAGCACCTCACGTTCGGCGAGTTCTCCTCCAAGTTCGCGAAGGCCGCCAAGCTCGCCCCCTGGCTCGCCGAGCCGACGGTCGTCTCCTCCGACCCCGGCACGCACCCCGAGCCGGTCGCCGAGGCGGGCGTCGACGTCTACGCCTTCACCCACAACGAGACCTCCACCGGTGTCGCCGCCCCCATCAAGCGGGTCGCGGGCGCCGACGAGGGCTCCCTCGTCCTGGTGGACGCCACCTCCGGCGCCGGCGGCCTCCCCGTCGACATCGCCGAGACCGACGTCTACTACTTCGCCCCGCAGAAGTCCTTCGCCTCCGACGGCGGCCTGTGGATCGGCGTGTTCTCCCCGGCCGCGATCGAGCGCGCCGAGCGCATCCACGCCTCCGGCCGCCACATCCCGGAGTTCTTCTCGCTCCCCACGGCGATCGACAACTCCCGCAAGAACCAGACGTACAACACCCCGGCCCTCGCCACCCTCTTCCTCCTCAACGAGCAGCTGGAGTGGATCAACGGCCAGGGCGGTCTGGCGTGGTCCGCGGGCCGCACCAAGGACTCGTCGACCCGGCTGTACTCCTGGGCGGAGGAGTCCAAGTACGCCACCCCGTTCGTCACCGACCCGGCCAAGCGTTCGCAGGTCATCGGCACGATCGACTTCGACGACGAGATCGACGCCGCCGCCGTCGCCAAGGTCCTGCGCGCCAACGGCATCGTCGACACCGAGCCCTACCGCAAGCTCGGCCGCAACCAGCTCCGCGTCGCGATGTTCCCGGCGATCGACCCGGCGGACATCGAGGCGCTCACGAAGTGCATCGACTACGTGATCGAGAAGCTGTAACCGGTCGCAGCAACTCCCCGAAAAAGCTGCTGGTTTACGCGGAAGGCATGGTCAAGGCAAAGGCCTCCGTGAGCCGTTGAGTCCCCGCCGTCGCGCGCCCGACACTGTGTGCCCGATGGGCCCGCATCGGGCCGTGCGACGGAGGGGACTGCGGGGAACATGAACAGACCGATACCGGGCATGGTGCAGGTGGCCCTGCGGCACATCGTCAGCGACCAGGTCTCCGGCGGCGTGGTCCGGCCGGCGACGCGCTCGATCAGCTGGCGCGACAGCCGTTTCCAGGTGCGCCGGCCGCAGACGGGCAAGCAGAACGTGGAGCTGACCTGCCCGGTGTGCGAGACCGCCCTGGTGGCGGAGGTGCACGCCGAGTCACGCACCCGCCGGGCCGCCGCCGTGTACCTCGTCCTGGCAGCCCTGTCCGTGATCGTCCTCGTCGCCGCGCTCGCCTACGCGGTCCACCAGGGCGGCAAGACCCTGCCCGAAGGCCAGTCGTACCCGGCCTTGTTCCCCTTCAGCATCCTCGCGATCTTCGTGACGTTCGTGGCAGCGCCCCTGTTCTACCTGCGCGGCCGCCGCCACAACGGCGTCAGCCTGCTCAACGCGCCCATGTTCCGCGGCAAGCACGCGCTCCTGCCGGTCCGGAGCTGAGCCCCGGATACGGCGACGAGGGCGCCCGGCACACACCGGACGCCCTTTTCTCATGCCCTTCTCATGCCGCCGTGCACGTCACGCTGGGTACACCCCCGCCCCCGGGTGCGCCGCCGAACCCGAAGTCGGCCGAACCGCCGACTGCGATCGCACCGTTGTGGGCGGCGTTCACCGCCGTCACGGTCGAACCGCTCTGGGTGTACGACGCGTTCCACATGTTCGTCACCTGCTGGGACCCGCTCCAGGTCCAGGTCACCTTCCAGGAACTGATCGCGCTCGTCCCCGTGTTGGTCACCTTCACCGCGGCGTTGAACCCGCTGCCCCAGTCGCTGCTGACGGTGTACGCGGCGCTGCAGGCGGCCGTACTCCCGCCACCGCCGCCGCCCCCACCACCCGCACCGGTACTGGGAAACAGCGGCGCTTTGACGCTCGCCAGATACCCGTCCTTCACCGTGTCCACGGTCACCCAGTCGTCCTTCAGAATCCCGCCCGTGTCACCGGAGTTGGGATTCCACGACCAGAACGTCCACTGGAAGGAGTCCGCCCCGTACGTCGACGTCGGCCGCAGGTAACTCACCAGCGCCGCCAGCCACTTCTGGTCCACCGTCGACGCCAGCGTCGTACCGAACTCGCCGACCCACACGGGCGCGATGTTCTGCTTGAACAGATAACCCCAGTACTTGTCCCACACCCCGGGCATGTTGTCGGGGAAGGAGGGATCGCTGAACCAGCTCTGCTGGGCCACGCTGGTCGCGTAGTCGTGGGCCGAGTACACGACCCTGTTCGCCACGTTCAGCTGCACCGGGTACTGCCCGGCACCCATCAGGTTGCCGCCCCACCAGCCCGAGACACCCGCATACGTCTGCACGCCCTCCACGAAGATCAGCAGATCCGGGTTGACGGACAGGACGGCGTTCCCGGCCCGCTGCGCGGCCAGCCGCCAGTCCGTCGCCGTGTCGCCGCAGCCCCAACAGGCGGGATCGTGCGGCTCGTTGTGCAGGTCGATGCCGATGACGGTGTCCTGTCCGGCGTAACGCGCCGCCAGGGCCTTCAGATCAGTGATCCACGTCGACTCCGGGACGGCGGAGGTGTACCAGAGCGCCGACTGGCCGCCCGCGTCGGGCCGGTGCCGGTCGAGGATGACCTTGAGGCCGTCCTGACCGGCGTACGACACGATCTTGTCCATGATCTGGAGGGAGCCCAGCCCTTGCAGGTCGGCGTTCTTGCCGCTGGAGAAGTCGATGCTGTTGGGGACCGTGCCGCTCTTGAAGATGTCGTCGCTGTAGGGCAGCCGGATCGTGTTGTAGCCGAGCGACTTCATCTGGTCGATCATGCTCTTGTAGTCGCGTGACCAGAGGCCGTGGACGACGTAGTTGCCGGTCTCGAAGCCGAACCAGTTGATTCCGGCGATGCGTACGGGCTGGCCCGCGGCGTCGAGGATCTGGCGGCCGCTGGTGTGCCAGTAACCGGCGCCGGGCGCGGCCGCCGCGTGGGCGGTCTGCGCACCGCCCGCCAGTGGTAACAGGAGCGCGGCGGCAGCGACGCACAGCGCTCTTCGCAAGCTGCGGAACATGTGCGGGTTCCTCTCGGGGAGGCGCGGCCCCGGAACAGGATGGGAGCGCTCCCATGCACCGCGTACCTTCCATGGAACGGATAGCCCATGGACACGTCAAGCTCTGTGACGGGGTTGCCCGGGTTGCCCGCCCCCGACAGGCAGCGCGCGAGCCGGGCCGGGCCGGGCCGGAGGGCACGGGTGTGAGTGGTCGGCACCCTGCCTGATGCCGGCACGCTCGGTATTGAGCCGCCGTTCTCGAGATGCACTCGGAGCGGAACGTCCCTACGGTCGAGCACAGGAGTTTCGACGCAGCGGACCTCTTCCTGCCACTGACGCGTCGGCACCCACACACCCCCAGGAGCTGACCCAGCATGACGACCTCATCCGACACTCCTGTCCTCGACACCCTGGCCGCCATGACCCTCGACTCGATCGAGCGATGCGGACTGTCCCCGGACATGCTCATCCTCACCCGCATCGCCGCGCTCGTTTCCATCGACGCACCGCCGGTGTCCTACCTCGCCCACATCGACCCCGCCGTCAAGGCCAACCTGACCGCGGGCCAGGTACAGGATGTGCTGGTCGCGATCGCGCCGATCGTCGGCACCGCCCGAGTCATGTCGGCGGCCGCCCACATCACCGAGGCCCTCGGATTCGCCATCGCCGTGGCCGAGGACGAAACCGGGGCGTAGACGCACTGCCCAGAGCCTGCGGCCGCCCGCCGGTCCCGCCGGTCCGGTGGCCACTGCATGGCATAGGCCCCGCCTGCGATGCAGCCGGGGCCTACGTCTGCCCGGATCGCCGAGCCGGGAGCTCGCGCTCGTCAGCACCGTCCCCGCCCTGACTCAGTTCCTGCGGAACAGCCTCCGGAGGCCGAACACCCCGCCCAGGACGACGGCGACAGCGAGCGCGCCGAACTTGACGCTGCCGCCCAAGCCGTCGCCGCCGCCGTCCGCGCTCGCCGAACTTCCGCCCTTCGAGGGTGACTCGGACCCGGATCCGCTGTACCCGGGCACACTCTCCGGCTGCACGCCGCTGTCCGATCCCTCGCTCCCGTACATGAGTTTCGACCCGTCCGCGCTGTACGTGACGGACTCGCCCTGCCCCTGCAGAGGCACATTGAGCCGCGCCTGCCGCTTGATCTTCCCGTCGTTCCAGCGGTACGCGATCCCGCCGAAGTACCCGCGTACGGCGAGCTGCTTGCCGTCGGGCGAGAAGGCGCCGTCGGTGACCCAGAGGTCGATGGTGGCGACGGGCTTGAAGATGTTCGTGCCGGTGGCGGAGAGCTGGGCGGGGCCCTCGTAGAGGTGACCGCCGTCCTCGTCCTTGTCGGCGATGTAGACGCGCCCGGTCTTCGGGTGCACCATCAGCGCCTCCGCATTGCGGGGCCCGTCCGCGTACTTCACGACGTACTGCGTGGCGTGGATCGTCTGGTCCTTGAGCACCTTGGGCTCGGGCAGCTTGTAGATCCAGACGTACGACCACTTGCCCCCGAGGTTGTCGCCGATGTCGCCGACGTAGAGGTCGCCGTCGGGCCCGATGGAGATGGCCTCGACGTCGCGCGGGGCGCCGACCCCGGTCATGGTGATCGTGGCGACGGTCTTTCCCGTGCTGCTGTCGAC
The DNA here is from genome assembly GCF_041053035.1 of Streptomyces sp. R35. Lineage (NCBI taxonomy): Bacteria > Bacillati > Actinomycetota > Actinomycetes > Kitasatosporales > Streptomycetaceae > Streptomyces > Streptomyces sp. R35. The sequence continues at coordinate 5,040,549 of NZ_CP163440.1, forward strand.
GGCGTACAAGTACGCCCCGTCGTCGCTGTCGTTGTGGGTCCAGTAGATGCCGGGGTGGGCGTGCGAGGCGGCGAGGCCGCTGGACTCGGTGACCCTCGGGTCCTTGATCGTGAACCCGTCGTCCCCGCTGTCCGCGACGGCCGGCGCCGCCAGGGCGACGACGAGGAGGGCTCCGGCGAGGAACGAAGGCGATCGGCGCATGGCCCCAAGCCTGCCATCCCGGCCGACCGTTCACGTCACCCGCGCCCACGGCTCACAGGTCCGGCCGGGCGAGTGTCCAGCCTCACACCCCCACGGCCCGGGACGCCCCCGCTGATCGTCCATGATGAGCGGATGCTCAGGTTCATGCCCGTCGGCGACTCCATGACGATCGGTAGCGCGGGCGAACACACATGGCGTTACCGAATGTGGCAGCACCTGCGCGCGACGTGCGGAGGCCCTTTCAAAATCGTCGGCCCTCGCGAGACGCTCTACGACAAGGCGACGGACTCCCCCGACTCGTACGAGTACGCCGACCCGGACTTCCCCCGCGCCCATCTGGCCGGCTGGGGCGAGGGCTGGCTCCACATGGCCCCGCTGATCCGCGAGGCGGTGCGCGCGCAGCGGGCGGATGTCCTGCTGGTCTCCCTGGGCCTGATCGACCTCGGCTTCTACACGAACGCGGCCCAGACGGCGGAGAACGCCCGCACCTTCATCGCCGAGGCCCGCGCCGCGAACCCCCGCGTCCGCATGGTCCTGCTCCCGGTGATACCGAACGTCCGCGCCGAGTCCGACGCCCCCTTCGCCGCCGAGGTCGCCTCCTTCAACGAGCTCCTCGCCAAGACGGTCGCCGACCTCGACGAGCCCCGCTCGCCGCTTCTGCTGGCGTCGCCGCCGTCCTCGTACGACATCACCTTCGACACGTACGACGGCACGCACCCCAACGCGAGCGGTGAGCACAAGATCGCGGAGGGGTTCGCGGAGGCCATGTACCAGGCGTGGGACCTGGGCGAGCCGTACACGGCCGAAACCGCCTGACCGAATCCCGGCGTGCCCTGGTCACCGTGCGTATCGTTGTACTGCGCGGCTGCACTCGTGCGGAGGCAGCCGGGGAGGAGCGCCACGATGACCGTCCTTGAAGACAGGATCGCGATGGCCGACGACAGCGGCGAGCTGACTCTGGACGTCATGTTCGAGACGCTCGAGAAGATGCCCATCCCCGAGGGAACCAAGGTCGAGATCGTCGGGGGGAACATCTTCATGTCGCCGCAGCGTCAAACCCACTGGGAGATCATCTTCGGCCTCCTGGAACAACTGCGCGGCAAGTACCCCCGCAAGCGGCTTGCTTCGGACGTCCGCATCGACTTCCCCGGGCACCTGAACGGTTTCGCCTGCGACGTGGCAGCGATGACCGAACGATCCGTGAAGGACAGCAAAAACCGCTGGCGCTACCAGGATGTCGAGTTCGTGGCCGAGGTGATCTCCAAGGACACCGCAGCCAATGACTACGGCCCCAAAAAGCTCGCCTACGCCCTCGCCGAGGTCCCTGTCTACCTCATCGCCGACCCGTACCAGGGCAGGTGCCACATCTTCACCCACCCCAAGGACGGCGACTACGCGACCGAGACGAAGATCGCGTTCGGCGACGCCGTAGACCTCACCAACACGGTGGTCGGCCTCACCCTCAAGACAGACGAATTCCCCCGCGACTAACCCGCGGAGCGTATGGCACGATGCCGCGATGATCGCCAACTCCCCTATACCCCCCGTCGTTCCGGCGGGCCACATGGCCCGGCACCCGCAACCGGTGCTCGAACTCCCCCATGAGCTGGGCCTGGAGCTGCGCCCCTGGCGCCCGGGCGACGCCGACGCCCTGCTGGCCGCCGGCCAGGACCCGGCCATCCGCCAGTGGAACCTCTTCCACGTGGCGTCACCGGAGGAAGCCCGCCAGAGGATCGAGCGCATGCACGAGCGCTGGCAGGCCGAGCAGGGCGCGATCTGGGCGATCGCACGGTCGGACGGTGACGGCGAGGCCCTGGGGCTCATCGGCTGGAACGGCATCGACCTCACGGGTGGCAGCGCCGAGATCGTCTACTGGATCCTGCCCGCGGCCCGTGGCGGCGGTGTCGCCGTCGAGGCCGTGAAGCGCCTCAGCGGGTGGGCCCTGGAGGAACTCGGGCTGCACCGGCTGCGGCTGTGCCACTCGGTGGCCAACCCGGCGTCGTGCCGCGTGGCGGCCAAGGCCGGATACGCCCTCGAAGGCACCCAGCGCGGCGCGCTGCTGCACGCGGACGGCTGGCACGACCAGCACCTGCACGCGCTCGTCCAGGGCGACCCGTTGGGCGCGGAGTGACACCGGGTATGTCCTGAATCCGGCTAGGTCCGGCTAGGTCCGGGCGGCGGTCACCAGCGCGAAGGAAAGGTATGCGCCCGCGTCGGCGGTCAGCATGTCGATGACGGGCTGGTGCGCGGCCCGCCCCTCCGGCAGGTGCTCGGCGCACGCCCGGGTCCACAGCAGCCAGTCCCGCCAGGCGTCCTCCTGGAGCCGCGCGGACGTCACCGTCACCAGCTCGGTGATCTCCCACTGGAACCGCCACCACTCGGCGGTGTGCCAGGCGATCGCCTCCCAGCCGACAAGGGCCTTGATGTGCGCGGGGATCGCCCCCATCTCCCGGACCTCGCGCGTCAACGCGGGTGTGGCGACGCCCAGTTGGCCGCCGGGACGCAGGAACCGCACCAGGTACGGCAGGTAGTTGTCCGCCGTACCGAAGTACTCGAACGCGTCGATGCTGACGATCGCGTCGAAACTCCCTTCCTCGAAGGGGAGTTGATGCGCCTCGGCCCGTACGGCCTCCACCTGGCCGTCGACGCCCGCCGCCGCGAAGACGGCCGCCGCCTCCTCCGCCCCGACCCACCAGTCGGCCGCGACGACATCGACGCCGTACTCCCGTGCGAGGAACACCGATGTCGCCCCCTTCCCGGACCCGAGGTCGAGGACCCGCATGCCCGGCCGCAGGTCCAGGTCCCGTGCGAGGTCCTCCAGCAGCCACAGGGGATTCGGGCCCATGTCGAGGCCGAGCAGCCAGGCGGGGTCGTAGGCGGAGGAGCGGGGATAGCGGTCCGGGCGTACGAGTGCGCTGAGTGCGTCGGGTGCGGTCATGGGGGACGAGCCAAGCGGATCAGGGGGTGCGGGACAACTGTGTTTCGCCGGGCGGGAGTCGGCCGGTGTCCCGCTCGTCCCGCTGTTCGGCGTACGGCGGCAGGTGGTCCTCCGCCCAGTACGCCAGGGCGGCGAGCGGGATGAGGAAGGCCCTGCCGTGTGCGGTGAGGGCGTACTGGGAGCGGGCCGGTGGGCCGGGGTGGACGGTGCGGGTGAGGAGGCCCGCGGTGGCCAGTTCGTGGAGGCGGTCGGCGAGCATGCGCTCGCTGATGCCGGGCACCCGCTCGCGGACCTGGCCGAAGCCGGCCGGGCCCTTGGCGAGTGCGGCGAGGACCAGGCCGTTCCAGCGCTTGCCGAGGAGGGCGAAGGCCCGGGTGAGGGCGGCGATGACCGGCGGGGGTTCGGAGTGCGGTTGGTCGCTCATCGGGTACTCCAGCGGCGCGATGACCGTGCCCCGCCGTCCCGCGCGGGGCGGCGGGGCACGGTCATCGCGCCGGTTCGTCGTAGTGGGGTGAGCGTCAGCCCATGTGGACGGGGGCCGCGCCCTCGACGTGCTGCTGCTTCCCGGCGTTGACGGCCAGGGCGGTGACGAGCAGTCCCGCCAGGAACATGCCGGCGGCCGCGGCGAACGCCACGGTGTAGCCGTGGGTCACCGCGTCACCCGCCTTGGCGACCAGGGCGAAGTCCTTGGTGACCAGGCCCCGGTAGAGGGATCCGGCGGCCTCGGGCAGCTGGTCGTCGGCCGCCGACGTGGAGAGGGTCGACAGGACGGCGAGACCGAGGGCGCCGCCGATCTGCTGGGCGGTGTTCAGCAGCGCCGAGGCGATGCCGGTGTCCTCGTGCGACACGCCGCTCACCGCGCCGAGGGTCATCGGCACGAAGCTCATGCCGAGCCCGAGCGCGGTGACGAACATGGCGGGCATCAGATGCCCGGCATACGACGAGTCCGGCTCCAGCGTCGCGAACCAGAACATGCCGACGGCCGCCACCAGCAGCCCCGGCCCGGCGATCACCCGCGGAGCGAGCCGGGCGACCAGCTTCGAGCTGACACCCGCGGCCAGCGCCATTCCAAAACTGAACGGCAGATAGGCGAACCCGGTCTTGACCGGGCTGTAGCCGAGAATCAGCTGCATATACAGCGTGAGGAAATAGAAGGTGGCGAACATACCGGCGCCGATGAAGAGCATCGTGCCGTAACTGCCCCACCGGTTACGGTCCTTGAACAGCCGCAGCGGCATCATCGGGTTCGTGATCCGCGCCTGGAGCCAGAGGAAGGCGGCCAGCAGGACGGCCGCCGCCGCGAAGGACGCCAGCGTGAGCCCGTTGGTCCACCCGTGCTCACCGCCGCGCGTGATGCCGTAGACGAGGGCGATCAGCCCACCCGTGCCGGTGATGGCGCCGGGTACGTCAAGGCGCCCCGGGTGCCGCTCGGCCTCGACGAGGGTCCGTGTCCCCGCCAGCACCGCGAGCCCGATGGGGATGTTGACGAAGAACACCCACCGCCAGTCCAGTACGTCGGTGAGCGTGCCGCCCAGCAGCAGCCCGACGGTGGCACCGACACCGCCCATGGCCGCGTACACACCCATGGCCGTGTTGCGCGGCTTGCCCGCCGGGAACGTCGTGGTGATCAGCGCCAGCGCATTGGGCGCGGCCAGCGCGGCGCCGACGCCCTGCAGAATACGGGCGGCGATCAGCAGGCCCTCGTTCGGCGCGAGCCCGCCGAGCAGCGAGGCCAGCGTGAAGACGGCGATACCGGCCTGGAACATCTTCCGCCGCCCGAACAGGTCACCCGCCTTGCCGCCGAGCAGCAGCAGCCCGCCGAAGGCCAGCGCGTACGAGTTGACGATCCACGCCAGGTTCGCGTCGGAGACACCGAGGTCGGTCTGGATGGCGGGCAGGGCGATATTGGTGATCGTGGCGTCGAGAACGACCATCAGCTGGGCCGCGGCGATCACGACGAGGGCGAGCCCGAGATGTCGGCCACCGGAAGCGGGGCCGGAGCCGGATGTATCCGGTCCCGCGGGGGCGGCGACAGCCATGCTGTCAGCAGACGCAGACATGGAAATACTCCAAAGGTGGGCTGGAAACATTTCCCCGGAGAGAGAAAGCGACCCGAAAAGTCAACTTCCATTCCGAGAGAGAAGCCGGGGCGAACGGAATCCGACGAAACGGGACGCCCACACAATGCAATCCGGGGTGAGGTGCCGACATGGCACAACTCGACCCCGGGACGAGTCTCCACCCTAACAGCCACGGCCCGTTGGAGCCGACGTATTTCTCGGCAATCCAATGTGGTGCTTCTCGCGCTTGACGAACCCCAGGGTTTTGTGAGCACGGCAATAAAGTGACGCGGAATGTGCCCACACTTTCCCGGAAAAAGCAAAGTGGCGCCCTTGCCTTGAGCGTGCTCTCTTGCCTTGAGCGTGCTCTAAGGCGTTGGCTAAGGAGTCATGAAGTACACGCAGCTCGGACGCACGGGACTCAAGGTCAGCCGACTGGTTCTCGGCACGATGAACTTCGGTCCGCAGACCGACGAGGCCGACAGCCACGCCATCATGGACGCGGCGCTGGCCTCAGGGATCAACTACTTCGACACCGCGAACGTGTACGGCTGGGGCGAGAACAAGGGCCGTACGGAAGAGATCATCGGGAACTGGTTCGCCAAGGGCGGCGACCGCCGCGACAAGACGGTCCTCGCCACCAAGGTGTACGGCAACATGGCCGCCGACGGCGACCCGTGGCCCAACCACGACAAGCTCTCCGCGCTGAACATCCGGCGCGCGGTCGACGCCAGTCTCCAGCGGCTCCAGACCGACTACATCGACGTCTACCAGTTCCACCACATCGACCGCAGCACGCCCTTCGACGAGATCTGGCAGGCGATCGACACCCTCATCCAGCAGGGCAAGATCCTCTACGTCGGGTCCTCCAACTTCCCCGGCTACAAGATCGCCCAGGCCAACGAGACCGCCGCCCGCCGCGGCGGCACCATCGGCCTGGTCAGCGAGCAGTGCCTCTACAACCTCGCCGAGCGGCGCGCCGAGATGGAGGTCATCCCGGCCGCGCAGGAGTACGGGCTCGGGGTCATCCCCTGGTCACCGCTGCACGGCGGTGTACTGGGCGGGATCATCAAGAAGGAGGTCAAGGGCGGACGCCGCGCCTCCGGCCGGGCCGCCGACACCCTCGCCAACCCTTCCTCCCGCGCGCAGATCCAGTCGTACGAGGACCTGCTCGACAAGCACGGCATCGAGCCCGGCGAAGCCGCCCTCGCCTGGCTGCTCACCCGCCCCGGCATCACCGGCCCGATCGTCGGCCCCCGCACAGCCGAACAACTCGACTCCGCCCTGAGGGCCGTCGACCTGGAACTGAGCGACGACCTACTGACCTCGCTCGACGAGATCTTCCCGGGCCCGGGCCCGTCACCGGAGGCGTTCGCCTGGTAGCGGCACTTCTTAAGGGGCGCAGGCAGGAGCGCCCCTTAAGAGGCGCGGGGCTGTGACATCTGCGGCTCCGCCGCGGGGCGCGACCAGCCCCCACCGGCGGGCAGCCAAAAAACCACCCGCAGCATCCCGGCGTTACCTGACCGCCGCCGCCACCGCCACCACAACGAACATCAGCACAAGCACACCGGCCATAATCCGGTTACGGGTCTTCGGGTTCACGCCATCGAGGTTAACCGCCCCCCGTTCCGGCTCCCGTTCCGGCCCCCAGCGCCCAGCTCACCAGCGTCTCGTAGCGAGGCTGTTCCCCCCGCACCCCCGACTTCGGCAGATAGCTGCGGACGAGACACAGCTCACCCACCGTCCACTCCCGCCCGGCAAACGCGCCCAGGACAGTGACGTACGCCTTGAAGTCGGCGTCGGCGCGACTGCGGGCCACCGTCAGATGCGGGCGGTAACGCCGGTGCTCCCCCGTCGCGACGCCCGCCTTCCTGGCCGCCGCCTCCGCCCGGCCGGCCAGCAGCCGCAGGGCCGCCACGTCACCCGCCGCGCCCACCCACAGCGCCCGCCCGCCGAAGTGGCCGCCGCCGCGCAGGGAGAGCGGGAACGGGTCCGTACGGTGGGCCGCGCGCGCCAGCCGTTCCGAGAGGTCCGGGACGATCTCCTCGTCCACCTCGCCGTAGAAGGCGAGCGTGAAGTGCCAGCCGGGGCGGCCCGTCCAGCGCAGGTCGTGCGCGCCCGGCAGCCGCTCCAACTCGTTTACTTCCGTGGCGAGTTCGCGGATCGCGTCTTCCGGAGGCAGCACCGCCGCAAAGAGTCTCATGACGTCACCCTTCCAGGGAATGGATCACCGGGCGACCCTCCCCGCACCATGGAGGTATCCACGTACATAGGTGGATGTGTACGTCGACGGGGGGAACGTCGCATGCCCATGCTCGGGATCCTGCTGCTCCTGGTCTGCTCGGCGGCGGCCACCGCGGCACTGTTCGCCGTCGCCCGGGTCGTGCCGCTGGCGAAGCGGAAGCCGAACAACGAGGTGCTGGGGTTTGTGTACGCGCAGGTCGGGGTGATCTACGCGGTCGTCCTCGCGATGGTGGTCGTCGGGGTGTGGGAGGCCCGCTCCCAGGCACACGAGAACACGTACACGGAGACGAACGCCCTGCTCCAGATCGCCTGGTTCAGCCGTACGCTCCCGCAGCCGGACCGCACCCGCCTCGCCGCACTGACCGAGCGGTACACCGGCACGGTGATCCACGAGGAGTGGCCGCTGCTGGCCGATCAGCGGGACGATCCGGCGGCGTGGCGGCAGTTCACCGAGATCCGCGAGACGATCAACTCGCTGGAGCCGGAGACCGGCGCGGACCAGGCCCGTTACCAGGGCGCCCTGGACGCCGCGGCGCAACTCGGCAACGCGCGCCGCGAGCGGGTGAATGAGGCGGCCAACGCCGGAGTCCCCCCGCTCCTGTGGACGGCCCTGCTCATCGGCGCCTTCGTCACCCTCGGCTTCGTCTACCTCTTCGGCATGGAGAGCCTGCGCGCCCACGCGGGCGTGGTGTTCTCCCTCGCCTTCACCGTGGGCGTGATGCTCCTCATCGTCTATGAGTTCAACTACCCGTTCAGCGGCCCGCTCAAGGTCGGCCCGTCGGCGTTCCATCTGGCCCTGGAGCGGATAAGGGCGGTTACCTAGCCGCTGCTCAGCCGAGTGCTCAGCCCACTGCTTAGCCCGCGCGAACGGCTCGCCGTCCAGCCTGCTGCGATGGGTTCACCGGAGATGCGAAAAGGCGGCGTCGACGACCTCCCCGCGATACTCGGCATGCTCGACGGCGCGGTGGCCTGGCTCGTCTCCGAGGGGCGCACGGGCCAATGGGGCAGCCGGCCCTGGTCGACGCACCCCGAGGCCGTGGAGCAGGTGCGGCGGATCCTCGCCGAGGGCACCCCGTGGATCGCGGAGATCGACGGCGAACCGGCGGGCACGATGACGCTGACCGGGCGACCGGGGCCGGAGGTCGCCCCCGCGGGCGAACCCGAGCTGTATGTGCACTCCCTGGTCACCGACCGCCGGTTCGCGAGGCGCGGGGTCGGCGGCGCGCTCCTCGCCCATGCCGTCGACGAGGCGCGCCGCCACGGCGTGTCCCTGCTGCGGCTCGACTGCTACGCGGGCGGCGACGGCAGGCTCGTCGCGTACTACGAGGGCAACGGCTTCACGCCGACGGAGACGTTCACCGTCGGCGACTGGCCGGGCCAGGTGCTGGCCCGGCGCGTGTAGTCCGCCAGTCCACCCAAGGCCCGGCCATGGTCGCCCGGAGGTGTCCGGCCTACGCCGCCGCCGTGGCCAGCTCCCGCTGTTCCTTCGGGACGAAGCGGACCTGCGGGTGGCCGTGGTGCCAGCCGACCGAGAGGCGGAGGCCGCCGACACGGGACAGGACCAGGCCGATGGTGACCGCGGCCGCCGCCGAGATCAGGCCGCCGAGGGCGAACCCGACGCGCGGGCCGTAGGCGTCGGTGACCCAGCCGACGACGGGCGCGCCCAGGGGCGATCCGCCCATGAAGACCATCATGAACAGCGCCATGACGCGGCCGCGCATGGCGGGGTCGGTGGCCATCTGGACCGAGGTGTTCGCGGTGACGTTGACCGTCATCCCGAAGATCCCTATCGGGATCATGAGCAGGGAGAAGAGCCACAGGGACGGGGCCACGGCAGCGACCACCTCCAGCAGGCCGAAGGCCACGGCCGCCGCGATCAGGACGCGCAGCCGGGCCGTGCCGCGGCGGGCGGCGAGCAGTGCGCCGGCCAGCGAGCCGAGCGCCATCAGCGTGTTGAAGAGGCTGTACGCGCCGGCGCCCGCGTCGAAGATGTCGTCCGCGTACGCCGACAGCCAGACCGGGAAGTTGAAGCCGAAGGTGCCGATGAAGCCGATGAGGACGATCGGCCAGATCAGTTCGGGGCGGCCGGCGACGTAGTGGAGTCCCGCGCGGAGCTGGCCCTTGCCGCGCGGCGCCCGCTTGACCACGTGCAGTTCGCGGGAGCGCATCAGCAGCAGGCTCACGAGGGGGGCCACGAAGGACAGGCCGTTGAAGAGGAAGGCCCAGCCGGTGCCGACGCCGGTGATCAGCACGCCCGCCACCGCGGGGCCGACCAGGCGGGCCGACTGGAAGTTCGCCGAGTTCAGGCTGACCGCGTTCTGCAGCTGGCCCGGGCCGACCATCTCGGCGACGAAGGACTGGCGGGCCGGGTTGTCGACGACCGTGGCCATACCGACGGCGAAGGCCGCCAGGTAGACGTGCCACACCTGGACATGGCCGGAGAGGGTGAGGAAGGCGAGCGCGAGGCCGGTGAGAGCCATCGCCGTCTGGGTCACCAGCAGCGTGGGCCGCTTGGGGAGACGGTCGACGAGGACACCGCCGTACAGCCCGAAGAGCAGCATCGGCAGGAACTGCAGCGCGGTGGTGATACCGACCGCGGCGGACGAGCCGGTCAGGCTCAGCACCAGCCAGTCCTGGGCGATGCGCTGCATCCAGGTGCCGGTGTTGGAGACGACCTGGCCCAGGAAGAACAGGCGGTAGTTCCTGATCTTCAGCGAGCTGAACATCGAGGAAGAGGGGGACGATCCGGTCGAGCCGGTCGAGCCAGAGGAGCCGGAAGAGCCGGTGGCGCCGGAAGAGTCAGCGGACCTGGAAGAGCCGGCGGACTTGGAAGTGTCAGCCGACACCGAAGAGTCAGCCGACTCGGAAGCGCCGGTGGAACGGTCGGGGGCGGGCAGGGAGTCGTGGGCGGCTGGTGCGGGGGCGGAATCTGCTCCGGATCCCGTACTCAACAGGGCTCGCCTCCTAGGCAGTCGTTGACGTCGGCGTCATGGAGGGCGTCGGCGCTCTTCTTTTCTCGGCGGCTTCCTCGGAGGCTTTCTCGCAAGCCTTCGTGGAAGCTTCTTGGCGGCGGCCCTCCCGGGGGAGAGCCGCCAGGGGTCACAGTTGCGCGAGCTTCTCCAGGACGGGGGCGGCCTCGCGGACCTTCGCCCATTCGTCCTCGTCGAGGGCCTCGACCAGTCCGGCCAGGAACGCGTTCCGCTTGCGGCGGCTCTCTTCGAGCATCGCCTCGGCCTTGTCGGTCTGGGTGACGACCTTCTGGCGCCGGTCCTCGGGGTGCGGCTCCAGCCTGACAAGCCCCTTGGCTTCGAGCAACGCGACGATGCGCGTCATCGAGGGCGGCTGCACATGCTCCTTGCGGGCGAGCTCGCCCGGCGTGGCGGTGCCGCAGCGGGCGAGGGTGCCGAGCACCGACATCTCGGTGGGGCTCAGCGACTCGTCGACCCGCTGGTGCTTGAGTCGACGCGACAACCGCATCACTGCGGAGCGCAAGGCGTTCACGGCGGCCTCGTCGTCGCCATGGGTGAGGTCAGGCATGTCTTTAGCGTAACTCATTACCCTCGCTAAAGACCACCGCGTTGCCCGTGAACCGCGCCACCGAACCCCGACATCACTCATATGAGTGAGCCCGCTGCGGAAAGTGACCCGTCGCCCGCCGGGGTCCGGCGACCCTCGACTCCATGGGGACCAGCGTGCTCAGCCTGCGGATAGACGGGGAGCTGCTCGACCGGCTCCGAAACCACGCCGCCAAACGCGGAATGAGCGTCCAGGACTATGTCGTCCGGACGCTCATTCGCGATGACTTCGACGAGCGGTTCCAGTCCGCGGTCGAGGAGACGGAGAAGTTCTACGGGGTCACGTGAGCCCGGAACACCGGGGCACGTGAGGCCCGTACGCCATGACCGATCAGGTCAGACCCAGCGCCGGCATCAGGTAGTAGAAACCGAACACCGCCGCGACCACGTACATCGCGACCGGGACCTCGCGGCCACGCCCGGCGGCGAGACGCAGCACCACGAAGGTGATGAAGCCCATGCCGATGCCGTTCGTGATCGAGTACGTGAACGGCATCATCACCATCGTCACGAAGGCCGGCATGGCGATCGTGTAGTCCGCCCAGTCGATCTCCTTGACCGAGTGGGACATGATCAGGAAGCCGACCGCGATGAGCGCGGGCGTGGCGGCCTGGGACGGGACCATCGTGGCGACGGGGGTCAGGAACAGGGCCACGGCGAAGAGCGCGCCGGTGATGACGTTCGCGAGGCCGGTGCGGGCTCCCTCGCCGACGCCGGCCGTGGACTCCACGAAGCAGGTGGTGGCCGAGGAGGAGGTGGCGCCGCCCGCGGCGACGGCGATGCCGTCGACGAAGAGGACCTTGTTGATGCCGGGCATCTGGCCCTCCGCGTCGGTCAGCTTGGCCTCGTCGCTGATGCCCATGATCGTGCCCATCGCGTCGAAGAAGGTCGACAGCAGCACGGTGAAGACGAAGAGGGTGCCGGTCAGCAGGCCGACCTTGTCGAAGCCGCCGAAGAGGCTGACCTTGCCGACGAGCCCGAAGTCCGGGGTGGCGACCGGGTTGCCGGGCCACTTCGGGGTGGTCAGACCCCAGGACGGGATCGTGGCGACGGCGTTGATGATCACCGCGACGACCGTCATCGTGACGATCGAGATCAGGATCGCGCCGGGCACCTTGCGCACCATCAGCGCGAGCGTGAACAGCGTGCCGAGGATGAAGACCAGCACGGGCCAGCCGTTGAGGTGACCGTCCGAGCCGAGCTGAAGCGGCACGGTCGTCTGCGCGGCGTCCGGGATGCGCGTGACGAAGCCGGAGTCGACCAGGCCGATCAGCATGATGAACAGGCCGATACCGATCGCGATGCCCTTGCGCAGGCCGAGCGGCACGGCGTTCATGACCCGCTCACGCAGACCGGTGGCGACAAGGAGCATCACGATGAAGCCGGCCAGCACCACCATGCCCATGGCGTCCGGCCAGGACATCCGCGGGGCGAGCTGGAGCGCGACGACGGTGTTCACACCCAGGCCCGCCGCCAGTGCGATCGGCACGTTGCCGATGACGCCCATGAGAAGCGTGGTGAAGGCCGCGGTCAGGGCGGTCGCGGTGACCAGCTGGCCGTTGTCCAGGTGGTTCCCGTACATGTCTTTCGCGCTGCCCAGGATGATCGGGTTCAGCACGATGATGTAGGCCATCGCGAAGAAGGTGGCGAAACCGCCGCGGATCTCACGCGGGATGCTGGAGGCCCGCTCGGAGATCTTGAAGTAGCGGTCGAGGGCACCCTGCGCGGGCCGGGGCTCCGGCTGCTGGGGGGCGGAGGCCTTGGTGGCGGCCGAGGTGGACATGCGTGACCTCAAACGTGCAGGGGGGATGGGGGAAACGTGATCAAGTCTCGCCAGCGTTCGATCACCAACAGGTTTCCCCCATGTTGCTGTTGGTGTTTCGTACGAATACAACTGGCCAGACTCAGGCTGTTTCAGTATGAACATATGAGGTCGAATTCGCTATCTCCGCGCGTAGATACTTGGTATACAAGGGCGGCGCGGGTGCGCGCACCAGCTCGTACGGCCGCGCGCGACCGCCGGTCCGGGACCCTCGTAAGCTGTGCACATGGCGAAGTGGACCCCCAAGCACGAGGCGCCGGAGCCCCTGGAGGGCCCGATCGTCGCCACCATCACGGGCGGCACGATTCTTTGGTTCGTCCTCTTCCTGGTGCAGCTGCCGTTCTACGGCTGGTTCGACGACCACGGGCACCTGTGGTGGCTGTGGACCTGCCTGGCCGGCGCGGGTCTTGGCCTGATCGGCATCTGGTACGTCCGGGGCCGCGACGCCGCACTCAAGCGGGCCGCCGCCGAAGCCGCCGCCGAAGCGGAGCGCTCGGCCCCTGCTGCGGAGTAACCAGCTCCCCGTACACCCACGGCATCACTCCCCGCCGTCGCCGTCCTCCCCAGGTCGGATCTTTGGTGCACTCGGCAGGTGAAGCCGTATATCCGCACGTACCGTCGAATGCATGACGCACATCGACGCGGGCGCCGAACTCGATCCCGTTCACCCCGTGCCCATACCGCCCACGCGGCGGGTGCAGGGGCTGTCCGCCGCCGAGGTCGCCGAGCGGATCGCGCGGGGCGACGTGAACGACGTCCCCGTGCGCAGCAGCCGCTCCCTGCGCGAGATCGTCAAGGCCAACGTCTTCACACGCTTCAACGCGATCATCGGCGTGCTCTGGCTGATCATGCTGTTCGTGGCACCGTTCCAGGACAGCCTGTTCGGGTACGTGATCATCGCCAACACCGGGATCGGCATCATCCAGGAGTGGCGGGCCAAGAAGACCCTGGACTCGCTCGCGGTGATCGGGGAGGCGAAACCGACCGTACGCAGGGACGGGATCGCCACCGAGGTCAGTACGTCGGAGATCGTGCTCGGGGATCTGATCGAGATCGGGCCCGGCGACAAGATCGTCGTCGACGGCAGCTGCGCCGAGGCCGACGGCCTGGAGATCGACGAGTCCCTGCTCACCGGTGAGGCCGACCCGGTGGTCAAGCACCCCGGCGACGAGGTGATGTCGGGCTCCTTCGTGGTCGCGGGCGGCGGCGCCTTCACCGCGACGAAGGTGGGCCGGGAGGCCTACGCGGCGCAGCTGGCCGAAGAGGCCTCGCGCTTCACCCTCGTCCACTCCGAGCTGCGGTCCGGTATCTCCACGATCCTCAAGTACGTGACGTGGATGATGATCCCGACCGCGATCGGCCTGGTCATCAGCCAGCTCGTCGTCAAGCAGCACGATTTCAAGGAATCCATCGCGCGGACGGTCGGCGGGATCGTGCCGATGGTCCCCGAGGGACTGGTCCTCCTCACCTCCGTGGCCTTCGCGATCGGCGTCATCCGCCTTGGCCGAAAACAGTGCCTCGTGCAGGAACTCCCCGCCATCGAGGGCCTCGCCCGCATCGACACCGTCTGCCTGGACAAGACCGGCACCCTCACCGAGGGCGGCATGGACGTCACCGAGCTGCGCCCGCTCCAGGGCGCCGACGAGTCGTACGTACGCAGGGTCCTCGGCGCGCTCGGCGAATCGGACCCGCGGCCGAACGCCTCCCTCCAGGCGATCATCGCCGCCTACCCGGACAGCGAGGAGTGGCGCTGCACCGAGTCGCTGCCCTTCTCCTCGGCCCGCAAGTACAGCGGGGCGTCCTTCAGCGAGGGCAACGGCGAGTCGAGTACGTGGCTGCTCGGCGCCCCCGACGTCCTGCTGCCCGCCGGGGACCCGGCGCTCGCCGAGACCGAGCGGCTGAACGAGGCGGGACTGCGGGTGCTGCTGCTCTCCCGCGCGACCCGCGATCTGGACAGCCCGGAGGTCAAGCTCAACGCCAGGCCCACCGCCCTGGTCGTCCTGGAACAGCGGCTGCGCCCGGACGCGGCGGACACCCTGCGCTACTTCGCCGAGCAGGACGTCAGGGCGAAGGTCATCTCCGGCGACAACGCGGTGTCGGTGGGCGCGGTGGCCGGGAAGCTCGGACTCACCGGCTCCGTCGTGGACGCGCGCCATCTCCCCGACGAGAAGGAGGAGCTGGCGAAGTCGCTGGACAAGGGGACGGTGTTCGGGCGGGTCACCCCGCAGCAGAAGCGGGACATGGTGGGCGCGCTGCAGTCGCACGGGCACACCGTGGCGATGACGGGCGACGGCGTGAACGACGTACTGGCCCTGAAGGACGCCGACATCGGCGTGTCCATGGGCTCGGGCTCGGAGGCCACCCGGGCGGTGGCCCAGATCGTCCTCCTCAACAACAGCTTCTCGACGCTGCCTTCGGTGGTCGGGGAGGGCCGCAGGGTCATCGGGAACATCACCCGGGTCGCGACCCTCTTCCTGGTGAAGACCGTCTACTCGGTGCTGCTGGCCATCCTGGTGGTGTGCTGGCAGGTCGAATACCCCTTCCTGCCACGGCACTTGACCCTTCTCTCCACCCTGACCATCGGCATCCCGGCCTTCTTCCTCGCGCTCGCCCCCAACAAGGAGCGCGCGCAACCCCACTTCGTACGGCGGGTCATGCGGTACTCGATCCCGGGCGGGGTCGTCGCCGGAGTGGCCACCTTCGTGACATATCTGATCGCCCGTCACTACTACACGGGCGAGGGCTCGTTGGACGCGGAGACGAGCGCCGCGACGCTGACGCTCTTCCTCATCTCGATGTGGGTGCTCGTGATCATCGCCCGGCCGTACACCTGGTGGCGGATCTGCCTCGTCGCCGCGATGGGCGGGGCGTTCCTGCTGGTGCTCGTGGTGCCGGGTCTGCAGCACTTCTTCGCGCTGAAACTGGTCGGCGAGACGATGCCGTGGATCGCGGTGGGGATCTCGGCGGTGGCGGCGGCCGTGCTGGAGCTCTTGTGGCGGTGGGTCGACCGCCGTTTCCCGGCTTGAGCCGCGTACGGTTCAGGCCCGTACGGGCCTGAACCGTACGGGAGTTACTACTTCACGTCGACGTAGTCACCCGTGGCGGAGACCGCCGGGGTGGTCGAGGTGCCCTCGAAACGGAAGCGCCAGTAGCCGTCCGTGCTGGCGGTGGTGGTGGCCTTCACGTTGCCGTACGAGTCGGACGTCACCGTCTTGATCGTGGTGTACGTGCTGGTGCCCGCCTTGCGGAACTGCAGCTTGACCGGCTGGTTGGTGTAGCCCTTGTAGGAGTGGGTCTCCCAGTTGGCACGGGTGAGCTTGCCGGTGGCGGTCAGGGTCTTGCCCTTGGTGACCGGCTCCGGGCCTGCGTTGACCGTCAGCTTGGAGTAGCGCTGCAGCTTGGTGGTGGCCAGCGCGTCCTGGTCGACGTAGCCGACCTTGCTCCAGTCGATGTCGTCGGAGTCCGGGTTCACACCGTTCCACGCGACCGCGTAGCCGATGGCCTTCCAGGTGGCGGCGTCGGCGTTGACCAGGTCGGTGTCCGGGTAGACGTCGATCGTGCCCTTGCAGCTGGCGACGGTGGTGGAGGTCGCGGTGCAGGACGGGAAGTCGTCGCCGAACAGGACGTTCTCCGGCTCGTCGTACGTGCCCCGGTAGATCTCCAGGTCGATGTAGGTGTCGGCGGCGGTGATGTCGACGTCGGCGCCGTGCGTGACGGTGAAGGTGACCGGCGCGGTGACCTTGTTGCTGATGCCCGCGACGATCGGCTTGCCGTTGTTGACCTTCACGTTGGAGAAGGACAGGTCGAGCGTGTACGGCGTGCCGGTGTCGGCGGCCGAGGAGGTGCTGAACGCGGCCTTGCCGGACGCGGCGCGGGCGGCTTCCTGCACCTTGGCGACGTCCGCGCGGGAGGCGGCGGAGGCGTCGGCGGCGTGGGCGCCCGGAATGGCGAAGGCGGAGAGGGCCAGGGCGCCGGAAACGGCGGCCACGGTGGCACGTATGCGCATGCGATCCCCAAGTGGAGAAAGGGGCCCCGGTGGTGGTCGTTCCTCACGGCTCGTCGTCGCACGGGGCCCAAGTGATGGTGGAGTCTGTTGACTCGGGTGATCAGATCTGTGGCAGGAGTGAATGGTTGTACGGGATTTGAAGACTTTGTGAGCGGATTACCAAACTCACAGCCAGTGGCTCCTGACTACTGCACGTCGACGTAGTCACCCGTGGCCTTGACGGCCGGAGTGGTCGCGGTGCCCGCGAAGGAGTAGCGGAAGTAGCCGTCCACGGAGGCCGTGGTGGTCGTCTTCAGGTTGCCCGTGCTGTCCGTCTTGATGGTCTTGACGGTGGTGTAGGTGTCGCTGCCCTTCTTGCGGAACTGCAGCTGCACCGACTGGCCGGTGTAACCCGCGTACTTGTGGGTCTCCCAGTTGGCGCGGGACAGCTTGCCCGTGACCGTGATGGTCTTGCCCTTCTTCACCGGCTCCGGCGAGGCGTTGACCGTCAGCTTGGAGTAGCGCTGCAGCTTGGTGGCGGCCAGCGCGTCCTGGTCGACGTAGCCGACCTTGCTCCAGTCGATGTCGTCGGAGGTCAGGTCCTGACCGTTGAGCGCGACCGCGTAGCCGATGGCCTTCCAGGTGGTGGCGTCGGCGTTGACCAGGTCGGTGTCCGGGTAGACGTCGATGGTGCCCTTGCAGGTGGCGGCGGTCGTCGAGGTCGCGGTGCAGGCCGGGAGGTCGTCGCCGAACAGGATGCTGACCGGCTCCTCGTAGGTGCCGCGGTAGATCTCCACGTCCAGGATGAAGTCGTCGGCGGTGATGTCGACGTCAGCGGCGTGCGTGATGTTGAAGGTGACCGGGGCGGTGACCTTGTTGGCGACGCCCGCGACGATCGGCTTGCCGTTGTTGACCTTCGTGCCGGAGAAGGACAGGTCGAGCGTGTACGGCGAGCCGGTGTCGGCAGCCGAGGAGGTGCTGAACGCGGTCTTGCCGGAGGCGGCGCGGGCGGCTTCCTGCACCTTGGCGACGTCCGCGCGGGAGGCGGCGGAAGCGTCGGCGGCGTGGGCGCCCGGCACGGCGAAGGCAGAGAGAGCCAGGGCGCCGGAGACGGCGGCCACGGTGGCACGTATGCGCATGTTGTTACCCCGTGAGGAGAAGGGGCACCACGAGTCGTCGTAGTCGCCGCGGTGCCCAACCGATCTAGGAGTCTGGTGACTCAGGTGATCAGACATGCGCCTGGAGTGATTGGTTGTACGAGAAGTGAAGAAATTTCAACCATCTCGCGAAGGTCGCTCGAACCACCGGTTGAAGGTCAGTCGAACCAGCGGTCGCGCGCCAACTCCTCGGTGCGGGACGCGTCTTCGAGCAGCGCGGCGACCTCGAAGCGGCGCGGCCACTGCCCGGCCGCCCAGGCGAGCCCGGCGGCGACGCCCTCCAGGGTGGAGGCATGCAGCACCCCGTCCCGCGTACGCCGCCAGTCCAACTCGGTTCCGTCGACGACGAGTTCGTCGTGCTCGACGTACGAGGTGGGCGTCGAGGGCCCGAGCAGCACCCGTACGGACTCCGGGACGTCGTGCTCGGCACCCTCGGAGGTCACTTCCCCCGTCACCGACTCACTCAGCCGCCGCACCTGGAACAGCTCGGCGAGATCGGCGGCGCGCGACGGCCGTACGGGGAGCAGCGGCACCCCGTCGGTGAAGGGCAGCAGGTCGGGCGAGTCCACGACCACGGCGTCGGCCGCGTCCACCACGCGCACCTCACCGTCGACGACGGCTCGCAGCTCGTCCGGCAGGGTCACCTGCTCGGGGTCGAGGTCGGCCAGGAAGCCGTAGAGGGCGTGCAGTTGGGCGCCGGAGACCTTGCGGTCGGGATCGGCGAGCCGGTCGAGCAGCTCGGCGGCGCCCCCGGGCTCGTCGAGGAGGGCGGCCACGGAGGTCCGCACCCCCAGCGCCCGCAGCACCTGCTCGTCGTCGAAGCCGGTGGCGTCGGCGGCGTCGTACAGACCGTGCAGGAGCGGATCGCTGCCCTCCGCCCGCAGTCCGGCCGGGCGGCGCCCGTCGAGAACGGGATGCCCACGCAGCCACCAGGCCGCGTAGGGCCGGACGATCTCGTGCGTGCCGTCCGGCAGCAGGACGCGCACCGGCTGGGTCAGCGCGTCCCGCAACGGCGGCCGGGACAGCAGGGCGAGGGCCTGCGGCCACCGCTCGTCGTCCACCAGGTCCAGATCCCGTACGGCGACGATCTCGGTGGCGACCGGCGGCACCGGCGCGTCCGGCAGCCGGTCCAGAACGTCCTCGCACCACACGTCGACGGCGTCAAGGAGGCCCGCGTCATCAGGCTCGGCAAAGTCGGAGTCGCGCGGCTCCAGCTCGTCCGGGTCGAGGACGAGATCGGTGGCGCGCACGAGGGCGAAGTTGGCGAGCACGCCACAGGCGGCGAGCGGCTGCTCACCCCAGCGCTCGGCCAGCTCACCGTCCGCGAAGGCCAATTCGTCCTCACGCATGACCTGGGCGAACGGGCTGCCGGGCAGCACGAGTTCACCCGCGGGCGCGAGTTCCCCTTCCTCGTCCGGGAGGGCGAGGGCGCCGAGCCAGGGCTCGTCGCCGGGTTCGAGGCCGGCGTCGCGAACGAGCGCGAGAACGGTGTCCGCCAACTCCTCCGCGTCCAGGGCGTCCTCGTCCCAGGCCCCGCCCTCGTCGTCGAGCGAGGCGGCGACGGCGGCGCGCACCTGCGGGGTGGTGAGCACGGCGCGGGGCGTGGCCGGGAGGGCGCCCAGCTTCTCCAGGAGCGGGTGGGCGGCGTCCGGGTGGGCGACCTTGAGTCCGAGCCGGGCGAGGCTGTCGGAGGTGGCGGCCCAGGTGTCGTCGGGGGTGGGCCCGTCCGGGAGCGGCAGCAGGACCTGCCGGGGGCCGATGGTCGTACGCCCGTCGGCGAGCGGCACCGGCAGCCCGGAGAGCCGGTCGGGGTCGACCCCGGCGAGGCTGTCGTACAGCCTCCGCCACCAGCCCGGATCCTTCTCCAGTCCGGCCAGCCGGTCGACGGCCTCGGTGAGCGGGACACGGGCGACACCCAGCGTCCGCAGCTCCGCCCGGCGTTCGAGCCCGGCGGGCAGCAGGCTGGGCAGCACCTCGGCGAGGACCTGGACGGTCTCGGCGCCCGCGCCCTCCACCACCTCGGCGTCACGAGGCCGCAGGGCGGCCGGGTTCTCCGACACGCTGGTCTCGGGCCAGTCGTCGGGGGTCTCCGCAGCGCTGACCGGCGGGGCGGCCGGCGGCAGGAAGGCGGTACGGGGCAGCCGGTCCAGGATCGCCTGGCGCAGCGTGCCGTCCAGCTCGCCCTTGCCGAGCGGGCCGGGCACGAGGTCGATGATCCCGGTGCCCACCGGACGCCAGGCGGCGAGCAGTTCGGCGTACGCGTCCGCCGCGCGCTCCACGAGGAAATCGGTGAGCGGGCCGGGGGCGGCGTGCCGCCGGGTGGTGTCGAGCGGGAGGGAGGCGATGAGGAGGGCGGGGACGCCGAGCGGCTCGTCGCTGGGGGTGGGCGCGTGCACGACGGGGCTGGTGCGGGGGCGGGCGGGGGCGCCGTCGGCGTCCACCGGTACGGCCCAGGTGACGGACCAGTGCGGGCGCAGCCGCTCCTCGACCGGGCGGTCGGCGAGGAGGGCGGGGTCGAGCGGGCCGTGGTGGGAGGCGACGCGGTACCGCGTACTGCCGTCGCGTGAGTCCTCGACGGTGACGCCGTCCTCATGGCCGCGCCGCAGCAGCGTACGCACCTCACCGTCGCCCTCGCCGACCTCGACCAGGACTTCGTCGAGGCCGGGAAGGGCGAGCAGGAGGGCGTCGTCGATGTTCCGCAGCAGCCGCTCGGCGAGATCCTGGGCGGCGGGGTCCCGCAGCGGCAGGATGACAACGGTGTCGTACGACTCCGGGGCGGTGCCCTCGGCGGCGAACGGCAGCCGGAGCAGCGGCACATGGCCGTCGCGGCGGCGGATCTCGTCACCGAGACCGGGGCTGTGCCGGGCGGTGTCGCCGGCCAGCTCACGGGCCTCGGCGAGGGACCAGCGGACACCGCCGTGGCGGCCGACCACGGCGGGCTCGTCGGTCACCGCGAGCACGGCGGCGAAGCCGACGCCGAAGCGGCCGACGGCGGTGTCGTGGGCGTCGCGCTTGGCGGAGGCGCGGAGTGTGGAGAGCGACTCGACGCCGGTCGCGTCGAGGGGGGCGCCGGTGTTGGCCGCGGCGAGCACGCCGTCGCGGAGGGTGAGCCGCAGCCGGCCGGGAACGCCGGACCTGGCCGCCGCATCGGCGGCATTCTGGGCGAGCTCGACCACGAGCCGGTCCCGATACCCGCCGAGGACCAGGTCCTCCTCGGCGTTGGCGTCCTCGCGGAACCGGGCCGGGCTGGTCGCCCAGGCGTCCAGCACGCCGCGTCGCAGGCGGGCTGTCCCGAACGGGTCCGCGCCCTCGGCTGCCGGCCGCACGAACTTGCTCACGGTTCACTCTCCCTCTCGCCTGGCGCGACCGCTAGTGCAGCACTCGGTCGCGGCATGAAGGTACCGCGCGCCGGGCCCCCTTCCACCCGGGGCTCCGCCCCGTCGGCCCGGGGGGATGGGTTCTTCGACTGCGGATGGATGGAGGTTGTTCGTTGGCTGCGGCCCGGTGGGGGCTGGTCGCGCCCCGCGGCGGAGCCGCAAATGTCACAGCCCCGCGCCCCTTGGCTTTTAGGGGCGCGGGGAACTGCGCGGCCAGCCCCCACCCACCCGCAGCCGACGAACTGCCCGGTCGGGGTCGAAGGGGCGGAGCCCCTGGGGATGGGACGGGTAGGGGCGGCGGGGGCGAGGGAAACCCGGCCGGTTACGAGTGACCCAGCTCCGCCGAGGTTTCGTCCGTCGTGATCGAGACCGAACCGGAATCGGGGGACGGGCGGAGAGGGAAGGGGTCCACGCGGGTTTCGTCGATCACCGGCGGAGCCGGGCGCGGCGGCTTCGGCATGACGGCGGCCTCGGAGTGCCCGCCACAGCCGTACGAGAGGGACACGACATGCCCATCGGCGGGCGAGAACTCATTGGCACAGACACCGAACGCCTGTCCGAGCGAGCCCCCGATGGGGTTCAGGAAGCCACAGCTGACGCACGACGCGGGCGCGGCCTGCGCCATCGCCGTCTTCGGCCCGTACCCCTCCTCCCACCGGTCGGCCGCCACATGCAGCCCGTACCGGGACAGGACCCGCGCACGACGCAGCCCCAGCTCCTCGGCCACCGCCGCGATCGAACCCCGCCGCGGCGCGACCGGAAGCGTCGCGGGCGCCCCGCCCGTCACCTCCGCGTCCTCCGCCTCCACCAGCTCGGCCATCTCCTCCGAGACGGGCGAGTTCGGCGGCGGCTCGTCCTCGCCGGTGAAACCGGGTTCGAGGCGGAGATCCTCGGCGTCCGTGGGCAGCAGGTCCCCCGGGCCCATGTCACCGGGGCGGAGCCGCTCGCTCCACGGCACCCACTCGGGGGCGAGCAGCGATTCGGGGCCGGGCAGCAGCACGGTTTCGTCGAGCGTGACGAACTTGGCCCGGGAGGCCCGGGCGACGGTCACCGCCCAGCGCCACCCCCGATACCCCAGCTCCTCGCACTCGAAGAAGTGCGTGACTACGCGGTCCCCCTCGGAGACCAGCCCCACGTGCGCGCCGACGACGCCGGGTGCGGCGACCTCCTCGGCGGCAGTACGGGCGAGGTCGACTGCCTCGGCGCACAGGCGGTCGGGGGTGCGGCTTCGCGTGGTCGCTGCGCTCACAGGTATCGCTTCTCTCCTACGCCGTCTCACGGGTGCGCCATTCCTCCGGCGGGGGTGCGGACGGAGCGGACCGGAGGGCCGCGTCGACGTCCGCGCCCGATCGCACTCGGGCGCACCTACGCCATCCATTCTGCGGGATGGCCGAGAGGCGCGCGGCCGAGAACAATCGCCGCATGCGCGCTACGCACGCTACCTTCTCCTGGCCCCTGGGCCCACACCGGCGGCCCTCTTCGGCGCTCCGCGCCACATTCTCCGGCACTGCGCGCCGGTGTTTCGCGCCCGCACAACCCGTCTCGGCCGGCCGCAAAGTCGCCCACCAGGACACGCCGACGACCTCCCCTGTTACTCGCCCCCGCCGCCCCTACCCGTCCCATCCCCAGGGGCTCCGCCCCTTCGACCCCGTGGGTTGTTCGTCGGCTGCGAGCCGGTGGGGACTGGTCGCGCCCACGCGGCGGAGCCGCATATTGACACAGCCCCGCGCCCCTTAAGAGGCACCCGCACCCGGCGACGCACCGAAGGGGCCGGCCGGTACGTCCAGCCCGTCGCTTACGTGGTTATCGCCCAGTCCCGCCGTGGCAGCAGACAGCAATGCCCACCGGCGACGGGCTGGACGTACCGGCACGGCCCCGACCCCAAGCCGCACGCGCCCCCCATACGCGCGGTAACCGCACTACGCACCCCCATCTCGGGGCACTATGACGGAGTGGCAGCCGCAAGGTCGCCCCAGGGAGCAACCGGAGTCGGTGGCACCAAGGGCAGCAGCCGGAGTGGCGGATCGGGCCGGATGAGCGGGTCCGTCCGCGCGGTCGGCCGTGCCCTGCACTTCCCGGTGACCGGAACGGCACGCGGCATCCGCAAGGCCACGCACGCCCACGGAGCCGGCGAATCCGGCCTCGGCAAGCTGATCGAGCTGCACGCGGTGAACGGCGCCGGTGACGTCATGATCACCGTCGCCCTCGCCTCCACGGTCTTCTTCTCCGTCCCCACCGACGAGGCCCGCGGCCGCGTCGCCCTCTACCTCGCCATCACCATGGCGCCCTTCACCCTCCTGGCCCCCGTGATCGGCCCCCTCCTCGACCGCCTCCCCCACGGCCGCCGCGCCGCGATGGCAGCCGCGATGCTCGCCCGGGCCTTCCTCGCCCTGCTGCTCTCCAGCGCGGTCGTCACCGGCGGCATCGAGCTGTACCCCGCCGCACTCGGGGTACTGGTCGCCTCGAAGGCGTACGGAGTCGTACGAAGCGCTGTCGTGCCACGCCTCCTGCCACCCAAGTTCTCCCTGGTGAAGGCCAACTCCCGGGTCACCCTCGGCGGGCTCTTCGCCACCGCCGTCGCCGCGCCGATCGGGGCGGGACTCCAGATCCTCGGCCCGCGCTACCCGCTCTACGGCGCCTTCGTGATCTTCATCGCGGGCACGTTCCTGTCGTTCACCCTGCCGCACAAGGTCGACTCGGCGAAGGGCGAGGACAAGGCACTCCTGGCCGCGGACGAGGAGCACCTGCACGGACCGCGCCAGAAAAAGGCCCCGCGCCCGGGGCTCCGTACCGTCGGCACGGCGGTCACCCACGCGCTCGGCGCCAACGCCTCCCTGCGCTGTCTCTCCGGCTTCCTGATCTTCTTCCTCGCGTTCCTGCTGCGCGAGCACCCGCTCACCGGCGAGAGCGCGGCGGTCTCGCTCGGCATAGTGGGCGTCTCGGCGGGCGCGGGCAACGCGCTCGGCACGGCGGTCGGAGCTTGGCTGAAACAGCGCGCTCCGGAGATCATCATCGTGACGGTGGTGGCGTTCGTACTGGCGACGGCGATCCTCGCCGCGCTGTTCTTCGGGGCGGCCTTCGTGGCCTGCCTCGCCGCGGTCGCGGGCTTCGCGCAGGCCCTCGCCAAGCTGTCCCTGGACGCGCTGATCCAGCGGGACGTCCCGGAACTCGTCCGGACGTCCGCCTTCGCCCGCTCCGAGACGCTGCTGCAGATGGCGTGGGTCCTCGGCGGCGGCATCGGCATCGCGCTGCCGCTCAACGGCACGCTCGGCCTGTCCGTGGCCGCCGCGATCGTCGCCACGGGCTGGCTGACGACCGTACGGGGGCTGCTCAGCGCGGCACACCACGCCGGACCCGCCCGGCAACGCGTGGCGTGAGCGGCACGGCCACGCGGGGGCCACGGACGGCACGCCGTACCCCACGTGGGGAGACCACTGGACCTGCCCGATAGCCTTCGGCCATGACCTCCCTGCCCCGCGGCAGAGCCGCTAATGCACGCAGCGTTGCGCGCCGCCGTCGCGCCGTCGCCGCTGTCGGCGCCGTTTCCGCCGGACTTCTCACCCTGTCCGCCTGTGACAAGCCGACGCCGCTGGCCACGATCACGGTCGGCAAGAACTCGGTGAGCTCCGAGACCGACTGCTACAACGACGGCAAGGAGGTGTCGACCGCGGACCTGGCGAAGTGCCTGAAGTCCAAGGACATCAAGTCCATCAAGGTCGACCCCGACGAGACCGTCCGGTTCGGTGTGGACCCGAAGATCGCGGACAAGGGCTGGACGATCCTGATGAACGGTCAGCCGCTGACCGACTCCAGCACGAAGACGTACCGCACGATCCCGGGCAGCGTGTTCTTCAACGCCCAGTACGGCGCCAGCGGCAACTCGACGCTCGTCTCCATCAAGGAGGGCGAGAAGACGGTCACCGGCCTGTGGTCCTTCAAGCTCAAGAAGGACTCCTGACCACGTCTTCCGTCGTACGCGTCCTGGTAGCCACCGCGGTCCCCGCCGAGCGGGACGCGGTGGCCGGGGCGTTCCCGGCTCCACCCCGTGAGGTCCGGCTCCCCGGGGTGAGTCTCCACCGCTCGGGCGGTTACGACCTGCTCGCCGCCGGTGTGGGCCCCGCCCTCGCCGCCGCCTCCACCGCCACCGCGCTCACCGCGGCGGCGCTCGAAGGCACCCCCTACGCCCTGGTCGTCTCCGCCGGGATCGCGGGCGGTTTCCAGCCGGACGCCCCCGTCGGGTCACTCGTCGTCGCCGACGACATCACCGTGGCGGATCTGGGCGCGGACACCGTGGACGGCTTCGTCCCGGTCACCGCGCTCGGCTTCGGGACCGTCAGCCACCGTCCACCGGAATCACTCGTACGAGACGTCGTGGCGGCCACGGGCGGACGCGCCGGGACGGTGCTCACCGTCTCCACCGTGACCGGCACCGCCGCCCGCGCCGCCGAGCTGCGCGCACGTCACCCCCGCGCCCTCGCCGAGGCGATGGAGGGGTTCGGGGTCGCCGAGGCGGCCGCCGCGCACGGTGTGCCCGTACTGGAGCTCCGCGCGGTCTCCAACCCGGTCGGCCCGCGCGACCGCGCCGCCTGGCGCATCGGCGACGCGCTCGCCGCACTCACCGAGGCTTTCGGGAAGCTTGCGCCCGTACTGGAGGGTTGGAACCGGCATGACCGCACTCACTGAGCCTGTGCAGATCGCGTACTCGCCCTGCCCGAACGACACGTTCGTCTTCGACGCCTGGGCCCACGGCCGGGTGCCGGGCGCGCCCGCGCTCGACGTCACGTTCGCGGACATCGACATCACCAACGGCATGGCCGAGCGCGGTGAGTTCGATGTGCTGAAGGTGTCGTACGCCGTGCTGCCGTACGTCCTCGACGAGTACGCGCTGCTGCCGTGCGGGGGCGCGCTGGGGCGGGGCTGCGGCCCGCTGGTGCTCACGCGCGAGGCGCACGCGGACCTGACCGGCCGTACCGTCGCCGTGCCGAGCGAGAGGTCGACGGCGTACCTGCTCTTCCGCCTCTGGGCCGCGGACACGATTCCCGACGGCGTCGGCCAGATCGTCGTCATGCCGTTCCACGAGATCATGCCGGCCGTACGGGACGGGAAGGTCGACGCGGGACTGGTCATCCACGAGGCGCGTTTCACGTACCAGAACTACGGGCTGCACAAGCTCGCCGACATGGGCGAGCACTGGGAGCGGACGACCGGGCTGCCCATCCCGCTGGGCGCGATCATCGCCAAGCGCTCGCTGGGCGACGACACGCTGAAGCTGCTCGCCGAGTCGGCCCGCGCCTCGGTCCGCGCCGCGTGGGACGACCCGGAGGCCTCCCGCCCGTACGTCCTGGAACACGCCCAGGAGATGGACCCGAAGGTCGCGGACCAGCACATCGGCCTGTACGTCAACGAGTTCACGGCGGACCTCGGCGACGACGGCTACGCCGCGATCCGGGGACTGCTCACCCGCGCGGCGGCCGAGGGGCTGGTGCCGCCCCTCGGCCCGGATGCGCTGAACTTCCCGTAAGTGCCCTGGACTGTCTGCCGGATGCCTACACGTCGAGCTGGTCGGCGACCGCTCGCAGCAGGCCCGCGATCTTCTTGCCGGAGGCCTTCTCGGGGTAACGGCCCTTCTCCAGCATCGGCGTGATGTTTTCGAGGAGGGTCGTCAAGTCCTGGACGATGGAAGCCAGTTCGTCCGGCTTGCGGCGCTGCGCGGCCGCCACGGAGGGGGTCGGGTCCAGGATGGTCACCGAAAGCGCCTGGTCGCCGCGCTGACCGGCGACAACGCCGAACTCCACGCGCTGGCCGGGCTTGAGAGCTTCGACTCCGGCGGGCAGGACCGAGGAATGAACGAAGACGTCGCCGCCGTCGTCGCGGGAGAGAAAGCCGAAGCCCTTCTCACTGTTGAACCACTTGACCTTGCCGGTAGGCACGTCTGTCCTCGTCCTCGTACTCGTCGGAAACTGCTCTGAAAACTGCTCGGGCGGTTGCATGGGCAACTGCCCTTAAACGGCTCTGGATAGCACTACAGCGGGTCGTCGGACCCGCCGGTACCAAGGCTAATGGTCCGGCGGCTGGTGACAAGACGTCGCTGGATTGTTCCTTCGCGCTGGGAACTACCCTGGTCCGGTGCGTGACAAAACCCAAGCGAATTCCCCCGAAGCCGGTGACCGGCTGATCCGTGCCGGTGCCATCGTCTTCTTCATCGGAGCCGTGGCCACACTGGTCACCGTGGCACCGCTGCTGCTCGGTACGACTCCTTTTCCGACATACATGTTCGGCTTGAGCATGTTCATGGGCGTCGGATTCCTGTTGGCCGCAGCCGGAGTGCTCCAGTCCATCGCGGAGGGCCGCCGCCGGGCACGCGCCGCGCGGAGCTAGGGGGCTTCTGATGGATCTCCGTGGGAGAAGGAGCGGCGAGAGGGCGTGCCGGGCGTCGCGACGCCGCGGAGATCCATCAGAAGCCCCCTAGGCCGGCAGGACCTGGCGGGAGCCGGTCAGCTGTAGCTCTCCAGCCACGCCGGGAACTCCGTGAGATCGGCGAGGACGACATCCGCGCCCGCCGCGCGCAGTTCCCCGGCGTCGCACGGGCCGGTGGTCACGGCGACGGCGTACGCGCCCGCCGTGTGCGCGCCGCGTACGTCTCCGGTGTGATCGCCGACGTACACGCTCGCGCCGTGCTCGCGCAGCGCCTCCGCCTTCTGCTCGGCCCACAGGTTGCCGACGACCTCGTCCGCGTCGATACGCAGATGCTCCAGGTGCAGTTTGGCGTTGGGCTCCCACTTCGCGGTGACGACGACGGCCCGCCCGCCCGTCGCGTGCACGGCCGCGACGGCCTCCCGGGCGCCGGGCATCGCGAGTGTGCCGGTGATGGCGTGTGTGGGGTACATCTCACGGTAGAGGTCCGCGACCGCCGGGACCTCGTCCGCCGGGAACCAGTTGACGAGCTCGTCCGCCAGCGGCGGCCCGAGCCGCGTGACCGCCAGATCGCAGTCGATGTACGTGCCCGTCCGCGCGGAAAGTGCCTGATAGCAGGCGCGGATACCGGGGCGGGAGTCGATCAGGGTCATGTCGAGGTCGAAGCCGACGGTCAGCGCGCGGAAAGTCATACGGGCCATTGTCCCAAGTGAGCCAAGGGAGCCCAGGGAGCCATCGGTCCAAGGGGTCAGCGTCGGCGCTGTGACCGCCACACCAGGTACAGGGCGGAGGCCACGGCCGCGCCGCGGACGACCCAGGGCCAGGTCTCGGTGACCGCGTCGTTCATGTGTCCCTCGGCGATGGGGGCGCCCCAGCGGCCGTTCGTACGGCCCCACAGCCAGACGATGCCGGCCGTGGCGGCCAGGCCGGGCAGCACGAGGACCGCCCACTTCGACTCGGCGGGGGTCAGCCGGCGCGAGGCGTAGGCGATGAGCCAGCCGAGGCCCAGGGCGAACCAGTTGCCGAGGGCGGCGCCCGCGACGAGGAGGGCGGCGGCGAGCAGGAGGAGGGGGTTGCTCCAGCCGCTGAGGCCCGGGAGGAGGCGGCGACGCGCCGGCTTCTCCTCCACAGCATCCAGCTCGTCGTCCGGAACCGCTTCCGCCTGCTTGGCCGGCTGCTTGGCCGACTGCCTGGCCCCCGGCTTCGGTTCCTCGGCGGGCTTCTCCTCGGGCGGCGGCTTGAGCAGTTCGGGGATCTCCACGCCTCCGACGAACCCCGGCACGCTGTCCCCGAGCCCGAACGGGCTGCTGTCCACGCGCCACCAGTCGGGCTGGGTGGCGCTGTCGCCCAGTTCCTGCGCGCTCGCGAGGTGTGGCGGGGAGGGGGCGTCGGCGTTCTCGGTGGGTTCCGGTTCCGCGGGGCGCGGCCTCGGGACGACGCGGCGCAGGCCCTTGGGACGGGTTTCCGGTTCGGCGGCGCGCTGGGTGGGGACGGCGGCCCACGGCTCCGTCCCGGGCGCGGCGTCGTCGCTGCGGCCGGCTGCCGTGACGATCTCGTCGGGGGTGCCGAGGCGGGCGAGGATGCGGCGGACGGCGGCGGGGCTGTCGACGGGTGACTTCGCCCTGCGGCGGTCGATCTCGTTCCGCAGCTCCGACACCAGCCGCATCCGCGTCGCCGACGGCAGCTGCCGCTGCTGGGCCAGGTCTCCGACCCGGCTCAGGTAGTCGAAGACAAGCTGGTCACTCTCAATCCCCACGAAGTCCCCTCCGGGGCGGGCACGTTGATTACCCCGTGCCGACGAAGGTACCGGGTTTTCCCTCGCCCCCGCCGCCCCATCCCTGGGGGCTGCGCCCCCAGACCCCCGCTAAAAGATTGCGCAGTTCCCCGCGCCCGTTTTAGGGGCGCGGGGAACTGCGCAATCTTTTGGACCAGCCCCCACCCACCCGCACCCGGCACACAACCGAACGGGGTCGAAGGGGCAGAGCCCCTGGGGATGGGACGGGTAGGGGCGGCGGGGGCGAAGGACTCCCCTTGCGCAACCCACCCGCTACCGTTGACAGGATGAGCACCGAGACCGCTCCGCGTTCCCTGGCGGAAGCCCTCCGCACGCGGGACGACACCTCACTGTCCACGCTCCTCAGGTCCCGCCCGGACCTGATCACCCCCGTCCCCACGGACCTCACCCAGCTCGCCACCCGCGCCGGCACCCGCGCCTCGGTCGTCCGCGCCCTGGAACGCCTGGACCGCTTCGCCCTGCAGACCGCGGAAGCCCTGGCCGTGGCGGCGGACCCGGCGACGTACGACGAGCTCATGAGCCTGATGGCCGGCGACGACCGCGACCCGGCGGTCACGGCGGCGTTCCCGCGCGCCCTCGGGACGCTCCGCGAGCAGGCCCTGGCCTGGGGCCCCGACGACCGCCTCCGCCTCGTACGGACGGCACGGGAGCTGCTCGCGCCGTCCCCGCAGCACCCGTCCCCGACGGGTCTGGGCCCGACGGTCGCCGAAGCCACGGCGGGGATGTCTCCGGGCCGTATCCAGGAGATCGTGGCGGCGGCCGGGCTGCCCACCACCCACGACTCCGTGTCCGCCGTCGCGTCGCTCACCGGCCTGTTCACGGACCGGGCGCGGATGTCGGCGCTGCTCGACGACGCGCCCGCCGAGTCGGTGGACGTGCTGTCGCGGCTGGTGTGGGGGCCGCCGTACGGCCAGGTGACGGCCGACCCGGCACGGCATCTGCGCTGGCTGATCGACCGCGGGCTGCTGCTGCCGACGGCGCCCGGCACGGTCGTACTGCCCCGGGAGGTCGCCCTGCATCTGCGGGCGGGCCGCGCGCACCGGGCGGCGGAGCCGGTGGCGCCGGCTGTCGAGGCGGCGCGGACCCACCGTCCACAGGTTGTGGACGCCGCGGCGGCCGGCCAGGCGTACACGGCGCTGGCGACCGTCGAGGAACTGCTCAAGGACTGGCACGAGGGCGGTCCGGCGGTGCTGCGCGCGGGCGGGCTGAGCGTGCGGGACCTGAAGCGGACGGCGGTGGCACTGGACCTGTCGGAGCCGATCGCCGCGTTCTGGGTCGAGCTCGCCTACGCGGCGGGGCTGTTGGCCTCGGACGGCGAGGCCGACGAGCGGTACGCGGCGACGCCCGGGTACGACGAGTGGCTGGAGCTGCCCGCCGCCGAGCGCTGGGCGCGGCTCGCCTCGGCGTGGCTGGTGGCGACGCGGACGGCGGGGCTGGTCGGCGCGCGGGACGCGAAGGAGCGTACGCTCTCGGCGCTCGGGCCCGGCCTGGACCGCTCCGCCGCCCCCGAGGTCCGCCACCGCGTGCTGACCCTCCTCGCCGCGCTCCCCGAGGGCGCCTCCCCCACCGCGGACTCCGTCCTCGCCCGTCTGCACTGGGAGCGCCCCCTGCGGGGCGACCGGTCCGCCACGGACGACCTGCGCACCCGGCTGGCCCGCTGGACCCTGTCCGAGGCGGAGCTGCTGGGAATCACGGGCCGGGGGGCGCTGTCGGCGCAGGGACGGGCCCTGCTGGGATTCCCGTCACCGTCCGCCCTGGAGGGCGAGCCCACCACCCCCACCGGCCCGGGCGACAAGCTGCCCGCCCACAAGCGGCACCACGCCCTCCCCGAGGCCGGTCACTCCCCCGCCGAACAGGCCGCGGCCGCCACCCGGGCCGCCCGGCTGCTCGCCCCCCTCCTCCCGGAGCCGCTGGACCACGTCCTCCTCCAGGCGGACCTGACCGCGGTCGCCCCGGGCCCCCTGGAGCGCCCCCTGGCGGACACGCTGGGCGTCCTCGCGGACGTGGAGTCGAAGGGCGGCGCGACGGTCTACCGCTTCACTCCCGCCTCGGTGCGCCGCGCGCTGGACGCGGGCCGCTCGGCGTCGGACCTGCACGCGTTCCTGGCCGCCCACTCCCGTACACCGGTCCCGCAGCCGCTCGCGTATCTCATCGACGACGTGGCGCGCAGACACGGCCATCTGCGGATCGGCGCGGCGTCGGCGTACGTCCGCTGCGACGACGACGCGCTGCTGAACGAGATCCTCGCCGACAAGCGCTCGCAGGGTCTGCGGCTGCGCCGCCTGGCGCCCACCGTCCTGGCCGCCCAGGCCGACCCGGCGGCCCTCCTCGAAGGCCTCCGCGCGATGGGCTTCGCGCCCGCCGCCGAGTCCGCCGAGGGCGATGTCCTGATCACCCGCGCGCACGCCCACCGCACCCCGCCGCGCACCGCACCCGAGCCCGTCCCGGACGGCCCCCCGGTTCCCGACGCCACGCTCCTCGGCGCCGCGATCCGCGCCATCCGCGCCGGCGACCTGGCCTCCACGACCCCCCGCAAGCAGGACGCGGCCACCGACCACCCCGGCAACGGCGAGCTCCCCCGCACCAGCTCCGCCGAGACCCTCGCCACCATGCAGGCCGCCGTCCTCACCGGCGAATCCCTCTGGATCGGCTACGTCAACGCCGAGGGCGCCGCCACCCAGCGCGTCATCGCCCCGATCCGCGTCGAGGGCGGCTTCGTCACGGCGTACGACCACACGGCGGACGAAGTCCGCACGTATCCGCTGCACCGGGTGACGGGGGTCGCGGAGCTGGCGGACGACCAGGCCTGACCCCGGACCGTCGACGCCGACGCGGACCCCGACACCGACGCTGACGCCGACGTCCTCTGCGCGTGGTGGAAGACACAGCCCCTGGGGTTCTGAGCCGGATGGGGCACACTGGACGTTTGGCCGGGCATCCGCGCTGGGATGCCGGCACGCAGAAAGGGACGGGTGTGAACGGACCCCTCATCGTCCAGAGCGACAAGACACTCCTGCTGGAAGTCGATCACGAGCTGGCGGACGCGTGCCGGCGGGCCATCGCGCCGTTCGCGGAGCTGGAGCGGGCGCCCGAGCACATTCACACGTACCGGGTGACGCCGCTCGGGCTGTGGAACGCGCGGGCCGCGGGGCACGACGCCGAGCAGGTCGTCGACGCACTCGTGGAGTTCAGCCGCTATCCCGTGCCGCACGCGCTGCTCGTCGACATCGCCGAGACGATGGACCGTTACGGGCGGCTCACGCTGAGCAAGGACCCGGCGCACGGGCTCGTCCTCACCAGCACCGACCGGCCCGTGCTCGAAGAGGTGCTGCGCTCCAAGCGGATCGCGCCGCTGGTGGGCGCCCGGATCGACCCGGACACCGTCGCCGTACACCCTTCCGAGCGCGGGCAGATCAAGCAGACGCTGCTCAAGCTGGGCTGGCCGGCCGAGGACCTCGCCGGATACGTCGACGGGGAGGCACACCCCATCGAGCTGGCCGAGGACGGCTGGGCGCTGCGCCCGTACCAGCGGCAGGCCGTGGAGAACTTCTGGCACGGCGGCAGCGGGGTCGTCGTGCTGCCCTGCGGTGCCGGGAAGACGCTCGTGGGGGCCGGGTCCATGGCGCAGGCCAAGGCCACCACCCTCATCCTCGTCACCAACACCGTCTCGGCCCGGCAGTGGAAGCACGAGCTGGTGAAGCGCACGAGTCTCACCGAGGACGAGATCGGCGAGTACAGCGGTACGCGCAAGGAGATCCGGCCGGTCACCATCGCGACGTACCAGGTGCTGACGACCAAGCGGAAGGGGATCTATCCCCACCTGGAGCTCTTCGACTCCCGTGACTGGGGGCTCATCGTCTACGACGAGGTGCATCTGCTGCCCGCGCCCGTCTTCAAGTTCACCGCCGATCTCCAGGCGCGCAGGCGGCTGGGCCTGACCGCCACCCTGGTCCGTGAGGACGGGCGCGAGTCGGACGTCTTCTCCCTCATCGGGCCCAAGCGGTTCGACGCGCCCTGGAAGGAGATCGAGGCACAGGGGTACATCGCGCCCGCCGACTGTGTCGAGGTCCGCGTCAATCTCACCGACTCCGAGCGGCTCGCCTACGCCACCGCCGAGACCGAGGAGAAGTACCGCTTCTGCGCCACGACCGCCACCAAGCGGAAGGTGACCGAGGCGCTGGTGCGGCGGTTCGCGGGGCAGCAGATCCTCGTGATCGGCCAGTACATCGACCAACTCGACGAGCTGGGCGAGCACTTGAACGCGCCCGTCATCAAGGGCGAGACCAGCAACGCGCAGCGCGAGAAGCTCTTCGACGCCTTCCGGGAGGGCGAGATCAGCGTCCTCGTCGTGTCGAAGGTCGCCAACTTCTCCATCGACCTGCCCGAGGCGACCGTCGCCATCCAGGTGTCCGGCACCTTCGGGTCACGGCAGGAGGAAGCCCAGCGGCTCGGGCGGGTGCTGCGCCCCAAGGCCGACGGCCACCAGGCGCACTTCTACTCCGTCGTCGCCCGCGACACCATCGACCAGGACTTCGCCGCCCACCGCCAGCGCTTCCTGGCGGAACAGGGGTACGCCTACCGGATCATGGACGCGGACGAGTTGCTCACCGACACCGGGACAGAGACCGGGACCGGGACCGACAGCTGAGCGAGCAGCAGCAACCCCAGTAGGGGGTACGGCGCCGCCAACGGCTGCTGCCACCAGGGGAGTCGGAGGTCCAGGTCGCCCTGGTGCGGGATCAGCCAGAGGGTGCGGGCCGCGAAGACCGCGGTGACGGTCGCTGCCTGGCGGAGGCGGCCGTCCGCGTACAGCACGGCGATCAGCGGGACGCACCACACCCAGTGGTGCGACCAGCTGATCGGGGAGACCAGGAGGGCCGTGAACGCGGTCCCGAGGATGCCCCAGCGCTCGTCCCCGGCCCTGCGGGCCGCCAGCCACAGGCCCGCGCACCCGACCGCCGCCGCGGGCAGCGCCCAGGCGAGGCCCGGTGCCGGCTCCCCCAGGGCGCGGGCGATCAGCCCCTGAAGCGACTGGTTGTCGACGATCCATGCCTTGCCGACGCGGCCGGTCTCGTACAGCCGCCGGGTCCAGAATTCGACGCTCGCGGCGGGCAGCGCGAGCGCGCCCAGCAGGACGGTCGCGGCGAAGGCCGACACGGCGCCTGCCGCCTCCCGACGGCGGCGCCTGAGCAGCAGGTACGCGATGAAGACGGCGGGCGTGAGTTTCACCCCGGCGGCGATGCCCAGCGCGATGCCCTTGCCGGGGGCGCCGGGCGGCCGGGTCAGGTCCCAGAGGATCAGGCAGACGACGGCCAGGTTGATCTGACCGAAGAGGACGGTCTGGAAGACGGGTTCGAGCCACAGGGCGAAGGCGGTGGCGGCGCAGAGCGCCGGGAGTCGCACCGGAAGTCCCGCGAAACGGCAGGAGAGCCGGACCAGCACCGCCAGCAGGCCCACGTTTCCGGCGACGAAGGCCACCTTGAGGGCGCCGGGCGCGAGCCAGGCCGTCGGCACGAAGAGAAGCGCGGCGAAGGGCGGGTACGTGGCGGGCAGCTGCCACTCGGTGACGGCGAACCCGTAGAGATCCGTGCCGTTCAGTACGGCCGCGCCCTCGGCCCGGTAGACCAGCGCGTCGGCCATGGGGGCGCGTGTGATGACGCACAGCGCGGAGAAGGCGGCGAAAGAGAGGGCGAGCAGGGTGACTTCTGTGCGTGACGACGTGGTCACTTTCCGCTGAAGCACGGAGTGACCCTAGTGCCGGGGGACTTCACCCCGGCGGACGGCTCACCGGCGTCGTACGCCCGCTTCCTCTTCGTATTCGCCGAGGAGGACGACCCGCAGCGCCGCGCCTGCGAACACCTTGACGGCGCGCAGGGCGTCGCCGAGACGGTGGCGGTGGTGGGTGGAGGTCGCGGCGGTCGCGCCGCTGGGGAGACCGGGGTGGACAGGGCCTGGGGTGAAGGTTGCTGCGCTCATGTATCCATGGTGGAACTCCGAGCCCCCGATGGCGTCGGCCTTCCGACCGAACCTCGCTGGCCCCCTCGTACGCCTGCCGACCGCCCGCCGTACACCTCACGACGGACCCCGCCCCCTAGGGTCCCCGGGGGCGCACCCCTGAGACCGTTCCCGGGCCGTGGAAAACCATTGGCCTCCGCATCCTCCGGTCACCTAGAATCTCCGCTCTTGCCCGCCTCCTGTCACGGAGTGCCGCTGTCCGGCCGGAAACCGGACGGCATCCAGGAATCACCCACGCAGCAGGTCCCCGGAGGCAACCCCCGTGTCCACCCCGTCCGACGATCCCCTCTCCCGCGAGCAGACCCACCTCGGCCAGTCCCGCGCCGCCCTGCGCGCCATGCGCGAGGACGTCGAGAGCCTCGACATCCGTGACGTCACCGCGAACTGGGTGAACGCCGCGGTGCTCCAGCGCCAGATGGACGAGCGCATCAAGGCCCTCGCCGACCTCAGTCACACCCCGCTGTTCTTCGGGCGGCTCGACTACCTGCACCCGCCGGGCGCCGACAAGGCGGAGGGCGCCGAGGGCGAGCGCTTCTACATCGGGCGGCGGCATGTGCACGACGCCGAGGGCGACCCGATGGTCATCGACTGGCGCGCGCCGGTGTCGCAGCCGTTCTACCGGGCCTCGAAGAAGAACCCCATGGACGTCGGGCTGCGCCGCCGCTTCGGATACACGGGCGGCGACCTCACGGCGTACGAGGACGAGCACCTCTCCGACCCCGCCGAGGCCGCGGCCACCAGCAAGCTGCTCCAGCAGGAGATCGAGCGGCCGCGCGTAGGCCCGATGCGCGACATCGTGGCGACCATCCAGCCCGAGCAGGACGAGATCGTACGGTCCGGGCTGTCCGGCTCGGTCTGTGTGCAGGGAGGCCCCGGCACCGGAAAGACCGCCGTCGGCCTGCACCGCGTCGCGTATCTGCTGTACGCCCACCGGGAGCGGCTCGCCCGCACCGGCACCCTGGTCATCGGGCCGAACAAGTCCTTCCTGCACTACATCGAGCAAGTCCTCCCTGCTCTCGGCGAGTTGGAGGTCAAGCAGGCGACCGTCGACGACCTCGTCGCCCATGTCGAGGTACGCGGAGGCGACGACGCGACCGCCGCCGTCATCAAGGGCGACGCCCGGATGGCGGAAGTGCTGCGGCGGGCCGTGCGCTCGCATGTGACCCTGCCGTCCGAGCCGGTCGTCGTCGTGCGCGGTTCGCGGCGCTGGCGGGTGGCGGCGTACGAACTGGAGGAGATCGTCCGGGAGTTGCTCGACCGCGACATCCGGTACGGCGCCGCCCGCGAGGCCCTTCCGCAGCGGATCGCACACGCCGTGCTGGTGCAGATGGAGCGGTCGGGCGAGGCGCCGGACGACCGGGTGCAGGACGCCGTCGCCCGCAACACCGCCGTGAAGGCCGCGGTCAAGGCGATCTGGCCGCCCGTCGACCCCGCCAAACTCGTCCTGCGGCTGCTCTCCGACGCCGACTTCCTCGCCGTACACGCGGAGGGGATTCTCGACGAGGACGAGCAGAAGGAAATCCTCTGGCTCAAGCCCGTGCGGAGCGTCAAGTCCGCCAAGTGGTCTGCCGCGGATGCCGTGTTGATCGACGAGGCCACCGACCTCGTGCAGCGCACGCACTCACTCGGGCATGTGGTGCTCGACGAGGCGCAGGACCTCTCCCCGATGCAGTACCGGGCCGTGGGCCGGCGCTGCACGACCGGTTCGGCGACCGTGCTGGGGGATCTGGCGCAGGGGACGACCCCGTGGGCAACGCGGAGCTGGGACGAGGCGCTGCGCCATCTCGGCAAGGACGAGGCCGTGATCGAGGAGCTGACGGCGGGCTTCCGCGTGCCCACCGATGTCATCACGTACGCGTCCCGGCTGCTGCCGCACATCGCGCCCGGACTGACCCCGGTGGCGTCGGTCCGGGAGAACCCGGGCTTCTTCGAGGTGCGGGCGCATACCGGCGCGGCCGACACGGGCGAGACCGACACCGGCGCGACCGACACCGAAGTCGTCGAGGCCGAAGTCATCGAAGCCGAAGTCGTCGAAGCGGTACGGGAGTTGCTGAGCAACGAGGGTTCCACCGGTCTGATCGCCGCCGACGCCCGCATCCCCGTCCTCGCCGAAGCGCTGGCGGCGGCCGGGCTGACGTATCTCGGCCCGGGCGAGGAGACGACGGCCGAGACCCGGCTCACCCTCGTACCGGCCTCGCTCGCCAAGGGCCTGGAGTACGACTACGTGGTCCTGGACGAGCCACAGGCCGTGGTCGACGGCGAACCGGACGAGCGGACCGGGCTGCGCCGCCTGTACGTGGCCCTGACCCGAGCGGTCTCGGGCCTGATCGTCACGCACGCGGCACCGCTGCCGCCCCAGCTCGCCTGATCAGGGACAGGGATCAGGAAGGGAAGTCGGGCAGGGAATCGGGAAGCGCCTTCAGCAGCGCGTCCAGGAGGCCGGGGAACCGGGCGTCGAGGTCGTCACGGCGCAGCCGCACGAAGCGGTTGCGGCCGACGACCTGCGTCGAGGTGAGCCCGGCCTCACGCATGATCCGCATGTGGTGCGAGACGGTCGACTTGTGCAGATGGCCGACGCCGAGCACGTCCGGGGCGCAGCTGAACTGCTCGCCGGTCGCGTACTTCTTCAGCAGCCACAGCCGCACCGGGTCACCAAGCGCGTGCAGCACCTTGACCAGCTCGATGTCGTCCGCGTCGGGCTGCGGCAGCCACTCGCCTTCCTCGTCCGTCACGGACTTCACGGACTTCACGGAGCTCACGGATTTCACGGACTTCACGGGCGCACCTCTCTCCTTACCGTTTGACAATCATCCAACAGTCTTTATTGTTTGACCAACGTCAAACCGTTCAGGACTCTTGGGGGACCCCCGTGCGCCTACGACTGCTCCTGCTCGCCCTCGGCACCTTCGCCGTGGGCACGGATGGCATGGTCATGGCCGGCATCCTGCCGCTCATCGCCCGCGATCTGAACGTCTCCATCACGGTCGCCGGACAACTGGTGACCGTCTTCGCCCTCTCGTACGCGGTGCTCGCGCCCGTGCTCGCCACGGCAACCGCCCGCTGGCCCCGCCACCGCGCCCTGCTCACCGCACTCGCCGTCTTCAGCATCGCCAACGCCCTTACGGCACTGGCTCCCTCGTACGGCGTCCTGCTCGCCACCCGGGTACTGGCCGCCGTCGGCGCCGCGCTCTACACGCCGACGGCCAACGCCGTCGCCACCTCGCTCGTACCGCCCGAGCGGCGCGGGCGGGCCATCGCCGTGGTGATGGGCGGGCTGACCGCCGCCACCGCTCTCGGGGTTCCGCTGGGCACCTGGATCGGCCGCACCGACTGGCGGCTGACGATGTGGCTGGTGACGGCGCTCGGGCTGGCCGCATTCGCCGGGCTCGCACTGCTGCTGCGCGAACTGCCGCAACCCGTAGGCGGGTTGACCCTGCGCGAGCGGCTGACGCCGCTCGCCAACCCCCGCGTCCTGGGTGCGGCCCTCACGACGTTCCTGGTCTTCCTGGCCTTCCAGACGACCTACATCTACTACACGGTGGCCACCTACCCCGCGACCGGCGGCGATCAGGACCGGCTGACGTTGCTGCTCCTGGTCTCCGGATTCGCGTCCGTGGGGGGCGGCCAGCTCGGAGGGCGGCTGGTCGACCGGTGGGGGTCGCGACCGGTGATCCTCGCCTCGGGCACGGCGTACCTGGCGCTCGCCACCGCCTTCCCCTGGACGCTCCAGTCCCTGCCGACCGCGCTGGCGTCCTCCGCGCTCACCCCACTCGTCGGCTGGTCCATCGCGGTCGCCCTCACCGCCCGCCTCGCCTCCCTCGACCCGGCGAACGCCCCCCTGCTCATCTCCCTCAACAGCAGCGCGCTGTACCTGGGCATCGCGGCGGCCGGCGGCACCGGAAGCCTCGCGATCTCACTGTTCGGAGACCGCTGGTTCCTGCTGGCGGGGGCGGGGCTGGCGGCACTGGCGGTGACCGTGGCGGCGTTCACGACACGGGAAGCGCACCCGGCGCGGACCGCGGCGAAACCCGCCCCGGTCCGGGCCTGATACAGGGGTGGCCGCGGCACTCATGAGCACCGCGGCCACCTCAACTCCCCAGTCGTTCGGGGTTTGTTACTTGAACTTCTTCCACATGGCCTGGTAGACCGCCTTGGCGTCCGTGCCGAGGCGCGGCCCGGTCAGCGCACCGTTGCCGCCCAACGAGGTGTTGGACACGAGGTAGTTGCGGCCCTTGTGCGACATGTACCAGGGACCGCCCGAGGCGCCGCCGGTCATGGTGCAGCCGACCTGGTACTCGGCCGGGTACTTGCTCGGGTAGCTGGTGCCGAGCACGTAGCGCTTGGTGGCACCACGGCAGTCGTACATCTTCGAGCCCTCGTAGGGCGAAGCGGCGGGGTAGCCGCGGACCTTCATGTTCTTGACCTTGTTCGCCGCCGGGGCGTTGAACCACACCGGCAGGGCCGCACCGACCTGCTGCTGAAGCGACTTGTGACCCTTGGGCTGCTTGACGTGCAGCACGGCGTAGTCGTACGTGGAGGCCCAGGTGCCGCTGTGGCCCGAGCCGCCCTTGATCCAGTTGTTGGACGTGATGGCCCAGTCGGCCCAGTAGCTGCCGTACGGCGAGACGCTGCGGGAGTTGGCGTTCTGGACCGCCTGCTGGATGTTCAGGTTGGCCTTGTTGTTGAAGGACGGGTAGAAGGCGATGTTGCGGTACCAGCCCGCGCCCTTGCCGCCGTGCACACAGTGGCCCGCGGTCCACACCATGTTGGACTTGCCCGGGTGCGCGGGGTCGGAGACCACCGCGGCGGAGCACACGTACTCGCCCTCGGGGGTACTGAAGAACAGCTTGCCCACAGCCGCCGCGTAGTGGTGGTACGTGGACTTCACCCGCGTGGCCTTGTACTTCTTGACCGGGCCGTCGGGCTCGTAGGCGTAGACGGCGCCGCCCGAACCGGAGCTCATGTTGGTCGACTTGGCGACGGTCGGCATGTCACCGGCGATCTCCTTGGCCGAGGCGATGCGCTCCGGCGTCCAGAAGTCCTCGATGTACGGGTTGGCGAAGTCCTCAGCCTTGGATGCCCAGTTGCTGTAGTCCTTCCACCCCCCGTTCTTCCACTTGTCCAGGTCGGCGCCGCTGAGGTCGGTCGGGATACCGGCGGGCAGCTTGTAGCCCCCGATGGAGACACCGCCGTCGTCACCGCCGGTGTCCACGTTCTTGTCCGCCTGCGCGGACGACGAGGGCGCCGCGTCGGCCGCGTCGTCCTTCTTGCTGTCACAGGCCGTGGTGGTGACCATGATGGCCGCGATCACGGCTGCGGCGGCCGCGAGCGAGCGGCTGCGTATGGATGGCATGGAGCGTTGTCCCCCTGTTGCTGTGCACGTGCGCTTTGTCATGCCCCGGCTCACCGGGGCTTCCCTAATATGCACGCACGGGGGCGGCCCGTGATCGCCACGAGACCCTCAACACACAACAACTACCGGGCAGATACGGATCTGTGACCTCGGTGGTGGGGTGCGTGGGGGTTGTTCTTTGGCTGCGGGTGGGTGGGGGCTTGTCGCGCAGTTCCCCGCGCCCCTTAAGGGGCGCGGGAACTGCGCAATCTTTTAGGGGGGTCTGGGGGCGCAGCCCCCAGGAACGGGATGGGACGGGTAGGGGCGGCGGGGGCGAAGAACACCCCACGTGCCCCCTACGCGTCCAGCGCCACCCGCCACTCCCGCACCGCATCCACCGAGACCGGGCCGGCCCAGCCGCCAGGGCGGGCGGCGCCGCCGATGTGGAAGGCGTCGACCCCCGCGGCACGCAGCGGCGGCACATGGTCGAGGCGGAGGCCGCCGCCGACCATGATCCGCGGCTCGTAGCCGGGCTCACCGCTGCGTGCGGCCTCGGCGACGAGCGTGGGGAGGCCGTCGTCCACGCCCTCGGGGGAGCCGGCCGTGAGGTACGCATCGAGGCCCGGCAGGTCCGCGAGCTGCTTGCGCAGGGCATCACGGTCGGCGGCACGGTCGATCGCACGGTGAAAGGTCCAGCGGCAGCCGTCCAGCTCGGCGACGATCCGCTCCACGGCGGCGAGGTCGGGGCCGCCGTGCTCGTCGAGGAACCCGAGCACGAACTCATCCGCCCCGGCGGCACGCATCTGCCTGGCGACGCGCACCAACTCGTCGACGTCCCCCGCGGCGAAGCCGTCCGCCAGGCGGAGCATCACGCGCAGTGAGATGTCGACGGCGGCGCGGATCCCGACGAAGTTCTCGACCGGCGGAGTGAGTCCGTCGGCAGCCATGTCGGTGACCAGCTCCAGCCGGTCCGCACCTCCGGCCTGGGCGGCGACCGCGTCCTCCACACCGAGGGCGATCACCTCCAGGACTGCGCGCTTGCTCATAGGACCTCTTCCCCTTGGGCGACTACAGGTCTAGTCCAATCCAAGAGTACGCCGAGATGCCGCTCCCCCGCGAGAAGATCGCCGCGAGGCGTCCGGGCCGGCGGGGAATCCTGGTCCGCGGGGAATCCGGTCACTCTCCGAAGATGTTGAGCTCCCCCTCCTCCGCTCCGGCCAGCTCGTACCGTGCCCCCTCCAGCGGACGCCCCGAATACAGCCGTACGAGGGTGGCGGCGTCGCCGATGTAGCGCGCGGGCGTCCGCGCCCCCGACACCTCGCCCAGCCGCAGCGGCTCGTCCGCATCGTCCAGGTCGGCGTGGAGCGGCAGGTGCCCCTTCTCCCGGGTGATCCGCGCGAGAAGGGTGAGCGCGTGGGGCAGCCCGTCGCCCGCGTACGCCCCCGGCTCCCCGAAGACCTCGCGCACGTCACCGGCGTGCACCCTCCCCCACTGCCTTAAGGGCGTGGGGGGACCCCCACGCCCAGCGCGACCGGATCGAGCACACCGCCCGCCTTGGCGATCACCGGCCCGGCCTCGGTCATCCCGCGCTCCAGCTCGTCGATGACCTCACCCATCGACCAGTCGCC
This sequence comes from Streptomyces sp. R35, assembly GCF_041053035.1. Lineage (NCBI taxonomy): Bacteria > Bacillati > Actinomycetota > Actinomycetes > Kitasatosporales > Streptomycetaceae > Streptomyces > Streptomyces sp. R35. The sequence continues at coordinate 5,083,092 of NZ_CP163440.1, forward strand.
GCGCTCGGCGATGTCCCGGTCGTTGCACTCCGGGCTGAACACGCCCTTCTCGAACCGGCGGTCCACCACCCGGATCAGCGCGGACGAACAGTGCGCGAGCACGTCCCGCACGGTCCACCCCGGACACGCGGTGGTGGCCAGCGCGAAGTCCTCGTCCGGCCTGGACCGCAGCAGCGGTATCAGCGCGTCACGCTCGATGGCGAGAAGCCGTCCGGGCAGCTCGGGGTCGCGTACGTCGTGAACGTCAGCAGGAGTCATGGTCTTCACGCTAGGGGCTCCGGGGCAGCGCGCGGGAGAATAGACGCATGGTCGATCTCGATGCCCTGCGCACCCGCTGGACCCGTGCCCTGGAAGAAGCCCGGGCGCCCGGCGGCGGCCCGGACCCGGTCCCGTACGCCGACAACCTCCTCACCCGCTGGCAGGAGGCGCAGCGCCACTACCACACCGTCACGCACCTCAAGGCGGTCCTCGACCACATCGACGTACTGGAGAAGCACGCGGACGACCCGGACCTGGTGCGGCTGGCCGCCTGGTTCCACGACGCCGTGTACTTCCCCGACCGCTCCGAGAACGAGGAGCGGTCCGCCCGCCTCGCCGAGCGCGCGCTCCCCGAGGCCGGGGTGTCCGAGGAGTGGACCGAGGAAGTCGCCCGTCTGGTCCGCCTCACCGTCACCCACGACCCGGCCGACGACGACCGCAACGGCCAGGTCCTGTGCGATGCCGACCTGGCGATCCTGGCCTCGTCCCCGAACGCGTACGCCGCCTACACCGCCGCCGTCCGCCAGGAGTACGCCTTCGTCCCGAACGACGCCTTCCGCGAGGGCCGCGCCGCGATCCTGCGCCAACTCCTCGACCTGCCCCGCCTGTTCCACACGCCGTACGGGGCGGCGGAGTGGGAGGCGACCGCGCGGTACAACATCGGCGCCGAGCTGGAGCTGCTCACAGGGTGACGGATCATCGGTCCCCCGCCCACCCGAGTGACCGTTTGCCTGCTCAACTGCCCTTCCGAGCCCTAAGGTTGGTCCAGCCACCATGCGGGGGAAGGACCGGGGATGGACCAGGGAACGGACCAGCCGAACGAACTCTCGGAGCAGACCCTGCCGTTCTGGGTCAGCGTCACGGAGGACGGTGACGAAGGGACGGACGGGACGGACTCGATGGGGCTGTTCGGCCGCGACAGCGAAGCCGTCCTGCGCTCGGTTCCGCTGGGCCCCCTGCGCAAGAACCTCGCGACGACCGTCGACGCCCTCCAGCAGCTCTTCGCCGACGCCTCGGCCCGCGGCGGCACCCTCCCGCTCGCCGAGGCCCAGCTCTCCTTCCAGGTCACCGCGAGCGGCGGCATCCAGCTCATCGGGACCGGCCAGGTACAGGGCACTCGCGGGCTGACGCTCGTCTTCAAGCGGCCGTCCTGAGAGCGGTGCCGGATCGGTGCGCTACAAGGCCCTGCTGATCGGGCTCGCCCAGTACGAGGCACCCGGGACGCCCTCCTGCTCCAACGCCCCTTCCGCGAAGTAGCCGCCGAAGCCACCCGCCTAGGCTTCCACCACGAAGCCGAAAACTGGTTCGACGCCGACCACTGAACGCCGTACGAAGGGGACATGGCCCCAACTCCCCGAGCCCTGCCCCCAGATACACCCACCCCAACCGCCCGCCCCCGCATGCCCCTGGCCGTCTACATCCTCGCCCTCTCCGTCTTCGCCCTCGGCACCAGCGAGTTCATGCTCTCCGGCCTCCTCCCGCCCATCGCGGAGGACATGGACGTCACCATCCCCCAAGCCGGCCTGCTGATCTCGGCGTTCGCGATCGGCATGGTCGTAGGAGCACCCCTCCTCGCGGTGGCGACGCTCAGACTCCCCCGCCGCACCACCCTCGTCGCCCTCATCACCGTCTTCGGGCTCGGCCAGGTAGCAGGCGCCCTCGCCCCGACCTACGGCGTCCTGTTCGCGTCTCGCGTCGTCAGTGCTCTCGCCTGCGCGGGGTTCTGGGCGATCGGGGCGGCGGTGGCCGTCGCGATGGTGCCGGGGAACGCGCGGGCGCGGGCGCTGGCCGTGATGATCGGGGGGCTGTCGATCGCGAATGTGCTGGGGGTGCCCGCCGGGGCCTTCCTCGGCGAGGGGCTCGGCTGGCGGTCGGCGTTCTGGGCCGTCGCCGCCGCCTCGGCGATCGCGCTCCTCGGGGTGGTCACGCTCATCCCCCGTATCCCTCTCCCCGCCCAGAAGCCGCAGCTCAGGCGCGAGGTACGCATCTTCCGGAACCGGGAGGTCTGGCTGTCCATCGGCGTCATCATGCTCGGCGCCGCCGGTGTGTTCTGCGCGTTCAGTTATCTCGCGCCGCTGCTCACGGATGTCGCCGGGCTCGACGACGGGTGGGTGCCCGCCGTGCTCGCGCTGTTCGGGGTCGGCGCGCTCATCGGGACCACCGTCGGGGGACGATTCGCCGACGCGCATCTCTTCGGCGTGCTGATCAGCGGTATGGCGGCCGACACCGTCATCCTCGTCGGGCTCGCCCTCTTCGGGCAGTACGCGATCGGCGCCGTGGTTCTCTCCTTCCTCCTCGGGGTCGCCTGCTTCTACACCGCCCCCGCGCTGAACGCCCGGATGTTCAACGTCGCCGCGGCCGCCCCCACCCTGGCCGGGGCCACGACCACGGCCGCCTTCAACCTGGGCAACACCTGCGGGCCCTGGATCGGCGGCGCGGTCATCGACGCCGGGTTCGGCTACACCTCCACCGCATGGGCGGGCGCGGCCATGACCACCCTCGCCATCGGCGTGGCCGCCGTCGCACTGCGGCTGCATCGCCGTACGCGGAACTCACGCGTCGTGACCAGGGCGGGCGGCGCGAACAAATCGGTACGTACGCAAGCGTGATCCGACCTATCCTCGCCCGCATGGGAGACATGGGCGGGGACATGGCTGCGGACCAGATGGCGGACCGGGTGACGGAAGCCGTCGCGGGGAGCGTGGCGCTGTTGCGCGCCGCGGTCGCGGCCGGGACTGACTGGGACAGTGTCAACGCGGGGAGCCTGGAGTGGAGTTGCCGGGAGACCGCCGAGCACACCGCCAGTGCTCTCATCGCGTACGCGGGGCAGTTGGCCGGACGGGCCACGAAGGCGTACGTCCCCTTCGAGATCGTGATGGAGGACGATACCGACAGCGCGGGCGTCGTCGACGTGCTCGAGACGACCGGCGCCCTGCTCACCGCCACCATCCGTACGACACCCCGCGAGGTGCGCGCCTACCACCCGTACCCGTTCCGCAGCGCGAACCGCGAGGGCTTCGCCGCGATGGGCGTCGCCGAGGTCCTGCTGCACACGTATGACATCGCCGAGGGGCTCCAGCTCGCCTATGAACCCCCGGCCGCGCTCTGCGAGTGGGTCCTCACCCGGATCTTCCCGCAGGTCCGGCCCGAGCCCGACGCCCCCTGGCGCACCCTCCTGTGGGCCACCGGTCGCGGCGAACTGCCCGGCCGCGACCCGGTCACCGAGTGGCGCTGGTCCAACAACCTGGTGATCGAGTCCGAGCGGCTCACGCTCCAGGGGGTCACCCCGGCAGCCGCCGCCGATCTGAGCGCGGGCGGCACCGGCGGCTTCGAGTGGATCGAGGGCGGCCCGTTCGAGGGCACGCGGGACGCCGCCGGGATGGTCGTGAAGGCGTACGAGGGCGGGGTGCACCGGCCGGAGTGGGGCATGTTCGTGCTCGTACGGCGGGAGGACGGCCGCGCGGTCGGCGGGATGGGCTTCCACGGCGTCCCCGACGAGGAGGACCGCGCCGAGGTCGGCTACGACCTCGCGGAGAACGCCCGCGGCCACGGCTACGCCACCGAGGCCCTGCGCGCCCTCTCCGCCTGGGCCCTGGCCCGCGACGACGTCAAGCTTCTCTTCGCGGCCATCGACCGGGCCAACACCCCGTCCCTGGGCGTCATTTCGCGCGCCGGGTTCAAGCGGGTGAGCGAGGACGTGGAGCAGTACGCGTACGAGCTGCACGGCATGGACCGGTCCCTGCGGCTGTACGCCCGGGAGGGCTGAGGCTACTTCCCCGGATGTTTCCGCCGCCGCAGCCCCGCCCCGTACAGCAGTCGCACCACCTCGCGGCTGCTGACCCGTACCGCTCCCGCGCGCACGGCATCCTCGTACCGGTGCGACGGTATGTCGTAGTGGTCGCGTTCGAAGGCGCGCGGCGGGGCGCCCAACTCGGCGGCGAACGCGTGCAGTTCGTCGTACGAGACATCGCTGATCAGGTGGGACCACAGGCGACCGTGCCCGGGCCAGGTGGGCGGGTCGATGTAGACGGTCACGAGGACGCGGCTCCGCCGGCCGCCGAGCCCAGGGAGCCCACCGACGCCACCTTCACGCCCGCCTTGTGGCACACCCAGTGCGGGTCGGGGCCCAACTCGGGTTCGACGTCGAGGGCGTGCGGGTCCCCGGAGCCGCAGACGGGGCACAGCGGCCACCGCCCGTGGCGCTCCAGCAGGGCGTCCTGGACGTCCTGGGCGACGAGCCCGGCGACGTAGTTCTTGCCCTCCGGCCACTGCTCGACCCACCAGCGGCGCTGCACCACCGAGTCCTCGACCAGGGAGACGACGTCCGCCTCGGCGACCTCGCCCGCGATCAGATCGGCGAGCACGAGGGCACGCGCCGCGTGCAGCGCCTGCTCCATGGGGCTGACGGGGTTGCCGGAGGGGTCCATGTCCCCATTGTGCGCACCCTTGACCGTATGCCCCAAAGGAAAATATCTTTCAAGAGTGACCCAAGACGTGAAGGAAATTTTCGCGGGAGAGGCGCCGCCCGCCCCCGCCGCCCTCGCGGCCAAGGTGCGGACACTCGCCCCCTCGATGACCCGCTCCATGCAGCGGGTCGCCGAGGCCGTCGCCGCCGACCCGGCCGGCTGCGCGGCCCTTACGGTCACCGGCCTCGCCGAGCTCACCGGCACCAGCGAGGCCACGGTCGTGCGGACGGCCCGTCTCCTCGGCTACCCCGGGTACCGGGATCTGCGCCTGGCGCTCGCCGGGCTCGCCGCCCAGCAGCAGTCCGGGCGCGCGCCCGCCGTCACCGCCGACATCGCGGTCGACGACCCCCTCGCGGACGTCGTCGCGAAACTCGCCTACGACGAGCAGCAGACCCTCGCCGACACCGCCGCCGGACTCGACACGGTCCAGCTCGGCGCGGCCGTCGCCGCGCTCGCGGTGGCCCGCCGCATCGACATCTACGGCGTCGGCGCGTCCGGGCTCGTCGCCCAGGATCTCGCCCAGAAGCTGCTGCGCATCGGGCTCATAGCCCACTCGCACAGCGATCCGCACCTCGCCGTCACCAACGCGGTGCAGCTGCGCGCCAAGGACGTGGCGATAGCGATCACGCACTCCGGCTCGACCGGCGACGTGATCGAACCGCTCCGGGTCGCCTTCGAGCACGGGGCGACGACGGTCGCGATCACCGGCCGCCCGGGCGGGCCCGTCACGCAGTACGCGGACCACATCCTCACCACGTCGACGGCCCGCGAGAGCGAGCTGCGGCCTGCGGCCATGTCTTCTCGTACGAGTCAGCTGCTGGTCGTGGACTGTCTGTTCGTGGGGGTCGCTCAGCGGACGTACGAGACGGCGGCGCCGGCGTTGTCCGCGTCGTACGAGGCGCTGGCGCACCGGCACACTCCGCGTGGCGGGCGATAACTTCACGCAAGGCGTGTAAAGCAATAAAAATGCGCGCAAAGCAATAAAGGCGCGCAGAGCACGAAAAGCGGGATAACGGGGACCTGAAGTAGCTGGGAGACTGCGGGCCGGTTGTGGCCGGTCGCGCAGTTCCCCGCGCCCCTTTCAGGGGCGTTTTACGACACCCTCACCGGAAAGAGCCGCTCCTCTCATGACCTCCATGTCCAACCACCCCGACCTTCGAGCCGAGTTGGAGGCGCTGACGACCGAGGCGTTCCGCCCCGACCTCGCCGAGATCGATCAGCTGCCCACACTGGAGATCGCGTCGCTCATGAACGGCGAGGACGCGACGGTGGCCGCCGCCGTCGCGCGGCGCCTCCCGCTCATCGCCGCCGCCATCGACGACATCGCCGCCCGGATGGCCCGCGGCGGCCGGCTGATCTACGCGGGCGCGGGCACCGCCGGCCGCCTGGGTGTCGTGGACGCCTCCGAGTGCCCGCCCACCTTCAATACCGACCCTTCGCAGGTCGTGGGCCTGATCGCGGGCGGTCCGACCGCGATCGTCACGTCGATCGAGGGCGCCGAGGACTCGAAGGAGCTGGCCGCCGCCGATCTGGAGAAGCTCGCCCTGACCGCCGAGGACACCGTCGTCGGCATCTCCGCCTCCGGCCGCACCCCCTACGCCATCGGTGCCGTCGAACACGCCCGTGCGCGGGGCTCGTTGACGATCGGCCTGTCCTGCAACGCGCACAGCGCGCTGGCCGCGGCGGCCGAGCACGGCATCGAGGTCGTCGTCGGCCCGGAGCTGCTGACGGGCTCCACCCGTCTCAAGGCCGGCACGGCCCAGAAACTCGTCCTCAACATGCTGTCGACGATCACGATGATCCGGCTGGGCAAGACGTACGGGAACCTGATGGTCGACGTCCGCGCCTCGAACGAGAAGCTGCGGGCCCGCTCCCGCCGCATCGTGGCGCTGGCGACGGGCGCCTCGGACGAGGAGATCGAGCGGGCCCTGGCCGCCACGGACGGCGAGGTGAAGAACGCGATCCTGACGATCCTGGGCGGGGTCGACGGGCCGACGGCCGCCCACCTTCTGGAGGAGAGCAAGGGCCACCTGCGCGCCGCGCTGGCGGCGGCGACCGGCTGACCAGCACTCTCGGGGGGTGCGCACACCGGACACCCTCACCGCCGAAGCGATCCTCCCCCTCGTGGGCGGCCCCGCGAACGTCACCTCCGTCGCCCACTGCATGACCCGTCTGCGACTCGGCCTGCGCGACGGCAGCCTCGTACGGAGAGACGATCTACGAGCGCTGCCCGCCGTCCTGGGCCTGGTCGCGGACGACGACGACACCGACCAGCTCCAGATCGTTCTGGGGCCGGGCATCGTCGCACGCGTGACGCCCGAGTTCGAGGCGCTGCTCACCCCGACGCCGGCATCCAATCAAGCCGATCAACTGGCCGCCACGGGAGCCGAGTTGAAGGAGGCCCAGAAGCAACGCAACGCCACCCCCCTCAAGCTGGCCCTCCGCCGGATCGCGAACATCTTCGTCCCGCTCATCCCCGCCCTGATCGGCTGCGGCATCATCGCGGGCCTCAACGGCCTCCTGCTGAACCTTGGCCGGCTGCCCGCGCTCACCCCGGCACTCACCGCCATCGCCTCCGGATTCATGGCGCTGATCGCGGTCTTCGTCGGCTACAACACGGCGAAGGAGTTCGGCGGCACGCCCGTTCTGGGCGGCGCGGTGGCCGCCGTCATCGTGTACGCGGGGGTCGCGAAGGTGACGGTGGCCGGGATGACGCTCGCGCCCGGCCAGGGCGGCGTCCTCGGCGCGCTGGCCGCCGCGCTGCTGGGCACGTACGTCGAGAAGTGGTGCCGCGGCCGGGTCCCGGCGACGCTGGACGTCCTCGTCACCCCGACCGTCACGGTCCTCGTCACCGGCCTGGTGACGCTCTACGCCCTGATGTACGCGGCCGGAGAGCTCTCCTCCGCCATCGGCACGGCGGCGAACTGGCTCCTGGACCACACGGGCGCCTTCGCGGGCCTGATCCTGGGCGGCCTGTTCCTGCCCCTCGTCATGCTCGGACTGCACCAGGCCCTGATCCCCATCCACACCACCCTCATCGAGCAGCAGGGCTACACGGTCCTGCTCCCCATCCTGGCGATGGCGGGCGCGGGCCAGGTCGGCGCGGCAGCGGCGGTCTACGTCCGCCTCCGCCACGACACCTCACTCCGTACGACGATCAGGTCCGCCCTTCCGGCCGGGCTGCTCGGCGTGGGCGAACCCCTGATCTACGGGGTCTCACTCCCGCTCGGCCGCCCGTTCCTGACCGCCTGCGCGGGCGGCGCGGCGGGCGGCGCCTTCGTCGGCTTCTTCGCGACGCTCGGCGACAAGGTGGGCGCGACGGCGATCGGACCGTCGGGCTGGGCCCTGTTCCCGCTGCTCGCGGGGAACAGGGGGTTGGGGATGACGGCGGCGATCTACGGGGGCGGGCTGCTGACGGGGTACGCGGTCGGCTTCGCGGCGACGTATTTCTTCGGTCTCGGTGGACCGCGGGCTCAGAGCGGCCCCTGACGCACGTTGTGCTGCCGCAGGTCGACCGCGAAACGGGCGGCGGTCACGAAATCGTTGTCGTCGTGGAGGACGACAAGGCCGTGGTGGGCGGCGGTGGCACAGATCTGGAGGTCGACGGCGGACAGCGCCTGATGGGCTCCGTGTTCGGCGGCACGCAGTTGTAATCCGCCGATCCACTTGGGCGCGCTCTTGGGTACGGCGATGTCGTCGTAGAGGTCGGCGAACATCCCGCCGTACGCCGCGTACTCCTTCAGGTTCCGCGCCGACCGCAGGAACTCCGCACGCTGGGGGTAGCACGACCGGACGTCGCCGTCCGAGGCGACCGGGAGCCATTCCCTGTAGAGGTACTGATCACGGAGGAGGCGCCAGAGCGCCGACGAGTCCAGGAGGTAGCCGCTCATGCGCCGTACGCCTCCTTGTCAGCGCGGTGTGCGGCCTCAGCCCCTTCGATGTCCCACTCCTTGGCGAGCTCGAAGTACTTTTCATAGGCGGCAGCTCGACTCAGCCGCTTGTTGTACTCCTCCAGCGCCTTCGCGACCGCGGCGGTCTTCGTCCGGTGACCGCCCAGACGCTTGGCCGTCTCCAGTGCCTCGTCATCGATGTCGATGTGCGTCAGGGACATCTCGACCTCCGTGATGTACATACTTAGCCGCGATCCTCTCTGCGAGTGTACATATCCGTCGGACCTCCGCCCTGGAAAAGAACGATTGTCAGTGGCTTGTGCAACCGTGGGGCACGTACAGCGCACGCCCGGAGAAGGGACCGACCACCGTGAACCACGCCCAGCTGACCGCCCTCGGCCGCGCCCTGCGCGTCCTCGGCGAGCACGGCGACGCGCTCACCGCCGACACCCCTGACGCGAAGCTGCACGAGGTCAAGGCCGACCTGAAGCGGGCCCTGGACCTGCTGGACGAGACGGTGACGACGGCGGCGCCCACGACCCGCTGCGCCGAACATCCGAACGGCCCGGTGGACGAGAGCGCCCCCGACCGCTGCCTGCTCTGCGAGACCCGCCGCCGCACCGCCCGCCGCACCGAGGTCAACGACGCGTACGGCCACGGCCGAGCCCCCGCCCCGGACGAGGCCCCGGAGCGCTCGATGTCCCGCTACGGCATCCGCGGCGACCGCCCCCAGCCCCAGCAACGCTGGCTCCCGGAGGTCTGGAACGGCCAGGCCTGGCAGCTCTGCGGCACCCCCCGCCGAGACCGCCAGGAGGCCGAGCGCTACCTCGCCGCCGAGCGCCGCACCCCCCGCCCGGGCATGGCGTACCGCCTGGTCCACGAGTTCACGGACTACGAGGTGCTGCGCATCTGGGGCACCCCGGTGAAGGTCGACATCGAACCGATGGGCAACTTGTAGCCGCCCCCCTCAGGAGGCGAGCGATTGGCAGATGTGTGCCGCGCTGGGCCCGCATTCTGCGGCAATCTGCCGGAACAGATCTGCCAATCACCGACCCCGGGAGCGGGCGCCGGTCACGGCAGCCGCCCCTCCGCGTTGATCAGCCGCACCCTCGCCCGCAGCACCTCCCCCGGCGGCGCCTCGCCGAGCGCGTCCGCAGGGCAGTCCCACTCAAGGCCACCGCCCAGGGGCCGCAGCTGTACGTAGCCGCCCTCGCGCCCCATCACCTGGCCGAGCCGCCCGTCCCGTACGTCGATCACGTACTCCTCGGTCACGCGTCACCTCCGGCGGCGGCGCCGCGCAGCACGGCGGTCAGCTTCTGCGCCGTGCCGACGTTGCAGCGGCCGAGCGCGACGAGGGCGAAGGGTTCGTCGCTCACGCCGGTGACCGGGTCGACCCGCAGCGAGGGCAGCACGACACCGACCCCGACGAGGGCTGCGCGCAACTCCTCGACGATCTCCTCGGTGGGCCGCAGCCGCTTACTCGACGTCATCTCCATCGCTCTGTTCCCTCCACGCTGAGTGTTCCTGATTCATACACAGCGTGGCGATCTGCCCTCTAACCTGGCGAGAGGCGGCGTCCCAACAACCCAGGGTGTGCGACAGGGAGTTGTCCATGGCAGGTCCGAAGGATCTCGACCCGTCCTCGTCCCCCCGCGCCCTGCTGGGCGCCGAGCTGCGCCACGCCCGCGAGAAAGCGGGCCTCAGCCAGGAAGAGCTGGGCGGGCGACTGTTCGTCAGCGGCTCGTTCATCGGCCAGTTGGAAGCGGGCACCCGGCGGATGCAGCCGGACTACGCCCGGATGTTGGACGAAGTCCTGGGTACGCATGACTTCTTCACGCGCAACTGCGGGGCCGCGGCCAAGTCTCGTTATCTCGAGCAGTTCGCGGAGGCGGCGGAGGCGGAGACGTTCGCAACGGCGATCCGGCAGTACGCGCCGCTGCTGATCCCAGGGCTGCTCCAGACGCCAGCGTACGCACGGGCCGTAAATCGCGCTTACGCGCCGACGGCACCGGAGGAGGTGATCGACGAGTGGGTGGATGGCCGGATGGAGCGGACCCGCCTTCTCAACGACCCAACAAAGCCGTTGTTGTGGGCGGTGCTTGACGAGGCGGCGCTACGCCGGGAAACGGGTGGCCGCGCGGTGATGGCGGAGGCCCTGCGCCACGTCGCCGGTCTGGCCCACCGAAACCGGGTCATCGTGCAGGTGCTGCCGTTCAGCGTGGGAGCGCACACCTCAATGGACGGCTCCCTGAAGCTGATGGAGTTCGAGGACGCCCCTCCGCTGGTCTACCTCGAAGGGGTCGGCACCGGGCGGCTGGAGGACGACCCGGCCACCGTCAAGCACCACAAGCTCGCCTATGAACTCCTCACCGCCTCCGCCCTCTCGCCGCAGAAGTCCCTGGCCCTGATCGAGGCACTGGCGCAGGATTACAGCCATGAGGAACTTCCCTGACTACGACCTGAGCACGGCCATATGGCACAAGTCCAGCTACAGCGGGGGCGGCGGCGACAACTGCCTCGAAGTCGCCCACTGGCGCAAGTCGACGTACAGCGGGGGCGGCGGCAACGATTGCCTGGAGGTCGCCGACGGGCACCCAACCCTCATCCCCGTCCGCGACTCCAAAAACCCCCACGGCCCGAAGCTCGCGTTCCGGGCGAACGCCTGGTCCGCATTCATCGCGGACGTCAAAGACACGGCCCAGGCGGCCCATTGAGCGGCGGCCCCCGTGACGACGAACCGGTCTTCGTCAGAAGCAAGTGGGGCACGAACCGGTACGTCTACAACCCGAACAATCCCCTGGGCCTCGTCCTGATCATCGGCTCGCTGCTCCTCGCGGCGGGCGGCATGTACTACCTCCGGGCAAGCTCGCCCCACCCGGACTCCAGCTGGAGTGAGGGCGAGCTGCGCTCGGCGGTGCACCAGGCGGCGCAGGACCTGGAGAGGGAGCCGCAGTACACCGACGCGTATCTGGGCTACGGCGAGACCATCAAGGGCGCCGTGGAACAGACCGGAAAGGGACCGTCGTACGGAGTCAGGGTCTCCACAGGCCCGTACGACTACACGGTCACCGGCGACGGAACGGACGCGAAGTTCTGCATGCACGTCATCGCGATGCAGCTCGACGGGACGAAGACGAACGCGAGCGCGAACCCGAACGCGAGCACGAAGCTCTCCATCGACGTCACCGACGGCGGCTGCGGATGATCTGAGGCCGACGACCGCCCGAAGCTCAAGCCCCCAGCTCCGAGCCCTCTTTGCAAGGAACGGGAGGCGGGCCTCAACCCGCCCTCCCTCCCCGCGAGTTGACTTGACGCGATCGGCTTGCCACGCACAGTGACGAGGGGCTAGCGTGCCCGCATAACGAACAACCCCCGCTAGGTGCTGGAACACCTGCGGGGGTTTGACCTCCGAGATCGAAAGCGCGATCCCGTGGCTGAAGCCAACTTTAGTGCTGCCCCCCGCTCTGCGCACGCCCTCCCCCACCCCCTGGCCAATCCTGGCTACGGAAAGCTCAACACCCCGGACCAACTCCCCCGCACCCAGCACGACTTCGCGCACCTCCCGCCCCGCGAAGCAGCCATCGCCGCGTACATCGACCGCCTCCCGGGCGGCGCCGACATCTCCGTAAAGACGCTGGCCAAGCACCTCCCGTACGGCCAATGCGCCTTACGCACGGCCCTCAACAACCTCCACCGGGCAGGTCACTTGCGCCGGGGCCGCGAACACCTGGCCGACTCGGGCAGCCCGCGCTGGATCACCCGAACGTGGTTCTCGCGAACGGCGCGGGACGACGACTGGTGGGCGGCGTTCACGCGGGGCGACGTACCGAAGGAATCACCGGAACCCCCGGACCGACCCAGCCCCACCCGCTCCCGCGCGTACATCCTGCTCGCGGCGCTGGGCCGTACGACCCCGGCGCTGTCCCTGTCGCACGCCGCGTGCGCGGACCTCGCGCCCCTGCTCACGGAGTGGTTCGCGAGGGGCGCCACCGATGAGCACGTACTCCAGGCCCTGGCGGCAGGTCTCCCCACCCCGGTGCACAGCCCGGCCGCCCTCGTCCGCAACCGCCTGACCACCAAGCTCCCGCCCGAGCCCGCTCCCGCCCCCCGCCCACCCCTGCGCGTACTGGAGTGCGCGAAGTGCGGCGCCCCGGGCCGCCCGGAGGCCTTGCCGGGCGGCATCTGCGGACCGTGCCGAGGCGGGTCCGCCCCACCGCCCCGGCCCTCCGGCCCCCTGACGTCCTCCGCAGTCCGCACCCACGCCGCCGCAGCACGCGCGGCGATGGTCGACCGAAACGAAAGGCCACGCGTATGACCCCTGGTACCGCTGAACACCCGCAGATGCCCATCGAGGACTTCGAGGAACTGGCCGCCAACGCCCCGGAACACGTGCGGCTCGAATTCATCGACGGGCGGCTCCGTACGAAGGACCCGCTCAGCATGGAGGACTTCGAGGAACTGGAGCGCCGGGCACCGGAGACCGTGCGGCTTGAGTACATCAACGGAAAACTAGAGGTCAAGGCCATGCCGGACGGCAACCACACGTCGATCTTCATGTGGCTGCTGCGCCAGTGCATGCAACAACGCCCGGACCTGAATCTCGTACCCGAGTCCGGCGTCAAGGCAGAGGCCTACCGCAAGGGCCGCGCCCGGACGGACGGGTCCCTCGCACCGGTGGACCACTACAAGGGGCACGGCGAATGGTCGGACCCCAACGGCACCCTCATGGCCGTAGAGATCACCTCCCGCGACCGGGACACCAACCAGCGCGACCGTATCGACAAGCCCGTCGGCTACGGAGCGGCCGACATCCCCGTCTACCTCCTCATCGACCGAGACAACAACACGGTCACCGTGTTCAGCGAGCCGAAGGACGGCCGTTACCAGCAGTCCCCCTCCTACCCCTGGGGCGCCTCGGTCGAGCTTCCCGCCCCCGTGAACATCACCCTGGAAACCGAGAAACTGAAGGACTACGCGGACTGACCACAGGACGCCAACCCCATCGGGCCCGCCGATCGTGCTTCACGATCAACGGGCCCGTATCGCGCGGAGGACGTTACGACTTCGCCCCGGCGACCTCGGCCTGCTCGGCCGGGCCGGAGGCGGCCGGCGCCGCCTGCACCGCGGCCGTCCGGCGGCCCGGCAGGAAGGACGCGAGGACGAAGGCGAGGACCGCGGCACCGGCGCCGATGGCCATGACCGTCTTGAAGCCGTTCTCGGAGGGCAGGGCGGTGGTGCCGAAGGTGGTGGTCATCTGGGCCAGGATCACACCGGCGAGGGCGCTGGCGAACGACGTACCGATGGACCGCATCAGGGTGTTGAGGCTGTTGGCGGCGGCCGTCTCGGTGGCGGGCACAGCGCCCATGATGAGCGCGGGCATCGCGCCGTAGGCGAAGCCGACACCGGCGCCGATGATGCAGGAGACCAGGATGAGGTGCCAGACCTCGGACATCAGCACGATGTTGAGGCTGTAGCCGGCGGCCACGATGACCGCGCCGATCATGAGGGTGATCTTCGGGCCCTTGGCCTTGGTGATGGCGGCGGAGACCGGCGCCATGGCCATCATCACCAGGCCCTGCGGGGCCAGCACCAGGCCGACGGTCAGCATGGACTTGCCGAGACCGTAGCCGGTCTGCGTGGGCAACTGGAGCAGCTGCGGCAGGACCAGGGACATCGCGAACATCGAGAAGCCGAAGGCCACCGAGGCGAGGTTGGTGAAGAGCACCTGACGGCGGGCGAGGGTGCGAAGGTCCACCAGCGGCTGGCTGGTGCGCAGCTCGTACGCGCCCCAGGCCAGCAGCACGACGACCGCCGTGGCGAACAGGCCGAGGGTGGTGCCGCTGGTCCAGCCCCACGTGGAGCCCTTGGAGACGGCCAGCAGCAGGGAGACCAAGGCGGTCGACAGGCCGATGGCGCCGATCAGGTCGAAGCGGCCGCCGGCGCGCACCTTGGACTCGGGCACGAGGGTCAGGACGAGGGCGAAGGCGACGGCGCCGAGTGCGGCGGAAGTCCAGAACAGGATGTGCCAGTCGAAGCGGTCGGCGATGAAGGCGGCGGTGGGCAGGCCGAGGGCGCCGCCCACTCCCAGCGAGGCGCTCATGAGCGCGATGGAGCTGGTGAGCCGTTCCTTGGGCAGGACGTCACGCATGATGCTGATGCCGAGCGGGACGACAGCGGCGGCCAGGCCTTGCAGGGTCCGTCCGATGATCATCGGGGCCAGGGAGTCGCTCAGCGCGCAGACGACCGAACCGGCCACCAGCAGGACGATGCTGACCAGGAGCAGGCGGCGCTTGCCGAACATGTCGCCGAGGCGGCCGACGACCGGCGTGGCGACGGAGGCGGCGAGCAGCGTGGCGGTGACTGCCCAGATGGTGTCCGACGCCGAGGCGTGGAGGAGCTTCGGCAGCTCCGGGACGATCGGGATCACCAGGGTCTGCATCAGCGAGACGACGATTCCGGCGAGGGCCAGCACCGCCACCACGGCGTTCGACCGCGGTGAGCCTCCGGCGTCGGCGGGTCGGGCAAGGGTGTCGGACATGGCGGGCCTCCGGGACAGGCAAGGTTGCTTGACTTACTCAAGCTAACCCAAATTGATTGACTTAAGCAAGCGAAACTTTGGGGGAGGGGTCAGCCGTGCGGTTGGGTTGTGTGTCGCCTGCGGGCCGGTGGGGGTTGCCCGCGAAGCCCCGCGCCCCTGAAGGCGCGGGGCTTCGCCCCGCGATCCCCCGCCCACCGCCGTCTTTAGGGGCGCGGGGAACTGCGCAATCTTTCGGACCAGCCCCCACCCACCCGCACCCGACACACAACCGAACGGGGTCGAAGGGGCAGAGCCCCTGGGGATGGGACGGGTAGGGGCGGCGGGGGCGAGGAACCGGTGGGTCAGCTCAGGGTGCGGAGTGCTGCCGCGTCGTACGGCGCCAGGTCACCGAAGCGGCCGTCGAGGACCTTCGCCGCCCACTCCGGGTCCTGGAGCAGCGCGCGGCCGACGGCGACCATGTCGAACTCGTCGCGCTCCAGGCGGTCGAGGAGGTCGTCGATGCCCTTGACCGGGGAGCCCTCCCCCATGAAGCCCTTGATGAAGTCGCCGTCCAGCCCGACCGAGCCGACGGTGATGGTGGGCTTGCCGGTCAGCTTCTTCGTCCAGCCCGCGAGGTTGAGGTCGGAACCCTCGAACTCCGGAAGCCAGTAGCGGCGCGTCGAGGCGTGGAAGACGTCCACCCCGGCCGCGGCGAGCGGGGCGAGGAGCGCCTCCAGCTCCTCCGGCGTCTCGGCGAGCCGGGCGTCGTACGCCTCCTGCTTCCACTGCGAGTAGCGGAAGATGATCGGGAACTCGGGCGAGACGGCCGCGCGCACCGCGGCGACGATCTCGGCGGCGAACTTCGTACGGGCCACCAGGTCACCGCCGTACGCGTCCGTGCGGCGGTTGGTGCCCTCCCACAGGAACTGGTCGAGGAGGTAGCCGTGCGCGCCGTGGATCTCCACGCCGTCGAAGCCGATGCGCTCGGCGGCGGCCGCGGCCTCGGCGAACGCCGCGATGACGTCGTCCAGGTCGGTCTGGGTCATGGCCTTGCCGGTGGCCTCGGTGGCGCCGATGCGCAGGCCGGAGGGGCCGACCGCGGGGGCCTCGGCGAACGGCGGCTGGCCCGCCTCGCGCACCATGCCGATGTGCCACAGCTGCGGCACGATCTTCCCGCCCGCGGCGTGCACGGCGTCGGCGACCTTCGCCCAGCCCGCGAGCTGCTCCTCGCCATGGAAGCGCGGGATGCGGTCGCTCTGCCCGGCCGAGTCGTGGCCCACGTACGTGCCCTCGGTGACGATGAGGCCCACGCCCGCGGCGGCGCGGCGGGCGTAGTAGCCGACCACGTCCTCGCCGGGGACACCACCCGGCGAGAACTGCCGGGTCATCGGCGCCATCACGATCCGGTTGGGGACGGTCAGGCCGTTCAGGGAGACGGGGCGGGACAGGATCTCGGCTGCGCGGGAGGGGGCGGCAGTCACGTAGGGGCTCCTCGGAGAGGTCGGTCACGGGGGTCGATCCGACGTCGAGTAAGACGGGGATTCCAGGTGGTATGTGCATGTGCATCAACCACCCGTGAACGTCAACTCCTCCGTCCGTCGACTCATTCCGCCGCCCCGCACCACCCACATGTGATCCCGAACACGCCCGAGGGCGGCACCCCCTGGGAGTGGGGGTACCGCCCTCGGAACGTAAGGACAGAGATCAACCAGGGCCGTTATGGCCGAGTCGATCAGAAGTCCATGTCACCGCCCGGCATGCCGCCCGGAGCGGCCGCGCCGGCCTTCTCGGGCTTGTCGGCGATGACGGCCTCGGTGGTGAGGAACAGCGCGGCGATGGAGGCGGCGTTCTGCAGGGCAGAGCGCGTCACCTTCGCCGGGTCGATGATGCCCTCGGCGATCATGTCCACGTACTCACCGGTGGCGGCGTTCAGGCCGTGACCGATGGGCAGGTTGCGGACCTTCTCGACGACGACGCCACCCTCGAGACCACCGTTGACGGCGATCTGCTTGAGCGGGGCCTCCAGGGCGAGACGCACGGCGTTGGCGCCGGTCGCCTCGTCACCCTCGAGCTCCAGCTTCTCGAAGACCGCGGAGGCCTGGATGAGGGCCACGCCACCACCGGCGACGATGCCCTCCTCGACGGCCGCCTTCGCGTTGCGAACGGCGTCCTCGATGCGGTGCTTGCGCTCCTTGAGCTCGACCTCGGTGGCGGCACCGGCCTTGATGACGGCCACGCCGCCGGCCAGCTTCGCCAGACGCTCCTGGAGCTTCTCGCGGTCGTAGTCCGAGTCCGAGTTCTCGATCTCGGCACGGATCTGGTTGACGCGACCGGCAACCTGGTCCGCCGAACCCGAGCCGTCGACGATCGTCGTCTCGTCCTTGGTGATGACGACCTTGCGAGCGCGGCCGAGCAGGTCGATGCCCGCGTTCTCCAGCTTGAGGCCGACCTCCTCGGAGATGACCTCGCCGCCCGTGAGGATGGCGATGTCGCCGAGCATGGCCTTGCGGCGGTCACCGAAGCCCGGGGCCTTGACGGCTACGGACTTGAAGGTGCCACGGATCTTGTTGACGACCAGGGTCGACAGGGCCTCGCCCTCGACGTCCTCGGCGATGATCAGCAGCGGCTTGCCGGACTGCATGACCTTCTCGAGAAGCGGCAGCAGGTCCTTGACGTTGCTGATCTTCGAGTTGGCGATCAGGATGTACGGGTCGTCGAGGACGGCCTCCATACGCTCCATGTCGGTGGCGAAGTACGCCGAGATGTAGCCCTTGTCGAAGCGCATACCCTCGGTGAGCTCCAGCTCCAGACCGAAGGTCTGGGACTCCTCGACGGTGATGACGCCTTCCTTGCCGACCTTGTCCATCGCCTCGGCGATGAGCTCGCCGATCTGGGTGTCGGCGGCGGAGATGGAGGCCGTGGAAGCGATCTGCTCCTTGGTCTCGACATCCTTGGCCTGCTCAAGGAGGGCACCGGAGACGGCCTCGACGGCCTTCTCGATACCGCGCTTGAGAGCCATCGGGTTGGCGCCGGCGGCTACGTTGCGCAGGCCCTCGCGGACGAGCGCCTGGGCGAGAACGGTCGCCGTGGTCGTACCGTCACCAGCGACGTCGTCCGTCTTCTTGGCGACTTCCTTGACCAGCTCGGCGCCGATCTTCTCGTACGGGTCCTCGAGCTCGATCTCCTTGGCGATGGAAACACCATCGTTGGTGATCGTGGGGGCGCCCCACTTCTTCTCGAGGACGACGTTCCGGCCCTTGGGGCCAAGGGTGACCTTGACGGCGTCGGCGAGCTGGTTCATCCCGCGCTCGAGACCGCGCCGTGCCTCCTCGTCGAACGCGATGATCTTGGCCATGTGAAGTGGTCCTCCCGGACGGGGTGGATTGCTCCGGATCGCGCCCGCGCCCGCGACGGACGGCCTGCAGCCCTTGTGGTTCCTTGCCCCACCGGCCTGCGGACCTCACTGGCCCGATCCAAGTTCTGTCACTCTCACTGGGAGAGTGCTAACGCCAATGATTAGCACTCGACCCCTGCGAGTGCAAGCGCCTCTCACGAACGAAGGGGACGCCCGGAACGCCCCGGAACGCACGAGGGGCCGCATCCCAGGTGGGATGCGGGCCCCTCGGCGTGAGTGCGTCGGTGGCCGATCGCGCCGGATCAGACGGCGAGCTTGACCATGTCCGCCTGCGGACCCTTCTGGCCCTGCGAGATCTCGAACTCCACTCGCTGACCCTCTTCAAGGGTGCGGTAGCCGTCCATCTGAATCGCGCTGTAGTGCACGAAGACGTCCGCACCACCGTCGACCGCGATGAAGCCGTACCCCTTCTCCGCGTTGAACCACTTGACGGTGCCCTGAGCCATGCCTAACTCCCCTATTACTGGCCCTTGCACAGATCCACACTTCGCGGATCCGGGTCAGACCTCACCCCCCAACGATTGGGGGTGTGCGCCGGAACGCGTCGACCGCGGCTGAATGTATCTGTCCAACTGCCGTCTGCAACAGGTCAATCGGACGAGAATTCTGGGCATCGCCGATCGGGAAAATGCGGAGGACTTGCGAAGTTTCAGGGCAAGTCGGGCCCCGTATATGCCATAAAAGGCTCAAAAAGGAGGGGCACTTTGGCTACTTCTTGTCGGGTGTCGCACAGGTACTCATATGCATCCGGCATGAATAGCGAAGCGGGTTCCCCAACTGTACCCCGCTCAACCATGCAGAATTGCCCCCTCCGTTTCTCTCACGGAGAGGGCAATTCGATGAACACTGCGTATTCGGCGTTACCGAGGGTAGCGATCAGCCTCCGGCGACGGCCGGGATGATCGAGACGCCCGCACCGTCCGGCGTAGCCGTCTCCAGCCCCTGCTCGAACCGCACGTCGTCGTCGTTGACGTACACATTGACGAAGCGGCGCAGCTTGCCCTGGTCGTCCAGCACGCGCGCGGCGATACCCGTGTGGTTCTTCTCCAGGTCGGCGATGACCTCGGCGAGAGTCCCACCCTCGGCACTCACCTCGGCCTTGCCGCCGGTGTAGGTGCGCAGGATGGTGGGGATGCGAACGTTGACGCTCATGCCTTGTGACCTCCGGTCAGGTGGAGCGCCCCCAAAGGGGCGCGGGGAACTGCGCGACCAGCCCCCACCGGCCCGCAGAAAGAGAACGGCCCTACTTACGCGAGCCCAGCTTCCCGGAACGACTCCAGGTTGGGACGAATGGTCGCCGTCAGCCCCGTACCGGCCACCGCGTCCAGCGTCTTCAGACCATCGCCGGTGTTGAGGACGACGGTCGTGAGGGTCGGGTCGAGGAGACCATTCTCGATCAGCTTCTTCGCCACACCCACGGTCACTCCACCGGCGGTCTCCGCGAAGATGCCCTCGGTCCGGGCGAGGAGCTTGATCGCGTCGACGACCTGCTCGTCGTTGACGTCCTCCACGGCCCCACCCGTCCGCCGCGCGATGTCGAGCACGTACGGCCCGTCCGCCGGGTTGCCGATGGCGAGGGACTTGGCGATGGTGTTCGGCTTCTGGGGGCGTACGACGTCGTGGCCGGCCTTGTAGGCGACGGACACCGGCGAGCAGCCCTCGGCCTGGGCGCCGAAGATCTTGTACGGCTTGTCCTCGACGAGCCCGAGCTTGATCAGCTCCTGGAGGCCCTTGTCGACCTTGGTGAGCTGGGAGCCGGAGGCGATCGGGATCACCAGCTGGTCGGGAAGCTGCCAGCCGAGCTGCTCGCAGATCTCGTACGCGAGGGTCTTGGACCCCTCCGCGTAGTACGGCCGCAGGTTGACGTTGACGAAGCCCCAGCCCTCGCCGGCGGGGTCGCCGATCAGCTCGGAGCAGAAACGGTTCACGTCGTCGTAGTTGCCCTCGATGCCGACGAGCTCGCCGCCGTAGATCGCGGCCATGACGATCTTGCCCTGCTCCAGGTCGTGCGGGATGAACACGCAGGAGCGGAAGCCGGCGCGGGCGGCGGCGGCACCCACCGCGCCGGCCAGGTTGCCGGTGGAGGAGCAGGAGAGGGTGGTGAAGTCGAAGGCGCGGGCGGCCTCGATGGCCTGGGCGACGACGCGGTCCTTGAAGGAGTGCGTCGGGTTGCCGGAGTCGTCCTTCACGAAGAGCTTGCCGGCGTCGACACCGAGCTCGCGCGCGAGGTTGTCGGCCTGGACGAGTTTGGTCCAGCCGGGGTTGATGTTCGGCTTCTCGGCGACGTCCGCGGGGACGGGCAGGAGGGGCGCGTAACGCCAGATGTTCGCGGGACCCGCTTCGATGCGCTTGCGGAGTTCTTCGGTTTCGTAGGCCGAGAAGTCGTACGCGATCTCCAGCGGGCCGAAACACTCCTCGCAGGCGAAGACCGGGCCGAGCGGGACGCGGTGGCCGCACTCGCGGCAGGAAAGCGCGGCGGCCGGACCGAGGTCCACGGAGTTGGCCGAGTCGGCGGAGATTCCCGTGTTCGTGGTGCTTGCAACTGTCTGCGCAGCCATGGAGGCGAGGCCCTTTCTCCTCATCTTCCTCACGGCGCACTTCGCCGTGAGACGGATTTGGCACCTTCCCAAGCCGGGAGCCTCGCGACGACAACGTAGTCGTACGAGACCGGCTGGAGGGTTGCCGGGGCTTCATCGGGCCGTATCCCTCTGCCCCTCTGGATGAGCGGTATTTGATTGTTGAACTGTTGAACACAGTACGTGCTGATGATCCAGGACATGCGATGGTCATCCGCGTTGTTCAAGACTGTAACCGAAGGCCAGGACAGTTGAGATAGTCGTCCGAACCGCGAGATGGATCACATGCTGATGAGAGTGTGTGACCAGACAGTGAGGAGCCGCAGACTGTGCTGGAAGAAGTCGAGCGCTGGCTGAGCACACGCTCCTGGTCCGTTACCGACCGCCCGCTCCACAAGCTCATGGCCGCCAAACGCACCTCAGGATCGACGGTCAGCGTAGTGCTGCCCGCCCTCAACGAGGAGGAGACGGTCGGCGAGATCGTCGCCGTCATCCGCCACGACCTGATGCAACAGGTGCCCCTCGTCGACGAGATCGTCGTCGTCGACTCGGGCTCGACCGACCGTACCTCCGAGGTCGCCGCCGCCGCGGGCGCGCGCGTCGTGCACCGCGACGAGATCCTGCCGCGGATCCCGACCGTGCCCGGCAAGGGCGAGGTCCTGTGGCGGTCGCTGCTCGTGACGAGCGGGGACATCGTCTGCTTCATCGACGCGGACCTCAAGGAATTCTCGTCCGACTTCGTCTCCGGGATCGTGGGCCCGCTGCTCACCGACCCGGGCGTGGACCTGGTCAAGGCCATGTACGACAGACCGCTGGGCGGGGCGGCGGGCCAGGGCGGCCGGGTCACCGAACTCATGGCGCGCCCCCTGCTGAACATGCACTGGCCGCAGCTCGCGGGCTTCGTCCAGCCGCTCGGCGGCGAGTACGCGGCCCGCCGCTCCTTGCTCGAACAGCTGCCGTTCCCCGTCGGGTACGGCGTCGAGCTGGGCATGCTCGTCGACGCCCTGCACCTCGTGGGCCTGGACGCCCTCGCCCAGGTCGACGTCGGCGTCCGCAAACACCGCCACCAGGACGGCCAGGCGCTGGGCCGCATGTCCGCCGCGATCTACCGCACGGCCCAGCTGAGGCTGGCCCGCGGCCACATGATCCGCCCGTCCCTCACCCAGTTCGAACGCGGCAAGGAGGGTTTCGAGCCGCGCACGTACTCGGTGGACACGGAGGAACGCCCCCCGATGTCCGAAATCGCCGAGTACAGGAAACGAAGGGCCGCGTAGACCGGGCCCCGATAGGGGCGCGGGGCTGTGACATCTGCGGCTCCGCCGCGGGGCGCGACCAGCCCCCGCCGGCCGTGAGATCACATACGACCTCGCATACGGCCGAAGTGAACGTTTGAGCGTTTAGGCGGGGGGCTAGATTTCGAGGCATGGCTTCAACGCAGGGCGAAAAAGCGCAGGGCGCCCACCGCATCCTGGTCGCGTCCAACCGCGGCCCGATCACCTACGAGGTCGACGAGAACGGCTCGCTGAAAGCCAAGCGCGGCGGCGGCGGGCTGGTCTCGGGTCTGTCCGCGATCGGCCCGGACGCGGGCGCCCTGTGGGTGTGCTCGGCACTCGGCGACGGTGACCGCGAGGCGGTGCGGCGCGGGGTCGGCGAGGACGGCGTACGGATGCTCGACATCGACGCCACCGTGCACACCGACGCGTACAACGGCATCGCGAACTCCGTGCTCTGGTTCGTCCACCACATGCTGTACCAGACCCCGCTGGAGCCGGTCTTCGACGCGGAGTTCCGGCGCCAGTGGGGGTCGTACAAGGCGTACAACCGGGCGTTCGCGGAGGCGCTGGCGGAGGAGGCGGATCAGGGCGCCGTGGTCGTCGTGCAGGACTACCACCTGACCCTGGTCCCCGGGATGCTGCGCGAGCTGCGGCCCGACCTGCGGATCGGGCACTTCTCGCACACTCCGTGGGCGCCGGTGGACTACTTCCGGATGCTGCCCGACGACATCTCCGAGCAGGTGCTGCGCGGGATGCTGGGCGCGGACCGGCTCGGGTTTCTCACCCGCCGCTGGGCGGACGCGTTCACCGCGTGCGCCGACGAGCTCGTCGGCGGGCTCGGCGACACCCGGGTCGGGGTGCACGGGCTCGGCGCGGACGCCGACTTCCTGCGGCGCCGCTCGCACGAGGCGGATGTCGAGGAGCGCATGGCGGCCCTCCGGGCGGAGATCGGCGAGGGCCGGAAGACGATCGTGCGGGTCGACCGGACCGAGCTGTCGAAGAACATCGTGCGCGGGCTGCTGGCCTACCGGCAGCTGCTCGATGACCTGCCGTCGTGGCGCGAGCGCGTCGTGCACGTCGCCTTCGCGTACCCCTCACGGCAGGACCTCGCCGTGTACCGGGACTACACGGCCGAGGTGCAGAGCCTGGCGGACGACATCAACTCAGCGTACGGAACGCCGGGTTGGACCCCCGTACTCCTGCACGTCAAGGACGATTTCGCGCGCTCGCTGGCCGCATACCGGCTCGCCGACGTGGCCCTCGTCAACCCCATCCGGGACGGCATGAACCTCGTCGCCAAGGAGGTGCCCGTCGTCTCCGACGAGGGGTGCGCGCTGGTGCTGTCGCGGGAGGCGGGGGCGTACGAGGAGCTCGGCGAGGACGCGATCGTCGTGAACCCGTACGACGTGATCGGCACCGCGCGGGCGCTGCACGAGGCGTTGTCGATGCCGCCGCACGAACGGGCCGAGCGCACCAAGCGGCTGGCCGCCGCGGCGACCGCTCTGCCGCCGGCCCAGTGGTTCCTGGAACAGCTGCACGAGCTGGAGGCCTGAGCGGCCCCGTCAACACAGGCGCCAGTCAGTCCAGTCGTCAGTCCAGTCGGGCCGCGAGCGCGGACAGCAGTCGTACGACGCCGGGCGGGCCGTCCACCACCAGGTCGGCCCGGTCGGCGAGTTCGGCGACTTCGGAGCTGCCGCTGCAGACGAGGAGGCCGGGGATGCCGTCGGAGCGGAGCTTGTCGACGGCGGCGAAGGCGGGCAGGTCGCCCAGGTCGTCGCCGGCGTAGAGGACGGATTCGGCGCCGATCTCGCGGACGTACTCCAGGAGGGCGACCCCCTTGTCCATGCCCGGCGGGCGCAACTCCAGGACCATCCGCCCCGGTTCGACGATCAGGCCGTGGCGGGTGGCCAGGTCGGTGAGGGGCTCGCGCAGGGCTTCGAAGGCGGCCTGGGGGTCGGACGCGCGGCGCGTGTGCACCGCCACGGCGCGGCCCTTCTCCTCGATCCACGTGCCCTGCCAGGCGCCGATCCTGTCGAGGCATCCGGGCAGCTCGGCGCGGACGGCGGCGACGCCGGGGTGCGGGGCGGGGGCGTTGACCGTGCCGCTCACGGCGTCCCAGCGTTCGGCGCCGTAGTGGCCGAGGACGACCAGGTGTTCCAGGCCCGGTACGCCCGCGAAGCCGCCGTGGCGGACCGCTACGCCGGCCGGGCGGCCGGTGACTACGGCGACGGAGGCGACCTTGGGGGCGAGGGTGGCGAGGGCGGGGACCGCGGCGGGGTGGGCGCGGGCCTGTTCCGGGTCGGGGACGATCGGGGCGAGTGTTCCGTCGAAGTCGAGTGCGATCACTGCCCTTGCGGGCCGCGCGAGGATGGCGTCGAGGCCGTCGCGTCCCGCGGGGGTCGCGGGTGTCGGCATGGAGTCCGTGGATTCCGCATGGCTGCCCATGTGCCGACCCTATCCGCGCGACCCCGAACGCACCCATGGCTCATCAGGTCATGTCCTCGCCCCCGCCGCCCCTACCCGTCCCATCCCTGGGGGCTGCGCCCCCAGACCCCCCTAAAAGATTGCGCAGTTCCCCGCGCCCCTTGAAGACGGGGTGGTTCGTCGGCTGCGGGACGGTGGGGGCTGGGCGCGCAGTTCCCCGCGCCCCTAAACAACTGCCGGCCCGCCCGGGGTTCTTTTAAGGGGCGCGGGGAACTGCGCGACCAGCCCCCACCCACCCGCACCCGACACACAACCGAACGGGGAGGAACCCGGGAACCCCTCAGCGCTCTCCCCGGCGGGAGTCTCTGACCCTGCGGAGGCGGTTGACCGTTACCGGGTCGTGGGCGAGGGCCCTGGGGTCGTCGAGGAGGGCGTTGAGGAGCTGGTAGTAGCGGATGGGGGGCAGGCCGAGCTGCTCCCGGATCGCGCGCTCCTTGGCTCCCGGCCCAGGGAACCCGCGGCGCTCCATGGCAAGAATCCCCTGCTCCCGCGACGTGAGGTCCTCCATGGACAGCACCGTAACCCCCGCCACTGACAGCGTCAGCCCGCGCTGTCCGCCATGGTCCCCTCGTTCTGGAGCGAGCTGAGGACCCCGGTCGGGCTGCCCCCAGGGCTCACGGCCTTGGCGATCTGCTTCTTGATGTCGGCGCTGATCTTGGCCCAGGACGTCTTGCCGACGGGGTACAGCTCGGCGGAAGGGAGCTCGTCCAGGAACGGGGCGAGGTCCTGGTCGTCCTGGTCTCCGGCCATCGCGTCGGACGCGGACGAGGTGACCGGCAGCAGGTCGTACTCGTGGGAGAAGGCGAGCACGTTCTTGTCGTTGTAGACGAAGTCGAGGAAGTCGCCGACCTGCTTGCCGTGGCCGTTCTTCTTGAAGGCCATCATCCAGTCGGCGACGCCCATCGTGGCCTTGGTCCTGCCGTCGATGCCGGGCATCGGCACCATGCCGAACTCCACGCCCTTCTTGGCGGCCATCTGCATCAGCGTGGGGTGCCCGCTGAGCATCCCGACCTCGCCGCGCGCGAACGCCTCGAACGCGTCCGCACGGTTCAGCTTCGCGGGAGCGACGGGCCCGGTGAGCCCCTTGCCGACCAGTTCGTCCCTGAGCCAGGTGAACGTCTTGATGTTCTGCGCCGAGTCGATGGCGTACGTGCCGACGTCGTCGGTGTACCCGCCTCCGCCGCTCAGCAGCCACTGCATCGTCTCGGCCTGCGCCTCCTCGGGCCCGAGCGGCAGCGCGTAGGGGAACTTGACGCCCTTGGCCCTGAGCACCTTGGCGTCGGCGGCGAGCTGGCTCCAGCTCTGCGGCGGGGTGAGGCCGGCCTCGGAGAACAGCGTCTTGTTGTAGAAGAGCAGCCGCGTGGAGGACGCGAACGGCATGCCGTACTGGGTCTGGCTCGCGTCCGTGAGCTGCGGGACGAAGTTGGCCTCGACGGGTATGGAGAGCAGGTCATCCACCTTGTAGAGCTGCCCCTTCGCGGCGTAGTCGGCGTACGCGCCGATCTGCGCCATGTCGGGCGCGTCGCCCGCCGCGACCATCTCCTTGACCTTGCGGTCGACGTCGGTCCAGGAGTAGACGCTGACCTCGACCTTGACCCCCGGGTGGTCCGCCTCGTACTCCTTGACCAGCTTGTTCCAGTACTTCTGGGAGCTGTTGGCCGAGGAGTCGCCGTAGTCGGCGGCCACCAGCTTCAGGGTCACCTCCGAGGAACCGTCCGAGCTGCCGCAGCCCGCGAGTGTCGCCGTCATGCCCATGGCAAGCGCCACCGCGATCAGTCCTGTCCTACGCCGCTGCACTGCTCTGTCTCCCAACCCCCGGCCAGCACGCGCCGGCCCCTGGCCGACCCTGGCCGCATTTGCTTGTGCGTCCGTTGCATCCGTCTCGGCATGCGGATACAAGGTCTACACCACGTGAGTGGACTAGATCTCTCCTGGGGTAAGGGGCGACACTGTCCCCCGTGAGACATGTCATCGCCCTCGATGTGGGCGGCACCGGGATGAAGGCCGCCCTCGTGGGCGCCGACGGCGACCTGCTGTACCAGGCACGCCGGGCGACCGGCCGGGAGCGCGGTCCGGAGGCTGTCGTCGAGACGATCCTCGGCTTCGCCGCCGAGTTGCGTGCGTACGGCGAGGAGCACCTCGGCGGGCCCGCCGTCGCCGCCGGAGTCGCCGTCCCCGGCATCGTCGACGCCGCGCACGGCATCGCGGTGTACGCGGCCAACCTCGGCTGGCGCGACGTCCCGCTGCGCCGGCTGCTCGGCGACCGGCTGGGCGGCGTACCCGTCGCGCTCGGGCACGACGTGCGCACGGGCGGGCTCGCGGAGGGCCGCATCGGCGCGGGACAGGGGGCGGACCGGTTCCTGTTCGTCCCGCTCGGCACCGGCATCGCGGGCGCCATCGGCATCGACGGCGGCGTCGAGGAGGGCGCGCACGGCTTCGCGGGCGAGATCGGCCACATCGTCGTACGCCCCGGCGGGACCCCGTGTCCGTGCGGGCAGCACGGCTGTCTGGAGCGGTACGCGTCCGCGGCGGCCGTCAGCCAGGCCTGGGCGGAGGCGTCCGGCGATCCGGAGGCGGACGCGGCGGACTGCGCGAAGGCGGTCGACTCCGGGGACCCCCGCGCCGTACAGGTCTGGCAGGAGGCCGTCGACGCGCTCGCCGACGGGCTCGTCACCGCGCTCACTCTGCTGGACCCGCGCACCCTGATCATCGGTGGCGGCCTGGCGGAGGCCGGGGAGACGCTGTTCTCACCGCTGCGGGCCGCCGTCGAGCGGCGCGTCACCTTCCAGAAGCTGCCGGGCATCGTCCCGGCGGCCCTCGGCGACACGGCCGGCTGCCTCGGCGCGGGGCTGCTGGCCTGGGATCTACTCGAAACCGACATCACCGACCGCTCGGAGGTAACCACCTGATGGCCCCAAGAAAGGTTCTCGCCGGCGCCCGGGTGGTTCTGCCCACCGGGATCGTGGACGGCGGCCGCGTGCTCGTCGAGGGCGCGCGGATCGTCGGGAGCGGTCCCGCCGACGCGGAGATCATCGACGTATCGGGCCACTGGCTGGTCCCCGGCTTCGTCGACCTCCACAACCACGGTGGCGGCGGCGCCTCCTTCACCTCCGGGACCGTCGAGGAAGTCCTCAAGGGCGTCCACACGCACCGTCTGCACGGCACCACGACGGTCGTCGCCTCCACCGTCACCGGTGACATGGACGGGCTCGCCCAGCGCGCCGGGCTGCTGTCCGAGCTGGCCGAGCAGGGCGACATCGCGGGCATCCACTTCGAGGGCCCCTTCATCTCGCCGTGCCGCAAGGGCGCGCACTCCGAGGAACTGCTGCGCGACCCGGATCCGGCGGAGGTCCGCAAGCTGATCGACGCGGCGCGCGGCCGGGCCAAGATGGTCACGCTCGCCACCGAACTGCCGGGCGGCATCGCCTCCGTACGCCTGCTGGCCGAGCACGGGGTGATCGCGGCGATCGGGCACACGGACGCGACGTACGAGCAGACGCAGAAGGCCATCGACGCGGGCGCGACCGTGGCGACGCACCTGTTCAACGCGATGCCGGCGCTCGGCCACCGCACACCCGGTCCGATCGCGGCCCTCCTGGAGGACGAGCGGGTCACGGTCGAGCTGATCAACGACGGCACGCATCTGCACCCCGCCTCCCTGGAGCTGGCGTTCCATCACGCGGGCGCCGACCGGGTCGCGTTCATCACCGACGCCATGGACGCGGCGGGCTTCGGCGACGGCCGCTACATGCTCGGCCCGCTGGAGGTCGAGGTCGCGGACGGCGTCGCCCGTCTGGTGGAGGGCGGTTCGATCGCGGGCTCGACGCTCACGCTCGACCGTGCCTTCAAGCGCGCGGTGACGATCGACCGGCTGCCGGTCGAGGACGTCGTGGCGGCCCTCTCCGCCAACCCCGCCCGCCTGCTCGGCATGGACGACAAGGTGGGCTCCCTGGAGCCGGGCAAGGACGCCGACCTGGTGCTTCTCGACGCCGACTTCGGGATCAAGGGCGTGATGCGCAGGGGCGAATGGGTGGTTGAGCCCCAACTGGGCTGATTGGCCCCTTGTCGGCGCACGGCGAATGGCTACCGACGTACAACAATTGCCTGTTCAAGCACGGCGGTTGGCCCACGGGACTGGGCCGACCGCCGTTGTCTTTGACATGATCGAGCCTCCGGACAACGGGTCAGCGCGTACCAGCGCCTGCCGGGCGTCCACTTGATGATTCTCTTCGGGGGAGGTCGGCCCAGGTGATCCTCACGGTCACACTGAACACCGCTCTCGACCTCACCTATCACGTACGGTCACTGCGGCCGCACACCTCGCACCGGGTGACCGAGGTGACCGAACGCCCGGGCGGCAAGGGCCTGAACGTGGCCCGGGTGCTCGCCGCCCTCGGCCACGAGGTGACGGTCACGGGCTTCACGGGCGGCGCGACGGGCCGCGCGGTGCAGGACCAACTCACGTACACGCCGGGGGTGGTGGACGCGCTGGTCCCGGTGACGGGATCGACGCGCCGCACGATAGCCGTCGTCGACACGGCGACCGGTGACACGACTCAGCTGAACGAGCCGGGACCGGCGATCACCCCGGCCGAGTGGTCGGCCTTCCAGGAGGCGTACGAGCATCTGCTGCGCTCCGCCTCGGCGGTGGCCCTGTGCGGCAGCCTGCCCCCGGGTGTGCCGGTCGGCGCCTACGCCCAGCTCATACGGGCCGCCCGCGCGTCGGCGGTCCCGGTGCTGCTGGACACCAGCGGCGAACCGCTGCGCCGCGGGGTCGCGGCCCGCCCCGACATCGTGAAGCCGAATGCCGACGAACTCGCCGAACTCACCGGCTCCCACGACCCGTCGCAGGCCACCCGGGACGCCCGCCGGCGCGGCGCGCACACGGTCGTGGCCTCCTTGGGCGGGGAGGGCCTCCTCGCGGCGAACGCGGAAGGCCGCTGGCGGGCCACCCCGCCGCGCCACGTGCACGGCAATCCGACGGGCGCGGGCGACTCGGCGGTCGCGGGCCTGCTGTCGGGGCTGGTGGAGCACCTGCCGTGGCCGGAGCGCCTGGCCCGGGCCGTGGCGCTGTCCGCGGCGACCGTACTGACGCCCGTGGCGGGCGAGTTCGACCGCTCGGCGTACGAGACGCTGCTGGACCAGATAGCGGTGACGGCGGACGCCACGGCGGCGTGACCGCCGGGGGCGGCCAGGCCGCCGCTAGTCCTTGACCTGGCCCTGCTTCAGCGACAGCTGGTCGAGCAGGACGTTGCAACTGTCGCCGTCCCCGCAGGAGATGGTGATCGTGTTGGTGCCCTTGTTGAGGGTGGGATACGCGTAGGTCTTCGTCCAGCCCTTCGCGAAGTCGCCGTCGGCGGCGCCCGTGTAGTTCTTCAGGCTCAGCTTGGAGCCGAAGACCTTGCCGTTGACGGTGAGCGTCATCGACTGGTCGTCACCGGCCGCGCTGTAGCGCGCGAAGAGGGTGTAGGCACCGGTCTTCGGGATGTTGCTGACGTTCCAGGTGACGGAGGCACCCGTGGCGTTCAGGCCCGTCACATAGACACCGCCGTCGGACAGGGCGCCCGCGACGTCGGAGGCCGTGCTCACGCCGGTGCCGAAGTTCAGCGCCTTCGCGTCGATCGCCGGCAGTTCCGCGGAGGCGCCGGAGCTCTTGGACGCCGACGCGCTCGGCGACGCGCTCTGCGAGGTCGTCGGGTTCGAGCTCACGCTGTCGCTGCTGTTGTCGTCGTCCGAGCCGCCGTCCAGCATGGCGACGCCGATGCCGATCACGACGGCGGCGACCACGGCGATCGCGCCGATGAGAAGGCCCTTGGTGTTGGGGCCGCGCCCGCGCCCGCCGCCGTCACCGGGCAGCGGCTGCCGGCTGGTGGGCGCGCCGCCCATCATCGTCTCGGGGGCCGCGTAGTGCGCGTTCTGGCCGTACCCGGGCTGCTGGCCGTACGCCTGCTGCTGCGGCGGCACCTGGCCGTACTGCGCGGTCGGCGGCTGCTGGCCGTACCCGGGCTGGGCCGGCTGTCCGTACTGGCGCTCGCCGACCGCCCGCACTCTGTTGACCGAGCCGGGGTAGCCGTAGCCGCCGCCTCCAGGGGGCGGGGTGGCTCCGTTGGCCTGACCATCGGCGTAGAGATAGCCGAACGGGTCGTCGTCCTCGGGCGTGCTCGCGCCGTTGTTGCCGGGCGTCATCCCTAGGTCTCCTCAGCGGGTGCGGTTCAGATGCGTCGTACGGATGAAGGGCGAGCCTACCCGCTCTTGCTGAGCCACACGGGGGGTCTTCACCGCATCAACGCACTGACCTGCGATTTATCCCGCACGCCGATGCTGTTTGGGACGAGACCGTTTCTCGATGTACATCCGTTCGTCAGCGGACTTCAGCACCTCGTCCGCCGTCATGCCGCAGTGTGCCCATCCGATGCCGAAGCTCGCGCCCACGCGGACGGCCCGTCCGTCGACCCGGATGGGCGGAATGATCGCGTTCCGCAGCCGTACGGCGAGGTCCTGGGCGTCGGCGCGGCCGAGCCCGTCGGCGAGCACCACGAATTCGTCGCCGCCGAGGCGGGCGACCGTGTCGCCGTCCCGGACGGCGTGGGTGAGCCGTCTCGCCACCTCGATGAGGACCGCGTCACCCGCGTTGTGCCCGAACCGGTCGTTGATCGATTTGAAGCCGTCGAGGTCGCAGAAGAGGACCGCGAGCCCCTTGGTGCCGTCGTCCGTCTCACCCTCGGGCGCGATCGTGTGCACGTGGTGGTCGAAGGCGTCGTACGCCTCGGAGACCGGCTGGAAGTCGAAACCATGGCCGTTGTTGTCGTACGCCGGGTGGCCGTTCCCTTCGTACGCGCTCTGCGTGCCGCCCGGGAGCTCCGGGTACTGCCCGTGCCCGTACGCCGCGTCCAGCGAGGCGACCGCGCCGGGCGGAAGCGACTGCGGGCGCTGACAGAGGCGGGAGCTGAGCCGGGAGCGCAGCTCGGCGGAGTTCGGCAGGCCGGTGAGCGCGTCGTGCGAGGCGCGGTGGGCGAGCTGGAGCTCGCGGCGTTTGCGCTCCTCGATGTCCTCGACGTGGGTGAGCAGAAAGCGGGGGCCGTCGGCGGCGTCCGCGACGACGGAGTTGCGCAGGTGCACCCAGACGTAGCTGCCGTCGCGGCGCCCGAGCCGCAGCTCGGCCCGGCCGCCCTCGGCGGACGTTCTGAGCAGGGTGCCGATGTCCTCGGGGTGCACGAGGTCGGAGAAGGAGTAGCGGCGCATCGCGGAGGCGGGGCGGCCGAGGAGGCGGCACAGGGCGTCGTTCGTCCGCAGGATGCGGCCGTGCTGGTCGCCGCCCATCTCGGCGATCGCCATGCCCGAGGGCGCGTACTCGAAGGCCTGGCGGAAGGACTCCTCGCTGGCGCGCAGGGCCTGCTGCTCGCGCTCAAGGCGGACGAGGGCGCGCTGCATATTGGCTCGTAGACGCGCGTTGCTGATCGCGATGGCGGCCTGGAACGCGTACATCTGGAGCGCCTCACGCCCCCACGCGCCCGGCCGCCGCCCGTTGCGCGGCCGGTCCACGGACAGGACGCCGATCAGCTCGCCGCAGCTGCCGCCGGAGACGCCCGGGGTGCGCATGGGCGCGAAGAGACGGTCGGAGGGGTGCCACTCGTCCTCGAAGCGGGGCGCGGGACCGTCGGTGTACCACTGCGGTACGTCGTCCTCGTCGAGGACCCAGCCTTCGGTGTGCGGTATGAACCGGAGGTCGCCCCAGGCCTCGCCCATGTTCAGCCGGCGGTCCCAGGAGGCGCGGGAGCCGACGCGGCCGGTGATGAGGGCCTCGGCCGCGGAGTTGCCGGCGAGCGCGGCGACGACGAGGTCGCCGTCCGGGCGTACGAGGTTGACACACGCCAGCTCGAAGCCGAGGCCGGTGACCACGCCGTCGGCGACGGTCTGCAGCGTGTCGGCCAGGCTGCGGGCGGTGTTCATGTCCGCCATCACGGTGTGCAGCTGCCGCAGGGTCGCAAGACGGACGTAGGGCTCCGACTCGGTCTCCATGCGCCCTCCCCTCGAGACCTCGCAGCAACTCCAGGGTTCTCTCGGCGTACTAGGTGGTACTAGTTGGTAGCTTCTTGCTCAGCTTCCCCGCCACTGAATCACAGCGCGCTGCCCACTCGGTACACAGGGTCAACAAAATATGGCTCCTGTGACTCAAGTCACAGCTGAAGATGAACAATTGAGTAGGGTTTCTGCATTTTCACCGTGCGTTTACTGAACGCATATTGCAGAGCTGTGCGGAGACTGTGAGCAATTGTGTCCGTTGCGCAGGAGCGTTGCCATCGGTATCTCGGTCGGCATCTCGGTCGGTGGTCCTAGGACCAGGCTCGGGCCGAGGTCCGATGCGCCGGCCCGGGGGCGGAGACTAGCGTTTCGGCGTGCTGAAGACCTCCCCTGCCGCTCCCCCCACCCCGTCCGTGCATGCTGAGGGGGTGAGCAACGACGAGTTCCGCGCCGCCATGACCCGGCTGGCCGCGGGCGTGGTCCTGGTGACCGCACACGAGCCCGCGCTGGACCCGGACGGCCCCGGTGGCGAGGACGTCGGCATGACCGCGACGGCCTTCATGTCCGTCTCCCTGGACCCGCCCCTCGTCATGGTCAGCCTGCGCGAGGGCTCCCGCATGGACGACCTGCTCGACGAACAGCCCCTGTGGGCCGTCTCCGTGCTCTCCGAGAGCCAGCGCCACATCGCGGGCCGCTTCGCCATGAAGGGCCGCATCAGCGACCGGCTGCTCTTCGAGGACATCCCGTACGTCCGCGGCGAGGCGTCCGGAGCGCTCCTGGTGGGCGGCGCCCTGGCGACCCTGGAGTGCAGCACCGAGCAGCGCGTGCGCGCGGGTGACCACACCCTGGTCATCGGCCGCGTCCTGACGGCCCAGGTGCCTAGCGCGGACGGGGGGCCGCTGGTGCACTTCAAGGGCCGCTACCGGCAGTTGGGCTGAATCACTGAACCCTCTGACCCCCCTGACCCCTCGGTCACTGGTCGAGGACGGTGACGTCGAGCCCGGCCAGCCGTTCCGGGTCGTTGAGGATGTCGATCACGGCGATCCTGCGGTGTACGACGGTGAAGGCGAGGACGCTGACCGGGCGCCCGTCCACCACCACGACCACACCCGCCGCACCGTTGACGAGGGCGGGCCGCGCGATGCGGGCGAGATGCGCGACGGTGCTCGCTCCCGAGGCCACGGCGATCGCACCGGTGGTCACACCGGCCTCCGAGCGCGCCACGACATCCGGGTCGAGCACCGCGACGAGCGCGTCGAAGTCACCGTCGCGCGCCGCCGCCAGGAACGCGTCGACGACCTCCCGCTGCTGGGCGAGGTCGGGATCCGGCGCGGGCGCCCCGCCCTGGACCCGGCGCCGGGCCCGGCTGGCGAGCTGACGGGACGCCGCCGGCGTACGGCCCACGATGGGCGCGATCTCGTCGAACGGCACGGCGAACAGGTCGTGCAGCACGAAGGCGAGCCGCTCGGCGGGCGCGAGCTGCTCCAGTACGACGAGCAGGGCCAGCCCCACCGAGTCGGCGAGCAGCGCCTCCTGCTCCGGGTCGATCCCGCCGAAGGGGCTGATGACCGGCTCCGGCATCCGCACCCCCGGCTGCTCCTCCAAGGACTCCTCGCCCCGGGTCCGACGGGACCGCAGCATGTCCAGGCAGACCCGCCCCACGACGGTCGTCAGCCACCCGCCGAGGTTGTCGACCCGGGCGGCGTCGACCCGGCTGAGCTTGAGCCAGGCCTCCTGCACGGCGTCATCGGCCTCGGCGAGCGAGCCGAGCATGCGGTAGGCGACGGCGCGGAGATGACTCCGATGCGATTCGAACCGCTCGGCGAGGAAGTCGGTCTCGCCCTTGCCCGAAAATGCGCCGCCGTTCATGTCACTCATGGGTCACATCTCCTCGTCACGGTCCGTCCCGTCAGTGGGTTGACGGATCGTGGGGAGTGGATGTGACAAGCGGGGGGCTGCGCCCCCAGACCCCCTGGGTTGTGTGTCGGGTGCGGGCCGGTGGGGGTTGCTCGCGCAGTTCCCCGCGCCCCTGAACAACCGCCGGTCCGCCCCGGGTGCTTCTAAGGGGTGCGGGTCTGTGACATTTGCGGCTCCGCCGCGGGGCGCGACCAGCCCCCACCCACCCGCAGCCGACGAACAAGCCCCGGGGTCGAAGGGGCAGAGCCCCTGAGGTCCTATCCCCAGTCCCGCCCGGAACGGCCCCGCTTGGTGTCCCCGCGCTGCTTCTTCTCGCGCAGGCGGCGTTCGTTGATGCCGCGGGGGATGCGGGTGGCACGGCGGGGCCTGGGCGGTGGGGCGGAGGCCTCGGCGAGCAGGGAAGCGAGCCGTACGGCCGCGGTCTCGCGGTTGCGCCACTGGGAGCGGTGTTCGGAGGCCCGGACGCTGATGACGCCGTCGACGAGCCGTCCGGCGAGCTTGGCGAGGGCGCGCTCCTTCCAGACGGGCGGCAGCGCCTCGGTCTTCGCGAGGTCGAACCGCAGCTCGACCTGGGAGTCGCTCGTGTTGACGTGCTGCCCGCCGGGCCCACTGGATCGCGAGAAACGCCACATGAGCTCGGCCTCGGGAAGGGAGACGGAGCCGCGAATGACGTAAGGACCGGACATGGGGTTCATGGTCGCGCGGATCTCCGGTCCACGTCACCCTCTTTTTCGGGAAGGTAAAGAAAGTAAAGGGAGCTGGAACCTTCGGTACCCCTCTTGGCGTTCCTAGAGGTAGCTGTAGCTTCGTGCCCGTACGAAGCCCAAACGTGCGGGCACAGTGTTCGTACGCAACGAGGGAAGGGACTCCCAACAATGGCTGTAAGCCTGTCCAAGGGTGGCAACGTCTCGCTCACCAAGGAGGCTCCGGGCCTGACCGCCGTCACCGTGGGCCTCGGCTGGGACGTCCGCACCACCACGGGCACCGACTTCGACCTCGACGCCTCGGCCATCGCGGTCAACACCCAGGGCAAGGTCTACTCGGACGCCCACTTCGTCTTCTTCAACAACAAGCAGACCCCGGACCAGACCATCGTCCACACCGGCGACAACCGCACGGGCGAGGGCGCGGGCGACGACGAGGCGATCAACGTCAACCTGGCGGGCCTCCCCGCCGACATCGACAAGATCGTCTTCCCGGTCTCGATCTACGACGCCGAGACCCGCTCGCAGAACTTCGGCCAGGTCCGCAACGCCTACATCCGCATCCTCAACCAGGCCGGCGGCGCCGAGATCGCGCGCTACGACCTCTCCGAGGACGCGGCGACGGAGACCGCCATGGTCTTCGGCGAGCTCTACCGCAACGGCGCGGAGTGGAAGTTCCGCGCGGTCGGCCAGGGCTACGCGTCGGGTCTCGTGGGCATCGCCCAGGACTTCGGCGTGAGCGTCTGAGCCGTACGCGACAGTCGAGGAGCCCCCAGCACGAGCCGGGGGCTCCTCGCGTATCCGAGGCTCCTCCGTCGAACGGGCCGACGTCCCAGGTCCCCATGGCGATCTCCTCCCCATCACCGGCCAGGGCCGTTGCTCCAGGCGTCGGCAGGAAGGAGTTGGACCAAGCCCACCCAGGTGTGCTCGTCTCCCCGGGTGTGGACAGCGCGCACGGTCCAGCGGCCGGGCGGCACCGGCACGGGAGTCTGTTCCGGTAGTCCTCCGCCGTGGGGATACTCGGCACCCGGGTCGGCGCCGGCTTCCGCGGAGTCCATGAGCACTGCCTGCCCATCCGTCGTCCAGGTGCCGCACTCCTCCCATTCCGTAGCGGGATCGGCGAGGACGGCCTCAGCCGCGGCCAGCAGGTCGGACTCGGCGTGGGCGGCCGACCAGCGAAGGAACGTCCGGCGTTCCGGGAGATAGCAACTCGGAGCGGGCTGATCCGCCAAAACCAAAGCCCCGGGCACAGAGCCCTCGCTCATCGCGATCACGCCCGCCAGACCGTCCACCTCGCAGGCACGGTCGTAGTCGTCAGGGGTGTCCGTGTCACCGATGACCATCACACGGTCGACGCCTGCCTCCGCGGCATCCGAGCCGATCTCAACCTCACCCGCCTGGCGATCTCCCTCGATCCGTGAGCGCGAGCCCCTTCTTGACCGGGAGGTGGCCGTACAGGAGGAGGCTGACGATCTGGTCCATCACCGCCTCGCCCGGCGGTTCGCGGTTCACCGCGGCCAGGTAGACGACGGTTCCGGAGTAGATGTCGACCATCAGTGACGTATCGGTGTCCGGCGGCAACCGACCTTCGAGGCGGGCCCGCTCCAGCAGTTTCACTACCGACGCGCGGCGGGGTTCGATGAGCTCGGCGAAGGCTCCGGTACCGGTGGGATCCCCGATCACATCGGCGAGAAGCGCCGGGAGGATCAGGCACGTGGGCATGGCGGAGACGAGCTCGATGGTGAGCCGGACAGCGGTGCGCAGGTCGGCTTCCAGGTCGCCTGTCTCGTGGATGGGAGGTAGTGGGACTTCCCCGCTGAGGGCCTCGATCACCAGCGCGGCCTTGTTCGGCCACCACCGATAGATGGTTGCCTTGCTGACTCCGGCCCGCCGTGCGATGCCTTCGAAGGAAAGCCGCTGATATCCGACCTCACCGAGCAGGTCCTTTGTGGCTCGGAGCACGGCTTCGTGAGATTCCCGGCGGCGCCGCCGGGAGTCGGGCGCGATGCGGTCGGGCTGGGCGCACTCAGGAGCCAAAGGGTTCTGACCGCCAATCTGCGGACTGGGAGTAACCACCGCATGCCTCCCTTGTGAGCCACTGGTGCACCCGTTGACTTTGCCCGAGAAATGGCCCTATCTTGACGAAACGGGGCGTTTCGTACCGTATAGCCCGATCTATACTCAATAGTAAGATCCGGAAGCCCGCCGGGGAACCACTACGACGTTGTTCAGCACTTCCGGCGGCTGGATTAGCGCATGCCAGACCCGCGCGCAGGATCTGGCACGTTTGGCGCTGCCTGTGAGCGCCCAAGGTCCCTGTTTCGACCCCCGGAAGGGGGGCACCATCATGCGCGCGACTACGACCAGGATGCGGCGAATAGCCGCTGCGGTCTGTACTGCACCCATCCTTGCCATCGCGGCCGGAGCCGGAGCTGCCAGCGCGGCCGCTTCCGCCTCGCCGTCCAACGTCGCCTCTGTCTCAGACCGCTGCTGCGGCTGGGGTTGGGGAGACCGCTGCTATGACGGCTGGGGCTGGGGTTGGGGAGACCGCTGCCATGACGGCTGGGGTTGGGGAGACCGCGGCCACTCCAGTGACGGCTGGGGCTGGGGCGACAACCACAACTCCCGTGGTGACCACGGCGACAATGGCCGTGGCGACTACGGCGGTGGCGGCTACGGCGGCTACGGCGGTGGCAGCTACGGCGGCGGTGGCGGCGGCCACGGCGGCGACGGCGGCGGTGGCGGCTACGGCGGCGGCGACGGCGGCGGTGGCGGCTACGGCGGCGGCGACGGCGGCGGTGGCGGCTACGGCGGCGGCGACGGCGGCGGTGGCGGCTACGGCGGCGGCGGCGACGGCGGAGGTGGCGGCTCCGGCGGCGGCGGCGGAGGTGGCGGCGGTGGAGGCCACTGACGCTCCAGCGCAGTGTGATCACGATCAACATGCGGCAGCTTTGTGAGTGCTGCATCCGGATGCCCGAACATCTCGGGCATCCGGACCCGTCTGGAGCGGCAGGCCTCCCATCCGACCCGTAGCTGGGGTGGTGTGTAGCGGTGAGGATCGTGTGCGTCGGTGCGGGGCCTGCGGGGTTGTATTTCGCGATCTCGGCCAAGTTGCGCGATGCCGGACACGAGATCACCGTGTTCGACCGTGACCCGCCCGCAGCCACCTACGGCTGGGGTGTCGTGTACTGGGACGACCTGCTGGACGTCCTCTATCGCAACGATCCGGAAAGCGCGCGGGAGGTCACAGCCAGGTCCGTGCTGTGGCAGGACCAGGAAGTGCGTGTGCGCGGCTCGTCCGGCGGGCAGACGGCGTACTTCGGGGGTTACGGATACAGCATGAGCCGATCGGCACTGCTCGACGTCCTGGCTCGGCGTGCGTCGCAGCTCGGCGTCCACGTCCAGTACGGCCACCATGTTGCGGCTCCCTCGACACTTCCCGAGGCGGACCTTCTCGTTGCCGCCGACGGTGCGAACAGCGGGATCCGGGGACACCACGAAGCATTCGGAACTCACATCGATGTCGGTCTCAATCCCTACATCTGGCTCGGCACGGACCAGGCGTTCCCCAGTTTCGTGTTCAGCTTCGAGCAGACGTCCGCCGGATGGATCTGGTTTCACGCCTATCCCTCGGTCGCGGGAGTCAGCACCTGCATCGTCGAATGCTCACCGCAAACCTGGCACGGTCTGGGACTCGACGTGCTCGCCCCCGACCAGGGAGTGCGACTGCTGGAGGACATCTTCAAACGCCCACTCGACGGCCACCGCCTGCTCAGCCGATCACGGGGTGCACCGGCGCATTGGCAGCGCTTCGCGCACGTGACCAACAAGACCTGGTACCAGGGCAAGACGGTGCTCGTCGGCGACGCTGCACACACCACCCACTTCACGTTGGGGTCGGGCACCAGACTGGCGATCATCGACGCGATCGTCCTCGCACACAGCCTGCACGAATACCTTGACGTGGAGGACGCGCTGCGGGAGTTCGACCGCCACCGCCGCGCGGAACTCCACCCGGTACAGGCGGCCGCGCGTACGAGCATGGCGTGGTTCGAGCACCTGGACCAGTACATCGACCGCGATGCTGTCGCGTTCGCGCACGCCATGTCGGTACGCAACGGTAACCAGAACCCGTGGCAGTACCAGCTCCACCTTGCCACCCAGATCGCTGCCGTACGCACGGCACGGCGCGCCTTCGCCACTGGCCGACGCTGGTACCTCGCCCGCCGGCGAGGCGAAGGGACATGGCGAGGCGAAGGGACATACAACCAGTCACGTCAGACGACTGACCCTTGATCCATCTGCCGGGCCCCTGGGATGCATGGCTGATCCCCCGGGGCCCGTGGCATGTCCGGGGCCGGTCGGCGGTGCGGCCGTCTCCGGGGCCGTGGGCAGGGTCGGCGTCGCGTCTACGACGGTCTCCGGGCCGTGAGCGGCCTTCTGGACCACTTCGGGAGGGTACCGGCAGTCGCCCGCACCCCGGCGACTGACCGAGCCATCAGGTGGGCAAGACCCCCGGATGGAGTGGATGACGTTGGCAGGTACGGGGCTTGGGGCCATCGTGGGCGTGGGGTCCACCTTGGTCGCCGATCACACCCGGTGGCGGCGCGATGCGATCGACCGGTCCCGGCAGGAGCGCAAGGACATCTACATCGCCTGCCTGACGACCTTCCGGCAGGCCCACGAGGCCATGCGTGCCGTGGCGACCGGTGATCAACGGGAGCCGCAGGGCGCGGCGGCCGTCGACGCACGGGTGCGGGAGGCGTTCCGGGCCTCCGGATGCAACGAGGCCCGCGAATCGGCCGTCATATGCGTCCCGCCGGAGCTGGTGTCGGCGATCCAGGTCGCCTATCTCAGCCTGCGGACGATACGGGACGTCCTCGCCTCCGGCAGCCCTCTCGACTCCGCCCCTTACCAGGACGCGCGCAGAGAACACCGGCGCGCCACCCGCTCGGCACAGGCGCAGATGCGGATCGACCTCGGCAGCAGCCGACGTGCGCGCAGCGGCAGGCGTCCCCGTTCCGTGCCGCGAACTCCGCGCCGGGCGGCCCGCATCGCCGTCCTCGACCCCGAAGGCCGCGTCTTCCTCCTTTGCTACGACAACGAGGAGGTGGGCGTCCACTGGGCGATGCCCGGCGGCGGCCTCGAACCCGGGGAGAGTCCACGCGAGGGCGCCCTGCGGGAAATGCGTGAGGAGACCGGCTGGGACGACCTCACCCCCGGCCCCCTGCTGTGCACCTGGGAGCACGACTTCACCCGGGCCGGTGTCCCCGTGCGCCAGCACGAGCACATCTACGTGGCGCGCGGCCCGCATCGGGAGCCGAACAGCCGCAGTGCCGCCGCCCGCGCCGAGGAGGGCATCCTCGCCTGGCGCTGGCGCAGTCTGCAGGAGCTGGCCGCCTCGGGCGACGCCGTCTGGCCGCCCCAACTGGCCCGGCTGCTCATCGAGTTGGAGAGTCCCGGACCGTCCGCATAGCGAACCCTGCCGCACGGCTTTCGGATACAAACGTGTAAAACCTTGACCGCACCCTGTCAAACAAGGGGTGTCAGGTGTCACCCTCTCCTCGCGCTTCCCCTCAGGCTTCACCCTCATGCCCCACGCCTGTGAGTCCGTTGTGGCTCATCTGTGGCTTGTCTGAAGGAGTTCGAGTGAGACTGCAGTCCCGCGCCGCGCACACCCCGCGCAAGACCGCACTGCGTGCCGCCGCCCTCGCCGCGTCCGCCGCGATGGTCGTGCTCGCCGTGCAGAACGGGTCGGCCACCGCCGCCCCGGAGCACACCAGCGGGGCGACCGCCCTGCCGCTGAGCGTGTCCGCCCGCGTAGCGGCCATCAAGTCGGCCCAGGCCGACGCCGTTTCGACCGCCGGGCAGCTCGGGCTCGGCGCCCAGGAGAAGCTCGTCGTCCGGGATGTCGTCAAGGACGCGAACGGCACCGTCCACACCCGCTACGAGCGGACCTACGCCGGACTGCCCGTCCTCGGCGGCGACCTGGTCACGCACGTGACGAAGAGCGGCCACCTCAAGGGGGTCGACAAGGCGGCCAAGGCCCGGATATCCGTCGCGTCCACCGAGGCCGCCGTATCCGCGTCCGCCGCGAAGAAGTCCGCCCTGAGCGCGGCAAGTTCCGAGAAGGGCGCCGCGAAGAGCACCTCCACCACCACCCGCAAGATCGTCTGGGCCGTCCCGGCCAAGCCGGTCCTCGCGTACGAGTCCGTGGTCAAGGGCGTGCAGAAGGACGGCACCCCGAGCGAGCTGCACGTCATCACCGACGCCGCCACCGGCAAGAAGCTGTACGACTACGAGGCCATCGACACCGGCACGGGCACCAGCGAGTACAGCGGCACCGTCACCGTCGGCTCCACCGCCTCCTCCTCCGGCGGCTACGACCTGACCGACGGCGGCCGCGGCGGCCACAAGACGTACGACCTCAACGGCGGTACGACCGGGACGGGCACCCTCTTCCACGACGCGGACGACAGCTGGGGCGACGGCACGCCCGCCAACCGTCAGACCGCGGCCGTCGACGCCGCCTACGGCGCCGCCGTGACCTGGGACTTCTACAAGTCCGCGTTCAACCGCAACGGCATCGCCGGCGACGGCAAGGCCGCCTACTCCCGCGTCCACTACGGCAGCGCGTACGTCAACGCCTTCTGGTCCGACAGCTGCTTCTGCATGACGTACGGCGACGGCATCAGCAACACCCACCCGCTGACCTCGCTCGACGTCGCCGGGCACGAGATGAGCCACGGCCTGACCGCCGCCACCGCCGGGCTGAAGTACACCCGCGAATCCGGCGGCCTCAACGAGGCGACCTCCGACATCTTCGGCACCTCGGTCGAGTTCTACGCGAACAACTCCTCCGACGTCGGCGACTACCTCATCGGCGAGAAGATCGACATCAACGGCGACGGCACCCCGCTGCGCTACATGGACAAGCCCAGCAAGGACGGCGGCTCCGCCGACTACTGGTCCCGCACGGTCGGCCGCCTCGACGTGCACTACTCCTCGGGCGTCGCCAACCACTTCTTCTACCTGCTGAGCGAGGGCAGCGGCGCGAAGACCATCAACGGCGTCAGCTACAACTCGCCGACCTACAACGGCTCCACGGTCACCGGCATCGGCCGCGCCAAGGCCGACCAGATCTGGTACAAGGCCCTGACCACGTACTTCACGTCCTCCACGGACTACGCGGGCGCCCGCGTCGCCACCCTCCAGGCGGCGAGCGACCTGTACGGCGCGAGCAGCGCCGAGTACCAGGCCGTCGCCTCGGCCTGGACCGCGGTCAACGTGAACTAGTCGCTACGGCACACCCGTCACGACCAAGCCGGGCCACCCCTCCTCCTCACGGGTGGTCCGGCTTTCCCTCTCCGTACAGCCAGTCCTTCCAGATCTCACCGAAGTCCTGGTCCGGCGCCATCTTCTCGACGTATGCCGTGAAGTCGTCGGTGTCCGCGTTGCCGTGGCGGTGGACGGCGGCCCAGCCCTGGATGATGTCGTAGAACGTGTCGTCGCCGACGGCCTGGCGGATCTTGTGGAGGACCATCGCACCGCGCTCGTAGACGGGGCTGTCGGAGATGTGGGCCGCGCTGGTGGGTTTCGCCGGGGGGAAGGCCCAAACGGCCTTGTTGTCGGCGGGGTCGTCGTAATAGTCGCCCTTGTAGAGGGAGTTGAAGATCTCGTCGGCCGTGTCGCCGTCGTGGTCCTCCTGCCACAGCCACTCCGCGTACGTGGCGAAGCCCTCGTTGAGCCACATGTCCTGCCAGGACTCGGGCGTCACCGAGTCGCCGTACCACTGGTGGGCCAGTTCGTGGACGAGGGTCTTGGTGTCGGGGGCGCCGGGGAAGAAGGGCCGGGTCTGGGTCTCCAGGGCATAGCCCGCGTCGTCGCCGCGGTCCACGATCGCGCCGGTCGAGGAGAAGGGGTACGGGCCGAAGTTGTACTCCTCCCAGTCCATGATCTCGGGGATCTGGGCGAGCACCTTCTTGCTCGCCTTCACCTGCGTCGGGTCCACGGCGACGTACACCGGCAGACCGTTTTCCGTCGTCGAGCGGCTGATCTTGTACTCACCGATCGCGAGCGTGGCGACATAGCTCGCCATCGGTTCGGCAGTGTGCCAATCAAAAGTCCGACGCCCCTTGGCGGTCGTCTCACTCATCAACTCACCATTGGAAACGGCCTTCAGCCCCTCCGGAACGGTGATCCTGATGTCGTACGACGCCTTGTCGGAGGGGTGGTGGTTGCCGGGGAACCACGCCATCGAACCCGTCGGCTCCCCCAGCCCCACCGCACCGTCGGCCGTGCGCAGCCAGCCCTCCTCCGAGGTGTCCGGGTCGGTGATCGTCTCGGGCGTGCCCGAGTACCGGACCGTCGCCCGGAACGTCTCCCCCTTGTCGAGGTCTTCGTGCGGGCGCACGGTCAGCTCCTGGCCGGCCCGGTTCCAGCGGGCTGCCTTGCCCTCGACGGTGACGCTCTCGACGTCCAGCCCCTTGAGATCGAGGTGGAAGGCACTGAGGTTCTGCGTGGCCCGAGCCGTGATCTCAGCCGTACCGTCGAGGTGCTTGCGGCGCGGGTCGTACGACAGTGTCAGCCCGTAGTGACTGACGTCGTACCCCCCGTTGCCCATCTTCGGAAAGTACGGATCGCGGACACCGGACGCGCCGGGCTTCCCGTGCACGCCACCGCCGCCGCACGCGGTCAGGACGACAGCGAGCGCCAGGGCAAAGGGGGCGGCGGCGGAAGATCGGGGCACACCCATGATCCTACGAGGGCATGACACCATCACATACGTGCTCGACATCGGCTACGCCCTCTCCAACCGCTTCCCGGACCCGCCCCAGACGGACTACCGCCGGGCGGACGTCCACGCGCTCCGCCACGACCTGTTCTGCGGCGACGTCTACCTCGCCGACACCAAGGCGGACCGGGAGCTGTCCACAGCCTGGGGATGGGTGCCGGTGCTCGACTTCGCGTGGGCGCTGTGCGACATCGTG
The DNA here is from genome assembly GCF_041053035.1 of Streptomyces sp. R35. Lineage (NCBI taxonomy): Bacteria > Bacillati > Actinomycetota > Actinomycetes > Kitasatosporales > Streptomycetaceae > Streptomyces > Streptomyces sp. R35. The sequence goes on from NZ_CP163440.1 coordinate 5,127,605, forward strand.
GAGCAGCTCGACCAGGACCCGCGCGGCAGCCGCGCCTCCCGCCCCCAGCACGCGGAGCTCGACTTCACCGAATCCACCGACCGCATGCTCTTCGAGCGCCGCTTCGGCTGGGTGGACATCGAGGCCGACTGGATGCACCGCGACGAGGAACCGCTGACCTTCTCCCACTCCGAACTCCGCCGAGAGGCCCGCGACTTCCTCCACGACCTCCTGGCCGACCTCACCGACCTGCACGAGCCGCTCCGCGAAAACCCGGCGATCTGGACACTGGAGGCCCGCTTCCCCAGACTCTCCTAAGACCTGCCGAGCGGAGAGCGAGCACAGGGCGAAGGCAGGGCGAACGAACGCACACCCCCACACACGGTCAGCCGCTGACGGCGCCAAGGCACCGGGTGCGGGTCGGACGCACACCCCCACACACCGCCAGCCGCTGACGGCGCCGAGGGGCCGGGTCGGGGATGTCCGCCCGCAGCGGCTGGCGCGTCAACGCCGGCTCCTTGAAACGCCACCGATTCCGCGCCAGACCGAGGACGGATACCCCCGACCCGGCCCCGCCCCACGCACCACACCGCGCGCACCACAACGGCGGCGAACCCCGAATCAGCCCTCTCCGCCACCCTCCACCCGAATCCCCATGGACGCGGCCAACACCGGTGCCAGATCCAGCAGTTGCCCCGCACTGATCACCGCCCCCGCCAGCCGGTCCACCCCCCGCGCGATGTCCAGCTCCGCCGCTCCGCGCAGATCCACGTCCGTAAGCGTCGCCGACGTGAAGTCCGCCCCCTTGAGGACGCAGCCCACGAACTCGACACGCTCCAGGCGGGCACCCCCGAAGTCCGGCTCGACGAGGACACACCCCTCGAAGACGACGTCCTTGAGCCGGGCCTTGCGCAGGTTCAGATAGTCGATCTTGCCGCCGCGGACCAGGACACGCTCCAGCACGGAGCCGTGCAACTGCACCCCGCCCAGCCGGGCGTCCACCAGCTCGACATCACGCAGCGTCGACTCGGCGAGATCGGTGCCCACGCCCCGTATGCCCGTCAGGACCGAGTCCAGGACACGCGCATGGTGCAGCCGCGTCTCGTCCAGCGCGCACCCCGTCAGCGCGCAGTCCATGAAGCGGGCGCCCCCGCCGTCCTGCCCGGCGAAGTCCACCTCCCGGAACTCCAGCCCGTCGTAATCCCCGTCCGGCTCCAGCCCGAAGCCGTCGTACGACTCCAGCTCCGGCAGCCGCACCTCCGGCCGCCGCGCCGCCTTCACCCCGGCCCCACCGGCCCCACTGCCACCGCCACGGCCACCGCCCGCTCGCCTCACCATGCCCCCATCCTGCACGCCCCCACTGACAACCCCCCTGACCTGCAAAGACAAAGAAAATCCGGCACCGATGTCACATTCCGGTGCCCTCAACCAGTCGTACTCACAGAAAGCGACCCGAGCAGGAACCCAAAACACGGCAAACACGGCCCCAAGCACGGCCCCAAGCGCGCCCCCAAACCGAGGGAGACCCCAGCCATGCACCACCTCACCGTCATCGGCGGCGGGTTCGCCGGCCTCACCGCAGCGATCACCGCCGCCGAAGCCGGTGCCAAGGTCACCGTGTACGAAGCCCACCACACCCTCGGCGGGCGGGCGCGGACCGCCGAGGGCCCGTACAAGACCAACGAAGGCCCCCACGCCCTCTACAGCGGCGGCCCGCACTGGACCTGGCTCAAGCAGCGGGACCTGATCGGACCGCTCGCCCCGGTCCCGCCCCTGGAAGCCGCCCGGCTGCGGCTGCACCACAAGGGGACCCTGCGCCGCACCCCGCCCTTCTCCATGCTCAAGCTGCTGCGCCGGACCTCCCAACAGGCCCCCGTGGACGTCGACTTCCTGACCTGGGCCACCGGACAGGCGGGAGAGGAAGGCGCCCGGGCCGCCGCGCACTACTCCGCCGTCGCCCTCCTCCACCACGACCCCGGTTCCCTCTCCGCGGCGTTCGTGCAGGAACGGCTGCGCCGCGCCACGAGACTGCCCCCGGAGGCGCACTACCCGAGGGGCGGCTGGGCGAGTGTCATCGACCGGATGGCCGCCCGGGCATGGAATCTCGGCGTGCGCATGGAGACCCTGGCCCGGATCGACGCCCTCCCCGTCGACCGGGGTCCCGTCATCGTCGCCACCTCCCTCGCCTCCGCCCGCCGCCTCCTCAAGGACGACTCCCTGACCTGGACCAGCGGCCGCACCGCCCTCATCGACCTGGCGGTCCGCACCCGCCGCGGCGACGCGTTCGCCGTCTCCGACCTGGACGCGCCCGGCTGGATCGAGAGGTTCACCGCGCAGGACCGCACCCTCGCCCCGGCCGGGGAACAGCTCATCCAGGGCCAGATCCCGATCGCCCCGCACGAGTCCCGAGCCGCCGGCGCCGTCCGCGCCGAGCGCCTCCTCGACCTCGCCTTCGAGGGCTGGCGCGAGCGCGTCACCTGGCGGCGCGAGGCGGTCGCGGGCGGCCGTACGGGCGCGGTCGATCTTCCCGGCACCAGCTGGCGCGACCGGCCCTCCATCGACCGCGGCGACGGCGTCTATCTGGCAGGCGACCAGGTCGCCGCACCCGGCGTGCTCTCGGAGGTCTCCTTCAACAGCGCGCTGGAAGCGGTCGCCCTGGCCTTCAGGATCCGCGAACGCCTTGACCTCAAGCATGCTTGAGGTTGAAAAGTGGGCCTTCTACGAACCGTCGCGAACTTCGGCGAACCCCAGGGGAGCCCACCCATGCAAGCCATCCGCCTGCACGCCTTCGGCCCGGCCGAGAACCTCACGCACGAGAAGACCGAGGATCCCGAGCCGGGCCCCGGCCAGGTCCGTATCGCCGTGGCCGCGGCGGGCGTCCACCTCCTGGACGCGGCCCTGCGTGAAGGCATGCAGGGCCCGGCCCCCGCACCCACGTCACTGCCGACGATCCCCGGCCGCGAGGTCGCCGGAACCGTCGAGTCCCTCGGCGAGGGCGTCGCCGCGCTCTGGCTCGGCAGACGCGTCGTCGCCCACCTCGGCTTCGCCCCCGGCGGTTACGCCGAACTGGCCGTCACCGATGTCGACCGCCTCCACGAGATCCCCGAGAACCTGGACTTCGCCCAGGCCGTCGCCATGATCGGAACAGGCCGTACGGCCATGGGGATCGTGCAGTTCGCCGAGCTCGGCCCCGATTCCGTGGCCGTCGTCCCCGCCGCCGCGGGTGGCATCGGCACCCTGCTCGTGCAGTACGCGCGGCACGCGGGCGCCACCGTGATCGGCCTCGCCGGCGGCCCGGAGAAGGTGGCCCTGGTGCGCGAGAACGGCGCGGACCTGGCCGTCGACTACAAGGACACGACCTGGCCGGAACAGGTTCGCGCCCACCTCGGCCCACGCACGGCCACGGTCGTCTTCGACGGCGTCGGCGGCGATGTCGCCCGCGCGGCCGTCGGCCTCCTGGGCCCCGGCGGCCGGCACCTCGTCTTCGGCTGGTCCGGCGAGGGCATCCAGGGCGGAGAGCCGCTGATCATCGAGGGCGTGACAGAGCAGGTCCTCGGCCCCGCGATGCTGCGAAAGGCGGGCGGCGCCAGCCCCGTACGCACCCTGGAACTGCGCGCCCTCGCCGAAGCGGCCGCCGGCCGCCTCACCCCGGCCGTGACCCGCTTCCCGCTCGCCGAGGCCGCCGCCGCCCACCGGGCACTGGAAACCCGGGGCACGATCGGAAAGGTGGTGCTGGAGCCATGACAAGCCATGGAACCGAAGCCGAAGATGCGATACGTACCGATTCATGGTCTTCTGACCAGGTGAGCGTCACCCGAACAGGTGAACCCGGGGCTCCCGAAGGCGCCGACCCCCGCCGCTGGTGGGGCCTGGTGATCATTGCGCTCGCCCAGCTGATGGTCGTCCTGGACGCGACCATCGTGAACATCGCGCTCCCTTCCGCACAGCACGATCTGGGTATGTCCGACGGCAACCGCCAGTGGGTGATCACGGCATACACGCTGGCCTTCGGCGGCCTCCTGCTGCTCGGCGGCCGGATCGCGGACCTCGTCGGCCGCAAGCGCACCTTCATCTTCGGGCTGATCGGCTTCGCCGCCGCTTCCGCGCTGGGCGGCGCCGCGACCAGCCCCGGCATGCTCTTCGGCGCCCGCGCACTCCAGGGCGCCTTCGCCGCCGTACTGGCCCCCTCCGCGCTCAGCCTCCTGACCACCACGTTCACCGACCCGAAGGAGCGCGGAAAGGCCTTCGGCGTCTACGGCGCCCTCGCCGGCAGCGGTTCGGCCATCGGCTTCATCGCGGGCGGGCTGCTGACGGAGTACCTGAACTGGCGCTGGTGCCTGTACGTCAACATCCCCATCGCGATCATCGCGGTCTTCGGCGCGTCCGCACTGCTGCGCGCCCACCCGGGCCACAAGGATGTCCGGCTCGACGTACCCGGCGCGGTGCTGGGCTGCGGCGGACTCGTCGCGATCGTCTACGGGTTCAGCGAGGCGGAGCCGCGCGGCTGGACGGACCCGCTGGTCCTGGCCCTGCTCGGCGTGGGCGTCGTACTGCTCACGATCTTCGTGTGGTGGCAGACCAGGGCCCCGAGCCCCCTCCTCCCCCTGCACATCATCAGGGACCGCAACCGCGCGGGCTGCTTCCTGACGATGGCCCTCGCCGTCATGGGCATGTTCGGGATGTTCCTCTTCCTGACCTACTACTTCCAGGTCGTCCTCGGCTACTCACCCGTGAAGACGGGCATGGCCTACCTGCCCCTGACGGCCGCGATCATCACCGGCTCGACGCAGATCTCGGCCCGGCTGATGAGCCGCGTGGCGCCCCGCATGCTGATGGTCCCCGGCATGATCCTCGCGGCCTCCGGAATGCTGGTCTTCACCCAGCTCACGGCCCACTCCGCGTACGCGAGCCAGATCATGCCCGGCATGATCCTGATGGGCCTCGGCATGGGCCTGACCTTCATGCCGGTCTTCGCCACCGCCACCGCCGGAGTCGCCCCGCAGGACGCCGGCGTCACCTCCGCGACCGTCAACACCTCGCAGCAGGTGGGAGGTTCGATCGGCACGTCCCTCCTGAACACCATCGCCACCACCAGCAGCGCGGCCTACATCGCCGCCCACCTCCACGACCCCGCCCAGCAGGCCCTGATCACGAAGGAGGGCATCGTCCACGGCTACACCGTCGCCATCTGGTGGGCCGTCGGCATCATGCTCCTGGCCGGCCTGGTCGCGGGCCTGATGGTCACGGCGAAGCCCCCCAAGCGCGCGCCCGCGGGCACACCCGTACCCGAGCCGGTGATCTGACCCCGGCGCCGGGGCCACCCGGCGCCGCAGCTGTCAGTGCCGCCCGGCCACCCGGTCCGCCACCCGGGCCAGTCGCGACGACTCCGCGCTGTGCGTGGTCAGTTCGCGGCGGTCGGCGGTGCGGTACGTCGCGTACATGCCGTGCACGCCGATCCAGCGGAACGGCTCCGGCTCCCACTTGCGGACCTTGTGGTTGACCCACGGGAGGCCGGTCAGGTCCGTCGCGCCGGACTGGCCGGAGTCCTGCTGGACCAGGTCGCGGAGCGTGCGCGCGGCGAGGTTGGTGGTGGCGACGCCGGAGCCGACGTAGCCGCCCGCCCAGCCGAGGCCCGTGGAGCGGTCCAGAGTCACCGTGGCGCACCAGTCGCGCGGCACGCCGAGGACACCCGACCAGGCGTGCGCCACCTCCACCCCGGTCAGGGACGGGAAGAAGCGCACGAGGATCTCGTACAGCGCCTCGATGGTCGCGTCCTGCGTACGGCCGTCGTTGTCGATGCGCGAGCCGAAGCGGTACGGAACCCCTCGGCCGCCGAGCGCGATGCGGTCGTCGGCGGTGCGCTGCGCGTACATGTACGCGTGCGCCATGTCGCCGAGCGTCTCGCGCCCCTCCCAGCCGATGGTCTCCCACTGCTCCGCGGTCAGCGGCTCGGTCGCGATCATCGACGAGTTCATGGGCAGCCAGGTGCGCTTCTGGCCCTTGAGGCCCGCGGTGAAGCCCTCCGTACAGCGCAGGATGTACGGCGCGCGGACGGTCCCGTACGGCGTCACCGCGTGCTTCGGGCGGATCTCCGTGACCGGTGTCTGCTCGTGAATGGTCACGCCGAGCGCCTCGACGGCTGCCGCGAGCCCCTTGACGAGCTTCACGGGGTGCAGCCGCGCCCCGTGCGGAGTCCAGGTCGAGCCCACCGCGTCCGCGACCCGGATCCGCTCGGCGGTCTCCTTCGCGCCGTACAGCTCACGGTCCTTCTCGCCGTACGACAGCTCGTGCGCGTGGAAGTCCTTGAGCCGCGCCAACTGAGCGGGCGTGTAAGCAACTTCGAGGACGCCGCCCTGATGGATGTCGGCGTCGATGCCCTCCTCGGCGGCGACCCGCACCACCTCGTCGACCGTCTCGTTCATCGCCTGCTGGAGACGGACGGCCGCCTCCTTGCCGTGCAGTTTCGCGTACCGGTCGCGCCCCGCGATCCCGTTGTACAGCCACCCGCCGTTCCGCCCCGAGGCCCCGTAGCCGCAGAACTTCTGCTCCAGGACGGTGATACGGAGAAAGGGGGCCGCCTTCTTCAGGTAGTACGCGGTCCACAGTCCCGTGTAGCCGCCGCCGACGATGACGACGTCGGCGGACGCGTCACCGGCCAGGGGCTCCCGCGTCCCGGGAAGGCCGTCGTCCGCGTACCAGAAGGAGATGCCGCCGTTGACCGTGCTGCTGCTCATGGCCGGGACGTTAACCCCTCGGAGCAGCCACTGTCTCCTTCGGATTCCGTGCTTTTCCACGGCCTCTGACCAGCGGATAGCAGGCCAGACCGATCACCACCGAGATGAAATGTCCGAAATCGGTGAAGGTGGGACTGGAGAACATCGGCAGCCCGTAGACGGCGAGAACCACCGCCAGATACGGATACCGCCAGGGCGCCGCGATCCGGTACGTCAGGATCGCGATCACCCCCGCCAGCGCGTAACTCACCCCGACGTCCAGGGTGTTGACCGCCGAGTGCGGAGCCACCCCGTGCCGGATCGCGAGCAGCAGCGCCCCCTCACTGATCAGCGTCGCCAGGACATGCGCGGCCACACAGACGGCCAGCCACCGCGCGGTACCCAGCCACCGCTCCGCCGGCGCATGGAAAACGGTGTAGAGCACGGCATACGGCAGCCAGTGCCCGCCATCGATCCACATCGCACTGGAGATCAGCACCCGCAGCGGATTGTTCGACAGCTCGTGGATGTTGGTGGACCGCTGCCGCAGAAACTGTTCCTCGAACTCCGGCGACATCTGGTGCACAGCCACCGTGGTGACGAAGAGGATCCCCAGCCAGACGTACGTACCGGGGGCGCCGCGCACATACGTCCACACCCTGTGGAAGCCCCGGCTAATTCGCATGAATCGATTCCCGCACGCCATTAGTGTCCCGCACGTGATCGACATTCCGGATGAGCCGGCGGCGGTCGCCCTGCCGCTCGAACGGCCAGCCTCCGAGGAGCAGGCCGCCCTTGGGTTGTGTGTCGGCTGCGGGTAGGGGCGGCGGGGGCGTCAATCGGGCGCCGCCTGCGCGGCACCCACAGCTAGCCTCCCCCCATGATTCGCACCGCGACCCCCGCCGACATCCCCGTCATCCACGCCCTGGTCCGTGAACTGGCCGAGTACGAGAAGGCCCTGGAGGAGGCGAGGGCGACCCCCGAGCAGCTGCACGAGGCGCTCTTCGGCCCGCGCCCGGCCGCGTACGCGCACATCGCGGTGGACGACACGACGGGCGAGCCGGCCGGCTTCGCCCTGTGGTTCCTGAACTTCTCGACCTGGCGCGGCGTCCACGGCATCTACCTGGAGGACCTGTACGTACGCCCCGAGGCACGCGGCACCGGCCACGGCAAGGCACTGCTGACGGAGCTGGCCCGGATCTGCGTGGAGCGCGGATACCAGCGCCTGGAGTGGTCCGTCCTGAACTGGAACCGCCCGTCGATCGACTTCTACGAGTCGCTGGGCGCCCGGGCGCAGGACGAGTGGACGGTGTACCGGCTCACGGACGGAGCGCTTCAGTCCCTCGGCAGCAGCCGCTAGAGATGGTGGAGCCTCCTGTCGGATTCGAACCGACGACCTACGCATTACAAGTGCGTTGCTCTGGCCGGACTGAGCTAAGGAGGCCTGCACACGCGCGCGTGGTGCACCCGCCGCATACGTGCCCGAGCAGTGTACCCACGTCACAGCGGGCCCCTGTCGAAAATTTCCGCGAAGTTCACAGGGCCTCGGGTACTGACAGACCGAGTGAACGGCAGGTACCGTCCTGACCCAGTTCACTCTTGTGGACTACACCACGCATCACCGCTGGGGAACCTTCCGTAGCGGATCACCACCTTTACTCGGATCGTCCGGCACGTTCCTGCCGGTGAAGGGGGCCCCTCACCATGGCCACTGTTTCGTTCGACAAGGCGACCCGGATCTACCCGGGCACCGAGAAGCCCGCCGTCGACGCTCTGGAGATCGACATCGAGGACGGCGAGTTCCTCGTCCTCGTCGGTCCCTCCGGCTGCGGCAAGTCCACCTCGCTCCGCATGCTCGCGGGGCTCGAGGACGTGAACGCCGGCGCCATCCGCATCGGTGACCGCGACGTCACGCATCTGCCGCCGAAGGACCGGGACATCGCCATGGTGTTCCAGAACTACGCGCTGTACCCGCACATGACGGTCGCCGACAACATGGGCTTCGCGCTCAAGATCGCCGGCGTCAACAAGGCCGAGATCCGCCAGAAGGTCGAGGACGCGGCGAAGATCCTCGACCTCACCGACTACCTGGGCCGCAAGCCGAAGGCCCTGTCCGGCGGTCAGCGCCAGCGTGTCGCCATGGGTCGCGCCATCGTGCGTGAGCCCCAGGTGTTCCTCATGGACGAGCCGCTGTCGAACCTCGACGCCAAGCTCCGTGTCTCCACCCGTACGCAGATCGCCTCGCTGCAGCGCCGCCTCGGCATCACCACCGTGTACGTCACCCACGACCAGGTCGAGGCCATGACCATGGGCGACCGGGTGGCCGTACTCAAGGACGGTCTGCTCCAGCAGGTCGACTCGCCGCGCAACATGTACGACCGCCCCAAGAACCTCTTCGTGGCCGGCTTCATCGGCTCCCCGGCCATGAACCTGATCGAGGTCCCGATCACCGACGGCGGCGTGAAGTTCGGCAACTCGGTCGTCCCGGTCAACCGTGAGGCGCTGAAGGCCGCCGCCGACAAGGGCGACCGCACGGTCACCGTCGGCGTCCGTCCCGAGCACTTCGACATCGTCGAGCACAACGGCGAGGCGGCCAAGTCGCTGTCGAAGGACACCGAGGACGCCCCGGCCGGTCTCGCGGTCTCCGTGAACGTCGTCGAGGAGCTCGGCGCCGACGGTTACGTCTATGGCTCCGCCAAGGTCGGCGACGACCTCAAGGACCTCGTCGTCCGCGTCAGCGGCCGCGCGGTCCCGGACAAGGGCGCCACGCTGCACGTCGTGCCGCGTCCGGGCGAGATCCACGTGTTCTCGACCTCCACGGGCGAGCGCCTCTCCGACTGAGGCCCCGGGCGCCCGAGGCGCCCGAGCCAATCGGTGGGGTTCAACACCCCGTAGGGGTGGAATTCACCCAAGTTGACGAAGAGGGCCCCGCAGCCTGCTGCGGGGCCCTCTTCGTTGTCGACAAATACCCCGGCAGACCGGTCATTTCGATACGCGTACGTCAACGCGCTACCCCACAAAAGCCGTTCCCGTATCCCCCGAACTGATTACTAAATGTCTCCAAATCATCACCCCGCGCTACCCTCACTCGCGTGAAGCACTCCACCACTAACCAACGGACCCGGCGTGGCCGTGGCCCCGCCCGCCGGGTCGGCCGCACCCTCGCCCTCGTTCTGCCTGTCGTCCTGGTGCTCTCCGGGACCCTCGCGGTCACCCGAGTCAACTGGTCGGGGAACCCCTCGAACTCGGTGCTCACCGCGTCCGAAGCGACCTCGTCGGATGTCTCCACCCGAGCCGTCTCCCGGGCCCCGCAGGACGTCCTGCGCGACAAGCTCCTGCTGGAGCTCCAGGAGAAGAACCCGGGCGTCGCGCTCACCCACCTCCAGGAGGCGGTGAACGGGCGTCCCTCGCTCGCGAAGCACTGCGTCTCCATCGCCCGGGCCCTGGGCCGCGCCGCGGTCCGTGCGTACGGCCCGACGCGCGCCCAGTCCTTCGCACGCCCCGTCTGCGACACGGCCTTCGCCTCGGGGGTCGCGGCCACCCACTTCTGAGCCGCTTACCTCCCACCGCCACAAAAAGGCTGATTCCGGGCCGCCAGGTAACGGCTGATTAAGGAACGGTTGCCGCCAGAAGCCGCGAGCGGGGCGCGACGTACAGTTCGGTCATGACCGATCCGAACGCCGCGTCGCGCCCCGTTCAAGCCGTTGTCCTGGCCGGCGGCCAGGGTTCCCGGCTGCGCCCGTACACCGACGACCGGCCCAAGCCGATGGTCGAGATCCCCGGCACCGGGACCCCGATCATCGGCCACCAGTTGACCTGGCTCGCCGAAGAGGGCGTGACCGACGTCGTCGTGTCCTGCGGCCACCTCGCCGAGGTCCTGCAGAAGTGGCTGGAGTCCGCCGACCTCCCCGTCAACGTCACGACGGTCGTCGAGACGGAGCCCCTCGGCCGCGGCGGCGGCCTCAAGTACGCCGCCGCGCACCTCCCGCACCCGGACCAGCCCTGGTACGCGACGAACGGCGACATCTGGACCCGTTTCTCGCTGCGCGACATGGCGGACTTCCACACCGAGCGCGACGCCGTGGCGACGCTCGCCCTCGCCCGTCCCCGCATCCCGTGGGGTGCCGTCGAGACGGACGACTTCGGGCGCGTGACGGACTTCATCGAGTCCCCGCCGACCACCTACGAGATCAACGCGGGCGTCTACGTCTTCTCCGCCGAGTTCGCCGACCTGCTCCCCGAGCGCGGCGACCACGAGCGCACCACGTTCCCGCACCTGGCCCGCGAACGCCGCCTGGCCGGCTTCTCGCTCCCGCAGGGCGCGTACTGGCGCGCCATCGACACAGCGAAGGACCTCACGGAGGCGGCGAAGGAACTGGCGGCACTGGGCCGCTGAGACCCCTAAAAGATTGCGCAGTTCCCCGCGCCCCTTTTAGGGGCGCGGGGAACTGCGCAATCTTTTCAGCGGGGGTCTGGGGGCGCAGCCCCCGGGGATGGGACGGGTAGGGGCGGCGGGGGCGAAACCACTGGGCTCAGCCCCCACCACCGTCACCCGAGAAGACCACCCACAAGCCCCGGCTGCCCCGTGGACCCACCGGTACCGCCGCTCGGAGACCCACTGGTGGAGCCACCGCTGGACGTACCCCCACTGGACGTCGGCCCCGCACTGGTACTCGGCGCCTGATTCACCGGCGACGACTGCTGAGGCGGAGCCTGCCCGCCGCCCTGCGTCTGGCTGGGCCCACTGCTGACCGTGCCGGTCTCACGGACCGCCCCCGGCGTGGTGGCCGCCCCCGACGGCGACGAGGAGCTGCCCTGGGTGGGCGACTCGGAGGCCGACGGCGTGGCCTTGTGGTGCCGCTTGCCGGGCGTCTCGGGAAGCGGGGAGCCGGGCAGTTCGTTGCGCGGAGCCTCGCCGGGCCCCGGCACGACGATTCGGTCGGCGTCGCGGACGGCGCCGCCGAGGAGCGAGCCGATGAGCAGGGTGAGGCCGACGGCGATGGTCGTGACGAGCGCGCCGCGGCGCAGCACTCGGTGCCGCAGTTCCCAGATGTCGGCGCGCGGCCCGAGGGTCCGCCAGGCCTCGCTCGCGAGGCGTCCGTCGACGGAGTAGACGGGGGCGCCCGCGATGATCAGCGGGGACCATGCGGCGAGGTAGATGATGTCCGGCGCGTCGTACGCGGGCACCGTCTTCCAGCTGACGGTCACGATGAGCGCCGCCGACAGCATCGCGCCGACGACGGCGGCGACCCGCTGCCACAGCCCGAGCACCGTGAGGACGCCCACGATGACCTGGAGGAAGGCGATCACGAGCCCGGAGCCGACGGGGTGCTGGAGCGCGAACTGCCGCAGCGGCTCGGCGACTTCCCAGGGGTGCAGCGTGTTCAGCCACTTCACCATGGAGCCGCGCTTGCCGCCGTCGAAGTAGACGGGGTCGCAGAGCTTGCCCATGCCGGCGTAGATGGAGATGAACCCGAGGAAGACGCGCAGCGGGAGCAGCACCACGCCGAGGTTCATCCGGCGGCCGGGGTAGTACGCGTGCCGGACCGGGTCGGCGCCGTGCCGCTTGACCGGTGCGTCGCGCTCGTCGCCGTCGTCGTCCTCGTACGCGTCGTCCGCGAACTCCCCGTCCGCGAACTCGCCGCCCGCGTACCGGGGTTCGTCGTAGGCGCTGTCCACTGTCCGCATGTGCGGCAGCAGCCGGGGCTCGCCGGAGTGAGTGCGCTGGCTGCCGACGAGGGGTGTCTCGATCGTCTCGACGGTCAGATCGCCGTCGTAGCCGCCGTGTTCGTCGATGCGCGGGATGACCTGGGTCGCGCCGGCGTCGCCCGCCGGGTCGGCGGAGCCGTGGCGCAGGCTCGTGCTCCGCACGGCCTGGAGCAGCCGGTGGGCGCCGGTGTCGTCCGGCGCCGACTTCCCGCTCCAGACGACAGGAGCGCGGCGGCGGGCTCCGGCGGCCTGACCGGCCGCGCCCGCTCTGCCCGCCGTACCGGCGACGGGGATCCGTGCGGTGTCGCCGCCGGCACTCAAGTGCCGTGCGATACGCGGGGATTGGCTCCGCGACGCGACTCCTAGCTGCACGCGGAAGCTCGCATGATTGACGATGACCTGCGCCGGATCGCTCGGCACCTTCACCATGCTCAGCGCGGGAGCGTCGTCGAATCCCGACGAGAGGTCCCCCGTGGGTGTGCGGGGTGTTCTGGTGTCCACACTCATCTAACCGAGTGACGTGTGTTTAGGACACTGCTTTGACCGCGCCGATCTGTCCGGACCGCGTCAAGGTCATCCCGAACATCCCGATTACCCCACGGGGGTGACTACGCACACATGTGTTCAGGTGCGTAGTCATCATGCTCAGGCGCGTCGCCGCGACGCCTCGTACAGCACAACTCCCGCCGCCACACCGGCATTCAGCGACTCCGTGCCGCCCGGCATCGGAATCCGCACGCGGAAGTCACAGGTCTCACCGACGAGCCGCGACAGCCCCTTGCCCTCACTGCCGACGACGATGACGACGGGACCGCCGAGGGCCTCCAGCTCACCGATCTCGGCCTCACCGTCGGCGGCGAGACCGACCACGACGAGGCCCGCCTTCTTGTACGCCTCCAGGGCGCGCGTCAGGTTCGAGGCGCGGGCGACGGGCGTACGGGCCGCGGCGCCGGCGGACGTCTTCCAGGCGCCCGCGGTCATGCCGGCCGCGCGGCGCTCGGGCACGACGACGCCGTGGCCGCCGAAGGCGGAGACGGAGCGGACGACGGCACCGAGGTTGCGCGGGTCGGTCACCCCGTCGAGGGCGACGATCAGCGGGTCCTGGCCCTCGTCGAACGCGGCGGCGACGAGGTCCTCCGGGTGCGCGTACTCGTACGGCGGGACCTGGAGGACGAGACCCTGGTGGTTGAGCCCATTGGTCATGCGGTCGAGCTCGGGACGCGGGGCCTCCATGAGGTGGATACCGCCGCGCTCACCCGCGAGCTGAAGGGCTTCGCGCACCCGCTCGTCGTTGTCGATGAACTGCTGGACGTACAGCATCGACGCGGGTACGCCCTCGCGCAGCGCCTCGACGACGGAGTTGCGTCCGACGACCATCTCGGACGTGCCCTTGCCGCCGCGCCCCTTGGGCGCGGGGCGGCGCACGGCCTGCTTCGCCTTGGCGCCCGCGATGCGGTTCTTCTTGTGCCCCTTGCGCATCTCGGCGGGCGGGGTCGGGCCCTTGCCTTCCAGGCCCCGGCGTCGCTGGCCGCCACTGCCGACCTGCGCGCCCTTCTTGCCGGACATGCGGCGGTTGTTAGCGGCCATGACCTACCTGTCTGTGAGAGAGAGCTGACGCTCTACTGAGGAGAGCTGACGCTCTTCAAAATGCGTACGTCTATGAAGTGTGCCGCCCGGAGGCCCGGGCGGCACAATCGATCAAGGTCGACGGGGGTCGACGGGGCGTCGGCCGGCGCCGACGCAGCGGGCGCTCAGCGCGGGCCGAGCGTCCAGCGCGGCCCCTGCGGACCGTCCTCGATGACCAGGCCCGACTGGTTGAGCTGGTCGCGGATGGCGTCCGCGGTCGCCCAGTCCTTGCGGGTCCGGGCGGCCTCACGCTGGTCGAGGACCATCCGGACGAGGGTGTCGACGACGCCGGCCAGGTCCTCGCCGCGGTCGCCCTCGCCGACCCACTGCGGGTCGAGCGGGTCGAGGCCCAGGACGCCGAGCATGGCCCGCACCTCGGCCAGCCGTGCCACGGCGGCTTCCTTGTCGTCGGCGGCGAGGGCGGAGTTCCCCTGCCGCACGGTGGTGTGCACGATGGCGAGCGCCTGCGGCACGCCCAGGTCGTCGTCCATGGCCTCGGCGAAGGCGGGCGGCACCTCGGCGGCGGGCTCGACGACGCCCCCCGCCTTCTCGACCACGCGCTGCACGAAGCCCTCGATACGTGCGAACGCCGACTCGGCCTCGCGCAGGGCCTCTTCGCTGTACTCGATCATCGAGCGGTAGTGCGGGGTGCCGAGGTAGTAGCGCAGCACGATGGGCCGCCAGTGCTTGACCATCTCGCTGACGAGCACCGAGTTCCCGAGGGACTTCGACATCTTCTCGCCGCTCATGGTGACCCAGGCGTTGTGCACCCAGTACTTGGCGAACTCGTCGCCGAAGGCCTTGGCCTGGGCGATCTCGTTCTCGTGGTGCGGGAAGATCAGGTCGAGCCCGCCGCCGTGGATGTCGAACGCGGAGCCCAGGTACTTGTGGGCCATGGCGGAGCACTCAAGGTGCCAGCCGGGACGCCCGCGCCCCCACGGCGTCTCCCAGCTGGGCTCACCGGGCTTCGCGGCCTTCCACATGGCGAAGTCGCGCAAGTCCCGCTTGCCGGTCTCGCCCTCGCTGGAGGGCTGGAGCAGGTTGTCCAGCTCCTGGTTGGACAGCCGGAGGTATTCGGGGAAGGACCGTACGTCGAAGTACACGTTCCCGTCGGCCTCGTACGCGTGCCCCCGCTCGATGAGCCCGCGCATCATCTCGACCATCTCGGTGATGTGGCCGGTGGCGCGCGGCTCGTAGGAGGGCGGCAGGCAGCCGAGCACGGAGTACCCGTCGTTGAAGGCCCGCTCGTTCTCGTACCCGATCGACCACCAAGGGCGGCCCTGCTCGGCCGACTTGGTGATGATCTTGTCGTCGATGTCGGTCACGTTGCGGATGAACGTGACGTCGTACCCGCGGTGCTCGAACCAGCGGCGCATGATGTCGAAGTTCAGTCCCGAGCGGATGTGCCCGATGTGGGGTGCGGCCTGCACGGTGGCGCCACACAGGTAGATCGAGACGCAACCCGGCACGAGCGGGGTGAAGTCACGGATCTGCCGGGCGCTGGTGTCGTACAGGCGAATCGTCACCACTCCAGGGTAGTGGCCCCTGGGTAGTGCCCCGCGACCCTTCCGACCCAAGCAGCACGTATTCGTGACATACACCTGACCCGGCCCCAGGGGCTCCGCCCCTTCGATCCCGGGGGTTGTGTGTCGGCTGCGGGTGGGTGGGGGTTGCTCGCGCAGTTCCCCGTTTTTCAGGGGCGCGGGGAACTGCGCAATCTTTTAGCGGGGGTCTGGGGCGCAGCCCCCAGGGACGGATGGGACGGGTAGGGGCGGCGGGGGCGAGGAACCGCCCGGCCTCAGCCCGCCCGTACGACCAACGCCGTAGCCACAGCCATCAGCCCCTCGTCCCGCCCCGGAAAACCCAGCCCATCCGTCGTGGCCCCGGACACCGACACAGGCGCCCCCACCGCATCCGACAGAATCTTCTGCGCCTCGTCCCGCCGCTTCCCGATCTTCGGACGCGGCCCGACCACCTGCACAGCGACATTCCCGATGACGAACCCCGCCGCCCGCACGATCCGCGCGGCCTCCGTCAGCAGCGTGACCCCCGACGCCCCGGACCACTCAGGCCGCCCGGTCCCGAAGTGCGCCCCGAGGTCACCGAGCCCCGCTGCAGAGAACAACGCGTTGCACGCCGCATGCGCGACGACGTCCGCGTCGGAGTGCCCGGCAAGCCCGGCCCCCTCCCCCTCCCACAACAGCCCGGCACACCACAGCTCACGCCCTTCCTCGAAGGCGTGAATGTCCGTGCCGATCCCGACGAGCGGAATCACCGGCCCAGGCCCAGCGGCTCCCTCAGAACCCATCGTTCAGCCTCCGCCGCGCGAGAACCGCCTCCGCCAGCACAAGATCCAACGGCCGCGTCACCTTGAACGCCTCCTCGTGCCCGGGCACCACCACAACCCGCAGCCCCAGCTGCTCGACCATGCTCGCGTCGTCGGTCACGTTGTCGGTGACGGTCTCGTGGGCCCGTACGAGCGTCTCGCGGTCGAACCCCTGCGGCGTCTGCACGGCCCGCAACCGCGCCCGCTCGGGCGTGGCCACGACGGGCTCGGGAGCACCGGGGACGGCCGCGGGCTCGACCTCCTTGACGGTGTCGGCGAGCGGCAGTGCGGGGACGACGGCGGGAGCCCCGTCCCGTACGGCCTCGATGACGGCGTCCACGGTGTCGACGGGCACGAGCGGGCGGGCCGCGTCATGGACGAGGACGATGTCGATGCCGGGCGGCAGCGCGTCGAGCCCGTACTTCACGGACTCCTGGCGGCTGTCACCCCCGGGGACGACCAGGAAGTCGGTGCGCTCGGGCAGCGCGTGCGCGTCGAGCAGCGTCTTCACCTCGGCCGCGCCCTCGGGCGGGGCCACGACGACGACCAGCGAGACGGCGCGGGACGCGGCCATCGCGCGGACCGCGTGAATGAGCATCGGCGTGCCGTTCAGCGCGCGAAGCGCTTTGGGGGCGCCCGGGCCGAGGCGCACGCCCCTGCCGGCGGCCGGAATCACGGCCGCGGTACGTGCCCCCGACGGCGAAGGGCGCGAAACGTCAGACATCGGTTCCTGTCAGGTTTGTGTGCTCGGCCGGGATGGGTATGGCCTGGGCGAGCCCCCTGCTCGTAGAGCTGGGGGTGTGCCGGGCGCGACGCTTGACCGGGGACCCTTCCGTGACATCCGGTCGAGCGAACTGCCCGGGCCCGCCATGCCAGGTAGGGGATGTGCGGGTACGCGGGTATACGTATACGGAGTGAACATCCGGTATATCGAATGGGCGCGGGTATGAACATGCCGCAGCGCCCGGCGACAGCAATTGCGTCATCGGGCACCGCGGCATTTCATTGCGCAGCTGCGCGGGCTTGTGCGTACGTCAAGACGACTGCCGTCTCGGCGACTGTGTACGTCGGGACGATAAAGACTGTCTCGGCGACTGCCAGCGTCAGGACGCGAGAACCTCGTCGAGCAGGGCCTCGGCCTTGTCCTCGTTGGTGTTCTCCGCGAGGGCGAGCTCGCTCACCAGAATCTGGCGGGCCTTGGCGAGCATGCGCTTCTCACCGGCGGAGAGTCCGCGCTCGCGCTCACGACGCCACAGGTCACGGACGACTTCCGCGACCTTGATGACATCGCCGGAGGCGAGCTTCTCCAGATTTGCCTTGTAACGACGCGACCAGTTCGTGGGCTCCTCGGCGTACGGCGCGCGCAGCACCTCGAAGACCCGGTCCAGCCCGTCCTGACCGACCACATCACGCACGCCGACGAACTCCGCATTGTCCGCTGGCACACGCACCGTCAGGTCGCCCTGGGCGACCTTCAGCACCAAGTAGGTCTTGTCCACGCCTTTGATCTGGCGAGTTTCGATGGCCTCGATCAGCGCGGCCCCGTGATGGGGATAGACCACGGTGTCGCCAACCTTGAACGTCATGTGACAGGTACCCCTTCCGTGGCTATCCAGGGTAACACGGATACGGCGTCTTCTGAATGGCGTTTTCGCAGGTCAGGGCATATCTCGGGGCTTGACAACCGCAACAGGAACGTGCTGCGAGGGGCGATCGGAAGGGGGTATTCGCAGGTCGGAGCCGCTGTCCAGGGGAAGGGAAACGCGCACGTTACAGACAACGGAAGCCCCTGACCAGGGTCTGAACGTACCGGTTTGTCCAGCTCCAAGAGTGCGACTTCCGCTACTCCGTTCGGTGACCGGAGTCGAGTACGAGACGAATCCGGAATTGATCAAGACGACCGATGATCAACCGGTTGAACAGCCGGTGATCAATTTTCGGGACCGCCATGCATTCCTTACGCGCCCTTACGACTCCTTACGGGAAAATCCGCAAGTCGATGCCGGGGGTACTTATGTGAATGGCGGACGAGTGCGCGCCCAAAGTAGCCGATGAGCCGGAGGAACGGTGTGCGACGGACGGGGCGCACATCGGGCGCAAGGAAGCCCGGCGGTGCGCGGACGACAGCCCCGGCCGGTGCGCGGATGACAGCCCCCGGCCGGTGCGCGAATGTCGGCCCGCCGGTGCGCGGATGACAGCCCGTGCGCGGTAAGAGGCGGGTCGGGTGCGGTGGCATGGGAACGGCTCGGTAACCTAAGGCCGCTGACAGACCCTTAGGGCGGCTTTACAACGAAGTCGTCCTGCTTCGCCCACGTTCAAGGAGTTGCCGCCGCCGTGAGCAGCAGCCTTCGACGCGGCGCCCTCGCCGCCGCCGCCATCGCGTTCTCGATCGCCTCGCTCGCCGCGTGCGCGGCCGGCAACGACGCCCAGACGCTTGAGGTGAAGCCTGACAACGCGGCGACCACCGTCGGCGACATCAAGGTCCAGAACGCCCTGGTCATCACCCAGCCCAACACGACGGCCACGGGCCCGGCGGTGATCTCCGCGACGCTGTTCAACAACGGCAGCACCGACCAGACCCTGGACTCGATCAACGTCGGCGGTGACGGCACCGCCGAGATCACGCCCGCCGACGGCAAGGGCAAGCTGACCATCCCGGCCGGCGGCTCCGTCATCCTCGGCGGCAAGGGCAACGCCTCCGCCGCGCTGACCAACCCCGGTGAGGCCGTCAAGGACGGCAACGCCCAGCAGGTCACCTTCGGCTTCAGCAAGACCGGTGCCGTGAGCCTGCGCGCCTTCGTCGTCCCGGCCGAGAGCTACTTCACCAAGTGGGGCCCGAGCGAGATCCCGGCCGCGCCGGGCGCCTCGGCCTCCGCGACCACCGGGCCTTCCGAGTCCGTCTCGGGCTCCCCGTCCGACTCCGTCTCGGAGACGCCCACGGACGTGGCGTCGTCGAGCACGACGGTCGCGGGCACGGCCACGGCGAGCGCCTCGGAGTCGGCTTCCGGCAACTGACCGGCGTACGCCGGGATCACCCTCGTACGCGGAGATCAGCCTCGTACAACGCGCGAAGGGCGGGACCCCTCCAGGGGGTGCCGCCCTTCGTCGTGCATCACGCGCGCGTGGGGGTCGGTTTACGGCTCGAACTTGTACCCCAGGCCGCGCACCGTCACCAGGTACCGCGGCGCGCCCGGGTCGGGTTCGATCTTCGCGCGCAGGCGCTTGACGTGGACGTCGAGGGTCTTGGTGTCGCCCACGTAGTCGGCGCCCCAGACCCGGTCGATGAGCTGCATGCGGGTCAGTACGCGGCCCGCGTTGCGGAGCAGCATCTCCAGGAGGTCGAACTCCTTCAGGGGGAGGTCGACCTTGGAACCGGAGACGGTGACCACGTGGCGGTCGACGTCCATGCGGACCGGCCCGGCCTCCAGGGCGGCCGGGGTGACCTCCTCGGGCTCGCCACGGCGGCGGAGCACGGCGCGGATGCGGGCGACGAGCTCACGCGACGAGAAGGGCTTCGTCACGTAGTCGTCGGCTCCTATTTCCAGCCCGACGACCTTGTCGATCTCGCTGTCCTTGGCGGTGACCATGATCACCGGGACGTTGGAGCGGCCGCGCAGCTGGCGGCAGACCTCCGTGCCGGGCAGCCCCGGCAGCATCAGGTCGAGGAGGACGAGGTCGGCGCCGTTGCGCTCGAACTCGTCGAGTCCGTCGGGCCCGGTGGTCGCGATGGCGACCTCGAAGCCCTCCTTGCGGAGCATGTACGACAGGGCGTCGGAGAAGGACTCCTCGTCCTCGACGACGAGCACACGGGTCACGGAAGGACCTCCGGAGCGGGAAGCGGTTCATACGGGGATGTGACGGTGGTCGTCCCGTCAGGCTGCTCGGTCTCGTCCTCCTGGTCGAGTCCGGGCATGTGGTGATCGGTCAGGCGGTCGCGGGCCGCACCCGCCTCCGGCAGCCGCAGGGTGAACGTGGAGCCCTGACCCTCGGAGCTCCACACCGTGACCTCCCCGGCATGCGAGGCGGCCACGTGCTTGACGATCGCGAGACCGAGGCCCGTACCACCCGTTTGGCGGGAGCGGGCCGGGTCGACACGGTAGAAGCGCTCGAAGACGCGCTCCCGGTCCTTCTCCGAGATGCCGATGCCCTGATCGGTCACGGCGATCTCGATGAGGTCTCCGCCGGGCGCGGTCACCCGGCGCGCGGCTATACCCACCCGGGTGCGGGCGGGCGAGTAGTTGACGGCGTTCTCGACGAGGTTTCCGAGGGCGGCGGCCAGCTGGCCCCGGTTCCCCCAGATGCTCAGGTCGGCGGTGCCGCCCGCGGCCATGGTGATCTGCTTGGTGCCGGCCTGGTGGCGGCAGCGGTCGATCGCCTCGGCGACGAGTTCGTCGACGCGTACGGGCTCGGCGTCCTCCAGGGGGTCGTCGTTCTGGACCCGGGAGAGGTCGATGAGCTCCTGTACGAGGTTGGTGAGCCGGGTGGCCTCTATCTGCATGCGTCCGGCGAAGCGCTCGACGGCCTCGGGGTCGTCGGAGGCGTCCATGACGGCCTCGGAGAGGAGCGAGAGCGCGCCCACCGGGGTCTTGAGCTCATGGCTGACGTTCGCGACGAAGTCGCGTCGTACGGCCTCGATGCGCCGGGCCTCGGTGAGGTCCTCCACGAGCAGGAGCACCAGCCGCGACCCGAGGGGCGCCACACGTGCGGAGACGGCGAGGGCTTCTCCCCTCCCCGTCCCGCGCCTCGGCAGATCCAGCTCCACCTGGCGTATCTCCCCGTCACGACGGGTGTCACGCGCCATCTGCATCATCGGTTCGACGGCCAGCTTGCCGCCGCGCACCAGCCCGAGGGCGTACGCCGCCGAGCTGGCCTTGACCACGGCGTCCGCCTCGTCGAGCACGACCGCCGAGGACCGGAGCACGGACAGCACGGT
The DNA here is from genome assembly GCF_041053035.1 of Streptomyces sp. R35. Classification (NCBI taxonomy): domain Bacteria; kingdom Bacillati; phylum Actinomycetota; class Actinomycetes; order Kitasatosporales; family Streptomycetaceae; genus Streptomyces; species Streptomyces sp. R35. The sequence continues at coordinate 5,148,891 of NZ_CP163440.1, forward strand.
GTCGACACCCGGCGGAAGCACCGGGTCCGTGTGCAGCGACGTGCGGGTCGGGCGTTTCTGGTCGCGCTCGCTCCAGCGGAACGCCAGCATGGCGATGACACCGGTAAGCACTCCGGCGATCGCTGCCGCTGCGGCGACCGCCGCGTTCACGTCCATGCACCCAGGTTAGGCATGCCGTCGCCACTGGCCACAGCCATCCGAGTGCGACCTCGAACACTCGTCGCCCAGAGTTCACCTAGGAGCTAGTGATGGTTCATTTGGGATGCCGGAAACGGACGCGTACGGGCCGGAACGTGGGAGCGTGGGGTTCACAGCGCCCGTTTCGACAGGCTCTGACCCCCCGGAACCCCCGATGAAGACGTAAGAGAGGGACAACCTGATGCGGGACGCGTACCACGAGGAACTGGACTCGATCGGCGAGGGCCTGGTCGAGATGGCCCGGCTCGTCGGGTCGGCGATCGGGCGCGCCACGACGGCCATCCTCGACTCCGACCTGAAGCTGGCCGAGAGTGTCATCGCGGCCGACCAGAAGGTCGACGATCTTCAGCACGAGCTGGAGGCCCGGGCGATAGCCCTGCTGGCCCGCCAGCAGCCGGTGGCGACGGACCTCCGTATCGTCGTCACCTCGCTCCGTATGTCCGCGGACCTGGAGCGCTCCGGCGACCTGGCCCAGCACGTGGCCAAGCTGGCCCGGCTGCGCTTCCCCGAGCGCGCGGTCCCGCACGACCTGCACGCCACGGTCCTGGAGATGGGCCAGCTCGCACAGCGCCTGATGGCGAAGGCGGCCGAGGTCGTCATCACCAAGGACGTCGACCTCGCCCTCCAGCTGGAGCAGGACGACGACGAGATGGACCTCCTGCACCGCACGCTCTTCCAGCACCTGCTGGACGACCGCTGGAAGCACGGCATCGAGACGGCCGTCGACGTGACCCTGCTCGGCCGCTACTACGAGCGTTTCGCCGACCACGCGGTGTCCGTGGCCAAGCGCGTGGTGTTCCTGGTGACGGGTGAGCACGCGGACGAGCTCCAGGCGGACATCCAGCCGGTGACGGGGGTGGAGGGGGCCTGAGTGCCCTCTCCCGGGGCGCGTGCAAGCCTCTGTGCGCCGAGTGTGCGCCGTTGATACGCCCGCCCCGGTGGGCATGCAATGGGTGCCAGGAGCTGTGCGGTGCAGTGTGCCTCGCACACCTTCGTGCCTGAAGGAGGGACCCATGGCCGAATCCCCCAGCACGACCGATCCCACGCAGAACGGTGACGAGCAGCCCGCCGAGATCAAAAGCCTCCCCTTGTTCGGCGCCTGCGGCTGCGGCTCCGGCTGCGGGTGCGGCTGCCAGTCGGGCAATCCGTGCCAGTGCGGCTGATCTCGTACGACACCGAAGGGCCCCGCTCCTCATGGCGGGGCCCTTCTTCGTATGCCGGCCGCCGCTCTCCGTATGCCGACTGCATGCCGACCGCATGCCGACCGCTTCGAGGGTCGCCCCCGCCGTCGTAAAAGCGCAGCATGGAAGAGAGGCAACAAGTGAGAGGCGACGACGCATAAGGAGGTGGGGAGGCCATGACGCAATTCATGGACGTCCACCACGGAATGGCGGGCATCACCGCCGATCAGCTCATGCAGGCGCACAAGGCCGACCTCGCCATCGAGAAGGACGAGGGCGTGCACTTCGAGAGGGCCTGGGCGGATCCGGAGTCCGGCACGGTGTACTGCCTCTCCTCGGCCCCCTCGGCCGAGGCGATCCAGCGCATCCACGAACGCACCGGACACGCGCCGGACGAGATCCATCCGGTGCCGCTGTCGATATGACGGCCGCAGTCCCGATCACCACCCCATGACCCCATGACCGCATGACACATCGACTTCTCCGAGCCCGAGGACGACGAGGAGTTCTTCCTCCGCTGGCACCCGGCCTGTGCCCTGGATCACCTCTACAACGACCGGTCCTACCTGGCGTTCGACTGCTTGTTCGGCGTGCGGGCCGGCTCGTTCGAGCCTCTCGCGGCGAAGCGCGGCTTCCCGGAGGACGCATCCAGGGCGGTCGCGCGAGCCTTCCGCGAACACGGAACCGACGCCCACAGCCCGTCCTGGATCAGTTGGGCCGAACTGGAGACGGTCGCGTGGGACGAGCCCGCCGCGCTGAAGGTGTATCCGGCGGCGTTCGAATACCGTCGTGGCCCCGACGGAGACTGGGTCTGGGACGGATGCGGCGAATCGCCCGAGCGCCTCGCCGAACTCACCGGGACCAGCCCGCAGGTCGCCGCACGCGCCGGCGAACACTGGCCCGAAGGCACGGAATGGCTCGACGGAGACCGCCTCTTCCGCATCTCCCGGCTCACTCGCCGACAGGCAGTCCAGGACTCGAGCTGGGGCGACGTCTGGACAGTGATGCGCACCTTGGCCAAGCGCCACGGCTCTGACAACGTCCGCCTTGTCGTGTGGTTCGACAACTAGCCATGGCCTACGACGAACGCGATGTCATCGACTTGATCCACCTGGCTGACCGCCCAGGGACCAGCGGACACAGTGTCGCTGTGCGCGTGCTCGGGCGTCAGCAGCCGTCGGGCCGCACTCCGTCCATGCGGTTCAAGCCCGATGAGAGCGGCGGCCTTTGGGTTTCCGTGCACGACGGCCCCTCGTCGGCGGTCACGCTCACCGTGCCGCTGTTCTCCCCGGCTCCGGGGTGGATCGGCGAGCAGCACGCACTGCTCTCGCGCGTCCGTGAGGTCTATCCGCGCGAAGTGGTCGAAACGTCATCCGGTGCCTACGAGTGGCGGCGCGGCCGCGACTGACGGCCTCGCCCTGGCAGGGCCTCATTCGAGGAGCTCGGACGACTCTCGAACCCGGTCGTCAAGCTTGCCTTCCTCCAACGCGTGACCAGACGGACACCCTCACTTGGATCGCATGGCGCGCCGCCACATATCCCTTTTGATCAATATTGGTACTTTCATCCTGTTCGTCCATGTGATGAAGAGGAGTTCCATGAAGGGCGCTTTGAAGAGGTCAGAAAAACTGGGTACGAGAGGCGCCCTTGCCGTTCTGTCAGTCCTGGCGACGGTGGGTGCCCTAGTGGGTATCGCACCTGCCGCCCATACGGCGTCGACGCTGGTCGTGCCGCGTGACTACCGCACGATTCAGGCAGCGGTGGACGCAGCTGCCTCGGGGGACACGATCCTCGTCCGGGGCGGGACGTACACCGAAGAGGTCGTCGTCAGCGGCAAGGATCTCCATCTCAAAGGCGTCGGCAAGGGCTCGCCGGTCATCAAGTCGCCGACGACGCTGACCCCCTTCGCTCAGGACGTGCGCCATGACGTGCCGGTGACCTCCGTCGTGCGGATCGCCGACGGCGCCCACGTCCACATGTCCGGCTTCACCGTGACTGGGCCGGTGCCGTGTGGTCAGCTTGCCAGCGGCATCACCGCACTTCAGTCTTCGAGTCTCGACCTGTCACGATCTCGCGTCATCGACATGCTGCCCGCCCCGTCCTGTCCGGCCGATCAGGCATTCGGCCGGGGTGTGACCATCGGACTGCCGGACTTCATCCAGGTGGACGGCACGGCCGGCAGCCCTGCTTCTGGGCGGATCACTCATGTCAGGGTCACCCGCTACCAGACCGACGGCTTCAATTTGAACGGTCCGAGCGAGGGCACGCCCTCACAGGTGGTCGCGAAGAACAACGTCGTCACCGGCGGTGCTCAGATCCCGACCGTCCAGGCCGGGATCGTCGTCGGGGGCGCGGTAGCCACCGTGACGGGCAACTTGGTTTCCCACGCCGTGTGCACCTTCCCCGGGTGTGGCGGGGATCCGACCAACGAGTACCAGTCCTCAGGTATCGCCGTCATCGGCGCCGCGTCAGGCACACAGATCTCCCAGAACCGAGTCTCCGACACCGACATCGGCATCTACCAGGTCTTCAGCCCGAACTGCTGCCAGATCAGCCGCAACCGGCTGACCGACAACCGGTTCTTCGGGATTGCCATCCAGGACGGTGACGGCACAACCGCCCACAACGAGATCACCGGCGGCCAGGTGGGCATTGGCGTCATCGCCGACGCGGTCGACACCACCGGCATCCTCCGCGGCGACCGGATCCGTAGGACGTACGTCGCGCCCGTCCGCGAAATCCAGTGCTGCGGATTCAGGGCAACGGCCGTCGTCAAGCCCAGCTGACGCACGCGCCGAGCAGACGCATACGGCGACCCCTGAAACGCGGCGGCCCCTGAAACAGAGAAGGGCCGGCCTGGAGGAAACCCCTCCTGAGCCGGCCCTTCTCTCTGATGCCCCGGCAGGATTCGAACAGCCCCCCTTTCGCAGGTGTGGGCAGTGCTCCCGTGCGTCTGAGTGGTCATCATTGGCCCGGTCGAGGCGCAGGTCCCCCCTGGGTCTTCCTCCGGCGGGAGGGGTCACATGTGCGGCGTGCCGTAGTACTTGCCGTACTGCTCAAGGTAGGTGGGGTCGCGGGGCTGCCTTTCTCGCTCGAACTCGGGCGCGTGCTTGATCTGGTCCTTCGTGCGGTTGACGTAGACGGTTTCGTTGTCGCGGTCGATCCGCTGGATGGTGCTGGCGGGGAGCAGTACGTGCTTGCCGAAGATCCATACGCCGGTGTCGACGACGAGGTAGCCGGCTCCGGCCTCGTCCGTGTGCTCATCGACCTTTCCGATGCTTCCGTCGGTCGCCTCGACCTTGAATCCGATCAGGGCGGTTCCCGTCTCGTAGCCGGAATCCGCGCGGTAGCCCCAGATGTCTTCGTTCGGCATGGCTGCTCTCCTCGCTCGCAGCTGCTGTTCAGGCTGCCACCATGGCCCGCACCGGGTGGAGTTGTGCGGGTGGCGCTCCGATGGCTCCCCTGTAAGGCGCAGTGGTGCCGTCGGAGCGTCTCGAGCGTGGAGCGGGCCCGCCACGCCGCCGCCGAGCTCGGGCTCCCGAAGACGCCCGAGGGGACTATCGGTGACCTGCGTAAACCGGCTGAGACCGGGCATGGCGGAGGCCGACGGGGGCAGACATGCCCGGCATGGCGGCGACCGGACGACAGTGGCGCGGGAGCCGGGGTTCAGGTGAGGAAGAAGCCCCCTCCCGACCCGAGGGACGGAGGACACCCGAGGCCCGTCCCCCGGACCGGAGCCGGTGCCTGACCCCCCGCCGCCTCCACCCCGGTAGTTCCCGTGTAGCTGTGTCTCCGGCGCGAGGGGAGACTGAAGTGGAGGGGGGAAGCCGAACGAGGAGGGAGGAGGCCATGGACTCCAGTGGCCGGACTTCCCGTGTGGTGGTGGGTGTCGACGGATCGCCGGCATCGTACGAGGCACTCCGGTGGGCGGTGCGGTACGCGCGTCTCATCGCGGCGACGGTGGACGCCGTGGCGGCCTACGAGCTGCCCGGAGCGATCGGCTGGTCGGCTCCGGCGGTGGACGCCGAGTTTGACGAAGCCCAGAGCAGACAGGCCATGACCGAAGAGATCCAGAAGGTGCTTCTCCAGGTCGGCGAGGTGCCGCTGGAACAGCATCTGGTGCGGGGCGGGGCCGCGCAAGCGTTGATCGCGGCGTCGGCCGGCGCCAAGTTGCTGGTCGTGGGCAGCAGGGGCCTGGGAGGGTTCGCCAGCCTGCTGCTGGGCTCGGTCAGCCAGCAATGCGCTGCGCACGCGTCCTGCCCGGTCGTCATCGTCCGCCCGGACGCGAAGGATGACGACGAGACCACCGACCGTGCCTGACCGGCCCTGCTACCGGTCCCCTGATGAACAACCGGACGCACCATGACGAATCTGAAGACCAGTCCGCCTACCCACCCGTTCCCCCGGGATCCCGCGAATCCGCATCCGGCGCCTCCGACACACCCCTGGCCCGGCGATCCCCAGGCACCCCGACCGGCGCCCACGCCCGTCCCCGGACCGGAGCCGGAGCGTCCACCGCCGTCCGCGCCTCTCCGGGACAGCCGTGAGGGGGCTGCGGCCATGGGTACTCCGCCGAACGATCCCGTACCGCCCAGCCCGACTCCGGCGCCGGGCGGTCCGGACCCGGCGCCCCCGTCGCAGCGCCACTGAGCTGGGACGACCTCGATGACCCGGATCTGCACGCGCGCCGCTGGACCATCACCGACGTGGACGGGCTCCTGAAGGAAACCCCCTTGGGCCGACGCCCCGCGCGGCCGCTCCCTGACCGCGGCCGTCCGCCGGCTCGCCGAACTGTGAAGTGGGGTTCGGTGACGGGCTGAGCGGAAAGATCCGCGGCTTCGAGAGCCTGCAAAAAGCCCCCCACCGGCGGAGAACCCGCAGGTAGGGGGCTTACTGACGTCGCGTTACTTCTTCTTGCCCTGAGTCTTACCGGGGATCTTGGTGAGCTGGGTTTTTGCTGGTCAGGGGAGGTGGGCTCGTGCGCCTAGCGGTCGTCGTTGGTCGTCCTTGGCCACTGTCGAGCAGCCTCGGACGGCCCCGTGACGACGGTGCGCGAGCCCTCAGCTTGGGAAGCTAAGGGCATCTAGGGCTTGCTCCCGGCCTGACCTGCGGCGGAGGGACGCGAGCACGCGGTAGACGGTCGATTGGTTCCCCGCTGTTCCCCGTGGTTCCCCGCACGATCTGGCACGCGTCTGGCACGCGTCATTCGTCGTCGCACCTCTCCAAGACCAGCCCTACGGAGCCTTGTTCGAGCCCGTTGTTCTCCTCCAGGTGGAGGTGAGCGCCGTCCGGCGTGCCGTCCTGAGCGAGAGTGAGGAGGTGGCCGGCCAGAGTCTTCAACCCGGCAGCGTTTGCCTCAATGACGATCTCGCCACCCAGGTTGCGGACCTCGATGCGTTCGCCTTCCTCCCACGTGAAAACTCTGGTTATTCCATCGGTCGCCGCACTCACGCGAGTGTTCATCGACGGAGCAGCGCTAGCTTCAGGGGCCATACCCCAAGCATCGCGTACCCCGGGCCAGCCGCGACGCCGAGACATGAGTGATGACCTCTTCGTCCCGAACTATGGGCGGGACGGTCGTTGAGGTCTGCTCGGCAGATCACGTGGGTGTTTGGAAACATTGACGGTCGGCTGCGGTCGTGGTGGTTGCTGTACAGCCCTGCTGTACTGCGGTCGGGGCCCGAGGCACTCTCCTGCCATACTGCTGGGCGCTGCTGTAATTCAGCAGCCGTTGAGTGCCGTTCCTGGACATCGTCGGCCGCATGTCTGACGAGTGCTTCGGACACCCACGGCTGGCCGCGATCCACGACCCGCTCGACCCCGATCGCAGCGATCCGAGTGCGCGCCTGCCATAAAAGGTGCCCGGCTCCTGGGCGGCATCCCGTGGGACCTGCGGAAACTTGCGCGGGTGTGCCGTACAACCCTGAAGGGGCTCCAGAGGTCTTGTGGGCATCCTGTCTTCCTAGTGGGGGTTGCATCACTGTGCGTGTGCGCAGCATTTCGGCCGTAACAGCGCTCGCGGTCACTCTCGGTTCTGTCGCCCTGATCGGGTCGGCGGCGGGCGCTGCCGTCGCCGACAGCAGCGCCGCGCTGCCCATCACGTCCAGCGGCGACATCATCGTGGACGGCGTTCACCGGCGGGTCTTCATCAGTGACCCGTCGGGAGGCAAGGTCGTCGCCACCGACTACAACGGCACCGTCATCGGGACGATCACCTCGCTGCCGCAGGCTGACGGCCTGGAGCTTTCCGCCGACTCGGCAACGGTCTACGTCGCCGTGCCGGGAACTGACGAGATCGTGGCCATCGACACGGCGACGCTCACCGAGGCCGGGCGGTACGCGACGGGTGACGGCACGGATCCGCAGCACCTGGCGCTCGCGGGCGGCAAACTCTGGTTCGGCTATGGCGGCGTCGGTCACGGCAACATCGGCTCTCTCGACCTGTCCGGCGGACAGACGCGGGTCTCGCTCGCCCAGGAGGCCGAAGGGACGTGGAAGGACGCTCCCCTGCTGGACTCGGTACCCGGCGCTCCCAACACCCTGGCGGCCGGCTCGCGCCAGTACTACTTCACCCTCGGCATCTACGACGTGTCGTCCGGCACGGCCGGCCGGACCGCGTTCCTCGGCGGGCAGGACGCCGCCATCGGCAACACCGCGGAGGACCTGGCGCTCACCCCGGACGGCACAGAGCTCGTGGTGGCCACCACGGCAGGCGACTTCCAGCAGGTCTTCCGGACATCGGACCTGTCGGAGACCATCAGGTATCCGAGCGGCTACTGGGCACAACGGTCGGTGGATGTCGCGCCGGACGGCCTCGTCGCGGTGGGCACCGACACCTACGCCAACTTCTCCCCCCAGGTGTCCATCTACAAGCCGGGTGGCACGGCCCCGAGGCGGACCGCCAATTTCACCGACGAACAGGGTGGAGTCGCCCAGGAGACCCTGCTCGACCACGGCGACCTCGCTTTCGCACCCGACAGCAGCCGGCTCTTCGCGGTCACACACGGTCTCTCCAACAGGTACAGCCTGCGCGTCGTCACCGACCCCGGCAAGGCCGTCACCACCGTCACGGTGAACGCCCCGGCGACCGCCGACCGGGCCAAGTCGCTGACCGTCTCCGGCAAGGTCACGAACACGCTCGGGCTGCCCGCGGGAGCCACCGTCGCAGTCACCCGAACGGACCTGGAGTCCCCGAACGGCAAAGCGCTCCCGGCCGCGACGGTGAAGGCGGACGGGACCTTCTCCTTCACCGACACCCCGCCCGCGGGCGGCAAGGTCACGTACAAGGTCTCCTATGCCGGCGGCGCCGATCGCACGGCTGCCTCCGCCTCCGACACGGTCGAGGTCTCCCGGACCTCGCCGACCCTGACAGTGAACAAGAACGGCAACGTCTACGACTACGCCAGTAACGTGACGTTCACCGCCCACCTCGGCACGACGTACAAGAACCGGACGCTCTCGCTCTACGCGGACACCGCGGGCGACGGCAAGGGCAAGTACCTGGTCAAGACCGGCACGGTCAACAGCGAGGGCAACCTGTCGGTCACCTTGACCCTGAAGCGCGACACCACGGTCAGCGCGTCCTTCTCCGGCGACGCCCGGACCGCCCCGAAGACGGCCACGAGCTGGGTGGGCGCGAAGGTCAAGGTGTCGCTGAGCCTGAGCCGCCACTACAAGACGGCCACGGTCAACGGGTACACCAAGTACTACTTCCGGAAGACGACCAATCCGCTCCTCACGACCACAATGACGGCCTACCCCGGCCGCTCGCAGAAGCTGGAGTTCCAGATCTACTCCGACGGCGCCTGGCGGTCGGCGGGGTACGAGTACTTCAAGCTCGACTCCACGGGCAAGTCGGTGGTGGAACTGGGCGGCACGCACCAGACCGGCTACTCGATGCGCGTGCGGTCGTCCTACATCAACAACTCCTCGAACGACACCGTGAACTCGACCACGCACGGCTCCTGGAAGTACTTCACCTTCACCAGCTGAGGCCCCCCAAAGCCCGGACCGCGCGGGGGCCACGCGTACCTCCCTCAACGAGGAGGTGTGGAAGCGGGCGCTCGCCGGTGCCGGGGTGATCCCGGTCCCCAAGCGTGGCCAGCCCTACGCCGAGTCCCGCGAGAACGGCATGCACGCCCTCCGCCACTTCTACGCTTTCGAGGCGGCCCAATTGAGGCGACATGGCGGCTGAGGGCTCGTACTCTCCGGGCCAGAGAGGGGCGGGAGAGCAATGACGGAGTACTTCCTATTGGTGTGCGACGACGTGCCTCATGACGTGGTGCTCACCGATCCTGGCACCCGTGTGCTGGACGTCGCCCAAGTCGTACGTCGACTGACGGGACTGAGTCTCTGGCGCAGCAAGGTTCTGGCAACGCAGGTTCCCGCAACGATTCTCGACGGCGTGCTTCAGGAGGACGCAGAGGCGGCGGTCGCGGCTCTCCGCGATGTGGGAGCACAGGCAGAGGTGAGGGCACAGCCAGAGCCGGAAATCCTCAAGCCCTGACGGCCCGGTCAAGCAGTAGACGGCCCAGAGACGGCCCAAGGCCACCGAAAAGCCCCCTACCAGCGGAAAACCCGCAGGTAGGGGGCTTGATCAATTCAGGCTACTTCTTCTTGCCCTGGTTCTTGACCGCCTCGATGGCGGCCGCGGCGGCCTCCGGGTCGAGGTAGGTGCCGCCCGGGTTGACGGGCTTGAAGTCGGCGTCCAGCTCGTAGGCGAGGGGGATGCCCGTCGGGATGTTCAGGCCCGCGATGTCGGCGTCGGAGATGCCGTCGAGGTGCTTGACGAGGGCGCGGAGGCTGTTGCCGTGGGCCGCGACCAGGACCGTGCGGCCCGCGAGGAGGTCGGGGACGATGCCGTCGTACCAGTACGGAAGCATGCGGACGACGACGTCCTTCAGGCACTCCGTGCGGGGGCGCAGCTCCGGCGGGATCGACGCGTAGCGCGGGTCGTCCGACTGGGAGAACTCCGTGCCGTCCTCGAGCGCCGGCGGCGGGGTGTCGTACGAGCGGCGCCACAGCATGAACTGCTCCTCGCCGAACTCGGCGAGGGTCTGGGCCTTGTCCTTGCCCTGGAGGGCGCCGTAGTGGCGCTCGTTCAGGCGCCAGGAGCGGTGGACCGGGATCCAGTGGCGGTCCGCGGACTCCAGCGCGAGCTGGGCGGTGCGGATCGCGCGCTTCTGGAGCGAGGTGTGGACCACGTCGGGCAGCAGGCCGGCGTCCTTGAGCAGCTCACCGCCGCGGACTGCCTCCTTCTCGCCCTTCTCGTTGAGATTGACGTCCACCCAACCGGTGAACAGGTTCTTCGCGTTCCATTCGCTCTCGCCGTGGCGGAGGAGGATCAGCTTGTACGGTGCGTCGGCCATGCGTACGAGCGTAATGGAAGCCTTCGTCCCCTCGCTCGCCCGCCCGCAGACCGGACAGTTGACGGCATCTGTTAATTGAGTGGCTTCCCGAGAGCCCCGACTCGTAAGTTGTGCTCACCGCCTGAGCCGCTTACGTCCGTGGGGGACCAGCCATGCCATTCGCCGTCATGAGACGCGCTGCCCGAGAGACCGTCTCGGGGCTCCCCCGCGAGTTCTGGTGGCTGTGGACCAGCACACTCGTCAACCGGCTCGGTGCTTTCGTCGCCACCTTCATGGCGCTGTACCTGACACTCGATCGCGGCTACTCCGCCTCGTACGCCGGTCTCGTGGCGTCGCTGCACGGCCTCGGCGGTGTCGTCTCCTCGCTCGGCGCCGGCGTGATGACCGACCGGCTCGGGCGGCGGCCCACCCTGCTCATCGCGCAGGTGTCGACGGCCTTCTCCGTCGCACTGCTCGGCTTTATGCACCATCCGGCGGCGATCGCCGCCGTCGCCTTCCTGGTGGGGATGGCTTCCAACGCCTCGCGGCCCGCCGTGCAGGCGATGATGGCCGACATCGTCCGGCCCGAGGACCGCGTCCGCGCGTTCTCCCTCAACTACTGGGCCATCAACCTCGGCTTCGCCGTCTCCTCCATGGCGGCCGGTTTCATCGCCGAGTTCAGCTATCTCGCGGGCTTCCTCATCGAGGCCGGCATGACCCTCGTCTGCGCGCTCGTCATCTTCGCGAAGCTGCCGGAGTCCAAGCCGGTCCTCACCGCCAAGGCCGCATCGGAACCCGCCGTCGGCCTCGGAACCGTCCTGCGTGACGGGCGCTACATGAGCGTCGTCGGGCTGTCCTTCCTCGTCGCCCTCGTCTTCCAGCAGGGCTCCGTCGGACTGCCGGTCGCGATGGGCGCGGCGGGCTTCACCCCCGCCGACTACGGCATGGCGGTCGCCGTCAACGGCGTACTCATCGTCGCGCTCCAGATCCCGGTCACCCGTTTCATCGAGCACCGGGATCCGAAGCGGCTGCTGGTCATTTCGTCCCTGCTCGCCGGCTACGGCTTCGGGCTCACCGCCTTCGCCGGCTCGGTCGGCGTCTTCGCCCTCACGGTGTGCGTGTGGACCCTCGCCGAGATCGTCAACGCGCCCACCCAGACGGGGCTCGTCGTCCGACTGTCCCCGCTGCACGGCCGCGGCCGCTACCAGGGCATGTACACCCTGTCCTGGTCCCTCGCCGCGCTCGTCGCCCCGCTGATGTCCGGCGTCGTCATCGACCGGTTCGGCGCGGAGTGGCTGTGGGGGCTGTGCGCGGTGGTGGGTACGGCGGCGGGGGTCGGGTATGGGGTGCTGATGCGGCGGCTGCCGGCGGAGGAGACGGTCGTGGAGACCCCGACGACGGCGCGGGCGGAGGTCACTCCGGTCTAGCAGTCCCCGTCCGGCAATCCCTGTCCGGTCACTCCGGTCCGGTCACTCCGGTCCGGTCACTCCGGTCCGGTCACCCCGGTCCGATCACCCCGGTCTAAGGGTGCATCCGCGCCCCCTTCATCACCTTGTCCACCGCGTTCTTCGGCCCGTACACCGCGAGCCCCACAAGGTCCAGCTCCCCCGTCGGTACGGCCCGCACGGCCGCCCGGTTGTCGCGGTCGTTGCCGGTGGTGAAGAGGTCGGACGTGAAGGCGGCTCGGGGCAGGGCGCGGGACAGCACGCGCGCGTGGGCTGCCGTCAGCGTCTCCTTGGTGCCCTCGAGGACGAGGACCGGCTGGCGGAACATCGGCAGATACGCGACGTCGTCCGCGTCGGCGTACGGCTCTCCGATCACCTCGGGAACCGCCGTCCCCAGGCCGCTGACGAGAAAAGCGGTCACATTAAGTCGTTGCCAGGGCTCCAGGTCCTCCCGCAGCAGTACGGCGATCTTGGTGTCGAAGCGGATGGGCTGTTCACTCATGCACCGAGACTGTCCGACGCCGTACGACCTCGTCTTGTACGTTCTTTGCATGGCCCCTCAGGCCCTTCAGGTCCCTCAGCGGGAGATCACCGCATGGCGCCCGCACGTTCCGGGTGTCGTGGAGGTCTTCCACGCCCACTACACCGAGTACGCGTACCCCATGCACGTACACGAGGCGTGGACGCTGCTGATCGTCGACGACGGTGCCGTGCGGTACGACCTCGACCGGCATGAGCACGGCACCCCGCACGACACGGTGTCGCTGCTGCCGCCGCACGTGCCGCACAACGGGTCGCCGGTCACCGAGCACGGTTTTCGCAAGCGGGTCCTGTATCTCGACGGCACTCATCTCGCCGAGGAACTCATCGGGCCCGCGGTGGACGGGCCCGACGTGGTGGATCCCGTACTGCGGCGCCGCGTCGGGCAGTTGCACACGGCGCTCGGGCACCCCGGGGACGAGCTGGAGGCCGCGAGCAGGCTGGCCCTGATCGCCGAGCGGCTGCGCGGCCATCTGCGCCCCCGGATCACCCGAGAACTCCCGCGCGCCGACCCTCCGCTCGCGGTCCGCCTGCGTGAACTCCTCGACGCACGCCTCGTCCAGGGCATCGCCCTCGACGAGGCGGCCGAGCTCGTGCACGCCCATCCCGCCCACCTGGTACGGGCGTTCAGCGGTGCGTATGGCATCGCCCCGCACCAGTACCTGATGTCCCGCCGCGTCGACCGCGCCCGCCGGCTCCTCCTGGAGGGCGGGAAACCGGCCGAAGTGGCCACGGCGACCGGCTTCTACGACCAGTCTCATCTGACGCGCCACTTCAGGCGGTTGGTGGGGGTCTCCCCCGGTCGCTATCGCTCCAGCTCGCGCTGAGCCTCGTACAGATTGCGCGGGCGTACGACGTCGGTGGTGCCGTACAGCTCCACGCGCGCGTGCAGGTCTCCGGTGAAGTCGGGTACGTCGGTCTGGTCGAACTCCGTCACCTCGTTGACGCCGACGGTGGCGGAGTAGGGCGCTAGGCCGTCGATCTTCATCAGACCGGCGCGGGCGTTGGTGACGCGGATGTTCCAGTGGGTGAAGCGGGCGCCGAACAACGGTCCCGCGCTGGCGTCGCCGCCGTGGCGGCCGTTGTTGTTCACCGTGATGTCCGTGCGGACGTTGGCGAAGGGCATGCCGCGGTGGGAGTCGAAGGTGCCCATCTGCATCTCGCCGCGCGACCAGACGTTGGAGGAGGACAGGCCCTCGACGTTGATGCCGTGGAGCTGGGTTCCCGCGGGGGCCGGGACCGTGCGCTGCTCGATCGTGAAGTCCTCGATGAGGTTGTCGTGCGAGCCCTCGCGGCAGAAGTACGGGTGGTGCGAGCCGCGGCCCGCGACCGTCGTACGGCGCAGGGTGCAGGCGGAGGCGGCGACGAGGCCGAAGCCGTTGTCCACATGGCGTACGACGATGTCGTCGGCCCAGCAGTCGTACGCGCACTGGAAGACGACCCCGTTGTAGCCCTTGTCGAGGAGGTGCGGGGACTGCGGGGTCTCCACGGCCTCCAGGGTGAGGCCCTCGACTCCCGAGCCGGTCAGCTCCGGTACGTGGGTGGTCAGGCGCGGGTCCCATTCGGGGCGTACGTCGAGCGGGAGGGGGCGTTCGAGGGTGACCTCGCGGCCGCGGACGTGCGCGATGCGGACGGGCCACTCGTAGGGGACGTACGACGTCAGTTTTGTCTTGTCGTCCCAGTAGTACGCCTCGGGGCCCGGGCCGCCGCCCGCCATGTGCTCCAGGAGCGTGTGGCCGGTGTCGTCGGCGAGGCGCAGGAGGACCAGACTGCCCGGCTTCAGCGCGGAGGCGTCGGCGACCGTCACCGTCCAGGAGCCCTGGCGTGCGGGGTCGACCGTTGTCAGCGTCCGCCACTCGTCGCGCTTGTTGCCGGTCCAGCCCTCGAAGGGCCAGGCCTTCGCCTGGATGGCGGTCGTCAGCGTCGTGAAGCGGTCGGTCGGGCAGAACCAGATGAGTCCGCCCGCCCAGGACCAGGACGACTTGTCGCCGCCGTAACGGGATCCGTAGACGCCGATCAGCTCGGTGAGGTTCTTGGTCGCGTACAGCTTCGTACGGTCGCTGCCGGCACCGCGCAGTACGACGTTCGAGTGCCCGACGCGGATCAGGTCGTCGATGCGGAAGGTGCCGGGCGGGATGAGAACCGTGCCACCGCCGGCCCTTCCGGCGGCAGCGATGGCACGGTTGATCGCGGGGGCGCAGTCCGTGGTGCCGTCGTCGGCCACGGCTCCGTAGTCGCGTACGTCGGCAACGACGGGGCGGCGGGGGAAGCGCGTCGCCCCGCCGCCGCGGCCGGACCTGCCGACGTACGGGATCTGCGGGTGGGTGAAGGGGGTGCGGCTGAACTCCCTCCAGAGGGCCGGCACTTGCCCTTGTGGCGCGGAGGGTGAGGGCGGTGCGGATGGTGCGGCGGCTGTCGCTGTTCCGCCGGTCACGGCGACGGCCGCCACGGCTGTGGCGCCGCCGAGCAGGCTGCGTCTGGTGATGCCCGAATGCCCGTTGCCGCTATGCGCGTTGCCCGTATGCGCCTTGCCCGTATACCCGTTGCTCATACCCGTCCGCCCCTCCATTGGTTTCCATGGATGTGAACGACGTTCAGATCTGCGTCGGCGGCGAGCATGCCACGGGGACCCCGGGCTGGGAAGGGGTCTCGCAACGGCTAATCAGTGGGCGAGGGAGGTCAGTTAGTGGGACGCTGAGTCAGATGCGTGAACGCGTCCAGGTTGCGGGTCGACTCGCCGCGGGACACCCGCCAGGCGTACTCCTTGCGGATCGCGGAGGCGAAACCGAGCTCAAGGAGGGTGTTGAACGATCCGTCGGCGGCCTCCAGGACCGAGCCGAGGAGGCGGTCGATCTCGTCCGGGGTGACGGCGGCCAGCGGCAGTTTTCCGGTCACATAGATGTCGCCGAGGGAGTCGACCGCGTAACCGACCCCATAGAGCTTGAGATTGCGCTCCAGGAGCCAGCGGTGGACACCCGGTTCGTTCTCGTCGGGGTGGCGGATCACGAAGGCGTTGAGCGACAGCGAGTGCCTGCCGACGATCAGCGAGACGGTGGTCGACAGCTTCCGGGTGCCGGGGAGCTTCACCACGTAGTGGCCGCTGTCCGGGCTCTCCCATTCGAGGTCGGCGTCCTTCAGGACCCCCTCGACGACCTGCGCCGCCTGCTGTACGTCAGCCATGGTGGGAGCGTACGCGACGCCTGTGGGCCTGCATCGCCGCCGTGTAGACGTCCGCCGTGGCCGCCGCCGCGGTGTCCCAGCCGAAGTGCTCCGCGTGGCGCGCGGCAGCGGCTCCCATCCGTGCCGGAAGCGTCTCGTCGTCCGCGAAATCGCGCAGCACGCGCGCGTAGGCGGCGGGATCGTGCCCCTTCACCAGGAAGCCGGTCTCCTGGTGGCGCACGGCGACGGGCAACCCGCCGACCTCGGCCGCGAGCACCGGCGTACCGGCCGCCTGTGCCTCTATGGCGACCAGCCCGAAGGACTCGCTGTACGAGGGCATGACCAGCACCGACGCTGCCCGGAACCAGTCAGCGAGCTGCTCCTGCCCCACGGGCGGCCGGAAACGTACGACGTCGGCGACACCGAGCCGCGCGGCGAGCTTCTGCAGGCCCTCGGGCTTGGCGAGACCGCTGCCGCTGGGACCGCCCACTACGGGGACCACGATGTGCGAGCGCAGCTCGGGACGCTCGTCCAGGAGGACGGCGATCGCGCGCAGCAGCACGTCGGGGGCCTTCAGGGGCTGGATGCGGCCCGCGAAGAGAGGGATCAGGGCGTCCTGCGGGAGGCCGAGGCGGGCACGGGCGGCGGCGCGGCCGTCGGCGGGCCGGAAGCGGTCCAGGTTCACGCCCGGGTGGACGACGGCGACCTTGTCGGGGTCGGCTTCGTAGTGGCGTACGAGTTCGTCGGCCTCCTCCGCGGTGTTCGCGATGAGGCGGTCGGCGGCGCGCACGATCTGGGTCTCGCCGATGACGCGGGCGGCGGGCTCGGGGGTGTCCCCCTCGGCCAGCGCGGCGTTCTTGACCTTGGCCATGGTGTGCATCGCGTGCACCAGGGGCGCGCCCCAGCGCTCGGCGGCGAGCCAGCCGACGTGGCCGGAGAGCCAGTAGTGCGAGTGCACCAGGTCGTAGTAGCCGGGGCGGTGACCGGCCCAGGCCTGCATGACGCCGTGCGTGAAGGCGCACAGCTGGGCGGGCAGCTCCTCCTTGGCGAGGCCTTCATAGGGGCCGGCGTCGACGTGCCGGACGAGGACGCCGGGCGCGAGCTCGACGGTCGGCGGCAGGGCGGCCGTGGTGGCCCGCGTGAAGATCTCGACCTCGATGTTGATCGCGGCGAGGCGCTGGGCGAGCTCCACGATGTACACGTTCATGCCGCCCGCGTCGCCCGTGCCGGGCTGGTGCAGGGGTGAGGTGTGCACGGAGAGCATCGCGACGCGACGGGGCCTGCGGTGCAGCCTGAGCCGGGAGGGCGCCGCCGGGGAGCGTCGCCCGAGCCTGCCGACGTACTGGCTCACGTGGCGTTCCTCCTCGCTGCGGGCATGCCTGTCGGAGGGTGCAGTGCGCCCTCCGACAGGGGGAACGCCGGAGGGTGCCGCTCCATTTCCTCTTTGCCGAATCATTACCGGGTATCGCTCAACCGTTCGAGGGTGGGGCGGGTTGCTTGTCGGCTGCGGGTGGGTGCCCCTTGGGTGGGGTGGGGGTGGGCAGGGGGTTGTCTGGTCGACTGCAAGGCCGGGGTGGTTGCTCGCGCAGTCCCCGCGCCCCAAACGCTCGGGGCGCGCCCCGTCGCCCCCGGCCACCCCCGGTCTTTTGTCTTTAGGGGCGCGGGGAACTGCGCGACCAGCCCCCACCGTCCCGCAGCCGCATTCAGGGGCGCGGGGAACGGCGCAATCTTTTAGGGGGGTCTGGGGGCGCAGCCCCCAGGAACGGGATGGGACGGGTAGGGGCGGCGGGGGCGAGACCCTTTCGGCGCATACCCTCGTACGTATGACAGCCCGCGCAGCGTCCCGCCCCGTGGGGACCGTGACGCGTGGGACGACGAACCCCAACCGGCTGCGCCGCATGGACCGCTGGATCGCGGCGGTGCACGGCGCCGAACTCCGCCGCGCCACCGACCCGGTGGCGGTCGACCTCGGCTACGGCGCCGCCCCCTGGACCGCGGTCGAGCTGCTGGCACGGCTTCGCACCGTCGCCCCCCGCGCGCGCGTGGTGGGCATCGAGATCGAACCGGCGCGCGTGGAGGCCGCGCGCCCCTACGAGCGCGAGGGTCTCGCCTTCCGGCACGGCGGCTTCGAGGTACCGGTGCAGGGCAGCCCGGCACTCATCCGCGCGGCGAACGTACTGCGCCAGTACGACGAGGAGCAGGTGGCCGAGGTATGGCAGCGCCTGTGCGCCCGTCTCGCACCGGCGGACCCCGCGACCGGCTCCCGGGGCGGCCTGCTCGTCGAGGGCACGTGCGACGAGATCGGCCGCCGGCACGTCTGGGTCGCCCTCGGCCCGGAGGGCCCCCGCACGGTCACCTTCGCCACCCGCCTCGGCTCCCTGGACCGCCCGTCCGACCTCGCCGAACGTCTGCCGAAGGCCCTCATCCACCGCAATGTCCCGGGCGAACCCGTGCACGCGTTCCTGCGCGACTTCGACCGCGCCTGGGCCGCCGCCGCGCCCTACGCCTCATACGGCGCCCGGCAGCGCTGGATACGCGCGGTCCGCGACCTGACGGCCGGCTGGCCGGTGGCGGACGGGGTGACGCGCTGGCGGCAGGGCGAAGTCACGGTGCGCTGGGAGGCGTTGGCGCCGCGCAGGTGATCGCGGCCCGCACCGAGGGCCCGTTCGGGGTGCACGGCGGCGCGCGCCCGGCCGATCCAGGCGTCTGACCTGCGGGGAACGAACTCCGTGACTGGTTCGTCACACAGGCGGGGAGATCGTCTTGTGGAGGCGGGTTGGGGGGAAGGGAGTTCTTGCCCGCCTCTGTCGCATTGCGCGCCGACATGGCACGATCCCCCAGGCGTCCGTAAGTTACTGACGGTAAATCAGTTGGGGGGCGGAGTAATGGGATCCGGCAAGCGGAGCCTGACCACGATGGCCATGGCCCTGGCGTGCGCATGTGCCTGCGCGGTGCTGGCGGCACCCGGCGTGGCGTATGCGAGCCCGACACCCACACCGACCCGGACCCCCACGGCGACACCGACACCCGTGAGCAACAAGGACCTTGAAGCCGTCCGCAAGAAGCTCGACAAGCTCTACCACGCGGCGGCGGTGGCCACGGACGCGTACAACGCGGCGGAGGAGAAGGCCCAGAAGCAGTCCGCCGAAATCGTCGATCTGGCCCGCGAGATCGTCAAGGGCCAGGCGAAACTGGACAAGTTGAAGGACCGGGCAGGCGCCGCGGCCCGTGCGCAGTACCGCGGGGGCGGGCTGCCGCCCGAGGCCCGGCTGTGGCTGAGCGACGACCCGCAGGAGTTCCTGGACGGCGCGGGACGCGTGCGGCAGGGCGAGCACGCGACCAAGGGGCTGCTCGCGGAGATGACCCGCACCCAGCAGGACTTGGAGCAGTACGCGAAGGACGCCTCCGCGCAGTGGAAGAAGCTGGAGGCCAACCGCAAGACCAAGGCCGAGGCCAAGAAGAAGATCAAGGAGCGGATCGCCGCCGCCGAGAAGCTGGAGTCCCAGCTGGAGAAGGAGGAGAAGGAGCGGCTGGCGAAGCTGGAGGAAGAGGCCGCCTACCAGGCACAGACCGCCTGGCTGAGCTCCGGCGTCCTCGCGGAGATCAACAGCAAGGCGTCCGAACAGGGCAAGAAGGCCGTGAAGTACGCGACCGACCAGATCGGCAAGCCGTACGAGTGGGGCGCCGAGGGCCCGGGGTCGTACGACTGCTCGGGGCTGACCTCCCAGGCCTGGGCGTCCGCCGGACACGGCATCCCCCGCACCTCGCAGGAGCAGTGGAAGCAGCTCACCCGCGTCGACATCAAGGACATGCGTCCCGGCGACCTGATCATCTACTTCGATGACGCCAGCCACGTCGGGATGTACATAGGAGACGGCGCGATCGTGCACGCCCCGAGGCCAGGGCGGACGGTGACGATCACGGGGGCGGGGTCGATGCCGATCCTGGGGGTCGTACGACCGGACGCGTGACGTCTGCCGCGGGGACCCTCGGCGTACCTATCTCATCCCATCCCATCCCAATCCCGTGCGGATCGGCGCCGTAACCACCCTGTGTGGACCGGCCCCATACCCACGTGAGGCACTCCAGGTGACGCGCCCCACGTGACGCACCACACGGTTGCCCTCCCGGATCAACTTCCGGGACGTGACCTTCGTCATCCCGATTGGAACCCCATCCTGTCCAAGTGCGGTACAGGATGCGGCATATGACGGTGGCCGTTTGCCGGACGCCGTGCCGTACACCATTCCGTTGCGGCACCGGCTGACGCTATGGTCCCCGTCGGTGGGTCGAGGTCCTTCGCCCCACCACGCCCTCGGGGGGAGGGAAGGAACCCAGACGATGCCCGTACCCGTACCGCGGCAGAGAGCGATCCCGGCCGTGGAGAGTGGTCAGGCTCAAGCCGCGTTCTCGCCCGGCGGCCCCTCCGGAGACCCTGCCGGCGGCCCGACCCTGGCAGCACCGGCGCCTCGCGCCACCGGCCCTCTCGACAGCACCACCAACCTGACCCTGCTGGTCATCGAGGACGACCCGGCCGCCTCGCTCGGCGTGCCGGACATGCTCGACGCGGCGGGCAAGCCGATCCGCATCCGTACCGCCCGCAACCTCACCGAGGCCGAGCGGCTGCTGACCGACGACGTCCACTGCATCCTGCTCGACCTCGCCCTGCCGGTGTCGGGCCGGGCCGCCGCCGGTGACGACGAGCTGGCCACGCTCAAGCATGTGCTGCGGCTCGCGCCCCAGCACGCCGTCCTCGCGCTCACCGCGTCGGGAGACGCCGAGCGCGGCGCGGAGGCGGTGCGCGTCGGCGCCCAGGACTACCTCTTCCGTGACGAACTGGACGGACGGCTGCTGAGCCGCGCGATCCGGTACGCGGTGGAGCGGAAACGTTCCGACAAGGCCGAGCGACGGCTCACCGAGTCGAAGCTGCGCGCCCAGGAGAACGCACGCCTGGAACGCGGTCTGCTGCCGACACCCCTCCTGGAGGGCTCCCCACTGCGCTTCGCCGCGCGCTACCGCCCGGGCCGCTCCCGTGCGCTGCTCGGCGGCGACTTCTACGACACCGTCCGTACGCCCGACGGAACCGTGCACGCGATGATCGGTGACGTCTGCGGGCACGGGCCCGACGAGGCGGCGCTCGGCGTGGAGCTGCGCATCGCCTGGCGCGCGCTGACGTTCGCGGGCCTGTGCGGAGACGAACTCCTCTCGACCCTCCAGCAGGTCCTGGAGCACGAGCGCGAGAACGACGAGATCTTCGCGACGGTCTGCACCGTGGACATCGCACCGGACGGCCGCCGCGCCGGGCTCTGCCTGGCCGGCCACCCGTCCCCGCTGATCGCCCGCCCGGGCCGGCCCGCCGAACTCCTGCCGTACGAGAACAACGGACCGGCGCTCGGCCTGGTGCCGCACGCCCGCTGGCCGCGGATGCAGGTGGAGCTGGGCGCCGCCTGGAGCCTGATGCTCTACACCGACGGTCTGATCGAGGGCCACATCGGCGTGGGCAAGGAGCGGCTCGGCCAGGACGGCATGGTGGACATGGTCCGCCGTCAGCTCGCCCAGGGGCTGGAGGGCGAGGAACTGCTGCGCGCGGCGGTGAGCGAGGTGCGCGAGCTCAACGGCGGGGAGCTGACGGACGACGTGGCGGTGCTGATGCTGGACAGGACGCCGTAACCGCGCCGATGCCGGGCAGGAAGCCGTAACCCCCGTCGTACCTCTCGTACGCGTCAGGCTTCTCGTACGCGTCAGGCGTCGCTTGTCCCTGTTGTGCTTGTTGTGCCTTGTTGGCCCCTTGCGGGGTGCCGGTCTTACCGTCCGCCGTTGTAGGGGCCGTACGGGCCGTCGCTGCTGCTTCCGCCGCGGCGGCCGCGGCCGCCGCCGGAGACCTGGCGGAGGGCGGGGCGGACGTCGACGAAGAAGACGATCGTGGCGACCAGGCCCGCGATCTGCACGAAGAGCATCGGCACCCAGAGGTTCACGGCCACCGTGATGCCGAGGATGATCAGCCAGAACATCTTGTTCTGCTTGTCAGCAGCGCGGTAGGCGTCCTCGCGGGCCACCGCGGCCAACACCAGCGCCACCACGGCGAGCACCAGCATGGCTGTGAAGATCAGCCACATGAAGCCGCCGAATGCCGTCAACAGCACAATGCCCACCGCCCGAGTCGAGTCGTCTCTACGGCCACCGTACCCGGAGAACGGGCCGGGAACTCTGAGAGTGCCCGGCCCGTCTTCGTACGGCGAAACGGTCTTGCCGTCGCTCGCCTACTTGGCGGGCGACGTCGTCTTCTTGGCGGTGGCCTTGCGGGCCGGGGCCTTCTTGGCGGCCGTCTTCTTGGCCAGGGCGGGCTCGGCGGCGGCCTCGGCCGGCTTCTCCTCGTCCTTGACCTCGACCGTCTCGGCCTTCGGCTCGACGACCGCGGCCAGCTCCTCGATCTCCTCGGCGGCCTCGCCGCGCCAGGTCTTCACGGTCTGCTCGCCGTGCTCGGCGACCTTCTCGTAGGTCTCTCGGGCCTTGACGGCGTACTCGACGGCGACGCCGACACCGCGCAGGGCGAGGTCCTGAGCGGACTCACCGAGCTTCTTCAGGTCGGTGTCGAGGGTGCCGATGAACTCCGTCACCTTGGTCTGGATCGTCTCCTGCGCCTCCTTGGCGCGGGCGGCGGCCTTCTCCTGGACGGCGTTCGGGTCGATGTTCTTCACGGTCTCGATGCGCGCCGGGGCCTCGGCGCGGATCTGCTCCACGATGCCGGGGACCTTCTTGGCCTGCTGAACGGCCAGGTCGGCGGTGCCGGCGAGGAAGTAGAGCGGGGTCGGGTCCGTGGCGGCCTTGCGGATTTCGTCGGTGATGGCCATGGCGATGGTCCTCCGGTATTCGCTTTCAGCTGAGGGTTTTGGTGATCGGCGACGGACCGGCCTGTCGGTGATCTTTCCGGCGGTGCTGGTCAACTGGCGGTCTGCTGCGGATCGGCATCGCTGCCGTCGGCCGTGCGGGGGCCGCGGGCGGCGGTGTCCTGCGGGTGCTGGGCATCCGATATGTCCTGCGCCATGCTCTGGTTCGCGTCCGAGGTCGCATCCTGGGGCGCGTCCTGCGCGATCTCGAACCCGTTCTCCTTGCGGAAGGACTCATAGATCTGGAGCAGCACCTGCTTCTGCCGCTCGTTCAGCGTGGGATCGGCGAGGATGACGGCGCGCGTCTCCACCTCGTCCCGGTCCCGCTCGGCGTCGAGGATCCCGGCCCGCACGTACAGCGTCTCGGCGGAGATCCGCAGCGCCTTGGCGACCTGCTGCAACACCTCCGCGCTCGGCTTGCGCAGCCCGCGCTCGATCTGGCTCAGATACGGATTGGACACCCCGGCGGCGTCGGCGAGCTGCCGCAGTGACAGCTGCGCGCTGCGCCGCTGTTCCCGCAGATACTCACCAAGATTGCCGACGTTGAGCGATGCCATGCCTCTACCTTGCACCAACTCCGCTAACTATTGCAAGCATCTTGCTTGCAATAGTGCGCCATGCCACTCGGGCGGAGGTGAGCCTGAGCACGATAGGTGTCGCATTTGCACGACAACTGTCGTAGGGAGCACGGAACTACGCCAGATCGATCAGGCCGCGAGCACGGAAGCCTCGGGCCCCGCGTCACCTCGCGGGTGCGACCGGTGCACACACGCCGCGCGGCGCCCGATGCCGGGCCCCCGGTCAGCCGGCTTCCGTCAGGGCCGCGTGCGCGGCGGCGAGGATCTCCTCGGAGAGCGGGGAGCCCTGGGTGGCCCGGGACAGGACCAGCGCACCGAACAGGGTGCACAGCCGGGCGAGGCCGCCCTCGCCGGCCCCGACGGCCTCGGCGGGGGCGAGGAGCGCGGCGAAGTCGGCCACGCCCTCCGCGTAGGTACGGCGCGCCTCGCGGCCTTCGGGTCCGCGCGCGACATCGATGGCGAGAGCCGCGACCGGGCAGCCGTCCGCCGCGTTGTCACGGTGTTCGACGGAGAGGTAGGTGTCGATCAGGGCCCGCTGAGCGGCATCCCGCTGCCCGTCGTGCCGCTCGAGCTCGGCCGCATGGCACCGTGCGAGCTCATCGAAGGCGTGGGCGGTGGCCTCGTCGACGAGCGCTTCCTTGGAGGCGAACTGCTTGTAGAAGGCACCGTGGGTGAGGCCGGCCGCCTTCATGAGATCGGCGACGCTGACGTGGGTTCCCTGCTCCCGGAACAGCCGCGACGCGGTGTCCACCACCCGCCTGCGATTTTCCTCCGCCTGCGCCTGCGATACGCGGCCCATGGCCACCTCCCGTTTGGATGTCGACTGGCATCTATCGTAGTCTGGTGTTTAGATTGTTGTTGCAATCTAATTGGTGCGGGTGTCCCAACGGCGCCCGAAAGAGTCTGGAGCAGGCATGGAACTCAAGAACGCGGTCGCGGTGGTCACCGGCGCCAACCGGGGCCTCGGGCGGCACCTGGCCGCCCAGCTCGTCGAGCACGGCGCCAAGGTCTACGCGGCGGCCCGCCGTCCCGAGACAGTCGACCTGCCGGGCGTCCGCCCCCTGCGCCTCGACGTGACGGACCAGGAGTCGATACGGGAGGCCGCCCGCATCGCGTCGGACGCGACGCTACTGATCAACAACGCGGGCATCTCCACCGGCGCGACGCTGGTCGGCGGCGACCTGGACGAGGTACGTCGCGAGATGGAGACCAACTTCTTCGGCCCGCTCGCAGCCACCAGGGCCTTCGCCCCCGTCATCGAGGGCAACGGCGGCGGCGCCGTACTCAACGTCCTGTCCGCCCTGTCCTGGTACCACCCGGCAGGACTCGGCTCCTACGCGGCCTCCAAGGCCGCCGCCTGGGCGCTGAGCGACGCGAGTCGCGAGGAACTGGCGCCCCGCGGGATCACCGTCTCGGCGCTGCACGTCGGCTACATGGACACCGACATGGCCGCCGGCGTGCCCGCCGATCAGAAGGTCGACGCCGCCGACGTCGCGGCCCAGGCCCTGCGCGGCATCGAGACCGGCCTGCCCGAGATCCTCGCCGACGAGACCAGCCGGTACGTCAAGCAGGGCCTGTCCGCGGCGCCCCAGCCGAACGCGGGCTGACGCTCACCCCCTCCACCACGGCACGACGGCCTTCCAGGCCCCCCCTTGCGCAAGGACTTCTCATGCGTTACACGACCTTTGGCCACCGGACCGGACTGCGCGTGTCCGAGTACGCGCTCGGCACCGCGAACTTCGGCACCGGCTGGGGCGCAGGCGCCGAGCCCGACGAGGCCCGCCGCATCTTCGACCGGTTCGCCGAGGCCGGCGGCACCTTCCTCGACAGCGCCGACGGCTACCAGTTCGGCGAGTCGGAGGAACTGACCGGCAAGCTGGTCTCCGCCGACCGCGAGCACTTCGTCCTGGCCACCAAGTTCGCCCTCGGCGCGGCCCCGCAGCCGGACATCTCCAAGACCGGCAACAGCCGCAAGAACCTGGTCGCCTCCGTCGAGGCCAGCCTGAAGCGCCTGGGCACCGACTACATCGACCTGCTGTGGGTGCACTTCCCCGACCAGCTCACTCCGATGGAGGAGCTCCTGCGCGGTCTCGACGACCTGGTCAGCGCGGGCAAGATCCACCACGCCGCACTGTCCAACTTCCCCGCCTGGCGCGTCTCGCGCGCGGTAACCCTCGCCGACCTGCGCAACCAGTCCCCCGTCATCGGCATCCAGCACGAGTACAGCCTCGTCGAGCGCACCGCCGACCGCGAGCTGCTGCCGATGGCCGAGAGCCTCGGACTCGGCGCCGCACTGTGGTCCCCGCTCGGCGGCGGACTGCTCACCGGCAAGTACCGCACGTCCGCAGAAGGGCGCCTCAGCGACCTGGGCATGGTCATCCACACCGAGAGCACCGACCAGAAGACCGCCGTCGTCGACACCGTCCTGGCCATCGCCCAGGAGACCGGTGCGACGCCCGCCCAGGTGGCGGTGGCCTGGGTCCGCGAGCGCGCCGCCCGCTCCACGGCCACGCTGGTCCCGATCATCGGCCCGCGCAACCTCTCCCAGCTCGACAGCTACCTCGCAGCCCTCGACGTCCAGCTGACCGACGAGCAGTACGCGCGCCTCGACAAGGTCAGCGCCGTGCCGCTCGGCGTACCGCACGAGGGCATCGCGGGCTCGCTGGGGCACCTCCAGGGCGGCGACGCGAGCAGCGTCATCACCCCGGTCGTGCCGGTGGCCTGAGCCCGGAAACACGGCCGACGCAGAGCTCTCCGCGCAGGCACTGGCCACTGCCGTGCCGACGCGGAGCGCGCGGACTAGAAGAACATCACAAACTGTCTCGTACCGGCACAAGCCCCTCACGGACAGAACGCCCCTCCCGCTCGTGCGGGAGACCGAACGAACGGAGACAACAATGAAGGCCTTCATGGTCGAGAAGTACGGCGACCCGACCACGGTGCGCGCCGCCGAGATACCCGACCCCCAGGTGGGCGCCGAGGATGTCTTGGTCAAGATCCACGCGGCGAGCGTCAACCCGCTGGACATGAAGATCCGCAAGGGTGAGTTGAAGGCGATCCTGCCGTACCGTCTCCCGCTCGTCCTGGGCAACGACTTCGCCGGGACCGTCGTCCGTACGGGATCGTCCGTCACCCGCTTCTCGGTGGGCGACGAGGTCTACGCCCGGCCCGACAAGGACCGCATCGGCACCTTCGCCGAACTCCTCGCCGTCCACCAGGACGACCTGGCCCTCAAACCCGCCACGCTCACCACGACCGAGGCCGCCTCCCTCCCCCTGGTCGCGCTGACCGCCTGGCAGGCCCTGGTCGAGCGGGCCCATGTACAGCCGGGCCAGAAGGTCCTCATCCACGCGGGCGCCGGCGGCCTGGGGTCCATCGCCATCCAGCTGGCGAAGTCCCTGGGTGCGCACGTGGCCGCCACCGCGAGCACCGCCAAGGTCGACCTCGTCAAGGACCTCGGCGCGGACGAGGTCATCGACTACCGCACGCAGGACTTCTCCGAACTCCTCCACGGCTACGACGTCGTCCTGGACTCCCTCGGCGGCGAGAACCTCGCCAAGTCCCTCCGCGTCCTCAAGCCCGGCGGCCTGGCCATCTCCGTCGCGGGCCCGCCCGACCCGGCCACCGCCCGCGAACTCGGCTCGAACCTGGTCATGCGCCTGGGCATCACCGCGCTCAGCGCGAAGGTCCGGCGCCAGGCCAAGCGCCTCGGCGTCACCTACTCCTTCCTCTTCATGAAGGCCAGCGGCGACCAACTGCGCGAACTCACCGCCCTCATCGACGCCGGACAGATCCGCCCCGTCGTCGACCGGGTCTTCCCGTTCGACGAGACCCTCCAGGCCATGGAATACGTAGAGAAGGGCCGCGCGAAGGCCGGCAAGGTCGTCGTCTCCATGACGTGAGCACAGGGCACCGGCCCTGCCGGACGCCGAGAACACCGCCCGCCACAACGAGCAGATCCCGCCCCACGCTCCTCTCTCCCACACCAGGACCCGATCACGAACGCACCGTCCAGCTCCCCCACGCCCACCCCGGCGTCGTACAAGAACGCGCCGACCCGCGCCGTGTCCGTGCACGGCGTGGACTTCGCCTACCGGCAGCACGGCCCGGACGACGGCGTACCGCTGATCCTGCTCAACCACCTGTCCGCGGTCCTGGACAACTGGGACCCCCGCGTCGTCGACGGACTCGCCGCCCGACGCCGCGTGATCACCTACGACAACCGCGGCGTCGGCGCCTCCGGCGGCTCCACGCCCGACACCATCGAGGCGATGGCCCGCGACACGGTGCTGTTCATCCGGGCTCTCGGGTACGACCGTGTCGACCTGCTCGGCCTGTCGATGGGCGGCTTCGTCGCCCAGGTCGTCGCGGCACAGGAACCGGACCTCGTACGGAAGATGATCCTCGCGGGCACGGGCCCCGCCGGAGGCCCCGGCATCGACAAGGTCACCTCCCTCACCATCAAGGACACCCTCAAGGCCGTCGCGACCCGCAGGGACCCCAAGCAGTTCCTCTTCTTCACCGCCACCGAAAGCGGCCGACGGGCCGCCCACGCCTTCCTGGACCGGCTGAAAGAGCGCACGGACGACCGCGACAAAGCCATCTCGCTACCGTGCAGCCGCCCCGTGGACACCAGCGACTCCAGACCGGGCCGGTGCCGCTGCTCCCGCCGCCAGGTGAACCCCCGCATCGGCCCGCGGCTCGCCACCGGCACCTGTTCCAGGTGGCGGACCGGGCCCGTGATCTCGTCCCCGGCGTACTTCCACGTCGCCGTCCACCGATCCGGCCACCCATCGGACAGGTCCATGCCTCCCCGTCCCGCGTCCAGCCCGACCGGGACCAGCAGGTCCGTCCACGTACAGCGATGGGACCACAAGGAGTCCCGGGTATCGCTCAGGCTCCCAGGGAAGCCGCACGCCTCCCCTGGGAGGGGCGATCTTCGAAGTTGACGACAACTTGCCTGCGAAGAGTGCGGATCACGTCAGGAACGATGCGAATTCGGCGACAGATGTCGCGCTCAGAGCTTCACGAAAGGGCAGGTCGGGACGGAAGGATGACGACACCTATCGTGCTCAGTCTCAGCGGAGGAGCGGGGTGCCGGTGGGCCGGGACTTCACGCGGGCCGGGACGCCGGATGCGGCGCTCTTCGGGCATTCGCGATCCCCGCGGCGAGCGCATCAGAAATCATGAAGCATGCGCCCGGATGACTGGCACCTCACCGAAGACGTCGACGACTTCCTCGCCCGGGCCGGAGAGTTCCTGCGCTCACGGCCCGCCCTGCACGTCACACCGCTGACAGCGATCAAGAGACTGCGCACACGCGGGGCGGCCGCATACGGCACCCAAGCCCCCCTCTTCGGCCGGCTGGAGCGAGCGGGCGAGGTCCGCGCCACCTTCCACCGCCTCCCGTCCCTCGGCCTGGGCCTCACCCCCCTCACCCCCGAGCAGGCCGACACCCTCGCCGCCCACCTGGCCGCCCTCGGCCACTCCCTTCCCTACGTCAGCGCGGCCCACGACACCGCCACTGCTTTCGCCGAGGCCTGGCAGCGGCACACAGGCGCGACGCCGACACTCCGCACACGGATCCGCCTGTACCGCCTCGGCACGCTCACCCCACCGCAGCCGGCCCCAGCGGGCCGGGGCCGACCCGTGGGCGAGCAGGACCATGAACAACTCATGCGCTGGTGCCGTGAGTTCGCCACGGACGTCGGGGAAGTCGTCACCATCGACGCCGACTCCTGGGCCGGCACACGCTTCGCCGACAAACGCTTCACCTTCTGGGAGAGCCCGGACGGCACGCCCGTCTCCATGGCGGGCGTGAACCCGATGGTCGCCGGCGTGATCCAGGTGGACCCCGTCTACACCCCGGCCCACCTGCGCGGTCGCGGCTACGCGGGCGCCGCGACGGTCGAGGTGAGCCGGGCCGCGCTGGCCGCGGGCGCCACGGACGTCGTGCTGCACGCGAACCCGGCCAACCCCACCAGCAACGCCCTCTACCAGCGCATCGGGTTCCTCCCGGTCACCGAATGGGCCGTGTACGACTTCGCGTACACCGAACCGGAGGTCGCTCAGTAACGCGACAGGCAAGCCGCTCGCCTTTGCCTTTGCCTTCCCCTCGTTTCCTTCCCCTTCCTTTCCTTCCTCTCCTTTCCTTCCTCTCCTTGCCGGAGCGGCAGCGGGCCTACCTGGCGAGTTCGGCCGGTTCGTCCAGCCGCGTCAGCTTCCGCGGGTTTCTCATCAGGTAGATCCGGGTGACCCGCCCGTTCTCCACCACGAGGCTTACCGCGGTCGGCTCGCCGTCGACCTCGAACCGGCCCGCGGGCGCGCCGTTGAGCCACACCGTCGTGGTCTCGAACGCGGCCGTCACCCGGTCCGCGCGCGCGAGCACC
This sequence comes from Streptomyces sp. R35, assembly GCF_041053035.1. NCBI lineage: Bacteria > Bacillati > Actinomycetota > Actinomycetes > Kitasatosporales > Streptomycetaceae > Streptomyces > Streptomyces sp. R35. Next base: position 5,178,615 of record NZ_CP163440.1, read on the forward strand.
GTCGCCACCAGTTCAGCCCCGTGGAGCGGAGCCAGCGCGGCGGCCGCGAACCCGCCGCCATCGGCGATCAGGACCACGTCCGGCGCCATGACCTCCATCAGCTCCTGCAACTGCCCGGTGCGCAACGAGGCCAGGAACCGCTCCACCACGGCCTGTTGCTCCGACCGGCTCACCCGCGCCCGTGGCCGCCGAGCCGCCACATGCTCGCGTGAGCGCCGCGCGATCTGCCGCACCGTCGCAGCGGACTTCCCGATGGCCTCGGCGATCTCCCCGTACGGCATCTCGAAGACCTCGCGGAGCACGAACACCGCCCGCTCCGTCGGCCCGAGCGTTTCCAGGACGGTCAGCATCGCGATCGAGACGCTCTCCGCGAGTTCGACGTCCTCGGCGACATCAGGGCTGGTCAGCAGCGGTTCCGGCAGCCACTCGCCGACGTACTCCTCGCGGCTGCGCGACAACGTCCGCAGGCGGTTGAGCGCTTGCCGCGTGACGATCCGGACGAGGTACGCCCGCGAGTCACGCACCTGCGACCGGTCGACGTCGGCCCACCGCAGCCAGGACTCCTGGAGCACGTCCTCCGCGTCGGCCGCCGACCCGAGCATCTCGTAGGCGACCGTGAACAGCAGGCTGCGATGGGCGACGAACGGGTCCTCGGTCATGCCGTCGACGCTACGTCGGAGTTCTCCGGCCGCGCGGCCAGTGGGATCTCGCAGGCATCGGAGAAGCCCTGCGAGGTGATCCCGTTCGCATTGTTGTTCCTGGTCGCCATGTTGACGAAGGCGATGTACGCGGTGAGCTCGACCATCGCGGCCGGGCCGAGCCGGTCGAGCAGGCTCGCGTGCAGCTCATCGGTGACGGTCGGCGGCGTGTTCGTCATCGCCTCGGCGTACTCCAGCACGTCCCGCTCCAACGGCGTGAACACCTCCGACTCCCGCCAGCGCGGCACCTGGCTCGCCTTGGCCAGGTCCAGGTTCTGGTTCTGCGCCTGGAAGTAGCCGACGTCGAGGCACCAGCCGCAGCCGACCTGTGCCGCGACGGCCATGTGCGCGAACGACTTGAGGCTCGCGTCGGCCGCGTCCCACTCGGCCAGCTCGGCCGAGAACTCCAGGTTGGACGTGGCGACCTTGGGGCTGTGCCACACCACCTCGACGGGCTCGGGCACGGCACCGAGCTGCTTGATCATGTTTTCGCTGAGCTCGGCGGGAAGCTCAGCCTTCGGGACGCGGAGCGCCATGGTGTCCTCCTTGGACATCTGCCTTGGACATCTGCCTGTTGGGCTGTTCGGCATGAAGACACCGCCGGGCCCGCGTATGTGACAGCCACCGTCGCCACCCGCCTGTCCTCGCTCCCCATGTCACAGACGCCCGGGCTGTCTCGTCTCCGGGATGAGAGCAATGCCGGAATCAGAAAGGTGAAGGTGATGGTCATGCGGGTGTTCGTGGCAGGCGGGGCCGGGGTCCTGGGGCGGCGGCTGGTGCCGCAGCTAGTGGCCCGGGAGCACCAGGTGACGGCTACGACGACGAGCGCGGCCAAGCTGGGCCTGCTGGAGCAGCTGGGCGCGGTGGGGGTCGTGATGGACGGGCTGGACGCGGTGTCGGTCGGTGAGGCGGTGGCCGCGGCCCGGCCCGACGTGATCGTGCACCAGATGACCGCCATCAGTCTCACTCACGCCGGCAAGCCCGATCTGAAGCACCCGGACCGCTGGTTCGCCACCACCAACCGGCTGCGCACCGAGGGGACGGACCACCTGCTGGCCGCCGCCGAGGCGACCGGCGTCTCCCATGTCGTCGCGCAGGGTTATGCCAGCTGGAACGGCATCCGCCAGGGCGGCTGGGTCAAGACCGAGGAGGACCCGCTGGACCTGATGACGGGAACGGCCGCGCAGGCGGGGATGGAGGCGATACGCCACGTCGAGGAGGTGGTCCTCAAGGCCGGCGGCGCGGTGATGCGATACGGCGCGTTCTACGGGCCGTACGCCATCGACGACCAGGTCGAGCTCATCCGCAAGCGACAGTTCCCGCTCGTCGGGCGCTCCACCGGCTACAGCTCGTGGGTGCATCTCGACGACGCGGCGAGCGCTACCGTCCTGGCCGTGGAGCAGAAGGCGAGGGGCGTGTTCAACATCGTCGACGACGACCCGGCCCCGGCGAACGAGTGGCTGCCGTACCTCGCTGAGTGCGCGGGGGCGAAGCGGCCGATGCGGGTGCCCAAGTGGCTGGCCCGGCTGCTGGCCGGGGAACAGGCGGTGGTGATGATGACCGAGGGGCGCGGCTTCTCCAACGCCAAGGCCAGGCGGGAGCTCGGCTGGGAGCCGCACTACCCCTCATGGCGCCAGGGCTTCAAGGAGGAGCTGGCGTGACCCGGACCGAGGAGTTCGAGGAGCTGCGGCCGCTGCTGTTCTCGATCGCCTACCGGATCCTCGGCAGCGTGAGCGAGGCCGAGGACGCGGTCCAGGAGAGCTGGCTGCGCTTCGCGGCCTCCCCGGCACAGCCCGCGTCGACCAAGGCCTTCCTCTCGGCCGTGGTCACCCGGGTCTCGATCGACGTACTGCGCTCGGCCCGCGTCCGGCGGGAGGAGTACGTCGGGCCATGGTTCCCCGAGCCGCTGCTGACCGACCCCTATGAGGATCCGGCGCGGTCGGCGGAGCTGGCCGACTCGGTGTCGATGGCGGCCCTGTTGCTGCTGGAGCGGCTCAGCCCGCTGGAGCGTGCGGTCTTCGTCCTGCGGGAGGTGTTCGACTTCGGCTTCCCCGAGGTCGCGTCGGCGGTGGGGCGCTCGGAGGCCGCGTGCCGCCAGCTCGCGGTGCGGGCACGGCGCCACATGGACGCGGGGCGGCCCCGGTTCGAGGCCGACCGCAGGGAGCGCGAGGAACTCGCCGGGCGGTTCTTCGACGCGTTCAGAGAAGGGGACGTCGACGGGCTGCGGGAGCTGCTCGCCGCCGATGTGTCGATGGTCGGGGACAGCGGCGGCAAGGCCCCGCAGTGGGGCAGCGGCATCTTCGGCGCCGAGAACGTGGCCCGGCTGCTCGCCGCGATCGCCACGCCGTTCGTCCGTATCGGCGGCGTGGTGGAGCCGCACGAGGTGAACGGCCAGCCGGGCGCGGTCTTCCGCGACCGGGACGGCAAGGTCGTCAACACCTTGGGGCTCGACATCCTCGACGGACGGATCCAGGCGATCCGCTCGGTGATCAACCCCGACAAGCTCGGGCACGTGGGTCCGGTGGCGGACGCCTGGGCGGTCACCCGCGAGGCGAAAGAGGCACTGCGGCCGCCACCGGTCGACCGGAAGAGCTGACGGCGGCCCTCTGACGGCCCTCCGGACCACCGCCCACCGCCCACCGCCCCACCGGACCGGGCGGGTTTCCCGTACCGATCAGGATTCGAGAAGCGCGGGGCACGGAGCCGCAACTAGCCTGACCGTCACAGGCTTCAACGAGCTCTGCCGAGCCGTCAGGCGGTCGCGGCCAAAACCGTACGTACCGCTCGAAGCCGGTCAGGTCGATCCAGGCGACGCCGACGGAGACCGCGAAGGCGGCCCCGCCCAAGAGGCCCACGAGAGGGAGACACGATGAGCATGGCCACGAGGACGGACGCGAAGTCGCCTGCGCCGCACGCCGCTGCTGCCGACAGCCACGACCTGATCCGCGTACACGGCGCGCGCGTGAACAACCTCAAGGACGTCACCATCGAAATCCCGAAGCGTCGGCTGACGGTGTTCACCGGTGTCTCCGGCTCGGGCAAGAGCTCGCTGGTGTTCGACACGATCGCCGCGGAGTCGCAGCGGCTGATCAACGAGACCTACAGCGCGTTCGTGCAGGGCTTCATGCCGACGCTCGCGCGGCCCGAGGTCGATGTCCTCGACGGGCTGACGACCGCGATCATCGTCGACCAGCAGCGGCTGGGGGCCGACCCCCGCTCGACCGTCGGCACCGCCACCGACGCCAACGCGATGCTTCGGATCCTCTTCAGCCGGCTCGGAAAGCCGCACATCGGCTCGCCCAAGGCGTTCTCCTTCAACGTCGCCTCGATCAGCGGAGCGGGCGCGGTCACCATGGAGCGCGGCGGACAGAAGGTGAAGGAGCGGCGCAGCTTCAGCATCACCGGCGGCATGTGTCCGCGCTGCGAGGGCCGGGGCGCGGTCACCGATCTCGACCTCACCCAGCTCTACGACGACTCCAAGTCGCTCGCCGAGGGCGCGATCACGGTCCCCGGCTACACCGGGGGCGGCTGGAACTCCCGGCTCTACAGCGAGTCGGGCTTCTTCGACCCGCAGAAGCCGATCCGCAAGTTCACCAAGAAGGAACTGCACGACTTCCTCCACCGCGAGCCGGTCCGGATGAAGATCGCGGGCATCAACATGACCTACGAGGGGCTGATCCCGCGGATCCAGAAGTCGATGCTCGCCAAGGACCGGGAGGGCATGCAGCCGCACATCCGGGAGTTCGTGGACCGGGCGGTCACGTTCACGACCTGCCCCGAGTGCGACGGCACCCGGCTCAACGAGGGGGCCCGGTCGTCGAAGATCAAGCGGATCAGCATCGCCGACGCCTGCGCGATGCAGATCAGCGACCTGGCCGAGTGGGTCCGCGGGCTCGACGAGCCGTCGGTTGCGCCACTGCTCACCGCGCTGGGGCAGGCCCTCGACTCGTTCGTGGAGATCGGCCTCGGCTACCTGTCGCTCAACCGGCCGGCGGGCACGCTGTCGGGCGGCGAGGCGCAGCGCGTCAAGATGGTCCGCCACCTCGGCTCCTCGCTCACCGACGTCACCTACGTCTTCGACGAGCCCACAATCGGCCTGCACCCCCATGACATCCAGCGGATGAACGACCTGCTGCTGCGGCTGCGGGACAAGGGCAACACGGTGCTCGTCGTGGAGCACAAGCCGGAGACGATCGCGATCGCCGACCACGTCGTCGACCTCGGCCCCGGCGCGGGTACGGCGGGCGGCACCGTCTGCTTCGAGGGCACCGTCGAGGGGCTGCGGACCGGCGGCACCATCACCGGCCGCCATTTCGACGACCGGGCCGCCGTCAAGGAATCGGTGCGGAAGCCCACCGGCGCCCTGGAGATCCGGGGCGCGACGACGCACAACCTGCGGGGCGTCGACGTCGACATCCCGCTCGGGGTGCTTGCCGTCGTGACCGGCGTCGCGGGCTCCGGCAAGAGTTCCCTCGTGCACGGCTCGATCCCGGCCGGCGAGGGCGTGGTGTCGGTCGACCAGGGCGCCATCCGCGGTTCCAGGCGCAGCAACCCGGCGACGTACACCGGACTGCTCGACCCGATCCGCAAGGCGTTCGCGAAGGTCAACGGCGTGAAGCCGGCGCTGTTCAGCGCCAACTCCGAGGGCGCCTGCCCCACCTGCAACGGCGCAGGCGTCATCTACACCGACCTGGCGATGATGGCGGGCGTCGCCACCACCTGCGAGGAGTGCGAGGGGAAGCGCTTCGAGGCATCGGTCCTCGACTACCACCTCGGTGGCCGCGACATCAGCGAGGTGCTCGCGATGTCGGTGACCGAGGCGGAGGAGTTCTTCGGCGCCGGCGAGGCACACACGCCGGCCGCGCACCGCATCCTCACCCGGCTCGCCGACGTCGGGCTCGGCTACCTCACCCTCGGCCAGCCGCTCACCACACTGTCCGGCGGCGAGCGGCAGCGGCTCAAGCTGGCCACCCACATGGCCGAGAAGGGCGGCATCTACGTCCTCGACGAGCCGACCGCCGGCCTCCACCTCGCCGACGTCGAGCATCTGCTCGGCCTGCTCGACCGGATCGTCGACTCCGGCAAGTCGGTCATCGTCGTCGAGCACCACCAGGCGGTCATGGCCCACGCCGACTGGATCATCGACCTCGGCCCCGGCGCCGGCCACGACGGCGGCAAGATCGTCTTCGAGGGCACCCCCGCCGACCTCGTCGCCACCCGCCCCACCCTCACCGGCGAGCACCTCGCGACGTACGTCGGCGCCTGACGGAGGCCCTCACGGACACCGGCGCCGACGATCACGAAGGTACGGACGCCTGAAACCGCCCTCAGAAATGAGTCAGCCACTCTTCGAGGGCGGCGAAGTCCGCGTCCGTGAGGCCGTGGCGGTGATCCACGCGGTGCAGCAGTGCTCGCCCCTGGTGGTGCGCGGCGACCCAGGTCCGGTCGGCGTCGTTGATCTCGTCGTCGACCCAGAGGAAGTCGCGGCCGGACGCCCAGTGGACGAGCGGGCGGGTCTTCCAGTGCAGCGCACCCCACTCGACCTCGTCGGAGTAGGAGTCGGAGGGGTCCGGCCAGCTCACGAACGGCAGTTCCGGCAGGCCGAGCCACGGTGCGACGCACTCGTTCGCGTCAGCCATCCAGGTCGTGGCCCACACCAGATCGCACGGCAACGCCGCCAGTCGCGGGCCATGGGCCGGATTGATCCTGGTCAGCAGTGGGTTCGCCGCGACCGGCTGTGGCCCGGGGCCGGTCCGGCGCATCCGGTGCATCGGGGGCGCCTGGTACGTCGGGTATCCGTCCGGGTACTGCTCCGGCCCTGCCCCGAACGGGATGAGTGGTCCGTCGACGTCGAGGAAGAGAAGTGGACGCGGCGCGTTTCCGTCCATAGCCGCAGGATAGACGTGCTCTCTACGGCCCCTCAGCCCCGGGACGTCCACTCCTCCCGCAGGAGTCCGAACTCCACGCCGTCGTACCACTCGTCGCCCACCCGTACGCTCTCCCGGCGCCGCCCCTCCTCCACGAACCCGACCGCGCGGAAGGCGCGCATGGCACGCTCGTTGCCGCTCCAGGTGTCGAGTTCGACGCGGTGCAGTCGGAGAGCGCCGAAGAGGTGGTCCAGCAGGAGGCGGAGGGCCTCGGAGCCGTAGCCGCCGCCCCAGCGGTCGCGTTCGCCGATGGTGATGCCGACCGTCGCCCGGCCGGCGAAGGAGTCGAGGTCGCGGTAGTCGACCATGCCGATCGCGCGGCCGTCGGCCAGGTCCTCCACGGTGAACGTCTGCTGCGCGCGCGGGTCGTCGCGCAGCCGGATCTCGTGGAAGTGCGCCACCGCCTCCCGGGTCACCGGACCGAAGAGCGGGTCGCTGCCGGTGGCCCAGTGCACGACCTCGGGGTCGTTGCGCCAGCGCACCTGGGCGTCCACGTCGTCGGCGCGCAGCGCCCTGAGCCGTACCAGCTTGCCTTCGATCATGCGGTGATCATATGGAGCAGTGCGTGTCGGGACGGAGGGGTTTTCCGCCGGGCGCACTGCGGAAAACCCGGCACCGCTCAGCCCACCCGCTCCGCCAAGAAGTCCTCCCAGGTCCGCTTGCCGGTGTCCGCTCCGGCCAGCGTCAGGTTGTCGCCCGCGCGGTAGGCGCGTCCCGCCTTGCCGGGGATGCGGAGCGGCAGCATCGGGCGGCGCTTGCCGCGGGCCTTGAGGTAGCCGCGGGCCAGGTCGTCCAGGCCGTACACCCGGGGTCCGGTGAGGTCGGGCACCAGGCCGGCCGGGCTGCCGAGGGTGAGTTCGGCGATGCGGGCCGCGACGTCGCGCGCGTCGACCGGCTGGAGGCGCAGCCCGCCGGGGACCGGGAAGACCGGCATCTTCGCCATCGTCTGCACCATCTTCAGCGTCAGCTCGTGGAACTGGGCGGCCCGCAGCGTCGTCCACGGCACCCCGGATTCCGCGATGGTCCGCTCGGCGTCCAGCTTCGACCTGAGCCAGGCCAGCGGGACGCGGTCCGCGCCGACGACCGAGATGTACACGAGGTGCCGTACGCCCGCGGTCCGCGCGGCCCGCACCAGATTGCGGGTCGCGATGTCGTCGCCCTTGGGGCCGCCCGCGAGGTGCAGGACGGTGTCGACGCCGGTCAGCGCGGCGTCGATGCCCTCGCCCTTCAACAGGTCGACGGCCACGTACTCGACGCCGTCGGCGGCCTCACGGGCGTGCCGGCTCAGCACCCGTACGTCGCGGCCGGTCTCCCGCAACAGCGGGACGGCGAGGCTTCCGAGCGTGCCGGTGCCGCCGGTGACCAGGACGGTTGCGGGGGTGGAGGTCATGGCTGCTCCCAGGTTCGTGAGGACGGAAGGTTCGAAATCCCTGTCCCCTCAGCGGGTTCTCGGTGTTCTATTCCTCTGACACCCCGCGCGGAAGGAATGTGACACGGTGGGCGAGAGCGCATGGCTGGCGGAGCGTTTCGAGGAGCACCGGACGCATCTGCGGGCCGTGGCCTACCGGATGCTCGGCTCGGTGAGCGAGGCCGATGACGCGCTCCAGGAAGCCTGGTTGCGCGCCGGCCGTGCCGACACCGACGACGTCGAGAACATCGCCGGGTGGCTGACCACGGTCGTGGCGCGGTTGTGCCTGAACCTGCTGCGCACGCGCGAGCGGCAGCGCGAGGAACCTCTCGACATACGGCTCACCGACCCGGCCGTCGCCCCGGAGGACGGCGGCGACCCGGAAGAGGAAGCCGTGCTGGCCGACTCCGTCGGTGTCGCCCTGCTCGTCGTCCTCGACACGCTCTCCCCCGCGGAACGGCTCGCCTTCGTCCTGCACGACATGTTCGCCGTGCCCTTCGACGACATCGGCCCGATGCTCGAACGCTCCCCCGCCGCCGTGCGGCAGCTCGCGAGCCGCGCCCGGCGCCGGGTCAAGGGAGCCTCCCCGCTGCCCGAGGCCGATCTGACCCGCCGGCGCCGCGTCGTCGACGCCTTCCTCGCCGCCACCCGCGGCGGCGACTTCGAGGCCCTGGTCGCCCTCCTCCACCCGGATGTCGTCCTGCACGCGGACACGTTCGTCATCCCCACCCCGGAACCGGTCGTCGTCAGCGGCGCGATCACCGTCGCCAAGGGCGCGATGGCCGCCACCGGCCGCGCCCACTTCACCGGCCCCGCCCTCCTCGACGGAACGGTCGGCCTGGCCATGGCCCCCCTCGGCCGCCTCCGCCTGGTCCTGACCTTCACGTTCACGGACGACGACCTGATCACCGGAATCGACGTCATCGCCGACCCGGACCGCCTCGGCGAACTGGAAGTCGCCGCCCTGGATGCCTGAAAATATGCGCGAAATCGCTTGGGCATGGAATAGCCCATTGCATTAGGGCCGCACCCGGCATTAGCGTGACGCCCATGACTGCCGGGTCGGCCTTGTGCCGTGAGCGAGTTGGTTGCCCGGCCTCCGAGTGAGGCCGGGGCGGGGTAGAGCCCCGCCTGCACTTTCTTCGTACGACGTCTTCGTACGCCTTCCTTTGAGCGCGCCCCCTGTTCGGGGCTGAGCGCGCCTTCACGCACCACATTCCGCACCGCGCCGCACCGCGGGCTGCGATCGAGCCGTATTCACACCGCACGCGCCCCGCGGAAATTCCCCCTGCCCGAAAACAAAAGAAAGCAGCGAATGCCCAACCCCTTCAATCAGCAGGTCATCGATGAATTCCGCGCCAACAACGGACGCGTCGGCGGTTATTTCGAAGGAGCCCGGCTGCTCCTGCTGACCACCACCGGCGCGCGGACGGGAACCCCGCACACGACCCCCGTCGGCTTCTATCCCGACGGCGGCGAGCGCGTGCTCGTCATCGCGTCGGCCGGGGGTGCGCCTCAGCACCCCGACTGGTTCCACAACCTTGTCGCGAACCCCCGGTTGACCGTCGAGGACGGTGTCTTCACCTACGAGGCGGAGGCCGTCGTACTCGAACGCGCCGAGCGCGACGCCGTCTTCGCCCGCGCGGTGGAGGCCGACCCGGGGTGGGCGGAGTACCAGGCGAAGACGGCCCGTGTCATCCCCGTCGTCGCCCTGCACGCGATCCCGAAGGACGGCCCGCCGAACGTCAACGCGGGCTCCATGGCCGACGCCCTGAAGGTCGTCCACGACGCCTTCCGGCGCGAACTCGCCCTGGTGCGCAAGGAGGTCACGGAGCAGGGCCCGGCCCTCGGCGCCCAGCTCCGCGTCAACTGCCTCACCCTCTGTCAGGGCCTCCACAACCACCACACCGGCGAGGAGCTCGGCATCTTCCCGCTCCTCGCCGGCCGCCATCCCGAACTCACCCCGGCCCTGGTCCGTCTGCGCCAGGAACACGAACGGATCGCCGCCCTCCTCGAAGAACTCCGCCGGGTTGTCGCTACCGAGGACGCGGACCCCGGTCACGTACTCTCCGAGGTGGAACGCCTGACCGCCGACCTCGAAGCCCATCTGACGTACGAGGAAGAGCAGTTGATCCCACTCCTGACCCCAGCGACAGCGGCAGCACCGGCGGCATGGACGGACCCGGCAGCCGGGGCCGTCGAATGATCGCCCTCGTCACCGGCGCCAACCGCGGTATCGGCCACGAAGTCGCCCGGCAGCTGGCCGCCGCGGGGCACACCGTGTACGTCACCGCGCGTTCCGCCGAGGCGGCCAGGGCGGCGGCCGAGGACGTCGGGCCGAACGCCCGCCCCCTCCGCCTTGACGTCACCTCCCCGGCGGACATCGACGCGGCCGCCCGGGACCTCACCGCCCTCGACGTCCTGATCAACAACGCGGCGATCACGTACGACACCTGGCAACGCGCCGCCACCGCCGACCTGGACGTCGTACGCGAGGCGGCGGAGACGAATCTGTACGGTCCCTGGCGGCTGACCCAGGCGCTGCTCCCCCTTCTCCGTGCCGGCGCACACCCGCGCATCGTGAACGTCTCCAGCGAGGCCGCGTCCCTGGCGAGCATGGGCGGCGGCACCCCGGCGTACTCCACGACCAAGACGGCCCTCAACGCCCTCACCCGCATGCTCGCCGCCGAGCTGCGCGCCGACGGGATCCTGGTGAACGCCGTCTGCCCGGGCTGGGTCGCCACGGACATGGGCGGACCCGGCGGCCGGCCGGTCGCGGAGGGTGCCGCGAGCGTCGTATGGGCGGCCACCCTCCCGGACGACGGCCCCACCGGCGGCTTCTTCCGCGACGGCACGCCGATCCCCTGGTGACGGGTAACGGGTAACTGGCCAGTAGCTAGTAGCTACTGGTAACTCACCAGGGGAGCGGGCGTGAGTGCACCACGTCCAGCCGGGACACCGCCCGCGTCAGCACCACGTACAGCCGGTGCAGCACCTCCGCCATCCGGGGGTCGTGCTTGACGACGGCCGCACGCTCGGCGTCCTCCGCCGTCACCGGGTGCCGGGCGATCTCGTCCCCGATCGTCGACTGCCGGAAGTTCCAACCAGTCGCTCCGCGACGGGCTGTCTCGCCGAGGGCGGGCAGGACCTCCGAGATGTACGAGAGGAACGTGCGGTTGGGGCCGAGGATGAGCAGTCCGCGGCGGCGGATGCGCTGGGGGTGGGTGTAGAGGAGGTAGGCGGCCCGGTGCAGGCCCACGGCGGTCTTGCCGGTGCCGGGGGGGCGCCCTGCACACAGACCGAGGCCGCGAGATCGCCTCGTACAAGATCGTCCTGTTCGGGCTGGATGGTGGCCGCGATGTCGCGCATGGGGCCGACCCGGGGGCGCTCGATCTCGCCCGCGAGGATGCTGCCGGCCGACTCGTGGCCCGTGCCGATGTGCTCGTCCTCCAGGCCCGTGAGGTCGGCGGAGTCGCCCCGGCTGCCGGGCGCCCAGCCGAAGCGGCGGCGGACAGCGACGCCTTGCGGTTCGCGGGCGCTCGCCTGGTAGAAGGCGCGGGAGACGGGTGCGCGCCAGTCGACGACGAGGGGCGGCGCGGCGGGGTGCTCGGTGATCCGCAGCCGCCCGATGTGATAGCTCAGCCCGGCATGGTCACCGGCCGTCCCGGCATCGCGCCCGAAGTCCAACCGGCCGAAGAACAAGGGCCCTTGGGGCAGCTCGCGCAGCTCCTTCGCCTTGCTGCGCAGCCGGTACCCGAGCACTTCGGCGTCGGCACCGGAGGCGGAGACGTCTTCGCCGGTGACGACCTGTTCCTCGGCGCCGTCGACCATGGCGCTGAGGGCGGCGCGGCAGGTGTCGTGGTAGTCGCGTTCGCGGGTGAGGGACTGGGCGAGGGCAGGGTCGGGGGACGTCATACCGTCCAAGATAACGGAATAACGTAACCGAGTTAAATTTTTTACCCAGTCACCATCAGTGAGCGATCAGGGGTCAAGGGTCAGGGATCAGGCGAGCCTGGGAAGCCCCCTCCCCAACTGCTCGAACGCACGTTCGGCGACGGCGACCGCGTCCCCGTAGACCTCGTCGACCGCCTCCCCCTCTGCGACCCTCCGCCAGTTCTCCTCGGCGAGGATGCGGCGTACGGCGATGATCTGCCCGGCGGCGAGCCGCGCGTCGAGGCCGCCGCCCAGGGCCTCGGCGAGGGCGGCCTCGGATCGCTCCAGGTGGGCGTACAGCCGCGCCACCAGCGACGGCGTCCCGTAGAGCAGACGGTAGAAGGCGCGGACGGCCGGATGGTCATTGAGCCCGGTGACGGGATCACGGCGCCGCAGCCCGTCCAGGAAGTGCGCACGCAGGGCGCCGATCACGGACTCCCCCTCCGCGCGGTCGGCGACCACCCGCGCGGCTTCGTCCTCATGGTCGCCGATCCGGTACAGGACGAGGTCCTCCTTGGCCGGGAAGTACCGGAAGAGGGTCGGCTTGGAGATCTCGGCTGCGGCGGCGATCTCGGCGACGGACACGGCGTCGAAGCCCTTCTCCAGGAACAGCCCGATCGCGATGTCGGAGACGGCCTGGTACATCCGCTGCTTCTTGCGCTCGCGCAGTCCGATCTCACCCATGGCCACGAGCCTACGCACCGGCCGGGCAGACGCTTGACCTCAACCCGGCTTGAGGTCGAAGACTGCGCAGGACTCATCCCGCTTCCCAGGAGTGACCGATGCGAGCAGTACAGGTGAAGGCGTTCGGCGGTCCCGAGGTCCTCGTCCCGGTGGAAGTCCCGGACCCGGTCCCGGCGCCCGGCGAGGTCCTGATCGACGTGGCGTACGCGGACACGATCTTCGTGGAGACGCAGGTGAGGTCGGGCTGGGGCCGCGACTTCTTCCCGGTGACGCCTCCGTACGTTCCCGGAGGCGGCGTGTCGGGCGTGGTCAGCGCCCTCGGCCCGGACGTGCCCGCCGAGTGGCTGGGCCGCCGGGTCACCTCCTTCGTGACGGGCAGCTACGCGGAGCGGGCCGTCGCCCCGGTCCCGGCTCTGACCGTCGTGCCCGACTCCCTGGACCTCCTCCAGGCCGCGACCCTGGTCCACGACGGCGTCACCGCCGTCGGCCTCCTCGAAGTGACCGCCGTCGGGCCCACCGACCGCGTCCTCGTCCTCGGTGCCTCCGGAGGCATGGGCACCCTGCTGATCCAGCTGGCGCACGCGCGTGGCGCACGGGTCGTCGGGGTGGCCCGCGGAGAGGCGAAGACCGCTCTGGTACGGGAGTTGGGCGCGGACGCGGTGGTCGACGCCACGGACCCCGACTGGACGACGGCCGCCCGTACGGCACTTGGCGGCTCACCGGAGGCCGCGGACCTGGTCCTGGACGGGGTCGGCGGCCACCTCGGCGCCACCGCCTTCTCCTTGACTGCGGACGGCGGTCGCTTCTCGGCCCACGGGGCACCGTCCGGCGGCTTCTCCCCCATCGACACCGCCGAAGCCACCCGCCGCGGAATCAAGCTCTTCGGCATCCCGGACGTCCAGTTCAGCCCCGCCGACCTGCACCGCTTCACCTCCGCCGCGCTCACGGAGGCCGCGGCGGGGCGGCTGCGGCCCGTGATCGGTGAGGTGTTTGCGGTGGAGCGGGCGGGGGATGCGCATGCGGCTATTGAGGGGCGGGGGCTGGTGGGGAAGGTGGTCCTGGAAGTGTGAGCGCGGCCCCCGCCCCACGCCGCGCCGGTGCGCACTCAGCCGCCACTGTGGACACCGTGCACCAGCGCACGCGCCAGATAGGGGTTCGCCGTCGGCCGTGGCGGCAGCCCCAGCGCCGCTATGACGGCCTCCAGGGGCGTCCCGTACGAGTCCACGGCCCCGTTCACGTTGGGGGCTTCGAGGTCGGCGCGAGCGAGCAGCCGGGTCGAAGACGTACCCGCCCCCATACGAGTCTGCGGTGCAGCGCCTGCGGATGGATCGGCCAGGTCCTGATCACCACCGGCAGTCCCTCGGTCCGCCGGACCCGGACGGTCACGTGCGTGCCCGCCTCCTGGCCGAGGAGCCGGGCCATGCGCTGCGTCAGCGGAGCAACGTAGCTGGCGTTGTGATGGCCCCCGCTCGCCGTCCCGTCCAACAGCGCCGCGCGGACGAACGCGTCGTACGTGTCGTCGCCGGTGAAGTCCTGGAACAAGACACGCGGGACGACAGGGGGTGCACCCACTGGCCGCTCCTTTGTGAGCGAGTCCAACATCCGGGGACAACTTGGGTATCGCAGATCGCCGTTGCACGGCGCACGTTACAGCGCGCGCTCCGTACCGAACTGCTTGTGATCCTGATACCAGCGAAGGAGTGAACCCGTGATCTGTCGCATGCCCGGCACTCTTTCGAGCCCCAACGGCTCCGCCGCGGCAGCCAGCACGCGCTGTATTTTGCCGCCCGCACGAGTGAGGAGACGTTCGTCGCCCACCGGGCCCGCGCCCAACGACAGGGACATCCGGATGACATCCGTGAACAGCGACTGGGCCCGCTTGTAGTCGAGGAGTCTGGGCAGATCCTCTTCCCATCCGGCCGAGCTTCCGGGGACGACACCCTCGACGGCGTCCCGCCAGTGCTGCGCCATCCTGCGTTCCTGGGGCCTCGGGTAACGCGTCAGGTAGAGGTGGGTGGCCAGGTCGTAGAGCGGATCACCGAGCATCGCCAACTCCCAGTCGATCGTCCAGAGCCGGTCCTCCCGGTCGACGACGAAGTTCTCGCGATGCAGATCCGCGTGCAGGAGACAGAACGGGCGTTCGGTCAGTCCCGACACATGTTTTCTGAGCCGTTTGAAGGCATCACCGTCCACCCCGAGGGATCCGAACAGGGCCTCGAAGGCACCGAGATTCTTCAGGTACACGCGCTCTTCGGTGAAGCAGATGAGCCGCTCCAGGAAGCCGGAGCTGTCGCCTTCGGTCGCGCGGTCCTGGGGTTCGCAGGTCCGTTCCACGGCGAGAACTTCAGGTCTTACGGCGACCAACTGCCGGAAGAGTTCGACGATTTGGTGGAAGAGAGAAGGGGCGATCGCACGACCGGAGCCGTACCGCGCTCCCAGCGTCTCTCCCTCGATGAACCGCTGAAGACCGACGGGCCCCGCCTGGATGAGCTCGGGGATGCCCGTGATGTGTCCCTCAAGAGCGCGGAGCAGCTCCTCCTCCGAGGCGAAGCAACGCCGGTCGAACCACAGCAGGTTGGCGCGCGGTTCACGGCACTTCCAGCGGACCTGCTCAACCGTTTCGTCCCCACCGGGCAGCGGAAACACATAGGTCTCGTGGTGGTAGCCCTGGAGTGGTCCTTCGACCACGCTCGCGTTGCCACTCACCTCAACGGCTCGCTGCCGAGCCAAGGAAGCCGATTCGGACATTGCCCGTTCTCTCGCGTGAGACCGCACCAATGGTGAAGGAGGGGAGAACGGTACTCCCCAGCCGGTGAGCATCGTGCCAGAAGCGATTCTTCTGATCACCTCCGTCCCCTGCGTGAGCGTATGAACGCCTGCTCGTGCGAAAGCGGAAACTCGACGGAGCCGGCACGACACACCCGCGCGGATTCGACGCGACACGCAGGCACGGATTCGACGCGACACGCCTGCGCCAATTGGCCGGTGACGGCGTGTCGCGCAATCGCGGCGCGCCGGTCTCTGTGGTCCACACTGTCGGGGTGAAAGCGAAGAGGCCCCTGTGGGGCAGACGCGGCGGACAGGACCTGAGGCGGCTCGTGCGCGACGCGGACGCGGTGCTCCTCGATTTCGACGGCCCTGTCTGTGACCTGTTCGGCGACGTGCCGACCGCGCACATCGCCGAGGAGATCAAGGTCATGGCGCGGCTCGAATGGGGCGCTCTCGACCGGAAGGTCGAGGACTGCGACGACTCGCACGGGATCCTCCAACGTCTCCGGGACATGCTGGACGGGGAGGCGCCTGCGGTTCGCAGCCGGGTGCCTCTGGGCCTGGCGAACACCATCGTTACCGGGCATGAATACGCCGCTGTAAATTCCGCCGTTCAGGCCCCGGATGTCGAGAACTTGCTGGACGCACTGCTCGACCTCGGCAAGCGCCTGGTCATCGTGAGCAACAACGCTGAAGAACCCGTCTGGCATTACCTCAAGCATGCGGGCCTGGAGGGGAAGTTCTTCGCCGTCCACGGCCGCGATCCGGGCGAACCACGTCGGATGAAGCCCGATCCCGACGTGGTGCTCCGCGCGCTGAAAGACCTGGACGGGCTGGATCCCTCCCGGGCCCTGCTGGTGGGCGATCAGCTCACCGACCTGCGGGCGGCCAAGTCCGCGGGGGTTCGCTTCCTCGGATACACCCAGGACAGGAAGCGCCGGCAGCAGATGAAGCGCAACAGGGCGGACGGGGTCGTCTCGTCACACGCCCCGGTCATCGCCGCGGCCCGGGAGCTCCTGAACGACTACTCCGAAAGAGACGACTACTCCGAAAGAAGGGTCCACACCGAGTCGAAGTAGGTCTGCATGCTGTCCACGAAGAAGGAACCCGGGGAGTCCGGGGCGGCATCCCGCTCGTAGTGCATGAGAGCGGCGCCGATCCCTTCGACGTCGACGGCGGTGAGCTCCTCGCCGTCGTCCAGGACGATCGGGCGCTCGACCACCTGGTAGAGCCCGAACAGCGCCTCCGAGCCGTTGAGCAGATAGAACTTGAAGTTCGGCACCACCGGTGTGTGCCGGATCTCCAGGCTGACCTCCGGCACCAGTTTCTCGACCCTCAGTGAGTCGAGGACGTACCGCAGCGAGGACGCCGACCGGCGCGCGATGTCCCACACCCGCTCCACCGGGCGCCGGTCGGACGGGGCGTCCTTGGAGCGGGGGAAGGGCAGCTCGACTTCCTCGGACGGCACCAGAATGCGTACGGCGACACGCTGCGGTGCGCTCTCCGGGTCCGTACGTATGCGCTCCGCCTGCAACCGCACATGGAGGTCGAGGGATTCACCGGTCAGCGTGAAGACGTCCAGGCTGACCTCGGCCCGCCCGAAGGCCTTGCTGATGATCGGGCCGAGAGCCATGGGTCGGGGCTTCGCGCTCTGCAGGACCGCCGGCTGTATCCGCTGGGTCTTGACCACGCGGGATCCGCTGCCCTGCCGGGACTCCACCCAGCCCTCGCTCGCCAGGGTCTTCAGCACTCGCTGAACGGTGTCCCGGGACACGTCGAACTCCTCGGCCAGGAGCCGCTGGGCGGGCAGCGAACTCCCCAGCGCGTAGCGCCCGTTGACCATGCGGTTGCGCAGCTCGTCCAGGACACGCCGGAACTCCTTGCCACCTCCGTCACCGGTCCGCTCATCGCCCACATGCCGACCGTACCGCTTCCGACCGACAAGCAAACCAGTTTCAGTCAAATCGGAAGTCCACCTTGACTGCCAGTTAAGGGATCAGCCCAGTCGGGCAAACCAATTTCAAGTCAACCAGTCCAATTGGACGGTTGGTTGATCGAATCAGTGAAGTGTCCAGTGAAGTGTCAGTGAAGTGGACGGGGTGGGGGACATGGTCATCTTTCAGGTGGTGGGTGCGGCCGTCGAGTTCGGGATGGCTCAACTGGTGCAGACGGAGCTGGGGTTCGCGGGTCTGGTCCTGCTGACCCTGGCGCTGGTGGGCGTACGGGCGGGGCATCCGCGACTGGCCGGATGGGCGGCGTTCCTCTTCGTCCTGCTCAGCCTGCAGCTTCAGACCTGACCCCGGAGCACCCGCAGAACCGGCTCCAGCGACCCCACCACATCCTCGGCTCCCGCGTCCCGCAGCAGCTTCTCCTTGTCCTCGTTACGCGCGTAGCCGAGGAACGGAACCCCGGCCTGCTGGGCGGCGCGGAAGTCCGAGGGGGCATCCCCGATCATGAGAGCCGCCGACGGGGCGGCGCCCAGGGCGTTCAGGGCCCTGACCAGGCAGTGCGGATCGGGCTTGAGGCGGTGCAGGTCCCGGGTGCGGCCGTAGATGTTGGGGGCGAAGCATTCGGCGAGGCCTCGGCTCGCGAGGTAACGAGCGGCGGTGCGCGGGGAGTTGTTGGTCGCTACCGCCAGCCGGGCGCCGACGGCACTCCAGGTCCGTATCAGCGGATCCGCGTACGCGGTGGGCCAGGCGGAGGCCACCGCCTTGAGTTCCTGCTGGGTGAGCCGCTCCTCCAGTTCGGTCACGAGGTCGCTGTGCGGATGCCGCCGGTCGACCGCGTAGAGGACGGCCATCGGGTCGGGATGGACGCGTTCCTCTTCGGTGAGCAGTCCCCGCAGCCCCTGCCGCGCGAGCCAGTCCACCAGATCCCTGGCCACGTCCTCCGCCGAGTGCCCCGCGAACAACCGGCAGATCGGCCCGTCGAAGTCGAAGAGCACGAAGCGGGCGCGGTTGATCACTTCCCGTAGGTTCTCTGTCTCTGCTGCCACCGAATCAGTCTGCGCCGTATCAGAAGTCACTAGGAGAGTGTCAGGTCCGTGGTGATGGTTTCCCAGAGGGCGTCGAACCACTTCTGGGATTCCTCCACGAAGGCGGCGTCCCGCTGGCCGGCCCGCTTCTCGAAGGAGAAGAGGAGGGACGCGGAGCCGAGGGTGTCGTACATGTCCAGGGTTCCGTTCTCCACGGTCTCCTCGCGCCTGGTGATCATGTAGTACGCGATGAGCGCCTCCGAGCCGTTGAGCAGGTACAGCTTCACCGGCGGGGTGAACGGCAGGGCCCGGAAGGTCACTCGGACATCGATGCCGTGCGAGGAGCGCAGGGAGTGGAGGTTGTGGCGCAGGACGTGGCCCTGGGCGTTGCGCTGGTCCAGCCAGCGCCGGTGGACGGGGTCGTCCTCGCCGCGGCCCTCCACCGGGACCGGGAACGCGAGGGTGATGTCCCGGGAGGGCAGCAGGATGCGGACATCGATCGACTGGGGCCGGATCCTGCCCTCGTGGATCAGACGGACCGGCTCGCCCAGGGCCAGCATCAGTGTCTCCGCGGTGAGGCAGGCGGCGTCCACGCGGACGTGCGGCACGGAGAACGCCTCGGTGAGGCGTGGCGCCAGCCCCACCATCGTCGGCTGGGGCTCGTCCCGCATCCGGGGAATGTCGGCGATCCGGGGCGGGCTGCCCTTGCTGACGTTGCTCAGGAGACCGTCGCCCTGGAGGACGCGGAGGGCTTGACGGACGGCGCCGCGCTCGACGCCGAATTCCTCCGCCAACTCGGCCTGGGTGGGCAGCCGGTCGCCCGCCTTGAGGTCTCCCACGCGGATCCGCTCCCGCAGGACGTCGGCGATCTCCTGGGGCGAAAGCCTTCTGCTGCCGTTCACTGCCACGTTCTCCTGAGTCACGACCAAACGCTACAACTCTCATCCATCTATGGGGAGTTGTTTGAGAGTTGTTTATGACTAGTAGCCAAGTGGGGACAACTTAAGCATAGTTGGTTGCCAACTTGGCCAAGTTGGCGGAAGTTTTGCCTCCCTCTCTGAAACAGGAGGAACCACCATGCCCGCCATCGCCCTCCTCTCCGCCGTCTTCGTCGTCGGTTTCGAGCAGCTCGTCCAGTGGCACTACGGCCCGACAGGCATCGTCGGACTGCTGCTGCTCAGCATCGGCATCAAGGCCAAGAGCCCCACCTGCAGCTCCATCGGGGCGGTCGTACTCGCCCTGATGATCGCCGGACCAGCCCTGTGAGCTGCGAGAATCTTCGATCGGCAGGTCCGGGAGGCCTCAGCTCGTGAGCAGCAGCTCCGAGCTGATGGTCTCCCACAGTGCGTTGAACCACAGGTGGGACTGCTCCACGAACGTCGTGTCCCGCAGCCCGGCGCCCTGGGTGAAGGGGAAGAGCATGGACTGGGTGCCCTGGACGTCGTACATCTCCAGATGCACATCGTCGATCTCCTCCTCGCGCTTGGTGAGGGTGTAGTACGCGAAGAGAGCCTCGGCGCCGTTGAGCAGATACAGCTTCACGGGCGGGGTGAAGGGGAGCGCGCGGAAGGTGACGTTCACGTCGATGCCGTGCGTGGAGCGCAGGGCGAGCAGGTTGTGGCGCAGCACCTGGCCCTGGGCATTGCGGTTGGCCAGCCAGTTGCGCTGGAGCCGGCCGTCGGCGGAAGCGTCGACGGGGGCCGGGAAGGCAAGGTCGATGTCGCCGCTCGGCAACAGCAGGCGGACGTCCACCCTGGCCGGTTTTATTCGCCCCGCGTGAATCTGACGCAGCGGTTCGCCCATGGCGAGGGTCAGCGAGATCGACGTCAGACACAGCGCGTCGATCTCCACATGGGGGGCCGCGAAGGCGGCCGCGATCCTCGCGCCGAGCGCCACCGTGGTGGGCTGCGGCGGGGCTTCGGGGCCGGTCAGAGCCCTGGCCAGGTTGTCGGCGACGGTCGCTGGGCTCCCCCTGGACACATTGACGAGCAGATGCTCCGACTGCAGGATGCGCAACGCCTGTCGTACGGTGCCGCGCTCGACGCCGAACTCGTCCGCCAGCTTGACCTGCGTGGGCATGCGCTGTCCCGGCCGCAGCTCACCGGACTTGATCCGGCTGCGCAGTTCGTCAGCCACTTCGCGGTGTGACCTCTGGGGCCGTGGTGACCTGTTCCGCCCATTGACGGCGACGTGTTCCGGGTCCACGACCAAACACTACAACTTCCCGCCATCTTTGGGCAGTTGCCTGATAGGTGGTTATGAGTCGACCCAACGCGGAGATAAGTAAGAGTAAGTTGGTCACCAACTTGAGCAACATGGTCAAACTTCCCGGAGGTTGGCCGCCAGAGTCGCCCTGTCCACCAGGAGGGACCCATGCCGCTCATCGCCCTCGCCGTCGCCGCTCTCGCCGTCGGATTCGAACAGCTCATCCAGTGGGAGTACGGGCCGATGGGCATCATCGCGTTCGTCGCGCTGTCCATCGGCCTCAAGGCCAAGAACACCATGATCAGCGGCATCGGAGCTGTGATCCTCGTGATGCTGCTCGCCCAGTCCGGCTGATCGGACGCCGCCGTCCGGCAGTCCGGCTGACCGGGCTCCCTTCCGGAGGGGAGCCGGGAGCTCGGTCAGTCCGTAACACCGCACAGCACAGCCACAACTGAATGCGCAGCCACAACTGAATGCGTCACCGCATCACGACAACTGAATCGCTACGGATCAACGGATCGACAGTCATCAGCCATCGCCCGCACGGAAGGAGTACCGCTCAGCCGAGATCACGAGATCACGAGATCGCAAGATCACGAGATCAGAAGATGTCCGGGCACCACGGTCGCCTGGACGTGCGGAGCAGGGCGTCGGCAATGGAGGCGGCGCCCGCTCGTTCTTCCCGCACCCGGCCCAGCGCGGCGAGTCGCACCGCCGACTCGTCGCCCAGCCACAGCGCAGCCAACTCACCTACGTCCAAGACGAGTTCCGCGTCCCGAGTGGTCGGCGCGCAGGACGCGCCCTCCGGTCCCGCGTCCAGCCGGTAGCGCCCGGCCGACAGCCCGTCCCGGTCCGTCACCTCCAGGACCAGGCTGCCGCCCGAACCCTCGTACGTACGCGCCTCCAGAGCCCGTACGACATCCAGGATCCGCACCCACAGCCAGTCCGACTGCGTGGTGATGCGGGCGGCGCGCGGATCGGGCAGGAAGCGCGGCAGCAGGTCGTCCGGGGCCCGCCGGCCCGTCTTGACTCGCACGATCCAGTCGATCGAGCAGAGGTACTGCCACAGGGCCCGCTCGGCCGCCGGCGTCACCGCGATCAGCCAGTTCACGCTCGCCGTGTTCAGCGGCTGGTTGGCGTCGCCCCAGTTGTCGTCCGACTCGTACGAGACCAGGCCCTCGACCTCGCCGGCCGCCGAGTGGTACACCGCGAAGAAGGGATCCCGCCACGGCACACGGTCCAGGCGCAGCACCCCGGTGCTGACCTGCCACCAGCGCTCGTCTCGGTTGATCGCCCCTGGCCGGCTCCGCCGGAACCGTTCGTGCAGCTCGGGGCCGGCCTTCCGGACCTCCTCGCCGTCCACCAGGTCGATACGGCCGCCGTCCGCCGGGCCCGACCAGCGGGGGTCGAGGCCGGCTCGCGGTACGTCGATCGTCCACTCGGCGGTGGTGGTGGCGGGACCGAAGCCGTACCGCCCGTAGATCGGGTACTCGGCGGCGATCAGTGCCGCCACGACGTCGCCCCGCTCCTTCGCTGCCGCGAGGTCGGCCGTCATCATGCGGGTGAGGAGGCCGCGGCGGCGGTGGGTGGGGGTGACGGTGACGTTCGAGATCGCGTCGGCGGGGACGGGGGTGCCGCCCACGGTGGTGAGTTCCATCGGGAACGATCGGAACGTGGCGACGCAGCGGGGGCCGTCGAAGGCGCCCAGTGTCCGTGCGGGGTCGATGTATGAGCCCCGGTCCTCGACTTCCCTGTCCGACACCGTGGGCGTGCGCAGGAACCCCGTGTTCAGCGCGCGGGTCCATTCTCGGGTGTCGGCGGCGGTGATCGGTCGTACGTCGATGGGGGCGGGACGGGTCATGAAACCACGCTAGGTGGACGACGGCGGGGTGTCGCGGGGATTTTCGCCCCCGCCGCCCCTACCCGTCCCATCCTTCTGGGGCTCCGCCCCAGACCCCCGGTGAGGGTTGCTCGCGCAGTTCCCCGCGCCCCTGAAAGGGGCGCGGGGAACTGCGCAATCTTTTAGCGGGGGTCTGGGGGCACAGCCCCCAGGGATGGGACGGGTAGGGGCGGCGGGGGCGAGGAAACCCCGTCAGAACGCCACCCGTATCTCCCCGACCTCCCGACCCCCGCCCACCAGCGGCGCCCGCCCGATCCGTGACACCACCGGCGCCTCCACGCCCAACAGCCCGAGCGCACGGGCGAGGACAGGACCCAGCGCCCGCCCCCCACCGTCGTCGATCTTGAAGGCGAGGGCGCGGCCGTCAGGAAGGGCGACCGCCTGGACGGCCTCCGCGCCCATCTTGGACAGCGCACCCGGAACCTCGCGCATGAGCCAGGTGTCGGGGCGACGCGTACCGGCGACGTACTCGGGGTGGGCCCGCATCGCGTCGGCGACACGGCGTTCGGCGGAGCCGGGGGCGGCGAGGACGAAGGAGCGGAAGGCCCGGGCGAGCCCGGTGAGGGTGATGGCCATCAGGGGCGCCCCACAGCCGTCCGTACCGACCGCGGCGACAGGCTCCCCGGCAGCCTCCTCGACCACGGAGTGGATCAGCTGCTGGAGGGGGTGCCCGGGGTCGAGGTACGACTCCGTCGGCCAGCCCCGCAGCGCGCACACCGCGAGCATCGCCGCGTGCTTGCCGGAGCAGTTCATGGTGACCCGGTCACGGACGGCACCCCCGGCGAGATACATCTCGGCCTCGGCGGGGTCCAGCGGCAGATCCGGCGGGCACTGCAACTGCGCGGCCGTCAGCCCGTGCTCGCCCAGCATCTTCTGGACGAGATCACGGTGAAAGATCTCCCCGGAGTGGCTCGCGGCGGCCAGGGCCAGTCGCTCCCCGGCCAGGTCGAGCCCCGCGCGCAGCACACCCGCCGCCTGCATCGGCTTGTTCGACGAGCGCGGGAACACCGGCGCCGTCACCTCACCGAGCGCCAGCTCGACCGACCCGTCCGCGGCCAGCAGCACCAGGCTCCCGCGATGACGCCCCTCGACGAAGCCGGACCGTACGACCTCGGCGAGGACGGGCGGCGCGGGCTGCACCGGCTGCGCGGGGGTGGATACGGCACGCGCGGCGGGAACGTCGGGTGCGGATACCTCGGATATGGAGGGGTCTGCGGGTGCGGCGGACATCGGCGGTGGCCTTCCGGAACGGGACCCGCTCAGGCGGCGCCTGCCCGGGCTGTCCCGGACCACGCCCCCACGCCCGCGGAACCAGGTGGGTGATCGCCCTGGTGGTCGCCGTGCCCGCCGTACAGCCCCGGGATCGCCGGGGCCGCCGCGTCACATGAGCAGGTCGTCTACTTGTGCTTCGCCTTCACGGTACCTGCGGGCGATCTCGGCGCTGCAATCGTCGGCCGTGCGCTGGAGCTGCTGGCGCCGTCGGGAGACCTGCTGCTCGTACCGGACGAGCCGTCCCATCCCGGCGCCCAGCTCCTCATCCGTACGGGCGTCCAGGTCGGACAGCTCGACCTCGGCGAGCATGTCCGCGGCCAGCGCCCGGTACTCCTCGCCGTGCGGTGTGCCCACTGTCACATGGCGGGCCGACGAACGGTGCCGGGCGGGTGCGTCCGTCAGGATCTCCGAGAGCCGTTCGACGACCGACGGCTCCCCGGGCCCGACGACCGACAGCCGGCCCGAGGCCGGGGAGGGCGCCCGCCGCTTCCCACGGCGCGCCAGCTCGGCCCGCAGGATGTCGATGCGTCCCTGGAGCAGCCGCCGCACATAGCTGAGGTCGGCCTCGTCCCGCTGGGCGTCCCGGCGCAGCGTCCGCAGTTCGGGCAGCCGGAGCACGGCGAGGTCGTGCGGGGGCGGGTCGGCGGAGAGCGGGCTGCTGTCGGTGCGCTGCACCGGCGGCCAGGCGGTCATCCCTCCCGTACCCCCGGTCCGTTCCGTCCGGTCCGTCCGTTCCGCCCGTGGGCTCGTGCGGGTCAGTGACACGGCTCCGGGCGGCTGCCCAGTACTCGGTGTGCTCATGTGCCTCTACCGTCCCCTCGACCGGCGCGGTCCACCCCACGGATGCACCGCAACACACCGCATCGTGCCACCCCAAGTGGTCGCTATGTGACCGAGTGCCCCCGATCGGCCCCAGATGGGGGGTTGGTGACCCCTGGAAATCACGCGAAGGGACCGCACGGCATGATGGTCCGCATGCGTGCGGTGGTGCAGAGAGTGGACGGCGCGAGCGTCGTCGTGGACGGCGAGACGATCGGGGAGATCGACGGCGAGGGGCTGTGCGTCCTCGTCGGGGTCACACACGAGGACACCAAGGAGAAAGCGGCCCAACTGGCCCGCAAACTCTGGTCGGTCCGCATGCTGGCCGACGAGAAGTCCTGCTCCGACATCGACGCCCCGCTGCTCGTCATCAGCCAGTTCACCCTGTACGGCGACGCCCGCAAGGGCCGCCGCCCCACCTGGAACGCCGCCGCCCCCGGCGACGTGGCCGAGCCCCTCGTCGACGAGGTCGTCGCCCAACTCCGCGCCCTGGGCGCGACGGTGGCGACGGGCCGCTTCGGCGCACAGATGCGCGTCTCGCTGACGAACGACGGCCCGTTCACCGTGCTCCTGGAGATGTGAGCCCAGGGCCAGGGCAATACGCCTACGCCTACGGCTCTACGACGACTTCCTGCGCCGCCGCCGTCGTGTCGGCCACCAGCGGCGCGTCCACGGGTACGTTCCGCTTCACCAGTGCCAGCGCGATCGGGCCCAGCTCGTGATGGCGTACGGACGTCGTGATGAAGCCGATCGTGCGGCCGTCCGGGCCGTCGGCCGCGAGGCGGAGTTCGGTGCCGTGCGGCGGCAGATGGACCTCGCTGCCGTCGAGGTGCAGGAAGACCAGACGGCGCGGGGGCTTGCCCAGGTTCTGCACGCGGGCGACGGTCTCCTGGCCGCGGTAGCAGCCCTTCTCGAGGTGCACCGCGCTGCCGATCCAGCCCAGCTCGTGCGGAATGGTGCGGTGGTCGGTCTCGAAGCCGAGGCGCGGCTGGTGGTTCTCGACGCGCAGGGCCTCGTAGGCGAGGAGCCCCACCGCCGGGCCGTGCTTCTCGGTGTCCGCCGCGTACGACTCCAGGTCCGCACGCGGAAGGAAGAGATCACGGCCGTACGGCGTCTCGCGTACGACGACGCCCTGCGGGACCTCGGCGATGGAACCGGCCGGGAGGTGCACGACCGCGAAGTCGGCGGTCCGGTCGGCGACTTCGACCCGGTAGAAGAACTTCATCGACTCCAGGTAGGCGATCAGCGCCTCCTGGGTGCCGGGTTCCACGTGCATCCACACCGTCTCGCCGTCGTCGACGAGGTACAGCGCGTGCTCGATGTGGCCGTGCGCGGAGAGGATCAGGGCCTCGGTGGCGCGGCCCGCCGGGAGGTCCGTGACGTGCTGCGTGAGCAGCAGGTGCAGCCAGCTGAGCCGGTCCTCGCCGGTGACGGTGATGACACCGCGGTGGGAGAGGTCCACGAAGCCGGTGCCGTCGGCGAGGGTGCGCTGCTCGCGGAACAGGTCGCCGTAGTGCGCGGCGACGGCTTCGTCCACACCCTCGGCGGGAACGGCTCCGGGCAGGGACAGCAGGGGGCTCTTCATATCCACACAGCCTACGACCGAGTAGCCGCCGTATTTATTTCTCGCCGGCGCTACTTCTTCGCCGCGCAGTCCTTGCAGCGGCCGAAGATCGCGAAATGCTTCATGTCCGTCTCGAAGCCGAACGTGTCGCGGAGCTTCGCGGTGAACTCGGCGGCGACCGAGACATCGGCCTCGATGACGTTCGTGCAGTCGCGGCAGACGAGGTGGAGGTGGTGGTGCCGGTCGGCCAGGTGGTACGTCGGCGCGCCGTGCCCCAGATGGGCATGGCTGACCAGGTCCAGCTCCTCCAGGAGCTCCAGGGTCCGGTAGACCGTGGAAATGTTGACCCCCGACGCCGTCTTCCTCACTTCGATGAGGATGTCGTCGGGGGTCGCGTGCTCCAGGGTGTCCACGGCTTCGAGGACAAGCTGGCGCTGCGGCGTCAGCCGGTAGCCGCGCTGCCTCAGGTCGCTCTTCCAGTCGGTGCTCACCACACTGGAAGTCTAGGCCTACTTGAAGAAAGCGATCCCGTCGTCCGGCATGTCGTCCGGCAGGGCCTTCGCCCAGCGCTCGACGTCCTCCGGGGTGACGACCTTCTTCAGGTGCGCCGACATGTAGGGGCGCAGCTCGACCTCGGGGGTCTGCTTCTCGCCGACCCACATGAGGTCGCTCTTGACGTAGCCGTAGAGGCGCTTGCCGCCGGTGTAGGGGCCGGAGGCGGCCGTACGGGCGACGGCGTCCGTGACCAGGTCGATCTGCGGCTTCTGCTTGGCCAGCTCGCCGTACCAGATCTCCACGACGCCGTCGTCGCGGGTCATCGTGACCTCGACCTTGCGGTCGGCGTCGATGCGCCAGAAACCGGACTCGGTCTCCAGCGGGCGGACCTTGTTCCCGTCGCTGTCCAGCACCCAGGTGTGGGACCGGTACTCCAGGAAGTCACGGCCGTCGTGCGAGAAGGTGACCTCCTGCCCGAAGTTGCACTTCTCGGAGCCGGGAAAGTCGTGGACGCCCGCGCCGGCCCAGCTGCCGAGCAGGAAGACGAGGGGGACCAGGTCCTTGTGGAGGTCGGACGGGATCTCGATCATGAACTCGGCAATTCCTCGATGGGGGTCAGCGCTGGCCCTGGTACAGCTTCTTCACGGTCAGTCCGGCGAAGGCGAGAACGCCGACGCAGACCAGGACCAGCAGGGTTTCGAAGAAGATCTCCACGGGGTGCTCCTCGGATGAGCGGGTGCGGTAGAGGCAGTACACAAGAGCCGGGCCCCAGCTTACGCGGCTGGGGCCCGGCTCTCTCTGTCAGGTACACCCTGGCGGCTCAGCCGAGCAGCTGGCTCTGCAGGATCACCGTCTGCTGGAACGGGACCGCCTGCGCGGTGCCCTTCCGGGACTGGACGATCAGGGCAAGGGTGTCCCCGGCCGACAGATACGCCTGACGGACCTGCTCGGCGCCGTACGGCTTGCTCTCCGTGTACGCGAACCGGGTGATCTCGTCGACCGCCGCACGCTCGGGGAACTTCTCGTCCCGCTCGGTCAGGGCGGCGCCGCGCACCGCGTACTGCGGGGAGTCGTAGTTCGCGAGCTTGGTGGTGATCACCTCGTCCGCCACGGCCGCGGTGTTGAACTGCAGCAGGTAGATCCGCGTGTGGGTGCCGTCCTGCGTGGTCCAGCCGCGGGCGGCGATGTGCCGCAGGCCGTAGTCGGTCAGCAGCTGCGCGACCGTCTCCTGGTCCGCCTTCTCGGCGTACTCCGCCAGGAAGGTCTTCCGCGCCAGCCAGCCGTCCTCGCCGCGCAGCGCCGCGTCGGCCTTCGCGCCCTTCGGGGCGGGGAGGACCAGCTTGCGCAGATCGGCGTAGTGGGCGCCGGCCTTGTTGGCGTCGACGAACGGCGCCGGGCTGCCGGACGGCAGCGGCGGCTTGCTGATCGTCGGGTAGTCCCAGCGCCCGTCCGTCTCGGTCGCCAGACCGGGTACGTCGGTGCGCTCCATCCGCGTGATGCCGTACGCGGCCGACGTACCGACCGCGCCGAAGACCACCACGGCGGCGGTCCAGCGCAGAACGGCGCGCAGGACTCGGCGGTCCTTCTTCACCGGGGGCGCCGGGGGTGCCGGGGGCGCCAGGGGATCGACCGTCACCGGGGGTGCCAGCGGGTCGACGACCGCGGGCGCCGCCTCGGGCACCGGCGTGACGGCGGCCTGCGGCTCGACCGGCGGCGCCTGCTCGGTCTGCGCGGCCTGCTCGGTGTCCTCGGCGCGCTCGGCCTGCTCGACCGGTGTCGTCTGTTCCGTCTGCTCGGTCATACCGCCTCCCCCGGCTCGACGATGCGGTCGAGCTGCTCACGCAGGAGCGACGCGACCCCCTTGGTGTTCAGTGGCTTGGCCGCCTCGGCGGTGACGCTGACCAGCACGTCCCCTTCGTAGGCGGAGCAGATCATCATGTCGAGCTTCTCTGTCTTGTCCTTGGGCGGCAGGAAGCACTTGGCGTTCTTGTGGCCCGTGATCTTCGGCCCGGCGCGGAAGATGCCGAGGGTGTCGAAGAGCTCGTTCTGGAACGTCGACATGTTCTTGATCGCCGCCTTGTCCTCCATCTGCATCAGCTCGATGCTCACGGTGAAGGCCCGTTCGGCGTAGACCGGGGAGTCGCTCGCGTTCGCCGTGCTCAGGTAGCTGCGCATCACCATGCCCTTGGTGTGCTGCTTGTCGATCTGCTTCTCGATCCGCCGCCGCTGGGTGCGGGGCAGACCGCTGATCGACTCCTTGCGCAGGGCGGCGGCCTCGCCCCCGCTCAGCGCGGCGTCCGAGCCGAACTCGGCGATGTCCGGACCCCGGCTCCAGCCGTCCTTCTCGTACGGCACGAGCATGGCGGCGAGCCCCGAGGCCGCCTTCGCCGTCTTGGCGTCCTTCTTCGAGGCCTTCGGGAACTTCCAGACCGGCGCGCCCGCGTCACGGTCGGCGTCCTGGACGGTCACGCCGGTGTAGGCGCTGCCTCCGATGACAGCTCCGACGAGCAGGACCGAACCGGCGATGGCGGCGATACGGCCGCGGCGCACGGGCTTCTTGGCGGGCGCGGGCTCCGAAGCGGGCTCCGGGGCGGGCGTCACGGACTCCGGTACGGAGTTCACGGCGTCCACGGGCTCCAGCGGCTCCGGGGTTGTCGGTTGCTCGGTCACAGCCGCTCCATCTGCCGCTTGGCCAGGTCCATGATCTTCGACTTGGAGATCGGCTTGGTGTCGTAGATCCAGATCTCCATGGCGATGTCGCCGCGCCAGGCGGCCGCCTGCGCCTTGTACAGCGGCAGATAGCCGGGCTTCGTCTCGGGCTTGGTGCTCACATACGCCATGCCGTCGCCGGTGCCGGGAATGGGCCAGCCGCGGGTGCCGTCGACGTTCCAGTTGGCGGACCGGTCGGCGGCTCCGAGGCCCTCCTCCTGGCGGTACTGCACGAGCCGGATCTCGACGGTGTACGTGTGGCCGACGCCCCACTCGGTGCCGGCCGCGCGACGGAACTCGGCGCCGAGGAGCTCTCTGAACTCCTCGTTCGAGTTTTTGAGCTGGTCCGCGTAGTCGCCGATGTCCAGCCAGTTGTCCTCGCCCTGCAAGGAGCTGAGGTTCTGCGCTCCCTTCGGCCGCTTGATCAGCAGCTTGCGCAGGTCACCGTCCGTCTTCACCCGGTAGTCCTGGGCGGCGGACAGCGGCTCGGGGCCCGCGCCCTTGGCCTGTGCGACCACCGGCTGGGACAGCGAGGCCAGCTTGGTGGGCTCGCGGTCGGCCTGGACCAGATATCCGGCGCAGGTACCGGCGACGAGCCCGAGCACGGCGGCGGTGGCGATGAGCAGCGTCGTACGACCGCGTCGGCGGACGCGCGGCGCGGCCGGGTCGAGTTCACCGGAAGTCGTACCAGAGTCAACAACCGGTACATCTTCAGGCACGACAGGTGTTTCAGGCACGACAGGTCTTTCAGGCGCTTCGGGGCCTTCAGTTACTTCCAAGACGTCCCCCCACAGAACGTGAAGCGAGGATTCCGTATCCGCGCGCACAGGAGACCCATGGCCAATGCATGGGGTTGCACAGGAGTTGATTACGATTCGGACTACCATTCGGGCATGGCGAAGAAGCTCGTGATCAAGGTGACGGCGGGGGCCGATGCCCCGGAGCGCTGCTCACAGGCGTTCACCGTCGCGGCGGTGGCCGTGGCCAGTGGTGTCGAGGTCTCCCTCTGGCTGACCGGTGAGTCCTCGTGGTTCGCGCTGCCGGGTCGCGCCGCCGAGTTCGAGCTTCCGCACGCGGCACCGCTGCCCGATCTGATCGACTCGATCCTGGCGGCCGGGTCCATCACCCTGTGCACGCAGTGCGCGGCCCGCCGCGAGATCACGGAGAAGGACGTCCTGAAGGGCGTACGCATCGCGGGGGCGCAGGTGTTCGTGCAGGAAGCGATGGCGGACGGGACGCAGGCGCTGGTCTATTGAGGCGTATGGCGCGCATGGCGCGTCTGACGCCTGCGGTGCTTGTCGCGCGTGTGCACCCAGAGGCAGAAGGGATGCCCTGCCGGGTCGAAGAAGACCCGTACGTCCTCCTGGGGCTGGTGGTCGGCGAGCTTCGCCCCCTCGGCGAGGGCGCGGGCCGTCTCCTCGTCCAGGTCGTCGACCTCGATGTCGAGGTGCAGCATCATCCGCTGGTCGCCGGGCCCCGCGGGCCACACGGGCGGTGTGTAGAGCGGCTCGGTCTCGAAGGCGAGCGCGGTGCCTTCGAACGGGGGGCCGATGAGCACCCAGTCCGGCTCCTCGGCGCGCAGCACATACCCGAGCAACCGCATGTAGAAGTCGGCCAGTTCATGCGCGTCCGGCGCATCGAACACCACGGTGGACAGTCTCGTACGCGACATGAACGCCCTTCCGCCGGCTGCTACGGCCGCCGCTTCTTCCCGTCCAGCTCGTCCCACCACTCGTCGGACTTGGGATCCCCGGACGGGTCGTCCCACCAGCGATCCTCGGGCCCCCGCCGGTTGGCCACCATCGCGGCCAGCGGCGGAATCACCATCGCCACCACACACATTCCCACGGCCACGGGCATCGACCACAGCCGCACGACTCCCCAGGCCAGGACGAAGAGCCCGATACACGTCCCCATCATGGCGAAGTACACGTGCCGCCTGCGTGCGTACATGTCTCCAGCGTAGGCCCGGGAAAGCCCGCCGGCGCAGGGGTGGGAGCAGTCCGGTGAGCGGCCGGAACAGCCGAAGGACCGCACCCCGATCCGGTAAGCGTCCAACCCCCGGGGGTGCGGCCCTTCGGCCGTTCAGGTGACTGCCGTCAGGGACGGCGGCCGGTGCTTCAGACGGCGATCGCGACCTCGGCGAGGCCACCCGTCTGGGCGACGACCGTGCGGTCGGCGGTGCCGCCGGGCACCAGGGCCCGTACGGTCCACGTGCCCTCGGCCGCGTAGAAGCGGAACTGTCCGGTGGCCGAGGTCGGGACCTCGGCGGTGAACTCGCCGGTCGAGTCCAGGAGACGGACGTAGCCCGTCACCGGCTCGCCGTCGCGGGTCACCTGGCCCTGGATCGTGGTCTCACCGGGCTTGATCGTCGAGGCGTCGGGGCCGCCGGCCTTCGCTCCACACATATTTCGATTCCGTTCCTTCAGGCCTTGAGGGTTGCTTAGCCGGGTTACTTGTTGGCGCCGAGCTCGATCGGCACGCCGACGAGGGAGCCGTACTCGGTCCAGGAGCCGTCGTAGTTCTTGACGTTCTGGACACCGAGCAGCTCGTGCAGCACGAACCAGGTGAGCGCTGAACGCTCACCGATGCGGCAGTACGCGATCGTGTCCTTGGCGAGGTCGACCTGCTCGTCGGCGTAGAGCTCCTTGAGCTCGTCGTCCGACTTGAAGGTGCCGTCGTCGTTGGCGTTCTTCGACCACGGGATGTTGCGCGCGGACGGGACGTGGCCCGGACGCTGCGACTGCTCCTGCGGCAGGTGGGCCGGCGCGAGCAGCTTGCCGCTGAACTCGTCGGGCGAGCGCACGTCAACCAGGTTCTGCGAACCGATCGCGGCGACGACGTCGTCACGGAAGGCGCGGATCGAGGTGTTCTGGGCCTTGGCCTTGTAGTCGGTCGAGGCACGGTTGGGGACCTCGGCGACCAGGTCGCGGGAGTCGAGCTCCCACTTCTTGCGGCCGCCGTCGAGAAGCTTCACGTTCTCGTGGCCGTAGAGCTTGAAGTACCAGTAGGCGTACGACGCGAACCAGTTGTTGTTGCCGCCGTAGAGGACGACGAGGGTGTCGTTGCCGATGCCCTTCGACGACAGGAGCTTCTCGAAGCCCTCCTGGTCGATGAAGTCACGGCGGACCGGGTCCTGGAGGTCCTTGGTCCAGTCGATCCGGATCGCGTTCTTGATGTGGTTCTTCTCGTACGCGGACGTGTCCTCGTCGACCTCGACGATGGCCACGCTCGGGTCGTCCAGGTGGTCCTGGACCCAGTCGGCGTCTACCAGGACGTCGCTGCGGCTCATGCTCGTTCTCCTCCGGGGCAGTTGCGGCGGGGTGGTGCGTTGGAGAGGGGTGCGCGGCACGCCTGAGGCGGCGGTGCGGCGCGGGGGTGGCCCCGACAAGAGAGGTCGAAGGGCCCGGCTCGCGGAAGGACGAACGCTTCCGCTCAGAAGGTGCGACAGAGCATGGCGGCGACGCGGCACAGGTCTACTGCCCGCCGCTTCGTGAGATCCGCCTGTCGCTTCATGCGTCCGATCGTAGGGACGCACAGGCAGCCATGTCACCGGTGTGTCATATTTTGAGACACGATCGTCCGCAATGTGGGACGAGGGGAGGGGCGCAGCCGTATCCGCCGGGATTCCGGGGCCCTGTATCCGTCATCACATCGACAGCTCATCTGCTGTACGGACGGGGTCGTCTCGCTCTTCGGACATGCGGGGACGAGCGGGCCCCGCCAGTCTGCCCTCCTACCCGACCAGCTTGACGTCCGAACCCTTCACCGAGATGTCCACGCCGCTCTTCGCCGCCTCGACCTTGTCGAGCTGGATGCCGCCGGGGAGTTCGTCGATCTTCTGCGAGAAGTCGGTGATCGCGCGGATCCGGCCCTCGGCGAGCTCGACGCCCAGCTTGGGCAGGGAGTCCGCGTGCACCTTCACCGTGTCGCCCGAGACGCTGACGGAGCTGAGCACCGACACCGGCTGGGGCAGCTTGGTGCCGAGGACGGTCGCCTCGACCGTCACCTTGATCTTGCCGTTGCCGCCGTCGGAGAGGCCGATGACCTGGGCGGTGACACCGGAGGCGACCTGCGTGGGCTCGGCCTTGGCGGCCTTGAGGAGCTCGGCGTAGCTGATGGAGGCGGTGCCGGTGGCGCTGGTGGCGGTGGCCGAGCTGTAGTCGCTGTTGAAGGCCACGCCGTGCATCTCGGCGTTGAGGTCGTCGATGCGGATCGTGCCGGCCGCGGCGTTCGTGCCGCCCGTCGACGCCTCGTAGTCCTTGATGCCGATCTTCACGTCGTCGAGCTCGCCGCCGACGACCTGGGTGAGGAAGGGGAAGCCCTCGATGGACACGTCAGGGGTGCTGGCCAGGCCTTCGGTGGTCTTGATCTTGTCCGCCGCCTTGTCCTCCGCGAACCCGACCGCCACCCGGTCCGCGATCACGAACAGGCCGCCGAGAACGACGACAAGGATCAGGATTATTCGCAGTGCGCGCATGCTCGGTGTTTCCCCCACCTAGGCCGGCCGGTCTCGACGACCGAGTGGCCGTCGAGCGAGCCTAACCCCGAAGGGCCCCCGGTTCGGGGGCCCTTCGGGGCGGTTGTCGATCAGCTGTGACGATCGGAGGACCGTCGGAGAGCCGCCGGAGAGCCGTGGGAGTCCGGTCGGAGAGCGACTTGAGTGCGGCCGGCCGAGAGCGGCTGGAGTGCGGCCGGCCGAGAGCGGCTGGAGTGCGGCCGGCCGGACGGCAGGGGCTAGCCCAGCGCGCGGCCCAGCAGGTACACGGCCGGGGCCGCCGCCGCCAGCGGCAGCGCCACGCCCGCCGTGAAGTGGACGAAACGGGACGGGTAGTCGTAGCTGGCGACCCGGTGGCCGATCAGCGCGCAGACGCCCGCGCCGAGGCCGAGGAAGGCGCCCTGCGTGCCCAGGTCCGTCATCCCGCCGACCGCGACACCGGCGCCCGCGGCGGCCAGCAGCGCGACCCCCACGGAGGCCGCCGTGGGCAGCGGCAGCGCGCGGGCCAGGACGGCCACCGCGACCGCGGCCGCGCCCACCGTGACGGCGTCCGGCTCCGCCGCGAGGTGCCCTGCCGCGATGATCGCCAGCGCCGCCGAGGCGACGGTCGCCATCAGGCCGTACATCCGGGTGTCCGGGTCGGCGTGGCTGCGCAGTTGCAGCACGAGGGTGAGCAGGACCCACACGCCGAGGGTGCCGAGGATCGCGGCGGGCCCGTTCTCCCGGCCGGTCGCGAGCAGCGCGACGTCCGCGGTCACCGCGCCCAGGAACGCCAGCGCGATGCCCTGCCGGGCGGGCCACATCCCGTTCAGCCGGAACCATCCCGCCGCGGTGACGGCCTGAAGCAGTACGAGGGGTACGACGAGCGCGTACTCCCCGATCGCCGCCGTACCGGACAGCAGCAGCCCGAGGACCGCGGTGAGCGCGGCGGGCTGGATCCCGGGCTCGATGATCGGCGACCGGCCCTCGGCGCGGGCGCGCTGGGCGTCGGTCACGCGGGGGTTGCCGGTGATGGTGGGCGGGCCGTAGCCGGCGGAGTCGGGCGCTTCGTCGGGGAGGGTCGGCGCGACAACCTCTGGCTGCTGAGCCTGCGGCTGCTGCGGGTAGTCCCACCCCTGGGCCCCGGCCGGGACCCCTGCCTGGCCCCCGGTCTCCTGCGGAAGCGGCTGGGCCGTGACGCCGTACGCCTGCGGCTCCGCATAACCCTGATGCCCCTGATGCCCCTGGTATCCCTGCGGAGGCAGATAGGCCGTGTCCGCGGCGGACACGGGCGCCTGCGCCTGGGTCTCCCAGGTCTGCCCCTCCCACTGCTGGGTGTACTGCTGCCACTCGGGCTGCTGTGCGGGCTGCTGGTGTTGCTGTTGCTGTTGTTGTTGCTGAGCCTGCTGATAGGGGTCGTACCCCTCGTACGGAGGCTCGTACGGCTGGTTGCTCATCGTCTCGCTCACCCTCCTGCGAACGGCGGGAGCACCTCGACCGTGCCGCCCTCGGCCAGCCGTACCGTCTCATGCCCGCGGGTCCCCACGGGGTCACCGTCGATGAGGAACGAGCATCGCCGCAGGACGCGGACGAGTTCGCCGGGGTGTCGCTCGCGAGCCGCCTCGAGTGCCTCGGCGAGCGTGCTCGCGTCGTACGGCTCCTCGGGGACGCCTGCCGCGGCCTTGGCGGCGGCCCAGTAACGCACCGTGCCCTTTGCCATCTCGTTCCTCAATCAGCGATCTGGATCCACCACATCCAGTGGATCCACAGGTCTGTGGTTTCTGTGAACACCGTCAGGGCCAGGCTAGCCCGCGTGTGCGACGGCCCAGTCCCCGATACGGGCGAGCAGTTCGTCGTCGGCGGCGTTCTCGGCGTGGCCCATGCCGTGCTCCAGCCACAGTTCCGCGTGGCCGTCGGACGCCTCGGCCAGCATCCGCGGGTGGTCGACGGGGAAGTAGCCGTCCTGGTCGCCGTGGACGATGAGGAGCGGGGTGGGCGCGATACGGGGGACGCACTCGACCGGGGAGTCCGGGACCGGGTCCCAGTCGCGGTGGTGGATACGGGTGCGCAGGCCGACCCGGCCCACGAACCGGCCCTCCGGGCGGGTTACCAGCCAGTGCACCCGCCGCATAGGGGCTGTGCCCCGGTAGTACCAGCGAGCCGGTGCGCTCACCGAAACCACCGCGTCCGTTCGCGCCTCTGTGCGCCCCTCGTGCTCCTGATCCCGCTCCCCGTCCCGCTCCCCCGCCGAGCCGCCGTACAGCGCGGCGTGCCGCAGCACCACCGAGCCGCCCATGGAGAAGCCGACGGTGACGATCCGGGTGTGCCCCAGTTCGCGGGCCCAGGCCACGGCCGCCGCGAGATCGTGCACCTCGCGGTCGCCGACCGTGGAGCGGCCGCCGGATCCCCCGTGACCACGGAAGGAAAAGGTGACCACCGCCGCATTGCGTGCCAGGACACCCGCCGCGCGGCGCACATGCGGACGGTCCAGATCGCCCGTGAACCCGTGCGCGACGATGAACGCCAGGTCACCAGAAGGCCCCGTTCCGGGGTCGTACTCCGCATCGATCGTCACCCCGTCGACCGTGCGCAGAAACCTCCTCAAAGAGGTGCGCGACGTTGTCTCAAGGTGTGGACTATTGAAAGATCGCGTCACTTGACCTGCCGGACCTGAGCTCATGTGGGCTATTCTGCTGGGCAGAGGACTCGGGCAGCGTAGCCCCCGGGTCCTTTTGTGCTTTCGGAAGCGTTGTATACGAAGCGGGAAACCGCAGGTGTACGGGCCGTCGATCGCATGGCGGATCCCAGGGGCGCGGGAGCCGCACGTACAAAGCAGTGCCGCAAACGTCCTCGCAGGGACCGAGGAGGAACCAGACGTTATGGGCGAGCGAACCGTGCACGAACGTAGGACGACCCAGGCAGGTGGGGCGCGATGAGTTCTCTGCTGCTCCTTACCAATGCCCTTCAGCCGTCGACGGAGGTGCTTCCCGCTCTCGGCCTGCTCCTGCACAACGTGCGAGTGGCCCCGGCGGAAGGACCCGCTCTCGTCGACACCCCCGGTGCCGACGTCATCCTGATCGACGGACGCCGTGATCTCCCCCAGGTGCGCAGCCTGTGCCAGCTGCTGCGCTCCACGGGACCCGGCTGCCCGCTGATCCTCGTCGTGACGGAGGGCGGCCTCGCGGCCGTCACCGCCGACTGGGGAATCGACGACGTCCTGCTGGACACCGCGGGACCGGCCGAGGTCGAGGCCCGTCTCCGGCTGGCCATGGGCCGGCAGCAGATCGTCAACGACGACTCCCCCATGGAGATCCGCAACGGCGACCTCTCCGTGGACGAGGCGACGTACAGCGCGAAGCTCAAGGGCCGGGTCCTCGACCTGACCTTCAAGGAGTTCGAGCTCCTGAAGTACCTCGCGCAGCACCCGGGCCGCGTCTTCACCCGCGCCCAGCTGCTCCAGGAGGTCTGGGGCTACGACTACTTCGGTGGTACGCGGACCGTCGACGTGCACGTACGACGGCTGCGCGCGAAGCTCGGACCCGAGCACGAGTCGCTGATCGGAACCGTGCGGAACGTCGGTTATCGATTCGTTACTCCTGAGAAGGTGGACCGCGCGGCGGACGAGGCGAAGGCCAAGGCGGCCCAGCCAAAGCCGGATGATGCGGACGAGACGGCGCACCTCGACGCCACGGCCGACAACGAGATCACAGCGGAGGCACAGGAAGCCGCCGTACGCCCTGCCCAGAGGTAGGTCCATCCGCGTAGACTCCGCGCGTGGCCAAGGTGACTAGGGATGATGTAGCGCGGCTGGCGGGTACTTCTACCGCCGTCGTCAGCTATGTCATCAACAACGGACCGAGGCCGGTTGCCCCGGCCACGCGCGAGCGCGTCCTCGCCGCGATCAAGGAACTGGGGTACCGGCCCGACCGGGTCGCCCAGGCCATGGCATCGCGGAGGACCGAGCTCATAGGCCTGATCGTGCCGGACGCGCGCCAGCCCTTCTTCGGGGAGATGGCGCACGCGGTCGAACAGGCCGCCGCCGAGCGCGGAAAAATGGTGCTCGTCGGCAACTCCGACTACGTCGCCGAGCGCGAGGTCCACTATCTGCGGGCCTTCCTCGGCATGCGGGTCTCCGGACTGATCCTCGTCAGCCACGCGCTGAACGACCACGCGGCCGCCGAGATCGACGCGTGGGACGCCCGCGTGGTGCTGCTGCACGAGCGCCCCGAGGCCATCGACGACGTCGCCGTCGTCACGGACGACATCGGCGGCGGGCAGCTCGCCACGCGGCATCTTCTTGAGCACGGGTACGAGTACGTGGCCTGTCTGGGCGGTACGGCCGAGACCCCCGCGGTCGGCGACCCCGTCTCGGACCACGTCGAGGGCTGGCGGCGGGCGATGCAGGAGGCCGGGATCTCCACGGAGGGGCGCCTCTTCGAGGCTCCTTACAACCGGTACGACGCGTATCAGGTCGGCCTGGAGCTGCTGGCCGGGCCTCATCGGCCGCCGGCGATCTTCTGCTCCACGGACGACCAGGCGATCGGTGTGCTGCGGGCCGCGCGTGAGCTGCGGATTGACGTTCCCGGGGAGCTGGCGGTCGCCGGCTTCGATGACGTCAAGGAAGCGGCGTTGACGGACCCGCCTTTGACAACGATTGCATCGGACCGGTCGGCGATGGCTCGGGCCGCGGTTGATCTTGTGCTTGATGATGGGCTGCGGGTTGCCGGGTCTCGGCGGGAGCGGTTGAAGCTTTTCCCGTCGCGGTTGGTCGTACGAAGGTCCTGCGGCTGCGAGTAGTGGGGTGTCTGCGGGCCGGATGTGGCTGGTCGCGCCCACGCGGCGGAGCCGCATATCGATACGGCCCCGCGCCCCTAAAGGGCGCGCCAGCCCCGCTCGGTTGCAGGGCTGGCGCTCGTTTTTGTGGGCCTAGAACAGCAGGTTGTACTGGTTGAAGCCCGTTCCCAAGCTCTTTCGTGAGCCGAAGAGGCTGCTGGACGCCTTGTTGGTGCCCGGGTAGAGCCAGAGCGTGCCGCCGGAGTCGCGGGTGACGATGTCGGCGATGGCGTCGCCCGTGACGTCGCCGTTGGAGACGTACGACGTGAAGTTCCAGCCCGTGCGGGCCTGGATCCGCGCCGCGAACGGGGTCTTCTCGACCTGCGTGCCCCGGTAGAGGTAGAGCACGCCGGAGCTGTTGCGGACCAGCAGGTCGGCCTTGCCGTCGCCGGACAGGTCGCCGTGGCCGAAGATCTTCACGTTCTTCCAGGCCTTGTCGACGACCTTGACGCGGCCGTAGAACTGGCCGGTGCCCTTGCCCGGGTAGAGGTAGACCGAGCCGTCGGCGTCCACCGCGACGAGGTCGGGGCGGGCGTCACCGGTCATGTCGCCGGGGATGGCGTACGACTTGTAGCCGCCCCACACCGAGCTGATCTGCATCCACTCGTACTCGCCGGAGGAGTGGTTCAGGTAGCTGCGGTACAGCTTGCCGTCGCCCTTGTCGCGGACGATCAGGTCCTGGTAGAAGTCCCGGTCCAGGTCGGCCTGGAGACCCCAGCTGATGCCCTCCCAGCCGTTGCCCTGGAAGGCGCGGGCCGCGAGCGAGGTGCCCTTGCTGTCCTGCTCGAAGAGGTTGCCGGAGGGCGTGCGGGCCAGGATGTCGGCCTTGCCGTCGAAGGTCAGGTCGGTGTCGTCGATGCGCGGCTGGGCCGCCCAGGTGTACGAGGCGACCTTGGTGAAGACCGGGTAGGCGCCCTCGGCCGTGCAGCCCGAGACGCCCCACGAGACGATGCCGACGACCTTGCCGCCGACGATCACCGGGCCTCCCGAGTCACCGTTGCAGGGGCTCTTGGTGCCCTCGTCGGTGCCGGTGGCCGGGGTGCCCGCGCAGAACATCGAGCCCTCGACGAAGTCGTCCTCCCCGAGGACCGACTGCATCGCGGAGTTGCAGGTGGCGTCGGACTGCACTGTCAGGTCGACCTTGCGCAGCGTGGCCGACAGGTCGGCGCCCTCGGCACCGGAGGTCAGGCCCCAGCCGTAGACGGTGGCGGTCTTGCCCGCGGCGTACGACGCGGAGTCGCCGGCGGCCACCAGCCGCGTCCACTGCTGCTCCAGCGGGCGGTCCAGGGTGAGGACCGCGATGTCGTTCTGGACGGTCGTGGAGCTGTAGTGCGGGTGGTTCCACTGACGGTAGACGCCCGCGACCGTGCCGCTCGTGTCGTCCAGCAGACCGGCGGTACCGGCCACGACGGCGCCGTTCTTCACCCAGTCCAGGCCCGCGACACAGTGCGCCGCCGTCAGGACCTTGTTCGGGGCGACGAGGGTGCCGCCGCAGAAGTAGCCGACGCCCGCCGTGCTGTCGTAGTAGGAGAGCTGGACCATCCAGGGCGCGGAGGAGATCGGCGTCTCGCTGCCGCCGATGATGAACGGCGTCTTCTTGGGGGTCTCGGGGGTCGCCTGGGCCTTGGCGGCCTCCGTGACGCGGTTGCGCAGTTCCTTGTCGGAGGCGGCCGGGGCCGGGGTCGTGGACTGGGCGACGCTCGCGTCGGGCAGACCGGCCGGGTTGTCGGCCGCCGTTGCGGGCTGCGCCGCGAGGGCGCCGGCGCAGGTCAGCGCCAGCGCGAGGGCGGCCGCGGGCAACGCCGTGGCGGGGCGTCTCAGACGGCCGCGCAGGGCACGTATCACTCAGGGCTCCTGGGGTGGTGGGTGCGTGTGGTGTCGTATGGGCCCAAGGAGGGCGTACGACGCACAGGCCGCCCGGTCGACGACAGCGACGACAGCGATCGCTTGCATCGATTCAGGCGTATCCGCGGAGCCCCCCTCCGGCGCGGCGATCGTAGGCCTCACGCGTCCCACCGCACACGGGCTTCACAGCAGGCAGACAAGTATTCGTCGGGCGCCTTCCGTGACATCACCCCCGCGCAACCCCCTGTTTTCCGTGCAGGAGCGGGTCCGGAGCGTCTTTATATCGGGCATACGAGCTTCTGTCGGGCTTCTCAGCGGGGACTCAGGGAGCTCTCATGATCGGGGGACAGTCTTTTTCCATGACCGAGAGCTTCCGCCGCAGCGGCGAGTACCCCCAGGGCGACAACCAGCAGTCTGCGAATCCCCTGCCGGTGGCCCCCCAGCAGCAGCACGCTTCCTCCCCCGTGAACCCCGAGTGGCCTCCCCCGCCGGCGTACCAGCCGGTCGCACCGGTCGCCGTCGAGCCGGGTACCACCGTGTGGCCGGGCTCAGGTCAGGGTGGCAGCGGTGGCGAGGGCCATGGCGGTGGCTTCGCGGGTTACCCCGGCGCCCCCGGGCCGGCCGCGGCGAGCACCGCGGTCCTCATGGCCGAGCCGGTCCCCGCCACGGAGGCCCCGGCCGCCGCTCCGAAGAAGCGCGCGAAGGGGCCGCTCGCCCTGCTGGCCGCCGTCGCGATCGTCGCCGCCGCCATAGGAGGCGGCACCGCGTACGGCATCCAGGAGCTGACCAGCAAGGACACCACGTCGAGCAGCACCAGCACGACCGTGGTGCCCACCGCCAAGAAGGGCACGATCGCCGGGGTCGCCCAGGCGGTCAGCCCGAGCATCGTCGAGATCAACGCGACCTCGAACGCGGGCTCGTCCACCGGCTCGGGCGTGATCATCACGACCAGCGGCGAGATCATCACCAACAACCACGTCATCTCCGGCGCCTCGTCGATCAAGGTGCAGCTGAGCAACGGCAAGTCGTACACCGCGAAGGTCGTCGGCACCGACAGCAAGAAGGACCTCGCGCTGATCAAGCTGGAGGACGCGCCGTCCGGTCTGAAGACCGCGACGCTCGGCAACTCCGACGGTGTCCAGGTCGGCGACGACGTCGTGGCGATCGGCTCCCCCGAGGGCCTGACCGGCACGGTCACCAGCGGTATCGTCTCCGCGCTCGACCGTGACGTCACCGTCTCCACGGACGAGAGCCAGAGCCAGGACCAGCAGAGCCAGGGCGGCAACGGCCAGTGGCCGTTCGAGTTCGGCGGCCAGGAGTTCAACGGCGACACCGGCTCGTCCACGACGACGTACAAGGCCCTTCAGACCGACGCGTCCCTCAACCCGGGCAACTCCGGCGGCGCGCTGATCGACATGAACGGCAACATCATCGGCATCAACTCGGCGATGTACTCGGCCGCTTCGGACTCCTCGTCCAGCTCGTCCAGCGCGGGCAGCGTCGGCCTCGGCTTCGCCATCCCGATCAACACCGTCAAGTCCGACCTGGCCTCTCTGCGGGCCGGCGGCTCCGACAGCTGATTCCTGGAGGTTCCCATGATCACGCGCGTCTCCCACATCTTCGCCGACAGCGACCCGGCCGTTTTCACCCTGGCCCTGGAAGTGGCGTACGAGCTGCATGCCCCGGCGACTCGGGCTCCGGAAGTGGCGGTCCCGCCAGTCCCGCAGCTGATGGGCCTGCGGATCTCCTCCGCGCACCCGCACCGCCGCAAGGTCCAGCTGCGCCGGCTCAGCACGATGCAGAGCTGAGCTCCTCCCTCCCCGGCTGATGCCTTCTCTCCGTCCCCGCCCGCAAACGTGCGAGGCTGAAGACGTCAGACCCACCGTCCCAGCGCACCCGAGGAACTCCAGCCCATGAGCCCCGCCGATGGCGACCGTGACCCCCAGCGCATTCTGATCGTCGACGACGAGCCTGCCGTGCGCGAAGCACTCCAGCGCAGCCTCGCCTTCGAGGGATACGACACCGCGGTCGCGGTCGACGGCGCGGACGCCTTGGAGAAGGCAACGGCCTACCAGCCGGACCTGGTCGTCCTGGACATCCAGATGCCCCGCATGGACGGCCTCACCGCCGCCCGCCGGATGCGCGGCGCGGGCACCACGACGCCGATCCTCATGCTCACCGCCCGCGACACGGTCGGCGACCGCGTCACCGGCCTGGACGCCGGCGCCGACGACTACCTCGTCAAGCCGTTCGAGCTCGACGAACTCTTCGCCCGAGTCCGGGCGTTGCTGCGACGCAGCTCGTACACGGCGACCGCGGGCGCCGTCCCGGACGACGACGCGCTCACCTTCGGCGACCTCCGCATGGACCTCTCGACCCGCGAGGTCACGCGGGCCGGACGCGCGGTGGAGCTCACCCGCACGGAGTTCACCCTCCTGGAGATGTTCCTGGCCCACCCGCGCCAGGTCCTCACCCGCGAGCAGATCCTCAAGGCGGTCTGGGGCTTCGACTTCGAGCCGTCCTCGAATTCCCTGGACGTGTACGTCATGTACCTGCGCCGCAAGACCGAGGCGGGCGGCGAGCCGCGCCTCGTCCACACGGTCCGGGGTGTGGGGTACGTGCTGCGGTCGGGCGGCGCGGAGTGAACAAGGTCCTCCGCCAGTTCCGGTCGCTGCCGATCCGGTCCCGGCTCGCACTGCTGGTGGCTGCGGCGGTGGCGTTCGCGGTGGCTGCGGTTTCGGTGACTTGTTGGTTCATCGTGCAGGGGAAGCTGTACGACGAGGTCGACAGTCGGCTCGCGAGCGTCAACGGCAGGATGCTGCTGAACCCGGGACAGGTACCGGCGGTCCTCGCAAGCTGTACCCAGACGGCAAACGACTCGGACACCAACCGCCGGCCCTCGTTCCTCTACCTGCAGCTGGTGACGTCAGAGGGCAAGACATGTGTCCTCAACGACTCGGAGGGCGTGGTGAAGGTCACGGCCACGGACAAGGAGGTGGCCGCAAACCCCGACGCAAGCGTCCGCACTTTCCACAACAGCACCGACTCCAAAGGCAACGACGTCCGGGTGGCGGCCATTGCTGTCCCCGTGGGGCCCGGCCCCAACCCCCAGGCCTACCCTGACGTCGCGATCATGGCCGCCATCTCCCTCGAGGACACCCAGAACACCCTCAACGACCTGGCCCTCATC
The DNA here is from genome assembly GCF_041053035.1 of Streptomyces sp. R35. Lineage (NCBI taxonomy): Bacteria > Bacillati > Actinomycetota > Actinomycetes > Kitasatosporales > Streptomycetaceae > Streptomyces > Streptomyces sp. R35. The sequence goes on from NZ_CP163440.1 coordinate 5,222,317, forward strand.
CTCCTCCTCGTCTCCGGAATCGGGGTGTTGGGCGCCGGAGCCGCAGGTCTCTGGGTCGCCCGCGCGGGCCTGCGCCCGGTCGACAAACTCACCGACGCCGTAGAACACGTAGCCCGTACCGAAGACCTCTCCATCCGTATCCCGGTCGAGGAGGACAGCGAGGACGAGATCGCCCGCCTCTCCCGCTCCTTCAACTCGATGACCGCCTCCCTCGCCAGCTCCCGCGAGCTCCAGCAGCAGCTCATCGCGGACGCCGGTCACGAACTCCGGACCCCCCTGACCTCCCTCCGCACCAACATCGAACTCCTCACCCGCAGCGAGGAAACCGGCCGCCCGATCCCCCCGGCGGACCGCAAGGCACTCCTCGCCTCGGTGACGGCACAGATGACGGAACTGGCCTCACTGATCGGCGACCTGCAGACACTGTCGCGTTCGGACGCGGGAACACCGGCGGACCGTGCCGAGGCCGTGGACCTTCAGGACACCGTCGAAGCGGCCCTGCGCAGGGCGCGGCTGCGTGGCCCCGAGCTGACGATCACGGCGGATCTCCAGCCCTGGTTCGTCCGGGCGGAGCCGCAGGCACTGGAGCGGGCGATCGTGAACATCCTCGACAACGCGGTGAAGTTCAGCCCCGAGGGCGGGGTCATCGACATCGTACTCAAGGGCGGCGAACTGACCGTCCGCGACCACGGCCCCGGCATCCCCAGCGAGGAACTCCCGCACGTCTTCGACCGCTTCTGGCGCTCCCCGTCGGCCCGCGCACTCCCGGGCTCCGGCCTCGGTCTGTCGATTGTGGCCCGTACGGTCCAGCAGGCGGGCGGCGAGATCTCGCTGCGCCCGGCGCAGGGCGGCGGAACGGTGGCTACGGTACGGCTGCCGGGGGCGGCTACTCCTCCGCCGGAGGCGGTGTAAGCGGGTCGGCCCCCTGCCAGAAGGCTTCGAACACCAGGATCTGCGGATCCTCGGAGCGCCGAACGAAGGTATAGGCGAGCCAGCCGTCGCCGTTGCCGAAGTACAGGATGCGCGGCCCCTTCGGATCGCTGGACCGCGCCGGCTGGACACGCATGGTTTCCGGTAGAGCGGCATCGGCATCGATCCCCCGGAAATACGGATCCTTCGCCGTGACCAGCTCGGCGCGTGCCTCATCAACCATCGTCCGCACATGCTCGGGCAGTGCATCACGGCTCGTGAGGGCATCGAGCCGCCAGTCCATCTGCCAAGGCGGCCCCATGAACTCGTCGGTCACTCGCCGGGCTCCAGCTTCCGCGTGCCGTAGCGAATCTTCGCCACCTCGTCGATCAGAGCCTTGGCCTCAGCGATGTCGGTTGCCTCTGCAGCACGGTGCTGGAGATCGATCACGTGGGCGTCGAGTTCCGGATTACGGGCGATCGCGTACTCGCACCACCAGCGGGCCATGAACGCGGGCACAGGGCCAAGGTTGTAGGCGTCGGCGATCGCCCACTTCCAGTGGTCGTCGAAGTCGGGTAGGAGCTTTGGGGCGTGCTCGGCAATGGCCTCGCGCAGCGCCCCCGGCGTCCGCTCGGGCATAGGAGGGACGACCGGATCGGGTTCCTCAGCGTGAGCAGCCATGGCCGATGCCCTCCTTCGACGCGTCGCGTCTACGACCATAACCGCCTCGCCTCTGCCCTATCTGTCGTTCACGCCCAGGCCGCCCATTCGACCGGAAGATCAACGATGGGGGAGGTTCGACCTCGAACGTCAGGCCTTCCGACCCGCATCACCCGAACGTGTGCACGCCCGCCTCGCCCTTGACCTCGTCCACGAATCCGGCCCAGAACACGGCCGAGAAGACCAGCGGGCGGCCCGTCGCCGCAGGACGACTCGCGCCAGGCCCCGGTCCGGGAGGGATTGGCAGATCTGTTCCCACGCCCGCCGCCGTATTCCCTGGTCAGCGCCGCACCGACTGGAACGGTTCTGCCAATCACCCCCACTGGAAGGCGGACCGGCACCAAGACTTCCCCCTCCCACGGCAACCTTTTCTCCACCGGCGCCGACCAGCAGGTGACTCAAGCCACCGCCCACCTGATCGGAAGCATCCCGTGAGTGAGACCCGCAGCAAGGCCCGCGCTCGTCACCGTCGGCGGAAAACCGCGTTGGTCGTCGGTGTCCCCCTGGCCCTGTCCGCCGCCGGAGCCATGGCCTACGGCGGGGTGTTCGGCGTGTTCGGTGCGGACGCGCAGCCGAAGGCGTCGGCCGCGACCGCCACCACCCCGGCCTGGGCCACGGCCACCGCCGACGGCTTCGCCTCCGTCAACGCCCTTGGCCAGAACGGGACTTACGGCGGCCGGGACGGCAAGACCGTCACCGTGAAGACGCTCGCCGACCTGGAGAAGTACGCGACCGCGACCGAGCCGTACGTCATCGTCGTCGCCGCGACCATCAACATGGACCCGGTCGGCAACGAGATCAAGGTCCAGTCGAACAAGACCATCATCGGCTCCGGCACCGCCGGGCACATCGTCGGCGGCGGCTTCTTCCTCGGCCAGGGCGTGCACAACGTGATCATCCGCAACCTGACGATCCGGGACGCCTACCAGGGCGTCTGGAACGACAAGGAGCACGACTACGACGGCATCCAGATGGATGGCGCGCACCACGTGTGGATCGACCACAACGACATCCGGCACATGGCCGACGGGCTCATCGACAGCCGCAAGGACACCACGTACCTGACGGTGTCGTACAACAAGCTGAGCAACGAGAACAAGGCGTTCGGCATCGGCTGGACCGACAACACCACCGCCGACATCACGATCCACCACAACTGGATCCGCGAGACCCAGCAGCGCAACCCCTCCACGGACAACGTCGCCCACGCGCACCTCTACAACAACTACCTGGAGGACGAGCCGGGCACGGACATCACGTCCGCGTACGGCAACTACGCGCGCGGCAACACCAACATGGTGCTGCAGAACAGCTACTTCTCGGGGATGAACAACCCCGTCGTCCGGGACAGCACCGCCACCCTCGCCCAGAGCGGCAACGTCTTCTCCGGTACCAGTGGCAAGAACGAGAGCGGGGGCACGGGCGCGTCCTGGGACCCGAAGAGCTACTACAGCTACACGCTCGACAAGGCGGCCGACGTTCCCGCGCTCCTCAAGTCGAGTTCTGGGCCGAGGAGTTCGCTCGGTACGACGACGGCCACGACAACCGCGGCCACGGGCACCACCCTCACCGTGGCCGCCGACGGCACCGGTCAGTACAAGACCGTGCAGGCCGCCGTGGACGTCGTACCCGCGAACAACGCCTCGCGCGTCACGATCTCCGTGAAGCCGGGCACGTACCGCGAGACCGTCAAGGTCCCGTCCAACAAGCCGCACGTCACCATCCAGGGCACGGGCAGCAGCCGTAAGGACACGGTGATCGTCTACAACAACGCGGCCGGGACGAAGAAGGCCGACGGCACGACGTACGGCACCACCGGCAGCGCCACCATGGCCGTGGAGGCCGACGACTTCCAGGCCCGCAACCTGACCGTCTCCAACGACTTCGACGAGAAGGCGCACCAGGACATCAGCGCGCAGGCCGTCGCCCTGCGCACCGCCGCCGACAAGGTCTTCCTCGACTCGGTGATCGTCACCGGCGACCAGGACACCCTGGAGCTGGACAGCGCGAACAGCAGCGCGCTGGGCCGGGTCTACATCCGCAACTCCTACGTCGTGGGCAACGTCGACTTCATCTTCGGCCGGGCCACCGCCGTCGTCGACCACTCGGTGATCACCCTGAAGAAGCGCTGGGACGGCAGCTCCGCCGGGTACGTCACCGCGCCCAGCACCGCGGCGAACCGCAAGGGCTTCCTGATCAACAACACCACCTTCAACGGTGATGTGACGGCCGCCAGCTTCTCCCTCGGCCGCAACTGGCACGCGGGCGGCGACGCGACCCTCAGGCCGCAGACCACCGTCCGCAACTCCAGCCTCAGCGCCGCCATCAGGTCGAACCCGTGGTCCGACATGGGCGGCTTCTCCTGGAAGGCCGACCGTTTCGCCGAGTACAAGAACACCGGCGCCGGCTCGGGCGCCGCGAGCAGCGACCGTCCGCAGCTGACGGACACCCAGGCCGCCGACCAGACCGTCGCCGCCTGGCTGGGCGACTGGACGCCGACCGCTTCCTGACCCTCACAGGAGCCCGCCTTACGATCTCCCGGTCGCGCGCGTTCGACGCGTGACCGGGGGAGAGGCACATGAGCGAGTACGGGGCCGGGTCCGGGGACGCGGCCGGGGGCGAATCCGGGGACGAGGCCTGGGACGAAGCCGGGCACGGGATCGAGCGCGAGTACCGGAGGCGATGGCTGCCCGGGCGGGTGCTCGCCCTGTGGGCCTTCCTGGCGCTGAACTGCCTCTTTCAGCTGACGCGGTCGACCACCGGCCCGGCGGCGGAGTGGGGGCGGCCGATCCTCGCGGTCACCGTGGTCCTGGCCTTCGGCAGGCTGGCGCTGTTCATGACGCGGGGCTGCACGCTGGTGACGGGCGACGGTATCCGTGTCCGCGGGGCCGTCGTCGAGCGGCGGCGGGCCTGGCACGACATCTACGACATCCGTGTCGAGCCCATACCGCGGAAGTCCTCGTTCGCGCCCCAGTGGATCACCTTCCTGTACGACACCGAGGGCCGCAGGTTCCTCCTCCCGCACGTCAACGACTGGCAACTTGCCGACCCCCACGCCGAGATGACCGACCTGCGCTACGCCGCCACCCGGCAGCGCGACATGACCTGGGAGCGGCGTCCGGCGGTGGAGGCGCTGATCCGGCGGCGGGCCGGGCACCGCACGGCCTGGCAGCGGGCCTTCAACGGCGGCCTGATCGTCTGGCTGTGCATGTTCGTGCTCTGGGTGGTGCTCCTGGTCACCCAGGACGAGCAGCCGGCGCTCCTCCTGCTCGCGTGGATCCCGCTGGCCTCCTTCGCCCTCCTCGCCGCCCTCCTGAACTGGCGCTGGGAGTCCCAGGTCCCCCGGTCACTGCGGGAGCCGTAGCCCCTGTCCCCCGACTTCCCCCGTCTCCCCGTCTTCCCCCAGCTCACGCTTATCCGCCTGCCAGGTCCAGCACAGCGCCCTGTTACACGTTGGACCGATGGCGCGGAAGATCCTGCTGGCCGACGACGACGCGGCCGTGCGAGAGGGGCTCGACCGGCTGCTCCGGTTCGAGGGGTACGAGACCGTCCTCGCCGGGGACGGCCGTGAGGCCCTCGCTCTCGTGGGCGGGGCGGACGGGCGGCCCGACCTGGTGCTGATGGATGTGACCATGCCCGGGCTCGACGGGCTGGCCGCCACCCGGCGGATCCGGGCCTCCGGGTCCACCGTGCCCATCCTCATGATCACCGGCCGGGACGCGGTCGGCGACCGTATCGTCGCGCTCGACAACGGCGCCGACGACTACCTGATGAAACCGTTCGCGAGCGAGGAACTCCTCGCCCGCGTACGGGCGTTGCTGCGCCGCAGCCCGCGCCCGGAGCAGGCACCGGACGCGGCCTTTCCCGGCGACCGGCTCGCCTTCCAGGACATCGCCATGGACCTGCGGGCCCGCACGGTCACCCGCGGCGACGACCCCCTCGACCTCACCCGGACCGAGTTCGCCCTGCTGGAGCATCTGCTGCGGCACCCGGCCAAGGTCCTCAGCCGGGCCCAGATCCTCAGGGAGGTCTGGGGCTTCGACTTCGAACCGGCGTCCAACACGCTGGACGTGTACGTGATGTATCTGCGCCGGAAGCTGGAGAGCCACGGCGGACCGCGGCTCATCCACACCGTGCGGGGGCTCGGCTACACGCTGCGCGCCGCCAGATAGTCGAACTCGGGCGCCGGCCTGGCGAGGCGCGCGTACGCCCCGCCGTACGCCATCAACTCGTCGTGCGTGCCCGCCTCCACCAGCCGGCCGCCGTCCACGACCAGGATCCGGTCGGCGTCGGGCGCCAGTGACAGATCGTGCGTGATCATGATGGTCGTACGGCCCGCCATCAGTCGGCGCAGCGGCTGCACCACCCGGCGCGCGGCGACCGAGTCGAGCCCGGTCGTGGGCTCGTCGAGGACGAGGACGGGGGCGCCGCGCAGCATGGCGCGGGCGATGGCGATCCGCTGGAGCTGGCCGCCGGAGAGGATGGCCGTGCCGGGCGCGATCTCGGTGTCGTACCCCTCGGGCAGTGCGCTGATGAACTCGTGCGCGACGGCGTCCCGCGCGGCCCGCTCGATCTCGGCCAGTGAGGCGCCCGGCCGTCCGCACTCGATGTTCTCGCGGATCGTGCCGTGCAGGATGAGGGTCTCCTGGGGCAGCAGCGCGACGTTCTCGCGCAGGAACTCCAGGGGTACGTCGCTCAGCGGGATGCCGTCGAGGCAGATCACGCCGGCCGTGGGGTCGTAGAAGCGGGTCAGGAGCTTGGAGAGGGTGGACTTTCCGGCGCCGCTGGGCCCGGTGACGATGACGAGTTCGCCGGGTCCGGCCGTGAAGGTCACCTCGCGCAGGGAGTCGTGCTCGGCGCCCGGGTAGCGGAACGAGGTGCCGTGGAGGCTGACCCAGCCGCGTACGGGCCATGCGGGGACCGGGGCGACGGGGTCGGCGACGGCGGGCTCGGCGTCCAGGATCTCCTGGATCCGCTCGGCGCCTGCGGTGGCGGCGGTGAGGGTGAGGCCGAGCTGGCCGAGGTTGCGGATCGGCGGGTACAGATAGCCGAGGAAGGCGGCGAAGGCGAGCAGCTGGCCCAGCGACATCCGGCCCGCGGAGATCTCCCAGGCGCCCAGGCCGATCACGGCGAGCACGCACACGGTCTCGACGACCTCGACGAACTGCTCGTACATCTCGCTCGCCCGCGCCCCGCGCACGGACGCGCGCATCCAGGCGCGCGCCTCCCGGTCGAGCCGCTTCTCCTCGGCGCGCCGGCGGTTGTACGCCTGCGTCAGCACCACATTGCCGAGCGACTCCTCGACGACCGAGGTGATCGCCCCGTCGGCGGCCCGCTCCTCCTGGGACGCCTTCTTGATCCGTCCGGAGAACCGGCGGGCGGCGACGAGGAAGAGAGGGGCGAGGACGAAGGTGACGAGCGCGAGATCCCAGCGCAGCCAGAGCGCGGCGGCGGCATAGAAGACGGCCGAGAAGGCGGCGGAGACGGTCCCCACCACCCCTGACACGACCATCTGCTCAATGGCCTCGACATCACCCGTGAGGCGTTCGACAAGATCACCCTGGCGGTGCTGCTGGAAGAAGTGGGGCGGCAGATCCTGGACGTGGCGGAAGACACCCGCGCGCAGCCGGAGGACGAATCTCTCGGCAGTCCACACGGCGAGCGAGTTACCGAGATAACCGACGACCGCACCGAGTACGGCGACCCCGAGCCAGGCTCCGGCGGGTCCCCAGAACGCGGAGATCGAGCCCTCCTTCAGCGCGTGATCGGTGAGCTCCGCGAAGAGCAGGATCGATGCCGTCTCGGCGAGTGCGGCCACGACCACACACCCGATGATCAGCACCAGCCACTTGCGATCGCCGCGTGTCAGCGGCCAGAAGCGCGCGAACGCCTCCCGGACTTCCCGCATTTCAGCTCAACTCCCCTTTCTCGTTTCCCGTTTCCCGGTCCAGAACACGGCCGAGGCGGGGCCACCGGAATCCAGTTCCGGGGCCCCGCCTCGTAGCGACAAGCGACAGCCGGTGGCTGCCGGTGGCTGCTAGCGGCTACTAGCGGCCCTGACGGCTCACCGGGCGCGGCTTCGGAGCGGCGGCCTTCTTGGCGGCGGGCTTCGGCGCGGGCTTGGCGGCGTGCTTGGCGGCCGGCTTGTGGTGCTTCTTGACCGGGGCGATCTTGTGGAAGCTCATGGGGTTCTCCTTCTTCCCAGTGGGTGTATTCCCTTTGCCGTTTGCGTTGTTCGCTTTCGACATGGAAAACACTACGGGACCCAGAACCCCGAAATCACCAATTCGCCTTAGACCTCAATGAATTGCGGCTGAAAGAAATTCTTAGAGCGACGGGGGAACCGACCCGCCGCTCACACAGAATTTATTACGGACCTCACATGGAACTTACTGAGGTGATTGCCAGGCTAATTCATTGTGGTCGTGTTCCGTCAAGGGGACCGTCTGATCAGGCGACGGAGCAAGGGCGGCCGACTCCGGTCTCTGTTCATGGTCTCGGCGCGGTCGGCCATGGACCGGTACTCCCCGCCGAGACTGCGGAGGAGATCAATCGCCTCATCGGAACTCCGGTCGAACAGGTCTCGCTCGCGGGTGGCGAGGGCAAACAGTATCCGGCCGATCCTCTTCCTCTCGGCAGGCCATCTGTCGAGACTGAGCAACGCGTCGGCGGCCAGCACCCGGTCCTTCGCATAGGCCCTGCGATCGGCGACGAGGGCACGGAGGACCTCCGGGTCGCTGGGCACGTGTGGACCTCCGAGCGCCATCAGGCCCCGTGCCGCTGCCTGCCTGGACCTGGTGCTGATGCCCGGCCGTACGAGTTCCGCACGCAGGGCCGCGGCGGCCGACTCCACGTGGGAGTCACCCAGCTCACGCAGCACCCTGGCGATGACTCGCTGGCGCTCCGCTTCAGTGCGATGGTCACTGAGGCCGACGCAAAGGTCGGCCGCGACCTTGCCCATCTCCCCTTCTCCCACCGCGCGCAATCTCTCTACCGCGTCACGGAAGTCGTAATGGGCGAGCTCCGGATCGGCGATCACCGTCCGCAGCAGCAAGGGATCATCGCGCAGCGTAGGCACTTCGAGAGCCAACAGCGCGCGTGCCGCGGTGGTACGGGACGCCCCCGCGGACCGCGCGTCCGCGAACTGAGCACGGAGCACCGCCACGGCCCTCTCCACGTGTTGGTCACCCAGATCGCGCAGCGCCCGCGCGCCATTGCTCAGCTCGTATCCCCGGATTCGCCCGTCGGTCAGTACGGAAAGCAAGGCTTTTGCCACCTCGTCCGCGTCCCCACCGGGAAGCCCGGCCATCCCCAACGCAGCCTGCCAACGCTGGTAGTCCGAGTCCCTGGGATTTCTCAGAGACGAGCGCCAGAGCGCAAGCTGCTCGGCCTCCCATCCCTTAAGCCCGTCCGCCAGGAGTCGCTTCGCTCTCCTTCGGTCACGCAGGCCCGTCTCGCGAGCGTCGATCATGTGCTGAACCCGTCGACGCGCCTCCTCCGTATGCGTTCCCCCCAGACGAGCCAGCGCTTGTGCGGCCTCCAACTGCCCGGCACTGCCCACACTGGGATCGCCCATGAGCAGGCGCCACGCCTCGACCACCTGCTCGCTGTAGGCATCACCGAGACCCGCCAGCTGCCCCACCGATTCCATCCGGTCGTAGACCGACTTGGACGGATCGGCGACGACCGTCCGCAACGCGTGCACCGCCTCGTCGACATGCGCTCCGCCGAGACCGACGAGCGCCTCCATCGCATCTCGGCGATCGAACCAACTGAAGCCTATGATCATTTCCCGAAGGGCCGAAACCGCCTCAGAGAGGTAGGGCTCGCCAAGTCGGGCCAGCAACGTGGCCGCTTTCTCCCGGCTCGAACTCATGGTCCGCGAATCACTGACAGTCCGGCTGAGCCTTCGTGCAACCTCCGCCGCATACGTATCGCCAAGGTCGATCAGCATCTCGACGGCCCGTTCCCGATCGAAGCCGGACACCATCCAGTCGTCGGCGAGCAACGTCAATATCTTGGCTCCCCGTTCGACATACTGCCCGCCGAGCCCGATCAGGACCGTTGCGCTCTGGAGCCCCTGATAACGGAAGGCCAGACCGCCGTCCGCGGCAGCCCCCAGCACCCCGGCCACCTCCGTCGTGTACTGAGGATGCGAGTCCAGCAGCTCCAAAGCCGTGCTTTGCAACATCGAGCGATTCACGTGCGGGTCCGCGGCCATCTCCACCAAAGCCCGTACGGCGTCTGCCGGATCGTGGGCGAGCAGCGCTGTGGCCGCCTCCGCCCGGTGGGGCCCGTCCGGCCGACGCACGGTGTCGTGCAGGTAGGCCTTCACCAGGGGATGCCGGACCCGGGAGAGTACGCCCCAGGGGAACCTCCCGGCAGCCGAGTACTCCCCGACAGCGTCGAGGAGCCGCCGATAGTGAACGTCGTCCGCCGGACAACGCGCAGCCAGCAGCTCCCCCGCCAGCAGCTGGCTGCCCCACACCCCCTCCTGCAACCAGTCCAGCAACGCCCGCCCGCCGTCCCGATGTCGGTGGCCGTAATGCACCAGCGCGGTCCGGTAGAGCCCTGCGAGGGGATGCTTCGTACGACCGGACGCGGCCAGAATCGCCGTACGCCATCCCTCGCACCCCGGATCGAACACCTCCGGCAGCCCGCCCGCCAGCCGCTCCGCGGCGAGGTGCTCGGCGAATGTCGCGTGCAGGAACTCCAGGTCATGTCCCCTGCGGACGAGCAGCCCGGTCCCCAGCAGCGCGTCGGTGACGGTGTTGGACCATCCGTCCAGTGGCGGCGCGGCCCCGAAGCGGCGCCCCTGTCCGTCGATCGCGGTCTCCTCCCACCAGCGGCGGGCCTTGTGCGGCAGGTCGCGGGCGCCCTCGGCGACCTGGGCGTACGCGAGGTGGGACAGCAGTGGTTCCAGGTGCTCCCGCAGGTACGCCACCGCGTACCGCCCCCGCGCGGTGAACTCCGCACGCAGTGCCAACTCCCGCCACAGGGAGTCGACTTGATCCCGCTTGGCGGTCGCGAGCTGCACGCGGTACTGCTCGTACAGCGCCCATCTGTTGTCCGGCAGGGGTTCGTCGGGGGCGTTCTCGAAGACGAGCGCGGTGACGGTGGCGAGCAGCGGGTTGCGGAGCAGGTCGCTCAGGCCGGTGTCGTCGATCTGCCGCAGAAAGTCCGCCGCGAGTTCGGCGCGGCCGGAGTCCTTGAACCACGTACGGGCGAACTCCTCCAGGCGGTGCCGGTCGAAGGGGTCGAGGGAGTAGGTGTGGAACCCGGCCCGGACCAGGTCGGTCGTGCCCTCGGGATCGGGGCGGGTGGTGAGCAGGATGCGCGGCGCAGCACTCGTGTCCTGTCCCACCCGGTCGGTCAGCCGGTGCACGACCTTGCCGCGCTGGTCGTGGTGGACCTCGTCCAGCGCGTCGACGAGTACCAGCCAGCGGGCGCCGTCCGGCAGTCGGGGCAGCGTGCCGTCCCCGGAGTCGAGTCCCGTGGCCGCCGCGACCGCGCTCTCCAGCGAGTGGCCGACGTCGGCGAGCGCGGCGGCGGTGACCCAGAGCGGCACCCACCGTCCACGGGCCGTCGCCGCACCCAGTGCGGCCTCGCCGAGGTCCAGGGCGCAACTGTGCAGCAGGGTGGACTTCCCGGCACCCGGTCCGCCCTCGATGAGCAGATGCCCGCCGCCGTCGTCGTGGTCGCCGCCGTGGGCGTCGTGCGCCAGGACCTCCTCCAGCCGCTGCGGCGGTCCGGTCGCCTTCATCGCGCCCTGGCCGCGGGGTGAACCATGGCCGTGGGCCGGTGGTCCGTGGCCGGTCCGGGCGTCGGGGCGTGTTTCCGTCTCCCCCTCGCCCTCCGGGTCCTCGGGTTCGGTGCGGCTCAGCACCTGGCGGATGTACACCGCGGTCAGCCGGCGCGAGCGGCGATCCTGCCGGAAGCGGTACGGGAGTTCGTCCGCCTCGGCTCGCTGGCGGGCCAGCACCCCGCGGACGGCGGGCGGCAGCCAGTGCGGAGTCGCGGTGGCCCGGCCGGCCCGCTCCGCCACCAGACGCACCGGAAGGGGCGACGCCTCGACACCGTGATCCGCGAGGACGGCGAGGAACTCCGGGTCCCGCAGATCGCACAGATCGGTGCCGGTGAGATTGCGGCGGTCCCCCGTCGGACGGTGGCTGGTGACGACCCCGGCGAGCAGCCCCTCGTACGTGGTGAGTACGCCCGCTCCCGAGTAGCCCTCCCACGCGGAACCGCCGGGCGGCTTCGGCGGCGGATCGCTGCTGGTGAGGGACAGTTGCAGCTGGTGGGCCGCACGGTCGGAACCCAGTTGGACGGTGCCATTCAGCTGATGGCTCCTCGGCCGGGCCTCCTCCAGGGTGAACCAGGGGTAGCCGACCGCGTGCACGTCGACCTGCCCCATGTCGTGGGGGAGTTCGGCGAACCGGACGGGCTCGATCGCTTCCCGCGCCGCTTCCAGGACCAGCAGGGCGAGGTCACGGTCCGCGCACGGCACCACACACCGGACCCCGATGCGGGCGGACGCCCCGCCGGAGCGCACCTCGTACGGTACGGACGCGTCCTCCACCGTGTGCGCGGCCGTGATCGCCAGATCGCCGGCCAGGAGAAACCCCGACGCCACGAAGTAGGGCCTGCCGTCGGAGTCCCGGCCGACGATCTGCACGACGCGATCGGACTGGCTCGCCATCGCCACCCCACCCCCGTACGACAGAAACCGCCGACACTCAGTCGTCCGTCAGGTGAACCTTGTCCTCCGTGCCGGATCCGGTGAGCACCCGGCCGCCGTCGGCTGTCTCGGCCTTCAGCTGGAGTGACACCGTGTGGGTGACGGCGGTACTCGCGGAAGCCTTGCCGTCGGCCGTCAGGACCCAGAACTTGACGCCGCCCCCGCCCTCCTTGGCGTGGGTGACCGCCACCTGCAGCTCCAGATCGACCGTCTCCACCAGCAGCCTGACCGGCTGTCCTGCCGACTGCAACGAAGCGTCGGCGAGTTCGTTCCGCAACGCCTTCAGGGCATCCGCGAGCCTGATCTCCATCGTCGTCTCCCCCGTCGACCGTCTGCTCCGAGGGCAGCGCTACCGACGTCACCTCATGTTAAGTGCCCTGGCTCACAGAGGACTTGTCTTCGCGGCACAAGCAGGACGGGCGGTACGCATCATCTGGCCCGACGATGCGTACCGCCCCCCTGCCGGCAACCGGAACCGCTGCCGTTACCGCTACCGCACGAATGCGATCTGCTGCACCCGCTACTTCACTACGGTGATCCGGTTCGCCGCCGGTACCGGATAAGGCGTCGTGGCCGACGAGTTGGCCGTCAGGTACGCCTCGAAGGCCGCCAGGTCGTCGCCGCCGATGAGCATGTTCGTGCCCTTGCCGAGTTCGGCGAAGCCGTCGCCGCCGCCCGCGAGGAAGGAGTTCATCGCGACGCGGTACGTGGCGGTGGGGTCAATGGCGGTGCCGTTGAGCTTGACCGAGTCGGCGACGACACGGGCCGCCCCCGTCTTGGTGAGGTCCAGCGTGTAGGTCAGACCGCTGGAGATCTGGAGGATCTTCGGGGCGGCCTCGTTCGAGCCGCTGACCTGCTGCTGGAGTGCGGTGATGACCTGGGCGCCGGTCAGGTCGACCAGGTTGACCGTGTTGGCGAAGGGCTGGACCGTGTAGGCCTCCCCGTACGTCACCACGCCGTCGCCCTCACTGCCGCTCGCCGCGTAGGTGAGACCGGCGCGGATGCCGCCCGGGTTCATCACCGCGAGGTCGGCCTCGGGGTCGAGGGACTTGGCGTACGCGAGCTGCGCGTCGGCGATCATGTCGCCGAGCGGGGACTCGGTGCCGGTGTTGCCGATCTCGCCCGCGATGTAGCCGATGGGGCGCGAGGCGATCGGGGCGGAGAGCGTCTTCCACTTGCTGATCAGGGCCGTCATGTCGGCGGCCTTCGCCACGTCACGGGTGACCACGTGGTTCGCGGACTTCACCGCCGTACGGGCGATGTCGCCGGTCCAGCGGTCGTACGTGAGGGTCGTGTCGGTGTAGAGCCGGCCGAAGGACGCCGCCGAGGTGACCATGCGGGGGTTGCCCGCCGGGTCGTTGATCGTGCAGGCGTACGCCTGGTGGGTGTGGCCGGTGACCAGCGCGTCCACGGCCGGCGTGACGTTCTTCGCGATGTCGACGATCGGGCCGGAGATGCCGTCACCGGCGCCGGGGCTGTCGCAGTCGTAGTTGTACGCCGACGACGCGGGCGCGCCGCCCTCGTGGATCAGCGCGACGATCGACTTCACGCCCTGGCGCTGGAGCACCTTGGCGTACTTGTTGATCGTCTCGACCTCGTCGCCGAACTTCAGGCCCTTGACGCCGTCGGCCGACACGATGTTCGGGGTGCCTTCGAGCGTCACGCCGATGAAGCCGACCTTGACGCCGTTCTTCTTCCACACCCAGTAGGGCTTGAGAATCGGCTTGCCGGTCTTCTCGTCGGTGACGTTCGCGGCGAGGTAGGGGAAGTTGGCGCCGGTGAACTTCTCGCTGTCGTCGTAACAGCCGTCCTTCGGGTGACAGCCGCCGTTCTGCAGCCGGGCCAGCTCTTTGGCGCCCTCGTCGAACTCGTGGTTGCCGACGGAGGTGACATCCAGGTCGAGCTTGTTGAGCGCGTCGATCGTCGGCTCGTCGTGGAAAAGGCCCGAGATCAGCGGGGAGGCGCCGACCATGTCACCGGCGGCGGCCGTGATCGAGTACTTGTTGTCCTTGCGGGCCTCGCGCAGATGCGTGGCGAGGTATTCGACGCCGCCCGCGTCGACCGTCTTCGTCGTGCCGTCCGCCTGGAGCTCCGTGACCCGGCCCGAGGAACCGGTCGGCGGCTCCAGGTTGCCGTGCAGGTCGTTGAAGGACAGCAGCTGCACGTCCTGGTAGCGGCCGCTGCCCTGGTGGTGCAGGGGCGTCGCCTGGTCCTGACCCGCGCTCGCGGGCATCGCCGCGGCCAGCGCACCGACGGTGGCCAGACCGGCGGCGGCCGCGAGAAGGCGATGGGTGTGTCTGTGCCGTGACGTCTGCGGCATGGTTCCCCCCAGTGGGAGCTGTCGGAGTTGTCGGAGCCCCCGGAGCCGTGTCAGCTGTGGGACGGCTGTGGCTGCCGCGTGGCTTTGCCCGCACTTTAGATTCAACGCGCGTAGCGCAACAGGGGTTTCACGGTTACCAGTTGGTTGCCACCGAGGTCACTTCACCATGAAACGGGCAGGCCGTACCCTCATAGCCATGACCAGCGACGACACCGCGCCCTCCGGCCTCTCCCGTGCCATCGAGACCTACACCGCGCTCACCCCGGCCCAGGCCGAGGACGTGCTCCGGCTGCTCGCGGAGGCCGCCCGGGCCGACGGACAGCAGGCGGTGTCCGAGCAGGGGCGGCTCCAGCTGAAGGGCGGAGCCCGCGAAGGCGTACGCCATCTGCTGCTGACCCTCGGCGACGAGCTGATCGGATACGCGCAGCTGGAGGACACCGACCCGGTCGAGGCCCCGGCCGCCGAGCTGGTCGTCCACCCGGCGGTCCGCGGGCACGGGCACGGCCGGGCGCTGGGCTCGGCGCTGCTCGCCGAGTCCGGCAAGCGGCTGCGGGTGTGGGCGCACGGCGGGCACTCCGCCGCCCGGCACCTCGCGCAGGTCCTCGGGCTCACGCTCTTCCGCGAACTGCGGCAGATGCGGCGGCCGTTGGCGGGCCTCGACCTGCCCGAGCCGAAGCTCCCGGACGGGGTGAACGTCCGCGCCTTCGTGCCCGGACGGGACGACGCCGCCTGGCTCGCGGTGAACGCCGCGGCCTTCGCCCACCACCCCGAGCAGGGCTCCCTCACCCAGCGCGACCTGGACGACCGGATGGCCGAGCCGTGGTTCGACCCGTCCGGGTTCTTCCTCGCCTGGCGCGGCGGCGAACTCATCGGCTTCCACTGGACCAAGGTCCACGCCGAGGAAGGGCTCGGCGAGGTGTACGTCCTCGGCGTCCACCCCGGCGCCCAGGGCATCGGCCTCGGCAAGGCCCTCACCACGATCGGGCTCCGCCACCTCGCCGCCCAGGCCCTGCCCACCGCGATGCTCTACGTCGACGCCGACAACAAGGCGGCGGTGACCGTGTACGAGCGCCTCGGCTTCGTCACCCACGAGACGGACCTGATGTACCGGGCGGAGTCCTGACCGCCGCCCCGTGCCGCTCGGCTAGTTGCTGATCTCCGACAGGCACATCGTGAGCAGCGTCGTGCTCCGGCGGGTCTTCGTGTACTTGAGCTGACCGTCCTCGCACTCGCTCGTCGAGCCGGTCTTCTCCACCTTGTAGGCGGCCGCGCTGTTGGTGCAGTCGACGACCTCCAGGTCCGGGCTGCTCTCGGTGCCGTTGTTCTTCATGCAGTCGCCGACCTCGGCGCTGAAGTCGCTGTTGCTGGTGTCGGTGCTGGGCTTGTAGGGCTCGTCGCTCTTCGTGAAGTAGTAGACGCCCGCGCCGATCAGCGCGATCACGAAGACGACGGCCTTGAACAGCGGCGACCGCGAGTTGAACGCGGGCCGCTGCCGCCCGGGCGGCGGCCCCGCCGGCGCCGGGTGCTGCTGGTACGGCGGCTGCCCATAGGGCGGCTGGCCCTGGTAGGGCTGCTGGGGCGGATACGGCTGCTGCTGCCCGTACTGCGGAGGCGGCGGCTGCTGCTGCTGCCCGTACTGCTGCTGGGGCGGATACGGCCCCTGAGGCCCGGGATAGGGCTGCTGGCCATAGGAGTTGTAGCCACCCTGGGGCGGCGGAGGCGTGGACATTCAGGTCCCCCTTGAGCGCGTGCTCACGTCAAGTCAACGATGAGCAAAGGAGGTTACCCGCCACCGCTGTGTGGGTTCCGCCATGCGGCACACGACGACCAGCGCCGCCACGGCCAGGATCCCCGCCCACCGCTGGTGCGCGGCGTCCCAGCGCGGGTCGGTCACCGCCACGAACAGCTCCCAGCGGTCGGGGAGCAGCAGGGCCGCGCCGAGTGCGGTGCCCACCAGCCCCGAGGAGACCGCGATCCCCGGTTCGGCGGTCTCCGTGTACCGCACGACCAGGGTCGCGGCGGCCAGGGCCAGCACGGCGGTGGCCGCCGCCTCCAGGGTGACCGCGCCGACCGGGGGCCGGCCCTGCTCCGGTACGAGGAGCAGGGCGGCCGTCCACCACAGCGCCGCGAGCGGGGCGACGAGCGCCATCCGCAGCCCGGTCCGCACCGGCCGCCGGGCCGGCACCGCGGCGGTGGTGTGCCGGGCCGGGTCGTCCAGCAGGAACGCCAGGCCCAGCCCGAAGGCGAGCGCGGCGGCCCGCAGCACGCTGAGGCAGAGCCATCCGTCGTCCGGGGCGGAGAACATCCGCGGGATACCGGCCAGCAGCAGCCCCAGGACGGCGCCCGTGGCGAGGGCCCTGCGCGGCAGGGTGCGCCACACCGGTCGCGCGAGGGCACGGATCAGGGCGTACGGGCGCCGCGTGGCCGGCGTCCGCTCCAGGGCCGGCGTGCCCGGCCCGGGGGCATCACCCGTCACTGCTCTCCGCACGAGTCACCCTCCGATGCCGAGCCGTTCGCCTTCGCGCCGGCCGGGACCCCGAGCAGCTCGGCCACCCGTGCCGTCGACGTCTTCGGGGACGTGAGCTCCGCCCAGTGGGCCTTCACCTTGGGGACGACGCCGTAGCGGGACTTCTCCAGCAGCTCCCGGACGACGCGCGTCTGCTCGGCGCTCAGGGACAGGCCGTTGGTCGGGGTCAGCACCAGACCGGCGCCCTTGACACTGTCGTCCAGGCGAACGTTCTTGAACGCTTCCATCGGGTCGGGCAGCGCGCCCAGCGCCAGCCACACGGTGGTCACCGCACGGCCGCCGCAGATCTCGCCGCCGGACTTCTCGTCGCCCGCGACCAGGACCGAGGCGACGCCGACCGCGAACTCCGGGACGCGGTTGCCGCCCCAGCGCGTGCCGACCGTCACAGTGGCCGGGGTGGTGGCCGAGGGGAGCGCCGCGTCGCTGGTCAGCCCGTAGCGGGCGTCGATCCGCTGCCGTACGGTGATCCGTTCGCCCCCGGCACTGCCGCCCGCGAGGGACTGGACACGGTCGACGATCCCGGCCCAGTCGGCGGTGCGGCCGGTCCACTCGGGGAAGGCGCAGTACGTCGACCTGCCGTGCTCGACGCAGGACTGCACCTTCTGCGGGCTGACGGACGCCTTCGTGCGGGCCGCGAGCAGCCCGGCCGAGTCACCCGGGGACTGCCCGACGACCCCCGCGGCGGTGGCGGCGAGCGCGAGGGCGGTGACCGCCTTGACCGCGCGGGTACGACCGCCGCCCAGCAGCACGGCGAGGCACAGCAGCAGCACCACGAGCCCGGCCAGATACAGCGCGTGCCAGGCGGCCGGCCGGCCCAGCAGTTCGGACGGGAACGGGTCGGCGCCCCTTTCGGAGACGGCCGGCCACAGCCACTCCTCCCAGCGCGCACCACCGGAGGCCGACGAGGCCAGGGTGGCCATGGCGGAGAGGCCGACGACGAAGAGCGGGGCGGCGAACGAGTTGCGGATCAGCCGCGCGGACAGCACGCCGAGGACGCCGGACAGCAGCACCATCAGCGGAGCCACGGCCAGTTCGGCCGCCGATCCGTGGCCGACGGCGCCCGGCTTCATCGCCGCCCAGGTGAACTGGAAGGCGACCACGAGCGCGGTGAGCGCGGCACAGGGCACGACGGACAGCCCGTGCGCCACCGTACGCCGCCACGGCTCCATGACCAGGACGTCGAGGTGCCGGTCCGTGTCGCGTCGGCGGGAGCGCAGCACGGCCCGGTTGACGCAGACGAAGATCGCGACAGCCAGGAGCAGCGGACCGCTCTGGGTGTCCCGGTCGACGTTCTGGAGGACCGGGTACTCGTCCATGCCCTCCCGGCCGGAGAACAGCTGCCAGCCGGTGTAGCCGACGTACAGCAGGAAGAAGATGAACACCGGGATCTGCAGGAACAGTTCCCGGGCTTCGAAGCGGGCGAGGGCGAGGACGGCGGCCGTCCTGGACGTTCCGGCCGGAGCGGTCGGCTCCACCCCCGTGGGGGCCGCCTCCGTGACCGTGTGTGTGGTGGCGCTCATGCCGCCACCTCCGCGGGCTCGCCGTCGAGGGTGAGCAAGTAGCCGTCCTCCAGGGTGGGTTCGACGAGGTCGGCGCCCTCGGGCGGATCGCCGACATTGCGGAAACTGCCTGTGCCCGTGCGCCAGCCGGCCCGTGCGCCCGGGTCGCGTTCCGTGCTGCTCCACACCCGGCCCGCCGCCCGCGCGGTCAGTTCGGCCGGAGTGCCGTCGAAGCGGACCCGGCCGCCGGTCATGACGATCACGCGGTGGCAGAGCATCGCCACGTCCTCGGTCTGGTGGGTGGAGAGCAGTACCGTCCGCCCCTCGCCCGCCTGTGCGATCAACTCCCGGAAGCGCATGCGCTGTTCGGGGTCCAGGCCCACGGTCGGCTCGTCCAGGACGAGGAAGCCGGGGTCGCCGACCAGCGCGGCGGCCAGCGCGACCCGCTGGCGCATACCGCCGGACAGCTTCTTGATGCGCTTGCTCCGGACGTCGGAGAGGCCGACGGCCTCCAGGACGCGCCGTACCTCCCGGTGCCGGGCGGTGCGGTTCGTCATCTCCTTCAGGATCGCCACGTAGTCGACGAACTCGAAGGCGGAGAAGTCGTGGTGGAAGCCGGGCGTCTGCGGCAGATAACCGAGCGTGCGCCGGACGTCGAGGCGTCCCGCCGTCGTACTCGGGTCGTGCCCGAGGACCGTGAAGGCACCCCGGTCGGCGGGCACGGCGGTGGCGAGCACCCGCAACAGGGTGGTCTTCCCGGCGCCGTTGGGTCCGAGCAGTCCGGTGACGCCCTCACGCAGCCGCACGGAGACGTCGTCGAGCGCGACGGTCCCCCCGAAGCGGAGGCTCAGGCCGGAGGCGGAGACAGTGGGGGTCATACGAGCGGTGCTCCTGTCGGAGAAGGAGTGGTGGTGGTCGGGGACGGGGGCGGGGGCGGCGCTCACGCGGCACCCCCGCCGGAGAAGGGCCCGTACACCGTCGAGGAGTCGAACCGGTCCCGTACGAGATAGAGGAGACCGGCGGCCAGGGCGGTGACCGCCGCGGCGACCGTCTGGCCCGTCGCGGTGAACGGGGCGAGTGTCGCGCCGGACGCGGTCCTCGCGTGGGCCGCCGCCAGCAGCGCGACCCAGGCCCCGCCGACCAGGGAGGGCGCGAGGACCGGGCCGATTCGGGCGGTCAGCGCGAGGCCGGTGCCGGTGAGGGCGAGGGCGGGCAGCAGCCAGGCCAGGGCGTGCAGGCCGTACGAGGGGAGGGCGAGGGTCGCGAGACCGTTCAGCCCGAGGCCCGCCGTCAGGACCGCGACCGTGCGGATCATCAGCAGGCGGAAGCCGTGGGTCGGCGTGACGGCCACCATCTCGTACGTCGGGTCGAGGGCGGGTCCGTAGGACAGCGCGACCCCGGCGAGCGGGAGCAGCGGTGCGAGGGCCAGGAACAGGGTGGGAGTGGCCGACGTCCGCATGGAGTAGGACGCCAGCACGGTCATCATCAGGACGGCGGCGACCGCCCCGAGCCAGGAGGCGCGCAGTACGGGGGTGGCCGTCAGCAGCCGTGCGGTGTGGTCGGCGACGCCGATCCGCACCAGCAGGGCCTCGACGAGACCGGGGCGCGGCGCGTCCAGCTCGGCGTCGAGCCGCTCCCAGCCCGCGTCCAGCGCGACCGGGTCGCTCACCTCGGCCAGGGCCGCCCGGCATTGCGCGCAGGAGGCGAGGTGGGTGTCGGCGGACCACAGCCGGGGAGCCGCCAACTCGCCCTGTACGTAAGCCTGGAGGTCTTCCTCCGGCACATGCCATGTCATACGCATGTCGTCGCTCATGCCAACTCCTCCCGCAGCTGCTTGCGTGCACGCAGGGCGCGCGTCTTGACGGTGCCCGGCGGAATGCCGAGCAGGACGGCGGCTTCCCGGGTGGTGAGTCCGTCGATCACCGTGGCCTGGAGGACCGCGCGCAGTTCGGGTGACAGACGGGTCAACGCGCCCGCGAGGTCGCCGTGTTCGACGCCGGCCAGGACGCGCTCCTCGGCCGAGGCCTCGTCGCGGTGGCGCAGGCGTGCCAGGGCCTGCCGCATGCGGCCGCGCGCTCCGTCACCGCGCAGGGCGTCGATGAGCCGGCGCGAGCCGATGCGCCACAGCCAGCCGGCCGCGTCACCCTCCTCGCGGTAGCGGGCGGTGCCGCGCCACACGGCGAGGAACGTCTCCTGTACGACGTCGTCGACGACCCCGGCGTCCGCGCACCGGCCGCGCAGCCGCGCGGTCAGCCATGGCGCGTACCGCCGGTACAGCTCTTCGAAGGCGCGACGGTCCCCGTCCGCCGCGATGGCCCGCAGCAGCTCCCCGTCGCTTCTTGTTTCCCTCACGACCCCTCATCGGACGAGCCCCACCGATCGGTTCACGCACCGGCCCACAAAATTTCCGGCCCGCAGAATCTCGCTCTTGACGATCTCGCTCTTGACGCCGGGCACCATCTTGCACCACCCTTTCACTACTCAATTAGTGAAAGGGTGGTTGTCCGAGTGGTCGAGTACCGCATCGACCGGCGCAGCGGCGTCGCCACCTACGTCCAGATCGTCCAGCAGACCAAACAGGCCCTGCGCCTGGGCCTGCTGGAGCCGGGCGACAAGCTCCCCACGGCCCGCGAGGTCGTGGAAGCCACCGCTATCAATCCGAACACCGTCCTCAAGGCCTACCGCGAGCTGGAGCGGGAGGGCCTGGTCGAGGCGCGGCGGGGCCTCGGCACCTTCGTACGGAAGTCGCTGGGCGCCGCCCCGGCCGACTCCCCGCTGCGCGCCGAACTCGACGCCTGGGCCGCCAGGGCCCGCGCGGCCGGACTCGACCACGACGACGTCGCGGCGCTCTTCACCGCCGTGCTGGACGAACACTTCAAGGGAGACCAGGAATGACCCACACCGCCATAGAGGCGGCCGGACTGGGCAAGCGGTTCGGACGGCGGGGAGGCTGGGCGCTGCGCGACTGCTCCTTCCGGCTCCCCGCGGGACGCGTCTGCGCCGTCGTCGGCCCCAACGGCGCGGGCAAGTCGACGCTGCTGGCCCACGCGGCCGGGCTGCTCGCTCCCACCGAGGGCTCCCTCACCGTGCTGGGCACCGACCCGGCAGCCGCCCGCGAGCGCGTCGCCTACGTCGCCCAGGACAAGCCCCTGTATCCGCAGCTCACGGTCGCCGACACGCTGCGGCTGGGCCAGGAGCTGAACCAGGCTCGCTGGGACGCCCCGGTCGCCGAGCGGATCACGTACGACGGCGGCGGGCTGGACCCGAAGGCGAAGATCCGCTCCCTCTCCGGCGGCCAGCGCACCCGCGTGGCCCTCGCCCTCGCGCTCGGCAAGCGGGCCGAACTCCTGCTCCTCGACGAACCGATGGCCGACCTCGACCCGCTGGCCCGGCACGAGCTGATGGGCGTGCTGATGGCCGAGGCCGCCGAGCACGGCACCACGGTCGTGATGTCCTCGCACGTGGTCGCCGAGCTGGAGGGCTCCTGCGACCACCTGCTGCTGATCGGCGGCGGCCGGGTGCGCCTGGCGGGCGACCTGGACGACCTGCTGGCCGCGCACACCCTCCTCACCGGCCCCGCGCACTCCCCCGACGGAGCCGCCCGGGACCTCACCCCGCACACCGTCGTCGAGGCCCGTACCACCGGACGGCAGCTCACGGCGGTCGTCCGCCGCAGCGGTCCGCTCGGCGACGACTGGCGCACCGCCGAGCCGTCCCTGGAGGAGCTGGTCCTCGCGTATCTGCGCAACCCCGAAGCTCCCGCACTGTCCCTGGACCCGGCCAAGGTCCCCGCCCGCACCGCCGCCCAGGAGCCCGCCGTATGACCGCCCTCGCCTCCACCGGCACCCCGACGGGACCCGCCGGCCGCCCGTTCGCCATGACCCGTATGACGCTCCTGCTGCACCGCCCCGCCCTGTACACCTGGGTGGGTGTGTCCGTCGTCGGCGCGGCCCTGATGCTGTGGCTGTACGGCCCGCTCACCGACGCGGCGGCCACCGCGTGGCGGGAGTACTTCGCCTGCGGGAAGAGCACGTGCTCGTACGACCAGAACGCGATCCTCACGTACAAGACGGTCTCCCAGTACGCCACTTACGCGATGAACCTCGTGCCGTTCCTCGTCGCCGCCTGGGCGGGCGCCTCGCTCATCGGCCGCGAACTGGAGAACGGCACCGCACAGCTCGTCTGGGCCCAGTCGGTCTCCCCGGCCCGCTGGCTGGCCGCCAAGCTCGCCGTCCCGGCCGCGCTCGTCACCGCCGGCACGAGCGTGCTCGTCCTGCTGCACCGCATGGTGTGGTTCAAGGGCCGCGGAAAGATCGACAGCGCCAAGCCCTGGGCCGAGGAATTCACCTTCCACGCCAACGGCACGACCACGATCGCCTTCGCCCTGGCCGGCCTCGCCTTCGGCGCGCTCGCCGGAATCGCGCTGCGCCGCTCGCTGGCCGCGCTCGTCGTGGCCGTGCTGTGCACGGCGGGAATCCGCTTCGCCGTCAGCCTGGCGCTGCCCCACCTCTGGCCGTCGGTGACGACCGTCACCAGCCTCACCCACAACAGCCCCAAGGACCTGGGCCTCATGGTCGACGGCGGTCTCCTGACCTCCTCCGGTGCCCGCATCGCCGACCCGCTCTGCGGCACCAGCCACTACGCGATGTGCCGCGCCGCCTACAAGAAGCTCGACGCCGTCAGCTACTACAGCGACTCCCACCCCTTCTCCCACTTCTGGCCCCTCCAGCTCACGGCGACCGCCCTGGTGCTCGCCCTCGCCGGCCTCGCGGTCCTCGTCTCCTTCCGCCTGCTGAAGCGGCGCACCGGCGCCTCCACCGTCACCGCCACCTACAAGGAGCCCGCCGCATGACCGCAGCCACCGCCGCGCCGCAGCTCGCCCGGCGCGCCCTCCCGTTCGTCCCGCGCGGCACGGCCCGGGCGGTACTGCGGGTGCACCGCACCGCGCTGTGGGCCTGGTGGGCGCTGGTCGCGGCGGCCTCGGCCGGCCTGCTGTGGGCTTACTGGCTCGGCACCGATGCCGTACGGGAGTTGAGCCACAGGGTGTCCTCGTGCGCCGCCGACACTTCGTGCGTGGACTCCACGCTCGACAGCCCGACGTACGAGTTCTACGACACGGTCACCTCGCTGGCCACCTCCGCCGTGGCCTACCTGCCCTACCTCGTCGCCGCCTGGGCGGGCGCCACCCTGGTCGCCCGTGAGCTGGAGAGCGGCACGTCCGCCCTCGCCTGGACGCAGTCCGTCCCGCCCGTACGCTGGCTCGCGGCCAAGCTCGCCGTCCCGGCCGCGCTCGTCACCGCCGGTACGAGCGTGCTGGTGCTGCTGCACCGCCTGATGTGGAGCGACGCGCGGGACATCCTCGGCCAGGACTGGTACCTGTCGGACGCCTACCGCTCCAACGGCCCGGTCGCCGTCGGCGCTGCCCTGTGCGCACTGGCCGTGGGCGCCCTCGCGGGCCTCCTGGTCCGCCGTACGCTGCCCGCGCTGGGCCTCGCCGTCGTCGTCACCCTGGCCGTACAGAACCTCGGCGATCTCTACCGGGACAGCCTGTGGCCCGCGGTCACCGTCACCGGATCGGCCGCCTCCAACCTCCCCAGCACCGCGCTCCAGCTCGAACACGGCGTGGTCCTCACCTCCGGCAAGCGGATCGGCAACGACCTGGCCTGCGTCGACAACGACACGGCCGTCGACCTCAAGCGGTGCATGAGCAAGAACGGCATCTCCGACCTCTGGGCCACCTACCACCCGAAGTCCCACTTCTGGCCCCTCCAGCTGGTGGAGACCGGCATCCTGCTCGCCGCCGCCGCACTCGCCACCGCCGCCGCCTTCTGGCTGCTGCGCCGCCGTACCCCCTGAAAAGGCACAGACATGTACGCGTCCCACGGGGGTGGGCGCGGACGAGGCTCCCGGGCGTGTTCTGGACGGATGTCCGTTCATGTAGACGTCCGGGAGCCGCCCCCCGCTATCCCGCACGTCATGTCGCCGTAACCATCGATTCAGACGACCTTGCGACGCTCAACCAATGAAGCCCGCCGTGCCCGAGCCTTCGCCTCCGCCGGAGAACGAGTCCTCGCCGACGACGGGGAGTGAGCGTACGCCAGCGATCCGGAACCGGAATGGGAACTTCCGAATCGCCGCGCTGCCGCTTGCCCTCTCCGACGCGCCGGTCTCGCCCTCAGCGCGGAAGAATGGGTCCATGAACCAGCCCAGCGCCCAGGCACCGGTCCAGCACCCCCAGCCGTCCGTCGGCTCCATAGCCGCTCACCGCCCGCACACCGTGTCGGCGGTGGCCTCCGATCTCGAGCCCGACCTCGACGCCGACCTCGACACGTACGAGGACACGGTGCAGGACGGCATCACCCTGCCGCAGGGCCGCTTCCTGGACCGCGAGCGCAGCTGGCTCGCGTTCAACGAGCGTGTTCTGGAGCTCGCCGAGGACCCGAACACGCCCCTCCTGGAGCGCGCCAACTTCCTGGCGATCTTCGCCAGCAACCTGGACGAGTTCTTCATGGTCCGGGTGGCGGGCCTGAAGCGCCGTATCGCGACCGGCGTGGCCACGAAGTCCGCCTCCGGGCTCCAGCCCCGTGAGGTCCTGGAGATGATCTGGGCCCGTTCCCGCGAGCTCATGGCCCGGCACGCGGCCTGCTACCAGGAGGACGTCGCCCCCGCGCTCGCGGAGGAGGGCGTCCACCTGGTCCGCTGGAGCGAGCTGACGGAGAAGGAGCAGGCCCGCCTCTTCACCCTGTTCCGGCACCAGATCTTCCCGGTCCTCACCCCCCTGGCGGTCGACCCCGCGCACCCCTTCCCGTACATCTCCGGCCTGTCCCTGAACCTGGCCGTCGTCGTACGCAACCCGGTCAGCGGCCACCGCCACTTCGCCCGCGTCAAGGTCCCGCCGCTGCTCTCCCGCTTCCTGGAGGCCTCGCCGAACCGTTACGTCCCCATCGAGGATGTGATCGCGGCCCACCTGGAGGAGCTGTTCCCGGGCATGGAGGTGTTGGAGCACCACACCTTCCGGCTCACTCGGAACGAGGACCTGGAGGTCGAGGAGGACGACGCCGAGAACCTGCTCCAGGCGCTGGAGAAGGAGCTCATGCGGCGCCGCTTCGGGCCGCCGGTGCGCCTGGAGGTCGAGGAGTCCATCGACCGGTACGTCCTCGATCTCCTCGTACGCGAGCTGAAGATCTCCGAGGCCGAGGTGTACCCGCTGCCGGGTCCCCTGGACCTCACGGGCCTCTTCGGCATCGGCTCCCTCGACCGGCCCGAGCTGAAGTACCCGAAGTTCATCGCGGGCACCCACCGCGACCTCGCGGAGGTCGAGTCGGCGTCCGCGCCCGACATCTTCGCCGCCCTGCGCGAACGGGACGTCCTCCTCCACCACCCGTACGACTCCTTCTCCACCTCCGTCCAGGCGTTCCTGGAGCAGGCGGCGCTGGACCCCGACGTCCTCGCCATCAAGCAGACCCTGTACCGGACTTCGGGCGACTCGCCGATCGTCGACGCGCTGATAGACGCCGCCGATTCCGGCAAGCAGGTCCTCGTCCTGGTCGAGATCAAGGCCCGCTTCGACGAGCAGGCCAACATCAAGTGGGCCAGGAAGCTCGAAGAGTCCGGCTGCCATGTCGTGTACGGCCTGGTCGGTCTGAAGACCCACTGCAAGCTGTCGCTCGTCGTACGGCAGGAGGGCGACACCCTGCGCCGCTACTCCCACGTCGGCACGGGCAACTACCACCCGAAGACGGCCCGGCTGTACGAGGACCTCGGCCTGCTCACCGCCGATCAGCAGGTCGGCGCGGACCTCTCCGACCTCTTCAACCGGCTGTCGGGCTACTCGCGCCGCGAGACCTACCGCCGTCTCCTCGTCGCCCCCAAGTCCCTGCGCGACGGCCTGATCTCGCGGATCAACAAGGAAGTACAGCACCACCTCGCCGGACGCCCCGCCCATGTCCGCATCAAGGTCAACTCCATGGTGGACGAGGCCCTCATCGACTCGCTGTACCGCGCGTCCCAGGCCGGGGTACCGGTCGACGTGTGGGTGCGCGGCATCTGCGCGGTACGCCCCGGCGTCACGGGCCTGTCCGAAAACATTCGGGTCCGCTCCGTCCTCGGCCGCTTCCTCGAACACTCCCGGATCTTCGGCTTCGGCAACGGCGGCGAGCCCGAGGTGTGGATCGGCAGCGCCGACATGATGCACCGCAACCTCGACCGGCGGATCGAGGCCCTGGTCAGGGTCACCGACCCGGCTCATCGCGCGGCCCTCAACCGGCTGCTCGAGACCGGCATGTCCGACACCACCGCATCCTGGCACCTGGGCCCCGACGGCGAGTGGACGCGGCACGCGACCGACGCGGATGGCCAGCCCCTGCGGAACGTCCAGGAGATGCTCATAGACGCCCGGAGGCGCCGGCGTGGCACAGCAGCACCTTGATCCCCCCACCGACCCCACGGCCGGGCCCGTCACCAGTGATGCCCTCGCGGGCTATCTGCGGGCCCAGGCCACGGAGTTCCTCCGTTCGCTGCGCCAGCACCGGGAAACCGGCGCCGGCGCGGCCAGCGGCTCGGCCGAGTCGGTCGCCGCGGCGCGCGCCCTGCGCCGCTCGGCCCGCCGCATCAGCGGCAGCCTCCACACCTTCCGGCCCCTGCTCGACACGGACTGGTCGGAGGGCATGCGCCCCGAACTGGCCTGGCTGTCCGGCACGCTGGCACGGGAGCACGCGTACGGGGCCCGCCTGGAGCGACTGCTCGGCGCGCTGAACCGGCTGTCGGGCTCGGCCGCCCTCCCCTCCCAGGCCTCCGGCGCGAACGCGCACCCGACCCCCAAGGGCACTCTGACCGTCGGCGCGGCGAAGGCGGGCGCCCTCCTCGACCGCCAGCTGACCCTCGCCCGCACCCGGGCCCACTCCGCGGCCCTTCAGGCGCTGGGTTCCTCCCGTTTCCACGCCGTCGCCGACAGCGTCGCCGTCCTCGCCAGCGAGGTCCCGCTGACCCCGGCGGCGCCCGCGACCGATCTGCGCCCGCTGGCCGCCGCCGCGGCGGACCGCCTCACCGACGCCGTCGCCGCGCTGCCCCTGGTCACCGCGGGCCACCCCTACAACGCGCAGGCCCTCGTGCACGGCCTCTCCGCCGACACCGCGCCGCAGCCCCAGGACGCCCCCTGGCACCAGGTCCGCCTGCTGCTCCGGCTGCACCGCTACGCCCGCGAACTCATGTACGGCGACGAGTGCCCCACCGACGTACGACTCCTCGCCGCGGGCCAGGCCCTCAACCGGCACCGGGACGCGGCGGAGGCGGCATCGGCCGCGGCCTCGGCGGCCCGCACCCCACGGATCGCCCCGGCGACGGCGTACGCGCTCGGGGTGCTCCACGCCGACCAGCGGCACGAGGTCGAGGCGGCACGGTTCGCGTTCCAGCAGGCATGGCAGAAGGAAGCGGTACGCACCCTCTGAGGGAGGCCCGATGGCCGACGACACCATCCAGGCGGCGGGCTGCGTCCTGTGGCGCCGCTCCCCGGTCGACGGCGAACTGGAGGTCTGTCTCGTCCACCGCCCGAAGTACGACGACTGGTCCCACCCCAAGGGCAAACTGAAACGCTCCGAGGACCCCCTCGCGGGCGCCCTGCGCGAGGTGGAGGAGGAGACGGGCTACACCGCCGTCCCAGGCGCCGCCCTCCCCACCCTCCACTACACGGTCGCCGGCCGCCCCAAAGAGGTCCACTACTGGGCAGCCGAGGCAACGACGGGCCACTTCACCCCGAACCGCGAGGTGGACCGCGTCCTCTGGCTCTCCCCCACAGCGGCCCGCAACCGCCTGACCCAGCCAAGGGACCGCGACCTCATAGTGTCGCTTTTGAGCACATTCCACCTGACCTGAGCACAACCGCGCCCCTTCAGGGGCGCGGGGAACTGCGCGAGCAACCACAGACAACCCGCACGTAACGCAAACCTCACCCGCACGTCACCCCCCGGCCCAGCCCAATGGAATGCCCCCGTGTCCTAGACGTGAGCGTTCCGTTACCTCACCGCACCGACCGCAGGGGTTCACCCTCCGTTCACTTACGGCCATCAGCGGCTTCACCTGATCTGCCTAATTTCGGCCTTACACGGTGCGGAGCACGTCCTGGACGTCTCCCCCGTATTACGGACCGCTTTACACAGACCTCGCACGCCGCCACCAGACGGCGGCTCCTGGAAGGAAATCCCGAAGTGAAGCTTCAGCGCATGAACCGGCGGGCCCTCACCCTCGGTGCTCTCGCCGTCTCCGGCGCCCTGGCCCTCACGGCGTGCGGCTCTGACGACACCAGCGGCGGCACCAAGTCGACCACGGGTGCCACCGCCAAGGCCGGCAACATCGACTGTGGATCCGCCAAGGGTCAGCTCCTCGCCAACGGCTCGTCCGCCCAGGCCAACGCCATCCAGGCGTGGACCAAGGCCTACACGACCGAGTGCAAGGACGTGCAGATCAACTACAAGCCCGAGGGTTCCGGTGCCGGTGTCACCGCGTTCCTCCAGGGCCAGGTCGCCTTCGCCGGTTCGGACTCCGCGCTGAAGCCCGAAGAGGTCACGCAGTCGAAGTCGGTCTGCAAGGACAGCCAGGCCATCGACCTCCCGATGGTGGGCGGCCCGATCGCGATCGGCTACAACGTCCCGGGTGTCGACAACCTGGTCCTGGACGCGCCGACCCTCGCGAAGATCTTCGACAGCAAGATCAAGACGTGGGACGACGCCGCGATCAAGAAGCTGAACCCCGACGCGAAGCTTCCCAGCACCAAGATCCAGGCGTTCCACCGCTCGGACGACTCCGGCACCACGGACAACCTCACCAAGTACCTGATCGCCGCCGCGCCCGACAACTGGAAGTACTCGGGCGGCAAGGCCTGGCAGGCCGAGGGCGGCCAGTCCGCTCAGGGCTCCTCCGGCCTGGCCCAGCAGGTCAAGCAGACCGCGGGCGCGATCTCGTACTTCGAGCTCTCCTACGCCAAGGACGGCATCAGCACCGCCGCCCTGGACACGGGCGCCTCCGCCCCGGTCAAGGCCACGATCGACAACGCCACCGCGGCCATCTCCGCGGCCAAGGTCGTCGGCACCGGCAGCGACCTCTCCCTCCAGCTCGACTACAAGACCAAGGCCGAGGGCGCCTACCCGATCACCCTGGTCACGTACGAGATCGTCTGCGAGAAGGGCAACAAGGCGGACACCCTGCCCGCCGTCAAGTCCTTCCTCACCTACACCGCGAGCCAGGACGGCCAGGACTCCCTGAAGGCCCTGGACTACGCCCCGATCCCGACCGAGATCAACGCCAAGGTCCGCGAGACCGTCGCGAACCTGAGCTGACCCAGCGTGCGGCTCACTCCCTGACGGGGGTGGGCCGCACCGTCCGGTGCACCGCCGCCTGGAGCCGAGGGACAATCTCCCAAGGCTCCGCAGACCGGAGAACCCCAATGGACATATCTACGCAATCAACTGCTCCCCCCACCCCTTCGGGCCGGCCGACCCCGGCGAAATCGAAGCGCGCGGCCCGTGGCGCCACCCGCCCGGGCGACCGGATCTTCCTCGGCCTGTCCCGGGGCTCCGGCATCCTGCTGCTGGTGATCATGGCCGCCATCGCGGCGTTCCTCACCTACCGCGCGTCCCTGGTCCTCAGCAAGAACGAGGGCAACTTCCTCACGACGTTCGAGTGGAACGCCAACAACACCCCGCCGGTCTTCGGCATCGCGGTCCTCGCCTTCGGCACGATCATCTCCTCGATCATCGCCATGGCCATCGCGGTCCCGATCGCGGTGGGCATCGCGCTGTTCATCACGCACTACGCCCCGCGCAAGCTCGCCGGCACCATCGCGTACGTCGTGGACCTGCTGGCCGCCGTACCGTCCATCGTGTACGGCCTCTGGGGCGCACTCTTCCTGGTGCCGAACCTCACCGGCTTCTACAGCTGGCTCAACGACTACTTCGGCTGGACCGGCGTCCTCTCCTGGCAGGACGGCGCCCCGCGCACCCTCCTCGCCGTCGGCATCCTGCTGGCGATCATGATTCTGCCGATCGTCACCAACGTCAGCCGTGAGGTCTTCCGGCAGGCGCCCCTGATGCACCAGGAAGCCGCCCTCGCGCTCGGCGCCACCCGCTGGGAGGTCATCCGCATGTCGGTGATCCCCTTCGGCCGCTCCGGAGTGATCTCCGCCTCGATGCTGGGCCTCGGCCGAGCCCTCGGCGAGACGATGGCCGTCGCCACCGTCCTGTCCCCCAGCTTCGAGATCAACGCCAGCCTGCTCGACCCGGGCGGCGGCACCTTCGCCCAGAACATCGCCGCCAAGTTCAGCGAGGCGAGCGAGCAGGGCCGTGACGCGCTCATCGCCTCCGGTCTGGTGCTCTTCCTCATCACGCTGCTGGTCAACGGCGCGGCCCGCGCGATCATCGCCCGCCGCAAGGAGTACTCGGGGGCCAACGCATGAGCCACGCAACCGCCACCGCACCCGCCCCGCGCCCCAGCACCCTGCGCGGCGCCACGCTGCCCAAGTGGTCTCCGTGGGCGATCGCCGGCGGCTCCATCGCCGTCGCCGTGGGCATCGGTCTGGGCTTCGGCCTCAGCAGCAAGGTCCAGTGGGGCCTGATCGCCGCGTTCCTCTTCGTCCTCGGTACGTACGTCATCGCCGCCAAGGTCGAGGGCCGCCGCCAGGCGAAGGACCGCGTCGCGACCAGCATCGTCTGGGTCTCCTTCATCCTTGCCGTGATCCCGCTGGCCTCGCTCATCTGGACGACGGTCAGCAAGGGCGTGAAGGTCCTCGACTTCTACTTCCTGACCCACTCCATGGGCATGACCGCCGACACCGAGGCCGGTGGCGGCATCTACCACGCCATCATCGGCACCCTGGAGCAGGTCGGCCTCGCCACCCTGATCTCCGTGCCGATCGGCCTGCTCACCGCGATCTACCTGGTCGAGTACGGCCGGGGCACGCTCGCCAAGGCCGTCACCTTCTTCGTCGACGTCATGACGGGCATCCCGTCGATCGTCGCGGGCCTGTTCATCCTCAGCTTCTGGATCCTGATCCTCGGCTTCGGCTACTCCGGCTTCGCCGGGGCGATGGCCCTGTCCATCCTGATGATCCCGGTCGTGGTCCGCTCCACCGAGGAGATGCTCAAGCTCGTCCCGAACGAGCTGCGCGAGGCATCGCTCGCGCTGGGCGTCCCGAAGTGGCGCACCATCCTCAAGGTCGTCCTGCCGACGTCACTCGGCGGTATCACGACCGGTGTGATGCTGGCCGTCGCCCGTATCGCCGGTGAGACCGCGCCCGTGCTGCTCCTCGTCTGGGGCAACCCGCTCATCAACACGGACCCGTTCAACGGCCCGCAGTCCTCGCTCCCGCTGTACATCTACCAGCAGTACCAGAACAGCGGCGGCAGCCCGGCGGCGTACGACCGGGCCTGGGCGGCGGCGCTCGTCCTCATCGCCTTCATCATGATCCTCAATCTGGCGGCCCGCGGCATCGCCCGCTGGAAGGCCCCGAAGACCGGTCGCTGACGCGGCCACTCAGCGACTGATCCGGAATCTGGAAGCGAAGTAACCACCATGGCCAAGCGAATCGACGTAAGCGGACTCACCGCCTACTACAGCGCCCACAAGGCGATCGAAGACATCTCCATGACGGTCGAGCCCCGCTCGGTGACGGCCTTCATCGGCCCCTCCGGCTGCGGCAAGTCGACCTTCCTGCGCACCCTCAACCGCATGCACGAGGTCACCCCCGGTGGCCGCGTCGAGGGCAAGGTGCTCCTGGACGACGAGGACCTGTACGGGAACGGGATCGACCCCGTCGCCGTGCGCCGCACGATCGGCATGGTCTTCCAGCGCCCCAACCCCTTCCCCACGATGTCGATCTTCGACAACGTGGCGGCGGGCCTCAAGCTCAACGGCTCCTACAAGAAGTCCGAGCTCAGCGACGTCGTCGAGAAGTCCCTCAAGGGCGCGAACCTCTGGAACGAGGTCAAGGACCGCCTGAACAAGCCGGGTTCGGGTCTGTCGGGCGGCCAGCAGCAGCGTCTGTGCATCGCCCGCGCGATCGCGGTGGAGCCCCAGGTCCTGCTGATGGACGAGCCCTGCTCGGCCCTGGACCCGATCTCCACCCTCGCCATCGAGGACCTGATCGGTGAGCTCAAGGAGCGCTTCACGATCGTCATCGTGACGCACAACATGCAGCAGGCCGCCCGCGTCTCCGACCGCACCGCGTTCTTCAACCTGGCCGCGGTCGGCCAGCCCGGCCGCCTCATCGAGATCGACGACACGGAGCGCATCTTCTCCAACCCGTCGGTCCAGGCGACGGAGGACTACATCTCGGGCCGCTTCGGCTGACCGAGCCGTCCACAAGAACCCCTCGCGGTGCTGCATGGCGGTGCCACCGCGAGGACGAGAAGGGCCCGCCCCTGGCTCCCGGGGGCGGGCCCGCTCGTTTCCGGCCGGACAGTCCCTAGAGGGGGCTACCGGCGTACTGCCTCTCCCAGGCACTGCACGTGCCCTCCTTCACGTCACCGTCGTCCCGGATACAGACCTGGATGTACACGTACGAGGTCTCGGAGACGTTGTGGTCCTCGTACACGCACTCGCCGAAACCGTTGCCGTCGTAGATCGAGTGCTCGGTACCGCTCGCGCCGACCTTCCAGTAGCCGATGACGCCGGCGCCGTCCTTCCAGTTGTCGCAGCCCGAGAAGTGGTCGCCGTAGCTCTCGAAGTACATGGATCCGGCCCAGTCCACGTACGAGCCCGACGCAACGGTGTCGAGACCCCCACCCTCGTATGGCGCGTTCTATTCGAACGCTTGAGCCCAGAAGCCAGCAGCGATCGCGGCGGCACCCCCGGCTTTTACGAAAGCGGTTGCACCTTCACAGGAATGGCCCGCTCCGGAAGCCGGAGCGGGCCATTCACTGGTACTGGCAGGGGTACTGGCGTGAGTACTACAGGAACGCCAGATTCACGACCCAGAAGCTGAGGGCAGCCACCAGCCCCGCCGCCGGCATGGTGATGAACCAGCCCATGACGATGTTCTTGGCGACACCCCAGCGGACGGCGTTCAGACGCTTGGTCGCGCCGACGCCCATGATCGCGGAGGTGATGACATGGGTCGTGGAGATCGGCGCCTTGAAGATGTACGCCGTGGCGAACATGATCGACGCACCGGTCGTCTCGGCCGCGAACCCCTGCGGCGGGTCGAGCTCGATGATCTTGCGTCCGAGCGTCCTCATGATCCGCCACCCACCCGCGTACGTACCGAGGGACAGCATCGCCGCGCAGACGATCTTCACCCAGACCGGGATCGGATCGCCCTGCTTCTGGACGTCTCCGATGACCAGGGCCATCACCACGATGCCCATCGTCTTCTGCGCGTCCTGGAGACCGTGACCGAGCGCCATGCCTGCCGCGGACACCGTCTGCGCGATACGGAAACCGCGCTTGGTCTTGTGCGGGTTGGACCGCCGGAACAGCCACATGATCGCGGTCATCACGAGGTAACCGACGATCAGACCGACGACCGGCGACAGGAACATCGGGATGACGATCTTGTCGAGGACACCGGACCAGTACACCGTCGTACCGCCCGCCAGCGCCGCGCCCACCATGCCGCCGAACAGAGCGTGCGAGGACGAGGACGGCAGGCCGAAGTACCAGGTGATGAGGTTCCAGGTGATCGCGCCGATCAGCGCGGCGAAGAGGATGCCCATCCCCTTGGAACCCTCGGGCGTCTGGATCAGCCCCTCGCTGACCGTCTTGGCGACACCGCTGCCGAGGAAGGCACCGGCGAGGTTCATCACCGCGGCCATGGCGAGCGCCGCCCGCGGGGTCAGCGCCCGCGTGGACACCGACGTGGCGATCGCGTTCGCCGAGTCGTGAAAGCCGTTCGTGTACGTGAATCCGAGCGCGACCCCAATGGTCACGATCAACGCAAAGGTGTCCATGAAGGGGTCAGGACTCCTTGACCGCGATGGTCTCCACCGTGTTGGCCACGTGCTCGAAGGCGTCCGCCGCCTCCTCCAGCACATCCACGATCTGCTTGAGCTTCAACACGTCCATGGCGTCGTACTTGCCATTGAAGAGATGGGCGAGCAGCTTGCGGTGGATCTGGTCGGCCTGGTTCTCCAGGCGGTTGACCTCGATCCAGTACTCGGTGAGGTTGTCCATGGTCCGAAGGTTCGGCATGGCCTCGGCGGTCAGCTCGGCGGCGCGCGCCAGCACCTCGATCTGCTGCTCCACACCCTTGGGGAGTTCCTCGACCTGGTAGAGGACCACCAGGTCGACGGCCTCCTCCATGAAGTCCATGATGTCGTCGAGGGACGAGGCCAGGTTGTAGATGTCCTCGCGGTCGAACGGCGTGATGAACGAGGAGTTCAACTGGTGGAAGATCGCGTGCGTCGCATCGTCACCGGCGTGTTCCGCGGCCCGCATACGCTCTGCGATCTCAGCCCGGCCGGCGGTGTCCGCCCCGAGCAGTTCCATGAGGAGTTTCGAGCCCGTGACGATGTTGTCCGCGGATGCGGAGAACATGTCGTAGAAGCTCGTCTCCCTGGGGGTCAGACGAAAGCGCACGTTGGGGTCCTCGGGGTGCTTCGGTTCGGTCAGGCTGATGCTAGGCGCATCATCCGGCCACGGCTAATGGGCCGTCCCCCAGTGTCGCCCATCGGGCACAGTGATCAGCACAGGGTCCGGTCCCGCCATTGGGCAAGGGCCCTATACCCAGCAAAGTTCGATACCATATACCCACTAGGGGTATCAGTTAGCGGTTCAGTCAGCGGGAGGACGCGATGACGACCACCGAGGCCGGCGCGACGACGCCCTCCGGCGAAACCCAGGAAGCCGCACCGGAGATCGTGACCGACCACGACCGCGGTGTCCACGGCTACCACAAGCAGAAGGACGAGCACCTCAAGCGCCTGCGCCGCATCGAGGGCCAGATCCGCGGTCTGCAGCGGATGGTCGACGAGGACGTCTACTGCATCGACATACTCACCCAGGTCTCCGCCTCCACGAAGGCCCTCCAGTCCTTCGCCCTCCAGCTCCTGGAGGAGCACCTGCGCCACTGCGTCGCGGACGCGGCCGTGAAGGGCGGCGCCGAGATCGACGCGAAGGTCGAAGAGGCGACGAAGGCGATCGGCCGGCTGCTGCGCACGTGAGCGGTATATGACGTACGCGAGCTGCATATGACGTAGGTGAGGCGTGGCGGGGACCAGGCCACGCCCAGGCGTCAAGGGCAAGGGAGCGGGAGCAGCCCTACTCCTCCGCACCCCGCTCATCAGCACGCTCTTCAGCCACTTTCAGCACCTCGTCGATGCTCTCAAGACTGAGCCGGTCCTCATGGGCGGCCGAGGCCGCGATGATCAGGTCGCCGCACAGCTCGATCTCGGCGAGGGCCACGTGGTCCTGAACTGCCGTACCGCCGACCGGAGCCACGTGCATCACCTCTTCCTGCCGTCACCGACTTCCTAGGGTAGGGAGCGGCCTACACACCGCGCATGGCACGGAAGGGCCATTTCCGGCCCCCCTGCTCGGCTTCTGCTCGGCTACTGCTCGGCGATCTTCCCGGCGAAGATGTCCCCGGAATCCGGAAGCCGTACGTCGGCGGGGACACCGAAGTCGTACAGCAAGGTCGTCGAGGCAACCGCGACGGTGCCCTTCTGCTGCCCGTTGACGAAGCTGAACCGGTGGCGGACCTTGCGCAGCCGCCCCTGGTCGTCGAGGTAGGCGTCGAACGGCACTTCGGCGGTGGCGAACCCTTTCGCCGCCGCCTTGAGCGCCAACCGCTGCCCCTTCGACGCACTGCGGGCGGCAACGTGCAGATCGGCGGTCCCGCGATAGTGCCGCACCGGGGTCCCGGCCACCTCCGTCTTCCCCAGATACGTCGCCGTCCGCGTCCCCCGCAACAACTCGGCCGCGGCGAACGGGTCGGTGGCGCCACCGGTGACGAGGTTCCCGTCCGAGAGACCGGCCGTGTCGACGCGAACCCACTTGTCGGCGGGGACGCCGGCGCCACGGTTCTTCATGAACAGGGCGCCCGGGGCGAGGAGTTCGGTGATCGGCCGGTGCTCATCCGCGCCGGCCGGATCCTCCGGCAACAGCACCTTGAACCGCCCCATCTGGTCCTTGAAGTCGTACACGCCCTCACCTCGGATGGTGACCCGCGTCCCGCCGGTGGCCATCTCCATGGACGTACGGGCCCTCGCGCTGCCCGCGCGCTCCAGCGTGGTCGCTGCGCTGTGCAGCACCGCGACGGAGTCGGCACCGACACGGCCGCTCTCGGCGGCGGCCCCGCCACCGGAACACCCCGCGCCACACACCATCGCCCCGGCCACCAAGGCCGCGACGACGACCAGGCCGACCAGCCTTTCCTCCTGCGCCTGCGCCACCTGCGCCACCATCGCCTGCCCTCCCTCTCGTTCCGGTTAACGACGAGTAGGGGCGCTCGTCACGCGGTGGCATCCCGTTCACTTGCCTTGGGTAACGTTGTTGGCGTGGCACAGCAGGACGAGACCAACTCCTCCCCGGAACACCGCACAACGACGGTCGAACAGGGCCGCTTCTGCGTAGCCCGCTGCACCTGCGGCTGGCGCGGCCCGGCCCGCAGAGCCCGCAGCATGGCCCGCACGGACGCGGAGGGCCACGGCGACGGCCCACTGGCGTAGCAGGGCTCCGCCCCAGACCCCGTTCGGTTGTGTTTTGGCTGCGGGTGAGTGGGGGCTGGGCGCGCAGTTCCCCGCGCCCCTTAAAAGCCCCCGGGGCGCAACCCCATGCTTTTAGGGGCGCGGGGAACTGCGCGACAAGCCCCCACCGCCCCGCAGCCGACGAACAACCCCCTGTCTTTCAGGGGCGCGGGGAACTGCGCAATCTTTTAGGGGGTCTGGGGGCGCAGCCCCCAGGAATGGGACGGGTAGGGGCGGCGGGGGCGAGCACCTCTTGCGCTTCTGCCACGCTGTAACGATTCTGTGGCGCACACCCGTGGAACCCCCGAGCCCGACGCCCCGTCTCGTTCCACGAAACCCACGGGAGGCGCACATGCAACGGCGTACGTTCATCGGCGGAGCCACCGCCGCACTAGCGGCGGCAGCAACATCGGCGTGCAACGGCAACGACACCGCCGCCACCAAGGCCACCGGCACCACCGGCACCACCGAGACGACGGGCGCCTCCACCCCCATACGCACGTCCACCACCAGCACCGGCACCAGCACCAGCACCCGAGCCACCGCCGCCAACTGGACCGCCCTGTCCAGAGACCTGGACGGCGCCCTGGTCCGCCCCGGCGACCGCAGCTGGCCGGCCGCCCACCAGCTCTACAACACACGCTTCGACAACCTGACCCCCGCCGCCGTCGCGTACATCGCCCACGCCGACGACATCCGCACCACGATGGACTACGCCCGCGCCCACGGCATCAAGGTCTCGATCCGCAACGGCGGCCACTCGTACGCCGGCTGGTCCTCCGGCAACGGCCGCCTGGTCATCGATGTCTCCAAGCTGAACAAGATCCGGGCGAGCGCGAACGAGGCGGTCGTCGGCGCCGGCTCCAAGCTGATCGACGTCTACCGCGCCCTCGCGGCGAAGGGCGTCACCATCCCCGCCGGCTCCTGCCCCACGGTCGGCGTCTCCGGCCTGACCCTCGGCGGCGGCCACGGCGTGGTCTCCCGGGCGTACGGCCTCACCTGCGACAGCCTCACCCAGGCGACCCTGATCACGGCCGACGGCAAGCAGCTCACCGCGAACGCCACCGACCACAAGGACCTCTTCTGGGCCCTGCGCGGCGCCGGCAACGGCAACTTCGGCGTCGTCACCGAGCTGCGCTTCAAGACCCACCCCGCGCCGCAGGCCGTGTCGGCGTACATGACCTGGCCCTGGGCCAAGGCCGCCGCCGTGGTGAAGGCCTGGCAGGAGTGGGGCCCGGACCAGCCGGACGAGATCTGGTCGTCCTGCCACATCGCGAACGCGGCGGGCGGCACCCCCACGGTCTCCATCGCGGCCTTCTCACTCGGCACGTACACCGAGCTCCAGAACGCCGTGGACCGCCTGGCCGACAAGATCGGTTCGCCCGCGCGCAGCGTCTCCCTCAAGAAGCGCTCGTACGAGGACTCCATGGAGGTGTACGCGGGCTGCTCCTCCTTCGCGACCGACGCCCAGTGCCACCTCCCGGGCTCGACACCGGGCCGCTCCCCGCAGGGCGCGCTCGGCCGAGAGACCTACGCGGCCCGCTCGGACTTCTTCGACCGCTCGATCTCGACGGCGGGCATCCAGACGCTGCTCAACCAGATGTCATCGGTGCGAGGCGGCGCCGGCAGCATCGCGCTCACCGCGCTGGGCGGCGCGGTCAACCGCGTGGCCCCCACCTCCACGGCCTTCGTCCACCGCCGCTCCCGCATGCTCGCCCAGTACATCGTCTCCTGGCAGGCAGGCACCTCCGGTACGACAGCCCAGTCCTGGCTGACCACCGCCCACACCGCCATGTCCCGCTACGCCTCGGGCGCCGCCTACCAGAACTACACCGACGCCACCCTCACCGACTGGCGCAAGGCGTACTACGGCGACGCGGCCACCCGCCTCACAACCCTGAAGCACCAGTACGACCCCAACCGCTTCTTCACGTTCCCGCAGGCGCTGTAGGCCTGTTCTTTGGCTGCGGGTGGGTGGGGGCTGGTCGCGCCCACGCGGCGGAGCCGCATATCGACACAGCCCCGCGCCCCTGAAGGCGC
Source organism: Streptomyces sp. R35 (assembly GCF_041053035.1). Taxonomy (NCBI): domain Bacteria; kingdom Bacillati; phylum Actinomycetota; class Actinomycetes; order Kitasatosporales; family Streptomycetaceae; genus Streptomyces; species Streptomyces sp. R35. Next base: position 5,261,741 of record NZ_CP163440.1, read on the forward strand.
GGGGCTTCGCCCCGCGATCCCCCGCCCGCCCCCCGTTTTTCAGGGGCGCGGGGAACTGCGCAATCTTTTAGGGGGGTCTGGGGGCGCAGCCCCCAGGAACGGGATGGGACGGGTAGGGGCGGCGGGGGCGAGAAAACCCCTACGCCGCCAGATCCCGTTCCTCAGGCCGCTCCGCCCGAGCCCCCGGAATCAACGCATCCCGCCCACCGGAAGCCACCCGCGCCCGAATCAGCCACCCACCCCGCACAGACCGCTCCACAGCCTTCGTGACAGGTGTCAACAGCGCCATGGCAAGCGGAGACAACAGCAGAGCAACCGCCGTACCGAGCGCAAAGCCACCAACGACGTCCGTCGGGTAGTGCACCCCCATGTAGACCCGGCAGAACCCTTCAAACAGCGCGAGCCCTATCCCGACCAGCCCGAACTTCCGATGCGCGACGAACAGCCCGACAGCCATCGCCATGGTGAGCGTCGCGTGATCACTGACGAAGGAGTAATCGGTCTTGCCGGAGACCAGGACGTCCAGCCCCTGGTGATCGACGAAAGGTCTCGGTCGCTCCACGAAACCCCGTATCGGCACGTTCACCAGCACCGCGATGCCGGCGGCCAACGGCGCCCACACCAACGCGGCCACAGAGGACGCGGCATCCTCACCACCCCGCCGCCGCACGGTCCACCAGCACCACAGCACCAGCAGAACCATGGCGAGCAGCAGCCCGTACTCACCCACGAACTCCATGCCCCGGTCGAACCAGTGCGGGGCGGCCTTGGCGAGGCCGTTGATGTCGTAGAGCAGGTCGACGTCGGGGTTCGAACCGGATTCGGCGAGTCCAGCCATGGTGCTGCGGCCCCTTCGTCGTCTTTCCTGCGGGCACACCCTTTCGTGCGCCGCTCGATCCACCCCCGTGGTCGTAGAACCGCTAGAACCGCTAGATCCGCTGGAACCGCAGATCCGCTGGAACCGAGTCTTAGATCAGTGCTACGTCAAAAGGAACGCACAGTCCCCTGTAATACGTTCCACCCTCCACGGAATGATCACTCAGACGTTATCGAAGAGAGACACATCGCCGCAGCTCAGGGGGTGGGTTCACACGGCCGTGGGCAGTGCTTTCGCGCCATCTTCGGTCACCCGGGTGGCACCGAAGTAATCGGGGGTGTCCACGGGGTCGAACCGGATGACGGCCCCCGTCCTGGGCGCGTCGATCATGTACCCGCCGCCCACGTAGATCCCCACGTGCCGGATGGCCCGGGAGTTGGTGAGGTCGTCCGAGAAGAAGACCAGGTCTCCCGGCAGCAGCTCGTCCCGCTTGGGGTGCGGCCCCGCGTTGTACTGGTCGTTGGCGACCCGGGGAAGCTGTATCCCCGCACTCTCGTACGCGGCCTTCGTCAGCCCCGAACAGTCGAAGCGTCCGCCCTGGTCAGCGGTGCCGTTGCCGCCCCACAGGTAGGGCGTGCCGAGCTTCTTCTGCGCGTACGTGATCGCCGTCGCGGCCTGCTTCGAGGGATCCACCCGGGTCACGGGCGCGGCGAAGCTCTTCTCCAGGGTCGTGATCGTCTTCACATAGTTCTGGGTCTCCTTGTACGGCGGCACGCCCCCGTACTTGATGACCGCATAGGCCCCCGCGTTGTAGGCGGCGAGCATGTTCTCCGTGACGTTCCCCGGCGCGTCCTTCACGTACGAGGCGAGCTGGCAGTCGTACGAGGCGGCCGACGGAATCGCGTCATTCGGATCCCAGACGTCGCGGTCGCCGTCCCCGTCGCCGTCGACTCCGTGCGTGGCCCAGGTCCCCGGAATGAACTGCGCTATTCCCTCCGCTTTCGCCGGACTCTTGGCATTCGGATTGAATCCGCTCTCCTGGTACAACTGGGCGGCCAGCAGCGCCGGATTGATGGCGCCGCACAGATTGCCCCACTTCTGTACGAGCGTCTGGTACGCGGCGGGCACAGCCCCCTTGGCGAGCCCGACGGACCCGCCGCCGATCCCGTTGGCGAGGTTCCCGGCGACCATGTAGACGCCGACGACGAGCAGCATCACGAAGCTGATCCCGGCCCCGACGGCAGCGGTCGCTACGATCCATGCCTTACGCACCGTCAACCGCCCCTCGCCGCCCGGGAGTCCGCCGACGTCAGTCTAGAGGCGGCCACCACGCGACGGGACGATCACGCACAAGGAGAAACCGCACGTGGCGACCCCGCCCCCGCACCCGAACACGCCCCAGGGCAACCCGTTTGCCCCGCAAGGCGGTTACGCGCCAAACGGGGCGCAGGCGTATGGCTCATACGGCACGCAGGACGCGTACGGCGCACAGAACTCGGCGTACGGCCAGAACCCGTCAGCACCGCCCCAGAACCCGGCGTACGGCCAGTACCCCCAAGCCCACGCCCCCGCCCCAGCCCCCCCGCCCCCGCGGGCGGCTACGCCTACCAGGCCGCCCCGCCCCTCACCCCCGCCTGCCGCATATGCGCCGCGCAGCCCGCCCGGGACATGACCATCCGTCAGCACACAGGGCTGCTGGTCGCGATGCGCTTCTCCAAGATGGAGGGCCCGTTCTGCCGCTCCTGCGCCACGGCGATCCACCGGGAGATGACGACGAAGACCCTGGCGGGCGGCTGGTGGAGCCCGGGCTCGATCCTCTTCTACGCCTGGTTCACGCTCATCGCGAACCTGTACGCCCACTCGAAGATCAAGAAGCTGCCCGCCCCGACGCCGTCCCCGACGGGCGTCGTCCTCGACCCGGGCAAGCCGGTCTGGCAGCGCCCGCTCGCCTACGTATGGCTGCTTCTGCCGCTGGGCTGGCTCGCGATGTACATCTCGGTGCAGACGCAGTAGAGCTACTGTCCCTGTCCGCTCGCCGTCCGGTACAACGCCGCCACCTCGGCCCCGAAGGCGACGCTGTACGAGACGTCGTCGGTGTCCCCGCCCTGCTGGTGCCCGCCGATGACGCCGACGACTTCCCCGTCACCGTTCACCCAGGGGCTGCCGCTCGTCCCCCCGGCGAACTCGGGACACGCGATGCGCTGCTGCGTACGGCTGTGGACCGTGGGCTTGTTGGTGCAGGTGATGGGCGCTTCGAGGGTGCTGGGGTAGCCGGTGACGGTGACGGCGGTCGACCCGGTGGCGCGCCCGGAGGCAAAGACGTTCCCGCCCCCGACGACGTCCTCGACGCCCTTCCCGTCCTTCTCCGCGAGGACGGCGAAGGCGACATCGGTGTCCTCGTCCTGCTTCCTCGTCCACCCCTCGGGCACGAAGGTCCCCTGGACCTCCCAGTACCCGTACGGCGCCTTCCCGTCCCGGTATCCGGGCGCGAAGCGCAGGGTCCCGCCCCCGTCGACGCAGTGCGCGGCGGTCACGATGAGATCCCGCCCGGCGCTGTGCACGACGGAGGCGGTGCAGAAGTGCCCGCCGCTCCCGTGGAACAGCGCGCCCACGCGGGCGGTCCGGTCGTTGGTCGCGGCCCGCACGGTCACCCCGAACGGTCCGGGACCGGCATCGGCGGCCGCCACGGAGGAGGACGTGACGGCCGCCAGCAGCACGACGGCACCGAGCAGGGCGTGCCGACGGGTGCCGGGGGGACGGATGGTGCGTTTCATCGCTCCTCACCCTGCCGCAGGCACGTGAGAAAAACCCTGAGACCACACTAAGAATCACCTATGAGGGCCCTATTGGCTGGACGGGTCCTGACGGGCACCCTCGTTCACGCCCGCACCAGCACCCGCATCCGCAGCCGGCGACGGCTGCGGCGCCGGCGCCTGACCGCTCGCCGAACCCTCGGGCGCGACGATCGCCCGTACCAGGCTGCCGAGAATCTCGGCACGTTGCTCACTGGTCAGCTCAGCTTCGGCGATGAGCCGCTCCGCGGCGAGGTACCGGGAGAACTCCAGCGGCTGATCAAAGTATGCCCTCAGATGCCCGGCCGCGCTCTCCTGAGACCGCACAAAGGTTCGACTCACGTATCCCGCGAGCCCGGCCGACGTCACGCCGAGGGCTCCCGCGACGATGCTGGCCGTGGTGTTCCGTGCGAAGGCCGCCGCCGCGGTGAACGCGCCCAGCAGGACAAATCCCGTCCACATGGCGGTCTGGGCGTTACGGAACGACGCGGACGCCTGCCCGGTGGCGATGCGGTGGTAGAGCGCCAACCGGGCGTTGGTGACGGACCAGAGGGCGGGGAGAGCGAGGTCCTGCTCCGGGGGCTGCCCACCGTCGGGCTCGGCTTCAGCTTCGGGCTCGGGCGACTGCCGGGGAGCCGGCCGACGGAGGGCTTCTTCGAGACGGTCCTCGGCGGTGCGGAGGCGGACTCGGGGTTCCCAGTCGGGGGACTGTTCACGGCGCGTCGCCGAACGGACGAGCCTGACGTAACGGACTCCGCAGATCTCGGCCGCCACCAGCAGCACCATCCCGAAGACCAGGCCCACGACGTGCCCGAGGGTGAGGGACGGCTCCCGATGGATCGCCCGGTACGGCGCCACCAAGACGTCGATCCGGCAGTCGCCCAGTGTCCTGAGCCGGACGGACAGGACCACGAGTCTGGTCGACTCCTTGATCCGCACCGCCTCCGCGACAGCCAACTCGGCATGTGTACTGGTATGCCAGTAAGGATCGAACGTCCCGGACACCGCGTCGATGTCCACCGTCCCGTCCGCCAGGCAGTCGGCAGGCCGGGGGTTACGCAGACGGAGGGGCAGCCGCAGCCCCGTACTCCCCTCCGGCACCTCCAGGCGCACCTGCGTCGTCTGCCCGTTGGAAAGGGAGGGTCCGCCTACCACCGAGCTCCCGGAGAGTTCTGCGGACACGCGCCCCCCGGCCTCCGCCGATTGCACGTAAGGCAAGACCAACGCGATCCCTGCGATCAGACAGCCGGCCGTGGCCACCACCGACCGACCCCGGCTGCCCGCCAACCGCGCGAAGAACCCCCGCACCCCACCGGCGCCCCCACCACTCTCCGGTTCAACCCCCATGACCGCTCAGCATGCCGATCACCCGCCTACGCCGTCCCCGGTTTCCCCACATGCGCACACTCGGCCCACAGCAACTTGCCCCCCTTCGACGCCCCCAGCTCCCGCAACACGGACACGCCCCACGCATCCGCACAGGCCCGCACGAGGTGCAGCCCCCGACCGTGCTCGTCACCATCCGGGGGTGCGAGGACGGGGGCGCCCTTCTCCGCGAAGCCGGGCGGCACCCTCGGATCCGTGTCCCACACGGCGACCGTGACCCGGTCCGGCTCGGCCGCGTGAAGCCGCAGGGCGTACGGCCCCTTGGTGTGCAGGTGCGCGTTGGTGAGCAGCTCCGATGCCAACAGCTCAGCGGTGGGGGTGAGTTCGGTGAGCCCGTGGGCGGCGAGGACGGTACGGAGGGTGGCCCTGGCGATGCCTGGGGCTCGGGGATCGTGCGGGAGTTGGAGGGTGTAGGACCAGGGCGGGGATACGGTGGCCATGGAAGTCTCCGATCACGGTGGGGAGTTGAGTGGTTGCTCAGTGACCATGCCGCTCCGTCGAGCGGGGTGCTTCTGAGTGGGGCGCCCGAGCATCAAAGTAGCGGCGCTGGATATATTCTTCGTCCCGTTCCGGACGATAATTACTGCAACCACTCGTGTGGGTGACCTGACAGCACGGAGGAACGACGGGCATGCCCGTGAGGACCAACCCAACGGCACGTCAGCTGCGCTTCGGCGCCGAGCTGCGCAGACTGCGTGAGCGGGCGGGGCTGACGTCAACGCAGGCCGCCCAGCTTCTGGGAATCAAGCAGGCTCAGGTCAGCAACATGGAGACCGGACGCCTCGGTGTGAGCGCGGAGCGCGTACGCACGCTGGCCTGCCAGTACGAGTGCCAGGACAAAGCCCTGGTGGAGGCCATCGCCGGGATGACAGGGGAGCGCAAGCGCGGCTGGTGGGAGGAGTACCGGGACATCCTGCCCGCAGGCTTGCTGGACCTGGCCGAACTGGAACGCAACGGCACCGCGTTGCGCACCGCGCATACCTCAGGCATCCCCGGCCTTCTCCAGACAATGGATCACGCCCGCGAGGTCTTCCGCCAGGTCGTACCCGAACTGTCGCCCTCGGAGGTGGAGCACCGCGCGTCGTTCCGCATCAAGCGGCAGGCGGTGCTCTTCCACGGGAAGCCGATGATCCCGTACCAGGCGGTCATCCACGAGGCCGCCCTGCACATGAGGTTCGGCGGCCGGGAGATTGCCCGCCAGCAACTCAAGCACCTACTCAAAATCGGCGAGCATCCCAATATCTCGATCCTGGTCATCCCGTTCGACGCCGGCGGGTACCCCGGATCGGGACAGCCCCTCTACTACGTCCACGGGTCCGTTCCGCAGCTCGACACCGTCCAGCTGGACCAGTCGCACGGAATCGTCCTGCTGGATGCCGAGGCCCAACTCGACAAGTACCGCACGGTCCTCGACCGGCTGACGGCGCTCAGCCTGATCGAGACAGAGTCCCGAGCCCTCATCCACAGCATCATCCAGACCCTCTGAGAGGTAGATGTGCCCACAGCAACCTGGCAGAAGTCGTCGTACTGCGGCGAAGGCGAGTCCTGCGTGCACGTCACCGGAGGCGATGCCGGGACGATCCATCTCACCGAGAGCAGCGATCCCAGCGGAGCCATACTCGGGGCCACCCCGGTGGCCTTCCGCACCCTCCTCCACACCCTCAAGAAGGAACACCGCCGTGGCTGAAGTCCCCCCGAACCTCGACTGGGTCCGCGCCGCCCCGGACGACGCGACGGGCCCCGGCCCCTGGATCGAACTCGCCTTCGGAGACAACGACCTGGTCTACATCCGCGAGACGAGCGACCCGGAGAACGTCGTCACGACCACCCAGAAGAAGTGGGACGCCTTCGTACTGGGCGTACAGGCAGGCGAGTTCGACCACTTCGTAGAGGGCCTGGAGGACGAGGAACCCTCGGCCCCTGCTGAACCCCGCTCATGAAGTAACCGTCGGGACCGCCCGCTTCTTGGCCAGTGTCGTGCTTCCACGCCCCGAGTAAAGGGCGCTACGCGTCGCCTTCGGCGATGGCCCTCCGGGCCACCCTTGACTCGGGGCGCTCCAGCACGAGGGAGAAGCGAGCGGGCGGCCCAGAGGTGAGGGGTTCCCAGGTGGGCTCCCGACACCCGGGGGTGACCAGTCACCCCCGGCCGATCGAGCGCGGACGCGCCTCGCCGGCACGCCGGGCCGGCTTAGCGGCGAACGGCCGGTGGGGCGGCGCATCCGACGACCGGGGGCACGCCGGGCCGGCTTAGCGGCCACCCCTGAGTGGACTGCTGGGGTGCGCGCGCCCGCCGCCTCGGCGTGGGCACCACGTCGGTCCTGTCCGCCGACCGCGCCCCCTGCTTCCGCCCGGTTCCACTGAATCAGGCGGCGATTGGCAGATCCGTTCCACGCAGGACCCCGCTCCACCCACGTATTCCTGCCTTCTCCTGCCTCCCGCTGGAACAAATCTGCCAATCACCCCCCTCCCGCGCCCTCCTGCGCCCTGCGGCCCCCGCCAACCACCCCCTCCCCCGGCCACCGGCCGCTCGCCGCTGAGCCGGCCCGGCGTGCCCCCACCGCCGAACGCGCCACCCCACCCACCGCTCGCCGCCAAGCCCACCCGGCGTGCCGGCGAGGCGCGACCGCGCCACACCAACCCCGGGCCACGACTCACCCCCGGCCGCCGGAAACCCACCCGGGGACCCCTCACCCCCGGCCGCCCGCTCGCTTCTCCCCCGTGCTGGAGCGGGCCGAGTCAAGGGTGGAGCGAAGCGGAATCGGCGCAGCCGACGCGTAGCGCAGCGGAGCGCCCTTTACTCGGCCCGCGGAAGCACGACACTGCCAAGAAGCGGGCGGCCCCAACAGCACCGCTCAGGAAGCCCGCGCCCCCACGCCCTGCTCCCCCGGCCCACGAAACCTCGCCCAAAGGCCAAGGCCAAAGCCCGGCGCTGCCCGTACACCTCCCCCCGCACCTCGAGTCAAGCCACCGTCAGCTTCCGGCCATCGAGAGCCCATTGCGCGGTAAGTCGATCACCTCGGTTCGGTATAGCGGAAGTCAGGATTCCAGATCTCTCTTGTTGTCACGTACTCAACAAGGAGAAGGTCTACGCGGGTCACACGGCCCCGCCGCCGGGGACACCGCACCGGCGCCGCGCAGCACCCGCACTGCCCCTGTCAACCACTCTCAGGAGGCTGTACGTTGCGTACCGCACCCCCCACAACCAGCACCAACAGATCAACCACGCACACCAGTTGGCGCCGAATAGGCGCCTCCGCCTTCGCCACCGCCGCCCTCGTGATCGGCGGTCTCGGCACCGCCGTCCACGCGAGTGCGTCAACTCCCGTGACTCCGAAGGCAGTCAGCGCCAAGGCCATCGCCGCCCAGGTCGCCAAGGCCCACGTGAAGTACACCTCGCAGTGTGACGCGACCCCGAAGAAGGGCTACGCCTCCTGCAACGCCCTGCGCGTCACCAGCGGCACCACCGCCTTCCAGGAGGAGCAGGCCGCCAAGAAGGGCATCGCCCCCAAGACCGTCAAGCCGAACGCCGCCTCCGCGACCCCCACCGGCTACGGCCCGAGCGACCTCCAGTCGGCGTACGGCCTGACCGACGCCGCCTCCTCCAACGGCTCCGGCGAGACCATCGCGATCGTGGACGCGTACGACGACCCGAACGCCGAGGCCGACCTCGCGACCTACCGCTCGTACTACGGCCTCTCCGCCTGCACCACCGCCAACGGCTGTTTCAGCAAGGTCAGTCAGACCGGTTCGACGACCTCCCTCCCCACCGCCGACAGCGGCTGGGCCGGCGAGATCTCCCTCGACCTCGACATGGCCAGCGCCATCTGCCCGAACTGCAACATCCTCCTCGTCGAGGCCAAGTCGTCCTCGATGGCCAACCTCGGCACCGCGGTGAACCGCGCGGTCACCAAGGGCGCGAAGTTCGTCTCCAACAGCTACGGCGGCTCGGAGTCCTCCTCCGACACCTCGTACGACTCCTCGTACTTCAACCACGCGGGCGTCGCCATCACCGTCTCCGCCGGCGACGAGGGCTACGGCGCCGAGTACCCGGCCGCCTCCAAGTACGTCACCGCGGTCGGCGGCACCAAGCTGTCCACGTCCTCCAACAGCCGCGGCTGGACCGAGAGCGTCTGGAACACCAGCAGCACCGAGGGCACCGGCTCCGGCTGCTCCTCGTACGACGCGAAGCCGACCTGGCAGACCGACACGAGCTGTTCGAAGCGCATGATCTCCGACGTCTCGGCCGTCGCCGACCCGGCGACCGGAGTCTCCGTCTACGACAGCTACGGCTCCGACGGAACCGGCTGGAACACCTACGGCGGCACCAGCGCCTCGGCCCCGATCATCGCGTCCGTGTACGCCCTCGCCGGCACCCCGGGCAGCAGCGACTACCCGGCCAAGTACCCGTACGCCGCAGCCGGCACCTCCGCCCTCAACGACGTGACCAGCGGCAGCAACGGCTCCTGCACCACGAGCTACTTCTGCACCGCGAAGTCCGGCTACGACGGCCCGACCGGCTGGGGCACCCCGGAGGGCATCGACGCCTTCACCGGCTGACATCGACCTCCGAGCACCGAACGGGTGCCGCCGAGGAGGGGAAGTGGGGATCCCCCGGCGGCGTCTGAAACGGGCCGCGGCAACCAGCCGCGGCCCGTTCCCGTGTCATCGCAGCCCCGTTCCTGTGTCCACGCGGCCCGTTCCGCTGCCCGCGCGGCGCGTTTCCGGCGCCATGACCACCGGTTTTGCCTTACTGACGAGCTGTTCAATTCCCGTGAAACAGCTGTGAGTTGAGTCAAGCTTCAACCACCCTCAAGCCATCCGACAGCCATGGAGAAGTCACGTGAAGGCCCGCTTCGGTATGGCGGAAGTAAGGATTCCATAAGCCTCTTGTTGTCACGTACTCAACAAGGGATGGTCATCCGCGGGCCGCTCGGCCCACCGCCGGGGACCTCGTACCGGCGGCGCACCTGCACTGCCCCTGTCAACCACTCCCAGGAGGCTGTACGTTGCGCACCACACACCCCCAAAGACCGTCCGCGAGCGGTAGCCGCCGCCTCGGCCGGATAGGCGCGGCCGCCCTCGGCACCGCCGCCCTCGTCCTCGCCGCATTCGGCAGCGCCGGCAGCGCGGACGCCCAGGCGTCCCGCGTCGCGAAGGTCACCCCCCACGTCAGTTGGACCCGCGCGTGCGCCACGCCCACGAAGACGGACGTCGCGGCCTGTAACGCCAAGCGCGTCACCAGCGGCGTCACCGAGTACATGTCGGAGAAGGCGTACGCCAAGGGCGTCACCCCCAAGGCCGCCGACGCGTCCACCCCGTCCGGCTTCGGGCCGACGGACCTCCAGGCCGCGTACGGTCTGACGTCGGCCGCCGCCTCCAACGGCTCGGGCGAGACCATCGCCATCGTCGACGCGTACAACGACCCGAACGCCGAGGCGGACCTCGCGACCTACCGCTCGTACTACGGCCTGTCGGCGTGCACCACCGCCAACGGCTGCTTCAAGAAGGTCAGCCAGACCGGCTCGACGACCTCGCTTCCGTCGAGCAACACCGGCTGGGCCGAGGAGATTTCCCTCGACCTCGACATGGCCAGCGCCATCTGCCCGAACTGCAACATCCTCCTCGTCGAGGCCAAGTCCGCCACCATCGCCAACCTCGGCACCGCCGTCAACGAGGCGGTGACGCTGGGCGCGAAGTACGTCTCCAACAGCTACGGCGCCTCCGAGTCCTCCTCCGACACGACGTACGACACCTCGTACTTCAAGCACACGGGCGTCGCCATCACCGTCAGCGCGGGTGACAGCGGCTACGGCGCCGAGTGGCCCGCCGCCTCGCAGTACGTCACCTCCGTCGGCGGCACCGCGCTGACCAAGGCCACCTCCACCACCCGCGGCTGGACCGAGACGGTCTGGAAGACCAGCAGCACCGAAGGCACCGGCTCCGGCTGCTCCGCGTACGACCCCAAGCCGTCCTGGCAGACCGACACCGGCTGCTCGAAGCGCACCATCTCCGACGTCTCGGCGGTCGCCGACCCGGCCACCGGCGTCGCGGTCTACGACTCGTACGGCATCACGGCGGGCTGGTACACCTTCGGCGGTACGAGCGCCTCGTCGCCCATCATCGCGGGCGTCTACGCCCTCGCGGGCACCCCGTCCACCAGCTCCTACCCGGCGAAGTTCCCGTACACGGCGGCCGGCACCTCGGCCCTCAACGACGTGACCTCGGGCAACAACGGCACCTGCACCACCAGCTACCTCTGCACCGCCACGTCCGGCTACGACGGCCCGACCGGCTGGGGCACCCCTGAGGGAGTCGCGGCCTTCACCGGCTGACCTTCTGGGAGCGGGGGGCCGCCGGGGTCATGTGGGGATCCCCGGCAGCACCTGATGAACGGGCCGCGGCAACCAGCCGCGGCCCGTTTTCCCGTGCCAGGAGACAGCGGGATAGCCTTTGGACATCGGCTGGGCATCGGCGCGACGGCCCGTCAGAAACGGGACAGGCGTGCGGCATGGCTACGAGGCGGGCGGGGCGTGCGCCACGTAGAAGGGGTTAACGACGGAACCACACCACAGGTTCCGCTCCGACTTCATTGCCCGGCGTGACCGGCCGTGATACACAGAGTGACCATACGACCCTCCGCATACCGTCATACGCCTCCCGCCAGGATCCCGCGTAAGCCGGTGGCAAGGGATTCGTACGAAACCCGCCAATCAATGACGTCAAGTCGACATACGACAGCGTCTTTGTCGGCGAGAATGGGCCCGACCTCTGCGCGCAGTGGCAGAGGGTGCAGAACTACCCACTAGGGGCGGTGACTTACATGCTTTTCGCAGCCGATAAGGGCGACATCACCACAATCATCGGCGGGATCGCTCCGGACTGGGGTCCCTTCGGCAGCCTTGGCAACGAGGCGAAGGTGATGATCGAGGTCGTGATGGCGGTCGCCATCCTGCTCTGCCTCGGCATCGCGATCTGGGGCGCGGCCAAGCAGCGCATCGGCGCGACCGCCCTCCGCGACACCTTCAGCGCCGAACAGGGCAAGGGCCTCATCATCGCGGGCCTCACCGGAGTCTTCATCATCGGATCCCTCGGCACGCTCTTCACCATCGTGTACGGCATGGCGGTGTAGCGGTCCAGGGGGTGTCCGACACCCCCACACCTGGCCGGGCGCGCCCGGATCCCTCTCTCCTCCGACCCACCCGTCCGTCGTGCCCACCGGCTGAGGTTGCGTTTCCCTGATGTCGAGTCACCACACCGCGCCCGCGCGGGAACCAGCACGGCTACCGTCGTACTACTTGGTTCAGCGAGAGGTTGAGGGGGCGTACGCGGCATGAGTCTCGGTGACGAACCCGGCGACGGCGCGCGCGGTGACGACGGGGGGTACGGGGGTTCCGGGCAGACACGCACCCGCTATCCCGACCGCACGGGCGACGTCTACGGCGGTGCGCGGCGCGGCCGCGGGTCCTCCTCACGGAGCCTGATCACGGTCGTCGGCGTCGTCGTCCTCCTGATCGCCGCCATCGCCTTCGCGAACCGTGGGGACGACTCCTCTTCGGGTTCGGGAAGCGGGAACAGCGACAAGGCCAAGACCTCGCCCACGGCGGCTTCCGGGGAGCGTCCGGTGGCATCGAAGGCGGCGGGGATTCCGGCGGGGTTCGCGCACAGTGCGCAGGGGGCGCAGAGCGCTGCGACCAACTACGGGGTGGCCCTGGGTTCGACCGGCATGTTCAACACGGAGCAGCGGCACACCATCGTCAACGCCGTGTACGCGCCCGACGTAGCCGCCGCGCGACTGCCCGACCTGGACGCGGCGTACACCAGCGAGAAGTTCCTGACCAACATCGGCCTGAGCAAGGACGGATCGGCGCCGGCCGGGCAGACCTTCGTCTCACGGATCATCCCCGTGGGCACCAAGGTCACCGCCTCCACCGCCGACACCGCCACGGTCGAGCTCTGGTACACGTCGCTCTTCGGCCTCTCCGGTGACGGGTCCACGAACCCCGTCTCCGAGAGCTGGTACACGACGACGTACCAGCTGAAGTGGATCAACGGAGACTGGAAGGTCAGCGACTTCACGCAGAAGGACGGGCCGGTCCCGGTCGGCCGGGACCAGAAGGCCTCCACCGCCGACGACATGACCAAGGCTGTCGAGGAATACGGAGGGTTCACGTATGCCCGCTAACAAGGCCCGTCGTGCGCTCTCCCTCGCCGCCGCAATGGCGGCGGTGCAGTCCGCTGCCGTCCTGCTCGCCACCAACGCCGTCGCGGCACCCAGCCCCTCGCCCAGCAGCAACCCCTGCCAGTACGTTCGCGGCCCCGCCAAGAAGTACTGCGAAAGCGACAGCGGCGGCTCCGGAAGCACCACCGACCCCAGCCTCACCTCCACCCTCGACCCCCTCTCCTCCCTGGCCAAGGGCTGCGCCGACGCCGCCTCCTGGACCGTCGACAAGCTCTCCGCCGCCGTGAACGACACAGCGAACGTCGACTTCACGAACCCCAAGTTCCTCCAGCAGTACGCGGTGGTCTTCGCGGCGTCGACCATCCTGACCCTGCTCCTGTGGCTGCTGGCCGTGGCGAAGAGGGCGGTGCGAGGTGTCCCCCTCACCACCGCGCTCTCCGAGGCGATCGGTTTCCTGTGGCTGACGGTGCTGGCGAGCGCCTTCACCCCGCTGATCCTCTACACCGTCGTGTCGGCGACCGACGGCGTCACCGAGGTCCTCGCCAAGACGACCGGCAACCAGACGGACACGTTCTTCGGGACCTTCTCCGGCGCGCTGAACAAGGGCGAGAACATCGGCGGCGGCCCCATCATGCTCATCGTGGTGTCGCTGGTGTCGATCCTCGCGGCCGGAGTCCTGTGGCTGGAGCTCGTCATCCGGGCCGCACTGCTGTACGTCGGCGCGCTGCTCGGCACGGTCGTGTACGCGGGTCTGGTCGACAAGAACCTGTGGGGCCACGTGCGCCGCTGGGCGGGGATCATGATCGCGGTGATCCTGGTGAAGCCGGTGATCGTGATCGTGCTGGGGCTGGCGGGGGCGCTGTCGACCGACAACGGCCCGGACGCGTTCTCCGCCGTGGTCTCCGGCCTCGCGATCATCCTGCTCGCCATCTTCGCCAGCGCGATGATCTACCGCTTCGTACCGGGCTTCGGCGACGAGATCGCCGGCTCCCGCAACAACCGCATCATGCAGGGCGCCGAGGGCAAGGCCGCGGCCGTGATCAGCTCCCCGGCGACCCTGGTCGCGCAGGGCATCAAGACCCACAGCTCCCGCGCCGACAACAACGGCGGCGGAGGCGGCGGCAACCAGCCCCGCCCCGCCAACCCGGTGTCCGGCGGTGTGGCCGCGCACAGTACACGTACGCCGAACGGAGGCGGCGGATCTGTCCCCTCCGCCGCACCCCCACCGCGTACCAGCCCGGCCAACACCCCGCACGCGAGCAACACCCGCAACAGCAGTCCCAACCGCACGGGAGGTGAAGGGCGTTGACGACCGAGTCCCACGTGTCCCATCCGGTCACGCCCCGCCGTACATATCTGATCGGCCGCGCCCGGCCGAACGCGATCGTCGGCCGGAATCGCGAGTCCGGCGAGATCGCGCTCATCATCGGGGGCGCGTTCCTGGGCATGATGTGCGGCCTGCTCGTCCCTGTCCTCTCCCTGCGGATCGTGCTGCTGATGGGATTCCCGCTGCTGGCGCTCGCCGCGGTGTACATCCCCTACAAGCGCCGTACGTTCTACAAGTGGTTCGAGATCAACCGCAGTTACAAGCGGAGCCTGCGCCAGGGGACGGCGTACCGCAGCAATGTCATGGAGGCCGGTACGCGCGTCGACGGGCGGGAGATCGAGATCGGCCCGCCCCCGGGGATCGGGCGGATCTCCTGGCTCGCCGCCCCCTTCGGCCCTGACGAGATCGCCGTCCTCCTCCACGCCGACCGCCGCACGGTGACGGCCGCCATCGAGATCGAGGGACCGGGCGTCGGTCTGCGCGACAGCGAAGACCAGGAAGCCCTCGTCGACCGCTTCGGCACCCTCCTCAAGCATGTCGCCAACGGCGACGGCTTCGTGACCCGGCTGCAAATGCTCGCGCGCACGCTGCCCGCCGACCCGGACGCCCACGCCAAGGATGTCGCCGTACGGGGCGACGAGCGGGCCCCGGGCTGGCTGCAGCAGTCGTACGACCAGCTCCAGTCCATGGTGTCGACGAGCAGCGAGCAGCACCGCGCCTACCTCGTCGCCTGCATGCACTACTCGCGCGAGCTGGCCGCCGAGGCCCAGGCGATGGCCCGCGCGGCCCGGCCGCAGGGCGGCAAGAAGGTGGACCGGGACGCGGGGCTCGCCGTCGTCATGGCGCGTGAGCTGACGGACATCTGCTCGCGGCTCCAGGAAGCCGATATCCGCGTACGGCAGCCGCTCGGTCAGGGGCGGCTGGCCTCCCTCGTGCACTCGATGTACGACCCCGACCACCCGATCGACCACATCCAGGCGATGACCAAGCGCAACGCCTGGCCCGCCGAGCTCGACGCCATGGAGCCCACCTACCTCCAGGCGAAGACCCGCGAGTCCTCGACCCGTGCCCCCTGGTGCCATGCCACGGCCTGGGTGAAGGAGTGGCCGATGACCCCGGTGGGCGTCAACTTCCTCGCCCCGCTCCTCGTCCACACCCCGGACGTCATCCGCACGGTGGCCGTCACGATGGACCTCGAACCCACCGAGGTCGCCATCGAGCGCATGCTGACGGAGAAGACGAACGACGAGGCGGAGGCGTCGCGCGCCGCCAAGATGAACCGGACCGTCGACCCCCGTGACGTGGCCTCCCACAACCGTCTCGACCAGCGCGGCGAGGACCTCGCGAGCGGCGCGGCGGGCGTCAACCTGGTCGGTTACATTACCGTCTCCTCCCGCTCCCCCGAGGCCCTCGCGCGCGACAAGCGCACGATCCGCGCCTCGGCCGGCAAGTCGTATCTGAAGCTGGAGTGGTGCGACCGCGAGCACCACCGGGCCTTCGTCAACACACTGCCGTTCGCCACCGGAATCCGCAGGTAGGGGCTGATGTTCTGATGGGGCTGATGCTCTGATGCGGGATCCGCTGTCCGCCGCCACGGACGCCTTCACGTCCTTCCTCTTCGGCAAGGTCGAGACGACCCGCCTCCCCGTACGCACCTCCACGGGCCAGGCCCAGGCGGTCTACCTGCCGACCGCCGCCCCGGGCCTCGGCGACTCGGGCGTCATCATCGGCCGCGAGGTGTACTCCGGGAAGGGCTACATCTACGACCCCTTCCAGCTGTACGGGCAGCAGCTCCCGGCCCCGCACTGGCTGGTCCTCGGCGAGTCCGGCAACGGCAAGTCGGCGCTTGAGAAGACGTACGTACTCCGGCAGTTGAGGTTCCGCGACCGGCAGGTCGTCGTCCTCGACGCGCAGGGCGAGGACGGCGTCGGCGAATGGAACCTCATCGCGGAAGAGCTGGGGATAACTCCTATCCGTCTCGACCCGACCGCCGCCCTGGACATGGGGATCCGGCTCAACCCGCTCGACCCGGCGATCACGACGACGGGCCAGCTGGCGCTGCTGCGCACCATCATCGAGGTCGCGATGGGCCACGGCCTGGACGAGCGGTCCGGCTTCGCCCTGAAGGTCGCCCACGCCTACGTCAACGAGACGATCGTCGAGCGCCAGCCGGTGCTGACCGACATCGTGGAGCAGCTACGGCACCCCGAGCCGGAGTCGGCCGAGGCGATGAACGTCGCCATAGACGACGTACGGGCGTGGGGTCTGGACGTGGCCCTGGTCCTGGACCGCCTGGTGGACGGCGACCTGAGGGGCATGTTCGACGGCCCCACAACGGTCGGAATCGACCTGGACGCCCCCCTCATCGTCTTCGACCTCTCCCACATCGACCGGAACTCGATCGCCATGCCGATCCTGATGGCGATCGTGGGCGTGTGGCTGGAGCACACATGGATCCGCCCCGACCGGAAGAAGCGCATCTTCCTGGTCGAGGAGGCGTGGCACATCATCAACAGCCCCTTCGTGGCCCAGCTCTTCCAGCGGCTGCTGAAGTTCGGCCGACGCCTCGGCCTGTCGTTCGTCGCGGTCGTCCACCACTTGTCGGACGTGGTCGACGGGGCGGCGGCGAAGGAGGCCGCGGCGATCCTGAAGATGGCGTCGACACGGACGATCTACGCCCAGAAGGCGGACGAGGCACGGTCGACGGGCCGGGTGCTGGGCCTGCCTCGCTGGGCGGTCGAAATCATCCCCACCCTCACGCCCGGCATCGCGGTGTGGGACGTCAACGGCAACGTGCAGGTGGTCAAGCACCTGATCACCGAGACCGAACGCCCCCTCGTCTTCACCGACCGCGCCATGACCGAGTCCTCCGCCGACCACCTCGCCGACGACGCGCTGCGCGCCGCGGAACTGGAGGCGGAGGAGCGGGCGGCGGCCTTCATGGAACAGCACCTCAGCGATCTCGACGGCTCCTCCGAGTCCACGGTGGCGTGAGAGGTGGCGTGAGATGAGACAGGACCAGCGCGACGGGCGTCGCGAAGGGGAAAGCGGCATCCCCGACGGGCTGTTGGTCGGGGTACTCGCCTTCCTCCTCGGCATGACGCTGATGGTGTGGACGGCGACGGGCCTCGCGGGCTGGTTCTCCCGCGGCGCCTGGCCACACGCAGTCACCTTCGCCCACACCCCCCTGGCCATGCGCCACCTCATCGGCCAACCGCACGACGTGCCGGGCGCCTGGCCGGCCACCCCGGCCGCCGAGCTCTCCGGGTACGGGCTCTTCTGGGGCCTGTTCATCGGCCAGCTGATGGTGCTGCTGGTGCTGACGGTGTTCGTGATGGGGACGGTGGCGCGGTGGCGGGCGGGAAGGGCCAGGCGGAGGGCGGAGGCGACGGCTGAGGTTGCGCCGGTGGTGCCGGTGGTGCCGGTGGTGCCGAGCCAGGCGGAGGAGCTGCGGCCGACGACGGCTGCCTGGACGGCTCCCTCTGCGACGGACGGTAAACGGGTGGGCGGGTGGGAAACCGTCCGCGCCGAAGGCGCGGCTCCGGCGGCTCCCGATGCAACTGACAGTAAACGGGTGGGCGGGTGGGCAAAAACCCGCGCCGCAGGCGCGGTCGTCCTGGCCCCACCAGAATCCCGCCACACAACTGCAACCCAAGCCGTACGGGACGCGGAAGGCCCAGCCCTGGTCATCACCTCGAACCCCAACACCTGGTCGGAGACCAAGGACGCCAGAGCCAAACTGGGCCCCGTCCTCCTCTACGACCCCAGTCACCTGTGCGACACCCCGGCCCGCCTCCACTGGTCCCCATCAACCGGCTGCGAGGACAAGGCAACGGCAGCGGCAAGAGCCACCGCCCTCCTCGCCCCCGTACGCCCCACCGCCAAGGTCGACCAGCCCATGGCAGACGTAGCGGAAACGCTCCTGCGCAGCTACCTGCACGCGGCCGCCGTGGAGGGCAAACCCTTCCGCCACGTCCACCGCTGGGCCCAGGGCACCCAAGTCCAGGACGCCGTACGAGCCCTCCGTACGAACCCCAAGGCCGCATCAGGCGCCGCCGGCGAACTCGAAGCCGCCCTCACCTCGCACACCGAACGCCGCGACATCGCCCAGGAGTTGACGGCCCGCGCGCTGTCCTCCCTCTTCACGGTCAACATCCGTGAGTCATGCACTGCGAACCGAACTGACAGCCTCGCCTTGGATTCCTTTGTGAACGAAGGGGGCACGCTTTATGTGGTCGGTGAACCCATCGAGGACCCCAAGGCGAACCCCGGCGCCATGCCGCTCCTGACGGCCCTCGCCTCAAGCGTGGTCGAGCGCGGCCGGCGCATGGCCGAACGGTCATCCTCCGGTCGCCTCGACCCACCACTCACGCTCGTCCTGGACGACGTCGCGGCCGTGGCCCCGCTCCCCCAGCTCCCGGACCTCCTGGCCACGGGAGCGGACCGGGGCCTGCCGACGCTGGCCCTGCTCCGCTCCCAGGAACAGGCGAGGTCCCGCTGGCCCCAGTACGAACTCCCGCTCTAGCGGGCCCCCGCGTCCGGCCGCTCGATCACCAGCTCCAGCTCAAGCTCCCCGGCATCCCCCGGCGCCGGCACGGTCCGCCCACTCGGCACGAACCCGGCCTTCCGGTAGAACGCCTCCGCCCGGCCGTTCTTCTCGTGCACGAAGAGCCGTACGCGATCGAGCCCGATCCTCCAGGACCACTCAAGGGCGGCGTCGAAGAGCGCCCCGGTCACACCGACCGCACTCCCCCGGTGCTCGGGCCGCACATAGACCCCCACCAGGTGCCCCTGGCGCTGCTCGACCAAGACGTCGTTGAAGTCCCGCGACCCCGCCTCCTCGACCAGCACGGCCACGGACCCGCCCCACACGCCCTCCGCGTCCTCGGCGATGAACTGCTGCCGCTCCGTCGTCCCCTCGGCCGCCCCGGCCGCCCGTTCCTGCCAGAACGCGTCGGGCTTGGCGAGGCTCTCCTCGTAGGTCTCCAGGAACGCGAGATGCGCGACGGGGTCCTTCAAGGCGTCGAGCCGGAGCTCCTTCACCTTGGCCCACTCGTCGGCACGTATGGAACGGATCACGTGATTCATGGGAGCCACCGTAGTACGCGCGCACGACATCACTCATCCGATATCCCCCGGACATCCACCCTGCCGACGCCCGCCGTCCGGGCCCCCGTCATGCTCTTCCCTGTACGCACATTGATCCAGGGGAGAAAGCCGCATGACCAAGGTCCAACTAGAGGAACTCCGCGAGGTCATCCACCCTGCGGGCAAGCTGGAGAGCAGGGCGGAGCACTGGGCCGGCCGCCTCTACATGCGTGCGCTCTCCCTGCGGGTGACCCGCCTGATGCTGGGCACGCGCGTCTCGCCGAACCAGATCACGACGGTGATGGTCTTCGCGGGCGTGCTCTCCGGGGTGGCCCTGGTCATCCCCGGCCTGGGCGGGGCCGTACTCTCCGTCGTCTTCATGCAGCTGTACCTGCTGCTGGACTGCGTGGACGGCGAAGTGGCCCGCTGGCGGCGCCAGTTCAGCCCGCTCGGCGTCTACCTGGACCGTCTCGGCGCCTACCTCGCCGACGCGGCCGTCATGGTCGGCATGGGCGTCCGCGCCGCCGAACTCGGCCTGGACCCCTACCTGGTGGCCGGCCTGGCGGCGGCCATCGGTGTGCTGCTCCTGAAGTCGTCCTCCGACCTGGTCCACGTGGCCCGCTCTGACAGCGGTATGGAGAAGGCCACCGACCAGTCCGTCGTGCCGCGCTCCAGCGGACTCGCCCAGGTCCGCCGCCTCGCCTCGGCCGTCGGCCTCCACCGCCTGGTCAACGGCATCGAGTGCACCATCCTGCTGCTCGTGACGGCCGTCGTCGACCTGGCACTCGGCGACCTGACGGCAACGAAGATCGCGACCGTCGCCGTGACGGCGATCGTATGGCTGCTCGTCCCCGCGCACATCGTCTCGATCGTCGCGTCGTCCCGCCTGAAGTGACCGCACTCCCGCAAGCCCCCGCTCCCGGAGGGGAGTGGGGGCTTGCGTACGTCACTCAGCGGCCGGCACTCAGTGATCGTCACCCAGTCGTCGTCACTCAGTCGTCGTCATCCAGTTCCGCGGCCTGGTCATTGGGCACAGCCCCGTACAGATCATGCCGAGGCGCGGGCATCACGGACTCGGCTCCCCGCACGCTCTTCCAGATCGCCTCGTTGAAGGTCCGCTCGTCGATCTGGTCCTCCTTGGTGAGGTCCTGTTTCGCGGACACCTTCGCCATGGGCGAGTTGACCGTGTTCACAGCCGCCAGATCGGTCGACGGCTTCACAGCGTCGTACGCCTCGACACGCGGCCGCGCTGTGAACGAGTTCACCATCGGCGTCGCGTACGCGTCGAACTGCGTCATCGGCGACAGCCCGAGCAGCAGCTCGATCGTCCGCACCATCGAGGCGGTGCTGTAGAAGGTCGAGTCGACCCGCCCGGTCTGCGTGTACGGGCTGATGACCTGCGAGATCGTCCGATGCGCGTCCACATGGTCGGGCCCGTTCTGCGCGTCGTCCTCGGTCACGAAGATCGCCGTCGACTTCCAGAACTTGGAGTGCGAGACCTCGTCGACCAGCTGCCCGAGCGCCCAGTCGTTGTCGGCGACGTACGCCTGCGGGGTCGGCATGCCGGCCTTGGTCCCGGAGGTGTGGTCGTTCGGCAGCCGCACCATCTCGAAGGCGGGCAGCTCCCCGCTCGCCTCGTACCCCTGGAACTCTTTCTTCCACTCCTCGATCCGCGGGCTCCCGCAGGTCGTACCGCGCGCGGGGAAGGTGTTCGCCGAGTCGGGGCAACTGAGGTTGTACAGCCCGAAGTCGTGGTCGGTCCCGGCGTTCAGCACCGGATCCTGGGCCGCGGCCTTCCCCGCCGCGTCCGCGTTCACATAGAACCCGTAGTTGCGGAAGCCGACGCCCTTGTCCGCGAGCCGCTGCCAGATGTACGCGTGCTCGGGATCCTTGTTGGGCGCGATGGCCGGGTCACCGTTCTCGGACGGATACGAGTGGTTGCGCCCGGAGTAGTTGGCGGGCCATCCCTGTTCGCTGTACGGGTTGGAGTTGGCGGCCACCGTCCAGTTCCACCCCTGCGCGCTCACCTCGGCGTCCGCGTAGAAGTTGTCCAGCGTCACAAACCGCTGCTCCAGCGCACGGGCGTTGGGCGCGGAGTCGTCCCCGAACAGATTGAGCGAGGCGTCCCCGTTGCCCTGGCTCAGCGAGCCGAACTCCTGGTCGTAGGTCCGGTTCTCCTTCACCACGTAAATGACGTGCTTGATCGGCGACTTCTCCCCGACCCGTCGCGGCACGACCGCCCCGCTCGCCCGCGGACTGTCCTTCTGCTCGAACCCGTTGTTGGCGACGACGGTCCGCGTCCACCTCTTCAACTGCTTCGATCCACCGTCCAGTTGGACGGTCGACAGGGTCCCCTTCATCATCGACCCGGAGTACTGGTCGGGCGAAGTCGCCGCGGTGGACGTCGGGTTGGGATACCCGGGCCCGTTGTTCGGCCCGGCTCCAAGCCTCTTGGCATTGGTGACATACAACTTCCCGTCATGCGCGATGACGGCCGTCGGATACCAGGCGGTCGGGATCAGCCCGTCCGTCTTCCCATCCTTCAGGTCTACGACAGCGATGTCGTTGTTCCCCGAGTTGGCGACGTAGAGCCGCCGCCCGTCCTCGGAGAGCGTGAGCGCGTCGGGATTGCTGCCGACGGGAGCGTGCCGGTACGGCGCGAGCCCGATGGTCCGCGTGACCTTGCGCGTCGTGGCATCGATGACGCTGACCTGATCACTGTCCCCATTGGCGACGTAGAGGGTGTCCCCCTCGGCGTCGGCGACCACGGCGTTGGGATGCGTCCCCACCTCGATGGAGTCGCTCTGCACGGGAGCCGCCCCACTGACATCCAGCACGCTGACGGTCTTGCCGCCCTGGTTGGTGACATACGCGGTGTTCCCGCCATCAGCGAGAACGACGGCGTACGGGTCATGCCCCACAGCCGTGGTCGCCATCGAACCGTCGCCGAGATTGACCACGGTCACCGCGTCCGCCAGCCGGTCGGCCACGACGAGCCGCTTCCCGTCGGGCGTCACGGCGATCCCGGCCGGATACATGTTCACGGCCTGCCCGTCGGGGTTCTTCGTGGGCAGCTTGATGGGGTCCTTCTCCGTCAGCCGCCCGTCCGCCACGTCATACGTGTGGATGATCTCGCGCCCGCCCCCACTGACGTACGCGCGCTTGCCGTCGGGACTGAAGGCGAGCCCGGTGAAGATCGCCGCCGGGCTCTTGTACGAGATGGTCTGCACGACCTCCGAGTCCTCGGGGTCGACCACCTGCAAGGACTGGGTGCCCTGACCGGCGTTGCTCACCAGGAGCATGCTCTTGTCGGGCGACAGCACCGCGTTGAGCGGGAGGTTCCCGAGCTGGGCCTGTTGGCCGGCGGGGGTGACTTTGTAGCCGACGGGGGTGATGGCCGTTCCATCGTCCTTCGGACCTGCCGTGCCCTGCCCGCCCGCGGCCGCGAGCGCGACGGCAGCCCCGGTGGCGAGAACGGCGGTACCTGCCAGCACAGTGACAACTCGACGTCTGTTTCTGCGTCTCAGGACCATGAGTCACGACGGTGGCGCGAGAGCGTGACGGGAGAGAGGACTGTTGTTGACGTGGACATGACTGCATGGTGAACGCGAAAAAGCCCCAACTCCGGGTACATACCCAAGAGTTGAGGCTTCTTCTCAAAATTTGTTCGGCGGCGTCCTACTCTCCCACAGGGTCCCCCCTGCAGTACCATCGGCGCTGTGAGGCTTAGCTTCCGGGTTCGGAATGTAACCGGGCGTTTCCCTCACGCTATGACCACCGAAACACTATGAAACTGTCAACCGGAGCCGTGGCATAGCTACGACGGTTGTTCGTGGTTTCAGAACCAACACAGTGGACGCGAGCAACTGAGGACAAGCCCTCGGCCTATTAGTACCAGTCACCTCCACCCGTTACCGGGCTTCCAGATCTGGCCTATCAACCCAGTCGTCTACTGGGAGCCTTACCCTCTCAAGGAGGTGGGAATACTCATCTCGAAGCAGGCTTCCCGCTTAGATGCTTTCAGCGGTTATCCCTCCCGAACGTAGCCAACCAGCCATGCCCTTGGCAGGACAACTGGCACACCAGAGGTTCGTCCGTCCCGGTCCTCTCGTACTAGGGACAGCCCTTCTCAATATTCCTACGCGCACAGCGGATAGGGACCGAACTGTCTCACGACGTTCTAAACCCAGCTCGCGTACCGCTTTAATGGGCGAACAGCCCAACCCTTGGGACCGACTCCAGCCCCAGGATGCGACGAGCCGACATCGAGGTGCCAAACCATCCCGTCGATATGGACTCTTGGGGAAGATCAGCCTGTTATCCCCGGGGTACCTTTTATCCGTTGAGCGACGGCGCTTCCACAAGCCACCGCCGGATCACTAGTCCCGACTTTCGTCCCTGCTCGACCCGTCGGTCTCACAGTCAAGCTCCCTTGTGCACTTACACTCAACACCTGATTACCAACCAGGCTGAGGGAACCTTTGGGCGCCTCCGTTACTCTTTAGGAGGCAACCGCCCCAGTTAAACTACCCATCAGACACTGTCCCTGATCCGGATCACGGACCCAGGTTAGACATCCAGCACGACCAGACTGGTATTTCAACGACGACTCCACAAACACTGGCGTGCCTGCTTCAAAGTCTCCCAGCTATCCTACACAAGCCGAACCGAACACCAATATCAAACTGTAGTAAAGGTCCCGGGGTCTTTCCGTCCTGCTGCGCGAAACGAGCATCTTTACTCGTAGTGCAATTTCACCGGGCCTATGGTTGAGACAGTCGAGAAGTCGTTACGCCATTCGTGCAGGTCGGAACTTACCCGACAAGGAATTTCGCTACCTTAGGATGGTTATAGTTACCACCGCCGTTTACTGGCGCTTAAGTTCTCAGCTTCGCCACCCCGAAGAGTGACTAACCGGTCCCCTTAACGTTCCAGCACCGGGCAGGCGTCAGTCCGTATACATCGCCTTACGGCTTCGCACGGACCTGTGTTTTTAGTAAACAGTCGCTTCTCGCTGGTCTCTGCGGCCACCCCCAGCTCAAGGAGCAAGTCCTCTCACCGGTGATGGCCCCCCTTCTCCCGAAGTTACGGGGGCATTTTGCCGAGTTCCTTAACCATAGTTCACCCGAACGCCTCGGTATTCTCTACCTGACCACCTGAGTCGGTTTAGGGTACGGGCCGCCATGAAACTCGCTAGAGGCTTTTCTCGACAGCATAGGATCATCCACTTCACCACAATCGGCTCGGCATCAGGTCTCAGCCTCATGTGCGACGGATTTGCCTATCGCACGGCCTACACCCTTACCCCGGGACAACCACCGCCCGGGATGGACTACCTTCCTGCGTCACCCCATCACTCACCTACTGCAGGTCTGGTCCGTCGGCTCCACCACTCCCCTTTGCCCGAAGGCTCCGGGGCGGCTTCACGGACTTAGCATCGCCTGGTTCAATGTTTGACGCTTCACAGCGGGTACCGGAATATCAACCGGTTATCCATCGACTACGCCTGTCGGCCTCGCCTTAGGTCCCGACTTACCCTGGGCAGATCAGCTTGACCCAGGAACCCTTAGTCAATCGGCGCACACGTTTCTCACGTGTGTATCGCTACTCATGCCTGCATTCTCACTCGTGAACCGTCCACCACTGCCTTCCGGCGCGGCTTCACCCGGCACACGACGCTCCCCTACCCATCACAGCCGCCGTTGGGCGTATTGCTGCAATGACACGACTTCGGCGGTACGCTTGAGCCCCGCTACATTGTCGGCGCGGAATCACTAGACCAGTGAGCTATTACGCACTCTTTCAAGGGTGGCTGCTTCTAAGCCAACCTCCTGGTTGTCTGTGCGACTCCACATCCTTTCCCACTTAGCGTACGCTTAGGGGCCTTAGTCGATGCTCTGGGCTGTTTCCCTCTCGACCATGGAGCTTATCCCCCACAGTCTCACTGCCGCGCTCTCACTTACCGGCATTCGGAGTTTGGCTAAGGTCAGTAACCCGGTAGGGCCCATCGCCTATCCAGTGCTCTACCTCCGGCAAGAAACACACGACGCTGCACCTAAATGCATTTCGGGGAGAACCAGCTATCACGGAGTTTGATTGGCCTTTCACCCCTAACCACAGGTCATCCCCCAGGTTTTCAACCCTGGTGGGTTCGGTCCTCCACGACCTCTTACAGCCGCTTCAACCTGCCCATGGCTAGATCACTCCGCTTCGGGTCTTGAGCGCGCTACTGAATCGCCCTATTCGGACTCGCTTTCGCTACGGCTTCCCCACACGGGTTAACCTCGCAACGCACCGCAAACTCGCAGGCTCATTCTTCAAAAGGCACGCAGTCACGAGATATGTGCAAGCACATATCCGACGCTCCCACGGCTTGTAGGCACACGGTTTCAGGTACTATTTCACTCCGCTCCCGCGGTACTTTTCACCATTCCCTCACGGTACTATCCGCTATCGGTCACCAGGGAATATTTAGGCTTAGCGGGTGGTCCCGCCAGATTCACACGGGATTTCTCGGGCCCCGTGCTACTTGGGTGTCTCTCAAACGAGCCGTTGATGTTTCGACTACGGGGGTCTTACCCTCTACGCCGGACCTTTCGCATGTCCTTCGCCTACATCAACGGTTTCTGACTCGCCTCACAGCCGGCAGACTGTGAAAGAGAGATCCCACAACCCCACATGCGCAACCCCTGCCGGGTCTCACACGCATATGGTTTGGCCTCATCCAGTTTCGCTCGCCACTACTCCCGGAATCACGGTTGTTTTCTCTTCCTGCGGGTACTGAGATGTTTCACTTCCCCGCGTTCCCTCCACATACCCTATGTGTTCAGGTATGGGTGACAGCCCATGACGACTGCCGGGTTTCCCCATTCGGAAACCCCCGGATCAAAGCCTGGTTGACGGCTCCCCGGGGACTATCGTGGCCTCCCACGTCCTTCATCGGTTCCTGGTGCCAAGGCATCCACCGTGCGCCCTTAAAAACTTGGCCACAGATGCTCGCGTCCACTGTGCAGTTCTCAAACAACGACCAACCACCCGTCACAACCCACCGAAGCGGATTTTTACCGGGGCCGGCACTGAAGGCAGCCGTATCGGCCGTACCTTCAGACACCCAACAGCGTGCCCGACCAACTCCCGTCCGGAGATCATGCTTTCCACACTCTTGCGAGCAGTACTTGCAGCCTCCGACCCGTGAACCCGGCCGAATAATCAACGTTCCACCCATGAGCAACCACCGTCGGACGTGTGCCGACGTAATGGCCCTGGACCACCAAGCAAGCTTGGCGGCCTAGATGCTCCTTAGAAAGGAGGTGATCCAGCCGCACCTTCCGGTACGGCTACCTTGTTACGACTTCGTCCCAATCGCCAGTCCCACCTTCGACAGCTCCCTCCCACAAGGGGTTGGGCCACCGGCTTCGGGTGTTACCGACTTTCGTGACGTGACGGGCGGTGTGTACAAGGCCCGGGAACGTATTCACCGCAGCAATGCTGATCTGCGATTACTAGCAACTCCGACTTCATGGGGTCGAGTTGCAGACCCCAATCCGAACTGAGACAGGCTTTTTGAGATTCGCTCCGCCTCGCGGCTTCGCAGCTCTTTGTACCTGCCATTGTAGCACGTGTGCAGCCCAAGACATAAGGGGCATGATGACTTGACGTCGTCCCCACCTTCCTCCGAGTTGACCCCGGCAGTCTCCTGTGAGTCCCCATCACCCCGAAGGGCATGCTGGCAACACAGAACAAGGGTTGCGCTCGTTGCGGGACTTAACCCAACATCTCACGACACGAGCTGACGACAGCCATGCACCACCTGTACACCGACCACAAGGGGGCGACCATCTCTGGCCGTTTCCGGTGTATGTCAAGCCTTGGTAAGGTTCTTCGCGTTGCGTCGAATTAAGCCACATGCTCCGCTGCTTGTGCGGGCCCCCGTCAATTCCTTTGAGTTTTAGCCTTGCGGCCGTACTCCCCAGGCGGGGAACTTAATGCGTTAGCTGCGGCACCGACGACGTGGAATGTCGCCAACACCTAGTTCCCACCGTTTACGGCGTGGACTACCAGGGTATCTAATCCTGTTCGCTCCCCACGCTTTCGCTCCTCAGCGTCAGTAATGGCCCAGAGATCCGCCTTCGCCACCGGTGTTCCTCCTGATATCTGCGCATTTCACCGCTACACCAGGAATTCCGATCTCCCCTACCACACTCTAGCTAGCCCGTATCGAATGCAGACCCCGGGTTAAGCCCCGGGCTTTCACACCCGACGTGACAAGCCGCCTACGAGCTCTTTACGCCCAATAATTCCGGACAACGCTTGCGCCCTACGTATTACCGCGGCTGCTGGCACGTAGTTAGCCGGCGCTTCTTCTGCAGGTACCGTCACTCTCGCTTCTTCCCTGCTGAAAGAGGTTTACAACCCGAAGGCCGTCATCCCTCACGCGGCGTCGCTGCATCAGGCTTTCGCCCATTGTGCAATATTCCCCACTGCTGCCTCCCGTAGGAGTCTGGGCCGTGTCTCAGTCCCAGTGTGGCCGGTCGCCCTCTCAGGCCGGCTACCCGTCGTCGCCTTGGTGAGCCACTACCTCACCAACAAGCTGATAGGCCGCGGGCTCATCCTTCACCGCCGGAGCTTTTAACCCCCACCCATGCGGGCAGGAGTGTTATCCGGTATTAGACCCCGTTTCCAGGGCTTGTCCCAGAGTGAAGGGCAGATTGCCCACGTGTTACTCACCCGTTCGCCACTAATCCACCCCGAAGGGCTTCATCGTTCGACTTGCATGTGTTAAGCACGCCGCCAGCGTTCGTCCTGAGCCAGGATCAAACTCTCCGTGAATGTTTACCCGTAATCGGGTGGACACCACGAGAGCGGAACCGAAGGGAGGAATAATCCCCTCGGTTCACAGCGTCCTCGCTGTGCGCCTACCAGGCAGTGCCCGGCAGGACTTTTTCAAAGGAACCTCGTCCCAGCCGATCGGCCGGAGACGGGGTATCAACATATCTGGCGTTGATTTTTGGCACGCTGTTGAGTTCTCAAGGAACGGACGCTTCCTTTGTACTCACCCTCTCGGGCTTTCCTCCGGGCGCTTCCCTTCGGTCTTGCTTTGTTTTTGTTTCGTTCTTGCGTTTCCGACTCTATCAGATCGTTTCCGGTCCGATTTTCCTCGGTGCTTTCCAGGTTTCCGCTTTCGCGTTTCCCTTTCCGGCGGTTCCGACTCTATCAGATCCTTTCGGGCCTGATTCCCAGTCAGCGGGGCTTGTCTTCGCGGCTGTTGGGCCGTTCCGACGTCCCAAACTTTAGCGGATCCTCTCGGCAGTTCCTAATCGGGCTGCCGTGTCCGAATCGAATTGAATTCGGGCACGCCGAATTCGCCCCGGTCCGGGAGATCGTGCTGGTGATTTGGGTGCCGCATCAGCGGCGGAGGTGCTACCGAAGAACCGTTACGGCTCCGTGGCAACTCGAAGAACCTTACGGACCGGGCAGGGTGATGTCAACCGCTGCTGTCAAGATCTTTAATCGAGGTCGCTGAGCCGGCCGCCCGCGTCCGGCTGGGCGTGCTCCACGCGTCGTAGAAGACGGGTCAGAACCTCACCCAGGACGCCGCGCTCCTCTGCGGACAGGTCCTGGAGCAGGTCCTCCTCGAAGACCGTGGCGAGGCGCATCGCCTCAAGCCACTTCTCGCGCCCCTCGTCCGTCAGCTCCACGATGACGCGTACGCGATTGGACTCGTCGCGCTCCCGGGTGACCAGCCCCTCCGAGACCATCCGGTCGATGCGGTGGGTCATCGCGGCCGGGGTGAGGCCCAGCCGCTTGGCGAGCTCGCTCGGGCCCAGGCGGTACGGGGCGCCGGCGAGGACGAGGGCCTTGAGGACCTCCCATTCGGCGCTGCTGATGCCGAGTGCGGCGGTCTGGCGGCCGTAGGCGACGTTCATGCGCCGGTTGAGGCGGGAGAGGGCCGAGACGATCTTCTCGACCTGGGGGTCGAGGTCCTGGAACTCGCGCTGGTAGGCGGCGATCTGTTCTTCGAGTGTCGGCTCACTGACGCCGGGGGTGTCGCCCATGACCGCAGTATCGCACGCCATCACTTGGCCTTGAAGTCCTTCAACGTGTACTGTTCAAGTTCTAACTTTAGCTTCGAAGTCTTCAGGTCTGCATCCATGCACCCTGAAGGCTTCACTACCAAGGCAGGTGAAAGTGACCAGGGCGATGGGCGCAGCGATGCGCCGTATCCACGTGGGCAACGCACTCAGCGCGTTCGGGCTCGGCTTTACCGTCCCCTTCCTCTACGTCTATGTGGCGCAGGTTCGGGGACTCGGCTCCATGACGGCGGGCATCGTGCTCGCCGTCTTCGCCGTGGCCGCTCTTGTCGTGCTGCCGTTCGCCGGGCGCGCCATCGTCCGGCGCGGCCCGCTGCCGGTGCTGCTCGCCGCCCTGGTCACCGCCGCCTTGGGAGCTCTGAGTCTCGGGCTCGCGAACAGCGCCACGACCGTGCTGCTGTCGGCGGCCGCGCTCGGTGCCGGGCAGGCCGTGATGCAGCCGGCGCTCGCGACGATGATCGTGGACTGCTCCTCGGCGGACACCCGGTCGCGCGCCTTCGCGATGCAGTTCTTCCTGCAGAACCTCGGGTTCGGTGTCGGCGGTCTGATCGGCGGCCACATCGTCGACACCTCGCGGCCGGGGTCGTTCACCCTGCTGTTCTCGATCGAGGCGGCGATGTTCCTGCTGCTCGTCGTGATCATGTCGACCGTACGGATGCCGCACGCGCCGCGGATCAAGGGTGACGCGCCGCAGGCCAAGGGCGGCAGCTGGAAGCAGCTGCTCGACAACCGGGCCATGGTGCAGCTGTCCGTGCTGGGCTTCGTGCTGTTCTTCGCCTGCTACGGACAGTTCGAGTCGGGGCTCTCCGCGTACGGCGTCGAGGCGGCCGGGATCTCCACGTCCGCGCTCGGTACGGCGATGGCGGCGAACACCGCGGTCATCGTAATCGCGCAGTTCGCCGTGCTCAGGTTCGTCGAGCGCAGGAAGCGGTCCCGGGTGATCGGCGCGGTCGGTCTGATCTGGGCCGTCGCGTGGCTCGCGGCCGGGTACGCGGGCCTCGGCCACGGCAGCAAGACCATGGCCACGGCTGCCTTCATCTCGACGTACGCGCTCTTCGGACTCGGCGAGGCGATGCTGTCGCCGACCGTCGCACCGCTGGTCGCCGATCTGGCGCCGTCGGGCATGGCCGGTCAGTACAACTCGGCCTTCGCCCTGGTGAAGCAGCTCGCGCTGGCGATCGGTCCCGCGGTGGGCGGCCCGATGGGGGCGTCACTGCACGGCCCGTACATCGTGACGTTCCTTCTCTTCTCGCTCGGCATCACGTTCCTGGCCGTGCGGCTCGGTCGGCAGCTCACCCCCGTGCAGAACCAGCCGTCGCTCGCGAAGAGCCGGGTGGTCGCGCAGGGCGGTACACCGGCGGAGCCGGTCCCGGCGAGCGCCTGACGGACGACGGACGGGCAGACGTACGACGGCCGCCACCGCGTTTTCGGACGTGGTGGCGGCCTCTTTTGTCTCTCAGCGGACCCCCGTCACCAGGTTGGCCGTAAAGGGGAGCGTCGCGCTGCCGTCGGGGGCGGCGCGGTCCGCGAGGTGTTCGTGGACCGCGCGGCCCGCGCGTACGAGGGCGTCGTCGCCTTCGTTGTCGATGATCGCCTGGCCCCAGGACGTCGACGAGAGCTGGCCGGGGGCGTACTCGGCCAGCGGCGGGAAGGCGATGCCGAAGCTGACCTCGCGGCAAGTGACGTCGTGGAAGCCGGCGGTGCGCAGGGCGGTGGTGAGGCGTTCGGCGGTGCCGGAGAAGGCGCCCTCGTAGTCCGCGGCGATCTCTGGGCCGCCGTACTCCTTGACGGCCTCGTACTGGGCCACGAAGTACGGGATCAGGTTTCTGGCGGCCCAGGTGGTGGCGGCGAAGCGGCCTCCTGGGCGGGTCACTCGGGCCGTCTCCGTGAAGGCGGCATCCAGGTCGGGGAAGAACTGGACGCCCTGCTGGCACACGACCGCGTCGAAGGTGGCGTCCTCGTAGGGGAGTTTGTCCGCGGGGGCCGCCGTGAACGCGATGTCCGGGTACATCCGGGGCGCGCGTTCCCTCGCCACCCTCACCATGCCGTCGTTGACGTCCGCGCCCGAGACGCGGCCTGCCGGGCCGACGCGGGCGGCTGCCGCGCGGGCCGCGAAGCCTGTGCCGCATGCCAGGTCCAGGACCTTGGCGCCGGGGAACAGGTCCACGGCGTCCAGCACCGCCTCCACGAAGGGCGCCATGAACGGCGCGGCGTACCGCTCGTAGCGCTCAGGAGCACTTCCTTTGAGCTGAAAGCCCGTTTCGTCTGCCATGGAGGAGCTACTAGCACCGGGCGGACCAGACGGCTAGGTGCCGCGCGGCCCTACCCGTCCCATCCCGTTCCTGGGGGCTGCGCCCCCAGACCCCCTAAGAGATTGCGCAGTTCCCCGCGCCCCTGAAGAGAGTCGTCTGCGGTCCGGTGGGGGTTGCTCGCGCAGTTCCCCGCGCCCCTAAACAACCGCCGGCCCGCCCCGGGTGCTTTTAAGGGGCGCGGGGAACTGCGCGACCAGCCCCCACCCACCCGCAGCCGAACGAACAACCGAACGGGGGTCGAAGGGGCGGAGCCCCTGGGGATGGGACGGGTAGGGGCGGCGGGGGCGAAAAAACGCCCCTGGCCCAAGCGCTCAGTGTTCCCCGCGCGGGAGCGCGAACTCGCACCACACCGCCTTGCCGCCCCCAGGGGTACGCCGCGACCCCCAGCCGGAGGCAATCGTGGCGACGATGGCGATCCCACGGCCGGCCTCGTCGGCAGGGTCGGCACGTCGCCGCCGCGGAAGGTGATCATCGCCGTCCGTGACCTCGATGATGAGGCGCCGGTCAGTGCGCCGCAGGCGCAGCCGCATGGGTGGCGTGCCGTGTTGCAGCGAGTTGGCGACGAGCTCACTGGCGGCCAGGACCCCCAGGTCATGCAACTCGGCCGGAAAACGCCAGCTCGTCAGAACGCCGGAGGCGAACGCACGCGCGCGTGGCGCCGCCTCCACACCCCCGAGCAACTCCAGGGCGGCATTTCGGAAGAGCTCGCTGTCCGGCCCCGTACGGGCGGGGTGCTGGAGGACCAGGACCGCCACGTCGTCGTCGTGGTCGGCCGTGACGCCCGCCGAACGGACCAGGCGGTCGCAGACCACCTGGGGGCTGCCGGTGGCGCCGGCGAGGGCGCGCTCCAGGGAGGCGATGCCCTCGTCCAGGTCCTCGTCGCGGCGCTCGACCAGGCCGTCCGTGTAGAGGACGGCGGTGGAGCCGGGGCCCAGCGGCACCGAGCCCGAGGCGTGCAGCCAGCCGCCGGTGCCGAGCGGCGGCCCGGTGGGCTCGTCGGCGCGGTGGACGGTGCCGCTCTCGTCGCGGACCAGGATGGGGAGGTGGCCCGCCGAGGCGTACACCAGCCGCCCCTCGTTGGGGTCGTGGACGGCGTACACGCACGTGGCGATCTGGTTGGCGTCGATCTCGGTGGCGAGGCCGTCGAGGAGTTGCAGGACCTCGTGGGGAGGAAGGTCGAGGCGGGCGTAGGCGCGTACGGCCGTACGGAGCTGGCCCATGACCGCCGCGGCGCGCACCCCGCGGCCCATGACGTCGCCGATGACGAGCGCCGTACGGCCGCCGCCGAGGGTGATCACGTCGTACCAGTCGCCGCCGACCGCGGCCTCCGTGCCGCCGGGCTGGTAGGTGGCCGCGATGCGCAGGTCGTCGGGCTCCTCCAACTCCTGGGGGAGGAGGGAGCGCTGGAGGGTGACGGCCGTTTCGCGCTGGCGGCGCTCGCTGGCGCGCAGCCGCTCGGCGGCCTCGGCGTGGTCGGTGACATCGGTGGCGAAGATCAGTACGCCACCGCCCTGGCCTTCGGGGGAGGTGTCGACCGGTGTGCAGGTGAAGGTGTAGGAGCGGCCGCTCTTCACCTTGCGGGACTTGACCGTGCGGGGCTTCTCGCTGCGCAGTACCTGGTCGAGGAGCGGCAGCAGGCCGAGCTCGTCCAGCTCGGGCAGCGCCTCGTGCGCGGGCTCGCCGACGGGGCGTACGCCGAAGGCCGCCGTGTAGGCGTCGTTGACGTACGCGAGGCGGTGCTCGGGGCCGTGCACGAGGGCGACGAGCGCGGGGACGCGGTCGAGGACCTCGCGCACCGGCAGCTCGTCGACGGCGAGCGCGGGCGGCGTGTCGTCGGTCAGCTGCTCGGCGCGGGCCGCGGGCACGGAGCCTTCCCCTCGCCGGTCCGGGGAGACCGTGTGCTCGGTCCGCGCTGCGGCGCGGCGCTGCGTTCCGGGGAGCCGGGCGCTCCAGCGCGTGAAGTTCACAGTGGGGAAAGCCTCGTGGGATAGAAGGGCGAGCGGTGGGCCCGCCCAAGGTCGTGGACCAGTCTGGCAGTCTGGCCGACCGGGCCGACATCCGTCAGACGCAGGCCCGACCGGTGGAGTTCCTGGGTCCGGTCAGGACGACCCCTTCGGGTCGAGCTTCGGGTCGAGAGGAGGCTTTCCACCGGCCGCGAGTTCGAACTCCGCTCGGGGGTGTTCGAGCGAACCGAGGGACACGATCTCCCTCTTGAAGAGCCCCGCCAGGGTCCATTCGGCGAGCACACGGGCCTTGCGGTTGAAAGTCGGCACCCTGCTCAGGTGGTAGACGCGGTGCATGAACCAGGCAGGATAGCCCTTCAGCTTGCGCCCGTAGACGTGCGCGACGCCCTTGTGCAGCCCCAGGGACGCCACCGAACCGACGTATTTGTAGGCGTACGTCTCAAGCGGCTCGCCCCGCAGGGAGTGCGCGATGTTGTCGCCGAGCACCTTGGCCTGACGCACGGCGTGCTGGGCGTTGGGCGCGGTCTCCTTGCCGGACTCGGCGGCGGTGACGTCGGGGACGGCGGCG
This sequence comes from Streptomyces sp. R35, assembly GCF_041053035.1. Taxonomy (NCBI): domain Bacteria; kingdom Bacillati; phylum Actinomycetota; class Actinomycetes; order Kitasatosporales; family Streptomycetaceae; genus Streptomyces; species Streptomyces sp. R35. The sequence continues at coordinate 5,296,265 of NZ_CP163440.1, forward strand.
GCGTCTCCCGCGGCCCACGCGTGCGTGACGCCGTCGACGGTCAGCTGGGGAGTGCACTTGAGGCGGCCGCGCTCGTTGCGGGGGAGGTCGGTCGCGGCGAGGATCGGGTGCGGTTTCACTCCGGCGGTCCACACGACCGTACGCGTCGGGAAGCGCGCGCCGTCACTGAGGACGGCGACCCGGTCCGCGCACGAGTCGAGGCGGGTCTCCAGGCGTACGTCGATATTGCGGCGGCGCAGCTGGGTGACCGTGTACTTGCCCATCTCCTCGCCGACCTCGGGGAGGATGCGGTTCGAGGCCTCGACGAGGATCCACTTCATGTCCTCGGGGCGGACGTTGTGGTAGTAGCGCGCGGCATAGCGGGCCATGTCCTCCAGCTCGCCGAGCGCCTCGACGCCGGCGTAACCGCCTCCTACGAAGACGTAGGTCAGGGCCGCGTCTCGGATCGCGGGGTCGCGGGTGGAGGAGGCGATGTCCATCTGCTCGATGACGTGGTTGCGCAGGCCGATGGCCTCCTCGACCGTCTTGAAGCCGATGGCGTAGTCGGCGAGTCCGGGGACCGGGAGGGCGCGCGAGATCGAGCCGGGGGCGAGCACGAGTTCGTCGTACGTGATCTGCACCGGGCCCGCACCCTCCTCCTCGGTGGCGAGCGTGGTGAGGGTCGCGGTGCGCTTGGCGTGGTCGATCGACTGGGCCTCGCCGATGACGATCCGGCACTGGTCGAGGACCCGGCGCAGCGGGACGACGACATGGCGGGGCGAGATCGAGCCCGCGGCGGCCTCGGGAAGGAACGGCTGATAGGTCATGTACGGGTCGGGTGAGACGACCGTGATCTCGACATCGCCCCGTTTCAGTTCGGGCTTCAACTTCCTCTGCAGGCGCAGAGCGGTGTACATCCCGACGTAGCCGCCGCCGACAATGAGAATGCGCGCGCGTTCCTTCACCATCCCATGACGCACCCAGCTCTTGCGTTTGTCCACAGGCCCGACAATTTGTGTGACCGGCCGCCGCCAACGCGCAGGGTTGGCCGATTTACCGGAGTGCGCGGAAGATGCGCAGGTCAGTGGGGGTGAACGGGGTGCGCGGAGGGGGCGCAATCGGGACGTAACCGTCCCGTACTCCGATCGGGGGGCGCTCCGTGCGGAACCTGCCCCTTCTGAATTGACCCCCTCTCAACTATGTTCGTGTGTCGACGGGGTGTAGGGGGATGCGCTCGACGAGTCCGCAGGGCGGGCTCGTGCTCACAAGCTTGTTCCGCACGCTCCGGCTGCCAATGGCGGGGAGAGTCTCCGGGGGGAGACGTCATTACCGGGGGAACGCTTATGCACATTCAGGATTCTCATTGGTCTTCCGCGTCTGCCATCGCGTCCGGTGGCACGGTCGGCGCGGCGGCGAGCGGCAATGGCCGCGGTCCAGGTGAAGGATCGCGTACGACGCCGCTGCGCGTGGACGCACAGCGCAATCTGGAGCACGTACTGCGCGCGGCGCGCGAGGTCTTCGGCGAGCTGGGGTACGGCGCGCCCATGGAGGACGTGGCGCGGCGCGCGAGGGTCGGTGTCGGCACGGTGTACCGGCGCTTCCCGAGCAAGGACGTCCTGGTCCGCCGGATAGCCGAGGAGGAGACCTCCCGGCTGACCGACCAGGCACGTGCGGCGCTCGGCCAGGAGGACGAGCCGTGGTCGGCGCTCTCGCGCTTCCTGCGCACGTCGGTGGCCTCGGGCGCCGGACGGCTGCTGCCGCCGCAGGTGCTGCGGGTCGGCGTCGCGGAGGACGGGGCCGAGGCGGACGAGGCGCGGGTGCCGCAGCAGCGGTCCGGGCTCACGCCCGAGCTGCGGCTCGTCGAACAGCGGCCGGTGCCCGAGGAAGAGTCGGTGGTCGTGCCGGCGGACGACGCCGGTGCGGCGGCGCTGCTCGAGGTGGTCGGCCGGCTGGTGGACCGGGCGCGCGCGGCGGGCGAGCTGCGGGCGGACGTCACCGTGGCGGATGTCCTGCTGGTCATCGCGACGGCGGCACCCTCACTTCCGGACGCCGCCCACCAGGCCGCGGCCTCGGCACGGCTTCTCGACATCCTGCTGGAGGGGCTGCGCTCACGTCCGGCGTGAGCATCCGTTGAGTACCGGGCCTTCCCGTGAGAACCGGGCCTTCCTGGGCGCGGGTGCTGCGCCACTCGCGCCGGGTGCTGCATTACTCGCGTACCGGGTACGGCGGTCAGCGGAGCCTGCGACAGCGCGCCCCGGATATTTCAGGCGTAACGGCAACTCCCGCGCGCGGGCCGTTCGTTGACTATTCCCCAAACGAGTGACAACTAGTGCTGTCGTGTGGCAAGACCCCACGGACGAGTGGTTGGTCCGTACTGGGGAGCCGCGCCCCTGAAGCGTGTGGCACTCTTTCCCGGTATTCGGGTCCGAGTGTGCAGGCGGGGGCTTTCCGCGATGAGCGTTGACGGGCGGGACGAGTCACTCGGTGACGGTGGCGCGGAAACCGGCGGGCCGCCCTCACAGCAGGTGCCGAGCCAGGGTGGCCCCTCGACCGGCCGCGCGGTGCCTTCGGGCGACAGCGGCCCGGACCCCAGCGTTCCCTCGCAGCGCGACCGCTTCGACCGGCGCGACGGCGGCGCCCTGCCGCCCCCGGTCGATCTGCCTCCGTCCGACGCCGATCTGATCGAGCGGATGCGCGCGGGTGACGACACGGCGTACGAGGCGCTGTACCGGCGCCACGCGGAAGCCGTGCGCCGCTACGCGCGCACCTGCTGCCGGGACGCGCACACCGCCGACGACCTCACCGCCGAGGTGTTCGCCCGCATGCTCCAGGCCGTACGCGGCGGCAGCGGCCCCGAGCACGCCGTACGCGCGTATCTGCTGACCACGGTCCGCCGTGTCGCCGCGAACTGGACGAAGTCGGCGAAGCGGGAGCAACTGGTCGACGATTTCGCGGTGTTCGCCACGCAGGCCGCCCGCGGCTCCGACGTGTCCGACGACGACACATTGGACCTCGGCGCCGACGTGCGCGCGATGCACGAGGCCGAGCAGTCCATGGCCATGCAGGCCTTCCGCTCGCTGCCGGAGCGCTGGCAGGCCGTGCTGTGGCACACCGAGGTCGAGGACGAGTCGCCGAGCCAGGTCGCCACGCTCTTCGGACTCGACGCCAACGGCACGCGCGTGCTCGCCAGCCGCGCTCGTGAGGGCCTCAAGCAGGCCTACCTCCAGGCGCATGTGAGCGCCACGCTCAGCATGGACGAGGAGTGCGCGCGCTACGCCGACCGGCTCGGCGCCTACGCACGCGGCGGGCTGCGCACCCGCGCCGAACGCGGGCTGCGCAAGCACCTGGAGGAGTGCGCCAAGTGCCGGCTGGCCGCGGGCCAGATCAAGGAAGTCGCCAGCGGGATCCCCGCGGTCGTGCCGGTCGCGGTCATCGGCTGGTTCGGTGCCGCCGGCTACGCGAAGGCCGTCGCCCTCATCGCCGGTGGCGCCGGCGCGGGTGCGGCCGGAGCCGCGGGCGCGGCCGCCGCGGCGAGTGGCGGCTCGGGCGGGGCGAGCGCGGGTGGCGGCGCGGCGGCGTCGGAAGGAATCGGCGCGCCGGTCAAGGCCGGTATCGCGGCGGGTGTCGTCGCGGCGGCCACGGCGGTGGCGGTGGCGATCGCCCTGTCGGGCAACCACAGCCCGGCTAAGAAGCCCGAGGCCAAGCCGGCCACCTCACCCGCCGTCGAGGCGCCACTGCCGTCGCCGAAGCCGCCGAAGAAGACGCCTACGCCGAAGCCGCCGGTCGTGGTCGCCCCCGCCCCGGTTCCCACACCGACGCCTTCCCTGACGCCCAAGCCCACCCCGAAGCCCACACCCAAGCCGTCGCCAACCCCCACCCCGACGAAGGCGAAGCCGAAGCCCCCGCCCAAGCCGACTCCGACCCCGACCCCGACGCCCCCTCCCGCACCGGTCGTCTACCAGTGGAGCGAGCTGGATTACGGCGTCAACGGCGACCACACCAAGCCCGAGATGCGGCTCGGCGAGAGCAGTTGGGTGTGGCAGCGCGACGGGGTGTCGATCGCGAACACGACGTACGCGCACGGGGTGACCGTCCACGGCCAGTCCTCCGTCACCATCGACCTCAACCGCAGCTGCTCCTCGTACGACGCGATGGTCGGCGTCGACGACCTGACGATGGGCCTCGGCAAGGCGCGCTTCTCCGTGTACGCCGACGGGTCACAGCTGTGGAAGTCGCCGCTGATCGAGGGCGGTGACCAGGCGATCCCCGTCCATGTGAACCTCACCGGCCACAAGACGATCCGCCTCGTCGTCGAACCCCACTCTCCGTTCGACTCGGCGGCGCTGGCGGACTGGGCGGAGTCGAAGTTCCTGTGCCAGTGAGCGGGCACGGCTCCAGTGGGCGTGAGCGCGTCCCGCTCCGATGCCGGTACCGGTACCGGGGAACACGCGGGCGCTTGTGCGTGAGTGTGAGATGAGCCCGAGCCGCTAGTCGGCGGTGGGATGCTCATTCAGCGCCTCGGCCAGGTCCCGCAGGGCGTCGTCCGTGGTGAAGTCCGAACCCTTGGCCCGCTCGGACTCATAGCGGACAGGTCCGAGGGCCGCGAGCGCGGCTGCCTCCGTACGCTCGGCCTGGACGCGCTCGCGCGGAGGACGCGGATGGCCACCGCGCCAGCGGGCACCGGCGACGAGCAGACGGATCGCGTGCGGGTGATCGCCCAGCTTAGCCAGGAGGCCCGCCCCGACATCGAGGAAGCCCGCCTTCACCACATCGGCGCACCGCATGTCCACCGCCTCCCGGAGGGCGTCGAACAACTTCCGCAGACCGTGCTCCGGACCGGACTCGGCGGTCGTGACGAGGGCGTCCACCCAGTTCAGCGCCGCCACGAACTGCGGGGGCGGGGTCCCTTGGAAGGCATCCTCGCGCGCCTGCTCGCACAGTTCGCGCGCGGAGGCGACCTCCCCGTCGTCCAGTGCGATCTGGGCCCGCAGCAGCCGGACGAACGCCCGGGAGTCCGTCACCCCGTACCGCTCGGCCGCCGCGCTCGCCTCGTCCAGAGCGGCCAGCGCCCGGGACCGCTCGCCCGCGCGATGGGCGATCTCACCAAGCCGCGCCATGAGGAACGGCGTCTCGGCATACGCGCCCACCTCGAAGGCGAGCCGCAGCGCCTCCTCGTACTCCCGCTTCGCCTCGTCGAACAGGCTGCGCGCCATCGCCGCCTCACCGGCCGCGCTGCACACCTGGGCCCGCATCCAACGGTCCCCCACCCTGCGGCTGAGCACCCGCAGCTCCGCCAGGTCGTCGTCCACGCCGTCCATACCGCCAGGGGCATCGACGACCATGTGCGTACGGAACATCAGCGTGACGCCGATCTCCCACTCGCCCCCGTACGCACGGCAGTTGGCGACCGCCGCGTCCATGACGGGCCGCAGATCGTCCGCGCCGCCCAGGAAGTAGGAGGCCATCGGCCAGATAAGTCCCGGCATCCGGGCCGCGTCCGGGCCGCCCTTCTCGAAGACGGCCCGCACCCGCTGGATGTACTCCCGCATCGGCCCGTCCACCCGCCCGTCCAGCGAATCGATGTCCACCTTCATGAACAGGTGGAACAGCCGCAGCCGCATCCGCATCCCGCGCAACGGGTGCTCATCGCGCTCGGGGGCGTCGAGGAAGGCCGCCACGGGGTCGACGGCGTCCAGCTCGGCGAGGAGGGCGTCACCGGAGACGGGCCGAGCCCCGAGAGGCAGCGCGCCCTTTCCAGGCTCTCCAGGCTCCCCAGGACCTGCGCCCGCGTCTTTCCGGGCGCCCATGGTCGTGCCGGTCCGGGTACCCATGCTCGCGCCCGTCCCGGAGCCCATTCTCGTGCCCGGCCGACTGCCCACAGCGGCGCCGGTCCCAGGGCTCACGGCCGGCGGCCTCCCTGGGGCGGGCGGGGCGCCGGGCCCGGTCGCGTCGAGCATCGCGCCCAGCCGCAGCACGAGGTCCGTCCATTCCGTTCCCTCGCGGCGGAAGTTGCGCAGCCACCAGAACCAGCCCATGGCGAGGACCAGGGCACCGCCCTCCTCCTCGTCACCGGCGACGATCGCGCGGAAGAGGGCAGCCCTGATGTTGTCGAGCTCGCTCTCCAGCCGCCGGATCCACGGGAGTTGCTCGGCGGAACGCAGCAGCGGCTCGGCCTCCTCGACCAGCGAGCGCACCCACGCGCAGTGCCGCCGCTCGGCCGCGACGCGCAGTTCGGGGACCTCCGCGGCGCGCTCGGTGGCGTACTCGTGGATGGTCTCCAGCATGCGATAACGCATGCCGCCAAGCCGAACGCCGTCTACGTAGCCATCTCCATAGCCGCCTCCCTCCCCACCCCCGTCTCCCTCTCCGTCATACGGGGTGGCGACGATCAGGGACTTGTCGACGAGCGCCCCGACGAGATCGGCCGCGGGCCCGGTGCACACGGCCTCCGCGGCCGCCAGGTCCCAGCCGCCCGCGAACACGGACGCCTCGCGCAGCACGGTCCGCTCCCGCTCGTCGAGCAGGTCCCAGGACCAGTCGACGACGGCGCGCAGGGTCTGCTGGCGGGGCAGCACCGTGCGGCTCCCGGAGGTGAGCAGCCGGAAGCGGTCGTCGAGCCGGTCGGCGATCTGACGAGGGGTGAGCAGCCGCAGCCGGGCGGCGGCCAGCTCGATGGCCAGGGGCAGACCGTCGAGCCGTCGGCAGATCTCGTCCACGGCAGCCGAGTCATGGAACGCGACGTCGGCGTCGGGACGCACGGCCGACGCCCGCTCCATGAAGAGGCGGCGCGCGGAATCGGGCAGCAGGGGCTCGACCGGGCGCACCAACTCGCCGGGCACGCCCAGGGGTTCACGACTGGTGGCGAGGATTGTGAGCCCCGGGCAATGCGTCAGCAGAGTCTCGGCGAGCTCGGCCGCCGCGCCGATGACATGTTCGCAATTGTCAAGGATCAAGAGCTGGCTGCGCGGGGCGCAGTACTCGACGAGCAGGGCGACCGGGTCGTCCTGCGGGACCGCCATCTCGTTGGTGATCAGCACGGTTTCGCGCAGACCGAGGGCACTGACCACGGCGCCCGGGACCGCCTCGGGCCGGTCGAGCGGGGCCAGCTCGACCAGCCACGCCTGCGGCAGCCCGGCGGCGGCTTCCTCGGCGAGGCGGGTCTTTCCCGAACCACCTGGTCCGGTCAGGGTGACCAGGCGTGCCCTCTGAACATCCGAACGGATGGCTCCGAGTTCGGGTTCCCGCCCGACGAATGAGTTCAGACGAGGACGAATGTTCCCGTTCCGCGGGGCCCGGAAGAGATCGCCCGACCCGCTGGAACCGGCGGGCGCCGCCCCGCCCGCACGGGCTTGGGGGCGAGCCGTGTCCCCTGCCCAAGCCCCTTTCCCATTCCGATTCCCATTCCCCTGCCAGTACCCATGTCCCTGCCCGTACTCCTGCCCCTGCCCCTGCTCCGGTTGCGGGTCTTGTTGCGGGTTCTGCTGTGGGTTCAGCAACTCCGCGTGCAGAGCGCGCAATTGCGGTCCGGGATCCGCTCCCAGACCGTCCATCAGCCCGCGGCGCACTCCCTCGTACGCAGCCAAGGCATCCGCGCCTCGGCCGGCGTCGCGCAGGGCGCGGATGAGCAGGACGTGCAGCGCCTCGTCGTACGGGTGAGCCGACGTCAGTTCCTTCAACTCCGGTACGACGTCGGAGGCGCGGCCGAGCCGCAGGTCCGCGTCGACGCGGGCTCGTGTCGCCTCCTGGCGGAGGGCCTCCGGGCGGGTCGCGGCGGTGCGGTCGGGGAGGTCGGCGAGGGCGGGGCCGTGCCACAGGGCGAGGGCCTCGCGGAGGCGGTCGGCGGCGGTTGTGGCGTCACCGTGGCCGAGTGCGGCCTTGCCCTGCCCCACCAGTCGCTCGAAGACGAACAGGTCCACGTCGTCCTTGGTGGCCCGCAGACGATAACCACCCGCCTCGGAGGTGACCGTGTCCTTGCCGATGGCTCGGCGGAGGCGGCCGACCAGGGCCTGTAGGGCCGCGGGGGCGTCCTGTGGGGGATCGTCCGCCCACACCTCGTCGATCAGGGTGTCCGGGGTGGTGGTGTGTTCGGGGCGCTGGGCCAGGGCTGTGAGCAGCGCGCGTACGCGGGGGCCGCCCACGGTGATCTGGGCGCCCCGGTCGTCCTCCACCTGGGTGACCCCCAGAATCCTGTACCGCACCCACCCATTCTCACCGTCCCCGCAACCCGCGGCATCGGCTTTCCCCGGCGAGCCTTGTCGGGCACGGTCTGTGGCTCTTCGGCTTACCCGACGCGGTGGTGCAGGCGATTGCGTTTCTCGCCCCCGCCGCCCCTACCCGTCCCATCCCCAGGGGCTCCGCCCCTTCGACCCCGTTCGGTTGTTTGTCGGGTGCGGGCCGGTGGGGGCTGGTCGCGCAGTTCCCCGCGCCCCTAAAAGCGAAGGCGCGGGGCTGCGCCCCGCGATAGCCCAGGAACCGTTCGTCACACGGATCCACGCCCGCACCCGGCGACGCACGGCCGACACGCGCCCACAGCCGACACGCACCCGCAGCCGACGACGCACGGAGCTCCACCCACCCCCAGCTGGCGACGCACGACGGCCCTACCCACCCTCACCCCCCCCGGTACGGCGGCACAGTCGGCGACGCACGGAAGGGGCCGTGCCGGTACGTCCAGCCCGTCGCTTACGGGGTTATGGGCAAGTTCATGCTGTGGCAGCAGGCAGTAATGCCCACCGGCGACGGGCTGGACGTACCGGCACGGCCCCGACCCACAACGCCGCCTACCCCCTCCGAACCGCCCCCGCACCCGCACCCAACGCCCGCCCCTGCGGCACAATCCCGGCCGGCACGGCGCGCTGTCGGGCGGGGGTTCCCGTCCAGCAGGTTCCCCGGCGGGCCAGCAACCGGCGTAGCCACAGTTCCAGGGAGACCAGATCGGCGAGACCGTCGAGGGGCAGGGGCTCGCCCTCCGCGGCCGCGCGGAGGGCCTTGCGGACGACGCGGGCCTCGACGAGGCCCGCCTGGGCGAGCAAAGGTGTGTCGAAGAGGGCGATCAGGGAATCCGCGGCCACCCGCAACCCCGTGCGTGCGGCCGCCGCCGAGGACGCGTGGGACGGTGCTCCCCACCCGGGGGGCAGATCCGCCACGCCGGCGCCCTCCAGCACCGTACGGAGGATCGCCGCGCGAGCGCCCGGCTGCACCCGCAGCGCCTCGGGAAGGTCACGGCACGCGCGTACCACCTGGTTGTCGAGGAACGGCGCGTGCAGCCGCTGGAAGCGGATCTCGGCGGCCTGCTCCAGGACGCGCAGATCGGCCGCGTGACGCGCGAGCGCCGCACGCGCGCGGAAGTCGCCCGGCCGCTGCCCGGGCCCGACCCCCGGCCGCCCCGTCGCCCCTTGCAGGCGAACCGATACTTCAGCAAGCGCCTCACCGGTCAGCCAACGCGCCGCGGGCCCGGGCCTGGCCCAGGTGAGCGCGGCGAGCGACGCCCCCACGGCACCCCCCGGCTCCTCGAACCGCCGGTGCAGCAGCCGGTCGGCGAGCACGTCGACGCCGGTGCGGTACGGCGTACGGGCCAGCTTGCGCGCGGCGCCGTACACGCGCGCGGGGACCATCACCGAACCGTCAGCCTTCGCCAGCGCCGCGACGGGCCGCACCAGGTGACGCCGTTTGCGGTCCATCAGCAGGTCCGCGAGCCGCGCCGGATGGGCGTCCAGGACCTGCCGCGCCCCGTACCCCGTGAAGTGGTCCGCGCTCCCGGCCGACAGCCGCGCGCGGTGCCGGGCCGCCGTCACCAGTGACGGGCCCGGTTCGTCCGTCAGCGGGCCGTCCAAGTCGGCGTAGGGGAGCACCTCTTCGCCGCCGGTGACGACCACATGGTGCAGCCGGGGATTCGCGGCGAGCGTCCCGGCCCGCTCCAGCTCGGCCTCCCGCCCGCTGACGGCAAGGTCGTTGAAAGTGACCGCCAGAAGTCGCTCACCAGCGCCCGTACCGTGCCCCAGAACAGTCCCCGGCGCCCCCGGAAGCCCCGCGGCGAGCAGCGCCAGCGTCCCCGAGGCGGGCCCTCCGGAGAGGTCGGCGCCGATCCCCGGCACCGGCATCCCGCGCGCGGCGCGCCGCTCGGCGGGCCCCATCCCGGGCACTGGCCCGGGGTCCACATCGGTGCCCGGCACATGACGCGGCGCGGCGAGACGCGTGCGTACGGCCTCTACGAGGGCGTCGCGCACGGCGTCCACGGCGCTCGTGGGGTCGGCCGAGGGCGCCGCGACCGCGAGGGAGGCGACCGGCTCGTATCCGGCGATCTCGCGCGCCCCGGCGCGCAGGATGAGCGCGTGCCCCGGCGGGATGCGCCGCACGCCGTCGTACGGAGTCGAGTCGTGCACCGCGGCCGGTACGTCGGGGGCGGCGAGCAGGGCCGCCAGGTGCCCGAAGTCCAGGTTCGCCTCGATGAGGTCGGCGAGGGGGAGCGCGGCGGTCGCGTAGGCCGTGCCGCCCGCCCAGGGGGTGTAGAACACGGGCCGCGCGCCCGCGAGATCGCCGCAGACGGTCACCCGCCGGCCCACCTGGACGACCGCCGTATAGCTGCCGGACCAGTTGGTCAGATGCCGAATCGCCCCTCCGCGCGCGGCGAACAGCCCGACGCGCAGCTCTTCGTCGGAGGCTCCGCAGGTGCCGAGTACGGCGATACGGTTCTGCGCGTCGGCCTTCACGACGCGCACCTCGTCGGGACGCCAGTCGCCGACAGCCCAGAGCGGATCGGGGTCGCCCCACAGGAGTTGGGAACCCACCGGGTGCACGGTCTCGCCGTCGTTTCCGGTGGCGCCCGCCGAGCCGATTTCAGGCGCTCTGGCGACGGTGCTGCTCCACCCCACCAACCATCGCATCGCCGCCTCCACAGGCTGTGGACAACCAGTGCACCGTACGAACTCGGCACCATGCTGCCACGAAGGACGCGCGCGGGAGGGTTCCTGCGGCGGCTTGCGCTCCCTGGAGTGCGCCCCCGTGCGAGCGCCCGCGCCGCCAAGAAGCCGACGCACAACCGATGTCGGGCGAAGTCGAGCCGCCGCGCGGCCGACGAGAGGCCGCCTCCGGGCGAACCCCCGGGGCGACGTTTGGGCAACGTCCGGGCGACGTCCGACCCCCGCCGGGCCGACGCGAATGCGCCCCCGATACGCTCCCCAAAAACACCCTACGCGCCCTCAACTGACGTGGTAGGAGCCCTAATTGCCTCCGACGGCCACCGTCGATTTTCGGCCAAATCAGCTACGGGCGGACAAGAGCGCACACGCTCCGTACAGGCCCTGCGCACCGCTCCGGCAACGCACAGTCCGGGAGGCGGAGTTCGCCTCCCGGACCGGTCCGCCGCCCGCGGGGATGTAGGCGGCGGTGTCCCCCAGCCCACTGGATCCAGTACAGCGGGCCGACCCACGCACAATCCATGGAAGCGCTCCCCCGATGGCCGGAGAAGAGCGCACGGACGGGCGCACGGCCACACAGCGGGAGCACGCCGCAACCGTCCGTACTGTCGTACGGACCACAATCCCGCCATCCGGAACCAGGCCTCTTAACGCTTGGGATTGGGCGAACTACGCTGGGTTTACGAATGCCGCGTGGTTATGCCATCGCGGCAGCCGTCTGTGTCGAGGGGTGGCGCATGTCCAGGGAGCAACGCGGGCCGAACGAAAAACTCGGCGCCGTTCTCGCCCTCGCGGGAATCAGCAACGCAGGACTCGCACGACGCGTCAACGACCTTGGCGCTCAACGCGGGTTGACTCTTCGCTACGACAAGACGTCGGTGGCGCGCTGGGTGTCGAAGGGAATGGTGCCGCAAGGTGCGGCGCCGCACCTCATCGCGGCCGCCATCGGCCAGAAGCTCGGCCGCCCGGTGCCGCTCCACGAGATCGGCCTGGCGGACGCGGATCCCGCACCCGAGGTGGGCCTCGCCTTCCCCCGTGACGTCGGACAGGCGGTGCGGTCGGCGACAGAGCTGTACCGCCTCGACCTGGCCGGGCGCCGGGCCGGCAGCGGCGGCATCTGGCAGTCGCTCGCCGGGTCATTCGCAGTGAGCGCATACGCAACTCCCGCTTCACGGTGGCTGATAACCCCGGCCGACAGCTCGGTGGCGCGCGAGGTGAGCCCCGGTGAGGGCTCCGGAGCACCGCTGAAAGTCGGCCACAGCGATGTGCAGAAGCTCCGCGAGGCAGCCGAGGACGCCAGGCGCTGGGACTCCAAGTACGGAGGCGGCGACTGGCGTTCATCCATGGTGCCCGAGTGCCTGAGGGTGGAGGCGGCGCCCCTGCTGCTCGGCTCCTACTCGGACGAGGTGGGCAGAGCCCTCTTCGGAGCCAGTGCCGAGCTCACCCGCCTCGCCGGGTGGATGGCGTTCGACACCGGCCAGCAGGAGGCCGCCCAGCGCTACTACATCCAGGCGCTGCGCCTCGCCCGAGCGGCCGCCGACGTGCCCCTGGGGGGCTACGTACTCGCGTCCATGTCCCTCCAGGCGACATACCGGGGCTTCGGCGACGAGGGCGTCGACCTCGCCCAGGCCGCTCTGGAACGCAACCGAGGACTGGCGACAGCCCGCACCATGAGCTTCTACCGCCTCGTCGAGGCACGCGCGCACGCGCGCGCCGGCGACGCCCAGGCGGCCGGCGCCGCCCTGAAGGCCGCCGAGGGCTGGCTGGAGCGGGCCCGGGACGGCGACAACGACCCGTCCTGGCTCGGCTTCTACTCGTACGACCGTTTCGCCGCCGACGCGGCCGAGTGCTACCGCGACCTGAAGGCGCCGCGCCAGGTGCGCCGCTTCACCGAGCAGGCGCTGTCGAAGCCGACGGAGGAGTTCGTACGCTCCCACGGCCTGCGACTCGTGGTGTCGGCGGTCGCCGAGCTGGAGTCGGGCAACCTCGACGCGGCATGCGAGCAGGGCGTACGGGCGGTGGAGGTCGCGGGGCGCATCTCCTCCGCGCGCACCACCGAGTACGTGAAGGATCTCCTGCACCGACTGGAGCCGTACGGCGACGAACCGCGCGTGGCCGAGCTGCGGGAGCGCGCACGGCCGCTGCTCATGGCCCCCGCGTAGGCGCTCCGCTGGGGACAGGGTCCCTCGCGTCTGCCGGGTTCCTGTGGTGTCGGGGCTGCGGGTTGTCGGTGGCTGGTCGCGCCCACGCGGCGGAGCCGCATGATGTGAGCGCCCCGCGCCCCCTTACGCCCCTTCGGGGCGCAGGGGGCCTCCCCCCGGGTTTGAAGGCATTGTCAGTGGCGCAGTGCACTATCGAAGCCGGGAGGTGGAGCAGGTGCCGAGCGTGTACGACTGCGATGTGCTGGTGATCGGCGGCGGGATCGTCGGCCTGTCGACGGCGTATGCGATCACGCGCGCGGCGCCGGGCACCCGGGTGACGGTGCTGGAGAAGGAGCAGGGGCCCGCCCGGCACCAGACGGGGCGCAACAGCGGGGTGATCCACAGCGGGATCTACTACCGCCCGGGATCCCTGAAGGCGCGGTACGCGGTGCGGGGCGCCGCCGAGATGGTCAAGTTCTGCGCGGAGTACGGCATCGCGCACGCCGTCACCGGCAAGCTCATCGTCGCCACGGACAAGGCGGAGCTGCCCCGGCTGCACGGACTGGTCCAGCGCGGCCGGGAGAACGGCATTCCGGTACGGGAACTGGGCCCGGCCCAGATAGCGGAGTACGAGCCGCAGGTGCGCGGCCTCGCCGCCATCCACGTCGGCACCACGGGGATCTGCGACTTCGTCGCGGTGGCCCGGCAGCTCGCCGAGTCCTCCGGGGCCGAGATCCGGTACGGGGCGGCTGTCGTCCGCGTCGACCAGCGCCCCGGCCTCGGCGCCGCCGTCCGTACGGCCGACGGGGCGGTCGTCCGCGCGCGCGTGCTGGTCAATTGCGCGGGGCTGCACTGCGACGAGATCGCCCGGCTCGCCGGGGACGACCCCGGCATGCGGATCGTGCCCTTCCGCGGCGAGTACTACACGCTGGCGCGGCCCGAGCTGGTGCACGGACTGGTCTATCCCGTGCCCGACCCGGCCTTCCCCTTCCTCGGGGTGCACCTCACCCGGGGCATCGACGGACACGTCCACATCGGGCCGAACGCGGTGCCCGCGCTCGCCCGGGAGGGGTACGGGTGGGGTGCCGTCCGGCCCCGGGAGCTGGGCGCGACCCTGGCCTGGCCCGGTTCCTGGCGGATAGCCCGGCGGCACTGGCGGTACGGGGCCGGGGAGCTGCGGCGTTCACTGTCGAAGCCGGCGTTCACCGATGCCGTGCGGCGGTTGCTGCCCGCGGTGACCCCGGACGACCTCGTCCCCGCCCCTGCCGGAGTGCGGGCTCAGGCCGTCCTTCGCGACGGGACCCTGGTGGACGACTTCCTGATCCGGGAGGGCCCCCGGACCGTGCACGTACTGAACGCTCCCTCCCCTGCGGCTACGGCTTCGCTGCCGATCGGGAGAGAGGTCGCACGGAGGGCACTGGCTATGTTGACGGCGGCGTGAGGGGGTGTTCTTCGCCCCCGCCGCCCCTACCCGTCCCATCCCTGGGGGCTGCGCCCCCAGCCCCCCTAAAAGATTGCGCAGTTCCCCGCGCCCCTAACTGCTCGGGGCGACGGGGCGCAGCCCCGAGCCGTTAGGGGCGCGGGGAACTGCGCGACCAGCCCCCACCGGCCCGCAGCCGACGAACAACCCCCACGCACCCCACCCACCCGCAGCCGAAGAACCCACCCCGGGGTCTGGGGCAGAGCCCCAGGAACGGGATGGGACGGATAGGGGCGGCGGGGGCGAAGAACATGCCCCTCTCCGCCCCGTAAAATCGACCCCACTGTGTCTGACTCCCTTGGCTCCCCCGAAGAGCCCGCACCCGCCACCACCGCCACCACCCCCGACGGCTCGCTGCATCACGCCCGCGCCAAGGGTGAGCCCCGCTTCCCCGACGGGCCGAAGGCCGACCCCGCGGGGTCGCACTTCGAGCGGCGGATCCGGAGTTTTCAGCCTCGGCGGAGCCGGGTGACGACCGGGCAGGCGGACGCGTTGCAGCGGCTGTGGCCCAAGTGGGGTCTGGACATCGACGGGCAGCGGACGATCGATCTCGCGGAACTGTTCGGGTCCGACCTCCCCGTCGTGCTGGAGATCGGCTTCGGCATGGGCGAGGCCACCGCGCAGATGGCGGCCGAGGACCCGGAGACCGGAATCCTCGCGGTGGACGTGCACACCCCGGGCCAGGGCAATCTGCTGAATCTCGCCGACCGGAACGGACTGTCCAACATCCGGGTCGGCAACGGCGACGCGATCATCCTGCTCAGGGAGATGCTCCCGCCGGAGTCCCTGAACGGCCTGCGCGTGTACTTCCCCGACCCCTGGCCCAAGAAGCGGCACCACAAGCGGCGGCTGATCCAGCCGGAGTTCCTCAGCCTCGTCGCGACCCGCCTCAGGCCGGGCGCCCTCGTGCACTGCGCGACCGACTGGGAACCGTACGCCGAACAGATGCTCGAAGTGCTGAGCGCGCACCCGGACTTCGAGAACACCCAGCCCGACGGCGGTTACGCGCCACGTCCCGACTTCCGGCCGCTGACCCGTTTCGAGGGCCAGGGACTGGACAAGGGTCATGTGGTGAACGACCTCCTGTTCCGGCGCGTACAGCACCTCGTGCACCACCAGGACCAGCAGTCCAGCGGCGACTGAAGCCCCGCACACGGCACCAGGCGCCGTCGCGGGCTGCGCCCCTGTCTCGTTAGGGTCAATGCCGTGGCCACCTGTCCCCCGTACCCGACGCACCCCAGCGGTCCCGCCGGCGGTGCGCTGCGGCACGCGCACTGGTGGCAGCGGAAGCCGGTGCGCTACGGCGCGCTGATCACGCTGCTCGCGATATCGGGGCTCGTGATCCTGGCCCTCGTCCGCGAACAGACCGGCACCGAGGGCTTTCTGGTGGGCCTCGGCCTCGCCGTGTTCCCCGTGCCGCTGCTCGTCGCCGCCTTCCGGTGGCTGGACCGGGTCGAGCCCGGGCCCTGGCGGAACCTGCTCTTCGCCTTCGCCTGGGGTGCCTGCGCGGCCGCGCTGATAGCGATCGTCGCCAACAGCTTCGCGACCAGATGGATAGCGACGGCGACCGCCGACCCGTCCAGCGCCGACACCCTCGGCGCGACCGTCATAGCGCCGATCGTGGAGGAGTCCGCGAAGGCCGCCGCCGTGCTGCTGGTCTTCCTCTTCCGCAGACGGGACTTCACCGGGATCGTCGACGGTGTCGTCATAGCCGGGGTCACCGCCACCGGCTTCGCGTTCACCGAGAACATCCTCTACCTCGGCACCGCCTTCGGCACCGACCAGCTCAGCGGCGAGCGCGGGCTCGCGTCCGTCACCGCCGCGACCTTCTTCGTCCGCGTGGTGATGTCGCCCTTCGCGCACCCGCTGTTCACCGTGCTGACCGGCATCGGCTTCGGCATCGCGGCCATGTCCGCCGAACGCCGGCATCTGCGCCGCGTACTGCTGCCGCTGGGCGGGCTGCTGCTCGCCATGGGCATGCACTCCGCCTGGAACAGCTCGTCGAGCTTCGGGGAGTACGGGTTCTTCGCGGTGTACGCCGCGTTCATGGTGCCCGCTTTCGGGCTGCTGACCTGGCTGGCCATCTGGACGCGACAGCGGGAGCTGCGCACCGTGCGCGCGGAACTGCCCGCGTATGCCCTCGCCGGGTGGCTGACCGCGCCGGAACCGTACGTCCTGGGGTCGATGCGGGCGCGGCGGCTCGCCCGTGAGTGGGCGGGACATCACTTCGGGAAGGCCGCGGGGCGCTCGGTCGCGGAGTACGAGGCGTACGCGACCTCGTTGGCGTTTCTCCGTCATCGGGGGCGGCGGGGGCGTGCGGGGGCCGACTTCGTCGTACGGGAGCGCGAGTTGCTCGACGAGCTGTGGCGCCGCCGGGACATCGCCCGGCCGGCCCTGGCGTACGCGGCCCGGGCGACGGCTCCGGTGGTCCCGGTACCCCCGCCGTGGCCCGTACACGGCTACGCGTACACCTACGGCCAGCCCTACACCCAGCCCTACGGACCTGCGGCCCCGTATCCCGCGTACAACCCGTACCGCTCGTAGTTTCCTCGCCCCCGCCGCCCCTACCCGTCCCATCCTTCTGGGGCTCCGCCCCAGACCCCGTAGGCCGGTTCGTCGGCTGCGGGCCGGTGGGGGCCGTTCGCGCAGTTCCCCGCGCCCCTAAAAGGGGCGCGGGGAACTGCGCGAAAGCCGGGAGCTGCTACGCCGAGGCCTCCGTCAGCTTCCCGAGGTCGCCGTCCGTCAGGACCAGGTCCGCCACCCCCAGCAGCGCCGGCAACTGCTCCACCGTCCGCGCCGAAGCAATCGGTGCCGCGACCGTCGGCTGGGCGGCCAGCCACGCCAGCGCGACCGTGGCCACCGGGACCTCGTGGGCCTGGGCAACCTCGTCGAGGGCGGCCAGGACCCGGACACCGCGCTCGGAGTCGAGGTGGCGTGCCGCGCCCGCGGAGCGAGGCGAGTCGACCGTCGCGCCCGGGCGGTACTTGCCGGTGAGGAAGCCGGAGGCGAGCGCGAAGTACGGGACGGCGGCGAGGCCGGTGCGGGAGGCGAGATCCTGGAGCGGGCCCTCGTAGGTGTCGCGCGAGACGAGGTTGTAGTGCGGCTGGAGGGCGACGTACCGCGCGAGGCCCTCGCGGTCGGAGAACTCCAGGGACTCCTGGAGCCGCTCGGGCGAGATGTTGGAGGCGGCGATGTGGCGTACCTTGCCGGCCTTCACCAGTTCGTCGAGCGCACCGATGATCTCCTCGACCGGCACCTCCGGCTGGTCGAAGTGCGTGTAGTAGAGGTCGATGTGGTCGGTGTCCAGGCGGCGCAGGGACGCCTCGGCCGCGGCCTTGATGTTGGCGCCGGACAGCCCCGGGAACTCGGGGTGCTGGCTGACCTTGGTGGCGACCACGATGTCGGAGCGGTTCCCGCGTGCCTTGAGCCACTTGCCGATGATGGTCTCGGACTCGCCGCCCTTGTTGCCCTCGATCCACGACGAGTACTGGTCGGCGGTGTCGAGGAAGTTGCCGCCGGCGGCCGCGTACGCGTCGAGCACGGCGAAGGACTGTGCCTCGTCGGCGGTCCAGCCGAACACGTTGCCGCCCAGGGAGAGCGGGAAGACCTCGAGGTCGGACGAGCCAAGCTTGCGGAGAGAAGTCATGATCAGCTTCAACGCCCGCACGGGATGACTGTATTCCAGACAAACCGGACCGGCAGCCCTGACGTCGGGGGGTTGTCGTCAGGACCGCCGGGGATCAGGAAAAGAACGGCGCCGGCCTAAAAAGAAGCCGACTCCAGGAGAAGCCGGCCTCAAGAGGAACCGGTCTCAGGGATTGAGCCCCTTGCTGAGCAGCCACGCCATCGGGTCGATCGCGGTGGCGGCGCCGTCGGGGTGGACCTCAAGGTGCAGGTGCGGCCCGGTGACATTGCCCGTCGCGCCCACGCGCCCGATGACGTCGCCCGTGGCGACCTTCTGCCCCACGCTGACGCTGATCGACGACTGGTGGCAGAACCACAGCTCCGTACCGTCGTCGAGGGTGAGGATCGTGCGGTAGCCGTACGCGCCCGCCCAGCCCGCCTCGGTGACGGTGCCGCTGTGGATCGCCTTGATCAGGGTGCCGGTGGGCGCGGCGAAGTCGAGGCCCGTGTGGTAGCCGGAGGACCACATGGAGCCGGCGTCGCCGAAGCGCCCGGTCAGCGTGTACGAGGAGGTGGGCAGCGAGTAGCTCTTGGCGAGCTCGGCGAGACGCTTGGCCTCGGCGGCCTGCCTGGCTTCCTCGTCCGCCTTCTTCTTGGCGGCGGCGGCCTTGGCCTCGGCGTCGTCCTGCTGCTTGGCGGCGAGCGCGACGGCCTGCTTCGCGGCGGCGGCCTCGGCGGCCTCCTGGGCCGCGCTGTCGACCTGGTCCTGCTGCGACTCGGCCTGCTGGATGATGCGGGCGCGCAGCGCCTCACCCGCGTCGGTGCTGCCCTGCGCGGTGTCGGCGCTGGTCAGGCCGGCGGTGGTGAGCGGGGTGGAAGAGCCCTTGGGCGTGGCGGAATCGCCGTCGGATATCAGGGCCTTGGCGGATTCGGTGACCGACGACAGGTCGGGCAGCGAGATCGACACCGGCGGCTTGCCGGGCGCCGCGGTGGCCATGCCACCCGCGCCCACGGCGGCTATGACGCCGACGCCGAGAACCGTGGAGCTGCGGGCGAGTCCCCCACCGCGCTGCTTGCTGACGCGGTGCCGGCCGCGAACGGGACGGACGGAATCCTCAGTGGGGTTCCACTCCTCCCAAGGCCCCTCGTCGTTGCCGTAGGCGTAGCCGAAGGGCTGTGTGTCGTTCGGCGCGAACGAGGTTGGCTGGGCAGGCCGGTTGGACGCCACGTGGGCGCACTCCTTTCCTTCCTTCTCGCCTACCGGGTTAGCTGACGGGTTCGGAGCAGGAAGGTCTCCTACGCGCGTATACCTGTCGTGTTCCCACGACGGATTACGCTCGATTCACCCCAAGTTGGTGGTTCCCCGGTTCCCTTGCGGGATTCGGCGCGTGCGCACGGAGCCATCTCTTGTGACGGCTGGGACGACCGCGCTGCGTTATCGAACGTTAATAGACCCGGGTACCGGATTCCAAGCTGTTCGGACTGATCGTTAACGCTTTTGGCCAGGACTTTGGGGTCACCACTGGCGTAAACCGGGCGAGTTGACCACGCTTCATCGACGTCGATTCAGCTGATGGTGTGTCAGCTGTTATGCGGAGGGACACCGTCCGATCACCCCTTGTGACAACGATCAAGAACCCCCCTCGGCCAACTCCCCCGGACGCCGTACGGCGAGCAGCGCCATGTCGTCCGTCAGGGCGCCGCCCGTGTGCCGGCGGACCTCCTCGGCCAGGGCGGTCAGCAGAGCGTCGGGCCCGGGGAAGGCGCGGCCGACGAGACGCGGGGCGGGATCGTAGAACTCCCCGCGCTCGTCGCGGGACTCGGACAGGCCGTCGGTGTGGAGGAGCAGCGTGGCTCCCCGCGGGAATACGGCCGCCACCGCCCGGTCGGGCCAGGTGCCCAACTCGCCCATGCCGAGCGGCAGCGCGGGATCCTCGGTGGCGAGCGCGACGAGCGTGCCGTCCGCGTGCAGGAGCAGCGGCGGGGGATGGCCGCGGTTGACGATCCGTACGACGTCCGCGTCGTGCGGGATCTCCGCGAGTACGGCCGTCGTGAACCCCTCGAAGGCGTCCAGGCCGTCCCGCCGGGTCCCCTCGCGGGCCAGCGCCCGCTCAAGACGGCAGGCGACCGCCTCCAGCGTCGCCTCCTGCTCGGCCGCCTCCCGGAACGCCCCGATCACCACCGCTACGGCGGCCACCGCGCCCATCCCCTTCCCGCGTACGTCGCCCACCACCAGCCGTACGCCGTGCGGGGAGTCCTGCACTGCGTACAGATCGCCGCCGATGAACGCGTCCGCCTGCGCCGCCTCGTACCGCGCCGCGACCTCCAGACCGCCGATCCGCTCCTCGGGCTCCGGCAGCACCGCGCGCTGCACGGACTCGGCGATCTCGCGGACCGAGGCGAGCCGTTCGTCGCTGCGGCGGACGAGGATGTTGATGAGCACGGCCAGGACGGCGGCCGTGGCCACGGTGGCCGATTCGGTGACCGAGTCGACGTTCAGGACGATGTCGAGCTTGAGGTGGACCGCGAAGACGGCGGCGAGGGCGAGGATGCCGGTGAGGACGGTGCCGCGCAGTGAGTAGAGGGGCGCGGCCACGAGGGGGGCGGCTGTGAAGAGGGGGGCCGCGGTGAAGTCCGACGGGGTGACGTAGTCGTAGACCGCTCCGACGGCGATGAGCAGTGCGGGAAGTGTCCGGACGAAGGCCCGTGCGTTCGAGATCCTGCGGCGGGCCGGGTCCGTCGGGACGGGGGTGGCCCCCGGGGCGGGATCGGGCGCGGGTACGGGTACGGGGCTGTCGGTCCGCTGCTCGTCTGCTTGCTGCCCCACTCGTTCAGGGTTCATGGAGTGAGGGGCCGGGGCGAGCGGTGTGGACCGACCGGGGGACGTGGGACGCAGGTCCGCATGCACCAAGGGCCGGAACTCGTGAATCCGAGTTCCGGCCCTTGGCCTTCAGTAGCGGGGACAGGATTTGAACCTGCGACCTCTGGGTTATGAGCCCAGCGAGCTACCGAGCTGCTCCACCCCGCGTCGTTAAAACCAGTGTACGCCATCCGCGGGACCCCCAGCACCCACGTTCCCCAGCACCGGTTTCTCGCCCCCCGAGCCCCGCTTAAAAGATTGCGCAGTTCCCCGCGCCCCTAAAGACAAAAGACGGGGGCGGCCTGGACGCTTTTAGGGGCGCGGGGAACTGCGCGAGCAACCCCCACCGGCCCGCAGCCGACGAACTACCCCCGGGGGTCGAAGGGGCAGAGCCCCTGGGGATGGGACGGGTAGGGGCGGCGGGGGCGAGGAAACCGCCGGGCCTAGCCCAAGAGGTGACGGTTGGGGGCGGTCGCGCGTTGCTCGTACTCCGGGAGTACGACGACATCGGCACCCTCGGCTGCCAGCAGCGCGTTACCGTCGGCGCCGGCGACGAACGTGTCCGGCTCGCGCCAGGCGGTGACAACCCGCCGTACCCCCGCGTCGAGAATCAGGCGGGCACACGGCGCGGGCCGGGAGGCGCGGCGGGCGCACGGCTCCAGACTGCTGTACACCGTGGCGGAGCCGAGACGCGGGTCGGCGGGGTCGATCTTGGCGAGCGCCGCCTCCTCGGCGTGGACCACGGAATCGTCCCCCTCACGGGAGTGGCCCCGGGCCAGCTCGGTCCCGTCGGCGGCCACGACCACCGCCCCCACACTGAACGCGGTCTCCGAGGGCGGACACAACTCCGCCAGCTCACACGCGAGCCCCAGCCAGTGCCGGTCCGCGGCCGAGGCGAGCCCCCCGACACCGGGCGCCGTGGGGACGTACCGGATGAGGACGACGTCCCCGACGGGCCGTGTTTCCACCAGCCGCATCCGCCCGGGGGGATACGCCCCGGGCCCGAACAGCCGCGGCGCGTCCACCTCCCCCACGAACAACGGCGCGACGGCGAGCTGCAGCTCGTCGGCGAGCCCCTCCCGCATCAGCTGGGTGTGCACCCGCCCACCCCCTTCGACCATGAGGCGCCGTACACCTCGTACGTCATGAAGGTGTTCGAGGAGGACACGCCAGTCGAGATCGGGCCCGGTCGACACCACCTCGACACCGAGGCCGTGCAGGAGGTCGGAGGCCTTCGCCGCGCCCTCGTCCGTCGTATAGATGACCTTCTCGCCGCCCGTGTGCCAGAACTGCGCCGCCGGGTCGAGGTCGCCGGACCCGCTGACGGTGACCTTCAGCGGGTACTCGGGGCGTCCGGAGGCGATCCGCGCGGCTCGCCGCTCGGCCGAGTTGACCAGGAGCCGCGGATTGTCCGAGCGGAGCGTGCCCGCGCCGACCAGGATCGCGTCGCTGGACGCCCGTACCTCGTCGACCCGGTCGAAGTCGGCGGCGCCCGAGAGCAGCAGCCGCTCGGGGCCGGTGTCGTCCAGGAAGCCGTCGAGGGAGACGGCGGCGGACAACAGGACGTAGGGGTGGGGCATGGGGCGCACCCTCCAGCTCCGAGCTCTAGGCTCCTAGTGGTTCAACTTTTAAACAGTACCTAGACTGGCGGCATGACGACCCGCTGGCTCTCGCCCGCCGAACAACGCGCCTGGCGCTCGTTCATCGCCGCCTCCTCGCTCCTGGAGGACACGATCGACCGGCAGCTCCAGGCGGATGCCGGCATGCCGCACCTTTACTACTCCATCCTGGCCATGCTCTCCGAGGCACCGGACCGGCGGCTGCGGATGACCGACCTCGCCGAGATCCTGAAGATCACCCGAAGCCGGCTGACGTACGGCGTGACCCGGCTGGCGAACGACGGCCTGGTACGCCGGGAGGGCTGCCCCAGCGACAAGCGCGGCCAGGTCGCGGTGCTCACGGACGAGGGCATAGCCATCCTGGAGCGGGCGGCGCCCGGCCATGTGGAGCAGGTCCGGGCGGCACTCTTCGACCATCTGACCCCGGAGCAGGTCGGACAGCTGGAGGAGATCTCCGCGAGCATCGCTCGGGGCATCCAGGGAGAGAATCCCGGGGCCTGCGGGGAAGATCTGCCGTGGCGGCGACGTTCCTCCTGAGGCCGGCGTCACGAGCCGGCGGGGGAGCCGAGCCGCGCAAGCCCTGCGAGTCGCGCGAGCCGCGCGAGCTATGTGATGCATGTGAGCCGTGCGACACATAGTCGGCCAAAAAGCGTTGCTTGAACTTTAAAGCACCGTGTACTGTCTCTCCCGGACCTAGTGCTTCAAATCTGAAACACTGCTCCGCACATGGCATGACAACCGGCGCCACACCTGGCACCACACCCGCTGGACCGGAGAGACAACATGCGCGATTTCCCCACCGCCACGGTGCGCACCCGCGTCACTGTGCCCCTGCGTTTCGGCGACGGCTACTCGGTCGACGCGGAGCTCGTCACCTTCCACGGCCTCGCCGACGAGAAGGAACACCTCGCCGTCGTCCTCGGCAAGCCCGCCGCGAACCCGCTGGTGCGACTGCACTCCGAGTGCCTGACCGGCGATGTCTTCGGCTCGGCCCGCTGCGACTGCGGCCCGCAGCTGCGCGAGGCGGTGGAGCAGATCGCGGAGCGGGGCGGCGTGCTGCTGTACCTCCGTCAGGAGGGCCGCGGCATCGGCCTCTACAACAAGCTCGACGCGTACGCCCTCCAGGACCAGGGCCTCGACACCTACGCCGCCAACGCCGCTCTCGGCCTGCCCGAGGACGGCCGCGACTACACGGCCGCCGCGCAGATGCTCCAGGCCCTCGGCATCGACTCCCTGGACCTGCTCTCCAACAACCCCGACAAGGCCGATCAGCTGCGCGACCTCGGCATCACGGTCTCCCACCGCGTCCCGACGGGCGTCTTCACCACGGCCCACAACGTCCGCTACCTGCGCGCCAAGGTCCTCCAGACCCAGCACACGCTGCCCCTGACGGAGCTCACGGCGGGCTGACACCCTCCTCGCCGGCCATCCACCGAAGCCGCCTGACCTCCGCCACCAGCCGGGGCACGGCGTCCCTCGCCAGCGCGATGAACGCCGCGTTCTCGTCCCAGCGTTCGTCCGCGCAGTCGACGTAACGCGGCTGCTGCACCAGCGTCGCCGCGACGATCTCACCGTGGTCGAACGCCGGCCACCGCTCACCCCGCCCGGTGTCTTCGACCGTGCTGACCGCCACGAGATTCATGGCGTGGTCGTCGTCCAGGCTCCGCACGAACCACGGCCCGGGCGTGGCCGCCGCGCACAGCTCGTCGATCGCGTCGAGGTCGAGCCCGCCAACCGCCATGTCCGCCGTGCCTGCCGCATCTGCCATGTCCGCCATGTCCGCCATCCCGTGCCCCCATTGACCGATCCGATGTCCCGGTCAAGGATCGTTGAACAGGGCCGGCGGTCCGGCGGTTTTCTCGCGGCGGGAGAAGCAGTCAGTGGAGTCAACGGCGCAGTCCTCCAAAGCCATCGCCCTGCTGCGCGAGCTGGGCGCGGCGGACATCGAGCACCCGGGCGGCACCCTGCTCGCACACCTGGTGCGCGTACGGGACCGGCTGGCGCGCTGGGAGGCCCGCCCCGCGCTCCAACTCGCGGGCCTGTGCCACGCGTTCTACGGCACCGACGGCTTCGCCACCGCCCTCCTGCCGACCGACCGCCGCGCCGAACTGACCGCCGTCATCGGCCCCGAGGCCGAGTCCCTGGTCCACTTCTACGCGAGCTGCGACCGCACGGCCTCCTACCCGGCCCTCGCGGACCCCTCCGGCACCTTCCACGACCGCTTCACGCGCACCGTCTCGACACCGGCCGTCCAGCAGCGCCGCGACTTCGCGGAACTCACCGCCGCCAACGAACTGGACCTCGTGGACGAGAACCCCGAATGGCGCAAGCAGTGGGGCGCGGACCTCCTGGACCTCTTCACCGGCTTCCGGCCGCTGCTCAGCGCGCACGCGTGGCGCGACTGCGAGGACATCCTGGCCGCCTCCTGAACCACTTCTTGCCGCCCACGCTCGCCAAGATCGCCATTTCCCCTGTTTCTCGCCCTAGGGAGTAGAGGGCCGTGTTTCCGCCACGGCTCCGGAACCTGAGGAGAACAGCACATGCACAGCGGCATCGACTCAGCTGCTGAGGATCGGCCCGCCGCACACGACGAGGAGGAGCGGCAGCTGGTGGCCGATCTGCTCCGCCTGCGTCTGCGCCTGGACGAACTCGCGGCCAGCCAGGTCGTCTCCGCGAGCCGGCGGCTCGCTCTGGAGATGGCACCCGTCCTCGAACCCGTCTGGGGCCTCGTCGCCGACCGGCGCAAGGGCGTGGGCTTCCTCATGCAGTGCGGGACCGCCGATCCGGCCGAACACGCTGTCCGCGGCAACGCCGCCGTCGCCGAAGCGGCCGTACAGACCTATCAGCGGCCGCGGCTGCTCGGCGCGGAGGGCAGGCAGGTGTGGGCGGCTCTGGCGCGGCCGGCCGACACCGCTCGCCCACGTCCGCGAGCCGCTGAGCCTCGGCGTGCGGCCGGGCGCAGGCGGCACCGGCGCGGAGGCACGCCCCACCCTGTCGCTCCAGGTGGACGTCCGTCCTGTGCTGCCCGGCACACTCCACGGAAGCTGGGAGCACGAGGCCTCAATCGTCCCGGCGCTGCGTGCCGTGCTCCGGCGCTGGTGCGATCTGGCCCGCCACAGCAGCGCCGACAGCAGCGCGGGGGAGGTCGCGCGGCTGACGCTGGCGGCGGCCCTGCTGGCCCGCGGCGCGGCTCTGGACGGGGACATCGCGACCGTACGGTGGTTCGTCAAGCGCTGGCTGGGGCTGAACGCCACCGGCACGCGCGTCGACGGGACGATAGCCGCGCTGCTGGAGGACGGCTGGACCCGCCGCACCGTGGACGCCGAGTTCTCCGCCGTCCAGGACTCGGTCGCGGACGTGCGCATCGAGTCCCTCTACCAGCACCGGCTGCACCGGCCCGTGTGGGAGACCGAGCTGCGCGGAGCACCCGTGGCCCTGCTGTCCGATCTCGCGTCGGCGCGCGAGGGGGAGCAGTTCGACCTCGCCTCCGGCGAAGCCGAGGACGACGTGACCGCCATCGTCAGCCGAACCCTGATGACCGAGCAGATGCACTCCGTGCTCGACACCCTCTCCGAGCGCGAGGCGAAGCTGGTCCTGGGGCTCTTCGAGGGCGAGCGGACACAGGCCCAGCTCCAGGCGGAGCTGGGTATCACCCGGTACCGGTTCGAGAAGATCCGCCGCGATGTCATGCGCAAGCTGCGGCATCCGTCCCGATCGCAGGTGCTCCGTGACTACCTCGACTGACCAGCGGACCCCGGCGGCCCCGGACCCCACTCCTGGCCCCATCCCCATCCCCGTCCCCGACCCCGACCCCGACGCCGAAGCCTGACCGTCGCGATCACCCATGGAGACGTGGCGCAGGACCCCATGCGTCTGTGGGCCCTCGTCGCGCTCAACATCGCGACCATGGCGTACGACCTCACCGACCGCTGGCTGCAACATCGACCGGCCGGGAGGACCTAGGCCGACAGGGCAGGGCCTGGAACCAGGGCGGGCGCCGAACGCCCCGACCCACCGAGGTGGTTCGGGGCGTTCAGTGGGCATGCAGGGGCGAGCGGCAACTCGTCGGCACCAGCCCTGTACGTCACCCGGGGCGCGCCGGAGTGTACGGCCGACTCGCCCATGAGGCGGCTCCGGTTGTGAATTCTGTCCGGATTCCAGTCGTTGTTTCCTTCGGATGCGGGGCACTCGGGAGGGTGCTCGGGATACGCAAGGGGGCCGCCGAAGCCGGTGGCGGTGCGGACAACGGGAGGACCTCACCGATGAACGGTCAGACGGATCAGCGGACGGTGCTGCTGGCGCTCGTTGGTTGCGGCGCGGTGTACGCGGCCTTCGAGCATCCCTCGTTCGGCGCCGCGCTCTTGGTGGGGGTCGGCGTGGTGACACTGCTGCACATCCTGATGAAGGACCGGTGACCCGCGGTGCCGCTCGGCTCAGCTTTCTGGATCCAGTGCTGGAGCAGGTTGCCCGGCGGAACGCTCCTGCGGTCAACCGCCAGGTGCCGTCGGCGCGGCGCGTCCTTGGTTCGTCACGACCGCCCGCCGAACTGCCAGTTGTGGACCTCGATGTCGGCATACCGGTCCGGGCTCAGGACGGCGCGTGCCGTGTCCGGGTCCGGGGCCCGGACCAGCACCGCCGTGCCCAGCCAGGTGGCGCCGTCGTCGGACAGCAGTGGCCCGTACGCGATCAGCTCGTCACGGTCGGGCGGCACGACGAGGTCGACGGCCTGCTCCGAGCCGAGGCCGAGCACCAGATACCGGTTGCCACCGGTCCGGCCACCAGGGAAATCCCACATGGTGCGCCCCAGCATGTTGCGCCACCGGCGCAGCAGCACGTCCCGGTACACGCCGGCCTGATAGTTGGGCTCGTCGAAGGCGAACGCGCGGGCGGCAGCGGGATCCGGCAGGTCGACGATGTGCACACTGCCGGTGGCCGTTTCGCCGTCGTCGGCGAGGGTCGGGCCGCGAGCGATCATCTCCGCCGCGTACCGGTCCATGTACGACCAGTGCTCTTCCAACAGCTTGTCGCGCAACGTGCCCGAGCCGGGCCTGTCGCGGTGGTAGCAGAGGAACTCCATGCGCAGAGACTCTCCCCAACACGGCAGCATCGCAACGGGATTTGGCAACGATGACCACACACTCCTGGCGCGGTTTCCAGTCGCCGTCGCCGCTGGTCCGGTTCGGGCTCCGGCGCCGATTCTTCTCGGAGCTACGCAGCAGTTCCCCCGCGGTGAGCGTCACGGTCGCCACGACGCGGACCCAGCGGGGCCCGCCGCGCTGGGCCCACACCACACATACGCACCCGCCGACGGTGAGCGCCAAGATGCCGAGCAGCAGGCGTCGCGCATCTCCAAGTGCACAGCGGAGCGAGTGCAGTTGGAGATCAACTCATCAAACGTCGGCACGCTCGACGGCATCGCACGCCTCCCTGATCATGTGCACCATCCTGGCCGGGATACGGATCACTGCCTCGCCTTCCGGGATCCCTTGCGCGTGGCCCGGAACCTCGAAGGCGGCGCATTCCGCCTCCAGTTCGGGCCCCGGCTTCCAGCCCTGGAAGACGATTCACGCCAGCGGAGGCACGCGGGTGAAGACCACAATGGACCCGCCCATCACCCTCGAACTCCCCCTCAGCGAACCCGCCCCGGTGCCGGGCTGTGGTGTGTGTGGGGCGCTGGCCCGACAGCGGGCCACTACACGGCCGCGGGGAACCCGTCGCGGGCGACGGACTGCAGTGTCGAGATCCGCAACCACCCTCACGGGGGTGGCGCGCGATGAGCGGCATCAGGCGGGAGTGGCGCGACGCGGGAAGCGCGGGTCACATGCAGCTGGTCGCCAAGAGCGGCACGTACAGCCGCATGCAGACCGCATACCGCGCCTTCCTCAATCACTCCACCGGGTGCGAGGGCTGCGGGCGCGGAGAGAGGCGGTGCGCCACGGCGGACGAGCTGTGGAAGGCGTAAGGCGTACCGTGCCGCGCGCACCTAGACCCCGCCGGACGCCGCTCCGGCCGGGGCCGCTCCCTTCTTGATCGTTCACCTCTCGGGCCAGCAGCGGGCCAGCCAACGATCTCCGGGCCCCCGAAACGTACCGAAGCCCCAGTTCAGATGCACTCTGACCTGGGGCTTCCTGGTAGACCCTGTGGGACTCGAACCCACAACCAATGGATTAAAAGTCCACTGCTCTGCCAATTGAGCTAAGGGTCCACGCACCGGCCGACGCCGATGCGTCGCACCGGCCCGTGCCGATGCATCCCCGAGCATAGCCGGACGAGGCCGGGACTCCGATCGGGTATCGGCGACCCGGCCACGCCAAAAGCGTGCAAGGTTACGGATCGACCGGTTCGGGCGCGCCCTTGCGGGCCGCCTCGCGGGCGATCGTGCGGTGGTGTTCGGGGTTGAGGAACCAGTGGCGGGCCGAGGCCAGCCACCAGGTCGCCGCGAAGCCGAGGACGACGAGGACGGCGATCGGGGCGTAGTTGAAGGTCTCCCAGGTGACCGGCGAGACCTGGGGCAGCATGAACAGGACCGTGATGACGACCACCCAGGCGACGGCGACCACGCCCACCGGGCGGGACCAGCGGCCCAGGTGCCAGGGCCCGCGCTCGAAGGCGTCGCCCTTGCGCACCCGTAGCAGCGTCGGGATGACGTACGCGACATAGAGCCCGATGACCGCGATCGAGGTCACGGCGGCGTAGGCCGCGTAGTTGATCAGGTACGGGAGGCCGAGGACGAGTGCGGACAGCGCCGCCAGCCATACGGCCGCGACCGGTGTCCGGGTGCGCGGGCTGACCGTGTGCCAGATGTGCGAGAAGGGCAGCGCGCCGTCGCGCGAAAAGGCGTAGATCATGCGGCTGTTGGCCGTGACCGACGCCATCCCGCAGAAGAGCTGTGCGCCGATCACGACGAGGAGGAGGAGCTTCCCGGCCGTGGCGCCCAGCGCGTCGAGCAGGATCTGGGCCGGGGGCGCGCCCGTCGCCGAGCCCAGCTCATCGTCGTACGACTGGATGGCGAAGGTGAAGCCGAGGAGCAGCACGAAGCCGGCGATCCACGACGTCCAGATGGACTGCACGATGCCCTTCGGGCCGGCCGTGGCGGCGTCGTGGGTCTCCTCCGTCATATGGGCGGAGGCGTCGTATCCGGTGAACGTGTACTGGGCCATCAGCAGACCGATGAGGACGACGTACACGCCGCTGCCCCAGCCCGTTTTGTTGACGAACTCCGTGAAGACGAAGGACGCCGACTGGTGGTGGTCCGGTACGAAGGCGAGCGCGCCCACGATGACTCCGACGCCCACCACGTGCCACCACACGCTGATGCTGTTGAGGAGGGCGACGATCCGGACGCCGAAGGTGTTCAGGAGGCCGTGCAGGACCAGGATCCCGGCGAAGAGGAGGACCGTGCGGCCCGGTGTCACCTTGAAGTCGAACTGGAGGTTCAGATAGGCGCCCAGGAAGGACGCGGCGCCGAAGTCGATGCCGGCGGTCACCGCGATCTGGCCGAGGACGTTGAACCAGCCCGTGAACCAGGCCCAGGCGGCCGCGCTGCGGGGCGGGGCGAGCCGGTGCGCCCAGAAGTACAGCCCGGCCGAGGTCGGATAGGCCGAACAGATCTCGGCCATGGACAGCCCCACGAACAGCGTCATCAGTCCGACCGCGACCCAGCCCCAGGTGATCACCGCGGGGCCGCCGGTGTTCATGCCGAACAGATACAGCGTCAGGCAGCCCGACAGGACCGAGATGATCGTGAAGGAGACCGCGTAGTTGGAGAACGCCGACATGCGGCGGGCGAGAACCTGCGTATAGCCGAGCTGGGCAAGCCGTTCTTCGTCCGACAGCCCACTCGCTATGGCGTCATCTGTCATGCCCCCAGCGATTCCCTTGCCAGGGGCACGACATGCGCCAAGTCGGGAAGCGGTGTGGCCTAAAAAAGGCCCTTGCAGCTCAGCCGACCGGTGGCGATCTTCACCCGCGAGCCGAATGATCCGTTCCCCTTGCCGTCGTTGCGGTAGAGGGATTACCGGGGCAACGGAAAGGGCCCGTACGACCGAAGTCGTACGGGCCCTCGAAAGCCGATCGGCGTCAGCGGCGGCAGTCAGCTGTTGCGATCAGCTGCTGCCGTCCGCCTCTGCGGTCAGCCGTTGCGCTTCCAGCGCGGCTTGTCGTCACGGCGGCCGAAGCTACCGGTGCCGGTACCCGTGCCCGTGCCGCGGTGGTCGTCGCGACGGCCCTGCGGGCGGTCGTGGCCGGAGCGGAAGCCGCCGCCTGCCGGACGGTCGCCCTGACGGTCACGGTTGAAGGGACGGTCGCTGCCACGGTGGCCGCCACGCTCGTCACGACGCTCGAAGGAACGGCCACCACGGTCGTCACGGTTGAAGCCGCCACCACGGTTGTCGTCACGACGCTCGAAAGAACGGCCGCCACGGTCATCGCGGTTGAAGCCACCACCACGGTTGTCGTCACGACGCTCGAAAGAACGGCCGCCACGGTCATCGCGGTTGAAGCCACCACCACGGTTGTCGTCACGACGGAAGCCGCCACGGTCGTTGTCGCGGTTGAAGCCGCCACTGCGGTTGTCGCGGTTGAAGCCACCGCCACGGTTGTCGTCACGACGCTCGAAAGAACGGCCGCCACGGTCATCGCGGTTGAAGCCGCCACCACGGTTGTCGTCACGACGGAAACCACCACGGTCGCCGCCACGGTCGTCACGACGGCCGCCGCGGTCGTCGCGGTTGAAGCCGCCACGGTCGTTGTCGCGGCGGAAGCCGCCACGGTCGTTGTCACGACGCTCGTAGTTGCCCCGCTCGTCGCGGCGCTGACGCGGCTCGTACGCGGGACGCTCGGCCGGCTCGGCGGCGGCGGCCTCGGCGGCCGGGGCCTCGACGACGACCTGCTCGGCGGCGGCCTCGGCGGCAGCGGCGACGGCCACCTCCGGGTCCTCGCCCCGCTCACGCGCGGCACGGGCGACCAGGCGGTCGGCCTCCCCACGCAGCTCGACCGCACGACGCTGCGCGCGCTCCAGCTCCTTCGTGAGCTGCGAGACCTCGCGCTCGGCCTGCTGCGCGGCGTCGCCCGCAGACTGGGCCTGGACCTCGGTCATCGAACGGGCGCCGGTGATCTCGGCGACCTCGGGCTCGAAGGCCGTACCGGAGTTGATGATGTGACGCGCGGCGTCGACGCCCGCGTCCTCCATCAGCCGGAAGATCTGACGACGCTGGTGCGGCAGGGAGAGGGACACGACGGTGCCGCTGCGGCCCGCGCGGGCCGTACGGCCGGAGCGGTGCAGGTAGTCCTTGTGGTCACCGGCCGGGTCCACGTTCAGGACCAGGTCGATGCCGTCCACGTGGATACCGCGGGCGGCGACGTCGGTCGCGACGAGCGCGTTGACGTAACCGTCCTTGAAGTCGGCCAGCGTCCGCGTCCGCGCGCCCTGCGTCATGCCGCCGTGCAGCGCGTCGGCCTTCACACCGGCGTCACGCAGCTGCTCGGCGATGCGGTCGGCGCCCAGCTGGGTGCGGACGAAGATGATCGTGCGGCCCTTGCGGGAGGCGATGGCGGCGGTGACCGGCGCCTTGTCCTTGGGCTTCACGATGAGGATGTGGTGCGACATGGTCGTGACGTTGCCCTGGGCGCTGTCGACCTCGTGCGTGACCGGGTTGCTCAGGTAGCGCTTGACCAGCGTGGAGATCTCGTTCTCCATCGTGGCCGAGAACAGCATGCGCTGGCCGCCGGCCGGCACCTGGTCGAGCAGCTCGGTGACCTCGGGCAGGAAGCCCAGGTCGGACATCTGGTCGGCCTCGTCGAGGACGGCGATCTGGGTGTTCTCGAGCGAGCAGGCGCCGCGGTTGATGATGTCGCGCAGACGGCCCGGGGTGGCGACGAGGATGTCGACGCCGCGCTCCAGGGCGTAGATCTGGTTGCCCATCGACGTACCGCCGCAGACGACCTTCATCTTCAGGCCGAGGACGTCGCCGTACGGCTGGAGGGCGTCCGCGACCTGCATCGCGAGCTCACGGGTCGGCGTGAGGATGACGCCGCGGGGCTTCTTCTTGTCGGTGTGGCCGCCGGCCAGCTGGGCGAGCAGCGGCAGACCGAAGGAGAGGGTCTTGCCGGAGCCGGTGCGGCCGCGGCCGAGGATGTCCTTGCCGGCCAGGGCGTCCGGGATGGTCGCCGCCTGGATCGGGAAGGGGGTGGTCACGCCGTTCTGCGCGAGCTTGCGGACGACCCCCTCGGGGAGACCGAGGTCGGCGAAGGTGATCTCGGGAGCGGACTCGGCGGTCTCGACGGACTCGACGGACTCGACGACCTCGATGACGCTCTCGGTGTTGTCGTTCTCGTTGTTCTCGGGCACGACGACGTGATCAGTACTGGAAACAGACATGCGAAATGCGAACCTTCCGGAGTTCTTCGGCACGCGCCCAAACTCCGTGAAGTCGCAATCGACCGCCTCTATGCGGTCCGGCCACGGCAAGGGAGAGTACGCGCCACGCGACGCTCTCTGCATTGGCGCCGGGCAATTGGGATCAAACGATCTACTACCATACGCACCCTCCACCCCTGAAGGCAAACTGACCCTCAAAGGGGCAGGTCAGGCACGTACGGGAGGGGTAACACCTGCAGAGGTCGAGCGTATTCCCGTGGACCCTGGGCCCTCGCCCCTCGCCGCCCGACTACGCCGGTTCGCCCGCCTGCGGCGCCGGCTCCCGCTCCACCAGCTGCGTCGCCTGCTGCTCATGCGCGGACGACGACGGCTCCGCCGTAGCCGGATCGGACGCCGGGGGCGACGACACGGGCGGCGGCGGGGGCGACGGCTCCGCCGACGGGGGCGTGGCACTCGGCTCCCCCTGCGGCGGCGCGGATGTCTGCGTGCCCCCCTTCCCGCCCTTGCCCGGAGCCTTGGCGGACGGCTTCACGTCCCCGGACGCCGACGCCGACGCGGACGCCTTGCCGGACGCGGACTCCCCCGGCTCGGCCGAGGAGGCGGCACCCTTCGCCCCCTTGCCCCCATGGAACCCGACGCCGCCCCCGCTCACCGCGGACCCGCCGTCGGGCGCCTCGCCGCCCCGCTGCCCCGCCGAGTGCGAGGGCCCGGGCCGCACCCCGTCGTCACCCACGCTCATACAACCGGCGGCAGCGGCGACGGCCATGACCGTGGCGACCAGACGGACGGGTACGTACAAGGCGCGCACGGGCAGCCACCTCCGAGGGCGGAACGGGGAGTCCCCCTGCCCAACTCCCGCCGCCCACAAGAAGACACGCGCCCCACAGCCCAACCGAGCGAAAGGGGCGAACGTCAGCCGTACCCGAGCGCGTGCAGCCGGGCGTCGTCGATTCCGAAGTGATGGGCGACCTCGTGCACCACGGTCACTTCGGTCTCGGCGACGACGTCCTCCCTCGTCTCACACATCCGCAACGTCGGCCCCCGGTAGATCGTGATCCGGTCGGGCAGCACCCCCGCGTACCACTCCCCACGGTCCGTCAGCGGAGTGCCCTCGTACAGCCCGAGCAGCTCGGGATCTTCGGCGGGCGGTTCGTCCTCGACGAACACCGCCACGTTGTCCATCATCCGCGTCAGCTCCGGCGGGATCCGGTCCAGCGCCTCGGCGACCAGTTCCTCGAACTCCTCGCGCGTCATCTCCAGCACACGGCCATTGTCCGGCACGACGTCCCCGAACGAGAGTCGGCGACAACGCCGTACGAGTGCCATGACGCCCCCCGTAAGACGGGTACGGGTCGCACGGGTCGCACCGGGGGCGCACGCCCGCCGGGGCCCGCACCGCATACCCGCCCCCACACTTGGGCATACGGGACCAATGGCCCGCGTCCCCGCTGCCGTCACCGCTGTAGTCACCGCCGCCGCTCACCGCATACGCCACCGCGCCCGTGCGGCGCCCCGCGCCCTGGCCCGCCACTACCGCGCCCGCCGCCCGCTCCCGGCGGTCGAGCTCGTCCCCCAGCCGCACCCGTACGTCCGCGCTCTCGGCCTGGTCTGCATCGTGATCCTCGGCGCCTGGCTGGGGCTGCTGGTCGTGGGGAACGTACGCGTCCCGGTCGGCCCCATGAACACCACCATGACCCTGCGCCCCTCCCTCACCGGCGGCACGAAGATCAACGTCTCCCCGCTCGGCGCGCTGGAGCTGCGCAGCCACGAGGCCCCGCTGCGCCTGGACGTGTCCGTCGACCAGCTCGACCCGGAGCGCTCGGAGGCCCTGGTCGACCACCCGGAGCGG
The DNA here is from genome assembly GCF_041053035.1 of Streptomyces sp. R35. Taxonomy (NCBI): domain Bacteria; kingdom Bacillati; phylum Actinomycetota; class Actinomycetes; order Kitasatosporales; family Streptomycetaceae; genus Streptomyces; species Streptomyces sp. R35. The sequence continues at coordinate 5,331,111 of NZ_CP163440.1, forward strand.
CTGTCCGGCCTCCAGGAGGAGGTCGCCCGGGACGTCGAACACGGCACCCTCGACCTGGCCGTACGGTCCTGCGTCGCGGTCGTCTCCGGCGCCACCGCGCTCGGCCTCGCGGTCTACCGCCGCCCGCGCCGCGCCCTCGCCGCGGGCGGCCTGGCCCTCACCCTGCTGGCCGCGTCCGGAGCCACCGCCTTCGCCACCTGGAACCCCAAGTCGGTCCTGGAACCGAAATTCTCCGGACTGCTGAGCAGCGCCCCCTCCCTGGTGGGCAACGCGCGCAGCATCGTCAGCGAATTCGACGTCTACCAGAAGGAGTTGGCGCGCCTGGTGACGAACGTGACGAAGCTGTACGACGTCACGTCCACGCTCCCGGCGTACGAGCCCGATCCGACCACGATCCGGGTCCTGCACGTCTCGGACATCCACCTCAACCCGGCGAGCTGGAAGATCATCGCGTCACTCGTGAACCAGTACGCCATCAATGTGATCGTCGACTCCGGAGACACGATGGACCACGGCACAGCGGCCGAGAACGGCTTCCTGGACCCCATCGCGGACCTCGGAGCCCCGTACGTCTGGGTCCGCGGCAACCACGACTCCCTGCTCACCCAGCGCTACCTGGAGCACATGAAGAACGTGCACGTCCTGGACGACGGCCGGACGGCCACGGTCGCGGGCCTGCGCTTCGCCGGCATCGGTGACCCGCAGTTCACCCCCGACCGCGCGGTGGCCCCCGGCGGCAACACGACGGAGGAGCTGGCGGGCGACCGGCTCGCCTCCTCGCTGCGCGACCAGACGGCGGCGGGCACCCCGGCCGACGTCGCCGTCGTCCACGAACCGTCGGCCGCGCGCCGGACGGACGGCGCGGTACCGATGGTGCTGGCGGGCCACCTCCACCACGAGGGCATGGAGGTCATGGAGAACGGCACCCGGCTGCGCATCGAGGGCTCGACGGGCGGCAGCGGCCTGCGCGCCGTCGAGGGCAAGTACCCGGACCCGATCGAGGCGTCGGTCCTCTACTTCGACCGCGACACCCGCCGCCTCCAGGCCTGGGACGAGATCAAACTGGGCGGCCTGGGCCTGACAACGGCCGAGGTCAGCCGCCACCTCCCCAGAGAGAACCAGCCCGGGGCGACCCCCTCTCCGAGTCCCGCGTCGAGCGCGCCGTCGGGGGCCCCGTAAACCGTTTTGGCGATACCTCCCGCCATCCCATATGCTTCTCACGTCCCCGACGCGCTGAGAAGCGCCCAGGCGGGCCGATAGCCCTCATCGTCTAGCGGCCTAGGACGCCGCCCTTTCAAGGCGGTAGCACGGGTTCGAATCCCGTTGGGGGCACGCAACACTGTGTGCGACACTAGCTTCGCTTGTTCGCACACAACAGCTTGGTCCTGTGGAGCAGTTTGGAGTGCTCGCCACCCTGTCAAGGTGGAGGCCGCGGGTTCAAATCCCGTCAGGACCGCTGAGGTTTCCTCGGAGACCTCGTGGCTGGGTAGCTCAGTTGGTACGAGCGATCGCCTGAAAAGCGATAGGTCGCCGGTTCGACCCCGGCCCCAGCCACCACCCAAGGGCCCTGTCCAAACGGACGGGGCCCTTGATCGTTTACCCGGCCCGGCCCCGGACTCGTACGCCTGACTCCGATCAAGAATCCGGATCAAGCACCCGCCACAGCCCGCCACCCTGTCGAGGCGGAGGCCGCGCCCGCGGCGCAGCCGCAATCGGGCACAGCAAATCCCGTCAGGACCGCTGAGGTTTCCTCGGAAGCCTCGTGGCTGGGTAGCTCAGTTGGTACGAGCGATCGCCTGAAAAGCGATAGGTCGCCGGTTCGACCCCGGCCCCAGCCACCACCCAAGGGCCCTGTCCAAACGGACGGGGCCCTTGATCGTTTACCCGGCCCGGCCCGGCCCCGGACTCGTACGCCTGACTCCGATCAAGAATCCGGATCAAGCACCCGCCACAGCCCGCCACCCTGTCGAGGCGGAGGCCGCGCCCGCGGCGCAGCCGCAATCGGGCACAGCAAATCCCGTCAGGACCGCTGAGGTTTCCTCGGAGACCTCGTGGCTGGGTAGCCCAGTTGGTACGAGCGATCGCCTGAAAAGCGACAGGTCGCCGGTTCGACCCCGGCCCCAGCCACCACCCGAAGGCCCCGTCCATCAGGACGGGGCCTTCGTCGTGCCCGGATCCGGAAGCCCCGTGGGCTCAGGCGCCCCCAGGCGGGGCGATTTGGCATGCACCCGGCACAGCGCTACGTTCTGGCTGGCCGACTCGGTGTTACGGGGTGTGGGGGAAGCAATGGTGTTGCGCGATCGCGAATCGAAGCCGATGCGCGAGCTCGATCTGGAGCGGTACCGGGCCCGGTACGGGCTGCAGGCGGTCCTCCTCAGCAACCTCGCGATCACCGTCGTCGCGATCTTCGGCGTATGGCGTCTCGACGGCGACAAGTCGGTGATCATCGGCGTCCTCACCGCGGCCTTCACGGCGGTCAGCACCATGACCACGGCCTACCTGGGCATCAAGGCCGTCTCCAACACCGCCAGGGCGATGGCCCAGGCCGACCCCACCCGCCGCGACCAGGCGGCACAGCCCGCCACGCCCCAGACGCCCACACCGCCGGCCCCCCGCAACAGCTGACCGCACACCCGCCCACGAGCAGGGCCGGCCCCGTACGACGGCTGCACGAATACCAACGCACGGCCAGCCGGCCACGGCGGCCGCACGGATGCCCCACGCACGGCCGGCCGCGTACGGCGAGAAGGGGCCGTGTCGGTACGTCCAGCCCGTCGCTTATGTGGTTATGGGCAAGTTCATGCCTTGGCAGCAGGCAGTAATGCCCACCGGCGACGGGCTGGACGTACCGGCACGGCCCCGCCCCCCAGGCACCCCGCCAAGGCCCCCACGCAAAAGCGTTCGCCAGGAATTTCGCCGAGGTGAGATCCTGGACCGCGTATGTCTACGCATCCCGCCCCCGCCCTCGGCGATCTCGCCCCCCGTCTGGCCGAGCTGTCCCTGCGCGACGCGCACCGGCTCGGGCGCAGGCTCGAAGGCGCGCGCAAGATCCGCAAGCCCGAGGCCCGCTCCGCCGTGCTTGCCGAGATCGAGGCGGAGGTCGCCAAGGTCGAGGTCCGCATGGCCGAGCGCCGCACCCGCGTGCCCGCCGTCACGTACCCCGAGCAGCTCCCCGTCAGCCAGAAGAAGGACGTGATCGCGGACGCCATCCGTGATCACCAGGTCGTCATCGTCGCCGGCGAGACCGGGTCCGGAAAGACGACCCAGATCCCCAAGATCTGTCTCGAACTGGGCCGCGGCGTCCGCGGCATGATCGGCCACACCCAGCCCCGCCGCATCGCCGCCCGCACCGTCGCCGAGCGCGTCGCCGAGGAGCTGGACACCCCGCTCGGCGAGGCCGTCGGCTGGAAGGTCCGCTTCACCGACCAGGTGAACCCGGACGGCACCTTCGTCAAGCTCATGACGGACGGCATCCTGCTCGCCGAGATCCAGACCGACCGCGAGCTGCGCGCGTACGACACGATCATCATCGACGAGGCCCACGAGCGCTCCCTCAACATCGACTTCCTGCTGGGCTACCTCGCCCAGCTGCTGCCCAAGCGCCCGGATCTCAAGGTCGTCATCACCTCCGCGACCATCGACCCCGAGCGCTTCTCCCGGCACTTCGGCGACGCCCCGATCGTCGAGGTCAGCGGCCGCACCTACCCCGTAGAGGTCCGCTACCGCCCCCTCCTCGAAGAGGAAGGCGACGACGCCGACCGCGACCAGATCACCGCGATCACGGACGCGGTCGAGGAGCTCCAGGCCGAGGGCAAGGGCGACATCCTCGTCTTCCTCTCCGGCGAACGCGAGATCCGCGACACGGCCGACGCCCTCACCAAGAAGAACTACCGCTTCACCGAGGTACTCCCCCTCTACGCCCGCCTCTCGCACGCCGAGCAGCACCGCGTGTTCCAGCAGCACACAGGCCGCAGGATCGTTCTGGCGACCAACGTCGCCGAGACCTCGCTCACCGTCCCGGGCATCAAGTACGTCATCGACCCGGGCACCGCCCGCATCTCCCGCTACAGCCACCGCACCAAGGTCCAGCGCCTCCCCATCGAGGCGATCTCCCAGGCCAGCGCCAACCAGCGCAAGGGCCGCTGCGGCCGTACGTCCGACGGCATCTGCATCCGCCTGTACTCCGAGGACGACTTCAACGCCCGCCCGGAGTTCACGGACGCGGAAATCCTCCGTACGAATCTCGCCTCGGTCATCCTCCAGATGACGGCGGCCGGCCTGGGCGACATCGAGAAGTTCCCCTTCATCGACCCACCCGACCACCGCAACATCCGCGACGGCGTCCAGCTCCTCCAGGAGCTGAACGCGCTGGACCCGTCCGAGAAGGACGCACGCAAGCGCCTCACCGAGACCGGCCGCAAGCTCGCCCAGCTCCCCGTCGACCCCCGGCTGGCCCGCATGGTCCTGGAGGCCGACAAGAACGGCTGCGTGCGCGAGGTCATGGTGATCGCGGCCGCGCTCTCCATCCAGGACCCGCGCGAGCGCCCGTCCGACAAGCAGACGCAGGCCGACCAGCAGCACGCCCGCTTCAAGGACGAGACGAGCGACTTCCTCGCCTTCCTGAACCTGTGGCGGTACGTCCGCGAACAGCAGAAGGAACGCGGCTCGTCCGCCTTCCGCCGTATGTGCAAGCAGGAGTACCTGAACTTCCTGCGCATCCGCGAGTGGCAGGACATCTACACCCAGCTGCGCACGGTCGCCAAGCAGATGGGCATCCACCTCAACGAGGACGACGCGGCGGACCAGAGCGTCCATGTCTCCCTCCTGGCCGGCCTGCTCTCCCACGTCGGCATGAAGGACGTGAAGGAGTCCGGAGGAGAGAGCGGGAGAAGCACGGCGAAGAACGACTACCTGGGCGCCCGCAACGCCAAGTTCGCGATCTTCCCGGGGTCGGCGCTCTTCAAGAAGCCCCCGCGCTTCGTGATGTCCGCGGAGCTCGTCGAGACCTCCCGCCTCTGGGCCCGCGTCAACGCCAGGATCGAGCCGGAGTGGGTCGAGCCCCTCGCGGAACACCTCCTCAAGCGGACGTACAGCGAACCGCACTGGGAGAAGGACCAGGCCGCGGTGATGGCGTACGAGAAGGTCACGCTGTACGGCGTACCGATCGTCGCCCAGCGGAAGGTCAACTACGGGCGGATCGACCCGGAGACGTCCCGCGAGCTGTTCATCCGCAACGCGCTCGTCGAGGGCGACTGGCGAACGCACCACAAGTTCTTCGCCGACAACCGCAAACTCCTCACCGAGGTCGAGGAGTTGGAGCACCGCGCCCGGCGCCGGGACATCCTGGTCGACGACGAGACGCTCTTCGACTTCTACGACCAGCGGGTGCCCGAGCACGTCGTGTCGGGCGCGCACTTCGACTCCTGGTGGAAGCACAAGCGCCACGAGGAACCCGAGCTGCTCGACTTCGAGCGCTCGATGCTGATCAACGAGAAGGCCGGCGCGGTCACCAAGGACGACTATCCGGACTCCTGGCGCCAGGGCCGTCTGAAGTTCCGCGTGACGTACCAGTTCGAGCCGGGCGCGGACGCCGACGGCGTCACGGTCCACATCCCGCTCCAGGTCCTCAACCAGGTCACGGACGAGGGCTTCGACTGGCAGATCCCGGGCCTGCGGGAACAGGTCGTCACGGAGCTGATCCGCTCGCTCCCGAAGCCGATCCGCCGCCACTACGTCCCCGCCCCGAACTTCGCGACGAGGTTCCTGGACCAGGCCGTCCCCCTCCAGGAGCCCCTCACCCTGACCCTGGCGCGCGAGCTGAAGCGCATGGTCGGTGTCCCGCTCACGGCCGACGACTTCGACTGGTCCCGGCTCCCCGACCACCTGAAGATCACCTTCCGGATCGTCGACGAGCGGCGCCGCAATCTCGCCGAGGACAAGGACCTGGAGGCGCTGAAGCTCCAGCTGAAGCCGAAGGCGCGCAAGGCGATCTCGCAGGCCGCGGCGGCGACGGCGGAGCGCGAGGGCGGCGAGTCCCTGGAGCGCTCGGGCCTGACGGACTGGACGATCGGCTCGCTCACGCGCCTCTTCGAGACCCGCCGCGCCGGCCAGCCCGTGAAGGCGTACCCGGCCCTGGTCGACGACGGACCGACGGCGAACACCGTCTCCGTACGGCTCTTCGACACGGAGGCCGAGCAGGCGCAGGCGATGTGGAACGGCACGCGGCGGCTGATCCTGCGCAACATCCCGGTGAACCCGGGCAAGTTCGCGTCGGACAAGCTCACCAACGCCCAGAAGCTGGCCCTGTCCGCGAACCCGCACGGCTCGATCCAGGCCCTCTTCGACGACTGCGCGATGGCGGCGGCGGACAAGCTGATCGGGGACTTCGGGGGCCCGGCGTGGGACGAGGAGTCGTACCGGAAGCTGTACGACAAGGTGCGCGCCGAGATCGTCGACACGACGGTGCGTACGGTCGGGCAGGTGCAGCAGGTTCTTGCCGCCTGGCAGGCCTGTGAGCGCCGTCTGAAGGGCGTGAAGAGTCCGACGCTCCTCGCCAACCTCACGGACGTACGGAGCCAGCTGGACGCCCTGGTGAAGCCGGGCTTCGTCACGGCGACCGGGCTGCGGCGGCTGCCGGACCTGATGCGCTATCTGGTCGCCGCGGACCGGCGTCTCCAGCAGATGCCGACCAACGTCCAGCGGGACACCACCCGTATGGAGAAGGTCCACGAGATGCAGGACGAGTACGCCTGGCTCCTGGAGCAACTCCCGCAGGGCCGGCCGGTCCCCTCCTCGGTCCTGGACATCCGCTGGATGATCGAGGAGCTCCGGGTCAGCTATTTCGCCCATGCGCTCGGCACGGCGTATCCCGTGTCCGACAAGCGGATCGTGAAGGCGATCGACGCGGCGGTTCCGTAACGGGGCCTGCACGGTGGGTGAGTTCGACCCCGGGCTCACCCTCCTGTACAGTCTCATTTCGCAGCACAGCGCACCGCGAAGTGCCGCGAAACCTGGTCCTGTGGAGCAGTTTGGAGTGCTCGCCACCCTGTCAAGGTGGAGGCCGCGGGTTCAAATCCCGTCAGGACCGCAACAAAGACAGAGCCCCGCATCCGGCAACGGAGCGGGGCTCTTCTGTTTCGCCCCCGCCGCCCCTACCCGTCCCGTCCCGTCCTGGGGGCTGCGGGCGGGCGGGGGATCGCGGGGCGAAGCCCCGCGCCTTCAGGGGCGCGGGGAACGGCGCGACCAGCCCCCACCGGCCCGCAGCCGAAACACAGCCCCACCGGCCCCCTGGGCGGAGCCACCCGCGGGGGCGAGACACCTTGACGGCGTCACATTCCGCCGGTACCCCGGAAGCCAGGGTTCTCGTCTCCCCGACCCCCCGGAGGTGCGTATGGCGGCGCCCGCTAGGCACGAGACGCGAGCCCTGCTCCGCGCCCACCTGGCGGCCGCCTCCGGGTACCGCCATCTGACGCGTCACTGCCCGATCTGCCACCAGCTCCTGCGGCTGGCCATGGAGCCCGGCCAGAGGGGCGAGGAGGACGCCGAGAGCGCCGTCGAGGACGAAAGTCCCTCCAAGGCATGACCAAAGGCGGCGGACACGCTCACGGGCCGGCGGGAGTCTCGACGTACGACTGACGTACGACTACCTGCGCGCGACCCCAACTCCCTTAGCGCACAAGCCTCTCGGGCAACAAGGACTGTGGCATGTGACGGGTGTCACCGCATAAGTTTTCAGAAGTGCGGAACTTACAGCCCACCTACAACTGGTCAATTTAATATGTGCAATTGCACCGCCGGGTGAGCGCTCCCACAGGAGATCCGACACCCCTCCCCAGACTGCGACAAGGCCACTCACAGGCCGCCCGCCGGGACACCGCGAGAGCACAAAAAAGATCGCGCTGGACTCGGCGGAGTCCAGCGCGATCTACGACGCACCCTTGTCAGTGCCAGAAAACCCTGGGCGTGGGCTCTGTTGGGGCAGAACCCGCGTCGCTTGGAGCTGTGGTTCGGACGCCTCGACCGGTTGGGGGACCTGCCGGATTGTCCGGTTATGCAGTTGTTCAGGCCTCGCTGCGCTGCTGCGGGATACCCGCGAGCAGTGCGCGGACCTCAGCCTCGCGATAGCGGCGGTGCCCGCCGAGCGTGCGGATGGACGTAAGCTTGCCGGCCTTCGCCCACCGCGTGACCGTCTTGGGGTCGACGCGGAACATCGTGGCGACCTCAGCCGGGGTCAGCAGCGGCTCGGCATCAGGGGTGCGAGCGGTCATGAGCGGCCTCCTCGGGAGAACCGAACCTTCTCGGTTCATTCCTCTAAATTCTGCACCTTGACCCGCGTTGCCCGAAATGGCGGACGCGAGTCGAGTCGGTTATAGGACGAACGGCTTGTCCTCGGCACTACAACTACACCATCTGTCCAACCGCGTCGGCCAAACCGATGGAATTGCCCTCCCAGGTGTTCATCAGCGACGGAAGCCGATGGACCATGCCATAGCGGACAGTCACGCCACTGTGACGATCAGTCACAGGGCGATCAGGAGTCACCAGACCCCCCATAGCGTGCAATGCTGAGATTCCACCCATACGTGGGTAGACGGAGCCTTCCCCCGGGCTCCTTGTCCTATTTTGACATGAGGAGTGGCAAGCGACGCAAGAGCCAGGTAAGTGCCGTCCGTCACGCTTGGCACCTGCTTGACGCAAAAGCCCGGATCGGGACCAACGTCCCGGAGTGAGGGTCTTCAGCGTGTGAGGACCATACGCGAGTTCGACGCGATCCAGTGAGAAGCAGATCACACTGCACATGCAGCTCGCACGCCCCAGGAACCCCAGAGGCCTCCCGCGTCCCGCCTCAGGAACCCCGGAGGCCTTCCAGGCCCCGCCTCAGTTCGCCGAGCGCCGGTCCCTGACCGACCGCCACCGCTCCACGAGCCGCCCGTACGCCTCGCCCGCCGCGGCCCCGTCCCCGTCACGCAGCGCCTCGATGCCCTCGGCGACATCCGCGGCCGAGTGGTCCCCTTCGAGATGCCCGGCGGGCAGGACGTGCACGAGCCCGCCGTAGTCCAGCTCCACGAGCGAGCGCGGGTGGAACTCCTCCAGCCAGCGCCCCACGTCCACCAGACCGTCGATGAGCGGCCCCTCGTCGAAGGTGTCCTTCAGCGTCCTCAGGGCCCGTGCCGTCCGCCGCCGCGCCTGCACCATCGGCGTCCGGTAGCGCAGCACCGGCGCGGCACCGCCGGGCCCCGCCCCCTTCTCGTACTCCCGCTCCTCGTCGGAGACGAGCACGAACCAGTTCAGCGGCACCTGCCAGGTCGAGGTGCGGATCCACGGGCGGGCGTCGGGGTTGCGGGCCATCCAGCGCTCGTAGTCCAGGGCGGCCTGACGGCGCACCAACGGCGGCAGGACCGCGTCGAGCACCGGCGCCGGCAGCTCCTCGGCCAGTTCGCCCAGGGCCTGCCAGCCACGCAGCCGGGTGCGCCAGGGGCAGACGCACACCACCCCGTCCACCTCCGCCACGAACGCCTCGCCGCTCTCGTGCACCGGCACCGGAATCGGCGGGGTGGGCAGCAAGTCGGCCAGCGAGCGGCGCAGTTCGTCCTGGTACGACGGGCGCTCGGTCCGGCGGGCGTAGCGCGCCCAGTGCCCGCGCTCCGGCTCCGGGAAGGCGGCCAGCGGTTCGTACACACGCAGATACGACGCGTACGGGACGATCACCGAGGACACCTTGGGCACGCCTGCTCCCTCCCCCGTTGGTCACCGGGAAAACCAGCGAAAACCGCTCACAACCTGACGAGAAATCTATGCAAATCGAACCATGGCTGTACTCCGCCAGTGGGTGATCCTGAACACTGCACCGAAGGCGGGTGGGCGCAGGCTCTAGTCTCATGCCCACGGAGCCCGCCATCCGCACGGGCCCCGCACCCAACCGCCGCTTATTACCTGGGAGTCACCACAGTGACCGACGTAACCGGCGCACCTGCTGATGTACTGCACACCCTGTTCCACTCGGATCAGGGCGGTCATGAGCAAGTCGTGCTCTGCCAGGACCGCGCCAGCGGCCTGAAGGCCGTGATCGCCATCCACTCCACCGCACTGGGCCCCGCCCTCGGCGGTACGCGCTTCTACCCGTACGCGAGCGAGGAGGAGGCCGTCGCCGACGCCCTGAACCTCTCGCGCGGCATGTCCTACAAGAACGCCATGGCCGGTCTCGACCACGGCGGCGGCAAGGCCGTGATCATCGGAGACCCCGAGCAGATCAAGTCCGAGGCGCTGCTCCTCGCGTACGGCCGCTTCGTGGCCTCGCTCGGCGGCCGGTACGTCACCGCGTGCGACGTCGGTACGTACGTCGCCGACATGGACGTCGTGGCCCGTGAGTGCCGCTGGACGACCGGCCGCTCCCCCGAGAACGGCGGCGCCGGGGACTCCTCCGTCCTCACCGCCTTCGGTGTCTTCCAGGGCATGCGGGCCTCCGCCCAGCACCTGTGGGGCGACCCGACGCTGCGCGGCCGCAAGGTGGGCATCGCCGGCGTCGGCAAGGTGGGCCACCACCTCGTGCAGCATCTGCTCGACGACGGTGCCGAGGTCGTGATCACGGACGTACGTGAGGAATCGGTGCGCCGGATCCTCGACAAGCACCCGGCCGGGGTGACGGCCGTCGCCGACACCGAGGCACTCATCCGCACCGAAGGCCTCGACATCTACGCCCCGTGCGCGCTGGGCGGGGCGCTGAACGACGCCTCCGTGCCGGTGCTCACCGCGAGGATCGTGTGCGGCGCGGCCAACAACCAGCTGTCGCACCCGGGTGTGGAGAAGGACCTCGCGGACCGCGGGATCCTGTACGCCCCGGACTACGTCGTGAACGCGGGCGGTGTCATCCAGGTCGCCGACGAGCTGCACGGCTTCGACTTCGACCGGTGCAAGGCGAAGGCTGCGAAGATCTTCGACACCACGCTGGCCATATTCGCACGTGCGAAGGAAGACGGGATTCCGCCGGCCGCCGCGGCCGACCGGATCGCCGAGCAGCGGATGGCGGAGGCACGGAGCCGCGGATAGCGGAGCCATTTCTTCCGGCCTGACGCGCGCTCGTCCGTGGGCTTGTCAGGGACCCGCCGATGGGACACTTAGAGAGAACTCTCACGTCTGTCGGCGGGTCGTCCGCCAAGAAGAGGTTAAAATCGCGGTTGACCAGCGAGGACAGGGCACCTCGCGGGTTCTGGGCAGAGGCGCGTAGTGCGGGCGACGTACCGTATGGGCGCGGGCTCAGGTACCGTGGAAGCCCTACGGACCGGTCTCTCCACGGAGAGCCCGTTCCAGATCATGAACGCGTGTCAAGACTCTGGGGCCACCGAGCCCCGTATCCGAGGGGGTCGAGCCATGGGGCGCGGCCGGGCAAAGGCCAAGCAGACGAAGGTCGCCCGCCAGCTGAAGTACAGCAGCGGCGGGACTGACCTCTCGCGTCTGGCCAATGAGCTGGGCGCTTCGACTTCGAGCCAGCCGCCGAATGGCGAGCCGTTCGAGGACGACGACGAGGAAGAAGACGACCCGTACGCTCAGTACGCGGATCTCTATAACGACGACGATGAGGACGAGGACGACCAGTCCGGTCCCACGTCGCAGCGTCGCGGCGCGTAACGCTTGCAGCGCGCTCAGCCGTATTCGCAGTTCCCTTAGTTGGCCTGCACCTCGCCCGGTCCGGGGCATCGACCGCCGGACCGGGTTTTGTGCTGCCGTCGTGGGGCTCTGCCCCGGATCCAGCTCCTCCAACGCCGGAGGAGCTGGATTCTTACGCGTAGTCGCCGATCAGTTCCGCGCCCGTCGTGTAGTCGCCCCGCTCGACGATCTCGCCCGCGACCCATGCCTCGACCCCACGGTCGGCCAACGTCGCGAGGGCCGCGTCCGCGGACTCCTCCGGCACGATCGCGATCATGCCGACGCCCATGTTCAGCGTCTTCTCCAGCTCCAGGCGCTCGACGTCGCCGGTCTTGCCGACGAGGTCGAAGACCGGGGCCGGGGTCCAGGTCTCGCGGTCCACGATCGCGTGCAGCCCGTCCGGGATGACCCGGGCCAGGTTGGCCGCGAGTCCGCCGCCGGTGATGTGGCTGAAGGCGTGCACCTGAGTGGTCTTCGTCAGCGCCAGGCAGTCCAGCGAGTAGATCTTGGTGGGCTCCAGGAGCTCCTCGCCGAGCGTGCGGCCGAACTCCTCGATGTGCTGGTCCAGGCTCAGGTTGGCCCGGTCGAAGAGGACATGCCGGACGAGCGAGTACCCGTTCGAGTGAAGACCGGAGGCCGCCATGGCGATCACCGCGTCACCCGTACGGATACGATCCGGGCCGAGCAGCTGGTCGGCCTCGACCACGCCCGTGCCGGCGCCCGCGACATCGAAGTCGTCCGGACCCAGCAGGCCCGGGTGCTCGGCCGTCTCGCCGCCGACGAGGGCGCAGCCCGCGAGGACACAGCCCTCGGCGATGCCCTTGACGATGGCCGCCACGCGCTCCGGGTGGACCTTGCCGACGCAGATGTAGTCGGTCATGAAGAGCGGCTCGGCGCCGCACACCACGATGTCGTCCATGACCATCGCGACCAGGTCGTGGCCGATGGTGTCGTACACGCCGAGCCGGCGGGCGAGGTCGACCTTGGTGCCCACGCCGTCCGTCGCGGAGGCGAGCAGCGGGCGCTCGTACCGCTTGAGGGCGGAGGCGTCGAAGAGGCCGGCGAAACCGCCGAGGCCGCCGAGGACCTCGGGGCGCTGCGTCTTCTTCACCCACTCCTTCATCAGCTCTACGGCGCGGTCGCCCGCTTCGATGTCGACGCCGGCAGCCGCGTAGGAAGCACCGGTACTGCCCGGGGACGGAGTCCCCTGATCGGACACAGCAGACATTGCCTGGGATCTTTCGGGTTGGTGTTACGGGGCTCTACGGCACTTACGGGCGACGGATGGCGTCGGACGCGGCCGTGGCTGCGGGACCCGCGGCCAGCTCGGTCTCCAGAAGCTGCTTACCGAGCAGCTCGGGGTCCGGGAGATCCATCGGGTACTCGCCGTCGAAGCAGGCGCGGCACAGGTTCGGCTTGTCGATGGTCGTGGCCTCGATCATGCCGTCGATGGAGATGTACGAGAGGGAGTCGGCGCCGAGCGAGGTGCCGATCTCTTCGATGGTCATGCCGTTGGCGATCAGCTCGGCGCGGGTCGCGAAGTCGATGCCGAAGAAGCAGGGCCACTTCACGGGCGGGGACGAGATCCGGATGTGGACCTCCGCCGCGCCGGCCTCGCGAAGCATGCGCACCAGCGCGCGCTGGGTGTTGCCGCGCACGATCGAGTCGTCGACGACGACCAGGCGCTTGCCCTTGATGACTTCCTTCAGCGGGTTCAGCTTCAGGCGGATACCGAGCTGGCGGATCGTCTGCGACGGCTGGATGAAGGTCCGGCCGACGTACGCGTTCTTGACCAGGCCGGCACCGAACGGGATGCCGGAGGCTTCCGCGTAACCGATCGCGGCGGGCGTCCCGGACTCCGGGGTCGCTATCACCAGATCGGCCTCCACAGGGGCTTCCTTGGCGAGCCTGCGGCCCATCTCGACGCGCGAGAGGTACACGTTCCGGCCGGCGATGTCCGTGTCGGGGCGGGCCAGATAGACGTACTCGAAGACACAGCCCTTGGGCTTCGCTTCCGCGAATCGCGATGTACGGAGGCCGTTCTCGTCGATGGCGACGAACTCGCCCGGCTCGATCTCGCGCACATAGCTGGCGCCGCAGATGTCGAGGGCGGCGGACTCGGAGGCGACGACCCAGCCGCGCTCCAGCCGGCCGAGGACCAGCGGGCGGATGCCCTGCGGGTCACGGGCCGCGTACAGGGTGTGCTCGTTCATGAAGACGAGCGAGAAGGCGCCCTTGACCTGCGGGAGGATCTTGGCGGAAGCCTCTTCGATGGTCAGCGGCTTGCCGTCGTCGTCGACCTGGGCCGCGAGGAGTGCGGTGAGGAGGTCGGTGTCGTTGGTGGCCGCCACACGCGTGGTGCGGCCTTCCTGCTTGGGAAGGCCGGCGACCATCTCGGCGAGCTGCGCCGTGTTGACGAGGTTGCCGTTGTGGCCGAGCGCGATGGAGCCGTGCGCGGTGGCACGGAACGTCGGCTGGGCGTTCTCCCAGGTGGAGGCGCCAGTGGTCGAGTAGCGGGCGTGACCGACCGCGATATGACCCTGGAGCGAACCGAGAGAGGTCTCGTCGAAGACCTGGGACACAAGGCCCATGTCCTTGAAGACGAGGATCTGGGAGCCGTTGCTGACCGCGATTCCCGCGGATTCCTGACCCCGATGCTGGAGGGCGTAGAGCCCGAAGTAAGTGAGCTTGGCGACCTCTTCGCCCGGAGCCCAGACACCGAAGACGCCGCAAGCGTCCTGGGGGCCTTTCTCACCGGGGAGCAGATCATGATTGAGTCGACCGTCACCACGTGGCACGCCACCGAGTGTAGGCGAGATCGACCACTGGTCCGAATTGGGGATACGGGACCCTAATGGATCACTCGTCGGCGACAGCGCTGATGATCGCGCCGTTTGTGCTGGTCAGCGTGAGGGTGCGGTGATCCAGTTCGTATACGACCGTGCCGCCGAAGAGGCTGAGCAAGGACTTCTCGGTGTCCATGAGTGAGCCGTCGCACATCATGCGGGTCGTCTTGGCTGCGCCGAGGGTGATAAGTCCGTCGCGGACGGTCGCTTTCGCGGAGACGTGGTTGCAGCCGAGGCGGCCGGAGAGGGTGCCGTGCTTCTGGTCGAGGACGAAGTACGCCTTGTCCTCGGCGCCCTTCGGGAGGGACTGGGCGCTGTTCGCGTCACCGAGCGCCGTGACGGTCCACTTCGTGCCGTACAGAGGCGCGTCCTGTTCCTTGCTGAGGTTGACGCGGTCGCCGTCGTCGGCGGTGAGCGTCAGCTTGTCGCCCTTGACCTTCGTGGTGAACGAGCTGTTGACGAAGGTGCGGCTCATGTTTTCCTCGAAGGTCATCGGGCCCTTCCGGCAGCCCATGTCGGTCGTCTCCAGTCGGCCGAACTCGATGCGGTCGCCCTTGACGGTGGCGGTCGAGCCGAATCCGTTGCAGCCGAGGTTGCCGCTGGCCCGGCCGTCCTCGCCGATTCGCAGGTAGGCGCCGGCGGGGGCCTGCCTGGTCGTGCCGTCCACGGTGAGGCTGTCGACGGTCCAGTGGACGCCGGTGACGGGTGACTCGGCCGACCCCACGGAGCCGCTGCCGCTGGCTGACTCGGTGCCGCATGCCACCGCGAGCGGAAGCAGGGTCAATGCGGTGAGGGCCAGTCGCTGCTTGTCCATGCCGGTGTGACGGGAGGGGTGGGGTGGTTGGTTCCCTGGTTTTTCGCCCCCGCCGCCCCTACCCGTCCCATCCCCCAGGGGCTCCGCCCCTTCGACCCCGTGCGTTGTTCGTCGGCCGCGGGTGGGTGGGGGCTGGTCCAAAAGATTGCGCAGTTCCCCGCGCCCCTTTTAGGGGCGCGGGGAACTGCGCGAGCAACCCCCACGGGCCCGCACCCAACAAACAGCCCCAGCTCACCCCCACCCAAGGGGCGCGGGGAACTGCGCGGCCAGCCCCCACCCACCCGCGGCCGAGACACATTCCACGGGGGCCGGAGGGGCTCAGCCCATCAAGGGCAGGAGCCCCCCGAGGTCGGCTCGTTCTCCGCTTGCGCTGAGCTTGGCGTCCTCCAGGGCCGCCTTCCAGGCCACGCGCCCCGTCGCGAGACGGAGCCACGTCAGCGGATCCGTCTCGACGACGTTCGGCGGGGTGCCGCGAGTGTGCCGCGGCCCTTCCACGCACTGCACGACGGCGTACGGCGGAATCCGTACCTCCGTCGACGCGCCGGGCGCCTTCACGGCGAGCGCGTCGGCGAGCAGCCGGGTGCAGGCGGCGAGGGCCTGCCGGTCGTACGGGATGTCGAGGCCGGGCACGGCGCGGTTCAGGTCGTCGGTGTGGACGACGAGTTCGACCGTGCGGGTCACGAGGTAGTCGGCGAGGGTCATGGCACCGGTGCGGGTGACAAGCAGCCGGTCGTCGGGGGCCGTGGCCAGCCGCTCGGTGATCCGTTGCTCGGTGCGGGCGTAGAGCGCGTCGAGGTCGGGGTTGCCGGCGGCGAGTTGACGCGTGCCGTCGGCGATGTCCCCGGCTCGGGCCGCCGTCACGAACGGCCAGTCGAGCAGGGCGAGTTTCGGAGGGACCGGCTCCTGCTGAGCGGGCTCCGGGCGGTCGATGTACCGGCTGACGGCCTCGACGCCCATGGTGATGTGCGCGGCCAAGTCCCGCACGCTCCAGTCCCCGAGGCCGGTGGCCCCCGCCAACTGCTCATCGGTCAGGGCGCGTACGCCTTCTCGTACGTGCCCGAACTGCGCGAGCACCGCGGCGCGGATCTTGGCGGAGTCGTAGGTGCGGGTGCGCTTCTTGGCGGGCGGCATGCCGGGAGCCTAGTCGGCGCGGAAGGTCGAGGACGCGGGGAACTTGGTGTCCGTGCAGCCGCGGCGCTCGGCGATGTCGGTGACGTAGGCGCGGAAGACCTTCTCGTACGCGGGTGTCGTCAGTTTGTCGTAGGGGAAGGCGATGGTCATCGTGTGGATCTGGGGCGCTCCGTCGCAGACGGAGGACGCCCACCAGATCGATTCCCCGCGGCTGCGGCCCGCCTTGCCCGGTTCCGCGGGCTCGGGAAGCTCGTTGTTGCCGTCGGCTGTGAGCTGGACGTACTTCGCATCCTCTCCGGCGTACGTATGGAAGGAGACGAACCAGTCACCCGCGCGGGTCGGCTCGCCGAGGTCCTTGAGGTCGTCCTGGTGCGCGTACCAGAGGTCACGCGCGTGGGTCTCACTGACCACGAGGCCGCACTGCTCGTCCCACAGCGTGTCGTCCACTCGGCTTTCCAGCACCTGGTCCGCGAGCAGATCCTGGTCGGCGAAGCCGGCCTTGCGGTACCAGGCGCAGGTGCCGTCCGCGTGCGAGGCCGAGGTCGGGCCCTCGGTCAGGGCGGGGATGTCCTCCGGCGGATCGGGCAGCCGGCCGGCGCAGCCCAGCCGGTCGGCGAGGTTGTTGGCGGTGAGCACGGCGGTCTCGGCGAGGACGCTCCGGTCGTGGGCGGTGAGCTGGCCGTTCTCGGTGAAGGGCGGCCCGGGGTCCATGAGCGAGGCCCTGGCCCACAGAGCCTTGATCGACTCGCCGTCGGACTTGCCCTCGGGGCACAGGAGTTGGACGGTGACGCCCGTGTCCGAGACCAGGCCGGTTATGCCGCCGCCGAGCGGCTGTGCGAGGTAGGTGTGGTCGGCGTACGAGTCGAGGATGCTGGATATCGGATCGTCGGCGATGACGGCTTTGTCGCCGGGCACGACGCCCACCGCGCCCGTGAAGAACCACCGCTCGCCGCTGTCGGTGCCATACTTCTCCCCCGCCTCGGTGCTGAAGATCTCGCAGTCCTGCGGCAGCCCCGCGTTGAGCTCGATGGTGCCCTCGGCGGCCACCCGGTGCGAGATGGAGCCGCCCGCCGGGGAGAGCGCGAGCACGCGCCCGGCCGGGACGAGTCCCGCACAAGCCTCGTTGATCTGGTACCGGCCGTACAGGACCTGCCAGATCTCCAGGCCGCTCCAGCCGATGCCGGCCACGGCGACCAGACTCAGCAGCACGTTGACGAACTTCCGCGCGCGCTCGGGTACTTGCACCGCTCCCCCGTACCTCGTTCCCCACACGTCCCCAGGGTTGCCGAAGTTAGCAGCAGTCACTGTCAACACGGCGGCGCGGACTGCCATCCGTACGGGAACCTCACGCTTTGCGCGCGTAGTCCCCGAGTCCGTGTTCCACCAGCGCGAAGGCCCGCTCGGCGCGCTCGGCGGCGTCGGCCGCGACGGTGTCCACGCTCTCGCCCGCATCGACGCGGCGGTGGTGCTCCTCGATCAGGGCGTTGCGGGCGGCGCTCAGCATGGCGGCGGCGATCGTGCCGAGCATCAGGTCGCCGGTCTCTTCGGCGAGGGTCGCGGCCAGGTCCCGGGTGCCCTTCTGAGCGGCGAGGAAGGCGCGTTCCATCAGGACCGGGGTCTCCATGACAAGACCGCGCACCTGGCGGGCGAACGGCTCGCTGTTGAGCCCGACCGAGGGGTCGCGGCTCTCGACCATCTCCAGGAAGTGGCGGCGTACGGCTTCCACGGCGGACTCGCCCGGCTGCCGGTCCCGCACGGCGCGGGCCGCGTCGCCGAAGTGCTCCTCCATGGGGAGGAAGACCAAGTCCTCTTTCGTACCGAAGTAGTTGAAGACGGTCATCTTGGAGACCTCGGCGGCGTCGGCGATCTCCTGCACGGAGACGTTGTCGAAGCCCCGTTCGGCGAAGAGCGCGACCGCGGCCCGGTAGATCCGCTTCGCGGTCTGCAGCTTCTTGCGCTCACGCAGCCCCATCGCCTCAGCCATGCGGTCACTGTACCAAGGCGAAATTTAATCCCGGATGAAAGATTGACTCGGTACAGATTTGACGCCATGGTGGTGCCCATGACCGAGACCCAGCGCAAAATCGGCTTCCTCGTCTGCCTCGTGACCATCGTCCTGGCCGTCCTGGACCTGCAGATCGTGTCCGCGGCCACCGTCCCGATCGTCCAGGACCTCGATCCCGACCACGGCATCTCCAAGATCCCTTGGCTGGTCAGCGCGTTCGCGCTGGCGTCGGCCGCGATGCTGCCGCTGTACGGCAAGCTGTGCGACATCCTCGGCCCGAAGCGTGTCTTCACCGGCGCGATCGCCACCTTCCTGCTCGGCTCCGCGCTGTGCGGCGCCGCCCAGTCGATGGACCAGCTCATCGCGGCCCGCGCCGTGCAGGGCCTGGGCGGCGGCGGGCTGATGAGCGTGACGATGGTGGTGATCGCCCACCTCAAGGGCCCGGAGGAGAAGGGCGCCGGCAAGGGCACCAACATGGGCGGACTCGTCGCCGGCGCCGCGATGGCGGTCGGCCCCTGGATCGGCGGCCTGCTGGCGGATCACGCGAGCTGGCGCTGGATCTTCTACGTCAACCTGCCGGTCGGCCTCGCGGTCCTCGCCGCCTCCGCCTTCGCCCTGAAGCTCCCCGCACACCCGGTGCGCCGCCCGCTCGACTACGCCGGCGCCGCGCTCGCCGCCGCGTTCTCCAGCGCGTTGCTCCTGGTCACCGACTGGGGCGGCAAGAAGTACGCCTGGTCGTCACCCGCTGTCCTCGGCCTGATCGCCGTCGTGGCCGTCACGCTCGCCCTGTTCCTCCGGCGACAGCTGAGGGCGGCCGAACCGATCCTCCCCCTCTCCCTGTTCCGCATCCGCGAACTGCGCCTCGGCTTCGCCATCCAGGCGATCATGGGCGCCGCGATGATGGGCGCCATCTACTACGTGCTCATCTACCTCCAGGTCGTGCGTGGCATCACCAGCTCCTCCGCGGGCCTCTATCTGCTCCCGATGGCCGTCGGCCTGTCTGCGACCGGGCTGCTCTCCGGCCCGCTCACCACGCGCGGCTGGACGGCACGCACCTTCACCATCAGCGGCACGGCCACCACCGCCCTGGCGTTCGTGCTCTTCGCCACGACCACCGGTCCCGACACCTCGCTCTGGCTGATCCGCGCCGAACTCCTGCTGGTCGGCGCCGGGTTCGGGCAACTGCTCGGCCAGCTGATCCTGCTCGTCCAGAACGCGGCCCCGCGCCACCAGCTCGGCGTCGCCACCACGTCCATCCGCTACTTCCAGTCCCTCGGCAACGCCCTGGGCGCCGCCCTCTTCGGCACCGTCCTGGCCCGCCTGTACGCCACCCACGGCCCCGGCGGCGACATCAGCACCCTCGCCCAGCTGACCGGCACCGCCCACGCCAACGGCGTACACGCGTTCATCGACGCGACGAGCGTGGTGTTCTGGTGCGGTGCGGGACTGATGGCGCTGGCCGCCGTGCTGGCGCTGCGGCTGCCCCGGCCCGGGCGGCCGGAGGACACCGAGCAGCCCGCGCGGCAGCCCGAGCCCGTCCCGGCCTGACGACCGCAGCACACACGAAGGCCCCGCCCGTCGAAACGGGCGGGGCCTTCGTCGTCGTACGACTGCTTACTGCTTACCGCTTACTGATCACTGCTTCCGCTTCACGCGAGCAGCGCCGGGATCGTGCCCTCGTGCGCCGTGCGCAGCTCCTCCAGGGTGAGCGCGAACTCGCCCTGGACGTCGACCGTGTCTCCGTCGACGACGCCGATGCGGGTGACCGGCAGGCCCCGCGCACCGCACATGTCGTTGAAGCGGAGCTCCTCCGAGCGCGGGACGGCGACGACCGCACGGCCCGCCGACTCCGAGAAGAGGAAGGTGAACGCGTCGAGACCGTCGGGGACGATCAGTCGCGCACCCTTGCCGCCCTGCAGCGCCGACTCGACCACGGCCTGGACCAGACCGCCGTCGGACAGGTCGTGCGCGGAGTCGATCATGCCGTCGCGGGAGGCCGAGATGAGGATCTCGGCGAGCAGCCGCTCGCGCTCCAGATCCACCTGCGGAGGCAGGCCGCCGAGGTGGTCGTGGACGACCTGCGACCAGGCCGAACCGCCGAACTCCTCGCGGGTGTCACCGAGGAGGTAGAGCAGCTGCCCTTCCTCCTGGAAGGCGACCGGCGTACGGCGGGCGACGTCGTCGATGACACCCAGCACGGCCACGACCGGGGTCGGGTGGATGGCCACCTCGCCCGTCTGGTTGTAGAGCGAGACGTTGCCGCCGGTCACCGGGGTGCCCAGCTGCTGGCAGGCGTCGGCGAGACCACGGATGGCCTCGGCGAACTGCCACATGACGGCCGGGTCCTCGGGCGAGCCGAAGTTCAGGCAGTCGGAGACGGCGAGCGGCTTGGCGCCGGTCGTCGCCACGTTGCGGTAGGCCTCCGAGAGCGCCAGCTGCGCGCCCGCGTACGGGTCGAGCTTCGCGTAGCGGCCATTGCCGTCCGTCGCGATGGCGACGCCGAGACCGGTCTCCTCGTCGATGCGGATCATGCCCGAGTCCTCGGGCTGCGCCAGCACCGTGTTGCCCTGCACGAAATGGTCGTACTGGGAGGTGATCCAGGACTTGGAGGCCTGGTTGGGAGAGCTGACCAGCTGGAGGACCTGGTCCTTCAGCTCCTCGCTCGTCGCCGGGCGCGGGAGCTTGTTCGCGTCGTCCGCCTGGAGCTCGTCCTGCCAGGACGGGCGGGCGTAAGGGCGCTCGTACACGGGGCCCTCGTGCGCCACGGTCCGCGGGTCGACGTCGACGATCTTGCCGCCGTGCCAGTAGATCTCCAGCCGGTCGCCGTCGGTGACCTCACCGATCACGGTGGCGATGACGTCCCACTTCTCGCAGATCTCCAGGAACCGGTCGACCTTCTCCGGCTCGACGACCGCGCACATGCGTTCCTGCGACTCGCTCATGAGGATTTCCTCGGGCGAGAGCGTGGAGTCGCGCAGCGGTACGTCGTCGAGGGTGACGCGCATGCCGCCGGAGCCGTTCGAGGCGAGCTCGGAGGTGGCGCAGGAGAGACCGGCCGCGCCGAGGTCCTGGATGCCGACGACCAGCTTCTCGGCGAAGGCCTCCAGGGTGCACTCGATGAGGAGCTTCTCCTGGAAGGGGTCGCCGACCTGGACGGCCGGGCGCTTCGACGGCTTGGCGTCGTCGAAGGTCTCGGAGGCGAGGATCGAGGCGCCGCCGATGCCGTCGCCGCCGGTGCGGGCGCCGTACAGGACGACCTTGTTTCCGGTGCCGGACGCCTTCGCGAGGTGGATGTCCTCGTGCCGCATGACGCCGATGGCGCCGGCGTTGACCAGCGGGTTGCCCTGGTAGCAGGCGTCGAAGACGACCTCGCCGCCGATGTTGGGCAGGCCCAGACAGTTGCCGTAGCCACCGATGCCGGCGACGACGCCCGGGAGGACGCGCTTGGTGTCGGGGTGGTCGGCCGCACCGAACCGCAGCGGGTCCACGACCGCGACCGGGCGGGCGCCCATCGCGATGATGTCGCGCACGATGCCGCCGACGCCGGTGGCCGCGCCCTGGTAGGGCTCGACGTACGACGGGTGGTTGTGCGACTCGACCTTGAAGGTGACCGCGTAGCCCTGGCCGACGTCGACGACACCGGCGTTCTCGCCGATGCCCACGAGCAGCGCGTCGGACTGCGGGGCCTTCTCGCCGAACTGGCGGAGGTGGACCTTCGAGGACTTGTACGAGCAGTGCTCGGACCACATGACCGAGTACATGGCGAGCTCGGCGCCGGTGGGCCGACGGCCGAGGATCTCGACGACCCGCTCGTACTCGTCCTTCTTCAGGCCCAGTTCGGCCCAGGGCAGCTCGACGTCGGGGGTCGCGGCCGCGTTCTCGACCGTGTCCAGAGGCGTGCGGCTCATGCGTTGACCAGCTTCTTGAGGATCGAGGTGAAGAAGGGGAGGCCGTCGGTGCGGCCGGACCCGATGAGGGGCTCGACCGCGTGCTCGGGGTGCGGCATGAGACCGACCACGTTCCCGGCCTCGTTCGTGATCCCGGCGATGTCCCGAAGGCTGCCATTGGGGTTGAAGTCCACGTAACGGAAGGCGACCCGGCCCTCCGCCTCCAGCATGTCGAGCGTGTGCTCGTCGGCGACGTACCGCCCGTCCATGTTCTTCAGCGGGATGTGGATCTCCTGGCCGGACTCGTAGTCGGCCGTCCAGGAGGTCTCCGCGTTCTCCACCCGCAGCTTCTGGTCGCGGCAGATGAAGTGGAGGTGGTTGTTGCCGAGCATCGCACCGGGGAGGAGGTGCGCCTCGGTGAGGACCTGGAAGCCGTTGCAGATGCCGAGGACCGGCATTCCGGACTTCGCCTGCTCGATGACGGTCTCCATCACGGGCGAGAAGCGCGAGATGGCGCCGGCCCGGAGATAGTCGCCGTACGAGAAACCGCCGGGAAGCACCACGGCGTCGACCTGCTTGAGGTCCTTGTCCTTGTGCCAGAGGGCGACGGGTTCGGCACCGGCGAGCTTGATGGCGCGCTGCGTGTCCCGGTCGTCGAGGCTGCCGGGAAAGGTGACGACTCCAATACGAGCGGTCACTTTCCTGCCTCCGCGACTTCTTCGACCTTGACGGTGAAGTCCTCGATCACGGTGTTGGCGAGGAAGGATTCCGCCAGTTCATGGATGCGGTCGAGCGCGGCGTCGTCCACCGGTCCGTCCACTTCCAGTTCGAATCGCTTTCCCTGACGTACGTCGGAGACACCTTCGAAACCGAGACGCGGCAGTGCACGCTGCACCGCCTGGCCCTGGGGGTCGAGGATCTCCGGCTTGAGCATGACGTCGACTACGACGCGTGCCACTGGCACTCCCGGTGTGTGGTGCTGAGCAGGTCCCTTCAGACTACCTGCACAAAATTTCTACTCGCGTAGATTCGTAGAATCCTACGTGACCCCGATCACGATCCCGCATCGACGCGGGGACCTGCACGGAAAATCCTGGGAAAAACCGCAGAAGAGCGGCAGGACCCCATTGCCCTCGGACACGCGGAAGGATTTAGTCGGGCTTCACAATGCAATGCCGGGCACTGTACAAATGAATTGGCAATAGCCGATACTTTGCCCAATAACAGCCGGACAGTCGACATCTCCCCGACAACTCCGTGACGTCTGTGCACGTCATGACTTGATCGCAGAGGTGTCGCACGAAGGGACCGATATTCGTGGCGCAGCGTGTCGTGGTCACTCTCTTTGACGACATCGACGGCTCAGAAGCGGCGGAAACGATCGTCTTCGGACTGGACGGCAAGTCGTACGAGATCGACCTCAATCCAGCCAATGCCAAGAAACTGCGTAAGGCGCTCGCGCCCTACCTCGAGGCCGGCCGCAAGCAGTCCAAGTCCGGGAAGGCGTACACGCACACCGCGCTGACCCCCGACCCGGCCGCCGTCCGCGCCTGGGCCCGCTCCAACAAGATGGACGTGCCGCCGCGCGGCCGCATCCCCAAGAAGGTCTACGAGGCGTTCGCCGAGGCGCACTGACTCCCTCGCTCCGGCCGGCCATCCACCCCTGGGAAGAGCCGACTTGCGCTGACCCCCGTCTGATCAGCTAGAGTCTGGAACACGCCGAGGGGCAAGGCCGAAAGGACGAACCCCAAGGAGTCATGCGGGTGTAGTTCAGTAGCAGAACATCCCCCTTCCAGGGGGAAGGCGCAGTGTGCAATTCCTGTCACCCGCTCTGCAACCCCTTACCGACCACTCTTGTGGATCAGGTAGGGTGGTGCTCGCACCGACTGGTGAAAGCCGGTCGGGGGCAATGCGGACGTAGCTCAGTTGGTAGAGCGCAACCTTGCCAAGGTTGAGGTCGCGAGTTCGAGCCTCGTCGTCCGCTCCAGCACGAAGGCCCCGGTCATGGACCGGGGCTTTTTTGCTGTGCCCATCTCCGGACGTCTTCGGCGCATCTGACATTTGTCATGCGGAGTGATGACACCGCGCACTGCTGCGGGGCCCCCTCCGCGACGACGCTGATTTCATGAACACGAACGAGCACGACGAGCACGATGACGTGATTGAGGTCACTGATCTGCGCCGTGTGTACGGGGGAGATCGCCGAGACCGCGGAGACCTCGGAGTCGGCGGAGCTTTTGAAGCGGTCCGCGGAGTCAGCTTTTCCGTCGGCCGCGGTGAACTCTTCGCCCTGCTGGAGACGAACGGCGCGGGCAGGACATCCACGGTCGAGCTGCTTGAGGGCCTCGCGCCCCCAGCCGGCGGACGGGTGCGGGTCCTCTCCGGGGTGCGCTCGCCGGGCTGCTCGCTCTGGAGGACGATCTGGTCGTCGTGGCCGAGGCGGCGACCGGGCCCGAGGCGCTGGCGATGGTGCGGGCGCACGAGCCCGCTGTCGCCGTGCTGGATCTTCAGATGCCGGGAGCGGACGGTGTGAGGGTGGCCACATCGCTGCGAGCCGAACTGCCCGGCTGCCAGGTGCTGATCGTGACGAGTCATGGGCGGCCGGGACATCTGAAACGGGCGCTTGCGACGGGTGTGCGCGGGTTCGTCCCGAAGACGGTCAGTGCGCAGCGGCTCGCCGAGATCATTCGTACGGTGCATGCGGGAAACCGCCATGTGGACCCGGAGTTGGCCGCCGACGCGATCTCCGCCGGGGACTCGCCGCTGACCGTGCGCGAGGCCGAGGTGCTCGAATTCGCCGCCGACGGGGCGCCCGTCGCGGAGATCGCCGAGCGGGTCGCGCTGTCCCAGGGACCGTACGGAACTATCCGTCGTCGGCCGTGACGGAGCTCGGGGCGGAGAACCGTCATGCGGCGGTGCGGCTCGCGCGCGAGCCAGGTTGGGTATAGTTGGCCTCGCGCCACGGCGCAATGCGGACGTAGCTCAGTTGGTAGAGCGCAACCTTGCCAAGGTTGAGGTCGCGAGTTCGAGCCTCGTCGTCCGCTCCATAGGAAGAAGCCCCCGACCCTCCCGGGTCGGGGGCTTCTTCGTGTCTCTCCTGGCGTCCTCAGCTCCAGCTGTTGCCGGTCAGACGCTCGTACGCCTCGATGTACTTGGCGCGGGTCGCCTCCACGACATGCGGGGGCAGCGCGGGCGGCGGCTGCTCGCTCTTGCGGTCCCAGCCGGACTCGGGGGAGGTCAGCCAGTCGCGGACGTACTGCTTGTCGAAGGACGGCTGGGCGTGGCCCGGCTCCCACACGTCGGCGGGCCAGAAGCGGGAGGAGTCCGGGGTCAGCACCTCGTCGGCGAGAATCAGCGTCTCGCCCTCGTAGCCGAACTCGAACTTGGTGTCCGCGAGGAGGATCCCCCGGTCGCGGGCGATGTCGCGGGCGCGGCTGTAGACGGCGAGGGTCGCCTGGCGCAGCTGGGCCGCGGTGTCGGCGCCGACCTGGCGGGCGACCTCCTCGTACGACACGTTCTCGTCGTGCTCGCCGACCGCCGCCTTGGTGGCGGGGGTGAAGATCGGCGCGGGGAGCTCCGAGCCGTCGACCAGACCCTCGGGGAGGGCGAGGCCGCAGACGGTGCGGGACTCGTTGTACTCGACCAGGCCGGAGCCGGTGAGGTAGCCGCGGGCGACGCACTCGACCGGGGCCATCCGCAGGGACTTGCAGATCAGGGTGCGGCCGGCCCAGTCGTCGGGGGCGCCCGTCGGGAGTTCGGCGCTCAGGACGTGGTTGGGGACCAGGTCGGCGAGCTGGTCGAACCACCACAGGGAGAGCTGGGTGAGCGTGCGGCCCTTGTCGGGGATCTCGGTGGGGAGCACCCAGTCGAAGGCGGAGATGCGGTCGCTGGCGACCATCACGAGGTCGCCCGCCTCGTTCTGGTACAGGTCGCGCACCTTGCCGGTGTGCAGATGTACCAGACCCGGCACCTGAAGGGGCTCGGGCTTTTCGACGAATCCGGACACGGTTCCTCCCCGTGGTTCTGTCCAATTGGCTTGATTCTCCCGTATGCGGGGAGTGGCTTTGGCCAGGGGGTGCGGGATGTGCTTTCTCAGTCGTGTTTGCAGATGCGGTCGAGGAGGTTGGCCGTAGCTCGCTGGACACGGGTGTCGACATGGCCCGGGCGGTCCAGGGCCGGGGACCACGCGAACGTTCCGGATGCGAAGACCAGGGCGCCGGACGGGGCCCGGTAGAGGGAGGTCTCCTGGTGACGGACGGCACCCTCGCTGTCCCGGTACGGGGAGTGGGCCAGGAGGATGCGGCCCTGGTGCTCGGGCAGCGGGGTGCGCGGGAAGTAGCGGTCGGCCTCGCCCGCGACCATGCCCTCCAGTTCGTCGCCCTCCTGCGCGCCGGTCGCCTCCCACAGCCAGTGGTCGGCGTTGCGGACGACCAGCGGGTGGGGCTCGGGGACTCTTCCCGCGTACTGGATGCCGATGAGTTGCTGCTCAGGGCGGTCGATTTCACGCCACAGGGCCGCTTTCCCGGGGCCCCTGCGCTTGCGGCAGGTCAGCAGGCGGTCGGCGACGCCGGACGGGGACGGGCCCAACTCCACCTGCCAGTACATGGTGTTGGCGGAGAGGAAGACGAGCGAGGTGCCGTGTTCGCGGGCGAGTTCCGTGGTGCGGCGCATCTGCGTCGACCAGTACTCGTCGTGGCCCGGGAAGACGAGGCCGCGGTAGCGGGTGGGGTCGACGCGGCCGGCGTGCAGATCGCGGGCGTCGGCGTAGGCGAGGTCGTAGCCGTAGCGCTCGGCCCAGCGGATGAAGTCGTAGGCGTGACCTACGTGGAGGGGGAGCCCCGCGCCCGCGTACGGCCGGTCGAAGGAGACCGTCGTCGCGGCGTCGGACTCGCCGAGCAGCCGGCCTTCCTCGTCCCACGCGTGGTACAGGCTGGCGCCGGTGTGGCCGTCCTCCGGGTACAGGTTGTACGCCTGCCAGGTGATGTCCGGGAGCAGGAGGAGCAGGTCGGCGGGGTGGTTGTCGCGGATGGTGAACGGGACGTGGGAGCGGTATCCGTCGACGGTGGTGAGGACGGCGACGTACGCGCCGATGCTCCAGTAGGTGGGGATTTGGAGCCGCCAGGAGAGCCACCAGTGGTGGCAGGAGACGGTTCGGTCGGCGGTGAGCGGAGGGGGTTGGACGATGCCGGAGAGGCGGGGGCTGGTGGTGATCTTGGATGCCCCGTCACCTCCGTAGTGGCCGATCCGGTAGATGTCGACGCTGAATTCCTGGGGCGGGTCGACGGTGATGTGGAAGTCGATGGCCTCGCCGGGGGCGGCCGCGCCGGTGGAGCTGAAACCCTTGATCTGGCGGTGCACGTCGTCGGCGGAGCGGGGGCCTCCGGCTCGGGGGTGGGGGATGGCTCGCCTGGCCTGGGCCTTGGTGTCGCGGTCGTCGCGTACGAGGGTGGCGCCCGGGGTGTTGTCGATGTGGTCGATGTACCAGGGGACGACGTGGCCGGTGTCGTCGAAGTAGTGCTCGTCGCCCCGGAGCCACGGGACGGGACCCTGGCCGAAGGGGTCCGTCACGGCGTGCGCGAGTGCTCCCGACTCCCAGCGGCGAATCTGCTCCGACCCCATGCCTGCTCCCCTCCCTCTTGCCCCCGTCATCCTTGTAAGCCCTTGCCTTGTGCGCGATCGGTCCCAGCACATCACATTACGCACGCACTCCGTCACCGTTCGTCGCGAATTGGCGTGAGTGGAACAGGGGGTTCCGCCTTGGCGGTGAGGTGCGGGGGGGGTGGGGTTCGGTCGTGGGTCGGGGCCGTGCGACGGCGAGTGCACCGCCGTACCGGGGGGGTGAGGGTGGGTGGGGCCGTCGTGCGTCGCCTGCTGCGGGTGTGGATCCGTGTGACGAACGGTTCCTGGGGGATCGCGGGGTGCAGCCCCGCGCCTTCGCTTTTAGGGGCGCGGGGAACTGCGCGACAAGCCCCCACCGGCCCGCAGCCGACACACAGCCCCTGGGGTCGAAGGGGCGGAGCCCCTGGAGGATGGGACGGGTAGGGGCGGCGGGGGCGAAGAACATCCCGGGCGCACCCGGGGGTGGTGCGTCAGACGAGGCGGACCGGCTTCTCCGGGCGGACGCCGAGGTGGCGGAGCCAGTCGCGGAGGGGGGTGGGGTCACCCGATTCGACGAGGGTCAGGACGCGGGGCCCAAGGTCGGCGGCACGTTCGCCGTCGACGAAGAGGGACGGACCGTCGAGCCAGTCGAGCCCCGGCACGGCCCCCGCGGTGTCCATCGCGGCACAGCACACCATCGCCGTGACATGGTCGGCCAGCAGCTCACGCCCGGTCCGGGGCGGCTGGAGGGGGAAGAGGGGAAGCATCCCGTCGTCCCAGAGGGCCCGGTCGGGGCCCTGCTCCGTACCCCCGGCCGACGCGGGCGCCACGGCCGGCGCCGACGCCTCCTCGCGGGCCAGCTCCGCGGTGAGCCCGGCCGCGAGCGCAGCCGTCCGCTCGTTCCCGAGGCCGAGATCCGCGTCGTCCTCGTCCTCGGCCATCCCCTCGTACGCGTCCGCACGGTGCGTGGCGAGGGCGTCAGAGTCCGGGCCCGGCGCCGCTCCGTCCTCCGGTGGCGCGGACAGGTGGTCCATCACCCGCGTCAGCGTCGGACCGTTCGCATCGGGCGCCGCCGGGTCCGTGGAGTGCCGCACGCCCAGCGCGTCCAGCACCCGGTGCAGGCGGGCCGCGTCAGTGCGCCATTTGCGGTCGACGACCTCGTCCGGGTAGTCCTGCCAGTCGACCGGCGCCCAGTCGGGGCCGGGCTCGGCCGGGCCGCCGTGGAAGAGGCGGGCGGCGAGGAGCGAGGCCGCCTCGTCCACCGTGCCGGGCTCTTCGAGCAGGTCACAGGCGGGGCGCTCGCCGAGGCGGGAGGTAAAGCCCTCGGCCAGGCGGTCGCGGCGGGACAGCTCGGTGAGGGCAGCGACCACGCCGGCGTCCAGCCGGGACGGCCAGCGGCCCATCCGCCAGGCGGGCAGCGCGACGCGGGTCAGGAGCCGGTCCCAGCCCGCGTAGGCCAGACCCACCTGCTCCTGCGCGACGATCCGCAGACCGTAATCCACAGCCTGTGCACGCTCGGCCGCGGCGGCCGCCACTCCTCGCTCCATCTCGGCCGCGTGGCCACGGCAGCTGCGCAGCAGGAGGCGGGTCACCCAGCCGACGCCGCCGAGGACCGCGCGGGACAGCGGTCCGCGCTTCGGTACCGAGGTCACGGCCACGGCCGCGTCCAGACCCCGTACGAAACGGCGGGCCGCGGCTATGTCGGGGTGCGCCGAGGGACCCGTACCGGCGACGACCGGGGCGAGGACCGCGCGCAGTTCACCGACCCGCATCCACCACAGGAAGGGGGAGCCGATGACAAGGACGGGGGCGGAGGGGGCGCGGCGGGGCCGTGTCGACAGCCCTCGTACGCCACGGGTCCCAGCTCCGCGTATGCCTCGCAGGCCATCCAGCTCGTCTCCGCCCTCCGGACGGGGCGGGCCGTGTGCCGGGTGGGTGCGGTCCTCCAGCCAGCTGTCGCAGTCCGGGGTGAGCGCTATCGCCGACGGGGCCGGGACGTCGAGGCGGTCGGCCAGGTCGCGGACCATGCGGTACAGATCGGGGGCCGATGCCTCGGTGATCGAGACCGTGGGGCTCACGGCGGGCCGCGCGCGGGCGACGACGAGCGCGATGCCCGCGGCCGCGAGGAGGACGAGGGCGGCGAGGATCGTCACGATCCAGCGGGTCGTACCCCAGCTGCCGCCGGTGATGTGCCCGGTGGAGCCGCCGACGAGCAGCACGACGGCGACGGCCGCGGGCAGCAGGGCTACGGCCAGCGCCCTGCTGCGGATGCGCAGCACGGCGAGAGCCCGGGACCGCGCGGCCTGCGCGCCCACCTCCACACCCATACCGGTCACGACCGGACGTCACCCCCTACGGTCCGCCGGGCGCGAGCTGTCTCACAGCTCGTGCCGACGGATGCCCTGGCGTTGCTCACTCCCCCACTGTGGCACCCACCACCGACATCGCAATGCCGGTGGGCCAAGTGCCGGAACGCTTTCGCCGCACCCTAGTTGGGGCCCCGGCCCCCGTCAGCCGGATGGGGCATCGGTCACTCGATGGAATGGCCTTGGGGAAAGGTGGATGACGGTGGGCAATGATCAGGCCCCCGATTCCGTACAGAAATCCGCACCGGAACCCGTACAGAAAAAGGCCCCGGATTCCTTGCGGGATCCGGGGCCAAGCGGCGCATCGAGCGGCCGGGTGCCGGGGGCTTACGCCTCCGCCGCCACCTTCGCCGCGATGTCCGTGCGGTGCTGCGAACCGTCGAGACCGATACGGGCGACAGCCGTGTACGCGCGGGCGCGGGCCTCGGTGAGGTCGGTGCCGGTCGCCGTGACGGAGAGCACTCGGCCACCCGCGCTCACCACCGCGTCACCGTCGCGCTTGGTCCCGGCGTGCAGGACGTAGGCGTACGGGGCGTCCTGGGCCGCGACCTCGTCGAGCCCGGTGATCGGGTCGCCGGTGCGCGGGGTGTCGGGGTAGTTGTGCGATGCCACGACCACCGTGACGGCCGCGTCGTCGCTCCAGCGCAGTGGCGCCAGGTCGGCGAGGGTGCCGTTCGCCGAGGCCAGCAGCACACCCGCGAGCGGGGTCTTCAGGCGGGCGAGGACCACCTGGGTCTCCGGGTCGCCGAAGCGGGCGTTGAACTCGATGACCCGTACGCCACGGCTGGTGATCGCCAGACCCGCGTAAAGAAGGCCGGAAAACGGTGTGCCGCGGCGGCGCAGTTCGTCGACGGTCGGCTGGAGGACGGTCTCCATGACCTCCTCGACGAGCTTCGGGTCCGCCCAGGGCAGCGGCGAGTACGCGCCCATGCCGCCGGTGTTCGGGCCCTCGTCGTTGTCCAGCGCGCGCTTGAAGTCCTGGGCGGGCTGCAGCGGGACGACGGTCTCGCCGTCCGTGATCGCGAAGAGGGAGACCTCGGGGCCGTCGAGGAACTCCTCGATGACGACGCGGTCGCAGGCGTTGGCGTGCGCGCGGGCCTTGTCGAGGTCGTCGGTCACGACCACACCCTTGCCGGCCGCGAGACCGTCGTCCTTCACGACGTACGGGGCACCGAAGGCGTCCAGCGCCTCCTCGACCTCCTCGGGCGTCGTGCAGACGTACGAGCGCGCCGTCGGAACGCCCGCACCCGCCATCACGTCCTTGGCGAAGGCCTTGGAGCCCTCCAGCTGCGCGGCCTCCTTCGAGGGGCCGAAGACGGGGATTCCCGCCGTGCGCACGGCGTCGGCGACCCCCGCGACGAGCGGGGCCTCCGGGCCCACGATCACCAGCTCGGCGCCGAGCTCCGTGGCCAGCGCGGCCACGGCGGCGCCGTCGAGGGCGTCGACCGCGTGCAGCTCGGCCACCTCCGCGATGCCTGCGTTCCCGGGGGCGCAGTACAGGGCGGTGACGTCGGGGTCGAGGGACAGGGAACGGCACAGGGCGTGTTCGCGGGCGCCACTACCGATGACAAGGACCTTCACGGGGTCAGCCTAACCGTCGGGGGCGGGTGCCTTTGTGGGGGCTTCCGAGGAGAGGGGTGCTCAGGGTTGGTGGGATCCTCTGAAGGAAGGCGGTGCCGGCGGGTGAAGCGGTCGTACGCGGGTGACGCGGGTGGGGGCGGACACGAAGCGGTCGTACGCCGATGGGGGCGCCGGAGAGCGCTCGTGAAGTAGGCGAGCGCTTGTGCAGTAGCTGTACGCCGGTGAAGGCCCCGTTACGCGCTGCGCGCTACTCGTTGGTGAACTCCTCCACCACCGTCGCCCCCAGCTCGCGGACGATCAGGTCGTGGCCCGAGAGGGCGGACTCGTCGAGGTCGGGGTCGTCGTCCTCGGGGATGTCGTCCTCGGGGGCCACCGGAGGCGGTTCGGGAGCCGGAGAACGGGTCGGGGTCGGGGCGGGCGCGGTCGGAGCGTGGCCGGCGGAGGGGCCGCCCTGGGGAGCCGCGGGGCGTGCGGCAGGAGCCTGCGGCTGCTGGGGGGCGGGGCGCGCGGCGGCCGGAGCCCCGCCGTAACCCCCGCCGCCGTAGCCGGAGCCGGCCGGAGGCGGCGGTGTGGAGCCGCCCGAGGCGTCGACGATCGCCTCGATCTTCCACTGGACGTTGAACTGCTCGGCCAGCGCCTGCCGCAGCACCTCCTCGCTGCCGCTGCTCGCGAAGTTGTCCCGCGCGCCCGCGTTGACGAAGCCGATCTGCAGGGTCGTACCGTCGAAGCCGGTGACCTGCGCGTTCTGGCTGAGCAGGATCCAGGTGAACCGGCGGCGGTTCTTGACCGCCTCCAGGACGTTCGGCCACAGCGTGGTGAAGTCGATGCCGCCGCTCGCGGGAGCCGCCGGAGCGGCGGGAGAGGCCGCTGCGGGCGCAGGGGCGGCCGCGGCGGGAGAAGGCGCGGGCGCACTCGGCGTCGCGGCCGGAGGCTGTCCCCCGCCCGCGGGGGTCGCTGTCGGCCATCCGCCTGGGCGTCGGCCACTGCCCGCTGCCGTCGCGGTGGGCCAGGCGCCGGGCGCGGGCGCCGCCGGAGCAGCGGCTGGGGCCTGCGGCTGCGCGGCCGCGGGCGGGGCCGCCGGAGCGGCGGGGGGCGCACTCGTCGGGGGAACCGGGGGAGCTACGGGAGCCGCGGGCACGGCCGGCTCGACGCTCTGCGGGGCGGCCCCGCCAGGCCCAGCCCCGCGCGCCGCGGCCCGGGCCGCGGCGGCCCCGCCGCCGGGCGGAACCGGCGGAACCCCCGGAGCCGAGGCGACCGGCGCCGCGCCGTGCACCTCGGGCCCGGGCACGTACCCCATGACGGGGGTGCCCCCGCCGCCGGAGAAGTTCACACCGCGCTCGACGCGGTCCAGCCGGGCCATGACGGACCGCTCGTCCCCGTACGCGGCGGGCAGCAGCACGCGCGCGCAGATGAGTTCGAGCTGGAGCCGGGGCGACGTGGCGCCGCGCATCTCCGTCAGGCCCGCGTTGACGAGGTCGGCGGCGCGGCTCAGCTCGGCGGCGCCGAAGACTCCGGCCTGGGCCTGCATGCGCTCCACGACATCGGACGGGGCATCGATGAGCCCCTTCTCGGCGGCATCGGGCACGGCCGACAGAATCACCAGATCCCGCAACCGCTCCAGCAGATCGGCGACGAACCTCCGAGGGTCATTGCCCCCCTCGATCACCCGGTCCACGATCTCGAAGGCCGCGGCGCCGTCCCCTGCGGCGAACGCCTCGACCACCGAGTCCAGCATCGACGCGTCCGTATACCCGAGCAGAGAGGTCGCCATGGCATACGTCACACCGGCGTCGCCCGCGCCCGCGAGCAGCTGGTCCATGACGGACATGGAGTCACGCACGGACCCCGCACCGGCCCGCACGACCAGCGGCAGCACCCCGTCCTCGACGGGGATGCCCTCGTGTCCGCAGACCTCGCCCAGGTACCCCCGCAGGGTGCCGGGCGGCACGAGCCGGAACGGGTAGTGGTGGGTCCGCGACCTGATCGTCCCGATGACCTTCTCGGGCTCGGTCGTGGCGAAGATGAACTTGAGATGCTCGGGCGGCTCCTCGACCACCTTCAGCAGGGCGTTGAAGCCCGCCGGGGTGACCATGTGGGCCTCGTCGATGATGTAGATCTTGTACCGACTGCTCGCGGGCCCGAAGAAGGCCTTTTCGCGCAGGTCACGAGCGTCATCGACACCACCGTGCGAAGCGGCGTCGATCTCGATGACGTCGATGGAACCCGGCCCGTTGCGCGCGAGGTCCCGACAGGACTGGCACTCACCGCACGGGGTGGGCGTAGGGCCCTGCTCGCAGTTGAGACACCGGGCGAGGATTCGTGCGCTGGTCGTCTTCCCGCACCCGCGCGGACCGCTGAACAGGTACGCGTGATTGACCCGGTTGTTCCGCAGCGCCTGCTGCAACGGGTCGGTGACATGCTCCTGCCCAATGACCTCGGCGAACGACTCCGGGCGATAGCGGCGGTACAGCGCGAGAGACGACACGCCTACGAGGTTATAGGCGCCCACTGACAACGAGCACCGCTCGCTGACGACGACAGGGACCGCTCACCGGCACATCCCCGCAAACGCAAGCGCCCCCCACGCACCCGCCAGAGCCAACCTACCCTTGCTGCCTTCCGGCCCTGGGGGAGTTCAGTCAGATAGCGCCACGTGAGGGGCTCTGCACAGGGTACCCGATCTGAGCGGGAGGAACGAACGCGATCTGAGCGGGGGGAACGGGTTCGCGAGCACTCCTCAACGTCTTGTATTGTTTGCGGCGGAGGATTCGCCTAGAGGCCTAGGGCGCACGCTTGGAAAGCGTGTTGGGGGCAACCCCTCACGAGTTCGAATCTCGTATCCTCCGCCAGTGCCTCACCGGGCACGATGTCGAAGGGCCCCACCGTTCGCGGTGGGGCCCTTCGACGTTGCGCGCGCATCCCGGCCGCTCCCCCGGGCTCCCATCCCATGATCGCGTCGATCACGACGTCCGCCGCCGTGTGGCGCGCGTCATGAAGCCGCCCGTCCCGAACGCCCGCGTCCCGAAGAAGCCGCTTCCAGTCCAGACGTGGAAGTCCGTGTTAGGGCTCAGCGGTCCACCGACCGGCGAGGCGAAGACATATCCCTTGCCCTCCCAGTCCGCACCAGCCGTGCTCCGCTCGCGCTCCTGGACCTCTCCGTGCTGCCGGAGAATCTTGATCAGCGGATCGGGCAGACCGATCGTGCGGCGCCCCGCCCGCGACTTCGTGGACTTGTGCTCGCGCCGGGTCTGCTCCCGCTTCGGGCCCGCCTTCCGACCACACGGGTCGTCCCCGCAGCCGCGCGCGGAGCTGGGGAGGGTGGTGGTAAGCGGCAGGCGGGGTGCAAATGGAAACACCGCCGAGCACCCCAGGAACGCACAGGTCAACGCCATCGCCGCCCTGCGGCAATCGGCTTGCGCGCGCGCCTCTACACTCCGCACACCTGTTCACATCCCACCGCCATCAATCAGCACGGTGGGCCTGCCCTGTGGGGGTTTCATGCGCAAGCTTGCCGTCGGCATTCTGCTGCCGTCTGCGGTGGCGCTTTCGGCTCTGACCGCTCCGGCCGCCGAGGCCGTGACCGGGAACGGAGATCTGAAGATCACAAGCGTGTCGTTCAACGGCGGAAAGTCCGTCGTGGTCGGCACCACGGAGAAGAAGACCTTCATCCTGGCGATCACCGCCACGGACAGCTCCGGGATCAACGCCGCCTACTCCGACATCTGGAGCTCAGCAACCGCCACCGGTTTTGGGTACCACGACAACCTGGGCTGCAAGGCCGTCAACGCCACCACCGCCACCTGCTCGATGAGCTACGTCATGGACCCGGGCTACTACGGACTGGAGAACGCGCAGGCGGGAGCCTGGCAGGCGTACGTGGACATCAGCTCCAAGGACCACGACGTCATCACGCAGAACTGGCCGGACAAGTTCTACGTCAAGCGGTATGCCAAGCTCACGACCGACGCCTCGCCCGAACCAGTGAGCAAGGGCGCGACCCTGACCGTGACGGGCAAGCTCAGCAGGGCCAACTGGGACGACAACGCGTACCACGGGTACGCCAACCAGTCGGTGCAGCTGCAGTTCCGCAAGGCGGGCACCAGCACCTACACGACGGTCAAGACCGTCACCACAAGCAGCACCGGCACCCTGAGGACCACCGTCGCCGCATCCGCCGACGGCTACTGGCGCTATGCCTTCGTGGGCACTACCACGACGGCCTCCGCCAAGGCCGCCGGCGACTACGTCGACACCAAGTAATCAGCGGACGCCGATACCGGCCGCGGCCGGCGGCAGTCGGAATTCGACGCGTCGCGACGGCAATCCGCGCCCCACTCAAAGCGCTGATTGCCGTGCTGGATGAGGCCCTGCTGGTTGCCGTGCTGGATGAGGCCCTGGGGAGGCGGGACGGCAATGAAGTGCAGCAACCACAGCAACCGGCCCCGTCCGGCAGCGTCCTCGTAGGGCCGTCGCTCGGCCGGTATGAACGTCAACGACCGATCCACATAGAGCTACGGATCAGAAGGTTCGAATCCTGCCGAGTGCACACAGGCGAGAGGCCCCGGAGAGATCCGGGGCCTCTCATATCCTCCGCAGCCGCCTGAACAGGCGAAACGAGTAGCCGAGCCGCGCATCGCGGTTCGGCTACTCGGCGTGTACTGGTTGCATTTCTGGTTGCGTTGAGAAGTGTCAAATTAGAACATTTCGGCGAACGAGTGAGCCCTCTCACGCCGCGATTGACGCGGCCCGCAAGCCGCCAACGCCCGCCAACGCCCGCCAAGGGCGGAGCCTGCCCTCATATGGCACCTGCGGATCACGGGGATACGCCATCCTTGGACCCGGCACTGGGGCTCCGGCCCCGCTGCGACGCTCCCTGGTCTGACGAGGTGCACCCGCATGAAGTCCCGATCAACGCTGGCGACATGGCTGGGCAGCCTCGACGCCTCTCGTCTGGCACGCGTGCTCGGGACGCGGAAGGACGCCGTGTCCCCACCGGAGCCGCGCTCGGTGGGGGAACTGGCGGATCGTCTTCAGCGCCCGGGCTCGGTGGCGCTGGTCCTGCCGCGGCTCGCGCTGCCGCATCTCCAGGTGGCCGAGGCACTGGCGGCGCTGGGTGCGCCCGCATCGCGCGATGCCCTGGCGGAACTGCTGGGAGCGGCGGACGACGAAACCACTCGCGAACTGGAGGCCGTGCTGGAGGCGCTGGCCGATCATGCTCTGGTCTGGCCGGACGGCGCGGGAAAGCTCCGCATGGCCGGACCGCTGCGGCAGGCGTGGGACACGCCCCTGGGGCTGGACGCCCCGCTGAAGGAACTACTTGCGGGCACGACCTCCGACGAGCTGCGCGGCATGGTGGAGGCGCTGGGAGTCAAGCCGCCGGGCACCAAAGCGCAGCGACTGTCCGCACTGGTGGAACACCACAGCGACCCGGAAAAGATCGCCTCAGTGGTCGCCAAGGCCCCTGCGGCAGCCCGGGAGCTGCTCGAACGCCGAGCGGGGACCGCGCCGGGGGAGCCACCGCAGTTCATCATGTTCGGGCATGCGAGCCCCGCCCTCGAACCGGGCGCCCGATGGGCAGTTGACCGGGGACTCCTGATCCAGGACCGTCACCGCTACGGTCCGGCCCGGATGCCCGCCGAAGTGGCGCTCGCGCTGCGCGGGCCCGGCTGGCACGCACCGTTCGAACCCGTCCCGCCCACCCCGCGACTGGCGTCCGTCACCCCGGCAGAGGTGGACCGCGAAGCGTCAGCCGCGGCCACGGCGTTCGCAGCCCATGCCGTCTCGGTCCTGTCGGCCTGCTCGATGACTGCGCCGGCCCGGCTGAAGTCCGGCGGGATCGGTGCGCGTGAACTGGCCCGGATCGGCAAGGCCGCCCAGGCCGACGACGCTGTCGTACGCCTAGTCCTGGAGACCGCGTACGCTGCCGGGCTCCTGGGCCGGGACGGCGATCGCGTGGCGCCCGCCCAGGCGTACGACGCCTGGGCGGAACAGGAACCCCCGGAGCAGTTCGCCGTACTGCTCCAGGCATGGCGGAATCTGCCGCTCACCCCCACCCAGGCGCGCGACGAGGACAACAAGGCGCTCCCCGCCCTCGCCGGAGCACCACCCTGCAACGGCTGCGTGCAGGCCCGCCACGGGCTGTTGGCCGCAGCCGCACAGCTCCCGACAGGGAAGGGCATGAGGGTCGCCTCGGATCTGGGGCCCCTGATCGCCTGGCACCGACCGCTCGCCGACTCATCGCCCCAGGACGGAACGCCGTTCGCCGCCGTGATCCGTGAGGCCGAACTCCTTGGCGTACTCGCTCGCGGTGCCCTGTCCACCCTCAGCATCCACCTGCGGACCGGCGACACGGAGGGGCTGAGAATCGAATGCCATCGGCTGCTGCCCTCGGCTACCGCGACGGCCCGGATCGGCGCCGACCTCACCGCCGTCGTCACCGGCACACCGTCCGCGCGGCTGGCCGCACTCCTGGACTCCGTCGCCGACCGGGAGACCAGCGGCACGGCATCGGTGTGGCGGTTCAGCGCCGGCAGCATCCGCCGGGCCCTGGACGCCGGCCGTATCCCCGACGACATCACAGCCGACCTGGCCGCTGTCGCCACCGGGCCCCTGCCACAGCCGCTGTCATACCTGATCGCCGACACCGCGCGCGGCCACGGGCGCGTGCGCATCGCCCCCGCCACCTGCGTCCTCCA
This sequence comes from Streptomyces sp. R35, assembly GCF_041053035.1. NCBI lineage: Bacteria > Bacillati > Actinomycetota > Actinomycetes > Kitasatosporales > Streptomycetaceae > Streptomyces > Streptomyces sp. R35. Next base: position 5,369,677 of record NZ_CP163440.1, read on the forward strand.
CAGCGACGAGCCCGCGCTCCTGGCCGAGCTCGCCGCCCACCGCAAGCTCGCCAAGCTTGGGCTGCGACAGCTGGCGCCGACCGTGCTGATCAGCCGCAGCCCCCTCGACGCCACCCTCGCCGCCCTCCGAGCCGAGGGATACGCCCCTGTCGCCGAGACGGCCGCGGGCACGGTACGCATCGAAAAAGCCCGGACTCGGCGGACTGCCGCTTCCGTTCCGGCTCCGCGCGCCGCCGACGCCAGGGACAGCGGCCGGATCGCTGCCACGCGCGCGGCGAAGGCATCCGCCGCCATCGACCCGGACACCATGGCGACCCGGCTGCTGGCCGCCCCGCCCACGGCTCCCGAACCCGCGCCGTTCGACGGAGGAGCGCCCTTCGCCACGGACACCGAGGAGATCGTCGCAGGGTGGGCGAAGCACCTGCCATACAGCGACGTCCGCCAGCTCGCCCACGCCATCGATGCCGCTCAGGCCATCACCGTCGAGTACGTCGCCACCTCGGGCAACCGGACCGTGCGCACCCTCAGCCGCCTCATGCTCGACCCGCCCTACCTCGACGCCTGGTGCCACCTTCGCGACGCCGAGCGCGTTTTCACCCTCTCCCGCATCCACAGCGTCATGAGCGTCATGCCCGACTGAGAAGGCAGATGGTATCGCTAGGGATAGTATCTGCATCGATACTATCTCTAGCGGGAGGCTGTCATGCGTCGTTTCATCGGGCGGGACCGCGAGCTGAACGTGCTCCGCAACGCCTTCCAAGCCGTTCATGGTGCCGCCGGGTCGGCGAAGCCAGGTCAATGCATCCTTATGCGGGGAAGGCGGCGGGTCGGCAAGTCCAGCCTCGTCGAGGAGTTCCTCCGGCGCACCGAGGTGCCGTACCTCTTCTTCACCGCGGCGGGCGGCACGGCGGAGGACGAGCTGACGGAGTTGCTCGACGCCGTCGCCAGATCCACGCTCCCGGAGCGAGGGCTGTTCTCGGAGGAGGCCCCGGAACAGTGGAACGCCGCATTCAGGCTGCTTGCGGAGGTCCTGCCCAACGACAGCCCGAGCGTCGTCGTCATCGATGAGGTTCCGTATCTCATGGACCGCATCGACGCCTTCGAGGGCATGCTCCAGCGTGCATGGGACCGGCTGCTCAGCCGCAAGCCGGTGCTCCTCCTCCTGGTCGGATCCGACCTGTCGATGATGGAGGCGCTGAACAGCTACGACCGCCCCTTCCATCAGCGGGGCAGGGAAATGGTCGTGGGGCCGCTGAACCCGGCCGACATCGGCGAGATGCTCGGGCTTGAGCCGGCGGACGCCTTCGACGCCGCCCTGATCACGGGCGGTCTCCCGCTGATCTGCGCGGAGTGGCGGGCCGGAGCGGATGTCCGGGAGTTCCTCCGCGACTCGCTGGACAACCCGATCTCGGCACTGCTGGTCTCCGCCGAGCGGTCACTGGCCGCGGAGTTTCCGCCCCAGGCGATGAGCAGGGAAGTCCTGCGGGCCATCGGAAGTGGGGAGCGAACCTTCACCAACATCGCCCGCGCCGCCGGCGGCATCGCCCACACCACTCTCACCCGAGCCACGGATGTCCTGACCGAGAAACGGGTGGTGGCAGCCGAGTTGCCCCTCTCGACGCGGCCGTCGAAGGAACGCCGCTACCGGGTGGCCGACCCTTACCTCCGGTTCTGGCTCGCGTTTCTGGATCCGCACATGGCGGAGATCGAGCGGATGCGGGGAGATCTCACCCTGAGCCGGATCAAGGAGCAGTGGACGAGCTGGCGGGGCCGCGCGATCGAGCCCCTGGTCCGGGAATCCGTGGCCCGTCTCCTGCCGGACGGGCTCCTGCCCGCCGCCCCGGCGATCGGCGGGTACTGGACCCGCAGCAACGACGTGGAAATCGACTTGGTGGGCGCCGACCGACAGCCCGTGGCCAAGCAGTTGCTCTTCCTCGGCTCGGTCAAGTGGCTGGAGACTTCCGCGTTCGACAGCCACGATCTGGCCGCGCTGCAGAAGCACCGGGCGGCGATCACCGACGAGCCCGTTCCACTCGTGGCGGTCTCCCGCAACGGGATCAGCTGTTCCGGGCTCCAGGCGGTATACGGCCCCGAGGAATTGCTCAGCGCCTGGCACAGGGCGTGAGCAGGGACCGGCCCCCCGCTGGTTGCAGAACCCCTCACAGGTTCGAATCTCGAAGTCCATGACACCCCTTGAACTGGGGTGTTGCAACGACCACTAGAACTGAAGTTCGCGGTGGGGTCCTTCGATGCATGTCACCGTGGCACGGTCTGGGTGACCCGCCACAGCCGGCGCGGCAGGCCGCCCTCTTCGAAGGGGTGGACCTCGTGAAGGATCCAGCCCTCGGCGAGGTGGTCGACCAGGGCGCGGGGGAAGAAGTGGACGGCGAAGCCGCCGTGCTCCCAGATGTCGTCGCCGTGCCCCGTACCGGCCCGGTAGTGCGCGTCCCCGGTGTGCCGGACCGTGTAGACGAACGCGCCGCCCGGCCTCAGCACCCGGCGGACCTCGGTGACCAGGGCGTGGATTTCCCGGGTGGAGAGAGCCATGCACAGCAGCATGTGAGCGAAGACCGCGTCCACCGACGCATCCGGGAGCGGGAGCGGCCGGCGGACGTCCTGCACGTGAGTGCTGACCCGTTCGGCGACGCCTTGCGCGTGCGCGGCCTCGTGCAGCTGTTCCAGGCCGACCGGGCTGAAGTCGGTGGCCAGCACGGTGAAGCCCTCGCGGGCGAAGAACAGGGCATCGCGGCCGTGCCCGGCGCCCAGCTCCAGAACCTCACGGGCACCGGCGGCCCGGAATACCTCGGCGGCGTGGACGGCCGGTTCGGACGGCTCCTCGCCGTACATGCCGGGGTGCTCGCCGTAGGTCCGCTGCCAGTGCTCTCGCTGGGCTCCGGCCAGCTCCTGCCCGTCCTCCGACATGCTGATGTCCTTCTCCCTCATGGCCCGCGTCAGCGGTGCGATCCGCACCGGTCCAGCAGGCGCGGTGGCTCCCGGCCCCATGATCGCCCGTACGGCGAACGGGAAGCATCGAGACGGCCGGGCACTACCGTGGACTCATGACGGCTCCTCTGGACGTGCTGGTGGTCGGCGCGGGGCCCACCGGGCTCGCCCTCGCCGCGCAGCTGCGGACCTACGGGACCACTTTCCGGATCGTCGACCGCTCGCTGGACCGGGTCCACGAGTCGCGCGCGTTGGCCATCCAGCCACGCACCCTGGAAGCGCTGGCCCCGTTCGGGGTGACCGACGAACTGGTCGGACGCGGCAACCCCGCGATGCAGCTGAGGATGCATCTGCCGCAGCGGGTGGTGCAGATGCCGTTGTTCGACATCGGGCTGGCCGACACCGCGTACCCCTTCGTGCTGTTCCTCTCGCAGGCGGAGACCGAGAGCGTCCTCTCGGAGCATCTGAGGGGCCAGGACGTGGACGTTGAACGGGGCACGGAGGTGGTCGCTCTGGAGCGCACCGGCTCGTCCGTCAGCTGTCGGCTCCGGCGCGGCGACGGTACCGAGGAGACCGTAGCGGCGAGGTACGTCGTGGGCTGCGACGGTGCGCACAGCACGGTGCGGGCCCAGGCGGGCATCGGCTTCGAGGGGTACGCCTACCCGCAGACCTTCCTGCTGGCCGACCTGGAAGTCGATGGGCTGGAGTCCGGGGCGGTGCACGCGTACATGACCGGGGCAGGGATGCTGCTCTTCTTCCCCCTGGGGACGCCGGCCACCTGGCGGATGCTCGCGATGCGACCGCCGGGCGCCCCGGACACCAAGCTGAACCTGGGGCTCCTCCAGGAGATCACCGACCGGTACACCAGCGACCGGCTGGCGTTGCGCGACCCGGTGTGGATGACCGACTTCCGCCTCCACAACCGCGGGGCCGCCCGCTACCGCTCGGGGCCCTTCTTCCTCGCCGGGGACGCGGCCCACATCCACAGCCCGGCGGGCGCCCAGGGCATGAACACCGGCATCCAAGACGCCCTCAACCTGGGCTGGAAACTCGCCCTCGTGTGCCAGGGAAGGGCTCCGGAGGAACTGCTGGAGACATACGAGGCCGAGCGCGCCCCGGTCGCCCGCAACGTGCTGCGCTTCACCGACCGCGCGTTCACCCTCGGCACCAGCAGCAACCCGGTCATCCGCTTCGCCCGTTCGCGACTCGCGCCGCGCCTGGCTCCGTTGGCGCTGCGTGCGAACGGGCCGCGCGGGCGGGTCTTCCGTACGGTGTCGGAGCTGGGCATTCACTACCGGCGCAGCCCCGCCACCACCGGGGGCCCACAGCCACCGAGGCGCGGTCCGCGGCCGGGCGACCGTCTGCCCGACCTCCCGCGCGGGCTCCAGGCACGGACCGCGGAACCGGGTTGGCACCTGCTGCTGTCCGGACCACCCGCGATCTGGAGCGATGAACACCTCGCCGCGGCCCTGTGCGGACGCGACGACATGATCAGCGTGCACCGGCTCGGCGCGGAGAGTCCATGGCCGACTGCGGTCCACGGGCTCGTGCGCCCTGACGGGTACTTCGGCTACGTCGCTGCCGGAACGCACCTGGAAGGGCTGCGCGACTACCTCGATCGTTGGCTGCCCGCCCGACCGAGTTGATGTGTGTGTGGGGGGCGTGCAGTCGACCCCTGCGTCACCCATCGGCCGAGTCAACGGTGCAGGCCACCGCGCTTCGAGGGTCGAGGGTGGTCGGTGACACGAGTTCTGGGCCGGGGGCGGGGGCGGTCGGCAGTGCGCGTGGGGCGCCGCGGGCGGTCCCAGAGGCGGATCACGAGGTGGGTGCCGAGGGCTGCGGGGACGAGGACACCGGCGATCCATGTCGTACGCAGCCGGATGTCGGCCCAGGACCAGGCCGTTTCCCAGCCGTGGGGCAGGCCCGTGAGAACCACGCTGGTGAGGAGCGAGAGGACGGCCGACCAGACCAGGGCGGCGGCCAGGTAGGCGATCCAGTCGGGGGTGCGACGGTCACGGCTCGTCAGCCACCCGCGGGCGAGACCGCACGTAGGGACCACGCCGGCGATGCTCATGATGAACGCCGGCATCACTACCGCCGGAAAGCCTCCGTCGTACGCGGCCGTCGGCTGGAGCAGGCCGAGGACCAGAGCGCACAGGGCGAGCCCCACCCACCACGCCATCGTGAGATGTCGGTTCACGCCGCCCCCCTCATCGGTTTTTTCGTGGGTGCAGTGTCGTTCACAGCGGCCGTTTTTGGGCCCCGTGCGTCAGATCCTCCGACGGGGCTTGATCGCCGGGCCACCCGCCGGGTGCGGTCAGGTGCCCGCGTGGACGTACGCCGCCCAGACATGCGGGCGGTCGGGGATGCGGTGGCGGAGTTCTCGGACGGTGTGGTGCAGGGCGTGGGCCGAGGTGTCGGTGCCAGGGGTTGTCATGCGGTCGTAGAAGGCGCGGGTGACGTGGTCCGCGTGGGTGCTGTCGATCTCCCAGAGGGTGCCTACGGCGGTGGGGAAGCCGGCCAGGAGGAAGGCGCTGGTGATGTGGATGGCCTCGTCGGTGAGCCGCTCGGAGGTGCGGGCGGTGCCGCAGGCCGCGAGGAAGGCGAGGCGGGCCGACCGGGGGCGGGCCCGGCAGATTTCGAGGACGGACAGGGGCTCTCCGCTGGGCAGGTGGAGCAGGGCGCCCGAGGGTTCCGTGGGGTCGGTGGCCGCGTGGCAGCCGAAGTGCGCCCAGGGGGTGGCGCCGAGCGCGGCGAGTACGGCCTCACGGGTCGCGGCGGCACCGACCAGCGGCTCGTGCGCGCCGAGCAGCCCCGCGGCGTAGCCGGCCGCCGCCGCGACGCCGGGCAGCTCGTCCTCGGGGGCCGCGACCAGCAGGGCGCCGCCGTTGTCGGCGGTGTCGCGGAGGGCGGCGCGGGTGCGCGCGTACGCCAGGGTCTGGAATCCGGGGACGTACGACGAGATCACGGCGTCCAGCGCGGCGCCGCAGCCGTCGAGTGCGCAGTCGGGCAGCGTGCACTGCGCCGCGTGCAGCGGCAGGGCGTTGAAGGCGCCCGTGGGCACCCACCAGATGCGCGGCCAGGTGCCTTCGTCGGGAACGGGCCCGCTTGACCCGACCAGATCGAGTACCGGGCGCACGATCTTGTGCCAGGTCCACGCCAGCGTACGAGCGAGCGTGGCGCCGGCGGCGATGAGCTGCGCCGGGGACGGTCTCGACGGGCCGTGCGCGTTGATGGCGTCGACGGCGTCGCCGAGTTGTCGGGCCGATTCGGTGATCTCGTCCGAGTCGGGTTCGAGGTGGAGGGAGGTGATCGACTCCGCCGTCACCACGAGGGCGTGGCACTGGCCCTGGGTGTGGTTGAGCACGACGATCGGACCGTCGGCCGCGAGCAGGCGCAGTTGCCCGGCGGAGAGCGGGCGCAGGAAGCCGTCGAACCCCGGCTGGGCGCGGATGCGGTCGACCAGCTCGTCGAGTTCGCGTGACGCGCGGAGCCCCGCGAGCCGGGCCCGTTCCGCGTGCCCGGCGGGGGCCGGATCGGATACGTCCGGTGTGCCGGGCACGTCGGGTACGCCGGACTCGGTGGCGAGCAGGTCGGTCAGCCGCTCGAACTCGCGAGCCAGCGCGGGATGCGCCGACCGCACTTCGCCGATGTCGGCGCGGGCCTCGATCCGCCGTGCCAGCAGCAGCCCGCGCCCGCGTTCGAGCAGCTCGGTGGTGCGGTCGACGTCGGGCCCCGCGACGATACGGAGCATGCGGGAGAGGGCGGCGGTATCGGGCAGGGGGTCCGGCACACGCTGTTCCCGCAGGGCGGTCTGGAAGTCGTCGAGGGCGCTGCGGACCTCGTCGACGAAGGCGCGCGCCCCGGCGGCGGCCTGGCGGCCCTGGACCGTCATGAGGATCAGCTCGACGATCCGGCGGATGTCCCCCTCGAACGAGGTCAGACCGTGCTCGGCGGACTGCTGGTCGCTTCCCCGGTCGGTGACGTCCGCCATGGCCTCGATGGCCGCTTCGAGATGGGACAGGGCCAGCTCGACACTGCCGTTCTCCCTCCCCAACGCACCGGCCGCGGCGCCGAGTTCCCCGTGCGCCCGGAACCACGTCGGGAGCATGGGGTGGCGCAGCGCGGTGGGGTCGGCGCTGCCGGACAGCCGGTTTCCGAGGAACGCCATCATGGCCTCGACGGCGTTCGCCGGCGCCCGGGAGGGGGTCATGGGCAGCCCGTCCGGCAGGGAGAGCCGAGGCAGACGTCCTTTCCCGATGACACCGATGAAGACGCGCATCGTGTCGGCCCAGCCGTCGGGTGCCTCCCCCTCGACGCCGCTGATCACCTCGTTGGCCTCGGCCACCAGGCGCGCCGCGTGCTCCGGATCGGCGCGGCGCACCACGACAGAACGCTGGGCCAGCGCCCGCATGAACGTGGACGCGGTGAACAGCCGCATCGGGTGGCCCGCCGGACACGCCCCGAACGTGCTCCGGCACTGCTCGACCAGCTCGTCGGTGATGTCGGGCTTGGGGCCGCCGCCGGGCCCCAACGTGTCGACCAGGTTGAGGAGGGCGTCGCCCAGCACGTCGAGCCCCGGCAGACGGTCCCCGTCCTGGGCGTCCGCTCGGCCGATGAGTTCCTTGAGCCCCCGCGTGAGCTCCCGGGCCCGTTCGAGCTGGGCCGGATCGTGGCCGATCACGTAGTTCTCCACGGCGTTGAGGAATTCGGTACGGGCCGACAGCACCGCCACATCGAAGTCGGTGAGTGTCCCTTCGGCCACCGCCGCGTCGACGCCGGGCGAGGACCCATCAGCCGCCGCGGCGAACAGTGCCGCCGCCTCCCGTGCCCCTTCCGCGTCGAAGCGCCCGAACGACCAGGCCGTGAGCGCGTCGGCGAGGACCCGACCGAGCCCGTCGAGCCCCTCGGAGACGTCGCCGACGTCGGACGCGTGCGAGCGCGCCTGACGCAACAGCGGGACGGCCTCGTCGAGCGGGGCGAGATCGCCCTGCTGGGAGCTCTGGGCGGAGAGCGCGCTGCCGAGCGCCCCGGCCAGCAGCGCCTGCATCGAGGGGTCTTCCTCGCCGAGGTCCGCGAGCAGTTCCCGCATGGCCACGATGTCGGTGTCGAGATGTTCGGGGTCGTCGAGCCGGACGTCGTCCATGCGGGACACGAAGGAGACCAGCCTGGTCAGGTCGCGCAGGTCCTCCGCACTGTCCGGCTCGTCCGCGTGGATGGCCGCCATGGCGACGGGCAGCGCGGCGTCGAAGAGGCCACGACGCAACAGGCCGAGCGGCAGGAAACCGTCCGGGGCGGCGGCCGCCACCTCGTCGGTCAGCGACCGGGATTCCGCCGTGAGCGCGGCCGCCCTGGCGGGTTCGGCCTCCCGCAGGGCCTGCGCGTGCGCTCCCGTGAGGACGGCCAGCACGGCGACATAGGCGTAACGGTGCGGACTGTCGGCGGGCAGGCCGTCCAGGGCGGCGCGGTACCGGGCGATCCGTTGATCGGAGACCACGCCGGACTGCGCGGATTGCCTGGAATCCCCGGAGTCCTTGGAGTCCTTGGAGTTTTCCGCCTGCCCCGACTGCCCCATGATCACGCTGACCATGTCGAGGATTTCGAGGTCGATGTCCGGGGCGTGTGCGGACTCCCCGTCGCCCGGGGCGCGTTCCCTGAGCTGCTCGACGAGGTGGCCGAGCAACGGCCCCGCCTGCTGCAGGCGCCCCGGATCGTCGTCCTCGATCAGCTCCGTCAACCCCCGCACGGTGGCGAGGAGTTCCTGGTCCGCTCCGGGGAAAGCGGCGAGCGTTTCCGCGTCGGCGCCGTTCAGCAGGCGCGTCACGTCGACCGTGGCGAGCAGTTCGGCCGCCTCACGTGCCGCCTCTCGTGCCACCGCGTCGTCGCCCCGCTCCTGGGCGAAGGCCGCGAGCGTCCGGCTCAGGACGGCGGTGGCGAAGGGGTGGGCCTGGTGGTCGGCGGGGGTGTGGGCGAGCGCCGCGCGCAGCCGCCGGGCACCGCAGGCGATCCGGCTCGCGTCGTGCTCACGTATCCCTGCGTCGGCGATGACCGAGCCGACGCGCAGGTCCATCTCCCCCGGCCAGGCGGCCGGTTCGGCGTCCAGCTCGCGCAGGAAGCGCAGCGCCTCGGCGCCCTCCGGGGTGAGCGCGCCCTCCGGGGCGGCCGCCGCCAGCCGCTCGACCTCGGCGAGCGGGGGTTCGCCGAGCAGCCGCGCGGCGTCCAGGACGGTCCCGAGGGCGACCGCCGCCGCCTCCGCCCCCTCCGGGCCGGCGGAACGCAGCCCCTCGCACACCGCCCCCGCGTACCGGGCGGCGACGGTGAGCGCGTCCGGGTCCGCCGCGAGCTGGAAACGCGCCGCGTGGAGCCCGAGGCTGTGGAACGCCAACTCGACGAACCCGTCGTGGTCTTCGGGCAGGAGCTGATGCGCCGTATCGGACCAGGCGAGCGCACGGTCCAGCGCGGCCAGCCGGCCGGCATCCCCGTACGCCGGACTGTCGCCGACAGCCTCCCCGTACGCCGAACTCACGAGGTAGGCGAACCGCGCCTCATGCCCCGGATCGGCAGGGTCGAAGCCGTCCCGCAGCGGCTGCGGAAGCTGGGCGTCGGCCGGCACCTGCGGGCACAGGAATCCGAACGTGCTCAGCGCGATCAGTACGTTTCGCTGGGCGTCCGGGTCCTCGGGGCCCTGATGGCGGAGAAAGAACGTCCAGCAGACGGCGGCGACCCCGTCGAGATCGATCACTCCCTCGGGCGACGGCGCGGCCTCACGCAGCAGGGCCAGCGCATCGCTCACCGCGTCCTCTCCGCGCAGCGGCGCGGGATCGCGGGCGTTCTGAGCTGCTACGAGACGGGCGATCACTCGATCCTGAAGCTCAGTCATCCTTCATTACACTAATCTGATCTCACGTCAGAGGGCAGTGGTTCTCCGGACTTTCAGGGAGTCTGCGGTGGGGGACGGGGCGCAAGCGCGCAGGGTCTACGAGAATGCCGTCGAATACCTGTGCCGCAATGCCGACGCGGTACGCGAGCTGATCGGCCCCGCACTCTGGGAGGCACCCTTCGCGGTCGTCCGGGACGGCGACCCGTCCACCTCCGCGTGGCGGGACGCGGTGCGCGCGCTGCACCAGGCGGCCGAAGGGGCCGGGATCCCCGGCGGGCTCGGCCTGAGCATCACGATGGGCATGAGCCAATGGCCGTCCGGGCCCACCCCGCGGTCGGTCGGCTGGGTCTGCCCCACGGGCCGTTGTGGCCGGGTGGACCTGCGCGAGGGGGCGACGGGCCCGGAGACTCCGGCGTGTGCCCTGGCCGGCCGGCCGATGCGCCTCGTGGACGGCTGAGGGCCGTGGGGCTGCTCGTCGAACTCCAGAAGCGCATACCCGACGGCTGGTTTCTGCGCCGGCTGCTGCCCGCCGTGCTGTTCGTCGTGGTGGCGACCGTGGGCGGCGGCCAGCTCGGGCAGCGCCACTGGGACGATCTCGGGCTCGCCCGCGAACGGATCGCCGGTGCGCTGCGGTGGAGCGGCGGCATGTCCGGGGACGGCGTCGCGTCCCTCGTGCTCGTCGCGGTGGCGGCGGTGGGAGCCGCGTTCGCGGTGCCCTTCGCAGGGGGCGCGATCGGCGGGCTGGCGTCGGGGGCCTGGCCCTGGTGGCTAATGCCCCTGGGCCGCCGGCTGACCGCGTGGCGGGTACGGCGCTGGGCGCCTCCCGAGGAGATCGGGCGGCAGTCCGTCCGCGCACGCGCCGCCGGACGGCAGCTGCGCGCCGACCGGCTCGACGCGCGCAGGACCCGTACCGGACCGGCCGAGCCCGGCTCCCCGACCTGGTCGGGCGATCGGTTCCGCGCCACCGAGGCGCACGTCAGAGGCGAGACGGGAACCGAGGTCGCGAGCGAGTGGACCGGGCTGCTCCTCGCGCTGCCGGACGCCCCCCGTGCCGCGCTGAGCGAAGCCCGGGACGCCTATGACGCGGCGTGCGAGGCGCTCGCCTGGAGCCTCGCGTTCACGGTCCTCGGCGCCTGGTGGTGGCCCGCGGCGCTCCTCGGAGTCGTGGTCGGGCTGGCGTTCTGGCGGTCACTGCGCGGGGCGGTGGGGGCCCTGTGCCGCACCACCGAAGCGGTCTTCGCCATGCGGCACACCGGTCCTCCCTCTCCACCGCCACAGCCCTGAACCGCCGGGGACGCGGCCGCAGCCGGAGCCGCGGGCCTTCCCCGGCGGAACCCGACCGCCCCTGTCAGCTCCCGTCAGCTGCCGTCAGCCCCGTGCGGCTCCCGTACAACGGCCGTCCCACCCGGCGGAACCGTCACCGACCCCGAAGCGGGCTTACCGGTGAGGAGTTCCGTCGCGTCGGCGGCGACCGGCACCTCGGCGCCCTGGCCGCCGTGGTCGATCAGGAAGAGGTAGTCGGCGTGCGGCCCCCGGCGCCGGACCGCCTCGATGCCGAGCGGGGTGGTCGCGACCGGCTCGACGCCCGCCTCCTCACGGATCCGGGTGAGCAGGGCGCCCAGTGTGGCCGGATCCGGGCGGGTGGCGAGGTACCAGGCGGTGCCCGCGCCGTACGTGTGCCGGGTGACCGCCGGGACACCCGTCAGCGGGCCCTCCGTGTACGAGGTCACCGCCCGCGCGCCCGCGAGGCCCACCCGCTCCGACCACAGCGTGGCCGTGCCGCCCCCGCTCAGGCCCACCGTCTCGTCGACCAGCAGCGGGAACAGCTCGTCGGACCGTACGCCGAGGACCTCCCGGAACGCGCCCGGGTAACCGCCCAGCCGCACATGGCAGTTCTCGTCCACCGCACCGCTGTGGAAGCCGACGGCGAGCGTGCCGCCGCGTTCGGCGAAAGCGGCCAGGTTCGCCGCGCCCGCGTCGTCCACCAGGTACAGGCTGGGCGCCAGGACCAGGCGGTACGCGCTCAAGTCGGCTTCGGGGCGTACGAAGTCCACGGCCACGCCCGCGCGCCACAGCGGCTCGTACCAGTCACGGACCAGGTCCTGGAAGCGGAGTTCGCCGCTCGGCTGGGAGGGCAGTTCCACGGCCCAGCGGGCGTTCCAGTCCCAGACGATGGCGACGGACGCCGTGCCCGTGCTGCCGCGCACCTCCGCCAGCGCCTTCAGGTCCTGGCCCAGTGCGACGACGTCCTGCCAGATGCGGCTGTCCGTCCCGGCGTGCGGCAGCATGGCCGAGTGCCACTGCTCGGCGCCCGCCTTGGCCGCCCGCCACTGGAAGTAGGCGATGCCGTCCGCGCCGTGCGCCACATGCGCGAGGGCGTTGCGGCGCAACTCCCCCGGCCCCTTGGCGCGGTTGACGGGCTGCCAGTTCACCGCGCCCGTGGAGTGCTCCATCAGCAGCCAGGGGCCGCCCGCGAGCGAGCGCATCAGGTCGCCGCTGAGCGCGATGTCGATCTCCGACTCGGGGTCGGCGGACATCAGATAGTGGTCGTTGGAGACGACGTCCAGTTCGGGGGCCCAGCGCCAGTAGTCCAGCGCGTCGAAGTTGTCCATCACCATGAAGTTGGTGGTGGCGGGCGTCGACGGGGCCGCCCGGCGCAGTACGTCCCGCTCGGCGACGTACAGCGACAGCAGTTCGTCCGAGCAGAAGCGGCGCCAGTCCAGCTGGTGGGTCGGGTTGGGGACGGCTCCGGTGGCGCGGGGCGGCAGGATCTCGTCCCAGTCGTAGTACCACTGGCTCCAGAAGGTGGTGCCCCAGGCGTGGTTGAGCTCCGCCAGGTCGTCGGCGTACCTGGCCCGGAGCCACCTACGGAAGGCCGCCGCGCTGGTGTCGCAGTAGCACTCCGCGTTGTGGCAGCCGTACTCGTTGTGGACGTGCCACATCGCCACGGCCGGGTGGCCGGCGTACCGCTCGGCGAGGGCGCCCGCGATGCGCAGGGCGGCCTCGCGGTAGGCGGGGCTGCTCGGGCAGAAGGTCTGTCGGCTGCCGTACGAGAGGGTGCGGCCGTCGCGGTCCACCGGCAGCGCCTCGGGGTGCGCGCGGAAGAACCACGCCGGGGGCGCGGCCGTGGGGGTGGCCAGGTCGGCCGCGATGCCGTTCTCGTGCAGCAGGCCGAGCAGGCGGTCCATGCGGGCGAAGTCGTACACGCCCTCGGACGGTTCGAGCAGGGCCCAGGCGAAGATGCCCACGCTGACCATGGTCACGCCGGCCTCGCGCATCAGGCGCATGTCCTCGGCCCAGACGTCCTCGGGCCACTGCTCGGGGTTGTAGTCGCCGCCGTACGCGATACCGGGAACGGACAGGGTGCGGATGGTGCTCATCGGGCAACTCCCCCCAGCAGACGCCGCGTTGTCGTCACGCCCCAGTCGTCCAGCGACAGCAGCCGGTCGCTGGACGCCATCAGGCCGCCGGTGGACTCCACATGCGCCGCCCAGCGTTCGCGGGTCTCCACGGCGGGGCGGGCCATCAGGCAGTCGGGGTCGTTGACCCAGAGACGGCCGTGCTGCCACTGGCGTCCGACGCCGGTGAACGCGGCGGCGTCCTGGCCGGGCTGGGAGTAGTCGTCGGCCTCGGAGCGGCGGTGCGGAGCCGTGTCGGGGCTGACGCGCATGGCGTCGAAGAGGCCGATGGAGGGGAGGATCGGCGCACCGCAGCCCAGCAGATACGAGTCCGGGCCGATCGCCTCGCGGATCAGGGCGATACCGGAGCGGTACGCCGTGAGGGCGTCGGTTCCGTCGTGCCGTACGCCGTCCATGGCGCCCGCGTAGAGGAAGTCGACCTTGAAGTAGTCGTAGCCCTCGGCGCGCAGGGTGGTGAAGACCTCGGTCAGGTAGGCCGCCGCGGCCGGGTGCGTGGTGTCCAGGACGTACAGGTCGTGGCCCCAGTTGCGGCCCGCGTGCAGGGGCGTGCCGTCGAGGGACTGTACGAGCCAGTCGGGGTGGGCCGTGGCGAGTTCGCTGCTCGGGTCGACCAGGAACGGTGCCGTCCAGATGCCCGCCCTGCGGCCCCGCGCGCGGATGGTGTCGGCGATGCCGGCGCGGGAGCGGAAGCGGCCGGAGAGGGTGAGCCAGTCGCCGAGGGCGCTCTGGTAGCCGTCGTCGATCTGGACGACGTCGATGGGGAGGTCGAGGGTGTCCATCGCACGGAGGTTCTCGTGGATGTCGTCCTCGGTGACGGCGGTGAAGTACTCGTACCAGGAGCACCAGACGGTGGGCGCCGGCCGCGGGGCCGCGAGGCCGAGGCCGTCCGCCCAGTCCGCCAGCACCGACTGGATGTCGGTGCCGGTCAGCGACTGCACCGGCCCGTCGGCGCTGATCTCCGCCCGGTCGTCCCGTATCTCCAGCCGGATGGACGGCACGGACCGCAGCGGGTCGGCCGCCGCCCACAGCCGGACCGGCGAGCCGTCGCCCGGGTCGAGGGCCAGGAGTCCCTCCCCCTGGAAGACACCGGCCGGGACGGTGTGCCCGGGCCGGTAGCAGACGGTCGCCCAGTTGTCGTTCGTCGGGCGGTACGGCTTGTCGCCGAGGGCGTAGGCGCCGCTGGGGCTCCAGGACTGCCAGCCCTCCTCGTGGACCCTGGCCCTGCGCGGGTCGACGGGCACGGAGTCGAGCGGAGTGAAGGGGTGGGGCACGGTGGTTCTCTTTCAAGTACGAGGGCGTCAGCCCTTGTTGGCGCCCAGCGTGAGACCGCCGACGAACTGGCGCTGGAGCGCGAAGTACACGGTCAGCGTCGGGATCGCGGTGAGCAGGGCGCCGGCGGCGACCAGGTTGGGGTCGGTGAAGTACTGGCCGGAGAGGTTGTTCAGGGCCGAGGTGATCGGCATGTTCTCGCCGGTGGAGATCAGCACGATGGCCCAGAAGAAGTCGTTGTAGATCCAGATGGACAGCAGGGTCGCCAGGGCCGCGATCGCGGGCTTGCACAGCGGCAGCACGATCTGCCAGTACAGCCGCCACACCGAGGCGCCGTCGACGAGCGCGGCCTCGGTCAGCTCGTGCGGCAGCGAGCGCATGTAGTTGCTCAGCACGAAGGCGCAGAACCCGGACTGGAACGCCACGTGGATGAGGACCAGGCCGAGCGCGGAGTCGTACAGCTTGCCGCTGACGGTGATCCCGGGCAGATCGATCAGCAGGTACAGGCGGTACAGCGGGGTGATGATGACCTGCTGCGGGAGCAGGTTGCCGGCCGTGAACACCAGCAGCAGGAAGAGGTTGACGCGGAAGTCGAAGCGGCTGACGTAGAACGCGACGCACGACGACAGGAACAGCGTCAGCAGCACGGCCGGGATCGCGATCAGCAGCGTGTTGCCGAAGTAGTGGAGCATGTCGGACTGCTGGAACGCGTTGGTGAAGTTGTCGAAGCTCAGCTTGTCGGGCCACGAGACGTAGCCCTTCTCGCTGGTCTCGCCGTAGGGCCGCAGGGCGGCGAACAGGGCCCACAGCAGCGGGCCGAGCCAGGCCAGTGACGTGAGGACGAGGAACACGTGCAGCAGGACCCGGGCCGGGCGGACGGGGGTGCGCTGCTTGCCGAGCGCGGCGGTGGGGGAGCTCATGCGCGCCGCTCCTTCCGGAAGGTGGCCACCAGGTACGGGATGATCACGACGAGCGAGATCACGAGCAGGACGACGGCGATGGCCGATCCGTACCCGATCCGGCTGGACTCGCCGATGATGTTGTTGGTGACCAGGATCGAGAGCAGCTCGGTGCCCTGGGCGCCCTTGTTGAAGACGAACACCAGGTCGAAGGCGCGCAGCGACTCGATGATCGTGACGACCAGGACGACCGTGTTGGTGGGGCGCAGGGTCGGGAAGACGACGTTCTTGAACGTCTGCCACTCGTTGGCGCCGTCCAGCGCGGAGGCCTCGCGCAGGGCCGGGTCCACGCCCTTCAGACCGGCCAGGTAGAGGATCATCATGTAGCCGGTGTGCCGCCAGGAGGCGGCGACCAGGATGGCCCAGAGGTTGAGGTTCGGGTCACCGATCCAGTCGATGTAGTGGCCGGGCTTGTTGGCGCCGATGAGGCTGTTGATCAGGCCCGTGTCGGGGTTGTAGACGAGCTGCCAGACGAAGCCGATGACGGCCATCGACACGACGACCGGCAGGAAGAACGCGGTCTGGTAGACCCGGCTGAACCGGATCTTCTTGTCCAGCTGCACGGCCAGGAACAGGCCGATCGGGGTCGGGATCAAAATCAGCACAACAAACCAGATGACGTTGTGCTGGACGGCGGGCCAGAACTGCGGGTTACTGCTGAACAGCTCCTTGAAGTTCTGCAGCCCGACCCACTTGATCGAGCCGAAGCCGATGCCGTCCCAGGTGGTGAAGGCCAGGGCGATCGAGGCGAGGGCCGTGAACCAGACGAGGATCACGTGCAGGACCGTGGGCACGCCGGCCATCAGGCCGAGCGTGATCCGGTCACGGCGGGTCAGCAGACGCCGATGGCCCTGCGGAGCCCGCTTCTTGGGGGACGCGGCGCCCGGAGGCGGCACGGCGGCCGCCTCCGGGGACTTCGTCGTCGTATCGATGTTCATGTCGCTGCTCATGAGGACGCGAAGATCGTCTTCTTCTGGCGCTCGATCGACGTCAGCAGACTGTCGATGCCCTTGGGGTCGCGGACGAACTTCTGCAGCGCGGGCTGCATCACCGTGGAGGTGAAGTCGGGCCGGCTGTCGCGGTCCATGTACTGCGTGAGGTTCTTGGCGCCGCTGATCATCTCGTACGCGCGCTTCTGCAGGTCGGTGTACGAGGAGGTGTCGGCCTTGGTGGACGCGGCGACGACGTTCGGGTCGGACTTCAGGTAGATCTGCTCGGCGGCCGGGGTGCCCAGGTACTCCAGGAGCTTCACGGCCCCCGCCTGGTTCTTCGGGCTCTTGCTGAGCATGAACCCGTCGGTCGGCGCCTCGACGGTGTCCTGGCCGTAGGTGGGGTCGATCTCCGGGAAGGCGAAGAAGTCGAGGTCGTCGCGGTCGGCCGCGTTGGTGAACTGCTGGCCCACGAAGGTGCCCAGCAGATACATGCCGGCCTTCTTGGACACCAGGGTCTGGGCGGCGTCCTGCCAGGTGCGGCCGACGGCGCCGTCCTGGTGGTAGGGGAGGATCTCGGCCCAGTTGTCGAAGGCGGCGCGGGTGCGCTTGTCGGTCCAGGAGGCCTTGCCCGCCATCAGCTCGACGTGGAAGTCGTAGCCGTTGGTACGGAAGTTGATCTGGTCGAAGGTGCCGAGCGCGGGCCAGGCGTCCTTGTCGCCGAAGGCGATCGGGACCAGGTTGTCCTTCTTCATCTGCTTGCACAGCGCGATGAACGCGGACCAGGTGGTGGGGACTTCGTACCCGTACTTCTTGAAGACGCTCTTCCGGTAGAAGACCGCCCAGGGGTACGTGTACAGCGGCACGAAGTAGTACTTGCCGTCCTCGCCCTTGCTGAGCCCCTTCATGGCGTCGGGGAAGTTGCCCTCGATCGTCTTCCACACGTCGTCGATCGGGGTGGCGAGCTTCTTGGCCGCGAAGAACTGCATGCGGTAGCCGGCGAACCAGTTGAACACGTCGTCGGGCGTGCCCTGGAGGTAGGAGTTGATCTGCTCCTGGAAGGTGTTGTGGTCCTTCGTGTTCACATCGACCGTGATGCCGGACTGCTTCTTGTAGGCCGCGTAGATGTCGGCGAAGGCCTTCTTCGGCACGGCGTCCGACGCGTTGGAGCCGACGGTGACCGTCTTCGGGTCACTGGCCGCCGTGCTGCCGCCACAGGCGCTGAGCAGGGGTATTCCCGCAGCGAGCGCGGCCGCGCCGCCGACGCCGCGCAGCACGCTGCGACGGCTCGGGCCGGGGACGGAGAGACCGGAAGGGGAGAGGTGGTGCATGACGGCTCCTCGAAGACGTGCGTCCGGTCGCGGGGGAGAGCGGGGTTGAGCCAGTCGAAATCGACCAGAAATCAACCTGACCGAACATCGTGTGGCGCAATAACAGTCGTATGTCCTGTCATACGTCAAGAGTTGTCGGCGGCCTTTGTTGAAACGTGATGGACACGACGAAGATCAATTCCGGTGACATACCGGGTGGGGAGGGCGGCGAGCCGTCAGCCGACCCTCACGTTCTTCGAGACCGTGACCTGATCGATGTCGGTGGTGCGCACCGTGACCTTCATGGTCCAGGTGCCGGCCAGCGGGAGCGTGAGGGTGTCCGTCCCCCAGTAGCCGCCCTTGTCGGTGAGCCCGGCGTCGATCGGGCCGACCTGCTGCGCGGCCAGCGTGAAGGTGAGCCGCAGCTCGGGGACGGTCGCGATGCCCCCGTCGGGCCCGAGGATCACGGCCTGCACGGAGTTCTCGCCCACCCGCCCGGGCGCCAGCTCGATCTGCACCTTGCCGTGCCCGCCCGGCGTACCGACGTCGAAGGGAACCAGCGACGTCGACGACGTGGGCAGGTCCGCGGCCACGTCCGAAGCGGCCGCCTCGGTGGCCGCCCGCCCCGGCTGGGTCCCGGTCAGCACGGTGGTGATCACCAGGACGACGATGCCGACGGTGACCTCGGCAAGCACGGAGCGACGCAGACCCCGCCGGTACGTGCCGGCGTGATCGGCGGGGGACGCGGATTCAGCTCGTACGCCATCGGGGGCGCCCGCGTCCACCGCAGCCGACCCCCCGACGGACACAGCAACCCGTTCCACGACGGCAGGAGCGGGCACCGCGGCCTCCGCCTCCGTCACCGCCAGCCGCCCCGTCCAGCGCCGCGAATACGCCGCCCCCGCCAGCAGGAGCAGCACCGCGCACAGCTTGGCGAGCAGGATCCTGCCGTACGACGTCGAGGTCAGGGCGTCCCAGGAGCCGAGGCCGCGCCAGGACTGGTAGACGCCGGTGCCGGCGAGGACGGCGACCGAGGCGAGGGCGAGCCGGGAGAAGCGGGTGACGACGGCCGTGGAGAGGGGCTGGGCCGGGCGGTAGAGCGCGGAGAGCAGGGCGGTCAGGCCGCCGAGCCAGAGGGCCATGGCAAGCAGGTGGAGCACGGAGGAGACCATCGCGGCGGGGACCTGGATCCCGGCGGACGCGTGCTCGACGGCAGCCCAGGTGACCGCGAGACCGAGGGCGAGCGCCCCGCCGAGGACGAGGGCACCCCTCGCCCGCCCCCGTTCCCGTACGCGAACGCGCTCGGGAAGGAAGGCGGCCACCCCCAGCAGCACCAGCCGGGCCACCAGGGCCACACCTGGCCGGCTCGTGAGCGTCTCGCGCAGGACGGCCGGGTCGAAGGCCGCGGCAACGCCTGTGCCGCGCTCGTAGGGGCCGCGCAGGAGCAGCAGCGCGAGCGTGGACAGCAGCAGGGTCCACCAGCCGGTCAGCAGCAGGCGCCGCACACTCCCCTGGAAGCCGCAGACCATGACGAAGCCGGCCGCGCCGATGAGCAGGGCGAGGCCGCCGTACGCGACGTAGCGGGCGATGTCGTAGAGCGTGGCGGAGGCGGTGTCCCCGGCGGGCGCGGAGGGCAGGGCGACGGAGGTCGCGGAGGGTTTGCCGATGGAGAAGGTGAAGGCGCCGGAGACGGGGTGACTGTCCGCCGAGACGACCCGCCAGGCAACCGTGAACGTGCCGGTGCCGAGGCCGCGTGGCAGGGTCACGCGGGCGGTGTCGGAACGGCCGCCCGCGTGGCCGGGCGCGCCCGTGTGGACGCGCCGGTTCTCCGGGGTGAGCACGCGGAAGGAGTCGTCGAGGAGCCCGACGGACTCGCTGAACGTCAGCGTGATCTGCCGGGGCGCGGACTTCAGCACGCTGCCGTCCTGCGGATCGGTGCCCGTCAGCGCGGCATGCGCGGACGCGCCGCTCACCCCGCCGAACAGGACCAGCACCAGGACGCCCGCCAGCAGCGCCAGGCCCCGGACGACGCCCCGCCGCTCCCGCTGTCCGCTCACACGCCACTCCGCATCCGCGTTTCCAGAGTCCCGGTTACGTACGGACGCGAACGGCGCGCTGCTCACCCACAGGCGAGGAACCCCCTCAAAGGCCTCCTCAAAGGCGTCCTGAAAGACCTTAAAGGCCTGCCTGAAAGACCTTCCTGGTGAGGAAGGCGAGCCGGGCACGCTTCTCGGGCAGGTAGACCTCGGGCAGGTCGATCTCGGGCAGCACGATCTCCTCCGCCGGGACGAACCCCTGCCGGGTCAGCCGGTCGATGGCCTTCGCGTTGCGCGCGTCGGGTTCGACCACGACCCGCTGCCGGTCGAGGCCGGTCAGCAGATACGTGGTGAACGCGGTCAGCAGGGCCGACGACCAGCCCGGCCGGTCACCACCGGGTCCCGCGGGCCCGATCAGCAGATGCATACCGATGTCACCGGGCTCGACGTCGTAGCACTCGCTGACACGGTCGGCCTCGGGCTCGTACGTCTGGAAGAGCGCGGCGGGTTCGCCGTCCTTGACCGCGAGGAAGGCGTGATGGGTGTCGAGCGAGTCCAGGTGGACATACGTTTCGAGCACCTGCTCCTTCGTGAGCCCGTTCATCCCCCAGAACCTGGCCCGCTCCTGCGCGACCCACCCGTGGATGACATCGAGGTCGGCGTGCGGATCGACCGTCACGACACGGACGGTGCCGAACCCGTCGAGCACTTGCTCATGCACGGCTCGACGGCCCAGGGCGTAAGCAGTCTCAGTCCTCATAACTCTCCCAGCTCTCCTGGCCCTCACGGCCCTCATGGCTCTGCTTGGTCAGCTTGTTCCAGTCGGTGGTCACCGGGACGAGATCTCCCTTGAGCCACAAGGGGAGTTGGTCACGGTGGTGGCCCGATCCCGGAACGCCGTCCGCACCGAACGGAACCACCCACAGACTGTTCTCCCTGTCGGCGAGATCCCAGACATAACGGGCGGCCGGGCCGCGCGCGCTCAGGTCGCTGAGACCGGGCACCGCCGAGGTGCACAGCACACAGTCGTGGTCGCCGGACAGCCCCGGTTCGTCGTACGACGTGCCGGTGAGCGCACGCCAGGGCGCGAGCCGGTGGGTGTCGCCCCACGTGCCCGGCGCAGGAGCGGCGGCCACCTCCTCGACGGCCGCGCGGACGATCGCGTCGCGGTCGATGCCGTACAACTCCTCGGCCTTCAGCAGGTTTTCGAGGGCGAACCCGACGCGCGGGGTGAGGGCCAGCCAAGGAAGAAAAATCTCCGGATACGCAAGCGAACCGGCCGGACCGGCCAGCACGGCCAGCGCGGGCTGCGCCACGAGCCGCCGTACGACCGCACCGCGCACCGCCGCGTACACCGCTGCCTCGGCGCTGCCGGCCTCCATCCGCCGGTCCCAGCCGAGGAGTTGCTCCCGAAGCGCGACCGCCCCGGGGCTCAGCTCCTCCCGCGCGAGGGCACCCAGCCGGTCCAACAGGGCGGAGGCCGAGGCGAGATGGGTGTCCATGTGGATGGCGGCCATGTCCTGCGCCGACCATTCCTTCGCCTCCTTCGCCTCCTTCGCCGCGCCGAGAAGCTGCCGGATGCGCGAGGCGCGGTGCGGCGGGGCGAACTCGACGCCGAGCGGGGCGGCGGGCCCGCGCTGGTTGGCCATCACGGCGACGCCGTCCTCGAAGGAGCCGTACGGCATCTCGTGCCAGCCCTGCCACTCACGCCCGGGCTCCCAGGCAGCCACCACCCGTGTCCTGTTGTCGGCGCTCCGCACCGGGACCCGCCCGGCGACACGGTGCAGCAGCCCGCCCTCGGTGTCGGCGGCCTGGACGACGTTCACGGGCTCGGCCCAGCGGTCGAACGCCCGGTCCACGTCGGCGACTCGGCGGGCGCGCAGCAGCGGGAGGAGGGCGCTGAAGCCGAGGTCCTCGGTGACGCGAGGCGGATACCGGAGGCTGATGGACTCCTCGGCCCCCGCTCCGCCGATGACCACGGGCCCCCGTCCCGTCTCGATCACCTCGACCTCGACGGACTCGCTCCCGGCGACGTGGATGGTCTCCAGGTGCCGGGACGCGGCCCGCCAGGAGCCGTCGGGATCAAGCACCTCGACCGCCTCGACGGAGGAACCGTCAGACGAGCCGTCACCGGGATGCCCGGCGGCCCACCGCAGGCGCTCCCGGTACAGGTCCTGGTAGTCGGCCATCGCGTTCGTGATGGCCCAGGCGACGGTTCCGGTGTGGGCGAAGTGCGCGATGCCCGGGACGCCGGGGACGGCGAGGCCGGCGACGTCGAACTCGGGGCAGGAGAGGCGTATCTGCTGATAGACGCCGGGCTCCTCGATGAACCGATGGGGATCACCGGCGATGACGGCCCGCCCGGTGACGCTGCGCTCGCCGCTCACCAGCCACCCATTGCTCCCTGAGGTGCCGGGCCCGTCCATGGCGAACAGCTGGACCGCATCCGCCCCCAGCAGCCGTACGACCTCCTCGCGCCAGAGCTTGGCGGGGAACCCGGCGAAAAGGATGTGCGTGCCGAGCCAGACACCGAGGGGGCTCCAGGGCTCCCAGCGCCCGGGGGCGAGCCCGGTCGCCGCGAACTCCGGGGCGCGCCGGGCGCCCTCGGCGAGCCCCTCATTGACCCCGGCCACATACGAGACAACCCACGCGGCGGTCTCGGGATCCCGTTTCTCCAGGGCCGCGAAACAGCGTCTGGCGGTGTCGTCGAGCCGGGCCTGCCGGGCGAACCGGTCCCAGGCGACGGCGTCGGCGCCGAGGAAGGCGGCCGAGGTGCCCTGCGAGCGGTGCCGTTCGACCTCCAGCTGCCAGGCCCGGTCCACGGCGGTGGTGCGGCCCTGGGCGTGGGCGAGTTCCTGTGCGCTGTCCGCGCGCAGGTGGGGGATGCCCCAGGCGTCACGGTAGATCTCGACGGTCACGATCCATCCCCACTCGTCTCAGGTTAAGCCAGGTTAGGCTAACCTAACTCCCAGTGGGGCGAAATCGTACGCACGCCGTGAAGACCCGCGCGGGCCGGGGTCACCACCTGCACCCCGCCCCCGTCCGGGGGATCATCGGTCCATGGACGTCACTCTTCACCTCGCCCAGCAGCCGGAAGCCGACGAACTGCTCGGCCGCAGCGCGCTCGCCGCCCTCGTCGGCATGCTGCTGGACCAGCAGGTTCCGATGGAGTGGGCCTTCGCGGGGCCGTACACGATCGCGCAACGGCTGGGTACGGACGATCTCGACGCGCACGAGATCGCCGCGTACGACCCGGAGAAGTTCGCCGCGTTGCTGTCCGCCAAGCCGGCCGTGCACCGCTATCCCGGTTCGATGGCCAAGCGGATCCAGCAGCTGTGCCAGTACCTCGTGGAGCACTACGCCGGAGACCCCGCCGCCGTCTGGAACGACGCCAAGACCGGCGCCGAACTCCTCCAACGCCTCAAGGATCTCCCCGGCTTCGGCCCCCAGAAGGCCAAGATCTTCCTCGCCCTCCTCGGCAAACAACTGGGCGTACGGCCCAAGGGCTGGCGCGAGTCCGCGGGCCCCTACGGCGAGCCCAAGTCCTTCCGCTCCGTGGCCGACATCACCGGCCCCGACTCCCTCGCCAAGGTCCGCGCCCACAAACAAGAAATGAAAGCCACCGCGAAGGCCTCCGGCAAGTAGGACCCGGGTTCCTCGCCCCCGCCGCCCCTACCCGTCCCATCCCCAGGGGCTCCGCCCCTTCGACCCCGTTCGGTTGTGTGTCGGGTGCGGGCCGGTGGGGGCTGGTCGCGCAGTTCCCCGCGCCCCTAAGAGCAAAGGCGTCGGGCTGCGCCCCGCGATCCCCCAGGAACCGTTCGCCACACGGCCCCACCCACCCTCCCCCCCCGTACGGCGGCGCAGTCGGCGTCGCACAGAAGGGGCCGTGCCGGTACGTCCAGCCCGTCGCTTACGGGGTTATGGGCAAGTTCATGCTGTGGCAGCAGGCAGTAATGCCCACCGGCGACGGGCTGGACGTACCGGCACGGCCCCGCCCCACAACGCCGAACCCCACCCACCCCACCGGCATACGTCCACCACTCGGATCATCCCGGTGGCGAGATCCCCGCAGCCGTTCACAGCATGGGGTATGAGCGAGCCCACAGACGAAGGCCCCCTGTACCTTCTCTCCCGTACCGCCTGGCAAGCCGTCCTCGGCGCCGGAATCGCCGCGCTGGCGCTGGGTGTCATGGTGCTGGTCTGGCCGGAGGCCTCGCTCCGCGTCGCCGGAGTGCTCTTCGGGGTCTACCTGATCGTCAGCGGCGTCCTGCAGCTCGTCGCCGCCTTCGGCACCCACGCGGCGACCTCCCTCCGCGTCCTGGCCTTCATCAGCGGCGCCCTGTCCATCCTGCTGGGCCTCTTCTGCTTCCGCGGCGCGATGGAGTCGATCCTGCTCCTCGCCCTGTGGATCGGCATCGGCTGGCTGTTCCGCGGCATCACCCAGGCCATCGCCGCCGCGTCCGACCCGACCGTGCCGGCCCGCGGCTGGCAGGTGTTCCTCGGCATCATCAGTTTCATCGCCGGCATCGTGCTGATCGTGGCCCCGTTCAAGTCGGTCGCCGTCCTCACCCTCGTAGCCGGCTGCTGGCTCATCGCGGTCGGCATCGTCGAGATCATCACGGCGTTCGGCATCCGCTCCTCCGCCCGGCGCATCCCCCGCACCGCCTGATCCGCTCCGCCAACAGAGTGGATCTCCAGGCCAACCCGATGAATCACCCACCTCCGGTGGGGACAGGACCTCGCATGAGCCCCACCCCGCACCCCCCGCACCCGCTGCGCCGGTGCGCGCGAGCGCGGGGAGGGGCTCCTTCACGTTCAGGCACGTCACGTTCAGGCACCTGGCTGCGGATCCTCATCCTGCTGGTCACCGCGGTACTCGCCACAGGCCCGCACCTCGAAGCGCTCGCCGCGTCCACCCCCACCCCCGCCCCCACGGCCGGCACCGAATCAGGACCAGGATCAGGCACCGCCGAACACGACGTACTCGACACGGCCCTGCGCCCGCCCACCCGCCAGGACCACCCGCCCCCCCTCACCCCCCTGCGCCCCGACACGCGCACCCCGGAGCACCAGCACGCCCCCTCCCCGTGCCGGCCCCCGCATCCCCCTCGCGCTGCTCCGCCCCGCACACCCTCCGCTGCGTGGTCCTGCGCTGCTGACGGACCCGGCTTCCGCCCCGGTCAGTCCCTCACCAGCGAACACAGCGAACTCAAGGACACAAGGACACCCCATGCCCAGCGACCCCTACGCGGTCCTGCGCGCCCTGCTGCGCGCAGAGGCCGTACGCAACGCACCGAAGCCGACCCCCCGCCCCAAGCCGAACGGCCCCCACCACAAGAACCCCCCGACGGAACACAGCCACAACTGACAACAACAAGGGCGACCGCCCCTCCCCCGCACCCCCAGGACGGGGCGGTCGCCCCTACCGCCCTACCGCCCTACCGCCGACGCCGAGCCGTCCCGAACAACGACCGAGTGATCTCACGACCGATCTGCGTACCGACCGACCGGGCCAGCGACTTGAAAAGCCCACTCCCGACCACCTGCTCGACAACCGAGGCCTCCTCCTTGGCCGCCCGCCCCTTCGCCGGTGCCCCCTTGGGAGCAGAACCCACCGCCCCCTCCCGCGCCACCGTCAGCTTCTCGTACGCCGACTCGCGGTCCACAGCCTGTGCATACCGCCCGTACAACGGCGACGCCGTGACCGCCCGGTCCAGGACCGCCGAGTCGACCGGACCCATCAGCGACCCGGGCGCACGCAGCCGGGTCGCGGCGACGGGGGTCGGGGCGCCCTTCTCGCTCAGGACCGTGACCACGGCCTCCCCGGTCCCGAGTCCCGTGAGGAGTTCCTCCAGGTCGTACGCCGAGTTCGGGAAGGTCTTCACCGTCGCCCTCAGAGCCTTCTGATCGTCAGGAGTGAAGGCCCGCAGGGCGTGCTGGACGCGGTTGCCGAGCTGGCCGAGGACATCGGCGGGTACGTCCTTCGGCGTCTGCGTCACGAAGAAGACGCCAACTCCTTTCGAGCGAATGAGCCGGACGGTCTGGGTGATCGAGTCCAGGAAGGCCTTCGAGGCGTCGTTGAAGAGCAGGTGCGCCTCGTCGAAGAAGAACACGAGTTTCGGCTTGTCGGCGTCGCCGACTTCCGGAAGATCGTGGAACAAGTCGGCGAGCAGCCACATCAGGAAGGTCGAGAAGAGCTGCGGCTTGTCCTGGACTTCCGGCAGTTCAAGCACCGACACCACCCCCCGCCCGTCCGACACCGTCCGCAGCAGCTCACTCGTGTCGAACTCCGGCTCCCCGAAGAAGGGGCTCATGCCCTGCGCCTCGAAGGCGGTGAGGGAACGGAGGATGACGCCCGCCGTGGCCGTGGACAGCCCGCCGATCCCCTTCAGCTCCTGCTTGCCCTCGTCCGAGGTCAGGAACGTGACGACCGCGCGCAGGTCCTTGAGGTCGACCAGCTCCAGGCCCTTCTGGTCGGCGTAGTGGAAGATCAGGCCGAGCGACTGCTCCTGGGTCTGGTTGAGCTGGAGCACCTTGGACAGCAGCACCGGGCCGAAGCTGGTGATCGTGGCGCGTACGGGGATGCCGTGGCCCATGCCGCCGAGCGCGTAGAACTCGGCCGGGTATCCGGTCGGCGTCCACTCCTGGTGGACGTCCCGGGCGCGCTCCTGGACCTTGTCGCCCGCCACGCCCGGCGCCGAAATGCCCGACACATCGCCCTTGATGTCCGCTAGGAACACCGGCACGCCCTGGGCCGACAGCTGCTCGGCGATCAGCTGGAGCGTCTTGGTCTTGCCGGTGCCGGTGGCGCCGGCGACCAGACCGTGCCGGTTGAGCATCGGCAACGGGATGCGGATCTGTACGTCGGGCAGGCACTGCCCGTCCCAGAGCAGGGCGCCCAGATCGAGGGCGGGGCCGGAGAAGGCGTACCCGGAAGCGATTTCCAGGGCTTCCTGCGGCAGCGCGGCGGCGCTCCTTCCCGCGGCGGGGGCGTTTCCGGTCGTCCCGGGAGCGGACCCAGGGGCAGCCGACGGCATGGTCTCGCTGTCATGCATATCAGGCCCCTGTTCCCGATTTGAACGGATTTACGGCGTCTTTTCCAGCGTCGCACTCCGTCGCCATGGCTGCGCCCGGAAGCTCTTGACCGGTAGGCTTTCCGTGTGATCTTCAAGCGCATCGGAAACGGACGGCCGTACCCCGACCACGGCCGGGAAAGCACCCGGCAGTGGGCGGACGTCGCGCCGCGCCCGGTCCGCCTCGATCAACTCGTGACGACCAAGGGCCAGCTGGACCTGGAGACCCTCCTCGCCGAGGACTCCACCTTCTACGGCGACCTGTTCGCGCACGTGGTGAAGTGGCAGGGCGACCTGTACCTGGAAGACGGCCTGCACCGCGCCGTCCGCGCCGCGCTGCAACAGCGCCAGGTGCTCCACGCACGCGTCCTTGAACTGGACTAATGGCCACGGCTTGACCCCAATGGGTTGAACTGAGCGCCGGGCAATGATCATCTAGTAGTTATCGCCGCCGCGGCGCACTACGCTGCGCCCATGAGCATGCTCACTCCCCCTGGCATGGGCGGCCAGTACCGGATCACGGGGGACAAGTACCCGCGGATGCGCCGACCCCGGGGGCGCCGCAGGCTCGTGTTCCTGGTCGTCGCCTCCGTCACCGCACTCGGGCTGATCGGGTGGGGAACCCTGCAGCTCATCGACGTCTTCACGGGCGGCGGCGGCAAGGCGACGGCTGCGGGCCCCAAGGCGGACTGCGCGTCGAAGGTCAGCGCGTCGGCCACACCGGCCGCCGCGATCGCCAAGACGCTGCCCAAGCCCGGCCAGATCACCGTGAACGTCCTGAACGCCACCCCCCGCAGCGGGCTGGCCAAGGAAACCGCGGACGAGCTGGAGAAGCGCGGCTTCAAGATCGGCGACGTGGGCAACGCGACGGACGCGTACGACAAGAAGGTCGACGGCGCCGGGATACTGCTCGGCGCGAAGTCGGCCTACTCGGCCGCGCTGCCCGTCCTCAACACCCAGCTCCCCGGCGCCGAGTTGAAGACCGATGGCCGCGACAAGGCCACCGAGGTCGACCTCATCATCGGCACCGCCTTCAAGTCGCTGACGAAGAAGGAGGACGCCGACAAGGCCCTGGCCGTCCTGGCCAAGCCCCAGCCGACACCCTCCACCTCGAAGAAGACCTGCTGAAAACCTCGTACGGCCTGGAACGCCGTACGGCGCCGGCGGCCCCGTAGAACCAAGAAGGCCGTACGGGGCCGAAAGCCCCGTACGGCCGAAATCCCTTGGGGAACCCAGGAGTCACTCCACCGCGAACCCTGGGAACCCGCGAGTCACTCCGCCGCGCCGTACATCCGGTCGCCCGCGTCGCCCAGCCCCGGCACGATGTAACCGTGCTCGTTGAGCCGCTCGTCGACCGAGGCCGTGACGACGGTGACCGGCGTGCCCGCCAGTTCGCGTTCCATGACCTCGACGCCCTCGGGGGCGGCGAGGAGGACCACGGCGGTGACGTCGTCGGCGCCGCGCTTGATCAGCTCCTGGATCGCCGCGACCAGCGTGCCGCCGGTGGCCAGCATCGGGTCCAGGACGTACACCTGGCGCCCGGAGAGGTCGTCCGGCATGCGGGTGGCGTACGTGGAGGCCTGGAGCGTCTCCTCGTCGCGCACCATGCCCAGGAAGCCCACCTCGGCAGTCGGCAGCAGCCGCACCATGCCGTCGAGCATGCCGAGGCCCGCGCGCAGGATCGGCACGACGAGGGGGCGCGGGTAGGAGAGCTTGACGCCGGTGGTGGAGGCGACCGGGGTCACGATGTCGACCTGCTCCGTGCGTACGTCCCTGGTGGCCTCGTAGGCGAGCAGGGTGACCAGCTCGTCGGCGAGCCGCCGGAAGGTCGCGGAGTCGGTGCGCTGGTCGCGCAGGGTGGTGAGCTTATGGGCGACCAGGGGGTGGTCGACGACGTGGAGACGCATGTCCACAACAGTAGCCGGGCTCCGGGCGCCCGCCAGTGCCCCGTCCGGCCGGGCCCGGCAAGGTCCGGCCCGCGATGTCACCCGTCCCCTGGCATCAAACCGCCCATCAGAGGGAAAGTGGGAAGGACGGACCTGGGGTGGTGTGCCGATGCGGAACCCGGAAGAGGAGTCCCCCGAGCAGGTGGAGACCGACGCCGAGCGCAGGCGGCGGCGCGCCCAGTTCCTGCGGGAGCTGACCGAGGCGCGCGAGCTGCGCGACCGGGTCCAGCCCCGCCGCGCCAAGGCAGCACGACTGCGCCACGCCATGCGTATGCGCACCTTCCGCTGGTAGCCGCCCACCGTAAGCGGACGCCCCGCCCGGGTTGCACGAGCCCGTGTCTGGGCGGGGAGGTGCTCACTCGGCGCCGACAGCCGCGTACGATCCGCTGTTAGCGATCAAAAGAGGCAGACACAGCAGGCCGAAGACGTCCCCTGAACGCTCTGTTTCTGCCACGATTCCGAGTGGGTGGGGCTCGGAGCAGCACGCCCCGCCCACAGCCTCCGCCGGGGGGATCCCCAACCGGCACGCCTACGACCAGTGGGAGAGTCACGGTGTACTTCGCCGCACTGCTCGCGCGCACCGAAGACGGGTGGGAAGCGAGCGACACAGAGCTCGACGATGTGGAGAGCCTGTCGGATCTGACCGACCTGGCCCGTGAAGCCTCAGAGGCGGACACGGTCCTCGTACTCATCGAGCAGGAAGACGCGTGGTTCGGCGTCGTCCGCGTGGACGGCGAGGAGGACCCTCGCATCTACGTCTCGGACGCTGCCGCCGCTTCCCGCAGCTCGTACGGCGAGATCCTGCTCACGGACGAACTACTAGGACGGGATCCGGGCGACGACGACGCCGACCTGGACTCCCTCGACCTGGACGGCACGGAGGACGGTGAACCCGACAACGGAAACGACTCCGACGACGACGAGGACGAGATCGTGTCCGCCGACGCCGTCTCGCACAGCCCCGTCGGGGACCGTGCCATCCTCGCGGACCTCGGAGTGAGCGAGAAGGAACTGCTCTCCCTGGACGAAGGCGACGCGCTCAGCACGATCGCCGACGCCCTGGGTGCGGCAGAGGTCCTGGAGACCGTCCGCTAGGCGCGGCGATCTCCGGCCGGCCGCCGGCTCCGGAAGCTTCCGCTAGGTTCCCCGGGTGAGCACCGCCGAGGAAACTCCACAGCCCGATCCGGTACGCGACCGCTGGCGGGCCGCTATGCGGCTCGCCCTGGACGAGGCCCACCGGGCCGTCCGGGGCGGGGATGTTCCCGTCGGCGCCGTCGTGCTGTCCCCGGACGGTACGACGGTGCTCGCGACCGGGCACAACGAACGCGAGGCCACCGGCGATCCGACGGCGCACGCCGAGGTCCTCGCGCTGCGCAGGGCCGCCGCGGAGATCGGCGAGTGGCGGCTGTCCGGCTGCACGCTCGTCGTCACCCTGGAGCCCTGCGTGATGTGCGCGGGCGCGCTCGTGCAGTCCCGGGTGGACCGGGTCGTGTACGGCGCCCGCGACGAGAAGGCGGGCGCGGCCGGCTCCCTCTGGGACCTCGTACGCGACCGGCGGCTCAACCACCGGCCCGAGGTGATCGAGGGCGTCCTCGCCGACGAGTGCGCGCGCACGCTCACCGACTTCTTCCGGGACCGCCAAACGGATTTCAGACCACGGCCCACCTTGGGGTAAGGTCTCCCTCGGTAGCGTGTCCGAGCGGCCGAAGGAGCTCGCCTCGAAAGCGAGTGTGGCGCAAGTCACCGAGGGTTCAAATCCCTCCGCTACCGCTTGAGAAGGGCCCCGTCGAAAGACGGGGCCCTTCGTGCTGCTCCGTCTTGGTTTCCGTCCCCTTCACCCGCGCGGCAGGCACCAGCTTGTCCGAGTTCGGGTCCCGGACACCCTCTGGGCCCATAAGGTACATATCGGACGACGAAGAGCCGAGAGTAGGGACACGCCATGAAGATCGCAGTTGTCGGGGGAACCGGACTGATCGGGTCGCAGGTGGTGAAGAACCTGAAGGCGGCCGGACACCAGGCCGTACCGCACTCCCTGTCCACAGGCGTCGACATCATCACAGGCCAGGGCCTGGAGGATGCCGTGGCAGGTGCTGACGTCGTCGTCAACCTGACCAACTCGCCGACGTTCGACGACGCCTCGCCCGACTTCTTCCGCACGTCCATGGGCAACCTTCTGGCCGCGAGCGAGAAGGGCGGCGTCGGCCACTTCGTCGTGCTCTCCATCGTCGGCGTGGACCAGGTGCCCCAACTGGACTACTACCGGGCCAAGGCGCTCCAGGAGAACATCCTCGTCGGCGGCCCGATCCCGTACTCCATCGTCCGCGCCACGCAGTTCATGGAGTTCATGGACGCGGTCCTGTCGTGGACGGCCGACGGCGAGACGGTCCGCCTGCCGCGCACGCCGATCCAGCCGATCGCCGCCGCAGACGTCGCCGCCACCGTCGCCGAAGTCGCCGCGGGCACCCCGCTGAACGGCATCCTCAACGTCGCGGGCCCTGACGTCTACACCCTCGACGAGCTCGGCCGGATCACCCTCACCGCCAAGGGCGACGGGCGCTCGGTCGTCATCGATGACACCGCCGGCATGTTCGCGGCCGTCCAGGGTGACGTCCTGGTCGCCCACGGTGATGTCCGCATTGCCCCGACCCACTACGCCGATTGGCTCGCCTGAGTCCGTTTACGTCTCACTCATGGCCGCGCGAAGACGTTCACAGGAGTCCGAGAAGAGAAGGACGGGGGAAGCGGCATCGGGGAGCCGCTTCCCCCGGTGAGGAGGGACCCACAAGTCCGCGCCGCGTCTCGGGGGATTCCACGGCGGGGACCCCGCAGTGGGGTCCGTCCCGCCCGCCGGACTCCTGCCAGAACCGCCGGGCTCACCATCCATCCTGGGCCACCACACCCCCGGAGCGGCTCGGCAAAGGGCCTCGACCAGCGGGCCGTTGGTCCTTAAAAGCGGCGTGAAGGTTACACTCGCCGCCGGCAACAGGGGGCCCAGCGGGCGCAGCAGTCACAGGGAGGCCGCGATGGCGGTGAATTCGAAGAAGATCGCCGTCTATGCACTCGTAGTCTTCGCGCTGTACGTGATCATCACAGATCCCGCCAAGGCCGCCGATTACGTCCAGATAGGGTTCGAGGGCATATCGAATGCCGCTCAGGCCATCGGCGACTTCATGACATGGGTCGCCGACGGGGCCAAGAACTGAGAGGCGTCCCTCGCACCACCAAGGAGTGCCCGTGATCCGCCATCTGGTCCTCTTCAAGCTCAACGAGGGCGTCGGGCGCGACGACCCGCGCGCCGTCGAGGGCGCCGCCGCCTTCCGCGCGCTCGGCGACCAGATTCCCGAGCTGCGGTTCTGGGAATGCGACTGGAACATCACCGACCGGCCCATCGCGTACGACTTCGCGATCAACTCCGCCGTCGACGACGCCGACGCCCTGAAGCGGTACTTGGAGCACCCGGCGCACCAGGCGGCCGCCGCGCTGTGGCGAGAGTTCTCGACCTGGGTGATCGCCGACTATCCGTTCTGAGCCCTGCCGCCGGCCTTCCGGGCCCTGCCGCTCCGAAGCCCCTCGCCGGAACCGGCGGGGGGCTTTTCACGTCCTGCGCCCCAACTCTCCCTCAACACGGCGTTATGCGGTGCTTGCACACAGTGCACATGTCTTGTGATGCTATGACCGCTTTTGAGGGATGAGTTGACGGTTGTGTTGACGAATGAAGAGGTGGCGTTGACCGTGTCGGCCAGTACTGCGCCGCCCCAGGAGGAAGCCCCGGCCCCGGCCCAGGCGCCGACCCCGGCACCACCCCAGGAAGTCACCCCGGAAGTCGCACAGGAGATCACCCAGGAGGTCACGCAGGACCCCGCGCCGGAGCGGCGCCGCGGCGCCGACACCCGGGCCCTCACCCAGGTCCTCTTCGGCCAGCTCAAGACCCTGCAGCCGGGCACCCCGGAGCACAACCGCGTACGCGGGGCGCTCATCGAGGCCAACCTCCCGCTCGTCCGGTACGCGGCAGCGCGCTTCCGCAGCCGCAACGAGCCCATGGAGGACGTGGTCCAGGTCGGGACCATCGGGCTGATCAACGCCATCGACCGGTTCGACCCGGACCGGGGTGTGCAGTTCCCGACCTTCGCGATGCCGACCGTCGTCGGCGAGATCAAGCGGTACTTCCGCGACAACGTCCGCACCGTCCACGTACCGCGCCGGCTGCACGAGCTGTGGGTGCAGGTGAACAGCGCGACGGAGGACCTGACGACGGCATTCGGGCGCTCGCCCTCGACCGCCGAGATCGCCGAACGGCTGCGCATCACCGAGGAGGAGGTGCTGTCCTGCATCGAGGCGGGCCGCTCGTACCACGCGACCTCCCTCGAAGCGGCCCAGGAGGGCGACGGGCTGCCGGGACTGCTCGACCGGCTCGGCTACGAGGACCCGGCACTCGACGGGGTCGAACACCGCGACCTCGTACGGCATCTGCTCGTACAACTGCCCGAGCGCGAGCAGCGGATCCTTCTCCTGCGCTACTACAGCAATCTGACGCAGTCACAGATCAGCGCCGAGCTGGGAGTCTCCCAGATGCATGTGTCAAGGCTGCTCGCCCGTAGTTTCGCGCGTCTTCGATCCGCAAACAGGATCGAGGCGTAACCGGCAAGAGCGAATCGCTCCATGGCTCCTTTTCCGACAGTTCAGAGCTGAAAAACCGTCAGACCCCCTCTTTCCAGGGCCTATTCACCCCCTCCATGTCGACATGTCACTACAGCGTGTTGCCGACATGTGACATTCTGCCGGAAGCGCGTTTGCCGCGGCCCCGCCTCCGGTATTCAGGTGGAGGCTGCGTTCCTCCGACGGGAGCGACTGCCGCGACCGTCCGCGACCCAAAGGGGGTGGCATGTCCGCAGACCAGGGCAGCTCGAAGGTGCTCACGCTCATGAAGAGCGAGGCAGCGCCCGAGACGCACGACGCGCTTCACGATGTCCCGGCCCTTCCGGCCCCCGACGCCGCTCCGGCCGTCCCGGCCCCCGAAGCCGTCAAGGCCCCCGAGTCCTCGGGCGCCATCGACACCCGCACCCTGTCCCGCTCCCTGTTCCTGCGGCTCGCCGCGCTGGACGAGAACAGCCCCGAGCGCAACTACGTCCGTGACACCCTCATCGAGCTGAACCTCCCGCTCGTGCGCTACGCGGCAGCCCGCTTCCGCAGCCGCAACGAGCCGATGGAGGACATCGTCCAGGTCGGCACGATCGGCCTGATCAAGGCGATCGACCGCTTCGACTGCGAACGCGGCGTCGAGTTCCCGACGTTCGCGATGCCGACGGTCGTCGGTGAGATCAAGCGCTTCTTCCGCGACACGTCGTGGTCCGTCCGCGTCCCGCGCCGCCTCCAGGAGCTGCGCCTGGCCCTCACCAAGGCCAGCGACGAGCTCTCGCAGAAGCTCGACCGCTCTCCGACGGTCACCGAACTCGCCGCGGTCCTGGGCGTGTCCGAGGAGGACGTCGTCGACGGCCTCGCCGTGGGCAACGCGTACACGGCCTCGTCCCTCGACTCCCCCGCCCCCGAGGACGACGGCGGCGAAGGCTCCCTCGCGGACCGCCTCGGCTACGAGGACACGGCTCTGGAGGGCGTCGAGTACCGCGAGTCCCTCAAGCCGCTGCTCGCCAAGCTTCCGCCCCGCGAGCGCCGGATCATCATGCTCCGCTTCTTCGCGAACATGACCCAGTCGCAGATCGGCGAGGAGGTCGGCATCTCGCAGATGCACGTCTCCCGGCTGCTGACCCGAACCCTGGCGCAGCTGCGGGAAGGGCTCATCTCCGACTGAGACTCCGGCTGCGGCTCCGATTGAGGCGCCGATTGAGGTTCGCCTCAGGAGCCTCCCGAGGGTTCATAATTGACGGATCGTCAGCCACACTGGCGCGATGCGTCGAGAGTCGATACGTGGTCGTCGAGGTGCCCTTGTGGGTGCCTCGGCGACTGTGGTCTGCCTGGGTACGGTGCTGGCCGCCTGCGGGAGCGGTGGCGGCGGGGACGGGTACGTCGCTGTCGGAGCCGCCGGGGGTTCGCCCCGGGCGTCGGGGGCGGTGGTGGCCCCCACGGGGAATGTGTCGCTGATGCCACTGAAGGGCGACACGGCGGCCGGCTCCAAGGGGGCGGGAACGTCCGGGAGTTCGGGCTCCGGGGAATCGACATCGAGCTCGGCCTCGGCTTCCAGCTCCGGCTCCGGCTCCGGCTCCGGTGGGACGGCTACGGGATCCGGCACCAGCGATCAGGGCGGCGGCGGAGCAGCCGACAGCAGCGGCGGTACGTCGACATCCTCGTCCGGGGGCGGCAACTCAGGTGGCACGAGCGGAGGTTCGGGAGGCGCGTCCGCGTCGCCGGCCCCGACGGCACCCGGGTCCACGGCGAGCGCCGGGCCCGCCGTGCTCAGCGTGGGCGATCCCTCGCGTGAGGCCACCGATCAGCGGTGGTGCGAGAAGGTGACCGTCTCGTTCCGCAACACCGGGGGCACGGCGGTGCGTTCGGGCACGGTGACCTTCGGGACGCACATCATCGGGGCGCTCGGGATCGACTGGGCGACGATCGAATCCACCGAGGACCTTCCCGCACCGATCGCCGCCGGCGCGAAGAAGGACAAGACCTGGACGGTGTGCGTCGACGCGTGGCGCGTGCCGCTGGGCATGCACATCGAGACGCGGGACGTGTCCGTCCAGTGGAAGTGACCCTCCAGTGGACGTGACCGCCGGCTGGTTCGTCGGGTGCGGGTCCGTTGGGGCTGGTGGCGCCCACGCGGCGGAGCCGCAAAAGGTCGCAGCCCCGCACCCCTGAAGACGGGGCTTCGCCCTGATCTTCACCGCCCCACCGGTCAGCCCCGCACGCCCGTTACTACTTCAGTGCGAGCCAGGCCACCGCGGCAACGATCGCCACGGCGACGACGATGCCGACGATGAGGCCGACGCGGGGGCCCGCCGGAGCGACGGCCTGCTGCTGACGGCTCTGGGGGGCCTCGTCGACGAAGGCACGGAACATCTGGGTGCTGCCCGCGGGGTCGTAGTTGCCCTCGGGGCCCTGGGTGTTTGCCATGGGTCAGGACACTAGCGAATTCATGAGGGCTGCCCAAGTGCGGGGCCCTACCTGGTGCCCCAGGACCACGGTCCCGCCCTCCCAGCTCACTCTCAGCGCATCCCCAGCCGGCTACCCCCTCCCACCTGCAAGTTTACGTTCGCCAATACTTGCCTTTGCCAAGTTTTTAGGTCCGCTCGCAAGGATTTCGTTTGCCTGCGGCAACCAACTTGATTTATGGTTGCCCCAAGCAACGAATACGGGAGGTGTGATGGCCGAGCAGGCGCAGTACGAGGAGTTGGCTCGTCAGCTCAGTGCCATCGGTGCCGTGAAGAGGGACATGGGGCGGATCCTGCCGCCCGACTGCCCCGGGGGCTCCGCCGCCGTGCTGACGCTGCTCGGCCGGTACGGCGAGATGCGGATGAGCCGGCTCGCGGAGCTGCTCTCCGTGGACATGTCGGTGACCAGCCGCCACGTCGCGCATGTCGCTGACCGGGGCTGGATCGAACGGTCCCCCGACCCGGCCGACAAGCGCTCACGCATCCTCCACCTCACCCCCTCGGGTCAGGAGCAGCTCGACGAGCTCTCCCGGCGCACCTCGCGGCTCCTCGCCGACCGGCTGAGCGACTGGTCCGACCACGAGGTCGGGCTGCTCATCGCACTCATGGGCCGGCTGCGCGAGAGCTTCGGCGACTGCCGCTCCACCACACAGCGGCCGCTCCACCCGCACCCGTATGCGACAGCGCAACAGAACTGACCACCCGTACACCCGCGTAAGTACGTAAGAAAAGGAAGCCCATGGCAACGACCACACCAGCCGGTGTGCGGGGCTCTCACGCCAAGCACGGAGGCGCCGCCGACGGCGCTCCGATGACGCACCGGCAGATCATGGAGGCGCTCTCCGGGCTGCTGCTCGGAATGTTCGTCGCGATCCTGTCGTCGACGATCGTCTCCAACGCACTCCCCGAGATCATCGGCGACCTGGGCGGCGGCCAGTCCGCCTACACCTGGGTCGTCACGGCCTCGCTGCTGGCCATGACCGCGACCACGCCCCTGTGGGGCAAGCTCTCCGACCTGTACAGCAAGAAGGCGCTCGTTCAGATAGCGCTGGTCATCTACGTCCTGGGATCGGCTGCCGCCGGTCTCTCGCAGAACGCCGGCATGCTCATCGCCTGCCGAGTGGTCCAGGGCATCGGCGTCGGCGGTCTGTCCGCCCTCGCGCAGATCGTGATGGCCGCGATGATCTCCCCGCGTGAGCGCGGGCGTTACTCCGGCTACCTCGGCGCGACGTTCGCCGTCGCAACCGTCGGCGGTCCGCTGCTCGGCGGTGTCATCACCGACACCTCGTGGCTCGGCTGGCGCTGGTGCTTCTACGTCGGTGTGCCGTTCGCGATCATCGCGCTGATCGTGCTGCAGAAGACCCTGCACCTGCCCGTCGTGAAGCGGGACGTGAAGGTCGACTGGGGCGGCGCGTTCTTCATCTCCGCCGCGGTCTCGCTGCTGCTGGTCTGGGTCACCTTCGCCGGTGACAAGTACGACTGGGTGTCGTGGCAGACGTACGCGATGGTCGGCGGCTCGATCGTGCTCGGCCTGATCTTCGTGCTGGTCGAGTCCAGGGCGAGCGAGCCGATCATCCCGCTGCGGCTGTTCCGCAACCGCACCATCACCCTCTCCTCCCTCGCGTCGCTCTTCGTGGGTGTCGCGATGTTCTCCGGCACGGTCTTCTTCAGCCAGTACTTCCAGCTGGCCCGTGACAAGTCCCCGACGATGTCGGGCGTCATGACCATCCCGATGATCGCCGGCCTGTTCGTCGCCTCCACGGTCTCCGGCCAGATCATCACCAAGACCGGCCGGTGGAAGTACTGGCTGGTCGCGGGCGGCGTCCTGGTGACCTCGGGTCTCGGCCTCCTCGGCACGATCCGCTACGACACGGCCTACTGGCACATCGCGATCTTCATGGCGCTGCTGGGCCTCGGCGTCGGCATGATGATGCAGAACCTGGTGCTGTCCACGCAGAACCAGGTGGCCCCGGCCGACCTCGGCTCGGCCAGCTCCACGGTGACGTTCTTCCGTTCCCTCGGTGGTGCGATGGGTGTCTCCGCGCTCGGCGCGGTCATGGCCAACCGGATCACCGACTACGTCAAGGACGGTCTGACCGACCTCGGCCCCAAGTACGCCAAGCTGGCGTCCGGTTCCAGCTCCAGCATCCCGGACATGGACAAGCTGCCCAAGCCGCTGCGCACCGTCATGGAGAGCGCGTACGGCCACGGCATCGCGGACGTCTTCCTGATCGCCGCGGGCATGGCACTGATCGCCTTCTT
This sequence comes from Streptomyces sp. R35, assembly GCF_041053035.1. Taxonomy (NCBI): domain Bacteria; kingdom Bacillati; phylum Actinomycetota; class Actinomycetes; order Kitasatosporales; family Streptomycetaceae; genus Streptomyces; species Streptomyces sp. R35. The sequence goes on from NZ_CP163440.1 coordinate 5,407,806, forward strand.
CATCGTGCTGTTCATCAAGGAGGTCCCGCTGCGGACGTCGGGCGCGCTGGCCCAGGCGGCGGACGCCAAGACGGAAACGCCGGCGGAGACTTCCACCGCCGGGGCTCCCGCCGCCGGGACTCCCGCCACCGACGAGAAGGTCCCGAGCTGGGCCGTCGCGGAGACCGAAGCGGGTCCCGAGGGCACGCAGCGGCTGTCCGCCGTCGCCACGGCGACGAAGGAGACCACCCCGTTGCCCGCCTCCAGTGGCGTTCCCGTACGCGGTTACGTCCGCGGCGCCGAGAGCGCGCCCGTGCCGCAGGCCGCGGTCACGCTGATCTCGCTCGCGGGACGGCAGCTGGGCCGCTCGGTCGCCCAGGCCGACGGCTCCTACACGGTGGACGCGCCCGGCGTGGGCAGTTACGTCCTGATCGCCTCCGCCGACGGCTTCCAGCCGCAGGCCTCGACGATCGTCGTCAACGACGAGCCGGTCGCGTACGACATCCTGCTGAGCGGCACGAGCGGGCTGAGCGGTGTCGTGCGGGCCGCCGACGGCGGTACGGCGGTCAAGGACGCCATGGTCATCGTGACCGACGTACGCGGTGATGTGCTGGCCACCGGGACCACCGGTGAGCAGGGCGAGTTCACCTTCGCCGAGCTGGTGCCGGGTGTCGTGACGGTCGCGGTGAACGCGGCGGGTCACCGGCCGCGGGCCCTGCCCGTCGAGGTCGGCGGCGCCGGGGTCACCCGGATCGAGGTCGAACTCGACTCGGGCGCCCAGCTCCAGGGTGTCGTACGGGCGCCGCAGGGCCCCCTCGCCGACGCCCGCGTGACGCTGGTGGACGCGGCGGGCAACGTAGTCGGCACGGCCAGGACGGGCACGGACGGCGCGTACGCCTTCACCGACCTGGACGGCGGCGAGTACACCGTCATCGCGACGGGCTACCCGCCGGTGGCGACGGCACTGACGGTCTCCGGCCGCGGCGTCGACGACCACCACATCGAACTCGCTCACCCCGGCGAGTAGTTCGAGCCCCGGCCCGTGGGGAAGCGCGCACTCTGAGCGGAGGTGCGCCCCCCACGGGCCGGTTTCATTACGACCAATTTTTCGTGTCTTGCAGGGAGAAAACGGGATGGGACTGACCGCACGCATTCGTACGCGGGACGGATGGGCCGTGTCGCACGCGGTCGTCACGGTGACCGACATGACGGGCGCCCAGGTGCTGCGCGCCGAGGCGGACACCGAAGGAGCCGTCCACGACACGACCGCCCTCGCGCCGGGCGCGTACACCGTGATCGTCACGGCGGTCGGGTACGCGCCCGCCGCATCCAGCGCCCTCGTGACCGCCGCCGGCCGCGCCGAGGTCGGCAACGTGACCCTGGCCCGCCAGGGCGGCACCGAACTGCCGCCGCCCGGCCCGTGGACCATCGACCCCGCCCACTCCTCCGTGGGCGCGGTCGCCCAGCACCTGGGCATCTCCAGCGTGCACGGCCGCTTCACCGACTTCTCGGGCACGATCGAGATCGCCCCCGACGACGTGACCAAGTCCCGCGTTCAGGCGACGATCTCCGCGGCCTCCATCGACACCGGCAACGGCATGCGCGACGGGCACCTGAGGTCGCCGGACTTCCTGGACGCCGAGGCGTACCCGCACATCACCTACACCTCGACCGCCGTGACCCCCGCCGGTTCCGACCGCTGGACCATCCACGGCGAACTGTCCCTGCACGGCGTCGTACGCCCGGTCGACCTGGACCTCGCCTACCTCGGCACCGGGGCCGACCCCTGGGGTGGCACCCGCGCCGCGTTCCGCGCCACGACGGAACTGCACCGCGAGGACTTCGCGATGCGCTACAACCAGGTCGTGCAGGCGGGCATCGCCGCGATCGGTACGACGCTCAAGGTGGAGCTGGACATCCAGGCGGTGCAGGGCGAATCGCTGCCCCAGGCGTAGGCACGGCAGGGACAGGCCGGAGCACCGTCCAGCCCGTAGGCTGCGGCCCATGGCACCGAACATCGCGACGAACACCTCTGTCTCCCGCGACGAACTGCTCGACTTCGTACGCCCCCGCCACCGCGCCATCCTTCTCACCCGCCGGGCCGACGGGAGCCCCCAGGGCTCGCCCCTGACCTGCGGGGTCGACGACTCCGGCCGCATCGTCGTCTCGACCTATCCCGAGCGCGCCAAGACCCGCAACGCCAAGCGGGACGAGCGCGTCAGCGTGATCGTCCTGAGCGATGAGTGGAACGGGCCGTGGGTTCAGATCGACGGCAGCGCCGAGGTCATCGACGCGCCGGACTCCGTCGAACCTCTTGTCGAGTACTACCGCTGTATCGCGGGCGAGCATCCGGACTGGGACGAGTACCGCGCGGCGATGCTCAAACAGGCCAAGTCCATCATCCGCATCACCCCCGACCGCTGGGGCCCGGTCGCCACCGGCGGCTTCCCGGCCCACCTGGCCCCCCAGCCCTAACGGGATTCTCGCCCCCGCCGCCCCTACCCGTCCCATCCCCAGGGGCTCCGCCCCTTCGACCCCATGGGGGTGGGTGGGGTTGTGTGTCGGCTGCGGGTGAGTGGGGGCTGGTCGCGCAGTGGCCCACGCACGGGGACCCTCAGCCGCGCGCCACCATCGTCTCGATGCCGGCGATCAGCATCTCCAGGGCGAAGCCGAAGTCCCGCTCTCGCATCTCCTCGACCGTGTCACCCCCACGCGCCTCCATCAGATCCGCCGCACTCTCGAAGTTCGCCGCGAACTGCGGCTGTTCGCTGATCGTGCTCATGGCCTGGCGGAAGTACTCGTCCTGGGACATCCCCGCCGAGGCGCAACGCTGCACGAAGTGCCCCTCGATCGTGCCGAAGCCGTACACGAACTGGAACACCGCCGACAGCGCGCCCATCTGCCCGTACGGCGGCAACCCCGTGTTGCGGACCACCTGCTGCACGCAGAGCGAGAACGCCATGGAGTGCGGCCCGATGTTCAGGAAGTTGCCGATGAGCGGCGACACCCAGGGATGGCGCACCAGCAGCGCCCGGTACCCGGTGGCCAGCGCGCGCAGCTGATCGCGCCAGTCCTCCCCCGACTCCGCGTCCGGCAGCTCCAGTTCACCGAACACCGCGTCGAGGGCGAGTTCGAGCAGGTCGTCCTTGGTGTCGACGTACCAGTACACGGACATCGCGGTGACGTTCAGCTCGGCGGCCAGCCGGCGCATGGAGAACTTCGCCAACCCCTCCGCGTCCAGCAACCGCACCGTGACCTCGGTGATCCGCTCCCGGTCGAGCCCCGACGGCTGCCCACCGCCCCGAGCCGCACCGCCCCGGGGGGCCTTGCCCTCCAGCCAGACACTGGTCCGCGCCGGACGCTTGGCCCGGTCGGCTGCCCTCACCATGGCGCACCTTCCTAGGAACTCGGACTGCGGGTACGTACTTCTGCGCGGCGGGCCGGAATCCTCCGGTCCGCCCTCCTCGATGATGCTAAGCGGGCGCTACGCGGAAACCGCCACCGCGGAGTCTGCCCTCTCCGCCCGCCGCAGCAACGCCGCCGCCAGGAGTCCACCGAGAAGCACGGCGACCGCACCCACCAACTGGCTGGTCTCCAGCCCCGACGAGAACGCGTCCGTGATCCGCCCCCGCTCCTGCGCCGACCGAGCCGAGCCGAGCGCCGCCGGCAACGAACTCGCCGCCACCGGAATCAGCGCCGCGAACCGCGAGTTGAGGACCGCGCCGAGCACGGCCACCCCCAGCCCGTTGCCGAACTCGGCGAGCGTGCCGTTGATGCCCGCACCGACGCCCGCCTTCTCCCGGGGAATCGCGCTCATGATGGCGTGCGCCATGGCGGGGTTGGCCACCGCACACCCCGCGCCGATGAGCAGCAGCCCGAGCAGCGTGCCCCCGTACCCGTGCGCGGCGAGCGTCGCGATCGACACCAGCCCCGCCGACATCAGCACCATGCCGAGCGCGATCGACACCGGGGTCCCGAGTTTCGCCGTCCATTTCGCGGACAGACCGGAGAAGTTCAGGGCGACGACGGACAGGGCGAGCGGAGCGGTCCGCAGCCCCGCCTCCAACGGCCCGTATCCCAGGACGAATTGGAGATGTTGAGTGAGCAGGAACAAAGCGCCACCCATCCCGAAGGTGATGAGCACCGCCCCCGCAACGGCCCCCGTGAACCGCCGGTCCCGGAAGAAGTGCAGATCGAGCATCGGATACGGAATCCGGCTCTCCCAGTACGCGAACACACCGAGCACCACCACAGCCACCCCCGCCGTGACCAGCACCCGCCCCGAAGCCCACCCCTGCCCGGGCCCCGAGATGATCGCGTACACGAGCGCGGTCATACCGACGGTGGAGAGCAGCGCGCCCAGCAGGTCGGGCCGGTCGCCCCGCGGATTTTTCGACTCGGGTACGAGCGCCACCACCGCGACGAGCCCCAGCGCCGCCACCGGCAGATTGACGAGGAAGATCGCCCCCCACCAGAAGTGGTTCAGCACGAAGCCGCCGAGGAGCGGCCCGGCCGCGAAGCCGAGCGCGTTCACGGCACTCCAGATACCGATGGCCTTCGGATGCTCGTCGGGCGTGAAGATCTGCATGGCCACGGCGAGCGTGGTGGTGAGCAGCAGCGCACCCCCCACTCCCATCCCCGCCCGCGCGGCGATCAACTGCCCGGTGGAGCCCGCGAGTCCGGCCACCAGTGACCCGATCCCGAACAGCGCCAGCCCCGCCACCAGCATTTTCTTGCGCCCGTAACGGTCGGCCGCGCTGCCCGCGGTGAGCAGCAGCCCGGACTGCACCAGCGAGTACGCGTTGATCATCCACTGGATGTCCGAGGTGGACGCGTCCAGCTCCCGGGTGAGGGAGGGGATCGCGACATTCAGGACGGTGTTGTCGAGCAGCACGGTGAGCTGCGCGAGACAGATGACGCCGAGGATCAGCCAGCGCTGGGGGTGTCCTTGGGCGGCAAGGGGACCTTGGGGGCCTTGGGATATCGGCGTGCTTGACATGTTGTACACCGTAGAACAGTTCCCATACGCCGTACAAGAAAGTATGGCGACACCCCCGGACAGACCGATGGCCCGGAGCAAACGCTCCGGGCCATCACCCCGCGAAAGGAACCGTCAGCTGCTGGAGCTGCTGCTCGCCGCCTGCGTCAGGTCGTAGAACGTGGCCGAACCCACGGTCACCTTCTTGAAGTTGGCCGTCACCCACGAGCTGATCTGCGACGACGTACCGCTGCTGCTGCCGCCCATGCCGCCGCCCGAACCGCTGGAGATGAAGTAGTGGATCTTGCCGTCCGCCACGTACTTCTTGAACTGGGCCAGCGTCGGAGACGGGTCCGTGCCGTTGAAGCCGCCGATCGCCATCACGGGCTTGCCGGTGGCGAGCTGGTAGCTCGCGGAGTTCTGGGAGCCGATGGCCGCGGCCGCCCAGGTGTAGTCGTCCGCGTTCTTCGACAGCAGGCTCTTGGCCTCGGAGGTGACGGTCGCGCCGTTGAGCAGACCGCCGACGCCGCCGCCACCGCCCATGCCGCCCTCGCCGGTCTGACCGCCGGGGCCGCCCTGCCGGCCGTTCTGGGAGGTGCCGTTGCCCTGCTGGTTCTGACCGGGGAAGCCGCCCGTGCCACCGGTGCCGCCGGTCGGAGGCTGCCCCATGCCGCCACCCTGCTGGGTGTTGCCGTTGCCGTTCTGGGTGGTGCCGTTCTGGCCCGGCATACCGCCGCCGAACCCACCACGGCCGCCGACGCCGCCGCCACCAGGACCGCCCCCGCCGCCCATCATGCTCGCCCCGGCCGGACCGGCCGTGACGATGGACCCGGTGTGCCCGGTGTTCACGGTGGAGAGGGTGTACGCCGTCGGGCCCGCGACCGAGGCCACGAAGCTCAGCCCGACCGCCGCGAGCGCCAGTTGACGCCCCAGCTTGGCCGCGAAGATCAGGCCGAGCGCGCCGACCAGACCGCCGATGAGCACGAGCCACTTCAGCCAGGGCAGGTAGTCGGAGGTGCGGTTGAGCAGGACGTAACCCCAGGCCGCGGTAGCGGTGACCGCGCCCGCGAGGGTGAGCGACGCCCAGATCTTGCTCCGCTCCTCCCACAGGACCGTCGCGCCCATGCCGACGACGGCGGCGATGTAGGGGGCCAGCGCCACCGTGTAGTACTGGTGGAAGATGCCGGCCATGTAGCTGAAGACGACCATGGTCATCAGCAGCGCGCCGCCCCAGGCGAGGAACGAACCGCGGGCCAGGTCGGTCCGCTTGGCCTTGCGCGTCAGCACGATCCCGGCGACGAGAAGAATCAGCGCGGCCGGCAGCAGCCACGCGATCTGGCTGCCGATCTCGGAGTTGAACATCCGGTTCCAGCCGGTCTCACCCCACTGCCCGGTGCCACCGGCGCCGCCACCGCCGCCGACACTGCCGGTCTCGTCACCGTTGATGCGGCCGAGACCGTTGTAGCCGAAGGTCAGCTCAAGGAAGGAGTTGTTCTGCGAGCCACCGATGTACGGGCGGGAGGACGCGGGCCACAGCTCCACGATCGCGACCCACCAGCCGCTGGAGACGACCATCGCGACGGCCGAGAGGCCCAGCTGCCCGAACCGCTTCTTCAGCGTCACCGGCGCGCAGACCGCGTACAGCACGGCGAGCGGCGGAAGGATCAGGAAGGCCTGGAGGGTCTTCGCGAGGAAGGCGAAGCCGACCGCGACACCCGCCCAGACCAGCCACTTCGAACGGCCGTCCTCCAGGCCGCGGATCACGCAGTAGACCGTGACGGTCATCAGCAGCGCGAGCATCGCGTCCGGGTTGTTGAACCGGAACATCAGCGCGGCGACGGGGGTGAGCGCGAGCACCGCGCCCGCGATCAGACCGGCCGCGGGGCTGAAGCGGCGCCGGACGGCCGCGTACAGGACGCCGACCGTGGCGACGCCCATGAGCACCTCGGGGACGAGGATCGCCCACGAGTTGAGGCCGAAGATCCGCACCGACAGGGCCATCGGCCACAGCGAGGCCGGGGGCTTGTCGACGGTGATGGCGTTGGCCGAGTCGAGCGAGCCGAAGAACATCGCCTTCCAGCTCTGACTGCCGGCCTGCACGGCCGCCGAGTAGAAGGAGTTGGCGTACCCGGAGGCGCTCAGGTTGTACAGATACAGCACCGCGGTGGCGAGCAGCAGGCCGAGGAAGGCGGGGCGCACCCAGCGCGGGTCCTCGGGCCGGCCGCGCCAGAAGCGGCGCGGGAGGGGCTGCTTGGGCTCACCGGCGCCGGGCGCCGGAACCGGGGCCACGGCGGGCACGACCGGCTCCTGCAGGGCCGTCGACGTGGGAGGCCCCCACGAGGGACTGGCTCCCCCGGAGGGGCTCGCGCCCCCCGGAAGGCTCGTATCCGTATCGGGCTGAGTGGTCATCGCGCGTTCCTCGGATCGTGATCGTGATCGTGCGGGCGCACCGCCTGCAACTGCATGGTCGAGTCCCCCCAGGTGCGGTCCGCGGCTTCACCGGCGCGGAACTGGGCTGTGTCATACGTGTCGTACGAAGACTGCGGCGCCGTCGGGCGCTGGGGCAGCGGCGGGTGCCCTGCCTGGGCGTGCTGGGCGGCCGAGTGGTGCTGCGCCGTCGAGTAGGTGGGCGAGGCCGGGTTGTGCGAGGTCACCACCTGGGACGACGACGGCGTGTCGTCGCGCCGGTCGGGGAAGACCCAGGCCCTGAAGAGCAGGAACCGCAACACCGTCGCCGCGAGGTTCGCGGCGATGAGGACCGCCAGCTCCGTGGAGTGCGAGGGGCTGGTCGTCGCCGCGTTCAGCGCGGCGAGCGAGCCGCTGGTGAGGGCGAGACCGATACCGAAGACGACGAGGCCCTGTGCCTGGTGCCGGACGGCGCCGCCCCGGCCGCGTACACCGAAGGTCAGCCGCCGGTTGGCCGCCGTGTTGGCGACCGCCGACACGAGCAGGGCGAGCGCGTTGGCGACCTGCGACCCCGAGAACGAGCGGAAGCCGCTGTAGAGCAGCAGGTAGAAGAGGGTGGACAGCGCGCCCACCACACAGAAGCCGACCAGCTGCCGGGCCAGGCCCTTGGGTACGTCGGTCAGGTCGCGGTCGCGCGGGTCGTCCCCGAAGGGCCGGGCGAGCCGGTCGAGCGCCAGCGAACCGGTGGCGAGAGCACGTCCCACCCGCCACACCCCCTTGAGGTCGTCCGTCGCGGTCTTCACGATGTGCACCGTCGAGTTCGGGTCGTCGACCCAGTCGACCGGCACCTCGTGGATGCGCAGTCCGGCGCGCTCGGCGAGCACCAGCATCTCGGTGTCGAAGAACCAGCCGGTGTCCTCGACCAGGGGCAGCAGCACCTGGGCGACATCACGGCGGATCGCCTTGAAGCCGCACTGCGCGTCCGAGAAGCGGGCCTGCAGCGAGCCGCGCAGGATCAGGTTGTACGTGCGGCTGATGAACTCCCGCTTGGCGCCGCGCACGACACGCGAGGAGCGGGACAGCCGCGAGCCGATCGCGAGGTCCGAGTGACCGGAGATCAGCGGCGCCACCAGCGGCAGCAGCGCGTTGAGGTCGGTGGACAGGTCCACGTCCATGTACGCGAGGATCGGCGCGTCCGAGGCGGACCACACCGTCCGCAGCGCCCGGCCGCGGCCCTTCTGCTCCAGCCGGAAGGATCTGACCTCCGGAATCTCCGACTCCAGCCGCGCGGCCACCTGAGGGGTGGTGTCCGTGGACGCGTTGTCCGCAACGGTGATGCGGAACGCGTACGGGAACGTGCGCTTGAGGTGCTCGTGCAGTCTGAGCACACATGGCTGGAGGTCCTTCTCCTCGTTGTAGACGGGGATCACTACGTCCAGGACAGGCGTACCGGCGTCTCCGGCCGGGAGGTGCTCCCGCGCCGGCAGATTGCCGGGAGAAGAGTCGGTTCGCATGACAACGACTCTCGTCAGACGCCCTGTTGCACCCATGTGGTGGCGCTGTGCTGTACCTGTGAGTGCGATTGCCAATTTGTTTCCGGGACAAGCGCAGGCAAATGCACGGTGAACACGGTCCTGCCCGGGATGCTGTCGACGGTCACGGCACCGCCGTGCGCGGACGCGACGGCCTGCACGATGGCGAGCCCCAGACCGGTCGAGCCGGAGGCCCGGGAGCGCGAGGAATCACCGCGCGCGAACCGTTCGAAGACACGGGGGAGCAGATCCGCGGGGATACCCTGCCCGTCGTCCTGGACGTCCACGCACAGCCACGGCCCGTGCCGGTGGACGCGCGCGGTCACGGTCGTACCCGGTGGTGTGTGCGTGCGTGCGTTCGCGAACAGATTGACCAGCACCTGCTGGAGCCGTGCGGCGTCCGCCGACACCAGCGCGGGCTCCTCCGGCAGCTCCAGCCGCCAGTTGTGGTCCCGCCCGGCCGCCCGCGCGTCGCTGACGGCATCGATGACCAGGGGTACGAGGTCGGTCTGCTCGTACTGGAGCGGGCGGCCCGCGTCGAGCCGCGCGAGCAGCAGCAGGTCCTCGACGAGCCCCGTCATGCGCCCGGCCTCGGACTCGATCCGCCCGAGGGCGTGCCGGGTGTCGGGCCCGGTCTCTTCCCTGCCACGCCTGGTGAGCTCGGCGTACCCGCGGATGGAGGCCAGCGGCGTACGCAGCTCATGACTCGCGTCGGCGACGAACTGCCGTACGCGCATCTCGCTCTGCTGCCGTGCGTGCAGGGCGCCGTGGATGTGGTCGAGCATGCGGTTGAGGGCCGCGCCGACCTGACCGACCTCGGTGTGCGGATCGGCCTCGGACTCGGGAACCCGCTCGTACAGGGTGACTTCCCCGCTGTGCAGGGGGAGTTCGGAGACGCGGGTGGCGGTGGCGGCGACCTTGCGCAGCGGGCGCAGGGCGACACCGACGAGGACGCTGCCCGCGATGCCGGCCGCGATCAGACCGGCCGCGGTGACGCTCACCTCGACGATGATGAGGGTGTTGATGGTGTTGGTGACGGACGCGGTGGGGAGGGCGACGTAGAAGTTGCCCTTGCCGCCATGGACGTACGTGACGCGGTACTCGCCCAGGCCCGGGATGTCGATGGTGTGGATGCCGGTCTTGGATACGGAGCCGAGCGCGGCCTTCTGGGCCTCGTTGAGCTTGACGCCCTTCATGCGTTCAAAGACACCGCTGGTGGTGGACTCCTTGGCGATGACCGCCTGGGTGACTCCGCCGTCGTTGTCGACCGCAGCGGCGATGGTGTCCTTCTGCGTCCCCTGGCTGACGAAGAAGTCGAGCCTGTCCTCCGACGAGGAGACGCTGGAGGTGGTCGCCGACGGGTCACTGTTCGGGTCCATGGGCAGCCCATTGCCCTTGCCCGGATTCCCCGGCGGCCCTCCGGCTCGCTTGGCTGCCTCGGTGACCTGGCTGTTCAGCTGCTGATCCAGATGCTGCCCCAGCGCGATGGTCGTCACCGTGCCGATCACGGCGCAGACCACGGCGATGAGTGCGACCGCCGAGACGACGAGCCGCGTCCGCAGCGTGCGCGGCTGTCGTGCTCGCCTCTTCTGCGTACGCGGCCGTCGTCGCCCGCTCATGACGCGGCGGGCTTGATCAGATAACCGGCCCCACGCCGGGTGTGGATCATCGGCTCGCGCCCGGCGTCGATCTTGCGGCGCAGATACGAGATGTAGAGCTCGACCACGTTGGCCTGGCCACCGAAGTCGTACGACCACACGCGGTCGAGTATCTGTGCCTTGCTGAGCACCCGGCGCGGATTGCGCATCAGGAAGCGCAGCAGCTCGAACTCGGTCGCGGTGAGGTGGATGTTCTCGCCGGCCCGCGACACCTCGTGGCTGTCCTCGTCGAGGGTGAGGTCCCCGACGACGAGCACGGAGTCGGAACGCCGGTCGGCGGCACCGGAACGGCGGATGAGCCCACGCAGCCGGGCCACGACCTCTTCGAGGCTGAACGGCTTGGTGACGTAGTCGTCGCCGCCGGCGGTCAGGCCCGCGATGCGGTCCTCGACGGCGTCCTTCGCGGTCAGGAACAGCACCGGAACTTCGGGCAGTTCGCGACGCAGCCGACCCAGGACGGTCAGCCCGTCCATGTCGGGCAGCATCATGTCGAGGACGACAGCGTCGGGGCGGAACTCGCGGGCGGTCTGCACCGCACCCTGTCCGTCACCCGCGCTGCGGATCTGCCAGCCTTCATAGCGGAGGGCCATGGAGAGCAGTTCGGTGATCGACAGCTCGTCGTCCACCACAAGCACTCGGACGGGGCTCCCGTCCGGCCTCAGCAGTTCGGTGCGCCCCTGGGGCGAGGTCGTGGTCATAGCGGACACCTTGTCGGGGTCCTCTGAGAGCATGCTTTCGGGAACCTGTGATTTTCCTGAGAAACACACAGGTGCCTCTCAGGCAACTCCTTGGAAGATCATCGAGTGTCCGAGGCCGAGCGGTTCAGTGGTTGATCTTGAAGAGGCGTGCGCCGTTCTCGTAGCAGACCGCCCGGAGCCAGTCGTCCCCCAACCCGAGCCGTTCCAGGGCGTGCAACTGGTGGGCGTACGGGTACGGGATGTTCGGGAAGTCGGTGCCGAGGAGGACGCGGTCGCCAAGATCCGCGAGCCGGGGAAGAGCGCGCCGGGGGAGCGGGGCGAACCGCTCGCTGAAGTCCGTGAACGCCATCGTCGTGTCGAGCCGCACCTCCCCGTACCGCTCGGCGAGGTCGAGGAAGTCATCGTATTCCGGCATCCCCATGTGCGCGACGACGAGCCGCAGCCGGGGATGCCGGGCGAGTACGGCGGCGACCGGACCGGGCCCGGTGTGCTTGCCGGGTGAGGGCCCGGACCCGCAGTGCATCACGACGGGGACCCCGGCTTCGGCGAGCAGCCCCCACACCGGATCGAGGAGCGGATCCCCCGGGTCGTACGCCCCCACCTGCACATGCGCCTTGAAGACCCGCGCCCCCTCGTCCACCGCCGCACGCACATACGCCTCGACGCCCGGCTCGGGAAAGAGGGTCGCCGTGTGCAGGCAGTCGGGGGTCCGGCGGGCGAAGTCGACGGCCCACGAGTTGAGCCACTGGGCCATGCCGGCCTTGTGCGGGTAGAGCATGGCCGTGAAGGCCCGCACCCCGAACTCCCTGATCACCGCGAGCCGTTCGTCCTCGTCCCCGCGATAGGTGATCGGCCACTCGACGCCGCCCGTCAGCGGCCCGAGCCCGTCGAAGTAGTCCCACACCTTGCGCAGCACACGCTCGGGCATGAAGTGCGTGTGCACGTCGACGAGCCCGGGAAACCCGAGCCGCTCCCAGAACCCCCGGACCTCCGCCGCCTCAGCCTTCCCAGCCTTCTCCGCCTGCTCAGCCACGGGCACGCTCGAATCCATGACTGTGCTCGACCTTGGCGATGTGGAGGGTGTAGCGCTCGTACCAGTGGGCGCGCCCGTACTTCTTCGCCGCCTGATGCTCCATGTGGTGGCGCCACTCGTCGATGGAGGCCTCGTCCCGGAAGTAGGCGATGGTGATCCCGAGCCCGCCCGGCGTACGGGCCGCGTCCTCCCCGAGGAACCCGGGAATCTCCTTCACCAGCTCGCCCATGCGCTCGGCGGTCTCGTCATATCCGTTGTCGCCCTCCGTCCGCACGGAGGTGAACACGACGGCGTAGTACGGGGGTTCATGGGCCGCGACGGGTTCGGCGACAGGTGCAGCAGCGACAGGCGCAATGAAGTGATCGCTCATGTCCGCCACTCTCGGCTCGGGCGCCACGGCACGTCCAGCACCTTTCCGAACGGGATCCAAAAGGGATCGAAGTCTTGACCATTCCGCCGTGCCGGAAGAGACCTTTTCCGGCACGCCGTAAAGACACCGTCCCGCCTGCTAGAAGAGCCCGTCCTGCACACTGCGCTCCCCCATCTCCCTTACGGGAACGGTCAGTCCGGCCTCACCGCCGACACCGGTCAGCTCCCACCCCGTCATCAGCCGCGTATCAAGAACGACAACACCCCTCTCGGTCGCGAGGTGCAGATCGGGCCCGGCGGCGGCGCACAGCTCACCACTGACCACACAGCCCGCGGCCAACTCGCTCACGACACCCTCGACGGCGGGTATCCCCGCCAGCCCGAACACGTCGGTGTGATCGACGGGCTCGAACGGCGCGCGCCGGAGCGACTCGGGCCAGGCATCGAGCCGCCCCACGCGCGCGTGCAACTCCTCAATCTCGGCCACCCGCTCGCCTGGCCCCGGCAGCGCCGCGCGCACGGCCCGCTTGTCGGCGTACGGAATCCGATCCGGCACCTTGAGCGCGGCCCGCAGCAACTCCTCCGCCCGCCGCGCGGCCATCAAGGGCCCCTCCCCCAGCCAGCTGAACGTGACGGCCCCCTGCTCCAGCAACCGCGCGGACCCCCGCTCGACCCGGGTGATCCCCACCTTCACCATGCCGGGCCCGAACCACGCGAGATACACGTGGTACGGCCGCGGGTCATCGGCGATCGTGTCGGCGGCCACGGAGTGCGCCCGGTCCAGCCGCGCACACTCTTCGCACCGCGCCCCGGTACTCCGCCCCGACACGGCGGCCCGCACGGGGCAGTCATGCCCCCGCGCCCCCACACACGTCCGCACACCCCCGTCCACCACACCGAACGCCACCTGCTTCCCCCAGGCCAGCGGGCTCCGGCGCCCCCCGCCCCACACGAGCACGGGCCCGTCCGACGCCCACCGCAACCCCGAACATCTCCATGCCTGCCGCACACCGACGACAATAGGGGGCGGCACTGACAACGGTCCTGACCAGCGATGTTGCACGAACCGTCTACTCCATAGACGGTTCGTGCAACATCGCCGCACCAAGCCAAGCGGTCCGCTAACGTACGACGAGGCCCGAAGCCGCAACGTCGTTTTGCGGCTTCGGGCCTCTCTCACTGCGCTCCTACGGCACTACGGCAGCACGTACACCGGAGCCCCCTCCGGCGTGCAGCCCTGCTGCCGCATGCAGCCCCGCTTGAGCAGCATCCGTACACAGTCATACACACGCGACTGCGCCAGCCCCGTTCGGCCGGCAATCTCCTCCAGGCGGTAACGGGCACCGCCCCGCAGGAGCGCCGGAGCCAGGTAGGCCGCCACAGCGTGGATGTCCTCCGTGACGACGAGGTTCTTCTCCTTCCAGGCCGCGAGGAGCTCCTGAGGCGTCAGCTTCGGTACGGCAGCGGGCCGGGGACGGGCGGCAGGGTGAGCCAGAGCGTTGGCGATCTGCTGCAGCGCGTCGGCGATCACGGTTTGGCTGAGGCTGATCTCCCGCAACAGCTCGCCGCGCTCCTCCTGGAAGGCGAGCAGCATCTCGTCGGCCCGGACGTTCCGCTCTTCGAGCCGCACGATGGCGTCGGCGACCTGCTGGGGCATCACGTACGCGGTGCCGCCGCTGGGGGCGGGCTGGATGGGGGCCGGTTCGAGGGAGTAGGAGCCATCACGCTGGATAGTCTCGATGACCTCGGAAACCCAGACTTTGAACGGCTCACACTCAGGCTTAGTGCAACCGTTCACGAGCTGGACCAGCCCCTTGAGGTTCACCATCTTCATTGACTTTTGCAGCCTGTGACCTGCGAGTTTGCTCAGGGTGTCTGCTGTATAGACGCCTCGTGCAAACTCGCTCAGACGCTTCTGCCAGTTTGCGGCAACGTGCATCTGCAGGGCTTGGCGCGTGTTTGTGTACCCCAGGTGCCGGGCCACGTCCGCCGCCGGAAACCAGTGCTCCCCATCCGGCAACGTAAGCCTCCGCACCCGCGCCCCCGTAGCCGCGAACACGAAGTCATTGATGTCGATCGCGTCCTGCCGCTGTGCCGCCGACTCGTCCGGCGGCGTGTTCTGCTCGTACATCGAGCATCACCTCCGCTCCGGAAAATAGGCACACGGAAGGTCAACTCGGGGCGATAGCAAGGATGTTCACCCGATAGGCGACGGAGGTATCGATTCTGCCCCTGACCAGGAAGAACTAAGGAAGAAGAACGACGACGAAGCACTCAGCCGGCGGACTCGCTCACCGGCTCACCGGCTCACCCGTGCCCGCCTCCCCAGCCACCCGTACCGGAAACTCCGCAGGCCGCCCCCGCCCCGCCAGCCGGCATCCGACGCACCCGGGATGCCCCTCCCGCGCGGTGAGGTCCTTGACCCGCAACCCCCACTGCGCGGCGGGCCGGCGCCCCGGCGGCTTGCCCCAGCCGGAGAGGTGCAGCGCCCAGGTGACCGCGGCACCGATCGCCACGACAGCCAGCCCGCCCCACACCCCCAGGGCGTTCCCGGTGCAGACGCCGACAGCGATTCCCGCCACTCCTACCGTGGCGATCCCGCACCCGGTCCACCCCGCGATGGTGTGCCCCTCGTCCCACTGGCTCATCTCCAGCCCCCTCCTAAGCCAACGACTAGACTCACAACCCCTCACTACCTAAGAAATTCAGCACTAAAACCTCTCACGGACTAAGGGAATGTCGATGCAGCAGGGCGGCACACCGCACTCGCGGCCCTACCCGCGCCCACCCGCGACACCGGCACAGGCGCTCTCCGCCATGGACCACCTCATCGCGGCGAGCATGTTCGGCCAGCAGGAGATGGCCCAGCGGCTGAACCTGAACGTCACCGACCTCACGTGCTTCGGGTTCGTCCTGGAGGCCGGCGACACCCTGCTCACGGCCGGCGACCTCGCGGAGCGCGCGCATGTGACGACCGGGGCCGTCACGGGCATCCTCAACCGCCTCGAACGCGCCGGTTACGTCACCCGCCGCCCCGACCCCACGGACCGCCGCCGCGTCCGCATCGCCGCGCAACCGGCCGCGGTCACCCGCGTCCTGGCCCTCTACGAGCCCTACTACGCCCGCCTGACCGAACTCTTCGCCGAGTACACCCCTGCCGAAGTAGCCGTCCTGCACGACTGGTTCACCCGCACGGGCGAGCTGATGAGCGAGTACCGGGAAGAGCTCCGCACACAGAGGCCGGCCTAGTAGGGGTTCCGATGGGCGAACGCCCACGTGAAGATCCCAAAGGCGATCATCATCAGCAGAAATCCGGCGAGAAGGACCCCGCGGAAGAACGTCCAGTCCATCTTCCCCCGCTCAAAGGGATCTTCGTAGTCGACTCCATCGATGTCGTCACGCTCACTCATAAGACCCCCTTCTCGCCCAGCCCCTGCTGTCCGCCCCCGAACGCAAAGAGGCCCGGATCTTATCCGGGGCCTCTCACCTTTGTGCCCTCGGCAGGATTGGAACCTGCAACCTTCTGATCTGTACTGATCCGTAGGATCGGGCAGCTCGTTGGGAGGATGGCTCGCCTCCTCCCGGAGTGATCGCCGACTGTGGTGATCATCGGCCTCTGTGTGCCGTCGTTGCCGTCAGGGTTGCCGTCACTCACGGATCATCAACTGCGTGCTGCCGCGCAAGCGGAAGGGGTCACAGAACCTTTGGCCAAGTTTGGCCATGGATATTCTCTGGCGATGTCGAATCAGTCAGTGGCGGCGGGCGTCAGTCTCGCTCGTGTGATGGCGCACTGCGGCGGAAGTCCGGTCGGCGCCGTGAAGTTGCTGGTGGGGGCGATAGCCTCCGCGCCGGCGGCCCCGGAGCCCTATGCGACCCTCGCCGACTTGTGGCGGGACCGGCGCTCGGAGCTGGAGGCGGGTCTCGAAGGGGACGGCTCCTTGAGCGCTGTGCTGGCGCAGGCGTACTTCCTGTTCCTCAAGGGGGACATGGATGACGCGGTGATGGCCCTTGGTTCGGTCACGGGCGCGCGGCCGGACGTGCCGTGGGGCTCTGCCCCATGGTTCGGCGATGCGCGTCTTCTCGACGCGGTGAGTGCCCAGGCACTGGCGGAGGCGTGTCTGCGGACGTTGGACTACGGCCACGACCTGGACACCGACGAGATGCGTGAACGGTTCGCGCCCTGGTTTCACACCATCGACGTGGTGTCCGAACGGAGTCCGGTGCCGGAATCGCTCGCTGCCATGGCCCGACTGCCCCGGGCCTGCGGACGCTACGAGCTCTCTTTCGCCCTCTGCGACCGCGCCGATACCGTCGACCGGGTCATGTGGACCGCAGTCGCGCGGGCGAACACCTGGCGGGCGATGGGCGACCTCGACCAGGCTGCGGAGGCCTTCGAAGACGCCCTGACCCTGGACCCCGCCAACTGGTCCCTCTACCTGGACCTGGCCGACGTGCGTGCCGAGCAGGGCGACTTCGCCGCAGCTGTGGCCCTCGTCGAACAGGGCCTGCAACACGAACCGCAGGAAGTCTCCCTGCGTGCCGCAGGTGCCGCGTATCGCACGCGCCTGTCCGGCTCGTCCGACGACCTGCGGGCCCTGATCGCCATGGCGCCGGAGCTCGCGAACACCGCCTACCGGGACCTGCTGATCGACTATGCGTGCGCGGGACCGGGGCTGCCCCGGAACCTCCTGGCCAAGGCCCGCCGTATCCGCGAGAACTGAACACGCACCTGCGCAAGGGCTGTCGTGGGGCGGAGCCGAAACTCCGCGACCGCCAACGGCCGATCACGATCGTCGCCCTGCCGGCCGCCCCGGAAGCCCCCCGCCATCGAACCTCGGGGCTCATGCCAGCATGATCTCGTGGAAACTGTTGACCCGGACAACCCGCTCCAGCTGCTGATGGGTGCGGAGGTGGGTGCCGTGCACTTCGTACGTGATTACGTCGAGCTGCATTTTGACGGACCGGTCCTGCGGGCCTTGAGTGATCCATTCGGCCTGTACGACGGCCGCGAGTGGCGCTTCCCTGAACCGGGATCGCTGGACGTCATGCACAGCTACATCGGCAAGACGGTCGACGGCTATGAACTGGATCCGGACCAGATCCTCGCCCTGGACTTCGGCGAGCACCGATTCGCCATCCCTCTGGACGATGACTCTCGGGTGGGCCCTGAGGCGGCCCACTTCCTTGGCCCTGATGGCGTCATCGGAGGGATGTGGATCTGGTGACGACGGCGAATCAAGCCTGCGATTTGATGGTGGCGCCGGTCGCTGCAACCTGAACCGCTCCTTCGAGGTGCTGAGCACCCGTGCCGGCCTCCGCAAGGCAGGGCCGCTGCCACTGATCGGTACCAAGCCGCGAGAGCCAAGCTGCCGGCCTCCGCACGGAAGGCCGGCAGCTTGGCGACGTCGTCCGGGTGGGCGTAAGCGATCCTCATGGAGGCTCGTTCTCGCTTCGGACGGTCAGGCGGGCCGGGGGAATCAGCGGCGGTAGCCGCGGTGGTCGCGATCGCCGTGGTCGCCGCCGCGGTGGTCGCGGTCACGGTCGCCGCCGCGGTAGTCGCGGTCACGGTCGCCGCCGCGGTAGTCGCGGTCACGGTCGCCGCCGCGGTAGTCGCGGTCACCGTGGTGGCCGCCGCGGTGGTCGCGGTCGCGGTCACGGTCGCCCCAGGAGAAGTCGTCGACGAAGCGGCCGTAGTCGTTGCGCAGGGTGGCCGTGTCGGAGTGGTTGTCCCAGAACTCGTGGCGACGGTCCTGGAACAGGTCGCTACGACTGTCACGGCCCTCGCCGGTATGGACGCGGACGGTGGCCCGTCCGTCCAGGCGGTAGTGGTGGAAGGTGTAGGTGCGGCCGTCCTCGTCGGCCAGCGTCCACCCGTCCAGGTTCACGCCGTAGCGGCTGTTGTTGGTGATCTCCACCCACTCCTTGTTCAGGGAGCGGTTCGAGTCGTCGTTGCGGCGGCCCGGGACGTCGTACTGGACGTCGCTGATCTCCACGTTCGACCAGTGCGGGCTGTGGTCGGCCGCGGACGCCGGCAGCGTCACCGCCCCGACCAGGGCGCCGGCTGCAAGCGCGGCGGCAGCCAGACTGCGGGCGGTTACGATCTTGGAAACAGGCACAGGTTCTCCCTGCTCAGTGCACGCACAACCCCGCCTGCGGCCAGTCGGCCGACGGGGTGTGCGGTGTGGGGGTGGCGACCGGTCGGCCGCGCATCCACACCGTGGACCCGATGTGCCGGTAATGCGGATGAGACGTGAACTACGTTACGAATCACGCATATTACTGTGACTCTCCCATGTATCTCCCATTCATGAACCATATGCACCAGTTTGACGCCTCGGAACGACGACTGCCCGTGCGCCCGTTGACCCCGGACATTCGCCACCCTTGCCACGCCACCCCACCAACGCGTGCGACGCCAACCGAAAGTGAGTAACAAGCACAGGCGGCCTTCGCCCACCTCTCACCCCCGGGCGCTGCCGTCAAGACAAAAGCCAGAGGCCCCGTGGATTCCTCCACGGGGCCTCTGGCCTGCTGTGCACTCGGCAGGATTCGAACCTGCAACCTTCTGATCCGTAGTCAGATGCTCTATCCGTTAAGCTACGAGTGCTTGTTTTGTTTTTGTCCTGCTGTCCCGTTCCCCAGGCTTTTGGCCCGCTCGCGGCGACAGGAAGAACATTACATGACTGCCGCCGCCATGTGAAATCCGTTTGCCGCACCCCTTGTGAGCTGGGCAAACGCACTCCAGGGCTGGGTAACGCCGAAGCCCCGGTCCAGATGGACCGGGGCTTCGGATCTTGGCGCGGAGGCGGAGGGATTTGAACCCTCGATGGGCTTGAAGGCCCAAACCGCATTAGCAGTGCGGCGCCATAGACCGGACTAGGCGACGCCTCCCGCACAGCCGCCCGCGCGAGCGCGAGTGGTGCGTGCAGATGATGACACAGTCGAGTGCGGTGTCACCAATCGCCCCCCACGGTACTAGGCAGGCGGGCCGCAGAGCAAAGCCCGGATTCGGCGGGAGGGCGGGAGGGCGGAAAGGGGGAAGCGGGGGAAGCCGGGGGAAGGGGGTGGTGGCCGGATCGTCGTGCAACCGTGCGGGGCGCGTCGCGTTAGTCAGGGCATGTTGCGCCGTCTCGTTCTCACCGCCGCCGCGTCCGCCACCGCCGCGCTGTCCGCCGTACCCGTCGCGTCGGGCGCGTCCGCCGCGCCTATGTCGGGCGCCCTCATGTCCGGCAGCCCCATGTCCGACCCACCTATGTCCGGCAGCCCCATGGTCGGCGCCCCCCTCTCCGCCCTGATGCCCCCGCCGGCCCGCGACGAGGACTCCGGGGACCGGCTGACCGTGACCGTCCACGGCATGGGAAACGGTGCGGACGGGAGGTACGAACTGCGGTGTCACCCCGGTGGCGGCAGTCACCCGGATGTGGACGGGGCCTGTCAGCAGCTGGACGGGAAGACCACCTGGGGCAAGGACCCCTTCGGTCCGGTGCCGCCGGGCACCATGTGCACGATGCTGTACGGCGGTCCGGCCACCGCGCATGTCACGGGGACCTGGGCGGGGCGCCCTGTGGACGCGCGGTTCGACCGCACGAACGGGTGCGAGATCGCGCGGTGGGACGCGCTGGTGCCGCTGCTGCCGGACACCCGCGCATAACGAGGACAACGAGGACAGGGGAAGACGGGAGGAGGACAGGGTGGAGTCACAGCTGCCTCACGGTGGTGCGGGGCAAAATGCGTGGTCACAGGTTCTACGTCTCTTCTGCGTCCAATCCGCGTCACTTCCGCGTGCGACCTCCCTCTCATCCGGCGTCGCGAGCGCAACCTCTGCCCGTAGACTCCCTCGCGTGACACGCTGCGGGCCGGTTGGCAAGATGGCATCCGCGGTCGGCAAGGTGCGGTAACAGGGAGGAAGCGTCTCGTGAGCAGCAGGCCATCCCGAGGCGCTGCTCGCCTCGCAGCCATACTGGACGCGCTGCCCGATGCGTTGGTGCTGGTCAACGCCAATGGGACCGTCGTCAACGCCAACACCATCGCCCTGGAGGCCTTCGAGGCCCCGGGCACGGCTCTGGTGGGCCGGGGACTGCTCGATCTGCTGCCGCAGTTCGACTCCCGGCTGATCCCGGGATCCATGCGGCAGCCCGAGACCATCGACCAGAACGGGCGGACCAAGCCGACCCGGATGATCGCGCGGCGGACCGACGGGACCGAGTTCCCGGTCGAGGTCACCAGTGCGAATCTCGAGAACGGCCAGCAGGCCTACGACAGCTACGGACCCACCCCTGACGAGCTGCTCATGCTCGTCGTACGCGATCTGTCGGGCACCGTCGACACCGAGGCCGAACTCGCGCGTTCGCAACGCCAGACCGAGATGATCCTGCGCGCGGCGGCCGAGGGTGTCGTCGGGACGGACACCGAGGGGCGGGTTGTTCTGGTCAATCCGGCGGCCGCTCAGATACTCGGATACCGGGCCAGCGATCTCGGCGGCCAGGACCTGCACTCCCTCATCCTTCACTCGCGCGCGGACGGCGACGAGTTCGCGTACGAGGAGTCGCCGCTCGCCGACACCCTGCGCTCCGGGCGCAAGCACCGGGTGCGCGGGCAGGTCCTGTGGTCGAAGGCCGGGGACAAGGTGCCGGTCGACCTGACGACCGCGCCGGTGCGTGACGGGGACCAGCTCGTCGGCGCCGTCATGACCTTCACCGACCGGCGGCCGTACGACACCCTGGCCGAGGAGAAGGACGCCGAGGCCACCCGGCACGCCGAGGAGCTCGCCCGGATCGCCGACGAGCACGCCGAGGAGCTCAAGGCGCTGCGCGAGGCGCACACGGCCGAGCTGGCCGAGGTGAGCGAGCAGCACGAGGAGGAACTCGCCGCCGGCGACGAGCGGTACGCGGCGCTCGGCGAGCGCGAGAAGGACCGCTACGAGGCGCTGACCGCGCGGCACGAGCAGCTGCTGGCCGTGCTCAGCCAGTCCCTGCGCGGACCGCTCGACCAGCTGCGCGGCGAACTCTCCAAGCTCGCAGCCGACGACGCCGGACAGCTGTGGCCCGAGGCCAACCAGGTGCTCCACCATCTCGCGGCCGGCTACTCGCGGATCACGACGCTCGTCGACAACGTCCTCGGCTATCAGCGGCTGGATTCGGGCGCGGAGGAGATCTCCCGTACGAAGGTGATGCTCGACGCGGTCGTCGCCGCCGGTGTCGAAGGGGCCGTCGAGCTCATCGGGCCCGGGCGCGTCCAGTTCGCCGTGCACGCGCCGCCCATCGAGGCCGAGGTCGACCCGCAGCGGCTCGCGAACGCCCTCGCGCATCTCATCGCCGATGTGGCGGGGGTCGACGCGACCGGCAACGCGCCCGTGTCGGCGGGCGGTTACATGGACAACACCGTCGTCGTGGCCGCCGCGCAGCGCGGTGAGGGCGTCCGTATCGAGGTGCGCGGGCCGTACGCCGGGGGAGACCCGGTGCACGAGCCGATCGTGCGCGGGATCGTGCGCGCGCACGGCGGTGTGCTCCAGACGCACGAGGTGCCGGGCATGAGCGGCAGCGCGTTCGTGCTGGAGGTGCCGATCGGCGGGGGCGCCGGGACGGTTCCGGCCACCGAGCCCGCGGACGCTCCCGGTTCCGAGGTCGCCCTTCCCGAGCAGGCCTCGCACCAGAGCGGCGGCAGGCGGCGGGCCCGGCGGTCCTCCGTGGACGCCTTCCTGGAGAGCGAGGTGGCGGGGGAGTCCGAGCCCGCGGCCACCGAGACCGGCGGGGCCGCTCCCACGGGGCGGCGTCGGCGGCGTACGGCCGATGAGCAGAACCCCCGCGAGGTGACGGTGCCCGCGCAGGGGTCCGCGGTCGAGGGCCCGGGTGACGGCGGTGGCTCCGGCGGTACCGGACGGCGGCGCGGACGGCCGAGTCCGGCCGAGGACGCGGGCGACGGTACGACGGGTGACATGCCCGGCGAGGCGACCGGTGACGGCACCGGCGGTGTCTCCGAGGGTGCGGTCGTCATGGCGGGCGAGCACGCGGCGGGCACCGCGGCCGTGGGCACGGGGCTTGGCGGGACGGTGCCTCCGCAGGGGGTGCCGGTGCCCGCCGGGCGGCGTGCGCTGCGGGACGGCGAACAGCACGCGCTGCCGGCGGCGTTGCCCGCGGCGCCCAGTGCGCCCGTCGCCCCGGAGGCGCAGGGGATGCAGGACGCCGGTGGCTCCGCGGACGCGGGGCAGCCGACCGGGCGCCGTCGGCGTGCGCTGGCCGCCGCGGCCGAGCGTGCCGCCGCGCAGGAGACGGGCGCCCGTACGGTGTTCGCGCTGCCGCCCGCGGAGGCGGACCAGTCACCCGAGTACGTCCAGGCCCAGGCTCAGGCGCAGGCCCAAGTTCAGGCTCAGGCCCGGGCTCAGCTCCAGCAGGCCGACGACGGCCGTCATGACGCGATGCTGCACGACCCGGCCGACGATCACACCCCGCCGCAGCCGCACCCCGTCTCCAACCCGACGGGACGGCGGCGCGCCCGCCTTGCCCCGGGTCAGCCGGAGACAGCGGGGACAGCGGGGACACTCGCGCAGGGTGTGCCGGCGCAGGCGGTTCCGGCACAGGGCGTTCCCGCGCAGGGTGTTCCCGCGCAGGCACCGCAGCCCCCTGCCGCCGCCCAGGCCACCCCGGCCCCTGCCCAAGCCCTGGCTCCGCAGCCGTGGCCGAACGCCAACACGAACGCCGGTCCCCACGCCAACGACACTTCCGGCGCGGGCACTCCGGCCCCCGTACCCCCCGGCGCGGCCCCCGCACAGCCGGTGGCCCCGGCGCAGCCCGCGCCGAGCGCTCCCGCCGCGGCTCAGCCCACGCCCGCCCCGGGCACCCCGCTCCCCCCTGAGCTCCCGGCGAAACCCCGCGTCGCTCAGCCGCTGCCCGCCGAGGCCGCCGCCCCGATCGACCCCAACTCGACGCAGGGCCGTGCCATAAGCGTGCGTACGCTCGGCCAAGGCGTCCCGTTCGCCCGCCAGTCCGCCCCGAACCAGCCCGGCGCCCCGGCTCAGGCCCAGTCCGCCACGCCTCCCCCGCACCAGACGAACGGTTCGGGCCGCCGCCGCAAGCTCGGTACGCCTCCCGAGCCCGCCGCCGAGCGCCCGGAGACGGAGGCCCGTCCGCACCCGCAGGCGGGCCAGACCGCCGCGGCGCCCGGGCCCCGGCTGCCCGGAGCCACCGAGGGCGCCGGACGGTCGTACGCCATAGGAGCACCGGACGAGAACGCCGCCGAGGGCCCCGAGCCGCTCGACGGTCCCGGCGGCGCGGTCGAGGTCGCCGACCAGCCGCAGCCGCAGCCCCTGGACGACGAGCTGCCCCCGGAGCCGCTGGACAACCCGCGGCGGCTGCTCGTGTGGCCGGCGCCCGACGTCACCACCCAGCAGGCGCTGAGCGACCGCGGCTACCGGCCCGTCATCGTGCACTCGCGCGAGGAGGTCGACGCGCAGATCGCCGCCTTCCCGGCCGCGCTCTTCGTCGACCCGCTGACCGGGCCGATCACGCGCACGGCGCTCCAGTCGCTGCGCCAGGCGGCCGTCGCAGCCGAGGTCCCCGTCCTCGTGACGGCGGGGCTCGGACAGGCGACGCGCGAGGCGGCGTACGGCGCCGATCCCGCCGTACTCCTGAAGGCCCTGGCGCCCCGGGACTCCGAGCAGCACCCGCCGCGCGTGCTGCTCATCGAGGAGCACGCGGAGATCGCGCTGGCGCTGACCGCGACGCTGGAGCGGCGCGGGATGCAGGTCGCGCGGGCGTCGACCGACGCGGACGCCGTCACGCTGGCCTCGCAGATGCGGCCGAACCTGGTCGTGATGGATCTGATGCAGGTACGGCGCCGGCACGCCGGAATCGTGGACTGGCTGCGCGCGAACGGGCAGTTGAACCGCACACCGCTCGTCGTCTACACGGCCGCCGTCGACCCGGCCGAACTGCCGCGCCTGGCCGCGGGGGAGACGGTGCTGTTCCTCGCCGAGCGCTCGACCAGCGCCGAGGTGCAGGACCGGATCGTCGACCTGTTGGCACGCATCGGCACCAACTAGGCCCGGTCAACCAGGCCTGGTCAACCGGGTCCGGCCGACCCCAGGTCCGCCCCAGGGGCTTACCGGGCGGTCAGCCGTCGTGCCGCCGCACGGACCGAGGCCCGTACCCGCTCGCTGTCCGTGTCCTCGCCGCCGACCAGGATGCGCCGCATCTGCGGCACGGCCGTGGACCAGCCCGCGAGCGCGACCAGCATGAACAGCAGGTCGTTGGGCGGGATGTCGGCGCTGATGACGCCGCGGGCCTGCGCGTCGGCGAGGGTGGCGACCTTGCGGGCGTAGTGCTGCCGGCGCTCGGACTCGTCGGGGAGTTCGGCCGTGTCGTACTCGATGCCCTCCCAGAAGAGGAGGCGCAGCAGTTCGGGGTGGGCGGCGTGGTAGTCCATCAGCCGGTCCATCCAGCCCTCGATGTCGTCGCCGTCGACGGGGAGCGCTATGGCGAGGTCGAGCATCCGCTTCTCGAGGACGCGTGCGAAAAGCTCCGCCTTGTTGCCGAAGTAGGCGTAGATCAGCTGCTTGTTCGCCTTGGCCTCGGCCGCGATGCGGTCGATGCGGGCGCCCGCGATGCCGTACCGGGCGAATTCGCCGATCGCCGCCTCGAAGATCCGGGCCTTGGTGGCCTCGGGGTCCCTGACTTTCGCTGCCATGCGGACAGGGTAGCGGAATAAGTAACCAACCAGTTGGTTGACACTCCCGTGGGTGCGGGGCAGACTCGGCCTCCGCAGCCAACCAACCAGTTAGTTACTTGGCCGGCTGGTTACTCAGCTGACCCGATCCGCTCCGCAGCCGGCCCGAAGGAGTCCCGCCGCTCATGCCGTCAGCCACCCAGGAGATCCCGGCGCCCCGCACCGGTGTCCGCCGACCGGCCGCCGCGCCGTCGCTCCCGCCCACCCTCCTCCTCACCCTCATCGCCCTGTGCACCGCCGTCACGGCCGCCAACATCTACCTCGCGGCCCCGCTGCTCCCCCTGATCGCCCACGACTTCGGCTCGGCGCCCTCGGCCGTGGCCTGGATCGCGTCGGTCGCGCAGTTCGGCTACGCGACCGGGCTGCTCTTCTTCGCCCCGCTCGGCGACACCGTGAACCGGCGCCGCCTGGTCGCCGCCCTCTCGCTCATCACCACGGCGGCGCTGACCCTGGGCGCCTTCTCGGGCGGGACCACCACACTGGCCGCCGCCGTCTTCGTCGCGGCCGCCGCCACCGTCGTACCGCAGCTGCTGGTGCCGCTGGTCGCCGCGCGCGCCCCCGCGAACCGGCGGGCCCGGCACGTCGCCGCCGTCATCGCCGGGCTCTTCACCGGGATCGTCGCGGCCCGTGTCCTCGGCGGGCTGATCGGCCAGGCGTTCGGCTGGCGGATCGTCTTCGTCGGCGCGGCGGTGCTGACCGCCGCGCTGGGGCTCGCGACCGCCTGGGCGCTCCCCGCGGACTCCCGCCCCCGCACGGGCCCGCTGTTCGCGGGGCTCCGCGCCCTGCCGTCCGTCGTCCGCACCTCCCCGGACCTCTGGCGGGCGTGCCTGCGCCAGGCCGGGATGTACGGGGCGTGGAGCGCGCTGTGGACCTCGCTCGCGCTGCTGCTGACGGGCGACGGCGGGTACGGGCTGTCCACCGCGACGGCCGGGCTCTTCGGTCTCTTCGGCCTCACCGCGAGCGCCGTGGCACCGCTCGCGGGCGGGTTCGTCGACCGGTTCGGCGCCGCCAAGGTCGTACGGTCCGCGTATCTGCTCGCGGCCGTGTCCGTACCGCTGTTCTGGCTGGGCGGGAGCACGCTGTGGGCGCTGTGCGCGGCGGCGATCGTGGTCCACGCGGCCCTGGTGACCAGCCATGTCGCCAACCAGACCCTGGCGTTGACGACGACCTCGACCCCGGCGACCGCCAACACGGCTTATGTGGTGGCCGGTTTCGCGGGCGGCGCGCTCGCATCGGCGCTGGCGGGCAGCGCGTTCACCCAGTGGGGCTGGGGTGGCGTGTGCGCGGTGGCGGGGGTGTGGCTGCTTCTGGGGTGGACCACGACGTCCGTACGGCGTGGTCCGGGGCGGAACGCGAGCGCCACGGCGTCCGTACGTCGATGATCTGCGCGTACGGCGGGTGGGGCGCCCCAGGGCTCCCCACCCGCCGTACGTGTGTCACGTGTGTCAGAGCTTCGTGACGTCCAGCTCGCCCTCCGCGTACTGCCTGCGGAGCACCTTCTTGTCGAACTTGCCGACGCTCGTCTTCGGGACCGAGGCGATGATCGTCCAGCGCTCGGGGAGCTGCCACTTGGCGATCTTGCCCTCGTCGGCGAGGAAGGCGCGCAGCGACTCGAAGTCGGCGGCGGAGCCCTCCCTCAGGACGACGGTGGCCAGCGGCCGCTCGCCCCACTTGTCGTCGGGGACGGCGACGACGGCGGCCTCGGTGACATCCGGGTGGGACATGAGGGCGTTCTCCAGGTCCACGGACGAGATCCACTCGCCGCCCGACTTGATGACGTCCTTGGCGCGGTCGGTGAGGGTCAGGAAGCCGTCGGCGCTTATGGTGCCGACGTCACCGGTCTTGAGCCAGCCGTCCTCGCTGAACTTGTCGGCGGGGCGCAGCGGTTCGGCGCCCTGGCCGCCGTAGTAGGCGCCCGCGATCCAGGGGCCGCGCACCTCCAGCTCGCCCGCGGACTCGCCGTCCCAGGGGAGCCGTTCGCCGCCGGGGCCGGTGAGGCGGGCCTCGACGCCGGTCGGGAAGCGGCCCTGCGTCAGCCGGTACGCGAACTCCTCGTCCGTGCCCTCGGCGTGGGCCGGCGGCCGGGCGATGGTGCCGAGCGGCGAGGTCTCGGTCATGCCCCAGGCGTGACAGACCCGCATGCCCAGCTCGTCGAAGGCCGCCATGAGCGAGGGCGGACAGGCCGAGCCGCCGATCGTGACCTGGGTGAGGGAGGAGACATCGCGGGGCTTGGCGGTCAGCTCGGCGAGCAGGCCCTGCCAGATGGTGGGGACGGCGGCGGCGTGCGTCGGCCGCTCGCTCTCGATCATCTCGGCAAGCGGCGCGGGCTGGAGGAAACGGTCCGGCATCAGCATGTTGATGCCGGTCATGAAGGTCGCGTGCGGCAGACCCCAGGCGTTGACGTGGAACTGCGGGACCACGACGAGGGTCGTGTCGCGGTCGGTGAGACCCATCGACTGGGCCATGTTGACCTGCATGGAGTGCAGGTAGATCGAACGGTGGGAGTAGACCACGCCCTTGGGGTCGCCGGTGGTGCCGGAGGTGTAACACATGGCCGCGGCCTGGCGTTCGTCGATCTCCGGCCAGTCGTACGTCGTCGGCTTCCCGGCGATCAGCTCCTCGTACTCGTGCACCCGCACGGACGCTCCGGCGAGCAGCGAACGGTCACCGGGGCCCGAGATCACCACGTGCTCGACGGTCGGCAGATGGGAGAGGAGCGGCGCGAGCAGCGGAAGCAGCGAACCGTTCGCGATGATCACGCGGTCGGCGGCGTGGTTCACGATGAAGACGAGCTGCTCCGCGGGGAGGCGGAGGTTGAGCGTGTGCAGGACCGCGCCCATGGAGGGGATCGCGTAGTACGCCTCGACGTGCTCCGCGTTGTTCCACATCAGCGTCGCGACCCGCTCGTCGCCCGTCACCCCGAGGTCGTCGCGCAGGGCGCCCGCGAGCTGGGCCGCACGCTCCGCGGCCGCGCGGAAGCTGCGACGCTGCGGCTCGCCCTCCCCGGTCCAGGTCGTGATCTGCGACGAACCGTGCACGAGCGCGCCGTGTTCGAGAATGCGGGTCACAGTCAGCGGTACGTCCTGCATCGTGCTCAGCACGGCGTCCTCCCGGGGGCGACATTGCCTACGCGGTAGTAAGGGCTGCGCTGATTCTGCGCACATACCGCGCGGTATGTCACTAGGGCCCGTTGATCGATCACATCACGTTGCCAACGGGAACCTTTATGGCCCACCGGAAGGTGACCTACCGGATGGTGGCCTAACGGACGAGTCCCAGCTCGGGGTCCTCGCGCAGCTTGCCCAGCGCACGCGACACGGCCGACTTGACCGTCCCCACGGAGACCCCGAGCACCTCAGCGGTCTGTGCCTCACTCAGGTCCTCGTAATACCGCAGAACGACCATCGCCCGCTGCCGCGTCGGCAACTTCGCGATCGCCCGCCACATCGCGTCGTGCAACGCCTGCTGCTCGGCGGGGTCCCCGGCGGACAGCCCCTCCGGCTCCGGCAGCTCGTCGCACGCGAACTCGTCGACCTTGCGCTTGCGCCACTGCGACGTCCGCGTGTTCAGCAGCGCCCGGCGCACATAGCCGTCCAGCGCCCGGTGGTCCTCGATCCGGTCCCAGGCGACGTACGTCTTCGTCAGCGCGGTCTGCAGCAGGTCCTCCGCGTCGCTCGGGTTCGCGGTGAGCGACCGGGCCGTACGCAGCAGCACCGGCTGGCGGGCCTTCACATACGACGCGAACGAGGGATACGGCGCGTACGGAAGGGTTTTCACCGCCGGTGTCGCGGCGTTCGAAGCGCTCGTGCAGACGGGTGTGGTCATGGCTCCACGCTAGGTTCGCCCCCTCCTCTCGCGGATCGGCCGCAGGTCCCGAAGCGGTGTCCCCCTCAGGTTGTAGGAGTGGGGCTGACCCCACCTCCTGAGGGTGGACGAGCGGCGCCTGCACCCTGAGGGTTCATCCCTGAGAGACACCTACCGAGGCAGTACACCGGGGCAGTACACCGGACCGCTGGGGGCGGGTACACCGGACCATTGGGGGCTGCGCACCGGACCATTGGGGGCTGCACGCGGGACGGCCGGGAGCTGGTCGCGGGACCACCGGGAGTCGGTCGCGGAACCAACGGGAGCTGCACGCGGGACCGCCGGGGCTGGTCGCCGGACCACCGGGAGCTGGTCGCCTGACCGCCGAGGGGCGGCTGTACGGGGGCCCGCTGGGTCCCGGACATGCTCCCGCCTTCTCACTCGTCCGTCCCGAGGATCAGCCCCGATGTGGGAACTCCGGTGCCCGCGGTGACGAGGACGCGGCCGGCTCCCGGTATCTGGTTCACGGACGTGCCCCGCAGCTGTCGCACCCCCTCCGCGATCCCGTTCATCCCGTGCAGATACGCCTCCCCGAGCTGTCCTCCGTGCGTGTTCAGCGGCAGCCGCTCCTCGGCGACGAACTCCGCGCCCTCCCCCGGCTTGCAGAACCCGAACTCCTCCAGCTGCATCAGCACGAACGGCGTGAAGTGGTCGTACAGAATCCCCACGTCGATGTCCCCCGGACTCAGCCCCGCCGTCCGCCACAGCTGCCGTGCCACCACGCCCATCTCCGGCAGCCCCGTCAGATCGTCCCGGTAGAAGCTGGTCATCTGCTCCTGCGCCCGGCCCGCGCCCTGGGCGGCGGCCGTGATCACCGCGGGGGGATGCGGCAGATCACGGGCCCGCTCCACGGACGTGACGACGATCGCCTGGCCGCCGTCCGTCTCCTGGCAGCAGTCCAGCAACCGCAGCGGCTCGACGATCCACCGCGAGGCCGCGTGCTCGGCGAGGGTGATCGGTCTGCCGTGGAAGTACGCCGCCGGGTTCGTCGCCGCGTACTTCCGGTCCACCACGGCGACATGGCCGAACGCCTCGGGTGTCAGTCCGTAGGTGTGCAGATACCGCTGGGCCGCCATCGCCACCCAGGAGGCCGGCGTGAGCAGCCCGAACGGCAGGGACCAGCCCAGCGCCGCCCCCTCCGCCGACGGCTCCCGCTGCTGCACCCCGGAACCGAATCTCCTGCCCGACCGCTCGTTGAACGCCCGGTAGCAGACCACCACCTCGGCCACTCCGGTCGCCACCGCGAGCGCCGCCTGCTGGACCGTCGCGC
The DNA here is from genome assembly GCF_041053035.1 of Streptomyces sp. R35. Taxonomy (NCBI): domain Bacteria; kingdom Bacillati; phylum Actinomycetota; class Actinomycetes; order Kitasatosporales; family Streptomycetaceae; genus Streptomyces; species Streptomyces sp. R35. Next base: position 5,438,313 of record NZ_CP163440.1, read on the forward strand.
AGGCCGCGCCGCCCCCGTAGTGGATCCGCGAGAAGAACGACAGCTCCCCCATTCCGGCCGCCTGGGCGACGGTGATCTCCGGGCTGGTGTCCATCGTGAACGTGACCATCCCGTCCACGTCCCCCGGCGTCAGCCCCGCGTCGTCGAGCGCGGTCCGCACCGCCTCCACCGCCAGCCGCAGCTCACTGCGCCCGGAGTCCTTGGAGAACTCGGTGGCCCCGATCCCCACGACCGCTGCCGCTCCGCCGAGGCTGTCCCTCGTCCGTACGCTCATCGGGCGCCCCCGGGCGGCAGGGTGACCGTCACCGTCCCGGTCACATGTCTGCCGATGCCGTTCGCCCCGATCACCCGCACCGTCGCCGTGTCGCCCTCGACCTCCTCGACCGAGCCGGTCAACACCATGGTGTCGCCCGGGTAGTTGGGCGCGCCGAGGCGGATGGCCACCTTGCGAAGCACCGCGTCCGGTCCGAGGCAGTCGGAGATGTACCTCCCGACCAGACCGTTGGTGGTCAGGATGTTCATGAAGATGTCGGGGGAACCCTTCTGCCGTGCCAGCTCCGCGTCGTGGTGCACGTCCTGGTAGTCCCGTGACGCGATCGCCCCGGCCACGATCAGCGTGCGCGTGACCTCGATCTCCAGCGGCGGCAGTGCGTCGCCGACTCTCATGTCTCCACCTCACCGCTCACGATCAACTCCCCCAATTCCTGGAGCACTTCGCTCCCGCACCCCAGATACGCGTCCAACTGCCGCCCCCACAGAAAGTGCCGGTGCACGGGGTGTTCCAGATCGGCTCCCGTCCCGCCGTGCAGATGCTGGCCCGTGTGCACCACCCGCTGTCCCGCCTCGGACGCCCACCAGGCGGCGGTCAGCGCGTGCGTCGCGTACGCCAGCCCCTCGTCGCGGCGCCATGCCGCCTCGTACGCCGTCACCCGTATCGCCTCGGTGTCCATGTACGCGTCGGCCGCCCGGAGTTGGACGCCCTGCTTGGCGGCGAGCGGTCGCCCGAACTGCTCCCGCGTGTTTGTGTACTCCACGGCCCGCGCCAGCGACCCCGCGCACACCCCGGCCTGCAGTCCGGCGAAGGCGGTACGGGCGGTGGCGAGTATGTCGTCGTAGGCGTCCTGGGGAGCCTGCTCGCCCTGGTGGAGGTCCTCCTCGTCCGGGTCCTCCCTGTATCGCTCACCCGGCGGCCCACCAAGCCGCTCACCTGGCGTCCCGTCGAGCGTCAGCCGCCCCGCCGACCAGGGCGCCGTCAGCTCCACCGGCTCGCATGCCGCCTCGGCGGTCCGCACCAGCCAGAGCCGGTGCCGGTCGTCCGCGACGAGCACATAGGTGGCGTCCCGCAGCCAGGGCACCACGGGGACGAGACCGCTCAACCGTCCCGGCGCTCCCTCCCGGACGGCACCCGGCCCGGACATCGCCCCGCTCACCACCACCGTGCCGTCCCCGATCCCCGGCAGCAGCCGCTCCCGCTGCTCTTGTGAACCGTGGGCAGTCACCGCCAGGAGCCCGTACACACAGCTCGCCGCGAACGGAACCTGGGCCGTGGTGCGCCCCTGTTCCTCCAGGAGGAGCACCAGGCCGAGGAGCCCTATGTCCGCCACGGCCGCCACGAGCCCGGCCGCGCACAGCTCCTTCCACAGCTCGGCGTCGCTGCCGGTCCCCGCGGCGGCGAGCCGCTCGTGCGTGGAGAGGTCGCCGAAGATCCGTGCGGCGAGATCACGGGCGGCTGCCTGCTCCTCGGTCGGCGTGAAGTCCATCTCAGCTCCCCCCGCCATCGGTCTCACCGGCCCGGAAGACCGGCAGCACCAGCTCCTCGTCGTACCGCTCGAATTGGAGCCGCACGGGCATCCCGATCCGCACCTTGTCGTACGGCACCCCGATCACATTGCTCACGATCCGCACGCCCTCCGCCAGCTCGATCAGGCCGACCGCGTAGGGACCCGCCGCGTCGGCGGCGTGATCAGATTCCGTGAAGGCCGTGAAGGCCGGGAAGGGCGGATAGTGCATGACGACGTACGAGTAGACGGTCCCGTCGCCGCTCGCCTCGACCGTGTCCCACTCCAGACAGCCACATCCGTTGCACCCCGGCAGCCAGGGGAATCTCAGCTCCCGGCAGCCCGTGCACCGCTGGATCAGCAGCCGGTGCCGCTCGACGCCCTCCCAGAACCCGGCGTTGTCCCTGTTGACGACCGGGCGCGGGCGCCTGCTCCTCGGCTCCTCCAGCTCCTTCGACTCTTTGGGCTTCCGTCGCGCCGGCGCGTACTTGAGGATCCGGAACCGGTGCGTACCGGCGAGCTCGCCCCCCGCCCGTACATCCATCCGCGTCGTGACGAAGTGCCCCGTGCCCAGCTTGGTCGTCTTGCGTTCGGAGACCGACTCGATCACCGCGTCGAAGGTGATCTCGTCCCCCGGGCGCAGCGGACGCACATACTCCTGCTCGCAGTCGGTGGCGACCACCGAGGTGTACCCGGCGTCGTCGAGCAGCCCGAGCAACTCGTCGAACGCGCCCGAGCGGCCCGTGTGTCCGGAGAGGCCGCCCATCGTCCATGCCTGGAGCATGGTGGGCGGTGCCACGGCGTCCGGCCCCTCGTACGCCGGATTGGTGTCACCCATCGCCTCGCACCAGTGCCGGATCATCGGCTCGTTGACCGGGTCCTTGCCCACGCCCGCGACAGCGGCCGCGCGCCCCTCGTACACCTTCAGCCGCAGCCCCAGCTCGACCAGCGCATCCAGCTCATCCGGCTCGTCCAGCTCATCCGGTTCGTTCGGTTCATCCGGCTCGTTCGGTTCATTCAGTTCATTCGGTTCGTCACTCACCGCCGCCCCCTCTTCATCCCGAGCCGCATGGTCGCCACGATCTCCCGCTGCACCTCGCTCACCCCGCCCCCGAACGTGTTGATCTGCGCCGCCCTGTTCATCCGCTCCAGCTCGCCGTCCCCGAACACCCCCGGTGAGCCGGAGCGGACCAGTGCGTCCGCTCCCACAATTTCCTGACACATTCGGTACACCGCGACCGCGGATTCGGTTCCCACGACTTTCACGCCGCTCGCGTCGCCGGGTGCCAGTCGACCGGCCCCCACATCCCCCACCAAACGCCAGTTGAGCAGGCGTGATGCCGCCAGTCGGGCATGTACTTCGGCCAGCCGGAACCGCACCCACGGCTCGTCAATCCGACGCCGACCATTCACCGGATCAGGTGTACGCGCCGCCTCCAGCGCGGCCGCGTAGAAGTCCTCGGCCTGCATCCCGATCGCGGCGAGCGCGACCCGCTCGTGGTTGAGCTGGTTGGTGATGAGCCCCCAGCCGCCGTTCTCCTCGCCGACGAGGTTCCCGGCGGGGACGCGGATCCCGTCGTAATACGTGGCCGTGGTCGTCAGTCCGCCCACCGTCTCGATCGGCGTCCAGGAGAAGCCGGGCGCGTCCGTGGGCACGAGGAGGATCGAGATGCCCTGGTGCTTGGGCGCGTCCGGGTCGGTCCGGCAGGCGAGCCAGATCCAGTCGGCGTTCTGGGCGTTGGAGGTGAAGATCTTCTGCCCGTCGATCCGCCAGTGCGCGCCCTCGGCGTCCCCCGGACCGGAGGTCTCCGCGCCGTCCCGCACGGCGCGCGTCCGCAGGGAGGCGAGGTCCGTCCCCGCCGAGGGCTCCGAGTACCCGATGGCGAAGACGAGGTCGCCGCTCAGGATGCGCGGCAGGAAGAACTCCTTCTGCTCCTCGCTCCCGTACTTCATGAGCGTCGGCCCTACGGTGTTCAGAGTGACCATGGACACCGGCGCGCCGGCCCGGTAGGCCTCGTCGAAGAACACGAACTGCTCGTCCGCGCCGCGCCCTTGGCCTCCGTACGCGACGGGCCAGCCGAGTCCGAGCAGCCCGTCGGCGCCGATGCGGCGCAGCAGGGCGCGCTGCCGCCCGGGGTCGTCGGCGGGCGGCGGTCCGTCGGGCATCAGGTCCCGGAAGTACGTACGGAGCTCGGCGCGCAGCCGCTGCTGGCGCTCGGTGGGGGCGAGGTGCACGGCGGCGGCCCTCCCGGACTTCGTACGAACAAGGGTTTCTGACTGTCCGTCAGATACTGTCCACTGTCAAGGTCACCGGAGCCGTGACGGACCCTCCGGAGGATCGGGACCGGAGCTGCCGCGGACCTTCCGGAGAACCGGCACCGGAGCCGTCGGAGACGCACCGAAACGCGTCTGCGCGACGGCACCGAAGCACCGCCGCGCAGACGCGTTACCACCCCACAGAGCGCAACCCCACACGGGAGTTTCCGGGCCGATGTGAGCGCATCGGCCCCCGGCTCACCAGAGGTTGGTGAAGTTGACGACGGCGTTGTCCTGGTCGATGGCAGTGAACGCCGAGCCGTTCACCTGGGCCGTGTTGCTCTGGTTCGAGGCGCCGGAGCCGACCGCCTGCTGCTGGGTGGTGGAGGAGTTGCCGTTGTTGTCGTGTCCGACGCCGCTGCCGATGATGGACGCCACGCCCGCGTTCGATCCGTCGTCCGCGAAGGCGCCGTTGTCTGCTGTCGCGACACCCGAGAAGAGGGCGGCCGCGAGGGGCAGGGCCGCGACGGCGGCGAGGACGCGGGCGGTACGGATGCTTGCCATGTGATTCCTCCAGAACCGGTTGTACGCACCGGCGGTGAACCGGGATGTACGTGAAATAAGGCTTGTTCCAAGGCAGTTGGCCGACCGCCTCGGCGTTGTTCACGACGTCGCGAGTCCAGAGTTGCCCACAGAATCCCCGGCGAACCACCCCGGAAGCCGTGATTCGCCCTCAAGCGTGAGGACATGTCGATAAACCCCCTTCACGCCCACAAACTCCCTGCTCAGCCCTGGCCAGGCGGCTCAATCCCAGTCGCCGCAAGGGCTGAAGCGTTCCAGCACATTTTCGGCCAATCCCACCCTTCGCCCACCCCGCGCCCTCGCGTGTCCGGCGAGCCCTTCCCTTTTTCGAACACTCGTACGAACATGGATGCATGGCCACCATCGACCGGCAGGCCACCACCCTGGCCCTGGCCCACGCCCTGTCCGCAGCCGAGCGCGGACTGGCGGTGATCCCGCTGTCCCGAACGAAACTCCCGGCCCTGCGCTCCCCCCATCGCGACGACCCCGAACCCTCCCCCTGCCACGGCGAATGCGGCCGCTTCGGACACGGCGTGTACGACGCCTCGACCGACCCCCGGCGCATCCGCGAACTCTTCGCCGCCGCCCCCTGGGCCACCGGCTACGGCATCGCCTGCGGACTGCATCCGCACCACCTCATCGGCATCGACCTCGACACCAAATCCGGTACGGACTCCTCGGCGGCCCTCCGTGAACTGGCCCTGCGCCACCTGTTCACGATCCCGGCGACCGTGGTCGTCCTCACCCCCAGCGGCGGCCGTCACCTGTGGCTGAGCGGACCGCCGGACGTCGTCGTCCCCAACTCGGCGAGCCGGCTGGCCCCCGGCATCGACATCCGCGGCGCCGGCGGCTACCTCGTCGGCCCCGGCTCCCGCACCGAACACGGCGTGTACGAAACGGCTCCGGGCACCGCGCAGCTGGCGCCCGCGCCCTGCCCGCGCGAACTGCTGCGCCTGCTCACGCCCCCGCCCCGTACGCACCACCCCACGCCCCCCGCGACCGGCCAACACGGCCAGGGGCTCGTCCAGTTCGTGCTCGCCGCCCACGCGGGGCAGCGCAACACCCGCCTCTTCTGGGCCGCCTGCCGCGCCTACGAGAACGGCATCGGCCCCCAACTGACCGAGCCCCTCGTCGAAGCCGCCGTCCGCACGGGCCTCACCGAACGCGAGGCCCGCTCGACGATCGCGTCGGCGGCCCGCATGACGAACCCGTCGCCTCGGCGGCACGGCTGACGGTCGGCCGGTGGTCAGCCGGCGAAGCGGTAGCCGAAGTGGCCGCCACCGGTCGGGCCGGTGAGGTCGTCCGCACGGTAAAGGGCGGGACCCAGGGTGCGACATGGGTCGCATGCCTCACCGTCTGTCAACGGCGAGAGCCCCCGACCGGTTTCCCTGGTCGGGGGCTCTCAGCCACTGCGGTGGGTGTGGGATTTGAACCCACGGTGACATCGCTGCCACGACGGTTTTCAAGACCGTTCCCTTAGGCCGCTCGGGCAACCCACCCCGCGCCGCCCACGATCGTGGGCGGCGCGGGGACAAGACTAACGGGTCAGCTGTCGCCCTCGCGCTGTCCCAGGGTGACGTCCACGGTGTGGGTCTTGCCGTCGCGCGTGTAGGTGAGCTTGACGGTGTCGTTGGGCTGGTGGGTCCAGATCTCGCCGATGAGGGTCGGACCGCTGTCGATCACCTGGTCGTCGAGCTTGGTGATGACGTCGCCGGGCTTGAGGCCGGCCTTGTCGGCGGGGCCGCCGGAGGTGACCGCGTCGGAGCCGCTCGCGCCCTGCTCGGTGATCTTCGCGCCGCCGGTGCCCTCTTCGAGGGAGACCGACGCGCCGATCACCGGGTAGACCGGCTTGCCGGTCTTGATGAGCTGCTGGGCGACGTTCTTCGCCTGGTTGATCGGGATCGCGAAGCCCAGGCCGATGGAGCCGGACTGGCTGGTGCCGCCGAGGCCGCCGCTGCTCGTCGACTGAATCGCCGAGTTAATGCCGATGACAGCGCCCTGCTCGTCCAGGAGAGGGCCACCGGAGTTGCCCGGGTTGATCGAGGCGTCCGTCTGCAGGGCGCTCATGTACGAGGCCTTGCTGCTGGAGCTGCCGTCACTGGAGGCCACCGGGCGGTTCTTGGCGCTGATGATGCCCGTGGTCACCGTGTTGGAGAGGCCGAAGGGCGCGCCGATCGCGATCGTGGAGTCGCCGACGGCCACCTTGTCGGAGTCGCCGAGAGCCAGCGGCTTCAGGTCCGACGGCGCGTTCTTGAGCTTGATGACCGCGACGTCGTAACCCTGCGCGTGGCCGACCACCTCGGCGTTGTACTTCTTGCCGTTGGGGAAGGTCGCGGTGAGCTTGCCGCCGTCGACCGCGTCCGCCACGACGTGGTTGTTGGTGAGGATGTGGCCCTGGGTGTCGAACACGAACCCGGTGCCGGTGCCGCCCTCGCCGCTGGTGCTCTGGGCCTCGATGGTGACGGTGCTCGGCAGCGCCTTGGCCGCCACGTTCGCGACCGTGCCCGAGGCACGCTTCACGCTGCCGCTGCTGCTCGGGGCGGAGACCGTCGTCGAGTCGGTGGAGTTGTCGTCGTTCTTGGCCAGCGAGTAGCCGATGCCGCCGCCGACGCCGCCCGCGACCAGCGCCGCCACCAGGATCGCGGCGACCAGGCCACCGCGCCCGTTCTTCGGCTTCGGCGCTGGCTGCTGGTGGTAGGAGGAGCCCCACGCGTCGGCTCCCGAGCCGCCGCCGTCCGCGTACGACGGGGTGGCGGGCGGCGGAGGCGGCCAGCCCGCCTCGGCGGCGGAGCCGGGGGCTCCGGCGCCCTGTCCGTACGGGTCGGCTCCCTGCCCGGCTCCGGCGGAGGCGTACGCCGACTGCCCCGCGTGCGCCGGTGCCTGCTCCGGCGCGCCGGGGGCGCTCGGAGGCACCGCCGGGATCGGTGCCGTCGGTGCGCCCCCCTCGGGCGCAGCGGTCTGCGCGGAAGCAGCGGGAGTTTCCACCGGCACAGGAGGTGCGGACGGGGCCGGGGGTACTGCAGTGCCCTCGTTCTCGGTGCTCACAGCTCTTCTCCTCGATCCACGGCTGTTGTTCTCGGTCGCACTCGGTCACGCTCACTCACGCTTGTCGACGGCCCGGCGCGATTCAGCTGTGCATGTGCTTTTGTACGCCGTCAGCTTTTCCCACCGGACGTCAGAGCACCATAAGCGGTGGCTGTGGGTCCGGGGCGATTCTTTATAACGGACCCGCCAGTCGAAATTGACCCATTTCTGACGTATCCGACCTCACGCCTGCCCCGTGACGGTGGCACCATGACGCGGTGACCCTCGCACGACAGCACCCGATTCAGGTCGTCGCCCACCGCGGAGCCTCCGAAGAGGCCCCCGAGCACACCCTGGCCGCGTACAAGAAGGCGATCGAGGACGGGGCGGACGCCCTCGAGTGCGACGTACGGCTGACCGCGGACGGGCATCTCGTCTGTGTCCATGACCGCCGCGTCAACCGTACGTCCAACGGCCGCGGAGCGGTCTCGGCCCTGGAGCTCTCCGAGCTGGCCGCGCTGGACTTCGGCTCCTGGAAGAACCGCGACGAGTCCCCGGACTGGGAGTACGGCCCCGGGGACCCGCAGGACACCTCGGTCCTCACCCTGGAGCGACTGCTCGAACTCGTCGCCGACGCGGGCCGGCGCGTGGAACTGGCCATCGAGACCAAGCACCCCACCCGCTGGGCGGGCCAGGTCGAGGAGCGGCTGCTGCTCCTGCTGAAGCGTTTCGGCCTGGACGCCCCGGAGTCCGCCGCCGAGTCGGCCGTACGCGTCATGAGCTTCTCGGCACGCTCACTGCACCGCGTCCGGGCCGCGTCCCCGACTTTGCCCACGGTCTATCTGCTGCAGTTCGTCTCGCCCCGGCTGCGCGACGGACGACTGCCCGCGGGTGTCCGGATCGCGGGCCCGTCGATGCGGATCGTACGCAGTCACCCCGGGTACATCGAACGGCTGAAACGAGCCGGGCACCAGGTGCACGTCTGGACCGTGAACGAGCCCGAGGACGTCGATCTCTGCGTTGAGCTGGGCATCGACGCCATCATCACCAACCGCCCGCGCGCGGTACTGCGCCAGCTCGGCCGCTGACTTCGCGACCCCCTCCCTGAAGCCACCTCCGAAACGCACCCCGAACCCCCGGATTCCACCGTCGAATTCAGGCCACGCGATTACAGGGAGTGCACCGGCGCGTTCGGTCCGTGTTCGATCGTTACGAGTGCGTCAGCAGACGTGGATTGGCCGGTTTCCGGTCCAGTCCAAAGGGGCATTCACACCGTGGCGTGGGGCAAAGGAGGTCTCGGGGGTGGCGTTGGTGGTGGCACAGGAGGTGCCCACGTCGTCGAGCATGGCCGTACCCCATGGCCCTGCGGGCGTGGGGAAAGCAAGACACCGGATGCGTGATCAGCTGCGCTCCGGTGGCGTGGCGGAATCGGTCATCGACGATGCCGTACTGATCCTTTCCGAACTGCTCAGCAACGCGTGCCGACATGGCAGGCCGCTGGGCGATGCCCTGGCAGGCGACGGCGACGTCCGCGCCGCGTGGCGCGTGGATCCGTCCGGAAGACTCACCGTCGAGGTGACGGACGGCGGTGGTCCGACCCGCCCGGTTCCGGCCACGCCCTCGGTCACCGCGCACGGCGGCCGCGGGCTGAACATCATCACGGCGCTGGCCAAGGACTGGGGCGTGCGGGACGACGCCCGCGGTGAGGTCACGGTGTGGGTCGTCGTCCAGGAGGACGTGGCGGTCACGACAGCCGCGCGCCGTCGTGACGATTTCGCTACGCGCGTCGCGTCACCGACCGTGTCCGGGATACCCGACCTCGACTTCGCGGACGCCTTCGACGACTTGGACTGAAGGACACACCGATCCAGGTCCTACGCCGATCGAGGCACCCCCAGGCCGCCTTCCCGTGAGCGCGGTCGGACCGAGGCACACGCGGACCGAACCACCGGTTCCGGGACGACTCGGTGCGTTGTCCACAGGGTCCCGTCGGCCGTCGCACGAACGGCTAGGCTCGCGCCCGTACGAGACGAGCCGTGATCGGGAGACACCCACGATGGCCAAGAAGCGACCCCAGACGAAGGCCAAGCAGCCTCAGACGAAAGGCGGAGCCCGCGCCGGAGGCGCTGATGGGAACTTTCCGGTTGTCGGCGCTCGCGAGCCCTGCCCCTGCGGCAGCGGCCGCCGCTACAAGGCCTGTCACGGCCGAGCGGCAGCGCACGCGGTGACCGAGCTGGTGCACCGCCCCTTCGAGGGCCTGCCGGGCGAGGGCGACTGGGTCGCGCTGCGCGAGCTGGTGCCCGCCGCCACAGTCGAGCTGAAGCTCAACGAGAGCCTCCCCGAGGGCGTCCCCTCGGTCACGCTCGCCACCGTCCTGCCCATGGCGTGGCCCGCGCTGCGCCGCGACGACGGCTCGGTCCTGCTCGGCCTGCAGAACGACACGGCGTCCGGTGACATCAGCCGCGATCTGGCCGACACCCTCCAGCGCGCGCTCACCGCGCAGCCCGGCACTCCGGTCGAGGGCCGGCGCGCCCCGGCCGACGGTCCGCGGCTCCAGGACCTGCTCGACCCCGAAGGCGCGTTCGAGCCAGTTGTGCACGCGGGCTTCGAGTTCTGGGTCCCGGACGCGGAGAACGCGACGCCGGAGGTGACCGCCTCCCTGGAGCGCGCCAACGCCGCCGCCATCCCGACGGTGAAGCTCTCCGGGGTCGACGCCGCCTACTGGTGCGAGACGCCCGACAAGAACCACCTGCGGTGGGTCATGCCGCACCCGGAGGAGCAGCTTCTGGACGCCCTGGCCCGGCTGCACGCGGCCGGCCGGTCGAGCCTCGGGGAGGGTACCCGACTGGTCGGCTCCTTCCGTGCGCACGGGCTCACGGTGCCGGTCTGGGACCTGCCGACAGGGGTCACGGCGGACGACGTCGAGAAGCCGGCGGCCGAGTTCGCCGAGCGCCTCGCCACCGCTCTGGCCACGGACGCACCGCTCACCGCGGACGAGCGCCGCGCGCGCGGCGGCCTCACCAACCGACAAGTAACTCTCAGCTGATTCACAGACAGCGAAACTGACCGACTGGTCAGCTGGTCAGGACCTCGCAGATGGGTGACTCCTGTCACAACTCCCCGTTGTGACAGGTAAATCCGTGTCCGAATAGCCGAGATCGAATTTGCGAACCGCCGATCTCTTGTTACCGTTCGAGTAGCCCGGTTGCTGGTGCATCCCCCGTCGCCAGCAACCGGGTCTTTCCATGTGCGCAATCCCGTACGACGTCAACAGCCTTGCTACTGCCCCGAGTTGCTCCCCGAGCGCAGCAGCAGCGGCCCACGGGAACCCGCGCCTTTCGCGAACTCCGCGACCGCCGTGTAGGCCCCCGCATCGCCCGTCGTGCGCTCCCTGGGCGTCTCGCACGCCCCCGGATCGTCCTCCGCGCCCACCGTGCAGTTCATCTGCACCGTGCGGCCGCCGGGGCCCATGAGGCTCAGTACGGAGCTCAGCTCGTCGCCGGTCGCGTTGCGGTAGTAGGTGCGCGCCCAGGTGTCCTCACCCTGCGTGAGGACACAGGTCTGCGCCTCGACACCGTCGGGCGAGGAGAGTTCGGGTCCGCACCGGGCGGCGGTGGCGAGGCCGAGACCGAGCAGCAGGGGAGAACGTGTGGGGGCGGGACTCACCGCCCCCTTGTCGTCGTCACGGCGACCGTCATCACGCCGGTCGCCGTCACGTCGGTCGCCGTCGTGTCCGGACGCACGCACGGCCGCAGGACCGGCGTCGCCCCGATCACCGAGATCGCCGAGGTCGCCGACAGGTCCCGCGGATGCCACGGCCAGCGGAAGGGCCACCGTGACCGCCACTACGCCCGCGAGTGCGAGCAGGCGAAGGTTCATACCGGGGAAGATAACGAGCGGGGGCGGGCGCGCGGTTCACCGCGCGCCGGGCGCCCCTACAACTCGGGCGCGCTCACACCCGTACGAGTGAGGGCCTCCACCACGGCGTCCACGACGGCCTCGACATCGGGCACCCAGGGGGCGGCCGAGCCGGGCAGCGGGGCGCGCTCCCAGCGGATCTGGTCCTGGCCGGTCTCGGAGGGCGGCAGCGCGATGTAGCCGCCCTCGCCGTGGAAGCGGAGGGAGCCGGGGACGAAGTCCTTGGCGTAGAGCAGTTCGCCGAGCTGCTCCATGGAGTACGGCGCGACGAGGATCGCCCAGCGCGTGGCCGACGCGACGACCGGGCCGAGGCGCATGCCCTTGCGGTCGAGGGCGTCGAGGGCGCGGGCCGCCGCGAGGGCGGGCAGGCTCACGGCGCAGGGGGCCGTGCCTCCGGTGGCCAGCACGATGGGTGCCGACGGCCGGTTGGTCCACCACCAGCGCACCATGCGCTCGTCGGTGGTGGCCGCGAGGAGGCCGGGGTCGAAGGGGTGGGCGCCGGGCACCGTGCACTCCGGGTCGGGGCATCCGCAGCGGGCACGCCCCTGCGGGTCCGCCGCCACACCCGGGAGTACGGGCCACCGCCATTCGGCCGCGAAGGTCAGGGCCGCGCCGAGCACCTCAGGCCTCCCGTTGTTTCGCCTGGACAGGAGCCTGCGTCGCCTTCCGAGGATCTCGCGCATGAGCGCTCGTTCCTTTCCGTTGCACGCCTGGCAACACCGAGGACCACATCACACCATGTGTCGATCACTTCACTGTGCGTACCTGCTGGCGCATCACACCCCTGCTGGAGACAAGGGAAACCCCTCTGGGCCGAGCATTTGGCTGCGTCCGCGTCCATACTGCGCTTGTCTAAAGCATGGGCATGGCGTGGGGTGGCGGCGCCTGGCGTTTTGCCGTCCCGCGTATTTCTTGCCGCCTCCGCCACGGGAGGATGGGGCACGGTCGTCGGTGGTTAAGACGCCCGGGTCCGCTGCCAGGTTCCGGGAGGATCCCAACCACCCCTGGCCTTCACCGAGTACGTACCCACGACCGCTGTGACGCTCCGTCGAACTAGGCCAGTCGACCGCAATAAGCCGTTACCCGAGTCAGTTTTAAGCCAACTTTGCTTTCCCGCAAGGGTTACCGACAGTCTCATGGACACCAGGAATCCCCGCAGGACAATGCTGGACATCCCCTCACGAGTGCGTGTACATGTGGAGACACTGCTAGCGGCGCAGAACGACATGGGGGTTTGCGATGCTATTGAGCAATACGCACCGGTCGGAAAGCCGGACGTCATGAACGCCCCTCACCTTCCGAAAGTGGCTGGAATCGATTCAACGGTTCCCTCGCCCGCACACACTGTCGCGCCGACGCCTGCCGCCACGGGTGCCTCTTCGGCCACCTCTCCCACCGGCGCCGGAGCTGTCCTCTATGATCGTCTGGCGGGCTGGGTCTCCGACCTCACCACACTCCACGAACTCACCGAGCGCCTGGCGCGCACCGCGACACTGAGCGACGCGCTGCAGGAACTGCTGCGCGCCGGAGCCGCTCTCGTGGGCGCCCGCCGCGGCCTCGTCGTCATGGAACCGGGCGACGGACTCGGCCCCGACACCACGATCGGCCTGGGCCTCGCCCGGGCGGATCTCGGCCACATCGAGACCGTTCCGCGCAGCTCCATGTCGTACGGCAGGATCCTGGACGGACTGCCGGGCGGCGAGGGCGAGATCGCACAGCCCGATCTCTTCTCCGAGGACGGGCTCGACCCCCGCCACCGCGAGGTGGCCGCCCGGCTCGGCTACGCCGCGAGCTACGCACTCCCCCTGGCCACCGACGCGGCGGGCCGCCTGGGCGCCGCCGTATGGCTCTACGACGAGCCCGCCGAACCGGTCGAGCGCCAGCGCCATCTGATCGGCCTCTACGCCCGGTACGCGACCGAGCATCTGGCACGGCTGGTGGAACTGGAGCGCACGCGCGCGTGCATGACGACGATCGCCCAGGAGCTGCTTCCCCCGCGGCTTCCCCGGGTCTCCGGCGTCCAGCTCGCCGCCCGGCACCGCACCGGGCCGCGCGGCGGCGGCGACTGGTACGACGCGCTGCCGCTGCCCGACGCCGCGCTCGGCCTCGCGGTCGGCTCGGTCACCGGGTCCGGGCCCAGCGCGGTCGCCGCGATGGGCCGGCTGAGGGCGTCCCTGCGGGCGTACGCCGTCATGGAGGGCGAGGACCCCGTCGCCGTCCTGTCCGACCTCGAACTGCTGCTCAGGCTGACCGAGCCCGCCCGCTCCGCGACCGCCCTCTTCGCTTACTGCGAGCCCGCGCTGCGCAAACTCACCCTCGCCGGTGCCGGGCACAGCCCGCCCCTGGTGATCGGCGCGCGGCGCACGGAGTTCGTGGAGACCTCGCTGTCGGCGCCGCTCGGGATGCTCGCCTGCTGGGAGGCGCCCAGCATCGAACTGACCGCCGAGCCCGGCGAAACCGTGCTCCTGTACACCGACGGCCTGCTGCACCGCACCGGCGACCCCATGGACCGCGCCTTCGCCCGGCTGCACGCGGCGGCGGCGAGCGTGCCCAGGGCGGTACGCGACGATCCCGGCGCGATCGCCGATCACGTCCTACGGAGTGTGCTGCCGGACGGGCTCGACGAGGCCGACAGCGACGAGGACGTCGTCCTCCTGGCGGCGCGGTTCGAGTGAGCCCCGCGTAGCCGTACGTAACAGGCCTTCCGGCCCTGGGCCCCCTTCAGTACGACCGTACGATGGAGGAGGTCCAGAGTCGTATCTAGGAGGCAGACCGTGTCGGAGGCGCTCAACCCGGAGACCCCGGAAGCCGTGCTCGACGAAGCCGCTGACGAAGCGGGCGAAGAAGAGCCGATCAAGCAGCGCAAGAACGGCCTGTACCCGGGCGTGTCCGATGAGCTGGCCGAGAACATGAAGTCCGGCTGGGCCGACACCGAGCTGCGCGGCCTTGAGCCGATCGCACAGGCCGAGTACACCGCGGCCCGCCGTGCCGCGTTGTCCGCGCGCTTCCCGGGCGACCGCCTGGTGATCCCCGCGGGCAACCTGAAGACCCGCTCGAACGACACGGAGTACGCCTTCCGCGCCTCCGTCGAGTACGCGTACCTGACCGGCAACCTGACCGAGGACGGCGTCCTCGTTCTGGAGCCGACCAGTGACGGCCACAAGGCGACGATCTACCTGCTGCCGCGCTCCGAGCGTGAGAACGGCGAGTTCTGGCTCTCCGGCCAGGGCGAGCTGTGGGTCGGCCGCCGCCACTCCCTCGCCGAGGCCGAGCAGCTGTACGGCATCCCGGCGTCGGACGTGCGGGAACTGGCCGCCGCGCTGAAGGAAGCCACCGGCCCCGTCCGGGTCGTACGCGGCTACGACGCCGGCATCGAGGCGGCGCTCACCGACAAGGTCACCGCCGAGCGCGACGAGGAGCTGCGGGTCTTCCTGTCCGAGGCGCGGCTCGTCAAGGACGAGTTCGAGGCCGGCGAGCTGCAGAAGGCCGTCGACTCGACGGTGCGCGGCTTCGAGGACGTCGTGAAGGTCCTGGACAAGGCCGAGGCCACCAGCGAGCGCTACATCGAGGGCACCTTCTTCCTCCGCGCGCGCGTCGAGGGCAACGACATCGGCTACGGCTCCATCTGCGCCGCCGGTCCACACGCCTGCACGCTGCACTGGGTGCGCAACGACGGCCCGGTCCGCTCCGGCGACCTCCTGCTGCTGGACGCGGGCGTCGAGACGCACACGCTCTACACCGCCGACGTCACGCGCACGCTGCCCATCAACGGCACGTACACGGAGATCCAGAAGAAGATCTACGACGCCGTGTACGAGGCCCAGGAGGCCGGTATCGCGGCCGTGCAGCCGGGCGGCAAGTTCCGCGACTTCCACGACGCCGCGCAGCACGTGCTGGCCGAGAAGGTCGTCGAGTGGGGTCTCGTCGAGGGCCCGGTCGAGCGAGTCCTGGAGCTCGGCCTCCAGCGCCGCTGGACCCTGCACGGCACCGGCCACATGCTCGGCATGGACGTCCACGACTGCGCTGCCGCGCGGACCGAGACGTATGTCGAGGGCACGCTGGAGCCGGGTATGTGCCTGACCGTGGAGCCGGGGCTGTACTTCCAGGCGGACGATCTGACGGTTCCGGAGGAGTACCGGGGCATCGGTGTCCGGATCGAGGACGACATTCTGGTCACGGAGGACGGCAACGTGAACCTGTCCGCCGGGTTGCCGCGCAGCTCTGACGAGGTCGAGGCGTGGATGGCCTCTCTGAAGGGCTGATATGAACCGGATGGCCGGGTTACCCCTTGGGTGCCCGGCCATTTTCGGCTGCGGGTCGTCTGTGGCTGGTCGCGCAGTTCCTCGCGCCCCTTAAGGGGCGCGGTGGACTCACCCGGGGGGTTAAGTGGACGGCGACTTCTGGTCCGGCGTCGGAGTCGACCTGCACCTGGAGCCGGACGCCGCGGCGGGGCGCAGGGCCGGACTCGAGCGGGCGTTGCGGGACGCCGTGCGCGACGGGCGTCTCGCCCCCGGCACCCGGCTGCCCGCGACACGGCGGCTCGCGGCCGAACTGGGGGTCTCCCGGGGCACGGCGAAGGCGGCGTACGACCAGCTGGTCGCCGAGGGCTATCTGACGGCGCGGCAGGGGTCGGGCACCGAGGTGGCGGCGCTGCCCATGGACGGCGTGTCCGCGGCTGCCCGGGCTCCACACGCGCGTGCACCCCGTTTCGATCTGCGCCCCGGCAGCCCTGACGTCAGTACGTTCCCGGCGGCGGCCTGGCTGCGCGCCCTGCGGCGCGCGATCGCGACGGCTCCCTCTCTGGCGTACGACTACGGGGACCCGCGCGGGCGCATCGAACTGCGGACGGCGCTCTCGGGCTATCTGGGGCGCGCACGGGGTGTCATCGCGCCCCCCGAGCGGATCGTCATCACTTCGGGATACGTGCAGGGGCTCGCGCTCCTCACGCGCGTGCTGGACGGCGGAACGGTCGCCATGGAGGACCCCGGGCTGCCGTTCCACCGGGATGTCGTGCGCAAGGGCGGCGGAACCGTGGTGCCGCTGCCGGTCGACGAACGCGGCGCCTGCGCGGGCGCGTTGGATTCCGCCGGAGCGGACGCGGTCGTCGTCACGCCCGCGCACCAGTACCCCACCGGTGTCACGCTGCACCCCGAGCGGCGCCGGGCGCTCACCGACTGGGCACGCGCGCGTGAGGGGCTGATCGTCGAGGACGACTACGACGGGGAGTTCCGCTACGACCGGCAGCCGGTCGGCGCCCTCCAGGGAATGGCACCGGGCCACGTCGTGTACCTGGGGACGGCCTCCAAGACACTCGGGCCCGCGCTGCGCCTCGGCTGGATGGTGCTGCCGCCGCACCTGGTCGACGCGGTGGCCGACATCAAGCTGCACAGCGACCACCACACCGAGTCCATCGGCCAGTTGGCGCTCGCCGAGATGATCGACAGCCACGCGTACGACCGCCACGTGCGCGCGTGCCGGCTGCGGTACCGGCGGCGCAGGGACCAGCTCCTCGACCGGCTGGGCGCACGGTCGAAGGTCCGCGGGATCGCGGCCGGCCTGCACGCCTTGGTGGAGGTGGCCGACGAGGCCGAGGTGCTGGCGCGGGCGGAGGCGGAGGGGCTCGCGGTCGGGCATCTCGGGGCGCACTGGCACGCGCGCGGCGAGGGGCGGCCACAGGGGTTGGTCGTGGGCTACGGGACGCCACGGGGGCGGCTGTATCCCGAGGCGTTGGAAGTGCTCGGGCGGGTGCTCCGGGGAGAGCGCCGCCCGGAGTGAATTGGGCCAACAATTGACACGCTAATTGGAGCTTCTGAGGGTGCCAATACGCCCGTAGCGTCGAGGACATGACGAACCCGGCAGCATCCTCCAAGCCGAGCGGCCTTGTTCCGCCCGCCGGCCCGCGGCGCGTTCTGGCCCTCGCCCAGCTGGGCAACTCCGTGGGGGACGGCGCCTATTACGTGACCTCGGCGCTCTACTTCACCCATGTCGTGGGGCTCGCCCCCGCGCGCGTGGGGCTCGGGCTGACCGTCGCGTGGGCGATCGGCTCGCTGGTGGGCGTGCCGCTGGGCGGGCTCGCCGACCGGCGCGGGCCGCGCGGCACGGCGGTGCTGCTGGCGCTGGCGACCGCCGCCGCGGTGGCGTCCTTCCTGGTCGTCCGCGGCTTCGTCCCCTTCGTCCTCGCGGCCTGCGCGTACGCGTCCGCGCAGTCGGGGCTCGCGGCGGCCCGGCAGGCGCTCCTCGCGGGGCTGGTGCCGGCCGGGGAGCGGACCGGGCTCCTCGCGCATCTCCAGTCGACGCTCAACGCCGGTCTGGCGGTGGGCGCGGGCCTCGGCGGGCTCGCGCTGCATGCCGGGACGCGGGCCGCGTATCTCGGGGTGTTCGCGCTGGACGCGGTGAGCTTCCTGCTGTGCGCGGCGCTGCTGCTGCGGCTGCCGCCGGTGCCGCCGGTCGCCGTGCGGCGGGGGCATGGAGTCGCGCGCCGGGATCGCGGGCGGCCCGGCGTGCTGCGTGACCGGCCGTACGTGCTGGTCACGTTCCTGAACACCGTGCTGCTGCTGCGGATGCCGCTGCTCAGCCTCGGCATCCCGCTGTGGATCACCGAGCGCACGGCGGCGCCCGCCTGGCTGGTGTCCGCGCTGTTCGTACTCAACACGGGCGCGGTGATGGTCTTCCAGGTGCGGATGGCCCGCGGTGTCACGGGGCTCGCGTCGGCCACGCGCGCGATACGCCGCTCCGGGCTCGTCATGCTGGCGTCCTGCGCGGTCTTCGCCCTGTCGTCCGGTGCCTCCCCGTGGGCCGCGGCGGGGATCCTCGTGGCGGGCGCGGTCCTTCAGGTCGTCGCCGAGATGCAGCAGTCCGCGGGTTCCTGGCACCTGGCCTTCGACCTCGCCCCGGCCGACCGCATGGGCGAGTACCAGGGCTTCTTCGGCACCGGCGTCACGGTGGCCCGCACGATGGGCCCCCTGGTCCTGACGGCCCTGCTGGTCGGCTGGGGGACGCCGGGGTGGCTGCTGCTCGGGGGACTGATGGCGGGGGCGTCGTACGGGATGGGTCCGGCGGCGAAGTGGGCTGCCACGCACGGCGTGACAGCCCAGGGTCAGGACGCGGGCCGGGACCGAACCCGCGAACAGGACCGCGAACAGGACCAGGACCGGGTCACGCGACCCGTGCCGGTGTCCTGACCACCACGGGCAGCGAGTCCACGAACAGCGCTCCCGCGAGGAGCGCTCCGCTGCCACGCGGGCTCCACGCGCGCGCGTGGAGGTCGTCGTCGAGGGCGGAGAGCGCCTCGCGGCCCGCCTCCGTGAAGGTGCCGCCCGCTTCCAGCACCCCGCGGGCGCCCGCCTGGACATGGCGGAGGCCGAGGGGGCCCGCGGTGTACAGCAGTTCCGTGTCCTGGAGGGTGGACATGACGGTGAGGAGGGCGTCGAGCCGGGCGTACGGTTCGGGCGCGCCGGCCGTACGGGCGGTGGCGAGCGCGGCCAACGCCCGCCGCACATGCGGGAATCCGGCGCGCGCCTCACCGCGCGCCCCCGCGGCGCCGTACTTCGCCGAGACGGACGACCCGCGGGAGGGCCGCCGCGGCGCCCGCCGGTCCTGGTGCGCCGCGATCCGCTTGGCGGCCGCCGTGACGTCGTTCCCGGTGGCCCGGGGTTCCAGGGCCGCCGCCGCGACCAGGAGCCCGAGGGCCCACAGGGCACCGCGGTGGCCACCGCCCGCCAGTCCCACCGAATGCTCGGTGCACCGGCCGATCGCGCCCAGCTCCGCGCGGAGTTCGGGCGTGGGCAGGCCGGTACGGCGGGCGGCGGCCGCCATGGCCGCGAGGCCGGGCGCCAGCGCCTTGGCCGACCAGCGCAGGGAACAGTGGTCCTTGCGGGTGGCCCGGGCGTCGAGATCGCGCGGGTCGGGCAGTCCGGGCTTGGGGGAAAGCTCCAACTGCCATGTCAGCGCGGCCACTGCGGCTTGCGCCAGCGTCTCGTCCTCGCGGCTGCTCATGCGCGTACCTTACGAAGACGCGGAGGCCGACGGGGAGGCGCTGTCACTGGGTGCGTCGCTCGGCGGCGTACCTGTCGGAGCGTCGCTCGGGGGCGTACCACCGCCGCCGCTGCCCGCGCCGGTGCTCTCGGCGTCGGGGTCGATGCCCAGCGTGATGTAGCCCTTGTAGCCCTTGGACGGGTCCTTCTTGTGGACCGGCTCGAGGGTCAGCAGCCCGCTGGAGGCGCCGCCGCCGTCGTACACCATGTCGTTGTCGAGCGTGGTGTAGCTGCCGGAGTGCTGGGAGTAGGGCTCCAGCGCGAAGATCGTCTCGGCGATGTCGTCGTCGAAGAAGAGCTGCCCGGTGTAGTTCACCGTGCCGCCCTCGTACGTGCCGTCCTCCTTCTCGCCGCCGGTGTGCACCTTGACGTGGATGTGGCAGGTGCGGGGCGTGTACCAGCCGGGGACGATCGTCTCGAACTTGACGACCCCGTTGGCGTTGGCGACCTGGTAACCGCGCAGGTAGGTCTGGTCGTTGGCGGTGGAGCCGTCCTCGCTCTCGGCGGGCGCGGAGCCGCCGGGGTTGGCGGTGGTGTAGCCGGAGTAGTAGCCCCAGGCGTCGCAGTGCCAGATCTCCACGGCGGCACCGGCAACCGGGTTGCAGGAGTCGGTGGTGTCCTGAACGGTGATGCGCAGCGTCAGCGGAACGCCGCTCTTGCCCTCGGTGATGTCCTTGCGGATCAGGGCGCCGTCCAGGTAGTACGGCCCCTCGGTGACGCTGGACATCAGCACGCAGGTACCGCTGCTGGAGCTCGCCGAGGCGGTGGCGTCGGCATCGGTGGTGGTCGTCTCGTCGGCGAACGCCGCCTGGTACCCGGCGACCGCGAGGCCTCCTGCGGCGACTGTGCCTCCGGTCACCGCGATCGCGCGGCGCCGGGTGATCGACTTGTCTTTGTGGCTTCCCGTCATGCTGGGAAAATTAGGAACGTCAGCCCTCAAACTCATGGGCGAGCCCTGTGATTGACCTGTGGACCTTGAGGAAGCTGAAGTCGCGGCAGGCCGCTTCTAGAACTCCAGGCCGTGCGACAGCAGCGGCAGATGACGTTCGTACAGCTCCGCCAGGTCCTCCGTGCCGCCGCCCTCGACCCAGTGCCGTACGAGGGTCGTGAAGACGGCGATGATGGCCGCGGCCGCGCACTTCACATCGAGATCCGAGGCGTTGCGGCCGGTGCGTTCCGCGATGATCGCGGCGATCTCCTTCTCGCTGCGCTCCTGTTCACCGACCGAGCGGGCCCGGATCGCGGGGTCCGTGAAGGTGATCCGGGTGCGCAGCAGCAGTTCCTCGCGGTCCTGGTCCAGCATCTGGCCCAAGGGGCCTTTCAGGGCCTTCAGGATCGCGTCGACGATCGGTTCGTCGGCCGGGCGGGCGCGCAGTGCCTCGGCGAGCGCGGGGTCGTACTCGTCCTGGATGACCACGTCCTCCTTGGTGGGGAAGTACCGGAAGAACGTGCTCGGGGAGATCTCGGCCGCCTCCGCGATCTGGTCGACCGTCGTCGCCTCGTACCCGTGCTCGGCGAACAGCCGGTACGCCTCACGGCGGATCCGGTCGCGGGTCTTCTGCTTCTTGCGCTCCCGCAGACCGAGGGGCGCGGCCGAGGTCTCCTGCGTCGTCATGCGATGGTCTCCCACGTCGTTACGCCATTGATCGCGTCGTCATGCCATCGATTCTGCGTGTTCGGGCACTGACCGGGCCACCTTCCGGCACTTCGTGGACCGGCCCGGCAGCCAGACCGCGGCGAGTACGGCGGCCAGCAGGGAGATGACCCCGCAGGCCGTCAGGACCAGGTTCATGCCATGGACGAACGCCTCGTGGGCGGAGGTCGCCAGGCCCGTGTCGTGCAGCTGCCGGGCCACCTCGTCGGCGCCGGACACCGAGTCGCGGGCCGCGTCGGACGCCTGGGCGGAGAGACGGTCGGTGCGCAGCCGGGCCAGGTAGCCGTAGCCGAGGAGGCTGCCGAGGCCGGCCACGCCGAGGACGCCGCCGAGTTGCTGCACGGTCTCCAGGAGGCTCGTGCCCTGCCCGGTGTTGCCGTCCGGCAGCGAGCCCATCACCAGGCTGGTGGCGGGCACGACGGCGAGGCCGAAGCCCAGTCCGGTGAGGGAGAGCCAGAGCGCGGTGAAGCCGTAGCCGCTGGACAGGTCGGTGGTCGCTCCGAGGAGCACCCCGCCCGCGAGGATGGCCATGCCGAGCGGGACGACCGTACGGGCGCCGAGCCGGGGGACCAGGGATTCGCTCGCCGTGGCGGCGGCCATCAGCCCGCCGATCAGGGGCAGTACGCGCAGGCCGGTGCCGAAGGAGTCGTTGCCGAGGACGGCCTGGAGGTACTGCGGGACGACGAACAGGATGCCCATCACGGCGAAGTTGACGAAGACCGCGATCAGCGTGCCCCACAGGAAGCGGCGGTCGGCGAACAGCAACAGGTCGACGAGCGGGTGCGGGTGGCGGCGCTCACGCACCACGAACCCGGTCAGCAGGGCGGCCGCGGCGACGAGGGTGGCGAGGACGGTCGGGTCCGTCCAGCCGTCGCGCGGGATCAGGATCGTGCCGTAGACGAGTGCGGTGATGCCGAGGGCGCTCAGTACGGCGCCGAGGGCGTCGAAGGGTACGGCGGCCTCGCGCTTCTTGTCGCTCGGCAGCAGCCACAGGCCGGCGGCCAGGGCGAGGACGGTGACGGGCACGTTGAAGAGGAAGACCGAGCCCCACCAGAAGTGGTCGAGCAGCCAGCCGCCGACGAGCGGGCCGACCGGCATGCCGAGGGCGGTGGCGGCCGTCCAGACGGCGATGGCCTTGGGCAGCTCCTCCTTGGCGAAGACGCGCGGCAGGATCGCCATCGACAGCGGCATGATCGTGGCGGCGCCGAGGCCGAGGACCGCCCGGGCCGCGATGACCGTCGCGGGCGACCCGGCGAACGCGCCGCCCAGCGAGGCGAGGCCGAACAGCGCGATCCCGCAGAGCAGCAGTCGCTTGTGGCCGTACCGGTCGCCCAGCAGGCCGACGGGGAGCATCGCCACGGACAGGGCCAGGAGATAGCCGCCGCCGATCCACTGCAACTGGGCGCTGTCGGCGTGCAGATCACCGGCGAGGGTCGGCAGGGCGACGTTGATGATCGTGCCGTCCAGCCCGACGATCAGCACGCTCAGCGTGAGGGCGGCCAGGGCCAGCCAACGGCTGCGGGTTGCGGCGAAAGCGGCTGGGTTTGTCGCAGAGGAGTGGTTTGTTGCAGAGGAGTGGTTCGTCGCAGACATACGGACCTCCAGAAGGGAGCAACCTAATGAGAGGCTACTCCCAAATGAGAGTCCACTGTCAATATAAAGTTGGCTTCCAGATTGGGCGGTGGCGCGGCCAGGTGCCCCGCCGCCGCTCAGAGCGCTACGCGGTCAGCAAAGAAGGGTCCTTCTTCCACTTGAGGATCTTGTCGAAGCTGACCACCGCGCCGCCCCGCCCCGGCTTGTTGCCGATGTGCACGTGATCGGCGAGCTCCTGGATCAGACACAGGCCCCGGCCGTGCTCGGCGTCGGCGCGCGCCGGACGCAGGGGGGTGCGGGCCCGCCCTGCCGGGAAACCGGGGCCGGAATCGGCGACTTCGATGCGGCACTTCTCGCCGTCCAGGTAGGCGGTCACCCGGTAGGCCTCGGACGAGCCGCCGAGCGCCGCGTCCCCGCCGTGCTCGACGGCGTTCGCACAGGCCTCACTGAGGGCGACGGAGAGGTCGTAGGAAACGTCCGGGTCGACGCCCGCGCTCTCCATCGTGCCGAGCAGCAGGCGTCTGGCGAGCGGAACGCTCGCAGCTTCGCGCCGCAAATGGAGTGACCACCAGATGCTCATGCTCCAGCCTCCCGGCCGCGGCTCGACATACCGTTACGTATTGCCGCAAGTACGCGTGCGCAATCGCCCACTTGCCGTGATGCCGCCCATACGGCGGATGCGCGCGCGACAGGGGTCGGTGTATGTGCGATCAACCCATCCCAGATCGTGATCTTCCAGGCCCTGGCTCACGGAACGTCACCTTGCGGACCTGCCGTGGGGAACGGGTGGGCCCAGTGCGATGATGAGCCCGCCATGACTGCCCCCCACCAGCGTTCGGCGCACTCCGGATTCGACCTCCGGATCCTCAGGGCCGCGGTGTTCGCCGCGGTCTGCGTCGTGCTGGCCGCGGCAGGTCACACGCTCGCCTCGTGCGCCACGGTCCCCTGGTGGACGCTGGGCGCCGGCTTCTTCGCGGTGTTCGCCGTGTCCGCCGCGCTGGCGGGGCGTGAGCGTTCGCTGCCGGGCATCGTGGCGGTGCTCGCGGCCGGCCAGACCGTGCTGCACACGTTCTTCGGGCTCGGCCAGCACACCGTCGCCACGACGTCGATGGCGGGCATGTCGATGTCCGACGCCTCGCTCGTCGAGCGGGCCGCACGCCTCGTGTGCGGCACGACCGCGGCGGCGATCAGCCCCGCGCAGGCCCAGAAGATCCTCGCCGACGCGCGGATCGACACGGGCATGACGCACTCCATGAACCACTCCGCGGACGCCGTGTCGGCCACCGCGGGCTCCTCGATGTCGGTACTGCCTTCCCTGCCGATGCTGCTCGCCCACGTCCTCGCGGCCGTCGCCGCCGGATGGGTGCTGCGTCGCGGGGACATGGCGCTGCTCCGTCTCATGCGACTGTCGGCGCAAGGGGTCGCGGAAGGGGCGCTCGTACGGTCGCTGCGCGCCGCGTTCACGCTCGTACGCGCCCTGCGCACCGGACTTCCCGGGGCGCCCGACGTGGCACGCACGCCCCGCACCGCGTACCTCGCGCCCCCGAAACCGCGGACGACCGCGCTCCAGCACACCGTCGTCCGGCGCGGACCGCCGTCCTCCACCGCACTCGTCCTCGCCGCCTGACACGACGCGCCACTCCATGACCTCCATGACGGGGACGCCGTCGTGCGGCACACGCGCGTGCCCACCCTTTTCGACGCCCTCCCTGTAGAGGGCACTCAGAGGGCACTTCCGCACGCGCACCCCCCTCATCGGACTGAATTCGGACTGAAAGTGGAGTGCTCCCTTCCATGAAGGCTTCCCGTATCGCCGCCGCCGGCGCCGTCGCCGCCTCGGCCGTCCTCGCCCTCTCCGCCCCCGCCTTCGCGCACGTCAGCGTGCAGCCCGAGGGCACGGCCGCCAAGGGCGACTACGCCACCGTGAACTTCAAGGTGCCGAACGAGCGCGACGACGCCTCGACCACCAAGCTCGAGGTGAACTTCCCGACCGACCACCCGCTCGCCTCCGTCATGCCGCAGCCGATCGACGGCTGGAGCGTGAAGGTCACCAAGTCCAAGCCGGCCAAGCCGCTCACCCTGCACGGCGAGAAGATCGACGAGGCCGTCACCAAGGTCACCTGGACAGCGAGCGGCAAGGGCATCGAACCGGGCTTCTTCCAGAAGTTCCCGCTCTCCATCGGCGCGCTCCCCGAGGACACCGACGAGCTCGTCTTCAAGGCCGTCCAGACGTACTCCAACAAGGAGGTCGTGCGCTGGATCGAGCCGCAGAAGGAGGGCGAGGAAGAGCCCGAGAACCCGGCTCCGGTGCTCGCCCTCTCCGCCGCGTCCGAGACGGGCCACCACGGGTCCACCGCCACCGAGGACGCCTCCGACGCCAAGGACACCGCCCAGGACACCACCGAGGCCGCGTCCTCCTCCGACAGCAGTGACACCACCGCCCGCGTGCTCGGCGTCGTGGGCATCGTCGTCGGCGCGGCGGGCGTCGCCTACGGCGTGCTGGCCGGTCGTCGGCGTACGAACGCCTGAGATCCACCCCGCATTCGGCGCGCACCGGGAGGCCGTACGACCTGGCTCTTCAGGCCCGTACGACCCCCGGTGCGCACCGGAGCGCTCACATCTGGGACATTTTTCTATGCGCAAGAAGACGTATGCCGCGGCCGCCCTGTTCGCCGCCGCCGCTCTGACCCTCTCCGCCTGCGGCAGCGGCGACGACAGCAACAAGCCGATCGCCGACGTGTCCGTCGAGTCCGGCTCCGGCAAGGCCGCGACGATTCTCGACAAGCCGTTCGAGAAGCCGGACCTCGTGCTCACCGACACGCACGGCAAGAAGTACGACCTGCTCGCGCAGACCAAGGGCCGGCCGACGCTCATCTACTTCGGCTACACCCACTGCCCCGACGTCTGCCCGCTGACGATGAACAACCTCGCCGTCGCCAAGAAGCAGCTGCCCAAGGCCCAGCAGGACAAGCTCCGCGTCGTGTTCGTCACCACCGACCCGGCCCGCGACACCCCCGCCGCGCTCGGCAAGTGGCTCAAGGGCATCGACTCCGACTTCGTCGGCCTGACCGGCGACTTCGCCACGATCCAGGCCGGCGCCCGCACGATGGGCATCTCCATCGAACCGACGTCGAAGGACAAGAACGGCAAGCTCGTCTCCGTCCACGGCACCCAGGTCATCGCGTTCTCGCCGAAGACCGACGGGGGCTATGTGCTGTACGGCGAGGACGCCACCGTCGACGACTACACCAAGGACCTCCCCAAGATCATCAAGGGGGAGAACCCGTGAGGCCCCTCGCCGGATGCGCGGTGGTCATAGCGGCCGCGGTGACCCTCGCCGGATGCGGCTCGGACGCCTCGGACGACAAGGACTCCTCCTCGGCCACGCCCGAACTCAAGGTCACCGGCGCCTACATGCCCGCCCCCAGCATGGACACCATGGCGGCCGGGTTCTTCACCGTCACCAACTCCGGTGGCGCCGACACCCTCACCTCGGTCACCAGCGACCTCTCGGACAACGTCACGCTGCACTCCACCAAGGGCGGCGCGATGGAGGAGGAGAAGTCGTTCAAGGTGCCGTCGAAGGGCACCCTGGACTTCGCGAGCGGCGGCAATCACCTCATGTTCGAAAAGCTCACCCACAAGCCGAAGCAGGGCGAGAAGGTGTCCGTGGAACTGCACTTCGCCAAGTCCGGCACGGTGAAGATCTCCATGCCGGTGAAGTCCGCGACGTACACACCCAAGACCGGGCACTGAGGGAGGGACCACCATGACGCCGACCATCGCCTCCCGCTTCCGGAGCCGTCCGAGCCACCCGGGCTTCCGTAGCTTCCGGACGCTCGTGCTGCTGTTCCTCGCCGTCTCCGGCGCGCTCCTGGCAGGCGCGGCGCCCGCCTCCGCGCACGCCGCGCTGACCGGCAGCGACCCGAAGCAGGGGTCGGTGGTCGACAAGGCGCCCGCCCAGATCTCGCTCACCTTCTCCGAGAAGGTCGCGATGAACGACGGCTCGCTCCGCGTGCTCGACCCCAAGGGCAAGCGGGTCGACACCGGCAAAGCGACCAACCCGAGCGGCACCACGTACGCCGTGAAGCTGCACTCGGGGCTGCCCGACGGCACGTTCACCGTCACCTACCAAGTGGTGTCGGCGGACAGCCACCCCGTCTCGGGCGCCTTCACCTTCTCCATCGGCGCACCCTCGCAGACCTCCGTCGCACTGTCCGACCAGGCCGTGGGCGGCGGGGTCGTCGGCGTGCTCTACGGGTTCGCGCGCTACGTCTCCTACGCGGGATTCATCCTCCTCGTCGGCGGCGCGGCCTTCGTCCTGGCCTGCTGGCAGCGGGGCGCCGGGGTCCGGCCGGTGCAGCGGCTCGTGGTCACCGGATGGCTCGCGCTGACCGGCGCCACGCTCGCGCTGCTGCTCCTGCGCGGTTCCTACGTCGGTTCCGGCAAGGTCGGCGACATCTTCGACCTGACACTGCTCGGGCAGGTGCTGCAGACCAAGTCGGGCGCGGCCCTGGTCTCCCGGCTGCTGCTGCTCGCCGCGGCGGCACTGTTCATCGCGGTGCTCTTCGGCGCGTACGTGAAGCGGGACGAGGACGACGGACCGGACGAGGACGACGAGTCGGAGGAGGCCGCCGCCGACGCCGCCGACCGGGCCGCCGAGAAGAAAGACCTCACCTTCGGGCTCGCGATCGGCGGTGCCGTCGTCGCGGCGGGCCTGGCCGCGACCTGGGCCATGGCCGAGCACGCCTCGACCGGCATCCAGGCGGGCATCGCGATGCCCGTCGACGTGCTGCACCTGCTGGCCGTCGCCGGCTGGCTCGGCGGCCTCGCGACACTGCTGGTCGCCCTGTTCCGGGCGCCCGCGGACGCACAGATCGAGGCGACGGCCGTACGCCGCTTCTCGCGCGTCGCGTTCGGCGGCGTCCTCACGCTGGTCGCCACGGGGATCTACCAGTCGTGGCGCCAGGTCGGCTCCTGGTCGGCACTCACCGACACGACATACGGGCAGCTGCTGCTCGTCAAGATCGGCCTGGTGGCGGTCCTCGTGGGCATCGCGTGGATCTCGCGGCGCTGGACCGGCCAACTGTCGGAGGTCGCGGCTCCGGAGGCCGTGGCGGCGGCCGTGGTCGAACAGCGCGGAAAGACACGGGCGACCGTTCCCGCGAACCCCGAGGACTCCCGGCGCGCCACCCAACTCGCCCGGCAGCGGGCCGCCGTCGCCACCACACGCGACAAGCGCATCCGCGACGCCGACCCTCACCGCTCGGGGCTGCGCCGCTCCGTCCTCGCCGAGGCGGGCGTCGCCATCGTGCTGCTCGCGGTCACGACCGCGCTGACGACCACCGAACCCGGGCGCACCGAGGAAGCGGCCCAGCAGGCCACCGCGTCCTCCTCGCAGCGGTCCGGCCCGCTCTCCCTCAAGATCCCGTTCGACACCGGCGGCCAGGACGGCAAGGGCACCGTGGAGGTCACCCTCGACCCGGCCCGCGTCGGCGCCAACGAGATGCACGTCTTCGTGGAGCGGCCGAACGGCAAGGCCTTCGACGTACCCGAGGTGAAGGTCGCCTTCACCCTCGCCGCGAAGGACATCGGCCCGCTGCCCGTGACCCCCGACCGCATCGCCACCGGACACTGGTCGGCGGCCGGGGTGCAGATCCCCATGGCGGGCGACTGGAAGATCGCGGTCACCGTACGGACCTCCGACATCGACCAAGCGACCGTGAACAAGAACGCGCAGATCGGCTGAACCTCACCATGGCTGACCACTCCACTCCGGAGACGTCCTCCCAGCGGACCACCTCCGAGGCCTCTTCCAAGGTGACCTCTCCGAGGGAGGCCGATGCGGAAAACGCCTCCACCAAGAAGGCCACGCCGGAAATCGCCTCTCCTAAGGAGGCCGTTTTCGAGGAGACCTCTCCTAAGGGGGTCTTTTCACGGCGCCGACTCCTCGGCACCGCGGGTGCCACCGGTCTCGCCCTGGGCGCGGCCGGAGGCGCCGTGGGATACGCGGCGGCACCCTCCGCCGAGAAGGCCACCCCGCTGACCTCCCTCGGCGCGGACGCGGTGATGTTTCACGGGAAACATCAGCCCGGCATCACCAACGCCCTCCAGGCCCGCGGCCACCTCGTCGCCTTCGACCTGGCCGCGGGAGCGGGCCGCAAGGAGGCGGCCGCGCTGTTGCGCCGCTGGTCGGCGACGGCCCAGCGAATGATGGCGGGCGAAGCCGCCGCGCACGACGACACGGACATCGCCCGCGACGCCGGCCCGTCGTCCCTGACGGTCACCTTCGGCTTCGGACACAGCTTCTTCGCGCGTACGAGCCTGGAGAAGCAGCGCCCGGTCGCCCTGGACCCCCTGCCCGACTTCTCCTCCGACCACCTCGACAAGGCGCGCAGCAACGGCGACCTGTGGGTGCAGATCGGCGCGAACGACGCCCTGGTCGCCTTCCACGCCCTGCGCGCGATCCAAAAGGACGCGGGCAGCGCGGCCCGCGTCCGCTGGCAGATGAACGGCTTCAACCGCTCGCCCGGCGCCACCGAACAGCCGATGACGGCCCGCAACCTCATGGGCCAGATCGACGGCACCCGCAATCCGAAGCCGTCCGAGTCCACCTTCGACCAGCGCATCTTCGTGCCCGCGTCGGGCTCGGCCGACCCGGCCTGGATGGCGAACGGCTCGTACGCCGTCGTACGCCGTATCCGTATGCTCCTCGACGACTGGGAGAAGCTCTCCGTCAAGGCCCAGGAGGACGTCATCGGGCGCAAGAAGTCGAACGGGGCGCCGCTGTCCGGCGGCACCGAGACGACCGCGATGAACCTCGACAAGACAGACGCCGACGGCAACCTGGTCGTGCCCATCAACGCGCATGCCCGGATCACCCGGCCCGACCAGAACGGCGGCGCCGCGATGCTGCGCCGTCCGTTCTCCTTCCACGACGGCATCGACACCAACGGCGTGCCCGACGCGGGCCTGCTCTTCGTCTGCTGGCAGGCCGATCCGCTGCGCGGCTTCGTCCCCGTCCAGCGCAAGCTCGACCGCGGCGACGCGCTCTCCACGTTCATCCGCCACGAGTCGAGCGGACTGTTCGCGGTGCCGGGCGGGGCGGCCGAGGGGGAGTACGTGGGGCAGCGGCTGCTGGAGGGCTGAGGGACACCGTCGAGGCCGCGGTTGCCGGTCCGCCAAGGGGATGCCCTGCGGGGCCGCGGTGTCCACAGAGGCGAGCCGGGTTGGACAAGGCCCATTAGGGTGACGGTATGTCGGCGACGCGCTACACCTATCTCGGCCCCGAGGGAACGTTCACCGAGGCCGCTCTCCGCACGCTTCCGGAAGCCGCGACGCGGGAGCTGGTCCCCATGGTGTCCGTCCCGGCCGCGCTCGACGCGGTGCGCGGCGGCGAGGCCGCGGGCGCGCTCGTCCCGATCGAGAACTCGGTCGAGGGCGGTGTCACCGCCACCCTCGACGAGCTCGCCAAGGGTGACCCACTGATGATCTACCGCGAGGTCGTGCTGCCGATCGCCTTCGCCCTCCTGGTCAGGCCCGGCACAGCCCTGAAGGACATCAAGACGGTCACCGGCCACCCGGTCGCCCAGCCGCAGGTGCGGAACTGGCTCGGCACACACCTGCCCGACGCACTGTGGGAATCGGCGGCGTCGAACGCGGACGGGGCGCGCCTGGTCCAGGAGGGCCGGTACGACGCGGCCTTCGCGGGCGAGTTCGCGGCGGCGACGTACGCTCTCGAACCGCTGGTGACCGAGATCCACGACGCGGCGAACGCCGAGACCCGCTTCGTGCTGGTCGGCCGCCCCGCCCGGCCCGCGGCCCCGACCGGCGCCGACAAGACGTCCTTGGTCATCTGGCTCGGCGACGACCACCCGGGCGCGCTGCTCGAACTCCTCCAGGAATTCGCCGTACGCGGCGTCAACCTGATGCGGATCGAATCGCGGCCGACCGGCCAGGGCATCGGCAATTACTGCTTCTCCGTTGACGCCGAGGGTCATATCACCGACCGCCGTGTGGGCGAGGCGCTGATGGGCCTCAAGCGGATCTCCCCCCAGGTGCGCTTCCTCGGGTCCTATCCGCGGGCCGGGGTCGCCCTGGAGGACGTACGGGCGGTGCGGCCCGGGACGTCCGACGACGCGTTCTCGGCGGCGTCGGACTGGCTGGCGCGCTGCCAGGACGGCCGTTTTTAGTCGGTCGTACCTGCAGATTTTCTTTCTCCACAAAGTTATCCACAGGTGCGCTTCTCGACCTGGGGACAAGTCGACAACGAAGCGCTACATCGTCGACAAATCGGCCTACAGGCCCCTACTCCGTCCACAGTCCCGTACGTCACCCCTCGTCCACTCTTTTCCCTTGATCAATCCTTTGGAGCGAAGCATTTCCACTCGAACGTGGGTGTAGAGATGGTTTGACTCGGGAATTCTTCGTCCCGCATGCGGCTTTCGGAACGATCACTTCCGCAGTCCACAGATCTTCCGCACAGCCTGTGGATAACTTGGTGAGGGTGTGGATCCCTGTGGACAACTCCCCCTCAAGTCCCGCTCCGCGCAAGGGAATCCAGTCAACCCGTAGACTGCCATCTGCCCCGTTTCAGGGAGTAGCGTCCTTTTTATTGACGCTCCCGAAGCCACTCCGCGGCGCCCCATTGGTGATCAAGAGATTCAGCCCGGCATTCCACTCATAACGTGACGGAAGCCCCGGACCGGAATATCGAGTCGTTGGCCGGAACCGCGCACCGGTAGCCTTGAGGGGTGATTGACCTTCGCCTGCTCCGTGAGGACCCCGACCGTGTTCGCGCCTCCCAGCGCGCCCGTGGAGAGGACGTCGCGCTCGTCGACTCCCTCCTCTCCGCCGACGAGCGGCGCAGGTCGTCCGGCGTCCGCTTCGACGAGCTCCGTTCCGAGCAGAAGTCGCTCGGCAAGCTGATCCCCAAGGCGTCCGGCGACGAGAAGGCCGAGCTGCTGAAGAAGGCCGGCGAGCTCGCGGCCGCGGTCAAGGCCGCCGACGCCGAGCAGCACGAGGCGGACGAGGAGACCAAGCGGCTCGTCCTCCAGCTCGGCAATCTCGTGCACCCCGACGTCCCGGTCGGCGGCGAGGAGGACTTCGTCGTCCTGGAGACGCACGGCACCATCCGCGACTTCGCCGCCGAGGGCTTCGAGCCCAAGGACCACCTGGAGCTCGGCGAGGCGCTGGGCGCCATCGACGTCGAGCGGGGCGCCAAGGTGTCCGGCTCGCGCTTCTACTACCTGACGGGTGTCGGCGCGCTGCTGGAGCTCGCCCTCGTCAACGCGGCGATCGCGCAGGCCACCGAGGCCGGCTTCATCCCGATGCTGACCCCGGCGCTGGTCCGCCCGCGCGCCATGGAGGGCACCGGCTTCCTCGGCCAGGCCGCGGAGAACGTGTACCACCTGGAGAAGGACGACTACTACCTGGTCGGCACCTCCGAGGTCCCCCTTGCGGCGTACCACATGGACGAGATCCTCGACGCCGACCAGCTGCCGCTGCGCTACGCCGGGTTCTCGCCGTGCTTCCGCCGCGAGGCCGGCACGTACGGCAAGGACACCCGCGGCATCTTCCGCGTGCACCAGTTCGACAAGGTCGAGATGTTCTCGTACGTCGCCCCTGAGGACGCGGAGAACGAGCACAAGCGGCTCCTGGACTGGGAGAAGCAGTGGCTGACCGGCCTTGAGCTGCCCTTCCAGGTCATCGACGTGGCGTCGGGCGACCTCGGCTCCTCCGCGACCCGCAAGTTCGACTGCGAGGCGTGGATCCCCACCCAGGGCAAGTACCGCGAGCTGACCTCGGCCTCCAACTGCGACAGCTTCCAGGCCCGCCGCCTGTCGGTCCGCATGCGCGACGGCAAGAAGGTCCAGCCGCTCGCCACGCTGAACGGCACGCTGTGCGCCGTACCGCGCACGATCGTCGCGATCCTGGAGAACCACCAGCTGGCCGACGGCTCCGTCCGCGTGCCGGAGGTGCTGCGTCCGTACCTGGGCGGTCGTGAGGTCCTGGAGCCGATCTCCAAGTGACCACCGGCGCCACGGAGTCGACCGGGTCCACCGGGTCCTTCCCCTACAAGCTCGTCGCGACCGATCTCGACGGGACGCTGCTGCGTTCCGACGAGACGGTCTCGGAGCGTACGCGTGAGGCGCTCGCCGCGGTCACCGCCGCGGGCGCCGCGCACATCGTCGTCACGGGGCGTGCGGTGCCCTGGACCCGGCACATCCTCGACGACCTCGGCTACAAGGGTCTCGCGGTGTGCGGCCAGGGCGCACAGGTGTACGACGCGGGGGAGCACCGGCTGCTCACCGCGGTGACGCTCGACCGGCAGCTGGCCGGTCTGGCGCTCGCCAAGATCGAGGCGGAGGTCGGCCCGCTGCTGCTCGCCGCGAGCAGCGCCGGGCTCGACGGCGAGATACTGGTCGGCCCCGGCTACCGCATGATGGCCGGTCCGCTCGCGGTCGTACCGATCACTGACGCGGCGGACCTCTGGTCGTCTCCCCTGAACAAGCTGTACATCCAGCACCCGACGCTCTCCGCCGACGAGCTCGCCGAGGCGGCCACGCGCGTCGCGGGCGGCCTTGTCGGCGTCATGATGGCGGGAGCGGACATTGTGGAACTCCTCCCCCTGGGCCTCTCCAAGGCGACGGGGTTGTCCATCGCCGCCCGCCGCCTGGGTGTGAAGGCCGCGGACACGATCGCCTTCGGCGACATGCCGAACGACATCCCGATGTTCGGGTGGGCCGCGCGCGGGGTGGCGATGGCCAACGCCCACGACGACCTCAAGGCGATCGCGGACGAGGTGACGTCCTCGAACGACGAGGACGGGATCGCTGTGGTGCTGGAGCGGTTGCTGGGTTAGCTCGATCGTGTGATGGTCGGCTTCCGGGGTTGCGGGGCGACGCAAGGGCCGGGGTAGCGTAACTGTGCGATCTGGAACGCCGGTTGTGGTGCCAGCGTGCGGGACCCCTGCTCCACCGGAGAGATGGTTCAGGGCCTCCCCGTCGCCTCTGGCCACGTCCATCGAGCCAGGTCGTCAGGGAATCCGCCCGCCCGGCTCGGACCACGGACAGGATCCGTGTCGCCGCCCGGGATGCGAAAGCGGACGACCAGTGCGCCCAAGACCGTTCGGGGCGTGCCAGCCAGGGGACCTGCTCCCGCTTGCTGCCAAGGAACGGTAACTACTCCGGAGCCCGCTCCGGACGTCTCTCCCAGAATGCGGCGCCCGACTCGGCGTACATGCACAACCCACTGTGCCCGTACGCCGAGTCGGGCGCCGCGAATAAGAGACCATCGCTACCGGCGGCGCCACCTGCGCCGGCGCCCCTTGCTGAAGAACCATCCCGCGGGCGGCTCGTCGGAGCGCCAGGGCTGCGGATCGGGTCCCCCTTCGCGCCAGCGGGCGGCGAGCATACGGGCGCGGGCGGACGGCTCGGCCGTCTCCGCGGAGCGTATGAAGTTCTCGTCCAGTACGACGTCGTCCCAGACATCCCCGGACACGTCCCCGGACTCCCGCTGTTCCTCGCCCTTCGGTTCTGCCATCCCCGTTCCTCCTAGCCGTGCATCCCCTTGGCCCAGTGTGCCCAGGCAGAGGTGAAGACGCTGTCAAGAAAAGAGGGCTCCGCGCGCGCGTGGCGACAACCCGGCACGCGCGCGTGGAGCCCCCGTTCACTCCTCGCCGGCCAGCGTCAGTGACCGCAGCCGCTGCCCGGCGTACCAGGTGGCGAGCACGGTGACCGCGATCAGCAGCACCGTGGCGGTCGGCAGACCCACGTCCGAGGTGACGAGCTCCCCGCCGGTGACCTTGTGGCCGACCGCGAGCGCCCACTGCTGGACGCTGAGCGTGCGCGCGCCGGACACCAGCGACCCGAAGAGGGCCTCCCAGACGAGGGCGTAGACGAGTCCGAAGACCACCGCGTGCCGGGTCACGGTTCCCAGGAGCAGGAACAGGGCGGCGTACGCGATCGAGGCGACCAGTGCGGCCACGGTGTAGGCGACGGCGATCTGCTGGCCGTTGCCGTTCAGGATCATGCCCGCGATGAACGTCGGCAGCGCGGAGAACGCCATGGTGACGGCGATCGCGACGATCAGCTTGGTGAAGATGATCGTCGGCCGCTTCAGGGGCTTGGCCAGCAGATACACCACCGAGCCGTCGTCGATCTCGGGTCCGATCGCGCCCGTACCGGCGATGACGCCGATGATGGGCACCATCGTGGCGAGCGCGAATCCGCCGAGCACGTCCGAGGCGACCTGGTCGTCGGCTCCGGCGAAGCCGCGTACGGCCGCGGAGATCACGATGAGCAGGACGGGCAGCGCGCAGAGGATGAGGGCCCGGCGGCGGCCGAGCAGGCCCCGATAGGTGAGCCGGGCGACTGTGGGGTCGTACATCTTCGGCCTCCTACGCCGCGACGAGATACGAGAAGACGGATTCGAGCGACTCGTCGGACGGCGAGACCGTGAGCAGCCGGATGCCGTGCTCGCGCGCGACGCGCGGCAGCAGCGCGGTGAACCGGCCGAAGTCGACCGCCTGGATGCGCAACGCGCCCTCGGCGAGGTCGACTTCGATGCCGGATGTCGACGGGTCGGCGATCAGCGCGGCGGCCAGGGCCCGGTCGTCGCTGGAGCGGACGAGGTAGCGGTGCGGGCGGTCGGTCATCAGGCGGCGGATGCGCCGGAAGTCGCCGCTCGCCGCGTGCCGTCCGGCGACGATCACCTCGATGTGCGCGGCGAGTTGCTCGACCTCTTCGAGGATGTGGGACGAGAACAGCACCGTGCGGCCCTCGTCGCCCATGCGGCGCAGCAGGTCCATGAGCTGCATGCGCTGGCGCGGGTCCATGCCGTTGAAGGGCTCGTCGAGCAGTAGCAGCGACGGGTCGTGGACGAGCGCGGACGCCATCTTCACGCGCTGCCGCATGCCCTTGGAGTACGTGGAGATCTTGCGGTCCTGCGCGTACTCCATCTCGACGGTGGCGAGGGCCCTTTGGGCGGCCTTCGCGCCGAGGCCGTGCAGTTCGGCGTTGGCGACGACGAATTCGCGGCCGGTGAGGAAGTCGTACATCGCCTCGCGTTCGGGGACGATGCCGATGTGCCGGTAGATCTGTTCGTTGCGCCAGACCTGCTGGCCGTCGAGGGTGACGGTGCCCGTGGAGGGGGCGAGGAAGCCGCCCATCATGTTGATGAGGGTGGACTTCCCTGCGCCGTTCGGGCCGAGCAGGCCGGTGACTCCGGGGCTGATCGTCATGGTGATGTCGTTGACCGCCACCACGTTGCCGAACCAGCGCGAGACGTGGTCGATGGTGAGTGTGGTCACAGCCCGGCCTTTCGGTAGCGGCGCATCAGGAGGCCGTAGCAGCCCGCGATGAGACCCAGGACGACGATGAGGTAGACGACGCCCTGCCCGGACGAGGGGCCTTCCGCTCCGGGGAAGGCGGAGGTGGCGCCGAGGAAGGCCGTCTGCACTCCGTCGATGAGCGTGATCGGCGAGAAGAGGCCGAGCCACGGGACGGCTCCGGTGCTGGACTGCTCGAAGGCGATGGCCTGGACGGTGGACACCGCTCCGTAGGAGATGGTCAGGGCGGCGATGACGGCCGCGATGCCGAAGCCGCGGCGCGGGGTGATGGCCGAGATGACCAGGCCGATCCCGGCGAACAGCAGCGACAGCAGCGCCACGGAGACCAGCCCCTGTCCGAAGCCCTTCGTCTGGTCGGCGAAGTCGAGCTTCGCCAGAAGCGCCCCTACGTAGAGCACGATCAGCGGTGCGGCCGTGAGGATGAACAGCGCCGAGGCCAGGGCCGCGTACTTGGCCCTTACGTAGTCGACGGTCTCGATGGGGCGCGAGAAGTACAGCGGTACGGTCTTGAAGCGCAGGTCGCGCGAGACGGACTGGGGTCCCTGGGAGGCGACGTACAGGCCGATGACGGCCTGCATGATCACCGCGTAGCGCGTGTAGTCGACGGGCAGGTCTTTCGCCTTCGTGGCGACCGCGACGGCCACCATGATGAGTGCGGGGACGCAGATCACCACGAAGAGCAGCATCGGCAGCACCTTGGACTTGACCGAGCGGCCGAGGCCGTAGGCGCCGCGCAGGGACTGCGAGTACAGCGAGCGGCGGGCATAGGCGCGGCCCAGGCGCGGGCCGTCGTAGTTGCGGTAGCCGATGTTGTGGATACGGGTCTGCTCACCGGGCTGGGCCGGGGCCGCCACCTGGGGCTGCTCAACCGCCATGGCCGACCGCCTCCTTCCGCTGCTCGTCGCCGGTCTTCGATTCGCCACCGGTCTTGTGTTCGTCGCTGTCCTTGAAGACCTCCGCGATGTGGTGCCTGCGCTGTTCCATCCGGACCAGGCCGAGGCCGAGGTCGGCGACGACGTCGCGGACGAGGTCGTAGGTCTCCTCGCCCTCGGCGGTGAGCAGCAGGATGTGTCCGGCGCCGGGCAGGCCGCTGCCGTCGTGGGTCTCGATCCCGCGCGCGTGGAGCACGTCGCGCACCGTGCCGGTGCCGTCCGGGTGCTCGTCGGTGTCGGTGACCTCGATGGCGAGGGTCGTCGTGGTCTGGGTGAAGTCCGTGGTGGAGCTGGAGCGCAGCAGCTTGCCGCCGTCGATGACGACGACGTGGTCGCAGGTGCGCTCCAGCTCGCCCAGGAGGTGCGAGGTGACCAGGACCGAGATGCCGAAGTCGGTGTGGATGCGGCGGATCAGGCCGAGCATGTCGTCGCGGCCGACCGGGTCGAGGCCGTTGGTCGGCTCGTCGAGGAAGACCAGCTGGGGGTCGTGGACGAGGGCCTGCGCGAGCTTCACGCGCTGCTTCATGCCCGTCGAGTAGCCGCCGATGGGTCGGTAGCGCTCCTCGTAGAGGCCGACGTGGCGCAGGGTGTCCGCGGTGCGCTCGCGGGCCGCGGCCGGCGGGAGCCCGGACATGCGCGCCATGTGGACGACGAACTCGGTGGCCGAGACGTCGGGCGGCAGGCAGTCGTGCTCGGGCATGTACCCGACCCGCTCGCGGATGGCGCCGCCCTCGGTGGGGACGTCGAGGCCGAGCACGTGTGCGCGGCCCTCGGTGGCGGGGGACAGACCCAGCAGGATCTTGATCAGTGTGGACTTGCCGGCCCCGTTGGCTCCGACGAGTCCGGTCACACCGGGCCCGACGTCCACGGAGAGCCGGTCAAGAGCGGTCACCCTGGGGAACCGCTTGCTCAGGCTTTCGGTCGCGATCACAGTCACGTTTCGAAGGTAGTGGCGCACGCCACAGCGGTCGTCAGCCCATGGAGCTGGATCCGCGTCAGACTCCAGTCGTACGGGCCCGTAGGGGTCCCCCTGAGGTCGAACAACCGGCGCTGGTTTATCCACATCGCGGCGGTTGTCCACAGGCGTCGCGCAGCGCTATTGACGCAGCCTCTAACAACTGTCACATTCGCCAGTGTCAAGTTACGGGCACGTACCGCGGTCAGCGTGGACATGGGTGGGGCGGTGGCATGACGACGGCAGTGGCAGGCGAAC
Organism: Streptomyces sp. R35; assembly: GCF_041053035.1. Lineage (NCBI taxonomy): Bacteria > Bacillati > Actinomycetota > Actinomycetes > Kitasatosporales > Streptomycetaceae > Streptomyces > Streptomyces sp. R35. The sequence goes on from NZ_CP163440.1 coordinate 5,476,647, forward strand.
TCTCCGCGGAACTGCGGGGGTTCAGGGAAGTGCAGCGCCTCGCGTACGAGTGCGCGGAAGCGGTCGCGGCGCAGCTCAAGCCGGGTGTGACCGAGCGCGAGGCGGCGCGCATGCAGCGCGACTGGCTGCGCGAGCGCGGGGTGCGGGACTGGTTCCACCTGCCCTTCGCCTGGTTCGGGGACCGTACGGCGTTCGTGAACTTCCGGATCCCGCTGCAGTTCTTCCCCACCAACCGCCGTCTGGAGCCGGGGATGCCGTTCATCCTCGACATGGCCCCGGTCCACAAGGGATATACGGCGGACATCGGTTACTCGGGCTCGCTCGGGCTGAACCCCGTGCAGGACAAGCTGCTCGCCGACCTTGAGGCGCACCGCGAGCTGATCCTGCGCGAGGTGCGCGAGCGGCGCCCGCTGCGCGAGATCTACGAGGACGTGGACCGGCTCATGGTCCGCCAGGGCTATGCGAACCGGCATCGCGCGTATCCCTTCGGCGTGATCGCGCACAAGGTGGACCGGGTGAAGGAACGCCCCTGGTCGCCAAGGCTGTTCGGGTTCGGCACCCAGTCCCTGAAGGGGCTCGCGAGCGACGCGATCCACGGGCACCGCGACGGCTGGTCGCCGCTGTGGTCGCCGTACCGGTTCTCCGACCATCCGCCCCGGCCGGGGCTGTGGGCGGTCGAACCGCACCTCGGATTCCGGGGCACGGGCGCGAAGTTCGAGGAGATCCTGGTCGTCACCGACTCCAAGGACCCCGAGCAGGGCGCGTTCTGGCTGGACGACGATCTGCCGCACGTGCGGCGCTGGGCGGAGGACAAGTGAGTCTCGAAGGCGCGCGTGAGCGCTGGGTGCGGACGGGCGGAGTCGAGCTGTGCGTCGCCGAGTTGGGTGACCCCTCACAGCCCACGGTGGTGCTCGTGCACGGCTATCCGGACTCCAAGGAGGTGTGGTCCGAGGTCGCGACGCGCCTCGCCGAACGCTTTCATGTGGTGCTCTACGACGTCCGGGGCCACGGCAGGTCCACGGCGCCGCAGCCGCTGCGCGGCGGGTTCACTCTGGAGAAGCTGACGGACGACTTCCTGGCGGTCGTGGACGCGGTCAGCCCCGACAGACCCGTACATCTGGTGGGGCACGACTGGGGTTCGGTGCAGTCGTGGGAGTTCGTCACGGTCCCGCGCACCGAGGGCCGGATCGCGTCCTTCACGTCGATGTCCGGGCCGTCCCTGGACCACTTCGGGCACTGGATCAAGCAGCGCGTGAAGCGGCCCACCCCGCGCAAGGTCGGCCAACTCCTCGGCCAGGGCGCCAAGTCCTGGTACGTGTATCTGCTGCACACGCCCGTCCTGCCCGAGCTGGCCTGGCGCGGCCCGCTCGGCAAGCAGTGGCCGAAGATCCTCCAGCGGGTCGAGAAGGTCCCCGCGGGCGACTACCCGACCCCGTCGCTGCCCTCGGACGCGGCGCACGGCGCGTGGCTGTACCGCGACAACGTACGGGCCCGGCTGAGCAGGCCGCGCACGGACGCCTACGCGCACGCGCCCGTGCAGCTCATCACGCCCCTGGGTGACGCCTTCCTCTCCGAGCGGCTCTACGACGAGCTGGAGACGTGGGCCCCGCGGCTGGTGCGCCGTACGCTCCCGGCCAAGCACTGGGTGCCGCGTACGCGCCCGGACCAACTGGCGGCCTGGATCGCGGAGTTCGTGACGGCGAACGAAGGCCGGGGGACCGGGGTGCCCGCGCACGACACCATGGCCACGGGCAAGTACGCGGACCGGTTCGGCGGGCAGCTCGTTCTGGTCACCGGCGCGGGCAGCGGCATCGGGAGGGCCACCGCCTTCGCGTTCGCCGAGGCCGGCGCGCGCGTGGTGGCCGTCGACCGGGACGCCGAGGGCGCGGCCCGTACGGCGGAGATGTCCCGGCTGATCGGCTCCCCCGAGGCCTGGGCGGAGACGGTCGACGTCTCCGACGAGCAGGCCATGGAGAAGCTCGCCGAGAAGGTCGCCACCGAGTACGGCGTGGTGGACGTGCTGGTGAACAACGCCGGGATCGGGCTCTCCGGATCCTTCTTCGACACGACCCCGGAGGACTGGAGGAAGGTCCTCGACGTCAATCTGTGGGGCGTGATCCACGGCTGCCGGCTCTTCGGGAAGCAGATGGCCGAGCGCGGGCAGGGCGGCCACATCGTCAACACCGCGTCGGCGGCGGCGTACCAGCCGTCGAAGGCGCTGCCCGCCTACAGCACCTCCAAGGCGGCCGTCCTGATGCTCAGCGAGTGCCTGCGCGCGGAGCTGGCGGGGCAGGGCATCGGCGTCTCGGCGATCTGCCCCGGCTTCGTCAACACGAACATCACCTCGACCGCGCACTTCGCCGGGGTCGACGCCCTGGAGGAGAAGCGGCGCCAGAAGAAGTCGGCGCGGCTGTACGGGCTGCGCAACTATCCGCCGGAGAAGGTGGCCGACGCGATCCTGCGCGCGGTGGTCCGCAATCAGGCGGTCGTCCCGGTCACCCCTGAGGCGCGCGGCGCCCACCTCATGTCCCGCTTCACACCGAGGGCACTGCGCACGATCGCACGGTTGGAGCCACCGCTGTGAGCGAGCTCGCCTCCCTGAGCGACGACCACCATGCGATCGCCCCGCGCCGGGTCTCCTTCGACTGGCAGCGGACGCCGCTGCACTGGATCCCGGACGAGCCCACCGCCACCCACGTCATCAACGTGCTGCATCTGCTGCTGCCCGCGGGGGAGCGGTGGTTCGTGAAGGTCTTCAAGGAGGGGCTGCCGCTGGTCGACGACCCCGAACTCCTCCAGGACGTCAAGGGTTTCATGGGGCAGGAGGCGACGCACAGCGTGCAGCACGCGTATGTCCTCGACCACCTCGCGGCGCAGCGCCTGGACACCGCGGACTTCACGAAGTACGTCGACTTCCTCTTCGAGAAGCTGCTGGGCGAGAAACCGCCCCTGGGGGCGCCGGTACCGGCCGGGGAGTGGCTGCGCTTCCGGCTGTCGGTGATCGCGGCGATCGAGCAGTTCACCGCGGTGCTGGGCGACTGGGTGCTGGCGGCCGAGGGCCTCGACCTCGCCGACGCCGACGAGGTCATGCTCGACCTGCTGCGCTGGCACGGCGCGGAGGAGGTCGAGCACCGCGCGGTCGCCTTCGACATGTACCAGCACTGCGGCGGCGAGGGCCTGCCCCGCTACGCGCGCAGGATCGCGGGCATGGCGGTCACCGCGCCGATGATGCTGTACCTGTGGGCGTGGGGTGCCGCCTACCTCATACGCCACGATCCCCAGCTCGCCGGCCGCCTGCGCTACTCGCTCGCCGCCCACAACAGGGCCGTACGCAAGGGTCTGCTGCCCACCTGGAAGGAGCTCGGCACGGCCATACCCCGCTACCTGCGGCGGTCGTACCATCCGTCCCAGGAGGGCTCACTGCGCAGGGCCGTCGAGTATCTGGCGCAGTCACCGGCGGCACGGTCGGCTGCGGGGGCGATCGGACGCGCGGCCATCGCGTAGCGAGGCCGGGAGGGCGGGAAGCGTGAGCGACGAGTCGGCCGGTGCCGCGTACCGGATCGAGGACCTGGCGCACCACAGCGGTGCCACGGTCCGGACGATCCGCGCCTATCAGGACCGCGGGCTGCTCCCCCGCCCCGAGCGGCGCGGCCGCGCGAATGTGTACGCGGACGCGCATCTGGCCCGGCTGCGGCAGATCGCCGGCCTCCTGGACCGCGGCTACACGCTGGCCTCCATCAAGGAGCTCCTGGAGGCCTGGGACACGGGCCGGGGTCTCGGCGGGATCCTCGGTCTGGTCGCGGAGGTCGACGGGCCGTGGACCGACGAGGAGGCCGTACGTATCTCGCGGGCCGAGCTCGACGAGCGGTTCGGCGGCAGCCCGGACGACGCGGCGGTCGCCGACGCCGTCGCACTCGGTGTACTGGAGCCGGTTCCCGGGGACGGGGACTCCTTCCTCGTTCCGAGTCCTCAAGAGCTGGCCGTGGCCGTCGAGTTGTCCGCGGCGGGAGTTCCTCTGTCCGCGATCTCCGGCCATTTGCGGGAGTTGAGGGGGCAGGTCGAGCATATTGCCTCCCGTTTCCTGGAGTTCACGACGGAGCACGTCTTCGCGCGCTATCTGGGGGAGCACCAGCCGACCGACGCGGACGCGGCCGAGGCTGCCTCGCTCGTGCGACGGCTGCGCCCGCTCGCGCAGCAGACGGTGGACGCCGAACTGGCCCGTGCCATGCGGCTGTTCGCCAACCGGCACCTGCGTCAGCACCTCGGTGCGGGCCAACCCCCGGAGCTCAAGGATGAGACGCGTTCCGTGGAGATTCCCGAGGACACAATGCGGGCTGTTGAGGGGCTGGTTGGTGCCGGGCAGGTGTCGGCCTTCGTCGCTGCGGCTGCTGAACGGGAGGTGCAGGCACGGACCTTGGACCGACTCACCTCAAACCACCGAAAACTGGGCGATGTTGACGAAATGCCCTAAATAGCTGGTGAGTTGTCCACAGATTCGTCAATTCCCCTGTGGATAACAGTACTTGGCTGTGGATCAAACCTCCGTATCAAAATCAAATGCGTGATCCGTCTCTCGCCAGGCACGCTGGAGAGATGAACGAACGCATGGATGAAAGACGCACCGTGAAGGTGTCGAAGTACCTCTCGAAGCATCTGCGGCACCAGCCCGAGCGGATCGGGCTCACGCTCGGCGAGGGCGGCTGGGTGGAGATCGAGACGCTGATGGCCGCGGCGGCCGCGCACGGCTTCCGGTTCACGCGCGAGGAGCTCGATCACGTGGTGGCCACGAACGACAAGCGGCGCTTCGCGATCGAGGGGACCCGGATCCGCGCCAGCCAGGGCCACTCCGTCGAGGTCGACCTCGGACTGCCCCCGGCGACTCCGCCCGCGTACCTCTACCACGGGACCGTGGCCCGCTGCCTGGACGCGATCCGCGCCGAGGGCCTGCGGCCCATGAACCGGCATGACGTGCACCTCTCGCCGGACCGGGAGACCGCCACCCGCGTCGGCGCCCGCCGCGGCCGGCCGGTCGTGCTCTCCGTGGACGCCGCCGCCATGCACCGCGACGGCCATGTCTTCCGGGTCAGCGCGAACGGGGTCTGGCTCACCGAGGCCGTACCGCCGCGGTACCTGCGGTTTCCCTCGGGGCACTGACCAGGCAGGCAGCGGGGGCGATCATGCGGTGGCCGTGACCACTGGGCGGTTCCGCTTACGCTCGATGTATGAGTCTGCGTCTGAGCACTGTGATCCTGCCGTACGTCCGCTGGCACGAGGGCGGGCGTTCCGCCTGGCAGCGTGCGGAGCAGCTCGGCTTCCACACCGCGTTCACGTACGACCATCTGTCGTGGCGGACCTTCCGCGACGGCCCGTGGTTCGGGGCCGTGCCGACGCTGACCGCGGCGGCGCCGTCACCGACCGGCTCCGCCTCGGCACGCTCGTGACCTCGCCGAACTTCCGGCACCCGGTGACGCTCGCCAAGGACCTGATCTCCCTCGACGACATCTCGAACGGCCGGGTCACTCTGGGCATCGGCGCGGGCGGCACCGGCTTCGACGCCACGGCGCTCGGCCAGGACCCCTGGACCCCGCGCGAGCGCGCCGACCGCTTCGGCGAGTTCGTACCGCTGCTCGACCGGCTCCTGACCGAGGACTCCGTCTCGTACGGCGGCGACTACTACTCGGCGCACGAGGCGCGCAACATCCCGGGTTGCGTCCAGCGCCCCCGGCTGCCGTTCGCGGTGGCCGCCACCGGTCCGCGCGGGCTGAAGCTCGCCGCCCGGCATGGGCAGGCGTGGGTGACGACCGGCGACCCGAAGCTGTACGAAACGGGCACCCCCGACCAGTCGGTTCAGGCCATTCGCGGGCAGGTCGACAAGCTGGCCGACGCGTGCGCCGCGATCGGCCGGGACGTGGACGAGCTCGACAAGATCCTGCTCACCGGCTTCACCCCGGACCGTGGCCGTCCGCTGGAGTCCCTCGACGCGTTCGTCGATTTCGCGGGCAGGCACGCGGAGCTGGGCTTCACCGACATCGTGATCCACTGGCCGATCCCCGACTCGGACTTCGCGGCCGACGTGAAGATCTTCGAGCGGATCGCCATGGAGGCCCTGACGCAGCTGCCCTGAGACCCCGCCCCGGCCGCCCTTGGCTGGACGGGGCGTAACGGTGCTGGTGAGGACGGTAATCACTCACATGTGCGGTCTGCCGCACGGCCGTGCGCGCATATGCGGGAGAATGGGCGGGTGACCTCAGCGACTCGACGGCCCGAGACCCCGGCCTCCACCGTTCTGCCCCGGCTGATCGCCACGGATCTCGACGGCACCCTGCTGCGCGACGACAAGTCGGTGTCCGAGCGCACGATCGCCGCCCTCGCCGCCGCCGAACAGGCGGACATCGAGGTCTTCTTCGTCACCGGCCGCCCGGCTCGCTGGATGGACGTCGTCAGCGACCACGTCCACGGGCACGGCCTGGCGATCTGCGGCAACGGCGCCGCCGTGGTCGACCTGCACGGCGGCCCCGGCGCCCACCGGTTCGTCAAGGTCCGCGAGCTGGCGCGGGAGAACGCGCTCGACGCCGTACGGCTGGTGCGCGAGGCCGCGCCGGGCGCCGTGTTCGCCGTGGAGCAGACGTACGGCTTCTACCAGGAACCCACGTACCCCAAGCTGCACATGGAGACCCCCGACAGCCTCGCGCCCGCCGAGAAGCTGCTGGCGGCGGACGCCCCCGGTGCCGGCGAACCGGTGCTCAAGATCCTCGCCTTCCATCACGAGCTCGACCCCGACGCCTTCCTCACCGTCGCCCGCCTGGCCATCGGCGACCGGGCCAACGTCACCCGCTCCAGCCCCAGCGCCCTGCTGGAGATCAGCGGCCCCGACGTCTCCAAGGCCAGCACTCTCGCGCTGTGCTGCGCCGAGCGCGGTATCTCCCCCGAGGAAGTCGTCGCCTTCGGTGACATGCCGAACGACGTCGAGATGCTCAGCTGGGCAGGCCAGTCGTACGCCATGGGCAACGCCCACCCCGAGGTGATCGCCGCGGCCTCCGGACGCACGGTCGCCAACAACGAGGACGGGGTGGCGGTAGTGATCGAGCGCATACTCGCGGAACGCCTGCGCTGAGCGCCCCGTAAGGGGCGCGGGGAACTGCGCGCCCAGCCACAGACCACCCGCAGCCTCAAAGCAACCCGCCGCTCGAAGTAGACGTCACCTACAAGCCGACGCGCAGCCATAACCGGGCCCCGCCTCAAACCGGCCCAACCCGCGGAGCGTACGGCGCTTGCCAGACCACCGTCGTACCGCCCCCTCCCTCCCCCATCCCCGCCCCGTACCAACTGTCCCCGCCCAGCGACTCGGCCCGCCGCTTGAGGTTCCGCAGCCCACTGCGCCGCCCCCCGTCGGGGATGCCGACCCCGTCGTCGGCGACGCTGAGCCGTACGCCCTGCTGTCCGTCCGGCAGGTGCGCGGTCGCGTCGACGACGACGTCGATGCGGGAGGCCCCGGAGTGACGGAAGGCATTGGAGAGGGCCTCGCGCAGGGCGGCGATGAGGTTCTTGCCGGTGAGTTCGCCCACCAGTGTGTCGACGGGGCCGATGAAGCGGTGGCCGGGTTTGAAGCCGAGGGGTACGGCGGCCATGTTGATCTCGCGCAGCACACGGGTGCGCAGTCCGGACGGCACTTCGGCGGGGCCTTGCTGGAGCGCGAAGATGGCGGTGCGGATCTCCTGGATGGTGACGTCGAGTTCGTCGACCGCCTTGCCGACGCCCTCCTGGACTTCGGGTACGACCGACCACCGTTGTGCGCTCTCCAGCATCATCCCGGTGGCGAACAGCCGCTGGATCACGAGGTCGTGCAGGTCACGGGCGATCCGGTCGCGGTCCTCGTACACCGCGAGCCGCTCCCGGTCACGCTGGGCCTCGGCCATCATCAGCGCGAGCGCGGCCTGCGAGGCGAACTGCGCGGCGAGGATGCGTTCGGTCTCGGTGAACGGGCGGCCGTCGCGGGTGCGCGGGGTGACGAGGGCCCCGAGCACCCGGCCGTCGCTCTGCAGCGGCAGCATCATCATCGGCCCGTATGCGCGCGCGGGTTCCGGGAGCATGCGCCGGTCGGTAGCCGCGTCCTCGACGAACACGGCCTCCCCGTCGAGGATTTCGGCGACGAACTCGCTCTCCGGCGGGATGACCATGCCGAGCGTCTTCGACGGGCCTTCCAAGGCGACGGCGACGATCTCCAGGCCGCCCTCCTCGGCGGGCAGCAGTACGAGCCCGGCCGCGGAGCCGGAGAGCCGGCGGGCCTGTTCGGCGACGACCTGGAGGGCGTCCTCGGCGTCGCCGCCCGACAGCAGCGCCGTGGTGACGGCCACCGATCCGTCGATCCAGCGCTCGCGCTGCTGGGCGGCCTCGTACAGACGGGCGTTGCCGATGGCGATACCCGCCTCCGTGGCCAGCACCCGGACCATGTTGAGGTCGTAGTCGTTGAACGAGCCGCCGCCGCGCTTCTCGGCCAGATACAGATTCCCGAAGATCTCCCCCTGTACCCGGATCGGAACCCCGAGGAAGCTCCGCATCGGCGGATGGTGCTCGGGGAACCCGCAGGAGCGCCGGTCGTCGGCCAGGTTCGTGTGCCGCACCGGGTCCGGGTCGTGGATGAGCGCCCCGAGCAGCCCCTTGTGCCCGTCGGGCAGCCGCCCGATCCGCTGGGCGGTTTCCTCGTCGACCCCGTGATAGACGAAGTCCGCGAGCCCGTTTCCGTCCTCCGCCACGACCCCGATGGCCGCGTACCGTGCGTCCGCCAGCTGGGCTGCCGTCTCGCAGATCCGGTCCAGCGTGGAGTGCAGCTCAAGGCCCGACCCGACGGAGCGCATCGCCTCCAGCAGCTGCGGCACGCGCGCGGTCAGCTCGGCCGACAGCCCTTGCAGGCCCCGAGGCGCCCGAGCCGCACTGTCCGGGCCGCCGTCCGGGTCGGGCGAGTCGGGAGCTACTGACATGGCTTGAGCGTAGTAAGTCCTATTTGTAAGGGAAAGTCGGGATGAGGCCGTGAGAGAAGGTCAGGACCGGAGGTGCGGGAGGCCGGTCCGGGGCGGCCGGACGGCGAACGCCGGAGGCGCGGACCGCTCCTGGGCCCTGCCGTCACCTTCCCGCCCGCCCCCGACGCCAGGGCCTAGCTGTACTGCCGCGCGGCCCCGACCAGCAGATCCCCCTCCGCTTCCCGCTCCACCATCTCCCGCAGCGGCCCCTCGCCGGCCGCCAGCTCCGCGTACGGACCCCGCTGGACCACTCGCCCCTCCGCGAGCACGATGACCTCGTCCACCGCGTCGAGCCCGGCCAGCCGGTGCGTGATCAGCAGCGTCGTACGGCCCTCGGTCGCGGCCAGCAGATCCGCGGTGAGCGCGTCGGCCGTCGGCAGGTCGAGGTGTTCCGCGGGCTCGTCGAGGACGAGGACGGGGAAGTCGGCGAGCAGCGCCCTGGCCAGCGCGAGCCGCTGCCGCTGGCCGCCGGACAGCCGTGCGCCGTGCTCGCCGATCAGTGTGTCGAGCCCGTCGGGCAGAGCGTCCGCCCAGTCGAGGAGCCGGGCCCGCGCGAGCGCGTCGCGCAGTTCGGCCTCGGTCGCGTCCTTGCGGGCCAGCAGCAGGTTCTCGCGCACGGTGCTGTCAAAGAGGTGCGCGTCCTGGGCGCACAGCCCGACCATGCGGCGTACGGCGTCCCCGTCCATGCCGTACGCGTCCACGCCGCCCACCGTGTACGTCCCCGCGTCCGGGTCCAGGAACCGCAGCAGTACCTGCGCGAGCGTGGTCTTCCCCGACCCGGAGGGGCCGACGACGGCGATCCTGCGGCCCTGTTCGAGGGTCAGGTCGAGCCCGGCGAGCGCGTCCCGGTCCTGTCCGGTGTGACGGGCCCGGAGCCCCTGTACACGCAGCGGGAACGGCGACGCGGGCGCCGGCTGCGGTCGGTCCGGTTCGCGTACGGGATCGGGCGCGTCCAGCACCTCGTACACACGCTCCGCGCTCTTGTGCACCCGCTGCCGGTACTGGACGGCGAGCGGCAGCCCCGTGACGGCCTCGAACGCGGCCAGCGGGGTGAGGACGACGACGGCCATCGCCACGCCGCCCAGGCGCCCGGCGGCGACCGCCTGGGCGCCCACGAGGGCGGTGGCCGCGACGGTCAGTCCGGACGCGAGTGCCGTGAGCCCGTCGCCGAGCGCGGTCGCGGTGGCGGCCCGGGAGGCGATGCGGGTGAGCACGGTGTCGGCCCGCCGCGCCTCGGCGGTACGGGCGGGCAGTGCGCCCGCGACGGTCAACTCGGCCGTTCCCGTGAGCAGATCGGTCACCCGGGTCGCCAGGACGCCGCGCGCGGGAGCCAGTCGCCGTTCGGCACGGCGCGCCACGGCGCCGGTCACGAGCGGGACGCCGACTCCGGCCGCCAGCAGTCCGGCGGCGAGGGCGGCACCGGCCTCGGGCAGCAGCCAGGCGGTGAAGCCGACGGAGGCGGCGGACACGACGACCGCGGCTCCTGCGGGCAGCAGCCACCGCAGCCAGTAGTCCTGCATCGCGTCCACGTCGGCGACGAGCCGCGACAGCAGATCTCCGCGCCGGGCCGTCCGCAGCCCGGCGGGCGCGAGGCGTTCGAGGCGCCGGTACACGGCGACCCGGGTGTCGGCCAGCATCTTGAGCACCGCGTCGTGCGACACGAGCCGCTCCGTGTAACGGAACACGGCCCGCCCGATCCCGAACGCCCGCGTGGCCGTCACGGCCACCATCAGATACAGCACCGGCGGCTGCTGGGACGCCCGCGAGATGAGCCACCCGGAGGTGGCCATCAGACCGACGGCACTCCCGAGCGCGAGACTTCCGAGGAGCAGAGCGAGCGTGAGCGGCCCGCGCCGGGGAGCGGCCATGGCCCGGACGCGAGCAAGCACGCCCCCACGCCCCCGAGGGGCCGCAGGGGGCTCTTCGCCGTCCGCCGCGGGCACGCTTTCCGGCTCGACCGGTCGCAGCGACTGTGCACGGCCGGAATCCGCGGAGCCGCGCACCTCGACGGTCACCGCGGACTCCGCCGAACCCGACACGTCGGCAGACGCGTGTGGCTCCAGCCGCACCACGCGGTCCGCCACCCCCAGCAACGCCGGCCGGTGCACGACCAGCAGCACCGTCCGCCCCACGGCGAGCCGCCGCACCGCCTCCACGACCTCCGCCTCCGTCGCTCCGTCCAGCGAGGCGGTCGGCTCGTCGAGGAGCAGCACGGGCCGGTCCGCGAGGAACGCCCGGGCCAGGGCGAGGCGTTGGCGCTGGCCCGCCGACAGCCCGGCTCCGTCCTCACCGAGGACCGTGTCGGTCCCGTCGGGCAGCGCGTCGACGAAGCCGGCCGCACCCGCGTCGGCGAGCGCCCGGCGCAGCGCCGCGTCGTCGGCGTCGGGCCGTGCCAGCCGTACGTTCTCGGCAATGGACCCGGCGTACAGATGAGGCCGCTGCGGCACCCAGGCGATCCGCGAGCGCCACTCCACCCGGTCGGCCTCGGCAAGATCGACTCCCCCGACCCGCACCCGGCCCTCGGTGGGCGCCACAAACCCCAGCAGGACGTTCAGCAGTGTCGACTTGCCCACGCCGCTCGGTCCGACAAGAGCCACCGTCTCACCGGGGGCGACCGTGAACGAGACGTCCGAGACCGCGTCCCCGGAGCGCCCCGGGTACCGCACGGTGACGCCCTCGAAGCCGATCTCCCCCGCCGGCGCGAGCAGCGAGCCGGACGCCGGAACCGGTGTCTCCAGCACCGAGAAGATCTCCTCGGCCGCCGCCAGCCCTTCGGCTGCGGCGTGGTACTGCGCCCCCACCTGCCGCAGCGGCAGATACGCCTCGGGCGCGAGGACGAGGATGACGATCCCCACGTACAGGTCCATCTCGCCGTGCACGAGCCGCATCCCGATGGTCACCGCGACCAGCGCGACCGAGATCGTGGCGAGCAGCTCCAGCGCGAAGGACGACAGGAAGGCGATCCGCAGCGTCCGCATGGTCGCCTGCCGGTACTCGCCGGTGATCTTCCGGATCGACTCGGCCTGCGCCTTGGCCCGGCCGAACACCTTGAGCGTGGGCAGCCCCGCGACGACGTCCAGGAAGTGCCCCGAAAGGCGTGACAGCAGCCGCCACTGACGGTCCATCTGGGTCCGCGTGGCCCAGCCGATCAGAACCATGAAGAGCGGGATCAGCGGCAGCGTGCCGACGATGATCGCCGCCGACACCCAGTCCTCGGTGACGATCCGGGCGAGCACGGCCACCGGAACCACCACCGCGAGCCCCAACTGCGGCAGATAGCGCGAGAAGTAGTCGTCGAGCGCGTCGACTCCCCGCGTGGCGAGGGCGACCAGCGATCCCGTCCGCTGCCCGCTCAGCCACCCGGGGCCAAGGAGCGCGGCCCGCTCCAGCAGCCGCCCCCGCAACTCCGACTTGACCGCCGCGCTCGCCCGGTGTGCGGCGAGCTCGGTGAGCCAGGAGACGACGGCCCGCCCGATCGCGACCAGCGCCAACAGCATCAGTGGTGTGCGGAGTTCACCGGCCGAGAGTCCGTGCTGGAAGGCGCCGACCACCACCTCGGCAATGAGCATCGCCTGGGCGATGACCAGCGCCGCCCCGGCGATCCCCAGCCCAACGACCGCCGCGAGAAAGAGGCGAGTGGCGCGGGCGTACCGCAGCAGACGCGGATCGATCGGTTTCACGTGAAACACACCCTTGGCTCATCAGGCATGTTTCACGTGAAACGGTCGTTTCACGTGAAACATGCCCGTCGATTCAGCAGACCTCAGTGCGCAACATCGGCCGCGATGTGCTGCGTACCGATCCGCTTGCGGAACACCCAGTACGTCCACGACTGGTAGAGCAGGACGATCGGCGTGGCGATCCCCGCACACCAAGTCATGATCTTCAGGGTGTAAGGGCTCGACGACGCGTTGGTGACCGTCAGGCTCCAGTCGTCATTGAGCGAGGACGGCATGACGTTCGGGAAGAGCGTCAGGAAGAGCATCGCGACGGCCGCCACGATGGTGAGCCCCGACAGCATGAACGCCCAGCCCTCACGACCGCCGTTGACCGCCACAAGGGCGGCGACGAGCGCTGCCACGGCCACGACCAGCGCGACCAGCGACGTGCCGTCGCCGTTCTCGACCTGGGTCCAGAGCAGGAAGATCAGCGCCAACACGGCTGTCGCCAGCCCGAGTTGCAGCGCCAGCTTCCGCGCCCGCTCCCGAATGTCCCCGACCGTCTTGAGCCCGACGAACACCGTCCCGTGGAAGGTGAACAGCGTCAGCGTGACCAGGCCGCCGAGGAGCGCGTACGGGTTGAGCAGATCCCCGAAGTTGCCCACGTACTCGAAGTTCTTGTCGATCTTCACTCCGCGCACGATGTTGCCGAAGGCCACGCCCCACAGGAACGCCGGGATCAGCGAGGTCCAGAAGATCGCGGTCTCCCAGTTGCGCTGCCAGTTCTCCTCGGGCCGCTTCGCCCGGTACTCGAAGGCGACACCGCGCACGATCAGAGAGACCAGGATGATCAGCAGCGGCAGATAGAAGCCGGAGAAGAGCGTGGCGTACCACTCGGGAAAGGCGGCGAATGTCGCACCGCCCGCCGTGAGCAGCCACACCTCGTTGCCGTCCCAGACGGGACCGATCGTGTTGATCAGCACCCGCTTCTCGGCGCGGTCACGGGCCAGCAGCTTGGTGAGGATGCCGACTCCGAAGTCGAAGCCCTCCAGGAAGAAGTAGCCGATCCAGAGGACCGCGATGAGCACGAACCAGACGTCGTGAAGTTCCATGACTTGAGCGCTCCCTGGGCCTAGTAGGAGAAGGCCATCGGCTTGTCGGCGTCACGGGAGTCGCCGCCGATCCTGGTGGGCGGGTTGAGGTCGGCCTCGGTGAGCTCGGGCGGTCCGGCCTTGACGTACTTCACGAGCAGCTTGACCTCGACGACGGCGAGGATCGCGTAGAGCGCCGTGAAGACGATCATCGAAGTGAGCACCTCGCCCTGGGAGACACCGGGGGAGACCGCTTGCCGGGTCTGCAGGACGCCGTAGACGACCCACGGCTGACGGCCCATCTCGGTGAAGATCCAGCCCCAGGAGTTGGCGATCAGCGGGAAGCCCAGGGTCAGGATCGCAATGCGCCAGTACCACTTCGTGAGCGTCGGGCCGAGGGCCTTGTTCTTGAAGAGGACAAGATGCGGCACCTCGTCCTCGCCGACCCTCAGGTGCTGCGGCAGCATGAACTTCTTGCGGGTCAGCCAGAGTCCGGCCAGGCCGATGGCGAAGGACGCCATGCCGAAGCCGATCATCCAGCGGAACGCCCAGAAGGTGACGGGGATGATGGGGCGATAGTCGCCGGGACCGAACTTCGCCTGCTCGGCCTTGTTGGTGTCGTTGATGCCGGGGACGTACGAGCTGAAGTCGTCGTCGGCGAGGAACGACAGTATCCCCGGGATGGACAGCTCGACGGTGTTGTGCCCCTTGCTGACATCCCCGTACGCGAAGATCGAGAACGGCGCGGAGTCCTGACCGTCCCACAGCGCCTCGGCGGCGGCCATCTTCATCGGCTGCTGCTTGAACATGACCTTGCCGAGGGTGTCACCGCTGATCGCGGTGAGCAGTCCGGCGATGGCGACGGTGACCAGGCCGAGGCGCAACGAGGTCTTCATCACGGAGACGTGCTTCTTGCGGAGCAGGTGGAAGGCGGCGATGCCGACGATGAAGGCGCCGCCGGTCAGGAAGGACGCCGAGATCGTGTGGAAGAACTGGGCGAGCGCGGTGTTCTGGGTCAGCACATGCCAGAAGTCGGTGAGTTCGGCACGCCCCTTCGCCTTGTTGATCTTGTAGCCGACGGGGTGCTGCATCCAGGAGTTGGCCGCGAGGATGAAGTACGCCGACAGGATCGTGCCGATCGAGACCATCCAGATGCAGGCGAGGTGGATCTTCTTCGGCAGCTTGTCCCAGCCGAAGATCCACAGCCCTATGAAGGTGGACTCGAAGAAGAAGGCGATCAGGGCCTCGAAGGCGAGCGGGGCACCGAAGATGTCACCGACGAAGCGCGAGTAGTCGGACCAGTTCATGCCGAACTGGAACTCCTGCACGATGCCGGTGACGACACCCATCGCGATGTTGATCAGAAAGAGCTTGCCCCAGAACTTCGTGGCCCTGAGGTACTTCTGATTCTCCGTGCGCACCCAGGCCGTCTGCAGGCCGGCGGTGAGCGCGGCGAGCGAGATCGTCAGGGGGACGAAGAGGAAGTGGTAGACGGTGGTGATACCGAACTGCCATCGCGCCAGAGTCTCCGGCGCCAAAGCCAATTCCACGTCGTCAGTCTCCTTACATCGCCGTGGTACAGCGGCAGTTTGCCCCCTTTGTCGCATGCATCATGGGAGCAACCGGGACACGCTTGTGAACGCGTTCACATTCACAAGCAATTATGACGCATGGCCGTTCGATGCGTGAGGGGCGGGGGGTCCTTAAGGCGGCCCATTAAGCCCCAGCGGGGATGGACCGGTGGACCCATGGCGCGCGAGGGGTTCCCAAGCCCTTCAACATCTTGTTGAATCCGCCTCATGCAGATACGGATCTCCTGGCCCGCGGGGCACCTCACCGCGACCCTCGACGACACCCCGACCGCCCTGGCCCTCGCCCAGGCACTGCCGCTCGCCTCTACCGCCCACACCTGGGGCGAGGAGGTCTACTTCGACACCGGCGTCTCCGCCGCCCTCGAGGACGGCGCCCAACAGGTCGTCGAGCCGGGCACGGTGGCCTTCTGGACCGACGGCGACGCCCTCGCCCTCCCCTACGGGCCCACACCGATCTCGCGAGGCGACGAGTGCCGCCTCGCCAGCCCGTGCAACGTCCTCGGCCGTCTCGACTGCGCCCCCCGCGCCCTCACGACCGTGCGCAACGGCGACCCCGTACGCGTAGAACTCGTAGAGCCCTAGGGGCCCCGGCGGAACTTCGGCACCCCCCGAAACGTAGGACGGGGTGGGGGACCAGCGCTCCCTAGGGCCACAACTCCCCACACCCCTAGGTGATCAGAGCTCCTTGCGGAACCCCTCCGTCGCCTTCAGGAAGATGTCGTTCGCCTCGTTCTCGCCGATCGTCACCCGGACTCCCTCGCCGGCGAAGGGCCGTACGACGACCCCGGCCTGCTCGCAGTGGGCGGCGAAGTCGAGGGTGCGCTCCCCCAGTCGCAGCCAGACGAAGTTGGCCTGCGTCTCGGGCACCGTCCAGCCCTGACCGCGCAGCGCCTCGAGCACGCGCTGGCGCTCGCACACCAGCGAGCCGACCCTGCCGAGCAGTGCGTCCTCGGCGCGCAGGCTCGCCACCGCGGCGTCCTGGGCCAGCTGGCTCACGCCGAAGGGCACCGCCGTTTTGCGCAGCGCCGCGGCGACCGGCTCATGGGCGATCGCGAAGCCGACCCGGAGACCGGCGAGTCCGTACGCCTTGGAGAACGTGCGCAGTACGCAGACGTTGGGCCGGTCACGGTAGATCGCGACGCCGTCCGGCACCTCGACATCACGGATGAACTCGCGGTACGCCTCGTCCAGGACGACCAGCACATCACTGGGCACCCGGTCGAGGAACCGCTCCAGCTCGGCCCGGCGCACCACCGTGCCGGTCGGGTTGTTGGGGTTGCAGACGAAGATCAGCCGGGTCCGGTCGGTGATCGCGTCCGCCATCGCGTCCAGGTCGTGCACCTCACCCGGCGTCAGCGGCACCTTCACCGAGGTCGCCCCGCTGACCTGCGTGATGATCGGGTAGGCCTCGAAGGACCGCCAGGCGTAGATGACCTCGTCCCCGGGGCCGCTCGTGGCCTGCAGCAGCTGCTGCGCGACCCCGACCGAGCCCGTGCCGGTCGCCAGGTGCGAGAGAGGGACGCCGAAACGGTCCGACAACTCGTTCATCAGCCCGGTGCACGCCATGTCCGGGTAGCGGTTGAAGGACCCCGTCGCGGCGGTGACGCTCTCGATCACGCCGGGCAGCGGCGGATACGGGTTCTCGTTGGAGGACAACTTGTACGCCACCGGACCGCCCGCCGCGGCGGGCTTGCCGGGCTTGTAGGTGGGGATACCCTCCAGCTCGGCACGCAGCTTGGGGCTCGTCTCGCTCACCGCAGTCCTCCTCGTGACGACCAGCGGCTCATGATCACCACCGGCTACCAATGCTTCTCACCTTATGAGGATTCGGCGCCGCTGCGAATGGCTGTGGACCACCGAACGCCCACCGGCCGGCGGCCGGGCGCTGCTCGGTGATCATCCTCGTGACTGTCCGACGGTGATCCTCGTACGTTCCGGTGATGATCCTCGTACGGCTCGGCGGTCATCCTTGTACGAAGGCGTACGAAATGGGGGGCGCGCCACCCGGAGGCGCGCGCGCCGGTGGCTCACGCCGTGGCGCGCATCCCTCGTGAAGGTGAGTTGAGACCTCTTCGAAACATGGCCCACTTGGCAGGCTCATGCGTGCCGACAAGTCACGTACTGCCATTGTATCGTTCAACTTCCTTTGTTTCTAAGGGAGTTGACCCACTTCGACCATGCAGAAACGTGCCTGTCAACGAGTGCATATGCGTCCGCACTACCCCACCGCATGAGCCCTACTATCGGCTCGCCATGACAGCAGCAGGGAAGCACCAGGTGAGCCGGGCGGAGACCTCCCGCCGAGGCGGTCGACCGGGCCGGGCGGGTATCAGAGACGTGGCTGCGGCCGCAGGGGTCTCCATCACGACTGTGTCCGATGCCCTCAACGGCAAGGGCCGGCTCCCGGACGCCACCCGACGCCACGTCCGCGAGGTCGCCGACCGGCTGGGCTATCGCCCGTCGGCCGCGGCCCGAACCCTCCGTACCGGCAAGTCGGGCCTCATCGGCCTGACCGTGACGACATACGGGGATGAACCTTTCACCTTCACGGAGTTCGCGTACTTCGCGGAGATGGCCAGAGCCGCCACCTCGGCCGCGCTCGCCCGGGGCTACGCCCTGGTCATCCTCCCCGCGACCTCGCGCCACGACGTGTGGTCGAACGTCGCCCTGGACGGAACCGTGGTCATCGACCCGTCCGACCAGGACCCGGTGGTCAGCGAGTTGGTCCGGCAGGGCTTACCGGTCGTCTCCGACGGCCGCCCGGCGGGCTCGCTCCCGGTCACCGCCTGGGTGGACAACGACCACGAGGCCGCGGTCCTGGGCATCCTCGACCATTTGGCCGACGCCGGCGCCCGCCGGATCGGCCTCCTCACCGGCACCACCACGGACACGTACACCCATCTCTCCACCACCGCATACCTGCGCTGGTGCGAGCGCGTGGGCCAGGATCCGGTGTACGAGGCCTACCCGGCGCACGATCCGTGCGCGGGGGCCGTCGCCGCCGACCGGCTCCTCGCCCGGCCCGACCGCCCGGACGCCGTCTACGGTCTCTTCGACCCGAACGGCACCGACCTGCTGGCCGCGGCCCGGCGCTACGGTCTGCGCGTACCGGACGACCTGTTGCTGGTCTGCTGCAGCGAGTCGACCGTCTACGCCAACACCGAGCCGCCCATCACGACGCTCTCCCTCAAACCGCGCCGGATCGGCACGGCCGTGGTCCAGCTCCTCATCGACGCCATCGAGGGGGTCGAATCGGACCAACCGGTCGAGCAGGTGATACCGACGGAGCTGATTGTGCGGACGTCCTCCGAGCGCCGTCCGCCCCGTACGACAGTCAGTGCGCCCCGATCACCCGAGAAGGGTTGACGCCCGACGCTGAAAGGGCGGGGAAAGCCCCGCCCAATTCGGGCGAAAACCGCGGTGAACTGGGCTCCTCCTCCGATTCACCACCCCTGGGTCATCACATGGCGCGATCCGCATTCCTATGATGGGCGGACGACACCGCGGGCCGCTGCGACCAGGCAGTCCGATCCGGTGCAGATGCGGCGCGATGGTGGTGGAGGGGTCGATGACTCAGGGGGCCGGTCAGGGACCCGAGGTGGTGCGGACGGCGACGTTGCGCGACTTCCGGGTGCCCGCGTACGTCCACGAGACCGGTCCGTACGTCCCCGAGACCGGTCCGTACGCGCAGAGCACGCCTCCCGGCGAGGGCGCCAGACCCGCCGAGGAGTCCGACGAGTACGCGGCCGCGGCGCACTCGTCCGCGGATTACCCGCCTGCCGAGTACCCGTCCGCGGAGTACTCGGCGGAGTACACACCCACGCGGCGCGATCTGCCCGTCATCAACCGGGGTGACACGCTTCAGGTCGCGGTTGACCCCGACGCCGTGGCCGCCCCGGCGCCCGGCGACGGGCCGGGTCCGCTGTACGTCGTCGGCGATGTGCACGGCTATCTCGACCAGCTGGTCGCCGCGCTCCAGGAGCAGGGCCTCATCGACGCCGCGGGCAACTGGTCCGCCGGGACCGCGCGCCTGTGGTTCCTCGGCGACTTCACCGACCGCGGCCCGGACGGCATCGGCGTGATCGACCTCGTGATGCGGCTGTCCGCCGAGGCGGCCGCGGCCGGCGGCTACTGCAAGGCCCTCATGGGCAACCACGAGCTGCTGCTGCTCGGCGCCAAACGGTTCGGCGACACCCCCGTCAACTCCGGCGCGGGCACCGCCACCTTCCAGGCCGCCTGGCTGCTCAACGGCGGCCAGAAGACCGACATGGACCGTCTCCAGGACCACCACCTGCAGTGGATGGCCCGGCTCGACGCCATGGAGCAGGTCGACGGACACCTCCTGGTGCACTCCGACACCACCGCCTATCTCGACTACGGCGACTCCATCGAAGCGGTCAACGACACCGTCCGCGAAACCCTCACCCGCAACGACGCGGACGAGTGCTGGGACCTCTTCCGCAAGTTCACCAAGCGCTTCGCGTTCCGCGACGACGGGGGCGCCGAGGCCGTCCGGGAGCTGCTCGGCGCGTACGGCGGCACCCGCATCGTCCATGGTCACAGCCCCATTCCGTACCTCCTGGGCGAGGTCGGCTCGGAGGAGGGCGAGGACGGCGCGGGCCCGGTGGTCGAGGGACCGCATCTTTACGCCGACGGGCTGGCCATCGCGATGGACGGCGGAGTGACCATGGCCGGAAAGCTGCTGGTCCGGCAACTTCCCCTGGATAGCTGAGCGTTCCTCGGGCAAGCGTCCCCCACGGAGGACTGCGCTGGCCAGGGGGCAATTTCTGGAAACCCCCTGTCACGGCGTGCCGTCACCGCTCTACCATCGGCTTATCCGTAGCAGGCTCCCCTCCGTTTCTGCCCGACGGCTCGTCAGCGTGCGAGCCACCAGCCCTACGGAGCATCGGGGGATGCACATGAACAGCGTTCCGCAGCACCTGCTGAGCGAGGACCGCCAAGAGTACGAGCGGATCCTCGATGAGGCGCTGCGCTCCGCACCACACCGCCCGGAACTCGCCGCTGTCGGCCAGCGGCTCAACCCCGAACAGCTGCGCACGATGGCGCTCAACGCCACCGCTCTCATCACGGCGGCCGCGGCGACCGAATACCAGCACTACGTCAAGATCCGCGAGGAACTGCGCCAGCCGGCGCCGTCCGCCCCGGTCATGAGCGAGGAAGCCGGCTCAGCGGAGCCGGGCGCGACCGCGATGCGGCTCGCCGCCACCGTGGGGGAGGTGTCCGAGACCGCCGGAGCCGGTGCCATCGCCGTCGTCGCGGTGCTCGCCCCGGTCCTCGCCGGGACGGCCGCGGCGATCTTCCTGCTCGTGGGGTACCTGCTGCAGATGCTCGACCCCGAACAGACGTTCGCCAAGACCCTTCTGACCACCGGGTGGGTCTTCGGCGCGGTCACGGCGGCCGCGATTCTGGTCGCCGCGGTCGGACTGCTGCTGACCGCACTGCGCAACAGCTCGTCCTCGCTCCAGGCCGGAGCACGCGGCGAGCTCAGCGAACAGGTGGCCCGGGCCAGGGAAGCCTGGCGCGATGCCCTGCTGGAGCGCGGCATCCTGCCGTTCCTCCGGGAGGCCCTCGCCGACCCGGGCTCCGCGGCGCTGGGCCGTCCGGCACCGGCACCCAGCCGCATCCCGCAGCTCGGCTACGACCGGCCGGGGTTCAGCAGCCCCGACGGCGGCCCCGCGGCCGGCCCGCGCCCGAGCTTCACCAGCCCTGACTTCACGAGCCCGGACTTCGGAGGGCCGGAGCACCAGCCGGAGTGACACCCGGGCGCCCGGGCCGACCGGGCGGCTCGTGTCCGGGCTACGGCCGGGTGTGGGGAGGAAACCGGGGCCCGCGCTGATGGAGTGCGGGCCCGAGCCGGTGGGCCATGTCCGCCGTGCGCCGTCCGGCAGGGCGCCGTCAGATGATGCCCAGCTGCCGGGCCGCGGTCATCCAGGCCGGGAACTCGGACAGCAGCCGGTCGTACAGCTCCGGATCCGGTACGTCGCTGATGTCGTCGACGGCGAAGAACCCCACGTTGTCGACGCGTCGGCCCGGCAGCGTGTCGAACCGCTCCAGCACGCCGTAGTTGGACCGTCCCAAGCCCACGAACTGCCAGAAGACCGGCTCCTCGACCGCTTCCAGCAGCTCCTTCTCGATCTCCTTGTTGCGGTAGACGCCGCCGTCGGAGAAGAACAGCACCAGCGTGGGATCGGTGGCCGGGTGCTCGCGCACATACGTCCGGACCTCCGCGATCACCTTCTGCTCCTCGTTCTGGATCCCGACCGCGCGCATGTCCACCTGCCCCGGCCGCAGGCCCTTCCGCGGCTTCTTGCTCCGTCGGAACAGGCTCAGCTCACCGACCCGGACATGGAGCTCCAGCCACTCAGGCAGTTCCCCCAGACCGAGATCCGGCAGCCGCGCCGGATGGGACGCGAACGTCCACGCCTGCATCACCCCGTCGTCGTCCAGCTGCGCGGCCACCGCCGCCATCCGCTCCACCACGTCGGCCACGACGCCCTTCGAGTACAGGAAGGACATCGACCCGGAGGCGTCCAGGACCAGGACGACGCGGGCCGTCACCCCTGCCGCACCATGCTTCTCCAGGCTGACCGCGACCTGCTCCTTGCGCAGCGAGAGCCGCTTGCGCATGTCCACGGGCAACTGCTCCTCGCCCTTGACGAGGCGAGGGGCGGGGGCGGGGGGTACGGCTGGAACCGCCGGGGCGGGCTGCGCCACAGGCGGAACGGCAGCCGGGGCTGGCGCCGCGAACCCGGCGGTGCTGGGCTCCGGGCCCCCGGCCGCACCGGCCTCCTCGTCCACGCTGATCCCGAAGTCGGTGGCCAGCCCCGCGAGTCCGGACGCATAGCCCTGCCCGACCGCACGGAACTTCCACTGACCGCCCCGCAGATACAGCTCACCCCCGATGAACGCCGTCTCCGTCGTGGCCTCCATCTCGAAACGCGCGACCTCCTGCCTCGTCCCGGCGTCGAGCAGCATGAGCGTCAGTCCGGTCAGCTCACCGAACGTGCCACCGTCGGCCGAGGCGCACAGCACGACCCGCTCGATGCCCGGCTCCAGGGCGCGCAGGTCCACCTCGACCGTGTCCGTCGTGCCAGCGGCATCCCGCTGCTTCCCGAGATGGCGTACGGCGCCGGAGGCATGCCGCGGCTGGTTGTAGAAGACGAAGTCCCCGTCGCCCCGCACCCGTCCGTCCGCGCCGAGCAGCAGCGCCGAGGCATCCGCGTCCGGCGCACCGGCTCCTCCTCTCCAGCCGAGCACGGCCTGCACGGCCCCGGCGACGACGGGAAGATTGGCGCCCTTGCTCATGGCTGTCGATGTCATGCGCCCAGTCTGCCGAGAGAACCCGGCACCGGAGCCGTTCGAAGCACACCCAGACGCCTCGAACGACTCCGTTGGCCACATCGATCCCGCCCATGTCAGGCAGCGCAGGGATGCTGATCACGCCATGCGTGATCCTGTCTCTTCCGTTACGACGTGGCCGCACGACGTCCCACAGCCCAGGCAGGACCTGGTCGTGGTGACCGGGGCCCGGGCGGAGGCGTCAGCACATGTGTCCGGCTCAGTCGGTCATGGGCAGGTAGACCCGATTGCCCGCGGCCGCGAACTCCTTGGACTTCTGAGCCATGCCTTCTTCGATCTCCACCTGCGAACCGCCGTGTTCCCGCCGGATGTCCTGCGAGATCTTCATCGAGCAGAACTTCGGCCCGCACATGGAGCAGAAGTGAGCCGTCTTGGCGGGCTCGGCCGGCAGTGTCTCGTCGTGGAACTCCCGTGCCGTGTCCGGGTCGAGGGCCAGGTTGAACTGGTCCTCCCACCGGAACTCGAAGCGGGCGTCGGACAGCGCGTCGTCCCATTCCTGCGCACCTGGGTGCCCCTTGGCGAGGTCGGCTGCGTGGGCGGCGATCTTGTAGGTGATGACGCCGGTCTTGACGTCGTCACGGTTGGGCAGGCCCAAGTGCTCCTTGGGCGTGACATAGCAGAGCATGGCCGTGCCCCACCAGGCGATCATCGCGGCACCGATGCCGGAGGTGATGTGGTCGTACGCCGGCGCGACGTCCGTCGTCAGCGGGCCGAGCGTATAGAACGGAGCTTCATCACAGATCTCCTGCTGAAGGTCGATGTTCTCCTTGATCTTGTGCATCGGGACATGTCCCGGGCCCTCGATCATGGTCTGTACGTTGAAACGCTTGGCGATCGTGTTGAGTTCCCCGAGTGTCCTCAACTCCGCGAACTGTGCTGCGTCGTTGGCGTCCGCGATCGACCCGGGCCGCAGCCCGTCGCCGAGCGAGTACGTGACGTCGTACGCCGCGAGGATCTCGCAGAGCTCCTCGAAGTTCTCGTACAGGAACGATTCCTTGTGGTGCGCCAGGCACCAGGCCGCCATGATCGAGCCGCCGCGCGAGACGATGCCGGTCTTGCGGTTCGCGGTGAGCGGCACGTAGGGCAGGCGTACCCCCGCGTGGACCGTCATGTAGTCCACGCCCTGCTCGGCCTGCTCGATGACCGTGTCCTTGTAGATCTCCCAGGTCAGCTCCTCGGCGCGGCCGTCCACCTTCTCCAACGCCTGGTAGAGCGGCACGGTGCCGATGGGGACGGGGGAGTTGCGCAGCACCCACTCACGGGTGGTGTGAATGTTGCGGCCGGTGGACAGGTCCATGACCGTATCGGCGCCCCAGCGGGTCGCCCAGGTCATCTTCTCGACCTCCTCCTCGATGGAGGACGTGACGGCCGAGTTGCCGATGTTGGCGTTGACCTTCACCAGGAACCGCTTGCCGATGATCATCGGCTCGATCTCCGGGTGGTTCACGTTCGCGGGCAGCACCGCGCGGCCGGCGGCGATCTCCTCGCGTACGACCTCGGGGTCGACGTTCTCGCGGACCGCCACGAACTCCATCTCGGGCGTGATCTCGCCGCGCCGGGCGTACGCGAGCTGCGTGACCGCCTCTCCGGCGCGGCCCCTGCGCGGCTGACGCGGCCGCCCCGGGAAGACCGCGTCGAGGTTGCGCAGGCCCCCGCGCGGTGAGGTGTGCTTGATCCCGTCGTCCTCGGGACGGACCGGGCGGCCCGCGTACTCCTCGGTGTCGCCGCGGGCGATGATCCAGTTCTCGCGCAGCGGCGCCAGACCCCTGCGTACATCGGTGTCGATGGTCGGATCGGTGTACGGGCCCGAGGTGTCGTACAGCGTGACGGACTGCCCGTTGGTGAGGTGCACCTGGCGGACCGGCACCCGTAGATCGGGACGTGAACCCCCGACGTACCCCTTGTGCCAGCCGATGGACTTCCCGGCCTCGCCGTTCTCGGTCGGGGCGGACGCCCCACCGTTCTCGGCCGGAGCAAGCGCCCCGTCCGTCTGGCTGGAGGCAGGCGTGCGTACGTCCTTGTTGGTCATGAGACCTACTCCCTACGCCGGCATTACCCGGTAACAGGTTCGGCGGTCGACGCAGCGGCTTCCGTCCGCCGATGTTTCATGTGAAACATCGCTAAGACGAAGGTCAGCGCCCTCTCAGCCCGGTGCTCCGAGCTCCCGCGTGTGCAAAGGTGCCTCCACGCTAGCGTCATATCTGGCGCGGTGAACAGAGGGCCCCCGCCGTTCTTGCGATGATCGGTCGGTGACCACGACACAGCAGTCCCCGTTCCCACCGTCCGAGCCGCCGCGCGGACCCGGTTCCGGTGACGGCCATGGACACGGCTCCGGTGACGGCGGCGGGCATGGTCCGGACGGTGGCGGCCATGGCTCCGGACCCGGTGACGGTCACGGACCCGGCAATGGGCACGGCCACGGTCCCGGCGGCGGGCACGGCCACTCGCACAGTCACAGCCATGGCCCCGCCACCCCCGTCTCCAAGCATCTGCGCAAGGTCATCGCCGCGGTGCTGATCCCCTTCACGGCGGCGGTCGTCGTGGGTCTTGTGGTGTTGTGGCCCGGCGGCGCTCCTTCTCACGAGCGCACCGGCGTCGGCTTCGACCGGCAGACCCAGCAGGCGACGGTCACCAAGGTCGACAAGGTGGACTGCAAGTCCGTGAACGCCTCGGGGGAGACCCCGACGGGCGACACCTCCACCGCCGAGGGCTCCTCCGCGCAGCAGCAGGCGACGGGCGACTGCAAGAAGGCGACGATCCGGGTCGACACCGGCAAGGACAAGGGCCGTACGTTCACCGAGATCGTCCAGCCCGACCAGTCGCGGCAGTTGCACGAGGGCGAGAAGGTCGTGGTCGCGTACGAGCCCTCCGCGCCCAAGGATCTGCAGTACTCGGTCACCGATGTGAACCGGAAGCTCCCCATGGCCCTGCTCGCCGGGATCTTCGCACTGGTTGTCGTTGTGGTGGGCCGGATGCGCGGCATCATGGCGCTGGTCGCACTGGCCGTCAGCTTCCTGATCCTGACGTTCTTCATCCTGCCCGCGATCCTGCAGGGCTCGAATCCACTGATCGTGGCGGTCGTCGGAGCCAGCGCCATCATGCTGATCGCGCTCTACATGTGCCACGGCCTCTCGGCCCGTACATCGGTGGCGGTGATCGGCACGCTGCTCTCGCTGCTGCTGATCGGTGTGCTCGGCTCCGAATTCATCGGCTGGGCGGCGCTGACCGGCAACACCGACGACAACACCGGCCTGATCCACGGCCTGTACCCATCCATCGACATGAGCGGTCTGCTGCTCGCGGGCGTCATCATCGGTTCGCTCGGTGTGCTCGACGATGTGACAGTGACGCAGACGTCCGCGGTCTGGGAGCTGCACGAGGCGAACCCCACGATGGGCTGGCGCGGCCTGTACCGCGCGGGCATCCGTATCGGCCGCGACCACATCGCGTCGGTCGTCAACACCCTCGTCCTGGCGTACGCGGGCGCCGCGCTGCCGCTGCTGCTGCTCTTCTCGATCGCCCAGAGCAGCGTGGGTACGGTCGCCAACAGCGAACTGGTCGCCGAGGAGATCGTGCGCACCCTGGTCGGCTCGATCGGTCTGGTCGCCTCGGTGCCGGTAACCACCGCGCTGGCCGCCCTGGTGGTCTCCGCGGACCGCCCGGAGACCGCGGCCCGCCCTGTGGAGCCCACGGGGTCCAGGACGCCGGCACGCGGCGGGAAGGGCCGCCGCCGCAAGCGCTGAAGTCTCCTGATGCCGGTGTGACTTGAGAGGAAGCGTTACTCCACTTGGGTGTGCGGCAGTGCCTCAGCCCGCGCTCTGCTCCTCCGCCAGGATGCGGTCCAGCGCCTCGTCGAGGTGCGCGTCGAAGTCGGCGAGGGAACGCTCCTGCCCCAGCGGCACCAGCTTGTCCGTACGGTCGAGGAACGCCACGAGTGGCGCCGCCCCCGACCGGAACAGCGCGTGGTCGCCGCCCACCTGAAGCCGGATCAGCACCTCGCCGAACGCCTCCGGATCGGCGGGCGCGATGTGCACATCGCCGTCACCGCACGGCCGGCCCACGCCGTCGATCAGCAACTCCCGCCCGAACGCCCAGGTCACCGGCGCGTCACCGGGCAAATGGAAGGTCAGCCGCACGGCGTACGGATCACAGGTCTCGTATCGCAGCTCCACCGGAATGCGGAAGGACAGCTCCTCCGACACGAGGAAGCTCATCATGACCTCTGCCTGCACCGACTCGCGCATCGCCTACCCCGTCGTTTGCCGTCGACTGGCCAGGAATCGTCCCCCTGACACTGCAGGAATCTTGCTTAACGTGCACACCAGATCACAAGGAGTGAGTTTTCAGATACTGATAGAGATGGCGAGTGTCCCTAGCAGCCTGCCGACTTCGCTCTGCAATTGCCGTGCGGCGGGTAGCAGACGCTCGGCCTGGTGAGAAGGCAGGGAAATGGCCATTGTCCCGGCGGTGGAGCCTGCGGTGATGGGGATCGCGGCGCAGACCGTGCCCAGCGCGTACTCCTGGCGCTCGATGACGGGCTCCATCCGGCCCGTCCGCTCCAGGCGCCGCAGCAGACTGTCGTTGTCACGCACCGTGTACGGAGTGATCGACTGCACGGGGTAGCGGTCGAGGTGATCTCGGCGGGCCTTCTCGTCCAGCTGGGACAGCAGGCACTGGCCGATCGCGTGCGCGTGCCCGGTCTCCCGGAAGTCGGCCCACTCCTCCACCGCGGGATTTCCCGGGGTGTCGGCGATGCACATGACCTCGATCTCGCCGTCGCGGTAGATCGCGTAATAGACGGGTGCGCCGATCGAATCACGCCAATGGGCGAGCGCGTCGCTCACCGTGCTGCGACGTTTCTGCTGCGCTCCGCTGCTGCTCAGCCGCTCGGCGGCTTCGCCGAGGAAGAACAGCCCCTTGTCACGGCGCAGATAGCCCTCGTGGACCAGGGTGCGCAGCAGGTGGTACGCCGTCGGCAGGGCGAGCCCGGCCTCCCGGGCGAGCTGCTTGGCGGGCGCGCCGTGCTCGCGCGAAGCGACGGCCTCCAGAAGGCGCATCGCCCGCTGCACGGAGCCGATCAGGGTCGTGGGGTGCGGCTCCAGGGACGCGGCCTCCGCTGGAGGGGTGCGTGGAGCGAGCGTCTCCCCTGGGGTGCTGCGCGAAGCACGTGGCTCCCCAGGCATGGTGCGCGGAGCGGGTGTCTCCCCTGGCGTGGTGCGTGGCTGGGCGGGCGGGACACATGACCCCGCCGGCACACCCGATCGCTGGACGGGTGGAGTGAGTGAATCTGCGGGTGCGGTGTCAACCGTGGCCAAGGGGCACTCCCGAAGCGCGAGGGGGACCGCCCGTGCGGGGGCACACGGGAGGGGGCTGTGCGCTGCCCGCGGGGGATCGACCCCGCGTCGAATTCCGGACTTTAACCGCCTGCCACCGCTCGCAGACGGCCTCGCCGGAAAACTTCCCTCGGCCGAGGGAACCTCGGGTTCCCTTTACCGGCCTGCCCGTTACCGATCGCTCACCCTCTCGCGCCTCACCAGTCGCTGCGCGACGACGAGCTCGACATGAACTTCCGCACGATGTAGATCAGTCCGCCGACCAGCGCGACGAAGACCAGGGCCTTGAAGAGCAGACCGATGACGAAGCCGACCACGGTCGCTATCAGGCCGCCGAACACGACGATGGCGATGACCGGCACCGCGACCCACTTCACCCACCACGGCATACCGTTGAAGATCTCTCGCATCGCCCTTGTCCTTACCTCTCCGCCCGGTGCCCCAAGCCCAGGGGCTTGATTCCGGGTTCTCTGATGTCGTGCATTGATGTCCTGCACTCGATGCTAGAGCCGAGAGGGGGCCGAGCGGGGGTCTCGCACCCCTTGTCCTCCCCTGACCGTCCCCCTAGGGAACCCTGAGACGGAGGTCAGCTCTCCGGCGGAGAGAACACCACCAGAACCCTCAGGTCCTCGGTGATGTGATGGAACTTGTGGGCGACCCCCGCGGGCACGTAGACGACGCTGCCGCGCGCCACCTGGGTGGTCTCCAGGCCGACCGTGATCGAGGCCCGCCCGCTCACCACGAAGTACACCTCGTCCTGCTGGTGCGGCTTCTGCGAGTCGAGTTCGCCCGCGTCGAGCGCGTACAGGCCGACCGACATGTTCCGCTCGCGCAGGAACTGCAGGTAGGCGCCGTCGTTGGCGGCGCGTTCCGCCTCCAGTTCATCCAGCCGGAATGCCTTCATCGCCCTCGTCCGCTCTCGTACGCCGGAAGCTGTGTCCACAGCCTCTCTCGCCAGTCGATCTCTTCTGCCACGATCAGACACATGAAGAATTTCGTAGTCAAGACGCTCGCCAACGCCGGGGCCCTGGCCGTCGCCGTCTGGATACTCGACAAGATCACCCTGACGGGCGGCAGCACCGGCAAGAAGATCGGCACGCTGCTGCTCGTCGCGCTGGTCTTCGGCCTGGTCAACTTCCTGGTCAAGCCGATCGTGCAGGTGCTGACCTTCCCGCTCTTCATCCTCACGCTCGGCCTGATCACCCTCGTGGTCAACGCCCTGATGCTGCTGCTCACCTCGTGGCTGGCCGACAAGCTCGACCTGAGTTTTCACGTCGAGGGCTTCTGGACCGCAGTCGTCGGCGGCCTGATCATCTCCATCGTGTCCTGGGCGCTCAACGTCGTACTGCCCGACGGCAAGGACTGAGTGCCCGATGCCCTATCGCGTCTGCTTCGTCTGCACCGGCAACATCTGCCGCTCCCCGATGGCCGAGTCCGTCTTCCGCACCCGCATAGAAGAGGCCGGGCTCGACGGCCTCGTCGAGGTCGACAGCGCGGGCACGGGCGGCTGGCACGAAGGCGACGGCGCCGACTCGCGCACCGTCGCCGTGCTGGAGGCGGGCGGCTACGAGAGCGGCCACGCGGCCCGGCAGTTCCAGGCGTCGTGGTTCTCCCGCCTCGACCTCGTCATCGCCCTCGACTCCGGCCACCTCAAGGCCCTGCGCCGCCTCGCGCCCACTGCCGAGGACGCGGACAAGGTCAAGCTGCTGCGGTCGTACGACCCCGCCGCGGGCGACGATCTGGACGTTCCCGATCCGTATTACGGACATATGGACGGCTTCGAGGAGTGTCTTGAGATGGTGGAAGCGGCGAGCCCAGGACTGCTCGCCGCGGTACAGGAGCGAGTGGAGGGACAGGCGGCATGACGTCAGGGGATTTCGTCACGGGAACAGGTGACGGCACGCGCGCGGTGCGGGCCGGGCTGCCCGAACCCGTCAAGTACGAGCCGACGCTCCCGGGCCCGGCCTTCGCCGCGCACTACCACCTGCCCGGCGAGCCCACCGGCCCGTACACCTACGGCCGTGACGAGAACCCGACGTGGACGCTCCTGGAGCGCGCCATCGGCGAACTGGAGGCCCCCGGACAGGACGGCGTCGAAACGCTCGCCTTCCCTTCCGGCATGGCCGCCATCTCGGCAGTGCTCTTCTCCCAGCTGCGCGCCGGCGACGTCGTGGTCCTGCCCGACGACGGCTATCAGGTGCTGCCGCTGGTGCGCGAACAACTGACCGCGTACGGCATCGAAGTGCGTACCGCCCCGACCGGCGGCGACGCCCAGCTGGAGGTCCTCGACGGCGCGAAGCTGCTGTGGATCGAGACGCCGTCGAACCCGGGCCTCGACGTGTGCGACGTACGACGGCTCGTCGCGGCGGCTCACGCACAGGGCACCCTCGTCGCCGTCGACAACACCCTGGCGACCCCGCTCGGACAGCGCCCGCTGGAGCTGGGCGCCGACTTCTCCGTGGCCAGCGGCACCAAGATGCTCACCGGGCACGGCGACCTTCTCCTGGGATACGTCACCGTCCGCGACGCCGCTCTGATGGCTCCCGTACGACGCTGGCGGAAGATCGTCGGCGCGATCCCCGGCCCCATGGAGGCCTGGCTCGCGCACCGCTCGCTGGCCACACTCCAGCTGCGCGCCGACCGGCAGACCGCCAATGCCCTGGCGATCGCCGAGGCGCTGCGGGAGCGGCCCGAGGTGACCGGGCTGCGCTACCCGGGACTGCCCGACGACCCCTCGTACAAGATCGCTTCGCAGCAGATGCGGCGCTTCGGGTGCGTGGTGTCCTTCACGCTGCCCACGCGCACGCGTGCCGACCGTTTTCTCGACGCGCTGCGGCTGGTGGACGAGGCGACGAGCTTCGGCGGCGTGCGGTCCACGGCCGAGCGGCGCGGCCGGTGGGGCGGGGACGCGGTGCCGGAAGGCTTCATCCGCTTCTCGGCCGGCGCCGAGGATCCCGAGGACCTGGTGGCGGATGTACTGCGGGCTCTCGAAGAATCCGCGGAGTGAACCCTTCCTGAGTGACCGGTGAGTACGCTGCTGCGCACCTCCGGGCCGCGGGTTTAGTACCTCGCTACGTACAACGGACGGTCCGAGCCTCCCCCCTCGTGGCTCGGACCGTCCCGGTTCTGCGCGCGAAGAACCGCGCGAACAAGGCTAGTTGACTCTGTGTCAGTGTCCAATCACAGTAGCGACAGAGACCTATCGACTTATTTATAGTTAGGGCTCGCGCGGGGGTGCTGGGAGGGGAGGGGCACCATGGATTTGGCCTTGCTGCGCACTTTTGTGACTGTGCACCGGGCCGGTTCCTTCACCCGCGCCGCCGCGCTGCTCGGGCTCTCGCAGCCGGCCGTCACCTCGCAGATCCGCACACTGGAGCGGCAGTTGGGGCGGCCCCTGTTTCTGCGCCAGGCGCGCGGGGTGACTCCGACGACCATCGGCGACGAACTCGCCCACAAGGCCGCGCCGCATCTCGACGCCCTGGTGGAGATCGCCGAGACCGGCCTCGACGAGGACTCCTCATTACGCACCCTGCATCTCGCCGGGCCGCCGGAGTTCACCGCGGAACGGGCGCTGCCCGCGCTCACGGAGCTGACGGGCGACGACGGCCAGGGCTTCGCGCTGCGCGCCTCCTTCGGGAACGCCGAGGAAACACTGGAGGGGCTCGCCGCCGGACATCATGATCTGGCCATTACGACGGCCCGTCCGCGCGGTGCGCTGCTCACCGCGACTCCGCTCTGCGACGAGGAGCACGTCCTGGTCGCCGCCCCGCGCTGGGCTGCCTGCGTCGGCCCCGGCAAGCTGCGCCGCAAGGGTGCCTACGCCCTGGAGAACTTCCCCGTCGTCGAGGTGCACGAGTCGCTGCCGCTCGTCGCCCGCTACTGGGCCTCCGTCTTCGACTCCCGCCCGGCCGCCGCGGGCACCGTCGTCGTCCCCGATCTGCGCGCGGTCCTCGCCTGCGTCACTGCGGGCGCCGGCATCGCCGTACTGCCCCGGTATCTCTGCGCCGCCGCACTGGAGCGCGGCGACGTCGTGGCACTCCTCGACCCGGCGGTGCCTCCGTTGCGAACGTACTTTCTGGTGGTCCGCACCGGAACGCTGGCGATGCCGCACATCGCGCGGGCGCATGAGTGGCTGCTGAGGGCGGCGGTCGACTGGAGCTGAGGGCCTTCTTGAAGGTATCCGGGCTCCGCGATGTTTCACGTGGAACCAGCCGGGCCACATTTCTCCCATGACCGTCCGACCCGTGGTCAAGCGCACCGCCCGCGCCATCCTGCTCGATGGCGACGATTTGATTCTCATCAAACGCACCAAGCCCGGCGTCGATCCCTACTGGCTCACACCGGGTGGCGGGGTCGAACCGGAGGACACGACTGTCGTCGACGCGCTCCACCGTGAGGTGCATGAAGAGCTCGGCGCCAAGATCACCGATGTCGTGCCCTGCTTCGTCGACACCGTCGAGCACATCGGCGACGACGGCGGCGCGACCGGCGTGAAGGTACAGCACTTCTTCGTCTGCCGTCTGGAGTCCATGGACCCGGCCCAGCGCCACGGCCCCGAGATCGACGAGCCGTGCGGCGAGTACGAAATCGTCCGTGTGCCCTTCACCCGCGTCGGGATTGCCTCCGTCCACCTCGTACCGCTGTCCCTGCGGCACTACCTCGACGGGAACATCGAGGGCGTACGGGCGATGCACGCGCCTGACCTGGGCTGACGTACGGCGCGGGAAGGGCCCTCGGGGCCTTGGTCAGTCTCCGGCCGCGACGAGTTCCTCCACGGAGTCGTGGCGTATGCGCTCCGACGGGATGCCGATGTCCCTCAGCGCGTCCACACCGCTGCGGATCATTCCGGGCGGACCCGAGAGATACGCGTCGTACTCGTTCCATGGCCCGTACTCGCGTATGACGTCCGGCAGCTGGAGATGAGCCTGCTGGTCGACGACAGGGCGCACCGCGAGCCAGGGGTGACTCTGCTGGAGCCGCAGCATCGTGTCGATGTCGTACAGGTCGTGATCGGTGCGGGCCCCGTAGAAGACCTCGACCGGGCGGCGCTCTCCGTGCTCGGCGACATCCTCGACCAGGGCCTTGATGGGCGCTATGCCGGTGCCGCCGCCCAGACAGAGCAGTCCGCTGTCGGTGGTGTGGTCGACGGTCATCGAGCCGGCCGGCGGGCCGAGCCGGATGATGTCGCCGGGCCGGGCACGGTGCACCAGCGCGTTGGACACCCAGCCCGCCGGAACCGCCTTCACATGGAACGCCAGCAGACCGTCGGAGCGGGGCGCCGAGGCGAACGAGTAGTGCCGCCAGATCCGCGGCCACCACGGCGTCTCCAGGCTTGTGTACTGCCCGGCGAGGAAGGGGTACGGCTGGTCGGGGCGAACCGTGACGACGGCGACGTCCGGGGTCCTGAGATCGTGCGAGACCACCTCGGCGTACCACCAGGCCGGGGCACGCAGTTCGTCCGCGGCCGCCGCGTCGATCATGACCTGGGAGATCGTCGTGTACGCACGCACCCAGGCCGCCTCCATCTCGGGCTCCCAGATCGCCGAGGCGAACCGGCTGAGCGAACCGATGAGGCACTCGCCGACAGCCGGGTAGTGCTCGGGCCGGGTGCCGTACTTGCGGTGTCCACGGCCGAGGTTCTGCAGATACGCGACGAGGACCTCGGTGTTGTCGATGTGCTCGGCGGCGGTCAGCAGCGCCTTGAGCAGCCGGTCCCGCTGGGTGTCCATCGCGGCGGGGAACAGCGAGCGCAGTTCCGGGTGACGCACGAAGAGCAGCGCGTAGAAGTACGAGGTGACCTTGTCGGCGACGGCGCCGACCTCGGCCATGGTCCGGCGGATCAGCACGGCGTCGGGGGACGCCTTCGGAGCGGGGGCCGCCTCGGGGGCGGGCCTTTGGACGGGCACACGCGGCTCCGGACCGGGATCAGGCTGCGGAGCGCCATGTCCGGGCTGCGCGGGGCCCGACTGCGGTCGTACGGCTTCGTGGGCGTTGTGAGCGCCATGGGCGCCGTGGGCGGACTCCGGCTCAGGGCGCCGCGCCTCGGGCTGTGACGGCTGATGGGGGCGCATCTCAGTCGGTGCTGCCTCGTAAGGCCGCGTCGCAGTCGGTGCTGCTTCCTGGGCCCCCGTCGCGGTCGGTGCTGCCCCTCGGTGCGTCGGCGCGGCCTCATCCGGCGCGGGTGACGCTTGCCCGGCCGAGGATATTCGTTCCTGCGCCGGTGTTCCCTGCTCTGGCGTCTCCTGTGCCGACGTTCCCTGTCCAGGCGTTCCCTGTCCCGTGGAGGGTCGGCCGACCGGACGCATCGCGGCGAGTCGACGGCCGTCGGCTGCCCCATGCTCCCCGCCGGAAGGCGCCGGCTCCTTGCGCGGCGTGAACCAGCCGCTCCCTCCGTTGCCGCCGGAAGTGCCGTTGTCGGCCGACGTGGTGGTCGGAGCGTCCATGGTGTGCCTCGCCTCGAACATCTTTCGGTCGGTCTGCGCACTTCCGTGGTCGGAAGATGCCTGCTTTCCCCCGCAGACGGCTTGCTTTCTTTCCTGGTTCAGTCCCCGTCGGCCAATGCGGCCACATTGAACCCGGATTCCCGCTCCGTACGGACAAGTAAGGCGAGAATGTGACATTGGCCGCAGTGCCCTCACCGCAGCATCCCACCCCGAGTCAACACCCGGCCGCATAACGGAAAATGCGGGTCTTCGATCTCTCCGTCCCGTTAGGCTGCATTGGCCTGCGTTCGCGCCCCCACGAGACGTGCGTACATCTCGGTGGACGCGAACCGGACTCGACCATACCGGCAGCCGCTCCATACACAAGTCTCCGCTTCCGTCACCAAGAATTGGCGGGGGCCGATGCATCAATTGCCTCAATTAACGGGCGCGACGGACCAATTCATAGGCATCCCACAGATCCCGTCCCACGTAGGAGTGGGTGGCGAGGCCCGCCAGATGGCGATCCGCATTGACCGCGACGGATACCGGCACGGCACCAAACAGGTCCCTGTCCGACGATGAGTCGCCATAGGCGACGCAGTCGGCCCGGCTCACCCCGAACTCTTCACAGAGCCGGTCCGCGATCTGCACCTTGGCCGCGCTGCTGAGAATCCCCGCCGGGTCGACCGGCTCGGTGAACGGCACGGCGGGGAACCGTGAGCCGTATGCCGCGTGCGCTCCCCACGCCGTCAGCCGTTCCACGAAGAAGGAGGGCGAGAGCGAGACGACGGCACAGTAGTCGCCGTTCCCCCGGATCTCCGCCCAGACATCCTCGATGCCGGACAGCCAAGGCGCTCCCTGGAAAGCCGCCGTCACATGCGCCTCGGTGAGCTCCGTCCACAAGGCATGCACCTGTGTCGCGTACTCCGGAGGGCCTATGCGCCCCTCGGAGATCGCCTGATCGAGTGCCACGGTCTCGGCTTCCCGTCCGAGCTGCCGTGAGATCTCCACTGGTGCGGTGCTCCCGTGCAGCAACGTCCCGTCGAGATCGAAGAGATGAAGTCGTGCCATGTCGGCTGAGGCTAGCGGTGTGCGCTGTCCCTCCACTGGCAAGCCCAGCTATTGACCCATTCACTGGCGAGCCAAGCCGTCGATCGCGCCGTTTCACGTGAAACATCTGTCCGCGCGCTGTGCGGTTGTGCACGACATGACCAAAAGCGCGTACGTGTGCCCGCAAACGGGTGGACGTCAGGGGTGGGTGTCAGACAGCCTGACCTGCGTGTCGACACCTTCCCTCGCCGCTCTGCCCATCCGTCGTCTGACGCCTCGCGATCTCACCGCCTGCGCCGACTTGTCCGAGGATCGGGGGTGGCCCCGCGAGGAACACAAGTGGGGTCTTCTCCTCGCGGCGGGAACCGGTTACGGCATCGACGACCCCGAAGGCGGCCTTGTCACCGCCTGCGTCGTGACCGAGTACGGACCGCGGGAGCGCCCTGATCTGGCTGCGATCGGCATGGTGCTCGTCGCCGAGAGGCATGCCCGCCAGGGCGTCGGCCGTCGACTGATGCGGCATGTGGTCGCGGAGATGGGCACCACCCCGCTGACCTTGCATGCGACGGCGTACGGTCGCCCGCTCTACGAGGAACTGGGTTTCAAGGTCACCGGCCGGGCCGAGATGGTTCGTGGACACTTCACCCCCGGCGGGCCGGAACCCGAGGTCTTCACGCGCCCGGCCGCGGCCGAGGACCTCACCGCCATCCTCCGCCTCGACGAGGAGATCTTCGGGTCCGATCGCACCCACATGATCACGCGGCTGCCCGCCTTCTCCGACCAACTGCGCGTCGCCGAGGAGAACGGCCGGATCATCGGGTACGCATCCGCCTGGCCCAATATGAACAACCATGTCGTGGGTCCGCTGATCGCCCTCGACACGGAGACCGCGAAGGCACTCATCGCCTCGCTGGCCGCCCACACCGATCGCCCCCTGCGCACCGACATCGACGTACGGCACGAAGAGCTGCTGGCGTGGCTGAAGGAGCGCGGACTGGCGTCCATCAGCTTCAACTCGGTCATGACATACGGGATCTCGGAGCTGCCCGGGGACTGGACGCGACGTTTCGCTCCATTGACGGTGGCTGCAGCTTAGGGCCTTCCTTTCGGATCAGGCCGGCTTCGGGGTGCGGCGCCGAGAAGCCCAAGAGGAAGTGCCGGTCCCTCATAGGACGCTGGGGGGACCGGCACTTCTCTACTCACGTACGACTTCTGTGCTCACGTACGTCAGGAGAGCGACTCGGCGGCGGCGACGGCGAAGCCGTGGTCCTGATCCGGCATGCCGCCACCGACCCCGATCGCGCCGATCAGGCGGCCGTCGCGGTGGACCGGTACGCCACCCGCGATGAACAGCAGGGGCCGGTCGAGCGCGGTGGGCAGGGTGTGGAAGAGGCCGCCGGGCTGGACCGCGTCGACGAGGTCGGCGGTGGCGGAGTCCAGCTGCAGCGCTGTGTAGGCCTTACGAGTGCTCGTCTCACCTGAGATCAGCACGGCCTGGTCGTCGCGCCGGAAAGCGAGCAGATGACCGCCCGCGTCGAGGACGGTGACGCTGACCCTGACTCCGGCGGCTTCGGCGGCGCGGCGGGCCGCGGTGACGAGGACTTCGGCGTCCCCGATGGTCAGCGGGGCGACGGCGGTGGTGCTCATGAGGGGTGTCTCCTTGTGGGGGCGTGCTGAGTCGAGTGCGGGTGGTGTTGGATCGAGCGCCGGTGATGCCGGGTCGAGTCGAGGCGGGGACGGCCCTGGCCCCACACCTGGCTCGACGCCGGTCAGTGGTGGACGGCGGTTCGCTGTTCGGCGGGCGCGCCGCCGGCGACAACGACGGCGCTCGGGGCGTCCGTGCGGCGCTCCAGGGCAGCCGAGAGGACGGCGAGGGCGAGCGCGCTCGCGGCGAGGACGGCACCGACCCAGTTGGGGGCGGTGTAGCCCATACCCGCGGCGATGACGATGCCGCCGATCCAGGCCGAGAGGGCGTTGCCGAGGTTGAAGGCGCCGATGTTCACGGCCGAGGCCAGGGTGGGGGCGCCGTGCGCCTGGTCGAGGACACGCTTCTGCAGCGGCGGCACGGTGGCGAAGCCCAGAGCGCCGATCAGGGCGATGGTGACAGCCGCGAGGATCTTGTTGTGCGCGGTGACGGTGAACAGGGCCAGGACGACCGCGAGGCCGCCCAGGGAGACGTACAGCATCGGCATCAGTGCGCGGTCGGCGAACTTGCCGCCGACGAGGTTCCCGCCGACCATGCCGAGACCGAAGAGGACCAGCAGCCAGGTGACGGAGCCGTCGGCGAAGCCCGCGACATGGGTCATCATCGGAGCGATGTAGGTGATGGCCGCGAAGACTCCGCCGAAGCCGAGCACGGTCATCGCCATGGCCAGCAGCACCTGGACGTTCTTGAAGGCGGCCAGCTCGTGGCGCAGCTGCACGCCTTCGGGCTTCGGCATTTCGGGGACCAGCTTGGCGATGCCCAGCAGCCCGATCACGCCGAGCGCCGCGACACCGGCGAAGGTGACACGCCACCCCACGGACTGCCCGATCAGCGTGCCCAGGGGAACGCCGACGACATTGGCGATGGTGAGCCCGCTGAACATCATGGCGATCGCGCCGGCCTTCTTCTCGGGCACGACCAGCTCGGCGGCGACCACGGAGCCGATGCCGAAGAAGGCGCCGTGGGCGAGCGAGGCGACCACGCGGCCCGCCAGCATCAGCCCGAAGACCGGGGCGACGGCGGAGAGCAGATTGCCGAGCACGAACAGCCCCATCAGCAGCATCAGCATCCGCTTGCGGGACATCTTCGTACCGAGCGCGGTCATGATCGGGGCTCCGATCACCACACCGAGGGCATAGCCGGTCACCAGCAGTCCGGCGGTGGGGATGGAGACACCGAAGTCACCGGCGACCTCGGGCAGCACACCCATGATCACGAACTCGGTGGTTCCGATTCCGAAGGCCCCGATCGCGAGGGCCAGAAGCGCGAGAGGCATGGTGGGGTAACACCTTCCAGAAGATTGCAGGAGCACTTAACGTGCGACCACAATAGTTGCAGACGCGGGCTATGTGCAACAGCTGACTATTGCGCACGTGCTCTATCCTGGGTTTCAGCCGCTCCGGGACGGAGGAAAACGCCATGACAGCCACGGACCCCGCGCTCACCGCCCTCGCTCAGGGCTGGTGTGCCCTCTCCCTGCTGCACGGGAGGATCGAGGCCCACATCGAGCGGGCCCTGCAGACCCATCACGACCTGAGCGTGCGGGAGTACTCCCTGCTCGATGTGCTCAGCCGGCAGCACGACGGCACGGGTGGCCATCTGCAGATGAAGCAGGTCGCGGACGCGGTCGTCCTCAGTCAGAGCGCGACCACACGGCTCGTCACCCGGCTCGAGGACCGCGGGCTGCTCTCCCGTTATCTGTGCCCGACCGACCGTCGCGGCATCTACACGAACGTCAGCGAGACGGGCCTCAAGCTGCTCGAAGAGGCGCGCCCCACCAATGACGCCGCCCTGCGCGAGGCGCTCGACACAGCGGCCAAGAACCCAGAGCTGGCCCCCCTGGTCCGAGTCGTGGAGTCGGCGAGCGTGCCCGCCTGAACCGAGCACTCCCCGAATATGTCCTCATAGGGTGCGGTCATGGGAGATCTTGAAATACGAGCGGCTGTCGCCGCCGACGTGCCCGCCATCGTCGCGATGCTCGCGGACGACCCACTGGGCGCCCAACGCGAGTCGCCGGACGACCTGACCCCCTACCTGGCCGCCCTGGAGCGCCTGCGCAGCGACCCGAACCAGCACCTGGTCGTCGCCGTACGCGAGAGCCGGGTCGTCGCCACCCTTCAGCTCACGGTGATTCCCGGACTCTCTCGCAAGGGAGCGACTCGCGCCATCGTCGAAGGTGTACGCGTCCACGCCGACGAGCGCGGCAGCGGCCTCGGCACCCAGCTCATCGAATGGGCGATCGACGAATCCCGGCGCCAGGACTGCCAGCTGGTCCAGCTGACCTCCGATGTCACTCGCCCCGATGCCCACCGCTTCTACGAGCGGCTCGGCTTCACGGCCTCCCACGTGGGCTTCAAGCTGCCGCTCTGAGGCGCTTCACCTACGTCTGGCAAGCGACCGCACACCGAGAGGCGGGCTGTTTCACGTGAAACAGCCCGCCTCTCCCATGACACCGCCTACTTGATCCCTCGCCAGCCTTCGGGATCCACCCCACCCGGCACAGGAGCCCCCTCCTCGTACGGCTGACGCGTGAAGACGAACGACCCGAGGTCGAGATGGCTCACCGAGCCGTCCGGGCGTCGTACGGCCCGCAGCAGCTCCCCCGCGTAGTAGCCGTCGAGCCCCGTCCAGGTCCCGTCGGTGTTCGCCCTGAAGCGGGCGCCCCGACCGACACCGGACAGCGGCTCCAAGCCGACCTCCCCGTCAGCCGACAACCGCAACCCGAAGGCGTAGGTCCCCCAGCACCACTGCCCCACCAACTCCAGTACGGCACTGTCCACTTCGGAGATCGGTCGCCAAGGCTCAGGAATCCTCGGTTCGGCCTGCGCGACGATCCGTACGAGATCGACGGCGACGGTCAACGCGGAAGGGCCCGAAGTGCAGTTGGACAACACGACCGCCGCCACGTCTTCCTCTGCATCGATCATCAGGCCGGCGATGAAGCCCGGCAGGGACCCGGAGTGCCCGACGAGTGTCCGGCGATCGCGGTGCACGATCTGCAGGCCGAGGCCGTACCCGGAGCCTGCAGCCAGCTCCGCGGTCTCGGGCGGCGCGGACGGCGTACGCATCTCCCGTACGGATGCCGCGCTCAGCACCCGGTCGTCGCCCCGGGCAAGGAAGACGGCGAAGCGCGCCAAGTCCCCGGTGGTGGACCACAGTTGTCCGGCCGAAGCCATGCGGCCGAGGTCCTGCGCGGGCTCGGGCATCATCACGTCAGCCCAGGGGTGGACCGCCCAGCCGCCCGCGTGCGGCGCCTGCGGTCGACCGCTCGTACGGTGCAGGCCCAGCGGTTCGAGTACCTCGCGCCGCAGCACCTCCTCCCAGGGAGCGCCCCGCAGCTCCTCGACCAACGCGCCCAACAGCGCGTAGCCGGGGTTCGAGTAGTGGTGCCGGCGCCCGGCCGGATGCCGGAAGGGCTGCTCGCCCAGCACGTCGGCCAGCTCGGGGCGCAGCGAGCCAGGCGTGCGCTCCCACCAGGGCGCGGGCGACTCGGCGGCCAACCCACCTGTGTGCGCGAGCAGTTCGGCGATGGTGACCTCCCCCGCGCCGGTGCCCGGCAGATGCTTCTCCAGCGGGTCGCCGAGGTCCAGAACGCCTTCGTCACGCAACCGCAGTACGAGTACGGCCGTGAAGGTCTTGGTGATCGAGCCGATCCGATACTGCACGTTCTCGTCGGGGCCGTGCCCGTCCACCGAGGTCCGTGCCCCGTTCCACACCGTCTCCCCGCCCCGGACGACCGCCGCGACCAGCGATGGTGCCCGCCCTTCGGCCTGTGCAACGGCGATACGGTGCAGCAGGGCCCGACGTGTGGCGGGAAGCAGATCTTCCTGAGGTGTCGTCATGCCCACAGTCCACCCGGCCGGTCAACGGACGTCGAGTGCATTTCTCCGGCGCCGCGATACTCCAAGCGGTGTGGCATCAGGTCTGCGCCATGTCCACGAAGCGCGAGTAGTGGC
Source organism: Streptomyces sp. R35 (assembly GCF_041053035.1). Taxonomy (NCBI): domain Bacteria; kingdom Bacillati; phylum Actinomycetota; class Actinomycetes; order Kitasatosporales; family Streptomycetaceae; genus Streptomyces; species Streptomyces sp. R35. The sequence continues at coordinate 5,517,855 of NZ_CP163440.1, forward strand.
CCTGGAAGGCCACCGTGATCGTGGCCGTCGGGCCGTTACGGTGCTTGCCGACGATGATGTCCGCCTCGCCGGCGCGCGGTGACTCCTTCTCGTACGCGTCCTCACGGTGCAGCAGGATCACCATGTCCGCGTCCTGCTCGATCGATCCGGATTCACGCAGGTCGGAGACCATGGGCTTCTTGTCCGTGCGCTGCTCGGGACCACGGTTGAGCTGCGACAGCGCGATCACCGGCAGCTCCAGCTCCTTGGCCAGCAGCTTCAGGTTTCGCGACATGTCGGAGACTTCCTGCTGGCGGCTCTCGGAGCGCTTGCCACCCGACTGCATCAGCTGGAGATAGTCGATGACGACGAGCTTCAGGTCGGCGCGCTGCTTGAGGCGACGGCACTTGGCGCGGATCTCCATCATCGACAGGTTCGGGGAGTCGTCGATGTAGAGCGGGGCGGCCGAGACGTCGGGCATGCGGCGCGCGAGCCGGGTCCAGTCCTCGTCGGTCATCGTGCCGGACCGCATGTGGTGCAGGGCCACGCGCGCTTCGGCCGACAGCAGTCGCATCGCGATCTCGTTGCGGCCCATTTCGAGCGAGAAGATCACGCTGGGCATGTTGTGCTTGATCGAGCAGGCTCGGGCGAAGTCCAGGGCCAGCGTCGACTTACCCATGGCGGGGCGTGCCGCGATGATGATCATCTGGCCCGGGTGCAGACCGTTGGTGAGCGAGTCGAGGTCGGTGAAGCCGGTTGGCACACCGGTCATCTCCCCCGACCGCGAACCGATCGCCTCGATCTCGTCGAGCGCGCCCTCCATGATGTCGCCGAGCGGCAGATAGTCCTCGGTGGTGCGCTGCTCGGTGACCGCGTAGATCTCGGCCTGGGCGCTGTTGACGATCTCGTCGACGTCGCCGTCGGCCGCGTATCCCATCTGTGTGATGCGCGTACCCGCCTCGACCAGGCGGCGTAGGACCGCCCGCTCGTGCACGATCTCCGCGTAGTACTCGGCGTTCGCCGCGGTCGGGACTGTCTGCACCAGGGTGTGGAGGTACGGTGCGCCGCCGACCTTGGTGATCTCGCCGCGTTTGGTGAGCTCGGCCGCGACCGTGATGGGGTCGGCCGGCTCGCCCTTCGCATACAGGTCGAGGATCGCGCCGTAGATGGTCTCGTGCGCCGGCCGGTAGAAGTCGTGGCCCTTGAGGACCTCGACAACATCGGCGATGGCGTCCTTGGACAGGAGCATGCCGCCGAGGACGGACTGCTCGGCGTCCAGGTCCTGGGGCGGCACACGCTCGAAGGACGAACCTCCGCCCTCCCACGAGCCGCTGTCCCGGTCGCGGTCGTGCTGCTCGTCACGGCCGCGGCCGCCGTTGCCGCGCTGGCGGGAAGCGGGCAGACGATCACTGGGACCGCTGTCGGCCCAGGGGTCGTCCAAGGGCTCGGAAATACTCACCGAGCCACCTCCTCCCGTCCGCCGAGCGGACCTAACCGTGCCTCTCATTTCTACGGCACGGCACTGACAACTGAGTTGCCCAACTCCGGTTCTGACGCGTCGGTTTTGCCAGGTTTCCGAGGACGGAGGAGAGAGCGGGCGCCGCACCACGGTAGGCCCGCGGGCACCGTCAGCCAATCTGGTTATCCACAGGCCATGTGGACGACGGCCCGGATGCTGTGGAGAACCCCACAAAACCTGTGCACGACCCGGTGGACAGCCTTGTGAACAAGCCCTCAGCCCCTTCGAGCAACCCGCCCTGACCTGCATCTTTCCCGTCCACCGGCTGTGCAGAAGAAAAACTTTCCCGGTCGGGCCAAGATCGCTTCAAACGGTGCACCGCGGCGCGCCCCACCAGACCACAGGTAAGGGGTCTTTTTGCATTGCATCTCTTACCTGTGGAAGATTAGATTGGTGCTCATGACACAGGCTCCCGCGGCGTCCAGGACCGCCCGCCGCCGGCACGACCGAGAGATCGTCGCGCTGGCAGTTCCGGCCTTCGGCGCACTCGTCGCCGAGCCTCTCTTCGTCATGGCCGACAGCGCCATCGTCGGCCATCTCGGCACCGCACAACTGGCGGGCCTGGGCGTCGCCTCGGCCCTCCTCATGACGGCCGTCGGTGTCTTCGTCTTCCTCGCCTACGCCACCACGGCCGCCGTCGCCCGCCGTGTCGGAGCGGGTGATCTGCGGGCCGCGATCCGTCAGGGCATGGACGGCATCTGGCTCGCCCTGCTGATCGGCGCGGCCGTCATAGCAGTCCTCCTCCCCACGGCACCTGCCCTGATGGAACTCTTCGGCGCCTCTGACACCGCCGCACCGTATGCGACCACCTATCTGCGGATCTCGGCGCTCGGCATCCCAGCCATGCTCGTCGTGCTCGCCGCCACTGGTGTCCTGCGCGGACTGCAGGACACAAAGACCCCGCTGTATGTCGCCGTCGGGGGCTTCGTCGCCAACGCCGCGCTCAACGCGGGCCTTGTCTACGGTGCGGGTCTGGGCATCGCAGGATCCGCCTGGGGCACCGTCATCGCCCAGTTCGGCATGGCCGCCGTCTATCTGTACGTCGTCATCCGCGGGGCCCGGAAGCACAGTGCCTCATTGCGACCGGATGCCGCCGGGATACGGGCCTGCGCCCAGGCCGGTGCACCCCTGCTCGTACGCACCCTGTCGCTGCGGGCGATTCTCATGATCGCCACGGCGGTCGCCGCCCGGCTTGGGGACGCCGAGATGGCGGCGCACCAGATCATCCTGTCCCTGTGGAGCCTGCTCGCCTTCGCGCTCGACGCGATCGCCATAGCAGGACAGGCCATCATCGGACGCTATCTCGGTGCGGGCGACGCCCAAGGCGCCCGCGAGGCCTGCCGCCGCATGGTGCAGTGGGGCATCGCCACCGGGGTCGTACTCGGTCTTCTGGTCATGGCCGCTCGCCCTCTCTTCCTTCCGCTGTTCAGCAGTGATTCGATCGTGCAAGACGCTGCGCTGCCCGCCCTGCTGATGGTGGCCGTCTCACAACCGATCTGCGGCATCGTCTTCGTGCTGGACGGAGTCCTGATGGGCGCGGGGGACGGCCCCTACCTGGCGTGGGCCATGCTGCTCACTCTGGCGGTCTTCGCTCCCGTCGCTCTACTCGTCCCCGTACTCGGCGGCGGGCTCACCGCACTCTGGGGAGCGATGACCCTGATGATGGCGATACGGATGCTGACCCTGTGGCTGCGTTCTCGCTCGGGGCGCTGGATCGTCACAGGCGCGACGCGCTGACCGTTTCACGTGAAACGAGACGCGAGAGCGAGGGACCAGGGTTTCACGTGAAACGACGCACCGCTGTCGCCGCCGCCCCCGAGTATCGGCATCCGAGGGAAAGGCGGTCGCACTCTCGCAGCACGCAGAAGGGCCGCACCCCGTGGGGTGCGGCCCTTCTCTCAGCTATGCCGAGCGCTGCACTCAGGCAGCGACAACCTCGATGTTGACCTTGGCGGCAACCTCGGGGTGCAGACGCACGGACGTCTCGTGGGCGCCCAGGGTCTTGATCGGCGCGCCCAGCTCGATGCGGCGCTTGTCGACCTCGGGGCCACCGGAAGCCTTGATCGCCGAGGCGATGTCGGCCGGGGTGACGGAGCCGAAGAGACGACCGGCGTCGCCGGAGCGAACGGCCAGACGGACCTTCACGCCTTCGAGGCGGGCCTTGATCTCGTTGGCCTGCTCGATGGTCGCGATCTCGTGGATCTTGCGAGCACGACGAATCTGCTCGACGTCCTTCTCGCCGCCCTTGGTCCAGCGGATCGCAAAGTTCCGCGGGATCAGGTAGTTGCGAGCGTAACCGTCCTTGACGTCAACGACGTCGCCCGCGGCACCGAGGCCAGAGACCTCGTGGGTGAGGATGATCTTCATGTTTCGGTCACCCTTCCCTTATCGCGCGGTGGAGGTGTAGGGCAGCAGCGCCATCTCACGGCTGTTCTTCACGGCCGTGGCGACGTCACGCTGGTGCTGCGTGCAGTTGCCGGTCACGCGGCGGGCACGGATCTTGCCACGGTCGGAAATGAACTTCCGCAGCATGTTCGTGTCCTTGTAGTCCACGTACGTGACCTTGTCCTTGCAGAAAGCGCAGACCTTCTTCTTAGGCTTGCGCACAGGCGGCTTCGCCATGGTGTTTCTCCTGTGTGATCAAGAAGTGGGGGTACGGCCCACCCTCGGCCCGGGGGCCTAGAAGGGGGGCTCGTCCGAGTAGCCGCCGCCGGAGCCGCCGGAGTTTCCACCCCAGCCGCCGCCACCGCCGCCTTGGTTGCCACCGGCAGGAGCGCTGGTCGCCCAGGGGTCTTCGGCGGGAGCGCCGCCACCCTGCTGCTGACCGCCGCCGGAGCCTCCGCCCCAGCCACCGCCCTGCTGGCCGCCGCCACCGCCGCCGTAACCGCCCTGGCCGCCCTGGCCACCTCGACCGGTGGTCTTGGTGACCTTGGCCGTGGCGCTCTTCAGGCTGGCGCCGACTTCCTCGACGTCCAGCTCGTAGACCGTGCGCTTGACGCCCTCACGGTCCTCGTAGGACCGCTGCTTCAGCCGGCCCTGCACGATGACGCGCATGCCTCGCTGAAGCGATTCGGCGACGTTCTCCGCCGCCTGACGCCAGACCGAGCAGGTCAGGAACAGGCTCTCGCCGTCCTTCCACTCATTGGTCTGACGGTCGAAGGTGCGGGGGGTGGACGCGACACGGAACTTCGCGACCGCCGCACCGGAAGGGGTGAAGCGCAGCTCGGGGTCGTCGACAAGATTGCCGACGACCGTGATGACGGTCTCGCCTGCCATGGGGGAACCTCTCGGCGGGTTTGCTGCTGGCTGCTTAGTGCTGCTACTCGATGCCCGAGATCAGCTGAGCGGAGCTCAGTGGGTCTCGGGACGGAGGACCTTGGTCCGGAGGACCGACTCGTTCAGGTTCATCTGGCGGTCGAGCTCCTTGACGACCGCAGGCTCGGCCTGCAGGTCGATGACCGAGTAGATGCCCTCGGGCTTCTTCTTGATCTCGTACGAGAGACGACGACGGCCCCAGGTGTCGACCTTCTCGACCTTTCCGTTGCCCTCACGGACGACGGAGAGGAAGTTCTCGATCAGGGGGGCGACAGCGCGCTCCTCCAGATCGGGGTCGAGGATGACCATCACCTCGTAGTGACGCATGTGGAACCCACCTCCTTTGGACTCAACGGCCACGGTCGTTCCGTGGCAGGAGGGTTGTGATGCGTACGCAACGGTATCGGCCGCCACTGACAATCGGGCTCCCCGATCGGTGAACCGAGCGGCAATCCCTGTCGTGACCTGGCCTTGAGCCTGGGCAGACACCGGTGCAGAGGATACAGAGTACCTGCACACCGGCTTCCGGTTGAAATCCGACCGGGTTGACCGTCAATCTGTACACATCGGGTGTGTATGGCGCTACGATGCGCCGCCTTCCGCAGGAGGTGCCCTATGGCACAGGTATTGCGACCCAACACCACCGGCTCACTCTTCGCCACGGACGGCAAGCCGCATCCGCTCCAGGACACCTTGCTCGCGGTGACCCTGGTGTGCGGGATCACGGCCTTCGTCTCGTCGATGTTCGACAGTCTGCATCTGCTCAGTTCCTGGGCCGGCCTCGTCGGGATCCTCACCGGCGCCTACGGGCAGTTCATCTCCGAGACGACACGAGAGCGCTTCGGGCTGATTCTGGGGCTCGGCTTCTCGGCCGTCGGTTTCTACCTCGGCCTGGCCCACGGCGGCCTCTTCGGCGGTGTGTTCTGAGTCGAACGTCCGTTTTCCCCTGACCCTGGGACGCTTCACGCTCCATCCCCGGGGTCCAGGTTCCATACGGCCAGACGGGGCGCTCGCAGGGCGCAGTAGGCTTCGGCGCGAGAGCCGGAGCCCCTGTACCCATGGGGACACACCAGCCCGAGGAGCGCCCCGAATGAGCCTGACCCTGAGGACCATCAGTCGAGAGCAGCATCTGGCATACATCCAGAGTCTGCCCTCGGCGAGTCACATGCAGGTCCCGGCCTGGGCAGATGTCAAAGCGGAGTGGCGCTCCGAGAACCTCGGCTGGTTCGACGACAGGACCGGCGAGATGGTCGGCGCGGGCCTGGTGCTGTACCGCCAGCTGCCCAAGATCAAGCGCTATCTCGCGTATCTGCCCGAGGGTCCGGTCATCAACTGGTACGCGCCGAACCTCGACGACTGGCTGCAGCCGATGCTCGCGCACCTCAAGCAGCAGGGCGCCTTCTCCGTGAAGATGGGCCCTCCGGTGATCATCCGGCGCTGGGAGGCCGCGTCCATCAAGGGCGGCATCCAGAACCCGGACGTGAAGCGCCTGCGCGACATCGAGGCGGACTTCATCGAGCCGCGCGCCTTCGAGGTGGCCGACAAGCTGCGCCGCATGGGCTGGCAGCAGGGCGAGGACGGCGGCGCCGGCTTCGGCGACGTCCAGCCCCGCTACGTCTTCCAGGTGCCGCTGGCCAACCGCTCCCTGGAAGAGGTCCACAAGAACTTCAACCAGCTGTGGCGCCGCAACATCAAGAAGGCCGAGAAAGAGGGCGTCGAGGTCGTCCAGGGCGGCTACCAGGACCTGGAGGAGTGGCAGCGGCTGTACGAGATCACCGCGATCCGCGACCACTTCCGGCCCCGCCCGCTGTCGTACTTCCAGCGCATGTGGACGGCCCTCAACACCGAGGACCCCAACCGGATGCGGCTCTACTTCGCCCGGCGGGGCGGCGTGAACCTGTCCGCCGCGACGATGCTGGTCGTCGGCGGGCACGTCTGGTACTCGTACGGCGCATCGGACAACATCGGACGTGAGTTCCGGCCCTCGAACGCGATGCAGTGGCGCATGCTGCGCGACTCGTACGCCCTCGGTGCGACGGTCTATGACCTGCGCGGCATCTCCGACTCGCTGGACGAGACCGACCACCTCTTCGGACTGATCCAGTTCAAGGTGGGCACGGGCGGGCAGGCCGCCGAGTACCTCGGCGAGTGGGACTTCCCACTGAACAAGCTGCTCCACAAGGCGCTGGACATCTACATGTCGCGCCGCTGAACCAGTCCGAAAACAGCCCCCCACCGCATCCCGAACCGCATGCCGAGCCACTGATCCGGCCCGGCATCGCCACGTCGGCCCCGCGGATCCGCCACAATTTCCTTTCATACCTCTGATACACCGCAGCCACGAGAAAGGTTCCGGGACCGGCCATGGCGCTCACGCTCTACGTCGACACCGCGCGCTGGCGGGCACACCACAAGCAGGTGTCCGAGCAGTTCCCGGGTCTCGTCCCCGTCTGCAAAGGCAACGGCTACGGCTTCGGCCACGAGCGGCTCGCGGACGAGGCCACCCGCCTCGGCTCCGACGTCCTCGCCGTCGGCACCACGTACGAGGCCGCCCGGATCAAGGACTGGTTCGGCGGCGATCTGCTGGTCCTGACGCCGTTCAGGCGGGGCGAGGAGCCCGTGCCGCTGCCCGACCGTGTCATCCGCTCGGTGTCGTCCATCGACGGCGTGTACGGCCTCGTGGGCGCCCGTGTCGTCATCGAGGTGATGTCCTCGATGAAGCGGCACGGGGTCAGCGAGCAGGACCTGCCGCATCTGCACTCCGCCATAGAGAACGTCCGGCTGGAGGGCTTCGCGATCCACCTGCCGCTGGACCGCACCGACGGCTCGGACGCCGTCGAGGAGGTCATCGGCTGGATGGACCGCCTTCGGGCGGCCCGCCTGCCGCTGCACACGATGTTCGTCAGCCATCTCAAGGCCGCGGAACTCGCGCGGCTGCAGCAGCAGTTCCCGCAGACCCACTTCCGCGCGCGTATCGGCACGCGGCTGTGGCTGGGGGACCACGAGGCGACCGAGTACCGCGGGGCCGTCCTGGACGTCACGCGTGTGTCCAAGGGCGACCGCTTCGGCTACCGGCAGCAGAAGGTGGCCTCGGACGGCTGGCTCGTCGTCGTGGCGGGCGGTACGTCGCACGGAGTGGGCCTGGAGGCCCCGAAGGCCCTGCACGGCGTCATGCCGCGCGCCAAGGGCGTCGCCCGTGCCGGCCTCGCGACGGTCAACCGGAACCTTTCGCCGTTCGTGTGGGCGGGCAAGCAGCGCTGGTTCGCGGAGCCCCCGCACATGCAGGTCTCGATCCTCTTCGTGCCCTCGGACGCCACGGAGCCGAAGGTCGGCGACGAGCTGGTGGCCCATCTGCGGCACACCACCACACAGTTCGACCGCATCGTCGAACGCTGACCTTCTGGGTTCGACCCGCTCGGAGACAGCCGAAAGGCCGTACACGGACACCGTGTACGGCCTTTTGTATGGCTTCCCTACGTCCTGTTCGCTCAGGGCGAACGGTCTCCGGCTGCCCCACTCCGGCTGCCCCATTCCACCTGCGGCCCGTCGAAGTGCGCCGCGTGCCGCGGTGGATGGGCCGCGGCACCGAGTACGAAGACATCCTCCGCACCGTCCAGGACACCGCCCGACGGGTCGTCGTCACCAGCTCGGCGCACCATGTCGCGTTCCGGCATGAAGATGTCGCGTACGACTACGGCACACAGGTACAGCGTCCCCAACAGGTGGACGGCGATGGCGATTTGGTACCCGTCGGTCGGCAGTCCCTTGTGAGCGTCCCCACTGGTCGTGTACGCGAGGTACATCCAGATCCCCAGGAAGTACGCGACCTCGCACGCCTGCCAGATCAGGAAGTCCCGCCAGCGCGGCCGGGCCAGCGCGGCGAGCGGGACCAGCCACAGCACGTACTGGGGCGAGTAGACCTTGTTGGTGAGGATGAAGGCCGCGACGATCAGGAAGGCGAGCTGGGCGAAGCGGGGGCGGCGCGGGGCGGTGAGCGTGAGGGCGGTCAGGCCCACGCAGAGGAGCAGCATCATGATCAGTGCCCACGTGTTCGCGGTGTCGGCGGTGATCGCGATCTTCAGCCAGTTCGAGATGAACAGGAAGACCGAACCGAAGTCCACCCCGCGGTCGTGGCTGAAGCTGTAGAACTTCGCCCACCCTTCCGGCGCCAGGTACATCACCGGAAGGTTCACAGCGAGCCAGGCCCCGACGGCGCCGAGCAGCGCTGTCCCGAACTCACGCCACTTGCCCGCCCGCCAGCACAGCAGGAAGAGCGGTCCCATCACCAGGAACGGGTAGAACTTGGCGGCCGTGGCGAGCCCGATCAGCACGCCGAACGCCAGAGCGCGCCCCCGCGACCACATGAGCATCGCGGCGGCCAGCAGGGCCACAGCGAGGAGATCCCAGTTGATGGTGGCCGTGAGCGCGAAGGCGGGCGCGAAGGCGACCAGAAGGCCGTCCCAGGGGCGTCGACGGTGGGTGCGCGCGGTGCATACGGCGATGACCGCCGCGCACGCCATCAGCATCCCGGCGTTGACCATCCAGTAGATCTGCTCCTGGTCCTGGATGCTCCCGCTGCCCGGGGTGAGCCACGCCGCCACCTCCATGAACACACCGGTCAGCACCGGGTACTCGAGGTAGTCCATGTCGCCGGGGATCTTGTCGAAGTACGGCACAAGACCGTCGGCGAAGCCGCGCCCCTGGTAAAGGTGCGGGATGTCCGAGTAGCACGCGTGCGTGTACTGCGAGCTGGCACCGAAGAACCAGCCACTGTCGTAGCAGGGCAGCTTCTGCACCATGCCGAGGGCGAACATGCCGATCGCGACGAGCGCGACAACCCGCACAGGCGTCCACCAGGACGTTCCGAGCAGGGCACGTCGCCCGATCGGGCCGCCGATCAGCTCACTGCCGCTCGCGGCGACCTCGTCCTCCCTGGTCGGCCGTACCAGCTCTGGCTCGTGCACGCTCGCTCGCGTCGTCTCTGCACTGGGCATGCCGCACATCCTGCCGTACGCGCCTAGGAATACGCCGAGGGCCGCCGCACCTGGTCGGTGCGGCGGCCCTTGTTTCACGTGAAACGGCATGTTTCACGTGAAACACGCACGGAGGCGGTTATCAGTTCGTTCCTCCGAAGAGTCCTCCGTTGCCGTTGCCTCTGGTGCTACTGGTGGTGGTCTCCGTTGGTGTGGCGGTAACTCCGCCGTCCGTACCACCGGTGTCCGTACCACCCGTATCCGTGCCGCCAGTGGTGGTGTCACACTTCCAGCTGTTGCACGGCTGGCTCGTCGAGGGCGAAGGAGACGTCAGGCTCTCACTGGGCGTCGGAGTCGGCGTAGCACTCTCCGTGGCGCTCGCGGTGGGCGAGGGGGTCGCGCTCGGGCTCGGGGTGTCATTGAGGACCTTGCCGATGTCCGTGGGCGTCGGGAAGTCCACCGCCTTCTCACCCTTGAGCGCCTGCTCCATGTAGTCGCGCCAGATCTGGGACGGGAACGAGGCACCGTGAATCGTCTTCTCGCCGCCCGTGCCGTACATCTGGAGGAACTGGCGATCCTTGCTGGTCTCGTCGTCGTCCATGCGGTACATGCCGATCGCCGTCGACAGCTGAGGGGTGTACCCGACGAACCAGGCGGACTTGTTGCCGTCGGTGGTACCGGTCTTACCGGCCACTTCACGACCGGCCAGCTGGGCGTTGGTACCGGTTCCCTTCTCGACCACGGTCTTCAGGACGTCGGTGACGTTGTCGGCGACCTTTGCGGTGAACGCCTGCTTGGTCTTGGCGACTTCTCTGTGGCGGAAGACCGTGCCGTCCTTGCTGGTGATCTCCTGGACCGAGTACGGGCTGTTCTGCTTGCCGCTGGCCGCGAACGTGGCGTATGCACCGGCCATACGGATCGCGCTCGGGGAGGACGTGCCCAGCGAGAAGGACGGATAGTTGGCGCTGGCAAGGCTCGACTCCAGGATGCCGGCGTCCATGACGGCCGCCTTGACCTTGTCCAGGCCGACATCCATACCCAACTGGACATATGCGGAGTTCACGGACTCACGCATCGCCTCACGCAGGTCGATCTTGTAGCTGGGCGGGTTGTACGACTGCTGGCCGTCGTTCTTCTGCTGCCACTCGTTGCCGTTCTTGTCCGTCCAGATAGTCCCGTCGTAGTCCTTGATCTTGAGCTTGTTCTTACCGCTGTACAGGCTCTTCGGGGACACGATGGTGCGCTCGTCCTGCGCCTGGACCGGATCGCCGTCGGGGTTCCTGACACCCCACGACATGGCGGCGGCCAGCACGAAGGGCTTGAACGTCGAACCCACCTGGGCGCCGGTCTGGTCGGCGTTGTTGGTGAAGTGCTTGGTCGCGTCCTCACCGCCGTATATGGCCTCGATCGCGCCGGTGGCCGGGTTGACGGAGGCCCCGCCGAACTGAACGTACTTGTCCGTCTTCGGGCGCAGCTTGGGCTTGATGTTCTGCTTGCGGACCTTGTCCACGGCGTCTTTGAGCGCGTCGACCTTCTTCTTGTCGAAGGTCGTGTGGATCGAGTAGCCGCCCTGCTGAAGCTGGCTCGCGGTGATCTTGGTGTTGTTGATGATATAGCCCTTGGCGAGATCGACGAGATAGCCGATCTGGCCGCTGAGCTGGGTGTTCGACCGCGGGTTCTGCCACTTGGGGAGTTCCTTGTACGTGGCCCGCTTCGCGGCGCTCAGGTGGCCGTACTCGACCTCCTTGGTGAGGGTGTCCGCCCACTGGGCCCTGGCCCGCTTCGTGTTGGCCGCGGGTGTGGCGCCCACCGGGTCGACCTCCGTCGCACCCGCCGGGTCGTAGTACGTGGCGCCCTTGAGCATCGCCGCCAGGAAGGCGCACTCGCTCGGGTTCAGTTTGATGGCGTCCTTGTTGAAGTACGCGCGCGCGCCCGCCTGGATACCGTAGGCCCCGCGACCGAAGTACGCGGAGTTCAGGTAGCCGGCCATGATGTCTTCCTTCTTGACCGTGGCGCCGACCTTTATCGCTACGAAGAGCTCCTTGAACTTCCGCGAGATCGTCTGTGACTGGTCGTCCAGCATCGCGTTCTTCACGTACTGCTGGGTGATGGTCGAGCCACCCTGCGTCTGACCGCCCTTGGCCATGTTGTAGAAAGCGCGGGCGATGCCCTTCGGGTCGATGCCACTGTCGGTCTCGAAGGTCTTGTTCTCCTGCGAGATGACGGCGTACCGCATGGCTTCGGGGATCTGGTCGTAGTTGATGATCTGGCGGTTGGTCTCACCACCGGTGGCGACCATCTCGCTGCCGTCGGCCCAGTAGTAGACGTTGTTCTGCGCCGTGGCGGTGTCGGCGACCTTCGGGACCGAGACCATCGCGTACGCGATACCAGCCACAGCGACCAGGCTGCCGCAGAAGCCGATGAACAGCCCCGTCACCAGTTTCCAGGACGGGACCCAGCGCCCCACGCCGTACTTGCCGGCGCGCGGGTAGTCGATGATCCGCTTCTTGGCGGGCGGCCCGGAACGGCCTCGGCCGCGCCCGGGCCCGTTCGGACCCGCGGGGCCGCCACGTCGGCCGCCACCGCCTCCGGGGCCGCCGCGTCCCGCGCCGTCGGCCGATCTGCGCCGGCCGCCGCTACTACTACTGCCTCTCTGCGCCGCCCGTCGGGCCTCGGCACGGCCACCGTACGGGCGCTCCTCACCCCCCGAGTCATAGGAGTCGGAAGGAGACTCGGTGGCGCCACGCGGTGCCGCGCGGCGGCCTTCGGACGGGCCGGGCTGGCCGCGTCGGGCCGCGGCACGTCCGCCGCCCTGTGCCTGCGGCGTTTTGCGACGGTGCTCGCTCATCGAACGATTACTCCTCGGGCAGGCGCACCCGTGCGCGCCTGGAAACGGCAGCTGGTTTCCGGTCCCCCCGAAGTACGGATGCGGTCGTTTACGCATTCACCCGTACTGCACCGAGGACGATGACGCCCCCCAGGCGTCACTTGGTTCCCGGTGGTGTGCATGCCGCACAGACTACGCACCGTCAAAACCCACCTAGCTCCGAAGTTCACCCCAAATCAGGCAACTCGCTTCGTATGAATCGGTGATGTGACGCCGTTCACCGTGACCCCACTTGTCGCATCCGCATGACCGTTCTATCGTGCTGATGTATCGAGTCGATACATCAGCACGGCATAAAGACCGTGCCGACGAGGCAGCGACAGGGAGGAGGCGACGATGAGCCGGCGTTCCGGGATCCTCGAGTTCGCCGTACTCGGCCTGCTCCGCGAGTCCCCGATGCACGGCTATGAGCTGCGCAAACGACTCAATACGTCACTGGGTGTGTTCCGTGCCTTCAGCTACGGGACGCTCTACCCCTGCCTCAAGACGCTGGTCGCCAACGGCTGGTTGATCGAGGAATCGGGTTCCACACCCGAGGACACCCTCGCAGCTCCACTCGCGGGGCGTCGCGCCAAGATCGTCTACCGATTGACGGCGGAAGGAAAAGAGCACTTCGAGGAGCTGCTCTCGCAGACGGGTCCCGACGCGTACGAGGACGAGCACTTCGCCGCCCGCTTCGCGTTCTTCGGGCAGACGTCACGCGACGTACGCATGCGCGTACTGGAGGGCCGCCGCAGTCGGCTCGAGGAGCGCCTGGAGAAGATGCGCGCCTCACTGGCGCGCACCCGGGAGCGCCTCGACGACTACACCCTTGAGCTCCAGCGCCACGGAATGGAGTCCGTGGAGCGCGAAGTGCGCTGGCTGAACGAGCTCATCGAGAGCGAGCGAGCGGGACGGGACGTCAAGGGTTCCGCCCCCGAAGGCTCCGCTCAGCAGGACAACACATCTGGAGAGACGGGCGGCCTGCCCCGGCACCGGGACAGCACCCGGCCGGATCCGTCCGACGACACCACCAGGTGAGACCCGTCGGGGTTTCACTACGTACATACAGGGAGCAATCGGAATGGGTTCGGTTCGCGTAGCCATCGTCGGCGTGGGCAACTGCGCCGCCTCGCTGGTGCAGGGCGTCGAGTACTACAAGGACGCCGACCCGGCGGCCAAGGTGCCCGGTCTGATGCACGTCCAGTTCGGCGACTACCACGTCGGTGACGTCGAGTTCGTCGCCGCCTTCGACGTCGACGCCAAGAAGGTCGGCCTCGACCTCTCGGACGCCATCGGCGCCAGCGAGAACAACACCATCAAGATCTGCGACGTCCCGAACAAGGGCGTCACGGTCCAGCGCGGTCACACCCTCGACGGTCTCGGCAAGTACTACCGCATGACCATCGAGGAGTCCCCCGAGGCCCCGGTCGACGTCGTCCAGATCCTCAAGGACAAGCAGGTCGACGTCCTCGTCTGCTACCTGCCCGTCGGTTCCGAGGACGCGGCGAAGTTCTACGCCCAGTGCGCCATCGACGCCAAGGTCGCCTTCGTCAACGCCCTCCCGGTCTTCATCGCCGGCACCAAGGAGTGGGCGGACAAGTTCACCGAGGCCGGCGTCCCGATCGTCGGCGACGACATCAAGTCGCAGGTCGGCGCGACCATCACGCACCGTGTGATGGCGAAGCTGTTCGAGGACCGCGGTGTCCGTCTTGAGCGCACCATGCAGCTCAACGTCGGCGGCAACATGGACTTCAAGAACATGCTGGAGCGCGACCGCCTCGAGTCCAAGAAGATCTCGAAGACGCAGGCCGTCACCTCGCAGATCCCGGACCGCGACCTGGGCGAGAAGAACGTCCACATCGGCCCGTCGGACTACGTGCAGTGGCTCGACGACCGCAAGTGGGCGTACGTCCGCCTCGAGGGCCGCGCCTTCGGCGACGTCCCGCTGAACCTCGAGTACAAGCTCGAGGTGTGGGACTCCCCGAACTCCGCGGGTGTCATCATCGACGCCGTGCGCGCCGCGAAGATCGCCAAGGACCGCGGCATCGGCGGCCCGATCCTCTCCGCGTCCTCGTACTTCATGAAGTCCCCGCCGGTCCAGTACTTCGACGACGAGGCCTTCGAGAACGTCGAGAAGTTCATCAAGGGCGAGGTCGAGCGCTGACGAGACAGGGAGCCGTGCGTCTAAGCACTTCTCTGTGAACGTCGTTGAGGGTCCCCGGGCATTCCGCCCGGGGACCCTCAACGTATGTGAGGCTGTGCCCCATGGCTGTCGTGCGTGACCTGCGCGTCCTCCTGCGCTTCCAGGGCTTCAGGCGCCTGCTCGGCATACGGCTGCTGTCCCAGGGCGCCGACGGGGTCTACCAGGTCGCGCTCGCCACCTACGTCGTCTTCTCACCGGAGAAGCAGACCTCGGCGGCCTCGATCGCCTCCGCGATGGCGGTGCTGCTGCTCCCGTACTCCCTCATCGGCCCCTTCGCCGGCGTCCTGCTGGACCGCTGGCGGCGCCGCCAGGTCTTCCTGTACGGCAACCTGCTGCGGACCGCGCTGGCGTGTGCGACGGCCGTTCTGATGCTGAGCCACGTGCCCGACTGGCTCTTCTACGCCTCCGCACTGTGCGTCACCGCGGTCAATCGCTTCGTCCTCGCCGGCCTTTCGGCCGCGCTGCCCCGCGTCGTCGACTCGGACCGCCTGGTGATGGCCAACTCCCTGTCGCCGACCGCCGGAACACTCGCCGCGACCCTGGGCGGAGGTCTCGCGTTCGTCGTACGGCTGGTCGCCTCGGACTCCGACGCGGCGGTCGTCCTCGTAGGGGCGGCCCTGTACCTCTGCGCGGCGCTCGCCTCCCTGCGCATCGCCCCGGAACTGCTCGGCCCCGACCAGCAGTTGACGCAGCCGCATCTGGCCAAGGCGCTCGTCGGCACCGCACGCGGCCTGGCGGCGGGCGTACGTCATCTGGCCGAGCCCGCACGGCGGGAGGCGGTCTGGGCGCTGCTGGCGATGACGCTGATGCGCTTCTGCTACGGCGCTCTGACCGTCATGGTGCTGATGCTCTGCCGGTACGCCTGGGCACCCGAGCCGGGTTCGGACAACGGACTCGCGCTGCTGGGGCTGGCCGTCGGTGTCTCCGGGGCGGGCTTCTTCGTGGCGGCCGTGGTGACGCCCTGGGCGGTGGGCAGGCTGGGGCCCGGCGGCTGGATCGTCACCTGCGCGGGCGCCGCCGCGATCCTGGAGCCCGCGCTCGGCCTGCCGTTCGCCGCTGCCCCCATGCTGGTCGCCGCCTTCGTCCTGGGGCTGACGACACAGGGCGCGAAGATCGCCACGGACACGATCATCCAGTCCTCGGTCGACGACGGCTTCCGCGGCCGGATCTTCTCCGTTTACGACGTCCTGTTCAACGTCGCGTTCGTCGGCGCGGCCGCAGTAGCCGCTCTGATACTGCCTCCTGACGGACGCTCGGTTTCCCTCGTCGTCACGGTGGCGGCGCTCTACGCGGCAATTGCTATCGCTATGGCCCGCTTTGAACTGCAGTAAGTGTCACATCAGTGCCACAGAGCCCCTCCTGACTACTGCGTTGTCACAGGGTCCCGATAGCTTACGTGCGTCTTATTCGCGTCTTCGCGTCACGCGCCTACGTTCTAGGGGGACCCCCAAGTGACCACTCCGCCGCCCCAGGGCCAGAACCCGTTCGCCCAGGGCCAGCCGCCCCAGGGTCAGGCCCCGTACGGCCAGCAGCCGCCCCAGGGTTACCCGCAGCAGCCGGGCTACCCCCAGCAGCCCGGCCAGCCCGGCTTCCCGCAGCAGGGCGCCCCGTACGCCCCGGTCCCGCCGCAGCGGCCGAAGCGCAGCGTCAGGCAGTACCTGCGCATAGTCGTGGCCATCGCAGGCCTCAGCATCATCGTGGGCGGCTGGTTGCTCAACAAGGACGGCGAGGACGCCAAGAAGCTGGCCGTGGGCGACTGCCTGTACAACAAGGGAACCTCGAACGACCCGGACGTGGTCCAGGTCGACTGCACCGACTCGAAGGCCACGCACAAGGTCCTCAAGAAGGCTGACGGCGCGTCGCTGCCTTCGCTGACCTGCGAGAGCGTCACGGGCACGACGGCGACGCTGACCTGGAAGGAGACGGGCGAGTCCTTCACGCTCTGCCTGGGGGACAACAAGTAACCCGCACAGCTGGATGTGCGAAGGGGCGGTGTTTCACGTGAAACACCGCCCCTTCGTGTCGCCCGGGGTCATGTTTCACGTGAAACATGACCCCGTTCCACGAACCTCAGACCTGCTCGGCCCACCACTCCTTGAGCGCCGCCACCGCGGCGTCGTGCTCCATGGGCCCGTTCTCCAGACGCAGCTCCAGCAGGAACTTGTACGCCTGGCCGATCGCCGGACCGGGGCTGATGCCCAGGATCTCCATGATCTGGTTGCCGTCGAGGTCGGGGCGGATCGCGTCGAGCTCTTCCTGCTCCTTGAGCTGGTCGATGCGCTCCTCCAGGCCGTCGTACGCGCGGGAGAGCGCGGTCGCCCTGCGCTTGTTCCGCGTGGTGCAGTCGGAGCGGGTCAGCTTGTGGAGGCGGTCGAGGAGCGGGCCCGCGTCACGTACGTAGCGACGGACCGCGGAGTCCGTCCACTCGCCGGTGCCGTACCCGTGAAAACGCAGGTGAAGTTCGACCAGACGTGAGACGTCCTTCACCAGATCATTGGAGTACTTGAGCGCCGTCATCCGCTTCTTGGTCATCTTCGCGCCCACCACCTCGTGGTGGTGGAAGGAGACCCGCCCGTCCTTCTCGAAGCGACGCGTCCGCGGCTTGCCGATGTCATGCAGCAGCGCGGCGAGCCGGAGGGTCAGGTCGGGACCGGCCTCCTCAAGCGCCATCGCCTGCTCCAGGACGATCAGCGTGTGGTCGTATACGTCCTTGTGCCGGTGGTGCTCGTCACGCTCCAGTCGGAGCGCGGGAAGCTCCGGCAGCACATGGTCGGCCAGCCCGGTGTCGACGAGCAGCGTCAGGCCCTCGCGCGGGTGCGCGGACAGGATCAGCTTGTTCAGCTCGTCCCGAACCCGCTCGGCCGAAACGATCTCGATGCGCCCGGCCATGTCCGTCATCGCGGCGATGACCTCGGGGGCCACCTCGAAGTCGAGCTGCGCGGCGAACCGGGCGGCACGCATCATCCGCAGCGGATCGTCGGAGAACGACTCCTCGGGGGTGCCCGGGGTCCGCAGAATCCGAGCGGACAGGTCGCCGAGGCCGCCGTACGGGTCGATGAACTCTTTCTCCGGCAGCGCGACGGCCATCGCGTTCACCGTGAAGTCCCGGCGCACGAGATCTTGCTCGATGGAGTCGCCGTAGGACACCTCAGGCTTGCGCGAGGTCCGGTCGTACGCCTCGGAGCGGTACGTCGTGACCTCGATCTGGAACGACTGCTGTACGTCGTCCACGCGGGCGTCCTTCTGCGCGCCCACCGTACCGAAGGCGATCCCGACCTCCCAGACGGCGTCCGCCCAGGGCCGCACGATCTTCAGTACGTCCTCGGGGCGGGCGTCGGTCGTGAAGTCCAGGTCATTGCCGAGTCGGCCAAGGAGCGCGTCCCGGACCGAGCCGCCGACCAGGGCGAGCGAGAACCCGGCCTCCTGGAAACGGCGGGCGAGGTCGTCGGCAACAGGCGACACCCGCAGCAGTTCACTCACCGCGCGGTGCTGCACCTGACTCAGGGCACTGGGGTTGTCTTCGTTGGCGTTCGGCACAACAGAAAAGGGTACGTGGCCGAGGCACCTGCGGGCTCCTCCATAAAACGTGCACAGGCAGCCCCAATTTCTGATGGCATCAATACGCACATATACAGGACAGTCGGCCCTGTCCGCCGATCTTGTGGTGCACTCCGCGGCACTTACCCTCCGCGCGCATCGTTACCATGCGTGGACGCACATTCCGACGACCACTGACGACGACGAGGGACGGGCGAGCGCGTGGCCGAGGCGGCAGACTTCCAGGGGATGAGTCCCTCACCTGCCCGCCGGTGGCTCCGGCGCAGCGGAGCACTGCTGGCTGGGGCACCCCTGCTGGCCGGGCTGCTCCAGCTGCCCATCAGCACGTCCGCGTCCGCCGCGGAGAAGACCTCCGCGGCCGAGGCCACCGGGTCCAGCACGGTTGACGTCTCCCTCGACTCGCTCAGCCCCAGCGCCCCCACCGACGGCGACACCCTGACCGTCTCCGGCTCGGTCACCAACAACGGCAAGCAGGCCGTCACGGATGCCCATGTGGGTCTGCGCGTGGGACCGTCCCTGAACACTCGCTCCGCCATCGACACCGCCGCGAAGCGCACCGGGTTCCAGCTGGGCCTCGATCCCTTCGAGGTCGGCGGCAAGTACACCGTGAAGTTCTCCAAGCTCGCCGCGGGCGTCTCGCAGCACTTCAGCATCTCGGTGCCCGTCAAGGAGCTGGACCTCGGCTCCGACGGGGTCTACCAGCTCGCTGTCTCACTGACGGGCCGTACGGCCGCCCAGCAGTGGGACCAGGTGCTCGGCATCCAGCGGACGTTCCTGCCCTGGCAGCCCGACGAGGCGGGCACGAAGACGAAGACGACATACCTCTGGCCGCTCATCTCCACGGTCCACCTCACGGCGGAGACCGGCTCGGACGAGGCACAGACGCCCGTCTTCAAGAACGACGACCTGGCCAAGGAGATCTCCCCGGGCGGGCGCTTGGACCAGCTCCTGTCCCTGGGCAGCGATCTCGACGTCACCTGGGTCCTCGACCCGGACCTGCTGGCGTCCGTCGACGCGATGAGGAGGGACAGCTACCGGATCCAGGGCGAGAACGGCACCACCACGGCGGGCAAGAACCAGGCGGTCGCCAAGGCCTGGCTCGACAAGCTGGAGAAGACGGTCCAGGACAAGAAGGTCGTCGCCCTCCCCTTCGCCGACCCCGATCTGGCATCGCTGGCCCACAACGGCAAGGACGTCACCGGTTCCCTGAGCCACCTCAAGGACGCCACCGATGTGGCCTCCAGCACGGTGGAGACGATCCTTCATGTGAAGCCGAGCACCGAGTTCGCCTGGCCCGCTGACGGCGCCGTCGACCCGTCGATCGTCAAGGTGGCCACCTCGGCCGGCGCCGACAAGGTGATCGCCCGCAGCGACAGCCTGCGCGAGACGGGCGGACTGCCGTACACACCGAGCGCGGCCCGCCCCATCGGCGGCGGAACGACGGCGGTGGTCGCGGACGCCCGGCTGTCGACCGCGTTCCAGGGCGACATGACGAAGGCCGACAACTCCACGCTCGCCGTGCAGGAATTCCTCGCCCAGAGCCTGATGATCAACCTGCAGGAGTCGGAGGAGCAGCGAAGCATCGTGGTCGCCCCGCAGCGGATGCCGTCCGCGAGCCAGGCCCAGACGATGGCACAGGCGCTGAGGGCCCTCCAGGACGGGAACTGGTCGGAGTCCCAGGGCCTCGCCGCGGCCGCCAAGGCCAAGCCGGACACGGGCGCCACCACAAAGGTGCCCTCCGCGTCCTCGTACCCGTCCTCGCTGCGCAAGCAGGAGCTGCCGCGATCCGCCTTCGAGCAGATCCAGACCACGCAGAGCAAGCTCGACAACTTCCAGGTGATCCTCACCGACAAGGCTCGGGTGGTCACCCCGTTCGGTCGGGCCATAGACCGCGGGATGTCCACGTCCTGGCGGGGCCGTGCCTCCGAGGCGGAGACCTTCCGCAAGGGCGTGGATTCGTATCTCAGCGACCTCACCGGCCTGGTCCGGCTGATCGACAAATCCGACGCGAAGCTGTCCGGGCGCAGCGCCACGATCCCCGTGACCGTGCAGAACAACCTCGTACAGGGCGTCGACCATCTGGTGCTGCGCCTCACCTCGCGCCAGCCCACCCGCCTCAAGATCGGCAACGGCCCCTACCAGGAACAGCAGATCCAGGTCGCGGGCGAGCACAGCCAGTCGGTGAAGTTCACCACCTCCGCCGAGGCCAACGGCCCGGTGAAGGTCGTCGCCCAGCTGTACACGGAGGACGGCCAGGCATACGGTCCCGAGGTCACCTTCGAGGTGAAGGTCACCGAGATCACCCCGACGGTGATGCTGGTCATCGGCGGTGGCGTCCTGCTGCTCGTGCTCGCCGGCTTCCGGATGTACACGCAGCGCAAGCGCGCCGCCGCCCGACAGGCCGAGGAGGAGCCGGAGGACGGTCCCGAGGCCGAGGGCGTGAACAAGGACGCGGACGGCACCGTAGACACTGAGGACACCGAAGACTCCGAGAACGGTCCCGAAGAGGAGTCCGGCGCGGAGCCCGGGGCAGACGCCCCGGAGCACCCGAGTGACCCGACACCGGACACCGCACCGGAAAGCACCGGCCCGTCCGGCACGGGTGAGAGAGTGGACCGTTGAGCGATGTCGTGGCCGGTGGGCCCGGGGACGATGAGGTGGGGTAACCATGAACGCGCCGTACGACGGTGACCGCGGCCAGGGCGCGGGCGGCTCGGGCTACCCCGAGGGCTACCCGGACCAGGACGCGGGCCACGTCGGCTACCCCGAGGGCCAAGCGCCGGAGCACGGCCAGATGCCGGCCGGTCCCGCCGCGGACATGTACTTCCAGGACGCCTACGACCAGGATCCCTACCGGGCGCAGGACCTCTCCGCCCAGGACCCGGTGACCGAGGCGCTCTACGACCGTGCCGCGCACCCCCCGCCGCCCCCCGGCGCGTTCTACCCGCAGCAGCCGCTCTACGCCCAGCCGCCCACGCCGCAGTACGCCCCCGACCCGCGTGTGTGGGCCCAGACGCCCCCTCCGGAACCGGCCGGCCCGACGCGGCACCTTCCGTACGGCGAGGACGCGCGCACCACCCAGTTCGTGGGCGTCGACGACCTGGTCACCCAGTCCGGCGAGGAGCGCCACGAACCCGACGCCTTCGCCCATCTCTTCCGCGACCAGCAGCAGGGCGGCGCCCGTCCCCCCGTCGGCCGGCACGCGGTACCGTCGCCGGCTCCTGAACCGGCTCCGGCCACCGCGCAGCCCTCGGCGCCCGCACCCGCGCCTGCCGCGAAGAAGTCGGGCGGACGCGCGTCGGGTCTGCTGAAGTCGAGCGCGGTGATGGCGGCGGGCACACTGGTGTCCCGGCTCACCGGGTTCGTCCGGACCATGATCATCACGGCTGCTCTGGGCGCCGCGACCCTCGGCGACGTCTGGGGCGTTGCCTACACGCTGCCGACGATGATCTACATCCTGACCGTCGGCGGCGGCCTCAACTCCGTGTTCGTGCCGCAGTTGGTGCGGTCCATGAAGGAGGACGAGGACGGCGGTGAGGCCTACGCCAACCGCCTCCTGACCCTCGTCATGGTCGCCCTCGGCGTGATCGTCACGATCGTCGTCTTCGCGGCGCCGCTGCTGATCCAGTTGATGTCGCATGCCATCGCCAGCGACCCGCCGGCGAACAACGTCGCCGTCACCTTCGCCCGCTACTGCCTGCCCACGATCTTCTTCATGGGCATCCACGTGGTGATGGGCCAGATCCTCAACGCCCGCGGGAAGTTCGGCGCGATGATGTGGACTCCGGTCCTCAACAACATCGTCATGATCGCCACCTTCGGCCTGTTCCTCTGGGTCTACGGAACGGCCGCGGACTCCGGCATGACGGTGCACAACATCCCGGCCGACGGTGTCCGTCTCCTGGGCATCGGCACCCTGCTCGGCCTGGTCGTACAGGCCGTGGCGATGGTTCCGTACCTGCGCGAGACCGGCTTCCGCTTCCGACTGCGGTTCGACTGGAGAGGGCACGGCCTCGGAAAGGCCGTCGCACTGGCCAAGTGGACCGTGCTCTTCGTCCTCGCCAACCAGGCGGGCGTCCTGGTCGTCACCCAGCTAGCGACCGCCGCGGGCAAGGCCTACGGCAAGAGCGGCGCGGGCATCCTGGCCTACTCCAACGCACAGCTCATCTGGGGCATGCCGCAGGCGATCATCACGGTCTCGGTCATGGCCGCGATGCTGCCCCGGATCTCGCGCGCGGCCCACGACGGCGACCCCGGCGCGGTCCGCGACGACATCTCGCAGGGGCTGCGTACCTCGGCCGTCGCGATCGTCCCCGTGGCCTTCATGTTCGTGGCCCTCGGTATCCCGATGTGCACCCTGCTCTTCGGCTCCAGCGGAATCGAGTCCGCCCAGGCCCAGGGCTATGTCCTGATGGCCTTCGGCCTCGGCCTGATCCCGTTCTCCGTGCAGTACGTCGTACTGCGCGGCTTCTACGCCTACGAGGACACCCGCACCCCCTTCTACAACACGGTCATCGTGGCCGCGGTCAACGCCGCCGCCTCGGCCGTGTGCTACATGATCCTTCCGGCGCAGTGGGCGGTCGTCGGCATGGCCGGGTCGTACGGGCTGGCCTACGCCGTGGGTGTCGGAGTGGCCTGGAAGCGGCTCCGCAACCGGCTCGGCGGCGACCTGGACGGTGCGCGTGTCATGCGCACATACGCGCGTCTCTGCCTCGCTGCCATCCCTGGCGCCGTGGTGGGCGGCGCGGTCGGATTCGCGATCACCCAGGCCCTCGGACACGGGGCGCTCGGCTCGATCGCGGCACTCCTGGTCGGCTCGATCGCCCTGCTCGGTGTGTTCTACGTCGCCGCACGCAAAATGCGCATCGTGGAGCTCAACTCAATGGTCGGAATGGTCCGCGGGCGCTTCGGGCGCTGAGGCGGGGGTACGCGCACAACCATCGTCCGTCGCCGTGTGTCGTGCATAGCGCCGGACTGTGGGCACAATTGGTTTCTGCGTCGGACAGCGCGCAACGGATGGGGAGGCAGGGACGACGGTGGCGGAACGGAGCACGGCTGCCGTCGACGTGGCAGACAACAGCGGTGACGAGCCGCTGACCGCCAAGGCGGACCAGTCCACGGCCGACGGGGTGGCCCAGAACCGGGAGCGGGACACGGAGAGCGAAGAGGCACAGGGGAGCGGCGGGACCGAGAGTCCCGGAAAGGCCTCACCGCCCGAGTTGCACAGCGGCCACAAGCTCGCCAGACGGTATCGCCTCGAGGAGTGCGTCACCCGTCTGGACGGTTTCAGCAGTTGGCGTGCGATGGACGAGAAACTCCGCCGCGCCGTCGGTGTGCACCTGCTGCCCGCCGACCATCCACGGGCCCGCTCCGTACTGGCGGCGGCCCGTTCCTCCGCCTTGCTGGGCGATCCCCGCTTCGTCCAGGTCCTGGACGCGGTCGAGGAGAACGACCTCGTCTACGTGGTGCACGAGTGGCTGCCGGACGCCACGGAGCTGACGACGCTTCTGGCCTCGGGCCCGCTGGAGGTGCACGAGGCCTACCAGATGGTGAGCCAGGTCTCCCAGGCGATGGCCGCCGCGCACCGCGAGGGCCTCGCGCATCTGCGGCTGACCCCTGGCGCCGTGCTGCGCACCTCGTCCGGCCAGTGGCGCATCCGCGGGCTCGCCGTGAACGCCGCGCTGCGCGGCATCAGTTCCGACACCCCGCAGCGCACCGACACTGAGGCGATCGGCGCGCTCCTGTACGCCGCGCTCACCCAGCGCTGGCCCTACAACAATGACGCGTACGGCCTGTCCGGGCTGCCCAAGGGCGTCGGCCTCATCGCCCCCGACCAGGTTCGCGCCGGCGTCCACCGGGGCCTGTCCGAGCTCGCCATGCGCGCCCTCGCCAACGACGGCGCGACCGCCTCCCGCCATGAATCCCCGTGCACCACGCCGGAGGAACTGGTGAAGGCGGTCAGCGAGATGCCCCGCATCCGTCCGCCGGAGCCGGTGTTCACCGCCCCGCCGGAGTACCAGCGCACGACGTATCAGCAGGGCTCGTACGGCCGTCCGGCGCCGCGTCCGGGGGTCACTCAGCCCGTGCCCACTCCGCCGCCCCCGCTGCAGAGCCGTACCGGCAAGGCCCTCAAGTGGGCCGTGTCGGCTCTCCTCATCGCCGCGCTGGGCCTGGGCAGTTGGCAGCTCGCGGACGCTCTCATGGACCAGGACAACAAGTCCGACGACACGAAGCAGACGCAGACGACCGACGGCAACGACAAGAACAGCGACAAGACCGAGCCGGTCAAGCAGCTCAAGATCCAGAACGCGCAGGAGTACGTCGCGAGCGGCGAAGCCCAGGCGGCCGAGGACGTCGGCAAGACGTACGACGGCGACAGCAGCACGTACTGGCGCACCAAGAAGTACAACGCCGGTCCGACGCTGGCGCCCTACAAGCCCGGCGTGGGCATCGTCTACGACCTCGGCTCGGCCCAGGAGATCTCAGCCGCGTCGATAGGACTCCGCTATCCCGGGGACCACACGACGATCCACCTGTACGCGACGGACTCGTTGTCGCCCTCGACGTCCGTCGACGGGATGAAGGAAATCGGTTCCGTCACCACGAGCGGCACGACCGCGAAGGTGAAGGGCAAGAAGTCCGTGAAGACGCAGTACGTCCTGCTGTGGATCACCGACGTGCCGAAAGCGCCCGCCGACGGTTACAGCAGCGCGGGCTACAAGCAAGCCATCACGGACGTGAAGTTCAGCGGCTGACGCTCGTCGACGAAGGGGAGGGGGTCCGATGGCCGATGAAACCGCATACGGCGATGTCAGCGATCAGGACCTCCTCACCCGTCACGTAGAGGGCGATCCTGACGCCTTCGGTGAGCTTGTGCGGCGCCACCGCGACCGGCTGTGGGCGGTGGCCCTGCGGACGCTGGGAGACCGCGAGGAGGCCGCTGACGCCGTCCAGGACGCGCTCGTCTCCGCCTACCGGGCCGCCCACACCTTCCGCGGCCAGTCGGCCGTCACGACGTGGCTGCACCGCATCACGGTGAACGCCTGTCTGGACCGCGCCCGCAAGGCCGCCTCCAGGAAGACATCGCCCGTCGACGACACCGAACGCCTGGAGCAGCTCCTCGAACCGCACGAGTCCGCCTCCGCACCGGCCGAGCGCAACGATCTGCACCGCGAGCTCCTGCAAGCACTGGACACTCTCCCGGCCGACCAGCGGGCAGCCCTCGTCCTGGTGGACATGCAGGGCTACCCCGTGGCGGAAGCGGCCCGCATCCTCGATGTCCCGACCGGCACGGTGAAGAGCCGCTGTGCACGCGGCAGAGCCAGACTGCTCCCGCTGCTCACCCATCTCCGTACGGAGAACGGGAGCAGCAAGGACGGCAAGAAGTCGGGCGGTGGAAGGAACCGGACGCAGGGGACATCCGTCCCACCGGCAGCAGGACCCCACGATGCGGGTCCACATGATGCAGGGCCAAGCGATTCAGCTGCTGTGAAGGGCGGAGGTGGGCGAGCGTGACATCCACGACGGATACGGCCGGGCACCCGGACGTCGCGGAGATCTCCGACCTCACCGAAGGTCTGCTCCCGCCTTCCCGTACCGCGGACGTGCGACAGCATCTCGATGACTGCGTGCTCTGTGCCGATGTGTACGACTCACTCGAGGAGATCCGTGGTCTGCTCGGCACGCTGCCGGGCCCGACACGCATGCCCGACGACGTGGCCGGCCGCATCGATGCCGCCCTGGCCGCGGAAGCCCTGTTGAGTGCCACCTCACCCGATCACGCACCCGGTGCGGCGGACGACCGCGCGAGCGTTTCACGTGAAACATCGCCCGCCGACGTCTCCGTCCTGTCGGCCGACTCGGGCTCCGCTTCGTCCACGGACCGCCCCTCGGGGCGTCCTCGCGCGGCCACCGGCCCCGGCCGTGCCCACCGGGTACGCCGTGGGCGCCGCAGGGCGGTCGTTCTCGGCACCGTCTTCACGGCTGCCGCTCTGGGACTGGGCGCGATCCTCGTGCAGTCGATGGGCGGCGACAGCAAGAGCCCTGAGACGGTGACGCAGCAGGAGTCCGGCTCGAAGGGCACCTTTTCTGAGGGAAAGCTGGAGAGCCAGGTCGCGGAGCTCCTCGCGAAGAACAAGAGCACGGGCAGCCGCAACGGCAGCGCGAAGCCATGGAGCATCGAGTCGAATGGCGCAGGGACCGATTCCGGTGGGGTCGGCACCTTGATCACCCCCAACGTGCACGTCCCTGACTGTGTCCAGCAAGGAACCGGGAACAGCGGAGTCGTCCTCG
Source organism: Streptomyces sp. R35 (assembly GCF_041053035.1). NCBI lineage: Bacteria > Bacillati > Actinomycetota > Actinomycetes > Kitasatosporales > Streptomycetaceae > Streptomyces > Streptomyces sp. R35. The sequence goes on from NZ_CP163440.1 coordinate 5,544,563, forward strand.
CTGCCGAGAAGGGCACCTACAAGGAGACGAGTGTCTATCTCGTCGTCCAGCCCGACGCCTCCGACAGCACGAAGGTCACGGCCTACATCGTCGACGACGCCTGCGAGAAGCAGGACTCGGCGTCCCCCGGCAAGCTGCTGCTGACGCGGTCGTACGCCCGGTCCTGAGCACGTCAGCACCCACAGGGCTCCTCCCCGGATACCGCATGGCATCTCTGTGCGGTGGCGCGCTTCCGTGTGCCCGGACACAGCGGGAATTGAAGCCCCTTAGGATCCGTTGGGTGGGGTGAGAGTACTGAGAGAGGCTCCACCGGTACGCAGCAGTCTCCAGAGACGAGGAATCAAGCCGTGAGCGACGTCCGTAACGTGATCATCATCGGCTCCGGGCCCGCCGGCTACACGGCAGCGCTCTACACCGCGCGCGCATCGCTGAAGCCGTTGGTCTTCGAGGGCGCCGTCACCGCAGGCGGTGCGCTGATGAACACCACCGAGGTGGAGAACTTCCCCGGCTTCCAGGACGGCATCATGGGCCCCGAGCTCATGGACAACATGCGCGGACAGGCCGAGCGCTTCGGTGCCGAGCTGGTTCCGGACGACGTCGTCGCCGTCGACCTGTCGGGCGAGATCAAGACCGTCACGGACACCGCGGGCACCGTGCACCGCGCCAAGGCCGTCATCGTCACGACGGGCTCGCAGCACCGCAAGCTCGGCCTGCCCAACGAGGACGCCCTCTCCGGGCGTGGCGTCTCCTGGTGCGCGACCTGTGACGGCTTCTTCTTCAAGGACCAGGACATCGCCGTGATCGGCGGCGGCGACACCGCGATGGAGGAGGCTACCTTCCTCTCGCGCTTCGCCAAGTCCGTGACGATCGTCCACCGCCGGGACAGCCTGCGCGCCTCGAAGGCCATGCAGGAGCGCGCGTTCGCCGACCCGAAGATCAAGTTCGTCTGGGACAGCGAGGTCGCCGAGATCAAGGGCAACCCCAAGCTGGAGGGCCTGACGCTGCGCAACCTGAAGACCGGCGAGCTCTCCGAACTGCCGGTGACCGGTCTGTTCATCGCGATCGGTCACGACCCGCGCACCGAGCTCTTCAAGGGCCAGCTCGACCTCGACGACGAGGGCTACCTGAAGGTCGAGGCGCCTTCGACCCGGACGAACCTGACCGGTGTCTTCGGCGCCGGTGACGTGGTCGACCACACGTACCGCCAGGCGATCACCGCGGCCGGCACCGGTTGCTCCGCCGCTCTCGACGCCGAGCGCTTCCTCGCCGCCCTCGCGGATGAGGCCGCTGCCGCGGCTGCCACCGTCTGATCCCCCATCCGCCCCACCGCATCAACGAGTTAAGGAGCCCGCCGTGGCCGGCACCCTGAAGAACGTGACCGACGATTCCTTCGAGACCGACGTCCTCAAGAGCGACAAGCCCGTCCTGGTGGACTTCTGGGCTGCCTGGTGCGGCCCGTGCCGCCAGATCGCGCCGTCCCTCGAGGCGATCGCCGCCGAGTACGGCGACAAGATCGAGGTCGTCAAGCTCAACATCGACGAGAACCCGGGCACGGCCGCCAAGTACGGCGTGATGTCGATCCCGACCCTGAACGTCTACCAGGGTGGCGAGGTCGCCAAGACCATCGTCGGTGCGAAGCCGAAGGCCGCGATCGTCCGCGACCTTGAGGACTTCATCGCCGAGTAGTCGGTGACGGCCGCACGCGCGGCGGATGTTTCACGTGAAACACGAATGGGCCAGCCCGGAAGGGCTGGCCCATTCGCGTGAGGGGGGCAGAGCGTCATACAGGGAACAAGGCGTCATGCGGGAGTAGAGCGCCGGCTACAGGGGGCGAAGCGCCGGTTCCTTCTGTACCGCTCCGAGAAGACGGTCCAGGGCCAGCTCGACATCTTCCTTCCAGGAGAGAGTCGTTCGCAGCTCCAGCCTCAGTCGCGGATAGGTGGGGTGCGGCCGGACCGTCTTAAAGCCGACCGCCAGCAGATGGTCGGCGGGCAGCACACAGGCCGGCTGCTTCCACCGTGAGTCCCCGAAGGCCTCGATCGCCTTGAAGCCACGACGCAACAGATCCTTGGCGACCGTCTGGACCATCACCCGGCCGAGTCCCTGCCCCTGATAACCCGGCATGATGAAGGCGGTCATCAGCTGAACCGCGTCCGGCGACACCGGGCTCGTGGGGAAAGCGGTGGAGCGGGGGACATAAGCGGGAGGCGCGTACAGCACGAAGCCCACCGGCACGTCGTCCACATAAACGACACGGCCGCAGGAGCCCCAGTCCAGCAGGACCGCAGAGATCCAGGCTTCCTTCTCCAGTGCAGGCGTGCCCGCCTTCAGCGCGGCCTCACCGCTGACTGGGTCCAGCTCCCAGAAGACACACGCGCGACAGCGCTTGGGAAGGTCCTGAAGGTTGTCCAGCGTGAGCGGAACGAGCCGGCGCCCCATGGAGGATGTTCCTCACTTCCTTCGCCCGCAGCAACACGGGCGGCTGTCAGAGCGCTCCGCTCCCTGAGCAGACTGCCGACGAAGCCGCCGACCGCCCCCAGGCCCAGACCCGCGGTCACCAGTCCGGTACGGGTCACGGTTTGCATGGCCCCCGCCTCCCCATGAAGGTGCTGCCAGGTGGATGCGCCATACCCGATCGCATCGTATCCACGATGCGATTCCGTCGATACCGCCAGAAAGCAAAGAGCGGGCCGTGTCCCGGTACACACCGGACACGGCCCGCTCTGATGGTCGGCCGATGGGAGCCGCCCCGCCCTCGGGCGACTCAGACCTCCGTGTCGTCGGAGTCGTCGTCCAGAAGGCTCCTCTGAAGCACTGGTCCCTCACCCGGAGCGAGGGATCCCAGGATGCGCTCAAGGTCGTCCATCGAGGCGAACTCGACGGTGATCTTGCCCTTCTTCTGCCCCAGGTCGACCTTCACCCGAGTCTCGAAACGGTCCGAGAGACGCGTGGCCAGATCACTCAGCGCCGGGGAGAGCCGAGCGCCTGCCCGCGGCCCCTTGGAGCGCGGGGCGGTCTGCGGCCGCGATCCCATGAGGGTGACGATCTCCTCGACGGCCCGCACCGAAAGCCCCTCGGCCACGATGCGGTGAGCCAGCCGGTCCTGCTCCTCCGAGTCCTCCACGGAGAGCAGAGCTCGCGCATGCCCCGCGGAAAGGACTCCGGCAGCAACGCGACGCTGCACCGCGGGCGAGAGCTTCAGCAGACGCAGGGTGTTCGAGACCTGCGGGCGCGACCGGCCGATCCGGTCCGCCAACTGGTCGTGCGTGCAGTTGAAGTCCTTGAGTAGCTGGTCGTAGGCGGCCGCCTCTTCCAGCGGGTTCAGCTGGGCGCGGTGCAGGTTCTCCAGCAGCGCGTCCAGAAGAAGCTTCTCGTCCTCCGTGGCCCGCACGATCGCCGGAATGGCCTCTAGCCCCGCCTCACGGCATGCCCGGAAGCGCCGCTCACCCATGATGAGCTCGTACCGCGTCGGCCCCACCTGACGCACCACGACGGGCTGGAGAAGCCCGACCTCCTTGATGGAGGTGACCAGCTCAGCCAGAGCGTCCTCGTCGAAGACCTCACGAGGCTGACGCGGGTTCGGGGTGATGAAGTCGAGTGGCAGCTCGGCGAAGTGAGCACCGACGGGCGCCGGGGGCGCCTCCAGGGCTCCGTTGTATGACGGCTCCTCCGTTTCATGTGAAACAGGCGGCAGCATGGCCACCTTCGCCGCCGCCACACCCCGCTCGGCGGTAAGCACCGGTACAGCCGCCGGCGAGGCGGACGCTCCACCGCCCGAGGAAGCTGCCTTCTCCCCTGTCGGAGCCGCAGGGATCAGTGCGCCGAGGCCACGCCCCAGACCCCGTCGTCGCTCGCTCACTGGATCCCCTCCACCATGTTCTGATCGTTCTGTGCGCCCACGTGGGCGTGTTGTGCGTCGTACGCCACTCCGACTCCGCGGAGGGCGATTTCCCGTGCGGCCTCAAGATACGAGAGAGCACCGCTCGAACCCGGATCGTAAGTCAGAACCGTCTGCCCATAGCTCGGAGCCTCGGAGATACGGACCGAGCGCGGAATGCTCGTCCGCAGCACCTCTTCGCCGAAGTGACTGCGCACCTCGTCCGCGACCTGCGACGCGAGGCGCGTCCGGCCGTCGTACATGGTGAGCAGGATCGTCGAGACATGGAGGTCGGGGTTGAGATGCCCCCGCACCAGGTCGACATTGCGCAGAAGCTGTCCCAGGCCTTCCAGCGCGTAGTACTCGCACTGGATGGGGATGAGCACTTCTGCACCGGCGACCAACGCGTTGACCGTGAGGAGGCCGAGCGATGGCGGGCAGTCGATGAGGATGTAGTCCAGCGGCTGCTCGTATGCCTGGATCGCTCGTTCCAGCCGGCTTTCCCGCGCCACCAGGGACACCAGCTCGATCTCCGCACCGGCGAGATCGATCGTGGCGGGAGCGCAGAAGAGTCCCTCGACATCAGGGACCGGCTGAACGACTTCGGAGAGCGGCTTGCTGTCGATCAACACGTCGTAGATCGATGGAACTTCGGCGTGATGGTCGATACCCAGCGCCGTGGAGGCATTGCCCTGAGGGTCGAGGTCGATCACCAGGACACGGCCACCGTGCAGCGCCAGCGAGGCAGCCAGGTTGACCGTGGTCGTGGTCTTACCCACCCCACCCTTCTGGTTGGCGACCACCATGACGCGGGTCTGTGCAGGCCGTGGCAGGCCCTCACCGGCGCGACCTAGCGCCTCCACCGCCAGTTGGGCAGCACGACCGATGGGAGTGTCGTCCATCGGGGGCGGTGTTTCACGTGAAACATCCTCCCCCATCGACTCGGTACGGGGACCGGGGACCGGATCGGTCATCGGTCCCGCGATGTTGGCGTCGGACCGCAAGGATTCACTCTCCTCGACTTCAGGCTCGCAATGAACAGAGCCTCCCATGTCTTCGGGGTCGTGAACCAGCGAGGCCCGTTGTTCTGTGGAGAAATCCACCTCTGTGGACAACTCCGCACCCTCTCCGAGTGAACCGAGAGGCCTCCGGTCGCGGGGTTCGGCCGCGGCGCGTCCGCGACTGATGATGCCGTGCAGCAATGAGCGACGTTTCACGTGAAACACGATGCATAGCGGTCCCGGCCATTACGGCGCGACACTCCGAGATGCGTAGGTTTGGCAGCTTGTGTGGAGTACGACTCGTCGTCAGGACGGATCAGCGGGAGTGACGAAAAACTCCCGGCTCCGTCCTGCGGAGCCGGGAGTCCACGATTTATCTCACACCCAGGATCAGCGGCGGCGGCGCGCACGCCCCGTCCGGGCCGCCTTGGCCCGCTTGGCCGCGAAGCGCACCCCTCCAGGGCTCTCCCCGACCTCAACCCGCACTACGGTCGACAGCGGGTCCACCACGCCCTCGCCAACGTGCAGGATGGACGTCTCCACGGCTCCGAGCTTGCTCAGAGCCGTGGCGGCGGCCTTCAGCTCCTCCTCGGCCGTGTCGCCCTTGAGCGCGAGCATCTCGCCGTACGGGCGAAGCAGTGGGATGCCCCACGTCGCCAGCCTGTCGAGGGGAGCGACCGCCCTGGCCGTCACGACATGGACCGGCTGCAGCTTCCCCATGACCTCCTCGGCGCGGCCGCGCACGACGGTGACATGGTCGAGACCGAGCAGCTCGACGACCTCGGTGAGGAAGTTGGTCCGACGCAGCAGCGGTTCCAGCAGTGTGATCTTCAGGTCCTCCCGGACCAGGGCCAGCGGGATACCGGGCAGCCCGGCGCCGGAGCCGACGTCGCACACGGTCACACCCTCGGGCACGACCTCTGAGAGCACGGCGCAGTTCAGCAGGTGCCTCTCCCACAGGCGGGGCACTTCACGGGGGCCGATCAGCCCGCGCTGCACTCCCGTCTCGGCCAGCAGCTCCGCGTACCGGACCGCGTCCGCGAAGCGATCGCCGAATACCTCGCGCGCCTGCTCGGGCGCAGGGGGAAGCTCCGCTGCCTCCGTCACGGGGGACCGTCCTTCCGTACCGCATAAGCGCACTGAGCGCTGACTTCCAGGACTATCAGGGACTACAGCTGCCGGGACCACAGCTGTCCGGGGACTACCACAGCTACCGGTGACTACCAGCTGTCGGGGACTACAGGCTGACAAACTTCGGCCCCGTCTGCGCAACAGACGGGGCCGGAGAAACGTACGTACCGATCAGGCGGGAAGCACGACGACGAAGCGCTGCGGCTCCTCGCCCTCGGACTCGCTGCGCAGGCCTGCGGCCTTGACCGCGTCGTGGACCACCTTGCGCTCGAAGGGCGTCATCGGCTTCATCTTCACGGGCTCGCCGGAGCTCTTGACCTCGGCCGCGGCCTTGGCGCCCAGCTCCGAGAGCTCCTCGCGCTTCTTGGCGCGGTAGCCCGCGATGTCCAGCATCAGCCGGCTGCGGTCCCCGGTCTCCCGGTGCACGGCCAGGCGGGTGAGCTCCTGAAGGGCCTCCAGCACCTCGCCGTCCCGGCCGACCAGCTTCTGCAGATCGCGGCTGCCGGCGTCGCTGACGATCGAGACAGCCGCGCGGTCGGCCTCGACGTCCATGTCGATGTCGCCGTCGAGATCGGCGATGTCCAGCAGACCCTCGAGGTAGTCCGCCGCGATCTCGCCTTCCTGCTCAAGGCGGGTCAGGGTGTCGCCCTCAGCGGCGGCGGAGGTGGTGCCTTCCGTCACGGGATGGACTCCTTCTTACTTCTTGGACGGGGACTTGGGCCGCTGCGGGCCCTTGCGCTGTCCGGACTGGGCTTTGCTGCGGGTACCGGTGCCAGGCTTGTTGCCGCCGCTCGCCTGCTTGGGGGCGGGCTTGTCGTCCTCCGGCTCGTCGGACTTGCTCAGCGAGGTCTTCGGCTCGGACTCGCCGGCCGCCTTCGCCGTGCCCGACTGGCGCTGGGACTTCGACTGCCGCTTCGGCTGCTGGCGCTTGGGAGTGGCGCCGCCGGTGGTCGGGGTGCCGTCCTCGGTCTCGACGAGGGTCGTGCTCTCGCCCTTCACCACGGTGCCGTCGGTCTGGGCCGCCAGGCCCGCCTTGGTCAGCGTGTTGATGAACTTGCGCTCGAACTCGTTGCGGTCGCGGCCCTTGGAGACGATCGCCTTGACGATGTTCTTCTCGCGGCGGCTGCGGGTCTTGCCGTGGTGCGTGACGTGCTTCTGCAGGCGCTCCAGGAACGCGGCCTGGGCCTTGCTGCCCGGAGTCGGGTTGTTGCGGATCACGTACATCTGCTGGCCCATGGTCCACACGTTGGTGGTCAGCCAGTAGACGAGGACACCGACCGGGAAGTTGATGCCGAAGACGGCGAACATGACCGGGAAGACGTACATCAGCATCTTCTGCTGCTGCATGAAGGGCGTCTTCACCGTGGTGTCGACGTTCTTCGTCATCAGCTGACGCTGCGTGTAGAACTGCGAGAAGCACATCAGAACGATCATGACCGCGGTCACGACACGGACGTCCAGCAGCGTGGCGCCCAGCGCCTCGACCTTGGCCGAGCTGTCCATGAACTTCGCGGCCAGCGGGGCGCCGAAGATGTGCGCCTGACGCGCGCTGGCAAGCAGCTGATCGTCGATGACGCCGATCGTCTTGCCGGTCGCGATGCCGTTGAGCACGTGGTACAGGGCGAAGAAGAACGGCGACTGCGCCAGGATGGGAAGGCACGAGGAGAGCGGGTTGGTACCCGTCTCCTTGTACAGCTTCATCATCTCTTCGGACTGGCGCTGCTTGTCGTTCTTGTAGCGCTCCTGGATCTTCTTCATCTCGGGCTGCAGCGTCTGCATCGCCCGAGTCGACTTGATCTGCTTCACAAAGAGCGGGATGAGGCAGATACGGATCAGGATCACCAGGGACACGATGGACAAGCCCCAGGCCCAGCCCGTGTCGGGACCGAAGATCTTCCCGTAGACGGCATGGAACTGGACGATGACCCAGGAAACGGGTGTCGTGATGAAGCTGAACAGACTGGCAATCGTGTCCACTAATCAGGCTCCTTGAGCATGGGACGGGGTCTCGGCGGCCGGGCTCGAGGGACGGTCGGACATACCGTGCCCTTCGATGGCCGGTTCGGCGGCGGAGTTCCCGCCCTTGCGTGCACGCCAGGCGTTACGCAGCATTTCGTGCCACCGCGGACGCTTGCGCGGCGGGACATGGTCCACACCGCCCAGCGACCACGGATTGCACCGGAGGATGCGCCAGGCAGTGAGTGCCGTTCCCTTGATCGCACCGTGCCGGTCGATGGCCTGGTAGCCGTAGTGGGAACACGACGGGTAGTACTTGCACACCGGCCCGAGCAACGGGCTGATCGTCCACTGGTACAGCTTGATAAGAGCCAGCAGCGGGTACTTCATCGCGCGCCCCCTCCCAGCAACCGCTCAAGGGCGGCATCCAGGTCTCGGGCCAGCTGTTCATGGTCGGCGTCGCCCGCACCGGGCAGCGCTCGTACGACTACCAGGCTACCGGGGGGCAACAGGGCGACTCGGTCACGCATCAGATGGCGAAGTCGGCGCTTTACCTTGTTGCGCACGACCGCTCCACCCACGGCTTTGCTCACGACGAAACCCGCACGCGTCGGGGGAGCGCTCTCCCCAGGCGCGTGCGGGTCCGTTGCACCGCTACGAAGGTGGACGACGAGGAGCGGGCGTCCGGCCCGGCGTCCTCGGCGTACCGCGGTCGCGAAGTCCTCGCGCCGCCTCAGCCGATGCTCGGTAGGCAGCACGTCATGACCTGTAAGTGATCAGGCGGACAGGCTCGCGCGACCCTTGCCACGGCGGTTCGCGAGAATCGCGCGGCCGGCACGGGTACGCATCCGCAGGCGGAAGCCGTGGGTCTTGGCGCGACGACGGTTGTTCGGCTGGAAGGTGCGCTTGCTCACTCGGGGGCTCCAGAAAGAATCGGTGGTGGCGGGGTGCCGCCTTGGCTGTCACCGTGCGCCCACGAGGTAGCTCGTAATTACGCCCGAGTGCACCGCTTCCCGATCACTCGACGTGACCTGTGCCCATCGGAGGCAGGCGGCAGCAGCCATCGACAACTCGACCTGGTCACGGTACGCGGGGCTGCGCCATCCGGTCAAACCAGCCTCTCGCACGAGACACTATCCACAGGCTGGGGACAACAACTTGAACCGCAGCGGTCGCTCTGACTACCGTGGCTGAACTCCGATTCGTTCCCTTCCCACCGCCCCAGCGGTTTTGTTCCCCCGCCCCACCCGACTGACTTCCCAACCAGTTCCCAGAACCACACGTTCGTGGGACCCGTGAGAGAGCGTGCCCTGTGGCCGACGTACCTGCCGATCTTGCCGCAGTGTGGCCACGAGTACTGGAACAACTCCTCGGTGAGGGCCGCGGTCAGGGTGTCGAGGTGAAGGACGAGCACTGGATCAAGCGCTGCCAGCCGCTGGCCCTGGTCGCGGACACCGCCCTGCTCGCCGTCCCGAACGAGTTCGCGAAGGGCGTACTGGAAGGACGCCTCGCGCCGATCGTCAGCGAGACCCTGAGCCGTGAGTGCGGCCGCCCGATCCGCATCGCGATCACCGTCGACGACTCCGCCGGGGAACCGCCTGCCCCCGCGCCCGCCCCTTCCCGCTACGAGGAGCCCGAGCTCCCCTCGGGGTCCGGTCAGGGCCGCGACACGTACGACAGCGGGCCGGGCCAGGGCCGCGACACGTACGACAGCCAGGGCGGCGAAGAGCGGAACCCCTACGGCAGCCAGGGCCGCGACGAGCGGAACGGCTACGACGCCCAGGCCCGTGACGAACGCAACAGCTACGACTCCCCGAACCGCGACGACCGCGGCGGCTACGACCCACAGCGCCGCGACGGCTACGAGGGATACGGCCGCCACCGCGCCGACGACCACCGCGGCGGCCGCTCCGACCAGCTCCCCGGTGCCCCCGGCGACCAGCTGCCGTCCGGCCGTCCGGACCAGCTCCCGACGGCCCGCCCCGCCTACCCGGACTACCAGCGCCCCGAGCCGGGCGCCTGGCCGCGGCACTCCCAGGACGACTACGGCTGGCAGCAGCAGCGTCTCGGCTTCCCGGAGCGCGACCCCTACGCCTCGCCCTCGCAGGACTACCGGCCGCAGTCGATGGAGCGCCCGCCCTACGAGCAGCAGCGCCAGGACTACGACCAGTCGCGCTCCGACTACGACCAGCGCCCCGACCGCCGCGACCTTCAGGAGCCGTCCTCGGGCGGCGGCATGCACCGCGGCGGCCCCCCGCAGTCCTCCGTCGGCGGCTCGCCCGGCCCGCTGGCCGCGAAGCCCTCGCCGGCATCCGGTCCCGGCGAGCCCACCGCGCGCCTCAACCCGAAGTACCTCTTCGACACCTTCGTCATCGGCGCCTCCAACCGCTTCGCGCACGCCGCCGCGGTAGCCGTCGCCGAGGCACCGGCGAAGGCGTACAACCCCCTCTTCATCTATGGGGAGTCGGGACTCGGCAAGACGCACCTGCTGCACGCGATCGGGCACTACGCGCGAAGCCTCTACCCGGGGACGCGCGTGCGGTACGTGAGCTCCGAGGAGTTCACCAACGAGTTCATCAACTCCATCCGCGACGGCAAGGGCGACAGCTTCCGCAAGCGGTACCGGGAGATGGACATCCTGCTGGTCGACGACATCCAGTTCCTCGCGGACAAGGAGTCGACGCAGGAGGAGTTCTTCCACACCTTCAACACGCTCCACAACGCGAACAAGCAGATCGTGCTGTCCTCCGACCGGCCGCCCAAGCAGCTGGTGACCCTGGAGGACAGGCTGCGGAACCGTTTCGAGTGGGGTCTGATCACGGACGTCCAGCCGCCCGAGCTGGAGACCCGTATCGCCATCCTTCGTAAGAAGGCGGTGCAGGAGCAGCTCAACGCTCCGCCGGAGGTGCTGGAGTTCATCGCGTCCCGGATCTCACGCAACATCCGCGAGCTGGAGGGCGCGCTGATCCGGGTGACGGCGTTCGCGTCGCTCAACCGGCAGCCGGTGGACCTCGGTCTAACGGAGATCGTCCTCAAGGACCTCATCCCCGGCGGCGAGGACTCGGCCCCCGAGATCACCGCTCCCGCCATCATGGCGGCCACCGCCGACTACTTCGGGCTCACGGTGGACGACCTGTGCGGATCCTCGCGCAGCCGCGTCCTGGTGACGGCGCGGCAGATCGCCATGTACCTGTGCCGCGAGCTCACGGACCTGTCGCTGCCGAAGATCGGCGCGCAGTTCGGCGGCCGCGACCACACGACCGTCATGCACGCCGACCGCAAGATCCGCGCGCTGATGGCCGAGCGCCGCTCCATCTACAACCAGGTCACCGAGCTCACGAACCGCATCAAGAACGGCTGACAGAGCCGGCTGCGGAGCCGAGAAGAGCCGACGCCAGAGCCAGTCGTACGTCGCTGAAGGCGCCCCGGGACACCTTCCCGAGGGCGCCTTTCGCTGTCCCGAACCCGCGCCCGAACCCGTCCCGAGGGCGCCTTCCGCCGTTCTCGGGCGCATGCCGAGGGCTTCCCGCCTCTTGTGACCGCTACCGGAACGACACCCACTGTTCGAATACGAGCACGGTTACGGCCACTCTCCACAGATTCGGTGACTTTCTCGCGTCCACACCCTGGGGACTGGAAAGTTGTCCCGATCGTGTCCACAGGGGGCACTGTTGAAAGACCATCAGACCAGGTCAACCCCCTGTGGATTCGTGGACGAAGACTCTCCACAGACTGTGGACGAAGAAAAGATCCACAGGGTGTGCACGGAGTTGTCCACTGGCAACCCACAGGCCGGAGTCAGTTGTCCCCAGTGATCCCCAGCTTCTCCACACCTCTGTCCACTGTTCGGCAACGCGACGCGCCCTCTCACCGTGTCGAGTGAAAGGCGTCACACCAAGGTGTCCGGTTGGGCTGTGGGGAACGCGGGTAAAGCTGGGGACGGCGCTGGGGAGAAGTCGCCCTGGGCTGTGCATCGAGTGTGCAGAACTTTTCGTCGTCCACAGAGACCCGGGGTTGTCCACCGCCTCCGCCCACAGGGTCAGTGGACAAAAAATCCCTGTTGACCTGCGGAAACGCGGTTATCCACGGTATCCACAGCCCCTACTACTAAGACCAACTAGAGAGAGCCTGGGAATCGCTTCGAAGACGGGGCTGTGCACAACTCGAGGTCGGAGGCTCCGGTGCCGCTCGGCACGACTTGACCCCGAGGGGCACCGACTGTCAGTGCGGTGCGTCAGACTGGTCCCCGGTGTCCTTCCCGTCACAGGGCTGAACGACACCGAGTCAGACGACGAAGGCCAGCAGGGCGAGAGCGCCGGCAACAGACGGAGGCGGCAACGGTGAAGATCCGGGTGGAACGCGACGTACTCGCGGAGGCAGTGGCCTGGGCGGCACGCAGCCTCCCGGCCCGTCCGCCGGCGCCTGTGCTCGCCGGCCTGCTTCTGAAGGCCGAGGAGGGTGCCCTGAGCCTCTCCAGCTTCGACTACGAGGTCTCGGCACGAGTCTCCGTGGACGCGGAGGTCGACGAAGAGGGCACGGTCCTCGTCTCCGGCCGCCTCCTCGCGGACATCTGCCGCGCCCTCCCCAACCGGCCGGTGGAGATTTCCACAGACGGTGTACGAGCGACCGTGGTCTGCGGCTCCTCGCGATTCACACTCCACACCCTGCCTGTGGAGGAGTACCCGGCGCTGCCGCAGATGCCGTCGGCGACGGGCACCGTCCCCGGTGAGGTCTTCGCCTCGGCCGCCGCCCAGGTGGCCATCGCGGCGGGGCGTGACGACACGCTCCCCGTCCTGACCGGCGTGCGCATCGAGATCGAGGGCGACACGGTCACCCTCGCCTCCACCGACCGCTACCGCTTCGCGGTCCGTGAGTTCCTGTGGAAGCCGGAGAACCCGGACGCGTCCGCGGTCGCCCTGGTGCCCGCCAAGACGCTCCTGGACACCGCCAAGGCCCTCACGAGCGGCGACAGCGTGATCCTGGCGCTGTCCGGCTCCGGCGCGGGCGAGGGCCTGATCGGTTTCGAGGGCGCCGGGCGGCGTACGACCACCCGTCTGCTCGAAGGCGACCTCCCGAAGTACCGCACGCTGTTCCCGACGGAGTTCAACTCCATCGCCGTGATCGAGACCGCCCCCTTCGTGGAGGCCGTCAAGCGCGTGGCCCTGGTCGCCGAGCGGAACACCCCGGTGCGGCTCAGCTTCGAGCAGGGCGTGCTGATCCTGGAGGCCGGTTCCAGCGACGACGCACAGGCTGTGGAAAGGGTTGACGCTCACCTGGAGGGCGACGACATCTCGATCGCCTTCAACCCGACGTTCCTGCTCGACGGTCTGAGCGCCATCGACTCGCCGGTGGCCCAGCTCTCCTTCACGACGTCCACGAAGCCCGCGCTGCTGAGCGGCAAGCCCGCCGTGGACGCCGAGGCGGACGAGGCCTACAAGTACCTGATCATGCCGGTGCGTCTGTCGGGCTGAGCCCGTGAGCCCGTCGGGTCCCAGGGCCCGGCGGGCGAATCCGCAGGTGGGGTGTACGTCTGAGCGGGTATGCCCACAGGTGTGCGTGAGCGTCCGGGTTTAGGCTCAGTCACAGGTACGAGAGTGCCCTCACGCCACGTCGCAACCCCTAAGGAACAACTGATGGAGCTCGGTCTCGTCGGCCTCGGCAAGATGGGCGGCAACATGCGCGAGCGGATCCGCCGCGCAGGCCACACCGTCATCGGATACGACCGCAACCCGGACGTCGCCGATGTCCACAGCCTGGAAGAGCTTGTGGGCAAGCTCAAGGGCCCGCGCGTGGTGTGGGTCATGGTCCCGGCCGGTGCCGCGACCCAGTCCACCGTCGACGAGCTGGCCGCCCTGCTGGAGCCGGGCGACGTCGTCGTGGACGGCGGCAATTCGCGCTGGACGGACGACCAGAAGCACGCCGTCGAGCTGGGCATCAAGGGCATCGGTTTCGTCGACTGCGGCGTCTCCGGCGGCGTGTGGGGCCTGGAGAACGGCTATGCGCTGATGTACGGCGGCGACGCGGAGAACATCGCGAAGGTGCAGCCGGTCTTCGACGCGCTCAAGCCCGAGGGCGACTTCGGCTCGGTGCACGCCGGCAAGGTCGGTGCGGGCCACTTCTCGAAGATGGTCCACAACGGCATCGAGTACGCGATGATGCAGGCTTACGCCGAGGGCTGGGAGCTGCTGGAGAAGGTCGACTCCGTCACGGACGTGCGCGAGGTCTTCCGCTCCTGGCAGGAGGGCACCGTCATCCGCTCCTGGCTGCTCGACCTCGCCGTCAACGCGCTGGACGAGGACGAGCACCTGGAGAAGCTCAAGGGTTTCGCACAGGACTCCGGCGAGGGCCGCTGGACTGTGGAAGCGGCCATCGACCACTCGGTGCCGCTGCCCGCGATCACCGCGTCGCTCTTCGCGCGCTTCGCCTCGCGGCAGGACGACTCGCCGCAGATGAAGATGATCGCGGCGCTGCGCAACCAGTTCGGCGGCCACGCGGTCGAGAAGGCCTGATCCGCGCCCCGGGTTCTCCACACCCGGGGTGACCCGGTTGTCCACAGCCGGGGAAAAACTGATGGCCGGGCCAGCCCCGGTCATCGGGGAAAGAGCCGCCGCCCGGGGCCGACCCGGACGGCCGGGAGAACCCGAAACACCATGCTGGGGGAGGTCGGCGAACGACCATGCACGTCACGCATCTGTCGCTGGCCGACTTCCGCTCGTACGCCCGGGTCGAGGTCCCGCTCGACCCGGGCGTCACCGCGTTCGTGGGCCCCAACGGACAGGGCAAGACGAACCTGGTCGAGGCGGTCGGCTATCTCGCCACCCTGGGCAGCCACCGCGTCTCCTCCGACGCGCCTCTCGTACGGATGGGCGCCGACCGCGCGATCATCCGGGCCAATGTCCGCCAGGGCGAGCGTCAGCAGCTCATCGAGCTGGAGCTGAACCCGGGCAAGGCCAACCGCGCCCGCATCAACAGGTCCTCGCAGGTCAGACCCCGTGACGTACTCGGCATCGTACGAACGGTGCTGTTCGCGCCCGAGGACCTCGCCCTGGTCAAGGGCGACCCCGGTGAGCGGCGCCGTTTCCTCGACGAGCTGATCACGGCCCGCTCCCCGCGGATGGCGGGCGTCCGCTCCGACTACGAGCGGGTCCTCAAGCAGCGCAACACCTTGCTGAAGTCGGCCGCGCTGGCCCGGCGGCACGGTGGCCGCACGATGGACCTGTCCACGCTCGACGTGTGGGACCAGCACCTCGCGCGCGTGGGCGCCGAGCTGCTCGCCCAGCGGCTCGACCTGATCTCCGCGATCCAGCCGCTGGCGGACAAGGCGTACGAGCAGCTGGCGCCCGGCGGCGGGCCGGTCGCCCTGGAGTACAAGCCGTCCGCGCCTGGTGAGGCACACACCCGCGAGGACCTGTACGAGCAGCTGATGGGGGCGCTCGCCGAGGTCCGCAAGCAGGAGATCGAGCGGGGCGTGACTCTAGTAGGACCCCATCGAGACGATTTGCTTCTCAAACTCGGTCAGCTGCCCGCCAAGGGATACGCCTCCCACGGCGAGTCCTGGTCCTACGCGCTGGCGCTGCGCCTGGCCTCGTACGACCTGCTGAGGGCCGAGGGCAATGAGCCGGTGCTGGTCCTGGACGACGTGTTCGCGGAGCTGGACACACGCAGGAGGGAACGCCTCGCGGAACTCGTCGCCTCGGGCGAGCAGGTGCTGGTGACCGCCGCGGTCGACGACGACGTACCGGGCGTACTGGCCGGGACGCGGTACACAGTGTCCGAGGGGACGGTGGAGCGCGTATGACGGAGAACACACCGGAAAAGAACGCTCCTGGAGGCGCACCCGGCGAAGCACCCGGGAAGTCGGGCGAAACAGCCAAGAAGAAGACTCCCGAGCCCTCCGGCGTCGACCTCGCGCGCGTGGCCCTGCGCGCCGCGAAGGAGCAGGCACGCGCGCGTGGAGATGCGGCGCAGCAGAAGAAGCAGGCGCGGCGCGGCGGGGGCCTGCGCTCCGGCGCGCGCGCCGACGGGCGCGACCCCATGGCGCTCGGCGCCGCCATCAACCGGCTGCTGACCGAGCGCGGCTGGGAGACCCCGGCCGCGGTGGGCGGTGTGATGGGCCGTTGGCCGCAGATCGTCGGCGACGACCTGGCCAAGCACTGTGTTCCGCTGCGGTACGACGACGATCCGGCCGAGCGGGTGCTGACGGTGCAGTGCGACTCGACCGCCTGGGCGACCCAGTTGCGCCTGCTCGCCCCGCAGTTGGTCGCGCGGCTGAACCAGGATCTCGGGCACGGCACGGTGCGGCTGATCAAGGTGCAGGGCCCTGGGGGTCCCCCGCGCCGCTTCGGGCCCCTGCGCGCCCCTGGGAGCACGGGTCCCGGCGACACCTATGGGTGAGCCGGGTCACATTGAGGGCCCCTGTGCGGGAGTGCACGCGGTGGCGAACACCGACCTGACTCCGCAGTAGCCAAGGGTTGACACCCGGAAGCGCTGAGTGCCGCTGTAAGCCTCTTTGAGCCCGGGTCCGCATATGGGGAGTCGGGCGAGACCGGTTCAGGGCGGCACATGCGGACTCAGGTACCGGCAAACCCCCATCACTGTCGGCGCTACCGGTAGACTGGAAGCTAATCCCGCCCCACTTGTGGGACGCACCGAGCAACGCTGACAAAGGCTTACCACCGCAACACGCCGCAGCCGCTCCGGCCACCCGCCGGGAGTTCGGCTTGTGCTGTGCCAGAAAGGGCGCTTCGTGGCCGATTCCGGCAACCCCAACGAGAACATCCCGTCCACCGACGCCGGCGCCAACGGCGAGGTCACAGCCTCGTACGACGCCAGCGCCATCACCGTCCTCGAGGGTCTGGACGCGGTCCGCAAGCGACCCGGTATGTACATCGGCTCGACCGGTGAGCGCGGACTTCACCACCTCGTGTACGAGGTCGTCGACAACTCCGTCGACGAGGCGCTGGCCGGCCACGCGGACACGATCGGCATCACGATCCTCGCCGACGGCGGCGTGCGCGTCGTCGACAACGGCCGTGGCATCCCGGTGGGCATCGTCCCCTCCGAGAACAAGCCGGCCCTCGAGGTCGTGCTGACGGTGCTGCACGCGGGCGGCAAGTTCGGCGGTGGCGGCTACGCGGTCTCCGGTGGTCTGCACGGCGTCGGCGTCTCCGTCGTGAACGCTCTGTCGAGCAAGGTCTCCGTCGAGGTCAAGACCGACGGCCACCGCTGGACGCAGGACTACAAGCTGGGCGCCCCGACGGCCCCGCTGGCCAAGCATGAGGCCACGGACGAGACCGGCACCTCGGTCACCTTCTGGGCTGACGCGGACATCTTCGAGACCACCGAGTACTCCTTCGAGACGCTCTCGCGGCGCTTCCAGGAGATGGCGTTCCTCAACAAGGGTTTGACGATCAAACTCACTGATGAGCGCGAGTCGGCGAAGGCGGTTGCCGGGGCGGACGAGGCGGGTGCTGACGAGAAGGACGAGGTCAGGACCGTCACGTACCACTACGAGGGCGGCATCGTCGACTTCGTGAAGTACCTCAACTCCCGCAAGGGAGAAGCGGTGCACCCCACCGTCATCGACCTCGAGGCGGAGGACAAGGACAAGAGCCTGTCCCTCGAGGTCGCGATGCAGTGGAACAGCGGCTACAGCGAGGGCGTGTACTCCTTCGCCAACATCATCCACACCCACGAGGGCGGTACGCACGAGGAGGGCTTCCGTGCGGCGCTGACCTCGCTGATCAACAAGTACGCGCGCGACAAGAAGCTGCTGCGCGAAAAGGACGACAACCTCACGGGTGACGACATCCGCGAGGGTCTGACCGCGATCATCTCGGTCAAGCTGAGCGAACCTCAGTTCGAGGGCCAGACCAAGACCAAGCTGGGCAACACGGAGGCGAAGACCTTCGTCCAGAAGGCGGTCTACGAGCACCTCAACGACTGGTTGGACCGCAACCCGAACGAGGCCGCGGACATCATCCGCAAGTCCATCCAGGCGGCCACCGCGCGCGTGGCGGCCCGCAAGGCGCGTGACCTCACCCGCCGCAAGGGCCTGCTGGAGTCGGCGTCGTTGCCGGGCAAGCTCTCCGACTGCCAGTCGAACGACCCCACCAAGTGCGAGATCTTCATCGTCGAGGGTGACTCCGCCGGCGGCTCGGCCAAGTCCGGCCGCAACCCCCAGTACCAGGCGATCCTCCCGATCCGAGGAAAGATCCTCAACGTCGAGAAGGCGCGGATCGACAAGATCCTGCAGAACCAGGAGATCCAGGCGCTGATCTCGGCCTTCGGCACCGGAGTCCACGAGGACTTCGACATCGAGAAGCTCCGCTATCACAAGATCATCCTGATGGCGGACGCCGACGTCGACGGCCAGCACATCAACACCCTGCTGCTGACGTTCCTGTTCCGCTTCATGCGGCCGCTGGTCGAGGCAGGACACGTGTTCCTGTCGCGTCCCCCGCTGTACAAGATCAAGTGGGGCCGGGACGACTTCGAGTACGCGTACTCGGACCGCGAGCGCGACGCGCTGATCGAGCTGGGCAAGCAGGCCGGCAAGCGCATCCGTGACGACTCGGTCCAGCGCTTCAAGGGCCTCGGTGAGATGAACGCCGAGGAGCTGCGCATCACGACGATGGACCAGGAGCACCGCGTCCTCGGCCAGGTCACGCTCGACGACGCGGCCCAGGCCGACGACCTGTTCTCGGTCCTCATGGGCGAGGACGTCGAGGCCCGCCGCGCGTTCATCCAGCGCAACGCCAAGGACGTCCGTTTCCTCGACATCTGAGTCGGTCTCAGCTGACCGCAGCAGAAAGGATCTTCACCAGCAATGGCCGACGAGAACACTCCCAGCACGCCTGAAGAAGGCGGCGAGATCACCCTGCGCGTCGAGCCCGTCGGGCTCGAGACGGAGATGCAGCGCTCGTACCTCGACTACGCGATGTCCGTCATCGTGTCGCGCGCGCTGCCCGACGTACGGGACGGTCTCAAGCCCGTCCACCGCCGTGTCCTGTACGCCATGTACGACGGCGGCTACCGGCCCGAGAAGGGCTTCTACAAGTGCGCCCGTGTCGTCGGCGACGTCATGGGTACCTACCACCCGCACGGCGACTCCTCGATCTACGACGCGCTGGTCCGCCTCGCGCAGCCGTGGTCGATGCGGATGCCGCTGGTGGACTCCAACGGCAACTTCGGCTCTCCGGGCAACGACCCCGCCGCCGCCATGCGCTACACCGAGTGCAAGATGGCGCCGCTGTCCATGGAGATGGTCCGTGACATCGACGAGGAGACCGTCGACTTCACGGACAACTACGACGGCCGAAACCAGGAGCCGACGGTTCTGCCGGCCCGGTTCCCGAACCTGCTGATCAACGGCTCGGCGGGCATCGCGGTCGGCATGGCCACCAACATCCCGCCGCACAACCTCCGCGAGGTCGCGGCCGGCGCCCAGTGGTACCTCGAGAACCCCGAGGCGAGCCACGAGGAGCTGCTCGACGCCCTGATCGAGCGCATCAAGGGCCCCGATTTCCCGACCGGCGCGCTGGTAGTGGGCCGGAAGGGTATCGAGGAGGCGTACCGCACGGGTCGTGGCTCCATCACGATGCGCGCGGTCGTCGAGGTCGAGGAGATCCAGAACCGCCAGTGCCTGGTGGTCACCGAACTCCCCTACCAGACCAACCCCGACAACCTCGCGCAGAAGATCGCCGACCTGGTGAAGGACGGCAAGGTCGGCGGCATCGCGGACGTCCGCGACGAGACGAGCTCCCGTACGGGCCAGCGGCTCGTGATCGTGCTCAAGAGGGACGCGGTCGCCAAGGTCGTCCTGAACAACCTCTACAAGCACACCGATCTGCAGTCGAACTTCGGCGCCAACATGCTGGCGCTGGTGGACGGCGTACCGCGCACGCTGTCCCTCGACGCGTTCATCCGCCACTGGGTGTCGCACCAGGTCGAGGTCATCGTCCGCCGTACGCGCTTCAGGCTGCGCAAGGCCGAGGAGCGCGCGCACATCCTGCGCGGCCTCCTGAAGGCCCTGGACGCCATCGACGAGGTCATCGCGCTGATCCGGCGCAGTGACACCGTCGAGATCGCGCGCGAGGGCCTGATGGGCCTCCTGGAGATCGACGAGATCCAGGCCAACGCCATCCTCGAGATGCAGCTGCGCCGACTCGCCGCCCTGGAGCGCCAGAAGATCATCCAGGAGCACGACGAGCTCCAGGCGAAGATCACCGAGTACAACGCGATCCTCGCCTCGCCGGAGCGTCAGCGCGCCATCATCAGCGAGGAACTCGCGGCGATCGTCGAGAAGTTCGGCGAGGACCGCCGCTCCAAGCTGGTGCCCTTCGACGGCGACATGTCCATGGAGGACCTGATCGCCGAAGAGGACATCGTCGTCACCATCACGCGCGGCGGCTACATCAAGCGCACCAAGACCGAGGACTACCGCTCCCAGAAGCGGGGCGGCAAGGGCGTACGCGGCACGAAGCTGAAGCAGGACGACATCGTCGACCACTTCTTCGTGTCGACGACACACCACTGGCTGCTGTTCTTCACCAACAAGGGCCGCGTCTACCGCGCGAAGGCGTACGAACTCCCGGACGCCGGCCGTGACGCGCGCGGTCAGCACGTCGCCAACCTGCTGGCCTTCCAGCCGGACGAGGCGATCGCCGAGATCCTCGCGATCCGCGACTACGAAGCGGCGCCCTACCTGATCCTGGCCACAAAGGGCGGCCTCGTAAAGAAGACGCCTCTCAAGGATTACGATTCGCCCCGCTCGGGCGGCGTCATCGCGATCAACCTTCGCGAGACGGAGGACGGTTCGGATGACGAACTGATCGGAGCCGAACTCGTCTCGGCCGAAGATGATCTGCTTCTGATCAGCAAGAAGGCGCAGTCGATCAGGTTCACCGCGACGGATGACGCATTGCGTCCCATGGGCCGTGCGACCTCGGGCGTCAAGGGCATGAGCTTCCGTGAGGGAGACCAGCTGCTCTCGATGAATGTTGTTCGACCCGGTACGTTCGTGTTCACTGCTACGGACGGTGGGTACGCGAAGCGGACCGCCGTCGACGAATACCGCGTCCAGGGTCGCGGCGGCCTCGGAATCAAGGCCGCCAAGATCGTCGAGGACCGTGGGTCCCTCGTCGGCGCGCTGGTGGTCGAGGAGACCGACGAAATCCTCGCCATCACACTGTCCGGTGGTGTGATTCGTACGCGAGTCAACGAGGTCAGGGAGACAGGCCGTGACACCATGGGCGTCCAACTGATCAACCTGGGCAAGCGCGATGCCGTGGTCGGTATCGCACGTAACGCCGAGGCCGGTCGCGAGGCGGAGGAAGTCGACGGCGAGGACGCCGCGGACGAGACCGCCGAAGGCGTTGAGGTCGTCGGTACGGACGAGGGCGAGCCGTCCTCGGCCGAGTAGCGCGAGGAGTGAGTCATCGTGAGCGGAGCCACGGGCGCCGGGTCGACCGGTACGGAAACGGACGGCGGCCGTGGCCCCGCCACTGATGCGACTGACTCCCATGACTCTCATGGATCCCAGGGGGGAACTGTGACGGACACCCGAGGCCCGCAGGCCCAGCAGTACGCGGGCGGGCAGGCGGCCCCGGCAGGGGCGCACCCGGCACCCGGCGCGCCGCCGAAGGGTTCACCGCTGCCCGGCGCTCCGGCGCCCGGCAGTCCGCCGCCTGGTTCGCCGCTGCCGGGGGAGCGGCAGCCGCAGCCCGCGCAGCCGTACCACCCGCCGCAGGCGTACCCGGCCCAGCAGCCGCCGTCGGGCGCGGTCCGACGGCCGCGCACCGGGGCGCGTACGGCGCCGCGCACGCGCAAGGCGCGACTGCGCGTGGCCAAGGCCGACCCGTGGTCGGTGATGAAGGTCAGCTTCCTGCTCTCCATCGCGCTCGGCATCTGCACGATCGTGGCGGCCGCGGTGCTGTGGATGGTCATGGACGCGATGGGCGTCTTCTCGACGGTCGGCGGCACGATCTCGGAGGCGACGGGCTCGAACGAATCCAACGGATTCGACCTCCAGTCCTTCCTCTCGCTCCCGCACGTCCTCATGTTCACGTCGGTCATCGCGGTCATCGACGTCGTCCTCGCGACGGCCCTGGCGACCCTCGGCGCGTTCATCTACAACCTCTCCGCCGGCTTCGTCGGCGGCGTCGAGCTGACGCTGGCCGAGGACGAGTAGCCGCGGAGCAGCCGCCTCTCAAACGCTCTGACCGTCGGTCGTCGACTATCGATTTTGGGACTGGCCGCGTCGTGCGCTAATCTTCAGAGGTCAGCGCGCGGGACACACACCGCAAAGCGCGGCGGGGCTATAGCTCAGTTGGTTAGAGCGCATCCCTGATAAGGATGAGGCCACAGGTTCAAATCCTGTTAGCCCCACAGATGAAGATCAAGCAGAGCGGGCGTTTCCCCTGGCGGGAAGCGCCCGCTCTTCGTTGTGCCCCGATGAGGGCGTTGGCCTGGCCCATGACGGACTCGTGAGGCGGCGCGAGACACAGAAACGCCCGACCGCTGGCGACGGGGGATGCACCAGCGATCGGGCTATGGCCAAGGGTAACAAGGCTGTCTGTGCGGGGGGAGGTAACTGCTCAGCCGTGATGGGGAGTTGTGATCCGGATCACGTGGCAGTGCTCGGAGGTGTGGCGCTGGTCGGGGCTCGGCGCCGTTACCCACCGCACGGAGGCTCGTACGAGAGGCGGGGCAGGTACTCCTGCCACTTTTCCGGGGTCAGAACGCCCCGAGTGGTCGAGCAAATGTGACGAATAGCCTCGTCGACGTCCAGATTCCACAGTCGGACGGTGTCGGTGCCGCTCGATACTCCGAGCATGTGGCTGGTGGGGCTGAACGACAGGAAATTGCCTGTTTTGGCGTTGGGGCTCATCGACTGGCCGATGGGGGCGGCCTCGGACGGGTGGGTGATGTTCCAGAGGCGGACCGTGTTGTCGTTGCCGCCGCTTGCCAGGGTGTGGCCGTCCTGGCTGAACGTCAGCGACACGACCGCTTCGGTGTGGCCCGTGAGGGGGGAGCCCAGCCGGGACGCCTTGACGGGGTCGGCGATGTTCCAGAGGCGGACCGTGTTGTCGTCGCTGCCGCTGGCGAGCGTACGGCCGTCCGGACTGTAGGCGAGCGCGTTGATGGGGCCGAGGTGCCCCTTGAGCGGCGCGCCGAGCGGTGCCGCGTGGCGTGGGTCGGTGACGTTCCAGAGCCGGATGGTGTCGTCCGCGCTGCCGCTGGCGAGCGTATGGCCGTCCGGGCTGAAGACGAGGGAGTTGACGTAGCCCTTGTGGCCGGTGAGCGGCGTGCCGAGCGGACGCGGACGGGATGGGGCGCTGATGTTCCACAACTGGATGGTGCGGTCGTCGTAGGCGGTTGCCAGCGTGCGTCCGTCCGGGCTGAAGGCCAGCGCAGCCGCGAACCGTGTCCGCAGGGCTATGGGCTGTCCGTAGGAGACTGGTCGAGCCGGGTCGGTGACGTTCCACAGTTGCACTGTGCGATTTCCGGTCAGCACCGCGAGTGTGTGGCCGTCGGGGGAGAAAGTCGGCTCACGCACCTCACCCTCCCCGGGCGTGAACGGTTTGCCCAGCGATACGGGTCGGCTGGGAGTCTCCACGTTCCACAAACGAATTCTTCCGTCGCTCGCGGCCGTGGCGAGCACCCGCCCGTCCTGGCGGAACGCTCCGATGCGGCCGATCATGTCCGACGTCGGTATCGACCACAGGCGGACCGTGTTGTCGCCGCTCCCGGTGGCGAGGGTCCGGCCGTCGGGGCTGAAGCCCAAGGCGTACATCTCGCCGCTGCTTCCTGCGAGCGGCTCGCCCACCTGCGACGGGTATGCCGGATCACTGACGTTCCACAGGCTCGCCGTACTGTCCTGGCTGGCGGCGGCGAGCATGGATCCGTCGGGGCTGAAGGCAACGGACCATATGGGACCGGTGTGGCCGGTGAGCGGCGCGCCGAGCGGCGCCGCGTGGCGTGGGTCGGCGACGTTCCAGAGCCGGACGGTGTCGTCCGCGCTGCCGCTGGCGAGGGTGCGGCCGTCGGGGCTGAAAGCCACGGAGTGCACGAGGTCCGTGTGGCCGGTCAGCACCGCGTCGATCGGCTTCGGGTGACGTGGATCGGCCACGTTCCACAGCCTGATCGTCATGTCGTCGCCGCCGGCTGCCAGCGTCCGGCCGTCGGGGCTGAAGGCCACGGAGCGTACGGCGGCGGTCTGCCCGGTCAGAGCACCGAGCGCGCTCGGCTTGCGCGGGTCGCCCACGTTCCACAGGCGCACGACGTGATCTTCGGTGGCGGCGGCCAGGGTGTGTCCGTCCGGGCTGAAGGCGAGCAGGTAGATCGTGCCGTCATGGCCGGTCAAGGGCGTGCCGAGCGGACGCGGGTGGCTGGGATCCCGTACGTCCCACAGCCGGATCGTGCCGTCGTCGGAAGCGCTGGCGAGGGTCCGGCCGTCCGGGCTGAAGACCGCGGTGCTCACCCAACTCGTGTGGCCGGTGAGGGGCTTGCCCAGGGGTTTGGGGTGCGTGCGGTCTGTCACGTCCCACAGCCGAACGGTTCGGTCGTAGCTGGCGGTGGCCAGGATCTTTCCGTTGGGGCTGAAGGAGGTGAGGTAGACGGCGCCGGTGTGGCCGAGAAGCGGCGTGGCCAGCGGTGCGTTCACGATCGAGATCAACCGGTTGTTCGCGCCCTCGTCGTCCGACCGCAGGCGGTGTGCCACCAGGTCGAGTTGAGCGGACAACGACGGATCCGTGTACTGCACGCGATCGGCTTCGGCGATCACCTGCGCGAACACGGCGTCGTCCCGCTGCTGCCACGCCACCACCGCCGAGCCGGCGGCGAGTACCGCCAGGACGACCAGAGCCGACACGGCACTACGGCTGATCCAGACCGTGCGCCTGCGCAGCCTGACCGAAGCGGCCAGGAACTCCACCGCGCTGCGGGTCAGGAAGGTGTGCCCGGCAGATTTCGCCCAGCCGTGGGCCTGCTCCAGACGGGAACCCCGGTAGAGCAGCGAGGAGTCACGCTCCGAGCCCTCCCAGGCCCTGCCGTCCTCCTCCAGCTGCTGGCGTACCAGGTGGTCGTTCCGGTCCTCGTCGATCCAGTCGCGCAGGCGCGGCCAGGCGTGGAGCAGCGCTTCATGGGTGATCTCCACGGTCTCCGCGTCGAGGGTCACCAAGCGGGCGCGAACGAGCGCTTCGAGCGACTCCTCCGTCTTGTTGGGATCAGTCGACTCCTCCGCCAGCTGGCGCCGCGTCCCCCGTCTACGGGTGGCCTGCGTGTCCTCACCCAGCCGCACCAGCCTGAGCAGGAGCAGCCTCGCGGCCGTACGCGCCGCCGGGTCGAGGCCGGACCAGGCCCGCTCGGCGGTCGCCGCCACCGCTCCTTGGATCCCGCCCGCCGCGCGGTAGCCGGCCAGCGTCAGCCTGCCCGCCTTCCGCCGCTGCCAGGTGGCGAGCAGGGCGTGGGAGAGGAGCGGCAGTGCCCCCGCGTCGTGCGCCCCACGGGGGCCGTCGGCGCTCACTTCCCGGACGATCAGCTCCGCCAGCCCCGGTTCGAGCTCCAGGCCCACGGCCTTGGCCGGTCCGGTGACCGCTTCGCGCAGTTCCGCGTTGGTCAGCGGTCCGAGCACCATGTGCCGGTGTTGCAGCGCGTCGGCCAGTTCGGGATATCCGAGGCATTGCTCGTAGAAGTCGGCGCGTATGCCGAGGACTACGAGTACGGGGGCTGGGTCACCGGTGTCGGCGGGCGAGCATGCGGCGTGGAGGAGCTGGATGAAGGTGCGCTTGTTCGCTTCGTCGGAGCTGAGGGTGAACGCTTCCTCGAACTGGTCCACGATGACGACCGGACGAGCGGCGGAGGATGTCTCGCGTTTCGCCCATGCCGTGACGGCTTCCCTCACCGCGTCCGTGAATTGCGGAGTGCCGGGCTCCTGGGCTGTCGGTTCCTCCGGAGAGAGGAGCGGTGCGAGCTCGGGGATCCGGCGGGTCAGCTCCGAGAGAGGATCGCCTCCCGGCACGAGCTGCAGAACCTCCCTCGCCCGGCTGTTCTCGTCCCCCAGTGCGCCGTTCTGCAATGCGGTCACCAGGCCGGCGTTCAGCAGGGAGGACTTTCCCGCCCCTGAGGCGCCCACGAGCATGACCAGGCCACCCGTCTTCTCCACGGCGCGGAGCTGAGCGATGAGGGAATCCGTGCTCCGCTCTCGGCCGAAGAACCACCGGGCGTCTTGCTGACGGTACGAGGCGAGCCCCAGGTACGGGCACACACCACCGGGGAGGGCGGGGGCCTCGACCGCGGATCGTTCCTTCTCTTCCTCCCCTGTGGATGTCGCAGGGGGGTCGCCGACCGGGTCGGCGACCGCGCGCTCCCATAGCCGCTGCCACTGGGCCAGGTCGTAAAGGCCCGGGGACACCGGGGCGGGGCGCAAGCGACGTGCTTCGGGGATCAGGACCTGTAGCACCGCTGCGAGTGCGGCGAACTGGGCAGGCACGTTCTTGGCCCGTCGCCAGTCGCTGATCCGCTGAACGGACACCCGTACGGGACGCCCTCGCTCGTCGACCCGATGAAGCCGGACGATCGCCTCGGCCACGCTCTTGAGGGGAGGGTTGCCGGCCTCCTTGTACAGCAGCGCGAGACGTTCCGCGAAGGCTGTGCGTGCCCCTGAGTCGGAACTCAAGGCCTCCACCCCTTAACTTCCCCCACACCTGGATCCGGACCGGAAAACTCACCTTATATGGCTGACCTGCGGTGAAGTCGTCGGTCCGGTACCGGAATCTTCTCGGCGTGAGTCACAGCTGGCAGGATCTCGACGCAGTAGCGAATCAACCACGCTACGTCCGGACGGGCCACCAGCTCAGCGCTCGGAGAGACAACTTATGACGCCGCATGTTTTCGGTCAGCTTCCGCTGGAGTTACGAGACGGCGGCGACGGTCTCGGCGTGTGAGCCTGAGCAATCCGTGGAGCCGGTGCCATCAGGACCGTAATCGCATCGATCGCGGGTCCGACCTCTACTCGATCCGTGCCGGCACGCCGACACGGCGCGGATCGACTCCGCCCGCACCGTTCGGTACCGGTCCCCACGAGGGGAGGGACCGGTACCGAACGGTGCGGTGTGTGGAGCGAGTAGCGAGTGCATCCCGGTACGCGGCGGGCGGCACCGTCACAGGTGCAGCATCGACATGAGATCAGGGCTCCGGATGCCCGTCGACACCTCAGGAAGGTCTTGGCCCGGCAGCATCCATCCCGCCTTCCTGGCGGCGGCGACGGCGTCCGCCTCGGCTGCGTCCGCCTTGGCGTTGAGCGTCTCGTTCTCGCCCGAACCTCCTGCCCCCGCAGCTGCTGCGGCGGCCTGGGATGCCGTGAGAGCGGCGCGACAGGCGGCAACGGACAGCTCGCTGGAGCTGTCGTGGAGCTGGCCCATCTGGGCGGCTTGGGCAGCGGAGGCGGAGGCGTTCCTGGCGCACCGTGAGTCCGCTGCGGGGGCGGGGGAACTCTCAGCGAGGACGGCGACTGCTTGAGCGGCTACGCGAGCGGCGTGGGCGGACTTCCAGGAGATCTGCTCGTCTGCCGTTCCACCTTCGTGCTTCTCGTCGGAGCTGTGCTGCCCGATGTAATGACAGATGGCCGCGGCTCGGGACGCGGCGCTTCGGGTACGTGCGGCGTGGCTCACCCTGAGCTTCTGCTCAGTGGTGTCCTCTGCCGCCTCCGGGGGCTGAGGCACTCCGGCCTGCGCGGAGCTCAGGTGCTCATTGCCGTCGGGGTCACTCATCTCTGTCTCCTCTTCGGTCAGGAGGATCGCTTCCTGATCGGTCCCCTCGTCGGCCCTGGGCCCGGCGGACGGCAGGGGCCAACAGCGAGCGGCTGGCAGAGTGGCACGTCGGGCGTGAAGAGGCCAGAGATTGTGCGGCGGAACCGGCGAGGGCCTTCGCCGGCGTTGGGCGATCAGTCGTCGTCGGACGTCTGGCGCGAGGGTGGGAGCAAGAGATCCCTCTCGGGGTGCCGCTCGCCCGTGACGCTTCCCTGGATGCCGAGGTCTTGCCGAGCAGCCTCGTGGAAGGCGTTGATCGCGCGGAACGCCGTTCGGTTGCGCTGGCGCCAGCTGTCCAGGCTTCCGCCGATCTTGCCTGTGGCCTGCCAGACGATCTCCGCGACCACGGTGTTCAGCTCATGCCCCGCCTCGATGGCGTCATCGCCGCCGAGCAGCATGACGCGTTCGAAGGCGCCACCCCATGCCCGACTGGCTTCCGACAGGTCCTCACGCAAGTCGTGCTCGGACCTTTCGCTCCCGGACAGGCCCTCTCTCGACTCGTACAGCCGGACGGACATGGCGATCCTCGCCTTCACGGCGTCCACGTAATCCCCGTACGCGTCGATCTTCTTGTCGTCCCACCGGGTCAGGAGCTGGTACCGGTTCCGGCTTCTCTCCATCAGGTAGTTGGTGACGTGCGTCATCAGCGCACCGAGGAGTACTGCGGCGATGGTGACGAGCTGCTCGCCGGTACTCAACTCGTCCCCCAGCCATGACTCCTAAAGATGGCTGGATGATCTTACGAGTGCTGGCGGTCCGGGGTCCACAAGATGCTGAAACAGGGGGCGTCACGGGGTGATCGGCAAGCTCGAGCGAGCCGCCGCGCGACCACCTGTCGCTCTGCGCTGAGCCAGGTGCAGCGGCCGTGCTGCCTCGTGGAGCGTGGAGGAGCGTGGAACGTGGAGATCGTTCGGTTCGGATTCTTGATTCCCGCATGAGGAGAATGTAGTTTCCGCTTAGAGAGAGCGTGGATTCGGCATGGTGCGGGAGGGGACTCGCTGAGCTGGGGCGAGTGCCTCGTAGGGGCGTCGAGCTCAAGGTTCCCGGGCTGTGACGGCGTTCCGACGACCCTCAAGGTGGCCAAGGTGCTGCCCGCGTCAGACTGAAGGGACCGACATGCAGCGGGACGATTTGATCCTGATCAGCGTGGACGACCACATCATCGAACCGCCGGACATCTTCGTGAACCACCTGCCACAGCGGTACCAGGACGAGGCGCCGCGGCTGGTCCACCGTGAGGACGGCAGTGACGTGTGGCAGTTCCGCGACAACACCGTCGGCAACGCCGCGCTCAACGCGGTCGCCGGGCGGCCCAAGTAGGAGTACGGCCTGGATCCGCAGGGCATGGACGAGATCCGGCCCGGTTGCTACGACGTCCACGAGCGCATCAAGGACATGAACGCGGGCGGGGTACTCGCCCAGATGAACTTCCCGTCCTTCCCCGGCTTCTCGGCCAGGATGTTCGCCACCGAGGACACTCCGACTTCTCGCTCGCGCTTGTCCGGGCCTACAACGACTGGCACATCGACGAGTGGTGCGCCGCCTACCCCGGACGGTTCATCCCCATGGCCCTCCCCGCCATCTGGGACGCCGAACTGTGCGAGGCCGAGGTCCGCCGGGTGGCCGCCAAGGGCTGCCACTCACTCACCTTCACCGAGAACCCCGCGGTCCTCGGCTACCCGAGCTTCCACCACGAGTACTGGAACCCGCTGTGGCGGGCGCTGTCCGACACGGACACCGTCATGTCGGTCCACATCGGCTCCTCCGGCCGGCTCGCCATCCCGGCCGTCGACTCACCGCCCGACGTGATGATCACGCTCCAGCCGATGAACCTCGTCTCGGCCGCGGCGGACCTGCTGTGGTCCCGCCCGGTCAAGGACTTCCCCGACCTGAAGATCGCCCTCTCGGAGGGTGGCACGGGCTGGATCCCGTACTTCCTGGAGCGGGTGGACCGGACCTTCGAGATGCACTCGACCTGGACCCTCCAGGACTTCGGCGGCAAGCTGCCGTCCGAGGTGTTCCGCGAGCACTTCCTCACCTGCTTCATCACCGATTCGCTGGGGGTGAAGCTCCGGCGCGACATCGGCATCGACAACATCGCCTGGGAGGGCGACTACCCGCACAGCGATTCCCTGTGGCCGGACGCGCCGGAACAACTCCACAACGTGCTGGAGAGCTGCTCCGTCTCGGACTCGGACGCCCGGAAGATGACCCACGAGAACGCGATGCGCTGGTACTCCTTCGACCCCTTCGCCCACATCCCGCGCGAACAGGCCACGGTCGGCGCGCTGTGGAAGGCGGCCGAGGGACACGACGTCAGCATCCGCTCTCGCAGCAGGCAGCTGACAGAGCCGGTCGACAAGCTGGAGGCCTTCCGCGCTCGGGCGCGCGCGGCGACGGCTGCGGCTCAGTAGTTCGTCCAGCTGGTTCGTACAGCTAGTTCGTCCAGTGGTTCGTCCCATCAGTCCGTCGAATGGGCGAAGGGAACTGTTGAAACCGGGGTGTCATGGCTTGTCGTGGCTTGGCGCGGCATGTTTGTCGAGGTCACGGTGATCACCGTGACGCTGTGACCGCTGTGACACCCCCCTGTTTCAGCGTCGCCGCCCAGCGTGCTCACGCTCGCGTGCCGCCACTGGGCCGCGCTATACGAAGAGCCCCAACGCAGCGTCGAGCGACCACGACTGCCAGCCCATGGCGAACAGGGTGACCAGCGAGATCAGGGCCATCATCAAGTTCTGTCCCTGCTCGGCCCAGTCGTGAATCATCAGCACGAGGTAGATCAGATTGAGCGCCAGCCCGCCGACGAGAGCGATCGGTGTGAGGAAGCCGGCGATGAGGCCGAGGCCGAGGGCCAGTTCCGCGTAGGCAACCACGTAGGCCATCAGCCGGGGCCTCGGCTTGACTATGCGGTCGAAGCCGAGCCGTACGAAGGGCCATCGGTGCTTGGCAGCGACTCCCCCTGCCCACATGATGCCGCCTCCCGTGAACCAGTCCTTCTTGTCCTTGTGGCGCCAGCTCTCCAGCCACCACAGGCCCAGGCCGATGCGGAGGACTGCGAACCACTCGGCGCCGCTGAGCCAAACCGTCTGCATGCCAGGACACCCTCCGACATGAATCTGATGGAGCGTCAGTTCACCGGACGGCGTTCCGGAGCGCAAGGGGTCGGGGTGCTGTTCGCTCTTGCTGTCAGGGGAGTGGACCTCTAGCCTGAATCTGATGGGTCGTCAGATAATTCATGGAGAATCGGCAGGCAGTAGGGGGTAAGTCGTGGTCAGCACCGAGAGCGGCACCAGGGATCTGCCCAGGGTCATCAGCGTGGACGATCACGTGATCGAGCCTGCGCACCTCTTCGAGACGTGGCTTCCGCGTAAGTACCGCGACAAAGGGCCGAAGCCCTTCACTGCCGGGATCGGCGACCTCCAGTACATCGGCGGGAAGTACCGGTTCACCACGGACCCGAACGGTCAGGTCACGGACTGGTGGAGGTACGAGGGCGAGGTCTTCCCGTACAAGCGCATCATCGCGGCCGTCGGGTTCTCCCGTGACGAGATGACCCTCGACGGCATCACGCGCGAACAGATGCGGCGTGGCTGCTGGGACCCGAAGGCCCGGCTGGCGGACATGGACCTCAACCACGTGGAGGCCTCGCTCTGCTTCCCGACGTTTCCGCGGTTCTGCGGGCAGACCTTCGCGGAGGCCAAGGACAAGGAGGTCGCGCTCGCGTGCGTCCGTGCCTACAACGACTGGATGGTCGAGGAGTGGTGCGGCGACAGCGGAGGGCGGCTCATCCCGCTGTGCCTGATTCCTCTGTGGGACATCGACCTCGCCGTTGCGGAGATCCGGCGCAACGCGGCCCGCGGCGTGCGGGCCGTGACCTTCAGCGAGATCCCGACGTACCTGGGGCTTCCGTCGATCCACTCCGGCTACTGGGACCCGTTCTTCGCGGTGTGCGAGGAGACCGGGACGGTGGTCAACATGCACATCGGATCGTCGTCGCAGATGCCGGCGGCGTCGCCGGACGCCCCGCCCGCCGTCCAGGCGGCGCTGAGCTTCAACAACGCCATGGCTTCGATGATGGACTTCCTGTTCTCCGGGGTCCTGGTGAAGTTCCCGCGCCTCAAGTTGGCGTACAGCGAGGGGCAGATGGGCTGGATCCCGTACGCCCTGGAGCGCGCCGACGATGTGTGGGAGGAGCATCGGGCGTGGGGCGGAGTCAGGGATCTGATCCCGGATCCGCCGTCGACCTACTACTACCGGCAGATCTTCTGCTGCTTCTTCCGCGACAAGCACGGCATCGAGGCCATCGAGACGGTGGGCGTGAACAACGCGACCTTCGAGACCGACTACCCGCACGTCGACTCGACCTTCCCCCACACGAAGCAGGTGGCGGCAGACCATGTGGCGGGCCTCCCCGACGATGTGGCGTACAAGCTGCTGCGGGGGAACGCCATTCGGATGCTGGAGCTGGCCTTCGATCAAGGGAAGTAGAAGCAGGGGCAGTTGCCGGGGACGGTCGATTGAGGGCACTGCCTGGCGGGCAGGCAGGTCGTGAAGGCCGACAGGCCTGATCCGCTCACCGACCCGCTTCAGGGGGCCGGTGTTCTCTTCGTGGCTGGAGTGCGCATGAAGGTATCCGTGGACCCCGACGTTTGCTACGGCTCCGGTGACTGCGGCATCAGGGTTCCGACCGTCTTCGCCCTGGTGGACGGATACGGCACCGTCCTGCCCGGTCGTGAGGGCGCCGGAGACGAGCCCGAGGTACAAGAAGCGGCTGACTGGTGCCCGTCCCAAGCGATTCGTTTCAGCGAGTAGCACGACCGACGGGCACGCCGGAAGGCTGCTGCCCCGGTGAGGGACGGGGGCCACCCGAGAGGTCGAAGCGCAAGGCCGACGCGATCATCTTGGTGAGGCGGAGGCCGCTGGCCAAGCGGCTACGCGGTGTCGAGGGCTCTGCGCACCGTCCAAGCCCCCGAGCTCCGCGCGTTCCTCCCCCTCGGCGAAACCTGGCATCGGTGGGAACCGGAAGAGACCGCACGCTACGGTTTCGCTGGAGCCGGCGGAGAGGCAATCGGATGAGCAACCCCATTTCAGAGGCCTTGGTCACCCTCGGCCGCCGGTACGTGCGTGATGCCCCGGGCCCGCTCGGCAAGGCGCCGCTGGCCAAGCACTACCTGAATCCGCACCTCCGCGAGCACCCTCGTCGACGTGTCGTTGAGACGCGGTCCGGCGCCCGCTTCGCCGTCGACACGCAGGACCTGATCCAGCGGTATCTGTACCTGTTCGGCGTGTGGGAGCCGAACATGACGAACTGGCTCCAGAGCCGGCTGAAGCCCGGGGACGGCTTCATCGACGTCGGCGCCAACATCGGTGTCTTCAGCGTCCTCGCCTCACAGCTCGTCGGCGATGAGGGCCAGGTGGTGTCGATCGAGGCCTCGCCGGTCTTCCACCAGCGGCTGCTGCAGCAGGCCCGTCTCAATGAGTGCCACAACATCCGTGCGATCAACGCCGCCGTGTCGGACAGTCACAGGACGTTGACGTTCGTGCTCGCCAGCTCGCGCAACATGGGCGCGAACAGCATCGTTCCGTACGACGGTCCGGCCGAGTCCACGTTCCAGATCGAGGCCTGCCCGCTGCCGGAACTGCTGGATCCCTCGGAGATCGCGAACGCCCGCGTGATCAAGATCGATGTCGAAGGCGCGGAGGGGAGCGTCGTCCGGGGCCTCGCGCCCGTACTGGACAAGCTTCGGCCCGATGCGGAGATCACCGTCGAGGTGACCCCCGACCGTATGGCTCAACTCGGCGACTCAGCCGAGGAACTGATGAAGACGATGGCCGACGCAGGCTTTTACGCCTACCGGTTGGCCAACGACTACGCACCCGAGAGCTATCCGCCCGCGTTGAGCGGTGAGCTCCTTGCGCCGGTCCGGTTGCGGGAGCCGGTCACCGTCGAAAGCGACTTGATCTTCTCTCGGGTGGACGCGGAGACCCTTCCCTGAGGGGATAACTTCTCACGCTCGGTAGGCGGCACTGTCGTAAGACGCACACCGAGGCCGGTGGAGAGTCGTGAAATATTCACCTAAGTGATCAATTACCCTCAGTTCTTCCTCAACTTCGTTGTGATGGCCGCCTGCCGGTCTGCAAGATCGTCTTGCTGCGGCTGCCCGCCTTGGCTCCGTCTGACCAGCGGTCCGAGAGGGCGAGAAGCCCGCGGCATGTCTGTCTGACCAACAGCGCACAACAGCACAACACGAGGGGAACAACGACGTGAGATCGTCGATAGCCATGCGCCGTCCGGCTACGGGGACCAACCGCGGGGGAAGCGGACTCAAGGCAGCCGCTGTAGTGGCCGCCGCAGCGATGGCATTGGGGGTGGCGGCTCCGCTGGCGGAGGCGACGGAGGCTCAGAACTCCGGTTTGACCGCCACTCAGCCCGTGTTCAAGGCCGATGCGGCCGACACGGCCGACGCGTCGGAGCTGGCGTTCACCGCCGCTGACGTGCGCGACCTCATCCAGCGGATCGAGGCCGACGGCGGTGCGGACACGGCCGAGATCACCCAGTTCGAGGCTTACGCACATTCCCTGGAGGGCAAGGCGGCAGCCAAGCCGAGGCAGGGGTTCGGCTGGAGCACCATCGTCCGCAAACTGGTCGTGGCCGGCTTCCGGCACGGCGGCGTGTGGATGGGCAAGGTGCTCAAGCACGTGTCGCCGAAGGCAGGCAGGTATGCCTCCAGGTACGGCAACAAGATCGCCGACGCGATCGAGGCCGTTGAGAACTGGGGCGAGCACGCGCTGACCCTGGCTCTGGTGAGGGCGGGACTGCCGTACGACGTGGCGCTCGACCTCGCCAAGGCGATCATCCTTATCGCGGCGTAACCGCCGTGGCGTGGCCCGGTGGCGCCGCCCGACCATCGCGACCGGCGCCCCGCGAACAGGAACCGAGGGACGAACGGGAGGCGGTGCTCGACGTGGAAGCACGATCCGTACCGGAGGGCGAGAGCAACAACGTGGACGACGAACCGTCGACCCCCGGAGAGAAGCGGCTTGCCCGAGCTGTCGTCGGCGGGCTGGTCCTGCTGGTGGCCGCGCTCGTGGGCCTGCTGTTCCTGCTCGTCCTGCTCGTCACGGCGACCGTGTTCCCCGGAGCGGTCGAGCTCGACGGACTCGCTCCGGTGTTCTGGGCGCTGCTGCTCCTGGCTCCGTGCTCTGTGATCGCCATGGCGATCACGGTGCCGGCACGGCGGCTCGTGCGCGTCACGTTCACGCCCTCACCCGCCATTGCCCGGCTGTCGGACGCAGCCTTCGGGTGGCTGTCGGCGTTCCTCGTCGGCGTGATGCTGCTGGAGTGGACGCCGGGGGTTCACGCCCACTCCGTCCTGCCGGCGGTCGCAGTGGCCACGGTCGGGCTCGTGCTGGAGCCGCTCGTGGAGCGGGTGGGCGGCAGCAAGGCAAAGGGCGACCGGGGCGGTACGCCTGCCCGGTGAAGGCCGGGCGACCGCGGTGACACACGCGAAAGAGCCGCACCCTCGCACGCTCGTCGTGCTGCCGGAAGCGGACCCTACGCGGGAAAGGGCGTCGTCGACCGCATGGCCGAAATCGGAGTCACGGTCACCCACTCCCGCAGCTGTCTGCGAGATCGTCTACGAGGTGCCGGTCAGTCCGTGGTCGGGTAGTGCCA
Source organism: Streptomyces sp. R35 (assembly GCF_041053035.1). Classification (NCBI taxonomy): domain Bacteria; kingdom Bacillati; phylum Actinomycetota; class Actinomycetes; order Kitasatosporales; family Streptomycetaceae; genus Streptomyces; species Streptomyces sp. R35. The sequence goes on from NZ_CP163440.1 coordinate 5,580,014, forward strand.
CTCGAAGTACGCGAGCGCTCGTGACCTGGCCTCCACGACCGCCATGCGTGCGTCGCGCTCGGCGGGTTCGATGTGCGATGCCTGGCCGGTGGCCTGCCCCTCCCACTTCCGGTAGAGGAGCCCCACCTCCTCGGAGAACCACCCGCGGCTCACTGAGTTCAGCGCGAGCAGCAGGCCAGTGTCTTCCGAGGCGGGAAGCGCCATCCAGCCGCCAAGAGCGAGCAGGAGGTCACGCCGCACGAAGAGCGTCGCCGGGTGGACCTGGGCGCGGAAACCATTCGCCTTCCAGTAGTCGAGCACGACTCCGCGCTCGATCGGACCGTTGTCGGGGTCGCCCGGGAAGCCGACCGTGGAGCCGTCGGGCATGAAGTCCAGGACTCGCGACGTGGCCCATCCGACAGTGCGGTCATTCTCAAGTGCGGCCAGGTCGCGCGCGAGCGTGCCGGGAGCGAGCTGGTCGTCGGCGTCCAGCACCTTGATGTACTCGCCGTCGGCATGGGCGAGAGCGACGGTCCGGGCGACACCCGGGCCCCCCGGCCGGCCCTGCCGGAAGGTGACGCGCTCGTCGGCGGGGACGTACGGGGTGACGTCGTCCGTCTTCCCGTCCTCCTGGATGACCCAGTGCCACTCCCAGCCGTCCGGAAGCTCCTGTTCGCACAGTGACTTGTAGGCCTCCGGCAGGAACTTGGCCGAGGGGCCGTGGACAGCGGTGACGATGATGATGCGCCGGCGCACGGCAGCACTCACCACCTTTCCAGGGAAGTGGTGAAGAGCAGCTCGGTGCGGTCACCGGGCAGGATGATGTCGGAAAGATCCACAACGCGGTCATTGACGTCGTACGAGGTCTTCCGGAGGGCGAGCACCGAGGTCCCGCGCGGCAGCTCCAGTTCCGCCGCCTCTTCCGGCGTCGGTGGCCGGGCGGTGACGCGCTCCTCGATGCGGTCCACTTCAATGCCGACGGTGTAGAGCTGGTTCTGCGAGCCCCCTGGCCACGGCTCCTTGGTCTCGTCCAGGAGGTCGGGATTCTCCGCGACCATGTCGCGGACGAGGTAGGAGGTCACCAGGCTGAAGGGCGCGGTCTCCGCGGCGTACCGCGTCCGATAAGTGCGCTCGACCAGCGCCGTTCCCTCAGGGACGCCCATGACCGCCGCGATGTCCCCGTCCGCCTTGATCTCGCGGTACGACGCGTAGAAGACGAGGTCTTCCAGCTCAAGACCGGTGTCATGCTCAGTGGCACCGGTCTGCGCCCGCTCCTCCACCGACTGGCGAGCCCGGTTTTTCTCCCACTGATGCCGGAGGTTCGAGCGTCGCGCCATCGTGCGGGGGCGACGGACGAAGTTGCCGCGGCCGTGCTGCTTGTCGATCAGCCCTTCTTCGTTCAGGACCCGGAGTGCGCTCTGAACGGTCGGCACGCTCCGCTTGTAGTGGCCCGCCAGATCGGTTTCCGACGGCAGCTTGTCGCCGGGCCTGCGCCTGCCCTCCCGGATGGACCGGCGGAGGTCGTCCGCGATCACTTCGTACGCCTTTGGCACTGGTCCTCACCGATCCGTCATGTGGGGCCTGACGTGTCAGCGAGCCGACACGTCAGCGAGCCAACAACTCACACCTCAGCCTACGACTCCTAAAGAGGTCTTGACGAGTGGAGGCGGAGGAGCGAACACGTGTCATCGCGGCTTTTGGGATAGCCATTGCTGTCATATGGCTCTATGTGGGGCACCGGCAGATCCGGTATACCGGCGCTCTCCTAAGGCGGCTCGTCGCTCTCGTGCCCGACTTCGCTGAGACTCACACCGCCGTGCACATCCGCGGGCCAAAGGCAGCGGTGTTCATCGCGTACACCATTCCCGTCCTCGCAGGTGCCTTATGGGCCCCTCTCCTTGCCGTGAGCTAGTTATGGCAACCGGGCAGAACGCCGAAGGCCCGGCAACTCGGATGAGTTGCCGGGCCTTCGCCCTGGGCTGCTTCGTACGCAAGTTCGCCGCTACGTCAGGGCATCTTGGAGGGGGCTGGGGACGACGCCGTATCGCTCAGTTCTGGAGCGCCGTGTCGGGCTCCGTGACGGTCTCGGACTCGCAGAGGGTGGCGGGGTCCGCCGTGGCGTCGTCGGCCGGCGGGCGGTGGCGGCAGTTCGGTGAGGAACCGTGGGCCTCGGCGCGGATGCGTTGCTTCATCGTGGGGGGCAGGGCCCGGTTGTAGGACCAGGTCCAGTAGGACATCGCCGGCACCGCCACGGAGGTCGCCGTGCTGTTGCGGGGCGCCCCGGCCTGCGGTACGGCCGCGGCCGCGGTGGTCGTGATGAGTCCGAGCGTCGTGCACAGCGCCAGGAAGGCGGTGACGATGGCGGTCCACAGCTTCATGACCTTGTTCTGGGTCATGGCCCCTCACTTTCGGGTCAGGCGATTTGCGTACTTTCCTCATGATGTGTATGCGGGCCGCGAAGTGGTGGACCGACGCCCGTGGCGCGTCGATGTTCAGATGAACACCACCCGGATGGCCGCAAGAGCCCCGAAAAGTCGGAGATCGTGGTGAAAGTCACCGTCTGTGAGGTCTGATCACCCTCCGGCCGGAGCGATCGCATCCGGTTCTACTACTGCGTACCGGGCGGGAGTTGAGGGCCGATCCAGGTCACCGATCGATATCGGTCGGTGTGTATAGTCGGGCGCCAGAGGTCCCCTACGTCAACGAAAGACGAGGTCGCGCGGTGAAGAAGCTTCTCCTGGTCGCACTGGCCGCCATCGGCGGGCTCCTCGTGTACCGCCAGATCCAGGCGGATCGCGCCGAGCAGGATCTGTGGACGGAGGCGACTGACTCCGTGCCCACGGGTTCGTGAGTATCGACAACAGTCTCAGAGCAGACCCCGGCCGCCATCGCGGTCGGGGTTTTGTGTTGTCCAGGGCCTTGTCCGGGGCCTTGGGTGCGGCTCTGTTCGTGCCTCTGTTCGTGGCTCTGTCTGGGACTCTCTTCGGGGCTCGCTCAATTCGCTTGAGCGAATTGATTGATTGCCCCGGCAAAGTTGATGTCCGTCCGGACGAGCCCTTTCGGCCGCTCCTGTGGATAGCACGGGTAGCGCGGTGACTGGCGGGGCAGGATGGGCCACGGTCCGGGGCTACGACGAGGGGTGGCGCGTGATGGGGCGGCGCACGGTGGGGCGGCGTGCGATGGCGTGGCACAACCGGGCGTTCACAGCGGCAGCAGCGGCGGTGGCAGTGGCGGTGTGCGCGACGATCGGGTCGACGGGGCAGGCCGCCGCGGCCGCCAGAACGCAGACGACTGCCGCCGCCGGAGCACAGACGACGGCGGCCGCGACACCAACGCCGTACGCCTTCGCCGAGGACGCCACGACCGTCAAGGGCACCGCGGACACCACCGACGCCGAACAACTTGCGCCGGGCAAGACCTACAGGAGCTCCATAGGCAGGGACGCCAAGCTCTACTACCGCCTCGAACTCGACGACACGTCCAACGCCTACGTCTCCGCCACCGCCGTCCCCAGGCCGGGTACGACGGTCTCCTACTCGGACGGCGTCAAGGTGTCCGTGCAGGACGGCAACAGCCGCAACTGCTCCTTCTCCGGAACCACCCACTTCGGCGCCACCCAGAGCCCCCACCCCATCGCCGCCTGGGCGTCACGCGAAACGAGCGGCAACCAGTACGCCTGCCAGACGGCAGGGACGTACTACGTGGTCGTCACACGCAGCGGTACGACGGGATCCTCGTCCGGCGACTGGGACCTGGAACTCAGCTATGTGTCGGAGCCCAGCCTGAAGAAGGCGGCCGGTCCGACGAGCGCGCCCGAGGCCTGGAACTCCGCGTCGCCCGACGCCCTCGCCGGGAGCCCGAAACGCCGCAAGGGCGGCACGGGCTTCACCACGGCGACCTCACTGCGGCAGGGCATCTGGCAGGACTGGATCAGCCCCGGGCAGACGCTCTTCTACAAAGTGCCGGTCGACTGGGGGCAACAGCTCTACGCCACCGCCGACCTGGGCAGTTCGAGCCATAGCAACGGCGGCAATGTCGGCACCGCTCTCGTCATGTCCCTCTACAACCCCGTACGCGGCTTCGTCGACGACATCGGCGCCGGCTACGACGGCGGCCAGCGCTCGGCCGCACTCGATCCACTGCCGCCCGTCGCGTACGAGAACCGATACGCATTCAACGACCGCGTGAGCGGAATGCGGTTCGCGGGCTCGTACTACCTCGTCGTCCACCTCGCCGCGCAGGTCGCCGACAAGATCGGCGACGGACCGTTCGGGCTGACGCTGCGCGTGCGCGTGGACGGGACGGCGCAGACAGGTCCCGCCTACGCGGGGCAGGCAGCGCCACGCGACGCCTTCGACGTCCCGGCGGAGGACTCCGACGCCACGGCCGACGGCACGGTGGGCGGTTCGACCGGTACCGGAGACGGTGCCGGCGGCGACAGCAGCGGCACGATGAAGCTGGTCGCCGCCGGCGGAATCGGCACGGGGAGCGTGCTGGTGCTGGCGCTCGGGGTGTGGAGGGTGGTCGCGCGGAGACGGGCCCGGGTGGCGCCGGAGGACGCGGACACGGCTTCGGCTCCTGTGCAGACGCAGCCCCAGCCCCAGACTCAGATGCAGACCCCGGCGCCGTGGGAGCGCGGGGCTCCGCGGGGCTGGTAGGGCGCGCCGCCCCGCTCAGATCCGGCTCAGCGCCCAGAAACCCACGGCGAAGCAGGCCAGCGCGAGAAGCAGCACCGGGACAGCCACCTTCGCGGGCGGCCCGGGGCGAGGCCGCGCGCGCCTTCCACGGCGCTCCGGAACTGCTCCCGCCTGTGACGGAACCTGCGGGGACCGAGCGGTGTATGAAGCAGTAGAGGCGTACGCGGGCGGGGCCACAGGCAAATGGGGGGAGGGCACTTGCGTGGGCGTGGGAGTCGGGGTGGGGTCGAAAGGCTGAGCGTAAGGGGGAGTTGGCGCCGGAAGCACGAGCGATGTGGGGGGAGTGGGCGGCTGTACGGGCAGGTGCCGCGGATGGAGGGGCGTGGGGAACTGCTGCGTCTCGTGCCATGCCTGCTGTGGTTGAGGATGTGGCTGCGATTGCCGTGGGGGCTGGGGCTCGGGCTGTGGTTGGGGCCCGGACTGCGGCTGCGCGTCGGGAGCGCTCAGCTGCGGTGGCGGGAGGTGGAAGCTGCCCGTGTCCGACATGGTGGACGGCTGCGGGGGGATGGCGTCGGGGGCGGGTTGCTGTGGTGCGCCGTCGGGAGCGGGCTTCGGCCGTACGTTGCTGGGGACGGACTCCGGCTGTACGCCATTGGCGCCGGGCTCCGGTCCTACGTGATTGGCGCCGGGCTCGGGTCGTACCTGCCGGGCGCCGGGCTCGGGGCCTGCGTGACCGGTAACGGGCTCCGGTCGTACGCCATTGGTGCCGGACCCCGCCCAGACACCGACGGAATCGGCCTCCTGAGACAACGCGCCCGAGCCGTGACGCCATGGCCCGGAGCCCGAGCCGTGACGCCATGGCCCGGAGCCGGAGCCGGAGCCGGAGCCAGGCATCGAGACGGGGTTGGAGCCGAGCCCCGGACCGGAACTGGAGGCGGGCCCAGAGCTAGGACGAGGGCCAGACCCAGAGCTGGAGCCAAGCGTCGATACAGGGTTGGATCCCGAGCTGGATCCCGAGCTGGAGCCCGAGTTGGAGTCGGCATCGGGGCCGGCATGTGGGCCGATGCCGGGGCCCGGCCAAGACGGTGTGTCGTCAGGGCTGAGCTGCGTAGCGGTGGTGTCTCGACGCGTCCCATGCGCCCCGGACGACAAGCCCCCCGTGCTCACCCCCGGCGCGGGCCGAAGCGGTCCCCCCGGGGTGAACCCCTCCGGGAGCGGCCCGAGTTGGTCGAAGACCTCGACCAGTTCGTCGTCGGGGCCGGTCTCGGGCAGCAGCTCGGTGGCCGAGGCGAGCGCCTTGCGCGCACCCGTGGCGGTGCGGAACCGCGCGTGAGGGTCGGGCTGCAGCAGCGTGGCCACGACCTGCCACAGCGGCTCGGGTATGCCCCGCGGAGCGGACGGCGTGCCGTTGTCGGCGAAGTACTCGATCAGCGCCTTGGCGTCGGGCTTGGCCCCTTCCAGCAGATAGAGGGCGACCAGACCGACGGCGAACAGGTCGGCGGGGAAGTCCGGTTCGGCGCCCATCATCTGCTCGGGCGCGAAGTAACCGGGCGTTCCCACCACGTAGTTGGTCTCCGTCAGCCGCGGCTCGCCGAGTCGCATGGCGATGCCGAAGTCGGACAGACGCAGCCGGGGCCGGGCCGTACCGGTCGCTTCGAGCAGTACGTTGGCGGGCTTGATGTCGCGGTGCACAACCCCCTCGGCGTGCACGGCGGCGACGCCCGCAAGCAGCTGGTCGAGCAGGGTGCAGACGAAGGGAGGAGGCAGCGGGCCGTAGTCATTGACCAGGTGGACCAGGGAGCCCCCGGCGACCAGGTCCATGGTGAACAGGACCTTGTCGTCATCGGCGGCCCAGCTGGCGGGAGCGAGCACATGCGGATGGTCGATGCGCAGGGCCTGCTCCCGCACGAAGCGCAGCAGCGCGTGCGCGTCGCTCTGTTGCAGCACCTTGGCCGCCACATACCGGCGCCGCCGGTGGTCCCAGGCGCGCCAGACCGCACCGACTCCCCCACGTCCGATCGGGTCGACCAGTTCGTACCGTCCGGCGAAGACCTCACCCATGGTCGTACGACGCTCCCCTTCGGCTCCCCCGGGACCGGCTCGGCCGCCGGCCCTCCTGCGGTGCCTTCCGCGCGGTGGACCCGGCCGCCGCCCCCTCGGCGGCCGGGTCCTCGGCTCAGCTCTGGTGCGACTGGTAGTGCGCGACCGCGTCAGAGGTACGGCCGGCGCCGTACACCCGGAGGAACTCTGCCAGCTCCGGGTGGCTCGGGGCGAGAGTGTCCGCCGCCTCGATGATGTCCCCGGCGGCTGCCACCGAGCGCAGCAGCGACTGGATCTCCCGGACCACCCGCTTGACCGTGGGCGCTCCCGAACTGGTCGTCGACTGCGTGGTGTTGCTGAGCACCGAACCCCCCTGAGACTTCTTGATCTCGTCCATGCGCTCGGTCGCCTCGACAGCACTCACACTGCCGTCCGCGACCTGCCCCGCCAGGTCCTGCAGCAGCTGTACACGCTGGACCACCGCGGGATTGCCGATCTTCGCGCGCTGACCGCTCATCAGCTGCGACAGCATGGGCGCGGACAGGCCCAGCACCCCGGCAAGACGCGCCTGGTTGAGACCCAGATCCTCGATGAGCCTACGGAAGAGCGCCCCCAACGGCTCCCCGTACCAGTTCCGCTGAAGCTCCCGGGCTCTCGCGGTTGCTTCCTGCTGTGCGGCGTCCATTGCGTCTCCCCATCGCTTCCCCAAATACCGCGGTTCGCTGTAGCGAACCACGTCGAGCATCTTACGGAGAGTGGTCGTTCACGGGGACCCCCAATCTTTTTGCGAGATACCGGGGGTGACCCGGTACTCTGGTCTGCGGCGCCCGTCAGCAGGTGATTCCTGTGGCTGGGTGTTCCTCCTCCGGGGCCTTAGCTCAGTTGGTAGAGCGCTGTCTTTGCATGGCAGATGTCAGGGGTTCGACTCCCCTAGGCTCCACACAAACAGATCCCCCCTGACCTGCGGAAACGCGGTCAGGGGGGATCTTTTTCTGCTTCGCCGTGTGGGCACCCGAATGCGGCGGTGCGGCCCGGAGCCTGTGGAGGCCCGGGTTCGCGGGGCTCGGGAGAGGCCTTCCCCCTCCGCGGATCCCCGTGAGTAACCGATCCGTAAGTGGAGCGGTCCTGGCCGCCAGCGGCCGGTGCGTCCGACAGTGCCTCGAAGAATCCGGACGTGACGCCGGTGTTGATCTTCCTCCCGGCGCCGACGAGGGAGACCTGACGATGGGCGGGTCACACGTTCCACGTGAAACATCGCCGTGGGGCAGGAGACCCTCAAGTCTCCTGCCCCACGACGCTGTTGAAGCCGGACTCAGCCGGCGGCCGAGCTCAGCGACGGTCGTCGCCTCAATGGCGGTCGTCGCGGTCCGCCGCCCGCTCCTCGGCCTCCTTGGCCTGGACCTCGGGGTCCAGTTCCGACTGGCCGCTGCCGTCGACCGACGACAGACGACCGGACTCGGGCACCTCGGTCGCGGCGGGAGGCTCGACCAGCCAGTCAGGGTTGGCCTGCTTGTCCCACCACTTCCAGGCGGCGAACGCAGCACCCGCCAGAACCCCCAGCACAGCCAGCCCCTTGGCGAGACGGCCGGCCTTCGCCCGCCGCTCGTGCTTACGGACCAGCTTCTGGATCTCCTCCGGCGAGACCTGACCGCGCAACGCGGCCAGCGCCGCCACACCGCGGGACGCGGCCTCGTCCCGAACCGGCTGGGCCGCGGCCACCGCCTGCTCGATCTTCGGCTTGGAATAGTCAGCGGCCTGACGAGCCGCCTTGCGGGTACGGACGGCGGCCTCATGAGCCGCCTGGTCGACCTTCGGCGGCACATGCGTACGGGCCTGCTCAAGGCGCGGCGCGAGATGGACGTCGTACTGCACGCGGGCCTGTTCGGCGGCCTGCGACACCTTCGGCGCAAGCCGTACGCGCGCCTCTTGCGCATAGTACGAAGCCCTGTCCATGGCCGTGTCGGCGTAAGGCGCCACCACTTCCGCGGCGTGCAGCACGCTGTCCTTCGCCGAGCCGGTCGCGGCGCGCACGCTGTCGATGCGGGTCACGGGTTTCCTCCTCCTCGGTGGCGTACGTCGGGGGTCTGAGGTGCCCCCAAAGACACACAGTTCACCTTTCCACCCTTATCGGGATCATGCCCGCCCAAAAGGTCCGGGGCATGTGAGGGCGGGCATCCGGGTCACGGGTACTGACTCCGGGTGACTTCAGAACGGGACTCGATCAAGTGTCGATCAAGTGCAATAGCGGCTTAATACGGGGCAACAGGAGCTTGTCGTCGACAATGCCACGGATCCCCGCCGCGCGCCCCCGTCGCGAGGCCACTCGACCGGATTTCTGCAAGCCAGACGCACGGATATCCGCCCAGAGGTGGCGGCCGGGCGACGCGCCGCCCCGTCCGTGCGAGGATCGGGAAGTCAAAGAAGGCAACGGAAGGCAGATCGTGGCTGAGCAGCTCTACGCCACCCTGAAGACCAACCAAGGCGACATCGAAATCCGGCTCCTGCCGAACCACGCGCCCAAGACGGTCCGGAACTTCGTCGAGCTCGCCCAGGGCGAGCGTGAGTGGGTCAACCCCGCGACGGGTGTGAAGTCCACGGACAAGCTCTACGACGGCACGGTCTTCCACCGGGTGATCAGCGGATTCATGATCCAGGGCGGCGACCCCCTGGGCAACGGCACCGGCGGCCCCGGCTACCAGTTCGAGGACGAATTCCACCCGGACCTCGCCTTCGACAGGTCCTACCTGCTGGCCATGGCCAACGCCGGCCCGGGCACCAACGGCTCCCAGTTCTTCATCACCGTCTCCCCGACGGCCTGGCTGACCCGCAAGCACACCATCTTCGGCGAGGTCACCAACCCGGCCAGCCAGAAGGTCGTGGACGCCATCGCCGGCACCCAGACCAACCCCCGCACCGACCGCCCGGTCAACGACGTCGTCATCGAATCGGTCGTCGTCGAGACCCGCGAAGGCTGAGCCCCAACGGCACGCCCCGGGGCTCGGCACCACCGAGTCCGAAGGCTCCCGCAGGGAACCAAACGCCCCGTTCATCCGTAAGGATGGACGGGGCGGTGCGTTGCGCACACGGACCCTGTGTGCCCGCGTGCGAGCCGTCATACGGAGATTGAGGGGAACCCATGGACGACCCCATGGACCAGGCGCCAGGCAGCCCGCAGGGCCCGCGGGATCAGGGACCGCAGGGCGCTCAGAGCCTGCCCACCTGCTACCGGCACCCGGACCGCGAGACCGGCATCCGCTGCACCCGCTGCGAGCGCCCCATCTGCCCCGAGTGCATGGTCAGCGCCTCCGTCGGCTTCCAGTGCCCCGAATGCGTACGCAGTGGCTCCGGCACCGGGCACGCGCCGACGGCCACCCAGCCCCGCACCATCGCCGGCGGCACGGTCGCCGCGGACCCCCGGCGCGTCACCAAGATCCTGATCGGCATCAACCTCGCCGTCTTCCTCGTCCAGATGTCGATGGGCGACCGCTTCACGCACCGCTTCGACCTCATCGGCCGCGCGTACGTCCCGATCCTCGGCTCGATCGAGGGCGTCGCCGAAGGCCAGTGGTACCGACTGGCGACGGCGATGTTCCTGCACGACGCCCACAACTACATCCACATCCTGTTCAACATGCTCAGCCTGTGGTGGATCGGCGGCCCCCTCGAAGCGGCCCTCGGCCGCGCCCGCTACCTCACGCTCTACTTCGTCTCGGGCCTCGCGGGCAGCGCGCTCAGCTACCTCCTCGCCGCCCCGAACCAGCCGTCGCTCGGCGCCTCCGGCGCCATCTTCGGCCTCTTCGGCGCGACCGCCGTCCTCATGCGCCGTCTCAACTACGACCTGCGCCCGGTGATCGCCCTGCTGGTGATCAACCTGGTCTTCACCTTCAACCCGGCATTCAACATCGCCTGGCAGGCCCACATCGGCGGCCTCGTCGCCGGCGTCGTCGTCGGCTACGCCATGGTCCACGCGCCGCGCGAGCGCAGGGCGCTGATCCAGTACGGGGTGTCCACCCTGGTCCTGGCCGTCGTGCTGGTCACCACGCTGGTGAGAACCGCTCAGCTCACCTGAGAGGCTGAGCACAGCTCACCTGAGAGGGAGCTCAGCTCACCTGTGGACCGATGTTGTCCACAGATCGTGGCGGATCTTGTGCACGCTGTGCGGGAACAGCTGTGCCCCCTGTCACTGATCCTGGTTTTCCCAGGTCAGGCAGGGGGCGAACAGGCTTCCGGATGCCGGTAGGTCAGTCGTACCGGCGTCAACCTCAACTGAGTTATCCACAGATCGTCTTTCTTTTCCACCTCTGTGGACAACAGCTGTGGATAACTCAGTGGATAGCCCTGGGCAGAGCTACGTCAGAGCTGCTCCGAGGCGCTACTTCCACTGCGTGGAGACGCCGAATCCCGCCGCGATGAAGCCGAAGCCGACCACGATGTTCCAGTTGTCGAGGGCGTCGATCGGCAGGGATCCGTCTGTCACGTAGAAGATGACGATCCAGGCGAGGCCGATCAGGAACATGGCCAGCATGACCGGTGCGACCCAGCCGCGGCTGGTCAGCTTGATGTTGGTCGCCTGCTTCGCCGGGGGCGGCGTGTAGTCGGCCTTCTTGCGGATACGTGACTTCGGCACGAGGGTCTCTCCTGTCGATGCGCTGCGTGGCCGCGCAGGGAACTGGGGCGGGCTCCGGGGCAGCGTACAAGGGGACACTGAGTGCTCCCCCGGGCGTCCGTTAGCGTAGTGCTTCCGCGGCGCCGAAGGAGATAAGGGTACGTTGAGCAATTCTGCCGACTCCCCCGGGACGGGATCCAGTCCTGCCGGTAAACGCCGTTTCCGGCCCGTACGGGTACTCACCGCGGCCGTCTTCGCTCTCGCCGGCCTTATTTTCTTCACCAGCTTCAATACGGCCAAGGGCACCAATATCCGTACGGATACGTCCTTGCTGAAGCTCTCCGACCTGATCCAGGAGCGCAGCCACAAGAACGCGACGCTGGATGATTCCAATGGTGCCCTGCGTGACGACGTGGATGCGCTGGCCGGTCGTGAGGACGGCAGCAGCAAGGCGGAGGACGCCAAACTCGCCGCGCTGGAGAAGAACGCGGGCACCCAGAAGCTCAAGGGCGAGGCCGTCACGGTCACGCTCAACGACGCTCCGCCGAACGCGACGGCCAAGCTGCCCGGCTATCCCGAGCCGCAGCCCGACTACCTGGTCATCCACCAGCAGGATCTGCAAGCGGTGGTGAACGCCCTGTGGCAGGGCGGTGCCAAGGGCATCAAGGTGATGGACCAGCGGCTGATCTCCACGAGCGCGGTGCGCTGCGTCGGCAACACCCTGATCCTCCAGGGGCGCGTCTACTCGCCCCCGTACAAGATCACGGCCGTCGGTGACCCGCAGAAGCTCCAGAAGGCGCTCGCGGCCTCTCCGGCGATCCAGAACTACATGGTGTACGTCAACGTCTACGGGCTCGGCTGGAAAGTCGAGGAGGACGGGACGGTGACTCTTCCCGGCTACTCGGGCACAGTGGATCTCCACTACGCGAAGCCGGTGGGGTAGTGCCGGCGGCGTAGTACGCGAAGCCTGTGGAGCAGCTGCCGCCGGGGGGACCTTGTGTCGGTGCGAGTGGTCGTCAGGACGATCAGTGAGCTGTGCATCACCGTGGGTGCTCTGATCGTGCTCTTCGTGGTCTATGTGCTGTTCTGGACCGGTGTGAAGGCCGACAGTGCGATGGACCACCAGATCGATGTGCTCCAGAAGCAGTGGTCGAAGGGTGCGCTGGCCCAGAAGACGCAGGCGCCCTCGGGTGCCCCGGCCACGGCGAGTCCGAAGGCGCCCGCGCCGTACAAGTACGGCAAGCCGTTCGCGGTGATGTACATCCCGCGGCTTGGTTTCACGTGGAACAAGCCCGTGCTCGAAGGCACCGCCACGAGCGTCCTCAAGAAGGGGCTCGGCCACTACAGGGGGACGGCTCAGCTCGGGCAGACGGGGAACTTCTCGGTCGCGGGCCACCGGCGTACGTACGGCGATCCGTTCAAGGATTTTCCCGAGCTGCGGCGTGGCGACGCGGTGGTGCTGACCGACGGGACGACCTGGTTCACGTATCGGATCGACAAAGGCCCTTACAAAACGCTGCCCTCGGACATTGAGGTGATCAACCCTGTGCCACGTAAGTCCGGGTACACGCGTCCGGGGCGCTATCTCACGCTGACCACGTGCGACCCGGAATGGGGACACAGCCACCGGTTGATCGTCTGGGCTCACCTTGATTCCACGCAGCCTGTGGAGGCAGGGAAACCGGAGGCTCTGCGCCGTTAGTCTGGTGCAGTACGGCGTGAGTCCGGTGGTGTGGGATGTGGCTCCGATGCCGTGGTGCGACGGAAGGGACGGCATGTACGGCTGGATCTGGCGGCATCTGCCGGGGAATGTATGGGTGAGGGCGCTGATCTCACTCGTACTGGTCCTCGCGGTGGTCTACGTGCTCTTCCAGTACGTCTTCCCGTGGGCCGAACCGCTGCTTCCCTTCAACGATGTGACGGTGGACAACCAGTGAGCACGCGGATTCTCGTCGTCGACAACTACGACAGCTTCGTCTTCAACCTGGTTCAGTACCTGTATCAGCTGGGCGCCGAGTGCGAGGTGCTGCGCAACGACGAGGTGTCGACGGCGCACGCCCAGGACGGCTTCGACGGGGTGCTTCTGTCGCCGGGTCCGGGCGCTCCTGAGCAGGCCGGGGTCTGTATCGACATGGTCCGGCACTGTGCCGCGACCGGTGTGCCCGTCTTCGGTGTCTGCCTCGGTATGCAGTCGATGCAGGTGGCGTACGGCGGTGTCGTGGATCGTGCGCCCGAGTTGCTGCACGGCAAGACCTCGCTGGTCGAGCACGGGGGCAAGGGGGTCTTCGCGGGCCTGCCGTCCCCCTTCACCGCGACGCGCTACCACTCACTGGCGGCCGAGCCGGAGACGGTCCCGGCCGAGCTGGAGGTCACGGCCCGTACGCACGACGGGATCATCATGGGGCTGCGGCATCGTGAACTCCCGGTCGAGGGCGTGCAGTTCCATCCGGAGTCGGTGCTGACCGAGCATGGCCACCGGATGCTGGCGAACTGGCTGCTGGAGTGCGGCGACAAGGTGGCCGTGGCGAGGTCGGCGGGGCTCGCCCCGGTGGTGGGCAGGGCCACGGCGTGACCGCGCTGCGCCCCGAGCGCGACAGCTCCCCCTATGGCGGCGAGGCCGCGTACGGGGGCGCTGACGCGTTCGAGGGTGCGGGTGCGGGCGCTTTTGAGGCGGCGGTCGGGGGGCTCGCGGATCCGCTGACGGACCCTTTGCCGGTGCCGGGGCAACGGCCGGCGGGGCAGCCGGAGGAGTGGTACGACCCGGAGGGGTACGCGGCCGACTGGTACGCGGGGCAGGAGCCTGCACAGCAGCAGCAACGGCAGCAGGTCCAGCAACCGCAGCAAATGCAGCAGGTTCAACAGCCGCAGCAGGTGCAGCAACCGCAGCAGGTGCAGCAACCGCAGCAGGTGCAGCAACCGCTGCGGCCGTCTCCGCCGTCGTACGGGGAGACGTACTCCCCGCCGTACGAGGAGCCGGTGGCGGTTCCGTACCAGGAGCCGGTCGCCGCTCCGTACGAGGAACCGGTCGTCGCGCCCTTGCCGTTGGACGACGAGACGGTGGCGCTGCGGATCCCGGACGCGCCACGAATAGCTGAGAACGGGCCCACAGCGGCGTCTGGCGGCCGTGCGGCGCGGCGGAAGGCGGCAAGGCGTCAGGGGCGGCGTGGGGGCGCTCAGGAGCCCCAGGAGTCCCAAGGGTCCCAGGAGTCGGCGGAGAAGGCCGCTGAGGGCGCTGAGGCGCCTCTGAGCCGGATGGAGGCCCGGCGGGCGGCGCGGGCGCGCAAGCCCAGTGCGGGTGTCATCGCGAGCCGGGTGATCGGCGAGGTGTTCATCACCACCGGGGTACTGATGCTGCTGTTCGTGACCTACCAGTTGTGGTGGTCGAATGTGCGGGCGCATCAGCAGGCGGGCAGTGCCGCGCACCACCTTCAGCAGGACTGGGCGAGCGGCAAGCGGAGCCCCGGGACCTTCGCGCCGGGGCAGGGCTTCGCGATCCTGCACATCCCGAAGCTGGACGTGGTCACGCCGATCGCCGAGGGCACGAGCAAGACGAAGGTGCTCGACCGCGGGATGGTCGGCCACTACGGCGAGGGCGCCACCAAGACGGCGATGCCGGATGCCAAGACGGGCAACTTCGGGCTCGCGGGGCACCGCAACACGCACGGGGAGCCGTTCCGGTACATCAACCGGCTGAAGCCGGGCGACAAGATCGTGGTCGAGACGCAGGACGATTACTACGTCTACGAGATGACGTCGATCCTGCCGGTGACGAAGCCGAGCAATACGAGTGTGCTCGACCCGATACCGAAGGGTTCGACTTTCACCCAGCCGGGCCGCTACATCACACTGACCACCTGTACGCCGGAATTCACCAGCAAGTACCGGATGATCGTCTGGGGCAAGATGGTTGAGGACCGGCCGCGCAGCAAGGGCAAGCCGGACGCGCTCGTCAGCTGAGAGCACGTGAGACAACCTGAGACAGACCAGACGGGGCAGATGCACAGTGGCAGCGAGGACCGACCACGACGAGCGCGCCGAATCCGGATCCGGAGCCGACACCGACGCCGGGGTGTCCGCATCGCGACGTCGTGGTTCCGGCCGCGTCGCGATGGTGGTCAGCGTCTTTGGTGAACTGCTCATCACCGCGGGTCTGGTGCTCGGCCTGTTCGTCGTCTACTCCCTGTGGTGGACGAACGTCGTCGCGGACCGTGTGGCGGACAAGCAGGGTGACAAGGTCCGCGACAACTGGGCGCAGGACAAGGGTGGTCCGGGTGCTCTGGACACCAAGGACGGCATTGGCTTCCTGCATGTCCCGGCGATGAAGAACGGCGAGGTCCTCGTCAAGAAGGGCACCTCGACGAAGGTCCTCAACGACGGCGTCGCCGGCTACTACACCGACCCGGTCAAGGCCGCGCTCCCGACCACCGGCAAGGACGGCAACTTCACCCTCGCCGCCCACCGCGACGGCCACGGCGCCAAGTTCCACAACATCGACAAGATCAAAAAGGGCGACCCGATCGTCTTCGAGACCAAGGACAAGTGGTACGTCTACAAGGTCTACGACATCCTCCCGGAGACCTCGAAGTACAACGTCAAGGTCCTCCAGCAGGTCCCCAAGCAGTCCGGCAAGAAGAAGCCGGGCCACTACATCACCCTGACGACCTGCACGCCGGTGTACACGTCCCGGTACCGGTATGTGGTGTGGGGGGAGCTGGAGCGCGTGGACAAGGTGGACAGCGACCGGACGCCGCCGAAGGAACTGCGCTGAGGTGACTGAGTTACTGCAAGCAACTCAGTCACCTACGATGCAGAAGGCCCGAAGCCGCAACTTGCTCTTGCGGCTTCGGGCTCTTTCGGTTGTGTCCGGGGACGCCTACTGGAGGACGGACAGTGGAACTCCCGCGCTCCACTTCTCCAGGTGGGCACGGTCCACGAGGGTGACGCCGTAGCTCTCCGCGATGGCACGCGCGTCGGGCGTGAATGATGTCGTGGCGACGAAGAGCGCCACGTCAGCCGCGTGCTGGACGTGTGAAGCGCCGAGGAACTTCTGCAGTTCGCCGCTCCACACCGGGCGGTAGGGCGCGAAGCTCTTGCACTGCGCGACGACTGAGCGGCCGTCGGCGGCGCGCGCGGTGACATCCACTCCCCGGTCGCCCGGGCCGCCGTGCACGATGACGTCCGTACAGCCGTCGCGGCGCAGCAGGACGGCGACGTGGTGCTCGAACTCCCGCCAGTTCATGGCGTCGATGGAGGCCATGATTCCGGTGTACGGGCGCGGACCACGAGTGAGTTCGAGATCGGTGATGCGGGTGTCGTGGTCGCACAGCCGCTGCTCGATCCGTTGGACATCCTCACGGAGGGCGATGAGTTCCCGACGGTGTTCGCCCGAGGTTTCGATCAGGGCGTTGAACATGGGGACGACGGTCTTGCCGAGGATGTGGGTGATGCGCTGGTCGATGCGGTCATCGAGGGTGCGGCTCGTGCCGGAGGCCTGGGTGTCGACTGGGTGAGTGCGCGCCAGGTACTCCATGTCGAGGAGGTAGGTGCGGACCTGGCGGGCGACGTCGCTGTCGCGCAGGAGCATGGCGACGTTGAGGACGGCTCGACGGGACCAGATGGCGAGGCTTGATCGGGGCTGTGGATAACTTCCCGGATAGGAACTCAAGTTGAGTTCCTTAAATTCCAGCAGCTCAGAGCCCCGCAACACCCGCAAGCCGTTGGACTCCAGCTCCTGCCTGTGTCGACTGAGCAAGTTGTTGATCACAGTATCGGCGACTTCGAAGTACGCCGCGACCATAGCCGTAGTCACATGCATGCCGTCCGGCAGCAGCGACAGTGCTTTGACCTTGTCGAGTACTTCCGTGCGTTGCAGCACGCTGTCCCGCAGAGTCTTCGATTCCAGCAGAGCCGCTTCGGCGATCATGTACTGCCCCTTTTTGCTCGTGTCGTGGCCGTGTGGCCGGGGCAGAGCTGTGCTTCCCCGCCCCATGCCTTCAACGAGTCGGGAAGTAGGAAGATACGGTCGAATCTCGTACAGAAGGTCGTATTGGTCAGGGCGGCGCGCTGAACGAGCTGTGCCCCGCCCGGAGAGTTCCGGGCGGGGCACAGTCGTGTTCAGGCGGGGCTTCAGCCGGTGGTGCCGCCGAAGATGTTGGTGCCGCCATTGTTGTTGCCGTTGCCGCCCGCCGCGGTCAGGTTGATCACGGTGCCCGGGTTGACCGGAGTGCCGGCCTGCGGGTCCGTGCTGATGACGATGGCGTTGTCGTCCTGGGAGCCGCTGATGTTGCCGACGGTCAGGCCCGCGGCCTCGATGGCCTTCTTGGCGTCCTTGAGGCTCCCGCCCGCCACAGTCGGCACGGCGACCTGCGCCTTGGCCTTGCCGATCTGGATCGTGACCGTGGAGCCGGGGTCGGCCTGAGCGTTGGCCTGCGGGGAGGTCTGGATGACCTTGCCGACGAGGTTGGCGTCGTCGGTCTCCACCTCGGTGCACGAGGCGACGAGCTTGCTGGCCGTCATCTGTGCCGTGGCCTCGTCACAGGTCTTGCCGGTGACGTCGGGGACCGTGACCTGCTGCTTCTTCTTGGCGACGGTGAGGGTGATCGTCGATCCCTTCTGCACCTCCGCGCCGAGCTCCGGGTTCTGCTTCAGGACGAGGTTCTCGGTCTCCGTGGATTCCTCGTACTTCGTCTTGATCCTGAACTGGTACTTGTCGGCCCCGAGGATCGACGTGGCCTCGTCCAGGGTCTTGCCGGTGACGTTGGGTACGACCACCTTCGGCGCCCCGGTCGACACCACCAGATTGATCGTGTCGCCCTTCTTCACCAACGTGCCCGCCGTCGGATCCTGCGAGCAGACGTTGCCCTTGGGCTCCTCCTCGCAGGCCTTGTTCTTGCGCACGAGTGTCAGATCGCGGTTCTCCGCCATCTTCTTGGCCTCGTCGTACGTCTGGCTCACGAAGTTGGGGGCCTTGAACGTGTCGTTGCCCGCGTTCTTGCCGCTGAACGCCCACTTGCCGATCAGGATCGCGCCGACGAGGACGAGGACGCCTGCCACGACCAGGAGGATCGTCGAGGTGTTCGACTTCTTCTGGCGGCGGCGGTCGGGGCGGTCGTCGTAGCCGTAGCCGCCGTCGTCCGGGTTCATCGGGGGGAGCATGGACGTGGCCTGGGCGTCCGTGGAGCGCAGGGCGGTCGTCGGCTGGTCGTCGGGGTAGCCGCCGTAGCCGACGGAGCCCATGGCGGCGGTGGCCGCGACGGGCTGGCCGTCGAGGCAGGCCTCGATGTCGGCGCGCATCTCGTCGGCGGACTGGTAGCGGTAGTCCGGGTCCTTGACCAGGGCCTTCAGGACGATCGCGTCCATCTCAGGCGTGATCTCGGGGTCGAAGACGGACGGGGGCTGCGGCTCCTCACGTACGTGCTGGTACGCCACCGCGACCGGGGAGTCCCCGATGAACGGCGGGCGGACCGTCAGGAGCTCGTACAGGAGGCAGCCGGTCGAGTAGAGGTCGCTTCGCGCGTCCACCTGCTCGCCCTTCGCCTGCTCCGGCGAGAGGTACTGCGCCGTGCCGATGACGGCGGCCGTCTGCGTCATGGTCATGCCGACGTCGCCCATCGCGCGGGCGATGCCGAAGTCCATGACCTTGACCTGGCCGTTGCGCGTCAGCATGACGTTGGCCGGCTTGATGTCGCGGTGGACGATGCCGGCGCGGTGGGAGTACTCCAGGGCCTGGAGGATCCCGATGGTCATCTCCAGCGTGCGCTCGGGCAGCAGTTTGCGCCCTGAGTGCAGCAGCTCGCGCAGCGTGGACCCGTCGACGTACTCCATCACGATGTACGGGATGGAGGTCCCGTCGATGTAGTCCTCACCCGTGTCGTACACGGCGACGATCGCGGGATGGTTGAGCGAGGCGGCCGACTGGGCCTCCCGGCGGAAGCGGGCCTGGAACGACGGGTCGCGTGCGAGGTCGGCCCGCAGCGTCTTCACCGCCACCTGACGGCCGAGCCGGGTGTCATGCGCGAGGTAGACCTCGGCCATGCCACCACGGCCGAGCACGTGGCCCAGCTCGTACCGGCCGCCGAGGCGACGCGGCTCTTCCATAGCTACCTACCAGCCCTCTCCGTCGGTCCCGACCGCACCTTTGTGTGGTCCGGCGGTGTGCCGTCCGGGCATACCGTACCCGGCTCGCCTTCTGTGACCTGGCCAAGACCGTCACCCGTGACAGGACCGGTATCGCAACGTGCACCGATGTGAAGGGGACGTGAGCGGGGTCACTTCTTGCTGTCGATGACTGCCTTCATCACGTCCCTTGCGATGGGGGCGGCGAGACCGCCGCCGGAGATGTCGTCACGGTTGGCGCTGCCGTCCTCGACGACGACGGCCACGGCGACCGGCGAGCTGTTGTCGCTGAGCTTGGCGTACGAGATGAACCAGGCGTACGGCTTCTCGCTGTTGTCGACGCCGTGCTGGGCGGTGCCGGTCTTGCCGCCGACGGTGACGCCGCCCTCGTTGATCTGGGCGTTCTTGCCGGTGCCGCTCTTGACGACCGTCTCCATCATCGACTGGAGGATCTGGGCGTTCTTCTCGGAGAGCGGCTGGCTCAGCTTCTGGGGCTCGGTCTGCGAGATGACGTCCAGGCTCGGGGCCTGGAGCTTGTCGACCATGTAGGGCTTCATCAGCGTGCCGTCGTTGGCGACGGCGGAGGCGACCATGGCCATCTGGAGCGGGGTCGCGGCGGTGTTGTACTGGCCGATCGAGGACAGCGCGGTCTGCGACTTGTTCATGTTGTCGGAGAAGACCGACGCGTTGGAGCGGACCGGGGTGAACTGCTCGGAGCCGAAGCCGAACTTCTTGGCCTCTTCCAGCATCTTGTCGTTGCCGAGGTCCGAGCCGATCTTGCCGAAGACGCTGTTGCAGGAGACCCGGAGGGCGGTGCGCAGGGTGGCGTTCTTGCAGGGGAGGTTGCCCTCGTTGGGCAGCACGGTGGTGGTGCCCGGCATGGTCCACGGGTCCGGCGAGGTGGTGTTGGTGTCCGCGTCGGGGACCAGCCCGTTCTCCAGGGCGGCGGCCGCGGTGACGACCTTGAAGGTGGAGCCCGGCGGGTAGGTCTCGCGCAGCGCCCGGTTGAGCATCGGGTCGTCGGCGTTGTTCTTCTTCTGGAGCTTGTTCCAGGCCTTGGCGTCCGTCGACGTGGAGTTCCCGGCGAACGTCGACGGGTCGTACGACGGGGTGGAGGCCAGCGCCAGGATCGCGCCGGTGGACGGGTCGATCGCGGCGACGGCGCCCTTCTTGTCGCCCAGGCCCTCGAAGGCGGCCTTCTGCGCGGCGGCGTTGAGGGTGGTGACGACGTTGCCGCCCTGCTTCTTCTTGCCGGTGATCATGTCGAGGGTGTTGCGGAAGAAGAGCCGGTCGTCGTTGCCGGTGAGGATGCCGTCCTCGATCTTCTCGAGCTGGCTGGCGTCGAAGGCCTGTGAGGCGTACCCGGTGACGGGCGCCCACATCGCGCCGTCCTTGTAGGTGCGCTTGTACTCGTAGTCGCCTGTCTTGGACTTGACGGACCCGGTGATCGGGTTGCCGTCGACGATGATGTCGCCGCGCGGGGTGGCGTACCGCTCGATGTTCACGCGGCGGTTGGCCGTGTCGGTGCGCAGTTCGTCGGCCTTGACGTACTGGAGCCAGTTGTCGCGGATGAGCAGGGCGAGGACGAGGAGCCCGCAGAAGATGGCGATCCGGCGCAGGGGCTTGTTCACGGGCGGACCACCTGGGTCATCTCGGCGTCGGGGTTGGGGGCGGGAGCGGGTGCCGGGCGGCGCGCGGTGTCGCTGATGCGGATCAGGATGGCGATCAGGGCCCAGTTGGCGATGACGGAGGAACCGCCGGAGGCGAGGAACGGCATGGTCATACCGGTCAGCGGGATCAGGCCCATGACGCCGCCGGCGACGACGAAGACCTGGAGTCCGAAGGCGCCGGACAGGCCGACGGCGAGGAGCTTGCCGAACGGGTCGCGGGCGGCGAGGGCGGTGCGGATGCCGCGCTCCACGATCAGGCCGTAGATCAGCAGGATCGCCATGACGCCGGCCAGGCCCAGCTCCTCGCCGAAGGTGGCGAGGATGAAGTCGGAGTTGGCGGCGAACCGGATGAGTTCGGAGTGGCCCTGGCCGAGGCCGGTGCCGAGGGTGCCGCCGGAGCCGAAGGCCCACAGGGCCTGCATGGCCTGCTCGGAGTGGACGACGCCGTCGTTGACCCCGGACTGGCTGAGCAGGTATTCGTGCATCGGGTCGAGCCAGGCCTGTACACGCGTCTGGACGTGCGGTTCGAAGCTCGCCACGCCGACCGCGCCGGCCGCGGACATCAGCAGACCGAAGACGATCCAGCTGGTCCGCTCGGTGGCGACGTACAGCATGATGATGAACATTCCGAAGAACAGCAGCGATGTACCGAGGTCGGTCTCGAAGACCAGGATGAGGATCGAGATCATCCAGACGACGATGATCGGGCCGAGGTCGCGGCCGCGTGGCAGGTACAGGCCCATGAAGCGGCGGCTGGCGAGGGCGAGCGCGTCGCGCTTGACCATCAGGTAGCCGGCGAAGAAGACCGCCAGGACGATCTTCGCGAACTCGCCGGGCTGGATGGAGAATCCGGCGACCGAGATCCAGATCTTGGCGCCGTAGGTGATGTCGGCGCCGAGGCCGGGGACCAGCGGGAGCAGCAGCAGGAACAGTGCGCCGACCATGGAGATGTAGGTGTAGCGCTGCAGGACGCGGTGGTCCTTGAGGAAGATCAGCACGACGGCGAACAGGGCGATGGCCAGCGCGGTGTACATCAGTTGGCGCGGCGCGGCGCTGCCTGCCTGGCCGATCGACTGGAGCAGTTTGGACTGGTCGAGCCGCCAGATGACCACCAGGCCGAGCCCGTTGAGGAGCGTGGCCAGCGGCAGCAGCAGCGGGTCCGCGTACGGGGCGAACTTCCGTACGACGAGGTGGGCGACGCCGGCCAGCAGGCCGAGGCCCAGGCCGTAGCTCAGCAGGCCGGTGGGCACCTTGTCGTCGATGGCCAGGCCCACGTTGGCGTAGGCGAAGACCGGGATGACGACGGCGAACACCAGCAGTGCCAGCTCGGTGTTGCGCCGGCTCGGTGCGCCGATCGAACCGATCGTGGACGTGTGGTGCGTCGGCGTGTTCGTACTACTGCTCATCGTGTGACAGGGCCCCTCACGGCTGCTTACTGCTTACCGCACAGCGAGACCAGCTTCTGCTCTTCGGTGGAGAGGCTGGGGCCGGGTGTGGGAGTGGGTGCGGTCGTGGACTTGGAGGACGACGGTGCCGAGCTCGTGGGGGTCGGGCTCGGGCTGGACGTGGCCTTGGACGTCAGGGAGGTCTGAGTGGTTCCCGTGGTTCCGCCGGCCTCGCCCTCGCCGGTCTTGGAGTTGTTCTCGGTCTCGGCGGCGCGGCGCTGGGCGTCCTTCTTGCACGCGGAGGCCTGCACGGCGAGTTCGTCGATCTTGGAGGTGGCGTCGCTGAGGCCGCCTTCGGCGATGGTCGCCTTGACCTGCTTCTGCTGGTAGGGCGGCAGGTACTTGAGTTCGATCTCGGGGTGGTCCTTCTCCACCTGCGAGAGCGAGACCCAGGCCAGGTCCTGGCTGATGCCCCGGTACAGCGCGACGTGTTCGCCCTTGGTGCCGACGTAGTACTGCGTCTGGGTCCAGCGGTAGCCGCCGTACAGGCCGCCGCCGATCACGGCGAGCGCGAGGGTGATGTAGAGGGTTCTCTTCAGCCACTTGCGTCCGGCGCGCGGCTTGACGAAGTCCTCGTCGGAGTAGTCGCCGAAGCCGCCGGTGGGTACGTAGCCGGTGGTGTCGCCGCTGCCGGGCGGGCCGAACTCGCCGCCGCCCTGTCCGGGCACCGGGCGGCCGAGGTGGGAGGCGCGGCCCGCGGGCGTCTGCATGGCGCCGTTGTCGTGCAGCTGGAGCTGGTTCTCGGCGACCGCGCCGACGACGACGGGGGTGTCGGAGAGCTGCCCGGCGAGGGTGTCTCCGGAGTCGATGTCGAGGACGTCGGCGACGATGACGGTGATGTTGTCGGGGCCGCCGCCGCGCAGCGCGAGCTGGATGAGCTCCTGCACGGTCTCCTGCGGGCCCTGGTAGCTGGCGAGGGTGTCTTCCATCGTCTGGTGGGAGACGACGCCGCTGAGGCCGTCGGAGCAGATCAAGTAGCGGTCGCCGGCGCGGACTTCGCGGATGGAGAGGTCGGGCTCGACGTGGTCGCCGCTGCCCAGCGCGCGCATGAGGAGGGACCTCTGCGGGTGGGTGGTGGCTTCCTCTTCGGTGATGCGTCCCTCGTCGACGAGGCGCTGCACCCAGGTGTGGTCCTGGGTGATCTGCGTCAGTACGCCGTCACGCAGCAGGTAGGCGCGGGAGTCGCCGACGTGGACGAGGCCGAGGCGCTGGCCGGTCCACAGCAGGGCGGTGAGCGTGGTGCCCATGCCTTCGAGCTGGGGGTCTTCCTCGACCATCATGCGCAGCTGGTCGTTGGCGCGCTGCACGGCGGTGCCGAGCGAGGTGAGGATGTCGGAGCCGGGCACGTCGTCGTCGAGCGCGACGATCGTGGAGATCACCTCGGAGCTGGCGACCTCACCGGCGGCCTGGCCGCCCATCCCGTCGGCGATCGCGAGCAGACGGGGACCGGCGTAGCCGGAGTCCTCGTTGCCCTCGCGGATCATGCCTTTGTGCGATCCGGCGGCGAAGCGCAGTGACAGACTCATGCGCACCTCGCCCGTCGGCTCCGGGTACATCCGCACGGTGCCCACCCTCCGGTCGGGAGCGCGCCGGGGTCCGTCGTGTGGACCGCCGCTGCGTGCTCGCTCCGCTCGCGCTCATTCATGACGTAGCACTACTTCCGCAGCTCGATGACGGTCTTGCCGATGCGGATCGGCGCGCCCAGCGGAATGGGCGTGGGAGTCGTCAGCCGGCTCCGGTCGAGATACGTGCCGTTGGTGGAGCCGAGGTCTTCGACGATCCACTGGCCGTCCCGGTCCGGGTAGATCCTGGCATGGCGGCTGGACGCGTAGTCGTCGTCCAGGACGATGGTGCTGTCGTGGGCGCGGCCGAGTGTGATGGTCTGCCCCTGGAGTGCCACCGTCGTACCCGTGAGGGTGCCTTCGGAGACGACCAGTTTGGTGGGGGCGCCGCGGCGTTGCCGGCCGCCGCCGCCGCTGGGTGCGGCCTGCTGGCGCTGCTGCGGCGGCGCGGACTGGCGCGCTGCCGGCTGCTGCCTGGAGGCGTCCCGGCGCGAGCCGCGCTGTGTGACGCGCGTTCCGAACAGGTCGCTGCGGATGACCTGCACGGCCACGATCACGAACAGCCACAGTACGGCCAGGAAACCCAGCCGCATGACCGTGAGGGTCAGCTCTGACATTGCCCCCGCTTCACCCTTCGGCTTGCCGGTAAATGATGGTGGTGCTGCCCACGACGATCCGCGAGCCGTCGCGGAGCGTAGCGCGGGTGGTGTGCTGCCCGTCCACCACGATGCCGTTGGTGGACCCGAGATCCTGGATCGTCGAGGGCGTTCCGGTCCGGATCTCACAGTGCCGGCGGGATACGCCGGGGTCGTCGATCCGCACGTCGGCTTCGGTGCTGCGGCCCAGCACCAGCGTCGGGCGTGAGATCTGATGGCGGGTGCCGTTGATCTCGATCCAGTGCCGCATGCGGGTGCCGGGCTGTGCGCCCGCTGCCGCGGCGGGCCGCTGGCCCATGGGCGCGGGTCCGGGGCGGCCGCCGGGCGGCGGCGCGGACGGCATGGGGGGAGCGGCCGCGGGCGGGTAGCCGTAGCCACCCTGGCCCTGGCCGCGCGGGGCTGCCGGGGCGGGGCCCGCGGGGGCGCGCTCGGGAGCCTGCTGGTTGCTGGAGGACGCGAGCGTACGGCTGCGTACCCGGTACAGGCCGGTGTCGAGGTCGTCGGCCTTCTCCAGGTGGACCTTGATGGGGCCCATGAAGGTGTAGCGCTGCTGCTTGGCGTAGTCGCGCACCATGCCGGCGAGTTCGTCGCCGAGCTGGCCGGAGTAGGGGCTGAGGCGCTCGAAGTCCGGTGCGCTCAGCTCCACGATGAAGTCATTGGGGACGACGGTCCGCTCGCGGTTCCAGATGGTCGCGTTGTTGTCGCACTCCCGCTGGAGCGCTCCCGCGATCTCCACCGGCTGGACCTCGGACTTGAACACCTTGGCGAAGGTGCCGTTGACCAGACCTTCGAGACGCTGCTCGAACTTCTTCAGGACTCCCATGGGGCACCTCCTCCTTCGTAGCCGTCCTGGTACAGCTTGCTGTCGTCTTCGTCTTCCTGATCCCGCTGGTCTTGCTCGTACTGCTTACTGATCGTATCCACGCGTCGGGAAATCGGCTGGTTCCCCCTGTCGGCCCGGTCGACGGTTGTCGACGGCTTCCGAAGTCCCCTCCCGAGGTTCCCTCCGGGACACCTCTTCGAACTCGTCCCGGCACTACTCCTGCCATGGATCGTAGAGGCGCCCCACGACCAGTGTCCCGCACCTGACTGTGCGGCCCGTCCGGCTTCTGGGGAGATGCGCTGGACCGGTACGAGGTTGATACGTGAACCGGTTCTGGCTGAGACGTGCGGCGGGCGCCGGGGCCGGTACGGGGGAGGTGGCCTGCGCGGGAGCACCCGCGGGGTGGGTGTGGGGGTGGTGGAAAGGGATGTGATTCCACCCCTGGCAGCGTGCTAATCTTCTCGATGTCGGCAGGCGCTCGCACCACTTGGTGAGAGACGGACGACACAGCAAATGCGCGAGTGGCGGAATGGCAGACGCGCTGGATTCAGGTTCCAGTGCCCGCAAGGGCGTGGGGGTTCAACTCCCCCCTCGCGCACAAGAGGGAACGGGTCCCACCAGAGACGAAAGTCCTGGCGGGGCCCGTTTCTCGTTGTTCGCAGTTCGTACGGGCGGCCCCGACGGTGAGGTATCTCACGGTCGGGGCCTTCGTCGTCGGTGCGTGTCAGTGCCGTGCGCCGAGGTGTGCGACCCGGTGGGGCCGGCCGGGAGCAACTGCCGGGGAACGCTGGGCGATACGGGCGCGGGTTTCCCTGCTTTTTGTCGAGGAAGTGGATGACCATGGATCTCAAGCAGGAGCGAGCGGTCCGCACCCGCAATCAGATCCTGCGGGCAGCCGCCGAGGTGTGCGACGAGAACGGCTACGACGGCGCGAGTGTCTCCAGCATCGTCAGGCGCGCCGGGCTGACGCTGGGAGCCCTGTACTTCCACTTCGAGTCCAAGCAGGCCCTGGCCGAAGCCGTGATGAACTCCCAGCCGCAGGCCATCGAGCCGCGACTGCACTCCGAAGGACTGCAGCGGCTGGTCGACATCACCCTCGTGTGGGCCCACCGCCTGCAGATCGACCCCATGCTGCGTGCCGGCGTCCGCCTGGCCGTCGAGCAGGGCCGTTTCGGCATGAGCGACGTGACCTCCTTCGAGGACTGGAAGCAGATCATGACCGGCCATCTGGAGACGGCCAGGGCCGAGGGAGACCTGCGCGACGGCGTCCTCCCCCGGACGGTCGCGCACTTCGTGGTCGGAGCCTGCACCGGAATCCAGCTGTACTCGCAGCTGCTGACCGGGCGGGCCGATCTCATGGACCGCACCTGTGACATGTGGCAGCTGCTGCTGCCCGGCATCGCCACACTGGAGGCGACGGGCACGGATCGTCGTCGCCCCCGAGCGCGGAGCCGTCGAGTGACGCCTGGCCGAAGCGGTTCCGGGGCCGCCGACGCGGCCCGCCCACAACGCCACATCACTGTCACCGGGGCCACCGGCACCGTGTGACGCCTTGTGGCGCGGCGGCTTGCCGGCCTGACCTGGACCCTGTTGCGCCCGAGGTCCTTCATGACGCACACGCACCCCGCCCGGCGGGGAGCGGTTACGCCGCGAGGCGCTCGGCGAGCTCCTTGGCCTTGGCGGCCGCGTCGTCGAGGGCCTTGGTGCGGGAGGCCTCGAAGAGGGGGATCAGCTCGGACATCGCCGGGTTGTGCGGCGCCATCGTGAGCTCCGGGACGATGAAGTCGAGGTCCAGGGCGAGCGTGTCGCGCAGGATGGCCTCCAGGTAGTTCTGCACGTACTCGTAGGGCTCGCGCGGGGTGCCCGGCGCGTAGGAGCCGCCGCGGCTGGCGACGACGGTGACCGGGGTGCCCTTCACCTTCGACTCCTCGGTCATGGCGGTGCGGCCGATGAGGAGCACGTTGTCCAGCCACGCCTTGAGGGTCGAGGGGATCGCGAAGTTGTACATGGGCGCGCCGATCAGGATCGCGTCCGCCCGCTCCAGCTCCTCGATGAGCCGTACGCGCTCGGCGAAGGCGGCGGCCTGCTCCGGGGTGTGGGTGTCCGGAGCGGCGAAACCGGCGGTGTGGGCGTCGGCGTTGATGTGCGGCACGGGGTTCGTGGCGAGGTCGCGGTAGATCACCGTGCCCTCCGGGTGCTGCTCCTCCCAGGCCTTGCGGAAGGCGTCCGTCACCGCGCGGGAGGTGGAGGCGGAGCCCGGGAACACGGAGGAGTCGATGTGGAGGAGGGTGGCCATGGGGTTCTCCAGATAAGAGGTGCTGCGGGAGCCCGGGGATGAGCTTCCCTTTCGTACTGGACTATAGATAACACAGCTACTTACTTTTTTTCATCTCCCTACGTGGACCCAGTACCCTGGACCCATGCCGGAACGGGGAAGCCACGACGCAGGCGCGTGCCAGAAGGTCGACGACGGCATGGCGCGGGTGTTCCAACTGCTCGGAAAGCGCTGGACAGGCCTGGTCGTGGCCGTCCTGCTGCAACGCCCCGTCCACTTCGCCGAACTGCGCAGAGCGATCCCCGGCATCAGCGAACGGATGCTCTCGGACCGGCTCACCGAACTCGGCGCGGCAGGCCTGGTCGTGCGCGAAGTCGACGAAGGCCCCCCGCTGCGGGTGTCGTACCGCCTGACGGAGGCGGGAGCCGCACTGGAACCCGCGCTCAAGGAGCTGGGGTCGTGGGCGGAGAGGTATCTGCCGGAGAGCGGGCAGTGCCCGGGGTAGCCCCGGAAGCGGTGGCTGTCCTTCTGTGACGGCGGAGTTGTCCACAGGCTCTGCCGTCGAGTTGTCCACAGGGTCTGACGCGTTTCGGCGACCGGCTGTACGGTCAGCACGAGTTGATGTTCGTGCACGGGGGAGGCGGTCGGAGTGACCGAGCTCGGTACAGCGGTTCCGGCGCAGCAGACGCGGCAGGACCAGCAGCAGGAGCCCACGGCTTTGGGGGTACGGCGATTCGCGGTGCCGGGATTCGCCGCGTGGCCCGCGCAGGGATCGCCCAAAGAAGAGGGGAAGGCGCTGCGCGGGCCGGTGCCGCGCGAGGCGCACGCCGAACTGACGGCGGACACCGGCCGGCCGGACGCCGTGACCGCGGTCCAGGAGTCCAACCTCGGCCGTATCCCCGAACTCACCCCGATACGGGTCGGCAGGATGGCGGCCACCCCCTTCGCGTTCCTGCGCGGTTCGGCAGGCCTCATGGCGTACGACCTCGCACGCACCCCCGTGACCGGCATCGGCGCCCAGATATGCGGTGACGCGCACGCGGCGAACTTCGGCCTGTACGGGGACGCGCGCGGCGGCCTCGTCATCGATCTGAACGACTTCGACGAGACGGTCCACGGCCCCTGGGAGTGGGACCTGAAGCGGCTCGCCACCTCGCTGGTGCTCGCGGGCCGCGAGGCCGGGGCGGACGAGGACACGTGCCGGGCCGCCGCGCACGACACCGTGGGCTCCTACCGCCGCACCATGCGCCTGCTGGCCAAGCTGCCGGTACTGGACGCGTGGAACGCGATCGCCGACGAGGAACTCGTCTCGCACACCGACGCCCACGATCTGCTCGGCACCCTGGAGCGGGTCTCGGAGAAGGCGCGGGCCAACACCAGCGGACGCTTCGCCGCGAAGTCGACGCAGGCGGTGGACGGCGGCGGCCGCCGGTTCGTGGACGCGCCGCCGGTGCTGCGCCGGGTACCCGACGCGGAGGCGGCCGCGGTCGCCGCGTCCCTGGAGCAGTACCTGACGACGCTCTCCGAGGACCGCCTCCCGCTCCTCGCCCGGTACGCGGTGCACGACGTCGCCTTCCGTGTCGTCGGCACCGGCAGCGTGGGCACCCGCTCCTACGTCGTGCTGCTCCTGGACCACCGCGGCGAACCCCTCGTCCTCCAGGTGAAGGAGGCCCGCGCCTCGGCGCTGCTCCCGCACCTGGCGACGGCCGGGCACGCGATACCCGAGGTGCAGCACGAGGGCCGCCGTGTGGTCCTCGGCCAGAAGCGCATGCAGGTCGTCAGCGACATCCTGCTGGGCTGGACCACGGTCGACGGCCGCCCCTTCCAGGTACGCCAGTTCCGCAACCGCAAGGGCAGCGTCGACCCCGCCGCCCTCGCCGCCGACCAGATAGACGACTACGCCCGCATGACCGGCGCCCTCCTCGCCCGCGCCCACGCCCACAGCGCCGACCCCCGCCTCATCGCCGGCTACTGCGGCAAGAACGAGGAACTGGACGAGGCCGTCGCGACGTTCGCCGTGGCGTACGCGGACCGGACGGAGGCGGATCACGCGGAGCTGGTGGAGGCGGTGCGGAGCGGGCGGATCGAGGGGGAGATGGGGGTCTGAGTAGGGGGAGGCCGGGCGGGAGGGAAGGGGGAGGGAGGGGGGGGGGTAGGGGGCGGACCCGACCGAGGCGTTGGGGCCGTGTCTTACGCTGGTCGCGTGACGACGCCCGAAGCCGAGCAGACCGAGCCCGAGCCCGCCGCCGAGGAGCCGCGGGAGCGGTCCGGTGCCGGGGAGGCCGAGACCGCGGACCCGACTCCCGAGCAGCCACCGGTCGAGCAGACCGGTACCGAAGGGGAGGCCCGGCCCGAGGAGCGGCTCGAGCGGGCCGTGCGGGCGGCTGAGCAGGCGTTGATCGAGTTCGAGATCGCGGTGGAGACCTTCCGGGTCGAGGTCGAGAACTTCTCGCGGTTGCACCACCAGAAGCTCGGGCCGATGTACTCCCGCCTCGACGAGCTGGACGCCGGGATCGCCGAAGCGCGCGCCGCACG